>JANCSZ010000095.1:0-302 GCA_024437665.1 Massilia sp. YIM B04103 | reverse complement strand
TACGCACGCTGGCCATAGGTGGCGCCTTCCGGCGCCGGCAAGGCCTGCCGGTCCAGCTTACCGTTCGGCGTCAGCGGCAAGGCATCCAAGGGCACGAAAGCCGAGGGCACCATATACTCCGGCAGCTCGCGCGCCAGGCCGTCGCGCAAGGCTTGCGCATCCAGGTCCGCACCGACCACATAGGCCACCAGGCGCTGTTCGCCCGCCTGGTCTTCCCTTGCCAGCACCGCCGTCTCGCGCACCCCGGGCTGGCGCAGCAGCTGCGCTTCGATCTCGCCCAGCTCGATGCGCAGGCCGCGTAT
>JANCSZ010000094.1:0-308 GCA_024437665.1 Massilia sp. YIM B04103 | reverse complement strand
TCGTTATTGCGGTCGCCATCCTTGATCCAGGATTTGGTGTCGTTGCTCAGCCACACCACCTGCAATTTCGCTTCGGTGAAGCTGCTGGTCATATGGCCCAGCTGGTCATAGGCGTAGTTTTGCTGGACGACTTGCTGCGTCGCCGTATCCTTGCGGCGCAGATAGGTGCGGCTGCCGAACAGATCATAGGCGCTTTCGACCAGACCGCCGTCGGCATGGAATTCCGTGGTCAGATTGCCGTTGGCATCGTAGGCGTAGCCCGCGTCACTACCACGGGCATCGTTGGTATAGCGCAAACGGCCCAGCTG
>JANCSZ010000093.1:0-312 GCA_024437665.1 Massilia sp. YIM B04103 | reverse complement strand
CATGGCGCCGGTGAATTCGTAAATCTTCACGTCGGCATCGGGAATGGCTTGCTTGCCGTCCGGGCTGACGGTGCCCTGGCCGTACACATACCAGCCCTTGCCGCGCGCGTCGTAGTTCCAGAAGTCGACGCGGCTGCCGGGCGCGGCGCCGCTGAAGTTCGGGTAGATCAGGCGCGCGCCCTGCTGGCTGCGGCTGTTGGTGCTGGTGATCGAGGCGCCGCCCGGCTGCACCGTGAAGTAGACCGGCACATCGACGTTCGGCAGCGGGAATGGCGGACGGTCCACCGGAATGGCCGTCATATTCAGTTCGGT
>JANCSZ010000092.1:0-325 GCA_024437665.1 Massilia sp. YIM B04103 | reverse complement strand
ACCGGCCGCGCCGCGCTGATGGCGCGGGTCGATATCGGCTTGGCGACGGCGCCGCAAAAGCTCAAGCAATACGCCGACCTGCTCGCCGCCGGCTCGGCCATTGCCGACAATATCGCCAAGCAGGAATCGCTGGGCTGGGTGATCGACCAGCGCGTGGTGGGCCGCGTCAGCAACACCAGCTTCCACAACGAGCGGCGCCAGACCGCCAGCCGGACCGTGGACCGCTGGGGCAATGTGCTGTCCATCACGGACGTGCGCGATCCGACCTGGAGGGTCGTCTACACATACAACCACAACAACCAGCAGCTGACCCAGACCAGCGGCA
>JANCSZ010000091.1:0-326 GCA_024437665.1 Massilia sp. YIM B04103 | reverse complement strand
GCCTTCCTGATGCCAGTGGAAGACGTGTTCTCGATCTCCGGCCGCGGCACCGTGGTGACCGGTCGTGTTGAGCGCGGCATCATCAAAGTCGGCGAAGAGATCGAAATCGTCGGTATCACCGACACCGTGAAAACCACCTGCACCGGCGTGGAAATGTTCCGCAAGCTGCTGGACCAAGGTCAAGCGGGCGACAACGTTGGTCTGCTGCTGCGCGGCACCAAGCGTGAAGACGTGCAACGTGGTCAAGTTCTGGCGAAACCAGGCTCGATCAAGCCGCACAACCACTTCACCGGCGAGATCTATGTGCTGTCGAAAGACGAAGGTGG
>JANCSZ010000090.1:0-328 GCA_024437665.1 Massilia sp. YIM B04103 | reverse complement strand
GGTGCCGGAAGAAGTCCAGCTGGCGGCGCAGAAGATGCTGGAAAATAACGGCGAACTGTTCAAGTCGCTGGAGTCGGCCACCAATGGCAAGCACGACGGCCTGCTGGGCCAGGGCGACTACGATGAAGCGCTGAAGGACGGCACCATCAGTAAAAACACCGGCGGCAACGGCTCGCACCGGGTCGACATCACGCTGGAACTGGACGACGATCTGGACCAGGGCGCCGACCTGCCGTCGCGTTCGGGCGCGGCCAAAACCATCCACGACTTCCAGAAGGCCAATGACATCGGCCTGCTGGGCATCGACCAGATCAAGCAGATGGCCGAA
>JANCSZ010000089.1:0-344 GCA_024437665.1 Massilia sp. YIM B04103 | reverse complement strand
GTGCTGGCCGACGGCAAGCTGCTGATCGCCGGTGGCGCCGATGCGCGCGGCCGGCCGGTGTACGAGGCGGAAATCTACGATCCGCTCACGCGCCAGGTGGAGCGCTTCAATCCCAAGCTGGAAAGCGCGCGCCTGCACCATCTGGCCGCCTTGCTGCCCAGCGCCGAGGTGCTGCTGTGGTCCGGCAGCGATGGCGAGAAGCGCAATCTCGACAGCGGCGAGCTGTATGATCCCGGCAGCCAGCGTTTCAGCAGCGTCAGCGCGGCTGGATTGGGCGAACTGGCGGCGCAGCTGGCTACACCCGCGCCACTGGCGCTGGCGGGCAGCCGACCGGAAGCCGAGTC
>JANCSZ010000088.1:0-349 GCA_024437665.1 Massilia sp. YIM B04103 | reverse complement strand
GGGGGAACGCTGCGCCACGTCTTCCTCGGCGGTGAGCCGATCAATGCGGCGCTGCTGCACGGCGTGCTGGGCGGCATGGCGCTGCAGGTGCATAACACCTACGGTCCGACCGAAGCGTCGGACGTGGTGGCCTACTACAGCTGGAATCCGGCAGAAGCGCTGGACAGCCTGCCGATCGGGCGGCCGGTCGCCAATGTGCGGCTGTATGTGCTGGATGGAGCAGGGCGGTTGGCGCCGGCCGGGGTGGCGGGCGAGATCTGTGTCGGTGGCATAGGCGTGGGGCGCGGCTATCTGGGCCGGCCGGAGCAGACGGCCGAACGTTTCGGCAGCGACCCGTATGCGCCGGCCG
>JANCSZ010000087.1:0-359 GCA_024437665.1 Massilia sp. YIM B04103 | reverse complement strand
AGCAGCGTGCTGGCCGAGGATGCGGCCAACACCGGCGCCAACCCGGTCGACAGCAGCGTGGTCGAAGGCGGCAGCTTGACATACACGGTGGCGCTCAGCGCGGCAGGCATCGCCGCCAGCGAATACAGCCTGGCCATCGGCGGCACGGCCGTGGCGGCCGATTATGCCAGCATCAGCTTCAGCGACGGCGTGGCGTGGAAGAACGGCGATGCGCAGACCGGCATCATCGTGGTGCCGGCCGGGATCGGCAGCTTCCGCATCACGGTTGCCACCACCGATGACGCGGCGATCGAAAGCGCCGAGAGCCTGACCCTGACCGTGGGCGGCGTGGCGGCGAGCGGCACCATCACCGACAACGA
>JANCSZ010000086.1:0-383 GCA_024437665.1 Massilia sp. YIM B04103 | reverse complement strand
GCTTCCTTGTCGGCGGCGAAACCGTCGATGCTCAGCACCTGCACGCCGGCCGGAATGCCGCGCAGCAGGAAGCGGCCGGTGTCGTCACTCAGCACCGTCTGGTCGCCGATCTGCAGGCGCACATTGCGCAGACCGCGGCCATGCATGGTCAGCACCTGGCCGGCCAGTGCCGTTTCGCCGGGCGGCGCTTGCAGCGGCGGCAGTTTCTGCAAGGGACTCTCGCCGCGCTTGGCGCGCCAGTCGCCTTTTAGGGCCGTGGCGTCGGGCTGCCAGACTTCGCTCTGCATCACGCTTTCCGCTGCGGCCATCGCCTGCTTTTCCAGTGCCCCGTACTGCCTGGCGGCCGCTGGCTGAGTGGCGGCATCGACGGCGGCAGCGCTGCC
>JANCSZ010000009.1:0-244204 GCA_024437665.1 Massilia sp. YIM B04103 | reverse complement strand
TTTTCCGAGCAATATTGCTCGGAAAACGGGGTCTGTCCCCGGTTCTGGGTTTACTGCTGACTTAGGCCAGCTTGCCGTGGCAAGCCTTGTACTTCTTGCCGCTGCCGCAAGGGCAAGGATCGTTGCGGCCGACCTTGACGCCCATGCTGACACTGGCTTCGGTGCCGCCGTCGGGCAGCGCGGTCGGGGCCAGCAACTCTTCCGGCGCCGCGTTCGGGTTGAAGTCGGCGTGCTGGTAGTGCACGTTTTCCACGTGCGATTGGGCCATCGCCGCTTCGGCCGCGTCGATTTCCTCGCGCGACTGGATGCGCACGGTCTGCACCAGCTTGATCACATCGTTCTTGATCATGTCCAGCATCTGGCCGAACAGCTCGAAGGCTTCGCGCTTGTATTCCTGCTTCGGATTCTTCTGCGCATAGCCGCGCAGATGGATGCCTTGGCGCAGGTGGTCCAGCGCGGCCAGGTGTTCGCGCCAGTGGCTGTCCATGCTCTGCAGCATGACATTGCGCTCGAAGCCGGCAAACGCTTCCTTGCTGACGATCTCGACCTTCTCCTTGTACTGCGCGTCGGCCGCGGCCAGCACGCGCTCCAGCAGCTCGTCGTCGCTCAGGTTCTGTTCGGCTTCCAGCATCTGCGTCAGCGGCAGCTGCAACTGCCATTCGCTGGCCAGCACTTTTTGCAGCGCGGCCACGTCCCACTGTTCTTCCACCGATTCTTCCGGCACGTAGACGCGCACCAGGTCGGTGAACACGCCGTGGCGCAGCGATTCGATGGTTTCCGAAACGTCGGTGCTTTCCAGCAGCTCGTTACGCTGCTGATAGATCACTTTACGCTGGTCATTGGCGACGTCATCGTATTCCAGCAGCTGCTTACGGATATCGAAGTTGCGCGCCTCGACCTTGCGCTGGGCCGATTCGATCGAACGGCTGACGATGCCCGCCTCGATCGGTTCGCCTTCCGGCATTTTCAGGCGGTCCATGATCGCGCGCACGCGGTCGCCGGCAAAGATGCGCAGCAAAGGATCGTCGAGCGACAGGTAGAAGCGAGAGGAACCCGGGTCGCCCTGACGGCCGGAACGGCCGCGCAGCTGGTTGTCGACGCGGCGCGACTCGTGGCGCTCGGTGCCGACGATGTGCAGGCCGCCGGCCGCCACCACCTGCTCGTGCAGCGCCTGCCAGCCGTCGCGCAGCTTCTGCGCCTGAACCGCCTTGTCGGCGTCGCTCAGTTCGGGATTCGCTTCGACGAACTGGATTTGTTTTTCAACGTTACCGCCCAGCACGATGTCGGTACCACGGCCCGCCATATTGGTGGCGATGGTGATCGCTTTCGGCGAGCCGGCCTGGGCGATGATTTCCGCTTCGCGCGCGTGCTGCTTGGCGTTCAGCACATTGTGCGGCAGCTTGGCCTTGTCCAGGATGCCGGACAAGAGCTCGGAGTTTTCGATCGAGGTGGTACCCACCAGCACCGGCTGGCCGCGCTCGTAGCAGTCGCGGATGTCCAGCATCATGGCGTTGTACTTCTCGGCATTCGATTTGTACACCTGGTCCTGGCGGTCTTTGCGCTGGGAAGGACGGTTGGGCGGAATCACCACGGTTTCCAGCGCGTAGATTTCCTGGAATTCGTAGGCTTCGGTGTCGGCGGTGCCGGTCATGCCCGCCAGCTTGGCGTACATGCGGAAATAGTTCTGGAAGGTGATCGAGGCCAGGGTCTGGTTCTCGTTCTGGATCTTCACGCCTTCCTTGGCTTCGACGGCCTGGTGCAGGCCATCGGACCAGCGGCGGCCCGTCATCAGGCGGCCGGTGAATTCATCGACGATCACCACTTCGTCGTTCTGCACCACGTAGTGCTGGTCCTTGAAGTACAGGGCGTGGGCGCGCAGGGCGGCGTACAGGTGGTGCACCAGGGTGATATTCGCCGAATCGTAGAGCGAAGCGCCTTCGGGCAGCAGGCCCATGCGGGTCAGGATGCCTTCGGCCTTCTCGTGGCCGGCTTCGGTCAGCAGCACCTGGTGCGCTTTTTCGTCCTTGGTATAGTCGCCCGGCACTTCGATCTTGCCCTTGCCGTCGGCGGTTTCCTCGCCCACTTGCAGGGTCAGCAGCGGTGGCAGGCTATTGATCTTGTGGTAGAGGTCGGTGTGGTTCTCGGCCTGGCCGGAAATGATCAGCGGCGTACGCGCTTCGTCGATCAGGATCGAGTCGACCTCGTCGACGATGCCGAAGTTCAGGACGCGCTGCACGCGGTCGCGCGCTTCGAACACCATATTGTCGCGCAGGTAATCGAAGCCGAATTCGTTATTGGTGCCGTAGGTGATGTCGGAAGCGTAAGCGTCCTGCTTGGCGGCATGCTCCATCTGCGACAGATTGATGCCGGTGCTCAGGCCCAGCCAGCGGTACAGGCGGCCCATGGTCTCGGCATCGCGCTGCGCCAGGTAATCGTTGACGGTGACGATGTGCACGCCCTTGCCCGACAGCGCATTCAGGTAGGCCGGCAGGGTCGCGGTCAGGGTCTTGCCCTCACCGGTGCCCATCTCGGCGATTTTGCCATAGTGCAATACCATGCCACCGATCAGCTGTACGTCGAAGTGGCGCATCTTGAAGACGCGCTTGGACGCTTCGCGGCAGACGGCGAAGGCTTCGGGCAGCAGGCTGTCCAGCGCTTCGCCGTTGGCGATGCGCTCCTTGAAGGCCGGCGTTTTCGCTTGCAGCTCGGCATCCGACAGCTTTTCGTATTCCGGTTCCAGCGCATTGATCGCTTTCACCGTCTTTTGGTATTGCTTGAGCAACCGCTGGTTACGGCTGCCGAAGATCTGGGTCAGTAAGGACATTGCTTGAATTCTTGTATAAACGCCGTTAAAAAAAGCTCGCTTCGCGACCTCGCCCAGTGGGCGGCCCTACCGCACCGAGTCCGCCTATGGCAAAAGACGGTGATTCTATCATGCGTTCCCGGCAAGGTTGGGTTCCCGGCCCTATAACACAATAGGCAATAGGGAAATAAATTGCCCCCACGGCCCCGTCCGCTCAGCATGGATGAGCCGGCTATGGTAAGGTGGGCGCATGCGATTTGACTCCTTCAAGCGCTCGCGCCGCCCGGCCGAAGCCACCGATTTCCTGCGCCGCAACGACCGGCTGGCCGCCCTGCTGCCGGCCGCCGAGCGCATCGGCGCCCTGCAAGCCGACTGCGCCGCCGCCCTGCCGGCCGCCTTCAAGCTCAGCGAAATCCTGGCCTGCGAAGAAGGTCAATTATTGCTTTCTGTGCCCAATGCCGCGGTTGCCGCCAAGCTTAAGCAACAATTGCCAAGGCTACAAGAGGCATTGCAACAAAAAGGGTGGCAAATCAACAACATCCGTCTGCGCGTGCAGATGATGAAATCGGCCCAGCCCCTGCCCCTCGAACGCCGGCAACTGGCCTTGCCCGACAGCGCCGTCCACTCTTTCGACCAGCTCAGCAAGGAATTGGAAGAGACCGCGCAAAACCGCCCCCTGATCGCCGCCCTGCGCGCCATGGTCGCCCGCCGCCGCCCCGCCTAGCACCGCCACCTTTGCGCCAAATCAAACAATGTCCTACTCCGGTGCCTGACACCAGGGTGGACATTGTTTGCGCGAGATCAAAGCTGGCGGGGGGACGGACTTAGTTGTACGACCACTCTTGCGCGAGCTGGCGGGCGTAGGAAGGCGGTGCCTTGCTGACGTCGTCGTAGCTGACGATTTCGTAGGCGTCGGGGTGGGAGAGCAGTTCGCGCAGCAGCAGATTGTTCAGGGCGTGGCCGGATTTGTGCGCTTCGTATGCGGCGATCAGCGGATGGCCGACCAGGTACAGGTCGCCGATGGCGTCCAGAATCTTGTGGCGCACGAATTCGTCGTCGTAGCGCAGGCCGTCGGAGTTGAGGATGCGGTATTCGTCCATGACGATGGCGTTTTCCAGCGAGCCGCCGCGCGCCAGACCGATGCCGCGCAGCATTTCCACATCCTGCATGAAGCCGAAGGTGCGCGCACGCGCCACGGCCTGGATATATGACACGTCGCCGAAGTCGACGTTGGCGCGCTGGGCCGTGCCGTCCACCGCCGGGTGGTTGAATTCGATGAAGAAGTCGAGCTTGAAGCCGTCGTGCGGCACCAGGCGCGCCCATTTTTCATTGGCGCCTTTGCCGTCGCGCACTTCGACCGCTTTCAGCACGCGGATGAATTTCTTGGGCGCGTCCTGCTCTTCCAGGCCGGCTTGCTGCAGCAGGTACACAAAGGAGGAGGCCGAACCGTCCATGATGGGAATTTCTTCTGCGCTCACATCGATATACAGATTGTCGATGCCGAGGCCGGCGCAGGCCGACATCAGGTGCTCGACCGTGGAAACGCGGGCGCCATCCTGGATCAGCACGGACGCCATGCGGGTATCGCCCACCGCCATGGCGTTCGAGGGGAACTCCACCACCGGGTCGAGGTCGACGCGGCGGAAGATGATGCCGGTGTCCGGCGCGGCCGGACGCAGGGTCAGCACCACCTTGGTGCCGGAGTGCAGACCGACGCCCGTGGTGCGGATTAACTCTTTGATAGTACGTTGTTTTAGCATGCTGAGATTATATCGGCTTTGCCCGGCCCGCGTTCACGGCCGCGCCCGCCGGATTCAGGGATGCTCGGCTTCCGCATGCACCG
Organism: Massilia sp. YIM B04103; assembly: GCA_024437665.1. Lineage (GTDB taxonomy): Bacteria > Pseudomonadota > Gammaproteobacteria > Burkholderiales > Burkholderiaceae_D > Rugamonas. The sequence goes on along the minus strand of JANCSZ010000009.1, from coordinate 239,558 downwards.
CTTCGCGCCGCACCAGATACAGACCACTGCCGATGATGATGGCCGCACCGAGCAAGGTGTAGCCGTCGGGCAGCGTGCTCCACAGCACCCAATCGATGCCCACGCCCCAGGCCAAGGCCGAGTATTCGAAGGGCGCGACGATCGAGGCCTTGCCGCGGCTAAAGGCCACGGTCAGCGCCAGCTGGCCGAGGAAGCCGCTGACGGCCAGGGCCAGCAGCACCGGCCAGTCTTCCATGCGCAGCGGCACCCAGCCCTGATAGCTGAGCGGCAGCGCGCCCGCGCCCATCAGCACCAGCACCCAGAACATGATGTGTTCGGGCGCATCGCTACGGCTGAGGATGCGGCTGACCACGGCCGAGATGGCGTAGCACGCGGCCGAGCCGAGCACGGCCAAGCCCGCCACCGAAATGAAGTTGCTGCCCTCGGGACGCAAGACCACCAGCACGCCGCCCAGGCCGACCGCGATGGCCAGCCACTGCGCCGTATCCACCTTTTCCTTCAAGACGAAGACGGACAGGGCCGTGATCAGGGCCGGGGCGATGAAGAAGATGGAATAGGTTTCCGCCAGCGGCAGCGATTTGAGCGCATAGGCAAACAGGGTCAGCATGGCGATGCCGAGGGCGCCGCGCAGCAGGTGCAGCGGCCAGCGTATCTTGAACACATGACCGAACTTGCCGCGCCAAGCGATATAGGCGCAGACCAGGGGCAGCGAGCACAGGCAGCGCAGCGCGGTCACCTGCATGGCGGGATAGTGGGCAGCGAGCAGCTTCATCGTCGTGTCCATGAAGGCGAACATGGCGACGGCGGCGAGCATAGCGTAAATGGCTTGCAGGTTTTCTTTCGATTGCGGGGTCACGCGGGCGGTCCGGATAGTTGAGCGGGACCGTCCATTGTACGCAAAGCCCGGCGATCATGCTGCCCCAGCGGCAGCGCCGCCGCGCAAGCACCGCCCGCGGAATGGCCCGCGCAAACGCGGGAACGGCGCAACAACACAGGGCAGGTTATGATGAGCGCCATGACCCTGCCCGCTTCCCTATCCGATTCCGCCAGCCTGTCCGCCGCTTCCGCCGTGTGCGAGGTACGCAACTCGTCCATCCATGGCCAGGGCGTGTTTGCGCTATGCGCCATCGCGCCCGGCGAACGCATCGTCGAATACACGGGCGAGCGCGTGAGCTGGGAGGAAACCTGCCGCCGCAACGAGGAAAAAGGCGGTCCCATCAACCACACCTTCTTCTTCAGCCTGGATGACGGCATGCTCATCGATGGCGGCATGGGCGGCAACGAATCGCGCTGGATCAACCATTCCTGCGAACCGAACTGCGAGGCGGTCGAGGAAGATGGGCGCGTCTTCATCCATGCCCTGCACCCCATCGCGTCCGGCGAGGAACTCAAGTACAACTACGGCTTGATTTACGAAGCCCGCCACACGCCGGCCGTCAAGCGCGCCTTCGCCTGCTTCTGCGGCGCGCCCACCTGCAGCGGCACCATGCTCGCGCCCAAGCGCAAGAGCCGGGGCAAGCCGGCCCCAAGCACACCCGCCACACCGCCCGCACCATGAAAAACGGCGCTGGAATCCAGCGCCGTTTTTGCAGGAGCGGTAAAGCCGCGAGAATTACAGCTGGCCCAGCATGGTTTCGGCGTTCGACACTTCGAACTTGCCGCCCTGCTCGACGTTGAGCTGCTTGACCACGCCGTCTTCCACCAGCAGCGAGTAGCGCTGGGAGCGGGTGCCCATGCCGAATTTGCTGAAGTCGGCATCCAGGCCCAGTGCCTTGGAGTAGGCAGCATTGCCGTCGGCCATCATGCGCACGATGCCGGTGGCTTTCTGGTCGCGGCCCCAGGCGCCCATCACGAAGGCGTCGTTGACCGAGATGCACCAGATCTCATCCACGCCCTTGGCTTTCAGCTCGGCGGCGTGCTTGACATAGCCCGGCACGTGCTGGGCGGAGCAGGTGGGGGTGTAGGCGCCTGGCAGGCCGAAGATGGCGATCTTCTTGCCTTTGACCAGATCCTGCACATTGAAGGTGTTCGGACCCAGGGCGCAACCCTCGGTTTCGGTTTCGATAAATTCAGACAGGCTGCCTTCCGGCAGGGTGTCGCCGATCTTGATGGTCATGGCGTGACTCCTCTTTTCTAATGTGGAAATAAAAAACCGCGCAGCGCGCGGCATGCTCCGGCAGCAGTATGCCAGAGCCGAATAAAGTGTGCAGAAATGCCCGCGCCGCCGCGCCGCTCCGGAGAGGAAGCGGGCGGCGGCGCGGCCGACCGGGCCGGTCTAGACCGGCTTAGTCAGCCTGCTTGCGCAGGAAGGCGGGAATGTCGTAGGTCTCCATGCCATTGTTTTGCAGCGCGCGCACCTGTTCGGAAGCCGATTCGCGACGCCATACGGCCGGCGCTTTCATGCCGTCGAAGGCTTGCGCGCCGCCGCCGGTCAGGCCGCCTGCCGCGCCCATCGACACGGAGGTGGTGGCCGCGCCGCCGCCCAGCGCTGCCGACGTGGTCAGCGGGCTGTTGTGGGTGCCGGTGCGCAGCACTTGCTGGGGCACCAGCTGCACATGCTTCTTGGCCTTGCCCAGACCGGTCGCCACCACGGTGACGCGGATCGCGTCGCCCATCTCGTCGTCGTAGGCGATGCCCTGTGCGATCGACGCGTCCGGTGCGGCGAAGGCGCGCACGGCGGCCATGACTTCCTTGATTTCCTTACCTTTCAGGCCACGGCTGGCGGTCACGTTGACCAGCACGCCGCGTGCGCCCGACAGGTCGACGCCATCCAGCAGCGGCGACGCCACGGCCTGCTCGGCGGCGATGCGCGCGCGGTCCACGCCGGAGGCGGTGGCGGTGCCCATCATGGCCTTGCCCTGCTCGCCCATAATGGTTTTCACGTCGTTGAAGTCGACGTTGATATGGCCCGGCACATTGATGATCTCGGCGATGCCGGCCACGGCGTTGTTCAGCACATCATCGGCGTGCTGCAGCCACTCGATCAGGCTTTCGTCTTCGTAGATCTCTTCCAGCTTCTCGTTCAGGATCACGATCAGCGAGTCGACGTTCTGCGACAGCTGCTCCAGGCCTTCTTCAGCGATGTCCATGCACTTCTGGCCTTCGTGCGAGAACGGCTTGGAGACCACGGCCACGGTCAGCGCGCCCAGGGACTTGGCCACTTCGGCCACGATAGGCGCGGCGCCGGTGCCGGTGCCGCCGCCCATGCCGGCGGCGATGAAGACCATGTGCGCGCCGCGCAGGGAGTCTTCGATGCGGGTGCGCGATTCCTCGGCCAGCTGGCGGCCGACGTCCGGTTTCATGCCGGCGCCCAGACCGCTCTCGCCGATCTGGATGATGTTATTGGCCTTCGACGCGGACAGTGCCTGCGCGTCGGTATTGGCGGCGATGAATTCCACGCCGCTCATGCCTTTGTTGATCATGTGCTGGACCGCATTGCCGCCGGCGCCGCCAACGCCGACAACCTTGATGACCGTTCCCAGTGCTGCGTTATCGACCATATCAAACTCCATGATGTACTCCTAAAGAATGCGGTTTTCAAGCGCCAGTGCTCATATCGGTAGGAGAACTGGGGATTGAAAACTGCGTTTGTTTATCAATATCTCTTAAGCTTTGCTCTTGTACTGCCTTGCCACTACAAAAAAATCAGAAGTTCCCGAGGAACCATTCCTTCATGCGCTGCCAGACCGCCTTCACCGAACCGTCCTGGCGGGTCACGATGTGGCCGCGCAGGTACTGCTTCTTCGCTTCCTGCAGCAGGCCCAGAACCGTGGCGTAGCGCGGGCTGCGCACCACGTCGGCCAATTGGCCGCGGTAGTCCGGCGTGCCCATGCGCGCCGGCTTGAGGAAGATATCTTCCGCCATTTCGACCATGCCGGGCATGATGGAGGTGCCGCCGGTCAGCACGATGCCCGAGGACAGCACGCCTTCATAGCCGGACTCGCGCACCACCTGGTGCACCATCGCGAACAGCTCTTCCACGCGCGGCTCGATGACGGCAGCCAGCGCCTGGCGCGACAGATTGCGCGAACCACGGTCGCCCAGGCCCGGCACTTCCAGATGTTCGCCGGGGTCGGCCAGCACCTGCTTGGCGACGCCGTAGCGGATCTTGATTTCTTCCGCTTCGGCCGTCGGCGTGCGCAGGGCCATGGCAATATCGTTGGTGATCTGGTCGCCGGCAATCGGAATCACCGCCGTGTGGCGGATCGCGCCGTCCGAGAACACTGCAACGTCGGTGGTGCCGCCGCCGATATCGATCAGCACCACGCCCAATTCCTTCTCGTCGGTGGTGAGCACGGCGTCGGCCGAGGCCATCGGCTGCAGGATCAGGTCCGATACTTCCAGGCCGCAGCGGCGCACGCACTTGACGATGTTCTGCACCGCGCTCACGGCGCCGGTGACGATATGCACTTTCACTTCCAGGCGGATGCCGCTCATGCCGATCGGCTCGCGCACATCTTCCTGGCTGTCGACGATGAATTCCTGCGGCACGGTATGCAGCAGCTGCTGGTCGGTCGGGATATTGACCGCCTTCGCCGTTTCGATCACGCGCGCCACGTCGGTCGCGGTGACTTCCTTGTCCTTGATGGCGACCATGCCGCTGGAATTGAAGCTGCGGATATGGCTGCCTGCGATGCCGGCATAGACATTGCGGATCTTGCAGTCGGCCATCAGCTCCGCCTCCTCCAGCGCGCGCTGAATGGATTCGACCGTCGCCTCGATATTGACGACAACGCCCTTCTTCAAGCCCTTCGATTCGTGCTGGCCCAGGCCAATTACTTCGTGGCGTCCATCGGCCATCACTTCGGCCACCACCGCCACCACCTTGGAGGTGCCGATGTCGAGGCCGACGATCAGGTTTTTCGCGTCTTTAGTCATTTCCTATGCCTACTGTAAATTCACTCATTCTTTTATTTGCCGGTTTTCTTCTCGGCCGGGATTTTCAGTCCCGTCGCGCTCAAGGCCAGGCCGTTCTGGTAGCGCAAATCAATCGTTTCAATGTTCTGTACCCGGCTTGCCAGCTGCGGCCAGATGCCCACCAGCCGGTCCACCCTTTCCTTCAGCATGCTGTGGTGCTGCTCCCGGCCCAGCGCCACGCTCATGCCGTTATCCAGCTTCACCGTCCACGCATAGCGGCTCGACAGCGCCACGCTTTCCGGCGCCAGCTTGATCGGCTCGAACCACTTGCGCAGTTCGGCGTAGCGCGCCAGCACTTCCTTCTCGCTGCCGTCCGGTCCTGAAAACCCGGGCAGCTCGTGATCCTCTTCCGCCTCGGCCAGGTTGGCGGTAAACACATCGCCCTTGGTCGAGAGCAGGCGGCCATCCTCGCCCCAGGTGCCGAGCGCTTCATGCTCTTCCAGCGCCACGATCAGCTGGTCGGGCCACTCGCGCCGCACGGTGGCGCGGCGCACCCAGGGCACGGCCTCGAACACCTGGCGCACCGTCTCCAGGTTGGCGGTGAAGAAGTTGCCCCGGATGCGGCCCTGCGTGCCGTTGCGCAGGGTCAGGTAGTTCACATGCTTCAATTCCGTCTTGTCCAGCGTCTCAACGCGGATGGTGCGCAAATCGAATACAGGACGCTGCGATACCCACCACACGCCGCCGGCCGCGCAGGCCAGCAGGGCCAGCGCAAACATGCCGCTGGCGGTCGCATTGAGGGCTTTCACGTCATGCCACATCGTTCTCTCGCTCCTAGGCTTTCGCCAGTTTCAGGCGCGCCGCGCGCAGGATTTCCACGCACAGGTCTTCGTAACTCAGGCCGGTGGCGCGCGCCGCCATCGGCACCAGCGAATGGCTGGTCATGCCGGGCGAGGTGTTCACCTCCAGCAGGAAAGGCTGGTTGTCGCTCTCGCGCAGCAGCACGTCGACGCGGCCCCAGCCCTCGCAGCCGACGGCGCGGTAGGCGGCCAGCGCCAGGCGCTGCATCTCGGCCTGCATGGCGGCGTCCAGCTGCGGCGGGCAGAAATACTGGGTGTCGTCGGTGAAATACTTGTTCTGGTAGTCGTAATTGCCTTGCGGGGCGACGATCTCCACCACCGGCAGGGCGCGCGCGGTGGCGCCGCCGCCCAGCACGGCCACGGTGAACTCGCGGCCGCTGACAAAGCTCTCGGCCAGCACGGAGTCGTCCAGCGCGGCGGTGGCGTCGTATACGGCCTGCATGTCGGCGGCGTCCGCAACCTTGGTGATGCCGATGGTCGAGCCTTCGTGCGGCGCCTTCATCATCAGCGGCAGGCCCAGTTCGGCCGCCACCTGGGCCAGGTCGGAGCCGGCGTCCAACTGCGCGTAGCCGGGCGTCGGCAGGCCGGCTTTCACCCACAGGTTCTTGGTGGTGATCTTGTCCATGCCCACGGCGCTGGCCATCACGCTGCTGCCGGTATAGGGAATGCCCAGCAGTTCCAGCGCGCCCTGGATGCTGCCGTCCTCGCCGTAGCGGCCATGCAGGGCGATGAAGACGCGGTCGAATTTTTCGGCCGCCAGTTCGGCCAGCGAACGCTCGCCGGTGTCGAACAGGTGGGCATCGATGCCGTGGCTTTGCAGCGCGGCCAGCACGCCGCTGCCCGACATTTTCGATACTTCGCGCTCAGCGGAGCGGCCGCCGTACAGCACGCCCACTTTGCCGAATGCTTGCGCTTCTTGTGCAGTAATCTTGTTCACGTCAAACCTTTTGATACGTAGTCAGTTTGTTCGGCACGCCGCTGATCGAGCCCGCGCCCATGGTCAGCACAACGTCGCCGTCGCGCACCACATTCATAATCGTTTCCGGCATATCGGCGATGTTCTCCACGAACACCGGTTCGGCCTTGCCGCGCGCGCGGATAGCGTGCGCCAGGGCGCGGCCGTCGGCGGCCACGATGGGCTGCTCGCCAGCCGCGTACACATCGGCCAGCACCAGCACGTCGACGCTGCTCAGCACCTTGGCGAAGTCCTCGAACAGGTCGCGCGTGCGGCTGTAGCGGTGCGGCTGGAAGGCCAGCACCAGGCGGCGGCCCGGATAGGCAGCGCGCGCGGCGGCCACCGTCACTTCCGTCTCGATCGGATGGTGACCGAAATCGTCCACCAGCGTAAAGCTGCCGCCATTCGGGATGGCGATGTCGCCGTATTTGGTGAAGCGGCGGCCAACGCCGGCGAAACCGGCCAGACCGGCTTGCGTGGCGCTGTCCTCGATGCCAATTTCGCGCGCGATGGCGACGGCCGAGCAGGCGTTCTGCGCATTGTGCATGCCGGGCTGGTTCAGCACCACGTCCAGGTCGGCGTAGCCTTCCTGGATCACGGTGAAGTGCATCTGGGTGCCGACGGCGCGGGCGTTCACGGCGCGCACTTCAGCCTCCTCATGGAAGCCGTAGGTGGTGATCGGCTTGGTCACATGCGGGATGATGGCGCGCACATGGGCGTCGTCAATGCACAGCATGGCGCGGCCGTAGAATGGCAAGCGGTGCGTGAACTGCACGAAAGCCTGTTTGAGCTTTTCGAAATCGTGCTCGTAGGTTTCCATGTGGTCGGCGTCGATATTGGTGATCACCTCGATCATCGGCGACAAGTTCAGGAAGGAAGCGTCCGATTCGTCCGCCTCGGCCACCAGATAGTCGCCCGTGCCCAGCTTGGCGTTGGCGCCGGCCGCGGTCAGGCGGCCGCCGATGACGAAGGTCGGATCGAGGCCGCCCTGGGCCAGCACCGACGCCACCAGGCTGGTGGTGGTGGTCTTGCCATGCGTGCCGGCGATGGCGATGCCGCGCTTCAGGCGCATCAGCTCACCGAGCATGACGGCGCGCGGCACCACCGGAATCTTGCGGCTGCGCGCGGCCACCACCTCGGGATTGTCTTCCTTGACGGCGGTGGAGGTGACGACGGCATCCGCCGCGCCAATGTTCTCGGCGGCATGGCCCTGTTGCACAGTGGCGCCCATATCGCTCAGGCGCTGGGTCACGGCATTGCTGCCCAGGTCCGAGCCGCTGACGTTATAGCCCAGGGTCAGCAGCACCTCGGCGATGCCGCTCATGCCGCTGCCGCCGATGCCGACGAAGTGAATGTTTTTTACCTTGTGTTTCATGCTGCTTCTTCCAATACTTTTGCGATCGCGTCGTTGGCGTCGCGCTTGCCTGCTGCCCGCGCTGCTTCAGCCATGTGCTGGCAACGCTCCCGCGCCAGCGTTTGCAGCAGGGCCGCCACGCTGTCCGGGTTCATATCCGTTTGCGGCAGATGGATGGCAGCGCCCTGCTTCTCCATCCACTGCGCATTGTCGCGCTGGTGGCTGGTGGTCGAAGCCACCAGCGGCACCAGTACGCTGGCCACGCCCGCCGCCGTCAATTCGGAAACGGTGATGGCGCCGGCGCGGCAGATCACCACGTCGGCGTTGCTATAGGCTTGCGCCATATCGTCGATGAAATCGACCACGTTCGCTTCCACCTGGGCCTGGGCATAGGCGGCGCACAGCGCGTCGATATTCTTTTTGCCCGACTGGTGGGTGACCACGGGGCGCAGCTCCGCGGGGATGCGCGCCAGCGCGGCCGGCAGATTGTCGTTCAGGGCTTTCGCGCCCAGGCTGCCGCCCACCACCAGGATGCGCAGCGGACCGCTGCGGCCGGCGAAGCGCTCGGCCGGCGCCGGCAGCGCCAGGATTTCCTTGCGTACCGGATTACCGGTGACGGTGGCTTTGCCGGCGGCGCTGCCGAAATCGGCGGGGAAGCCGAAGCATACCGTTTTCGCCATCGGCGCCAGCGTCTTGTTGGACAGCAGCAGGGCCGCGTCGGCGTTCACCAGCACCAGCGGCACGCCGCGCAGGCGCGACATCATGCCGCCCGGGACGCAGACATAGCCGCCCATGCCCAGCACCACGTCCGGCTTGCGGCGGCCGATATAGCCGAAGCAATCGGCAAAGGCGCCCAGCATCCTGAACGCGCCGGTCAACGTGTGCAGCAAGCCCTTGCCGCGCATGCCGCTGAAGTGGATGGCGTCCATCGCCACGCCGTTCTTCGGCACCAGTTCCTGTTCCATGCCGTGCGAAGTGCCCAGCCAGCTCACTTCCCAGCCGCGCGCGCGCATGGTCTGCGCAATCGCCAGGCCGGGGAAAATATGGCCGCCGGTACCGGCCGCCATGATCATCAGTCGTTTCATAATCTGCCGCCTCGCATCAGGATACGGTTCTCGTAGTCGATCCGGAGCAGGATCGCCAACCCGACGCAATTGATTAACACACCCGTGCCGCCATAGCTCATCAGCGGCAGGGTCAGGCCCTTGGTCGGCAGCAGACCGAGGTTCACGCCCATATTGATAAAGGTCTGCACGCCGATCCAGATGCCGATGCCCTTGGCGGTCAGGCCGGCAAAGGTCTGGTCGATGGCGATGGCCTGGCGGCCGATGTCAAAGGCGCGCTTGACGATCCAGTAGAACATGGCGATCACGATCAGCACGCCCACCAGGCCCAGTTCCTCGCCGATCACCGCCAGCAGGAAGTCGGTATGCGCTTCCGGCAGGTAGTGCAGCTTTTCCAGGCTGCCGCCCAGCCCAACGCCAAACAACTCGCCGCGCCCGAAAGCGATCAGCGAGTGCGTCAGCTGGTAAGCCTTGTTCAGCGCATTCTCTTCTTCCCAGGGATTGAGGTAGGCGAAGAAACGGTCGCGCCGGAATTTCGACAGCGCGATGATGGAAACGAAGATCGTCACCAGCATGGCGCCGATGCCGCCGAACCAGATGGCGTTGACGCCGCCCAGGAACAGGATGCCCATGGCGATGCAGACGATCACGCCGAAAGCGCCCAGGTCGGGCTCCAGCAGCAGCAAGAGGCCGACGAAGCTGACCGCCAGCGCCATCGGCATGAAGCCCTTGGTCAGCTTGTGCATGTATTCCTGCTTGCGCACCGTGTAGTCGGCCGCGTACAGCACCACCACCACTTTCATCAGCTCGGAAGGCTGGAAGTTCATGATCTTCAGCGACAGCCAGCGGCGGCCGCCGTTGACCACCACACCCAGGCCGGGAATCAGCACCAGCACCAGCAGCACCAGGGTGCCGATGAACATATACGGCGCGCCGCGCTGCCAGTCCGCGATGGGAATGCGGAAGGCAATGGTGGCGGCGAGCGCCGACAGGCCGATGAAGATGGCCTGGCGCGTCAGGAAGTAGGAGTTCTTGTAGGCGGCGAACTTGGGCGAATCCGGCAGCGAGATCGAAGCCGAATACACCATCACCATGCCCAGCAACATCAGCAGCAGCGTGACCCAGATCAGCGGCTGGTCGTATTCCATCATCTTGGACTGCCGCGCGCGGCTCTCCATCGCCGACGAAGCCGACGAGGAACCGAAACGGAATGGCAGTTGCAGCGGCATCAGAGCTCCTGTCCCGCATCGAGCGCCAGTTCGCGCACGGTGTCGATGAAGACCTGGGCGCGGTGGGCGTAGTTCTTGAACATGTCCAGGCTGGCGCAGGCAGGCGACAGCAGCAAGGCGTCGCCGGCGTGGGCCAGGGCGGCGCCGCGTTTCACGGCGTCTTCCAGCGTGGCGCAGTCTTCCAGGCGCGCGCCGCTGCCAGCCAGGGCGGCGCGGATGGCCGGCGCATCGCGGCCGATCAACAGCACGGCGCGCACATAGCGGCCCACCGGTTCGGCCAGCGGTTCGAATTCCTGGCCCTTGCCGTCGCCGCCGGCGATCAGCACCAGGCGCTGGTTTTCGCCGGCAAAGCTCTTGCCCAGGCCATTCAGGGCGGCCACGGTGGCGCCCACATTGGTGCCCTTGCTGTCGTCGTAGAACTCGACGCCGTTGATGGCGCTCACCAGTTCCACGCGGTGCGGCTGGCCCTTGTATTCGCNCGGCGCATCGCGGCCGATCAACAGCACGGCGCGCACATAGCGGCCCACCGGTTCGGCCAGCGGTTCGAATTCCTGGCCCTTGCCGTCGCCGCCGGCGATCAGCACCAGGCGCTGGTTTTCGCCGGCAAAGCTCTTGCCCAGGCCATTCAGGGCGGCCACGGTGGCGCCCACATTGGTGCCCTTGCTGTCGTCGTAGAACTCGACGCCGTTGATGGCGCTCACCAGTTCCACGCGGTGCGGCTGGCCCTTGTATTCGCGCAGGCCGTGCAGCAGCGGCGCGAAAGGCAGGCCGATGGCGCGGCACAGGGCCAGCGCCGCCAGCGCATTGGAGGCGTTATGCATGCCGCGGATCTGCAGGGCGTCGGCCGGCATCAGCTTCTTGATCTGGCATTCCACCGGCTCCGGCAACGGATCGTTCTTGCGGCGCTTCTTCGGTTCCGCTTCCTCGCTCGGCTCGGCGGTGGAGAGCCAGAAGATGCCGCGCTCGTTGACCAGGCCGAAGCTGCCCGCCAGCGCCGGCTCGTCGATGCCGAAGCTGACGTTCTCGCCCACCGGATTGGCCATCTTCATGACCCAGGCGTCGTCGCGGTTCAGCACGCGCACGCTGGTCTCGCCGAAGATGCGCGCCTTGTCGGCGGCGTAGGCAGCCATATCGCCGTGCCAATCCAGGTGATCCTGGGTCACGTTCAATACGGTGGCCGCGTCGGCGTTCAGGCTGAAGGTGGTGTGCAGCTGGAAGGAAGACAGCTCCAGCACCCAGGCTTGCGGCAGGGTGTCGTCGGCCATGGCTTCGCGCAGCACGTCCAGCGCGGCCGGGCTGATATTGCCGGCTACGCGGGTGCTCAGGCCGGCGCGCTCGCACAGCTGGCCGGTCAGGCTGGTGACGGTGGTCTTGCCGTTGGTGCCGGTGATGGCGATGACTTTCGGCGCATAGGCGCGGTCGTCCTTCAGCCATTTCAGCGCCTGGGCGAACAGCTCGATCTCGCCCCACACCGGGATATTCTTTTCGGCGGCGGCCGGCATGATGGCGGCCAGCTCGCGCTTCGGACCCAGGCCGGGGCTGACGGCGACGAAGTCCACGCCGTCCAGCAGGGCCGCGTCGAAGGGGCCGGAAATGAACTGCGTGCCGGGCAGCTGCTCGCGCAGCGTGGCCAGACGATCCGGCACGGGACGCGTGTCGGCCACGCGCAGCAGCGCGCCGCAGCGGGCCAGCCACTGAGCCATCGCCAGGCCGGATTCTCCCAGCCCGAGTACCAGAGCGATTTTGCCGTTGTAGATCATCAGCGCAGTTTCAAGGTAGAGAGACCGATCAGGACCAGCATCATCGTGATAATCCAGAAACGCACGACGACCTGGGTTTCTTTCCAGCCCTTTTGTTCAAAGTGGTGGTGCAGGGGCGCCATCAGGAACACGCGGCGGCCCGTGCCATAGCGTTTTTTCGTGTATTTGAACCAGCCCACCTGGATGATGACGGACAGGGTTTCGGCCACGAAGATGCCGCCCATGATGAACAGCACGATTTCCTGGCGCACGATGACCGCGATGGTGCCCAGCGCGCCGCCCAGCGCCAGCGCGCCGACGTCGCCCATGAAGACCTGGGCCGGATGGGTGTTATACCAAAGGAAGGCCAGGCCCGCGCCGGCCATGGCGCCGACGAAGATAATCAGCTCGCCCGCGCCGGGGATGTGCGGGATGAACAGGTATTTGGAATAGGTGGCGCTGCCGGTCAGGTAGGCGAACAGGCCCAGGGCCGAACCCACCATCACGGTCGGCATGATGGCCAGGCCATCCAGGCCGTCAGTGAAATTGACCGCGTTCGAGGTGCCGACGATGACGCAGTAAGTCAGCGCGATAAAGCCCCACACGCCCAGCGGATAGCTGATGGTCTTGAAGAACGGCACGATCAGGTCGGCCTTGGGCGGCAGGTCCATCGAGAAGCCCGACTGCACCCAGGCGAAGAACAGCTCGAATACCTTGGCCGGCGTAGGCGCCGACACCGAGAACGCCAGATACAGCGCGGCGCCGATGCCCACCAGCGACTGCCAAAAGTATTTTTCGGCCGAACGCATGCCTTCAGGATCCTGGCGCACCACCTTGCGGTAGTCGTCCACCCAGCCCACGGCGCCAAAGCCGGCGGTCACGATCATCACCGGCCAGATCAGGCGGTTCGACAGGTCGCACCACAGCAGGGTGGCGGTGCCGATGGCGATCAGCACCAGCACGCCGCCCATGGTCGGGGTGCCGTGTTTTTTCAGATGGGTCTCGGGACCGTAGGCGCGCACGGCCTGGCCGTATTTCATCTCGGTCAGTTTACGGATCACGGCGGGACCGGCCAACAGGCCGATGAGCAGGGCCGTGATGGTGGCGAACACCGCGCGGAAGGTGATGAAGTTGAAGACGCGCAGGAAGCCTATGTCGTCCTGGAACATCTGTGCGAGCCAAAGCAGCATGATTAGTGTTTTCCTATGTTAGCTTGTTGCGATCCAATCAAATGCTGCACGACCCGTTCCATCTGCATGAAGCGGGAGCCCTTGATCAATACCGTTGCATCCGGCCCTGCCACCGCATCCACCGCGGCCAGCAAGGCATCGAATTCTTCAAAATGGCGGGCTTGCGGAAGCATATGCTTCGCCAGCTCGCCGGTCGCCAGCACCGTTTCGATGCCTTTTTGCGCCGCGTAAGCGGCAATCTCTTGGTGGAACTCGCGTCCCTGCGCGCCCACCTCGCCCATATCGCCCACCACCAGCACGCGCGGCGCGGCGGACTGCGCCAGCACGTCGATGGCGGCGCGCATGGAGTCGGGGTTGGCGTTATACGTGTCGTCGATCACGGTGGCGCCGTTCACGGCCTGCTTCTTCTGCAAGCGGCCGCTGACCGGGGCGAAGCTTTCCAGGCCGCGCTGGATGGCTTCCGGCGCAATGCCCGCCGCATGGGCGCAGGCGATCGACGCCAGCGCGTTCAATACATTGTGGTCGCCCGCCGCTTGCAGGCCGACTTTGAACTGCAGCGCAGCCCCGCCCTGCTGGCGCACAGTCACAGCCAGTTCGCTGCCGAAAGCGCCCGCGCTGTAAGTGCAGCTGACGTCCGCTTCGGCCTGCAGGCCGAAGGTCAGGACGCGGCGGCCGGCGGCCAGCTCGCGCCAGACCGGCGTGAATTCGTCGGCATGCGGGAAGACCGCCACGCCGTCGGCGGGCAGCGCGGCCAGCACGCTGCCGTTTTCGCGCGCCACCGCTTCCACGGTGTGCATGAATTCCTGGTGCTCGCGCTGGGCGTTGTTGACCAGGCCGATGGTCGCTTCGGCGATGACGCTCAGGCGGCCGATCTCGCCGGGATGGTTCATGCCCATCTCAACCACGGCCGATTTATGCTCGGCGCCCAGGCGGAACAAGGTGAGCGGCACGCCGATCTCGTTATTCAGGTTGCCGCGCGTGGACAGGCGGCCGTCTTCGCCATGGGCCGCGGCCAGGATCGCAGCGATCATTTCCTTGACCGTGGTCTTGCCATTGCTGCCGGTGACGCCGATCAGCGGCAGGCTGAATTGACGGCGCCAGAAGTTGGCGATCTGACCCAGGGCCACCAGGGTGTTCGGCACCACGATGGCCGGCAGCGGGTAGTCTTCCGGCAGTTCCTCGGCCACCACGGCGGCCACGCCTTTTTCCGCCAGCTGCGGCAGGAAGCTGTGGGCGTCGAACACCTCGCCGCGCAGGGCGACGAAGAGGCAGCCCGCAGGCGCGCTGCGGCTGTCGGTGGAAACACCCGCGACGGCCAGCTCCAGCGCGTCCTCATTGGTCTGGGCGCGATGGATCAGGGTCGCGTCCGGAATCGCCTTGAGCAGTTGGGCAAGGGTGGCGCGCATCAGTTGGGCCTCATCATGGTGAGGCGGGCGGACAGCGCCAGCTGGGCGTGGTCGGCATCCGAGAACTGCAGCTTCTTGCCCTTGATTTCCTGGTACGGCTCATGGCCCTTCCCTGCCAGCAGGATCACGTCCGGCTTGGCGGCATGCTTGATGGCCGAGAGGATGGCGGCGGCGCGGTCTTCCACGGTCTGGAACGCCGAGCTGGGATGGTTCTGGTCCATGCCGGCCACGATCTGGGCGATGATCTGGTGCGGGTCTTCGCTGCGCGGATTGTCGCTGGTGACCAGCACATGGTCGGCCATCTGCGCGATGCGGCCCATCTGCGGGCGCTTGCCCGGATCGCGGTCGCCGCCGCAGCCGAACACGCACCACAGCTGGCCGCCGCGTTCCAGGGCCACCTGGCGCAGGGTTTCCAGGGTTTTTTCCAGCGCATCCGGGGTGTGGGCGTAATCGATGACGATCATCGGCGCGTCCTGGCCGCCGACCTGCTGCATGCGGCCGGGGGCCGGGATCAGCGCCTCGATGGCTTCCACGGCGGCGCGCAGCGGCGCGCCTTTCGCCAGCAAGGTGCCCAGCACGGCCAGCGCGTTGCTGACGTTGAACTGGCCCACCAGCTGGGTCTTGACGGTGGCCGTGCCCTGCGCCGACTCCAGCTGGAATTCGGTGCCCAGGCTGCGGCTGCGCAGCTGGCCGGCGCGCAGCATGGATACGCCTTCGATGGCGGGCAGCGCCGCCGCGTCGGCCAGGGTATAGCCGGTGATGGCGGTGGCCGGATTGTGCGCTTTGACGTGTTCCACCAGGCGCAGGCCGGCCGCATCGTCCAGATTGACGATGGCGTGCTTCAGGCCCGGCCAGGCGAACAGCTTGGCCTTGGCGGCTTCGTAGTTTTCCAGGTCGCCGTGATAGTCCAGATGGTCGCGCGTCAGATTGGTGAAGATGGCGGCGTCGAAATGCATGCCGGCCGCGCGTTCCTGATCCAGGCCGATGGACGAGACTTCGATCGCCAGCGCGGCCGCGCCTTCGTCGCGGCTTTCGGCCAGCTTGCGCGCCAGCAGCACGGCGTCCGGCGTGGTGTAGCCGGTGACGTCGAATTCGGCTTCGGCGCGCGGACGGAACAAGCCGACGCCCAGCGTGCCGACGACGGCGGTGACATCGCCCAGGCGCGAGATGGCCTGGCCCAGCCACACGGCGCAGGAGGTCTTGCCATTGGTGCCGGTCACGCCGGCGGTGAACATGGCGCTGTCTGGCATGGCGTAGAAGGCGTGGGCAATCGGGCCTGCCTGCTTTTTCAGGCCGGCCACGGCCAGGTGCGGCACATTCCATGCCGCGTCCCAGCTTGCGCCCTGCTCTTCATACACGACGGCGGCGGCGCCCTGGGCGATGGCGGCGGCAATATAGCTGCGGCCATCTCCGGCTTCGCCGGGATAGGCAAAAAACACATCGCCCGCCTTGATGCGGCGGGAGTCCGAGGCCAGCTGGCCTTGCGGCGCGGCTTGTTGAATCCAGTTGCTGATTTCTTTGATGGTCATGGCTGTCATTACATGGCCTCCGGTCCGGTATCGGTCGGGATCACGATTTCGGTGACGGAAGAATCGGGCGGCACGTTCATGGCGCGCAAGGCGTTGGCTGCCACGGCGGCGAAAGTCGGCGCTGCGACCTGGCCGCCATAGTGGCCGCCCTGGGTCGGTTCGTCGATCATGACTGCGATGATGAAGCGCGGCGCCGACATCGGCACCATGCCGACGAAGGAACCGATGTATTTGCGCGGTATGGCGTAGCGGCCGTTTTCCACCTTGTAGGCGGTGCCGGTCTTGCCGCCGGCGCGGTAGCCGGGAATCTGCGCTTTCTTGGCCGTGCCGTGGTCGCCGGAGACCACGGTCTCCAGCATCTCGCGCATCTGGCGCGCGGTCTGCGGCTTGATGATCTGCTGGCCGGCCGGCAGCTCGCTCACTTTCTGGAAAGAGAGCGGGATGGTGTCGCCGTCGCGGGCAAACATCATATAAGAGCGCGCCAGCTGGATCAGCGATACCGAAATGCCGTTACCGTAGCTCATGGTGGCCTGTTCCACCGGACGCCAGGATTTGTAAGGGCGCACGCGGCCCGCCACCGCGCCGGGGAAGCCCCACTTCGGCTGCTGGCCGAAACCGACCTTGGTAAACATCTCCCACATTTCCTGGGACGGCATGCTGAGCGCCATCTTCGAGGTGCCGATATTGGAGGACATCTCGATGATCTGGGCGACGTTGATCACGCCATGGCCCTTGGTGTCGGTGATGGTGCGGTCCAGGATGGTGTAGCGGCCAGGCCCGGTATCGATCAGGGTGCTCGGCTTGACGCGGCCGCTATCCAGCGCCAGCGCCACGGTGATCGGCTTCAGCGTGGAACCCGGCTCGAAGGAGTCGGTCATCACGCGGTTGCGCAGCTGGGCGCCGGTCAGGGCGCGGCGGTTGTTCGGGTCGTAGCTCGGGTAGTTGGCCAGCGCCAGCACCTCGCCGGTATGCACGTCCAGCACCACAGCGCCGCCGGCCTTGGCCTTGAACTTCTCCACCGCGTCTTTCAGCTGGGTGTAGGCGATGTACTGGATCTTGCTGTCCACCGACAGCGTCAGATCCTTGCCGTCGTGCGGCGCGCGCGTGGTGCCGATATCCTCGACGATGTGGCCCAGGCGGTCCTTGATGACGCGGCGGCTGCCGGGAATGCCCACCAGGTTCTTCTGCTGCGCCAGTTCCATGCTTTCCTGGCCCACGTCTTCCACATTGGTGAAGCCGACCACGTGGGTCATCACTTCGCCCTGCGGGTAGAAGCGCTTGTATTCGCGGCGCATCACAATGCCGTCGATATCGAGCTTGGCGATCTTGTCGGCCACCTCCTGCTCCACCTGGCGTTTCAGGTAGATCAGGTTGCGGTCGGAGTCGAGCTTCTTGCGCAGCTCGGCCTCGCTCAGTTCCAGCAGGCCGGCCAGGGCGCGCAGTTTTTCCGGCGGCGCTTCCAGCACGTTGTCGGGCACCGCCCACACGGCTTTCACCGGCACGGACGAAGCCAGCACCTGGCCGTTGCGGTCCATGATCTTGCCGCGCGTGGCCGGCAGGTCGAGCGTGAAGGCGTAGCGGCTCTCGCCCTGTTTTTGCAGGAACTGGGTGGACACGCCCTGCAGCCACAAGGCGCGGGCGCCGAGCGCGGCGAAGGCGGCAAACATCACGAACAGCACGACCCGCGAGCGCCATACCGGCAGACGCACTGCCAGTACGGGGCTTTTGCTGAAAGCGACGCCCTTGGACGCCGCCACGCGCGAGCTGCCTGCGCTGCCGCCACGGATCATTCGCCGCCCTCCGTCAGGTATTGGGTACGGTTGGCCGTGAGCTGGGTCATGCCCAGTTCGCGGTGCGCGATTTCTTCGATACGGGCATGCTTGCCCAGGGTCGATTGGTCCAGCTGCAGCTGCGCCCACTCGATGTCGAGCTGGCGCGCGCGCAGCTTGGAGCGCTCCAGTTCAATGAACAGATGGCGCGCCTGGTACTGCGCGTTCACCACCGACAGGGCGCACCCCACCAGGATGGCGACCAGCACCAGGCTGATTTTGCCGCTCATTGCGCGCCCTCCGGCAGCGGCAGGCGGCGCGCCACGCGCATCACGGCGGAACGCGCGCGCGGGTTGGCATCCACCTCGGCATCGGACGGCTTGATCTTGGCCAGCAGCTTCATTTCCGGCTGCGGCAGGTCGACGGCGCGGATCGGCAGGCGGCGGTCGGGCTGCGCCACGTTCGCCTTGGAGGCGAAGAAGCGCTTGACCATGCGGTCTTCCAGCGAGTGGAAGCTGATGATGGCCATGATGCCGCCGGGCGCCAGCGCGTCGAAGGCCTGGTTCAGCCCAGCCTCGAGGTCTTCAAGCTCTTTATTGACGAAAATCCGGATAGCCTGAAAAGTGCGGGTTGCCGGATCCTTGCCCTTCTCCCGTGTTTTGACCGCGCCTGCCACGATGCCGGCAAGCTGTCGTGTGCTTGAAATTGGCTCGACTGCCCGGCGAGCAACAATCGCCTTTGCAATCTGAAAAGCAAACCGTTCTTCCCCATAATCTCTAATCACCTTTTCCAGTGTCTGTTCGGTTTCAGTGGCAAGCCACTCCGCCGCCGACATGCCGCGCGTGGTATCCATGCGCATATCGAGCGGTCCGTCGTTGCGGAAACTGAAGCCGCGCGCGGCGTCGTCCACCTGGGGCGAAGAGATGCCCAGGTCGAGCAAAATGCCATCCACGGCGCCAATGCCACGCTCGGCCAGGGCGGCGGCCATGGTGGCGAAGCTGTCGTGCACGATCGTGAAACGGGAATCGGCCACCTGCTCGGCGGTGGCGATGGCTTGCGGGTCTTTGTCGAAAGCGATCAGGCGCGCATCCTGGCCCAGGCGGGACAGGATCAGGCGGCTATGGCCGCCGCGGCCGAAGGTGCCGTCGATGAAGGTGCCGTTGGCGCGCGCGCCGGCCAGGTCGAGCGCATCGACCGCTTCATCTAACAGCACCGTACGATGCTGGAATTCTGGCACCGCTGTAGTCGTCATGGATGGCGGGCCTTAGAAAGAAAAATCGGAGAGGGTGTCGGGCATGCCGGCATCGATGGTGGCCTGCTCGTTCTCGGCGCGTTTGGCCGGGTCCCAGATCTCGAAATGGGTCAGCATGCCGGACAGCAGGACTTCGCGGCCCAGGCCGACGGCATCGCGCAGCTCGGGCGCGATCAGGATGCGGCCGGCCGAGTCCATCTCGACGTCGCAGGCATTGCCAAGCAGGATGCGCTGCCAGCCGCGGGCCGACATGGGCCAGCTGGCGATCTGGTCGCGCTTGGCTTCCCACACATGGCGCGGGTACATCAGGAGGCAGCCGTCGGGGTGTTTGGTCAGCGTGAGGCGGCCTTCGCACTGGATGGCCAGGGCGTCACGGTGCTTGGCGGGGATGGACATCCTGCCTTTCGCATCGAGATTGATTGCGGACGCGCCTTGGAACACGGGAACCTTCTTTGACCTCAGTTTTGGTTAGCTAACTTGTGCCTGGAATTTCTGATCAAAAAATCCCACAAAACGACACTTTTTCACACAGATGCCCACTTTAGAGGAAGCACTTGTAGTGGTCAAGCGATTTCCCGTTAGCAAAACGCGGATTTTATTAATGAAATTAAGGACTTAGCGCCGATCCTTGAAGCGACCTCCAGTAAAAATACCTCTACAAATCAGGACATTATGAAAGATAGTGAAAGTGCTACCTTATCTAGAGGGCGTTTTTGGGCGTCGTAAAATGGATAAAATAAAAATCAGAAAAAGCCATTAAGTTGCCCACTGACAACGGGAGCTTAGTGTTTTTGCAAGATACCAAAAATCTTGGTTTGGTGAGTAAAAAACAGGCGAAAAATGGGGGCGGTCTCGGGGAAAAGTCCTGTCTGCCACGCTTTGCGCGCGATCCGAAGCTGGGGTTCTCAGGTGGGAATATTGCTCTTTCGGCCTAGCCAGTGCTTGATTCTTCAGCAAAATTTTTATTGCCACAAACCAATTTGTATATACAACTTATAGACAGCTTTCCATCTCCGGCGCCTGCGCCGGCTGGCCTAATTATACCGGCCGGCGCAGACGCATCAGGAAAGTGTATCAGTCGTATAAAGCCGCGACCGACAGGCCGCTGAACGGCTGTTTCGCGTCCAGCATGATGTAATACCAGCGTCCAGCGGCAGGGCTGCCGATGCCGATATTTTCAGCATTGCCGGAGCCGGCCGACAGCGCGTCATACGATGCGGTGGTCGGATAGCGCTCCAGCGCCAGGTAGATATTCGCATCGCCGCTGCCGCCGCCGCTGACCACGCGCACGTTCTTGGCGCCGGCCGGCAGCATCAGATAGACATAGCTGCGCGAGTTGGAGGACAGATTGCGGATCGCGCAGTTCTTGCCCAGATACGTGGCGGAGGAACAGGTGGGCAGCGCGCTCAGTTCGTCCGGCAGCTGCGGTTCGCCGGCCGTGGTGGCGGCATCGGCCCAGGCGGCGAATTCGCTGTCGTAGCCGCTGCCGATCTGGCGCACGAAGTCCTGATAGCGGCTGTAGTCGCCCGTGCGGAACTTGGCCAGCACCGTATCCACGTCGCCGCGGTGGCGCTCCATCATGAAACGCGCCGCCATATAGCCCCAGCGGTAAGCCCGGTCCACGTAGTCGTTCATGCTGTAGGTATTGCCGAAGATTTCACTGAGCTTGTATTTGCGGCTGCGCGCCATGTCGATGGCGGCCTGGTTGTTATTGCGCAGCGAGAGATATTCGGCAATGCCCTCAATCCACCACACGGTCGGCACCGACGTGCTGGCGCCGAAGTCGCCATACATATTGAAGCGGCCATCGAGGTAGTGGACATACTCGTGCTCCAGGTTCCACACCTTGAAGCTGGGGCGCAGCCACGAAGCCTCGTGGGCGATGAAGCGCGCCTGGTTGCCCGCTTCGGCCGGATTGCCCTCCAAATACATGCCGCCGTTATCGGTGTCGATATCGTAGATGATGCTGGCGTATTTGCTGTAGTTGCTATAGTCATCGAAGACCACCAGCTCCAGCGCCGTATTGTTATCGTGCGCCACCGGCGTGCGCCTGGTCTGCAGCATGGCGTGCGCATAGCCCTCTTCGTTGGCCAGCGCCGTGCACACTTCCTGCACCTGGGCCGCGCTCATCTCCTGCGCGCGCAGGCGCAGGCTGGGGCTGCAGGCATGGTTCACTTTCAGCACTTCGTTGGCCAGCTGGGTCTCGAAATTACAGGTGCCGTACTGGCTGCAATTGGGGTTGTCGTAGTACTTCACGGCCTGGGCGGCGGCCAGCCACAACATGGAATCGGCGCCCGTCATGGTGGTCGTCGCCAGCATGTTCTGCACCATCGGCTTCACGCCGGACTTCAGGGCCGGATACTGCAGGAAGCGGAAGGCTTCGTTGGCCGCGTCCTGCAGCTGGAAGGCGGCATAACTGCCCAGGAGGGCTGCCTTATTATTCAGCAGGAAGGTGTTCAAGGTGCTGGCATAGGATAGATCGTTCTGCAGCAGGGCCGCACCGCCGGGCGCCGTGTGGGCGGTGAACAGCACGATCAGGGCGCCGGTCAGCGCGCCGCTCACGCTTTCCTGTTTCAGCGCCTCGGCCGCGTTGGGGAAGCCGGCACGGTTGGTAAAGCGCGTCACCACGCCCTTCACGTCCGCCACATGGTAGGGCGTGTCGTTCATATTCGTGATCAGCTTGAACACTTCCAGCGCGGTGGACGGCGCCACCGTATTCGGCTGATACAGGCCGTTGCCCTGCACCAGCTGGCGGATGGTGGCGCGCAGCGGCGCCACCAGGGAAGCCGGCAGCGCGGGCTGGGTGCCGCCGCTGGCCAGGTAGTAGCCGGCGCGCAGATACAGCACCAGGTTGACCACGGCCATATTGCTGCCGTTATAGCTGGCGGCCTCGCTGGCCAGGCGGCTGGCGACGGCATTCAGGTTGGCGCTGGAATAGATGGCGGCCGCCTGCGCGGAACTCAGGGAAAACAGCGGATAAGTGCATTCATAGTCCGGCAGGCCGGCCAGATAACCGGCCAGGGCCGCGCCGCTGTAAGTGGCCAGCTTGTTCATATCCTTGCAGTCCTCGGTGGCCGCCAGGGACTTGGCGCTGCTGCGCTGGTTGCGCGGCAGCAGGTCGTTGCGCGGCTTCTTGCTGACCGAGAGGCCGTAGCGCGACTGCTCGTCGGACGGCGGCAAGGTCTGGCGCTGGTGCGGCATGGGCGCCTGCTTCAAGCGTTCCTGATGCGCATGGGGATGGGCCACGCCGGTGTCGGCCTGGGCCGCGGCGCCAGCCAGCAAAGCCGTCAGCAAGCCGGCCGTGAATGCGGTATTCCGGGAAAAAGACATATCTACCACTCCTCTATATGGGTGCGTGCCTGATGTTCGTTTTATGGAATGCCAGCGGGCCCACTGACGAGGAAATACTATCTTGGCAAACTTGCCGGCATGGCGGTGCAAGCCGCCGCTTTTGACAGTTCGCTATATTTCGACGGGCAGACCGCTGCGATCGGCACAGCGCGGAGGGCGAAAATGATACAAAACACTCAAGCTTTAGGCTCGATCTTGTGGCATTGCAGCCGGTATTGCATCGGCGTCTGGCCAGTGAAGGCCTTGAACTGGCGGCTGAAAGCACTGTGGTCGGTGTAGCCGCACTCGATGGCGATGTCGGCGATGCTGCGCGCCGGATCGGTCTCGATCAGGCTCAGGGCGCCGTTCAGCCGCGTTTGCAGCAGCAGCTGGCGTGGCGTGTAGTGGAAGACGCGCTGGAACAGGCGCTCGACGCGCGCCAGGCTCAGTCCCTCCTCTTTTGCAAGCTCGTTCAGGCTGAGAGGCTGGCGGTGGTTGTCGCGGATGCGCTGGGCGATATTGGCGATCTGGCGGTAAACCGGATGCACTTCGTCGGCCAGCCCGAGGTCGTGCGAGGTGCCGACCAGGCCAATGATGGCGCCCGACTCGTCGCGCAAGGGCGTCTTGTGGGTCAGGCACCAGCCGCGCCGCCGGTTCGGGTAGAGATGCAGTTCCAGGTGCTTGCGGATGGTGCAGCCGGCTTCGATCACCTGCCGGTCCTGGTCCATATAGGCCTGGGCCAGCGGACGCGGATGCACGTCCAGCACCGTCTTGCCCAGCAGCTCCTGCTTGCTGCGCAGGCCGCAACGGCGCGCCAGCGTGTGGTTCACGGCCATATAGCGGCCGGCGCGGTCCTTGACGAAGAAGGCAACGTCGGTCAGCGCGTCGAACAGGGTTTCGATGGCGGCCAGTTCGACGCCGAAAGGGGCTTGCAGCGCGTCGGCCAGCGCGTGGCCCGGCAAGGCGGGTTGCCGCTGCTGCGCAAAGTCCTTCAACATGGCGCCCTCCCCTTCGCTCTCCCTCCGCCGTGGCGGTGGTGGTTATCAGTATGCGAGGAAATATACCGTATGCGGCGGCGCGCACGTTTGCCGGACTTTAAACGCCGTGCTCCCAGTCGCGCGCGCGTTCCACCGCGCGCGCCCAGCGCGCCAGCAGATGTTCGCGCTGGTCGGCGCTCATGGCCGGCTCGAAGCGGCGCTCGCATTCCCACTGGGCCGCGATCTCGTCCTGCGACTCCCAGTAGCCCACCGCCAGGCCGGCCAGATACGCCGCGCCCAGTGCCGTGGTTTCGGTCACCTTGGGCCGCACCACGGGCACGCCCAACAGGTCGGCCTGGAACTGCATCAGCATATCGTTGCGGGCCGCGCCGCCGTCGGCGCGCACCTCGGCCACCGGAATGGCGGCATCCTTCTGCATCGCCAGCAGCAGCTCGGCGCTCTGGTAGGCGATGGCTTCCACGGCGGCGCGCGCGATATGCGCCTTGCCACTGCCGCGCGTCAGGCCGACGATGGTGCCGCGCGCATAGGGATCCCAATGCGGCGCGCCCAGGCCGACGAAGGCCGGCACCAGCAGCACGCCGTCGCTATCGGGCACGCTGTTGGCCAGCGCCTCCACATCACTCGACTGCTGGATGATGCCCAGGCCGTCGCGCAGCCACTGCACGGTGGCGCCGCCCATGAAGACCGCGCCTTCCAGCAGGTAGTCGGTGCGGCCGTCGACGCGCCAGCCCACGGTGGACAGCAGGCGGTTGTGCGACACGCGCGGATGCTGGCCGGAGTGCATCAGCATGAAGCATCCCGTGCCATAGGTATTCTTGACCATGCCCGGCTTGTGGCAAGCCTGGCCGAAAGTGGCAGCCTGCTGGTCGCCCGCGATGCCCGCCACCGGGATCGCTGCGCCGAACAGGGCGGCCTTGGTATTGCCGATTTCCTCGCTGGAGGACACCACCTGCGGCAGGATCTCTTCCGGAATATCGAACAGCTGCAGCAGGTCGGCATCCCAGCGCATCAGGTGGATATTGAACAGCATGGTGCGCGCCGCATTGCTGACGTCCGTCACATGCACGCCGCACAGCTTCCAGGCCAGCCAGCTGTCGATGGTGCCGAAGGCCAGCGCGCCATGGCGAGCGCGTTCGCGCGCGCCGGGCACATGGTCGAGCAGCCATTTCAGTTTGGTAGCGGAGAAGTAGGCGTCCAGTTCCAGGCCGGTGGCGTCGCTGATCAGCTTCGCCTTGCCGTCGGCGCGCAGCTGGTCGCACATCTCGGCGGTACGGCGGTCCTGCCAGACGATGGCCGGCGCGATCGGTTCGCCGGTCTTGCGGTCCCAGACAATGGTCGTTTCGCGCTGGTTGGCGATGCCGATGGCCAGCACCTGGCTGCCGTCCACGCCGTTGTCGTGCAAGACCTTGCGCGCCACGGTGAGCTGGCTGTTCCAGATTTCGTTGGGATCGTGCTCCACCCAGCCGGGGTGGGGATAGTGCTGGGGATACTCCTGCGCGGCGCTGCCGCAGATCTGGCCGCGGTGATCGAAGAGGATGGCGCGCGAACTGGTGGTGCCTTGGTCTAAAGCCAGGATGTATTTTTTCATCGAGTTACGAAGAAAATCGAATTCAAGTGAAGCAAGCCGATAGGCCGGATTTTGTTACGGCGCCGACCCTTGCGAACCGGCGCTATGACAGCCATTCCTCTAGGCGCCGAATTACTCCGGCGCTCAAGCTTTCTACCCGCACGCTCCGCGAGCAACATCATCGCGTGCCTATTTGAAATTGCACCAGGTGGAGGTTACCGCGTTTCACCGTAACTTAATACGCTCGTCTCTGTGGCCCTATTCCTCGCCTTATACCCTACCCCGGCTTACGCCGGATCAGGCTTTCAGCGGACGGCCGTTAACCGTCACCCCGCTCTATGGAGTCCGGACCTTCCTCCCGCCAGTGCATTGCTGCACCGGCCAGCGGCTGTCTGGCTTGCTTCACCCGCTATTGTAACCTGCCGCCCCCGCCCCCGGCAAAAAGCACCCCGCTCCAGAGTAGACAAATGAAAAATGGTGTCGCCATTTCAAAAGCCGCTCCCCCTGCGCCGTTCTAGAATGGCGGATCATCAGGATTTCTACCCCGTTTTTTTACAGAGGCTAGCACCATGACGCAACCATCCCGTTCCGGCGGCCAGATTCTGGTCGATGCACTGAAAGTCCACGGCGTCGATACCGCCTTCGGCGTTCCCGGCGAAAGCTATCTCGACGTGCTCGACGCCCTGCACGATTCCGGCATCCGCTTCATCATCAACCGCCAGGAAGGCGGCGCCGCCTTCATGGCCGACGCCTACGGCAAGCTGACCGGCCAGCCCGGCATCTGTTTCGTCACGCGCGGCCCGGGCGCCACCAACGCCTCGATCGGCGTGCACACGGCCTTCCAGGATTCGACCCCGATGATCCTCTTCATCGGCCAGGTGGGCGGTGATTTCATGGACCGCGAAGCCTTCCAGGAAGTCGATTACCGCCGCATGTTCGGCCAGATGGCGAAATGGGTGGCCCAGATCGACCGCGCCGAGCGCATCCCCGAATACCTCGCGCGCGCCTTCCAGGTCGCCACCAGCGGCCGTCCCGGCCCCGTGGTGCTGGCCCTGCCGGAAGACATGCTGATCACCCAGGCCAGCGTGGCCGACACGCGCCGCTACCAGCCGGTGCAAGCCTCGCCTTCGCGCGCCCAGATCGGCCAGTTGCGCGAGATGCTGGCCGAAGCCCAGCGCCCGCTGCTGCTGCTGGGCGGCGGCGGCTGGAACGCGCAAGCCTGCGCCGACATCCAGCGCTTTGCCGAAGCCAACGCGCTGCCGGTCACCTGCGCCTTCCGCTTCCAGGACTTGCTGGACAATAGCCACCCGAACTATGTCGGCGACGTCGGCATCGGCATCAATCCCAAGCTGGCGGCGCGCGTCAAGAACGCCGACCTGATCATCGCCATCGGCCCGCGCCTGGGCGAGATGACCACCAGCGGCTATTCCATCATCGCCTCGCCGCTGCCGGCGCAGCGCCTGGTGCACTTCCACGCCAGCGCCGAGGAACTGGGCAGCGTCTACCAGGCCGAATTGATGATCGCCAGCGGCATGCCGCAAGCGGCGGCCATGCTGGCCGAGATGGAGCCGGTCGACAGCGGCGCATGGCGCGGCAGTGTGGCCGAGGCGCGCGCCGAACTGGCCGCCTGGCAGGAAAAGCCGCCCATCTTCCAGGACGGCAAAGCGCCGCTCGACCTATGGCAGGTGGTGCAGGACATCCGCGCCCAGACGCCGGCCGACACCATCATCACCAACGGCGCCGGCAATTACGCCACCTGGGCGCACCGCTTCCACACGTATGGCGGCATGCGCACCCAGCTCGCGCCCACCAGCGGCGCCATGGGGTATGGCGTGCCGTCCGGCGTGGCCGCCAAGATCGTGGCGCCGCAGCGCACCGTGATCACCTTCGCCGGCGACGGCGAGTACATGATGAACGGCCAGGAACTGGCGACGGCGGTGCAGTACCGCGCCGGCGTGGTCATTATCGTCTTCAACAACCAGATGTTCGGCACCATCCGCATGCACCAGGAGCGCGAATATCCGGGCCGCGTCTCGGGCACCACCCTGCACAATCCGGACTTCGCCGCCATGGCGCAGGCCTATGGCGCGCGCGGCGAAGTGGTGAACACCACGGCGGAATTCGCCCCTGCCCTGCAACGCGCCCTGGCGCACGCCCGCGAGCAGCAGCTGCCCGCGCTGATCGAGCTGCGCTACGACGGCAATCTAATCACCCCGGGCGCGACGCTGGAAACCATCAGCAAGAACGCGCTGGCGGCAAAAGCAGCGAAATAAGCAAGCAGGAAAACAAGAAAGGCCGGGAAATTCCCGGCCTTTCTTTCAAGGGCGCAGCCAATGGGCAGCGTTCCAGCCTACCGGCCCTGTCCGGACGCAGCGCTCAGGCCTGCGTCGGCGGGGCCGGTTCCCATTTCGGGGATGGCTTCGGCTCCGGCTGCGGCTCCTCTTCATGCGGCTGCGCCTTGGATGGCGGGCAGGCCTTGCAAGTCTTCGGTTTGGCGCCAAAATCGCGCACCAGCGGCAGCTGCATGGGCGGTCCCTGCTCGCCGCAATAGCTGCCCTCCAGCGTCAGCATCCTGCCATCGGCCGAGAAGCTGCCACTGATGGTCTTCTCGTCCTGATCGGCCGGCTGCACGGTGAAGTAGAACAGTTTGCCGCGCGGGTCGACATTCACATCGCCCGCCACCACCGGCCAGCTCAAGCCGCCGGCCGTATATTCATAGATCACGGTATCGACTTCGGCAAAGCGCTGCAGCGTGATGCGCTGGCCGCCGAACTCCCCGCTCTCGGGATGGATGCACAGATCCGAATACACCCACATGCCATGGCGCGGCAAGCCATACGGCTTCTCCTTGCGCACCGTCTTCGGCGCCGCCAGCGCGGCGCAGGAAGTAAACAGGATGGCGAGAGCATAGCGGGCATGTTTTTTCATAGCCCTCATTGTACGGCAAGCCCCGCACCAACCCCAAACGGCCGAGCCCGTGTCCACCCTGGTGCCAGGCACCAAGGTGGACACGGGCTCGGCCGTGCGGGCATAAAAAAACCGGCTGCCGAAGCAGCCGGTTTTCAGATCAAGCGATCAGGTTCCGATTAGAACGAGTGACGCACGCCGATGTTGAAGGCTTTGTCGCCGGTGCCAGCTTCGGAGTTGTTGCCAACGGTGTAGCCTGCGCCGTTTTTGTTCTTGATCTTAGCGTATGCCACGTAGGTGGTGGTGCGCTTGGACAGATCGTAGGTGTAGCCCAGTGCCCACTGGTTAGCGTCTTGGTTCAGGTTGGTTTTATCGTTCTTGTTGATGTAAGAAGCGATGAACTTGCCTGCGCCGCCCACTGGCACGGTCACGCCGATCAGAGCGTCAGCGCTCTTGGTCGAAGCAACTGGAACCACGGCGGTGCCGTATGGGTTGGTGGTGTTGGCCAGAGCGGCGCTGTTCAGACCTTTGTTGTCGCTGTACATGAAGAATGCTTTAGCAACTTGGAAGTCGTAGTTCACAGCCAGCAGGGTGTTACGGCCGGTGTCTTTTTCAGCAACTGGACCGCCCAGCACTGGCTGGTCGTCGTTGTTGCGGTTGTTGTACGCCAGACGCGCGTTCAGCGGGCCGTTGGAGTAGTTCAGCGACGCGCCAACTTGACGTTGTGCCGAGTTGTTCGATTTTTCGCCGAAGCCGTAGAAGAACTCAGCGGACACGCCGTTGTAGGCTGGGGTCGCGTACACAACAGCGTTGCTGTTACGGGTGTTGGCGCCAGCGACTGGGAACAGGTTTTTCGCGGTACCGGCCAGGCCAGCGGCGAACGGGTCACCCACTTGCGACAGGGCGTTGTAGAACGGGGTGTACTGACGACCCAGGGTCAGGGTGCCGGCTTCTTTGGAACGCAGACCAACGAAGGACTGACGGTTGGCGATGGAGCCAGACACGTCGGATTCGCCGGTGTCGGCCTTGATGCCGCCTTCCAGCACGAACAGAGCTTGCAGACCGCCGCCCAGATCTTCGGTGCCTTTGAAGCCCAGACGGGAAGCGTTGGCCACGCCGCTGGTTACTTTGTTGACGCTGCCGGATTTGCCGCCGCGCTCTGCCACGATACCGGCATCAACGATACCGTAGATGGTGACGTTCGACTGTGCGAAAGCAGCGCTGCTCATGGCGCCCAGAACTGCGATGGAGATTAGAGTTTTTTTCATTACAAAGTTCCTTCAGTTGTTTGCAGCAAAAATTTAAAAGCTTTGATACCGCTAAATTCGGTCTTGATCGGCGCCCCACCCTGCGGCGCCTCTTATCCGTGAGGGCAAACTCCCCGATTGCCACTATGCTGTTCCGCTGCGGAACGCGTTCACTTTATCTGCGGCCGAGTTCATCGATGCCGGCTTGTCGCAGTGCTCTAAGGCACTGGAGGCGGCACTATACTGATGGATCGGCAATCCATCAAGTGTCAGATGCTTGCGAATTCAGCAAATCCTCCGGTTCGATCCTTTCCCCCGTTGGCCTAAACGCGCAAGCAACTTTGCCACCTGGCAATATTCTATCGCATCGCAATAGAAGCTGCCCGAACGGTCGTTCGGAAACTTTCCATTCCAAACAGAAGGAAAGACGTCCCTTTCGATCATTATGACTATTTTATACCGCTTTTCAGAACGTTGCTCACCTACACACTAGTTATACGGATTCTGCGCGAGAGAATATTTGGATGAGGCATATAACTTTTAGTCACAGTAGACAAGCCAAGCGCTAGAGGAAGATTACTTCATGGCTGAACATTGACATCTACTTTCGGTATATGCTGCGTTGCAAAAAGTTACATCTGCGCCCGGCTTGCGTTGACGGCCCGCCACGCGCGCCGCCACGTTTTACCGCCGTACAACACTGCAACAATTTATTTTTACCGCCATATTGTCCAATACAAACATATAAGGAACTTGCGATTTGTCAGGAATTTGACACAGGGCAACATTGTGTCGTGGACAAGGACCGCCGGCAGCGCCGTGCCGGCGGCCAACAGCCCCGCCTGGCGAACACTTCCCCGCCAAAAACGCGAGTAGAATTGGTCAGATAGGTCGTCAAACCCGCGCCTACCCAAGACCCGTAGCCGCCTTTGCATGAACACTTCAAGCCCATCACAGCCCGTCCCCAGCACCATCAGCGACGTTGAACGCGACACCGGCGTAGCCAAGGAAACCTTGCGCGTCTGGGAGCGCCGCTACGACTTTCCGCGCCCGCAACGCGACGCCTTCGGCGAGCGCGTGTACACGGCCGACCAGGTGCACAAGCTGCGCCTGGTCAAACGCCTGATCGACCTGGGCTACCGGCCCGGCAAGGTGATCCAGTTCGGCAGCGCCGAACTGCAGGCCATGGCCGAACAGGCGGCCGGCCGCCAGCAGCCGGTCAGCGCGCCGCATCCGGAACTGCATACCTATATAGAGCTGTGCAAAACGCACCAGATGGAAGCGCTGCGCCGCAAGCTGTCGCAAGCCATGCTGGTGATGGGCCTGAAAAACTTCGTCATCGAACTGGTGGCCCCGCTCACCGCCCACCTCGGCGAAGCCTGGACCGGCGGCCAGCTGGCCGTGTTCGAAGAACATCTCTTTAGCGAATCGCTGCAGATCGTCATGCGCAGCGCCATCTTCTCCATTCCGCAAGCCCACCACCATGGCGCGGCGCCGCGTCCGCGCATCCTGCTGGCGACCCTGCCGCAGGAACGCCAGGGCCTGGGCCTGCTGATGGCCGAAGCCGTCTTCGCCGCCGACGGCGCCCACTGCACCTCGCTCGGCGTGCAAGCCGCGCTGCCCGATATCGTGGACGCCGCGCGCAGCCTGCACAGCGATATCGTGCTGCTGTCCTTCTCGCCGCTGGCCAATCCGCGCCAGGTGGGCGACGCCTTGAAAGAGCTGCGCGCGCGCCTGCCGGAAGCGATGGAAATCTGGGCCAGCGGCAGCAATGCGGCGCTGCGCAAGCGCGCCGCCGGCGCCGCCCAGGTGTATGGCCTGGCCGACCTGGGCAAGGGCATCGCCGAGTGGCGCCAGCGCACCCACGGCCAGGCCGCCTGAATCGCGCGCCGGGCGCGCCGCCGCCCGCGCGCCGGCTTCCCGACCCGGCCGCCTCCCAGCGTCCCTGTTTCCCGTCCATAGCGCTCTGGTAGAATGTGCGCTTATTTTCAGCGCCCGACCGCCTATCCAATGTTCAGTTTTTTCAAGAAGAAAACCGCCGCCGCCGAAGCGCCGCCGGCCGCGCCTGAGACGCGCCCCGCCGCGCCAGCCGCCGTTCCCGCTGCCGCCGTCCCTGCCGCCGCCACCGATAGCGCGCTGTCGGCCGCCGATTTCGAAACCGCCGCCAAGCCCGAATCGAAGCAATCGTGGATGAACCGCCTGAAGGCCGGCCTGTCCAAGACTTCAGCCAATCTGTCCCTGCTCTTCGTCGGTGCGCGCATCGACGATGAGCTGTATGAAGAGCTGGAAGCGGCCCTGCTGATGGCCGACGCCGGCATCGATGCCACCCAGTATCTGCTCGATGCGCTCAAGCGCAAGGTCAAGGAAGACAAGCTGACCGAGGCCGCCGCCGTGAAAACGGCGCTCAAGGAGCTGATGATCGACCTTCTCAAGCCGCTGGAAAAGCCGTTCGAGCTGGGCCGCCACCAGCCCACCGTGATGATGATCTCCGGCGTCAACGGCGCCGGCAAGACCACCACCATCGGCAAGCTGGCCAAGCATATGCAGGCGCACGGCCAGTCCGTGCTGCTGGCCGCCGGCGACACTTTCCGCGCCGCCGCGCGCGAGCAGCTGATGGTCTGGGGCCAGCGCAATAATGTGACGGTGATCTCGCAAGCCTCGGGCGACCCAGCCGCCGTCTCCTTCGACGCGGTCCAATCGGGCAAGGCGCGCGGCAACAATGTGGTGATGGTCGATACCGCCGGCCGCCTGCCGACCCAGCTGCACCTGATGGAAGAACTGAAAAAGATCCAGCGCGTGATCGGCAAGGGCATGGAAGGTGCGCCGCACGAAACCCTGCTGGTCATCGACGGCAATACCGGCCAGAATGCGCTGGCCCAGGTCAAGGCTTTCGACGATGCGCTGCAATTGACTGGCCTGATCATCACCAAGCTCGATGGCACGGCCAAGGGCGGCGTGATCGCCGCCATCGCCCGCGTGCGCCCGGTACCGGTGTACTTCATCGGCATCGGCGAGAAAATCGAAGACCTGCAACCTTTCAATGCGGCCGACTTTGTTGAAGCCCTGCTTGCCTAAGGCACCATGATCGAATTCCAGCAAGTCAGCAAACAATACTCCGCCGAGGCCATGGCCTTGCGCGACATTACCTTGAATATCGAGAAGGGCGAGCTAGTGTTCCTGGCCGGCCCTTCCGGCGCGGGCAAGTCCACGCTGATGAAGATGATCGCCGCCATGGAGCGTCCGACCTCGGGCAAGGTCATCGTCAACGGCCAGGACATCGGCAAGATCCGCCGCGCCGGCATCCCCTTCCTGCGCCGCAACCTGGGCCTGATCTTTCAGGAACAGCGCCTGCTCAACGACCGCTCGGTGCTGGCCAATGTGATGCTGCCGCTGACCGTGAGTGGCGCCCCGCGCGCGGCCGCCGAGCAGCGCGCGCGCGCCGCGCTGGACAAGGTGGGCCTGCTCGAGCGCGCCGCCGACGAACCGCTGGCCCTGTCCGGCGGCGAGCAGCAGCGCGTCTCGATCGCGCGCGCCATCGTCAACCGGCCGCAAATCATCCTGGCCGACGAACCGACCGCCAATCTGGACCGCGCCAGCGCCACCCGCGTGCTGGATGCGCTGAAAGCCTTCCACTCGGTCGGCGTGACCTGCCTGATCTCCACCCACGACGAGCTGGTGCTCGAATCGGCGGCGCGCGTGATCCATCTGCAGCAAGGCGAATTGCTGAAGGAGGCCGCATGAGCATCTGGCTGCGCCAACACGGCTTCGCGCTCGGCTCCGCGCTGATCCATCTGCGCAAGGCGCCCGGCAGTTTCCTGTTCAACATCCTGGTGGTGGCGATCGCGCTGGCCCTGCCCTTCACCGGCCTGACCCTGCTGAATAATGTGCGGCCGATGTCGGAACAGATGTCGGTCGATCCCGAGCTGAGCGTGTTCATGAAGCAGGACACGCCGCGCGAGCAGGCGGCCGGCATCTCCGGCTCGCTGCGCGCCATCGTCAAGGACGCCAAGATCGTCTTCGTGCCGCGCGAGAAAGCGCTCGAACAGCTCAAGGACAAGAGCGGCTTGAACGACGTCATCGCCACCCTGGGCGAAAACCCGCTGCCCGACAGCTATGTCATCAAGCTGGACGCCTTCCAGAGCGCGGCCGAAGGCGCGGCCATCGACGGCATCGCCGACCAGATGCGCGCCCTGCCCGGCGTGGAATCGGTGCAGGTCGATTCGGCCTGGGTCAAGCGCCTGGCCGCCCTGCTCGGCGTGCTGCGCCTGGCCCTGCTGCTGCTGGCCGCGACCCTGGGCACGGTGGTGGTGGCGGTGGTGTTCAACACCATCCGCCTGCAGGTCATGACCCAGCGCGAGGAAATCCTGGTCTCCAAGCTGATCGGCGCCACCGACGCCTATATCCACCGCCCCTTCTATTACAGCGGCGCCCTGCTCGGCCTGTGCGCCGGCGGCGTGGCCCTGGGCGCCGTGGCGCTGGCGCTGCGGCCGCTGAATACGGCCATCGCCGAATTCGCGCGCCTGTACGCCTCCGAATTCCAGCTGGCGCCGCTGGAACCGCTGGCCATGGCCGGCTTGCTGGCCCTGTCGGCCGGCCTCGGCCTGGTGGGCGCCCTGCTCTCCGTGCAGCGCCACCTGGCCCGCCTCAATTAACTCTCCGGCACGCCTGCGTGCGTTCTCGCACAGAGAACGCCGCGGCGGCGCCCGTATCCTATCCCTATTCCCACTCGCTTGCTAAAAGCCCATAGACTCTTTGGAGTTGATAGCTTTTTGCTATAAAGCCCATTATTTCGGCCGATTGGCACTCCTCGATGGAGAGTGCTAATATATGTTCAAGAGCAAGTTTGAAACATGCTTCGGAGCAAGTTTAAGAGCCGATTAAGTTCCATCCGGCATTCTGCATCCGAACGGTAAAGAACCGTAACAGTCCGTGTGCCCGACAATTCCGCATGGCATATTGTGACTAGAGCAACACCTTCGAGCGAGGAAAGAATATATGACTACGATGTCCGCACAATCCGCCCTGGTACCTGCCGGCAACAGTGCACTGGGCCTCGGCTTCAGTGGCAACCTGGGCAACCTGGACGCCTATATTTCGGCCGTCAACCGCCTGCCCATGCTGTCGCATGAGGACGAGGTGCGTCTGGGCCGCCGCCTGAAGGAAAACAACGACCTGGGCGCCGCCCAGGAACTGGTGCTGTCCCACCTGCGTCTGGTGGTGTCGATCGCGCGCGGCTATCTGGGCTATGGCCTGCCGCACGCCGACCTGATCCAGGAAGGCAATATCGGCCTGATGAAGGCCGTCAAGCGCTTCGATCCTGACCAGGGCGTGCGCCTGGTGTCCTATGCCATGCACTGGATCAAGGCCGAGATGCACGAATACATCCTGAAGAACTGGCGCCTGGTCAAAGTGGCCACCACCAAGGCCCAGCGCAAACTGTTCTTCAATCTGCGCAGCCACAAGCAAGGCCTGGACGCCATGTCGCCGGCCCAGATCGACCAGTTGGCCAAGCTGCTGGACGTCAAGCGCGAGGAAGTGATCGAAATGGAAACCCGCCTTTCGGGCCGCGACATCGCGCTGGAAGCGCCATCCGACGACGAGGACGACAAATTCTCGCCGATCGCCTACCTCTCGTCCGACCAGAACGAGCCGACCCGCGTGCTGGAAGCCGAAGCCGTGACCCGTCTCCAATCGGAAGGCCTTGAAACGGCGCTGGGCAAGCTCGATCCGCGTTCGCGCCGCATCGTCGAAGCGCGCTGGCTGGCCAATGACGACGGCTCCGGCGCCACCTTGCACACCTTGGCCGACGAATTCGGCGTCTCGGCCGAGCGCATCCGCCAGATCGAAGCGGCGGCGCTGAAGAAGATGAAAGGCGCGCTGGCCGCCTACGTCTAAGCGGCGTTGTTCGCTGCCTGAATTTTCAGAAAACCGGGGTTCGCCCCGGTTTTTTGTTTTATGCTCGCAGTTCAGCGGTGCGCCGCCGATGATGCAATTTGCTTAATATTTTCCTCGTGAGTGCCAGCTCGACAGGAGACCATATGCAGCCCAGAATCATCAGCTTCATGCTGTGCCTCTGCATCTTCAGCATCATTGCCGCCTGCGGCATCGCCCGCAGCACGGCGCCCGAACCCAGCCCGAGGACGCCCATGCGAACCAGTGCCACCTACACCCTGAGCGCCGGCCAGACAGTCCAGATCGCCGCCGGTGCCACGCTCACGCTCGACCGCATCAACGACAGCCGCTGCCGCAAGGGCGCCGTTTGCGTCTGGGCCGGCTACATCAGCTTCAGTTTCACCGTCAACAAAGGCGGCGCCAGCCAAAGCTTTGTGCTCGCCGAAGACATGCCCAACGCCGGCAAGACCCAAGTCCTGGACGGCCTCACCTACACGCTTGAAAGCCTGGCCCCGCCCGATCCCCCCGCCGTCGACGCCCCCGCGCCCGACTACCGCGTCACCGTGCGCGTCACCCTCACCCCACCCTGAGTCCACCCAGCTTTGAT
Source organism: Massilia sp. YIM B04103 (assembly GCA_024437665.1). Classification (GTDB taxonomy): domain Bacteria; phylum Pseudomonadota; class Gammaproteobacteria; order Burkholderiales; family Burkholderiaceae_D; genus Rugamonas. The sequence goes on along the minus strand of JANCSZ010000009.1, from coordinate 203,806 downwards.
CCAGATCAAGCAATGTCCACCCTGGTGTCAGGCACCAGAGGTGGGCATTCTTTGATTTAGATCAGCAAATGTCCTGCCTTGGTGCCTGACACCAGGGTGGGACATTCTTTGATTTAGCGCAAACCAGTGGGTCCTAGGGCTGGTGGTGGTGGCGGCTGTCGGCGGGGGCTTGGGCGCGCTCGTGCAGGCCGTAGTCGCGCACGACGCTGGCGATGCGCAGGCGGTAGTCCTCGAACAGGGCGCCACGGCCGGCGGATTGGGCGGCGCGGTGGGCTTCCAGGCGGCGCCATTCGGCGATGGCGGCCTCGTCGCGGAAGAAGGACAGCGAGAGCAGCTTGCCGGGCTGGCTCAAACTCTGGAAACGTTCGATGGAGATGAAGCCGTCGATCTCGTCCAGCAAGGGGCGCAGTGACGCGGCGATGTCGAGATATTCCTGGCGGCCTTCCGCTTTGGGACTCACTTCAAAAATGACGGCGATCATGCTGCTTCTCCTGGGTTGAAAAATTCGGGTATGCGGGCATTGTGCGATGGGCGGTAGCGCCATGTATACATGCCCTGTTCCAATGTCTGCGCTTGCAGCAGGGTATCGATTGCAGCAGCGGCAATCGCCACCGCCAGCGTCTGGCCAGGACAAGCATGCACGCCATGGCCAAAGCCGAAAGCCTGGCTTCGCGTATCAGGTGCGCGACTGGCTGCGGCCAGCACCAGCAGCACCACGTCGCCGGGCTGCAGATCCACCGTGCCGATGCGCGTGGCCCCAGCCACGAAGCGGCGCGTATTCTGGATCGGCGGATCGTTGAGCGCCACGTCCTGCACCAGCGCCAGCCCGCCTTCGCTGGCGCGCTGCGGCGCCTGCAAGAGCGCGACGATGGCATTGCCGATCAGTCCCGCCGTGGCTTCGTAAGTCTGCGACAGCAGGCCGACCAGGTTGGCCAGGACCGCTTGCGCATTGTTCCAGCCAACCGCTTCGGCTTCGGTCAGCACCGCGCCCAGCAAGCTATCCGCTGCGGGCGGCGCGCTGCGCAGCAGATCGCTGAAGCTGTCGAGCAGGCACTGGGCCGCGTGCTGGGCCAGCGCCAGCTGCTCCGGGCTGCTGAGCGGGGACAGGCAAGCGACGAACTGGCGCATCCACAGCGACAGCGGAGGCAGTTGGGATGGCGCGAAGCCGAGCAGGCTGGCTATGGTCCGCACCGGCACATCGAATGTCCAGGCGGACAAGCGGTGCCCATCCAGCCCTGCGGCGCCTGCAACCAACGGCACAGTCCCCGCTCGACCGTGCGTGCCGGCTGCGGACAGCCCCACGGCTTCTCCGGCACCGGCCAGCAAAGCCTGCGCCAGCGAGGCCGCGCGCTGCCGGGCCTCCTCCAGCGGCAGTGTCGCCAAGGCGCGCTGCAAAACCAGTTTGGGCGCGGCGTGGCGCGCGCCATCGTTCATCCTCACCAGCATCCCAAACAGCTGCCCGGCGCTGCCGCCCGCGATGGCGGCCGGCACCGGTTCCGCCACGGGACGCACGCGGCATGCGGGATTGTCCATCACCGCGCGCACCAGGGCCGGACTGCCCGCCAGCCACAGCTTGCGCGTCTCGTCGAACACCAGTTCGGATTGCGCGGCCAGGGCGGCATAGCCTGGATAGGGATCGTTCTGGGTGACTGCCGCTATCGGATCGAAATACATGGATTTCCTTTGCACGAGTGGGATGGCTGAAGTATGCTGAAAAGCTTCCTCCCACACTTCGCCCTGGACCGAAATATGGATGCACAAGCCGACAACCACCTGTCCCGCATCGCCGGCGCCATCGCCGAACCGGCGCGCGCGCGCATGCTGTGCTGCCTGCTGGACGGCCACGCCCGCACCGCCACCGAGCTGGCGGCGGTGGCGGAGGTCGGCGCTTCCACCGCCAGCGCCCACCTGGCGCGCCTGAAGGAGGAACAGATGGTGGAACTGCTGGTGCAGGGCCGCCACCGCTACTACCAGCTGGCCGGCCAGGACGTCGCCACCGCGCTGGAAGCGCTGCTGGTGGTGGCCGGCCTGCCCCGTCCCGAATTCAAGCCCGGCACGCCGAACCGCCTGCGCAAGGCGCGCACCTGCTACGACCATATGGCCGGCTCGGTCGCCGTCGCCTTGCACGACCACTTTGCCGAGCAAGGCTGGCTGGAGGCGTCCAGCGGCACGCCCAACGAATACCATCTAAGCGCAGCGGGCGAACAAGGCTTTGCCGCACTGGGACTGGACCTGCCGGCCATGCGCAAGCTGCGCCGCCGCTTCGCCTGTCCCTGCCTGGACTGGAGCGAACGGCGCCCGCACCTGGGCGGTGCGCTGGGCGCGGCCCTGCTGCAGATGGCGCTGAAAAAGGGCTGGGTGGAACAGGATCTGGACAGCCGCGCGCTGAGCGTTGCGCCCAAGGGACAGCGGCAGATGCTGGCGGCCTTCGGTCTAAGCATCGCTTAAGCTGCCTGTCAGACGATGTAAGGACTTCAACAAGGAGTCATCATGAAAAACTGGGCACGCGAAAACAAAGGCTTCCTCGTCTTCCTCGCATTGTTTGGTATCTTCCGCACCGCCATCGCCGACTGGAATCCGATTCCATCGGCCTCCATGCATCCCAATCTGCTGGAAGGCGATGTGGTCTTCGTCAACCGCGTGGCCTATGACCTGAAGGTGCCGCTGACCGACGTCTCGCTGGCGCGCCTGGGCGAACCACAGCGCGGCGACGTCGTGACCTTCTCCTCGCCCAAGGACGGCACGCGCCTGATCAAGCGCATCGCCGCCCTGCCCGGCGACACGGTGGAGATGCGCGGCGAGCGCCTGATCGTCAACGGCAAGCAGGCCGAGTACACGGTGCTGGGCAATCACAGCGAGGACATGGGCGCAGCCGGCCAGTTTCAGGCGCTGCAACTGAGCGAAGCCAATGGCGACGCCAGCTACCGCATCCTGATCCTGCCGCAAGTGCATGCGCGGCGCGACTTCGCGCCGCTGGTGATTCCGGCCAACCAGTTCCTGATGCTGGGCGATAACCGCGACAACAGCAGCGACTCACGCTACATCGGCCTGGTGCCGCGCGATCTGCTGATCGGCCGCGCCGAACGCATTCTGGTCTCGGCCAATATCACCGACCGCTGGCAGCCGCGCTTCGAGCGCATCGGCGCCAGCCTGCGCCCGCAGTAATCCCCCCCCCGTGGCGGCCGCCCGCCGCCACTTCCCGATTGCCATCCGCCGTCAAATCACGCTAAAATGAGAATAATTCTTATTTGCGTTTGATTTGGCGATGGCGACGGCGACCACTTTGCAGCTTGATCCGGGCGTGCTCTATCACGAGCATCACGCCTGGCTATTCGGCTGGCTGCGCAAAAAGCTGGGCTGCGCCCACCACGCCGCCGATCTGGCGCAGGACACCTTCCTGCGCATCGTCGCCGCGCGCGACACCCTGCCGCAACTGGCCGAACCACGCGCCTGGCTCACCACCACCGCCAAGCGCCTGCTGATCGACCGCCAGCGCCGCGCCCTGATCGACCAAGCCTATATCGCCGAACTGGAACTGCTGGCGCAGGAACTGCCCTGCTATCCCTCGCCCGAAGAAATCCTGCAGGCGGCGCAGGCGCTGAACGCCATTGCCCGCGTGCTGGAAGGCTTGTCCAACAAGGCGCGCGAAGCCTTCCTGGCCCACTACCTGGACGGCGAAAGCCACGCCGCCATTGCCGCCCGCCTGGAAGTCTCGACCCGCATGGTGCACAAATACCTGGTGCAGGCGCTGATGCGCTGCGGCGAGGCGCTGGACGAGCCATGTCTGTAACTCTGCCGCGCAAACTGTCCGAGCAAGCCGCCGAGCTGGTGGTCGCGCTCACGGCCGACACGCCGCAGGAGCGCGCCGCCGCGCGCAACGCGCTGGATGTCTGGAAAGCCGCCGATCCGCGCCACGCGCAGGCGGCCGAACGCATGGAATATCTGCTGGGCCAACTGGAAGACGTGCAGCGCATCGGCGCCGGCGACAGCCGCCCCGCGCGCGCCGCCATCCACGCCGCGCTCAAGCCCGAGGCCGGCGCCAACGGCAAACGGCGCGGCGCGCGCATCGCCACCGCCGCCATGCTGGCATTAAGCCTGTCCGGTGCAGCCTGGCTGGGCTGGCAGCACTATCCACCCGCCCTGCTCAGCGCCGACCTGCGCACCGGCACCGGACAATGGCAGCAGCACACCTTGAGCGACGGCAGCCGCCTGACCCTGAACAGCGGCAGCGCCGTCACGCTGGCCTACACGCCGCAGCAGCGCACCGTGCGCCTGGTGCAGGGCGAAGTGCTGGTGGACGTGGCGCGCGATGCCACCCGCCCCTTCATCGTGCAAACGGAAGAAGGCAGCATCCGCGCGCTCGGCACCCGCTTCGTGGTGCGCCGTGTTGACGGCGTCACCGAACTGTCGATGCTCGAATCGAAAACCGCCGTGCAGACCGCCGCCCAGTCCGCGCAGCTCAGCCGGGAAAATATGGTGGTGACAGCCGGCCAGCGCCTGCGCATCGAAGCCGGCGCGCTTGGCCCGCTGGGCCGCATCGACGCCGGCAGCGTGTCCGACGCCTGGCGCTTGCACCAACTGGTAGTGCAGGACCGTCCCCTGAGCGAAGTGCTGGACGAGCTGGCGCGCCACCGTCCCGGCGCCCTGCGCTACGACCGCGCGCAGCTGGACGGCATCCGCGTCTCCGCCGTACTCCCGCTGGACGATACCGGACGCGCCCTGCATCTGCTGCTCACCAGCTTCCCCCAGCTGCGCATCCGCACCGTCACCCCCTACCTGGTCCTGATCGACGCCCCCGCCAGCTAAACCCGCCACCGTTTGCGCCAAATCAAACAATGTCCAACCCTGGTGTCAGGCGGGGCCGCCGAGGCATCAGAGCAGGACATTCTTTGATTTTTCTCAAGGAATGTCCGACCTTGGTGCCTGACACCAGGGTTGGACATTTCTTGCGGTAGATCAAAGGGGATATTTTTTGCGGGAATGGTTCCGGTTTGGTGGGGTTGTCCGTCAAGGTAGGTGAAGCAGCGAATATTTGTCCCGCGCGCAGCGGGCGTCACCGTCAAGAACGAGAAGGAATCAGAGCATGTCCAGGCAATACCAGGGCGCCGCACGCGCCGCCACTTCGTCCCGTCGTACCCATCTTGCGCCTCTGGCGCTGGCGATCCAGCTGGCCTTCGGCGGCGCCCTGGCGGCAGCCTTGCCGGGCGTGGCCCTGGCGCAGGCAGCCGGCGCGCAGCAGGCGCAATACGATATTCCGGCCGGCCCTCTGGCGGAATCCCTGAACCGTTTCGCGCAGCAGGCCGGCGTGGCGATCGCGCTGGATGCGCAAAAAGTGCAGGGGCTGCGCAGCCCTGGCCTGAAAGGCAGTTATGGCGTGGAAGACGGCTTCAACGCCCTGCTGCGCGACAGCCAGTTCGTGATCGGCAAGGCCAGCTCCGGCTATCTGCTGCTGGCGAAACCGGCCCAGCGTTCCGCCAGCGCCGCTACCGGTGGCGCCCAACCGGAACAGACCCTGGCTGCGGTGAACGTGAATTCCACCCTGCTGGCCGACGAGCTGCCGCGCGCTTATGCCGGCGGCCAGGTCGCCCGTGGCAGCCAGCTCGGCTTCCTGGGCAGCACCAGCACCATGGACGCGCCCTTCAATCTGACCAGCTATACAGCCGAACTGGTGGCCAACCGCCAGGCCAGCACCGTGGCTGCCGTGCTGCTGAACGATCCTTCGGTACGTTTCACCACGTCCGAAGGCCATATCTACGAAAACTTCAGCATCCGCGGCTTTGAGATCAATGGCGAGGACCTGGCTTTCAACGGTCTGTATGGCGTCGCGCCAAGCGGCCACGCGCCGACCGAATTCCTGGAGCGCGTGGAAGTGCTGAAAGGTCCGGGCGCCCTGCTGGGCGGCATGTCGCCGCAAGGCGCCGTGGGCGGCATCATCAACCTGATTCCCAAACGCGCGACCGACAAGCCGCTGTTCCGCCTGACCACCGACTACACCTCGCGCGGCCAGTACGGCGTGCACGCCGACGTGGGCCAGCGCTTCGGCGAAAACAAGCGTTGGGGCATCCGCGTCAACGGCGCTTACCGCGACGGCAAGGTGGGCGTGAAGGACCAGGAAAAAGAACGCATCCTCGCCTCCGTTGCGCTGGATTATCGCGGCCCGCAGCTGAGCGCCAGCATCGACGCCTACAGCGACCGCGAAAACATCGACAACGGCAGCTCGTGGATGGCATCGTTTCCCGCCACCGGCGTGATCGCGCCACCGAAAACCGGCACCAATCTGCTGCACGGCATCTACGGCAAGCTGAAAAACGACGCCATCATGGCGCGCGCCAGCTATGAGTTCAACGACAACGTGAGCGTCTACGGCGCCCTGGGCAAGCTGAAATACGAGTACTCCGGCTACGTGAACGGCACCCGCGCCGCGATCAAGAACGCGGCCGGCGACTACACCGCCAACACCTATCACCAGCGCGGCTCCACCGATACCACCTCGGGCGAAGTGGGCATGCGCGGCCGCTTCACCACGGGCGCTGTCCGCCACCAGGCCGTCGCCAGCATCACTTCGCTGAACTACGACACCGGCCGCGCCAACCCGGTCAACAGCCCTACCTTCAACTCCAATATCTACAATCCGACCCTGCCGAAGTTGGCGGCCGATCCCGGTCCGGCGCCGCATACCAATGAAACCACGCTGCGCAGCTTCGCCTTCGCCGATACCATGTCCTTCGCCGAAGACAAGGTGCTGCTGACCCTTGGCGCGCGCCGCCAGCAGGTGAAGACCGAAGCCTTCGATTCCGCCACCGGCGCACGCAAATCGGCCTATGACAGGAAAGCGACCACGCCGGCAGTCGGCATCGTGGTCAAGCCATGGTCGCCATCGGTCTCGCTGTACGCGAACATGATCGAAGGTCTGAGCCAGGGCGGCACCGTGAGTGACTTGACCGCCAAGAACTACGGTGAAACCTTCGCGCCTTTCCGCAGCAAGCAACTGGAAGCGGGCGTGAAATGGGATCTGGGCGAGATCACCAATACCTTCAGCGTGTTCCAGATCAAGCGTCCTTCGATAATCAAGAATGTCGCCACCAATATCTATTCGGATGATGGCGAGCAGCGCAACCGCGGTGCGGAATGGAATCTGTTTGGCCAGATCAATCCTTCGCTACGCCTGCTGGGCGGCGCGGCCTACACCAGCGCCAAGCTGTCGCGCGCCGCTGAAGCCAAACTGGATGGCAAGACCCCCTACGGCATACCGAAATGGAAGGCGAATATGGGCGCGGACTGGGACGTCCCTGGCGTGCCGGGCCTGAGCCTGAACGGCCGCGTGGTCTACACCAGCAGCCAGTTCGTCAACAACGCCAACACGCAGAAGATCGGCAGCTGGACCCGTTTCGACCTGGGCGCCCGCTTCGCCACGCGCGTGATGGAGAAGGAGCTGCAACTGCGCGCCAACGTGGAGAACGTCGCCAACAAGAGCTACTGGGCTGGCTCCTTCAACGACAACTACGTGACCCAGGGTGCGGGCCGCATCTATAAGCTGTCGGCATCGGTGGACTTCTGATGAAGGCCGCTCAAGCGAAGAAGGCGCCAGCGCGGCGCCGCTGGCTGGGCGGCGCCGCCGCCCTGGTGGCGGCCGGACTGGCACCGGCCCTTGCCGCGGCCGCAGCACCCAAAGGCAATGCTGCAGTCACAGGCGGCGCGGCGGACAAGGCTGGCGCCTCCCCTGCCGCACGCAACGCCGGCGTGGCCGCCGATGGCGTCTGGGTGCAGGCCGCGCTGCCGCAAGCGCGGCAAACCGATCTGCGCTCGCGCCACACCGGCCAGCACTACCGCATCTTCATCAGCATTCCCGACATGCCTGCGCCGGCGGCAGGCCATCCGGTGATTTACGCGCTGGACGGCAATGCTTCCTTCCCTTCGCTGGCCCTGATGGCCCGCACCGTCGCGCGCCGCAGCAAGGTGACGGGACGCACTGCGCCCGTCGTCGTCGGCATCGGCTACGCCAGCGGCGAGGATTACGACGGCGTGGCGCGCAGCCGCGACTACACGCCGCCATCGGCCAAGGCCACGGACAAGGAAGGCGGCGCCGACCGCTTCCTCGACTTCATCGAACAGGAACTCAAGCCGCAGATTGCCGCACTGGCGAAAATCGATATGCAGCGCCAGGCGCTGTTCGGCCACTCCTACGGCGGCCTGTTCACCCTGCACGCCCTGTTCACGCGTCCCGCCGCCTTCCAGACCTTTATCGCGGCCAGTCCTTCGATCTGGTGGGGAGAGCGCTTCATCCTCAGCGAGCAGGCCGGACTTGCCGTGCGTGCAGCCGCCGCAACGCGCAAGCCGCAACTGCTGCTGACCGTGGGCGAGCTGGAACAGGCGGTCGCGCCGGGCAAGCAGCTCAGCGAACGCAGCGCCATGCTGATGGAAAAACGCATGGTCGATGCGGCGCGCGATCTGGCCGCCGATTTGCAAAAACAGACAGCGGCGGCCGCCAGCGCGGAGCAAGGTATTGCGAACAGTAGCGGCCCTGCCAAAGATGGCAATGCGCCAGCCGGTGCGGCAAAGGCAGTGCTGAGCCGCGTGCGCTTCCTTGCGCTGGCGGGCGAGGACCATGGTTCCGCCTTGTTCCCGGCCCTCTCGCGCGGTCTGGAATTCTTCCTGGAGTAAGCATGGACGGCAGGATCATCCTTCTCGCGCTGGCCGTGAACGCGGCCTCCATCATCTGTTTCTATCTGTCGGTGGAGCGCCAGCAATGGCTGGCGCAGCCGCTGCCCGCGCGGCCGGGGCGCTGGGCGGGCAGCATCCTGATGCTGGGGACCGTCCTGCTGTGGTGGTCGCAAGCCACTTTCAGCACCGCGCTGTTCGCGGTGCTGACCATCTCCATGCTGCTTGGCTCCCTCGTCCCCTATCTGGCCGCCCTGCGCACCATACTGAAAGGACGGCAGCCATGAGCGGCAAGGCCAAGAACACCATCCAGCCCGACTGGATCAGCAAGACCCTGGCCGGCGTGCTGCTCGGTTTCGCCCTGTGCATCGCCATCAGCGGCCTGTTCGCCTGGCTCACGCCGGGCGGTCCTGCCGCGCCGCAGAAATCGCAGGCGACGATGTGGATCACCATGCCCGTCTGGGGCGCGGTCCTCAGCTTTGTCTATCTGTTCCGCAGCGGCGCCCAAGCCTGGCGCTGGCTGGGCGGCGCCACCGTGCTGGCCTACGCCCTGCTTGCGGCCTGCCGCCACTTCCTTTAATGAGCCAGCCCATGCGCGCCGAAGTCATACGCATCTATAAATCAGTCCACACCTGGACCGGCATCGTCGCCGGCTTCATGCTGTTCATCGCCTTCTATGCGGGCGCGCTGACCATGTTCGAAGTGCCGCTGAACCGCTGGGCGGCCCAGGAACAGCGTGCCGCCATGGCGCCTTTGGCGCAAAGCGAAAAGCTGATCGCCGACACCCTGGCAGCGCGCCCCGACGCGCGCAAATCCTTCACCCTGCACCTGAACGACGAAGAGCACATCCCCGGCCGCATCACCTGGTCCAAGGGACGCGGCGACAAGTCGCCCTGGTCGGCCGACTATGCCGCCGACGGCAGCCTGCACGTCGAACGCAACACGCCGTCCGGCATGGCCCAGTTGATCGACCATGTCCACCGCACCGGCGGCCTGCCGGGCGATGGCGAAGTGACGGAACTGATCATGGGCGTGGTCAGCACCCTGTACGTGGTGGCGCTGGTCTCGGGCCTGATCATTCTGCTGCCCTCGCTGAGCAAGGACTTCTTCGCCCTGCGCGTCGGCAAAAACCTGAAGCGCATGCGGCTCGACGCGCACAATGCCATCGGCATCGCCAGCCTGCCCTTCCACATCGTGATCGCCGTGACGGCCGTGGTCTTCGCCTTCCACGACCAGATCTACGATATCCAGGATACGGTGGTGTATGGCGAGAAAGTGAAGGCGCAGATGGCAGCGGCCAACGCCAAGCCGAAACCGGACCGCAAGCCCGCCGCCATGCTGCCGCCCGATGCGCTGCTGGCCAAGGTGCGCGAACTGAGTCCCGAATTCCAGCCGACCGCGATGCAGTACACCGCGCCGGCCACCACCAGCGCCACCGTGCGCATTGCCGGCGAAGACCCGCGCTACGTGCTGCGCCGCGACGGCTCCATCACGCTCAACGCCATCACCGGCGAAGTGCTGAACCAGAGTACCTTCCCCGGCAACTACAACGCCTGGGCCGCCCCGGTGGCTGGCGCCTTCGCCCTGCACTTCGGCACCTTCGGCGGCACGCCGATCCGCTGGACCTACTTCCTGATGGGACTGGGCGGCGCCTTCCTCTTCTACAGCGGCAATCTGCTGTGGATCGAGACGCGCCGCAAGAGCGCGCGCAAGGGCGGTGCAGTGGAACAGAGCCGTTCCACACGCTGGCTGTCGGCCGCCACCGTCGGCGTCTGCCTGGGATGCGTCACCGCGCTGTCGCTGACCATCGCGGCAGCGCGCCTGCTGCCGGCACAGGGCGCGCAGCTGAACTCCTGGCATGAAACCGTGTACTACGGCGGCTTCTTCCTGTGCGTGCTGTGGGCCTTCCTGCGCGGCGCGCCACGCGCCGGCGTGGAACTGCTGTGGGCCAGCGCCGCCAGCACCCTGCTGATCGCTGCCGCCACCGTCTGGCGCGGCTTCGCCATCGGCGCGGTCGATATCGGCGCCGTCGTCATGGCCTGCGGCTTCGCCTGGATGGCCCTTGCCGCCATGCGCCGCCAGCGTCTTGGCGCAAGCGACAGCGTCTGGTCGCGCAAGCGCGCGGCAGCTACGCCAGCCTAAGCCTGCGCAGCATCGGGCTGGCAAATGTTCGCGCCGCCAGCCCGCCTCCCCAATCAGCTTTCATACGTTCTGACTTCGATACTGTGCCCATCCGGGTCGTCGAAGTACCAGGCATCGGCCAGTCCGCGCGCGCCATGCGATTGGTGTACAGGCCCGCCGCTGCGGTCGAACGGGCCGCTGCCATAGGCAATGCCTTGCCCGGCCAGACGGCGCTGCACCGCCTCGAAGCTGGCGCGATCGATGCGGAAAGCCAGATGCACCGGATCGCGCGGCGCTTCGGCCAGCAGGTCGAGCGTGAAATCCTCGTTCACCCGCAGCACGTCGAAGGGCATCAGCCTGCCCTCGTAGGCAAAACCCAGCACGTTCTGATAAAAACGCACGGAAGCGGCGGGATCGCTCACCCGCAAAATCATATGGTCGAGAACAGGCATCGTTTTCCTCCCGCTTAGTTCATGATGCGGCCGCCCGCAATATCCAATGTTATCCCCGTAATCCAAGACGAGCTTGCGGACAGAAGGAACAGCGCGGCAGCGGCGATATCGTCCGGCTGGCCCAGGCGCCCCAGCGGGAAAGCAGCCAGCATGGCTTGCTGCTGCGCCGGCGGCATGCGCTGCGCGGTGCGCTCGGTCAGCACGGCCGATGGCGAAATGCAGTTCACGCGGATGCCTTGCCGGCCCACCTCATTCGCCGCATGGCGGGTCAGCATGATGACGCCCGCCTTGGCCGCGCCATAGCCGGCCGGCGCGCCCGAGGCCACGCGTCCGCCGGCCGAGGCCATGGTCACGATGCTGCCATGGCCGCGCGCCAGCATCGCCGGCAAAAAACACTTGAGGGTGAAGAAGGTCGAGGTCAGATTATGGTCGATGCTGGAGCGCCAGTCCTCCTCCGTGATCTCGGCCAGCGGCATCGGACGTCCGCTGCCGCTGCCGGCAAAGGCCAGCAACAGCTCGGGAGCGCCAAAATGATCCTCGATGGCGGCGCGCATATCCTGCACGGCGGCCAGGCTGGAACAATCGGCGGGCGCCGCGAACGCCGCTCCGCCCTGGTCGCGGATGGCCGCCACCGTGGCGCCGATAGCATCGCGGTCGCGGCCATTGACGGCGACTTTCGCGCCGCTGCGCGCCAGCGCCAGGCAGGCCGCCGCGCCGATGCCGCGCGATCCGCCGGTAACGAGAGCGACCTTGCCTTGCAGGTCGGGATAGACAGGAATCAGGCTGCTCATGCTCATCTCCAGTGATTGCTTGACGCCAGATTACAAACCGCCTAGGCTTAAATCAAATCATGAATTATTAGGCCATCCATAAACAAAACGATGTCTTATCTCCTTCATCTGCGCAGCTTCCTCAGCGTCTACCGCCACAACTCGATTTCGCGCGCGGCTCTCGCCTTGCAACTGACCCAACCCGCCGTCTCGCGCCACATCAAGGTGCTCGAAGCCCATCTCCACACCCAGCTCTTCACCCGCCTGCCGCGCGGACTGGCGCCGACACCGGCCGCCATCGAACTGGAACGCCAGAGCGGGCCGCATCTCGATGCGCTCGACCAGATCGTCGGCAGCGGCGGCGCGCAGCGCGCCACGCTGGCCGGCCCGCTGCATCTCGGCACCAGCAGCGGCTTCGCGCGGCTGCTGCTTGCCTCCTTGAATACGCTACCCAGCCACGGCATCCGCCTCAACCTGCGCGCCATGCCGCCGCCGGCCCTGGTGGCCGCCCTGGCCGCCGGCGAACTCGATATGGCGGTCACGCTGGCGCGCATCCCGCACAAAGGCGTGGAATACGAACCGCTCTACGAAGGACGGCTGCAAATGGTCTGCGCCCCTGCGCTACGCGAGCGTCTGCCCAAATCTGCCGCCCCCAAAGGCCTGCCCCTGATCGACCTGCAAAGCCCCGTCCCGCCGCTGCCCGGCTTCTGGCGCGACGTCTATGGCGGCGTCGCCGACGCGCCCAGCGCCGTGGTCCCCGACTACCAGGCCTCCCTCGAAGCCGCCGCTGCCGGCATCGGCCTCGCCGTCGTCCCCGAATGCCTGAGCCGCCCGCTGCTGCACAACGGCCAGCTGATCGCCCTGCCGTTGCCCAAACGTCCACCGCCATTCAATCTCCACATCGCGCGCGCCAAAGGCAGCAGCAAAGCCGCCGACCGCATCACCCTCTGCCGCCAACACCTCACCGACGCCGCCCGCCACTGGTAGCCCCTTTGCGCTATATCAAACAATGTCCACCCTGGTGTCAGGCACTGGAGTAAGACATTTTTTGAGAAAAATCAAGGAATGTCCGACCGTGGTGCCTGACACCAGGGTGGACATTGTTTGATCTGGCGCAAACGCTGCTGGGATAAAAAAACGGCGGTCCGTTGCCGGAACCGCCGCGAAGGAAGACGCCATGGGGTCGGCGCTTGTGAAACTCTTTACTGATTCAATCTTTTATTACAGATGCGCAGCGATTTGCGGCATCAAGTCATCAAACGTGCGGCCGGTGCCGTTTTCGCCGATGGCGTGCATTTTCCATTCGCCATTGTGGCGATACAGCTTGGCCATGATCTGCGCCGAGTGCGAGCCTTGCACCGTCAGGTTGAAGCGCGCGACTTCCTTGCCGTTGTTGGCGTTCACCAGGCGGCAGTAGGCGTTCTCCACTTGCGAGAAGCTCTGGCCGGTGAAGCTGTTGACGGTGAAGACGATGCTCTTCACATGCTCTGGTACCTGGCCCAGCGTGACGTTGATTTGCTCGTCGTCGCCATCGCCGGCGCCGGTGCGGTTGTCGCCGGTGTGGAAGACGCTGCCGTCACGGCTTTTCAGCTGGCGGAACCAGACCACGTCGAGCGGGCGGTTGGCGTCGTCGAACAGCACGCAGGAGGCGTCCAGGTCGATGTCGGCGCTCTTGGAGCCGAAGCCGAGGAAGCCTTTGCTCTTGACCGCATCCCAGCCCAGGCCCATGGCAACATGGTTCAGGGATTGGCCAGCTTCCTTATCCAGCGAGATCTTCTGGCCTTTTTGCAGATTGACAGACATGTTTACTCCTTAATTCAAATTACTGCTTGCGCTGGCTGCTTAACCAGCCAACGAAGGAACTGCGGTTGCGCGAGCAGATCAGCACCTTGCCTTGACCCGAGAAGCGCAGCACCATGCCCTCGCCGCTCGTCACGCTGTTCACCAGATTGCTGAACAGGCCTCCGCCGCTACCCGTCGCCACCGAAATTTCATAGCGCAGCGAGCTGTCCCAGCAGACGACGTGGGCGTTGTCGATCACCACGTCCTTGCCCGGCGCAACGTCCAGCTGGAACAGGGAGCCGAAGCCCGACACTGCCAACTGGCCGCTGCCGGCGGTCTCGGTGATGAAGAAACCGCCGCTCTGGCCGAACAGGGCGTTGCCCACGTTCTGCGTGCGCACCTTCAGATCGACGCCGAAGGTGGCGGCGACGAAGGCGCCGTCGCTCAGCATGTACTGCTGCGGGCCGACGTCGATCACTTGCATGGCGCCCGGCAGGGTTGGCGACAGCAGACAATCACCGTCGCCGCGTACTGCCTCGATATGCTGCTGGAAGAAGGATTCGCCGTTGGCAAAGGTGCGCATCAGCGCACTGCCCAGGCCACCGCTCATCTTGCCTTTCAGCTCAAGCGCGGATTCCATCATCACCATCGCGTCCGATTCGCAATAAATCTTCTCGCCCTGGCGCAGCGACACATGCAGGAAGGGATCTTCGCTGCCGGTTACGGTGAATGCCGCCATGATTAAACGCCTACGCCGAAGTTCGAAGCCAGCGCGCCCAGACCGCCTTTGTAGCCCTGGCCAACGGCCTTGAATTTCCAATCGCCGTTGTTGCGGTATACCTCGCCGAACACCAGCGCGGTTTCGGTGGAGCCGTCTTCCGACAGGTCGTAGCGGGCGATTTCGCCGTTGGTGGCGGCGTTCACGCAGCGCACGAAGGCTTTCTGCACCTGGCCGAAGTTCTGGCGGCGCGCATCGGCTTCGTGGATGGTCACGCACACTGCGATGCGTTCCACATCGGCCGGCACCTTGCCCAGATCGATGCTGACGGTTTCGTCGTCGCCATCGCCGGCGCCGGTGCGGTTGTCGCCCGAGTGGGCCACCGACTGGTCCTGCGATTTCAGGTTGTTATAGAAGACGAAGTCCAGATCGTTGCGCACTTTGCCGTCCACTTTCAGCAGGAAGGCCGAGCTGTCGATATCGAAGGCAGCGCCGTCGGTGTTACGCACATCCCAGCCCAGACCCACGACCAGTTTGGACAGGCCCGGAGCTTCTTTGCTCAGATTGACGTTGCCACCTTTTTGCAGACTGATTGCCATGATTTACTTCTCCTTGGTTGGTTGTGACACCCGTACTACATGCGCAGCGTGCCGGTGTCGTATATCGCACGCCGCGCTTTTCTTGCCGCCCTTACGCTGCCTTGAGCGCCAGGGCTTCCTGTTTTTTCCGGTATCGCACCGAGGACCAGAGCGATGCCAGGATGAAGGCCACACCTATCAGGCCGGTGAAGATCTCGGGAATATGGAACTTCATACTCGCCAGCATGATCACCGCCAGAATGCCGATGGCGTAGTGCGCGCCGTGCTCCAGGTAGACGTATTGATCGAGCGTGCCTTTGTGCACCAGGTACACCGTCATCGAGCGGACGAACATTGCGCCAATCGCCAGGCCCAGCATGATGATCACGACGTCGGAGGTGATGGCAAACGCGCCGATCACACCGTCGAAGCTGAACGAAGCATCCAGCACTTCCAGGTACAGGAAGCCGCCAATACCGCCGCGCTTCACCATATCGCCGACATTCGAGCCTTCTTCTTCCTTCTCCAGCAGGTTGCTAATCGCATCCACGCCGACGTAGACCAGGATGCCCCACATACCCGAGACCAGCACCACCAGCTTCTGGCCTTCGGCCACCAGCGACAGGGAACCGAGCAGCACGCCCATGGCCACCATCACCGCGATCGAGGACACCTTGCCCAGCGAGCCGAGTTTCTTCTCGACGTTACCCAGCCAGTGCATTTCCTTCTCGTGATCCAGCAGGAAGTTCAGGAACACCAGCAGCAGGAAGATGCCGCCGAATGCCGCCACTTCAGCATGGTGATCGGTCAGGTGCTTCGAATACGTTTTCGGATCGTTCAGCGCCAGCGTCCACACATCGAAGATGCTGATGTCGGCTGCCACGGCCACGATCACCAGCGGGAACAGCAAGCGCATGCCGAACACCGCAATGATGATGCCCACGCCGAGGAAGAGCTTTTGCCAGAAAGCGTCCCAGGTCTTCAGCACGGAGGCGTTCACCACCGCGTTGTCGAAAGAGAGCGAGACTTCCATCACGCCCAGAATGACGGCGATACCCAGCGCCGTCAGCGCACCGGACCAGCCGGCCGATTGGTAACCCCACCACCCTGCGACAGCAAGACAGATGAAAGTCACCAGGAATGAAATCCTGAAGTGTTTCATCGCTAGAACCCTTTCTTGTTTTGATCGATGTCATGCAGTGTAGAGAAAACTTGTGATTTGAAAAATAGAAGATAATTGAAGTATTACTTCGGAAAAACAGAAAATGAAAACAACTGGACTGAACTTCCGCCACCTGTATTTCTTCCGCGTGGTGGCCGCGGAAGGCAGCGTCACGCGCGCCGCCGAGCGGCTAGGATTGGCGATCCAGACCGTCAGCACCCAGATCGCGGCGCTGGAGCAGTCGATCGGCAAGTCGCTGCTGACCCAGCAGGGACGCCGCCTGGTGCCAACCGAAACGGGCCGCGTCGCCCTCACCTATGCCGAGCAGATTTTCGAGCTGGGCGACCGCATGCAGGAAGCGCTGCAGGAAAGCGATGCGGGCAAGATGCGGCTGACAGTGGGCATCTCCGATTCGCTGCCCAAGCTGATCGCCTACCGCCTGCTGCAGGCGTCAATGAATATGAAGGTGAAGGTCAAGCTGGTTTGCCTGGAAGATGAATTCGATTCGCTGCTGGCCGATCTGGCCCTGCATAAGCTGGACGTGGTGCTGACCGACCGCTCGATCCGCGCCACGGCCAGCCTGCGCGTGTTCAGCCACCTGCTGGGCGAAAGCGAGATGCAGCTGTTCGGCGCGCAGAAGCTGGCGCGCCGCTATGCGCGCAACTTCCCGCATAGCCTGACCGGCGCGCCGCTGCTGCTGCCGACGCGGAACAATGCCCTGCGCGGGCGCATCGACAAATGGCTGCTCGACCATGAGGTGCAGCCGGATGTGGTGGGTGAGTTTGAGGACAATGCGATGCTGAACACTTTCGGCCGCAATGGCCTCGGCCTGTTCTTCGCGCCCTCGGCGCTGGCCATCGACCTTAAGGAGCAGTTCGACGCCGTCCTGGTCGGCAATGCGCCTGAGCTGCGCGAGCAGTTCTACGCCATTTCCAGCGAGCGCCGCATCAAGCATCCCGCCGTGGAAGCGCTGCTGCAGGCCACCCACAGCGGCTTGTTTGCCTGAGCTGCGGCGGCGCGCTCAGTTGCCGCTATCGGGTTTGCGGTAGCGGGCCGCGAGCGCATCGAGTCCGGCCAAGGCGTAGCTCAGCATATCGTCGGTCAGGGCGTCGAGATCATCGCTCAGGGCCGGGAACACATCTTCGCGCATGGCGCGCGGCGCCATCAGCAGCGACAGGCAGGGCGCCATCAGGAAGAACAGGCCGCGCTGCAGGCCGGGACTGTCGGGCGGCAGATCGAGAATTTCGCTGACGATGCCCAGCATGACCGTGGCCTTGGGCGCGATCGCCTTATGCACCAGCACCGGCGCATACGCCGTGGGCGCCAGCAGCTCGCGGATCATCACGCGCGCGCTCCAGTGCGCGTCCGGTCCGGCGGCGCGCTGCACCACGCCGCGCAAAATCGCGCGCAGCTTCTGGCGCGGCGCCAGCTCGGCGCCGGCCACAGCCTGCATATCCTCCAGCCGCAGCAAATGGTGGTGCGCTTCCACCAGCACCGCCTCATACAGCTGTTCGCGGCCGCCGAAGTGGTAGTTCACGGCGGCGATATTGGTGCCGGCGCGGCTGCAGATTTCCTTGCTGGTGGCGTCGGCGAAACCCCGCTCGGCAAATACCTGCCCCGCCATATCGAGCAGGGTCTGGCGGGTGGCGTCGCCATCCTGGCGGGCGGTGCGCGATGGCGCGGGGGAAGGTTTTCGCATGGGAGTCGGCATGGGCAGCATTGTAGCCAGAGTCTGAAGTATCGCGCACTACGCAAATAAATTCAAATTCAAATTTCAATTTGATGTAATATGCCTATAAAATCAGCACATAGCCCAAGGATGCAGCCATGAGCAAGAAGATCGTTATCCCCCTTATCGCCCTGCTGGGCCTTGCCGCAGGCGCGGCCTGGTATGCGCAGCGGCCGGCGCGCAGCGGCACGGAGCTGGTCCTGCACGGGAATGTCGATCTGCGCCAGGTCGCGCTGGCCTTCAATGGCAGCGAACGCATCGCCCGCCTGCTGGTGCAGGAAGGGGAGCAGGTGCGCGCCGGCCAGGTGCTGGGCGAACTCGATACGCGCACCTTGAATCTGCGGCTGGCGCAGGCGCGCGCCCAGGCCGAGGCGCAGCAGCAAGTCTTGCGCCGTTTGCGCGCGGGCAGCCGTCCGGAGGAACTGGGGCAGGCGCGCGCCGCCACCACGGCGGCCCAGGCCGAAGTGGATCTGGCGAAGCAGCAGCAGGATCGCTACGAGGCGCTGGAGCGGCGCGCCGTCAGTCAGCAGGATGTCGATACGGTCCGCGCCCGCTACAAGACGGCGCTGGCCCAGCTGGACAGCGCGCGCAAGGCGCAGCAGCTGGTGCAGAACGGTCCGCGCAATGAAGACATCGCGCAAGCCAGCGCCCTGCTGGATGCCGCCAATGCCGACGCGGCGTTGTTGCAGCACCAGCTTGGCGAGGCGCAGCTGAAGGCGCCCATCGATGCGGTGGTGCGCGCGCGGCTGCTGGAACCGGGCGATATGGCGTCGCCGCAGCGGCCCGTGTACACGCTGGCGATCAACAACCCGAAGTGGATACGCGCGTATGTGAGCGAAGCCGATCTGGGACGCATCCGTCCCGGCATGGAGGCCCGCATCGCCATCGACAGCCTGCCGGGAGAGACGCTGCCGGGCAAGGTTGGCTTCATCTCTTCCACCGCCGAATTCACGCCGAAAACGGTGCAGACCGAGGAACTGCGCACGGCGCTGGTGTACGAAGTGCGCGTGCAGGCCGAGGACAAGGCCGACCGCCTGCGCCTGGGCATGCCGGCCACCGTCCGTATCGCCAAACAGGACGGCGCGGGGCGTTGACCATGGCTGCCGTTCCGTCTTCCCTTGCAGCGCCCACAGCGCCCTGCGCCCTCTCCGCCCGGCAGCTATGCAAACGCTTCCCGCTCAAGGGTTCGAAACAGGACTGCGTGGCGCTGAATGGCATCAGCCTGGATATTCCGTCCGCTGCGCTGACGGCGCTGGTCGGTCCGGACGGCGCCGGCAAAACCACCTTTCTGCGCCTCGCGGCGGGGCTGCTGCAAGCGACATCGGGCTCCTTGCATGTGCTGGGCATCGACGTGGGACGCGATCCGCAGGCGGTGCAGGACCGCATCAGCTATATGCCGCAGCGCTTTGGCCTGTATGAAGATTTGAGCGTGCAGGAAAATCTCGATCTGTATGCCGACCTGCATGGCGTGCCGCGCGATGTGCGGCAGGAGCGTTTCCAGCGCCTGATGCGGATGACCGATCTTGGGCGCTTTACCAGCCGGCCGGCGGGGAAACTCTCCGGCGGCATGAAGCAGAAGCTGGGACTGGCCTGCACGCTGGTGCGCTCGCCCGAGCTGCTGTTGCTCGATGAGCCGACGGTTGGCGTGGACCCGCTGTCGCGCCGCGAGCTGTGGCAGATCGTGCAGCAGCTGGTGCACGATGAAAAGCTGTCGGTGCTCGTCAGCACCTCGTATATGGACGAGGCGGAGCGCTGCGCCCAGGTCTTGGTTCTGCACGAAGGCGGAATCCTCGCGCAGGGCAGGCCGGACGCCATACGCCAGCGCGCCGATGGCCTGTGCTTCAGCGCGGCGCCGCCGCCAGGCGTGCCGGCCCGCGAACTGCAGGCGCGCCTGCTCGACGCGGCCGGCGCCATCATCGACGCCGTGCCGGAAGGCGGTAGGGTGCGCTTCATCCGCCGTCCTGAGATCGATTGCGCTGCCTTGCTGGCAGGAGCCGAAGTCACGTCCGTAGCGGCGCGACTGGAAGACGGCTTCATGACGATATTGCGCGCGCCTGGCGCCGGCTCCAGCGCCATCAACGCCAGCGCTGAGGGAGGCGATCTCGCCGCAGCCGGCAAAGCTGGCCGCCGCACAGCTCCAGGCAGCGCAAGCGGCGCCGCCCCCATTGACGAGAGTATGGACGCGACATCGGCCGTGATCGAGGTGCGCGATCTGGTACGCAAGTTCGGCGACTTCACGGCCGTCGCCAGCACCAGCTTCAGCGTGCGGCGCGGCGAGATCTTCGGCCTGCTGGGGCCAAATGGCGCGGGCAAGACCACCACCTTCCGCATGCTGTGCGGCCTGCTGCCCGCGAGCAGCGGCTTTCTGCAAGTGGCGGGGGTGAACCTGCGCCACGCGCGCGCGCAGGCAAGGCAAAAGGTCGGCTATGTCGCGCAGAAGTTCGCGCTGTACGGCAATCTGACGGTGGCCGAGAACCTGGCTTTCTTCGGCGGCGCCTATGGCTTGCACGGCGCGCGTCTGCGCGAGCGCACGCGCGAGGTGCTGGCGCAGTTTCAGTTGAACGGCCAGGAGGAGCGGCAAAGCGGCTTGCTGCCGGGCGGTTTCAAACAGCGTCTGGCGATGGCGGCCGGCCTGCTGCACGAACCGGAAATCCTCTTTCTGGATGAACCCACGAGCGGCGCCGATCCCCTCGCCCGCCGCGAATTCTGGCGCCGCATCACGGCCTTGTCGCAGGCCGGTGTCACGGTGGTGGTTACGACGCACTTCATGGAAGAAGCCGAATACTGCGACCGCATCGCGATTCAGGATGCCGGGCGCCTGCTGGCCCTCGGCACGCCGGCCGAGGTGCGCCGGCAAGCAGGCGATGCCGCCAAGATGGAGCAAGCCTTCATCGCCATTGTTGAAAGCAACCGCGCCCGCAATGGCGGCCATGCGGCGGGAAGCGCATCATGAATCTCCGGCCGCATGCCAGCGGCTTCGCGCGCCGCCTGATCGCACTCACGCGCAAGGAATTCCGCCAGCTGCTGCGCGACAGCAGCAATCTGGCCATCGGCGTGGCGCTGCCTATCGTGCTGATCCTGATCTTCGGCTACGGCCTGTCGCTGGATGTGAAGAACGCGCCCATCGCCATCGTGCTGGAGGACAGCTCGCCCGCCGCGATGGATGCCGTATCCGGCCTGCAGCTCTCGCCGGTCTTCTCGCCGCTGCTGCTGCCGTCGATGCACGAGGCGGAGCAGTTGCTGCAGGAACGCCGCGTCGACGGCATCGTGCGCGTGCCGTCCGACTTCTCGCGCCGGCTCGCCAGCGGCGACGCCCGCATCCAGCTGCTGGTGCATGGTTCGGAAGCCAGCCGCGCCAGCATCATCCTCAACTACGCCAGTGCGGCGCTGATGCAGTGGCCCGAGCGCCAGGCCGAACGCGCCGCTTCGCGTCCGGGTGAAGCGGCCGGCGGCGCGCCGCTGCCGCCGGCGGCGCGCGCCAGCATCCGCATCGAGCAGCGCATGTGGTTCAATGCCGCCAACACCAGCACCTGGTATCTGGTGCCTGGCCTGATCGTGCTGATCATGACGCTGGTCGGCGCCTTCCTCACCGCCCTCGTCATGGCGCGCGAATGGGAACGCGGCACGCTGGAGGCGCTGTTCGTCTCGCCCGTGCGGCCGGTGGAAATCCTGCTGGCCAAGATCATTCCCTACTTCTGCGTCGGCATGGGCGGCCTGGTCCTGTGCCTGCTGGCGGCGCGCTTCCTGTTCGGCGTGCCGATGCAAGGTTCGCTGATCGTCTTCCTGCTGTGCTCCATGCTGTACCTGTTTGTCGCCGTCGGCATGGGACTGCTGATCTCTTCCATCACGCGCAACCAGTTCCTCGCCAGCCAGGCGGCGCTGCTGAGCAGCTTCATGCCCTCGCTGATGCTGTCCGGCTTCCTGTTCGACTTGCGCAATGTGCCGGCTGTGATCCGCTATATCGGCAACATCCTGCCCGCCACCTACTTCATGGAGCTGATGCGCACCCTTTTCCTGGCCGGGAATGTGTGGCCGCTGATTCTGCGCGACTGCGCCATCCTCGCCGCCTACGCCGTGCTGCTGCTTGGCTTGGCGCGCGCCGTCACCCGCAAACGTCTGGATTGAGAGCGCACCATGTTCACCTCCCTGCTCACGCTGCTGCGCCGTCTTGCCGCCCTATGCCGCAAAGAGTTCCTGGCCGCGCTCAAAGACCCGGCCAGCCGCGCCATCCTGATCGCCCCGGCGCTGGTGCAAAGCCTCCTGTTCGGCTACGCCGCCACCTATGACCTGAGCCATGTGCCGTATGTGGTGCTGGACGCCAGCCGCAGCGCCGCCTCCCGCGAACTGCTGGCGAAGCTGGATGGCGGCGGCATCTTCCAGCGCATCGCCAGTGTGGAAACGCCGCAGCAGGTCCGCCAGGCCATCGACACCCAGCAAGCCCTGCTCGCGATCCAGCTGCCGCCCGATTTCGAACGCCGCCTGTATACGGGCGACGCCGCGCCGCTGCAGCTGATTCTCGATGGCCGCAATTCCAACACCGCCGGTTCCGCCGCCGCTTATGTCGGTGCGGTGGCCACCAGCTTCAGCCAGCAGTGGCGCACCGCGAACGGCGGCAGCGCGCCGCCGCTGCAGGTCGAGGCGCGCGCCTGGTACAACCCCAATCTGGAAACGCGCTGGAACCTGATGCCCGGCCTGATGGCCGCCCTCAGCATGCTGCAAACCCTGCTGCTGACCGCCCTCTCGGTGGCGCGCGAACGCGAACAAGGCACGTTCGACCAGCTCCTCGTCACCCCGCTCACGCCGGCCGAGATCATGGTCGGCAAGGCCCTGCCGCCCATGCTGATCGGCTTGACGCAATCCTCCCTCATCCTGCTGGTGGCCCTGTTCTGGTTCCAGGTGCCGCTGGCCGGTTCGCTGCTGCTGATCTATGCCGGACTGGCGCTGTTCACCCTGGCCTGCGTCGGCATCGGCCTGTCGATTTCCGCCGTGTCGGCCAATATGCAGCAGGCCATGCTCTACACCTTTGTGCTCATCATGCCGCTGATGCTGCTGTCCGGCCTGACCACGCCGGTGCGCAATATGCCGCCCGCGCTGCAAATGGCGACCCTGGCCAATCCGCTGCGTTTTGCCATCGACCTGGTGCAGCGCGTGTATCTCGAAGGCGTGGGATTGAGCGTGGTCTGGCCCGATCTGCTGCCCATGGTGGCGCTTGCCGCCGTCACGCTGCCGCTGGCCGCATGGCTGTTCCGCCACCGCCTGGTGTGAGGGCGTCGACGCTATCAATTTGCTACGATTTTTTGAATTTTGCGCAGCGATGGCGGCGAGTCGGCTAAGATGATGCTTTCAACTACCCGCTTAAGTGCGTTTTATGCACAACCTATTGCTCGTCCTGCTGGCCCTTTTCCTCGTTGCACTCAATGGTTTTTTCGTGGCGGCCGAATTCGGCATCGTCACCCTGCGCCGGACCCGGGTCCGCGCCATTGCTAAAACCCAGGGCTTGAAAGGACGTATTCTCGCCAAAGTCCATGGCGAACTGGATGCTTATCTCTCCGCCTGCCAATTGGGCATTACCCTGTCCTCGCTGGGCCTGGGCTGGATCGGCGAACCCGCATTCGCCAGCCTGCTGGAACCGCTGCTCACCGCCATCGGCGTCACCGCGCCGGAAATCGTGCATGGCATTTCCTTCGTCTTCGCCTTCGTCACCATCTCCTTCCTGCACATCGTGGTGGGCGAGCTGGCGCCGAAATCGCTGGCCATCCGCCTGCCGGAAGTGATCGGTCTGTGGAGCGCCATGCCGCTGTATGCCTTCTACTGGGCCATGTATCCGGCCATCTGGGTGCTGAATGCCAGCGCCAACTTCGTGCTGCGCGTGGCCGGCCTGGCCGGCGCGGGCGGCCATGAGTCGCATTATTCGACCGACGAACTGAAACTGATCCTGCGCACCAGCCAGCCCGGCGAACAGTTCAACCACGACGAGCGCAATATCCTCGCCAATTCGCTGGACTTCAGCCAAATGCGCGTGTCCGACCTGATGCGCCCCATCAATGAGGTGATCGGCCTGCATGCTGCCAAACCGCTGGAAGAAAACCTGGAAACCGTGGTGCGCAACCGTTTCAGCCGCTACCCCTATTTCGACGCCAGCGGCGACAATGTGCTGGGCGTGGTGCACCTGAAAGACCTGTTCTTCGCCCAGCAATCGGGCAAAGCCATCAAGTCCATGACCAGCTTCCTGCGCCCGGTCGAAACGATTTCGGCGCGCACCCCGGCGCTGGAACTGTTCCGCCGCTTCCGCGACGGTGCGCCCCACTTCGCCCTGATCGGCGAAAAAGGCAAGCGCCCGGTCGGCTTCCTGACCCTGGACAATCTGCTCGGCTCCATGGTGGGCGAGATTCACGACGAATTCCGCCTCAATGAAAATGACTGGCTCAAGCAGCCGGACGGCGCCCTGATCGGCAAGGCCAGCCTGCCCATCGTCTCGCTGGAACGCGCGCTGGGCCTGGACGTGGAAAACGAAGAACTCGGCCTGGACGAGGTGGAATCGGTCGGAGGCCTGATCATGCTGAAACTGGGCGACATCCCGAAACAGGGCCAGCGCGTGAGCTTCGACGCCTTCGACATTGTCGTGAAAAAGATGAATGGGCCGCGCATTTTGCTGGTCAAAGTCATTCCGCGCCTGCCGCGCGGCGGCGACAGCGATGAGCAGGATTGATCGCAAGCGCTGATTTGCGCGTTATACTCTTGACTTTATACCGCGACGAGGATTGAGCCATGCTTTTATCGTATCGCCCACTGCGTCATGCCGCTTTGCTGACCTGTCTTCTGGCCGCAACCGGCGCGGCCAGCGCGGCCGCCCAGTATGTGGCGGTCGGCTCGCAGCTGCCTCGTTTCGGCCTGCTCAAGGAAGGCAGCCACCGCTATCTGCGCTTTATCCGCACGGCCGACAGCAACACCCCGATCGATATCTGGCAGCGCGATATCCGCTTCGAAAACGGCCGCATGCAGATCCGCCAACGCTGGGACGCGATCGCGCCCACGCCTTCAGTCAAGCAGATCGACTCCTCGTTTGAAATGGGCACCTTCCGCCCGCTGACCCACGAGCGCGTGACGACCAAGGAAGGCAAGCGCGTGGTGGAAGGCTTCACGTTCGCGCCGACCCGCATCAGCGGCCTGCCGAACCTGGCCGAAAACACGCAGAAAGACATCGCCGTCAACTCGCCCGAAGGGACTTTCAACTTCGAGACCGACATCGAGCTGCTGCAAGCCCTGCCGCTGGCCATGGGGTACGAGGCGGAGATCAACTTCTACCATCCCGGCGCCGGCGTGCCCTCGCGCTACACCTTCAAGGTCGTGGGTTCCGAACTGGTAGCCGGTCCCGCCGGCCCGGTCGACTGCTGGCTGCTGACCACCGACTACAACAAAGCCGGCTACATCGCCAAATTCTGGTTCGCCAAAGGCAGCCAGCTCATGGTCCGCAACGAAGGCCTGATGCAAGACGGCCGCCTGCTCGTCAAAACCCTGATCGACTAAGCCAACAGTCCAGTCCGTGTCCACCTAGGTGCCAGGCACCAAAGTGGACACGAGCTCAGCAGTAACGTCCACCGACAACACTTTTGGCCGTATGGCTGAGCCCGTGTCCGATTTTGGGGTCTGGCCCCAAAATCGGACACGGGCTCAGCTGTTATTCGGATGCGGTGTCGGTCCAGTTGCGCAGGAGGCCGAGGGCGACGGCAAGCAGGGTCGGGCCGATGAAGAGGCCGACGAAGCCGAACGCCAGGACGCCGCCCATCACGCCCAGCAGCACCAGCAGGAAGGGCAGGCTGGAGCCGCGGCTGATCAGCATGGGTTTGACCACGTTGTCGACGCCGCTGATCAGGAACACGCCCCAGATGGCCATGAAGATGGCCCAGCCGGTGCTGCCCTGGTTGAACAGCCAGATGGTGGCGCCGCCCCAGATCAGCGGCGGGCCGACCGGAATCAGCGAAAACAGGAAGGTGGCGACGGCGAGCAGCGCCACGGCCGGCACGCCGGCGATCAGGAAGCCGAGCGCCGCCACCGCGGCCTGCGCCAGCGCGGTGCCGAGCAGGCCGTACATCACGCCGCGCACGGTGCGGCTGACCGTATCGGCCACCGGGTGGGCGTGTTCGCCCATGACTTTTTCCATGCCCACGCGCAGGGCGTTCAGCAGGGTCTGTCCATCACGGTAGAGGAAGAAGGAGACGAAGGCGGCCAGGCTCACTTGCGCCACGCCGCTGCCCAGCATCACGCTGCCGCCCAGCAGGATGCGGCGCGCCGGCTCCATATAGCGCTTGGCGAGGGCCACCAGCTCTTCGCGGTTGCTGATCAATTTGTGCAGATAGGCGTCGACCGATTCGCCCACCAGGGGGATTTGCTTGATCCACTCGGGCGGCGCCATGGTGCCGGCGTCGAGGGCTTCGCGCACGCCGCGGTACACATGGCCGGCGTTGTCGGCGACATTCCACGTCACCATGGCCAGCGGCACCAGAATCACCAGCACCAGCGAGATGGTCATGGTGGCGGCGGCCAGGGTGCGGCGCTGTTTCATGCGTTCCAGCAGGCGCTCGTACAGGGGCCAGCTGGAGATGGTGATGGCGGCGGCGAACAGGATCGCGGCCAGGAAGGGACTCAACACCCAGAGGCAGCCGATCACCAGGAAGACAATGGCGGCCAGACGGGTATAGGGTTGAAAACGTTTTTCCATGCGGGTTCCCTTGTTTTAGCAGACTACAAGCTTATCAGGAAAGCAGCAATTGCAGCATAGTAATATCCTAAGATCCCGCCGTAAGGTCCCGCCGTAAGGTCAGATTAGTTGAGAAGTGCGCAAGTACGGACATCATTGCGCACATTGCCCATGCTAGGATCGCGCTTCCATCAACACCACCCCGAGGGAATGACATGCTGGAACTCCGGCCTAGCTGCGAACACTGCAATAAGGCGCTGCCGCCCGCCTCCACCGAGGCGCGCATCTGCACTTACGAATGCACTTTCTGCGCCGACTGCGCCGAGAACCTGCTGTCGAACGTCTGTCCCAACTGCGGCGGCGGTTTCGTGCCGCGCCCCGTCCGTCCCGCCACCAACTGGAAGGGCAATAACTATCTGGGCGCCGATCCAGCCAGCACCACGGTCAAGCACCGTCCGGTGAATTTCGAGGACCATGCGCGCATCGTGGCGGCGCAGAACGGCTTGCCGCCCGAGCAGCGATAAAAAAATGCCCGCGATCTTGCGGGCATTTTTCATTGGCAGCGTTCAGTTCAGGAGAGCAGCAGCTTCAGGTCGTGCACCACCGGCGCCGGACCCTGGCCATGGCGCAGGAAGAGGCGGATCTTGCCGCTCTTGTCGAACACATAGCTGCCTGCGGTGTGGTCGATGGTGTAGCTGCCCGGCTCCTTGCCCGGCACCTTGGAGTAGAACACCTTGAAGTCCTTGGCGGTCTGCATGATGCGCGCCGGGTCGCCGTACAGGCCCACGAAGCGGGAGTCGAAAGTCGGCACGTATTGCGCCAGCAGTTCCTTGGTGTCGCGCTCGGGATCGAGGGTGACGAACAGCACTTGCACCTGGTCGGCCTGCGGACCCAGTTCCTTCATCACGCCGGACATTTCGGCCATGGTGGTCGGGCACACGTCGGGGCATTGAGTGAAGCCGAAGAACACCACCACCACCTTGCCTTTGTAGGTCTCCAGCGTGACCGGCTTGCCGGTGTGGTCGTTGAGGGCGAAGCCCTTGGCGTAATCCAGGCCGGTCAGGTCGGTATTGGTGAATTCGAGTTTTTTCTCGGCGCAGCCGGCCAGGGCCAACAGCATACAGGCAGCAGCAAACAGTTTTTTCATATCAGAACTTGAAGTAGTGATCTACCAGTAAAGCTCCGAACAGCAGGGCAAGGTAGATGATCGAGTAGGCGAACGCCTTGCGGGCGATCAGGTCAGTGTAGTGGCGGTAAATGCGCCATCCGTACCATAGGAAGACCGTATCGAGGACGATCGCACTGACCAGGTAAATCAAGCCGCTCATCTTGACGGCGAAAGGCAGCAAGGTGGTGGCAGCCAGCGCGATCGAGTACAGCCACACATGGAATTGGGTGAACGGCAGGCCGTGCGTCACAGGCAGCATCGGCAGGCCGGAGCGCGCGTAGTCGTCGCGCCGGTACATGGCCAGCGCCCAGAAGTGCGGCGGGGTCCAGATGAAGATGATCAGCACCAGCAGCCAGGCTTGCATCGGCACGTCGTTGGCGACGGCGGCCCAGCCCAGGGCCGGCGGCATGGCGCCAGACAGGCCGCCGATCACGATGTTCTGCGGCGTGGCCGGTTTCAGGATCATCGTATAGATCACGGCATAGCCGACGAAGGTGACAAAGGTCAGCCACATGGTGAGCGGATTGACCAGGGCGTACAGCACCCACATGCCGGCGCCGCCGATGATGGCGGAGAACAGCATGGTCTGGCCGGGCGAGATTTCGCCCGTGGCCAGCGGGCGGCGCGCAGTGCGCGCCATGCGCGCGTCGATCTCGCGCTCGGCCAGGCAGTTGACGGCGAAGGCGGCGCCGGCCAGCAGCCAGATGCCGAGGGTGGCGGCGACCACCACACGCCAGTCAGGCATGCCGTCGGTGGCCAGGAACATGCCGATTACGGCACAGAACACGGCCAGTTGGGTGACTCGCGGCTTGGTCAGCGCCCAGTATTGGGCGATGCGGTGGTTCTGTTTATGGGTCGCGGTGTGGGTCGTCATTAGTAGTGTCTTGCTAGGCACTCGCGCCGGTCAGCGCAGCGCGGTGTCGAATTGGAACTTAGCCCGGTAGTTTAACATGGTCAGCAAAAGCACCAGCAGGGCCGCCCCGGCGTTATGCAGCACGGCGATGGCGAGCGGGTAATTCAGGTAAATCGTTGCCAAACCAGTAAATGCCTGCAGCAGCAGCACGGCCACGATGCCGCGCGCCAAGCCGCGCAGGCCGGCATGGCGCCAGGCTGCGGCGGCCGTCAGGCCCAGCACCACCACCACCACGGCGGCGAAGTTGCGGTGCACCCAGTGGATGGCCGTCAGCGCCGAAAATGGCAGGTAGTGGCCGGCGGCGGTCTTGCCCAGCTCGCGCCACAGGTGGAAGCCGTGTTCGAAATCCATCTCCGGCACCAGCTTGCCCTGGCAGAGCGGGAATTCGTTGCAGGCCAAGGTGGCGTAGTTAGTGCTCACCCAGCCGCCCAGCGCGATCTGCACCAGCAGCACCAGGGCCGACAAGGCAGCCAGCCGGCGCAGGCGGCGGATCGCCGTGGCCGGGGCGTCGCTGCGCGGCAGCGGCGCCACGTACTGGTCCTGGCGCGCGCCGAACCAGGCCAGCACGGCCAGCAGGCCCATGCCCAGCAGCAGGTGGATGGTGACGATCACCGGCTGCAGCTTCAGGGTCACGGTCCAGGCGCCGAACGCGCCCTGCAGGCAGATGAAGAAGAACAGGACGGTGGGATAGCCGGGCGCGAAGCCCGCGCCATAGCCGCCGAGGCCTTTGCGGCTGTCGCGCCAGCGCAGCCAGGCCACGGCCATCATCGCCACGATCAACACGCCGATGCCCATGGCCAGGTAGCGGTGGATCATCTCGACCCAGGCCTTGAACATGGTCACAGGGCCGCTCGGCATCAGGCTTTCGGCGGCGCGGATTTCCTCATGGGCGAGGAAGGGGTTGGCCAAGCCATAGCAGCCCGGCCAGTCCGGGCAGCCCAGGCCGGAATCGGTCAGGCGCGTGAAGGCGCCGAACACGATCAGGTCGAAGGTCAGGAAGACGCTGACCCAGACCAGCTTGCGGTACTTGCTGACATCCTTCGAGATCCACACCATGGACAGCGGCAGCAAGGCCACCATCATGGCGGTGATGGCCATCTGGGCCAGGGTGACGTGGTGCATGCGCTCTACCTTAACCGATGGCCGAAGCCTTCAGCAGCTTGCCGATATCCTTCTTCATCTTCGATGGGTCGGGGTTTTTCGGGAAGCGCATCATCAGATTGCCGAGCGGGTCGATCATATAGATATGCTCATCGGCCTTGCCGCCCTGCTCCACCGGCAGCCATTTGGCGATCGCGCCGGCCGGGGCGCGCAGCATGCGGGTGCCGTCGTTCACGCGCAGCAGCATGGTTTCCAGCGGCTCCTGGTCGGTGATCAGCCAGACGCGCTCGATGCGTTCCATCTCCTTGCCCTGCATGGTGCGCAGCTGGCGCATGGCGAACAGCTGGTCCTGGCAGGCTTGCTGGCAGTCGGACCCGCCCACCTTCAGCATGATCCACTTGCCTTTCAGCTCGTCCAGGGTGGCGGCTTTGCCATCCAGCTCCGTGCTGGCCATGGCCGGAATCGGGTACTGGCGCGGATCGATCAGCGCGCCGTAGTTGTTGCGCGAAGTCGGCTTGACCACGTAATAGGTGAAATAGGAAGCCAGCAGCGGCGTCGCGCACACGGCCAGCACGGCCAGCAGCTTCCAGCGGCCAGTGCGCTTGCGCTGGCTGTCGTCTTTATTTGTTTCCACGTCTGAATCCAGTAATCACAAAGAAAAGGAAGGCCATGGCCGCCAGCGCGTACCACTGGAAGGCATAGCCACGGTGTTTTTCCACGCCGAGAGCGGGCGCAGGCCAGTCGCGCACCAGCGGGCCGGGCGCCTGCGCCGTTTCGCCGGCGTCGGGGGAAGTCTGCTCCAGCACGAAGGGCTGGAAGCGCAGGCCGCTGGCCGCGCCGACCGTGGCGGCGTCGGCGTTCTGCACGATGGCGCGCGGCGTCAACGGCGGCTGGCTGCCCAGCTCCATCACATGGCCGGGATTCAGGCGCGCCACGCCCTGCACGGTGACGGGACCGGACGGCGTGGCATAGTCGGGCAGCTTGCTGCGGTCGGCCATATCGCGCGGCAGCCAGCCGCGCGCCACCAGCACATGCATGTCCGAACCGGCCACGCGCAAGGGCATCAGCAGATAGAAGCCGGCGCGGCCCTTGTACGGGCGGTTGTCCAGGTAGAGCGGCCAGCCGGCGACGAATGCGCCGCTCACGCTCACGCGGCGGAACTCGGCCTCGGAGGCGGGCAGCGGCGCCGCGCCCACCTTCAGCGGCGCGGCCGCGTTGCCCGCCGCCAGCTTCGCTTCGCGCGCGCTTTTCTCGGCGGCGCGGCGGTCCTGCCACTGGCCCAGCGACACGCCGAGCGCCACCAGCAGCAGCATGGCGATGAAGGGAATCAGCTTAAAGCGGAAGGCGATACGCATTACAATGAAGTCCTGACTGATCCAATCTTCTACAGACCATGAAATATATCGTAGCCATCGCCTTTGTGCTCATCATCGGCAGCCTGGCGTCGGCCTTTTTCTACCTGATGCGCGACCAGGGCCGCAGCAACCGCACGGTGCGCGCGCTGGCCATGCGCGTGGGCTTTTCCATCGCCCTCTTCCTGCTGCTTCTGCTGGCCCATAAACTGGGCTATATCCAGCCGACCGGCATCCGCCAGTAACAACGGCAGCAAAGAAAAAGCCGCCCGGACTACCGCGGCGGCTTTTTATTATGTGCGGCTTTCGCTACGCGCTACTTGCCGCGCATTATACCCACCTCTTACATCCAGTACACGACGACGTACAGGCCGAGCCAGACCACGTCCACGAAGTGCCAGTACCAGGCCGCGCCTTCGAAGGCGAAGTGGTTGTCCGGCGTGAAGTGGCCCTTCAGCACGCGGCCCAGCACCACGGCCAGCATGATCGCGCCCATGGTCACGTGGAAGCCGTGGAAGCCGGTCAGCATGAAGAAGGTGGAACCGTAGATGCCCGAGGTCAGTTTCAGGTTCAGCTCATGGTAGGCGTGGATGTACTCGTAAGCCTGGAAGCCCATGAAGACGGCGCCCAGCAGCACGGTGGCGGCCAGCCAGAAGGCGGTCGCGCCGCGATGGCCGGCGCGCAGCGCGTGGTGCGAAATGGTCAGGGTCAGGCCCGAGGTCAGCAGCAGTGCGGTGTTGATGGTCGGGATCGGGAACGGGCCCATGGTCTTGAAGGTCTCGACCACGCCGGCCGGGCCGGTGCCGCCCCACTGGCCGGCGAAGTCGGGCCAGATCATCTTGTGATCCAGATCGCCCAGCCAAGGCATGGTGATCGAGCGCGCATAGTACAGGGCGCCGAAGAAGGCGCCGAAGAACATCACTTCGGAGAAGATGAACCAGCCCATGGACCAGCGGAAGGAGTGGTCGATGCGCTTGGAGTACAGGCCTTTTTCGGATTCGCCGATGGCCTCGCCGAACCAGCACCACAGCACAGCCAGGGTGCACAGAATCCCCAGCAGGTTGGCATACATGCCCCAGGCTAAGTCATTGACCCAGGCCGATGCGCCGATCATGGTCAGCAGCAGCGACATCCCGCCAAGCATCGGCCAGCGGGACGGACCTGGCACGAAATAATACGGCGCCGCGGCGTTATTCGAACTCATTTTCTTCTCCCCTTAAAAGCTTCCGAGAACTGCACAGTTATTTTGGAACGACCAGCTTGACGACCGTGATCAGCAAGCCGATAAATATGGCGACGGCCAGCAAGGCAGCGATGATGATATGAACCGGGTTCAGTTTCGCCGAGTCCGTATCGAAATCACTCTTGCGGCGCAGGCCGAAAAACGACCAGACCACCGCCTTCATCGAATACATGAAAGAAGCCTGCTGCCGCTTCTCTTTTAAATCATCCATGCGCGCCTTCCTTTAATTGGAGGCCGTTTTTTCCAGACCGGCGATTTCGAAGAAGGTGTAGGACAGCGTCACCGTCTTCACTTCCTTCGGCACGGCCGGGTCGATGTAGAACACCACCGGCATCTGCCGCGCCTCGTTCGCCTGCAAGGTCTGCTGCTTGAAGCAGAAGCATTCCATTTTCTTGAAATGCGGCGTGACGCTGTGCGGCGCGTAGCTCGGAATCGCCTGGGCGTGCACCGTGCGCGGCAGGCTGTTGACCACCTCGTACACCACCGTGGCCATTTCGCCCGGGTGCACCGTGATGCTGCTTTGCGTGGGACGGAAACGCAGCGTCCCCTGCACATTGCTATCGAGCTCGATGGTGATGGAACGGCTGGTGTCGACCTGGGTATTCTTACTCAAGTCGACGCTGCCATCGCGCTGGGTCAGCACATTGATGCCCAACACCTCGCAGATATGCTTGTAGACCGGAATCAGCGCATAGCCGAAGCCGAACATCATCACGGCGATGACGATCAGCTTGACCAGCATCTTGCGGTTGGAATCGCCGGTATCCTCGCTCATATCAGCTCAGCAATGCACGCTTGGCAAAGACGGAAATAAAGAACACCAGGGCGATCGAGCCCAGGATCAGGGCCAGCCGCAGATTGTTTTTTGGTTTGTTCGAGTCGGACATGCTGCTTCCCATCTACACCAGTCTAGTTGGAACGGGCCGGCCGCGCCGGCCCGTCCATCATGCGTATCACTTCACGGTCGGCGGCACTTCGAAGGTGTGGAACGGCGCCGGCGACGGCACGGTCCATTCCAGGCCTTCGGCGGCTTCCCACGGCTTGTCGGCTGCTTTCTTGCCGCCGCGGATGCATGGCAGCACCACGCAGAACAGGAAGAACACCTGGCACAGGCCGAAACCGAAGGCGCCGATGGAGGCGATCGTGTTGAAGTCGGTGAACTGCGCCTGGTAGTCGGCGTAGCGGCGCGGCATGCCGGCCAGGCCCAGGAAGTGCATCGGGAAGAAGGTCACGTTGAAGGTGATCAGCGAAGCCCAGAAGTGGAACTTGCCCATCGCTTCGTTGTACATATGGCCGGTCCACTTCGGACCCCAGTAGTAGAAGCCGGCGAACAGGGCGAACAGCGAGCCGGCCACCAGCACGTAGTGGAAGTGGGCCACCACGTAGTAGGTGTCCTGCAGCTGGATGTCGATCGGGGTCACGGCCAGAATCAGGCCGGTGAAGCCGCCCATGGTGAACACGAAGATGAAGCCCACGGCGAACAGCATCGGGGTTTCAAAGGTCATGGAACCGCGCCACATGGTGGCGATCCAGTTGAACACTTTCACGCCGGTCGGCACCGCGATCAGCATGGTGGCGTACATGAAGAACAGCTGGGAGGTCACTGGCATGCCGGTGGTGAACATGTGGTGGGCCCAGACGATGAAGGACAGGATCGCGATCGACGCGGTGGCGTACACCATCGACGCGTAGCCGAACAGCGGCTTGCGGGCGAAGGCCGGGATGATCTGCGAGACGATGCCGAAGGCCGGCAGAATCATGATGTAGACCTCGGGGTGGCCGAAGAACCAGAAGATATGCTGGTACATCACCGGGTCGCCGCCGCCGGCGGCGTTGAAGAAGGAGGTGCCGAAGTGGCGGTCGGTCAGGGTCATGGTGATGGCGCCAGCCAGCACCGGCATCACGGCGATCAGCAGGTAGGCGGTGATCAGCCAGGTCCAGCAGAACATCGGCATCTTCATCAGGGTCATGCCAGGCGCGCGCATGTTCAGGATGGTGACGATGATGTTGATGGAACCCATGATCGAGGACGCGCCCATGATGTGCATGGCGAAGATGCCCATGTCCATGCCGATGCCCATCTGAGTCGACAGCGGTGCGTACAGGGTCCAGCCGGCGGCGGTGGCGCCGCCCGGCACGAAGAAGGAACCGGCCAGCAGCAGCGCCGCCGGCGGCAGCAGCCAGAACGAGAAGTTGTTCATGCGGGCGAAGGCCATGTCGGAGGCGCCCACCTGCAGCGGGATCATCCAGTTGGCGTAGCCGACGAAGGCCGGCATGATGGCGCCGAACACCATCACCAGGCCGTGCATGGTGGTCAGCTGGTTGAAGAACTCAGGCTGGAAGAATTGCAGGCCCGGCTTGAACAGTTCGGTGCGGATCATCAGCGCCAGCACGCCGCCGGACAGCAGCATGATGAAGGAGAACCACAGGTATAGGGTGCCGATGTCTTTGTGGTTGGTCGCAAACAGCCAGCGTTTCAGGCCGGTCGGATGGTCGTGTGCATGATCGTGATCGTGGCCATGGGCGTGATCGTGGGCGTGATCGAGTGTGCTCGTGCTCATCTAAAGCTCCTAATTACTTGTTGCGTGCAGCCACAACTTCGGCTGGTTGAACGATGTTTTCGGCTGGCTTGTTCGACCAGTTGTTACGGGTGTAAGTGATTACAGCCGCAATGTCGGTATCCGACAGTTGTTTCCATGCTGGCATTTCAGACGGGAACTTGCCGCTCTTCTGACCGTTCAGCAGCACATGGATCTGCTCGGCTTTCGGACCATTCACGATGGCCGAGCCATCCAGCGCCGCAAACGCCGCCGGCACGCCCTTGCCCGACGCCTGGTGGCAGACGGCGCAGTTGGCGGTATACACTTTCTCGCCCTTGGTTTTCAGCTCGTCGATGGTCCAGGTCTTGTTCGGATCGTCGGCCAGGGCCGCCATTTCCTTCTTCTTGCCCTCGACCCAGGTACTGTACTCCTCCGCCGTCACGACGCGCACCACGATCGGCATGAAGGCGTGCTCTTTGCCGCACAGCTCGGCGCAGTTGCCGCGGAAGACGCCGGTGTGCTGCGACTTGAACCAGGTGTCGCGCACGAAACCGGGGATCGCATCCTGCTTGACAGCGAAGGCCGGGATCATCCAGGCGTGGATCACGTCGTTGGCGGTGGTCACGATGCGGATTTTCTTATTCACCGGCACCACGACTTCGTTGTCGACTTCCATCAGGTAGTTTTCGCCGCGCGCTTCGGTCGGGGCGACGCCCGGGGCGCCGATCTGCGCGCGCGGGGTGGACAGGTTGGAGACGAAGGAAATGCCCTCGCCCTCGCCTTTCAGGTAGTCATAGCCCCATTTCCACTGCATGCCGGTGGCTTTGATGGTGATGTCGGCGTTGGAAGTATCCTTCATGCCGACCACGGTGCGGGTGGCCGGCAGGGCCATGCCGATCACGATCAGGAACGGCACCACGGTCCAGGCGATTTCCACCGCGGTCGATTCGTGGAAGGTGGCGGCCTTGTGGCCCAGCGATTTACGGTGTTTCAGGATCGAATAGAACATCACGCCGAACACGGCGACGAAAATCACCAGGCAGATGATCATCATCAGATTGTGCAGGTCGTACACCTCGGTCGCGATGGCGGTCGAAGGTGGTTGCAGGTTCAGCTGGAGCGGTACAGGACCGCCGGTACCGCCGGTGGCTGCTCGATAAGTGCCGGCTGCCGTCGTTGCAGGCTCTGCCCAGGCCGGCATTCCGGCGCTTACTGCGGCCAGCCCGAGCATCAACGCTTGAAGTCGCTTCGCAAGTTTCATGTTTTCCCCAACCACCCAAAAAAATAGAAAATTTTTTTCATACCGCGCCGCCCGCCGAACCGGAGCAACGCTGGACGCTAAAACACCTAAAGGCTCCGCGCCGGTACCTGTGCAAAATAAAAATTGCTGAGAAAACCGACTGGAACCTTGAGATCGCCGCCAGTGACCATATATCACAATAGACGTTGGCGATTTAATGCCCTTATTGCCACGTGCTACAACCAGCCTGACAAAGAACGCTTTTGTGTATCACTGCCGGGTGGTTGGAATACTGACAAAATTAGTCAAGGATTATAAGCAGGAACAATAATATACATCAAGAACAATCCCCGTCCGTGCGGGGATTGACTCTTGAATAGAGGCGTGATTTGCCTAATTTTTAGGCTTGCGCGGCAGGTCGAAACGGATAATTGCTTCCCCATTTTTAGTAACACGGGGCGTTGGCCGGAATGCATGGCCATAAATAATTTCGAAAGTTAGTTTCAATTTGCCATCCGCGCCGCGCTGTTTCTCCAGTGCCGCCAACATGCGCTGCCAGGCCGCGCGCCCGATCAAACCTTGACGCCGCGTACTCAGCGGATTCCCCCCCAAAGCACGTACATCGGCCAGCAGTTTTTGCGGCGACTCGTAAGTGACGGTTATCTTTTCCATATCCATTACCGGTGTCGAAAAACCGGCTTCCACCAATTGGTCGCCAAAATCGTGCATGTCGACAAAAGGCAACGCATGGGGCGCCAGATCGAGCTCGGCGAAGGCCGCGCGCAACTCCTGCAGGGTGTCCGGGCCGAAGCAGGAAAACATCAGCAAACCATCGACGCGCAGCACGCGGCGCCACTCGGCGAAGACGCGGTCCGGCTGCGGGTGCCAGTGCAGGGCCAGGTTCGACCACACCAGGTCGATGCTGCTGGCCGCCAGCGGCAGGTCGGCGAAATCCCCCACCAGCAGGTCGATGCCGGCCTTGGCCGGCAGCAGCTTGCTGAGGAACTGGTTCAGCGGCGACTGGCGCGCGCCCTGGCCGCGCGCGGCCGCCAGCATGGCTTCCGAGGCATCGATGCCCACCACCTGGGCGGCAGCGTAGTTTTTTTGCAAATTTGCCAGATCGGCACCCATGCCGCAGCCCGCGTCGAGCACCCGCTGCGGGTTGACCTTGACCACGGCCAGCCGGTCCTGCAGGCGGCTGGCGATCTCGCGCCGCAGGAAATCGGCGGGCTGGACGCGGTCGGGATGGCGGAACAGGGCGCGCACGCGCTCCAGATCGATGGGAGCACTGAGTTTCGGCGGCTTGGCAGGGACTTG
The DNA here is from genome assembly GCA_024437665.1 of Massilia sp. YIM B04103. GTDB lineage: Bacteria > Pseudomonadota > Gammaproteobacteria > Burkholderiales > Burkholderiaceae_D > Rugamonas. The sequence goes on along the minus strand of JANCSZ010000009.1, from coordinate 166,264 downwards.
CATATGGTGACAGACATAGATGAGATAATGTGCGCAGTTTACCTGTTTGGGGCAAATCGTGATGGCTGGCGCCTTTTTGGCCATACTGCTGCCGGCCGGCTGCCTATTGTGCGGCGGGCGCAGCGGCAATGGCCTGTGCCCGGACTGCCATGCCCGCTTCTTCGGCGGCGGCCGGGTGCGCTGTTGCATTTGCGCCAATCCGCTGGCAGCGGCGGAAGTGGCGAGCGATGGTTGCTGCGGCCGCTGTCGCCGCCAGCGGCCCGCCTACGACGCCACGGTGACGGCCGCCGACTACGCCCTGCCGGTGGACCGCCTGGTCTTGCAGCTGAAATTCGGCGCCCGGCTGGCCCATGCGCGGCTGTTCGGCCAACTGCTGGCGGCGGCCTGGCAGGCGTCCAGCCAGCCCAGCCTGCCGCAACTGCTGTGCCCGGTGCCGCTGGGACCGCGGCGCCTGGCCGAGCGCGGCTTCAACCAGGCGCTGGAAATCGCCCGGCCGCTCGGCCGCGCGCTCGGCGTCCCGGTGCGGGCCAGGCTGGCGCAGCGGCAACAGGACACGCCGCCGCAAAGCAGTCTGGACTGGGGCCAGCGCACCGCCAACGTCGCCCGCGCCTTCACGCTCGACAGCGAGGCCGCGCTGTACGGCCGCCACGTCGGCCTGGTCGACGACGTGATGAGCAGCGGCGCCACGCTGCAAGCCCTGGCCCTGGCCTGCAAACAAGCCGGCGCCGCGCGCGTCAGCAACCTGGTCTTCGCGCGCACCCCGCCCGAGGCCGACCCATATTAGGAGAAAGCAGTGTTTCACGTTGTACTAGTATCGCCCGAGATTCCGCCCAACACCGGCAACGTCATCCGCCTGTGCGCCAACACCGGCGCCCAGCTGCACCTGATCGAACCGCTCGGCTTCCCGCTCGACGACGCCAAGTTGCGGCGTGCCGGCCTCGACTACCACGAATACGCCCGCATGCAGGTGCACAAGGACTGGACCGCCTTCCTGGCTGCGGTCGCCCCGGCTCCCGAGCGCATGTTCGCCATGACCACGCACGGCTCGCGCCCCTTCGCCGAGCTGCAATTCCAGCCCGGCGACGTCTTCATCTTCGGCAGCGAAACGCGCGGCCTGGAGCCTACGTTCCGCGACAGCTTCCCGACGACGCAACGCATCCGCCTACCCATGCGCCCCGACAACCGCAGCCTGAACCTCTCCAACACCGTCGCCGTGGTCGTCTACGAAGCATGGCGCCAGCACGGCTACCTCGGCGGCGTTTGATCTTCCGCAATAAATGTCCCACCCTGGTGTCAGGCACCAGAGGTGGACATTCTTTGATCTTTCTCAAGAAATGTCCGACCGTGGTGCCTGACACCAGGGTTGGACATTGTTTGAGCAAACGCAAAGCGCTTGGCTGGGGGCAAGACTAGAGTGGGGACATGAACCGACCAGTCCGCATTCAATATTCCGGGGCACTCTACCATGTGACGGCGCGCGGCAATCATCGCGCCAGCATTTTTCAGGATGAGCGCGACCACCTGATCTGGCTCGACCTGCTGGCCGAGGCTGCCGAGAAATTCGGCTTGCGGGTGCATAGTTATTGCCTCATGCCCAATCACTACCATCTGCTGGTGGAGACGGCGACGCCGAATCTGGCGCAAGGCATGCACTTCCTGAACAGCAATTATGCGCACCGCCATAACTTCCGCCATGGGCAACATGGCCATCTGACGCAGGGCCGCTATCACGCCCTGCTGCTGCAAAAGACCAGCCATCTGCTGGAGCTGGCGCGCTATATCGTGCTGAATCCGGTGCGCGCCGGCCTGGTCAGCGAGCCAGCGGACTGGCGCTGGAGCAGCTACCGCGCGCTGCTGGCTCTGGACAGCGCGCCAGCCTGGCTGGATACCGCCTCCACCCTGCAGCAATTCGCCGATCTGGATGCTTACCGCTGCTTCATCGCGCAAGGCGCCGGCCTGCCCGATCCGCTGTCGGCCGCGGCGCGCAACTCCGGGTCAGACCACTACATCACACTGGCCGACTACGAAAACCAGTCCGCCAGCCGCGCCGAAGCCATCGCCCGCGCCCATCGTTCGCAAGCGTACACCTGGCAGGAAATCGCCGGCCACTTCGCCATCACCGCGCGCACCGCCACCCGCCTGGCCCGGCAATATGACACGCAGCTTACGCTTGATCTCGATCAAACAATGTCCCACCCTGGTGCCTCGGCGGCCCCGCCTGACACCAGGATCGGACATTTGTTGAGGAAGGTCAAAGGGGGCGCTTAGGCGCTGAACTTGCGCACTTTGGCCAGCAGCTTGGTGGTGGAGCGGTCGTGCTGGAAGTCGATGGCGACGGCTTGGCCGCCATATGCCAGCACCGCCTGGCCTTCGGGAATGGCGCGCATATCGTAGTCGCCGCCTTTGGCGTAAATCGCGGGACGCGCTTCCTGCACCACTTCCAGCGCGGTATCCTCATCGAACGGCACCACCAGGCTGACCGCTTCCAGCGCGGCCAGTACGGCCATGCGGTCGTCGCAATTGTTCAAGGGGCGGTCGTCGCCCTTGCCCAGGCGCTTGACCGAAGCATCGGTATTGGCCGCCACCACCAGCGAGGCGCCCAGGGCGCGCGCCTGGGCCAGATAGGTGACGTGGCCGCGGTGCAGGATATCGAATACGCCGTTGGTCAGCACCACGGGCTGCGGCAGGGTGGCGATGCGCGCGGCCAGTTGCGCGCGCGTGCAGATCTTGTCTTCAAATTCAGGCATGGGACTTTCGTTTCAGTGTGAGCCGGGTTCTTCTTCGTCTTCCTCGTCCATCTGCATGCTCAGCTCGGCCGCGCCGCCGGCAACGGCAGCGCCGCCAGGCTCCTTGCGGTCGCCGCGCAGCTTGATCTGCAGACGCAGGCCGTTGGCCGAGTCGGCGTTGCGCAGCGCTTCTTCGTATGAGATGTAACCCTTATTATAGAGTTCGTACAGCGCCTGGTCGAAAGTGCACATGCCCAGCTCGCGCGATTTGTGCATGATTTCCTTGATGGTCTGGAAGCTGCCCTTGAAAATCATCTCGGCAATCGTCGGCGTATTCAGCAGAATCTCGATGGCGGCCTTGCGTCCTTTGCCGTCCTCGGTGCGGATCAGGCGCTGCGAGACGATGGCGCGCAGATTCGAGGACAGGTCCATCAGCAGCTGGTTGCGCCGCTCTTCCGGGAAGAAGTTGATGATGCGGTCCATGGTCTGGTTGGCATTGTTCGCGTGCAGGGTGCCCAGGCAGAGGTGGCCCGTTTCGGCGAAGGCGATCGCATGTTCCATGGTTTCGGTGTCGCGGATTTCGCCGATCAGGATCACGTCCGGCGCCTGGCGCAAGGTGTTCTTCAGCGCGTTGTGCCAGCTGTGCGTGTCGACGCCCACTTCGCGGTGCGTCACCAGGCAGCCCTTGTTCTTGTGCACGTATTCGACCGGGTCTTCCACCGTGATGATGTGGCCGGCCGAGTGGCCGTTGCGGTAATCGATCATGGCCGCCAAGGTGGTCGATTTGCCGGAGCCGGTGCCGCCCACCACCAGCACCAGGCCGCGCTTGGTCATCACCACATCCCTCAGCACCTCGGGCAGGTCGAGTTTGTCGAAATTCGGGATTTCGGAGGCGATGGTGCGGATCACCATGGCCACATTCTGCTGCTGCACGAAGACGTTGACGCGGAAGCGGCAGACCTCGGGCAGCGAGATGGCGAAGTTGCATTCGAGCTCGGTCTCGAACTCCTGGCGCTGCTTCTCGTTCATGATGGCGGAGGCCAGGGCGCGCGTCACCTCGCCGCTCAGGCGCTGCTGGCTGAGCGCCTTCATCGCGCCCTGGGATTTGATGCTGGGCGGGAAATCGGCCGAGATGAACAAGTCCGAACCGCCCACCTGGTGCATGGCTTTTAGCAGCTTGTGCATATATGCCTGTGCTTCTTCGTGGCCAAAAATCGACGACATTGCAGCCTCCCCGGTTTGCCCCCGCATTTGCCCCACCATTATAGGCAGGGCATTCCGCTACAATAGGGTTTCTTCGCGGCCTTGCCTGTGTTCAAATAAAATCATGACACTGACCGAACTGAAATACATTGTTGCTGTTGCACGGGCAAAACATTTTGGACACGCCGCCGAGGCCTGCTTCGTTGCCCAGCCCACCCTCTCCGTCGCCATCAAGAAGCTCGAAGACGAGCTGGGCGTGGTGTTGTTCGAACGCGGCGGCGCCGAGATCTCGGTCACGCCCCTGGGCGCCCAGATCGTGGCCCAGGCCGAGCGCGTGCTCGAGCAGACGGCCGCCATCAAGGAGCTGGCCAAGCAGAACAAGGACCCGCTGTCCGGCCCGCTGCGCCTGGGCGTGATCTACACCATCGCGCCCTACCTGCTGCCGCCCCTGGTCAAGACCATGATCGCCAGCACGCCGCAGATGCCGCTGGTGCTGCAGGAAAATTTCACCGTGAAGCTGCTGGAAATGCTGCGCCAGGGCGAACTCGACGCGGCCATCATGGCCCTGCCCCTGCCCGAACACGGCATGTCCCTGCAAGCGCTGTACGACGAACCCTTCGTGGTCGCCATGCCGTCGCAGCACCCGTGGGCGGCGCGCAGCCGCATCCCGGCCGAGGACTTGAAGTCGGAAACCATGCTTTTGCTGGGCAACGGCCACTGCTTCCGCGACCAGGTGCTGGAAGTCTGCCCGGAAATGTCGCGCTATTCGGCGCCCGGCAACGGCATGCAGCGCACCTTCGAAGGCTCCTCGCTGGAAACCATCCGCCATATGGTGGCCAGCGGCATCGGCCTGACCGTGCTGCCGCGCGCCTCGGTGCAGGATATGGAGGGGCGCGACGGCATGCTGCAGTTCCGCTATTTCGACAATCCCCAGCCGACGCGGCGCGTGGTCCTGGTCTGGCGCAAGAGTTTCACGCGCAAGGCCGCCATCGATGCCGTGTGCGAGGCCGTGGCCCAATGCCGGCTGCCGGGGGTGACGCCGGTGGCGAAAAGCGAAGCGCAGTAAAATAGTACATTCACGTACTAATTTCGAGCTTGCCGTGCAAATTTCCACCCCCGACCCTCGCCCCACTCCCCAACTGAGCCGCCTGGCCCTGTATGCCCGCCTGGTGCGGCTGGACAAGCCGATCGGCACCGTGCTGCTGCTGTGGCCCACCTTGGGCGCGCTGTGGATGGCGAATGGCGGCGCGCCGGCCTGGCAGCTGATCCTGATCTTCTCGGTCGGCACCCTCTTGATGCGCTCGGCCGGCGTGGCCGTCAACGATTACCTGGACCGCGATTTCGACCGCCATGTGAAGCGTACGGCCGAGCGGCCCATCACCAGCGGCCGCGTCAGCGGCAAGGAAGCCATCGGCATTGCCGTGCTGCTGGCCCTCATTTCCTTTTGCCTGATCCTGCCGCTCAACCTGCTGGTCAAGCAGCTCAGCGTGGTGGCCCTGGGCATCGCCGTCACCTATCCGCTGTTCAAGCGCTTCTTCCCGGTGCCGCAAGCCTATCTGGGCGTGGCCTACGGCTTCGGCATTCCAATGGGCTTTGCCGCCATCCAGGACACGGTGCCGCCGGTGGCCTGGCTGCTCCTGCTCAGCAATATGTTCTGGTCGGTGGCCTACGACACCGCTTACGCCATGGTCGACCGCGACGACGACCTGAAGATCGGCATCAAGACTTCGGCCATCACCTTCGGCCGCTACGATGTGGCGATGATCATGCTGTGCTACGCCGTCCACTTCGGCATCCAGCTGTTCTGCGGCTGGTATTTCGGCCTGGGCTGGCCTTTCCTGGCCGGCATGGCGGTGGCCATCGGCTGCGCCATCTACCACTACTTCCTGATCCGCGGACGCGAGCGTGCGCCTTGCTTCTACGCCTTCCGCCACAATAACTACCTGGGCGCCGCGGTGTTTGCCGGCATTGCGCTGGATTACGCCTTGCGTTGACAGCATGATTGCTGAGGCGTAACGCAAATGGCGGGCCGCGGCCTATACTAGAGATTGCTTTCATTTACTCAGCGAGGCGAACCATGGAACAGACCGTACAATCGACGAGCAAGAGCGGCACCAATGGCAGCGGCAACGGCATGAACCACCATGCGGACAGTGCCGAAGCGCGCGAAAAACTGATGACCGATCTGAAGCAGTCCATCCAGGATGCCGAACAGTGGTTGCGCAGCGCCAGCCTGGCCGGCGCCGCCGACCTGGGCCAGGTCAAGGCCCGCTTCGAGGACAGCCTGCGCACCGCCAAGATCGACCTGCTCAAGCTGGAAGACAGCGTGATCGCGCGCACCAAGATCGCGGCCAAGGCCACCGACAACTATGTGCACGACAATCCCTGGAAATCGGTGACGGTGGGCGCCACGGTGGGCCTGCTGCTGGGCGTGCTGATCGCGCGCCGCTAAGCGTTCCGCCCGGCGCGGCGCCGCCAAGCGCGCCGGCGGGCGCCGCGCCCCGACGCAGCTTCACGGCGCAGCCGCGCAGCTCACGGGCGCGCCGCCTCGCCTATCCGGTATTTCTGGCGCAGCTTTTGCACCAGGCCCTGCTCGCGCTGCAGGAACTGGCTGAACTGCTCCACCACCTCGGGGTGCTGCAAGGTCGAGAGGCGGAAGTCCGAGCGCGCATGTGGCAGGGCCGGATCGAAAATCAGGCCGCCCGGCGCTTTCAATTCTTCGGCCAGCAGATAGTTGGCCACATCCACGTTCATATACACCACGTCGATATGGTCGGCCAGCGCGTGGCGCAGCAGGCCGTCGAAGCTGTTGCTGGTGCTGATGGCGATGGCCTTGCTGTCGATGGCCTGGCGGTAGGGCCAGGGCGTGAAGCCGAGCACCGTGCCCATGCTGCGCACCTCGCTCAGCGGACGGCCGCGGTGGCGCGGCAGCACCATCGCGCCCTCTTCGGTCGACACTACCACATTGCTATAGCTGAGCTTCAAGCCATGGCGCAAGTCTTCGCGCCATTTCGGATGGTCGGGGTATTTGAAGTCGAGCGTGCGCTCCCTCAGGAAGCGCGTGTACAGGCGGTTGATCGGCAGCGGCACGTATTCGAAGGCATAGCCGTGCTGGCTGGCGAAAGCGTCCAGCACATCGCGCGCAAAGCCGCGGTAGCGGTTGGCACCATCCACCGTGTGCAGCGGATAGTACTGCAGGTTTTCGACGCCGACCGTGAAGCGTTTGGCCGGCGCGGCGCGGCCGCCGGGTGACGGGACGCCGAAAGTCCCCGCGGCCGATGCGGCAGTGACGGCAGCCGATGCCAGGACAGCAGCGCACAGCAGGCGGGCTTGCCACCGCAGCTTGATCGTCATCGCTCCCCCAGCAGGCTGCCGCCCCATGGCGGCCGGCGTTCAGCATACCCAAAAGCTTGCCTAAATGCCAGCTTTCCATGGCTGCCGATGCGCGCCACGCGCAATGGGGCACCTGCCGCCATGGCGCGTGCATGGCTCCAGCCTGCGCGGCGCAGTCCTGCGGCTCAATCCTGCGTACCAAGCTCCTCGCCGAGCTGCTTGCCGCGCGCGGCGGCGGCGCGCATGGCGGCGCCGATGGCGGCTTTGACGCCGCTCTGCTCCATGCTGCTCAAGGCGGCATAAGTGGTGCCGCCCTTCGAGGTGACGCGCTCGCGCAGCACGGACACCGGTTCGTCCGACTGCAGCGCCAGCTGGGCCGCGCCGGCGAAGGTGGCCAGCGCCAGCTCGCGGCCCTGCGCGGCCGTCAGGCCCAGTTCCTCGGCCGCCGCCTGCATCGCCTCGATGAAATAGAAGACATAGGCCGGGCCGCTGCCCGACACCGCCGTGACCGGATCGATCAGCTCTTCTTTGTCCACCCATACCGTGGCGCCGACGGCGCGCATGATGTGGTCGGCCGCGTCGCGCTGCTGGGCCGTGACGCCGGACGCCGCCACCATGCCCGTCACGCCCTGGCCGATCAGGGCCGGCGTATTCGGCATGGTGCGCACGATGGCCGCATAGCCGCCCAGCCAGCGCGCCAGGTCGGCGCTGCGGATGCCGGCTGCGATCGACAACAGCAGCGGCTGGCGGCCCGCCTCCTGCGCCAGTTCGAGCAAGGGCTTGAGCTGGCTGGCCACCTCGCGCATGCTTTGCGGCTTGACCGCCAAGACGATCACTTCGGCCGCCGGCACCCGCTCATCGAGTTCGGTCGCGGCCGACACGCCATGCGCCGTGAACAGCTTGTCCAGCGCGGCCGGATTGGGATCGACCACATGGATGTTCCCACCCGGCGCCAGCTTGCCGGCCAGTCCGGCAATCAGGGCGGCAGCCATATTGCCGCCGCCGATAAATGCAATCTTCATTGTTCTTCCTTGTTGTAGTGGCGCGCGCCGAAAATCGCGCTGCCGACGCGCACGATGGTGGCGCCTTCCACGATGGCGGCCCGCATATCGGCCGACATGCCCATCGACAGTGTATCGAGTTCCAGGCCATCGGCGCGCAAGCTATCGAACAGCTGGCGCAGCGCGGCAAAGGCGGCGCGCTGGCGCGCGAAATCGTCTTCCGGTTCGGGAATCGCCATCAGGCCGCGCAGGCGCAGATGCGGCAAGCCCACGACCTGGCGCGCCAGCGCCGCCACTTCCTGCGGCGCCACGCCGCTTTTGCTGGCTTCGCCGCTGATATTGACTTGCAGGCAGATGTTGAGCGGCCCGCGCTCCGGCGGGCGCTGTTCCGACAGGCGCTGCGCGATCTTCTCGCGCTCGACCGTATGCACCCAGTCGAAGTGGCTGGCGATGGGCCGCGTCTTATTGCTCTGGATCGGGCCGATGAAATGCCATGCCAGCGCCGCATCGGCCAGCCCCAGGCCGGGCAAGGCTTGCGCCACAGCCGCGACCTTGTCCACGCCTTCCTGCACATAGTTCTCGCCGAAGGCGCGCTGCCCGGCCTGGGCGGCTTGCAGCACCGCATCCGCGCCGAAGGTCTTGGAGACCGCCAGCAATTGCACGCTGTCCGGCGCCCGCCCCGCCTCGCGCGCGGCGGCAACAATGTTCTCGGTAACGGCTTGCAAGTTCTGGGCGATTGTGGACATAATCAAATGGGCTGGTTCAGGGTAGCGGATCAGGCAGCGCGGCAAACGCCATCTTTTCAGGCACAGGGATTATAAATGGACATCTCCGAACTTCTCGCATTCTCCGTCAAGAACAAGGCATCGGACCTGCACCTCTCGGCCGGTCTGCCGCCGATGATACGGGTGCATGGCGATGTACGGCGCATCAACCTGCCGCCGCTGGAGCACAAGGACGTGCACGGCATGATCTATGACATCATGAACGACGGCCAGCGCAAGGCGTATGAGGAGATGCTCGAATGCGACTTCTCCTTCGCCATACCGGGCCTGGCGCGCTTTCGCGTCAACGCTTACAACCAGGAGCGCGGCGCCTCGGCCGTGCTGCGCACGATCCCGTCCAAGATCCTGTCGCTGGAAGAGCTCAACGCGCCGCGCATCTTCGCCGAATTCGCGCTCAGGCCGCGCGGCCTGGTGCTCGTGACGGGGCCGACCGGTTCCGGCAAATCGACCACGCTGGCGGCCATGATCAACCATCTCAATGAAAACGAGTATGGCCACATCCTGACCATCGAAGACCCGATCGAGTTCGTGCACGAATCGAAGAAGTGCCTGATCAACCAGCGCGAAGTGGGGCCGCACACCCTGTCCTTCAATAACGCGCTGCGCTCGGCGCTGCGCGAAGACCCGGACGCCATCCTGGTGGGCGAGCTGCGCGACCTGGAAACCATCCGCCTGGCGCTGTCGGCCGCCGAAACCGGCCACCTGGTGTTCGGCACCCTGCACACCTCGTCGGCCGCCAAGACCATCGACCGTATCGTCGACGTCTTCCCGGCCGAGGAAAAGGAGATGGTGCGCGCCATGCTGTCCGAATCGCTGCAGGCGGTGATCTCGCAGACCCTGTTGAAAACCAAGGACGGCTCGGGCCGCGTGGCGGCGCACGAGATCATGGTCGGCACGCCCGCCATCCGCAACCTGATCCGCGAGGCCAAGATCGCGCAAATGTATTCGGCCATCCAGACCGGCAGCAATGTGGGCATGCAGACGCTGGACCAGAACCTCACGGACCTGGTGCGGCGCAATGTGATTTCGGCCGCCGCCGCGCGTTCGGCCGCCAAGATTCCGGACAACTTCCCCGGCTAAGCAATCCAGTAAAGGCAGAGACGCACCATGGAACGCGACCAGGCATCCAAATTCATGTTCGACCTGCTGCGCCTGATGGTCAGCAAAAAAGGCTCGGACCTGTTCATCACGGCCGGCTTCCCGCCCGCCATCAAGATCGACGGCAAGCTCACGCCGGTGTCCAACCAGGTGCTGACCCCGGCCCACACGGCCGACCTGGCGCGTTCCATCATGAACGACAAGCAGACCGCCAGCTTCGAGCAGACCAAGGAGGCCAACTTCGCCATCAGCCCCGGCGACCTGGGACGCTTCCGCGTCTCGGCCTTCGTGCAAATGAGTTCCGTCGGCATGGTGCTGCGCACGATCAACAGCGCCATCCCCAAGCTGGAAGACCTGGGCCTGCCCGAGGTGCTGAAGGAGATCATCATGGCCAAGCGCGGCCTGGTGATCATGGTGGGCGCCACCGGTTCCGGCAAATCGACCACGATGGCGGCCATGGTGGGCTACCGCAACGAGAACAGCCACGGCCACATCATCACCATCGAAGACCCGGTGGAATTCGTCCACCCGCACAAGAACTGCATCATCACCCAGCGCGAAGTGGGCGTGGATACCGAGGACTGGGAGGTGGCGCTGAAAAACACCCTGCGCCAGGCGCCGGACGTGATCCAGATCGGCGAGATACGCGACCGCCAGACCATGGACCACGCCATCGCCTTCGCCGAAACCGGCCACCTGTGCCTGGCCACGCTGCACGCCAACAGCGCCAACCAGGCGCTCGACCGCATCATCAACTTCTTCCCCGAGGAACGGCGCCAGCAGCTGCTGATGGACCTGTCGCTGAACCTGAAGGGCATGATTTCGCAGCGCCTGATTCCGCTCAAGGAAGCCAAGGGCCGCGCCGTCGCCATCGAGATCATGCTCAATTCGCCGCTAATCTCGGACCTGATCTTCAAGGGCCAGGTGCACGAGATCAAGGAGCTGATGAAGAAATCGCGCGAGCTGGGCATGCAGACTTTCGACCAGTCCCTGTTCGACCTGCACGAAGCCGACAAGATCAGCTACGAGGACGCGCTGCGCAACGCCGACTCGGTCAACGACCTGCGCCTGACCATCAAGCTGGAAGGCAAGGCCGCCAAGACGCGCGACCTGTCGGCCGGCACCGAACATCTGGGGATCATCTGATGACCACCGTCTTCGACTTCCAGGCCGAGAGCCTGTCCGGCCAGAAGGTCGACCTGGCCCAGTACCGCGGCAAGGTGCTGCTGATCGTGAACACGGCCAGCAAATGCGGCTTCACGCCGCAGTACGAAGGCCTGGAAGCGCTCTACCGCCAGTTCCAGGAACGCGGCGTGGTGGTGCTGGGCTTCCCCTGCAACCAGTTCCTGCAGCAGGAGCCCGGCACCGCGGACGATATCGCCGCCTTCTGCACCCTGAACTATGGCGTCAGCTTCCCCCTGTTCGCGCGCATCGACGTCAATGGCGAACATGCCCATCCCCTGTTCCAGCACCTGAAGAAAAGCGCGCCCGGCCTGCTCGGCACGGAAGCGATCAAATGGAATTTCACCAAATTCCTGATCCGCAAGGATGGCAGCGTCTACGAGCGCTATGCGCCCGCCACCAAGCCGGCCGAGATTTTGCCCGACGTCGAAAAGCTGCTCGCTGAATAAACTTCGGCAATCGACCGGCAATCCGCATCTAAAAAGGAATAAGTCTTGTTTCGCCAAAAATGAAATCGTTTTCATTTCTCTTGTGCATTTAAGTATCTTTCAGAGTAATAATTAAAAAAACTACTCGATCGTTTAACAATGCAGCTGCTGGCGAAATTCCTGTCGTCCTGGATGCGGATGGGCACATACTCTCGCCTGTTCATTCCGATTTTCCTCATCATCGCCGTGGTGGTGGGGCTGCGCTATACGCTACTGATCGAGTCGGAAAGCGCCAGCGAGCAGGCGCGCTACCAATCCGAGTCGCAGCAGTTCGCCACCTGGCTCGCCACCACGCTGGCGCCGGCCGCCCTGCACGGCCAGGCGGCCGATATGGCGGCGCAGCTGGCCAAGGCCGCCAATCTGAACGGCGACGTCGCCATGATCCGCTGGGAAGATGGCGAAGGCCAGCGGCGCGCCTCGGCCGCGCGGCCGCTGGACCAGCTGCGCTACCCGGCATGGCTGGAGGATCTGGCCGGCATGCAGGCCGACTACTACCTGGTGCCGCTGCCCCCGTCCGAAGGCGGCGGCCTGCTGGAGCTGTGGTTCCAGCCCGCGCGGCCGCTGGCCCGCGTCTGGCAGACGCTGCGCCAGCAGGCGCTGATCTCGGCGCTGAATATTGTCATCATCTACGCCCTGCTTGGCCTGCTGATCTTCGCCAACCACCGCATGCTGCGCCGGCTGGCGCAGGCCACCAGCGCCTTCCGCAACGGCCGGCACGATGTGCGCATGCAGGTCGGCGGCAGCCTGGAAGCGCGCGCCCTGGCCACCACCTTCAACGATATGGCGGAACGGGTGCAAGGCCTGCTGCAGTCGCTGCAATCGGAAAAGGAGCGCATCGAAGTCACGCTGGCCTCGATCGGCGAAGCCGTCATCACCACCGACCTGGAAGGCAGGATCGTCAGCCTGAACGAGGCGGCGCAGGCGCTCACCGGCTGGCCCGTTTCGCGCGCGCGCGGGCGCGAGCTGCATGCGGTGCTGGTGCTGGCGAACAGCTTCGGCCAGCGCACCCTGCTCAAGACCATGGCCGGCATCTACGCCGGCGGCGGCGTGGTCCAGGCGCAGAACCAGAGCCTGCGCCACAGCTCCGGCGTGCACTTCAATGTCGAGTATTCGGCGGCGCCGATCCGCAAGGCCAGCGGCGAGATGCAGGGCGCGGTGCTGGTGCTGCGCGACGTCAGCGAAAAGCGCAATCTGCTGCAGCAGATGACCTGGCAAAGCCAGCACGATGTGCTGACCGGCCTGCCCAACCGCAATGCGCTCGCCGCCCGCTTCGAACAGGAGCTGGCGCAGGCGCGCGAAGACCATAGCCTGCTGGCCGTGTGCCTGTTCGACCTCGATCACTTCCAGCAGGTGAACGAGCGCGGCGGCCAGGGGCTGGGCGACGACATCCTCAAGCAGGTGGCCAGCCGCCTGCACGATTTCGCCATGCCGCGCCATTACGCGGCGCGCCTGGGCGGCGACGAGTTCGTGCTGCTGCTGCCGGGCCAGGGCAGCCGCGCCGCCGTGGAAGAGATCATGGTCCAGCTGATGGCGGTGCTGGGCCGCAGCTACCGCTGCCAGACGCAGAGCGTGTCGATCAGCGCCAGCGCCGGCGTGGCCTTGTATGAAGGCAAGGAAATCAGCGCCGACAATCTGCTGCGCCACGCCGACCAGGCGCTATACCAGGCCAAGGTGCGCGGACGCGGCACCGTGCACTTCTTCGACGCCGACCTCGATCAGCAGGTGCGCACCCACCACAACCGCCGCACCGAGGTGCGCGAGGCGCTGGAGGCGGGCGAGTTGCTGCTCTACTACCAGCCCAAGATGGATATGCGCCAGGGCCGCATCTTCGGCATGGAGGCGCTGCTGCGCTGGCGCCATCCCAAGCGCGGCATCGTCGGGCCGCTGGATTTCCTGCCCATCGTCGAACATACCGAGCTGATTGCCGATATCGGCGAATGGGTCATGCGCCAGGCGCTGCGCCAGCTCGATGCCTGGCGGCGCGAGGGGCGCGCATGGATGGTGAGCGTGAACGTGGCGGCCTACCATCTGCAGCGCGCCGATTTCGTCGAGCGCCTGCAAAGCATCCTGGCCGAATTCCCGGACGTGCCGCCGCAACAGCTGGAACTGGAGATCCTGGAATCGTCGGCCCTGCGCGACCTGGCCCATGTGCGCGCCACCATCCTCGCCTGCCAGCAGCTGGGCGTCAGCTTTGCGCTCGACGATTTCGGCACCGGCTACTCGTCCATGTCCTACCTGAAGCGCCTGCCCGCCAATGTGCTGAAGATCGACCAGGGCTTCGTGCGCAATATGCTGGAGGACCGCGACGACCTGCATCTGGTGAACGCGGTGATCGGCCTGGCGCGCGCCTTTGGCCGCGGCGTGATCGCCGAAGGCGTGGAGACGGTGGCGCATGGCGCGCTGCTGATGCGCCTGGGCTGCGATCTGGCGCAGGGCTATGGCATTGCGCGGCCGATGCCGGGCGACGCCGTCGGCGCCTGGGCCGACAGCTTCGTCGTCTCGCCCGAGTGGCAGGCGGCGGCCCAGCTGCCGCCGCTCAGCAATCCGCACGAGATCGGCGGCGGGCCGGCTCGCCAGCCGGCCCTGTTCAGTCCCGGCTAGCCGCGGCGGCCAGGGCGCGGTCGACCAGCTCGATCCAGTGCTCGACCGGCGTGTCCGTACCCGCCTGCAAGTGGGTGAGGCAGCCGATATTGGCCGACACGATGCGGCTGGCCCCCGTTTCCGCCAGATTTTCCAGCTTGCGTTCGCGCAGTTGCAGCGACAGTTCCGGCTGCAGCAGCGAGTACGTCCCGGCCGAGCCGCAGCACAGATGCGCGTCGGCGCACAGGCGCACATCGGCGCCGATGGCGCGCAGCACGCCCTCCACCTTGCCGCGGATCTGCTGGCCGTGCTGCAGGGTGCAAGGCGGGTGGTAGGCAATGCGCTCTTCGACCGGGCCGATGCGGCGCGCCAGTTCCTGTTCAAAGGCGGGCAGGATTTCGCTCAGGTCGCGCGTCAGCTCAGAGATGCGCTGCGCCTTGGCGGCGTAGTGCGCGTCATGCGCCAGCAGATGGCCGTATTCCTTGACCGTGACGCCGCAGCCCGATGCCGTCATCACGATGGCTTCCGCGCCGGCTTCCACGTACGGCCACCAGGCGTCGATATTGCGGCGCATATCGTCCAGGCCCGTCTCCTGGTCGTTCAGGTGGTAGCGCAGCGCACCGCAGCAACCGGCCTTGGGCGCGCGCTCCAATTCGATGCCCAGCACATCGAGCACGCGGGCGGTGGCGGCATTGATATTCGGCGCCAGGCCGGGCTGCACACAGCCGTCCAACAGCAGCATCTTGCGCGCATGGCTGCGCTGCGGCCAGGCGCCGCCGCCGCGCATGGGCGGCAGCTTGTCCTGCAACGGTTTGGATAGCAGCGGCCGGAGCAACTGGCCGGCGCGCAGGGCGGCGGTGAACAGCGCCTTGCGCGGCAAGCCTTCCTTCAGCACATAGCGCTGGATGCGCTGCGCCAGCGGGCGCGGCACGCGCTGCTCGACGATCTTGCGGCCGATGTCCACAAGGCGGCCATATTGCACGCCGGAGGGACAGGTGCTTTCGCAGTTGCGGCAGGTCAGGCAGCGGTCGAGGTGGGTCTGCGTCTTGGCCGTGACGGGCGCGCCCTCCAGCACCTGCTTGATCAGGTAGATGCGGCCGCGCGGACCATCGAGCTCGTCGCCCAGCAGTTGGTAAGTGGGGCAGGTGGCCGTGCAAAAGCCGCAGTGCACGCAGGCGCGCAGGATGGCTTCCGCCTCGTCGCCGTCGCGCGTGTTCTTGATGAAGTCAGCCAGATTGGTTTGCATATGCTCAGTACATGCGGCCGGGGTTAAAGATGCCGGCCGGGTCGAAGGCCAGCTTCAGGCGTTCATGGATGCGCGCGAGCGCAGGCTGCAGCGGATGGAACACGGAGAGCGCATCCTGCGGCGCGGCATCGCGGCGGTACAGGGTGGCATGCCCGCCCGCCGCCGCCACGCTGCGGCGGATACGCTCTGCATCGCCGTCCGCCGCCTTGAGCCAGCGCTGCGCGCCGCCCCACTCAATCAGCTGTTCGCCGCGCAGCACCTGGGCGCTGGCGGCGGACGGCAGCGCCAGCCGCCACAGCGCGCCGCCGCTGAAATACTCGTGGGTCTGATCGCGCAGGGAAGTCCAGAAGGCGCCCCCCTCCTTCATCTGCGCGCCGCCGAGACGGCGCAGGGCCGCCTCCACCGCCGCATCCGCGCCGGACAGGCGCAGCGTCAGCACACCCTGGCGCCAGCAGGAGGCCGAGATGGGCAGCGGTTGCCCCGCCCACTCGTTCAGATAGCGCAGGGCGCCGATTTCATCCATCTCGAAGCGAATGGTCGCTTCGCGCGGCGGCAGCGGCAGCACTTTCAGCGAGACCTGGGCAATCAGTCCCAGCGTGCCGAGCGAACCGGCCAGCAGGCGCGAGACGTCATAGCCCGCGACATTCTTCATGACCTGGCCGCCGAAGTTGAGCACTTCTCCGCGCCCATCCAGCAGCTGTGCCCCCAGCACGAAGTCGCGCACGGCGCCGGCACTGGCACGGCGCGGCCCCGAGAGGCCAGCCGCCACCACGCCGCCGATGGTGCTGCCGTCACGCGGCCCGGGGAGCGGCGCCGCGCCGGCCTCCGCGCGGCCACCTTGGCCAAAGCGCGGCGGCTCGAAAGCCAGCATCTGCCCGTGCTGCGCCAGCAGGGCTTCGATCTCGGCCAGCGGCGTGCCGCAGCGCGCCGTGATGACCAGCTCCGTCGGCTCGTAATCCACCACGCCGGTGTAGGAACGCGTGTCGAGCACCTCGCCTTGCAGGCTTTGCCCATACCAATCCTTGCTGCCGCCGCCACGCAGGCGCAGCGGCGACTTGCGCGCCGTGGCCATATGGATGCGTTCAATGAAACCCGCCAGTATCGACTGCAAAATCGCTCCTTCAGAAACGCGGCAGGCCGGCATGCGGCAGGACACCGCCCGTGACCCGCATCTTGCCGAATTCCGCGCAGCGGTTCAGCGTGGGAATGGCCTTGTTGGGATTGAGCAGCCCGGGCGGATCGAAAGCGCGCTTGACGCCGAAGAAGGCCTCCAGCTCGGCCGCCTTGAACTGGGCGCACATGGCATCGATCTTTTCGATGCCCACGCCATGCTCGCCGGTGATGGTGCCGCCCACCTCCACGCACAGGGCCAGGATCTCGGCGCCGAAGGCTTCGGCGCGCTGCAGCTCGTCGGGCTGGTTGGCGTCGAACAGGATCAGCGGATGCAGATTGCCGTCGCCCGCGTGGAAGACATTGGCGCAGCGCAGCCCGTACTTGCCTTCCATCCGGGCGATGCCGGTCAGCACCCGCGCCAGATGCTTGCGCGGGATGGTGCCGTCCATGCAGTAATAGTCGGGAGAGATGCGGCCCGCCGCCGGGAAGGCGTTCTTGCGGCCGGACCAGAAGCGCATCCTTTCCTGCTCGCTGGACGAGACCTGGATCGCGCCGGCCCCCGCCCCTTCCAGCACCGCCTTCATGCGCGCGATTTCCTCTTCCACCTCTTCCGGCGTGCCATCCGCCTCGCACAGCAGGATGGCGGCGGCCTCGGTGTCGTAGCCGGCCTGCACGAAAGGCTCGACCATGCGCGCCGAGGTCTGGTCCATCATCTCCAGCCCGGCCGGAATGATGCCGGCCGCGATCACCTGCGCCACCGCATTGCCGCCCGCCACCACGCTATCGAAGGACGCCATGATGACGCGCGCCACGGCCGGCTTGGGCACCAGCTTGACCGTCACCTCGGTGACGATGCCCAGCATGCCTTCCGAACCGATGAAGGCGGCCAGCAGGTCCAGGCCCGGCGCATCGAGCGCCTCGCCGCCCAGCTCCACCACATCGCCCTCGATGGTGGCCATGCGCACGCGCAGCACATTGTGCACCGTCAGTCCGTATTTCAGGCAGTGCACGCCGCCCGAATTCTCGGCCACATTGCCGCCGATGGTACAGGCGATCTGCGAAGACGGATCGGGCGCGTAATACAGGCCATACGGCGCCGCCGCGTCCGAGATCGCCAGGTTGCGCACGCCCGGCTGCACCACCGCCGTGCGCGAATACGCGTCCAGGCGCACGATGCGGTTCAGGCGGGCGGTGGACAGCACCACCCCATCGGCAATCGGCATCGCCCCGCCCGACAGGCCGGTGCCCGCCCCGCGCGGCACGATGGGCACGGCCATGTCGCGGCAGACCTTGAGCACGGCCAGCACTTCCTGCTCCGACTGCGGCAGGGCCACCACCATGGGCGGCTGGCGGTAGGCCGACAGGCCGTCGCACTCATAGGGACGGGTGTCCTCCAGTTCGGACAGGATGCTCGCTGGCGGCAATACCGCGCGCAGGGCCGCCGCAACGCTCTGCTGGCGCGCGGCGCTGAAGGCCGGCTGGGGTCTGGCAAGAGTCATGGATTCGTCGTGAAAACGCAGATCGAACCCCGATTGTATGTTCAAAAACGCAAGCCGGGCGAAAACGCGGGACGCGGACGGCGATTTTGTCGTATCCTCCCTGCATTCTCAAACGCGCAAGGAAGACACCATGGGCAATCGACTTTCGAAAATCGCCACCCGCACCGGCGACAACGGCACCACCGGCCTGGGCGACGGCAGCCGCACCAGCAAGGACAGCGTGCGGGTGCACGCCATGGGCGATGTGGATGAGCTGAATTCGAGCATCGGCCTGCTGCTGTGCGAAGCCATGCCGGACGAGATGCGCGAAGAGCTGGTGATGATCCAGCACGACCTGTTCGACCTGGGCGGGGAGTTGTGCATCCCCGGCTACCAGATGATCAAGGAAGAGCATGTCGAACGCCTCGACGCGCTGCTGGAGAAGTACAACGCCACCCTGCCGGCGCTGACCGAATTCATTCTGCCGGCCGGTTCGCGCGCCGCGTCGATCGCGCATGTCTGCCGCACCGTGTGCCGCCGCGCCGAGCGCGCCATCGTCACGCTGGGCAAGGAAGAGAATATCCACGACCATCCGCGCCAGTATGTGAATCGCCTGTCCGACCTGATGTTCGTGCTGGCGCGCGTGCTGAACCGCTTTGCCGGCGGCAGCGACGTGCTGTGGCGCCACGACCGCAAGCGCGGCTAAACCTCAATGACGGCGAGCCGGAGTTCCGCCTCGCCGCCTCGTCCCATGGCGTTCAGATGCCAACACCCCGGCACTTGTTGATGCAATTGCGGTAAGGGGTAAAGCAGACCGACGGACGCGGGTGACTTTCCATGCAGGCATTGCGTTCGATCAGGCACTGCTCGCGGCATTCGGCCTCGCTGCCGTCGGCCATGGCGTAGGAGCTGGCTGCGGCGCAGGCGAAGATAAAGAATCCCAGTTTCTTAAGCATCAGATTTCTCCTTTTCGAGGACAGGACTGTGAAGCCGGCTTAGCGGGTGCAGCGCTTGATGCAGCGGGCGTACTCGTTGTGGCAGATCGCTCTCGGCGTGCTGCTTGCCTCGCAACGTTCCATGCGGCGCTCGCAACTGACTTCGCAGTTGTCGGCAAAAGCGTAGGAACTGCCCATGGCGCAGGCAAAGATAAAGAGTCCCAGTTTTTTGAACATTGTATATTCCTTTCATCGATGGTTAGGGGCGCCGCCGCGCTTAGTCGTCGCCCGCGCAGTGACGAAGGCATTGCTCATAGCTGGCGCGGCATTGAACTGCATCGCCGCCATGGCTCATGCAATAGCGGTAGCCGCTTCCGCAATACACTGCGCAATCAGGCGGCCTTGCGGTGGAAATCGATGCCGACAGGGAGGCGGCGGCGGCGAACAGGAACAACGCAAGCTTTTTGTACATATTGATTCCTTTATCAAATAAAGAAAAACAAACCCTCAGGCAGGAATGGTAAAACCCCGGCCGGATTGGGGACGTCTCAGGGACAGCGCTGGATGCAGGTGCGCAGCTTGGCCCAGCAGCCGGCCTGGCCCGCGTTGCTGCAGGACTGGAAGTTCTCATGACAGATTTGCTCGCAGGCCGAGGTGGCATTCGCCGTGCCGTAAGCCATGCTCAAACCCAGCGCAAAGATGAATGTGATTTTTTTCAGCATGACGACCCCGGATCGTGGCGGATGACAGAGCGCGCGCTCAAACACAGTCCGAAGCCAGGCATTCTTGCTGCTCCAGCTTGCACTGGGCCTGGGTATTGCCTTGCTTGATGCAAGCGCTATACATGGCACGGCAGAAGCTTACGCAGAACGGTGGCTGAGCAGTGGCCAAGGAGGCCGACAGCGTGGTGGCGGCGGCAAACAGGAACAGCGCGAGTTTTTTGTACATGGTGTCTCCTTTTTTGTAGTTGATATAGACAGAGAGGTGCTGCGATGCCGCCCGGCCTGCAGCATGGGCGCTGCAGACCAGGCGGAATTACTTAGGCCGGCGGATAGCGGCAATCACGGTTGCACTGCAGGAGCTCGCGGCGGCAAGCGGCCGGATCACTCCCCGAGTCGAGGCACTCGATGTAATCGAGGCGGCACTGGGCCAGGCAGGCGCCGGGGGCGGCGGTGCTGATCGATGCCGACAACGCGGCAGCAGCAGTGAACAGGAACAAAGCAAGTTTCTTGAACATGGGACGCTCCTTCAGGTGAGGTTCAGGAACCGAAATCACAGCGGGCAAGCATGGCACCAATTTTCGAAAGACATTCGCGGAGACTGGCGCCTTCGCCAGTCTTTCACGCCCTTATCGAAAGACAGTGCCATATTTGCAATTTTTACGAGAAAATTAGGAAGAGCACGAGGCACGGCACTTCAGCGCAACCGGATAGCAGATCGCAAACGTATTTCCGCGTATTTGCAGGCAATTTTCAAAACTCTCATCGCAATAATCCAAGCACATCTGCCGCTCCCCGGCATATGCCGAAGCTCCGCCAACCCCCAGGGCAAACATTAAGAAGCCAAGCTTTTTCAACATGATTGACCTTTCCAAGCAAGATGCTTAGGGAATTTGGATGCCGCAGGCTTGCAGACATCTCCAATAGTTCTCCTCACAGGTTTCCTGATTGGCATCGGGATTGCCGTTGCAATAGTTATGTTCGATATAGCAGATGTTGCAGGGATCGTAGCTGGCGCTGGCCAGGGACGAGGAGAGTGCGGCAACGGCCGCAAAGACGAACAGGGCAAGCTTTTTGTGCATATCTATCTCACTGAATAAAGTTGAAGAGCAAAGCGTACAGTGACTGCAACACCACCTTATTGGCCGATAGCCCGGCAACGATCGATGCAGCGGCTGTACTCGGCAAAGCAGTTGGAAGGTCTCGGTTCCTGGTCCACGCACTCGAAGCGGTCGTACAGGCATTGCTGACGGCACTCGGTCTGGGCGAGCGTTTCGGAGCTGCTCACCGCATAGGACGAGCCGGCGGCGCAGGCAAAGAGGAAGAAGGCCAGTTTCTTGAACATCGTTTTTCCTTTCGTTGATGGTTGTACTACATACGTCGCCGCGAATTACTCCATTCCCGGCATCTTTTGCAGCCAGAGCTGCAACTCCTCGATAAACATGCGTGCCCTGGCCGGCTGGTAGCGGCGCGAGGGATACAGCAGATGCAGCTCCTGCGCTTCGCCGCGCCACTTCGGCATCACATGGCGCAGCTGGCGCGCTGCCACCAGGTCGTGCACCAGCCACGCCGGACAAAGGGCGATGCCGCTGCCCTGCAGCAGGCTGTCGCGGATGGCGAGCGCATTGTTGACGCGGTAACGGCCCTGGGTCTGCACCGTGACCTCGCGTTCGCCATTACTCAAGGCGATGGCGCTGCTGCCGCCCCAGGCATAGCGGATATAGTTGTGCTGCGCCAGTTCCTGCGGCTGGCGCGGCGCCGGGTGGCGGCGCAGATACGCGGGCGACGCCACCAGCCAGCGCGGCGAGCTGCCGACGCGGCGCGCCACGGCGTTCTGCGGCAGGTCGCGGCCATGGCGCAGCACCACATCCATTCCCTCCTCCACCATATCGACCATGCGGTCGTTCAGGATCAGCTCCACCTCCATGGCCGGATAGCGGCGCAGAAAATCCTGCACAAAGCCATTCAGGCTGAACTGCCCTAGCGCCACCGGCGCGTTCACCCGCAGCAGGCCGGAACTGGCGGCGCCTTCACCACGCACGTCGGCCACGGCTTCGGCATATTCGTCCAGTACGGCCTTGGCGCGTTCGTAAAAGCGCCGGCCCTGCACCGTGGCGCTCAGGCTGGCCGTGCTGCGTTCCAGCAGACGCACGCCAAGATCGTCTTCCAGCGCAGCCAGCACCTTGCTCACCGTGGGCTGGGTCGTATCCTGCTCGCGGGCGACAGCGGAAAAGCTACCCAGTTCCACCGCCCTTACAAAGAAATGCAGCGATCGTATTGTGTCCATAGTCATCCATCATTCGTTTTTGGAATGATAGCAGCCATGGACACGGCTGCTTTCTAGTTCCGGTGCTTCCTTACAGCGGGCACCTGGCCAGGCACTGGCGCAGAATGCGGGCGCAGATAGGCGGCTTGGTGCCGTTATCCAGGCAATACTGCAGATCTTCATTGCACATTTCCTGGCAATCGTTGGCGCTGGCGAAGGAGGCCGACAGGGCGGCGGCAGCGGCGAACATGAAGATGGCGGCTTTTTTGTACATGGAATTCCCTTTCTATTGATAGAAGAAAAATAGCTACTTGGCTTAATAACTACCTTGGCATGCTTCCATGCAGTTCTCGTACAGCCGCGTGCAGTATTTGACGAGATAGGGGCTGATCGGGTGCGTGGCATAGCAGACGTTGACCTCGCCTTGGCAGGTTTCACGGCAATCCGGTTCTGCCATCGCGTAAGAGCTGCCCATGGCCAGTGCAAAGACAAAAAGAACTTTCTTCATCATTTTTTTCCTTTGTATGCTTGGTTAAAACGAATCGGACTGCGGGGAGATCAATACTCGCAACGGCGCCAGCATTCCTCGTAGATCCGTTCGCACAGGCTGGCGCGCACGCCGCGCTCCAGGCAACCGTGATACTCGGAAAGACACAGGCTGCAATCCTCTTCGGCACTCGCCGTGCCGTAAGCCATGCTCAGACCCAGCGCAAATATGAATGTAATTTTTTTCAGCATTCCGACCTCGGATAATGGTGGAGCAAGGTGTTGTCTCTTAAAGCGGATATGGACGATAGAACTCAAGCAACGCCAGACCCTCCGGTATCCGGCGCCGTTTTTTGGGACGGGCCGGAAAAGAGAAGGAGATTTAGTCGCGCGGCGGGTGGCAAAGCTCCCGGCATGCGCGCCATGCGGCCACGCATGCAGCCGCGGAAGCGCCGCTATCGATCACAGCGCGGCCCTCTCTCAGTTCTGCGGATATGTGCAAGCGTCATAGCACTGGAGCATGATGGAACGGCACTCCGCCACATCATCACCGGCGCTGATGCAGGCACGGTAGTCGATGTAGCACTGGGCGCGGCAATCGGGACGGGCAGTGGCGAGCGATGCCGACAGGGCGGTGGCGGCGGCAAACACAAACAAGGCCAATTTTTTGAACATGGGATTCTCCTTGGGGTCGGGTTCAAACACCGAAATCGCAGCGGTCGATACAGTTGCGGTACTCCATGCTGCACAAGCCCGGCGGTTTGCCGTGCGCATTGCAGAAGGCGAACTTCTCGGCACATTGTCCTTCGCAGGAGCCAGCAGCCATGGCGTAGGAGGCGCTCAAGCCCAGAGCAAAAATGAAAGCGATTTTCTTCAGCATTGGATTTCCTTTTTAGTATGGACACAAAGGTTGTTCCGGATAGCGCCTGTCCTTTAACGCCACCCATTCCAAATGAGAATAGGCCTTAGTCGTTTACGCCGTCTTCTCGCATGAAACCATGTTAGCTAAGCTTCCCTTGTCCTTGTTTACTACGGAGAAAGCTTCATGTTTCTGTCCCGACCACTCGCTACCGCCGCCATGCTGGCGGCACTTGCCACTCCACTGCACCACGCCGCCGCTGCGGAAACGCAATGGCAGACCAGCTGGTACAGCGCCGCGCATCCCGCCTGGGATGCCGATTTCATCCTGCCGACCAATATGCCGGCCCAGCTGCAGCAGCAAACCGTGCGCGAAGTGCTGCGTCTCAGCAGCGGCGGCGCGCAGTTGCGCGTCACCTTCTCCAACCGCTACGGCAGCACGCCGCTGGTGATCGGCGCCGCGCAGATCGCGCGCACGGCGGGCAGCGACAGCGATGCGCAAGCTGCCACCTCCGCCATCGATGCCGCCAGCAGCCGCGCCCTGAGCTTCAGCGGCCAGCCCGGCGTGACCGTGGCGCCCGGCGCCGTCGCCACCAGCGATCCCCTGCCCTACCCGGTGCCAGCCCTGCAACGCCTGAGCATTTCCGCCTGGCTGCCGCAGGCCGCGCCGCTCAGCACCTTCCACTGGGGCGCGCAGCAGACCGGCTTTATCGCCGCCGGCAACCTCGCTGGCGGCGCCACCCTGCCCGGCAGTCTGCCGCTGCAAGGACGCACTTTCCTTAATTCCGTCCAGGTGGATGGCGCGGCACCTGCCGCCTTTACCATCGTCACGCTGGGCGACTCCATCACCGACGGCAACGGCTCCACGCCCGACCGCAACCGCCGCTGGCCCGACTACCTCGCCGCGCGCCTGGCGCAGCAAGGCATTCCGGCCGGCGTCGCGAATGCCGGCATTTCCGGCGCCCGCCTGCTGAGCGACGGCATGGGCGTCAAAGCAGCCGATCGCCTGCAGTACGATGTCCTCGACCAGCCCCACGCCGGCGCCCTCGTCCTCATGCTCGGCACCAACGATATCGGTTGGCCCGGCAGCGCTCTGGCGCCCAAGGAAGCGGCCATGACGGCCGAGCGCCTGATCGCCGGCTATCGCGCCCTTATCGAGCGCGCCCGCCAGCGCCAGCTGCGCGTCATCGGCGCCACACTGCCGCCATTCGCCGGGGCGCTGAGCGGCACGCCGATCACCGGCTACGATTCGCCGGCCAAGGACGCCTTGCGGCGCCAGGTCAACGACTGGATCCGCAACAGCGGCGCCTTCGATGCCGTGGCCGATTTCGATGCCGTGCTGCGCGATCCCGTCCATCCCGAACGCCTGCTGCCCACCTACGATTCCGGCGACCATCTGCATCCCAACGATGCCGGCTTCCAGGCCATGGCCAATGCCATCGACCTGCCGGCCTTGTTCAAAAATTCCGCACTCGCTCGCTAAAACTGTTCCGCTAAAGACAAGGGGCGCCGTTCACGAACGGCGCCCCCGCTTTCATTTAGGGATATTTCACCGCGCACTGCGCGCGGCAGCGATTCAGCTCGCGCACGCAGGTTTGCGAGTTTGGACGCTGCGGTATTCCCCGGCACATTTCCCAGCTCGCCTCGCAGCTATCGACGCACAGCTCATAGCCCAGGTTGGCGGAAGCGTAGGACGAGCCCAGACCCAGCGCGAATACAAAGAAAGCGATTTTCTTCAACACAGACTGTCCCTTTCGCTTAGTTGGCGTTGCAGTACGCCAGGCACTGCTTGTAGTTGCGCAGGCAGGTCGGTGGTTTAGGCCAGCCGTTGTCCAGGCAGGACTGGTAGAAATCGAAGCAATCGCTCGCGCAATCCTCGTTGGCTGCGAATGCAAAACCGCTGCCCATCGCCATCGCAAAAATGAAGAAACCGAGTTTTTTCAACATGTTGTTTATCTCCTAGTAAAAATGCGGACGATAGAATTCCCGCAGTGCCAGACCGTCCGGTATCTGGCGCCGTTTTCTGAAGCGACGGTGGGATTAGTTGGCGAACTTCTTCAGCGCATCCTCGACGGCTGCCTGGTTGAAGCCTTCGATGCGGCGATTGCCGATGAGGATCATGGGTACGCCGCCGCCGCCCAGTTGCGCGAATTCCTTCTTGGCCTTCTCGGACTGGTCGACATACAGATCGGCGAAAGCGATATTGTGTTCCTTCAGATAGGCGCGGGTCTTGATGCAGAAGGGACAGGTTTCCGTGCCATACACCACCACCTTGGTCGTGGTGTCGGGGAAGTAAGCCGTGTAGTTGCCCTCGACGTAAGGCTTCTTGAACATGGCGGGCAGCTTGGCGATTGCCAGCCCCGCCCCCAGACCTGCCGCCAGAATCACCACATATGCCGCAGCCGTTTTGAGTTTTTTACCAATCATTTGTCCACCTCAATCCCTAAACACAAAATTTTAAAAACAGGAAGCCACGCCGCAAGCCATGGTAGGCTCGCAGCCATAAAATTCAGCTATCAAAAGAGAACTAAGCGCTTATGTGGCAGGGAGGCAAGCGGTAGTGCAGGAAGTGCTCGAACCCAGCGCGGGTACAAAGAAGGAAAATTTTTTTAGCATTTTTGTCTCGTATTGTGAATTATCCACGGCGACAGCTGCATTACGCGGCGCCGTTTAAACGCTATTTATTTCAATTCCGACGACATTTTATATTTGGCAATAATTCAGCCAAGGCCACAATAAAACAGCAAAAAAGCCCTGTCAAGAAATTCATGAGAATAGAAGAAAATCTCATTAAAAATGCGACGCTATTAATTTAATAGTAATTGCGCCGCATGGCTCAAAGTGAGGCGGGACCAGCCGTTCCGCCAACGCGGAAGGTCGATCCCGGCTCGCAGAAAGCGATTGTCTGTTAGCCGTAGATCAGCCGGCAGTTCTGGTTGCAACGCTGCATCTCATTGAAGCAGGCATTGGCGGGCCAAAACGGATTCGAGCGGCAGTTTTCCCAGCTTGCTTCGCAAGAATCGAGGCACAGCATGTATTCCTGGCTGGAGGCGGCGTAAGCGCTGCTCAAGCCCAATGCAAAAACAAAGAAGGCGAATTTTTTCAGCATGATGTCATCCTTTCATTAAGGGGCGCAGTGGGCCTGGCAATACTGATAGTTGCGCAGGCAAACCGATGGTTTCGGCCAGCCACTATCCAGGCAAGATTGGTAAGTATCGAAGCAGTCGCCGGTGCATACGCTGCCGGCAGCCAGCGCAAAACCGCTGCCCATGGCCATCGCGAAAATGAAGAAACCGAGTTTTTTCAACATAAAGCCCATCTCCTTGAAGAATACGGACGACAAAAGTTCCCCGCGCCAGACTGTCCGGTATCTGGCGGCGTTTTTCTGAGACAGTGGGATGTGCTGCTTAGCGAAATCCTTCAGTCCCGGCGCAAAATTTTCTTACAAAGATTCGCCCCGAATTCTGAATTAATAACGGCGGCATATCATGCAATGACGCCATTCAAACATCATTCATTTTCACTCCAGCCATATTTTATATTTAGCAACAATTTCGCCAAGGCCACAATAAATCAGCAAAATTGTCATGTCAAGAAATTCATGCAAGTTGCACGAATAGATAATGGAAATAAGACGCTATTATTTTAATAGTAATTATTGACCATGGCTTATTCGCCAAAAAGGCGGGCCATGCCACGCGCGGTGGCTTGGCGCGACCAGGGAGGGGGATAGGCGCTCAGCAAGGCGGGACCGCCCTCCTGGGCCGCCAGCTTGCGGTAGAAGCTGACCATGGCGCTGGCAGGCCAGCCGGCACGGTGGGCCAGCACCATGCCCAGCTGATCGGCTTCACGCTCTTGCAGATGACTGAGGAGGGATAAGCGCAGCTGCAGGGAAAGGTCGGAATCGAGCCGCTCCAGCATCACGTCCGGCGGCAAGGCATAAGGACGGCTCAGCAGCAAGGCTTCGGACAGGGTTTCGCGGTGGTGCTCGGCCACGGCATGGGCAATCTCATGGCCCAGCAAGGTCGCCAGCTCTCCATCGTCCAGCATCAGGCGGCCGACGAAAGCAGCACCGACCAGGATTTTGCCGCCGGCCAGGCACAGAGCATCGACCTCCGGAGCGCTGGTCACATGAAATTCCCAATCCCATTGCGCGCTGTCCGGCTTCAGTTCGGCCGCCGCCTGCAGCAGACCCGCACCGATCGCCTGCAGGCGCCGCAACAGCGGGCGATCCCCGTCCAGATGGCCTTGCGCCGCCAGCTCGACCACCTGGCTGATATAGCGGTCCTCCATCGCCAGCGCCACTTCCTCGGCTGCGTAGCGCAGCTCCTGCCAGCGGCCGGAATCGGGCACCTGCGCGCGCGCTCCGGGGCATAGCACCAGCGCCAGCCAGCATGCCGGCAGCAGTGCGACGATCTTCATGGCCGCCTCGATATAAACTGTTTATATCAATATAGCCAGCACTGGGCGGCATGCAAGG
Source organism: Massilia sp. YIM B04103 (assembly GCA_024437665.1). GTDB lineage: Bacteria > Pseudomonadota > Gammaproteobacteria > Burkholderiales > Burkholderiaceae_D > Rugamonas. The sequence goes on along the minus strand of JANCSZ010000009.1, from coordinate 138,287 downwards.
AGTGCTGCTGAAAAACAAAACGCCGCGGATGGCGGCGTTTTGTACTGATGCGGCGGCTCGGCAGGCCGCCGCGCAAGATCTGGCTTACAGGCCTTCGCAGCTCATCAGGCAGATGCCCAGCTCACCGCCGCAATCGTCGCTCAGGCCTTTCCACTGGCAGTAGTTGTAGATGTTATTGCAGTTCTGCTCGCAGCGCTCGAAAGCGCTGCCGCCGCTGGCCAGTGCGGAGAAGGAGCAGGCGGCTGCGAACAAGAAGATACCCAGTTTTTTCATGATCTTTTTCCATCCGGGACATAGTTATGGCCGCAACGCCGCTGTCCCTTGCGCGGCGTACAGCAAATATTTAGCTGCTTAAGATAAATATGGCGGAACTGTATCTTGCAGCATCCGCCTTAACGGCAATTGCGGCGGCATGCGATGGACGCCTCATCGCACACTTGTTCCTGGGTGCCGCCATGCTCCAGGCAGGCAAAATAAGCATCCATGCAGGCCCGCAGACAAGCAGGGCGGTCCTCCGCCCCGGCAAACGAGGCGGACAACGCAGCAGCGGCGGCAAATACGAAGAGCAGAGCTTTCTTACGCATGTTTTCTCCCCCTAATCGATCGAACAAGCGCTTTCACAGACACGCAGATTGTGGGCACAGATCTGCGGCGCCCACATGCTTGACTGGCAATCGTAGTACTCCTCCAGGCACTGTTGGCGGCATTCCGCAAAGCCGGCAAATGCGGAAGAACAAGCCAGGCCAAAGGCGAAGATAAAGCAGGTGGATTTTTTAAACATGGCATTCCCTCGTTCCTGGATTTTCAAACCACAGACTTCCGGCTATGCATGGCTGAGTCCATGAAAAAGTTCCCGGCTGCTTAACGGCAGTTGCGGCGGCACATGGTGTAAGCGAAGTCACACATATACGCTTCGTAAACACCGTCCTCAATACAGCTCGTGTGGGTATCGCTGCAGCGCTGCAGGCAGGTTTCACGATCGGCGGCGCCGGCGAACGATGCGGACAGCGCGGCGGCGGCGGCAAATACGAAGAGCAGAACTTTCTTGTGCATGATTTTTCCTTTTTCAGTTTTTCAGCAATCAGATTGCAGAAATGGCCTGATACAGTTCAGGCCATCGATGACGCATTAATACCCATCGACAGCGAGGCAGAGAGGGGGAATAAAATTATCGCCCTGCCCTTTTTGTATTATGGAATGCAGGTGGCCTGGCACTCGCGATATGCGCGGCTGCAGTAGATCCGGATGGGCGAATCCATGCACTGCTCTAAGCGTATCTCGCACTCATCGCAGTAAACGGGGTTGGCCGCGCCAGCCAGCGAAGCGGACAAGGCGGTGGCAGCGGCAAACACGAAGAAGGCAATTTTTTTCATCATGATTCAAATTCCTTTCCTGATAGGTGCAACAATCAATTGACAATGGATGGCCTGATACAGCCCCGGGTGGCCCGCCCGTGCAGCAAAATTTCAGGCAACAGAATCCCCTCGGAACCGGATCGTTCAAATCCGGCTCCGCTGCGTGCGGCAAATACGGTGAATTCTTAGTTGACGAACTTTTTCAGTGCGTCGTCGAGAGCGGCTTGATTGAAGCCTTCGATGCGGCGATTACCGACCAGAATCATGGGCACGCCACCGCCGCCCAATTGGCCGAATTCTTTTTTGGCCTTTTCCGAATTGTCGACATACAAATCGGCGAAGGCGATATTGCGCTCTTTCAAATAGGCGCGGGTTTTAATGCAGAAGGGGCAGGTCTCCGTGCCATATACCACGACCTTGGTGCTGGTATCGGGGAAATAGGCAGCGTAATTGCCTTCGACATAAGGCTTCTTGAACATGGCCGGCAGCTTGGCCAGCCCCAGGCCGACACCCAGGCCAGCCGCCAGGATGAGAATGTAGACAGCTACGACTTTAATCTTCTTTCCGATCATCTCCAGCGCCTTTGTAATGTTCTATTTAGTTTGGTCATTTAGCAAGAATGACTCCACGGCAACAATAGTGCAGCCCAAAACCCATGTCAAGAATATTCATGAGCATAGAAAAATTCTGCATTAAAAATACGACGCTATTAATTTAGTAGTAACTGTGTGCCGTGGAGAGGTTTTCCGCGGCGAGTCTTACCAGCGCTCGCATTCACCCCAGAGGCAGTTTGCATACTCGATGTAGCAGGCGTGCTCGGCGTGGCCGCTCTTCACGCAAAGGTCATAATTGACCAGGCACTTCTGCGGGCAGGCATTGGGATCGTCGTCATAGGCCCAGGCAGAAAATGAGCAGGCCGCCGCAAACAGGAACAGTGCAACTTTCTTGAACATGCTATTTCCTTTCCTCATAAAAGTAATCAGTGAACCAGCGTTGAAACATCGGAAAGTTAGGGCGCGGCCGCATATCTTGTCAAGAAATAAAAAAAGCGGCGCACATGGCGCCGCTTTTTTTGCTGGGCTGAAACAATCAGCCGTTGTTCACCACCAGGCGCGGCTCCTCGCCGCCGAAACGCTGGCGGATCGAGGCGGCGATGCCGGCGGCATCCAGGCCCACGCTGGCGAGCAGCTTGGCCGGGTCGCCATGGTCGATGAACTGGTCGGGCAGGCCCAGCATCAGCAGCGGCTTGACGATGCCCGCCGTGGCCAAGGCCTCGGCCACGGCAGCGCCGGCGCCGCCCATGATGCAGCCCTCTTCCACCGTCACCAGGTAATCGTGCTCGGCGGCCAGCTGCTTGACCAGCTCCACGTCCAGCGGCTTGACGAAGCGCATATTGGCCACGCTCGCATCCAACTGTTCGGCCGCGCCCAGGCTCGGCGCCACCATCGAGCCGAAGGCCAGGATGGCGATCTTCTGGCCCTTGTGGCGCACCTCGCCCTTGCCGATTTCCAGCGAAGTCAGGGCCGGTTCGATGGCCGCGCCGACGCCCGCGCCACGCGGATAGCGCACGGCGGCCGGGCCGGGATAGTGGTAAGCCGTGGTCAGCATCTTGCGGCATTCGTTCTCGTCGGACGGCGCCATCACCACCATATTCGGGATGCAGCGCAGATAGGCCAGATCGTAATTGCCGGCGTGGGTCGCGCCGTCCGCGCCCACCAGGCCGGCGCGGTCGAGGGCGAAGGTCACGTCCAGATTCTGCAGGGCGACGTCGTGGATCAGCTGATCGTAGGCGCGCTGCAGGAAGGTCGAGTAAATCGCCACCACCGGCTTCAAGCCCTCGCAGGCCAGGCCGGCGCCGAAGGTCACGGCGTGCTGCTCGGCGATGCCGACGTCGAAGTAGCGCTCGGGATATTGCTGGTCGAAGCGCACCATGCCAGAGCCTTCGCGCATGGCGGGCGTGATGCCGACCAGGGCCTTGTCATGCGCCGCCATATCGCACAGCCAGTTGCCGAACACTTCGGTGTAAGTGATCTTGGACGGCGGCGCCGGCTTGATGCCTTCGGCCGGATTGAACTTGCCGGTGCCGTGGTACAGGATCGGCTCGGCCTCGGCCAGCTTGTAGCCCTGGCCTTTTTTCGTCACCACGTGCAGGAACTGCGGACCTTTGAGCTGGCGGATATTCTGCAGCGTGGGGATCAGCGATTCCAGGTCGTGGCCGTCGATCGGGCCGATGTAGTTGAAGCCGAATTCCTCGAACATGGTGGCGGGCACCACCATGCCTTTCGCATGCTCTTCCAGGCGCTTGGCCAGCTCCAGCACGGGCGCGGGCAGCACCGACTTGCCGACGTTCTTGGCGGCGGCGTAGAACTGGCCCGACATCAGGCGCGCCAGGTAGCGGTTCAGCGCCCCCACCGGCGGCGAGATCGACATATCGTTGTCGTTCAGGATCACCAGCAGATTCAGGTCTTCCTGCACGCCCGCGTTGTTCAGCGCCTCGAAGGCCATGCCGGCCGTCATCGAGCCGTCGCCGATCACGGCGATGGCGTGGCGGTGTTCGCCCTTGATCTTGGCCGCCTGCGCCATGCCCAGCGCGGCCGAAATCGAGGTCGAGGAGTGGGCGGTGCCGAAGGTGTCGTACTCGCTTTCCACGCGGCGCGGGAAGCCGGAGATGCCGTCGCGCTGGCGCAGGGTGTGGAACTGTTCGCGGCGGCCGGTCAGGATCTTGTGCGAGTAGGTCTGGTGGCCCACGTCCCACACGATGCGGTCCTGCGGGGTGTTGAAGACGTAATGCAGGGCGATGGTCAGTTCCACCGTGCCCAGATTGGACGACAGGTGGCCACCCGTTTTCGAGACCGAGTCGAGCAGGAAGCTGCGCAGCTCATGCGCCAGCGGCGTCAGTTGGTGGCGCTGCAGCTTGCGCAGGTCCGCCGGGATGTTGATGTTTTCAAGCAGTTTCATTTATGCCTTCCGCTGCACGATCAGATCCGCGAGTTCGCGTAAGCGCTGTGCATTGTCTCCGAATGGCGCGAGCGCAGCGTGCGCCTCGAGCCGCAGTTTTTCCGCCAGGGCCTTGGACGGTTCCAGGCCCAGGATGGAAACATAGGTAGGTTTGTTGTCGGCCGCATCCTTGCCGGCCGTCTTGCCCAGGGTGGCCGAATCGGCCGTGGCGTCGAGGATGTCGTCCACCACCTGGAAAGCCAGGCCGATGGCGCGCGAGTAATCGTTTAGTGCTTGCAGCTCGGCCGCGTCGAGATCCTTGCCGGCCAGGGCGCCCAGCACCACCGAAGCGCGCAGCAGCGCGCCGGTTTTCAGCTGGTGCATCTGCTCCAGCTGCTGCAGCGTCAGGCTCAGGCCCACGCTGGCCAGGTCGATGGCCTGGCCGCCGCACATGCCGGCCGAACCGGCCGCCTGCGCCAGCAGGCGCAGCATGGCCACCTGGCGCGCCGGCGGCAGCGTGTCCGCCTCGGCCAGCACGGCAAAGGCCTGCGCCTGCAGGGCGTCGCCCACCAGCAGCGCGGTCGCCTCGTCGTAAGCGATATGCACGGTCGGTTTGCCGCGGCGCAGCGCATCGTCGTCCATGCAGGGCATGTCGTCGTGCACCAGCGAATAGGCGTGGATCATTTCCAGCGCGGCCGCCGCCCGGCTCAGGGCTGCCGCATCGGCGCCGAACAGATTGCCGGCGGCGTACACCAGCAGCGGGCGCACGCGCTTGCCGCCGCCCAGCAGGGCGTAGCGCATGGCTTCGTGCAGTTTCTGCGGCAGCGCGGAGGCGGCCGGCAGATAGGCCGACATATCGTTTTCCATGCCGGCCTGGATGGTCTTCATCCAATCCTGGAAGGCGGCGCTCATGGCTGGCCCTCCTCATTGTCGGCGAAGGGCTTGAGCAGGTCGCCCTCCAGCACCTTGACCTGGGATTCCACCTTGTCCAACTGGCCGGCGCAGAATTTCACCAGCTCGGAACCGCGCGCATAAGCGGCGACGGACGCTTCCAGCGGCAGCTGGCCCGACTCCATCTGCGTCACCAGCTGCGCCAGTTCGGCCATGGCTTCCTCGAAGGAGGCCGGCGCCGCGGCAGCGGTGTCGTCATTCATTTTCTTAGGCATATGCATTCAATCGTTGTGGCTAGTCGGCACGATAAACCGGCTGGCTCAGTGTAGCCCGTTATTTTAGAACAAACTATCTGAATAGGTCGGAAAATGCGGAGCCCGCTGCAGGGAATTGCCGAGCCAGGCCGTAATTCGCACTGGAATTGGGCGGCAGCGCCCCCATCTTGGGGCGGACAGCGGCATTTTACCCCGATTTTGGCCCAACTTCCCCGAAAACACGGGGATTCGGGGTATAATCTCCGGTTCTGTCCGAAATACCGTTTCTAATTTCTGAATTCAGGTCTTTACGGATTCTGTCTCTTCTTGGTTTGCAGTAATTTAATTAAGGGGGGTTGGGATGTCCGATCTGGGTACCCACGCCAAGCTGGCGCGTTCAAACGCGCAACTTCCGGTCACCGTCTATTTTGACGAAACGCTTCTGCAGCGTGAAATGCAGCAATTATTCAAGCAAGGCCCGCGTTATATCGGCCATGAGCTGATGATTCCGAACGCGGGCGATTTCATGACCCTGGCGTCGGAAAACGAAGGCCGCATGCTGGTGCGCAGCCCGGCCGGCATCGAGCTGATGTCCAACGTTTGCCGCCACCGCCAAGCGCTGATGTTCAATGGCCGCGGCAACAGCAATAACATCGTCTGCCCGCTGCACCGCTGGACCTACGATCTGAAGGGGGAGCTGATCGGCGCGCCGCACTTCCCCGACACGCCTTGCCTGAACCTGGCCAAGACCAAGCTGCAAAGCTGGAACGGCCTGCTGTTCGAGCAGAATGGCTACAACGTGATGGAAAAGCTGGGCAAGCTGTCCGTCACCAAGGATCTCGATTTCAGCGGCTATATGTTCGACCACGTCGAAATCCACGACTGCGACTACAACTGGAAGACGTTCATCGAAGTCTATCTGGAGGATTATCACGTCGAACCTTTCCACCCGGGCCTGGGCAGCTTTGTCAGCTGCGACGACCTGCGCTGGGAATTCGGCGACGATTACAGCGTGCAGACCGTGGGCGTGCATCGCGGCCTGCAGAAATCCGGCTCGCCGATCTATCAGCGCTGGCAGGAGCAGGTGCTCAAGTTCCGCAACGGCGAACCGCCGCCCTACGGCGCGATCTGGCTGACGCTGTATCCGAACATCATGGTGGAATGGTATCCGCACGTGCTGATCGTCTCCACCCTGTGGCCGGACGGCCCGCAGCGCACCAAGAACGTGGTCGAGTTCTACTATCCGGAAGAAATCGTGCTGTTCGAGCGCGAATTCATCGAAGCCGAGCGGGCCGCCTACATGGAAACCTGCATCGAGGACGACGAAATCGGCCAGCGCATGGATGCCGGACGGCGCATCCTGATGCAGCGCGGCGAAAACGACGCCGGGCCGTACCAGTCGCCGATGGAAGACGGCATGCAGCACTTCCACGAGTGGTACCGCAGCAAGTTGGACGTATAAGAGTGGTCGGGTAGGACGGCCGCTCGGCGGCAGTAGAACAGGAATACGATGCAATCGCTTTGGATGTTATTTGCCAGTTTCATGTTTGCCGCCATGGGCGTCTGCGTCAAACTCGCTTCCGAGACCTTCTCCACGTCGGAGATCGTGATGTACCGGGGACTGGTCGGCATGACGGTCCTGTTCTGCATGATGCGCATGCAAGGCGCCAGCTTCCGCACCACCATGCCTTTCGCCCATTTGTGGCGCGGCGTGGTGGGCGTGGTTTCGCTCTGGCTGTGGTTCTACGCCATCGCCCGCCTGCCGCTCGCCACCGCCATGACCCTCAACTACATGGCGCCGATCTGGATCGCCGTCTGGCTCTTCCTGCACGGCTGGTGGCACGCCAAGAACCATATCGAATGGCCGCTGATCGGCGCCGTCTTCATGAGCTTTATCGGCGTCACCCTGCTGCTGCAGCCGGCCTTCCATTCCAACCAATTGTTCGAAGCGATGCTCGCGCTGTCCTCCAGCGTGCTGTCGGCCATGGCCTATATGCAGGTGCGCAAACTGGGCCTGGCGGGCGAGCCGGAAGCGCGCGTGGTCTTCTTCTTCTCCATCACCAATTTCGTAGCCGGCCTGGTGGGCCACTTCGTGGAATCCGGCAGCAGCCCCGTGGTCTGGCATTCGCCAGCCAACGCCAAAGGCGCCCTGCTCCTGCTGGGCATCGGCCTGTGCGCCACCGCCGCGCAAGTGGCGATGACGCGCGCCTACCGTCTCGGCAACACCCTGGTGGTCGCCAATCTGCAATACAGCGGCATCGTGTTTTCCAGCTTCTGGGGCATCCTGGTCTTCAGCGACGTGTTCAACTGGCATAGCTGGGCCGGCATCGGCATCATCCTGCTCTCGGGGATGGCCGCAACGTTCTACAATACGCGCAATACTGAACGCGGCAAGGCCATCGCCAAAACCGACCCTATCGCAAGTGAAGTCTGAATCCAAGGATAAGCTGCCATGCATACGACCCTGATTGACGCTTCCACCCTGTCCCAGCACCTGATCGACCCAAACTGGGTCATCCTCGATTGCCGGCACGATCTGATGAATCCCGCCTACGGCCGCGAAGTCTTCGCCGCCGGCCATCTCCAGAACGCGCAATTCGCCGGCATCGACGACGACCTGTCCGGCGCTAAGCAGGGCGCCGACGGCCAGTTCCGCGGCCGCCATCCGCTGCCGGAACGCGCCAGGCTGATTGAGACGCTGCGCGCCTGGGGCATCAATGACGACAGCCAGGTCGTCGCCTACGACGCCCACGGCGGCATGTACGCGGCCCGCCTGTGGTGGCTGCTGCGCTGGATCGGCCATTCGGCCGTGGCGGTGCTCGATGGCGGTTTGGCAGCCTGGCAAGCGCAAGGCCTGCCGCTGGTCACGCCAGTGGCATCCCGTCCGCCAGGCCATATCGCCGAACGCCCGACGCTGACGCGCACCGTGTCGGTGGACGAGGTGCTGGCGAATCTCGAAAGCCGCCAGCAGACCGTGGTCGACGCCCGCGCCAACGACCGCTTCCGCGGCGAGAACGAAACCATCGACCCGGTGGGCGGCCACATTCCCGGCGCGCGCAACCGCTTCTTCAAGGACAATCTGCAAGCCGACGGCCGCTTCAAAAATGCCGAACAGCTCAAGCAGGACTTCGCCCCGCTGTTCGCATCGCCCGAAACGGCCATCATGCAATGCGGCTCCGGCGTCACCGCCTGCCACAATCTGCTGGCCCTGGAAGTGGCCGGCCTGCGCGGCGCCGCGCTGTACCCCGGCTCCTGGTCGGAATGGTGCGCCGCCCCCACCCGTCCGGTCGCCACCGGCGCCTGAGCATTATCGCTGCCGTTGCCGGCTCCAGCGCAGTCTTCTGATTTCGGCGCTAACGAGCCGGTATGCAATTGCATGTCCGGTAGCAGGAATGGCAAAGCGCCTAACGCCAGGGCGCGCAGTCAGCGTGCCGATTCCCGGCTGCGCCGTCAGGGCGGCAATGGCGCGATCCCTCCGCGCCATCACCAGCTGGGCGGCGCCTGCGTCTTCGTCTTGAAGATGGATCATGGTCGCCTGAAACGACCTTAGTGCGCTGCCAACCAGTGTATGGCCAGCCTTATCGGCTTAATCTTGTTGTTTGCCACGAGCGGCAAGCAGCCTGCGGGTTGCCTGCATTCCCTCTGTGTGAGAGCAGCCATCCCCGCTCTCGAACTCCTCGTCGGAACGCAAACTCGCACGGACACTTTCCTCGCACTCAGCAAAGCCGTCGCGCAGCACGAAACGCAGCATGCCCCTGGGTCTACGGCCAGCCAATGCGGCCAAGCGTTCCAGGCGTTTCTGCTCAGCTTTCGATAGGCTGAGGATCGCCTCCCCACCTGTTTCACTCTTGATAGCCATGTTAAATCCTCGGCGAAGACTTCAGCTTAGCGCACGAAAGGTGGAACCTGCACGCCACATTTCGCCCTGCATACCAAAGCCGAGTCCGCCGGATGGCCGTCCCGTCCACCGTGGTGTCAGACACCAATCGGACGGGACGGCCATCCAGCGGGCTCAACTACAGGATGCTGGCTCAGGCGTCGAGGCCGAGCTGGCGGCTTAGCCGGTCTAGCTCGGCGCGCCATTGCTGCTGGCTGGCGGGCTTCTGGTGGCGCGGTTTGCGAACCAGGTCGGCGGCCAAGAGCTGTTCCAGTTCGTACAGGCGGGCCAGCAGCTGCTCTTCGCCATCGGGCATGGCTTGCGGCGCGCTGCGGCTGGCCTGCCCCGCCGCCACGCTGGCGGGCGATGCGGGACCGGACAGGCTGTCGCCACCGAGGCGGCGATAGGCCGATTCGGCATCCTGCCATTGCTCCAGGCGGCCCTCATGCACCACCCAGTAGCGGTTGCAGGCTTGCTCGATCAGGTCGCGGTCGTGCGAGACCAGCAGGCAGCCGCCAGCGAAGCCTTGCAGCGCCGTCGCCAGTTGCTGCTTGCCTTCCATGTCGAGGTGGTTGGTCGGCTCGTCGAGCAGCAGCAGGTGGTAGCTGGCCAGCGACAAGCCAAGGAACAGCAGGCGCGCGCGTTCGCCGCCGCTCAGGGTGTCCACCTTCTGGCCGTGGCGGCTGTAGGGGAAGCCTGCCGCAATCAGCGACTGGCGCCGCGCCGCATCGCTGCGCGGCGCCACCTCCTCCGCTTGCGCGGCGAAGGGATACAGCGCATCGGACAGGCTGGCATTGCCGGCCAGCTGCTGCAGGTTCTGGTCGTAGTAGCCGATGCTGGCGGCGGGGTGGCTGCGCATGCCCGCCAGTTCGGCCTGCGAATTCAGCGCGGCCCAGCACTGGCGCAGCAGCGAGGATTTGCCGCTGCCGTTGGCGCCCAGCAGCGCCACGCGTTCGCCGGGACGGATCACCAAGTGCTCGACTTCATACAGCACCGGCGCCGCCGGCGCGGGCCGCACCGGCAGGCCTTCCAGCGCCAACAGCTGGTCGGCCGCCATCGCCTTGCCGCGCAGGCTCAGCGTCCAGGGCGCGCCTGCGCTGACGAAGGTCTGTTCCTCCTTCAGGCGTTCGACGCGCCGCTGCATGGTCTTGGCCTTGCGCGACAAGTCCTCGTTGTCGTAAGTGCGGCCCCAGATGGCGAGACGGTGGCTGCTGGCCTCGATGCGCTCGATCTCTTTCTGCTCGGCGCTGCGGCGCGCGGCATTGGCGCCATCCTGCTCGGCCAGCGCAGACAGGGCCGGCCCGCAAGGCAAATCAAAGCTGTACAGGCGACGGTCGCGCAGCACCCAGGTCTTGCGCGTGGCGTTGTCCAGCAGGCGCTGGTCGTGCGAAACGAGGATGAAGGCGCCGCGCCAGCGCGCCAGGAATTGCTCCAGCCACAGCAGCGATGGCAGATCGAGGTGGTTGCTTGGTTCGTCCAGCAGCAGCACGTTCGGCTCGTGCAGCAGCGCGCGCGCCAGCAGCAGGCGCGTATGCTGGCCGCCGGACAGGGATTTGACCGGCAGCTGCGCCGTGGCGCCGCTGATGCCCAGCTCCTCCAGCAGGCTGTCGATGCGCCACTGCTGCTCCGGCGCGTCGGCCAGCGCGGCTTGCAGGGCTTGATACAGGCTCAGCTCCGCCATGTCAGGCGGCAGATGCTGCTCGACGTGTTGCAGGCGGCAGGCGCGCGCCATGTGGATCAGGCCTGCGCTGGCTTCGCGCGTGCCGGCCAGCAGGCCAAGCAAGGTGCTTTTGCCGCAGCCGTTGTGGCCCACGAGGCCGATGCGGTCGCCCTGGCTGAGGGTAAAGGAAAGGTCTTGGAACAGCAAACCATGGTTCGCGTCCAGTTGCAGTGCATTGGTAGAGATAAGGGTAGTCATTGCTCTTGTCTTTCGTCGGGATGCAAGCATCCGCGTTAACAGGAGCGCTAACGATACGAGCCGTGAACTGACTCTATGGAAGGGAGTAAAGCTCTTGGCCTTGTTATCGCAGCGCGATGGAACGAGGGCAAGAGCGGCTCAGTGTGGAAAACTGGCGCGCGCTGAACAGAGCAGCAAGCGGGTTATGACTCATTTTTTACCTCCTTTCTTTTCTGTGCAAACCGATACAGCTTGCGGGTTAATGACGATGCGCCGTCAGGAACAGCACGATGCACACGCCCAGGGCGATCAGCAGCACCTGGGGAATTGTTTCGCGCAGGGTGGCGCGGCGCTGCATCTGCGGCATCAGGTCGCTGACGGCGATATAGATGAAGCCGGACGATGCGAACACCAGCACATACGGTATCAGATTGCTGGCGCGGTCCAGGGTGTAATAGCCCAGCAGGCCGCCAGCCACGGCCAGCAGGCTGCACAAGAGGTTGTACACATAGGCGCGCGCGCGCGAAAAGCCCGCGTTCAGCAGCACGATGAAGTCGCCGATCTCCTGCGGAATCTCGTGCGCGATGATGGCCAGGCCGGTGACGATGCCCAGACCCGGATCGGCCAGGAAGGCGGCGGCGATCAGTATGCCATCGGTGAAGTTGTGCATGCCGTCGCCGACCAGGATCATCCAGCCGGCCTTGCCGGCTTCGCGCTTGTCGTGGCCATGGGCGTGGTGGTGGCCGTCATGCTCATGGTGGTGCGAGTGGCGCAGGATCGCCAGCTTTTCCAGCATGAAGAAGGCCAGCAGGCCGCCCAGCAGGGTGGCGAACAGGGTGTGCGTATCGGCGCCGGATTCAAAGGCTTCGGGCAGGGCGTGCAGCAGGGACGTGGACAGCATGATGCCGACCGACAGGCTGACCATGCGCTCGACGACCTTGGACAGCAGCGTAAACGAGAAGATCGCCGCCGCCGAAATGCTGACTACACCGGCGATGGTGGTCGCCAGCAGAATGGAAATAAGAGTTGGATCGATTTTGGAACCTCTTTGCCTTGCCCACCGCCTTGAACCCTAAAAAGCGGCGTAAACCGGACATTGTAACTCCCTGCCCGGTTTCCTGCTCATTCAGCCCATACTTCAAGCCACGCCGTTGGCCTTGAACCAGGCCAGCGCGCGCGTCCAGCCATCCTTCGCATCGGCCGCCACATAACTGGGCCGGTAGTCGGCATGGAAGGCGTGGCCGGCGTCCGGATACACCACAAACATGGATTTGCTGCTGCCCTTGGCCAGCGCCGCCTTCATCTGTTCGATGGTTTCCAGCGGAATGCCCTGGTCCTTGGCGCCATACAGGCCAAGGATATTCGCTTTTAGGCTCGCGGCCACGTCGACCGGATGCCTGGGATAGACGGCGTGGGTTTCCCCAGTCAGCCGCCCGTACCAGGCCACGCCGGCCTTGATCTTTGGATTGTGCGCCGCATACATCCAGGTGATGCGTCCGCCCCAGCAAAAGCCCGTGATGGCCAGGCGATTGGTGTCGCCGCCATTCCTCCCGGCCCACTCCACCACCGCATCCAGATCGGCGAAGACTTCGCTGTCCGGCGTTTTGGCGATGATGTTCTTGATCAGGTCCGCCACGTTCGGCGCGTTCTTCACGTCGCCATGGCGCACGAACAGCTCGGGCGCCAGCGCCAGGTAGCCTTCCTTGGCCAAGCGGCGCGCCACGTCGGCGATATGCTCATGCACGCCGAAGATTTCGGAAACCACCAGCACCACCGGCAAGCCGGTCTTGCCTGCAGGCTGGGCGCGGTACACCGGCACGTCGGTCCCCGCCACCTTGACGGTGATGACGCCGGTCTCCAGTCCCGCACTATCGGTCTTGATCACGTTCTGCGCCACCACCGGCAGCGCGGCCACAGCGAAGCCCGTGCCGACCGCCGCCTTGATGAAGTCGCGCCGGTCCATGCCTTCGGCTTCGCCGATCAGGCTTTGCGCATCCCTATGAAAATCGTTCATTCCTACTCCCCTCCTCATGAGCGAAACAGAATAGCAAAAAATCAGTGCGCCTCGTCCCAGTTGCGGCCCACGCCCACTTCGGCCAGCAGCGGCACCTTCAGCTCGGCCACGCCGGCCATCAGCTGCGGCAGCATCTCCTTGACCAGGGCCAGCTCCGCGTCCGGCACTTCCAGCACCAGTTCATCGTGCACCTGCATGATCATGCGCGTCTTCAAGCCTTCTTTTTCCAGCCAGCCCTGCACCGCGATCATGGCCAGCTTGATCAGGTCCGCCGCTGTGCCCTGCATCGGCGCATTGATCGCCGCGCGTTCGGCCGCCTGGCGGCGCGGGCCATTCGGGGAATTGATCTCGGGCAGCCATAGGCGGCGGCCGAAGACGGTTTCCACATAGCCCTTGGCCTTGGCTTGCAGGCGCGTGTCGTCCATATACTGCTTCACGCCGGAGAAGCGGGCGAAGTAGCGGTCGATATAGTTTTGCGCCGCGGCGCGGTCGATGCCCAGGTTCGAGGCCAGGCCGAAGGCGCTCATGCCGTAGATCAGGCCAAAGTTGATCACCTTGGCGTAGCGGCGCTGTTCGGCCTGCACATCGGCCGGCGCGATGCCGAAGATTTCGGCGGCCGTGGCGCGGTGGATGTCCTCCCCTTCCGCGAAGGCGCGCAGCATCGCTTCGTCGCCCGAGATATGGGCCATGATGCGCAGCTCGATCTGGGAATAGTCGGCCGAGACGATATGGCTGCCGGCCGGCGCGACGAAGGCTTCGCGGATGCGGCGGCCTTCGGCGGTGCGGATCGGGATATTCTGCAGATTCGGATCGTTGGAGGCCAGGCGCCCCGTCACCGCCACCGCCTGCGCGTAGTTGGTGTGCACGCGGCCCGTCATGGCGTTGATCATCTTCGGCAGCTTGTCGGTATAGGTCGACTTGAGCTTGGCCATGCCGCGGTATTCCAGCAGGATTTTCGGCAGCGGGTAATCCTCGGCCAGCTTTTGCAGCACTTCCTCGTCGGTGGACGGCGCGCCGCTCGGCGTCTTTTTCACCACCGGCAGTTTCAGCTTCTGGAAGAAGATTTCGCCGATCTGCTTGGGCGAACCGAGATTGAAAGGCTGCTCGGCCAGCTCATACGCTTTCTGCTCCAGCTCCTGGATGCGCTTGCCCAGCTCCAGCGACTGCGTGTCCAGCAGGGCGGCGTCGATCAGCACGCCATTGCGCTCGATCTTCTGCAGCACCACGGCGGTCGGCAGCTCGATGCTGTTGTAGACGCGGGTCAGGCCTTCGTCCAGCGTGACCTGGCCGTGCATGGCCTGATGCAGGCGCAGCGTGATGTCGGCGTCTTCGGCCGCGTATTCGGTGGCGCGCGCGATCTCGACCTGGTCGAAGCCGATCTGGCTGGCGCCCTTGCCGCACACTTCCTCGAAAGCGATGGTCTTGTGGTTCAGGTGGCGCATGGCCAGGCTGTCCATATCGTGGGTGCGGTGCGATTCAAAGACGTAGGATTGCAGCAGGGTGTCGTGCACGATGCCGCGCAGCTGCACGCCGTGGTTGGCAAAGATGTGCGCGTCGTATTTCAGGTTCTGGCCCAGCTTGGCCTTGGCGCTGTCTTCCAGCCATGGCTTCAGTTTGGACAGCACCAGCTCGCGCGACAACTGCTCCGGCACGCCGGCATAGCTGTGCGCCATCGGGATATAGCAGGCGTGTCCCGGCTCGATGCACAGGGAAATGCCCACCATCTGCGCCGTCATCGGCTCCAGCGAGGTGGTTTCGGTATCGACAGCGGTCAGCTCCGCCTGGCCGATGCGCGCAATCCATTCGTCGAGCTGGGCTTCGGTCAGCACGGTTTCATAATTGATGCTGGCCGGCGCCACGGCGGCGGCGAACATATCGCCCGTCGTGCCTTCGGACGCGGCGGCGGCGGGCGAGGCGACGGCGCCTGGCGCGGCCGGCGTCATGGCGCCCAGCTCGCGCAGCAGGGTCTTGAAGCCGTATTTGCTGAAGAAGGCCAGCAGCAGCTCGCGGTCCTCGTTCTTGGCAATCAGCGATTCCGAGATCGACATCATATGCTGGCGCAGATCGCAGTCGGTCTTCACCGTGATCAGCTCGCGGCCGCGCGGCAGCCATTCGAGCGCCTCGCGCAGATTGCCGCCGACGGCGCCGCCGATCTTGTCGGCGTTCGCCATCACGCCATCCAGGCTGTCGTACAGGCCAAGCCACTTGAGCGCCGTCTTCGGGCCGCATTTGTTCACGCCGGGCACGTTGTCGACGGTGTCGCCGATCAGGGTCAGATAGTCGATGATGCGGTTGGGCGGCACGCCGAATTTGGCCAGCACGCCCGCTTCGTCCAGCTTCTCGTTGGTCATGGTGTTGATCAGCGTGACCTTGGGCGTGACCAGCTGGGCCAGATCCTTGTCGCCGGTGGAGATGATGACGTCCATGCCGGCCTTTTCCGCTTCCACCGACAGCGTGCCGATCACGTCGTCGGCCTCCACGCCTTCCACCATCAGGATCGGCCAGCCCATGGCGCGCACCGCCTCGTGGATCGGTTCGATCTGCAAAGCCAGGTCGGGCGGCATCGACGCGCGCGTCGCCTTGTACTCAGGGTACATATCATCGCGGAAGGTCTTGCCCTTGGCGTCGAAGACGCAAGCGATGTAGGCGGCGGGGAAGTCGGCGCGCAGCCGGCGCAGCATATTGACCATGCCGTGCATGGCGCCGGTCGGGTGGCCGTCGGCGCTGCGCAGGTCGGGCAGCGCGTGGAAAGCGCGGTAAAGATAGCTGGAACCGTCAACCAGCAACAGGGTCTTTTGCATAAATGGCTATGAAGTAGGGCTGGCCGCGCGAGCGCGCGTCCGGCACGGAATGGGGTGAGTGCTGCATTATCGCAGAGTTTTGCCCCGGACCTGAACGCCAGGACAAGCTTCCCGAAAAGACAACAATGCCGGATCGGCATGGGCAGCCGGCCCACGCCCGGCCGCGTTTTTGCGCTTTTAAAACAGCTAAGCGTGTCTGTTTGTTACAATGGTCCCCATATAAGAATCCATGCGTTCCCCTTGAGGACTTGTCATCATGCGTACTTCGAATATCTGCTCCCTCCTCTTCATTGCCCTGCTGGGCCATGCCGCCATTGCTTCCGCCCAGACCACGCCGAGCCAGGCGCCGCCGAAGCTGGAAAAAATCGAGGAGGTGGATAATCCGGTCACGGTGACGGCCAATCCGGGCAACGAAAAGAAAATCACGGAAAAACGTGAAGGCGGCCGCGTGACCGAAGCCAAGGTCAAAAGCGGCAAGAGCAGCTATACCCTGAAACCGAATACCCCGGTGGGCACGGCTCTGCCAGGCGATCTTGCGGGACGCGAATCACGCGGCGCGCAATGGACCGTCATGGAGTTCGATGTGGCCAAGAAGAAGAAACAACGCAGCGAGGACCGCGCCAACGCCCCCGACGAGGCGCCGGCGCCGCCTCCGCCGCCTCCGGCCACCCGCTGAGCAAGGCCCGGCCACGCCGGGCTTTGCCTAACCCTTGCACACTAATCTGGTTTCCCATGGCAGTTTTTACCCCGGTCAGTCTGGATGATGTCGGCCAGTGGATCACGCAATTCCCCCTCGGCAAAGCAACTGCGCTGAAAGGCATTGCCTCCGGCATCGAAAATAGCAACTTCTTCCTGAGTACCGAAGCGGGCGAGTATGTGCTCACCATCTTCGAGAACCTGAGTTTCGAACAACTGCCCTTTTACCTGCAGCTGATGCGCCACCTGGCGCAGCACGGCGTGCTGGTGCCCGCCCCGGTCGCCAACGACCAGAACGAATTGTGCGTGGCCCTGCACGGCAAGCCCACCAGCATCGTCAGCAAGCTGGAAGGCCATTCCCAGCTCGCCCCGCAGCCGGTGCACTGCGCCGCCGTCGGCGCCATGCTGGCCAAGATGCATCTGGCCGGACGCGACTTCCCGCTGCAGCAGCCGAACCTGCGCGGCCTGTCCTGGTGGCGCGAGACCGCGCCCCAGCTGCTGCCCGTGATCAGCGCGGCCGAAGCCAGCCTGCTGCGCGAGGAAATGCAGTTCCAGGAAGCGTTTGCCGCCAGCGCCACCTACGCGCAGCTGCAAGCCGGCCCGGTGCATGCTGACCTGTTCCGCAACAACGTGATGTTCGACGGCGAACGCCTGACCGGCTTCTTCGACTTCTATTTTGCCGGCTGCGACACCTGGCTGTTCGACGTCGCCGTCACCGTCAACGACTGGTGCATAGACCTCGACAGCGGCGTGCTCGATGCGGCGCGCGCGCGCGCCATGCTGGACGCCTACCACGCCGCGCGTCCGTTCACGGCCGACGAGCAGGCCGCCTGGCAGCCCATGCTGCGCGCCGCCGCGCTGCGTTTCTGGCTGTCGCGCCTGTATGATCTGCACAAGCCGCGCGAGGCCGAAATTCTGACCCCGCACGATCCGACCCATTTTGAACGCATTCTGCGCGAGCGGATTGCCACTCCCGCACCCCAACTTTATTAAGATGACTAAACTGCCCGCACTCACCGGATGGCATTGGGTTAAAGACGGCTTCGCGCTGTTCCGCCAGCAGCCCGGCGGCATGTTCATACCCTTCCTCGGCTATCTGCTGTGCCAGGTGGCCGTGCTGATCCTGCCCCAGCCTCTGGGACTGCTGGTGGCGCTGCTGCTGCCGGCCGTGTCGATCGGCTTCATGCAAGCCTGCGCCGACATCGAACAGGGCAAGCGCGTGCTGCCGGCCGTGATCCAGAGCGGCTTCCGCAAGCCGGCCTTCCCCAAGCTGGTGGTGCTGGGCGTGCTGCACCTGGTGGCCATCCTGATCGCCGTCATCGTCGTCTTCGCCACCAACGGCGAGCTGGTGGACCAGCTGCGCAATGCCGATCCGGCCGCGCCGCAGATTCAGATGACGAACGGCATGGCCGCCTCCATCCTGCTCGGCTTCGTGGTGTACATCCCGGCCGCCATGGGCCTGTTCTTCAGCGGCCCGCTGATCTACTGGAAGCAGATGTCGGTCGGAAAGGCCGTCTTCTTCAGCTTCTTCGCCGTGCTGCGCGCCTGGCGTCCCTGCATCGTCTTCCTGGTCAGCTGGGCCGGCATCGCCATGGTGGTCAGCCTGGTGCGCATCGCCCTGCTCGGCCTGGGCACCTTCGGCGCCCTGCTGATGCAGATTCCCGTGATGATCGTGGCCCTGGTGCTGCAATGCTCGCTCTACGTCAGCTACCGCCAGATCTTCGGCAGTCCGGCTGCGCCAGCGGAAGAAACGAGGCTCCCGGTATAATCACGGGATGCAAAATCTCCTCCACAACCTCAATCCCGAACAACTTGCCGCCGTCACCCTGCCGCCCCAGAACGCCCTGATTCTGGCGGGCGCGGGGTCCGGCAAAACGCGCGTGCTGACCACCCGCATCGCGTGGCTGATCCAGACCGGCCAGGTCTCGCCGGCTGGCGTGCTGGCCGTCACCTTTACCAATAAGGCGGCCAAGGAAATGCTGGCCCGCCTGTCGGCCATGTTGCCCATCAATACACGCGGCATGTGGGTCGGCACCTTCCACGGCCTGTGCAACCGCCTGCTGCGCACGCACTACCGCGATGCCGCCCTGCCCCAGACTTTCCAGATCCTCGATTCCCAGGACCAGCTCTCGGTCATCAAGCGCCTGCTGAAAGCCAACAATGTCGACGATGAAAAGTACCCGGCCAAAAACCTGATGTACTTCATCAACAACAACAAGGACCAGGGACTGCGCGCCAAGGACGTCGACGCCTACGACGCCACCGAGCGCAAGATGGTCGAACTGTACGATCTGTACGACGAGCAGTGCCAGCGCGAGGGTGTGGTCGATTTTGCCGAACTGCTGCTGCGCACCTATGAGCTTCTGAGCCGCAACCAGCCGCTGCGCGAACACTACCAGCTGCGCTTCCGCCACATCCTGGTGGACGAGTTCCAGGACACCAATGACCTGCAGTACAAGTGGCTCAAGCTGATGTCCGGCCACGGCAGCGCTGCCGGCGGCGCGCTGTTCGCCGTGGGCGACGATGACCAGAGCATCTACGCCTTCCGCGGCGCCAATGTCGGCAATATGAGCGCCTTCGAAAAGGAATTCCAGGTCAGGAACCTGATCAAGCTGGAACAGAACTACCGCTCGCACGGCCATATTCTGGATGCGGCGAATATGCTGATCTCGAATAACAGCCGGCGCCTGGGCAAGAACCTGCGCACCGATGCCGGCCATGGCGAGCAGGTACGCGTCTACGAAGCCAGCTCCGACCTGCAGGAAGCGCAGTGGATCATCGAAGAATCGAAATCGCTGATCAACGAAGGCACTTCGCGCAGCGAGATCGCGGTGCTGTACCGCTCCAATGCGCAGTCGCGCGTGATCGAGCATGCGCTGTTCTCGGCCGGCATTCCCTACCACGTGTACGGCGGCCTGCGCTACTTCCAGCGCGCCGAGGTCAAACACGCCATCGCCTATCTGCAGCTGATGGACAATCCGCACAACGATTCGGCCTTCCTGCGCGTGGTGAACTTCCCGGCGCGCGGCATCGGCGCGCGCACCATCGAGCAGCTGCAGGGCGCGGCCGGGCAGTACGGCATCTCGCTGTACGCGGCGGTGCAGTATATGGTGGGCAAGGCCGGCACCTCGCTGGGCGGCTTCGTCAAGCTGGTCGAAGGCATGCGCTTCGAGACGCAGCAGATGGCGCTGCCGGAGCTGGTGCGCATCGTCCTTGACGGCAGCGGCCTGCTGCAGCACTACCAGGGCGAAAAAGAAGGCGCCGACCGCATCGAAAACTTGGAGCAGATGGTCAATGCGGCCACCCAGTTCGTCTCCGAAGAAGGCTATGGACAAGGCGCGCCGGCCCACCTCGGCCCGCAAGCCCAGGCGCAAGCGGGCAACGCCATCGTCAGCGCCGACGGCATTGAAATCATCGATGCCGATGCGCCGCTGGCCACCGTGATGTCGCCGCTGTCGGCCTTCCTTTCGCACGCCTCGCTGGAAGCGGGCGACAACCAGGCGCAGGCCGGCCAGGAAGCGCTGCAACTGATGACGGTGCACTCGGCCAAGGGTCTGGAATTCGACAACGTCTTCATCACCGGCCTGGAAGAAGGCCTGTTCCCGCACGAGAGCAGCTCGAAAGAAGACGGCGGCGTGGAAGAAGAACGGCGCCTGATGTATGTGGCGATCACGCGCGCGCGCAAGCGCCTGTATATGTGCTTCTCGCAGACGCGCATGCTGCACGGCCAGACCCGCTACAACACAAAATCGCGCTTCTTCGACGAGCTGCCCGAAGAAACCCTGAAATGGCTGTCGCCGAAAGTGCAGTCGCACTGGTTCGCCAACAAGAAGTCCGCCTGGGACGAAGCGCCGCTGGCCGGCAGCGACAACGCCATCGCGCGCCAGATCGCCCAGAAGTCCAGCGGCGGCAGCGGCTGGCGCATCGGCGAATCCGTGGCCCACGCCAAATTCGGCGAAGGCGTCATCGTCAATCTGGAAGGCAGCGGCAGCAATTGCCGCGCCCAGATCAACTTCGGCAACGTCGGCATGAAAGTGCTCGACCTCAGCGTCGCCAAGCTCGACCGCCTCCCCCGCTGACCCCGGCCACAGTTTGCGCTAAATCAAAAAATGTCCAACCCTGGTGTCAGGCACCATGGTCGGACATTGTTTGAGAAAGATCAAGGAATGTCCTGCTCTGGTGTCAGGCACCAGGGTGGACATTGTTTGATTTGGCGCAAAGTGGCGATCAGGCGCTGCCGCCGGGGGTGGGGGTGGCGCGGCCTTGTTGCAGGGCGTCGTCGATCAGGCGGCGGGTGGCTTTGTCGGCTTCGCGGCCGAGACGGCCTTGCGCGCGGCCAAGCTCACCCATTTTGCGCCCCAACTCGGCCATCGGCTTGTTGGCTTCGCTCATCTGGCGATGCAGCTCGTTGATGGCGGGTTCTTCGCGGGCGAGGCGGGCGTGCTCTTTGTCCATTTCGGCGGCGAGTTCATTCATCTCGCTTTGCAAGGGCGCCATGCGGCTGCTGAGCTGGGATAGATCGCGCACCAGGCCGGCGCGTACCTGATCGTCGATTTCTCTTTCGATCTTTGCGCTGAGCACTTCCATGCGGGCGCCGATGGCTTCCTGCTGACGCGCGAGGGCGTTCATCTTGCGCTCGCTCTGGCGTTCCTGCGCGCGCTGGGCGGCGCTGTGGGCGGTCTGCCCGTAGCGCGCGCCGATTTTTTCGCCGATCTGATCCATGACCTTGGCCTGGGCTTCCATGGCTTTGTTGTGCTCTTCCATGCGGGCATCGAGCGGCTTGAGCGGCGCCCAGGCGGCGCTGGCTTGCGCCACGACGGCGGGATCCTGAATCAGATAGCTTTTGCCGTCCTTGCGGAACCAGAGGAAGTCGCCTTTGACGCTTTGCTTCAGGCGCTGGATTTCCCCGGTGTCGCTATTGTGGTTGGCGATGACGAGTTTGTCGCCGCTGCCGCGCACCAGGGCGTAGGCTTCGCCGCCGCGCTCAAAGTTATAGCGGGAGCCGGAACTGCCGCGCGGCGCCTTCAGCGCGGGCCTAGCTGGCGCTGCGGCGGGTGCCGGCGCCGCAGCGGGGGCTGGCGCGGCGGCAAGCGCCACCGGCGCCGCCGGTGCAGCGGGAGCAGCGGGAGCAGCGGCGATGGTCATGGGCGCGGCCGGTGCGGCCGGTGCCGCCGCCAGCGCCATCGGAGCTGCCGCAGCAGCGCGGGCAGGCGGCGCGGGTGGCATCACGGGCTTGGCTGGCCGGGCATCCGGCGCGGCGGGCGGTTCCGGCGCTTCGGGTGCGGCTGCGGCCAGTGGCTCGTCCGGCGTCTCCGGCACGGGCGGCAGCGGCGGCACGGACGGAATGCCGCCATCGGCGCTCGAGGCAGCGCCAGTTTCCATGGCCGGCGCGGCGGCCAGTTTCACCGCGCCTTGTCCGGCGGCGTTGGGCGCAGCG
Source organism: Massilia sp. YIM B04103 (assembly GCA_024437665.1). GTDB lineage: Bacteria > Pseudomonadota > Gammaproteobacteria > Burkholderiales > Burkholderiaceae_D > Rugamonas. The sequence goes on along the minus strand of JANCSZ010000009.1, from coordinate 116,128 downwards.
GCCGCCGGCTCGCTGGCGGTGGAAGGCATGGCATGGGCATACAGCACGGCGCAGGCGGTGCACAGGCCAAGCAGCGGCGCGGCGATTTTCCAGCCCAGGGGTTCGGCTTGGGGCCGGATCAGGCGTTTGATTCGGGACATCAGGTCTCCTCCTTGTGCCGCAGGGGCAAAGTGGTTGGTTGAGAACTGGAACTTGTCCAGTTCGGACAGCGCAAGCGCGAGACGCCGCGGTTCGCCCAGCGCGCTTGCTGCAATATCGTCGGCAATCTGTTCCCGTTCGCGGCGGATGCGGCGCGACAGCATCCACACGACCGGGTGGTAGAACAGCAGAATCTCGATGGCGCTCTGCACCAGATTGACCAGGTAATCGTGGCGCCGGATATGCGCCAATTCATGCGCCAGCAAGGCTTCCAGCAGCGCGGGCGGCATGCCGGTCAGCAGCGAGGCCGGGATCAGCACCAGCGGACGCAGACAGCCCGCCGTCATCGGCCCTTCCAGATCGTCGTCGCTGACGCCCAGCCGCACCGGCACGCGCACGCCGAGCCGGCGCGCCAGCGTGTCCAGCACTTGCTGCCAATGGGGATCGTCGCGGTAATGGCAGGACAAGGTGCGCTCCTTCACCCATTGCAGGCCGAGCGAGAGGCGCAAAGTCATCAGCGCCGCGCCGGCGGCCCAGATCAGCACCAGCCATGGCAGCAGGCGTGGCAGATACGCCAGCCAGCCGCTCAACCCCGCCTCGTTCAGCAGCGGCAGCATGGACTGGGCCGGCAGCAGCTGGACGGCAGCGAGCCCGGTCAGCGCGGCGGCATCGCTGGCCTGCGCGGCGACACCGCCGGCGGCGCCGGCCACCACGGCGCTGGCCGCGTTCAGCGCGGCGGCATGCAGGCTGGCCAGATGCAGGACGATGCCCGCCAGCGGCAGCAAGGCGCACAGCAGCAGCGCGCCGCAGGCAAACAGATAGCGGGTCTGCGGCCGCGCATTGCGCAGCAGTTGCAGGCCGAGCGAGGCGAGACAGCCGATCAGTATTCCCTGCCACAGGAAATGCAGCAAGGCCCAGCCGAGGGCTGGCACCAGGGCGTCGATCACCTTAAACATGGACTGGCTCCCGGCATGAAGTGGCAAAGCGCATTGCGGTCTCCTCGTTCGATGGAAGTAGATTAATTTATCTAGATTATTATGTCTAGAACTTTTTTTCTACTTGATGGCGAGTCTTGGACAACCACTCTAATCCAGAAGCGCCAGCCCACCGGCGTTCATGCGACGGAATGAAAAAAGGGAGGGTCAGGCCGCAAGGCCTGCCCTCCCTTCATGGCGCCGAAGCGCGGCTTAGTAAATGACCACTGAGCGGATCGACTCGCCGCTCTTCATCAGGTCGAAGCCTTCATTGATGCGTTCCAGCGGCAGGCGGTGCGTGATCAGGTCGTCGATATTGAGTTTGCCGTCCATATACCAGTCGACGATTTTCGGCACGTCGGTGCGGCCGCGCGCGCCGCCGAATGCCGAGCCTTTCCATTCGCGGCCCGTGACCAGCTGGAAGGGACGGGTCGAGATTTCCTGCCCGGCCGCCGCCACGCCGATGATGATGGATTTGCCCCAGCCCTTGTGGCAGCACTCCAGCGCCTGGCGCATCAGCGTGGTGTTGCCGACGCACTCGAAGCTGTAGTCGGCGCCGCCGTCGGTAAGCTGGATGATGGCGTCGACCACGTTCTCCACCTCGTTCGGATTGATGAAGTGGGTCATGCCGAATTGGCGCGCCATCGCTTCGCGGCCCGGATTGATGTCGATGCCGATGATCTTGTCGGCGCCCACCATCTTGGCCGCCTGGATCACGTTCAGGCCGATGCCGCCCAGGCCGAACACCACCACATTGGCGCCCGCTTCCACCTTGGCGGTGAACAGCACGGCGCCCACGCCGGTGGTGACGCCGCAGCCGATGTAGCAAACCTTGTCGAAAGGCGCGTCTTCGCGGATTTTCGCCAGCGCGATTTCCGGCACCACGATGTAGTTGGAGAAGGTGGACGTACCCATGTAATGGTAAATGGGCTTGCCGTCCAGCGAGAAGCGGCTGGTGGCGTCCGGCATCAGGCCGCGGCCCTGGGTGGAGCGGATGGCCTGGCACAGATTGGTCTTCTGCGACAGGCAGAATTTGCACTGGCGGCACTCCGGGGTGTAGAGCGGGATGACGTGGTCGTCCTTTTTCAGGCTCTTCACGCCGGGGCCGACATCGACCACCACGCCCGCGCCTTCATGGCCCAGAATGGCCGGGAAGATGCCTTCCGGGTCCGCGCCGGACAGGGTGTAGTAGTCGGTGTGGCAGATGCCGGTGGCCTTGATTTCCACCAGCACCTCGCCCTCGCGCGGGCCGCCCAGTTCCACCTCTTCGATGGTCAGCGGTGCGCCCGCCTTCCATGCGATTGCTGCTTTGGTTTTCATCTCTGCATATCCTGTAAGTTGGAGATGGCGACATCATATCAACTCAGGACAAAACCCGCCTCTATGCCGGCGCGCCCAGCCAATCGGCCGATTGCAGCCCAAGCAGGTGCGAAACGGTCTGCCACAGCAGGCGCGGCGAAGTCCAGGGCTTGGGCAGGAAGGCGTGCGATGGGTGGCGCAGATCGGGGTGGCGCGCCGAATACAGCAGCACCGGCGTGCCGGCGCCCTGCTTCTGCATGGCTTGCACCAGGGCGTGGCCGTCGCCATCGGGCAGGTCCGGATCGAGCACGATCAGCGCGAAGCGGTGCTGGCGGATCGCTTCCAGCGCATCGGCCAGCGAGGCGGCGTGGCTGACGCGCGTTTCCGGCACCAACAGGGCGGCCAGCACCAGGGCCGTGTCATGGTCGCCATCCACATGCAGCACGCGCGGTGCGCTGCTCTCGTCCATGGCGAGCGAAAGATCGGGGCTGTCTTGCAGTTTCATCATGGGTCTCCGCTATGTAAAGCCGGAAGCGCAGCGTGGCGCGAACACAACGCGCGGCAAAGCTGCTGGATACGACTTCCGGGAATAAAGCTGCTCGGCGGAGTGGGGCCGAAGGTTGAAGCGCGGCGCGGGGGACGGGCTGCCGCTGGACACGGCAGGGCGAGGTGCGGCCCTGCTGCGGGTAATTTCAGTGTACTCGGTTTACGAACGGACGCACACTTATTTTTTCAGACGGGTATTGAAGGCGGCATGCAAACTATTCAAGGTTTCTTCCGCGCTCAGCAACTGGTCGGCGATTTCGTTGACCTTGCGCCGGTTGGAGCGCGCATGGTCGCGCAGCACCTCGAAAGCGGTATTGCGGTCGGTCTGGAACTTGCACATCAGGAGGCCCACGGCCAGGCTGGTTTCGCGGCCGGCCGCCAGCGCCGCATTCAGATTCATTTCGGTGCGGCGCAGCTGGCGGATTTCGTCGGCGCGCGCCAGGCCCGCTTCGAAAGCGGGCATCAGGTGCTGCTCGTCCACCGGTTTCACCACGAAACCGACGGCGCCGTAAGCGGCGGCCTGCTTGCCGGCGTCGGCATCGCCGCGGCCGGAGAGGAACATGAAAGGCACCGAGGTATTGCGGTTGAGCTGCTTGGCCAGCTCCAGGCCGGACATGCCGGGCATGTGGATGTCGAGCAGGGCCAGATCGGGTTCGCGCTCGGCGATCAGGGCCAGGGCGCGGTCGGCGGAGGGCGCCTGCACGGTGTCATAGCCGGCATGGCGCAGCACTTCGCTCAGAAAATCGAGGATCAACTGATCGTCGTCGACGATCAGGATCAGGCGCTTGGCGGCAGTCTGTGGTGTCATTGGGCGGCAACCTTGAGCGTATGCTAATGGATCGATTATAAAGCCCTTTGCCGCGCCGTCCACACAATCAACTCAGGCGGAACAGCTCCCTGAATTGCTGTACCGCTGCCGCCACATCGGGCGCCAGATACACGCTGCTGATGGCCGCCACCATCTCCGCGCCGCGTTCCACCAGTGGCGCGGCATTGGCCGGCGTCATGCCGCCGATGACCACGCGCGGCAGCCGCACCACTTCGCGCGCGCGGCCGACGATGTCGGGCGGCGTGGTGACGGCATATTTTTTCACCAGCGAGGGATAGAAGCCGCCGAACGCCACGTAGCTGGCGCCCGCCGCCTGGGCGTCGATGGCGCGCTGCAGGTCGCCGTAGCAGGAGGCGCCGATGATCTTGTCCGGCCCCAGTTCGGCGCGGATGGCCGCCACTTCGGCATCGGTGCCGCCCAGATGGACGCCGTCGGCATCGAGCTGGCGGCACAGTTCCGGGTAGTCGTTGATGAGCAGCGGACAGCCGTAGCGACGGCACAGCGCCAGCAGCGCGCCGGCCTGCTCTTCGCGCAGCGCGGGCGCAGCGTCCTTGTGGCGGTACTGCAGCAGCGCCAGGCCGGCGGCCAGCGCCTGCTCGCTCAGCTCGAGCAGACGGGCGGTGTCGTTCCAGTTGGGGGTGACGAGATAGAGTCCTTGCATGATGCTTCCTGATTCGTGGGTGGCGCGCCTTCAGCGGCGCGGAATAAGCTGGCCGGGCGCGATGGCGAAGGCTTCGGCCAGCGCGCGGTGGGTATAGCCCTGGGCACGGGCCAGCGCCTGGGCCACGGGCCAGCCCTGGGCCAGCAAGGCGGCGACGGCCGAAGCCAGGGTGCAGCCGCTGCCGTGATAGCCGCCCGCCAGGCGCGGCCAGCTCCAGCTCTGCTGGCGCGCCGGCCCATACCAGCGGTTGATGACGCTGTCGCCGCCGCCATGGCCGCCGGTAATCAGCACATGCTGGCAGCCCTGGGCGCGCAAGGCGCGGGCGTGGGCCAGCGGATCGATTTCCGCGCCGGGACCGGTGACGCCGCTCAACGCGCCCGCCTCCGGCCCGTTGGGCGTCAGCACCGTCACCAGCGGCAGCAGCGGCGCCAGCGCGCTGACCGCATCGTCGCGCGAAAGCAGATCGCCATGGCCGCTGGCCAGCACCGGATCGAGCACCACCGGCGGCGCGGCGAAGCCGGCGCCGGGCGGCCAGCCATCGTCGCCGGCAGGCAGCGGCGGCTCCGCTTCGGACATGGCCGGCGCGGCGCCAGCGGCGCAGACTATCGCTTCAGACGTATCGGCACAGGCGGCGCCCAGCGCGGAGGCAGTGAAGGCCGCATCCGGCACGCTCAGGAATTGCGGCTGCACTTCGCCGCGGCAGGCGGCACGGCGCGCGGCGCGCAGTTCGGTGATGATCTGGGCGATGGCGCGGGCATTGGCGGCGCTGCCGGGAATGCCGATCTTCACCGCGTCAATGCAGGACTTCTCGATCAGCACGCGCGCCTGCAGCAGCACCAGTTCCGGATCGACCGGCAGCACGGCGTGCACGCGATCGTTATCCTGCACCGTCAGCGTGGTGATGACGGGCAGCGCATGCGCGCCCAGCGCGGCGATGGCCTGGATATCGGCCGCGATGCCGGCGCCGCCCGAGGGATCGGCGCCGGCGAACACCAGCACGCAGGGCCGGCGCGGGTGCGTGGCGCGTCCCAGGCGGCCCAGCCGCAGCGGCGCTTCCGCGCCGGCGCCGCCCTGCCCTGCGCCGGGGCCGGCGCCGCGGACGGCTGAACCGCTGCCGCTGTCGCCGGCCGTCATGCCAGACGTCCGGCCATCGGCGAGGATGGCGAAGCGGCGAAGCGGCGCGGGATGCGGCCGGCCAGATAGGCCTCGCGCCCCGCCTGCACGCCCAGGCGCATGGCGCGCGCCATGCGCACCGGATCTTGCGCGCCGGCGATGGCGGTGTTCATCAGCACGCCATCGCAGCCCAGTTCCATGGCGATGGCCGCATCCGACGCCGTGCCGACGCCGGCGTCGACCAGCACCGGCACCTTGGCCTGCTCGATAATCAGCGACAGGTTCCAGGGATTCAGGATGCCCATGCCGGAACCGATCAGCGACGCCAGCGGCATCACCGCCACGCAGCCGATATCTTCCAGCATGCGCGCCTGGATCGGATCGTCGCTGCAGTACACCATCACGTCGAAGCCTTCGCGCACCAAGGTTTCGGCGGCGGCCAGGGTTTCCGGCATATTCGGGAACAGGGTCTTCTCGTCGCCCAGCACTTCGAGCTTGACCAGCTTATGGCCGTTGAGCAGCTCGCGCGCCATCTGCAGGGTATACACCGCGTCCTTGGCGGTGTAGCAGCCGGCCGTATTCGGCAGGATGGTGTATTCGGACGGCGGCAGCACGTCCAGCAGGCTGGGCGCCTTCGGGTCCTGGCCGATGTTGACGCGGCGGATCGCCACCGTGATGATGTCCGCGCCCGCCGCATCGGTCGCTTCGCGCGTCTGCTGCAAGTCCTTGTATTTGCCGCTGCCCACCAGCAGGCGCGATTGGTATTGCTTGCCCGCGATGGTCAGCAGGTCTTTGTTTGCTTCCGTCATTGCATCTCTCCTCGATTCAGCCGCCGCCAATGGCGCGTACGATATCCACCTGGTCCTGCGCCTGCAGCGTGCGCGCGGCCCACTGGCCGCGCGGCACCACGCTGCGGTTGACGGCCAGCGCCAGCGCCTGCCCCGTCAACTCCAGCGCATCGACCAGTTCCTGCAAGGTTTGCTGCGGCGGCACCGCGCGCGGCGCGCCATTCAGTTCAATCTCGATCATGGCCGCCTCACATCTTGCTGTAGAGTTCAGCGCCTTTTTTCACGAACTCGATGGCCTTTTCCTGCATGCCGCTGGCGGCATAGTCGCGCACTTCCTGGGTGATCTTCATCGAGCAGAAATGCGGGCCGCACATGGAGCAGAAGTGCGCCACCTTGGCCGAATCCTTGGGCAGGGTCTCGTCGTGGAAGGAGCGCGCCTTGTCCGGATCGAGGCCGATATTGAACTGGTCTTCCCAGCGGAACTCGAAGCGCGCCTTGGACAAGGCGTTGTCGCGGATCTGCGCGCCCGGATGGCCTTTCGCCAGATCGGCGGCATGGGCCGCGATCTTGTAGGTGATGATGCCCTCTTTCACATCGTCCTTGTTGGGCAGGCCCAGATGCTCTTTCGGCGTCACGTAGCACAGCATGGCCGTGCCGTACCAGCCGATCTGCGCCGCGCCGATGCCGGAGGTGATGTGGTCGTAGCCGGGCGCGATATCGGTGGTCAGCGGGCCAAGCGTGTAGAACGGCGCCTCGCTGCACTGCTCCAGCTGCAGGTCCATATTCTCCTTGATCAGCTGCATCGGCACGTGGCCCGGACCTTCGATCATCACCTGCACATCATGCTTCCAGGCGATTTGGGTCAGTTCGCCCAGGGTTTTCAGTTCGCCCAGTTGGGCTTCGTCGTTGGCGTCGTAGATCGAGCCGGGACGCAGGCCGTCGCCCAGGCTGAATGAGACGTCGTAAGCCTTCATGATCTCGCAGATGTCTTCGAAATGCGTGTACAGGAAGTTTTCCTTGTGGTGGGCCAGGCACCACTTGGCCATGATCGAGCCGCCGCGCGAGACGATGCCGGTCAGGCGCTTGGCCGTCAGCGGCACATAGCGCAGCAGCACGCCGGCGTGGATGGTGAAGTAGTCGACGCCCTGCTCCGCCTGTTCGATCAGGGTGTCGCGGAAGATTTCCCAGGTCAGGTCTTCGGCCTTGCCGTTGACCTTTTCCAGCGCCTGGTAAATCGGCACGGTGCCGATCGGCACCGGGCTGTTACGGATGATCCATTCGCGCGTTTCATGGATATGCTTGCCGGTCGACAGGTCCATCACCGTGTCGCCGCCCCAGCGGATGGACCAGGTCATCTTCTCCACTTCCTCGCCGATGGACGAGGTAACGGCCGAATTGCCGATATTGGCGTTGATCTTCACCAGGAAATTGCGGCCGATGATCATCGGCTCGATTTCCGGGTGGTTGATATTGGCCGGGATGATGGCGCGGCCGCGCGCAATCTCCGCGCGCACGAATTCCGGCGTGATCTCAGCCGGGATGGCGGCGCCGTAGGCCTGGCCCGGATGCTGGCGGCCCATCATCTCGGCCAGGCGCTCGCCCATCGGGCCGGCATCGCGCAAGCCTTGCAGATACTCCTTGCGGCGCAGGTTTTCGCGGATCGCCACATACTCCATCTCCGGCGTCACAATGCCGCGCCGCGCATAGTGCATCTGGCTCACATTGGCGCCATCCTTGGCGCGGCGCGGCTTGCGCTGCAGGTTGAAGCGCAGCTCGGCCAGGGCCGGATCGTCCAGGCGCGCCTTGCCGTAATCCGAGGTCGGGCCGGGCAGCTCTTCCGTGTCGTCGCGTTCGGCGATCCAGGGCGCGCGCGGCGTGCCGAGGCCGGAGCGGATATCGATCTGCGCTTCCGGATCGGTGTAGGCGCCCGAGGTGTCATAGACGTAGATGGGCGGATTGGTTTCATGGCCGAAGGAGGCCGAGGTATCGGACTGGCTGATTTCCCGCATCGGCACGCGGATGTCCGGGCGGCTGCCCTCGACATAGATTTTGCGGGAATTGGGAAGTGGCGCAACGGCGGCGCTGTCTACCTCGGCCGTGGTGGCGAGGAATTTTGGATTGGCGTTCATTTGGCTCCTTTGTCAGCTACAGGAGCCAGCAAAGGAGGATTTGGTGACGCGCGCGCACGGACGGAAAGAGTCCATGCGCGCTGTTCCTAAAGCTTCCCTTCGCTGGCATTATCCAGATCAGGTTCGGAGGGTATTTCTCACCCGCGCCTCGCTGTGCAGCGACTTGCAGGACCCCTAGCGTATGCCGCCTTGCGGCAGCGGTCGGAATTATAGCGTCATTATTGCGGTTTGTACGTAACGGTCAGGTTATAACTCGAAGCGGAGTAACCATATACCAACACGTGCACGTCGCCATTCGCCGCCACCGAGATCGAGCAACTCTCGGCCGCCGTGCCGCCATCCGACTTGCAGTCATAGGTGGACGTCGTGGGTGGCGTGCCTTTGCGCACGAACAGGTCGGCGTCGCCAGTGCCGGTGGTGCTGGCCTTGAAGGTGCCGGCGCCGGCCTTGAACGGGCCGAATTTGGCGCTCTGGCCCTGGGTCAGCTTGCCGCTGAAGGTTTCGGTGCGGTCAGGTCCGGGCGGCGTGCCGGGACCGTCGCTGCCCAGCTCCACCGCATAGGCCAGGGCCAGGCGGCTGAATTTGAGCGCATGGTCGGCCTGGTTGCCGGTGTTGGCGTAGGTGTCGTTGACGGTGTGGATATAGGGATTGTCCTGGTTGAAGCCCGCTTCGAACGGCAGCGAAGCCCAGAAGCCCTGTGCCGTCCACGAGGCGTGGTCGGAACAGCCGTAGCCGCATTTATCGTAAGCGATCTTCAAGGTCGGCAGATAGGTGGTGGCCAGATTGGCGAGGAAGGTGTTTTGCTGGGCGTCGGTATAGTCGGTGTAAATGTAGATGTCGTTGGCCGAACCTTTGTAGTTGGTCATGTCGAGCTGCATCACGCCGACCACATTGATGTTGTTGTTCTTGTGGTACTGGGCGATTTCCTGCGAGCCGCGCAGGCCCACCTCCTCCGCCGCATAGCCGATGAACTTGATGGTGCGGCGCGGTTTGTAGCCGCTCGAGGCCAGCACGCGGAAGGCTTCGGTCAGGCTGGCGATGCCGGAAGCGTCATCGTCGGCGCCCGGTGCGCGCGTGCTCTCGCCGACGCCGCCGCCCACGATGGAATCGAGGTGGCCGCCCAGCACCACCACTTCCGACCCGTTGTCGGTGCCGTTAATGGTGGCGATCACGGACTTCTGCGGATAGGCGTTGTGGGTGAACTGGGTGACAGTGATGTCGCTGCGGCCGTTGGCCAGCGTGGTCCATTTCTGCTTGAGCCAATTGGACGCCGTCACGCCGATATTGGTGTTGTAGTAGCGGTTGGTGTGGGCCGACAGGTCGAGGATGGTCTGGCCCACATTACTGGCCTGCATCTGCGACAGCAGCGGCGGGATCACCGACTGCTGGTCGATGGTGTAGTTGGGGCGGGCCAGCAGGCTCGCCATCTTGGCGTCGACCTGCGGTTTGAGGGCGGAGCGGCCAGCCTCCTCGCTGTCATGGGCCATGAAGCCGCCGCAGCGTTTCAGTTCGGTGTGGATGGCTTCCGACAACTGCTTCATCTGCTCCTCGTCCACCTGCACCAGATGGACCTTATCCTGGCCATCGGCATGGCTGCTGCGCGCAATCGCCTGCGGCGCCAGCTTTTGCAGCTGGGCGTAGGCGCTGTCGCCGATGGTGATCCAGATTTTGTTCGACGCGGGGGCCGCGCCAACCGCCGCGGACGCAAGCCAAGCCGCTGCTAGCACGGCGGTGAAACGAGCTGCCATATCAGTCTCCCTGGAGTAATGGTTAAGCTGCTGTTGAGCCATTGACCTTAGCGAAATCGGATTGGCCGAGTCAAAAAATTTCCAGAAATGGACAAAAGCCGTATCACATGTCCAGCCTGGGACATTTGCTACATCCCCATGCAAAGCGCCAGCCTTGAACCGCTATAATCGCGGCGACGGCGAAGGGGCTTCGCCGCTGGATAAGGATGCTGCATGCTGGCTGGAGAAGATGCGTTGCGATGGATGCTGAAGATGCTGGCTGCACCGCTGCTGCTGGCGCCCGTGTTGAATGGCCTGCCCGCCGCCGCTGCCGCACCCGCCAGCGCCGCATCCCCAGCCAAGGCCGCCATAGCCACAGCCGAAACCCCTTTGCTGGAAAGCCGTCCCGCCAGCGATGCCGAAATCAAGTCCTTCGCCGCCTTCCGCCAGCAGCAGTTGCCCGAGGCAGCCGCCTTGCCTGCCAGCTTCAGCGCCACGCGCCAGCACGGCAGCCGCCAATGGCAGCTGCAAGCCGCGCTGGACACGGCGCCGGTCCACGCGCCGGCCCTGCCGCTGTGCATCATGCAGCGCCGCGTGTTCGGCTACGAGGCGCGCGCGGCAAAGGACAAGCGCTGGCGCGAACACCTGCCAGCCCAGCAGCTGGTCTGGCTGCACCACAAGCCGCAGTGCGGTGCGCCGGAAGCCAGCAAGCCGCCCGTGCATCCGGTGCGCCTGCTGCAAGCCCTGCCCGATATGTCCACCCTGACCCTGCTGGTCAATCGCAGCGAGCTGCTGGAGCGTGCGCGCCTGCTCATGGCCGGCAATACGGCCTGCGCCAGGCTGCGCGCGCGCAGCTTCCAGCTCGACGCGGTGAGCCGAGAACCGGCCGGCAGCCCCGACGCCGGCATGGCCTTGCTGGTCTTCCGCAGCGATATCGGCGCCGAAACCCACGTCACCGTGCGCAAATCGCGCACCGAGCTGACCGCCTGGAATGTGCGCTGCCCGGCGCCATAAACCCCTGCCGCATAGCACCTCGCATTGCCCTTCAGGCAAACTTACTGACCTGGCAAGCCAATCTTTCTGCAAAGTGTTGCGAAGCCGCTCAGGCTCGATACCATAAGGACAATTCGCTGCATAATGGTCTGGACGGAGCCGTTCGCGCGCCTCCCCTTTCCCTATTCCTTTCTGCGAGGTCGATCATGAAGACAAGCCGCCTCTTCCCCCGTCTGGCCGCTGGCGCGGCCGTCAGCACCGCCCTGGTCCTGCTGGCATCCTGCGGCGGCGGAGGTGGCGGTGGGGGCGGCGGCAATGGCGGCACGCCGCCGCCCGCAACCACCATGGGCACGGTCGCCGTTTCCTTGACCGACGCCCCGGCCTGCGGTTTCGACGCGGTCAACATCACCGTCACCAAGGTGCGCATCCACGCCAGCAATATCGCCAGCGACACCGATAACGGCTGGACCGACATCACGCTGACGCCGGCGCGCAAGATCAATCTGCTCAACCTGACCAATGGCGCGCTGGAGGCGCTGGGCCAGGCTTCGCTGGCCACCGGCCACTACTCGCAAATCCGCCTGGTGCTCGACCCCAACGGCGCCGGCGGTAGCGCCAACACCGTGGTGCCCAGCGGCTCGCTGCTCGAACGCTCACTGGACACGCCCAGCGCCGTCCAGAGTGGCATCAAGCTGGTCAACGATTTCGATGTCGGCGCCAACCAGCGCGTCGATCTGGTGCTCGACTTCGACGCCTGCAAATCCGTGGTCAGCAAGGGCAATGGCAGTTACGCGCTCAAGCCTGTCGTGAAGGTGGTGCCGGCCACCTTGAACGGCATCGGCGGCTTTGTCAGCAGCGCCCTGCTGGGCAGCCATGTCGCCATTACGGCGCAACAGAATGGCGCCATCATCGCCGCCACGGTACCCAATGCCAGCAGCGGCGAATTCGCCCTGACCCGGCTACCGGCCGGGAACTACGACGTGGTCATCACCGCCGACGACCGCGCCGCCGGGGTGGTCGGCGCCGTGCCGGTGGCGGCAGGCAGCACGATTACCGCCCTCAGCACCTCCGCCGCGCCGCTCACGCTGCCGCCCAGCCTGCAGGGCAGCATCAGCGGCACCGTCACCCTGACGCCGGCCAGCGCCACCGAGGTGGCCATGGTCACGGCGCGCCAGGTCATCAGCGGCGGACCAGCCGTGGCCCTGCGCTACCAGGCCGCAGACCTGCTTAACGGCAGTTATACGCTGGCGAAACTGCCCGTGGCGCCGATCCAGTATGTCTCCTACAGCAGTTCCCTGCCCCTGGTCTTCAGTTCCACCGCCACCACGCCAAGCAGCGGCATGTACCGCCTCGACGCCACCGCCGTGGGCTATGCGGTGAAGACCAATGCCGCCGTCGATATCGGTTCCATCAACCAGACCGGCATCAATTTCAATCTGACGCCCTGAGTACAGGGGATGCGCGGCAGGCCCGCCGCGCATCCCGCCCCCCGTGGAACGGCCGCTATTCCCTTATAATGGTCGTTTTCGCCAAAATTACAGTCCCCTATCATGGAATTAGCCAAGTCTTTCGAGCCTGCCGACATTGAACAGTTCTGGCGCAGCGAGTGGGAAAAGCGCGGTTACTACGCAGCCTCCCTCGACCTGAGCAAGCCTTCCTTCAGCATCCAGCTGCCGCCGCCGAATGTGACCGGCACCCTGCATATGGGCCACGCCTTCAACCAGACCATCATGGACGGTCTGACGCGCTACCACCGCATGCTGGGCCATAACACCGCCTGGATTCCCGGCACCGACCACGCCGGCATCGCCACCCAGATCGTCGTTGAGCGCCAGCTCGATGCGCAGAAAATCTCGCGCCATGACCTGGGCCGCGAAAAATTCATCGAAAAAGTGTGGGAGTGGAAGGAAAAATCCGGCTCCACCATCACCGGCCAGATGCGCCGCATGGGCACTTCGCCCGACTGGAACCGTGAATACTTCACGATGGACGAGACGCGTTCGAAAGTCGTGTCCGAAGTCTTCGTGCGCCTGTACGAGCAAGGCCTGATCTACCGCGGCAAGCGCCTGGTGAACTGGGACCCGGTGCTGGGCACCGCCGTCTCCGACCTGGAAGTGGTGTCGGAGGAAGAAGACGGCTCCATGTGGCATATCAAGTACCCGCTGGCCGATGGCAGCGGCTTCCTGACCGTGGCCACCACCCGTCCCGAAACCATGCTGGGCGACGTCGCCGTGGCGGTCGATCCGACCGACGAGCGCTATCAGGCGCTGGTGGGCAAGCTGCTCAAGCTACCGCTGTGCGAGCGTGAAATTCCGGTCATCGCCGACTCCTATGTGGACAAGGAATTCGGCACCGGCTGCGTGAAGATCACGCCGGCCCACGACTTCAACGACTACGCCGTCGGCCAGCGCCATAACCTGGACATGCCGTCCATCCTGACCCTGGACGCCAAGATCAGCGACAACGCCCCCGCCGCCTACCGTGGCCTGGACCGTTTCGCCGCGCGCAAGCAGATCGTCGCCGACCTGGAAGCGCAAGGCCTGCTGGAAGCGGTCAAACCGCACAAGCTGATGGTGCCGCGCGGCGACCGTACCGGCGTCGTCATCGAACCGATGCTGACCGACCAGTGGTTCGTCGCCATGAGCAAGCCGGCGCCGGAAGGCACGTTCTACCCCGGCAAATCGATCGCCGAAGTGGCGCTGGACAAGGTCGCCAGCGGCGAAATCAAGTTCGTGCCTGAAAACTGGAGCAACACATACAACCAGTGGCTCAACAACATCCAGGACTGGTGCATCTCGCGCCAGCTGTGGTGGGGCCACCAGATCCCGGCCTGGTACGACGAGCAAGGCAATATCTTCGTCGCCCGCAGCGAGGAAGAGGCGCTGGCCAAAGCCGCCTCCGCCGGCAGCAGCGGTCCGCTGAAACGCGAAGCCGACGTGCTCGACACCTGGTTCTCCTCCGCCCTGGTGCCCTTCTCGACCCTGGGCTGGCCGGAAGAAACGCCTGACCTGAAAGCCTTCCTGCCATCGTCCGTGCTGGTGACGGGCTTCGACATCATCTTCTTCTGGGTGGCGCGCATGGTCATGATGACCTGCCACTTCACCGGCAAGGTGCCGTTCGAGACCGTGTACGTGCACGGCCTGGTGCGCGACTCGCAGGGCCAGAAGATGTCCAAGTCCAAGGGCAATACCCTGGACCCGATCGATCTGATCGACGGCATCGATCTGGACACCCTGGTGGCCAAGCGTACCGCAGGCCTGATGAATCCGAAGCAGGCCGAGAAGATCGAGAAAGCCACGCGCAAGGAATTCCCGGAAGGGATCGCCGCCTACGGCACCGACGCCGTGCGCTTCACCATGGCCAGCTACGCCTCGCTGGGCCGCAACATCAACTTCGACCTGGGCCGCTGCGAAGGCTACCGCAACTTCAGCAACAAGCTGTGGAACGCCACCCGCTTCGTGCTGATGAACACCGAAGGCAAGGACTGCTCGGCCAATGAGGCCGACCTGTCGCAGGCCGACAAGTGGATCATCTCCCTGCTGCAAAAGGCCGAACAGGACGTGGCCAAGGGCTTTGCCGACTACCGCTTCGACAATATCGCCAGCACGATCTATAAATTCGTGTGGGACGAATACTGCGACTGGTATCTGGAACTGGCGAAAGTCCAGGTCCAGCAAGGCACCGAAGGCCAGCAGCGCGCCACCCGCCACACCCTGCTGCGCGTGCTGGAAGTGGTGCTGCGCCTGGCGCATCCGGTGATCCCGTTCGTGACCGAGCAGTTGTGGCAGACCGTGGCCCCGCTGGCTGGCAAAGGCGACACCGCCAACGCCTCCATCATGACCCAGCCTTACCCGCTGCCGAACGCCGAGAAGATCGACGAAGCGGCCGAAGCCTGGATCGGCGAACTGAAAGCGCTGACCGACGCCACCCGCAATCTGCGCGGCGAAATGAAACTGTCGCCGTCGCTGCGCGTGCCGCTGATCGTGGAAGCGTCCGGCGCCGACAAGGAGCGCATGGCCGCCTTCGCACCGTACGTCCAGCTGCTGGGCAAGCTGTCCGAAGTGCAGATCGTCGATGCGCTGCCGGAATCGCCGGCCGCCGTCTCCGTGGTCGGCACCACCAAGCTGATGCTGAAAGTGGAGATCGACGTGAAGGCCGAGCGCGAGCGCCTGTCCAAGGAGATCGCTCGCCTGGAAGGCGAGATCGCCAAGGCCAGCGGCAAGCTGTCGAGCGAAAGCTTCGTCGCGCGCGCCCCGGCCGCCGTGGTCGCGCAGGAGCAGGAACGCGTCGCCACTTTCGGCGCCACCCTGGCCAAGATGCAGGAGCAATTGGCGAAACTGCCCGCCGCGTAATGGCGTAACACCAGGCGGCCTGCGGGCCGCCTTTTTTCATTCCGGAGTCCCATGCCCCGCTTTACCTTCCGTCGTCTGCATCCCGCCGACATGCCCCTGCTGCACGACTGGCTGAACCGCCCTCATATCCGCGCCTGGTGGGACGAACCCGGAACCCTGGAGCAGGTGTCCGACACCTTCATGGAACTGACCGGCGAGGATGCCGACACCCTCGGCTACATCGCCCTGCTCGACGGCGAGCCGGCCGGCTTCATTCAATCCTATGTGGTGATGGGTTCGGGCGGCGGCTGGTGGGAAGACGAAACCGATCCCGGCGCGCGCGGCATCGACCTGTTCCTGGCCGACGGCGAACGGCTCGGCCAGGGCTTGGGCAGCGCCCTGCTCGACGACTTCTGCACCCTGCTCTTCAGCGATCCTGCCGTGAGCAAGGTGCAGGCCGATCCCACGCCCGCCAATGGCCGCGCGATCCGCAGCTACCAGCGCGCCGGCTTCCGCGACTGTGGCGAAGTCGTCACGCCAGATGGGCCGGCGCGGCTGATGGTGCGCTGGCGCGTGGCATAATCGATTAACAATATTAACAACCCAGCTACAGGAGACTCCCGATGCGCCCCATGATTCAAGCCGCCCTGATTGCCGCCAGCCTGCTCGCCGCGCCCGCCATGGCCGACGACAGCTCCCCGGTCGGTCTGTGGAAAAACATCGATGACGTCAGCGGCAAGCCCAAGGCCCTGATCCGCATCACCGAGACCAATGGCGTGCTGCAGGGCCGCATCGAAAAACTGTTCCGCGCCGCCGACGAAGAGCAGAACCCCAAGTGCGAGAAGTGCAAGGATGCGCGCAAGGACCAGCCCATTGTCGGCATGGTCTTCATGAGCGGCCTGAAAAAAGACGGCAGCGAATACAACGACGGCGAAATCCTCGACCCCGACAACGGCAAAGTCTACCGCAGCAAACTGAAGCTGGCCGACGGCGGCAAGAAACTCGAAGTGCGCGGCTACATCGGCGTCCCCATGCTCGGCCGCTCGCAAACCTGGCTGCGCCAGGACTAAACCCACAACAGCTGACCTCGTGTCCGATTTTGGGGTCTGGCCCCAAAATCGGACACGGGCTCAGCCGTTGCGGCCTCAGGCGGGGACTTTGAGGGGGAGCTTGATGGCGAAGTGGACGCCGGCGCCGGGCGTGCTGTCGAGCTTGACTTCGCCTTTGAGCACATTGCACAGCAGGCGGCGCACGATAAACAGGCCGAGGCCGGAGCCGCCTTTGCCAAACTTTGTCGAGTAGAACGCTTCAAACACTTTCTGCTGCAGCTCGGGCGCGATGCCGACGCCGTCGTCGCGGTAGTCGATGCGCACATATTCGCCTTCCACGCAGGCCGCGACCGTGATCGTGCCTTCGCTGCGGCCGTCGAAGCCGTGCACGATGGAGTTGACGATCAGGTTGTTGAACACTTGTTCCAGGTGGCCCGGATAGCTGTCCAGCGCAATGCCGGGCGGGATTTTCAACTCGACCTTCACATTCGCCATGCGCGTCATGCGGCCCAGGGTTGCGGCGATATCGTGCACGCAGCCGGCCAGGTCGAACTGGCGACGTTTCTGGCTGGTCTGATCCACCGCCACGTTCTTGAAGCTTTCAATCAGTTCCTGCGCGCGCTCGGCGCTGCGGATCAGCAGGCCGCTGCCTTCCTTGCAATCGGCCACGGCTTCGCACAGGCGCGAGCGGGTCAGATGGCCTTCCAGCGCGTCGGTGGCAAGGGCGGCGATGCGTTCACGCAGGGCGGAAGCGAGCAGCACCAGATTGCCGACCGGCGTATTCAGGTCGTGCGCGACGGCGGCAACAATGCCGCCCAGCCCCGCCATGCGTTCCGTATCGACCAGTTGATCCATGGCCTGGCGCAGCTGGGCGGTGCGCGCCGCCACGGTTTCCTGCAGCGAGGCGCTGGTGCGCAGGTGCGCGTCCTCCTGCTCGCGGCGCACGGTGATGTCGCGCAGCAGACAGCCATACAGTGGCGGCTCGCTGTCGGGAATGGGCCAGACGCTGAGCTCCAGCGCGAAATGGCTGCCGTCGCGCCGCCACATGCACAGCTCCTGCACGCGGCTGGCGGCGCCTGGCTCGCCCGGCAGCAATTGCTCCAGGTCCGGCACAGGCGCGGCAGCGCCAGCCTGTGCGCAGGCATCGTCGCTGGCATCCGCTATGGCAAGCGGAGCTTGCCCGCCCTCGGCCGGCGGCGGGTTCAGGAAATCCAGCACCTGCCGCCCCAGCGCATCGGCGCGCGGCCAGCCCACCAGTTCCTCGGCACGCTGGTTCCATTCGATGATGATGCCCGCCGCACTGAAGGCGATGAAAGCTTCGCAGGCACTGTCGATCACCATGCGCAGCCGCGCTTCGCTATCGCGCAAGGCCTGTTCGGACAGGCGGCGTGCCTGCACTTCCTCGCTCAGCTGCGCCGCCAGCGCGCTCAGACTGCGCGTGCGCTCGGCCACGCGCGCCTCCAGGCTGGCCTTGTGTTCTTCCAGCTCGCGGCACTTGGCATACAGCTCGCACAGCACCGCCACCTTGCTGCGCAATACCACCGGCTCGATCGGCTTGATCAGAAAGTCGATGGCGCCGGTTTCATAGCCCTTGAACTGGCGCAGCTCGTCATGCAGGCCGGCAGTGACGAAAATAATCGGCAGATGGCGCGTTTTCGGATTGGCGCGCAGCAGGGTGGCCGTTTCCAGGCCGTCCATATCGGGCATCTGCACGTCCAGCAGCACCACCGCGAAGTCGCGTTTCAGACTGATCGCCAGCGCCTCGTTGCCGGAACCGGCGCACGTCACGTCCAGCGCGTAAGGCAGGCCTTGCAGCAGCGCCTCCATCGCCAGCAGATTCTCGGGACGGTCGTCCACCAGCAGCACCGGCACCGAGAGCGGCGCCTCGGCGGCGGCAAGGGACGGCGGGGGCGAGATCAGGGACTGGCTCATCGCATATCCTCAGCGGCTGCACCAGACGCGCAGCAGCGACAGCAACTGTTCCACATCGAGCGGCTTGGCCAGATAGTCGCTGGCGCCCGCCTCCAGGCATTTCTGGTAGTCGTCGGGCATGGCCTTGGCCGTCATGGCGATCACCGGCAAGGCCTGCCAGCGGGCGTCGGCGCGCATGGCACGCATGGCCTCGTAGCCATCCATCTGCGGCATCATGATATCCATCAGCACCACCGCCACCTCCTCGTGCCGCTCCAGGCAATCCAGCCCTTCGCGGCCATTCTCGGCTTCCAGCACCAGCATGCCTTGCTCGCTGAGCAAACCTGTCAGCGAGAACAGATTGCGCATATCGTCATCGACGATCAGCACCGTCTTGCCGCCCAGGGCGGCCTTGTCCGGCAAACGCCTGTCCTCATCGGCCGCCGCGCCCTCGCGGCGCTGCTCCACCGCGTGCAGGAACAGGCTTACTTCGCTCAGCAGCCTTTCCGGGCTGCGCGCTCCCTTGATGATGACACTGTCGGCTATGCAGTTCAACTCCCGCTGTTGTTCGCGGGATAATTCCTGGCCCGAGTGGATGATGACCGGCAGGCTGCGCCAGCGCGCATCGGCGCGCAGGCGCGACAGCAGCTCGCCGCCCGCCATGTCCGGCAGGCCCAGGTCCAGCACCACGCAGTCGAACGTCTCCTCGCCCAGGCGCTGCAAGGCTTCGGCCCCGCTGGCCGCCTGCGCCACCTCGGCGCCACGGCCCGACAGCAGCGCCGTCAGGCTGGACGCTTCGGTGGCGTCGTCCTCCACCAGCAGCAGGCTGCGCGCTGGACCGGACATGGCCGCTTCCAGCGTATCGAACACCTGGTCCAGCTGCTCGCGTGTGACCGGCTTGTTCACATAGCCGATGGCGCCCATGCGCAAGGCTTGCTGCGCCTGCTCCAGGCCGGAGATGAAATGCACCGGAATCCGGCGCGTGCGCTGTTCAGACTTCAAGCGCCGCATCACCTCCCAGCCATCGCTGCGCGCCAGCTTCACGTCGAGCAGCACGCCGCCCGGCAGATGCTGGCTGGCCAGCGCGCAGGCGCTCTCGCCGTCGTGCGCCACCAGGGCGCTGTAGCCGCGCTGGTGCACCAGGTCCATCAGCACGGCAGCGAAGGCGCGGTCGTCCTCCACGATCAGGATGCAATGCTGGCCCGGCGCCAGGCGGCCACGGTCGTCCGGCAGCGGCGGCAAGATATCTCCAGGCAGCGGCGCGCTGCGCTGCGCATCGGCCGCCTGCGCCAGCGGCAGGAAAAGAGTGAAGGTGCTGCCCTTGCCCTCCTCGCTGCGCAGCAGCAGTTCGCCCTCCATCTTGCGCGCCGTCTGCAGGGAGATCGACAGACCCAGTCCTGTGCCGCCATAACTGCGGCTGATGCTGCCGTCGGCCTGCTTGAAGGCTTCGAAGATCAGCGCATGCTTGTCCGCTGCCACGCCGATGCCGGTATCGCTGACATCGAAAGCCAGGGCCGGTCCCGGCAAGGGATTCTCGTCGGCGCGGGCGCGGCGTATCTTCAGTCCCACGCCGCCCTTGCTGGTGAACTTGATCGCGTTCGACAGCAGGTTTTTCAGGATCTGCTGCACCCTTTGCGAATCGAGATGCAGCGCGGCCGGCACCTCCGGCGCCACCGTGGCCGTCAGCGCCAGCGCCTTCTGCGTAGCCGGTGCCTGGAACAGGGCCAGCATCGATTCGCACAACTGCTGCGGCGAAACCGTCGAATATTCGAACTCCACCGCGCCCGCCTCCACCTTGGACAGGTCGAGAATATCGTTGATCAGATCGAGCAAGTCCTTGCCCGCGTGATGGATGGTCGTGATGTATTCCAGCTGGCGCGCCTCCAGATTGCCACTCTTGTTCTCCTTCAGCATGGAGGCCAGAATCAGCATGCTGTTCAGCGGCGTGCGCAGCTCGTGCGACATATTCGCCATGAATTCCGTCTTGTAGGCGCTGACCTTCTGCAGCTGCTCGGCGCGCGCGGCCAGCTCGCGGCTGGCCTCTTCCAGATCGGCGTTCTTGGCGCGGATCTGCTCGCGCTGGCGCTCCAGCAGCTCGGCGCGTTCTTCCAGCTCTTCATTGCTTTGCTGGAGTTCCTCCTGCTGCACGCGCAACTCCTCGGCCTGCTGTTCGGTATTGCTCAAGAGCTGGCGCAGGCGCACGCGCGCCAGCGCTACCTCGAAACCGATAGCCAGCGCCTCGCGCACCACTTCCATGAACTCCAGCTCCTGCGCGCCAAAGGCGCGGAAGCTGCCCAGCTCAATCGCGCCCACCAGATTCGTCCCATGCAGCAGTGGCGCCACCAGCAAGCTGGCCGGCTGCGCCCGGCCCAGCGCCGAGGCCACCGGCAAGAAGTCGGGCGGCACATCGCTGACGCACAGCGTGCGCTGCTCGCGCATCGCTTGTCCGATCAAGCCTTCGCCCGCCGCCACGCTTTGCGGATGCGCGCCGTCCGCAGCGAGCGCATAGCCGGCCACGCGCTCCATGCGCGGCTTATCCTCCTCCTGCAGATAAAGGACGCCAACACTGGCCCCCAGCCGCTGTGCCAGATAGCGGAGAATGCGCTCAGCCATCGCCGCCAGTTCCGGTTCGCCACGCAACAAGGTGTTGATATCGTTCTGGCCCGACTTCATCCAGTCGCGTGCCTGGCCGGCCGCGCGGCTGGCACGCAACGCTTCCGTCATGCTGGCGAAAGCCTGATCGAAGGAACGCTGCACGGCAGCCATATCCAGCACCGATTGCAGCACCTCGCCCGCCTCGTCATGGGTCAAAGCTTCGCGCGGAATCGCGGGCAGCACGGTCGGCGCCAGTTTTGCATCCAGATCGCCGGCCGCAATCGCCTGCACCGCCGCCACCTGCTCGGAGCTGGAGGCCGTCAGCGAACGCGCCGAGTCGAGCGCCGCATGCAGCGGACGGGCGATATTGCGCTGATAGAAAACGCGTAGGAAGATGGCGATCAGCAGCATGATCGCGCCCAAGGTGCCGAGCGTCAGCGTCACCACGCGCGCGGCGCTGGCCACCTCGCGGCTGGACTGCACTTCCAGCACGCCACGCACATCGCCCAGCTTCCAATCCTTTTTCGGGCTACTGGGCAGAGTGTTGTGGCAAGCCACGCAAGCCTGGGCGCTCATGCGGTCGGCCAAGGCCACGCGCACGGTGCGCTTGCCCTGCAGCAGATCGGTGCGCACGAAAGCCGCGTCGGGATTCGCCTTCAAAAAGTTCCACGCCTCCTGGCCGAAGCTATCGAGCTCGCGCCCGGCGCGGTTGGGAAAAGGATAGGGACTGTAGAGTTTGAGGCTGGTGCCACCATCCTGCAGCAGCAGGCTCAGATCGTGCACCATGGTGGCCGGCAGCGGGATGGTGTTAGCGTCGCCGCGATGGTCGAACGAGACTTTCAGATCGGACTGCGCCAGCACCTTGGCCGCCACGTTCTCCGTGTAATAGCGGCGCAGGATCAGAAACTGGCGCACCGTGGCCTGGGCTGCATCGACCGCATCCTGCTGCGCATTGCGCTCAATGGCCGCCGGCAAAAACAGCGCAGCCGCCAGCGCGCTCAGCAGCAATACGACGCCGATGGGCAGGAACAGTTTCCAAAACAGGTTCCGCGATGCGTGGTAGGGCATAGGTTCCCCCGCAGGATGGCAGGCAAAATGATTGCCTGGGCTATGCCCTCATTTTTCTAGGGTTTATAACGAGAGGCAAGGGATATTCGCCGGAGACAAGCTAGCGTGGTGTGGGCCTTACAGTTTATAATTGACAATTGGAAAATAAAATTATCTTAATACCATGAACATTCGCGCTAAAATTGCCGCGCTTCTCCTGAGTAGCTTTGGTGCCCTGCCTTCGGCCCATGCAGAGCTGGTGAGTTATGGTTTCACTGCAAAAATCAACGACATCACTACCCGCTACCCGGACTCTTCTTTTAGCAGCGTCGACAACGTTACCCTTCGGAACGAGCGTGTTTCGCTTGGACAGCTTGTTCAAGGTAGTTTTACCTACGATACAACCACCAAGCTCGCGCAGATTGTGGCTCCCGGTGGCGCCTACGACTATCGGATTTACAGCCAGGACGGCGTTGGCAATACAGCCAATTTCTCTGTCAACAACACAAATTTCAAATTTTCTGACACCAGTACCCCCACGATTTCCGTGATTAAAGTATTGCCGCCTAAATCGCAGCAACTTTTTTCTTCTACTGACCATGTAAGTTTTGAAACCTACTCTTACCTCGCTGATGAAATGTCCCGCTTCCGGATGTATTTTATCGGCGACGATATACTGCAGAGCGCGGCTCTAAGTAACGTTCCCTTTTTCAACTTTCCCACCTCTGGTTTCGTTTATAACTACGTCGCGTTTGGTGAGAAAAGATTCGATGCAGACATTCAAGGAACAATGGTCTCGCTTACTCGCTTGCCTATCGCGCCTGTGCCAGAGCCGTCCACTTATATAATGCTAGTGCTTGGTTTAGCTGGTATTTTCTTCACCCTTCGCCTCCGCCTCGCAGGCAACTAAGTATCTCTATCACTCCGGTACCTGTTCCAGGGGCTTAGCTCATGCTACGGGTGAGTCTGGTAGGAAAGGCCCTAGCTGTACGCTGCGGCCAAGGTTCGCACTAAACGACAAAGCCGCCCGATGGGCGGCTTTGTCGTTTTTGAGGTGATGTACATTTCCCCTAGTTATCCCACAAATCCCCAGTCGGATTGGTGCGCGGCGGCGTCACGCCGAAGTGCATATAGGCGGCGGCGGTGGCCACCCGGCCGCGCGGGGTGCGCTGCAGGAAACCTTGCTGAATCAGATACGGTTCCAGCACATCCTCAATGGTGTCGGCCGCTTCGCCGATAGCGGCGGCAAGGTTGCCGATGCCGACCGGGCCGCCGCCGAATTTGTACAGCACCGCTTCCAGCAGCTTGCGGTCCATCACGTCGAAGCCGACGTGGTCGACGTCGAGCATCACCAGCGCAGCGTCGGCCAGCTCTTTCGTGATATCGCCATTGCTCTTCACCTCCGCATAATCGCGCACGCGGCGCAGCAGGCGGTTGGCGATACGTGGCGTGCCGCGCGCGCGGCGGGCGATTTCGACGGCGCCGTCGGCATCGATATTCGCTTTCAGCAGCGCGGCGCTGCGCGTGACGATCTTGGCCAGTTCGGGCACGGTGTAGAACTCCAGCCGCGCCACGATGCCGAAGCGGTCGCGCAGCGGGTTGGTCAGCATGCCGGCGCGCGTGGTGGCGCCCACCAGGGTGAACGGCTGCAGGTCGAGCTTGACCGAGCGCGCGGCCGGACCTTCGCCGATCATGATATCGATCTGGTAGTCTTCCAGCGCCGGGTACAGGATCTCTTCGACCACCGGCGACAGGCGGTGGATCTCGTCGATGAAGAGCACATCGTTCGCTTCCAGATTGGTCAGGATGGCGGCCAGGTCGCCGGGACGCTCGAGCACCGGCCCCGACGTCTGGCGCAGGTTCACGCCCATCTCGCGCGCGATGATATTGGCCAGCGTGGTCTTGCCCAGGCCCGGTGGCCCGAACAGCAGGGTATGGTCGAGTGCCTCGCTGCGCTTGCGCGCGGCGGTGATGAAGATTTCCAGCTGGTTGCGAATCTTGCTCTGCCCGACGTATTCATCGAGGTGCTTGGGCCGCAGCGCGCGTTCGATGGCTTCCTCGTTGGGCGAGGATGGCGCGGCATCGATGATGCGCTGGGGCGTGAAATCGTCGGTCTGGATGCTCATGATGCCTTAACCTTTGGACAGCGCTTTCAGCGCCTGCTTGATGCCGTCCGAGACGGAGGAACCGGCCGGCACTGTCTTCAGCGCCTGCAGCGCTTCCTTGTCAGAATACCCCAAAGCGAGCAGCGCGTTCAGAATGTCGCTCTGCGAATCGGGCACCGCATGCGCGCCGCCGGCGCCGATGTCGGCGCCCAGCTTGCCCTTCAATTCGAGCAGCAGGCGCTCGGCAGTCTTCTTGCCGATGCCCGGCACCTTGATCAGGCGGCCCGCTTCCTGCAGAGTCACGGCCTGGGCCAGGTCGCTAATCGACATGCCGGACAGGATGGACAACGCGGTGCGCGCGCCCACACCGCTGATCTTGATCAGTTGGCGGAACACGGCGCGCTCCTCGGCATTGCCGAAGCCGAACAGCAGGTGGGCGTCCTCGCGGATGGCCTGGTGCGTGAACAGTACCACGCGCTCGCCCACGCCGGGCAGGTTGTAGAAGGTGCTCATCGGCACATCGACTTCATAACCCACGCCCTGCACGTCAACCAGCAGTTGTGGCGGATTTTTTTCAAGCAGAACCCCGGAGAGTCGTCCGATCATTATTCGAATACCTTGGATAAAAGAGAGAGTTTAGCCGACCAGGCGCCCGCGCCGCATGCGCAGGCCCGCCAGCACGGCCTTGGCCGGTGCGCTGCGCCCGTCCGCAGGCAGCGCAACCGCTTCCGCCTGGCCTGCCGGTGCCGCGCTCGCGGCCTGCTGCGCCTTCGCTCCGCGCGCCGTTTTGCGTGCCGGCGTCTTGGTGGCAGCTTCCGCCAGGCGGGCGGCGGCCATGCTGCCCACCAGCGCCAGCGTCGCCTGGCTGTGCGCATGGCAGATCGCCACGCCTAAAGCGTCGGCCGCATCGGTGCCGGGCAGGCCGGGTAGCGCCAGCAGGCGCGCCACCATATCCTGCACCTGCGGCTTGGCGGCGCGGCCGGTGCCCACCACCGCCTGCTTGACCTGGGTCGGCGAGTATTCGGCCACGCTCAGCGTATGGCTGACCAGGGCGCAAATGGCCGCACCGCGCGCTTGGCCCAGCAGCAGGGTCGATTGCGGATTGACGTTGACGAAGACCTGTTCGATGGCCGCGCAGTCGGGCCGGTAGGTGGCGGCCACCTGGGACACGCCGTCGAGGATCACTTTGAGCCGCGTCGGCAAATCGCCCTCGCCGCTCTTGATGGTGCCGGAAGCGATGTAACGCAGCTTGCTGCCCTGCTTTTGAATGACGCCAAAGCCGGTGGTGCGCAAGCCGGGGTCGATGCCGAGAATTATCATCGCCAGATTATATGCCACGAAAGAAAGCGCCCGCTAGCAGCGGGCGCTTTTGTTTACCGCATTGTCAGCGCAGTGTGACGCGGATCAGTGGCGGAAGTGGCGGGTGCCGGTGTAGACCATCACCACGCCGCGCTCGTCGGCGGCGTCGATCACTTCCTGGTCGCGCATGGAGCCGCCCGGATGGATGACGCAGGTCGCGCCCGCGTCCACCACCACATCGAGGCCGTCGCGGAAGGGGAAGAAGGCGTCCGACGCCACCACCGAACCGGCCAGCGACAGGCCGGCGTTCTGCGCCTTGATCGAGGCGATGCGCGCGGAGTCGATGCGGCTCATCTGGCCGGCGCCCACGCCCAGCGTCATATTGTTAGCGCAGAAGACGATGGCATTCGACTTCACGTACTTGGCCACGCGCCAGGCGAACATCAGGTCTTGCAGCTGCTGCTGGGTAGGCTGCAGTTTGGTCACGACTTTCAGGTCGGCCAGCAGCACGTTTTTCGAATCGGCCGACTGCACCAGCAGGCCGCCGCCCACGCGTTTCAGGTCGAGCGGGTTGACGCCCTCGCCCAGTGGGATTTCCAGCAGGCGCACGTTCTGCTTGGCCGACAGGATCTGCAGCGCTTCGGCCGTGAAGGATGGCGCGATCAGCACTTCCACGAACAGCTTGGCCAGCTCGGTCGCCGCCGCGCCGTCCACCACGGTATTGAAGGCGATGATGCCGCCGAAGGCCGACGTCGGGTCGGTCTGCAGCGCGCGCTTGTAGGCGTCCACCGCGTTCGCGCCCAGCGCCACGCCGCAAGGATTGGCGTGCTTGATGATGACGCAAGCCGCAGCCTGGTCGAAGCCGCCCAGGCTCTTCACGCATTCCCATGCGGCGTCGGCGTCGGCGATATTGTTGAAGGACAGTTCCTTGCCCTGCAGCTGGCGGTAGTTCGCCAGCGCGCCGGCCACCGGATTCAGATCGCGGTAGAAAGCGGCGCTCTGGTGCGGGTTTTCGCCGTAACGCATGTCCTGCACTTTTTCGAAGTGCACGTTCAGGGTCTGCGGATACGCGCCACGGGTGGCGTGGGAACGGTCCGGACCCAGGCTGCTCAGGTAATTGGTGATGGCGCCGTCGTACTGGGCGGTGTGGGCGTACACCTTCTTGGCCAGCATGAAGCGGGTCTCATAGCTCACATAGCCGGGGGCGCTGTCGGTGGTCTTCATCTCCGCCAGCACATGGCCGTAGTCGGACGGGTCGCAGATCACCACCACGTCCTTGTGGTTCTTGGCCGCCGAACGCAGCATGGCCGGGCCGCCGATGTCGATGTTCTCGATGGCTTCGTCCAGCGTGCATTCTTCCTTGGCCACCGTGGCCTGGAACGGGTACAGGTTCACCACCACCATATCGATGGTCGGAATGCTGTGCTCTTCCAGCTTGGCCACGTGCTCGGGCAGGTCGCGGCGGGCCAGGATGCCGCCGTGGACTTTCGGGTGCAGCGTCTTGACGCGGCCGTCCAGCATTTCCGGGAAGCCGGTGTAGTCGGCCACCTCGGTCACGGCAACGCCGTTATCGGCCAGCAGTTTGGCCGTGCCGCCGGTGGACAGTATGTTGACGCCCATCGCCGACAGGGCGCGCGCGAAATCGAGTACGCCGGTTTTGTCGGAAACGGAGATGAGAGCTTGTTTAATCATGGCTGTGGGACAGGTTGTTGAATATTCTGGTTGAACACACCCACCGGCCGCCATAGCGGCCGGTCACAGCCACTTGCGGAGCCGGACGTCGGACCTAGTTTACAGCAGGCCGTGTTCCTGTAATTTCTTTCGCAAAGTATTGCGATTAATGCCGAGCATCTGGGCGGCATGCGACTGGTTGCCGTCCGCGCGCGTCATCACCACTTCGAGGATGGGCTTCTCGACCGTCAGCACGACCATATCGTAGATATTCGAGGCCTGCTGCTCGCCCAGGTCATTGAAATAGTCTTCAAGGCTCTTCTGGACGACTTCCTGGATACTTTCTTTGCTCATATTCTTATTTCGTTTCTGCTAATGTTTTGCCGCGCTGGCAGCGCTTAAGCGGCCAGCATTTCTTCGGCGAGGCGGTATTGTAACCGCTCGCCATACTTCCATTGGGATTCAAAGAACTGATCGACGGCGCGCAACTGCTCCGTTGTCGATTCCAGCTTGTTCATTGCTTGACGGAAATCTTCACCACCGGCCAGGTCGCGCACATACCAGCCGATATGCTTGCGCGCCGTGCGCACGCCGAGGAAGTCGCCGTAAAAGGCGTAATGCGCCTGCAAATGCTCGCTCATCAGTTTGCGCACCTCGGCCACCAGCGGCGGCGGCAGATGCGTGCCCGTGGCCAGGAAATGCGCGATCTCGCGGAAAATCCAGGGCCGGCCCTGGGCCGCGCGGCCGATCATCACGGCGTCGGCGCCGGTCTTATCCAGCACATAGCGGGCTTTTTCCGGCGTCGTGATGTCGCCATTGGCCACCACCGGAATCTTCACCGCCGCTTTCACGGCGGCGATGGTGTCGTACTCGGCGTCGCCCGTGTAGCCGTCGGCGCGCGTGCGGCCGTGCAGGGTCAGCATCTGGATGCCGGCCTGCTCGGCGATGCGGGCGATGTTCAAGGCGTTCTTGTTTTCCCGGTTCCAGCCGGTGCGGAATTTCAGGGTGACGGGCACGTCGACCGCGCCCACCACGGCGTGCAGGATGCGCTCGACCAGGTCTTCGTGCTGCAACAAGGCCGAACCGCACCAGTTATTGCACACCTTTTTCACCGGGCAGCCCATATTGATGTCGATGATCTGGGCACCGCGGTCCACATTGAATTTGGCGCAGTCGGCCAGGTCTTGCGGGTCGGCGCCGGCGATCTGCACCGCCTTCGGTTCCATCTCCCCGGCATGGTCGGTGCGGCGCGCACTCTTTTCGCTGGCCCACAGGCGCGGATTCGAGGCCGCCATCTCGGACACCGCATAGCCCGCGCCCAGCTCCTTGCACAATTGGCGGAAGGGACGGTCCGTGACACCCGCCATGGGGGCGACAAAGACGTTGTTGCGCAGCTGATGGGGTCCGATTTGCACTTGATTCACAGAAAGATAGATTGGGAAACCGAGTATTTTACCCGATCACCTGCTCAATTTATAAGCACTATTTTGTATGAAAACGGCAAGTGTGCAGCTTAGGCGTTATGACACACTATTTTCTTGTGGAAATAATAAGCACGTACGTTCAAATAACATCGTCGAGCGCCAGTGCAGCCAGGTGGCTGGTGTCGCCCCACTGCGCCAGACGCAGCTGGCCACCATCCCAGACAAAGCGGTTGACGCTGGCATTCTTGATCTGGAAATCGCGCGGCCGGTCCAGCGCCATGCCGGTGGCGGCGCGGTAAGCGCACTCCAGCACGCCGCCGTGGGCCACCACGGCGATGCGCTGGCCCGGATAGCGCGCCGCCCAGTGGGCGATGGCGGCCGTGCTGCGCGCGTAAAACTGGCGGAAGCTCTCGGCCAGGCGTTCGCCGGCCGGCATGCAGGCATCCACCTCGCGCGCCTGCCAGGCCGCGAAGTCGGCCGGATACGCCGCTTCAATCTCGGTATACAACATGCCCTCGAAAGCGCCATAGCCGCGCTCGCGCAGGGCCGGGTCGGCATGCACCGGCAAGTGGTGGTTGGCGGCCACCGCCTCGGCCGTCTGCAGCGCGCGCTGCAGATCGCTGGCGACGATGGCGGCCAGCGGCTCGCCAGCCAAGGCTTGCGCCAGCGCGCCGGCCTGGCGCAGGCCGGCTTCGTTGAGAACGATATCGATATGGCCTTGCAGCCGGCGCACGGCGTTCCACGCCGTCTCGCCATGGCGGATCAACAGAATTTCAGTAGACATTATTTTTTGGCCAAGGCCGAATACAGGGTGTAAGTGCCGATCAGCTGGGCTTCATCGAGGATGTGGCCGTGCATGGCGCGCAGCGCGTCGGGGCCGGCAAAGCGTCCTTCCAGCTCCAGGCGCGGAATATCCAGCGCGTACAGGCGGAAAACATAGTGGTGCGCGCGCATATCGTTCCACGGCGGGCAGGGGCCGTCGTAACCATAATAGTCGCCCGCCATCGCGGCGTCGCCGGCGAACCAGGTGGTGTAGTCGTTCAAACCCTGGCGCCAAGGCTGGCCGCCGTCTGCAATGGCCGGGCCGGGCTTGCCCTGCGCCGTCACGCCGCGGGAAAACTGACCCGCGGCCAGCGCCGTCACGCTGGGCGGAATATCGATCAGGGTCCAGTGGAAAAAGTCGCCGCGCGGCACTTCCACCGGCAGCACCACATCGTCGCGATTGACGTCGCTGCCATCCTGGGGCGCGTCGCCGTCGATGCAGAACAGGGCCAGCGAAGCGGTGCCGGGCGGCACCTCGTCCCACGCCAGGTGCGGGCTCAGATTGGCCGACAGGCGCGCATGCTGCGCCGGGTCCGCTACGGCAAAGGCAAACTCGCCGGGAATGGGATCGCCATCCTTGAACGATTCGCTCCAGAGTTTCATGACGCCCTCCCTTTATTTAGCACTGGTTTGCAGCCAGAACGTGACCGGGCCGTCATTGGTCAGCGACACCTGCATATCGGCGCCGAACTGCCCCGTCTCCACAATAGGATGCTTTGTGCGCGCCTGGCGCACGAAATGCTCGAACAGGCGGCGCCCGTCTTCCGGCGCGGCGGCCGGCGTGAAGGAGGGCCGCGTGCCGGACTTGGTGTCGGCCGCCAGCGTGAACTGCGGCACCAGCAGCAGGCCGCCGCCGGTGTCCGTCACGCTGCGGTTCATCTTGCCCGCCTCGTCGGCGAAGACGCGGTAGCCCAGCAGCTTGTTCAGCAGGGCGTCCGCTTCCTTCTCCGTGTCGCCGCGCTCGGCGCACACCAGCACCATCAGGCCGGCGTCGATGGCGCCGATCACGGCGCCATCGACCACCACCTTGGCCTGGGTGACTCGCTGCAGCAGGGCGATCATGCCGTCAGGGTCACGCGCGCGAACTTGCGCTTGCCCACCTGCAGCACGAAGGTGCCGGCGTCGACTTTCAAGCCCTTGTCGCTGACCACGGTGCTGTCGATGCGCACGCCGCCCTGCTCGATCATGCGCATGGCTTCCGAGGTCGAGGCGCACAGATTGGCTTGTTTCAGCAGCTGGGCCAGGCCGGCCGGGGCGCCGCTCAGGCTCACTTCCGGCACATCGTCCGGGATGCCGCCTTTGGAACGGTTGACGAAGTCGGCCAGCGCATCCTCGGCCGCCTGCTGCGAGTGGAAGCGCGCCACGATTTCCTGGGCGATCGCCACCTTGGCGTCGCGCGGGTTCTTGCCGCCTTCGACTTCGGCTTTCAGGGCCGCGATGTCGGCGATCGAGCGCCAGGACAGCAGCTCGTAGTAGCGCCACATCATCACGTCGGAAATGCTCATCACCTTGGCGAACATGGTGTTGGCCGGCTCCGTGATGCCGATGTAATTGTTCTTGGACTTGGACATCTTTTCCACGCCGTCCAAGCCTTCCAGCAGGGGCATGGTCAGGATGCACTGCGGCTCCTGGCCCCAGTCTTTCTGCAGCTCGCGCCCCACCAGCAGATTGAATTTCTGGTCGGTGCCGCCCAGCTCCAGGTCCGACTTCAGGGCCACCGAGTCGTAACCCTGCATCAGCGGGTAGAGGAACTCGTGGACCGAGATCGGGGTCCCATTCTTGAAGCGCTTGCTGAAATCGTCGCGCTCCATCATGCGCGCCACGGTGTAGCGCGAGGCGAGCTGGATCATGCCGCGCGCGCCCAGCGGGTCACACCACTCGGAGTTGTAGCGGATTTCCGTTTTCGTCGGGTCGAGCACCAGCGAGGCCTGCTTGAAATAGGTCTGGGCATTGAGCTCAATCTGTTCGCGCGTCAGCGGCGGGCGCGTGACGTTGCGGCCCGACGGGTCGCCGATCATCGAAGTGAAGTCGCCGATCAGGAAGATCACCTGGTGGCCCAGGTTTTGCAGCTGGCGCATCTTGTTGAGCACCACGGTGTGGCCCAGGTGCAAGTCCGGCGCCGTCGGGTCCAGGCCCAGCTTGATGCGCAGCGGCACGCCGCTTTGCTCGGAACGCGCCAGCTTTTGCGCGAATTCGCTTTCGATCAGCAGCTCGTCGACGCCGCGCTTGGCGATCGCCAGCGCTTCCTGCACACGCTCGCTCAGGGGCAGTTGGGGGGCGCTCGCCTTGGCGGTCGCGGAGGAGGTTATATCCATATTTCGCTAAATTCTCTCAAATTGTTGGCACGGCTCAGGACTTTGTTATAATGCCCGATCCCATCAATATTGCCCGATGAAAACGAGACAAATCAATAAGTTAGAACAAAAGAGCAAGAATCCATAAAGTTCAAGCGGCAAATTTTAACTGATTGCATGAACCCTATAAACAAGTTCACAAGCTCCGGCTTGTTCAATCTGCTAGGCTCGACGCGCAAGGCGCGTATCGTCAGCGCTTCCGCCCTGTTTCTGGCGGTGTGCGCTTTCGGTGCGGCCGGCGTGGCTCCGCTCGCCCCCGACGCGTCCGACCTGCCAGTAAAATCCATCGCCCAAGACCTCCAGCTTCCCAACCTCAGCACCCAGATCGCTGCGCTGGAACAGCAGCAGCCGAATCAGCAATACGTCCACGAAGAGAAAATCCGCGCCGGCGACACCCTCGCCACCCTGCTGCGCCGCCTTGGCGTCGAAGACAGTGCCGCGGAAAACTTTATCAAGAAGGACAAGGTTGCCCGTGGCGTCATGCAGCTGAAAACCGGCAAGCGCGTGCAGGCGCAAACCGACGAGGAAGGCAATCTGCTGTGGCTGCGCGCCACCGTGGTCGACGGCAAGGATGTTCCGGTCAAGAACCTCTCCATCGTGCGCAAGGGCGACAGCTTCACGGCCGAGGAAGTGGCGGCCAAGCTCGAACGCCGCGTCGAGATGCATGCGCGCGAAATCACCTCCACCCTGTTCGCCGCCACCGACTCCAGCGCCGACGGCAGCAAGCTGCCCGACTCCGTGGTGCAGCAGATCGTCGAGATGTTCTCCACCAGCATCGACTTCCGCTCCGACCTGAAACGCGGCGACCGCTTCAACGTGGTCTACGAAACGTTCTGGCAGGATGGCGAATTCGTGCGCGCCGGCCGCATCCTGGCCGGTGAATTCACCAACCGCGGCGTGACCTACCAATCGGTCTGGTTCGAAGACCCGGCCAGCAAGCAGGGCGGCGGTTACTACAGCTTCGACGGCAAGGCCCTGAAAAAAGCCTTCCTCAAGTCGCCGCTGGAATTCTCGCGCATTTCGTCCGGCTTCTCGATGCGCGTGCACCCGCTGTCGGGCAACTGGAAACAGCACAAGGGCATCGACTTCGCCGCCGCGCAAGGCACGCCGATCCGCGCTTCCGGCGATGGCGTGATCGACTTCCAGGGCGTGCAGGGCGGCTACGGCAATCTGGTGGTGGTCAAGCACTGGAGCAATTACAGCACCGCCTACGCCCACATGAGCCGCTTCTCGAGCAATCTGCGCAAGGGCAGCAAGGTCAGCCAGGGCGATGTGATCGGCTATGTCGGTTCCACCGGCTGGTCCACCGGCGCCCACCTGCACTATGAGTTCCGCGTCGGCGGCCAGGCCCAGGACCCGACCAAGCTGAATATCACGGCCCAGGCGCCGCTGACGACGGCCGAACTGGCGCGCTTCCGCACCGTCTCGTCCGACATGATGCACCGCTTCGCGCTGCTGCGCCCGAACGGCAGCACCAGCAATATGGCCGCCAAATAAGGCGACCCGCCCCAGCCTGAATGGCGCCCTTCGCGGCGCCGTTTTCTTTGGCCCTCCGCTCTGCGTTTGCAGCCGCGCCCGGATCGGGCGACAATAGCCGGCACGACAATACTGCAAGAGAGCCAAGATGAGCCTGTTTATCGGATTAATGTCGGGCACCAGCCTCGACGGTGTGGACGGCGTGCTGGTCGACTTCTGGGCCGGCGCCACGCGCACCATGGCTGCCGCCCATGTCCCCTTCGCCCCCGCGCTGCGCGCCGAACTGCTGGCGCTGCAGACGCCCGGCGCCAATGAGATCGAACGCGAGGCGCTGGCCGCCAACCAGCTCGCCATCCACTACGCCGACTGCGTCACCCGCCTGCTCGGCGTGGCCGACATCAAGGCGGCCGATGTGCGCGCCGTCGGCGCCCATGGCCAGACCATCCGCCACCGGCCCGAACTGGGCTATACGCGCCAGAGCAACAACCCGGCCCTGTTGGCCGAGCTGTGCGGCATCGACGTCATCGCCGATTTCCGCAGCCGCGACGTCGCCGCCGGCGGCCAAGGCGCGCCGCTGGTGCCGGCCTTCCACCACAGCGTCTTCGGCGCCCCGAGCAAGACCCGCGTCGTCGCCAATATCGGCGGCATCGCCAACATCTCCGTGCTGCACGGCGACGGCCGCGTCAGCGGCTTCGACACCGGTCCCGGCAACGTCCTGATGGACGGCTGGATCCAGCGCCACCAGGGCCAGCCCTACGACGCCAACGGCGCCTGGGCCGCCGGCGGCCGGGAAGTACCCGGCCTGCTCGCCGCCCTGCTGGCCGAACCGTATCTGGCCCTGCCCGCCCCCAAAAGCACCGGCCGCGACCTGTTCCACCTGGCCTGGCTCGACGCCCATCTGGCCGCCTTCCCCGATGCCGCGCCGCAGGACGTGATGCACACCCTGACCCGCTACACGGCCGTCACGCTGGCCGACGCCATCGGCCGCGCCGCCCCGGCCGCCGACGCCGTCTACGTGTGCGGCGGCGGCGCCCACAACGCCCAGCTGCGGACAGCGCTGCAAAGCGCCCTCGGCGCCCCGATTACGCTCGCCACCACCGACGCCCTCGGCATCCCGCCGCAGCACGTCGAAGCGCTCGCCTTCGCCTGGC
This sequence comes from Massilia sp. YIM B04103, assembly GCA_024437665.1. GTDB lineage: Bacteria > Pseudomonadota > Gammaproteobacteria > Burkholderiales > Burkholderiaceae_D > Rugamonas. The sequence goes on along the minus strand of JANCSZ010000009.1, from coordinate 81,696 downwards.
TCGCCTGGCGCTGCCAGGACCGCCTGCCCGGCAACCTGCCCGCCGTCACCGGCGCCGCCGGCGAACGCATCCTCGGCGCCCTCTACCCCCGCTAAGCCTTGATCCACCTCAAACAATGCCCCCCTGGTGCCAGGCGGGGCCGCCGAGGCACCGGCACCGGACATTCTTTGATCTGGATCAGCAAATGTCCGACCATGGTGTCAGGCACCAGGGTGAGACATTGTTTGATCTGGATCAGTAAATGTCCGGTGCCGGTGCCTGGCACCAGGGTGGGACATTGTTTGATCCAGATCAAAAGAAAACGGCGGAGCAGCTTGCGCTGTCCGCCGTTTTGGGGAGCTGGCCGTCTTAGACGGAGAACGAGGAGCCGCAGCCGCAGGTCGAGCTGGCACCGGGATTCTTGATGACGAACTGGGCGCCTTCAAGGTCGTCCTTGTAGTCGATCTCGGCGCCCACCAGGTATTGGTAGCTCATCGAGTCGATCAGCAATTGCACGCCATTCTTGACCATCGTGGTGTCGTCTTCATTGACGATCTCGTCGAACGTGAAGCCGTACTGGAAGCCGGAACAGCCGCCCCCTTGCACGAATACGCGCAGTTTCAGATCCGGATTGCCTTCTTCTTCGATCAGCTGCGCCACTTTTTCGGCGGCGGCGTCGGTGAAGATGATCGGCGACGGGATGACGTCTTGGGCTTCGGCTACTGCACTCATGGGTTACTCCTACAAAAATCGTTAGCCAATTATAGTCTGTTGCGGCCCGGCCTGCTGCGCCGGACCACATTTCCGCAACTTCCCTCAAGAATCTGCGGCCTCTGAGCCTCACTTCAAGGCATCAGGGCGATCGTCTGCAAGCCCAGGCCTTCTTCCAGGCCAAACATCAGGTTCATGCACTGCACCGCCTGGCCCGAGGCGCCTTTGACCAGATTGTCCTGAACAACCAAGATGATCACGGTGTCGCCGTGGCGGTGCAGCGCCAGGCGCAGCACATTGGCGCCGCGCGTGCTGCGCGTTTCCGGGTGCGAACCGAAGGGCAAGACGTCGACGAACGGCTGGCCGCGGTAGGCGTCTTCGAACAGTTGCTGCAACTCTTCGTTGCTGACTTCGCGCGTCAGGCGCGCGTACAGGGTCGAGTGCATGCCGCGGATCATCGGCACCAGGTGCGGCGTGAAGATCAGGCCGACCGGCTGCTCGGTGTAGCGCTGCAGCTGGGCCGCCGTTTCAGGCGTGTGGCGGTGGCCGCCCACGCCATAGGCCTTGAAGTTGTCGGACGATTCCGAGAACAGGATGCCGATCTCGGCCTTGCGGCCGGCGCCCGAGACGCCCGATTTGCAGTCGGCGATCAGGTGGCTGGCGTCGATCCAGCCCGCTTTGAGCAGGGGCACGAAGCCCAGTTGCATGGTGGTCGGGTAGCAGCCGGGATTGGCGATCAGCGTGGCGGCGGCGATGGCGTCGCGGTTCAGCTCGGGCAGGCCGTAGACCGCCTGCTCCAGCAGCGCGGGCGCGGTGTGCTCGATCTTGTAGGTGCTTTCGAACACGGCGCGGTCCTTGATGCGGAAATCGGCCGCCAGATCGATCACCTTGACGCCGGCCGCCAGCAAGGCCGGCGCCTGGGCCATGGCCACGCCGTGCGGGGTGGCGAAGAACACCACGTCGCACTGGCCCAGGTCGGCCTTGTCCGGCGCCGAGAACGCCAGGTTGACGCGGCCGCGCAGGGAGGGATACAGATCGGCCACCGGCAAGCCGTCTTCCTTGCGCGAGGTGATCGCGGTCAGTTCGACTTCGGGGTGGAGGGCCAACAATCGCAGCAGTTCCACTCCGGTGTAACCGGTGCCGCCGACGATGCCAACTTTGATCATGTTCTATCCTTGCATAGTAAAAAGGGTGGGAAATGCGATTGTAGCAGGCTCGGAAAGCTGCCGTTTATCTGGAGAGCGTTTCAAAATGGGCGTGGCTAGGCGCCGCGCCAAGGCGAAGCGACGAAGGCAGTGCGCCTGCACGGCAAGGAGCGGCAACAAGGCCACGGCCATTTTGAAACGCTCTCCCAAACGCAAAAAAGCCGCAGGCATAGAGCCAGCGGCTTTTCGGGCAGCGCCCGGCGCAAGCCGGACGCGGCAGAAGCAAATTAACGCTTCGAGAATTGTTTTGCGCGACGTGCTTTGCGCAGACCAACTTTTTTACGTTCAACTTCACGCGCATCGCGGGTGACGAAGCCGGCGCGGGCCAGATCGCCCTTCAGGCCTGCATCGTAGTCGATCAGGGCGCGGGTGATGCCGTGGCGCACTGCACCTGCCTGGCCGGACTCGCCGCCGCCGTGCACGTTGACTTTGATGTCGAAACGTTCGACGTTGCCGGTCAGTTCCAGCGGCTGACGGATCACCATCAGGCCGGTTTCACGGGAGAAGTATTCCGCGGCTGGCTTGCCGTTCACGATGATCTGGCCGGTGCCGACCTTGATGAACACGCGAGCCACTGCACTCTTGCGACGGCCGGTGCCGTAGTTGTAGTTACCGATCATGTCAGTTCCTTAGAATTCGAGTGCTTTAGGTTGCTGGGCAGCGTGCGGGTGCGAACCTTCGGCGTACACTTTCAGCTTCTTGATCATTGCGTAGCCCAGTGGGCCTTTTGGCAGCATGCCTTTGACGGCTTTTTCCAGAGCACGGCCTGGGAAACGCTGTTGCATTTTCAGGAAGTTGGTCTCGTAGATGCCGCCTGGATAGCCCGAGTGACGGTAGTAGGTCTTCTCGGTGGCTTTGGTGCCGGTCACGCGCAGTTTGCCTGCGTTCACGACAACGATGAAGTCGCCGGTGTCAACGTGAGGAGTAAATTCTGGCTTATGCTTGCCGCGCAGTCGGCGTGCCACTTCGCTGGCAACACGTCCGAGGACTTTGTCCGTCGCGTCAATCACGAACCAGTCGCGCTGGACTTCATGGCCCTTAGCGGAAAAAGTTTTCATGTTTGACTTCCTAATTGAAGATTTGTATCACGCTCAAATGGTGGTTCCGCCCTCTGATGCAGCGGACGCAGCCTTCTTGTTTGCTTTTCCTGAGCGAACGGAAAGCCCACGATTCTAGCGGAAGTGGGCCCGCCCGGTCAAGCCCGCTGTGCCGATGCGACAGCGGCGCTATCCGTTGTTGCCTTAGAGACATTATCGAGCGTATATTGGCCTTACTCTTGCTTAAAAGGAAAGGCGCTGCCGTGCCCACTTTGTCCCTCCGCGCCATCCTGGCCGCCCTGGCGCTGAGCGCGCCGGCCGCCGTCCTGGCCGCGCCGCCGGCCGCCGCCGGCCACTCTTGCCACCTGCCCGGCGCCGAGGAAGCGCTGCGCTGCCTGCGCCTCGAGGTGCCGCTCGACCATGCGCAAGCGGCCGGGCCGCGCCTGCGCCTGCACGTGACCATCGCCCCGGCGCTGCGCGAGGCGGCGCTGCGCGACCCGCTGTTCATCCTGGCCGGCGGTCCCGGCGAAGCGGGCAGCGAAGTCTTGCCGATGCTGGCCAGCACCTTCCGCAAGGTGCGCGCCACGCGCGACGTGGTGCTGATCGACCAGCGCGGCACCGGCCTGTCGGGTAAGCTCGAATGCAAGAGCGGCCCCGAGGACGACAACCTCGGCGACGACGCCGCGCTGGCCGCCGCGCGCGCCTGCCTGCAGCGCCTGGCCGCGCCCTATGCGCAGTACGGCACCGACGCCGCGGCGCAGGACATCGAGGCCGTGCGGCGCGCCCTCGGCTATGCCCAGATCAATCTGTGGGGCGGCTCCTACGGCACGCGCCTGGCCCAGCACTATGCGCGGCGCTATCCGGCCCAGGTGCGCAGCCTGATCCTCGACGGCGTCGCCGCGCCCGAGCAGATCATCCCGGACGGCGGGCGCGACGCCCAGGCCGCGCTCGACACCCTGTTCCGCCAGTGCGCCGCCGATGCCGGCTGCGCCAAGGCTTTCCCCGAGCTGCCGCGCCAGTTCGCCAGCCTGCGCGCGCGCCTGGCCCAGGCCCCGCTGCAGCTCGAACTGCCCGACCCGCGCACGGCCGAGTTGCGCGCCGTCGAGATCAGCAGCGCCCGCTTCCTCAGCACCGTGCACAATATCCTGTATTCGCAGCAGGACAGCCGGCGCCTGCCCTTCCTGATCGACAGCGCCGCGCGCGGCCGCTGGCAACCGTTTTTGGCGCGCAGCAATGTGGCGCGCGACTTCGCCAGCGACGCCGGCCCCGCGCTCGGCCTGCACCTGGCCGTGGTCTGTGCCGAAGACTATCCGCGCCTGACGCCGGCCGTGCTGGCCGAGGACACGCGCGCCTCCTTCCTCAGCCCGGCCCAGATCGGCCGCGCCGGCCAGCTCTGTCCGCTGCTCGGCGTGCCGGCCGCAGCGCCGGCCGCGCCGACGCCGATCGCCGCGCCCGTGCTCATGCTGTCCGGCGCGCTCGACCCGGTGACGCCGCCGCGCCGCGCCGAAGCGGCCGGCCGCCACATGCCGCGCGCCCAGCACCTGGTCGTGCAGAACGGCGGCCACATCGTCTCGCCGCTGGGCTGCGTGCCGCGCCTCTTGCGCGAATTCCTCGACCAGCCCGGCCAGACCCTGCAGGCCGCCTGCCTGGGCGAAATCCCGGCCCCGACCTTCCAGCTCAACAGCGCCGGCCCCCAACCCTGATGCGGAACGCCCATGATTGAAGTCCACGATGTACGCAAGCAATTCGGCAAGGTGCAGGCCCTGGCCGGCGCCACCTTCAGCGCCGCCGACGGCCAGATCACGGCCCTGCTGGGGCCGAACGGGGCCGGCAAGACCACCTTGCTGCGCACCCTGGTCGGCCTGCTCAAGCGCGACCACGGCCGCATCGCCATCGACGGCGTCGACCCGGCCGTCGACCCGATGCGGGTGCGCCGCAATATCGGCGTGCTGACCGACCAGTTCGGCCTGTACGACCGCCTGTCCACGCGCGAATACCTGAGCTATTTCGGCGAACTCAACGGCATGGCGCGCCCCGCCATCGCCCAGCGCATCGCCGAAGTCAGCGAACTGCTCGCGCTCGACGATATCCTGGAACGGCGCGCCAAAGGCTTTTCCCAGGGCCAGCGCATCAAGGTGGCGCTGGCGCGCACCCTCCTGCATCGCCCGCGCCACCTGCTGCTCGACGAACCGAGCCGCGGCCTCGACGTGATGAGCACGCGCGCCCTGCGCCGCGCCCTCGCCGCGCTGAAAGCCGACGGCTGCTGCGTCATCATGGCCACCCATGTGATGCAGGAAGTGATCCATTCCTGCGACGACGTGATCGTCATTGCCGGCGGCGCCACCGTGGCCCAGGGCACGCCGCAGGCGCTGTGCGCGCGCACCGGCCTGGACAGCCTGGAAGACGCCTTCGTCAGCCTGGTCGGCACCGAAGAGGGGATTGAATTATGAAACCGGCCTGGCTCATCGTCCTGCTCAAGGAACTCAAGGAAACCCTGCGCGACCGCCGCGCGCTCGCGCTGCTGGCCGTCTTCATGCTGATGTACCCGCTGATGGTGGGCGCCATCCTCAACCGCGAGATCGGGCGCGCCACGCGGCCCGAGCGCGAAGGCATCGACCTGGTCGTGCTGGGCGCGGCCCAGGCGCCCACGCTCATGGCCCAGCTCGGCCAGCGCAATATCAATGTGCAGCGGCGCGACGCCATGAACGAAGACGCCATCGTCGCCCTCTTGCGCGAGCAAAAGGTGACGGCCGTGCTGCGCCTGCATGAGCACTATGCCGAGGATTACCAGGCCATGCGCCCGGCGCGCGCCGAGCTGTGGTACGACTCGGCCTCGGAAAGCTCGCGCAAGCATGAGGAGGTCGAGGCCGTGCTGCGCGACTACAGCCGCACCATCGCCGGCGCCCGCCTGCTGGCCCACGGCGTCTCGCCGGCCAACCTGAATCCGGTGCTGGTGCAGAAATACGATACCGGCACCAGCGCCTCGCGCTCGGCCAGCACCATCGGCACCATGCTTGGCATCTTCTTTGTGCCGGCCTTCATGTTTTGCATGAGCACGGCCGTCGACAGCACGGCGGGCGAGCGCGAACGGCGCTCGCTCGAAGTGCTGCTGGCCCAGCCGGCGCGGCCGGGCGACCTCATCGTCGGCAAATGGCTGGCGGCGGCGCTGTTGTCGATTGTCGGCATCACGCTCGAGCTGGCCATCGCGCACGGCATCCTGAAATGGTTGCCGCTGGAGGAGATCGGCATGTCCTGGCGCCTCTCGGCGCTCGACCTGGCCGCCGTCTGCCTCGCCTCGGCCACGCTATCGATGTTCGCCGCCGCCATCGAGATCGCGCTCTCGATCAATGCCAAGTCCTTCAAGGAAGCGCAGTCGCTGGTCAGCATCGCCATGCTGGTGCCCATCGTGCCCGTCATCGTGGTGCCGATGATGAATCTGAGCACCAGCCACTGGATGTACCTGGTGCCGGTGCTGTCCAACCAGACCCTGCTGCGCGAGCTGGCCAAGGGCCAGAGCATCGGCCTGCTGCCCTTCCTCTTGACCTTCTTCAGCAGCCTGGTGCTGGCCTTGCTGTGCCTGGTCTTCACGGAACGCCGCATGCGCAGCGAACGCTATCTGATGACGGTCTGAGCGCCGCATCTCATCTCGCCCGCCCGGCAGGCCGCAGTTCTGCGGCTCAGTCCGGCGGCGGTATCGGGTGCAGGTCTTCCATTTTTCGGCCGCATTCTAGAATGCTCTAGAACGTTCTAGAACACTCTAGATTGAACTATTCCGCTCTAGAACCCTCTAATTTCTCAGGCCGGCGAGGAAATCTAGAGTGTTTTAGAACGTTTTAGAAAATTTTCTCGCCCCATTCCCTGCCAAATGAGAGCGTTCTAGAAGCATTCAGAACGTTCTAGAGTGCTCTAGAGTGTTTTAGAACGTTCTAGAGCAAACTAGAAGAGGCAAAAAAATGAGCTACCCCATCGCCATCCCCCTCCGAGCCGACCTCTTCCATGCCATCCGCGAGCACGCCGGCGAAGGCTATTTCGGCGACAAGGCCCAAGCGGCAGTCGATGAGGCCGTGAGCGCCTGGCTGGCCGCCCTCTCCGCCCCGGCAACACGCAGCGGCGCGGGTCCACGCACCCTGGCCGACACCAGCGGCACCGCACACCTTGCGCCTGCCGCGCCGGACGCCGCCGCGCCCCACCGCGGCTACCAATGGAAGCAGCTATTCCTGCCCGACGGCACCCTGCTGCGCACCGCTTTTCGCGGCCACACCCGCTACGCCACGGTGGAAGGCGAGCACATCGTCTGCGACAGCCGATCGCTCACGCCCTCCGCCTTCGCCAACCTGCACGGCTGCGGCCAGCGCAATGCCTGGCGCGCCATCTGGCTGCGCCGCCCCGGCGAAACGGACTGGACCTGTGCAAATGAATATAGAGCGGGAGCTAGCCGAAGAGAATGGATTCCAGCCGCGCGGCCACTTCATCCGTAATTTGCAGCGGCACTCTTTCTTTGAGCCGGGCTTTGCGTATACGCCAATCGAGCGATTTGAGCTGATGGCAATGTACGGCTCCCTGGGTGGCCGTACCCGCGCCCATCAAACTGACCACCGTGCCATGGGTTCTGGCACTGGCCGCCGCGCCTTGCGAGATCGGACACACCATCGCCAGCCCCCGGCTATTGAACACCTTGGGGCTGACTACCAAGCCGTAATGCGGTCCCTGCATTTCCTGCCCGGACGCTGGGTCAAATTGCAAATGCACGATATCGCCACGCTCCGGGGTATAAGGCATCAGCGCTTTTCCTTGCCAGCCGGCGCCATCCCTTCCCACGCCTCATCGATGGGCAGCTCCACCGGCATTTCCGCCAGCAACGCTTCCAGCTGGTAGCGCGGCCGGCGTGGCGCCGTCACCGTCATTTGCGTGCCAGTCACGGATAGCTCGACCTGCGAACCTTCCTGCAGCCCGTTTTGGGCCACAAAGGATTCCGGCACCGTCAGCGTCAAGGCGTCACCTGTGCGCGTCAAGGTTAGTAGCATATTGCGCTCCGTTTGCTGAAAAGCTTAGGCCTAGTATAGCCCAGTCCTACAGGCGAAAAATCCCGGCCAGCCAAATCCCGCCCCCTCCTTTACAATGCAGGCACCAACTTTTCTGGAGAACGCAATGGAAGTGAAAGTCAGCTGGAATGGCCCGTCGGGCATGAGTTTCCGTGCCGAGACCGGTTCCGGCCATTTGGTGACGATGGATGGCGCGCCCGAGGGTGGCGGCCACAATCTGGCGCCGCGCCCGATGGAGATGGTCCTGCTCGGCACCGGCGGCTGCACCGCCTACGATGTGGTGCTCATCCTCAAGCGCGGCCGCGAAGATGTGCGCGGCTGCGAGGCGACGCTGAAGGCCGAACGCGCCGACAGCGATCCGAAAGTGTTCACCAAGATCCACTTCCACTTCATCGTCAGCGGCAAGAACCTGAAACCGGCCGCGGTCGAACGCGCCGTCAGCCTGTCGCACGATAAATACTGCTCGGCCTCTATCATGCTGGCCAAGACCGCCGAGATCACCCACTCCTTCGAGATCGTCGAAGCCTAAACAGGCCATCCGGCGCGGCGGCCCGGCGCGGCCGCCGCCCGCGCTTAGAGGTAGTAGGTGCTGCCCGTCATCAGCTTGGACATGGCTTTCATGACCAGCTGCACCGGCGCCGGCGTCTGCGCCGCGCCCATGGCCTGGGCGGCGGCGCCGTGCTCGATTTCATCGAGGCGCATCTGCTCGACGATGGCGCGCGACTTGGCATCCTGCGGCGGCAGTTTGTCCAGATGGCTGGCCAGGTGCGCTTCGACCTGGCGCTCGGTTTCCACAACGAAGCCCAGGCTGTGCTTGTCGCCCATATACGCCGCCGCCGTGCCCAGCGCATATGCGCCCGCATAGAACAGGGGATTGAGCAGGCTGGTGCGCGAGCCGAGTTCACCCAGGCGCTGCGCGGTCCAGGCCAGGTGGTCTTCCTCCTCGCGGCTGGCGTGCTCGAACTGGACGCGCATGGCCTCGCTCTTGGCAAAGCGCGCCTGCGAATTGTAGAGCGCCTGGGCCATCACCTCGCCCACATGGTTCACCCGCATCAGACCGGCGCTATGGCGCTGCTCGGCTTCGCTCATTGCGGCGTCGGCCGCGTGCGCCGCCGGGTTCGGGCGCGAGGCCGCCGCGACGCCGGCAATGACGCGCAAGGCCTTGTCGGCGCTGCTGATGAAACGGTCGAGTGGGGTGTGATAGTGCTTGGCGGCCATGGTGATCTTGTCCAGCTTGGTCAGAAAACACCATTATAGCCCCGGCGCCGCACCGTCCTCGCCGGCCGCGCGCGCCGCCGCTTCCTCGCGCGCTTCGCGCAAAAGACGCTGGCGCTCGATCCAGTCGGCCACCGGCCCGCGCACGTCGATGCCCGACAAATCCTTGGCCACGCCCAGGTTCAGCCCCAGCAGGAAGGGAATCGAATCGACCGGCACGGCCGGGCAGTGCTCGGCAAAGGCGCGCAGGAAGCGCGGCGAGTCGACCACGCGGATGACTTTTTCCCCGCTCAGGTATTGCAGGATGCTGGTGATGCTGTGGCCCGGCCCGATCGACTGGTAGATGAAGCGGTTGACGTCCTTGTCGAGCGCCTTGAAATCGATGGCTTCCTGGGTCATCAGGCTGGCCAGGTAGCACAGGCCGAGCGCGACGCGGAAAAAGCCGGTGGCCTCGGCCCGCGTCACGCCGGCGCGCGTGATGGCCAGGATGTGCGCGCGCGTGGCCGGCCCCAATTGGTCTGCGTGTTTGTTCATGGCTGGACTATAGCGGCTGGCTCCCCCGTTTCCGCACTCTGGCGCGCCCAAAATGCGGCCCATCGCAGGAAAGCCCCCCGGCTGTCGCGTTTTCAATACAATGCGAGCATGGAAAAGGCCATTGTATACGAGAACCGTGTTGCACCACGGAAATGAAAGGCAGGCATGGAATTACGTATCAGCAACTTGTCCAAGACCTATGCGAACGGTGTGGTCGCCCTGGACAATCTCTCGCTCACGATCCCGGTCGGCATGTTCGGCCTGCTCGGCCCGAACGGCGCCGGCAAATCGACGCTGATGCGCACCCTGGCCACCCTGCAGGAAGCCGACGCCGGCTCGGTCTTCTTCGGCGATTACGATGTGCTGGACGAAAAAGACGCGATCCGCCGCCTGCTCGGCTACCTGCCCCAGGATTTCGGCCTGTATCCGAAAGTCACGGCCTATGAGCTGCTCGACCATTTTGCCGTGCTCAAAGGCCTGGGCCAGCGCGCCCAGCGGCGCGAAGTGGTCGATGCGCTCTTGCAGCAGACCAATCTGTTTGAACTGCGCCACCGCCGCCTCGGCACCTTCTCGGGCGGCATGCGCCAGCGCTTCGGCATCGCCCAAGCCCTGCTGGGCGACCCGAAATTGATCATCGTTGACGAGCCGACCGCCGGCCTCGACCCGCAGGAGCGGGTGCGCTTCCACAACCTGCTGTCCGACATCGGCGCCGAGCGCACCGTGATCCTGTCCACCCACATCGTCAGCGACGTGGCCGACCTGTGCTCGACCATGGCCATCATCAACCAGGGCCACCTGCTCTTGGCCGGCCCCACCCAGCAATTGATCGACGATATCAGCTGCAAGATCTGGGCCCGCTTTGTCGAGAAAAAGGATTTGCTCTACTTCCAGCAGCGCCACGCCGTGATCTCGACGCGCCTGCTGTCGGGCCGCACCCTGGTCCATGTCTACAGCGAAGACGATCCCGGCGACGGCTTCGAAGAAGCCATCGGCGACCTCGAGGACGTGTATTTCGCCACCATCGCCGGCCGCCACGGCGCCGCCGACCGCTGCGACTGAGCCGTCCATGTTCGCCATCGCCGTTTTCGAAGCCCGCCAGCGCCTCAAGCTGCTCTCGACCTGGGTCTATTTCGCCCTGTTCCTGGCCCTGTCCATGCTGTGGATGGCGGCCGCCGGCGGCGTCTTCAAGGAAGCCCATGTGAGCTTCGGCGGGCGCGCCCTGATCGACGCCCCGCGCTCCATCCTGCTGACGGCCAGCTTCCTCGGCTGCTTCGGTGTGATCGTCATCGCCGCCATGATGGGACGGGCGCTGCAGCAGGACTTCGAATACGAGATGCAGCACTTCTTCTTCAGCGCGCCGATCCGCAAGCACCAGTATATGTTCGGCCGCTTCTTCGGCGCCTGCGCCGTGCTGGCCGTGGTCTTCGCCAGCATCCTGCTCGGCACCTGGCTCGGCACCTTCCTGCCCGGCATCGAGCCGGAGCGCCTGGCCGGCGCCGGCGCGCTGGCCTATCTGCGCCCCTACGCCCTGACCCTGCTGCCGAATATCTTCATCTTCGGCAGCCTGTTCTTCGTGCTGGCCGCGCTGACGCGGCGCATGCTGCCGGTGTATATCAGCAGCGTGGTGATGCTGGTGGGCTACCTGGTGGCGCCCGGCCTGGCGCGCGACCTCGACTACAAGACCCTGGCCGCGCTGATCGATCCCTTCGGCACCACGGCCGTGATCCACCTGACCGAATACTGGCCGGCGGCCGAGCAGAATAGCCGCCTGGTGCCGCTGGAAGGGGTGTACCTGCTGAACCGCCTCCTGTGGTCCTCCTTCGCCCTGGTGGTGCTGCTGCTGGGCTATTGGCGCTTCCACTTCGTCAGCCAGCTCGAACAGGGCGGCGCGCGCAGCGCCGCCGCCGAGCGCGACGCCGACAGCGCCGGCGGCGGCAGCGGCCTGGCTGGGGCCGCCGCCGTGGCGGCGGCCGGCCTGGGGTCCCGCCTGCCGCCGGCCCTGCCGTCCGCGGCGCCGGCCGGCCTGATGGCCGCTGGCGCGCTGGCGCGCGGCGCCGCGGCGCGCCCGCCGCGCGTCGAACCCGACTATGCGCCGGGCCGCCTGCCCGGCCTGCTGCTGCGCATGACGTGGCTGAACCTGCGCGAAACGGTGAAAAATGTGTATTTCGCCGTCATCGTGCTGGCCGGCCTGCTGACCGTGGTCGCCGGCGCGCTCGACCTGGGCGCCATCTATGGCACCAGCACCTATCCCGTCACCTACAAGATACTGGAGCTGGTGACGGGCGGCTTCGCCCTGTTCATGCTGGTCTTGACCACCTTCTACGCGGGCGAGCTGGTGTGGCGCGAACGCGACCAGCGCGTGGCCCAGATGCTCGACGCGCTGCCGGTGCCGAGCTGGCTGCCGCTGCTGGCCAAACTGGGCGCGCTGTACGGCGTGCAAATCCTGGTGCTGGCCGCCACCATGGCCTGCGGCATCGCCATCCAGCTGGCCAAGGGTTATTTCCATCTGCAGCTGGGCCTGTATTGCCAGTACCTGTTCCTGATCGAACTGCCCACGTATATGCTGCTGGCCACGCTGGCCTTCGCCGTGCAGGTGCTGCTCAACCACAAGTATGCGGCCCACCTCGTGATGATCCTGTACTACGCGGCCAGCCTGACCTTGGGCGGGCTCGGCCTGGAACACCCGATGCTGCTGTACGCCAGCGCGCCCGAGCTGCTGTATTCGGACATGAATGGCTTCGGCCACTTCCTGGCGCGCCAGCACTGGTATCAGTTGTACTGGTCGGGCGCGGCCCTGATGCTGCTGGTGCTGGCGCGCATCTTCTGGCCGCGCGGCGCCAACGACGAGCGCAAGATGCGCCTGCAACTGGCGCGCCGCGCGCTGAGCGGGCCGGTGCTGGCCGGCTTCAGCGTGGGCTTGACCATCTTCCTCTGCGCCGGCGGCGTGCTCTACTACAACCTGCACCTCCTCAACGACTACAAATCCGCCTACCGGCGCGACGCCGAGCGCGCCGATTACGAGCGCCAATACCGCGCGCTGGCCGGCGTGCCGCAGCCGCGCATCACCGACGTCAAGCTCGACATCGACATCGAACCGGAGCGCCGCCGCCTGCTCGCCAAGGGCCGCTACGTGCTCGAAAACAAGAGCGCCGTGCCGATCGGCCTGCTCTACCTGCAGCAAAACCCGCAGGGCAAGCTGCGCGCCCTGCGCCTGCCCCAGCTCAGCCACCAGACCATCAAAGACGAACGCCTCGGCTTCCACGCTTACCGCCTGTCGACGCCGCTGGCGCCGGGCGCCAGCATGACGCTCGAATTCGAAGTCGAGTACGCGCCGCGCGGCATCCTCGGCCTGGGCCAGGACACGCCCGTGCTGGGCAACGGCACTTTCTTCGACAATAGCTATCTGCCGCATATCGGCTACCAGCGCCACGCCGAGCTGCGCGATCCGCGCGACCGCAAGCAGCATGGCTTGCCCGTGCGCGCGCGCGCCCTGCCGCGCGACGATCCGAAAGGCTTGGCCGACAACTACCTGGGCAGCGACGCCGACTGGGTCGGCTTCGAAGCGACCCTGAGCACCAGCCCCGACCAGATCGCCATCGCGCCCGGCCAGCTGCAGCAAGAGTGGAGCAAGGGCGGACGCCGCTACTTCCACTACCGCATGGACCAGCCCATCCTGAACTTCTATTCCTTCCAGTCGGCGCGCTACGCCGTGCGCCACGACTGGTGGCAGGACGTGGGCATCGAAATCTATTACCAGCCGGGCCACGAGTTCAACCTCGACCGCATGAGCAAGGGCGTCAAGGACGCGCTCGAGTACTACAGCAAGCACTTCAGCCCTTACCAGCACAAGGTGCTGCGCATCGTCGAATTCCCGCGCTACCAGGACTTCGCGCAATCCTTCCCCAACACCATTCCGTATTCGGAAGGCATCGGCTTCCTGGCGCGCGTCGACGACAAGAATCCCAAGGATATCGACTACCCGACCTATGTCACGGCGCACGAAGTGGCGCACCAGTGGTGGGCGCATCAGCTGGTGGGCGGCAATACGCGCGGCGCCACCGTGCTCAGCGAAACCCTGGCCGAGTATTCGGCGCTGATGGTGATGAAACAAGCCGTCGGCCCGGCGCGCATGCGCCGCTTCCTGGCCTACGACCTGCACAATTATCTGCGCGGCCGCGCCATGGAGCGCGAGCGCGAGCTGCCGCTGGCCGACAACGAAGACCAGCCCTACATCCACTACCGCAAAGGCAGCCTGGCCATGTACCTGCTGCAGGACATGCTGGGCGAGGAGCAGGTCAACCGCGTGCTGGCCGGCCTGCTCAAGCAATACGCCTTCCACGCCGCGCCCTACCCCAGCGTCAACACCCTGGTCCAAGGCTTGCGCCGCATCGCGCCGCCCGAGCAGCAGTACCTGATCGACGACCTGTTCGAGCACATCGTGCTGCACAATAACCGCGCCGTCGCCGCCAGCGCGCGCAAGCTCAGCGACGGCCGCTACGAAGTGCGCATCAGCGCCCAGGCCGGCAAGGCGCGCGCCGACGACCAGGGCGCGGAAAAAGAGGTGGCGCTGCGCGACCTGATCGAGATCGGCGTCGACGACAAGGACGGCCGCAGCCTGCTGCGCGAGCGCAAGCTGGTCACGGCCAAGCAGAATGCATTCACGGTGATCGTCAACGGCCGCCCGGCGCGCGCCGGCATCGACCCGGACAACAAGCTGATCGACCGCAATCCCGACGACAATATGGTCGCCGTCGACCTGCGCGCCCAGTAAGGCTTACGCCTTGTCCATGTACACGCAATCGAGCAGCATGCCGGCCGGATGGGCATACTGCGCGTCGCGCCGGCGCACAAAGCCGGCCGCCTCGTAAAAAGCGACGGCGTTCAGCGCCGCGTACAGGAACAGCGGGCGCGCCAGCGCCAGCGAATCGGCCAGCGCTTCCAGTTCGGCCAGCAGGCGCCGGCCCACGCCGCGCCCGCCCTGCGCCGGATCGACAAAGACCGCATCGACTTCGCCGCTGGCCGTATCGAGAATGGCATAGCCCAGCAAGGCATCGCCCTCGCGCGCCAGCCGGCCGCCGCCCTGGGCCAGCAGCCGCGCATAGCTGTCCGGCGCCGGCGCGCCCGACCAGGATTCGATGACGTCCGGCGCGTAATGGCTGGCACAGGAGAGGCGCACGGCACGCGTGCGCAGCGCCCACATGGCGGGAATGTCGGCGGCGCTGGCGGGATGAAGGGTGATGGTCATGCGCCCAGTCTGCCATAAGCGCGCCAGACGCGCAGGGCCGCCGGCGGCGCTAGGCTGAAGCGCCCCGCGACGCTGCCGCCCGGATGGCCTGGCGCTGTGCGGATGGCCAAGGCGTGGCCGCTGTACTGCCGCGCCGCTACGCCGCGGCGGCGGCCAGCTGCTGCGCCAGGCTCCGCTGCCAGGCGGCGGCGTGCTTGCGCTTCCACACCAGGTACACGCTTTCCTCGCAGTGGAAGGGACAGTCGTTGACGCGGATGCGGCGCAAGTCCGGATCGGCCAGCGCGAAATCGGGCAGATAGGCCAGCGCCTGGCCCGACTTCACCAGGGTCAGCAGCAGTTGCAGATCGTCGGCCCAGTAGCGGATACGGCGCGGCAACTGGTCGTCGCGCCAGCCGTCGGAACGCGAACCGCGCCGCGCGCCGCAGAACGGCGATTGCGCGGGACTGACGAAATCATGGGTCAGCACGCGCGCGCTGCCCGCTTCCAGCATGGCCGCGCCGTCTTGATCGTGCGCGCCGCCGCCGCCCGCCGCCCGCTCCGCCTCCAGCGCCCGCACCAGGGCATGGCTGCGGCCCGCCACCAGACGCAGGGTCAGCGTGCCGAGCGGCGTCGCCTCCCACTCTTCCGACCAGTGCTCGCCGCGACCCTGGATCACCTCGCCCGTCACCAGAGCCATGCCGATCTCGCCGCGCTTCAGCGCCGCCAGCGCCTCGTCTTCATACAGGGCGTGCATGCGCAGGCTCGCCTCGGGCCAGGCGTGCAGCGCCCCCGACAGCGCCGCGCCATGCCGCCACAGCAGGATGGCCGGACCGCCGACGCGGCAATCGATGCTGGCGCGCTCGCCCTGCAGATCGCAGCGCGCCTGGTCGGCCAGCGCCAGCAGGGTCTGGGCGCGCTGCACCAGCATGCGCCCGCTGCTATTGAGCGCCAGCTGGCGCGCGCTGCGGTCGAACAGCACCGTGCCCACCTGGTCTTCCAGCCGCTTCAAGGCTTTGGACACGGCCGAGGTGGTCAGATGCATTTCCAGCGCCGCCGCCCCCAGCGAGGGCTGCTGCGCCGCACTCAGAAAGATGCGCAGGTCGGACAGGTTCATCGTTTCCCGTTTGGATACAGTGATTGAAATTAAATTGATTTACGCGACAGCAAGCGCAGCATACCATGTGACCTATACGTAAAACCCTTAGAAGCATGATGCAAGCGATAAGCCGGCGCCTGGGCGCCATCCTGATCGGCTGGCTGCTGGCCGCCACCGCGCTGGCCGCGCCGTCCACCTTCGGCACCCATGGCATGGCCCTGTTCGGCAACCACGAAGGCTTGTACGCCGCGCACCTGCCCATGTTCCACGGCCCGCACGACTACCAGCTCATCCTCCAGTTCCACGTCGCCGACGCCGGCCTCGACGCCACCCTGCGCAACCGCCTGGAAGGCAAGCCCATGCTGTGGACCATCGATCCCGAGAAGTTCGAACTGGACCGCCTGGCCCCGAATTCGCCCACGCCGCTGCGCCACTTCAAGGCCGACCTCGTGCTCGGCCATTTCGAGCACGACGGCAAGGTCCAGTACAGCGACGTCACCCTGGTGGTCGACAAGGTGCTGATGTACCGCCAGCTCTCACCGGCCGTGCGCGTCAACCCGGTGGCCAGCTATGTGCGCATCGGCGAAGGGCGGCAGCGCTTCCTGGTCAAGGAAATCGACAGCCGTCCCGACTTCGATCACATCGTGGCTTACCGCAGCGACAGCGAAGCGCGTCCGGTGCGCGTCAACGTCGCCAAGCCCCACCTGGGCGAACCCAGCCCCGCCGCCCTCGCCACCGCCCTCGGCCTGCCGCGCAAAGCCATCCTCGGCACCGTCTACTACTACACCGACGACCTGCGCTAAAGCCGTCCCGCCCGGCCCAGATCAACACCTGCCGGCACAGCCTATACTACAGTGTGCAATACTGGATACGCAGGAGATCGTCATGCCCAATGCCAAACAGGAAATCCTGGCTCTGCTCGACAGGCTGCCAGATGAGTGCACGCTGGAAGAAATCCAGTACCACGTCCATATTCTCGCCAAAGTGCGCCGCAGCGAAGCCAGTGCGGCCAACAAAGGCACGCTGGCGCACGACGAAGTCGAGCGGCGTGTGCAGACATACCAGCCGTAGCGCGGCGGCCATCGGGGACAACAGACTTGGATAAAAAAACGGGACCGCGAAGGTCCCGTTTTTGCTTGCTGCCGCGGCGCTGTTAGCCGGCGGCGGCGGTCTTTTTGGCGGCGGCTTTCTTGGCCGGCGCCTTTTTCGCGGCCGGCTTGGCGGCCGTGGTTTTGGCGGCCGTCGTTTTCGCGGCGGCGGCTTTCTTCACGGCGGGCTTCTTGGCTGGCGCGGCTTCGGCGGCGCCTTCCGCGCCCTCCTCGGCGGCGGCGGCCTTGCCCTTGGCCGGCGCTTTGGCCTTGCGCTCTTCGAATTCGAAGCTGATCTTGCCGTCCTTGCCGCGCACCAGGAAGGCCTTGAACGGACGGCGCGTGCGCTGCGAGATGAAGCCGGGCAGCAGATCGGTCTTGCCGTCGTTGAGCAGCTTGGCCATCTGCTCGGGCAGGATTTCCTGCTGCAGGATGATGCGGCCGCTGCGGAAGTCGCAGGTCTTGGGCTTGGCCACGGTGTGCTCGCACACATAGGCCAGGCCCATTTCATAGACCTTGCCTTCGCACTTCGGACAAGGGCCGAGCGGAGTCTGCTCGCTGAAATCGACGCCCTCGCCGTCTTCGCCTTCCTCATCGTTCTGGCCGAAGTCGAACTCCAGCTTGAAGTTCTTGATGTCTTCGTCGCGCACGATGCGCAGGATGGCGGCGAACGGACGTCCCATCTTCGAGCGGAAACCTTGCAGCGGGCCGATGGTGCGTTCCTTCAGCAACTCCTCCACCTCGGCGATCTCGAACTGGCGGCTACCCGGCGTTTTGCTCATCGAGAATTCGCACTTGGTGCAGCCGAAACGGCGGTAGTTTTCCTTGACCACGCCGCCGCAGTTCGGGCAAGGCGTGTGCAGGGTCGCGTAGTCGCCGGGGATCGTGTCGTTATCGTATTCCTTGGCGCGCTTGACGATGATCTGGGTCATCTGGGCGATTTCGCGCATGAACTCTTCACGCGAGATGCGGCCCTTTTCCATCTGCGACAGCTTGTATTCCCATTCGCCGGTCAGCTCGGGCGCGGTCAGCTCGTTCACGCCCAGGCCGCGCAGCAAGGTCATCAGCTGGAAAGCCTTGGCGGTCGGCATCAGCTCTCGGCCTTCGCGCAGCAGGTATTTCTCGGTCAGCAGACCTTCGATGATGGCCGCGCGCGTCGCCGGCGTGCCCAGGCCTTTGCCGGCCATCGCATCGCGCAGCTCGTCGGAGTCGACCAGCTTGCCCGCGCCTTCCATGGCCGACAGCAGGGTCGCTTCCGAATAGCGCGCCGGCGGCTTGGTCACCAGGCCGTTGGCCGTGACTTTCTCGGTCAGCACCTTCTCGTCCTTGGCCACCGGCACCAGGTTGCCGCCGCCTTCCTTGTCGTTCTCGCTGGCGGCATCCTTGCCGTACACGGCCAGCCAGCCCGGGTTGGTCATGACCTTGCCTTCGGTCTTGAACTTGTGGCCCGACACTTCGGTAAAGCGGGTGGTGACCTGGAATTCGGCGGCCGGGAAGAACACGGCCATGAAGCGGCGCGTCACCAGGTCGTACAGCTTCTGTTCCGGCTCGGACAAGCCCTTCGGCGCGATGCCGGTCGGGATGATCGCAAAGTGGTCGGAAATCTTGGTGTTGTCGAAGATGCGCTTGTTCGGCTTGACCCAGCCCTTGTCCAGGATCTGCTTGGCGAACTGGTGGTAGTTATTGTTCTGCATCACCGTGTCCAGCGTCTGCTTGACGGTCGGCAGATAGTCTTCCGGCAGATGGCGCGAATCGGTACGCGGATACGTCAGCACCTTGTGCTTCTCGTACAGCGCCTGGGCCAGGCCCAGCGTGTTCTTGGCCGAGAAGCCGAAGCGGCCGTTGGCCTCGCGCTGCAGGCTGGTCAGGTCGAACAGGGCCGGCGCCATCGAGGTGGTTGGCTTCGATTCTTCGCTGACGATGCCGGGCTTGCCGCGGCAGGCGGTGGCGATGGAGTCGGCGGCCGCCTTGCTCCACAGGCGCTCGGCGCGCTTCTCGGGATCGTTCTCGTCTTTCTTGAACTTGTCGTCCAGCCAGCGGCCTTCATAGATGCCGGCTGCGCAGACGAATTCGGCGCGCACTTCCCAGTAGTCGCGCGAGACGAATTTCTTGATCTTCTCTTCGCGCTCGACCACGATCGACAGGGTCGGCGTCTGCACCCGGCCCACGGTGGTCAGGTAGAAGCCACCTTCTTTCGAGTTGAAGGCGGTCATGGCGCGCGTGCCGTTGATGCCGATCAGCCAGTCCGCCTCCGAGCGGCAGCGCGCGGCATCGGCCAGCGGCAGCATTTCCTCGTCGGAGCGCAGGTGGGCGAAGCCGTCGCGGATGGCGGTCGGCGTCATCGACTGCAGCCACAGGCGCTGGATCGGCTGCTTGGCCTTCGCGTTTTGCGCGATCAGGCGGAAAATCAGCTCGCCCTCGCGGCCCGCGTCGCATGCGTTGATCAGGCCGGTGACATCCTTGCGCTTGATCAGCTTGTTCAGTACCTTGAGCCGGCTTTCCGTCTTGGCGATCGGATTCAGCGCGAAGTACGGCGGGATCATCGGCAGATGGGTAAAGCTCCATTTGCCGCGCTTGACGTCGTGCTCTTCCGGCACGGCGATTTCCAGCAAATGGCCAACCGCCGAGGACAGCACATACTCGTCGGATTCGAAGTACTCATCGTGCTTGGTAAAGCCGCCAAGCGACTTCGCGATGTCGTTCGCGACAGAAGGCTTCTCGGCGATGATGAGGGTTTTACTCATGTTTTTTTATTCTCGTAAGGGCTGGGTTTGGATTTACGGCACGCGCATGATACATGGCATTGCCGCTTTGCCGAAATTTTCTGCGGCGCTATCAGGCTTGCACTATTATCAAGGCGACCATGATAAGCGCGCTGGCGCGCCCTCTGCAAGCACCGCCGGCCTGGCGGTGCCAGCCCGGGATGGCGGCTGGCGCTGCCGTGTTTTAAATGTTACGGAATTGGCGGGCGCCAGGCAAATCTTGTGGCGCCGGCGCTGTTCTTAGTGCAGCTGGCGCGGCGCCTGGTCTTCGTCCGAACCGAACAGGTCGTCGAACATCAGCGCGTCCGGTTCCTTGCCCTGGCTCCACAGCAGCATCAGCACGATGATCTTCAGCTTGCCCAGCGACACCGGCGACTCGTCCAGCGCCAGCGCGCGTTCGATGACGATCTCGCGTTGCAAGGGAGTCAAGACCTTGGCGCTTTCCAGGAACTGGATAAAGCCGATGGCCGGTGCGCCCAACGCATCCTGTTCCTGCGCCACATAGAAGCGGGTGCCGGTCGAGGCCGCCGTCAGGGAATGCTCGATGCCCGCCATCGCGGTCAGGTCGGTGAGCCAGACCAGGGCCTCGGAAATCTCCACATCGTCGAAACCGACGGCCGACAGCTTGCGCGCCAAGGCGGCCGGTTCCGGACAGGCCTCGGGGCGGTAATAGGTCTCGTAGAGATAAACAAGGATGTCGAACATGACGCTACTCTATCAGCATCAAATGGCGGCGCACAAGCCCCGCGCGTTTCGTGCTCAGCCGGCAAGCCGGCGGAAGGCGCCGCCCGGCAGGCGCTCGACCGCGCCGGCCAGTTCCAGCGCCAGCAAATGCGCTTGCACCATACTAGTTGCAAGCTGCAGGCGCGCCGCCAGCGCCCCGGCCGGCAGCGGATCGTGGCCCAGCGCGGCCAGCAGACGGTCGGCGCAAGCGCTCCACTGGCGCGGCGCCGCCACAGCCGTCGCCACATCGGCATGATCGCTTGTATCAGCGACAGAATTGGCAGCCGCGTGCCCAACAAGCTGCGCGGCTGGACATTCCAGCAAGCTTGCCTCCCAGCCCAGTTCCTCCAGCACATGCTCGACCGTATCGACCAGCTTGGCACCCTCTCTAATTAATATATGGCAGCCCTTGCTCAGCGGCGAGTGGATGGAGCCGGGAATGGCAAACACGTCGCGGTTCTGGGCCGTGGCCTGGCGCGCCGTGATCAAGGAACCGGAACGCTCGGCCGCCTCCACCACCAGCACGCCGCGCGCCAGGCCGCTGATGATGCGGTTGCGGCGCGGGAAGTGGTGGTCGCGCGGCGGCGTGCCGAGCGCGAACTCGCTGATCAGGCAGCCCTGCTCGGCAATCTGGCGCGCCAGCGCGGCGTTGCGGCGCGGGTAGATGCGGTCGGCCCCGGTGGCGATCACGGCGATCGTCGACGCGCCGCCCGCCAGACCGCCGCGGTGGGCGGCGGCGTCGATGCCCAGCGCCAGCCCCGAGACGATGCCCAGGCCCGCCGCCGACAGCGCCTGCGCGAAGCGCTGGGCATTGGCCTCGCCCTGCAGCGAGGCGTTGCGGCTGCCGACGATGGCCACGGCTGGCGCCTGCAGCAGCTCGGCGCGCCCTTTCACGTACAGCAACAATGGTGGATCGGCAATCTGCAGCAGCAGCGGCGGATATGCCGGGTCGTGCAAGCTCAGCACGCGGTTGCCCGGCTCCTGCAGCCAGGCCCAAGTCGCCTCGCTGAGCCGCTGCAATGCGGCCGATGCCGGCGCTGCCAGCACTTGCGCCTGGCGCGCCGTCAAACGCGCCGGCGCCGGGTCCGGCACCCGACTCTCGCGGCTGGGCGGAAACGCTGCCGCCTCCGCCGCGCCATGCACAGCGGCAGTCATGGCGGCGGCGCCGCCGGCGGCCACCGGCGCTGCCGTCGATGGCGGCTGGGCGGGAGCTGGGGCGGCCATGGCGCCATCGGGCAACTCAGCGCCGCCCGCCGCGCCGCCAGCTTCGGCAGCGGCGGCAAAGAGGGCTTGCGGGCTGCCATAGCTGTCAAGCAGGGCGCGGGCGCTGACGCGGCCCAGGCCGGGCGTCTGCTCCAGGCGCAGCCACGCCGCCAGGGACGCGTAGTCCAGGCTGGCGGCAACAGGGGAATCCGTGACTTGCACGGCGAACCTCACTCAGGTGTCTTGGCGACGTCGCCCACCACGATTGGTTCCGTCACCTGCATGATCAGGCCGTAGGAAATACGCTTGAACACGCGGAAGATAAACAGGCTGCCCACGGCTTCGTCCGGCAGCCTGACCTGCGGCCGCTTCAGATTCAGCCAGCCGCGGCTGGCATCCGGATCGTCGACCGACTGTCCCCTATGGTATAGCTGCAAAACGGAGCCGAGTTCGAGTCCGTCAAGCTTTCCGCGATTAATGCTGACAATCTGGTTTTGCCCGGCGTGGGTGACGCCGCCATACACCGCCAGCACCATGGCGTCGACCGCCACGGCCGGCGCATGCGGCACGTAATTGCGCATGGGCGCCGGCGGCGTCTGCATCAGCAGATCGCCCTTGCCCATCTCTTCCTTGGCGCTGGAGACGGTAAAGGTATGCACTTCGCTGCCGGCCTCGGCCGCGCGCACCAGTTTCAGCGTGCCCAGATAAAACGCTTCCTGCCCCACCACCTGCTTGCTGAGCGGATCTTTCAGCGGCTTGCCGGGCCGGAACACCTGGAAGGCCGTGCCGCCGCGCAAATCGCCTTTGACATACGCCTTGTCGCCCTTGCCGATAAAGACCCGGCCCTCATGGGCGCCGATGATGCGCGGCGCCCCCTGCAACTCCTCTTCCTCGATGATCAGGGGCTGGCTCAGGAACGGTTCGATGGCGCCGGAAGGAATCGACGGCACGGCGTCGCGCCCCAGGCCTTCGGTGCGCAGCTGGGGCGCGAGGCGGAAGTCGGACGCACCGCTGCTCTCGCCATCCTGCGGCTTGCCCAGGCGCAGACGGCCGGTGGCGCGGTCGAGGTAGATGATCTGGCCCGGATAAATCCAGTGCGGATTGGCGATTTCCTCGCGGTTCATGCCCCACACCTGGGGCCAGCACCATGGCTTATCGAGGAATTTGCCGGAAATATCCCATAGCGTATCGCCGCGCACCACGGTGTGCTGCTCGGGAGCGTTGGCTTTGAATTCGCACGTCAGCGCCAGGGCCGGCAGCGCGACGGCACCGGATATCAGGATGGCGCCGAACAGGCGCGCGCCGACTGTGCTAAAATTTTTCATGAAAAGATTCCGTGAAGTGCAGCACTACGGAAGGCCGGTCTCGCATGCACATGCTTGCCGAACTGAATCAAATTCTGCCCATAAAACCCTGAACTAGCAAGCGAAACCAGACAGCACCCGCCGTGGCGCTGCTGGCCTTTCCGCGATTGTTGCGCCGTACGCGGCACTTTATTATCAAGCCATTAAGCCCTGTCGAATGTCGAAACTGAATATCCTCCGCTATCCCGATCCGCGCCTGCACAAGGTCGCCAAGCCCGTCACCGTCTTCGATGCCCGCCTGGCCAAGCTGGTCGAGGACATGGCCGAAACCATGTACGATGCGCCCGGCATCGGCCTGGCCGCCACCCAGGTCGACGTGCATGAACGCGTGGTCATCGTCGACATCTCCGAGACCAAGGACCAGCTGACCGCCTTCATCAACCCGGAAGTGGTCTGGGCCAGCGAAGAAAAGCATGTGTACGAAGAAGGCTGCCTGTCCGTGCCCGGCATTTACGACGGCGTCGAGCGCCCGTCCCGCGTCAAGGTGCGCGCCCAGGACGTCAAGGGCGAATTCTTCGAGATCGAAGCCGACGACCTGCTGGCCGTCTGCATCCAACACGAGATGGACCACCTGCTGGGCAAGGTCTTCGTCGAATACCTGTCGCCCTTGAAACGCAACCGCATCAAGACCAAACTGCAGAAAGAGGAACGCGCCATGGGCAAGGAATACGGCCCGCGCGCCATGGGCGGCCGCCGCTAAGCCGTCCGCAGCAAGCCTGAGCAGAGCAGGGACACCGGCCGGCGCCCCTGCGACAACAAGAAGAGGAAGTCCGATGAAAGTGATCTTTGCCGGCACGCCCGAATTCGCGGCCGTAGCCCTCCAGTCCCTGCACCAAGCAGGCTTCGAAATTCCCCTGGTCCTGACCCAGCCCGACCGCCCCGCCGGCCGCGGCCTGCAGCTGCAGCCTTCCGCCGTCAAGCAGTACGCCGTCAAGCACGGCATCGAGGTGCTGCAGCCGCTGTCGCTGCGCATGGACAGCAAGGACCCGCAGCGCGCCGCCGAAGCGCAAGCCGCGCACGAGCGCCTGCTGAACACCGATTACGATGTGATGGTGGTGGCCGCCTATGGCTTGATCCTGCCGCGCTCCACGCTCGACATCAAGCCCTGCCTGAACATCCACGGCTCCATCCTGCCGCGCTGGCGCGGCGCCGCGCCGATCCACCGCGCCATCGAAACGGGCGACGCCGAAACCGGCATCACCATCATGCAGATGGAAGAAGGCCTGGACACCGGCCCCATGCTGCTGATCGAACGCACCCCGATCGGCCCGCAAGACACCTATGCCACCCTGCACGACAAACTGGCCGCCATGGGCGGCCACATGATCGTCAAGGTGCTGCGCAAGATGGGGCAAGGCGTGATGGAAGCCGTGCCGCAGCCGGAAGAAGGCGTGACCTATGCCGCCAAGATCGCCAAGGAAGAAGCGGCGCTCGACTTCAGCCAGTCGGCGCGCGAAATCGGCCGCAAGATCCGCGCCTTCAATCCCTTCCCCGGCGCGCATGCGGCGGTGAACGGCACCACCATCAAGCTGTGGGGCGCCGAGCTGCTCGAGCAGAACAGCAGCGCCGCGCCCGGCCAGGTGCTGGCCGCCGACGCCAGCCACGGCATCGTCGTCGCCTGCGGCAGCGGCACCCTACGCCTGACCGAGCTGCAAAAACCCGGCGCCAAGCGCCTGCCCGCCGCCGAGTTCATCAAAGGTTTCCCGCTCGACGGCCAGCGTTTCGGGTAAGGCCTCCTGGCCTGCCCTGCCGTCATGCAGGGTGGGTGTGGTCAGGCAGACACTTTCATATGCTTGTGAATGTGCTGCCGCAGCACCTGATTGATACGCTCTGCAAAATCCGGCCCTTGCTGCTCGAACCAGCGGTAGACATCGCCGCCAATCAAGACCTCATTCTTTTTTATGTAAGGCTCGGATCGCCTTGTGAACTTGCCCGTTCCAGCGGGAAGGTCATCGCTCAGGTCAATCTCCTCATCGTTCACGCCTGCGAATCGCTGCCAATCGGTTTGCGGCTTTTCCTGATAGCGGGCTTCCCTGCGCTTGCCGGACATTTTTTCGAAATACGCGCCCGCTATCCGGTCCGCCGGCAGGTGGTGCTCAAAGTTTTGCGCACGGAACCACTCGCAAATATCGCTGTCCAGCGCAACCGCAAAAAACTCAAGCAAATCGGCGGGATCAATATCGTCAAAGGCATCCTTCTTCATATTCCTTGCGCTCCTTCCTTGAACACTTTCTGACCGAAATGATCCTTACGCTCTCATTGCTTTCGATATAGGTCACTCGCAAGAGTTCCACTCGACAATAGCCGATTGCCGTCATTCTGCGCTCATTCAATAATGCTTCATCTATACGATATGCCGTCAAGGGATGCGCGAAGAGCGGCCTCACGGCTGAAAACTCAATACCGTGCTTCTTCAGATTAGCCCTATTCTTCGCCTCATCCCACTCAAATCTCATACCAGCCCCCATCGCCCAAGCATCCAGTGGAGTACATTTCCAGTGTGCGCGGGGGAGCGTTCAGATAGCTGAGAAAGGTCAATGCCAGAGCGCTTCCACAGGATATGGCGGCAATCCTGCCGCGATCCGGGGCTGGATTTGTGCATTTTCTTCACAAATACCCGGCTTGCGGGAAACAATCTTGTGCGATGCCGTATAATTTTAGACCCGGCAAAATCCGCCGCGCCGTCGTCCGCCCTACCCCTGGAAAATAGCAAATGACTAAAAACGTAAGCCATGCCGCCGTGTCCAAAACCGAAGCCCAGCTGCGCGAGATCCTGTCCCAGCGCATCATGTTCCTCGACGGCGCGATGGGCACCATCATCCAGCAGTACAAGCTGGACGAACAGGCTTACCGCGGCGGCCCGGCCGGCCGCTTCGCCGATTTCGCCGCGCCCGTGGGCAGCGGCGCGCGCGAGCTTTTCGTCAAGGGCAACAACGAGCTGCTGACGCTGACCCAGCCCCACATCATCCAGGAAATCCACGAGCGCTATCTGGCGGCCGGCGCCGACCTGATCGAAACCAATACCTTCGGCGCCACCGGCATCGCCCAGGACGACTATCACATGGCCCACCTGGCCTATGAGATGAACGTGGAAGCGGCGCGCCTGGCGCGCGCGGCGACGGCCAAATACAGCACGCCGGACAAGCCGCGCTTCGTCTGCGGCGCCTTCGGCCCGACGCCGAAAACCGCCTCCATCTCGCCCGACGTGAACGACCCGGCGGCGCGCAACGTCACCTTCGACCAGCTGGTGGCGTCCTATCATGAGCAGATGCGCGGCCTGGTCGACGGCGGCGTCGACGTGCTGCTGGTGGAAACCATCTTCGACACCCTGAACTGCAAGGCGGCGCTGTTCGCCATCGACCTGTATTACGAAGAGCACCCGCAGCAGGAACGCCTGCCGCTGATGATCTCCGGCACCGTGACCGACGCCTCCGGCCGCATCCTGTCCGGCCAGACCGTGCCGGCCTTCTGGAATTCGGTGCGCCACGCCCGGCCGCTCACCATCGGCCTGAATTGCGCGCTGGGCGCGGCCTTGATGCGTCCTTACGCCGAAGAGCTGTCGCAGATCGCCGATGCCTTCGTCTGCATCTACCCGAACGCCGGCCTGCCCAACCCGATGAGCGATACCGGCTTCGACGAGCTGCCGGCCGATACCTCTTCCCTGCTGCGCGAGTTCGCCGACGCCGGCTTCATCAACGTGGCCGGCGGCTGCTGCGGCACCACGCCCGACCACATCCAGGCCATCGCCGAGCTGCTGAAGACGGCCAAGCCGCGCACCGTGCCGCGCGTGCCGGTGGCGCAGCGCCTGTCCGGCCTGGAACCGTTCACCATCGACGACGATTCGCTGTTCGTCAACGTCGGCGAGCGCACCAACGTCACCGGCTCCAAGGCGTTTGCGCGCATGATCCTCAACGAGCAGTATGACGAGGCCTTGTCGGTTGCGCGCCAGCAGGTGGAAAACGGCGCCCAGGTCATCGACATCAATATGGACGAGGCCATGCTCGATTCGCTGGCCGCCATGACGCGCTTCCTGAACCTGATCGCCTCCGAGCCGGACATCTCGCGCGTGCCGATCATGATCGACTCGTCCAAATGGTCGGTGATCGAGGCGGGTCTGAAATGCGTGCAAGGCAAGTCCATCGTCAACTCCATCTCGATGAAGGAAGGCGAAGAAGAATTCATCCGCCAGGCGCGCCTGTGCCGCCGCTACGGCGCCGCCGTGATCGTGATGGCCTTCGACGAAACCGGCCAGGCCGACACCTACCAGCGCAAGATCGAAATCTGCGGCCGCGCCTACAAGGTGCTGACCGAGCAGGTCGGCTTCCCGCCGGAAGACATCATCTTCGATCCGAACATCTTCGCGGTCGCCACCGGCATCGAGGAACACAATAACTACGCGGTGGACTTCATCGAAGCCACGCGCTGGATCAAGAACAATCTGCCGCACGCGAAAATCTCGGGCGGCGTCTCGAACGTCTCCTTCAGCTTCCGCGGCAACGACCCGGCGCGCGAAGCCATCCACACCGTCTTCCTCTACCACGCGATCAAGGCCGGCATGACCATGGGCATCGTCAACGCCGGCATGGTGGGCGTGTACGACGATCTGGCCCCGGAACTGCGCGAACGGGTGGAAGACGTGGTGCTGAACCGCCGCGACGACGCCACCGAGCGCATGATCGAATTCGCCGGCACGCTGAAGGCCGGCGGCAAGCAGGAAACCCAGAATCTGGAATGGCGCAAAGGCACGGTGCAGCAGCGCCTGTCGCACGCGCTGGTGCATGGCATCACGCAGTGGATCACCGAAGACACCGAGGAAGCGCGCCAGGAACTGCTGCACAACGGCGGCCGCCCGATCAATGTGATCGAAGGCCCGCTGATGGACGGCATGAACGTGGTGGGCGACCTGTTCGGCCAGGGCAAGATGTTCCTGCCCCAGGTGGTGAAATCGGCGCGCGTGATGAAGCAGGCCGTGGCCCACCTGATTCCCTTCATCGAGGAAGAGAAAAAGGCCGAGGAAGCGCGCACCGGCATCGTCGCCAAACCCAAGGGCAAGATCGTCATCGCCACCGTGAAGGGCGACGTGCACGATATCGGCAAAAACATCGTCTCCGTGGTCCTGCAATGCAATAACTTCGAAGTGGTGAATATGGGCGTGATGGTGCCCGCCTCCGAAATCCTGGCGCGCGCCAAGGTGGAGAATGCCGACATCATCGGCCTGTCCGGCCTGATCACGCCTTCGCTGGAAGAGATGGCCCACGTCGCCAAGGAAATGCAGCGCGACGAGCACTTCCGCATGCTCAAGATTCCGCTGCTGATCGGCGGCGCCACCACCAGCCGCGCCCACACGGCGGTGAAGATCGCCCACAACTACGAAGGTCCGGTGGTGTATGTGCCGGACGCCTCGCGTTCGGTGTCCGTGGCGCAATCGCTGCTGACGCCCGAACAGCGCGACAAATACATCGAGGAAGTCGAGCAGGACTACGCCCGCCTGCGCGAGCAGCACGCCAACAAGAAAGCCCTGCCGACCGTCTCGCTGGCGGCGGCGCGCGCCAACAAGATGAAGCTGGAATTCAATCCGGTGAAGCCGAAGTTCGTCGGCCGCCGCGTGTTCCGCAACGTCGACCTGGCGGCCATCGCCCAGTACATCGATTGGGGCCCCTTCTTCCAGACCTGGGATCTGGCCGGCCCCTATCCCGCCATCCTCACCGACGAAGTGGTGGGCGAAGCGGCCACCAAGGTCTTCGCAGAAGGCCAGGCCCTGCTCAAGAAAGTCATCGACGGCCGCTGGCTCACCGCCAACGGCGTGATCGCCCTGCTGCCGGCCAATAGCGTCAACGACGACGACATCGAAATCTACACCGACGACACGCGCAAGGAAGTGGACTTCACCTACTACGGCCTGCGCCAGCAAGGCCTGAAGCCGGTGATCGAAGGCGTGCAGCGTCCCAACCAGTGCCTGGCCGACTTCATTGCGCCGAAAAGCTCGGGCCACAAGGACTATATCGGCATGTTTGCCGTGACGGCCGGCCTGGGCATCGAAAAATACGAAAAACGCTTCGAGGACGCGCACGACGACTACTCGTCCATCATGCTCAAATCCCTGGCCGACCGCCTGGCCGAAGCCTTCGCCGAATACCTGCACGAACGCGTGCGCAAAGACCTGTGGGGCTACGCCGCCGACGAGCAGCTGGCGAACGAAGCGCTGATCAAGGAAGAATACAAAGGCATCCGCCCGGCACCCGGCTACCCCGCCTGTCCCGAGCACACGGTCAAAGCCGATATGTTCAAGACCCTGAACGCCGAAGAAATCGGCATGGAGCTGACCGAATCGTTCGCCATGTTCCCCGGCGCGGCGGTATCCGGCTTCTACTTCGCCCACCCCGCCTCGAAATACTTCACAGTCGGCAAAATCAGCGAAGACCAGGTGATCGACATGGCCGCCCGCCGCCGCGTCGACAAAGCCGAACTCGAGCGCTGGCTCGCCCCCAACCTCTAATTCCCGAAGCGGCGCGTTTGCGCCAAATCAAACAATGTCCACCCTGGTGTCAGGCACCAGAGGTGGACATTTTTTGCGCTAAATCAAAGAATGTCCGACCCTGGTGTCAGGCACCAGAGGTGGACATTTTTTGCGCTAAATCAAAGACTGTCCGACCCTGGTGTCAGGCACCAGAGGTGGACATTTTTTGCGCTAAATCAAAGACTGTCCGACCCTGGTGTCAGGCACCAGAGGTGGACATTTTTTGCGCTAAATCAAAGACTGTCCGACCCTGGTGTCAGGCACCAGAGGTGGACATTTTTTGCGCTAAATCAAAGAATGTCCGACCCTGGTGCCTGACACCAGGGTCGGACATTTGTTGAGGAAGATCAAACGCGGGGGGCTTAGGCTTGCTGGCGGCGGAAACGCCAGATGGCGAGGCCGGCAAAGACGGCGGCGAAGCTGAGCTGGACGGCGGCGCTGCGCAGCGCGACGTCCATGCCGAGACCGCGCCAAGTGACGGCATCCAGCCCGTCAACCGCCCAGCGCGTGGGAATGACAACTGTCGCCGCCTGCATCCATTCCGGGAAGACGAAGGATGGCACCCAGGCGCCGCCCAGCATGACCATGATCAGCGTGGCGAAGACGGCCATGCCGCGCGCGGCTTCGGGCGTGCGGCCGAAGGCGGCGATCAGCAGACCAAAGCTGGCGGTCATCAGCGCGAACGCGGCGCCGACCACCAGGAAGCCGGGCAGATTGCTGATCTCGACCTTGAAGATCAGCACCCCGCACAGGAAGATGGCGGCCAGCAGCCCCAGCGAGATCAGCGCGCCCGAAATGGCGCGCGACAGCAGGATCTGCGATTGGCTCAGCGGCGCGGCCAGCAGGCGGCTCCAGATGCCC
This sequence comes from Massilia sp. YIM B04103, assembly GCA_024437665.1. Lineage (GTDB taxonomy): Bacteria > Pseudomonadota > Gammaproteobacteria > Burkholderiales > Burkholderiaceae_D > Rugamonas. Next base: position 51,135 of record JANCSZ010000009.1, on the reverse strand, counting down.
ATGCGGCGCGCCAGCAGGATGCTGATGCCGATATCGATCCCCATCATCAGGATGAACTGCACGCTCATGCCGGCGAAGGAGTGGGCGTAGCCATTGTATTTGGGGCCGGAGCTGAGCGCTTCGTCCTTGGTCGAGAAAGGCATGCTCAGGCCGGCCTGCCCCTTGCCGCTGCCGCCGGCCAGCTTGTCTTCATGGGCCTGGAATTTCTGCAGGCTGCCGAGCAGGTCGTGCAGCGCGGCCTTGTCCGGATCGCCGGAGCGCTCGCCTTCCAGCGCTTTCAGGCTGGTGTCGGTGAACTGGCGGCCCGTCGCGCCGCCGAACATTTCGGCGCTCACGGTCTGCATCACCTGCTGCGTCAGCAAGCCTTTGACCATGGCCAGCACGGTGGATTGGGACGGATCGTAGAACATCGGGATTTCCGGCTTGCTGCCGGCGCTGAACAGGGCCGTGCCGGCCGTGTCGCCGAAGCCGGACGGGATCACCACGGCCACCGCCAGCTTGCCTTCGCGCACGCGGGCCTGGGCTTCTTCCAGGCTCAATTCCGCCACGCGCAGCGAGCTTTCGGCTTTCAGGCCTTCGGCGATTTTCTGGCCGATGGCGCCCTGGTCTTGCTGCACCAGGCCGATGTCGATCTTGCCGGTATTGCTGCCGCCGCCGGCGCCGCCAAACAGGGAGCCGAAGAAGGCGGCCAGCACCACCGGCATCAGGAGGTGCAGCAGCAAGGCGCGCCTGTCGTTGAGGTAGAGGATCAGGTCTTTGCGGACCAGGGCTTTCAATGCAGTCATGGTGGCTCCTTAGTCGCGCAGGCTGCGCCCGGTCAGGTTGAGGAAGATGTCTTCCAGATTGGCGCGCGCGGTGGCGAAATGCCGGAAGCGGCAGCCCTGTTCTTCCAGCCAGCGCAGCACGGCGCTGGCCTGGTCCTGCGCGGCCAGGCCGACATTCAGCGTGGCGCCTTGCTGCTGCACCGTGGTCACGCCCGGCTGGCGCGCCAGCGCGGCGGTCAGTTCGCCCGACGGCACGGCCGCCAGTTCGGCCTGCAGCGCCGCTTGCGCCGGCAGGCGGCGGAACAGGTCGGCCGGGCTTTCGTCGGCCAATACCTTGCCGTGGTCGATGATGACGATGTGGTCGGCCAGGCGCTCCACTTCCTCCATATAGTGGCTGGTGTAGATCAGCGAGCGGCCCTGGGCCTTGAGCGCTTCGAGCGTGTCGAAGATGGCGTTGCGGCTTTGCGGATCGACGCCGACGGTCGGCTCGTCCAGGATCAGCAGTTGGGGATCGTGCAGCAGCGCGGCGGCGATATTCAGGCGCCGTTTCATGCCGCCGGAGAAGGTGGCCGGCTTGTCCTGCGCGCGGTCGGCCAGGCGCACCAGCTCCAGCACGGCCAGGCAGCGTTCCTTGAGCGGCGCGCCTTTCAGGCCGTACAGGGCGCCGAACAGCTTGAGGTTTTCCAGCGCCGACAGTTCTTCGTACAAGGCCAGGTCTTGCGGCACGAAGCCGATCTTGCGCTTGGCCGCATTCTGGCCCTGGCCGACCGCTTCGCCGTCGAGCAGCACCGTGCCGCCATCGCTGGCCAGCAGGCCGCAGATCATGCCCACCGTGGTCGATTTGCCGGGGCCGTTCGGCCCCAGCAAACCGACAGTTTGTCCGCGCAATACCTGGAAGGACACGCCATCGACGGCGCGCCGGTCGCCGTATGACTTGGATAGCTTACTTACACTCAGTAATACATGCGTCATCAACGATCCTCAATAAAAAACGGCGCCGAAAACGGCGCCGTTACTACGAAAAATCCGGGTCAGATGGCGTAACGGACGACGTTGTCGCTCCATTCGAAAGCGGCCATTTCGAGTTCCACCAGTTCGTCGGTGGAAACGGCCAGATCGCGCAGCGTGGGGATGATGTAGCCATCCATGTCCTCGATGCGCTCGATGCATTCGGCCAGCTTGAGCAGGTCGCCGAAGAAGCTGCCGCGGTACATCAGGGCGTCGGCCACTTCGTCGCTGACGGGGATCTGGGCCAGGATTTCGGCCATGGGAATGCCGAACAGGGTGTCCATCAGCGACATGATGCCGACCGTGAAAGCGGTATCGGCCACGTGGCGCTGGCTCGGGCGCAGCTTGTTGGCCAGCAGTTCGAGCAGGCGGCCGCGGGTGGTGGCCAGCATGAGCAGCGGGCTCATATTCTGGCCGCGCTTGCTCGGCTCGGCGTACAGCATGATCTGCAGCCAGCGCTGCAGTTGGCGGCGGCCGAGGATGGTGACGGCCTGGCTCAGGGAATCGATGCGCTGGCGCGCGCCCACGGCCGGCGTATTCACCAGGCGCAGCAGGTTCAGGGCCAGCGAGACGTCGCGCTTGATGGCGCGCTCGATCTCGGCATTATCGGCATCCGAGGTCACCAGGGTCATCAGCTCCAGCACGGCCAGCTGCGACGGCGAGAGCTTCTTGCCGCTCATGATGACGGGCTTGGCGAAGTAATAGCCCTGGAAGTAGTCGAAGCCGAGGTCGAGGCAGGTCTTGAATTCGTCGCGGTTTTCGACTTTTTCGGCGATCAGCTTCTTGCTTTCCTGCTTGAAGCGCGGCGCCAGCTTCAGCAGCGCGTCGAGCGAGGCGTCGCGCATGCTCATCTTCACGTATTCGGCCAGCGGCAGCAGCTCGGCCAGCGAACCGGTGTCGCCGCGCACATCGTCGAGCGCGAAGCGGAAGCCATGGCCGGCCAGTTCCTGCATGCGCGCCAGCAGGGCCGGCGTGGTCTTCAGCGAGGCGGTCACTTCCAGCACCACTTTCTCGCGCGGCAGGAAGCCGAAGATATCGCTCAGAATGGCGTCGCCGTCGACGTTGACGAAGCCGAGGGCGTCGCCGATGGTTTTTTCCATGCCCAGCTGGGAAGCGTGGGCGATGACGGCGGCGGTGGCACTGAGTTCGGTCTCAATGACGGCAGGCCCGACTGGTGCGTTGCGAAATAGCAACTCGTAGCCGAATAAAGCCTGGTTCCGATCCAAGATCGGCTGCCGGCCCAGGTAAAACTCGCGCACGCGCAGGGTTTTGGAGGCCGGATCGTTGCTGGAGAGATCGATCATGTCCTGAATCATTCTGGTCGGGTGAGCGCCTTGTGGGCGCGAAAACCGTATTTGTCTTATTTTTCTATTATTTTGACATTAATCAGCAGTAATGTCTCCCTTTATCGCACACTCGTGCCCCTGGACCGGTTCGCCATCGACAAAACATTTCAACTCGCCGGCGCCAAACGCGGTCCAGTTTTCGTTGCTGGTCAAGGGCTGGGTGACGATGATCGCGACCCGGTCCTGCGGCGTGGTGACCTGGGCAAAATCGACGCTCAAGTCCTCGTCCGACAGTTCGGCGGTGAGGAAGGGATGCTGGCGCACCAGGTAATGCAGGCTGGTCGAACAGTGCGCGAACAGGGCGGTGCCGTCGGACAGCAGCATATTGAAGGTGCCGTGGGCGGCGATGCCGGCCACCAGCGGCGCCAGCGCCGCCTGCAGTTCGGAGCGCGGCGGACAGGCATCGCCGAAGCGGCGCCGCAGTTCCTGCAGCAGATGGCAGAAGGCGCGCTCGCTGTCGGTCGTGCCGACCGGGCGGAACGGCCCGTCCAGCACGGGATGGAAGTCCTTCAGATCGCCGTTATGCGCGAACACCCAGTAGCGGCCCCACAGCTCGCGCACGAAGGGGTGGCAGTTCTCCAGCGCCACCTGGCCCTGGGTCGCCTTGCGGATGTGCGCGATCACGTGCTGCGACTTGATCGGGTAATGCTTGATCAGCTCGGCCACCGGCGAAGCGATGGCGGCCTGGTGGTCGACGAAATGGCGCACGCCGGCCCCCTCGAAGAATGCGATGCCCCAGCCGTCATGGTGGGTGTCGGTGCGGCCGCCGCGCAGGGCGAAGCCGGTGAAGCTGAATACGATATCGGTCGGGACGTTGCAGTTCATCCCCAGCAGTTGGCACATGGTGGTCGTGGCGTCGGTCAGGCAAAGCCAACCATACCATGCCGCCCGCCGCGGCGGGGACGCGGCGGCGACGGCACGCTCAGTGCAGCAGCACCGGCTGACTCATCAGCAGATCATAGCTGCCGAGGAACTCGTCGATTTCCTCCATGGTCGGCTCGTTGGCGATGAGCTTGTTGACATCGCGCCGGAACGATTGCGCCAGTGCGCCGGCGATAAAGATTTCGCGCTTGCCGCCCTTGTCGACGATTTCATAGCCGCCGAAGCGCAGGGCTTCCAGCTCGCGGTCGGGGCCGAATTCGACGACGCTGTATTGCTCGCTGTTATAGATGAGGTTCATCATGCTTCCTTCACTCCGGGGCAGCGCCAGAAATGGGGCGCCGCGTTCCATAACGAGGTGGGGCTGGCAAAACCGATTTCAAGGCCGTGCCTGATGCACGGGCAGCCGTCCTACAGCACGGCGAGGTCGGGGCTGAGACGCAGCAATGCGTCATACGGCGCCGAAGACAGCGAAGCACGTAGCCGTTCCAGATGGCTGGCGTCGGCCAGGCTGATAAAGAGCTGCGCCGGGGGACGGCGCAAGATGCGGTGCAATGTTACCCGTAAGACCAGATGGCCGGCGCAGCACAGGCAGCCTGGGGCAATCCTGATGACTTGCGGCCTGCTATCTGTTGAGGCATCGCTTTCATCATACACCAAGGGAGAATTGGCGTCGGCCAATCCTTCCAAAATAATAGCTGTGTGTCTTCCTGGCACCAGCGCGGCCGCGATCGCGCGTTCGCGGTCGGCGGCGCGCGCGCCAGTCACCAGGGTGAGACCGGTCACGCCTGGCTTTTCTTGGCCAGCTTGCCCGGTTCCACGCCCAGCTGCTTGAGCTTGCGGTAAAGGTGGGTGCGTTCCAGGCCGGTCTTCTCGGCCACGCGCGTCATGCTGCCGCCTTCACGGCCCAGGTGGTGCTCGAAGTACATGCGCTCGAAAGCGTCGCGCGCCTCGCGCAGCGGCAGGTCGAAGGACAGATTGAACATCAAGCCCTCGCCATTCGGACGCGGCGCCATGATGCCTTGCGGCGGCAGCGCGGCGGCCTGCACGCCAAAGCCCACCGGCGCGGACAGGCTGCCCTCTTCGGCCACCGGCGGCGCGGCTGGACGCGGCGCCACCAGCGGTGCGCGCACCGCTTCCTGCGCGCGGCTCAAGCCCGCTTGCACGGCCTTCAGCAGCTTTTGCATTGCAATCGGCTTTTCCAGGAAGTTGAGCGCGCCGATGCGCGTCGCTTCCACCGCCGTATCGATGGTGGCATGGCCCGACATCATGATCACCGGCATGGTCAGCAAGCCGTCGCGCTGCCATTCCTTGAGCAGGGTCACGCCATCCGTGTCCGGCATCCAGATATCCAGCAGCACCAGGTCGGGCGCGCCGGCGGCACGTGCAGCGCGGGCCTGCTGGGCGTTTTCCGCCAGCTGCACCGCATGTCCTTCGTCGCCCAGAATTTCCGAGAGCAACTCGCGGATCCCCATTTCATCATCAACTACGAGAATGTTTGCCATCTATCCCTGCCCCTCTCTCTCATTTTTCGCTGATCCCAGGCACTGCTATTGTGCCTGAATTCTTTGCAATGATTTTATTTGTCATTCAATATTACGCCAACTGCACCGGTGCCAACTTTAACAGCAAAATCAGGACCGAAGCGCCACTTCTATCGACATGGTTCTGGATATCGATCCGGCCCCCATGTTCATCGATAATCTTCTTCACCATCGCCAGGCCGAGGCCGGTGCCGCGCGCCTTCGAGGTGACATACGGTTCAAAGGCCCGCGCCAGGATTTTCGGCGCAAAGCCGGGGCCATTGTCGCTGATGACCAGGCGCACCGCGACACGCGAACCGCCGTCGGCGCTCTGGTAATGGATCGCCTCGGTGGTCACGTCGATGCGCGGCGCCGGATTGCCGCCCGGCTGCTCGACCAGCGCATCCTGCGCGTTCTGCAGCAGATTATGGATCACCTGGCGCAGTTGCGTCGGATCGCCCATCACCAGCGGCAGCACCGGCGCCAGGTTCAAGCGGATAATATCGTGTCCTTCGCCGCCCGTGTACATATGCAGGATTTCTTCCAGCAGATCGTTCAGGTCCAGCTCTTCCAGCACGGCCGGCGGCGCTTTCGCGTAGTCGCGGAAATCGTCGACCATGCGCTTCATGGCCGCCACCTGGTTGACGATGGTGGTGGCGCTCTTGTTGAGCAGGGCGACGTCGGCCGCGTCGAGCTTGGGCTCGAGCTTCATCTGCAAGCGCTCGGCCGACAGCTGGATCGGCGTCAGCGGGTTCTTGATCTCGTGCGCCAGGCGGCGCGCCACCTCGCCCCAGGCCATCGAGCGCTGCGCCGAGATGACGTCGGTGATATCGTCGAACACCACCAGATAGCCGCTGCCGTGCTGCTCGAGCGGCAGGCGCGAGCCGCGCGCCAGCAGGATCAGGTCATGCTCTTCCTCGCTGCCGGCCGGACGCGGAATCTCGATCTGGCGCTGCCAGTGCAGCTGCACGCTGCGTCCGGCCGCCGTGTGCGCGCTCTGCGCCGAGAAGGCCGCGATCACGGCGGCGGCGAATTCCTGCATGCCGGCCACGCCGGCCAGCGGCTGCCCCACCAGGGTCACGCCGGCCTGCTGCAGGATGCGCTCGACCGAATCGTTGCAGGTGACGACGTGGAATTCGCTGTCCAGCACCATCACCCCGGCCGACATATTCGCCAGCACCGATTCCAGGTGGGCCTTGGCGTTCTGCAGCGCGATGCGGTTCTGTTCCACCGTCGTGCGCGCGTCCGACAGCTGGCGCGTCATGGTGTTGAACGATTGGGTCAGCGTGCCCAGCTCGTCGCTGCTGGCGACGATGGGGCGCGGCGACAGGTCGCCCTCGGCCACGGCGCGCGTGCCCTCGGCCAGCAGCAGCAGGGGCTGGGCCAGGTCGTTGGCGATCAGGAAGGCGGCGGCGATGGCGCCGAACACGGCCAGCAGCAGGGTCAAGGTCAGCGTTTCCACATACATCTTGCGCAGGCCGTCGCGCGCCACGTAGCGCTGCTTGTATTCGCTGAGCGCGATGCGCAGCAGGTCGCCGTCCTTGGCCAGGCGCTGCGGCGCGGCCTGGATCACCTGCAGATAGCGCGGCGCCAGGCGCGAACCGTTCGGCTGCACCGTGTCCGGCACCTCGATCAGCACGCGCAGGCGCAGCACATTATTGGCGTCCGGCTGGGCCGGGATGCCGCCGCCGAAGCGCTCGTCGCCCAGCTCATTGCCGCCTTCCGGCGCCGCATACGGCGTGCCCGACTGGGCCTGGGCCAACATCACGGTGTTCGGCAGGTCGGCGCTCAGATTGACGCGGCGCTCGCCCATGGCGCTGACGATCAGGCCGCCCTCGGCATCGACAATGATGGCGCTCTGGGTGCCGGGATGGCGCTTGACGAAGCGCGACAGCACGGCCGGCGCCACATAAAACGGTTCCTGCGCCAGCACATTGACGGTCTGGCGCGCGCTCGCTTCCAGTTCGGTGAGCTGGGCTTCGAGCGCGGCGCGGCCCAGGTCGACGCCGGCGTCGAGCGCCTCTTCCACCCGCACATTGAACCAGGATTCGATCGAATGCGACACGAATTGCACCGAGACCAGGAACACCACCAGGCCGGGCAGCACGCCGATGCAGGCGAACAGCAGCACCAGCCGCGTCATCAGGCGCGAGCCGAACTTGCCGCTCTTGTAGCGCGCATAAAGACGGAACAGGGAGACCCCGACCAGCAGCAGCAGGGCCACGGCCACGGCCGCGTTCAGGCCGAGCAGCCAGGAATAGTAGCGGTCGAAGAAGCCGGAATTATCGGAGGCGGAGGCCAGCAGGAACAGCAGGATGCTGCAGGCAGCGCCGGCGACGACAAACAGATACCGCAAAGCCGACGACACGCTTATTCCGCCCTGTACTGGAAGGATTTCTTGTTTTCCAGCCGCCACTCGCTGTTATTGAAGGCATTGACCTGGATCGGTTTGGGCAGGTAGTCGCGGTCCATGCCCATGCGCAGCGTGACGTTGTAGATCTCGCCCACTTTCAGCGCGCCGCGCGGCGCCACCACCCAGCGGTTGGGGCGGCGGATGAAGAACAGGGCGTCGTCCAGCGAGGGGAAGCTTTGCTGCACGCTGCCGATCACATTCACGTGGTATTGGCGGGTCAGCACATTGTAGGCGATGCGCGTGGTGCGCTTGGCCACCACGGCTTTTTCGTCGAACCAGTACCAGCGCCGCCGCGTGAACTCGATGGCGGTGGTGAAGTACAGCTGGATGCCGCTTTGCAGCGCCTCCTCCAGGCCGTGGTTCAGATCGAAGGAATAGGCGGCCGACAGGCGGTAGCCCTCTTCCGCCGCCTCGATATAGGCGCGGGTGATCTCCACGGTTTCATCGGCAGCGCGTACAGCCTGCGGCAGCAGGCAGGCAAGCAGAAGCAGCAACTGGCAAAGCAGATGTCGAAGAAAGCGTTGGGTCACGTGCGGGGTGCTCTTTAAATCCGTCAGTAAACTCGCCAGAAAACAGGGGAAAAGCCTACGCATTTTTCTCGAATAATGCGTAGAACAAGCCATCGTGATCCTGTCCGGCGCCGCCTGCGGGCAGCAACTGACCGGGCGCATCGAGCCGCGTGGCGCCATGGCGCACCGCGAAAGCGGCCGCCTGCGCCTCGGACTCCTGCGGCCACAACGAGCATGTCACGAACAGCAATTTACCATTGGGCCTTAACATCTGCCAAAGATTGTCTAAAATTTTGGCGGAAAGTGTTGCAAGTTGGAGGGTGTCGGACTTGCGGCGCAGCCAGCGGATGTCCGGGTGGCGGCGCACGATGCCGGAGGCGGTGCACGGCACGTCGGCCAGGATGCGGTCGAACTGCTGGCCGTCCCACCAGCCGCGGTCCTGCGCTTCGGCGGCCTGCAAAGTGGCTTGCAATTGCAGGCGGTCGAGATTTTCCTGCACGCGCTGCAGGCGTTTCGGATCGGCGTCCAGCGCTGTCAATTTAACATCGGCCAGCTCCAGGATATGGCAGGTCTTGCCGCCGGGCGCGGCGCAGGCGTCCAGCACGCGCATGCCGTCCTGCACGTCGAGCAGGGTGGCGGCCAACTGGGCGCCGGAGTCCTGCACCGACACCAGGCCCTCGGCGAAGCCCGGAATCAGCTGCACGCCGACCGGCTTGGCCAGGCGCACGGCGCGCGGCCCGATCTGGCTGGCGGCCAGGCCGGCCTGCTCCAGCAGCTTCAGATAGGCGTCCACCGTGCCCTTGCGCGCATTCACGCGCAGGGTCAGCGGCGGCGGCGCATTGCCCGCTTCGAGCACGGCCTGCCAATCCTGGGGATAGGCGGCGCGCACCGCATCCATCCACCACTGCGGATAATTCCATTTGGCGGTGGGCTGCAGCAGGGCCGTTTTCAGCAGATCCTGGCGCTCGCGCAGGAAGCGGCGCAGCACGGCATTCATCATGCCCTTGGCGCGCGCGGCGTCGGGATGGGCGGCGGCGGCCGTCACGGCCTGGTCGACCACGGTGAATTCCTCATATGGCGCGTCCGCCCCTTCGGCCGCCGCCATCAGCGGCAGGGCGCAGGCCAGCAGGGCGCCGACCAGCGGCTCCGGCGCCTTGGGCGTCATCAGGGCCGTCAGGGCTTCGCTGCGGCCCAACTGACGCATGGCGCGGTAAGCGATGTCCTGGATCGCGCCGCGCTGCTGGGGCGAGGCGCCGCTGCTGGCGAACACCCCGGCCAGCGCCTGCGGCAGCGCCGTGCCGCCGCGCACCTGGACCACGGCGTTGGCCGCGCCCAGGAGGGCGAAAGCCAGCGAATCGGGCTTCAGGTCGGCCTTGAACTGGGTCTGCAAGGCGGGTTTCAGGTCGCGGTGGTGGCTGGCCCGCAGCTTGGGACGGTCGGCCGCGGCCGGCTTGGCCTTCAGGGTCAGCGTTGAACGCTTGTTCATATATTAATCCGTGGGTGGCGCGCGCCCGCCCATCTTCGGGGCCGGACGGTCCCTCGTGAGGCCGTGTTGAGCGCGGAATTCTGCAAAGGGTGGATTGTAGCGGTTCGCGGACGAATATTGCGGATTTCCCTCATTTACGCGCGAAATTCGGCAATCGGCACGCTTCCCGGCGGCGCCGGCGCCACCGCGCAGCGGCGCATCCCCGGCGCGTGTCCATGCCTGTGGCAAACCAGTATAATGTCCCCTCTTTCAGACGTTAGATAGCGCGGCCCGGCCGCCACCACAGATTATGCTCGCCCAACAAAAACAAGAGATTATTGCCCTGTTCCAGGCCGCCCTCGCACCGATCCTGGCCGGCACAGAAGTGACCGCCAACGTGGTGCTGGAGCGTCCGCGCGACGCCGCCCACGGCGATGTCGCCTGCAATATCGCCATGCAGCTGGCCAAACAGCTGAAAATGAATCCGCGCGAACTGGCGCAGAAAATCGTCGCCGCCGTGCTGGAAAACCCGGCCGGCAAGGCGCTCGTCGCCAGCGCCGATATCGCCGGCCCGGGCTTCATCAATCTGCGCGTGACCGAGGCGTCGAAACAGGCCGTGGTCAACGCCATCCTGGCGCAAGGCGCCGGTTTCGGCCACAGCACCGCCGGCAGCGGCAAGCATGTGATCCTGGAATTCGTCTCGGCCAATCCGACCGGCCCGCTGCACGTGGGCCACGGCCGCCAGGCGGCGCTGGGCGACGCCCTGGCTTCGCTGTTCCTGGCGCAGGGCTTCGGCGTGACCCGCGAGTTCTATTACAACGACGCCGGCGTGCAGATCCAGACCCTGGCTTCCTCGGTGCAGGCGCGCGCGCGCGGCTTCAAGCCGGGCGATGCGGAGTGGCCTGAATCGGCCTACAACGGCGACTATATCGCCGACATCGCCGCCGACTTCCTGGCCAAGAAAACCGTGTCGGCTTCCGACAGCGAGCCGGTCACCGCTTCCGGCGATGTGAACGATATCGATTCCATCCGCGCTTTCGCCGTGATCTATCTGCGCAACGAGCAGGACATCGACCTGCAAGCCTTCGGCGTGAAGTTCGACAACTACTACCTGGAATCCTCGCTGTACGCCGACGGCAAGGTGGAGGAAGCCGTGGGCGACATGATCGCCAGCGGCCACACCTACGAGGACGGCGGCGCCCTGTGGCTGCGCACCACCGACTTCGGCGACGACAAGGACCGCGTGATGCGCAAGTCCGAAGGCGGCTATACCTACTTCGTGCCGGACGTGGCCTACCACCTGGTGAAATTCCAGCGCGGCTTCACCCAGGCCATCAATATCCAGGGTTCCGACCACCACGGCACCATCGCGCGCGTGCGCGCCGGCCTGCAATCGCTGAACAAGGGCATCCCGCAGGGCTACCCCGACTACGTGCTGCACAAGATGGTGACGGTGATGAAGGATGGCGCCGAGGTGAAAATCTCCAAGCGCGCCGGCTCCTACGTGACCGTGCGCGACCTGATCGAATGGTCGGGCGGCGGCGACATCACCAAGGGCCGCGACGCGGTGCGCTTCTTCCTCATCTCGCGCAAGGCCGATACCGAATTCGTGTTCGACGTCGACGTCGCGCTCAAGACTTCGGATGAGAATCCGGTGTACTACGTGCAGTACGCCCATGCCCGCATCTGCCGCATGCTGGAACAGTGGGGCGGCGACGAGGCCACGCTGGGCCAGGCCGACCTGTCGCCGCTGACCGCGCCGACCGAACAGGCCATGCTGGCCACCCTGGCCCAGTATCCGGAAATGCTGGCGCGCGCCCAGACTGAACTGAGCCCGCACCAGGTGGCCTTCTACCTGCGCGACCTGGCCGCCAACCTGCACAGCTTCTACTTCGCCGAGCGCGTGCTGGTGGACGACGAAGCGCTGAAACTGGCGCGCCTGGCCCTGGTGGTGGCAACCCGCCAGGTGCTGCGCAATGGCCTGAGCCTGATCGGCGTCTCCGCGCCGAACCAAATGTAATTGCGAAGGACTTCCCGCACAATGACTTTCCGCCCTATTTCCGTGCAACGCCAGCAAGGCAACACCCTGGTTGGCATCATCATCGGTCTGGTCATCGGTCTTGGCATCGCCGTCGTGGTGGCGCTGATGATCACCAAGGGCCAGTCGCCGTTCACCGACCGCGCCAGCAAGACAGGCAAGGCCAGCGAACCGGCGGCAGGCCAGATCTCCGATCCCAACAAACCGATGTACGGCAATAAGGACGCCGCGCGCGACGCGGCCAAGGACTTCGCGCGGGAAGAGCAGAAGGCGCCGGTAGTGCGCGAGACCCCGGCCGCAACGCCGGCGCCCGCGCCCGCCGTCGCCAAGGAAGCGCCGAAAACGCCGCCGCAGCCGGATGCGCTGCAGCAGGTGGTGGACCGCATCGAGGCGCAGAACGCGCCGAAGACGGCAGCCAAGGCACCGGCTGCCGGCGCTGCGGCAGCTCCCGCCGCGGCGCCGGCAGCCGCCGGCGACGAAAAATGGGTCTATTATCTGCAGGCCGGCGCCTTCCGCGAAGCGGCCGACGCCGAGAACACGCGCGCCAAGCTGGCCCTGATGGGCTTTGAGGCCACCGTGTCCGACCGCACCACCGACACCGGCGTGCTGCACCGCGTGCGCATGGGTCCATTCACCCAGGTGGAAGCCATGAACAAGGTGCGTTCCAAACTGTCCGAAAACGGCGTGGATGTCGCCGTCGTCCGCAACCAGCGCTGAACCGGCGCATATTCCTGAACGGAGCCACGATGCAATTGCTGAAGAAGATACTCGCTGTCCTCGCCCTGTGCAGCGTGGCGCTGGGCGCTTCCGCCTCGCCCGCCGATCCGAAAAACGGCGTCGAATACACGACGCTGCCGACGCCGCAAAATACCGACACCGGCAAGAAGATCGAGGTCATCGAGTTCTTCGCCTATTACTGCCCGCACTGCAATGCCTTCGAGCCTTCGCTGGCCGAGTGGGTGCGCAAGCAGGGCGAGAATATCGTCTTCAAGCGCGTGCACGTCCCGTACGACAACAACACACTGCCGCAACAGCGCCTGTTCTACACGCTGGAAGCGCTTGGCTTGCTGGAGCAGTACCACGCCAAGGTCTTCGCCGCCATGCACAAGGAGCGCAACCGCCTGCGCAGCGACGACGCCGTGTTCGAATGGGCCGCCAAGAATGGCATCGAGCGCAACAAATTCGCCGATGCCTACAACTCCTTCGGCGTGGCCGCCAAGGTGCGCCGTTCGGGCGCGCTGATGGAAGCCTACAAGATCGATTCCTGGCCCGCCATCGTCATCGACGGCCGCTTCCAGACCGCGCCGCATACGGCGCATTCGGCTGCCGGCGGCGCGCAGGATGAAGCGGCCTACCACCAGTCCGCCCTGACGGTGATGGACTACCTGGTGGCCAAGGCCAAGTCTGAAAAGAAGTAATGTCCAACCCGGCGCGGCTGGGGATCTGAGCGCATCATGGCACTGAACCGCGTTTTCATCACCGGCGCCTCGAGCGGCATCGGCGCCGCTCTCGCCATGCAATACGCAAGGCAGGGCGCCACGCTCGGCCTGCTGGCCCGCCGCGGCGACGCCCTGCAGGCGCTGATCGCCACCCTTCCCAACGCCGAACGCCACCGCGCCTATGCGGCCGATGTGCGCGACAGCGCCGCCCTGCGCGCCGCCGCCACGGACTTCCTGGCCCATGCCGGCGGCGTGGACGTGGTGATCGCCAATGCCGGCATTTCGCACGGCACGCTGACCGAGCTGGCAGAAGACCTGCCGGTATTCGACGCGGTGTTCGCCACCAATGTCACGGCCACCGTCGCCACCTTCTCGCCCTTTATCGCCGCCATGCGCGCGCAGGGAACGCCGGCGCGCCTGGTCGGCATCGCCAGCGTGGCCGGCGTGCGCGGGCTGCCGGGCGGCGGCGCCTACAGCGCGTCCAAAGCCGCAGTGGCCACTTACTGCGAATCGCTGCGGCTGGAAATGCGGCCGTATGGCATCCATGTCGTTACCATCGCCCCCGGCTATATCGACACGCCGATGACGCAGAAGAATGCCTACGCCATGCCCTTCCTGATGGCGCCCGATCAATTCGCCGCCGCCGCCGTGCAGACCATTGCGCGCGGCAGCCGCTATCGCGTTATCCCATGGCAGATGGGCGTGGTTGCCAGAGTGCTGCGCCTGCTGCCCAATTTTATTTACGACCTGGCCTTTACAAGGGCGCCGCGCAAAGCGCGCAAGACCGCGATATGAACAACGATACCAACACCACGCTGAACGCAGCGGCCATCGCGGCCGGCTGCGCCGCCAGCGCCTCCCACGTCGCCATCGAAGTGGTGGCGGAAACCGGCTCCACCAATGCCGACCTGCTGGCGCGCCTGCCCGGCGCAGCGAAGGCCGCCGCCGTGCCTGGCCAGGACGGCCAGGATGCGCTGGGCGATACCGGCCTGCTCGACGGCCCCACCCTGCGCATCGCCCATGAGCAGACGGCGGGCCGCGGCCGCGCCGGCCGTCCCTGGCTGTCCGCGCCGGGCGCCTCGCTGACTTTCTCGCTGGCCTGGCCCTTCAAAGGCCCGCTGCAGCAGCTGGCCGGCCTGCCGCTGGCGGTGGGCGTGGCCATCGCCGAAACCGTCGCCTCGCTCGGCGTGCCGGTGCAACTGAAATGGCCGAACGACGTGCTGCGCGACAGCGCCAAGCTGGCCGGCATCCTGGTCGAAACCCAGAGCGCGCCCGATGGCCGCATCTGGGCCGTGATCGGCTGCGGCATGAATCTGCTGATGCCCGACGAGCTGGAAGCGGGCATCGGCCGCAGCGACGTGGCGGCCGCGCCCTGGCTGGCGCAGATGGAGCGCAACACGCTGGTGGCGGCCCTGCTCAGCCGCCTGGCCGGCGCGCTGGCCGAATTCGACGATACCGGCTTCGCCGCCTTCGCCGAACGCTGGAACGCGCTGCAAGCCTGGCGCGGCGAGCCGGTCAGCATTCTCGACCAGGGCCGGATTGTGCAGCAAGGCCTGGCGGCCGGCGTGGACGATATCGGCCGCCTGCTGCTCGACACGCCGTCCGGCCGCGTCGCCGTGCTGTCGGGCGACGTTTCGCTGAGGCGCACCGCATGAAGCTGTTGATCGACGCCGGCAATACCCGCATCAAATGGGCCCTGGTGGACGAGGCGGCCGCCGCGCTCGGCGCCTGGCTGGTCTCCGGCGCCGTCATGCACGCCGATGCCGCGCGCCTTAGCGGCGACTGGCAAGCCGCATTGGCCGCCCTGCCCGGGCGCAGCGTGCGCGGCATGCTGGCCGCGAATGTGGCCGGCGCCGGCGTGCGCGAAAATCTCGAACGCATGCTGGCCGCCGTGCCGGGCCTGTCCGCGCTCACGATCGAATGGTTCGCCTCCGTACCCGAACGGGCCGGCCTGCGCAACGGCTACCGCAATCCCGGCCAGCTCGGCTGCGACCGTTTCGCCGCCGCCATCGGCGCCCATGCGCTGGCGCCGGGCCGTCCCATCATCGTCGCCAACTGCGGCACCGCCACCACCATCGACGCGGTGACGGCCGGCGGCGCCTTCCTCGGCGGGATGATCCTGCCCGGCCTGGGCCTGATGGCCACCTCGCTGGCGCGCAACACCGCCCAGCTGCCGCAGATCGCCCAGGACGCCGTCCTGCCCGCAGGCTTTGCCGACAACACCGACGACGCCATCCTGAGCGGCTGCCTGGCCGCGCAAGCCGGCGCCATCGAACGCGCATTTACCCTGCATGGCGCCAGCGAATGTATTATCTCGGGCGGAGCGGCGCCGTGCATCGCCCGCACCCTCGCCCTGCCGCACCGGCATATCGAGAACATCGTCATGATTGGATTGCACGCTGCCGCGCGCAGCGCCTGAAGGATCGACCGTGCTGAAACTGCTCTTCTTCCTGCTGCTCGCCGCCAATGCCGCGCTGTTTGCCTTTGGCGAAGGCTACCTCGGCCACTTCAGCGGCAGCGAGCGCGAACCGGCGCGCCTGCAAAACCAGCAGAGCGCCGACAAACTGGCCCTGATCAGCGCCGCCAAAGCCAGCGCCAACGTGGCCGCCGCCGCGCCAGCGCCGCCCCCCGTGGCAAAGGACGAGCCGGAAACCATCGCCTGCCTGGAAATCGGCAACTTCCTGCTGCCCGACGCGCGCCGCTTCGAAGTGCAGATCGCAGCGCTCGGCCTGGGCGACCGCCAGGCGCGGCGCAACCTGCCCGGCCAGGAAATCACCGGCTACATCGTCTACATCCCGCCGCAAGGCAGCAAAGAAGGCGCCGACAAGAAGGCCGGCGAACTGCGCGCGCTTGGCGTCACCAACTACTTTGTCATTTCCGACAACAGCCCGCTGCGCTGGGCCATCTCCCTGGGCGTCTTCAAGACCGAGACCGCCGCCCAGAACCTGCTGGCCGCCCTCAACAAACAAGGCGTCCACAGCGCCCGCAGCGCGCCGCGCATGAGCGCCAGCAAACAGATGGCCTTCCAATTCCGCGGCATCAGCCGCGAAACCAAAGGCAGCCTGCTGCAAATCGCCGAAAAATTCCCCGCCCAGGAAAGCCGCGCCTGCAAATAAGCCCGGCCCCATCGTTTGCGCAAAATCAAAAAATGTCCACCCTGGTGTCAGGCACCAGAGTAGGACATTGTTTGCGTTAGATCAAAGAATGTCCGACCGTGGTGCCTGACACCAGGGTGGACATTTTTTGTGCTGGATCAAACGGCGTGGCGGGCTTAGCGCTGGATGATGAGGGGTTTGAGCTTGAGGGCCGTAGGCAGACGCTGGGCGGCTTGGGCTGCGTCCTGGCGGCTGGCGAAGGGGCCGCCGTACAGGCGATAGATGCTGCCGGCCTGGACGATCTCGTAGTCGGGACCACTGCCGGTGGACATCAGCTGGCTGCGCGCGGCTTCGGCGTTTTCCTGGCGCGAGTAGGCGCCCAACTGCAGATAGAAGTTGCCCTGGCCTGCGGTTGCGGCGGCGCTGGCCGGTGCCGCTTCGCCGGCCGCCTGGATGCTGTCGCTGGCTGGCTGGATGCTGCCGGTATCGGCACCGGCGGCGCCGAGCGTGCTCGCTTGCGCTGCCGGTGCGGCTTCCGGCGCGCTGCGGCTGACGGCCAGCATCGGCGCGGCTTTCGGCATCGCGCGCGGGGTCTGGCCACCTTGCTGCCAGGCTGGCTGCTGGGCAGCAGCTTGCGCCGGCGCGGCCTGCACCGAAGCGGTTTGCACGGACGCGCTCTGCTCGGATGGCAGCGCCACCTGGCGGGCGCCGGTGTCGCCGCCTTTCTTGCGCGCTTCCGCCATGGCCGCCATATCGGACGGCAGCAAGCGCACCACTTCCAGCTGGTGGCTGCCTTTGCCCAGCAGGCCCAGTTTCAGCGCGGCCGTGTAAGACACGTCGATGATGCGGGTCGAGTGGAATGGTCCGCGGTCGTTGATGCGCACCACCACCACATTGCCGTTATCCAGGTTCGTGACCTTGACATAGGACGGAATCGGCAGCGTCGGATGGGCCGCCGTCATTTTGTACATATCGTATAGCTCGCCGGACGAGGTGCGCTGGCCGTGGAATTTCTTGCCGTACCAGGTGCCCAGGCCGCGCTGCACGAAAGGCTTGTCGCCGGAGATCGGCGTATAGGTTTTGCCCAGCACGACGTAGGGACGGTTGGCGCGCGGCAGCGGCGGCTCTTCGCGCGGCTCGGCGTCCGGGGTTTGCATCAGGTTGGGCGGCGGATTCTCGCCCGGGCCATCGTCCTTGTAGTAGCCGCCGCGTCCCGAGTTCGCCGGCGGCAGCACCGGCACGCCGGGCTCCTGGGCGCGCGGCTTGGCGGCAGGCGGCGCGGTGGCCGGCGTGGACGGAGGATTCAGCGGCACGCTGGTACATCCGGCCAGCGCCAGCAGGGCCAGTGCGAGCGCACCGGCCGCGCAGCGTTGAAGGGTGTTTTGCATCATGTCTGTACCAGCTTTCTGTGACGTTGAATACTCATCAGGATGCCCGAGGCCAGACCCAGCGTCAGCAGCGCGGTGCCGCCGTAACTCATGAATGGAAGAGGCACCCCGACGACCGGCAGAATGCCGCTGACCATGCCCATATTGACGAAGGCATAGGTGAAGAAAATCATGGTGATGGCGCCTGCCAGCAGGCGCGTGAAGAAGTTGGGGGCGCCGCCGGCGATCATCAGCCCGCGCCCGATCAGCAGCAGGTAGAGGAACATCAGGAAGAGATTGCCCACCAGGCCGAATTCTTCCGAATACACGGCAAAGATAAAGTCGGTGGTGCGCTCGGGGATGAATTCGAGGTGGGCCTGGGTGCCCTCTTTCCAGCCCTTGCCGAACATGCCGCCCGAGCCCACGGCGATGGTGGACTGGATGATGTGGAAGCCCTTGCCCAGCGGGTCGGAAGTGGGGTCGATCAGGGTCAGCACGCGCTCGCGCTGGTAGTCGTGCAGCATGGACCAGGCCACCGGCATGCTGGCCGCGCCTATCAGCACCAGCGCCGCCAGCGCCTTCCACGACAGGCCGCCGAGGAAGATCACGCAGAAGCCGGCGGCGATCACCAGCATGGCCGTGCCCAGGTCGGGCTGGCGCATGATGAGCACCGTCGGCACCAGCAGCAGCACGGCGGCGATGGCGTAGGCGTGCCAGCGCAGCTGGCCCTGGTGCTGCTGGAAGAACCACGCCAGCATCAGCGGCACGGCAATCTTGGCGAATTCGGAAGGCTGGATGTCGATCACGCCGATGTGCAGCCAGCGCCGAGCGCCCAGCTTGATCACACCGAACAGCGCCACCGCTACCAGCAGCATCACCGTGACCACATATGCGGGCAAGGCGATGCGCATCATGGTCTGCGGCGAGACGTTCGCCACCACCCACATGACGAAGAAGGACATGCAGATATTGCGGATCTGGTCTTCGATCTTGCCGGGAATACCCATGCTGGCCGACATCAGCGTAAACAGGCTGGTGGTCAGCAGCATGATCAGGATGAGCATCAGCGGTATGTCGAAGACCGCGAAATAGGGGCGCAGACGGCGCGCCAGGGAACGTCGTTCATTGATGGACATGCTTACCTCACTCTTTCTGGCGCGGCGGCACCGTGGCCGGCTGCTGCTGCACCGGCTGCGGCGCGGGACGCGGGCCGGGCGCGGCTTGCGCGGGTGCCACGGGCACCGTTTGCACCGGACGTGCTGTTGGCGCTGTCGTCACAGGTTTGGGCGCCGTACCACCATTTGCAGGTGTAGCCTGCGCAGGCATGGTCCGAGTCGCCTGTCCGGCTGCTGGCGGCGCGCCTGTCCCGGCCCCAATGGCCGCCGGTCTCGGTGCTTGGCCGGCTGCAGGTGCGGCGGCGCCAGCGGGGGCCGCGGGCCGTGCTGGCGCCGCCGGCGTGACGGCTGGTCTGCCGTTTGGTGCAGCGGGAACCGCCGGATGGACCGGCGCGGCGCCCGGCTTGACGCCATGGCTGTGCGGATGCGCGTGGCCGGCGGCCGCAGGCGGCGTGACCGGCGACATCAGCGGCGGCTCGGCCTGGGCCTGTTCGGCGCGGCGCTGTTCCATGATGGCGGCGATTTCCTCTTCCTCGCTCAGCTCTTCGATCGGCTGCAGCGATTCGGCGTCTTCCTTCGGCACCTTGGTCGTATCTTTCTCGGTCGGACGTTTGCCCAGCAGGTAGAAGTCCAGCACCTTGCGCGCGATCGGCGCCGCGATCTGGCCGCCGAAACCGGCATTCTCCACGATCATGGCCAGCACGATGCGCGGCTTGTCGGCCGGCGCGAAGGCGGTGAACCAGGCATTGTCGCGCAGGCGTTCCGGCATGGTGGCCGCGTTGTACTTCTCGTTGGCCTTGATCGCCACCACCTGCGCCGTGCCGGTCTTGCCGCCCACGGTGTAGCCCGCGCCACCGAAGGAGCGGAAGGCCGTGCCGCCAGGTTCGCTGGTCACCCCCACCATGGCCTCCTTGATGAAGTCGATATTTTCCTGCTTGAGCGGAATGCGGTAGCTTTCCTTCGGCACGGTCAGCTTGCGCGCCTTGGTGGCGCCGTCCTCGATGATCTTCACCAGGTGGGGCTTCATCACCACGCCGTTGTTAGCCAGGATAGACACGGCATGCGCCACCTGCAAGGGCGTATACGAGTTGTAGCCCGAACCGTTACTGACCGAGATCGTATCGCCGCCCACCCATTTGCCGGCGCGCGGATTTTTCTTGAAGCGGTTCTGCTTCCACTCCTGCGAGGGCAGCACGCCCGATTTCTCGTTTTCGAGGTCGATGCCGGTCGGCTGGCCGAAGCCGAAGGGCTTCATGAAGTCGTGAATATTGTCGATGCCCATATCGCGTCCCAGGGCATAGTAGTAGGTGTTGCAGGACACGACGATGGATTTGCGCATATCGACGGTGCCGTGGCCATACACCACGTCGTCGCGGAATTTGTGGTTGCCCAGGTAGTAGTAGCCCGGATCGTGAATCGCCTGGCTCATGGTGCGCTTGCCCAGCTCCAGCGCGGCCAGCGCCATGAAGGGCTTGAAGGTGGAACCGGGCGCATAGGTGCCGGACAGCGGCCGGTTCACCATCGGCTTGTCGAGCGAGGTATTCAGCTCGTTCCAGCTTTGCTGGTCGATGCCGTCCACGAACAGATTAGGGTCGTAGCCGGGACGCGAGACATAGGCCAGCACGTCGCCGGTCGAAGGCTCGATCGCCACCAGCGCGCCGCGCCACTCGCCGAAAGCCTCTTCCACCACTTTCTGCAATTCGATATCGATCGAGAGAATCAGATTGCTGCCCGGCACGGGCGCCTTGCGCGACAGGGTTTGCACGGCGCGGCCGCCGGCGGACACTTCCACCTCTTCATAGCCGGTCACGCCATGCAGATAGCGCTCGTAGCTCTTTTCCAGGCCTTCCTTGCCGATGTAGTCGGTGCCGTTGTAGTTGGAGGCATCGTCGGAAGCTTCCAGCGTTTTCTTTTCGTTCTGGTTGATGCGGCCGATATAGCCGATGACGTGGGAGGCCACCTCGCCCAGCGGATACTGGCGGAACAGGCGCGCCTGGATTTCCACGCCCGGGAAGCGGAAGCGCTGGGCTGAGAAGCGCGCCACCTCATCATCCGTCAGGCGGGTGCGCAACGGCACGCTCTCGAAATTCTTGGAGTCGTCCAGCAGCTTCTTGAAACGGCGCCGGTCCTTGGGCGTGACCTCGACCAGGGTTGCCAGCTCGTCGATGGTGGCGTCCAGCGGAATGCGCAGCTTGGACGGGGTGATTTCCAGCGTGTAGGCCGAGTAGTTGCGGGCCAGGACCACGCCATTGCGGTCCATGATCAGGCCGCGGTTGGGCACCACCGGCACCAGGGCGATGCGATTGTCCTCGGCCTTGGCGGCGTAGTGGCTGTGCTGGATGACCTGCAGCCAGATGAAGCGCGCCAGCAGCAGGCCAAAGCAGACAAAGACCAGCAAGCCGATCACCGCCAGGCGGCGGCGGAACAGCTGGAGTTCGCGTTCGTTATTCTTCAGTTCTGTCATTGCAGCGCTACTCAGATCGGACGCGTATGGTCTTTATCGACCGCGCGCCGCTGCGGCGCCAGCAGCAAGGCGCTGACCACCGGCCAGAGCATGACAGCCACAAAGCTCTCGATGAAGTAATACCAGCTGGGGAATTTGCCGGAGACGATGAAGCGCACCGTCAGCTGCACGGTCTGCGCCAGCAGCAGCAGCGGCAGCACATGCAAGGCCTGGGTCGAGACGCGGAACCACAGCACGCGGCGGTGGATCATGATGGCCAGATAGGACAGCAGGGTGTAGGCCAACGCATTCTCACCCAGCAGGGTGGCGTCATGCACGTCCATCAGCAGGCCAAGCAGGAAGGCGGTGCCGATGCCGACCTTGCGCGGCTGGTGCACGCCCCAGAACACCAGGGTCAGCGCCACGAAGTCCGGCACGCCGACGAAGCGCCCCCAGGGCAGGAGGTTCAGCAGAAAGGCGCAGAACAGGCTGAAGGCAATGAACAGGGGGCTGACCGGCAGCAGGATATATTGGGGGCGGTTCATCGCGCGGTCTCCCTGGCTTCATGCGGTTTAACGGCTTGCGGCGCCGCTGCAGGCGCGGCGGCGGCTCCCGCCGGACGCGGATTCGTGCCAGGAGCCGCGCCGGACGGCGCAGCGGCGGCGGGACGCAGGTTGCTCACCGGCGCGGCAGCGGCAGGTGCGGCAGCGGCGTTGCCGGAAGGACGCAGCGCAGCCACCGGGGCTGCCGGTGCGGCGCCTGAGGGAACAACGGCGGCGGGCGCCGCACCCGATGGACCGGCGCCGGAGGGCGCGGCGGCAGCACCGGGAGCTGCGGCGCCAGTTGCGGCGGCCGTGCTGGCCACCGGGCCTTTCTTCTTGCCCGGCTTGATGACTTCTTCCGCCGGCGGACGTGGCAGCATTTCCGGCGGCGACATCAGGATCAGCAGCTGGCGGTTGCGTTCGATGCCGGCCAGCGGCTGGCACACCACGCGGCCAAACGCGCCGTTGGCATTGTTCTCGACCTGGATCACGCGCGCCACGGCCAGGCCGGCCGGATACACGCCGTCGATGCCGGAGGTGATCAGGATATCGCCGACCTGCACATCGGCATTCGGCGCCATGAAGCGCAGGTCCAGATTGCCGGACTGGCCACGGCCATACGCCACGCTGCGCAAGCCATTGCGCAGCAGCTGCACCGGGATGGCCTGTTCCTTATCGGTCAGCAGCGTCACCTCGGAGGTGAAAGGGAAAACACGCGTCACCTGGCCGACCACGCCCTGGTTGTCGATCACGGGCAGCCCCAGGGCCACGCCCTGCTGGGTGCCGCGGTCCAGCACCACCTTGCGGGCGGCGGCGTCGCGCGCGTCGTACAGAATTTCGGCCAGCATGGATTTGCCCGGCACATGCTCGCGCGCGTCCAAGAGGCGGCGCAGCTGGTTATTTTCGGCCTGCAGGAGCTGGGCTTGCTGCAAGGTCTGGGAAGTGGCGATCTGCTGCTGGCGCAGTTCGCGCACCTGCTTTTCCATGGCCGACAGGGTGGAGAAATAACTGCCCACCCCATTCATCGCGTCGCGCGGCAGCAGGGCCGCCATCTGCAGCGGATACAGCACCGTGCCTACCGCCTGGCGCACCACGCTCAGGGCGCCCAGGCGGGCGTCGGCCAACAGCAGTCCGATCGAAATGAAGGCGAATAGCATCACCTTGGCGCGGGCGGAGGCGCCTTGCTTGAAAAGCGGCGGAGGACTGTATTCCATGACTTCCAATAAGGAAGGGCGGCTCGCGCCGCCCTCTGCAACAACTTACTCGTAGGAGAAGATGGACCCCAGCTGGTCCATGCGCTCCAGTGCCATGCCCGAGCCGCGCACCACGCAGGTCAGCGGATCTTCCGCCACCAGCACCGGCAGGCCGGTTTCTTCCATCAGCAGGCGGTCCAGGTCGCGCAGCAGCGCGCCACCGCCGGTCAACATCATGCCTTTTTCGGCGATGTCGGCGCCCAGTTCCGGCGGGGTCTGTTCCAGCGCGTTCTTCACGGCCGACACGATATTGTTGAGCGGGTCGGTCAGCGCTTCCAGGATCTCGTTGGAGGAGATGGTGAAGGAGCGCGGGATGCCTTCCGACAGGTTGCGGCCCTTGACTTCCATTTCCTTGACTTCGGAGCCAGGGAAGGCGGAGCCGATGGCTTTCTTGATCGCCTCGGCGGTCTGTTCGCCGATCAGCATGCCGTAGTTGCGGCGGATGTAGTTGACGATGGCTTCATCGAATTTGTCGCCGCCCACGCGCACCGAACCTTTGTACACCATGCCGCCCAGCGAGATGATGCCCACTTCGGTGGTGCCGCCGCCGATGTCGACCACCATCGAGCCGGTCGCGTCGGATACCGGCAGGCCGGCGCCGATCGCCGCCGCCATCGGCTCTTCGATCAGGTAGACCTGGGAGGCGCCGGCGCCCAGCGCCGATTCACGGATCGCGCGGCGCTCCACCTGGGTCGAACCGCAGGGAACGCAGATGATGATGCGTGGCGAAGGACGGAAGAATTTGGAGTCGTGCACCATGCGGATGAACTGCTTGAGCATCTGCTCGGTGACGGTGAAGTCGGCGATCACGCCGTCTTTCATCGGGCGGATCGCCTCGATATTGCCAGGCACTTTGCCCAGCATCTGTTTTGCTTCCTTGCCGACCGCCTGGATCGTTTTCTTGCCATTCGGGCCGCCTTCCTGGCGGATTGCTACGACCGATGGTTCATCGAGCACGATGCCCGAGCCGCGGACGTAGATAAGGGTGTTGGCCGTGCCCAGATCGATGGCCAGATCGGAAGAGATATACCTGCGTAAAAAACCAAACATGAGTGTCCTGTAGCGCTGTGCCCGCGCGGTGGGCAGTTATCGGGAGTCCTGTGCAGATGCCGCAGCGCGGGAATTCAGCGCCAGCAACGCATCAACCCGCCATTCTACCTTATAATCTGCCTGCTATTTGTCAAAAATCCACAGGAAAATGCGGCTTCGTAAGCCATATTTTGCGGGATATTCGCCGGGGTTTATACGTCAGATAGCAGAAATTATAAGTAAATTATCAACACTACAATTTAACGCGCGGTTCAGCCGCGCTGCACGCCATGTCCCTGACACCATCCGACGTAAAACGCATCGCCCATCTGGCCCAATTGGAAATGGGCGACGAGCAGTCCGCCACCATGCTGGAAAAGCTGAACGGCATCTTTGCGCTGGCCGAACAGATGCAGGCGGTGAATACCGACGGCGTCGCGCCGCTGAGCCATCCGCTGGCCGCCCACATGGACAATATCGCCCTGCGCCTGCGCGAGGACGCGCCGACCGAGCCGAATCGCCGCGAGGCTTACCAGCAAGTCGCGCCGAAGACCGAAGACGGCCTGTATCTGGTGCCGAAAGTGATCGAATAAGCAGGCTTGCCCGCGCCGCGTTGCTCGTTTGCCGCGCCGCGCGCCCTGCCCGTCCCGCACCGCCGAACCGAATTGACGAAACCCATGCATACCAAAACGATTAAAGAGCTCTCCACGCTCCTGCAAAACAAAGCGATCAGCGCCACCGCGCTGGCCACGCATTTCCTCGACCGCATCGAGGCGAGCGACCTGAATGCCTTCCTGCACGTGGACCGCGCCCTGACCCTGGCCCAGGCGGCCGAAGCCGACCAGCGCCTGGCCGCCGGCAATGCCGGCCCGCTGACCGGCGTACCCATCGCCCACAAGGACATCTTCGTCACCAAGGACTGGCGCTCCACCGCCGGCTCGAAGATGCTGGCCAACTACGTCAGCCCCTTCAACGCCACCGTGGTCGAGAAGTTCAACGCAGCCGGCATGGTCACGCTGGGCAAGCTCAATTGCGACGAATTCGCCATGGGCTCGGGCAATGAGAACTCGGCTTTCGGCCCGGTGCTGAACCCTTGGGACAAAAAAGCCGTGCCGGGTGGTTCCTCGGGCGGTTCCGCCGCCGCCGTGGCCGCGCGCCTGGCGCCCGGCGTGACCGGCACCGACACCGGCGGCTCGATCCGCCAGCCGGCCGCCTTCTGCGGCATCACCGGCATCAAGCCGACCTACGGCCGCGTGTCGCGCTTCGGCATGATCGCCTTCGCCTCCTCGCTCGACCAGGGCGGCCCGATGGCGCAAACGGCGGAAGACTGCGCCCTGCTGCTGTCGGCCATGGCCGGCTTCGACGAGCGCGATTCCACCAGCCTGTCGCCGGAACAGGGCGGCGTGCATGAAGACTTCAGCCGCGACCTGGAGCAGCCCCTGACCGGCCTGCGCATCGGCGTGCCGCGCGAATACTTCGGCGAAGGCCTGGCGGCCGACGTGGAAAAAGCCGTGCGCGCCGCGCTGCAGAAATACGTGGAACTGGGCGCCACCCTGGTCGACATCTCGCTGCCGAACACCAAGCTGTCGATTCCCGCCTACTACATGATCGCCCCGGCGGAAGCCTCGTCCAACCTGTCCCGCTTCGACGGCGTGCGCTTCGGCCACCGCGCCGCCGAGTACAAGGATCTGCAGGACATGTACAAGAAAACCCGCGCCGAAGGCTTCGGCCCCGAGGTGCAGCGCCGCATCATGGTCGGCACCTATGTGCTGTGCCACGGCTACTACGACGCCTACTACCTGAAGGCGCAGAAGATCCGCCGCCTGATCGCCCAGGACTTCGAAGCGGTGCTGAACGGCCCGAACGCCGTCTGCGACGTCATCATGGGCCCGGTGGCCCCGACCGTGGCATGGGATATCGGCGACAAGGCCGACGATCCGGTGGCCAACTACCTGGCCGACATCTTCACCCTCTCCACCAGCCTGGCGGGCCTGCCCGGCATGTCGATTCCTTGCGGTTTCGGCGAGGGCGAGAAGAACGGCAATCGTCCGGTCGGCCTGCAAATCATCGGCAACTACTTCAGCGAAGCGAAGCTGCTCAACGTCGCCCACCAGTACCAGCTGGCGACCGACTGGCACAAGCGCGCGCCCCAGGGCATCTAAAAGAACACAGGAATAGCGAGAACAATATGGAATGGGAAGTCGTTATCGGTCTTGAGAACCACGTGCAGCTCACGACCGGCTCCAAAATTTTCAGCGGTTCGCCAACCACTTTCGGCGCCGCCCCCAATACCCAGGCCAGTCCGGTGGACCTGGCCCTGCCCGGCGTGCTGCCGGTGATGAACAAGGCGGCCGTGGAGCGCGCCATCCGCTTCGGCCTGGCCGTGGGCGCCAAGATCGCGCCGCGCTCCATCTTCGCGCGCAAGAATTACTTCTACCCCGACCTGCCGAAGGGCTACCAGATCAGCCAGTTCGAAGACCCGGTGGTGCAAGGCGGCCAGCTGACCTTCGGCTACGAGAAGGATGGCGAATTCGTCACCAAGACCGTGAACCTGACGCGCGCCCACCTGGAAGAAGACGCCGGCAAATCGCTGCACGAGGACTACCACGGCATGTCGGGCATCGACTTGAACCGCGCCGGCACGCCGCTGCTGGAAATCGTGTCCGAGCCTGAAATCCGCAGCGCCGCCGAAGCCGTGGCCTACGCCAAAGCCCTGCACGGCCTGGTGGTCTGGCTCGGCGTCTGCGACGGCAATATGCAGGAAGGCTCCTTCCGCTGCGACGTCAACGTCTCCGTGCGTCCGAAAGGCCAGAAGGAATTCGGCACCCGCTGCGAGATCAAGAACCTGAACTCCTTCCGCTTCATCGAAGAAGCCGTGCACGTCGAAGTGCGCCGCCAGATCGAGCTGATCGAAGACGGCGGCAAGGTGGTGCAGGCGACCCGCCTGTACGATCCGGACAAGAAGGAAACCCGCGCCATGCGCAGCAAGGAAGACGCGCAGGATTACCGCTACTTCCCGGACCCGGACCTGCCGCCGCTGACCATCTCGCCCGAGTGGATCGAGCAGGTGAAGGCCGACATGCCCGAGCTGCCGGCATCCATGCGCGCCCGCTTCATCGAGCAGTACAAGCTGTCCGAGTACGATGCGCTGATCCTGACCTCGTCCAAAGCCATGGCCGGCTATTATGAAGCCGTGGTGGCGCAAGCCGGCATGGACAACGCCAAGGTCGCGGCCAACTGGCTGATGGGCGACGTTTCCTCGACGCTGAACCGCGCCGACGTCGGCATCGAAGAAGCGCCGGTAATGCCGGCGCAGCTGGGCAATATGCTCAAGCGCATCGCCGACGGCACCATCTCCAACAAGATCGCCAAGGAAGTCTTCGGCGCCATGTGGGAAGCCCCATCGGCCGACGACAACCTGGTCGACGCCATCATCGAAGCCAAGGGTCTGAAGCAGATTTCCGACGTCGGCGCGCTGGAAGCCATCGTCAACGAAGTCATCGCCAACAACGAGAAGTCTGTTGAGCAGTACCGCGCCGGCAAGGAAGCGGCCATCAACGCCCTGATCGGCCAGGCCATGAAAGCCTCGAAAGGCAAGGCCAACCCCGGCCAGCTGACCGAGCTGCTGAAGCAAAAACTGGCGGGCTGATCGCCGCGCCAATAAAAAACCGGGGACAGACCCCGGTTTTTTTTCGTCCTGACTTTCGCTCAAGCCGCGATCGCGAGGCGCTCGCCCATCCAGCGCAGGATGTCGGCGAAGATGGCGTCGCGGTTGGTTTCGTTGAAGTTCTCGTGGTAGTTGGCGGGATGGCGGTGGTAGTCGAGCAGCTTGCCGTCGATGGTCTTCAGCATGGCTTCGCTGGCGTCGGCATTGGCCAGCTTGTCGTCGCCGGCCACCACGGCGTAGACCGGGAAGCGCCAGGTCGGCATCTGCTCCACCAGGCCTTTTTGCGCCTGCTGCAAGGCGTAGCCGAAACGCGCCGTGATTTCGGTGGCGCGGATATTGTCGCGTTCATCGGCGTAGTGGCGCTCGGTGATGGTCTTGTCGTGGGTCAGCTTGTCGGTTAACGATTCCAGCGGCACTTTCATGGTCGGCATCACGGCCGCGATCAGGCCGGACAAGGCGACCAGAATGCCCGGCACCTTGATCGCATTCACATAGTAAGGCGAGGACAGGATGAAGCCTTTCACCGTGTCGTCCCGCTGCAGGCGCTCCAGTCCCAGCCGGGTGGCGATCAGCGCGCCCATCGAGTGGCCCATGATGAAGACCGGCAGGCCGTGGTAGTGCAGGCGCACCCAGTGCAGGAAGAGTTCCGCCTCGTCGAGGAAGATGTCGAAATCGGGAATGTCGACGCGGCGCGCATTTTCGTGGCCGCACATATCGAAGCTGACGGTGGCGAAGCCGTACTGGCGGAAGTAGCGCGCCGGGGTCACGTAGTCGCCCGCGTGGGCCATGCCGCCGTGCAGGGCCAGGATCACCGCATGCGGCTGCGCCGGTTCCCACACATGCACCTTGCGCTCCACGCCGCCCCGTCCCTTGAACTGCGCGATCCGGTCTTCCGAAAATCTCATCCCTGCTCCTCATTGGAATTATTTGCCGCAGCCATGCCGGCAAGCGCTCACTACGCTGATCCAGTATAGCCAGAATTGCAATGAATGGGCAAGCCGGCGCGCAGAGACGGCCACGCGGTTTTCTTCCAGCCTGCAGGGGTAGCGCGCGGCAAGCCGCGCGCCGGGGGAACATCAGGAAGTGATGCTGAGAGTGATGCCCATTTCCGTCAACAGGCTCAGGTCGGCCAGCGAGAAATCTAGGCTGTTGGCGCCCTGTTCGGGTTCGGCGACGGTGAAGGCGATGCGCAGCTCGGCCGCGATCGACGCCACGTCGAAGGTGATGCCGCGCGCCTCGCATTCATGCAGGTAGGCGCGGATCTGGCGCATCAGGGTGTCGGGATTGCTTTCCTCGCCCAGATTGACATAGAAGCCGTCGTCGATGCGCACCCGGCCATCCGGCCGCACATCGCCCTTCTTCCAGTCGCTTTCCGGTTCGCTGGGCAGGCCGTCCCGCACGTCGGCTACGGTGGTCTCGTCACCGTAGACTTTCAAGCTAGCGATATTCATTCTTGCTCCGTTCTAATGTTGTAGCAAAGCAAGTACAGTCTAGCATAGGACGCGCCGCTGTCCAGCGGCGCACCGCAGAAGGCCTGCGTCAGATCAGGCCACGCCGTAGCGGCTGCGGTAAGCGGCCACCGCGTCTTTATATTGCTGCAACTGCGGATCGGCGGCGGCGCCCGACAGGTAGCCGAACAAGTCTTCCAGATTGCCGATCGAGATGACGGGAATGCCATAATTCTGGCTCACTTCCTGCACCGCCGACAGCGCCGACATCTGACCGTCCTTGCCGGCGCGCTCCATGCGGTCCAGCGCGATCAGCACGGCGCATGGCTCGGCGCCGGCGGCGCGGATCATCTCCACCGATTCGCGCACCGAGGTGCCAGCCGAAATCACGTCGTCGATGATCACGACCTTGCCTTGCAGCTTGGCGCCCACCAGGGTGCCGCCTTCGCCGTGGTCCTTGGCTTCCTTGCGGTTGTAGGCGAAGGAAGTGTTGCGGCCCTTGCCGGCCAGCGCCATCGACGTGGCCGAGGCCAGGGTGATGCCTTTATAGGCGGGGCCGAACAGCATGTCGAATTCCACGCCCGAATCGAGCAGGGTCTGGGCGTAGAAATCGGCCAGGCGCGCCAGCGTGGCGCCGTCGTGGAACAGGCCCGCGTTGAAGAAATAGGGCGATTGGCGCCCTGCTTTGGTCGTAAACTCGCCGAAGCGCAGCACACCCGCCGCGACGGAAAACGCGATAAACTCTTGCCTCAAATTGCTCATAATGCCTTATCCAGTAGTGAACTGCCTGTATTTTAATCTCCCAGCCCACCTATGCCAAAAATCATTTCCGCAAACCTGAACGGTATCCGCTCCGCCGCCAAGAAAGGCTTCTTCAACTGGATGGGCACGCAGTCGGCCGATTTCATCTGCGTGCAAGAGCTGAAAGCCCAGGCACCCGACATGACCGAGGAATTCCTCAACCCGCACGGCTACCATGGCCACTTCCATTACGCCGAGAAGAAAGGCTATTCCGGCACTGGCATTTATAGCAAGATTGCGCCGGATTCGGTGCAAATCGGCTTCGGCAGCCCGGAGTTCGATGCCGAAGGCCGCTATGTGCGCGCCGATTTCGGCGACCTGACCGTGATCTCGGTCTACTGCCCGTCCGGCTCCTCCTCGCCCGAGCGCCAGGAAGCCAAGTTCCGCTTCATGGACCTGTTCCTGCCGCACCTGCTGCAGCTGCGCGCCGAAGGCCGCGAGGTGGTGATCTGCGGCGACTGGAATATCGCGCATAAAGAGATCGATCTGAAAAACTGGAAAGGCAACCTGAAAAACTCCGGCTTCCTGCCCGAGGAACGCGCCTGGATGACCAGGGTTTTCGACGAAGTCGGTTTTGTCGACGTCCACCGCAGCATCGACCCGCGCGAAGAGCAGTACACCTGGTGGAGCAACCGCGGCCAGGCTTACGCGAAGAACGTGGGCTGGCGCATCGATTACCACGTCGCCACCGCCGGCATCGCGGGCAAGGCCAAGGCCGTCAGCGTTTACAAGGACGAGAAGTTCTCGGATCACGCGCCGCTGATCATCGAGTACCATTGAGGGTATGAATACCGTACTTGTACTTTTCTTCCTCACCATCCAGAGCAGCTACCAGCGCAACGAGGAGTCGGAGGCCACGGAAGAGGCTTTCGACACCATCCAGTTCATCGTGACGGACAAAGGCGCCTGGCGCGTGAAGACCTTCGCCAGCGACCAGGACGTGCATGCGTGGGCGATCCAGGACGTGCCGGAAGATATCATCGATCTGGCGGTGGACAGCACCAACGAGGAATACGGCGACGTGATCGCGCAAGCCTTCATCCTCGAAACCGACAAGGGCATCGCCGGCCTGCAGCGCGAGCTGCGCCAGCGCGGCCTGTCCGAGCACCTGGAAATCGCCCGCACCGGCATGCCTTACTGGACGCCGGAAGGCGCCAGCTACAGCGCCAAATCCTCGCCCAACAAGCCGCTGGCCCATTAAGCGTTCAGCTTACAGGCTGCGCCGGCTTTCGAAGTAGCGCCATTCCCCGGTCAAGGGATCGGGGAAGCCGATGGCGCGCGCCAGCAACTTGAGCGGCTGCGACACATCGTCCTCCTTGCAGGGCAAGGCCACCGGATAGAACGCATCGTTGACGATGGGGATGCCCAGCGCGGCCAGATGCACGCGCAGCTGGTGCTTGCGCCCCGTGTGCGGCCACAGGCGGTACAGCACCTGGCCGTCGGCGCGCCGCTCGGCCACGTCGATCATGGTTTCCGAATTCGGCTCGCCCGCCTCTTCCTTCATGATGAAGAACTTGTCGCCGTCCACCATGCGGCTGCGGTAGAGGAAGGGGAAGTCGCGCCCCGCCAGCGGCGCGGCCAGGGCTTCGTATTCCTTCTGCACCAGGCGTTTCTGGAACAGCGACTGGTAAGCGCCGCGGCTGTTCAGGTTCGACGAGAACACCACCACGCCCGCCGTTTCGCGGTCCAGGCGGTGGATCGGCACCAGATCCTCGATGCCCAGCTTGCGGCGCAGGCGCACCAGCAGGGTTTCCTGCAAAAAGCGCCCGGTCGGTATCGTCGGCAGGAAGTGCGGCTTGTCGGCCACCACCAGGTGCTCGTCCTGGTAAATGATCTCTTCCTCGAAGGGGATGGGCGTTTCCGCCTCCAGCTCGCGGTAGTAGAAGACGCGCAGATTGCGGCGGTAAGGGCTGTCCGGCCCCAGCGCCCTGCCCTCGCCGTCCACCACGTCGCCGCGCGCCATGCGTTCGCGCCATTGCGCTTCCGTCACGGCCGGATAGTTATGCGCCATGAAGCTGATCAGGTCGGGCCAGTCGCCCTCGGGCAGCCACAAATAGCTGGGCGTGACGCCGTCGCGCATGGGCAACGGCGCCTTGCCGTGAAACTTGACGGTGGACGACATCTCAGCGCTTGTTCGGCAGCGGCGTAGTGCGGTAAGGCGGCAGCGCGGCCACCGTGGTGCCTTTCGTGCGCGCATACACCGGCAGCACCAGCGGCATGCTCTTGTTCATATCGGCGATGCGCGAATCGCCGCTCGGGTGGGTCGAGAGGAATTCCAGCGGCTGGCGCGCATTGATGGCGCCCATCTTCTGCCACAGCGCCACGCCGGCGCGCGGATCGTAGCCGGCGCGCGCCGCCAGATCGATGCCCACCAGGTCGGACTCGGTCTCGTCGCCGCGCGAATACTTCATCACCAGCACCTGGGTCACGGCGCCCGCGCCGGCGTCGGTCAGGCGCGGGTCGATGCCCAGCCAGGCCGACAGCGCCGCCCCGCCCACCTTGGTGGCGATGGAAGTCAGCTGCGATGCGCCGGCCCGCTTGCGCGAGTGCTCGCGCAGGGCGTGGGCGATTTCGTGGCCCATGACCATGGCCACCTCATCGTCGGTCAGGTTCAATTTGGTCAGGATGCCGCTGAAGAAGGCGATGCGCCCGCCCGGCATGCAGAAAGCGTTCACCTGGTCGGAATTGAGCAGGTTCACTTCCCATTTCCAGTCGGCGGCGGCCGGATTCCAGCGCGTCGCATGCGGAATGATGCGCTGGGCGATGGCGCGCAGGCGCTGCACCTGGGGATGGCTGGCCGGCACCAGCGCCTCCTTTTGCTGAGCCTCTTTCAGCAGCTGGCTGTATTGCAGCTTCGACTGTTCCTCGAACTGGTGGTCGTCGGTGAAAGCGCGCAGGCGCGACAGGCGGGTGACGGGGATGCCGTCCGCCTGCTCGTTCTGCGGCAAGGGTTGCTGGGCCTGGGCCAGGCCGGCGCTGAGGGCCAGCGCCAGCACCGCCAGGCGGTGTTTATACGTCGTCATGTCTGCGTTTCCCGTTTGCCGCATGCGTTTTCCGCGGCTTAGTTGCCTTTCCTTTTGCGCAAGCGGAAGACGGCCAGGTCGCCGCGCAAATTCGGCAGCACGCTGACGATATTGCCCTCCGCCAACGCCACGCATTCAATGACTTCCAGACCGCACTCCTCGGCCAGCTCCTGGAAGTCCTTGATCGTGGCGCAGCGCACGTTGGGCGTATCGTACCACTGGTAGGGCAAGGACTTCGATACGGGCATGCGGCCGCGCAGCAGCGCCACGCGGTGCGGCCAGTAGGCGAAGTTGGGGAAGGAGATGATAGCCTCGGCGCCGACACGCACGATATCGCGCAGCAGGGCTTCCACATGCTGCATCATTTGCAGCGAGGACAGGCACAGCACGGTGTCGAAAGAATTGTCGCCGAAGATGCCCAGGCCGTTTTCCATATCCTGCTGGATCACGCGCACGCCGCGTCTGGTGCTCTCCAACACCTTGTCGTCGGCCAGCTCCAGGCCGTAGCCGGTACAGCGCCTGCCGCTTTGCAGATACTCCAGCATCACGCCGTCGCCGCAGCCCACGTCCAGCACGTGGGCGTTTTCCGGCACCCAGTGGGCGATGAACGCCAGATCGGGACGGGCTTGTTTCAGATCGTCGAAAGTCATGCCTGCAGCTCCTTCCACACCTGCTCGTAGTAGGCGCGCACCATATTCATATATCGGGGATCTTCCAGCAGGAAGGCGTCGTGGCCGTGCGGCGCGTCGATTTCGGCGTACGTGACTTCGCGCCGGTTCGACAACAGGGCCTGCACGATCTCGCGGCTGCGTTCCGGGGAGAAGCGCCAGTCGGTGGTGAAGGAAGCGAGGAAGAACTTGGCCTTGGTCGCGGCCAGGGTTTTCGCCAGGTCGCCGCCATGGGCGCGCGCCGGGTCGAAATAGTCGAGCGCCTTGGTGATCAGCAGATAGGTGTTGGCGTCGAAGTACTCGGAGAACTTGTCGCCCTGGTAGCGCAGATAGGATTCGATCTCGAAATCGATGCCGAAGCCGAATTTATAGTCGCTGCTTTCGGCGATATCGCGCAGCTTGCGGCCGAACTTCTCGGCCATGTCGTCGTCCGACAGATAGGTGATGTGGCCGACCATGCGCGCCACTTTCAGGCCGTTTTTCGGCACCACCCCGTGTTCGTAGAAATCGCCGCCGCGGTAATCGGGGTCGGTCAGGATGGCCTGGCGCGCCACGTCGTTGAAGGCGATATTCTGCGCCGACAGCTTGGGCGTGGAGGCGATCACCATGCAGTGGCGCAGGCGCTCGGGATACATGATGCTCCAGGCCAGCGCCTGCATGCCGCCCAGCGAGCCGCCCATGACGGCGGCGAACCGGGTGATGCCCAGTTCATCGGCCAGGCGCGCCTGGGCCGCCACCCAGTCCTCCACCGTGACCACGGGGAAGGACGCGCCATACGGCTTGCCGGTGGACGGATTGGTGTGCATCGGACCGGTCGAGCCGAAGCAGGAGCCCAGGTTGTTGACGCCGATGACGAAGAATTTATTGGTGTCGAGCGGCTTGCCGGGACCGATCATATTGTCCCACCAGCCCACGTTCTTGGGATTGTCGGCATACACGCCGGCCACGTGGTGGGAGGCGTTCAGTGCATGGCAGACCAGCACCGCGTTCGACTTGTCGGCATTCAGGGTGCCGTAGGTTTCATACATGAGCATATAGTCGCGCAGCGAGGCTCCGCTTTGCAGCTGGAGCGGCGCGTCAAAATGCATGGTTTGCGGCGATACGATTCCTATGGAAGACATGTGTTAATCAGGTAGCTGTGAAGGTACAGCGCGGCCCCACGGGCCATCTATCGATGCGGCATCCCGTGATGATGGGCGCCGCAGACTAGCCGCGCGCGCCGCCACAATGGCTGGCGCCGCGCGCGGGCGGAGTTACATCGCTTGCAAAGCCTGAACCGCTTCGGCGATCGCGGCCGGTTCCATGGCGCGCAGGATCTTGCGCGTCTGCGGCACGATCGCTCCCAGATCGCTGTTCAGGATTTCCTGCTTGACCGACAGCAGCTGCGCCGGGTGCATCGAAAACTCGCGCAAGCCCATGCCCAGCAGCAGGCGGGTCAATTTGGTATCGCCCGCCATTTCGCCGCACACGCCGACGTCGATGCCGGCCTTGTGGCCAGCGGCGATGGTCATGGCGATCAATTGCAATACGGCGGGATGCAGGGGATTGTAAAGGTGCGCCACCTCATAATCAACCCGGTCGATGGCCAGGGTGTACTGGATCAGGTCATTGGTGCCGATCGAAAGGAAGTCCATGCGCTTGACGAACATCGGCAGGGCCAGGGCCGCCGCCGGAATCTCGATCATGGCGCCGACCTGCACTTCCGGGTCGTACTTGATGTCCAGCTCGCGCAACTGGGCCTTGGCCTGCTCGATCATGGCCAGCGACTGGTCGATCTCGAAGGCGTGCGCCAGCATCGGGATCAGGATGCGCACCTTGCCGAAGGCCGAGGCGCGCAGGATGGCGCGCAACTGGGTCAGGAAGATCTGCGGCTCGGACAGGCAGTAGCGGATGGCGCGCAGGCCCAGGGCCGGATTCAGGGCCGTGTGCTCGCTCTGGTCGAGCGGCTTGTCGGCGCCGATGTCCAGGGTGCGGATGGTGACGATGCGGCCCTTCATGGCGACCACGGCGCGCCTGTACTGCTCGAACTGCTCGTCCTCGGACGGGATATCGCTGGCGCGGCCCATGAACAGGAATTCGGAGCGGAACAGGCCGACGCCACTGGCACCCGCCTCCAGCGCGGCCGGACAGTCGTCGGGCAGCTCGATATTGGCCAGCAGGGTGATGGCCGTGCCATCCTTGGTGACGGCCGGGGTTTTCTTCAGCTTGCTGAGCTTCTTGCGCGCGCGCAGGGCGGCCTGCTGGCGCTCGCGGTACTGCTCCAGCACCAGGGCGCTGGGCGTGACGATGACCACGCCGGCGTCGCCGTCGATGATGACCCAGTCGTCCTGCTTGATCAGCTGGGAGGCCTGGGACATGCCGACGGCGGCCGGAATATCCAGGCTGCGCGCCACGATGGCGGTGTGCGAGTTCTGCCCGCCCACGTCGGTGACGAAGCCGATGAAGGAGCGGTCGCGGAATTTGAGCATGTCGGCCGGCGAAATATCGTGGGCCACCACGATCATCTGGGCCTGGAATTCGTCGCCGGCGGCCGGCGTGATGGCGGTGGGCAGCGGCTCGCTGCCCATCAGCACCTTCAGCACGCGCTCGGCCACCTGCTGGATGTCGGCCTTGCGTTCGCGCAGATAGGGATCTTCGATTTCGTCGAACTGGGCGGAAAGCTCGTCGATCTGGGTCAGCAAGGCCCATTCGGCGTTGTAGTGGCGGCTGCGGATGATATCCAGCGGCGCCTCGGAAATCATGGGGTCGGACAGGATCAGGGCGTGGACGTCGATGAAGGCGCCCAGCTCGGTCGGCGCGTCCTTGGGCAGCTCATTCCACAGCGTTTGCAGTTCGCGATGCACGGCGGCCAGGGCCTGCTGCAGGCGCTGCACCTCCGCTTCCACATTTTCTTCGGCAATCAGGTAGTGCCGGACTTCCAGGGCCGCCGGCGTCAGCAGGTGGGCGCGGCCGATGGCGATGCCGCGCGATACCGGAATGCCGTGGAGCGTGAACGATGCCATGGGCGGATAGGTATGGGTTCGTGGATGGCTGCGGTCCCTCGGCATTACTCGCCTTCGCCGAATTTATCGTTCACCAGGGCGGCCAGGGCGTTGATGCAATCCTGTTCGTCGGCGCCGTCGGCTTCCAGCGTCACTTTGGCGCCCTTGCCGGCGGCCAGCATCATCACGCCCATGATGGACTTGGCGTTGATGCGGCGCGCATTGCGGGTCAGCCAGACGTCGCTCTGGTATTTTGCGGCCAGTTGGGTAAATTTGGCGGAAGCACGCGCATGCAGTCCAAGCTTGTTGATAATCTCAAGTTCTTGCTGAATCATATAGTCTGTCTTCTCAATCAGGGATGCGCTGCAAAAACCGCCGCCGCCAGCCGGAGCTAACGGCGGCTACTGTGGGCCTGCATCAGACCCTTATCCTGTTATCGACCCTCACCGCGCCGCTTTGGGCGCCGGCCAGGGCCATCTCCACCACCACGTCGAGCGTGTCGCGCCGGTAGGTGATCGCGCGCAGCAGCATCGGCAGGCTGATGCCGGCGATGACTTCCACGCGGCCAGCGTCGGCCAGCTTGTTGCAGCAGTTGGCGGGCGTGCCGCCTTTAATATCCGTTATCACCAGCACGCCGGAACCGTCGTCCAGGCGCAGGATCGCTTCGCTCGCCATTTTCTGCACTTCGCTCAGATCCTGGTCCGCCACCACGTCGATGGCTTCCAGCCTTTCGGTCTGGCCGCGGAACACATGGGCCACCGCCGCCAGGAAAGCCTGGCCCAGCGGTGCGTGCGTCAACAACAATATGCCAACCATATCCTCTTTATCCTTGCTGGCCCGCTGCCGCTTCCAGCGCGTCGATGAACATCGCGGCAACCTGGAAGCCGCTCTGCTGGGTGATCTCCTGGAAGCAGGTCGGGCTGGTGACGTTGACCTCGGTAAGGCAATCGCCGATCACATCTAATCCTACCAGCAAGAGGCCACGCGCTGCCAGTACGGGGCCGAGGGTTTCGGCAATTTCGCGGTCGCGCGCCGAAAGGGGCTGGGCCACGCCCGTGCCGCCGGCGGCCAGATTGCCGCGCACCTCGCCGGCTTGCGGAATGCGCGCCAGCGAATACGGCACCGGCTTGCCGCCGATGACGAGGATACGCTTGTCGCCCTTGACGATTTCAGGGATGTATCGCTGCGCCATGATGGTGCGGCTGCCGTTGGCTGTCAGGGTCTCGATGATGGAACCCAGATTCAGGCCGTCGGCCTTGATGCGGAACACGCCGGCGCCGCCCATGCCGTCCAGCGGCTTGAGGATCACGTCGCCATGCTCGGCATGGAAGGCGCGCAGGCGCGTCTCGTCGGACGTCACCAGGGTCGGCGCGGTGAACTGGGAAAACTGGGCGATCGACAGCTTCTCGTTATGGTCGCGGATGGCGGACGGCTTGTTGAACACGCGCGCGCCCTGGTTTTCCGCCAGCTGCAGCAGATAGGTGCCGTACACGTATTCCATATCGAAAGGCGGATCCTTGCGCTGGACAATGGCGTCGAACTCCGTCAGGCGCACTTCCTGCGATTCCTCGGCGCGATACCACTCGTCGGCGGCGCCGGTCAGGATGATGCGGGCGGCGTAGGCCGTCACCACGCCGTTGCTCAGCGCCATATGGTGCTGCTGGAAGGCGTACACCTCGTGGCCGCGGGCGGCCGCTTCAGCCATCATGGCGTAGGTGGAATCCTTGTAGATCTTGAAGCTATCCAGCGGGTCGGCGAGAAAAGCGATTTTCATGGGCGCGTCCATTCGAAGTAATGGCTGATTTTAGCCGAGATTCTCAAGCGGCATCGGCGGGCGCCCGCAGTGGCGCGCCCCCGGCCTGCGCCTTAATACACTTCAGGATTCGGATCGGTGCGTTCCATTTCCAGCGAAGCGGCCAGCAGCGCCAGGCGCGCCACCACGCCATACACGTAGAAGCGGTTGGGCGCGGCGGTGCCCGGCTTGGCCTTCAGGTCCGGCACGGCATGCTGCTGGGCGAAGGCCAGCGGCACATACTCGGAGCCGGGCGCGTTCAGGTTCTGGTCCACGCCGCGCTCGGCGTGGACGCGGTAGAAGCCGCCCACCACGTAGCGGTCGATCATGTACACCACCGGCTCGGCCACCGCATCCTTGATGCTCTCGAAGGTCGGCACGCCTTCCTGGATATTCAGGTCGGTGACGGCCTTGCCGTCCTTGATGACGAACATCTTTTCGCGCTGCGCCTGGCTCAGGTCCTTCAGCTCGGCCGCGTCGCGGATGCTGATGATGCCCTTGCCGTAGGTGCCGGCGTCCGGCTTGATGATGACGAAGGGCTTTTCCTTGATGCCGTATTCCTTGTGCTTCTTGCGGATCTTGGCCAGCAGGGTGTCCACGTTCGCGGCCAGGGCCTCCTGCCCTTCCCCGCTCTGGTAATCGACCTGCTCGCATTTGGCGTGGAAGGGATTGAGCATCCACGGGTCGACGCCAATCAGCTTGCCGAACTTCTTCACCACCTCGTCGTAGGCGGTGAAGTGGTTGCTCTTGCGGCGCAGGGCCCAGCCGGCGTGCAGCGGCGGCAGCAGGCTCTGTTCGTGGATATTTTCCAGGATCGAGGGAATGCCGGCCGACAGGTCGTTGTTCAGCAGGATGGTGCAGGGATCGAAGTCCTTCAAGCCCAGACGGCGGCCATTGGGTGAGCGCAGCAGCGGCTCGACCACCAGCATATTCCCGTCCGGCAGCGCCAGCGGCGTGGGCTGGGTCACTTGCGGATCGAGGGAGCCGAGGCGCACGTGCAGGCCGGTCTGGCGGAAGATCTGCATCAGGCGCGCCACATTCTGCCAATAGGTCGGGTGGCGCTGATGGATTTCCGGGATCATCAGCAGATTGCGCGCGTCGGGACAGTATTTGTCGATGGCGGCCATGGCCGCTTGCACCGACAGCGGCAGCATCTCGGTGGCCAGGTGGTTGAAGCCGCCGGGGAAAAGATTGGTGTCCACCGGCGCCAGCTTGTAGCCGGCATTGCGCAGGTCCACCGAACAGTAGAACGGCGGCGTATGCTCTTGCCACTCCAGACGGAACCAGCGCTCAATGGCCGGCGTCGCGGCCAGGATTTTTTCTTCGAGATCGAGCAGCGGTCCTGTCAGGGCCGTGACGAGGTGGGGAACCATGCTTACATCCTTGTCAATAAACGGGCGGTACTAGCGAACTCACCAGATTGGGGCAAAACATGCAATTAAAAGCCTTCAAATGCAAAAAAGGCGCCCTGCTGCGGGGCGCCTTGAACGGGACCGCGCACGCGCGGTCCGGCTGAGCTCAGGAATGGTAGGCCGATTCGCCGTGGCTGGTAATGTCCAGGCCCTCGCGTTCCTCTTCCTCCGGCACGCGCAGGCCGATCACCAGGTCCACCAGCTTGTATGCAATAAAGGCAACAACTGCGGACCAGACGATGGTGATGCCCACCGCCGTGGCCT
Source organism: Massilia sp. YIM B04103 (assembly GCA_024437665.1). Lineage (GTDB taxonomy): Bacteria > Pseudomonadota > Gammaproteobacteria > Burkholderiales > Burkholderiaceae_D > Rugamonas. The sequence continues at coordinate 10,851 of JANCSZ010000009.1, read as the reverse complement.
GGGTCGTTACCTGGCCGGCGATCGAATAGTCGGCCGATGCCTTGTTAGCAACATAATCCCATACACCCTGGCCACCGAGCGACGGCGCGGCAAACACGCCGGTCAGGATGGCGCCGAGAATACCACCTACCCCGTGCACGCCGAACACATCGAGCGAATCGTCAGCGCCAATCAGGCGTTTCAGTCCATTCACGCCCCACAGGCAGATAATACCAGCCAGCAAGCCGATGACCAAGGCGCCCATCGGGCCGACGTAGCCGCAGGCCGGGGTGATGGCCACCAGGCCGGCCACCGCGCCCGACGCCGCGCCCAGCATGGATGGCTTGCCCTTCAAAATCCATTCGCCGAACAGCCAGGAAGTGGCGGCGGCGGCCGTCGCCAGCAGGGTGTTGATGAAGGCCAGGGCGGCGATATCGCCCGCTTCCAGCGCCGAACCGGCGTTGAAGCCGAACCAGCCGACCCACAGCAGCGAGGCGCCGACCATGGTCAGGGTCAGGGAGTGCGGCGCCATGGATTCGCGGCCATAGCCGATACGCTTGCCGATCAGGATGGCGCCGATGATGCCCGCCACGGCGGCATTGATGTGCACCACGGTGCCGCCCGCGAAATCGAGCGCGCCCTTCTGCCAGATGAAGCCTGCCTTGGCCGTTTCCGCCGCCAGCGCGTTGGCGTCGGTGATGGCGTCCGGGCCGGTCCAGAACCAGACCATATGCGCCACCGGCAGATAGGAGAAGGTGAACCACAGCACCACGAAGGCCAGCACGGCGCTGAATTTGGCGCGCTCGGCGAAGGCGCCGACGATCAGGCCGCAGGTGATGGCGGCGAAGGTGCCCTGGAAGGCGACGTAGATGAACTCGGGGATCACCACGCCCTTGCTGAACGTGGCGGCGGTGGTGAAGACGCCCTTGGCCGGATCGTAGATGCCCGCCAGCAGGGCACGGCTGCCGCTGCCGAAGAAGGCATTGCCCTCGGTGAAGGCGAGCGAGTAACCGTACAAGCACCACAGCACGATGATCAGCGAGAAGATCATGAAGACCTGCAGCAGCACCGACAGCATATTCTTGGTGCGTACCAGGCCGCCGTAGAACAGGGCCAGGCCGGGAATGGTCATCAGGATCACCAGCAGGGTGGCGACGAACATCCAGGCGGTATCGCCCTTGTTCGGCGTGGGCGCCGGCGCGGCGGCGGGCGCGGGCGCCGGGGCTGCCGCCACTGGACTGGCGGCGGCGGGCGCCGTTGCGGCAGCAGCCGGTGCGGCGTCGGCGGAAGGCGCCGCCGGCGCAGCGGCCGTGGCCTCAGCCTGGACTGCGGCGGCCGGCTTGGCATCCTGCGCCGGCGCGGACTGGGCGAAGCCCAGCGCCAGCGCCACTGCCATCCCCGCGAAAACTGTTTTTATAGTTTTTTTCATTCAGATTCCCCTTAGAGCGCATCGTTGCCGGTTTCGCCGGTACGGATGCGGATAACTTGTTCCAGGTTGTAGACGAAGATCTTGCCGTCGCCGATCTTGCCGGTGCGCGCGGCGCGCTCGATGGCTTCGATGGCCTGGTCGACGATGGCGTCGTCCACCGCCGCCTCGATCTTGGTCTTGGGCAGAAAGTCGACCACGTATTCCGCGCCGCGATACAGCTCGGTATGGCCCTTCTGGCGGCCGAAGCCTTTCACCTCGGTCACGGTAATGCCTTGCACATTGATGTTGGAGAGCGCCTCGCGGACCTCGTCCAATTTGAATGGCTTGATAATGGCGGTAATCATTTTCATTTGGGCCTCGCTTAGAAGATTTTCGAAATCGTGAAGACTGCGCCGCCCTTGCCCAGGTTCTTGCCGTCGCGTCCCACATAGGCCTCGGTGTTGGTGCGCACATAGGCCAGCGCCAGCGTGGCCACGCCGAAGTCCTTGCTCACGCCCACCTTCCAGTCGGTATAGCTGGCGGCGCTATTGTTTTTCACGCGCTGGCGGCCCGCATGCAGGTTGAGGGTGTAGCCCTGGTAGACGTCGTAGTTGATGGAACCATCCAGGTAGCCGCTGTTCTTGCTGTCGGCGAAGCCGAACAGATTGGTCAGCGAATGCGAATACTTGAGCGTGGCCGGACCGAAGCCGATCTGGCCATACAGTTCAAAGGTGTTCGCACTCGGATGCAGCTTATTGGAGGGATAGATATAGCCCAGGCCACCGACGTCGTAGCTGACGTCCTTGGCGATTTCGCCGCGCTTGCCGGCGTACACATCGGCCTCGATGCTGCCGTCGCCGTTAGCGTCCTTGATCCATTTGATGGTGGAGAGCCAGGCGCCGGCATAAAAGCCGCTGGGGTTATTCACCCAGTCCGCGCCGCCTTGCAGCGCAGGTTTCAGGCGCGTTTGCGAGATACCGCGGTAACGGTAGTCGCTGGTCACGGCCAGATTGTAGGAGAACTCGTTGTCCGGTTTCGCCTCGGGTGCTGCTTGCTGCGCATGGGCCAGGCCTGCTCCAAGAGTTGCCAGGGCAAGCAATGCGGAGGCGAGAGTCAGGTTCATGGTCTTATATTTCATGGCGATTTCCTTTGGATGAACTTTTAATGCGGTTTAAAATTCAGGGGATCGACAAGCTTCACCACGACTCATTAGCAGAATGCGTGCCAGCAAGTGTTAACACGCAGACAGCTGATTACATAGCAATTTTGCATTGTTTCGCACCAAATGGATGCTGGAATCGCACTGGCGTGGTGCAAATCCAACCAAAGCACGGAATGACCATGGACATGAACAACTTCTTCAACGACTTGCAAAGCAAGATCAATCAGGCAATCGAAAACTCGCCCGCCAAAGACATCGAAAAAAATGTGAAGGCGATGATGACCCAGGGCTTTGCCAAGCTCGATCTGGTCACGCGCGAGGAGTTCGATATTCAGGCGCAGGTGCTGGCCAAGACCCGCGCCCGCCTGGAACTGGTGGAAGCCCGCCTGGCCGAAATCGAAGCCAAACTGGCGGACGAGAAGTAATTAGAGAGAATTGCCCCGCGATGGCGCAGGCGCGCCATCCATTTCAGTGCAGGCTTAAGGCAGGGGACAATCGGCGCTGAGCTGCTCATGCAGCAGGCCGTCGATACTCTCGTCGCCCGCAATCACCAGGCGCCCCGCGCCGACCGGCTGCTCGCCATCGGCACGCCAGACCACATTGGCAAAGGCCGAGCGCCCTTCCCCGATCACATACACCTGGTGCAGCGTGCAGCTGACGCCAGCGCTTTTTTCTATGCTTTTATGACGCAGGGGAACAATGCGCCGAACGCCGCCAAAGAGATGCTCCGAGCGCCGGATCAAGGCGGCGGCCTGCGCATATTCGTCGCAGAAAAGGATTTCCCAGCACATGCCGCCAAGCACGGCGAACACTAAACCGCTGAGAACGATAAGACTTTTTTTCATGCTAGGTCTTCCAGCCGATTTACAAACATTTCTGGAATGAAACAGCAGTGTACCTGCTTAGCGCAACTTTGTCAAAGTTGCAATGATTACTCCATTTTTATATTTGATTTGAAATCAAATATTTTTGACCTTTAAAGGCGTTTATCTCATCAGCATTCGAGGCCAGAATACCGGCAGATCAAACCGGTCCATTCAATTCAAGGAATACATGATGAGCAAGATCCCCGCCTTCGGCCTCGGCACCTTCCGCCTGCAAGACCAGGTTGTCATTGACTCGGTGCGCAACGGCCTGGAACTGGGCTACCGCAGCCTCGACACCGCCCAGATCTACGGCAACGAAGCTGAAGTCGGCGCAGCGATCGCCGCGTCCGGCGTGCGCCGCGAAGACCTCTTCCTGACGACCAAAATCTGGGTCGATAACTACCACCCGGAAAAGCTGGTCCCGAGCCTGAAGGCAAGCCTGGCCAAGCTGCGCACCGGCTACGTCGACCTGACCCTGATCCACTGGCCCGCCCCCGGCAATGGCGTGGCAGTCGAAACCTTCATGGGGGCGCTGGCGGACGCCAAGGCACAAGGCCTGACGCGCCAGATCGGCATCTCGAACTTCAATATCGAACTGACCAGGCAAGCCATCGCCGCCGTCGGCAAGGAAGCCATCGCCACCAACCAGATCGAACTGAGTCCCTATCTGCAGAACCGCACCCTGGTCGCATTCCTGCAGAGCGAAGGCATCCACGTCACGTCCTACATGACGCTCGCTTACGGCAAGGTGCTGAGCGATCCGGTGATCGGCGCGATCGCGCAACGGTTGAACGCAAGCCCAGCCCAGGTGGTACTGGCATGGGCGCTGCAACTGGGCTACTCGGTGATTCCGTCGTCCACCAAGCGCGAGAACCTCGCCGGCAATCTCCTGGCGCAGACGCTGCGCCTGAACGCCGAAGACATGGCGCAGATCGCCGCGCTTGAGCGCAACGGCCGCGAAGTCGATCCAGCCGGCCTCGCGCCGATGTGGGATTGATTCGGCGCACTGCCCCTGCCGAAGCGCATTGTCATGCCACTGGCCGAAACGGCAGCCTGAAACCTGCGATCGCGGCAAGCCTGACAAACTTGCAATGATCGCCAACAAACGGAGTCCATATCCGCGTATGGCCTCCGTTCTGTTTTTGCGGCAGCGCAAAGCCGGCACCGGACGCACTTTTTACGATATCCGGATACTGTTCCCATCCGGAGGTAAAACGATGAGCCTCGCCGTTCTCCGCAGCCGCGCGCTGGCCGGCATGGAAGCGCCGGAAGTCGGCGTTGAAGTGCATCTGGCGAATGGCCTGCCGGCCTTTCATATCGTCGGCCTGGCCGAGACCGAAGTGAAAGAAGCGCGCGACCGGGTGCGCGCGGCGATCCAGAACGCGGGCTACGAGATGCCGGCCCAGCGCATCACGGTCAGCCTGGCACCCGCCGATCTGCCCAAAGAATCGGGCCGCTTCGACCTGCCCATCGCCATCGGCATTCTGGCCGCATCGGGCCAGATTCCCACGCGCGGCCTGGAACAATATGAGTTTGCCGGCGAATTGTCGCTGACGGGCGCGTTGCGTCCGATACGCGGCGCGCTGGCGATGACCTTCGCCATGCAGCGCAGCCGTGCCAAGGCGCGCGCCTTCATTCTGCCGATGGAAAACGCCGACGAGGCAGCGCTGGTGCGCGAAGCGCTGATCCATCCGGCCCGCTCGCTGTCGCAGGTATGCAGCCATCTGTGCGCCGTGAGCGAAGAGGGACGCTTGCCGCGCCATATTGCGGCGGCCCTGCCGCTCGTTCCCTGCTATCCTGATTTCGCCGAAGTCAAAGGCCAGCATCTGGCCAAACGCGCGCTGGAAATAGCCGCAGCAGGCGGTCACAGCATCCTGCTGGTTGGTCCGCCCGGCAGCGGCAAGACCATGTTGGCCAGCCGCTTCGCCGGCCTGCTGCCGCGCATGACGGATGAGGAAGCGCTGGAAGCGGCTGCGGTGCAATCCCTGAGCGGCAAATTCCATGCGGAGAGCTGGAAGGTCCGTCCCTATCGCTCGCCTCACCATACATCGTCGGGCGTCGCCCTGGTCGGCGGCGGCAGTGTGCCGCGGCCCGGCGAGATTTCACTGGCCCATTGCGGCGTCCTCTTTCTCGACGAGCTGACCGAATTTGACCGGCGCGTGCTGGAAGTGCTGCGCGAACCGATGGAATCGGGCAAGGTCACCATCTCGCGCGCGGCGCGGCAGGCAGACTTTCCCGCGCGCTTTCAGTTGATCGCGGCGATGAATCCTTGTCCTTGCGGCTATCTCAGCCATGAATCCCAAGCCTGCCACTGTCCACCCGATGTGATTCTGCGCTACCAGGGACGCCTCTCCGGCCCGCTGCTGGACCGTATCGATATGCAGATCGAAGTCGGCGCCGTGGCCCCCGAATATCTGGTGGAAGAAGCGAACGGCGAAGCATCCAGCATCATCGCGGCGCGCGTGGAAGCAGCTTTTCAGCGTCAGCTGGCGCGCCAGAAGAAGAGCAACCAGCGCCTCAACACCGCCGAAATCGACCGCTGGTGCCGCCTCGAACGCAAGGCCGAATCGACACTGCGCCGTTCAATGAACAAGTTTCACTGGTCGGCGCGTGCCTATCACCGCGTCCTGCGCGTGGCGCGCACCATCGCCGATCTGGATGGCGCCGCCGTTATCGCCGACCGTCATGTCAGCGAAGCGATCCAGTACCGGCGCGCCCTGCGCGAGCGCTAGCGCACCGCAATGGCTGCGCATGGGCCCTCTCCTTTCCCGCCTAATCCGATGGATCGAGCGTGATGTGGATGTGGTGATGGTGGTTGGCCCAAGCGTGGTACTTGGCGTTGGCCCAATTGCCCACGTTCAGATCGTAGTCCGCGCCATCGACCGCCACCAGGCCCGTGGTCAGCAGGCGGTAGCCCCAGTCCGCGCCGGCAATGCCGGCCGAACCCGGACCGCCACGGATATAGCCGATCTGCTGCACATCGGCGTTCGCGGCCAGCGCATCCAGGCCGCTGCGCGATGCCAGAATCCAGGCCGTTACCTCAGCCAATGCTGCCAATCCCTGCGCGCGCTGCAGCGGATTGCCGCTCTTTTGCTTTGGCAGGTCCTTCACGCGCGCCACCAGCTGCTTGTAGTTGGAGGTGCCGCTGCCCGCATTCGCCCCCTGGAAGGTGTAGAAGTGGTACATATCGATATCGCTGCCGCGCGCATGGCTGGCATGGCCCAGATCCTTGCCATGCTCGCCCGAGATATCGTTGATGGCGCGCAGCAGGCCAAGATTGGCCTCGATCCAGTGATAGGTGCGCTGCGACGTCCAGTCATCGCCGCCCGGCTCGCGCAGGCTGTAGCGCGGCAGGCCGGAAGGCAGGCGCCATAAGGGACGCTTGCCGGTATCCGTTTTTTCCGCCGACAGCACACTGCCATCGGCCGCCTTCGCGCGCAGCGTATAGCGGTACTGAATGGCGTTCGTTGGCGGCGGCGCGCTGTTCACCGTGGAAGACTGCGACTCGAAAGTGACCGTGCTGCGCAAGGTCTTGTCGTCCACCACGCTGACGTTGGCGCCGGGCGCTTCGTCCAGCACGACGGAGCTGGCGCCTGCGGCCAGCAATTCGACTTTCAGACCGGTGACGATAGCCCCTTCAGGCTTGGTCACATCCAAGGCATTGCGGCGCTGGAAGACGTTCCTGCGGCCGCTTTCCGGCACGCTGTAGTAGCTCTTGTCGTTGTATGCCACCCAGGAATCATCAAGCGAAGCCACCGAGTTGATGCTCAGGCTGCCGCCAACTTCAATGCGCGCATTGACGGAGGTCGGCAGCTGGCTGTCGCCGATATTGGTGGCGAATGCCGTCAGCGTGAGTTCAATGTCGCTATCGCGCGCCATGGCCCGTACATCGAAAGTCTTTTCGATGATGCCGGTGGTGCCGTCGGAGAGCCAGACCGGCGCCTGGGTCAGCTGGGTATTGATCTGGCGCGTCAGGTCGAACAGCAGCGTGCCTTGAATTCCGCCGAATACCTTGATGCCCCACACGTCGTTGTACACGCTTTGCTGCGTGATGTAGTAGGGATACTCGGCGCTCGCCACGTTATAGCTGAGCGTGACCTTGGCCGTCCCTTTGGGCACGGCCAGCTTTACGGTCTGCGTACTGGGCACATTGCGCAGGCCGGCAATGACGCTGACCGTCGCCGGAATCAGCATGCCTGCCTGGCGCGCGCGGCGATCCAGCATAGGCAGGGTGGGCTCCTGGCCGGTCTTCATATCTTCGGGACGGCGCGCGTTATAGCCGACGATGCGCTCCGCTTCCGGGACTGGGGCTTCCAGCTTGTTCGAAGCTGGCGCAGTGAGAGCATCGTCGAGCGAGGAAAGCAGGGGAATATTCAGATTGGCGGCGCCGGTCAGCGAGAACACGCCCGTGCCATAGTAGTAGCGCTGATTCTGGAAAGTCTCGGCAGAGATGCTCAGGTTCCCGTTCGGCAGATTGGGAAAATCAAAGCTGCCATCCGCTTCCGACAAGGTGTAGGCCACCACGTCGGTATTCAGTATCTTGCCGACGATGCGAATGCCACCCAGCTGCAGGCCCGGGAAGGATGGCGGAGCGGCCAGGCTGCCGCGCACCGCATTGCGCGTCAGATGGAAGGAGGCCGTGGCGCGATAAACGTTTTCCTGCGCATCGAGCCCCGTCACGGCAAGCGTCAGCCGCCCACTCTTGCCAACAATGCGTGAACGCAGCGCCACCATATCGGGCGCCATGATCGAGCCATCGGCATTCAGCGCAAACAGCGAAGTCAGGTCGCCCAGGCTCTGTCCAATGGAATTGAACAGCTCCACCGTCGCCAGGTCGGTGATCTTGATCGTGCTTTCGTTCACTCCGATCAGGCGCAGCGTCAGATTGCTGAAGCTGTTCGGCAGCAGCAGATGCTGCACCTGGTCGATACGCAGCACGGTGTCGGCATATACCTCGCCATCGTCGCTCAGAATGATATCGACGCTATTTCCCGTACCACGGCGCAGGTCCAGTTCCGCCGTTCCGACATACGATGGCGCGCGGCGCGCGGACAGCGACTGCACATCCAGCGGCAGCAGGAAGCTGGCCTGGCCGCTGGCGTCGGTCACGGCGCGCAGCACGCCATTCACCGACAGCTTCACACCCGCGCCGGCCGCCGCGCCGCGCGGATTGCCGGGATTGCCGGAATAGTGAAAAGCGCGTACCGCCAGCTGAGTGCTGCTGGCGCTGTTGAGAATCGTGCCGCTGGCCGCCAGCGCAAAATTGAAGGCACGCTGCTTGCGGTTGACGAATTTGACCGGGACCGCCACCTTGGCGCCGGGCTGCAGCACACCCATCTCCAGGGTGGCTGCGACTGTGGGGTTGTCCTGGGTATCAACCCCGTTGCTGTTATAGACCGTCACCCCGGCCGCGGAAATCGCGCTGACGGTCAATTGAAAAGGGGCGCTGATGGGCGTGGACGAGGTGTTCGTTACCGTGATCACGCTATCGTAGGTATTGGTCAGACGGTTCAATACCAAGCCGCTTTTGCCGATGCCCACCAGTCCATTCAGGCTTTCAGCGTGCGCCAGATACGGCATGCCAGCCAAGGCCAGGACACATAGGGCTAACGCCCCGTTGCCGGAGCGGCGGCGCAATGCGAACAACAGCACGAAAGGCAGCACCAGCAGCCAGCTCGATGGCTCAGGCACGCTCTGTACGCCCGGACGGGCGCTGACCGTCACGTCGTCCGCATCGAAAATCGTCAGCTGGCCCATATCGCTGCCATCCAGGTCGAGACGGAACAGCGCACCGGCGCCACTGGGATCGCTGCTCGGGAATTGCGGCAAGCCGCTGAAGGGATCCAGAAAATATAGGGACAAAGCATCGGGCGCATTTCCTCCCGGCGGCCCCAGATGCGTCAAATCGAGAGTAAAAGTGATCTGCGCGGCCAGTGCCGGCAAGCTCAATGAAGCCTCGTTGAAAAAACTGCCGGAAGTGCCAAGCGATACTGTATCCGGAAACAAGCCGTTCACATTGCCGGTCGATGTCTGCGGAAAGAGCAAACCTTGCGCATCGAAATTGCGTATCCAGACCGTATTGCCGGACGAACCAATGAAGTCAAAAGCCAGCACGCTGCTGCTGCCGGCGAGACGGGACGTATCAATAGAAAACAGCCACGGTGCGGCACGCGCTGCGGGCATGGCCAAGGCCAGCAGCAAACTCACTATACAACACAGGAAAACGGGTAAGGACTTGCGCATAAACAAAGCTCCTGATTGACGGTGCGCAAAAGAGCGCGGAGCTAAGTAAGCAACATTAGTACCAAGTTAATAATACGTATAAAAATCAGTGATTTAAGGAATTTACTTGCAAATTGCTTGTTACTTTCGGTAGTGACGATGTAAAGTTAACCGACATCGCCATGCCACCCTGCTACCATCATGGGATGAAAAAACTATCCCTTCTGGCAGCATTGCTGGCCGCCACCGCCATCAGCGCCTGCAGCCCCAAATTCGACTGGCGCGACTTCCGCAGCAACGACGCGCCCTATGCCGTACTCTTTCCCGGCAAACCCGCCACCCACACGCGCAACGTCAATCTTGATGGCCTGGATGTGAAGATGACGATGGCCGCCGCTGAAATCGACGGCACGCTGTTCGCCGTCGGCAGCGCCGAAGTACCCGATGCGGGCCAGGCGCCGCAAGCCGCAGCCGCCATGAAAACCGCTATGGTCAGGAATATCGGCGCGACCCTCACCAAGGAAAGCGCCAACGGCAACGTCAAGGACGTCGAAGCCAGGGGCATGAGCAAGGGCATGCCCATGCTGCTGATCGGCCGCTTCCTGTTTAAGGATAAGCGGGTCTATCAGGTGGTGGTGATCGGCGCGGAAAAGCACATCGAGAAAGAAGCCGTGGAAACTTTCATGAGCTCGTTTAAACTGAATTGAAATCGCTTGAAAGAGCGCGGCCAGCAGGTGCAAACCAGCAAGTCGTGTTATCTTTAGAGTAGGTCAACAAAAATATGGGGAAGGCGCCATGTTGATAACATTCAAATCCAAATCGTCACCCACGGTCATGATGTACCTCGAGCATGCTCAGCGCATCATGGATCTGTGGAAGAAGAGTCCCACACGTGGCGTCATCACCGCGGCCGAAGCGTCCCAGGCCCTGGCTCTGCTGGAACAGGAAGTCGCGCTGAGCAAGCTGCATCCCGAGGTCGATGCCGAGCACGCGGCCCATACCCATCCCCACGATCTGCCGGACGACGGCGAAGACGTGGCCCTGGCCGACAAGCAGAAAGTCGCTTTCGCTCAGCGCGCCTTTCCCCTGCTGGAAATGCTGCGCGCGGCCAAAACCGAAGGCGAGGATATTATCTGGGGCGTTTAAGCCCCCTTTTTTAAACGCGAATACAAAACGAAAAAAGCCCCGACTGCAAACGCAGCCGGGGCTTTCTC
>JANCSZ010000085.1:0-402 GCA_024437665.1 Massilia sp. YIM B04103 | reverse complement strand
GTTCCCGCCATCTCTCCCCAGGTGAGCGGCTATGCCCGCATTGTCAATGGCGAGGAGGCTGTCCCTCACTCCTGGCCCTGGCAGGTGTCTCTTCAGCAATCCAACGGCTTCCACTTCTGTGGAGGATCTCTGATCAATGAGAACTGGGTGGTGACCGCCGCTCACTGTAACGTCAGGACCTACCACAATGTGATTGCTGGAGAACACAATAAGGGCTATGGCTCCAACGAGGATGTCCAGATTCTGAAGCCTGCCAGGGTGTTCACTCATCCCAGGTGGAATGCCTACACCATCAACAACGACATCGCCCTCATCAAGCTGTCCACCCCCGCTCGCCTGGGCACCAACGTGTCTCCCGTCTGCCTGGCTGAGGCCACCGATGTCTTTGCCGCTGGAATGACC
>JANCSZ010000084.1:0-412 GCA_024437665.1 Massilia sp. YIM B04103 | reverse complement strand
CGTTCGAGCAGGTGGTGGAAGCCCTGCGGCCGGAACGCAGCCTGGCTTACAGCCCGCTGTTCCAGACAGTGTTCGTGTGGCAGAACACGCCGCGCCGCGAACTGGCGCTGCCAGGCCTGTCGGCCAGCACGCTGGAAGCGCCGCACCGCACGGCGAAATTCGACCTGTCGCTGATTCTGCGCGAAGACGGCGGCACGATCGAAGGCGGCATCGAATACGCGACGGCGCTGTTCGACGCGGCGACGGCCGAACGCTATCTGGGCTACTGGCGCGAGCTGTTGGCCGGGCTGGTGGCTGGCGACGCGCAGCCGGCGGCCGGACTGGCGCTGTTGACGGCGGCACAGCGCGTGCAGTTGCTGGAGCAGGGCCGTGGCGAGGTGCTGGCCTATCCGGCCGGTCAGTGCATTCATGA
>JANCSZ010000083.1:0-421 GCA_024437665.1 Massilia sp. YIM B04103 | reverse complement strand
CTCGCGCACCCCGGGCTGGCGCAGCAGCTGCGCTTCGATCTCGCCCAGCTCGATGCGCAGGCCGCGTATCTTCACCTGGTGGTCGTTCCGGCCCAGGAATTCGATGCGGCCGTCGGCCAGCCAGCGTCCCAGATCGCCGGTTTTATACATGCGCGCGCCGGAAGCGGCGGCAAAAGGATCGGGCAGGAACCGCTCCCGCGTCAGCTCCTCCTGGTTCAGATAGCCGCGCGCCACGCTGGCGCCGCCGATATACAGCTCGCCCGCCACGCCGACCGGCACCGGCTGGCCGTGGCGGTCCAGCAGATAGATCGCGGTGTTGGCAATCGGCTGGCCGATATGGATCACCGCGTCATCCGCCAGGCTGCGGCCGGAAGTCGCCACCACCGCCGTTTCGGTCGGACCGTAGTTGTTCACCACTTCA
>JANCSZ010000082.1:0-445 GCA_024437665.1 Massilia sp. YIM B04103 | reverse complement strand
CGGCGAAACGGCACTGGCCGGCCAGGTGCTGACCATGCATGGCCGCGGTCTGCGCAATGTGCGCCTGCAGATCGGCGACCAGACGGTGCTGAGCGATGACACCGGCCGCTTCCTGCTGCGCGGCATTCCGGCCGGCGTGCAGGTGCTGAGCATCGACGGTTTCGCCGCCGACAAGGAAGCCACGCGCTATGGCTATTACCAGGTGCGCGTCGACGTGAATGCCGGGAAGACCACGGCCCTCGGCTACACCATCTGGAGTAGCCGCCTCGACCCGGCCGGCAACGTGGCCATCGCCTCGCCCAACGACAAGGAAGTGGTGCTGACCTCGCCCCGCATTCCCGGTCTGGAACTGCGCATCCCGGCGGGCAGCGTGATCCGCGACCGCAGTGGGAAAATCGTCACCGAACTGAATATGACGGCCATTCCGGTGGACCGTCCGCCATTC
>JANCSZ010000081.1:0-456 GCA_024437665.1 Massilia sp. YIM B04103 | reverse complement strand
GGCCGCCATGCTGCCGCCAATGGTGGCGCCGCTGCTGGCGATCAGACTTGCCGCCGCGCCAGCGGTATAGATCGTCACCACCACCGCCACCACAATCATGATCACCTGCCCGATAACACCGCAGCCACCTTTCTTCGGCGGCTTCGGCGGCGCCATGGTCGGCGCGGTATTGCCGAGCTGTTCGCTGGCGTCGTAAGGCGTGAAGCTGTTGCTGTCGTTGTAGACCGTGTTGCTGCGCGTGGGAACGCGCAGGGCGTCGCCGGCCTTGAGTTTGGCGCTGCGGTCGAGGTTGTTGGCGTCGCCGATCAGGTACCACAGGTTGCGCTCGCCCCACAGCGCTTGCGCAATGCCTTCCAGCGTTTCGTTGTCGCCGACGACCCGGTACATCGCTGGCGGCGCGGTGAGGGCGGTGGCGGTGGCCGTTTCATAGGTCGAACCCATGACGTTGTCGGGGTT
>JANCSZ010000080.1:0-464 GCA_024437665.1 Massilia sp. YIM B04103 | reverse complement strand
GGGCCGGTGTCGCCGTCCAGCGCCATACGGGCCGAACCTTTAACGATCGGCAGGTCGTCGCCTGGGAATTCGTATTTGGAGAGCAGCTCGCGCACTTCCATTTCCACCAGTTCCAGCAGCTCGGCGTCATCCACCAAGTCGCATTTGTTCAGGAACACGATGATGTAAGGCACGCCAACCTGACGGGCCAGCAGGATGTGTTCGCGGGTCTGTGGCATTGGGCCGTCAGCAGCGGAGCACACCAGGATCGCGCCGTCCATCTGCGCTGCACCGGTAATCATGTTTTTGATGTAGTCGGCGTGGCCTGGGCAGTCAACGTGGGCGTAGTGACGGCCGGAGGTTTCGTACTCGACGTGCGCGGTGTTGATGGTGATGCCGCGTGCTTTTTCTTCTGGAGCAGCGTCGATCTGGTCGTAGGCTTTAGCTTCGCCGCCGAATTTCTTCGACAGAACGGTTGCGATAGC
>JANCSZ010000079.1:0-498 GCA_024437665.1 Massilia sp. YIM B04103 | reverse complement strand
CAATGGCAACAAGACGGTCTACCGCTACGATTTCAACGGCAACTGCATTTATGAGCGCGACGCCCAGGGCAATGTGGTCGAACGTTCTTTTGGCGGCCTGAATCAGCTGCAGACGGAAACGAAATATGTGCAGCCAGATCCCGACGCCGCCGGCCCTGCGCTGGCAGGCGAAGCCCAGACCACACGCTACGTCTACGACGACAAGAACCACCTGCGCTTCATCGTCCGCCCGGAAAATCGCGTCACCGAAATGCGCTACGACGCGCGCGGCCAGCGCACCAGCACCGTCACCCATGCCGCAGCCTTGGACCTGACGACGGCTGCCACGCTGTATGACTTCAACGGCAATACCAATGGCGTCAACAATGTGCTGCCGGCGGCGGTCACGCACACCGGCAGCGCCATGAAGCTGACCATGCTGAATCAGCCCTCGGCCGACTACCCAGGCATGTATATGAATAACCGTCCGCTCGGGACGGCCTGGCAATATGAGGTGAC
>JANCSZ010000078.1:0-516 GCA_024437665.1 Massilia sp. YIM B04103 | reverse complement strand
ATTCCCGCCGGCGGCGAGTATTTTGCCCTGCTCGACAATGTCCGCATCACCCGCCCGTTGCAGGAAGCGGATCTGAGTGCATGGGCCAATGGCCTGAGCGCCGATCTGAAGCAGCAGGCGGCACGCACCGACTTTGGTTATGATCAGCGCGGTCTGCTGGCGAACAGCACCAGCTATGCCAAACTCGACGCGACCGGCAATGGCATCACCGACGGCAGCCAGTCCGCGCTGCGCTATGTCTACGACCAGACCGGCCAGCTGCTCCAGTCCTTCGATGCCAAGGGGGCTATCCAGACCTGGAGCGTTTATGATGGCGCAGGACGGCTGACGGTCCGGCGCGATCTGAATCCGGTCGCCATCGCTACAATTTATAACGATGTGCCTACGCTGCGCGAGGTGGGCGGTGTGATGCGTCTGACCACGCAAAGCACCACAACCTATCCCGCAGTACTGTACGGCACCCAGCACCAGGTCATCTCGACCTACGATACCAGCGGCAAACTGCTCAGTACGCTG
>JANCSZ010000008.1:0-276363 GCA_024437665.1 Massilia sp. YIM B04103 | reverse complement strand
ATTCCCGATGCCGACGTGAAGATTTACGAATTCACCGGCGCCATGATTTCCGTGCCCAGCAACGGCCCGGCGGAAGGCCCGCCGCCCGGTGGCTGCGGTGGCGGCGGCAGCGGTGACTGCAACAGCGACGGCAACCAGCCTCCCCAGCCCTCTGGCTGTGCCGGCGATCCGGTCGATTGCGCCACCGGCTTGTTCCTCAATAGTGCCACCGACCTGGCGGTGGACGACGTGGTGCCCCTGCGCGTGACGCGCAGCTATCGCCCGCGCGATCCAGCTTCGCGTGGCTTCGGTATCGGCACCAATCTGCAGTACGACTACTTCCTGGTGGGTGACACCAGCCCCTGGACTTACCAGGAGCTGATCCTGCCCGATGGCGGCCGCCTGCGCTACAAGCGCATTTCCGCCGGCACTGGCTACACAGATGCGGTTTACCAGCACACCACCTCCACCACACGCTACTATGGCTCGATCCTGCGCCACAAGGGCGGCAGCTGTTACTGGGAATTGAAACTGAAGGATGGCGAAGCCATCTGCTTCCCCGAATCGATGAATTCGACCGTGGCGCGCGCGGCGGCGGCCACGTCGTTGTCCGACCGCTACGGCAATACGCTGACCTTCACCCGCACCAGCAATAATCTGACGCGTGTTACGTCGCCCAGCGGCCGCTATATCGACTTCGTCTACGATACCAAGAACCGCATCACCCAGGCCAGCGATAATGCAGGGCGGACCGTGGGCTATGAGTACGACACCGCAGGACGGCTGGTGAAAGTGACCGACCCGTTGGGCAATACGGAGCTGTTCACTTATGACGCGGCCCACAATATGCTGACGGTGCAGGATAAGCGCGGTAACCTGATGGTGAGCAATGTGTATGACGCCAATAACCGCGTCAACAAGCAGACCTACGCTGACGGCAGCACCAATCTATTCAGCTATACCTTGAATGCGGCCAGCAAGGTGGTGCAGACCGATGTGACCAATGAACGCGGCATTATCAAGCGTATCGAGTTTAATGCGGTTGGCTATCCGCTGCGCATTACCACGGCGCTTGGCCTGCCGGAGCAGCAGGTTGAAGTCTATGAGCGTGACCCGCTCAGCAACCTGCTGCTTTCGCGCACCGATGCCTTGAGCCGAAAAACCGCCTATACCTATGACGATAACGGCAACCTGCTGACCCAAACCGTGTTTGCCGGCACCGCTGCCGCCGTTACGTCGACGATGACCTACAGCAGCGATTTCAGCCAGCTGCTGAGCCAGACCGACGGCGCCGGCCGCCGCAACAGCTGGACGTACGATAGCCGCGGCAACGTGACCGAGGTAAAGGACGCCAACGGCAATACCACGCGCACCAGTTATAACAGCGCGGGACAGGCCGTGGAGTTCAGCAATGGCGAAGGGAAGGCCACCAGCCTGGCATATGACGGTTACGATCTGGCCGGCGTGACTGATCCCTTGGGCCGCGCCATCGTCTCGGCCACCGACACGCTGGGGCGCCGCCTGAACGTGTCCGACGCCCTAGGCAACCGCATCGTGTTCGAACAGGATGCGCTGGGCCGCATCACACGCATCACCAATGCCCTTGAGCAGAGCACCAATATGGTTTTTGACGGTAATGGCAACAGTACTTCGCTGCGCGATGCCAAGCTTAACCAGCACCAGTTTGGCTTCAGCAAGGTCAATACCTTGACCAGCGCGACCGACCCGCTGAACCAGAATGAAATCCTGGAGTACGACGCCGCGCATAACCTGAGTAAGTTCACCGACCGCAAGGGCCAGGTCAGCAGCTTCACTTACGATGGACAGAACCGCATGAAGACGGCCAGCTTTGCCGACGGCAGCAGCATCGCCTATACCTATGACGCCGGCGACCGGCTGACCCGCATCGCCGATTCCGCGAACGGCGTCGTCACACGCAGCTACGACAACTACGATAACCTGCTCGAGGAAGTCACGCCGAAAGGACGCATCAGCTACACCTATGACGCGTACGGCCGCCGTACATCGGCAACGGTAGCGGGCCAGCCCGCCATCAGCTACAGCTATGATGCCGGGGGACGTCTCACCCGCATCGAGCAGGCGGCTGGCGCAGCCAACAACAATGCCGTGCAGCGTGTCGATTTCGAGTACGACCGCAATAACGCACGTACCAAGGTGACTTATCCGAATGGCGTGGTGCGCACCAACAGCTATGACGATGCCGGCCAGTTGACACTTATCCGCTACAGCAAGGCTGACGGCAGCTTGATCGGCGACCTGACTTTCAGTTACGACCTGGCGGGCCGCCGGACCGCTAACGGGGGCAGCTTGGCGGGCACGCTCTTGCCCGACGAGGTGAGCGAGGCCAGCGTGGACGCAGCCAACCGTCTGACCAGTTTCAATGGCCATGGCCTGAGCTATGATGCGAACGGCAATCTGCTGAGCGATGGCAAGCAGAACTATGTCTGGAATGCACGCGACCAGCTGGTGCAGATCAAGGCGCTGGATGGTTCCGTCATCGCCAGCTTTGGCTATGACGCGTTGGGCCGGCGCCAGAGCAAGACGGTGGCAGGCGTGGGCAGCGGTTATCTGTATGACGGCATGAATGTGGTGCAGGAACTGAATGGGGTCAATACCGATGGCAGCGTGCCAGCCAATGTACGTGCCAACTATATTCTCGGCGGGGTGGATGAAGTGTTTGCCCAGACCAGCGGCACTGGCGCCGGCGCGCGCGTTACCAGCTATCTTAGCGACGCCATCGGCTCGGTCATCCGTCTTACCGATGGACAGGGCAACAAGCTGGTCGACTACCAGTACGGCCCTTATGGGCAGACGCAGGCCGATGCCGCGCATGGCAATCCCTTCCAGTATACTGGGCGCGAGAATGACGGCACCGGCTTATACTATTACAGGGCGCGCTACTATTCGCCCGTGACTGGGCGCTTCATTCAGAGCGATCCGATAGGACTGGCTGGTGGCATTAATACCTACGCTTATGTGTATGGAAATCCCATCAGCAAAGTGGACCCGTCGGGAGAATTCGGCATCGTGGGCGGCCTGGTTGGCGCGGGCTTCGAACTGGGAATACAGGCTTACAAAAATTACCGTGACGGTTGCGATATATTTGACATCGATAATTACGATTGGTGGGATGTGGGAGTCTCCGCGGCCGTGGGCGCGCTGGCGCCGGGTATGATGAACGTTGGGAAAACCGCCTGGAAGTCTGGTAACGCGATCCGCGCGCTATCCTCACAAAGTGCCAATACAGCAAACCGCGCCGCGAAGATTGCTGGCCGGATTTCGAAGCACAAGAACAGCATCCGGGACATCGCCGCGACCCAGGCGGCGTATCAGGGAGCCAAGGCTGCCGCGAAAGCCGCGAACGGCGACGGCGGCGAATCATGTGGGTGCCAGCGATAAGATATGCGAAAGATTTACATTTACATTCTCGGTGTGATACTGCTTGGGCTGGTGCAGGGCTTTATCAAAAATGCCGCGCCCCATGGCGCGGTGTATTTCCTGATTGTCGTTGCATACCTTGTAATACTCAGGGTGCTTGCCGAGAAGTTCGGCAAGCCCTAAGCGCGATGTCGGCACGCCAGCACTCTGTTGCTTTGTGCTATCCATGCAACTCCTGTTGCTATTCAACAGTCAGCGATTAGAGTAGACTGGTTTTCAGCGCATGCTGAAAGCCTGAGGGCGATCCATGCCGTTTTGCCCCATCCATACTCCGCTTTCCGTTATGAGTTTAGCCCGTGCCGCCGCCGCCAGAGGCTTTTCCCTGCTGCTTCTGGCGTGCATGGCTGTTGTAATGGGCGCGAACGCGACCCCGGTCGTGACCGAGGCGCCCAACCACATCCTGCTGACCGGGCAGGAATATCCGCCTATGGCCTCGTCCCGCCTGCCGTTCGGCGGCTGGCTGACGCGCGTGGTGACGGAGGCTTTCAAGACGGCTGGCGTGGATGCGAAGGTGGAATTCGTGCCGAACAACCGTGCCATCCTGGGCGCCATGAGCGGTCCTTACGACGGCAGCTTTGGCTGGACCCACACCATGGAGCGCGACCGCAAGCTGCTGTATTCGAGCATGCCGATCTACACCATGCGCATGGTGTTCTTCCATCGCCGCGGCGAGAGCTATCCCTGGAAGACGCTGGAGGATGTGCGCGATTACCGTCTTGGCTTCACGTTGGGGAATTACTACTCCGACGAGCTGGCGGCCCTGCAGGCGGCTAAGAAGCTGCGGATAGACGAGACCAGCAACGACATCTCCAATCTGCGCAAGCTGTTGGTCGGACGCATCGATCTCTTCCCGATGGGTGAAGAAGAGGGCAGGTTTATGTTAAAAACTAACTTCAGCCCGGAGGAACAGGCCCGGATCACATCCCAGACCACGATATTGCGCGTGGTGCCGCTGTATCTGGTGATCCGGCGCAGCCATCCGCATGCCCAGGAGCTGGTGGACAAGTTCGACCGCGGCTACAAGCAGCTGGCCGACAGCGGGCAATTGACCAAGCTGATAGAAGAGAGCAGAAAGGCCGTACTCAACACGCATCCATAGACACCGGGCGCAATGCTGGCCCCAGGGAGAGTGCCATGCAGCGTTTTGCCTTCGCCAGTCTCGCCATTCTGCCGCCGCTGGCATTCGCCCAGCAGGCCGGCGACAGCCTCTCCACCGTCGTCATCACCGCCCAGAAAAGAAGTGAAGCCCTGCAGCAGGCGCCCTTGAGCGTGACGGCACTGACCGATGCGCAGCTGGAGCAGATGGGCGTGCAGACCCTGGCCGACGTGGCGCGCCAGGCACCGGGGCTGAATGTGGTGTCTTCGGGGCCGGGGCAGAACATCCTCATCATCCGTGGCGTGTCCTCCACGGCGGGGACGGCGGGCACGGTCGGCTACTATCTGGACGATACCCCGATTTCCGCTTCCAGCAACGCTTCGCTGCTGTCGCTGCGCGGCCTGATCGACCCCTCGCTTTTCGATCTGGCGCGGGTCGAGGTGCTGCGCGGGCCGCAAGGCACGCTGTACGGCTCCAGCTCCATGGGCGGCACGGTGCGCTATGTGACGCGCCAGCCGGATATGCGGCGCACCGGCGTGAAAGCCAGCGTGACCTTGTCGGAAACGGATGGCGGCTGGAACCGCGAAGGCAATGCGGTGCTGAACCTGCCGCTGATCGAAAACCGCCTGGCCGGCCGCCTGGCCGTGTTCTACCGGCGCGAGGCCGGCTATATCGACCGCTATCCGATCGACCCGAACAACTATCTCGGCATCGCGCCCGGTGGACAAAAGCAGGAAGACGCCAACACCGAAAAGACCACCGGCTTCCGTGCCATGCTCAAGCTCCGTTTGGACAATCAGCTCGATATTTCGGGTTCGCTGTTCAAGCAGAAGATGCGTTTGGGCGCGCCCTTCCAGATCGATGCGCCGCCGGGAGGGAAGGGGGCTCTGATCCAGACCCGTCTGATGCCGGAACCCAGCGTGCAGGACTCCACCCTCGGCAATCTCACGCTGCGCAAGGGCTTTGCCAATGGCGAGCTGGTTGCCACCAGTTCTTACTATCACCGCGAAGTGCAGGTGGCGGAGGATGCGTCCAAAGTCTTCTACTACTTTCTCAGTCCCGATCCGCAAACCTATGTTTATCCGCTGCTGATGACGGGCCGCTACATCAACCGCGAATGGACGCAGGAGGTGCGCTATGCCTCCGACTGGTCCGGACCATTCCAGCTGATCGCCGGAGCCTTCTACCACAAGGTGAACGCGCCGCTGGCATCCTCGATACCCGTTACGGCTGGCTATAACGAAGCCTTCGGCACCGATATCGGCAGCTTCTTCGATGGCGCGCGCCAGGCTACCGTGAGCGAACGCGCCTGGTTCGCCGAAGGTTCCTACCGTTTTCTTCCCGCCTGGACCGCGCGCGTCGGCCTGCGCGCCTTCCGCATCAGCCAGACCTTTGCCCAGCAAGGCGACGGCTTCCTTAACGGCGGTCCCAGTTCGGTGGCGAGCGACTCCAGGGACAAGGGCTACAACCCCAAATTCAATCTTTCATGGCAGATCGACCGCGACCTGCTGCTGTATGCCACCGCGGCCAAAGGCTACCGCCAGGGCGGGCCGAATAATCCGGCGCCGGCCAATGTCTGCGGCAAGGAAGTGGCGGGGCTGGGCCTGAGCAACAGCGCCCTGGTGCGCTTTGGCGCCGATACTTTGTGGAATTATGAGCTGGGGCTGAAATCCGAGTGGCCGCAGCAGCGCCTGACGGTCAACGGCGCGCTGTACTACATCGACTGGAACAAGGTGCAGCAGCAGATCGTGCTCGATTGCGGTTTCAACATCACGGTGAACTTCGGCTCCGCCAAGAGCAAGGGCGGCGAGCTGGAAATCGCCTACCGTCCGACCACGCAGCTGACCTGGCGCGCCACCGGCAACTACACCTCCGCCACGCTGGACGACGACGTTCCCGGCGCCGGCGCGCATCGCGGCGACGCCTTGCTCGACGTGCCGCGCTGGAACGGTTCCATCTCGGCGGACTACAGCTGGCCGCTGCGCACCGGCCTGCAAGCCAGCGCCCGCATCGACACCAGCTACTCCGGCAGCGCCGACACGCTATATGAACCGGACAGCCCCTTCCGCCGCCGTGGCGGCTATGCCCTGAGCAATCTGCGCTTCACGCTCGAGAACAAAAGCCAGCGCTGGACTGCCGCCTTCTTCGTCAACAACCTGTTCAACCGCTACGGCCAGACCGGCCTGCCCGTCGCCATCTCCGCCGACCTGCCGGCCACCCGCCGCCTCGCCATCGCCCGGCCGCGTACGATAGGCCTAAGCTTGAGCTATGTCTATTGACGGGAGTCTTAAAATCCCTTGCCGGTCTTTAGAGTTGACGCCGTGCCAGTTCGGCGACGACCCGTTCCAGCGGAGTCGTTCCAACCCACTCCAGCGCGCCGGGATCGCTCTTGATGTCGATATGCGAGCAATTGAGGCTACGCGTCATTTCGGTGAAGCCCGCGAGCGCTGCCTTGGAGAAATGGGCATCCGCCAGCGCTTTGGGCCACGCTGTTTCCGGCAAGACTGCCACATCAACCGGTTTTTCCAGCGTGGCAGAAACGATGGCGGCGACATCGTTCGGGGCGTAGTCTTTGGGTCCGGAGAGCGTGACGATGCCGGTTCCTGCGCTTTCTGCTTGCAGCAAAGCTGCCGCGGCGCTACCGACATCCACCGTCGCCACCATCGGAAGGGGGCGCTGTGGCGGTGAAAGAAACGTTGGCAGGGTAGCATTGCGCACGGCCTGTCCGACCATCGGCATCCAGTTCTCCATGAAGTACGCCGCGCGCAGGAAGACGGTGGAAATACCGGCTTCTCCTAAACGCTGCTCGAACATGCGGTTCATCCTGATCCATCCTGTCCCGCTTTCACGATCGGCCCCCACCGAGGAAAGGGCTACCAGCTTGGGCAGATCCGCGGCAACGGCGGCGCGCGCCGTGGTGCCGGCAACCTCGTTAGCCAACTCGAACAGGTCTTCACGGCCGTAGTGTTGCGGACAGATGACGTAGGCGCCACGGGCCTGGCTGAGTGCCTTGGTCATCGAAGCCAAGTCTGCCAGGTCAGCCACAGCAATCTCTGCACCGCGCTCGGCCCACCGGCGGCCGAGGGCCGAATCGCGCACCACGACGCGTACAGGATGGCCGGAGCGCAAAAGCGCATCGGCGGCAGCGGCGCCGGTACGGCCGGTCACGCCAAACACAACGTAAGGAAGAGGGGAGGAAGCAGTCATACAAAAATCTCCTGTTAAGATGAAACAGAAGGGTGCATGATTGCCCGATATGCATCAATAACATGGAAGTCATAGAGAAAATGCAGCAAGTGGATTTGTCTGACGTCGACCTCAATTTGTTAAAACTGTTCGATGCACTCGTTCGTGAACGAAGCGTCACCCAGGCGGGCTTCCGCTTGGGATTGAGCCAACCGGCCGCCAGCCGCGCGCTGGGACGGCTGCGCGCGATGCTGGGCGACCGGCTGCTGGTCCGCGGCAAGCTCGGACTGGAACTGACGCCACGCGGCGAAATGCTGGCAGGTCCAGTGACCAAGCTGCTGGAGGATGCCCGAGCGATCGTTTCGCCTGCCGTCTTCGATCCGGCTTCGGCAACGGGGCGTATCACGATCGCCGCGCATGATCATTTGAGCTTGCTGGTGCTGGCTGATTTGGCCGCCCGTTTCGAACGTCATGCGCCCGCACTCAGTCTTCATATCGCCCAACCTGCCGGGGATAATGTGCGGCTCGTCGAACAGGGGACGGCAGATCTGGCACTGGGTGTTTTCGAGGCGCTGCCAGGCAGCCTCTATCGGCGCAACCTCTACACCGACAGCCTGGTGTGCGTGATGAGATCCGACCACCCAGGCGCCGCAGGCGGACTTAGTCTGGAACGTTACGTAACCCTGCGCCACGTTGCCGTGACCATCTCCGGCGTGGGAAATAGCGCGGTCGACCTTGCCCTCTCGGCACAGGGGCTCACGCGCCGCGTTGCGCTGCGGGTTCCCCATTTTCTTGCCGGCGCGATGCTGGTGGCCGATAGCGACATGATTCTCACGTTGCCAAGCCGTTTGGCGCGCCGGCTGGCGGGAAGGCTTCCGCTCGCGCTGCTGGATTTGCCGCTGCAAGTCGCTCCCTTGTCGCCTGCCATGATTTGGCACGAGCGCTTCCACCGCGATCCAGCCCATGCCTGGGTCAGGCAACAGCTTGTCGACATCGTCGCGTCGTTCGATACGGTCGGGTAAAAAACAAGGGCCGGTTGATGCCGGCCCTTGTCGTCGCTGCATAAGCTGCGCTTACATGCGATAGCTGGCCTGAATCGAGAAGGCGCGCGGGGCCATCGGCAGGTCGTTGGGGATGGCCAGGCCGGGGGCCAGGCTCGGTTCGCGCGCGTCGGTGTTGAACAGGTTGCGCACCGAGGCGGAGAAGTTCCATTGCTGGCGGCCGCGCTGGGTGGACAGGGACAGGTCCACGGTCTTGTAGTCGTCGATCGGCGGACGCAGATCGCCCGCGGCGCGGCGCCGTCCCGCGACCCAGTTCAGTTGCGTGGACAGCAGATAGCCGCTGGTGAATTGCCAGTCGGCGCGGCCGTACAGGTGGTGGCGCGGCACGTAGCCCGCGTCCTGGCCGGTCAGCTTGTCGATCGAGCGCTGGAAGGCGTAGTTGCCGCTCAGGCGCCAGGCGCGGTTCAGGTGCCAGATGGTTTCCAGTTCCGCGCCAGTGCCTTTCTGGCCGCCGGTGTTGCTGTAGGTGGCGCCGGTGCCGGCGATGGCGTTCGGCACGGTGCGGATGATGTCCTGCATCGAGTAGCGGTACAGCGACAGGTTGACCTGCGCATCGTTGGCCGCCTGCCAGGCGAAGACTGCTTCCAGCGTGCCGTTCTTTTCAGGGCGCAGGCCTGGATTGCCCAGCGCCACCGGGTTGGTGATGCCGTAGCTCTCGTTGAAGGACGGTGCGCGGAAGGCGCGGCCGTACAGCAGCTTGGCCGTCATATTGTAGGTGGCGTCCCATACCAGGGCCAGGCGCGGATTGGTGGTGGTGCCGAAGTCGGAATAGCGGTCGTGGCGCACGCCGGCCGTCAGCGTCCAGTCCTTGGCCATGCGCCACTCGTCCTGCACGAAGATGTATTTGATCTTGCGGCGGTGCGGGCGGATGAAGGGATCGCTGTCGGACACGTCGACCACCGACGGCAGCGGGATCGGCGCGCCGTTCGGCGCATAGCGGAAGTTGCGCGTTTCGCGCGCGCGGTACAGGTCCAGGTCTTCGTAGCCAGTGCCGATGCGGATCTGGTGGCGCGCGAAACCGCTGTAATCGGCATGGGCGGCCAGGCGCACATTGCGCTCGCCGTAATCGGGGCCGCCGATCATGCCATTCGGGAAGGCGCCGGTGGGCAGCACGGTGCCGGGCGGCAGCAGCTGGAAGTCGGTGGTAATCGTTTGCTTGTATTGCTGGGTGCTGACGGATGCGCCCACGCCCCAATCGGGCGCGAACTGGGTGTCGGTCCAGCTGATATTGCTGGTGATGCGCTCGCTCTTTTGCTGGCCCACCGGGTCGAGCGCGGAGGCGATGCCCGCGCCGGTTCCCAGCTTGTCGCGCAGCTTGTAGCCGAAGCGGGCGCGCAGCTTGCCGTAGCTCAGGTCCAGGTTGGCATCGACGGCGTCGCGGCCGGTGTTGACCGTGCCGGGTGCGCGGCTGACGCGGGTGCCGAACAGGCGGTCGTTGCGGCTGGCGGCATCGGCTTCGATGACCGGGTCCATGCCGTCGCTGCGGCCGACGCGCAAGTAGGCGGCAACGTCGACGTCGCCCCACTGGCCGCCGTGCTGCACCCAGGCGTCCTTGGTATTGAATGAGCCGGCGCGCAGGCCGAATTCGGTGCCCTGCGTATCGGCCGCGTTCTTGGTGATGATGTTGATCACGCCGGAGAAGGCATCCGAGCCATACAGGGCGGAGCCTGGGCCGCGGATGATTTCAATGCGGGCGATATGTTCGACCGGGTAGCCGCCCCACAGATTGCCCTTGTTGCCGACAAAGACCGTGGTGATCGGCACGCCGTTCTGCAGCATCAGCAGCTGCGGCGTGAACTGGCTGAAGATGCCGCGCACCACATACAGCGGCGCGTAGTTGTTGGCGCTGCGGTTGACATGCACGCCGGGCACGCCCTCCAGCACCTGATCCAGGTCGGTGGCGCCCATGGCTGCGATATCGGCCGCCGTGATCACGGTCGCCACGGCCGGGGCGCGGCGCAGCGACTGGACGTTGCCGGTAGCGATGCTGATGCTGTCGTTATCGCCGTAGACGAGGGTGAGTTCCTCTTCTTCGCTGGGGTTCTGGGCCAGCACAACAGCGCCGGGGAAAAGCAGGGCCGCCGTGAGGCAAATGCGTAATACTTGCGAAGACATCTAATTCAATCTCCCAATGTCGTTTTGGCGATTGTAGCGCGTACATCTTACTTCTGTGCAAAAAATTACTATTCTACCAATTGTGCACGCCAGGAACGTTGTGCCAAACCCTCATACGCTACTCCAGTGCAAGGGGTAGGGAAGAGGGCGCCCGGCGGTTTTTCGGCCGCTTCCACCACGCAGGGCGGCATGCCGGCCAGGAAGGTGGGGATGCGCAGCAGCTGGTATTCGCGCGCCGACAGGCCCATATCGGCAATCAGTGCCGCGTGCAGGGCGGCGTAATTCATGCGCAGTTGGGGGTAATGCGGCAGCAGCACGCGCTCCACGGCGAAGGCCAGCTGCAGGTGCGGGCCTTGGTCCAGATCCAGCTTGCGTGCCAGCTCCATGATCCAGGGCAGGCGCTCGTCGCAGGAATTGATCGGCCGGCCGTAGCCGTAGATGCGGTGGGCGCGCGCTTCGGCCAGCACCAGCGCTTCCAGTTCTTCGCCGTCCGCCACGCGCTGCAGGGCCGTTTGCAGGAAGCTGATAGCGCGCAGGCCGGCCAAGCCGCCATACACGGTGGCTTCGGACAGGGCCAGGGCCGCCACGATGCCCAGGTTGGCGCTGCTGCGCGCACTGCCGGCCAGACCGGCGACGCGGTTATTCCATAGACGCGCGTCGGGATAGCTGGTGTTGACCCAGATTGCATGCAGCATCTCGATCTGGGCCTGAGTCAGACGGCGGCCCGTGATGCCGAAGACGTAGAGCTCGACCCAGTCCAGATCCTTCAGGTCGCGGTGCAGGTCGTGGCCGCGGAACACGGCGTGGCTGCCGGGATAGGCTGCGCCGACGCGGGTTTTCAGGCGTCCCGCATGTTTTTTCAGCAGATCGGGGCCATTCATGCGGCCTCCTGCAATTCCAGCGGATAGAAGGGGAAGCGCTTGAAGCCGCCCGTTTTCTGTTCCAGCGCGTGCGCGGCGGCGCCGGGAAGGCGCAGCAGCAGATATAGCATTTCGCCTTCGTCGGGCGAGAGTCCCAGATCGTGCAGCACGCAGGCGGCGACGCCGGCCGTGGTCAGCGGCAGGCCGATGGCGGCATGCACCGTATCGAGATTGGCGTGCAGCCAGGCCGTGTGCGGGCCGGCGCCGATGCGTACCAGGGCCTCCAGCAATTGCCCGACGGTGGCGGGCAGCGAGGCGCCATGCGGGTCGAAGCCCGGCACGTGCTTGCGCTCGGGCCAGACTTCGATCGGGCTGGCGGCTTGCGGTTCGGACCAGCCGCGCCATGCCTCGACCGCGTGGCCGCATTGCTGCCACATGGCCATCGCGTCGTGCACTTCGCGCGCGCCGCCGTAGCGTCCCGCGCCGACGGAGAGCGCGGCGATCAGCGAGGCGGCGGCGGTGGAGCCGCCCACTGCGCCGCACATGGCGGCATGCACCGAGGCGTCGCGCGGGCCGGGATTGGCGAGGGCGACGGCCAGTGCTTCCAGCGCGTCGAGCTGGGCGCGCGACGGCAAGCTGTCGCGCAGCAGCAGCCAAAGCATTTCGGTCCAGCGCGCATTGCCCACCATTTCGCCAAACACGTCGTAACCGCGGCAGAAGGCGGCACGGGCGGCGAAAGGATTATCGGCTTCGGCTTCTTCGCGCCAGATGCGGGTGTGGATCAGGTCGCGGGCTGTATTTGTGTCGCTGCCCATTTATGCGCCTTCCTTCAGCACGCGCAGGCGGCTGTTCATGGGAGGCACGGCTTCCGCGTCGATGTGGACGTCGAGCAGGGTGGGGCCGGGATGGTTGCAGATCGACTTGATGTCCAGCGCCTCCAGGTCGGCCGGCGAATGGATGGTGTAGGCGCGGCCGCCAAGGGAGCGCGCCAGCAGCGCAAAGTCGGTCGGCGGCAGGGCGTAGCCGATAGGCTCGCCGCCACCCAGGCGCTGGCCGTGCTTGACCATGCCCAGAGCGCGGTCGTTCAGCACCACGTAGATCACGCACAGCTGCTCGGCCACGGCCACGGACAGCTCCTGGCCGCTCATCAGCATGCTGCCGTCACCGGTGATGCAGACGACTGGCGTGGATGGATTGGCCGCCGCCGTACCCACGGCCGCGCCGATGGCCCAGCCCATGGGGGCGAAATGGCTGGTCAGGCGCAGCCAGCCGCCTTGGCTGCGGCGCTGTTCCACCTCGCGTGGATACTCGCCGCTCAGACGTTCGCCGGCGCGGCGTTCGCCCTGGCGCCGGTCGCGCGCCTCTAGATAATGCGCAGCCCAGGCCACGCTATTGCCGGCATCGGCGAGGAAGCGGGTGCCATGCGGGAACAGGCGTCCCAGCTCGCGCATCAGGCGCTGCGGCTTGAGGGGCACGTCGTCGCTCAGATAGGCTTCGGGATCGGCCAGGATGCCTTCCGGCGCCAGCTTGGGCAAGCTGGCTTGGGCAGGGGCTGCGGCGGCAGGCGCCTGGAGCGCGGCGGCCGGTGCCGCGCTGCGTTCCAGCAGACGGGCGAAGATGGCGCGCGGATTGCCGCGCAGGTGGAAGCGGGCCATCGGCGTGCGCGCCAGATGTTCTTCCGATTCGTCGATATGCACCAGGCGCTCGTTGAGCAGGCTGGCGTTCCAGCCGCCCGTGTTCCATTCGCCCATGCTGCTGCCCACGGCCAGGATCAGGTCGACCTCGGGATCGTTGAGCGCGTCCTCGGCCGCCGCGTGGCCGCCAAAGCCGAAGACGCCGCGGAACAGCGGGTGTTGCGGCGAGATCAGGCCTTTGCCGTCCGGCGTGGCGACGAAAGCGGAGTTGCTGCGCGCGGCAAACTGCATCACCGCATCGACCGCATCGCCGCAGGCGCCGCCGATCAGCAACACGGTCTTGCGGCTGGCGTCCAGCATGGTGCGCAGGGTATCGACCGCGCCTTCGTCCACCAGCAGCGAAGGACGCAGCAGCGGCGTCAGGTCATAGGCCGGAGCGGCACTCTTGCTGGGCGCGCGGAACACGTCCAGCGGCACGCTCAGGTGCACCGGACCACGCGGTGCGCGCAGGGCGTGTTGCAGTGCGGTTATAAGTTTCCACTCTAGCTGCATTGGATGCGATACCAAAGAGTTATAGCGGGTACAGGGCCGGAACATGCTCATCACATCCATGCCGGTGCAGGCCGATTCCTGCAGACCATGCTTGCCGAAGGAGGCGAGGGTGGGTTGGCCGGTAATCACCAGCAGCGGCACATCATTGGTATAGGATGTGGCCACGGCCGTGAGCATATTGGTGGCGCCGGGGCCGGAGGTGGCGACGCAGACACCGATCTTGCCGGTTTCCCGGGCATAGCCGTCGGCCATGAAGGCTGCGCCAGCCTCGTGGCGCGCGACCACGTGGCTCAGGTTGCCGCCGTGGCGCTGGTGGCGGGCAATGGCGTCGTATAAAGGTTCAATGGCGCCGCCCGGGATGCCGAAGATGCAATCGACTCCGATCTGGTCGAGGTAGGCGACCAGCAGGTCGGCCATATCCATGGGGCGGGCGCCGGAGCGCGTTCGGTCAGAATGGCGGGTGCCATCCTGCTGCTGAATAGCGGGACTGTCAAACATGCGATTCCTTGTTATGGAAGAGGGATGCCCGGCGGGACGCTAATCTTAGTAAATGGAAATTAAGATTGATTTAGGGCAATATTGTTGCAGCGCGCAATGATAGCTCAAAAACTGGTGTTCTTGTTACTTTTTGTGAGAATTTAACATTTTTAGAAACTTGCATCTAAGAACTTGCCTTGCGAAAAAAACCGTGAAACCCGCATGGCAGGCGGCTTGGCACTGGATCATTAGCCATTTTCACGGCAAAGCAGTTTCACCTTCTATAGGAGCGAGACGATGGCATCTTCGCACCCGGACAGGGATGGTTTGACGGCTGGGGAAGCGGCGCTGCGGCTGCGTGCCGACGGCCCCAATGAGCTGCCCGCCTCGCGTCCGTTGAATGGCTGGCGCCTGCTGCTGGATGTGGTCGCGGAGCCGATGTTTCTGCTGTTGGTCGCCTGCGGCGCCATCTACCTGATGCTGGGCGACCGGAATGAGGCGCTGATGCTGCTGGGTTTTGTTGGCATCGTCATCGGCATCACGTTTTTTCAGCAGCGGCGTACAGAACGCTCGTTGAACGCGCTGCGCGACTTGTCCTGTCCGCGCGCCCTCGTCATACGGGGAGGCAAACAGCAACGCGTGGCAGGCAGCGAGCTGGTGGTGGGCGACCTGGTGCTGCTCGCGGAAGGCGATCGCGTCCCCGCAGATATCGATCTGGTGAACGCGTCCAACCTTAGCGTGGACGAATCCATGCTCACCGGGGAGTCGGTCCCGGTGATGAAGCATGCGCCCGCCGCCGCGCCGGGCGGAGCCGAACACCGGGTCTACTCCGGCACCTTGGTCACGCAGGGCAGCGCCAGCGGCGTGGTGGCGGCCACCGGCGCCGAGAGCGCGCTTGGACGCATCGGCGCGTCGTTGGCCGCCATCGGCGGCGAGCCGACACCGATTCAGATAGAAACCCGCGGCGTCGTCAAGGCCGTCGCCATCGGCGGCATCGGCCTGGCCTGCGCTCTGGCGCTGGCTTATTGGTGGCTGCGGGGCGAGTTGCTGCAAGGCCTGCTGGCCGGGCTGACGCTGGCCATGGCCGTCTTGCCGGAAGAACTGCCGGTGATCCTGACGCTCTTCCTGGGGCTGGGCGCCTGGCGGCTGGGGCGCGAGCAAGTGCTGGCGCGCAGCATACCGGCGATCGAATTGCTCGGCGCGACCACCGTGCTGTGCGTCGACAAGACCGGCACGCTGACGCTCAACCGCATGGAAGTGGCCCAGCTGTGGTCGGAGCAGTCCGGCTACGATTGCCGGGGTCCGGCCGCCGCGCCGCTGCAGGAAGAACTCCACGGCCTGCTGGAGTATGCGGTGCTGGCCAGCCACCGCCAGGCCTTCGATCCAATGGAGTCGGCCATCACGCAGGCCGGCGCGCGCTTGCTGGACAATACCGAACACCTGCATTCCGACTGGGCGCTGATCGACGACTACCCGCTGTCGCGGCAAATGCTGGCCATGTCGCGCGTGTGGCAATCGCCGAACCGCTCGGAATATCTGGTAGCGGCCAAGGGCGCACCGGAAGCGATCGTCGAACTGTGCCACCTGGCGCAGTCGCGCGCAGCGGCCATTGCGGCCCAGGTCGCGGCGCTGGCCGGCCAGGGGCTGCGCGTGATCGGCGTGGCCAGTGCGACTTTCCCGTCATCCGGTCTGCCGGACGACCAGCACGTCTTCGAATTCGGCTTTCTTGGCCTGGTCGCGCTGCGCGACCCGGTGCGGCCCGAGGTGCCCGGCGCGGTGGCGCAATGCCGCGCCGCTGGCATGCGGGTGGTGATGATCACGGGCGACCACCCGGCAACTGCGCTGGCCATCGCGCGCGACGCAGGGATCAGCGGCGCGGCCGGCGGCCTGCTGTGCGGGACGGACTTGGCCGCGATGGACGATGCCGCCCTGCAGGCGCGGCTGAAGGACACCGAGGTGTTTTGCCGTATCGCGCCGGAGCAGAAGCTGCGCCTGGTGCAAGCCTTCCGCTCGCGCGGCGACATCGTCGCCATGACCGGCGACGGCGTCAACGACGCGCCGGCGCTGAAGGCGGCCAGCATCGGCGTGGCGATGGGCGCGCGCGGCACCGACGTGGCGCGGGAAGCCGCCGCGCTGGTGCTGCTGAAGGACGACTTTTCCTCGCTGCTGCTGGCGGTGCGGCACGGCCGCCGCCTGTTCGCCAATTTGCGCAAGGCGATCGTGTTCATCGTCGCGGTGCATGTGCCCATCGTCGGTCTCTCTATCGTGCCGGTGTTGCTGGGCTGGCCGATGCTGTTGATGCCGGTGCACATCATGTTCCTGCAACTGGTGATCGACCCGGCCTGTTCCATCGTTTTCGAGGCCGAGCCGATAGAACAATCCGCCATGGCCGGCAAGCCGCGCCGGCCGGATACGCGTTTATTCGACCGCGAGATACTGCTGCGCGGCTTGCTGCAAGGCGGCGGCCTGCTGCTGATGCTGCTTGGCTTATACCTGCTGGTCAGACAGTCCAGCCAATCCGACGACTTGGCGCGCACGGCGACCTTTGTGGCGCTGGTGCTGGCCAACCTGGGCTTGATCTACACCAATCGCATGTGGTCGCGGCCGCCGTGGACGCGGCGCGAGGCGGTCAACCGGTCGTTCGTGTGGATCAGCCTGGCGGCTATTCTGTTATTGCTGCTCGTGCTCAGCTGGGGCGCTTTGCGAAGTCTGTTTGCATTTGCGCTGCCTGGCCCGGTGCAGTTGGCAGGTTGCGTCGCGGTTGCCGCACTGAGTGTCGCGTGGTCCGAGCTGGTCAAGTGGGCGCAGCCCGGAATGCCGGCCAGGTCTGCCGGTCGCGCGCCGTTGGCGTGAGGCGGGCAGCCTGCTGCGGCAGACGTCGGCGCTGGCTTATGCGGGACTCAGCCAATAGCGCTCGATATCCCGCAAATTCCAGGCGGCGGCGTCTTCGCGCGCGGCGATGGCTTCCTGCGAGCCGGGCTGGTTGAGGTCGACCGTCTCGGGCAGGATATAACTGGTCGATTTGGTCGAGAAGAAGACGCGCACCAGGGGCTGCAGCAGGGATTTGGTGTTGTCGAGCACCACGCCAAGGCGGCCGGAGCGCAGGCGCACCAGGGTGCCGACCGGATAAATGCCGATGCATTTGACGAAGGCGGTGAAGATGGTGGGATCGAAATGGCCGGCCTTGGTCCACTCCGCCATCTTGCGCAGCGATTCGGCGGGACACCAGCCCGCCTTGTAGGGACGGTCGGAAGTGATGGCGTCGTACACATCGCAGATGGCGCCCATGCGCGCGTGCAGGCTGATCTCCTCGCCCTTCAAGCCGTGCGGATAGCCGCTGCCATCGTATTTCTCGTGGTGGTGCAGGCAGACATCGAGGGCGATGGGCGAGGCGCCCTGCGCTTCGAGCAGCAGATGATGGCCGGCCGAGGGATGGCCTTTGACGGTGCCGAATTCGGCGTCGGTCAGCTTGCCGGGCTTGTTCAGGATAGCGTGCGGCACCGCCATCTTGCCGATATCGTGCAGCAGGCCGCCCAGTGCGCATTCGCGGATTTCTTCATCATCCAGGCCGAGCTGGCGTGCCAGCGCCGCCATCAGCGCGCAGACGGCAACCGAGTGCAGATAGGTGTAATCGTCGGCCTGTTTCAGGCGCACCAGGCTGATCAGGGCGCCCGGATTGCGCAGCACCGAGGCGGCGATTTCCTCCACCAGGGGCATGGCGCTGGACACATTGCTCAACCGCCCCATGCGGGCCTCGTTGAACATGGTGTTGACCGCTTCCTTGGAGCGGCTCACCAGCCGGGTGGCGCGTTCCAGTTCCTCGGCCACGGGGGCGCTATCGACTTTGCCGAAACGAAAACGCGGCGCGCCGCTGGCGCTGGCGGGCTGCGCCGTCATGGCTGCGGCGGACTCCATCACGTCCACGCCACGCTCGACGTCGATCCAGATTTCCCGTACCCCGCAGTTGCGCACCTGCTGCACCAGCTCGGGGCCGTCGATGGCGAAGGAGGTTTGCCAGAAAGGCGAGTTCAGCCATGAGCCGCAGAGCTGCTGCAAATACATGCCTTGCCGTACTTTTTCTACTGGTATCTTTTTGAGCATATCCATTGCCCGCCAGGTTCATGGCGGCCTCATCATAAGGTTGACGAAGGGGAGCTCAGGGTGAAGGAGACTCGACTGGCAGCGAGGCTGCCGGATAGGCAACGGGGATAAGGTTGCCTGATGGAAGCTATCTTAGCACAGGCATGCGATTTTTTGTCCGGCTACGTTGCGGTGCGCGCACAGCTTGACAACAAATTGTTGAGGGGAAAATAAACTTATCATGAGATAAAGTTGCGGAGTAGAATTCCCGCACTGTTTTCATTGCGGTCCATTGCGACGTTCCCACCCATGATCAATTCGATTCACACCAAATTCGGCGAGCTGCAGCTGGTGCCGCCCGCCGTTCTGCAAGATGCCAGCCTGAATATTTATGAGGCCGATTCGATGACCCTGATCGTGGGGCCGAATGGTTCAGGCAAGAGCCGTTCGCTGTACGAGATCGTGTCGAATGTGCTCTCAGTCAATAGGAGCGTAGAGGGCAGGGACAACCCGTACAGTAAGACCCAACTGGTGTACTACACACCAATCCCTTTCCCATACCCTATGCCACCGGAAAGCGAGCAGTTCATCGACTTGAGCAAGCGCAAAAAGTCGGTGAGGGAATACCAGAACTTCGCTGTGCTGAATGATATCGCCGAGTTCTTCGGGTTTTCCCCGGAGGTGGTCTTTTCCTTTCATCCTGCGGACTATATCAAAACCCATATTGCCCAAATGTTCTCCGGCACCCGATGGGTGGATATCGAGGGCTTGCCGGCAGCCCTCAGGCAGGCAATGGAAAATCTGAAGACAAAGCAAAAGGAGGCCGATCTCCAGCGCCGAAAAATCGGCTATCAGGCATATCGTGAGCTGCCGGCGTACCAGGATTTGTTGCTCATCGAGGGCGAGGCGGAGGCCAGGATCGCTGCTTATTTGCTGGAGCGCTTGGGCGGTGAGTACGACATAAAGATGCAGGCTCTGTTTTATACGACCAAAGAGCACAGCAAGATGAATGATGTTGTCCAGTGGTTTTTGCAGGAACTGGATGTACCGTTTACGCGCAAATTGAAAACGCTGCCAAAAACGGCGATCAAGGCCTACCAGCAGACTTTGATGCGATTACGGGCCATCTGGATGGTTCTGGGGGAGCCTGGTATTGCAACGGCAAACGTACTGACGGAGGCGCAAGTAATTTCATTGCAGAAAATCGGCTATGCCGGCCTTGGCGATATCTCGATCAAAGGCTTGAGCGCAGGCGGCGCGGCGCTGCTGGAACAATTTTCCATCATCGAAAATGCCCTGCGTGATCGCAAGCCAAGACGAGATAAGAAGTTCGGCAATCTGCTGCTTTTGATCGATGAGGGCGATGTTTTCCTGCATCTGAAATGGCAGCAAAAATACATCAGCTTCCTGAATAGCTACATACGGAAAATCAGGGAGCGCGGAATATTCGCAACGATCCAGGTGGTGCTGACGACGCATTCGCCTGTGCTGATGAGCGACTTTCCCCGGGATTGCATCATCCAGCTCAGCGAGGATGAGCGTCAAGGATGGGGGGCATTTGGCGCCGAAAACAACGAGGAGCTTGTTTCCTTCGGCGCCCCTTTGCAATCCATTATCCATCAGACCGGCAAGGCGGGTACCCTCGGTGAATTCTCGGTGGAGTTCATGAAGGCGGTCGTCGCCAAGCTCCGGGCGGGCGCTCCGGTGGAGGATTACCATATCCGCATGATTGACGACCCGGTCATTCAATCCTTCGTCAAACGGCTCAACGAGACAAAGGAGCTCTAATGCTGATCAATATCTCCGACGTCTGGAAGGATGCCAGCAAAATTCACGCCAAGTACGTCGAGGATGCCATCGACGACGCGACGATCACCAGCCCCCATCTGAAGCACTTGCTGGATCGCAAAAGAGAGGTGATCGTGCGTGGCAAGCCGGCGCAACTGCGCCAGCTGATCCATTTCGCCGATGGCCTGCTGTCTTTGTGCGACGAGGCAGAGTACAACTTATTCAAGACGGAATGCGAAACCGTCTTTAATTATCCGAAATTTCGAAACAAAAGAGAACTCGGCTACAAAGGATGGGACGCCTACAAGCTGTGCCAGAAATCGCCTTACGTCCTTTGTCCCTATTGCCAGCAGAACTTTGCCTTTACCGTCATCGGCGAGGACAACAACAGCTTTCGGCCGACTCTCGACCATTTCTATTCGAAAGCGAGATACCCCTATCTGGCCATTACCTTGTACAACCTGGTCCCTTGCTGCCATGTGTGCAACAGCTTTTTGAAGGGGGAAGTGAATTTCTTCCACCGCCAGCATCTGCATCCTCTAGAGGACAAGGAAAGCCTCCATTTCTGTTTCGACGAGATCGAGTATCTGAATATCCAGAAGTCCGATGGCAAGCGTTATGAGGTCAATCTTCGTCCCGCCGTGGGGGAAAAAGCCTTCAATTCGGCGAAGTTATTCCTGCTGCCCGAACGCTATGCGATCCATTCCGCCATGCTGAATACTTTCATTGAAAATATGCAAATTTATGACGAGGTCAAGACCGAGTTCCTGAAAGATACCTTTGGCATCTCGCGGTTGTTCACCGAGCGCAGTGCCCTGAACTTCGATATCGATAATTACCAGAATGAGTTGCTGGGCAAGGTCAAAAAAGACTTGTACGAGCAATTGCGCGGAAACTAAGGAGGCCCGGCCGGCGATGCCGGCCGGGCTGGCATCAGGCGTTTAGCTGAAGGGCTTCGCGCTCGCGCACCAGGCGGGCGAATTCGTCGGCCGGGATGGCGGGACTCAGGTGGTAGCCTTGCAGCAGATCGCACTGGCGCGAACGCAGGAAGCGCAGTTGGGCCTCGGTCTCCACGCCCTCGGCCACCACTTCCAGGCGCAGGCTGTGGGCCAGCGCAATGATGGCGGTGACGATGGCCGCGTCGTCCGTATCGTGCGGCACGTCGCGCACGAAGGAGCGGTCGATCTTGATGATGTCGACCGGGAAGCGCTTCAGGTAGGACAGCGAAGAATAGCCGGTGCCGAAATCGTCGATCGACAGGCGCACGCCGAGATTGCGCAACTGGTGCAGGGCTTGCAGCGTTTCCTGCGCGTTTTCCATCAGCGTGGTCTCGGTGATTTCCAGCTCCAGGTACTGCGGCGCCAGGCCGGTGGTATTCAGGGCCGCTTCCACCGAATCGGCAAAGTCTTTTTGCAGCAGCTGGCGCGCCGAGATGTTCACGGCCACGCGCAACGGCGGCAGGCCATCGTCCAGCCAGGCCTTGAGCTGGGCGCAGGCGGTGTGCAGCACCCATTCGCCCAGCGGGTTGATCAAGCCGGTTTCCTCGGCCAGCGGGATGAATTCGGACGGTGGCACCATGCCGCGCGTCGGATGGCGCCAGCGCACCAGCGCTTCCATGCCAACGATATGGCCGTTTTCCAGCATGGCTTGCGGCTGGTAGAACACTTCCAGCTGCTGCTGTTCCATGGCGCGCCGCAGATCGCTCTCCATGCGCACATGCTCGCTGATCGACTGTTCCATCGACGCTTCGTAGAACTTGAAGCCGGTATTGGTCTTCTTGGCGCGGTACATGGCGCTGTCGGCGTGCTTGACCAGGGTCGCCACATCCTTGCCGTCGTGCGGGTAGATGGCGATGCCCACGCTGCTGGTGACGAAGATGTCGTGGCCGTCGATCTGGAACGGCGTGGCCAGCACGCGGCAGATATTGTGGGCCGCCGCGGCCGCAGCCGCCGGACCTTCGAGTTCGCCCAGCACCACGGTGAATTCGTCGCCGCCGAGGCGGGCCACGGTGTCGACATTGCGCACGCTGTGGCGCACGCGTTGGGCCACGGCCACCAGCAGGCGGTCGCCGACGTCGTGGCCGAGATTGTCGTTGACGTATTTGAAGCGGTCTAGGTCCATGAACAGTACGGCCAGCTGGTGCTCGCGCTTGGCCGCTTCCTCGATGCCTTGCGCCAGCAGTTCGAAGAACAGGGTGCGGTTGGGCAGACCGGTCAGCAGGTCGTTGTAGGCCAGGTGGCGGATGCGCTTCTCGGCGCGGTTGGCCTCGATGATGCGGCGCACGCGCTGCGACAGCACGGCGTAGTGGATCGGCTTGGGAATGTAGTCGCTGGCGCCGGCGGCGAAGGCGCGTTCCACCGAGGAGTTATCCTGCAGGGCGGTGATCATCAGCACCGGAATGGCGCTGGCGCCGGGAATTTCCTGCATGCGGGCGCAGGCCGTGAAGCCATCCATCACCGGCATCACGGCGTCCATCAGGATCACGTCGGGCTGGCAGCGCTTCAGCATGGCCAGCGCCTCGGCGCCATCGGCCGCTTCTTCCACGCGGAAGCCGTCCCTTTGCAGGATGTAGCGCAGGGTGGTGCGCGTGCTGCGGTCGTCGTCCACCACCAGCACGTGGGCCAGTTCGGCCATATCCAGCTCGGTATCGAGCACCTTGCCGCGCACTTCGGGCGCGAGGAAGGTGGCGACCTCGTGGTAGGCGTTGCGCATGTCCTGCAGCATGGCGGCGATGTTTTCCAGGCGGTGGCCGATCGCCATTTCCTCGGCGCGCTGGGCCAGGTGGGCCAGATGCGTTGCGCCCAGATTGCCGGCAGCGCCTTTCAGCGAGTGGGCGCGGGCGCGTGCCAGGTCGGCATTGCCGTCGCGGACGGCGTGTTCCAGCTCGTTCAGATAAGTGGGCGAATCTTCCATGAAGGGCAGGATCGCGTGCGGCAGCGAGGCGCCTAGGATTTCGCGCAGCTTGTCGAAGACGGCACGGTCGACCGGCGGTTCTTCTTCCTGCTGGATGGCGGCGATGGCGCGGTCGTGCAGGGCGACGATGGCGTGGCCGCCGGCCGGCGCCTGGGCCGGCGCGGGAGCCTGCGCTGCAGGCGTGGCCGATGCCGCTGCCGGAGCGGGCGGCGTGGCGCCGTGCGGCAGCCAGCGTTCCAGCTTGTGGCGCAGTTCGATCAGGGTGATCGGCTTGGCGAGATAATCGTCCATGCCGGCGGCCAGGCATTTCTCGGCGTCGCCGCGCTGGGTATTGGCCGTCATCGCCACGATCGGCACGCGCCGTCCCAGCGCTTCTTCGGCCAGGCGGATATGGGCGGTGGCTTCGTAGCCATCCATTTCCGGCATGCTGCAATCCATCAGGATCAGGTCATAGCGGTTGCGCTGGGCCGCCAGCACGGCCTCGTGGCCGTTGGAAGCGAATTCGCAAACGCAGCCGTTCATCGACAGCATGCCGGCCGCCACCAGCTGGTTGGTGCGGTTGTCTTCCGCCACCAGCACGCGGTAATGGCGTTCCGGCATGGCGCGCGCCGAGCGCGGCGCCGGCGCATGCGCATCGTGGGCATCATGGTCGGCCAGCAGGGAGCGCAGGGCTTTCAGCAGGCGCTCGTGGCGCAGCGGCTTGGCCAGCGCGGCGTGGGCCGGATGCATGCTGTGGGCGATGCTGTCGCCGCTGGTGCTGCCATAGCGGTCGAGCAGCAGGATATGCGGCGCCAGTCCGGCCGAACCGATGCGGGTGGCCAGGTCGACGCCGCTGTCGTCGTGGGTGCCGAGATTGAGGATGACGACATCGTAAGGCGCGCCGGCGGCGTAGGCGCCATGCAGTTCGGCCATGGCGCTGTCGGCGGCGGCGGTGGCGAAGCAGCGCATGCCTTGCTGTTCCATGCTCTGGCGCAGGAAGCTGCGCACGCCGGGGCTGGCGTCGAGCACCATGGCGCGCAGGCCGGCCAGGCTGTTGTCGGCCGCCGCTGCCGCTGCTTGCGGGCATTCCTCGGCGGCGCGGTGGCAGCGCACGGAGAAGACAAAGGTCGTGCCCTGGCCCGGCGTGCTGCTGACGCCGATCTCGCCGCCCAGCAGTTCGACCAGCTGCTTGCAGATGGCCAAGCCAAGACCGGTGCCGCCGTAGCGGCGCGTGGTCGAGGGGTCGGGCTGCACATAGGATTCGAAGACATGCTGCTGCGCCTGGGGACTCATGCCGATGCCGCTGTCGCGCACTTCAAAGCGCAGGCCGAAGCCTTCCATCTCGTGCTGCGCCGCCATGCCGACCTGGACGCAGACTTCGCCCTGTTCGGTGAACTTCACCGCATTGCCCAGCAGGTTGACCAGGATCTGGCGCAGGCGCAGCGCATCGCCCTTGATGCGCACCGGCACGTCGGCGTCCAGAAGATACACCACGTCCAGGCCTTTTTGCTGGGCCGGACGGGCGATCAGCTCGACCGCTTCCTCCAGCAGCTTGCGCAGGTCGAAATCGGCTTCTTCCAGCGACAGCTTGCCCGCTTCCATCTTGGAGAAGTCGAGGATATTGTTAATCAGGTCGATCAGGGTGCGCGAAGAATTCCAAGCCACGTCCACGCATTCCTGCTGGCGCTGATTCAGGTGCATTTCCTTCAGCATGTCCAGCATGCCGACCACGCCGTTCAGCGGCGTGCGCACCTCGTGGCTGACGGTGGCGGCGAATTGCGCCTTCATCTGCGCCATGTTCACGGCGGCGTCGCGCGATTCCTTCAGCTCCGCCTCGCGCTGCTCCAGAACGCTCATCATCTGGTTGAAGGCGTGCGCCATTTCCACCAGGTCGCGCGGGCCTTCCGGCGCGGCGCGCATGCCCGATTCGCCGGCTTCGGCGCGGTGCATCAGGCCGAGCAGGGCGTTGAGGGGATTGATCATATGGCGCGTCAGCAGGCGCACCAGGCCAAGCAGGATCACGGCGAACGACAGCGTCAGCGCCAGATTGCCCAGCAGGAGGGACATGGTGAGCCGGTCCAGCGTGCCTTTGCCGACCTGCACGTGGACATAGCCGAGCAATTGCGGCTGGTGGTCCTGCACATCGAAGGGCGTGGCCTCGGCCTGGCCGCCGTAGACGGGCGCGCCGAACTGCCAGGCGTCGCCGGTTTCGCCGACAAGGCTGGCCTTCACCGGCGCCGCGCCCGCGCCTTTGGAGAATTGCGGCAGCTGTTTGCCGCCTTCGGCCTGGGCCAGCAGCACCACCTGCTTGGCGTCGCTGATCTGCACCCCGGCCACATCGGGGAAGGCCAGCGTGGCGCCCACCACCTCGCGCGCATTTTCCGGCGAATGATAGAGCAGGGCCAGGGTACTCTGGCGCGCCAGATTCTCGGCGATGCGCTGGCCCTGTTCAATAAAATAGTCGCGCATGCGCGCGCTGGCTTGCCATGAGTTCATCAGCGAAGAAAACAGCGCCAGGCCGAGGATGGCGGCCGAGATGATGACTGTCAGTTGGCGGCGGAATTCAGTACGGCGTAAAAAATGTTGAAACATGGCGGCCGGGCTCAGAAGTCAAATGGGAGTCGCCGCTGAAACTTAAGGTTGCGGAAACACGAAATCGAAACTGCGCTGCTGCTGGTCGCCCAGATGCAGACCCACATGGTTGGCGGTACGGACATTGATCGCGGTCTGCACTTCGCGCAGCGGCATGAGGCGGCGGCGGCCGTCGCCCGCGATCAGGCTCATGGCGGAACTGGCGAGCGTACGCCCCAGCTCTACATTGTTGGGGGCCATGGCAAACAGCGCGCCCTTTTTCACATGCAGGACATTGCTGGAGAACAGCGGCACGCCGTTATTCCAGGTCTCGCGCAGCACCAGCGGTAGGATGGTGCTTTCCTCCACGGTGGTGCTGTCGTGCGGCAGCCAGACCGCGTCGCGGCGGCTATCCGCGCCCGCGATCAGGGTGGGGTAGAGCTGGGCGGCGCGCGCCATATCGGTGGCGATATGGGCCACCAGTTCCAGGCCCTGGGCGCGGGCCGCTTCGCGCGCCAGCTTGATCAGCCATTCGCTGTTTTTCGGGTTGTAGACGACGATGACGCGGCGCAGGTCCGGCAGCAGCACGCGCAGGCGGCTGAACAGCAGGGCCGGATCGGGCGTCAGGCTGATGCCGGCCACGTTCTCGGCATCGGACAGCAGCAGCACGCCGCCCACCAGCACCGAGATTTCGCGGTCCAGGCCCGAGGTCGCGTTCAAGCCCTGGCGGCCGAGCGCGATCACCACCTTGGTGCCGTTCTGCTTGAGCAGGGAATTGAGTTCGGCGGCGTCGGACTTGGCGTCCACCGCATAGCTGCGCACGCGCAGCTTGGTGCGGTCCTCGATGCCCTGGATCATGCTGAGGAAGGCGGCGCGG
This sequence comes from Massilia sp. YIM B04103, assembly GCA_024437665.1. Lineage (GTDB taxonomy): Bacteria > Pseudomonadota > Gammaproteobacteria > Burkholderiales > Burkholderiaceae_D > Rugamonas. The sequence continues at coordinate 249,736 of JANCSZ010000008.1, read as the reverse complement.
AAGGGCTGTTCCACATTCGGATACAGCACGGCGATGGTGCCTTTGCCGATCGAGGCCTGCACATCGGGACGGCGCAGCTGCTCTTCGAGCTGGGCCAGGGTCACGGGGCGCACATCGGCGCGCAGCAGCGGGCCGCCCGACTCGATGCGGTCGAACACGGCGCCCACGGAGTCGCGCGCGTTGCCCTGCATCTCGAACAGTGGCGGCAACGGCAATTCCGCCATGTCCCCCGCATCCAGGGCGTGGGCAGGAGCGGCCAGCAGCAGGGCCGAGGCGAAGGCAAAAGCGGCGGTGCATGCGGCCCGCAACAGGCCGCGCTTATGAGTTGTCTTTTTAATCATTCCATATTCCGTTGCTGTCCCGCAGCCATTAATTCTTATTGGCAATGCCAGTGCAATCTTTCATCCGGCACAAGGACAAAGGCTGTGCCTAGTATATGCGCTCTGTTGGTTAAGAGAAAGAAATTTACTATCCGCTAAGTCGCATATTTAAGGTTCTGGGAAGATGGTGTCGAAGTTGCGCTGGCGGCCCGGATCGAGATTCAAACCGATGTGGTTGGCGGTGCGCCAGTTGAGGGCGCTGCGCACGCTGCGCAGCGGATTGAGGCCTTGGCGCGTATTGTCGCCATTGAGCACGTCCACCGCCAGATTGGCGAGTTCGCGGCCCAGTTCAAAATTATTCGGGTACAGGGCGAACAGCACGCCTTTCTTGACGTGCAGCATGCTGCTGGAGAAGATCGGCAGGCTGCGGTTCCACGATTCTTTCAGCACCATGGGCAGGATGATGGCCTCGTCGACGGTGGTGTTGTCCTGCGGCAGCCAGAGCGCGTCATAGCGGTTGTCGGCAGCGGCAAAAGCCTGTTCGTAGCGGCGCACGGCGCCGGCCAGATCGGCCGCTTCCAGGGCTTGCAAATCGAGTCCCTGGTTGCGCGCCGCCTCCTGCGCGAGCTTGATCAGGCCATGGCTATTCTGTGGGTTATACACCACAGTGATGCGCCTTAGCGAAGGCAATAAGGCTTTAAGATGACTAAACAGCAAGACCGGGTCGGGCGACAGGGTGATGCCGCGCAAGCGTTCGCTGTCCGGCGCGGAACTGATGCCGCCCACCACCATGCCGGCCGCCAGATCGGCGCCGCTGGCCGCTTTCACGCCCTGGCGGCCCAGAGCGATCACCAGCTTGCTGCCGCTGCGGCGCAGCTGGGCGCGCAGCTCGGCCAAGTCGGCGTGCGGGCCGACCGGGTAGCCGCGCACGCGCATCCTGGTTTCATCTTCGATGCCGTCGATGATTTCCGTGAATACTTTGCGGTAGGGTTCGCCAATATCAGGGTAGACCACGGCGATGCTGTCGGCCGGTGCTTGCCGCCCGCCACCCTCAGCCAGTGCGGCCTGGGCGGGTATGGTGCTCAGCAGCAAGGCCGCCAGGGCGGCTGCCGGGAAAGTGTGTCCAGTCTTCCGAAAGAGTAGTGTTCTCAATTCGCGCTAGTGGGCAAGGTGAAAGAACCGGGACCATTGGTAATGGCAGTAACGAGTGTAGCGTTGCCGCCGCTAAATTGCATGCAAAAAATTTTTATTCAGGCACTAATTTATGTGTCTATTTTGCAATGCGATAAATTTCCCTGGCGCACGATTGATTTGACGAAAAAACAACGACTTTTTGCGAAAAATCAGCCTGCGATAACTTTCAATGCACTAGCTAGTTGATCGAGATCGGCCAGGCGGTTGCTCAAGGCCGGCGTCACGCGCACGCAGGCGCCACCCGCCAAACCCTTGCGCGCCACGGTAAACACGCTGAAGTCGTCGAGCAGGCGGCGGGCCAGGGCTTGATTTTCCTCCCAGCTGGTTTGACCGGCCAGGCGGAAGGAGGTGATGCCGCCGCAAGCTTCGGCCTCGTCGCGCACCAGCAGTTGCAGGCCGGACAGGCCGCGCACCTGTTCCACCCAGCGATCGCGCAACTGGCGCAGGCGGGCCGCCTTGCGCGCGCCGCCGATGGCGTCATGGAAATCGAGCGCGGCGGGCACGGTCAGCACATTGGCGGTGTTGGTGGTGCCGGTGTTGGTGCGGGCGCGGATATCGTGCGGCGCATAGCGGTCGCCGGATGGATCGATGGCGATATCGTCCAGGCGCTCCTTGCGGATATACATGAAGCCCACGCCGAGCGGTGCGCCCATCCACTTATGCAGGTTGAAGCCGGCGAAGTCGGATTTCAGGTCGCCCACCTTGAAATCGATCTGGCCCCAGGACTGGGCCGCGTCGCAGATGGTGTCGATGCCGCGCGCCCGCGCCATCTCGGCCAGTTCGGCCACTGGCATCAACTGGCCGGTCTTGTGGCTGACATGGGTCAGCAGCAGCAGGCGGGTGCGCGGATGGGCGTCGAAAGCCTGGGCATAGGCATCCAGGATGGCTTGCGTGGTGGGCGCTTCGGGCAAGGCGATCTGCACCACCTCGGCGCCGCGCAGTTCGTGCAGGGCATGCATGGCGCGCGTCATACTGTCGTAGTCGACGTCGGACAGCATGACGGTGTCGCCAGCCTGCAGCGGCCTATAACTAAAGATTAAGTGGCGCAAGGCTTCGGTGGCGCCGCGCGTGAGCGCAATCTCGTCCGGCGCGCAGCCGACGGCGGCGGCGATGCGGGCGCGCACGGTCTCGCTGCTCTTCGGATCGTAGTCCTCGCGCAGGAAGTGCGTATTGCTGGTGTTGAGCAGCTCAATCTTGCGCTTGTATTCCTCCATGACGGGACGCGCCATGGCGCCGAAATAGCCATGTTCCAGATTGACGTAGCCGGGGGCTACATCGTATTGGGCGGCGATGCCGTCCCAGTAGCTTTCTTCGTTAATCACGCAGGCTCCAATAGGGTGAAAAAGTGGCTTCATTGTATGCCTGGCTGGCGGCTTGCAGCTTGCCTCCTGGGTTTTTGTTCTATAAGCTGTGCTTATATGTTGCTAAGGGAAATCGAGGTCTTCAGGGCCGTCATCACATCCGGATCGGCCAGCAAGGCGGCGCGCCTGCTGGGCGTGAGCCAACCCGCCATCAGCCAGTCGCTGCGGCGGCTGGAAGAACACGCGGGCATGCCGCTGTTCCAGCGCGTGCGCGGCAAGCTGCATCCGACCCAGGAAGCGGAAGCGCTGCTGGCGGAAGTCAACCGCTGTTTTGTCGGACTGGATGCGATCGAGCACCGGCTGCGCAGCCTGCGCCAGTTCGGCGCGGGACGGCTGCGCATCGCCAGCCTGCCAGGCCTGGGCGTGGGCTTTTTGCCGCGCGTGCTGGGCGGACTCGATCTGCAAAAGCGCAAGGTCACGGTGTCGCTGCAGATCATGGCTTCGCGCGAGGTGCGGGCGCGCCTGCTGGCGGGCGAGGCCGATATCGGACTGATGGCCGACGAGGTGTCCCTGCTCGGCCTGGAGCACTCCGAATTTGCGCGCTATAACGGCGTGGTGGCGCTGCCGCCTGGCCATCCGCTGGCGCGGCGCAAGCTGATCACACCGCAGGATCTGGCGCGCTATCCCTTCCTCTCCTTGAATCCCGAAGACGGCGCCAGCGCCCAGCTGGACGGCATCTTCCAGGCCCATGGCGTGACGCCATCGACGGTGGTGGAGACGCCATTCTCGCTCAGCCTGTGCGAACTGGTGCGGCACGGCGTCGGCGTGGCCGTGGTCAATCCCGTCACGGCCCTCGACTATCTCGACCACGGTGTAGTGCTGCGCCGCTTCTCGGAAAAGCTGGAATATGGCTGCATTCTCGCCATGCCGGCCGGGAAGCCGCTGGGCAGCTTCGCGCAAGAGCTGCTCGGCATCATGCGCGCCCGTCTGCATGCCGATTTGCAGGGGCTGGAAGCGGTGTTGGATCGGCGCCTGGCCCAAGACACCTAATTTGCTGCCGGGTGCGTGATAGACTTTGATATTCATGCAAGCTTGATTACTTAGCCAGGGATATCACATGTTTGAATTCTCAGAAAATACAAGCCTTGACGCGGAAGGTGAGATTCTCCGTTCAATCGAACAGGCGAGGGTGACGGCCCTGGTTGAACGGAATATCGAACGCGCCGCGCCGCTCCATGCCGCCGACTTCCAACTCATTACGCCGATTGGAATCGCGCTCTCCAAGGAACAATATCTGGGCGCAATCGCTGCCGGTGGCCTGGTCTATTCCTCCTGGGAGCCGCAACACATTGACGTGCGCCTTTATAATCAAGCGGCCGCTATTCGGTATAAATCCAGCCTGGAAGTCACTTTCGGGCCACACCACGTTCCTCGGGCCGAATATTGGCACACGGATCTGTACGAGAAGCGCAATGGTTTGTGGCAAGTGGTCTGGTCGCAAGCGACCGAAATACGGCACCAAGCTTAGTAATGTGATTTTTATGTTCAAGAAAATATTTTCAGCTCTGTCTCCTGGTAATTCGTCTGAAAGCAAGAGCCAGCTTGCCGCTCAATTCATCGAGCAATCCCGGGAAGGCCTTGCGCAGCAAACTGCAGCCCATTCCGCCACTTGGCATTTTGGCTCGGAAGAAAACTGGTCCGCAGACCTCGACGCCGGAATCATTCAATTCGATTTCAAGGATGGTACGCAGGCAAGCGCCGCAATGCAGGTTGTCGGCACCTACAACGAACTGGACGGCACCTTCCTGTGGGGCTGGGACCATCCCTCGATCCCCGAGCCGTTGAGCAAGCACGCCCAGTTGGCCCAGCAGTGGGGCGAAGAAAATGAGGTGGAGGAGTTCAAGTCGCGGAAAGTTGAATGCAGCGAAGACGAGGCCTGGAGCTTCGCCGCCGTAGCCAACCGGCTCGGCAAGGCAAACGGCGTCTACCGTGGATCGAGCGATACCACCCTGGTTTTCATGACGTTTGGCGAAATACAACTGGTCGCTGCCAATTCCTGAATATTAGCCGACAGCCACAAGGAGCTTATGGATTCGATGTTCACATGCCCTTGCTGTGGATATGAGATGTTCCCCGATCATCCCGGCTCATACGATATTTGCCCAATTTGCTTTTGGGAGGATGACCTGTTTCAGCTGTACTACCCGCATCAGGCCGATGGCTCCAATCCATCCAGCCTGATCGAAGCGCAGGTCAACTTTGTGCAATTTGGTGCTTGCGACCGGGCGATGGCAAAGAACACTCGTGCACCAGGGCTTGATGACGTGCGCGATAGCCGCTGGTTCCCGCTGTGGGAGCGTAAGGTCGATATTCCTGATGCGGAGAGCGATAAAACGCATCCGCAGCATATGACTTCAAAACATGATTTGTACTACTGGCTACGTGTCTGATGACCTTGATTTGATCGGAGAATGGGTTTCAAATCTTCCACGTTTGGGCGCCACGCTTGGTCGAGTCAACGCTATCCATCCACCAGGTTGATAGTAATTTAATCAAAGAATAATAATGTTGAAACACGCATTGTTTATTTGTTCGCGGAGCCGTTCGCGAAGCCCGACGGCGGCGCAAATATTTGCGAGCTGGCCTGATGTGGAAACCGACTCCGCCGGCTTGGGTGGTGATCCAACTGTACCGCTTTCAACCGAACAGATAGAGTGGCTAACATCATTTTTGTTATGGAAAAGACGCATCGAAAGCGTCTTTCGTCCAAGTTTCGCTCCCATTTAAATGGGAAGCGCGTTATCTGCTTGGACATTCCTGATAATTATGCAGTCCGAACTCTTCAAACTCCTCGAAGTCAAAACTGGTCGATTTTTGCGCTAAGGAAGCGCTGCTTGCGACCGGGCGATTACACGAAATTTTTCTAGAGGACGACGAATGTTTGTATCTGCTGACAATGCACTTTGGACACTTGCGGAAGGCCTTATCGACGATTACCCCCTAATTGTAAGACAACAGACAGGTTCCGCAGGACTTTCCCCGCTACGCGTATCCGAGGAGGCTCAATGTTTTCTGGTCCATGGCACTGGCTGACGAGAATGGCCTGCCAAGCCCCGAAGAAGCCAAAAGTCTTGAGATCTTTGAGAGTCGACTGATTACAGCGGTAGAAACGGACCAATCTGTTTTGCTCGTAGCAGTTGTCACCGGAAGATCTGAACGAGAGTTCGTCTTCCATCTTCAGCAACCAGAGTTATTTCTGCAGCGCCTGACCGATATGCCGCATGATCAGGAGCGCTATCCCATAGAGATTCATTTAGCAGAAGATCCTGGTTGGTCTTATTTCGATGACTTGGCGCCCGTTGATGGGTAATTGCAATGTAATCGACTCCTCTGATGGAAGGGGGCGCGTGCATTGGCTGTAGATTAGATACTTACACAAATTCACTAGGTTCTTACAATGAATAGAATCCTGATTGTCGTGTTACTTGTAGCCCATGCCGGTTGTGCTTGGGGCGCTGAAAAATTAGATAGGGTCGGCAATAAGAAACTGCCTGTGGGCGCCATATTAATGTGTGATGAGCATGTTGTCGGTGAAGCTTCAGGGAAACCGGTCCATATAGATTGGCAGGCGTTTGGTTTCGACGAAGGAACCGACAAGGTTGTTCAGTTCTATCAGTCACAGTTCGGACTTTCGCCTGTGAAGGGTAGCGATGCTCAAGGTTACACCTGGACCTTTAAGGGCGAATACAATGAGTTGCAATATGCAGTTCAAAGTCCTTCGGCTACCGGGCCCTGGTCTGGATGTTCAATTCAACCTACTGCTTTTCAAGCAGTAATCCTCATATCCAATGCAATTTGGATAAAAGGCCGTTAGCTGCTGCAAAAATGAACCATCCGTTTCTTTGTGTTGTATAGAATATAGCAATAAGCAAATTGCAGAAATTCGATATTATCTGATTTCAGATTAAAGTGATTGGCCTGTTTTTTTACTTGATTAATCAAATGATGCACATCTTAACCTTTTTGTTTTTGTTGTTTTGCGCATGCACCGTATCCGCAAGTAACTACTTCGTAGAATTTGGCTCAAGCAAGAACGTCCGCGCAGTGTCAACTAAATTAGGCGGAACTCAGCTCGGCCCCATTGGAGTATCTAAGTATGGGCACGCATCATTTGGCCCAATGACCTCCTCACTGCCCGCTCATGCAATAGTACGGTGGGAGACAGAGAATGGTGAAAGTCGAGAACAGGTAATTGATTTTTCATCTAAGCCACCATTGAACTTCAACTCATTGAAGTTTTATCTTGACGAAGATGGACGACTCATCGTGTCGTTTGTCGTACGGATTGGCGGTTGGAGGAGTATGGAAATTCCATTGGACGAATCAACTGAAGCAGCAAAATTGCGCGAACTGAATGAATCGCTCTACATTGCTGCTGGTAGGGGTGAAATTTCTTCGGTCCGAAGGGCTGTCGAAGCAGGCGCCGACGTCAACTACCTTGCTGACTCCATCTATCCGTCGCCCGTTCGATACGCAGCGAATGGACTGCATAAGGAAGTCGTCAAGTACCTGTTGAGTAAGGGGGCGCGAGTAGGTAAGCGCGATATGGTCGCCCCGATGCTTTCTGAGCTGATTAATGATGTTGGCAGGGGCGAGTAGATCTCCCGCGCGCTATTGGCCTGACAGCATCCGGCCACGACAGACGTTGTGACGAATCAGAGGATTAGATGGATTGGATGAAAAACGGCTGCAATGAATGTAGGCATGGCGTGTTATCTGGCATGTACTCGCCGGAAGCTGCTGCAAAGTTTCAGCTGCCAATAAGCTCGCCCACCTTCGTGTACGCTTCAATCGAAGTTTGCCTACATTTATACCGCTGCAATCAATGCGGAGCTTGGTGGGAATTCAATCAGCGCGAAGCTCACGTCATAAGCGAAGATGCTGCGAAGGCCATTTACCCAGCATTAGATGCAGATAGAACGTAAGACTTGAAACGGATGCGGCCTACCGGCTGGCGGCCTCTGTCAGGTCAAATTTGGCTAGCACACTTCAAAATATGACTTGTACTATTGGCTACGTACCTGAAGAATCATCTATGTCCAGCGAAGACATACGCTCACATGGTTCTTGGGCGCGGGCGTTCAGCAGCGACGTTTTGCGTAAGCGGTAAGCATCAGTCCGGCCAGCAGCATGATGTAGGTCGACGGTTCTGGTACAGGCGTAGGCATATAGCCCATGGAATTCGCGAAACCGCTGACGTTCAATCCGCTGCCTTGTCCGGCATTCGTCAAATTGTCGTAGCGGACCAGCAGCGTATCGGTGATGCGTTCAGTTTTAACGCCGCCGTTGGTTTGGTCATAAAAGGAGCTCAGCGTCTTAATTTCGGACAGTGTTGTGTCGTACAGCCCATCCACGTATGTGACGACGCCTAACCAAGACTTGGCAACAGCCCAGTCGCCGGCTTGGGAGGTCTTTCCATTCAGGGTGGTGTTTGCCGTGAAAATGACGCCTGTCTTCGGCGACAGGATGAAGTTGGTGTAACCGCTGCTGGCATTGGCGGAGGTTTGCAGATAAGTATAACTGCCGTCGCCGCTGATTTTGGCAGTAATGCCCAAGCTCAGTGAATCCAGTGTGCCGCTACTGGTGACGTAACCCTGCATGCTGCCGGTGCCGTGTGTACGAGTCATGCTAATCGGCGCAAGATCACGTGAACCAACGGTTTGAAAAGCCACTTGATTTCCTTCGAAGCCAGCCTGAAGCGAGGTTGGCGCAGTGGCCATGCCGTAGTCTACAAAAATCAGTGATGGAGAAATGCCGTCATTTAAGTCGAGGTCAATCAACTGATATGAAACACCGCTTACGGTCGTGTTGGAGGTGGCTTCGGCAGATGCGGTGCCGCAAATAGACATGCTCGCAACAAGGGCGGCGGCAAGATAAATTTTATTCATAGTGTTCTCGCATTGATTTTGTGCAAATAACACTATCATGAAATTATTGCCAAAAAGTGTATCTTTTGAAAACACCTCCCATAACTGGGTATGCCCTTCGGCTGGGTGCTTCCAATTTGCATCAATGTATCTGTCAGTCCAGTGTTACTGGTAGGACCAGTTTATTCTTTGCCATTGCCGTCGACTTGGCTGCGCACATAATCGATATGGCTTTGCATTGCCGTGCGCGCCTCCTCGGGGCGGCGGGCGCGGATCGCGTCGCATACCACGCGGTGCTGCTCCAATAGTTGCGCCGATACTTTCTCGTCCTGCCGCCGCATGCCTGTGCCGTTCAGCGTGATGTGCTCGCGCAGCATGCCGATGATGCTCGCATGTAGATGAAGGAACATCGAGTTGTGCGAGGCGAGGGCGATGGCTTCGTGCAGCTTGGCGTCGGCCGCCGCTTCGGCCGCCATGTCCTCGTCGCGGCGTGCCTGTTCCAATTGGTCCATCAGGGCACCGATTCTTTCCACGTCTTCGTCATCGGCGCGCATGGCGGCGAAGTAGGCGGTGGCGCCTTCGAGCACGCGGCGGAATTCGAGAATGTCGTCGCGCAGGGCAGGGTGATCGGCCACCAGTTGGCCCCAGGGCGAGGCGATGCCGGTACGCAGCTGGTCGGTGACGTAGACGCCCGCACCGGGGCGACTGCGCACCAGTCCCCGCGCCGCCAGGCGCTGCACCGCTTCGCGCACCGTGTTGCGCGAGACTTCGTACTGCTCGGCCAGCACGCGTTCGGAGGGCAGGCGCGAACCTGGTGGCAGGCTGCCTTCCAATAGCGCCTTTTCCAGCTGCCGCATCACTTCTTCCACCCGTCCCTGGGCTTGCGCCATCGCCGTCATTCCTTCTCCTGTTGTTTTGAGTGTACACCGACTGGTCCTACCAATTTGTGCCGCAGGACTGGCGGTGGAATTATGCGTCGAGCTCAAAGAATACGCAAAGCGGCTCGATGCAAAAGGAGACAGGCATGAAAGAGCGACATTATCCCCAAGCCCCCAAGCATGTGTACCTGTTCGGTACCTGCCTGGTCGATCTGTTCGTACCGCAGGCTGGCCTTGACGCGGTGCGGCTGTTGGAGCGGGAGGGCATCACCGTCCACTATCCGCAGGGACAGAGCTGCTGCGGCCAGCCGGCCTACAGCAGCGGCAATCCGGAGCAGGCGAAGCAGGTGGCGCGCGCGCAGCTGGTGCTGTTCCAGGAGGACTGGCCGGTGGTGGTGCCGTCCGGTTCCTGCGCGGGCATGATGCGCCATCACTGGCCGCAGCTGTTTGCCGACGATGCGGAAATGGCGGCGCTGGCGCGTTCCGTGAGCGAACGGATTTACGAGCTGACCGAGTTCCTGCTCAAAGTGCTGCGGGTCGATTATTCGGGCCTGATCGCGGCCGATGCGCAGACCGAGAAAGTCGTGCTGCATACCTCTTGCGGTGCCCGTCGCGAAATGGGCACGCGCCAGCATGGCGTGGAGCTGGTGGATAGCCTGCCCGGCGTAACGCGCGTCGAACACGAGCGCGAGTCGGAGTGCTGCGGCTTTGGCGGCACCTTCTCGCTGAAGCATCCCGATATTTCGGGCGCCATGGTCAAGGACAAGGTGGCCTCGGCCTGCGCCACCTGCTGCGGCAAGCTGGTGTCAGCCGATTGCGGCTGTCTGCTGAATATCGGCCACGCGGCTGCCTATCAGGGCAAGCGGCTTGAGGTCGAGCATATGGCCAGCTTCCTGTGGCGACGGGTCGAGCAGGCCGGAGCTGGCGCCGCGCTTGGCGCCTCGGAAGACAGGGTAGAGAAAATCGAGGTGGCGGCATGAGCGGCCCGGGACCACGCGAGCGCATGCTGGGCCGCCTGCGCGCCGCTTCCCTTAATGCTGCTGCGGCCAAGCAAGGCTCGTGGTATCTGGAGGCAAGCGGCAACGCGCGCGAGGCGCGGCCGGGAGGCGCTGGCGAGTTGCATGGCATTGCTCCGGTCGATGCGCGCAGTAACTTGGCCCTGCTGGATCACCGCATCGACGTGCATTTTTCGCGCCGCCGCCCGCAGTCGGCAGTGGCGGCAGACCCGGTGGCGGCCATGCAGACTGCGCTCACCGCCTCCCATGCGACGGTGTGGCGCGCGACCTGCGACGAATGGCCTGCGCAACTGGCGCAAAAACTCAGCGAAGCCAATATCCGCCATCTTCTGCTGGATAGCGCGAGAACCGAGGCGGCTGCGCTCAAGGCTGCGCTGCCTGCGCAGCTGAAAACCCTGGATTTCGACCGTCCGCTGGAAGAGTGGAAATCCGAGCTGTTCACCGGCGTGGATGCCGGCTTCACCGTGGCCCGTTCCGGCATCGCGGCCACCGGCACGCTGATTCTGGCGCCGGATGCCGGCACGCCGCGCACCGTGTCGCTGGTGCCGCCACTGCATATCGCACTGGTCTACGCCTCCACCCTGCACACCGATCTGCACGCGGCGGTGCATGCCGAGCGCTGGGCCGAGGGCATGCCGTCCAATCTGGTGCTGGTGTCCGGACCATCCAAGACTTCGGACATCCAGCAAACCTTGGCCTACGGCGCGCATGGTCCGCGCTGGCTGTGGGTGATCATTGTCGACGACCTGGCTGGAGGCATGCGATGAGCGCGCAAACCTTGCATTTCGTGCCCTCGGCCGACTTCCACGCCCGCGCCCGCGCCGCGCTGGACGATCCCAAGCTGCGCCAGAGCTTCCGCGGCGCGATGGATTTCTTGCAGGGCAAGCGCAGCGCGCAGTTCCCGGATGCGAATGAGCTGGAGCAGTTGCGCGATCTGGGCGAGGCCGTGCGCAAGCATGCGCTGGCCCATCTGCCGGATCTGCTGGTACAGCTGGAAAGGAAGCTGACCGAGGCTGGCGTCCAGGTGCATTGGGCGGAAAACGCCGACGAAGCGAATCGCATCATCTTCGGCATCGCGCAGCAGAACAAGGCGCGCAGCATCATCAAGGGCAAGTCGATGGCGAGCGAGGAAATCGAGCTGAATCACTATCTGGCCGAGCGCGGCGTCGCCTGCATGGAGTCGGACATGGGCGAATACATCGTGCAGATGGCCGGCGAAAAGCCTTCGCACATCGTCATGCCCGCGATCCACAAGACGCGCGCCGATATCGGCGAGCTGTTCGAGCAGAACATCCCCGACACGCCCTACACCGAGGATGTGGATACCTTGATCCAGACCGGCCGCCGCGCCCTGCGCCAGGCTTTCGTCGATGCCGATATCGGCCTGTCCGGCGTCAACTTCGCCGCCGCCGACACCGGCACGCTCTGGCTGGTGGAGAACGAGGGCAATGGCCGCCTGTCCACCACCGTGCCGGATATTCATATCGCCATCATGGGCATGGAAAAGGTGGTGGCGAAGCTGGAGCACATCGTGCCGCTGGCCAGCCTGCTGACGCGTTCCGCCACCGGCCAGGCCATCACCACCTATTTCAACCTGATTTCCGGCCCGCGCCGCGCCGGCGAGAAAGACGGTCCACGCCAGTTGCACCTGGTTCTGCTTGACAACGGCCGTAGCCAGGCCTATGCCGACGAGCAGTTGCGCGCCACGCTGCAGTGCATCCGCTGCGGCGCCTGCATGAACCACTGCCCGGTATACACCCGCGTCGGCGGCCATGCCTACGGCACGACTTACCCAGGCCCGATCGGCAAGATCATTTCGCCCCATCTGCTTGGTCTGGAAGCGACGGCCGACCTGGCCACGGCTTCCAGCCTGTGCGGCGCCTGCGCCGAAGTCTGCCCGGTGCGTATCCCGATTCCGCAACTGCTGGTGCGCCTGCGCGGCGAAGCGAACCGCAGTCCGGACGAGGAAGTGGCCCATCCGCTGCGCGGGCAGGGCGCCAAATACTCGCGCGGCGAGCGTCTGGTATGGCGTTTCTGGAGCGGCGCATTTGCCAGCCCGGCTGCCTACCGTACCTTCCGCTGGGCAGCAACGCGCCTGCGCGCGCTCGCGCCCAAGCAGCAAATGGGCTGGACCGATCACCGCGAACCCTTGCAGCCGGCCGCGCGCAGCCTGGCCGACCTGCTGAAAGCCAGAGGCCAGCCCGAATAGACATTCATCACACAGCCTGACGCGTCAAATTTCACACAAAACTATAGAAGGAGACTGACATGCAAGCCTGGCATCAACTCTACACGCCCCTGGGCAGCCTCTGGCTGTCCGCGCTGGTGGCGGCCATACCGATTATTTTCTTTTTCCTCGCGCTGGCCGTGCTGCGCATCAAAGGCCACATCGCGGGCGCCATCACTTTGCTGCTGGCTCTTGGCGTCGCCATTACCGCGTATGGCATGCCGGTGCCGCAGGCGCTGGCTGCGGCGGGTTACGGTTTTGTCTACGGCCTGTGGCCGATTTCCTGGATCATCATCACCGCCGTCTTCCTGTACAAGATCGTGGACAAGACCGGGCAGCTGGAGATCATCCGCGCTTCCATCATGTCGGTGACGGACGACCAGCGCCTGCAAATGCTGCTGATCGGCTTTGCTTTCGGCGCTTTCCTGGAAGGCGCGGCGGGCTTCGGCGCGCCGGTGGCGATCACCTCGGCGCTGCTGGTCGGCCTGGGCTTCAATCCGCTGTACGCGGCGGGCTTGTGCCTGATTGCCAATACCGCGCCGGTGGCGTTTGGCGCGATGGGCATCCCCATCATCGTGGCGGGCCAGGTCACGGGACTGGATGCCTTCCATATCGGCGCCATGGCGGGCCGCCAGTTGCCGCTGCTGTCGCTGTTCGTGCCATTCTGGCTGGTGTTCATGATGGACGGCGTGCGCGGCGTGAAGCAGACCTGGCCGGCGGCGCTGGTGGCCGGCGGCAGTTTCGCCGTCACCCAATACTTCACCGCCAACCATATCGGCCCTGAACTGCCCGACATCACTTCGGCCCTGGTCTGCCTGTTCGCGCTGACGGCCTTCCTGAAAGTGTGGCAGCCGGCATCGGCCAAATCGCGCGCGGCGGCGGCCGGCGCGAGCGGCGTGGAAAGCGTCGGCGGCGGTGCGGCCGTGCTGAGCGCCTTTGGCGGTGGCGGCGCGTCCGCCGCCGCTGCCGGCTCCTTCGGCGCGCGCAAGGAAAGGCGTTCTCCATACAGCACCGCGCAAACGGTGCGCGCCTGGGCGCCGTTCGGCATCCTGACGGCCATCGTCACGGTTTGGAGCCTGCCGCAGTTCAAGGCGCTGTTCGCGGCCAAGGGCGCGCTGGCGGGCATGGTCTTCAAGTTCAAGATTCCTTACCTCGACCAGTTGGTGATCAAGACCGCGCCCATCGTCACCAGCGACAAGCCGTATGAGGCAGTGCTGAAGCTGGACCTGCTGTCGGCAGTCGGCACGGCCATCCTGCTGACGGCCCTGATCTCCATCGTGATGCTGCGCATGAAGCCGGGTGCGGCCTTGAAGGCTTTCGGCGAAACCGTCGTGGAACTGCGCCGTCCCGTGCTGTCCATCGGCCTGGTGCTGGGCTTCGCCTTCGTCGCCAACTATTCGGGCATGTCATCGACCCTGGCCTTGCTGCTGGCGGGCAGCGGCGCGCTGTTCCCCTTCTTTTCGCCCTTCCTGGGCTGGCTGGGCGTCTTCCTGACCGGTTCCGACACCTCGTCGAATGCGCTGTTCTGCTCCCTGCAAAGCACCACGGCGCACCAGATCGGCGTCTCCGACACACTGCTGGTGGCGGCCAACACCACCGGCGGCGTGACCGGAAAGATGATTTCGCCGCAGTCGATCGCCGTGGCCTGCGCCGCCACCGGTCTGGTTGGGCGCGAATCGGACCTGTTCCGCTTCACGCTGAAACACAGCCTGCTGTTCGCCCTGATCGTGGCCGTCATCACGGTGCTGCAGGCTTACTTCCTGACAGGAATGATCCCGGGCTAAGGAGGGTGTAGAATCGCGGCGGGCTTATATTATTGGTAAGGCATGAAGAAATTGAATTTGCTCGNATCGCCGTGGCCTGCGCCGCCACCGGTCTGGTTGGGCGCGAATCGGACCTGTTCCGCTTCACGCTGAAACACAGCCTGCTGTTCGCCCTGATCGTGGCCGTCATCACGGTGCTGCAGGCTTACTTCCTGACAGGAATGATCCCGGGCTAAGGAGGGTGTAGAATCGCGGCGGGCTTATATTATTGGTAAGGCATGAAGAAATTGAATTTGCTCGCCGCCGCCGCGATTGCGGCCGCCGGCGCTCCGGCCTTTGCGGCCAGCTTTGATTGCGGCAAGGCGGTCAGCCGTGTGGAAAAACTGATCTGCGCCGACCGCACGGTCTCGCAGCAGGATGAAATACTGGCCGAGGCCTATAAGGATGCACAAGCCAAGGCGCGCGACCGCGCTTCGCTGAAACGCTGGCAGAAGGCCTGGCTGGAGCGGCGCGACAACTGCGCCGACGCAGCCTGCCTGAAGAAGCTGTACGCGGAGCAGAACAACGACCTGCGCGGTTTTGCGCGCGCTTCCGGCGGCACTCACCCGGTGAGCGGCGCGTATGTGCGCTATTTCAAGGGCAAACCGGACAAGCATGAGGCTTCCCTCGATGTGTTCGAGCTGGATGCGGGCCGCGTGCGCCTGCTGGGCAGCGCCATCTGGGTGGGCAACGCAGCGATCGGCAATGTGAATTTGGGCGAGATCGACGGCGTGGCCCGGCTGGATGGCAGGAGCGCGGCCTATAAGGAAGAGGGCGAGCAGGCTTGTCGCCTGAATCTGCACTTCGACGGCGATACGCTGCGCATCAGCGACGACAATATGCAGTGCGGCGGCCACAATGTGAGCTTCGATGGCGAGTATCGCCGCGTAATCGGCAAATGAGCGTGGCCGGCGGCCAGCGCCGCATGCTGGCGATTCTGGCGCTGACGCAGATCGTCTCCTGGGGTTCGCTTTACTACGGCATCACCATCTTCGCGCCGCATATCCAGCGCGAGATGGGCTGGCGGCAGGAGCTGGTCTACGGCGCTTTTTCCTGGAGCCTGGTGGTGGCAGGCCTTGCCGCCGCGCCGGCCGGAGCCTGGTTGGACCGCATCGGCGGCCGCGTCGTCATGGCCGGCGGCTCACTGCTGGCGGGAGCGGGCATGCTCCTGCTGTCCTGGAGCGCAGCGTTGTGGAGCTATTTCCTGGCCTGGAGTCTGCTCGGCGCCGCCATGGCGCTGACTCTGTACGAAGCGGCGTTCGCCACCATCAACCGCGAGTTTGCGCTGGATGCACGCAAGACGATTTCCACGCTGACCCTGTTTGGTGGCTTCGCCAGCACCGTATTCTGGCCGCTGACGCTGCAACTGAGCTCCATTTTTGGGTGGCGCCAGACTTGCCTGGCCTATGCAGCCCTGCATCTGGCCGTGTGCCTGCCGGCCCACCTGCTGCTGCCCGCCGCCCCTCCGCGTGCCAAGACGCCCGGCAAAATCGGCGCGGCCGCTGCCTCGGACGGCGATTACAGCCTGCAGCAGGCGTTGCGCCATCCCGCCTTCTGGAAGCTGGCTTTCGCCTTTGCCGCCAATGCCTTTATCTTCGCCGCATTGTCGGCCCACCTGATCCCGATGCTGACCCATTTCGGTCATCCAGCCGCAACGGCGGTGGCGCTGGCGGCCTTGATTGGTCCCATGCAGGTGGTCGGACGCATCGCCGAGCGGCTGTTCTTCCATCAGGCGCCGCCGCAGAATGTGGGCCGCTTCGCCTTCTCTGCCTTGCCAGCAGGCCTGTTGGCCTTACTGCTGCTGCATCAGCGACAGTGGGCAGTAGCGTTTTTTTGCGTGCTGTATGGCCTGAGCAACGGCATCCAGACCATTGTGCGCGGCACCGTGCCGCAACTGTTGTTCGGCCGCCAGAACTACGGCGCCATCTCCGGCGCAATGGCCGCACCCGGCCTGGTGGGCCGTGCCACCGGCCCCTTGCTGCTGGCGGTGCTGCTGGGGGCGGGCCTGGAGCCGGATCTGTTGCTGGCCGTGCTGCTGGGGATTGCCGTGCTGGCCCTGCTGTGTTTTCTGGCCGCCACGGCGCGTATCGACAAAGCCTAAACCGAGGAGACGCCCATGGCGGTACGGCCCTATAGCGAAACGGATTTTCAGGCAGTTTGCCGGATTTATCTGGATGCGAAGCGCGATGAGCTGGCGTTCGAGCGCAGCGATTTCCTGATCACGCCGCTGGATCAGGATGCGGCCATCCGTGCGGCGTTCAATGAATCTGCGGTGCTGGTTTTTGACAGCGGTGAAATCCTTGGCTTCTCGGCAGCCTTCGACGGCCAGTTGCGCGCGCTGTTCGTGCACAGCAGTGCACGGGGGCGTGGCGTGGGCGCGGCATTATTGAATGCCGTATTGGCCGAGGCCCCGCAGGGCCTATCATTGAATGTCGCCAGATCGAATGCAGGCGCCAGACGGTTCTATGAAGAGAACGGCTTTGCCGCCGTGGGCGACATCGTCCGGCAATACGGCGGCCAGGACGTGAGTTACCTGCAGATGAGGCGCGAAAGCATGTAAGCGGGCAAGCTGGCGTCCAGCCGCGCGCAAACGGCGTATGGTGGACTTTCGACTCTTTGGATGCGGAGGAGCTATGTCCGGACAATACCAAAGCTGTATCGCGGCCTGCATCGAGTGCGCGCATGCCTGCGATGTCTGCGCCAGCGCCTGTTTGAAGGAAGACGATGTAACGCCGCTGGCCGGCTGCATTGCGCTCGGCACCGATTGCGCGCAGCTATGCCGCCTGGCGGCGGGGGTGATGGGGAGGGGCAGTCCCGCCGCCTTGGCAGTTTGCAAGGCCTGCGCTGAAGTCTGCGATTTATGCGCAGCCGAATGCTACCGGCACACCATGTGGCATTGCGAGGAATGTGCGGCAGCCTGCCTGCGCTGCATGGCGCAGTGCAACCGCATGGTGGAGCTGGATGGCTTGGTCGAGAGTATCGGCCAGCGTGGCCCGCGCGGCGGCAGGGCCGCCACGGCGCGCCACTAGGCCAGAATCAGGCGCGGAAGACCAGTACCGGAATATTGGTATGGGTCAGCACTTTATGGGTTTCGCTGCCCAGCAGCAGGCCTTTGATGCCGCGATGGCCGTGCGACGCCATGGCGATCATGTCGCATTTGAGTTCGCCTGCCACCGACACGATGGCGGCATAGGGCTGGTCCGAGCGGCGCAGCACCGTTTCGCAAGGCACGCCCATGCGCGCCGCCGCCTCGGCGATGCGGCCGACGATCTGGCTGGCGCGGCTGGTGCTGTCTGGCACTTCGGGCGCGCCGTCCAGGGTTTCGGGCAGATAGGTCAGGGCGTGAAAGTCCGGCAGCACATGCATGCCGGTGACGCGGGCGCCAGTCTCCTTGGCGAATTGCAGGGCGCTGCGGATGGCGGCTTCCGATGCGAGCGAACCGTCACTTGGTACGAGAATATGTTTGAACATGAGCGAACTCCTGCGAATGAATCGAGGCCGTGCGTTTGGCACGGCGGATTGTACGACTTATAAGCAGGAGTGTCGCTGCCGTCCAGGCAAAAATCATTGATCCAGATCAAATTTTTAAGAAGCCTTCAGGCGCGCCGTTTGCCCGCTTCGCCGGTCTTGATGCCCGGTGTTGAAGGTTTGGGTGGCACCGGCGGTTTCGGCGGTTCCTCGCCATGCAGCGGCAGCACATTGGCGGGCGCTTCGGCTTCGCCCTGTTTCAGCAGCAGGTGCGCCAGATAGCCGATGCGGTGGCTGGGACTGCCGGGCAGGCGGCTGGCCGATTTCAGCGCCGCTTCCTTCAGCGCCGCCATGCCGATCTGATAACCGAGCGCGCGGTAGCTTTCGAACTGGTCTTCGTCGAACCATTGGTCGGCGGTGGACTGGTGCGGGAAGTCGGCGTGGGTTTTACGGTAGTTAAGCAGGTCGGCGTTTTCGCTGCCGGTCATGGTCGGCTTAATGTAGAGCAGGACGCCGTTTTCGCACACGCCGTCCGCCTTGGCGTAATTGATTTCGCCGGTGACGAAGGCGGCGCCCACCGGCGTTGGCCCGCTCATGGTCTCGATATGGCTGGCGTTCAGGCGGATCGGCACATGCATATCGGTGAAGCATTTGCGGATGGCGTTGCCCAGGTCGTCAAAGGTGAACTTGTGGTCGGCGCTGGCGTCGACCACCACGATCAGGCGGCAGCGCCGCCGCACCAGTTCATACAGGCCGAGATTCTCGAAATGGCCGCCGTCCGACAGGTAAAGGAAGTTGGCGCTGGAATCGGTCAGACCAAACAGTTCGGCCAACAGGCTGAAAAAGCCGATGCGCGGCGCCGACTGCTTCCATTTGTGCTCCTTGAGCGGATTGGGCGACCAGCGGCCCAGGCGCAGATTAAAGAGCGTCATCAGGAAGCTCAAGGGCGGCGAGCTGTGATAACCCATGCTCGGGCTGGCGGCCGCGCCGGAGACCGCCACCGCCAAGCCAAGCTTGACCAGGGCGTCGTCGTCCTTGAACAGGGCGGGACGCGAGGCGTAGTCGCTGGTGGGACGGTAGCAGCCGCGCAGCATCTTGCTGGGCACCTTGTCGCCATGGCTGCCGGGCAGGGCGGGCATTTCGAAGCCGCAGAAGGCCGGCGTCATCGAGAAGGAGGCGGCTTTGCGCATCTGCCAGGCCAGTTCTTCGCCGTTCACCAGGTTCAGCGCGGTGTTGATGATGTGATAGGGCCGCTGCGGCTGGATGCTGCCGTCCGGACGCTGGTGCAGCAGGCTATGCAAGGGGATATCGTCGGCGGCGTCGAAGCCGGTGAAGGGATGCGGCGCGCGCGGATTGCTGCTGGCGCCGAAATAGGCGCGCACCAGGCGCATGCGGTACATCATATACAGCGAGAACTTGTTGATGTCCACGCGCCAGCCCAGTACCGCGGCCGTGATGGCGCAGTAAATCAGCAGCTGCATCAGCTTGCCATGCGACAGCATCGAGGCCTTGAAATAGGCGGCATAGAAGGCCGAGAGCGGATGCGTGCCGGACGCCAGCTTGGGGGGAGGCGCGGTCATGGTCTGTAGCCAGGTGGTCAGGATGGCGACGATAACCAGCATGAAGGCGTAGGGCGCGATCTTGGCAGCCAGCTCCAGTTTCGACGAGCTGCCCGGCCGCCCGGTGGCGTTGCTGCTGCCTGAGCGCAGACCGAGCCAGGCCAACAGCATGATGGCAAGGGCGCCAATGCTGCTCAGGGCCTGGTATTCCGCAAAGGCCCAGGCCAGCAGCGGCGGCAGATAGAAGGTGCAAAGGAAAAGTCCAGACCAGGCCAGCATGAAGATGGCGGTCCATGCGCCCTGGCGCGCCCACCATTCGCGGCTTTCGTCGCGGTACATGCGGCCCACCAGACCGATCATCAGCGTGATCGTCACGCCGAACAGCAGCAGCATCAGCGGCATGCCGAAAGTGGCGAGGTTGACAGCGTCAATCTTGTTCAGCATTTCGTCGGGAATGCTGGCCACGCCTTTCAGCAGCAGCAGGGTGCCGACCGCCAGCGCGCCGATGGCGCATAGCAGATGGCCCACGCCTTCCACCACCAGCTTGTGGCGGGCGTGGAGCTTTTCCTCGACCGGTTTCAAAGGCGCGGCATTCGGTTCCAGATGGCTTTCCTGCGGCGCGCTGCGCGGAAAGCGGGCGTTCTGGTACTGGGCGCAGCCCCAGCCTGCCGCCCACACGGCGAAGTAGACCAGGCCGGGTATCAGCAGATGCCAGGGCTGGGGCATATCGAACAGGGAGTCGGGCAGATGCGCCCAGAAATCCCTCATCTCATGCCGGTGCTGCCAGACGGCGATGCTGCTCAGGTAGCCGGCTGCGATCAGGGGCAGACAGATGGTGTAGAGGATGGTGCCTTGGTCCTGGGGCAGGCGCTGCCCCGGCTCGGGCGCCTTGCATGAAATGCTGAGTGCGATGAAGAAGATCGCCAGCAGGAAGAAGGCGATGCCGCCCACCACCGTGCCGGGCGCCGGCGCCAGCAGTTGCATCTCGGTCAGCATGGCCGCGCCGCGCGGCAGCAGGAAGAGTACCGATAGCCAGGCCACCAGCATGGTCAGGTTCAACAAAGTATTGCGCAGATAGGTGCAGATCAGGGTCCAGGTGTCGGCGCTGAACATGCCGGTCTTGGGCGTCAGATAGTGGCTGTACTGGCGCAGGAACTGGATCGGGGTCGGTTCGGCGCGGCCGGCGCGCTGGGAGGCGGAAGGCGCCAGTTCCTGCTCGACGGCGCGCACGTCGCCGCCTTTTTCCTTGATCCATTTCGACAGCCAGCCGCCGATATAGCCGCCGCCCGACACGGTGGATAGGTAGTCGAAGGTGCTGAGCAGGCGCAGTTCGGCCAGGGCCTGGATCACGCCCAGGTTGAAGGTGGCGCTGCGGATGCCGCCGCCCGAGAAGGCCAGGCCGGCCAGCTTGCGCTCGTGGGCCTGGTGCAGGGTCTCGGACAGGCTGGCCGGCGCCAGCTTGGCCTGTTTGCCGGCGATGGCGTCCAGCTCATACTGGAACACTTCGCTGAAGACGCTACCGGCGCGCTCGTTGAGCCGCTGCCACAGCTTGTAGCTATCGTCCTTGTCCAGTTTTTCGTCGGCGCGGAAGCACGCCAGGGCCGCCTCGAAATCGTCCTGGGCCTTGTAGCCCAGGATATCCAGCTTACGGATCAGATCCTGCTTGCGCTCGAGGTCTGCCTGCTCGGGGGACGGTTTGGACATGGCGGCCTTTCATGTCAGTTTGATATTTCACTATAGGCAGCCAGTGCGCGAGGATACTCACACAATGTCACAGTGTTGCAGCTCTGCCGTATTTGCGGGGCTGTCGTGGCATGAAAGGCAGGTACAATGCTGCCTTTCTCCGATTTCTTCAGATTCCAGTGCAAAGTCGTCAACTCTATAACCGTCTGATTCAAGAGTTCCTCCGTTATGGCGGAGCGCTTGCTGGTACGCTGCTGGCTGTGGCCATTGCCGCGCTGACCGATGTGCTGCTGATCGGCCAACTGCGCAATGTGGTGAACTCCATGCAGCAGGACTGCAACCCTGCGGCCAAAGCGGATACCGGCGGCTTGCTGGCGACGGTGGAGCAGTGGGTACATAGCCTGGTGCCGCTGGATGCGGCCACGACCACGCTGTGGGCGATTCCGCTGCTGATCGTCTTCCTTGCTTTCATGCGCATGGCAAGCAGCTTCACGGCGGAATATGGCTCTTCCTGGCTGAGCAACCGGGTGCAGGCGAATCTGCGCGAACAAATGTTTTCGCGCATCCTGCGTCTGCCGAACCGCTACTTTGACCAGTCCTCGACCGGTACCACGCTGTCGCGCGTGGCTTTCGATGCCAGTCAGGTGTCGCAGGCGGGTCTAAATGTATTCAACGTAGCCGTGCGCGATTCGGTGGCGACGGCGGGTTATCTGGCCTTGTTGTTCTACATCGACTGGCAACTGGCCGTGTTCTGTCTGGGCCTGCTGCCGCTGGTGGCCGTGATCGTGATCTTCGCCGGCCGCCGCATGCGCAATCTGAGCGAAAGTGCTCAGCATGCCATGGGCGAGCTGACCCGCGTACTGGATGAAAGCATCGGCGGCCAGCGCGTGGTGAAAATCTTCGGCGGTCAGCGCTACGAACAGGAACGTTTCGACGAGGTGGTGAAGCTGAACCGCCAACTCGCCGTCAAGCACTCGGCCACCTCGGCCGCCAATTCCGGCCTGATCATGATGCTGGTCGGGATCACCCTGTCGGCCGTGATCTACTTCGCCCTGCTGCGCGCGCGTGGTGGCGCACTGTCGCCCGGCGATTTCGTCGCCTTCATGGGCGCGCTGATGGCGATGCAATCGCCGATCAAGAACTTGACCAAGATCAACGAGCCGCTGCAGCGCGGCCTGGCCGCCGCCAAGTCGGTGTTCGGCCTGATCGACGCGCCGATCGAGCGGGATACCGGCACCCGCAGCCTGGCGCGCGCCGAAGGCCGCATCGCGCTGCAGGACGTCGGCTTCCGCTACAACGAAGAAGACCCGGATGCGGCGCCTGCGCTGCGCGGCGTTTCGCTCGACATAGCGGCCGGCGAAACCGTGGCCCTGGTAGGCGGCTCGGGCAGCGGCAAAACCACGCTGGCCAGCCTGCTGCCGCGCTTCTACGATGTCGGCAGCGGCCAGATCCTGCTCGATGGCGTCGACTTGCGCGAATACCTCCTGTCCGACCTGCGCCAGCAGATTGCGCTGGTCAGTCAGGACGTGGTGCTGTTCAACGACACGCTGGCCTCCAATATCGCCTATGGCGACCCGAACCCGGACCCTGCGCGCATCGAAGCGGCGGCCAAGGCGGCGTATGCGCACGAGTTCATCATGCGCCAGCCGCAGGGCTACCAGACCGAAGTCGGCGAAAACGGCCTGCGCCTGTCGGGCGGCCAGCGCCAGCGCATGGCGATCGCCCGCGCGCTGTATAAAGATGCGCCGATCCTGATCCTGGACGAAGCCACCAGTGCGCTCGATACCGAATCCGAACGCCAGGTGCAAGCCGCGCTTGAACGTCTGATGAAAGGCCGCACAACGGTGGTGATCGCGCACCGCCTCTCGACCATCGAGAACGCCGACCGGATCGTCGTCATGAACGCTGGCAGCATCGCCGAAATCGGCAGCCATGAGGCGCTGCTGCAACAGGGGGGTATCTATGCGCGGCTCTACATGACGCAGAAACAGTTGAGCGCATAATCCAACAGTT
Source organism: Massilia sp. YIM B04103 (assembly GCA_024437665.1). Classification (GTDB taxonomy): domain Bacteria; phylum Pseudomonadota; class Gammaproteobacteria; order Burkholderiales; family Burkholderiaceae_D; genus Rugamonas. The sequence goes on along the minus strand of JANCSZ010000008.1, from coordinate 226,348 downwards.
CAAGTGTGCGGCATGGGCAGCCGCAAGCGCTTTTGTTAAAGTGTGCGGACGCCATCGGCGGGACGGTAGCGAGACGGATGCAAGCCACTGCCGTCATCCAACAACCGAACGGAGATGCCCATGAAGCCACTCTCAATCGCCGGCGCCCTGCTGTGCGCCGCCGCGCTGCTCCCATCCCACGCCTTCGCTGCCGACAAGGAGCAAGGCCACTCCTGGACTTATGAAGGCAAGCACGGGCCGAAGCACTGGTCCGAGCTGAATGACGACTACAAGACTTGCAAGTTGGGCCACCACCAATCGCCCATCGACATCCGCAAGACCAGCAAGGCCGAGCTGCCCAAGATCGAATTCGACTACAAGCCGGCCACCCCGCGCATCCTCGATAACGGCCACACCGTGCAAGTGAACTTCGGCGCGGGAAGCGGCATTACCCTCGACGGCAAGCGTTACGAGCTGCTGCAATTCCACTTCCATAATCCGAGCGAAGAAAGCATTAATGGCAAGCGCTACGGCATGGTCGCGCACCTGGTACACAAAAGCGCCGACAACAAGCTGGCCGTGGTCGCGGTGCTCTTCAAAAACGGCAAGGAAAACCCGCTGATCAAAACGCTATGGAACCAGATCCCGGCCGAGAAGAACAAGGAAGTCGAATTGACCGGAGGTGATTTCGACCTCAAATCCCTGCTGCCCGAACAGCAAGGCTACTACAACTTCGCCGGCTCCCTGACCACCCCGCCGTGCAGCGAGGAAGTCAACTGGCTCGTGCTGAAACAGCCTGTAGAAATCTCCAGCCAGCAACTCACCCAATTCAGCAAAATCTATCCCCACAACGCCCGTCCGCTGCAAGCCCTCAACGGCCGCGTCGTCAAGGAAAGCATGTAGCCCCTTTGATCTTCCTCAACAAATGTCCACCCTGGTGCCAGGCACCAGAGTCGGACATTCTTTGATCTGGATCAGTAAATGTCCGACCTTGGTGCCAGGCACCAGAGTCGGACATTCTTTGATCTGGATCAGTAAATGTCCGACCTTGGTGCCTGACACCAGGGTGGACATTTTTTGATTTGGATCAAAGGTTTTAGCGCTTGAGGGCGCGGGTGGCGAGGAAGGTGGGCATGTATTTGTCAACCAGGAAGCGGGGATGGGCGGCGGCGTCTTCGTAGAAATCCGCGAGGAGGAAGCCGGCGGTGAGTTGGCCACCGAGCAGATCGCTCAGGGTGTGGCCGAAGACCATCGCTTCGCCGCGCTCGCGCTTGGCTGCCAGCTGGGCGGCATCGAGGTCGTTGACGTCGGAGTAGGGCAGGCGGTAGCGCGGGCGGATCAGGCCTTGCTCGGCATACGCGGGGTCGCGGTCGCCGATGAAGACGACGGGGTTGTAGAAGCTGGCAAGCAGGGCACCGCCACTTTTCAGCACGCGCGCGCATTCCTGCCATACGGGGCGTACGTCGGGCACGTACAGGTTGGAGATGGGATGGAATACGATGTCGAACGAGGCATCGGCAAAGGCGCTCAGGTCGCGCATATCGCCTTGCACGGTTTGCAGTTCGAGGCCATCGCGCTGGGCCACCATGCGGTCCTGTTCGAGCTGGCGATCGGAGATGTCGAAGACGGTGACGTGGGCGCCGGCCGCGGCTAGCACGGGCGCTTGCTGTCCACCAGCAGAGGCGAGGCAGAGTATGCGTTTGCCCTTCACCTCACCGAGCCACGCGGATGGCAGCGGTTGCGGCGTCAGGTGCACCTGCCAGTTGCCTTCTTTGGCGGCGGCGACGGTCTCGCTGCTGACGGGGCGCGACCACTCGCGCTGTTCGGATGCCTGCTTGTCCCAGGAGGCGCGGTTGTGCGCCAGGAAGTCGATGTTGTCGCCTTGTTGTTGCGGCATAAGTGCTCCTTGTTCGGCGCCAGCTCTTGAATATGGCTGGCGGCAAGGCATTCTAATGCTTCAACAAATTTCTTGCCGGGGGCGTCAGCCGCCCGGCTTCGGGCCAACGTTTAGAACGAATACACCAGGGTCAGCGAGGTTTGCGTGTCGGTGCCTTTTTTATCGGCCGGCACGTTGGTGTCGTTACGGGCGCTGAAGGCGGCCTTCATCTGCATGGTGCCGTTGATCTTGGTGCTGAGCGCCGTCTCGGCCACCGAGTGGGTGTTCGAGGTGCCGCGTTCCACGCTGAGCGTCTGGGTGAACAGGGCGGTCTGGCTGAGCTGCCAGCGTAGAGCGGCCGCGCCACGGATGGTCAGGCCGTTTTCCTTGTCGCCATTGGCGCGGGTGCCGCTGAAGTAGCCCGGACCCATTTCCACATCGATGGTCTTGTCGCGCGACTTGTACCAGCGCGAGGCGTGACCGACGGCGATGGTGGTGTATTTGGTGTAGGCGCCGAATTTGTCGTCGACGTGGGAGCCGAGCACAAACAGTTTCTTGCCGTCGCCAATCAGCTTGTACGCGGCCTTGGCGGAGGCGGCGAAACGTTCGGCCGAACGCTCCTTGACCTTGCTGCCGTCTTCCTGCTCGTTCTTGTCTTCCTTGAAGTAGCCGCTGAAGATGTATTCGTTGCTCCAGTTTTCCAGTTCCTGGCGCGCGTCGATCTTGCCGGTCACGGAAGTGCCGGCGGTGTTGCCGGTGGTGGTGATGGCGCCCAATTCGGCGGAAACGCTCCAGTCGCGTTCCGGAAGTTCTTCGTCGGCGGCAAAAGCTGCGCCGTGCGCCATGGCGAGGGCCAAGGCGAGAGTGGTAATCGATTTCATGTGCTTATTGGCGCGGCCTTGCAGGCTTGGAGCGGCCGCTTTTGATACAAAAGGGAGGTGGCATTGTACCCCAATGTCAAGTTTGGCGTTGTTACGATACTACGATTTAACAAAGGCTTAAGTAAAAATCCCTCAGCGCGCGCGGCGTAAGCGCTTCCACAGGCCGGCCAGTGCCTTGACCTGGTGCAGGCTATCGGCCTGCAGGTAGCCGCGCACATAGGCGATGGCGGCGTGCAGGGCTGGATGGCTGGCCGCTTCATGCTCCAGCAGGGCGTGGGCCACGCTGGCATCGTTGATGGCGCCCAGCGCATCCTGAAAAGCTGCCAGCGCGGCGATACGGTGCCGGGTCGGGCGCTGTGGATAGAGACTGGAGAAGAACTCCAGTGCATAACGCAGGCGTTTGGCGGCGATGCGCGAGCGGTGCTGGCGGCGCTGGCTGGCCTGGGAGAGATGCTGCGCGCGGCGCCGCAGGCGCTTGCCGGCGGCATCCAGCAAGGCTGTGGCGAAGCGTTTGAGGCGGGCATTCGGCTGCGGCAAGCCTTGCGGCGTTTGCGCGGCCCAGGCATGCAGGGCGTCGAGCAGGGTACGGCAGCGTGGCGAGGCCACCGCTTGCGCAGCGCTTGCGTTGTGGCGCTGTGCCGCCTCCTGGGCCAGTTGCAGCAGGGCCGCGAGGCCAAGATGGGCAGGAGCGCTGGCCGTGATGCGCGGCAGCGTGCTGTTGGCCAGCACCTCCCAGTCGCGCGCAGGGCCGAGCGCCGCATCCAGCCATTTCATTTCAAGGCGCAGCCGTTCCGGCAGCGGACGCACTGTGCCGAACAGGCGCAATGCGGCGTTCAAGCGGCGCAGGCCGACGCGCATCTGGTGCAGAAATTCGGCATCGGCCCTGGCGGCGACACCCGGGGCATTGGCTTCGATATGGCGCAGGCACTCGGCCATGACGGCGGCGTGTGCTTGCAGGATGCCCATATCCTTGCGCAGGATAATCGGGCTGGCGGTGACGGGAATGGCGCTCATAAGGAAGTCCAGCGCAGTCGTGGCATGCGTTTGTCAAAGAACGCATTTTGCCACGGACCTCCTTAAGGCTCCACCGAGTGCGCGCGTTTCAGGCAGCGCAGCACGAAGGTCGAGCGGCTGTGGCGGATGCCGGGCATCTTATACAGTTTGCGGCGCAGGAATTCCTCGTAGCCCGCAGTGCCGGCCACGGCGACCTTGATCAGGTAATCGTAATCGCCGGTGAGCAGATAGGCTTCCATCACTTCGGGTAGTTCAGCCAGGGCCAAGCCGAATTTTTCCAGCATATCGTCGTCGTGGCGCTCCAGCGTGACTTCGATGATCACGGTGTCGGGCAGGCCAAGCGCCTGCTGGTTGAGCAGGGCCGTGTAGCCTTCGATGACGCCATTGTCTTCCAGCGCACGCACGCGGTTCCAGCAGGGCGTGGTGGAGAGGCCGATCTGCTCCGCCAGCTTGGTGTTGCTCAAGCGTCCATCGCGGCGCAGGGCGCGCAGGATGCGGCGGTCGGTTTCATCCAGTTGTTCCATGGTTTTCTCGATTCGAAGATTATTTCCGCAAATATTCTATAACGAAAAGAAGAATATTCTCAAAATAGCGCGAAATTGGATAATCTTTGGATGCCTATTCCGGCGCGGGACAGCTAAAGTTACTGTATGAATGAGCTAGTCCAAACCCCACAAAAGACCTTCCGCCTGCGGGTGGAAGCCCATACCGCCACCGACTCGCTGGAATCGGCGCTGGCGATTATCCGGCGCGGCGGCATCGAGCTGCGCGGCGTGCGCATGGAAGCCGGCCTGCATGGCATGGAAGTGCAGTTGCGCGTGGCAGCCGAGGAGGAAGAGGCGCTGACGCTGTGCCGCATGCGCCTCTGTAATGTGATCGGGATTATCAAAATCCGCGAAACGCCGCGCCCTGCGCCAGCCTTGCAGTAAAGCTGGCGGGGCGGGAATGTCTTACATATAGGCGTATTTGAAGATGAAGACGCCCGCGATCAGCCACACGATCAGCTTCACTTCGCGCGCGCGGCCCGTCAGCAGCTTGAGCGCGGCATAGGTGATGAAGCCGAAGGCGATGCCGTGGGCGATCGAATAGGTGTAGGGAATCAGCAGGGCGGTGATGCCGGCCGGGATGCTCTCGGTGGTCTCGTTCCAGTCCAGGTCCGACAGGTCGCGCAGCATCAAACAGGCGACGAAGAGCAGGGCCGGCGCGGTGGCGTATGGCGGCACCACGGCGGCGATCGGCGAGAAGAACAGGCAGGCCAGGAACATCAACGCGATGACCACGGCGGTCAGGCCGGTGCGTCCGCCCGCCTGCACGCCGGCAGCGCTTTCCACATAAGCCGTGGTGCTGGAGGTGCCGAGCATGGAGCCGGCGACGATGGCGCAGCTGTCGGCCAGCAGTGCTTTGTTCAGGCGCTCCATCTTGCCGCTGACCAGCAGGCCGGCGCGGTTCGCCACGCCCATCAGGGTGCCGGTGGCATCGAACAGCTCCACCAGGAAGAACACCAGCACCACATTGAACAGGCCCACGCCGATGGCGCCGGAGATGTCGAGCTTGAACAGGCTGGGCGCCAGCGAAGGCGGCGCGGAGATCAGTCCCTGAAATTTGGTGTCGCCAAAGAAGAAACTCATCACGGTGATGGTGACGATGCCGATCAGGATGGCGCCGCGCACGCGCAGGCGGTCCAGCGTCACGATCAGCAGGAAGCCGCCGATGGCCATCAGGGCGGCAGGCTTATGCAGGTCGCCCGCCGTGACCATGGTGGCCTTGTCGGCGGTGACGATGCCCGCGCTTTTCAGCGCAATCAAGCCAAGGAATAGCCCCAGCCCAGCCGTGATGGCGGTGCGCAGCGAATGCGGGATGCCGTTCACGATCATCTCGCGCAGGCGGAAGACGCTGATCAGCACGAACAGGCAGCCCGAGATGAACACCGCGCCCAGCGCGATCTGCCACGGTATGCCCATGCCCAGCACCACGGCGTAGGCGAAGTAGGCGTTCAAGCCCATGCCCGGGGCCATGCCGATCGGGTAGTTGGCGTACAGGCCCATGATCAGGGTGCCCAGCGCGGCGGCCAGACAGGTTGCGACGAAGACGGCGTCCCTCGGCACGCCCGCTTCGGACAGGATGGAGGGATTGACGAAGATGATGTACGCCATGGTGAGGAAGGTGGTCAGGCCTGCCACCACCTCGGTGCGTACATTGGTGCCGTTCTCCCGGAGTTTGAATAATTTTTCTGTAATGGACACGGTTGCCCCCATGTGTTGCGGTCGCCTAGGATACCATCCCGTCGAGCCTCCACCCTTGCTGCGTATGCGACAAGGTGTGGGAAAGGCCCAGTGCGGACAGGAATCTGCGGTCGTGCGAGACCACGGCCAGCGCGCCGCTGAAGCCTTGCAGCGCCTGTTCCAGCGCGGTGACGGCGTGCAGGTCGAGGTGGTTGGTCGGCTCGTCCAGCAGCAGGAATTGCGCGGGTTCCTTGCGCCACAGGGCGCAGGCCAGGGCCGCTTTCAGACGCTCGCCGCCGCTCAGGGCTTCGGCCGGCGTATGCACATGGCGCGCGCCGAGACCGAGCAGGGCGAGGCGGCTGCGTAGTTCTCCTTCCGGCAGCGGGCTTTCCAGCTGGCGCAGGCGCTCCAGCACCGAGAGTCCGGGCGGCAGCAGTACGGCGGCATGCTGGTCGAGCCAGGCCATGGGCAGCGGGCTGCGGCAGGTGCCGGACAGCGGCGCTTCCAGTCCCGCCAGCATTTTCAGCAGGGTGGTTTTGCCGCAGCCATTGGGGCCGGTGATGGCGAGGCGGAAGGGGCCGCATAGCGTCAGGTCGAGCGGCGCCGCATCGGCCGGGAAAGGCGCGCAAGCCTGCTCCAGTTCGACCACGCGCTTGCCTGGCGCGACGGCACTGGCGGGCAGCAGCAGCGCCACCGCCTGTTCGGCGATGATCTTGTCCGCCGCCTCGCGCACCGCCTGGTCCAGCGCGAGGCGGCTTTCCTCATGCTGCTTCGCCACGCGGCCGGCGTGGACTTCGGCGCGGTCCTGCATGCGGCCGAGCAGGATGGGCGCCAGATTGGCGCTCTTGGCATTGCGCTTGTTGCGGGCCATGCGCGAATGCTGGGCATCGTGCTGACGGCGCAGCTCGCGCAGGCCGGATTCGCGTTCGGTGCGGGCATGATCGAGTGTCGCTTGCGCCGCGCTGGCGGCCGTGTCGCGCTGCTCGCGGTACAAGGTGTAGTTGCCGCCGTAGCTGTGCAACTGGCCGTCGCGCAGCTCCACGATGCGGTCCATTCGGTCGAGCAGCTCGCGGTCGTGGCTGACGACGATGGCGCCGCCGCGCCATGCGTGCAAGGCGGCTTCCAGCCAGTCGCGGCCCGGACGGTCGAGGTGGTTGCTTGGTTCGTCCAGCAGCAGCCAGTCGGCTTGCGACAGCAGGGCGCCTGCCAAGGCGATGCGCATCAGTTCTCCGCCACTCAGGTTCGCGGCCGGCTGCTCGGGATGCATCGCGGGCAGGCCCGCTTCGCGCAGGGCGCAGCCGAAAGCGGCGGGTATATGCCAGCGGCCTTCGAGCTGATCGAGATCGCCGGCCAGCATATCGCCGCTTTCGACGCGGGCGAGAGCGGCAAACAGGGCGGCAAGTCCGGCCACGCCGGCGACGGTGGCGCCGGGCGCGGGACGGATTTCCTGCGGTACGTAGGCGAGGCTGCCGTTGCAGGCGATGCGGCCGCCATCAGGTTGGCGCTGACCGCTCAGGATAGTGGCCAGCACGGATTTGCCCGCGCCATTGGCGCCGACAAGGCCGGTCAGTTCGCGCCGGAAGGATGCGTTCAGGCCGTCGAACAGCATGCGGCCACCGGGGAGCATGGCCGAAACGTGGCGCAGCTCCAGAGAGAGTTCTTTTGGATTGGATAACATATAAGCCCCGATGACGAGATTCGTCAGCGCAGCGGCGATGCATAGCGTGGCAAAGCAGCGGCGGTCGTTTGCGGATGTGGGCTTAGATGTCCATTTGGGGTGGGTGCTCCGGAAGAAGAAGGCGCTGCCGATATTTTCAGCAGCGCCCGCAGTTTAACGCATCAGCGCGAATTGTCAACCGCCGCCGTGTTTCGGTTTCATGCTGGTGTTCCTTTCTTAAGGCAGGTTCAGGGCGCGGGCGATATCGTCCCAGGCCACGTATTTGAAGTTTTGCGGACCGTCGGGCAGGCGCTTGTAGCCGTCCTGCACCACCAGCATGCCTTGGGCGTATGGGCCGCCCAGATTGGCCGAGGTCACATCCAGGCCATCGGTTTCGGATGCGCCATCCACGCCGGCCGCCACGTTCATGCCGATGCGGAAGCGGCCGCGCACGACATGCGGCGCGGCAGCGTCCAGCACCACATAGCTGTTGTCGCCCTGGCTGGAGACCACCAGATAGCTGGCCTTCTTGCCGTGGTAGAGGGCCATGCCTTCCACGTCGGCCTTAAGCGCCATACCGACCGGCAGGATCATGCGCAGCGGCTCGGCTTTGGCCGCGCTGGCTGCGGTGGACCAGACGCCAAGCTTTTCCTCGCCGATGAAAAGGCGCCCGCTGCGGTCGTCGGCCACGCAGCCTTCGGGCTGGCTGGCGACGACGAAGCTGCGCAGCAGGGCGGCGCGGAAGCGGCCTTCGCTGCGCTCGATGCGGTAGTGCTGGTAGCGGCCGTCCTTGTCGTTGACGAAGGCTTCCAGCGCACCGCCGGGCGGCTGGTAGAGGCACATGCCGTAGATCTTTTCCAGCGTGGTGGGGAAGACCGCGGCTTCGGCAGCGTCGCCTTTGGCGTCGATGGCGAACAGCATCAGCGTATTGTCGTCGCGGCGCGTGGCGGCGGCCAAGTCGAAGCGTTCGCCCACGAACAACACGTTCTGGCGGATGTCGACATTGTTCAGGCGTCCCGATTCCAGCAACTGGGTCTGCTTGCCTTGCAGGTCGTAGGCCAGCAAGCCTTGCTTCTTGTTGGTGCCGAAGACGCGCGAAGCGGCCGGGTTGGTCGGATGCAGCCAGATTGCCGGATCGTCGGCCGCATCGCCCTGGCGTTCCATCGGGTCGGTCTGGGTGCGCGGTTCGACGATGGCGAACGGGATGGCTGCATCAACGGCCGCGCCGGTTGCCACGGCATGGGGAGCGTTGCGATGCTTGACTTTGCCGCCTGTGTTTGCGACAGCGAGCGAGGCATCGCCGGTCAGCCATGCCAGCGTGCGAGCCTGCCACGGGGAGCTTTCGGCGGTTTTGTAGGTGAGGCTGACGGCGTTGCCACCGTCTGCGCGGACTGCGAGCGCATTGCCTTTGCCGCCTTTGACAGCGAGCTGCTGGCTGCCCGCCGCCTGCCATTGGCCGTCGCGCTGGCGGAACAGGTACAGTTTGGCGCCGTCCTTGTCCAGCAATGCAGCGCCACCGGGCAGCAGAGACAGGGCGCCTGCGCCGCCCGCCAGCTTGCCGTAAGGCGCGCGCAGTGCCACGGCCTGGCGCTGGCCGGCGCCCTCGGCGTCGGCGCGGTAAGCCCACAGGCCGAAGTCCGATTCGGCGGCCAGCAGGGTATTGCTGACGTCATCCACGCGGCAGTGTTTGACATGCGGCGGCAGTGCCAGTTTGCGCACCGGCCGGTACTGGGCTCCGGACAGCAGCCATTGTTCGGACTGGCCGTCTTTCCCGATCAGGAACAAGTGATCGATGCGCTGGGCGTCGCGGTACAGGCAGGATGCCTCCACGTCAAAGCTCGGTGCGGACAGCGCGGGCAGGGCTTTCAGCGTGCCGCGCTCCAGGTTGACGACGAGGGGCTGGGCGCGCTCGGTGTTGGAATCGACCACCACGGCCAGCACGCCTTCCGCATGGCTGCGGGTGTCGAGCTGTCGGGCGCGAATCGGGAACTGGGCGCGCTGCGCGCCGCTGGCGTCCAGCAGGCGCAGTCCGTTTTTGTCCAGCGCCAGCCAGCCGCCGTCCGGCAATGCCGCCAGTTCGGCGGCGCCTGAAAGCGCCGCTGGCAGGAGCGGGGCGACGTGGTTCGATGCCCCCGCAACCGGCGTGGCCTGTGCCGGCAGCAGTGCGATGGATGCCAGGAACGCGCCTATCGCGCTTTGAATCATGCTCTTTCTCATATGCTCTCTTAGAAAATGGCGGCTTTCAGGCCGATCTTGTAGGTGCGGCCGTACTGCTCATACTGCGCGTTGTGGTTTTTGCTGCCTTGGTAGACGTAGTACTTCTCGTTGTTCAGATTGGCCGCTTCGAAGGTGAGCTGGAAGCGCTTGTCGATCTGCCAGGAGAAGGAGAAATCCAGCTGTTTCTGGCTGTCCACCATGCGATCCTGGCCGGCGCTCAGAATATCCGAGCCGAGTTCCAGCAGATAGGGCGATTTGTAGTTCAGCGCCAGGCGGGTGCTGACCGGCCCCTGCTCGTAGCCCAGCATCAGATTCATCACCCGGTCGGACTGGCCGGGCAGCGCGATGCTGCGCGACAGGCGCGCCTTGGACTTGGTATCGAAGCGTGCCACGTCGGCGCGCGAATCGGTCCAGGCGGCGTTGGCGCCGATCAGTAGATTGTTGAAAGGCGCCGGCAGCATGCGCAGCGGCTGCATCCAGGACAGCTCGATGCCCTTGACCTTGGCCTTGTCGCCGTTTTCGTAGGAGGTGGCGCTGGTGTAGCCGGCCCACTGGCCGCTGCCCGCCAGATTGGTGGTGTAGGTGAAGTTGCGGATGTCCTTGTGGAAGAAGTAGGCCGACAGCGTGCCGTCGTTGCCGATGATGCGTTCCACGCCCAGGTCCAGGTTGCGCGACTTGAGCGGCGCCAGGTCTGGATTGCCGATCACCGCTTCGGTATTGCTGGCGAGGCTGACGCCCGGCGCCAGCTGGCTGAAATTGGCGCGCACCACGGAGCTGGTGATGGCGGCGCGCACGCTGGTCTGCTGGTCCACATCGTAGCGTGCCTGCAGCGAAGGCAGCCAGTTGGTGTAGGAGCGGCTGCGGTTCAGCGGCGTAATGGTGCTGCCTGCCACTTGCGAGCCGGCGGCGTCGAAGCGGGTGCGCTCGGCGCGCGCCCCGGCCAGGATGCGCCAGGCGTCGAAGGAGACGCTGTCCTGCACGTAGGCGGCGTCAATATTCTCGTTCATCGTGTAGTCGTTGATGCTCGACTCGGCCGTCAGGCGGGCGGCGTTGCGGTCCAGGTCTGCCACGCGGGCGCGGATGGCGGCCGGATCGAGCGCGATGCCGATGCGTCCCAGCTTGTAATCGAGTTCGCCGCCCTGCACGAAGCTGGACATGGCGGCCGAACCCGCGCCCCAGTAGTTCGGGCTGGACGATTTGCCGCTGTTATAGGCCCACTGGTTGGTGTCGTTGGTTTTCTCGCGGCGGCTGGCTTTCAAGCCGAATTTCAGCTCGTGATGCAGGTCGCCGGTGTCGAAACTGCGACCCAGATCCGCACGCAGATGGCGCGCCTTGTCGTTGGAGTAGCGCTGCTGCAGGGTGATGGCGTTCAAGCTGTAATTGGCGGGATCGAACAGCGCGGCCGGGCCTTGCAGCTGCGGCTTTTCGCCATTCAGGAAGCCGACGCCGGTGAAGTTGGCATTGCCGCGGAAGCGGCCATCGTTCAGCGATTCCGGCGTGTCTTCGTCGGCGCGGCTGATGCCGCCGGAGGCCGAGAACAGCCAGGCGCCCATTTTCTGTTCGGTGCCCAGCACCAGCGAGCCGATCTCCTGGGTGTATTTGCGCTGGCGGATGCGGCGCTCGGCGCGCGCGCTGGCGGTGGCGCCTTCGAGCACGCCGCCGCCGCTGAAATTGCCGACGGTGATGCGGTCGCGCACCTCGTCGTCGCTGAAGCGGCTCAGGAAGCTGCGCAGGTAGAAGCTGCTGCCTGCTTCGGGGCGATAGTCCAGATTCACGGCGGCGGCCTTACGTTCGCGCACCGGCAGATAGTCACGCAGCTCGAAGCCGCCCAGACGCTCGCCATCCCATGCGCCGCCGGTTTCCACATTGTCGGAGCCGAACTTGCGCTTCTCTGCGCTCAGGCCCACGGCCACGCCCAGCTTGCCGTCCATGAAGCGCTGGGCCCACAGCAGGCCGGCGCTCGGGCTTTTCTTGCCGGTGTTGCCGTCATGGCTGGCGGCCGCGTTCACATTCAGCAGCGTGCCGGGCAGGTCGAAGGCGGACAGCGATTTGACTTCCACCGAGCCGCCCAGGGAGTTGGCGTCCTGCTCGGGCAGCAGGGTCTTGCTCACTTCGAGGGAGCGGATCAAGCCTGCGGGCAGCACGTCCAGTGCCACGGCGCGGCGACCGGCTTCCGGCGAGGGCACCAGCGCGCCGTTGATGGTGACGCCATTCAAATCCGGGCCGAGGCCGCGCACCGTGACATAGCGGCCTTCGCCCTGGTCGCGCTGCACCGAGACGCCAGGCAGGCGGGCCAGCGCTTCGGCGGCATTCTTGTCCGGCAGGCCGCCGATATCGTCGCTGCTGACGACGCTGACGATATTGTCGGCCTTCTCCTGCGCGGAAATGGCCTTGCTCAGGCTCGCGCGCTGCCCGGTCACGACGACGGCGGCGGCCGCCGGGCCGGTGTCGGCCAGTTCGGCGTGGGCGCTGCACATGGCGAGGATGCCGAGGCTCAGGGTAGTCAGGCGCAGGGCGGCGGGCTTGTTCGGCTGGGTCTTGGTATGCATGGTGTGTGGATGAGTGGTTGAACGGGGCGGATTCTAGGGAGGGAATGTGTCAACTTTGTTACCGCCTTTGGCCGCAACACCGGATTCGGCCCGATTTGCCGCATCCGGCGCGGGATTTGAGCTGAAATGACCTGTCTTCGCAGCGGGCGCGCACCGTCCCGCAAGGCGCGGCGGGCCTGCTTTTCCCTATGAGATGACGGGGGCAGCGGCGCGTGTTGAAAGAAAGATGTGAGCCGTTTGCACCTCCCGGCTGTCATCGTCCTGTCATATGGCGGCGATAAGCTGCTGCGGCCCTGTCGATACCGTCCCCACGCCATGCTCAGACTGCACCGCAACTTTCTCATCGCCGCCGCGCTGGCCATGCTCTCGCTGCCCTTCCTGTACGCGGCGCTGGGCGCGGCAAAGCCCTTTGCCGCCTGGCGCTGGATGGATATCGTGGGCGAGGGCGGCACCGCGCTGATGGCGGGCCTATGGCTGCTGATCACCCTGAGCAGCCGCCCCGGCGGACTGGTTACGCGCCTGCTGGCCGGCGGGCTGGCGGCGATCATGCTGGGCTGCTGGGCCGACTGCATGGACGAATTCTTCCGCATACCCAAGGACGAGGTGTGGGACAACTGGCTGGAAGGCTTGATGCCGCTGGGGATGCTGGTGCTCACGGCGGGCATGTATTACTGGCGCCAGGAGCAATTCAGCCTGAACGAGCATTTGCAGAAGCGCGAACGCCTGTTCCGCGACCACCGCGCCTTCGACCGCATCACGCAGCTGGCGGGAGCCGGCTATCTGCGCACCCAATTACGCCTCGAACGCGAAAGCCATCCAGGGCGCAGCTGCGCCCTGGTCTTGCTGGATATCGACGGCTTCCACCGCATCAATCGCGAACACGGGCAGCGCGAAGGCGACCGCGCCCTGCAGGCTGTGGGCCATATGCTGCTGCTGAATCTGCGCAACGAAGACCTGCTGTGCCGCTATGCGGGCGACCGTTTCGCCATCCTGATGCCCGGCACCGGCGCGCAGGAGGCGCGCGCCATCGCCGCCCATCTCTGCGCCATGGTGGGCCGGATGCGCCACCACGGCAACCAGGGCTTGATCGCCATCAGCCTGCGCCATGCCTGCGCCGCCGCCGAAGGCGAGGCCGACGAACTGCTGGCCCGCCTGGGCCGCGAAATCGACCAGTCGGCGCTGCAGCCCTGCGAAGATGCGCCAAGGCCGGCACTGGATGCCAGTCAGCGGGTAGTGCCGGCGTGATCGCCTTCCACACCGTCGGCGACGCCTGCATTGCAGCAGGCCAGCAGCCCGCGCTGGCGCTCGACTATGCGCGCAGCCGCGAGGCGGCGGACAGCGCGCTGCTGCGTGGTCTGTGGCTGGACGCCTCGGTGCTGTCCGATCCCGCCAGCATGATTACGCCGGGCCAGTACCATCAGCTGCTGGCGAATACGCTGCGCGCCTTGAACAGCCCCGACACCAGCTTCATGCTGGGCCAGCATCTACTGCCCGGCCATAATGGCGCGATCAGCCACGCCCTGCTGCACGCCCAGAATCTGCGCCAGGCGCTGGAGCTGCTGACGGCCTGGCATGCCCGTCTGACGCCACTGCTTTGTCCCCGTCTGCGCGAGGAGAACGGCATCGCCGTGCTGTACTGGGTCGACAGTTACGGCGCTCCCAGCCTGCTGCCGGCGCTGGTGGAGATGCATATGACGGCCGTTGCCGCCATGTGCCGCTGGCTGGGCGGCGAGCGTCTGCCCTGGCGCTTCTGCTTCAACCGCGCCGCGCCTTCGCATGTGGAGCAGCACGAGGTGCATCTGGGCTCCGAACTGCGCTTCAACTGCCATCTGGATGCGATGCTGATCGACGCCGCCTGCCTTGACCGCCCCTGGCCGCGCGGCAATGCGGTGGCGGCATCCGTCGCCCTGCGCAATGCGGCCGGCGAAGCGGCGGCGCTTCCCAGCCTGCTCGATGCGATGTACGACTATCTGCTGGAACGGGTGCGGCGCGCGCCGTCGCAGGAACAGGCGGCCGCCGATTTCGGCGCCAGCCCCGCCACGCTGAAGCGCTATCTCTCGCGCCACGGCACGCATTTTCAGGCAGAGCTGGATCAAGTGCGCACCCACGTCGCGCTGCATCTCTTCCACAGCCGGCGCGCCGACAACGAGGCCGTGGCCCAATACCTGGGCTTCCACGATGCCACCAATTTCCGCCGCTCCTTCAAGCGCTGGACCGGCAAGACACCGGCCTTGCTGCGCGACGCGCTGCTGGCCTAGCGCCGCAGTTCGCTCTCGGCGATCTGTTCCAGCTCGCCGCTGCGTTTCATTTCATTGAGCACGATATTGAACTGGCGCACGAATTCGGATTTGAAGGGATAGCGCACCGGGTCCACGCGGGTAAAGCCCAGATAGCCGAATTCCTGGCTGATGACCGTGGCCTCCACCACATTGCCGGTCTTCTGATAGGCCTTCTCGGTGCGGATACGGGCCAGCGCGTTCTGGATCGCGTGGCGGTCGTTCATATAGCAATCGAGCCGTCCCACCAGCAGCTTGCGCAGATTTTCTTCGGTGCCGCGCGCCTCGTTCAGCGTAATTTTGCCTTGCTTGAGCGCCAGGTCGAAGTCCTTGCCGCCGATCAGATAACCGGTATTCCTGCCGATGTGCAGGCCTAGATAGTCGTCCGGCCAGCGGCTGGGCGAGCCTTTTGGGGCGACAGTGTCGTTACAGAACAGCGCCACGCTCTCATTGAAGATGGGGGCCGAATAATCCATATATGGCCGCTCATCGGGGCGGTAGTAGGGAGGCGTGAGGGCGAAGGCTTCGCCCATTTCCACCATTTTCAGGCCGCGCTTCCAGGGCACGGGAAGCACCTGCACCTTATAGGCCGGCATGCGCGCGAAGGCCTTGCGCAGGATGCCGGGATAGACGCCGCGCGCTTCGCCGTTGAGGGAATAGGAATAGGGCGGATAGGCGTCGTCGGCATACACCACCACTTCGACCTGGTCGGCTGCCGCCGCGCCTCCACCCAGCAAGGCCGCCAGCAGAAACAGGACAGCGGCGGCCGCGATACGGCAGCGGACTATTTGATGTCCTTGATGGCGTCCTGGTACTCCTTGGACTTTTTCACCTTGCCGATGGCCGCCCATAGCGCTTCAACTTTCTCCTTGTTTGCCGCGTAATAGGTTTTGGATACGGGGGCGTAGAAGTCCGCCGTCATGAATTGCTTGGGCAGGACTTCGACCTTGTCGCTGAACTCCTTGCGCGTGGCGAGCAAGGCGCTCATCTCGCCGTCGAAGCCGAGCAGGATCTCGCCCTGGCCGGCGATCAGCTTATGGAAATTGCGCGCCGGCTCCTTGGTATTGTCATCATACGGCACATTCATGGATTTCAGGCGATCGGAAATGGTGGCGAAACCGGAGGGGATCAGCACCGGCTTGCTGACATTCTGGAATTTGCTGCCGTCCCAGCCCGCATTGCTGCCCTTGAGGCGGTAGGCCAGGATGTCCATGCGCGCCAGCGCGGCGGCGGTGTTCGGCTTGTCGCCCTGCATCGGATAGGCCGCGTATTCGGCATGGAAGGGCGTAAAGCCGGCGTTGACCAGGCCATTGGTGGCACCGCTGCGCACCTCCTCGATGCAGCGTTTCCATGACGTTACTTTCATTGTCACCGGTACATTTGCCTGCTTGGCCGCCATCTTGATCAGCACCTGCATGGTGCCGTCCTTGGCGGGGAAGGTGTACGGCGCGGCGGCCTGGTCTTCAACGCAAAGAACCATGGCCTCCTGGCAGAAGGCGGCGGCGGGCAGGGCGAGCAGCAGGGCGCTGGCGAGAGCTTTCATAGATGGCTTCTCCATTGGACGGGGATGATTGAACAGGGACTTAGAACTTATGGTTGATGCCGGCCGCAAAACCGCGCTTGCCGCTGCCGACTTCGATGGCATTGCCGACCGTGAACGGGGCGCCATTCTTGTTGTTGATGCGCGAGTAGGAACTGTATAGATCGGTGCGTTTCGACAGCGCGAAGGTATAGCCGATCGCGGCCTGGTCGGCGTCCTGGTCCAAGGCGCTGCGGTCCTTATGGCGTATCCAGGACACGAGATAGGTGGACGGCCCATGTTCGCAGGTGGCGCCGACGATCAGGTCGCGGCTGTCCATGGCCATTGCCGGGTCTTTATTGACGGCGTAGCCGAGCGCGCCCTTGAACGCGCCGACCTGGTAGGTGGCGCCGGCGAAGCTGACCTTGTTGCGGCTGCTGCCCGTGGCGTCTTCCAGATTGCGGTGGGCGAAGACGGCGAACAGCGGGCCGCGCTGGTATTCCAGGGCCAGGCCGGTTTCGCGCTTGGCCTTGCTGTTGCCCGGCGTTTCGCCCGGCGCGTAGGTCAGGCTGGCCTTGAAGCCCTGCATCGTGGGCGTGGTGTAGTAGATGCCGTTGCTGGTGCGGAAATCCGAGAACATGATGTTCGAATAGGCGCCCTCGTGCCCGCCGCCGAAGGGATCGACATCCATCAGCGCATACGTCAGCAGATTGAATTGCCGCCCCAGCTTGACGGTGCCGAAGCCGCCGCTCAGTCCGACCAGGCTCTGGCGCCCGAACGCCAGGCCGCCCGGGCGGCTGCCGCCGGTATCGCCGGCAATCCCGCTTTCGAGCACGAATAGCGCCTGCAGGCCGCCGCCCAGGTTTTCCGTGCCTTTGAAGCCCAGGCGCGAACCGGCTTCGACGCCGCTTTGCACGGTCCAGCCGGCCGCTTTCGGGCCGCCGCTTTCGTGCACGATGCCCAGGTCCATCGAGCCGTAGACGGTGATATTGGTTTGCGCGCTGGCGCCGCCGGCCGCCAGAACAAGGGTGGACATCAAGAGGCTGTGGACTGTTTTCATGTGGCACTCCGTCGCTGGCTGGTTGGCTTGCGGAATCGATTATGGCCATACGCCCCGTAACTTCAATGCTTTTTGGAAAAACGCTACAGCTTCCGGCGGGATTTTTTCGTGCTTCTTATGGAAGTGGAAAGAAAGACTGCAAGGACGTTAACAAAAGCGCCGGTTGGCGTGGCGAAAGCGCCACCATGCGCAAAAAAGAAAAAACGGGGGCCAAACCCCCGTGCTAGAAATGCCTGCCGGATCAGATGCGGGCCAGCACTTGCGGCGCACCGCGGCGGGCGTCCAGGCTCAGGCTGCCTGGGCCGAAGGCGGCGATTTGCAGCAGGCCGCCAGCCATGGCGAGGTTTTTCAGCAGGTGGATCAGCTGGTTCTGGTCGCCGATGGCGCCGTGGAACAGCACCGCCGTTACCACCGAGAAGGCCGCCAGACCGAGCGCCACCAGACGGGTCTGGTAGCCGAAGGCCAGCAGCAGGCCACCAATCAGTTCCACGCCGATGGCGCCGGCCAGGCCGAGGGCCGGGAAGGGCAGGCCCATGGCCGAGATATAGCCCATGGTGGCGGCCGGCGCCGAAATTTTGCCGATGGCGCTAAAGACGAAGATCAGGGCCATCAGCAGGCGGCCGGCCAAAGGCAGGATGGCGGTGTTCAGGGTGTTGTTGTTGATGTTGATGTTGTTGGCGTTGTTCATGGTCATGCTCCTTAAAAAATATAAATGATGTAAATCGTTTTCAGTCTTACGGTTTCTTATTGCGCCAGGCGCAACTGCCGGCCCAGCTCCTGGATGCGGGCTTCACCCCGGCGCAGGGCGGCGGCACTGCTGTGCACCGAGTAATAGCCCAGCACCAGTTCATGCGGATGCTTGGCGGCCGAACCCAGCACGAACTCGGTATCGTGTTCGGCATAGAAGTCCAGGGCCGCTTCGGATTCCTCGAACACGGCGATTTCCTTGCCCAGCACCGCGTCCGACACATGCAGCTTGCCGCTCGCCAGCGCCACCCAGGCCACCTGGTGTCCGGCGGGCGGCTGGTAGCTCCAGCTTTCGCCCGCTTTCAGCTTCACATGCAGGTAGTTCAGCGGCGCGGCGTATTGCAGCGGGCTGCGCGCCTGGCCGTACTGGCCGATCACCACCCGCGCCGGGCCGTCGGAAGGAATCTGTCCAGGCGCCAGGTAGAGGCTTTCGGACGGGCCGTTTTCCTCTGCCCGGGGCAAGGCCAGCCAGAGCTGGAAGCCTTGCACGCGCTGGCCGGGAGCGGCGCTGCCGCCGTGCCAGATGCCGCCGCCCGCCTTCATCCATTCCACGCCGCCCGCGCCGAACTGGCCGCTGGCGCCGCTGGTATCGACGTAGTCGATGGTGCCGGAACGCACCACCGTCACGGTGGCAATGCCGGAATGGGGATGCAGGCCGGCGCGCGGGCCGCCGCGCGATTCCATGTCGAAGTCGTCCAGAAAGACGAAGGGCTTGATCATCTCGCCCACATCCGACGGGCTGGCCAGGCGGGTGAACCAGCTGCGCTGGCTGCCTTGGCTGCGGTAGCGGATCTGCCTTGCTGCCGGTTTGAGGACTGCATTCATTTGCTGTCTCCTGTTTCGTTGATCGATGAGTGAATGATAGGGATTGGACATCCATCGCGGAAGCCTATATATTTATATGGAATGTATCGAAAGGAGCGATAGATGCTTGACGGGATGTCCATGGACCAGCTGCGCACCTTCATCGCGGCGGCCGATGAAGGCAGTTTTTCCGCGGCCGGGCGCAAGCTGCGCCGGGCGCAGTCGGTGGTGAGCCAGACCCTGGCCAATCTGGAGGCCCAGGTGGGTTTTGCGCTGTTCGAGCGCAGCGGGCGCTATCCCAAGCTGACCGAACCGGGCTATGCGCTGCTGCTGCACGCGCGCAGCGCCATCGCCAGCATGGACGATTTCAAGGCCAAGGCGCGTTCGCTGGCCGAGGGGCTGGAGGCCGAGCTGTCGGTGGCGGTGGACGTGATGTACCCGATCTGCAGCCTGACCGAGGCGGTGCGCGCCTTCCAGCAGCAATTCCCCGGCATGCCGCTGCGGGTGCATGTGGAAGCCTTGGGCGCCGTGGTGCAGCCGGTGCTTGATGGACGCTGCCGTTTCGCCATCATGGGTTCCTTCCCGGAGGTGCCGCAGGATTGCGCCGCCGAATTCCTGCAGGCGGTGCCGGTGGTGACGGTGGCCGCGCCCAGCCATCCGCTGGCCGCGTTCAAGCCGCCCATTTCACGCCAGGAAGCGGCCGGCCATGTGCAGCTGATCCTGACCGACCGCTCGGACCTGACGGCGGGCCGCCAGTTCGGCGTGGCCGGCAACCAGAACTGGCGCCTGGCCGACCTGGGCGCCAAGCATGCCTTCCTGAAGGCTGGCCTAGGCTGGGGCAATATGCCGCTGCATATGGTGGAGGAGGATATCGCCGCCGGCCGGCTGCAGCGCATCGAGATCGAACCCAGCCCGGTGATGGGACCATTCTTTTCGATGTATGCGTTGCACCGCAAGGATGCGCCGCCAGGGCCGGCGGCGCGCTGGTTCATCGATTGGCTGAAGCAGCACGGTTCGCAGCAGGATTAGGCACGGGACGCGGGCCGGGCGGACGTTCGTCCACCACATAGCCGTTGCGGCCATTGCGCTTGGCGTCGTACAGGGCGGCGTCGGCGCGCGCCAGCAGGCCCGCCGGATTCTCGCCGGGACCGGCATGCACGGCGATGCCCACGCTGCACGTGACCGGCAGCATGCCGGTTTGCAGATTGAAGGCGGGTCGGATGGCGCCCAAGATGCGTTCGGCCAAGGTGGTCGCCTCGTCCGGCGGCAGCACGTTTTCGAAGACGATGGCGAATTCGTCGCCTGCCAGGCGGGCCACGGTGTCGGTGGAACGGACGCTGGCGGTCAGGCGCGCGGCGAACTCCTTGAGCACATCGTCGCCGGCGCCATGGCCCAGGGTATCGTTGATGCTCTTGAAGTGGTCGATGTCCAGGTAGGCCAGGGCCAGCGGGCTGTCGCGGCGGCGCGCGCGGTCCAGCGCCTGCTGCAGGGTTTCCTCGAACATACGGCGGTTGGCGATGCCGGTCAGGGTGTCGCGCCGCGCCAGCTCGATCAGTTGTTCCTCGACCGCCTTCACATGGGTCATATCGCTGGTCAGCACGTACACGGCGGCCACGCTGCCGTCCTGGCGCAGGTCGGGGATCAGGGTCGAGGCCAGGATGCGCGACTCGTCGCCGACGTTGGCCTTGGCCTCGTAACTGGTGACTTCGCCCTGGAAGGCGCGGTCCAGGCAAGGCTTGGCGATGGCGTAATGCGCTTCGCCGATGGCGTCCACCACGGGGCGGCCTGGCAGGGTATTGGGATCGACGCCCAGCCAGCGCTGGAAGGCCGCGTTGCCAAACTGGAAATGGTGGTCGGGGCCGATGGCCGACACCAGCGCCGGCAGATGGTCGGTGATCAGCTGCAGGCGTTTCTGGCTGGCGGCCTGGGTCAGTTCGGCGATCTTGCGCTCGGTGATGTCGTTGGCCATCACATAGAAACCGGGCACGCTGCCATCGGGCGCGAAGTCGGGCACCATGTCCACCATCAGGTGCATATAGCGGCCCAGCTCCTCGCCTTCGCGCTCGACGTGCACGCGCTGGCCGGCCAATGCCGCCTCCATGCAGTCGCGCCAGCGCGCGTCGACCTCGCCGCCGAAGACATCGTTGACGGTGCGCCCCAGCAGGGATTTGGGATCGACGCCCAGCAGGAACTGGTAATGCTCGTTGGTGAAGCGGTAGCGCAAGTCCTTGTCGATATACGAGATCAGCGCGGGAATATTGTCGGCGATGACGCGCGCCCGCTTTTCGCTGGCCTCCAGCTGGCGCAGCGCGGCATCGCGTTCGCGCACATCCTCCACCAGGGCCGCGCCGAGTTCGCCGATTTCGTCCTTGCCGCCCACATGCAGCTCCTCCAGATCGGCATGGCCGGTGCGGATATCGCCCAGGTGGGAGCGCAGGGTCTCCAGCGGACGCAGAAAGCGCAGCACCATGAGCCAGGCCAGCAGGCCGGCCGCCGCCGCAAACACGGAGGCGAGCAGGATGGCTTGCTGGCGCATGGCCTTCATCGGTGCGAAGGCTTCGCTGGTCGGATAGCGCGCCGCCGCGATCCAGTTGGTGCTGGCCAGGCGCTTGAAGGTGTAGATGCCGGGGCCGTCGCCCTCCAGGCTCTCGGCCTCGGTCCAGCCCTCGAAGCCGGCCAGCGCCTTTTCCGTGGCCTGGTCGGTGCCGGCACGCGAGGCGACATGGCCCAGCAGGCGCGATTTAT
This sequence comes from Massilia sp. YIM B04103, assembly GCA_024437665.1. Lineage (GTDB taxonomy): Bacteria > Pseudomonadota > Gammaproteobacteria > Burkholderiales > Burkholderiaceae_D > Rugamonas. The sequence goes on along the minus strand of JANCSZ010000008.1, from coordinate 204,802 downwards.
CGGGATGGTTGACGATCACGCCATCGCTGGTCATCACGTAGAGATAGCCCGTCTTCCCGGGCCGCAGCAGGTCGAACTGCTGAAAGAAGTCGGAATGCAGCAGATCGATGCTGCCGGCCAGCACGAACTGCACCTCGCCCTTTTTGTCCAGCAGCGGCTGGGTGATCAGCACCACCGGCAGGTTCGATAGGCGGCTGCGCAGCGGCGGCGCGATCACGGCGCGCTTGGTGGAGAGGGTTTGCAGGAAATAGGGGCGGCTGGACACATTCAGCGAACGGCTCAAGCCACTGTCGCGCAGGCTGGCCACCAGTTCGCCGTCGCGCCCGAACGCCACCACATTGGTGAATTCGGCCGAGACGGTGGCATGGGTCAGCAAGGCTTGGCGCAGCGCCTCCGGATCGCGGCGCGCCGCTTCGGGTAACGATTCGGCCAGGGCCGCCAACAGGTTGAGGCGGTTCTTCAGCTGTTCGTCAATGAAGGCGGCGGCCCCCGAGAGCAGATTGATTTGCTGGTTGCCGATCACGCTTTTCATATCGCGCTCGGCGACGGTGAGCGCCAGCGTGGTCACGATAGAAGTGGCCGCCAGCACAAGCACGACGACAAAGCTGGTCAGGCGAAATTTCAGACTGTGGGGCAGAAAGCCGGTCATAGCCATGGGCAGGGTATCCAGCGGCGGGGTACAGACGCAGTATTACACAGCTGTTGATTCGCTGCACGATATTGCTATCAAGCATCTTCGTCATGGCGCCGGGCTGCTATACGGACTGACGGATTAGTCCGATGCCTGGCTTTCATGGCCTCGATAGCACTTTCGCACCAGCTGTTCAGCCTGTTGCCAGGCGTCCTCCCATTGGCTTTCCGGCAACGATTTGGCGGCCTCGCATGGCCCGCCCTGGGCGCAAACGAGCTCGTTGGCACCAAAAGCGCCAGGCCAATGCCGGTCATATGCCACCTGGGTCCGGAATTGGCGCGCCATGGCGATGCCCTGAGTTACCAATTCTTCCGTTTCCTGCGGATGCGCGTTAAAGAAGTCGATAGCCTTGCCGCTGGCGTCGGGGGTGGCGAGCAGGAAGGGCAGTTGGAACATGACATAGAAAATTTCACTGCGGCCCGGCGCCGAAGAGAAGCGCAGCGTGTCGTACCAGCCCAGGGTGGCATGGGCCACAATGCGCGGCAGCGCCTTTTCCAGGCCCTCGCGGGGCAGGTAGTAGACGCCCATGATTTCCATATTTTCCATGGGCGTGCGCTGCATCTGCCGGGCTTCGAGGCCGCTCAGCACTTCATCGAGACGTTTGCGCGCCGCCGCGTCGCCCTGGTGGACGCCGTCCAGGATGGCGGCAAACTCGGCGCGCCGCTGCTGCCAGGACGGTTTTGGCACATCGTCCGCATGGGCGCTGGCGAGCAGCAGGGCCAGCGGCAGGGCGAGGCAAACGGAACGCAGCTTCATGATTTCCCTTCATATTCTTTTGCCGCGCAGTTTACAGCGTTTATGAAGGGGAAATGCGCTCTTTCTCAAGAGGGCGGCACGATTTTGCGCAGCCCATGGCCATCATCTTCATGGCATCAGGCCGAACGCGACTCTTCCTCAAAAGCCGCAGCTGGCTTGGCGGCCTGCGCGCCCCGCTTTTTTGCACCGTATTGGGGGCGCGGCAGGCGGGCGACACTGGCAGTGCTAACGCTGCGCGTGGCTGCCCGGCTGGCATCGATGACGCCGCCGCCGCTGATGCCATCGTTGCCGGCTTGCTGGCGCTGCATGCGGCCGCGCGCACCGGCCAAGCCATCGGCCGCCAGGCGGAAGACGCCCACCGCCGTCGCCAGGTGCTCGGCCTGCTGGCGCATGGTGATGGCGGCGGCCGAAGCCTGCTCCACCAGCGCCGCGTTCTGCTGCGTACCCTGGTCCATGCCCGCCACCGCGTGGTTGATCTGTTCGATGCCGGACAACTGCTCGCGGCTGGCTTCCGAAATCTCGGCCATGATGCCGGTCACGCGCTGCACGCTGGCCATGATCTCGTGCATAGTGCCGCCGGCCTGGTCGACCAGCTTGGCGCCGCTGGCGATCTGGTCGACCGAATCGTCGATCAGGTTCTTGATTTCGCGCGCGGCGGCGGCCGAACGCTGGGCCAGATTGCGCACCTCGCCCGCCACCACGGCAAAGCCGCGCCCCTGCTCGCCGGCGCGCGCCGCTTCCACGGCGGCGTTCAGGGCCAGGATATTGGTCTGGAAGGCGATGCTGTCGATGACGCTGATGATGTCCACGATCTTGTGCGAGGACGCGTTGATCGAGGCCATGCGTTCGACCACCTGGGCCACCACTGCGCCGCCTTTGCCCGCCACCTCGGACGCCGCCGCCGCCAATTCATTGGCCTGGTGCGCGCTTTCGGCATTGCGCTTGACGGTCGAGGTCAGCTCCGCCATCGAGGACGAGGCTTCCTCCAGCGAGGCGGCCTGCTGCTCGGTGCGGGTGGACAGATCCTGGTTGCCGGCGGCGATTTCGGCCGAGGCCATGCCGATGCTGTCCGAACCCTGGCGCACCTCGCCCACAATCTTCAGCAGCGAGGCATTCATATCGCGCAGGGCTGCGGTGAGCTGGCCCACCTCGTCCTGCGAGCGCACCTCGATAGTGGAGCTCAGGTCGCCGGCCGCCACGGTGCGCGCCACCTTCACGGCGTGGCCGATGGGCCGCACGATGCCGCGCGTGATATACCAGGCCGTGAGCAGGCTCAGTATGCCGCCCACGACGCCCAGCGCCACCATGGCCAGCGCGGACTGGTTGGCCAGGTTTTCGGCGCTGCGGCCGGAGGTCTGCATCTGGCTGGCCTGGAAGTCGATCAAGGCATCGACGGCGGCGAAGTAGCTGCGCTGGGCCGGACGCACCTGCTCCGTCATCAGCGCCAGCGCCGCTTCGCGCTGCGCGCCGCGCAACTGGGCCAACAGGCTTTCGCGGGCCGTTTCGTATTTGGTGCGTTCGGCGCCGATGGCGGCGTATAGGGTCTTCGCTTGTTCGGTTTGCAGCAGGGAGGCGGCCTGGCTCAGCGCCTCGCCGGCATCGCGCTTGGTGGCGGCGATCTGCGCCAGTTCGCGTTCCAGGTCGGCCGGCTGCTCGGCCAGCATGGCGTTGGCGCTGCTGCGCGCTTCCAGGTTGAGGGCGGTCTTAAGCTGGTTCAGCACACTGATGTTCTGGTAGCGCTGGCCGATGGTCTGTTCGATCTCGCCGCTGACGATTTTCAGCGCGGTGGCGCCCACACCGACCACCAGGGCCAGGGCAAAAATGGTAAGCAGGAAGGCAATGGTGAGGCGATGACCAATCTTGATATTTGCGATATTCATTTTGGCTCGTGAGTGTTGTGTCCCAGTGGCTTGACCGGTGCGGAAAGCGTTCCGAGTGTAGCAGCGGCTTGGTTGCAAAGCTATAAATATTTCTTGTTGGAATAACATGATGCTGAAAAGGTGATAAATCGTATGTTTAAGGACACAATCGCGCATTCCGGCGATACGGCCGCCTGCAGCGGTGCGCTGGTTCCTGCGTCACTTCCGTAAGATGGCAGGCATTGCCACCATCAGCGGAGGAGGGCGCCATGCCAAAGGGGATCAGCCCGAAACGGGAGCGCGAATACACTGAGCTGGAGCGCAAATTCGAGCAGGAAGGACGCTACAAGGGACGCGAGGACGAAGTGGCGGCCCGCATCGTCAATAAGCAGCGCCGTGAGAGCGGCGAAACCAAGGGCCAGCGGGAGGACAAGCGCGCCGGCCATGCGCCGGAGCGCGGCCTGCCCATCAAGGATTACCAGCGCCTGACGGTGCCGCAGATCCGCAATCGCTAGCCGAATTGACGGCGGCGCAGCGCAAGGCCATCCGCAGCTTCGAAGGCGCGCACAAGAACCGCAAAGGCGTGCTGGAGGCGCTGCACAGAGCGCATTGAGGGCGGTGCTGCCGCCTTAAGCCAGGCCGGCCTTCCATGCCTGGGCGGCGCTGAGCGCTGCCGTCAGCAACAAAAGCAGGCCGATGGCGCGCGCCGTCCACGCTGCGGCTGCCGGGTTGCGCGCAAACCAGAGCGTGGCCTGGCTGGCCGCCAGCGCCAGTGCGCCATACACGGCTGCCTGGGTCGCCGCAGTGATCGCGCCCAGCACGCCCGATTGCAGCCAGAGCGGCCCCTGTCCCGGCTTCAGGAACTGCGGGAAGATCGCCAGCATGAAAATATAGGCTTTGGGATTGAGCAGGCTGGTCAGCATGGCGCGGCGGAAGATGACGGTGGGCGCCAGCACTTCGCGCGCCGCGTCCGGCGTGAACACGGCGCTGCTGCGCAGGAAGGTGTAGCCCATCCAGGCGATGTAGATGGCGCCGCCCAGCAGCATGTACTGGAACAGCTGGGGCCAGAGCTGGAGCACCACGGCCGCGCCCAAGGCGCCCATCAGCAGATGGCAGAAGCCGCCCGCGATAATGCCCGCCACCGCCGCCATGCCCGCGCGCCGCCCGCCCAGCATCGAATTCGCCATGACGAAGGCCATGTCCAGCCCCGGCAAGGCGATGATGCCGAAAACGACTGCGAAATAGAGCCACAGATTGGCCGCCTGGTTCATATCCGTCTCCCACAATAATTGGTATCGCTGCAGCGTAAGCTGGAATCAGGACGGATTCCGCCCTGATTCGGCTCAGGATTCGAAGTAATACCAGAACAGGGCGGTTTCCGCCGACACGCCGTCCTGCGCCGCATACAGGCCGCGGTCGAAGCCTTTCAGCGCGAAGCCGCAGCGCTGGTAGAGGCGGCAGGCCGCCACATTATTGTCCTGGGTCTCCAGCATGATGCCGGGCAGGCCGCGTTGACGCGTCCATTCCTTGGCCTGGGCGATCAGCGCCGCGCCGATGCCGCGCCGGCGCAAGGCGCTGGAAATGGCGATATCGTCGATCACGGCCAGGCCGTTCCAGCCGGTGGACAGCAGGATCATGCCCGCCGGGCAGCCATCGGCATAGGCCAGGAAGGCCGCGCTCTCGGCGCTATCCAGATATTCGGCCGGAATGCGTTCGCCATCCGCCGGATACGTCTTGAGATAGGGCTGGACCGGGATGACTTCATAACTGATGCCGGCCGGCGTGGCCGACAGCAGCAGGCGCGAATCGACCTCAAAAGCAAGGTCCAGCATATTGGCGTCAGCGGCATTGGCAGCGCTGGCGGCCTGGATGCGGATGCTCATGGGCTGCCGCCCCCATTCAGCGCCGCCAAGGCATGGCGCACCACGCCCAGATCGCTGTGCGGCTCCTGGCCATCCTCCAGGAACCAGGCAGCGGACAGGCCGCTGAACGCGATCGTCCATTGCAGCAGGCGGCGCCGGGGCAAGCCGGATGCCTGCACCACGATAGCGAGCTGGCGGTAGAAACGCTCCGCGTCGGGCGTGGTCGGCAGATCGGGATTGCACAGCACATGCACATAGTCGAAAGCGCGTTCGCCGAGCAGGCGTTTGGGATCGATGGCCAGCCAGCCGCGCTCTTGGAAGTCAAGCACATTGCGGTGGTGGACATCGCCATGCAGGGCCACGATCTCGCGCTGGGTCGCCAGCAGTTCGCGCGCTGTGGTCAGGCACTGCGTATAGACTCCGCTATACTGGCCCGCCGCCGCTTCCAGTGAGCCAAACCAGTTCGACAGCGGAATCAGCTTCGGCAGCGGGGCCGCGCGCGGCGCATGCAGGCGCGCGACGGCGGCGCAGATGATGCGGGTCGCCTCGTCGTCGCGGCCAGCCAGTGCCATGTCCAGCAAATCCTGCCCGCCCTGGGCGCGTTCCAGCAGCAGGGCGTCGCCATCGTGGGCATAAACCCGGGCCGCGCCCTCGCCATCCCACCAGTTCATTAGCAGACCTCCAAAGCGCTCCTCCGTTGCCGTCGCCACCTTCAGCATGGCTGCGCGGCCATCGGCACAGCGCACCGGCAGCAGGCGGCTGCTGTGGGTGCTGAGCAAACCGCCATCGGGCGTCAGCCGCCATTGGGTCAGATAAGGTTCGAACATGGGCGCATGGTAGCAGAGAAGCGCCGCGCGGTTTAATGAGGACGGAAAATGACCTCTTAGGCTGATACCGTTGCCGGATGTACCATCCAACCACCCGTGTTTTGGCAGTCCTGGAACTGCTGCAGGCCCATGGACGCATGAGCGGCGCGGAACTCGCGCGCCTCCTGCAAGTGGACGGGCGCACGCTGCGCCGCTATATCGTGATGCTGGAGGATATGGGCATCCCGATCACGGCCGACCGTGGCCGCCACGGCGGCTACGCGCTGATGCCCGGCTTTAAGCTGCCGCCCATGATGTTTACCGACGACGAGGCGCTGGCCCTTTCGCTTGGCCTGCTGGCCGCGCGCAGCCTCGGTCTGGCCGCAGCGGCACCGGCCGTCGCCAGCGCCCAGGCCAAGCTGGAACGCATCATGCCGGACAGCCTGAAATGGCGGGTCGGCGCCATCGACGAGACCGTGCGCCTCGACCTGCGCTGCGGCACGGCGCCATCGACCAATGCCGCTCTTGGCGTGCTGAGTGCCGCCGCCCAGGTCAGCCAGCGCGTGCATCTGCGCTATCTGGCCCCAGCCGTAATGACGCCGGAAGGGCAGGCCAGGCCGGCGCGCGAAACCGAACGCGATTTCGATCCGTATGGCCTGGCGTATTACATGGGCTTCTGGTACACGGTGGGGTTCTGCCATCTGCGCGGCGGCCTGCGCACTTTCCGGCTCGACCGCATCAGCGAGGTGCGTCCGCTGGTGGCGGCCTTCCAGCGTCCAGCCAACTTCGATGCGCTGGACCATCTGCGCCATTCGATCGCCACGCTACCGCGCAAATTCGCCGCCACCGTGCTGCCCCACACCGACCTGGAAAGCGCGCGCGCCACGCTGATGGAGTATATGGGCTTGTTCGAACAGACGGAGGAGGGCGTCCTGCTGCATAGCCAGACCGACGGGCAGGCCTGGCTGGCGCGCCAACTGGCCAGCCTGCCCTTTGCCTTCCGCGTGGTCAGCCCGCCCGAACTGGGCGAGGAAGTGCGCAGCCATGCGCGGCGCCTGCTGCAAGGCGAAGGCTAGCGCGCATAAGGATTGTGCTCGGGATCGAAGTCCGCGTCGTCCGGCAGTGCGAACTCGCCGCGCTGGAAGGCTTGCAGGATTTCCTCGGCCGCCTGCGCATCCTTTTCCAGCACCAGCAGGCGCGCGCCGCCGATGGCCGGCGCCAGCAGCAGGTTGGCCTGCATATGCTGGTCGTCCGTCACGACCGCCGCGATGCCGGCGGCGGCCAGGCAGCCGCGCATCACATGCGCATCGGTCGGAATCATGAAGCGGGCAAGAATGCGGTAATCGTCGTCCATCGTGTTCTCCATGGCTGGCAAGGTTTCTTCAGTATCGCTAGAATGCAGGCGTTCCGCCTCACAGTATAAGGAAATATGGTTCAGAAATCCCTCGCCGCGGCCCTGCTGGCCGGCGGCATGCTCTTCGCGGGCATCGCAGGCGCAGCCTGCTCGCAACACTATGTTCAGGGACGCAGTCCCGAAATCACCAACCCCAAACTGGGCAAGGCCACACAGGAACTGTGCTACCGCTCCTTCGGCATCATGCACAGCGGCCTGACGCGCACGCCCCTGTGGTCGGCCGAGTATCTGACCGCCCAGAATATCGAAGCGGCGCAAGACCTCTCGCGCGAAAACAGCTTCCATCCCGAGGACGAACTGCCGCGCGGCCAGCGCGCCGAACTCTCCGACTACGCGCGCAGCGGCTTTGACCGCGGCCATATGGCCCCGAACGGCGATATGCCGGACCGCCGCAGCCAGCACGAAAGCTTCTCGCTGGCGAATATGGTGCCGCAAGACCCCGACAACAACCGCCACATCTGGGCCGGCATCGAGCAGGCCGTGCGCAAGATGGCGAAGAAGGAAGGCGATCTGTATGTGATCAGCGGACCGGCCTTCATCGGCGGCGACCTGCGCAAGGTCGGCAATGTGCTGGTGCCGAGCCATTTGTACAAAGTGATTTACAGCCCGCGCCAGCGCGCCGGCGGCGCCTGGTTCGTCGCCAACGAAGCCGACGCGCGTCCGCAGACCATGACGGTGGCGGAGCTTGAAAGTAAAATCGGCATCAACCTGCTGCCCTCGCTGACGCCGCAGCAAAAGCAGGTGATGCTGCGCCTGCCGAAGTCGGGCAAGAACAAACGCTAACAGGAGAAGGCCATGAGCAAGAAATTCATCCCCTACGCCAACGAAGCCGACGTCCTCCACATCGGTGGCCTGACGGTCGAAAACCGCCTCGACCGCATCACCCTGAGCGGCGACATCGACCTGACCCAGGACCAGGCCGGCCTGGAACATGCCCGCGAGCTATACAAGCTGCTGGGCGAGGTGCTGGTCAAACTCGAAGCGCAAAGCCTCCCGGCCAAGCTGCCGCCGCCGAAGGTGAAGCAGGTGGCCAATCCCTTTGAGTGATGGTGAACACTGCAGCATCCCAGTTAAATCGCACCAAGCGCTCAATCGAAGACGATGACCAGGCCATATGAATGGAAACCGATGCCGCATCTTCTTGATGTGGCCTGCCCGGCTTGCCGGCATCGTGCAGAGTTCGAATTTGCTGAAGTAGTTCGCATTCACTTGAAGTCCGACGTGGAGTTCTTTAAGAAGCACAAGGTGTTCGAGTACCGGGAATTTCAGGATTCATGCGGGCATTTTTGGCATGGGGCGCTATATTTCCAGGGGCTTCACGGAAGTCCCCACCAGGCAATTCATGAACTCCCGGATGGCTATTCCGCACGGGATTGGGAGCACTCGAGGTATCTTTGCAACCGGAACGGCTTGCGAGCTGGTTCCATTCGCTGCAGTAATTGCCAGGTCCGAGGCATGCATATGCTGAATTGGCCCGATGACGCATATTTTTCGATTGCGCATCGTGGTCATGTATTATGGGCATTCCATCGCGAATCCGCAGTCGAATTGATGCAGTATTTGCTTTCTGACGATCGGAGCATATCGCGGTATCGATGGACTTCTTTTCTGCTTCATGTACCGTCTGTATTTAAGGTGCGTAAAGCCAGGGATGCCGTTGTCAAGCAATTGTGCAAGCTGCTTGGCGTGAGGGATGCCACTCGGCGTAGCGGTTGACCGGATCGCACCGCTGGATCGCCCACTAGAGGGCGATCCAGATACAGGCAGAACATGGCCAAAAAGCTGGCGGTCGTAAAGACGCTCTAGCCACTGTGAACTTTAACGTTCCAAATTCCCAATGGTGTATGGACTGAACTATGTATGACGAGTTTAAGCACAAGCTCCAGGTGAAGGCGGAATTGTCGAAACGTGGACTTGGATCTGTTATGAATGATACTAAATGGCGGGAACTTCTCGCAGGAATTGATGACCTGCCGTTTCCGCCTCCTTATCAGAGGAAGGATGTTTTGAGTTCTGAAGCATCCCCTGAAAGCTTTGACGAGGACGTTTGGTATCAGGGGGATTGGAATGAAGGCATTTTTCCCCTATTTTCAATAGAGTGGATTCGGATCCGGCCTAGGTACCTGCGGCATGAAGGACGGTTGTTGCCCAAGTCTGTTATAGATTGTGGGGTTCAACTTGAACAACTCCTGCAGTCGCTCAAACAACCATATGAAAAATTCGATGACTCGTTTTGGATATATGGTTATAAATAGATAATGGTTTGAGGGCGGCTGAATGGCATCCGGCTGCAGCCAAAAGCAGCACCAGAACTTTGCAAACTATCAATAATTGAATACGGATAAACGGTAATGCGAAAAATCCTGCTGACACTTATTGTCGCACTGTTTTGTGTTGGGACGAACGCTAAGTCGAGCGAACTTGGCGACGTCTCAATGATACAACTCATTGCAAATCCACAGCAATATGATGGTAAGCCCATTAGGCTTATCGCCTTTTTGAATCTGGAGTTTGAAGGCAATGCGCTTTACCTGCATCGCGAGGACTTCGACAAGTCTCTGCTGTCCAACGCGGTATGGATATCCCTGGACGATCAGCAGACTCGCGCTGCAAAAAAGCTCAACGGCGGATATGTATTGGTTGAAGGGATCTTTAATGCGAAAGACAGGGGCCACCTTGGTATATTTTCAGGATCAATCCAGCGCGTTACGCGCATACAAAGCTGGGAGCGCAAGAAGAAATAAGATCCTGAAAATGGCGGCTTGATAGTTGATGCGCCCGGGATGGAGCGCTTTGACCGTGGGGTGCCGCGCATCCTGCCTATTCAACGACTGCTGAAGCGGACTGGAGAAGCAGGCGTTTCCTGATGTGTTTGGCAACAAGCTTGGGCGTTTCCTGCCAGGGATCGCGCAGATGTTGGGCGAGGGCAAATTCGGCGCTTTCTTCGTCGCCAATGCCGCGTAAGGCGAGCAGGGCAAGCGCGCGCTGATGGTCGTCCTGGGTGCATGAGTGCAGGGTGCGGAGAAACGCTCGCAATTGTGCAGCCTGCGAGGCATCGGCATCCGCACCTGGCTTGAAACTGAGCATGAGATTGAGTGTCGCGGCAATGTTCGAGGACATCCCGCAATCCCGGCATGGTTCGCTAATGTAATTGCCGAAGGCTTTCATCAGTGCGCTTAACGCGTCCTTCGTTTTCAGCTCTTCAAACAAAGCGAGAACAAAGGTGGCCAGTCCAGGTTCGGACGAAAGCCGAATCAGGCCGTCAAACCCTTCGCGGCAATAGGTGGAGACTACTTGTGCCCACGTCGCCAGGGGAACGTGTAGCCCCCCCTTTTCCTGAACGCCGGATGCATGCCATTGCAACTCCGCGCTCAACTCGTCAAGAGCCATTGCCAGGGCCTCATCGGGATACTTTGCTTCTTTCAGCAGGTGTTCTACTTCCAGTGTTCCTGCTTTGGCCCGTTTTTTGATCGAAGTGATGCTCATATTTAAGGTGAAGAATTTGCGGATGGATGCTGGAACAGGCACCTCGAGGCGCCTGTTCCAGTCAAGTCAACTGTCGATCAATTGGCGAACACATTGGCCGCTGGCGTGATCTTCACGGCCTCCGGCTTGATGTTCAGCTTCATATTGCCGATGACCTGGTCTTCGTCCAGCAATTCCTTTGGCTTGTTGCCGTCGTATTTGATGGGCGAGAAGGCGTCGCTCAGCAGCTTGTCCTTCAGGCCGGCCGCGTCCTTGGCGATCATCACCACCGACAGGTTTTTCGACGACAGGTGCTTGCGGATCGCGGCGTTGACATCATCCACGCTCAGCTTGCTCAGGCCGTCGCGCATCAGCTTGGTGAACTCGGGCGTGCCGTACCACTGCGAATCGAGGGCATAGCCGAGTTGCTGGTCCTGGGTCGAGGTCATGACGAAGACATTCTTCATCAGATAGCCGCGCGTGATTTCGAACTGCTCCTTGGTCAGGCCTTTGGCGACCAGCTTGTCCAGCTCCGTCAGCGCGATGCGCAGCGCCAAGTGGGCGTTTTCAGGAGCGACCGGGCGCACCCAGATTTCGAACAGCTGCGCCTTGCGGCCCAGGTTTGCGCTCGGGAAGAACTGGAACATCCCGCGCGGGAAGGCTTCAATGTACGCATAGTCGCCGTAGTTCATGCCGCGGATTTCGCGGATGCGCTGGTAGAGCAGGGAGCTGGAGGCGCGGTGTTCGCCGAGCCAGGTCTTGGCCAGCCACAGGGCCGGGAAGTCGGCGTGCGAGCGCGTCACCGTCAGCGGCAGGCCGAAGGAGATGGCCGTGGCGCGGGTGTTCTTCTCGATGATCTCCACCTCCAGGCCGTTCGGCATTTTGCCGGCCGGGATTGGCGTGGCCGCGAGGCCGGCGCCGGCTGGCAGGCGTGACAGCGATTTCAGCAGCGAGGCCGACATGGCGTCCGATACATCGCCCGCCAGGCCGACGCGCAACGCGCCCTGGGTGTAGGCTTTCTTGTAGAAGTCCTTCACATCGTCCAGCGTGATCGAATCCAGGCCCGCCACCGTGCCCAGTACCGGATGGCCGTAACCGCTGCCGGCGAAGACATTGGTCTGCAAACGCTCCTTGCCCAGTTCTTCCTCGTTATTGTCCTTCAGGTCGAGCAGTAGGGCGTTCTTCTGCGCGTCCTTCAGGCGGCGGAAATCGTCCTCGCGGAAGCCCGGCGCGAGCAGTTGCGGCATCACGATGTCCTGGAACTGGCTCCAGTTATCCTTGTGGATGGTGCCGGTGAAGGTGGACATTTCCTTGTCGGTCTGCTCGCTGAAGCTGCCGGCCAGCGGGAACAGCGCCTTGCTGATCTCGTCGATCTTGCGCTCGCTGGAGCCGGCCGATGCGACCATGGCGGCGGTCAGCGCGGCCAAGCCTTCCTTGCCTTGCGGGTCGTGGGCCGAACCGGCGCCGAACACCAGCTTGTAGCGGATCTGCGGCAGCGCCGATTTCTGCACCAGCAGGTCGATCTTGGCCGTGTTCAGCTTCGGTTCCAGCGCGGCCAGCTTGGGCAGCTGGCCGATATCGGCCGGCAGTGCGCCGTTTGACAGCGTGGTGACGATCAAGCCTTCGTCGGTCAGGTATTTGCGCGCGGCCGCTTGCAGGTCGGCCGGGGTCAGGCTGTCGAGCACGCGATAGTAGTTGTTCAACGTGCCGTAGGAGCGGTTGAAGTGGACGTAGGAGGCCAGCATGCCGGCGATCTGCTCGGTGTTGTCGAGCGAACGGATCACGCCATACTTCAGCGCCGATTTGGCGTCTGCCAGGGCTTTCTCGCCGACCGGCTCGGAACGCAGCTTGGCGACGGTTTCCATGATGGCGTTGCGCACATAGACCGTGTCCTCGGCCTTCTTGACGCGGGCGCCGATCACGGCCAGGGTCGGGTCGACGCGGTTCGGCGTGCTGTCGAACAGCTGGTCGATCTTCTGCTCATCCTGCACCAGGCGCTTGTACAGCGGCGAGGTGCGGCCGAAGGACAGGGACAGCAGCACGCTCAGCGCCGCCTGGTCCTTCTGCTTTTCGGAGAAGGCCGGCGCGCGGAAGGCAACCGAGACCCAAGGCAGGGTTGGCGTGGCCCAGGTCACGTGCTTGTACAGCGCGGCTTTCGGCGCCGGTTCCACCGGCACGTCGACCTTATAGCTGCCGCGCTGCCATTTGCTCCAGTATTTTTCCACCAGGGCGACGGCTTTCTGCGGCTCGACATCGCCGGCCACGATGATGGTGGTGCGTTCGGGGCGATACCAGCGGTCGAAGAAGACCTTGGAATAGGCGTACTGGTTGGGCATGTCCTCGATGTCTTTCAGGAAGCCCATCGTGGTGTGCTTATAGGTGTGTTTTTCGTAGGCGGTGTCGCGCATGGCCTCGAACAGCTTGGAGACCGGATTGGCGCTGTTCTTGTTGTACTCGCCCAGCACGGCGCGCGATTCGGTCTTGAACACGTCTTCGCCGTAGGACAGGTGCTGGAAGCGGTCGGCTTCGACCTTCAGCACGGTTTCCAGGTCTTCCTTGGCGAAGGTGGTGTGGTAGTTGGTCAGGTCATCGCTGGTGTAGGCGTTCTGGCGCGCGCCGGCGCGGGTGATGATGTCCTGATATTTTTCGGGCGGATATTCCTTGGTCCCGCGGAACATCATATGCTCGAAGAAGTGGGCGAAGCCGGACTTGCCCGGCTCCACTTCGTTGCGCGAACCGGTTTGCACCGGGATCTGCAGCGAGACGATATTCGGGAAGCCGGTCGGCACCACGATGATTTTCAAGCCGTTCGGCAGCACTTTTTCGGTGGCCTTGAAGGGCAGCAGATCGGGTGCGGCGGCCGGGGCGGGCGCGGCAAACGCTGGCGCCGACAGGGCCAGGGTCAGCAGGGGAAGCACTCTTGACACATTCTCTCCTTGGGTTCTAGCTGGTCTTTTTCATAGTGTTGTTCATCTATCTACGTAACAACGCCGTCAGAATAAAATATTTCACTAGGACATGTATAGCGAAATCGGCGTGTTACCATCTGCGCGTGTCCGATTCCTCATCTACCCACGCCATGTCTTTCACTACCGGGATTAATTCGATTGACTCTCTGGTTTATGGCAGCTGGAACAGCCTGCCCAAAACCGCGCTCAACCTGACCTACAGTTTTCTGAACGCCCCGCCACGGGACGCATCCAGCGAAGACTCGAACGGCTTTGCTGCAATGAACAGCCTGCAGCGCGATGCGGCCCGCGTGGCGCTGGCGAAGTGGGCATCGGTAGCCAATATCACTTTCAGCGAAGTGCTGGGCGGCGGCCAGATCCAGTTTGGCACCAACGACCAGGCATCGCGCAGCAGCGCCTATGCCTATCTGCCCGAACAGGGCCTGGCTACGACCTATCTTTATCTAAATAACAAGTCCAGTTCCAGCAATAATTTCAGCGAAGGCTCGTATGGCGCCACCGTGATGCTGCATGAGCTGGGCCATACGCTGGGCTTGAAGCATCCTGGCAACTACGATTCGGGCGGCAGTACCATCGGCGGTCCTTATCTGCCGGCCAGCACCGATACGGTGGATTACACGCAGATGTCGTACAACCCTGGTGCCGCCTCGTCCAAAATCGGCAAGTACGCCACCACGCCCATGCTCTACGATATCCAGGCCATGCAATACCTGTATGGCGCGAATACGAGCTATCACACGGGCAACGATGTGTATTCCTTCAGCGCTGCCCAGCCGGCCATGTGCATCTGGGATGCTGGCGGCGCCGATACGCTCGACTTCTCAGCCTGCACGGGGCCGGTGGTCATCAACCTCAATGCCGGCCAGTTCAGCGAAACTGCTCCGGGGCTACATAATGTCTCGATCGCCTATGGCGTGACGATGGAAGGCGCCATTGCCGGTTCCGGCGGCTCCGCCATTTACGGCAATGCCGCAGGCAATTCCATCATTGGCGGCAGCGGCGCCGATGTAATCTATCAGGGCGTCGGCAATGATCGGATCGAAGGCGGCCTGGGTACGGATACCGTGTTCTATAACGGCGCCTTCTCGCAATACATTTTGGCGCGGCGCGACGGCGGTGTGATCGTACAGGGCGAAGGCAACGATTCCCTCAGCGGGATCGAGCTGCTGCATTTTACCGACCGTACCGTGGCGGTCAGCGATTTACCGCTGGTGGAAGCCCGCCTGACCGGCACGGCGGGGGCGGACCGCCTGGTCGCAGGCGTGGGTAATGAAAACGTTGATGGCGGCGGCGGCGTCGATACTCTGGTATATGCCGGCCAGCGTAAGGACTATGCGGTGAGCAGCAGCGGCGTTTCCTTCCTGGTGCGCGATCTGAAGAGCAATGGCGGTGTTGATGTGCTGACTCAGGTGGAGCGACTGAGCTTCTCCGACGGCGCACTGGCCCTGGATGCCGATGGCGCGCCGGGTCAGATGTATCGCCTCTACCAGGCCGCTTTTGGCCGCACGCCGGACGAAGGCGGTCTCGGTTTCTGGATAAATGCGCGCGATTACGGCATCAGCCTGATTTCGATTGCGCACGATTTCCTCAACAGCCCGGAATTCCAGCAGCGCTACGGCACCAATCTGAGCGATACCCAGTTTGTCACCCAGCTCTACCTCAACGTATTGCACCGCGCGCCGGATGAGGGAGGGCTGCGCTTCCATGTCAACGATCTGGCCGTGATCGGCCAGTCGCGTGAGCATGTGCTGCTGAATTTCTCTGAATCGCCGGAGCTCAAGGCTTCGTTGGTTGGTGTCATGCCCGAAGCTCTGCCTTATCAAATCTTTAGCTAAACATCAGCAGAGGCAATCGGCTTTCGCCGCAACCGGCAGGCTGATGCGGTTGCGGCCCAGGTGTTTCGCGCGGTAGAGCGCGGCGTCGGCGGTGGCCACCAGTTGCTGCGGCTCTTCGCCCGCCACGGCCAGCGCGGTCGCGGCGCCGATGCTGACGGTGACCCAGGGCTGGGCCGAACCGACATTCGGCAATTGCAGGCGTTCGATGCGGCTGCGCACCCGCTCCGCCACGATGGCCGCGCCTTTCAGCGCCTGGTTCGGCAGGATCACCGCAAACTCTTCGCCGCCGTAGCGCGCCACCAGATCGTTGGCGCGCATCTCGCTTGCCAGGGCCGCGGCCACCTTCTGCAAACATTGATCGCCGCCCAGATGGCCGTGGGTATCGTTGTATTGCTTGAAATTGTCGACGTCGACCATGAGCAGCGACAGCGGCTGCTGCTGGCGTAGTGCGCGCTGCCATTCGGCGCGCAGGGTGTCGTCGAAGCAGCGGCGGTTGGCGAGGCCGGTCAGGCCGTCGCGCGTGGCCAGCTGCTCCAGGGCGATCTGGGCTTTCTTCTCGTTGGTCATATCGCGCAGGGTTTCCACTACGGCCACGATACGGCCTTCCTTATCGTAGATCGGGCTGGCGTCGGCCGCCAGATAGCAGCGCCGGCCCACGCGCGGCATATCGCACCAGTTCTCGGCACACAGGCCTTCGCGCTGCTGGGGACGCGGGCGGGCGCTGTCGTAGAGCTGGCGGATTTCCTCGGTGCGGCCCTGCAGCACCAGATCGGCCAGGGTGGCGCGCGGCCGGTTGTAAAAACAGCGCCAGTGATCGCCGGTCCCGACCACCTCGCTGGCGGCCACGCCGGTCAACCGTTCGCAGGCGCGGTTCCAAATCAGCACGCGGCGCTGCTGGTCCAGTACAAAAGTCGGAATGACCAGCAGTTCCATGAGATCCAAGGCAAAGCCTGGCGCCTGCGTGGACTGGAGTGGTGCGGGCGACGCAGCATCAGTCACCCGTGGAAGCGTTTGCGCAGTATTCATTGGGCCGTCCTTTTTGGGCTGGCAGTGGTTGGGCGAAGGTTTCGCTTTCCGCTCTACTCATTCTGCTATTCCCAAGCGGCGCGCCTTTGATTAATCGCAAATCTCGCTCTGATCTGGCGCAATATCTTTTCTTTGGGAAACTATCGGAATGGCAGCCAGCAAGGTGGTGCCCTGGCCGGGTTTGCTCTCCAGCGTGAGCTGGCCGCCCGCCGCCTGCAGGCGTTCGGCCAGGCCCGGCAAGCCGTAGCCCCGGCGCCGACTCTGATGCGGCAGGCCAACGCCGTTGTCGCGCACGCTCAGGCTGAGCAGGGAAGGGCTGCTGGCCAGCGCGATGCACACCTCGCTGGCGCAGGCGTGGCGCGCCACATTCGACAGCGCTTCCTGCAGCATGCGGTACAGCGCCGCCTCGGCCTCGGCGCGCCCGGGATCGCCGTTATTGGCTCCGGTGCGCGCATCTTCGAACGCCTCCAGCTTGCATGGAATGCCACAGGTGCGGGTGAATTCGCGCGCCTGCTGTTGTATGGCGCGGCGCAGGCCATGTTGCAGTGCAGCGGGCCGTAAATTGTTCAAAATTGCCCGGAGGGAACGCAAAGCCAGGCCCAGATGGTCTTCCAGCATCAGCAAGCCTTGCGCCATCCAATCGGGTAGTTGCGGATTTCTGCGCAGCACGCAGATTTCCAACTGCAAGGCCAGCATGTACTGGCCCAGATCGTCGTGGATGTCGCGCGCGATGCGCAGGCGTTCGCCATGGCAGACGTGGTCCTGCTTGGCGGCCAGGGCGCATAGCTGCTGGTGCGCTTCCAGCAGGCGCCGTTCGGACTCGCCCTGGTGCTGATGACTGGCTGTGAGCTGGGCCTGCAAGCCGCGCAGCGCGTGCTGCTGGCGGCGCAGGCGCCACAGCAGGGCCAGCACCAGCAGGGCCAATAGCATGGCGCACAGCGCCAGTACTTCGATCTGCGTGGCCGGCGGCCAGAACAGGGGCATATCGATGGCGGCGTCGGACGAGGCCGGGAGCAGGGCGGGCATGATGGGGCTCCGGAATGGGCACGCTTCGACAGTAGCGCGCCCACTCCAGCGCAATATTGCTGAATGTCAAAATTGCCTACTGGATAGGCCAATTTGCCCGCTGTGGGCCGCCGTTGCGCCGGCGGACTGGGCGGAAAAGCCACATCCGGCATATAATAGAGGGTTGCCCCTCCGGACTTCGTGTCCGTTTTCAGGAAATATCGTGACTTACAGCATCAAAGAGATCTTCTACACCTTGCAGGGCGAGGGCGCCCACGCGGGCCGTCCCGCCGTGTTCTGCCGCTTCTCGGGCTGCAATCTGTGGACTGGGCGCGAGAGCGACCGCGCCAGCGCCGTCTGCCAGTTCTGCGACACCGATTTCGTCGGCACGGACGGCGAGGGCGGCGGCAAGTTCGCCACCGCCGAAGCGCTGGCCGGCAAGATCAACGGCCTGTGGCCGGACACCCATGCCGCCAGCAAATACGTGGTCTTCACCGGCGGCGAACCGCTGCTGCAGCTCGATGCGCCGCTGATCGCCGCCATGCACGCGGCCGGCTTCACCATCGCCATCGAAACCAATGGCACGATGGCGGTGCCGCCCGGCGTGGACTGGATCTGCGTCAGCCCGAAGATGGGCTCCCAATTGGTGGTCCATAAAGGCAATGAAATCAAGGTGGTGATCCCCCAGGCCGGGCAAGACCTGGCCGCCTACGAAGGCCTGGATTTCGAGAATTTCTTCGTGCAGCCGATGGATGGCCCCCTGGCCGAATTCAATACCCGTCTGGCGATCGAAACCTGCAAGCGCAATCCGAAATGGAAGCTGAGCTTGCAAACCCATAAACTGTTGCAAATACCTTAAACACAATGCTGACCATTACCCGCAAGCTCGAATTCGATGCCGGCCACCGGATTCCCGACCACAAAAGCCAGTGCCGCAATCTGCACGGCCACCGCTACACCCTGGAAATCACCCTGACCGGCCAGGTGATCAGCGCCGAAGGCAATTCCGACAACGGCATGATCATGGACTTCTCCGACGTGAAAGCCATCGCCAAGGAACATCTGGTGGACGTCTGGGACCATGCCTTCCTCGTCTACGAGAAGGATGCCGCCGTCAAGGAATTCCTGGCTTCGCTGCCGAACCACAAGACCGTGGTGATCGACCGCATCCCGACCGTGGAAAACCTGGCGCAGGTGGCCTTCGACATCCTGAAAGCGGCTTACAAGGACCGCTACGGCACCGGCCTGCACCTGCACAAGCTGGTGCTGCACGAAACCCCGAACTGCTGGGCCGAGATCACCGATGCCTGAAGCCGTGCCGCCGCTGCCGCCCGCGCCGCTGGACGCGGCTGACGCTCCGTCCGGCGCCCCGGTGCCGGCCTACGCCGCCAGCGAAGCGGAACAGGGCTTCATGCGCGCCGCGCTGGTGGAGGCGCAGAAGGCCTGGGATCTGGGCGAGGTGCCGGTCGGCGCCGTGGTGGTCAAGGATGGCGCGATCATCGGCCGCGGCTACAACCAACCCATCGGCCGTCACGATCCGACCGCCCATGCCGAGGTGATGGCCTTGCGCGCCGCGGCCGAGGTGCTGGGCAACTACCGCCTGCCCGGCTGCGAGCTGTATGTAACGCTGGAACCCTGCGTCATGTGCTCCGGCGCGATGATGCATGCGCGCTTGGCGCGCGTCGTGTTCGGCGCCAGCGATCCCAAGACCGGCGTCTGCGGCTCGGTGCTCAATCTGTTCGAGCAGGAGCAGCTCAACCACCATACCCAGACTATCGGCGGCGTGCTGGCCGAAGATTGCGCCAATCTGCTACGCAGCTTTTTCGCCGCCCGTCGCCGCGCTGCAGCAGAGGCCAGGCGCAATACATAGCGCCATGGCGCCTGCCGTCGTGCTATCCTCGAAAGCTAGAGGAGGGTAAGGCGGTGGCGAACGTGCAGGCGAACGGCATTACGATTACATACGAGGCGAGCGGCCATCCCTCGCATCCTGTCATCCTGCTCAATATGGGCCTGGGCCTGCAGCTGATCTCCTGGCCGCGCGATTTTGTCGACGGCCTGGTCGACCTGGGCTACCGCGTGATCCGCTACGATAACCGCGACGCCGGCCTGTCCACCAAGTTCGACCATGCGGGTTCCCCCAATCTGCTGATCGCCTACCTCAAGAATCTATTTGGTTTCCGCCTGCGCTCGGCCTATACCCTGGACGATATGGCCAACGACGCGCGCGGCCTGCTCGACGTGCTGGGCATCGCCAAGGCGCATATCGTCGGCGCGTCGATGGGCGGCATGGTCGCGCAGATTTTCGCGGCGCGCTATCCGCAGCGCACGCTGAGCCTGACCTCCATCATGTCCAGCAGCGGTCGCCCAGGCCTGCCGGGGCCAACGGCGGCCGCGCGCAAGGTGCTGCTGCAGAAGCCGCCTCCCCGCCGCACCCGCGAGGATCTGGTGGCCCATATGTACAATACCTTCCGCACCATCGGCAGTCCCGCCTATCCCATGCCAGAGCGCCAGCTGCGCGGCATGATCGAATGCGCGATCCGCCGCAATGTGAACCCGGACGGCATGGCGCGCCAGCTGGTGGCGATCGCCGCCTCGGGCGACCGCAGCGCGCTGCTGCAGACCATTGCCTGCCCGGCCCTGGTGATTCATGGCGCCGCCGATCCGCTGGTGCCGGCCGCCTGCGGCATCGACACGGCGCGCCAGATACCTGGCGCGGCGCTGCATGTGATCGAAGGCATGGGCCACGATCTGCCGCCACAACTGACCGAACGCCTGCTTGGCTTGATCGACATCCACCTCCAGAGTAAGATGGCTGCGCCTCAGCCAACCCGTAACGAATTATCTTGACTACCAACCGCATTGGCATCGCCATCGCCGCACCGAGCGGCGCCGCCCAGGATGACGCAGCACTGCAGCGCGGCATCGCCCGCCTTGAAGCCCAAGGCCATACCGTTCACAACTACTACAGCGACGCGCGCCGCTTCCAGCGCTTTGCCGACAGCGATGCCGGCCGTCTGGCGCAACTGAACGCCGCCGCCGCCGATCCCGAGGTGCAGGTGGTGATCGCGCTGCGCGGACAGTACGGCATCAGCCGCATCCTGCCGCAGATCGATTTCCGCGCCATGGCCGATAGCGGCAAGCTGTTTGTCGGCTATAGCGATTTCACCGCCTTCCATATGGGCTTGTACGCCGCGACCGGACGCGCCAGCTTTGCCGGCCCCATGCTGTGCGACGACTTTATCCGCGATGAGCCGGTGGAGTATACGCTGAAGAATTTCTGGGACTGCCTGCGCGGGCCGCAGCACTTTGTGCGCGGCACGGCAGAAGGCAATCCACAGGCCGATGTCAGTGGCCGGCTGTGGGGCGGCAATCTGGCGCTGGTGAACCACCTGATCGGCACGCCGTATTGGCCGCGCATCGACGGCGGCATTCTGTTCCTGGAGGATATCGCCGAACATCCTTACCGCGTCGAACGCATGCTGCTGCAACTGCTGTATGCGGGAGCGCTGGATGGGCAAAAGGCTGTGGTCCTGGGCGATTTCTCCGGCTACCGCCTGGCGCCGCACGACAACGGCTATGACTTCGAGGCGATGCTCGCGTATATCCGCAGTGTGCTGCCCATGCCGGTGCTGACCGGTCTGCCCTTCGGCCACATCAAGGAGCGCTGCACCCTGCCGTTCGGCGGCATGGCCCGCCTGCGTTCCGACGTCGGCGGTTTCGACCTGACGGTGACGGACTATCCGACGCTCTGACGCTGCTTTGCGCGGCGGCGCCACAGCCGCCGCAAAGGCCAGAGCAGCGCTTCCGCAAAATGATTGGGCGTTTCGTCCGGCCCCAGGCCGGTTGGTGGATACTCGTCTGACTGCGGAACATGGTACGTGCCGAAGATGCGGTCCCAGAAGGGGAAGAGGGCGGCGTAGTTGCAGTTGTAATGCTCCGGCCGCGCCGAATGGTGGATGCGGTGGTATTGCGGTGAATTCAGCAGAAACCACCAGCGTCCAAAGCCCAGGCGCAGATTCATATGCGGCACGATATTGTAGAAGCCGAGCAGCGCATACATGCCAAGGATCACCGGCGGCGTTTTGAACAGCAGTCCCGCCAGCAGATAAATCGTCAGCAGTTTCAAGCCCGGCTCCAGCCAGAAATGGCGCTCGGTGGTCGAGGCATTCATCGCTGGATCGCTATGATGCAGCGAATGCATGGCCCACAGCCAGGCATAGCGGTGCTGGGCGCGGTGGAACAGATACTCCAGCAAATCCAGCGTCAGCAGATAGAAAAGGAAAGAGGGCAGCAGCTGCCAGCCCTTGTGGGCCAGCGGAATCAGGCCGCCACCCGCCGCATTGACGGCGGCGACGGTCAGCGCCCCCGTCGCCAGTTGCAAGGCTGCGAAGCCGATGGCATAAACGAAGGTATAGGCCACATTGAACGCGGCAGAGGAAGGGCGTTGCCGCTCGGCCGGCCGCAGACGCTCCACCGCAAGGGCAAGCAGGATCGCGCCCAGCACGGGCAGCGATTTATACGCTACGTCTTCCGCGAAATCGGATAGGTCCATGCCAGCTCCACCGCATTTGCGCTTGCATCACTATTCTAGCGCGGGATCGATATGGCGCTGAGCTTGTCTTGCGTTAAAAACAACATGCAGTATAGGGTGCAGTGTGGAGCTTTGCGCTTGCAGGAGGAAGATCATGGCTACGCCCCAAGATCCGGCCCAGCTTGACATGTTGTTTCGTCACGCCGAATATCAAAGTGTGCTAAACCGGATTGCCAAACTGGAGCAGGATGTGACTGAGCTGAAGAAGGATATGGAGGAGCTCAAGATCGCCGTGAACGTGATTCGCTCGAACTACGCGACCAAGGCCGATCTCGAAGAGTTGCGCGCGGAACTTCAAAAAGCTTTGCATGCGCAAACCTGGCGGCTGATCGGCTTTGCCAGCCTGCTTGTCGCGGTGGTGTACTACATCGCACGCAATGTGCATTAGACTCCGGCGCGGACGTACTGCCGGCCCGCGCCGGAACGGCTATCAGACCGCGTGGTTCTGGTTCAGCAGACGCGCGATGACGTCGTGGTTCAGCCAGATCACGGGCGCTGCCGGTTTGGACATTTCATTGAACATCAGCGGGCCGGTGCCTTCCAGCACCAGGGCGCTCAGCACGTCGGTGATCAGTTCCTTGCGCTCCTTGTGCAGCTTGGTGATGTCTTCCGAGGTGCCGATCATGACTTCGGCCAGCGCCGGGGTGTTATCCATCGGCCAGGCTTCGAAGTTGCGGAAGCTCGCGCTGGTGGCGTCGCCGTTGTAGGTGGCGATGCGGGCCAGCAGGTCGTCCAGCTTGATGCCGTCTTCCAGCAAGGCCTGGCAAGCATCCCACTGCTGCTGCGCCCATGCCGTGCCGCCTTCCTTCTTCAACGCTTCCAGCAGCGGGAACAGGGACAGTTCCACGCCGACGAAGATGTCGGAGGAGTTGGTGCGGATTTCCGGGCAGTTGAACACGGTCGCCTGCACGCCTTTTTCCCAGGCCGCCGAAGCGACGGACTCCAGGCGCATCTTGGCGTAGCCCTGGGTGTAATTGCTGTAGGTCTGCCACAGGTATTCGCCGCCGATCAGGATCTCGGTGCCGTGGTAGCCATAGGCGCTGTAGCGCGCTTGGCCGCCGGTCTTTTCCAGGCGGGCGCGGATGCCGGCGCTGGCGTCGATCAGGTGCATGAAGGTGTTGGCCGTCACCTCGTCGAAATTCATCAGGATCAGTTTGCCCAGATCGCTATCGAGCAGCTCGCGCGAGGACATGAAGCGCTCGCCGCGGCCCTTGTACACGCGGTTGGCGATGGCCAGGAAGACCTTCACTTTCGGGATGCCGCCAGCCATGGTGTGGGCGAAGTAGACATTGGTGCCGTCGGCGATCATGCCGTCCAGCTGGGCCATGGCTTGCGCGGCCGACGCCTTGAAGCGCGCCACGCCGGTTTCGCGGCAGCGCTCGATCTGCTGCCAGTCGAGTTTGAATTCCTGCCAGTTTTTGAGCGTCATATCGGCCAGCAGGGCGGTCGGGGTCGGCTCGCCGGCCGGCGCGTCGAGGTCGAAACCGGCCATCAGCGGCACATTGATGACGCGGCCGCCCAGATTGGCTTCAGCCTCGGCCAGTTCTTCCGCGGTCAGCGGGCGCAGCTGGTTGTTTTCGTCGCGGCGGCCAACCGTCATGCCGATGATGTTCATGCCCGCTTTGCGCGCCTCGTCCAGCAGGCCATTGACATAGCCGCGGCCGAACAGCTCGCCAAACAGAACAAAGGTGTCGCCTTGGCGGAACAGCGTATTGTGTGGAATGTCTCTCAGGGACGTTCTCTTGGTCATGGTTTCAACTCGCATAGAAGTATTTTCGGGCGTGGCGGGCGCCGCAGCGGTCCCGCCATTCGAGGCCGCAATTATGCGCTATTTCGGCTGAAAACCATACCCGGCCGTCAACTTGGCGGTTTTGGCAGGAGTCAGGAATGCCGCGCGATGAAATAGGTGGCAGCCACCAGGGCTGTGCCGAAGCTGCAAACGAAGGTGATAAGCCGCCAAGTCAGATTGTTGATCTCCTTGTGCAAGTCTTCCTTGGTGACGTAATTCGAGCGAATAACCGCCACGTCGGTCTTCAAGGCCGCGAGATCAGCTTCAAGCCTGCTTACATGGGATTCCATGTCCTTATCATATGGCGCATCGACGGGGCCTGCAAACGGCGGTTCCAAAGGTGTCGGTGCGTTTCCGCTGCTCATGACGGCTCCCGCAAAAAGTATGTGTATTTATCCAGCTCAGCAAAAAACATACCTCCGAAAAGCGGCGGCTTTCCCCAGTGTGCGGCGGTGGCTGCGGTATAATGCTCGATTACCGTATAACTTGCTGTTTTCATTCAGCAAAGACCCGAAAGAAACATGCTCTCTACCGCTAACATCACCATGCAGTTCGGCGCCAAGCCGTTGTTCGAGAATATTTCCGTCAAGTTCGGCGACGGCAACCGCTATGGCCTGATCGGCGCCAACGGCTGCGGCAAGTCCACCTTCATGAAAATCCTGGGCGGCGACCTGGAACCGTCGGCCGGCAATGTCTCGCTCGACGTGAACGAGCGCCTGGGCAAGCTGCGCCAGGACCAGTTCGCCTACGAGGAAATGCGCGTGCTGGACGTGGTGATGATGGGCCACACCGAGATGTGGGCGGCCATGCAGAAGCGCGATGCGATCTACGCCAATCCGGAAGCGACCGACGAAGACTATATGGAAGCGGCCGAGCTGGAAGGCAAAGTGGCTGAATACGACGGCTACACCGCCGAAGCGCGCGCCGGCGAACTGCTGCTGGGCGTGGGCGTGGCCATCGATCTGCACCAAGGCCCGATGAGCGCCGTGGCGCCAGGCTGGAAGCTGCGCGTGCTGCTGGCCCAGGCGCTGTTCTCGAATCCGGACATCCTGCTGCTTGACGAGCCGACCAATAACCTGGACATCAACACCATCCGCTGGCTGGAAGACGTGCTGAACGAGCGTAACTCGACGATGATCATCATCTCGCACGATCGCCACTTCCTGAACCAGGTCTGCACCCACGTCGCCGACATGGATTACGGCACGCTGAAAATCTACCCAGGCAACTACGACGACTACATGCTGGCCTCGACCCAGGCCCGCAACCAGCAACTGGCCAACAACGCCAAGGCGAAAGAGAAAGTCGCCGAGCTGCAGGACTTCGTGCGCCGCTTCTCGGCCAACAAGTCCAAGGCCCGCCAGGCGACTTCGCGCGCCAAGATGATCGACAAGATCAAGGTCGAGGATATCAAGCCATCCTCGCGCGCCTATCCCTTCGTGCGTTTCGAAGGCGAGAAGAAGCTGCACCGCCTGGCGGTGGAAGTGGAAGGCCTGTCCAAAGCCTACGACCGCCAGCTGTTCAAGAACTTCAGCATCATGGTTGAAGCGGGCGAGCGCATCGCCATCATCGGCGCCAACGGCGCCGGCAAGACCACGCTGCTGCGCTGCATCGGCGGCGACGATATCGCCGGCCTGCATTCGGACACCGGCATGGTGAAATGGGCCGAAAACGCCAACGTCGGCTACATGCCGCAGGATCCGACCGAGGAATTCGCGTCCGACACCAATCTGACCGACTGGATGGGCCAGTGGACCAAGGAAGGCGACGACGACCAGGCCGTGCGCTCCAGCCTGGGCCGCCTGCTGTTCGGCGGCGACGAGGTCAAGAAATCGGTGCGTGTCCTGTCGGGTGGCGAAAAAGGCCGTATGATGTATGGCAAGCTGATGCTGGGCCGTCACAACGTCCTGCTGCTGGACGAGCCGACCAACCACATGGATATGGAATCCATCGAATCGCTCAACATCGCGCTGGACAAGTACGCCGGCACGCTGATCTTCGTGTCGCACGACCGCGAGTTCGTTTCCTCGCTGGCCAACCGCATCATCGAGATCAAGGAAAACGAAGTCATCGACTTCCGTGGCAATTACGAAGACTATTTGACGAGCCAAGGCATCGCTTAAATGAACGCCCCAGCAATACCGATCAAGACAGTTGAATACGAAAAGCCCAGCGAGGGCGCCAGTTGTGTGGCCCACGCCTGGGCCAGGACCCCGGCCCCGGTCAGCCTGGCCGAGAAGGAAGAACTGAAGGAACGCATCCGCCGCCTGCTGCGCGAACGCGAAGCGGTGCTGGTGGCCCACTATTATGTGGACTCGGACCTGCAGGACTTGGCCGAGGAAACCGGTGGCTGCGTCTCCGACTCGCTGGAAATGGCCCGCTTCGGCCGTGACCACGCCGCCAAGACCCTGGTCGTGGCCGGCGTGCGCTTCATGGGCGAGACGGCCAAGATCCTCAGCCCGGAAAAGACCATCCTGATGCCGGACCTGGACGCGACCTGTTCGCTCGACCTGGGCTGCCCGGCCGACGAATTCGCCGCTTTCTGCGACCAGCATCCGGACCGCACCGTGGTTGTGTATGCCAACACCAGCGCCGCCGTCAAGGCGCGCGCCGACTGGATGGTGACTTCTTCGATCGGGCTGGACATCGTCAAGCACCTGCATGAGCAGGGCAAGAAAATCCTGTGGGCGCCGGACAAGCACCTGGGTTCCTATATCCAGAAGCAGACCGGTGCCGACATGCTGCTATGGCAGGGCTCCTGCCTGGTGCACGACGAATTCAAAGGCATCGAACTCGATCTGCTGAAGGCCGAGTACCCGCAGGCCAAAGTGCTGGTGCACCCGGAGTCGCCCGCCAATGTGGTGGAGCAGGCCGACGTGGTGGGTTCCACTTCGCAGCTGATCGCCGCCGCCGTGAATATGGACGCCGACACCTTCATCGTCGCCACCGACAACGGCATCCTGCACAAGATGCGCCAGGCCGCGCCGGGCAAGACCTTCATCGAAGCGCCGACCGCCGGCAACAGCGCAACCTGCAAGAGCTGCGCCCACTGTCCATGGATGGCGATGAACGGTCTGCGCAATCTGGCCGAGGTGCTGGAAAACATGAACAACGAAATCCACGTCGACCCTGCCATCGGCAAGGACGCCGTGCGCTCCATCAGCCGTATGCTGGACTTCGCGGCTGCGAAAAAAGCCAAGGTCGCGCCGAGCGCCGATCTGGCCCAGGAAGCGAAACTGTTCCAGGGAATTGGACCCGCATGAGTACTTTGCAAAATCGCTTTGCCCCATTCGACGCGCCGCTGAGGGCGGCATTTGAAGCCAATCTGCTGTCGGCCCTGCTGGAAGATGTCGGCACCGGCGACCTGACCGGCAAGCTGGTGCCGGCAGAAGGCCGCGCCACCGCCCGCGTGATCGTGCGCGAAGATGCGGTGCTGTGCGGCGCGCCCTGGTTCGAAGGCATCATGCACGCGGTCGACGGTACCATCGGTATTGAATGGCATTATGCCGAAGGCGACGAGATGGCGGCCGACACGCCGGTCTGCACCATCGCCGGCCCGGCCCGCGCCTTGCTGACGGCCGAGCGCAGCGCGCTGAACTTCATGCAGCTGATGTCGGGCGTGGCCAGCGCGACGCGCCGCTACGTGGATGCGATTGCCGGCACCACGGCTGCGATTCTCGATACGCGCAAAACCCTGCCGGGCCTGCGCCAGGCGCAGAAGTACGCGGTGCGCGTGGGCGGCGGCCAGAATCAGCGCATGGCGCTGTACGACGGCATCCTGATCAAGGAAAACCATATCGCTGCCGCTGGCGGCGTGACGGCGGCTCTGGTCGCGGCCAAGCGCCTGAATGCTGGCGTCTCGGTCCAGGTCGAAGTGGAAACCCTGGCCCAGCTGGAAGAAGCCCTGGCGGCTGGCGCCACCTCCATCCTGCTCGACAACTTCGAGCTCGACATGATGCGCCAGGCCGTGCAGATCAACGGCGGCCGCGCGCTGCTGGAAGCGTCCGGCGGCGTCAACTTCGACACCGTGCGCGCCATCGCCGAAACCGGCGTGCACCGCATCTCCATCGGCGCCCTGACCAAGGACATCCGCGCCACCGACTTCTCGCTGCGCATCATCGCCTGATCCAGCGCTTAGTCCACCCCAAAGCCGCCCCCGAGGCGGCTTTTTTATTCTCCAGCCCGTGTCCGATTTTGGGGCCAGACCCCAAAATCGGACACGGACTCGGCAGTTATACGCGCTGTTGACAGGACGGTTTTTGCTTGTTAAATTAACCTAATGGTTAAATACGAAGAGCATCTGGATGCCGTCTTCACCGCGCTGGCGCATCCGGCGCGGCGGGCCATGCTGACGCGGCTGAGCCGGGGCGAGGCGACGGTGGGCGAGCTGGCCGAGCCGTTTGAGATGTCGCTGCCGGCCGTGACCAAGCATCTGAAAATGCTGGAAAGGGCTGAACTGATCAGCCGCAGCAAGAGCGCCCAGTGGCGGCTGTGCCGTCTGGAAGAGGCGCCATTGAAGACCGCGTCGGACTGGATCGAGGAGCAGCGCAAGGTGTGGGATGCCCGTTTCGACCGTCTGGAAGGCTATTTGCATCAACTGGAAAAAGCGAAAGGGAGAAGCGATGGCAAGCAATGAAAGCGAACGTGAGCTGGTCCTGCAGCGGCAATTGCCTTTTCCGCGCGAACTGGTATGGCTGGCCATGACCGATCCGGCCCACGTAGACAACTGGTGGGGGCCGGATGGCTTCAGCAACGAAGGCTCGCGCATGGACTTCCGTGTCGGCGGCGCCTGGACGTTTGAGATGGTCGGGCCGGACGGCACGCGCTATCCCAACCACTCCGTGTTCAAGGAAATCACGCCGCCATCCAGGCTGGTCTACGATCATGGCGACGGTCAGCGGATCTGGTTCGAAGCCAGCATCTCGCTTGAGGAAAGCGCGCGCGGCACGCTGATTACGCTGCGCCAGCTGTACCCGAGCCAGGAAAGCCGCGACGAGGTGGTCGAGAAATATGGCGCCCTCGAAGGCGCCAAGCAGCATCTGAACAAGCTGGAAATCTATCTCGGAAAAATGCAGTCCTGATGGGCTGCGCCCACAATACCGTTCTGGAGGTGCCGAATATGTCGCTTGCGCTGTATGGTCATCCATTTTCCTCGTACACCCAGAAGGTGCTGATCGCGCTGTATGAAAACGATCTGCCTTTTGAATTCCGCTGCATCGGGCCGGATACGCCGCAGCATGTGACGGAGTGGCTGCGGCGCTGGCCGCTGGCCAAGTTTCCTTTGCTGCTGGACGGCGAGCGGCAGGTGCTCGAAACCAGCATCATCATCGAGTATCTGCAACTCAGTCATCCCGGACCGGCGCGCCTGCTGCCTGAGAATCCGGCTGCCGCCCTCGATGTACGTTTCCTCGACCGCTTTTTCGACCTGCACGTCATGAGTCCCGTGCAGCATGCGGTGAATGGCGCGCTGACCGGCGTTGCGGATAAGCGGAAAGAGGGGCTGGAATTTGCGCAAGCCAAGCTGGGGCTGGCTTACGCCTGGCTGGAAACGCATCTGGCCGGACGGGATTGGGCCGGCGGCAAGGATTTCACGCTGGCGGATTGCGCGGCGGCGCCTTCGCTGTTCTATGCCGACTGGACGCACCGGATTGCCGAGACCTACCCGGCATTGCGCGCCTACCGCGCACGCCTGCTGGCTCGTCCATCCTTTGCGCGGGCGGTGGAGGAGGCGCGTCCTTATCGCGGGCTGTTCCCGCTGGGAGCGCCGGATCGCGATTAGGCTGGCAAGGAAAATTCATTCGCACAATCAATCAATGAGTCAATTGAATATTGATTATTGTGATTGAGCGGAAATTTTTCCCGCCATGTGCAATGCCCAATTTTCTCCTTTCGCCCTGCGGAAACGCGCTACACTTTTTGAGCAGATTCGATTTTCTGATGCGCAGTCCATCCTTCGCGGAGGTGCCTCATGAGAAAGTGGAGCGTTCATGTCAGCCGCGCCTGAATCGGCTGGGCGACTGGGAAAACTGGACCGGCTTGGCTTGCGCCAGCGCTTGAATCTTGCGCTGGCCGCCCTGGCTCTGCCGCTGCTGCTGGCTGCGCTGGCGGCTCTGGGCGCGCATAGCTATGCCATGCATGCGGAGTCCAACTATCAAAATGGCGAGCAGACGGTGTTGCTGCGCAGCCAGCAAGCGCTGCTTGTGGCCCGCGCCGGCGATATGGATGCGCTGCGCGCCCTGATGCGCGAAATGGCGCAGCGCAGCGGCTTGCCAGGGCTGCGCGCGCAAGCGCAAGCGGTCGCTGTCGCGAGCAACGATACGGCGCCACAAGGCGCGGTGCGCAGCGCGGCGTTGCAACCCTTGCTGGAGCAGTTGCAGCGCCTCGCCCGCGATGCCGACGCTGCCGCGCGCCAGCAGGCCGGCCGCGCCGCCACCGTCGCTTTCGCGGTGTTGCTGGCGGCCCCGCTGATCGCCTTATTGATTGGCAGCTGGCTGGCGCGCCGCATTACGGCCGGCGTCGACGTCACGCTGCGCGAATGCATACAATTGGCCAGCGACATCGTCGCCGGCGACTATATCAGCGTGCAAAGGGCGCGCGCCGCCGCTGTGCTGGCGGCCGCCAGTGGACGGAAGAAGGGAAGCGGCGCCGCGCCATCCACCGAAGTTGGCGCGACAGGCAAGAATGAATTTACCGTGCTGGCCAACACCCTGGCCAGCGTGGCTGCTGAAATGGAAGCGGTGGAGCGCCGCCGCGCGGAGGTGGAAGAGAGTAACGCCAGTCTGGAGCGTGCACGCCGCCTGCTGCAAAGCTGCACCGAGACGCTGGCGCAAAGCTCGGATGAACCCCTGTTGCTGCAAACTGTCTGCCAGCACCTGGTGGATGCCGATTACCGCATTGCCTGGGCCGGCCTGGCGCGCAGCGACCGTGAGCGCAATGTGGAATTGGCGGCGCATGCGGGCAGCGACCGCGATTATATCGCCCAGCTTGACCTGGGCTGGGGCCACGACCGCCAGCGCTGTGTGGGCGCCGGCGCCGCCATCGCGGAACGGCGCACGCTGATGACGGCAAATGTCGGCGCCAGCGGCAAATTCGCCGCCTGGCGCACTGGCAGCCTGCCGCGCGGCCTGGGCGCCTGCATCGCCATACCGCTGCAGCATCAGGGCAGCATGATCGGCTGTCTCAGCCTGTATGCCGAGCATCTGCGGCCATTCAGCGAAGCGGAAATCGCCATGCTGCATGCCATTGCCGCCGCCCTGAGCGGTGCGCTGCATAGCTTGCGCGCCGCCGCCGAGCGCCAGCGCATACAGGAGCAACTGAGCCGCCACGCCAATTACGACAGCCTGACCGGGCTGGCCAACCGCTTTACCCTGGAAAGCAGTTTGCAAAAGCTGGCAGCCGACAGCAAAGACAGCAGCCGCAAAGTGGCCGTCTTCAGCGTCGATCTGGACCGCTTCCGCGACGTCAACGACACGCTCGGCCACGATCAGGGCGACCGCATGCTGGCCGAGGTGGGGCGCCGTCTTGAGAGTGCGGCAGGAAGCAGCGGCGTTGCCGCCCGCCTGGGAGCGGACGAATTCGTGGTGGTGCTGCCGCAGCTGGACTCGGCCACTGGGGCGGAAAGCGCCGCCGGGGCGATGCTGGCGGCATTGTCCCGGCCCCTGCCGGATGGCCCGGACGGTCTGGCGCCATCGGCTTCCATCGGCATCAGCCTGTATCCGGACGACAGCGTGGAAGTGGCAGCGGCCCTGCGCCACGCCAATCTGGCCATGCACGACGCCAAGGCGGCGGGCGGCAACACCTTCCGCTTCTACGGCCCGGAAATGAATGCGCGCGCCACGGCGCGCTTTGCCATGGAGGCCGAACTGCGCCGCGCGCTGGAGCACAAAGAACTGATGATGCACTATCAGCCCCAGGTCAGCCTGGTCAACGGCAAGATCACCGGGGCCGAGGCGTTGATGCGCTGGTACCACCCCACGCGCGGCATCGTCGGCCCCAAGGAATTCATCCGCCTGGCCGAGGAAAGCGGTTTGCTGCTGCCGTTCGGCGTCTGGGCCATCGACAATGTTTGCGCCCAGATCGCCGCCTGGCTGCGCGAAGGCTTGCCGGTGCCGACCATTTCGGTCAATCTGTCGCCCGGCCAGTTTAATCAGCCGGATTTGCTGGCCACCGTGCGCCAGGCGCTGGAACGCTATCGGCTGGAGCCGCGCCAGCTCGCGCTGGAGATCACGGAAAGCGCCGTCATGCGCGACACGGAGGCTGCCGCTGAAAGGCTGCGCGAGCTGCATGCGCTGGGCGTGCGCCTGATCCTCGACCAGTTCGGCACCGGCCAATCCTCGTTCAGCTATCTGAAACGCTTCCCGATCAGCCACCTGAAGATCGACCGCTCCTTCGTGCGCGACATTACGACCGTGCCGGACGATGCCGCCATCTGCAATGCCGTG
The DNA here is from genome assembly GCA_024437665.1 of Massilia sp. YIM B04103. Lineage (GTDB taxonomy): Bacteria > Pseudomonadota > Gammaproteobacteria > Burkholderiales > Burkholderiaceae_D > Rugamonas. The sequence goes on along the minus strand of JANCSZ010000008.1, from coordinate 172,293 downwards.
ATCGCGCTGGCCCATAATCTGCATGCGACGGTGGTGGCGCAGGGCGTGGAAACGGAAGAGCAGGTGAGTTATCTGCGGCGCCGCAACTGCGACGAGATTCAGGGCCAGTTCTTCAGCCGCGCCTTGCCGCCCCAGGGCTTCGCCCAACTGCTGTCGAGTCACCGCAAGCTGCCCCTGGGCGAGGTGGACGAAACGCCGCACACCATTTTGCTGCTGGATGACGAAGCGAATATCGTGCGCGCCCTGGGCCGTGCCTTGCGCAGCGACGGCTATAAAATCCTTGCCGCCGTCAATGCCGAAGAAGCTTTCCGGCTGCTGGCCGTCAACGAGGTGCAGGTGGTGGTGTCGGACCAGCGCATGCCCGATATGAGCGGCACCGAATTCCTCAGCCGCGTCAAGGATCTGTATCCGGACACGATACGCATCGTCCTGTCCGGCTATGCCGATCTGGAATCGGTCATTGACGCCATCAACCGCGGCGCCATCTACCGTTTCTTCACCAAGCCCTGGGACGACGAGCAACTGCGCGCCTGCATCCGCGAAGCCTTCCGCCAGCATCGCATTGGCCTGGCCGTCGCCTGAGCAGAAAAAAACCGCCCCGAAGGGCGGTCGCAAGAACGACAGGCGGTCATGCCGCCCACCGGGAGTTAATCAGCCGCGTAGATATTGTTGTCCTTGGTTTCGCGGATGAAGATGGCGCCGATCACCACCGTTGCCAGCGCGATCACGATCGGATACCACAGGCCGTAGTAGATGTCGCCCTTGAAGGCCACCAGCGCGAAGGCAGTGGTGGGCAGCAGGCCGCCGAACCAGCCATTGCCGATATGGTAAGGCAGGGACATGGAGGTATAGCGGATGCGGGTCGGGAACATCTCCACCAGCATGGCGGCGATCGGGCCGTAGACCATGGTCACGTACAGCACCAGCACGAACAGCAGCAGCACCATCATCGGCTTGTTGATCTGCTCGGGATCGGCTTTGGCTGGATAGCCGGCGGCCTTGATCGCATCGCCCATCACTTTTTTCAGGTCGGCTTCCTTCTTCTTGCTGTCCGCATCGAAGTTATGGCCGTCGGTGGTCATGGTGGCGTTGAAGGATTGGATTTCCTTGTCGCCGACCTTGACCACGGCCACCGCACCGGCAGGCGCGTCCTGGCGGGTGTACGCCACCGAGGAACGCGACAGCATGGCGGTGGCGATATCGCAGGAGGACGGGAATTTCTTCTCGCCCGTGGCGTTGAACTGGAAGTGGCAGGATGACGGATCGGCCACCACCACCACCGGCGAGTTTTTCAGCGCCGCTTCCAGCTGCGGGTTGCCGTAGTGGGTCAGACCGTTAAACAGCGGGAAGTAGGTGGCAGCGGCGATGACGCAGCCGCCCAGGATGATCCACTTGCGGCCGATCCTGTCCGACAGGCTGCCGAAGAAGATGAAGAACGGCGTTGCCAGCAGCAGGGCGATGGCGATCAGGATATTCGCGGTGGCGATATCGATCTTCAGCGTTTGCAGCATGAAGAACAGGGCGTAGAACTGGCCGGTGTACCACACCACGGCCTGGCCCATGGTCAGGCCGATCAGGGCGAACACCACGATTTTCAGGTTTTTCCACTGGCCGAAGGCCTCCGACAGCGGCGCTTTGGAAGTTTTGCCTTCCGCTTTCATTTTGGCGAAAGCCGGCGATTCGTTCATCGACAGGCGGATCCACACCGAGATGCCCAGCAGGACCACGGACACCAGGAAGGGAATGCGCCAGCCCCAGGCGGCAAAGCCTTCTTCGCCGATGGCCAGGCGGGTCGCCAGGATCACCAGCAGGGAGAGGAAGAAGCCGAGGGTCGCCGTGGTCTGGATCCAGGCGGTGAACAGGCCGCGCTTGCCGTGCGGCGCATGTTCGGCCACATAGGTGGCCGCGCCGCCGTACTCGCCGCCCAGCGCCAGGCCTTGCAGCAGGCGCAGGCCGACCAGGATGATCGGGGCCGCGATGCCGATGGTGGCGTGGCCCGGCAGCAGGCCGACGATGAAGGTGGACAAGCCCATGATCAGGATCGTCACCAGGAAGGTGTATTTGCGGCCGATCATATCGCCCAGGCGGCCAAAGACCAGGGCGCCGAATGGACGTACGATAAAGCCTGCGGCGAAGGCCAACAGGGCGAAGATGAAGGTGGTGGTCGGATCGCCGATGAAGAACTGCTTGGCGATGATCGAGGCCAGCGAGCCGTAAAGGTAGAAGTCGTACCACTCGAACACGGTGCCGAGGGAGGAGGCGAAAATCACCTTCTTCTCTTCGGCGGTCATCGGGGCGTCCTTGCCCCCGCCCGCTTTGCGCATGTCGGCGGTACCTGAGGTAATTGCCATGGTTTGTGTCTCCAAATAATAATAATTTATATGCTGTTACTACTTCAGCATCATGGAGTGTGTGCGCTGAACCTTACGTCATGCTTGCTTGAAACTTACGCGAAGCTTACAAAATGACCATCTTTCCAGCCTGCGAACGACCGTACTAATCTATGCTATTCTCGTCCGCTACCATCCGACACCATTACAACTCATAGAGGAGACTTTCATGACCGATGCCGTCATCGTATCGACCGCCCGCACCGGGCTGGCCAAATCGTGGAAAGGCGCGTTCAATATGACGCACGGCGCCACCCTGGGCGCCCATGTACTGCAGGCGGCGGTGGCCCGTGCCGGGATCGAAGGCGGGGAGGTCGAGGATGTGCTGGTGGGCTGCGCCAATCCGGAAGGCGCGACCGGCGGCAATATCGCGCGCCAGGTCGTGATCCGCGCCGGCCTGCCGGTATCGACGGCGGGCATGACCATCAACCGCTTCTGCTCCTCCGGCCTGCAGACCATCGCCACCGCGGCCCAGCGCATCATCGCCGGCGAAGGCGATATCTACGCGGCCGGCGGCGTGGAGTCGATCTCCTGCGTGCAGCAAGAGATGAATATGCATATGTATGCGGAAGTCTGGCTCAAGCAGAACAAGCCGGAAATCTACCTGCCCATGCTGCAGACGGCCGAAATCGTGGCCAAGCGCTACGGCATCGCCAAGGAACGCCAGGACGAATACGGCGTGCAAAGCCAGCAGCGCGCCGCCGCGGCCCAGGCAGCGGGCCTGTTCAACGCCGAAATCGTGCCCATGACCACGGTGATGGGCGTGGCCGACAAGGCTAGCGGCATGCTGGCTTCGCGCGAAGTGACTATCTCTGCCGATGAAGGCATCCGCGCCGATACGACGCTGGAAGGCGTAGCCAAGATCCGCACCGCGCTGCCGGGCGGCGTGATCAGCGCGGGCAACGCCAGCCAGTTCTCGGATGGCGCATCGATGGCGATCGTGATGAATGCCAAAACGGCGGAACAAAAGGGCTTGCAGCCGCTGGGCATTTTCCGCGGCTTCGCGGTGGCGGGCTGCGAGCCGGATGAAATGGGCATCGGCCCGGTCTACGCGATCCCCAAACTGCTGAAAAAAGCCGGCCTGAAAGTCGAGGATATCGGCCTGTGGGAACTGAACGAAGCCTTCGCCGTGCAGGTGCTGTACTGCGCCGATAAATTGGGCATCCCGATGGACCGGCTGAACGTGAACGGCGGGGCGATTGCGGTCGGCCACCCGTACGGCGTGTCGGGCGCGCGCCTGACTGGGCATGCCCTGATCGAAGGCAAGCGCCGTGGCGTCAAATATGTGGTCGTCACCATGTGCATTGGCGGCGGCCAGGGCGCGGCCGGCCTGTTCGAGGTGGTTTAAGATGATCAAGCATATCGTGATGTGGAAGCTGAAGGACCACGCGGAAGGCGCCGACCGCGCCGCCAACGCGCGCAAGATGAAGGAAATGCTGGACGCCTGCTCCGATCTGGTGCCGGGCATTCTCGCCTTCGAAGTCGCCATCGCCCAACCGGACCTGGAAGCGACCTACGACGTGGTGCTGTATTCCGCCTTCGCCAGCAAGGAAGCGCTGGACGCCTACCAGTCCCACCCTGAACACCAGGCCTTGAAACCCTTCTTCGGCGCGGTGCGCGATGCGCGCCAGTGCATGGACTATGCCCTATGAGCACCACCCAGGAATTATTCAGCCTGAAAGACAAAACAGCCCTGGTCACCGGCGGTTCGCGCGGACTGGGCCTGCAAATGGCGCTGGCGCTGGGCGAGCAGGGCGCGGCCGTGGTGATTTCGGCGCGCAAGCAGAGCGAACTCGATGAAGCGGTGGCTTTCCTCGCCAGCCAGGGCGTGACGGCCTATGCCTGCGCCGCCGATTTGTCGCAGGAAGCGGCCGTGAACCCGCTGGTCGACGCGGCACTGGGCCATCTGGGCCATATCGATATTCTGGTGAACAACGCCGGGGCCTCCTGGGGCGCGCCCGCCGAGGACTATCCGCTGGAAGCATGGGACAAGGTGATGAACCTGAACGTGCGCAGCATCTTCCTGCTGTCGCAGGCGGTGGCCAAGCGCTCCATGATTCCGCGCAAGGCGGGCCGCATCATCAATATCGCCTCGATTGCCGGGTTGGCGGGCAATCCGCCGGGAACCATGAAAACCATCGCCTACAACACCTCGAAAGCGGCGGTGGTCAACTTCACGCGCACCCTGGCGGGCGAGTGGGGCGCTTACGGAATTAATGTGAACGCTATCGCTCCCGGCTTCTTCCCCTCTAAAATGACGGCCGGCGTGCTGCATGCGATAGGCGAAGAGAAGCTGGCAATGGGCGCGCCGCTGGGCCGCCTGGGCGGCGATGAGGATCTCAAAGGCGCCGTGGTGCTGTTCGCATCGGCAGCAGGGCGCCATATCACCGGACAAACGCTGGCTATCGATGGAGGCGTGTCCGCAGTCTAAAAAGTAGGAGTTTGAATGGCAACATACCAACGCATCGTTCTGGCATCCCGTCCCCGTGGCGAAATCAAGGCGGAGAACTTCCGGCTGGAGAGCGTGCCTTTGCCGCAGCTGGCCGAGGGGGAACTGATGGTGCGCGTGCATTATCTGTCGCTGGACCCGTATATGCGCGGCCGCATGAGCGAGGCGAAAAGCTATGCCGCGCCGCAGCCGCTGGACGCCACCATGATCGGCGGCACGGTGGGCGAAGTAATCGCGTCGCGCAATACGCAGTTCGCCGTGGGCGAGTTCGTGGCCGGCATGTTCGGCTGGTCGGAAATCGGCGTGTCGGACGGCAGCCTGCTGCGCAAGCTTGATGTATCAGGCATTCCGCTGTCGGCGTATCTGGGCGCGGTTGGCATGCCCGGCATGACCGCCTGGTATGGCATGAATCAGATCATGCAGCCCAAGGCTGGCGAAACGGTAGTCGTGTCGGCGGCCAGCGGCGCGGTGGGCAGCTCGGTCGGTCAACTGGCCAAGCTGCGCGGCTGCCGCGCGGTCGGCATCGCGGGCGGCCAGGAAAAATGCGACTATGTGGTGAATGAGCTGGGCTTCGATGCCTGCGTCGACTACAAGGCAGGCAATCTGAAAGCCGATCTGAAGGCGGCCGCACCGGACGGCATCGACGCCATCTTCGAGAACGTGGGCGGCGAAGTGTTCGATACGGCCCTGGGCCTGACCAATGCTTTCGCGCGCGTGGCCTTGTGTGGCATGATCGCTGGCTACAACGGCGAGGATGTCCCGATCCGCAATTCGCGCGCCTTGCTGAAAAACCGTGTCAACCTGCGCGGCTTCATCGTCACCGAGCATCCGGAACTGTGGCCGCAAGGCCTGGCTGAAATGGGCGCTCTCGTTGCGCAGGGTAAGTTAAAGTATCGCGAGTCGGTGGCGCAAGGCCTCGCGGCGGCGCCGGAAGCGTTGATTGGACTGCTCAAGGGCAGAAACTTCGGCAAACAACTGGTGAAACTCATCTGACAATGAAAAACTTCAAGGACAGGGTCGCCGTCATTACCGGCGCGGCCAGTGGACTGGGCCGCGAATTCGCTTACGAGGCGCATAAGCGGGGCATGAAGCTGGTGCTGGGCGATGTGCAGCGCGATGCGCTGGAACGTACCATGGAGGACTTGCGCAGCAAGGGCGCCAAAGTGGTCGGCCTGTCCTGCGATGTGCGCAATGGCGGCGAAGTGCAAGCCTTGGCCGATGCGGCGATGGAGGCTTACGGCGCCGTGCATCTGGTGTTCAATAATGCGGGCGTCGGCTCCGGTGGCCTGGTCTGGGAGAATACCGAGTCCGATTGGGAATGGGTGCTGGGCGTGAACGTCTGGGGCGTGATCCATGGCGTGCGCATCTTCACCCGGCTGATGCTGGAATGCGCCAAACGCGATCCGGATTACGAAGGGCATATCGTCAACACCTCGTCCATGGCCGGCCTGCTTTGTCCGCCGGTGATGGGCGTCTACAATGTGTCCAAGCATGCGGTGGTGGCGCTGAGCGAGTCCCTGTATCACGATCTGGCGCTGGTCGATGCGCCGATCGGCGCCTCGGTGCTCTGTCCCTACTTTGTGCCGACCGGGATCAACCAGTCGCACCGCAACCGTCCCGAGGATGTGAAAATGACGGACGCGCCGACCGCCAGCCAGCTCGCCGCGCAGGCGATGACGGACAAGGCGGTCATGTCGGGCAAGGTGATGGCGCAGGATGTGGCGGAAATCGTCTTCAAAGGCATCGGCGATGGACAGTTCTACATCTTCTCGCATCCGCAGGCATTGGGCGGGGTGGCGCAGCGCATGAACGACATCGTCAATCAGAATAATCCGGCCGATCCTTATATGGCCACGCCCCAGGTGCGCGACGCCTTGCGCGGCATGATGAAATTGGGAGTTGCGAAGTAATGAGCATAGTTCAGGAAGTCCGCTACGGCGTTTGGGATCAGTTGCGCGAGCACGCGACGCCGATCCGCATGGAAGTGTTTGTGCAGGAGCAGAACGTGCCTGCCGAGCTGGAGATGGACGAGATGGATGCGGTCTGCCTGCACGCCGTTGCCTTTGACGCGGCCGGGGTGGCCGTCGGCACCGGCCGCCTGCTGCCGGATGGCCATATCGGCCGCATGGCGGTGCGCAAATCGGCGCGCGGCGGCGGCGTGGGCGGCGCGCTGCTGCAAGGCCTGATGGCACAAGCCCAGGCACGCGGCGACCAGAGCGTGGTGCTGAACGCCCAGACCCGCGCTGCGCCTTTCTACCAAAACCATGGCTTCATTCAGCGCGGCGGCGAGTTCGACGAGGCGGGCATTCCCCACATCGAAATGACGTATAGCTTCAAGTAAAGGGCTGGGGCGCAAGCCTCCTGCATCGCCAGGCTGGCAGTGTATGCTGTCGGCATGGACTCCCTGATCGCGGCAGCCGCCCGCTTCCTCGCCGCTGGCGACGCGCTCGGCGCGCTCAAACGCGTCGCGCTGCGCGACGATCCGCCTGCGCTGGCCCTGCGCGGCATTGCCATGGCCCAGCTGGGCGAGTATCCCCGTTCCCGTGAATTGCTGCGCCTGGCCGCCCGTGGCTTCGGCGCGCACGAAGCACTGGCGCGCGCCCGCTGCCTCGTCGCAGAAGCCGAAGTGGCGCTCGCCATGCGCGATTTCAGCGCTTCTCCGCGCGCGCTGAACGCTGCCATCGATGTCCTCGAATCCCATGCCGACCGGCGCAATGCGCTGCAAGCGCGGCTCATCGCCGTGCGCAGATTGCTGCTGCTTGGCCGCCTGGGCGAAGCCGGCAGCTTGCTGGCCAATCTCGATACCGGCGCGATGCCACCGGCCCTGGCGGCAGTGGCCGAGCTAAGCGCGGCGGAGCTGGCGCTGCGTTCGCTGCGCATGGACACGGCCTTGCCGGCGCAGGCCCGCGCGCAGGAGGCCGCGCGGCAATCCGGCGTGGCTGCGCTGCTGGCCGAAGTGACTGAAGCACGGGCCGCGTTGGAGCGTCCCGCCGCGCGCCGTTTGCAAGCGGATGGCGAGCAGGCGCTGCGCCTGGACGAGGTGGCCGCGCTGCTGGCTTCCGATGCGCTGGTGGTCGATGCCTGCCGCCGCGGCTTGGGCGTCGGTGGCGCCTGGCGTGCGTTGGCGCGGCGGCCGGTGCTGTTTGCCCTGGCTTACGCATTGGCGTCGGCATGGCCCGCCGATATCGAACGCGCAACGCTGATTGCCCAGGTTTTCCGCCTGCGTCACGCCGACGAGTCGCATCGTGCCCGCCTGCGGGTCGAAATCGGCCGGCTGCGCAGCCTTCTCGCGGGACTGGCGGATATCGAAGCCACCGCGCGCGGCTTCCTCCTCCAGCCGCGCGAGGGCCGCAGCGTGGCCGTGCTGGCGCCGCCGATAGCGGGCGAACAGGCGGCGCTGCTGGCGCTGATGTCCGATGGCGCGGCCTGGTCCACCTCAGCGCTGGCGCTGGCCCTCGACAGTAGTCAGCGCACCGTGCAGCGCGCGCTGGCCGAGCTGGAGGCGGAAGGCCGCGCGCGTTCCATCGGGCAAACCCGGAGCAAACGCTGGCTGACGCCGCCCCTGACCGGATTCACGACAATCTTGTTACTCCCTTCATCGTTGTCAGTCGAATAAAGTGGCATTGCGGCGCCACTTTCGGCGCCCCCGACAAGGAGAATGAAATGAGCCAGAGCAGCAAAACACAGACCACGGTGCGCGCCGCCGAAATCGTGCGCGAGTACGGCCCCTTGGCCGAACAGGTCCATGGCGTGACGCACGACGGCCAGCGCGTTTGGGCCGCCACTGGCGCCAAGCTGATCGCCTTCGATCCGCAAAGCGGCGAGCAGACCCGCGCGCTGGAACGCGCCTGCGACGCCGGCACCGCCTTCGACGGCACCTATCTCTACCAGATTGCCGAAGAACGCATCGACAAAATCGATCCGGCCAGCGGCAAAGTCCTGGCTTCGATTCCTGCGCCGGGCCACGGCTACGATTCCGGCCTGACCTGGGCCGAAGGCAGCTTGTGGGTTGGCCAGTACCGCGACCGCAAGATTCACCGCATCGACCCGGCCAATGGCGCCATCCTGCGCACCATCGAATCGAACCGCTTCGTCACCGGCGTGACCTGGGTCGATGGAGAGCTGTGGCACGGCACCTGGGAAGCCGAGAAAAGCGACATCCGCCGCATCGATCCGGACAGCGGCGCGGTGCTGGAGCGGCTGGAGATGCCGGAAGGGACTGGCGTCAGCGGCTTGGAATCGGACGGCGCCGACCTGTTCTACTGCGGCGGCGGCAACAGCGGCAAGGTGCGGGCGGTGCGCCGCCCCAAATCCGGCGTGGCAGGGAGCGCATCATAAGCGCCCTTATCACCAGCCCGGCTGGTCAATGTCTTTTACAAGGATGAAGCCGGCGACATCCACCATACCGACTCAAAGCTTTGGCCGGGGCATGGAAGTTTCAGGTGATAGTTGGTTATATTTGTTGCAATATCGCATTGATATAATTTACTTTTCAATATTAATGGAGTGTAAATTGAAGGTGCGATTTTCTTTGCAAATTATGCTGACTGCGGTGCTGTCGGGCGTCACAATGCTTGGCAATGCCGCCACCTCTGCATCCACCGCCCAGTTCACGGCAAAACTCTACACGGAGGGCTTGGGGCGCATACCAGACCAGAGTGGCTGGCGCGGCAATTTGAACTATTGGCGCAATGTGCCCTGCAATGCCGCCAACTTAAAGACCTCGGCGCGCGACATCCTGTCTTCATCCGAATTCCTCTCAGCATCCCCCAGTAACCACGAACGCGCTTTTCGCCTCTATCGCGCAGCGCTGCACCGGGATGCAAGCGTTAGCGAGTTGAACAATACGATCAGCCAGCTGAATAGCGGAACGAGCTGGGTCACGGCAATCGACAATCTGCTCAACAGCGCTGAATTTTCCAATCGCGTGCCGCTGTATTGCAGCGGTAGCCCGAGCGGTTGGCAAGCAACGCCGCCGGGTAATCTGGTGGTGACCAGCACCGGAGCGGTGAAAGACGAAGCTTCTTTACGTGCAGCCTTACAAAGCGCCACACCGGGAATGACGGTCTTCCTGGAGCAAGGTGCGACGATCTTACTTTCACAACCGATCAATATTCCAACCGGGGTGATCCTCGCAACCGTGGGGGAGCCTGGCTCTGGAAAGGCGCCGCTGCTGGCGCGCATCGCGCGTAATGCGGCGTTTACCGCCCCCATGATCAATATGCAGGATAACTCGAAGCTGACCAGTGTGTGGGTCGATGGTCAACGCAATCGCTTCGGTTTCATTGGCGGGTCGAATATCCAGGCTTCCGGCAACAACACGAGCGTGGTCCGTAACCTTCTGACCGATTCAACCGGATTTACCCATTTGCATAACTGGACAAGCGCCGGACTGGCTGCCTGCCGCAACGGCAGCGTTTCCGACAACCTGATCACCGCTTACGGCTCGACGCATACGGGCAGCGGCTGGAGCGACGGGATCAGCGTCTCATGCACCAATATCATCGTGGAGCGAAACAGCATTGTGGATGCTACCGATGTCGGTATCGTGGTGTTCCGCGCCCACCCTGACACCCAGACCTCGGTTGTACGCAATAACTGGATCCTGAATGCCGGGAACTCTGCGTATGGCGGATTGGTGGCCGACCCGCTGAATTCGCTGGATACCAACTTCTCATCGATCTATCCGCTTGGCACGGTGCTCGATTTCACGGGCACGCAATTCAACGACAACATGGTTTGGTCCGGTCCGGACGTGCATCTGGACCTCATCATTTCCAATGGCACCCGTCCATGGTTCGGCAACAGCACATATACCGGCAGGGGCGCCAAGTTCTATAACAACACCAGCGGCAGCGAAACGGTGACAGCTTTCGTCGGGATCAGTGTCAGCGGCATGCTGCAGGCTCAGGTGCAAGCAAACGCCTTCCTGGTGCGCCCTGGCCCGGCCAATATCAATAATTGCGGACAGCGTAATGTCGTCGTCGCACCCATGCCTTATGCGAACGATGCTGGCAGCTCGATCCAGCCGTTTACCCCCGTCAGGGCCGATGACAAAGTAGTGGTGGGCTGCATCGGTCATTGACCGTTCAGGCGCTCAGCCATGCGAGGGGCCAGCGTGCGCTGGCCTCCTTTGTTTCAGTGCACGGCGACTTCGTGCAGCACGCCGGGGGCGTTGGCGTAGAGCTTGACCACGGTGGAGCTGCGCGTGCCGTAGCTGGGTGATTCGATCTTCACCGCCGACAGCACGCGTTCCAGTTCCAGCGGCACGCCGGTTTCCGGCAGGCGCAGGTCTGGCGCGCGGGTGGTGTCGGACAGCATCTCGAAGTAAGCTTCCTCCGGCGCGCCGAGGCAGAGCAGGCTGGCGAATTGCGCCTTGGTCTTCAACACCTTGGGCCAGGGCGAATCCAGTAGGGCGTTGGACAGGCCGTAAATGCCGGGCGGCAGCGGCTTGCCGCAGCGCTCATCGTCCATGCCCTTGTTCGAGAACCAAACCAGATCCCTGCCATCGCACAGCACCAGGTTGAAGCCGTTGTAAGCGGCGCTGGACTCGCGGATCTGTTCCACGTATTCCAGCGCGCTCATGGAGCCGGCCAGGAAATCGGCCACCAGCTGGCCGCGCGAAGGCGCATCGTCCTTATGCTCCTGCGGCGCGCGGATATTGGTGATGGCGGCAAAGCGCGAAGGCGAGCAGTTGCTGGGCGGCGCCACAGGCCGCGGCGTGGCGGCATTGGGACAATCGGCCTGCAGCGGCGGCTCTTCCTGCCCGGGCGCATCCTCGCAGCGCGTGATGCCCATCCAGCTGCCGCCGGCTTTCAGGTCGCGGCCGGCGAAAATATGCGGGTGCTCCGGCCAGCTGGCGGCAGGAGCGGCTGCGCGCTCGTAATACTCGTCGCGGTTGGCCGCGGCGATAAGCGGCACGCCCGGCACGACCTGCCAGGCGAAAACAATCAAACACATGAGATCAGATCCGTAAATACTTCGGTGTGGCGCGGCCCGGCCAGCAAAGGCAGAATGCCCGAACGCTCCACGGCCTGCGCCAGCACGGTGTCGAAACCGGCCGGCGCGGCGGGGTAAACTTCCATCCATGTCTGCAGGCCATTCTTGGCCTGAGGGCGGCGCTTCAATTGCGGCGCCAGGGTGTAGCGCGCGGCCAGCTCGGATTGCAGGGCCGCGACCAGGGGCAGCAGGGCGGACGCGCAGTCCTCCCGCACCTGGTAATAAATGTACAGATCGTGCATATCAGACGTCGAGCTTGTCCAGCACGTAGGGCATGGGCAGGAATTGCAGGGCAGGGCCGCCCGCCGCGCCGAGGCGCACGTCGGCGCTCTCCAGCGCATCGAGCTTCATTTCCACCAGCGCGTCCGAGCCGCCGGCGCCGTTCGGCGCGGCGTTCACCACCATGCCGCAAGGCTGTTCCGGATCGGCCGGCGAAAACACTTCCACCCCGGGCAGCGCATCGGCGGCCACCGACACCAGGGCTGTGCGGCGTTTCAGCTTGCCCAGGTACTGGCTGCGCGCCACGATTTCCTGGCCCGGATAGCAGCCCTTTTTGAAGTTCACGCCGCCCAGCAGCTCCAGATTGATCATCTGCGGCACGAACTGTTCCTGCGTCGCCGCCGCGATCTGCGGCACGCCGGCATGAATTTCGGATAAGCGCCAGGCCGCATTGCCGCCCACGTTCAGGCGTTCGGCCAGCACCGGCGCGGCGGTGGTGGCAGTTTCCGGCGTCGCCAGCCACAGATAGCGCGGCGCGCCGAAAGCGTCGGCCACGCGCAGCAGGGTGCCCAGCGGGTGCTCGATTTTCGAATAGGGCTTGGCCGGCAGCACATCGAACCAGGTTTGCAGCACGGCTTCCGCCTGGCCGCCGCCCAGGCCCAGCACGACCTGGCCTTCGCCGGCGTCACTGGCCTTGGTTTTGGCGCGCAGCACGAACATCTGCAAGCGCTTTTGCAGGGCCGGCTGAATTTCGCGGGCCAGTTGCAGGAAGACCGATTCCTCGTTGCGCCACATCAGGAAGGACGCCAGCAGGCGGCCCTTGGGCGAGCAGTAGCCCGCCAGGCGCACCTCGTCCCGGCCCAGATGTTCCACATCGTTGGTCAGCTGGCTATGCAGGAAAGTGGCCGATTCCGCACCCGTGAAGGCGATCAGACCCTGGTCGGTGACGGGCGCCACAAAGCCCACAGCCAGCTCGGTCGGGTTCAAGGTGTGTTCACGCGGCACTAAAAGTTCGTTCCAGTTATTCATAAAATCCAATAAATTGACGATGAAAGCATTATCATTACGGGCTAATTATAGTGATGTCCCGAAATTCCCGCCCGCAGCCTTGAAATTGCTTACATCTGCGGGGAATCTGGTTCAATATGCGCCTAACACATTGAGTTATTGAAGTATGGCATTTATAACAAAAACCATAGCTTGCGGCATGATCGCCGCCATCGCGGCAGCGGGAGGATTTGCCTGGTGGGTCCAGGAGCCGATCACCACCGAAGGAGACCCGATTGAATTCACCATCAGCAAGGGCAGCGGCGCCCATGCGGCAGGCCAGCAGATGGCCGAAGCCGGCGTGCCGATCCAGCCCCTGCTGTTCAATCTGCTGGCGCGCGTCACCTCGCGCAGCAATAAGCTGAAAGCCGGCACCTACGAGCTGAAACCCGGCACCACGCCGATGAAACTGGTCGACCAGCTGGTGCGCGGCGAATTCGCGCAAGAGTCGCTGACCATCATCGAAGGCTGGACCTTCAAGCAGATGCGCGCTGCCATCGCCGCCCACCGTGGCTTGAAGCACGATACCGTGGAACTGAGCGACCGCGAACTGATGGCCCGCATCAGCACCGAATACAAGAATCCGGAAGGCTTGTTCTTCCCCGATACTTATCTGTTTGCCAAAGGCTCCAGCGAGCTGGATATCTACCGCAAGGCGCACAGCAGCCTGATTCAGCACCTGGTCACGGCCTGGGAAAAGCGCGACCAGAACCTGCCGTATGCCAACCCCTATCAGGCGCTGACCATGGCCTCCATCGTGGAAAAGGAAACCGGGCAGAGGTCCGAGCGCACCATGATTGCGGCCGTCTTCGTCAACCGCCTGCGCCTGGGCATGCTGCTGCAGACCGACCCCACCGTGATCTATGGCATGGGCGCCCGCTTCGACGGCAATATCCGCAAAAAAGACCTGGAAACGGACACCCCTTACAATACCTATACGCGCACCGGCCTGCCCCCGACGCCGATTTCGCTGCCCGGACTGCAATCGCTGACGGCGGCGATGTCGCCGGCCAGGTCCGGCGCCCTGTACTTTGTGGCGCGCGGCAACGGCACCAGCCAGTTTTCAGACAACCTGACCGACCATAACCGGGCGGTCAACCAGTATCAAAGACAATGACTCAAACACGCGGCAAATTCATCACCTTCGAAGGCATCGACGGTGCCGGCAAGTCCACCCACATCCAGTTCGTCGCCGACCTGATCGCGGCGCGCGGCGTGGAGCTGGTCAGCTCGCGCGAACCGGGCGGCACGCCGCTGGGCGAAAAGCTGCGCGAACTCGTGCTGCACGAGAAAATGCACCTCGAAACCGAAGCCTTGCTGGTCTTCGCCAGCCGCCGCGAACATATCGCCCAGGTCATCGCCCCGGCGCTGGAGCGCGGCGCCTGGGTCATTTCCGACCGCTTCACCGACGCCAGTTTCGCCTACCAGGGCGGCGGCCGCGGCCTGGACCTGGCCAAGATCGAAGCGCTGGAGCAGTGGGTGCATCCGCAACTGCAGCCCGACCTGACCTTCCTCTTCGACGTGCCGCTGGAAGTGGCGCGCGCCCGCCTGGACGCCACCCGCGATCTGGATAAGTTCGAACGCGAGCAGAGCGGCTTCTTTTCCGCCACGCGCGCCGAGTACCTGCGCCGCGCCGAACAATATCCGCAGCGCTTCCGCGTCATCGATTCCTCGCAGACCATCCCGCAGATTCAGGCGCAGCTGGCCGAAATCATGGGCCAGCTGGCATGAGCGGTTCCGTCTATCCCTGGCAGCAGAGCGCCTGGCAGCAGTTGCAGCAGCTGCGCCAGCGCATGCCGCACGCCATCCTGTTCCATGGCGCGGCCGGCATTGGCAAATCGGGTTTCATCGAACAGTTCGCACAAGCCTTGCTGTGCGAAAACGCACGTCCCGATGGCCATGCCTGCGGCGAGTGCGCGTCCTGCGGCTGGTTCCTGCAGCAAAACCACCCGGACTACCGCCGCATCCGTCCCGAATCGATGGAAGACGAGGTGGCGGGCGAGGGTGAGGAGGGCGAAGAGACCAAAAAATCCGCCAAGTCCAAGACCCCGTCCAAAGAAATCAAGATCGAGCAAATCCGTTCGCTGGCCGATTTCATGAACATCTCCACCCACCGCCAGGGCTTGCGCGTGGTGGTGCTGTACCCGGCCGAGGCGCTGAATATGCCGGCCTCGAACGCCTTGCTGAAAACCCTGGAAGAGCCGCCGCCCGGCACCGTCTTCCTGCTGGCCTCGAACAGCCTGGACCGGCTGCTGCCGACCATCCTGTCACGCTGCCGCAAGTTCGCCATGCCCATGCCGAGCCATGAAGAAGCGCTGGCCTGGCTCAAAGAGCAGGGCGTGCCGGACGCCGACAGCTGGCTGCGCGAGCAGGGCGGGGCGCCGCTGGCGGCCATGGCCCAGGCCGAAACGGGCAGCCGCGAAGAACTGGAAGCTTTCCTGCAGTATCTGGCCCGTCCCAGCGTGGAAGGCGCGCTGCGCACGGCCGACAAGCTGCAGAAAGTGCCGCTGTCTGCGCTGGTGTCCTGGCAGCAGCGCTGGCTCTACGACCTGTTTTCCTGCAAACTGGCGGGCAAGATCCGGTATTATCCCCGTTACCAGCGCGAGCTGGCGGGACTGGCCGAGAAGATCCACATCAGCCGCCTGATGGCCGCCATCAAAGGGGCGAACGACAGGCGGGCCACTTCCGACCACCCGCTGTCGCCCAAGCTGTTCATCGAGGATATGCTGCTGGATTACACCGCCAGCTGCGTCTGAAAGGGAAGAATGAGCGCTAGTACGAACGACCCCAATACCGTTCCTGCGGTACGGCCCACGGTACTCTCACTGGCGATCAAGGAAAAAGCCGCCCTGTATGCGGCTTATATGCCCTTTCTGAAAAACGGCGGCATGTTCGTGCCGACGCAAAAACCGTACAAGATCGGCGACGAGATCTATCTGATCCTGTCGCTGATGGACGATCCGAACAAGTACCCGATTGCCGGAAAAGTGGCGTGGATCACGCCGCCGGGCGCCAATAACAATAAGGCGCAAGGCATCGGCGTGCATTTCCCCGACGACGAATCGGGCAAGCGCACCAAACTGCGCATCGAGGAAATCCTGGGCGCGGCCCTGCGCTCCTCGCGCGCCACCCATACTCTTTAGTTTTACGTTCACATGCCAGCTTACAGCCACCGCCTTGCCACCCTGGACGACCTGCCAGCCATCGTCGCCATCTATAACAGCACCGTCGCCTCGCGCGAAGTCACGGCCGATACCGAGCCGGTGTCGGTGGAATCGCGCCTGGCCTGGTTCCATGAGCATACGCCGGAACGCCGTCCCCTGTGGGTGGTGGAGCAGGAAGGGCAGGACGGCATTCTGGGCTGGATCTCGTATTCGAACTTCTATGGCCGTCCCGCCTATTCGGGCACGGTGGAAGTGTCGATCTATATCGCCGAAGCCGCGCGCGGCAAGGGCCTGGGCCGCTATTGCCTGGAAGAGGCGCTGGCCTTCGCGCCTTCGCTGAACGTGCATACGGTGCTGGGCTTCATCTTCGGCCACAACCAGCCCAGCCTGGCCCTGTTCCGCCGCTTCGGCTTCGACACCTGGGCCACGCTGCCGCGCGTCGCCAATCTGGATGGGGTCGAGCGCGACCTGCTCATTCTGGGCAAGCGTGTGGCCTAGACGGTAAAATGCGGGAATGTTTATCGATTCCCACTGCCATATCGACTTCCCGGAGCTGGCAGCCCGGCTGCCGGAAATTCTTGCCAAGATGGAAGAGAACAAGGTCACGCACGCGCTCTGCGTGTCGGTGGACCTGCCGGATTTCCCACGCGTGCTGGCCCTGGCCGAGCAATATCCGCATATCTACGCCTCGGTCGGGGTCCATCCCGATTACGAGGACACGCCCGAGCCCACGGTTGAACAGCTGGTGGAGCTGGCCCAGCATCCCAAAATCGTCGCCATCGGCGAAACGGGTCTGGACTACTATCGCCTGACGGGCGACCTGGAGTGGCAGCGCGAGCGCTTCCGCACCCATATCCGCGCCTCGCGCGCCACGCGCAAGCCGCTGATCATCCACACCCGCTCGGCCAGCGAGGACACCATCCGCATCATGCGCGAAGAGGGCGCCGGGCTGGAAGCGGGCGGCGTGGCCGGCGTCATGCACTGCTTTACCGAGTCGCTGGAAGTGGCGCGCGCCGCCATCGAGATGGGCTTTTACATCTCCTTCTCCGGCATTGTGACCTTCAAGAGCGCCAAGGAATTGCAGGCCGTGGCACTGGAACTGCCGTTGGAACGCATCCTGATCGAAACCGACTCGCCCTACCTGGCGCCGGTGCCCTACCGCGGCAAAATGAACGAACCCGGCTATGTGGCCCACGTCGGTGAATTCCTTGCCAAGCTGAAAGGTGTTTCCGTTGAGCAGGTTGCGGAGCAAACTACAAGTAATTTCTTAAGTTTGTTCGGAATCGTCCGTTAATACTGGCATGAAAGCCGACGATTCCAACACCCTGCTGCGCCGCCGCGAACTGCTGCGCGCAGCCGCCTCCGCCGCTCTGGCGCTGGCAGCCGCCGTGACCGGCACCCAGGCCATCGCCGCCGATCTGCCCAGCAAGGAAGAGGACGCCGTCACCTTCTTCCGCGCCGCCCAGCTCGATGATGTTGGCCGCGTCAAAACCGTGCTCGCGCGCGGCCTCGACCCGAATCTGCACGAACCTGAGCGTGGCGAAACCGGCCTTATCGTCGCCATGCGCTACGACGCCATGAAAGTGTTTGGCGTCCTGATGGCCCACCCACAGATCCAGCTCGAAGCCCAAGCCGCCAACGGCAGCACGGCGCTGATGATGGCCGCCTTCAAGCGCAACCAGGTCGCCGTCAAGAAGATGATCGGCAGCGGCGCCCAGGTCAACCGTCCCGGCTGGGCACCCCTGCATTTCGCCGCCGCCGCCGGCGACACCGAGATGATCGCCCTGCTGCTGGCGCACCACGCCTACATCGACGCCGCCTCCCCGAGCGGCATGACCCCGCTGATGATCGCCGCCCGCGAAGGCCACGAAGACGCCGCCAAGCTCCTGCTGGCCGAAGGCGCCGATGCCAGCCTCAAAGATGGCGCCTTCAAAATCG
The DNA here is from genome assembly GCA_024437665.1 of Massilia sp. YIM B04103. Classification (GTDB taxonomy): domain Bacteria; phylum Pseudomonadota; class Gammaproteobacteria; order Burkholderiales; family Burkholderiaceae_D; genus Rugamonas. Next base: position 154,087 of record JANCSZ010000008.1, on the reverse strand, counting down.
ACGCCGCCGAATTCGCCCTGCGTGCCGACAAACCCTGGATCGCCGAAGCCATCCGCCACCACCTCGCCAGCAAACGCTAAACCGTTTGATCTCGCTCAACAAATGTCCCACCCTGGTGTCAGGCGGGGCCGCCGAGTCACTGGACTAGGACATTTTTTGCGCTAAATCAAAGAATGTCCGACCCTGGTGCCTGACACCAGGGTGGGACATTTGTTGATATAGATCAAAGGGGATAAGTGAGGGGTGTTTCGCGGGGAGATCGGGGCTTTGTCCACGGGAAAGGTGGGGATAATGGGATGTCGCCATTTGCGCCTTTTCAAGGATATTCCCATGCTGAACGAACGCGAAATCGAGAGCTGCTATCTGGGCCAGTTCATCCCCCTGCATTACCATCACAATATGCTGATGGACCAGAACCGTATGCATAGCTTTAAGTCGGCGATCGACTATGCGGTGCGGCCGGGGGCGAAGGTGCTGGAGCTGGGCGGCGGCACGGGCGTGCTGTCCTGTTTCGCGGCGGCCAAAGCGGACAAAGTCTATTGCGTTGAGTTCAATCCGGATATGGTGCGCGAGGCGCGCAAATTCCTCGCCATGAATCCGCACGGGACGAAAGTCGAGGTCATCCACGCCGATGCCTTCGAATATCTGCCGCCGGAGCCGGTGGACGTCGTGATCTGCGAAATGATCCACGTCGCCATGCTGCGCGAGAAGCAGGTGGAGGTGATCGAGGCCTTCAAGAAGCGCTATACGGAGCGTTTCGGCGGCCCGCTGCCCATCTTCCTGCCCGAGGCGGTGCTGATGGCGGTGCAGCCGCTGCAGCAGGAATACGATTTCGAGGGCTTTTACGCGCCCATCATCCAGTTCCAGGAAACCGGCGTCGTGCATTCGGGCACGGTGGAGCTGGCCCAGCCGGCCGTCTACAGCCTGATCGACTTCACCCAGCCCAATGAACTGAGCTATAACTGGGAAGGCAAGTTCGTCGCCACCCGCGATGGCACGCTGAACGCCATGCGCTTCATTACCAAGAACGTGCTGGCCGTGGTGCAGGAGCGCTCCGCCACCATCGATTGGCTCAACCATTACATGACCTTGCCGCTGGCCGAGCCGGTGCCGGTGCGCGAAGGCGATGTGCTGCAGGTGAGTTTCGCTTACCGCGCCGGCGGCCCGATTTCCTCGCTGCAAAACTCGCTGAAGGCCGAAGTGGCCTACGAGGCCGTCCTGCAGGCCTCGGCCGTGCCGGCCTACGCTTAATCAATACCTGCCCGCCGGAGGGCGGTGTCCACCGTCCTCCCTCCGTTTATCCCCCGTTTTTGACCTTTGGTCGCGTTTTTTTGCCAATCATCGCAGCGCGATTGTTCTCAGCTGCAACACCAACTACAGTAAACTTGTCGAAACAAAAACTCTTCGGAGAATTGTGATGCTGAGTTTTATGCTGTGGTTGCTGCTGCTCTTGCTATGCTGGCCCCTGGCCTTGCTGGCTTTACTCTTGTATCCGCTGGTCTGGCTTATCCTGCTGCCTTTCCGTCTGATCGGCATCGGCGTGGAGGCGGTCTTTGAGCTGCTGCGCGCGATCGTGATGCTGCCCGCCCGCGTGCTGGGTGGCGGTCCACGCCGTTAAACCATTTATTCCATTTAGATTGATTTCAATGCATTTGCCCACCCGCCTGCTGACTCCCTTCATTCTCGGCCTGCCTTTGCTGCTAAGCGGCTGCCAATCCACCATGCAGCGCATCGCCGACTGCAAGGCCGGCGACTGGCGCGTGATCGGCCAGAAGGATGGCGCGGCCGGCGAGAAGGCCGATTACGCCGAGCGCAAGCAGTTTTGCGAAGGCTATGACAGCAAGACCGCAGGTGCCGATCCGGCGGCGGCCTACACCGCAGGTTGGGCGCAGGGCAACTGGGATTTCTGGTTCGCCCGGGGCGCTACCGATGGCCGCGCCGCCAAGACCATCTCCAGCTATGACCAGCACCTCGCCAGCGAGGAGGTGCGCAAGAAGGAAACCCCGCACGGCAAACCGGCGTACGAGGCGGGCTGGATGCAGGGGAATACCGATTACTGGAACGGCGTCGGCAAGCGCAAGGGCGCCGAAGGCCAGCCGCTGACCGCCAAGGAGGAAAGCCGGGGCCAGGCCGAGGCCATGCACATCCGCTTCGACGAAGCCGGTTTCACGGCCGGCTGGCAGACTGGCAACCACACCTTCTGGTCGGACGCAGGCTTCTCCGACGCCCGTAGCGGCGTGCCGGACCGCGAGCTGGCCGCGCGCGCCGCCAAAGCCAAGGCGGCCGGGGTGCAGGTGAGGGAAGACGCTTACCGCGCCGCCTGGAACGCCGAAATCGTCAACTACTGGAAGAACCTGGGCACGCAGGATGCCACGTCCGGCAAGGAGTTCACGCAGCGCAAGGCCGAAGCCAATCAGCGCGGCCTGAAAGTGCTGGAAACGGAATACCGCCAGGCCTGGGAAAAGCGTCTGGCCGAATACTGGACCCAGGCCGGCCATGACGACGGCTACGGCAAGCCTTTCATGCTCGATCAGCGCATGGCCAACGCGCCGCGCGACGGCGTATTCGTGATCGTCCGCACGCGCGAGCTGTACACCCAGGCCTGGCAGGCGCGCAATGCGCAGTACTGCAATCCGGACAACGCCTTCGACTTCGGCCGCCGTGGCGAGCCGATGGCTATCGACGTCTGCGCCGCGCCGATCCAGAACCAGCTCAAGCGCGCCATGATCAGCGGCCGCGATTACGAAATAGCCGCAGCGCGCTACAACGAAGCCGTCTCGCGCGCCGACGACCTGGCCCACCGTCTGCACGATGGGCGCAAGCGCCTGGACCGTCTGGAACGCGAAATCCGCTCCGAACAGGAACGCAAAGACCGTCCCAACAACGAAGAAACCGCCAAGCAGGACCGTCGCCGCGACCGCGAACGGCGCGACCTGCTCGACTACCTCTCCGACACCGACCAGCACCTGCACGAAGCCAACCGCTGGGCCGACCGCCATCGCCGCGAAATGGAACGCTTGCGCCGCGACATCTACCTCAACTAAGTTTGCGCCAGATCAAACAATGTCCCACCCTGGTGCCAGGCACCACGGTCGGACATTTCTTGAGAAAAATCAAAGAATGTCCACCTCTGGTGCCTGACACCAGGGTGGACATTTGTTGATGAAGATCAAAGGTGGGGCTTTTACGCGCTGAGGGCGAGGCGGGAGGGGCCGGGCAGGGCGCGGCTGGCGGCACTGGCGTCGAGCCGGAAGACGCCGACCAGCTCGGATAGGCTGCGCGCCTGTTCTTGCATGCTTTGCGCGGCCGCGGCGGCTTGTTCCACCAGGGCGGCGTTCTGCTGCGTGACGTCGTCCATCTCGACGATGGCTTGATTGATCTGCTCCAGGCCGGCGCTTTGTTCTTTGCTGGCGTGGGTGATCTCGCCGATGATGGAGGTCACGCGCTCGACGCTGCTGACCACTTCGTCCATCGTGTGGCCGGCCTGGCTGACCAACTGCGCGCCCGCATCCACCTGTTCCACCGAATTGCCGATCAGGGTTTTGATTTCCTTGGCGGCGGCGGCCGAGCGTTGCGCCAGATTGCGGACTTCGGAGGCCACCACGGCAAAGCCGCGTCCCTGTTCGCCGGCGCGCGCCGCTTCGACGGCGGCGTTCAGCGCCAGGATATTGGTCTGGAAGGCGATGCCGTCGATGACGGCGATGATGTCGACGATCTTGCGCGAGGATTCGTTGATCGCGCCCATGGTGTCGACCACCTGTGCCACCACGCTCTTGCCGCGCTGCGCGACTTCGGAGGCCGACTGTGCCAGCTCATTGCTTTGCGTGGCATTGGCCGCGTTCAGTTTGACGGTGCCGGTCAGCTCTTCCATCGAGGAAGCGGTTTCTTCCAGCGCCGAAGCCTGGCGCTCTGTGCGCGACGACAGGTCGAGGTTGCCGGTGGCGATTTCCTGCGAAGCCGTGACCATGGTGTCGGTGCCGCTGCGCACCTGGCGCACGATGCGTCCCAGGCTGTCGTTCATATCGCGCAGGGCGGCCAGCAGCTGGCCGGTTTCATTATTGGATTTGACTTCGATCCGGGCCGACAGGTCGCCATCGGCCACGCGCCGCGCCAGACCCACCGCATCGTTGAGCGGGCGGGTGATGCTGCCGCTGGCCAGCCAGCCGATCAAAATAGTGACGCCAATGGTGACGGCGGCAATGGCCAGCATCTGGATGCGGGCGGTGCCAAAACTTTCCTTGGCCATTTTCGATTCTTCGGCCATACGGCCTTCCTGCAGGTCGCTCATCTCTTCCAGATAGCCGACGTACTTTTTTTCCGACTCGCTGATCTGCCCGTTGATCAGCTTGCGCGCATCGTCGAGTTTGAGTTCGCCAATCAGGCGCAGCAGGTTTTGCTGGTTGGTCAGATCCTGGGCGCGCGCGGTGGTGATGTTGGTGAAGATTTCGCGCGCCTTCGGCACGTTGATCACCTTGTCGAATTTTTCGAGCAGTTCCTTGTTCTGGGCACGCAGCGCATTCATCGCATCGGCCTCGCGCTTGACGGCCGCTTCGTCGGCCGCCAGCAGGGAGTTGCGCATGTATTTGTGAATGGTGATGACGTTTTGTTTAATCTGGTTGGCCAGGTCAATCTTGTAGTAACGGTCATCCAGCATATTGCTCATGCGGTCCGCCGCCTGCGACATCTGCGACAGTGCGATGGTGACGATCATGGCCAGCAGCACGATCACCAGGCCGAAAGACAAGCCCAGGCGGGCGCCAATATTCATGTTTGCAAACTTCATCCCAGCTCTCCCTTGATATGCCGGTCTTGCTGTGCGTGCAAGTCCGCGCACTGGACAGGCTGTTGTGAACGGCGAAGCTTCTATGCCTCGAATCAATATACGCCGAGGCCAAAAACGCTTGCAAGAAAAAAGGCGGATAGACGCTGTTTACGTGACTGCGACGCGACGCTGGCGTGGCAAGAAAGTCCTTGCTGCCGGGCTTGAAATCTTGCATGGCCTCCCATACTTCAGTTCTCCATTACTGTTAGAATCAACGATGCTTCCCTCTATGTGGAGCACCGTTCAAGGAGATTTGTGATGACCCGCAAGACACCTATTGAGCGTTACCGCAACATCGGCATCAGTGCCCACATCGATGCTGGCAAAACCACGACCACCGAGCGCATCCTGTTCTACACTGGCGTAAATCACAAGATTGGCGAAGTGCATAACGGTGCGGCCACGATGGACTGGATGGAGCAGGAACAGGAACGGGGCATCACCATCACCTCCGCCGCCACCACGGCCTTCTGGAAAGGCATGGCGGGCAATTATCCCGAGCACCGCATTAACATCATCGATACGCCCGGCCACGTCGATTTCACCATCGAGGTCGAGCGCTCCATGCGCGTGCTGGACGGCGCCGTGATGGTGTATGACTCGGTGGGCGGCGTGCAGCCGCAATCGGAGACCGTCTGGCGCCAGGCCAATAAATACAAGGTGCCGCGCATTGCCTTCGTCAACAAGATGGACCGCGTCGGCGCGGACTTCTTCCGCGTGCAGCAGCAGGTGCGCGACCGCCTGAAAGGCGTGGCGGTGCCGGTCCAGATCCCCCTCGGCGCGGAGGACAACTTCCACGGCGTGATCGATCTGGTGAAGATGCGCGCCATCAGCTGGGACGACGCCAGCCAGGGCGTGAAGTTCACTTACGAGGATATTCCCGCCGAGCTGAAAGAGCTGGCGCAGAAGTGGCACGACCATATGGTGGAAGCGGCCGCCGAAGCCACGCCCGAGCTGACCGAGAAGTATCTGAACGGCGAAGCGCTGACGGAAGAGGAAATCAAGTCGGCACTGCGCCAGCGCACGATCCGTAATGAGATCGTGCCCATGCTGGCGGGCAGCGCCTTCAAGAACCGCGGCGTGCAGGCCATGCTGGATGCGGTGATCGACTATCTGCCTTCGCCGGTGGATGTGCCGGCCATTGCCGGCCACGATGAGGACGACAATGAAATCGAACGCCATCCGGCCGACGACGAGCCGTTCTCCGCGCTCGCCTTCAAGATCATGAGCGATCCTTTCGTGGGCCAGCTGACGTTCTTCCGCGTGTATTCCGGCGTGGTGAATTCGGGCGACACCGTGTACAACCCGACCAAGCAGCAGCGCGAACGCCTGGGCCGCATCCTGCAGATGCACGCCAACGAGCGCAAGGAAATCAAGGAGGTGTATGCGGGCGACATCGCCGCCGCCGTGGGCCTGAAGTCGATGACGACGGGCGACACGCTGAGTTCTCCCGACCATGTGATCGTGCTGGAAAAGATGATCTTCCCCGAGCCGGTGATTTCGCAGGCGGTGGAACCGAAGACCAAGGCCGACCAGGAGAAGATGGGCATGGCGCTGAATCGCCTGGCCCAGGAAGATCCGTCCTTCCGCGTGCATACGGACGAGGAATCGGGCCAGACCATCATGTCCGGCATGGGCGAGCTGCATCTGGAGATTCTGGTGGACCGCATGCGCCGCGAGTTCGGCGTGGAGGCGACCGTGGGCAAGCCGCAGGTGGCTTACCGCGAGACTGTGCACAAGGCCGTGTCGGACGTCGAGGGCAAGTTCATCAAGCAGTCCGGCGGCAAGGGCCAGTACGGCCACGTGGTGCTCAAGCTGGAGCCGGCGGAGGCGGGCAAGGGCTATGAGTTCGTGGATGCGATCAAGGGCGGCGTGGTGCCGCGCGAGTTCATCCCGGCGGTGGACAAGGGCATCCAGGAAACGCTGCAGGCCGGCGTGCTGGCGGGTTATCCGGTGGTCGACGTGCGCGTCACGCTGACCTTCGGTTCCTACCACGACGTGGACTCGAACGAGAACGCCTTCCGCATGGCCGGTTCGATCGCCTTCAAGGAAGCGATGCGCAAGGCCGACCCGCAGCTGCTGGAGCCGATGATGCACGTCGAGGTGGAAACGCCCGAAGAGTTCATGGGCAATGTGATGGGCGACCTGACTTCGCGGCGCGGCATGGTGCAGGGCATGGACGAGATTCCGGGCGGCGGCGGCAAGCAGATCAAGGCCTTGGTGCCGCTGGCCGAGATGTTCGGCTATTCGACCACTTTGCGCTCGCTGACCCAGGGCCGAGCCACCTACACCATGGAGTTCCAGCACTACGGCGTGGTGCCGCGCCATATCCTGGACCAGGTGGCGACGGCGCGCAGCACCAGGCACTAAGCAGGCACTCAGGCGGCAAGCCCCATGCGCCGGCTTTAACGCTCGAGCATGGCGGCGAATTCCTCGGCGGGGACAGGGCGTCCGTACAGATAGCCCTGTCCCTGTTCGCAGCGCAGCAGCTTGAGCAGCTTGGCTTCCTCTTCCGACTCGATGCCTTCGGCCACCACTTTCAGGTCGAGGGTGTGGGCCAGCGACACGATGGTGTTGACCAGGCCCATATAGCCGGCGTCCTGCGTCATCTTCATGACGAAAGAGCGGTCCACCTTCAGCACATCGACCGGCAGCGAAACCAGATAGGCCAAGGAGGAATAGCCGGTGCCGAAATCGTCGATGGCAATCGGCACATCGAGGCGGCGGATGCGGTGCAGGATCTCGGCCACGCGGCGGTGGTCGGACACCAGGCTGCTTTCGGTGATTTCAATCGATAGCGGATGGTGGCGCGCGCCCGCCGTTTCCAGCGCATGCTGGATATCGCCCAGCAGGGAATCGCAGCGGAACTGGGCCGGCGCCACATTGACTGCGATCTGCGGCGGCTTCAGGCCGGCGTCATGCCAGCCGCGCCAGTCTTCCATGGCGCGCTGCATGACCTGGCGGCCGGCGGCGATCACCAGGCCGCTGCGCTCCAGCAGGGGCACGAATTCGGCTGGCGACACCAGGCCGCGCTGCGGGTGGCGCCAGCGTATCAGCGCCTCGGCGCCGGCCAGCCGGCCCGTCTTCAGGTCGATCTTGGGTTGATAGTAGTTGATGAATTCCTGGCGCTCGATGGCGTCGCGCAGCTCGGATTCCAGGCTGATCTGGCGCGTGGTCTGGCCCAGTTCTTCGCGGTTGTAGACGCCGAAGCGCAGCTCGCGGTCGCGCGCGCTGGCCAGCGCATCCCAGGCTTTCACCAGCAGGGTGTCGGCATTCACGCCGTCCTCGGGCAGCGAGGCCGCGCCGACATTGATGGTGCACCAGATCTTGTGCTGCTCGACCTGGTAGGCGCCCTGCAGCAGCGGCACGATGGTTTCGTGCACAAAATTCTCCGGCGAATCTTCCAGCGTCGCCGGCAGGAAGAGGGCGAAGCGGCCGATGCCCACATGGGACAGCAACATGCGCTCGCTGACGGCGGCGCGCAGGCGCTGGGCGATCACGCGCATCAGGCCAATGGCGGCGGCGTTGCCGTAGGCCGAACTCAGATCGTCGAAGCGGTTGATATTCACCAGCAGCACCGTGCCGGCCATGCTGGACGCGGCCAGCGCGGCGATCTGCTCCTCGAACTGCAGGCGGCTGGGCAGGCCGGACAGCGCGTTGGTGCGCGCCAGCCGGTGCAGTTCCTGGGCGTTGATCAGGCGTTCCAGGCCGAAGCTCAGCTCCGTGCCCAGTTCGCCCGCCCGTTCGCGGTAAAAACTGTCGAAGAAATCGGCGCGCTGGGAATAGATCGAGATCACGCCCCAACAGCGCTCGTTGACGAAGAGCGGAATCGCCATGCAGGAGGCGATATTGCGGCGGCGGCAGGCATGATTCATCTCATGCGTGATCTGCATTTTGCCGCCGGTTACCGCCAGCGCCGCCACATCGGCGGCAAACCAGTCCGGCGGCGGGCCGGACTGGTTGCAGCGCGCCGGCCAGACGTGTTCGCTGCCATCGCTGGCGGCCGAAGTGAATATGGACAGCGTACCGCTGACCGGATCGGCACAGCTGATGTCGACGATATCGATGCCTTGCTGGGTTGCTGCCACGCGGCACGCGTCCAGGCACAGGGTTTCCAGGTGGCGGGCGCGGGAGATGATGGCCGTCAGGCGCGACAGCAGGACATAGAAATTGTCGTGGCGGATCAGGGTGCGCTCCTTTTCCACCTCATTGGTCATTTCGATGGCGGAACCGCCCAGGAAGGGCTCGCCATCGACATCGATGGGGAATTTATGCACCAGCCAGTGGCGCGCGCCATCTTCCGAGGTTTCCATGGTCTTGATGACTTCGCTGTGATCGAGCACGGCGCGGTCCTGTTCGGCCAGGCTGCGGCTGATGTCTTCCGGCCAGAAATGGCTGTCGTCCTTGCCCAGCAGGCCGGGCTGCTCCACGCCCAGCAAGCCGTGCAGGGCGGCATTGCCCATCACATAGCTGCCGCGCCTATCCTTGATCCACAGCGGGGAAGGGGAGTGTTCGGCAAAACCTTGCAGAAAACCCTCGGCGCGCGCCAGGCGGCGGCGCAGCACATTGTGGCCGGCCGCCACCCGCGCCAGATCGAACAGGGCCTGGCGCTGGGCCGGGTCCAGCCCGTCGGGCATGGCGGCGTGCAACGCCTCCTCATCCGCCAGCACGGCGAAGGCGATGGGCTCGCCGCAAATAAATGAGGCGAGCCGGGAGAGTTCGTCAGCCGTGCCGGCCTTGCGCGGCAGATGGTCTTCGCGGTCGAACAGAACGGCTGTTGGCGTATGGCTCATATGCTGTATATGGCCGCAAAGGCGCTTTATTCAAACAGTTTTAGTTTCAGCTGTATCGAAAAAGCCCCGTGCAGCCTTTCCTTATAGGTTGGAATGATCGCAAAGTTGACGCCGACGCGCTCGTACTCCAGGCTGACAACTGGGATGGCGGCCAGGAACCAGCCGCCGTCGCGCATTTTGGGATAGCCGTTGAAGCCGCCTACCACGCCGCCGATGCGCAGCGGTCCCCACTTGATGGGCTGGTAGTAAATCCCGGCATAGTTGGACATCTGGCGGTCGCTATTGTGGAAGCGGCCGGCCGTGACCGCCGCCACGGTGGAGAAGCGGTATTCGGCGCCCAGGCCGGGATTGGTGTTGTCCAGATCCTTGTCGCTCTGGAAGTGCCAGGAGTAAAAGCCGGGATTGATCCACAGCTCTTTCAAAGGCTTGGATTCGACCATTTCGAACGGGTCGGCCAGGGCAGGCAGCGGCAGCTGCGCCAGCATGGCCGCGCAGAGCAGGGGGACAGCACGTTTCATCCAGCAATTCCTCATTTTTTTATCGGTTTGGCAGCTTTGCAATTATAGCCAATACCACCGCGCAAATACTTAGCAAATGCATAAAATGAAGACTACAATTCGGCTTTGCTGTTTTTCGGGAGCGGGTGTGTTGCGCAGTTTGATGGTTCAAGGGGTGTTGGCGGTATGCAGCTTGCAGGCGGCGGTGGCCGCGGCGCCGCCGGAGCAGGCAGGTTCGGCGCTGTTTGGTAGTAGCCAAGTGGAAATGATGGTGTCCGAAGCGCATGGCCTGACGGCGCAGGGACGTTTCCAGGAAGCGGCCAGCCGCCTGGAGCAGGCGCGCAAACTGGCGCCGCAAGCGTCCGGCCCGCTGTCGGCGCTGGCGCACACCCTGTATTCCGCCTCGCTCGACGCCGACAGCGCCGACGTGCCGAAACTGCGCGCCCAGGCCGAGAGTTATGCCCGCGCCGCGCTGGAACGCTTCGACGGCGATCCGCTGGCGCAGGAAATCCTGCGCCGCCTGGCCGGCGACAACGAGCGCAGCAGCTACCAGCCCACGCGGGAGGCGGCGCAAGCCTTTATCGAAGGCGAAGTCTTCTTCCATAAGCGCAAGATGGACGAAGCGCGCGCCAAGTACCGCGAGGCCCAGCGCGCCGATCCCGGCTATGCCTCGGCGTGGCTGATGGAGGGCGACACCTATTTCGTCGAGAAAAATTGGGTAGCGGCCGAACTGCTGTTCCGCAAAGCGGCGGAAACCGATCCCCTGCATCCCCAGGCCTGGCGTTTTCTGGCCGATGCGCTGATCCATCTGGGCGACCGGCAGGGCACGGAAAACGCCTTGTACAAAGCCATCGAAGCGGTGCCGAACCAGCGCCAGGGCTGGGAGCGCCTGGCGGTGCTGGCGTCGGCCGGCGGGCGGCCGCTGGCGGCGCTGAACCTGAAACGCGGCGCCAGCGTGGACTTTGACGAGAAAAGCGGCAAGAGCGAGCTGACGCTGTCCAGCGAATTTTCCGGCACCACGGCCAGCAGCGATGCCGACCATGCCATCTGGCTGGCCTACGCCTTCAAACAGGCCAATATGCGCGCGGCCGCGCACAAGGCCGGCCGCAAAGCGCGCCCGTTTGAACTGGAGCTGGCCAGCTGGAAGGCCGCGCTGGCCACGGCGGAAAGCGGCGGCGAGCAAGCCAAGGCGCTGGCGCGTCCCGACCTGCGCAAGCTGAAAGCCATCCACGACGCCGGCCAGCTCGAAGCGGCCATCTTCACGCTGATGTTCAGCGAAGCCTACCGCTCCGAATTCGAAGCGTGGAAAACCGCCAACCCCGGCGCCCAGCGCCGCTTCATTGAGCAGTTCCGGCTGATGCCCTGACTGATTGCAGCGGCGAATTTAGTCGACTATCTTTGCCGATTGCCGATTGCCGCTGCCCTGCAGTCGCCGAACATGCCTCATTCCTTCGCTTCGAACGCGGCATGGTAGCTGACCTGGCCTCGCGGCAGCGGGGCGCCGAAGGAAAGTGCCTGAAAGTACTCGGCAGGGATGCCGGGTAGTTCCAGGCTGGCGTCGGCCTTGAAGCCAAAGCGGCCGTAATAGCCGGGATCGCCCAGCACCACGCAGCCGGCGGCGCCCAAGCCTTGCAGCTCGGCCAACGCGGCTTTCATCAGCTGCGAACCGATGCCCCGGTGCTGGTGTTGCGGCGAGACTGAAATCGGCCCCAATCCGTACCAGCCGCCTGCGCCGGAAGAAATGGCGACCGGAGAAACCGCCACATGGCCGACGATGGTTTCGCCCTCCAGCGCGACGATGGAGATAGTCAGTTGCCCAGCACGGCGCAGGGCGTTGATGATGAATTGTTCGGTATGGCTGGAGTGCTCTTCGCTGAGAAAAGCAGCTTCGGTCAAGCGGGCGATCGCGTCGATATCGCCGCCTTGCTCCTTGCGTAGAATGATGTTCATTATTTAGTCCTTTCCAGGCGGCGGCAGCAAAAGCCGGGCCACCTCCATGATTTCTTGCAGTGGCTGCGCGGATGCCGTGGCGTCGGCGCGCAGCAGCATATTGTCAGAGTAGCCGTTCAGCAGCGCGAGCAGCTGGCGCGCCGCCCGCGCCGGGTGGGCGCAAGTCCATTCGCCATCACCAATCCCTTGCCGGATGATTTTCTCCAGCATGCCTTCCCAATGCCCTGTGCCCTGGTGAAAGCTGGCCGCCAGTTCCGGCTCGCGCAGCGACTCCACCCAGGCGCCCATCCACATGGCCCAGTCGTGGTCATTTTCCTTTGGCAGGTAGTGACGGAAGAAGCTTTTCAGCGCCTTGGGCGCCGCCAGTCCGGCATGGATGGACTCCGTTTCGGCGATCTGCGCGGCCATGAAGCGTTCGAAGGCTTCGCGCCGCAGCGTCTTCCAGTCCGGGAAGTAGTGATAGACGTGGCTGCGCGAGAGGCCGGCATGTTCGGCCAGATCGCGTGTGGAAACGGTGGCGAAGCCATTTTCCTGAAACAGTTCCAGTGCGGCGGCGATGATTTGTTCGCGCCGGTCGGCGCCGTTGGCAGGTGGCATGCGGTAAGTCCTTGATATCAAACAGCATCAGTTTGTAACAGCGCTTGCGCCTTGAGCAGTCGCTCAAACATAATACTTGAGCGACTGCTCAAATACAAGGAAGCAGGCAAATCAAGGAAATAGAAATGAAGATGTCTAACGATGCCACTACTGGCCTGGGCCAACAGTCGGCCAGCGAAACCCTGAAAGCCATCGGCCGCGCCCATGCGGGCAAGCTGCTCGGCACGTTCTCCCTCGTCGGCCTGGAGAATGCGCTGCTGCTTGCCTATCCGGTGTTCGCCGGCTATGCGGTGGATGCCATCATCGCCGGCAACGCGCCGCGCGCCCTGCTGTATGCGCTGGTGGTGCTGGCCTTTTGGGTGGTGGGCGCGCTGCGGCGCGCGGTCGATACCCGCACCTTTACCCATATTTATACGCGGCTGGCGGTGCCGGTTATTCTCAATCAGCGCGAGCAGCAGCAGAGCACGTCCACCGTCGCTGCCCGCGTGGTGCTGGCGCGCCAGTTTGTCGATTTTTTCGAGCAGCAGTTGCCGCTGCTGGCAACTGCCGTCGCGTCGATTTTCGGTGCGGCCGTGATGCTGCTGGCGATCGAGCCGTGGGTTGGTGCAGCCTGTCTGCTGTCGCTGGTGTTGTGCGTGGCATTGCTGCCGCAGTTCGCTGTGCGCAACCAGCAGCTGCATGAGCGCATCAACGACCGCCTAGAGCATGAGATCCGGCTGGTGGAAAACGCACAGGCGCCGATGCTGATGCGCCACTACGGTTTGCTGGCGCGCCTGCGTATCCTGCTGTCCGACCGCGAGGCCGGCGCCTATCTGGTGATCGGCAGCGTTGCGGCCCTGCTGTTTGTGCTGGCAATCTGGCAGCTCGTGAGCACGCCGGACGTGAGCGCCGGCCATGTGTATGCGGTGATGACCTATCTGTGGACCTTCGTCGGCAGCCTGGACGATGCGCCCGGACTGACCGACCAGTTGGCCCGTCTGCGCGACATCGGCCAGCGCGTCGATCCCGGCTTGGATAAGCCGGAGTTGAAGGCGTAGAGCGTCAGCCGTGCCGGCGGCGCAGCGCGATGCCGGCAACGGCCAGGCCAGCCAGCAGCATGGCGGCATTGGCGGGTTCCGGTACCGCGCTGACGCCGCTGTAGTCGAGCGTGGCGTTATCCAGGAACAGGCGCGAGGTATTTAACTGATAAGCGATCTGGCGATTGCTGTTGAGCAGCGTCAAGCTGTCTGCGTCCAGCGTCAAGGTGAGCGAGGACACGTTCTTTTCGCGTGCCAGAAAATCCCAGTAGTTGCGCGTGTAAAAATCCTCGGTCTTCCTGTCGTATGAATAGATAATGGAAGCCAGATTGCCGTCGGCATCATAGTTCCGGCCGAATTCATATTCGCCTTCCGTGGTGACATTGCGCTCGAACTGCCGGCCATGGTCCTCACGGCGCGCTGCAAGCAGTCCGCCGTTATCGGCGCTGGTGCTGTAGGCGCCAACGGTGAGTTCCGCACGTTCCACCCCCTGCACCATGCGGGTAGTGCTGATGCGCTCATACTGTAGAGAGCTAAATGAACAGTACACCTGTCCACTGCGCGGGCAGGGGAGGCCGCCAACCGTGCGGCTGCTTAGCGCATAGCCGCCCGGCAGCGCCGAGCCTTCCTGCTGAAATTCGCCCCAGCCGGTGAAATTGAACGTCAAGGTGGCGCTGGTAAAACGGAAGGTTCCCGGCAGCGCAGTACCAAGATCAAGCATGCCAGGCGCGAGGAAGTGGGATAACTGGATGCTACCGGAAGTGGTGGTGTCGGCCTGCGCTGCCGGCCCAATCAATGCTGCCAGCAGGGCTAGCGAGGCGGGTAAAGTTTTCATTTGAAAGTCGATGAATTTGATGTGCGAAGTATAACATTGATTGTATTCGCAACAATGCCTTCACCCCAGTTCAAGGCGCCTGCAGCTGCGTCAGATAGCCAAGCAGCGCCAGTTCAGCCTGATGCGCCACGACTTGCGCATCAGGCACCAAGGCAGCGCCGGCGTACGCGCGGATATGGGCATGGGCGAATAGGCCATAGGCGATGGTGTGGCAGGTGCGCGCCACCTCGTCCAGCTCTGGACCGGCGCTCGGGCCTTCGGCCGCGCTGACGAGAGCGATGGTCCATTCCTTGACAAAGCGTTCGTACATTCTGGCGTAGGCATCCGGATCGCTGACCTGCCGTTCCAGCGCATAGTGCGCGCCCCATTCCAGTGGGTGGCTTGCATGCGCGTCGGCGAGTGCGCGCAGGATGGCGCGCACTACCTGGGCCAAGGGCTGGCCCGTTTGCGCGGTGACGGCGTGGCGCATCGCTTCCAGCAGCGTCTTGGAACGCAGGTGTACGGCCACGCGTGCCAGATCATCCTTGTTGGCGAAATATTCGTAAAAACTGCCCAGGCCCGTTCCCGCCACATCCACTATCTCCCTTATAGTCAAAGCATCGAAGCCGCGTTCGGGCAAAAGCCGAACAAAGGCGTGCTGCAGAGCCAGGGAAGTCTGGCGCGCACGCGATTGCTGCGGCCTTCTGCGCGCTGGCACGGGCGTTGGCGGGAGCGGCTGTTTCATGCGAGGAAATCCGAACAAGGTTGACGAACAAGCTTCTTAAAATAATAACCGTAAACCAGGGCGCCCACATCGCGTCTCATTTCAATTCGCCCTCACACGGAAACGACCATGGAAAACTTACTGGCCTTTGCTCATCAGGTGTTCGAATCCCAGCCTTTCAGCCAGTTCATCGGCGCCAAACTGACCGATGCTGGCGCCGATCACGCCGAGCTGACCTTGCCGGTTGCCAGCCACCACAAACAGCAGCATGGCTTTGTGCATGGCGGTGCGGTCAGCTATCTGGCCGATAACGCCATCACCTTTGCCGGAGGTCTTGCCTTAGGCGGCAATGCGCTCACTTCCGAATTCAAGATCAACTATCTCAAACCAGCCAAAGGCCAGCAACTGGTGGCGCGCGCCAAAGCACGCAGCGCGGGCAAGCGCCAGGCCGTGTGCCAGTGCGAGATCTACGCGGTGGACGAGGGGACGGAGACGCTGTGCGCGCTGGCCCAAGGCACGGTGGTGTCGGCCACTTAAGAATTCCATTTCAGCTGTCTGGAGAAACGATGAAACACGAAACGCAAGTGCAAACCTTGCAGACCTTGCTCGCCCTGCGGGAAGTGGGACGCGATCAGGCAATGTTGGGCAAAGTAGTCAAGCTGCCGGTGAACATCTACACCGATCCCGCCATCCTGGAGCAGGAAATGGCGACGGTGTTCCGTAACTATCCGATGGTGGCGGGCCACGCTTCCCACGTCCGCGCAACCGGCGACTACCTGCTGAGCGACTGGGACAAGCGGCCCTTCGTGGTGGTGCGCGGCAAGGATGGCGTGCTGCGCGCCTTCCTCAACACCTGCCGCCATCGTGGCGCGCGCCTGGTGACGGGCCAGGAGGAGCAGCTCAAGAATTTTGTTTGTCCTTTCCATGGCTGGGTGTATGGACTGGACGGGACGCTGCGCTCGATGTCGCGCGCCCATAACTTCCCCGGCGTCGATTGCGACACCATGGGCCTGGTGGAGCTGCCGGTGCTCGAGCATGGCGGCTTGGTCTGGGTGCATCCCACGCCGGGCGCGAAGATCGATATCGCCGAATGTCTGGGACCGATGGCCGAGGACTTCGAGTGCTTCAAGGTCGACGAGCTGGTGCCCTACCGTAAAAACAAGGTGGTGCGCAAGGCCAACTGGAAGATGCTGATCAAGACCTATCTGGAAGGCTACCACGTGCCCTATCTGCATAAGGATACGCTGGTGCGCAGCTTCAAGAAGGGCGTGATCGCGCACACGGAACATGGCCAGCATATCCGCCTGTCGGCCGCGCGAACCAATGTGCTCGACGCTTTGCAGGCTGATAGCAAGGATTGGAAGATTCTCGATTACGCCTCGGTCTATTACTCGCTCTTCCCGCAAGCCTTCTTCATCCTGCATCCGGACTATGTGTCGATCAACAGCTTCTACCCGGAAGCCGCCGACCGCACCATCTGGACCCATGAAATGCTGTACCGGCCCGAAGCCTTTGCGGGCGAGGAGGGACAGGCGGCGCTGGCCAAGCGCTTCGACTACACCAACGATGCAGTCTTCGACGCCGAGGACTTCGCCGTCGCCGAAGACGTGCAGATTGGCCTGCTCAACGGTGCCAACGAATACCATACCCTGGGGCTGGAAGAGGGCTTGCTGGCGATCTTCCAGCAAAACGTGGAGCGGGCCATGGCATCAGCGCCGCCGCAAGCGAAGCAGGAGGTTTGCCACCCGGTCTTTTTGCACCGCGAACGGCCGGCAGACGCGTTGAATGGTTAGGCCGGGGTCGGCAGTTGACGGGCATATTCGCCCGGCGGCTTGCCCACCAGGGCGGTGAAATCATTGATGAAATGGGCTTGATCGAAGTAACCCAGATCGAGCGCCAGCTGCGCCAGCCGCAGCGGCGCGCCCGATTGCAGCTGGGCCACCGCTTCGTGCATGCGGTAGCGCTTGATCACCCATTTCGGCCCGACTCCCACATAGTGCTGGAACAGGCGCTGCAAGGCGCGCTTGTTCAGACCTGAGGCCGCGACCAGGGCATCGACCGTGGTCATGCTGGCGTCGGCGTCAATCGCGGCCACCAGCCGGTTGGCCAGGTCCGTGTTGGCATCCGGCGGCGGCAGGCGTTCCAATAGAAAGGCTTCGGCAGCCGCCATCATGGCGCCGGCATCGACGCAAGCGCGTATCCGGGCGGCGTAGGCCGTTCCGGCAGCGCCAAACACGGCATCCGGCGTCACGCGCCGGTCGGCGATGGTGGCCAGCGGCGCGCGCAGGAAGGGCTGGAATCCCCCCGGACGGAACTTGATGCCGAAGGCAAAGCCTTGCCCTTCCAGCATGCGACTGTAGCGCGCCGTCTGTACGCCATAAATACCGTCGACATTCTTTTCGACTACCAGATGCACGCTCGGATGCGGCAGGGTTTCCTGCGCTTGCGGCGGATGGCCTTGCATATCCCAGGCCACATGCCAGTAATGCTCCACCAGACCGGCCAGCGCCGCGCAGGGCGCTTCACGCTGGTGGCTGAACTGACCCACGCCGAAGCGCGGCACCAGAATGCCGCGCGGCTGGCCGAGGTCTTGTCGCGTTTTTCCAATCATGGGAGGCAGCTCATCCTGTCTACTATGGACCGAGGCAGCGATCTTACAGGAGCCTGAACGTGAAACCCATCTTTTCCATTTTTCTTATCTTGGCCGCGCAAGCGGCGTATGCAGGAGGCAGCAATATGCAGATTCAGGGCGATTTCGATGTAAAACTCACGCCGCAAACGTCGGCCGACTCTCCGCCGTGGGGCCGCCAGCGCATTGAGAAAACCTTCCACGGCCCGTTGGACGGCAGCAGCATTGGCGAAATGCTGGCTGTGCGTACCGAGGTTAAAGGTTCGGCGGGTTATGTGGCGCTGGAGCAGGTGAGCGCCACGCTGGAAGGACGCAAGGGCACGTTCTTCCTTCAACACTCGGGTCTAATGGATCATGGCGCGCCGACGCTGATGGTCAGCGTGGTGCCGGATTCGGCGACCGGCGAGCTGAAAGGTTTGAAGGGGACGATGACCATCCAGATCGAGGGCGGCAAGCATTTCTACGGCTTCAACTACAGCCTGCCCTGACTGGCGACAGCGCGGACGCCGAGAGGCATCCGCGCCCCACGCGCTCAGTTGCTGCGCGGACGCTGGCGATGGAATACCAGCGGGCTGTATGGAATGGCCGATGGCGGCGGCGAGTTCAGAATGTTGGTCTTCATCGCACCCACCACATGCATCTCGCAGGGCTTGCAGTCGAAGCGCAGCGTGTAGCGCTCGTTGCCGCTCACCAGCGTCATCGGCTCCGCGCGCACCTGGCCCTGGACACCTTGCACGCCCTTGGCCTGCTTGGGGCAGAGATTGAAGGAGAAGCGCAGACAGTGCTTGGTGATCATCAGCGACACCTCGCCCGGCTCTTCATGCGCCTCGTAAGCCGCGTCGATCAGCTGCACACCGTGCTTGTGATAGAAGGTGCGCGCCTTCTCGTTGTACACATTGGCCAGATAGCTGAGCTGCGTTTCAGGGTAGGCCGCAGGCGGTTCTTCCGCCGGCTTGCGCTCAGGACGCAGCCAGGCCGCCACGCGCGCCGACTCATGCGCCTCGATCGCTTCGCGGCGCAGCGCATTGATGGCCGAGGAGGGCACAAACCAGGGGCGCGACAAGGTCAGTTCCACCTGGCGCGCCTCGAACATGGTGTTGCCTAGTTTGCCCAGGCTGGCGCGCAGGGACGCGTCGGCCTGCTCCGCCTGTTGCGCCGGCTGGAATTCGATGAGCGCTTCGGTCGAGCTGGCGATGCCATCCTCGTCGCAGATGCTCAGACACAGGCCGCCGGCGCATTCGCTCAGCGTCAAGTCCAGCGCCACCTTGCGGTCGGAGGACTTCTTGTTTAGCGCCGCTTCCCACTGGTGGTCGCGGTTGCGGTGGATCACGGTGCCGACTTTCAGGCCGGGCAGGGTGTTCAGTATCTCGTTGGGGAAGACGCGCCAGCGCTGGCCTTCCTCATCCTCGCCCAGTTTTTGCGCGGTATTGGCCTGAATGCCCACCGTGGTGCGCTTGTTCATATAGTTCAGGCCATCGCCGTTCGCCAGCGGCGCGTTGGCAACGAGGTCGAAATGGTCGCCGCCGATGCGGCTCACCGTACCCAGTTCCACGCCCACATACTTGGGCGAATCGAAGGCACCGATGTCCACCAGGCGGCCCTGGGCGAAGTAATCGGTATGGCCACGGTGGAAGTTCTTGTCCACATCGGGCGTGAACAGCACCTTGGTCTGGCCGCTGGAAGCGCGCGCCAGCTCGGGGCGGCGCTCCAGGATCTCGTCCAGCAGCAGGCGGTAATGGGCGGTGATGTTCTTCACATAGCCCATGTCCTTGTAGCGGCCCTCGATCTTGAAGGAGCGGATGCCGGCGTCGACCAGGGCTTCCAGATTGCGGCTCTGGTCATTGTCCTTCATCGACAGCAGGTGTTTTTCATACGCCACCACGCGGCCCTGGCCGTCGGACAGGGTATACGGCAGGCGGCAGGCCTGCGAACAGTCGCCGCGGTTGGCGCTGCGGCCGGTGTCGGCATGCGAGATATAGCATTGGCCGGAGAAGGCCACGCACAGCGCGCCGTGGATGAAGTATTCCAGCGGGGTGTCGACTTCCGCGCGGATATTCCGGATTTGCTCGATGGTCAGCTCGCGCGCCAACACCAACTGGGAGAAGCCCACATTGCCGAGGAAACGCGCTTTTTCCGCAGTGCGGATATCGCACTGGGTACTGGCGTGCATCTGGATCGGCGGCAGGTCCAGCTCCAGCAGGCCCATGTCCTGGATGATGAGGGCATCGACGCCTGCTTCATACAGTTGCCAGATCTGCTTGCGCGCCGTTTCCAGCTCGGCATCGTGCATGATGGTGTTCATGGTCACGAAGATGCGGGCGTGGTAGCGGTGGGCGAATTGCGTCAGCGCGGCGATATCCTCCAGCGGATTGCTGGCGTTATGGCGCGCGCCAAAGGCGGGGCCGCCGATATAGACGGCATCGGCGCCATGCAGAATGGCCTCGCGGCCGATTTCAGCGGTTTTGGCGGGGGACAGCAGTTCGAGCTGGTGACTGAGCAGCGACATGGCAACTTCCTGGCGAAACGGAGGCGAAAATTATAACGGGAACCAGGGTCGAATGACAGAGGGACGCGCTTAGCGTCCCTCTTTGCTCAAAATGCAAACATGCCGCCGGATCAAGCGGCGGCGGGCGATCAGGCCTTGACGCCGACGATGACGCTGGAAGCCTTGAAAGCGGCCGTGGCGGCCTTGCCGGGCGCCAGGCCCAGATTCGTCACGCTGTCGTTGGTGACGATGGCGACGATTTCGCCGCCGCCGGCCAGTTTCAGCACGACTTCGGAGTTGACGGCGCCGGTGCTCACTTCCTGCACGGTGCCGGCCAGCTGGTTGCGCGCCGACAGGCGGATGCCGGAAACGTCGCTGAGCAGGATGACCCACGACGCCTTGATCAGGGCCAGCGCCTCGGAGCCGGTCTGCAGTCCCAGCGACTCGACGCTGCCATGGGTCAGGATGGCGACGATTTTCTGGCCGTCGGCCAGACCGATTTCCACTTCGTCATTCACGGCGCCGCGCTGGATGGCCGTGACTTTGCCGCTAAGTTGGTTGCGGGCGCTGGTCAGCATTCATTTCTCCTGGGTAATTTTGTCGGAATGCTCATATTAGCATCGAGTGTTTATGCTTAGCCTTGACTTGGATTATGTCGCCTGACAGTATCACGCCATACACTGACGCTGCCATGACGCCCATTCGCCGCCACCGCCAAATCAAGCTGCTCCTGCTCGTGATCACTTTGCTGATCACGCAATGGGCGCTGGCGAGCTATGTCTGCCCCGGCCTGACGGAGCTGATGCAGCCCAAACCAGCCGCCATGGCCGGCTGCGCGAAGATGGATATGGAGCAGCCCACGCTTTGCGTCTCTTACGACAAGGTTGGGAAGCAATCGACCGACCGGCCCGATTTGCCGCCCGTGCTGCCGTTCGCGGCGCAGGGTATCGTCCTGGTACTGTGCCTGCTGGCCGTGGGCTGGCGCGGCTATCGCCAATTCCTGGCCTCGCCCAGCTTGCGCCGCGCCACGGCGCCGCCGCTTGCCATCCGCCACTGCTGCTTCCGCAATTGACACTTCTCCAAGCCTGAACTGAGTTGCGCCGCAGTCTTCTGCGCGCGTCTATTCGTTTTGTCTGGAGAATCACATGTCTTGTTTCCATTGCCCTCCGCCGTGGCGCAGTGCGCTGCTGGCGGTATGTCTCCTGCCTGTTGCCGCCTTGGCGCAGACGGAGCTGACCCTGGCCGAGGCCCAGCGCCTGGCCTCCCAACGTTCCGGCCAGATCCGTGCCCAGGACGCGGCGATCGACGCCGCGCGCGAAATGGCGGTCGCCGCCGGCCAGTTGCCCGATCCCGTATTGAAAGTCGGGGTCGATAATATGCCGCTCAGCGGTCCCGATCGCGCCAGCCTTGGCGCCGACTCCATGACCATGCGCCGCATCGGCGTGATGCAGGAGTGGACCAGCCGGGAAAAACGCAGCCTGAATGCCCAGCGCTACGAGCGCGAGGCAGACAAGGGCAGGGCGGCCCGTGCCGATGCACTGGCCGCGGTCCGGCGCGATGCGGCGCTGGCCTGGTATGAACGCCATTACGCCGACGCGGCGCGGCTTCTGCTGGAGGCCCAATTGACCCAGGCGGCCGACCAGTTGCGCGCCGCCGAAGCCAGCTATCGCGCCGGACGCGGCTCGCTGGCCGACGTGCTGGCGGCGAAAACGGCCATCGGCCAGCTGGAAGACCGCCGCAGCGAGGCCCAGCGCCGCAGCCGCGCGGCCGAAACCGGCCTGGCGCGCTGGATAGGCAGCGCCGCCAGCATGCCGCTGGCTCCAGCGCCGCATTCGGCGCAGTCCGAGGCGCTGGCGTCAACGGTGCAGCAAAGCCTGGAAAACCATCCCCAGCTGCAAAAGCAACGCACTGAGATTGCGCTGGCCGATACCGACGCGCAGCGCGCGCAAGCCAACCGCAAATCCGACTGGACCTGGGAAGTGACGTTCCAGCAGCGCGGCCCGGGCTACCCGAATATGGTTTCCTTCGGCGTGTCCGTCCCGCTGCAATGGGACCGGCGCCAGCGCCAGGACCGCGAACTGGCGGCGCAACTGGCGCGGGCCGCCCAGGCGCGCGCCGAACATGAGGAACTGCTGCATGTTCGCAGCGCCGAAACGCAGCAGATCGCCGACGAATGGCGCACCCTGCATGCGCGCCACGAACGCTACGTCAAGGAGCTGCTGCCGCTATCCGCCCAGCGCATCCAGGCGCTGCTGGCTGCCTATTCCGGCGGCAAAGCCACGCTGGCCGAGCTGCTGGCCGCCCATCGCGACGCGCTGGACATGCGCCTGCAAGCCTTGCAGCTGGAGGCCGACAGCGCCCGCTTGCGCACCCAGCTCGACTACCTGATTCCCGCAATGCCGGAGGTGAAACCGTGAACCAACGTATTTTGATCGGCGCGGTGGCCGCGCTTGTGCTGGGCGCCGGCGGCGCGGCCCTCTATCAGGCAGGCCTGAGCCAAGGCCGCAAAGCAGGGCATGGCGAGGCCGCGCCAGCCACGAAAGCCGGTGCCGAAAACGGGCGCAAGGTGCTGTACTGGCACGATCCCATGGTTCCCGGCCAGCGTTTCGACAAGCCGGGCAAGTCGCCCTTTATGGATATGGAGCTGGTGCCGGTCTACGCCGACGAGGCCGAGGCTTCCGGCACGGTGCGCATCCGCCCCGAACTACAGCAGAATCTGGGCATCCGCACCGCGCCGGTGAGCGAAGGCGCGTTCGGCCTTGAGTTGAATATGGTCGGCAATGTGGCCTGGGACGAGCGCGCTGTGGCCGTCGTCCCGGCCCGCGCCAGCGGCTTCGTCGAGCGTCTGCATGTGCGCGCACCTTTGCAGCCGGTGCGGCGCGGCCAGGCCCTGGCTGAACTGTATATGCCGGAGTGGGTGGCGGCGCAGGAGGAATACCTGGCAGTGCGCGCCATGCGCGGCAGCGGCATGGCTGGATTGGAGGCTGCCGCGCGCCAGCGCATGCGCCTGGTGGGCATGGAGGAGCCGCAAATCCGGCAGGTGGAGGCCAGCGGCAAGGTGCTGGCGCGCCTGACGCTTACCGCGCCGCGCGACGGCGTGGTGGCAGAACTGTCGGCGCGCGAAGGAATGGCGGTGGCGGCGGGAACGTCCCTGTTCCGCATCAACGGCCTGTCCAGCGTATGGCTGCTGGCCGAGGTGCCGGAGGCGCAGGCAGGCAGCCTGCATCCGGGCGCTGCGGTGCAGGGACAGGCTGCGGCCTTGCCGGGCGTGGTCCTGCGCGGCAAAGTGGCGGCGCTGCTGCCCGAGGTGGATGCCGCCACGCGCACGCTGAAGGCGCGCATCGAGCTCGATAATCCCGCTGGACGGCTGGCACCCGGCATGTTCGTCACGCTCTCGCTGCCGTCGGCGCAGGGCAGGCCGGCGCTGAGCGTGCCGTCCGACGCGGTGGTCCAAACCGGACGGCGTAGCGTTGTCTTCGTGTCCGAGGCACAAGGCGAATTCCGGCCGGTGGAAGTGCAGACCGGGGCCGAATCCGGCGGACGGACAGAAATCCGTTCGGGCCTGAGCGCAGGTCAGCAGGTGGTGGTTTCCGGCCAGTTTCTGCTGGACTCGGAAGCCAGCCTGCGCGGCACGGCCGAACGCATGGGCGGCGCAGCACCGGCCGGCAATGCCGCTGCCCGTCCCGACGCTGGACAGGCGCCTGGCGCCAAGCTCGATCCTCACGCCGATCATGGCGCGCATGGTGGACATGGCGCGGCGGGCCATTCCGCGGGAGAGCATAAATGATCGCGCGTTTGATCCGCTGGTCCATCGCCAACCGCTTCCTGGTGCTGCTGGCGACGCTGGGCCTGGCCGTCTGGGGCGGCTGGGCGCTGCTGCGCACGCCGCTTGACGCGATTCCCGACCTGTCCGATACGCAGGTCATCATCCGCACCAGCTATCCCGGCCAGGCGCCGCAGATCGTCGAGAATCAGATCACCTATCCGCTGACGACGACGATGCTCTCCGTTCCCGGTGCGCAAACGGTGCGCGGCTACTCCTTCTTCGGCGACTCCTTCGTCTACATCCTGTTCGAGGACGGCACCGACCCATATTGGGCGCGTTCGCGCGTGCTGGAGTATCTGAACCAGGTCCAGTCACGCCTGCCGCAGCAGGCCAAATCCGCCCTCGGTCCGGACGCCACCGGCGTGGGCTGGGTCTACGAATATGCCCTGGTCGACCGCAGCGGGCGCATGGACCTGGGCCAGTTGCGCGCTTTGCAGGACTGGTTCCTGAAATTCGAGCTGAAAACCGTGCCGAATGTGGCGGAGGTGGCCAGCATCGGCGGCATGGTGCGCCAATATCAGATCCAGCTCGATCCCGCCAAGATGCGCGCCTTGAATATCCCGCACAGCCGCGTGATCGAGGCGGTGCGCAAGGCCAATCAGGAAAGCGGCGGCTCGGTGCTGGAACTGGCCGAAGCCGAGTATATGGTGCGCGCCTCCGGCTACCTGAAAGGGCTGGACGATTTCCGCAGGATTCCGCTCGAAACCAGCGCCGCCGGCGTGCCGGTGCGACTGGGCGATGTGGCGCGCATCCAGATCGGCCCCGAAATGCGGCGCGGCATCGCGGACCTGGATGGGCAGGGCGAAGTGGCGGGCGGCGTGATTATCATGCGCTCGGGTAAAAACGCGCTGGCCACCATCGACGCGGTGAAGGCCAAGCTGGCCGCGCTGAAAGCCAGTCTGCCACCGGGCGTGGAAGTGGTGCCGGTGTATGACCGTTCCAAT
Source organism: Massilia sp. YIM B04103 (assembly GCA_024437665.1). Taxonomy (GTDB): domain Bacteria; phylum Pseudomonadota; class Gammaproteobacteria; order Burkholderiales; family Burkholderiaceae_D; genus Rugamonas. Next base: position 128,990 of record JANCSZ010000008.1, on the reverse strand, counting down.
CTGATCCGGCGCGCCGTGGACAATCTCCAGCATAAGCTGCTGGAGGAATTCGCCGTGGTGGCCCTGGTCTGCGCGCTCTTTCTCTTCCACGCGCGTTCGGCGCTGGTGGCAATCGTGACCTTGCCGCTTGGCGTGCTGGCTTCCTATCTGGTGATGCATTACCAGGGCGTGAATGCCAACATCATGTCGCTGGGCGGCATTGCGATCGCGGTCGGCGCCATGGTCGATGCGGCTGTTGTGATGATCGAGAACGCGCACAAGCATATCGAAGCCTGGCAGCGCGATCACCCGGAGCAGACGCTGGGCGGCGAAGCGCACTGGCTCGTGATCGGCGAGGCTGCGGCCGAAGTCGGCCCCGCGCTGTTCCTGTCGTTGCTGGTGATCGTGCTCTCCTTCATTCCGGTGTTCACGCTGGAGGCGCAGGAAGGCAAGCTGTTCGCGCCCCTGGCCCTGACCAAGACTTACGCCATGGCTGCCGCCGCCGTGCTGGCGGTGACGCTGGTGCCGGTGCTGATGGGGTATCTGATACGCGGCCGCATTCCGCCGGAACACAGCAATCCGCTCAACCGCTGGCTGATCCGCGCCTACCGTCCCGTGCTCGATTGGGCGCTGCGCTGGCCCAAGTCCTGCCTGCTGGCGGCGGCCTTGCTGGCACTGGCCACGGCCTGGCCGCTGACGCGCCTGGGCGGCGAGTTCATGCCGCCGCTGGACGAGGGCGATCTGCTGTACATGCCATCAGCCTTGCCCGGCATCGGCGCCGGCAAGGCAGCCCAGTTGCTGCAACAGACCGACCGCCTGATCAAGACCGTACCGGAGGTGCAGAGCGTGTTCGGCAAAGCGGGGCGGGCCGACAGCGCCACCGATCCCGCGCCGCTGGAAATGTTCGAAACCACCATCCAGTTCAAGCCGCGCGAGCAATGGCGGCCCGGCATGACGCCGGACAAGCTGGTGGCGGAACTGGACCGCATCGTCCAGGTGCCGGGCTTGTCGAATATCTGGGTGCCGCCCATCCGCAACCGCATCGACATGCTGGCCACCGGCATCAAAAGCCCGGTCGGCATCAAGGTGGCTGGACCGGACCTGCAAACCATCGACCGCATCACGGCCCAGGTTGAGCAGGTGGTGCGCAAACTGCCGGCCGTCTCCTCGGCCCTGGCCGAACGCCTGAACGGCGGGCGCTATGTGGACGTGCATATCGACCGCGACGCGGCGGCGCGCTATGGCCTGAACATCGCCGACGTGCAGGAGGTGATCGCGGCGGCCGTGGGCGGCGACAATATCGCCGAGGTGGTGGATGGTTTGCAGCGCTTCCCCGTGAATGTGCGCTATCCACGCGAGCTGCGCGATTCGGTGGACGGCCTGCGCGCCTTGCCGGTGCTGACCGCGCGCGGCGCCCAGATCCGGCTGGGCGATGTGGCGGAACTGCGCATCGCTGACGGGCCTCCCATGCTCAAGAGCGAGAATGCGCGGCTGTCCGGCTGGGTCTACGTGGACATCCGCGGCCGTGACCTCAGCTCGGCCGTGCGCGAGATTCAGCAGGCTGTCGCGCAGCAGGTCCAGCTGCCGCCCGGCTATGCGCTGTCTTGGTCCGGCCAGTTCGAATATATGGAAAGGGCGGCGGCCAAACTCAAGATCGTGGTGCCGGCCACGCTGTTGATCATCTTCGTGCTGCTTTACCTCACGTTCCGCCGCGTGGACGAAGCGCTGCTCATCATGGCGACCCTGCCGCTTGCGTTGGCCGGCGGCGTGTGGCTGCTATGGCTGCTGGACCACCATCTCTCGGTGGCGAGCGGCGTCGGTTTCATCGCCCTGGCCGGAGTAGCGGCGGAATTTGGCGTGATCATGCTGCTCTACCTGAAGCAGGCCTGGGAAGGCCGTGCGGCCGAAGGTCGGCAGGAGGAGGGCGATTTGCTCGCGGCCATCCGCGAAGGCGCCGTGCTGCGCGTGCGGCCCAAAGCCATGACGGTGGCCGTGATCGTGGCGGGTCTGGTGCCGATCATGCTGGGCGGCGGCAGCGGTTCGGAAGTCATGCAACGCATCGCGGCGCCGATGGTGGGCGGCATGCTGACGGCGCCGCTGCTGTCCATGATCGTCGTGCCACTGGCCTACCTGCTGTTGCGGCGGCGCGAAACGGGCAGGGGAGACGCTGAAAAGGCTTAAGTGGTTCCTGTTGTATTTTTTACTTGATCATCCATAACCTATGGGTTATAGTTTTACACATAACTTGTTGGTTATGGAATCAAATGACTACTTCTTCTCATGACGCGCTCTTCAAAGCATTGTCCGACCCCACGCGGCGGGCCATCTTCGAAACGCTATGCTCGGGCGGCGAACAGACTGTGGGCGGGCTGACCGCGCAGTCCCACATCTCGCAACCGGCCGTGTCCAAGCACCTCGCGGTGCTGAAACAGGCCGGCCTTGTACTCGACCGCCATGAAGGACGCCAGACCCATTACAGCGCACAGTTGCAGGCGCTGTCTCCGCTGCTCGACTGGACCCACCAGATGAAGCGTTTCTGGGAAAGCCGGTTCGACGATCTTGAAGACCTACTGAAAAGGATGGACCAATGAACGACACCGCACTCCAACTTCGCACCGTTGTGGTTGAACGCGAATTTCCCTATCCAGCAGAAAAACTGTGGCGCGCACTGACCCAGCCGCACCTGATCGAAGCCTGGCTGATGAAAAGCGACTTCCAGGCGCGGGCCGGCCACCATTTCAAGTTCAGCGCCGACTGGGGCTCGGTCGATTGCGAAGTGATGGAAATCGAGTTGCACAAAACGCTGTCCTACACTTGGGCGGCGCATGGGCTGGAAAGCGTCGTGACCTGGACGCTGGAGCCGACGCCTGGCGGCACCCAGTTGCGCATGGAGCAAGCCGGCTTCCGCACGGATCAGGAACAGGCCTACCAAGGTGCGAAAATGGGCTGGAAACGCTTCTTCGATACGCTGGAAGGCGTGTTGGTCAAGGAGTCCGCACAATGAGCGCGGCCATGAAAAGGACGCTGGCGCGCTGGGTGCATATCCTTCTGGGCGTTCCGGTTATTGGCTATGTGTACACGCCCTTTGAAGCACTTCCAGGCTTCGCGCACCTGGTGCGCTACATCTATCTGCCGGCGCTCGTGCTGGCCGGGCTGTGGATGTGGAAGGGCCATGCTATCAAGCGCATTCTGACCGGGAGAACAGCATGAAGAAAGTGGATGCGGAAGAGGGCACGCCAGCCTCGCGCCAGATCGACCAGAAATTCGCCAGCCTGGGCGACTGGCGCGGCGCGACCCTGAGCCGGATGCGTGCCCTGATTCATGAAGCCTTGCCCGACGTGGTGGAAGAGGTGAAATGGATGGGAACGCCGGTGTAGTCGCATAACGGCATCGTCTGCACCGGCGAAAGCTATAAGGCCTGGGTCAAGCTGACCTTCCTGAAAGGCGCGTCGCTGGACGATCCGGCCGGTCTGTTCAATTCCAGCCTGGACGGCAACGCGCGCCGGGCCATCGATATCCGCGAAGGCGAAGAAGTCGATGCGAAAGCGTTCAAGGCTCTGATCAAAGCCGCGGCAGCATTAAACGCCGGCGCCAAAGCGCAGAAACGCCGCCCAAAGGCGGCGGCGTAAAGAGCCGCCGGCTGGTGCCGGCGGCATTCCTTTTTATGGTTGATTCCTTGCCGGGTTCTCCGAAGAGAAATAACTGTGCTGAGCAAAGTGGTTGAGAGTGTCATTCCAGGCATTCTTTGCGACCTCAGTCAAGGCAGGTTCGTTGCCTGTCGGCGTGAATGATCCGAGGAAGCTTTGATAGTCGCCGATGAAATCATCCCGCTCCTTCTTTTTTGTTAATTCGATTGCTAAGTGCCCAATCAGCATGTCCACCTTTTGCGCGATGTCGTGAGCTGGCATCCCGTGGGCAGGATCTATATTGTCCTGCAGGAGTTTGGTAAAGCCAGCTCGATCGGCGACGAAGTTATTTTCTGCCAGTTCCTTCGCCAGTCTCCCCGCCAGCGCATTTGTCGGCCATGCTGGGTTCGCCCCCTGATCTATCGCCAGCCATCCTGCCCATTCCTTAGCACTTTTCTTTTTCTGTTCGCTGATATTGGGAGACACGTCCGCACCCGCAGCTGACTGAAGTTTGCCAAGAAATTCCTGGCGTTTGGCCTCGAAGGCAACCGGATCTCTCGGCGCCGGCACGGTCATTGGCAAACGACCTGTCTCGCAACTTAGCTGATGCGCCACCCATAAAGCTTCATGCATGGAGTGGCCGCCGTCATAGGTCAGGAACATCATGATGCCCAGCAGAGCGTCTTTGGCATCGATTGACTTGTTCATGCATTGCATATAATCCACCATATGCATAGCGATATTGGTTGATCCCGAAACCCCGCTGGCATACGGTAGGCCGTTCTCTAACGCTTGCGTTAGTGCCACGCTGGGTTCCGCCAGATTCGGACGGTTGACATCGGAGGGGTGCATCGACGAATGCCCGGTTGTTTCGATGCTGGGCTGATGATGTGTAGTGATTCCCGCTTTCGCCGCTTCCCGGTTGGGATTGGGAGGAGGCGGTGGCATATTGGGATGTCCCTGCCCTGGCACGATACGCGCGGTTGCTGGATGAACCACATCGGAGTAATTCGCATTCGCCAACGGCATCCATGGCACATTGGGTGCCTTTAAGGACGTCTTGACGGTCAGGTAGGGGATGGCGATACAGTCCAGGCCATCCGCCATCGGCGCGTTGAGGAGTCTTTGCAGGCTGGCGAGTGCGTCATGGGCAGTGGGAGCAGCAGAAAAATCTTGCAGATTAGGCGTCTTCCAGGCACGCGGATCGGCTCTTAGCCAGCCTTGCACATCTGCCGCCATCTGCAACTGGCTCTGCATAGGTAGGCTGGTAATTGTCTCATTGAGGTTGAGAGCCATCTCTCTCATTGCAGTTTTGACGCTTTCGGGAGGATTGCGGACCAGCTCCCCAATCAATTTCGATTCCAGCGCGCGTCCATAGACATTATCGTGCAGACGCGTATGGTAATTCGCCGCACTGGCTTGTTCGGGGATCGATGCACTGAGTTCTTTCGCCAATTTTTCAAGCTCGGACAGTCCCTCGTTTCTGCAGCCAGTTTCCACGCCGTTCAACCAGGATTTCGTGTCGTCGAATTTCAGATTATGTTGCATGACACGGAGCTGCGTTTCTTCACCCAGATTTTGTAAGAAAGCAGTGTGGGGACCTTGTGCATTCGCCGTGGTAGCTCTCTGTATTTCGCGGCCGAGATGTGCCATACATTCCATCGGCATGCGTTTTGCCAGCCTCGGTGCGCTGAAATCCGGTTTCGCAGCGGGTTGCTGGGCAATGACGGCATCGTTGACGCGCTTCATGATCGTGCCCAATTCGGCCGTGGTCAGCCTGTTGCCTGGTGCACTTACCCAGCCATATGCGTCAGTGATCGCTTGTCCCGCTGGCGTTCCCCCCAAACTGTATTTATCTGCGGTATTCGTCAGTACATTCAGTACCGCTTCCTTGCCCAGCTTTATGGCTCCAGGATCCTGTTGATTGGCCGGATCAGAGGCGGCGTTACCGGCACTGAGCTTGGTTTTGGGGCCAGACGGCATACAGCAAATCCCTAGGCGGGCGTCGTCAAGGTTGATTGCTTCCCCCAATACGGTGAAATTTTCGGCGGCGGGTGAACTATTCAGCAGCTTGCTGTTCCACTTCACCATGTCAAGGATCGTGGTTTTGTCATCGACTATTTGCGTCGTAGGCTTGGGAACCGCAGTCGTGGCAGCGCGCATGTGCATCAGAATAGGTTGTGAAGGTCCCCTTGCCAGCGCTGGCGGGAGGGGCTGTTGTTGCGCTGCCGTCGGTTGTGGATTTACCTGCGTCGCGCTTGTTTGAGTGCTGCTTCCACCGTATGGCAGGGCAGGGGTATTGGATGCGGCGGCTGGACTGATCATCGTATCTTCCTGGATGTTGAAAGAACATTCGGGTCGTTCCCCCCACCCGTTCAGGGACTCGCGGCCACAAGAGCGGCCTTGCATCTGTGGCAGGAAGCGGCAAATAGTTCATCGAGGAGTGGAAATGGCCGATGTAGCGGCATGAGCCGGTGCCGGCAGGCAGCCCAGACTTTCAAGCGTACGTTCCAGGGCGATCTCCAACGGCGTATTGGGTTCTGCGCCCAGCACCTCGCGCAAACGCCGATTCTCCATGCGCACCTCCTGCTGCCACAGATAGCGCATCTCCAGCATTTCACGCAGGGTTTCGTTGAAGGGCGAGATCAGGCGGATCAGCCACCATGGGAAAGCCTTCAGTTTCGGCGACCGGCCACCGCGCGCTTCGACCACGCGCTGGATCGCGTGGCCAAGCTGCTTGCCGTCGTGATCCCAGTAGCCCGCCATATGAAAGCTGGCAAAGGCGGGCAGCGTTTCGCGGAGCGCCAGCAGGGCCAGCATCGTTGCCGCCACGTCGGGCAGGTAGGCATACTGGTGGCCGATTCCCGGCGCGCCTGGCAGCTTCACTTCGGACGGCACCTGGCCGGGACGGACTATGCCCTGCGACAGCCAGTTATTGCGCGCGCCCGGTCCGAAGAAGTCGCCGGCCCGCACAATAATGACGCGAACGGCGCCAGCTTCCGATGCTTCGCGCAAACGCCTTTCCAGCTCGGCGCGAATCTGGCCTTTGCGTGTAAGAGGGCGCTGCGGCGAATCCTCCTGCAGCACAGGGAAGGCATCCGGCCCGAAATTGTAGACCGTGCCAGGCAGGACGATGGTGGCGCCATGCGCCTTCGCGGCGGCGATCGTGTTATCGAGCATGGGCAAAACTTGTTCGCCCCAGCCGCGGTAGCCCGGCGGATTGACGGCGTGAACGATCACGCTGCAACCAGCCGCCGCCTCGGCCACCGCCTGCGCATTCAAGGCATCCCCCTCCACCCATTCAACGCCACCGCTTGCGCGGCGGGATACGCCAAGGCCGCGTTTCAGCGCCCGCACGGCCCATCCTTGTGCCAGCAACTGCTTCACCATTTCGCCGCCGATGCCACCGCTGGCGCCAAGCACCAGAACTTTTTGCCGAGTCGTCATATTTGCCTCCGTTGTGTTGACCATGGAGAGGATTATGGGCAAACTCGCGTTAAATGAAAATTCACTAAATATCTATCGTTGCTATACAAATTTGTATGACTGGATCTATCGCCTGGGATCTTTACCGGACCTTCCTGCATGTGCTGAACGCGAAATCGCTGTCCGGCGCGGCGCGCTCGCTCGGCCTGACGCAGCCCACCGTCGGTCGCCATATTTCGGAACTGGAGCAGGGATTGGGGCTGGCCTTGTTCACCCGTTCGCAAGCCGGTCTGCAGCCGACGGACGCGGCGCTGCAGTTGCGCGCGCAGCTGGAAGAGATGCAGCACGTGGCCGCCTCCATCGAACGCAGCGCCCATGGTCATAAGGAGGTGCGCGGCGCAGTGCGCATTGCGGCAAGCGAAGTGGTTGGTGTGGAAATCCTGCCTGCCATCGTGGCGCCTCTGCGCGCCGCGTATCCGGAATTGGCGATTGAGCTGGTGCTGAGCGACGCCGTGCAGGACTTGGTGGGACGCGAAGTCGATATCGCCGTGCGCATGACCCGCCCGCAGCAGGACGTGCTCCTGGCACAGCGTATCGGCGACCTCACGCTTGGCCTGTTTGCGCATACGGATTATCTGGCCCGGCGGGGAGAACCCAAAAAGATGGCCGACCTGGCCGGCCATAGCCTGATCGGCTTCGATGTGGAAACCGCTTTCCTGCGCGCGGCCCGTTCCAGCCTTGGCGCATGGTCGCGAGATCATTTCGCCTACCGCTGCGACAGCAATCTGGCGCAAATGGCCCTGGTCCGCGCCGGTGCGGGGATCGGCGTCTACCAGGCGGGCCTGGCTTCGCGCGACGGCAATCTGGTACGCGTGCTGCCAAAATTGATGAATATGCCGATGACGACCTGGGTGGCCATGCATGCCGACCTGCGCGACAGCGCGCGCTGCCGCACCGTCTTCGATGCGCTGGTCAAGGGTATGCGCGCCGCCATGGCTTAAAGCTGAGCCACAACAACATGCCGGGAATCTGCAGCGCCACGATGATACCGAAAGCATATTGATAGGCCGGCGCCGGATACGCGCCATGCTCCGGCGCCCACAGATTAATGATCAGGCCCATGCTCCATTGCACCACGAAGGCCAGCAGGAAAACCAGCAGGTTGAAGGAGGTGCTGACGCGGCCCGTCAAATGGGAAGGCACGCTTTGCGCGACGATGGCGTAATTCATGGTCGTCGCCGTGCCGAAGAAGCTGAAACCAACCGCCGCCACATAGGGATTCAGGTCCACGCCACCAGCCATCATCAGCTGCACCGCAACGAAAACCCAGATGCCGCAGCCGCACACCAACAGCGGTTTGATGCCGAACTTGCCCAGATAATCGGTCAGCCAGCCGAAAAACAGCGAACCTGCCACCATGGCCATGGCGCCCGCCAGCAGCACATTGGCCACCTCGGACCGGCCCAGATGGGCCATATCGCGCAGCCAGGAACCCATCCACAGGCTTTGCACCGCCATATACGTGGCGTGGGCCACGATAGAATACAGCGCCAAGCGCCAGAACGACCAAGAGGAATACAGGTCGCGCACGGCGGACGCCATATCGCGCAGCTTGCTGGGCTGCTTGCGGCCATGCTCCGGCACCACGAAGTAAATAATGGCGCTGACCAGCAGCGTGCCGATGGCCAGCGCCACGAAGGCGCCGCGCCATTGCGTGTATTGCAGCGCGGCCTGCAAAGGAGCGGTGGACGCCATCGCTCCCATGCCGCCCACCGACAGCAGCAGGGCCGTGGCCAGCGGCAGGCGCTCAGGCGGCAGCCAGAGCGAGCTGGCCTTGATCGACGCCATCAGCGAACCGGCCACGCCCAGGCCGATCAGTCCACGCGCCAGCACCAGTTGCTCCACGCTGTGCGCCTGCGCGAACAGCACGGCGCCGCCTGCTGCCAGCAGGAGCATCGGCGCCTGCACGCGGCGCGGCCCATAGCGGTCGAGCGCCACGCCGATGGGTAGCTGGGCCGCCGCGAAGGTCAGGAAATAGGCGCCCGTGAGCAGGCCGATGCTGTCGGCGGCCAGCCCCAAGTCGCGCGCCAGATCGGGATAAACGACGGCATTGATTACGCGGTACAGATAGGAGATGAAATGGCCCAGGGCAAAAGGCAGCAGGACGGTCGCCAGCAGGGCGCCTAAACTGCTGCCTTTGCCGTTTGCCAGTGCTGAAGCGGGCGATTGCGTCTTATCCATAATAATGCGAGATGCCAAAAACGCATTAGTATATTGAGGAATTATCAAGTTTGCTGGGCGCGGCCTAAATCCTGGAGACTTTGCATCAGCCTGGAAATCGGCAGCAGGCCGGAGGAGGGTACGGCAATCACAGTGACCGTACCCGCCAGGGGGGGCTTACTGAATCGAGGCAGACATCAAACAGTCTTGCCGCCTGCGGCGCTTTGCTGGGCATGCCAGCGGCGATAGCGTTTGGTCAGACCGCGCGTGCGCCACTGGTCGGCGATCAAGGTAAACAGGGGCGAATAGCTGCCGAATGCCGAATCGCCTGCGCCCAAGGCGCGCAGGCGGCGCTTGACCAGCGCCATCTGGGTCAGCGCCACCAGTACCTTGTCCTTCCAGGTTACGGCCGGCATCAGGGCCGCCGGTTCGCGGCCTTCGCGCCACTGCTGCGGCAGGTCCGGCACCACCGCCAGCGCAGTGGCGATGCCGGCCAGCGCGACGCCGCTATCCAGCACCTGCTGGGCCACGGCCTTGCGGCTGATGCCGCCCGTGGTCATGAGCGGCATGCTGGCCACCGCCGCCAACTGGCGCGCAAACTCCAGAAAATAGGCTTCGCGCGCCAGCGTGCGGCCGTCGGCGGCGCGGCCCTGCATGGCCGGACTTTCATAACTGCCGCCGGACAGCTCGACAAGATCAACTGGCAACTGATTCAAATGCAGCACAACCTCTTTGGCATCGTCCTCGGAAAAGCCGCCGCGCTGGAAGTCGGCCGAGTTCAGTTTTACCGCGACGCTGAATCCGGGCGAGACGCGCTGGCGTATCGCGCGCACTACCGCCAGCAGCAGGCGGGCGCGATTCTCCAGGCTGCCGCCCCATGCGTCGCGGCGCTGGTTGGCCAGGGGCGACAGGAATTGCGACAGCAGATAGCCGTGCGCCGCATGAATCTGCACGCCGTTGAAACCGGCTTGCTCGGCCGCATGGGCCGTGGCGGCAAAGCGCGCGATCACCTCTTCGATCTGAGCCTCGTTCATCGCCACCGGCGGGGCGAACAGCTTGCTGTGCTTGCCCATCTCCAGCGCGACCGCCGATGGCGCCCAGGCATTACCGCCCATATCGGCCAGCACCTGGCGGCCGGGATGGCTGATCTGCATCCACACTTGGGCGCCGCGGCTACGCGCCGCCTTGGACCACTGGACGAAGGGTTCCAGCGGCGTTTGCGCTTCCAGCACCACGGCGCCGGGACCGGTCAGCGCGCGGTGGTCGATCATCACATTGCCTGTGATGAGCAAACCGGTGCCGCCATCGGCCCACTGCTGGTATAGGCGATGCAGGGCTGGCCCGGGAATCTGACCGGCATCGGCCATGTTTTCTTCCATCGCAGCCTTGGCCAGGCGGTTGGGGAGGGTACTGCCATTGGGCAGCGTCAGCGGTGAAAACATTTGGGCCTGCATGATAGTCAGCTCTCCTGTCTAAGGAAAGAAGTCATGCTAAGCTTAAAGTCAACTTGAAGGTCAAGCGAAATAAATTTGCCACTGCGACTGAGGCCAAGCCATCACTTCATCGCCGGGCCGTTTGAACAGCCTTTGCCCCATGGCTAAAAACCCGGATAATAGTGCCCAATTCATTTTTGAGCACTATTTTGGAACATCCTCATGGAAATTAAGGTCAACTTTCTCGATAAGCTTCGTCTAGAGGCCAAGTTCGACGACTTCACGGTGATCGCCGACCAGCCCATCCGCTACAAGGGCGATGGCTCGGCGCCTGGTCCGTTCGATTACTTCCTGGCTTCTTCGGCCCTGTGCGCGGCTTACTTCGTGAAGTTGTATTGCGTAACTCGCAATATTCCGACCGAAAACATCCGCCTGTCGCAGAACAATATTGTCGATCCGGAAAACCGCTATCAGCAGATCTTCAAGATCCAGGTCGAATTGCCTGCCGATATCTCTGCCAAGGACCGCGAAGGCATCCTACGCTCCATCGACCGCTGCACCGTGAAAAAAGTGGTGCAGACCGGCCCCGAGTTCGTGATCGAAGAGGTCGAGAACCTGGACGCCGACGCCCAGGCCTTGCTGACCATGAATCCGTCCGCCGAGGCGAACACCTATATCCTGGGCAAGGATCTGCCGCTGGAGCAGACCATCGCCAATATGTCGGGACTGCTGGCGGGCCTGGGCATCAAGATCGAAATCGCTTCGTGGCGCAATATCATTCCCAATGTGTGGTCGCTGCACATCCGCGATGCGCACTCGCCAATGTGCTTCACCAACGGCAAGGGCGCAACCAAGGAAAGCGCTTTGGCATCGGCGCTGGGCGAGTATATCGAGCGGCTGAGCTGCAACCACTTCTATGCCGGCGAGTTCTGGGGCGAAGACATCGCCAACGCGGCGTTTGTGCATTACCCGAATGAGCGCTGGTTCAAGCCTGGCCGCAAAGATGCGCTGCCGGCTGAAATTCTGGATGAATACAGCCTGGAAATCTACGATCCCGATGGCGAATTGCGCGGCTCGCACCTGTACGACACCAACTCCGGCAATGTGGAGCGCGGTATCTGCTCGCTGCCGTATGTGCGCCAGTCGGATGGCGAAGTGGTGTATTTCCCGGTCAACCTGATCGAAAATCTGTTTGTCAGCAATGGCATGAGTGCTGGCAATACGCTGGCTGAAGCGCAGGTGCAATGCTTGTCCGAGATTTTCGAAAGGGCGGTGAAACGCGAAATTCTGGAAGGTGAAATCGCCTTGCCGGATGTGCCGCAGGAAGTGCTGGCGAAATATCCGGGCATTCTGGCCGGCATTCACGGTCTGGAAGAGCAGGGCTTCCCAGTGCTGGTGAAGGATGCGTCGCTGGGCGGCGTCTACCCCGTGATGTGCGTGACCTTGATGAATCCCCGGACGGGCGGCGTGTTTGCCTCGTTCGGCGCGCACCCAAGCTTTGAAGTGGCGCTGGAACGCAGCCTGACGGAATTGCTGCAAGGCCGCAGTTTTGAAGGCCTAAACGATTTGCCGCGGCCGACCTTCGTCAGCAACGCCGTGACCGAGCCGAATAACTTCGTCGAACACTTCATCGATTCCAGCGGCATCGTGTCGTGGCGCTTCTTCAGCGCCAAAGCCGATTACGATTTCGTTGAGTGGGATTTTTCTGGCCAGGGCGAAAACTCGAATGCGGAAGAAGCGGCAACTCTGTTCGGCATTCTCGGAGAGTTGGGCAAAGAAGCCTATATGGCGGTGTATGACGAGCTAGGCGCCACCGCCTGCCGTATCCTGGTGCCGGGCTATTCGGAGGTTTATCCGGTAGAAGACCTGATCTGGGATAACACCAACAAAGCGCTGCTGTTCCGCTCCGATATCCTGAACTTGCATCGCCTGGACGATGACAGCCTGGAATCGCTGCTGGAGCGCCTGGAAAACAATGAGCTGGATGAATACAGCGACATCGCCACTTTGATCGGCATCGAGTTCGACGAAAATACGGATTGGGGCCAGCTGACGGTTCTGGAACTGAAACTGCTGATTCATCTCGCCCTGGAACAGTTTGAGGAGGCGCACGAGCTGGTGGGTGCCTTCCTTCAATACAACGACAACTCAGTCGAGCGCGGCCTGTTCTACCAAGCATTGAATGTGGTGCTGGAAGTGATGCTGGATGACGACCTGGAACTGGATGAATACGTCGTCAATTTCCGCCGGATGTTCGGCGATTCGCGGATGGATGCGGTGATTGGCTCTGTAGAGGGCAGTGTACGCTTCCACGGCTTGACGCCAACCAGCATGAAACTGGAAGGGCTGGACAGGCACCAGCGAAAAATCGACAGCTACAGGAAACTGCACGTGGCACGGTCCAAGGCTGCGACGCCCCGCTAAGGCGATGAAATATGGCCGGGCAGGGGCCCGGCCATTCAAAGAAGACTTCCAATGAATATGAATCCTAAGCTGCTGTCGAACGAGGAATATCGGGAAACGCTGTATCCGAACATGGTCAATGTAACGGAGAATGCAGAGGAGGTCGTGGACATGTGGGCCTATGCGGATCAGGTTATTGAAGACGCATATCACAGCTGCACGGCTTGGGAGTGGAGGGTTGGCCACATCTACGAGACGCCGGATGCAAAATATCAGCATATCGGCATTCCCGTCCCAAAGGACGACACCTATCTGGTGGTTATAGCGAACAAGCAGGAACGGAATGTCGTAGGGCATTACATACTCGAACTTGGCGCGTAAGATCAGACGCTGGGAACGTATCAAAAAGCCGGAATCTGCCAACTCTTTCAGTCGAGATTACTCCTTATATTGTCGAGTTAAATAACTGTATGGGATACTGTATAATCCACTGTTTGTATAAACAGTATTTGTGCTCGAATATCCCGATTCTCGATGAAGAAATTTGCACTGATCGACCTGGAACCCGCCACGGCGGCCACATTCGGCGGAGGCGAGCGGCGCCAGGGTAATTTGACTGGCCTGCGGGATATTGCCGACGACGCCATCACGGACGCTTTGACGGACAGTGAAATCGCCCGGGAATTCATCGGCCACGGCGAACTCGGCCCCAAATCGATCGCCAACACACAAAAAGAGCTATTCCGTTTCCTGACTTGGTGCCGTGAAGAAGCTGGCAAAACGCTGCGCATGCTGACCGTGGCCGACCTGAATACCTACAAGGATTTTCTGAAAGAGCCGCCAGCGGACTGGATTTCAAGCACCAAATGGCCGCGCAGCGATCCGCGCTACCGGCCGTTTAGCGGGCCGCTGTCCGACGCCAGCCGGCGCCAGGCCATGATCGCCGTCAAGGGTTTGATGGCATTTGCCGAGCAGACCGGCTATTTGCGGCGCGATCCAGGCGCCTTGGTCAAAAACGTCAAAATGCCGCACGTGAAGCGCGTGACGCGCTATTTGACCCAGCAGGCAATCTCCCTGGCCTTGGAAACGGTCAGCCAACGCGCCGCCACCACGCCAGCCGCTTTGCGCCAGCGTGCGCGCGACCGTTTTCTGCTGCTGGCCTACGCCCACACCGGCGCCAGGCTGAATGAAATTGTCAGCGCCGATATGGGTGCCGTGTACACCGAAGGCAATGGCCGCTGGTGGCTGGACGTGATGGGCAAAGGCGGCAAACCACGGCGCCTGCCAGTTCCCACCGATTTGCTCGATGCCTACCGGCTGTATCGCCAAGCGTTTGAACTGCTGCCGCAAACCGTGCGCGCGGATACCACGCCGCTGGTCCTGTCGAGCCGAAGCAAAACGCCGGTACGAATTTCCGATGAGGCGGCGTCCGATGCCTTGAAGGCCGTGTTCAGCGAAGCGGCGAGCGCCGCAGCCGCGCTGGGCGATGCGGATACCGCGGCGACATTGCGGCAAGCATCGACGCACTGGCTGCGTCACAGCATGCTGACCAACCATGCGAACAATGGGGTGCAGTTGAAGACGCTGCAGGAAACCGCCGGCCACGCCAGCATCGCGACCACGGCAGCTTATCTGCACAAAACAGACAATGAGCGGCACGACGAGATCTTGGCGTCCGTCAATGGCAAAAATATCGTTTGAGGTGCCAGGCTTAAGAATACGAATATTCGCATAATTTATATTATGTAAAATCACATCACAGCCTCCGAAGCCTAATTGGTGCAGTACGGCATGGTTTGAACGGCTGTTTGTGGGCGGCACACTGGAGCCTGCAGCAAGCTAAAAAGTCCAAAATTTCACGCTTTGAGACGCCTGCCATGAGCAGGCGTCTTTTTGTGGCTTCTGGCCCACCCCTGGCTACCCGCGAAATTCCCCAACAAATGCACCGACCCGGCTTCGGTTGCGCCAAACGTTCCAAACGCAGCTAGCATCAGCTTCTTGGCTCTTGTATTGCAGCCGCCGACGATCATCAGCTCTCTAGAGGCTCTGAGGCTTGTTGTGCTGCTCTGCCAATCCGTTCCGCCTGCGAGTCGCTTCACTCAAGTGAAATGGCGAGCTTCCAAATAGTGCCGAAAACCTTACACGAGTCTGTTAGAAACAATCAGGAATTGCTGCATGCAAAACTGGAGGCCGAGTTGACATCACCGCTGCCCTTGTACTTTGGCCAGGACGGATATGGGCAAAGCGGGCGCGAGCGGCCACGTGTTGCGGATACCGTGTCCGTGCTTGGGAGCGCATCTGGCGCTACGCCGCTGGTGACCCAGTTGTCCAGCGCCTTCAGCGCATCCCATGCAGGCACATACACGCCGACGCCATGCCCCATGCCGGGTACGGTGTAATAGCGGATGAAGTTATTCACCGTCTGTTGGCCCATGCGCGCCCCAACAGTCTTAAAATAGTCCGTTGTCGCATTCGGGCTGACTGCCGTATCGGCTGCGCCATGAAGCAGTATCAGCTTGCCGCCGCGCGCATTGAATGCAGATAGATCAGGATTGGTTGCCCCAATGATTTTGGACAGATCGACCACCCGTTGCTGGTATTTTCCCGGATTAACTGGATCAAAGCCGAGTGCCGGATAGTTTGCATCGCGGGTAACGAAATAGCGGAGCCATTGCACGCCTTGGGCAAAGAGATACCCGTTTGGAATCGCCGCCGGTGTGTCGAGTAATACTTCCGAGGTGCCAAGACCCAGCCCCGCAGTGCTGATAAGGCTGAAGTCCGCACCTTCAAAGGCATTGTAACCAGCATACCGCGTTACATCGTCAGCTAAGGCGTATGGCAGTTCCATTCCTTCATGCAGTAGATCGATGACCGCCAATTGGGCATCAGATAAGCAGCTATCGCCGGTATCCTGGCCGCCTGGGCAACGAAGCGAGGCGCGCGTTGTCGCGGCAATCGCTTTGCAGGCGCCAATATTCGATACGATTCCGTCGCTTGCGCCGTCGAGAGCATCGCAAGCGGACGTTGCGACCTGTTTGACTAAAACTTGCTTTGCGGGATTGAGATAGCCTCCAGCCACCTGATAGTTTGCTTTGCCAACAGGAAGGCCAATCATCCGAAGCCCGGTGAAGAAGGCACTGGGAGAACCGGCAAATGCGCCGTCGTAGTCGGCGGGAAAACGCTGAATGGCGGTGAGGCTTTCACGTCCCCCGGTAGAGCCTCCGGCAAAGTAACTCTTGAAATCGACCTTTCGGCCAAAATAGCGCCGCAGGACTACGGCAACCGCGTCATGGGTTTTCTTGATATGCGCGTAACCGTAATTGATGAGTGCCTCGTCGTTACTTGCAAACGAAGCATCGACTACGCCATTGACGCTTTGGTGTCCCGAGTCGCTACCGTAGGTGGCATAGCCTTGTGCCAGGGGCGTTACATCGGTTGGTGCGAAGGGGATGCCAGTTAGCCCGGTCACAACAGCCCCGTTGTATCCCCCTCCCCCCATTTGCAGAGCGCGATGGTTCCAGTTTCTTGGGATATTCAGCTGGAACTGGATATCTGGCGCAGTCGGATCGACGGGCTTAATCGCTCCTTTGAGCAGGCAGTATTCGCCGTTCGTATTGCCGCTGGCGGTGGCTGAAATCATTGCGGCGGATGTGATGCTCGCTCCGGACGTCGGCATCCCGATCGAAGATGATGGAATAGTGTATCCGGCCAGGATGGAACAGGCGACTGCCGGATCCCCGTTGTTGGCGGCAAGTAGGCCGTCCTGTTCGATGGAGAAGTCACTGTTGCCGCAGGCTCCGAGGGTCAGAGCCACTGCGCCGGCAGCTACGATAGATACTCGGCGATTCCTTGTAGTTACTTTGCTTTCCTGTTTGTGTGAATCCAGCGCATACATGTTCAGTTTATTCATAGTGTTTTTATTGGTAAGAAACAAAGTTTGCAACCCTTTAGCTAAAGTTGCAATTACCACAATACTGCGCTATCCCCCTGCCGCTGCTGAAACGTTGCTGGGCGTTGCACCGGAAACTATCAAACCACACGTGAAGAATATTTTCACTAAGTTAAATGTAATCTGGTATCAACAAATCGTGCAAGTGCACAAGATATGGCTGTGTTCAATTGAGCAACAATTTGACATTTCTAGAAAACTCGAAATATACTCCAGCCATCACATCTTCGGACGCATCTGATATGGAAACCAAAAACGCCCTGGCGGCACTCGCCGCCTTAGCCCAGGAATCCCGCCTGGCGGTGTTCCGGCTGCTGGTGCAGGTTGGCCCGGACGGCATGGTAGCCAGCAAGATCAGCGAGGCGCTGGATATGCCTGCCTCATCGCTGTCCTTTCACCTGAAGGAGCTGACCCGTGCAAATCTGATCAGCCCCTGCCAGGACGGCCGTTTTGTCATCTACTCCGCGCAGTTCGACACCATGAATGCCTTGCTGGCCTTCCTGACCGAGAACTGCTGCGGCGGTATTCCCTGTTCGCCTGGCGGCACTTCCTGCCAACCCGGCAAGGCGGCAACGACCGATTGCTGAATCGGCCGCGCGGTCGGCCGTTCCTTTCTCACCCACTGGAATCTGATATGAACGTTCTGTTTCTTTGCACGGGGAACTCGTGCCGCTCCGTTCTGAGCGAAGCTACCTTCAATCATCTTGCCCCGGCAGGACTGCGCGCCATCAGCGCCGGCAGCCAACCGGCTGGTCAGTTGCACCCGCGCGCCGTCGCCCTGCTCCAGCGCAAAGGCATCTCCACCGAAGGCTATTTCAGCAAGTCCTGGAACAATCTGCCGGTTACGCCCGACATCGTCGTGACGGTATGCGGCAGCGCCGCCGGCGAAACCTGCCCAGCCTATCTGGGACCGGTATTGCGCACGCACTGGGGTGTTGATGATCCTAGCCATGTCGTCGGCAGCGAGGAGGAAATCGAGGCGGCGTTCGAACAGGTCTATGCCATCATCCGCGCCCGCATCGAAGCTTTCCTGGCCTTGCCATTGGCCGCGCTGCAAAACGATAAGGCGCAGTTCAAGGCGGAACTTGACCGCATCGGCACGCTGCTGGCCTGAGCCTTACACCACCGGGCTGGCGCGGCATGCCATCGATGTGCCGCGCCAGCTGCCTGCGCACACCGCTGGACTGACAAGCAGCCGGCGCCACACCACCATCTAGGGACAATCCGTGCTGACCGCATTTCTGATCTTCCTCGCCACCCTCATTTTCGTCATTTGGCAGCCACGCGGGCTGGGGATCGGCTGGAGTGCTTTCGCCGGCGCGGCCGTGGCCTTGCTGGCGGGCGTCATTCAGGTTTCCGATATTCCCGTGGTCTGGCACATCGTCTGGAATGCGACCGGCACCTTTGTCGCGGTCATCATCATCAGCCTGCTGCTGGACAAGGCCGGCTTCTTCGAATGGGCCGCGCTGCACGTCGCGCGCTGGGGCAAGGGCAATGGCAAGCGTCTGTTCGTCCTGCTCGTGCTGCTGGGCGCGGCGGTCGCTGCCCTCTTCGCCAATGACGGCGCCGCGCTGATCCTGACGCCAATCGTTATTGCGATGCTGCGCGAACTGCGCTTTTCGCCCAAGGCTACATTGGCCTTTGTGATGGGAGCCGGCTTTATCGCCGACACCTCCAGCCTGCCGCTGGTGGTGTCGAATCTGGTGAACATCGTTTCTGCCGACTACTTCAAGATCAGCTTTGCACGCTATGCGGCCGTCATGGCGCCGGTCAATCTGATGGCGGTAGCGGCCACGCTGGCCGCGTTGATGTGGTTCTTCCGTAAAGACATCCCAAACGACTACGACCTGTCACAGCTCAAGCGCCCGGAAGAAGCCATTCACGACCGCGCCACCTTCGTCACAGGCTGGTGGGTTCTGGGTCTGCTGCTGGCGGGCTTCTTCTGGCTCGAACAGCTCGGCGTGCCGATCAGCGCTGTCGCGGCGGCCGGCGCCGCCCTGCTCTTCCTGGTCGCGGCGCGCGGACACAAGATTTCGACGCGCGAAGTGCTGGGTAACGCACCCTGGCAGGTCGTGATTTTCTCGCTCGGCATGTATCTGGTGGTGTACGGCCTGCGCAACGCCGGCCTGACGGATTACCTGACCGCCATCCTGAACCACTGTGCGGAATATGGCGTCTGGGGCGCGGCGTTGGGTACCGGTTTTGTCACCGCTGTGCTGTCGTCAATCATGAACAATATGCCCACCGTGCTGGTCGGCGCGCTGTCCATCGATGCCACGACCTCGCAAGGCGTGGTGCGCGAAGCCATGATCTACGCCAACGTGATCGGCAGCGATCTGGGACCGAAAATTACGCCGATCGGCAGCCTGGCCACGCTGCTCTGGCTGCATGTCCTATCCAGCAAAGGCATCGAAATCTCGTGGGGTTACTACTTCCGCGTCGGCGTGGTGCTGACCCTGCCTGTGCTGTTCCTTACCCTCTCCGCCCTGGCCTTGCGCCTGGCATGATCTCTGAAACACGCGAGCACACCATGGACAATACCATTCCCGGACTTCCCAATATCAACGCTGAACAGCTCGATCTTCCGTCGCAGGAAAAGCTTGCGCCAGCCGGCAGCCTGGATCATCCGCCGCGCATCCTTCTACTGTACGGCTCGCTGCGCGAGCGCTCCTTCAGCCGCTTACTAACCTATGAGGCAGCGCGTATTCTGGAGCACTTCGGCGCCGAAGTGAGAATTTTCGATCCGATGGAGCTGCCCATGGTGGGCAGCGTGTCGGAAGACCATCCCAAGGTGGCGGAATTGCGTGCGCTCTCGCTGTGGTCCGAGGGTCAAGTGTGGTGCAGCCCGGAGCGGCACGGCGCCATCACCGCCGTGATGAAAAACCAGATCGACTGGATCCCGCTGGAACAGGGCGCGCTACGCCCCAGCCAGGGCCGCACCTTGGCTGTCATGCAGGTCTGCGGTGGCTCGCAATCGTTCAACGTGGTCAACACGCTGCGCCTGCTGGGACGCTGGATGCGCATGTTCACCATCCCCAATCAATCCTCAGTGCCCATGGCATACAAGGAGTTCGACGAGGAAGGCCGCATGCGGCCCTCGGCCTACTACGACCGCGTGGTGGACGTGATGGAAGAGCTATTCAAGATGACGCTGCTACTCCGGGGCCGCACGGACTACCTGACGAACCGCTATAGTGAACGCAACGAGCGCGCACGCAAGGCCATTGATCGGCAGATCGCCAAGCTGTAATCCGCTCATGGGTGGCTCTCATGGGGCTGCCACTTCCGCGTCGGTATGGCACTTACCCTGCCAGTGCTGTTCATTACACTTTCCCCTCTGGCCTTGCGCCCGGCATGGCCACGCAGCTTCAGACCCCATCCTTTACTGCGGGCAGCTTCAGCGAGCACGACTTCCAACCCGCCAGCACGGATGAGATGGCGGGCCGGGAATATGGCAATTTGTAATAAGAATGAAATAAAGCTGCATATACCAACGCCAATGCCATTAATTCTGATAGTTATCAAACCAAGTAAATCGCTTGTCTCCCGCATATTTTAAATAAACATATGAAGTTTACATTGGTAGCAAAATCCGAACAATAAGGGTATGTTATTTTCAGAGAGATTTTCGCTGAAATATTGTGTTAATGTTATTGGTGTCGTCAGAGCAGCAGCACATAGAATTACAAATCAACACCTAGAGGACTACGAGTAATTGAAATTTCTTCAAGTTGGAAGCGCTTCCGGTTTAGTCAATTAACACCTGCCGACCTCAACACTAACTACGAAAAGGAAACTCAATGAAATTGCTTACCGCCGCACAGCTGGACGCAACGCTCGAGCATACGCGACAGATTGGTGTCTCGAATATCGATTACGACAAGTGCTCGCAAGAGCTGATCGATCATGGCTATTCGATCCTGACCATCCCGGTCCATTTGCAAAAGGATTTCTGGAAAACGGTGGAGCTGTACCCGACCATCTCCGAGGCGAACAAGCACGAATTTGCGTATCCCGACAGAACCGACGGTTTCATGCCGTTCGGGATGGAATACGCCAACTCGACCAACAATGTGGACCTGTGCGAGCGCTTCTGCTACCGGGACAAGTACCGTTCCGATCATCGCCAGCATCCGTTTGCCGATCACCAGTTTTACCGTCACGTCGTCGACTTCGAAAGCGGCATCTCGGCCATTGCCGAGCGCGTCCTCGAGAACATCATGCAAAAATTCTCGATCACCGAGCCGTTGGAGACCCGCAGCAGTTCCTACCTGCAGTTCTGCGCCTATAATAAGGAATATCGCAAGGAAGACCGGGAATATCTGCAGGACCGGCATGAAGACGGCCACCTGATCACGTTCGTCAAGGCCACGCGCGATGGTCTCGTGATATTCCCGAACGGCGAACAGCAGCGCGTGACACTGGCCGACGACGAAATCATCGTATTCACGGGATCGCTGCTCACTGAAATGTCGGACGGCAAGATTCCTTATATGGACCATGCCGTACTCAATCCCGCCGTCCAGGTCGAGCGCTCTTCCTTGGTTTATTTCGTTATTCCGGAACTGAAACGTAAATATACGAGCTTTATCGAACGGCGCGATCTCGATCTGGAAAAAATCGCCAATGAAAATCACGAAAGTTTCGGCAATATCCCATTTACCGTGACGGCCGAAGCATAATTCGCACCAAGTTTTCTCCGCCATTATATTGATGTATTCGCCGCGCTGGTCGCGGCGATTTATTGTGCAGGAAAATCATGTTATCTGTTAATGGCTATGTGCAGGGTTTGACCTTGGGCATGGGGCTGATCATCGCCATCGGGCCGAAGGATGCGTATGTAATTCGCCAGAGCCTGCTGGGACGGCACCTGCTGGTCATGATGGGGATCTGCATCGGGGCCGACATCGTGCTGATCGCGCTGGGCACACTGGGTCTCGGCACGGTTGTGGCGCGGCATGACTGGGTGATGCAGGCGGCAGCGATAGGCGGCGCCTTGTTCCTGTGCTGGCACGGCCTGGCGGCGTTGCGCTCCGCAATGGGCGAGATTGCCGTGCCGGACCTGTCGAACGGGTCCGATATCAGCCTGCGGCAGGTCGTCCGGGGCACCTGCGTCATGTCGTTCCTGAATCCGCTCGCCCTGCTCGACAGCGGGCTGCTGATCGGCGTCATCAGCGGCACCAAGCCTGAAAACGAACGCCTTGGGTTCGCAGTCGGGGCTATCAGCGCCTCCGTGGTCTGGTTCTCGCTGCTGATCGGTGGCGCGCGCGTGGTCGCGCCGCTGTTCAGGATGCCGGTCATGTGGAAGGTGCTCGACTTCACGATTGCGGCCATCATGTTCATTATGGCTTTTGTGACAGTACACAGCGTGCTGGCCGCCGGCGGCGGCAACTAATGGGCAGCTTAGGCGCGCGCGATCCTAAAAGCGTCGTTTCGGTCGATTTAGCGATTTGATTCAATAGCAGTTCGCTTTTGACGGCGCGTGCCAGCGTAACGGCGCCAACCAGCAGGGACAAGGGCGTAGACGGGATGCCGGCGAAAGGCGATATGCGCGGCAAGATCATGCACGCCAAGTTCCAAGGGCCGGGCGTGCTCTTTTATGCGTCGGATAACGACGATGCGGAACCAATGCGCGGTTCGGCGCACATACTGGCGATGGATGACCGCGCCCAGACCGAGCATCTTTTTGCCATGCTGTCCAAGGGCGGAAAGGTCACAACTCCGCTTGGCATTCAGCCTTGGGGCGACTTCTATGGCAAGCTGACGGACCAATTCGGCGTGCAGTGGATGCTTAATTGCGCCGCTGGCGACTGAGCTCACGCCGCAGACAGCACGGCCGTAGACCAGGGTGAAATGACGCGCCAGCCAAGACGCATATAGAGTGCGCGTCCATCCTCCGTCGCCACGAGCAGGCGTTCGTCAATGCCGGCTTCTTCGGCGATGGCGTCAAGCGCCTGCATAACGAGGCTTCCAAGGCCACGGCGGCGATGGGATTCCGCTGTTTCGATTTGGTCGAATATCGCACAACCGCCGTGCAGCACCACGCGGCCCGACGCGGCCAGCTCCTGACTTTCGTGGATTACGCGCACTACCTGCGCGCCGTGCTGCCGCTCGCGGACTAGTTGATACCCAGGTGGTGGCGCGACCTGGTGCCTCGCTTGCGCCGGCCCCGCCATGAGGTAGCCGGGGCTTTCAATACTCCAACGCGCCGGAAGCGCGCGCCTCAATGCCTCGGGTTCGACCGCGGCTTTGAGAAAAATATAGGGGTCGTGTATGCGCTCGGCGCAGGCTTGCAGCGCCTGCCCGGCATCGGCAAAGACGTAGCGCCGCAATTGCGCCGGCATGCCGACCTCAACGACGAGGCCTTCGCCATATGGAAGCGGCGCAGGCACGCCCCGGGACAAGCTCCAGCCAGTAAGCCAGCGTTCGATCAGTGCGAGGTCGATGGTCGCCAAGACAAATTCTCCGTCAATGTCAGGCCGATAGCCTAGCATTAATCCCGAATCGCTGCGTCAATGGCCCCTGTTTGCTTCCCTGTCAAAACGCTGCGCGCTGGAAGAGCAGCCGGCCCGCGCCAAAAGTGCACTTCACGTCGGCGAATCGCTTTACGTCGGTGGCGGGATCGCCATTCAGGACCACAAGATTTGCTGCCATTCCCGGTTCGAGCCGGCCGCGCACCGCTTCCTTGCGCCAGCGGACAGCCGGTTCGGTGGTGAGCGAGGCGAGGATCTGCATGGGCGTCATGCCCGCTCTTGCCATCAGAATGTATTCGTCGGCCGGGTCGAAATCCGTCATATACCCCACATCCGTGCCAAAGAGAACCTGGCCGCCCGCGTCGATATAGGCCTTGAGCTGGCGCTCGGCCAGGCCAACGATTTTCTCGCGCACTTCGGCTGGAACCTGTTCCTTATCCAGCTCGTAGCGCCATAGCTTCAGGGTTGGCACAACGGACACTTTGCGCGCCACCATCCCGGCGATCAGTTGCGCATCCCAGGATGAGCCGGCAGGATCGATGGTGGTGTGCACGATGATGTCGGCGCCGGCTTCCACGGCGCTGCGAACACCGTCAGGATCTGTAGGATGGACCATCACGAGTCCCCCGAGCTTGTGCGTCTCGTCAACCGCCGCGCTGGCGATTTGCGGATTCATGCGCCGTATCTCGCCCTGGCCCACTGGCGCCGCGACGAACAGCTTTGTTCCATTGGCGCCGTCGGCAAAATTGCGGCGTACCCGGGCGGAGGCTTCTTCGGCCGTCGCGGGCTGGGCCAGCTGGCGCAGAATTTCGGGCGGAAGCTGGCGAAGATAGAACGGGATTCCGTTGTGGGGATAGAGGGGCGAACCTGCCGTCAGAATTTCCGGCCCGAGCACGGCGCCGCTGGCAATGCGCTGCCTCAGCGCCGTGGTGTTGGCAAGCTGCGAGCCGGTATCGACCACCGTGGTGTAGCCGAAGCGCGTCAGCATCCCGGCTACCGATTGTTCAAGCTCCTTGGGAGTCCGCGTGGCGGCATCGGCGAAGGAATCGTCCGTGAAATGCACATGACTGTTCTGGAAGCCAGCCGCGATTACGCCACCGTTGCAGACCTTGGCACTTTCGCTACCCACTGCCGGCGGTGTCCCAGTGCCGACGGCCTCGATCTTGTCGCCGCTTACCAGCAGCCATGCGTTGGCGAGCGGCGGCCGGTCCGGGGCCACGTAAAGAAGCGAGCCTGTAAGGAGCCACCGCTTTTCAGCTGGCGCGCTGGCTGATTGCGTCGCAGCGCAGCCAGCCATATTGATGAAACCTGCAAACGCCAGCATGTGGGAGATAGCTGTAACGCGGCTTTTAGTGGGAGGAGGATGCATTTGTCGTCCTGGAAAAATGGATCACGCGATGGCTTGCCGGCGCCAAGGATAGCATCTTTCCAGTATCAAAATAGCATGGATTTCGAGCCGGTTTTACAGCCTTTCAGTAATGGCCGCCACCGATACGCTGGGCAAGCGATTGTCCGAGCCACCTAGGGCCACTTAGCGCCAAAATGCCAGCATCATGAATGACGCCGCTGCCAGAACGGCGAGTCGGACCAACGCCGCTCCATGCCGTACCAGATGTCCCGGTGCGCGGTGTAGGCGCGTTGGATGCGGCCGATTTCGTCCTGATAGTCCTGCAAGGCCGTACTGTCGCCGTGCAAGTGGCGGTACAGTGCCTCGGCTCCGGCCAGGCCGGTGTAAAGCGCGTTGAAGAGTCCCTGGGACGAAAGCGGGTCGAAGGCCAGGGCCGCGTCGCCCACCGCCAGCCAGGCCTTGCCGCTGGCGGCTGATAGCGCCGTACTGTTGGCGGCGCAGAATCCATATTCGTCCGCCGCCGTTCCCTGCTTTTGCAGCAGGGCGGCAATGGCGGGAACGCTGGCGGCGCGCGCCAGCAGGAGTGCCGGCACGCGGGCCGCCAGCGCCGCCGCTAAATCGGCATCCGTATAGAAAGCGAGCAGACGGCGACCATCCGGTAAGGCCGAGGTATACCACCAACCTTCGGCTTCCGCATGCAGTTCGCTGCTGCCGTCGGCTAAACTGCCCGCATTGCTGGCGGCAGCGCCATCACGGCCCAGCAGCCAGCCGCAAACCAGCTTGTCGCCGGCATGGCGCTGGCTGCCGGCGTGGCGCGAAAAGGAGCTGTTGCGGCCACTGGCATCGATCACCGCCCGCGCCTCGACCGTCAGCGGCCGGCCTTGCCGCATCAGCTCCAGCCGCCAGCGCGGCTGGGCGCCCTCTTCCCACTGCGCGCCGGCCAGGCGGCTATCCGTCAGCACGGCGGCGCCGCGCTGTTGCGCCACTTCCAGCAGCCAGGCATCGAAACGGTCGCGCTCAAGGTGCCAGCCGTGGCCGTCCAGATTGCGCATTGCATCCTGTTCCAGCGCGGTGGCGCCACCCCAGGTGCTGCGCGTGTGCTGGCAAGGCAGATGGCCTTGGGCCAGAAAGGCCGGTTCGAGGCCCATATCGCGCAGCAGACGGCCAGCCGCCGCCGGCAGCGACTCGCCGATGCGCGAGCCGGTAGCCGCGCGCTTGTCGGCCAGCAGCACGCGGGCATGGGGGGCCAGATTCAGCGCGGCCGTGCTGCCGGCCGGCCCGCCCCCCAAAACCAACACATCGGCCTGCAGGCGCATGCCGCCGCCCACCGCTCAGTCCAGGCCGCGCGGGAAGCGGTGGACCTTCTCGATGCTGGCCAGGTCTTCCTCCTGCTCCAGATGCAGGGTTTGTCCTTGCACCGCAGTCGCCTTGCCTGCATGCAGACGGCGCTGCTCCGCCTGCGCCCGCAGCACTTCGGGAATCTCGACGTGCTGGTCTTCTACTTCCAGGTGGGCGGGGAAATGGCTGCGGTCGGACGGGCCGTTGCGCACCTCCACCACGCCAAGGTGGTCGAAATGGTGGATCATGTGGTTGATCTTCTCGGTATAGCTGCCGCTGCCGAGCGGTTCCAGCCAGCTGGCCCGGTTGGCAAAGGCGGCCAGGCGCTCGCTCAGCGGGCGCTTCTCGTCCACCACGACCTTGTAGTTTTCCGCGCTCAGCACCTGGTTCGGCACCCGCGCCGGCCAGAAGCTGGGGATATAGGGGTCATAGCTCTTGTCGTAGCCGGACTGGCAGCTGGCCGTATCGGTCTGCCATGGCACGGCCATCCAGCGCGTGATGCCGCCTGGCTGCTGGCCATATAGGGGACCATTGGGAATGGTCACACCGTCGGCGTTGAGCACATCGCCCAGACCGGGCGCGATCCAGCCTACGGGTGCATGGGCAAAGCGGAAGGGCTGCATATACATGCTTTTGGCGCGCACAGGCCAGGTCATTTCGCAGCCGGGATGGAAGGCGTCGGCCAGGCAGAATTCCAGTGCGGCACGGGTCAACACCTCACCCTGGCGCACCGGTGGCACGTCTTCGATCCTGGCCGGGGCAGCTTCCCTGGGCGGCCAATCTTCGATGAATTTGCCGTCGGCCCACAGCTTGAGCATGGCCAGTTGAGTATCGCTCAGCGTGGCGTTCTGGCGCATGGACACCGGCGGCAGGCTCATTGAATCGCCATAAATCCAGGGCCAGGGCTTGGGCGATTCGCCATCCACCGCGTAGTTGCGGAACTGCAGGGCGATCGACTGGCGCAGGGCCTGGTTCGAGGCGCTGGCGTCGGACAGGCGCTCCAGTGCCTGGGAGCTGGTCAGGTCGAAAGCGCCACGCCAGCCGAAACCGGAGGCAAAGCCGGCGTTCACCCATTGCAGGCCGGCCATGCGCTGGAAGATGGGCAGAATCTCGGCGCTGAAGCTGGGGCGGTCGGGCATGGGCAAAGTGCCGGCCTTGATCGAGACATCGCGCATCAAGTCCCACATGGTACGCACCGATTTGCGCATGGGGCCGAAATTGGGCGGCGCCACCACCACCCAGGCAGGCAGCACCTCCAGCTCCTGGCCCTTATAGCTGACGTGGGCCTTGACCGGTCCATCGGAGACGTCGTCGTGCCAGGCTTCGTTGTTGGCGAAGGTGATTGCCCGGCTATTGTCGTAAGAAGCGGCCGCGCCGTGGCCGCCCAGGACCAGCAGACGGCCTTGATCGTCGGTGAAGATCTCGCCCAGATACACTTCCTTGTCCCAGAACTTGCCGTCATCGAAGCGCCGGGGCGGCGCCTTGATGCCCGAGACGCTTTGCGGCTTGGGCGTGATCGCCAGCCGGGCGCGGTCGGACACGCTGGCGTTGCGCAGCGTCGTGGGCTGGGCCGCCTTGGCTTCAGGGATGTCCAGGGCCAACTGGAAGCCGTACCAGGCGGCCTTGGTGTTCGCCAGCTGCACCTTCCATTCGATCTGCGCATTGACGGGCGTCAGCTCGTGCACGATCTCGCCTTTGGCATTCAGGCCATAGACGCGGAAGCGTGCCGCCTGGCGCTTGAGGCGTTTTTGGGCGTCGCGGTAGAAGCCTTCCGCTTCGGCCGGCGGCTCCGGCACCTCCGGCCCGACAAACCAGGCGTCGGGACTGCTGCCGACGCGGGCGACGCCGATGCTGGGGTAAATGGCCGCTTTCACGATCGTATCGTCGATCACCGGCAGCGGCGAGGCCGATGGCCGTGGCTGCGGTGCTTCCTGCAGCGGCTCGCCGTTAGCCATGCGGCGGCACTGGGCTCCGGCCGCATATGCCACCTTGCGAGCGTCGGCGATGGAGCCGAACGGCGCCTGTGCCGGCGGCACGCGCCAGATATTGAAGGACAACAGCTCGCCATATTCGGCCTGACCGCGCCGGCCAATATCCTGCGGCGGCAGGATCAGGGTGGCCACGTGCACGAAGGCGCTTTCCTCCAGCGGCCACTCGACGGTGGCGCGGTCCAGCGGCATGCTTTCAGGATTGGTACGCTTTTGCACCTCCAGCCGGAAGCGGTACTCGCTTTTCGCCAGGCGGCGCGCCATATCCACGGCCAGATAATCGCTGCTGTCGTTGGGTATATTTTCCGGCGCCGTTTCCGGTACCAGGCGGTATTTCACATAATGGCTGCCGCAGTGGAAAGGCAGAATGGCCCAGTAGCCGGTGGTCAGCACGCTGGCTTCCACCTTTTTCATGCGGTTCAGGATGTCGGCGGTTTCCTTGTGCTCTTTGAGATAGCTGTCGTAGTCGTTCAGCACCACGCCGGCATGGGTGAAGGCCGCCATTTCCTCTGCGGTATCGACGAAGAAGATGGGGAAATTCTGCATGATGAAGTCGGCGGTATTGCCCTCCTCCCCCAGCGCATTCGGGCCGGACACGCCGAACAGCTTGATGCCGATGCCCATCGTGGTCTCGAAATCGGTGGCATTCGGTGCGGTGTCGCTGGAGAACCTGACCCAGGCATCCAGCTTGTCATGGGTGAAGATGCCGACCTTGAATTCCTGCGGAACATTGGGCGCCATCTCCAGCCGGCCGTGGGCCACGCCGTGCAGCTTGCGAAAAACGGCGCGCAAGGCTGGCTTTTGTCCCAGCTTGATGCGGCCTTCCTGCACGATATCGACGAACATTTCCTTCAGTTGCGCGGTCGCGCTGGCGGCGCCCTCGCCTTTTGCAGCGTCCAACTCGGTTTCTTTGCTCATTTCGCTCTCTCATGTTCTGGGATAAATCCGGCGGGGGCCGGGCCTCATGCGGCAGCGTGAAACGAAACTTGATCGGGGATTGAGCAGCTAGCATATGCCTGCAACGGCGGCCAAAAGATATCCAATTGTCACGCGCGATGACAAACAGGCCAGGAAGGGAGAGCGCGGCGGCACGGATGGCCGCCGCGAGAGAGGGAGTTACGATGCCAGCAAGGCTTGTCTTTGCGCGGTGGCGACGCGCGAGACGCGTTTGCGCCACCAGATGATGACGCCAGTCACGCTCAGCATGGCGACCACGATGCCCATGAAGGAAATCAGCACGCGCCCCGGCAGGCCGAGGATGCGGCCGGAATGCAAGGGGAACTGAGCTTGCACGAAGATATCGGCCGCCGTGCCTTTCCATGGCTGGCGGTCGCCCAGCAGGCGGCCGTCTTCGCCGTCGAAGTACAGCACCGCGGGGCCGACGCCGCCGGAACCGTGGTCATCGCCCGGCTTGAAGAAGCTCACGCCGTAGATGCCGAATTCCTGGGAGTAGAAAATGCTGCCGGCCGGTTCCGTCCATTGGCGCTGCGCCGCCTCGGCGCTGGCGCGCTGGATGATGTCGGCGAAGGCGAAGCGCGGCTCGATCGGATGATGCTTGTCGGCCGGCGTGCGCGTATCGAACGGCGTTGGCGTCACTTGCGATACGGTCTTCATCACGGGATAGAAGATTTCGCGGTACAGGTTCAGCGAGAAGGCGGTGAAAGCCAGGATGAACAACAGCAGGAAGGTCCACAGGCTGAAAGCGCGGTGCAGGTCGAAATTGAGCTTGGTGCTGCCGCCTTTCCAGCGCACTTTCCACGCCGGCTGCCAGCGCTGCCACCAGGATTTGGCGGCCGGCACGCGTCCCAGCTCCTTGCGGCGGCTCACCGGCAAAGTCAGGTAGAAGCCGACGAAGCTGTCGAAAGTCCAGATCATGGCGATGCCGCCCATCAGCCACAGGCCCCACTGGTCGATGCCCCACATCTCGGGAATGTGCAAGGTGTAGTG
The DNA here is from genome assembly GCA_024437665.1 of Massilia sp. YIM B04103. GTDB lineage: Bacteria > Pseudomonadota > Gammaproteobacteria > Burkholderiales > Burkholderiaceae_D > Rugamonas. The sequence goes on along the minus strand of JANCSZ010000008.1, from coordinate 98,860 downwards.
CAGGCGGTAGAGGAAGGAGACCAAGGTTTCCTTGGTGATCGGCCAGACCGCGCCCCATTCGCGCTTGCCCAATTCGGTGCCGCTGGCGGGATCGACGAAGACCTGGTTGAAGCCCGGCTCGATCAGCTTTTTGCTGGCCGGATCGACGCGGCCGCTGATGCCGAAGGAGATGGACTCGCCCGGCTCCGCATGCAGCGGCACGAAGCTGACGCGCACGTCGGGATAGCGCGCTTCGACCTGGCGCGCCAGTTCCAGCGGCGCCAGGGCCGGGCCGCTGGTGCTGGCATGCATCAGATGGGGATTGAGCAGGTCGTCCAGCTCATGGTCCCAGGAGATGATGGCGCCGGTCAGGCCGCTGATAAACAAAAAGCCGGCAGTCAGCAAGCCGGCGTAACGATGAATGATAGTCCAGAAGGCGCGCACACCAGACTCCTGCAATTCAAGATTTTCAAGTGAAACGCGGGCCGGGACGATCGCGCCCCGGCCCGCAGCCCGTAATGCTTAGAAGCGGTACTTCAGCGTCAGCGAAGCGCTGCGCGGTTGCTTGTAGGTGACCGCGCTAAACGCGGAGAACATGCCGAAGGCGGTTTTATCGAACACATTATCGATGTTCAGCTGGGCCGACCACTGTTTGCTGATATCGTAGCGCGCCATCAGGTTCACCATGCTGTGGGACTTCTGCTCGATGATGCCGCTGCTGTTGTCCGGCGCTTTCGGATCGAGTGTATAAGTGCGGCTTTCCCAGTTCACGCCGCCGCCCACGGTCAGGGCTTTCAGCTCGCCCGGCATGCGGTAGGTGGTGAACACGCGCAGCAGCTTGCGCGGGTAGACGCTGTTGATGTCCTTGCCGCTGGCATCTTCGGCGTCGAACTGGCTGTAGCCGGCGCTGGCGTTCCAGCCGCGCGCCAGTTCGCCGGAAACGTCGAACTCGAAGCCATCGCTCTTCGCACCTTTGGCCGCGCGGTAGTAGGCTTCCGGCAGTCCGCCGGGGCCGGGATTGTTGCCTGCTTCCTGGCCCAGATTGTCCTGCTTGATCTTGAACACGGCGAACGAAGCGTTCAGGCGGCCGTCGAAGAACTCGCCCTTCACGCCCGTTTCGGCGCTCTTGCCGATCACCGGCTTGAGGTAATTGCCCTGCTTGTCCTTCAGGCTTTGCGGCTGGAAGATGTCGGTATAGCTGGCGTAGACCGAATAGTTCTCGCTGATGTCGTATACCAGGCCGGCATACGGGGTCAGCTCGCTCTCATGCTGCGGCTTCGCCTCGCCACGGGTGTTCTTGTCGTACTTGGTGGCGCGCGCGCCGACGATCATGGTGAGCGGATCGGCCAGCGAGAAGCGCGCCACGCCGTACAAGGCCTCCTGCTTGGTCACGCTGGACTCGTAGAAGGCCGGTGCGCTCCATTTCGGTTCCGGATAGGCGGAAGGATTCCAGTTGTTGAAGTTGCCGACCGAAGGCACGTCGCCGCCGAAATCGGCCATGCGGCTGTCGGCATTGAACTTCTGCTTGGAGTGCATATAGCCGAACGCCGCTTCATGCTTGCGGCCGGCCAGCTTGAACGGACCTCTGGCGTGCAGGCCGAAGTCGTCCTGCTTGGTGCTGGTCAGGTAGGAACCGGCGAATGCGCCCATGCCTATGCCGGTCACGCGGTCAGGCACACCGGACAGGTAGAGCAGCTTGGAATCGGCCTTGCGGTCGCCATGGGTGTAGGTGGCGCGCAGCTTCCAGCCATTGTCGAAGCCATGTTCAAGGTTGGCGAAGAAACTGTCGTATTCGGTTTCCCAGCGGGTCCAGTCGGCGGAGGTGGTCTTGGAACGGTCCCAGTTGGTCTTCGAGCCGTCGGTATACCAGTACGGCAGGCCACCCCACATGGGTGCCTTGGGACTGGTTTCCTGGCGGCTGATGCCGGCGGACAGCAAGGTGCGCGGCGTCAGGTCTGCTTCGACGGTGGCGTACAGCGTGTGGTCCTTGCTCTTCATGCGGCTCACCCAGCTGTCGGCCTGCTTGTATTCGCCGACCACGCGGGCGCGCACGGTGCCGTCCTTGTTCAATGGCGTGGACAGGTCGACCTGGGCGCGGCGTTCGTCCCAGCGGCCGATGCCGATTTCGGCCGAGCCGTTGAAGTCCTTGCTGGCGGCGCGCTTGCGCACCAGGTTGATGGCGGCCGATGGATTGCCCGCGCCCGTCATCAGGCCGGTGGCGCCGCGCACGATTTCCACGCGGTCGTAGATGGCCAGGCTGCCCTGCACTTCGCCCGAACTCCAGGGCTGGGACCAGGTGGTGGCGATGCCGTCGATCTGCAGATTGTCGATGTCGAAGCCACGCGCGGTGAAGCCGGCGCGGTGGGTTTCATACTGGTTGACCGAAACGCCGGTGCTGTTGTTGACCACATCCGTCACCGTCAGCATACCCTGGTCCTCGATGCGCTGCTGCGTCACCACGGAGATCGACTGCGGCGTATCGCGCAGCGACATGCTCAGTGGCGTGGCCGTTTTGGCCTTGCCGGTAGTGTAGGAACCGGTACCTTCGGTGGTGTCGCCCAGCTTATTGGCCAGCACTTCGATCTGCGGCAGAACGGTTTGTTCGGCGGCGTTTTGGGCCTGGGCAGCCAGCGGCAGGGCCAGGCTCACGAGGACGGCCAGGCGCTTCAATTGGGGACGGCGTTGTGGATGCATTTTCTTCTAAAAGCTGTAACTGAAATACAAATGATAACGATTCTCATTTAAAAGTCAATATAAATCTGGAAGTTGCATGCATTTGCGCCCATGATCTACGATAGGGCCAACAAACTGACGGAGGCGCAATGAGCTTAAGCTGTCGGCATCTGGCGTGTGTGCGTGGCGCGGCCACGCTGTTTTCCGATATCGGTTTCAGCCTCGGTCGCGGCGAAGCCTTGCGGGTTCAAGGCGGTAACGGCAGCGGCAAAACCAGTTTGCTGCGCCTGCTGTGCGGGCTGGCCCGCCCCGACCAGGGCGAGGTGTGCTGGCAGGGCGAGACGCTGGCGCGCTGCCGTCCCCTCTTCCACGCCAATCTGCTGTATGCAGGCCACGCCGATGCGCTCAAACCCGAGCTGCTGGCCTGGGAAAACCTGGCCTACGGCGGCCTGCCGGGCATTCGCCACAGCCGCGCGCAAGCCTATGCCAGCCTGGAGCAAATGGGACTGGCGGCGGAAGCCGAGCTGCCGGTGCGCCTGCTGTCGCAGGGCCAGCGCAAGCGGGTGGCGCTGGCGCGGCTGCATCTGGCGCGGCAGCGGCCCTTATGGATACTGGATGAACCGTTTTCCGCGCTGGACCAGCGCGCATTGGACAGCGTGGCGCAGCTGCTCGCCGCCCATCTGGCCGGCGGCGGCATGCTGGTCTACACCACCCACCAGGAGGCCGGGCCGGCGCCCGCGCAAACGCTGCGCCTGGGCCGCGAGGCCGCATGCTGAGCATACTGGCGCTGACCGCGCGGCGCGAACTGCTGCTGGCCTTGCGCCGTCCCGCTGAAATAGTGATGCCGCCGCTGTTCTTCCTGGTCGCGGCCACGCTCTACCCGCTGGCCATCGGCCCGGACAAGGAGCTGCTGCGCGCCATCGCGCCGGGCGTGCTGTGGGTGGCGGCGCTGCTGGCGGCCCTGCTTGGCCTGCAACGCCTGTTCGCCGCCGATTTCGCCGACGGCACGCTGGAGCAGACGCTGCTCGCGCCCCATCCGCTGCTGCTAACCGTGTGGGCCAAGACCGGCGCGCACTGGCTGCTGGCCGGCCTGCCGCTGGTGGCGGTGGCGCCGCTGCTGGCCATCCAATACGATATGGCGCCGCAGGCATTGGGCGTGCTGCTGGCCAGCCTGCTGCTTGGCACGCCGGTTCTCAGCCTTCTGGGTGCGCTCGGCGCGGCGCTGGTCTTGAATGCACGCGGCGGCAGTGTGCTCCTTGCACTCATGTTGGCACCCCTGTATATTCCTTTACTAATTCTCGGCAGCAGCGCAGTCCATGCTGAGGCTCAAGGTTTAGGCAGCAGCGCCCACCTGCTTTTGCTGGCGGGTCTGTTGTGCGGTACCGCGGCGCTGGCGCCGTGGGCCACGGTAGCGGCTTTGCGCGTGGCGCTGGAGTAGACGGCGCGGCGTTGGACACTCAGGATGTATCACTCTTGGGGGCAAATGCAACGATGAACCTTCCGTATTCTTCTGCTGCCGCAAACCGGCGCGCACCGCATGCGCCGCGCGTGTTTGCGTATGCTGCGCCGCGCCATTTCTTCCCGCTGGCCGCCGCCCTCATTCCCTGGTTTGCCGCCCTGTCCATCGTGACCGGCCTGACCGGACTGTATATCGGCCTGCTGCTGGTCCCGGCCGACGCCCAGCAGCACGACGCCTTCCGCATCATCTTCGTGCATGTGCCGGCGGCCTGGATGTCGATGCTGATCTATGTAGCGATGGCGGCATGGGCCGGCGTGGGCCTGGTGTATAACACGCGACTTTCAGCCATGATGGCTTGTGCGCTGGCGCCCACCGGCGCCCTGTTCACCTTCCTGGCCCTGTGGACCGGCGCGCTGTGGGGCAAGCCGACCTGGGGCGCCTGGTGGGTATGGGATGCGCGCTTGACCTCCGAGCTGATTCTGCTCTTCCTCTATTTCGGCTTCATGGCCCTGCATGCCGCCATCGACGAGCCGCGCCGCGCCGACCGCGCCGCCGCGATCCTGGCGCTGGCCGGGGTAGTCAATGTGCCGGTCATCTATTTTTCCGTCATCTGGTGGAACACGCTGCACCAGGGGGCCTCCGTTTCGCTCAATAGCGCGCCGTCGATGGCAGCGCCGGTGCTGATCGGCATGCTGCTGATGACGCTCGCCTTTTGGGCCTACTCGGTGGCGGCGGTGCTGCGCCGCGTGCGCTGCATCATGCTGGAACGGGAAGGTAGCGCGGACTGGCTGAACGCGAAGACGGAGGGCGGATAATGGTCTGGAACAGCGTGCAGGATTTCCTCGCCATGGGCGGCTATGGCGGCTATGTCTGGGGTTCGTGCGGCGTGGTGTTTGCAGCACTGGCAGCGGAAAGCTGGCTGCTGGGCCGTCGCTTGCGCCAGGCACGCCGTCTGGCTGCGCGCCGTGTTTCGCGGGTGGACGCATGAAGGCGCGCCATCAGCGTCTGCTGCTGATCGGGGTCAGCCTGGCCGTGCTGGGCATCGGCGCCGCCCTGGTGCTGACGGCCTTCCGCCAGAATCTGGTGTTCTTCTTCACGCCGTCGCAGGTGGCGACCGGGCAGGCGCCGCGCGCCGGCATTTTCCGCGTCGGCGGCCTGGTGGAACCGGGCAGCGTGCGGCGCCAGGCCGATGGCGTGACGGTGGCCTTCGTGGTGAGCGATCATGCGCGCAAGATCCAGGTGCAGTACCGGGGCGCCCTGCCCGACCTGTTCAAGGAGGGCCGCGGCGCGGTGGTGCAGGGCCGGCTGGCCGAGGGCCAGCTGTTCGTGGCGCAGCAGGTGCTCGCCAAGCACGATGAAAACTATATGCCGGCCGAAGCGGCCTACGCCCTGCAGCAGGGCCAGGCCCAAGGTCAGGCTTCCATGCGCACGCTGGCGGGAGCGGAGCGGTGATCCCCGAGACAGGCAACTATGCCCTGGTGCTGGCACTCTTGCTGGCCCTGGTGCAGGGCGTGCTGCCTCTGTTCGGGGCGCAGCGCGGCAACGAACGCTGGATGGCGCTGGCGCAGCCTGCGGCGCGCGGCCAGTTCCTGCTTTTGACGCTGGCCTTCGGCTGCCTGCTGCTCAGTTTCTGGAACCACGATTTTTCGGTGCGCTATGTGGCGCAGAACTCGAATTCGCTGCTGCCCTGGCAGTACCGCCTGACGGCCAGCTGGGGCGGACACGAAGGTTCGCTGCTGCTGTGGTGCTGGATGCTGGCTGCCTGGACCTGTGCCGTGACGCTGTTCAGCCGCCAACTGCCGCAGGATACCCGGGCGCGCCTGATCGGCGTTCTGGGCTTGCTGGCGGCGGGTTTCCTGCTGTTCCTGCTGCTGGCGTCCAATCCCTTTGCGCGCCTGCTGCCCGCCGCGCTGGAAGGCCGCGACCTGAATCCCCTGCTGCAGGATGCGGGCATGATCATCCATCCGCCGCTGTTATATATGGGTTACGTGGGTTTTGCCGTGACTTTCGCCTTCGCCATCGCCGCCTTGCTGGGCGGCCGCCTCGACGCCGCGTGGGCGCGCTGGTCGCGGCCCTGGACATTGCTGGCCTGGAGCTTCCTCAGTCTGGGCATCCTGATGGGCAGCTACTGGGCCTATTATGAGCTGGGCTGGGGCGGCTGGTGGTTCTGGGATGCGGTCGAAAACGCATCCTTCATGCCCTGGCTGGCTGGCACCGCGCTGCTGCACTCGCTGGCCGTGACGGAAAAGCGCGGCAGTTTCAAGAGCTGGACCGTGCTGCTGGCCATACTGACGTTTTCCCTTTCCCTGCTCGGCACCTTCCTGGTGCGCTCCGGCGTGCTGACGTCGGTGCATGCCTTTGCCACCGATCCGCGCCGCGGCGCCTTCATCCTGGCCTTCCTGGCCCTGGTCATCGGCGCTTCGCTCTTCTTGTACGCCTGGCGCGCGCCGAAGGTGGGCGGCGGCGGGCGCTTTGCCCTGCTGTCGCGCGAATCGCTCCTGCTGATGAATAATGTGATCCTGCTCGCGGCCTGCGGCACGGTGCTGCTTGGCACGCTTTATCCGCTCTTTCTCGATGCTCTCGGCCTGGGCAAGATTTCGGTGGGGCCGCCATATTTCGAGACCGTCTTCGTCCCCCTGATGGCGCCCATGCTGCTTTTGCTGGCCGCCGCGCCCTTCGCGCAATGGAAGCGCGCGGCGCTGCCGGACCTGCTGCGCCGCCTGCGCTGGCCGGCCGCCCTGGCCGCCGGAATCGGCCTTGGTGCAGGGCTGGCGATGGCGGCATCGCCGCTGGTGCTGCTTGGCCTGGCGCTGGCGGCCTGGATCATCGTGGGCAGCGGCTGGCAGGCCTGGCAGCGCATGCGCCATGCAGCGCCGGGAACATCGCTGCTGCGCCGCATCGCGCGCGAACCGCGCAGCTATTGGGGCATGGTGCTGGCGCATGCGGGTATGGGCGTATTTGTCATTGGCGTCACGCTGGTCAAGGGCTATGAGGAGGCGCGCGACGTCAGCCTGGCGCCCGGCGGCTCGGCGACGGTGGGCGGCTATCAGTTCACGCTGAGCGGCGTGCGCGAGGTGGGTGGGCCAAATTATGAGGCAGTGCGCGCCAGCTTCGAGGTGCAGCGGGATGGACGGCGCATCGCCACGCTGTATCCGGAAAGGCGCAACTATCCGGTGCAGCAAACCATCATGACCGAGGCGGCCATCGAGCATGGTCTGACGCGCGACCTGTATCTTTCGCTGGGCGAGGAAACGGCGGATGGACGCTGGCTGGTGCGCATCCAGCTCAAGCCTTTTGTGCTGTGGATCTGGGCCGGCGGCGTGCTGCTGGCGGCGGGCGGCCTGCTGGCGGCCAGCGACCGGCGCTACCGGTTGGCGCGCCGCAATACGGTGGCGGCGCCGGTGCCGGCATCCTCCTCCAGCCCGGCGCTGATGCCTGGCGCAGCCCTGCGGCAGGAGGCGCCATGAAACGCTTCCTGCTACCGCTTGTAGGGTTCTCCATTCTGCTGTTGTTCCTGGGCGCGGGGCTAAGCCTGAATCCACGCGAGCTGCCCTCGCCGCTGGTGGGCAAGCCCACGCCGCCTTTCAGCGCGGCGCGGCTGGACGACGCGGCCGGCCGGATTTCCCCATCCGATATGGCGGGCCGCGCATGGCTGCTGAATGTCTGGGCCTCGTGGTGCGCCTCCTGTCGCATCGAACACCCGCTGCTGATGCAGTTCGTGCAGCGCCAGGGCACGCCGTTGGTCGGGCTGAATTACAAGGATGGCCGCGAGGATGCCCGCCAATGGCTGGCGCAGCAAGGCAATCCCTACCTGCAATCGGCATTCGACCCCGAGGGCCGGCTGGGCATGGACTTCGGCGTGTACGGCGTACCGGAAACCTTCGTGATCGATAAGCGCGGCGTGATCCGCCTGCGCCATGCGGGACCACTGAGCGAGGAAGTGCTGCAGCGGAAAATCCTGCCTTTATTGAAGGAGCTGGAAAATGGCTAGGCGGCTGCATCCGGATACAGCACCCGCCCGGCTAAGGCGCGGGACACTGCCTGCCGCCTGTATTCTGGCCTGCCTGCTGGCCGCGTCTGCCGCCGGCGCCTCCGCGCAGCCGGAGGCGCAATTGGAAGCCAGGGTGGCGGCGCTGTCCGCCGAATTGCGCTGCCTCGTCTGCCAGAACCAGACCCTGGCCGATTCGCAGGCGGAACTGGCCGTCGACCTGCGCCGCCAAATCCGCGAGCAGATGCGGGCTGGCCGCAGCGAGGCCCAGGTGGCCGATTTCATGGTGCAGCGCTACGGCGATTTCATCCTGTACCGGCCGCCGTTCAAGGCCAGCACACTGCTGCTATGGCTTGCGCCAGGATTGCTGCTGCTGGGCGGCGCGCTGGCCTTGTTCCTGCGCCTGCGCAGCCAGGACCGCGGCAAACGCAGCCCGGCTTTGTCCCCGGCCGAACGGGCGCGCGCCGCCAGCCTGCTGGCCGGACGCGAGGAGCTGCCATGACCGCCTTCCTCATCGTAGCCATCCTGTTGACCGCCGCAGCCTTGCTGTGCCTCCTGCCGCCCTTGCTGCGCCAGGGCCGCGAGCGGGAGAACGGCGCTTCGCCGCAGCAGGTTAATCTCGCCGTCCTGCGCACCCAGATGAAGGAGCTGGAAGCGGACCGGCAGAATGGCGCCTTGCCGCCATCCGCCCACCGCGCCGCGCTGCGCGAACTGGAACGGCGCGTGGCGGAAGAAACCCTGGCCAATCCTGCGCCCCAGGCCATGCCTCCGCAGCGCTGGACCGCCTTGCTGCTCTCCCTCGCTTTGCCGCTGGGCGCTGCGGCCCTGTATTTCCAGGTCGGCCGTCCCGCCGCAGCGCTGCCGGCCGCCCCGCCGCCCACCGTCGTCCAGCAAGGCCATGCCGACGATGGCGGCCCGGATATGAACGCGCTGGTGCAAGGCCTGGCCGAGCGCCTGCGCCACCAGCCCGGGGATGCCGATGGCTGGCAGATGCTGGCGCGCTCCTACAGCGCGCTGGGGCGCTTCCGCGAGGCGGCGCAGGCGTATTCGCGTCTGAACACGCTGCTGCCGAACGATGCCGACGTCCTGGCCGATTACGCCGACGCGCTGGCATCGGCCGAAGACGGCAAGCTGGCCGGCCAGCCGGAACGCCTGATCGCGCGCGCTTTGGCGATCGAGCCGAAACACGTCAAGGCACTGGCCCTGTCGGGCAGCGCGGCTTTTGCGCGCGCCGACTTTGACGCGGCCGCGCGCCAATGGCAGGCGCTCCTGCCCTTTGTGCCGCCCGATTCGCCGTTCGCCGAATCCACGCGGGCCGGTATCGCGGCGGCACAAGCGCGCCTGGAAAGCGGCCTGGCCCCAGGCGGCGCAGCACGCAGGGCCGCCAGCGCTCCGGCCTTGTCCGGCACCGTGCGGCTGGCTCCGGGCCTGCAAGGCGTGCAGCCGGACGATACCCTCTTTATCTACGCGCGCGCCGCCGAAGGACCGCGCCAACCCATTGCCATCCTGCGCCGCCAGGCCAGCGACCTGCCGTTCGATTTCACGCTGGACGACAGCCAGGGCATGCAGGGCGGCACGCCGCTCTCGGCCCACACCCGCGTCATCGTGACGGCGCGCATATCCCGCTCCGGCAAGGCCATGCCGCAGGCTGGCGATCTGGAAGGCGATAGCGCTGCGGTGGCCTCGTCCGCCCAAGGGGTGCAGCTTGAAATCGGGCGGCGCGTGACTGCGGCGGCGCCGCCACACAATTGAGCAAGATTGGACACTCGCAAGAAACTAGGCTAACGTTAAACGCAATTCATCGACCAAGGTGATTACATGGAACCCAGGCAGCCAGCCGCCAGCAAGGCGGATGAATTAAAGGTTTTTCTGTTCCTGACCGTCGTGCTGGCGCCCGTGCTGGCGGTCGCCGTGGTGGGCGGCTACGGCTTCACCATCTGGATGTACCAGCTGCTGACCGGCTCCCTGCCGACGGCCTGACGCCATGCTGCCGCCAAGCGTAGCCAGGTCCGCGCAGGACGACACGGACATCCACATCGCCGGCCTGATCGTCCACGCCAGCCGCACCGAGCTTGCGGCGGTGCGCTCCTATATTGCCCTGCTGCCCAAGGCCATCGTGCACGCCGCCGATGCCGATGGCCGCATGGTCGTCACCCTTGAAACCGATTCCAGCCAGCGCGCGCTGGACTGCATCGATGCACTGCGCGCCCTGCCCGGCGTATTGAACGTCGCACTGGTCTATCAACACGCGGAGCCTGCCGCTGCCATGGATGAGGAGGTCGAATGAAACAGACACGCCGGGATTTCATCACCCAGACTGCCGCCGTCACGGCGGCGGCCACCGCCGGCATTCCCCTGGCGGCTGCCGCATCCAACGTCGTCACCGACGCCGCGCGCACCCAGCTCACTTGGAACAAGGCGCCCTGCCGCTTCTGCGGCGTAGGTTGCGGCGTGAACGTGGGCGTGAAGGATGGCCGGGTGGTCGCCACCCATGGCGACATCAATGCCGAAGTCAATCGCGGGGTCAACTGCGTCAAGGGCTACTTCCTGTCCAAGATCATGTATGGAGCCGACCGCCTGACCCAGCCCCTGCTGCGCATGAGCGGCGGCAAATACGACAAGAACGGCGAGTTCACCCCCGTCTCCTGGGCCACCGCTTTCGACGTCATGGCCGCCCAGTTCAAACAGGTCTTGCGCGACAAGGGGCCAAACGCGGTCGGCATGTTTGGCTCCGGCCAGTGGACGGTGTGGGAAGGCTATGCCGCCGTCAAGCTGATGAAGGCCGGCTTCCGCACCAATAACCTGGACCCGAACGCGCGCCACTGCATGGCCTCGGCCGTGGCAGGCTTCATGCGCACCTTCGGCATGGACGAGCCAATGGGCTGCTACGACGACATCGAGCAGGCCGACGCCTTCGTGCTGTGGGGTTCGAATATGGCGGAGATGCATCCGATCCTCTGGACCCGCATCACCGACCGCCGCCTGTCGAATCCGAACGTGAAGGTGGCCGTGCTGTCTGTGTACGAGCACCGCAGCTTCGAGCTGGCGGACCAGCCGGTGATCTTCCGGCCGCAGACCGACCTGGCCATCCTCAACTTCATCGCCCATCACATCATCAAGACCAACCGTGTGCAGCGCGACTTCGTCAACAAGCATACCCGCTTCGTCTTGGGCAATACCAGCATCGGCTATGGCCTGCGTCCCGAGCATCCGCTGCAGCGCGCCGCCAAGAACGCGGCCGACGCCAATGGCGGCAAGCCCATGACCTTCGAGGAATACGCCAAATTCGTCAGCGCTTACGATGTGGACACGGTGGCGAAGCTGAGCGGGGTCACGCGCGACCGGCTGGAGCGCCTGGCCGAGCTGTACGCCGATCCGAAGATCAAGGTGATGTCGCTGTTTACCATGGGCTTCAACCAGCATACGCGCGGCACCTGGTGCAGCAACCTGCTGTACAACCTGCACCTGCTGACCGGGAAAATCTCCCAGCCCGGCAACAGCCCCTTCTCGCTGACCGGCCAGCCCTCGGCCTGCGGCACGGCGCGCGAGGTCGGCACCTTCTCGCACCGGCTGCCGGCCGATATGCTGGTGACGAATCCCAAGCATCGCGAAACGGCGGAAAAAATCTGGAAGCTGCCCGCAGGGACGGTGCCCGACAAGCCGGGCCTCCACGCCGTGGTGCAGAGCCGCGCCCTGAAGGACGGCAAGCTGAATGCCTACTGGGTCATGTGCAATAACAATATGCAGGCCGGCCCGAACATCATGGGCGAGATCCTGCCGGGCTTCCGCAATCCCAACGCCTTTGTGGTGGTGTCCGACGTCTATCCCACGGCCAGCACCACGGCGGCCGACCTGATCCTGCCGACCGCGATGTGGGTGGAAAAGGAAGGCGCTTACGGCAATGCGGAAAGGCGCACGCAGTTCTGGCACCAGCTGGTGCAGGCGCCGGGCGAGGCGCGCTCGGACCTGTGGCAGCTGGCCGAATTCGCCAAGCGATTCAAGGTCGATGAAGTGTGGCCGGCGCCGCTGCTGGCGGCCATGCCCCAGTATCGCGGCAAGACCCTGTTCGATGTCCTGTTCCGCAACGGCCAGGTGGACAAGTTCCCGTTGTCGCAGATGCAGGCCGGCTATCTGAACGACGAGGCCAAGGCCTTCGGCTTCTATCTTCAGAAAGGCCTGTTCGAGGAATATGCGCAGTTCGGGCGCGGCCACGGCCACGACCTGGCGCCTTTCGACACCTACCACCAGGTGCGCGGCCTGCGTTGGCCCGTGGTGGACGGCAAGGAGACGCGCTGGCGCTACCGCGAGGGCAGCGATCCTTATGTGAAGGCCGGCGAAGGCGTGCGCTTCTACGGCATGCCGGACGGGAAGGCGGTGATCTTCGCCCTGCCCTACGAACCGGCGGCCGAGGAACCGGACAAGGAATATCCGTTCTGGCTGTCCACCGGCCGCGTGCTGGAGCACTGGCACACCGGCACCATGACGCGCCGCGTGCCGGAACTGTATCGCGCAGTGCCGAATGCGGTCTGCTTCATGCATCCGGACGACGCCAAGGCGCTCGGCACGCGGCGCGGCGACGTCATCGAGGTCAAGTCGCGGCGCGGCGTGATCCAGACGCGGGTGGAAACGCGGGGCCGCAACCGGCCGCCGCGCGGCCTGGTGTTCATCCCCTTCTTCGACGCCAGCCAGCTGGTGAACAAGGTGACGCTGGATGCGACCGATCCGATTTCATTCCAGACCGATTACAAGAAGTGCGCGGTGAGCATCCGCAAAGTCTAGGGAGACAGGCCATGAAGCGATTCCTCATCCCCGTTCTGCTGGGCGCCGCGCTGGCAGCCGTGCTGCCGGCCCAGGCCCAGCGCGCGCTGGACAATATGCGCGGTCCGACGCCGCTGGCGGAAACCACCAAGCCGGCGCCCATGGTCAATCCCGACAACAGCGATATCCGCCGCGTGCGCAACTACGCCATGCAGCCGCCCGTGATTCCGCACAAGATCGAGGGCTATCAGATCGATAAGAGCGCGAACCGCTGCATGATGTGCCACGCCCGCACCCGCACCCAGGAAAGCCAGGCGCCGATGATCAGCGTCACCCACTTCCAGAACCGCGACGGCAACTTCCTGGCCGAGCTGTCGCCGCGCCGCTACTTCTGCCTGCAATGCCATGTGCCGCAGGCGAATCTGACGCCGCTGGTGGATAACCAGTTCAAGGATGTGGACACGATGCTGAATACGCCTTCGGCTCCCAACGCACCGGCCAAGAAAAAATAGGAGGCGCCATGATCGCAAAGCTCAAGTACTACTGGCGCATCCTGTGGCAACCCAGCCTGCATCTGAGCCTGGGCTTGCTGGTGATCGGCTCCTTCGTGGCCGGCGTGGTGTTCTGGGGCGGTTTCAACACCGCCATGGAGGCGACCAATACCGAGAAATTCTGCACCGGCTGCCACGAGATGCGCGACAACGTGTATCCCGAACTGCAGCGCACCATCCATTTCGCCAACCGCAGCGGGGTGCGCGCCAAGTGCTCCGACTGCCATGTGCCGCATGAATGGACCAGCAAGATCGCGCGCAAGATGCAGGCCTCGAAGGAGGTCTGGGGCAAGGTCTTCGGCACCATCGATACGCGCGAAAAATTCGAGGCCCACCGGCGGCAGCTGGCCGGCAACGAGTGGCGCCGCCTGAAGGCGAATAACTCGCTGGAGTGCCGCAACTGCCACCAGTTTGAATCGATGGATTTCACGCGCCAGAGCAAGCGCGCCGTCGACGCCCACTCGACCAAGCTGGCCAGCGGCGAAAAGACCTGCATCGATTGCCACAAGGGGATTGCCCACACTCTGCCCGATATGTCCGAGGTGAAGTAACACACTCAAAACAGGAGGTTGAAGAATGCAAGGATGGCTTGCGGCGCTTAAAGGATTTGCTTACCTGATCTTAGTCTTGCTGGCAGTGGCGATGGCCTATGGCGGATGGACGGCCCTGCGCTACTGGCCGGACATCAACGTTTAGGAGTCCATATGAATAAACGGCAAGCGCGGCTTTTCGCGATCACATCGACCCTTCTCGCCAGCGCGGCCTTCCTCGGCCTGACCCTGGACAGCCACCGTCAGTTCGGCAAACTCACCAATGCCGACAAAATCAGCCCCGCCGTCACGCGCGGCAAGGACGTCTGGCATAACAATAACTGCATCAACTGCCATACCTTGTTCGGCGAGGGCGCTTACTACGCCCCCGATCTGACCAAGATCACCAAGCTGCGCGGCGAGGCCTATCTGACGGCCTATATGCGCGATCCCTCCAAATTCTACGACGAGACGCGCCACCGACGCCTGATGCCGAAGCAGGATCTGAGCGATGGCGATATCGCCGACCTGTATGCCTTCCTCGACTGGGTCAGCAATGTGGACAACCAGGGCTGGCCGCCGCGCCCGATCCTGGTGACGGGATCGACCTTCCCCGGCACCGACCAGTCCACGGCCACTGCGGCGGCCACGCCGCCCGCCGCGCGCCCGGTCAGCGGGGCGGAAGACCCGGTGGCGCTGGGCGAGCGCGTGTTCCGCAGCGCCACGCCGGCCTGCGCCGCCTGCCATTCGATCGCGCCCGGCGTGAACATGGCCGGTCCCAGCCTGGCCGGACTGGCAGGCCGCACCCAGACTTTGCTGGCCAGCGGCAGCTATCGCGGCCAGGCGAAGGATTTGGCGGGCTATATCCGCGAATCGATCACGGAACCGAGCGCGCATCTGGTGCCGGGGGCCATGTTCTCGGCCAATGGCGTGTCCTTCATGCCCACCACCTACGGCAAATCGATGTCGCCGCAGGAGGTCGAGCAGTTGGCCGCCTATCTAAGCTCATTGAAATAGGGGGAGCCGCCAGATGAGATACAAATCGCAATCCGTCGCCTACTGGTATTTCGCCGTCGCCGTCGCCCTGTTTGGCCTGCAGCTGGTGTTTGGCCTGCTGTCGGCGGCCAAATACCTTGGCCCCGACCCTTTGCTGCATATACTGCCCTTCGACGTCACCAAGGTGATCCACACCAATCTGCTGATCGTGTGGGTGCTCACCGGCTTCATGGGCGCGACTTACTGGATGGTGCCGGACGAGTCGCGCACCGAACTGCATAGCGTGCGGCTGGCCATCGTCCAGCTGGTGCTGTGGGTGGTGATGGGCGTGACCGCCATCATCGGCTACCTGTTCCGCTGGGGGACGGGCAACAAGCTGCTGGAACAGCCGCTGCCGCACAAGATCGTAATCGTGATCGTGATGCTGATCTTCCTGTACAACGTCGGCATGACGATCCGCAAATCCGGACGCCTCACCACCACGGAAGGCGTGCTGATTGGCGGCCTGGGACTGGCCGCCGTGCTGTATCTCCCTGCGCTGCTCCACTACGAAAACTATACGGTATCGATTTTCTACCGCTGGTGGACGATTCACCTGTGGGTGGAGGGCGTATGGGAAATGATACAGGGCGGCTTCCTGGCCTATCTGCTGATCCGCCTGTCCGGCGCCGACCGCGAGGTAATGGAGAAGTGGCTGTACGTGATCGTCGGCCTGGTCTTCATCGCGGGCATTCTCGGCACCGCGCACCACTACTACTGGGTGGGCGTTCCCTCCTACTGGCTGCCCATCGGCGGCATCTTCAGCGCGCTGGAACCGGTGGCCCTGGTGGGCATGGCGGTGTATGCCTATTCCAGCATCCGCCGCAGCGGCATGGCCGATCCCAACAAGCTGGCCTTGCACTGGACCGTGGGCAGCGCCGTGTTCACCCTGTTTGGCGCGGGTTTGCTGGGCCTGGCCCACACTTTCCCGCAGGTGAACAAGTGGACGCACGGCACGCTGATCACGGCCATGCACGGCCACGCAGCCTTCTACGGCGCGTATGCCATGATCGTCATGGCCATGATCAGCTTCGCCATGCCCTCGCTGACCAAGCGCCCCGACGAGGGAACGCCGCTCGGCTACTGGGCCTTCTGGATGCAGATTGCGGGCATGTTCGGCATGACGCTTTCCTTCGCCACGGCGGGCATCGGCCAGGTTTATCTGGAGCGCATCATGGGGCTGGGCTTCCTCGACGCCCAGCTCAAGATCCAGGTCCATTTCCTGATGCTGCTGGCGACCGCCTCGCTATTCGCCTGCGGGGTGGCGCTCTTTATCATCGACTTCTTCCGCCACGCGCCCCGCTTCGAAATCGAGCTGGAAACGGCGGCGGCAGCGGCGCAGCCGAGGGGAGCCTGATTTGAGTGCAGCTGTGATGGATATGCGCCCGCCGGAAGCACCGTACTATCTGGCGGGCGGCAACGAGGTGGCGCTGTTCGAGCAATGCCATGCGCGCCAGCTGGCCGTGATGCTGAAAGGCCCGACCGGCTGCGGCAAGACGCGTTTTGTGGAGTATATGGCATGGAAGCTCGGGCGGCCGCTGATCACCATCGCCTGCCACGACGATCTGAGCGCGAGCGACTTGATTGGCCGTTTTCTGATCGGGCATGATGGGACGGTATGGCAGGATGGTCCCCTGACGCGCGCGGTGCGCAGCGGCGCCATCTGCTATCTGGACGAGATCGTGGAGGCGCGCCAGGATACCGTGGTGGTGCTGCATCCGCTCACCGACCACCGCCGCATCCTGCCGATCGACAAGACCGGTGAGGTGCTGGCGGCGGCGCCGGGTTTTCAGCTGGTGGTGTCGTACAACCCAGGCTACCAGCGCATGCTCAAGGATATGAAACCCAGCACCCGCCAGCGCTTCGTCGCGCTCGATTTCGACTTTCCGCCGCCGGAACGCGAATGCGCCATCGTGCAGCGCGAGGGCGGGATCGAGCGCGCGCAGGCCCACGCCCTGGTCACGCTGGCGCAGCGCCTGCGCGCCCTGCAGGAGCGCGGCCTGGCCGAAGTGCCCAGCACCCGGCTGCTGATCGCGGCGGCGCGCCTGATCGCCAGCGGCATTCCGGTGCGTGAAGCCTGCAACAGCGCCATCATCGCGCCGCTGTCGGACGACGCCCCGCTGCTGGGCGCCATGCGCGATCTGCTGGGCGCCACCCTGATCTGAGCACATGGCCGAAGCGGAAGACGTCATCACCGACGCCGCGATGCACGCGGCGAGCTATATGCAGGCCCATTGGCGGCGCCATCGCGCCAATGCGGCACCGCCCTTGCTGGCATTGGCCGACGTGTCGCGCCGCCTGGAACTGCTTTGTCATAGCTTGTTTGGCGCGGTCTTCACTTTTCGTCCCGCGCAGGTTCCATTGCCTGCCACTGTTTTAAGCCGCCTCTTTCAGCGCCCGCAGCTTCCGTCCCGCAGCGCAGCCTTGCCAGCGACGGATGGCAGCCATATCTGGCTGCCGCCAACCCTGCCTGGCAGCGATGCGCAAGCCGCGCTTGCCCAATACCGGGTAATGGCCTTGCAGCAGGCGATGCGCGCAGTGCGCGGCAGTGCCGCCTGCCTGGCCGCCAGCGCATCGCCCTTGCTGCTGGCCCTCTATCAGATTATGGAAGCCGACGCCGCCGACCGGGCCTTGCTGCAGCTGGCTCCCGGCATGCGGGAACCGCTGAACGCCTGGCGCATGCAAGCGTTGTCCGCCCGCCCGCAGCTCTCGGCCTTCGCACCGCCAGCCCGCGCCATCGAGCAGATGCTGCGCGACACGCTGGCGCAGCCATTGGAACAGGCGGTGCGGTCGCCTGCTGCCTCCGAGGTTTTGCGCCAGGCCGAGACTCTGGCCGGACGCCTGGCGGCCCAGTCGCATGGCTTGCGCGCGCCGGCGCTGTGGCTGGATGCCTGGTGCGGAGAGCTGCGCAGGCCAGCCGCCGTGCTTCCGGCTGCGGGAGCGCGGGCCGGTGGCGAGGCGCCTGGGCAAAGCCGCAGCGCGCGCCTGCCGCGCCGTCCTGCCGTGCGCCAGGCGTCGGAAGGCGAGGACGACGCCAGCCGCCAGGGACCATCCATGGTGCAAACCGCGCAGCCGCAGGAAAAGGCGGAAGATCCCATGGGCTTGCAGCGCCCGCTGGACCGCGATGCCGACACCGCCGCGGAAAACTATGCCGACGCCCTCTCCGAGTTGGCCGAGGCGCGCCTGGTCGTCGCGCCTGGCCGCCCGAAGGAGTACCTGCTGTCGAATGATCTTCCCGAACGCGCAGCGCGCACCGCCGTGCCGCCGCCCGCAGCGCATGGCGCCAGCGGCACCACCACGCTTTACCCGGAATGGGATTATGGCAGCCAGTCGTACCTCCAGCGTTACGCGGCGGTGCATACCGTCATGGCGGAATCCGGCCCTGAAGACTGGGTAGCGCAGACCTTGCGGAATTACGGCGGCATGCTGGCCGAAGTGCGGCGACGCTTTGAAATGCTGCGCGCGCAGCGGCTGCGCGTGCAGCGGCAACCGGAAGGCGATGAAATCGATCTGCAAGCCTGGATGGACAGCCGTGCCGACAGGATGGCCGGCCTGTCGCCGGAGCAGCGCCTTTACCAGCGGGAAATCCGCGCGCGGCGCGATATGGCGATCATGCTGCTGGCCGACGTCAGCGGCTCCACCGACAGCTGGTTAAGCAGTTCGCGCCGCGTGATCGACATCGAACGCGAAGCCTTGCTGCTGGTCTGCATCGCATTGCAGGGCATGCAGGAACGCTTTGCGGTGCAGGCATTTTCCGGCGAAGGTCCGCAAGGCGTCATGGTGCGCGCCGTCAAAGGCTTTGGCGAAAGCTACAGCCCGGCCATTGCGCGCAGAATCGCCGGTCTTGAGCCGGAGCGCTACACGCGGGCCGGCGCCGCGCTGCGCCACGCCGCGGCCCAGCTGATGGCCCAGGGCACTCAACACCGTTTGCTGATCCTGCTATCAGACGGCAAGCCAAACGACTGCGACCAGTATGAGGGTCGTTATGGCGCCGAAGACATGCGCCAGGCGGTGAACGAATGCCGGCTGCAGGGCATATCTCCGTTCTGTCTGACCATCGACCGCCAGGCGGCGGACTACCTGCCGCAAATATTCGGCCCGCACGGTTACTGCCTGCTGCCCGAACCCAAGCTGCTGCCTGCCGCGCTGCTGCAATGGCTGCGCCGGCTCACTGCCGACTGATCACTCCCATCCCACGCCAGGACCAAGAGGCGCTGATGGCCCAAATCGGCGTGTTAGTATAAAAGCACGCATTTGCGTAAAAATCCATCACCATAGGGAGGTTTATGTCGAAATCGTATTGGAAGATTGCAGTCCATTCCCTCTTCATCGCCGGGGCCATTGGCGCCTGCGCCCTGCCCGCAGCCGCCGTGGAAAAGCCCGCCGCAACAGCCCTCAGCGGCAGTTACCCGACCCGCTGGGTTCCGGCCTATTCGTCCGTGCCGGCCGGATGGGTCGTGACCAACGTTAACAGCACGAGCTGGCTCATTAGCGACGTCACGTCCGCCTCGACAGGGGAAATCGTGTACGTGTATTTCAGCACGGGCCTTCCGGTGGTCGCCGTTCCCGATGGCTGGATCATTTCGCAAGCCGGCAGCGTCACCAACCAGATCACGAAAATCGTCGGTTCCGCCCCCTGGACAACCTATATGGCGGCCTACGGTTCGCCGATACCGGACGGCTGGGTCATCACCGAGGCGGGCAGCATCCGCAACCAGATCACCAATGTCAACGGCGTGCCCGATTATTCGACGGCGTACGTCAATCTCGGTTCCCCCATTCCGAAAGACTGGGTTATCACGACGGCAGGCAGCGTCAAAAACACCATCACCAAAGTGAAGGACGTGCCGAACTACACCGCCATCTGGGTGACGATCGGTTCGCCGATTCCCGACGGCTGGGTCGTGACCACCGCGGGCAGCCTGAAAAACGAGATCACCAAGGTCAAGACCCTGCCGGTCGGCACGGAAATCTGGACCGCCTTCGGTTCTCCCGTACCGCTGGGCTGGCAAATCAAAACACCCGGACAGATTAAACAGCTGATCGTGCGCCGCTACTGATTTGCGGGCAGTGGCAGGAAGTGGCGGCATGGCTGAACGCCGCCACATGCTATAGTGCCAAGTCGCCAACATTTCACTGACTTCCATGCGCTATCTGTCCGGCTCCTGCATCGCCTCCCTGTTTTTGCTGCTGCCCTTGAGCCTCGGCGCTCAGACCATTACGCCCCAGGCGAATGCCATCGGCGCGGCACCCATCGAATGCCGCAGCGGCAAGGCGGTCAACGAGGAAGGCTTCGTCAAGATCGGCGGCATCGAGCAGTGGGTGACAATCAAGGGTGAGGACTGCAGGAATCCGGTCATCCTTTTTGTGCACGGCGGGCCGGGCAACCCCATGACGCCCTACGCCAACAGTCCATACCGGCCCTGGGAAAAAGAGTTCACCTTCGTCCACTGGGACCAGCGCGGCGCCGGCCAGACTTACGGCCGCAATCCCATTGATCCGGAAACCGAAGAACATATCCTGAGCCTGGAAGGCCTGGCGGCCGATGGCGTGGAGGTTGCGGCCTTCGCGGCGAAGCACCTGAATGCCCGAAAGCTGATCCTGTTCGGCGGCTCCTGGGGATCGGCGCTGGGCGTGCATATGGCCAAACGGCAGCCGGATCTGTTTGCGGCCTATGTCGGCACCGGCCAGCTGGTAGGCCCGGACAACGACAAGGAAGCCTACCGTAAAACCCTGGAACTGGCGCGCGCGGCCGGCGACAAGAAAACGGTGGAGATGCTGGAGGGCTTCGGCCTGCCGCCATGGACCAACCCGCGCACGCCCGGCCTGCTGCGCCGCATCTCGCGCATTTACGAAGCCAAAGCCACCGATCCCGCGCCGCCGTCCTGGTGGTCGCGCGCCCCGCAGTATTCGAATGACGAGGCGCTGATCAATTACGGCAAGGGAGAGGACTTCTCCTGGCTGCAATACGTGGGGATGAAGGACGATGGGATGCACTACACCCTCGATCTGCCAAAACTTGGTACTGATTTCCAGATGCCGGTATTTATGATCATGGGCGCCGAAGACCTGACCAGCGTTCCCGAAGTGGCGAAGCGCTATTTCGACTCGATCCGCGCGCCGCAAAAGGAATACTTCCTGCTGCCGCGCACCGGTCACGATCACAATCACATCATGGTTGAAGCGCAGTACAAGGTGCTGACCACGAAAGTGCGGCCGCTGCTGCGCTGACAATTTGCGAGAGAGCCATGAGCAAACGCATACTTGTTGAAGGTCTGGTGCAGGGCGTGGGCTACCGCTACGCCTTCTCGGAACAGGCCCGCAGACTGGGCCTGGCGGGCTGGGTGCGCAACCGGCGCGACGGCTCGGTGGAAGCCTGCGTCGATGGCGATGCGGCCAGCGTGGACGCCATTGTGCACTGGGCGCAATCGGGTCCGCCCGCCGCGCGCGTCAGCAAGGTCAGCGTCAGCGATGATGCGCCGCTGGCCTACTCTTCCGGCGGATTCGAGATCCGGCCCACCGAGTAGCACAGATCGTCCAGCTCCTCCTCGGTGAAGCCGGCCTGGCGGCGCGCCTCCAGATTGAAGGGGCCGCGCATGACCGGCGCCTTGTATTGCACCGTCAGTTCAGCGTAGGTGGCGCGCGGTTCCAGGCCGCGCTGGCGGCATAGATAGCCGTACCAGCGGTTGCCGACTTCCACATGGCCGATTTCGTCGCGCAGGATGATGTCGAGGATATTGGCGGCGTCCTGGTCGCCGGCCTGGGCCAGCTTGGCACGCAGAGCGGGATTGGCATCGAGTCCGCGCGCCTCCATCGTGCGCGGCACGAGCGCCATGCGCGCCAGCACATCGCCGCTGGTCTTCTCCACCATCTCCCATAGGCTGCCATGGGCTGGGTACTCGCCATAATGGCTGCCCAGCGCGCGCAGATGCGCGTCGAGCAGCGAGAAATGCAGGGCTTCCTCATCGGCCACGCGCAACCAGTCGCTGTAGTACTGGGCGGGCATGCCGGCAAAGCGCCAGACCGCATCCAGCGCCAGGTTGACGGCGTTGAATTCGATATGGGCCAAGGCGTGAACCAGCATGGCACGACCTTCCAGCGTCGCCATCGAGCGCCGCCCGACCAGGCGTGGCGGCACCAGTTCGGGCTTGAGCGGCCGGCCCGGAATGCCCGCTGCCGCAGCCAACTCCGCCTGCGCATCCAGCGTGCAGAGGCCAGCCCGCGCATCGCTGGCCAGGGCCGCCACCGCCGCGGCTTTCCGTGCCGGATCGGTTTCGACCAGACATTGCAAAGCGCGTATGCGCAAGTCCTGCGGTGCTGCCATGCCAGTTCCCTTCATTGACGAAGGCAGCAGTTTAGCATCTTGATCTGGATTGCCAAACGCGGAGGACGTGCCGCCGCCCCCTACCTACCCCATGCTACAATCCTGCCATGAACATGGGGCGCAATACATTTTCGATCGCATCATGGGTGGCTTTATGCGCCCTGCTGCTGGCCGTATTGGCGCCGACGCTGTCGCAAGTGTTCGCCCGCGAAGCGCGCTTCATCACCGCGACCATCTGCTCGGCCAGCAATACCGGAAGAATGCAGAAAATCCTCGCCACCGAAGAGGCGCCAGCCCAGGAGCATGCCGCTGTGCTGGATCATTGCCCCTTCTGCCATATGGGCGCCTCGCTGGCGGCCCTGCCAACCAGCGCATACCAGCTGCCTGTCATTCCGGCTTCCTCGCTACGTCCATCGCTGTTCTATCAATCGTCCGTTCCGCTGTTTGCGTGGAACGCGGCAAAACCTCGCGGCCCGCCCCAGGCCTGATCCCGTAGTTCCCCTTTATTCTGATCAGATCCGCCCATGCCTGGGCAACCGTAAGAGAGTTTGTCATGATGTCATTCGCATCCCGTGACGGCGCCAGCGCGCGCCGCCATACCGTATCCCCACGCCTGCGCGCCCTGCCCTATGCAATCGCCTGCGCCTTCATCGCCCTGCCCGCCCACGCCGAAACGGACGCCACCCTGCCCACGGTGGAGGTGACTGCCTCGGCGCTGCGCAGCGGCGGCGTGCTCGATCTCGATACCACGTCCAGCACCGGCAGCCGCCTTGGCTTGACGCTGCGCGAGACTCCGGCCAGCGTGACGCTGGTGGACCGCGCCCTGATCGAGGAACGCGGCGCCCAGGATACGCAGGAAATCCTGCGCGCCATTCCCGGCGTGACCGCGCACAATGCGCCCGGCAATATCGGCGTCAGCTACCGCGGCTTCGGCAGCGGTTCGATCAGCCAGCTGTTCAACGGCATCAATGTGCAGTACGCGATCGCCGCGCGGCCGGTGGACAGCTGGATCTACGACCGGGTGGAAGCCATCGGCGGTCCATCGAGCTTCCTGTTCGGCTCTGGCGCGGTGGGCGGCTCCATCAACTACATCACCAAGGTCGCCGAGCGCGGCGAGTTCGGCGAGGCCCAGCTGCGCCTGGGCGGCCATGGTTTGAAGGAAGGCTCCTTCGGCTTGAACCGGCGCGTGGCTGGCGACGGCAGCGGCCAGGCCGACCATCACGCCCGCATCGATGTCAACCATCGCGAGGCCGACAGCCGGATCGAAGGCGTCGCCAGCAAGTCGACCCAGCTTGCAGTATCGCTGCGCTCCGACTTTGGCGCGCGCTTCAACCACATCCTGGCGTATGAATTCCAGGACGAAGACGTGGCGCGGCCCTACTGGGGCACGCCGCTGCTGAATCCCATCGCCGGCACCGCGCGCGTGGACGAAGGCACGCGCTTCAAGAACTACAACAGCGCCGACGGCGTGTACGCCCAGCGCGTGCACTGGCTGCGCTCCGTCGCCAGCTGGCGCGCCAGCGACGCGCTACAGTTTACCAACACCCTGTATGCCTACGATGCGCTGCGCGACTACCGCAACGTGGAGAGCTACCGCTTCAACCCGGCCAATACGGCAGTGATCCGCTCCAGCACCCTGCTGCAGCGCCACGACCAGCGCGTGGTCGGCGACCGTCTCGACGGCACTTACAAAGGCACGCTCGGCGGCCACCGCAGCGATTGGGCGTTTGGCCTGGACATCAGCGTCAACAAGCAGACGCGCTTCCCGAACAGCCTGTCCACCACGGTCAGCACGGTCGATCCCTATAACTTCGTCACCGAGCGCTTCTTCGATATTCCCGGCATGTCGCCCGGTTTTCGCCCAGACCGCAACAACCGGGTAAAAACCAGCGCCGCCTATCTGGAGAATCGCACCACGCTGGTCCCATCGCTCAATCTGGTCACGGCGCTGCGCCATGAACGCATCGAACTGGAACTGAGCAACCGCCGCGAAATCACGGCCGCCAATCCGGCCAGCTTCCAGCGCAGCTACAGCCCGACCACCGGACGCGTAGGCCTGGTGTGGGATGTGGCGCCAGGCGCCACCGCCTATGCCCAGTATGCGACGGCGGCCGATCCGCCATCCGGCGTGCTGTCCACCGCCTCGTTTGCGGACGTGCGCAACAACAGCGAACTGACCTCGGGCCGCCAGGGCGAAATCGGCGCCAAGCTGGACTTCTGGCAAGGCAAAGGCTCCGCGACGCTGGCCGCATACAGCATCGCGCGCAAGAATATTTCCACGCAAGACCCGAACAACAGCACGCTCACAGTGCTGGTCGGCGAACAGTCGGCCAAGGGCGTGGAACTAGCGCTGGGCTTGCAGCCGACGAAGGAGATATCGATCCAGGCCAACGTCACCCATGTCAACGCGGAATACGAAAACTACCGCCAGGGCGGCGTTTCGCTGGCCGGCAAAACGCCGACCAATACGCCGGAAACGGTGGCGAACCTCTGGCTGTCGTACTCCTTCACGCCGGCGCTGAAGGCCAGCGTTGGCGTGCGCCACGTCGGCGCGGTCTATGCGGATGCGGCGAATACGATCAAGTGGCCGTCCTATACCCTGGTCGATCTGGGCCTCAGCTACCAGATCCAGCGTAATGTCTCGCTGGTCGCGCGTCTGCGCAATACCGGCGACAAGGTGCATGCGCTGAACATCACGTCCACCATGGCCTATCTCGGCGCGCCGCGCACGGCGGACGTCGCGCTGCGCTTTGCCTTCTGATCCGGGCCGTGGGCATGCATACCAAACGTCTGCTGTTCCTGATCCACCGTTGGCTGGGCATTGTGCTGTGCGTTTTCTTTGCGATGTGGTTCGTCTCGGGCGTCGTCATGATGTACGTCGGCTACCCGAAACTTACCGCCGCCGAGCGCCTGCAGCATCTGCCCGAACTGACGGCCGATGCGGCGCTGCTGGCGCCGCAGCAGGCCTTGGCCAGCGCCGGGATGACAGGGCCATTGAAGGAATTGCGCCTGGCCGCCGCCAGCGCCGGACGGCCCGCTTACTTCGCGGTGCCGCTCGGCGCGGCGCACGCCAAAGGAGCCAAGGCGGCGCCGGGCAGCGGCACGGTCGTGGTGGATGCAATGAGCGGCACGCGCATTCCGCCGGCGGACGAAGCGCATGCCATGGCCAGTGCAGCCGCCTACGCCGGCCCCGGCGTAGGCCTGCGCTATCTCGGCACGATCGAGGAGGACGCGTTCACCCATTCTCGCGGCCTGGATGCGCACCGGCCGCTGCATCGCGTGCAACTGGACGATGCCGATGCCACCTTGCTGTACGTATCGGGCCGCACCGCCGAAGTGGTGCGCGATGCGCCACGCACCGAAAGGATATGGAACTACGCCGGCGCATGGATACATTGGCTGTATCCGTTTCGCGGCAATATCTTCGACCGCTACTGGACCGATATCGTCAACTGGCTGTCGATCGCGGGCATCGCCGCGGCATTGAGCGGCACCATCGTCGGCATCCAGCGCTGGCGTTTCACGCGCACCTACCGCAGCGGTTCGCGCTCGCCCTACCAGGGCTTCATGCGCTGGCACCATATCGGCGGCCTGCTGTTCGCCTTGATCGCCATCACCTGGGTTTTCAGCGGCCTGATGTCGATGAATCCCTGGCGGATTTTCGATAGCGGCGCGGCGCCGCTGAAAATGGAGGCGCTGGAAGGCGGCCCGCTGCAGCTTACCGCCCTGGATGCGGCGCCGGCGGCGCTGCTGTCCTCCGCAGGCGGCGGCATACGGGAACTGCGCTGGTCCCGCTCCCTGGGCAAGACCGTGGTCCTGGCCCATGCCGCCGCTGGGCGGCCCTTGCTGCTGGACAGCCGGAACGCGCAGCCCTTCGCCATCGACACCGCCGCTCTACGCGCAGCGGCGGCCCGTCTTTTGCCGCAGCCGGTGCAAAGCAGCGAACTTCTGGGCGCCTACGACCTGTATTACTACAGCCGCGACGCCCACACCATGACGGGCGGCGCTGCGAAACCGCTGCCGGTCTGGCGCATCGCCTTCGCGGATGCGCATGAAAGCTGGGTCTATGTCGATCCGCGCACCGGCACGGTGGTGGCGCGCAGCGACCGCGGCAAGCGCTGGAGCCGCTGGCTGTTCGCCATGCTGCATAGCTGGGATTGGCTGCCATTGCTGGAGCGCCGTCCGCTGTGGGATATGGTGCTGATCGCGCTAAGCCTGGGCGGTGCCCTGCTCAGCGTGACAGGCGTCGTCATCGGCTGGCGGCGGCTGGGCATAAAACTGAGGAGCGTCCGGGCCTGAGCGCCCGCCTGCTACCAGCTGAAAGCAGTCAAAACCTCGCCGCCGGCCAGCAGGCTGAAACCGATTTCGCATCTGCTGCCGATGGGCCAGTCCGCGCACAGCGCCTCCTGCGTCACGAAACGCAGGCGCTGCGCGGGCAGGTCGATGGCTTCCAGGCGCAAGGCGGAAAAATCGAAAATGCGGCCCACGGCGCGCGCCACGGCTTTGTAAAAGCTCTCCTTGGCGGAAAAGACCAGGGCCAGCGCCGTTGGATACGGCAGCTGCGCCAGCCCTTCCAGCAAAATGCGCTCGGACGGGCCAAGCACCAGCTGTTCCACACTGTCGATGGAGCTGGCGGCAATCGGCTGTTCGATGTCGATGCCAAGGCCCTTGCAGCAGCGCGTGGGCAATACGGCGGCGGCGGCAACCGTGCCGGTATGAGTGATCGTTCCTGTCCACGCTAATGGGAATACAGGTTCCCTCATGGCCCCTATCGCCACCTCTACTGCAGCATGGCCTTGCTCCTCCAGAGCAAAAGCGGCGGCAAGACGGCCGAAAAAGAATTCGGCCTGGCGCTTTTGCACGCTTCTTTGTATCGTGGCCGGCATGGCGATACCCGCAGCGGCAAAGGCCGATGCGTCAAAGACCGCGGCATCATAACGCAGCAGCTGCACATTGCAGTCGCGGCCCGCCAGCCGCAAGCGCAGCAGCGTATGGCCGCCGAAGCCGGGCAAGGCTTCCGGCCCGGCGCTGGCGGCCTTCCATTCTGTTTCAACAGCTAACATCCCTCTCCTTCATATCAACCAGCCGCTTCGGCCGCCGGCTTGGGTGCGGCCACCCGCCCCCTGTCGCGCCGGAACTGCCACAGCGCGAAAGCCGCCGCGCTGGCCTGCAGCAGGCAGCAGAAGTAAAACGGCGCTCCCATGCGCCAATCGCTGCGCGGCATTTCCGAAATCAGGGCCAGCAGCGGCGCGCCCAGCACCGGCGCCACCACCGCCATCAGGCTGCCGATGGAGCTGACCGCGCCCATGGTATTGCCTTGGCTGCGCGCGTCGGCCGAGCTGGAGATGATACTCTGGATCGTCGAGGTGACGATATAGCCCAGGCCATTGGCTACGATAATCGCGTAGAACATCCAGCCCTCGTTCGCCAGGCCATACAGCACATTGGCGACGGAGGCGGAGAACATGCCAGCCATCGCAAGGCGGTGCGAACCGAGGGCCTTGAGCAAGCCTTTCAGCAGCACGCCCTGCACGATCACCGACATCACGCCGATGGCGGCCAGCGACCAGCCGCTTTCCTGCGGCCCCCAGCCGAATTTGAAATTGCCGTAAATGACCCAGATAATGAAGCCGATGGTTTGGGCCAGGGTGGTCAGCGCGAACGCCGTGACGAGGCGGCCGTTGCCATCCAGCCGCGCCAGCGCGCGCAAGGAGGTGAAGGGATTGGCCATGCTCCAGGCGAATGGGCGTCGACGCTCCGGCGGCAGCGATTCCGGCAGCACAAAGCAGCCGTACAGCAGATTAAGCAAGGCCAGGCTGCCCGCCACGATAAAGGGAAGCTGCAGATGGATAGCTCCAAGCAGGCCGCCCAGGACCGGGCCGAGAATGAAGCCAAGGCCGAACATCGCGCCCAGCATGCCGAAACGGCGCGCCCTTTCTTCCGGCGTGGCGGTGATGTCGGCCACGTAGGCATTGGCGACCGCGCCGTTGGCCTGCATGGCGCCGCCGACCAGGCGCACGGCCACCAGCATCCACAGCGCCGTGGCAAAGCCGGTGGCAAAGAAATTCAGCGCCAGGCCGCAAAAGCCCAGCAGCAAGACGGGACGGCGGCCGTAGGCGTCGGACAGCGCGCCCAGTATCGGCGAGGCGAAGAAATTCCCGATGGCGAAAGCCACCACCACCACGCCATACCAGAAGGCCTGGTCGGCCTGCGAGGCGGTGAAGCTACCCATCAACGGCGCCATCACGGGCACTGTGAGGCCGACCGACATCATGTCGATCAGCACCGTCAGCATGATAAAGGGCATGGCGGCATTGCTGTCGCGCTTAGCCGGATTGCTTGTCATATTCATATCCGATCTGTTCAAAGTCTGTCTGCTGGCATCAGGCGCGCAATTTCAGGCGCACCGGCACGCCGCTGGGAACCATGAAGAAGTTCATCACTTCCTTCACCGGCAGCGCCTTGGGATCGGGCTCCAGCTCGAAGTTCCGCATCAGCATGGCGATCACCATGCGGATTTCCGTCAGCGCCAGGAAACGCCCCGGGCAAAGGCGCGTGCCGCCACCGAAGGGGAAGAGTTTGCGGTTCGGGTCATTGCCCTCGTCCGGCTTCTCATCGAAAATCCAGCGCTCCGGCAAGAACTGGCTCGATTGCGGGAAGTGGTTTTCGTCGAAGCTGGCGCCGACGGCGGAGGCGAAGACCACCGTATTTTTGGGGAAGAAGGTGTCGGCCACCACGCAATCCTCATTGCTGACCAGGCCAAACACGGGCGCCACGGACTTCAGGCGCTGGCTTTCGTTATGCGAAGCATCCAGATAGCTCAGCTCCGACAGCATTTCCCAATCCTGGATGAAGCGGTTTTCGCCCAGCACGGCGTCCGCTTCGGCGGCCAGCTTGGCGGCAGCGGCGGGATTCTGCACCAGATTATTGATCAGCCATGCGATGGAGTTGGCAGTCGTGTCCTCGCCGCCCAGCACGGCCGTGATGGCGTTGCCGATCAATTCCTGGTCGGTGAAATCATTGCCGTCTTCCTCGCTGGCGACGATCATCGCCTCCAGCATATTGCCCGGCTTCTGGCGCAGATGCGGATTGTTCTTGATGCGTTCGCGCGTTTTCTGGATAAAGTCCGTCACCGCGAACTCGATGCGGCCAGCCGACGCGTCGGCATCGCGGTCGCGCGGCAGGCGCACGTGGCGCCAGTGCGGGAAGATGGCGTTCATGCGCTGGCCCAGGCGCATGAACAGGCCATCGATATCGCGCTGCAGCTGGTTGCCGTCGGTGTCCATGGCGTTAAGGTCGAAGCCCATGGCCAGGGCCACGATCACGTCCAGCGACATCGCCTTCAGGTCGCGGTGCACATTGACCGGCTTGCCCGCTTCCAGTGCTGTTCTCCAGCGCAGCATCAAGCGTTCGGTCATGCTCACCATGGTGGGGAAGAAATTGCGCACCACCTCGGCGTTCATGCCGCGCATGACCAGTTTGCGCTGGCGGCGCCAGGCCTCGCCTTCCGCGCCGAACACGCCGTCGATCTTCAGCTCCTTCATGATGGTGACGCCGGCCTGGTGGCGGCGGAAGCCTGCCGGCCTTTCGCGCAGCAGGCTGGATACCACCGCGTAGTCGGAGACCACGACCACATTGTGGTTCAGGATCTTGAAGCGGAAGATCGGACCGAACTGGCGTATCCAGTTTTCCACGGTGACGTGGATGCGCTTGCGGTCCAGCTGCAGCAGGTTGCCGAAGAAGGGGCTGGGCTTGGGGCCAGGCAGATCGGCAATGGTGCGCGAGTATTTGAGCTGGGCCGGTTGCTCGGTTCCAGGGGTAATGGCCAGTGTAGAAGTTTCCGACATATGCATCTCCTTATGTATTTTTATGCGACCCGGCTTTCGTTAATGCTGGCGGCAGGCGCAGCGCTGTTCAGGGCGGCGCTGATGGCCTTGCCCAGTTTTTCGATATGCGGCGGCTTGACGATGCTGGCATGGCTGCCGCCGATGGCGATGTTTTGCAGGCGGCTGCCCAGCAGCTTGCGCCAGCCCAGCGTGGCGTCCATCTCCGGCGGACGCTCGGCGCTGAACAAATGCACCGTGCCGGCGGGGGGCGGCGCTTCATAGGCCAGTGCCGCCTGGCTGCCCGCCTGATAGACGGCGACGGTGCGGCGGATGAAGTCGTCGTCGAGACGGCTGTCCAGGACTTGTTCGCGCTTGCACAAGGCGATCATGGCGTCCAGCTCATTGCGGCGGCCCAGTTCCAACAGCTCCGCGAGGGCCGGATGCCGGCTGATGTCCAGGCCAGGATGCAGATCGCGCACCCATTGCAGCAGAGCGCAGGTCTGGTCGAAATCGCCATTGGCACCCAGCGTCATCGTGCCGCGCAGATTGGGACTGCTGCCGCTGTCGATCATGCCGACGAAGCGCACGCGCTCGCCGGCCGCATTCAGGCGTAGGGCGATTTCGTACGCCACCATGCCGCCCAGCGACCATCCGGCCAGCGAGTATGGTCCGGATGGCTGGACCTGGCGGATCGCTTCCAGATAGGCGCTGGCCATGGCCTGGATGCTGGCGTGCGGCGTTTCGCCTTGCGCCCAGCCGCTGGCGGCCAGGCCATAGACCGGCAGCGAGGCATCCAGATGGCCCGCCAGATCGTAGGCATATTGCACCTCGCCGCCGACTGGATGGATCAGGAAGAGCGGCGCCCCGCTGCCGCCCGGACGGATCGGCACCAGATTGGGGTGGCGGCCAGCGCGCTTATGCGTGTCGAGGAAGGCGGCCAGCGCCTGCAGGCTTGGGTGGACGAACAGGTCGCGCACCGCGATTTCCGCATCGAGCTTGCGGCGGATGGCCGAGATCAGATGCACCGCCAGCAGCGAATGGCCGCCGAGGACGAAGAAATCGTCCGTCGCGCCCACCTTCTCAACCTTGAGAACGTCCTGCCAGATGGCGGCCAGCTGTTTTTCCATGGCGCTGCGCGGTTCGACATAGGTGGCCAAGACGCGCGTCATGTCCGGTGCGGGCAAGGCTTTGCGGTCGATCTTGCCGTTCGGGTTGAGCGGCATGCGGTCCAGGGTCACGAAATGGCTGGGAACCATGTACTCGGGCAGTGTGCGCAGCAAGCCGGCGCGCAGCAATTCGGCATCCGGCACCGTTTTGCCTTCGCCTGCCGCCAGGTAGGCAACCAGGCGCTTATCGCCCGCATTATCCTCGCGCGCCAGAACCACGGCTTCGCAGGCCATCGCCTGCAACGCGGTTTCAATCTCGCCCAGCTCGATGCGGAAGCCGCGGATCTTGACCTGGTGGTCGATCCGGCCCAGGTATTCGAGCATCCCGTCGGCCCGGTAGCGCACCAGATCGCCGGTGCGGTACATGCGGGAGCCGCGGGTTTTGCCGAAGGGATTGGGGATGAATTTATCCGCCGTCAGGCCGGGCTGGTGCAGGTAGCCGCGCGCCAGGCCGTCGCCCGCGATGCACAATTCGCCGGCGGCGCCCAGCGGCACCGGATTGAGGCGGGCATCCACGATATAGGTCTGGGTATTGGCGATCGGCTTGCCGATGCTGATGGCCGTGTCGCCGCCCCGCTCCACCAGGGCGCAGGTGGAATAGGTCGTATCTTCCGAGGGGCCGTACAGATTGAACAAGCGCTGCACCGGCTCCTGCTGGTAGAGCGCCTGCGCCAGGGCGTTCGGCAGAGCTTCGCCGGCCAGATTCACCACCTTGACCGAGGCGGGCAAGGTGGCGCTGCGGGCGACTTCCGCCATGGCAGAAGGCACGCTATTGACCAGGGTGACGGGGAATTCCGCCGTCCTTTCGGCGAAGTCCAGGATATTTTGCACCACCCAGACCGAGCCGCCCATGCTGAGCGGGACGAAGATTTCAAAGATCGACAGATCGAAGCAGATCGAGGTCGAAGCCAGCATCTTGTCCAGCCAGGCGGCATCGAATTGCGCGGTGGCCCAGTGAATGAAGACCGCCGCATTCCTGTGCTGGATCGCCACGCCCTTCGGCCGGCCCGTCGATCCCGAGGTGTAGATCACATAGGCCAGATGCTGGCCCAGGGTGCGGTTGATCGGGTTCTCATCGCTAAGGCCTGCCAGTTGCTGCTGTTGCGAGTCGATGCAAAAGACCGTTACCCCGGCCAGCACGGGCAAGTTCGCGAGCAGATGCTCCTGCGTCAGCAGCACCTTGGGCTGGGCGTCGTCCAGCATGGTGGCGACCCGCTCCGCCGGATAGGCCGGGTCCAGCGGCACATACGCGCCGCCGGCCTTCAGCACCGCCAGCAGGCAGACCACCATATCTGCCGAACGGTTGGCGCAAACGCCAACCAGTTCGTCCGGTCCCACGCCCTGGCTGCGCAGATAATGGGCCAGACGGTTTGCCTGTCCATTCAGTTCGGCATAGCTGACGGCGCGGCCCTCATGCATCAGGGCCACGCGCTGCGGCGCGCGCGCAACCTGGGCTTCCACCAGCTGATGCATGGTTTGGGCGCTGGCGGTGGACAGCGCGGGCAGATCGGTTTCGTTCCATTGCCGGAGCATGCGGTGCAGCTCGTCCTCGCGCATCAGCGGCAGATCGCCGAGCGGGCGATCCGGATCGGTGACGATGGCTTGCAGCAGCCGGATGAAATGGCGGCCCATGCGTTCGATGGTGGCAGCGTCGAACAGCTCGGCGGCGTATTCCAGGCTGCCATGCAGGCCGTTCTTCCCTTCCGCCAGACTCAAAGTGAGGTCGAACTTGGCGGTTCCGCTTTCCGGCGGCACCGGTTCGATGCGGAAGCCCGGCAGCTCCATGGCGCCGGATGGCGTGTTCTGCAGAACCAGCAGTACCTGGAACAACGGCGAATAGCTGGCATTGCGTTCAGGCTGCAGGCGCTCAACCAGCTGTTCGAACGGGATGTCCTGGTTGGCATAGGCATCCAGGGTGTTCTGCTTGACCTGCTCCAGCAAGGCCGAGAAGCTTTGCCCCAACTGGACTTGCGTGCGCAGCACCAGGGTGTTGACGAAACAGCCGATCAGGTCTTCGATATCGTCGCGGTTGCGGTTGGCGATCGGCGTGCCGATGCAGATATCGCTCTGGCCGGAATAGCGCGCCAGCAGCACATTGAAGGCGGAGCACAGGACCATGAACAGGGTGCTTTGCTTTTGCAGGCTGAATGCACGCAGCCGCGCGCTCAGTTCCGGCGGGAAGACCAGCGGCAGTTCGGCGCCGCGATGGCTCGCCATCGGCGGACGCGGACGATCGGTCGGCAGTTGCAGCATGCCGGGAATGCCGTCCAGCCGGCGCGTCCAGTAGCTCAACTGCCGCTCCAGCACCTCGCCGCTCAGCCACTCGCGCTGGCGGCGGGTGAACTCGGCATACTGGATCGGCAGCTCGGGCAGCGGCGAAGGCTGGCCCTGCGCGAAAGCGGCGTACAGCATGCCCATTTCGCGCATCAGCACACCCAATGACCAGCCGTCCGACGCGATATGGTGCATGGTCAGCAGCAGCAGATGCTCCTGCGGCGCAAGGCGCAGCAGGCTGCTGCGCATCACGGGGCCGGTCTCCAGATTGAAGGGCGTCTGGGCTTCGTCCTGCGTCAGCCAATGCGCCCTCGCCTGCCGCTCGGAGGCCGGGAGCGCGCTCAGATCCGTCAACGGCAGCGGCAAATGCAGCTGCGGCGCGATCACCTGCACCGGCGCGCCATCCTCCAGGCGGAAGCTGGTGCGCAGCGCCTCGTGGCGGCGCACGATCTCATTCAGCGCGCGTTCCAGCGCCGCCGTATCGAGCATGCCGCTGATGCGCATGACCGAAGGTAGATTGTAGGATGCGCTGCCCGAGTCGAACTCGTTCAGGAACCATAGGCGCTGCTGGGCAAAGGACAGGGGCGGCGCAAGCGACACCTGGGCGGGTTCCGCTGCGGTGGCGCTAGCCTCTTCCTCTTCCTCGCCCGCAGGCAGCTTCGCGCACAGCAGCGCAATGGTCGGCGCGTCGAACAGTTCGCGCAAAGGCAGTTCGACCTGGAAGGTCTTTTTGATGCGCGACATCAGCTGGGTTGCCAGCAGCGAATGGCCGCCCAGTGCGAAGAAGTCATCCTCGACACTGACTGTTTCCAGCGACAGGATATCGGCCCAGATAGCGGCCATGGTTTCTTCGCGGCGGTTGCGCGGCGCCACGTACACGGCTTCTTCCCGGCTCATGTCCGGCGCCGGCAAAGCCTTGCGGTCAACCTTGCCATTCGAAGTAAGCGGCATCACGTCCAGCGGCACGAAGTAGTCCGGCACCATATAGTCGGGCAGGCTTTGCAGCAGCACAGCGCGCAGCGTCGCGTCATCCGGCAAGGTCTGGCCACCGTGCGCCACCAGATACGCGACCAGGCGCGGGATGCCGCGTTCGTCCGGGCGCGCCAGCACCACGGTGTCGCGCACCGCTTCCTGCGCCGCGAGGGCCGATTCGATCTCGCCCAGTTCGATGCGCAGGCCGCGAATCTTGACCTGATGGTCGCTGCGGCCCAGATACTCGATATTCCCGTCCGGCAGATAGCGGGCCAGATCGCCCGACAGATACATGCGCGCACCAGGCTCCGCACTGAAGGGATTCGGAATGAAGGTCTGCGCCGTCAGGTCCGGCCGGTTCACATAGCCGCGCGCCAGGCCGATACCGGCGATATACAGATTGCCGACCACGCCGACCGGCACCGGACTGAACTCCGCATCCAGAATATGAATCTGGATATTGGCGATCGGCTTGCCGATGGGGACGCAGGAGAGCAGGCTTTGCGCGTGGCACTGCCAGTAGGTGACATCCACCGAAGCCTCGGTCGGCCCGTAGAGATTGTGCAGCCCCACATGCTGCCACTTCGAGAAGAAGCGCTGCTGCAGGTCCATCGGCAAGGCTTGGCCGCTGCACATGACCTGGCGCAGCGTGCTGCCGCAATCGCCTTCCGCTTCGTTGAGGAAGACCTCCAGCATGGGCGGCACGAAGTGCATGGTGGTGATGCGTTCCGCATCGATCAGCCAGGCCAGGTACATCACGTCCTGGTGGCCACCCGGCTTGGCGACCACCAGGGTGGCGCCCTCGATCAGAGGCCAGAAGAATTCCCAGACCGAGACGTCGAAGCTGAACGGCGTTTTCTGCATGATGCGGTCCGCTGGCGTCAGCAGATACTCGGCTTGCATCCACTTCAGGCGGTTGACGATGCCGCGCTGGTCGATGCCCACGCCTTTCGGCTTGCCGGTGGAACCCGAGGTGTAGATCACATACGCCAGATTGTTCGGCCGGGTGAAGTTTTCCGGGTTCGAGCTGTCGTAAGTGTCGAGCTGCGCGGATTCGCTATCGAGACAGAAGACCGGAATCCCGGGAACCGCCGGCACGTTCTCCAGCAGATGCTGCTGGGTGAGGATGGCTTTGACGGCGGCGTCTTCGGCGATGGTGGCGAGGCGGTCCTGCGGATAGCTCGGTTCCAGCGGCACATAGGCGCCGCCGGCCTTGTGGATGCCATACAGGCCAACGATCATCTCAAGCGAGCGCTCGGTGCACAGGCCGACCAGGGAATCCGGCCCCACGCCAAGCTGGCGCAGGTGGCGCGCCAACTGATTGGCGCGGGCATTCAGCTCGGCGTAAGTCAGGCTGCGGCCTTCGTACACCACCGCCTGGTGATGCGGCGTGCACGCCACCTGGGCTTCGAACAGCTGATGCAGGGTTTGCGCATCGCCCTGAATATCCGGATAGACAGTGGCGGTATCGTTAAAGCCCTGCAGCAGCATATGGCGCTCCGCATCCGCCAGCATCGGCAGGAGGCCGACCGGGCAGGCGGGATTGGCGACAATGGCTTCCAGCAGATGCGTCAGGTGCTGGCCCATGCGTTCGATGGTGGTGGCGTCAAACAGGTCGGTCGCGTATTCGAAGTAGCCGCTCAGGCCATTCTTCTCTTCGCTCAAGGCCAGGGTCAGGTCGAATTTCGCCGTCATGCCCTGGTTCGGCATGCGCTCCAGCTCCAGGCCGGGCAGTTCCAGCTTGCCCATCGGCGCGTTCTGCAGGACCAGCATCACCTGGAACAGCGGCGCATAGCTGGCGTGGCGTTCGGGCTGTACGGCTTCGATCAGTTGCTCGAACGGCACGTCCTGGTGCGAGTAGGCGTCCAGGGTATTGTCGCGCACCTGTTTGAGCAGGCTGTTGAAGTCCTGCTTCAGGTCGACCTGGGTCCGCAGCACCAGCGTATTGACGAAGAAGCCGATCAGGCCTTCGATCTCCGCGTTATTGCGGTTGGCGATAGGCGTGCCGATGCAGATATCGCCCTGGTTGGCGTAGCGGGCCAGCAGCACATTGAAGGCTGCGGTCAGCGTCATGAACAGCGTGCTTTGCGTCTGCCGGCTCAGCGTTTGCAGGCGCGCCAGCAGCTTGGCCGGGATGGCGTAAGACTGCGCCGCGCCGGCATGGCTTTGCGCGGCTGGACGCGGCCGGTCCGTGGGCAGGGTCAGCAAGGTGGGACTGCCGGCCAACTGGCCCTTCCAGTAGTTCAGCTGGCGTTCCAGCACTTCGCCGCTAAGCCACTCGCGCTGCCATTGCGAGAAGTCGACATAACGTGTCGGCAGCGGCGGCAGGGAGGCCGGCGCGCCATAGGCGTGGGCCGCGTACAGCATGCCCATCTCGCGCACCAGAATACCCATCGACCAGCCGTCCGACACGATATGATGCATCGTCATCAGCAGCAGATAGTCCTGATCGGCTTTCTGCACCAGGCGGGCGCGGATCAGCGGGCCGGTTTGCAGATTGAAGGGCTGGTTGATCTCGTCCATCAGCAGGCCCTGGGCGCGGGCTTCGCGCTCCTTGGCCGGCAAAGCGCGCAGATCGGCTGCTTCTATCACAATATCCAGCTGCGGCAGGATGCGCTGCATTGGCGTGCCGTCGATGCTGTCGAAGCAGACGCGCAGTGCATCATGGCGCTGGACGATATCGTTCAACGCCGCCTGCAGCGCGGCACGATCAAGCTTGCCGCTCATGCGCACCGCCACCGGAATGTTATACAAGGCGCTGCTGCCACCCACCTGATCCACCAGCCAGAGGCGCTGCTGGGCGAACGATACGGGATAGCTTTCGCCAACTGGCGCGGGCGCGGCATCGTTCGGCGCATTGGGACTGTCCGTGGCGGCGACGATTTCAGGGACTTCCTGGGCAGGCGCCGCCTCCTCGGGCAGAATCTGCGCCAGCAGTTCAGCCACCGTCGGCGCGGCGAAGACGCCGTGCAGCGTGGCTTCGGTCTGGAAGCCGGCGCTCACCCGTAGCACCAGCTGGGTGGCCAGCAGCGAATGGCCGCCCAGGTCGAAGAAGTTGTCGTGAATGCCCACCTTCTCCACTTGCAGCACGTCGGCCCAGATGCGCGCCATTTTCTCTTCATTCTGGGTGCGCGGCGCGACATAGCCGTCCGCATTGCCGCCCATATCCGGCGCAGGCAAGGCGCTACGGTCGGTTTTCCCGTTTGGCGTGAGCGGCAGCGCTTCCAATACGACGAAGTGGCGCGGCGCCATATACTCCGGCAGCGCGCGCAGCAGGATGCTGCGCAAGTCCGCCGTATCGGGAATTGTCTGGCCTGGCTGCGGCACCAGATACGCCACCAGGCGCTTGCCGCCGCCATCGTCCTCGCGCGCCAACACGGCAGCCTCGCGCATGAAAGGCAGTTCCGCCAGCGCGGCCTCGACCTCGCCCAGTTCGATGCGGAAGCCGCGAATCTTGACCTGATGGTCGATACGGCCCAGGAATTCGATGCTGCCGTCGGCCAGACGGCGCACCAGATCGCCCGAACGGTACATGCGCGCTCCCGTCTTGCCGGCATATGGGCAGGGCAGGAATTTCTCGGCCGTCAGGTCCGGGCGGTTCAGATAGCCGCGCGCCAGACCATCGCCGGCCAGATACAGTTCGCCCGCCACGCCAACCGGCACTGGTTCCAGATTTTTGTCGAGTACATAGGCTTGCGTGCCTGAGATGGCGCGGCCAATCGGAATGGAGCCGAGACGGAGCGCCGCTTCGCTGATGTCGTGGCAGCAGCTGAAGGTCGTATTCTCGGTTGGGCCATAGCCATTGGTCAGGCGCACCTGTCCCGCGCTGGCCTGGACGAAGCGCTTCACATGCGCCATCGACAACGCCTCGCCGCCGGCCAGCACATGGCGCAGCTTCGCCAGGCTGGCCGCATGATGATCGGCCATCTGGTTGAACATCGCCGCGGTCAGCCACAAGGTCGTGATGGCCGAGCTATCCAGCACGGACGCCAGCTGGTCCAGCGATTCGAAGGCGGCCGGGAATATATCCAGGCGCGCGCCGTTCAGCAGCGCACCCCAGATTTCAAAGGTTGCAGCATCAAACGAAAGTGGCGCAAATTGCAGAACGCGGTCGCTTTCGTTCAGAGCGCAGTAGCTGGCGTCGATCACCAGGCGCAGCACATTGCGGTGCGTGACCGGCACGCCTTTCGGCTTGCCGGTCGATCCCGAGGTGTAGATCACGTACGCCAAATGTTCGGCGCTGGCGGTCTGCTCAAGGTTCTGCGTGGAATGACGCGCCAAGGACGTCTTTTGCAGGTTCAGGCTGACGACGCCGATGCCGCTGGCCGGCAGGCGGCCACCCAGGTGATCCTGAGCCAGCAGCACGGCCGGCTGCGCATCGGTCAGCATATGTGCCAGGCGCTCTGCCGGGTAAGCAGGGTCCAGCGGCAGATATGCGCCACCCGCCTTCAGCACGCCGAGCAAGGCCACCACCATTTCCAGCGAGCGTTCGGCGCAAACGCCAACCAATACATCCGGCCCTACGCCGAGGGCGCGCAGCTGATGCGCAAGCTGGTTGGCGCGCTGGTTCAACTCCCCGTAGCTCATGCTGCTGCCATCGAAGCCCAGCGCAATGCTGTCCGGATGGCGTTCCGCGCGCTGTTCAAACAATTGCGAGATGGTGCTGGCATGGGCGGGATTATCCCGTGGCCCATCGTTCCAGCCATGGATAAGCTGTTGGCGCTCGGCCTCGTCCAGCAGCGGCAAGCCGCCGACCGCGCGCTCGGGATTGGCCGCAATGGCTTGCAGCAGATGGATGAAGTGACCGCCGATGCGCGCGATGGTGGCGACGTCGAACAGGTCCGTGGCGTATTCGATATAGCCCTGCAGGCCACCCTCGCCTTCGCGCAACACCAGGCTCAGATCGAACTTCGAGGACACGCCTTCACTCTCCAGCTGGGTCATGGCCAGGCCAGGCAGAACCAGTTCCCCCATCGGCGTGTTATGCAGGACCAGCATGACCTGGAACAGCGGCGTATAGCTGGCATGGCGCTTGGGCTGCAGCGTTTCGACCAGGTACTCGAAAGGAATGTCCTGATGCGCATAGGCTTCCAGCGTATGCTTGCGAACCTGGTCCAGCAGCGCATTGAAGCTCTGCTCCGGATTCACTTGCGTGCGCAGCACCAGGGTATTGACGAAGAAGCCGATCAGGCCTTCGATGCCGGCATGGTTGCGGTTGGCGATAGGCGTGCCGATGCAAACATCATTCTGGCCTGAATAGCGCGCCAGCAGCACATTGAAGGCCGCGCACAGCGTCATGAACAAGGTGCTACCCTTGCTGCGGCTCAGTTTTCGCAGCTTGGCCGCCAGTTCGGCGGGGATCGAGAACTGCATGCTGGCGCCGACATGGGTAGCCGCGGCGGGACGCGGGCGGTCGGTCGGAAGATTCAGCAGCTCAGGACAGTCGGCCAGGCGGTTGCGCCAGTAGCCCAGCTGGCGATCCAGGACAGCACCGCTCAGCCACTGGCGCTGCCACTCGGCGAAATCGGCATACTGGATAGGCAACGGCGGCAATGGCGACGATCTGCCCTGAACGTAAGCGGCATACAGAGCGCCGACTTCGCGCACCAGCACGCCCATCGACCAGCCGTCGGACACGATGTGGTGGATGGTCACCAGCAGGATATGCTCCTCCGCGCTGAGGCGCAGCAGGCCGCTGCGGATGAGCGGTCCGGCCGCCAGCTTGAACGGGGTCTGGGCTTCGTCCTGCAGCAGCCATTGGGCGCGTGCTTCGCGCTCCGACGGTGGCAGGCCGCTCAGGTCCGTCACCGCCAGCTCCAGGTCGAGCTGCGGCGCGATTGCCTGCACAGGTTTGCCGCCGGCCATGACAAAATTGGTTCTCAGCGCTTCGTGGCGCTGTACCACCGTATTCAGCGTATGCCGCAGCGCCGCCTGATCCAGCTTGCCGATCATGCGCACCGCACCGGCGACGTTGTACAGGGGATTGTGGTTGCCCAGCTGGTCGAGGAACCAAAGGCGTTGCTGGGCGAAGGATAGTGGAATTTCGGCCGTGCGCGGAGAGCGTGGGATCACGCTGCGCGCGGGTGCGGGTGCCGCCGCCTCGGCACGTTCCGTTGCAGCCTGCGGCAGCAGCGATACAAACGGCGCTGCCTTGACCGGGCCGCGGGCCACCACCCAGGCCTGCAGGGCGGCGGCGGTCGGCGCTTCGAATATTGCATTGACGGGCAACTCAAGGCCCAGGTCAAGTCCGATCTGGGTTACAAGCTGGGTCGCCAGCAGGGAATGGCCGCCCAGGTCGAAGAAATTGTCGTCCGCCTGCAGAGCGGGACGGCCGAAGAAGGCACGCCATACCGCCAGCATGGCTTGTTCCCCCTGAGTTCCTGTGCTGACCGGCGCAGCGGTTGCGCTGTCGTCCGCCAATGTTGGCACTTTGCTTGTGCGCAGAGCTGCCGCAAGCTCCGGCTGCTCCGGGTAGCGCACATCGGTCCAGAAGCGATGGCGGGCAAATGGATAGGTCGGCAGGCTGATACGGCGCGGTTTGCGCGAGCCGTCCGCGCTGTACAGGCTATTCCAGTCGAAGGAGAATCCCTTAACCCACAGATCGAGCAGTTTGCCGTGCTTGCCCTTTGCAATCCAGGCCTGCACGGTATGGCTCATGTCCTCATCGTCCGCCAGCGCCGCGAGCGGGCTGCGTTTCGCCTGGCCGCGATAAATACCGTCCGGCGTGGACTGGCCATCCGCAAATGCCTGCAGTTTCCGGCGCAGATCGTCCATGGAATCGGCAATCAGCGCCAGACGCTCTTCCATCGCCTCGCGGCCGGCCTGCAGCGTGAAGGCCAGGTCCATCAGCGCGGGAACTGCATCGCCGCGTTCCGGCGCAATGGCCGCCAGCAGGCGGTGCGCCTGGCGCAGCAATCCTTCCTCGTCGCGAGCCGACAGCACCACCAGCGCAGGGCCGGAGGGTGCTTCCTCCCGAACAGGCTCGATATACTCTTCGATCACCACATGGGCGTTGCTGCCGCCAGCGCCGAACGACGAAACTCCGGCGATGCGAGGATATTCGCGCTGCTGGCCGTCAATCTCCACTACCGGCCGCGCCCATGGCGCTTTTGTCTGCTGCAGCACAAAGGGCGAAGCCGCGAAGTCGATCTGCGGATTGAGTTCAGCCGCATGCAGGCTTGGAACCAGGGTGGCGTGCTTCATTTGCATCAGCACCTTGCTGATGCCGACGATGCCGCTGGCACTCTCGCAGTGGCCGACATTGGATTTGGCCGTACCGATGGCACAGAACCGCCTGTCGTTCGTCCAGTTACGGAAAGCCTTGCTCAAACCCGCGATCTCGATTGGATCGCCCAGATTGCTGCCCGTGCCTTGCGCCTCCAGATAGCTGACGCTGCGCGCATTGACGCCGGCCCGTTCCAGTGCATCCTGTACCAGCCGCGCTTGCGCATTCGGGCCGGGAACCAGGAAGCCATTGGTTTTACCGCCCGAATTCACCGCACTGCCCTTGATGACGCCATATATATGGTCTCCATCGGCGATCGCCTTCTGCAAAGGCTTGAGCACCAGCGCACCCACCGCCTCGCCATCGACGAAACCATCACCATCGGCGGCGAAGGCTTTGCATTTGTCGCCGCCCGAGAGCAGCGTCAGCTCGGAGAGGTCGGCCATATGTCCTGGCGCCAGAATCAGATTAACGCCGCCAGCCACTGCGACATCGCTGCTGCCGCAGCGCAGGCTTTCAATAGCCAGATGCACCGCCGTCAGCGAGGACGAGCAGGCGGTATCGACCGCCATGCTCGGTCCCTGGAAGTTGAACAGATAGGATGCGCGGTTGGCGATGGACCAGAAGCGGCTTCCGGTCGCATAGTACTCATGGGTGACGCCGACAAACACGCCGACCTTCCTGCTTGGGCAAAGACCGGCCGGGGTATAGCCTGCATCTTCGATGGAGGCATGGGCCTCTTGCAGGAACAAGCGTTCCTGTGGGCTGATCATCTGCGCCTCGCGCGGCGTGATATTGAAGAACAGATGGTCGAAGCTGGCCACGTCACTCAACAGGCCAGCCCATTTTGTATAGCTCTTGCCGGGCTGGTTGCGACGTGCATCGTAGACTTTTGCGCTATCCCAGCGTTCCGCCGGAATCTCGGAGATGCAGTTGCGCTCGGCCAGCAGGTTTTCCCAGAACTGGTTGACGTCATCGGCCTGCGGATAGCGGCCCGAGAGGCCGATAATGGCCACATCGAATGGACCGGCATGAGCCGAGGTTTGCGATGGCACGGGAATGGCGCCGGTCAGGAAGCGGCGCGGGTTGACGATTTTGGCGGTAAGCTGCGGCTCGTCCGCCTGTACTTGCGGCGCTTCCTCCACGGCTGCCGGACTTGGTGCTG
Organism: Massilia sp. YIM B04103; assembly: GCA_024437665.1. Taxonomy (GTDB): domain Bacteria; phylum Pseudomonadota; class Gammaproteobacteria; order Burkholderiales; family Burkholderiaceae_D; genus Rugamonas. Next base: position 55,935 of record JANCSZ010000008.1, on the reverse strand, counting down.
GAGCTGCGCCCTGCCCGGTCCAGCGCATCAGCGCGGCTGTATCGGTTCGCAGGAAATGGTCCACCAGTTCTTCAATGCTCTGATACTCAAAGAAGATCGTAGTGCTGATATTGCTGTCATTGCCAAAGACCTCGCGCAAGGCGCCGGTCAGCTCCATCACCAGGATGGAATCGATGCCGTATTGGTCGAAACTGACGGTGGCGTCGATATCGGCGACAGGAACCTTGATGGCCCCGCCGATCAGCTTTTTGAACTGCAGGATGCTTTGCTCGCGCAGCGCATCGGGCGCCGCCTGGGTTGGCTGAGCTGCCGCCGAGCGCGGCGTAGGAACTGCCCGCACCGCTGCGGCGCTGACGGCGCGGACGCTGAACTGCTTGAGGCGCAGGCAAACCAAGCCCGCTTCGTCGCAAAGATCGATATCGATTTTCTGCACGGCGTCGCCGGCTGCGCTGCCTGAGCTGCGGCGCACAAGCGCCCACATAACGGGGACGAGCGGAGCGCAGACCTCCAGTCCTTCCAGCGCGAAAGGCAGGAAGAGTCCATTGCCGACGGTGCCGCCGTCCGCCGAAACCTGCAGTCCCAGCGTGGCCTGCAATGCCGCATCCAGCAGCGCCGGATGGAGCACAAAGCCCGCTGTTGGCGCCGCTGAAGGCAGATGGATCTGCGCCAGCGCGATGTCCTGCCCGATCAGCAGCATGCTCAGGCCACGGAAGCTCTCGCCATATTGCAGTCCCATGGCGGCAAACGCCGCATAACATTGCTCCGCATCGAGCCGCGCCAGGCCGCACTGCGCGCGCAGTTCTGCCAGATCGTGCCATTGCTGCGCGCCACCTGCCGTCTGCTGAAGAACCTCGCCCTGGCTATGAATCAGCGTGCCGTCACCCGGTTCGCTATAGATTTCAAAATCAATCGAGCCATCGTTTTGAGGCAGCAGCGCGATATGCAGATCAAGGCCTGCTTCGGAGACCTTTACCGGCCGCGCCCAGTTTATGCGGCGCAGCGCCAGGCCAGCACTGGCGCGCAATGCCGCAGCGGCGGCGCCATACGCCATCTCCAGCTGGGCCACGCCTGGAAGAATTTGCGCGCCGTTGACCACATGATCGGCGAGGAAGAACTCCTTTCCGCTAAAGCGGCTGCTAAAGCGCTGCGCCGAGAAGTCCGAGGTATTGCGATGCAGGAGAGGATGCAGCACGGCGGCAGGCAAGACCTGCGCTGCCTGCTCCGGCACCCAATAGCGTTCCCGCGCAAACGGATAGCCCGGCAGGCTGACGCGCCTTGGCTTGGCGCCAGACGGGTAAAGCGTATTCCAGTCGAAAGCCAGACCTTTGACCCACAGCTCCAGCACCTTATCGAACTTGCCTTTCTTCAGCCACGCGCCGATGGTCTGCGCCAGGTCCTCATCTTCGCCAAAGGAAGCGATGGCATCCTTGCCGCGCTTATGCTGACCGCGATAGATTGCATGCATATCGCTGCGAAGGTAAGCCGCGAGCCGGGAACGCAGGTCATCCAAGGAATCCACCACCAAAGCCAGCCGCTCCTCCATCGCCTCGCGCCCCGTCTGCAGCGTGTAGGCCAGGTCGGCCAGGCGCACGGCGGGATCGATCCGGCCCGGCTGAAGCGCATCCAGCAGCAGCTGCACCTGTTCCTGCAGACGCTCGGCATTGCGAGCCGAGAGCACCACCATGGCCGGTCCGGCCGGCAGTGCGGCTGGCGTTGACGCGATATATTCTTCCAGAACCACGTGGGCATTCACGCCGCCAAAACCGAAGGAGCTGACACCGGCGCGGCGCGGCAAATCGTGGCCCGCCGCATCCTGCAAGGCTTTCCACGGCGCCGCCTGCTGCACCACATAGAACGGGCTGCCGCTGAGATCAATATAGGGATTCAGCGTTTCGCAATGCAGGCTTTTAGCCAGGGTCTTGTGCTTCATTTGCAGCAGAACTTTGATCACGCCCGCTACGCCTGCCGCCAATTCCAGATGCCCAATATTGGATTTCACCGATCCCAGGCCGCAATGGGCCAAGGTTTCGCCGCTGCCGCTGGCGGCGTATAGTTCCTTGAAGGCCGATTTCAGCGCCGTCACCTCCACCGGATCGCCCAGCGCAGTGCCGGTGCCGTGCGCCTCGATATAGCTGACCGTGCGTGGATCGATGCCCGCCTGCCGATATGCGGCTTTGAGCAGGTCGGCCTGCGCCCGGGAGTTTGGCGCGGTCAGCGAGTTGGCGCGGCCGCCATGATTCTCGGCCGTGCCGCGCACCACGGCATAAATATGGTCGCCATCGCGTTCGGCAGCCGACAGTTTTTTCAACACCAGCATGCCGGCGCCTTCAGCGCGCACATAGCCGTTGGCCTGGTCCGAGAAGGTCTTGCAGCGGCCATCCTTGCACAGCATGCCCGCCTTGCTGAAACTGATATGCGCCTCCGGCGTGACGATGGTATTGATGCCGCCCACCACCGCCATGCCCGATTCGCCGCTTTGGATCGCCAGCACGCCGCGCCGTATGGCCACCAGGGAACTGGAGCAAGCGGTTTCCACCGGTTCGCTGGGACCGTGCCAGTCGAACATATAGCTCAGGCGATTGGCGCCGACCGAAGGCACGCTGCCTGTCGACGTATAAGCTTCGCCGCCCAGCCCTGCCTGATTCAGCAGATTGCCATAGCCGGTGGGACCGGTGCCGATAAAGATCGCCGTATCGCTGCCCGCCAACGAGTGGCCGGTGTAGCCGGCATCTTCCAGCGCCTTCCAGACGTGCATCATGCCAAGGCGCTGCTGCGGGTCCATCAGCTCCGCCTCCTTGGGCGAGATGCCGAAGAACTTAGGATCGAATTCGTCGACGCCGTCGATAAAGCCGCCCCATTTGATATCGGTCTTGCTGGCATCCCAGCGCCCGGGCGGAATCTCGCTGATGCAGTCCTTGCCCTCGGACAGATTGCGCCAGAATTCATGCACATCGCGCGCCATCGGGAACTGGCCGCTGATGCCGATAATCGCCACGGCTTCGACGCCGCCCTGCGGGACGCCAGCACCAAAAGCCTGGCCTTGTTTTGCATAGCCGCCGCGACGGCGCGTAGGAACGATATCATGCAGCTCCGCACGCGGTGCTGGTGATGCTGGCGGTGCAGCCACCTCCACGGCAACCGAGAATTGCGGCGCCAACTGCGCCGCGTATTCGCGCGCCAGATAACCTGACAGGCCGTCCAGCGTGGGATATTCGAAAAATACCGAAGGAGTGATCTCGATTTTCAGGCGCTGGCCAATGGTATTGGCCAGTTCGGTCAATGCCACGGAGTCGAAACCATACTCGCTCAAGGTCGTATCACCATCGATATCCTGCGAATTGACCTTCATTTGCGCGGAAACCCAGCTGACCAGCAGTTTTTTTAGTTGTTCTTGCACAGTTCTCTCCTTTAATTCGGATCGGCAGCCGCAATTGCTGCGATGTGGCTGTTCGGCGAAATCACTTCGGTATCCGCCATTCCCAAAACGTTTTTTCGCAACCGGACGCCGTCCCCGGCCAGTACCAGCACCTGTTCAAATCCACTCGCCAGCGCCTGATGCAAGGCGCGCAGCCCCTCTTCCGTCTCCAGCGGTTGCATGCCGAAGTTCTTCAGCATGGCCTCGCGCTGGCGCGCATCGACCTGCATGCCGCCCTGGTCCCACAAAGGCCAGTTGAGCGAGAGCGTGCAGCCATGGCGCCGCCCTTGCGCTGCCAACGCCGAACGGGAATGGACAAAGGCGTCCATGAAGGCATTCGCCGCCGCATAGTCGGCCTGTCCCACATTGCCCAGCGCTCCAGCCAACGAGGAGAAACAGATGAAGCAATCCAGCCGGATATCGCGGCTGGCCTGGTCCAGATTGATCGTTCCTGCGACTTTGGCACTGAGCACCTCGCGCAGCTGCTCAGGAGTTTTACGGGCAATCAAACCATCGCGCACAATGCCGGCGCTGTGAATGATGCCGTCCAGGCTTTCAAACTCCTCGGGGATCTGCTGCACCAGCAACGTGACCGCATCGGCATCCGCCACATCAAGCTGGCGGTAATGAACGACGGCGCCCAGCGCCTCCAGTTCGCGCATGGCCTGTTGAACCGGCACCTGGATGGGTGAACGGCCGGTCAGTATCAGCACGGGATGCTGCGCCTGGCGGGCAATATCCCGCGCCACGATCAGACCGAGGCCGCCGGCGCCGCCGGTAATCAGGTAGACGCCATGCGGTTTCCAGAAAGCAGCCGTATTGCCGGATTGATGCAGCTCCTTCCATGTACGGACTTGCGGCTGGCCGTTCGTGTAGCGCAATTCGGCAATGCCTCGGCGGCGGCCGTCGCTCAGTGCGGGCAAAGCATCATTCACGTCATCTGCGCAGATGGTCTGCCAGGTCATGCGCGGGTTCTCAAGCCGGGCGCTGCGCAGCATGCCTTCCAGCCCGCACAGGGTGTGAGCTTCGGCACGCGCCGGCAGCAGCAGCTGGATCAGCTGCGGGCCAGGCTGGCGCTGGAGCTGCTGCAGCTCTTCCAGCAAGGTGCTGGCAGCCGCCGCGTAGTCTCCGGTTTGCGCCACAAAGCGCGCAGCAAGATGCGGCTGAAGCTCGCCAATATCGATGCCGCCTGCGCCGCATGAAAGCACCACATGGCGGGCAAAGTCCGGCGCACTGCTGCTTGCCGCCGGCGGCATGCTCCATTCGGGCGCGAAGAGCAGGGTTCCGGCATGGCTGCCTGGTGTGGCTGCCTCAAATTGCGGCTTTTTCTCCGCTGGAGACGGATCGGAATCGCCAGCCACGGCGCGCAGAGAGAACTGGCGCAGGCTCACCAGCACCGCACCGGACCCAGAGCATAGGTCGATGTCCAGCTTCTGCACCGCGTCTCGCGCGCTACTACCCGGCGAGAAGCGCAGCAGCGCCCACATCTCAGCTTCGCAGGGAGCGAATACTTCCAGCGAACCCAGGGCAAACGGCAACATCAGACGCATGGATTGTTCACCATTCGGTTGCAGCTGCATGCCGATTGACGCCTGCAAAGCCGCATCGAGCAGACTTGGATGCAGGACGTAGGCTTCCGGCGTCTCCGCTAGCAACGGCGGCAGCGATATATGCGCGATGACCTGCTGCTCTCCAATCGACAGTTCCTTCAGCGCCTGGAAGGACGGGCCGTAATGCAGGCCAGCCTGTTCAAAAATCGCGTAGCATTCTTTTCCGCCTATCTGCATTCCACCGCACTGCTGGCGCAACGCAGCCAGGTCGTGACGAGGCGCCGAGGCGCCAGCATCCTGACGGCGGGCCACCACCTTGCCTTGGCTGAATACAGCATCGGCCTCGTCGAAGATTTCATAGCTGACCGAGCCATCGTCCTCGGGATTCAGGGCGATATGAATTTCCCGTCCCGCCGCATCCACAGTGACTGGACGCGTCCAGACGATATTTCTAAGCGCCAGGCCGCCGTTCATGCGCAATCCTTCACAAGCTGCCTGATACGCCATCTCAAGCTGCGCGGCGCCAGGCAGTACGGAGGCACCTTCAACCTTGTGATCCTTCAGGAAGAATTCATTGCCGCTCAAGCGGGTGCTGAACTGAAGGCCGAAAATATCCGAAGTATTCCGGTGCAAAAGCGGATGCAATGCCGCGCTGGCGGCGGTTTGTCTTGGCGCGCCGGCAGGAACCCAGTAGCGCTGCTTGGCGAAAGGATAGGTCGGCAAGCTGATACGGGATGGACGGCAGCTGGCCAGTTGACCGTTATCGTATAGACGCTCCCAGTCCACAGCCAGGCCTTTCACCCACAGATCGAGCACCTTGCCATACTTGCCTTTGGCGAGCCAGCCGTCGATCATCAAGGCCAGTTCTTCATCATCGCTCAACGCCGCATAGGCTTCCTTATTGCGTTTGGCCTGGCCGCGATACACCTCGTCGAACTGATTTTCGCCGCTGATGAAGGCACGCAGCTTGATGCGCAGGTCATCCAGCGAGCTGGTGGCAAACGCCAGGCGTTCCTCCATCGCCTCGCGGCCCGCCTGCAAGGTGTAGGCCAGTTCCGCCAGCGCCAGGCGTTCATCCGCCTCGATTGCCGCCAGCAGTTGCGCCGCCTGTTCTTTCAAACGCTCCTCATTGCGCGCGGACAGAACGACCAGGGCCGGGCCGTTGAGAACAGCGGCCTGCGCCGCCGCGCTGCAGTATTCCTCGATCACCACATGGGCATTGGAACCACCAGCGCCAAAGGAGGAAATACCTGCGCGGCGCGGCAATTCGCGCTGCATGCCGCCATCCGCAGCCACGGCACGCGGCCAATTGGCCAGTTCCTGCTGAACGATGAATGGCGTATCCGCGAAATCGATATTCGGATTCAGCGTATTGGAATGCAGGCTTGGCGCGAGCTGGCCGTGTTTCAGCTGCAGCAGCACTTTCGTGATGCCTGCGATACCCGCTGCGCTTTCGCAATGCCCGATGTTCGACTTGGCTGAGCCGATGGCACAGAACTGCTTCTCGGCGGTCCAGCCGGCAAAGGCCTTGGACAAGCCGGCAATTTCAATCGGATCGCCCAGACTGGTGCCGGTACCGTGCGCTTCGATATAGCTGATGCTGCGCGCATCCACGCGTGCCTCGCGCAGTGCGCGCTCGATCACATCTGCCTGCGCGTTTGGATTCGGCACGGTGTAGCCATTGGTCTTGCCGCCATGGTTGACCGCCGAACCTTTGATCACACCATAAATATGGTCGCCATCGGCGATGGCCTGGGCTTTGGGTTTCAGCAGCAGCGCGCCTACACCCTCTCCAGGCACATAGCCTTCTCCGCCTTCGCCGAAGCTTTCGCAGCGGCCCTTGGCCGAAATGAACTTGCCCTGGGCCAGCGCCAGATACTTGTTCGGGTGGATGGAGACATTGACGCCACCCGCGACCGCAACCGCGCAGTCACCGCGCTGCAAGCTTTGCACCGCCAGATGAATCGCCGTCAGCGAAGAGGAGCACATGGTATCGAGCGCCATGCTGGGGCCATTGAAGTTGCAGAAGTAGGACACGCGGTTGGCAATCGAGGCGGAACTGCTGGACAGCGCAAGCTGCCGACCCAGCACCTGTTCCTGCGCCCCATAGAGCTGGTATTCACCATACATCACGCCTACGAATACGCCGGCATTGCCGTTTTTCCCCGCCACGGTTTCGCGGGTGTAGCCTGCATCTTCCAGCGTGGCGTGCACGCATTCGAGGAACAGCCGTTCCTGCGGGTCCATCAACTCGGCTTCGCGCGGCGAGATATTGAAGAACAGCGGATCGAAATGGTCAACGCCATCGATAAAGCCGCCCCACTTGCTGTAGGTCTTTCCGCTGGCATTGCGGTCAGGGTCGAAATACAGCTTGTAGTCCCAACGCTCGGATGGAATCTCGCCGATGCAATCCTTGCCCTGGCTCAGATTCGCCCAGAACTCCTGCACATTGGCGGCTTTGGGGTAGCGGCCCGCCAAGCCGATAATGGCTATTTCGTTTGCCTCGGACGCGGTGTGGCGCGCGGGGAAGCGCGTCTTGCGCGGCTTAGCCGTAGGCAGTAACTGGCCAACCGCGGGCGGCTGCACCAACGCCGGCGACACGGCGCGCTGCTCGCCCAGCAGCTCTGTCAGCGCCGCATGATGGCTGCGCAGGAAGTAGGCCGTCAGGCTGGCGATGGTCTGATACTCGTAGAATAGCGTCTTGGGCAGATTGCCAAAAGTCTTCTCCAGCGTGCGCGTCAGCTCTAACACAAGGACCGAATCAATGCCATAGGACTCCATTGGCGCCTGAGGGTCGATGCGCTGTGCGGGCAGCTTGAGCGCGGCAGACAGCAGATGCACGAGATAACGCGTGGCTTTCTCCTGAAGATGTTCTGCAACCTGCGTGATCGGAGCCGAAGCCACTGCCGCCGCTGAAGCTTCGCTTACGGCACCACGCAGCAGCGTCGCCTTGATGCGCGCCACATCGCCTTCTACCACCAGAACCTGGGCTTCACCACTGGCCAGCGCTTTCGACAGCGCCATGCGGCCATTGGCGGTGCTCAGCGGCGTCATGCCGGTTCGCTCCTTCAGATACTGGCGCGTTGCAGCGTCAAGCTGCATGCCGCCCTCTTCCCATAACGGCCAATTCAATGAGAGAGTGCGGCCGTGACGTTCACCGTTCGCCGCTTGCTCGTTGCGGTGCTGCGCAAAAGCATCCATGAAGGCATTCGCGGCGGCATAGTCGGCCTGGCCTACATTGCCCAGCGCTCCCGAAATGGACGAGAACAGGATCAGGCAGTCCAGCGTAATAGCTTTGCTGGCGCGGTCCAGGTTAACGGCGCCTGCCACCTTGGCGTGCAGCACCTCACGAAGCTGCTCCGGTGTTTTGCGAATCAGCAGACTGTCGCGCGTCACTCCCGCGCTGTGGATGATGCCCGTCAAGCGGCCTTGCTGCTGCAGGATATCGTCTATCAGCTGCTGCACGGCGTCTGCATTTCCGACGTCGGCCTGGTGGTAGTGAACAGCGGCACCCAGTGCTTCCAGCTCCCGCTTGGCGGCCAGGACTGCTTCATTTGGCTGCGAACGGCCGGTCAGAATCAGCGTGACGTTGCGGGCCGATGCCGCAATATCCCGAGCAAAGATCAGGCCCAGGCCGCCGGCGCCGCCCGTAATCAGATAAACGCCATTGTCCTTCCAGGATGCCGCGCCGCGCGTATTCAACTCACTCCACTCCTGGACCATGCGTTTCCCGTCGCGATAGCGTACATGCTGCGCGCCGCCTACCGGGCTTTCGAGCAAAGCCAGCTGCCAGTTCTGGCCCGGCTCTACCTCGATCAGTTGGGCATTGATGCGCGGATTCTCCAGCTGTGCACTGCACAGCATGCCCGCCAGCCCGCGCATAGCCTGGTTTTCGCCTTCGGAAGCCAGCACAATCTGGATTGCCGCGTTCTCCGTTTCAGCATTCAGTGCCTGAAGATGCTGCAACAGCTCTTCCGCAGCTTTGCCAAAGACCTCGGCCAGATCACCGCTCCCGCCAATGATGCGGAAGTCGAAGGGTGGCAATTGCCGCTGTGCCGCCACCATCTCCTCCTCCGCTATGCCGCACAGGAGAACCAGACGGCGGGAGAGCGCAACATCCGCGCCAACCGGCGCAGCCTCCTGCAATCGCCATTCTGGCCGCAGAAGCAGAACCGGTGCGGAGCTTTGCGCCTGAGCCACCAGCGGCTGAAGTGATGCGCCAGGAACGGCGCGCAGTTCCAGCTGTCCGAATCGCAAACAGACCTTGCCGGATTGATCGCACAGATCGATATCCAGCTGCTGCACTTGATCGTCCTCCTTACTGCCGGTACGACGCACCACGGCCCACATACTGCCGGAGCATGATGCAAGAACGTCCAGCGAACCAAGCGCATATGGCAGCATGAGTGCCGCGCCCGGCGCTGCTACCAGACCGATGGCCGCTTGCAGCGCCGCATCCAGCAAGGCGGGATGCAGTGAGAATCCCTCCAGCGAGGTACCGGCAGGCAAGGCGATACGCGCCAGCGCAAGCTGCTCGCCGGTCAATACCTCCTGCAGGCCACGGAAGCTGGTCCCGTATTGAATGCCAAGCTGACCGAAGATGCCATAGCACTGCTCTCCGCTCAAGCGGCCAAGCGTGCATTGCGCCAGCAGGGCTTCCAGGTCATGGCTGGCAGTGAAGCTCGTCGCCGGTGCGAGAGTTCCTTCGCTGTAGGCGAAAGAAGTGCCCTCTTCGCCTTCGCTATAAATCTCAAAACCAATCTCGCCCCGTTCCTCTGGATACAAGGCCAGATGCAGGTCGGGACCGGCGGCGCCTACCTGCACGGGACGAGACCAGACCACGTTCAGCAAGCGTAACGGCTGTGCCTCATCCATCGCTTCCTTGGCCGCGAACAGCGCCATTTCAAGCTGCGCCACGCCCGGCAGGACCACCTGGCCCTGGACGCGGTGGTCCGCCAGGAAGAATTCCGTACCGCTAAAGCGGCTGCTGAAGCGCTGCACGGAGAGACGCGAGGTATTCCGGTGAACCAGTGGATGCAGCAACGTAGCAGCCGGAGCGTGCTGGCCTGCCGAACTGGCATGGATCCAATATCGTTCACGTGCAAACGGATATGTTGGAAGACTGATACGGCGGGGAGCCGGCGCATTCCGTGGATAGAGCTGTTGCCAGTCGAAGTCCAGGCCTTTCACCCACAGCTCCAGCAGCTTGCCGAACTTGCCTTTTTCAACCCAGGCGCCGATAGCCGCCGACATATCATCGTCGCTGGCCAGAACGTCCAAGGCATCGGGGCCGCGTTTGACCTGGCCGCGATATGCGCCTTCCGGCAGGGCACTGCCTTCGGCAAAAGCTTGCAGTTTCTCGCGCAGTTCGGCCAGGGAATGGACGACAAGTGCCAACCGCGCCTCCATCGCCTCCCTGCCGACTTGCAGGGTATAGGCCAGATCGGCCAGCGATACTTCATCGACAGCAGCCAGCAGTTGCAGCACCTGCGCCTTCAGCCTTTCCTCGTTGCGAGCCGACAGCACAATCAGTGCAGGTGCACCGGAAACCGTGGCCTCGCCTTGGGGCGCGACATACTCCTCGATCACGATATGCGCGTTTGCGCCCCCTGCGCCGAAGGACGAGACACCCGCGCGGCGCGGCAGCTCGCGCTGTTCAGTGCCAGTTCCGCTCGCAGGACGCGGCCAGTCCGCCAAATCCTGCTGAACGACAAAAGGCGTATCCGCAAAATCGATGTTTGGATTGAGTGAATGCGAATGCAGGCTTGGAACCAGTTTTTGGTGCTTCAGCTGCAGCAGCACCTTGGTCACGCCGGCAATGCCGGCTGCGCTTTCGCAATGGCCGATATTCGACTTGGCCGAACCAATGGCGCAGAACTGCTTATCCTGAGTCCAGTGCTCGAAAGCCTGGGACAGGCCGGCAATCTCGATTGGATCGCCCAGACTGGTCCCCGTGCCGTGCGCTTCAATATAGCTGATGCTGCGCGCATCGATACGCGCATCGCGCAAGGCGCTTTCGATCACTTCGGCTTGCGCGCCAGGATTCGGCACGGTGTAGCCATTGGTCTTGCCGCCGTGATTGACGGCACTGGCCTTGATTACGCCATAAATGTGATCGCCATCCGCAATGGCCTGCGCCTTCGATTTAAGCAGCAACGCGCCAACACCTTCGCCCGGCACATAGCCTTCGCCGCCCTCGCCGAAGCTTTCGCAGCGTCCTTTGGCCGAAATGAACTTGCCTTGGGCGAGCAGCAGATATTTATTCGGATGCACTGAGACATTCACACCGCCCGCCACGGCCACCGCGCAATCGCCACGCTGCAGGCTTTGCACCGCCAGATGGATGGCCGTCAGCGAGGATGAGCACATGGTATCGACGGCCATGCTGGGGCCATTGAAGTTGCAGAAGTAGGAAATGCGGTTGGCAATCGAAGCAGGGCTGCTGGAGATGGCGATCTGCCGTCCCAGCGCCTGCTCCTGCGCTCCGTAAAGCTGGTATTCGCCATACATCACACCGACGAATACGCCAGCCTTACCGTTCCCGCCCGCCACCGTTTCACGCGTATAGCCGGCATCTTCCAGCGTGGCGTGAACGCACTCAAGGAACAGGCGCTCTTGCGGGTCCATCAGCTCCGCTTCGCGCGGCGAGATATTGAAGAACAGCGGATCGAAGGTATCGACTTCATCGATAAAGCCGCCCCATTTGCTGTAAGTCTTGCCGGCGGCATTACGGTCAGCGTCGAAATACAGATTGTGGTCCCAGCGCTCAGCCGGAATCTCGCCGATGCAATCCCTGCCTTGGCTGAGATTCTCCCAGAATTCTTCGAGATTGCGCGCTTTGGGATAGCGACCTGCCAGGCCGATGATGGCGATATCATCGTCGCTGCGTGCACGGCCCCCTTCGAAGCGGCGTTTGGCGGAAGGTGACGTTTTTGTCACAGCCGCCTTGATCAGCGGTGCAGCAATTGCCCGCTGGCCGTCCAGCAGCTTGCTCAGCACTTCCTCATGCTTTTTCAGGAAGTAGCCGCTCAATGCCGCAATGCTGCGGTACTCATAGAACAGCGTCGTGGAGAGCGGGCCGAAGACCTTCTCCAGGCTGCGGGTCAGGTCCATCACCATCACCGAGTCGATGCCATAGGCCTCAAGCTGGGCCTTCACATCGATTTTCTCGGCCGGCAGTTTGAGAACAGCGGAGAGCAAACGCGCAAGATAACGCTGCGTTTTCTCCTGCAGATCCTCCGTGGCCGCTACCGGGGCTTCGACCGCCGGCATGCTGAACGCCTCCGGTTTGGATGCGGCAGGTGCGGCTCGCAGCTCAAGTCCGGCTATCCTCACGCAGACTCTGCCCTCGTCATCGCATAGATCGATATTGAATTGCTGGATTGGCTCGCCGGCGGCGCCGGCCTGGCGCTGCACCACGGCCCACATACTGCCGCTGCACGGAGCCAGAACAGTCAACGACGCCAGCATATACGGCAGCATTGCCACCGGCGCTTCTGGCGCCAGCGCAAGGCCCAACGTGGCTTGCAGCGCAGCGTCCAAAGCACCCGGATGCAGGATGAAGCTGTCTGGAGCCGACAGGCCCGGCGTGGAAATACGCGCAACGGCCAGCGCATCTCCAATCAGTATTTCGGCCAGTCCCCGGAAGCTGGAACCATATTGAATACCTAAGCGGGCAAACAATTCATAGCATTGCTCCTGGCTTAAATGATTCAGCGAGCAAAGCTCGCGCAGCGCCGCCAAGTCGTGGGAAGCATTCAGGTTTTCCGCCAGAGCCAGCACGCCATCGCTGTAAATGAATGTGTCATCACCGCTTTCGCTGTAGATTTCGAAGCTGATTTCATCCCGGCCCTGAGGCGTCAGCGCGATATGCAGGTCGAGGCCTTCTTCGTCCACCGTGGCTGGACGGGACCAGCTTATGTCCTGCAAACGGAATGCCTGCTGGACCGTGGCCGCCTTGCGCGCTGCGAACAGCGCCATTTCCAGCTGCGCGACCGCTGGCAGGATGGCACGGCCATGCACCTTGTGGTCGTTGAGGAAGAACTCGGTCCCATTGAAACGGCTGCTGAAACGCTGCACGCCAAGGTTGGACGTGTTGGCGTGGACCATGGGATGCAGCACCGCCGCCATCTGCCCCGGCGCAGTCGCGGCACCGGTCTCAATCCAATACCGCTCGCGGGCAAACGGATAAGTCGGCAGGCTGATACGCCGCGGCTTGCGGGCGGCACGCGCATGCAAACGGTGCCAGTCGAAGACAAATCCCTTCACCCACAGTTCCAGCAGCTTGCCAAACTTGCCTTTCGCCAGCCATGCGTCAACGGTACCGGACATATCGTCATCGCTGGACAGGCCGTCCATACCGTCTTCGTCGCGTTTTGCCTGGCCTTGATAGACGTCTTCCGGCCAGGTTTCGTCCGCAGCGATGGCTTGCAGCTTTGCCCGCAGCTCGTCGATGGAATGGACGACCAGGGCAAGACGCTCTTCCAGCGCCTCCCGTCCGACCTGCAGGGTATACGCCAGATCGGCCAGATCGATATCGGCCGGCGCGGCGATGGCGGCCAGCAGCAGGCCTATCTGCTCCTGCAGCCGCGCCTTGCTGCGCGCGGAAAGCAGCACCAGGGCGGGAATACCCGCCACGGAGCGCTCTACCGGTGGCGCAATATACTCTTCAATCACCACATGGGCGTTGGCCCCGCCGGCTCCAAAAGAGGAAATTCCGGCGATACGCGGCAGCTCGGCGCCATTCTTTTGCGCACCAAACCATGGAGCCAGTTCCTGCTGCACCACAAACGGCGTCGCGGCAAAGTCGATATTCGGATTCAGCGAACGCGAATGCAGGCTTGGTACAAGCTGCCGATGCTTCATCTGCAGCAGAACCTTGCTCACGCCCGCGATGCCGGCCGCGCTCTCGCAGTGGCCGATATTCGATTTGGCCGAGCCGATGGCGCAGAACTGCTTGTCCTGGGTCCACTGCTGGAAAGCTCTGGAAAGACCCGCAATCTCGATAGGATCGCCCAGGCTGGTCCCGGTTCCGTGGGCTTCGATGTAGCTGACGTCGCGCGCATCCACGCCGCCCAAGCGCAAGGCCCTCTCGATGACCTTGGCTTGCGCGTTCGGATTCGGCACCGTATAGCCATTGGTTTTGCCGCCGTGATTGACCGCCGTGGCCCTGATAATGCCGTAGATATGGTCGCCGTCGGCGATGGCTTGCGCCTTAGGCTTGAGCAGTACCGCGCCCACACCCTCGCCCGGCACATAGCCCTCGCCGCCTTCGCCGAAGCTCTCGCATCGCCCTTTGGCGGATACGAACTTACCCTCGGCCAGCATCAGGTATTTATTCGGGTGGATCGATACATTCACGCCACCCGCAACCGCAACGCTGCAATCGCCACGCTGCAGGCTCTGAACCGCCAGGTGAATAGCCGTCAGCGACGAAGAGCACATCGTATCCAGCGCCATGCTTGGGCCACTGAAGTTGCAATAGTAGGATATGCGGTTGGCTATCGACGCCGGGCTGTTGAACAGACCGATATTGTTGCCGCGTACCTGCTCCTGTGCTCCATAAAGCTGGTACTCCTCGTACATCACGCCGACGAACACGCCAACTTCACCTTCGCTCGCCACATTCCCCCGCGTGTAACCAGCATCCTCCAGCGTGGCGTGCACGCATTCCAGGAAGAGGCGCTCTTGCGGGTCCATGCGTTCTGCTTCGCGCGGTGAGATATTGAAGAACAGCGGATCGAACAGATCGACGCCATCCATGAAGCCGCCCCATTTGCTATACGTCTTGCCAGCGGCATTGCGGTCGGCGTCGAAATACAGCTTGTGGTCCCAGCGGTCGGCGGGGATCTCGCCGATACAGTCCCTGCCCTGGCTCAGATTGGCCCAGAATTCCTCGATATTACGGGCCTGCGGATAGCGGCCAGCCAGGCCGATGACGGCGATTTCGTCGCTGCCGTTGTTGACTGCGCGTGCCAGCGGAATCCGCAGGCTATCCCGGGTATCGATGCTCGCTGGAGCAGAAGCAGAAGCAGGAGCTGGACTTGGAACCGCGGGTGCCGGCGCGCTGCGGCTTTCGCCCAGCAGCGGAACCAGGACGGCGGCATGCTGCTGCAGGAAGTATTTGCTCAGCGCATCGATGGTTTGGTATTCGAAGAACAGCGTCTTTGGCAATGAGCCAAACACCTTTTCCAGCGCGCGGGTCAGATCCAGGACGAGAATGGAATCGATGCCATAGGATTCCATCTGCGCTTGCGGATTAATGCGCTGTACCGGCAACTTGAGCGCGGCGGACAGCAGGCGCACAAAATAGCGGCTTGCTTTTTCTTCCAGGTTCTCGGATATCGGCATGGCTTTTTCTCTTTGATTTTCCGTCCGTTCCGGCAGACGGCCTTGCAGAATTGAGTTCATGCGGTTGGCATCTCCATGTACCAGTAGCACTTGCGGCGCGGCGCTGGCCAGCGCCGCAGCCAAAGCCGCGCTGCCGTCAGCCGTGCTCAAAGGCGTCATGCCGAGATGCTCACGCAGATACTGGAGCGTGGCGGCATCAACCTGCATGCCGCCCGCCTCCCACAGCGGCCAGTTGATCGACAAGGTGCGTCCGTGGCGCTTCCCTTGAGCCGCCAGCTCGTTGCGATAGTGGGCGAAGCTGTCCATGAAGGCGTTCGCCGCCGCGTAATCCGCCTGGCCGATATTGCCAATCACGCCAGATAGCGAGGAGAAGCAGATGAAGCAGTCCAAGGCGATGTCACGGCTGGCCTGATCGAGATTCACGGTACCGGCAACTTTGGCGCGCAGGACCTCGCTCAGCTGCTGCGGCGTTTTCCTGAGAAGGAAGCTGTCGCGCACCACGCCGGCACTGTGGACGATGCCGTCCAGTCCCTCATGTTCTTCCTGAATACCATGGACGAGCTGAGTGACTGCCTGCGCATCGCCGGCATCCAGCTGACGGTACTGCACCACCGCGCCCAAGGCCTCAAGTTCGCGGATATTGGCGCGTATGGCGTCGTTCATTGGCGAACGTCCAGCCATAACCAGCGTAACGCCACTCGCTGCGCTGGCAATATCGCGGGCAAAGATCAGGCCCAGGCCACCGGCGCCGCCAGTAATCAGATATACCCCGTGATCCTTCCATTTCGCCGAGCCGCTTGCCGTCAGCTCGCTCCAGCCGCGAACCATGCGTTCGCCATGACGATAGCGAATTTGCCTGTCCACGCTGGCACGGTTCTCCAGCAGAACGGATGACAAGTCCTGGCCGCGCTCAAACTCGATTACCTGGCCTGTGAGGCGCGGATTTTCCTGGTGTGCGGTTTGCAGCATAGCTCCCAAGCCGCTCAAGGTCCGGAACGCGCCATCGCCCGGGATGACTAGCTGAATCAAGGATGTTCCAGTCTGGCTGCCCAAGGCTTGCAGACGTTCCAGAAGCATCTGGGCCGCGTCTTCGAAGGAAGCGGCAGCATCGGCGCTCGCTGGCAAAAGCTGGCAGTCCGCATCCGGCAAACGATTGCGGATCGCAGCCGCATCCGCCTCCGTGACGCCATACAGCAGAACGAGATGGCGGCCATAGGCCGCACCAGCGCTTTCCGTCAGCGCCGGCTGCGCGCGCCAGACGGGCTGCAGCAAGGTGGATGCTTCGGAAGCACGTTTGCCACCGCCTGTAACTGCGCGCAGGCTGAACTCCCTGATCTGAATGCAGGCCTGGCCATCGTCGCCGCACAGATCGATATCAAACTTCTGCACCGCATCGCCTGCGGCGCATCCACGGCTCCGCTGCACCACGGCCCACATGCTGCCGCCAGGCGGCAGCAAAATATCCAGCGATCCAAGGGCGAACGGCAGCATCATTTCAGCACCACCGAGCAGGCCGGCGGAGGCCTGCAAGGCGGCATCGAGCAAAGCGGGATGCAGCGTGAAATCTGAAAGGGAGTCCCGCGCGACAGGCGGCAGCCCGATACGTGCCAACGCAAACGTGTCACCGGCCAGCAGCTCGCTCAGGCCCTGGAAACTCGGACCATATTGCAGCCCCATTCGTTCAAACAGCGCATAGCACTCAACGCCATCCATCCGTCGGCGCGTGCAGTGCGCGCGCAAGGTCGCAATATCATGCACAACCGCCGAAATGGATGCATCAACAGGTTCCACCAAACCCTGGCTGAATACAACGTCTTCGCCGCTTGGAGCCGTTCCCTGTACGTCAAAGGCCAAAGCCAATCCTTCGGCGGGACGAAGGGCGACATTCAGACTCAGACCATCAGCTCCCGCGATGGCAGGACGCGCCCAGACGACATTTCTGAGCCGTAGGCTATGGACATTTTCGGTTGCCAGCCTGCCTGCATGCAGCGCCATTTCAAGCTGCGCGGCGCCAGGCAGCACGCGTTCACCGCGCACCACATGGTCGGCCAGGAAGAATTCACCGCCATCAAAATAGCTGCTGAAACGCAGACCTGAAATGCTCGAGCGATTATGTTGCACCAAGGGATGCAGCACCCCGCTCGCCCCCCCTGCATGCTGGCCATGGGCGACGTCGATCCAATAGCGTTCCCGCGCAAACGGATAGGTCGGCAGGCTTACCCGGCGCGGCTTGCGGCCGGCGTACAGCGGCAGCCAGTTGACGTCCCGGCCATTGACCCACTGAGCGAGCAAGCCTTCAATATCTGCAGACGGGTCGGAGCCATGGGATATGGGATCCTTGCCGCGTTTTGCCTGGCCGCGCAGGATCGCCTGACCTTGCACATTGCCGCGCACAAAACCAGCCAGTTTCTCCCGCAGCTCGCCGAACGAGGCCGCAGTAAATGCCAGGCGCTCCTCCATTGCCTCCCGTCCGGCCTGCAATGTATACGCCAGATCGGTCAGCTCAACAGCTTTTTGAACTTGCGGCGCGCTTGCGAAGTCCAGCAACTGGCGCGCCTGCTCCAGCAGACGTTCCTCGTTCCGTGCCGACAGCACAATGCCCACCGGACCATCCGGCACATGATCCTGGCGCGCCGGAGCGATATATTCCTCCAGCACCACGTGCGCATTAACGCCGCCGAAACCGAACGAGCTTACCCCGGCGCGGCGTGGGATTTCCTTGCCATCCGCATCGCGCAGAGAGGTCCATTCACGCGCCTCCTGAACCACGTAGAAGGGGCTGGATTCCAGATCGATATACGGATTCAGTTCAGCGCTATGCAGGCTTCGAACCAGCTTCTTATGCCGCATCTGCAGCAGCACCTTCATCACGCCGACAACGCCTGCCGCCAGCTCCAGATGGCCAAAGTTCGTTTTAGCCGAACCAAGGCCGCAATGGCGCGATTCGACGCGCGCGCCAGCCGTATCGTATAGATGCTTGAAGGCGGCTTTCAGTCCGTTGATCTCAACCGGATCGCCAAGACTGGTTCCCGTGCCATGCGCTTCGATGTAAGTCACCGTGCGCGGATCGATACCTGCATCCTCATATGCCATGCTGACCACGGCCGCTTGTGCTTTCGGGTTCGGCGCGGTCAGCGAATTGGCGCGGCCGCCATGGTTTTCCGCCGTCCCGCGCACTAAGCCGTAAATATGGTCACCGCCGCGTTCCGCATCGCTCAGGCGTTTGAGCACGAGCATGCCGGCACCCTCACCGCGCACATAACCGTTCGCCGCGCTGGAGAAGGTCTTGCAGCGTCCATCCTCGGCCAGCATGCCAGCCTTATTGAAGCTGATATGCAGGTCGGGATTGACGACGGCGTTCACGCCGCCCACTACCGCTACGCCGCATTCGCCACGCTGGATGGCCTGAACGCCGCGCCGCAATGCCACCAGGGAGCTGGAGCAAGCGGTTTCCACAGGCTCGCTCGGCCCATGGAAATCAAGGAAGTAGCTCATGCGGTTCGGCCCGACCGAGGCCACGGACCCGGTCGAGGAATACCCTTCAATAGCCATCCCCGCCCGCCGCACGCGATCCGCGTAACCGCTGGCGATCGTTCCGATAAAGAGCGCCGTGTCGCTGCCGGACAGCGCCGAACCGGCATATCCGGCATCCTCCAGCGCCTTCCAGACATGCACCATCATCAGCCGCTGCTGCGGATCCATCAGCTCCGCCTCCTTCGGCGAGATGCCGAAGAACAGCGGATCGAAGTCGGCAATACCGTCGATGAAACCGCCCCATTTGTTATTGCATTTGTTCTCTTCCAAATTGGGATCGCCATAGATGGCTTTCCAATCCCAGCGGTCTTTTGGAATCTCGCCGATGCAATCCCGGCCCTCTTCCAGAACGCGCCAGAACGCATCCATATCGGGCGCCATCGGGAACTGGCCGCTCATGCCGATGATGGCAACAGCTTCCTTGTTTTCCTCGCGCAGTTTCGGCGCAGGTTCCGGACTCGCATACTGCACTGGCATAGGCTCTGGAGCGGAAGTCTCGAACAGCGGACGCCGTTCCTGCTCAAGGAATTTTGCCAACCCATCCAGCGTTGGATATTCGAAGAAGATGGTCGGCGCCAGGCCAACTCCATATTGATCGTTGAGCGAGTTGCAGAAGCTGGTCAGCGTAATCGAATCGAAGCCGTATTCGCTCCACTGGGTATCGCCGTCGATATCCTGCTCTGCCACTCTCAGGATGGCCGAAACATTGGCCGTCAGCAGGCCGCTTATGTGGCCTTGCAAATCTGTAGCGCGGGGCGAAACTGGTGCAGCTATCCGGACCGCAACTGCCGGAACGGCGATAGCTGGCCGCGTCACAGCGCCCCGCTCTTTCCAGTAACGCTCCTTGGCGAATGGATAGGATGGAAGGCTGATACGCGATGGCCGACTTGCGCCGTCTGCCGCATACAAAGCATTCCAATCCAATGCAAAACCCCTGCTCCAAAGCTCGCCCAGCTTGTCCAGCTTGGCCTTGGCGAACCATGTGGCGACGATGCCGTCCATGTCCTCATCGCCGGCAAACAGGCTGAAAGCTTCCTTGTTCTTCTTGGCCTGACCGCGGTACACGCCATCGATTTCGCTTTCGCCTGCGGCAATGGCGTCCAACTTCCGGCGCAATGCGTCGAGCGATTCCGCCAGAATGGCCAGACGCTCTTCCATCGCTTCGCGCCCGGCTTGCAGGGTGTAGGCGATATTCGCCAGCGTCATTTGCGGCTCGATACGCTCAGGCGAGATGGCCGCAAGAAGACGCTGAACACGTTGCTGCAGGTCTTCTTCCGTGCGGGCGGATAGCACCACCAGCGCAGGCCCGGACGATGCCTTCTCAAACGACGGCGCGATAAATTCCTCGATAATCAGATGGGCATTGGCGCCGCCAGCGCCGAATGACGATATGCCCGCAATACGAGGCTGCTCGCTGCGCCGGCCGTCGATATCCACCTGCGGACGCTCCCAGGCGGCAAGCTTCTGCTGCACCGCGAACGGCGAGTTGCCAAAGTCGATATCCGGATTGAGCACGGTGGCGTGCAGGCTGGGAACCAGCGTTCCATGCTTCATCTGCATCAACACCTTGCTGATGCCAACCATGCCGCTCGCGCTTTCGCAATGGCCGACATTGGACTTCGCGCTGCCCAGAGCGCAGAACTGCTTATCCTCTGTCCAGTTGCGGAATGCCTTGCTTAAGCCGGCGATTTCAATTGGGTCGCCCAGACTGCTGCCTGTGCCTTGCGCTTCCAGATAGCTGATGCTGCGGGCGTTGACGCCGGCCCGTTCCAGCGCATCCTTGACCAACTGCGCCTGCTGGTTCGGGTTGGGTACCATATAGCCGTTGGTCTTGCCGCCGGCATTGACTGCGCTACCTTTGATGACGCCATAAATATGGTCGCCGTCCTCGATTGCGCGCTGCAAGGGTTTGAGCACGATCGCGCCAACAGCCTCGCCATCCACAAAGCCATCGCCATCGACGGCGAAGGATTTGCATTTGTCGCCGCTGGACAGCATCGTCATCGCCGCCAGTTCCACCAGCTGGTCCGGAGCGACGATCAGATTGACGCCGCCGGCCACTGCGACCTCGCTTGCGCCGCTGCGCAGGCTTTCCAGCGCCAGATGCACCGCCGTCAGCGAAGAGGAACAAGCGGTATCGACCGCCATACTCGGCCCCTGGAAGTTGAACAGCCAGGAAGTGCGGTTGGCGATGGACCAGAAGCGGCTGCCGGCACCGTAGTACTCATTCATCGCACCTACGAATACGCCAACTTTGCGGCTTGCGCTCAAACCGGACGGCGTGTAGCCCGCATCTTCGATACTGCTGTAAGCCTCCTGCAGGAAAAGGCGTTCCTGCGGACTCATGGCCTCTGCCTCGCGCGGCGAGATATGGAAGAAACGCGCATCGAAGCAGTCGATGTCGCTGAGGAAGCCGCCCCATTTCGTATAGGTTTTGCCGGGACTGTCCTTGGCCGGATCGAAGTAGCGGCTATGGTCCCAGCGTTCAGCAGGAATCTCGCCAATGCAATTGCGGCCGTCCTTCAGGTTCTCCCAGAACTGCGCCACGTTCTCCGCCATCGGATAACGGCCCGAAAGGCCGATGATGGCTACATCGAACTGCCTCGCCAGGTCTACGGCCTTGGCCGAGGCCTTGCCCTTCCATGCCAGGGAAGCGCGCACGCGGCGACTATTGGACGACGACAGGGCGCGCACCGGCTGAGATGTAGCCAGAGATGCAGCCTGAGATGCCGGCACGGCGGCCACCGGCGCGGCCTCCGCTTCCGCATCCAGTCCGGTCCAGCGCATCATCGCGGCAGTCTCGGTCTGCACAAAGTGATCGGCCAATGCGTCGATGGACTGGTGTTCAAAGAACAATGAAGTGCTTAAGCTGCTCGTAATGCCGGCATCGGCAAGTGCCGCGCGCAGACCATTGGTCAGCTCCAGCACAAGAATCGAGTCGATGCCGTATTGATCCAGATTGCTGGCGGCGTCAATTTTCTCGACCGGCATTTTCAGCACTTGTCCAACCAGTTTTTTCAGTCTCAGCACACAGCCATCGCGCAGCGACGATGCAGGCTGTGACTGTACCGCAGGCGCCAGCGCCGGTTTAGCGGCTGCGCGAACCGGAACCGAAGCGCTGCCGGCTGCGGCAACGGCACGGATTGCCGGCGCGGTGGGCACCGGCGCTGGCTTGACGTGGCGCTGCGGCGTGACGCCATCGCTTTCCGCCAGCACCACTTGCTGGCCAAGGGCGTGCGCGGCATCGGCCGGGAACATGATGTGGCGGTAGCCCTCCTCACGCAGCACGGTCTTCCACATGGCGGGCGCCAAGCTTGGGCAGCCGGGAATACGCAGGGTTTCATCCTCGTACAGCCACCAGCCATCGAGCATGCCGAACGTCAGATGCGCCCACAGTTCGCAACTGCTCAACTCATTCAGCAGCAACAGGCCGTTGCCGCGCAAAGCCGCCTTCGCATTGCGCAGGCTTTCACGGATATCCTTGGTCGCATGCAGAACATTGGTGGCGATTACCAGGTCGTAGCTGCCCGCATCGATACTCTGCCCGGCCAGCGGCTTGCTGGCATCGAACAGGCTATAGGCCAAGTACGGATAATGCGGACCATATTGCTGTTCCGCGTGCAGCAGGAAAGCGCGCGACAAGTCGGTGTAGCAGTACTGATCGATATTGCCGGCATAGGGCTTCAGCTTCGCCAGCACGCGCGCGCTGGTGCCGCCCGTTCCGGCGCCGATTTCCAGAATGCGGATACGGGCCGATGGATCCTGGCGCAGACGAGCTGCGATAAAGGTCAGAACGCTGGCCGCCAGCACATCGTTATAGTAGTCCGCAAGCGGGCTGCCGCGATAAACGCCTTCCACCAACTCCATCGAAGAATTCGGGAACATGATCGACGTGGCGGGCGTGCGGCCGTTGAGCATTGCCGGCAAGGCGCGCAGCATGGTTTCCACCAGCACAGCCTGGGCACGCAGATTAGCATCGTTCAGCCAAGCATGCTTGCGCTGCTCCCATTCTGCCCAGGCCTGTTCATGAGTCGGGCCTTGTGCAGCCACGTGCCAGGCATCGGCGCCGATTTGCTGCAGCCATCCCACCTGGGCCAGGCATTGCAGGCTATGCGCCAGCCAGCGCATGTAGCCGGGACGGATGCTGGATGAAGCCATTGCATCGTTGAGGCCAAAGGAACCTGCCTTGGCAAACATTCCTATGGCGCGCAGTTCGCCCCATAGAACAGCAAGCGACAACCGGTCCATTTCCTGGCGATGCGCAGCCAACTGGCCGGCGTCAGCCGGCAGCGGTACCGTATCTTGCTCGCTCAAGGCCGCAGCCACCGAGGTATAGCCGGCTTGATGGATATCCACGCCATTTGCGCCGATCAGATCCTGGCTGCCTCCCCTGGCCATTACCGATGTCACTTTCAGGAAGCCCAGTTGCGGCAACGGGGCGGCCATCAGCGCATCGATAGCCAGCATGCCTTCCTCTGGCTCGATCGAGCCTATGCCTTGCTGTGCCATACGCTCCCGGTAAGCCTGCGAGGCGACCACTCCCACACTGCCCCAATAGCCCCAGTTCATCGTCTTCACCAGGTATGGCAGGCGCTTCGCCAGTTGCAGGCTGTAGGCATCCTTGAAAGTGCAGCCGGCCGCATAATTGCTTTGTCCCGCCGCCTTGATGAAACTCAGGAGCGATGAACAGAACAGCATGAAGTCCAGCGGCAGCTTGCCGAAGACCTGCGCCATCCGTACGCTGATATCGACTTTTGCTGCCAGACCCGCGCGCAGCCGGTCTTCATCCATTTGGGTCAGGCTCTTGTCGAGCAAGGCAATGGCCGCGTGGACGACGCCATTGATGCGGGGGAAGCGCGCCATAATCGTCTCGCGCACAGCCTCCATCGCGTGGAGGTTGGTCGCGTCGGCCGAAATGTAGCTTGGCGCAGGGCCGAAGGTACTAAGGCGGGCAATCGCCTGCTCAATCTCGCCATCCAGGGCACGCCGCCCGATCCAGAACACATTGGCCTGGTAATTGCGGATCAGATGTTCGCTCAGCACCTGCCCGATGCCGCCCGCACCACCAATGATTACGTACACGCCGCCTGCGCGGTAGACCGCTTCCGTCGCCGCTGGCGCAGCCATCCGCACTGGCTGCAGCTGCTGGCGGAACCATTGGCCGGAGCGCCATGCCAGCGCATCGCCCGCGGCACTGAACGGCAGGCCGAAAATCTGCGGCCAAGGCCAGACCGCATCGGCCAGCATATCCAGCAGGCGCACCTGCCAGCGGCGGAATTCCTTGGCCATGGAAGCGATAAAGCCATGCACGCTGGCGTGGGCCGGCGCGATGGCATCGCAAGCATGCACTGACTGGCTCTGGCAAGTCAGCACGGTCCAGCCAAGCGGCCGATCCGCCATGCCGATTGCGAGCAGCGCCTTCACCAGCCGGAAGCCCGTGATCACGCCCGCTTCCTGCGCAGCGATCAGCTCCTCGTCATCATTTGTCTCACCGGCTTCCACGATCCACAGCAGATGATCGAACGAACCGGCGGCACGCAAAGCCGCCTCCATGGCACCGGCCTGCGCACCTGGGGACAGGGAAAGCACTTGCGCCTGAGGATACAAGGCGGCCACCGCCTGCTGCTGGGCTGCCGCTCCGCCAACAATCACCAGACGCGCATCGGGCGTGGGAACCGTATCCGAAACGGTATCGCCGACAACTTCCCATACCGGGGCAAGCAGCAGCTTGTCTTCGATTGATACGGCCTTGTCTTCCGCAGCATTGCCCTGACTCGCCGTCATGGCGCGCAGGCTGAAGGCGTGGAAGCGCAGGCAGATCTGGCCATCTTCATCGCACAGCTCTATGTCCAACTTCGGCACGCGCTGGCTGGCAGAACTGCCCGCGCTGTAGCGGACCAGCGCCCACATATTCGCGCTGCAGGGAGCAAGTTCCTCAACCGCTTCCAGGGCGAACGGCAGCATCAAGGGCGGCAGGCCAGCCGCATCGGCCTGCACAGCCAGGGTAGCTTGCAGAGCCGCATCCAATACGCTGGGATGCCAGACATAATCCGTTTCACCCCGCGCGGCTTCGGGCAATACAATACGAGCCAGAACCTGCTGCTCGCCAAGGAAGAGTTCCGCAATACCCTGGAACGCCGCACCGTATTCCAGGCCGGTGCGCTGGCAAAGTGGATAAAAATCCGTACCGCTCAGATATGCGCGCTGGCATTGCTCGCGGATGGATTGAATATCGTATGTTTCGGTCTGCACTTCGTCCAGATCTTCAACGATGGCAAGGCCTTGGCTGAACGGCGAAGTTTCGCCGTCCGCTGCATCGGCATAAATCTCAAAGCGCACTGCCCCGTCATCCTCAGGATAGAGCGCGATATGCAGCAGCAGCCCTTCCTCCCCGACGATCACCGGACGCGCCCAGACGACATCGCTCACCGTGATGCGGCAATCGCCGCCCGCAGCCAGCGCCACAGCGCTGCGCGCCATTTCCAGCTGCGCCACGCCTGGCAGAACGCGGTTGCCATTGACGACGTGCTGCGACAGGAAGAATTCTTCGCCACTCAGGCGACTGCTGAAACGCAAGCCGGCCAAGTCGGAAGTATTGCGCTGCACCAGCGGATGCAGACGCATCTCAATGCCAGTCTCGCTGCTTTCAACGGCGGCGCTGGTCTGCACCCAATAGCGTTCGCGTGCAAAGGGATAAGTCGGCAGGCTGATACGGCGGGGACGCGCGGCACCATCGCGGTACAAGCGTCGCCAGTCGAAGGCCAGTCCTTTCACCCACAGGTCGAGAAGCTTGCCAAATTTACCTTTCTCAATCCAGGCATCGACTGCTGCAGCCATATCGTCGTCGCCGGCCAGGCCACCCAGCGCCTCCGCCGTGCGTTTTACCTGTCCGCGATAGACATCTTCCAGTTGAGTCTCGCCTGCCAGAATGGCCTCCAGCTTGCCGCGCAGGTCATCCAGTGAAGACGCCAGCAATGCCAGGCGTTCATCCATCGCTTCGCGCCCGACCTGCAGCGTATAGGCTAGGTCGGCCAAGACCATTTGGCCCGGCTGCGCAACTACCGCCAGCAGCTGGCGTACCTGTTCCTGCAGGCGCTCACCGTCGCGCGCCGAGAGCAGTACTACGGCAGGGCCGCGCAAAGCGGCAGCCGGACGCGCATCCGCATATTCCTCGATCACCACATGGGCATTCGCACCACCGGCGCCGAACGAGGAAATGCCGGCCACGCGCGGCAGCTCACGCCGAACGCCACTGCTTTCATCCACTGGACGCAGCCATGGCGCCAGCTCCTGCTGTACCAAAAAAGGCGTATTGCCGAAGTCGATGTTCGGATTCAGCGAGCGCGAATGCAGGCTTGGCGCGAGCTGCTGATGCTTCAGTTGCAGCAGCACCTTGGTCACGCCCGCCACGCCGGCAGCGCTTTCGCAATGGCCGATATTCGATTTGGCCGAACCGATGGAACAGAACTGCCTGTCCTTCGTCCAGCTCTGGAAGGCCTTGGACAGCCCTGCAATCTCGATTGGGTCACCCAGGCTGGTGCCGGTGCCGTGCGCTTCGATATAGCCGATATTGCGTGCGTCGATGCCCGCCCCGCGCAGCGCGGTTTCAATCACCTTGGCCTGTGCATTCGGATTGGGTACGGTATAGCCGTTGGTCTTGCCGCCGTGGTTGATCGCGGTGGCTTTGATGATGCCGTAGATATGGTCGCCATCGGCGATGGCCTGTGCTTTCGGCTTCAGCAGCAGCGCGCCAACGCCTTCGCCGGGCACATAGCCCTCGCCGCCTTCGCCGAAGCTTTCGCAGCGTCCTTTACCCGAAATGAATTTGCCCTGTGCCAGCATCAGGTACTTGTTCGGGTGGATAGACACGTTCACGCCACCCGCAATAGCCACGCGGCAATCACCGCGCTGCAAACTCTGCACCGCAAGGTGGATGGCCGTCAGCGAGGAGGAACACATCGTGTCCAGCGCCATGCTGGGGCCATTGAAGTTGCAGAAGTATGAGATGCGGTTGGCGATGGATGCCGGGCTGTTAAGCATCGCCAGATTGCGGCCGCGCGCCTGCTCCTGCGCGCCATACAGCTGGTACTCGGAATACATCACGCCGACGAAAACCCCGACGCTGCCGTCCGAACCGGCTTGCTCCTGGCGTCCAACGGTGTCACGGGTGTAGCCGGCGTCTTCCAGCGCGGCATGTACGCATTCGAGGAATAGCCGCTCCTGCGGATCCATGCGCTCAGCTTCGCGCGGCGAGATATTGAAGAACAGCGGATCGAACAGGTCGACGCCATCGATAAATCCACCCCATTTGCTGTATGTCTTGCCGTTCGCATCGCGGTTGGCGTCGAAGTACAGCTTATAGTCCCAGCGTTCGGACGGAATCTCTCCAATGCAGTCCTTGCCCTGGCTCAGATTGGCCCAGAACTCTTCCACATTGCGGGCTTGGGGGTAGCGGCCTGCCAGGCCGATGATGGCGATATCGCCGATATCCTCAGCAGCTTTTGCCACCGGCGCAGCCGATGCGGTTGGCGCGGTACGCTGTGCGAAACGCGAGCGGCGGCTTATCAGCGCCGTGCTGGCGGGAGTCTCTTCGACGCTCGCCACGGCTGCCGGCACGGCCGCCTGCACCAGAGTTTCCCCAAGCTGCGCGGCCAGCGCTTCGCCGTGGTTTTCCATGAAGTAGGCAGCCAGGGCGGCGATGGTCTGATATTCGAAGAACAAGGTCTTGGAAAGCGTGCCGAATACCTGCTCAAGCTTGCGCGTCAGCTCCACTACCAGAATCGAATCGATGCCATACGCCTCCATCTGGGCATGTGGGTCGATACTGTCGGCCTGCCGCCGCAGCGTTCCGGCCAGCAGGCGCACGAAGTAACGCACCGCTTTTTCCTGTGCGTCCGCCGCAATGGCCGACTCGGAGCGGGCTGAAACGGCCTGGCGCGGCTGCGACAAGCTGGCCTTGAAGCGCGTTATATCGCCTTCCGCAACGAGTACCTGCGATGCATTCGACACCAAGGCCTGCGCCAAGGCGGTGCGGCCGCTGGAACTGCGCAAAGGCCGCAGGCCAGTTCGCTGGCGCATTTCCTGGATAGTCGCGGCATCGACCTGCATGCCGCCTTCTTCCCACAAGGGCCAATTGACCGCCAGCGCGTGGCCTTGCCGTTGTCCCTGTGCCGCCAACCCGTTGCGGTAATGGGCATAGGCATCCATGAAGGAATTGGCGGCGGCGTAATCGGCTTGCCCCACATTGCCAAGCGCTCCGGAAGTCGACGAGAAGCAGATAAAGCAGTCCAGCGTGATGTCGCGGCTGGCATGGTCGAGATTCAGCAGGCCAGCGACCTTGGCGTGCAGTACTTCCGCCACTTGCTGCACGGTCTTCCTTTGAATCAGGCTATCTCGCAGAACACCCGCGCTATGGATAATGCCATCCAGGCTTTCAAATTCTTCCGGAATGCTTTGCACCAGTTGGTTCACAGCCTGCGCATCGCCGACGTCGAGCTGGCGGTACTGCACTACCGCACCCAACGCTTCCAGTTCGCGGATCTGCGCCTGCACAGCATCGCCGATATCAGAACGGCCAGTCAGAATGAGCGTGGCATTGCGTACCGAGCCAGCTATGTCGTACGCGAAGATCAGGCCAAGGCCTCCCGCGCCGCCCGTAATCAGGTAGACGCCGCGGTCTTTCCATGGCCGGTTTGCTTCGGTTGACGGCAGTTCGGTCCAGCTGTGGACCAGGCGCTGGCCGCCCTGGTAGCGCAGCTGCTGGGCATCGCTGCCAATATTCTCGGCCAGGACCAGGGCAATATCCTGGCCCTGCTCCACACTGATCAACTGTACCGCGATACGGGGATTTTCAAGGCTGGCGCAGCGCAGCATGCCACCCAGGCCAGACCAAAGCTGGCCCACGCCATCGCTTGGAATCACGACCTGAATCAAATGTTGGCCTGGCTCAGCGCCCAGCGCCTGGATGCGTTCCAGCAGCAGGCAGACGTCAGCCTCAAACGCCTGGGCAATATCAGTGCCGCTCCGGCCTGACCGGCATTCCGCGCCCGGGATCCGCGCCACAATTTGGGCAGCGTCGGCTGCCACGCCACCACACAGCAGCACCAGATGACGGGCGAAAGTCTGCGCCGGCGCACCCGCTACCGCTTGCGGCTTCCATTGCGGCTGAAACAGCGCGGTACGGATGGCGTCACCTTCCGCCGTGGCAACGGCAGATGCGGCACGCATGCAGAATCCGCCAAAGCGCACGCAAACCACGCCATCCTCATCGCACAAATCGATGTCGAATTTTTGCACCACGTCGCTTGCGGAACTACCAGCACTGTGGCGCACCAGCGCCCACATCGATGGTGCGCATGGCGCCAGCACATCGAGAGAACCGAGTGCAAACGGCAGCATCAAGCCCATAGCGGCCAATCCGCCATTGCTGCCCGCCTGGAAGCCGATGGCCGCCTGCAGGGCAGCGTCCAGCAAACTCGGATGCAGTTCAAAACGCGCAAATGCGGCTTGCACGGATTCCGGCAGGCGGATTTGCGCCAACGCCAGATCGGCCCCAAGCTGAATATTGACGAGGCCACGATGGCCGGGACCATAGCTCAATCCCGTCTTATCGAAGGCCGCATAGCATTCCTCGGCACTGAACTGGCCTTGACTGCACTGAGACTGCAAGGCCTTCAGATCGTGCCTGGCGAGGGCCGGTTCGCGGCCGGCCGGCAGCAAGGAACCTTTGCCGTACACGATCTCGCCATCGTCCGATTCACGATAGATTTCGTAGCCGATTTCTTCTTCCGTCTCCTGATACAAGGCCAGGTGCAGATCCAGCGGCTGATCGCCAGCCACGATGGGACGCGCCCAGACCACATCCTTGAGGCGCAGCTTTCCGGCGCGGCCATTGACGGTCTGCGCGGCGAGCAAAGCCATCTCCAGCTGGGCCACGCCCGGCAAGGTCTTCGCTCCTTGCACCACATGGTCGGCGAAGAAAAATTCTTTGCCGCTGAACTGGCTGCTGAAGCGCAGCCCATTCAGGTCGGAGGTATTCTGATGCAACAAGGGATGCAGTTCGGCGCGGGTGGACGGTTCGGCGCCGCTTTCCGCTTCAGCCCAGTATTTCACCTTGGCGAATGGATAGGACGGCAGCGCAACCCGTGCCTGTTTGGCCCCACCATACAGGCTTGCCCAGTCGATGGAATGGCCATGCAGCCAAAACTGCGCCAACTCCGGCAAATTGCCCTTTTCCAGCGCCGCGGCGACTGCTTGCAGGCTTTCCGGCTCGTTCTGAATCGCTGTCAGCATCTCGGCGGTGACTCGGGCGCTGCGCGCGTGGCGCGAGCCGTCCGGCTCATTCAGCCAGGTTTGCAGTTGCTCCTTCAACGCGGGAAGAGAGTCGGCCAGCAAGGTCAGACGCTCGGCCATCGCCTGGCGCCCCACTTGCAGAGTGTAGGCCAGCGCACCAATACCGGCACGCTGGATCTCTGCCGAATCCAAGGTGGAAAGCAGGCTTTGAGCCTGGCCGCGCAAAGCGGCAAGCGTCTTGGCCGATAAAACAATCAGCGCAGGTACGCCATCCGCAGGTTGCTCAGCCTCCTTCGGCTGCTCCGGGAGATACTCTTCGATCACCACATGCGAATTCACGCCGCCAAATCCGAAGGAGCTGACGCCCGCGCGCCGCGGCACGGCCTGGCCTTGTTCATCGCGCAAAGCCGGCCAGTCGCGCTGTTGGTCAACGATATAGAAAGGGCTGGCATCCAGATCGATGCGTGGATTCAGTTTTTGATAATGCACCAGGCCCGGCAAGGTTTGCTGGCGCATCGACAGAATGACCTTGATTACGCCGGCCAGTCCGGCCACCGATTCCAGGTGGCCCACGTTGGTCTTCACGCTGCCCACGCCGCAGATATGCTCCGGCAGCGCCTCGCCGCGCTGCTGCGCCACGCGCGCGAAGGCCAGTTTCAAACCCTCGATCTCGATTGGATCGCCTTTTGGCGTGCCGGTGCCGTGCGCTTCGACATAAGTCAGGGTGCTGACGGGAATATCCGCCTCGCTCAGCGCTTCCGCCACCACTTTCGACTGCGCTTGCGAGCTGGGATACGTCACCGTGCGCGCCCGGCCGCCGTGATTGCGCGCCGTGCCGCGCACCACGGCCAGAACATTGTCCTTGTCCTCCAGCGCCTTGGCGAGAGGCTTGAGCAGCACCATGGCCGCGCCCTCGCCCCGCACATAACCGTTGGCGCGCTCGTCGAAGGTCTTGCAGCTGCCGTCCGGCGACAGCATGCCGGTCTTGGAGAAGGAAATGAAATGGGTCGGACTGCACAAAACGCTGACGCCGCCCACCAGCGCCTGCTCGCATTCGCCACGGCGGATCGCATGCACCGCCTCGTGCAGCGCCACCAGCGAGCTTGAACAAGCCGTGTCGATAGGCAGGCTTGGACCATGCAGATTGAAATAGTGGGAAATGCGGTTCGGGATCAGCGCTGTATGCGTGCCGGTTGACACATGGGCCTCGATGGAATCGAGCGTGCGCAGCAGATGCTCCTGATAGTCGAAGTTGAACACACCGACATACACGCCGGTACGGCTGCCGTTCAGGGCCGAGGGATCGTAGCCCGCATCCTCCATGCAAGCCCAGGACAGTTCCAGCATGATGCGCTGCTGCGGGTCCATCGCCACCGCCTCGCGTCCCGAAATGCCGAAGAAGTCCGCATCGAAGAACTCCACGCCATCCATGAAACCGCCCCATTTGCTGACGGCCTTGTTTTTCGCCTGGCTGTCGCTGGAGTAGAACGCTTCCTTGTCCCAGCGGCTCGCCGGCACCTCGCTGACACTGGACAGGCCCGCGCTCAGGTTCTTCCAATACTCATCATAATTCGCCGCGCCGGGAAAGCGGCAAGCCATGCCGACGATGGCGATAGCGCCGGTTTCACCCTGAGTCTTATGGTTTTCGTTATTCATAGCGCAGCGGACCTTTTAAGCCTGAAGGAAACGGGTATAGGAGCGGTTCAAATGCTCGGCGGTGGCTGCCAGCAGCTTGATGGCTATTTCGTCCACATGCCGGTTGCGCCAGGATTCCAGCGCCGTTCCTTTCACCCAGCGGTTGAAGGAACCGAGGGCCGGGCCGGTCTGGATCTGGTAATTGACCTGATCCTCGTTGCGCCCTTCCATGGCGATGCGCGTGCAATAGGCGAAGTACCAGCGGAACACCAGGGCCATCTTGTGCTTGGGATTCGCCTCGGCTTTGACCACCTCATGGTCCTTGCCCTGGGCCTTGAACCAGGCGGCGGTTTCGCTCCAGATTTCCTCGAAGGTCTTCTTGAAGTACGTGCCTTCAAGCTGGCGGCGCGTGCGCTCAGGGATTTCATCCAGGCTGTTGTGATGGCGGTAGAGCGACAGCAGCTTGTTGGCGCGCGCCGGGAAGAAGACGGATTTCTTCAGCACCTGCACCTGGGCGCCGATCTCGAACATATCGCCGGCCGGGGCGTACTCGGTATCGTGGATATCGATTTCCTGCAGCATGGCCTTGCCGTTGTCGCTCATTCCCGCTTCCACCGTGCACTGGTTGATGGAGCCGGTCATGATGAAATCGGCACCCAGCAGGAAGGCGGCAGCCGCCGCTTCCGGTCCGCCGATGCCGCCCGCGAGACCCATACAGACCGGTTCCGCGTACCCGTGGCTGGCCTGCAGCTCGTCGCGCATGCGCAGCATGGGCGGCAGCATCACGGCGGCGATGCCGCCATCGGTGTGGCCGCCGGAATCGGCTTCCACGCAGATATCATGGGCAACCGGTACGCGCTGCGCGAGTTCGGCCTGCAGCGGCGTGATCTTGCCCTGCTCCAGCAGCTTGCCGACGATGGCCGCGGGCGCTGGGCTCATGAAGGCTTTCGCCACCTCCGGCCGGGAAATCTTGGCGACGATACGGTGATCGCAGACCACCGCTCCGCGCGCGTCGGTGCGCAAGCCGGACAGGCGGAAACGCACCAGCGCAGGCGTCATCTGCATAAAGGCCGCCGCTTCGACATTGGTCACGCCATATTTCAGATACAGCTCGATCACCGCCTCTTCGTCGGCCGGATACTCGTAGTTCGCCAGCAGATTCATGCCATAGGGCTGGCCGTCTTTCAGCTCGGCCTGAATGCGCTGGATGCCTGCTTCGACGCGCGCCGGAGGCAGGCCGCCCGCGCCAAAGAAGGACAGGAAGCCAGCCTTGCCCATGCGGATCACCAGCTCGGCCGACGCCACGCCGCGATACATTGCGCCAGCCATGTAGGCGTACTGCAAGCCAAAGCGCTGGCGGAACAAGGCGCTGCCGAGGCGAGCGGCCTGGATGCCCGGCACGCCGCCGCTTTCCACCGGCTGGGGCGCAGGGGTTGCCACCGCAGCCGAAGCAAGCGGCCTTTCATCCACAATCGGCGTTTCCTTGCTGCGGATTTCCAGCACCATTTTGCTCAGCACCGCCGCGCCGATTTCCTGGAACTCGTCCACCTCGCGCCCCATCAGGTAGCGCACGGAATCGACCCAGCGCACCGGGCCGGCAATCTGCGCAGCCAGGGTTTCCGCGATCCGGTCCGCCTCATAAGGGCGGCCGCTGGCGTTGGCGATCACCGGCACAGTTGGCGCGGCGAAGGAGAACTCGCTGAGGAAGCGCGCAAATTCGGCCTGCGCCGGCTGCATATAGCGCGAGTGGAAAGCCGCGCTCACATTCAACGTCACATAGCGCAGATTCTGGTTGGCGAAAATCTGTTCCGCCGCGGCGATGGCGTCCTTGCTGCCCGCGATCACGATCTGCGTCGGCGAGTTATAGTTCGCGATATCGATCTGATCCAGCTTATGCTTATCGAGTATGGCCTGCACCTCGCTGGCCGAAGCGCCCAGCACGGCAGCCATGGCGCCGTCGCGCGCGGCGCCCATCAGTTCACCGCGTTTCTTCACCAGGCGCAGCCCCGTTTCGAAGGAAAACGCGCCGGCGGCCAGCAGCGCGTTGTATTCGCCCAGGCTATGGCCGGCAAAGAAATCGGGAGCCGCACTGCCATGCTGCGCCTGATGGCGGTAGTAGTTGAGCGCATTGACCACGAACAGGGCCGGCTGGGTATAGCGGGTCTGCGAGAGCTGATTCTGGCTGTCGCTGAGGCAGAGTTCTTCCACGGAGTAGCCAAGAATCTCGGATGCGCGCCGCACCAGATCGGGGTAAAGGGGAAAGACGTCCTTGCCCATTCCCTTGAACTGCGCGCCCTGCCCCGGAAATATCACTGCCTTCATAGCCCTGCTCTCCTTAGTGGGTTGATGCTGCTCTGTTCTGCCTGCTGGCTGGCGGCATTGGCCAACCACGGCCGCCAGATTGCCGCTGTCGCTGCCGAAGGGCGACATCAGCGTGTGGATTTGCGACGATGAACCGGCTGGCAGTCCATATTTGAGAAAAGTGGCGAGCGTGCCCGCCGGGCCAACATCGATATAGCGGTAGCTGTCCTGGGCTTCCAGGGCTTGCACCGTGTCGTGAAAGCGGATCGGGGCGCGCGCCACGGTCCAGAAAAAGTCGGAAGGCAAGGCTTGCAGCGTGCCCGCGCTGGCGCAGCACGCCAGCGGAATGGCCGCTGGCTGGAAATGCAGCGACTGCAGATAATCGAGATAGGGTTGGCGCGCAGCGTCGATCCAGCGCGAATGAAAGGCGAATTCCACGTCAAGACGCTGAAAAGCCAGGCCATTCTGCCGCAAGTGGTTTTCAACGCGGGCCAGTTGATCCAACGGCATGGCCAATACCGAATGACCGCTGAAATTGCGGGCCGCCAGCTCGCAGATATCCTGCAGCCCAGACCTCAGATATGCTGCGGGATCGCCCATGACAGCAACCATGCAGCCCGGTGCGCAATGGCGCTCCAGCATCAGCGCCTTTTCGATCACGGCTTGCAGGGCGGTTTCGGCATCGACGCAGTCGGCAATCGCCGCGGCAGCATAGGAACCGAGACTGGAACCCAGTACCAGGTCAGGCTGCACATCCGCCGCGATCAAGGTCCGGGCCAGCGCATATTCAACCATGAAGATGGCCGGATGGCTGATGCGAACGCGCTTCAGCTGCTGCTCGCCGTTCGCATCTTCGTACAAGGCCGCCAGCACCGACTCGCCGCAGCGGCTCCGCACCAAAGGATCAAGGCGCTGCATGGTGCTACGAAATACGGGCTCGCGCCGATACAGCTCATGGCCCATCTGCCGGTACTGCGAGCCCTGCCCCGAAAACATGAAGACGGTTTTACTCATCGCATGCCCCCACGGCCAGACTCGCAAGGGGATAAAACAGTTCGATTCATCGCTACTCGCCACAAAGGAGCCACGCTGCCGCCCCGTTCAATGCAGGAGCACGCGAACCGCCGCAAGCGGTTCAACGCACTTTCTTTACATGGTGAATCTGCCGCACGCGGGAGAGACCAGCGGCCGCTCCCGGCAAAAGCCTTCTGGGAAAGGCTGGGCTACTGCTGTGATGAGCTCATCGCTCGGCGCAGGGAAAGTGGGCGCATATCGGTCCACACTTCATTGATATAGGCAAGGCACACCTCTTTGCTGCCTTGTTTTCCGGCCTTCTTCCAGCCAAGCGGAAGCTCCTTGCCGGCCGGCCAGATCGAGTACTGCTCTTCTTCGTTTACCACTACTTCATACAATTCTGCAGCCGGGTTTTCCAATTCAGACATGCTTGCTCCAATGGGTGATCAGTTGGTGCTCATTGCTAAAACTAGTGAAACTGGACGCTTGCTAAAATTACATTGATTGCCCTTTTTGCATTCTTTTGTGGCAACTCGCTGGAATTATACAGGCTGAAAGTTGACTTTCTCCTAAGATGCAACACACTGTTCAAATTCATACAATATCTACAACACTTGGCATTTTTAAAAATGCCGCAATAAATTCTTATCGATTTGCAGAATTTTATTCAGTAAATTTTTTTCAAAATTTCTTTTAAGAAAAAATGTGACTAGCTGAAATTAATCCTTAACATTAGCTTTAGGTCAAAGTGGTAGTACGCCAAACCCTTACGCAACCGGCGCAGGAAAGTCCGGCGTACAGAATTTTCCGCCGCCTCGTTCGTCTATCGGACATGGACTACACCTTCTCATCATGATCCCGCTGCTCGAACCTCTATTTCAGGGAGAGATGCGCAGCTATGGCGAATCGCTGTCTTGCGCGCCCCGGTTTCCATCCTCGGCCCTGCCTGTGGCGCAGCTGCTGTCCGAGCCGGAGCTGCTGACAAGGGAACTGCGATCCAGCGCCGTCAGGTTTGGGCTGCAAGACCTGCGTCCCGTGGCCTCGAACTGGAGCAACCGCTATCTGGGCGCGCTGCTTCCGCCGCTGGTCGCCGCCGCGACGCTGCTGCGCCACCGCTTTCCCGCCAGCGCCGAAGAGATGGCCGTGAGCCTGGCGCCACATGGCGAAGTGGCGGGTTTCCATATCCTCGCCTTGGGCGAATCACTGGCGGCAGCCGATACCAAAGAGCGCTATGACGCGCTGCTGCGCGGCCACCTGGCGCCGCTGTTCGCGCAACTGAGCCGCCAATCGGGGCTGACACAGAAAATCTTGTGGGGGAACGCCGTACGCTGGCTGAACTTCCTGTTCGATGCGGCGCAGGGTCTGGCCGCGGCGCATGGGGAGCAGCATGTGGCAGCGGTGGCGGCCGACCGCGCGCAGCTGATCGATAGCGCGCTATGGGCCGGAGAAGAGAATCCTCTATATATGAGGCGGCGGCGCGCACCGGCCAAGCCGGGAGAAAAGGCCGATGCCGATGGCCTTCTCGCCTTGCACAGCCAGTGCTGCCTATATCACCTGCTGCCCGGGGAGAGCTATTGCGGCGCCTGTCCGCTCGACCCGGTCCGTATCCGGAGCAAAGAGCTGATCGTGGCCAATTGAGGCCAGCAGCCGCTCCAAAGCGCACATCAATTGTCTTTCCTGCCGCTCTGCGCGCAGATAGAAATGTCCACCTTCGAACCAGTCAAGGCTGAATGCGGATTGCGTTTCGGCTCGCCATGCCTCCATCTGCCGGGGCGTATTGATGTCGGCGCGCCCGGCAAAAACGTGCAGGGGTATATCCAGCGGCCGGTTCTGCGCGTCGGCGCGGAAGCTGGCGCAAACCTGGTAGTCGGCGCGCATCAAGGGCAAAACCATCTGCATCAGCTCCGTGCTGGCAAACGCCTCTTGCGGCGTACCGCCCTGGCGGCGCATCTCGGCGATCAACGACTCGTCATCCAGATTGCTGATAAGGGGACCGCGCCGTGTCGGCGCGGCCGTGGCGGACACCAGCAGCGCGCGCGGCGCCCGGCTTTCCCCCAGCTGGCGCAGGCGCTGCGCCATGCCGTATGCCAGCAAGCCACCCATACTGTGGCCGAACAGCGCGTACGCCCGCTGCGGCAACAGCAGATATTCGCTGCACAGCCGCGTCACCATTGCGCTGTAGTCGCATATCAGCGCCTGGCTGCTGCGGCGCCCGCGCCCCGGCAGCTCCAGCGGCATCACGCTGATCCAGTCCGGCAGCAGACGCTTCCAGCGCTGATACATGGCAGAGCTGCCGCCGGCGTTCGGCAGGCATAGCAAGGTAATCGGCGCGCTCATGCCGCTTGCGCCGGACGTTGTGGCACGCTGTCTTCGCTGAGCTGGCCGTTTTCCATGCGG
This sequence comes from Massilia sp. YIM B04103, assembly GCA_024437665.1. Taxonomy (GTDB): domain Bacteria; phylum Pseudomonadota; class Gammaproteobacteria; order Burkholderiales; family Burkholderiaceae_D; genus Rugamonas. The sequence goes on along the minus strand of JANCSZ010000008.1, from coordinate 18,447 downwards.
ATCAAACGGTCAGCCACATGGAAGTAGCGGTCGTCATGCGAGATCACCAGGATGGTTTTGCCCTGGGCCTTGAGTTCCGTCAGCACTTCGAGATAGAACACGTTCTTGAATACGGGGTCCTGGTCCGCCGCCCATTCGTCGAATACGAGGAAGGGACGGTTTTCCAGGCAGGCTACCACCAGGGCCAGGCGCTTGCGCTGCCCCTGCGACAAGGCCTGCGTGGTGAAGGCGCCGTTGCGCACCTGGACCTTGTGCTGCAAATGCAGACGCTCGATCAAACGGTTGCCGCGCGCATCCAGGTCCGCGCTGGCCTCGCCGCTATGCAGCAGGCGGTCGAACAGGTGGAAGTCGGAGAAGACAGCGCTGAACAACTGGCGGTACTGGTCGCGGTGGGCGTCGTCCACGCCCTGACCGTTCAAGACGATGCTGCCCCGTTCAGGCGGATACAGGCCCACCAGCAGCTTGGCCAGCGTAGTCTTGCCGCTGCCATTACCGCCGACCAGGAATACCACCTCGCCCGGCCTGAAAGTAAAGCTGACCGGCCCGAGGGCGAAGAAATCGTCGCTCTGTTCGTGGTAATAGCGGTGTTCGACCTTGTCCAGCACCAGTTGCTGCAGTGGCTGGGACTGGGCGCTGCCGACGGCCTGCTCGGAATCGCTCATGCCGGCCGTGATCTCGTCGATGCGCATGGCCGATGCCTTGGCCAGGTTGGCGCGCGGGATATTCAGCAACAGCACTTCAAGCGGCGTCACCATATAGACAAAGACCAGGGCAAAACCCGTCATCACGCGGGCCTGGTCCGAAGCGCCGCCCAGCAGGACAAACAGCACCAGGCCGATGAAGGCATAGATCAGGAAGTTGGCCCAGCTTGCCGAGATCACAAAAATCGACATGCCCAGCGCGCGTTCGCTGCGCACGGTTTCAATCGAACCGCCCAGCACCTGTTCCTGAAACACCTTGCGCTTGCCGAAGTGCAGGCGCAGCTCCTTGGCGCCGTCGGTCAGCGAACGGAAATGGCCGAACAGGCGGTCCTGCTCCTCCGCGCCGCGGTTCAGGTGGCGGATCGCGCGCAGATTGGCGAGGTGGTAGCCAAAGGAACCCAGACCGATCAGCGCCACCGCAAACAGGAAGATCTGCCAGGACAGCAGCAGCATATAGACCAGGCAGCCCAGCACCACCACCGCATTGCTCAGGATGGCCGGGAAAGTCACGAAGAAGGCGGCGACATTGGCGCTATGCTCGGACAGTGCGGACTGCACCCGTGCCGAACCGATGGCTTCCAGATTGCGGTAGTCGGCGGCGATCACGCGCGCGCTCACATAACGCCGCAGTTCGGCATGGGCGTGCTGGCTAAGGCGTTCAAACAGCACCGAGGCAATGATATGGGTCAGCATCAGCCCCACCGCCAGCAGGGCAAAAGCCCAGGCCATGCCGGTGCGCACCGAAGCCTCGGCACTGAGCGCTTCGCTGATCAGGGCGATCAGCGTGACGCTGCAAATACCATGGGCCACGCTGCCGGCGGCGGCGGCCAGCAGCAGGCTCCTGGATTGTTGAATCAGAAAACGCAACATATTGAATCCTTGTGTATGGCTTTGCTAGCAAGACGAATGGCTTTGCCGCTTGTTTATGGTTTAAGCACAGTGCGCGAGATGGTGGCGGCGCGGACCTGGGCATCGCGGAAGGGGAAGACGCTCCAACGCTTGGCCGCATAGCGCTGCAGGGCGCTGTTGCGCGCCACATCATCCAGCCCGGTTTCGCTCAGGCCGTGCGCCAGCAGGGTTTCCGCCACCGCACCCTGTTTATCGAAGCGCACCAGCTGCAAATAGCTATTACCGACGAATTCCTCCGTCAAGCCCTGGCTGCCCAGCGGGCGGCAGGCCACCGTGAAATAGCCACCCTGGTGGCAGCCGCCGTACAGGGCGATATGCTGCTTGCCTGTCCCGGCGAACAAATCCCTGCCGCGCGGCGCGTCGAGCGGCTGGCCTGCAGCCTGCATGGCCAGCACCGCTGCACCAAGGCTTTGCGCCATGCGCGGATCTTCGGCGCGGATCTGCGCCGGCGTATCGAGCGGGCGGGCCGGGTCGAAAGCGACCTTAAAGCGTTCGGCCTCGGGAATGCGTTCCACCCTGGCCCAGAACTGCTCCCACAGCAGCGCGCCGCGGTCCTGGGCATTGGCGCTGTCCGGCCAGGCGCGCAGCACGCTGCAGGCCTCGGCCAAAGATGCTTTCCGGGCGGTGTCGAAAGTTTTGCCCGACTCGGGATCGGCCTTCACTTCCACCTCGTCGCGCTGGCAGATGGCTTCCAGCAGCGGCTCCTTGTATCGTTGCGCCGCCAGCGAGCGTGCATCCAGCACCTGTTCGCGCAAGCTGCCGACCATATCGGCTGGCTTCAGCGGTGCGCGCGCCAGCAGCCCGGCGGCGATGCCGTGGCCCGCCTTGCTGCGCAGCGAAGGCATGCCGCGCTCGCCGCCCAGCAGCCGGGCGTAGCCTTCCAGCGGCTGGGCGGGATTCGTCAGCCAGTAGCTGTCGTTCATATTCGCCACATAGTCGGTACGGAATAGCCCTGGCTGGCGCGCGGCCGGCATGGCGCCCGGCTGCGCGGCGGCGCTGTCGTTCAGCCAGTTGCATTCGCTGCGGCTGCCATCCAGCACCGGCGTTCCGCCATCGATGCCGGCAAAGGCCTTGGACACCGGCGTGGCGCAGCGCGCCCGCAGGTCGTCCGGGGCGTTTGGCACGGCGCCGATATCGCCATACCAGACCCGCGCATCGCCGCGCCCGATGGCGATGGTGTTCACCCAGGGGATGCTGGCTTCGCGCTTCTGGATCGCCACGAATTCTTCCAGCGAACGCGCCTGATTCCAGTAAAAGAACGTACGGAAGGCACGGAAGTTCTCGCCGTTGACGTCGCGCAGCGCCAGGGCTTTTTGTCCGCTCCAAGCCAAATGCGGCGACCGTGCGCCCAGATCGACAACGGGACCGAACTGGCTGAAATACAGGGTACGCGTGGCGCTGCCGCCCTTGCCGTCGGCAGCGCGCAGCGGAATGGTGACGGTCCTGGCCTGCATCGCCACGGCCTGCTGGTCCACGCGGTAGCTGGTGGGACTGGTCAGCGTCAGGTCGAACAGGCCAAAGCGGCGCGCCTCCGACACCGTATGGCTCCACGCCACATGGTCGTTAAAGCCGATCATCACCACCGGCACGCCAAGGAAGGAAACGCCGGCGACATTCAATTTGCCAGGAATGCTCAAGTGGGCCTGGTAAAACCGGTCGGGCCCGCGCCAGAACCAATGCGGATTGCCGAACAGGACCGGTTGCGCCTTCCCGCTTGCGTCGCCGCCCAGCGCCAGGGCATTGCTGCCGACGCCGGGCTGGTTGCCGATGGTATGGGCCAACAACTCATCCAGGGATGGTTGGGCCGTGCTGCGCGCCTGCTGCTTCGTTCCGGGCGGCGCCGCATTGACGATGGCCGGGATAAAGCGCGCATAGCCGGCGCTGATGGTGGCGGCATACATGCGGCGGTAGATATCGTCCGCCGTGATTTCCTCCATCCAGGGCTGGCTGGCGCATGCCGCCTTGCCCTGCTTGCGCGCCAGCTTCACGTAGCGGTTGAAACCCTCGGCAAAGCCGCTCACCAGCTCCTGCAGTTCGGCCGGCTGTTCGCGCTGGTATGACCGAATCAATTCGGGCGTCAGGAAGCCGGCGAAGAAAATGTCCATTTCCAGATTGCTGGACCTGCCCAGCATCGATTCGTGCGCGGGGCGGTTGGCCGCGCCCCAGTGCTGGCTGCGTCGTCCTTTGAACGTTACGAAGGCTTCGCTCATGGTGCACAGCGCATCCTCCGCCTGCACATAGCCGTATCCCAGCCCCAGGCCGCGCCAGTTGTCCGCCTTGATATGCGGGATGCCGTCGGCAGTGCGCCGGATATCGATATTGCCCGCTTGGACGGCGCCGCAAATCAGCATGGCCAGCATGCCCAGTTTCATATTCCTCAACATTCTCTGCCCTTTCCGTTGCGCTCTTCCCCTCCTGACGTTTCAGCGCAAGGTTTTTTAAGTCTTCCGCAGAAAAAAGGGCGCAAGGCTAAACACTTTGAAGCCCGGATCGTCATGCCTGCAAGACCGTACAACGCCGGTTCCCAAACCGATTAACAGGAATAACAGGACAAACACCATGCATATCCATAATCTCATCGGCATCGGCTTCGGCCCATCCAATCTGGCGCTGGCCATTGCGCTGCAAGAGCAAGGCCATGCGCCGGACGCGCTGTATCTCGAAAAGCAGGAACACTTCGCCTGGCATCCGGGCATGCTGCTGGATGGAACTCATATGCAAATCTCCTTCCTCAAGGACCTGGCCACGCTGCGCAATCCGTCCAGCCGCTTCACCTTTCTGAACTACCTGCACCAGCAGCAGCGCCTGCCCGATTTCATCAATCTGAAAACCTTCTACCCCAGCCGCTACGAATTCAACGACTACCTGGCCTGGGCGGCGCGCCAGTTCGCCGCGCAAACCCGCTACGGCGAGGAAGTGACGGCTGTCCTGCCGGTGCAGAAGGACGGTCAGGTGACGCATCTGACGGTACTCTCGCGCGACAGTCAGGGACAACAACACGAGCGCCTGGCGCGCAATCTGGTGGTCAGCGTCGGCGGCACCGCATCCATCCCGGAATGCTTCGCGCCTTTCCGCAACGATGCCCGCGTATTCCACTCCAGCTCCTACCTGGGCAGCATGAACCAGCTTAAGGATGCGCGCCGCATCGCCGTGATCGGCGCCGGCCAGAGCGCCGCCGAAATCTTCATGGACTTGCATGGCAAGGGCTGCAATGTGGACCTGGTGACGCGCGCGCGCGCCATGAAGCCGGCCGACGACAGTCCCTTCATCAATGAAATCTTCAACGCGGACTACACCGACTATGTGTTCAAGCAGGCGCCGTCCGAGCGCGCAGCGCTGATCGAAGAGCACCTGAACACCAATTACGCGGTGGCCGATACGGATCTGATCGAGCAGATCTTCCACGTCTTCTACCAGCAGAAAGTGCTGGGACATCAGCGCCACCAATTCCTGCGCCGCCATGAGGTGGTGGAGGTGAACGCCGAAGTCGGCGGCATCCAGCTGCAGCTGAAGGACCAGGACAGCGGCACCACCTTCGCCAGCCGCTACGACGCCGTGATCCTGGCGACCGGCTACCGCCGCCAGCAGCACCAGAACCTGCTCGCGCCCCTGGCGCCATGGCTGGACAATATGGCCGTGGACCGCAACTACCAGCTGATCGCCGACGACCGCTTCCAGCCGCGCGTTTTCCTGCAGGGCAGCTGCGAAGCATCGCATGGCCTCTCCGATACGCTGCTTTCCATCACCGCCATCCGCAGCCAGGAAATCGGCGCAGCGCTGCACGCCACCGTGTAATCCCCGCCGCGGGGCCGCCCTCCTCCCCGGCCCCGCAAGCCAGGCCCGCCGAAAGGCGGCGCATCTTTTTACTAAATTTCTACCCCGCTGATTCGTCAGAGGGGTACGGTTTGTCGCGCCCATTTTTTGAGCACGCGCATCCGCACTCCTTTATCATCAACAAAGCAAGCAAAATGCACATTAAACTCAGTCATATCCCCCTCCGGCGCGGTGCGCTGGCCCTGCAAATGGCCCTGGCCAGCCTTGCGCTTGGCGGCGCAGCCCACGCCCAGCAAGCCCCAGCCACGCCGGCAAGGGACGGCCAGACCCTGGGCCTGGTCACGGTCACGGCGGGCGCCACCGGCCCATCCGAAGGCAGCGGTTCGTATACCACCAGCGGCAGCACCGGTGCCACCGGCCTGAATCTCTCGATCCGCGACACGCCGCAATCCGTGACCGTGATTACCCGCGAAAGGCTGGACGATCAAGCCCTGCAGACCGTGTTCGACGTGGCCAATAGCGCCACCGGCGTGTCGGCCAAGGAAATCGACAGCGTGCGCAGCTACTTCTACTCGCGCGGCTTCCAGATCGACAAACTCCAGCTGGATGGCATCCCCATGTCGGGCGCCAATGCGGGCGAAGCCAAGGCCGATACGGTGATCTACGACCGGGTTGAGATCGTGCGCGGCGCGACTGGCCTGATGAGCGGCACCGGCAACCCCTCCGCCTCGATCAATCTGATCCGCAAACACGCGGACAGCAAGGTTTTCGCCGGTTCGGCCAGCCTGGGCCTGGGCTCCTGGGACAAGCGCAACGGCGTGGTCGATCTGAGTTCGCCGCTGAACAAGGAAGGCACGATCCGGGGCCGCGTTGTGATCAGCGCCGAGGACAAGGACAACTTCATCCGCCTGGAAAACACCAAGAAAACCCTGGCATATGGCGTGATCGACGCCGATCTGACGCCCGACACCCGCCTGAGCGTGGGCTTCAGCGAACAGCGCGACCGCCACCGCGGCAACCAGTGGGCCGGCCTGCCCATCTTCTACAACGATGGCAGCCGCACCGACTGGGACCGCTCCACCACCACCGCCGCCAACTGGAACTTCTGGAATACCAAGCAGCGCACCGCCTTCGCCACGCTGGAGCACCGTCTGGCCAATCAATGGAAGCTGCAGCTGACGGCCAACCACCGCAGCAATACCGGCGACCAGCGCCTGAACTGGATGGATGGCATGGTGGACCGCAACACCGGTCTGGGACTGGAGCCATGGATCATCGGCTATGGCGTGAGCGACAAGCAGAGCGACTTCGGCTTCACCGCATCCGGGCCATTTGAACTGCTGGGCCGCAAGCACGAGCTGGCAGTCGGCCTGCTGCATGGCACGCATAAGACGCTATGGCTGTCCAGCGACGCCAGCGTGCTGCCGCCGATCGGCGACTTCCGCGCCTGGACCGGCTCCTACCCCGAACCGAAATGGGCGCCTTACCAGACCGGTTCCTTCACCCGCGACACGCAGACCAGCGCCTATGCAATGGCCCGCCTGCAGGCGACGGATGCGCTCAAATTCATCGTCGGCAGCCGCTTCACCAACTGGGAACGCAAGGGCGACCAGGCGCTGTGGACGGCAAATGCCTTCAAAATCCGTCATAACGGCGAGATCACGCCCTATGTCGGCGCATTGTACGACCTGACGCCACATACCTCGCTATACGCCAGCTATACCAGCATCTTCGATCCGCAAAACTACCGCGACAAGAGCGGCGCCTATGTCGACCCGCTGAAAGGCAAGGCTTTGGAAGCCGGCGTCAAAGGCGAGCTGTTTGACGGCAAACTGAATACCTCGTTCGCGCTGTTCCAGATCAAGCAGGACAACTTCGCCATCCCGGACGGCAATGAAGTCATTCCCAACACGCGCGAACAGGCTTACAAAACCACCAGCGGCACCAAAACCAAGGGCTACGAGTTTGAGCTGAGCGGCGAACTGGCCCCCGGCTGGAGCGCAAGCCTGGGCTGGAGCCAGTTCGACAGCGAAGATGCCAGCGGCAAGGACATCAACACCGCGCATCCGCACAAGATGCTGAAGGCGTACACCAAATACCGCCTGCCTGGCGCATGGAGCAAGCTGGCCATCGGCGGCGGCGTGAACTGGGAAGGCCGCAGCTACGCCGAGTTGATCGACCCGCGCAACGGCAAGCCCCTGCAAGTGGGCCAGGACTCCTATGCAGTCGCCAGCCTGATGGCCCACTACCAGTTCAGCCCTCAGCTCTCGCTGCAGGTGAATGTGAACAATCTGTTTGATAAGAAGTACTACGCCAACCAGATCGACACTTTCAAGAACATCACCTTCGGCGCGCCGCGCAATGTACTGGCAACGCTGAAGTACAAATTCTAAGCGTCTGAATAGAACGGGGCCGGGCTTTTCAGCCCGGCCCCGCTTCCCGCATCCGCAGGCTTGGATCAGGCGGCCTTGCGCAGGCGCCCCGCCATCAGCGTCAGCCCCTGGTAGAGCGCCGGGAACAGGCTGTAATTGAAGTTATTCCAGCGCAGTTCCAGGATCGTATCTTCCGGATCGATTTCGGTCTTCAGCACATCCACAATCACTTCGCCCGAGTCGATGCCGTTATCGACGTAGTGGAAGGAGGCGCCGGTCATCCGCAATGGCTCCACCGCCACGGTTTCACGGGTATTCCAGTCCACCACTTTTTCGCCGCGCGCGCCATACAGCGCGTCCAGCGTGGCCCATGCACCGCGCCGCTCATAGGGCGACTCCAGGCGCGTGATGCCGGGGTGGATATTCACGATGCGGCGGTGGTAGGCCGCACCGGGGCGTACCAGCTCGTCCAGGATCACCAGCAAGCCATCGAGCACCACCAGATCGGCATCCAGCTCGTTCAGGCGCGCCAGCAGGCGGGCCTCGAAATCGCGCTTGCCTGCCACGTGTTCCGGCGAACCTTTGGCATGGCTGCGGTAAGTCGAGGGAATAGGCTGGAGCAAGCTGTCCAGCGGGCGCCCTTGCACGGCCAGCCCGTCCGGGTAGATCCATTTTTTCCCGGCCTCGCGGCGGAAACCGTAATCGGCCAATTTTTCGCGATCGCGCGGCGAGCTTTCGTCATCGTCGTAGATGACGGCCTCCAGGCTATAGGAGTGGCCCAGACTGGTCTCGTTGAGCGCCTCGGTCAGATATTCCAGCGGCGACTTCATATAGCGCTGCTGTTCCTTGTACTCGATGTATTGCCCCGCCTGATCGGCGGTGGCGTTCCTCAACGAGCAGATATAGACGATTTTTGCCTTCGACATAGAATGGATGCGATCAGAAATTGGTTATTCGGGCCGGACAGGCTTTTCCGCCCGCTGGCAATGCGAACGTCCAACGGACAGCCGGACTTAATCTCCATGACGAGCGAGCGCGCCAAAAAGTTAGTTAAACAAAGCGCGCGGCGGATCGTCAAGAAGGCACCGTCATCATTTTTGTTCGCCATGCCGCTCAATCCCGATCTCGAGTCTTTCCTGGAGCTGGTGCAGCTCGGCGACAGCCAGCCCATGCATCTGCAAACGCCGGCTGCCGCCCGTGCCAGCTACGACGCCGCCACGCCCATGCTCGACGCCCCCGGCACCGAATCGGTCGCCACGCTGGATCTTTCCCTGCCCTGCCCCGGCGGCCGCCAGATCGGCGCCCGGCTGTATTCCCCACCCGCCACCGAAGCCCTGCCTTGTCTGCTGTTCTTCCACGGCGGCGGCTTTTGCATAGGCGGCCTGGATTCCCACGATGCGCTGTGCCGCGACCTGGCCGAACGCACGCCCTGCAAGGTGCTGGCCGTCGACTACCGCCTGGCGCCGGAACATAAATTCCCTGCCGCCTTCGACGATGCGCTCGACGCCTGGAACTGGCTGCGCAGCCATGCCACCAGCCACGGCATCGACGGCAAGCGCCTGGCTGCCGGCGGCGACAGCGCGGGCGGCACGCTGGCGACCACGCTGTGCATCGCCCTGAAACAGGCAGGCAAGCAGCAGCCCGCGTTGCAGGTTCTGATCTACCCCTGCACCAGCAGCCAGCAAAACAGCCTTTCGCACCAAAATCACGGCAGCGGTTATTTGCTGGAAGCGGCGACCCTGCAATGGATGTTCGCCAACTACCTGAATCACGAGGATGAGCGCAACGACTGGCGCTTTGCGCCGCTGGCGGCGCCCGATGTATCCGGCCTTGCCCCGGCACATATCGTCCTGGCCGAATACGATCCGCTGCTGGACGAGGGTGTGGCTTACGCCGCCAAACTGCGCGATGCCGGCGTGCCGACGACCCTGAAAATCTATCCAGGCATGGTGCATGACTTTGCCCGCCTGGGAAATATCGTGGACGATGCAGAGACCCTGCGCGACGACCTGGCGCGCATTCTCTCCGGCGTCTTTGCTGGCGCAGCCTTCCTTGTGGGCGAAACAGCCGATGATTGACAGCCAAAACCTGCTCCGCGTGGAAGACTGCGCCGTCCCGCTGCTGAACCAGCATAATGCACAGGAACGCTCGCTTTGGCTGCCGCAGGCACAAGTGATGCCGCCTATGAGCTATCGCATCAGCGCCGGACATAGCCATCCCGCACGCCCGCCGCAGCCGGCAGGCGTGGTGTATCGCCGCTATATTCCCTGGCTGGAGCGGACGCTGAGCTTTCGCGTCGCAGACGCTGATACCGACCTGCCCCACTTCCACCGCTGGATGAATGATCCGCATGTGGCAGAATTCTGGGAAGAAGAAGGCGATACGGATTACCACCGCGCCTATCTCGAACGGCTCGGCGCCGATGCGCACAGCATCCCGCTGATCGCCTGCCTGGACGAGCGCCCCATCGGCTACTTCGAGGTCTATTGGGCCAAGGAGGACCGCATTTCGCCCTTTTGCGAGGCCGCGGACTTTGACCGCGGCTGGCATGTGCTGATCGGCGAGGCGGATTGCCGGGGCAAGGCCTTTGTATCGGCCTGGCTGCCTTCGATCTCCCACTACCTCTTTCTGGACGACAGCCGCACGCGCCGGCTGGTGATCGAGCCGCGCTCGGACAACCAGCGCATGCGGCGCAACCTGCAGCGCTCCGGCTACGACCTGCTGCACGAGTTCGATTTTCCGCATAAGCGCGCCGTGCTGGGCGTGCTGCCACGCCAGCGCTTCTTCGACGAACAATTCTGGGCGCCGCAATAAACCGAATGCCCTAAAAAAGAAACCCCAGACCTTGATCTGGGGTTTCTTTTATCTAGCCTTGCAATACTCCTTCACCTAGGCGCACCGCCTGTTCCAGCCATTGCTCGCTGCGCGTGATGGTGTAGTGCCCCGCTGCGATTTCGCTGGCCGTGCCTTGCGCGCCGGTCTGGCGCAGCAGCTCCGTCTTCTGGCCGGCATCGCGGCCCTCGGCCCACCAGTAATGCGGCTGGCAAGCCAGCTTGTTCAGCGGCCCGGCTTCGATCGACAGCGCTTTCAGGTGGCGCGCCACCTCAAACCCGCGCAGCAGCTCGGCCGCCCCCATTGCACCATAGATGCTGCGATTGCCGGCCAAGGCCTGCGACAGCAACGCCTCCAGCTCGGGGCCGGGGGCTGGCGGCAAGGCATCCAGCGTCAAGCCCGGCAGCACCTGCGTCAGGAAATCGCTGAAATCTTGCTGCCACGGCGGCATCGCCGCCTGCTCGGTACCGGGAATGAATGGATCGACCAGACCGGCGAAGCTGACGGCCTGCCCTTCGGCTTCCAGCAGCGCCGCCACCATCGCCGCCAGCGTGCCGCCAAGCGACCATCCCAGCAGGCGGTATGGTCCCGCTGCCTGCGTCTGGCGGATCATCTCGGCATAGTCCCGCGCCATCTGCTCCAGCGAAGCATCCACATGGGTGCTGTCCGCCAGCATGCGACAGGCGATGCCGTAGACGGTGGCCACGCCATCCAGCCTTCTGGCCAGCGGCTGGTAATCGAAAATGGTGCCAAATCCCGCGTGCAGGCAGAATAGCGGCTCGCTGCCTTCGCGGTTCAGGAGCGTGACGCCGGATTGCGCCGCCTGCTCCTCCGCTTCCAGGCCAAGCAGCTGCGCAATGGTCGGCTTCTGCGTCAGATCGCGCAGCTTGAAGTTGAAGCGCGCATCTTTCAGGGCACGCAAACGCGAAATCAGCTTCAGGCAAAGCAGCGAGTCGCCGCCAAGCTCGAAGAAATTATCGGTTTCGCCCACCCTCTCGACGCCCAGCACCTCCTGCCACAAGCCGGCCATGAGCTGCGCTTCAGGCGTGGACGGCGCGCGATACTGGCGCGCGCTTTCGGCCTGGATCGGCGGCAGGGAGTGCCGATCCAGCTTGCCGGTCGGCAGACGTGGAAGTTTCGGCAGGACCGCGTAGGCTGACGGCTGCATGAAGTCCGGCAGCGTATCGGCCACCGCCATGCGCGCCATCTGCATGATTTCCTGGGCTGGCGCATCGCTGGCAAGGTAGGCCTGCAGGCTGGCGCCGCCTTCTCCGGCAACGGCGAGCACGGCAACGTCGCTCACGCCCGCCACCTTGCGCAGCTGCGCTTCGATCTCGCCCAGCTCGATGCGGAAGCCGCGAATCTTGACCTGATGGTCGGCGCGGCCGATATATTCGGCATTGCCGTCGTCCAGCCAGCGCACCAGATCCCCGGTACGGTACAGGCGTCCGCCCGTGGCGCTGAATGGATCGGCCACGAAACGCTCCGCCGTCAGGTCGCTGCGGCCGATATAGCCGCGCGCCAGGCCGTAGCCGCCGATATACAGCTCGCCCACAGCACCATGCGGCACCAGCTGCATATCGGCGTCCAGCACATAGGCAGTGCGCTCGCCGACCGGGCGGCCGATTGGCGCATAGGCACAGGCAAAGCTGTCGTCGCCGCGCGCTTGCCAGATCAGCGGCGTCACCACGGTTTCGGTCGGGCCGTAGCCGTTGATCAGGCGCTGCGGCCGCAGATGGCGGCGTACCTGCTCAAAGCCCGCTTTGGGCATGGCTTCGCCGCCAAAGACATACAGTTCAACCGGCGGCGGATTGCCCGCGATGCCGGCCCAATCCGCCAACTGGCTCAGGTACGCAGGCGGGAAAGCCACGGTGGACACGCCATAGCGGTGCAGTGCATCGCTGGCCTGCTCCGCCGTCCAGACTTCCGGATCGCGGATGGCGACCGAAGCGCCGGCGGTCAGGGCGCTGATCCAGCGTTCATGCGCACCGTCAAAGGAGAAGGACATGAACAGCAGCTCGCAGGAATCCGGCTGCGTGGCGTAAATCTCGTTGGTCGCCGCGCAATGCATGGCCAGCGGACCATGCGCCACCGCCACGCCCTTCGGCTGGCCGGTCGATCCCGAGGTGTAGATCACATATGCCAGTTGCTGCTCGCCGAGCGCGACGCCGGGATTGGCCGCATTGCCGCCTTCGAGCTGCAATTGCTCCAGCCAGACCGTTGGGCAAGGCAGATTATGCTGGTACACGCCGCTGCCGATCAGCAACGCAGGCGCGCAGTCGCCGACGATGTAACGCAGACGCTCCAGCGGATACTCGGCATCCAGCGGCACATAACCGGCTCCAGCCTTCAAAATGGCCAGCAGCGTTACGATCATATCGGTGGAACGCGGCAGCAGCACCGCCACGCGGTCTTCCGGCTTCAGCCCTTGGCCCAGCAGCCAGTGCGCCAGGCGGTTGGCGCGCGCATTCAGCTCGGCAAAGCTGAGGACTTGATCGCCCATGCGCAGCGCCACCGCATCTGGACGCAGCTGCGCATGCTCTTCGATCTGCTGATGCACCCAAGCCGGGCGCTGGCTGAAACCGGTCTGGCCCAGCGCCAGAACCGCTTCCGCCGCCGGCGTCTTGAGCCGTTTCAGCTCGCCCATCGGCAGTTCCGGTGCGGTGCTCATGGCCTGCAGCAGCTCGTCCATTTCCGCGCGTAGGGCGAATACCTCGTCCTCGCCAAAGCTGGCGCGCGCGTAGCAGAATTCGATTTCCAGCGCGCCTTCCAGCGTGACCTGCAAGTCCATCGCATAGCCGGTCAGGCCCTCGCTGCCCACATCACCGAAACTCAAGCCATGCGCCAGCGGCTCGCTCAAGGCTTTATGCATCGGATAGTTCTCGAACACGATGATGCTGTCGAACAGCGCCTGGCCGCCGCTGCCACCCCAGCGCTGGATTTGCGCCAGCGGCGTATGCTCGTACTGGCGCGCATCCAGGTTGGCCGCCTGCAGGCGGCGCAGGAACTCGCCCACCGGCAGTTGCGGCTGGCGCGCAGCGAGCACCGGAATCGTGTTGATGAACAGGCCGACCATTTCCTCCGCGCCGGCAAGATCGGCCGGACGCCCAGCCACCGTCGCGCCAAAGCAAACGGTGTCTTTCCCCAGATGGCGCTGCAGCAGGGTTGCCCACGCCGCCTGCACCACCGTATTCACCGTCACATGCTGGCTTTTGGCGTTATCGGACAGGATGCGGGTTTGCGCCGTATCCCAGCGCAGATAGATTTTGCCGTAACCCGTTTCCTCGCGGCGGCGGCCCGCCAGCAGACTTGGGCCGTCCAGGTGCTGCAACTGGCCGCGCCAGTATTCCTCGGCCGCCTCGCCGGGCTGGCGCTTAAGCCAGCGGATGTAGTCGCCATAATGTGCCTGCACCGGCTCCAGCGTCTGGCCGCCGTAAGTTTGCAGCAGCTCGCCAAGCAGGTGTGACTGGCTCCAGCCGTCCAGCAGAATATGGTGCATGCTTAACAGCAGGCGGTGCTCGTTCTCGCCCACGCGCAGCAGGAACAGGCGGGCCAGCTCCGGACGCGAGAAATCGGTGATGCGCAACAGTTCCGCGGAACGCAGCTCTGCCAGGCTTGCCTCGATATCGCCATGACCGCGCCAATCCAGTGTCTCGACAAAAGCATCCGCTTCGCGCCAGACCATTTGCAAGGCCATGTCGGCGCCGGCCTGCCACACGAAACCGGTACGCAATACCGCGTGGCGCTGCACCATGACATGCCAGGCCTGCGCCAGCCGCGACGCATTCAAGCCGTTCACCGCAACGCTGAGCTGATTCATATACAGGCCGCTGCCCGGCGCTTCCAGCGACAGGAACAGCATGCCTTCCTGCAGCGGCGACAGTGGATATACGTCCTCGATGCCGGCTGGATCGATAGGCAGGGCCGCCAGCGCAGCGTCGCTCAGATAATCGCCTAACTGGCCGCGTACCAACTGCGGTGCGGCTTGTGCCACAACTTCCAGCGGACGCAGCGCGCAGGCCAGGTCGGCAATCGCCGGACGCTCGAACATCAGCTTGGGATTCAAGTCCCAACCCGCGCGCCGCGCACGCGCAACGATTTGCAGGCTCAGGATCGAGTCGCCACCCAGCTCAAAGAAGTTGTCCTGCCGCCCCACCCGCGTCTGTCCCAGCACCTCGGACCAGATAGCGGCCAGCGTCTCTTCCAATGAGCCTTGCGGCGCTTCATAGCTGCGGGCCGCCAGTTCCGGCTCCGGCAGCGCCTTGCGGTCCACCTTGCCGTTGGCGTTCAGCGGCAAACCTGGCATGATCATGATCGCGCCCGGCACCATATGCTCAGGCAGTGTGCGGCGCAGCCGTTCGCGCAGCACCGCCGCTTCAACGTTCTGCCCCTCATGTTCGGACAGATAGGCCACCAGCAGCGTGCCGCCCGGTCCCTGCTTTGCGACCACCACCACTTCCCGCACCTCGGGCTGTGCCAACAGCTGCGCCTCAACCTCGCCCAGTTCGACGCGGAAGCCGCGAATCTTCACCTGATGGTCGATCCGGCCCAGGTATTCAAGCTGGCCTTCCTCGTTCCAGCGCACCAGATCCCCGGTGCGGTACAGGCGGCGGCCGCGCGGATCGAAAGGATCGGCCACAAAGCGTTCCGCGCTCAAGCCGGGGCGACCGAGATAGCCGCGTCCCAGGCTTACGCCGCCCAGATACAGCTCGCCCGCCACACCGGCTGGCGTCAGATTCAGCCCAGCATCCAGCACATAGGCGCTGGTATCGCTGATCGGGCGGCCGATCGGCACCTGATTCTGTCCATCGTCGCGGCAGGCCCAGTTGGTCACGTGGATGGCGGTTTCCGTCGGGCCGTAGAGATTGTGCAGGCCAGCCTGGCGCAGGCGCCGGAAAGTCTCTTTCTGCGTTTCCGCTGGCATGGCCTCGCCGCCGCAGATGATGTGCTTCAGGCGCGTGCTGGCCTCGATGCCTTCGTGCGCAAGGAAGGCCTGCAGCATGGCTGGCACAAAATTTACGGTGGTAACCTGGTGCTGCTGTATCAGCGCGACCAAGCGGGCCGGATCGCGTTGGTCGCCCGGCAAAGCCAGGGCCAGGCGCGCGCCGGAAGTCAAAGGCCAGAACAGCTCCCAGACCGACACGTCGAAACCGAACGGCGCTTTGTGCAGCACCGTATCGTCCGCATTCAAATGATATGTGTCCTGCATCCACAGCATGCAGCTTGACACGGCGTGATGGCGGTTGGCCGCGCCCTTGGGCATGCCGGTCGAGCCGGAGGTATAAATCACATACGCCAGATTTTCAACGTGGACGGGGATGTCCGGATTCTCCATTCTTTCGGCGCTCAGATCGACCTGGTCGAGCAGCAGCACGCGCTTCGGAGAAAGGCCTGGAGCGATGCCATGCAAGGCGGCATGGCTCAATAGAAGGCTGATCGCGCTGTCTTCGGCCATGTATTGCAGGCGCTCAGGTGGATACTCCGGGTCCAGCGGCACATAGGCTGCACCGGTTTTCAGGATAGCCAGCAAGGCCGCCACCATATCGATGGAGCGCTCGATGCAGACGCCAATCTTGTCTTCAGGCCTCACGCCCTGGGCCAGCAGGCGATGTGCCAGGCGGTTGGCCCTGGCGTTCAGCTCCGCATAACTCAAAACCTGCTCGCCGAACAGCAAGGCCTGGGCTTGGGGCTGCAAATCCGCCTGGCGCTCGAACAGCCGATGCAGCGGCGCGGCATCTGCATGGCGGCGGCGATTGTCGCTCCATTGGCGCAGCAGCGCCATTTCCATTCCATTCATCACCGGCAATTCGCAAGCCAGTGTAGCGGGATGCAAGGTCAGCGCATCCACCAGGGCGGCGGAAGCTTCCTGCATCATTTCGCATAGACGCAATGCGCCAATGGCTGGCGGCACCTGGGCCACCAGCGCAAAGTCGCCATCCATATCGTCCACCGACATGGAAAGCGGATAATTGCTGCGTTCTTCGCCGCCCAGCAGCTCCACGCCTTCCCATACGCCAGCGTCATTGGACGGCTTGCTGCCATAGCGGTAGTTCAAGAGCGCAGAGAACAGCGGCGTGCCACCCGGCAGGCCACTGCAGCGCTGCGCCAGCGACAGGCTGGCATGCTCGTGGTGCAGCAATCCGGTCAGCGCGGCATGGGTCTGGCGCAGGCATTGCACCACATCCTGCGTTCCAAGACGGATGCGCAGCGGCAGAGTGTTGATAAACAGGCCAAGCGCGCGGCTCACATCTTCACCTCCCTGCATGCGGCCAAACAGCACCGTGCCGAAGACCACATCATCCTTCCCTGAAGCCTTGGCCAGGACCACAGCCCAGGCCAGATGGAAGAGCGTCGCGGCGCTCACGCCCTGGCTCTGCGCCACCTGGCGCAAGCGGGCGGACAGGGATGGAGCCAATTCCAGCCTGGCCTGTTCGACCGCGCTGCCGTTACCTTGAACATCGATCAGGTTGAACGGCGCCGTTGGTTCTTCGACATCGACCAGCATCTGGCGGAAGAAGGCTTCCTGCGCTTCCTGGCTGACGCCGAAGCGGGCCTGCGCCACAAAATCGCGGAACGGAACCGGGGGCGGCAATGCCCCGCCCTGCTGGATCGTACCGATTTCTTCAACCAGCAGTTCCAGCGTGGTATGGTCCACCACCAAATGGTGGCTAGGCAACTGCAGCAGATAGCGTCCGCTGGCGTGATCACGCGCGGCCAGCGCCCGTATCATCGGCGCCTGGCGCACATCGATGCGGTAGTGCGCCGGATTGACGGCGGCGGTCAGCACGGCGACCGCATCGCCAGTCCCGGCATCGATCCATTCCGTTTGCAGGCGTGCCTCGCGCCATACTATTTGCAGCGGTTCCTTCAAACCTTCCCACAGCACGGCTGTGCGCAGAATGTCGTGGCGCGCGATAACCTGGTTCAGGCTCTCAACGAACCGCGCCAGACGCTGCTCGCTGTCGAAACTGAGCATCTGCGGCGTGACATAGGCATCGCCCTCGCTTTGCAGCACATGGTGGAAGAGTATGCCTTCCTGCAGCGGGGCAAGCGGGTAAATATCCTGGATATTGGCAGCGCCGCCCGGAACCGCAGCTTCGATGATGGCGATCTGCTCGGCATTGAGGGAAGCCAGCGTCACCATTTCGGGCGTCAGCGCGCTGCAGCCATGCGGAATGCCGTTCGGCGGCACGGCCACCCGTCCATATGCCGAGGCGTCCTGCTCCAGCACCTTGGCAAACGTAGCCAGTTGCGGATACTGGAACAGATTGCGCACCTGGGCCGGCAGGCCTTGGCCGCGCATGCGCTCCAGCAGTTTCAGAGCCAGCAGAGAATGGCCGCCAAGTTCAAAGAAGTTGTCCTGGCGGCCAATTTCCTCCACACCCAGCAGTTCGGACCAGAGTGCCGCCAGTTTCTCCTCGATCTGGCCTTGCGGCGCCTCGTATGCGGCCGAGCTGAAATCCGGCTCTGGCAAAGCCTTGCGATCCACCTTGCCGTTAGCGTTGAGCGGCAGCGCCTCCAGCACCACGATGGCGCTTGGCACCATATAGTCCGGCAACAGCTGCGCCAAGCGCTCGCGCAGCAGGCTTGCTTCGCAGCCCACGCCAGCCTGCGGCGAGACATAGGCCACCAGCCGGGTTCCGGCCGCACCTTCGCGCGCCACCACCACCGCCTCGCGTAGCTCCGGCTGCGCCAGCAACTGGGCTTCGATCTCGCCCAGCTCGATGCGCAAGCCGCGTATCTTCACCTGATGGTCAAGGCGGCCCAGGTATTCCAGCTGGCCTTCGCCATTCCAGCGCACCAAGTCACTGGTACGGTACAGGCGTCCACCCAGCGGATCGAAAGGATCGGCCACGAAA
>JANCSZ010000077.1:0-520 GCA_024437665.1 Massilia sp. YIM B04103 | reverse complement strand
GCGCGGCGTGTTCTGCCACACGAACACTGTCTGGAACAGCGGGCTGTAAGCCAGGCTGCGTTCCGGCCGCAGGGCTTCCACCACCTGCTCGAACGACAATTCCTGATGCTGCTGCGCTGCCAAGGCCTGCGCCTTCACCCGCTCCAGCAGCTGCGCCACGCTAGGCGCGCCCGACAAGTCGATGCGCAACGCCAGCGTGTTGACGAAGAAGCCGATCAACTGCTCGCTCTCCGCCTGGCCGCGGTTCGCGCTCGGCGCCCCCACCACCACTTCCTTCTGCCCGGCCAAGCGGCCCAGCAGCAACGCCCAACTGGCCAGCAGGGTCATAAACAGGCTGGTGCCGTGGCGCTGGCTCAGCCCCCGCAGCTGCTCCGTCAGCGCCGCGTCCAAGCGGCACGGCAGCCAGGCGCCCACGTAGTCCTGGCGCGCCGGGCGTGGCCGGTCGGCCGGCAGCTCCAGCAGCGCCGGTGCACCTTGCAGCGTCTGGCGCCAGTAATCGAGCTGCGTCTGCAGCACCGCG
>JANCSZ010000076.1:0-530 GCA_024437665.1 Massilia sp. YIM B04103 | reverse complement strand
GTAAGGCAATCATTTGGCCTCCTGTGCGATCTTGGCAATCAAATACTGAGTCAGCAATAACATGTCCTCATTCTTGAAACCATCCTGATGTCCAAAGCCGCTGGCCTCGAATAGCTGCCGGACCTTTCCCTTTGGCCCCGCGCCTGACTGGCATGACACAGTGCCATCGCCCGATGCATCCTGTTGCTCTGGCGCGAAGAAGAATGTGCGGCCTCCGATGTTCACACTGCGCAGGCCATCATGAGTATGGCTAAGAAATTTTGCCTGTTCGATAGCGCCCGTCGTGATCGCAAAGTCTAAATGGTCGGGCTGATGCGCCACCCAGCGGATGCTTCCGTACGAAATGTGTTCGGGATCGGCGCCATAGAAGGCATAGCTGCGGGGGTGGTAGTAGCTGCCAAGATCCCGAGTATGGAACTGCTCGGCCGCATTGATCGCGGTCCCAATAGTCTTCTCCATCTCACCGGGTTTCTCTTTGAATTTCTCCGCCGGATCGGCAATATCAGGATTGATCACGCGATACCATGATT
>JANCSZ010000075.1:0-532 GCA_024437665.1 Massilia sp. YIM B04103 | reverse complement strand
GCCGGCGCCTGGTCCGGCGCATAGCCTTCCAGCGGGATGTGCAGCTGGCCGCCCACCAGCAGCGGCGCGAACAGATTCTTTTGCGTCAGATCGAAGCTGAACGACGAGAACAGCAAGGCGCGGTCCTGCGCTCCCAATCCGAACTGCGCGATATACCAGCTCACCAGATTGCACAGGCCGCGCTGATGGATCAGCGTGCCCTTGGGGCGGCCCGTCGATCCCGAGGTGTAGATGGCATAGGCCAGGTCGTCCGCGCCCGAACCGCCTTCCAGGTTGCTGCTGTCGTAGCCGTCCAGCCAGTCGTCGTTGCGGTCCAGGCACAGCACCTGGCTGTCCTGCTGCGCCAGCTGCGGCAGGCTTGCCAGCACGCTCTGCTGGGTCAGCAGCACCGGCAGCTGCGCGTCGCGCAGCATATGGCCCAGACGCTCGGCCGGATAGGCCGGGTCCAGCGGCACGTAGGCGCCTCCGGCCTTCAAGATCGCCAGGATGCCCACCACCATCTCCAGCGAACGCTCGACGCAGATCCCGGCCA
>JANCSZ010000074.1:0-533 GCA_024437665.1 Massilia sp. YIM B04103 | reverse complement strand
CCGCCAGCCGCGTCGGCGGCCAGGCCGCTGTTGGCGTACAGCGCGTGCACGAAGGCTGCATTATCCAGTTTGCCGTACAGCTTCTGGAACTCGGCCGAGTCAGTGAAGCCCTTGGCCATCTGCTGGGCATCGGCCTGGGTCGACAGCCACCAGTTGATGCCGCCCACGTCACCAGCGCGGTCGAACACGGCCTGGTACAGCAGACCTGCCGTTTTCAGACGACCCGCGTCGGCCTGCGTGAAGGACAGACTAATGGTGCCGTCACTGAATTCCGCCTGCTCGATGCTGCTCAGGGTGTCCACGTCGGCGTTGGCTTTGTCGGCCACCTTGATCTGGCCATCGGCGCCCAGCAGGATCTTGTAGTCGGCCTGCTTGCCGCTGTAGACCGCCGTATCCTTGCCGTCGCCGCCGACCTGCACATCGCTGCCCGCGCCGCCGTCCAGGCGGTCGTCGCCGCTGCCGTTGATCCAGCCGGATTCCTTGTCCAGCGTGACCTTGGCGAAGACGCCATCCTTGGCTTGCAGCTTGCGGTG
>JANCSZ010000073.1:0-536 GCA_024437665.1 Massilia sp. YIM B04103 | reverse complement strand
TGGGAATTCTTCTGGCCTCTGATGATGGGCGCGCGGCTGGCGATTGCCGCACCGGGCGAGCATCGCGAACCGGCACGCCTGCGCGAGCTGATTTGCCGGCACCAGGTCACGACCCTGCATTTCGTGCCGTCGATGCTGCAAGCCTTCCTGGCGCACGAGGGCGTGGCGGACTGCCGCAGCCTGACGCGCATCGTGTGCAGTGGCGAGGCGCTGCCAGCAGAAGCGCAGAACGGCGTCTTCAAGCTGCTGCCGCAGGCGGCGCTCTACAACCTGTACGGTCCGACCGAAGCGGCCATCGACGTCACCCACTGGACTTGCCGTGTCGATGGCGGCAGCCAGGTGCCGATCGGCCAACCGATCAGCCAGACCAAGACCTATGTGCTGGATGGCGAACTGAATCTGGTGCCGGCAGGCGTGGCGGGCGAGCTGTATCTGGGCGGGATCGGTCTGGCGCGCGGTTATCTGGAGCGCCCCGCGCTGACTTCGGAGCGTTTCGTGGCCGATCCTTTCGATCCGCTGGGTGGACGCCTGTACCG
>JANCSZ010000072.1:0-570 GCA_024437665.1 Massilia sp. YIM B04103 | reverse complement strand
CATGCCAGGCGGGTAGATTTTTTGCGTTTCCTGCGCCGCCAGCATCCAGTTCGCCAGGTCGGCCAAGGCATAACCGGCCTTCAGGCTGGCGGCGCCGCTGTTGAAGCCATCCTGGTCGGGCGCGCGGCCCAGCAAGGCCAGATACAGCTTGGCAACGGCGGCGCGGCGCTGCTGCCCCACCGGCGCATCCGCCCAGACCAAGGCGGATTTCGCCACTTCGGCGGCGGCGGCCCTGCCTGCGGCGGCCGCATTGGCCATGGCGGTGGCGAGTTCTTTGGCCTGGGCGCCGGACGCGTTGATGCCGCTGGCCGAAGCCAGCGTGCGCGCTGCGGCGGCAGAGGCCAGTTCGGCCGCTTGCTGGCTGGATTTCGCAGCCTGCGCGACGGCCGCCACCGCCTCGGCGGCTGCGGCTTCGGAGCTGGATGCCAGCTTGGCCGCTTCGATCGCCTCCTTGGCCAACTTGCCGGCCTTGATGGAGGCGTCGGCCAGCACCTTATTGCGCAACGCTGCATCGGCGGCGACGTTGGACGCCACCAGCGCGGCGGCGGCGGCCACCACGGCGTCGGCATC
>JANCSZ010000071.1:0-594 GCA_024437665.1 Massilia sp. YIM B04103 | reverse complement strand
CTGATCGCCAGCAGCGGCGCCACCATTGGCGGCAGCATGGCGGCCACCTTCACTGCCGGCGTTGGGGTGATTTCCGGTACCGGCACTCTCGTTAGCGCGGGTGGAGCACTGGTCGCCGGCGCCATCGGCGGCGCCATGGGTTCGGTCGCCAGCCAAGCCTTTGGCATGGCTGCCGGCATCCAAGACAGCTTCAGCTGGCGCAGCGTCGCTACAGCCGCCATTGGCGGCGGCATCTCGGCCGGCGTAGCGAATATGGCCGCGACAGCCCAGGCGGGCAGCATGGCTGCGATGTTCAAAGACAATGTTGTTGCCCGCGCGGTGCTATCGAACGTGGCAGCGCAAGGCGTCAATAAACTCGCCGGTTTGCAGCCAAGCTTCGACTGGCGCGGCGTGGCTGCCTCGGCAGCGGGTGCGGGAGCGGGCCAAGCGATGGGCCAGGTGCTGGGGGGCGATAACGTCCTCGCCAAGCTGATGGCCGACAATAAATTGGCACAGGCGACCACCGTCGGCTTTGTGGCCGGTACGACCGCTGCTATCGCGCGCGGCGGCAAGATTGATGTGGCGCGCATTGCGACGGATGCGTTTGGCAATGCG
>JANCSZ010000070.1:0-631 GCA_024437665.1 Massilia sp. YIM B04103 | reverse complement strand
GGGCCGGCCCAGCGGAATGCTGTCAGGCAGTTCGGGACCGGCGCAATGCCAGGCCGTCACGTCCACCGCCGCCTCGGTCGGGCCGTACAGATTGTGCAATTGGACGCCCGGCAGCTCCCGCAGGAAGCGCCGCGCCAGCGCGGCAGGCAAGGCTTCGCCACTGCATAGCACCCGTTTCAGGCTGCCGCAGCGCGCCGCCTGGCCGCTGTCGAGGAAGGCTTGCAGCATGGATGGAACGAAGTGCAGCGTGGTGATGCCTCGTCCCGCCACGGTATCGGCCAGATAGCTTGGGTCTCTATGACCATCCGGCCGCGCCATCACCAGGCGCGCACCTTGCATCAGGGGCCAGAAGAACTCCCAGACCGAGACATCGAAACTGAACGGGGTCTTTTGCAGCACCGCCTCATCCGGCTGCAGACGATAGGCTTCCTGCATCCACAGCAGGCGGTTGACGATGCCCCCATGCTCGTTCATCACGCCCTTGGGCTGGCCGGTGGAACCGGAAGTGTAGATCACATACGCCAGGTGCGATGGTGCCAGGCCCAGTTCCGCCACCGGCAAGGCCTGTGAGGACAGTTCCAGCCAAGGACGCTCAGCGCCATCCAGGTGCAGCACCGGCAAGCCATCCGGC
>JANCSZ010000069.1:337-664 GCA_024437665.1 Massilia sp. YIM B04103 | reverse complement strand
CTTGTTCGGCAGCGTCACCTCATATTGCCAGGCCGTCCCGAGCGGGCGGTTACTCATATACAGACCGGGATAGTCGGCATTGGGCTGATTCAGCATGGTCAGCTTCATGGCACTACCGGTGTGCGTGACCGCCGCCGGCAGCCCATTGTTGACGCCATTGGTATTGCCGTTAAAGTCGTACAGCGTGGCAGTCGTCGTCAGGTCCAAGGCTGCGGCATGGGTGACGGTGCTGGTGCGCTGGCCGCGCGCGTCGTAGCGCATTTCGGTGACGCGATTTTCCGGGCTGACGATGAAGCGCAGGTGGTTCTTGTCGTCGTAGACGTAGCG
>JANCSZ010000069.1:0-311 GCA_024437665.1 Massilia sp. YIM B04103 | reverse complement strand
GCGTGGCAGTCGTCGTCAGGTCCAAGGCTGCGGCATGGGTGACGGTGCTGGTGCGCTGGCCGCGCGCGTCGTAGCGCATTTCGGTGACGCGATTTTCCGGGCTGACGATGAAGCGCAGGTGGTTCTTGTCGTCGTAGACGTAGCGTGTGGTCTGGGCTTCGCCCGCCAGTGCCGGGCCGGCGGCATCGGGATCAGGCTGCACGTATTTCGTTTCCGCTTGCAACTGGTTCAAGCCGCCAAAAGAACGTTCGACCACATTGCCCTGAGCGTCGCGCTCATAGATGCAATTGCCGTTGAAGTCGTAGCGGTAG
>JANCSZ010000007.1:0-321932 GCA_024437665.1 Massilia sp. YIM B04103 | reverse complement strand
GCTGCTTGAAACGGACGTGTCCATTATTGACAGTACACCTCAGTCTGGCAAAGGAGAGGAGCCAGTAATGGTGGTGTAACAATTCGTGCAATTGGGTGTATATTGGGCAACGTTGCAGCTTCCCATATATCTCTGATTGCGAGGCGTACTTGAGCATTCTGTCGAAACTTTCCCTGGCGGCGGCGGCTGCGCTGCTGCCGCTGGCTTCCCAGGCACTTCCGAACACTTCCGATACCCGTCTGCTGAGCGAACCTGCGGTGTCGGCCAGCCATATCGCCTTTATCTATGCGGGCGATGTGTGGCTGGCCAATCCCGACGGCAGCGGCGTGCGGCGCCTGACGTCCGACGTCGGCGAAAAATCCAATCCCGTGTTTTCGCCGGACGGCAGGCTGCTGGCCTATAGCGCCACGCTGGACGGCAATACCGATGTGTATGTGCTGCCCGTGGGCGGCGGCGTGCCGCAGCGCCTGACCTGGCATCCGGGGCCGGATCTGGTGCAGTCCTTCACGCCGGATGGCAAGGCGGTGATGTTTACCTCGCCGCGCGCGGCCTTCAATAACCGCTACCGCAAGCTGTTTACCGTGCCCGTCACCGGCGGCGTGGAAGCGGAGCTGGAAATTCCGAACGCCTCGCGCGCCGCGTATTCGCCGGACGGCAAGTCCATCGTCTATAACCCGACCTCGCCCGCCTTCCTGCAATGGAAGCGCTATCGCGGCGGCACCCATTCGGTGCTGTGGATCTTCAACCGCGCCAGCCAGGCGGTCGAGAAGATTCCGCAGCCGGTTTCGCGCGCCAACGACGTCGATCCGGTCTGGCTGGGCGACACCATCTACTTCCGCTCCGACCGCGACGGCGAATTCAATCTCTACGCCTACGATACCAAGACCAAGGCGGTGCGCGCCTTGACCCGCCACGCCGATTTCCCGGTGCTGAACGCGGCGGCGCAGGGCCGGCGCATCGTCTACGAGCAGGCGGGCTACCTGCATGCGCTCGATCTGGACGGCGGTGCGGCGCGCAAGCTGACCATCGGCGTGAGCAGCGATCTGGGCCTGTCGCGGCCGCGCTGGGTGCGCGGCGCGGCGTATATCCGCGACGCGTCGATCTCGCCTTCGGGCGCGCGCGTGGCCTTCGAATTCCGCGGCGATATCGTCACCCTGCCGGCCGACAAGGGCGATGTGCGCCACCTGACGCAAAGCCCGGCCGTGCATGAGCGCAATCCGGCCTGGTCGCCCGATGGCCGCTCGCTGGCCTACTTCTCGGACGAATCGGGCGAGTACGCGCTGCATGTGCAGCCGCAGGACGGCAAAGGCCCGGTGCGCAAGTTCAAGCTGAGCGGGGCCGGTTTCTACGAGCGGGCCAACTGGTCGCCGGACAGCAAGAAGATCGCCTTCATCGATAATGCCTGGAGTCTGTATGTGCTGGACCTGGCCACTGGCGTGCAAAAGAAGATCGCCACCGAGCCGATTTACGGCGTGACGAAATCGCTCAGTCCCGCCTGGGCGCCGGATTCGCGCTGGATCGCCTACACGCTGAATTCACTGAGCTACACGCGCAGCGCCTACATCTACTCGCTGGAGCAGGATAAATCGCATGCCGTCACCGATGGCCTGTCCGATGTCGCCGATCCGGCCTTCGACCGCAGCGGCAAATACCTGTACTTCTTCGCCTCCACCAATGCCGGCCCCACCAACAACTGGTTCTCGCTGCAGAATGAGGACAACCGCGCCACCAGCAGCATCTGGCTGGCCGTGCTGCGCCAGGATCTGCCATCGCCGCTGGTGAAGGAAAGCGACGAGGAGAAGGGCGCCGCCGCCAAACCGAAAGACGCCAAGGACGAGGCTTCCAGCGAAAAGAAAGAGAACGGCAAGGCGGACGAGAAGCCGGCCGTCGATCCCGTCACCGGCCGCGACGATCCGAAAGTGAAGGTGGCGCCGGTGGCGCCGATGCGCATCGACTTCGACGGCATTTCCACCCGCATCATCGATTTGCCGGTGCCGGTTGCGCAACTGTCCAATCTGGAGACGGGCGCGGAAGGGCAGGTCTTCTTCATACGCGAAACCGAGGGCAAAAAATCGCTGCAGCGCTTCGACCTGAAAGACCGCAAGACGGAAACCGTGGTGGCGGAACTGGACGGCTACGGCATCAGCGCCGACGGCAAGAAAGTGATCTATCGCCTGAAGGACAACTGGGCCACCGGTTCGGCCACCGGCAAGACCCTGGCAGCGAGCGAAGGCAAGCTGCGCGTCGATGCGATTGAGGTGAAAGCCGATCCGCGCGCCGAGTGGAACCAGATTTACCGCGAAACCTGGCGCATCAATCGCGACTACTTCTACGATCCCGGCATGCATGGCGTGAATTGGCGGCAGATGCACGATAAATACGCCCAGTTCCTGCCCGATCTGGCTACGCGCTCGGATCTGAACCGCGTAATCCAGTGGCTGCACAGCGAACTCGGAGTCGGCCACCATCGCGGCGGCGGCGGCGACAGCTTCATCGAGAGCAAGCCGGTGCCGGGCGGACTGCTGGGCGCCGACTACGAGGTGGCGAACGGCCGTTACCGCTTCAAGAAAATCTATGGGGGCCTGAACTGGAATCCGACCCTGCGTTCGCCGCTGACCGAGCCGGGGCTGAACGTGAAGGCGGGCGAATACCTGCTGGCGGTGGATGGCAAGCCGCTGGCGCCGCCCACCAATCTGTACGCGCCGTTCGAGAACAGCGCCAACCGCACCATCGAAATCACGGTCGGCCCGAATGCCGACGGCAAGGGTGCGCGCACCATCACCGTGGTGCCGGTCGCCAGCGAGGATGCGCTGCGCAACCGCGACTGGGTCGAAGGCAATATCCGCAAGGTGAATGCCGCCACGGGCGGGCGCGTGGCGTATGTCTACGTGCCGAATACGACCACCCTGGGCCACACCTATTTCAAGCGCTACTTCTATCCGCAGTCCTACAAGGATGGCGTGATCATCGACGAGCGCTTCAACGGCGGCGGCAGTCTGGCCGACTACTACATCGAGATCCTGCAAAAACAGGAAATCGCCTGGTGGACCATGCGCTACGGCGCCGATATGAAATCGCCATCCGCCTCGATCCAGGGGCCGCGCGCCATGCTGATCGACGAAACGGCCGGTTCCGGCGGCGACCTGCTGCCGTGGATGTTCCGCAAGAATAAGATGGGGCCACTGATCGGCAAGCGCACCTGGGGCGGGCTGGTCGGCATTCTCGGCTTCCCCATGCTGCTCGACGGCGGCTTCATCACCGCGCCGAATCTGGCTTTCTGGACGCGCGAAAACGGCTGGGGTGTGGAGAATGAAGGCGTGCCGCCCGATATCGAAGTCGAGCAGACGCCGGCCGACGTGATTGCCGGCCGCGACCCGCAGCTGGAAAAAGCGATTGAAGTGGTGCAGGCCGAGCTGGCCAAGAATCCGCCCAGCAAGCCGCCTCGGCCGGCGTTCCCGGACAAGAGCAAGTTCATCCCCTGATGGACCAAGCGCGCCCTGGTGGCGCGCTTTTGACTTGGGCGGATTACTTGGGCGGTTCCTCGTCCAGCAGCGCCTGAATCTCGGCGCGCTCGCCGGCGCTCACATGGCCGCCGCGCAAAGCCGCCAGCACCAGCGCCTTGCCGGAGCCGGCGAAAGCCTTATTGATCAGATCCTTGAGCAAGCCGGTCTGAATCGAATCCTGTTCCTGGACGGCGGAATAGACGTGGGCGCGCTGGCTTTCATCGCGCGCCAGCAGCCCCTTCGTATGCATCACCTGCAGCAAGCGCAGCACGGTCGCGTAGTTGATTTCCGGCCGCGATTCCAGCGCCGCCTGATGCACCTGTTTCGCCGTCGCCGGCCCCAGCGCAAACAGCAAGCGCAGCATTTCGAGCTCAGACGGTGTAGGTTTTGGCAGCGAAGTAGACATAAGAGAATAGAAAAAAGCCCAGGCTTCCATCTAGAATAAAATATCTAGACAAAAATGTCTACCGCCTTTGNGTTGATTTCCGGCCGCGATTCCAGCGCCGCCTGATGCACCTGTTTCGCCGTCGCCGGCCCCAGCGCAAACAGCAAGCGCAGCATTTCGAGCTCAGACGGTGTAGGTTTTGGCAGCGAAGTAGACATAAGAGAATAGAAAAAAGCCCAGGCTTCCATCTAGAATAAAATATCTAGACAAAAATGTCTACCGCCTTTGCGCCAAATCAAACAATGTCCGACCCTGGTGTCAGGCGGGGCCGCCGAGGCACGAGGGTTGGACATTTACTGATCTGGATCAAAGAATGTCCGCCTCCGGTGCCTGACACCAGGGTGGGACATTTGCTGATTTAGATCAAAGGGCTTACCACTTGATCTCGCCTTTGGCGACTTTGGCGCTGGTTTGCAGGGCGCCGTCGAGGCCGACCGTGGGGTAGGCTTTTTTCATGGCGGCGACCAGCTCGATGGAGTTGGCGGCTTTCGGGGTTTCGGCTTCGAAGCGGCGCAGGTAGTCGGCGGTGTAGGCGATGCTGTCGGGCGCGAAGCTGCTGCCGACGGCGAAGTGGCCAGGCACGACCGTCACCGGTTTGAGGGCGGCGATGCCGTCCAGGGCGGCCAGCCATTGCTTGCGCGATTCCACCGTCTGGGTGTCGGCGGTCCAGACGTGCAGCCCCTTGAACAGGACCACGCCGCCGGCCACAGCTTTCAGCGAGGGAATCCAGACATAGGTGCGGTCCGGGGTGGCGCCGTCCAGGCCTTTGATCTGCAGGGTTTCGCCTTCGAGCTTGATGGTGTCGCCGTGCAGCGCTTCCGGCATGACGATGGCTTGCGGGGCGTTGGCGCCCAGGATCGGACCCCAGTAGGCAACCTTGGCCTTGGCTTTCTTTTCCATGGCGGCGATGGTGCCGGCGGTGGCGACGATCTTCGCTTCGGGGAAGGCGGCTTTGATCACGTCCAGACCGAAGTAGAAGTCAGGATCGCCGTGGCTGACGTACACGGTGCTCAGCTTGCGGCCGCTGGCCTTGATCTTGTCGACCAGTTTCAGCGCTTCGCCACGCGAGAACTGGGCGTCGATCAGCACGGCTTCCTTCTCGCCTTTGACCAGCACCGAGGCGACCGGGAAGATGGCGGCTTCGCCCGGGTTGAACACTTCCAGCTGCAGCGGGGCGGCGGCCGAGGCGGCGAGGGTGGTGGTGGCGAGAGCGGCGGCGGCCAGGGTTTGCTTGATCATGCTGTGTTTCCTTTCAAGAAGAATTTGGTATGCACGCAGTGTAGACCGGTCCATTCAAACGAAAAATGCTCTATATTGAAACGGTTTGTTGCATAAATCGATCATATGGATAAAATCGCCGCCGCCGAAGTCTTTGTCGCCATCGCCGAACGGGGCAGCATGGTGGCCGCCGCCGACGCCCTCGATATGTCGCGCGCCATGGTGACGCGCTACCTGGCCGAGATGGAGGCGTGGGCCGGCGCCCGCCTCCTGCACCGTACCACGCGCCGCCTGAGCCTGACGGCTGCCGGCGAGGTCACGCTGGTGCGCTGTCGCGATATGCTGACGCTGGCGGCCGCCATGTCGAGCGCGGCCGGCGAAGACCCGGATTCGCCCCATGGCCTGCTGCGCATGGCCTGCGCCCAGTTCCTGGCCCAGGGCGCGCTGGCCGGCGCCGTGCGCGCCTTCCTCGAACGCTATCCGCGCACCAGCATCGATCTGCAGGTGGATAACCGTTCGGTCAATCTGGTCGAGCAGCGCATCGATCTGGCGATCCGCATCACCAATGCGCTGGAGCCGAGCATGATTGCGCGCCGCCTGGCCGATTGCGCCTCGGTGGTGTGCGCCGCGCCCGCCTATATAGAGCGCTGTGGCCGGCCGCAAACGCCGGCCGAGCTGGCCGCCCACAACTGCCTGACCTATAACTACTTCGGCAAGAGCCTGTGGCAGTTCAGCCGGGACGGGGAGGGCGTGGCCGTGCCGGTGGGCGGCAATCTGTCGTCGAACGAGTCGATGGCGCTGCTGGCGGCCACGGCCCAGGGTGTGGGAATTTCGCTGCAGCCACGCCACGCCGCCGCGCCGCTGATTGCCGCCGGGCGTCTCGTGCAGCTATTGCCAGACTGGCAAGCGCAAATGCTTGGCGTCTACGCCATCTACACCTCGCGCCAGCATATGCCGGCCGCTTTGCGCGCCATGCTGGATTTTCTCGTGGAGTGGTTTCGCCATGATCCTGAATGGCTGGACCATGCTTAGTATTCAGATATCATTGGTAAAAAGGCAGGCTGACCAAATAAAAAACATCTGCAGGACGCGACTTTTTAATGTGACGGTGGTTGTTGGAATACAATTCCGCGTGCTATGCTAAACGACCGTTTTTGGAAATTCTGAAAGCAACAGAGCCCTTCCCCCACAACTTGATGTGCAATCCGCTAACCGGTCAGGCCGTGTCGCGGAAGGTTAGATTAACCCGCTAATCTCGCGAAGCGCGAAGAAAGGTGAGCAAGAATGATGCAACAACAGACGTCCAACTCCTACCTGTTCGGTGGGAATGCGCCTTACGTAGAGGAACTCTACGAAGCGTATCTCGCTAATCCAGGTTCCGTGCCAGATAACTGGCGCGCTTACTTCGACGCCATGCAGCACGTGCCGGCTGTCGATGGCTCCAACAAACCCGACGTCGCCCACGCCTCCGTGATCGCCTCCTTCGCCGAGCGCGCGAAAGCCGGCCCGATCCGCACCGTGGTCGCTTCGGCCGACGCCGAAATGGGCCGCAAGCGCGTGGCCGCCACCCAGCTGATCGCCGCTTACCGCTACCTGGGTTCGCGCTGGGCCAACCTGGACCCGCTGCAGCGTCAGGAACGTCCATCGATCCCGGAACTGGACCCGGCCTTCTACGGCTTCACCGACGCCGATCTGGACACCGTCTTCAACATCAGCAACACCTACTTCGGTCCTGAAACCGCTTCGCTGCGCGATCTGACCAACTTCCTGCGCGACACCTATACCCGCTCCATCGGCGCGGAATATATGTACATCTCCGACCCGGCCGAAAAGCGCTGGCTGCAGGAACGCCTGGAATCGATCCGCTCGACCCCGAACTTCACCGCCGAGAAGAAAAAGCACATCCTGGAGCGCCTGACCGCCGCTGAAGGCCTGGAACGCTACCTCCACACCAAATACGTCGGCCAGAAACGCTTCTCGCTGGAAGGCGGCGAAACCTTCATCGCCTCCATCGACGAGATCATCCAGCGCGCCGGCGAAAAAGGCGTGCAGGAAATCGTCATCGGCATGGCCCACCGCGGCCGTCTGAACGTGCTGGTCAACACCCTGGGCAAGGCCCCCAAAGACCTGTTCGAAGAATTCGAAGGCAAGCATGGCGACGACCTGCCGGCCGGCGACGTGAAATACCACCAGGGCTTCTCGTCCGACATCTCCACCGCAGGCGGCCCGGTCCACCTGTCGCTGGCCTTCAACCCATCGCACCTGGAAATCGTCAACCCTGTGGTTGAAGGTTCGGTGAAAGCCCGCATGGACCGCCGCGGCGACGTGCATGGCGCGCAAGTGCTGCCGATCCTGGTGCACGGCGACGCCGCTTTCGCCGGCCAGGGCGTGGTGATGGAAACCCTGAATCTGGCGCAGACCCGCGGCTACGGCACGGGCGGCACGGTGCACATCGTGATCAACAACCAGATCGGTTTCACCACCTCCGACCCGCGCGACGCGCGTTCGACCATCTACTGCTCCGACGTCGTGAAGATGATCGAAGCGCCGGTGCTGCACGTGAACGCCGACGATCCTGAAGCCGTGGTGCTGGCCTCGCAAATCGCGATGGACTACCGCCAGCAGTTCCAGAAGGATATCGTGGTCGATATCATCTGCTACCGCAAACTGGGCCACAACGAGCAGGACACCCCGGCGCTGACCCAGCCGCTGATGTACAAGAAGATCGCCAAGCACCCAGGCACCCGCAGGCTGTACGCGGACAAGCTGGCGGCCCAGGGCGTGATCGCTGCCGATGGCGGCGACGCCATGGTGGCCGCCTACCGCGACGCCATGGACGCCGGCAAGCACACCGTTGATCCAGTGATCTCCAACTTCAAGAACAAGTACGCCGTCGACTGGCTGCCGTTCCTGAACCGCAAGTGGAGCGACGCCGCCGACACCGCCGTGCCGCTGACCGAACTGAAACGCCTGGCCGGCCGCATCACCACCGTGCCGGAAGAATTCAAGGTCCACTCGCTGGTGGAAAAAGTGCTGGGCGACCGCGCTGCCATGGGCCGCGGCGAACTGAATCTGGACTGGGGCATGGGCGAGCACCTGGCTTACGCCTCGCTGGTATCGTCCGGCTACGCCGTGCGCCTGACCGGCCAGGACGCCGGCCGCGGCACCTTCGTGCACCGCCACGCCGTGCTGCACGACCAGAACCGCGAACGCTGGGATGCCGGCATTTACGTGCCGCTGCAGAACATCGCCGAGAACCAGGCGCCGTTCACCGTGATCGACTCCGTGCTGTCCGAAGAGGCGGTGCTGGGCTTCGAATACGGCTACTCGACCGCTGAGCCAAACACCCTGACCATCTGGGAAGCCCAGTTCGGCGACTTCGTCAACGGCGCCCAGGTTGTGATCGACCAGTTCATCAGCTCCGGCGAAGTGAAGTGGGGCCGCGCCTCTGGTCTGGTGATGATGCTGCCGCACGGTTACGAAGGCCAGGGTCCGGAGCACTCCTCCGCGCGTCCAGAGCGCTTCCTGCAGCTGTGCGCCGACAACAATATGCAAGTGGTGCAGCCGACCACCGCGTCGCAGATCTTCCACCTGCTGCGCCGCCAGATGGTGCGCCAGTTCCGCAAGCCGCTGGTCATCATGACCCCGAAATCGCTGCTGCGTAACAAGGATGCAGGTTCGCCGCTGGCCGAACTGGCCAAAGGCGCCTTCCAGACCGTGATCGGTGAAGTCGATGAGAAGATCGACGCCAAGAAGGTCAAGCGCGTGATCGCCTGCTCCGGCAAGGTGTATTACGACCTGGCCAACGCCCGCAAGACCCGCGGCCAGACCGACACCGCCATCGTGCGTGTCGAGCAGCTGTATCCGTTCCCGCACAAGGCCTTCGCCGCCGAACTGAAAAAGTTCCCGAACCTGGCCGAAGTGGTGTGGGCGCAGGACGAGCCGCAGAATCAGGGCCCTTGGTTCCAGATCCAGCACAACATCTTCGAGTCCATGGATGCGGGCCAGCGCCTGGCGTATGCCGGCCGTCCTGCTTCCGCGTCGCCGGCTGTCGGCTACTACGACAAGCACTACGCCCAGCAAAAAGATCTGCTGGAAACGGCGTTCTCGAAGCTGAAGGGCTTCATCCTCACCAAATAATAGGCAAGGCGCGCCGCGTCCATAAGACGCGGCGCCAGAAAAATACCAAGTTACGGAGTTATACATGGCACAAATCGAAGTTAAAGTTCCTCAATTGTCGGAATCCGTCGCAGAAGCGACCCTGCTGTCCTGGCACAAAAAAGTCGGCGAAGCAGTTGCACGCGACGAAAACATGATCGACATCGAGACCGACAAGGTCGTTCTGGAACTGCCGGCCCCTAGCGCTGGCGTGGTTGTTCAGATCATCAAGAACGACGGCGCTACCGTGGTCGCTGGCGAAGTGATCGCCATCATCGATACCGAAGCCGCCGCCGGTGCCACCCCATCCGCTCCTGCCGCCGCCGCTGCCCCGGCTGCCGCCGCACCTGCCGCCGCTGCTCCAGCTGCCGCCACCGGTGGCGCTAAAGGCGACGTGGCCATGCCGGCCGCCGCCAAGATCCTGTCCGAAGCCGGCCTGTCCGCTTCCGACGTTGCCGGTTCCGGCAAAGACGGCCGCGTAACCAAGGGCGACGCCCTGGCTGCCGCCGCCGCACCGAAACCAGCCGCACCAGCACCGCTGGCGCCGGCCGCTGCCAAGCCAGCGCTGCAAAAAATCGCCGCGCCTGCCGGCAATCTGAGCCTGGGCGACCGTCCGGAAGAGCGCGTGCCGATGAGCCGTCTGCGCGCCCGTATCGCCGAGCGCCTGGTGGAATCGCAATCGACCAACGCCATCCTGACCACCTTCAACGAAGTGAATATGCAGCCAGTGATGGACCTGCGCACCAAGTACAAGGACAAGTTCGAGAAAGAACACGGCGTGAAGCTGGGCTTCATGTCCTTCTTCGTCAAAGCCGCTGTGGCCGCGCTGAAGAAATACCCGATCATCAACGCCTCCGTTGACGGCAACGACATCGTCTACCACGGCTACTTCGACATCGGTATCGCCGTCGGTTCACCACGCGGCCTGGTGGTGCCGATCCTGCGCAATGCCGACCAGATGAGCATCGCCGACATCGAGAAGAAAATCGGCGAATTCGGCGCCAAAGCCAAGGACGGCAAGCTGACCCTGGAAGACCTGACCGGCGGCACCTTCTCCATCTCGAACGGTGGCACCTTCGGCTCCATGCTGTCGACCCCGATCATCAACCCGCCACAATCGGCCATCCTGGGCGTGCACGCGACCAAGGACCGCGCCGTGGTCGAAAACGGCCAGATCGTCATCCGCCCGATGAACTACCTGGCGATGTCGTACGACCACCGTATCATCGACGGCCGCGAAGCGGTGCTGGGCCTGGTGGCAATGAAAGAGGCGCTGGAAGATCCTGCCCGCCTGCTGCTGGACCTGTAATCGCGCAGTAAATCACCCTTGAGCTGCGGCGTTTCGGCGCCGCGGCTCCTTCATTCTGGAAGAGAGGTTTCATGAGCGTCTCGGAAGAAATCAAGCGCCTGCACGAGCTGCATCAGGCTGGTGCGCTGAGCGACGAAGAATTTGCCCGCGCCAAGGAGCGCCTGTTGAACGGCGCGCCGCCGTCCAGCGCCGGTTCCGACCTGGCCACGGAATTCAGCAATTTCCGCCGTTCGCGCGCGGACCGCTGGCTTGGTGGCGTGTGCGGCGGCTTGGGTCGCGCCTCCGGCGTCGAGTCCTGGATCTGGCGTCTGATCTTCGCGCTGTTTACCATCTCTTTTGGATTTGGCCTGGTGATTTACATCCTGTTGTGGATATTCGTCCCGGACGAAGAACTGATTGGAAAATAAGATATGAGCAATAAACAATTCGACGTAGTGGTGATCGGCGCCGGTCCTGGCGGCTATATCGCGGCCATCCGCGCAGCGCAGCTGGGCTTCTCGGTCGCCTGTATCGACGAGTGGAGCAATGCCAAGGGCGGTCCCGCGCCAGGCGGCACCTGCACCAACGTGGGCTGCATCCCATCCAAAGCCCTGCTGCAATCGTCGGAACACTACGAACACGCAGGCCACGCCTTTGCCGAACACGGCATCGACGTTGCGGGCCTGTCGCTGAACCTGGGCCAGATGATCAAGCGCAAGGACACTGTCGTGAAGCAGAACAACGACGGCATCCTGTTCCTGTTCAAGAAGAACAAAGTCACCTTCTTCCACGGCCGCGGCGCGTTCGCCGGCGCCGCTGGCGCTGAAGGCTACCCGATCGCCATCTCCGGCCCGACCAATGAAACCATCAACGCCAAGCAAGTCATCGTGGCCACCGGTTCCAATGCGCGCGCGCTGCCAGGCACCCCGTTCGACGAGAAACTGATCCTGTCGAACACCGGCGCGCTGGCCATCGAATCCGTACCGGCCAGCCTGGGCGTGATCGGCGCCGGCGTGATCGGCCTGGAAATGGGTTCCGTATGGCGCCGTCTGGGCTCCAAAGTGACCGTGCTGGAAGGTCTGCCGACCTTCCTCGGCGCCGTGGACGAGCAGATCGCCAAGGAAGCCAACAAGCTGTTCACCAAACAAGGCTTGTCCATCAACCTGGGCTGCAAGATCGGCGCCATCACCACCGGCGACAACAATGTCAAAGTGGAATACACCGACGCCAAGGGCGAAGCGCAGAGCGTGGTGTTTGACAAGCTGATCGTCTCGATCGGCCGCACCCCGAACACCAACGGCCTGGGCGCCGACAAGGCCGGCCTGGCGCTGGACGAACGCGGCTTCGTGACCGTGGACGACGATTGCAAAACCAATCTGCCTGGCGTGTGGGCGATCGGCGACGTGGTGCGCGGCCCGATGCTGGCGCACAAAGCGGAAGAAGAGGGCGTTGCCGTGGCCGAGCGCATGGCTGGCCAGCACGGCCACACCAACTTCAACACGATTCCTTGGGTGATCTACACCTCGCCGGAAATCGCCTGGGTTGGCCGCACCGAACAGCAGCTGAAAGCCGACGGCGTTGCGTACAAAGCCGGCACCTTCCCCTTCCTGGCGAACGGCCGCGCGCGCGCGCTGGGCGACACCTCGGGCATGGTGAAATTCCTGGCCGACGCCACCACCGACGAAATCCTGGGCGTGCACA
The DNA here is from genome assembly GCA_024437665.1 of Massilia sp. YIM B04103. Lineage (GTDB taxonomy): Bacteria > Pseudomonadota > Gammaproteobacteria > Burkholderiales > Burkholderiaceae_D > Rugamonas. Next base: position 309,619 of record JANCSZ010000007.1, on the reverse strand, counting down.
TCATCGGCCCAATGGCTTCCGAGCTGATTTCCGAAGCCGTGGTCGCCATGGAGTTCAAGGCATCGGCCGAAGACATCGCCCGCATCTGCCACGCCCACCCATCGCTGTCCGAAGCAACCAAGGAAGCCGCGCTGGCCGTCGATAAGCGCACCTTGAACTTCTAAGAGCGTCTTATCGGCCGGAACGGGTTCACAAGACCTGTTCCGGCTTTTGTTGTTTTTGAAGCGAATCCGTATGAATGTCCTGGAGTTCTACCAGCACGCGCTGGAGCAGCGCGACTTCAAGGCCGACGAGGCGCAGCGCCGCGCCGTCGACCGTCTGCAGCAGTGCTATGACGAGTGGGTGGCCTACAAGGCCCAGCGCTCGAACAGCTTCAAGCGCCTGATCAACCGTCCCGGCGTGCCGCGCGGCGTGTACATGTGGGGCGGGGTGGGGCGCGGCAAGTCCTTCCTGATGGATTCCTTCTACTCGGTGGTGCCGCTGGTGCGCAAGACGCGCCTGCACTTCCATGAGTTCATGCGCGCCGTGCACATGCAGCTCGATGAGCTGATCGGCGTGGAAGACCCGCTCAATGAAGTGGCGCGCCGCATCGCCAAGAAATACCGCCTGATCTGCTTCGACGAGTTCCACGTCTCCGACGTGGCCGACGCCATGATCCTGTATAACCTGATGAAGGCGCTGTACGACAATGGCGTGTCCTTCATCATGACTTCGAACTACCAGCCGGACACCCTGTATCCGGACGGCCTGCATCGCGACCGCATCCTGCCCACCATCGCCCTGCTCAAGGAGAAGATGGACGTGCTGAATGTGGACGCCGGCATCGATTACCGCGGCCGCGCGCTGGAACAGGTGCATGCCTATTACACCCCGCTCGGCGCCCAGACCGACGAGTCGCTGCGCGACGCTTACAGCCGCATCGCCGAGACGGCCGACGAAGACCCGCATATCCACGTGGAGGGCCGCGAGCTGCGCGCGCTGCGCCGCGCCGGCACCATCATCTGGTTCGATTTCGCCACCCTGTGCGGCGGGCCGCGCTCGCAGAACGATTATCTGGAGATCGCCAGCCGCTTCCATACCGTGATATTGTCCGGGGTGCCGATGATGTCGGCGGCCATGTCTTCGGAAGCGCGCCGCTTTACCTGGCTGATCGATGTGTTCTACGACCAGAAGGTGAAGCTGATCATGTCGGCCGAGGTCGAGCCGGAGGAGCTGTACACCGCCGGCGTGCTGTCCAACGAATTCCATCGCACCGTGTCGCGCATCGTCGAGATGCAGTCGCGCGAATACATGGACAAGGAACAGCGCGGCGCCGCCGACGCGCTGGCCTGAAGTTCGAACCCCAACGCCGGACAGAAACCATGCAAGTGAAAACACTGATACTCGCCGCCGTGCTGGCGGCGCCCGCCGCCCTGGCGCAGCAGATCGGCCAGGAGCCGCTCGGCGCGCCGGCCGTGCCGCCCACCCATGCGGTCGAGCAGGCCGACGCCAAGCTGGCCCAGGTCGCGCGCGAGCGCGCCGCGCTGGAAGCCGAATTCGCCGCCAGCGAGAAGGCGTGCTATGAGCGCTTCTTCGTCAACAACTGCCTGGACCAGGCCAAGGAAAAGCGCCGCGCCGGCCTGGCCGCGCAGCGCGCCATCGAGGTCGAAGCCCAGCACTTCAAGCGCCAGCATGCGGTCGATGTGCGCGACCGCGAACTCGAAGAGCGCGCCAAGAAGGACGCGGCGGAAGCCGTGGCGCGCGCCGCCAAGCCCCCGGTCAAGCGCACGGCGCCGGAAGACAAGCCGCTGCCGCGTCCCGCCGCCGTCTCGCTGGAACAGCGCCAGGCCGCGCATGACGCCAGGATCCAGCAGCTGGAAGCGCAGGATGCCGCCCAGGCCGGCGCGCGCGCCGCCAATGTGAAAAAGTACGAGAAGAAAAAGGCCGACTCCGAGAAGCGCCAGGCCGACATCGCCGCCAAGCGCGCCGAAAAAGCCGAAAAGCTGCGCAAGCGCCAGGAAGCCGAGGCCGAAAAAGCCGCCAAGACCCAGGCCGGCGCGGCCGCCTCCCAGCCCAAGCAATAAGCGGCGGCCCGGCTCGCCGCAAGGGCGGGGCCGGGTCGTTTTCCCTGGCGCGATCGCCTGTCGCGCCGTCTTGCCATGCCGCGGCGCCGGCTGCGACGCGGATGCCGGCGGGGGCAAGCGGCCGGCTTTCGGCTCAGACCGCCTTGCGCAGCTGTTCCACCGTATAGCCGGGCGCCTCTTTTGCCTGGGGCGCCAGCTTCAGGATCGCCATCGAGCAATTGTCGGCCGCGCCCTTGGCCCGCTCGCGCGCCTTATTGATCAGCATCTCGCTGGCCTCGCGCGGTGTCTTGCGCACCAGCACCGTCGCCAGTTCCACATCCGTAAAGTATTGCCACAGCCCATCCGAGCACAGCAGGAAGGCGTCGCCGGCCTGCAGGCATTCCTGCACGCCGACGGTGACGTAGGGCGGCTTCAGCCGGTTGCCCAGCAGGTTGGCCAGCAGCCGGGCGCTGCGGTGGCGCCGCGCCGCCTCCAGCGGCAGCCTGTCGGCCTGCACCAGATGCTCGATATAGGCGGCGTCCGTGCTGCGGCCAATGCATTGACCGTTGGAAAAGCGGTAGAGGCGGGAATCGCCCACATGCGCCCACACGGCTTGGCGCTGCGGCGTGAGCACCAGCAGCTGCATGGTCGACTGCGGCTCGGACTGGGCGCCCAGCGGATTGATCAGCAGAATTTCATGGGTCTCCTGCGCAATATTGCGCAGCAGTTCAGACAGGCGCGGCAGGCTGGCCGTGTCGCCGGCGCGGTAATCGTCAAACAGGTGCTTGCTGGTATGCAGGACTTGCTCGGCGCCGAGCGCGCTGTCGCCGCCATCGGCCAACACCGCCAGCACATAGCCGGGTGCCTTGCTGGACGTGAAGAGGGCGGTGCGGTCATGTTGTTGCGGCCGGTTGCCGATGTGCTGGGCGGTGCCGGCCTCGATCTTATATGCGCTCATAGCTGCCCGGAATCCTTGCCTGCTTCATTATGGGGTCCACCTGAGTTACACTATGCACCGGTAAGCAGTTTTGTTGCAAGCTAAGGTTGTTCTCCAAACGAAACTGTTGGTTAGACGAATGTTTCTAGAAGTTCAACCATGACGAACGAAGAAGAGATCCGGCGCCGGATCGTCGAACTGGATGTCGAGCACCGCGACCTGGATGCCGTCATCGAGATGCTGACCCTGGATGGCCACCATGACCAGTTGCAATTGCGTCGGCTTAAGAAACGCAAGCTGCAGCTGAAAGACTATATCACCCTGCTGAAAATGCAATTGGTGCCCGACGTACCGGCTTGAGCGGCTCGCGCCGCGCGGCCGCTTTTCCCGCTTTTATTTTGACGCAAGAATCCCAGACGCCCGCCGCCGCGCCGGCCCCGGCCGACCCCGCCCTTGAGCCCGCATTGCCGCCGGGCAAGCACGATGCCGAGATCGAACGCCTGTTTGGCGCCGGTGGTCCGCTCGGCCCGGCCGTGGGCGGCTTCCGGCCGCGCCGCGCCCAGACCGAGATGGCCAAGGCCATTGCCGACGCCATCGCCAAGCAGCAAACCCTGATCGCCGAGGCCGGCACGGGCACGGGCAAGACCTTCGCGTATCTGGTGCCAGCCCTGATGTGGGGCGGCAAGACCATCGTCTCGACCGGCACCAAGAACTTGCAGGACCAGCTCTTCCTGCGCGATATCCCGACCGTGCGCGCCGCCCTGCAGGCGCCCGTCTCGGTGGCCCTGCTCAAGGGCCGCGGCAATTACGTCTGCCACTACCATCTGGAACGCACGCAGCAGAACGGCCGCATGACCTCGCGCGACGATGTCGGCTACCTGCGCGAAATTTCGCGTTTCCTGAAGATGACCAGCTCGGGCGACAAGGCCGAGCTGACGCGCGTGCCGGAAAACGCGCTGATCTGGAACCTGGTCACGTCCACGCGCGAAAACTGCATGGGCGCCGAGTGCCAGTATTACCAGGATTGCTTCGTGATGAAGGCGCGCAAGGAAGCGCAGCAGGCCGATGTGGTGGTGGTCAACCACCACCTGTTCTTCGCCGACGTGGCGCTGAAAGACACCGGCGTGGCCGAACTGCTGCCCTCGGCCAACACCATCATCTTCGACGAAGCCCACCAGCTGCCCGACACCGCCACCCTGTTCTTCGGCGACACTTTCTCCACCTCGCATGTGCTGGAACTGTGCCGCGACGTGCTGGCCGAAGGCTTGTCGCATGCGCGCGACGGCGCCGACTGGGGCAAGGTGGTGACGGTGGTGGAAAAGGCCGCGCGCGACCTGCGCCTGACCTTCCCGCAAGACATCGTGCGCATGTCGCTGCCGCAGATCGCCCCATCGAGCGAATTCTTCCCGGCGCTGGCCACCCTGAAAGACGAGCTGGACGGCATGCTGGCCGTGCTCGACAAGCAGGCCGAGCGCGCCGAAACCATCGAGCAATGCCGCGTGCGCGGCGTCGAGCTGGCGCAGAAGATGTCGGCCTGGAAATATGATCCCAAGGCGAAAGTCACGCCCGGCGAAGAAGCCGTGTACTGGGTGGAAGCCTTCGCCAGCTCGCTGCAATTGCACAAGACCCCGCTCTCCATCGCGCCGATCTTCAACGGCCAGCGCGAAGGCGTGCCGCGCAGCTGGATCTTCACCTCGGCCACGCTGGCCGTGAAAAACGACTTCAAGCACTTCTCCCAGCAGATGGGGCTGGAAAACGAAGTGGCGCGCAGCTGGCCCAGCCCCTTCAATTATGAAGAGCAGGGCATCCTCTATGTGCCGAAAGACTTGCCCGATCCCAATTCCTTCGGCTACACCGATGCCGTGCTCGACTGCGCCCTACCGATCATCGAAGCGGCCGGCGGGCGCACCTTCCTGCTCTGCACCACCTTGCGCGCCGTGAAGCGCGCTGCCGAACGCCTGCGCGACGAGTTCGACCGGCGCGGCTGGGACTTCCCCCTGTTCGTGCAGGGCGACCGCGGCCGCACCGAGCTGCTCGACCAATTCCGCAAGGCCGGCAATGGCGTGCTGATCGGCAGCCAGAGTTTCTGGGAAGGCGTCGACGTGCGCGGCGAAGCCTTATCCCTGGTCATCATCGACAAGCTGCCCTTCGCCCCACCCGACGACCCGGTGCTGGCCGCCCGCATCGAAGTGATGGAAAAGCAGGGGCTGAACGGCTTCATGCACCACACCCTGCCCGAAGCCATCATCAATCTCAAGCAGGGCGCCGGCCGCCTGATCCGCGACGAAAGCGACCGTGGCGTGCTGATGCTGTGCGACCCGCGCGTCATCAGCAAACCGTACGGCCGCCGCATCTGGCAAAGCCTGCCCCCCTTCAAGCGCACCCGCGAAGCCGCCGACGTCATCGCCTTCTTCCGCCCCGTTTGATCTCCCTCAACAAATGTCTAACCCTGGTGCCTGACACCAGGGTTAGACATTCTTTGATCTGAATCAGCAAATGTCCGACCTTGGTGCCTGACACCACGGTCGGACATTGTTTGATGCAGATCAAAGGGGCGGGCGTGCCAGTGGATGGCGCATTCTCGCCAGCATTTGGCGTGTTGCGGCGCGCACGTCCTATGGCTGAGGTTTGCGCTGGCGCAAAGCGCTGGGGGAGGGGCTTGTTAGAGTGGCTACGTAGAACGCCCTTTTCAGGGGGATGCGATGACTATCCGCTACGGTTGTTTCTTCAGTTATGCGCACGGGCAGCATGCTTATATGAGCAAGTTCAAGAACGACTTGGCGGATGCGCTGCGTTGCTATCTGGAACCCCATCTCGATACCGAAAAGGAATTGTTCGTCGATAGCGAGCAGCTGGGCGGCGGTGACGATCTGGACCGCAAGATCGCGCTGGCCCTGTGCGAAAGCGTGTGCATGATCGTGATCTATACGCCCAAATACGAGGCCCATCCCTACACCCGGCGCGAGTTCGCCGCCATGCAGCTGATCGAGGACGAGCGCCGCCACTGGTATCCGCTGCCGAGCCACCTGATCATCCCCGTCATCATGACGCGCCACCCGCTCAGCCTGCCGCCCCAGATCAGCGAGCCGGGCATGTACGTGGATTTCTCGCGCTATACCCTGGCCACCGCCGATCTGAAAACGAATCCCGACTATCTACCCGATATCGAGCGGATCGTGCAGCGCGTGGTGGCCCATTATCACTATCTGAAGTACTGCATTCCACCGGAGCACGATTGCAGCCGTTTCGTGCTTCCCGCCATGCCACCGGAATGGCGCGCCATTCCGCCTCCCCACTTTCCCCGCTAGAGGTCCGCCATGGAACGTTTCCGATTTTCCCTGCCGCCGTTGTCCACGCCCGGCGAGGTGAGTAGTTTTTATTCGCATCAGGATGGCTGCGGCCGCAGCATGGCGCTGGCGAATCTGGCGGCGCTGCTGGCTGGCGGCCAGCGCGCCGCCAGCCCGGTCCTGATGGTGGACTGGAATCTGGAAGCGCCGCGCCTGCACCAGTATTTCCCCTTGCAGGATGAGGGCCCCGGCGTGCTGGAGCTGTTCGAAGCCTGCCGCACCGCTTTGCAGGGCCGCCAGGATGCGGGCCGCGATAGCGTCGTCGTGGCGCGCGAGGTGCTGGAGGCGGTAGGCTGGGAGCAGTATGTCTGCCGCGTCGACGAGAGCCGTCCGCTATATCTGATGCGCGCCGGGCGCCAGGACGCCAGCTATGCGCGCCGCCTGGCGGATCTGCGCTGGGAGGTGCTGTTCAACGCCTGTCCGGCCCTGTTCCGCTGTTTCGCCGCCGGCTTGAGCCGCCATTTCCGCCATGTGCTGGTCGATTCCTGCAGCGGCCGCGCCGATATGGCCGGGATTTGCACCACCTTGCTGCCGACCCGCCTGGTGCTGGCTTTCCCGCCCGGCCGCCAGCACCTCGATGGCTTGACGGCGCTGTTGCAGCGCGCCACCACCTACCGCCGCAGCCACGAGGATGAACAGCGCCCGCTGCTGGCCTACCCGCTGCCGATCCGCGGCGGCCGGGACGATGCGGGCCAGCGCGCGCTGTGGCGGCGCGGCGATCCGGCGCGCGCCGTGCCGGGCTACCAGCCGCTGTTCGAGCAGGCGCTGGGCGAAGCCTATGGCATTGCCGGCCTGTCGCTGGAAAGCTATTTCGACGAGGTGCAATTGCCGCCGTTGCGTGATGCAAGCGGCAGTGGGCCGGCGCTGAACGCGGCCGGCGGCGACCATTTTTCGCTGGTTCGGGCGTTAGGCGTTTTCCGCGAGTGGCTTGGCGGCGGCCATGCGCCCTGGCAGTCGCGCGCCGAAATTCCGCTGCAGGAGGCGATCGCCGCCGCGCGCCTGGGCATGCAGGAAGGCGGGACCACCCTGGGCCTGCCGCTGGCGCACAGCCTGGAGCGCCTGGGTGGCGTGTATTGCCTGGAAAATCGCCTGTGGCAGGCTTTGCAATGTTTGCAGGAAAGCCGCACGCTGCTGCTGCGTCTATTGGGCGCGGAACATCCCGACACCCAGCGCTGCACGCGCAGCCTGGCCGCTTTGCTGCAGCGGCAGGGCAGGGCGGACGAGGCGCACCGCCTGCAGGACGCCGTGGCGGCATGGTCCGCGATCCGCGATGAAGGTTTGCGCAGTGAGGGCGAGGAGGGCGAGCGCCGCCATTGCGTGCTGAAAGTCCAGCAGGAGCGGCGCGACTACCATCTGAATTGCCTGGGCGGCCCCGCCGTGCCGTGGGCCGGCGCCTTGCCGGAAGCGGGCTTGCTGGAGGCATCGGCCCTGCACGCCAAAGTCGGCTGATTTCCGCCTGTCTTTCCGCGTCCGCGCCGGCAGCCCCAGCCGGCGCTGGACGCAAATTTTATCGGTGGCGGCGCTTGCCAATTGCGCAAGCGGAGCGTTGCTTCGGGTAAAATCTGTCGTATGAGAATCCTTATCAGTAACGACGACGGCTACCTCGCTCCCGGCATCAATGCCCTGGCCGAGGCGCTGGCCCCGATTGCCGACATCGTGGTGGTGGCGCCGGAAAGCAACCGCTCCGGCGCGTCCAACTCGCTGTCGCTGGACCGTCCGCTGTCGGTGCAGCAAGCCGCCAATGGTTTCTACTTTGTGAATGGCACGCCGACCGACTGCGTCCACATCGCGCTGACCGGGATGGGCCTGCCGCGCCCCGACCTGGTCGTCTCCGGCATCAACAACGGCCCGAATATGGGCGACGACACCCTGTATTCCGGCACCGTGGCCGCCGCCACCGAAGGCTATCTGTTCGGCATTCCCTCCATCGCCTTCTCGCAGGGTTCCTGGGGCTGGGCGCATATCGAGGATGCCGCCCGCGTGGCGCGCGATATCGTCGAACGCCATGCCGCCACCCTGGCCGCGCCCTACCTGCTGAATGTGAACATCCCGAATCTGCCGTACGAGCAGATGGGACCGGCCACCGCCTGCCGCCTGGGGCGCCGCCACCAGGCCGAGCCGGTGATCAAGGCGCTCGATCCGCGCGGCCGCGATATTTACTGGATCGGCCCGCCGGGCGCCTGCCGGGATGCGGGCGAGGGCACCGATTTCCACGCCGTGCAGCAAGGACGCATCGCCCTGACGCCCTTGCAGATCGACCTGACCCACAAGACCCAGCTCGATGCGCTGGCAAAGGCTCTGGCATGAACGACAAGACCCGCACCTTCCCGCTGCCGCTGTCCTCCGTGGTGGACAAGTCCCAGAAGAAGCAGCCGGTCATGTCCAGTATCGCTACGCCGCAGACGGCGACCCAGAACGCCGCGCGCAGCGCCGCCCAGAATGCCGCCGCACCGGCCCTGCGCCTTGCGGCCGCGCCGGCCCGGCCGCAAGGCTATGCCGCCGACCGCGCGCCGGCGCCGCCCGCCGCGCCGCGCCAGAATCCGCTGGTGTCGGAAGCGGTGCGGCGCGCCATGGTGGCGCGCGTGGCCAAGCAGGGCGTCAAGGACCAGGCGGTGCTGGCCGCCATGGAAAGCGTGCCGCGCCATTTGTTCATGGATGAAGCATTAGCCTCGCAGGCATATATCGACGCCTCCCTGCCCATCGGCCACCACCAGACCATCTCCCAGCCCTATATCGTGGCGCGCATGATCGAGGTGATGCGCAATGGCGGCCAGTTGCAGCGCGTGCTGGAAATCGGCACCGGCTGCGGCTACCAGGCGGCCGTTTTATCGTGCCTGGCGCAAGACGTGTATTCCATTGAGCGCATCAAACCGTTACATGAGCTGGCGAAGGCGAATCTGCGGCCGATGCGCGTACCAAATCTGCGCCTGCACTACGGAGATGGTATGCTTGGCCTGCCGCAAGCCGCGCCGTTTGACGGCATCATCCTCGCCGCCGCTGGTCTGGAAGTCCCTCAGGCCCTGCTGGACCAGCTCAGCATCGGCGGCCGTCTGGTCGCCCCCGTTGGCGGCCGCACCCAGCATCTGGAGCTCGTAACCCGGATCGGCAAAGCCGAATGGCTGCGCCAGACGCTTGAGGATTGCCATTTTGTGCCCCTGCGGCCCGGTATCGTATAGAGATTTGAATGAGTATGACGAAAAATAGTTCCCTGTTGTTGCTGACCCTCTCGCTCGGCTTGCTGAGCGCCTGTACCTCGACCGTCCAGGCGCCGGTGGAAGAGCGCCTGCCGCCCCTGGCCGTCTCCAAGCCGCCCGCGCCGGAAGAAACCCCGAAAGACCGCGATGAGCGCGGCCTGTATACCGTGAAAAAAGGCGACACCCTGCTGCGCATCGCCCTGGAACACGGCCAGAATTACCGCGACCTGGTGGCCTGGAACAATCTGGCCAATCCGAACGACATCAAGGTGGACCAGGTGCTGCGCGTGGCGCCGCCCGAAAACGGCGTGCAGACGTCGGCCGTGGTCATGCCGCCCGAAACCCGCACGCCGCCCGCGCCGCCGCCGCCGAAGAAGAATGGGCCCAAGGGCGACAAGAAGCCGTATAGCGAATCCAGCCTGGCCGACCTGCAAAGGCCGGAAGGCGCCGAGCGCGAAGGCCGCGCCGAGAAGCCCGAGCGCGCCGAGAAGCCGGCCGAAAAACCGGTGCAGCTGGCCTCGACCCAGCCTTCGGCGGTCGCGCCCCTGAGCGCCGAGGATAAGGAATTGAGCTGGATGTGGCCTTCCGAAGGCCGCGTCGTCGGCCATTTCGACGAAGGCAAGAACAAGGGCATCGATATCGCGGGCCGCGCCGGCCAGCATGTGTTGGCTGCAGGCGCCGGTAAAGTGATGTATGCAGGCAGCGGCATACGAGGTTATGGTAATCTCGTTATTGTGAAACACAGTAATAGCCTGCTATCGGCTTACGCGCATAACCGCACCATCCTGGTCAAGGAGGGGCAGAGCGTGAACAAGGGGCAGACCATTGCTGAAATGGGGGATTCCGATACCGACACCGTCAAGCTGCACTTCGAGATAAGACAGCAGGGCAAGCCGGTCGATCCGTCAAAGTTCCTGCCTAACCGCTAGATACGCCCATGACCCACTCGCCGCACGACCCGATGGATGAGGACTCGGCACCTGAAGAATTCAGGGACGAGCAAATCGACGATCTCCCGATCGACGCCATCGAGGCCGAGGGCGAGCCGCCGGCCGAAGCCGGGGCCGTGCTGGAAACGGTCGACGAATTAAAGAAGGTGCTGGCGGCCGAGCTGTCCACCGACACCACCCAGCACTATCTGAACCAGATCGGCACCCGGCCGCTGCTCACCGCCCCGCAGGAAGTGCACTACGCCACCCTGGCCAAGCAGGGCGACTTCGCCGCGCGCCAGACCATGATCGAGCACAATCTGCGGCTGGTGGTGTCGATCGCCAAGCATTACATCAACCGCGGCGTGGTCCTGCTCGACATGATCGAGGAAGGCAATATCGGCTTGATGCGCGCCATCGACAAGTTCGAGCCCGAGCGCGGTTTCCGCTTTTCGACCTATGCGACCTGGTGGATACGCCAGAGCATCGAGCGCGCCATCATGAACCAGGCGCGCACCGTGCGCCTGCCGGTGCATATGGTGCGCGAGCTGAATCAGATCCTGCGCGGCAAATACCATCTGGAAGCCCAGCACCATAACGGCAAGGATGCCCGCGCCGAGGACATCGCCGATCTGGTGGGCCGGCCGGTGGAGGAGGTGCAGGACATCCTGGCCCTGTCCGAGCATGCCACCTCGCTCGACGCTCCGCTCGACAACGACCCCCAGTCCTCGCTGATGGACATGCTGCCCGGCGACGCCGAGGACAGTCCCGACGCCCGCGCCGAACACCATGAAATGACGGTGCTGGTGCGCGACTGGCTGACCAAATTGCCGGACAAGCAGCGCATCGTCATCATGCGCCGTTTCGGCCTGGATAACGACGATCCGGCCACGCTGGAAACCCTGGCCGAGGAAATGGGCGTCACGCGCGAGCGCGTGCGCCAGATCCAGCAGGAAGCCCTGGTCAAGCTCAAGCGCGCCATGGCCGCGCGCGGCGTGGTGCGCGACTCCCTGCTGTAAATCGCCTCCGTCCGACCCTGGGCGGGCGGCTCTCTGCTATCATATTGCCCTTCCTGAAAGTCCTTGGCGTCTGTCCCGGCCCGGCCGGCGGCCGGCCTTATCTCCCAGTCAAATTTGAACGCTATGCAAGAGAACATCATCATCGACATCAAATCGCTCGACATGGACGCCCGCGGCGTCGGCCACATCGACAACGAAGACGGCACGCCGGGCAAAGTGGTGTTCGTGGAAGGCGCGCTGCCGGGCGAGCGCGTCAGCTATGAAGTATTCCGCAAGAAGAAAAACTGGGAAGCGGCGCGCATGACCGTGCTGCATAAAGAGTCGTCGATGCGCGTCAAGCCCAAGTGCGAGCACTTCGACTATTGCGGCGGCTGTTCGATGCAGCATCTGGAGCCGACGGCCCAGGTGGCGATCAAGCAGCGCGTGCTGGAAGATAACCTCTGGCACCTGAGCAAGGTCAAGCCGGAAACCATGATGCGCCCGATGTACGGCCCGACCTGGGGCTACCGCTACCGCGCCCGCCTGTCCGCGCGCTTCGTGGCCAAGAAGGGCGCGGTGCTGGTCGGCTTCCACGAAAAGAAATCGGTCTTCGTGGCCGACATCCAGAGCTGCCAGATCCTGCCCAAGCACGTGTCGGACATGATGATGCCGCTGCGTGGCCTGATCCACTCCTTGTCGATCTTCGACAAGGTGCCGCAGATCGAGCTGGCCATCGGCGAAGACCTGACCGTGCTGGTGATGCGCAATATGGCGCCGCTGACGGCCGACGACGAAGTCAAGGTCAAGGCCTTCGCCGACCAATACCAGATCCAATGGTGGTTGCAGCCGAAAGGCCCGGACACGGCCCATCCCTTCTATCCGCTGGACAAAGAGCTGTACTACCTGCTGCCCGAATTTGGCGTGAAGATGCCATTCAAGCCGGTCGACTTCACCCAGGTCAACCACCACATCAACCGCGTGCTGGTGGCCAAGGCCCTGCGCCTGCTGGAAGTGCAGCCGGAAGACCGCGTCGCCGACCTGTTCTGCGGCCTGGGCAACTTCACCCTGCCGCTGGCGACCCAGGCGCGCGAAGTGGTCGGCATCGAAGGCAGCACCGCGCTGACCGAGCGCGCCCTGTCCAACGCCAAGGCCAATGGCCTGGATGCCAAGACCACCTTCTACACGCGCAACCTGTTCGAAGTCACGAAGGACGACCTGATCGCTCTCGGCAAATTCGACCGCATGCTGATCGACCCGCCGCGCGACGGCGCCATGGCCCTGAGCCTGGCCCTGGCCGAGCTGAAAGAAAGCAACCCCGAGCTGCTGCCCAAGCGCATTGTGTACGTCTCGTGCAGCCCCTCGACCCTGGCGCGTGATGCCGGCGTGCTGGCGCACCGCGCCGGCTACGTGCTGAACAAGGCCGGCGTGGTCAATATGTTCCCCCACACCTCGCACGTCGAATCGATGGCCGTGTTCGACCTCGCCTGATACAGCTCAGCCCGTGTCCGATTTTGGGGTCTGACCCCAAAATCGGACACGGGCTGAGCAATAGTGGACCAGTCAATTGCTTCAATCCACCACGGGGTCAGATCCCAATCGAACACCAACCCGACCGCACTAACGCAGCCAGCGGCGGGGGGTATTGCTGAGGCCGTGTCCGATTGGGGTCTGACCCCAAGGTGGGCGGGACGGCCATCCGGCGGGCTGGGCAATAAAAAAGCCGGCGTGGAGCCGGCTTTTTCTATGCGGAGCGGGGCGCTTAGTCGCGGCTGCCGCCCAGGCCCAGCAGGGCCAGCAGGTTGCTGAAGATGTTGTACACATCGAGGTACAGGTTCAGCGTGGCGCTGACGTAGTTGGTTTCGCCGCCGTTGACGATTTGCTGCACGTCGAACAGGATGTAGGCGGAGAAGATGGCGATCGCCAGCACGGAAATGGTGATCGACAGCGCGCCCATGCCCAGGAAGATATTGCCGATCGAGGCCAGGATCAGCACGATCACGCCGGCGAACAGCCATTTGCCCAGCATCGAGAAGTCGCGCTTGGTCACGGTGGCGTAGCTGGCCAGCGCGGCGAACACGGTGGCGGTGCCGCCGAAGGCGGTCATGATCAGCTGGGCGCCGTTGGAGTAGCCCAAGGTGCGCGTGAGCAGCGGGGTGAGCAGCAGGCCCATGAAGAAGGTGAAGCCCAGCAGCAGGGCCACGCCGACGCCGCTATTCTTGTTCTTTTCGATGCCGTAAATGAAGCCGAAAGCCACCGCCATGAACAGGATGAAGCCCATGAAGCCGTGTGGGATCGGTACGCCGAAGGACACCCCGATCACCGCGCCCAGCACGGTCGGGATCATCGACAGGGCCAGCAGCCAGTAAGTGTTGCGCAGGACGCGGTGCTGGGCCAGCTGGCGGCTGCCAGACAGGTCATACGGTTGTTGCATTTGATTCATAAGTGCCTCCAGTGTTGGTTCACGATACTGCTTTGCCAAAAGCATAGCACGAGTGGCAAAAAATGCGAAAAATCGGCCAGCGCGGCCTGTTTGTCCGCGCCGCAACCGGAAGTTGGCGGCGTGCCATGCCTTTTCCTCGGTAGATGGGGTGTTCTATGGTAAAATCAAAGGTTGATCCAGCTATCAATTTTGTTTTAAACCTTTCTTTTTATTGGAGTTTTTTAAATGGCAATCGAACGCACCCTGTCGATCATCAAACCAGACGCAGTCGCCAAGAACGTAATCGGCCAGATCTACAGCCGTTTCGAAGGCGCCGGCCTGAAAGTGATCGCAGCACGCATGGCCCAGCTGTCGCGCGCTGAAGCCGAAGGCTTCTACGCCGTGCACCGCGAGCGTCCATTCTTCAAGGATCTGGTGGACTTCATGGTTTCCGGTCCTGTCATGATCCAGGTTCTGGAAGGCGAAGGCGCGATCCTGAAAAACCGCGACCTGATGGGCGCAACCGATCCGAAGAAAGCTGAAAAAGGCACCATCCGCGCCGATTTCGCTGACTCCATCGACGCTAACGCCGTTCACGGTTCGGACGCTGCCGAAACCGCCGCTGTGGAAATCGCTTACTACTTCCCAGCACTGAACGTGTACTCCCGTTAATTTTTGCTTCGGCAAAAATTAGCGTCGTACTGACGGTATAGAGTAGTATCTGTTTGCCTCCCGCACCGGTTTGCCCGGCACGGGAGGCAAGCGCATTTTAGAAATTGTAATGAGCAAGATTATGGAAACGACCCTCACCAATCTGCTGGACCTCGATCCCGCGCAACTGATCGCCTACTGTGCGGAGTTGGGTGAGAAGCCGTTTCGCGCCAAACAGCTGCAGCGTTGGATCCACCAGTTCGGTGCCTCCGACTTCGACAGCATGACCGACCTCGCCAAATCGCTGCGCGAGAAGCTGAAGACGCGCGCCCATATCGTGGCGCCGACCGTCATCAGCGATCACACCTCGACCGACGGCACGCGCAAGTGGCTGGTCGACGTGGGCAATGGCAATGCGGTGGAAACCGTGTTCATCCCGGAAGAAAATCGCGGCACCCTGTGCATCTCGACCCAGGCCGGCTGCGCCGTCAACTGCCGCTTCTGCTCGACCGGCAAGCAAGGTTTCAACCGCAATCTGAGCGTGGGCGAAATCATCGGCCAGCTGTGGATGGCCGAATTCGAACTGCGCAAGACCAAGGGCATCGAGCCGGGCCCGAAAGGCGAGCGCCAGATCACCAATGTGGTGATGATGGGCATGGGCGAGCCCCTGCTCAATTACGAGCCGACCGCCACCGCGCTCAAGCTGATGCTGGACGATAACGCCTACGGCCTGTCGCGCCGCCGCGTGACCCTGTCCACCTCGGGCGTGGTGCCGATGATCGACAAGCTGGCGCAGGACGTGCCGGTGGCCCTGGCCGTCTCGCTGCACGCCTCGAACGACGAGCTGCGCAACGGCCTGGTGCCGCTGAATAAGAAATACCCGCTGGCCGAGCTGCTGTCGGCCTGCAAGCGCTATCTGGAATTCGCGCCGCGCGACTTCATCACCTTCGAATACTGCATGCTGGACGGCTTCAACGATACCGACGAGCATGCGCGCGAGCTGGTGGCGCTGGTCAACCATCCCCAGTATGGCGTGAACTGCAAGTTCAATCTGATCCCGTTCAACCCCTTCCCGGAATCGGGCCTGACGCGCTCGAAGAACCCGCGCATCAAGGCCTTCTCCCAGATCCTGATGGACGCCGGCATCGTCACCACCATCCGCAAGACGCGCGGCGACGATATCGATGCCGCCTGCGGCCAGCTGGCCGGCGAGGTCAAGGACCGCACCCGCGTGCAGGAGCGAATGGAGAAGATGGCCGAATATCAGGAGAAATTCGGCGCCAATTTCGGCAAGATCGTGGAGATCCGTTCCTGATGACCGCCGCCGCCCCGCGCCGCTACGCCCGCCTGGCCGCTTTCGGCCTGGCCGGACTGCTATGCGGCTGCGCGGCGCCGGACGCCAAGGTGAAGGCCGATCTGCCCACCGCGTCCGACCAGACGTCGGCGCAGAAGCGCGCCGAAATCCGCATGCAGCTGGCGGTCGGCTATTACGAGCAGGGCCAGTACGCGGTGGCGCTGGACGAGGTGAAGAAAGCCATCGTGGCCGAACCGGAAAACGCCGACGCCTATGGCATGCGCGCGCTGGTGTATATGGCCATGGGCGAGGTGGCCCTGGCCGGCGACAGCTTCCAGCATGCGCTCAAGCTGGCGCCGCAGAATCCGGAAATCAGCAATAACTACGGCTCCTATCTGTGCCAGACCGGCAAGGTGGGCGAGTCGTTCAAGTACTTCGATGCGGCGCTGGGCAACCGCGCCTACCAGTCGCCGGCGACGGCGCTGAATAATGCGGGCGATTGCGCCCTGAAGCTGAAGGACTTTGCGCAGGCGGAAAAATACCTGCTGCCGGCCTTGCAGCTGACGCCGGATCTGGCGATTACGAACATCAACCTGGCACGGGTGTATTACGAGCGCCGCGACTATCCGCGCGCCGGTTTTTTCATCACCCGGCTGGGCAAGGTAGCCAAGACGGACAGCCTGACGGCGGACGTATTGTGGCTGGCGATTAAAGTGCAGCATAAGCTGGGCGATACCGGCGCGGAGCAGGGCTGGGCGACGCAATTGCGCCGCCACCATTCCGCCTCGTCCGAGTATGCTGCGTACCAACGTGGGGCGTTTGATGAGTGAGACAGGGGTACCAATGGATTCAGAATGGCAGGACGAGCCGAAAGACCAGCGCAATGCTTCTACGCCCGGAGCGCAGCTGGCGGCGCAGCGCGAGGCGCTGGGCCTGACGGTGGAGCAGATCGCGGACCAGCTCAAGCTGGCGCCGCGCCAGGTGGCGGCCATCGAGAGCGGCGACTATGCCGCGCTGCCGAATATGGCCGTGACGCGCGGTTTCGTGCGCGCTTACGCCAAGGTGGTCCGGCTCGACGCCGCGCCGCTGGTGGCGATGATCGAAGTGCCGTCCGATACGGTGCATGAACATGCGCAGCCGGTGCGGCGCGAAGCGATCGGCACGACCTTTACCGAGTCGCGCTTCCCGACGCTGACCGAGCGTCGCCAGTCGCGCATCGGCATGCTGGCTGCCGGCGGCGCCGTGGTGGTGCTGGCGCTGGCCGTGGCCGGCGCCTGGAAAGCGGGCGTCATCAATCCCGCAATGTTCAGCCGTGGCGACAGCGCCGCGCCGGCCGCTGAGAGCGCATCGGCCGCCGCCAGCGCCGACGTGCAGACGCCGGTCACCGTGACCAGCCCGAACGCCGACACCGCACCGTTGCAATCGAATACGGTGCCGCTGGTATCGGTGCCGCCGCAAGGCGCCGCCGCCACCGACGCGCCGCAGGCTGGCGTCAATACTCCGGCCGCCGCGCCGGCCGCCAGCCCGGCGGCGACGCCCGTGGCCACCGCGCCGGCTACCGTTCCGGCCGCAGCGGCCGTGCCGCCACCGGCCGCCGCTGCCGCAGTCAAACCAGCCGCGCCGCTGGCCGCCGCCACGCCTGCCGCGACCGTGCCGGCACCTGCGGCCGTCGCGCCAGCCACCGCCGCTGCGGCGGCAGGCGGCACCCTGGTGCTGAAGGTGAACGAGGATTCGTGGGTGGAGATTCGCCGCCAAGGCGGTGCGCCGCTGATTTCGCGTCTGGTCAAGGCGGGCAGCACCGAGACTTTCGAGATCAAGGATCCGGCCCTGCTGATCGTCGGCAAACCGGGCGGCGTGCAGGCGACCCTGCGCGGCGCGCCGCTGGAGCTGCCGCATGTGCCAGGCGGTACAATCTCCCGCGTCAACATCAAGTAATAACCGTTTTTAGCCAGCAGATACAGCCATGTCTTCTATGAATACAGCCATTCCGTCGGGACCGAGCCTGCGCCGCACCAGTTGCGGCGTGCTGGTGGCGCACGGCGAGCGCAAGGTCTGGGTGGGTGGCGCCGCGCCGGTGGTGGTGCAGTCCATGACCAATACCGACACCGCCGACGCGGTGGGGACCGCGATCCAGATCAAGGAACTGGCGCGCGCCGGTTCGGAGCTGGTGCGCCTGACGGTGGACCGTCCGGAATCGGCCGCCGCCGTGCCCTATATCCGCGAGCAGCTGGATAAGATGGGCGTCGATGTGCCCCTGGTCGGCGACTTCCATTACAACGGCCACACCCTGCTGACCGAATACCCGGACTGCGCCCAGGCGCTGTCCAAGTACCGCATCAATCCGGGCAATGTGGGCAAGGGCGCCAAGCGCGATACCCAGTTCGCCCAGATGATCGAGGTGGCGATCAAGTACGACAAGCCGGTGCGCATCGGCGTGAACTGGGGTTCGCTGGACCAGGCGCTGCTGGCGCGCATCATGGACGAGAACGCGGCGCGCGCCAATCCCTGGACCGCCCAGGCCGTGATGTACGAAGCCCTGGTCACTTCCGCCATCGAGAATGCGGTGCGCGCCGAGGAGCTGGGCATGGGCCGCGACAAGATCATCCTGTCCTGCAAGGTGTCCGGCGTGCAGGATCTGATCGCCGTCTACCGCGAGCTGGCCAAGCGCTGCGATTACGCCCTGCATCTGGGCTTGACCGAGGCGGGCATGGGCAGCAAGGGCATCGTCGCCTCGACCGCCGCGCTGTCGGTGCTGCTGCAGGAAGGCATTGGCGACACCATCCGCATTTCGCTGACCCCGGAACCGGGCGGCGACCGCAGCAAGGAAGTGGTGGTGGGCCAGGAAATCCTGCAAACCATGGGCCTGCGCAAATTCACGCCGATGGTGATTGCCTGCCCGGGCTGCGGCCGCACCACCTCCACCGTGTTCCAGGAGCTGGCGGACGATATCCAGACCTATCTGCGCGAGCAGATGCCGGAATGGAAAAAGACTTATCCGGGCGTGGAGGCGATGAACGTGGCCGTCATGGGCTGCATCGTCAACGGTCCTGGCGAATCCAAGCACGCCAATATCGGCATCAGCCTGCCCGGCACCGGCGAGTCGCCGGCCGCGCCGGTGTTTGTCGATGGCGAGAAAGTGGCTACCCTGCGCGGCGAGAATATCGTGCAGGAGTTCCAGACCATCGTGCTCGATTACGTGCGCAAGAATTACAGCAAACAAGCAGCTTAAGAAACAAGCTTAGAGAATCCTATGTCCGAAAATAAAAAAGCCGAGAAAATCGTCGCCATCAAAGGCATGAATGACATTCTGCCGGCCGACGCCCACCTGTGGGAACTGTTCGAAAACACCGCACAGTCCATCATGCAGAGCTATGGCTTCCAGCAGATCCGCACGCCGATCGTGGAAGAGACCCGCCTGTTCGCGCGCGCCATCGGCGCCGTGACCGATATCGTGGAAAAGGAGATGTACTCCTTCACCGATTCGATGAACGGCGACCAGCTCACCCTGCGTCCTGAAAACACCGCCGGCGTGGTGCGCGCCGTGCTGGAACACAATCTGGTGTACGAAGGCCCGAAACGCCTGTGGTACAAGGGCCAGATGTTCCGCCACGAGAAGCCGCAGCGCGGCCGCTACCGCCAGTTCCACCAGTTCGGCGCCGAAGCCGTGGGCTTCACCGGCCCGGATATCGATGCGGAACTGATCATGCTGTGCCGCCGCCTGTGGGACGACCTGGGCCTGCAGAACATCCGCCTGGAACTGAACTCGATCGGCGACGCCGAGGAGCGCGCGCGCCACCGCGTCGACCTGATCGCCTACCTGGAACAGCACGAGGACATCCTCGACGCCGAAGCCAAGCGCCGCCTGCACAGCAATCCGCTGCGCATCCTGGACACCAAGAACCCTGCCATGCAGGAGATGGTCAACCAGGCGCCCAAGCTGCTCGACTACCTGGGCGCGGAATCGCTGGCCCACTTCGAAGGCGTGCAGAAGATCCTCAAGGCGAACAATATTCCCTTCGTGATCAATACCCGCCTGGTGCGCGGCATCGATTACTACAACCGCACCGTGTTCGAATGGGTGACGGACGAACTGGGCGCGCAAGGCACGGTCTGCGCCGGCGGCCGCTATGACCCGCTGATCGAAATGTTCGGCGGCAAGCCGACGCCGGCCGTGGGCTTCGCCATGGGCATCGAGCGCCTGATCGAACTGATGAAGGCCGCCGGCGACATCGCCGAGCCTAGCCAGTGCGACGTCTACATGGTGCACCAGGGCGAGGAAGCCCAGATGCAATCCTTCGTGCTGGCCGAGCGCCTGCGCGACGCCGGCCTGGATGTGGTGCTGCACTGCGCCGCCACCACAGGTCCTGGCAGCTTCAAATCGCAGATGAAGAAGGCCGACGCCAGCGGCGCCGCCTTCGCCGTCATCATGGGCGAGGACGAAGTGGCCAACAAGACCGCCAGCGTGAAAGCGCTGCGCGGCGAAGAGGGCGAGCAGCAGCAAGCCACCGTGCCCTTCGACGGCGTGGTGGACCATATCGTGGACCAGATCGCAGGCTGTGGAGACGACTGCGACCATGACCACGACCACGTGCATCACCACCGCTTTCACTGATCCGAGCAGCACTCCTTCAACCCGATAAACGATAAGCAGACAGACAATGGCATACGATCTCGAAGAACAAGAACAGCTTGCTTCCCTCAAGGCTTGGTGGGCGAAGTACGGCAACCTGACGTCCTGGGTGGTGATCGCCGGCCTGGCCGCCTTCTCCGGCTGGAATGGCTGGAACTACTATCAGCGCAACCAGGCGGCGCAAGCCTCGACCCTGTACGATGAAATGCAGACGTCGGTGGGCAAGGACAACGCCAAGGTGCAGCGCGCCGCCGGCGACATCCAGAGCCGCTTCGGCGCCACCGCCTATGCGCAGATGAGCGCCCTGGTGGCCGCCAAGAGCGCCTTCGACGCCAACGATATGAAGGCTGCCAAGGCCCAGCTGCAATGGGTGATCGAGAAGGGCAATGAAGAGTACAAGGCCGTCGCCAAGCTGCGCCTGGCCGGCGTGCTGCTGGACGAGAAAGCCTACGACGAAGCGCTGAAAGTGCTGGCCGGCGACAGCTCGCCGCAGTTCAGCGGCGCCGTGGCCGACCGCAAGGGCGATATCCTGGTGGCCCAGAACAAGCTGGTGGAAGCCCGCGCCGCGTATAAAGCCGCGCTGGATGCGACCGACAAGAAGAACCCCGGCCGCCAGCTCATCGAGCTGAAGCTGGAAGCCATCGGCGGCAGCGTGCCGGAAGAGAAAGCCGCCGCCTAAGCGCCGCGCTCCCACGATCAGTACCCCATCTCCAGGATTGAGGTAAACATATTTATGCGTATCACCGGAAAAGTAATTGGCGTCAGCCTGCTGGCTCTGGCCTCGGGTTGCAGCTCCCTGAACCCTTTCGCATCGGAAGAGAAAAACAAGCCGGCGCCGCTGGTTGAACTGAAGTCGCCGATGGCCGTGCGCACCGTCTGGAAGCATTCGGTCGGCAAGGCCGGCGCGGCGGTCTTCTCGCCCGCGCTGTCGGGTGCCAGCTTGTACCTGGCCGACGCCGACGGCGCCATCGAGCGCATCGACGCCGCCAGCGGCAAGCAGCAGTGGCGCATCAAGGCCGGCAGCGATCTGACCGCCGGCGTGGCCACCAACGGCAGCGTGGTGGTGGTGGGCGGCGTCAAGGGACAGGTGCTGGCTTTCGACGCCGACGGCAAATCGCTGTGGAAGGCGCAAGCGAGCAGCGAAGTGCTGTCCAATCCGGTGGTGGGCGAGGATGTGGTGGTGGTGCGCACGGTGGACAACAAGATCACCGCCTATGAAGCCAAGACCGGCAAGCAGCGCTGGACGGTGCAGCGCACCACGCCGGCCCTGACCCTGCGCAATGCGCCGGGCATGGTGATCGCGGGCAGCAATGTCTACGTGGCCCAGCCGGGCGGCAAGCTGCTGGCCCTGACCCTGGCGGCCGGCCTGCCGCGCTTCGAGGTGGCCGTGGCCGAACCGCGCGGCGCCACCGAACTGGAACGCGTGGCCGACATCGCCGGCACGCCGGTGGTGTACGAGCAGGATATCTGCGCCGTCACCTATCAGGGCCGCGTCGGCTGCTTCGACCTGAACACCGGTGTCGGGCGCTGGAATAAGGATACCTCGTCCGATGTGGGCGTGGCCGTGGACCAGCGCTTCGTCTTTGTCTCCGACGACAAGGGCGCCGTGATCGCTTACGGCCGCGAAGGCGGCCAGAGCGCATGGAAGAATGAAAAACTGGAGAACCGCCGTCTGTCCACGCCGCTGTCGTATGGCCGCGCCGTGGCGGTGGGCGATCTCCAAGGCTATGTCCACTTCCTGTCGCGGGAAGATGGGGCATTGATTGGCCGCGTCGCCACCGATGGCAGCCCGATTCGTTCGGTGCCCCTGGTGGCTGGCACGAATTTGATTTTCCAAACCCAAGCAGGAACAGTGACCGCTCTCGCGGTCGAGTAATACTTATAAAATGAAGCCGGTAATCGCACTCGTAGGTCGCCCGAACGTCGGGAAATCGACCCTATTCAATCGTCTGACCCGCTCGCGCGACGCGCTGGTGGCGGACTTGCCTGGTCTGACGCGTGACCGTCACTATGGCGAGGGCCGCGTCGGCGAACGTCCCTTCCTGGTCATCGATACCGGCGGTTTCGAGCCGGTCGCCAAGGATGGCATCATGTTCCAGATGGCCCTGCAGACCAAGCAGGCCGTGGCCGAAGCCGACGTGGTCATCTTCCTGGTCGATGGCCGCCAGGGCATGACCCCGCACGACAAGACCATCACCGACTTCCTGCGCAAGAGCGGCCGTCCGGTGCTGCTGGTGGTGAACAAGGCCGAAGGCATGCGCTACACGGCCGTGGTCTCGGACTTCTATGAGCTGGGCCTGGGCGAACCGTACGCCATCTCGTCCGCCCATGGCGACGGCGTCAACGATCTCGTGCAGGAAGCGCTGGACAAGGCCTTCGAATCGCGCCCGGCCGACGAGGACGAGCTGCTGCCCGAAGAGCGCGGCGTGAAGATCGCCCTGGTGGGCCGCCCGAACGTGGGTAAGTCCACCCTGATCAACACCCTGCTTGGCGAAGAGCGCGTGATCGCCTTCGACATGCCGGGCACCACGCGCGACTCGATCGAGATTCCGTTCGAGCGCGACGGCAAGAACTACACCCTGATCGACACGGCCGGCATCCGCCGCCGCGGCAAGGTGTTCGAAGCCATCGAGAAATTCTCGGTGGTGAAGACGCTGCAATCGATCTCGGAAGCGAACGTGGTGATCCTGATGCTGGACGCCCAGCAGGACGTCTCCGAGCAGGATGCCCACATCGCCGGCTTCATCCTGGAGTCGGGCCGCGCCCTGGTGCTGGCCGTGAACAAATGGGACGGCCTGCAAACCCACCAGCGCGACCAGATCAAGATGGACCTGGACCGCAAGCTCGATTTCCTCGGCTTTGCCAAGACCCACTTCATCTCGGCGCTGAAGTCGACCGGCATCGGCCCGCTGATGAAATCCGTCGATGCGGCCTATGCGGCGGCCACCGCCAACCTGGGCACGCCGAAGCTGACCCGCGCCTTGCAGGAAGCGATCGAGAAGCAGGAACCGAAGCGCAAGGGCGGCCTGCGGCCGAAGATGCGTTACGCCCACCAGGGCGGCATGAATCCGCCGGTCATCGTCATCCACGGCAATTCGCTGGATGCGGTGAGCGAGCCGTATAAGCGTTATCTGGAAAAGCATTTCCGCGACACCTTCTCGCTGGTCGGCACGCCGCTGCGCATTGAGTTGCGTACTGGCAAAAATCCTTTCGATAAAAGAGAGAAATAAGCGGAAGTCATTTCCAACGTTGGAAATATTTTTGCTGGAGCGGATGCGCAATCTGCAAAAAGCGGAAAAACAGGTTACAGTATCCTTGGAGCCGCCTTCTCTGCCATTTTTATTGCAGAGAAGTGGTGGGCTGGCACTTGAAATCAAGCGTTTCGCCTCCAATTCCAACACAACAACATAAAATGGAGCTGTTATGAGCAACAAAGGGCAATTATTACAAGACCCATTCCTGAACGCGCTGCGTAAAGAGCATGTTCCTGTTTCGATTTATCTGGTCAACGGCATTAAGCTGCAAGGCCATATTGAATCGTTCGATCAGTACGTCGTCCTGCTGCGCAATACCGTCACCCAAATGGTGTACAAACACGCCATTTCGACCGTGGTGCCGGCGCGCGCCGTCAACCTGAATATCGAATCCGAGGCGGAGTAAGCGCGTTGACTTTAATGGCAACGCAGCTTCGCCTTTTAACTTCTTTTGCCTGACCGTCGTATGCGCGCAGCACTAGTCGGAGTCGATTTCGGTCAGGGCGATTTCGCCGCCAGTATCGAGGAATTGATGTTGCTCGCCCGTTCGGCGGGCGTGAACCCTGTTGCCACCGTGACGGGCAAGCGCTCCAGCCCGGACGCGGCGTATTTCGTCGGCAGCGGCAAGGCCGACGAAATCGGCCATGCCGTGCAGGATCAGCAGCTCGAAATCGTCATTTTCAACCACGCCCTGTCGCCGGCCCAGCAGCGTAATCTGGAAAAGCGCCTGAATGTGCGTGTGCTGGACCGTACCAGCCTGATTCTCGATATCTTCGCGCAGCGCGCGCAGAGCCACGAGGGCAAGCTGCAAGTGGAACTGGCGCAGCTGCAGCACTTGGCCACGCGCCTGATCCGCGGCTGGACCCACTTGGAACGGCAGAAGGGCGGTATCGGCCTGCGCGGTCCGGGCGAGACCCAGCTTGAGACCGACCGCCGGCTGATCGGCGAGCGCGTCAAGATGCTGCGCGCGCGCCTGGCCAAGCTGCGCAAGCAGCACGAGACCCAGCGCCGCGCGCGAGGCCGCAACAATACTTTCTCGGTGTCCCTGGTCGGCTATACCAATGCCGGCAAATCGACGCTGTTCAACAGCATGACCAAGGCCGGCGTGTACGTCGCCGACCAGCTGTTCGCCACCCTGGATACGACCTCGCGCCGCGTGTATATGGGCGAGGAGGTGGGCACGGTGGTGGTGTCGGATACGGTGGGCTTCGTGCGCGAATTGCCGCACCAGCTGGTGGCCGCTTTCCGCGCCACGCTGGAAGAAACCATCCACGCCGACCTGCTGCTGCACGTGGTCGATGCGGCCAGCCCGGTGCGCATGGAACAGATCGAGCAGGTCAACCTGGTGCTCAAGGAAATCGGCGCCGATCACATCCCCCAGATCCTGGTGTGGAACAAGATCGACGCGGCCGGCCTGGAGCCTTCGGTTGAGCGTGATGAGTATGATAAGATTTCCCGCGTTTTCATCAGTGCGCGCACGGGCCAGGGCCTGGATCTGCTGCGCGGCGCGATCACCGAAGCGGCCAGGGATGCACAGGACAGGGCCGGCGCCGAAGAGGACTATTTGGCGCCGGACAGTATTTCCACCTTCACCCATGTCGGATCACATTAAAACATGCCTCTTCCCCTCCTAAAAAGAATAGGCTTGAAGCTGTCGCTGAACGACCCTCGCTGGGGTTCGGGCAATAAGGATGGCAACAAGCACGCCCAAGAAGGCAAAAAGCCCGGTAACGAAGGCCCGCCGGATCTGGATCAGCTGTGGCGCGATTTCAATCAGCGCCTGAATGGCCTGTTCGGCCAGAAGAACCGCGGCGGCGGCAGCAATGGCGGCGGCAACGGTGGCAGCGGCGGCGAGATGAAGGGCGCCGGCGCCACCTTTGGCGCGGTCGGCGCGATCGCAGCCCTGGTCTGGCTGGCCAGCGGCGCTTTCATCGTCCAGGAGGGGCAGACCGGGGTCGTGACGACCTTCGGCAAATTCAGCCACACCACGCCGGCCGGTTTCAACTGGCGCTGGCCTTATCCTTTCCAGGCCGACGAAACGGTCAACGTGTCCCAGGTGCGCACGGTGGAAGTGGGTTACCGCTCGAACGTGAAGAACAAGCAGGCGCGCGAATCGCTGATGCTGACCGATGACGAGAACATCATCGACATCCAGTTCGCCGTGCAGTTCAAGCTGAAAGACCCGGTGGCCTGGCTGTACAACAACCGCGATCCGGAAGACACGGTGCGCCAGGTGGCCGAGACCTCGATCCGCGAAATCGTCGGCAAGAGCAAGATGGACTTCGTGTTGTACGAGGGCCGCGAGAAGGTCGCGTTTGAAACCCAGCAGTTGATGCAGCAGATTCTGGACCGCTACGCCTCCGGCGTGCAGGTGACGAATGTGACCATGCAGGGCGTGCAGCCGCCGGAGCAGGTGCAAGCCGCCTTCGACGACGCGGTGAAAGCCAGCCAGGACCGCGAGCGCCAGAAGAATGAAGGCCAGGCTTACGCCAACGATGTGGTGCCGAAGGCGCGCGGCGAGGCGTTCCGCCTGCTGCAGCAGGCCGAGGCTTACCGCGCGCAAGTGACGGAAAACGCGTCCGGTAACGCCGACCGCTTCAAGCAGGTGCTGGTCGAGTACCAGAAGGCGCCGGCCGTGACGCGCGACCGCATGTATCTGGACACCATGCAGCAGATCTTCGCCAGCACCAGCAAGGTCATGGTCGATTCCAAGTCCGGCAGCAATCTGCTGTACCTGCCGCTGGACAAACTGATCTCCCAGGTGGCTGCCAGCGATGCCGCCGCGCGCGCCAATGCGACGCCGCCGCCGCCGACCGCCATCCTGCTGCCGGATAATCCGCCGCAGATGGACCTGAACCGCCGCGACAGTCGTTCGCGCGAATCGTCTCGTGATCGGGAGAGCCGTTAATGAACCGTATAGTCAGTACCCTGATCGCGGGCTTCGTGGCCCTGATGCTGCTCTCGTCCACCGTCTTCGTGGTGGACCAGCGCAAATACGCGATCGTGTTCGCCCTGGGCGAAGTGAAGCAGGTGATCAACCAGCCCGGCCTGCACTTCAAGCTGCCGCCGCCATTCCAGAACGTGCTGTATCTGGATAAGCGCATCATGACCATCGATTCGCCCGACGCCGACCGTTTCATCACGGCCGAGAAGATGAATATCCTGGTCGATGCCTTCGTCAAATGGCGCATCAACGATCCGCGCCTGTACTTCGTCAGCTTCAGCGGCGACGAGAGCCGCGCGCGCGACCGCATGTCGCAGATCATCAAGGCTTCGCTGAACGATGAGATCACCAAGCGCACCGTGCGCGAAGTGATTTCCGGCCAGCGCGGCAAGGTGATGGAGGCGATCCGCGCCAAGGTGATCGCCGAGGCCAAGCAGATCGGCGTCGAGATCATCGACGTGCGCCTGAAGCGCGTGGACTATGTGGAGCAGATCAACAACTCCGTGTATGACCGCATGAAGGCCGAGCGCGTGCGCGTGGCCAACGAGCTGCGCTCGACCGGCGGCGCCGAATCGGAGAAAGTCCGCGCCGACGCCGACAAGCAGCGCACCGTGATCCTGGCCGAAGCCTACCGCGAAGCCGAGAAGATCAAGGGCGAGGGCGACGCCAAGGCATCGCAGATTTACGCCGACGCTTTCGGCCGCAATCCGGAGTTCTACAAGTTCTACCGCAGCCTGGAAGCTTACCGCGCCTCGTTCAAGAGCAAGGCCGACGTGATGCTGGTCGATCCGAACTCGGACTTCTTCCGCTACTTCAAGAACAGCGGCGCGGCCGGCGGCGGCGCACCTGGCAAGAAGTAAAAGCTGAAGAAAAGACAAGCTGGGGCCGCGCGCCGCAAGGTGCGCGGCCCCAAGTTTTTTCCTGTTAGCTTATGATTTCGCGTAAAATACGCGGTTTGGCCCGCCGCTTATTGCGTTGCGGCGCCGCGTCGCAGAGTCTATTTTTTTAATCAATCCCTATCCGGTTTTCCCATGCCGAATTGGCTATTGCCTGAACATATTGCCGACGTCCTGCCGTCAGAAGCGCGCAAGATTGAAGAGCTGCGCCGCCAGATGCTGGATAACTTCCGCCTGTACGGTTACGAGCTGGTCATGCCGCCGCTGCTGGAGTACGTAGAGTCCCTGCTGGCTGGCGCCGGCCAGGACACCGACCTGCGCACCTTCAAGCTGGTGGACCAGATTTCCGGCCGCATGCTCGGCCTGCGCGCCGACATGACCACCCAGGTCGCCCGCATCGACGCCCACCTGCTCAACCGCAACTCCGTCACGCGCCTGTGCTATGCCGGCTCGGTGCTGCACACCCGCCCGTCCGGCCTGCACGCCACGCGCGAACCGGTGCAGATCGGCGCCGAGATCTACGGCCACGCCGGCCTGGAAGCGGACGCCGAAATCCAGGAATTGGCCCTGGCCTCGCTGGCCCTGGCCGGCTTCACCGAAGTGCGCCTGGACCTGGCCCACGTCGGCGTGCTGCGCGCCATCCTGGAACTCGACAAGGCGGCCGAGAAAGACCATATCGCCATCGTTCAGCTGCTGCGCGCGAAAGACGTGCCCGGCCTGCGCGAACTGACGGCCCATTACGCCCCGGCCACGCGCGATGCGCTGCTGGCCCTGCCGCATCTGTACGGCGACGTGGATGTGCTCAAGCGCGCCCGCGCCGAACTGCCCGACGTGCCGGGCATCGCCAAGGCGCTGGCGGAACTGGCGGCGCTGTCGGCATCGGCCATCGGCCGCGCCGAAGTGGCGATCGACCTGGCCGACCTGCGCGGCTATCAGTATGAGAGCGGTGCCATGTTTGCGCTGTACGTGCCGGGCCTGCCCAATGCGGTGGCGCGCGGCGGCCGCTACGATCACGTTGGCGAAGCTTTTGGCCGGGCCCGTCCCGCCACCGGCTTCTCGCTCGACCTGCGCGAGCTGGCGCGCCTGTTGCCAACGGCGGAGCGCAAGCATTCGATCCGCGCACCGTGGGGCAATGCGCCCGAATTGAAGGAAAAAATCGCCGAACTGCGCAAGTCCGGCGAAGTTGTGATCCAGTCCATGCCGGGTCACAGCAATGAACAGGACGAGTTCGAGTGCGACCGCGCGCTGGTGCTCGACGATAATGGTAGCAACTGGATTCTTAAAAACTTAGGTTAGTGTGATGTCAAAGAAAACTATGGCAAAGAACGTCGTCGTCATCGGGACCCAATGGGGCGATGAGGGTAAAGGCAAGATCGTCGATTGGCTGACCGAGCACGCGCAAGGCGTGGTGCGCTTCCAGGGCGGCCACAATGCCGGCCACACTCTGGTGATCGGCGGCGTGAAGACCGCGCTGCAGCTGATCCCTTCGGGCATCATGCGCCCAGGCGTGGCCTGCTACATCGGCAACGGCGTGGTGGTGTCCGTGCCGGACGTGCTGCGCGAGATCGACAAGCTGGAAGCGGTGGGCGTGGAAGTGTCCTCGCGCCTGAAGATTTCCGAGGCTTGCCCGGTCATCCTGCCTTACCACACCGCGCTGGATGCTGCCCGCGAAGCGGCCCGCGGCGCCGCCAAGATCGGCACCACCGGCAAGGGCATCGGCCCGGCCTATGAAGACAAGGTGGCGCGCCGCGCCATCCGTATCGCCGACCTGCTGAACGAAAAGCGTTTCGCCGAGAAGCTGGCCGAGAACCTGGACTACCACAACTACGTGCTGGAAAACTATCTGAAGGCGCCGAAGGTCGAGTACCAGAAGGTGCTGGACGACGCGCTGGCCTATGTGCCGCGCCTGCGCCCGATGGTGG
This sequence comes from Massilia sp. YIM B04103, assembly GCA_024437665.1. GTDB lineage: Bacteria > Pseudomonadota > Gammaproteobacteria > Burkholderiales > Burkholderiaceae_D > Rugamonas. The sequence continues at coordinate 280,162 of JANCSZ010000007.1, read as the reverse complement.
CCGACGTGTCGAGCGCCCTGTACGCCGTGCATAAAGCCGGCGGCAGCCTGCTGTTCGAAGGCGCGCAAGGTTCGCTGCTGGACGTGGACCACGGCACCTATCCGTTCGTGACGTCCTCCAACTGCGTGGCCGGCAACGCCGCCGCCGGTTCGGGCGTGGGTCCGAACATGCTGCACTACATCCTGGGCATCACCAAGGCTTACACCACCCGCGTGGGTTCCGGCCCGTTCCCTTCGGAACTGCCGACCGATGCCGGCGTTGGCCACCACCTGTCGGCCGTGGGCCACGAATTCGGCACCGTGACGGGCCGTGCCCGCCGCTGCGGCTGGTTCGACGCCGCGCTGCTGCGCCGCTCGGTGCAGATCAACGGCGTGTCGGGCATGTGCCTGACCAAGCTGGACGTGCTGGATGGCCTGGAAACCCTGAAGATCTGCACCGGCTACACCATCGACGGTAAACAGATCGACATCTTCCCGGTCGGTGCTGAAGACGCTGCGCGCTGCCAGCCGATCTACGAAGAAATGCCAGGCTGGAAAGACAGCACCGTCGGCGCCAAGTCGCTGGCCGCGCTGCCTGCCGCTGCGCGTGCTTACATCAAGCGCATCGAGGAACTGGTGGGCGTGCCGGTCGATATGGTTTCCACCGGTCCTGACCGCGAAGAGACTATCGTCCTGCGCCACCCATTCGAATAAAAAGCAATTCGCACAACAAGAGGTATTTACATGAACACCCCTCAAACGAACGAAAAACACCTGTGGGTGTCGTGGGATGAGTATCACCGCCTGATCGAGCGCTTGGCGCTCAAGGTCCATGAGTCGGGCTGGAAGTTCGACATGGTGCTGTGCCTGGCGCGCGGCGGCGTGCGTCCCGGCGACGTCTTCTCGCGTATTTTCGACGTGCCTCTGGCCATCCTGTCGACCAGCTCCTACCGCGCGGAAGCCGGCACGGTGCAGGGCGACCTGGATATCGCCAAGTACATGACGATGACCAAAGGTCCGCTGTCCGGCAAGATCCTGCTGGTGGACGACCTGGCCGATTCCGGCGTGACCCTGACCAAGGTCATGAAGCATCTGAAGGAAAACTTCGAAGGCGTGACCGAAGTGCGTTCGGCCGTGATCTGGACCAAGGGCTGCTCCACCTTCAAGCCCGACTACCAGATGGAAGAACTGCCGCATAACCCATGGATCCACCAGCCGTTCGAAGACTACGACGGCCTGCGCCCGCACCAGCTGGCCGCATGGATCAAGAAAGGCGAAACCGCTGCCTGAGCGTAGCGGCAAACGCAAGCCATAAAAATGGCGGGATGGCTGTAAAGCCTCCCGCCATTTTCTTTTGTGTTTTCAGCTGGCCAGGCCGGACGGCGCGGCGCCGCTCCAGCGCGGCAGCGGCGCGCTTTATCGCGCAGCCGCCGCGCCATCACGGCCTTGGCGTCAGCTGGCCTGGCCGGATGCCACCTGCTGTCCAGCCTCCATCTCTTCCGCGCGGCGGTGCGCCAGGCGGTAGAGCAGGGGCAGCACCAGCAGGGTCAGGGCGGTGGAGGACAGGATGCCGCCGATCACCACGGTGGCCAGCGGACGCTGCACCTCGGCGCCGGTGCCGGTGGCCAGCGCCATCGGCACGAAGCCCAGCGAAGCCACCAGCGCCGTCATCAGCACGGGACGCAAGCGCGTCAGCGCGCCTTCGCGGATCGCCTGGTCCAGTCCCATGCCTTGCTCGCGCAGGCTGCGGATGAAGGACAGCAGCACCAGACCATTCAACACCGCCACGCCGGACAGCGCGATAAAGCCCACCGCCGCCGAAATCGAAAGCGGAATGCCGCGCAGGGCCAAGGCCGCGATGCCGCCGGTCAGCGCAAATGGAATGCCGCTGAACACCAGCAAGCCATCCTTCATGCTGCCGAACATGGCGAACAGCAGCACCAGCACCAGGGCCAGCGCGGCCGGCACCACGATCTGCAGGCGCTCGGCGGCTGACTGCAATTGCTCGAACTGGCCGCCCCAGCTGGTCCAGTAGCCGGGCGGCAGCTTGACGCCGTCCTGCATGGCTTGCTGCGCCTCGGCCACAAAGGAACCGATATCGCGGCCGCGCACATTGGCGCTGACCACGATGCGGCGCTTGCCGTCTTCGCGGCTGACCTGGTTCGGGCCGGGCGCTACCTCCAGCGTCGCCACTTCGCTCAGCGGGATATGGCTGATGCGCTCATCGGCGGTGGCGCCGCCATTGCTGGTGGCGGCGCTGGCGCCGGTGCTGCCGCCTTTCTGCTGCGGCAGCGGAATCGGCAGGCGCGCCAGCGCTTCCGGATCGCTGCGCACTTCGTCGGCCAGGCGCACCACGATGTCGAAGCGGCGGTCGCCCTGGAACAGATTGCCCGCTTCCTTGCCGCCCAGCGCGATGGCGATGGCATCCTGGATATCGCCCGTGTTCAAGCCATAGCGCGCCGCTTTGGCGCGGTCGACACGGATATTCAGCATCGGCAGGCCGGTGGTCTGCTCGACCTTGACCTCGGCCGCGCCGCGCACCTTCTGCAGCACGGCGGCGATGCGCGCCGCCTGCGCGTCCAGCACCGCCATATCGTCGCCGAACAGCTTCACCGCCACGTCGCTGCGCACGCCGGAAATCAGCTCGTTGAAGCGTAGCTGGATCGGCTGGGAGAACTCGTAGTTCTGGCCCGGCAGCTTTTCGGCCGCCGCCTGGATCGCTGCCAGCAATTCGTCGCGCGTCTTGCGCGGCTGCGGCCATTGGTCCTGCGGCTTGAGCATGATATAGCCGTCCGAGATATTCGGCGGCATCGGGTCGGAGGCGATTTCCGCCGTGCCGGTGCGGGCGAAGATGCGCTCGATTTCGGGGAACTGGCGTTTCAGTTCGCGCTCCAGCTGCATCTGCATGGCTACCGATTGCGTCAGGCTGGTGCCGGGAATGCGCAGCGCCTGCACGCTGAAATCACCTTCGTTCAAGCTCGGCACGAACTCGCTGCCCATGCGGCTGGCCAGCAGGCCGGAAAGCAGCACCGTCACGGCGGCAAAGGCCAGCACCACCGGCTTGTTGGCCAGGGCCAGGTCGAGCGCGCGCGCATACCAGGCGCGCGCGGCCAGCATGAGGCGGTTTTCCTTCTCTTCCACCTTGTCGCCGATGAAGAGGGCGACGGCGGCCGGCACGAAGGTGATCGACAGGATCATGGCGCCCAGCAGGGCGATGACGACGGTGATCGCCATCGGATGGAACATGCGGCCTTCCACGCCGGACAGGGCGAACATCGGCAGGTAGACGATCATGATGATGAGCTGCCCGAACAGCAGCGGACGGCGCGCCTCGCGGGCGGCGGCGAAGACTTCCTCGAAGCGCTCTTCGCGCGTCAGCTTGCGGCCCAGCGTGGCCTGGGCATGGGCCAGGCGGCGCACGCAGTTTTCCACGATCACCACCGCGCCATCGACGATGATGCCGAAGTCCAGCGCGCCGAGGCTGAGCAGGTTGGCACTGACCTTGTAAGCCACCATGCCGCTGAAAGTGAACAGCATCGACAGCGGAATCACCATCGCCGTCACCACGGCGGCGCGGATATTGCCGAGGAAGATGAAGAGCACCGCGATCACCAGCACCGCGCCTTCCAGCAGGTTCTTCTTGACGGTGGCGATGGCCTTATCCACCAGCACCGTGCGGTCGTACACCGTGGTGGCGCTCACGCCCTGCGGCAGGGTGCGCGCGATTTCGTCCATGCGCTTGGCGACCGCTTGCGACACGGCGCGGCTGTTCTGGCTGATCAGCATGAAGACCGTGCCCAGCACCGACTCATGGCCATTGGCGGTGGCGGCGCCGGTGCGCAGCTCGCGGCCGATGCGCGCTTCGCCGATATCGCGGATGCGGATCGGCACCCCGCGCACATTGGCAACCACAATGTCGCGGATATCGTCCAGCGTGGCGACCTGGCCCGGCGCGCGCACCAGCAATTGTTCGCCACGGCGTTCGATATAGCCCGCGCCGGTATTGCCGTTATTGCGCTCCAGCGCCGTCACCACGTCCTGCAGGCTGAGGCCATAGGAAGCCAGCTTGCCGGGATCGGGCGCCACCTGGTATTCCTTGGCATGGCCGCCGATGGAGTTAATCTCGGTCACGCCCGGCACATTGCGCAGTTGCGGCTTGATGATCCAGTCCTGGATTTCGCGCAGATCGCTCAGGGAGTAGGGCGTGCCGTCGGATTTCTTGGCGCCGTCCTTGGCTTCCACCGTCCACAGATAGATCTCGCCGAGGCCGGTGGAGATTGGCCCCATGGCCGGGATCACACCGGCCGGCAGGCGCGCACGCGCCTCCTGCAGGCGTTCGTTGACCAGCTGGCGCGCGAAATACAGGTCGGTGCCGTCGCGGAAGGTGACGGTGATCTGCGACAAGCCATAGCGCGACAGGGAGCGCGTCTGCTCCAGGCGCGGCAGGCCCGCCATCACCGCTTCCAGCGGCTGCGAGATGCGCTGCTCGGTTTCCAGTGGCGAGTAGCCGGGAGCGGCGGTATTGATCTGCACCTGGACATTGGTGATGTCCGGCACGGCGTCGATGGGCAGGCGCTGGTAGCTGTAAATGCCCAGGATGGACATGCCCAGCACCGCCAGCATCACCAGCCAGCGCTGGCCGATGGCGAAGCGGATAAGTTTTTCAAACATGGTCGGTATCCTCTTCGCGTCAGTGGCTATGCTCGGCGCCGGCCTTGCCTTGCTGGGCCTTGACCACGAAGCTGTTGACGGCGGCATACTGCGCGCCGGCTTTCAGGCCGCTGAGGATTTCTGTGCGCTTGCCGTCGCTGCGGCCGGTCGTCACCGGCTGGGCCAGGAAGCCCTGCGGCGTGCGGACGAAGACGGCGGCCTTGCCTTCCACCGTCTGCACCGCTTCGGCGGCGACGGTGATGGCAGCGTTGGAGGCCTTGGACGCGGCGTCCACGCTGACGAACAGGCCTGGGCGCCAAGCCAGGTCGGGATTGCGCAGCGACAGGCGCGCCATGGCGGTGCGCGTCTGCTCACCGAGCAGGGAGCCGACGTGGATCACCGTGCCGCTTGCGCTGGCGTTGAGCGCCGTGGCCTTGACCGTGGCTTGCTGGCCGACGCGCAGCGCATCCAGGTCGGACGGCGAGACCGCCACCTCGGCCCACACGGTGGAAAGGTCGGAGATGGTGAAGACGTTCGCATCCTCCTTCACCGCCTCGCCTTGCGAGATATGCTTTTCCAGCACCATGCCGTCAAAAGGCGCGCGGATCTGGTAGGCCGACAGGCGCGAAGACGTGGTGGCGCTGGCGTCCGCGCCGAGGGCGTCGAGCTTCTGCTGGGCGTTGCGCACGGCGATTTCCGCCTCGTTCATGGCTTGTTTCGCCTGCAGATAATCGAGTTCGGGCGCGACCTTGTCCTGCCACAGCTGCTTTTCGCGTTCGGCCGTGGTGCGCGCCAGATTCAGGCGCTGGCGCGCCGACAGCAGCTCGCTGCGGCGTTCCGACAGATCGGCGCTGGCGACAACGGCCAGCACCTGTCCCTTCTTCACATGCTGCCCCAGGTCGGCGCTGACGCTTTCCACCACGCCGGCAACGCGCGGCACCACATGGGCGGTGCGGTCGCCGTTGAAGCGGATTTCGCCGGGCAGGGTCACGCTGCTGCCGATCAGGGCCGGACCGGCCGCTTCCAGCGTGATGCCGGCGGACTGGATTTGCTGGGCGCTGAATTCCACCAGCTCGGCGTGTTCCTCGCTTGCGGCGGCGGCCTTGTTCGCACCTTTGGCATCGGTCTCTTTGCCATGTTCATGGCCGTGTTCTTCCTTGCCGCCTTCTTTGTGGTCGTCCTTATGTCCTGCTTCGGCGTGCGACGGTTCGCCGCCGGTGGCCTTGCCTGCGCCGCTCGGCAGCAGGATCAGTGCCGCCAGCAGGGCGCCAATGCCGGCAATGGCGCCGATGGCGATGGTTTGTTTGCGTGTCAGAGTATTTTTCATGATGATGCTTTCAGTGTTCGGCGCCGAAGGAGGCATGGCCGAGCAGACGTTCGATGGCGGCGGCGGCGCGGTGGCCGTCGGCGAGGGCGTTCAGATGCTGGGCGCGCACTTGCAGCAAGGTGCGCTGCGCATCCAGCACGTCGATGAAGCCCAGCTTGCCGTATTCGAAGCCCTTGGTAGCGGCGTCGTAGGCGCTGATGGCGCCGGGCAGGATGTCGTTGCGCAGGGCGGCCACGGTTTCGCGCGCGGTGGACAGGTCGGCCACGGCTTGCGCCAGCTCGCTATCCAGCTGCAGCGTGGCGGCGTTCAGTTCCGCCTCGGCCTTGTTGGCACGCTGCGCCGACTCCAGTACATTGCCGCGGTTGCGGTCGAACAGGGGTAGCGGCACGGAGAAGCCGAGCAAGGCCTGGTTGCGGCCCATTTCCTCGGCGCGCTTGACGCCCACGCTCAGCGTCACGTCCGGCGCGCGGTTGGCCAAGGCCAGCTGCGATTCGGCCTTGCGCTGCTCCAGCGCGCGGCGCGCCACCTGTACATTGGGCGCGCCGCTGCGGCGCGCGGCCAGCATGGCGGCATCCGGAATCTCGGGCAGGGGATCGAGACGGCCTTCGGCCTGCTCGAAGTCCGGCGCCGGCGCGGCCCATATCGCGGCCAGGCGCTGGCGCGCCGTCGCCAGCGCGGCCGCGGCCTGCGACTGCTCCAGGCGCACGCCGGATTCGGCGACGCGGGCGCGCGTCTCTTCCACCGGCGAGACCTTGCCGGCCGCCACGCGGCGCGCTGTGGTATCGCTGGCGCGCTTGGCCAGTTGCAGCGCATCCTGGGCCAGGCGCAGGCGTTCCTGGGTGATCAGCACATCATAGAAGGCGCCGACCACCTGGGCGTGCAGCTCGGTGCGCTGCGCATCGAAACCGGCGGCGGCGTACTCGCGGCCTCGCTCGGCGGCCGCCACGCGGGCGGCGCGTTTGCCGCCCAGTTCCAGCGGCTGGCTAAGCTGCCAGGTGGTTTCGCGCGTCTCGCGGCGGCGGTCCTGCAGATCGAGCGATAAGGTGGGATTGGGGCGCGCGCCGGCCTGCAGCACGGCGCCGTCCTGGGCCAGCACTTCGTGGCGGGCAGCGTTCAATCCAGGATTGGCTTGCAGCGCGCGGTTCAGCGCCGCCTGCAGCGTCAGTGCGGGGATGGCATAGGCAACCGAGCCGGCGGCCAGGCTGGCGCCGGGCGCATTGGCTGACGTGGCGGCAAAGGAGCTGCTTGCGGCAGGGCCGGATGGCGCGGCCAGCGGGGCCGCCGCCATGGCGGATGAAACGGGCAGGGCGAGCGCGCCCAGAATGAGGGCGCGCCAGCCTGCGGATACAGCATGGGAATACATCGAATTCTCCTGAAAAGGGATGAAATTCGACGAGACTGGTCTGTCTGGCTAAATTGTTGAAATGCTCAGGGAAGAGGCAAGTCTCGCCGCGTTAGGCGAGACGGCGCCAATCGGGGCGCTTGGGCCCGTCGGCGATGAAGGAAGTGAAAGGCGGCGCCTCTTGCGGCGGCCATGCCCCGCTGTCCGGCGACAGCACAGGTGTGGGAGCGGGCAGCAGCGACGCTTGCAGCGACAGGTGGCAGACGCCGCAATCGTCATGAATCTTGGTGGATTTTTTGATCTCGACCGGCTTTTCCGCGCCAGCCTTGTCTTTATGCTCATGCGCGTGATGGCCGAAGTGCTGGCTCTTGCCCGACTCGTGTCCGCAATAGGCGGCAGCCGCCGACCAGGCATACTGGAGCGGGAGGATGGCGAGCAAGAAAATGAGCACAAGTCGTTTCACGCCGGGGATTTTAGCATTATCTGCCGCCAAATACCCTTATCGGAAAACCGGATTTGCCGCCGCCCCGTTGCGCAAGGTACCATATCGCAAACGGCTTGCATTTTCGCAGTCAATCCCCAAGGCTTTTCATGACTCAGAACTTCCTCCAGACTTTTATCCTGTTGCTGCTGGTGACAGACCCCTTTGGCAACGTGCCCTTATTCGCCGCCGCCATGTCCTCTGTGCCGCCGGCACGCCGTCCGCGTGTCGTCATCCGCGAATGCCTGATCGCCAGCGCCGTGCTGCTGATCTTCATGTTCTTCGGCCGCCACTTCCTGAACGCGCTGTCGCTGTCCGAAGCCTCGCTGCGCATTGCCGGCAGCGTGATCCTGCTGCTGATCGCCATCCGCATGATCTTCCCGCATCCCGACGGTGTGCTGGGCCGCACCGAAGGCGGCGAACCCTTCATCGTGCCGCTGGCCATTCCCGCCCTGGCCGGCCCTTCGGCCCTGGCCACCGTGCTGCTGTTCTCGCGCGAGAGCACCCACGAAGTGCTGGTGCATGTGGCCGCGCTGGGCGCGCTGCTGGTAGTCTGGCTGGCTGTCTTCCTCGGCGCCGAGCGCCTGCAGAAAGTCCTCGGCCCGCAAGTGATGACGGCATTCGAGCGTTTGATGGGCCTGATCCTGGCCGCCATGTCGATCGAGATGCTGATGGGCGGAATCCGGGAATTCGTCAAAACCCTGTAAGTCCGCACCTGAAATTGCCGCGCTTGACGCGGCAATTTTTTCACCCTATATTTCGATATGTATCTAATTAGATAGATTTCATAATTCGATGAACGCGACCAACGATACTTTCAAAGCCTTGGCCGATCCGGCGCGGCGCGAAATTTTGCGCCTGCTGCGCCAGGGCGAAATGACGGCCGGCGAGCTGGCCGCGCATTTCGATATGAGCCGCCCCACGATGTCGCATCACTTCGCGGTACTGGCCGACGCCGACCTGATTTCGCGCCGGCGCGACGGCCAGACCATCTGGTACTCGCTGAACACCACGGTCCTGCAGGATATGCTGGCCTGGATGATGGAATTGACCGTGACCGAACCGAAAGGGAAGAAGGCATGAGCAAGCGCTATCTGGCAATCTGCTGTCTGTTGATCCTGGTCTCCACCGCCATTACGGCGTACTGCTACCCGCAGCTGCCGGAGATCATTCCCAATCACTGGGGACCGGACGGCAAGGCCAATGGCTTCGGGCCGCGCTGGCAGATATGGCTGCTGGGACCAGGCTTGATGGCTTTGCTGCTGGCGCTGGGCCTTGCCTTGCCGGTCCTGTCGCCGCGCAAATACGAGGTGAAGCCTTTCCAGGGCACGGCCGATTTCGTCGTCACCGCCATCATCGGTGCGATGGGCTATTTTCAGGCGGTGATGCTGCTGCAGGTACGCGGCGTGGAGTTCGATATCGGACGCGCCATCATGCCGGGCATGTTCCTGCTGCTGATCCTGATCGGCAACCCGCTGGGCAAGGTCAAGCGCAATTTCTATCTGGGCATCCGCACGCCGTGGACCTTGGCCGACGAGCGCGTATGGCATGCCACGCACCGCTTCTCGGCCCGCTTCATGGTGGCGACCGGCGTGCTTGGCCTGCTGGCGGCCTTGCTGAACGCGCCGCTGCCGCTGCAAGTGCTGCTGCTGGGCGCATGGGCGGTGGTGCCTATCGCATACTCCTTCATCTTCTACAAGCGCCTGGAGCAGGCCGGCGGACTGAAATGAAAAACGCGCCGCTGGAATGGCGGCGCGTTTCAGAGGGGAGGCGGGCGCTTAGATCACATCGGCGCCCGGCGCGCCGAAGAGCTGCTCCTTCAGATGGTGCAGCTGGTCGCGCACCTGGGCCGCTTTTTCGAACTCCAGATTCTTGGCGTGGTCGATCATCTGCTTCTCCAGGCGCTTGATCTCCTTGCTGATCTGCTTCTCGCTCATGGCTTCGTACTTGGCCGTTTCCTGGGCCACGCCGAGCTCTTCGCGCGCCGCGCTCGGGCTGTAGACGCCATCGATCATGTCCTTGATCACCTTGTGCACGCCGCGCGGCACAATGCCGTTCGCTTCGTTGAAGGCGATCTGCTTGGCGCGGCGGCGTTCCGTTTCGCCGATGGCGCGTTCCATCGAGTCGGTCATATTGTCGGCGTAGAGCAGGGCCACGCCGTTCAGGTTACGCGCCGCGCGGCCAATGGTCTGGATCAGCGAGCGCTCGGAACGCAGGAAGCCTTCCTTATCCGCATCCAGGATCGCCACCAGCGACACTTCCGGCAAGTCCAGGCCTTCGCGCAGCAGGTTGATCCCGACCAGCACGTCGAAAGTGCCGATACGCAGATCGCGCAGAATCTCCACGCGCTCCACGGTTTCGATATCGCTGTGCAGATAGCGCACCTTGATGCCGTGATCGCCCAGGTACTCGGTCAATTGCTCGGACATGCGCTTGGTCAGCGTGGTCACCAGCACGCGCTCGTTTTTGGCGACCCGGTCCTGGATCTCGGACATCAGATCGTCCACCTGGGTGCGCGCCGGACGCACGATCACCTGCGGGTCGACCAGGCCGGTCGGCCGCACCACCTGTTCCACCACCTGGTCGGCGTGCTTCTTCTCGTAGTCGGCCGGCGTAGCGGAGACGAAAACGGTCTGGCGCATCTTGCTCTCGAACTCTTCGAATTTGAGCGGACGGTTGTCCAGTGCCGAAGGCAGGCGGAAGCCGTAGTCGACCAGATTGGTCTTGCGCGAACGGTCGCCGTTGTACATGGCGCTCAACTGGCCGACCAGCACATGCGACTCGTCGAGGAACATCAGCGCATCCTTCGGCAGATAGTCGATCAGCGTCGGCGGCGGATGGCCGGGCAGGGCGCCCGACAGATGGCGCGAATAGTTCTCGATGCCCTTGGTGAAGCCGATCTCCGACATCATTTCCAGATCGAAGCGGGTGCGCTGTTCCAGGCGCTGTTCCTCGATCAGCTTGTTCTCCTTGCGGAAGAACTCCAGGCGCTCGCGCAGCTCGGTCTTGATGGTCTCGATGGCGCGCAGCACGGTGGAGCGCGGCGTCACGTAATGCGAGCCGGGATAGACGGTGAAGCGCGGGATCTTCTGGCGCACGCGCCCCGTCAGCGGATCGAACAGCTGGATCGATTCCAGCTCGTCGTCGAACATTTCCAGACGCACCGCCAGCTCGGCGTGTTCGGCCGGGAAGATGTCGATGGTGTCGCCGCGCACGCGGAAGGTGCCGCGGCCGAAGTCCACCTCATTGCGCGTGTACTGCATCTGGATCAGGCGCGCGATCACGTCGCGCTGGCTGACCTTGTCCTTGGCGCGCAAGGTCAGAATCATCTGGTGGTATTCGTTGGGATTGCCGATACCGTAAATGGCCGACACCGTGGCCACAATGACCACATCGCGCCGTTCCATCAGCGACTTGGTGCAGGACAGGCGCATCTGCTCGATATGCTCGTTGATCGAGGAATCCTTTTCGATGAACAGATCGCGCTGCGGCACATAGGCTTCCGGCTGGTAGTAGTCGTAATAGGACACGAAATACTCGACCGCATTCTCCGGGAAGAACTCGCGGAACTCGCTGTAGAGCTGCGCCGCCAGCGTCTTGTTGGGCGCGAACACGATGGCCGGGCGGCCCATGCGCGCGATGACGTTGGCCATCGTATAGGTCTTGCCGGAGCCGGTCACGCCGAGCAGGGTCTGGTACGACAAACCGTCGCTGATGCCCTCGCACAGGCCTTCGATGGCGGTCGGCTGGTCGCCGGCGGGAGGGAAGGGCTGGTGCAGCTTGAAGGGCGAATCGGGGAATGTAATAACGGTCGGCTCAACAACGCCGGGAGTAGCTAGATCAGCCATGTAGTCAGACCTTTGATAGAATATTGGTTTGCCGGACGCCCTGACCGGATTTTCTTCGGGCGATGGCAAAATTTCTGCGAACCGCTTCCAATCGAATCCAATCTTATCATGACGAACCCTTCCGTTTTCAGTGCCATCGAAATGGCTCCGCGCGACCCGATCCTGGGGATCACCGAAGCCTTCAACGCAGACACCAACCCAGCCAAAATCAACCTGGGCGTCGGTGTCTATTATGACGACAACGGCAAAGTGCCGCTGCTGGCATGCGTGCAGAAAGCGGAGCACCTTCTGATTGAACAGCCAACGCCGCGCACCTACCTGCCGATCGAAGGCTTGGCCGCATACGACAAGGCGGTGCAGGAGCTGGTATTTGGGGCCGACAGCGCCGTAGTTCAAGAGCGCCGCGCCGTCACTGTGCAGGCCATCGGCGGCACCGGCGCGCTGAAGCTGGGCGCCGACTTCCTCCAGCGTTTCTCGCCTGATTCCGAAGTGTTCATCAGCGACCCAAGCTGGGAAAACCACCGCGCCCTGTTCGAGAGCGCCGGCTTCAAGGTCAACAACTACGCCTACTACGACGCGGCCACCCACGGCGTGAACTTCGCCGCCATGCTGGCCGCGCTGAAAGCCATGCCGCGCGGCGCCGTCGTCGTGTTGCACGCCTGCTGCCATAACCCGACCGGCGCTGACCTCAGCCAGCCGCAATGGGATGAAGTGATCGCCGCCGTTGTGGCGGGCGGCCTGATTCCATTCCTGGACATGGCTTACCAGGGCTTTGGCGCCGGTATCGCCGAAGACGGCGCCGTGGTGCGCCGCTTCGCCGCCACCGGCGTGCCGCTGCTGGTGTCGAACTCCTTCTCCAAATCGTTCTCGCTGTACGGCGAGCGCGTGGGCGCCCTGAGCGTGGTCGCTGCCAGCGCCGAAGAGGCATCGCGCCTGCTGTCGCAGCTCAAGCGCGTGGTGCGCACCAACTACTCCAACCCGCCGGTCCATGGCGGCAAAGTGGTGGCGACCGTGCTGTCCACCCCTGAGCTGCGCCAAATGTGGGAAGACGAGCTGGCCGGCATGCGCGTGCGCATCAAGGAAATGCGCGATGCGTTTGTCCAAAAGCTCAAGGAGAAAGCCCCGGGCCACGACTTCGATTTCGTGCGCGAGCAGGTTGGCATGTTCTCCTACTCGGGCCTGACGAAGGAGCAGGTGGGCAAGCTGCGCGAACAGTCGATCTACGCTGTGGACACGGGCCGCATCTGCGTGGCCGCGCTGAACTCGCGCAATATCGACATCGTTGTTGACGCCATCGCCAAGGTGCTCTAAAATCTTGGTTCTTCGTGCTGCAATAGCAACGCGAAAGGCAGCAAAAGAATACTGGAAAGAAAGAGTCTTGCAAGACTTGGATTGAAAGTGTAAAATGTTGCCTCTAATCCCTGATAGCTCAGTCGGTAGAGCGACGGACTGTTAATCCGCAGGTCCCTGGTTCGAGTCCAGGTCGGGGAGCCAGAATAAAGTAAAAAGCCCAGCCTTCAGTGGTTGGGCTTTTTGCATTTCAAGTCCCGATCGCGGGGTGGTTTACTTATTCATAATCGAACGATGCACATGGAAAGCAACGATCAGCGTTACCTGGTTCAGCAGAACAAAATCGGCGACAGCAGCAAGCCGCCCGTCTTCGCCAGGGTGATGCGCAGCAAAGAGGGCGTGTTTGAAGGCGTGTCCTTCATCAAAAACAAGGAAAAAGCGACGGTGATGACGATCGCCCAAGCCGAGGAAGCCATTGCCTGGGCTGCGAAGAAGAAGGCCGGAGCGCAGGAGTACGCGACCAAAATCATCTGCGTCGGCCAATAAGGCGGCAGACAGCCGGCCGGCACGCGCCGTGCCGAAAGTCATGCCGACCAACCATGCCTGGTGGCACATGCGCCACCGTTTCCACCTCCCTAGAATTGACGCACTGATCTGGCCTCCAAAGGCCGCTGGGATCAGCGTTCAAATTTCTAAGGAGTTTTAATGTCCAGGCAATTGCACCTTTCTCTTTTGGCTGCGGCCGCGTTGTTTTCTTCGGCAGCGCTGGCGGAGAACCTGTATGTGGGCGCCACCGTAGCCAACGGCGGCAAACTGACGTTTGGCAACCCGATCACTGGCAAGTCCGCCAAGGTCGATGGGAAAGCCGAATACAAGGTATATGGCGGTTACGCCTTGAGTGAGCTGTTGGCGGTGGAGGCCGGTTATGCCCAGAGCGGGACCGTGCGTTTCGACAAGGCCAGCATTGACTTGCCAAGCGATGTCAGCTTCAAAATCAATCACTTCTATCTCGCGGGCCGCCTGAATCATCAGTTCAATGATGAGTGGTCGGTGTTCGGCAAGGCTGGCGTGGCGCGCAGCCGCTTCAAGGCGAGCGGCGGTGGCGAGTCGGATAGCGTGTCTTCCACCAAGCCTTTGGTGGGCGTGGGCATGGCCTACAACTTCACCAAGAACGCTGCGGCAACCGTGGAATATGAGCATATCGGCGCCACGCGCAAGAGTGGCATCAACATCAAGCAGGGCCGCCTGCAGCTGGGTGTGAGATTCGGTTTTTGAGCGTTCAATAGCTGTAGCGCAGCATCAGCGAGTTCGTGCCCCCTGTGCGCTGGGCGGTGCGCGGGCTCGCTGCGGCATCGCCTTGCAGACGGCTGACCTGCACTGAGGTCACCAGCGTGAACTTGCGGTTCAACTCCCAGCTCCAGCGTACATCCGCATAGGTGTCGTGCAGACCGCCGCCAGGGTGGTAACGGGCCGTGCCGAAATCGGACTGCATATAGGCGCGGTCCACCAGATTGACGCCGGCGCCCAGGGCTAGAAAATGATGGGGCGCGAGCATGAATTGCGTACCGGCTTTCAGATTGAGCAGGACGCCGCCGCCCTCGCTGCTGGCCGGAGCATAGGTGTGGGCGTGCAGCGACAGCTCATGTAGCGGCTGGTAATTGACGAAGGCGCCGAACACGGGACGCAGCCTGGTTTTGCTGCCGTCGCTGCGGTGCCCGCCCAGGTCGAGGGAAATCAGCGGCCCGTATTGCAAAAGCGGCTCTGACGACATCTTCATGCCGAGCGACAGACCATCCAGAAAGACGCCGTTATCCCACTCCACCGAAAACTGCGGCAGCAGATAGCTTGAGCGTCTGGCGCTGCCCGGCGCATCCGGCGCGTTGCTGATAATGGCGGCCACCGTGACATCCTTCGAGCCTTCCGGCAGCAGGCTGGCGCTGGACTGCGCCCATGCCGATGTGCCGGCTGCGCCGAGCGCGATGGCGGCGATGAGCTGTTTCCCCATTCAGATATGTCCCAGTTCAAGTCCGCGCAGCACGGCGCGCACGCGGTCGCGCACCCCGAGCTTGGCGAGAATGCTGGACACATGATTTTTGATGGTGCCTTCGCTCGGCCCCAAGGCCTGGCTGATTTCGGCGTTGTTGAAGCCTGCCGCCATCAGCGCCAGGATCTCGGTTTCGCGGCTGGTCAGCGGCGTGGATAGATCGGGCGCGGGCGCGGCATTCACGGGCTTCTCATAAGCGGCGCGGGTGCGCTCGGTCAGCGCTGGCCGGAACAGCGTGCCGCCTGCGGCAACGCTGCGTATGCCCTCGGCCAGACGTTCCAGCGAAATATCCTTGAGCAGAAAGCCGCGCGCGCCGGCGCGCATGCCTTCGAACAGCGCGTTGTCGTCGTCAAACGTGGTGAGCAGGATGGTGGGCGGCAAACGCCCTTGTTCGCGCTGCAGCAGTTCGATGCCGCTGCAATGGGGCATGCGCACGTCGAGCAGCAGCACCTCGGCTTCGGTTTGCGCGATGAGCTGGGCTGCTTCCGCGCCATCGGCCGCTTCGGCGATGACGCGGATGTCGGGCGTCAGGTCGAGCAGGCCGCGAATGCCGCTGCGCACCAGCATCTGGTCGTCCACCAGCAACACGCGGATCATGATTGCGCTCCCTTCATGGGCAGGGAGAGTTCAAGCCAGAAGCCTTGCAGCGCGTCGCTGCCGGTGCGCAGAACGCCGCCTTGTGCGGCAAGGCGTTCGCGCATGCCGCGCAGGCCGTTGCCTTCGGGCGCGTCGCCGCTGCCGTTGCCGTTGTCGGCGATATGCGCCAGCAGCAGGTCTCCGTGTCCCTGTATCTCGATGGTGAGACGGCTTGCGCCGGCATGGCGCACGGCGTTGGTCACGGCCTCCTGCACGCAGCACAGCAGCGTGTGGGCGGCGGCCGGGGAGCAGGCGTCGGCCTGCGCGTCCATCGCAAGTTCGATGGCAGGCGTGGGGATGCCTGCGCACAGCAGCTGCAAGGCATGGCGCAGATTGATGTCCTGTTCCTGTCTTTCCGCGCTGACGATGCCGCGCACCTCGGCCAGCAGCGAATGCGACAGTTCGCGCGCTGTGGCCAAGGCCGTTGCGGGCTTGTCGCCGGATTGGCGGCTGGCCAGGTCGAGATGCAGATTGAGCGCGGTCAGATGGTGGCCGACAGCGTCATGCAGGTTGCGCGCGATGCGCATGCGTTCGGAGGCGCGCACCGTATCGCCGAGCAGGGACTGGGTTGCGCGCAGCTGGGCATGGGAGGCTGCCAGCTGCATGCGCCCCTGCAGTTCCTGGCGCGCCAGCCAGGCCAGGGCAAAGCCGAGCATGAGCAGGCAGCGTTCGGTGCTGAGCATTGCCATCATCGTGAAAACCCGTCCGTCGCCCAGATCCTGGCTGGCGCTGGCGAGCACCAGCATATCCACGCCGACGCCCAGCAGAATCTGGATTGCCAGGCAGGCCAGTGCGCGGCGCAGCGGCAGCAGGGCGCCGAGCTGCACCGCTACCAGCAGATGAAAGGCGAGTGAATTGAGGGCGAGGGCGGCCAGCAGTTGGGCGGCAAGGGCCAGGTGCTTGAGAGCCGGCGCGCATTTCAGCGCGGGACGGGTGCGCCACCACATCAGGCCAATGATGCCGATGGCCAGCAGGGCTTTCAGCGCCAGAAAGAGCTGGAAGCTCAGCACCATCCGGTCGCTGCCGGCGCGCAGCAGGGATGGTGCGGGCGTAAGGAAGGTGGCCAGATAGCGCGCCAGCAGCCCAGGTGGATTGATCATCTCGGTCCATTGCGGGCCGCCCGCCAGCGGTGCACCCAGCTCGAGGGCGACAAAGACGGCGGCGGTCAGCAGCCCGGTTGCGCGGTAGCGCCGAATGGTCGGCAGGGCCGGCTTGGCGGGGACTGCAATCGGTATGGCGGTCATCAGGCCTGTCATTTTGGTAAGTTTGAGCGGGGCCATTCTACGCGGTGCGGGCATGCCGGCAAAGTGCCGGAAGTCATACGGCCTGACTTCCGGCATATGCCGCGCTTGGCGCAATGCCGTAGAATCGCTGCCGTACCAGTCTTTTATGCCGGGGATAAGCTTGATGAGAATGCCGAAGTGGATGGCGCTGCCCTTATGCCTGCTGGCTTGCGCCGCTGCCGCGGAGGAGGTGACCAAAGTGGTGGTGGTGGCCGCGCGCGACGCCGAATGGCACAGCTACCGCCACGCCTACAAGGCGGCGCGCTCCTTTGAACCTTTTTTGAAAACCCGCCCCCTGATCCAGGCGCATATGCAGATCCGGCCCAACCGGCCGGAAGAATCCATGGACGGCTTGCAGCTGCAGTTGAGCGGCGAGAGCGTCAATCTGGACATTCCCGTCGATGCGCTGGGCCGCGCCACCTTGCCCATGCTGAAGCAGGCTTATGATGAAGACGCGGTGCTGCGCCTGAACCGCCAGCGCGGCTATTACCATTTCAGCGGCCGCTATTCGATCCGCGAGCGGGAAGACGGCATTTACAGCGGGGCCGATCTGCGCGCCGCCTGCGAACAGCTGCTGAGCGCGCAGCGCGCATCGGGTTACCGTCTGCGCCTATTCGGCAAAAAGTGCGTGGGCGTGAAATTCGTCTATCCCACGTCCGACCCCGCGCCGGAAGTCGTGCACCGGGGCGCCGATGGCCAGCTGACGCCGCTTGCCACGGCGTCTGGCTATCCCTTTGAAAACCCCACCATGGGCACGTATCGCCTTGCCATTTACCGCTTTGCCGATTGGCCCGCCACTGGCGAGGTGCTTGCGCGCAGCAAGCCGCTGGCGGTGGGAACCGTGTACGAATAAGCCAGAATTGGCCGTGCCGCGTTGCGAAACGCGGTCCTTTTTGTTTTTTCTGCGCAATTCGGGTGGACGGGCGGTTACCGCTTCGGTATTCTTTCAGTATCCAGTAATCCCTCAGCTAGCCGCGACCCGGCATGGAGAGATGAAGTTAGCTGCCTGTCAATACAGGCTGTTTTAGTTGTGTATTGCGCAAGCCGCCTCGGCGGGCCGCAATATTTACCGGGGTTGCAAATGAATATGGAAGAAGATCGGGTGATTTACGGAACGGAAGACCTGCTGGCCAGCTTGTGCACATCGGTTACGCGGGTGCTGAATGTAGCGACACAAAGCAAAATCAATTACTCCGCGATGGTTCAGCGCATCACGAAGATCGGCCTGAAACCCGACATCGGCTGCTTCGTGCTGTTTGACGGCGGCTTTACCGGCCTGGTGGTGTTGAACTTCGCCGCCGATACGGCGATGGAGATTTACGAACGTTATATGCTGCACATGGGCATGCCGAAGTCGGAGCTGGCTGGTTCCTACACCTCGGACGAAGTGGCCAATATCATGGGCGAGCTGATGAACCAGATCGTCGGCGATTTCACCGGCAAGGTGCGCCGCGAGCTGCAAACCAATATCACCCAGAACCAGCCGAAGATGCTGGTGCTGACCAAGCAGGTCATGCTGAATGTGGATACGCCGCTGGACCGTCCGGAAATGCGCCGCGTCTCCTTCTTCACCGAGAAGAACAATATCTTCTACCTGGAACTGGCGATCGACCGCACCGAATTCATCAAGCTGCATGATTTCGAAGTCAACGAGATTGCCGACCCGGATGCGCTGCTCGATATGGAGCGCGCCAACAGCCAGGGCGCAGCATCGGCCGCTCCGGCTTCCTCCATCGACGACGATGCCGACGAGCTGTTGAAATCGCTGGGCATGTAAGACCGCCTGGCAGTACAAGAAAGGCCGCATGCGAATGCGGCCTTTTTCATTTGCGCTTGGTTTGCGCTTAGAAGTCCATCGTGGCCGAGAGCTGGACAGTGCGTGGCGCGCCCAGACCCAGGCTGGCCAGCAGCGGCATGCCCCAGTAAGCCTTGTTCGTCACGTTGTTGACGCTGGCGCGCAGCGTCAGCGGCTTGCCCGCTGCCTTGGTGGCATAGCGCGCGCCCAGGTCAAACACCGTATGGCCGCCCGCCGCCAGGGAGTTGTCGGCGCTGATGTACTGCTTCGATACCGACGTGGCGTTGGCCGTCAGCGCCAGACCCTGCAGCGCGGACACATCCCATTCCGCACCGAGCTTGCCTTGCAGCTTGGGCAGGCCGGTGGCGATCTTGCCCTGGTTGACGCCGCCCGCGCTGCGCGTCAGCTTCGGGTCCACATAGGCGACGCCGCCCATCAGGCGCACATTGCGCAGCGGCGTGCCGAAGAAGCTCCACTCCACGCCGCGGTTGCGCTGCTCGCCGCCGAAGGAGAAGACATTCGTCACGGGATCGGTATAGCTGCTGGGGCGCTTGATTTCATACATGCTGGCGGTATGGGCGAATTCGCCCAGGTCGATCTTGAGGCCGAACTCCTTCTGCTTGGTCTTGTACGGCGCGAAGATTTCGCCCGCATTGGCGGCCGTCATCGGCGCGGTGGCGCCCTGGCTCAGCCCCTCCACATAGTTGGCGTACAGCGAGATATGCTTGGTGGCCTTGAACAGCAGGGCGGCGGCTGGCGTCACGGCGCTTTCGTCGTAGCGCGAGGTGCGCGCGCCGGTCGCCACGCTGAAGGAGTCGCTGAGCACGCGCTGGTGGCGCGCGCCCAGGGTCAGCTGCACCTTATCCTGCGCAAACGAGAGCGTGTCGGCCAGGCCCACGCTGCTCAGGCGCACCTTGGTCTTGGCGATATGCGGCAGGACGAGGGCGGGCGCGCTATTCCACACCGGATGGTAGATATTGGTGGTCCATTCCGCGCCCGGCACGCTGCGGCGGCCGTAGTCGTCCTGGTGGTGCTGGTAGTGGGTGGCGTTCAGCGCCCATTGGTGGCCGATGTCGCCGGTCCGGAACTTGCCTTTCAAGCCCACGTCTGCCGCTTTCTTCTCCACGTCGAAACCGAGCTGGCCGATGATGGTGCGGTAGTCGCCTGCCGCGTTGAGCACTTGGCCGATCGAGGCGCCGTTGTACTTGTAATCGGTCTTGCTGGCGCCAAAGGCGGCATAGGCTTGCAGATTGTCGCTCAGGTCGAAGTCGCCGCGCGCGATAACGCCCTTATCCTTGGTTTCGACAAAGGACCAGTCGGGGTTCAGCAGGGTATCGGCCTTCGGCGGGCGGGGAATCGCCACGCCTGGCGCCAGGCTGATGCCGCGCGTGACGCCGTCCACGCGGTCAGTGCTGGTGTACATATCGAGCGACAGGCGGGCACGTTCGCCGCGCCAGTCCAGACCAAGGGAAGCCAGGTGGACTTTCTTGTCCTGCCGTTTGACGGCGCCTTCGCCATCGCGGTAAGCGCCGTTGAAGCGCAGGCCGAACTGCTTGTTCTCGCCCCAGCGCCTGCCCACGTCGAGGTGGCCGCCGAACTGGGAATCGGACATATAGCTGGCCGTCACGCGCGTGAGCGGCGTGTCGCCCGCGCGCTTGGGCACGAGATTGACGGTGCCGCCCACCGAACCGCCCGGCGGCATGCCGTTGAGCAGGGCCGACGGACCTTTCAGGACTTCGATGCGTTCGAACATTTCCGGCGAGGTGCGGTAGTAGGGCGCCATGCCGAACAAGCCGCCGATGGTCATATCGCTGGTGCCGGAAGAGAAGCCGCGGATGGAATAGTTCTCACTCCAGGCGCCGGTGACACCGTTGCTGAACACCGTCGGGTCGGTGGCGGCGATCACGTCGGCGATATTTTGCGCCTGGCGGTCGGCGATGAATTGGTCCGTATAGCTGATGGTGCTGAACGGCGTTTCCATGAAGTCCTTGTCGCCCAGCAGGCCGACGCGGCCGCCCGACGCCACCTGGCCGCCCGCATAGGCGTCGGTGTTGGAAATGGCTTGTCCCTGCACCGTCACCGTGGCCATCGTGGCTGTATCCTGCGGCGCGTGTTTGCGGGCGCCGGCTGCGTTACCGGCGGCCGGCGTTTGCGCCAGTGCCATGGGAACGGCGCCCACGGCCAGTCCCAGCAGCAGCGCGATCCGCGTTGCGGCGCCGGGCTTGAGCGCAAAGGGCAGGGAGGTGTGCGCTGGCGGCTGTGCGGTGCTGGCGTGGCGTTGGTGGGGACGGCGGTGAGTCATACAGCTTCCTTTCAGTTGAGGCTTGGTCCGCGCGTGGCGAACCCTTGGTAAAAATGAGAACTATTACGCTTTAAGGTGAAAAATGAGGATGGGTTGATGCTCAGCCCTGGTAGCCCTTGAGCACATCGTCAACCACGATCTTCAGGGCGCTCAAACAGGCGCCGGTGGTGTACCAGGCATCGGCATCGACGAAGACCACGCGGCCGTTTTTCCAGGCCTTGGTCTGGCGCAGCAGCGGATTGCTGACCTGGGCGGCATCGATGACGGGGCGGCGGTCCATCACGGCCGTACGGTCAACCACGTAGAGGATGTCGGGATCGGCTTGCTGGATGAATTCGCTGGAGATGGGCTGGCCGTGCAGGCTGGTTTCCACCGCCGTGCTGGCGGGCTGCACGCCCAGGGCGTTAAAGACGAAGCCATAGCGCGAGCGCACGCCGAAGGAGCTGAAGGCGCCGTTATTGTGCAGTACGACCAGCGCTTTTTCGGGCCGGCCTCCGGTCGCGCGGCGCGCTGCCTGCACCTTGGCATCGAGTTCGGCGGCCTTGGCGCGTGCTACGTCTTCCTTGCCGAAGATGCGGCCCAGGGTCAGCAGATGGTCCTTGACGACGTCGAAGTGGCCGCTCTGGCTATTGCCGAAGTCCACGTCGAAATGCAGGGTGGGCGCGATCTCTGTCAACTCCTGGTAGTGGTTGGCCTGCAGTGGCGTGATCAGCACCAGGTCGGGGTGCAGAGCATGCACCCGTTCCAGATTGGGCTGGACGATGGCGCCCAGGTCTTGCACCTGCGCGTCGTCCTTGTACTTGGCCAGGAAGTGCGGCACATAGTCTTTCACCATGCCCGCGATGGGCACGCCGAGCTGGTCGAGGAAGTCGGCCTCGTTCATCTCCAGCGCCGCCACGCGCTGAGGGCGTTGCTGGAGCGTGGTCGTACCCAGCTTGTGCTTGACGGTGATCGGTTCGAAGCTGGGTGCGGCGGACGGCGTGGCCGCTGTGGCCGACGCGGATGGTTCGGACTTGCGGCCGCAGCCATACAGGGCCGCCGAGGCGGCCAGTGCCAGGAGGAAGGTTCTACGCTCGATGGTCATGCTTGGATTTCCTATGGGTTGAAGTAGTTGCACACGCAGCCGCGCTCACTGCGCACGATTTCGAAGTCGAGTTCGTACAGTTCGCGCAGGCGCTCCTCGGTCACGACTTCGTCGACCGGGCCGCTGAAGCGGAGCGCGCCGCTTTTCAACGCCACGATGTGGTCGGAATAGTTGGCGGCGAAGTTGATGTCGTGGATGACCAGGATCACGGTGCGTCCCTGTTCGTCGCACAGGCGGCGCAGCGCGCGCATGATCTGCACGGTGTGCTTCATATCGAGGTTATTGAGTGGCTCGTCCAGCAGCAGCACCTCGGTTTCCTGGGCGATGGTCATGGCCAGGAAAGCCATCTGGCGCTGGCCGCCGCTCAACTCGTCGAGATAGACATGGCGCAGCGGTTCCAGCGCCAGAAAGCCGATGGCCTCGTCGATGGCGCGGCGGTCGTCCGCAGTGAGCGCGCCGCGGCTGTGCGGAAAGCGGCCGAAGGCGACGAGCTCCTCCACCGTCAGGCGCAGGTTGAAGCCGGGTGACTGGCGCAGCGTGGCCACCTGGCGCGCATAGTCGGCGGTGCGGATGTCCAGCGCGCTGCGGCCGTTCAGCAGGATGTCGCCCGCGCTCGGTTCCAGCAGGCGCGCTATCGTCATCAGCAGCGTCGATTTGCCCGCGCCATTGGGGCCGATCAGCGAGCTGATGCACCCTGCCGGGAAGTGGACGTTGATATCCGAGAGAACGGTCTTGGCGCCATAAGCCTTGTGTAGATTGCGGATGGTAATCATGTGCTGCTTCGTTTGCGTACCGTCAGTGCCAGGAAGTAGGCGCCGCATACCAGATTGACCAGGATGCTGACGGTGGTCTTGTAATTGAACAGGTGCTCGACCAGAAGCTGGGCGGCGATGAAGATGCCGATGGCGACCGCGCAACCCAGCGCCAGAGTGCTGCGGTGCCGGCCATTGCCGGCCAGCGAGTAGGCGGTGTTGGCGACAAAAATCCCCATGAAGGCGGTCGGCCCGATCAGGCTGGTCGATACCGCGACCAGGATGGCGATCAGGGCCAGGTAGCGCCGCGTATGGCGCGCATGGTCCACCCCTAGAGAAATGGCTTGCTCGCGGCCCAGGGCCAACACGTCGAGCACTGGCAGGGTCTTGCGCGCGGCGATGCAGACGGCGGCCAGCGCCAGCGCCGCCACCAGCAGGGACTCGGGCCGCGCCCGGTTGAAGGAGGCGTAGCTCAAGCCCTGGAACACGGCGAACTCGCCGGGGGCGATGCGCAACTGGACGAACTGGGTGAAACTGCCGATCACCATCGTCAGCACCAGGCCCAACAGCAGTGGACGATACAGGTCGCTGCCACTGCCGCGCAGCAGCCAGTGGTGCAAGCCCCAGGAATAGGCCAGCATCAAGAGGATGGAAACCAGGAAGTTGCCGCCTACGCCAAGCAGCGCCTGTCCCTGCGCGCCCAGCAGCAGGAGCAGCAGCGCTTGCCACAGCAGGTAGACCGCTTCGTAACCCATGACCGCTGGCGTCAGGATGCGGTTGCCGGACAGGGTCTGGAAGGCGATCGCGGACAGCGCCACACAGACGCCGCCAATGGCGATGGCAGTCAGCCGCAGCAGGCGCTTGGGAATGACGTAATCGAAATCTAGCCCCGCGCCCGCGAACACGAACACCGCCGCCAGAATGGCAACGCCCAGCCAGATTGCCCACAGCGGGATAGCGCGCCTCATCGCGCGCCCCGCAACAGCAGGACGAAGAACAGCACGCCGCCCACCCCGCCCGCCGTCAGGCCAATCGGCACCTCGAAGGGATAGAGCAGCAGGCGGCCCGCGATATCGCAGACCAGCAGCAGGGCCGCACCGGAGAGGGCAATCAGGGGCAGGGTGCGGCCCAGGTTCTCGCCGTAGCGCCGCGCCACCAGATGCGGCACGACCAGACCGACAAAGGGGATCGCCCCCACGGTGATGACGGTGGCGGCGACTGTCACGGACACCAGCAGCAGGCCCAGCGTCATGGTGGCGGCGTAGCTTAGGCCCAGGCTGGTGGCCATGTCCTCGCCCATGCCGAGCACGGTGAAGCGCTGCGCATACAGATAGGTCAGCGCGACGATGGGCAGCACAAGGTAGATGAGTTCGTAGTGCCCTTCGACGATCTTGGAAAAGTCGCCCAGCAGCCAGCCCTGCATGCTTTGCAGCATGCCCTGACGGTAGGCATAAAACTCGGCGGCGGCGCTGAGTACGCTGCCGTACATCAGGCCGATCACCGGCACCAGGACCGTGTTGCGGAAGCGGATGCGGCGGATCAGGGCGATATACAGCAAGCTCGCCGCGAAGCAGAACACGAGGGCGAACAGCATGCGGCCCAGCGTGCTGGCGGCCATGGCCGGCGGCAGCGCCGTCAGCGATACCAGGATGCCGAGTTTGGCCGCATCCAGTCCGCCCGAGGTGCCTGGTTCAACGAACTTATTACGCACGATGTGTTGCAGGATCACGCCGCAGACGGACAGGCCGACCCCGGTCAGCACCAGCGCCGCCAAGCGTGGCAGGCGGCTGGCCGTCAGCGTCAGCCAGGCGTCGCCCGACAATGAAGCCAGCTGCGGCCACGCCAGCTGGCGTGCGCCGACCAGCAGTGAGGCGCCACACAGCACGATGAACAAACCAAACAAACGAATCGGCATCAGCTATTCGCCTCGCTGGCTGATGCTGTCGCCGCCGTAGCTGGGGGCGCTTGTTGCCGCCACCGTCGCTGCCGCCGTAGCCGTAGCCGTCGCGGCTAGCGACGCCACAAGCCCTTCCGCTGGCGCTGTCGTTATTGCCTCCGATGGCACGGCCATAGCCGCATCTGTAGCTGTAGCCATGACCGTTGCAGCTTCTGGATTCGCATGCGTAGCCGCAGCCGAATTCGCATTCGTATTCGCAGCTGTGGCTATGGTAGTAGTTGTTCCCATCGTTGCCGCGGCTGTCGCGATGCGCCAACCTTTGGCAGCTTGGCGCTGGACCAGGAATTGTGCGTAGAGGCCTTGGCTGGCGCGCAGTTGCGCCGGCGTGCCTTGTTCGACCACCCGGCCTTCATCGAGCACCACGATCTGGTCGGCCATGGCCACTGTGGAGAGTTGGTGCGCGATCACGATCAGCGTGCGCTTGCCGCGCAGCCGCGCCAGCGTGTCGGCGATGGCGGCCTGGTTTTCCGCGTCGAGCGCGGCGGTGGCCTCGTCCACCAGCAGGATGGGCGCGTCTTTGACCAGGGCGCGGGCGATGGCGATACGCTGCCGTTCGCCGCCCGACAAGCGCGCGCCGCCTTCGCCCACGAGGGACGCCATGCCTTGCGGCAGGCGTTCGATGATCTCGGTCACGCCAGCCTGGCGCGCAGCCTCCATGATCTCGGCTTCGCTGGCTGCGGGTTTGCCGACGCGGATATTGTCGGCAATGCTGCCCGCGAACAGGTAGTTGTCCTGGAATATCTGGCTGATCTGGTCTGCCAGTTGGGCGTGGGACATCTGCCGCACGTCCACACCGCCCACCAGGACGCTACCCTGGTCCACGTCGAAGAAGCGGGCGATCAGGCGCGCCAGCGTGGTCTTGCCCGAACCCGATGTGCCGATCAATGCCGTCATGCTGCCGGGATCAATGCGCAGGCTGACGCCGCGCAGCACTTCGGGCGCGTCCGGCGTATAGCGGAAATGCACCTCGCGCAGTTCGACCGAGGCATCGTGCGGCGCCTGCGGCGCAGCAGGTTCCGGCAGGGGCTGGCCAGCATAAATCTCCTCGATCGCTTCGAGCTGTCCACGGGCGCCGCGCAGCACCTCGCTATAGCCGGCCAGTTCCAGCAGCGGGTCGATGAAGCGCACCACCAGCAGCAACGCAACGACGGCGCCGATCAGGTCTGCGCTGGCCAGGGTGCCGCCCAGGTGCTGGTTCAGCCACAGCGTGGTAGCGATCAGCAGGGCGGCGAAGATGGCTTGCACGGCCCAGACATTGCAGACCGCCGCCAGTGCCGATTGCCAGATCAGCCGCGCACCCGCTTGGCGCTGCCGCTCGACGGCCTGCTCGAGGAAACGCGTACCGCCACCCTCGCCATTGAAGGCGCGCAGCACCGACTGGGCCTGGGCGAATTCCACCATGCGCTGGCTGGCATCGGCAAAGTGTGCGTGATAGGTTTCATCGGCGCGGCGCGCGATCCGCGCCGTCAGCACGAAGGCGCCGGCCAGCAAGGGCAGCCCCGCCAGCGCGATCAGGCCCAGCGGCCAATGCAGCGCGAACAGCGCCATCACGATCACCAGCGGCGTCACCACGCCGCAGATTACGGGCGTGAAGACATGGGCGGGCAATTGGGCCACGGACATCATGCCCTGGGTGACGACATGGCCGAGGCGGGCCGTATTCTGTGCCGTGAACCAGCCCACCGGCAAACGTGCGACATGCTCGCCCAGACGATGGCGGCCGCTTTGCAGGAGGGCGACACCGACGCGGATGCCGGCCCGCTCCACCTGGCGCCGCCAGGCCCAGCAGATGGCCATGCCGATCAGCAGCGCGACCAGCCAGGGCGCGGCCCCGGCTGCATCGCCTACAAGCAGGAGACCCAGTGCGGGCGCCAGGGTCGTGATGGTCAGTCCGCATAGCAGACCATAGCTCACCGCCAGCCAGAGGTAGCGGCGCAGGATGGCGACATCCTTGCCCAGCAATTGCAAAAAGGTTTTCAGCATGACGATTCCTCCGGCTTGGTGGATGTGGTGTAGCCGCCCTGGGCCCACAGCCGCGCATAGCGGCCTTCCTGTGCCAGCAGTTGCGCATGGCTGCCTTGTTCGACGATGGCGCCGCCGTCCAGCACGAGGATGCGGTCGGCCTGCATCACCGTGTCGAGCCGGTGCGCGATCACCAGCAGGGTGCGGCCCTGGGCGAAGCGCGACAGGGCGTCCTGAATCGCCACCTCGTTGCCGGCATCGGCGGCGGCCGTGGCTTCATCGAGCACGAGGATGGGCGGATCGAGCAGCACGGCGCGGGCGATGCTCACGCGCTGGCGCTCGCCGCCGGACAACTGGGCGTCTTCGCCCACCACCGAGTCGTAGCCGCGCGGCAGGGCCAGGATGGTTTCATGGATATTGGCGGCGCGCGCCGCCGCTTCGATCTCCTGCTGGCTGGCCGCCGGGCGGCCCAGGGCGATGTTGTCGCGCACGCTGGCATGGATCAGGCGCACTTCCTGCAGCACGAAACCGATGCGCCGGTAGAGTAGCGAACTTTCGATCTGGCGCAAGTCCGCGCCGCCGAGCGTGATGCGGCCCTGGCTCGGATCGAAGAAGCGCAGCAGCAGGCGCGCCAGCGTCGACTTGCCCGCGCCGGATGGGCCGACGATGGCCGTCACTGTGCCGGGAGCGAGGGTGAAGCTGATGTCCTTCAGCGCCTGCTGTTCCGCGCCGTAGGCATAGCCCACGTTCTCGAAACGCACCTCATGTCCGCTGGGCAGCGCTTGCTGGCCGGGCGCGGGGGCTGCCAGCACGGGTGTGTCCAGCAGTGCCAGCACGCGCTGGGCGGCGCCGGTAGCACCCTGCAGATCATGCAGCAGCGTATGCAGCAAGAGCACGGGGGCGCAGATGCCCGGCGCCACCAGAGCAAACGGCAGCACCTCGGCCGGGGCGATCCAGCCCAGGCTCGTGAACAGCGCGCCGAAGCCGAGCACCACGCCCAGCACCGTGACCGGCGCGACCAGCGCGTGGGCGTGGGCCATGGCTGCCACCAGGGGGCGCGTGAAGTTGGCGAAGGACTGGGCGAAACCATCGACGGCCGCGCGGTAGCCCTCATGCGCCTGGCCGCTGGCGCCGAAGGCCTTGACCACGGGGATGCCGTTTACGAATTCGACGGTTGCGCTGTTGAGGCGTCCGAGGCGTCCGACAAACTCCTCCATATTCGCGCCGCTGGCTTGCATGGCCCGTTGCAGGAACAGGAAGAAGCCGGGGAAGGGCAGCAGGGCGGCGATGGCCATGCGCCAGTCGAGCGCAAACAGGTAGATGGCCGAGATCAGGATGGCGCCCGCCGCCCGTCCCACCGCCGTGTAGAAGTGGGCGGTCAGGCTGTGCAAGGTGGCGATATCGTCCTGCATCGCCTGCTTGACCTCGCCCGAGGCGCGCTCGGTGAACCAGCCCAGCGGCACCTGGGCCAGGCGCTGGGCGGCGGCTCGCCGCAGGTGGTGGGTGAGGTGGCCGTCGGCCATATGGGCCAGCAGCTCGCCGGCCGAGATCAGGGCCATGCCGAGCAGCATGCTGGCCACGCTGACGATGATGGTGCGCCAAATAGTGTCCTGCGCGGCGTTGCCGCTGTCGGCCAGGACGGCCGTCGCGATCTGGGCGATGCCGGCCAAGGGCACCAGTGTGAGTGCGGTGCCTAGCGCTGCCAGGATGGCGGCAGCGATCAAACGTCCGTGGATGGGCTGCAATACCCGGCGGATCGGGCCGGGTTCCCTGGGTTTGGCCGTAGCCGTGTCATGAGTGTGCATGGGAATGGACTGGTGGGTGAGGGCTTTGAATGCGAATCATAATGAGAATCATTTACAAAAACAGAAACACTTTAGCATGGCTTTCTTGCGCCCTCACGCGAAACGGCCCACCGGCCAGGGTGTTAAGATCGGCGCCTAAAAAACAGGACACGATTTAGTTTCATCATACTAAACTAATTAAAGTGAATGAACAAGACGGACAATTTGTCCGCCCGGCTGCGGCCATCGATCAAGGAACCAGCATGAACTCGCCACAACAGACGCCGGCACGCGGACGCCCGCGCACCATCACCCGCGAACGCATCGTCGACGCGGGCATCGCGATCGGCCTGCCCAACATCACTTTCGTGGGCGTCGCCGCCGCGCTCGGGGTCAGCCATATGGCGCTCTACAAGCATGTGGCCAGCCTGGAGGCGCTCAAGCATCTGGTGGCCGAGGAGATTTTCAGTCGCTGGCAGATTCCTCGGGCCGGCGTGGTGGAAGGCTGCGGCTTGAAGGAATACCTGATCGCCTTCACCGATTCGGTCAGGGAGTTCGTCAAGGCGCACCCTGGGCTGACGCCTTACGTGATCCGCCGCGTGGCCGCCACCCAGCCCATGCTGGACAAGATCGACGAGCATCAGAACCATATCGCCGCAGCCTACGGCGTATCCAAGGAGCAGGCGCGCTGGCTGCTGGCGACCGTGGCCTTCCACGGTATCGCCGTGGCCGACACCATGTATTCGGTGGCCAGCCGTGAACCCGTGGTGGCGGCCGACCGCGCCGCCGAAGAGGCGGAGATGGAGGCGGAATTCACCCAGGGCATGTATGCGCTCATCGTCGGCGCTTTGCTTATTCTGGCAGAGGGTTCTCTTCCGGTTTGAGTCCTCCTTGCGACAGTTTCGCTCCCGATTGGGCCGGTTTCGTCGCAGCGGGGTTGCCAGACCGGCAATCGCACGCAACAATGCGGCTTCCGAACCGCAGCGACCCGCCCCATGAACAGCACTGCCTCCGCTCCCACCAAACCAGGCCGCAGCCGCCTGCACCGCTTTCTCATCGATGGTTTTTATGTCCTGATCTTCAACTTCGCTTGCGCGGTGATGATCACCTATGTTTTCGGCAATGGCCGCGAGTTTTGGCGCACCCTGCTGATCGCCAACTGCATAGGATTGACCGCCTTCACCATGATCGACGGCATACGCCTGCTGGTCTGGGGCAATGAGAAAAAGCCGTCCTGGCCTAAGTTCATTCTGGTGCTGGCCTTTTCCATGCCGATCGCCCAGTTCCTGGGGGCGCATCTGGCCGGCTTGCTGTTGGGCGCGAAGCTCGAGTATCTGTATTCTCTGCACGCTGGCCTGATCAACGGCCTGGTATTCACGCTGATGACGACGGTCGCCGCCACGCTCTTCTTCGGCAATCGCGACCGCCTGATGCGGGCCCGCGCCGCAGCGGCGCTGGAAAAGGCGCGTGCCGAAGCGGTCGAACGCCAGGCCTTGCAAGCGCAATTGCAGCTGCTGCAGGCGCAGATCGAGCCGCATATGCTGTTCAATACCCTGGCCAATCTGCAAGGACTGATCGCCATCGATCCGGCGCGCGCCCAGCAGATGCTCGACCAGCTGATCCGCTATCTGCGTGCCACCTTGCTGTCCTCGCGCGCGCAAAGCACCACGCTGGAGCAGGAATTCGCCCTGATGGACGCCTACCTTGGTCTGATGTCGGTGCGCATGGGCGAGCGCTTGAGCTATGCCTTCGAACTGCCCTACGAATTGCAGGCCGCCCAGGTGCCGCCCATGCTGCTGCAGCCGCTGGTGGAAAACGCCATCGCCCACGGCCTGGAACCGAAGATTGAGGGTGGTCATATCGCCGTCAGCGCCCGCATGCAGGAAGGGCGGCTGGAACTGACCGTGGCCGACAATGGCCGTGGCCCCGACGCCGGTCCAGGCAAGGACGGCACCAATGTGGGCCTGTCGAATACGCGTGAACGCCTGCAAGCCTTGTATGGCAATGCCGCCTCGCTGACATTGGAAGCGGCGGCGCCGGCTGGCGCGCTTGCCCGCATCCTTCTTCCCATCCAAGCCCTTTGATCAAACCAAGATGACGACAGCATTGATTGCAGAAGATGAACCTATCCTGGCCGCGACCCTGGCCCGGGCCTTGCAGCGCCTGTGGCCCGAATTGGAGGTCGTGGCAACCTGCCCGAACGGCGTGGCCGCGCTGGAACAGGCGCTGCTCCTGCGCCCCGACGTGCTTTTCTTCGATATCAAAATGCCCGGCAAGAGCGGCTTGGAAGCGGCTGAGGAATTGAGCGAGCATTGGGATGGCGCGAAGCCTTTCCCACAAATCGTTTTCGTCACGGCCTATGACGAATACGCGCTGCAAGCCTTCGAGCGCGAGGCCGCCGATTACGTGCTGAAGCCGATCAGCGACGAGCGTCTGACGCGCACCGTGGCGCGGCTACGCCAGCGCTTGCAGGCCAAACCGGCCAGCGGCGGCATGGACGATTTGCTGGCCCAGCTGCGCGCGCTGACGGCTGGCCCGGCGGCGCAAGCCCTGGCGGCACCGGCCGCCGAACGCCTGACCCTGATCCGGGCCGCTGTCGGCAACCAGGTGCGCATGATCCCGGTGCAGGAGGTGGTATTTTTTGAAGCGCTGGATAAATACGTGAACGTGGTCTCGGCCGATAGCGAAGCTCTGATCCGCACCAGCCTGAAGGAGCTGCTGCCCCAACTGGACAGCCAGCAGTTCTGGCAAGTCCATCGCGGCACCATCGTCAACTCGGCCTGTGTGGCCAGCGCGGTGCGCGATGAAAGCGGCAAGTTGACGCTGAACCTGCGCAACCGTGACGAGAAGCTGCGTGTCAGTCCCCTCTACGCCCACCTGTTCCGCCAGATGTGATTGCGCCGGATGCGATCAGAACCCCGGCTGGGCGCTGAACACGCCCAGGACCAGGCCTTTCAGCGCCTGGATGGTATTGCCGCCCAGGGCGAAAGACTTGCTGACATCGTGCAGCGACAGCAGCGGCTCGGCGGCGCGCATCATTGGCCCAGCTCTTTCAGGCGTGCCTCGGCGGCGGTGCTGTATTTGCTGGCCGGCGTGATTGCGACCAGCTGGCGTAGATAGGCGATTTCGTCGGCGCTGCGCTTTTCGTCGTCGGCGATGCGAGCGGCCAAATTCAGCAGGCTGGCGCGCACTTGAGGCGAAGCCTGCGCGAAGACCTTGGAGTCGAGGGCCGCCTGCACGGCGCGCTTGCCGCTCGCGCCGCGGTTCATGAAGCCGGGCAGGGAGAGCAGGGTGTTGGCGGTTACCAGGCGGGTTTCGATGCTTTCGGGCGTGCCGTTGAACAGGGTTTCGTCATGTTCTGGCGTGAGCTGGGCCAGCGCCTTTTCGAGGGCGTTAGCACCTTTTTTCTGCGTATTTCAGCTTATTCCAGGGCATCATGGCGTCGCGGCCCTTCAAGGCGGTGGCGGCTCCTTCGTAGGCGGCGAGCAGCGGATGGGATGGATTGGCGGCGGCCAGCGCGGAGAAGGCGGCAATGGCGGCATCGCTTGCCTTGCTGTCGCCCTTCATCGCCGCCTTGAACTGCTGGTGCGCCTGGGTGAAGCCGTCGGGCGCCGCCTCCTGCGGGGCGGCGCTGGCGGAGACGGCCATAGCTGCCAACACGGCGACGACGAGGGTTTTCAGTGTATATTCCATTTCCGGGCTCCTTGTGGTTGGCTGATCGATGTGGCAAGGCTATCGATGGCCGGAACCGGCATCCATGCGGATGCGACGAAACAGGGTTATTTGGTGGCGAAACAGGGGCTGGACGGCGCCATTTTGCCCGGGCTTGCGCTACCTTCTGCCAGTGCCGTCTGATGCCGTTTGGCGAAAAAAACGCAAAAACTGCCTCGACATTTGAAAAATGGCTGTATATAATGCGGCCTCTTTTCCCTGATAGCTCAGTCGGTAGAGCGACGGACTGTTAATCCGCAGGTCCCTGGTTCGAGTCCAGGTCGGGGAGCCAGAATACTGAAAAGCCCAGCCTCATGGTTGGGCTTTTTGCATTGCGACTGTTGAAGGGAGTTGGCATGGCGAAGAAAAAGGAAGAACTCGATCCGGAAACCTTGGAACTGATCCAGTGGTGCATCGAGGTGGAGGGCTGGCTGGTCAAGGGTGGTGCGACCGTGGAGCAGGCGCAGGACCATATTGAAGAGCAGATCGAATGGTTCACCGACCTGTTTTACGACGGCTTGACGCCGGAAGAGGCGGCGAAAGAAGCTCTGGCCTGATCTGGCTTTACAAGTACTGGTGTGCCGCCAGGGCGATCAAGCCGCCCATGGTGGTGAGCTGCATACCAATGATCCATTTGATGAAATAATCCAGCTTGGCCTCAAGCCGGTCAATGCGTCGCGTAGTCTGCTCGTCGGCGCCCTTGAATTCCAGCTTGATTTTCTCGTAGAGCTGCTGCTGGGATTCCTGAAATTCGAGCCTCAGCTTGTCTGCAGTATGTGCAATCTCCGCGCGCAGGGATTCAAAGCCGCAATCCATGTGCTGCCTTAGCAGGGCTATCTCGTGATGCAGGTCTACCACGGCTTTTTCCAGCGCTGTAATGCGCACCTCGTGATTTTCATACTGTGATGTGAGACCGGTTTCATTTGATGGAAGGTCCATAGCGCCAGTTCCCTATCTAGATTTATCCATTAACGGCCGCTTGGCAAGCTCAGCCTTGAATGCCCAGCGCGAGAATGTCGCCCTGGGCTATTGTTAAGCTTGCTTCAACCAGCGCCGCCCACTGGTTTTGCCGGTTTGTGGCCGTGGATCTGTTTTACCTCGATGGCTTTGTCGGTGGTGTACAGCGCCGTCACGCTGACTTCGCCCGGCGCGCTGATTTCGAGGATGCCGATGGTGAGCGCATCGACTGCGGAGCCGAACAGCAGCTCGGTGATGCGGCAGCAATCGTCCATCGTCGCCGAGTGCGGTGGCAGCACGACGGTGTCCTCTGCGCGCGGCAGGCCCACTTTCGGCTCGCGCCCCAGCGGCGCGCCCGCCAGCACCACGGGGATGAAGCGTTTGCGTAGGGTTATCGGCGCGTCCGTGTGGTTGTGAATGGTGATCTGCGTTGCGTAGTGGCCGGGGCGTACCGGCGTGCAGCAGCATTCCGGATGCTTGTGCTGCGTGCCGCAGACGAATTTGACGGAATACACCGTCACCTTCGGCCGGCAGGGCGGCACGGTGATCTTCACGGTTTTGGCGGCGGCGACAGCGCCGTCCACCACCACGTCCAGCGTGCCGTTGACGATCTTCTCTTCCTCGGCGCAGGCAATGCCGTGGAACTTCACCCTGAATTCCAGCACATGTTCGCGCTCTCCGGCCAGCGGGCCATAGCCGCCCGCCGGATCGATCGAGACCACGAAAGGCGCGATGCCGGCGCTGGCTACCAGCTTCAGATTGGCGATGGAGGATACCGCGCCCGTCACCATATCGATGATGGTCTTGACGATGGTATCGGGCTTGATGCCGCTGACGAAGGCGCCTCCAGTGGCCGCCGCAACACGCGTTCCCTGGCCGGCCGAGCCGCCCGGTGCGCCGCAGGGACCGGCGTAGTCGCTGGAAAGTGCCACGGGATCGTCGTCCAGTCCCGGCGTGGCGGTGGAAATGGCCAACACCGCGATGCCCTGTCCGCTTAGCGCGGCGGTGGCGCTGGCCTCGGTGATGGCGCTGGCCAGGCCCGAGATCGCGGTGCAGATCGGATCATGGCCCGGCGCATCGCCGATCCAGACGATGATGCGCTTGGCGCCGGCGCGCCAGCCGATGCTGCCGCCGGGCGCCTGCGCCAGCTGTTCCAGCGCCAGGAACTGGCCTTCGGCCGTATCGCCGCCGCCGCTGGCCGACCATGCGCCGATGGCCGCCGTGACGGCAGGCGCCGCATTGGTGGGATTGAGCTGATGGCTGAAAGGCGAGGGCGCCATGGGCGGAAAGTCGCGGTAATTGCCGACGCCGAACATCAGGTCCATGCCCAGGCCGCTTAAGGCGGTCAGCACATTATTGGCGCCGGCTTGCACGGCGGCCAGCACCTCTCCCATCGAGCCGGTGGTATCGGCCAGGAAGTAGATGTCGGCTTTCGCCACGCCGGCGTTTTTCGGCACGGTGACGGTGATGGTCTCGTCCAGCGTATCGTCCGGGTTCAGCGTCAGCACATTGCTGTCCGGCTTGATCGTGATCATTCCCAGCGCGGCGGCGTCGATTTCCACGCGGCGCGTGGCGCTGGCCATCGGCTCCAGCGCGGGATGGCGCTCGCGCTCCTTGCCGTCCTCCGACAGCAGGATGCGCCAGGAAGGGCCGTTCGGATCGTCCGGCGAGACGGCGGTGAAATCGTACAGGCCTTCGCCGCTATCGGGATCGCTGATTTCGGCGGCGTGGACGATCCGCAGCCGGTCCATATCATGCTTTTTTTGCATCAGGGTGAGGGCGCGCTGCGCCAGGGCGTTCGATTTCATTTCGGGCACCTCGGAGAATGAAAAAAGGGGACTTTCATCATAGGACTGCCCTTTTTTGCCCCGGCTGCGCTAGATCAAAAGCGGCTTTGCCTGGACTCCTTGCGCATGTTTTTTTGCTATTGCTTTGCGCTGCGTCAGGTCGTGAAGCCTTGAAAATAGTGTTGTTGGCCCGGCTTGGCGCGTATATAATGCGCCCGACTTTTTCCCTGACGGCCCAGCCGGTAGAGCGATGGAGCGCGTCTTTGCGTTCTCGCTTCGAGTCGTGGTCGGGGAGCCAGAATATTTTTGGGGGCTGCGTTGATCAACGCAGCCCTTTGTTTTTCGGCGCAAGAAGAAAAAGAAAACACCGAGTCCCCCGCGCATCGAGGATGCTGCCGTGATGAGGACAGGAGACAGCCGTTGTATACCTTCGCAGAATTTATTTCAAACTAAGGAAAGCAAATGATGAAACTGTCCAAGATGCACAAGCGTCTGCTGGCTGTAGGCGCTTTGATGCCGATGGCCGCGATGGCGCAGGAAGCCGCCCAGCCAGCCAAAGGCCAGCTGGAAACGGTGACCGTGACCGCCCAGCGCCGCGCCGAGAATATCCGCGATGTGCCGGTCTCGGTCTCGATGCTGAAAGACGAGAAGCTCGACGTGATCGTCTCCAGCGGCCAGGATATCCGGGTACTCGCAGGCAAAACCCCCAGCCTGAACGTTGAATCCTCCAACGGCCGTACCTTCCCCCGCTTCTACATCCGCGGCTATGGCAACACCGATTTCAGCGTGTTCGCTTCCCAGCCAGTTTCCCTGATTTATGACGACGTCGTGCAAGAGAACCCGATTCTGAAGGGCTTCCCTATGTTCGACATGGCCGGCGTTGAAGTGCTGCGCGGCCCGCAGGGCACCCTGTTCGGTCGCAACACCCCGGCCGGCGTGGTCAAATTCGAGTCGGCCAAGCCGCACCTGAAGGGCATCGACGGCTACTACAACGTCTCCTACGCGACCCACGCCACCACCAATGTGGAAGGCGCGGTCAACGTACCGTTGTCGAAGGAATGGGCGATGCGCGTTTCCACCCTGCGCCAGCACCGCGATGGTTACGTGGACAACACCTTCACCGGCAAGAAGGACGAGCTGGAAGGCTATAACGAGCACGCTGAGCGCGTACAGTTCCTGTACCAGCCGGGCGGCTCCTTCAACGCCTTGTTCAATCTGCACCAGCGCAGCACCGGCGGCAGCGCGCGCCTGTTCCGCGCCAATATGATCAAGAAGGGCACCAACGAAGTCGTGGACGGCTTCAACCCCAACGAGATCCGTACCAATGGCCAGAACTTCCAGAACCTGAACACCAAGGGTGCCAACGTGCGCCTGAGCTGGGATCTGGGTCCGGTCAAGCTGTTCTCGATCACCGGCTATGAAACCGTGGGCAACTACGTCAGCCGCGGCGACATCGACGGCGGCACGCCAACCGGCACCGGCTTCATTCCTTTCCAGGTTGAGACCGCGGGCGGCATCAGCGATATGAAGCAGTACAGCCAGGAATTCCGCGTCGAATCGAAAAACGCAGGTCCGCTGAACTGGCAGACCGGCGTCTACTACTTCAACGAAGACGCAAGCGGCTTTACCAACAACTTCAACAGCGATACCGGCGTGCAGTTCTCGCACCTGTCGAGCCGCCAGAAGAACACCGCCTGGGCAGCTTTCGGTTCGCTGAACTATGCCTTCTCCGACGCCTTCACCGTGCGCGGCGGCCTGCGCTACACCAAGGACAAGAAAGACTTCAACACCATCAAGCGCGAAAACGTGGTGCAGATCGGTCCTGATTCCTTCGGCGAGAGCAAGAACAAGGCTAACTGGGATCTGAGCGCCAACTACACCGTGAACAAGGACGTGAGCGTGTACGCCCGCGTGGCGACCGGCTTCCGCGCGCCAAGTATCGCGGCTGCTTCCGCCAATGCGCCGATCACCGTGGCCGATGCGGAAACCATCACCTCGATCGAAGCCGGCGTGAAGGCTGACCTGTTCAATCGCCGCGCACGCGTTTCCATGAGCGTGTACGACTACGACGTGAAGAACCAGCAGCTGACCGTGGTTGGTGGCAACAGCAACGTGACCCGTCTGATCAACGCCGCCAAGACCAAGGGCCGTGGCGTGGAGATGGACTTCGAAGGCTTCATCACCAACGACTTCAAGGTGTCGACCAGCGCTTCGTACAACTACACCCAGCTGCGCGATCCTTCGCTGTCCGTGCAGCCATGCCGCCAGTGCACCGTGACCGACCCGCTGAACGCGGCCGGCCGCGCCATCATCGACGGCAACGCGCTGCCGCAAGCGCCGAAGTGGATCATCAACGCCAGCGCGCGTTACAACTTCCCTCTGGCCGAAGGCAATCTGTTCATCCTGACCGACTGGTCCTACCGCAGCAAGATCAACTTCTTCCTGTATGAGTCGAAGGAGTTCACCGGCAAGGCCATGACCGAAGGTGGTCTGCGCGTGGGTTACAACTGGCAAGGTGGCAAATATGAAGTGGCTGCATTCGGCCGCAACATCACCAACACCCAGCGCATCACCGGCGGCATCGACTTCAACAATCTGACCGGCTTCATCAACGAGCCGCGTCAATGGGGCGTGCAGTTCAAGGGCAGCTTCTAAACGCTACTCCTGATTGATCAAAGAACGGCTCCGCGAGCAATCGCGGGGCCGTTTTTGTTTGGGTCATATGGGCTACACTGGCGGCGGGAGGATGAACGATGAGATCATGCTTTGTTTTGCTGGCGGTTCTTGCCTGCGCGGCCGGCGGCCAGGCGGGTGCGCAGCAGCAGCCCTTCATTTGCCGCTCGGTGGAATCCGGGTTGGGCCAGCCCCTGGTGGACAACCAGGATGGCATCGGCCATCCGGTGCGCGATGCCGACGGCAAGCTGCTCGGCTACAGCCGCAATTGCGCGCTCAATGCCCAGGTGCGCTACTTCTATTACAACGGCAGCACCTTCAAGGCTTACGAACCGGCGGCCGAACCGCCATCCGATTTGAAGACTACGAGCTGGAAGGGCGCAACGGTGCCTTTCGTGGTGCGGGTCGAGGCGGGCAGCATCAACCGTTTTCTCTACACCATCGCCATGCTGGCGCCGCAAGCCGGCGGGCCGGGCGAGTGGAATAATAAGCTGGTGTACTGGTTGCGTGGCGGCGTCGGCATCGGCCACCAGCAGGGTACGGCCATGTGGTTCAAGGAGGCGCTGGGCAGCGCCGAACGGCGCATGATGCCGCGCCTGCTGGCTCAGGGTTATGCGGTGGTGACTTCCTCCGGCAATGAAACCGGGGTTCACTACAATATGCGGCTGGCAGGGGAGACGGCGGCGCTGACCAAGCAGTATTTCGCGCGCACTTATGGCGCACCGCGCTACACCGTCGGCATTGGTGGCTCGGGCGGCGGCGTGCAGCAGTATCTGTTCGCGCAAAACCAGCCAGGCTTGCTGGATGCGGGGATACCGATTCAATCCTATCCGGACATGATTACCCAGACCATTCCCGTGTCGGACTGTCCTTTGCTGGGCCAGTATTTCAGGGAAGAGGCGGCGCGCGATCCGTCATCGCCCTGGTCGCAGTGGAGCCGCCAAGCCTGGATCGAGGGGATGAACGCCAGCGACAGCGCGCGCAATCCGCTCACGGGCGGCACCGGTTCCACCGAGTGCATCACGGGCTGGCGCATGGCCATGCCGAATGTGCTCAATCCGCAGTACAAAGACCCGCGCTTCGACCTG
This sequence comes from Massilia sp. YIM B04103, assembly GCA_024437665.1. Classification (GTDB taxonomy): domain Bacteria; phylum Pseudomonadota; class Gammaproteobacteria; order Burkholderiales; family Burkholderiaceae_D; genus Rugamonas. The sequence goes on along the minus strand of JANCSZ010000007.1, from coordinate 241,431 downwards.
GCGATCAAGGTCTATGGCTATTCCGACAGCGCTTTCGCCAGCGTCAAATGGACGCACTGGAACGACCTGTCCGATCTCTACGGCGTGGACAGCCGCGGCTTCGCGCCCATCACCGTCGACAATGTGGGCGTGCAATATGGCCTGGAGGCGCTGGCGAAGGGGCAACTCGGCACGGACGAATTCTTGCGCATCAATGCCTGCGCCGGCAGCTGGAAGGAGCAGGCAGATTTCGTACAGTGGGACGCCGGCGGCGATCCTTTCGATGCGCGCAATATGCAGCGCAGTGCCAGCTGCCGCGATCCATCCGGCACGCCGGCGCCACGGCGCCAGGGCGATGTGCCGGCCATACACAAGGCCTACGCCTCCGGCGAAGTGTTTACCGGCCGCCGCCTCGGCATTCCGATGATCGATCTGCGCCCTTATCTGGAGCCTGAGCTGAATATGCACAACGCGCGCCAGGCGTTTTCCGTCAGAGCGAGGCTGGAAGCTGGCGCGTCGTCGGAAGCGGCGCGTCAGGTGGTCTGGTTCACCGCTTCCGAAGCGGTGCTGGCCGATGCGGCGATGGATGCCCTGGGTGTGCTGGACCGCTATCTGGCCGATGGCAAGCCGCCGCCCGGCTTCGCCGACAAATGCCTGGATGGCAGCGGCGTCACCATCGCCGCCGGTGCCGGGGTGTGGGACGGCATTCTGAATAGAAGGGCGGCAGGCGCCTGCACCCGGGCCTTCCCGCTGTTCAGCAGCCCGCGCATGGTGGCGGGGGATTCCATCAAGGGCGATATCTTCAAATGCGCGCTGAAACCGGTCGCCACGGCGCTGGAGGATGGCACCTACCCATCCGCGCTGGAATTCACGCCGCCGCAGCGCGCGTGGCTGGCGCGCATCTTCCCGCAGGGCGTGTGCGATTACCGGCAGGCCGGCGTGGGGCGGCCCTGAGTCTGGCGAAAATGAAAAGATTTCAGCCGATGTTTCAAAAAATAGTTTGCAGGCGGCTGTAAGCCGTATATAATGCGGCCTCTTTTCCCTGATAGCTCAGTCGGTAGAGCGACGGACTGTTAATCCGCAGGTCCCTGGTTCGAGTCCAGGTCGGGGAGCCAGAATACAAAAGGGGGTTACGAGTGATCGTAACCCCCTTTTTCTTTTGCCAACTATTCAGAAGCTAGCAGCTTAGGTATATTCGTGATAATCCTGCTACTTCTGCCGATACGAGCCGATTGCGATGAAAAACATATGGCTGAAGCGCGCGCTGCGCGCTGTTCTTGTTCTTGCCGGCCTGGTGCTGCTGTATGCGGCGCTGGGCTTTTTGGCGCTGCCGGCCCTGATCAAATCGCAGGCGCAGCAAAAGGCGGCTGATATTCTGCACCGCCAGCTCACCATCGAGAAGGTCGAATTGAATCCCTTCACGCTGGCGCTGACCGTGCATGGCTTGAAGATGATGGAGCCGCAGGGCGAAGCTGTTTTCGCCAGCTTCGACCGGCTGGCGGTGGATCTGTCCGGCCAATCCCTGCTGCGCCTTGCGCCCGTGGTGCAGGAAGTCCGCCTGAGCAAGCCCTATGTGCATCTGGTGCGCAAGGACGCCAACCATTACAGCATCGACGACATCATTGAGCTGATCGTCAGCCAGCCGCCTTCGCCGGAACCGGCGCGCTTCTCGGTCAACAATATCCAGATCGAGGAGGGCGGCATCGCCTTCGAGGATAAGCCGGCCGGCAGCAGCCATAAGGTCGAAGGCCTGAAACTGGGCATTCCTTTCGTCTCGTCCATGCCGACCGACGTGCAGCTGTTTGTGGAGCCGCTGTTCAGCGCCGTGGTGAATGGCGCGCCGCTGCATCTGAGCGGCAAGCTGCGTCCCTTCGCCGATACCAAGGAAGTGGTGTTTGAGCTGAAGCTGGACAATGTGGACGTGCCGCGTTATCTGGCCTATCTGCCGACCAAGCTGGCCTTCCGCATGCCAAGCGGCCGTCTGGATGCGCAGCTGCATGCCAGCTTCCGCCAGCCGAAGGAGGGCGGCCCGGCGCTGGTGCTGGGGGGCGAAGCCAAGGCACAATCGGTGGAGCTGACCCAGGTCGACGGCAAGCCTGCCCTGAAAGCCAAGGAGCTGGTGGCCAAACTGGGCAAGATCGATGTATTCGGCGGCCGTTTCGATTTCGAGAGCCTGATCGTGGATGGGCTGGAAGCGAATGTGGTCAGCGACGGCAAGGGCCAGCTGAATGTGGCGCGCATGTTCGCGCCGGAACAGCCGCAGACCCTTGCTCCAGCGCCCGCCAAGGAGCAGGCCAAAGCACCTGCCAAGGCCGGGAAAAGCTCGTCCGGCTCGCACTATGCGCTGAAAACGCTGGAGTTCCGCGACACCACGTTGCGCTATGCCCACGAAGCGCCGCATGAGCCGACGCGCGTGGCCGTGGACAAGTTCGCGCTGGCGCTGCGCGATATCGCCGTCGAAACCGGCAAGCAGACCGTCAGCATCGGCGAAATCTTATCCGACAGCGCCGGCATCGACGTCAATTTCGACAAGCCTCGCGCCGCCGCTCCCGCGCCGCAGCCAAAAGGCGCTGCGCCAAAAGAGGACGGCTCCTACGTGCTGACGGTTGCCCGCCTCGGCATCAAGAACTGGACCACGCGCCTGGCGGACAATGCCCACGCCAAGCCGCTGCAAATTGCCATCGCGCCGCTGTCCCTCGATCTGCAGGATATCTCCACCGCACCCGGTTCACGCATCAAGGCGGACCTGAAAACCACCGTGAACAACGATGGCCACCTGGCTTTGAACGGCAGCTTCGTGCTCGCGCCTTTCAGCACGGAGCTGGCGGTGGAAGTGAAGGATCTCGGCATACTGCCGCTGCAGCCCTATGTCACCGATTACGTGAACCTGCGCCTGGTGCATGCCGACGTGTCCACCAAGGGCAAGCTGCTGCTGGAAACCGGCAGCGACGGCGCCTTGAAGGGCGGCTTCAAGGGCGATGCCAGCGTGACCAATCTGGCCACCGTCGACAAAGCCAGCTCCAACGACTTCCTGCGCTGGAAAGCGCTGAGCTTCGGCGGCGTGGACGTGCGCCTGCAGCCGTTTGCGCTGAATATCGACAAGGTCGGCCTGAGCGACTTCTTCGCCCGCATCATCATCGATCCCTCTGGCCGCATCAACGTGCAGGACATCATGCGCGACAAGGATGGCGAAGCCAAAAGCCTGACCGAGACCGATCCGGCCGCGCAAGCCAAAGCCAAGCTCAATGCCCAAGCCAGCAAGGTCAATGCGCCCAAGGCGCCTGCCGCGGCCGAGGCTAAACCGGTGTCGAAGCAGGCCGCGCAGCCGCTGCCGCCTGTGCGCGTCGGCAAACTGGTGCTGTCGGGCGGGCGGGTGCGCTTCACCGATAACTTCATCAAGCCAAACTACACGGCCAATCTGAATGATCTGGGCGGCACGGTGTCGGGCCTGTCCTCGGACCCGAACAGCAGCGCCAATGTCGATCTGCGCGGCGTGGTGAATAATGCGCCGCTGGCCATCGGCGGCCGTGTCAATCCGCTCAAGCGCGATCTGTCGCTGGACGTGAAGGCCGAGGTGCGCGGCATCGAACTGGCTTCGCTGTCGGCTTATTCGGACAAGTATGTGGGCTATGGCATCGAGAAGGGCAAGATGTCCTTCGAGGTGGGCTACAACATCGAAAATCGCCAGCTCAAATCCAGCAACCGCCTGATTCTGGAGCAGCTCACCTTCGGCCGCGAAAACAGCAATCCCGAGGTGACCAAGCTGCCGGTCGGTCTGGCCGTGGCGCTGCTGAGCGACCGCAATGGCGTGATCGACATCAATGTGCCGATTGGCGGTTCGATCGACGATCCTGAATTCTCCATCGGCGGCATCATTCTCAAGATCATCGGCAACGCCATCGTGAAAACGGTGACGGCGCCGTTCACCTTGATCAGTTCCCTGTTTGGCGGCGGTAGCGCCGAGGAGTTGTCCATGCTGGCTTTCGAGCCGGGGCGTGCCCAGATTCAGACGGCGGGTGAAGAAAAACTTAAGCCGCTGGCGCGCGCCTTGGGCGAGCGTCCCGGCCTGAAGCTGGAAATCACCGGCCGCTACGACCCGGCGCTGGACATGGAGGCGCTCAAGCTGCTGTCCATCGACCGCAAGCTGCGCGCCCTGAAAGCCAAGGATATGCAGGCGCGCGGCGAAGTTTTGCCGGACAGCGTGACGGTGAAGGCGGAAGAGCGCCTGGCCCTGCTGACACGGGCCTACAAGGATGAGAAGTTCGATAAACCACGCAACGCACTAGGCCTGCAAAAGACGCTGCCGCAGGCAGAGATGGAAAGGCTGATGCTGAGCAATACCAAGGTCGAGGAAGAGGACCTGGTCGCACTCGGCAACCGCCGCGCGCAGGCGGCCAAGGACTGGCTGACCAAGACTGGCCAGGTGCCGGCGGAACGCATCTTCATCGTCGCCGCGAAGGCGGTGCAGAAGGAAGCGGGCAGCGAGAAAGCTCAGTCCACCCGCGTCGATTTTTCGCTGCGCTGATCGGCGTGGCCGGGCATGAAGGCGCCCCGCCTCGGCGCTCCGGCTAGGCGGGGCGCCGAGGCGGAGCGCTCAATTGCGTTTCGCGCTTGCCGCTTCGCGCAGCAGCGGCATGGGATCGACGTCGGTGAAGGCGCCCGACTGCACGGCGAATTCGCGCAGCAAGGGGATATGGCCCGAGCCATAAATCACCAGAATGCGGTCCTTTGGATTGTCGGCCAGCTTCACCAGATTGCCGAAAATTTTCAGATTGCGGCCATACCAGCTGGCAACCCAATTGGCGCCGGGCTTGGCTTCCTCATTGCCCAGCATCGCGTAATCGAAGTAACGGCGGTGGCGGGCCGCCAGCTTTTCCGGAGCATTGTTTTCAATCAGCCAGCTGGCTACCGGCGTGGTCTTCATCAGCGCGTCGTTGAGTGGCGAGGTCGCCGTCATGGCCGTCAACCGCTCTCCCATGCCGTTCGACTTGGCCCAAGCCTGATAATCCAGATCGCTCATCTGCCCCGGCGGCATCTTGTTCCAGTCCACCGCGTACATCGTCGGCAGTTTATTGGCGGCGGCGATGCGCATGCCAAATTGATCCATTTCGTTACGGCTCAGGGTGTAGCTGCCCGATAGCATGCCGGTGTAGCGCTGGTGCAGTTCGGCCTGTTTTTCGCTCGCCAGTTCAACCGCGATCTTGGTTGGCTTGAAGCGGACCAGGGCCGCCACCACGTCGGCAATTTCAGCCTGGCGCTCGGGTGTCAGGACGTCGGGGACGGTGGTGGTGATGACGTCACGGTTATGGTTGGCCAGATGCGGCGAGCCGACGAACATGATGGCGGGGCGCTCGGCTTCCGTCCTGTCGCGCAGCAGCTTGACCTCCTGGCTTTGGGCCAGGGCGCTTGCGCACAGCGCGGCAATGCCTATCAGGTAACTATTAAAACGGTATGGCATGTTTCGGACTCCTCGTTCTTGTTGGGATAGTCGAAAGACCGATTATAGGACTGTGGTTTCAAAATGCTATGATCAACTATCGTTGGCTTCATCTAATCTTAAGGAGTGGAAGCATGCCGGTGTTGAACCTGGGTGACGGGCTTGATCTGAGTTATGAAATGATCGATGGCGAGGCGGGCAAGCCCTGCCTGGTCTTCCTGCACGAGGGCCTGGGCAGCATCGCATTGTGGAAGGGATTCCCGCAGCGCTTATGCCAGGCTACCGGTTGTTCCGGCCTGGTTTATGAGCGCGAAGGCTATGGCAGGTCCAGCGCCTTGCGCCGGACGCGCAGCATCCATTATCTGCACAACTATGCGTTGAGCGAACTGCCTCAGGTGCTGGAGCGCCTGATCCCGGACCGCGAATATGTCGTGATCGGCCATTCGGACGGCGGCAGCATCGCGCTGATACATGCTGCCGGCAATCCTGCCGGCCTGCGCGGCGTCGTCACCGAAGCGGCCCATGTCTTTGTTGAAGACCTTACGGTGCAAGGCGTGCGCGCCGCGAAGGAGTCCTTCAATCCCGGCCTGTTGATGGCGCTGGAGCGTTATCACGGCGATAAGGCGGAGCAGATTTACATGGCCTGGGCCGACACCTGGCTGCTGCCGGGCTTCAAGCACTGGAATATCGAGTATCTGCTGCCATCCATCGCCGTGCCCACCCTGGTCGTGCAGGGAGCGGAAGACCAGTATGGCACCGAAGCCCAGGTGGATGCGATTGCCGGCGCGGTGCCGGGAGCGCGCAAGTTGATGCTGGAAAGCTGTGGCCATAGTCCGCATCTGGAGCAGCCGGAAGCGCTGCTGGAATCGATACGCGGCTTTCTGCGCGAGTTTTAATCACGCTGCTTTTCCCTCGGCTTCCCGGCAGTGCCACGTCCAATAGACTGCAGCGGCGCATCCACGATCGCCCTGGCCTTGCGCTGCATATCGCTGGCCGCGATCTCCACCTGTCTTTCGCGTTCATCCAGCAGGAAGGGGTTGCTGTCATTGGGGCCTGTGTCGCGATAGTCGGCGATGATGGTGCTGAGGAGCCAGATCAGTACCGCAACCGTGGCGCCGGCAAGCGTGAGCGCGGCGAGGTGCTGGGACGCGCCCGGCATGCTGTGTTGCGTAGCTTGATTCGGCTGCTCCAAAATACACCTCCACCTTGATCCAGCGTTGAACGGGGAAATCCGCGCCGTCTACCATGAAGCAACTGCGCAGCGCACACGATGCAGTGTGCGGTCTGAGTCTCAGCCCTGTTTTGATGGAGCGCACCATGGTTCCCATTTTTCTTTTTCTGACTTTCTTCTGCGTGTGCTTTGTGGCGTGGATGCTGATGTTCCCGCATAACCGGACGGCGCTTGCCGATGTGGCGAACCGGCTGCGCATTCGTCTTCCCGCCGGCCGGCATGCTTTGCTGGCCGCAGGGCTGATGCTTGCGGTTTGCCTGCCGCCTTTGCTGGCGCTGACGGCGGGTGGACGCATGACGTTGCCCGGCTTTGAGGAGCAGGGCAGAAGCGTCAACGTGCAGATCGAGGCCTTGCTGAAAGGCGAGCAGCTGGTGCCGCCGCAACCCCTGCCGCCCGCCATGTTCACCACAGCGGAGGTGGAGCTGGTGCGGCCTCAGCTCGCAGGCGCCAGCCGCAACTGGCAGTTGCTGGATGCGGAATTTGCGCAGCGCCTGCTGCTGGTATTCCGCATCATGCGCGAAAAGCATGGCTATGAAATGGTGCTGCTGGAAGGCTACCGCAGTCCTGAACGCCAGAACCAGCTGGCGGCAGCCGGTCCGCATGTGACGAATGCGCGCGCCTTCCAGAGCTATCACCAGTTTGGCCTGGCTTCCGATTGCGCCTTTCTGCGCGAGGGCAAACTGCTCATCTCCGAAAAAGATCCATGGGCCATGCGCGGCTACCAGCTGTATGGCGAAACAGCCGAAGCGCTGGGCCTGACCTGGGGCGGGCGCTGGACCATGATGGATTTCGGCCACGTCGAACTGCGCCGCGCACGCCGCTGAACTTGCTTTTGCGCAAGGATGCGCGTGCTGATTGCTGGCACTATGGATCGGGTCTGCCAACCATTGCTCATAAGGCGGCCTGCCATGATGCGACGAATCTGGACCTTCCTAAGCGACTCGCGCCACCTGACTATCATTGGCTTTATAGCCATGGCGGCGTTCTTCTATCTCGGCGCCGAACTGCTGGAGATGGCCCTGATCTGGGCCATCGCCGCCACGCTGGCCGGGGTGCTCCTGTATTGGCTGGTGCGCTGGCTGCGGCGCTGGCTGGCGATGCGCAAGGTGGCGCAGCTGGAACAGGCAATCGAGCAGGATGTGGCCGCGCCGGATGCCGCTGCTCAGGATAATAGTGCGGCCAGCGCGTTGCGCCGCGGCTTGCTGCATGCGATCCATACAATCAAGACTTCGCGCATCGGTGTCGCCACCGGCGCCAAGGCCTTGTATGAGCTGCCCTGGTATCTGGTGATCGGCAATCCGGGCGCGGGCAAGAGCAGCGCCATCGTCCGCTCCGGCCTGCAATTTCCGATGGCTGAAGGCGGTGCGGCGGCTGCGGTGGGCGCTACGCGCAACTGCGACTGGTTCTTCAGCACCGACGGCATTCTGCTCGATACGGCCGGGCGCTATGCGGCTGGCGAGGAAGACCGCCAGGAGTGGCTGGGCTTTCTCGACCTGCTCAAGAAATATCGCAAGCGCGCGCCGGTCAACGGCGTGCTGCTGGCCGTCAGCATCGCCGAGCTGCGCGGCGACGATCCGGAAGCGGTGCAGCGCCTGGCGCGCAATCTGCGCCGCCGCGTGCAGGACCTGATCGAGCGGCTGGAAGTGTTCGCGCCGATTTACGTGGTATTCACCAAGGCTGACCTGATCGCGGGATTCACGCAGTTCTTCGCGCAGTCCGAGGCCGGCGACAGGGAACGCATCTGGGGCGCCACCATGCCGTACAAGCGCAAATCCGCCAGCCAGGACATTTTGCCATTCTTCGACCAGGCTTTCGACGAGCTGCACGAAGGCTTGAAGGAGCTGAGCGTCAGCAACATGGCGCAGCAGCGTCCCGGCTGCCGCGCTCCCGGCGTATTCGGCTTCCCGCATGAATTCGCGGCGTTGCGCGCGCCGCTGCGGGATTTTCTCGGCGCGCTGTTCGAGGATAACCGCTTTCAGTTCAAGCCTGTTTTTCGCGGCTTCTACTTCACCAGCGCTTTGCAGGAGGGCATGCCAGGCAGCTTTTTGGCGCAGCAGATTGCCGGCCGCTTCCGCCTGTCGCTGCCGGTCTCGCAGCAAGCCGCGGAAAGCCGTTCCTGCGGCTACTTCATGCTGGACCTGTTCCGCAAGGTGGTCTTCGCCGACCGCTACCTGGTGACGCAATACGCCAGCCGCAACAAGATCCGTCTGCGCTATGGCGTCTTCCTGGTGTCGGCGGTTGCGCTGGGCGCCGCGCTGGCAGGATGGAGCTGGGCCTATATGGCGAACCGGCAGCTGGCCGCGAACGTCAGGGCGGACCTGGAGAAAGTGGTCCAGCTGCAGGCGCGCAGTCCGGAACTGCAGGCGCGCATGGAAGCGTTGGAGATATTGCAGGACCGGATAGAGCAGCTCACGCGCTACCGCCGTGAGCGTCCATGGCCGCTTCGTTTTGGCCTGTACCAGGGAGACACGCTGGAGCATAAGCTGCGCGGCGAATACTATGCCGGCATGCGCGAGATTCTGCTCAAGCCAGTTACCGGCAGCCTGGAGGCGCAGCTGAATGAATACAATGCGCGCGCGGCGGCGGAAGGCGGCACGGCGAAAGCGGAAGAGGTCTATAACGCGCTGAAGGCCTATCTGATGCTGTCCGAACGCGCGCATGCGGAGCCTGGGCATTTGAACGATCAGGCCAGCCGCCATTGGCGTGGCTGGTTGGAGGCGAACCGGGGCGCGATGACGGGCGAAAAGCTGGTGCGCATGGCCGAGCACTTGATGAGCTTCTATCTGGCGCAGGCTGCCGATCCGGCCTGGCCACAAATCGAACAGAAGCTGATGCTGGTCGATACCACACGCGAAAACTTGCGCCGCGTAGCGCGCGGCATGCCAGCCCGGGACCGCATTTACGCTGAAATCCGTGCGCGCGCCGCAACCCGTTTCCCCTCGATGACGGTGGTGCGCATGGTGGGCGATCAGGACCGCGCCCTGGTTGCCGGCAGCCATGCGGTTTCCGGCGCATTTACCCGCGAAGCCTGGGAAAAGTATGTGCTGGGCGCGATCCGCGATGCCTCCAACGGTGCGCAAAGCAGTACCGACTGGGTGCTGAAGACGGCGCGCAAGGACGATCTGACCCTGGATGGCAGCCCGGAGCAGATTCAAAAGGCTTTGACGGAGCTGTATCTGGCCGAAAAGGCTGCGGCGTGGGGCGAGATGCCGCTGCATCAGTGGCTGCATGCCGTGGTCAAGGAGCAGGCGGCGCTCAGCCATCTCGATGAGTTGCTGGGGATCGCGCCGCCGGCGCAGTAGGCGCAGCCGCTACAATGCGGGCATGAATACGAAACGTACCATGTGCCCGGCCTGCCTGCGGCCGCAAACGGGCTGCATTTGCCGCTGGATCGTGCCGGTGGAAAGTGCGGTCGAGCTGCTGATTTTGCAGCATCCGATGGAAGTGGCGAACGCCAAGGGCAGTGCGCGGCTGCTGCATCTATGCCTGCCGAACAGCCGCCTGGAAACCGGCGAGCAGTTCGGCGAGGCGCAATTGGCTGAATGGTTAAGTGGGGAGAGGCGGGCGGTTTTGCTGTATCCCGAAACGCCGGGCGAGGCTTCGCTCGGCATTCCCGCCGCGCCGCTTTTGGATAGCGGCTGGCTGGCCGCGCCGGAGAAGCTGCTGCTGGTGGTGCTGGATGCGACCTGGCGCAAGAGCCGCAAGATGCTGTATCTGAACCAGGCCTTGCAGCGCCTGCCCCGCCTGGCGCTGCAGGCGACGCCACCTTCGCATTATCTGATCCGCAAGGCGCATGCGCCGGACCAGCTCTCCACGCTGGAAGCCAGCGCCTGGGCGCTGGCTCAGCTGGAGAATGCGCCGCAGCGCTACGATGCCCTGATCGCCGCCTTCGACGGCTTCGTGGGCCAGCAGCAGGCGCAGGCCGCCAGCGGCGCCGCGCGCCAGCGTGGCGCTTAGGCCAGCAGCTTCAGGCCGGGCGGCAAAGCCTCGCCCAGCATGCGCTTCTCGCTGGCCTGGTCCAGCTGCACCACTTCGCGCACCATGGCCGGCCATCCCGGCGGCGAGCCCGCGGCGGACAGCCGGCGCAGGATTTCGGCGCGCAGCTCATCGTTGATGTCGCGCAGGCGGTCGCCGGTCATGCGCGCCAGATGGGCGGCGGCAAAGCCGGCCGGCTCCACCTTGCGCCAGTCCAGCGCCAGAATGGTGTGCAGCCACGCTTCCACCGTCGCGGTGGGGGCGGCATCGTGGGCGCTGCCGTGGAAGGGCTGGCGCGCGCCGACCCGGCCCAAGGCCCACAGATAGCGGGTGTAGACGGCATCCGTCCTGGCGTCGGCCTTAGCGTCGGACCTGGGCAGCTGCTGCACCATCCAGTTGCCGATTTCCGCCTTGTAGGCAGAGGGAATGCGCTCCAGCGAGGCACCCAGGCGCAGCATATCTTCTTCGCTGCCGTTGACCAGGGTGATGGGACGGCGGCCGCGCTCATGCTCGTCCGCCTGCAGATTGAAGGCGAAATCGTCCAGCAGGCGCAGTTGGGCCTCCGCATTCAGGCCGCCGCAGACGCGCCGCCACAAGGTCCACCATTCGGCGCAGACCTGGCTGTCCTTATGGGACTGTACGCCGGTCTCGAACAAGGCCCATAGCTGCTCCATGCGCCATTCGTCCAGCGTATAGCCGAAGCCGGGCCGCAGGCAGTAGCCGCTCAGGTTGAGCCACACGCGTTCGTGTTCGGCCGAGCGGCGGCGGCCCTTGGCGCGCTGCAGCAGGGCGTCGAACAAGCGGCGTAGCAGGGGCGTTTCCCAGCGTTCGCGGCTGCCCAGCAGGTTTTCCAGCGCGGTGCGCAGCTGGCGCACTTCCTTGCTGTCGACCTGCTGCGCGCGGTTGCCGAAGATGCGTTCGATTTTTTCCAGCGCTTCGTTGAAGCGGGGCGGCGGCGGAATGTCGCCATCGCCGTTGCTTGCCGCGCCGTCGCTGGCGTCGTCGGCATCCTGCTGGCGCAGTTGGAACTCCAGCAGCCAGCGCTGCGCCGTTTCGCTGGCGGCGCAATGCACTTCCAGTGTGCCGACTTCGCTCAGCGAAGCTTCCAGCTGCACCGGAATTTCCTTGCGCGCGGCGGCATCGCCGCTGTCGCGCAGCACGGCGGAAATGGGCGGCAAGCGCACGAAATCGGCCGAATCGAGTTCCGCCAGTTCGCCCGCTTGCGGCGCGCGTCCCGCGTCGGCCGTGACGGAGACAATGTGGAAGCGCACCGGCCGTCCCAGGCGCAGCGCAAAACTGCGTTCCGCCAGGCGCACCGCGCGTCCCGGCTCGGTGCCGCGTGGCAGGATGCAGATGGCGCGCTGGGTCTGGCGCACGTCGGCCGGGCCGCGTTCGCCGTCCAGCAGCAGGTAGTAGCTGCGCGGCGAGCCGCCGCCGATGGAGGGCGCCTGGCCCTGCCGCGCCAGCGCATAGGCCACGCCGCCGCGCGCCACCGCCACGTCGGGATCTTGATTGTGCAGCACGCGCAGCGGCGCGCCGCGCCAGGCGCCCAGCACTTCGGCCAGGCGCTGCGCCAGCGCCTCGGCGCGGAACACGCCGCCGTTCAGCAGCAGGGTATCGGGGATGGGCAGACTGCCTTCGTCCGCCAGGCCAAGCGCTTCGCGCGCCGCCACCGCATGCTGCCGCAGGAAGCTGACCAGATGGCGGGTAATGGCGGGATCGCTGGCATACGGCAGGCCGAATTCCACGATGCCGCCGCGCGCGCGCTTGGCCGCTTCGCGTTCGCTATTGAGCGGAAAGAAGCCGTCGACCACGATGCGCTGCAATTCCTCGCGCGCCAGCGTGATCGAGCGGCTGCCGCCGATCAGGCGCGAGCCGCTGCCCAGCAGCGTGATTGTGGCCTGATCCGGCGCATCGGCCGCCAGCAGCTCTTCCTTGGCCACGCGGCAGCGCTGCGTCAGCTGCGCCAGGCGCGCGGCGGACAGCTTGCCGTCACCCGCGCCCAGGCGCTGCTCGGCCAGGTGGGCCAGGGCCAGGTCCATATTGTCGCCACCCAGGATCAGGTGGTTGCCGACACCGATGCGGGTCAGCTTGGGTTCATTGTTTTCCAGTTCAACCTTGATCAGGCTGAAATCGGTGGTGCCGCCGCCCACGTCGGCCACCAGCACCAGCCGCGTCTGCGCCAGCTCGGCGGCCAGTGTGGTGCGGTGGCGGTACAGCCAGTCGTAGAAGGCGGCTTGCGGTTCCTCCACCAGGCGCAGCGCGGGCAGGCCGGCCATGCGCGCCGCCTCCAGCGTTAATGCGCGGGCGCCCTCGTCGAACGATGCGGGAATGGTCAGAACGATCTGCTGGTGTTCCAGCGGATGTTTGGGGAAGCGCGCATTCCAGGCCGAACGCAGGTGGCCCAGATAACTGGCACTGGCCGCCACCGGCGACACCTTGGCCACATCGGCCTCCGCGCCCCAGGGCAGGATGGGCGCCATGCGGTCCACGCCCGGATGCGAGAGCCAGCTCTTGGCGCTGGCCACCATGCGCCCCGGCACCTGCGCACCCAGCGTGCGGGCCAGGCGGCCGACCGCCACGCGCTCCAGCCCCGCCGCATCGGACTGCGGCCAGGGCAGCTGCAACTCGCCCGCCGCCAGCTCGCCCTCGGCCGGATGGTAGCGCGCCGAAGGCAACAGCGCGGCGCCGGCCACTTCGCCGGGCGCCACCAATTGCTCGATCTCGAACAGTTCGACCTTGCCCGAGCCTGGCGCCGCGTAAGCCAGCACCGTATTGGTGGTGCCGAGGTCGATGCTGACGAGATATTGCGTCATTGTCCTTCGGCCGTGGCGCGCACGTCGAATTCCACCTTCCAGCGCTGGCCGTCCTGCGCCACCGCCAACAGTTCCAGCGTGCCCGCTTCGCTGGCGTAGGCATGCAGACGTACCTGCACCACATCGCCCGCCACGCGGCCCTCAGGCGAGAGCGTGGCCTGAATCTCGTTCAGTTCCACCAGCTCGTCCGGCGCCCAGAAATCGAGCACCGCGCCAATCTGGTCCTGGCGGCGCACGGAAGAGCCGAAGAAGCGGAAGTGCACCGGCTCGCCCACCACCAGGCCAAATTCCTGGCCCGGCAGTTCCAGCTCGCTGCCTTCTTCCATGCCGAACGGCGCCACGCACAGCGCCTGGATCGGCGGCTCCATGCCGGGGATGGCCGGCATCGACGATTCCACCGCCACATAGTAGGAACGGGCCGTGCCGCCGCGGATGCGCACGCCGGCGCCGCGCCGCACATAGCTGTAGTAAGCCGCGCCGCGCGCCACCGCCAGATCGAGGTCGGCGCCGCCCAGCATGCGCGCCGGTTCCGCGCCTTCCAGATACAGCCAGTCATTGATGGTATCCATCACACGCTGAGACAGCAGTTCGGACTTGAACACGCCGCCGTTGAACAGCACCGCGCTTGGATGCAGGAAGCTGTGCTCCGGATTCTGCTGGCCGGCATAGCCTTCCAGCTCGGCGGTCGCGCCCAGCTGGCGCGCCAGGAAGGCGGCCAGGTGGCGCGTCACGGCCGCGTCCTGCGCATACGGCAGGCCAAGCTGGGTCAGGCCGGCACGGGTGCGCACGGCCGGACGGGCCGATGCTTCCACGCGCGGGAAGAAGCCGTCGGTGATGAAGGTGGTGACTTCATCGCGCGTCAGTTCGGTGCGGATGGAGCCGCCGATCAGCTTCGAGCCGCGGCTCGGCACGACGATGGGCCAGGTCTGCGCATCGGCATTGGCCAGCAGGTTTTCCTTGGCGGCGCGGCAGCCGTAGGTCAGGGCGCGCATCTGCCAGGCGTCGAGCTGGGTGCCGTTGGCGGCCAGCTTGCGCGCCACCAGGTGGGCCAGGGCCAGGTCCATATTGTCGCCGCCCAGCAGGATATGGTCGCCCACGGCCACGCGGTGCGGTTCCAGCTTGCCGTCGCGTTCCAGGATGGCGATCAGCGAAAAGTCGCTGGTGCCGCCGCCCACGTCCACCACCAGGATGATGTCGCCCGGTTTGACTTCCTTGCGCCAGCGGCCATCGCTGTTCTGGATCCAGCTGTACAGGGCGGCCTGCGGTTCTTCCAGCAGGGTCAGGCCTTGGTAGCCCGCCGCCTTGGCGGCATCGGCGGTCAGCTCGCGCGCGGCCGGATCGAAGGAGGCGGGAATGGTGACGGTGATGGCCTGCTCGGCGAACGGCGCATCGGGATGCGCGGCATCCCAGGCCTGGCGCAGATGGTTCAGGTAGCGCGTCGAGGCCTCCAGCGGCGAGATGCGCGTCACTTCTTCCGGCGCGTCGTTGGGCAGGATGGCGGCGCGGCGGTCCACGCCGGGGTGGCACAGCCAGCTTTTCGCGCTCGACACCAGGCGGATCGGCGTGGTGGCGCCGCGGCTGCGCGCCATCTCGCCGGCCACGCCGGTCTCGTTCTCGCCGCTGGACCAGGGCAGGGCCAGCTCGCCCGCCGCCAGTTCCTCGGGGTGCGGCAGATACAGGAAGGAAGGCAGCAGCGGCAGCTCTTCCACCGTGCCGGGCGCCGTCAGTTGCGGGACGCCCAGCACGCCGTGGCTGGTTTTCTCGCCGTCGCTGCCGGCCAGGTCTACGTAGGAGAGGGCGCTATGCGTGGTGCCCAGGTCGATGCCGATGGCGTAACGTGGGTCGCTCACAGTTCCACCTCGGCCGGCGCCAGGATTTTCGCGTCATGCGCTTCCGCCAGTTTCGGCAGACGCACGCTGGCGGCGCGCCAGCCGCGATGGCTCAAGCTGCCGGTGAACGGCGCTTTGCCGACGACATTGCCGGTCAGGCGCACGCTGCTCGCGTCGAAGCCTTCCGGCAGGGTGACGCGGCTGCCTTCGGCTTCGCTGCGCACCGGTTCGATGGAGAAGTGCTCGCGCAGCACCTTGCTGCAGCCTTCATGCACCACGCGCGCGGCGGCGCCGATGTCGGCGTCGGCATAGCCGCTCAGGTTTTCCTGGGTGAAGTCGATCAGGCGCGCTTCGCGCTGCAGGAGGCTAAGCAGCTGCAAGGCTGCATCCGGCGTGGCTTCGCGCAGCGGCGCGGCAACGGGGGCAGGCGCGGGGACAGGTGCCGGCGCTGGGGCCGGGACGGGAGCGGCCACGGGGGCGGCTGCCGGTTCGTATGGATGTTGGATGCGGCCCGCGAATTCGGCATCGGACAGCGTCTTGAAGAAGGCGCCGAAGGCAAGCGGGATGCGGCTCCAGAAGGACGGGAGTGTGGTCGATTTGTTCATTTTTGCTCTTGAGAGGTAAGCGGATCGCCGCGCCGCATGTCAGAGGGCGCCGGGAGCGATCTCCAGGGAATGCCCGCATCATACCAGCTAGCGCCGGGCGGCAGCAGGGAAAACGCTTGCCGTCCAGGCCAAACCGGCATAAGATACTGTATAAATATACAGTTATAGCGAGACGCCAATGCGGAACAAGGAAATCGAAGGGCAAGCCATGCTGCCGCCGCAGTCGCTGAAGGCGCAGAAAGGGCGCGGCGCCGTCACGAATATGCAGGGACGTTACGAGGTGCATGCGCGCGAAACCTTTGACGATGGCTGGGAGCAGGAGGAAGACGCGCCGAAAGTCTGGCGCACCCACGTCAGCGAGGAAACGGCTCGCACTATCCTGAGCCGCAACCAGTCGCCGGACATCCCGTTCAATGTCTCGCTCAATCCCTACCGGGGCTGCGAGCATGGCTGCATCTATTGTTTCGCGCGGCCCTCGCACAGCTATCTGGGCCTGTCGCCGGGCCTCGATTTTGAAAGCCGCCTGTTCGCCAAGGTGAACGCACCGGAGTTGCTGCGCAGCGAGCTGGCCAAGCCATCCTATGTGGCCGATCCGATCGCGCTCGGCGTGAATACGGACGCCTACCAGCCCTGCGAACGCGATTACAAGCTGACACGGCGGGTGCTCGAGGTGCTGCAGGAATGCGAACACCCGGTCGGGCTGATCACCAAGTCCGCGCTGATCGAACGCGATATCGATATCCTGGGCGCGATGGCGCAAAAGAATCTGGCCGCCGCCTCCATCACCATCACCACGCTCGATCCGAAGATCGCCCGCACCCTGGAGCCGCGCGCCGCCGCTCCGGCGCGCCGCCTGCGTACCATCAAGACGCTGAGCGAAGCCGGTATCCCGGTCGGCGTCAGCATCGCTCCCATCATCCCCTTCGTCACCGAGCCGGATATCGAGCGGGTGCTGGAGGCGGCGCGCGATGCCGGCGCCATCATGGGCAGCTATATCGTGCTGCGCCTGCCGTGGGAGGTGAATCCCCTGTTCCAGCAATGGCTGGAAGCCCATTTCCCCGACCGCGCCCAGCGCGTGATGAACCGCATCCGCGATATGCACGGCGGCAAAGACTACGACGCCAACTTCGCCACGCGCATGAAAGGCGAGGGCGTGTGGGCCGACCTGATCCACCAGCGCATCGAAAAGACCTTGGCCCGCCTCGGCATGATCGGCCGCGGCATGCGCTACAAGCAGCTCGACCGCACCCTGTTCAAGCGCCCCCAGCAAATTCCAGCCAGCGGCGCCAAGGCGCGCGCCGCGCTCGCGGCCGGGCAGATGGATTTGTTTCAGTAATGAAAGGAGGCCGTCATGGGTTGGATACTGATTAGCATCATATTGCCGCTCACTGCGCCACTGATCGCGTTATCGTTCCTTCGACCACTGGCCGTCCCTGAATCGCTGCGGCCATCATTAAGTTTGATGGTGCCGCTCAAAGATGGGCAGTTGTGCTGGGGAGCAATCAGTTTTTGCGCCGCTTCCCTGTATGAGCTAGGCATTCAGAGTTGGGTAAAAGCAGGAACCGGTATCAGCCTTCAAGGCTACCTCATCGCTTGCCTGATCGTGCTGCTGGTGGTGTCGAGCCTGCTGGCGGCGGGCGGCGCCATTTTTCCCACGTCGAACACGCGTCCCGCTGGCATCAAATGGCACCAGCACTACAGGTGTTTTCTGGTTTCGCTGGCGCTAACCTTTTGTGCCTCGCTTGCCTATATCTTGGTACACTACGATGTGATCAAACGCTGATCTGTTAAAGGGGCATTATTATGTCTTTCCCCAATATAAAAGACCGTTTCCGAAACGAAGACCAGGCCAGAATGACGCTATCGTTTTTCTGCGGAACGATTGGCCTTGCTTCTTTCTTGATGTTCTTGTTAGGCATTTGGTTCATACGCTGAGCCTGCCAGCTCCGCCAGATAACGCTCGATGGCAAACACATGCTCATCGTGGTGGCCCATCTCGCGCAGCGCTGCGGCCAGATGCAGCAGGTAATCGCGGTTGGGGCCGCTAGGTCCGGCAGCGGCGGCGATGTGGTGCGCAATTTCTTCTTCGCTGGCTGCGCCGAGAAAGGCGGCATTGTCCTCGGCCGCGATATACACCAGGCCTTCCACGCTGTCGCCATCGCCGAAATCGATCTCGACCGCCAGGCGCAGATAGCCGTTTTTTTCGCGGTGGTCGAGGTGGGCGAATTCTTCCGGCGTCACCAGGTAGGCCATACCATGGCAGAGCGCGCCTTCCTGCGGAATCAGCGTCACCACGCGGCCCGGCGCCTCGGGCGTGCCGCGATGGTCGTGCGAACCTTGCCAGAAGCGCCGCGCCCAGCCCGTGATGCTGGCGGGACGTTTTTGCAGATAGGGAAAGTCCGCCTTGTAAATCAGCGAACCGTAGCCGAACAGCCAGACCTGGTGGTGGCCGTCGAATTGGTCCATCGCGCGGTTGATTTCGATGGTGTTGTGGGACATGGCGCCGAACCTGCAAAAAGCCGCATTATGAACTAGCTGGACGGAAGCTGCCGCGCCTGCACGAACTCGTGCAGGAAGGCGATAAAGCTTTCGGCCGCAGGCGACAGCGAACGCGCCGTCTTGGTGTAGACGAAGAATTTGCGCGTCAGTTCGGGCTGCGTCAGCCGGCGCATCTGCAGACCATACAGCCTGACCATGCGCTCGGCATAGGGCAGGCAGGCGGTGATGCCCAGTCCCGCGCTGACCATGGCCAGCGCCGTCGTCATGAAGGTCACCTCGTTGTAAGGACTCAGCGACTGCTCGCGCAAGGACATATCGCGCATCAGCCGCTCGGTGAACTGGCCCTGCAGCGCAATGAAGGGATAGTTGTTGACGTCGGCCCAGCCCACGCTGTTCTGCGCTTCGAGCGCGTGGCCGGACGGGAAGACGATCACAAACGGCATTTCAAACAGCAGCTGCGCCTCGATCTCCGCCGTGGGGTCGCGCTCCGGGCCGATGCCCACATCGACTTCGCCGCTGAACACCCGCCCCGACACGTTCTCCACCGGGCAATCCACCAGCTTGACCTGCACCTCCGGCACCGCCGCCTTGTAAGCTGCAATCACCTCCGGCAGCAGGGTGCAGGACATCATCTGCGGCGCCGCCACCCGCACCATGCCTTTCTTCAGCGCCTTGCGGTTGGCGATATCGGCCATCGCCCCGTCCAGATCCTGCAGCATCTTGTCGAACAGGGGATACAGCTCGCGCCCCACCTCGGACAGTTGCACGCGGCGCGTGCTGCGTTCGACCACCTTCACGCCCAGCAGCTGTTCCAGCTCCTTGATCTGCCCGCTCAGCGCGGACTGGGTCAGGTGCAGATATTCGGCGGCCAGGGTGAAACTGCCGGTACGGGCCACGGCCACCAGGGCGCGCATCTGGCGCAAACTAGGATTCATAAGAAAGTCTGATAAATCGAGATGAAAATTCCGTTTGAATGATAGCTGAAACAGGAGTCTAATGTCAGCAAGTCAATAAGGAGACACCATGAAAATCAAGCGCATTCACCATGTCGCCTACCGCTGCAGGGACGCGAAGGAAACCGTGGACTGGTACGTCAAGCACCTGAATATGGACTTCGTGCTGGCCATCGCCGAAAACGAAGTGCCATCCACCAAGGCGCCCGATCCCTATATGCACGTCTTCCTCGACGCCGGCCAGGGCAATGTCCTGGCCTTCTTCGAGTTGCCGACCCAGCCCGAGATGGACCGCGACCGCAACACGCCGGCCTGGGTCCAGCATCTGGCCATGGAAGTGGCATCGATGGACGAGCTGCTGGCCGCGAAAGAGCGCCTGGTCGCCGCCGGCATCGAGGTGATCGGCCCGGTCAACCACACCATCTTCAAATCGATTTACTTCTTCGACCCGAACGGCCACCGCCTGGAGCTGGCGGCCAATACCGGCACCCCGGAAATGATGCAAAAGCTGGACGACGTCAAATGGGAAATGCTGGAAGAATGGTCGAAAACGAAGAAGGCGCCAACCCACGCCGCCTGGATGCACGCCCCACAGCCTGAAGGACAAGCATGAAACTCGCAACACTGAAAAACGACACGCGCGACGGCCAACTGGTGGTCGTCAGCCGCGACCTGAGCCAATGCGTGGCGGTACCCGCCATCGCCGCCACCCTGCAGGCCGCGCTCGACAACTGGGACCAGACCGCGCCCCAGCTGGCCCAGATCTACGCTCTGCTGAACCAGGGCAGCGCCACCGGCGCCCAGGCTTTCGACGAAGCCGCATGCCACTCGCCGCTGCCGCGCGCCTACCAATGGGCCGACGGTTCCGCCTACATCAACCACGTTGAGCTGGTGCGCAAGGCGCGCAACGCCGAAGTACCGGCTTCCTTCTACACCGATCCGCTGATGTACCAGGGCGGCTCGGACAGTTTCGTCGGCCCGCGCGATGCGGTGTATGCGCTGACGGAAGACTGGGGCATCGACCTGGAGGCGGAAGTGGCCGTCGTCACCGGCGACGTGAAAATGGGCGCCAGCGACGAGGAAGCGGGCAAGGCGATCCGCCTGGTCATGCTGGTCAACGACGTCTCGCTGCGCAATCTGATTCCGAACGAGCTGGCGAAAGGCTTCGGCTTCTACCAGTCCAAGCCGGCCAGCGCCTTCTCGCCGGTGGCCGTCACGCCGGACGAACTGGGCGACGACTGGTCCGGTCACAAGCTGCACCTGCCGTTGCTGGTCACGCTGAACGGCAAGCCATTCGGCAAGCCGAATGCCGGCGAAGACATGACCTTCAGCTTCGCCCAGCTGGTGGCCCACGCCGCCAGGACGCGCGAACTGGGCGCAGGCACCATCATCGGTTCCGGCACCGTGTCGAACAAGCAGGGCAGCCTGCACGGCTCCAGCATCGAGAACGGCGGCGTCGGCTACTGCTGCCTGGCCGAAGTGCGCATGTACGAAACCATCGAAAGCGGCGCGCCGCAAACCGGTTTCCTCAAATTCGGCAACACCGTGCGCATCGAAATGCAGGACAAGCAGGGCGCCAGCATCTTCGGCGCCATCGACCAGACCGTGAGGAATTATCAGGAGCGCGGCTGATGAAGCTCTATTCCTACTTCCGCAGCTCCACCTCCTATCGGACGCGCATCGCGCTCAACCTGAAGGGACTGGAGTATGAGCAGGTGCCGGTGCACCTGCTGCGCGACGGCGGCGAGCAGCACGGCGAAAGCTACCGCGCCGTCAATCCCAGCCAGCTGGTGCCGGCCCTGGTGGAGGGCGACCTGACCGTCACCCAGTCGCTCGCCATCATGGAGTATCTGGACGAGGTGCATCCTGTCATGCCGCTGCTGCCGCAGGATGCGGCGGGCCGTGCCCGCGTGCGCGCGCTGGCGCTGACGGTGGCTTGCGAAATCCATCCGCTGGCCAACCTGCGCGTGCTGCAGCATCTGAAAGGCGCGATGGGCTTGTCGGAGGAAGTGAAGAACGAATGGCAGCAACACTGGGTGAAAGAAGGTCTGGCCATGCTGGAAGCGCACCTGGCGCGCGACAGCGAAACCGGCCGCTTCTGCCATGGCGACACGCCGACCATGGCCGACTGCTGCCTGGTGCCGCAAGTCTTCAACGCCCAGCGCGTCGGCGTGGATGTGGGGCCGTATCCCAATATCGCCCGCATCTACGCCAACTGCATCGAGCTGCCTGCTTTCAAGGCCGCCCATCCTTCGCAGCAGCCGGACGCCGAATAAGCATCCGCCTGCGCAGAACCAAACAGGCCGCCACCGCGCGCGCCGGCCTGTTTGGGCTTTTCACAAGACCGTATGGGCGATTGCCAGCATTACCAACCACGCACCGCTGCTCAGCATTTCCCACACTAAAATCAGCATTTGCGGGACCGAAGCGCGGTCCTGCTTGTTTGAAGACGTGGCGTATGTACGGCTGAGATCGTTGGCCGAGGCGCTTGCACCGGCCAGCGCGATGACTGTCAATATCCCCAGTTTCGGATCGGCGGCGCCCAGCCACAACGGTACAGGCAAGCTCAGCAACAGCGCCGGTATCAGCGCCGCCCAGCGCTTGGCAGCGCTGATCGTGGCTGGCGCTGCCGGTGAGGATGCCAGCAAGTCCCACGCCTGTTCGCCGGATTCAATCAGGCGCGTCAGCGAGCCGGCCAATCCTCCCGTGGCATAGACCGTGATGGCGGCAATGAGGAGGGGGCGCAGGCTGCCGGTGCCTGCCGCCACAAGGGGCAAGACCAGCCAAGCTGACCTGGCGGCGAATTGGCCCAGTAACATGGGCTGGCGCAAAATCAGCAGCCACTCTTTGTACAACATCAGCCTGCCTATGCTGTGGCCAAAGCGCAGGCTTATCCCGAACGCGCGGCCGGATGTTCGGCGCGGCAGATGGCGTCCCTGCTGCAGGGCGCGCAGGAAGCTGTGCTGGAGCAGCACAGCGGCAAACCGTGCCAGCACGAGTGCGGCAAGACAAAACACCAGCAGGGCGACCGGTCTGCCCTGCAGCGCGTGCACCGGCAGCCACAGCGGGCTTGCCGGTCCCAGGATGGCGCCATCGTCCAGCAGGCTGCGCAAGCTTGTCTTGATGCCCGGGGGAATGGCCGGTAGTAATTGGGACATAAAATACAGTCCCAGGATGACGGTCGTGCCCATTACCTGCGCCGCAATGGAGGTACGATGTGGGCCAATGAATCGGGCGAGCTGGATGGTGAGCATCATCCCGCAACTGGCTGTGATCGTGACCATCGCAATCAGGGCCGGATACAGTGCCAAGAGCTGCGGCCGGCCAGTCAACAGGCCGATATGGATGATCGGGCTGAGCAGGAACAGCACCAGCAGCAGCGTGCCCAGCACCACGCCGCCCAGGCGCGCGCGCAGGAGGGTGGCGCCAGGCACCGGGGAGCACAGCAGAAGATCCAGGTCATTGCGGCTGTACAGCACATGCACGCAGCGTACCATCGCGGCCGACAGCATCAGGATGAACAGCACGGCAGCGGCGGCGCCGTCGAGATGGAGTTGTCCGATACTGTCCGTTGGCCGCCAGTAAGGCAGGGTTGGGAGTGCGCCCAATGCGACCAGATGCAATACCAGATAGAGCGCAGCCATCCATCCCAGAATGGAGGCAGGCAAGGCGCGCCGGTTGGGCGCGCGTTGCAGGGCGCGGCTGATGGCTGCGGCCGAGTCGGCGACAAACAAGCGCAGCTCGTGGCGCATCAGCCAGGGCGCGCCTCCCGGGCGTAGCGCCAGTAAATCAGACCGCGGCTTCATCAATGCCCTCCGTCAGGCTCAGGAACACATCTTCCAGCGAGGCATCGTGCTGCTGCGCCTGAGTCCGCAATTGATCGAGACTGCCTTCGCCGATCAGGCGCCCCTGTTGAAGAATGCCGATGCGGTCGGCCATGCGCTCCGCCACTTCGAGAATGTGGGTGGTGATGACGACGGTGCCGCCGGCCGCCGTATGGCGGCGTAACAAGTCTTTGACCTGGCGCGAAGCGTGGGCGTCGAGTCCCGTGAGCGGTTCGTCCAGAATAATCAGCCCGGGTTTGTGAATCAGCGCGCCGGCCAGCGCCAATTTCTGTTTCATGCCGCGGGAATAGCTGTCGGTCAGCTGCTGCGCGTAGGGAGCGAGTCCGAGCAGCGCCAGTAAATCATCCGCATCGGCGGCAGCTTGGGCGGCGGGCATCTTCCATAGGCCCGCCATAAAGGCCAGATATTCCAGCGCCGTGAGCTTGTCATACAGCAGAGGTTCATCGGGCAGGTAAGCCAGTGGCTGCTTCGCCGCCTCGGGCTGGGCGTGCAAATCGACGCCGAAGATGTGCACACTGCCGGCGTCGGGCAGGAGCAACCCGGTGGCCATGCGCAGGGTGGTGGTCTTGCCGGCACCGTTAGCGCCCAGCAGCGCATAGATTTCACCGCGCCGCACGCTAAGGTCCAGCGCATTGACTACAGGCCGGTCAAATTTTTTTCTGAGCCCGCGTAGTTCAAGGGCGTTGTTACTAGAGATGGACATGTTTATTTATTTCTGAAATATTGGGTGAATATTAATATCATGTCCGCACGGCAACAAGGAAGCATTTTTTATAACGATATGATTTTGCTCCCATTCCATTTTTGATTGGCAAGAACTTATGAAAGGCTCAAAATCTGGCGGATATCCATCCGCCAGATTCATATGCCGAACTCCAGATTGCCTTCGTTTAAATTCCTGATCGGCTTCGAGGCGGCTGCGCGCCTGGGCAATTATTCGCGAGCGGCGGACGAGTTATGCATTTCCCAGTCCGCCATCAGCCACCAGATCGCCCAGTTGGAACAGCAGCTGGGCCAGCCGCTGTTCCGGCGCAAGGGACGCGGCGTCGAGCTGACCGTGGCGGGGCGCCTGCTGCTGGACAGCGTGGGCAAGTCGCTGGAGCAGCTGCGCAATGGACTGAGCCGCATCGAGACCTATATGGATGGCAGCCTCGCCACCGTGGTCTGTCCCGCCCACATCGCCAGCGGCTGGCTGCAGCCGCGCGTCGATCGCCTACTGCAACTGCATCCAGGCCTGTGTCCCATCATTTCGATCGACGAGAGCGCCCGCTACATCGACGAACTGGACGTGGATATCGTCATCGCCACCGAGCCGCTCAAACAGCCCGGCTTGCTCGAAGTGCCGCTGCTAAACGATGAGCTGGTTGCCGTGTGCGCGCCCGCGCTGGCCGGCAAGCCGGATCTCGGCATGGTTTGCCTGGAAAGCGACCTCACCAGCGACTGGATCGGTCCCTTCATCCGCCAGCATTTCGGCAGCCTGCGCAAGATTGCCATTTATGACGATCCGCGCCTGGTTCTGGATGCGGCCCTACGCGGCCGGGGGCTGGCGCTGGTCTCGCGCCTGCTGGCCGATGATGCGCTTTGTTCAGGGCAATTGCAGCGCCTGTCGGACTTTCCGGGCCTGCCCTTGGGCACCGTGTGGATCGCCCGCGTCGAAGGAGAAACGCGCATCCCGCTGATACGGGCCATGTTCGACAGCCTGCTGCAGTTTGCCCAGGACGACCCAGAAATCATGAGCAAAATAGATTAATCAACGCAGAAAACATCAATTGTCTGCATGGGTGGCTATCCATAGAATGCGATTTTTCGGGCAAGCAACCATAGGAGACTTTATGCCAAGCCGCCGCCACTTCATCCAGCAACTCGCCGCAGGGACCGCCATCGGACTGACGGGAGGCCTGAGTTTCGCCCGCGGCGTGGGCGCCGAGAACTGGTATATGCCCGACGAGCACCTGCCGCAAGAGCGCGTCTTCGTTTCCTATGCGGCCTCCAGCGCCATCTGGAAAGACTGGGCGCCGTCCGTCAACGCCACCGTTGCCCGTTTGGCCCAGACCATCGCCCGCTATCAGCCGGTGATGGTACTGTGCCGGCCAAGCCAGCAGGCGCAGGCGCAGCGCGACTGCGGCCAGGCCAATATCGATTACCTGCCGCTGGCACTGGACGATATCTGGGTGCGCGATTATGGCGGCTGCTTCGTGGTCGACGGCGCCGGCAATCTGGGATTGGTGGATTTCAACTTTAACGGCTGGGGCGGCAAGCAGCGCGCCGGCAGCGACAAGCGCGTGGCGGGCATCCTGAGCGAAGAGCTGGAGGCCAGCTATATTGCCAGCAGCCTGGCCGGGGAGGGCGGCGGCATCGAGGTGGACGGCCATGGCACGGCCATCCTGACCGAAAGCTGCTGGATCAATCCCAACCGCAATCCCGGCATGGGCAAGAGCCAGATCGAAGCGGAATTGAAGCTGCGCCTTGGCCTGCGCAAGATCATCTGGCTGCCCGGCATCCGCGACAAGGACATCACCGATGCCCACGTCGATTTCTATGCGCGCTTCGTCAAGCCGGGCGTGGTGATCGCCAACCTGGATAACGATCCTGAGTCCTACGACCATGCCGTGACGCGCAAGCATCTGGAGATTCTGCGCAACGCCACCGATGCCGATGGCCGGCGTCTGCAAGTGCATATCCTGCCGCCGCCGCGCAAGCTGCGCAGCAACCGCTTTACCGACGACAACCAGGATTTCGCTGCGGGCTATATCAACTACCTGCCGGTCAACGGCGCCGTGATCGCGCCGCAATTTGGCGATCCTGCCGCCGATAATTATTGCCGGGACTTGCTGGCCAAGCTCTATCCCGGCCGCGTGATCGAGCAGCTGGACATCGATCCGATTGCGGCCGGCGGCGGCGGCATCCACTGCGTGAGCAAGCAGATGCCGCGCGTATAAGCCGCCCTTGCGCCAACGGCTGGATGCCGGCGTCAGGCCGCCATCAGTTCATCGATGGCGGCAAACGCCGCAGTGCGGTCGATTGCGGTGATGCGGTCGGTCGGCGACAGCATGATGCGGAAGCGGTCGCACATCGGGTAGAACCAGCGATGGTTGCCGCTGTTGACGTAAAAGCCCAGCACCTTTTTGTTGTAGACCGAGGCGATGTGGATGACCGCCGTGTCGGGCGATACCACCAGGTCGCATTCGCGCACCAGGGCAGCCAGCTCCAGCACGTGCGTGGTGGCGAACGACAACATGACATTGGCGCGCGCGCTGCCTGCCACCACGGCGGCGGCCCGCTCGCGGTCGCCCGGCGGATAGAGCACGATGACGGCGTGGTCGGGATAGCGGTCCCCCAATTGCCGGCACAAGGCTTCGGTATCGTCCTGGGGCAGGACGCGGTTGGCGCCGCTGCCTTGGTAGTTGACGCAAACCAGTCCCGCGTAGCGTTCCTTCAAGCCGGCGGCAAAGGCGCGCGCCTGGTCGGCATAGGCGTCGACGTTGTACAGCTCATAGCGGTAGTCGATCTTGGCTGGCTTGAAATCGCCCAGCGACTCAAAATAGGTCGCCAGGATGTGGCGGTCGCTCGGGTACTCGATGGTGTGGTCGTACATGCCGAGATTGCCGGTATGGGTGCCGTATTTGGCGACGCGCGGGCCGTGCAGGTGGCGCGCGCCCAGCATCTTGAGGTAAAGCTGGAAGGCCGGCGAGAAGCGCAGCGACATGCTGAGGATCAGGTCATAGCGTTCGCGCCGCAGCCGCAGTACGGTGCGCAGGCTGTTCCACACGCCGCGCCGGTCCCACAGGATGGTCTGGCGCACATGCGGGCAGTCGCGCACGATGTCCTGGTTGACGCTGCTGGCCACCACGTCGATCACCGCGTCCGGCCAGGCCGCTTTCAGCTCGCGGAACAGTGGCGTGGAAACGATCATGTCACCAATCCTGTCGTTCCTGAGGATCAGGATCTTTTTGACCTTGGCCGGGTCCGGAACGGACTTGCGGCGCTTGTTCAGCAAGCGCTCAAGAAAATATCTTTTAAACAATTTAAATTGATATCAGGATAGTAATTGCTCCCAATTGTAACGTATTGTTACATCGATTGTCTAAAATCGCACCACGCGATTGCGGCCTTCCTTTTTGGCGCGGTAGAGCGCCTTGTCGGCCCGGATCAGCATGGCAGACGAGGTGTCGGCCGCCTCATGCAGATTGAGCGCGGCCACGCCGATGCTGACCGTCAGCGCCACTGCCGCGCCATCCTCGGCGCCCACGCGCACGCCGGCCGCCGCTTCGCGCAGGCGCTCGGCCACATGCACGGCCACGCTGGCCTCGGTCTCCGGCATCAGCAGCACGAACTCCTCGCCGCCGAAGCGCGCCGCCATATCGATGCCGCGCATGGATTCGGTCAGCAGCGTGGACACCGCCACAATCGCCTTGTCGCCCGCATCGTGGCCGTAGGTATCGTTGATGCGCTTGAAATGGTCGATGTCGATCATCAGCATCGACAGCGGATGGTTGAAGCGGCGCGCCCTTTCGATTTCGCGCGCGATCTGCTCGGTCATCTTGCGCCGGTTGGCGATGCCGGTCAGCGGATCGGTGGTGGCCAGCTGCTCCAGCTTCTTGTTGGCCATCAGCAGTTCCAGCGTGCGCTGCAGGACGCGGTCCTCCAGGCTGTTGCGCTCTTCGTTGAGCGTCGCCAGCGTGCGGCGGCGGTCGCGCAGGGCCAGCACCAGGGCGGTAATCAGCACGCCTTCCAACCCGATCAGGCTGAGGCCCGCGATGATCTGCCAGCGGTACAAGTCCCAGACATTGTGCGGCCGGTTCAGCCACACCGAGCCTTCCGGCGCGTTGCGGATATGGAAGCGCTGCGCGGTCGGATAGTCGAACATATAGGTTTGCACATCGAAGCTTTTGCCCGGCTGTCCCAGCAGGATGCGCGCGATGGCGCGGCCGATATGTTCGCCGCTCACCACATAGCCGCCGACCACGCCCGGCTGCACCACCGAGCCGATATGGGTGAAGATCGGCGCCTGCGATACCTGGGTCAGGCGGCGCGCCAGTTCCGGCGGCGGCATCAGCTTGCCGGCGCGGTCGCGCGTGGCGCCCATGATGAAGAGGGCGGTGCTGCCGTCCAGCCCCGCCGCGCGCTGGGGCAGGTCTTCAAACAGATAGTCGTCCCAGTAGTCGAAGGCGATGCGGCCCGCGTATTGCGGCTCCAGCGCGCGCACATTGCGTATCCAGCCCTGCACGCGCGCGCTGCCGTCGCCCACCACCACAATGCGCTTGACCTGGGGCGCGGTCTGCGGAATCACGCCGATGGAGCGGGCGAAATCGCTTTTCACTTCCAGGCCGGTGGCGTTGACCGGGATCCAGTCATGCTTGCCGTGGTTGACGTAGTAGCGCGGCACGCCGGCGAACAGGCCGGGATGGGCGTCCAGGAAATCGGCCGCCACATAGTTCTCGGTCACGATGGCGTCGAATTTGATATTGGCGTACTTGGTGCGCAGATAGGGCGCCATGCTTTCGCGCGAGGCGCTTTCGCCGACGCGCAGGGCGTCGAAGCGCTCCTCGAAAATAGCCGGAGTGCTGCCGCGCTGCTGGCCGCCAAGTTCATCGTACAAGCCCTTATGCACCTGGCGTTGCCAGAGCGAAGCCGAGTCCGCGCCCATGGAGTACAGCACAAGGATCTGTCTCTGGTTCGCGTCCGGTTCCGCCCGTACCAGACCGCATAAGGCGAGCAGGCAAACAAGCTTGGTCAGGGCAAAACGCGGGAAGGATACTGACATAAGGAGGGACTAGGTATCTGGGAATAGCGATTTGCTTGAAGGAAAGTGTAGCATGCAAGATTTCTTTTAAAGCAAGGATCATGACGATTTTGCTAGCCTTTTTCGGCGGATGGTCAGGCCGCTCTTAGTGCATCGACGATCTGCATGCGCGCCGCGCGCAGGGCCGGCAGGAAGCCGCCGACAAAGCCCATGAGCAGCGAAAAGACGAGGGTTTTGAGCGCAATCGCCGGGTTCAGGCGGAAGCCGAAAGCCAGTTCGGCAAAGGATTGGAAGTTGGTGGTGGAGAAGGAGATGAATTGCATGAATGAAGCGAAGAACAGGCCCGCCGCGCCGCCCAGCACGGCCAGCAGCATGGCCTCGGCCAGGAAGGCGGCGAGGATGCTGCGGCGCTGAAAGCCCAGCGCGCGCAAGGTGCCGATTTCGCCCACGCGGTTGGCGACCGAGGCGTACATGGTGATGGTGGCGCCGATCATGGCGCCGATCGAGAAGATCACCGACAGCACCATGCCGAGGATGCTGATGAAGTTGGACAGGGCTCTCGACTGGTCGGAGTAGAACACCTGCTCGCGCTTGGCCTCCAGCGTCAGGCGCGGATCGGCCTCGATCTCCTGCTTGAAGGCCTCGAAGCGGCTGCCGTCGTTCAGGCGCGCGATCACCGAGGAATAGGCGTTGCGGCGGAAGGCTTGCATCAATTGTTCGGCGTCGCCCCAGATTTCCGAGTCAAAGCCGCTGTTGCCGGCGTCGAACAGGCCGACCACGGTCCATTCGCGCTGGCCGAAGCGCAGGGTTTCGCCGATGCCCGCGCCGGCAAAGCGGCGCGCGATGCTGGCGCCGGCGATGATTTCCGATGCGCCGGGACGGAACATGCGGCCCTGGGTCAGCTTCACTTGCGGCCGCAGCGCCATGCCCTGCTGGCCTATGCCGCGTATCACCACGTTGGAAGGCTTGGCCGAGCCGCGCTTGATCAGGGAAATCAGCACCACCGTTTCCTTCGACAGCAGCGGCGCGCCGTCCGCGCCCAGGGCCAGCGCGGCATGGCTGCCGGCGATGCTGGCCTGGCGCCGCTCCACGCCGCTCTGCACCTCGG
Source organism: Massilia sp. YIM B04103 (assembly GCA_024437665.1). GTDB lineage: Bacteria > Pseudomonadota > Gammaproteobacteria > Burkholderiales > Burkholderiaceae_D > Rugamonas. Next base: position 211,411 of record JANCSZ010000007.1, on the reverse strand, counting down.
TTTCGGCCGCGCGCCGTATCAGCACCACATTGTCGTATTCGCCGGTGGTGACGAGGGTGGTGCGCAAGCCTTCGTCCAGCATCAGCACCGTGGCGAAGACGAAGACCACCAGGGCCAGGCCGCCTGCCGTCAGCACGGTGGTCAGCCGCCTGGCCCAGAGATTGCGCGCGATATAGGAGAAGGGGATCTTCATCGTCTCATCCTATGCTGCGCAAGCCTTCGACGATATTCACGCGGGTGGCGCGCAGGGTGGGCGCAACGCCCGCAACCAGGCCCACCGCCATGGCCGACAGCAGCTGCAGGACCACCGTCAGCGGCGACACCTGGAATACCGGGAACATGGTGCCCATGGCGGCGGCAAAGGCCGCGGCGACCGGGAACAGCAGCAGGATGCCGAGCGCCGCTCCGGCCAGCGCGAGCAGCATCGATTCGCCGAAAATCAGGGCGGCCAGATAGCCGGGGCCGAAACCCAGCACTTTCAGCGTGGCGTATTCAGCCAGCCGTTCGCGCGCGCTCATCGCCATGGTATTGGCCATCACCGCCATGATGATGACGATCACTACGAAGGACACCACGCGGATCGCCACCACGATCGCTTCCGACATGGAGACGAAACCGAGCTGGAAGGCTTTCTCGGTTTCGGTCAGCGTTTCGGCCAGCGAATTGCGGAACTGGGCGTCGATGGCGCCGGAGACGGCCGCCGCGTCCTCGGCATGGGCGATCTGCACCACGTATACGCCGACCTGGTTGGCGCGGCGCGGGATGCTGCGCTTGATTACCTCGTTGATGTAGTCCCAGTGGAAGAACATGGTGGCGGTATTGGTCGTGCCTTGCCGCCCGTCGTAAATGCCGCGCACCACGAATTCCCATTGGCCGGGGAAGATGGTGCCACGCAGCGGAATGATGTCGCCCACCTTGAAGCCGTATTGATTGGCCAGCTTGCGGCCGACGATGGCGCCCTTGCGGTCGCGCAGGAAGGCGCTGCGCTCGGCTTCCGGCAGCAGGTAGTCGGGATAGATGTCCAGGTAGCTCTTGCCGGAAATGGCGAACTGGGCGAAGAAGTTTTTCGGGTCTTGATAAATGCCGCCGAACCAGTTGGCATAGCCGACGCCGGACACGCCGTCCACGGCGCGCACGCGCTCCTGGTAAGACAGCGGCAGCGGAAACACCAGCGAGGTGGCGTTGCGCGTCACCAGCGTGGTGGCCGAAGCGCCTTCCGCGCCGGAGTACCAGGCGTCGACCACGGTCTGCAGCAGGCCGAAGGACAGCGTGGCGACCACCAGGCCGAGCACCGTCAGCGCCGTGCGCAGCTTGTGGCGCAAGGCGTTGCGGGAAATGAGGCGGAGCAGGTACATGGCGGCGCAGGCGCGGCTTCAAGCCGGCGCGGCCTCCCGTGTCAGCTCGCCCTTTTCCAGATGCACCAGGGTGCGCGCCTGCTGGGCGGCGTGGGCGTCGTGCGTGACCATGATGATGGTCTTGCCCAGCTCGCGGTTCAGGCGGTTCAGCAGGGCCAGCACCTCGCCGGCCGAGTGGCGGTCCAGATCCCCGGTCGGCTCGTCGGCCACCAGCAGGATGGGATCGGTGACGATGGCGCGCGCAATGGCCACGCGCTGCTGCTGGCCGCCGGACAGCTCGTTCGGCACATGGTCCATGCGGTCGGACAGGCCGACCATGGCCAGCGTCATCTCCACCCGTTCGCGCCGTTCGCGGCGCGAGAGCGGCGTCAATAGCAGCGGCAGCTCGACGTTCTCGAAAGCCGACAGCACCGGCATCAGGTTGTAGAACTGGAAGATGAAGCCCACATTGGCGGCGCGCCAGGCGGCCAGCGCGCTTTCGGACATGCCGGCGATATCCAGGCCATTCACGCGCAGCAGACCGCTGTCCGGCTTGTCGATGCCGGCGATCAGGTTGAGCAGGGTGCTTTTGCCCGAGCCGGATGGCCCCATCAGCGCCGTGAAATCGCCGGCCTGGATGTCGAGCGTGATATCGGTCAGCACCTGCACCACCTGGTCGCCGCGGCGGTAGGATTTCACCAGATGCGCGATCTGCACCAGCGGCGGCGTGCTCATTTTTTGGCGATGGCCACGGCCTGGCCATCCTTCAGTTTCTCGTCCGGCTTGAGCACCACCTTGTCGCCCGGCTTGACGCCGCCGACCTGCACCAGTTCGCCCACCTTGCGGCCCGGCGTGACCACGGTCTGGCGCGCCTTGTCGTCGGCCACCACGAAGACCACGTCCTTGCCGTCGCGCTTGACGATGGCGGCCGGCTGCACGGCGGTCAGGGCCTGGCGGTCTTCCGGCGGCACCGCTTTCGAGAGGAAGGCCACCTTGGCGCTCATATCCGGCAGCACGCGCGAATCGCGTTCCAGGAAGCGCACCTTCACCAGCAGCGTGGCCTTGCTGCGGTCCACGGTCGGCACCATGCGCGACACCACGCCGGCCAGGCGCAGGTCGGGGAAGGCGTCGAGCTGGATTTCGGCCGGCTGATCCACCTTGATGCGCGCCAGGCTCGATTCCGACACATCGGCCTCCACCTCCAGCGTGTCCATATCGGCGATGGTGACGACCGCGCCCTTGCTGTCGGCGGCGGAAGAGAAGGGCGTGATGTTGTCGCCCACATTGGCGTTCTTGGTGAGCACCACGCCGTTGAAGGGGGCGCGGATCAGGGTCTGGTCCACCGCCACTTGCGCGGCGCGGGCATTGGCCTGGGCCGCGGCGATGCCGGCGCGCTGGGCGGCGATGGCGGCCTTGGCCTTGTTGTAGCGGGCCTGGGCCGCGTCATAACTGGCGGCGGCGATGAATTTCTGGTCCAGCAGTTCGCTCGCGCGCTGGAAGGCGTTCTGCGCATCCTGCAGCTCGGCCTGGCCCTGTTCCAGGTTGGCCAGCGCCAGCTTCACATTGGCCTGGGCCTGGCCCAGCGTGGCGCTGACGTCGCGGCTTTCCAGGCGCGCCACCACCTCGTCCTTCAGCACCCGGCTGCCTTCCAGCACGCCCAGCCACTCCAGCCGCCCGGTGGCCTTGGACGAGAGCGCGGCCTTGCGCTGGGCCACCACATAGCCGGTGGCGTTCAATACGGTGTAGTTCTGCGAGGGGTAAGCCTGGGCCACGCTGACGGTGTCCACATTGGCCTTGCCGCCGCCCGGACGCAGGAAGAAGGCGCCGGCGGCCGCCAGGGCCAGCGCGATCAGGCCATTGCGCAGCCAGCGCCGGCGCCGCGAGCGCTGGCCCGGCAACTGGGTATTCGCACTGCGTTCTATCTTCAGCTTCGAAAGGTCGGGAGCCGTCACACGCACACCTCAGCCGTCAGTGAATATGCTGGAAATATTCCACTACATTGCTGCGGCTGGCAAGCTTTTCCTAAGAAGGCAGCAGGGGCAAACGCAGCTCGAACATGCTGCCTTGGTCCAGTCCCGCGCTGTGGGCCTCGATACTGCCGCCATGCAGTTCGACGAAGCTGTGCACGATGGCCAGGCCCAGTCCCAGACCGCCGCGCGAGCGGTCCAGGGCCTGGCGTTCCTGCACGAATTTGCCGAACAGGCGGGACTGCATCTCCGGCGCGATGCCGATGCCGTTATCGCTGATGCGCACCACGGCCCAACCCTGTTCGGCCACGGCGCATACCTCGATGCGGCCGCCGTTATTGGTGTACTTGACGGCGTTGGTGAGCAGATTGGTAAACACCTGGGTCAGGCGCAGCGGATCGGCATTCACCGCCAGGCCGCGCGGCGGCACATTCAGCACCAGCTGGTGGCGCCGCTCCTGCACCAGGGCCGCCACCGTTTCCAGTGCCCGCGTGATCAGGACGGACAGCTCGCAGCGTTCGCAGCGCAGCTCGATCTTGCCCTGGGTGATGCGGGCCACGTCGAGCAGATCGTCCACCAGTCCCACCAGATGCTGGGACTGGCGCTCGATCACGGCCAGCTCCTTCTCGATATTTGCCACGCCCTTCAGCCGCATCAGCTGCGTGGCGCTGAGGATGGGCGAGAGCGGGTTGCGCAGCTCGTGGCTGAGCATGGCGAGGAATTCATCCTTGGCGCGGCTGGCGATTTCCGCCTCGCGCCGCGCTTGCGCCAGACGCTCGGCCTCGGCGCGCTCGCCGGCGCGCTGGCGGCCGCGCAGCAGCTGGGACTCGACCCGCGTCAGCAGTTCGCGCGCGCTGAAGGGCTTGACCAGGTAGTCGTCGGCCCCGGCGTTCATGCCCTCGATGCGCGCTTCCTCGCCGGCGCGGGCCGAGAGCAGCATCAGCGGGATATCCTGCAAGGCCTGGTCGGCGCGCAGGGACTGGATCAGGCCAAAACCATCGAGCTGCGGCATCATCACATCGCTCAGGATCAGGTCGGGACGCTGGCTGCGCGCCGCCGCCAGCGCCTCCTGGCCGTTGGCCACGCTGTGCACCTGCCAGTGCGGGCGCAGCAGGCGCGCCAGATAGCCGCGCATATCGGCGTTGTCGTCGGCGATCAGGATGCGCGCCGAACCCGGCGCCGGCAAAAGGGCGGGGACGCTGGCCGGCGCGCTGTTTTGCGCCGCTTCGCCGCCTTCTGCCGGACCGGCGGCTGGCGCCTCGTCTTCGCCGGGCAGCCAGCGTCGCGCTTCGGCGGTATAGGCTTCCAGCGCGCGGCTGGGCGCGTGCTGGGCGCCATCGTCGTCCACCAGCTGGTCGTCCGGCAGATGGGTGCGGCCCAGCGGCAGAACGACCGTGAAGCAGCTGCCATGGTCCGGCTGGCTTTCCACCTCGATGCGGCCGTGGTGCAGGTCGAGCAGGTCGCGCACCAGGGCCAGGCCGATGCCCGAGCCTTCGAAGGTGCGGGCGCGCGCGCCTTCGACGCGGTGGAAGCGTTCGAACAGGCGTGCCTGCTGCGGTCCGTCGATGCCGACGCCGGTATCGCGCACGCGCAGCAGGACTTCCTGGCCGCGCTGCGCCAGCTCGACCGTCACGCTGCCGTCGAAGGTGAACTTGAAGGCGTTCGACAGCAGGTTGAGCACGATTTTTTCCCACATCGGCACATCGACCCAGGTTTCGGCCTGCAGCGTTTCGCAGCGCACATGCAGGGCCAGGCCGGCGCTCTCCATGATGGAGCGGAAGCCGCTGGCCAGGTCGCGCGTCAGCGCGCCCAGGTCGACGCGCCGGTAGCTGGCCTGCATGCGCCCGGCCTGCACGCGCGAGAAGTCGAGCAGGGTGTTCACCAGCTTTTGCAGGCGCAGCGCGTTGCGCTGCGCCAGTTCGAGCCGGGCGCGCTGCGGCGGCGCCAGGCGCTGGACGGGATCGGCCAGCGCATCTTCGATGGGCGCCAGCATCAGGGTCAGCGGGGTGCGGAATTCATGGCTGATATTGCTGAAGAAGGCGGTCTTGGCGCGGTCCAGCTCCGCCAGCGCGTCGGTGCGGCGCTGTTGCTCCTCGGCCGCCATGGCCTTTTGCAGGGCGGCGCCGGCCTGGCCGGCGACCAGTTCGAAGAAGCTGCGGTAGGCGCCGTCCAGCGGCCGCGCCGGACTGACGCCGGCCACCAGCATGCCGATCGGCCGCTCGTAGCCAGGCATGGACAGGGGCAGGGCAAGGCATTGGTGCACGCGCTGGCCGGCCAGGCCCGCCGGCAGGCCGGCCAGGGCGCCGATGGCCAGCGCCACCGTGGCGCCTTGCTCATACACCTGGGCGAAAGGCCAGGGGCAGCCGGCCGCCGGCCAGCGGCCCGCGCCCAGCTTCACCAGGGCCGGCGCCAGCTCCAGGCCGGGCTCGACGTGGACGGCCTGTTCCAGGCGGGCGCTGCCGGTGTCGGGGTCGAACAGATACAGCAGGGCGAAGGGAATGTCGGCCGGATTTTCGCCGAGCACGGCTGCGGCCGCCGCGCAGGCGGAGGCGACATTGTCCTGGCGCAGCGTGGTGGCGGCCAGGTCGGACAGCGTGGTCAGGCGCCGCGTGTGCAGATTGGCCGTGGTGACGTCGACGCAGGGGCAGAACAGGCCGCCGATTGCGCCGCCCTCGTCCACGATGGGGCTGTAGGTGAAGGCATACCAGGTCTCTTCGCGCCAATCGCCGCGGCTCATGAAGAACTGCGCCTTCTCCACCATGCAGGCTTCGCCGCGCTGGAAGACGCGGTCGGCCAGCGGTCCGCAGTAGTCCCACAGCTCGGACCAGACCTCGCGCGCCGGCCGGCCCAGCGCGCGCGGGTGCTTGGCCAGGCTGAGCACGTCGATATAGGCGTCGTTGTAGAGGAAGGTGATGTCCGGCCCCCAGCCGATCCACATCGGCTGGGTGGAATTGAGGATCAGGTTGATGGCGGTGCGCAGGCTTTGCGGCCACTGGCGCAGGTCGCCCAGCGGCGTGGCCTGCCAGTCATGGGCGGCGATCAAGGCTCCCATCTCGCCGGGCACCCGGAGGAAGTGAAGGTCGGCGCGGTAATCCGGTCCTGCCAGCCTGCTGATGGTCTGTGCCAAATGGTCTCCTGCCGGGCGGTGAAGGGTGGTGGTGGCTTGTGCACTTTACGTCAGGCTGTTGCGCAGCACAATACGTACACGTTTGAATTGTCTACCCCGGTTTGACAGCGGCCGGCCGCCACCGCATACTCGGACGCATCCGCCGGAGTCCTCCCATGTCTGAAGCCAGTCCGCTCAGTTCGCATAACTTGCACAGCGCCCAGCCGCCGCTGCGCAAGGAGTGCCCGCCTGGCGCTTGCGATTGCGAGCGCGAACGGCTGCAGGCCGACCCCAAGGCCGACCGGCGCGTGCTGTGCCTGACCAAGGACGAGGAAAAGCGCCTGATCGAGCGCATCGAAGCCATTGCCAGCCATGCCGAGCTGATGCGCATCGGCCAGCGCCTGCAGGAGCAGCTCGGCGTGTCCCTGAGCATCGCGCCCGGCAGCAACGAGGTGCGCACCATGCGCGGCTTCGTGATCCAGTTGGGCCAGCGTCCCGGCCTGTGCCGCAAGACGCGCCAGGCGGTGCCGGCCGCCGTGCGCCGCTGCCTGGAACGCCATCCGGAAATCGCCTTCGCCATCCTCAACGCCAATGACTTGCTAGGCGAAAGTTGAGCGTTTCCCAAAGGCATGTCGGCGCAGCAAGCCATGCTGCGTTGCGGTACAATCTTGCCTTTGATTTCAGGCCGTTTCTCCCCATGACTATCCCATCGCCCATCCTGCAGGCCCTCGACCGTGCCCATTCCTCGTGGCGGCCGGTCTTGCTGCAGGGGCTGGAAGCGATGGCGGCCGCCAATCCCGCCTATCTGCCCGTGCTGGCGGCGGATGACTACCTGCCCACCGAGATGCGCCTGTTCGCCGCCTTCGCCCTGCCTATGGCACAGGTGCGCTATGTGCTGGTGGGCGAGGGGCCGTATCCGCGCGCCGAGAGCGCAACCGGGGTCTGCTTCATGGATGGGGCGGTGCGCGGCCTGTGGTCGGAAGAGGCGGACGGCGGCCTGTCGAAGCCGGTCAACAAGGCCACTTCGCTGCGCAATTTCATGAAGATGCTGCTGGTGGCCGACGGCCAGCTGGCGCAGGACAATACCGCCGGCGCCGCCCTGGCCGCCGTGGCCAGCCGCGCCCGCGCCGGCGGCGCCATCGCCACCCTGGCCGAGATGCAGACGCGCCTGACGGCCCAGGGTTTCCTGCTGCTCAACGCCTCCCTGGTGTTCCGCGCCCATGTGGCGCCGGCCATCGATGCGCGCGCCTGGCTGCCGTTCTTCCAGACCGTGGTTGCCGCGCTGGCGCCGCAGGCGCCCAAGCTGGTGCTGTGGGGCAAGATCGCTGAACAGCTGAATAAGTTGCCTGTGGTTAAGGATATGCCGCAGATCGTCGCGGAACACCCGTATAACCTGTCGTTTATTGCGAATAAGGATATGCACGCCCTGTTCGGGCCGATGAATCTGCTGAAGCCCTGAAATAGTGGGCGGCGGGAACGCAAGCAACTTCCCGCAGGCGGTTTTTGGGTCGCCTGACAAAGATAGCCAAGTTTGATATACTTGACTAAATCGTTCAACTAATCGGGAAATGCGATTGGTTGTGCAACACGATATTTTAACTGAGTTGAACCGAGGTTGTGATGCGTCTGACCACCAAAGGCCGTTTTGCAGTAACCGCGATGATCGATTTGGCGATGCGCCAGGGCAAAGGCCCGGTCACGCTGTCGGGCATCAGCCAGCGGCAGGCGATTTCGCTGTCCTATCTGGAGCAACTGTTCGGCAAGCTGCGGCGCCACGAAATCGTGGAATCGATCCGTGGCCCCGGCGGCGGCTACAGCCTGGCGCGCCGGGCGGACAAGGTGACGGTTGCCGACATCATTATCGCGGTCGATGAACCGCTCGATGCAACCCAGTGCGGCGGGAAGGAAAATTGCCATGGCGCCGACCACGCCACCGGCGCCCGCTGCATGACCCACGAATTGTGGACCACCTTGAACGAGAAAATGGTCGATTACCTGGATTCCGTGTCGCTGCAGGATCTGGTGGACCAACAGAAGCTAAAAAATGCTGATCAAAACGTGGTCGTCATGCACCGCGCCGCGCTCGGTTAAACACACGCTGCACTAGTATTGGAGTAATTGATGAACGCCCCTGAAAAGAACGTTGCCCAGGTTGCCCCGGTGGACTTCCACACGGCCCCGCACTTCCCGATCTATATGGATTATTCGGCCACCACGCCGATCGATCCGCGCGTGGCGGACAAGATGATCCCGTATCTGCGCGAACAGTTCGGCAATGCGGCGTCGCGCAGCCATATGTATGGCTGGACGGCGGAAGCGGCGGTGGAAGAGGCGCGCGCCCAGGTGGCGGCCCTGGTGAACGCCGATCCGCGCGAAATCATCTGGACCTCCGGCGCGACCGAGAGCAACAATCTGGCGATCAAGGGCGCCGCCCAGTTCTACAAGACCAAGGGCAAGCACATCATCACGGTGAAGACCGAGCACAAGGCCGTGCTGGACACCGTGCGCGAACTGGAACGCGTGGGCTTCGAAGCCACCTACCTCGACCCGCAGGACAATGGCCTGATCAGCGTCGAGCAGCTGCGCGCCGCCATCCGTCCCGACACCATCCTGGTGTCCGTGATGCTGGTGAATAACGAGATCGGCGTGATCCAGCCGATCGACGAAATCGGCGCCCTGTGCCGCGAAAAGAAAATCATCTTCCACTGCGACGCCGCGCAAGCGACCGGCAAGGTGGTGATCGACCTGCAGAAAACGCCGTGCGACCTGATGACCTTCACCGCCCACAAAACCTATGGCCCGAAAGGCGTGGGCGCGCTGTACGTTTGCCGCAAGCCGCGCGTGCGCATCGAAGCGCAGATGCACGGCGGCGGGCATGAGCGCGGCCTGCGCTCGGGCACCCTGCCGACCCACCAGATCGTGGGCATGGGCGAAGCCTTCCGCATCGCCAAGGAAGAGATGGACAGCGAAATCGCTCGCATCAAGGCGCTGCGCGACCGTCTGGCGCAAGGCCTGCAGCAGATCGAAGAGGTGTATATCAACGGCGATATGGAACACCGCGTGCCGCACAACCTGAACGTCAGCTTCAACTATGTGGAAGGCGAGTCGCTGATCATGGCGGTGAAAGACCTGGCCGTGTCGTCCGGTTCGGCCTGTACTTCGGCCAGCCTGGAGCCCTCCTATGTGCTGCGCGCCCTGGGCCGCAGCGATGAACTGGCGCACAGCTCGATCCGCTTCACCATCGGCCGCTTCACGACCGAGAAGGATATCGACTTCGCCATCGAGCTGATGAAATCCAAGGTGAACAAGCTGCGCGAACTGTCCCCGCTGTGGGATATGTTCAAGGAAGGGATCGACATCAACTCGATCCAGTGGGCCGCGCACTGATCGCGCCGCCATCATACGTTGAATTATTAGGAGCATCAAAATGGCTTACTCGGAAAAAGTTCTCGACCACTACGAAAATCCACGCAATGTGGGCGCGTTCGAAAAAGGTGATGAAACCGTGGGCACCGGCATGGTCGGCGCCCCGGCCTGCGGCGACGTGATGAAGCTGCAGATCAAGGTCGGCGCGGACGGCCTGATCGAAGACGCGAAGTTCAAGACCTATGGCTGCGGTTCGGCCATCGCTTCGAGCTCGCTGGTGACCGAATGGGTGAAGGGCAAGACCCTGGACCAGGCGCTGGCCATCAAGAACACCCAGATCGCGGAAGAACTGGCCCTGCCGCCAGTGAAAATCCACTGCTCCATCCTGGCGGAAGACGCCATCAAGGCCGCAGTGCAGGACTACAAGGCCAAACACGCAGCCTAAATCGGCCACGGAGAAGAGTATGGCAATCACACTGACCGAGAAGGCAGCGAAACACATCAGCCGGTATATCGAACGGCGCGGCAAGGGCATCGGCCTGCGCTTCGGCGTGCGCACCACCGGCTGCTCGGGACTGGCGTACAAGCTGGAATACGTGGATGAATCGGCGGCCGAGGACTCCGTCTTCGAGTCGCACGGCGTGAAGGTCTTTGTCGACCCGAAAAGCCTGCCATACATCGACGGCACCGAACTCGATTTTGCCCGCGAAGGCCTGAACGAAGGCTTCAAGTTCAATAACCCGAACGAGAAAGACGCCTGCGGCTGCGGCGAAAGCTTCCGTATCTGACTGGCCGGCCGTGCAAAACCATTTCGACCTCTTTCAACTGCCGCAGCAGTTCGCCGTGGACGGCGCCGCCCTGGACGCCGCCTACCGCGAAGTGCAGAGCCGCGTCCACCCGGATAAATTCGTCAACGCCAGCGACGCCGAAAAGCGCGTGGCGATGCAGTGGGCGACGCGCGCCAACGAGGCTTACCAGACCCTGAAGAATCCGCAGAAGCGCGCGCAGTATCTGTGCGAGCTGAATGGCGTCGATCTGAAGGTGGAGTCGAATACCTCGATGCCGATGGCTTTCCTGATGCAGCAGATGGAGTGGCGCGAAGAGCTGGCCGAGGCGCGTGCCGCCAAGGACGCCGACCTGCTCGACAAGCTCGATGGCCAGCTGCGCGGCGCGCGCAAGCTGCAGTTGCTGGAAATCGAAACGCAGATCGGCGGCGGCGACTTCCATGGCGCCGCCCAGGGCGTGCGGGCGCTGATGTTCCTCGAAAAATTCGGCGAAGAAGTCCGCTTCGCCTTCGACGCCATCGAAGCCTGATACAGGCTTGGCGAATGCCGGCGCGCTAGCCGGTGCACACAGAAAAACAGGTTTCACATGGCACTTCTGCAAATCTCCGAACCAGGCATGTCCACCGCGCCGCACCAGCACCGTCTGGCCGTCGGCATCGATCTGGGCACCACCAATTCGCTGGTCGCCACCGTGCGCAGCAGCATCCCCGAGGTGCTGCGCGACGAGGACGGGCATTCCCTGCTGCCTTCCGTGGTGCGCTATCTGCCGAACGGCCATGCGAACATCGGCTACAAGGCCATGGCGCACCAGACCACCGATCCGCGCAATACCATCGTCTCGGTGAAGCGCTTCATGGGCCGTGGTTTGAAGGACGTAGCGTATGCGGAAAACCTGCCGTATGAATTCGTCGATGCGCCCGGCATGGTGCAGCTGAAAACCGTGGCCGGCGTGAAAAGCCCGGTCGAGGTGTCGGCCCAGATCCTGGCCACCCTGCGCCAGCGCGCCGAAGATGCGCTGGGCGACGAGCTGGTGGGCGCGGTGATCACCGTGCCGGCCTATTTCGACGACGCGCAGCGCCAGGCCACCAAGGACGCGGCCCAGCTGGCCGGCCTGAACGTGCTGCGCCTGCTGAGCGAGCCGACCGCCGCCGCCATCGCCTATGGCCTCGACAATGGTTCGGAAGGCCTGTTCGCCGTGTATGACCTGGGCGGCGGCACCTTCGATATCTCGGTCCTGAAATTGAGCAAGGGCGTGTTTGAAGTGCTGTCCACCGGCGGCGATTCCGCGCTGGGCGGCGACGACTTCGACCACCGCCTGTTCTGCTGGATTCACGAGCAGGAAAAACTGGCGCCGCTGTCGGATGAAGACACCGCCATCTTGATGGTGAAAGCGCGCGAAGCGAAGGAACTGCTGTCCACCAAGTCCGAAGTGACGGTGGACGCGGTGCTGAATTCGGGCGAGGAAGTGCATCTGCGCATCAGCGCCGAAACCTTCGCCGACATCACCAAGCACCTGGTCGCCAAGACCATGAACGCCGTGAAGAAATCGCTGCGCGACGCCAATGTGGACGCCGACGATATCGACGGCGTGGTGATGGTGGGCGGCGCCACCCGCATGCCGCATGTGCAGCGCGCCGTGGGCGACTACTTTCACACCATCCCGCACGCGAACATCGATCCGGACAAGGTGGTGGCGCTGGGCGCCGCCGTGCAGGCCAATCTGCTGGCAGGCAACCGCGCGGCGGGCGACGACTGGCTGCTGCTGGACGTGATCCCGCTGTCGCTGGGCATTGAAACCATGGGCGGCCTGGTCGAGAAGATCATCCCGCGCAATTCCACCATTCCATGCGCCCGTGCCCAGGAGTTCACCACCTTCAAGGATGGCCAGACCGCGCTGGCGGTGCACGTGCTGCAGGGCGAGCGCGAACTGGTGTCCGACTGCCGTTCGCTGGCGCGCTTCGAGCTGCGCGGCATTCCGCCGATGGCGGCCGGCGCGGCGCGCATCCGCATCACCTACCAGGTCGATGCCGATGGCCTGCTGTCGGTCTCGGCGCGCGAGCTGCGCTCGAATGTGGAAGCCTCGATCACGGTCAAACCATCCTACGGCCTGGGCGACGACGACGTGGCGCGCATGCTGCAGGATTCCTACAGCTCGGCCGATGCGGACATGAAGGCGCGCGCCCTGCGTGAAGAACAGGTCGAGGCCGAGCGCATCATGCTGGCGACGCAGGTGGCGCTGGACGAGGACGCGGCCCTGCTGTCGGCCGAAGAGCGCGTAGCGGTTGACGCGCTGATGGCGAGCACCCGCGCCGTGGTCGAGCAATCGCTCGCTGGCGCGGTCGATCACCAGGCCGTCAAGGCCGCAGTGGAAGCGCTGGCCCAGGGCACCGAGGAATTCGCCTCGCGCCGCATGGACCGCAGTGTGCGCAGCGCACTGGCGGGCAAGGCGCTGGACCAGGTAGCGTAAATCCAAACTGAATATTTGAAGAGGTAACAAGTGCCACAAATCGTAGTCCTGCCCCACGCGAAGCTGTGCCCTGAAGGCGCCGTGATCGAAGCCCCTGCCGGCAAGTCCGTTTGCGACGTGCTGCTGGAGAACGACATCCATATCGAGCACGCCTGCGAGAAATCCTGCGCCTGCACCACCTGCCACGTGCTGGTGCGCGAGGGCTTCGACTCCCTGAACGAAGCCACCGACACCGAGGAAGACCTGCTGGACAAGGCCTGGGGCCTGGAAGCGGTGTCGCGCCTGTCCTGCCAGTCCATCGTGGCGGAAGAAGACCTGGTCGTCGAAATTCCGAAATACACCATCAACCACGCCAGCGAAGGCGGCCACTGATACGCGGAGCCAGCGATGAAATGGACTGATATTACGGCGATTGCCGAAGCGCTGTACGACAAGCATCCGGACGTGGACCCGACCACGATCCGCTTCACCGACCTGCACAACTGGATCGTCGATCTGGAAGAGTTTGACGACGACCATAAGCGCGGCGGCGAGAAGGTGCTGGAAGCGATTCAGCAGGCATGGATCGATGAAGCCAAATAAGAAAGCGGCCGCGCCACTGGCGGCCACCGTAAGCGATATCCCTGAAGTGAAGCCCGGCCAGTCGGTCGCGCTGCTGCAGGAGCTGCACATCCTCACGCGCGACGGCAAGCTGAATCAGGACAGCCGCCGCAAGCTGAAACAGGTCTACCACCTGTACCAGTTCATCGAGCCGCTGCTGAAAGAGGTGCAGGCCACGGGCAAGAGCATTTCCCTGGTCGACCATGGCGCGGGCAAGTCCTATCTGGGCTTCATCATCTATGACCTGTTCTTCAAGGCGCTGAGCGATGGTTCGCACATCTACGGCATCGAAACGCGCGAAGAACTGGTGCAGCGCTCGCAGGAACTGGCGGCGAAGTTCGACTTCCCTGGCATGTCCTTCCTGCCGCTGTCGGTGGCCGAATCCACCCAATCGGACTTGCTGCCGCAGCAGATCGACATCGTCACCGCCCTGCATGCCTGCAATACCGCGACCGACGACGCCATCGATTTCGCGCTGAAGAAGCGCGCCAAATACATGGTGCTGGTGCCTTGCTGCCAGGCCGAAGTGGCTTCCGTGCTGCGCAAGAACAAGGGCAAGACGCTGGCGAAAAGCGCGCTGACCGAAATCTGGCGCCACCCGATCCACACGCGCGAATTCGGCAGCCAGATCACCAATGTGCTGCGCTGCCTGCAGCTGGAAGCGCATGGCTACCAGGTCAATGTGACGGAGCTGGTGGGCTGGGAGCATTCGATGAAGAATGAACTGATCATCGCCACCTACAAGAATCTGCCGCGCCGCCGTCCGAGCGAGCGTCTGCAGGAAGTGCTGGAAACCCTGGGCCTGGAAGAAATGGGTCAGCGCTTCTACAGCAGCCATCTGGAAAAAGCCGAACACGCCGCGGCGGACGCGGTAGAAGAGTGAATCATGACTGAAGAAACGACGATCCGCCTCTCCAAGCGCGTGGCGGAAATGGTGCCATGCTCGCGCCGCGAAGCCGAGCTGTATATCGAAGGCGCTTATGTGAGCGTGGACGGCGCGCTGGTGGAAGAAGCGGGCGCGCGCGTCGCGGCGCACCAGCAGGTGGTGCTGGCGGCGAATGCCGAGCCGACCGAGATCCTGCCCGTGACCATTGTGATGCACAAGCCGGCCGGCGCCGCGCCGCAGGCAAGCCTGAAGGAAGAGGCGCGTTCGGCCGAAGCGCAGAAGCAGCGCTTCCTCAAGCGCCACTTCGTGAATCTGACGCTGGCGCTGCCGATGGACGATATGGCCAGCGGCCTGTGCGTGTTCACCCAGGACTTCCGCGTGGCGCGCAAGCTGGTGCAGGATGCCGATACGGTGGAGCAGGAAATCATCGTCGATGTGGATGGCGTGATTGCCGAAAACGGCTTGGCCCAGCTGAACCAGGGCAGCGCCAAGGTCAGCTGGCAGAATGAAGGCCGCCTGCGCTTCGCCATCAAAGGTCCGAAGCCGGGCCAGATCCGCAAGATGTGCCTGGCCGTGGGCCTGAAAGTCACGGCCATGAAACGCATCCGCCTGGGCCGCATCGCCATGTCCAGCCTGCCGGTCGGCGAATGGCGCTATCTGCAGGGCTACGAGCGCTTCTAAGCGCTACCGCATGTCCTCCGGCGCCGCCGCACGCGGCGCATAATCCTTGACGAAACGCTTGGGCACTTCGCGGTAGCCCACCTGCTCATAAAACAGATGGGCGGGCTGGCGCCGCATGCTGCTCGACAGCTCCGTATGCGTGCAGCCGCGCGCCTGCGCCCGCGCTTCCGCATGGGCCATCAGCGCCCGCCCCGCGCCCAGGCGGCGCAAGGTTTCATCCACCACAAAGGCCGACACCACGGCGTATTCGCCGGTGGTGCTCAGCGGCAGGACGTAATTCTGCGTCAGCACGCCGACGATCTGCCCGGCCACTTGCGCCACCCAGCAATCGCCTTCGCGCCGTTCGAATTCGGGCCAGCGCCGTTCCAGGCTGGCCATGGTATTGGGATAGCCGAGCTGCCAGAACAGCGCGGCGATGCGCGGCAGGTCGCCGCGCTGTGCATTGCGTATTTCCATTTCGTCTTTCGATTCGTCTTTGGAACAGGGCAGGGAGCGCAGCCCCCTGCGGCTGGCAATCAGAAGGCGTGGCGCAGGCCGAGATTGAACTCGCGCGTGCCTGCCACAGCGCCGGTCTGGCCCGCGGCGGGCAAGGTGGCGCTATAGCTGTGGTAGCTGGCGCTGTTCTTGTTGCTCACTTTCGCCGTGGAGGCATAGGCGATGGTGCGCTTGGACAGGTCGTAGGTATAGGTCAGCGCCCACTGGCCGCCGCACGCGTCTGGCGCATAGCGTGGTGAAAGCGCGCCGCGTCGGCAAGAGCGAAATCCTGAACTGGGAAGCGCTGCGGCCTACGCCCGAAATCGCCGGCATGCTGGAGTTGTCGGCGCGTGCCCGCACCCTGGCCGTGAACTCGCTCGATGTGGTTGACGGCAAGGTGATCGGCGTCTGCACCCAGTACTTTCCGTTGCCGCGCTTCGAGGGCTTTGGCGAAGCGTATGCCAAGGCGGGCAAGACACACCTGGCGCTGGCGCAGTTCGGCGTGCAGCAGTTCCAGCGCCGTTTAAGCCGCATCACGGCGCGCCTGCCCAGCCTGGAGATTGCACAGCGCCTGGGGCAGCCGGTGTCGCAGCCCATCCTGTATGTGGAAACGGTGTATGTCGATCAGGACGACAAGCCCTTCGAATACGGCATCTCGAATTTCAGCAGCACGGCGGTGCAGCTGGTGATCGAACCGGATTGAGGGAAGACAGCGCCGCCAGCGGCGGCGTGATGAGAGATCAGGCCTTGGCTTCTTCCGCCTTGGCCTTTTTCTTTTCCAGCTTGGGCAGCTGCACCATGCGCGTGCCGGCGATCTTATCGTGCAGGAACTGGCGGTCCTTGTCGAGGAAGGCGGTCAGTGACCACAGCAGCACGCCGCCGAACAGCGCGTACAGCGCATGCCATTTTTCCAGACCCAGCGCGTAGACCAGCAGCAGGGCAGGCAGCACCCACATCCAGCTCGCCAGATAGCGCAAGGTGGCCACCTTGAGCGGCACATTCGCCTGGCCCGGCATCACCACTTTCAAGCGCCAGGTCTGCATCGCCAGGGTCTGGCCCTTGCGGCTCCACTGGTGGATGAAGTAGGCGCCCAGGATCAGGAAGGCCAGTGCCTGGCGCAGATGCTCGACCATCGGTGCATGGCTGGCGCCGCTGATCATTTCAAAGATGAGGAAAGGCAGGAATAGCACGGCAAACGCCAGCAGCACTTCATACACCATCGAAATCAGGCGGCGCTTGATGGTCGGATTGGTGGTGATGAGGGGCGTGGCTTTACTTGCTGACATTGGGCGGTACGGCCGGAGCGGCATTAGGTGGTACGGAGGCCGCCGAGGCAGCGCCGCTGGCGTCGGCCGGAATGCTGGCCGTCGCCGGGGCGGTGGCCGCCGCAGGCACGGGACCGGCGCCCGGATACGAGCCGGGGATCACGTTCACCGCGCCAGGCGTCGCGGCAGAGGGCGGCACGGCGCCGGCTGCGCCAGCCGGATTGGGCAGCGGTGCCGGCGCGACGGCGCCCGGTGCGTGCGGCTTGATCGGCGGCGGGGTTTTCATCTTGCTCTGGGCCGGCGTCGGTGGCTTGGCGACCTGCGGCTTTTTGGCGGCAGCGGCGTCGGCCAGCTTCTTCTTCTGCTCCTGCGGCAGTTGCTGGTATTCCTCCCACTGCGCGGCCTTGGCCTGCTTGCCGGCCGTGATTTTCTGCGCGCGCGAGAAGTTCTCGCGCACGACCTTGCGCTCGGCCGGGGTCAGGCGCGCCCATTCGCGCATGCGCTCATGCACGCGCTGCTGCTCGTCCGGCTTCATGGACGCGAAGCGGTTGGCGATCTCGAGCCATTTCTGCTTGCGCACCGGCCCCAGGTCGTCCCAGCCGCTTTGCAGCGGCGCCAGGGCGCTCTGCTGGGCGGGCTTCAGGTCTTTCCAGTATGGTTTCTCGCCCACGGCCGGCTTGGCCGTGCCCGGCGCGATGGCGGGCGGCGCGGCCACGGTATGCGGCACATTGGCGCCGGCGGCGGCGGATGCGGCGGCGGGAGCAGGGGCGGCCTGGCGGGTTTCACCCACCCAGGCGGCGGCCAGCGCGGCGGCCACGAGGGCGCCACCACCGGCAATCAGGTATTTGCTGCGACCGGAAACACGCGTCATTGTTTACTGTCCGCGGGTTTCGAGATAGGCGTGGAAACCGTCGTCCAGATAGGCCGACAGCGGCAGCTCGTCGGACAGCACGGCGGCGTCCAGTTCGGCCAGTTCGGCGATCGATTGCTGCTGCTCGTACTGGAACACGCCCATCAGGCCGCCCACCAGCAGCATCAGGGGCAGGGCCACGCTGAAGCGGTTGAACCAGCCCAGGGGATTGGCGAAGAAGCCATTGCCGCCGCCGGCCATGGCCGGTGCGCTACGCACTACCCGTACGGGAACGTGCGCTTTTTTGCGGGCAAGGGCGGCCTGACGCGCGGCGGCCAGGCGGTCGCTGGTGGCAGCCGGCAGATCGTCGAGCTTTTCATTGAGCGCATGGCGCACTTTGTACGCGAAATTCAGGTCTTCGGTGTTCATAGTTTTATCCCCTTGGCTTTGAGCGATTCGGCGAGAGTGTGTGTTGCTCGTGAGCAATGCGTTTTCACGCTCCCTTCGGAACATCCCATCGCTTCGGCGGTTTCTGCCACGTCCATGTCCTGCCAATAACGCATGAGGAAGGCTTCCCGTTGACGCGCTGGCAGCTTTTGTACTTCATCTTCAATGACTTGCAAGACCTGCATGCGCTCGACCTGGTCGGCGCTCGATTCCGCTGCCTGGGAACCCTGCTCGGCCTCATAAGATTCAAGTATATCAAAATCCTCATGCTCGTCCGAGCTGGGGCCGAGGCCGGAAAACAGGCTGACCCAGGTGTTGCGCACCTTTTCGCGGCGGAAGAAATCGAGGATGGTGTTTTGCAGGATGCGCTGGAACAGCAGGGGCAGCTCGGCCGCCGGCTTGTCGCCGTATTTTTCGGCCAGCTTGATCATGGCGTCCTGGACGATATCCAGGGCCGCTTCGTCGCGGCGCACCGCGTACACGGCTTGTTTATAGGCACGCCGCTCGACGTTCTCCAGGAAATCCGATAATTCTTTGTCTGTGGCCATGCGTCGGGAAGCGTGCGGCGGCAGAAGAGGCCGCTGTTGAGGTCAGTCTAAACTGTGCGCATCCTAGCAAAAATTGACTCATTCCGCATGTTTTTTCCACGTTTTCCACGCTGGAAAAGCGGGAAGTGCGTAATTTCAACAATAATTCTTGACCAAAATTGTGCAACGCAGTACCGTATGAATCGCTTTGCACACCACGAAGCGCCCCGGAAGCACCGCAGCAGGCACACAAAGCCGCCATGGTGCATCCAGCTTTCATTTGTCAGCAGTTTGCTCTAACCCGCGCCACAAGCGCGAGAGGTTTGCGCGAGTGCTGCAGAAACTCCAGCCAAACGAGTTGCGTTGAGCTGCATCTTGTACCTTGCCTACGGTCAAGGGAAGGGATGCCGCGACCGCAGAAAGAAGGGACGCTTGAGAGTACTGCAGTGCAACGCTTACTTCGATAGGCAAGAGCATCCATTCAATCTCCTCTGGACCTTGAAAGGAATGTTTCATGAACACCGAAGCAGCAGCCCCCATCACGGGCGCCGAGATCGTCGTCCGCTGCCTGGCGGAAGAAGGCGTTGAACACGTCTTCGGCTACCCTGGCGGCGCCGTACTGTACATCTACGACGCCATCTTCAAGCAGGACAAATTCCAGCACGTTCTGGTACGCCACGAGCAGGCCGCCATCCATGCAGCGGACGCCTATTCGCGCAGCTCGCAGAAAGTCGGCGTGGCCCTGGTCACTTCCGGTCCCGGCGTGACCAATGCCGTCACCGGCCTGTCCACCGCCTATATGGATTCGATTCCGATGGTGGTGATCTCCGGCCAGGTGCCCAGCCACGCCATCGGCCAGGACGCCTTCCAGGAATGCGACACCGTGGGCATCACCCGCCCCGTGGTCAAGCACAACTTCCTGGTGAAAGACGTCAAGGATCTGGCCGAAACGATCAAGAAAGCCTTCTTCATCGCGCGTACCGGCCGGCCCGGCCCGGTGCTGGTGGATATCCCCAAGGATATCTCCATGCACAAGCACGTCTATAACTACCCCAAAGACATCGAGATGCGTTCCTACCGTCCGATGGACAAGGGCCACTCGGGACAGATCCGCAAGGCCGTGCAGCTGCTGCTGCAAGCCGAGCGTCCGATGATCTATACCGGTGGCGGCGTGATCCTGGCCAATGCCGCGCCCGAGCTGAACCGCCTGGTCGACAAGCTTGGCTTCCCGGTGACGAATACCTTGATGGGCCTGGGCGGCTACCGCGCCAGCGACAGCAAATTCGTCGGCATGCCCGGCATGCACGGCACCTACGAAGCCAATATGGCGATGCAGAACTGCGACGTGCTGATCGCCATCGGCGCCCGTTTCGACGACCGCGTGATCGGCAATCCCAAGCACTTCGCCAGCAATCCGCGCAAGATCATCCACGTCGACATCGACCCCTCGTCGATCTCCAAACGCGTGAAGGTCGATATTCCGATTGTCGGCAATGTGAAGGACGTGCTGATCGAATTCCTCGCCCAGCTCGACGCCGCCGAAGCCAAGCCGAACGTGCCCGCCCTGAAAAAATGGTGGGGCCAGATCGAGGAATGGCGCGGCCGCGATTGTCTCAAGTACAGCACCTCCGACCTGGTGATCAAGCCGCAGCAGGTGGTGGAGAAGGTCTGGGATATCACCCAGGGCGACGCCTTCATCACCTCCGACGTCGGCCAGCACCAGATGTGGGCGGCGCAGTACTACCGCTTCGACAAGCCGCGCCGCTGGATCAATTCCGGCGGCCTGGGCACCATGGGTGTCGGCCTGCCATACGCCATGGGCGTGCAGATGGCCAATCCCGACGCCACCGTGGCCTGCATCACCGGTGAAGGTTCGATCCAGATGTGCATCCAGGAGCTGGCGACCTGCAAGCAGTACCACCTGACGCCCAAGATCATCCTGCTCAACAACCGCTTCCTCGGCATGGTGCGCCAGTGGCAGCAGATCGACTACGGCTCGCGCTACTCCGAGTCGTATATGGATTCGCTGCCCGACTTCGAAAAGCTGGCCGAAGCCTATGGCCACGTCGGCATGCGCATCGAAAAGCCAGGCGATGTGGACGGCGCCCTGCGCGAAGCATTTGGCATGAAAGACCGCCTGGTCTTCATGAACTTCATTACCGACCAGAGCGAAAACGTGTGGCCGATGGTGAAGGCTGGCAAAGGCCTCTCCGAAATGCTGCTTGGCTCGGAGGATCTTTGATATGCGACACATCATCTCTGTCTTGCTGGAAAACGAAGCCGGTGCGCTGTCGCGCGTGGTCGGCCTGTTCTCGGCGCGCGGCTACAACATCGAAACGCTGACGGTCGCGCCGACCGAAGACGCCACCCTGTCGCGCATGACCATCGTCACCAGCGGCTCGGACGACATCATCGAGCAGATCACCAAGCACCTGAACCGCCTGATCGAGGTGGTCAAGGTGGTCGATCTGACCGAGGGCCAGCACATCGAGCGCGAGCTCATGCTGATCAAGGTGAGGGCAGTGGGCAAGGAGCGCGAAGAAATGAAGCGCACCGCCGACATCTTCCGCGGCCGCATCATCGACGTGACCGAGAAGACCTACACCATCGAACTGACCGGCGCCAAGAGCAAGCTCGATGCCTTCATCGACGCCATCGACCGCACCTCGATTCTGGAAACCGTCCGTACCGGCGGCTCAGGCATAGGACGCGGCGAACGCATCCTCAAAGTCTGAGCGCTATACCCACACATTACACACGCAAAATATACAAGGAATAAATCATGAAAGTTTTCTACGACAAAGACGCTGACCTCTCCCTCATCAAAGGCAAAAACGTGGCCATCATCGGCTACGGCTCGCAAGGCCACGCCCACGCCCAGAATCTGAGCGATTCCGGCGTCAACGTGACCGTCGGCCTGCGCAAGGGCGGCGCTTCGTGGCAGAAGGTGGAGAAGGCCGGCCTGAAAGTGGCGGAAGTGAACGACGCGGTGAAGGCGGCCGACGTCATCATGATCCTGCTGCCGGACGAGAACATCGCCCAGGTCTACAAGGAAAACGTCGAGCCGAACGCCAAGCAAGGCGCGGTGCTGGCCTTCGCCCACGGCTTCAATGTGCACTACGGCCAGGTCGTGCCGCGCGCCGACCTCGACGTGATCATGGTCGCGCCGAAAGCGCCGGGCCACACCGTGCGCGGCACCTACACCCAGGGCGGCGGCGTGCCGCACCTGATCGCCGTGCACCAGGACAAATCCGGCATCGCCCGCGATATCGCCCTGTCGTATGCTTCCGCGAATGGCGGCGGCAAGGCCGGCATTATCGAAACCAACTTCCGCGAAGAGACCGAGACCGACCTGTTCGGCGAACAAGCCGTGCTGTGCGGCGGTACCGTCGAGCTGATCAAAGCCGGTTTCGAAACCCTGGTGGAAGCCGGCTACGCGCCGGAGATGGCTTATTTCGAGTGCCTGCACGAGCTGAAGCTGATCGTCGACCTGATCTACGAAGGCGGCATCGCCAATATGAACTACTCCATCTCCAACAACGCCGAGTACGGCGAATACGTGACCGGCCCGAAAGTGGTGACCTCCGCCACCAAGGACGCCATGCGCCAATGCCTGAAAGACATCCAGACCGGCGAATACGCCAAGAGCTTCATCCTGGAAAACAAGGCCGGCGCCCCGACGCTGATCTCGCGCCGCCGCCTGACCTCCGAGCACCAGATCGAAGAAGTCGGCGCCAAGCTGCGCGCCATGATGCCCTGGATCGCCAAAAACAAACTGGTCGACCAGTCCAAAAACTAAGCCTAAAGCTGAGCCCGTGTCCGGTTTTGGGGCCAGACCCCAAATTCGGACACGAGCTCAGCAGGATTTGGCAGGTCTGCTTACGGCAGGGGCCGTGTCCACCCTGGTGCCTGGCACCAATCGGACACGAACCCAACCATTTCAGCGGATCAGTTAACGGCCGAGGCCGTGTCCGATTTTGGGGTCTGGCCCCAAATCCGGACACGGCCTCGGCTGTTTTAGTGCAGGGTTTCGGTGAGGACGCGGCCTTCGGCGGCGGCGGGTGGGCGGATGCGCAGCAGGTGGGCCAGGGTGGGCGCGATGTCGACCACTTCGGCATATTGGCCGTAGGCGCCAGGCTTGATCCAGCGCTTGCCCATCACCATCAGCGGGACATTGGTATCGTAGGCGTAGGGCGAGCCGTGCGAGGTGCCACTGGTGCCGCTGCCGAAATACCAGTAGGGCTTGGTGACCGTCATCAGGTCGCCCGACAGCTCGCGGTTCCAGGCGCGCCGCATCAGCGTCGCCAGGCGCGTGCCGCCGACGGCGCTGCTTTCCATCTGGCTGCGCGTGAAGACTTCGGCCACGCCATTCTGCTTGAGCAGGAAGCGGGCGGCGGCCTGTTCCACCTCATCGCGTTTCAAGCCGCTCTTTTCGATCTGCGCATAGTCGAGGTGGATGTTGGGCAGCGACCAGGCCGTCACCAGCTTGCCGGCCTTGAATTTCTCGTCCAGGTGCTGGTTCAGCGCGCCCATCAGCTTTTCGCCGTCGAGGCGCTGGGCGTCCATATGCTGCGACTGGGCGAATTCCGGCACGTTCGGGAAGCCGTGGTCGGCGGTCAGCACCACGAGCACATTGTCGAGGCCGACGCGCTGGTCGAGGTAGCCGAAGAACTGGGCCAGCATGCGGTCCAGGCGCTGCAGATGGTCGTGCGACATCTTGCTTTCCGGCCCGAAAGCGTGGTTCACATAATCGTGGCTGGACAGGCTGACGCCCAGAATGTCCGGCACGCCGGCCGGATTCTTGCCCAGGTTTTCGCCTTCGACGGCGGCGCGCGCGAAGTCCAGCGTCAGCTCGTCGAGGAAGGGGCCGGCTTTCAGGCGGCCGTAGTAGCCGGCGTCGATATTGCCGCTCTCGCTGTAGTAGGAGAAGGGGAAGCGGTTGCGCGCCGCTGCGGTGGACGGCGTGGCATCGTCGGCCGCATCGCCGGCATAGGCCGCTTCATCAAGCAGCGGACGCCAGCTCTTGCCGTAGTAGCGGTCCTGCGGCTTGGCCGCCTGGAAGCGCTGCACCCATTCGGGATGCTGCTTCATATAGAAGCTGCTGCTGGCGAAGTTGCCGCTCTTGTCCATATACATATAGGCGGTGCCGGTCTTGCCCGCCAGCAGAATTGCGCCGCGGTCCTTGCCGGACACGGCCACCACCTTGGAGCGCTGGCCGCTCGCATAGCGTAGTTCGTCGCCCAGGGTGCTGACGCGCAGGCGCGCCGGCGAGGTGCCATCGCTGGGCTTGGTTTCTTCGCCCAGATAGGTATGTTCGCGGTCTTCGGTGCAATACACCGAAGCTTTGCTGACCGGATCGATCCAGTTATTGCCGATCACGCCGTGCTGGTAGGGATAGGCGCCGCTCAGCACGGCCGCATGGCCGATTGCGGTGACGGTGATGCCATGCGCCTGGTGCGCATTGCTGAACCACGCGCCCTGATCGAGCAGGCGGCGGAAGCCGCCCTGGCCGAACTGGTCGCGGTAGCGCACCACCTGCTCTTGCGGCAGGCCATCGACCACCAGCACCACGACCAGCTTGGGCTGGGCGGGCGTGGAGGAGGGCGCTTGCGTGGCGGCCAGGGCGCCGTTGGCGAGCAGGCAGGAAGCCAGTGCGAGCGCGCGCAGGGAAAGGGTAGGAGTGTTCAGCAAAGTCATTGGTCTTGATCCCAGGTGAAATTCAGGCAGCCTACATCTTGCATGAATTTGATTTCAGGACGATGACAAGGCGGGCGATATACCCCATCGCTTCTTACTGGAGCCCAACGTCTCGTTTTGCCTAATCCGGTCTCGCTTTGTCTCGTTTTCGTAAGCAATGGTTACCAAGCCGCAGAGTGAAACAGTGTCGCGGCCACGAAAAGTAACGAGACAATGCGAGACGCAACGAGACAAAACGAGGCGTTTGCTTTCCAGGAAGACCCATGCCACCGTATCCTCGTCCTGCATTACACTGATGCCAGGACTGTTACAAACGTTCACGAGATCGTCCCTTGCTCAGCCGTAATATCGGTTAAAGTTGCCTCACTGCCTGACAGGCCTTACCAACAAGAAGGAGAAAACTCTATGAAAGTAATGCAAACCGTGGCCGCCGCCGCCCTGGTACTGGGCGCACAAGCCGTACAGGCACAATCCCTGCCAACCGCCGGCACCCTGGTTGTCGTTCCCGCCTTTGGCGAAGTCAAAGCCCCGAACGACCAGGCCGTCGCCACCTTCGCCATCGAAGAGCAGGACAAGGACAAGGCTGCCGCCGCTTCGCGCGTCAACCAGAAAATGAAACAGGGTCTGGACATCCTGAAGAAGGAAGATCCGCAAGCCAGCCTGAAAACCCAGGGCTACTACACCTATCCCGTGTATCCGGAAGACCGTCCGCTGCCGCCGGGCGTGAGCGCCAAGGCGCGCATCCCGACCGCATGGCGCGTCGGCCACTATGTGCAGATGACCACCAGCAATCTGAACGCGCTGCCGAAAACCGTAGCGTCGGTGCAGAAGGTGCTGACCCTAAACAATCTGCAATTCGGCCTGAGCCCTGCCGCCACCAAGAAACTGGATGACCAGCGTATCGCCGCCACCTACCAGAACCTGAACGAGCGCATCGCCTCCATCGCCAACGCCATGGGCCGCAAGCTGAGCGACGCCGTGCTCGACACCGTGGACTTCGAAGGCTCGGGCAACTACGCCCAGCGCGAATACGCGGCCGCTCCGGCCATGATGCGCAGCGCCATGATGAAGGATACGGCTGAAGTCTCCGAACCGAGCTTCGAGCCGGGCGAAACCACCCTGGAAATGCGCCTGGTGGGCAAAGTTAAGTTCAAGTAAAGCAAAGAGCCATTCTCTCGGCTGCATGTGCCACTATAATAGGGGCATATACCCGGCGGCCAGCGGGACCATCCCCGCCGCCGGGCAAGAATAATACGCAGTAAGAGAATGGAACTTTATGCCTCAATTCCCACGCCGCAGACCTAACCCGATCGGCAAGGCGCCCAAGAAGCCACGCTTCAGCAAGTTCATGCGCCAGCAGGGCGCCGACGCAGCCAGCAAACCGCGTCCGCGCGGCATCTATCTGCTGCCCAATGCCTTCACCACGGGAGCGCTGTTCTGCGGTTTCTACGCCATCGTCATGGCCATGAACCAGCGCTTCGAGCATGCCGCCTGGGCCATCTTCGTGGCCATGGTGCTGGACGGCCTGGATGGCCGCATCGCTCGCCTCACCAATACCCAAAGCGAATTCGGCGCGCAGTACGACAGCCTGTCGGACATGGTGTCCTTCGGCGCCGCGCCGGCCCTGGTGATTTACGAATGGTCGCTGCGCGGCCTCGGCAAACTGGGCTGGATCGCCGCCTTCGTCTACTGTGCCGGCGCTGCGCTGCGCCTGGCGCGCTTCAACACCAATATCGAAGTGGTCGACAAGCGCTTCTTCCAGGGCTTGCCCAGTCCTGCCGCCGCCGCGCTGGTGGCCGGCTTCGTGCTGATGATGGTCGACCTCGAAGTGCCGGGCATCAGCCTGCCCTGGGTATCCTGGGTGATCGCGCTGTTCGCCGGCCTGACCATGGTCACCAATGTGCCGTTCTACAGCTTCAAGGATGTGAACTTCCGCAAATCCGTGCCTTTCATCGCGGTGTTCCTGATCGCGCTCGGCTTCGCGCTGGTGTCGATCGATCCGCCTAAAGTACTGTTCCCCATCTTTGTCGCCTACGGCATTTCCGGCTACATCGTGTATTTCATCCGGCTCGCCAAGGGCAAGCCGGTAAGCATCGTCCAGACCGCGCACGAACCGGTCGATCAGAGCGAACGCCGCTGAGGTAGCGAGGCGGTCATGCAAGGAGCCAGCCATGAGTAACCGCCTCATCATCTTCGACACCACCCTGCGCGACGGCGAGCAATCGCCGGGCGCCTCCATGACGCGCGAAGAGAAGGTGCGCATCGCCCGCCAGCTGGAAAAGCTGCGCGTCGACGTGATCGAAGCCGGTTTCGCCGCCGCCTCGCAAGGCGACTTCGAATCGATCCGCGCCATCGCCTCCTCGATCCGCGAATCCACCGTCTGTTCCCTGTCGCGCGCCAACGACCGCGATATCGCCCGCGCCGCAGAAGCCCTGCAGCCCGCCGCGCGCAAACGCATCCACACCTTCATCGCCACCTCGCCATTGCATATGCAGATGAAGCTGCGCATGCAGCCGGAGCAGGTGCTGGAGCAGGCCAAGCTTGCCGTGCGCTTCGCCCGTCAGTTCACCGACGATATCGAATTCAGTCCCGAAGACGGCAGCCGCTCGGAAGAGGACTTCCTGTGCCGCGTGCTGGAAGGCGTGATCGCCGAAGGCGCCACCACCATCAACTTCCCCGACACGGTGGGCTATGCCGTGCCCGAGCTGTTCGGCGCCACCATCAAGCGCCTGCGCGAGCGCATTCCCAATTCCGACAAGGCCATCTGGTCGGTGCACTGTCATAACGACCTGGGACTGGCCGTCGCCAATTCCCTGGCCGGCGTGATGATCGGCGGCGCGCGCCAGATCGAATGCACCATCAACGGCCTGGGCGAAAGGGCGGGCAATACCGCGCTGGAAGAAGTGGTGATGGCCCTGCGCACGCGCAGCGCCTACTACAATCTGGAGCTGGGCATCGACACCACGCAGATCGTGGCGGCGTCCAAGATGGTCTCGCAGATCACCGGCTTTGCCGTGCAGCCCAACAAGGCCGTGGTGGGCGCCAACGCCTTCGCCCACGCTTCCGGCATCCACCAGGACGGCATCCTGAAGGCGCGCGAAACCTATGAAATCATGCGCGCCGAGGATGTGGGCTGGACCGCCAACAAGATCGTGCTCGGCAAGCTCTCCGGCCGCAACGCCTTCAAACAGCGCCTGCAGGAACTCGGCATCGAACTGGATTCCGAAGCTGAAGTGAATGCCGCCTTCGCCCGCTTCAAGGAACTGGCCGACCGCAAATCCGACATCTTCGACGAAGACATCATGGCCCTCGTCACCGACGAAGAGCAGGCCCACGAAAGCGAATACTACCGCTTCGTCTCGCTGGCCCAGCGCTCTGAAACCGGCGAGCTGCCGCTGGCCAAAGTCGTGTTCTCCATGGACGGCAAGGAATACAGCTGCGAAGGCAGCGGCGACGGCCCGGTCGACGCCACGGTCAACGCCATCGAAAGCGAAGCCAAGAGCGGCGCCGAGCTGGTCCTGTTCAGCATCAACGCCATCAGCTCCGGCACCCAGTCGCAAGGCGAAGTCACGATGCGCCTGTCGCACGCCGGTCGCATCGTCAATGGCGTCGGCGCCGACCCCGACATCGTGGTCGCCTCCGCCAAAGCCTACCTCTCCGGCCTCAACAAGCTGCACTCCAAAATCGAGCGCCTCAACCCCCAAACCGAACCCGCCCCTTGATCTCGATCAAAGAATGTCCCACCCTGGTGTCAGGCGGGGCCGCCGAGGCACTGGAGTAGGACATTCTTTGATAATTATCAATGGAAGAAGCCGCGGCGCTCGTCGTACATGGGGTCGGGGCCGCTCATGAGCTCGCGGACGGTGCCGTTTTTGTCGAAGTGGATGTGCATCATGGAATCCCAGACGCCGGATTCCTTGTAGCGGTAGCTCCAGACGTCCATGTCGCGCAGGCTCAGATGGGTGGTTTCGTCGGGCTGGCCGAGCAGCGCGCGCACGCTGGTTTTGCTGGCCTGGCCGAGCTGGATGGCGCTGAATTTGGCGCCGCGTTCCCAGCGCGGGTCGCCCTGGCCGGCGCAGGCGCTTAGCGTTGCTGTAAAAATGATAAGAATAAGACGGTTTTTCATGGTACTGGCCCTCCTTTCCCGGCTAATTGTAGCCATCCCGGCGGCAATCGGGTTATACTTGCGGGTCTGGCTGAAAGGCTGGATTTTTATCAATCGAAGTTCACGATGTGCAGGGTTCAGACTCCGTGCATCGCATGTGAAAGGTTTATCATGACTGTAGAAAACATCAACAAGGCCGCGATCATTGCGGACAACGCACGTGGTCAAAACGACACCGGTTCCCCAGAAGTGCAAGTTGCGCTGCTGACCGCTCGCATCAACGAGCTGAACGGCCACTTCAAAGCACACAGCAAGGATCACCACTCCCGCCGTGGTCTGATCATGATGGTGAACCGTCGTAAGAGCCTGTTGTCTTACCTGAAAGGTAAGGACGCAAACCGTTACCGCGATCTGATCGCTAAACTCGGTCTGCGTAAGTAATTTTTGCGCCACCCGGTTTAACAGAGAAATGCCTGCGCCAGTTCGCTGTCGCGGGCATTTTGTCTTTCTGGGTGTTGAGAAATTGCTAAGCAGAACTTTTGATTGGCAAGTTAAGTAGTTGCAGTAGAGCAGTAATCGCAGTAAAGGCGGCGTCCCCACGTGGACAGCGCCTGTGGTGAGGTGGAACGACAGCTCCTGAAAATCTGTCGGCAAATAGAAAGGGATTACCCATGTTTAACAAAGTTACGAAAACCTTCCAGTACGGCCAACACACCGTGACCCTGGAAACCGGCGAAATCGCTCGTCAAGCCTCCGGCGCCGTACTGGTGTCGGTGGACGACACCGTGGTGCTGGCCACCGTGGTGGCGCGCAAGGACGCGAAACCGGGCCAGGACTTCTTCCCGTTGACCGTCGACTACCTGGAGAAAACCTATGCCGCGGGTAAAATCCCCGGCGGTTTCTTCAAGCGCGAAGGCCGTCCTTCGGAAAAAGAAACACTGACATCCCGCTTGATCGACCGTCCTATCCGCCCGCTGTTCCCGGAAGGCTATATGAACGAAGTGCAGGTCATCGTGCACGTTCTGTCGGTCAATCCTGAAATCGATCCGGACATCCCTTCGATGATCGGCGCCTCGGCCGCCCTGTGCGTGGCTGGCGTTCCGTTCAACGGTCCGATCGGCGCCGCCCGCGTGGGTTACGTTGACGGCCAATACATCCTGAATCCGACCACCGCGCAGCTGAAAACTTCGCAGATGGATCTGGTGGTGGCCGGCACCGAAAGCGCCGTGCTGATGGTGGAATCGGAAGCGCAGCAGCTGTCCGAAGAAATCATGCTGGGCGCCGTGGTCTATGGCCACGAGCAAATGAAAGTCGTGATCGACGCTATCCATGATCTGGTGCGCGACGGCGGCAAGCCTGAGCAGGTATGGACCGCTCCGGCCAAGAACGACGCCCTGATCGCCCGCGTGACCCACTTCGCCGAAGCGAAGATCCGCGCAGCCTATCAGACCAAGGACAAGCAAGCCCGTACCGACAAGCTGCGCGCCATGTCGGCTGAAGTGCAGGCCGACCTGGTGGCCGAAGCCGCCGCTGCCGGCGCCGAAGCGCCGGACGCTGTCGAAGTGGGCAACATCCTGTTCGATATGGAAGCCAAAGTGGTGCGTTCCCAGATTCTGGAAGGCGAACCACGCATCGACGGCCGCGACACCCGCACCGTGCGTCCGATTTCGATCCGCAGCTCGGTCCTGCCGCGCACCCACGGTTCCGCCCTGTTCACCCGCGGCGAAACCCAGGCTCTGGTCGTAGCGACCCTGGGCACCGCGCGCGACAGCCAGAAGATCGACGCGCTGATGGGCGAGTACACCGACGACTTCATGCTGCACTACAACATGCCTCCGTTCGCCACCGGCGAAACCGGCCGCGTCGGCACGCCGAAGCGCCGTGAAGTGGGCCACGGCCGTCTGGCCAAGCGCGCGCTGATCGCCGCGCTGCCTGAGCCGGAAGAGTTCAGCTACTCCGTGCGCCTGGTGTCCGAGATCACCGAATCGAACGGTTCCTCCTCCATGGCGTCCGTCTGCGGCGGCTGCCTGGCGCTGATGGATGCCGGCGTGCCGATGAAAGCCCACGTGGCCGGCATCGCCATGGGCCTGATCAAGGAAGGCGGCCGCTTCGCCGTGCTGTCCGACATTCTGGGTGACGAAGACCACCTGGGCGACATGGACTTCAAAGTAGCCGGTACCGCCAATGGCATCACCGCGCTGCAGATGGACATCAAGATCCAGGGCATCACCAAGGAAATCATGCAGGTCGCGCTGGCTCAGGCAAAAGAAGGCCGCGAGCACATCCTGGGCGAAATGCAGAAGGCCGTGCCGACCGTGAAGACCGAGCTGTCCGACTTCGCGCCACGCCTGATCACCATCAAGATCAACCCAGAGAAGATCCGCGACGTGATCGGCAAGGGCGGTGCCGTGATCCGCGCGCTGACCGAAGAAACCGGCACCCAGATCGACATCAGCGACGAAGGCGTGGTCACCATCGCCTCCGTGGACGCTGCTGCCGGCCAGGAAGCCAAACGCCGCATCGAAGAGCTGACCGCTTCCGTGGAAGTGGGCAAGACCTACGACGGCACCGTGCTGAAACTGCTGGACTTCGGCGCCATCGTTCAAGTGATGCCAGGCAAAGACGGCCTGCTGCACATCTCGCAGATCGCCAACGAGCGTGTGAACGCCGTGGCCGACTATCTGAAAGAAGGCCAGCAAGTGCGCGTCAAGGTTCTGGAAACCGACGACCGCGGCCGCCTGAAACTGTCGATGAAAGCCGCCGCTGAAGAAGCTGCCGCCGCCGCACAGTAATCGCTAGCGTACACCGGGGTTCGCCCCGGAACCGCCAAAACCGCCCGCGCGCAAGCCGGGCGGTTTTTTTATGGCGCTGATATTCTGTGGGCTTTGGCTGGAGACGACCATATGAAAACCGGGAATCTGTATCTGAACGCCGAGGCGCCCGCAACCGGCGAGGTCTTTGAGCCGTTGCTGGCGCATGGGGGCGTGCTGATCGAACGCATTCGGAGTTCGTCGCGCATTGAGCCGGGCGAGTATGTGCAGGAGCAGGATGAGTGGGTGGCGCTGCTGCGCGGCGAGGCGACACTGCGGGTGGCGGGCGAGATGGTGGCGCTGCGCGAGGGCGACCATCTGTTCCTGCCGGCGCGCGTGCCGCATACGGTGCTGAGCGTGTCCGAGGGCGCGCTCTGGCTAGCGGTGCACATCCATGGCAAGCCTGCCGGACCGGAATAAAAATTATTGAAATTGCAATGAGTTCGTGTCAGCATAGCCGCTCCGCTTGTCCTTTTTCCGGAGGAGTTTCATGCTGCGCCGCGCCATTCTGCTGCTTGCCTGTCTGCTTTGCCTGCCTCCCGCCCGCGCCCAGACTCCGGCCCCGGCGCCCGATCCGCTCGATACGGTCGCCGTCTATCTCGTCCCCACCGAGAACTTCCCCGAGGTGCTTGCCGCCAATCTGGCGCGCATGCTGACGCGCGATACCGGCATCTGGGTCAAGGCGTCGCTGGCGGTGCCGATCGCGGAAATGGCGCCGCTGGCCGGCAGCAACCAGTATGCGGCCGAGGACTTTTTCGAGAAGCTGCTGCCGCAAACCGAGAAGCTGCCTGGCGTGGGACGCAAGACCTTGTTTCTGCTGCTGACCACGCGCGACCTGAATACCCGCTCGCAGAATTTCCGCTACCAGATCTCCTATCACAACAGCTTGCTGAACATGTCGGTGATTTCGCTGGCGCGCCTGTTCAGCTACCAGGATGGCCAGCCGCTGATGGACGTCACGGCCGCCACCCGCTTTTACAAGATGTGCAAGCGCGCCATCGGCGAGGCGCGCCTGGGCTGGCAGCGCAGCGGCGATCCGTCCGATCTGATGTATGCGCCCATCATGAGCATCGAGGATCTGGACAAGATCGGCCTGGAACATAAGGGCGCTGCGCTGGCCGTGCCGGTGCAGCGGGTTGACCAGGTTGGCATCGCCACGGTGGATGGCGCCTACCAGCTCACGGTGCCGGCCGGCACGCTGACGCTCAGTGTTCCCGCGCTGGGCTTGAGCGTGCAGGAGAAAAAAGGCGATGCGCCACCGCGTTCCTTCGCTTTAAGCGGCCAGCAGGGCGCGCTGAGCATCGCCGGCAGCTTTGAATCGGTGCACAGCTTCCGCGGCGCGGGTGCGGCATGGGATGGGGATCTGAGCGAGATGAAGGCGCAGGGTGCGCCGGAGCCGAGCGATGCGGCGTTCGAAAATATCGGCGGCTGGAATGTCGTGCTGTATGACCAGCGCGGCATCAACAGCTCTTCGATGCGCGCGCACTACGTGAAGGATGGCACCTGGATCGATCTGCGTCTGAGCCTGGTGAAAAAAGAAAAGCCGGCCGCGCGCCGCGAGGCGCTGCGCCAGCGCCTGAAGGCGATGACGGTGAGCGCCAGGAACGCTGGCGAGAGGAAGGAATAAAGCATGGCCATCAGCGACGATCTGCAGGACATCGCCTTATTCCGCAGCTCCCAGTTCACGCCATTTCTGCCGGACGACTGCCAGGCCAACCCTGGCGTCTACGGCGCGGAACTGGCCTACTGGCTGGCGCGCGAGCTGGCGCAGCGCAAGCTCATCACCAGCTATCCGCTGGCGGAGGACTGGGGCTGGCTGCTGAGTTACGAGACTTCTTCGGGCGATGAGTTTTCCCTCCATTGCGGCAATGAGGAGGGCAGCAGGGATAAATGGCTGATATCGCTGCGCCGTCATGCGCATGGCCTGTTTGGGCGCGACAAGCCGGCGTTTGCCGAAGCGGCTGCGCTGGTGGAGGGCATCCGGGCGGTGCTGCTTTCCAGTCCCGCCATCGCGGAACTGGAATGGCTGGCCGGGGAGTCCGGCCAGCATTGATGCGCTGGACTGTCAGCGCAGCCAGGTTGGCATGCTCAGCACATGCGCCTGTTCATAGCTCTTGGGCAGGGCATACTCCACCTGGCCCGGAACGCCGGCCAGCGCTTCGTAGCGCACGGTCAGCTTCGATACTTTTTCGCCGGTCTGGTTATACACCGCCGCCACCTGGCCCGAGGCCAGCATGGACGCCAGCAGATAGTTGGAATCGCCCGGGATGCCGCCGTTGATGCGTTCGCAGCCATGGTGGTCCAGCTGGGTCGAGGCGGCATTCAGAATGCCCAGGGCGCGGCGCTCGAGCAGATTGCCGCGCAGGCCCATGCGCTCGTTCAGCGCATCCTGCTCGCCGTTCTGCACCAGGTGCTGCAGCAGGCGGCGCGACATCAGCAAGGTGGTGTTGCTGCGCTCCGGCACGTAGGAGATGCAGGGGCGCGCGGGTTCGCGCTGCAAGTCCACATTGAAGACCAGCTTGGGCGACTGGGCCGATTGCGGCTCGACGAACTGCGGTGCTTGCAGGCGCTCGGCGTCTCCCGAAACGGCGCAGCCGGCCAGCGGCAGGGCAAGCAGAAGGATGGGTTGCAAATACTTCATTTTTTGGCCTTTATTAATTTGCATAAGTGCGAACTTTACACCAAAAGGCTTTGGCCGGCACTTACTGACTCACAGCTTGCAAGGCACGTTCCAGCACCGGGTCGCGTCCGGCGCGCACATCGGCCAGCGTGGCATGGACTTCGATCTGCGGCGCGATGCCCAGGCCGACAAACTTGCCGCCATCGGGCAGTAGGTCGCGCTTGACGCAGATGCGCGCATTGCCGCCGCCCGGTAGCGGGAAGTGCAGCGCTTGCCCGGTGCTGCCGCCGGTGGCCGCGCCGACGGTGACGCCGCGCTGCATGGCGCGGAAGGAGAGCACCATGTCCTCGGCGGCGGAATAGGTCTGCGGCCCGGTCAGCACGGCCACCGGACCGGTGAACGGATGTTTTTGCGCATGGCGATAGGGCTCGCCGCCGCCGATCGGCAGCCAGTGGAAGTAGCTGCCGCTGCTGGCGCGCGCCACCGCGCTGTCGATGCGCGCATAGCTGGTGGCCACGGGGATGGGCTGCGCGCTCAGATGGCCGAGGATGCGCAAGCCGTCCTCGCCATTGCCGCCGCCGTTGTGGCGCAGGTCGAGGATCAGCGCCCTGGCCTGCATGATCTGCGGCAGCGCGTTGCGGAAGGATTCCAGGATCGCATCGCTTTCCAGGTGGCGGATATCGACATAGGCGACCCCGCCCGCCAGCATGCGGAAGCTGAACGGCGCGGGCGCCTGCCAGTCCGTCCAGCCGGAGCGCGCCAGGCTTTCCTCGCGCAGCGCGCCGTCTTTGCCGCGCAGGCCGAGACGCACGGCTTTCTCCGCAGCGCCGGCCAGCAGCTGATGGGTGTACAGGCGCACTTCGCGGTCCTGGGGCGAGGAGTAGCTGGCGAAAGGCGCGACGTGCTGCTCGGCATACTGCGTGACCGGCAGGCCGTCGATGCTGACGATTTCATCACCCACCTGCACGCGGGCGGCGAGGCCGGCACTGTGCACGCCGCGCACATAGACTGTTCCTGCGGCCAGCGCCGTGTCCAGCGGCGGCTTGGAGAAGAATTCCGCCATCAGCTCGCGCGGCGGATAGATATTCGTATGGCCGTCGCGCAGCAGGGGCGCCAGCTGCAGCATGATGCGGTAGTACTCGCGGGTGTCGCGTGCGGTGATCACCTTGCTCAGATATTCCATGTACACCTTGTCCCAGTTCAGCGCTGGCACATTGTCGAAATGGGCGAAGCCATGGCGCGCTTCGGCCCAGAACAACGACAGTCCGGCCACGCGCTCTTCCAGCGACAGCGCCTCCTTGTAGATGGTGGCCAGGGCCTTGGTCTGCATGGCGCGTTCCGGCACATAGGCCGTCGCCAGCACGGCCTTGAAGCGCGGCTCTTCGCGCAGACTGGCAAAGCCCGGCGCCTCGCGCAGGGCGCGGCGCAGTTGCGGCAGCCAGACCAGGGTTTGCATATCCTCCAGCGCGGCCAGGGCTTCGTCCTTGCGGCCCAGGCGCGCATGGATTTCGGCGCGCGCCAGTTGCAGATTCACGCGCTCATTGAGCAGGGTGGGGGAGCCATTCATGCGTTCGCGGTTGGCGTTCAGCCAGTCCAGGCCTGCATCGAGCTGGCGCGCGGCCTGCTGCAAATCGGCGGTGCTGGCGTTCGGGCCGCTCAAGCCTTCGATGGCGTCGTGCATCTGGCTCAGCTGGGTGCTGCTGGTGATGGCGGGATGCGGCTGGTCCGCGGCGAGGGCGAGGGAGGTGAAACTGAGGATCAGCGCCAGGGCTGCGTAGGGAGGAAGCATCGTCGTGTAAGCTGGCCGGAAAAGGCGCAGCTTACACGATGCAAGTCAGATGAAATCCTCGCTTTGTCACAAGCGAGGAAAGCTTCTAGCGGACAGGGTATCAGTAGCGCAGGGCCAGCGCGGTGCCGGCGGCGCGGCCGCGTGCTTTCGCGCCGTTGCCTGCGGTGGCGCCATCGACCTTGAACACGCTGACCACTTCTTCCAGCGCGGCGGCCTGGTCCTGCATGGCGCCGGCGGCGGCGGCAGCTTCTTCCACCAGGGCGGCATTCTGCTGGGTCACTTCATCCATCTGCGCCACGGCCTGGTTGATCTGCTCGATGCCTGCGCTTTGCTCTTCGCCGGCAGCCATGATCTCGGCCATGATGTCGGTCACGCGGCTCACGCTGGAGACGATTTCATCCATCGTGGAACCGGCTTTGTCGACCAGGGCGGCGCCCGCATCCACATTGTCCACCGAGGCGGAGATCAGTTCCTTGATTTCCTTGGCGGCGGCGGCCGAACGTTGCGCCAGATTGCGCACCTCGGAGGCCACCACGGCGAAACCGCGGCCCTGTTCGCCGGCGCGCGCCGCTTCCACGGCGGCATTCAGCGCCAGGATATTGGTCTGGAAGGCGATGCCGTCGATGACCGAGATGATGTCCACGATGCGCTTGGACGATTCGTTGATGGCGCCCATGGTTTCCACCACTTGCGACACGATCTGGCCGCCTTTGACGGCGACGTCGGAAGCCGAGACGGCCAGCTGGTTGGCTTGGCGCGCGTTGTCGGCGTTCTGGCGCACGGTGGAAGTCAGTTCTTCCAGCGAGGACGCGGTTTCTTCCAGGCTCGATGCCTGCTGTTCGGTGCGGCTCGACAGGTCCATATTGCCGTCGGCGATCTCGGTGCTGGCCTGGGCGATGGCGCTGCTGCCTTCGCGCACGCTGCGCACGGTGCCCGACAGCTGCTGCTGCATCTTGGCCAGGCCGGCCAGCAGCAGGCCCATTTCATCCTGGCGCTTGATTTCGATGCGGTCGGCCAGATTGCCGGCGGCCATCTGGTCGAAGTGGCCCAGCAGCTGGCGCAGCGGATGCATGATGGCTTTCATCAGGGTGATGCCCGAGATCACCATCAGGATCGCGCCGAAGATGATGCCGCCCAGGGAAATCTGGACCAGGGTTTCATACAGTTTCTGGCTGTGCTTATAGTTCTCTTCAGCCGCCTTGAGCTGGAACTCGTCGAGTTTTTCCGAGCTGGCGTTGAAGCCGCGGTAGAGAATGGTCATTTTTTTCGAGGCCAGTTCGTCGACCAGTTCAGCATTGCCTTGCGACAGCGCCTTGCCCAGTGCCAGCAAGCCTTCGTTGACGTACTGCTTGCGCTTTTCATCCAGGTCGCTGGAGAGTGCCTTCTCTTCGGCTGCCTGGGGCAGGGCCAGGTAGCGCTGCCAGCTCTTGTCGGCTTCGGCGATATATTCTTCCGAGCGTTTGATCAGATTCGCGGTATCGGGCGCGTCGGGATGGAAGACCACGCGGTCCAGCGTGAAGCGGGCGCGGTTCAGCGAGTTCTTGGCATTGCCGATGGCGATGCTCGACACCAGCTGGTTCGAGTACACATCGTTCAGCGCCAGGTTGATCGACTTCATGCCATACATGCCGAGGCCACCGATGGACAGGATCAGCAGTCCCAGGAAAGCGAGAGTGGCAATAAGGCGTGTGCGTATGGATAGTTTATTCAACATCATTGATTCCGTTCGATTGTGTGGCGGCTCCAGCGGAGGGAGCGCAGTTCAGAGGGCGATGCGGGAAAAGGTGCTCGCATCGCTGCGGTCTTCGCTGCGCTTCAGTGGGGTAGTAGGAAAGGCCGCGCGCGTACTTTTGCGGATTTGAATTGAAAAGTACATTTATGTAGCGAAGACCGACAGTCTATCACGAAAGTTTCCATCTGGCAATTACTTGATGGGAATTGTCGGGCTTTTCGGCTGCCACGGGCCGGGCGAAAAACGCGCTCCGGCGGTATCAGCGGAAGTCTTCCGCCACCAGCTTATATTTCTGCAGCTTGTGATACAGAGTTTGCTTGGGCAGGCCGAGCGCGGCGCAGGCGTCGGCCACATTGCCTTTGCTGCGGCGCAGCTCCAGCTCGATCAGCGCGCGCTCGAAAGCGTTCACCTGTTCGGACAGCGGCAACGCTTCGGCGGCGGCGCTGGCCGTCAGCGGGCCGTCGCCGCCGCCCAGTCCCAGCACGAAGCGGTCGGCCACATTGCGCAGCTCGCGCACATTGCCGGGCCAGGCGTGCGCCATCAGTGCCTGCATCTGCGCGGCCGACACCATGGGTGCGGCGCGCTGGTAGCGCCCCGCCGCATCGAGCACGAAATGTTCGAACAGCAGCGGGATATCCTCGCGCCGTTCGCGCAGCGGCGGCAGGTTCAGCACGATCAGGTTGAGTCGGTAATACAGGTCGCTGCGGAAGCGGCCCTGCTCCGACATCTCCTTCAAATCGCCCTTGGCCGCCGCGATCACGCGCACATTGACGGGCACCGGCTGGTTCGATCCCAGTCTTTCGATATAGCGCTCCTGCAGCACGCGCAGCAGCTTCACCTGCAAGGGCAGCGGCAGGCTTTCGATCTCGTCGAGGAAGAGCGAGCCGCGCTCCGCGTGTTCGATCTTGCCCACCTGGCGCTTGGCAGCGCTGGTGAAAGCGCCCGCCTCGTGGCCGAACAATTCGCTTTCGAAAATATGCTCGGGCACCGCGCCGCAGTTGATGGCGACGAAGTTGTATTTGCCGCGTTCGCTGAACTGGTGCAGGCAGCGCGCCACCATTTCCTTGCCGGTACCGGTTTCGCCGTAGATCAGCACATCGGCCGGCTGGCCCGCCACCTCCAGGATCACGCGGCGCAGCGCCTGCATGGCGGGCGAATTGCCCAGCAGCGTGGCGTCGATGCCTTCGCTGTGTTCGAGCTTGCGGCGCAGCGTATGCACTTCCAGCTGCAGGGCGCGCATTTCGGCGGCGCGGCGCACCACCTCGGCCAGCTGTTCGGAAGAGTAGGGCTTTTCGATGAAGTCGTAGGCGCCATCCTGCATGGCCTGCACTGCCATCGCGATGTCGCCGTGGCCCGTCACCAGGATCACGGGCAGGCCGGGATCGGCCGCCTTCACCGCCGACAGCAATTCCAGGCCGCTCATGCCGGGCAGGCGCACATCCGTCACCAGCACGGCCGGATAATCGGCCGTCAGCAGTGCGGCGGCCGGTTCGGCGCGGTCGAAGCTGCGCACCTCGAAGCCGGCCAGGTCCAGCGCCTGCGCGCTGCCTTCCAGAACGGTGGGGTCGTCTTCGACCAGGATAATCTGTATGCCCTTCATCACGCTGCCTCCTGCTGTGCTGTTTTTAGTTCTATCACGAAGCGCGCGCCTTCTTCCACTTCGTCTGCCTTCAGCAAGCCGCCGAATTCCCGCACGATCTGTTCGGAAATCGCCAGTCCCAATCCCAGTCCCTGTCCCTGGGGCTTGGTGGTGTAGAAGGGTTCGAACAGGCGCGCGCGCGCCTCGTCCGTCAGACCGGGGCCGGTATCGGCCACCCGTATTACCACGCGCTCCTTGTCGCTGTACACATCCAGCGTCAGGCGCCGGCGCGCGCTGCCGGCCATGGAGTCGAGGGCATTGGTCAGGAGGTTGAGCAGCACCTGCTCCAGCCGGTTGCTGTCGCACAGCGCGTACACGTCCTCGTTGCTGATATGCAGGCGGAACTCCACCTTGTCCAGCTCCAGCCGGCGCTCGATCAGCACCAGCGCGTTCTGCACCGCCGTATGCACCGAGACCGCGCTCAAGCCCGTATTCGACTTGCGCGCAAAGATCTTCAGCTTGCCGGTGATGCCGCCCATGCGCGCCACGATCTGCGAGATGCGCTGCAGATTGGCCTTCACCTCATCCATGCGGCCGCGCTCGAACAGGATCACGGCGTTGTCCGACATGGTGCGCAGGGCTGTCAGCGGCTGATTCAACTCATGCGTGATGCTGGCCGACATCTGGCCCAGCACCGCCATTTTACCGGCCTGGAACAGCTCATTTTGCGTCAGGTGCAGCAGCTGCTCGGCCTTGCGCCGCACCTCGATCTCTTCGCTCAGGCTCTTGGTGATCAGGTTCAGGCTGGAGGTGCGCTCGGCCACCATCGCTTCCAGATTGTTGTACGCGTTCTGCAGGTCGGCCTTGGCCTGCAGGCGCTGCGCCACGCTGCGCTGGCGCTGGCGCACATACAGGAAGAGCATCAGCAGGAAACCGAACGCCACGCAGCTGAACACCGCCGCCGCTTGCGCATTGGCGCGTGCCTGGCCCAGGTCGGAAAGATAAATGAATTGCCAATTGCGTGGCGCCAGCGAGCGCGTTTGCGCCAGCATGCGCGCGGGGCCGGGGAAGCGCACCGGATCGCCGGGGCGGCGGATGGCCACGATGCGGGTGCCGTCGTCGCGCATGCTCTCGTGCGCGAAGTCGAGCGGCTCCAGCGGATAGGAGTGGTATTGCCGGGTTTTCTGCAGATGTTCGCGCACCGCGCCGGCCAGCGGCGCCAGCGTCTTGTATTTCCAGGCCGGCACGGAGGTGAGGAAGACCACGCCGTTGGCGTCGGTCAGCATCACCTGGTCGCTGCCTTGCGCCCAGTCGCGCTGCTGCGATTCGATGTTCACCTTGACCGTCGCCACGCCCAGCATGCGCCCGTTCAGGTAAATGCCGTGGGCGAAGAAGTAGCCCGGTTCCAGGCGGGTGGTGCCCACGCCATAGAAGCCGCCGGGTGCGCCGCGCAGGGCGTCCTGTACATAGGGGCGGAAGGAAACGTTGTCGCCGATGAAGCTGTCGCTGCTGCGCCAGTTGCTGGTCGCCTGCGTCACGCCTTGCAGATTGACGATGTAGATGGTGCGCGAACCGGCTTGCCGGTTGACGCGCTCCAGGTATTCGTTGACGGTGCGCCGCAGCGCCGGATTCTCCGGGTCCTGCAGCAGCGCGATCACGTCCTTGTTGAGTTCCAGCAGGCGTGGCAGGAACTCGTATTTGTCGAGCAGATTGTCCAGGCTCTTGGCGTAGACATCAAGCCGCTGCGCGCCGTTCACGCGCAGCCGCTCGATGCTGACTCTTTCGGTCCACCAGTAAGCCAGCCAGGCCGTGCCGATGCCGGCCGCCAAGGCCAGCAGCCAGCCCGCGACCCGCGAAGCGGACCAGCGCGCGCGCGCAATGGCAGGCGCGCTGCGGGACTGCTCCGCAGCGGTATCGGGCATGGCTGGACTCCTAGGCTTTTACTGCAACTATGCCGCCTCAGAACACGTGGCGCAAGCCCAGATTGAAGGCCGCGTTGCCGCTGCCGCTTTCGGTGGCGTTGCCGATGGTGAAAGCGGCACCATTGCGATTATTGACATGGCCGTAGGAAGTGTACACATCGGTGCGCGGCGAGAACGCGTAGGCATAGCCCACGGCGTACTGCTTGGCGTCCTGGTTCACGCTGCTGCGGTCATTGTGCAGGATGGCCGAAACGGCCACGCGGTGCGGACCCTGGTCGAAGGCGAGGCCCAGCAGGGTGTCGCGGCTGGTGGCGCCGCCGATGGCGCGGTTGGCCGCTTGCGCGCCGTGCAGGGTGAACTGGCCGACCTTGTAGCTGGCGCCCAGGATGGTGTTGCGCGCGAAATCCTTGCCGAATTCGTCTTCGCGGCGGTTGTGCGCCAGCGCCACATTCACCGGACCGTTGGCATAGTTCACCATGCCGCTCATGACGCGGTTCTTCTTGGTGTCGCCCGCCACTTCGCCGAAGCCGTAGGCGAATTCGCCGGAGAACGGGCCGGCTTGCGGCGCCTGGTAGCTCACCGAATTACTCATGCGGAAATTGCCCACCATGATATTGCCGGCCGCGCCGGCGAAGCCGTCGCCGAATGGATCGGCGATATCGCGGATCACCTTGTAGTAAGGCGAGTACTGGCGGCCCATGGTCAGCGTGCCGAACTTGCCGGTCAGGCCGACCCAGGACTGGCGGCCGAAGGTCAGGCCGCCCTGGCCGGACGTGCCGTTGTCCATATTGATGCCGCTTTCGACGGTGAAGATGGCAGCCATGCCGCCACCCAGGTCTTCCTTGCCTTTGAAGCCGAGGCGGGAGCCGGAACCGACGCCGGAGCTGATGATGCTTTTGCTGCCGGTCGGGCCGCCGGTCTCGCGCGAGAAGCCGACGTCGGCCACGCCGTAGACGGTGATGTTGGATTCGGCGTAAGCGGCGGTGCAGCTGAGGGCGAGCAGGGTCAGGGCAAACTTCTTCATTGAATTCTCCTTATGTATTGTTGTAGGTATGTTTAAGCGGCACGCACGTAGGAAGCATCCTGCGCGTGTTCGTCCTGTTCTGGGGCGTCGCCGAGGGCGCCTTCCCATTTCGCCACGACTGCGGTGGCGATCGCATTGCCCACGGCATTGGTGGCGGAACGCCCCATGTCGAGGAACTGGTCCACGCCCATCAGCAGCAGCAAGCCCGCTTCGGGAATGTGGAATTGGTTGAGGGTGGCGGCAATCACCACCAGCGAGGCGCGCGGCACGCCGGCCATGCCCTTCGAAGTCAGCATCAAGAGCAGCAGCATGGTGATCTGGGTGCCCATCGACAGTTCGATGCCGTAGGCCTGGGCGATGAACAGCACGGCGAAGGTGCAGTACATCATCGAACCGTCCAGATTGAAGGAGTAACCCATCGGCAGCACGAAGCTGGAGATGCGGCGCTGCACGCCGAATTTGTCGAGGGAGATCAGCAGCTTCGGATAGGCCGCTTCAGAAGAAGCAGTGGAGAAGGCCAGCAGGAAAGGCTCGCGGATCAGGCCGAGCAGCTTGAACACGCGCGGGCCGATGATGACGAAACCGGCGGCGATCAGCAGCGCCCACAGGCAGAACAGGCCCAGATAGAAGCCGCCCATGAATTTGGCGAAGGTGGCCAGGATGCCCAGGCCATTGGTGGTCACGACCGAGGCCATGGCGGCGAAGACGGCCAGCGGGGCCAGTTTCATGATGGCGCCGGTGATGTGCAGCATGACTTGCGCCAGCTCGTCGATCATGCCGCTCAGGCGGCGGCCCGACTCGCCCAGCGCGGCCAGCGCGGAACCGAAGAAGATGGAGAACACCAGCACTTGCAGGATCTCGTTATTGGCCATGGCCTCGATCGGCGACTTCGGCACCACGTGGGTGATGAAGTCCTTCAGCGTGAAGGCCGAGGTTTTCAGGCCGGTGGTGGCGTCGACGGCCGGCAGCGGCAGACCGAGGTTGGTACCGAGCTGCATCAGGTTCGACAGGAACATGCCCAGGGCCAGCGAGACCAGGGAAGCGATGATGAACCAGCCGAAAGCCTTGGCGCCGATGCGGCCGGCGGCCTTGCCGTCAGCCAGGTTGGCGATGCCGGAAGCCAGGGTGGAGAACACCAGCAGCGCGATGATCATCTTGATCAGGCGCAGGAACACATCGGTCACGAGGGAGATGTGGGCGGAAATATCGGTGGCGATCTTCTTGTCGGGGAAGACCGTGTGGCAGGCATAGCCGACGGCGATGCCAAGCAGCATCGCAATCAGGATATACAGGGTGAGGGGGCGTTTTTTTATCATCTCCAGGTCTCCGGTTTTATATAGGTCCGAATCGCGGCGGCTGCCGCAAAGTGAATCCTAAATAGCAAGTGTTGTGCCTGCTCGGAGGGAAGCTGGAAATTGGACGTAACTACTTGTTTACAAAGTATTTACTCCAATGATTACATTGCCTTGTGGAATCTTTGGTATGGAATGTTGGAATGGCTGCCGGGGCATGGTCCAAGTTTCCAGACGCAGTTCGGTTGGTTGTTGCTCTGTGGAATTGAATTTCGAGTGTGCTGGTGCAGCATGCCAGCAATGCGTCACATGCTACGTGGAAATGTTTTTGTTGATGTGTCGCAATTCCCGACGGTGCTAACTGGACAAAAATGGACCAGACATTCTTAATTTTGGAGGCCACATGGCAATCGACGTCTATCTGCAGATTGATGGCATCAAGGGAGAATCGGCAGACTCACGGCATCAGGGGCTGGATTGAATGCACTTCAGCTCAGCTGGGCGTGCTCCAGCCTAGAAGTGCAACTGCGTCGACAGCGGGTGGGCACACTGCTGAGCGTTGCGAACACCGGAGTATCACGATCACTAAGCTTGCGGATTTGGCCACCCCGATTTTGATGCAGACCTGCTCTATGGGCCGGACGATTCCGACGGCTAGGCTTGAATTCTTGCGCGCGGATGGTCAGGGTGAGCGCATCAAATACTATGAGGTCGAACTCGAAAATGTGCTGATTGGTGGCGTCAATCAAACTGTACATGAAGGGGGCATTCTTATCGAATCTGTTGGCTTGAAGTTTTCGAGGATTAAATGGAGGTACACCCAGCAGAAGATTGGCGGTGGTGTTGGTGGTAACACATCCGGAGGTCTACTTCATGCTTCCTCAAGCGCCAGAAGATGCAGGCTATTATGTGTATGGTACGCCGCGAACTGGGGCTGGACAGTATGCACATCCTGCGATGATGAGCGCGATCTTGCGCGTAGAGCGGGAGTGGCAAGCCATCGACGAGCGCAAATTTGGTAT
This sequence comes from Massilia sp. YIM B04103, assembly GCA_024437665.1. Taxonomy (GTDB): domain Bacteria; phylum Pseudomonadota; class Gammaproteobacteria; order Burkholderiales; family Burkholderiaceae_D; genus Rugamonas. Next base: position 167,064 of record JANCSZ010000007.1, on the reverse strand, counting down.
TGGTAACATCAGCTTGGCTGGCGGTCCTAAATATGGAAAGCATTCGACACATAGAAGCGGGCTGGAGGTAGATGTTCGTCCATTACGTCTGGATGGAAATCAGGTGCCAGTATATTGGTATCAGCAGGCTTATGACCAAGTAGGCACGGCAAAGCTGATAGAACTCTTTCGGATGTATGCGCCTGTTGTTTTGATCTATTTTAACGACACGCATATTCCTTTCGTGACTCCGTTGGCGGATCACGACCACCACTTCCACGTAAAGCTGCGAGCTTGAAATGAAAGCGATTGCGGGATTGGTTCTTGGTGTCTGTGCCTTGCTTTCCCTAGCCTATGCCGGAGATAAGAAGTCGTGGGCATGGGAATACAGGCCAGTTAAGGCTTCTTACGCCATTTACTCGGGGGAGTTGGGGGATGAAGCGGCGCCAACGCAAAATGAGCGCAAGCTCAGTCTTGAAATTACCGGACAGGCTGCAAAGGAGATTTTCGACTCTATGTCTCCCGATATCAAGCCCAGCTGCAGCGGCGAGAAGGGAGACCGGGACCGGCGCAAGGGTAAATTGTATTGCACTTACCATCAGGGTGACGGGTATCGCTGCTTTATAGGTGTCGATCTTCGAACCGGCCAGAGTATTGCCGGTGGGACTTGCTGACGGCCGCCCGAGCCTTCTCGTGCGGCCGTCATGCTGTTAGATGCCGATGCGCCGTTCGGAAGCAGGATCGAACAGCACGGCCTTGGACAGGTCGAAGGCCAGGTTCAGGCACTGGCCGGCAATTGCGCCGGCGCGCGGGTGGGTGCGGCAGGTGGCGCGCACGCCGTTGAACCAGGCGAAGGCCAGGGTGTCGGGCCCGGTCGGCTCGGTCATCTCGATGCTGCAGGAGACTTGGACTGGATGATAGTCGCCGCCCGCTTCGGCGCGGCGGGCACTCAGCGCGTCGGTCAAGTGCTCGGGGCGGATGCCGAGGATCAGTTCGCGCTCCAGCCACAGGTGGAAGTGGGCGGCAGCCGGATGGGCGGCCGGCAGCGGCAGTAGCGTGGTCGCTCCCTCATGTTCCAGCACGAAAGCGGCGCCCGCGCCGTGCGCCACCAGCCGGCCGCGCAGGAAATTCATCGAGGGCGAGCCGATGAAGCCGGCCACGTAGAGATTGTCCGGCTGGTCGTAAATCTGCTGCGGGCTGCCGAACTGCTGCACCACGCCGTCGCGCATGACGGCGATGCGGTCGCCCAGGGTCATGGCCTCGATCTGGTCGTGCGTGACATAGACGATGGTGGCGCCCAGGCGCTGGTGCAGCAGCTTGATCTCGGCGCGCACTTCCACGCGCAGCTTGGCGTCCAGGTTCGACAGCGGTTCGTCGAACAGGAAGAGGGCGGGATCGCGCGCGATGGCGCGGCCCATGGCCACGCGCTGGCGCTGGCCGCCCGACAGCATGGCCGGCTTGCGGTCCAGCAGATGACTGATCTGCAGGGTTTCGGCCACGCGTCCCACAATCTGTTCCTGCTCGGTCTTGGGCACCTTGCGGATGCCCAGGCCGAAACAGATATTCTCGCGCACCGTCATGGTCGGATACAGGGCATAGGACTGGAACACCATGGCGATGTCGCGCTCCTTGGGCGGAATGCCGTTCACCACGCGTTCGCCGATGCGGATCTCGCCCTGCGAGATATTCTCCAGCCCCGCGATCATATTCAGCAGGGTGGACTTGCCGCAGCCGGAGCCGCCCACCAGGATCAGGAACTGCCCGTCCTCGATATCGAGGTCGATGCCCTTCAGGATTTCCGCGCCGTTGGGATAGGTCTTGCGCACATTACGGATCGATAAGCTTGCCATGTCAGTCTCCTTAGCCTTTGACGGCGCCCGCCGTCAGGCCGCGCACGAAGTATTTACCGGCGATCATGTAGATCGCCAGGGTGGGCAGGGCGGCAATGATGGCCGCCGCCATATTCACGTTGTATTCGGTCACGCCGGTGGAGGTGTTGACCAGGTTGTTGAGCGCCACCGTGACCGGCTGCGCATCGGCGCCGCCGAACACCACGCCGAACAGGAAGTCGTTCCAGATCTGCGTGAACTGCCAGATGAAGCAGACCATGAAGATGGGCAGCGATAGCGGGAAGATGATGCGGCGGTAAATCATGAAGAAGCCGGCGCCGTCGATGCGCGCGGCGTTCACCAGCTCCTCCGGCACAGTGACGTAGTAATTGCGGAAGAACAGGGTGGTGAAGGCGATGCCATAAATGATGTGGACGATCACCAGGCCGCTGGTGGTATTCGCCAGTTCGGCCATGCCCAGCAGGCGCGCCATCGGCAGGATCACCACCTGGAAGGGGATGAAGCAGCCCACCATCAGGGCCGTGAACACTGCGTTATGGCCGGGGAAGCGCCAGTGCGCCAGCACGTAGCCGTTAAGTGAGCCGATCAGCGATGAGATCAGCACCGCCGGCACGGCCATCGCCACCGAGTTCCAGAAGTAGGGCCGCAGGCCTTCGCAGCGTACGCCGGTGCAGGCTGTAGACCAGGCCTTGTTCCAGGCGTCCAGCGTGGGATGCAGGGGCAGGTCGAGCAGGTTGCCGCTGCGGATCTGGTCCAGGGTTTTGACCGAGGTGCTCAGCATCACGTACAGCGGCGCCAGATAGTACAGCGCGACCAGCACCAGCAAGGTATAGATGGCGATGCGGCCCGCCGTCAGGCGCGGGGCATCGTGCAGATCAGCGGCCATGGCGCGCTCCTTTCGTTTCCAGATACATCAGCGGCACCAGCACGGCCAGCACGGTGGCCAGCATCATCATGGCCGACGCCGCGCCCAGGCCGAGCTGCCCGCGCGTGAACGAGAACTGGTACATGAAGATGGCCGGCACGTCGGACGAGGTGCCAGGACCGCCCGCTGTCAGCGCCATCACCAGGTCGAAGCTCTTGATGGCGATATGCGAGAGCACCAGCAGCACGCTGAAAAAGACCGGGCGCAGCGAGGGGATCACGATGCGGCGGTAAATCGTGGGCAGGCTGGCGCCGTCGACCATGGCGGCCTTGATGATGCTGTCGTCCACGCTGCGCAGTCCGGCCAGGAACAGCGCCATGACGAAGCCGGACGATTGCCACACGCCCGCGATCACCACGGTGTAGATCGCCATGTCGGAATTGACCAGCCAGTCGAAGCTGAAGGAGGTGAAGCCCCAATCGTGCATCAGCTTTTCCAGGCCAAGGCCGGGATTGAGTATCCACTTCCATGCCGCGCCGGTGACGATGAAGGACAGTGCCATCGGATACAGGTAGATGGCGCGCAGCGCGCCTTCGTGGCGGATGCGCTGGTCGAGCAGGATGGCCATGCACAGGCCGATGGCCAGGCAAAGCAGGATGAACAGGCCGCCGAACAGGCCCAGATTGGCGGCGGAAACCCACCAGCGGTCGATCTCGAACAGGCGCTCATACTGCACCAGTCCGGCGAATTCGAAATTCGGCATCATGCGCGATTCGGTCAGCGACAGCCAGGCCGTCAGGCCGATGAAGCCATACACGAAGACCAGCGAAGCGATGATGGTGGGGGAGAGCACCAGGCGCGGCAGCCAGGTGTCGGCCAGCGCGCCGAGGCGGCTGCTGGCGGGACGCGTCTCGGCAGCGGCGGGCGCCTGCGGCACGATGGCCGCGCGCGGCGGGGAAAGGAAAGAGGCGGACATACGAAAATCTCCAGAACAGATTGCCGGGCTGGCACGCCGGCCTGATGCTTGCAGAAGCATGCTAAAGCGGTGCTTCTGCGCGCCGCTATACCTGCCAGATGCACATCAATGCGAGGGCAGGTGCGCGTTGGCGGCTGGCCTTGGCCGGCCCGGCTAGCTGGCGGCGGCCGTGTTGCGCCGTTGCCAGCCACAGGTCTTACATGGTCTTGGCAGCTTTCGCCAGGGCTTGCACCGCCGCTTGCGGCGTCATATTCGAGTTCATGAACTTGGCCACCACGTCCTGGATCGCGCCCGCCTTGGCGGTGTCGATGGCCATGCCGTGGGCGAAGCTCGGCACCAGGCCGCCGCCCTTGCTGGTGGCTGCCATATCGTCCATCGATTTGGTGGCGCAGGCGTCGAACTTGGCGCGCGAGACGCCGGCGCGGACAGGAATCGAACCCTTGTTCAGGTTGAACACTTCCTGGAACTCGGGACTCAGCACGGCATTGGCCAGTGTCAGCTGCGCCTTCTGTTCCTCGGCGCTCTTCATCTTGAACATGGTCAGCGAATCGACATTGAAGGTGAATGCTTTCTCGGTGCCCGGCGCGGCCAGACAGAGGAAGTCCTTGCCGGCCACCTTGCCGGCCGAGGTGAACTCACCCTTGGCCCAGTCGCCCATGAACTGCATGCCGGCCTTGCCGTTGATGACCATGGCGGTCGCCAGATTCCAGTCGCGGCCCGCGGCATCCTTGTCGATATAGGTCTTGATGCGCGCCAGGTTTTCGAAGGCTTTCAGCATGGTGGGGCTGGTCAGCGATGTCTGGTCCAGCTGCACAATGGCCTTCTTGTAGAAGTCCGCGCCGCCCGTGCCCAGCACCACGGATTCGAACACGGTGGCGTCCTGCCAAGGCTGGCCGCCGTGGGCGATGGCCGTCAGGCCGGCTTTCTTGATCTTGTCGGCGGCCTCGAAGAACTCGGCGAAATTGGTGGGCGGCTTGGCGCCGGCTTTTTTCAGCACCTCGGGATTGACCCACAGCCAGTTCACACGGTGCACATTCACCGGCACCGCCACATAATGGCCCTTGTACTTCATCACGCTGTTGACCACGGGCGGCAGGCTGGATTCCCACTTGCCCTCGGCAGCCGCTGCATCGATATTCGCCAGCACGCCTTCCTGGCCCCATTCCTGGATGGCCGGACCTTTGATCTGCGCGGCGGTTGGCGCATTGCCGGCCATGACGCGCGCCTTCAGCGCGGTGGCAGCGTTCTCGCCGCCGCCGCCCGCCACGGCGAAGTCCTTCCATGCCACGCCTTTGGCTTCCATCATTTTCTTCAGTTCGGCGGCCGATTTGGCCTCGCCGCCCGAAGTCCAGTAGTGCAGCACTTCCACTTGCGGCGCGGCTTGCGCGGCGGCGCAAGCCAGCAGGGCGGAAGCCATGGCGCTCAGGGTAAAGGTATTCAGTTTCATGCTTGTCTCCTTATTTGTATTGGATTACCACCAGGCTTCCAGCTGCAGGCCGACCGAAGTGCCGCTGGTCTTGTCGCCATACACCGGGCCGCCGTTATTGAAGGCGTTGACCGATTTCTTGGCCGCGTCATTCCATTTGCCGTAGCTGACGAAGGCGCGCAGCTCGGGACGCGACCAGTAATCCTCGCCCACGGTGATGGTCGGTGCGATGGTCAGCTTGGTCAGGCGCTGGGTGCCGGGGCTCATATCGGTTTTCAGCTGGGTCACACCCAGTTCCGCCTGCAGCTTGAAGTTCTGGTGGAAGGCATAGACGGGACGCGTGCCGACGGTGGTCCAGGTGGATTTGCCGTTCTTGTCGGACTTGTCGCGCTGGTAGAGGGCCACGAACTCCATGCTGAATTCGCGCGTCGGCTGAATCACGATATCGTCGAACACGCGCAGGCGGGTCACGTCGGAATCGAGCAGGGTACTGCCGGATGGGCCCATGCGCGCGCAGCAAGGGCCGTCGATGCCGGTGCCGGGGCCGACGCCGTACTGCACGCCGAAGGTATTGCCGCCGCCCAGCACCTTGGCCTGGCGGTGGAACAGCGACACTTGCCAGCCGTTGTGGCGCACATTGTCCTTGCCCTCGGCCTTGATCAGCGAGGTGGCGATGTCCAGGGTGCCGTTGCTGTTGACGGGCAGGCCTTCGTAGACGAAGTTCTGGCGCAGCGCCGAGCTGGAATCGTCGTACTTGCCGGTGACGGGATCGAATTTATTGAAGTCGTCGTCCTTGAAGAAGGCCACGCTCAATTTGCCGGGACCGAGGGGCAGGGCGTCCACGCCGCCGCCGGTGCCGTTCATATTGATGTACTGCATATCCAGCATGTGGATGTCGGGACGGTAGTAGTGGCGCTTGCCGGCCCAGATAATGCCGCCGTTCATGAAGGGCAGGTTCTTGGCTTCGACGTAAGCCTTGGCGATGCCCAGTTTGGCGTCGCCGAAGTCGGAACTGTTCTTGTAGGCGTCGGCCCAGATGGTGGCGACGAAGCTGGCGCCGTTGGCCGATTTCGCCACCTCCTTGGTGTAGCCGAATTCGGCGAAGCTGTCGCACTCGTTGCCGAGGCGGAAAGACATGGTCATGCCGCCCAGGCCAAAGCAGCTCTGGCGGCCGCCCGACGAGGCCGAGCCGCCGCCGGCGCGCATATAGCCATGGAAGCCTTCCGTTTCGTGGTCGCCAGCTTGGGCGGCGCCGCAGGCGAGGGCCATGGCAAGAGCGGCGGGCAGGGTTTGCCGGATGAGGTGTTTCATCGTGCTTGTCTCCTTCGTTGTGGTTTTTTTGTACTTTTACTACTCTGAGGAGGACAGTAGCACCGCCCAAAATGTGACGCCAACAGACCGGCTTCCAGGCCGCAAGACGATGTTAAGTGATTGATTTTTATGAAATCAGGCCAATCCGCTGTCAGCGGCACGCTAACAAAACTTTACAAAGCCTTAAGCAGGGCGCTGCCGCGTGCAGTAATACTTCGCAACAAAACCATACGTTTTATTGCAAAAAGGTTCAGTTGCTAACCAACGAAGGCGCGGATACTTGGGGTATAGTCTGAGCGCCAATAAAGACGGGAAGCCCAAAGAGGCGGGACAACAGGATGGAGACATGGTAAAGACGCTGCGCAGGATACTGGCGCTGGCCTGCCTTGCCGCGGCAAGCGGCGCGCATGCGCAGGGGGAATCGCTACAGGTACTGCACTGGTGGAAATCGGCCAGCGAACGCAAGGCGGTGGACCTGATCGCGGCCCGCCTGCAGGAAGAAAATATCGGCTGGAGCGACAGCATGATCCCCAACGGCTCCGGCGTCGGTGCGGGCATCGTGCTGCGCAGCCGCATCCTGGCCAAGGATGCACCCGAAGTGGCCCAGGTCAACGGCATCGTGATCCGCGACTGGGCGCGCCTGAATCTGCTGCTCGACCTGGATGCGGTGGCCGCCGCCGGCAAATGGGACCGCCTGCTGCAGCCCACCGCCGCCGCCGTGATCCAGTCCGACGGCCATGTCTACGCCGCGCCGATCGGCATCCACCGCATCAATATGCTGTTCTATAACCGCAAGCTGTTTGCCCGCGTCAATCTGCCGGTGCCCGAAACCTGGGCCGACTTCGAGCGCGCCGCCGCCAGGCTGCGCCAGGCCGGCATCGTGCCGCTGGCGCAAAGCAGCGAGCCGTGGCAGGTCACCACCCTGTTCGAAACCCTGGTGCTGTCGGAAGGCGTGCGCTTTTACCGCGACTTGTTCGAGAAGCGCGATGCTGCCGCCTACTCCGATGCGCGCCTGGCCTCGGCCCTGAACCGCTTGCGCGGCTTGAAGAAGTGGATGGCCAATCCCGTCGCCGAGCGTACCTGGGACGACACCGTGCGCGATCTGAGCGACGGTACGGCCGCCATGATGGTGATGGGCGACTGGGCCAAGGGCGAGCTGCAGGCGCGCGGCATGGTGCTGGACGAGGGCTTCGGCTGCAGCGCCGTGCCGGGCACCGCCAACTACCATCTCTACAATGTGGATACGCTGAGCATGATCGCCACCCGCGATCCGCACCGCCCGGCGCAGGAAAAGCTGGCGGCCCTGATCCTATCGCCCGCGATCCAGGCCGACTACAATCAGATCAAGGGTTCGATTCCGGTGCTGCGCAATCCGAACCTGTCGAAGATGGATGGCTGCGCGCGCGCCTCCTACAAGCTGTTTGCCAGCGGAGCGGAGGCACAGGTGCCAAGCCTGGTGCACCGCATGGCGACCGAGGAAATCGTGCGCGACGCCATGGTCAGCGAAGTGCACCGCTTCTTCCTCGACGATAACGTTACGGTGGCCGACGCCCAGCGCCGCCTGGGCACCATCGCGCGCACCTTCACCAAGAACCGATAGCATCATGCGTAAGATTCTCGTCGTCGACGACGACCAAAAGACCCGGACCCTGCTCAAGGCCTACCTGGAAAAGAACCAGTACGAAGTCGGGCTGGCCCACAACGGCGAAACCTTCCTCGCCGAATTCAACCGCTATGCCGACGAACTGTCGCTGGTGATCCTGGATGTGATGCTGCCCGATACCGACGGCTTCGCGCTGTGCAAGGTGGTGCGCCAGCGTTCCAATGTGCCCATCATCATGCTGACCGCCAGCTCGGACGAAACCGACCGCGTGGTCGGGCTGGAGCTGGGCGCGGACGATTATGTGTCCAAGCCTTACAGCCCGCGCGAGCTGCTGGCCCGCATCAAGGCCATTCACCGCCGTACCGGCATCGCCAATGCGGCCGCGCCGCGCTTCTACCGCTTTGTCGGCTTTACGCTCGATACGGTGGCGCGCACCGTCACCGATCCGCAGGGGCAGATCGTGCCGCTCACCGGCCTCGATTTCCAGCTGCTCAAATATTTTGTGGAACACGCGGGCGACATTCTCGACCGCAGCGTGCTGTGCGAAGGCACGCGCGGCCGCGACGCCGGGCCGATGGACCGCTTCCTCGACGTGCAGATCAGCCGCCTGCGCCTGCGCCTCAACGACGGCGGCAAGAATCCGCTGCTGATCAAGACGGTGCGCGGCGCGGGCTATGTGTTCTCGGCCGACGTCGTCAGCTCGAATGCCTAAGCCGCTGCACCTGCTGGCGCGGCTGGTGCCGCAATCGCTGCTGGGCCGGCTGACGGCGGTGATGGTGGTGGGCGTGCTGCTGACGCAGCTGGCCGGGAATTTCATCTGGGCCGCGCAGCGCCGCGCCGAGGCGCTGAACGAGGTGAATGCCGCCTCCCAGCACCTGGGCCACAGCGCCGCCAGCGCGGTGCGCTTCTTTCTCAGCCTGCCGCCCAATTACCGTCCGCTCATCATCCAGCAATTCCGCGAGATGGGCGGCACGCGCTTCCTGGTCAATATCAACCGCGCGCCCGTCGATGTGCAAGCCATCGCCGCGCAGGAACTGGCCGATGCGGCCTTGAAGCAGCTGCGCTCGACCTTGAAGGAAGACTTGCCGAACGTGAGCAAGCTGCGCATCGACTTTGCCTGGCCCGAGCGCCTGCCGGTCAGCGACGAGGGCGCGACTATCGGCGACCTGCCGGACAGCTGGGTGCAGCACATCCTGCTGACCAAGCCGGCGCCGGTGCTGCTGATCCAGGTCGAAATGGACCCCGGCCACTGGCTGTATCTGGCCACCCTGATGCCCAATCCCTACTTCCTCGAAACCGGCAATCCGCTGACGCACGACCGCCTGCTGCTGCAAGCCTTGTCGCTGGCGGCGGTATTGCTGCTGTCGATCCTGGTGGTGCGTTGGACCACGCGGCCGCTGGCGGCGCTGGCCGAGGCGGCGACCGCCTTCGGCAACGGCGAGCAGGCGCCGGCGCTGCCGGAAACCGGCTCGCGCGAATTCATGGCCACGGCGCGCGCCTTCGAAGCCATGCGCGAACGCATCCAGCGCTATATCGAAGACCGCGAGCGCCTGTTCGTCTCCATTTCGCACGATCTGCGCACGCCCATCATGCGCCTCAAGCTGCGCGCCGAATTGCTGGACGACGACGATATGCGCGCCGAGTTCCATGACGATCTCGATGAGCTGGACATGATGGTCAAGGGCGCGCTGCAGACCGTGAAGGACAGCGATATCCATGAAAATCCCACCGAAGTGCGCCTCGACGCGCTGCTGGGCCGCATGGTGCGCGATGCGCAACTGGCCGGCCACAAAGTCAGCTTCGAACCCTCCGGCCTGACGGTGACGGCCAAGCCGCTGGCACTCAAGCGCGCCATCGGCAATCTGCTCAACAACGCCCTGCATTACGGCCGGCAGGCCGAGATCGCGGTGCGCCGCAATGCCGGCAATATCGAGATCGAAATCCGCGACCACGGTCCCGGCGTGCCGGAAGACGCTTTCGGCAGCCTGTGCGAACCGTATGTGCGGCTGGAACATGGGCGCAAGCAGAATTCCAGCGGCATGGGTTTGGGGCTGGGCATCGCGCGTGGTATCGTGCAGGCCCATGGCGGCGAACTGCTGCTGGCGAATCATCCCGAAGGCGGCTTTCGCGCCACCATCGCGCTGCCCGGCGGCGCCTTCGATCCGCTGGCGCTGCCGGGACAGGATCATTGAACAGGAGTAGGTATGAGCAAGGCTTTGCGTTTGTCGGAGAAATGGTTTCAGCGCGGCTTGTGGCTGGTGGCGTTTGCCTTCGCCGGCTTTCTGATCGGCTTGGGCGGCAAGGTCGTCGCCAGCCTGCATGGCGTGGAACAGGTGCTGGTCCTGGAGCAGTTCATGGACCAGGGCCAGGCCGGCGCGGCGCGCCAGCAACGCGATCTGTCCGAAGCCGCGATGGAGCAGGCGCGCAGCGCGCTGGAACAGGCGCAGCAGCGCAACAAGGTGGCCGCCGCCAACACGCACGCGGCCAGCGAGACTTTCGACAACTGGGTGGCGACGCGGCGCGCCACCGCGCGTCCCGAACAGGATGTGGAACTGATCGAACGCACCCGCGCCCTCGACGTGCTGAAAGCCGAGGAGCGCAAGACGCTGGCGGCGGTCGAAGCCCAGGAACAGAAGCATCTCGACGCGCGCCAGGCGCATGAGGCGGCGCAGAAACGCTGGTACGCGCTGGAAGAGGGCGCGCGTCCCGCCTACGAGTCGGCCTTGCGCATGCAGGAGCTGCGCGTGTTCGGCTACCGCCTGGCATTGACCCTGCCGTTGCTGGCGCTGGCCGGCTGGCTGTGGGCCAAGCAGCGCAAGAGCACTTACTGGCCCTTCGTCTGGGGCTTCATCTTCTTTGCCGCCTTCGCCTTCTTCGTCGAGCTGGTGCCTTACCTGCCCAGCTATGGCGGCTATGTGCGCTACATCGTCGGCATCCTGCTCACGGTGCTGGTCGGCCGCCAGGCCATCGTCTCGCTGCAGCGCTATCTGGAGCGGCAGAAGGCCGCCGAAGCGCTGCCCGACACGCAGCGTCGCCAGCATCTGAGTTATGACGTGGCGCAGGCGCGGCTGGCCAAGGGCGTCTGCCCGGGTTGCGAGCGCGGCGTCGACCTGAAGGACCCGAAGATGGACTACTGCCCCCATTGCGGCATCGGCCTGTTCAACCAATGCGGCCAGTGCGCCACGCGCAAGAACGCCTTCACCCGTTTCTGCTCCTCCTGCGGCAGCGCCGCCGCCACCGCCCCCGCCGATTAAGCCTTCGCCCTAGATCAAGGCCGCCCGCCGTTTACACCGCTAAGCTATTCTTTGCGGCGGGCCTTTTCCCGCTGAATCGGGGGAGTCATGCCGGCTGGCAAGCATCGCCAACGAAGGTCGAAAAAACGCCGGGCTGGTCCTGCTCGAAATATTCCGGGCATTCAGGTCGTTGGTCTCTTTGCAGGGCACTTGCTGACTAACACAGTATTGTTGCTGCTCACCTTGCTGCTGAATGGATTGGTGACGATACTGATTCTGTACCTGCCGCAGTTGGTGGCGGATGTGGTTTTTCTTGGGTTTGCCCATCTAATGCACATCGTGGTCCTGATTTTCGATGGCGTGCTGCTCTTGTGTTGGCTGACTTATTGGCTGTGGCGCGGATTGGAGGAGATGCGATGAAATCCGAATGGGAATATTTCAAAGAGGGTTTTAAAGAGGGGACGCGTGAGGCTGTAAGAATTTACCTTCTCTCCATCCTCGTTCCCTACCACTTCGGCCGCCGCCGCCTGCGTTTGCTGCGCCGTCGCCTGCGCCGCGCGCTGCTTGCCCGCGCCAGCGCCTGGACCGGCTATTCCTCCTGATTTGCCGTCTGGCTCGCGTTTTTTGCAGTTTGTCGCATTCCGCGTGAGTGCCGGCACGCCTTTGTGTAAGATGCTAGGTTGCCATCATTAACACTATTTTCAGGGGAGGATAATAAAAATGAAAACCGCTAAGTACACCGCCATCGACGCCTTCGTGTTGGTCGCCGCCGCATGCGCATGCGCATGTGCCCGGGAGCAGGCCGCGTTTGCCTAAAGAATGGGCGGGAACAGTCTCGAAGCTGCCCGCCCTTGAACGCAGCCGCTTCCGCCGGCGAACAAGAAAAACACGCGAAGGAATTCCTTTTATGAAGAACCATTTTAACTTTGGCCTGCTGTTCACCGCATTCTGCCTGTTTATTAACAGCGCATTTGCGGATGATACGGTCAGCGAAACCCGCGCCATCGACGCCAAGGTCGTGCGCGTCAAGCTGGACGGCGTCATCGACCTCAAGCTCCGGCAGGGGGCGGTGCCCTCGCTGGTGATCACGGGCGAAAAGCGCATCGTGTCCCGCATCACCGCCGCGCAGTCCGGCGACACCCTGTATCTCGACTCCGAGAGCCGGGGCGTCAAGCTGAACCGCAACTCGGTGCGCGCCGAACTGGTGCTGCCGCAGCTGCGCGAGGTGATTTCGGAGGGCGTGGGCACGACCGAAGTGAGTGGTTTCAGCGGGGAAGATATCGACATTACCCTGGACGGGGCGGGCAGCATGAAGGTGGTGTGCGACTACCGCCATATGCGCGCCAACCTCGGCGGCGTGGGCAGCATGCATGTCTGGGTCACGGACAACGACAGCGTGGACCTGGACTTGCGCGGCGCCGGCTATATCACCCTGGGCGGGCGCAGCAAGCAGCTGCGTGCCTCGCTCGGCGGGCTGGGCGGCTTGAATGCGCAGCAGTTCCAGGCCGACTCCGTGAACCTGGAGTTGAGCGGCCTCGGCAACGCCACCGTGACGGCCAAGACCAACGCCACGCTGAATCTGAGCGGCCTCGGTTCGGTCACGGTCTACGGCAAGCCGACCAACCGCAACGTGAGCGTGGACGGACTGGGTAAAGTCAGCTGGAAGTAAATGGTGTCCTGGAGACGGGGCAATAAAACGAGAACGAATCCATTTTCTTACGCAATATGAAAAAATTAAAACAACTAATCATAGCGATAGGCATCGCGCTCGGCATGCACAGTGCCGCGCTGGCCGGGTTCGCAGAAGGCGCCACGGCGTATAACAGCAAGAACTATACGGTGGCTTTGAGAGAAATTGAACCGCTGGCGAAAGCCGGCAATACCGATGCCGAGCATCTGCTGGGCCTGATGTACTACATGGGCCGCGGCGTGCCGCAGGACTATAAGCAGGCGCTGTCCTGGCACCGCCGGGCGGCGCAAAAGGGCAAGGCCGACGCGCAGTATGTGGTGGGCGCCATGTATTACACCGGCAATGCCGTGATCCAGGACCATAAGCAGGCCGTGGTCTGGTTCCGCAAGGCCGCCGAGCAGGGTCATGCGGATGCGCAGCAGGTGCTGGGCCTGATGTACCGCTATCACATCGGCGGCATGCCGCAGGATAATGTGATCGCCTATATGTTGTGGAATCTGGCGGCGGCCAACGGTTCGGCCAACGCGGCCGAGCAGCGCGCGGCCGTGATGCGCAGCATGACGCAGGAGCAGATCGAGGAGGGCCAGTCGCTGTCGGCCTCGTGGAAGCGCGGCACGCCCTTGCCGCGCGCTTCGCGCACCGGCGGCGGCTGAGCCGGCGGCAGACTGGCAAGCGGGGCGCCTGAAAACGCGCTCCGCCACACGAAAACCCGGGCTGGTCCCGGGTTTTTGCATTCCAGGGCGGGCCTTCGGCGCGCCGGCCATCGCGCGCCGGCCGGGCTTCCTGCGCGCGCGGCGGCAGCGCGGTAGAATCGCCGTTTCAATTGAACGGGAGAGCCCATGCACGCCATCGAGATCAGCAAGCCGGGGGCAGCCGATGTGCTGCGTGTCTGCGAACGTCCCATGCCGGCGCTGAAACCGGGCGAACTGCGCATCAAGGTGCATGCGGCCGGCGTCAACCGCCCCGACGTGCTGCAGCGCATGGGGCATTACGCACCGCCGCCGGGCGCCTCCGACCTGCCGGGCCTGGAAGTGGCGGGCGAGATCGTCGATGGCGACCTGGGCAGCAGCGGCTTCAAGGTCGGCGACCTGGTCTGCGCCCTGGTGCAGGGCGGCGGCTATGCCGAGTACTGCGCCGCGCCGGTGGGCCAGGTGCTGCCGATTCCCAAGGGCTGGTCGCCGCTGGAGGCGGCCTCCCTGCCGGAAACCTATTTCACGGTGTGGAGCAATGTTTTCGACCGGGCCGGCCTGAATGGGCGCGAAACCCTGCTGGTGCAGGGCGGCACTTCGGGCATCGGCGTCACGGCCATCCAGCTGGCGCGCGCTTTCGGCCACCGCGTCTTCGCCACCGCCGGCAGCGAGGACAAGGCGCGCGCCTGCGAGCGCCTGGGCGCCGAGCGCGGCATCAACTACCGCCATGAGGACTTCGCCGAGGTGGTCAAGGCGCTGACCGGGGGCAGGGGCGTGGACGTGATCCTGGATATGGTGGCGGGCGACTACCTGCCGCGCGAGATCGCCTGCCTGGCCGACGACGGCCGCCTGGCCATCATCGCCCTGCTGGGCGGCGCCAAGGCCGAGCTGGACATGGGTCAACTGCTGCGCCGCCGTCTGACCGTGACCGGCTCCACCCTGCGCCCGCGCTCGGTTGAGTTCAAGGCCGCCATCGCGGCCCAGCTGCGCCAGCGCGTCTGGCCGCTGCTTGAGCGCGGCGAGATCAAGCCGGTGATCTACCAGACCTTCCCGCTGGAGCAGGCCGCCGCCGCCCACGCGTTGATGGAAAGCAGCGCCCACGTCGGCAAGATCATGCTGCAACTGGTCTGAATGGCCCAAAACGGCGCCGCGCCGCCGCCCTGGCGGCCGGGTCCGGTTTGACCGGGCTTTGCGCTGCAAGTTACAATTATGGGTTATTAAAATTTAGGCTACTATGCGACGCAAACTCGTTATCGGCAATTGGAAGATGAACGGCAGTCGTACCGGCAATACGGTACTGCTGTCCGGGATTGTGGCCGGCCTGGCTTCGGCCAAGGCCGATTGTGCGGTATGCGCGCCAGCCCCGTATCTGGCCCAGTGCCAGGCCGAACTGGCGGGTACGCCGGTGGCGTGGGGTGCGCAGGATGTGTCGGCCCATGCGTCCGGCGCTTACACCGGCGAAGTGGCGGCGTCCATGCTGCAGGATTTCGGCTGCCGCTATGCGATCGTCGGCCACTCCGAGCGTCGCGCCTATCATGGTGAAAGCAATGAATTGGTGGCGCAGAAGGCGCAGGCGGCCCTGGCTGCCGGCCTGATCCCCGTGGTCTGCGTCGGCGAGACCCTGGCCGAGCGCGAAGCCGGGCAGACCGGTGCCGTGGTCGGCGCCCAGCTGCAAGCCGTGCTGGACGTGCTGGACAATGCCGCCCTGGCGAAGATCGTGCTCGCCTACGAGCCGGTCTGGGCCATCGGCACCGGCAAGACCGCGACCCCGGCCATGGCGCAAGAGGTGCACGCTTTATTGCGCCAGCAAGTGGCCGAACGTAGCGCGGAAGCCGCATCCGGCATGCAGATTTTGTACGGCGGCAGCATGAAACCCGAAAATGCGGGAGAATTGCTGGCCCAGGCGGATATTGACGGCGGCCTGATTGGCGGCGCCGCACTGAAGGCGGCGGATTTTCTGGCGATTATCCGCGCGGCTGAATAAGCATTTTTGAAACAGCTTTATTTGAGAATGGAATAGCATGAACACCTTGTTCAATCTGGTTATTGTGGTACAGGTTTTGTCGGCGCTGGCCATTATCGGCCTGGTGCTGCTGCAGCACGGTAAGGGCGCCGATATGGGCGCCGCCTTCGGTTCCGGCGCCTCGGGCAGCCTGTTCGGCGCCACCGGCTCCTCCAACTTCATGTCGAAATCGACGGCAGTGGCGGCGGCGATCTTCTTCTCCGCCACCCTGGGCCTGTCGACCATGGCCACCCAGCGCGGCGCGGTCAGCACCAGCGGCGGCGTGATGCAAAATGTGAACACCCCGGCGCCAGCGCCGGTAAAAGGTTCGGCGGCGATTCCATCGGCGGCGCCGCAAGCGCCCGCGGAAGCGCCTGCAGCCTCGGTTCCAGCCGCTGCGGCGCCTGCCGCCGCCGCGCCGGCATCGAGCGCTCCTGGCGCGCAAATCCCGAAGTAATATCGGGCTTTGCAAAAGTTTTTCCGCTTTTTGTCCTTGTTTTACTGCAATTCGCATTAACAAAGTAGTGAAACCAGAGTAGAATAGCGGCCTTAATGCCGACGTGGTGAAATTGGTAGACACGCTATCTTGAGGGGGTAGTGGCGCAAGCTGTACGAGTTCGAGTCTCGTCGTCGGCACCATAAAAAATCTAAAAGCCAGCAAGGGCGCATGGGCATCGGCTCTTGCCTAGGCTGGTTTTTTTACGAGGATGTGTCGTTTGATCCTGGTCTCAGCTTCTGATTGGGGTCGAGCGTTAAATGCACCGCAAAACACCGCGCTGCTCTCCTGACCGATCGTTCAACATAAGCTAATCAACCGTGAACCTCGAAAATTACTTCCCCGTCCTGTTGTTCCTCTTAGTCGGCATTGGTGTCGGCGTAGTTCCCCAGCTGCTGGGCCGTTTCCTCGGTCCGAATAAACCCGATGCAGCGAAACTCTCCCCTTACGAGTGCGGCTTCGAAGCCTTCGAAGACGCGCGTATGAAATTCGACGTGCGCTACTACCTCGTCGCAATTCTGTTCATTTTGTTCGATCTGGAAACGGCATTCTTCTTCCCCTGGGGCGTCTCCATGCGCGAACTGGGCTGGCAGGGATACGTGACGATGATGGTGTTCATCGCCGAATTCGTGGTCGGTTTTTGGTATATCTGGAAGAAAGGTGCCCTTGATTGGGAATAAGCCATGTCTATTGAAGGCGTATTAAACGAAGGTTTCATCACTACGACGGCCGACAAGCTGATTAACTGGGCGCGCACGGGTTCCATGTACCCGATGACGTTCGGTCTGGCTTGC
The DNA here is from genome assembly GCA_024437665.1 of Massilia sp. YIM B04103. Lineage (GTDB taxonomy): Bacteria > Pseudomonadota > Gammaproteobacteria > Burkholderiales > Burkholderiaceae_D > Rugamonas. Next base: position 150,150 of record JANCSZ010000007.1, on the reverse strand, counting down.
TGCGCGGTGGAGATGATGCATGCAGGTGCGGCCCGTTACGACCTTGAGCGTTTCGGTTTCATGTTCCGTCCATCCCCGCGTCAGTCCGACGTGATGATTGTTGCCGGCACGCTGTGCAACAAGATGGCGCCGGCGCTGCGCAAGGTCTACGACCAGATGCCGGAGCCGCGCTGGGTGATCTCCATGGGTTCCTGCGCCAATGGCGGCGGCTACTACCACTACTCCTACTCGGTGGTGCGCGGTTGCGACCGCATCGTGCCGGTGGACGTGTATGTGCCAGGCTGCCCGCCGACCGCGGAAGCCCTGCTGTACGGCATTCTGCAGCTGCACAACAAGATCAAGCGAACCAATACGATCGCGCGCTAAGGGCTGTACTGAATATGACTACACATCTGGAAACACTGGTCGCCGCCCTGCAAAGCACACTGGGCGAGCGGGCCGAAATCACGGTCGCCCTGGGCGAAGTGACGGTGGTGCTGAAAGCCGCCGACTACCACCAAGCAATGAAACAGCTGCGCGACGACGCAGCTTTGCGTTTTGATACGCTGATCGATTTGTGCGGCGTGGATTATCAAAGCTACGGCGAAGGCGCCTGGGACGGTCTGCGTTTCGCCGCCGTCACCCATCTGCTGTCGGTCGAGAAAAACTGGCGCGTGCGCGTGCGCGTGTTCGCGCCGGACGACGACATGCCGCTGGTGTCGTCGGTGGTGGACATCTGGCGTGCCGCCAACTGGTTCGAGCGCGAAGCGTTCGATCTGTACGGCATCCTGTTCGAAGGCCACAACGACCTGCGCCGCATCCTGACCGACTACGGCTTCATTGGCCACCCGTTCCGCAAGGACTTCCCGGTGTCGGGCTATGTGGAAATGCGCTACGACCCTGAGCAGAAGCGCGTGATCTACCAGCCTGTGACGATCGAACCGCGCGAGAACGTGCCGCGCGTGATCCGCGAAGAAAACTACGGGATGAAATAATGGCTGAGATTAAGAACTACACCCTGAACTTTGGTCCGCAGCACCCGGCAGCGCACGGCGTGCTGCGCCTGGTGCTGGAGCTGGACGGCGAGGTGATCCAGCGCGCCGACCCGCATATCGGCCTGCTGCACCGCGCCACCGAAAAACTGGCCGAGCAGAAGACCTATCTGCAATCGGTGCCGTACATGGACCGCCTCGACTACGTGTCGATGATGTGCAACGAGCACGCCTACGTGATGGCGATCGAGAAGCTGCTCGGTCTCGAAGTGCCGCTGCGCGCGCAGTACATCCGCGTCATGTTCGACGAGATCACCCGTCTGCTGAACCACCTGCTGTGGCTCGGCGCGCACGCGCTGGACGTGGGCGCCATGGGCCCGTTCCTGTACGCCTTCCGCGACCGCGAAGACCTGATGGACTGCTACGAAGCGGTATCGGGCGCGCGCATGCACGCGGCCTACTACCGTCCGGGCGGCGTGTACCGCGACCTGCCGGACGTCATGCCGCAGTACAAGGCATCGCTGATCCGCAACGCGAAGGCACTGGCCGAGCGCAACGAGAACCGCCAGGGTTCGATGCTGGACTTCATCGAAGACTTCACGCGCCGTTTCCCGACCTATGTCGACGAATACGAAACCCTGCTGACCGATAACCGTATCTGGAAGCAGCGTACCGTGGGCGTGGGCGTGGTCTCGCCGGAAGACGCGAAAGCCATGGGCTTCACCGGTGCCATGCTGCGCGGCTCGGGCGTGGCCTGGGACCTGCGCAAGAACCAGCCTTACGAAGTGTACGATCTGATGGATTTCGATATCCCGATCGGCACCAACGGCGACAGCTACGACCGCTATCTGGTGCGTATCGAAGAGATGCGCCAGTCGAACCGCATCATCAAGCAGTGCGTGGAGTGGCTGCGCAACAATCCGGGTCCGGTCATGTCCAGCAACCGCAAGGTGGCGCCGCCATCGCGCGTGGACATGAAGACCAATATGGAATCGCTGATCCACCACTTCAAGCTGTTTACCGAAGGTTTCCACGTGCCGCCAGGCGAAGCCTACAGCGCCGTGGAGCACCCGAAGGGCGAATTCGGTATTTACCTGGTGTCGGATGGCGCCAACAAGCCGTACCGCATGAAGATCCGCGCACCGGGCTTTGCCCACCTGCAGGGTCTGGACGAAATGGCACGCGGCCACATGATCGCCGACGCCGTGACCATCATCGGTACCCAGGATATCGTTTTCGGCGAAATCGACAGATAAGTCCCAGAGGCATACGTATGTTGTTATCAGAGCAGTGCTACAAAAAAATCGACCGCGAGTTGGCCAAATACCCGGCCGACCAGCGCCAGTCGGCCGTGATGGCCTCGCTGGCCCACGCCCAGGTTGAACTGGGCTGGCTGTCGCCGGAAACCATGAAGGAAATCGCCGACTACATCGGCATGCCGGCCATCGCCGTGCAGGAAGTGGCGACCTTCTACAATATGTATAACCTGAAGCCGGTCGGCAAGCACAAGATCACCGTGTGCACCAACCTGCCTTGCGCCCTGTCGGGCGGCGAGCGCGCGGCTAAACACCTGAAAGAAAAACTGGGCATCGACTACCGCGAAACCTCCGGCGACGGCGAGTTCACGCTGATGGAAGGCGAGTGCATGGGCGCCTGCGGCGACGCACCGGTGCTGCTGGTGAACAACCACCGCATGTGCAGCCATATGTCCAACGACAAAATCGACGCCCTCGTGGAGGAACTGAAGAAATGACCTCGCTCCACAACCGTCACATCGACCCGCTGATCCTCAAGGATCTGACCGGCGACAACTGGCACCTGGCCGACTACGTGAAACGTGGCGGCTACTCGGCGTTGCGCCGCATCCTGGAAGAGAAGATCGCGCCGGAAACCATCATCGCCGACCTGAAGACCTCCGGCCTGCGCGGCCGCGGCGGCGCCGGTTTCCCGACCGGCCTGAAATGGTCCTTCATGCCGCGCCAGTTCCCTGGCCAGAAATACCTCGTCTGCAATACAGATGAAGGCGAACCTGGTACTTTCAAGGACCGCGACATCATTCGTTACAACCCCCATGCCCTGATCGAGGGCATGGCCATCGGCGCTTACGCCATGGGCATCACCGTGGGCTACAACTATATCCACGGCGAGATCTTCCAGGACTACCTGCGCTTCGAGGAAGCGCTGGAAGAGGCGCGTGCCGCCGGCTTCCTGGGCGATAAGATCATGGGCAGCGATTTCAGCTTCCAGCTGCACGCCCACCATGGCTATGGCGCCTATATCTGCGGCGAAGAGACCGCGCTGCTGGAATCGCTGGAAGGCAAAAAAGGCCAGCCGCGCTTCAAGCCGCCTTTCCCGGCGTCCTTCGGCCTGTACGGCAAGCCGACCACCATCAACAACACCGAGACCTTCGCGGCCGTGCCGTTCATCCTGAACGTGGGCGCCGAGAAGTATCTGGGCATGGGCAAGCCGAACAACGGCGGCACCAAGATCTTCTCGATCTCGGGCGACGTCGAACGTCCCGGCAACTACGAAGTCCCGCTGGGCACGCCTTTCGCCAAGCTGATGGAACTGGCCGGCGGCATGCGCGGCGGCAAAAAGATCAAGGCTGTGATTCCGGGCGGTTCCTCCGCGCCGGTGATCCGCGGCGAGATCATGATGGACACCGATCTGGATTACGATTCGATCGCCAAGGCCGGCTCCATGCTCGGTTCGGGCGCCGTGATCGTGATGGACGAAACGCGCTGCATGGTCAAGGCGCTGGAACGCCTGTCCTACTTCTACTTTGAAGAATCCTGCGGCCAGTGCACCCCATGCCGCGAAGGCACGGGCTGGATGTACCGCATGATCCACCGCATCGAGCACGGCCAAGGCCGCGCCTCCGATCTGGACATGCTGAACTCCATCGCAGACAACATCCAGGGCCGCACGATCTGCGCGCTGGGCGACGCTGCCGCCATGCCGGTGCGCGCCTTCGTCAAGCAGTTCCGCGAAGAATTTGAATATCACGTCGAGCACAAGCACTGCCTGGTGCCGGCATACATCTAAGCTGCGATCATCATGGTTGAAATCGAAATAGACGGCAAGAAAGTCGAAGTCCCTGCTGGTAGCATGGTGATGGACGCTGCCAACAAGCTGGGTACCTACATCCCGCACTTCTGCTATCACAAGAAATTGTCGATCGCGGCAAGCTGCCGTATGTGCCTGGTCGAGGTGGAAAAAGCGCCGAAGCCGCTGCCCGCCTGCGCCACCCCGGTCTCGGCCGGCATGGTGGTGCGCTCGCACAGCGACAAAGCGGTGCAGGCGCAAAAGAGCGTCATGGAATTCCTGTTGATTAATCACCCGCTGGACTGCCCGATCTGCGATCAGGGCGGCGAGTGCCAGCTGCAGGATCTGGCCGTGGGCTACGGCAAAAGCGAATCGCGCTACGAAGAAGAAAAGCGCGTGGTGAAGCCGAAGGACGCAGGTCCTCTGGTGTCCATGCAGGAAATGGCGCGCTGCATCCACTGCACCCGCTGCGTGCGTTTCGGCCAGGAAGTGGCCGGCGTCATGGAGCTGGGCATGCTGGGCCGCGGCGAACACGCCGAGATCACCACCTTCGTCGGCGAAGCGGTGAACTCCGAGATGTCGGGCAATATGATCGACCTGTGCCCGGTCGGCGCGCTGACCTCCAAGCCATTCCGCTACAGCGCCCGTACCTGGGAACTGTCGCGCCGCAAATCGGTGTCGCCGCACGACGGCCTGGGCTCGAACCTGATCGTTCAGGTCAAGCAGGGCGAAGTCAAGCGCGTGCTGCCGCTGGAAAACGAAGCGGTCAACGAATGCTGGATCTCCGACAAGGACCGCTTCTCCTACGAAGCGCTGGGCAGCGCCGAGCGCCTGACCCAGCCTATGCTCAAGCAAGGCAATGAGTGGAAGCAAGTGGACTGGCAGACCGCGCTGGAATACGTGGCGCACGGTCTGAAGAACATCAAGCACGAACATGGCGCCGATGCCATCGCGTCCTATGCGACCCCGCATTCGACGGTGGAAGAACTGGTCCTGCTGCAAAAGCTGACCCGCGGCGTCGGTTCCGAGAACATCGACTTCCGCCTGCGCCACAGCGATTTCGCGCTGGACGGCCAGGTCGCGCCTTGGCTGGGCATGCCGGTTGCCGACGTGAGCAATCTGCAGCGCATCTTCGTCATCGGCTCCTTCCTGCGCAAGGACCATCCGCTGCTGGCGACCCGCCTGCGCGCCGCCGTCAAGGCCGGCGGCAAGCTGTCCGTGCTGCACGGCGCCGATGAAGAGAACCTGATCGTCGCCGCCAACAAGATCATCGCCGCGCCATCCGACTGGCTGGCCGCGCTGTCGGGCGTGGTGGCTGCCGTGGCCAAGGCCAAGGACGTCGCCGCGCCGGCCGGTTTCGAGAACGTGGCCGTGTCCGACGCTGCTGCCGCCATCGCCGCCAGCCTGCTGTCCGGTGAAAACAAGGCTGTCTTCCTCGGCAACGCCGCCGCGCAGCATCCGCAAGCGTCCGCGCTGCACGCTGCCGCGCAATGGATCGCCGAACAGACCGGCGCCAAATTCGGTTATCTGACCGAAGCGGCCAACACCGTCGGCGGCTACCTGCTGGGCGCCACCGCGAAGAACGCCGCGCCGGCCTTCTCCGCGCCGAAGAAAGCCTACGTGCTGCTGAACGCCGAGCCGGAATTGGACGCCGTCAACCCGCAAGCCGCCGTCGCCGCCTTGAAGGGCGCCGATATGGTGGTGGTGCTGTCGGCCTTCAAGCACGGCATGGACTACGCCGACGTGCTGCTGCCGATTGCGCCGTTCGCCGAAACCTCGGGCAGCTTCGTCAACTGCGAAGGCCGCCTGCAAAGCTTCAACGGCACCGTCAAGCCGCTGGCGGAAACCCGTCCGGCCTGGAAAGTGCTGCGCGTGCTGGGCAATATCCTCGGCCTGGCCGGTTTCGACTACGAGACGTCGGAAGCGATCCGCGACGAAGCCTTCGGCAAGGGCGTGACCGACCTGTCCTCCAAGCTCAACAACAACGCCAAGCTGGCGCCTGTTGCCGCCGCTTTCGGCGCCGGCGACAAGCTGGAACGCGTGACCGATGTGCCGATCTACTTCGCCGACGCGCTGGCGCGCCGTTCCGGTCCGCTGCAAGCGACCGCCGACGCGGCTGCGCCGAAAGCCCGCCTGTCCGCCGCCCTGGCGCAGCAGATCGGCGTCAAGGCCGGCGACAAGGTGCAGGTCAGCCAGGGTTCCGGCTCGGCCATCCTGGAAGCGCAGATCGACGCGGGCCTGCCGGCCAATGTCGTGCGCGTTGCCGCCGCCCACGCATCGACCGCCGCTCTGGGCGCGATGTTCGGTTCCATCACCGTTGTTAAAGCAGGGGAGGGCAAGTAATGTCTTTGCCTGAGATTATCGATACCATCAATACCACCGGCGGCGAGCTGGTGGGGCCGGCCTGGCCTTTCTTCTGGACCCTGGCCAAAATCCTGTGCGTGACCCTGCCCCTGATGGGCATGGTCGCCTACCTGACGCTGTGGGAGCGCAAGCTGCTCGGCTGGATCCAGATCCGTATCGGCCCGAACCGCGTGGGTCCGGCCGGTCTGCTGCAGCCGATCGCCGACGCGCTGAAACTGCTGTTCAAAGAGATCATCCTGCCGACCAAGTCGAACAAGGCGCTGTTCGTGATCGGCCCGATCATGACCATCATGCCGGCGCTGGCCGCCTGGTCGGTGGTGCCTTTCGGCCCGCAGGTCGCGCTGGCCGACGTCAACGCCGGTCTGCTGCTGATGATGTCGATCATGTCGATCGAGGTGTACGGCATCATCATCGCCGGCTGGTCCTCGAACTCGAAGTACTCCTTCATGGGCGCCATGCGTGCTTCGGCGCAGATGGTGTCCTACGAGATCGCCATGGGCTTCGTGCTGGTGATCGTGCTGATGGTGTCCGGTTCGCTGAACCTGTCCGAAATCGTCGCCGGCCAGCAAAAAGGCCATATGGCGGCCATGGGCCTGAACTTCCTGTCCTGGAACTGGCTGCCGCTGCTGCCGATGTTCGTGGTCTACCTGGTGTCCGGCCTGGCCGAATGTAACCGCCACCCGTTCGACGTGGTGGAAGGCGAGTCGGAAATCGTCGGTGGCCACATGGTCGAGTATTCGGGCATGTCCTACGCCATGTTCTTCCTGGCCGAATACGCCAATATGATCCTGATCGGCGTGATCGCTTCGATCATGTTCCTGGGTGGCTGGTCCGCTCCGATCGCTGCGCTGGAATTCGGCGGCGGCTTCGGCGGCTTCTTCTGGCTGTTTGTGAAAACCTTCTGCATCGTGTCGCTGTTCATCTGGACTCGCGGTACCTTCCCGCGCTACCGCTATGACCAGATCATGCGTTTGGGCTGGAAAGTGTTCATCCCGCTGACCCTGGCCTACCTGGTCATCGTCGCCACTTGGATGCAGACCTCCTGGAACATTTGGAAGTAAGAGAGCGAATACGATATGGAACGAATAAAAGACTTTTTCGGCAGCCTGATGCTGCGCGAATTGTTCAAAGGGATGGCGCTGACCGGCAAATACATGTTTGCCAAGAAGATCACCGTCCAATTCCCTGAAGAGAAAACGCCGATCTCGCCGCGTTTCCGCGGCCTGCATGCGCTGCGCCGCTACCCCAACGGGGAAGAGCGCTGCATCGCCTGCAAGCTGTGCGAAGCGGTGTGCCCGGCCATGGCGATCACCATCGAGTCGGAGCAGCGCGACGACGGCAGCCGCCGTACCACGCGCTACGACATCGACCTGACCAAGTGCATCTTCTGCGGTTTCTGCGAAGAGTCCTGCCCGGTCGACTCCATCGTGGAAACCCATGTGCTGGAATACCACGGCGAGAAGCGCGGCGATCTGTACTACACCAAGGAAATGCTGCTGGCTGTAGGCGACCGTTATGAAGCGGAGATTGCCGCCAACCGTGCTGCCGATGCGCCGTACCGCTGAACGCGGACGTGATCGACACTTAACTGTCAGGGTTTCTTATGGATTTTAAAACTGTCTTGTTTTACGTGTTCGCCGCCATCCTGGTGCTGGCAGCGACCCGCGTTATCACGGCCCGCAATCCGGTGCATGCCGCACTGTTCCTGGTGCTGGCCTTCTTCCAGGCGGCCGGCATCTGGATGCTGCTGAAAGCGGAGTTCCTCTCCATCGTGCTGGTGCTGGTGTATGTCGGCGCGGTGATGGTGCTGTTCCTGTTCGTTGTGATGATGATCGACATCAATCTCGACAAGCTGCGCGAAGGCTTCTGGAACTATCTGCCGCTGGCGGCCACCATCGGCGGCGTGATCGTGCTGGAGATGGCTTCCGTGCTGTGGCGCAGCTTCGGCGTCAACGACTACCAGCAATCGCCGGCTGCGGCCAGCGCCATCGGCACCACCAAGGCGCTGGGCCTGAAGATTTACACCGAATATATCTACGCGTTTGAAATCGCCGCCGTCGTGCTGCTGCTGGCCATCGTGGCCGCCGTCGCCCTGACGCTGCGCAAGCGCAAGGACATCAAATACTTCGATCCGGCCGATGCGGTGCGGGTCAAGCGCAACGACCGTCTGCGCATCGTGAAGATGGATGCCGTCTCCACGCGCAATCAGCCGGAAGCAGCAACGAAGGAGGCACCATGACTTTATCGCTGGCACACTACCTGGTCCTGGGGGCGATTCTGTTCGCAATCTCGATCGTCGGTATTTTCCTGAACCGCAAGAACGTCATCGTTCTGCTGATGGCCATCGAACTGATGCTGCTGGCAGTGAACATGAACTTCATCGCGTTCTCGCATTACCTGGGCGACGCGGCCGGGCAGATCTTTGTCTTCTTCATCCTGACCGTGGCGGCTGCCGAATCGGCAATCGGCCTCGCGATCCTGGTGGTGATGTTCCGTAATCTGGACACCATCAATGTGGAAGACCTGGATAGCCTCAAAGGCTAAGTTTTAAACCTCGAATAATAAACAGTAAGGTTCATCATGGCGGGGCTTAACCCTAACCTTCTTCTTGCCGTTCCTCTGGCGCCCCTGGCGGGCGCCGCGATTGCGGGCTTGCTCGGAACCCGATTCTTCGGGAATTTGGTCGGCCGAAAAACGTCGCATACCGCGACGATTTTGGGCGTGCTGATTGCATTTATCATTTCCTTCCAGACGCTGCTGAGCGTGATGGATGGCGCCAGCTATAACGGCGACATCTATACCTGGATGACGGTTGCCGGCGTCAAGCTGGCGGTCGGTTTCCAGATCGACGCGCTGTCGGCGATGATGATGAACGTGGTGACGTTTGTGTCGCTGATGGTCCACATCTACACCATCGGCTACATGAAGGACGACGAAGGCTATAACCGCTTCTTCTCCTACATCTCGCTGTTCACCTTCTCGATGCTGATGCTGGTCATGTCCAACAACTTCCTGCAGCTGTTCTTCGGCTGGGAAGCGGTGGGCCTGGTCTCGTATCTGCTGATCGGTTTCTGGTACACCCGTCCAACGGCCATCGTGGCGAACATGAAGGCTTTCCTGGTCAACCGCGTGGGCGACTTCGGCTTCATCCTGGGCATCGGCCTGCTGCTGGCTTACGCCGGCTCCATGGACTACCAGGAAGTCTTCGCCAAGAAAGAGCAGCTGCTGGCCCTGACCCTGCCGGGCACCGACTGGATGCTGCTGAGCGTGGCCTGTATCTGCCTGTTCATCGGCGCCATGGGTAAATCGGCGCAGTTCCCGCTGCACGTCTGGCTGCCCGACTCGATGGAAGGCCCGACCCCGATCTCCGCGCTGATCCACGCCGCCACCATGGTGACGGCCGGTATCTTCATGGTGTCGCGCATGTCGCCGCTGTTCGAGCTGTCGGACACCGCGCTGTCCTTCATCCTGGTGATTGGCTCCATCACGGCCCTGTTCATGGGCTTCCTGGGCATCATCCAGAACGACATCAAGCGCGTGGTCGCTTACTCGACCCTGTCGCAGCTGGGCTACATGACCGTGGCCCTGGGTTCCTCGGCCTACTCGATCGCCGTGTTCCACCTGATGACCCACGCCTTCTTCAAAGCGCTGCTGTTCCTGGGCGCCGGTTCGGTCATCATCGGCATGCACCACGACCAGGACATCCGCAATATGGGCGGCCTGCGCAAATACATGCCGATCACCTGGATCACGTCGCTGCTCGGCTCCCTGGCCCTGATCGGCACCCCGTTCTTCTCGGGCTTCTACTCGAAGGATTCGATCATCGAAGCGGTGCACGCTACCCATATCTGGGGCGCGGGCTTCGCCAACTTCGCGGTGCTGGCCGGCGTCTTCGTGACCGCCTTCTACTCCTTCCGCATGTACTTCCTGGTCTTCCACGGCGAGGAACGCTTCGGCAAGGAACACCACCATGCGCACGCTTCGCACCATGACGACGAGGCGGAAGAGGACGACCACGGCCACCACGGCCTGGCGCCGGGCGAGAAACCGCACGAATCCCCATTCGTGGTCTGGTTCCCGCTGGTGATGCTGGCCATCCCTTCGGTGGTGATCGGCTTCCTGACCATCGGCCCGATGCTGTTCGGCGACTTCTTCAAAGGCGTGATCTTCGTCGGTGAAAACCACCATGCGATGCACGAGCTGGCCGAAGAATTCCACGGCCCTGTGGCGATGGTGATCCATTCGCTGACCAGCGTTCCGCTGTGGCTGGCCATTGCCGGCGTGGCGACGGCTTACTACTGCTATATGATCAATCCGCGCGTGCCGGCCTGGTTCTATGCCAAGTTCAAAGCCGTCCACACCCTGCTGGACAACAAGTACTACATGGACAAGATCAACGAAGCAGTCTTCGCCAAGGGCGCGCGCCTGCTGGGCGAAGGCCTGTGGAATGTGGGCGACCGCACCCTGATCGACGGTCTGCTGGTGAACGGCAGCGCGAAAGTGGTGCAGTGGTTCTCGTCGCTGGTGCGCGTGGCGCAAACCGGCTACATCTACCACTATGCGTTCGTGATGATCCTCGGCATCCTCGGATTCCTGGTCTATTTCCTGCCGTTTTGGCACGCTTGATAGCTGACACGCAAAAGAGATAAAAGATGCAGTCAACGATAAATAATCTTCCTCCTTACCTGAGCCTGGCGATCTGGCTGCCGGTGCTGTTCGGCCTGATCGTCCTGGCGGTCGGCCGCGATTCGCGCGCCGGCATGGTGCGCATGCTGTCGCTGCTGGGCGCTGTGGTCTCCTTCCTGGCGACCATTCCGCTGATCGGCAATTTCGACAACGCCGCCCACGGCATGCAGTTCGCTGAAAAAGCGCCGTGGATCGAGCGCTTCAATATCTTCTACTCGCTCGGCGTGGACGGCCTGTCCCTGTGGTTCGTGCCGCTGACCGCCTTCATCACCATCATCGTGGTGATCTCGGCCTGGGAAGTGATCGAAGAGCGCGTAGCGCAGTACATGGGCGCTTTCCTGATCCTGTCCGGTCTGATGATCGGCGTGTTCTGCGCCATGGACGGCCTGCTGTTCTACTTCTTCTTCGAAGCGACCCTGATCCCGATGTACATCATCATCGGCGTGTGGGGCGGCGCCAACCGCGTGTACGCGGCGTTCAAGTTCTTCCTGTACACCTTCCTCGGTTCGCTGCTGACGCTGATCGCCATCATCTACCTGTACAACAAGTCGGGTAGCTGGGACATCCTGGTCTGGCACAAGCTGCCGCTGGCCATGGGCGAACAGATCGCCATCTTCTTCGCCTTCTTCATGGCCTTCGCCGTGAAGGTGCCGATGTTCCCGGTCCACACCTGGCTGCCGGACGTCCACGTGGAAGCGCCGACCGGCGGTTCCGCCGTGCTGGCCGCGATCATGCTGAAACTGGGCGCTTACGGCTTCCTGCGTTTCTCCCTGCCGATCGTGCCGGACGCCTCGAAAGAGCTGGCTGGCTTCGTGATCGTGCTGTCCCTGATCGCCGTGATCTACGTCGGCCTGGTGGCACTGGTGCAGAAGGACATGAAAAAACTGGTGGCTTACTCCTCGATCGCCCACATGGGCTTCGTGACCCTGGGCTTCTTCATGTTCAACGACATGTCGGTGCAGGGCGGCATCGTGCAGATGATTTCGCACGGCTTCATCTCGGGCGCCATGTTCCTGTGCATCGGCGTGCTGTATGACCGCATGCACTCGCGCCAGATCGCCGACTACGGCGGCGTGGTCAACACCATGCCGAAGTTCGCGGCCTTCTTCGTGCTGTTCTCGATGGCTAACTGCGGCCTGCCTGCAACCTCCGGCTTCGTCGGCGAGTTCATGGTGATCCTGGGCGCGGTGCAGTTCAACTTCGTGACCGGCATCCTGGCCGCCACCGCCCTGATCTTCGGCGCGGCGTACTCGCTGTGGATGGCCAAGCGCGTGATCTTCGGCAAAGTGGGCAACTCCCATGTGGCCGAACTGACCGACATCAACAACCGCGAGTTCCTGATGCTGGGCATCCTGGCGCTGGCGGTGCTGGTAATGGGCCTGTATCCAGCCCCGTTCACCGACACCATGCAAACCTCCGTGGCCGACCTGCTCAAGCACGTCGCCCAGAGCAAGCTGCACTAAGAAAAACCAGGAATAGCTAAATGAATACCACTAACCTGATCCCGCTCTATGCAGAAGTCTTTCTGCTGATCGCCACCTCGGCGATCCTGCTGATCGATATGTTCCTGTCAGAGAGCAAGCGTTCGATCACTTATGTGCTGTCGCTGCTCGCGCTGGGCGTCTGCGGCGCCATCAGCCTGGCCGACTACAATACCGGCGCCACGGTGTACGCCTTCAACAATATGTTCGTCTCGGACCCGATGTCGAACCTGCTGAAAGTGTTCTCCTACCTGGCCGTGGCCGTGACCCTGGTGTATTCGCGCCAGTACGCGCACCAGCGCGGCATGCTGGGCGGCTCGCTCGGCGGCGAGTTCTATGTGCTGGCCCTGTTTGCCCTGCTGGGCCAGATGGTCATGATCTCCGGTAACAGCTTCCTGTCCATCTACCTGGGTCTGGAACTGATGTCGCTGGCCCTGTACGCCTTGGTGGCCCTGCGCCGCGACAACGCCAAAGCGACCGAAGCGGCGATGAAATACTTCGTCCTGGGCGCGCTGGCTTCCGGCTTCCTGCTGTATGGCATGTCCATGCTGTACGGCGCCACCGGTTCGCTGGAACTGACCGAGGTGGCGAAAGCCGCCGCCAGCGGCACGCTGAAACCGACCATCCTGGTCTTCGGCCTGGTGTTCATGGTGGCTGGCCTGGCCTTCAAGCTGGGCGTGGTGCCTTTCCATATGTGGGTGCCGGACGTGTATCAAGGCGCACCGACCGCCGTGACCCTGCTGCTGGGCGGCGCGCCGAAACTGGCCGCCTTCGCCATCTGCATCCGTCTGCTGGTGGAAGGCCTGCTGCCGCTGGCGCATGACTGGCAGCAGATGCTGCTGATCCTGGCCGTGCTGTCGCTGGCCATCGGCAACTTCACCGCGATCGCTCAGACCAATCTGAAACGTATGCTGGCTTACTCCACCATCGCGCAAATGGGCTTCGTGCTCCTGGGCCTGATGGCTGGCGTGGTCGGCGTCGACAAGAGCAATGCCGCCGCTGCCTACAGCGCGTCCATGTACTACTCGATCACCTACGTGCTGACCACCCTGGGCAGCTTCGGTCTGATCATGGCGCTGGCCCGTGCCGGCTTCGAAGCGGAAGAACTGTCCGACTTCAAGGGCCTGAGCAAACGCAGCCCGATGTACGCGACCCTGATGTCGGTGCTGATGTTCTCGCTGGCCGGCGTGCCGCCGATGGTCGGCTTCACCGCCAAGCTGTCCGTGCTGCAGGCCGTGATGACCAATGGCCAGCTGTGGCTGGCCGTGCTGGCGGTGATGTTCTCGCTGATCGGTGCTTACTACTATCTGCGCGTGGTGAAAACCATGTGGTTCGATGAGCCGGAAGATACCGCGCCCATCGTCGTCAATGGCGACAAGAGCGTGGTGCTGGTGCTGAACAGTCTGGCCGTGGTGGCTCTGGGTATCATCCCAGGCCCGCTGCTGAACGCCTGCCTGAGCGCCATGAGCAAAACCCTGGCTTCCTGAGCCTAGATAGATGGACGTATCCTCCTCCAGCTGGTTGGTGATCCTGCTTGCATTCGCAGCCGCCAACCTGCCATTCTTTAACGACAAGGTGTTTGCCCTGATTCCGCTGAAGTCCGGCGGGGCAGGGCAGGAGCACCACCGCAAGGCGCTGATCATCCGGCTGCTGGAACTGGTGGTGCTCTACTTTGTCGTTGGTCTGATCGCCATGGCGATCGAGGCGCGCATCGGCACCCGCTTCCCGCAGCAGTGGGAGTTCTATGCGATCACCGCCTGCCTCTTCATCGTGCTGGCCTTCCCTGGCTTCGTCGTGCGCTACCTGCGCAAGCGCCGCTGATACACTACTGATTTTCCGATTGAAAGGAGCGTGCATGGATGCGCACCTGAAAGAAACCCGTATCGACGGTGAGCTGGCGTACGACGGCCACTTCCTCAAGGTCCAACGCGACCGCATCAAACTGCCCAACGGCGCCGAAACCGGGCGCGAATTCATCAAGCATCCGGGCGCCGTGGTGATCCTGCCGCTGCTGGACGACGGCCGCGTGCTGCTGGAGCGCCAGTTCCGCTATCCGCTCGACCGCGTCTTCATCGAACTCCCGGCCGGCAAGATCGATCCGGGCGAAGAATCCCTGGCTTGCGCCAAGCGCGAGCTGGAAGAAGAAACCGGCTACAGCGCCGGCGAGTGGCACTACCTGACCACCATCCACAACGCGATTGCCTATTCGGACGAGCACCTGGACATCTTCCTGGCGCGCGGACTGAAGGCGGGCGAGGTGAAGCTCGATGAAGGCGAATTCATCGAAACCATCACCGCCACGCCGGAAGAAATGCTGGACTGGGTACGCACCGGCCGCATCACCGACGTCAAAACCATCATCGGCGCCTTCTGGCTGGAACGCATCAATAGCGGAGCCTGGAAGCTCGGCTGAGACCATGGCCGCGCTGCGCTTCCTGCTCCGGCTGGCCTGCATGCTGGCCGCGCTCGCGCCCTTGTGCGCCACGGCCAGCGGCGCCGCGGAAAAACGCACGCCGTTCCAGATCCGCTGCGAGGACACGATCAGCAAGACCGCCTCGGTCATGTCGGCCCAGCAGAACGGCTATTCGGTCAACGCCCAGCTCTCCTATAAATCCCTGACGCAGATGAAGGGCGATTACCAGCCCAACAGCTATGTGCTGGGTCTGACGCGCACCGAATCGCTGGTGAAGGTTGGCTGGACCGGCCAACTGCTGCAGGATCCGGAGAGCGGCTATGAATGCATCGCGCCCAAGATCGACGTCAAGCTCAGTTATGCGCCGGTGCGCATCTACGTCGGTAACGAGTTCCCGAAAGGCAGTTGCGGCTATGATGTGATCCTGGCGCACGAGATGCAGCATATGCGGATCTATATGGATAATCTGCCCAAGGTGGAAGTGGTGGTGCGCGAGGCGCTGCTCAAGCGCTTCGGCGACAAGCCGCTGTACGCGCCGTCCCGCACCGCGCAGTCGGCCCTGAACCATGAGATCAACAGCGGCTGGCTGCCCTTCATCAAGGCCGAGATGGCCAAGGTCGAAGCGCAGCAGGCCAAGCTGGATTCTCCCGCCGAATATGAACGCCTGGGCAAATCCTGCAATGGCGAGATCCAGACTATTTTGAACAAGACGCGCGGCAGGCACTGAGCGCATACAAGATGACAGCAAGCGATAACAAGAATTCTCCGCGGCCGGTGCGCTACTTTGCGCTGATCCCGGCCGCCGGCGTCGGCGCGCGCATGGCCGCCGCCACGCCCAAACAATACCTGGCGCTGGGCGGCCAGCCGATGCTGGCGCATACCCTGCAAGCCTTCCTCGGCAGCGAGCTGATTGCCCACACCTATGTGGTGGTGAGCGCGGAAGACGGCTATATCGATGCCATCGTGCCGCCGTCCGGCGTGACGGTGCTGCGCTGCGGCGGCGCCACCCGCATGGATTCGGTGCTGAACGGCTTGCGCGCCTTGCGCGCGGCCGCCGCCGATGGCGATATGGTGCTGGTGCACGACGCCGCCCGTCCCGGCCTGACGCCGGAACTGATCCGCAAACTGATCGAGGAAGTGGGCGCGAATCCGGCCGGCGGCCTGCTTGCTCTGCCCGTGGTGGACACCGTGAAAAGCACGCGCGGCGGCGCCGTCGCCACCGTCCCGCGCGACGGCCTATGGCTGGCGCAGACACCGCAGATGTTCAGCTATGCGCTGCTGCTACGCGCGCTGTCCTCGGCGCCCGACGCCAACGCCATCACCGACGACGCCAGCGCCGTTGAAATGCTGGGCCTCTCGCCGCAGCTGGTGGAAGGCCATCCGCGCAATCTGAAGGTCACGCTGCCGAGCGATATCCGCATCGCAGAAATGTATCTGGAACAGGACAAGAAATGACAGCCACTCCCGCACTCCCATTCCGCATCGGCCAGGGCTACGACTGCCACAAGCTGGTCGAAGGCCGCAAACTGATTTTGGGCGGCGTCGATATCCCGCACGAAAAAGGCTTGCTGGGCCACTCCGACGCCGACGCCTTGCTGCATGCGATCACCGATGCCATTCTGGGCGCGGCGGCGCTGGGCGATATCGGCCGCCATTTCCCCGATACCGATGCCACTTTCAAGGGCGCGGATTCGCGCGTGCTGCTGCGCGAAGCGGCCAAGCGCGTGCGCGCCACCGGCTACGATATCGGCAATATCGACGCCACCATCATTGCCCAGCGGCCGAAGATGGCGCCGCATATCGGCGCCATGGCGGCGCATATCGCCGAGGATCTTGGCGTAACGGTGGGGCAGGTGAACGTCAAGGCCAAGACCAACGAGAAGATGGGCTATCTGGGCCGCGAGGAAGGCATCAATGCCGAAGCCGTGGCGCTGCTGGTGCTGCGCCCGGCTTAAATGATTGGGCGAGAATCGGTTGTGGAGTGATGCGTGTAAGATTTATGCATGCATACGTCAATTATCTTGTGGCGAACTATCAACTCGATTGAATATCCAGCTAGCCCGACGTTGGATTATGCGTGACTGGAGATTCGTGGTTGCGCATGGCATTCACATCTGATATCGAGTTTAAGCCACCTGCGCTAGCGGCATAGCCGTCTGCGAAAATGCCAATTGCATTGGATGTGGCTGCTGTTGCTTTCCTTCGCGGCGGAATTGGAATGGTTGGATTGCATATGTGCCAAAGCTCAATATCTGCCATTGCCATGAAATTGCCGCCAAGAATTTCTCTTGGATGTCATATGCTATGCGCTGCTCAGCAACTAGTGAATTGCTGGGGGCGAATGGTTTGATTGGATGATGTAAAACTAGGCAGGGCTCAGGCGATATGGTTAGCCGGTATACTATTAAAACCTCAAAATCTAGATGAGCTCGACAATGCGTCCCAGCGTTGTCTACCGCTACCGCAGCTCTACATGCCCAGCTATCTGAAGCTGGCATATTCTGGCCGTTTTGATGCACAGAGAATGTGAAATATGCGTTTCCTAGTAACGCTACACACAACCGTGCCAGAGGTTCAGCAGAGGCAAGGTTTCCATCAAGTGCTGCGCAAATTTCCCACCCGGGCCGCCTGGCTGTTTACCGGATTTGATTGGCATATTTAATCAATAAAATTTGGCCGGATAACGATGTTTTGAATTTTTTTGTTATCGAATGTCGCTATTCCAGTGTCATTTTCACAGAAGAAAATGTGCTCTGAATTTTTTCGCCTTCCTTCGCTTCTTATAAAGTAAGGGATCGGCTTATGATTAAAGTAATCGGTTTTTAATGTCAGCTCCAATAGGAGAATTTTTTCTCCATGTTTAACAAAATATGCTTTAAATTCGTCATTTTCCAGCGCAAGCTTTTTTCTTCCTCCATTTTCGCTGACATTGGTTGCGGAAGATAATTCATCTTGGATGTATGTGTACGCCTCATAATATCTGGCGTAAATAAAATCGCAAATTAGTTCAACTTTATCTTGCGGTGATGGCGATACATCATGGTCGTTTTGCGCGTTAATCGATGTGGTAAATATGAGAAATATTGCGAAGAGTAATGAATGGGTGGCATCGCGGCGCATGAAATCTCCTTTTAGGGAGATGATTTCATATTTTTTCAGTAAAATTCTCGCAAAATATAACGGAAGTGGAGATTAGAAATTTTTCTCTAATCCCGACGTCCGTTACGCCTTGCGCAAATTGGAAGGGGGCGATTGCGGAATCGCGAGGATGGAAGGGGAGTCGGGTGCAGCTATCTGCGGAACATTCCTAGATTCTCTTAGCCAGCTGATCAGCGCAACTGCATCGCCTTGCGGTAAGGCGCGATCGGCGGACGCGGGAACTGGGCCGAGGCATAGCTGTTGCGGAAGCACTGGGCCTTGCTGTTTTCCACATCGGTCATGCTTTGCGTGACCTTGCCGCTGGCATCGAGCAGCAGGATGATGGTCACGGGATATTTCGATTTCTCGTGGCAGCCACCTTTTTCGTCGAGCTTATTGGCGTTATTGAAGCGGATCGATTCCTCTTCATATTTCGCCACTTTCTCGTTCGGGAATTGGGCATTGAACTTGGCCATTTCGCCGGCGAATTCCGGATTTTTCGGAGCAGGAGCCTCGTCCTGGGCGGAGGTGGCGGTCGGCGTGGTCTGGCAGCCGGTGGCGAGGACAATCGCGCACAAGGCGCCGAGTTTATAGAGGTGAGTGCGCAAGCGTATTCTCCCAAGTAAATGAATGCGACCGCTGGCTTGGGCGGCGTGGCGATGGCCGGCTGATCTACCTGGCCGGGTTTGTCCGCATTGTATAGGGCAGGCCCGTCCCGCCGCGCACGATAGGCGGCGCTTACCTGGATAGGCGGCGCTGGCGCCGAATAGACGCCAGTAAGCTACGCTTGAAATCTTCCAACTCCTTGGGCGTTCCCGGCTGGGCCGCCAACGCGGAAGACCGCCCCCTTGGTAAGGCCGGCCGGCAGGCGCGGCGAGTCCTTGGTGAAAACGATCTCTTCATCGTCCATCGCTTTCAAGCGTTTCCAGTCAGTCAGGTCCTCTTGCGATAAGCTCGACGAATTCCTGCGTTTCCCCACGGATAGCTTTGCGAATCGAGATGACACGGATTCAGGGCGCGTAATGGGTAATCGCGTATCGGAGTCCTCGCCATTCCGTTCGCATGGCTCGCGCACGATTGCCGTGCGCGACTTGACTAATACCTGTCCATTGATGTATTGGGCGCGCCGCTCGGTATTGCGCCCGGTTCCGCGTTAATCCCCTGAATATGCCTCCAATAAGCCCGGCCCATCCCGCAGGAATGGTCCGGGCTTTATGCAATAAATCCGGAGTTGTGATGTAAAACCAACACCCCCGAATTTCGCAATCCCTACTACTTCGTTTGGCCATTCCAAATAAATTCCGATCTTTTGACATGGATATGTTTTAATTAATATAGAAATTCGAGAAATGGATAACGATACAGAGGGCGTATCTGTCTGGCGGCCAAGTGAATTGAGTGTTCTCTCTTCCGGAAGTGCTAAATATCATTTTGATATCTATACTTGTTTCCAGGATTAAATAAATGAATAGAATACGGAACATATTCTCTGGGCCCGCGGTAAAGGTTGCCGTCATCCAGCTCTGTATTTTGCACAATCAGACCGAACGGAATCTGGAGGCAGCGCTCAAGCTGATCCGCGAAGCGGCGGAGAGCGGGGCGAACATCGTCTGCCTGCCGGCGACCTTTGCCACCGGCATCAACTTTCCCTCTCTGAAGCGGGATGCGCAGACGGCTGATGGGCCGATCGTCACCACCCTGCGCGCGCTGGCCGCATCGCTCGGCATTGCGCTCGTCTTCGGCTTGCTCGAACGGGACGGCAACGATATCTACGATGCCGCCTTCTATATAGACGAATCCGGCGCAATTGCCGGCAGCTATAGGCGCAACAGTATCTGGGAAGGCGAACGGGCCTATATTTCGCGCGGTACTCCGGCGCCCTTGATCGAAACCCGGCATGGAAAAATCGGATTATTGGTGAGCTACGATGTGCGTTTCCCAGAGGCATCAAGAGCATACTTTGCGGAGAATGCCGACATCATTATCTGCGTGGCCAGTCTTTTCCATATTTATGGTTTTGCCGTTGAATCCCTATGCCGCGCGCGGGCCGCTGATAATGCCTGCTATTTCGTTTTTGCTAGTTGTGTTGGGGAAAATGGTTTTGCAATGTTGGAATATATGGGCGGTAGTTTGATTGCCGACGGCACGGTGATGAAAGTCGACCAGAACCGGGAATTGGACGTGCTCGCCCACGCCGGCCACCAGCAGGAAATCGTGCAGGCTGAACTGTTAATCGGCCGTAAGAAGAAAATCGGCAAGGAGCTTCCCTATCAAGCCGATTACGTAACGAACTGGCAGCCGCCGCTGCGTGGGCAATTGCAGGCATGAGCGATATCGTGCAAAGCCGCATCGGGGCGGGCCGCCTCTGGCTGATCGATCTGTACCGCCAGGTCTACTGGGATATGGTGCAATTTTTCCGCTATCGCCTGATCGTCGTCTCCACCATGCTGACCTCGGTGTCGATGGTACTGGCCTTCGGCTTCGGCACTTCCCATGTGCCGGCGATGGGGCAGGGCGGGGCCAGCTATTTCGCCTTTGTCCTACCCGGCATCGTCGGTGTGGGCATCATGTTCAGCTGCACTTACACCATCGGCTACGCCTTCATCGTCGACCATAACCGCCGCGCGATGGAGGATATCGTCCTCTCGCCCTTGTCCTACGGCGGCTTCCTGCTGGGGCGGCTGATCGGGATGATACTCAAATGCTCCTTGCAGTTTGTCGCGGTGCTGGTGCTGGCGGCGTGGATGTTTGGCGTCCAGGTGGGCTTGCCCGGACGCCTGCTGCTCGGCTTTGCCAGCGCCTGCGTGTTCTTCGCCGGCTTCGGCATCGTGGTGAGCTGCTTCACCAACGAAGTCTCGTTCGCCAGCGTGGTGAATCTGGTGCTGATACCGCTGACCTATATCTGCGGGGTCTTCTTCCCGCTCGAAAATTTCGGCACGGGCCGGACGCTGATCGCGTGGCTGCCGCTCTCGGCCCAGGTTGATGTGCTGCGTTCGGCCATCTCGGGCCAAGCCACAACCAGCTTCGCTTACAGCCTGGCTTTGTCGCTCGGCTATGCCTTGATCATGATGGGAGTCGCGCTCTATGTTTTCAAGAACCGTGTCACCCGCCGCTAACACGGCCGGCGCCCAGCCCGCATCCAGCGCCGCGCCGGTGCTGGAGGTGCGTGGCTTGGGCGCGGCGATCAACGGCCACTTCGCCATCGCCGAGGTCGAATTCAGCCTGGGCCGCGGCGAGACCCTGGCCATCGTCGGCCGTAACGGTTCGGGAAAATCCTCGCTGCTGCGCCTGCTGTCCGGCTTGGCCGCGCCCGATGTGGGGACGGTGCGCATCGCCGGCCACGCCAGCACCGATTGGCAGCGCACGGCGCCGCACCTGGGACTGGTGCAGCAGGCGAAGGAGATGCCATCCCACACCACGGTCGGCGACTATGTGCTGCAGCAGATCGATTTGCGCCGCGCGCGCCGCGACGCCGCACCGCGCCTGCTGGCCATGGCCGGCCTGAGCGAATTCCTCAAGCATGAGGTGACGGCGCTGTCCGGCGGCAACCGCCGCAAGCTGCAGATCCTGTGCGCGCTGGTGCACGGTCCCGACGTGCTGCTGGCCGACGAGCCCTGCGCCGGCCTGGATGCGCAGTTCCAGAGCGAAGTGATGGCCTATTTGAACGAACTCAAGCAGCAGCTGGGGATGAGCATGGTCATCGTCACCCATCATCTGGAAGAGGTCGAGGCGCTGGCCGATATGGTCGGCGTGATGGATAGCGGCCGTCTGGTCCGCCTCGCGCGGTGCGGCGAGGCCGGCCGGGTGGCGGGCGCCACTCTGGCGCTCGACTTCGACGATCCGGACCTGGTGGCGCGGCAGTGGACCCGGCTGTCCGGGATGCTGCATGCGCTGCCCTGGACGCTCGATGCGCAGCGCGAGGGCAGCCAAGTGAGGCTGTATTGCCGCAGCGGGGAAGCCGCGCTGCTGTCGAAGACGGTCGGTGCGCTGGCCGAGCATGAAATTCATTTGCGCAACATCAGGTGGGGAGAACCCGGAATGAAGGAGTTGATCCGGGCCAGTGGTATGGGCGATCGCTAGCAGCGCGCAGTGCGGGCGGTCAAAAACATCGGACAGGCGTTTAGCAAACAAGGAGGAGGGACTGTGAACAGCAATAGCCGCGATTTGCCATTTTGGAAGGAATATCCTGAGCGGGACAGCGAGTGGGTCCGGCAGTATCCGACCAAGCACGTTGCCGTGTGCGAAGAAGATGTGTTCCGCAAGGCGCCCATGGGCTTCTACGTCCACATTCCGTTTTGCAATCGTCTCTGCTTCAGCTGTCCCTACATCAAGCACCAGACCGACAAGAGCGTCACCCAGCGCTATGTCGATGCCCTGAAGAAGGAAATGTCGAACTATGCTTCCCGCCCGTATGTGCAGGAGCACCAGCTGACGGTGGGCTATATCGGCGGCGGCACCCCGACCGCCCTCAGCACGGATCAGCTGGTGGATCTGCTGACCCATATGAAGACCGTGTTCGACATGAAGCCGGGCATGGAGATTTCCACCGAGTCGACGCCGCTCGATATCTCGGAACAGAAGGCCAGCGCCTTGCTCGCGCATGGCGTGAACCGCATCAGCCTGGGTGTGCAAACCTTCATCGACCAGGAGCTGGAAGACCTGGGCCGGGCCGGCAACGCGGCCATGATCATCGACGCCATCAAGATGCTGCAGCGCATCGGCGTGCCGCGCATCAATATCGACCTGATGCACGGCCTCAACGGCCAGACCATGGAGAGCTGGCACCAGAGCCTGCAGACCGCGGTCGACCTGGGCGTGTCCAGCGTGTCTTTCTATACCTATATGGAGTTCGCCCAGATCAGCACCAAGCGGCGCAAGCTGCCGCCCGTGCCGCCGCGCGAGATGGTCGACGAGATGTTCATCTACGCCGCCGAATTCCTGACCCGCAATGGCTACGAAGGCTATTTCGGCGACTGCTTCGCCTTGCCGGGCCAGCGGCCGGCTTATGGCAGCGTCACCTGGACCGAAGAAATGCCGATCATCCCGATGGGTCCCACGGCCACCGGCCACTTGAAGGATTACTGGTACTTCAACGAACCCAGCATTGAACTGTATATCGATGCCATCAATGAAGGCCGCCTGCCGATCGCCATGGGCAAGCAGATCAACGCCGACGAAGCGCTGCGCCGCGCCGTCATGCTGGGCATTAAGTCCTCGCGCCTGGACCGCAAGCGCTTCGTGGAATTGCACGGGGTCGACTTCGCCAAGCTGTTCCCGGAGGAAATCGCCGATCTGGAAGCGAAGGGGCTGGTACGCCTGACCGACGAGGCGATGGAAGTCGTGGGGCCGAAGGGCTGGTACTACATGGACAACATCTCCAAAGCTTTCTATTCGCAGGAATACCGGCGCTATCCGCAGCACCTGGGCGCCAATATTTCCCCCTTCATCATCAAGGCCGCCTGAGCGCGCAAGGAGCAGAGCAAGATGGTCAATGCAACCCTGTTTGATCTGGACCACCGTGTCCCGCAGAGCAAGCCGTTCTCCTTGATCGACGAAGTGCGCAGCTACGATCTGGGCATGCGCAAGTCGGCGCTGGTGGCTTACCTGAAGCCGGCCAAGCGCATCCTGAGCTATTGCAACGAGAACACGCGCGACCTGTTCGAGGTCGGCACCGGCACCGGCCTGCTGTCGCTGTATCTGGGCGGCAAGCGGCCCGAGCACATCATTTCCAGCATCGAGGAAAACGTCACCCTGCTCGAGGTCGCCGAAGAAAACCTGAGCCTGAGCGTCTGGTGTTCGGCGCCCAGCAATATCGAGTTCGAGCTGTGCAAGCTGAACAAGTTCCCCGCGGCCGACGCCAGCGCCGACGTTGTCTACTCGTTCTCGTCGATGCACTTGTGGCGGCGCCCGGTCGAGACCTTGAAAGAGATCGGCCGCATCTGCAAGCCGGGCGGCGTGGTGCTGCTGTTCGATACCAACCGCCTGGCCGAGGAGGGCCATATCACCTTCGTCCTGCAATTCGTCAAGGAGGGCGCCAACGAGTTCATGGACTCCTTGCGCGCTTCTTACAGCCCGCAAGAGGTCAAGGGCTTGTTGGCCGAGGCCGGACTGGAGCACTGGCACGTCTACGAGGACGAGCTCGGCCTGGTGGTCTCGTCGGTCGTGCTGGAAGACCTGGAGGAAGTCAAATGAACGGCCAGCCCCGGACCTGCGAGCAAATATTGGTCGACTGCCTTGAGAAAGCGCTGATGGCCTTGGGACAGTCTGCCGCGATGAATTTTCTGGGGCCGCTATGGTATGTCGATGAGGAGCAGCGCGAGGCGCCGCCGGCATCGGATGCCACTTTGAACGACACTCACCACACCGGGACTGCCTCATGAAAGTCGGTATCGTACAACTGGACTGCAAGATCAACCGCAGCGACAGCAATATGCGGCGCGCCGAGCGCTATATCGAACAGGCGATTGAGGCCGGCGTCGACCTGGTCTGCCTGCCGGAAGCCTTCCTCACCTCCGGCAATATCCTGGAAGTGGCCGATGTCGCCGTCGCCATCCCGGGCAGCGCCACCGAGGCGCTGGCGGCGCTGGCGCGCAAGGGCGGGATCAGCATCATCGCCGGCCTGCTGGAAAAGGAGGGCGATGCGCACTACAGCACGGCCATCCTGATCCAGCCCGACGGCAGCATCGCCGCCACCTACCGGCGCGTGCACTGCTTCGAGATGGAGCGCAAATACCTGGCTTGCGGCGACCGTTTCGCCTGCGTCGACACGCCGCACGGGCGCATCGGCCTGATCCTCGGCTACGACCTGAACTTCCCGGAAACCTGCCGCGCCTTGTACCAGCAGAAGGTGGACGTCATCTTCTGCCCGGCCCTGATTCCGGAACAGTTCGCCTACGTGACGAACCAGCTGCTGACCACGCGCGCCATCGAGAACCAGTGCTTCATCGTGTTCGTTTCCGGCGTCGGCATGAATGTGTATGCCGGCTTCAACTACATGGGCGAGAGCTGCGTCGTGGCCGACCCCCTGTTCCTCGAAGACGAGCTGTTCGACTTCGTCGATGGCGGTGAAACCCTGCTGCGCTTCGAGCAGGAAGAGGAATTGCGGGTGATCGAGCTGGACGTGGAGCGCTTGCAGCGCTACCGCGAAACCCGTTCCCTGATCGGCGATACCCAGCCCGACGTCTATCTGAACAGCTGGCAAGGCCTGCAAGGCCGCGCCGCTGTTTCCGGCGGAAACTCCTAATAGGCCCATCATGCGCGTTCTTTTGATCTCGACCAACAAGATTCGTGTACCACGGCCGGCGCTGCCCATCGGCGTCGCCTATATCAGCGCGGCGCTGAAGGCGGCCGGCCATGAAGTGCATATGCTCGACTTGCTGTGGGAGCCGCGCGAGCTCAAGGCGGTGCTGACGACCCTGCAGGAAGTCAAGCCCGACGTGGTGGGCATCGCCATCCGCAATCTCGACAACCTGACCTTCATCGATCCCGTGTTCTTCGGGCCGATCACCCACAAGATCGTGCAGTGCGTGCGCAAGTACACCAGCGCCTATGTGGTGATGGGCGGCAGCGGCTTTTCGGTCGAACCGAAATCGATGTACGACTATGCGCGCCCGGACTTCGGCATCGCGGGCGAGGGCGAGGAGGCGATCGTCGAGCTGCTCGATTACCTGAAAACCGGCAACGGCAGCCTGACCACCATTTCCGGCCTGTGCTATGTCGATCCGGCCACCGGTTACTTCCACCAGAACCCGCCGCTGGGCAAGGTCAACGTCAAGGAGCTGACGCCGGACCGCAGCATTTACGATCCGCGCTATTTCGAGGAAACGGTGGCCGCCGCCACCGATCTGACGCGCGACTACCAGCCCGCCATCGAAACGCTGCAGACCAAGCGCGGCTGCAAGCTGCATTGCTCCTACTGCATCATCAAGAAGACGGAGGGGCGCGGCAACCGTTTCAAGGACCCGCGCGAGGTGGTGGAAGAAATCCGCATGGCCATGCTCACCAATCCGATGGTGCGCGAGTTCGAGATCGTCGACGCCACCTTCAACTACCCGCTCGACTACGCGATGGAGGTGTGCGAAGAGATCGTGCGCTCCGAACTGAACGTGCCCTGGTACTGCCAGCTTACGCCGAACGCCGTCACGCCCGAATTCGTCGACCTGCTGGAACGCGCCAACTGCATCCGGGTCGACCTGGGCACCGATTCCTTCTCGGACGCCTCGCTGGAAACGCTGATGAAGGGCTTCGACATGGCCAAGGTGGCCGAGGTCGACCTGCTGCTGCAGAAGAGCAAGGTGGAGCACACCCACTGCGTCTTCCTGGGCGGCCCCGGCGAGGGTTCGCGCGAGCTGCGCGAGTCGGTCCTGGCGCCGATCAAATATCTGAAACCAAAGCAGATCTACGCCAACCTCGGCATCCGCATCCTCAGCGACACCAAGCTGCAGCGCATCGCCGTCAAGAACGGCCTGATCGAAGAAGACCACAATATGTTCATCCCCACCTTCTATGTGGAACCGGAGCTGCTGGACGACCCGGGCACGCTCAACTTCGTGCGCGACCTGTACCTGCAAAACAAGAACTGGTATCTGTGGTGGGGGCTGAAGGGCCAGGATCTCTACCTGCGCAGCAAGGAAACCATCAAGCGCGTGGAAGACATGCATAAGGAGTACCGGCATGCGATGCAGGGCGTCAAGCCGCTGGTGATGCCGCCGCCCCGGATCCCGATTGCGACCCAGGTGCGCTTCACGCCGGCGGCGCAAGAGGCGCCGGCAGCATGAGGCGCGACGCGACAGGGGCGGGCGGCGCCGGCCAGGATGCGGTGGACGCCGAGCTCGAAAGCGCGCTGGCGGCGGCCGCGTCGGCGCCGCTGGCGCAATCGCTGCAGCGCTACTTTCCCGCGCCGGTGCAGGCGCTGGGGGTGTCGAACACCGAAGTGGTCAAGATCGCCGCCGCCGCCTTCGCGCGCCACCGCGGCGTGACGGCCGAAGACTGGCTGGCGCGGGCCGAGCGCTTTGCGCGCTCGCATACGCATCACGAGTATTTCATCCTGGCCTCGGCGCTGGTGGCGAAAGTCGCGCGCGGCCTGGACGACGAGGGGCGCCTGCTGCAGCGCATGCAGGCCTGGCTGGAGAACGATGTGAGCAACTGGGCGCAGTGCGACGACCTGTGCATCAAGCCGCTCTACATCTATCTCAAGCAGCGCCCGCAGCTGCTGGAGCGGATCTATGCCTGGGGCGAGTCGGCCAGCCCGTGGTGCCGGCGCGCCTCGAATGTGGCGCTGGTCAAATTCGCGGGCCGCAGCGAGCACGTCGACCTGGCGCGGGTATTCGCCAATTGCGAGCGCCTGTTGGGCGATGGCGACCCGTATGTGCAGAAAGGAATCGGCTGGATGCTGAAGGTGGCCAGCCAATACGAATTGCAGCCTGTGCAGGACTTCCTGCGCCAGCATCTGGCGCGGATGGAGCGCCCGACCTTGCGCTATGCCATCGAAAAGATGCCGCGCGAGGTGCAGCGCAGCTTCACCCAGGCTTGAATCACCAGATAAGGGAAGGAAACAAACGATGTACATCGATGCCTATCAGCACCGCGCAGGGATGAATTGCGAAACCACCTGCATGCGCAATGTGCTTGCCGTGTCCGGCGTGGAATTCGCCGAAGAGGTCCTGCTTGGCCTGGATGGCGGTTTCGGCTTCGGCTACTTTGAACGGCGCGACAACGGCCCCGATATCGTGATCGGCCGCCAGCAGATCTTTTCGGGCCAGGCGATGCGCCTGCTCGGCGTGCGGGTCAGGAGTTCCCAGGCCGGCGGCCCGGCCATCCTGCTCGACCATCTGAAGCATGGGCGCCCGGTGATCGCGCGCGTCGACCTGAGCGAACTGCCGTATTGGAACAACCATGGCGGCGCTCCGTTCGGCGGCTATTTCGTCAATGTGGTGGGTTACGAGGCGGGCCAGTTCACGGTGTCGGACGCCGGCTTCGAGCAGTTGCAGACCATCAGCGAGGAAGCCTTGAACAAGGCGCGCAGCAGCAAGCGCTCGCCGCCCATCAATCCGGAGAACTGGTGCCACGTGGTCGACTCGGTGTGCGGCAAGGCCGATCTGGCCAAGGTCGGTTACTTCGCGGTGGACAATTGCGTGCGCGAGGTGCTCAAGCCCAGCATCAACAATCTCGGCATGCCGGGCCTGAAACAATTCGCGGCGGGCGTGCGCAACTGGTCGCAGACCAAGACCGGAACCGTCACCATGCAACTCTGGTCCGACGGCGCCAACCATGCGGTGCCGGCCCTGTTCTGCCAGCTCGTGAGCCTGGGACGGGCGATCGAGGTGTTCGGCACCGGCGGCGGCCTGTTCCGTCCCATGTGGAGCCGCTTCCTGCGCATCTTCGGCGATCTGGTGGGCGACGAGCGCCTGCTCGAAGCCGCCAATACGATGGGCGCCAGCGGGGAGCTGTGGACCACGCTGGGCCGCAATCTGCTCCAGGTCGGCCCCGACACCAGCCAGGCCGCGCTGCAGGCGCAACTGGACCAGGTGATCGACACGGTGGAGTGCATCCAGCAGCTTGAGCGCAAGGTGATGGACGGGCTGCGCTCGGTCGGGCCGCGCACCGCGCTCAAGGCTGCCTCGGCCGCCCCATCCACTTCCCATGCCCATTTTGCATAAGGAAAGCTCAAGCCATGGCCTATGACTATATCCGCCTGGAAGGCGTACGCACCCACAATCTGAAGGGGATCAGCCTGCGCATTCCGAAAAACCGCCTGGTGGTCGTGACCGGCGTCTCGGGGTCCGGCAAGTCTTCGCTGATCTTCGATACGCTGTACAAATACGCCAAGGCGCTGTACCTGGGCGCGCTCGGCAGCGCCAATCTCGATGCCGGCGACAGCGATTACCAGGTCGAGCAGATCGCCGGCGTGCAAGCGCCCGTGGCGCTGGAGCAATCGACCCGGCGCCTGTCCAATCCGCGCTCCACGGTCGGCACCATGCTCGGCATCGAGCGTTCGCTGCGGGTGCTGTTTGCGCGTTGCGGCACGCCGGCCTGCCCGGTCTGCCTCGGCGCCGTCGACGCCCACCTGCAATGCGGCAGTTGCGGCTGCATTGCCGAGCCGCTTACGCTGAGCCACTTCAGCGCCAACCGCAAAGAGGGCATGTGCCTGGAATGCAATGGCATGGGCCGGGTCACCGCCTTCAGCGAGGAAAAGGTGGTGCCCGACACCAGCCGCAGCCTGACCTGGATCTGGGACAACGCGGTCGGCGGCACTTACAGCATTCCGAACGTGCGCAAGGTGTTCGAGGCGATGTGCGCCGACAAGGGCATCCCGCTCGATTGCCCGTATGCCGCCCTGAGCGAGACGCAGCGCGCCATGGTGCTGCACGGTTGCGAGGATACCTATTTCGTCTCGGTGGGCAAGGTGTCGAACAATATGCGCTTCGACGGCATCCTCGGCTACCTCGACAAGCAATACCGCAATACCTCGTCGGCGGGGCGCCGGGTGGCGCTGGAAACCTATCTGGGCGAGTCGAGCTGCACGGCCTGCGGCGGCGCGCGCCTGCGGCCGCAGTCGCTGGCCGTGCGGCTCGCCGGCCGCTCCATCGCCGAGCTGCAGCAGATGCCGGCCGAAGAGCTGGACGCCTTCCTGCAGCAGTTGCCGCACAGCCTGCCACTGTCGCCGGCCGCGGTCGAAGTGCTGCGCGTGTGCCAGCGCCAGTGCCGCCACCTGAGCGATGTGGGCTTGCCTTATCTGAGCCTGGCGCGCAAGGTCACCAGCCTGTCCGACGGCGAACTGCAGCGCATTTTGCTGGCCCAGCATGTGGCCTCCGACCTGAGCGGCGTGATGTATATCCTGGACGAGCCCTCGATCGGCCTGCACGAACGCGATACCCGCAAGCTGGTCTCGGTGCTGGCCCAGTTGCGCGACCGTGGCAATAGCGTGATCGTGATCGAACACGACGAGACCATTATCCGCGCCGCCGATTGGCTGATCGAGATCGGCCCGGCGGCGGGGCAGGACGGCGGCCAGCTCGTGTTCGAAGGCACGTTCGCCGACATGCTGGCCAGCGAGGCCAGCGTCACCGCGCGCAGCCTGGCGCAGCCGCCGTGCCGCCGCCAGCGGCGCGAGCTGTCCGGCGCAGCCTGGTTCGACATCGCGCCCAGCCACCGCAACAATCTGAAGGGGGCTGCGGCCAGGTTCCCGCTGAACGCGCTGACCTGCGTCACCGGCGTGTCGGGGGCGGGCAAGAGCAGCCTGGTGCGCAGCGCCTACGAGCAGGCCGTGCTGGCCATGACTGCCGTGCCGGCGCGCGAAGCCAAAGGCGGCAAGGGCGCCAAGGGGGCGAAGGCGGCAGCGGCCGCGCCGCGCTTCGACGGCGTCGTCAACGTCGAGCAAAAGCCGATCGGCCGCTCCAGCCGCAGCACTATCGCGACCTATATCGGCATCAGCGACGATATCCGCGACCTGTTCGCGGCCCAGCCGGCGGCGACGGCGGCCGACCTGGGACGGGCGCACTTCAGCGCCAATGTCGCCGGCGGGCGCTGCGAAACCTGCAAGGGCCAGGGCGAGGTGGAAGTCGATATGCACTTCCTGAAGAGCGACTACGTGGAATGCCCCGAATGCAACGGCCAGCAATTCCATGCCGACGTGCTGGCGATCCAGTGGCAGGGGCGCAATATCCATGAGCTGCTGGCGCTGTCGGCCGAAGAGGCTAGCACGGTGTTCGCGGGGCACGCCCAGCCGCAGTGCGAACGCATCCGCAAGGCGCTGGCTTTGCTCAAGGAGTTCGGCATCGCCTATCTGACCCTGGGGCAGGCCACGACCAGCTTGTCCGGCGGCGAGGCGCAGCGCATCAACCTGGTGGCCGAACTGGCCGCCAAGAAGGCCGGCCAGACCCTGTACATCTTCGACGAGCCGACGCGCGGCCTGCACATGGCCGACCTGGCGCATCTGACGGAGATGGTCGAGAGCCTGCTGGCCCAGGGCCATACGGTCTTGATGATCGAACACAATATGGACATGATCGCCCTGGCCGACCACGTCGTCGATGTCGGTCCCGAGGGCGGCGCCCAGGGCGGCAATGTGCTGTACAGCGGCAGCGTGGACGGCTTGCTGGAATGCGCGGCCAGCCATACGGGACGCTATCTGGCCCAGCATCTGCGCCAGCGCGGCGCGGCGGCGGCGCCCACGGCCACCGCGGCGCCGATTCTGCCGGCGCGCACCAGCGCGGCCCTGGCGCCGGCCGGCGCGCTGCATTTCCCCCAGGCCCGGCAATTCCACCAGACCTGGGCCGCGATCCTGCAACTGGCCGATTCGGTGCGCGACAGCGACAGCGCCGCGCTGCTGACCGAATTCCTCGGCGCGGATGCGCGCGACGAGCAGCTCGGCAGCCTGGCCCGCGTGCACCACGCCGCCATCTACCTCGGCGATTACGAGGACGACGCGGACGTGTTCGCCTGGTTCGCCTTCCTCGACCAGCTGGCCGGCGAGGGCGTCGTGCGCAGCGTCGAGCATGGGCCTTCCCATATCGCGCCCAAGCAATACGGCACGCCGGGCTGGTGGGCCTCGCTGGAACGGGCGGACGGCTTCGTGATCGAGATGTTCTGCTGCCGCGCTTTCGGGCCGTGGCTGGAGCGCACGCCGGCCCAGCGCGCGCGCCTGATGTCGCACGCGGCGCTGGCGGTCAACGAGCGGGCGCAAGTGCTGCCGACCCTGCAGGCGCTGGTGCGCTCCCAGCCGCAGCTGGAATTGATCGCTTTCACCGATGGGGACGAACTGGGCCACTGCTACGGCCATCTGCGCAACAACCACAACCATTTTGTCATTGAGCTGGTCCATAGCCATGGCCCGGCAGGGGAGAATCTGCATGCCTGAAGTGAAATTCAAGCCCTTTTCGGGCGAACATTGCGAATCGACCATGCTGGTCAATCTGCTGGGCCAGCAGGGCATCGAACTGTCCGAGGAAATGATCTTCGGCCTCGGCATGGGGCTGAGCTATATCCACTGGCAAGCGAGCGGCATGCCCTATCCCTTCATCGGCGGCCGCGTCAAGCCGGACCTGCTGGCGGAAAACCTGTCCGCCGTGCTGGGGGTGGAATTCGACGAGCGCGAAACGGGTTCGCCCGCGCGGGCCCGCGATAATGCGCTGGAAGCCCTGGAGCAAGGCAAGCTGATCGGACTTAAGCTCGATCACTACTACTTGGAGTATTTCCGCGAAAAGCGGGTGCACTTCCATGCCCACTACGCCACTTTGTACAAGGTCGACGGCGAAGACGCCTGGCTGGTCGATACCCGGGATGGCGGCGGCGGCGGCCGTACCAGCCTCGACAGCCTGAGCGAAGCGCGCTCGGCCAAGGGGCCGATGAGTTCGAAGAGCCTGTCGCTCACGGTGAAGGACGGCCCCGCGCTGGATGAGCTGCGCGCGCACCTGGCGGAAAAACTGCCCACCGCCTTCTTCGTCGCGCTGGCCGCCAACGCCCACACCTACCTCAATCCGCCGATCAAGAATATGGGGTATAAGGGCGTGCTCAAAAGCAGCGGCAGCGTCACCGGCTGGCTCGACGAGATCGCCGATCCCGCCGAATCGCTGCCCATCATCGCCATGCTGATGGAAAAGGCCGGCACCGGCGGCGGCATGTTCCGCAAGATTTATGGACGCTTCCTGCAGCAGGGCCAGAAACTGACCGGGGTGGCGGCGCTGGGCGCGGCGGCCAAGGAGTTCGAGGCCATCGCCGCGCAATGGACCGAGGTGTCCGAGCTGATCGATCGCGCCGGCACGCGCGGCAGCCAGGACGCGCTGGCCGAGGCTTCCCGGCTGATGGCCGAGATCTCCGAACGCGAGCACGCGCAGTTCACGGCGCTCGAAGTCCTGGCGCGCGAGGCCATCGGCCAGGCCGCATCGACCGCGGGAGCGCAAGCATGAACGCGCCGCTTGGCGGCGCGCCCGGCGACGGCCGCGCCCGCATCCTGGAGACGCTGCGCATGCGCGAGCGGGTCGCGACCCAGGTCGGCGCGCTGTTCAAGATGCCGAGTGCCCCCTTCCGCCAATGGCAGCAGGGCGCCTTGCGCGCCGCCGTGGCCCACGCGGCCGCCGCCTCGCCGTTCTACCGCGCCCACCTGGCCGGCAGCGCGCCGGCCTTCCTGGACTCGGGCCGCAGCGAGGATTTCACCGGCCTGCCGTTCACCACGCGCCAGCACCTCAACGATGCCTATCCCTTCGGCATGCTGGCGGTGGACAAGGACGAGCTGGTGCGTTTCGGCGAAAGCTCGGGCACCAGCAGCGGCAGCTCGATCGCCGCCTTCTTCACGGCCGAGGACTGGTTCACCAATAACTGCACCGTGGCGCAGATGCTGCAGCAGGTGCTGACGCCGCAGGACGTGGTTGCCGTCGCCGTCCCCTACGAGCTGGCCGGGGTCGGCCAGGACCTGGACCGCGCGCTGGAACTGGCCGGCTGCACCGTGATCGCGCTGGGCGCGGCGCCCCAGTTCTGCCCGCCCGAACGCATGGTGCGCATCCTGCGCGATGCCGGCGTCACCGCGCTGATCTGCTCCGGCACGCGTGCCCTGCACCTGTCGGAAGTGGCGCAGCAGCTCGGCATCGATGCGCGCCGCGACTTGAAGGTGAGCAAGCTCCTGTGCGCGGGCGAAGGTTCGTCGCCGGCCAAGCAAGCCATCTTGCGCGAGACCTGGGGCGCCGACACCTTCGCCATGTTCGGCATGACCGAAACCAATACCCTGGGCATGTTCTGCGGCGCGAACCAGCTGCACCTGATCGAAAACCGCTCCTACTTCGAATTGATCGACCCGGACAGCGGCGCGCCGGCGACACCCGGCGCGGCCGGCGAGCTGGTGGTGACGACCCTGTGCTCGCGCGCGCTGCCGCTGGTGCGCTACCGCACCGGCGACCTGGTCCAGATTGAGGACAAGCCCTGCGCCTGCGGTTCGCCCTTCCACACCATGCGCCACCTGGGGCGGGTGGCCGACCATCTCCTGGTCCAGGGCCGCAGCATGAGCATGCT
Organism: Massilia sp. YIM B04103; assembly: GCA_024437665.1. Taxonomy (GTDB): domain Bacteria; phylum Pseudomonadota; class Gammaproteobacteria; order Burkholderiales; family Burkholderiaceae_D; genus Rugamonas. Next base: position 116,050 of record JANCSZ010000007.1, on the reverse strand, counting down.
GGCGCTGGAACAGGATGTGCTGAGCGAACTGGCCTGCGCGCCTTACCACTTCGGCGTCAAGGTGGTGGACGGGCAGCTGCATATCGGCTTGACCGAAAACAATTATGCGGAAGAGGTGAGGGCGCGGGTGGCGGCACGCTTTGCCGCTGAGCACGGGCTCGAAGTGAGTTTTTTGTTGATGGATAAGGAGAAAGTCGACCAGGCGGTGCGCAACGCCGTCAAGCCGACCATGAAAAGCATCTATCTCAACTGATGTGACCCCCGACGGAGAACGCCCCATGGCCACGATTGAACTACGTACCCCGATGAATGTTGCCGGCAAATTCTATGTCGACGATTCCTGTATCGACTGCATGGTCTGCAAGGATATGGCGCCCAATAATTTTTCCCTCGACAGCAATACGGAAACGTATTACGTCTCGCGCCAACCGGAAACGCAGCAGGAATTCGACGATGTGACCGACGCCATGGACTCGTGTCCGTGCTCGGCGATCGGGGACGACGGCGAGCGGGTGCCGGCCTGAGGGCGGGGCGGGTCGAGGCCATTGGGAAACGGCCTCTAAGCGGAACAGGACGCGCCTAGCGGGCGCAACGACGAAGTGCAAACGGGAGAATAGCGATGTTGGAAACGAAGACCAGCCCAGCGGGCAGCAATGAGCAAGAGAATGCTTTAGGCGCCATCGCCGAGAGCTATGATGTGCTGCACAACCTGGCCATCCTGACGCAGGCACGCCTCGTCAGCGAGGTCGCGGCGGGGACGCGCGCGTCCGCCCTGCATGCGGTGTTCCAGGCGGCCGAGATCGCGCTGCTGAACCTGGTGCGCCTGACCGAGCGCGCCAGCAAGGCGCTGCAGGACGGCGATTTGCAGCGCGCAACGGAAGTCATGCGCTGGGTGCACGGCTTCCACCTGGTCATGCGCCGCCTGGGCGAGGTGCCCAAGCAAGTCCATATGATGTGCCGCGACCGGGCGCCGGCGCGCACCATCGGCATCGTCGACTCGCCCGTCATGGCCGAGTTCCTGCTGGCCTCGGAACAGCTCGAGCAGCAGATTGGCCGCTTCTTCGACGAGCGCGCCGCCCACGGGGGACGGAGCATCACGCAAACGCTGGGCCTGGGCCGGCATACCGATCTCGACTACGCCTTGCTGAACCTGGCGCGCTCCTCGGTCCATGAAATGGTGTACTGGGAAGCGAACCTGAGCGAAGTCGCCGTGGACCTCGGCGGACGCGATTACGAGCAATTCGTCGCCTCCGACCTGTTGCGCCAGGCGGTGGCCGAGTCGCAATTGCGCATCGAGACGTGCTATACCGAGTTCGTTGCCCTGCACCAGGTGCCGGAAATCCTCAGTTGCGAGGCCAACGACCATGTCGACCGCGCGGTGCGCGATATCCGCGCCGGGCGCTATTCCCAGGCCACGGAATGCCTGCAACTGGCGTCCACCCTGCTGCCGGCCATGGTGGAGGCGCAGCAGGTGATGGGCGAGTGCCTGTCGGCCAACGACTACCACATCTTCCGCGACAACCTGGGACCGGCCAGCGGCATGCATTCGCTGTCGATCCGCTACCACCTGCTGCGCGACCTGTTCACTTCGCTCTGGGGCGAGCTGGAAACCCACTTCAACGGCGGCAACTACGTTTCGCTCGAGGCGGCGGTCGAGCAGATGGACCTGGAACGCCACGACAATCCCCAGAACTGGCAGTTGCACAATCTGCTCAACGCGGCCTTCCGCCTTTACGAGCTGATCGACGGCTGGCGCCACGAGCATCTGCACATGCCGCGCAACTGCCTGGGCGGCGGCGGCACCAAATCGATGATCGGCGTGCCGGACGGCCTGCTGACGGTGCAGCGCATGCGCGAGGGGGCGAACGCGCTGTCCTCGCTCAACCGCCTGCACCGCGCGCGCGGCATGGTGGCCGGTCCGGCCCAGGGCAGCGCCGCGCTGAGCCAGTATCTGGGCCGCGCCGACTCGCTCGACCAGCGCCTGCTGCGCGAGACCGGGGCGTTCACGCGCGACCAGTTCCCGCACGTGCAGCAAAAGGAAACCTGCCCGTTCAGCCGCAAAGAGCCGGTGCGCCGCCCCTAAGCCAGGCCGTTTTCCGATGACAACCCACTTGCTCAGCACGCACACAATGATCAATCACCTACCGGATTACCGCGCCCGCGGCGCCACGGCGGAATATCAGCAAAGTCTTCAGATGCACCAGGCGGCGGGCGTGCACAGCAGCGCCTCCTTCGCCGCCAGCCTCGACGACGGGCGCGAGGTCTGGTACGACGGCCGCCGGGTCGACGTGTGCCGCCACCCGGCCTTTGCCGGCGTGCTGCGCGAGCTGGGGCGGCTGTACGATCTGCAACACAGCGACGCCCACCACAAGGACATGACCTGGACTTCGCCGCTGACGGGGCACCCGGTCAGCCTGTCGTATCTGGCGCCCACCACGCCGGCCGAGTTTGCGGCGAAGACGCGCAACAGCCATCTGTGGATGGCGCACAGCCATGGCCAGCTGCCGCGCATTCCAGACTTTGTCGCCAATGTGATCGTCGGCTTGTACGACTACCGGCATGAACTGGGCAAGCTCGATCCGCAGTTCGCGCGCAATGCGGAAAACTACTATCTGTACTGCCGCGAGCACGATATCGCGCTGACCCACGCCATCGGCGACCCCCAGATCAACCGCTCGGCCTCGCTGGCCGACTACCCCGACAACGCCCTGCGCATCGTCGAACGGCGCGCCGACGGGGTGGTGGTGCGCGGCGCCAAGCAGCTGGCGACCCTGGCGCCGTATTGCCATGAAGTGATGGTGTATATGTCACCGGCCTTCTTCATGCGCAGCGCGCCCGAGTACGTGATCTGGTTCGCGCTGCCGATCGCCACGCCCAATCTGCGCCTGATGTGCCGCGAATCGCAGACCGAGCACGGCAACAGCTTCCGCCACGACCTGTCCTCGCGCTACGACGAGCAGGATGCCATGCTGTTCTTCGACGACGTCTTCGTGCCGAATAACCGCATCTTCCTGCTCGACGATTGCCAGACGGCGGCGGCCGGCTTCGCCCGCATCAGCGCCTGGGCGCTGTATGTGGGGCAGATCCGCTTCCTGCACCGGCTGCGCACCTTTCTCGGCGTGGCCTCGCTGGCCAGCAAGGCGATCGGGGTCAAGGATTTTCGCGAGATCGGCGACCAGCTGGGCGAACTGACGTCTTATGTGGAGCTGACCCGGCTGGCCATCGTCGGTCTGCAGAACGAGTTGCGGCCGACCGACGGCGGCCACCTGGCGCCCGGCGTCACGCTGGCGCTGGATGCCTTCGCCGCCCAGATCTCGGCGCGCGTGACCCAGATCGTGCGCGTGGTGTGCGGCTCCGGCCTGGTGATGCAGCCGAGCGAGGCCGACCTGGCCAACCCCGTGCTGCGTCCGCTGCTGGAGCGCTATATGGGCGGCAAGGATGTCGGCGTCGACTTCAAGTCGCGCCTGTTCCGCCTGGCCAGCGAACTGGTGAGCGACCGCTACGGCCTGCGCCAGGAACTGTACGAACTGTGGAACCGCGGCGATATCGTGCGCAACCGCATCGCCCTGTACGAGCGCTATCCCGAACGCGAAGCGATCGAAGCGAATATCGTCGACCTGCTCGACGGCGCCAGCGCCGCCCTGCAGGTCGGCCACCTGAACCGGGAGACGGCATGACCATGCTCAATGTGCGCCACGTCAGCAAATCCTACCGCCTCGGCCGCGTGCCCGTGCCGGCCGTGCGCAATGCCGGCTTCAGCCTGCCGGACGCCAGCTTCAGCGTGCTGGCCGGCCCGTCCGGCAGCGGCAAGACCAGCCTGCTCAACCTGATCGGTTGCCTGGACCGGCCCGACAGCGGCAGCATCGAAATCGCCGGCACCGATGTCGGCAAGCTGTCGGAAAAGGCGCTCACCGACTTCCGCCGCCAGCACCTCGGCTTCGTGTTTCAGAACTTCAATCTGCTGGCCGCGCTGACGGTGGCCGAAAACATCGCCTATCCGCTGCAGCTGGGCAAGCAGGGCAGGGCGGCGCGGCGCGAACGGGTCGCCTTCCTGCTGGACGCGGTGGGCCTGGCCGGCAAGGAGGGACGCCGGCCGCAGGAATTGTCGGGCGGCGAACGGCAGCGCGTGGCCATCGCGCGCGCGCTGGCGGCGCGCCCGCGCCTGGTGCTGGCGGACGAACCGACCGCCAGCCTGGACCGCGCGACCGGGGCGCAGATCATCGCCCTGATGCGCAAGCTGCAGCGCGAGCAGGGCGTGTCCTTCCTGTTCGCCTCGCACGATTCCGCGCTCATCGATGGCGCCGACACGGTGATCCATCTGCGCGATGGCACCGTGCAGGCGGCCCAGGAAGCGCGGCAGGCCGACTGCGACGAGCGGGTGGTGGCATGAGCGCCCTGGCTTTGGCGGCGCGTAATGTGTGGCGCAACGGCCGGCGCCTGCTGCCGACCTTCCTGACCATGACGGTCGGGGTGGCCGCGCTACTGCTGCTCGGCGCCTATGTGCAGACGGTGGACCAGGGCTTGCAGACCAATTTCGTGCGCCACGGCGGCCACCTGGAAATCCAGCACCGCGACTTCCTGCTGTACGGCGACGGCAACCCGGCCGCCTACAGCATCCGCGATTACCAGCGCATCATCGATGCCGTGCGGCGCGATCCCGAGCTGAACGCCCAGGTGCGGGTGATCACGCCCTCGCTCAAGCTGGGCGGCATCGCCGGCAATGCCGACGCCAATGTGTCGCGCACCGTGTTCGGCCGCGGCACGCTGCCGGACGACCAGAACCGCATGCGCAGCTGGAACGCCTATGCCTTGCCGCTCAAGCCGGGCAGCCTGGCCCTGCCGGGCGCGAGTCCCGACGCCGTTGTGATCGGCACCGGCGTGGCGCGCGTGCTGCGCCTGTGCGGGCCGCTGGCCGTGCCCGACTGTCCGCAGCCGGTCGCCGCGCGCGGCACGGACGGTCCGGCGCAGCCGGCCAGCCTGGCCGCACTGAGCGCCTTGAGCCGGCAGGACAAGCCGGTGGCGGACGACGCCAAGCCCATCATCCAGCTGCTGGCGGCGGGGGAAACCGGCGCCCCCAATGTCGCCGACCTGAAAGTGGTGAAGGCGCAGAACCAGGGCGTGAAAGAGCTGGACGACAGCTGGATCGAGATGCACCTGGAACGCGCCCAGCGCCTGATCTACGGCGACGCCGAGCCGCGCACCACCTCGCTGGTGGTGCAGCTGAACGATACCCGCAACTTGGCGGCGGCGCGCGCGCGCATCGCCGCCATCCTCGAACGCGACTTCAAGGGCGAGGCGCTGACCGTGCTCGGCTTCGACACGATCAACCCGTCCTACCAGCAAATCCTGGGCATGTTCGGCGCCCTGTTCGGCTTCGTCGCCTTGCTCTTCAGCTGCGTCGTGCTGTTCTCGGTCGCCAATACCGTGAAGATGGCGGTGGCCGAACGCACCGCCGAGGTGGGCACCCTGCGCGCCATGGGCATGCAGCGCGGCGCGATCCAGGCCATGTTCGTGTGGGAGGCGCTGCTGCTGGGCGTCGGCTGCGCCGTGGCCGGGCTGCTGGCGGCGCTGGGCGTGGCCTATGCCATCAACCATGCGGGCTTGAGCTGGATGGCGCCCGGCACCATCGAGCCGCAGGCGATCTCGGTCGGCCTATGGGGCGAGTATGGGATCATCGCCAACGCGGTGCTGACCCTGCTGCTGGTGTCCCTGCTGGCCGCGTGGTGGCCGGCGCGGCGCGCCGGGCGCCTGTCCATCGTCGATTCGCTGCGCCATGTCTGAGGCCGTGGCGGGATGCCCGCATCCGCTCCGCTCCCGGCGGCGCGCCGTCCTGGCCCTGGCGCTGCTGGCCGTGGGCGCCAGGGCGCGCGCCGCCGCCAGCGTGGCCGACGCCAATGCGCTGCTGGTCCAGAGCGATGCGATCCGCAATCCGCGCCAGCCCTTTGCCGTCGATATCCGGCTCAGCGAATACCGCGACGGCAAGCAGGTCGATGAGAGCAGCCTGAATATCTACGCCAAGATCGATTCCGACAGCGGCCAGTACCGCAACCTGGTGCGCTTTGCGCGGCCGCTGCGCGACGCCAACAAGCTGATGCTGGTGAACGGCAACGATATGTGGTTCTTCGACCCGTCCAGCAGCGCCGCGGTGCGCATCTCGCCCCAGCAGCGCCTGCTGGGCCGGGCCTCCAGCGGCGATGTGGTGACGGCCAATCTGGCGCGCGACTACCGGGCCGAACTGGCCGGCGAGGAGCGCATCCAGGACGGCGAGCTGCAGGCGCGCGACTGCACCCTGCTCAAGCTCGCCGCCCATACTAAGCAAGCCAACTACCATGCGGTGCGCCTGTGGCTCGACAGCGCCAGCCGCCAGCCGGTCAAGGCCGAGTACTACAGCCAGAGCGGGCACCTGCTGAAGACGGTCATGTACCGGCGCGCCCAGCGCGTGCTGGGCGAGCTGCGGCCCACCGAAGCGGTGATCATCGATGGCCGCGATACCAGCTGGATCACGGTGATGGACTTCAGCGGTTATGTGGCGCGCGACATTCCCGATGCCTGGTTCCAGCGCGACTATCTGCCGCGCTTCCGGCCGGAGCGCGATCAATGATGCGGCGCGGCTGCGCCCTGGCTCCCGTGATGCTGGCCTGCTGCGCGCCCCCGCAGGCGGCCGGCGCGCCCTGGGCCGGTTCGATGGAGCTGGAAACGGGCTTGCGGTCCCAGGCGCCGGGCGCGCGGCGCGACACGCGCGCCTCGCTCGAATTGGGCTGGGAAGGGCGGCTCGGCACGGACTGGCGCTTCAAGCTGGCCGACCGCTTCGAGCATTTCGGCGGCAATGAGCGGCGTTCGATCAATACGGTCAAGGATGCTTACCTGAGCTGGAACGGCAGCGCCGAAAGCGCCATCGATATCGGCCGCGTCAATCTGCGCCAGGGCGTGGCCACGGGCTACAACCCGAGCGACTACTTCCGGGCCCGCGCGGTGCGCGCCATCGTCTCGGTCGATCCGGAGAAGCTGCGCCGCAGCCGCAGCGGCACGTATATGGTGCAGGGCCAGCGCGTGTGGGACGGCGGTTCGCTCAGCGCGGTGCTGGCGCCGCGCATCGGTCACGATGAGGACAGCACCAATGCCGTGGCGCGCGCCATGCTGGCGGGCAGCGTGCGGCTGGCGCCCGACTTCCAGCCCCAGGCCCTGCTCTTGCTGGAGGAGGGAGCCGCGCCCCAGTTCGGCCTGAATCTGTCGGCCTTGCTGGGCGACGCCGTCAGCGCGCATGCCGAGTGGTCGGGCGGACGCCAGCGCGACTTGCTGGCGCGCGCGCTGGACCGGCCGGGCGAGGCGGCCTGGCGCAACCGGCTGGCGGCCGGCGCCACCTTCACCGCCGCCAACGGACTTTCGCTCACGGCCGAGTACCACTGGTGCGGAGCCGCCCTGGACGGGGCGCAATGGGCGGCGCTGGCGCAGCAGCCCGGGCAGTACTGGCGCTATCGCAGCTTCGTGCAGCGCGAACAGGAACCGCCCACGCGCGAGGCGGCGTTCGCGATGCTGCTCTGGCCCGATGCGCTGCGCCCCAGGCTCGATTGGAGCGCCATTTTGAAACGGGATTTGCAGGACCGCAGCATGCTGCTCTGGTCGGAGTTGCGCTGGCGCCTGGACCGCGCCGACATCGCGCTGCAATGGACGCATCTGCGCGGCCGCAGCGGCGCGCAGTATGCGGCTTACGGCGAACGCAATAGCTGGCGTTTGATGGCTCAATGGTATTGGTAGACAAGAAAGGGATGAGGATGAACGCGAAACAGTGCCTGGAATACCGGCTGGGCGAGGAAGATCTTCCTGCGCAGTGGTACAACTTTCTCTTGGATTTGCCCAAGCCCCTGCCGCCGGTGGAGGATGTGCACGTGCCCCCATCGGCCGAGATCATGGCCAAGATCCGGCCGGCGGAACTGCTGCGCCAGAACGCGCCCAGCGAACCCTGGGTGGCGATTCCGGACCCGGTGCGCGAGCGCCTGCTGCAGATCGGCCGTCCCACGCCCTTGCGGCGCGCGCTGGCCCTGGAAGCGGCCCTGCAAACGCGCGCGCGCATCTACATCAAGCGCGAAGACACGCTGGTGACGGGCAGCTTCAAGGTCGGCACCGCGGTGGCCCAGGCCTACTACGCGAAGGAGGAGGGGCGCGACTGCCTGGTGTCCGAGACCGGGGCCGGCCAGTGGGGCATGAGCCTGGCCCTGGCCAGCCAGATGTTCGACTTGAAGTGCAAGATCTTCATGACGCGCTGCTCGCTGGAGCAAAAGCGCTACCGCGACCACTATATGCGCCTGCTGGGAACCGAAGTGTCGCCGTCGCCGTCGCGCAGCACCGAGATTGGGCGGCGCCTGCTGGAACAGCATCCCGGCCATCCGGGCACGATGGGCACCGCGATCAGCGAGGCGATCGAGACGGCCCTGGCCACCCCGGGCGCGGCCTATCTGTCGGGCAGCAATGTCAACCACGTGCACCTGCACCAGACGCTGCTCGGGCAGGAAACCAGGGCCCAGCTGGCGCTGGCGGGCGAGCACGGTCCAGACCAGCTGATCGCCTGCGTCAGCGGCGGCAGCAATCTGTGCGGCTTCATGCTGCCCTTCCTGCCCGACAAGAAGGCGGGGCGCGCGGTGTCCTTCCTCGGCGCCGAATCCACGGCCGCGCCGCGCCTGACCCAGGGCACCTACGAATACTGCTCGTCCGATCCGGCCGGCTACACGCCGCGCGTGCTGGCCTATTCGATGGGACCGGACTTCATTCCCTTGCCGGTCCACGCCGGGGGGCTGCGCCAGCACAACAGCTCGCCGCTGGTGAGCCTGCTGCGCAAGGAGGGGCTGCTGGACGCCACGGCAATTGAGGAGCGCGAAGCCTTCGAGGCGGGCCGCCTGCTGCTGCGTACCGAGGGCTTCCTGGTGGCGCCGGAGTCGGCCCATGCGGTGGCGGCGGCGATCCAGGCCGCGCTGCGCGCGCGTGCCGATGGGAGCGACCCCTGCATCGTGGTGCTGGGCAGCGGCAGCGGCATGCTGGATCTGGAAGGCTATCGCCAGGTGCTGCTATGAGCGCGCTGGCGAATGCAAACGTGGCGGCCGGCGCCGCGACGGCCGGTGCGGTAGCCGCCAGTGCGGCGGGTGGCTGCGCGGTGGAGGTCGGCGCGGCGCAAGCGCTGCTGGCGCTGGACGGCTTCCACGCCCAGCCGGGCGTGCACTGCGAGTCGGGCACCTTGCGCATGATGCTGGCGCATGCGGGCGTCGCGCACAGCGAGGCCATGGTGTTCGGCCTGGGCCAGGGTCTCGATTTCGTGATCTGGCCGGTGGCCGATGCGCGCCGCGAGATGCCGATCCTGTCGGGACGCAGCGACTCGGGTGAGCTGGTGCGATGCTATGCGGCCAATACCGGGGTGCAGTTCCGCTTCCAGGAGTCCACCAGTGCCGAACAGGCGCTGGAGCAGGCGCGCGCCATCCTGGAAGAAGGGCAGGTCGCCGGCCTGAAGCTGGATATCTTCCACCTGCCTTACTTTTCGGCCAAGCGCCACTTCTGCGCCCATTACGTGGCGCTGCATGCGCTCGACGGCGAGCAGGCCTGGGTGGTCGATACCGCCCAGCAGGGCGGCAGCCACCGCATCGCGCTGGCCGACCTGGCGCGCGCGCGCGCCTCGCGCGCAGGCCAGCAATCGTCGGACAGCCTGTCGGTCAGCGTTGTTTCGACGGCGGACATGCGCGAGCTGCGCGCCGCGCTGCCCGGCGCCATCGCCGGCTGCGCCCGCAATTACCTGGCGTCGTCTGACAGCACGCGCGGCCAGGCCGGCCTGCGCACCCTGCTGGGCGAGATGCCGGAGTGGTGGTCGCGCTTTGCCGATCCCGCCGCGACCATCATGGGCATTGCCAACTTCTGGGAATTCGCCGGCACCGGCGGCGCCAATTTCCGCGCCCTGTATCGCCAGTTCCTGTGCGAAAGCCAGGAAGTGCTCGGCCTGGACGGCCTGGCGGCCTTGCTGCCCGAGGCGCAGGAGGTGGAGCAGGGCTGGGCTGACTGCATCGCCGGCCTGCGCGCCAGCGCCGCCGCCGGCTCCGAGGCGCAACTGCGCGGGACGGCCGCCCGCTTTGCCGCTACGGTGGAACGCGAGCAAGCGCTGATGGCGGGGCTGGCGCGGCTGTTCGGGGAGGCGCGCCCATGACGCCGCCGCATGCCGATGGCGCGACCGAGCAGCGCAGCGTGTGCCGGATGTGCCATGGCGGCTGCGGCGTCATCGTGCAGATGCGCGATGGCGTCATCAGCGATCTGAAGGGCGATCCGGCCAGTCCCGCCAGCGAGGGCTTCTTCTGCGTCAAGGGCAAGGCTTCGCTGGAACTGCTGCAGCATCCGGCGCGCCTGCGCGAGCCGCTGCTGCGCCGCGGCGACCGGCACATCCCCATCTCTTGGGACGATGCGCTGGACCTGGCGGCGCAGCGCATCGGCGAGCAGATCGCCCGCCACGGACCGGAAACGGTGGTGCTGAGCCAGGGCACGGACCGCAACTACCAGGAGTGGGTGTTCCGCTTTGCCAATACCCTGGGCACGCCGAATGTGCTCGGCCCCGGCCATGTGTGCTTCTATCCGCGCGTCATGGCTTCCATCCTCACCTGCGGCGGCTTCACTTTCTGCGACTACGACGGCGAGCCGGAGCTGATCGTTATCTGGGGCAGCAACAAGCTGCAAACGCATTCCGATGGCCTGATCGGCATGAAGCTGGCCAAGGCCTTGCAGCGCGGCGCGCGCCTGGTGGTGATCGATCCGCGCGCCACCGAGTTGAGCAAGCGCGCCGAGCTCTGGCTGCAGATCCGGCCCGGCAGCGACGGCGCCCTGGCGCTCGGCATGCTGCACCTGCTGATCGAAGAGGGCTGGTACGACGCCGATTTCGTGCGCGAGCATACCGAGGGCTTCGACGAGCTGCGCGAGCATGCGCGCCAATACGATCCGCAGCGCGTGGCCGGGCTGACCGATTTGACGCCGGAGCAGGTGCGGGCGCTTGCCAGCGCCTATGGCCAGGCGCAGCGTGCCTGCATCGAGGCCGGCACCGGCCTGTCGCAGAACGAGAATGGCTTTGCCACGCTGCGCAGCATCTGCATGCTCAGCGCTTTGAGCGGCAACCTGGATGCGCCGGGTGGCGACGTGCTGTGGGATCTGTTGCCGGTCGACGGGCGGCGCAGCTTTCCGCTGGCGGAGCGCCTGAGCCCCGAGCAGCAGGGCAAACGCCTCGGGGGACGGGACTATCCGGTCCTGTCGATGTCGGGCTGGGCGCATCCGGACGCGGTCTGGGATGCGATGCTGGAGCAGCAGCCCTACGCCGTCACGACCCTGCTCAACTTCGGCAGCAACCTGCCCATGGTGTATGCCGATGCGCAGCGGGTGCACCGCGCCCTGGGCGCGCTGGACTTCCACATGAGCTGCGACCTGTTCATGACGCCGACCGCGCAACTGGCCGACCTCGTGCTGCCGGTGGGCAGCTGGCTGGAGCGCGACCAGATCGTCGAATTCAACGCCTACCTGGCGCCGCGCCGCAAGCTGGCCCAGGTGGGCCAGTGCCGCAGCGACGAGGAAATCATCCTGGGCCTGGCGCAGCGCCTCGGCTTGGACGAGCACTTCTGGCCCGACCTGGATGCGGCGCTGAACCACAAGCTGGCCGGCATCGGCCATACCTGGGCCAGTTTCCAGGGCCATGGGCCGATCGCCATCCAGCCCAGCTATCGCAAATACCGGAGCAGCGGCTTCCGCACCCGCAGCGGCAAGGTCAACCTGCTGCATCCCGGCCTGGCAAGAATGGGTTGCGACGCCTTGCCGCAATACCAGCCGGGGCCGGATTTGCCGAGTGGGCATTTCCGCATGTCCAGCGCCCATTCGCAGCATTTCTACAACTCGGAATACCGCCAGCTGGCCGGCCTGCGCAAGCGCGAGCCGCTGCCCCGGGTCCAGATCCATCCGCAAGCGGCGGCGGCCCTGGGAATCGCCGAGGACGACTGGGTGCTGGTGCGCAGCGCGAACGGCAGCGCCCGCTTTGCCGCCCAGCTGTACGACGGCATCGCCCCCGGCGTGGTGTATGTGGCGCCCTCGTGGTGGTATCCGGAAGAGCAGGGCGCCGCCAGCTGGCAGCGCTCGAACGCGAACATGCTGACCGGCCGCGCCAGCCGCGGCGGCGGGATGGGAAGTTCGAATTTTCGCAACGTCGCAGTGCAACTTGAAAAGATCGAAAGGGATGATTCCAATGCTCAGTGAACGTGTTCCAGAAACCGACAATGGCTTGCAGGGCGTGTATATCGCGACCGAATACGATGAAATGCAGCGCCATATCCGCGACAGCGGCTGGCTGGGCGAGAAGATCGATCTCTTGCTCGATTGCGAAGTGCGGGCCGGCAGCGCGCTCGAGATCGGGCCGGGACCGGGCTACTTCGGCCTGGAGTGGCTGAAGACGGTAAACGACCCGGAAGCGCGCTTGACCGCGCTCGATATCTCGGACGGGATGCTGGACGTGGCGCGCCGCAACGCGGCGGCCTACGGCTTGACGGCGCGCAGCGAATACGTGCTGGGCGATTGCCAGCGCATGCCTTTCCCCGACAATCACTTCGACGTGCTGTTCACCCACAGCTCCCTGCACGAATGGGTCGATCCCGTCGCCGTGCTGAGCGAAGTCCACCGCGTGCTCAAGCCGGGTGGGCGCTACTGCGTCATCGATCTGCGGCGCGACCTGAGCAAGGAAGCGATCGCCTTCATGCGCGGCAATATCAACATCGCCATGCGCAAGGGCTTTGCCAACTCGGTCAAGGCGGCTTACACCTCGGCCGAGCTGCGTAGCCTGCTCGAGTCCACGCCCTTGACCGGCGCGCGAGTCCAGGATATCGAATTGGGCCTGTTCATCACCGGCGTCAAGCAGGCTGGCCCGTTGTCGGAGGCGGCGGGCCATGCCGGGACGACCGTGCCCACCGCCGCACACAAGGCCACAGCCAATGCCACGCCGGATAGCGCGCCCGATGCGGCGACTGATGCGGCCATTGACCTGTACCACGGCGCCCGCACGCCCGAGCAATTGCTGGCGGCCCTGCTCGCGCCGCGGGCGCCGGCCGCGCGGCTGGCCCAATTGAATGCGGCCCTGAAGCATGCCGCGGCGGCCAGCCCCTTCTACCGGCGCTGGTACACCGTGCGCCCGCTCGATTCGCTGGACGAGTTGGCGACGCTGGGCTTCACTACCAAGGAAGACTTGCGCACCGAATACCCCTACGGCCTGCTGGCCGTCGCCCCCGAGCGCCTGACGCGCTATGCCGAAAGCACGGGGACCACGGGCGGCGTCAATGCCGGCTTCGTGACGGCGCGCGACTGGAGCACCAACCAGTTCTGCGTCGCCCTGGCCTGGGCCGAGCTGCTCGGGCGGCACGACATCATGGCCGTCGCCGTGCCTTACGAACTGTCCTATGTGGGGGCGGACATCGACCGCGTGGCCGAGCTGCTCGGCGCCAGCGTGCTGGCGGTGGGCACCAATAACCGCTTATGCCCCTGGACCCGCCTGCTGGCGCTGCTGCGCTCGCACCAGGTCACGACCCTGGTCTGTGCGCCGATCCGCGCCTTGCGGCTGGCGGCGTTGGCGGCCGAGCAGGGCATCGACCTGCGGCGCGACTTGGCTGTGCGCCGCATCGTCTGCGTCGGCGAGGCGCTGTCGCCGGCGCGCAAAGCCTATATCGAAAGCCTGTGGGGCGCCAGCGTGTACAACCACTACGGCATGACCGAGGCGATGGCGGTGGCCCTGCCTTGCCGCCAGGGCGAGCTGCACCTGGCCGAGCAGCGTTTCGTGTTCGAGGTCATCAACCCGGACAGCGGCGCCGTCCTGCCGCCCGGCGCGACCGGTGAACTGGTGCTGACCACGCTGGCGCAGGAAGCCATGCCCCTGGTGCGCTACCGTACCGGCGACCTGGTCCGGATCGATGCCAGCCCTTGTTCCTGCGGCAACGCGCATGCCCGGCTGGTGCATCTGGGCCGGGTGCAGGACTGCGTCGGCGCCGCCGGCCAGCGCTTCCACATCGGCGAACTGGACGAGATTCTGCTGGCCGAGCCGGGCATCGAACCCATCTATTCGGTGCAGGGCGACGCCCACCACGTCGCCGTCCACCTGATCGCGGCCGAAGGTGCGAATTGGCACGAGACGCGTGCCCGCCTGACGGCCGCGCTGGAAGCCTATTGCCGCCTGCCGGTGGAATTGGTGCCGAGCGACCGCGCGGCCTGGTTCGCGCGCATCGACAACCACTCCAAGCCGGGCACGGCGCCGCCGCCGGCATCCCCGCTATCAACCAAGGAGACTACGCAATGAAGATCGCCCTCGTACAAAGCGTCTGGCAAGCCGATCCGCGCGACAACCTGCCGCACGTGCTGCAGATGATCGACCAGGCTTGCCGCGAGCGCCGCCCGGATATCGTCTGCCTGCCCGAGTTCTTCCTGGGGCCGGCCTGGTATATGCCGGGCCAGGGCCACCTGCGCGGCGTCACCGACACCACGCTGGACAGCCCCGTCTTCGAGCAGCTGGCGGCCATGGCGCGCCAGCACCGGGTGTATATGGTGTGCGGCTCGGTGGTCGAACAGATGGCGGACGGGCGTTATTGCAATACCTCGGTCCTGCTCGACCGCGACGGCGTGGCCATCGGCCAGGCCAACAAGATCCATCCCTTCGCCAATGAAGCCGTGTCCTGCGTGGCGGGCGATGAGATGAGCGTGCACGAGACCGAATTCGGCCCCATCGGCATCGCCGTCTGTTCCGACTTCTGGATACCGGAAACCATCCGCATCCTGGCGCTGAAGGGCGCCACCACCATTTTCCTGCCGGGCGGCTCGCTGCGCCAGAACCTGGCCGCGATGATCAATGCCTTCCGCTCCACCGCCTACCTGAGCGCCGTGAATATGGTGTATTGCGGCCCCGTCGGCAAAATCACCGGCGTGCGCGGCAATACCTCGATCACGGTGGAATTCGCCGGCACCAGCCTGATCGCCACCCCGCAAGGCTTGCTGGCCCAGGCGCCGCCGGACGCCGCCGCCGTGCTGGACGCGACGCTGTCGAACCAAGCGATCCTGGCGCTGCGCGCGGCGAACACGGCCGACGATACCTGGAAGGGACTGGGCCTGCGCCAACCCCAGTCCTATGGCGCGCTGACCGAGGATTACGTCGGCCTGAACCGCGACCTGGCCGCGGAAATCAGCCTGCGCATGCGCCAGACCACCCCGAGCGCGAATGCGCACTGAACCGACTAGGAGAAGCAAAGCATGAAAATTTCCATCATCGCCGGCAGCCTCCATACCAACGCTGAGCAGGCTTGGGAGCATATGCGGCAAGCGGTGCTCGCCAGCCCCGCGGCCGACTTCATCGTCCTGCCGGCCCGCTTCCTGGGCGAGGCTGAGCGCAGCGATGCCGCGCTGCTGGCCCGGGTGCAAGAGGGGCTGGCCGAACTGGCGCGCGAAAAGCGCTGCTATATCGTGGGCGGCTCGCTGCTCGCGGCCGACGGGACGCAGGAAGTCACCTGGCTGTTCGACCGCCACGGTGCGCTGGCGCATAGCCGCCGCGTCCCCCTGGACCCGCAGCAGCGGCGCGAGGATGAACTGTTCCCCGTCATCGAGACCGATTGCGGCCGCATCGGCATCCTCAACGGCGACGATATCTGGGTGCTGGAATCGTCGCGCATCCTCAGCCTGCAAGGGGCGGAAGTGCTGTTCGTGCCGAGCCGCCTGTCGCGCCGGAACGTCGAGTCGAAGCTCGCTTCGCTGTGGGGACTGTCCACCTTGAGCTGCGTCGCCATCGTGTTCGCGGGCGGCCCGCACGCCGACGGCCAGGCCCATGCCTCGGTGATCCTGCCCAGCGGCGTGCTGGCCGCCTCGGAGCAGGCCGATGGCGCGCCGCTGCTGGCCGAGATCGCGCCCGGGCAGATGGCCAAGCTGCGCGACGCCGACCTGACCTTCGCCAATACCCTCTGGTTCGGCCTGTGGTCGCGCCGCAGGCAGTTGTACGGCCCGCTGCTGCAGGCCGTGGCGCCGGCGGAGCGTGCCCATGCGTAAGCACGGCCGCGCGCAAGACGAGGTGCTGGCCGAGCTGGCCGGGTTGCGCGAACGCGACGTGCCGTGGAAGCGGGTGCTGAACTCCATTTGCACCGTGCCGCACGAGGCCGCGCTGCTGGCGGGCCAGGCCGCGCTGGACAGCAATCTGGGCGACCTGCGCATCTTCCGCGGCTGCCGCGCGGCCGAACAGAAGGCGCTGGCCCTGATGGGGGACTTGCTCGGCAAGCCCGACTGCGCGGGCAGCCTGGTGTCGGGCGGCACCGAAGCCAATCTGCTGGCCATGTATGTGGCGCGCAAGCGCCGGCCCGATATCGCGCAGCCGGAAATCGTGGCCGGCGAAACCGTGCACTACTCGCTGGGCAAGGTGTGCGATCTGCTCGGCATCCGCCTGCGCACGGTGGCCCTCGACGCGCGCTTCCGCATGCGCCCGGACGCCGCGCGCGAGGCCATCAACGGCAACACCATCGCCCTGATCGGCACGGCCGGCAGCAGCGAGTTCGGCGCGGTCGATCCGATCGGGGAATTGGCCGCCATCGCCCAGCAGCACGAGCTGTACTTTCACGTCGATGCGGCAACCGGCGGCTTCATCATTCCTTTCGCGCGGGCGCTCGGCCATGACTTGCCGCAGTTCGACTTCAGCGTGCCGGGGGTGTGTTCGATCGCCATGGACCCGCACAAATACGGCCTGTCCATCATTCCGGCCGGCGCGGTCTTCTTCCGCACCCAGGAATTGCGCGACAGCATCCAGCTCGAAAGCTTCTTCAATGCCACCCCGACCCACCATAGCCTGATCGGCACCCGCAGCGGCGCGGCGGCGGCCGCAACCTATGCGGTGCTGGAAACGCTGGGCTTCGATGGCTATACCGAGATCACGCGCCGGAACTACCGCGTGATGGGCTACCTGGTCGAACGCCTGGAACGGCAAGGCTACCGGCTGGTCGCGCCGCCCCAGCTCAACATCGTCAACGTCGACCTGCCGGATGCCGTCGAAGTCATGCGCGCGCTGGAGGAGTGCGGCTGGATCATTTCGGTGTCGAAGCGCTTCCGCCATTGCCTGCGCCTGGTGGTCACCCAGCATGTGGACGAAGCGATGGTCGACGCCTTCGTCGAGCGCCTGCTCACCATCGCCGCGCCGCCGGCCTACTAACACGCGGATAACAACAATATTAGACATCCACCGGAGGAGAGATCATGGAAGGGGTTCTGGGCTTACTGTTTCCGCTGACTTACATTGTGTTTCTGGTTTTGGAACGGCTGTTTCCGGCGCGCGAGTTGGCGGCGGTGCCGTACTGGCGCTTGAAGGGCTTTTGCTTCTTCCTGCTGGGCGGCGCCATCGTCAATACCTTGCCGCTGCTGTGGCGCGACTGGGTGAGCGCACACCGCCTGATCGACCTCGATAGCTGGGGCATCGCGGGCGGCGCCGTCGCCGCCATCCTGTTCAGCAACCTGCTCGATTGGTGCCGCCACCGCCTGCAGCATGCGCTGCCGGTGCTGTGGCGCTTCCACCAGATGCATCACAGCTCGGAGCGGCTGGAAGTGGCGACGGCCTTTTACTTTCATCCCATCGACACCATCGGCTACACGCTGGTCTCGACCTTCCTGGCGGCCTATGTGGTCGGGGTGAATGTGGAGGCGGCCATCCTGAGCGGCTACTTCCTGTTTGCCTCGACCATTTTCACCCACGCCAATATTCGTTCGCCGCACTGGCTCGGCTTCATCATCTCGCGCCCGGAAGCCCATGCCGTCCACCACCAAACCGGGGTGCACCGCTACAACTACAGCAGCCTGCCGCTGTGGGACATGCTGTTCGGCACCTTCCGCAATCCGCGCGAATGGAACCATGCCTCGGGTTTCTGGCTCGGCGCATCGGGCCGGCTAGGCGACCTCCTGCTCGGCAAGAGCGTCACGAGCCGTCCCGCGTCCCACAACGAGCCAGCGGCCGAGCTGTTGCGCCAGGCCGATTGACGCGCCGCCAGGCGCGTCGCAATCAGTTTGAAACAGTCCCTTCATCTACTCAAGAAAGAGCCCATGGCAAACGACTATCTCTTTTCCTCCGAATCCGTGTCGGAAGGACATCCGGACAAAGTGGCCGACCAGATTTCTGATGCGATTCTCGATGCGATCCTGGCACAGGATCCAAAGGCGCGGGTGGCGGCGGAAACGCTCTGCAATACCGGCCTGGTGGTGCTGGCCGGCGAAATCACCACCCACGCCAACGTCGACTATATCCAGGTGGCGCGCCAGACGCTGCGGCGGATCGGTTATGACAATACCGAATTCGGCATCGATTACCGGGGCTGCGCCGTGATGGTGTGCTATGACAAGCAGTCCCCCGATATCGCCCAGGGCGTGGACGAGGGCTCCGGCCTCGACCTCGACCAGGGCGCCGGCGACCAGGGCCTGATGTTCGGCTACGCCTGCGACGAAACGCCGGCGCTGATGCCGGCGGCGATCCATTACGCGCACCGGCTGGTCGAGCGCCAGTCGCAATTGCGCCGGGACGGCACGCTGCCGTGGCTGCGTCCCGACGCCAAGTCCCAGGTGACCTTGCGCTATGAGAACGGGCGGCCGGTCGGCGTCGACACGGTCGTGCTGTCGACCCAGCACGCGCCCGATGTTTCGCACGCCGACATCGAGGAAGCGGTCATTGAAGAGATCATCAAGCGCGTGCTGCCGCGCGCGTGGCTGGCCGGAACGCGCTATCTGGTCAATCCGACCGGGCGCTTCGTGATCGGCGGACCGCAGGGCGATTGCGGCCTGACCGGGCGCAAGATCATTGTCGACACCTATGGCGGCGCCAGCCCGCACGGCGGCGGCGCGTTTTCCGGCAAGGACCCGTCCAAGGTGGACCGTTCGGCCGCCTATGCCGCGCGCTACGTCGCCAAGAACATCGTCGCCGCCGGTCTGGCGCGGCAGTGCCAGATCCAGATCAGCTATGCCATCGGGATCGCCAAACCGATCAATATCACCGTGTACACGGAAGGCACGGGCGTGATCCCGGACCGGCAGATTGTCGACCTGGTGCGGGAAAACTTCGACCTGCGGCCCAAGGGCATCGTCAAGATGCTCGACCTGCTGCGCCCGATTTACACGAAGACGGCCGCCTACGGCCATTTCGGGCGCAGCGAGGACGAGTTCAGCTGGGAGCGCACCGACAAGGCGGCGGCGCTGCGCGAGCAGGCCGGGCTGGCCCCGCTGCCGGCGGGCGTGGACGCGCCGCGTTCCGCGCGCGAGGCCGAAGCCGCCTGCGTCGCCGAGAAGTAGCGCGGGCGGCGGCGCTGGCGCGCCACCCGGCCGGCTGAGGACCAGCGCGGGCCGGGCAGCGCTGGCCCCGGGCCGGCCTCAGATCGGGAAGATCAGGCAGGTGGTGGTGGCGTGGGCGTAGAGCTTGCCGTTGGCATCGGTGATGCGGCCTTCGGCGATGCCGACCTGGCCGCCGACGTTGATGACGCGCCCTTCGGCGCGGATCGGGCCGGTCTTGTCGCTCAGGGCGCGGATGAAGTTCACCTTCAGTTCCAGCGTGGTATAGCCTTTGCCGGGCGGCAGGCAGCTGTGCACGGCGCAGCCGACTGCCGTGTCGAGCAGGGTGGCCGCGTAGCCGCCGTGCACGCTGCCGCTGGGATTGAAGTGCTGGGCGCCGGGCCGGCCCTGGAACAGGGTGCGCCCTTCGCTGACCGCGATCGGGGTCATGCCCAGCAATTCCAGCATCGGCGCCGGCGGCAGATCGCCGTTGCCTATCCCTTGAAGAAATGCCAGGCCGCTGCTGCCGCGCAGCTTGTCGAGTCCCGCCACGCCCGGTTCGGCCAGGCGCGCGCGCATCTCCGCCTCGTCGCTCAGCCAGCTTGCCGCCGTATCTTGTGCTTGCATGCCTTCCTCCTTCAAAAATAGGTGTAGCTACACTATAATGTAATTTAAATAATCCGTGTATTTGCACCTGATTTTTAGGCTTTTGCGTTCAAATGATGCTCCAGACCAGCCTCGCCATTCCCTGTACCTGCTTCCAGTTGCGCAAGCTGACGCGCACCGTCACGCGCTTTTACGACCAGCGCCTGCTGGCCCAGGCGGGCTTGAAAAACACCCAGTTCTCGCTCTTGAGCCATGTGCTGCAACTGTCCCTGCCCATGGCGCGGCTGGCGGCCGAAATGGGCATGGAACGCACCACGCTGACGCGCAATCTGCGGCCCATGATCGAGGCGGGCTGGATTGAGTTGCAGGCGGGCGGCGATCCGCGCCAGCGCATCGTCGCCATCACGGCGGCGGGGCGCGAAGTGCAGCGCGCCGCCCGTCCGGCCTGGCGCGCGGCGCAGAAAGAGCTGGAGGCGCTGCTCGGCGCCCAGGCCGTGGCCGGCCTGCATGGCAATATCGAGCATGCACTGGCATGTTTGACGGAATTTCTCGACGGTAACTAATCTCTCCTGCTACCATATCGTATTGGCTTGATAACAGGAGGCGGCGTGGCGCGCGACATCTATGCCTACCGCGATGTGGCGGTGGAATCGTTCGAACAGGGTGGCGCGGTGCGGGTGCGTCCGGTGAATGGACAGGCTTACAGCTCCGAGCTGCGGGTCGAATGCTCGCGGCGCCTGCGCGATACCGCCGTCTACCCGCTGGGCAGCTATTTCCTGGTGTCGGCCAAGCTGACCGACCGGCTGGGCGGCATGCCCTTCCTGTATGTGTACCACGGCGATCCGGTCCAGGCGATGACGCCGCAGCAGACCAAAGCCTTCCTGGCCGAGTACCGGCGCGGCCGCATTTGAACTTGTTGGGAGCCCAAACGAATGAAAGCCCTGAACACACAGGCGGCGCTGGTTTTGGGCGCCACGCTGCTGATTGCCGGTCCCGCCCTGGCCCAGGAGGCGGGCGAGTTCGAGCTGCCCGCCGCCAGCGATCTGCTGGTGCTGGCCTTCCCCAAATGGCAGGATGAAACCGCGGGCCGCGTGCAGACGGTGAAGCTGTCCAGCGGCCATCCCGATTGGAGCGGCGCGGCGGCCGGGGCGATGCCGGCGTCCGCAGGCAAGGACAAGCCGCGCCTGCTCAAGCGCGCCGTGCCGGCCAAGGCCATGCCCCGGACCCAGAGCGTGATCGTGGAGCCGGCCTTTGTCAGCCGTCTGGGCGAGAAGCGCTATGTGCTGATTGCGCGCATGAGCAAAGCCACGGCCGACGGCACGCCGGAAAGCAGCCATGGCATGCCGCTCGCGCTGGCCGCCTACACCTTCGAAACCAGCAAGAGCGGCTGGAAGCTGGTGCAGCGCCAGGAGCCGCTGGCCTATGTCGGTTACGAGTCGCAGGCCGATATCCAGCCGCTGCAATTGTCGGCGCAGCGCATGGGATTGAGTGCGAGTTACGGCAGCTGCTGGCAGGGCCATTGCAACGAATGGCTGTCGCTGTACGAATTCGGCAAGGACAAGGTCAACCCCGCGCCCATCCTTGAACTGCAGCTGAACGACAGCAATGCCTACAGCCTGCCCGATTGCCTGGGACGTTTGCAGGAGGTGGTGCGCGAATTCCGCGGCCGCGTCGATGGCGGCTACGACGAGCCGGATGCGGCGCACGACTGCGTGGCGCTGCGCGGCGACTGGAGCGTGTCGGCCTCGGCGCAGCAGCCGGGCGATATCACGGTGCGCTACACGGGCGCCGTCAGCGCAGGCGGCAGGAATGGCGTGCAGCCTGCGGTCGAAGTGGACCAGCTGCTGCGGCTGCAGTACCGCAATGGCAGATATCTGCCGCTGGCGGGCCGCAGCCCGATCGCCAAGCCCTGGCGCTGAATGGGTGTCCGGACGCGCGCGCGTCCGGACCTGAAAAACTCAATGCACCACGTGCAGGCGGCTCGCAAAACGGCGCGGGTTGCCGAACTTCAGCATGACGAAGACGGTGGCGGCGGCGAAAGCACCGCCCAGGAACATGGCGCTGAACAGGCCGAAATGGTCGACCGCCACGCCGCCGGCGGCCGCGCCGCTGGCCAGCGCCACCTGGGCGGTGGCGACGAACAGGGCGCCGCCCGAATCCATCGCATCCGGCGCCGATTTCATCATCCAGCTTTGCACCGAAATCGGCATCGCGCCAAAAGCCAGGCCCCAGACGGACACCAGCACCGTGGCCGCCAGCGGATCGGCGCCCAGCAGCGGCAGGCTGGCCGTGGCCAGGCCCATCACCAGGGCGGTGCCGGCCAGCGCGCCGCGCACGCTTTTCTCCGCGATCCAGCCGCCGAGGATATTGCCGAAGAAGCCCGTCACGCCATAGGCCAGCAGCAGGGCGCTGATGGTCTTTGCGTTCATATGCGTGACCTGCTCGAGGAAGGGCGAGATATAGGTGTAGGCCGCGAACTGGGCCACGAAAATCAGCAGCGTGGCGATCAGGCCGATGCGTGCCTTGGGAATATGCAGCAGTTGCGGCAGGTCGCGCAGGGCGACGCCGCGCTGGACCGGCAGCTTGGGCAGCAGCAGGAGCTGGGTCAGCAGCACCAGTACCGCCACGCCGGCCGCAGCGCCGAAAGCCACGCGCCAGCCCATGATCTCGCCCAGCAGCGCGCCGGCCGGCACGCCGGCCACGGTGCCGAGGGAAACGCCGGCAAAGATCAGGGAATTGGCGCGCGTCGCGTACTGCAGCGACACCAGGCGCGGCCCGACCGCCAGGCCCACGGCCCAGAAGCCGCCGACGGCCACGCCGAGCAGGGCGCGTCCGGCCAGCACCCAGGCAAAGTTCGGCGCCAGCGCCACCGCCAGATTCGAGACGAAGAGCAGGGAGAGCAGGGCGAGCAGCACGATGCGGCGGTCGGTCTTGCCGACGCCGATGGTCACGGCCAGGGCGGAGAGGGCGGCGATATAGCCGGGCATCGTGACCAGCAGGCCGGCCAGGCCTTCGCTGATGCGCAGTTCGGCGGCGATCTGCGGCAGCAGGCCGACCGGCAGGAATTCGGTGGTGACGAGGGCGAAAGCGCCGACGCCGACGGACAGCACGGCCAGCCAGGTGGCCAGCGACGGTTTGGGCGCGGGGCTGGCGGCGCTGAAATCGGCCGCCGGGGCGCTGGAAGTGGACTGCATGAACTGCTCCTTGAATTTTTAACTGGTCGGTTATAATCTACTTATGCGATGATGGGTGTCAAGAACTTTTTTAACCGAACGGTATGAAAGAATCGAATAAGCTACCTTGCAAACTGGGCCGGCCGCGCACTTTCGATGAAGAGCAGGCCCTGGATCGCGCCATGGAAGTGTTC
The DNA here is from genome assembly GCA_024437665.1 of Massilia sp. YIM B04103. Taxonomy (GTDB): domain Bacteria; phylum Pseudomonadota; class Gammaproteobacteria; order Burkholderiales; family Burkholderiaceae_D; genus Rugamonas. Next base: position 92,772 of record JANCSZ010000007.1, on the reverse strand, counting down.
TGGGAAAAGGGCTATGAGGGCAGCTCCCTGCCGGAGCTGACCACGGCCATGGGCATGAACCGGCCCAGCCTGTACGCCGTGTTCGGCAACAAGGAAACCTTGTTCCGCAAGGCACTGGAGCGCTACCAGAGCACGCGCATGAATTACTGCGACGTGGCACTGGAACAGCCGACCGCGCGCGCCGTGGTCGAAGCGCTGCTGCGCGGCGCGGTCGACGCCCAGACCCGGCCGGACAGCCCGCACGGTTGTCTGAACGTCAACGGCGCCCTGGCCTGCAGCGACGAAGCCAAACCCGTGCGCGACGAACTGATCGCGCGCCGCGAGCATAGCGAAACACGGCTGCGCGACCGGCTGCGCAGGGCGCGGGAAGAGGGGGATTTACCGGCCGACGCCTGTCCGGAACAATTGGCGCGCTATGTGGCGACGGTGCGGCAGGGGCTGGCGGTGCAGGCGGCGGCGGGCGTGGAGCGCGCCCAGCTGCATACGGTGATCGATATTGTGATTCAATCCTGGCCCGTGGGAAAACTTGTACAATCGGCCAGCCAATAAATCACAATAGGAGACAGGCAATGATACGCATCCGCGAGATCGACCATATCGTGCTGCGCGTGGTCGATCTGGACCGCATGGTTCGATTCTACACCGATGTGCTGGGTTGCGCTTTCGAGCGCCAGCAGGAAGCGATCGGCCTGTACCAGCTGCGCGCCGGCAGCAGCCTGATCGACCTGATCCCCGTCGACAAGAAGCTTGGCCAGACCGGCGGCGCCGCGCCCGGCAAGGAAGGGCGCAACGTCGACCACTTCTGCTTCCGCGTCGAACCCTTCGACGAAGCCGCCATCCTCGCCCACCTGGTGGCGCACGACGTCCCGCACGGCCCGGCCGAATCGCGCTACGGCGCCGAAGGCGAAGGCCCCTCCATCTATCTGCAAGATCCCGAAGGCAACGGCGTCGAACTCAAAGGCCCGCCCGCCGCCTGAACCGCCGAGCCCGTGTCCGATTTTGGGGCCAGACCCCAAAATCGGACACGGCCCCGGCCGTAGTGCCGCCCGCAGTTGCCGTCCAGCCCGTGTCCATTTGGTCCACTTGGGGTCTGACCCCAAGGTGGACGGGACGGCCGTCCGGCGGGGTCAGCTGTGCTTAATCGTCGTCGTTGTCGTCGGATTTGACGGTGTGGCGGCGGGCGGCGTCGGCGTTGGGCTTGAGCTTGGCGGCACTGTTCATGAAGTCGTCGACGCTGTGGTCTTTGCTCTGGCGTACCTGCGGCGGCAGCTGGACGGACATGTAGAGCTCGTCGCTGAAGCGGCCCGTGCTTTGCAGATTGCTCATCAGTAGCAAGCCGGAGCCGAGCGCGAGCAGGCTGCCGCAGAAGGCGGCCATGCGCCGCGGATGCCGGGGCTTGATGGTGGTGAGGTGGAAGTAGACCATGCCGCACACGATGGCCAGCGTCATGTGGTTGCCGTAGCGCGTGAAGAATTCGGCCGACCAGGCATAGGCCAGCACGCTGCTGACGGCGCGCCAGGCGCCCACGGCGATCAGGCCGCTGCCCAGGATGAACAGGTGCCGTCCCATGCGCGCATGGCCGCCGAACAGGCGGTTGGCCAAGGCCCAGACGCCGCTCCACACCAGGCCCGCGCCCAGGCTGGAGGCGATCAGCAGCAGGTAGCGGATGGCCTGGAACGATTCCACGTCCGACAAGGCTTCTTCCACGCCCGTGAACAGGGCGATCAGGGCCAGGCCGGCCAAGGCCGGCGCGCCGCCTTCCCAGGCGTGCATGGTGGTGTCGGTCATCTCGGGCGCGACCGGGTAGGCGGCGCTGCGGATGCGCAGGCGCGTGTGGCCCAGGCGCACCACCGTATTGCCGTCCAGCGCCACTTCGCTATGGCGCCGGCCCTGGTGGATCACGCCGTTCTGGCTGCCCAGGTCGCGCAGCAGCAGGCCGCCTTCGGGCGCCGCTTCCACAATGGCGTGGCGCGCGGCGGTGTGGGCATCGTCCAGGATGAAGTCGTTGTCGTAGCCGCGGCCGATGCGGATCGGCAGGCTGTCCACCCGGTGGCGGTGCAGCACGTCGCCATTGCGCGCCAGCAGTTCGACGAAGTAGGGCCCCGTCATTTGGCGCCCCCGCGCGCCAGCGCTTCGAGGAAGGCGCGCGAGGCGCGCATGCCGTTTTCATAGGACACGCCGCGCGCATCCATCCGGCTTTGCAGGTTTATCAAGCCTTCGTCGGTGCTGGAGGTGAGCAGGGAAAAGTCGTACAGCCCCTCGAATTTGCGGTAGGCGCGCACGCACAGCACGGCGCGCAGCGGCAAGCTCTGGTTCTTGACGAATTGTTCGGTGCAGTTGGGGCCGGTCAAGCGGCTGTCCTTGTAGCCGCCGAAGGCTTCGTTCTTGAACGAGGCGCTCGCGAGCTGGGCGAAGCGCAGGCTGCCCATCTCGGTGCTGCGCATGAACTGGTGGCGGATGCCGATCTGTCCCGTCTGCAGCGAGCCGGACACGAAGATGGCCGATTCCATCGCGCAGTTGGTGATGTCGACCGTGAAGGGCTTGTCGGCCTTCTGGTTCGAGCGGCCCCAGCAGCGCATCTGCTCGGTTTCGCGCACCGGCACCTGGTACGGCCCCATCGCTTTCAGCGCCAGCGGCGTGGCCAGCAGCTGGTCGACCATGGCTTTCTGGTGCGCCAGCAATTGGGCGGCGACGACGGTGGTGAAATCCTTGGGCGGCTTGCCCTGGGCCTGGACTTTCTTCAGCAATTCCTGGGCATAGCGGGCCGGCACCAGGAAGCTGACCAGTTCGCCATCGAGGCGCTTGGACACGTTGACGCCGGCCACCTCGCCATTGACGGTGACGCTGGGGCCGCCGCTCATGCCGGAGTTGATCGGGCCGGTAAACATCAGCTGCTCGTAGAAGCTGCGCGTGATGACGCCGTTGAAGGCGCCTTCCGAAATGGCGAAACCGAGGTCGAGCGGATTGCCCAGCGAGTACAGATACTGGCCCTGGGTCAGCCGTACCGGCTGCTCGGGCACATTGAAGAAGCCGGTGCCGTAGCGGTTGACGCGCACCACGGCCAGGTCGTGCAGCACATCGACCGCCAGCAGCTCGATATTGCCGCGCTGGCCCGAGGTATCGACCCACTCGCCGGTATAGGTTTCCGGGTCGAGCGCGAATTGCGAAACGACGTGGTAATTGGTGAGCACCAGATTGCTGGTGCCGACCAGGAAGCCGGAACCGACCGAGGACTGGGTGCGGCCGCTTTTCAGCAGCGAGCGCACTTGCAGCAAATCCTTCTTGGCGGCGGAGTAGAGCTTTTGCGCCGTGCTCGACGGCGGCGGCAGGGCGCCGTCCTGGAGCGCCGGCGTGGCCGGCGCGGTGGGCGTGTCAGGCGCAGCGGGGGCGGCGGGTGGGGCCGCCAGCGCGCTGGCGCAGCCCCAAGTCAGCATCAGCGTTACGGCAAGATTAGTAAATTTCATCTATTCCTGGGACTTGGGGTGAAGGGCGGGGCCGGCGCTTAGAGCTGGCCGTCCTCGGCAGCGGGCGGGGTCAGCGGCGCCATCATGTGGCCCAGCTTGCTCGCCTTGGTATCCAGATAATGCTGGTTGAAGGCGTTGCGGTTGACCAGCAGCGGCACGCGCTCGGCCACCGTGAAGCCCAGATTTTCCATGGCCGCGATCTTGCGCGGATTATTCGTCATCAGGCGCAGGCTGCGCACGCCGAACTGTTTGAGCATGGGCTCGACCAGGGCATAGTTGCGCTGGTCGGCCTTGAAGCCGAGCTGTTCGTTGGCCTGCACCGTGTCGGCGCCGGCTTCCTGCAGGCGGTAGGCGCGGATCTTGTTGACCAGACCGATGCCGCGGCCTTCCTGGCGCAGATACAGCACGATGCCGCGGCCTTCCTCGGCCACGCGCTTGAGCGCGCCTTCGAGCTGGGCGCCGCAGTCGCAGCGCTGCGAGTAGAGCACGTCGCCGGTCAGGCATTCGGAGTGCACGCGCGCCAGCACCGGCGCGCCATCGCCGATATCGCCCAGCACCATGGCCAGGTGTTCCTTGCCGGTGGCGTGCTCGACGAAGGCGTGCAGCGTGAACTGGGCCCAGGGCGTCGGCAGGGCGCAGGACGTGACGTAATCGAGTGCTTCTTTGGGTGCTTGGGCGGCGGCGGACTGCATGATGTGCTCTTCTTTTTTCAGGACGGATAATTCAAAAAGCGCGCCGGTCTGCTCGTCAGACTCGGCGCGCGCCCTTCATCTTACCAAATATTATGCTTTCCTATATTGAGGACCATTTTCCAGGTTTCAATACAGGACTGGGGACAGACCACCTTTTCCGGGCAATATTGCCCGAAAAGGTGGTCTGTCCCCGGTTTTGCTTTAGCGCGGCAAGTCGAACAGCAGGACTTCGGCGTCTTCCGCTTGCTCCAGCACGACCTCGCTTTCGCCGCTCAGCTTGGCCGCGTCGCCGCCTTGCAGGCGCTCGCCATTCACCGTCAGGCTGCCGCGGATCACATGCACATAGGCCAGGCGGCCGGCTTCCAGGCTGTGGCGCAGGGCCGGGCCGCCGTTCAGGATGCTGGCGTACAGCGAGGCATCCTGGTGCATCAGCACCGAACCGTCGCGGCCGTCGGCGGAGGCGATCAGGCGCAGCACGCCGGTTTTGCTGTCGGCCGTGAAATGCTTTTCCTCATAGCCCGGTGCGATGCCGCTGGCGCTGGGCATGACCCAGATTTGCAGAAAATGCACGCCTTCGGTCGCCGAGTGGTTGAACTCGCTATGCCGCACGCCGCTGCCGGCCGTCATGCGCTGCACGTCGCCGTAGTGCAGCACGGAGCCGTTGCCCATGCTGTCCTTGTGCTCCAGCGCGCCGTCCAGCACATAGGAAATGATTTCCATATCGCGGTGGCCATGGGTGCCGAAACCCTGGCCGGGCGCGACGCGGTCTTCATTGATCACGCGCAGCGGGCCGAAACCCATATGTTTGGGGTCGTGGTAGTCGGCGAACGAGAAGCTGTGGTGGGAGTCCAGCCAGCCGTGGTTGGCATGGCCCCGGTCTTCGCTTTTACGTACTTGCAGCATGGTCTTGCTCCTTTCGAGAGATTTATTTGCGATAATTTCGAACACAGGACTCATTCTACGCGGGCCTGTAAAATCCAAAAAACGGAAAATTTCTCAACTCATTATCGAAAATTTCGAATGCTCAGACTCAGCCTCGACGCCCTGCAGATCGTGGATGCCATCGACCGCCGTGGCTCCTTCTCGGCCGCCGGCAAGGAATTGCACCGCGTGCCTTCGACCATTTCCTACACCGTCGCCAAGCTGGAGGAGGACCTGGGCGTGCAGGTGTTCGAGCGCAATGGGCCGCGCGTGGAACTGACGCCGGCCGGGCGCGAGTTGCTGAAAGAGGGGCGCTATCTGCTGCACGCGGCCCAGGATCTGGAGCACCGCGTGCGGCGCGTGGCCTCGGGCTGGGAAACCGAGCTGGTCCTCGGCACCGATTCCATGTTCGCGCCGCTGGCGCTGGCGGCCGATATCCGCGCCTTCTACGCCGTGGCGAGCCAGACCCGGCTGCGCTTGGCCCAGGAAACCCTGTCGGGCACCTGGGAAGCGCTGCTGGAGCGCCGCGTCGACCTGCTGGTGGGCGCGCCGGGCGACGGTCCGGCCGGCGGCGGCTATGTGTCGCAGCCGATGGGTAGCATGGACTGGGTCTTCGCCGTCGCCCCCAGCCACCCGCTGGCAGCGGTGGAAGGGCGGCTCGGGCGCGCCGAGCTGCAGCGCCACCGCGCCATCGTCACCGCCGATACGGCGCGCCGCATCGCGCCGCGCACCGTCGGCCTGCTGCTGGGCCAGGATACGCTGACCCTGCCCACACTGGAGAGCAAGTACGGCGCCCAACTGGCCGGCCTCGGTTTCGGTTTCCTGCCCGCGCCGTGCGCGCGCGCCGCCATCGCCGCCGGTTTGTTGGTGGAAAAGCAAGTCGAGGAACCCAAGCCGGCAGAAACCTTCTATCTGGCCTGGCGCAGCGGCGAGGGCGGGGCGGCGCTGGACTGGTGGCGCCAGCGCATGGCCCAGCCCGGCATGTTCGACCGTCTGTGTCATCACCTGCCGGGCGTGGCCATCACCGCGCCGTCTTGATGTTTGACAGGAAATGACGACAGAATGTTGGCCTACGCCAACTGTTTTGGGAGTACCATTATGAGTCCGAATCCTCTGGCCCGATCCGATTCCGCATGATAGCTCCGACCCTAGCGCCCGTTTTCCTGCACCTGCTGGCCGACCGCAAAGGCCAGCCCGCCGCCCTCTTGTTCGACGGTGGCGGCTTCGCGCCCCGAGACCCGGCGTCCGTCGGCGCAGCCAGCCTGCCGCCGCCGGCGTCCGGCACGGCGGGCCAGCCGGATGACGCCACCACCCCAGGCACAGCCGGCGAAGCGGCGCAGGACGCGGCGCCGCTGGCGCTGTCTGGCGTGCTGATCGGGCTGCCGGCCGCCAGCAGCTGTTTCTATCCGGAGACGCTGGCAGGGCCGCTGGCCGAGGCGCTGGCCGGCGCCGGCTGGCAGCCGCTGCCGGCCGGCGAACTCTGCCGCGCCGACAGCATGGCGGCGCTGGACGATGTGCCGCCCGGCGCGCGCTGGGTGCGCGGCGACTGGGCGCTCGACACGCCGGCCAAGGGCGCCGCCGGCCAGGCCGCCGCCTCGCGCGGACTGGCCCTGCAACTGGTGCAGCTGGTGGCGAACGATGCCGATACCCATGAAATCGAAGCCTTGCTGCGGCGCGACCCGACCCTGTCCTACCATCTGCTGAAGCTGGTCAATTCCCTGGGCATGGGCACGGGCCGGCGCGTCACCAGCTTCTCGCAGGCCATCCTGATCCTGGGCCGCCAGCAATTGCGCCGCTGGCTCAACCTGATGCTGTTCGCCGCCCGCGACGGCGACCTGCGCACGGCCATGCTGCTGGCGCGCGTCTCGGTGCGCGCCATGGCGATGGAGCTGCTGGCGCGGCGCGCCGGTTTGGACAAGCACCAGCAGGAGCAAGCCTTCATGACGGGCATGTTCTCGCTGCTGGGCGCGCTGTTCGGCATGCCGCTGGCCGAGGTCATGCAGCCGCTCGCCATCGGCGAATCCGTCAAGCAGGCGCTGCTGGCCAAGGCGGGTGAGCTGGGCACGCTGCTGCGCCTGCTGGAGCAGGCCGAGCACGGCGACTTCGGCGCCGTCGCCGCCAGCCTGCAGCAGTTGCAGCTGGACGCGGCCGACTTCAATGCCGCCGTGGCCGAAGCCAATCAATGGATGCTCAGCGTTACCAGCGGCGCGGGCCAGTCCCATGCTTGATACCGCCATCGCGCGCTGCCAAGCCCTGAGTCGCGCCGCGCGCGATCTGCAGGGCGAGGCGCAGTTGCGCGCCCTGGCCGAACTGGACGCCGCGCTGGAAGAGCTGCGCGGCTGGCAGATCGCCGCCGTGCCGGCGGCCGGCATGACGGCCATGCTGGAACTCGACCTGGCCGGCTATGTGCGCGAATGGAACGAGGGCGCCGAACGCATGTTCGGCTACCCCGCGCGTGAAGCGCTGGGCCAGCACATCCTCTTCCTGTACGACGGCAGCGAGGAGGGCGGCGATATCGCCGAACTGCTGCTGGAGGCCGGCAACGCCATTACCGCCGTGCGCCGCCGCAGGAAGAATGGCGAAGTGATCTGGGTCCATATGGCCATCTCCCTGATGCATGACGCGCAGCGCGAGCCGGTCGGCATGCGCGTCCAGCTGGAAGAGGTGAACAAGGCGCTGAGCCATGCCGAGAAACTCAATCTGCACGCGCGCATCATCGAAGACAGCGACCAGGGCGTGCTGATCACCGACGCCAACGAACGCATCGTCTCCATCAACGGCGCTTTCACCCGCATCACCGGCTACAGCCCGGCCGAAGCGATCGGCAAGACGCCCGACCTGCTGCGCTCGGGCATGCACGACGCCGAATTCCGCGCCAAGGTGCAGGCCGCCATGCGCGGCGCCGGCCCCTGGCGCGGCGAGATCGTCGGCAAGCGCAAGAACGGCGAACTGTTCCCGCAAGCGGTCACCATCAGCGCCGTGCGCGACACCGAAGGCCGCATCAGCCATACCTTCTCGCTGTTTACCGATATCAGCGTGCACAAGGACGCTGTGGCGCGCATGCAGCGCATGGCCAATTACGACGCGCTGACCGGCCTGCCCAACCAGGGCTTGCTGCAGCAACTGGTGGCGCAAGCCCTGGCCGAGGCGCGCCGCAGCCTGGAGCATGGCGCCTTGCTGGTGATCGACATCAGCCGCATCGGCGCCATCAGCGACACCCTGGGCCATGAAATCGGCAACCGCCTGCTGGTCGAGATCGGCCGCCTGCTGCGCCTGTGCCTGCGCGAAGGCGATATCCTGGCGCGCCTCGACGGTTACCGTTTCGGCATCGCCCTGCCGCACATCGAAAAGCGCGAACACGCCGCCATCGTCGCGCAAAAACTGATCGCCTCGCTGGCCGCGCCGGTCCGGATCGACGGCCAGCACCTGCAGACCGGCGCCCATGTCGGCATCGCCATCTATCCCGAAGACGGCGAGGACGCCGACACCCTGCTGCGCGGCGCCGACGTCGCCATGACGCGCGCCGCCCTGCAGCCGGAGTCGGGCTTCCTGTTCTACAGCGAAGAGATGAACCAGCGCGCCAAGGAGCATTTGCGCATCGAAAGCGAGCTGCGGCAGGCGCTGGCCAATAATGAGCTGATGCTGTACTACCAGCCCAAGGTCAGCCTGCGCAGCGGCCGCATCGTCGGCGCCGAGGCGCTGCTGCGCTGGAAGCATCCGGTGCGCGGCCTGGTCTCGCCGGGCGTCTTTATCCCGGTGGCCGAGGAGACCGGCCTGATCCTGGAGCTCGGCAACTGGGTGATGGAAGAAGCCTGCCGCCAGATCCGCGTCTGGCAGGACGCCAATCTGCTGATGCCGCCGATCGCGGTCAACCTGTCGGCGCGCCAGTTCGACCGCGGCCTGCCGGCGCGCATGGCCGACGTCATGGCGCGCCACGGCGTGCAGCCGGAACAGCTGATGCTGGAAATCACGGAAAGCCTGCTGGTGAAAGGCGCCGACAAGGTGATCGCCATCATGAACGAACTGGTGGCCATGGGCCTGGCGCTGGCACTGGACGATTTCGGCACCGGCTATTCCAGCCTGGCATATCTGAAAAAATTCCCGATCAGCACGCTCAAGATCGACCGCGCCTTCGTCATCGGCCTGCCGTACGAAGAGAACGATTGCGCCATCGCGCGCGCCATCGTCACCATGGCCCAGCAGCTGCGCCAGGAAATCGTGGCCGAAGGCGTGGAAACGCCCGAGCAGATGAGTTTCCTGCGCGAACTCGGCTGCGACCAGCTGCAAGGCTATCTCTTCAGCCAGCCCGTGCCGGGCACCGACTTCGAACGCATGCTGCGCGAAGGCAAGCGCCTGGCCTTCGGCACGCGCTGAAGGCTGCAGACTCCCGCCCCGTAACAGACCAGCCCGTGTCCGGATTTGGGGCCAGGCCCCAAATCCGGACACGGGCTCGGCAGTGCTGAGCAGCCGGTCAAAATGAAAACGGCGCGCGCCATTGCTGGCGTGCACGCCGTGGGAGCAAGCCGGCGGGGTAGCGTACCCGCCCGTCAATTAGCGCTTGTCGTCGTTTTTGTGGCTTTGGCGGCCGGTCTCGGTATGTTGCTCGGGCGTGCCGCCGCGCGCGCCGCCAGTGCTACCGCTACCGCTGCCGCTGCTGCGCGAGCCGGAGCCGCTACTGCGGTCGTCGTCGTCGGAACCGCTTTGCCGGCTGCCGCCGCCGCTGCCGCCCCGGTTGCCGCTGCTGCGCTGCTTGTCTTCCTGATCCTCGTCATCGGTGGCGCTTTGGCGGTTGGGGTCGTTCTTGTGGCTCATGCTGCCGGCGCGGCGCGCTTCTTCCGAGGTGAACTCGTGCGCGTTGCCGGAGGCGTGGGCGGCGCGTCCACCCTCGGCCGCGATTTCGCGCTGGCGTTCGGGGTCCATCGAGGCGAAGCCACGGTTGCTGGTATCGCCGCCCTGATTGCCGCCGCGGTTGTCGTCCGACTGCTGGTTGTCGCTGCGGCTGCCTTGCTTGCTGCTTGGGTTGCCGCCCTGGTTGCTGCCTTGGTTCGACGATGCCATGATGTTCTCCTCTTGTTTCGGTTGAATGAGCGCACATCTTAGGCCGTGGACGAGAGCAGGGTTATAAGATCACATGAGGGTAAGTTGTAGGACAATGCCGCTGCAAAAAGTAACACAGCCTTAGCCGTTTTCTCTATACATGAGGTGGACATCATGGGCGATATCTTCGATCTGCAACGCTTCGTCAATGCGCAGCACGACGCGTACCAATCCGTGCTGGACGAACTGCGCGCCGGCCGCAAACGCAGCCACTGGATGTGGTTCATTTTTCCGCAAATCGCCGGTCTGGGCCATAGCGCCATGGCGCAGCGCTATGCGCTCGCCGGCGTGGACGAGGCGCGCGCCTACCTCGATCATGCGCTGCTGGGCGCCCGCCTGCGCGAATGCTGCGCCCTGCTGCTGCAGGCCGAGGACAGTGCCCACGCCATTTTTGGCGCCACCGATGAAATGAAGCTGCGTTCTTCGCTCACCCTGTTCGCCGCCGCCGCGCCGGCCGAGTCCTTGTTTGCCGTCTGCCTGCGCCAATTCTTCGATGGCCGGCCCGACGCGGCCACCTTGCAGCGCTTGTCATAAGCAGCGGTGGGGGCTACATTAGCGCCATTTCTCTCTTGCAAGGACCAGCCATGAGCCGCACGATTCTCGACCCAGCCCGCATCCATCCCGCCATCCGCGACCGCATCGGGCGCAACCACGCCGATCTGGTGGGCGCGGTGCAGACGGCCGTGGCGGCCCATCCGCTGGTGGTGGTGGGCATGGCGATGAATCCTTTTCCGCGCAAGGCGCGCCGCATCCTCCGCCAGCTCGGCACACCCTATACCTATCTGGAGTACGGCAGCTATCTGAGCCAATGGCGCCGGCGCAATGCGCTGAAGATGTGGACCGGCTGGCCCACCTTTCCGATGATCTTTGTGCATGGCGTGCTGATCGGTGGCACCAGCGAACTGGAGCAACTGATCGCCAAGGGCGAATTCCCGGCCATGCTGAATGCGCCGCGCCTGGCCGGGTAGGCGCGGCGGCCGGCGCGGTCAGCGGTAGTGCGCCAGCACGCGCTCGATATCGCCATCGCGCAGCAGGCTGGCGATGGCGCGGTCGGCCTCGGCGATGTCGATCTGCGAACGCAGGGAAAAGGCGCACTGCGCCTTGAAGGGATCGAACTCAAGATCGGCGCGCAGGCCCAGTCCCGGCTGTTTGCGCTGCAGGTAGGCGAAGGTGGTTTTTTCCAGGACCGCGTATTGCATGCGGCCCAGCAGCAGCTTGCGGATATTGTGCTCCATCGACGGCGCGTCGTCGCGCCGGAAGCGCGCGCCCAGCGTGCGGCTCAGGGCTGCGTAATGGTAGCCCGCCACGGTGCCCACCGGCCGCCCCTCCAGCTGCGACAGCAGCCTGACGAGCGGCGCGTCGGCGCGCGCCACCACCACGCCGGCATCGGGGATCAGCGGCGCGCTCCAGTTGAAATTGCCATCCAGCCACTCCGGCAGCACATAGCAGACCGCATCGGCGCCGCCCTCGGCCAAGGTGCTGGCGACGCGCCGCGGCGGCACGCTGACAAAGCGCGCCTGGCGTCCGGCGCGCTGCGCGATGGCCTCGCCCAGTTCCTTGAGCAGGCCGCCGCTCAGTTTGCCATCGGCAAAGCTGGCCAGCGGCATCGTATGGTTGGTCGCCGCGATAAACACCATCTCGCGGCGCTCTTCGGCCCGCGCCGCGGCCGCCAGCAGCAGCGTTCCCAGCAGCGCCGCCACGCCCCAGCGCTTTGATCTTCCGCAAACAATGTCCCACCCTGGTGTCAGGCACCAGGGTGGGACATTGTTTGATCTGGCGCAAAGCGGCATGGCGGGTGGGGATGGTGTGGCGGAATAGGATGTGATCACTGGAAAGTGTAACGCAAAGCATGGGGCGGGGGCATAATGCTTGAGCTGGCTTTCTTGAAGGAGGGGCGCATGGTGCGGTTCGAATGCTGGGCGCTGGCCGGGGTGGCGTTCGCCGCGCCGGCAGGGGCGCTGGCCCAGCAGGACGGGACGGAGCCGGCGATGCCGGTGGTGCGCATCAGCGCGCCGGCCTTGGGCGCCGGCAGCGCGCGTTCCAGCAGCGTGCTGGAAGCCGACGTGCTGGCGCGCCAGCCGCCCGGCCTCGATCCATTCAAACAGCTGGCCAGGGTGCCGGGCTTGCAGACCAGTTCGGGCGATGCCATCACCGGCAGTTATTCCATGCGCCTGACCTTGCGCGGCTTGAATAAGGAGCAGATCGGCATCTCGGTGGACGGCATTCCGAATGGTTCGACCTTGTCGAACGGCGGGACGATGCCGCACCGCCTGCTCGAGAGCGCCAACCTGGACAGCATCGAGGTCTCGCCCACGGCGGGCGATCTGGGCACGCCGTCGAACCAGGCGCTGGGCGGCTATATCGATTTCCGCACGCGCGATCCAGCCTTGACGCGGGCGGTGTATGGCGAGCTGTCCGGCGGCAGCGCCGGCTACCGGCGCGCTTTCCTGCGGGTTGACAGCGGCCAGTCGGCATCGGGTTTGAGCGCCTATGCCGACATCAGCCGCAGCTTCCAACGCACCTGGCCGGGCGAACAGAGTGGACGCAATCTGCGCTGGCATGCCGATCTGCGGCTGCTGCAGGATCTGGGCGGCGGCTCCAGCCTGCGCGCCACGCTCAGCTATAACCGGTTTGCCGACAACGATTATGATCCGGTAGCCCTGCGCGCCATCTCGGCGCCGTTCTACAAGGCCACGTTTGAGGGCGACCCGTCCAGCGATGGCTTGAGCGACCGCTGGACGGGCGATCCGGCCCAGGACCAGAACTACCGCGGCACCCATGGCATCAACAGCCGCGACATCCTGGCCCACGTCGACTGGACGCAGCGCTTCGGCCGCAGCGCGCAGCTGGTGCTGAAGCCCTATCTGCACACGCAATATGGTTACGGCTGGTTCTATGTGCCTTACCAGCAGGCGCCCGCCGACGGTCAGGCCTACAGTGCCGTGTCGCCCGGCGGTGCGCCCGTCGCCAGCGCGCAGGAATGTTTCGCCGGACAGTACCGGCGCAATGCCGGCGGCAGCTTGCAGCCGCTATCTCGTGCCGAATTTCCGGCCGGCGCCAGCGCTGCGATGCTGAAAGCGCTGGGTTGTCCCTCGGCTGGCGCCTTTGCCATGAATCCGCCGGCGCAATGGGGCGCGCGCCTGGCCACCACGCGCCGCAGCGATTACCGCATCCGCCGCCAGGGCGTGCTGACGGAATGGTCGATGGCGCTGGGCGATTACCAGCAATTGCGCGTGGGCGCCTGGTACGAACATATCGACCGCAGCAAGTCGCGCAACTGGTATGCGGTCAGCGATCCGCTGCGCAACGGCGACTTCGACGCCGCGCGCGGCCCGTATTCGGTGACGCACGACCGCCGCTATCTGGTGAACACCGTGATGGCGTATGCCCAGGACCGGCTGGAGCTGTTGTCGCGCCGCCTGCAATTGAGTATTGGCGCCACCTGGCAGCGTTCGCGCGAAAGCTATGCCTCGCCGGTGGAATTTTTCGGCACGCGTTCGCTGAGCGCCGCCTCGGGCCTGCTGCCCAAGGTGTCGGCCCTGTACCGCATCGACGGCGGCTGGGAGCTGTTCGCCAGCCGCGCGCGCAATTTCAGCGCCATTCCGGACAGCGTGTTCGAAGGCACGGCCGCCATCAGCGCCAAACGCGGCATCCAGCCCGAGACTTCGGTGAATAGCGACGCGGGCCTGCGCTGGCTGCGCGGCGCCTACGGCTTTGGCGTCACCGCTTATGCCATCGATTACCGCGACCGCATCTCGATCCAGAACGGCAAGCCCGATGCCGATATTTTTTCGCGCGACGCCACCACGACCTTCTCCAACCAGGGCGGTATCCGTTCGCGCGGCCTGGAGCTGAGCGGGCAGGCCAACTGGCGCCAATTGGAGCTGGTGCTGAACTACACCCTCAACCGCGCCCGCTATGCCGAGGACACGCCGGCCGAAGGCATCCGCGCCGGCGATCCCGTGCTGGGCGCGCGCCGCCGCACCGGTTTTGCCGAAGTCACGTGGAAGCCGCGGCGCGCCTGGCGCCTCAGCGTCAACGCCAGTTATGCCGGCGCGGCGGCCGGCACCTACGGCGCGGTGCCGAATACGGTGATCGCGGGCGGCCCGGCGGCGTATCCGCGCGAATACATGCCGGCGTACACGCTGGTGGGGCTGGCGCTGTCCTACCGTCCGGGCGGGGAGTGGGGCGGCTGGTGCCGCCATTGCGAGTTGCTGCTGAATGCCGACAATCTGCTGAACCGGCACTATCTGGGCGGCCTTGGTTCGGAACTGGCCAATTCGAATCCCCTGACGACGGGCCGTTACTTTCTCGGCAGTCCGCGGGCGCTGTTCCTGACCTTGCGCAGCAGCTTCTGAGGGCCTTACTTGACGCCGATGGGCGAGCGGCGTGGCTTGCTGCGCAGCGGGTCGAGCAGGTGGCGCAGGGCGTTGTGATCGAGTTCATACATCAGGGCCAGCAGGGCGCCCAGCTCGCCCTTGGGAAAGCCCTCGCGCGCGAACCAGCCCAGGTAGTGGCCGGGCAGGTCGGCCAGCAGAAAACCCTTGTATTTTCCATAAGGCATTTCGCGGTTGACCAGGAGGGGAAGGAGTTCGGCGCTCATATTCTTGACTTGAAATCAAATATCTTCTGTTTTTCAACGGCTTTTTCTACACAAAGAAAGCCGGGATACTGCATGGCATCAACTTTACAGGAGTGTATGCCATGCCTCTCGCTTTATTGGCGCTGACCATCGGCGCTTTCGCTATCGGAACCACCGAGTTTGTGATTGTCGGGCTGCTGCCCACCATTGCCGCCGACCTCGGCGTCGACTTGCCGTCGGCCGGCATGCTGGTCAGCCTGTACGCCATGGGCGTGGCGGTCGGCGCGCCGGTGCTGACCGCGCTCACCGGCAAGCTGCCGCGCAAGCTGCTGCTGCTGGCGCTGATGGTGCTGTTCACCGCCGGCAACCTGCTGGCCTGGCAGGCGCCCGGCTACGCCACCTTGATCGTGGCGCGCATCCTGACCGGCCTGGCGCACGGCGTCTTCTTCTCGATCGGCTCGACCATCGCCACCTCGCTGGTGCCGAAGGAGAAAGCGGCCAGCGCCATCGCCATCATGTTCACCGGCCTGACCGTGGCCCTGGTGACGGGCGTGCCGCTGGGCACCTTCATCGGCCAGCATTTCGGCTGGCGCGAAACCTTCCTCGCCGTCTCGGCGCTGGGCCTGCTCGCCTTCCTCGGCAGCCTGCTGTTCGTGCCGAAGAATATCCAGCACAACAAACCTGCCTCGCTCTTGCAGCAGGTGAAGGTGCTGGGCCAGCCGCGCCTGCTGCTGGTGTATGCCATGACGGCGCTCGGCTATGGCGGCTCGTTCACCGCCTTCACCTTCCTGGCGCCGATCCTGCAGGAGGTGTCGGGCTTCAGCGCCGGTTCGGTGAGCCTGGTGATGCTGGTATATGGCGTGTCGGTTGCTTTCGGCAATATCTGGGGCGGCAAGCTGGCCGACCGCCGTGGTCCGGTGGGCGCGCTGAAACTGGTCTTCCTCGGCTTGGCCGCTGTACTGGTGGTGCTGAGTTTTACCGCACCGCATGCCTGGCTGATGCTGGCCACGGTGCTGATCTGGGGCATTTTCGCCTTCGGCAATGTGGCAGGCCTGCAAGTATATGTGGTGCGCCAGGCGGAGCACTTCACGCCGCGCGCTGTGGATGTGGCTTCCGGCTTGAATATCGCGGCCTTCAATCTGGGCATTGCCGGCGGCGCCTGGGGCGGCGGCCATATCGTCGAGAAACTGGGCCTGCTGCATACGGGCTGGATCGGCGCCATCGTGGTGCTCGGCGCCTTCGGCCTGACCGTGCTCAGCGGCCGCCTGGACCGGCTGAATCCGATTCCCTACCACCGCGGAGCCGAATTCCGCGCAGCCGCCAACCTTTGATCTGGCGCAAAAAATGTCCCACCCTGGTGCCAGGCACCAGGGTGGGACATTTGCTGATCTAAATCAAAGAATGTCCTGGTCTGGTGCCTGGCACCGGGGGGGACATTGTTTGATTTGGCGCAAAGCGCCGTCAGGCGGGATTTATAAGGCTCTTACGGGAATGCACAGTTCACAGCTGAATTCGCCAGTCTGGGGATTGAGTGCCGTTTGCGGCGAGAAGCGTTCGAGCAGCGGCCGATCATCGCATTGCAGGCCGCTGGATGGCAGCCATCCGCGGATGAGGCTACTCCATGCCGCCGCGATCGTGACCGCCTGGCCTTTGAACTGCGCCACCGCATAGCGGCCGCCCGGCAGCGTCGAGATGCTGGCCTGGCCGCCGTTCTTGAATCCTTCCGGTACTTCGACGCAGGCGTCGTAGCGGCATTTCTCCGCTGCGGTGATGCTGGGGTCGTCGTGACCCACGCCGTAGCAGGTGGCGCTGTCCAGACCATGCGAATGCATCCACGGCGACACGGTGCTACGCCAGAATTCGCTGACGCTCATGCCATAAGGGCCGATATGGCGCTGATAGGCGATGGTGACGGCGGGGAGGTCGATTACGCGTACTTCCATTTGGCTTTCTCCATTTGGTGATTGGGAGTCGCCATATTCGCCGAGCGGCAGGGATCCGGCCTGACCGTCATTGCCATTCACCTGATCAGGATTGCTATTGGCCGCCTCGCGCGCTTGGCGCAGCCCGGCCGCCAATGTGGCCAGGCGCTCGCGCGTACCGTCGCGCCAGACGCTGGGCGAGCAGCCGAATTTCTGGCGGAAGGCGCGCGCCAGCGCTTCGCCCGAGCCGAAGCCGGTGGCCAGCGCCACCTCCAGCACGCCCGCCTGGGGGCGGCAGGACAGGTGGAAGGCTGCCGTTTCCAGGCGCCGCCGCCGCACATAGTCGCCGATGGTTTCGCCCATCCAGGCGGCGAAGATGCGGTGGAAATGGAAGCGCGAGAAGTTGGCGATGTCGGCCAGTTCCGCCGTTTCCAGCGCGCTGTCGAGATGGCGGTCGATGTGGTCGATCACGCGGTTCATGCGGCGCGCGTATTCCGCGCGGTTGAGCTGGGGAAGATTCTCGGCCATGCTCTTACTTCTTCCAGTAGATGGCATCCAGGCTACCCTCGCCGAAGTACTTTTCGTACTCCTGGGCGGCGTTCGAATCCATCATGCCGGAGATGTAGTCGATCACCAGGCGTTCGCGCGAATCCTTCAGGCAGCGCAGTTCAGGCGGCAGCAGGATATTGTCCTTGTTGTACTGCTTGTCGCTCAGCACCTCGAACAGGCCGCGGATGATTTTCTCGCCGCGCTTTTCGTAGAGCTGCACATCCTTCTTGCGCAGGATGGCCTTCCACAGCAGACTTTTCAGGCCGCGCGCCAGTTCCGCCTTGGTCTTGTAGCCCAGTTCCGGCCCATGCTTGCCTTCGACCACGCTGATGTCGCGGCACAGCTCATGCACGATCTGCGACGTCATTTCCTTGCGCAGCACGATGGAGTATTCCTCCGAGCTGTCCTGCGCCTCGCATTTGAGCGCTTCGGCATGCGCATGTTCAGCGATGGCGGAGAACTGTTCGTATGCGCCGGCGAAGTCGCGGCTGATCTTGAATTCGTGGACGATCTCGCCCCAGGTGATGATGCCGAAGCTCAGCGCATCCTCCAGGTCATGCGCGGCGTAGGCGATTTCGTCGGACAGGTCCATGATCTGCGCGTCGATGCTCTTGCGCACGGCGATGCCATGGCCGTCCAGCGCCGCGCTGAGAAAGGCGTAATCGTCCTGGTACAGGAACTTCTTCGGATTGTCCTCGCGCCGGTGGAAGTATTTGGTGATGCCGAACAGGGTGCGCACGGTCAGGTTCAGGCCCGCATAGGCGTAATGCTTTTTCTCCAGCGTGCGCAGGATGCGGAAGGCCTGGGCATTGCCTTCGAAGCCGCCGCCGTCCGCAATCAGCTCGTTCAGGATTTTCTCGCCATAGTGGCCGAAGGGCGGGTTGCCGATGTCGTGGGCCAGCGAGCAGGTTTCGGACACCACGCTGCGCTCCAGTCCCAGGTCGGCGGCGATGGAGCGGGCGATCTGCGCCACTTCCAGGCTGTGCGTCAGACGGTTGCGGTTAAAGCTGTTGGCGTCCACGCCCAGCAGTTGCATCTTGCCTTGCAGGCGGCGGAAGGAGGCGGAGTAGAGCACGCGCGCATAGTCGCGCATGCACTCTTCGCGGCCCTCGCCGCGGCCGTCGGACTGCGAGTGGGCGCGGTACTCCAGCGGCAGCACCAGTTTTTCCTGTTCGCGGGCGAATTCTTTTGTTTCGGCTGAATACATGGCTGTTCCTGTGTTTTTACCCAGTGATTTTAGACGAGAGCTTGCCCGGGCGGTGTATATTGCTGCCCACTGTTTTTCAATCGGATCTGGAATGTCTTCTTTTTCCCTGTTTTCACTGGTGTTCGGCTACTTTGGCCTGCTGCTGCTGGTGGCCTGGTTCACCTCGCGCAATGCGAACAATGACAGCTTCTTCATCGGTAACAAGAGTTCGAACTGGATGCTGGTGGCATTCGGCATGGTGGGCACCACGCTGAGCGGCGCCACTTTCATCAGCGTGCCGGGCGCAGTGGGGCGCGACGGTTTCGGCTATCTGCAACTGACCATGGGTTATGTGGCCGGCTATGTGGCGGTGGCGTATGTGCTGCTGCCGCTGTACTACCGGCTCAAGCTGACCTCCATCTACCACTATCTGGACATGCGCCTGGGCCGCCGTTCCTACCAGAGCGGTGCGGCTTTCTTCATCCTGTCGCGCACCCTGGGCGCCACGGCGCGCCTTTACCTGGTGGTGAATATTTTGCAGGCGACCATCCTGGACAGCTTGGGCGTGCCGTTCTGGCTCACCAATCTGGTGATCCTGCTGATGATCCTCTTGTATACCTACGAGGGCGGCGTGAAGACCATCGTCTGGACCGACACCCTGCAAACCGTGGGCATGCTGCTGGGCCTCGTCAGCTGCGTGGTCTTCCTGATGCATGAAATGCAGCTGGATGTGGCGGGCAGCCTGGCGCAGATGGAGGCGAAAGGCTTGTCGCGCATCTTCACGCTGGACGTGGACAGCCCATCCTACTTCTGGAAGCACTTCTTCGCCGGCATGTTCATCGTGGTCGCCATGACGGGCATGGACCAGGAGATGATGCAAAAGAATATCTCGGTCAAGACCCTGGCCGATTCGCAAAAGAATATGCTGACGCTGACGGCGATTCTGGTGGGCGTGCTGTCGCTCTTCCTTTTCCTGGGCGGCCTGCTGTACCTGTATGCGCCCCAGGTCGGGCTGGCGGCCAGCGGCGACAAGATTTTCCCTGCCGTGGTCATGGGCCATCTGCCCGCCGCCATGCAGATGGTCTTCTTCATCGCCCTGGTCAGCGCCTTGTTCCCCAGCGCGGACGGCGCGATCACGGCGCTGACCTCGTCCTACTGCATCGACATCCTGGGCCTGAAACGGCGTACGGATCTGAGCGAGGAGCAGCGCTTGCGCATGCGGCACCGCGTCCATCTCGGTTTCTGCGCGCTTTTCCTGGTGCTGGTGATGGTGTTCAAATGGGTCGACAGTCCCAGCATGATCGGCGTGATCCTCAAGCTGGCTGGCTACACCTATGGACCGCTGCTTGGCCTGTTCGCCTTCGGCCTGTTCACGCGCCGCAGCGTGCAGGATGGCCGCGTGCCGCTGGTGGTGCTGGCCGGGCCGGCGCTGTGCTTCCTGATCGAGCAGTATCAAGGCGTATTATTTGGTAGTTACAAGATCGGCCTGGAACTGTTGATACTCAACGGTTTGCTGACAATGGGCGGCCTGTTCCTGATTTCGCGCCCGGCCGAGAGTAAAGAAATGCTGCCGACGCACTGACTAAACTTGCTTTTTCGCTTACAGTAGTCACGGAATCATCTTAATTTTAGGAGAATTGATGTCACGATCGGTTTCATCTTATGTCGGCGGCGCCTTCCGCTTTGTCTGGCGCGCGCTGGACGTTGGCCGCCGCGCGGTACTGAACCTGCTGTTCCTGCTTATACTGATCGCGCTGCTGTATTCGATCTTCGGCGGTGGCGCCAAGCCGCTGGGCGACAAGACCATGCTGGTGATCGAGCTGAAAGGCCAGTTGCTCGAACAGGGCCGCAATGGCGCGCGTGAAGCCGTGCTGGCCAATCTGAACGGCGACGACCCGCGCAAGCAGATCCAGTTGCGCGATGTGCTGTCCGTGCTGGAAGCGGCCGGCAAGGACGCGCAGATCGGCGGCGCCGTGCTGGTGCTGGACGAAATGCAGGGCGGCGGCCAGGCGCTGGAGCGCGAGTTCGGCGCGGCACTGGACCGTTTCAAGGCCAAAGGCAAGAAAGTGGTGGCCTGGGGTGCCTCCTACAACCAGGCGCAGTACCAGGTTGCCTCGCATGCCGATGAAATCTATCTGCATCCGATGGGCATGGTGATGCTGGATGGTTTCGGCCATTACCGCAGCTACTACCGCGATGCGCTCGACAAGGTGGGCGTGACCGTGAACCTGATGCGGGTCGGCACCTTCAAGAGTTTTGCCGAGCCTTTTGTTGCCAACGGCCCTTCGCCGGCGGCGGCGGAAGCGGACGCTTTCCTCATCAACGATCTGTGGGCGCGCTATACCAAGGGCGTGGAGACGGCGCGCAAGCTGCCGGAAGGCCAGTTGATGAAGGTCATCAATGGTCTGCCTGAGCTGTCCAAGGCCGCCAATGGCAATATGGCCAAGGTGGCGCTGGATGCGAAGCTGATCGACGGCGTGAAAACCCGCGACGATATCCGCAAGCTGATGATGGAGCGCGGCGCCACGAACGCGGAAGGCAAGACCTTCCGCCAGGTGGCGTTTGACGATTATCTGGCGCGCCAGCGTCCGAAATTCACTGGCGACGCCATCGGCGTGGTGATGGCCGTGGGCGAGATCGGCGACGGCGTGGCCGGTCCCGGCGCCATCGGCGGCGAATCGACCTCGAACCTGATCCGCATGGCGCGCGAGGACAGCAGCATCAAGGCTGTGGTGCTGCGTGTGGATTCGCCAGGCGGCAGCGCCTTCGGCTCGGAGCTGATCCGCCGCGAGCTGGAACTGACGCGCGCCGCCGGCAAGCCGGTGGTGGTGTCGATGGGGAATGTGGCGGCATCCGGCGGCTACTGGATTTCCATGGCCTCGGACGAGGTGATCGCCGATCCAGCCACCATCACCGGTTCCATCGGCGTGATCGCGCTGTATCCGACGGTGGAAAAAGTGGCGGACAAGCTGGGCATCCATACCGCCGGCCAGACCACCACCTGGCTGGGTGATATCGACAACCGCCTGCGTCCGATGGACCCGCGCTTCGGCCAGGTCATCCAGGGTATGATCAACCACACCTATGACGAGTTCACCACCAAGGCCGCGCTGGCGCGCCGCACCACCCCGGCCAAGATCGATGAAGTGGGCCAGGGCCGCGTGTGGACCGGCGCCCAGGCCAAGGAACGCGGCCTGGTCGACACCCTGGGCAGCTATCAGGATGCGCTGAAGTCTGCCGCCAAGCGCGCCAAGATGGACGGCGAGCCGCGCATCGTCTACATCGAACGCGAAACCTCGCGCTTCGACCGCGTGCTGGAATACTTCGGCGGTTCGGCCGCCAAGGCCGTGGGCGAGCAGGTGAAAGTGGCGCTGGCGCCATCCGGCTTGCCGCTGGGCGTGGCCGCCGGCGTGGCGAAGGATCTGAGCTGGCTGAACGATCTGACCCAGCAGCGCAAGCCGTTCACGGCGCTCACGCACTGCCTGTGCGAATCGCCGCGCTAGGCCTGTAGTTAGCCCTTTTCCCGTGTCGATTTGCTGCGTAATGTAGCCAATTTGTAACCGGGTTTGACAGCAAAACGCCATCGGCAGCCGCCGGT
This sequence comes from Massilia sp. YIM B04103, assembly GCA_024437665.1. GTDB lineage: Bacteria > Pseudomonadota > Gammaproteobacteria > Burkholderiales > Burkholderiaceae_D > Rugamonas. The sequence goes on along the minus strand of JANCSZ010000007.1, from coordinate 70,761 downwards.
GGCGTTTTCGTTTGGGGGCCGGTTTTGCGCGCTTTGCGCGTCTTTCGGGCCGTTTTTGCGAGCGGAGAACGTTTTTGGACGGCATCTGCCTGGCGCTGGACACCGTCCGGCGGCGGCCAATTGTATCGGCCTTGAAGCATTTGCCGCAAAGCCCTGTGCTAGAGTCGTTCAACACTCTGACCCAGCAAGGACATGCGATGGATGCGCACCCGAACACTTCTCCAGCCCCCCAATCGCGCCGCCGCAAATGGCTGGGTGCCGTTATCGCGGTTGCGGCCATGGCGGGACTGGGAGGTCTGGCCTGGCATCTGACCCACAAGGCGCCGGAAGGGACGGGGCAGGGCGGGTCTGGCACGGGCGCGCCAGGCGCCGGCGGACCTGGCGGCGCATCGGGCGGCGCGGGACGCGGTTCCGGGCGCGGCGGCCGGGGTGGCCCAGCCAGCACTGTGGGCGTGGCCACGGCCGAAAAGGCCGACATTCCGGTCGTGCTGGAGGCGCTCGGCACGGTGTCGGCGGCAGCCACCACCACCGTGCGGCCGCAGGTCTCGGGCATCCTGCAAAAAGTGCTGTTCAAGGAAGGGCAGATGGTCAAGGCCGGCCAGGTGCTGGCGCAGATCGATCCGCGCCAGTTCGAGCTGTCGCTGATGCAGGCCAGCGGCCAGCGCCAGCGCGATGAAGCCCAGCTGGAAAACGCCCGCCTGACGCTGGAACGCTACCGCACCCTATTGGCCCAGGATTCCATCGCGCGCCAGGACGTGGATACGCAAGCGGCCCTGGTGCGCCAGCTGGAAGGCACGGTGATGACGGACAAGGCGGCCGAAGGCACGGCGCGCCTGAACCTGGGCTATACCAAGGTGGTAGCGCCGATCAGCGGGCGTGTCGGCCTGCGCGTGGTCGATGTCGGCAATCTGGTGGGCTCGGGCGATGCCGGCGGCCTTGCCGTCATCACCCAGATTTCGCCCATCGACGTGGAATTCGCTGTACCGCAGGACCAGGTGCCGGAGGTGATCGCCCGCGCCAACGAAGGCGCCGTGCTGCCCGCGCTGGCGCTGGACCGCACCCGCAGCGCCACGCTGGAGCAGGGCCGCTTTGCGGCGCTGGACAATCAGGTGAATACGCAGACCGGCACGGTGATGGCGAAAGCGCGCTTCGAGAATGCCAAGATGGCGCTCTTCCCCAGCCAGTTCGTCAACGTGCGCCTGGAGCTGCGCACCATCAAGGATGCGGTCATGGTGCCGGTGACGGCCCTGCGCCATGGTGCGGCCGGCGATTTCGTGTATGTGCTGAACCAGGACAAGACCGTTTCGCTGCGAACCGTCACGCGCGGCCAGGCGACGGTGGACAAGGTGCAGCTCAAAACCGGCGTGCAGGCGGGCGAACAGGTCATCACCGAAGGCGCCGACCGCCTGAAGGACGGCGCCCGCGTCACCTTGCCGGGGGAGCGGGGCGGCAAAGGCCCCGGCGCCGGTGGCCAGGCGGGCGAGGGCGGGGAGGGGCATCGCCGCCATCGCAGGCAGGCCGAGGATGCGTCCGCCGCCGCCACGCCGGCATCCGCGGCGCCTGGCGAGGAGCGCAAGCGGCGCGACGGCGCCGGCCAGCAGCCGGGAGGCGGCGCGCGATGAGTCCCTCCGCGCCATTCATCCAGCGTCCGGTGGCGACCTCGCTGCTGATGCTGGCCATCGTGCTGGCGGGCCTGGTCGGCTTCAAGCTGCTGCCGCTGTCGGCGCTGCCCCAGGTCGACTTCCCGACCATCCAGGTGCAGACCCTGTATCCCGGCGCCAGTCCCGAAGTCATGGGTCAGACCGTGACCGCGCCGCTGGAGCGCCAGTTCGGCCAGATGTCGGGCTTGCAGCGCATGAGTTCCACCAGCGCGGCGGGCGTGTCCATCATCACCCTGCAATTCAGCCTGGGCCAGACGCTCGACGTGGCGGAGCAGGAAGTGCAGGCGGCCATCAACGCGGGCGGCTCGCTGCTGCCGGCCGATCTGCCCGCGCCGCCGGTCTACGCCAAGGTCAATCCGGCCGACGCGCCCGTGCTGACGCTGGCCATCACTTCCGACACGATGCCGCTGACCGAGGTGCAGAACATCGTCAACACCCGGCTGGCGCTGAAAATCTCCCAGGTCAATGGCGTTGGCCTGGTCACGCTGAGCGGCGGCCAGCGCCCCGCCGTGCGCATCCAGGCCGACACGCTGGCGCTGGCGTCCTATGGCCTGGGCCTGGACACGCTGCGCAGCGCCATTTCCGCCGCCAACGCCAATAGCGCCAAGGGCAGCTTTGACGGCCCCACGCGCTCGTTCACCATCAACGCCAACGACCAGCTATTGACCGCCAATGATTACAAGAACCTGATCGTGGCCTTCAAGAACGGCGCGCCGGTGCGCCTGTCGAACGTGGCGCAGGTGGTGGACAGCGCCGAAAACGTCAAGCTGGGCGCCTGGTCCGGCCTGAAGCCGGCCATCATCCTGAATGTGCAGCGCCAACCGGGCGCGAATGTGATTGCGACCGTGGATGCGATCAAGGAGCGCCTGCCCGAGCTGCAGGCCGGCCTGCCCGGCGCGCTGCGGGTCGATGTGCTGAGCGACCGCACCAACGGCATCCGCGCCTCGGTCGAGCACGTGGAGATGGAATTGGTGCTGGCCGTGGTGCTGGTGGTGCTGGTGATCTTCGCCTTCCTGCATAGCCTGCGCGCCACCGTGATCGCCAGCCTGGCCGTGCCGATTTCGCTGATCGGCACCTGCGGCCTGATGTACCTGCTGGGTTACAGCCTGAATAATCTGAGTCTGATGGCGCTCACCATCGCCACCGGTTTCGTGGTGGATGACGCCATTGTCATGATCGAGAACATCGCGCGCTACATCGAGGAGGGCGAGACGCCGATGGCCGCCGCGCTCAAAGGCGCGCAGCAGATCGGCTTTACCATCATCTCGCTGACGGTGTCGCTGATCGCCGTGCTGATTCCGCTGCTGTTCATGGGCGATGTGGTGGGACGGCTGTTCCGCGAATTCGCCGTCACGCTATCGATCACCATCCTGATTTCGGCCGTGGTGTCGCTGACCCTGGTGCCGATGATGGCGGGCCGCTGGCTGCGCAGCCATGCCGGCGATGCGCCGGGCAGCGCCGGTGCGCGCATCCAGCGCGTGATGGACCAGGTGATCCACCGCTACGACCTGTCCCTGCAATGGGTCCTGCAGCGGCAGGGACTGACCTTGCTGGTGGCGCTGGCCACGCTGGCGCTGACGGTGCTGCTGTATATCTACATCCCCAAGGGCCTGTTCCCGACGCAGGACACGGGCCAGCTGCAGGCGCGCATCGAAACGGCGCAAGCCGTCTCCTACAGCCGCATGGCCGATTTGCAGCAGGCCGCCGCCAAGGCGATTCTGGAAGACCCGGACGTGGAATCCCTGAGTTCCCTGGTGGGCGTGGACGCGGCCAACAACACCATGCTGCACACCGGCCGCATGCTGATCAACTTGAAACGCGAGCGCGGCAACCAGGCCGACACCATGGAACGCCTGAAGCGCAGGGCAGGGACGGTGGCCGGCGTGCAGATCTATCTGCAGCCGACCCAGGATCTGACCATCGACGCCGAATCCGGCCCCACCCAGTACCGCGTCTCGCTGGAAGGCGCGGACAACGCCACGGTGTCGCAGTGGGCCGGCAAGCTGGCCGCGCAGATGCAGAAGAAGGCGCAGCTGCGCAATGTGGTGTCCGACGCCGGCGCGACCGGAGCGGCCGCCTATATCGCGATCGACCGCGACACGGCCTCGCGCCTGTCCGTCACCGCCGCCGCTATTGATGACGCCTTGTATAGCGCTTTCGGCCAGCGCATCGTCTCCACCATCTTCACCGAAACCAACCAGTACCGCGTGATCCTGGAGGCGCAGCCGGGCATTCTCAGCACGCCCGAGTCGCTGGGCAATCTGCAGATCCGCACCGGCAGCGGCAAGCCCACGCCCTTGTCGGCCATCGCCACCATCACCGAAAAGCCGGCGCCGCTGCAGATCACCCATGTGGCCCAATACCCGGCGACCACCATCGGTTTCGATACCGCGCCTGGCGTGGCGCTCGGCAAATCGGTGGATGCGATCCGCGCGGCGGCGCAGGACATCGGCTTGCCGCCTTCCGTGTCGCTGACCTTCCTCGGCGCGGCGGGCGCCTACCAGGCCTCGCTCACCAACCAGCTCTGGCTGATCCTGGCGGCGGTGGTGTGCGTCTACATCGTGCTGGGCGTGCTGTACGAGAGCTATATCCACCCGCTGACCATTCTCTCCACCTTGCCCTCGGCGGGCGTGGGCGCCTTGCTGGCGCTGCTGCTGAGCGGCCAGGATCTGGGCGTGATCGGCATTATCGGCATCATCCTGCTGATCGGCATCGTGAAGAAGAACGCCATCATGATGATCGACTTCGCCATCGAGGCCGAACGCGACGAAGGCAAGCCGCCGCGCGAAGCCATCCACCAGGCGGCGCTGCTGCGCTTCCGCCCGATCCTGATGACGACCCTGGCCGCCTTGTTCGCCGCCGTACCGCTGATGCTGGGCTGGGGCGAGGGCGCAGAGCTGCGCCGTCCGCTGGGCCTGGCCATCTTCGGCGGCTTGATCGTGAGCCAGATGCTGACGCTGTACACCACGCCGGTGATTTACCTGGCCTTCGACCGGCTGGGCCGGCGCTGGCGCGGCAAGGGCAGCGAGGCGGCGGCTGGAGCGGTCCTGCCATGAATCTCTCCGAGCCATTCGTCCGCCGTCCCATCGCCACGGTGCTGCTGACGATAGGGCTGGCGCTGGCGGGCATTGCCGCCTTCTTCGTGCTGCCGGTATCGCCGCTGCCCCAGGTCGATTATCCATCGATCTCGGTCAGTGCCAATCTGCCCGGAGGCAGTCCGGACACCATGGCCAGCAGCGTCGCCACGCCGCTGGAACGCAGGCTGGGCGTGATCGCGGGCGTCAACGAAATGACCTCGTCCTCCGGCAACGGCTCCACCCGCATCAACCTGCAATTCGACTTGAACCGCAAGATCGATTCGGCGGCGCGCGAGGTGCAGGCGGCCATCAACGCCAGCCGTGCCGACCTGCCGGCCACCCTGCGCAGCAATCCCACCTACCGCAAGGCCAATCCCTCCGATGCGCCGGTCATCATTCTGGCGCTGACGTCGCCCACGCGCAGCCCCGGCCAGATTTACGAGGCGGTATCGAATATCGTGCAGCAGAAGCTGGCCCAGGTGAAGGGCGTGGGCGATGTGGAAATCGGCGGTGGTTCGCTGCCGGCCGTGCGCGTCGAACTGCTGCCCTATGCGCTGAACCGCTACGGCGTGTCGATGGAAGACGTGCGGGCTGCCATCCAGGCCACCAACGCCAACCGGCCCAAGGGCGCCATCGAGAGCGAGGGGCGGCGGCTGCAGATCTATTCCGCGCCCAGCACCGCCAGCGGCGGGCGCAGCGCCGCCGACTACCGTGACTTGGTGATCGCCTGGCGCGACGGCGCAGCCATCCGCCTGCGCGATGTGGCCGAGGTGGTGGATGGGGCGGAAAACAAGAATACCCTTGGCCTGTACAACGGCGATCCGGCCGTGATCGTGCTGGTGACGCGCCAGCCGGGCGCCAATGTGATCGAAACCGTGGACGGCGTGCGCGCCTTGCTGCCGCAGCTGCAGGCCCAGTTGCCGCAGGACGTGAAGCTGCAAGTGGCTTCCGACAGCACCAACTCCATCCGCTCCTCGCTGCACGAAATCGAATTTACCCTGCTGGTCTCCATCGTGCTGGTGGTGCTGGTGGTCAGCGCCTTCCTGCGCAGCGCCCGCGCCACCATCGTGCCGGCGGTGGCGACCATCGTTTCGCTGCTGGGTACTTTCGGCGTCATGTATTTGCTGGGTTTCAGCCTGAATAATCTGAGCCTGATGGCGCTGACCGTGGCGACTGGCTTCGTGGTCGATGACGCCATCGTGGTGCTGGAAAATACCTCGCGCCATATCGAAGCGGGCATGGACCGCTTCAAGGCGGCCCTGCTGGGTGCGCGCGAGGTGGGCTTCACCGTGCTGTCCATCAGCCTGTCGCTGGTGGCCGTGTTCATCCCGCTGCTGTTCATGGGTGGACAGGTGGGAAGGCTGTTCCGCGAATTCGCCGTCACGCTGTCGGCGGCGGTGCTGATTTCCTTGCTGATTTCCCTGACCACCACGCCCATGATGTGCGCCTGGCTGCTCAAGCCTGGGCAGGAAAGCAAGCCGCCTGGCATGGTCTCGCGTTTCTTCGAGCGCCAGTTCGGCCATGTGCTCAAGGCTTACGAGCATTCGCTGGATTGGGCGCTGTCCAGCGTCTGGCTGGTGATGGCGATCCTGGTCTTCGTGGTGGGACTGAACGTGTACCTGTTCTCGGCCGCGCCCAAAGGCTTTTTCCCGCAGCAGGATACGGGCCAGATCAATGGCGGCATCCGCGCCGACCAGAGCATCTCTTTCCAGGCCATGCAGCAGAAGCTGCGCCAGCTGGTTGGCATCATCAAGCGCGACCCGGCGGTGGCGACGGTGGTGGGCTTCACCGGCGGCGGCAGGGCAGGGGGCGGCTTCATGTTCGTCAATCTCAAGCCTGCTTCGAAGCGCGCGGAAACAGGGCAGCAGGTGATTGCGCGCCTGCGGCCGCAACTGGCGAAGGTGACCGGCGTGTCGCTCTTCCTCAACACGGTGCAGGATTTGCGCATGGGCGGGCGGCAAAGCAACTCCACCTACCAGTACACGCTGAAAAGCGACAACCGCGCCGACCTCAAAAACTGGGCCGCGCGCCTGGCCGATGCGATGAAGCAGCAGAAAGCCCTGATCGATGTGGATACCGACCAGGCGGACAACGGCGTCGAAACCTTCGTCACGATCGACAAGGATACCGTGGCGCGCTTCGGCATGACGGTGCGCGATGTGGACAATGCGCTGTACAACGCCTTCGGCCAGCGCCAGGTCGCCACCATTTACGATGAGCTGAACCAGTACAAGGTGGTGATGGAGGTTGCGCCCGAATATGCCAAAAGTCCGGAGGCACTGAAGGATGTGCATGTGGCGGCGCGCGCGGCGGCCGGTGCCGCGCCGTCCACCGGCACGGCCAGTGCGGCGCTCGGCCCCACCGCGACGGCCGCCACCTCCAGCAACGCCAGCGCGAATAACACTGCGGCCCTGCGCGATCCTGCCACCGGTTCGGCCCTGAGCGGCGCGCCCAGCGCCATGGTGCCGCTGACGGGCATTGCGCGTTTTTCGGAAAGCGCCACGCCGGCCTCGGTCAACCATCAGGACGGCGAGCTGGCCACCACCGTCTCCTTCAACCTGGCCGATGGCTTCAGCCTGAGCCAGGCGCAGGAAGCGGTGAAACAGGCCGAGGCCGATATCGCCATGCCGAATAATGTGCGCGGCAGCTTCCAGGGCACGGCGCGCAGCGCCCAGGAGTCGAACAAGCAGCAGCCCTTGCTGATCCTGGCCGCGATTGTGGTGATCTACATTGTGCTGGGCATCCTGTACGAAAGCCTGGTGCATCCGGTCACGGTGCTGTCCACCTTGCCCTCGGCGGGCGTGGGCGCGGTACTGGCGCTGCTGATGTTCAATATGGAGTTTTCCATCATTGCCCTGATCGGCGTCTTTCTGCTGATCGGCATCGTCAAGAAGAACGCCATCCTGATTATCGACTTCGCGCTGGAAGCGGAACGCGCGCGCGGCCTGACGTCGGTGCAGGCGGTGCGCGAAGCCTGCCTGCTGCGCTTCCGCCCCATCTTGATGACGACCCTGGCGGCCGCCCTCGGTGCGCTGCCGCTGGCCATCGGCTTTGGCGAAGGCGCCGAACTGCGCCAGCCGCTCGGCATCGCCATCATCGGCGGCCTGATCGCCAGCCAGCTTCTGACCTTGCTGACCACACCTGTGGTCTATATCCTGATGGACCGCCTGCGCGCGCGCGGCCCGAATGAACGGCATTTGAGCCGCACCGGCGGCGCGCAGGCAACTGCCGCGCCGATTACGCCATGACTCCAAAAATGAAACAGACCTTGCGCCTGCTGCCGCTGGCCGCCTCCCTGCTGGCCGGTTGCGCCGTTGGTCCGGCCTATCAAACGCCCGCCACGCCGCTGCCGGCCCATTTCAAGGAAGCCGAAGGCTGGCAACCCGCCGCACCGGCCGACGCGCTGGAACGCGGTCCCTGGTGGACGCTGTTCGGCGATCCCGTGCTGAACCAGCTGGCCGCCAGTGTGGAAGTGTCGAACCAGAACGTGGCGGCGGCCGTGGCCCGCTATGCGCAGGCGCGTGCCATCGTGGCCGAGCAGCGCGCCGCGCTGTTTCCGGCCTTGAACCTGACGGGCAGCGCCGACCGTTCCGGCGGCGAAGGCGCGGCGCGCACCGGCAACCAGTACCGCGCCAGCATCGGCGGCAGTTGGGAACCGGACATCTGGGGACGCCTGCGCGCCGGGGCCGGCGGCGCGGACGCCAGCGCCCAGGCCAGCGCCGCCGACCTGGCATCGGCCCGCCTGTCGGCCCAGGGCGAGCTTGCCCTCAACTATATTGCGCTGCGCCAGAGCGACTACCAGATGCAGCTGCTGGACACCACGGTGGCCGGTTATGAACGCGTGCTGGAAATCACGCGCAACCGCTTCGCGGCCGGTATTGCCGGCCATGCCGACGTCCTGCAGGCCGAGACCCAGCTCGCCAATGCCCGCGCCGACCGCCTTGGCGTGCAACGCCAGCGCGCGCAGCTCGAACACGCCATCGCCGTTTTGCTGGGCAAGGCGCCGGCCGATTTCGCGCTGGCGGCCGCCGCGCCGCAGCTGGCCGTGCCGGAGGTGCCGCCCGGCGTGCCGTCCACGCTGCTGCAGCGCCGCCCCGACATCGCCGCCGCCGAACGGCGCGTGGCGGCGGCCAATGCGCAGATCGGCATCGCGCGCTCGGCCTATTTCCCCAGCCTGAACCTGAGCGCTTCCTATGGTTTTGGCGCGAGCAAGGCGGCGGGCCTGTTCAATGCGTCCAACAGCCTGTGGTCATTGGGCCTGTCGGCCGCGCAGACCCTGTTCGATGCCGGCGCCACCGGCGCGCGCGTCGACCAGGCCAAGGCTGGACACGATCTGGCCGTGGCCCAGTACCGGCAAAGCGTGCTGGCCGCCATGGCCGATGTCGAAGACCAGCTCACCGCCACCCGCGTGCTGGCCGCACAGCAGGAACAGCGCCGCCGCGCCTCGCTGGCGGCCGACCAGGTCGAACAGCAGCTATTGAACCGCTATCGCGCCGGCCAGGTCGGCTATACCGAAGTGGTCACGGCCCAGGTCAGCGCCCTCAATGCGCGGCGCGCCCTGGCCCAGGTGCAGGCCGACCGCCAGGCCGCCGCCGTGGCCCTGATCCAGGCTTTGGGGGGCGGCTGGCGCACGCCTGAATAAGTCGGCGCGCACCGAACCCGTCTTGTATAATCCTTGTATGCCTACCCGCAAGCGCGGCTGTGCCGCCACGGCAGATGTTTTCCGCGCCGGCCCCACTTTCTCAACCGGATACCATGAGCATGTCCCACGCAATCGAGGCCAGTGTTCGCGTGCGCCCCCACCTTGGCTGGCGCGAAGGGCCGGTCATCCCCATCGTGGGCATTGGCGCGTCGGCCGGCGCGCTCGATTCGATCCTGGAATTCCTGATCGCCGTGCCGCCCGCCAGCGGCATGGCCTTCATCATCATTCAGCATCTGGACCCGCTGCGCAAATGCATGCTGCCGGAGCTGTTGCAACGCGTTACGGCCATGCCGGTTTGCCAGATCAGCGATCACATGGCGGTGGAGGCCGACCGGGTGTACGTCATTCCGCCGAATAGCGACCTGAATCTGGTGCACAATGCACTATATCTGCTGCCGGTGATGGAAGCCCGCGGACCGCGCCATCCCATCGATACCTTTTTCAGCGCACTGGCGCTGGAGCGGGGCCGTCTGGCTGCCGGCATTGTCCTTTCCGGCATGGGGTCGGATGGGACGGCGGGCCTGCGCGCCATCCGCGACGGCGGTGGCATCACGCTGGCGCAGGCGCCGGAGTCGGCCCGGTTCGACCCTATGCCGCGCAGCGCCATCGATGCCGGCGTGGTCGACGTTACGGCATTGCCGCACGATATGCCGGCGCGGCTGGCCAGCATCTGGGCCGTGTCGCTGCAGATGCCGCCGATGGCCCTGCACGAGCGTCCGCCCGCCTTGCAGGAATTGCTGGAGCTGCTGCAAACGCATAGCGGCAACAACTTCAACGACTACAAGATGAATACCGTCATGCGCCGCATCGACCGGCGCATGAAGCTGCGGCAGACGGCCACGATGGATCAATACGTGGCCTTCATGCGCGAGAATCCGGGCGAAACCGATTTGTTGTTCAAGGAATTGCTGATCGGCGTGACCAGCTTTTTCCGCGATCCGAGGATGTGGGAGCACTTGAAAGCCGTGACCTTGCCGGACCTGATCCATGCCCATCCCGACGGCGCCGTCTTCAAGGCCTGGGTGCCGGCTTGCTCCACCGGCGAGGAGGCGTATTCGCTGGCGATCGTATTCGACGAGGTGCTTGAAGCGTTGCAGCCGGCCGCCAAGTACTCCTTGCAGATTTTTGCCACCGATCTTGATCCGGATGCGATCGACCGCGCGCGCCTCGGTGTGTTTGCGCGCCAGATCGAGGAAAGCGTCTCGGCTGAGCGCCTTGGGCAGTACTTCATCGAAGACGGCCATGGCTTTCGCATTCGCAAGGACCTGCGCAACTCCATCATCTTCGCCCAGCAGAACGTGATCTCCGATCCGCCGTTTACCAAGCTCGATATCCTGAGTTGCCGCAATCTGCTGATATATTTCAACCATAAGCTGCAAGAGCACCTGATTCCCCTGTTCCATTACGCGCTCAAGCGCGATGGGGTTCTACTGCTCGGCAGTGCCGACACCCCAGGCAATTTCACGGAATTGTTTGCTCCGGCCCCCGGTTCGGGACGCATTTACCAGCGCCTCGATGCGGCGGTGCACCGGGTCAGCCATTATTTCCCGACCAAGGTGGCGTCGGTCGTCATTCCCATGTTAAACGAAGCAAGGACCGTATCCATGACGGGAAACTTACAATCCCTGGTCGAGCATGTGCTGCTGAAAAAGCATAGTCCCGCCGCCGTCTTGTTGAACAAAGAGGGCGATATCCTGTATATCCACGGCCGCACAGGCGCTTTTCTGGAGCCGGCGGCCGGCAAGGCCAATTGGAATATCCATGCGATGGCGCGCGACGGCTTGCGCTACCACCTGGCCGAGCTGCTGGAAAAAGCCGCCGGCAGCGGCAAGCAGGAGGCGCTGCGCGGCCTGATGCTCAAGGACGGCAGCGCCCGCGCGCTGCTGGTCGATATCACGGCCGAGAAGCTGCCCGACGGTGATCCAGCCGAGGGCATGCTGCTGACTTTCCGCTCGATGCCGGCGCCCACCGGCCAGCGCCGGCGCAGCGGCACGCCCAGCCCGCATCTGGTGGAGCTGGAGCAGCAGCTGACCCAGGCGCGCATGGAAATTCAGGCCGTGCGCGACGAAATGCAGACCTCGCGCGAGGAGCTGAAATCGTCCAACGAGGAGCTGCAATCGACCAACGAGGAACTGCAATCGACCAACGAAGAGCTGACCACCTCCAAGGAAGAGATGCAGTCGCTGAACGAAGAACTGTACACGGTCAATGCGGAGCTGCAATCGAAAGTCGACGACCTGTCGATGGCCAACAGCGATATGAAAAATCTGCTGAACAGCACCGATATCGCCGTCATTTACCTGGACAACTCTCTGCACATCCGCCGCTTCACCACCCAGGCCACGCAGATCTACAAGCTGATCGCCAGCGACGTGAACCGGCCGCTGGGCGATATCGTGACCGACCTGATCTATCCGGAACTGGAGGACGATGCGCGCTCGGTATTGCGTACCCTGGCGTTTTGCGAGAAGCAGATCACCACGCGGGATGGACGCTGGTTCATGGTGCGCATCCGGCCCTACCGCACGGTGGCCAATGTGATCGAAGGCCTGGTCGCCACTTTCGTCAATATCACCGAGCTAAAGTCGCTGGAGGCCCAGCTGAGAGGGCCGGGAGAGCTGCCGGAGCCGGTTGAAGCCAGCGGGGAGGCCAAGTAATGTCCCGGCCTGCGCTTCCGGCCCGTATCCGGTCCGACATGCTGAAGGCATGGCATGAGACGCAGGTCAGCCGTATAGAGCTGGAGTTGCAGGCGGCCGCCTTGGCCGAGATGCAGCGGCAAAAAGAAGAGGCCGCGCAGGATTTGAGCCGTTACACCGGGCTGTATGAACAGGCGCCCGCCTGTTATCTCTCGCTCAGCCGCTCCGGCCGCATCGATGGCGCCAACCGCGCCGCCGCCGTCTTGCTGCGCCGCGCAAGAGAGGACATGATCGGCCAGCTTTTCGAGCAATTCCTCGCCCCTGCCTCGCAGCCCGACTGGCGCGGGCTGGTGGCGCGCCTGGGCCGCGAAGGCCAGCCGTCGGCGCTGGAGGCGCAACTGCTGGACGAACTGGGCGGCGCCAGCCGGGTACGGCTGGAAGCCAACTACAATGTGCGCACGGGCGGTTGCCGCATCATCGTCAGCGATATCAGCGACTGGCATGCGCGCGAAATGGCCTTGCAGCGCGCCTTCGCCATGCTGGATAGCCTGGACGAGGGCATGCTGCTGACCAATGCCGATGGCTACATCGTCACCGTCAATCCCGCGTTCAGCCAGCTGACGGCCTATCCCGCGGCCGCCGTGCTGGGGCGCTCGCTGCGTTTTCTGCGCCACCGCGCGCCCGGCGCCGCTTTTTACGCCGATCTGTGGCGCAATCTGATCAGCCGCGGCAGCTGGCAGGGCGAGGCCTGGGGCCAGCGCGCCGACGGCGGCGAGTTCCTGGCGGCGCTGTCGCTCAAGGTTATGCGCGATCCCGACGGCCGGCAAGCCAATCTGCTGGCCGTATTCTCCGATATCACCCAGCGCAAACGCGCCGAACTGGCGCTGCGCGAGCTGCATCGGGAACTCGATGCGCGCGTCCGGCTGCGCACCAGCGAACTGGCCCAGGCCAATGCCCATCTGCGCCAGCTCAGCGCCCACCTGGCCGAAGTCAAGGAGGCCGAACGCAAGCGCATCGCGCGCGAAATCCACGATGAGCTGGGACAAAATCTGCTGGCGCTGCGCATCGACATCTCCATGCTGCAGGCGCGCGCCGGCGCCAGCCATCCGCGCCTGCAGCGGCGCGCCAGCCTGGCGCTGGAGAACGTGGATGCGACCATCCGCAGCGTGCGCAATATCATCAACGAGCTGCGTCCCGCCGTGCTGGACCTGGGGCTGCACGCGGCGCTGGAATGGCTGGTGCGCGATGTTGCCGTGCGCGGCCAGCTCGATTGCCGCCTGCTGGTTGCGGGCGAAGCCCTGCTCGAGCGCATCGACGCCGAAAGCGGCCTGGTACTGTTCCGCATCGTGCAGGAAGCGCTGAGCAATGTGCTGCGCCACGCCGCCGCCAGCCATGTGCGGGTGGAACTGGCGGAGGAGGACGACACGGTGCTGCTGCTGGTCGAGGACAATGGCGCGGGCATGGAAGCCGGCCAGCGCGACAAGGCCGGCGCCTTCGGCTTGCTGGGCATTGCCGAACGGGTCGAGGCCATGGGCGGGGCGCTGAGCATCGTTTCCGCGCCGCGCGACGGCTGCCGCCTGAGCGTGCGCCTGGCGCTGCCGGCGCGCGCCTGAAGCTGTCAAAAAAGTATTTTCACGTGGAAGAGTAAGGCATATACTGCCCCCGCATCCACACACAGGGGTAAATCTTGTATAAATTGCTCGTTCTCCCGGCCGCGCTGCTGGGCGTTTTCGCTTCCGCTCACGCCGACGAAGGCCAATGGCAGCCGCACCAGCTGCCGCAACTGAAGTCCGAATTGAAGCGCATCGGCATCGCCATCCCGGCCGAAAAGCTGGCCGACCTGTCCAAGCATCCGATGAGCGCCATCGTTTCGCTGGACGGCTGCTCCGCCTCCTTCGTGTCGCCTGAGGGCCTGGTGGTCACCAACCACCACTGCGCCTACGGCGCCATCCAGCGCAATTCGACCGCCGAGAAGAACTACATCAGCAATGGCTTCCTGGCCAAGACCCGTGCCGAAGAATTACCAGCCGGCCCCAACTCCCTGGTCTACGTCACCGACAAGGTCGAAAACGTGACCGAGCGCGTGCTCAAAGGCCTGGACAAGCTGACCGGCCGCGCGCGCCATGAAGCCGTTCAGGACAGCATCAAGAAACTGATCGCCGAATGCGAATCGGACAAGATTTACCGCTGCTCCGTGCCGGCCTTCCACCGCGGCGCCGAGTACTACCGCATCCGCCAGATGATGATCCGCGACGTGCGCCTGGTGTACGCGCCGTCCGACAAGATCGGCAACTACGGCGGCGACATCGACAACTACGAATGGCCGCGCCACACCGGCGACTACTCCTTCCTGCGCGCTTACGTGGGCAAGGATGGCCGCCCGGCCGATCCGTCGCCGGACAATGTGCCGTATAAATCCAAGGACTTCCTGGTGGTCTCCGCCGAAGGCCTGAAAAACGGCGATCCGATCCTGCTGGCCGGCTATCCCGGCCGCACCAGCCGCTACAAGCTGCCGTCGGAAATCCGCTATGCGCGCGACCTGAGCTACCCGGCCATGGTGGCCGAATACCAGGCCGACCTGGACACCATCGCCGCCGCCACCAAGGGCAACGAAGCGAACGTGGTGCGCTACGCCAGCGTGGCCAAGTCCATCAACAACCGCATGAAGAAGACCCAGGGTCTGCTGGACGGCTTCGCGCGCAAGGACATCGCCGCCATCAAGGACGTGCAGGACGCCGAATTCCGCGGCTGGTACAACAAGCAGGCCAACGTCTCCAAGACCATGTTGTCCGAACTGGACGCCGTGATCGCCGCCGACATGGCCCTGAACGACGAGGAATTCGCCTGGAGCATGGCGACCAACAGCGATCTGCTGAAGAGCGCCCGCACCCTGTACCGCCTGGCGCTGGAACGCCAGAAGCCGAACGAGCAGCGCAAGGCCGGCTACCAGGACCGCGACCTGAGCTTCATCAAGGCCCGTCTGAGCCGCCTGGAACAATCGCTGGCGCTGCCGGTGGACCAGGCCCGCTTCGCCGGCGGCCTGCAACGCTACGCCAAGCTGGCGGCCAAGTCCCATCCGCAAGGCCTGGACGCGCTGCTGCCGGCCGTGGACGCCGTGCCGGCCCTGTACCAGAACTCGAAACTGGGCGACACCGCCCAGCGTCTGGCCCTGCTCGACAAGGACGCCGCCGCCTTCACCGGCTCCAGCGACGCCTTCGTGCAGTTGATCGTGAAACTGCATGGCGTGGATGAATCGCTGGAAAACCGCCGCAAGGAAGTGGACGGCAACCTGGAACGCATCATCCCGCAATACATGGGCGCCGTGATCGCGTGGAAGAAATCGCAGGGCAAGCCAGTCTACCCGGACGCCAACTCCACCCTGCGCGTGACCTATGGCACCGTGTCGCCTTACTCGCCGCGTGACGGCGTGACGAAAGGCCCGTTCACCACGGTGGAAGGCATCGTCGAGAAGCACACCGGCAAAGAGCCGTTCATCGCGCCGCAAAACCTGATCGACGCCGTCAAGGCCAAGCGCTATGGCCAGTTCAAGGATCCGATCCTGGGCACCGTGCCGGTCAACTTCCTGACCAGCGCCGACACCACCGGCGGCAACTCCGGTTCGGCCGTGATGAACAAGAACGGCGAACTGATTGGCCTGAACTTCGACTCCACCTACGAGTCCATCACCAAGGACTGGTACTTCGACCGCGGCATCACCCGCGCCATCCACCTGGATGCGCGCTATATGCTGTGGGTGATGAAAGAAGTCGACCACGCCGACAATCTGCTGAAAGAAATGACGATCAAGTATCCAAAACACTGATCGCTGCTCTATCCAGCATCGCAAAACGGGGCCGCGCGCCCCGTTTTGTTTTTTCAGCCGAGGCAGGGCGGGGCAGGACAGGCTGCGCTATAATCCCCGGTCCTGCTAAACCCCTGCCATGAACGAAACCCTTTCCCTGTTTGGCTTTGCCACCACCCCGCTCGAGCTGATTTCCTTTGTGCTGTCGGTCGCCACGGTCTGGCTGAATATCCACCAGAAGCACTGGGCCTGGCTGTTCGCCATCGTCGCATCCGCCACTTACGGCGTGGTGTTCTTCAATTCGCGCCTGTATGGCGATATGGGCCTGCAGCTGGTTTTCATCAGCGTATCGGTCTGGGGCTGGTATCAATGGCTGCATGGCGACGCCACGCACGCACAACTGCCGGTGACGGCCTTGAACGCGCGCCAGCGCTGGCTGGCGGCGGCAAGCTGGCTGCTCGCCTTCGGCGTGCTGGCCTGGTTCCTCAAAACCTATACCGACACCGACGTACCGCATTCGGACGGCTTCCTCACCGCCGGCAGCCTGGTGGGGCAGGTGCTGCTGTCGCGCAAAAAACTGGAAAACTGGGTGGTCTGGATCGTGGTCGATATTTTGTACGTCGCGCTGTACGTGCACAAAGGCCTGATGCTGACGGCCGTCCTGTACGGCATGTTCGTGGTGATGGCCGCGATCGGCCTGCGCGCCTGGATGAAATCGGCGGCTGAGGACAGTCAAGCCGCGGCCGTTGCCCGCGACGCGATGGTGCTCAAATGAAGCAGCCGTTCCGGGTAGCGATACTGGGCAGCGCCTCGTCCGGCAAGACCACGCTGGCGGCGGCGCTGGCCGAAAAATACGGCGCGCTCTGGGTGCCTGAGTACCTGCGCGAATTCGTCGATACGCGCCAGCGCGTGCCGGTCGCAACCGACCAGATCCACATCGCCCGCACCCAAGTCGCGCGCGAAGACGCCGCCGCCGCGCAAGGCGGCCGCTTCCTCTTTTGCGACACCACACCCGTAATGACGGCCGTCTACAGCCGCCACTACTTCGGCGGCATCGACGCCGAACTGGAAGCGCTGGCCGCTTCCCGCCTGTATGACGTCACGTTGGTCTGCGCCCCCGACATTCCCTGGATGCCCGACGGTCTGCACCGAGAAAACCAGGACCTGAGCGGCATCATCAACGGCTACCTCAGCGAAGAGCTGGCGCGCCGCGCCATCCCCCACACCCGCATCCACGGCCCCCTCGGCGAGCGCCTGCAGCAAGTCCAAGCCCTGCTCGGCCAGGTTTGATGTTCCTCAACAAATGTCCTACCCTGGTGTCAGGCACCAGAGTAGGACATTGTTTGCGATAGATCAAAGAATGTCCGACCCTCGTGCCTGACACCAGGGTTGGACATTCTTTGATTTTTCGCAAACTTAGAAGTCGATCTGGGCCGACACCTTGAAGGTGCGCTCGGCGCCGGGGAAGAGGTAGCCGCCCAGTTCCGGCGTCACGTCGCGCCAGTAGAATTTGTTGGTGGCGTTGTTGACCTGGGCGCGCAGCACGGTCTTGTTGCCGGCAATGCTGGTGGCCCAGGCGGCGCCCAGGTTCAGCAGGTGGTAGGCGGGGACCATGACCTTGTTCTGGTCGTCGAAGGCTTTGTTGCCGGAGTATTGCCAGTTGGCGTTCAGCTTCAGGCCCGCCACTTGCGGCACGGCGTATTCGGCGTACACGGTGGACTTGAACTTGGCGACGTTCGGTACGCGCTTGCCGTCCATGCCTGGCTGGCCGGTGCCTTCCTGGTGGGTGTTCAGCGCGGTGGCCGATGCGCCCAGCAGCAGATCGGGCGTCAGCTTGCCCTGGGCCGAGAATTCCACGCCGCGATGGCGCGCTTCGCCGCTGCGCACGAAGGTGCCGCCTGTTCCCAGCGTGTAGTCGGTGAATTCCAGGCCTTTGGTGATCTGGAAGACGGAGGCCGCCAGATTCAGGCCGCCGATATCGGCTTTCACGCCAGCTTCAAGCTGTTTGGATTTGCCGGGCGGGAGGGCTTGCTTCTCATTGCTCGTGCCTTTGGGTGCGATGCTGCCCAGTTCCAGGCCTTGGGCGTAGGAGCCATACACGGCCAGGCCCGCGTTCGGGCTGAAGACCAGCGCCACATTCGGCAGCCAGAAGCCCTGGTCGATATCGTATTTGGCCTTGGCTTCATGGCGCTTGGCCTGCACATGGCGCGCGCCGGCATGCAGTTTCAGCGTGTCGTTCAGGGCGATGACGTCCTGGGCGAAGAAGGAGCGCTGCTGGTCGTTGCGGCGTTCGGATACTGGGCCGCTGCTCAGGCCCGTCGCCTGCAGAACCACCGGACGGTAGATATTGCTGGTGCCGACGCCTTCATAGATGTAGTCGCCCCAGTATTCGCTGTTCTTGAAGTAGGAATAGCCTGCGGTCAGCTCGTGGCGCAGCGTGCCGGTGGCGAACTTACCCTGCACCATGGCTTGCACGGTCTGCGGTTTTTTCTTCTCGCCCAGGCTGACGTAGTCATACACATCGAAATCGCCATTGGCGCAGAAGCCGCTGTCCAGGCCTTCGCGGTAGCAGCCCAGCGGGAAGGCGGTGTAATCGTCGCGCTTCAGCGTGTGGCGGTTGGCGCTGACGGTGGCGCTCCAGTCTTGATTGAATTCGTACTGGAAGCGCAGGCCGATATTGCTGCTTTCCGTTTCCACCGGCTTGCTCCACGGCTGATTGTTCAGCATATTGCCGGCGGCGACATTTGGCAGGGCGGTGCCGCCGATCAGCTGGAAGCCGGGCGCCGTCACCTGGGATTTTTTCTGGTAATCGGCGTCGATCTGCAGCAGTGCTTGCGGCGTGATCTGCCAGTCGAAGGCGCCGGAGACGAAGTTGCGATGGCCGTCCGCACCCTTGATATACGAGCGCAGACGCTCGGCCGCCGCGTTGACGCGGTAGCCGAAGCGCTTGTCTTCGAAACGTCCGCCCAGATCGACGGAGCCGAACAGCGTGCCACGCTCGCTGGCCTCCAGTGTCACGGAACGCAGCGGCGCATTGGTCGGACGCTTGGTCACATAGTTGACGATGCCGCCCGGTGCCGCCACGCCGGCCTGCAGGCCGGCCAGGCCTTTGAGCACTTCCAGGCGCTCCTTGTTCTCCAGCGGGATTTGCGTATCGCCGGAAATCGCCATGCCATCCTTGCGGTAGCTGTTCGCGTTATTCAGCTTGAAGCCGCGGATCGAAAACTGCTCCGCATAGCCGACCGCGTTATACGAATCGCTGATGCTGGCGTCGAACTTGGCCGCATCGGTGGTCGAGCGGATATTCAGATCCTGCATCTGCTCGCGCGACAGCACGCTGACGGACGCCGGCGTTTGCATCAGTGGCGTATCGGAGAAGCCGGCGACGGCCGCGCGCTCGCCGCTGGCACGGCTGGCGCTCACCACCACCTCGGTCATTTTCGCGTCGCCCGATGGCGATTGCGCGAAAGCGGAAGACGAAAAAGCCTGCGCCACAGCCAGCGCGAGGACGGAAACAGCAAAATTCGGAGTAGGCATATTGTGCTCTTGTAGTCGGCGGACAAGCCAACGCAGGAGCACTCAAAGGAGGGGAGACGACAACTTTGCGCTTTCCTTCGCTGGCATTATCCAGATCAGGTACGAAGGGTATCTCTCACCCGGAACAGCGTTCCAGGACCCCTAGCGAAGCCCGAAGCTTACCACAAGCCCCCCGTTTGCGCTAAATCAAGCAATGTCCAACCCTGGTGCCAGGCACGAAGGTCGGACATTTGCTGATCCAGATCAAAGAATGTCCACCTCTGGTGCCTGGCACCAGGGTGGACATTTGTTGAGGAAGATCAAAGGCTGAGGGTGAGGGCGGCGCGGGTGGCGCTGCCGTCGATGTCGTGGTGCTCGCCCAGGTGCACGGAGCCGGCGGTTTCGAGGGCGTTGACCGCGGCGTCGATGGCGCTGGCGTCCAGGCCGTAGGCGCTCAAACGCGTGGGGACGCCCATTTGCTCGAAGAAGCGGCGGGTGGCGGCAATCGCGGCGTCGATGCGGCTGCCTTCGTCGCCGTCGCGTAAGCCCCAGACGCGCTCGGCGTATTGCAGCAGCTTGGCGCGCTTGGCGTCGCGTTTGACCTGCATGATGCCGGGCAGAACGACGGCCAGGGTTTGGGCGTGGTCGAGGCCGTACAGGGCGGTCAGCTCGTGGCCGATCATATGGGTGGACCAGTCCTGCGGCACGCCAACGCCAATCAGGCCGTTCAGGGCCATGGTGGCACTCCACATCACGTTGGCGCGCACGGCGAGATCATCGGGCCGGCTCAGGGCTTGCGGGCCTTCTTCGATCAGCGTCAGCAGCAGGCCTTCGGCGTAGCGGTCCTGCACCGGGGCTTGCGCCGGGTAGGTCAGGTACTGTTCCATGACGTGGACGAAGGCGTCGACCACGCCGTTGCCGACCTGGCGCGCGGGCAGGGTCAGGGTCTTGGCCGGGTCGAGCACGGAGAACACGGGATAGACGTGGCGGCTCATGAAGCCGCGTTTTTCCTGCGTGGCGTGGCGGGTGATGACGCTGGCGCTGTTCATCTCGGAGCCGGTGGCGGGCAGGGTCAGCACGCTGCCGAAGGGCAGGGCGGCCTGGATCACTTTGCCGCCTTTGCTGAGGATGTCCCAGGCGTCGCCTTCATACAGTGCCGCGGCAGCGATGAATTTGGTGCCGTCGATGACGGAGCCGCCGCCCACGGCCAGCAGGAAGCCGACCTGTTCGCGCCGCACCAGCTCCACGGCCTGCATCAGGGTTTCGAAGTGCGGATTCGGCTCGATGCCGCCGAATTCCAGCACGGCGTGGCCGGACAGCGCGGCTTTGACCTCGTCATACACGCCATTGCTCTTGATGCTGCCGCCGCCGTAGAGCATCAGCACTTTGGCGCCTGCCGGCACCTGCCTGGCGAGGGCGGCGATCTGGCCCTGGCCGAAGAGGATGCGGGTGGGGTTGTGGAATTCGAAGTTCTGCAATTGATAACTCTTTTCATTGAAACTGCGGATATTATCCCCGATCGCGCCGCATTTCGTGCGACGTCCATCCTTTTCAGCGGCTAGACTTGAGAAATCTGCGCCGTACGCCGACAATGCCTGTATTGATAAGGAGTCTGCCATGGCACAGGAAGAACTGATTGAGGAACGCGATTATCTGAACGCGCAAGTGATCGATATGCACCGCGC
Source organism: Massilia sp. YIM B04103 (assembly GCA_024437665.1). Taxonomy (GTDB): domain Bacteria; phylum Pseudomonadota; class Gammaproteobacteria; order Burkholderiales; family Burkholderiaceae_D; genus Rugamonas. The sequence continues at coordinate 49,682 of JANCSZ010000007.1, read as the reverse complement.
TTTGCGCTCCCTCGCCGAAAAGCTGGAGCAGCTGGATCTGCATAACCAGCGCATCGAGGCGTGCACCGATCCCGAGCTGAAACTGGTCATGGCCAGCCAGCGCGATGCCGCCCGCAAGCATATCGCCATGCTGCTGGAGTGGGTGCGCCGGCGCGATCCGAAACTGGATAAGGAAATGAAGGAAGCGCTGTTCAAGGCGGGTCCGATCGCGGCGCAATACCATTATGAGTAAGGCCGCTGCTGTACTGAAAGGAAGTGAATGAGATTGAAGCCCTACCGCGAAGGAAGCTGGTTTGCCGTGCCGCTCAGGCATGGCGGTTATGCCACGGGATTGGTAGCCCGCTTGTCGCCGCAAGGGAAAATCATGCTGGCCTACCTGTTTGGTCCGAAGCGCGAGGACGTTCCCGCGCTGGAGGAGGTGGCCAGCCTCACGGCCCAGGATGCGCTGAAAGCCATCCGCACCGGCGACGTGGCCCTGGCCAACGGCCGCTGGCCCGTGATCGGCGATGCCGAAGCGTGGCAGCGCGCCGACTGGCCGGTGCCGGTCTTTATCCGCCGCGCGGACGCCTTGAAGCGGGCCTGGCGCGCCACCTACGCCGACGATCCGGCCCGCCCGGAGAAGGAAGTGTCGGTGCCGTATGAAACCGAGGGCCTGGAAAGCGATTCCCTGTACGGCTACGGCTCGACCGAGCTGCTGCTGACTAAGCTGCTGGAGCCGCCGCCGGCGGCACAGGCGGTGTAGGCGGCAGGCGGCGGTGGCAGGTGGCGGCGCGCGTCAATAACAGGTCGCGTTCGCGTTCGTTCTGCGTCATGCCGGCGGCGCGCTCGAATTCGGCGCGCGCCTCGTCCAGCCTGCCCAGTTTGAACAGCAGGTCGCCGCGCACGCTGGGAAGCAGATGGTAGTTGCGCAGCAGCGGCTCGTCGAGCAGGGTGTCGGCCACGGCCAAGCCTTCGGCCGGCCCGAAAGCCATGGACACGGCCACCGCCCGGTTCAGCTCCACCACCGGCGAGGACGCCAGTTCGGACAAGGTATGGTACAGGGCGGCGATGCGCAGCCATTCGGTGTCTTCGGCCTTGCGCGCCCGCGCGTGGCAGGCGGCGATTTCCGCCTGCAGCACATAGGGCCCGGCCGGACGTTGCAGGCGGGCAGCGCGTTCCAGCGCGGCCAGGCCGCGTCCGATCAAGAGCTGGTCCCAGCGCGAGCGGTCCTGCTCCAGCAGCAGCACGGGACGGCCGCGCGCGTCGCAGCGCGCCCGCAGGCGCGAGGACTGGATTTCCAAGAGGGCCGCCAGGCCATGCACCTCCGGTTCCTGCGGCGCCAGTCCGGCCAGGATGCGCGCCAGGCGCAGCGCTTCCTCGCACAGGGCAGGGCGCATCCAGTCGGCGCCCGCGCTGGCCGAATAGCCTTCATTGAAGATCAGGTAAATCACTTGCAGCACGGAGGACAGGCGTTCCTCCAGCTCCGCGCCGCGCGGCACCTCGTAAGGCACGCGCTTCTCGGCCAGGGTGCGTTTGGCGCGCACGATGCGCTGGGCGATGGTCGGCTCGGCCACCAGGAAGGCGCGCGCGATTTCATCGGTGGACAGGCCGCCCAGCAGGCGCAGGGTGAGCGCCACCCGGCCTTCGGTCGGCAGCACCGGATGGCAGGAGATGAAGACCAGGCGCAGCAGATCGTCGCCGATATTGTCGTCCAGCGTCTTTTCCAGGTCGGGCGCGGCATCCTGCAGCAGACCCTCGATCTCGTAAGTCAGTTCGGCTTCCTTGTCCCGGGTCAGCTTGTGGTGGCGCAGGTGGTCGAGGGCGCGGTTTTTCGCCACCGTCATCAGCCAGGCCGCCGCATTGTCCGGCATGCCTTTTTCGGGCCAGATTTCCAGCGCGCTGACCAGGGCATCCTGGGCCATTTCCTCGGCCAGGCCGACGTCGCGCAGCATGCGCGTCAGCACGGCGATGATCTTGGCCGACTCGATGCGCCAGACCGCATCGAGCCGCTGGTGGATGGCCTGGGAACTGGTCACTGGCGTACGACCTCGCGCAATTCAATCTGGATATCGGGACCGTTGGGGAAGGGATAGTTGCGCACCCATTCATAGGCTTCTTCGCGGCTGGCGGTCTGGATCACCCAGTAGCCCGCGATCAGCTCCTTGATCTCGGTGAAGGGACCGTCGATCACGGTATTACGGCCGCCGCTGAACTTCACGCGCGCGCCTTGCGCCGCCGGCTTCAGGCCTTCGCCCGCCAGGATCACGCCGGCGCGCACGCCTTCCTCGTTACGCCGCATCATCAGGGCGATATGCGCGGGGTCGACGTGCTCGTCGCGCTCATGCTTTTCGTTTGCCTTCAGCAGCACCATATACGGCGTGAGCTGGGGCGGCACATTGGCCTCGAAGCCCAGGCAGCCGCTGGTGCAGCCGGTTTCGCGCACTTCCAGCGTGAACTCGCCCTCGTTGTCGGCCGTGGGCCAGTGCTTGGCCCATTCGATGGCCTCGGCCTGGTCATTGGCTTCGATCACGGTGAAGCCTGCCACCATCTCGTGGGCATTGGGGAAGGGGCCTTGCTCGACTTCCCAGGCGCTGCCGTTGTACTTCATGCGCGCCGAACGCTCGCTGGAATGCAGCCATTTGCCGTCGGGCAGGGCGGCGGTCAGGCCGGGTGGCGGGAACGAAGCTTGCTCGGTGCTGGCATCGGCCCGGCGCAAAATCATAAAGTGCATTGCATTCTCCTGTATCGGTTGGCATACGGTTCGGCGCGCGGCGGGCGCGCGCCGGTTTGCGGAAAATACTCAGGCAGCGCCTTCGACCTGGGCGCGCAGGCGGTCTTCCTGTTCGCGCAGCTCGGGCGTCATGGCGGCGCCGAAATCCTCCATCTCGAAGACGCGGCGGATCTCCACTTCCGAACCGTCGTCCATCGGCGCGCGCTTCATCCATTCCACCGCTTCGTCCAGCGATTTCACCTGGATCAGCCAGAAGCCGGCCACCAGCTCCTTGGTTTCGGCGAAGGGACCGTCGAGCACCACGCGTTCCTTGCCCTGGTAGCGGATGCGCGCGCCGCGCGAGCTGGGATGCAGGCCTTCGCCGGCCAGCAGCACGCCGGCGCCCACCAGCTCTTCATTGAAGCGGCCCATCTGGGTCAGGGCCTCTTCCGACGGCATTTCGCCGGCTTCGGAACGGGCATTGGCTTTGACGATAATCATGAAACGCATGGCAGTCTCCTCGGCTTATTGGGATGCTTGCTGGCCCGCTTCGCCGCAGCCGCCGTGCTTGGCCGCGTCGGCCGCCGCCGCCGCGATCTCTTCCGGCGTCAGGTCGCGCACATGGGTGGCGATCGACCAGGAGTGGCCGAAGGGATCGGTCAGCACGCCGTAGCGGTCGCCCCAGAACATTTCGGTGACGGGCATCTTGGTGGTGGCGCCGGCTTCCAGGGCGCGCGCAAAGGTGGCGTCGGCGTCTTCCACATACAGGTGGATGGTGACGGGCGAGCCTTTCAGCGCGATCGGGCCGAGCGAGCCCCAGGCCGGCGCCTCATCCATCAGCATCAGGGCGGAATCGCCGATGCGCAGCAGGGCGTGCATGATCTTGCCGTCCGGGCCGGGCATGCGCGCGCCTTCGACGGCGCCAAAAGCCTTCTTGTAGAACTCGATGGCCTGGGCCGCGCCCGCGCAGACCAGGTGCGGGGTCAGGGAATGCATGTCTGCGGGAATGGCGTTTACTTTGCTCATGATGAAGTCTCCTATCAAGGGTTGGCGGAGAGCGCACATTGCGCTTCCATATTCCCTCGACGGTCCGCGCCGGCGGAAATCGACAAGCCCGGCAAAAATAATTCAAAAATTGTAAATTATTTTTGCCAGCCTTGCCGAAAGATATGACTCATCAGGCGATGGCGCGCATCGCGATCTGGATCGCCAAGCCGCCGCCGGGGCGGTTGCGCACCTTGAATTCCGCGCCATGCTTGAGCAGCACGCGCTCGACAATGGCCAGGCCGAGGCCGGCGCCATTGGCCTGGCCGCGCGCCGCATCGAGGCGGGTGAAGGGTTTGAGCAGCTGGGCGATCTGCTCTTCGGGCACGCCCACGCCATGGTCGCTCACCTCGATGGTGACGCGGCGCGCCGTGTGCATGCCTTTGACGCTGCATTTCAGCTCGATCTCGGCCACGTCCTTGCCTGGCGTCTTGCCGTAGCGGCGCGCGTTCTCGATCAGATTGCCGATCACGCGTTTCAAGTCGGTGGCGTTGCCCAGCACGTGGGCGCGTTCGGCCAGCTCGGTGCTGACCTGTACGTCGGCCAGACGGGATACCTCATGCGCGCATTCCTCCAGCAGGGTTTTCACGTCGACATTGATGAAGGTGGCGGCTTCGGTCGGCTTGGCGTAGTCGAGGAACTGGCCGATGATGGCGTCCATCTGGGCGATGTCGGACTGGATGCCGTCGCGCGATTCAAGCGAGAGATTGGCCATTTCCACCTCCAGTTGCATGCGCGCCAGCGGCGTGCGCAGGTCGTGCGAGATGCCGGCCAGGATCACGGCGCGGTCCGATTCGACCTGCTGCAGATCGTCCACCATCTGGTTGAAGCTGCGGTTCGCCTCGCGGACTTCGCGCGGGCCTTTTTCCGGCAGCGGCGGCGGGCGGTTGCCCTGGGCGAATTCGCGCGTGGCCGCCGTCAGGCGCGCCAGGGGCAGGTTGATCAGGCTGGAAATCAGGGCCGCGCCCAGCAGCGAGACGATCGACACCACGCCGGCCCAGCCCAGCCACTGGATGCCGGTCAGGCCGCGGATGCGCTCGCGCTCGAGCATCAGCCAGTAGGCGTCGTCGTCGATCTTGAAGCTGACCCAGAAGCCGGATACGCCGTTCACACTGGAGGAAAAGCGCGTATCGGCCCCCAGCTTGGCCTTCACCAGGGCTTCGATATCGGGCATCAGGGCATTATCGGGCGGCGGGTCGACCTCGTCGTCCTCCTCCATCGGGAAGACGCGGATGCCCTCGTTCGAGACCAGCTCGAACAGCAGTTCGCTGCGCAGGCCGACGGCGGAGTGGGTGAGGGCGGCGCGGGTGATGGTGACCACGGAGATCACCTGGGCCGAAATCTGCTGGACTTGCGGTTCGCGCTGGACGATGCTGATCATGCCCACCCAGGCCGACATGCTCAGCGTGGTGAGCACGCCGAGCAGCAGGAAGGTGCGCCAAAAGAGACCGCTTTTCAGCCAGGCCAGGCGGGGGAGTTTAAACAGGCGCTTCTTCATGCGGTGCTGCCGGGCACCTTAGCGCGGCTGTCCCTCCGGGATGAAGACATAGCCCAGTCCCCATACCGTCTGGATGTACAGCGGGCTCGATGGATCCGGCTCGATCAGTTTGCGCAGGCGGGAAATCTGCACGTCCAGGCTGCGGTCGAACACCTCGTATTCGCGGCCGCGTGCCAGTTCCATCAGCTTCTCGCGCGACAGCGGCTGGCGCGCGTGGCGCGCGAAAACTTTCAGTACCGAGAATTCGCCGGTGGTCAGTGGCACGGTCTCGCCGTTTTTCTTCAGCGTGCGCGTGCCCAGGTCCAGCACGAACTGGCCGAATTCGAAGGTCTGCGGGGTTTCTGACGGCGCGCCCGGAATCTCGTCCGGCGCCTTGCGGCGCAGCACGGCGCCGATGCGGGCCACCAGCTCGCGCGGGTTGAACGGCTTGGGCAGGTAATCGTCGGCGCCCATTTCCAGGCCGACGATGCGGTCCACATCCTCGCCCTTGGCGGTCAGCATGATGATCGGCGTCTGGTCGCCCGCGCCGCGCAGGCGGCGGCAGATCGACAGGCCGTCTTCGCCGGGCAGCATCAGGTCCAGCACCAGCAGGTCGTAACGCTCGCGCAGCCACAGCTTGTTCATGGCCGTCGCGTTTTCCGCGGTGAAGACATTGAAGCCCTGTTCGGTCAGATAGCGGCGCAGCAGGTCGCGCAGGCGGACGTCGTCGTCCACTACCATGATCTTGGCTTGGTGGCCCTGGTTGCTGCCAGAACTGTTGCTCGATTCGGTGGAGGTCGTAGTCATAATGCTGTCGGAATTGTCAGATTCATGTTGCTATGGTAACGTCATAATGGTCGCCGGAAACAATACTTGGCAGACCCATTACAAAGTGTTACAAACTTTACCCAAACGCTCTTACCCGCGTAATGAAAGGGGCATACACTTGGGCCATAGTCAGTACAGCTTATAGGTTTACCTTGCAAGACGGAAGAGGATTACGATGAACAAGCCAGCAGCAACAAGCAAAAGGACGGGAGAAGCGCATTTGCGCCGGCACCTGCCTGCCGCTGCGCTGGCGCTGGCCTGCTCCCTGACCGCCGCCGCGGCCTTGGCCAACGGTCCCACCGATCCGCCCAGCAACCAGCCGCGCCGCGAAGAAAGCCGGCCGGCGCCGCGCGAAAGCCGCGAGGCGCGCGACCGCCGCTGGGGCGACTACGAACAGCGCGCGGAAGAGCAGCGCCGCGCCATGCAGGAAAATGTGAACAATGCGGAGATGAACCGCCGCGTGGGCCGCATGACGGCCGACGAGAAGCGCGACCTGCGCCGCCAGATCACGGAAACGGGACAGGAGCTGTACGCGATTCCGCCGCGCCGCTAGCGCGGCGCCGCAGAGCGCAACCAGGGCCGCTTGCGGCCCTTTTTGTTTGCGCAACTTTCTCATATTTGCAACCGGCGGGTGGCGAAACGCGCAAACGGGGGTGTGTTTGCCCCCGGTTCGTGGTACGCTTCCCCGATATAATAAAGAAATAAATGTTGCTGGCGTGACAAATGCAGTCCCGTTAGGCGTTCATTGGGGGATTCATGTCAGACGTCGCTCCTGCGGGGCAAGCTAGTGGAGAGGGCGAGCTGCCGTCGTCTATCGTCAAGCGCGAGGATGGCGTCTACTTCAAGGCCGATGCCGGCACCGTGGCCTGCCAGGCGGCCGCCAACCAGATCTTCCTGTCCAGCGCCTACTTCAGCGGCCTCGATTACGGCGTCTTTCTGCGCGCCCTGTACGAGGCCGGGCCGGAACTGCCCGAGGGCATCCAGGGCCAGCCCCTGATCCGCTTCGCCGACGATATCGTTCCCTTCAATCCCGCCCGCCGCGGCTTCTATAAATCGGTCCGCATCAGCAATGGCGAGGCCGAATACTATTTCGAGCCGGTCTTCCTCGACCTGCCCGGCCAGCCGCCGCAGCAGCAGGCCTTGAACTTCGACGAGTTCGTGGCCGATATGTGGATCAAGGGCATACGCTTCGGCATCGACGCGCCGGCTGTGAAAGCGGCCATCGCCCACGGCAAGGCGGTGCGCCTGGTGGCGGCGCGGCGCCTGAACGCGGCGCCGGGACGCGATGCCGCCATCGCCGAGGTGTCGCAGCAGCTGCACCGCTCGAACGCGCCGCGCGAATTGGCCAATGGCCGCGTCGACCTGCACACTTTCCAGAACCGCTTCCCGCAGGTGAAGGCCAATGTCAAGCTGCTGCGCAAGGTACCCAAGCAGGCCGGCGCGCGCGGCTACGAGCTGTCCGGCATCGTGATCGAACCGCCCGAACCGCGCGACCTGGAACTGACCGGCGTGGCGGGTGAAGGCACGGTGATCGAGCATATCAACGGCGAGGATTACCTGGTATCGGCGGTGGAGGGCTTCGTCAGCGTCGATGGCGGCAGCAAGCGCCTGTCCATCGGCCCCAAGATCGTCAGCCGCGAAGGCGTCAGCGTGCGCACCACCGGCAACTTGCAGCTCACCGGCGAATACGAGGAATTCGGCGAGGTGCAGGAGCAGCGCGTGGTGGACGGCTACAGCATCACCATCCATCAGGACGTGTACGGCAAGATCAATTCGCGCGGCGGCAACATCAGCCTGCAGCGCAACCTGATCGGCGGCACGGCCATGAATGCGGACGGCAATATCAAGGTCAAGGGCATGGCCTCCGGCGCGGTGCTGCAGACGAAGAAGGGCGAGGTGGTGCTGGGCCGCGCCGAGAACTGCGTCATCTCCGGCAGCAAGGTGGTGGTGGGCGAGGCGCTGAACTGCGAGATCATGGCCGACGAGGTGATGGTGCACAAGGCCGAGGGCTGCACGATCGCCGCGCGCAAGATCGACATCGATGGCGCCGGCCCGCGCAAGCAGGCCGAGATGCAGCTGTACGTGCTGCTGCCCGATACCAGCAAATATGACCGCAGCATCGCCGAATACAGGGAAAAGGCCGCGCGCCACGCGGCGGCGGCGGCCCAGCGCCAGTCCGAACTGGATGCGCTGACCGGCCGCCAGGACATGCGCAACTACCTGACCCTGGCGACCCGGGTGCGCAAGCAGGAGGTGGTGCTGACCCATGAGCAGCTGGGCTTATTCCAGAAGATGGCCGAGCAGCTCGGTCCGGCGCTGAAGCAGGTGGGGCAGATTTCGCTGGCCGTCAAGGAAGCCCAGGTGCGGCAAAAGCAGATGGAAGACCAGGCCGAGGCCGTGCTGCACCAGAAGCTGAGCGTGATCGGCGCGGCGCGCTGCACGGTGCGCGCGGTGCTGGGCGATACGCTGCTGCGCCCCATGATCTTCAATCCCGATCTGGGTCCGGCCTACGACCATGCGCCGAAAGACATCAAGGCCCGCCTGCGCGCGGCCAGCGGCAGCCAACCCATCTTCTCGGGCGCGCGCGGCAGCATCGACTGGAGCGCCAGCAGCGCGGCCTGAGTGGCGGGCTGTCTTCATCGGCTCTTTAGCATCCCTTAGCTTGGCCTTCACGCGTGCGGACGCACAATCGCTCCTCGTCTTCACACAGGAGCAGACACCATGCAGCAAATACCGGGCTGGCGCCGCGGCGCCACGCTTTCCCTCATCCTCGCCATGTCGGCGCTGGCGCTGAGCGCCTGCGGCGGCAGGAAATCCAGCGAACCGTCCAATCCGCCCAGGACACAGCTGTCCGCCGAAATCCGCCGCACCTCCTTCGGCGTCCCGCACATCAAGGCAGCCGACGAAGCGGGCCTGGGCTATGGCATCGGCTATGCCTACGCCGAGGACAACGCCTGCCTGCTGGCGGAAGAGATTCTGACTGTCGGCGGCGAGCGCTCCAAATACTTCCTTCCGGCGGAACAAAGCTTCCCGATGGAGGGGGCGCCGAGCAATCTGGACTCGGATTTCTTTTACCGCGCCGTGAATAGCGAGGCCGCCGTGAACGCGGCGCTGAACGCGCAAAGCACCGAAGTGCGGGAGCTGCTGCGCGGCTATGTGGCCGGCTTCAACGCCTGGCTCGACCAGCCCCAGTCGGGCACGGTGAACGCCGTCTGCCGCAAGGAGCCCTGGCTGCGCAAGATCAAGGAACAGGACCTAGTGCGTCTGATGCGGCGCACGGCAATGAGCAATGGCTCGGTAAGCTTTGCCGGCGGCATCGGCGCGGCGCAGCCACCGGGCAGGGCGCAGGCAGCTGCGGTGCAGGCAGCCAGGCCGCGCCGCACAGCCAGCAATGCGCTGGCGGTGGGCGGCGAGCGTTCGGAAAACGGACGCGGCATCGTGCTGGGCCAGCCGCATCTGGCGTGGCTGAACAATGCGCGCTTTTACGAGATGCATCTGACCATTCCCGGCAAGCTCGATGTGATGGGCGCCAGCCTGCCTGGCCTGCCGGTGGTCGGCATCGGCTTCACGCAGAATTTCGCCTGGACCCACACCACCGACACCTCGGCCCATTCCACCTTCTACGCCCTGCAGCTCGACAGCAAGGACCCGACCCGCTACATGGTCGACGGCCAGTCCATCCCCATGGGCCGGCGCGAGATCAGCATCGAAGTCATGAACGGCGAGGGGCAGTTGGTGAAACAGGCGCGCACCCTGTACACGACCGAATACGGGCCGCTGGTGCATACGCCGCAGCTGGAGCTGAACTGGACCGCCAGCCGCGCCTTCGCCCTGCGCGATGCGAATGCCGACAACCACCGCATGGTCGAGCAATGGTATGCGATGAACAAGGCCGCTTCGCTGGAAGAACTGAAGCAGCTCAACCAGCGCATCGTCGGCAATCCCTGGAATAACACGCTGGCGGCGGACAAGGAGGGCCGTACCCTGTATATGAACGTCTCGCCGGTTGCCAACCTGCCCAATCTGGCGCAGTGCCAGTTGCCGCAATCGGCCTACCTCGAGGGGCAGAACGCCTTCACGCTGGACGGCAGCCGCAAGGCTTGCAACTGGGTGGACGATGCGGGCGCGCCGCAGGCCGGCATCATGGCCGGGAGCAGGCTGCCGGTATTGGAAAACCGCGACTATGTGCAGAACGCCAATGACAGCGCCTGGCTGAGCAACCTGGCCACGCCGCTGACCGGCTTCTCGCCGCTGGTCAGCAAGCAGGATAACGCGCAGGGCTTGCGCACCCGGCAGCTGCTGACGGAAATCCAGTCGCGCCCGAAAAAGCTGGGAATGGCCGATCTGCAGGATATGGCTTTGAACAACAAGGTCTATCTGATGCAGGCGATCCAGGACGATCTGAAACTGTACTGCGCCAGCCGCAGCTGGCAACCCGACGCGGGCCGTGCCTGCGCCGCCATGGGCAGTTGGGACGGCCGCGCCGATTTGGACAGCAATATGGGTTATGTCTACCTGCGCGGCATGTGGGCCAGGACCATGTCCCGGCTGGCGGGCGACGCCACCTTCTGGGCTGTGCCTTTCAATGCCGCTGACCCAGTGCACACGCCGCGCGGCTTGCGCTACCGCGATCCGGCACTGGCCGAAGCGCTGTCGCTGTCGCTGGACGATGTGATCGTCAACCTGAATGCGAAAGGCGTGCCGCTGGCCGCCAAACTGGGCGAGGTGCAGGTGGCGACGGCGGGCGGCCGGCGCATCGGCATCCATGGCGGTGCCGATCAGATGGGGGTATTGAACGCGATCGAAACCGATGGGCCGGCGAATGGCGTCTTTGAAGTCAATTCCGGCACCACCTACTTGCAGGTCGTCGGTTTCGATGCGCAAGGGCCGGTGGCGCAAACCCTGCTCGCTTATTCGCAGTCGTCCGATTCCTCGTCGCCGCATCACAGCGACCAGACCGAACGCTTCTCGCGCAAGCAGTGGATCGCGCTGCCCTTCAGCGAGGCGGCGATCCAGGCCGATCCGGCTTACCGCAGCAAGACTATAAAACAGTAAGGAAGGAGGTCTGCTGCCGCAGGCGTTGCATGCGGCAGCAATAATAAAGAATTTACATCTTTCCTCGTTTGCCGGGCAAATTTGCATGGCACAATGGCCCATGTATAAATTGACAAGGAGCCTCCTCATGCAGCAACGGCAGTTGTGGCGCAGTGGCGCTTTGCTTTCCCTTTTGTTCCTGGCGCTGCCCGCGCCGGCGCAGGATGAAAGCGCGAAGGCGGAAGAATCCTACCAGCCTTCCAAGTCCCTCTTCATTGCCGAAATCCGGCGCACCTCCTTCGGCATCCCGCATATCAAGGCTCTCAATGAGGCCAGCCTGGGTTTTGGCCTGGGCTATGCCTATGCCGAGGATAATTTCTGCCTGATCGCCGATGAGATTCTGACGGTGTCCGGTCAGCGCTCGCGCTACTTCGATCCGTTCCAGCCAAGTTATCCGCACTGGACCGCCGCGCCCAATCTGGAATCGGACTTCTTCTTCCGCAGCGTGAACGACGAGGCCAACGTGAAGGCGGCATGGAATGCGCAGACGGCCGAAGTGCGCTCCCTGCTGCACGGCTATGCGGCCGGCTTCAACAGCTATCTGGACCAGACCGGCAGCGTCCATCTGCCCGAGGCTTGCCGCGGCGCGCCCTGGGTGCGCAAGATCAATGAGTATGACCTGATCCGGATGGCGCGCCGCATCGCCCTGTTCACCACCTCGGCCATGTTCGTGCCGGCCATTTCCAGCGCCCAGCCGCCGGGGCAGGGCGCGCGCCCTGCCGTGGCCGCGCCCAAGCAGCGTCTGGCCGCCAGCAATGCGCTGGCGGTGGGCGGCGACCGTTCCGCCAATGGACGCGGCATCGTATTGGGCCAGCCGCATCTGCCCTGGATCAACCAGCTGCGCTTCTACCAGGCGCACCTGACCATCCCCGGCAAACTCGATGTGATGGGCGTGACCCTGCCCGGCATGCCGGTGGTGGGCATCGGCTTCACCCGCAACTTCGCCTGGAGCCACACGGTCAACACCTCGGCCCATGCCACCTTGTACGCGCTGGAGCTCGACAGCAAAGACCCGACCCGCTACCTGGTCGACGGCCGCTCCGTCCCCATGAGCCGGCGCGAGATCAGCGTGGAAGTGCGCGGCGCCGATGGCCGCCTGGAACAGCAGACGCGCACCCTGTATTCGACCCAGTATGGCCCCGTGCTGCGCTACCCGGACCTGGGCATGGAGTGGAGCAGCACGCGCGCCTACGCCATCCGCGACGCCAACGCGGCCAACCACCGCGCCATCGAGCAATGGTACGCCATGGGCAAGGCGCGCTCGCTGGAAGAGGTGAAGCAGGTCAACCAGCGCATCGTGGGCAATCCATGGAATAACACCGTCGCGGCGGACAAGGATGGCCGTACGCTGTACCTGAATATCTCGCCGACCGCCAATGTGCCGGGACTGGCCGCCTGCGAAGTGGAGCAGGCCCCTGTGCTGTACACGCTCAACACCGTCACGCTGGACGGCAGCCGCCAAAGCTGCGGCTGGGCCAATGACGCGGGCGCGCCGCAGCCGGGCATCGTGGCCGGCCGCAATCTGCCGGTGCTGCAAAACCGCGACTATGTGCAGAACGCCAATGACAGCGCCTGGCTGACTAACCTAGCCACACCGCTGACCGGCTTTGCGCCGCTGATCAGCCGCGAGTATCTGCCGCAGGGGCCGCGCACGCGCCAGCTCCTGAGCGAAGTGCGGGCGCATCGCCAGGCCTTGAGCAGCGCCGATCTGCAGGACATGGCGCTGAGCGACAAGGCCTTCATCGCCAGCGTGGTGCAGGACGATATGCGCAGCTTCTGCGCCAGCCGCAGCTGGCAGCCGGATGAGCAGGCAGCCTGTGAGCGCATTGGCAGCTGGGACGGCGTGGCTGGCTTGAACAGCAATATGGGTTATGTCTATCTGCGCGGTGTGTGGGAAGGACTGACGGCCGAGCGTGACGGACTCTGGGCCGTGCCTTTCGATCCGGCCGATCCGGTGGCGACGCCGCGCGGCCTGGCCTACGCCGATCCGGTGGTGGGCGCCAAGCTGGCGGCGGCACTGGGTGCGGCCGCGGCCGGGGTCAAGGCGGCCGGCATCGATGCGGACGCGAAACTGGGCGCGGTGCAGCTGTATAGCAGCGCCGGCCGCCGTCTCGGCATTCCCGGCGCTTCCGATGCGATGGGTGCGCTCAACACCATCGATACCGATCCGCCGGCGGAGGGCGCGCTGAACGTGACCGGCGGCACCAGCTATCTGCAGGTGGTGGGCTTCGACGACAACGGTCCGGTGGCCAATGCGCTGCTGTCGTACTCGCAATCGGCCAATCCTGCTTCACCCCACCATCTGGACCAGACCGAGCGCTTTATCCGCAAGGAATGGGTCAAGCTGCCTTTCAGCGAGGCGCAGATCGTGGCCGACCCAGCCTACAGCCGCAGGATCATCAGCCGTTTTGAGCTGCCTTGAGACAGCCGGCCGGACCGCTCAGGCGCGAAACTTGAGCGGGCTGGCTGCGGCCAGATAGCGGCCTTCGCCCGGGTGCTCGCGCTGACGCACCATGCCGCGTGCCTGGAACAGCGGGTGCTGCACGGCCTCGCTGGCACGCAGCACCGGCGTGACGCAGCAGTCGCTGGCGCTGAACACTTCGCACCATTGCGCCATGCTGCGGCCGGCGAAGATGGCGTCCAGCTCCGCTTTCACCGCCATGGCATCCTCGCCGCCGGGCTGCTGGCCCAGCTGCCAGTGGCGCGCGGCGAGGTCGGGCCGCTGCAGCACGGCGCAGCAGGCTTGCCAGAACTTGAGTTCCAGCGCGCCCACCGCCATGAAGCGGCCGTCGCGCGTGCGGTAGACGTTGTAGCAGGGGGCGCCGCCGGTTAGCAGCTCGCGTCCCGGCACGGCGTCGGCGCCATTGTTGAGGGCGACCAGCGGCATGAGGTTGTGGGCGAAGACCGCGTCCGTCATCGAGACGTCGATAAAGCGTCCCGGCCCGCCCATCTTCACCGCCACCAGGGCTGCCAGGATGCCTTGCAGCGCCGTCTGCGCGCCGCCCAGCAGGTCGCCCACCTGCAGATTGGGCAGGGCGGGCCTGCCGTCGCTTCCCACATTCTGTTCCAGCATGCCGGCGTAGCCGATGTAGTTGATGTCGTGGCCGGCCAGCGCCGCATACGGGCCGTCGGCGCCGTAGCCGGAGATGGCGCACATCACCAGGCACGGATTGCGCTGCTTGAGCGTCTCCCAGCCCAGTCCCAGCCTGTCCATCACGCCGGGGCGGAAGCTTTCGACCAGCACATCGGCCGTTTCCACCAGCGTGAGCAGCTGCTGGCGCTGGGCCGCGTCCTTCAGGTCCAGGCGCAGGAAGGTCTTGTCGTGGTTGAGGGCGACGAAGAACTGCGACACCTCCCGGCGCGCCGCGCCCATGCCGCGCGCATAGTCGCCGGGGCCGGGATCTTCGATCTTGACGACTTCGGCGCCCATTTCGGCCAGATGGCGCGTCGCCATCGGTCCAGGCAGGAGGCGGGTCAGGTCCAGTACGCGGATGCCGGCCAGCGGCTGTTGTATATCCATCGGTGGTTTTCCTCAGGTATCGGCTTCGGGAATGGCGTGCAGGGTGGCGTAGCAGCGCTGCGCCGCGGGCGGCAGGCCGTCGAACAGGCTGGGATCGTCCTCGGCGATCTGGCCTTGCTCGGCCATGATGCGGGCCTTGCTCAGGTAGTCGGCGCGCGCCAGCACCCGGCCCAGCGGCGAGATGGCCGAGCCGCGGCGCATCAGTTCCTGTTCCAGGATCGCTTCGGCCACGCTGGACGGGAAATGCCATTCCTGCGCCACGCCGGCCGCGATCTGGCGCGTGGCGCCCTGCAGGCGGGCGCAGAACAGGGCGCTGCCCAGGGCGCGGCTCTCGCCGCCGATCTGGTCCATCACGCGCAGGGTGGCCAGCAGGCCGGCATTCTGCACCAGGCCGGTGAGGAATGCGTCGAAAGGCTCGATGCCTTCCGGCGGCGCCAGCATGCGCGCGGCCACGGCGCAGCGCTCCGACTGTTCCCAGATGCGCGGCGCCAGCAGCTTGGTGTAGTAGCCGGAATTCAGATTGATGATGGGGCGGAAGGCGACCGTGGTGATCAGCTGGCGCAAGCCTTCCTGGCCGATCACCATGATCGCGTGCTCCACGCTGGTGATGCCTTGGCCGGAGTGGTGGATGGCGTGGTTGGCGAGGCGGATCACGGCGGCCACCAGCACCACGTCGCTGGAGATCTTGCGCGCGATCTCGGCTCCGGCGAACTGCTCGCTGCGCAGGCTTTGCAGCACTTGCGGGATCAGTCCCGGCATGCGCCGCATCATGTCGGAGGCGCTGTGCTGGCGCGACATCTTGAGCAGAGTGGCCAGCACGCGCTCCTCGGCCTGGTTGGTGTCCAGTTCATCCTTGCCGTAGGTGGCGAACAGCCAGCGGCAATAGGTGCTGTTGATGGCGTCTTTTTGATCGAAGGAGGGCACGCCGGTTTCCAGCAAGGCGGAGATCGGGGAGGGCGGCGGCGGCGCGATCTCGGCGGCCGGCGTGGGCGGGTCGGGTGCCGCCGCGGCAGGAGGTGGCGTATGCGCGGGCGCAGGCGCTGCGCGCGCGGCGGCAGCGGGAGGTGCGGCAGCTTCGCTGGCCGCGGCCGAACCGGATAGCAGACGTCTGAGCCACTGGTACATGGATGCCCCCCCTGGACCGCAAACTGTCGTGCAATTGTAGCGCAGGCGGCTTGGCTTGCGTTGCCGCAACTCCACCGGCCTGCGCAAGGAGTAGCATGAATTCCACGCAGCTTTGTTAGCGCCGCTCAAACCCAATGGTGAAAGGATGCATGATGCAATCGTCGAACACGCCAGTTTTGGGGCAGCCGGGCCTGGTCCCGCCGCCGCCCGACGCCGGGCCGCGGCAGTTTCTGACCTTCCGCCTCGGCGGCCTGGAATACGCCATCGACTACCGCAAGGTGCGCGAACTGCGCCCCTTCAAAACCCTGGAACGCTTTGCCGCCGACGGGGAAATCGTGAAAGGCGTGGCGCTCTCGCGCGGCGTCATCATGCCCATCGTCGACATGCGCGTGGCTTTCGGCCAGCGTCCCGCGTCCGAGAACGAGATCGACGTGGTGATCCTCAAGCTCTCCAGCTGCATCGTGGGCATGGTCACGGATGGCGTGACCGATATCGTGGAAATGGGTAGCGGCCAGATCGCCCCCTTGCCCGATGTGGGCGAAGAGGTCGATTATCTGATTGGCCTGGGGGAGGCGCATGGCCGCAAGCTGATCGTGCTCGACATCGACAAGCTGATGTCGCTGCGCCAGGCCAGCCTGGGTTCGCAAACGGTGGCCGCCTGAGACCGGGCAGGCCCGGCTCCCGGTCCCGGCTCCCGGCTCCGGTTCCCGGTTCCGGCTCCCGGCTCCGGTTCCCGGTTCCGGTTCCCGGTTCCGGCTCCCGGCCCCGGTTCCGGCGGCGCTGGCTGGCCTTAGACGGCCAGCGTTTCGAGCTGCTCCTGCAGCTCCAGCCATTGACCCTCCAGCTGTTCCAGGTCTTTCGTATAGAAGGCCTGGTCGGCCAGCAGGGTTTTCAGCTTGGCCTTGTTGGCCGCGTCGTAGATGGTGGAATCGGCCAGCTGTCCATCGACATCGGCTTTTTGCGCATTGCGCTTGGCCATCTGCTCCTCGACTTTTTTCAGCTTGTTTTCCAGCGGCTTGCGCTGGGCCGAAAGACGCTGGCGCTGCTCGGCTTCCAGGCGCTTTTGCTCGCGCTTGTCCACGCCGGGGGCCGGCGCTGGCGCGATCGGCGAAGTGGTCGGGAAGTCGGTCTTGTTGGCCTTGCCGGCGGCGGGTAGCACGTCGGTGCCTTTCCCCATCTTGGTCTGCAGCAGCCAGTCCTTATAGTCGTCCAGATCGCCGTCGAAGGGTTGCAGCTTGCCGTCGGCAACGATGATGAACTGGTCGGTGGTGGCGCGCAGCAGGTGGCGATCGTGCGATACCACCACCAGCGTGCCTTCGAACTGCGCCAGCGCCTCGGTCAGCGCTTCGCGCGTTTCCAGGTCCAGGTGGTTGGTCGGCTCGTCCAGCAGCAGCAGGTTGGGGCGCTGCCATACGATCAGGGCCAGGGCCAGACGCGCTTTTTCGCCGCCCGAGAAGGGGGCGATCGGGCTGGTGACCATGGTGCCGGGGAAGTTGAAGCCGCCCAGGAAGTTGCGCAGCTCCTGCTCGCGCGTGGTCGGCGCGATCTTGGCCAGGTGCCACAGCGGCGATTCGTCGTGGCGCAGCATTTCCACCTGGTGCTGGGCGAAGTAGCCGATGGTCAGGCCTTTGCCGACGGTCGATTCGCCGGTCAGCGGCTGCAGCTCGCCGGCGATGGTCTTGATCAGCGTGGATTTACCGGCGCCGTTCACGCCCAGCAGGCCGATGCGCTGGCCGATCTGCAGCGAGAAATTGATGCCGTGGACGATGGTTTTCTCGCTGATGGCGCCCGTGTCCTGGTTCTCGCTGCGGTAGCCGGCGTTGACGTCTTCCATCACCAGCAGCGGATTGGGCGCGCTCAGCGGCTCGCGGAACTCGAAGGAGAATTCGGCGGCGGCGCGCAGCGGCGCCAGTTCTTCCATCTTGGCCAGCGCCTTCATGCGGCTCTGCGCCTGGCGTGCTTTGGAAGCCTTGGCCTTGAAGCGCTCGATGAACGATTCCAGGTGGGCCTTCTTGCGCTGCTGCTTCTCGATCATGCCGGCGGCCAGCGTCATTTGCGCGGCGCGTTGGCGCTCGAAACCGGAGTAGTTGCCGGAATAGCGTTTCAGCTTGCGCTCGTCGATATGCACCACCACGTTGACGATTTCGTCCAGGAAGTCGCGGTCGTGCGAGATGATGATGAGGGTGCCGGCATAGCGTTTCAGCCAGTCTTCCAGCCAGATGATGGCGTCCAGGTCCAAGTGGTTGGTCGGTTCATCGAGCAGCAGCAGGTCGGAAGGGCACATCAGCGCCTGCGCCAGGTTCAGGCGCATGCGCCAGCCGCCGGAGAAACTGGCCACCGGCTGCTGCATCTGGTCCAGCGAGAAGCCCAGGCCGAGCAGCAGCTGTTCGCCGCGCGACTGCACGGTATAGGCATCGGCGTCGGCCAGCGCGCTATACACTTCGCCGATGGCGATGCCGTTGTCGTGCGAATCCGGCAGGCCTTCCAGGCGCGCCAGTTCGGCCTCCAGCTTGCGCAGGGTGACGTCGCCGTCGATGGCGTAGTCCAGGGCCGCGCGCTCCAGCGGCGGCGTTTCCTGGGCCACGTAGGCCATGCGCCATTTGGCGGGGAAGTCGATATCGCCCTGGTCGGGATGCAGCTCATTGCGCAGCATGGCGAACAGGCTGGATTTGCCGGCGCCGTTGGCGCCGATCAGGCCGATTTTATCGCCGGGGTTCAGCGTCAGGTCAGCCTGTTCGAGCAGCGGCTTGATGCCGCGCATCAGGCTGACGTTTATCAAACGAATCATATTAAATCTTCAGTTGGTCCGCGGTCAGCAGGAAGACCATATCGTCGCCCTGGCTGGTGGTGAGCCAGGTCAGGCCCAGATGGCCGAAGGCCGCTTCCGCAAATTCTTTTTCATTGCCGATTTCGACAATCAGCAAACCGTCATCGGAGAGGCGCTCGGCGGCGCCGGCCACGATCTTGCGCACCAGGTCCATGCCGTCGGCACCGCCGTCCAGGGCGATCTGCGGTTCGTGCAGATACTCTTGCGGCAGGCGCGACATGGAGCCGGAGTTCACGTACGGCGGGTTGGTGATGATCAGATCGTACTTTTTGTCCGGCACGTTCTGATACAGGTCGGACTGGATCAGCGTCAGGCGGTCTTCGAGCTTATAGGTTGCCACGTTGCGGCGCGCCACTTCCAGGGCGTCCGGCGAGATATCGACCGCGTCGACTTTCGCGTCCGGGAAGGCGTCGGCCAGCATGATGGCCAGGCAGCCCGAACCCGTGCACAGTTCCAGCACATTGGCCACGTTCTCAGGCTCGTTGACCCAGGGCGCGAAGTAGTGCGGAATCAGTTCGGCGATGAAGGAGCGCGGCACGATGGTGCGCTCGTCCACGTAGAAATTGTAGGTGCCGAGCCAGGCTTCGTTGGTGATGTAGGCGGCCGGAATGCGGTCGGTGGCGCGGCGCTCGATCACGGCCAGCACCTGGGCGATTTCCTCGGGCAGCAGGCGCGCGTCGAGGAAGGGTTCCAGCTTATCCAGCGGCAGCTTGAGCGTGTGCAGGATCAGGTAGGCCGCCTCGTCGAAGGCTTCGGCGCTGCCGTGGCCGAAAAACAGCTTGGCGGCGTTGAAGCGGGTGGTGGCGTAGCGCAGCAGGTCGCGCGGCGTGGTGAAAAGAGTGGTGGTCATTGTTGTTCTCGATAGTTCACGCCGCGCACTGCCTTATCGCTGTTTCAGCGCAGCAGATTTTCCAGGGTGCGGCGGTAGATATTCTTCAGCGGATCGATGAAACGCAGCTCAATATGCTCGTCGATCTTGTGAATGCTGGCGTTCGGAGGGCCAAATTCTATCACCTGGGGGCAGATCTGGGCGATAAAGCGGCCGTCCGAGGTGCCGCCGGTGGTTGACAGCTCGGCGTCCACGCCGGTTTCGTCCTTGATGGCGCTGCAGATCGCGTCGCTCAGGCTGCCGCGCGGGGTCAGGAAGGGATGGCCGCTCAGCGTCCATTGCAGGTCGTAGTGCAGGCCGTGCTTGTCGAGGATGGCGTGCACGCGCTCCTTCAGGCCTTCGGCCGTGCTGGCGGTCGAGAAGCGGAAGTTGAAATCGATATGCAGCTCGCCCGGAATCACGTTATTGGCGCCGGTGCCGGCCTTGATGTTCGACATCTGCCAGGAGGTCGGCAGGTAGTACTCGTTGCCCTCGTCCCACACTTCGGCCACCAGGTCGGCCAGCGCGGGCGCGGCCAGGTGGATCGGGTTCTTCGCCAGCTGCGGATAGGCGATATGGCCTTGCACGCCCTTGACGGTCAGCACGCCCGAGAGGGAGCCGCGGCGGCCGTTCTTGATCATATCGCCCAGGGTCTTGTCCGAGGTCGGTTCGCCGACGATGCAGTAATCGAGCTTTTCGCCGCGTTCCTTGAGCAGATTGCACACCACCACCGTGCCGTCCACGGCCGGGCCTTCCTCGTCGCTGGTGATCAGGAAGGCGATCGAGCCCCTATGGTCGGGATGGGCGGCGATGAACTCTTCGCAGGCCACGACCATGGCGGCCAGCGAGGTTTTCATATCGGCCGTGCCGCGGCCATACAGCTTGCCGTCGCGGTGGGTCGGGTAAAACGGCTCGGAGGTCCATTTGTCCACGGGGCCGGTCGGCACCACGTCGGTATGGCCGGCGAACACCAGCACCGGCTCCGTCGTGCCCTTGCGCGCCCACAGATTGGTCACTTCGCCGGACTGGATGGTTTCGCACTTGAAGCCGAGCGGCTCCAGCAAGTGGATCATCTGCTCCTGGCAGCCCTTGTCTTCGGGGGTGACGGAGGAAAGGCCGATCAGTTTTTCGGTCAGCGCGAGGGTACGGGAAGCGGTCATGGCGGGCAATTACAGTTTGAAGATCTGGCGGTACTGGGCGTCGGAAAAGCCGACGTGGCAGGTCTCTGCGTTCTGCAGGACGGGACGTTTGATCACGGAGGGGAATTCCAGCATCAGGGCGGCGGCGCTGGCGGCGTCGGTGACGGCGGCCTTGCGCTCGTCCGGCAGGCCGCGCCAGGTCGTGCCTTTCTTGTTGACGAGGACTTCCCAGCCCAGGTGCTGCAGCCAGGCGTCGACGGTGCCGGACGTCAGGCCCTGCTTTTTGAAGTCATGAAAAACAAAGTCCTGCTGCTGGTCGGCCAGCCAGACACGGGCTTTTTTCACCGTGTCGCAATTGGGTATTCCGTAGAGAGTGATCATGGATAGGCAAAGAATGGAGGCGCGGCCGGACCTCGGCCCGGCGAAAGTGCGACATTATAGCTCGCCGAAGCCCTGGGAGTGAGTCAGGGCGCGGCCGTTCAGCTATCGAGCGTGAACTCGGTGAACGAGGTTTCGGCGGCCGGCGCCTTGTGTTCCGGCTCGTTGGCGGGCTTGGCGTCCGGCCCGTTGTTCAGCAGCCAAAGCAGGTTGGTGGCCGAATCGGCGTTGGCCAGGGCTTCTTCCTGGGTGATCGCGCCTTCCTGCACCAGGGCGTACAGCGCCTGCTCGAACGATTGCGAACCGGGCGAGAGGCTTTTTTCCAGCGCTTCCTTGATCTGGCTGATGTCGCCTTTCTCGATCAGTTCCGAGATATAGCGGGTGTTCACCATCACTTCCACGGCCGGCGTGCGCGTGCCGCCCTGGGCGGAGCGCAGCAGGCGCTGCGACACGATGGCTTTCACCGTGGACGATAAATCCTGCAGCAGCGCCGCGCGGTTTTCGATGGGATAGAAGCTGATGATGCGGTTCAGCGCGTTGTAGCTGTTGTTCGCATGCAGCGTCGCCAGCACCAGGTGGCCCGACTGGGCATAGGCCAGGGCGGCAGCCATGGTTTCCTTGTCGCGGATTTCGCCGATCAGGATGCAGTCCGGGGCCTGGCGCATGGAGTTGCGCAGGGCGGTGTAGAAGTCCTTGGCGTCGCTGCCGATCTCGCGCTGGTTGACGATGGACTTGCGGTTCTTGAACAGATACTCGATCGGGTCTTCCAGCGTCAGGATATGGCCGGAGCGCAGCTCGTTGCGGTGATCGAGCATGGCGGCGATGGTGGTCGATTTGCCGGAGCCGGTGGAGCCGACCAGCAGCAGCAGGCCGCGCTTTTCCATGATGAGTTCAGCCAGCACGGGTGGCAGGCCGAGTTCTCCCAGCACGGGAATATTCGCGGGCACAAAGCGGAACACGGCGGAAATGCTGCCGCGCTGGCGGAAGGCGGAGAGGCGGAAGCGTCCCAGGTTCGGCACCGAGACGCCCATATTCAGTTCGTTCTCGCGCGCCAGTTCGTCCATCTGCTCGGGCGAGCAGATTTCGGCGAGCAGGGCGTGGATATTGTCCGGCTCCAGCTTCTGCTGGTTGATCGGAATCAGATTGCCGTTGATCTTGATGTGGACCGGTGAATTCACCGCGAAGAACATATCCGACGCGTTCTTCTCCTTCATCAGCTGGAACAAGCGATCCATCGCCATGGCACCCTCCGGTTGAGACCGGGGACAGACCCCAAACGGCAGAACCGGGGTCTGTCCCCGGTTTTGCTTTTAAGGGGACGAACCCCGGTTTTGAAGCAATTAAACGCCGCGCAGCAGTTCGTTGATGCCGGTTTTGGCGCGGGTCTGCGCATCCACGCGCTTGACGATCACGGCGCAGTACAGGCTGTACTTGCCGTCTTCCGAAGGCAGGGAGCCGGACACCACGACGGAGCCGGAAGGCACGCGGCCATAGGTGACTTCGCCGGTGGCGCGGTCGTAGATCTTGGTCGACTGGCCGATGTACACGCCCATCGAGATCACCGAGTTCTCTTCCACGATCACGCCTTCCACGATCTCGGAGCGGGCGCCGATGAAGCAGTTGTCTTCGATGATGGTCGGATTGGCCTGCATCGGCTCCAGCACGCCGCCGATGCCCACGCCGCCGGACAGGTGGACGTTTTTGCCGATCTGGGCGCAGGAGCCGACGGTGGCCCAGGTGTCGACCATCGCGCCTTCATCGACGTAAGCGCCGATGTTGACGTAGGACGGCATCAGCACCACGTTCTTGCCGATGAAGGAGCCGCGGCGCGCAACGGCCGGCGGCACTACGCGGAAGCCGCCCTTGGCGAAATCTTCGGCGCTGTAGTCGGCGAACTTGGTTGGCACCTTGTCGTAGAACTGCATGGTGCCGTCCGATGGCAGCACCACATTGTTCTCCAGACGGAAGGACAGCAGCACGGCCTTCTTGACCCACTGGTTCACCACCCAGGCGCCGCTGTCTTTCTGCGCCACGCGCAGGCTGCCGTTGTCCAGGCCGGCCAGCACGTGGTTGACGGCGTCGCGCAGTTCGGCGCTGCCGTTGGATGGGTTGATTTCGGCGCGGTTGTCCCAGGCCTGTTCGATGATTTGCTGAAGTTGTTGGCTCATGATGGTGTTTACTTGGTCAGGGTGTTACAGAATTGGACAATGCGCTGCGCTGCTTCCAGGCCTTCGCCGGTTTCGGCCACCAGGGCCATGCGGATGCGGTTCTGGCCGGGATTGACGCCGTGCGCCTCGCGCGCCAGGAAGCTGCCCGGCAGGACAGTTACATTATATTCGGCGTACAGGCGGCGCGCGAACTCCGTGTCCGACAGGCCGGTGCGGCTGACGTCGGCCCACAGATAGAAGCCCGCGTCGGGCAGCGCCACGTCCAGCACCTGCTGGATCAGCGGGGTGACGGCGGCGAACTTGGCGCGGTATTGCTCGCGGTTGGATTCGACATGGGTTTCGTCGTTCCAGGCCGCGATCGACGCAGCCTGCACTGGCAGGCTCATGGCGCTGCCGTGATAGGTGCGGTACAGCAGGAATTTTTTCAGTACCTCGGCGTCGCCGGCCACGAAGCCGGAGCGCATGCCCGGCACGTTCGAACGCTTGGATAGGCTGGAAAACACCACCAGGCGCGCATACGGACGCTCCACCGTGGACAGGCCGAGGATATGGGCCGCCTGCAGGGCGCCCAGCGGCGGTTCCTCGCCGTGGTAGATCTCGGAATAGCACTCGTCGGAGGCGATGATGAAGCCATGGCGCTCGGACAGGGCGAACAGATTCTCCCAGTCGGTCAGGGTCAGCACCGCGCCGGCCGGGTTGCCGGGCGAGCACAGATACAGCAGCTGCACGCGTTCCCACACCGAGGCCGGCACGCTGTCGTAATCGCAGGCGAAGTTGCGCGCCGGGTCGGAATTGACGAAATACGGCTCGGCGCCCGCCAGGTAGGCTGCGCCTTCGTAAATCTGATAGAAGGGATTGGGACTCACCACCACCGATTTTGCGGCTGGATCGATCACCGCCTG
Organism: Massilia sp. YIM B04103; assembly: GCA_024437665.1. Lineage (GTDB taxonomy): Bacteria > Pseudomonadota > Gammaproteobacteria > Burkholderiales > Burkholderiaceae_D > Rugamonas. Next base: position 25,623 of record JANCSZ010000007.1, on the reverse strand, counting down.
CGCCAGCGAGAACAGCGCCTCGCGCGAACCGTTCACCGGCAGCACCTGGGTGGCCGGATTCAGCGGCGGAATGCCGTAGCGGCGTTCCAGCCAGCCGGCGATGGCGCCGCGCAGCGCTTCCGTGCCCAGCGTGGTCGGATAATTTGCCAGACCGGCAAGATTCTCGCTTAAAGCCTGCTGGATAAAGGGCGGCGTAGGGTGCTTCGGCTCGCCCATGCCCAGGCTGATCGGGCCATATGCCGCATTCGGCGTGACGCCGGCAAACAGCTGGCGCAGTTTTTCGAACGGGTAGGTTTGCAGCTTGTCGAGATGTGGGTTCACAGGCGTTGGACGGTGATTTTTGAGTCGGAACCAATGATTATAGCGTCTGCGCGGAACTGGGGCTGCGCATGCCATAATCGCAAGAATGTCCATTTAAGAACAAGACCATGCAAGCAGTCCACGAAACAAATGAATCCATCCGCGACGCCGCCGTGACCGGCCAGGTCGGCCGCGCGCGCTTATTGACAGGGCTGGTGCAGGGCGGCCTGCTGTATTGGCTGTACCGCGCCTCGCGCGATACGGTCTGGCCGGCCACCGATCCTTTCATGTTTTATCCGCTGTTGATGCTGTCCCTGCTGGTGCCGGTGCTGCTGGTATCGAGCCTGGGACATTTGAACGGCCGCCAGCTGCTGCGCTGGCTCGGCGCGGTGGTGCTGGTGATCGTCGCTTGCAGCCTGCATGACGCATGGCGGCGCGCCGAGTGGCGGCCGAAAGCCGCGCTCTTCCCGTCCTTTTACCTGTTTGCGTTCTGCGTCTGCTTCCTCTACATCGCGCACTCCCTGGTGTTGGCCGGGGTGCGCGACGGGCGCCGCCTGGCGCAGTACGAGACCTATTTCGAGTCGGCCTGGAAGCTCTTCCTGCAACTGGCGTTTTCCGCCTTCTTTGTCGGCACGATGTGGGCGGTCCTGTTCCTGGGCAGCGCCTTGTTTGACCTGATCAAGCTGCGCTTCATGCGCGACCTGCTGGGCAAGTCCTGGTTCGTGGTGCCGGTGATCTGTTTCGCCTTTTCCTGCGCCATGCATGTGACCGACGTGCGGCCCGCCATCGTGCGCGGCATCCGCACGCTCTTGCTGGTGCTGCTGTCCTGGATACTGCCGATTGCCACGCTGCTGGTGGCAGGCTTCCTGGGCGGCCTGCTGTTCACTGGGCTGGAGCCGCTGTGGCAAACGCGCCGCGCCACCTCCGTGCTGCTGGGCGCCACGGCCATGCTGGTGGTGCTGATCAACGCCGCCTTCCAGCACGGCGGCATGGAACAGGGCGTGGCGCGCATGGTGCGCTTCAGCGCCCGCATCGCGGCTTGCCTGCTGCTGCCGCTGACGGCCATCGGCATCTATGCGCTCGGCCTGCGCGTGGCCGGCCGTGGCTGGAGCACGGATCGCGTCATCGCCGCCGCCTGCCTGCTGGTGGCGGCCTGCTACGCCTTCGGTTATCTGTATGCGGCCTTGCGCAAGGGACCATGGCTGCAGGCGCTGGCCCAGGTCAATGTGGCGGCGGCGCTACTGGTGCTGGCCGTGCTGCTGGCCCTATATACCCCGTTGGCCGATCCGGCCCGCATTTCTGTGAATCACCAGGTGGAGCGGCTGAAGCAGGGCCGCGTCACGCCCGAGCATTTCGATTTCGGCTTCCTGCGTTTCGAGGGCCAACGCTATGGGCGCGACGCCTTGCAGGAACTGAGCAGCTACAGCCAGGGTCCGGAGGCGGCCAGGATACGCGAGCTGGCCGCCATCGCCGCCAAGGCCACGATCCGCAGCAGCTACGTTGAGACCGAGGCCAGGTCGGTCGGCGAGAATCTGACCATCTGGCCCAAAGGCGCCAAGCTGCCGGCCAGCTTCCCGCTCAGCGGCTGGAATTTGGTGCGTCCCGACTACGGCCTGCCGCGCTGCCTGCATGAGAAGGGCTTTGACTGCGATGCCTTCGTGCTGGACATGACCGGCGACGACAAGCCGGATGTGCTGCTGATCAGCAGCAGCGGATCGCACGGCGCCGCACTGATGAGTGAGGTCGAGGGAAAATGGCAGATGCTGGGCCGCCTGCCGTATGACGTGGCGGGCTGCGAGGCGCTGCTGCGCAAGATGCGGGCCGGCAGCTATCGCGCGATTGTGCCGAAAATGCGCGACCTGGAAGTGGACGGCCAGCGCATCGAACTGGAGGTCGGCGAGTACACGCCGTCCCAAGCCTGCACCAGCGACGGAAAATAAGGCCAAGCGGAAGCACTACGTTCACTGCCGCCATGCCGCGAAATGCCGGTATAGTGGCAGTTCATTCTGGTAGGAGGTGAACCATGCAAGCACAACCCCTGATCGCCGTGCGCGACGTGCCAGCCGCCAGCCGCTGGTATCAGCAAGTCCTGGGCTGCCAGAGCGGCCATGGCGGCAACGATTACGAGCAGCTCATCCACGGCGGGCGCATGATCCTGCAGTTGCACCGTTGGGAGGCGCACGGCCACGCCCACATGGGCAATCCCGACGTGCGGCCCTACGGCAACGGCGTGCTGCTGTGGTTCTATACCGAGGACTTCGACGATGCCGTGGAGCGCGCGGCCGTTGTCTCGGCCACGGTGCTGGAAGGGCCGAAGGAAAACACCAATGCCTCGCATCGTGAAATCTGGCTGCGCGACCTGGATGGCTATGTGGTGGTGATCGCTGGTCCTTACGGCGATATGGGCATGTAAAAAATTGCGGCTCCTGTTGTCGATTCCGGTGCGGCCCAGCCGTCGTTGGAATGGAAACCCGTTTAACAGGAGCATGCGCAATGAGAAAACTGGTACTGACGATGTCCATCTCCGCCGACGGTTTCGTGGGCGGCCTGAATGGAGAAATGGACTGGCTGGCCGACAGCCTGGATGCCGACGCCACGGCCTGGCTGCTGGATGGCCTATGGCAGGCCGACGCCCACCTGATGGGCAGCGAAGCCTTCCGCGATATGGCGGCGCGCTGGGCGGGATCGGATGCGGCGCTGGCAGAACCGCTGAACGCCATCCCCAAGATCGTGTTTACGCGCGGCGGCGTGGCCTTGCCCGAGAATTGCGGCAGCTGGTCGGCGGCGCGCGTGGTGAAAGGCGGCTTGCGCGATGAAATCAGCCGTCTCAAAGAGCAGCCAGGCCGGCGCCTGCTGGCCCATGGCGGCGCGGGCTTTGCCCAGAGCCTGGTGCAGCATGGCCTGGTCGACGAATACCACCTGATTGTCCACCCGGTGGTACTGGGCAGCGGCCTGCCGTTGTTCCCCATCATGGAGCAGCCGCTGAAGCTCAAGCTGCTGAATGCGCGCTGTTTCCCTTCAGGCGCCGTGGCCCATGTTTATCGGCCCGCCTGATTCGGCCGGCTGCAGCCTTGGACTTGCGTATCCAAGGACTCCGGCTTTTGCGCAGGAATTCATACCACCAAGCGCCGCTGCGAGCTGGGGCCGGCCGCCACCGCGCACTTAGGTATTGGGCGCCAGCCAGGTCTGCTGCGCCACGCGCATCATATTGCGGCCGAGGACCATCAGGACCTCGCTGTCGTTCATGCCCAGTTTGCGCAGCTCGGCAGGCAGCTGGCGCCAGACGCCGGTCGGCGTGAAGCTGGGCGGTTGGTCCGCCTTGTAGCCGGCCGTTTCCGGCCACCAGTAGCCGGCGTCGAAGGCGCCGGGCGGCGTGTCGTCCAGGCCGGGCTGCTGCACGCAGATGTCGAGGCCGATGCCGACGTGGGCCACGCCCGCGATTTCCGCCACATAGGCCACATGGCGCGCCACATCGGCGGCGCCGGGACGCGCCGCGCCCAGGAACCAGGACAGGCCGGACACGCACACCACGCCGCCGGTGGCGGCGCAGGCCAGGATCTGCTCGTCCGTCACATTGCGGCCGTGCTGCACCAGCGTGTAAGGATTGGCGTGGCTGAACACCACCGGCTTGCTCGATGCGGCCATGATCTCCAGGCTGCACACGCGGCCCGCGTGCGAGCAATCCATCAGGATGCCCGCATCGTTGATGGCCGCGACCATGCGGTAGCCGAGCGGCGTCAGGCCGCGCGCGCTGTCGTGGCAGCCGTCGGCCGCGCTGTTGTTGCGGTTATAGGCCAGGTGGATCTGGCGCACGCCCAGGCTGGCGTAGAGGTCCACCATCTCGGGCTGTTCCAGCAAGGGCAGGCTGCCTTCCAGGTCGAAGCCGATGGCGATGCGGCCGGCGGCGGCGGCGCGGATGATGTCGTCCACGCTGCGCGCCAGGGTGTAGCGTTCAGGATTGGCGGCGATGGTGGCGCGGTAGCCGGCGATCACCGACATCACCTGGCTTACGGGATTCATGTCGGCGCCCACACAGACCGACACGTAGTTGACGCCGGCGGCTTGCAGCTCGGCGATGGGGGTGAAATCGGCCTGCGGATGCTGGGGCAGGCAGAAGTGGGCGTCCCAATTAATCATGTGGCAAAGCCTTTCTTGTTGAATTTTCGGCATTATAGTCCCATGAATGATGATTCAGAGCAATCGCCGCCGTGCTTTATACTGTCGGATTACCCAAGTTTTTAAGCTGCCATGTCCTTTTCCCTCCTCGGCCTTGCGCCCCCCCTGTTGAACGCCCTGGCCGAAATCGGCTACGCAGCGCCGACCGCCATTCAATCGGCCTCCGTTCCACCCGCCCTGCGTGGCGAGGATGTACTGGGCGCGGCGCAAACCGGCTCCGGCAAGACCATGGCTTTTGCCCTGCCCATGCTGCACGCGCTGCTGGCGAAAAAAGCCGGCCCGCGTCAGCTGCATGGCCTGGTGCTGGCGCCCACGCGCGAGCTGGCGGCCCAGGTGGGCGAAGCGATCCGCAAGCTGGTATCGCATCTGCCGGTGCCGCTCAAGGTGTCGATCGCCTTTGGCGGCGTCTCGATCAATCCGCAGATGATGGCGCTGCGCGGCGGCACCGACATCATGGTCGCCACGCCGGGCCGCCTGCTTGATCTGGTCGAACACAATGCGCTCAAGCTCGATAGTGTCGCCACCCTGGTGCTGGACGAGGCGGACAAGCTGCTCGATATGGGCTTTAGCGAAGAGATTGGACGCATCCTGGCCCTGCTGCCGGCGCGGCGCCAGAACCTGTTCTTCTCCGCCACCTTCCCGGCGGCGGTGCAGGAACTGGCCACGCGCATGCTGCACGAGCCGGTGAAGGTGGAAACCACGGCCGAAGCGGCGCAGGAACCCGATATCCTGCAGCGCGCCATCGAAGTCGATGCATCGCGCCGCACGCAATTGCTGAAGCATTTGATCCGCGCCGAAAAATGGGAGCGCGTGCTGGTCTTCGTCGCCACCAAATACGCCTCCGAGCACCTGGCCGACAAGCTGCGCCGGAACGGTGTGCGTGCCGAAGCCTTCCACGGCGATTTCAGCCAGGGTGCGCGCACCGAAGTGCTGGCCGATTTCAAATCGGGCCGCCTGCAAGTGCTGGTCGCGACCGACGTCGCGGCGCGCGGCATCGACATCGCCCAGCTGCCCGTGGTGGTGAACTACGACCTGCCGCGTTCCGCCGCCGACTACACCCACCGCATCGGCCGCACCGGACGCGTAGGCGCCAGCGGCACCGCCGTCAGCTTCATCGGCGCCGACAGCGAAGCCCACTTCCGCCTGATCGAAAACCGCCAGAACAAACGCGTGCCGCGCGAACGCATCGACGGCTTCGAACCGGTGCAGCAAGCCGCCGCCGTGCATCCCGCCACCGACACTATCAACGGCGGCATCAAAGGCAAGCGCAAGAGCAAGAAAGACAAGCTGCGCGAAGCCGCCGCCCAAACCAAGCCCGTTTGATCCAAATCAACGAATGTCCAACCGTGGTGTCAGGCACCAGATGTAGACATTGTTTGATCTGACGCAAAGAATGTCTGACCCTAGTGCCTGACACCAGGGTGGGACATTTTTTGATGCAGATCAAACTTAGTTAGGGGCGGGGCTTTGGATGAGGGCGATGCGGCGGCGTAGGCGGGCGGCTTCGGCAGTGTCGCCGGCTTTGTCGGCGCGCTGGGCCTGGACGTTGAGCCAGGCGAGCAGGGGGCGGCGCCAGCCTTGCGCGGATGCGGTGTCGATGGCGAGCGTCAGCAGCTCGGGCGTGGCGCGGTTGGCGCGGAACAGGGCGCCGGCGGCGACCAGGCGCGAGAGGGGATCGCTTATCGCCTGTGCCGCGGCGGTGGCGGCCGTGTCGCTGCCGGCGGCGAGGACGGCGCGCTGCGGTTCGGGCAGCAGGGCGGCGTCGGCGGGATTGGCGCGGCCGGCGAGGTAGTTGGCGTAGGCGATGTCGGCGACGCTGGCGTCGGCGCGCAGGGCTTCGAAGCCGCCGCAGTCTTCGAACGCGAGCGCGGCGACGCGGGCGGCGCAGCGTATCAGTTCGGCGCGGATCACCAACTCCATCTTGCCGGTGCTGGCCAGTTGTTCGCGTGCGCGCTTGAATTCATTCTTCTCGACAGCGACATTGCCGCTCATATAGGCGGCCGTGGCGCGCTCCATCGAGCTTTGCGCGTTCATCTGCCAGTCGGGCACGCGCGGGCCGCTGCCGCAGGCGTTCAACAGCAGCAGGGCGGCGGCGCAGAGGAGAGTGCGGGCGTGGCTCATGGCAGTTTGATCTCCGTGTCGTCGCGCTTGAAGGGCCATTTACGGTTGATTTCGTTGACCAGCTGTTCGATGCGGCGCAGATTGCTGTCCACGTCGGCGCGTAGCGCGCCCAGGTCTTCGGTGGCGACGCGCGCGTTGGCGCCCACGGCTTGCGCTTCGACCAGCACCGCATCCATCTTCTTCAAGCTGGCGCGCGCATCGGACAGCAGGCCATTCAGCTGCACGACTGCCGCCTGGGCATCGTTGGCCACGCCGTTCTTGCCGAAGACGCGGTTGTCGGCATTGCCCACCAGCTTGTCGGCCTTGACGATCAGCGAGTTCGCATTGCGCAGCACTTCCTGCGCCTTCCGGTCTTCGCCCGCGATCAGGCCCATGGCGCCACCCGGCCCATTGAGTTTCTCGGTCACGCCTTCGACATTGCGCAGGCTATTGCCCAGCGAGGAATCGGCGGCCGTCAGCGCGGCCACATTGTTCAGCAAATCCTTGGCGGCCGACAGCAGGCGCGGAATCTCGGCCGCCGCGTCGCCCACCAGCAGCTCGCGCTCGGCGCCGTCCTTGAGCGGCGGATCGGTGGGGATGCCGCTGAAGGCGCGCAGGCGGGCGCCGCCCACCAGCCCGCGTTCCAGCGTGAAGATGCTGGTCGAACGCAGCCAGTGGGCATCCTTCTCCGGCACATCGACCAGCACGCGCGCCTTGCCGTCCGTACCCAATTCGATGCGCAGTACGCGGCCCACGGGGAAGCCGGCGAAGGTCATGTCCATGCCGACCGACACGCCTTCGGAGTTATCGGTGGTCAGCACCAGGCGCTGGGTTGGCTCGAAGGCGCCGCGCGCATACATCAGGTACAGCACGGCGCTGGCGACCAGGGCCACCATCAGGAGCAGCAGCAGGGCGGCCTTGAATTCGGCGTGGCGCACGGGGGCCGCTTCGGGCGCCGGCGCGGCAGGGGAGGGAGTCGGTTCGTTCATGATGCGGTGTGAATCAGTAGTAGTTGCCCATCAGGGAGGCGGCTTCGATCAGCAGGATCACGGAGAACATGCGGACCATATCGGCCAGGCCGTGGGTGCCGTGGGCGCGTCCGAACAGCGGATTGGCCGCGCCATGGTAGTAGGACGAAGCCAGCGGAATCACGCCCACGGCAAAGCTGAAGAACAGGATTTTCAGCGCCAGGATCATGGAGACGGCGGGATTGAAGATATGCCCCACCACCCGCGTGTAGCTTTGCAAGGCCCATGGCGTAAAGCCATAGATCACCAGATAGGCCAGCACCAGGGTCAGCACGCAGCTGACCGCCGCCAGCAGCCAGACGGCGAACACGCCGGCCGCCGCGCGCGGGAAGAATTCCGTCTGCAGGGCGTCGCGCGCATCGAGGCGGGTTGGAACGCCGCTGGCCGCAGCCGCCGTCAGCCGCATCTGCGCGAATTCCACGCCGGCCGGCAGGGTGCTGCGCAGAGCCACGAACAGGGCCGCCGTGAGCGGGATCAGTTCCAGCACCAGCACCCGCACCACCATCTCCAGCGCATAGTGCGAGAGGCCGTAGCTGAGCGACGTCACCACCACGATGCGGATGATGACCAGGCTGATTAAGGCCGACAGCACGGAGAACCACAGCAGATTGGGCGCGGTCGCCACCACCAGATGGTGGGCGATCCAGCGCCGCCGGGAGCTGGTGTAAGTGGAGGGAGTGAAGGCGCGCGAAACGATCAATGCCGCGAATTGCAGCAGCCGCCACCAACTCGTCAGCCAACCCATGGCGGAACGATGCAGGCGCCGCAGCGGCGGATAGGACGATGCGTTGGTGCTCATGAGGGACATCTTAGCACTCCGCTTTATTTGCCGGGGAACGATTCAATAATGGCATCGGCCACGGCGCGCACGCGCGCGCTGCGATTCAAGTCGCTGTGCATCACCAGATACATATCGTAGCTGTGCTCCCGTTCCGGCCAGATGCGTATCAGGCGCGGGTCGGCGTCGGCCATATGGGTGGGCAGTTCGCCGATGCCCAGGCCGGCGCGGGTAGCTTCCAGCAGCATCAGTCCCGTGTTGACCTCCATCGCCACGCGCGCATTGTGTACCGGCTCGCCGCAGATTTTCTCGGCGTGGCGCGGCGCCACCGAGGCGTGGTAGACGACGATATCGTGGTCCGCCAGTCCCGTGCCGAGCTGCGGCTCGCCGCGCTGCTTGAGGTAGGAACGGGTGGCGTACAGGCCCGCCGTGCGCCGCGCCAGATGGCGCGAAATCAGGTCGGGACTGGTGGGTCTCACCGTGCGCACGGCGAGGTCGGCCTCGCGCCGGGTCAGGCTGGAGACGTGGGTGTCGACCGACAGCACGATGCGGATGTCGGGATGCTTTTTGTGCAGGCGGTGCATGGCGTCGATGACGAAGTGGGCGGCCATGGTGTCGGTGGTCGCCAGCCGCACCACGCCGGACAGGCGGTTGTCGATGCCCTGCATTTCGCGTTGCAGCTGGTGCGCCGCCTGCTCCATCAATTCGGCCGAGCGCTGCGCCGTCTCGCCGGCCGGGGTGGGCACATAACCATCGGGCGTGCGCAGGAAGAGGCGGGCGTTCAAGCTGCTTTCCATGGCCGCCAGGCGGCGTCCCACGGTGGCCTGGTCGACGCCCAGCTGCGCCGCCGCGCCGCGCAGCGTGCCGGCGCGGCAGAGCGCCAGAAAGATGCGCGCATGGTCCCAATCCATTTTCATTTCCCTTTCGTGATGCATTTTTGCATCACGATGCCGAGGTGATGCGTCTTTACTGCATCATGAAGCAGAATTAGTATCGATGCAAGGAGGAAACATCGTGCTTTTATTTACCCTGGCCATCGGCTTTGTGATGGCAATGATCGACGTAACCGCCGTGAACACGGCTTTAGGCAGCATTTCGGCCGACCTGCATGTGCCGCTATCGGGCCTGGTGTGGGTGGTGGACGGCTACACCCTGACGTTTGCCGCCTTCCTGCTCGCGGGCGGCGCGCTGGCCGACCGCATCGGCGCGCGCCAGACCTACCAGGGCGGCTTGCTGGTCTTCGTCGCCGGTTCGCTGGCTTGCGCCTTGGCGCCCAGCGGCAATGCCCTGGTTGCCGCGCGGCTGCTGCAAGGCACGGGCGCGGCGCTCTTCATGCCCAGCTCACTGAGTTTGCTGACCCATGCCGCGCCCAACGATACGGCGCGCACCCGCATGGTCGGCACCTGGTCGGCCCTGGTGGGCTGCGCCGCCACCATTGGACCGCTGGTAGGCGGCCTGCTGGTGCACGAATTCGGCTGGCGCAGCGTGTTCTGGATTAATCTGCCACTGGGATTGGCCGGCATCGTGCTGGCGCAGATACTGGCGCCGGCGCCGGCCGCGCATCGGCGTCCGCTCTCCCTGTTCAGCCACGTACTGGGCGTGCTGACGCTGGCCGCGCTGAGCTTCCTGCTGATCGAAGGCCCGGTGCGCGGCTGGACTTCGGCCTCGGTCGCCGCTGCCTCCTTGCTAGCCTTGCTGTTTGCCGCCGTGCTGGTATGGCGCGAGCGCGCCGCGGCCCACCCGATTCTGCCGCGCGCGCTGCTGGGCAATCGCAGCTTCGTCGCCGCCAACTTCACCGGTTTCCTGATCAACTTCGCCGTATTCGGCCAGATCTTCCTGCTCAGCCTATTCTTCCAGCAGGCGCACGGCTCCAACGCGCTCGAAACGGGGATGAAAATCCTGCCCATGCTGGCGGCCAGCACCATCGGCAATTTCCTGTCCGGCCGCGTCATCGCGCGCACCGGCACCCGGCCCTCGCTGCTGGGCGGTCTCGCCGTCAGCGCCCTGATGGGGGCCGTGCTGACCCGCACCGGGCCGCATACCCCCTATCTCCTGATGATGGCTGGCGTGCTGGTGATGTACCTGGCCATCGGCCTCGCCATCCCCGCCATGACCACCACGGTGATGCAAGTTGCCGGCAAGACCCACGCCAACATCGCCGCCGCCGCGCTGAACGCCAACCGCCAGATCGGCGCCCTGGTTGGCGTTGCCGCCATGGGCAGCATCCTGCACGCGGCCGAAGACTGGGGCTGGCGCCTGATGCTCGGTTTCGGCGCCATCGGCCTCGCCTATGGCATCGCCTGCCTGCTGGTACACCAGCGCGTGCGCCAGCACCAGCCGCAAAGCGGCCCCGACCCCGACGCCACCCTGCAAGCCGGTCACTAAGCCATACGCCGCGTTTGATCTAAATCAGCAAATGTCCCACCCTGGTGTCAGGCACTAGGGTCGGACATTCTTTGATCCAGCGCAAACAATGTCCTACTCCAGTGCCTGACACCAGGGTGGGACATTCTTTGATTTGGCGCAAACGGTGGGGGCTTAGCCGTGTTGGCGGCGCCAGGTGATGAGCTCGGCGATGGTGAGGATGGGCATGGCGTGCTGCTCGGCGAAGCGTTCGATGGCTTCGCCGCGCATCATGGTGCCGTCGGGGTTCATCAGTTCGCACAGTACGCCGTACGGTTGCAGGCCGGCCATGCGGGCCAGGTCGACCGAGCCTTCGGTGTGGCCGGCGCGTTCCAGTACGCCGCCGGGCGCGGCGCGCAGCGGGAAGATGTGGCCGGGACGGACGATGTCTTCGGGCTTGGCGTGGCGCGCAGTGGCGGCGCGGATGGTGGTGACGCGGTCGGCGGCCGAAACGCCCGTGGTCACGCCGTCGCGCGCTTCGATGGAGACGGTGAACGGGGTGCCGAAGCGGCTGCCGTTTTCGGCGGCCATGGGCGGCAGTTCCAGCTCGCGTACCTTGTCGGCGGGCAGGCACAGGCAGACGATGCCGCTGCATTCGCGGATCAGCAGGGCCATGCTTTCCACCGTCAGCTTGTCGGCGGCGAGTATCAGGTCGGCTTCGTTTTCGCGGTCGAAATCGTCCAGCAGGATGACCGGCACGCCGGCGCGCATGGCTTCCAGTGCCGCGTGGATGCGGCCTTCCAGATCGGTGCTATGAAGGGTGTAGGAATTGACTAACATGTGAAACGCTCCTCGCATAAGTGGGCGAAAAACGCATCAGGGCAAAGCGAATGGACACGGCTTCCCAGGCCGCGAACGGCGCAGGAAATCGCGCAAAGCGCACATCTTCTTTCATCCGGACTATACCGTCGGCTCTGGCTTCGCACCAGATCTGCTGACCCTGCTTGCGCAGGCGCTCGCGGGCTTGACCGTTGCCGGTCTTACCGCCGGTGGGGAATCGCACCCCGCCCCGAAGACGTATTGATTAAGTTGTTGCCCGTCACCATGACGGGCCGTGGCATTGTAGCAGCGCCACAAAAACTTTGCTTATGAGGAAAGCTTCTAGCACAAAGATGTTGCCCTGGTGTATTGTTATCACCCTTGCCAAATTGGCTATCCAGAAAAGCACCATTGCATGAAAACTTCTCTTCGCCTCATTTCCGCCGCCGTGCTGTTCAGCTGCTCGCTGCTGGCCCAGGCCGACATCAAGCTGGGCGACAAGCTGCCCGTGTCGCCCGCCGTCAAGGTCGGCAAGCTGCCGAACGGCCTGACCTACTACATCCAGAAGAATGCGCGTCCGGAAAAGCGGCTGGAGCTGCGCCTGGTGGTGAAGGCCGGTTCCATCCTGGAGGACGAGGACCAGCGCGGCCTGGCCCACTTCACCGAGCATATGGCCTTCAACGGCAGCACGAATTTCAAGAAGAACGAGCTGATTTCCTATCTGCAGTCGATTGGCGTGCGCTTTGGCGCCGACCTGAACGCCTACACCAGCTTCGACGAAACCGTCTACATGCTGCCGATTCCGACCGATAAGAAGGAAAACGTGGAGACCGGCTTCCAGGTGCTGGAAGACTGGGCGCACGGCGTGGCCTTCAAGGACGAGGCGATCGAGAGCGAGCGTGGCGTGGTGCTGGAAGAGGAGCGCCAGGGCAAGGGCGCCATGGACCGCATCAACAAGGTGCTGTATCCGAAGCTGCTGAACGGTTCGCGCTACGCCAACCGTCTGCCGATCGGCAAGGTCGAGGTGCTGCGCAACTTCAAGCCGGACGCGGTCCGCCGCTTTTACCGCGACTGGTATCGTCCCGACCTGATGGCGGTGATCGCGGTCGGCGATATCGAGCCGGCCGAGGCGGAAAAACTGATCCAGGCCCACTTCGGCCGCCTGAAGAATCCGGCCAAGCCGCGCGCCCGCCAGTACGCCAAGGTGCCGACCTACAGCAAGCCGGAAGGCGTGGTCATTACCGATCCCGAGGCGGGCGGCAATGCGGTCATGATCCGCTATCCGATCTTCGCCAAGGCCGAAGGCCAGACTTATGGCGACTACCGCGCCAAGCTGATCGAAGGTCTGTATACCGGCATGCTGAACCAGCGCATCGCCGAGCTGACGCAGCAGGCCAATCCGCCCTTCCTGTTCGGTGGCGCAGCCATGGACCAGGTGGTGTCGGGCTATCACGCCTTCAATACGCGCGCCGTGCTGGGCAAGGATGGCGCCCTGCCGGCCATCACGGCCTTGCTGCAGGAAGAGCAGCGCGCGCGCCAGTTCGGCTTCAGCGCCGAGGAGCTGGAGCGCGGCAAGAAGCGCATCCTGCGCGGGATCGAACGCCAGTATCTGGAGCGCGAGAAGTCGGAGTCGGGCGCTTTCGTCAGCGAGTACACGCGCAATTTCCTGACGCAGGAAACCATGTCCGGCATCGAGCATGAGTACAACATCACCAATGAACTGGTGCCGAAGATCGCGCTGGAGGAAGTCAACGCCGCCTACCGCAAGGCGGTGCCGGCACAGAAGAACAAGCTGGTGGTGTACACCGGCGCCAGCAAGGCGCAGGCGGCGCTGCCGACGTCGGCCGAGCTGCTGGCCACCGCAGCCGCAGCCGAGAAGCAGACCCTGGCCGCGCATGAGGAAAAACAGCTGGCTAGCCAGTTGATGGAAGCGGCGCCGCAAGGCGGCAGCATCGTCAGCGAAAGCGTGAACGCCAAGCTGGGCACGACGGAGCTGGTGCTGGGCAATGGCGTGAAGGTGGTGCTGAAGCCGAGCGACTTCAAGAACGACCAGGTGCAGCTGGGCGGCGCGCGCTTCGGCGGCCAGTCCCTGTATGGCGTGGCCGATGTGCAGAATGCGCGCTACGCGTCCAGCATTGTCGGCCAGATGGGCATCAAGAATCTGAGTCCGCTCGATTTGAGCAAGGTCCTGGCCGGCAAGACGGCGCGCGTCTCCCTGAACATTGGCGAGCTGTCCGAGTTCGTTAGCGGCGGTTCGGGCAGCGCCGATATTGAAACCATGCTGCAGCTGGTGTACCTGGGCATGACCCAGCCGCGCCGCGACGAAGCGCTGTTCCAGGCCTTTATCGGCCGCCAGAAGGAAATCGCCGGCAATTCCCAGGCGGTTCCGGAAGTGAGCTTCATGAACGCCTTCGTCAAGACCATGTTCAACGATAATCCGCTGGCCCCGGGCCTGCCCAAGCCGGAGGATTTCGACAAGGTGCAGCTGGACCGCGTGCTGGAAATCTACCGCGAGCGTTTCGCCAGCGCGCGCGGCTTCACCTTCAATCTGGTGGGCAGCTTCGATGTGGAGAAGGTCAAGCCGCTGCTGGCCAGCTATCTGGGCACGCTGCCGGCCGGCGAGATCGCCAGCGAATTCAAGGACCGTGGCGTGCGTCCTGTGCGCGGCGTGGTCAAGCGCGAAGTGCTCAAGGGGAAAGAGCAAAAGAGCTTGGTGATGCTGACCTTTGCCGGCGACGCCGAGTACTCGCCGGAAGCCCAGCTGCGCCTGCAGGCGCTGATGGAAGTGCTGAACATCAAGGTCAACGAAGTGCTGCGCGAGCAGAAAGGCTTGATCTATAGCGGCGGCTTCCATGGCGCCCTGCACAAGCAGCCGTATGGCGCGTATTCGATCACGCTGAACCTGCCTTGCGGTCCGGAGAACGTGGACAAGGTGGTAGTCGCCGCGCTGGAGGAAATCCGCAAGGTGCAGGAGAACGGTCCCGAGGCGGCCGACCTGGCCAAGGTGAAGGAGGGCTGGAGCAAGGGCGACCTGCGCGCCATGCGCGAAAACGGCCACTGGCTGTCGCATTTGCAGGCGGTGCAGCAGGACGGCCGCGATCCAGAAGCCATCCTGACCCGTGTCGCGCGCGGCAATGCCATCACGGCGCAGGACGTGCAGGCCACGGCCAAGCGCTACCTCGATCTGGAAAACTATGTGCAGATGGTACTGAAGCCGGAGCCGAAGGCCGGCGAATGACGCTGGCGCAGGTCCGGATCTGCGTCGTGGCGCTGGCAGCCTGCGTGCTGCCGGCGCAAGCCGCCGGCATGCCCGGCGCACCGGATACGCGCATCCCTGTGGCGCCAGAGGCCAGGCTCGGCAAGCTGGAAAATGGCCTGCGCTATTACATCCGCAAGAATGCGCTGCCGGAAAAGCGGCTGGAACTGCGCCTGGTGGTGAAGGCCGGCTCCATGCAGGAGGATGAGGACCAGCTCGGCCTGGCCCATTTCACCGAGCATATGGCTTTCAACGGCAGCCGCCATTTCAAGAAGAATGAGCTGATCTCCTGGCTGCAGTCGGTCGGCGTGAAGTTCGGCGCCGACCTGAATGCCTACACCAGTTTCAACGAGACGGTCTATCTGCTGCCGCTGCCCACCGGCGACAAGGCGAATGTGGAGAAGGGCTTCCAGGTGCTGGAAGACTGGGCCCACGGCTTGAGCCTGCGCGAGGAAGATATCGACGCCGAGCGCGGCGTGGTGCTGGAAGAATCGCGTCTGGGCAAAGGTCCGGACCAGCGCATGGGGCGCGTGCTGCTGCCACGGCTGCTGAACGGCAGCCGCTATGCCCAGCGCCTGCCGATCGGCAAGGACGAGGTGCTGCGCAGCTTCAAGCCGGAGGCGCTGCGCCGCTTTTACCGCGACTGGTATCGCCCCGAACTGATGGCGGTGATCGCCGTCAGCGATATCGAGCCGGACGAGGCGGAGCGCCTGATCGCGCGCCACTTCGGCGGCTTGCAGAATCCGCCCCAGCCGCGCGAGCGCCTGGACGTGCCGCTAGTCCCGCAAAGGAAGTCCGACGTCCTGGTGGCGACCGACCCCGAGGCCAGCAGCAATACGCTGGCCTTGTGCTATCCCACCCAGCTGCGCAAGCCGCCCCAGACCCATGGCGAATACCGCGAGCAGCTGCTGCAGCTGCTGTTCCTGGGTGTGCTGGGCGAACGCCTGGCCGGGCGCACCGGCGGCGCGGCGCCGCCCTTTGTGGAGCCTGACACCGGCTTTAGTGCGCTGGTGGGCGATTACGTCAATTTCCAGCTTGCCGCCACGCCGGGGCAGGACGGTGCAGCCGTCACGCTGGCCGCGCTGGTGCAGGAGGCGGAAAGGCTGCGCCGCTTCGGCGTCAACGCGCAGGAGCTGGAGCGTTTCAAGAAGATTTATCTGGGCCAGATGGAACGCGCCGATGCGGAGCGGGACAAGGTCTGGTCGGCCGGCCATGCGCAGGGCTTCGTCGCCCATTTCCTGCACCAGGAACCGCTGGCGGGCGCCGCTTACCAGCTCAAGCTGACGGCCGCGCTATTCCCCGGCATCACGCTGGAGGAGGTGAACCAGACGGCGCGCCGGATTCTGGAACCATCCCAGGCCCGGTTGCTGATTTATACGGGCGGGGAGGGTAAGCCTGCGCCCTCGGCCGCGCAGCTGCTGGCTGCGCTGGAAACGGCGCAGCAAGACAAGGTGGAAGCGCAGGAGGCGCGGCCGCTGCCCGCCAGCCTGATGGCAGCGCGTCCAAGCGGTGGCCGCATCGTCAGCGAAAGCGTTAATGCGGCACTGGGCACGACGGAACTGGTGCTGGGCAATGGAGTGACGGTGGTGCTGCGCCCGAGCGATTTCCAGAACGATGAGGTGCTGCTGGGCGCTTTGCGCTTCGGCGGCCAGTCGCTGTATGGCGATGACGACTTCCGCAACGCATATTATGCCAGCCCGCTCACCATGCGCATGGGCATGGGGGAGTTTGCCGAGCAGGATATCCCCAAGATCCTGGCCGGACAGAATGCCGCCGTCAACTTCAATATCGATGAACTGGCAGAACGCATAGACGGCTCGTCCAGCCGCCGCGATATCGAAAGCATGCTGCAATTGCTGTATTTGAGCATGCGCCAGCCGCGTATGGACCAGGACCGCTTCCATGCCTTTGTCGCGGCACAGAAGGAGGCGCTCGCCAATCTGCATCTGGATTTGGGCTCCCATATCTTCCAGCAGATGAATGCGGTCTTGTTCCACGATCATCCGCGCGCCTTGCAGCATACGCCGCAGGATATGGACCGGCTTAAGCTGGAACGCGCGCACGCCATTTTCCAGGAGAGGATGGGCAATGCCCAAGGCTTCACCTTTTACCTGGTGGGCAGCTTCGATACGGAGCAGGTCAAGCCGCTGCTGGCCAGTTATCTGGGCGCCTTGCCGGTCCACGCCTTGCCTGAGCAGGCGCTGGACCGTGGCGTGCGGCCGGCGCGGGGCGTGATCAAGCGCGAGCTGCGCAAGGGCAGCGAAGAGCAGGGCATCGTGCTGCTCACGTTCCGCGGCGAGGCGCCTTACAGCGTGGCCGCGCGGACGGCGCTGGAAGCCCTGGTGGAGGTGCTGAACATCCGCATCAACGAGGTGTTGCGCGAGCAGCAAAGCCTGATTTACAGCGGCTATGCGAGCGGCTGGCTTGACGAACGGCCGTACCAGAACTATGGCATGGTGTTCTATCTGCCTTGCGCGCCCGAGAGCGCGGAGAAGGTGATCGCCGCCATTTCCGCCGAGGTGCGCAAGTTGCAGGAGCGTGGTCCCGAGGCGGCCGACCTGGACAAGGTCAAGGCCAACTGGCGCATCGGCAACCGCCAGCAGCTGCGCGACAACGGCTATTGGCTGAACCAGTTGATGGCGGCGCGCATGGAGAAGATCGATCCGGAACTCTTCCTGCATTTCGAGGCGCGCATCGACGCGCTGAATGTAGCCGATTTGCGCGAGGCGGCGCGGCGCTATCTCGACCCGGCCAATCATGTGGAGCTGGTGCTCAAGCCGGAGAAAATGGCGGGCCAATAGGCGCGTCCCCGTGCGCCTTATTTATGTGATAGTCTTGCATTTCTGATAAGCCGCTCAAAGGGGGAGACATCCATGATCAAAAAAATCAGCCTTGGCCTCATCGTCATTCTTCTCGTGATCCTTGGCCTGGCCGCTTCCAAGCCGGACACTTTCGCCGTGCAGCGCAGTACCACCATCAAGGCGCCGCCTGAAAAAATCGTCGCCTACCTGAACGACTTCCACAACTGGCAAACTTGGTCGCCGTGGGAGAAGCTTGACCCGAAAATGCAGCGCACGTTTGAAGGCCCGCAAAGCGGCAAAGGCGCCGTCTATGCCTGGAACGGCAACGACGAGGTGGGGCAGGGCCGCATGGAAATCATCGACAACCCCAGCCCGGCCAAGGTCGGCATCAAGCTCGAATTCATCCGCCCCTTCGCTTCGCAGAACAGTGCCGACTTCAGCCTGCAGCCGAACGGCGACGGCACCCAGGTCAACTGGTCCATGAGCGGCCCCATGCCCTTCGTCTCCAAGGTCATGAGCGTCTTCGTCAGCATGGATAAGATGATCGGCAAGGACTTCGAAAAAGGCCTGGCGCAGCTGAAGGCGGTCGCCGAGAAATAGTGTTGTACCCCGTGTATGGGGTGCGTGCAAACGGTCCGGCAGGCATATACTAAGGATATTGCCGCGCAAGCGTCCTTCACGTCGAGGTATGCCATGAAAACCCCGTATACGCTGGCCCTGGGCGCTGCGGCGCTGTTCGGCGCGGCGGCGGCCGCCGCGGTGGCCTTGCCGGTGCGCGACGACCATCCCATCGTCGGCACCTGGCGCTTCGTGCTGCCGGACGGGTCCTGCCACGAGGTCTATCGCATCCGCGCCGACGGCACCTCCCTGATCACCAGCGCCTCGGAAGTGGCCGAGACCGAGTTTGTGATCGCCGACCAGCCCGATGAACAGGGCTTCTACGCGTCCAGCGACAAGATCGTGAAGGACAATGGCAAGCAGGATTGCACCGGCGAGATCACCCAGGTCGGCCAGTCGGTGGCCAGCTTCATCCTGTTCCACCCCTCCAAGAATATGTTCCTGATGTGCCATAAACGCGACACGAAGACCTGCATCGGTCCCTTTGTGCGGGTGCGCGGCAGCGAGGTTTAGGCGCCCAGCGCCTGCTCGCGCCAGGCGCCTGGGTTGCGGCCCGACCATTCCTTGAAAGCGTGCGTGAAGGCGCTCTGCTCCTGGAAGCCAAGCAGGAAGGCGATGTCCACCAGGCTCAGGCCGGGCTGGCGCAGATAATCCTGGGCCAGGGCAAAGCGCGCCTGCTCCAGCACCTGCTGGAAGCTGGCGCCGGCCTCGGCCAGCTTGCGCTGCAGGGTGCGCGGGCTGAGTTTCAATTCCTCGGCCACCGGCGCCAGGCGGCCCTGGCCTTGCGCCAGGCCGCGCAGGATGGCGGCGCGCACCTGGGCCACCACATCGGCTTGTGCCCGGGCGGCGCGCTGGCGCAGCAATTGTTCCGCGTGCTGCTGCAAGACCGGGTAGAGGCTGACGTCCGCATTCGGCACCGGCCATTGCAGCATGCGCGCGTCGAAATAGCCGATATTGGCGCTGGCGCCGAAGCGGGGCAGGGTGCCGAGCACGCGCTGGTATTCGCCATGGCCGGCCGGGTCGCCGCCATCGTGCATCAGGGCCAGCGCGCCGGTCGGCAGCTGCTGGCCCGCCAGCCAGTTGCCGAATACGCGGATGCCGGCGAACACGCTGTCCACCAGATGGCGCTGGGCCACCGGGTAGTGGCTATGCCAGCAATAGGCCGCCGTGCCGTCGTCCACCCGCAAGTCCGAACGGCCCAGGTCATGGGCCAGCTGCTCGTAGCGCATGGTCTGTTCCAGCGCCTGGCCGAAGTCGCGGCAGCTGAGCAGGATCAGACCATACACGCTGTAAGTGCCCAGCTTGACGCGTTCGCCCACGTGCAGGCCGAAATGCGGATCGTTGCACAGGGCGGCGCCGGCATCGAGCAGGCGCACGTAGCTATCGGCTGGCAAGGCGTCGGGCAGCGGTTCCAGCGTGCCGGCTTCCAGGCCGGCCGCCTGTTCCAGCGCCGCCGCCCGCACCCCGCGCGCCGCTGCCGCTTCCAGCAGGGGTTGCAGATAGGAGCCGGCCACGCGCCCGGCAGTGGTGCGCGGCGCGTCAGGCGGGGAACTTGGCATAATCGAACAAGGCAGGTGTCATGAATGCGCAATACCGCCAGCGGCTGGCGGCTTAATCTTGTGTCAATGACTAATGGCGCTTGCCAGTATAGCAAGCGCACCGCACAGGGGACAAGAAACGATGCGACGCTGGAATGGCTGGGGGGATGAGGCGATTGAATTCGCCCTGAATGAAGATGCGCTGGGCTTTCTGGCCGCGCGCATCGGCAATGGCAGTCCGGTGGCGGACGCCAGCTTCGAGCAGGCCTGCGCGCAGCTGGGCGCCTCGCGCCTGCCGCCGCACCGCCTGATCGACAGCAGCCCCGAGACCCGGCTGCGCAATGCGCTGGGCCAAAGCCTGCCGGACTGGCTCAAGCTGCGCTACGGCCGCATCGGTCCCGCGCCGGACGGCGTGGCCTTCCCGGAAAGCAGCCAGGAAGTGCGTGAGCTGATCAACTATGCGCGGCTATATGGCGTGGCCCTGATTCCGCACGGCGGCGGCACCAGCGTGGCGGGCCATCTGACGGTGCTCGATCCCTTCCGCCTGACGCTGGCCGTGAACACCACCCGCCTGTGCCGCCTGATCCATCTCGACCAGCAATCGCAATTGGCGACCTTCGGCGCGGGCGTGCTGGGACCGGACCTGGAGGCGGCACTGCGCGCCCACGGTTTCATGCTGGGTCACTATCCGCAATCGTTCGAATATTCGACCCTGGGCGGCTGGGTCGTCACCCGCTCCTCGGGCCAGCAATCGCTGCGCTATGGCCGCATCGAACAGACCTTTGCCGGCGGCGTGGTGGAAACGCCGCAAGGCACGCTCGAAGTGCAGGCCTTCCCGGCATCGGCGGCCGGCACCGACCTGCGCGAGCTGGTGCTCGGCTCCGAAGGGCGCCTCGGCATTCTGACCGAGGCCACGGTGCGCGTCAGCAAGGTGCCGGAATACGAAGCCTTCCACGCCGTCTTCTTCCCCAATTGGCGGCAGGCCGAAGCGGCCGCGCGCGAGCTGGCGCAAGGGCGCATGGGATTGTCGATGCTGCGCCTGTCGAACGCGGTGGAAACGGTGACGATGCTGGCGCTGGCCGGTCATAAGCGCCTGATCGGCGCGCTGGAAACCTGGTTGTCCCTGCGCGGCTGCCGCGATGGCAAATGTATGCTGATGATCGGCGCCAGCGGCGGCAAGGTCCAGGCCAAGGCCGCCATGCGCGCCGCGCTGGGCCTATGCCGCCGGCATACTGGCGTGCATATTGGCCGCATGATGGGCGATAAGTGGAAGCAGAACCGCTTCCGCAACGTCTACTTGCGCAACGCGGCCTGGCAGTACGGCTACGCCATCGACACGGTGGAAACGGCGGTGGACTGGTCGCGCGTGGAAAGCATGATGCAGGCGGTGGAAGGCGCGGCCGAAACCGCGCTGGCTGGGTATCAGGAGAAAGTGCACGTCTACACCCACCTTTCTCACCTGTATGCGCAAGGAGCGAGCGTGTATACCACCTTCGTCTATCGTCTGGCGGGCAAATACGATGAAGACCTGGCACGCTGGAAGGCGCTTAAGCACGCCGTCAGCAGCGCCATCGTGGACAACGGCGGGACCATCAGCCACCAGCATGGCGTGGGCAGCGACCACGCCCCCTACCTGGAAGCGGAGAAGGGCGCGGCGGGCATCGCCGCCATGCAGGCCGTGTTCCGCCACTTCGACCCGGAAGGCTTGCTCAATCCCGGCAAGCTGGTGCCGCCACAGGGGCTGGCGGCATGATCCGCCCGCAAGCGCTGCCCGGCACCGCCGCCAGTCCGGCCGCGCATTGGCGTCCAGGTGGCCGCGTGGAGCTGCACCAGCTGCTGGCGCAGGAATGGGATGTGCTCATCGTCGGCGGCGGCATCTGCGGCGCAGGCATATTGCTGGAAGCGTCGCGGCGCGGCCTGCGCGCGCTGCTGGTCGAACAGCGCGATTTCGCCTGGGGCACGTCGAGCCGCTCGTCCAAGCTGGTGCATGGCGGCCTGCGCTACCTGAAGGAAGGGCAGTTCGCCTTGACGCGCGAATCCGTCCATGAGCGGGAAGCCTTGCTGCGCGAGGCCGCCGGACTGGTCGAACCGCAAAGCTTCGCCTTTGGCGACTACGCGGGCCGCAAGCCGGGCCGCCGCGCCTTCCTGCTCGGCCTTGCCATCTACGACCGCATGGCCGGCCAGCGCAGCCGCCACTACTACCCCCGCGACGAATTCCTGCAACTGGCCCCGCATATCGACGCCGAGGGGCTGCGTGGCGGCATGTGCTATACCGACGCCAAAACCGACGACGCCCGCCTGGTGATGCGCGTGCTGCAGGAAGCGCAGCAGCATGGCGGCACGGCCTTCAATTACCTGTCCGTGCAAGGACTGCTGCGAGAAGGTGGTGGCGTGCGCGGCGCGCAACTGCGCGATGAACTGGACGCGGGCGGCGAAACGCATACGGTGCAGGCCAAAGTCGTGATCAGCGCCACCGGCGCCTGGGCCGATGCGCTGCGGGCGCAGGGCGGGGCGCCGCGCCGCTTGCGGCCACTGCGCGGCAGCCACCTGCTGCTGCCCACCTGGCGCTTGCCGCTGGCGCAGGCGGTGAGCCTGATGCATCCGCAGGATGGCCGTCCAGTCTTTGCCTTCCCGTGGGAGGGCGTTACCCTGGTCGGGACCACCGACCTCGATCATGGCGAGGATCTGCGCCAGGAAGCATCCATCACCCGCGCGGAAGTGGACTATCTGATGGCCGCGCTGCGCCTGCAGTTCCCCGAACTCGATCTGCGCGAAGACGACATCATCGCCACCTATGCCGGCGTGCGCCCGGTGATCGACAGCGGCCAGGCCGATCCCTCGAAGGAAACCCGCGAGCACGCGCTGTGGCTGGAAAATGGCCTGCTGACCGTCACCGGCGGCAAGCTGACCACCTTCCGCGTGATGGCGCTCGACGCGCTGACGCAGGCCAAAACCCTGCTGCCCGGCTGGAACGACGATCTGCGCCAGCAGCCCATCTTCGCCACCACACCGGCACTGCGCTACCAGCGCGGCCTGCCGCCCGGGCAGGCAGGTCGCCTGCAAGGCCGCTACGGCGCGCAGGCGCAAGCCTTGCTGGATGCCGCCAACCCCGCCGAACTGCAAACCATTCCCGGCACCGAAACCCTGTGGGCGCAGCTGCGCTGGGCCGCGCGCCACGAGGCCGTGCAGCGTCTGGACGACCTGCTGCTGCGCCGCACCCGCGTCGGCCTGCTGCTGCGTAATGGCGCGGCTGCCATCCTGCCGCGCGTAAAAGCCATCTGCCAGCCGGAGCTGGGCTGGAGCGAGCAGCGCTGGCGTACCGAGGAGAGCGCATATCTGGCATTATGCGAAGCTCACTACAGCTTGCCGCCAGAGCAGGAGACCAAGAGACAGTATGGCTGACCAATACATCCTATCCATCGACAACGGCACGCAAAGCGTGCGCGCCCTGCTGTTCAAGGCCAACGGGGAACTGGCCGCGAAAAGCCAGGTGCATCTGCAAGCCTACTACTCCGACCATCCCGGCTGGGCCGAGCACAAGGCCGAAGCCTATTGGCAGGCGGTCTGCACGGCCTGCCAGCGCCTGTGGGACACGTCATCGATTCCCGCCAGCGCTGTGGCGGGAGTGGCCGTCACCACGCAGCGCGGCACGATGATCAATCTGGATAAGGATGGCAAGCCGCTGCGTCCCGCCATCACCTGGCTGGATCAGCGCCGCACCGAGCAGGTGCCGCAGCTGAACGCCTTCTGGCGAACCGCCTTCAAGCTGGCGCGCGTCGACGGCACCATCGCCTATTTCCAGCGCGAGGCCGAGATCAACTGGATCGCCGACCAGCAGCCCGACATCTGGCAGCGCACCGATAAATTCGTCCTGCTCTCCGGCTATCTGAATTTCTGCCTGACGGGACGCCACGTCGACTCCATCGGTTCCCAGGTCGCCTATCTGCCTTTCGACTACAAGAAGCATCGCTGGGCCGGCGCCATGGACTGGAAATGGCAGGCGCTGGCGATCCGTCCCGAGATGCTGCAGGAACTGGTGGAGCCGGGCACCGTGATCGGCGCCATCACGGCCGATGCATCGCGCATGACAGGTATTCCGCAAGGTGTGCCGGTGGTGGCTGCCGCCGCCGACAAAGCCTGCGAAGTGATCGGCGCGGGCGCGCTGGAGCCGCATATCGGTTGCCTGAGCTACGGCACCACGGCCACCATCAATACCACCAACCGCAAATACATCGAAGTCACGCCGTATATCCCACCGTATCCGGCCGCGGTTCCCGGTGCCTACAGTACCGAAGTGCAGATTTTCCGCGGCTACTGGATGGTCAACTGGTTCAAGGAGCAGTTCGGCGACCGCGAACAGATGGCCGCCGCCGAGCAGGGACTGGTGCCGGAAGCCCTGTTCGATACCCTGGTCAACGAAGTGCCGCCCGGCTCCATGGGCCTGATGCTGCAGCCTTACTGGAGTCCCGGCATCCGTTTCCCCGGACCCGAAGCGAAAGGCTCGATGATCGGCTTCGGCGACGTGCATACGCGCGCCCATATGTACCGCGCCATCCTGGAAGGCGTGGCCTATGCGCTCAGGGAAGGCAAGGAGCGTATCGAAAAGCGCGGCGGCACGCGCATCACCGAGCTGCGCGTGGCCGGCGGCGGCTCGCAAAGCGACGCCGCCATGCAGTTGACGGCCGACGTCTTCGGCTTGCCGGCTGCCCGCGCCCACATCTACGAAGCTTCCGGCCTTGGCGCTGCCATTTCGGTGGCCGCCGGTCTGGGCCTGCACTCCGGCTTCGACAGCGCCATCCGCGCCATGACCCGCCCCGGCCGCGTGTTCCAGCCGATCGAGGCCAACCGCAAGGTCTACGATCAGCTGTACCGGCGCGTGTACTTGAAAATGTATCAACGTTTGCAACCTATGTATCAGGAAATTGCCGACATTACGGGCTATCCAAGGGCACGCTGAAAAAAAACTCAAAATAAAACTAAACTTTCTCTAAAATCTCTGGATACCTTCTATTGAATTGAATGCCTGGCTGAAAGATCGCCGGCACTTGCCACTCCTGCAACAGGGTGGAGTTGTTAATTGATCAATAGAAGGAATGGTATGGTAGCGATTGTCGGCGGTAATGGTCTGGGTCTGGTCAACAGCACGGGGGCCACTCTGGGCCAGCGCGGCCAATTCGGTGCCGCCCAGTTGGGCAGGAATGGCGATAATGTCTACGTCAATGCCGCCACCGGCAATCTGGTACTGCAGCACCAGGACGAATTCCTCGCCGCCACCGGCCTTGGCCAGTCGCTGATCCGTACCTACAATTCCCAAGGCCAGTTCAACGACGACAACGGCGACAACTGGAAACTTAGCCTGTCGCGCAGCGTCGGCAACCTGACCGGCACGCTCAATACCCTCAACAGCACCATCAGCCGCGTCGGCGGCGACGGCGCCATCACCGTCTTCACCTACGACCGTTCGACCCAGAGCTACCGCAGCAGCGATGGCGCCGATGCCTACGACAGCCTGAGCTACGACAGCGCCAGCGCCCAGTGGCGCTGGACCTCGGGCAGCACGCGCGTCACCGAAATCTATGACGCCAATAATAGCGGCCGCCTGATCGGCTCGCGCGACCTCGACGGCAACAGCCTGAACTACGCCTACAATGCCAACGGCCTGCTGAGCCAGATCGACGACAGCAGCGGCGGTTCGACCGTACTCAAATACAATGGCAACAATCTGGGCGAGATCGAAACCCGCTTCACCAATGCCCAAGGCGTGGCTGTGGCCCAGACCCGGGTACGCTACGAGTACGACAGCGCCAACCGCTTGAGCAAGGTCAGCACCGATCTCACGCCGGAAGATGGCAGCATTGCCGACGGC
>JANCSZ010000068.1:0-706 GCA_024437665.1 Massilia sp. YIM B04103 | reverse complement strand
TGTGTATGAAAAAGGCACCGAGCGCAGCAATGGCTATACCGGCCGTGCCGAGTTTGTGCCGGGTACCCCACTGGGCTTTAGCGCACAGACTTATTCTGGCCCCAGCATTCCAGCCGGTGGCGAGTATTTTTCCTTGTTGGACAATGTCCGCATCACCCGTCCGCTGCAGGAAGCGGATCTGAGTGCATGGGCCAACAACCTGAGTGCCGATCTAAAGAAACAGGCGGTGCGCACCGACTTCGGCTACGACCAGCGCGGCTTGCTGGCCACCAGTACCAGCTACGCCAAACTCGATACCGCCGGCAATGGCGTCGCCGACGGCAGCCAGTCTNCGGGTACCCCACTGGGCTTTAGCGCACAGACTTATTCTGGCCCCAGCATTCCAGCCGGTGGCGAGTATTTTTCCTTGTTGGACAATGTCCGCATCACCCGTCCGCTGCAGGAAGCGGATCTGAGTGCATGGGCCAACAACCTGAGTGCCGATCTAAAGAAACAGGCGGTGCGCACCGACTTCGGCTACGACCAGCGCGGCTTGCTGGCCACCAGTACCAGCTACGCCAAACTCGATACCGCCGGCAATGGCGTCGCCGACGGCAGCCAGTCTGCGCTGCGCTATGTCTACGACCAGGCCGGCCAGCTGCTGCAGTCCTTCGATGCCAAAGGCGCTGTTTTGACATGGAGTGTTTACGACGGCGCCGGTCAGGTG
>JANCSZ010000067.1:0-747 GCA_024437665.1 Massilia sp. YIM B04103 | reverse complement strand
TTACCAAGCAAGAAATGGAATAGAAGACTGGTTGCACTTGGGATTATCGCTTTTGCAGCCTGGACGGTGGACGCCGTATCAAGCATGAAAGATAGGGAAAAGGTGGCCAAGATGACTGAGAAAATGCAGACCGTGTGCGTGGGGCGCTTCCTGATTGATCTGCCAGAAACCTCCCCGGTATCGTTCCGATCAGCGTTCATNTTTCAAGAATGAGGACATGTTATTGCTGACTCAGTATTTGATTGCCAAGATCGCACAGGAGGCCAAATGATTGCCTTACCAAGCAAGAAATGGAATAGAAGACTGGTTGCACTTGGGATTATCGCTTTTGCAGCCTGGACGGTGGACGCCGTATCAAGCATGAAAGATAGGGAAAAGGTGGCCAAGATGACTGAGAAAATGCAGACCGTGTGCGTGGGGCGCTTCCTGATTGATCTGCCAGAAACCTCCCCGGTATCGTTCCGATCAGCGTTCATTCAAGGCATTGATATTTCGACTTACGATGGCGAATCTGAGAAGGAGTTCTTGGCAAGGTTAGCCCAGGAAGAAGCTGAAATCAACGCGAAGCTCAATGATGTCGGCACCAAAAACATGGAGTTGGTAACTGAAATCAAGCGGGACGAACTGATTGGCAAGATTTTTGTATTTGGTAGAAATTCCACTTATGTCTTCCATGGAGAAGAGAAAATTACGCTGACAGGGGTGGCGATCAGTGGATACGTCCACGCCGATGGCGTTAGTTTCGAT
>JANCSZ010000066.1:0-757 GCA_024437665.1 Massilia sp. YIM B04103 | reverse complement strand
GTTGCGAGGGACAGAACTATAGCAAAGGACCGGTGACTTTGCAAGTGCAACTCACATTTATGGCTAAAAGTGGCTGTACTGCTCGAGTGGTGGCGCTTTTTCCATGTTATTGCCTGTTCGGCAATTTCGTCATACTATTTCCTTGATGGACAACCGGTCCATTAGCAAATATGACTAAGGATAATTATGCAAAACAGATTTATCGCTGGCGCGCTCGTGGCCTTGCTGACTGCAGCGCCGGCATTCGCTACGCAGGGCGAGAGTAGTGGTTTTTATCTAGGCGCCAATATCGGCAAATCCACGGTTTCCTCGAAAAATGTGGATGAAGATAATGACCCTACTTTTGGCTTTGCCGCCGGCTACCAGGTTAATAAGAACCTAGGGGTGGAAGTTTTCACGCGCTCGCTAAGCTTCCGCATATTTGACGGACTGGTAGGCGACTCAAGCTACTATCCAGACACCCATTATGGTGTTTCGGTTTTGGGTGCAGTGCCATTGAATGAACAATTCAGCATTTATGGCCGCGCGGGCGTTGGCCGCACTACGATGAAATCGGCGCGAGTATCGAAAAAAGATTACAAGGAAACCGATCCGTCCGTTGGTCTTGGATTGTCTTATGCGCTGGGCCGGCATTGGAGCTTTAGTCTGGAAGCGGCCCGCTTTACCAAAACCGATGTAACTACCGTGACCGCAGGTGCTCAATTCAAGTTCTAAAACGAAAAAAGCCCCGACTGCAAACGCAGCCGGGGCTTTCTCT
>JANCSZ010000065.1:0-807 GCA_024437665.1 Massilia sp. YIM B04103 | reverse complement strand
GGCCTTGTAATCGTTGATATCGTATTCGATGATGACGCGCTGCTCGGGCGCCTGGCCGGGCTGGCCGGTGCGCAGCACCACGCGCACGATGGTGTTGTGCAGCTCTTCGCGGATGCGGCGCGCCAGCAGCAGGCCGGCATCGTCGGTTTCCATCACGACGTCGAGCAGCACCAGGGCGATGTCCGGGGTATTGCCGAGGATCTCGTAGGCTTCGCGGCCGCTGTAGGCGGAAAACAGTTCCAGCTCGCGGCCCTTGAAGCTCACATTGCGCAGGGCCAGCCGGGTCACGGCATGCACGTCCTGGTCGTCGTCGACGATCAGCACGCGCCAGGAGCGCTGGTCGGGCGCGGCCAGATTGGCTGGCGCGGCGTCGTCCTCATCCTCTTCCAGCAGCCAGTTGTCGTCGGCCTCGGCGGCGGTGGTGTCGTCCATACCCTCTCCTTCTGTGCGCGGCGGCGGCGCTTTTCGTTCCCAGCATAATCAGTATTTGACAGGCTGACAATGACAACTTATGCCTCTCGTCTTCCGGCCCAGACTCTGATACGCTTTGACAACAGTGATCCCTGTCCGCCGGCCGCGGCCAGCGCCTGCCCACCTTACCAGAGAAGGACCAGCATGGACGATACGACTGCAGCCAGCGACAACGCGAGCCGCGAATTCCTCGCCTTCAAACTGGGCGCCGAAGAATATGGCATTGATATTCTGAAGGTCCAGGAAATCCGCGGCTACGAGGCCGTGACCCGCATCGCCAATGCGCCCGAATTCATCAAGGGCGTGATCAATCTGCGCGGCATCATCATCCCGGTG
>JANCSZ010000064.1:0-810 GCA_024437665.1 Massilia sp. YIM B04103 | reverse complement strand
CTGGACGCCTGCCACGCTGGTGGACAATAGGTCCGCACCCTGGGCTATGGGCTGGCCAGCTATCCGGCGCGCGCAACATCGCGCCATGGCCGGTATTGGCGGTGGCAGGTCAGCGTTTTACATTTATCCCGAGGATCGCTTGGCGATCATCATTCTGACCAATCTTGCGGGTTCACAACCAGAGCAGTTAATGGATACGGTAGCGGGTTTCTATCTGCCTGCGCTGAAACAGCTCAACGGCGGTGGACATGCCATCTATCGCTTGCGCCAGATAATCGAACAGTCCGGTTATGCCGGGCTGGAGCAGAAATTGCANGCGCAACATCGCGCCGTGGCCGGTATTGGCGGTGGCAGGTCAGCGTTTTACATTTATCCCGAGGATCGCTTGGCGATCATCATTCTGACCAATCTTGCGGGTTCACAACCAGAGCAGTTAATGGATACGGTAGCGGGTTTCTATCTGCCTGCGCTGAAACAGCTCAACGGCGGTGGACATGCCATCTATCGCTTGCGCCAGATAATCGAACAGTCCGGTTATGCCGGGCTGGAGCAGAAATTGCACCAAGTGATGGACCAATATGCCGTTTCCCGGCCCACGCAGAGCGAGTTGAACAACTGGGGGTATCGCTTGCTGGCAAAGCAGCAAAACACATCCGCTCTTGCGGTCTTTGATCTCGCTGTAACACTTTACCCCGACAATGCCGATGCGCATGACAGCCTGGCGGAGGGGTATGAAGCAAATCAGGAAACTGGGGCCGCCATTCGCCATTACCGCCGGTCTCTCGAATTGAACCCAGAGAACCGTCATGC
>JANCSZ010000063.1:0-904 GCA_024437665.1 Massilia sp. YIM B04103 | reverse complement strand
GCAACCATGAGGTCTCTGGTCTTTCTTCTGCTCATCGGAGCTGCTTTTGCCACGGAGGACGACAAGATCGTCGGAGGGTATGAGTGCACGCCCTACTCCCAGCCTCACCAGGTGTCTCTGAACTCTGGGTACCACTTCTGCGGAGGCTCCCTGGTCAATGAGAACTGGGTGGTGTCTGCAGCTCACTGCTACAAGTCACGTGTTGAAGTGCGTCTTGGCGAGCACAACATCAGGGTCAACGAGGGCACGGAGCAGTTCATCTCCTCCTCTCGTGTCATCCGCCACCCAAACTACAGCTCCTACAACATTGACAACGACATCATGCTGATCAAGCTGAGCAAGCCTGCCACCCTCAACCAGTACGTGCAGCCCGTGGCTCTGCCCTCCAGCTGTGCCGCCGCCGGCACCATNGTCTGCAGCTCACTGCTACAAGTCACGTGTTGAAGTGCGTCTTGGCGAGCACAACATCAGGGCCAACGAGGGCACGGAGCAGTTCATCTCCTCCTCTCGTGTCATCCGCCACCCAAACTACAGCTCCTACAACATTGACAACGACATCATGCTGATCAAGCTGAGCAAGCCTGCCACCCTCAACCAGTACGTGCAGCCCGTGGCTCTGCCCTCCAGCTGTGCCGCCGCCGGCACCATGTGCAAAGTCTCTGGCTGGGGCAACACCATGAGCTCCACTGCTGACAGGAACAAGCTGCAGTGCCTGAACATCCCCATCCTGTCCGACAGGGACTGTGAGAACTCCTACCCAGGCATGATCACTGATGCCATGTTCTGCGCTGGTTACCTGGAGGGAGGCAAGGACTCTTGCCAGGGTGACTCTGGCGGCCCCGTCGTGTGCAACAATGAGCTGCAGGGGGTTGTGTCCTGGGGCTATGGATGTGCTGAGAGGGAC
>JANCSZ010000062.1:0-986 GCA_024437665.1 Massilia sp. YIM B04103 | reverse complement strand
GCCTGCTCACCGTGGTCAGCGACACCACGGCCACCTTCATGCCGCGCCTGCGCCGCGCCAACTGCCGCGTCAGCCTCGACGTGCCGTCCAGCCTGATGCTCGATTCCTATCCGGGCAGCGTGTACCAGATCTTCACCAATCTGCTCAATAACGCGCTGATGCACGCCTTCGAAGGCCGCAGCGAGGGCCAGATCGTGATCCACGCCCAGGCCAGCGGCGGCGAACTGGCCGAGATCAGCTTCAGCGACAATGGCGTGGGCATGAGCGAAGAGGTGCGGCGCCACGTCTTCGATCCCTTCTTCACCACCAAGATGGGCCAGGGCGGCACCGGGCTGGGCATGAACATCGTCTACAACATCGTCAGCGGCGTGCTGGGCGGGCGCATCGCCATCGATTCGGCACCGGGCGCCGGCACCGTGATCCGCATCAGCCTGCCGCTCAGCTCGCCGCTGCATAACTAAAAACCGGGGACAGACCCCGTTTTCCGAGCAATATTGCTCGGAAAACGGGGTCTGTCCCCGGTTTTTAGTTATGCAGCGGCGAGCTGAGCGGCAGGCTGATGCGGATCACGGTGCCGGCGCCCGGTGCCGAATCGATGGCGATGCGCCCGCCCAGCACGCCGCTGACGATGTTGTAGACGATGTTCATGCCCAGCCCGGTGCCGCCCTGGCCCATCTTGGTGGTGAAGAAGGGATCGAAGACGTGGCGCCGCACCTCTTCGCTCATGCCCACGCCATTGTCGCTGAAGCTGATCTCGGCCAGTTCGCCGCCGCTGGCCTGGGCGTGGATCACGATCTGGCCCTCGCTGCGGCCTTCGAAGGCGTGCATCAGCGCGTTATTGAGCAGATTGGTGAAGATCTGGTACACGCTGCCCGGATAGGAATCGAGCATCAGGCTGGACGGCACGTCGAGGCTGACGCGGCAGTTGGCGCGGCGCAGGCGCGGCATGAAGGTGGCCGTGGTGTCGCTGACCACGGTGAGCAGGC
>JANCSZ010000061.1:0-993 GCA_024437665.1 Massilia sp. YIM B04103 | reverse complement strand
ACTCCGCAATCACTAAACCGTGCGCATTGAACTTCTGGCGAACGCTGCGTTCGTCTTCGGTACCGGTGGCCACCGTGGTTCCAGTTCGATTGCCGACGATATTGACGTTGTAGTCCGTCACAGTGCCATCGGCCGCGATTTCCTTCACCAACTGGCGGCGGGCATTGTATTCATATGTCACGCTCTGACGCTCGCCATCGGCTGGGCGCAGGCTCTCCANCTGTTCGGATGTACTGGCTTGTTTCAGGCGCTCGGCGCCTTCAGCGCTCAACTCCGCAATCACTAAACCGTGCGCATTGAACTTCTGGCGAACGCTGCGTTCGTCTTCGGTACCGGTGGCCACCGTGGTTCCAGTTCGATTGCCGACGATATTGACGTTGTAGTCCGTCACAGTGCCATCGGCCGCGATTTCCTTCACCAACTGGCGGCGGGCATTGTATTCATATGTCACGCTCTGACGCTCGCCATCGGCTGGACGCAGGCTCTCCACGCTGGCACCGGCCGCATAGCGCACCGCCGTGGCATAGCGGATCTTGCTGGTCAGCAGACCATTGCTGTCATACGCCAGTTCGGTCAGATGACCATCGGCGCTGATGGTGCCAACCAGCTGGTTCTTGCCGTCATACAGCTGGTATTCGCGCAGTGCGCCGGCGTCGTTTTGCGGGCGCAGGTCGGCCAGCGTGCCGGCGGCACGCAGCGCTATCGTGGTGGGAACGCTGTAGCGCACGGTTTCGGTCAGTTGGCCCGCCGCGTTGTAGCGGTTTTCGCTCAAATAGCCGTCGGCATCCAGCGTCGCCGCCAGCTTGCCGTCCACGCTATAGAACAACCGGGTGGTGCGGTCCGCACTGGACGGCTTCGCGTCCGTCTGCGCATAGCGGACAGTGGCGATCAGGCGCGACTGGCCATCGTAGCGGTTTTCCGTTACATAGCCGGCGCCATCGGTGGTCCTGCTCAGACGGCCAGCCAGATCGTAGCTGCGGGATTCGATTTCGT
>JANCSZ010000060.1:0-1007 GCA_024437665.1 Massilia sp. YIM B04103 | reverse complement strand
GCTGCTTGAAACGGACGTGTCCATTATTGACAGTACACCTCAGTCGTCGGCTCCCCACCGGCATTCCCACATATGGAACCTGTAGCCAAGTGGCGTCACTCATCAGAACATTTTTCAATCAATCCGACATGGTTTTGACTGATTTCCCGTCACGCTCGCTAAAGGTAAAAATATGTTTCCAAGTCCCGTACGCAGTTCTGTCCCACTCTCTCATGTTACGGCTTCCTCCGTGCAAGGCGAATCGACCGCTTCGTCTCATGTAGCTCCAAATGAAGACAGCTCCAAACGCGACAGATCGTCATCGCTTTCTCCGCCGTCGTCCCCGAGGGTGGGCGCGATGCAGCAACAGTTATTAAATATGATGCCGAAAAAACAAAAAATGGATGGCCCCAATGATCCGGAAGATCTTTCGAAAGAAAAATGGGACGAGATGAAAGGGGAAATCAATCCCGAGTTAAGGCAAAAGGTAGATGACATGTTTGAGGACAGCTATAGCACAATTCAGATGCACACGTCATCAAAAGATGGAAAACAAACCTTCCTCTTGAAGGATGGCTCAGAGCGGTACAATATCGAAAACAACGCCACTTGGCATGTTCCGGATAACTATGACTACAAAGTCAGCAAAACATGGGGAACGGGAAAGGATGGCCAAAAATTCGAATCAATCGATAAATTCAACTCCGGTAGATCCGCATCCTCGCTCGACGCAAAGAGGCTCGCTAGCGCAACTGAGGGAATAGAAAATGGCAACCTGCTGGATCCAATCAAAGTCAAGAAAAATTCCGGCGGAACGTTTGATATTCAGGATGGGAATCACAGATTGCAAGCTGCCCAAAACCTTGGTCTAGAAAAAATTCCCTACCAGGAGGTGTAGTAATGAGGAGTCGTCTTCGCAGTTGGAAATGCGGCTACGGCCAAGCTGGAAGATGACTCGAGTCCCCCCGCTACCTCGGATCCATTGAGGTAGCCTGACATTTTCGGACACTTCCATTTGATAAACTTGT
>JANCSZ010000006.1:0-383253 GCA_024437665.1 Massilia sp. YIM B04103 | reverse complement strand
CCGGGGCCGGGGCCGCCAGGGCCGCCGGACGGCGGCTGTACACCGACAGCGTCATCAGCAATAAGACCTGGGTCAGCAAGTCCGGTCCCATGCCCTTCATGGCCAGCGGCACTTCGCTGACGGCCTTGATCGCGAGCAGGATAAACAGCGCCAGCGCGAGGCCATGGCTGCGCTGCACGGTGCGCGCGATGAACCAGAGCAGCACGGCCAGATAGCACAGCAGGCCGGCCACGCCCACCAGGCCGGCACTCGAGAGCGACTGGTAGAACTGGTTGTGGGCATGCATGGCGTGCGGCATGGCGATGCTCTTGCGGAAGGCGTCATCCCAGATGCTCAAGCCATAGCCGAACAGGGGATTTTTCTGCCACTCCTGGACCGCGATCTGCCAGATCTGATCGCGCCCGGTCAGGCTGAGCAGTTCAGCGCCCTGCTGGCTGCCGAGGAAACGCGCCAGACGCGCGCCCGGATCGCCGAACATGAAAGCCAGGCACAGCACCGTCGCGCCGCCCATCAGGCCGAACAGCAGGGCCAGCGGCAGATACGGCTGGCGGAAATCGCGCCAGCGCTGCAGCAGCACCGCGCGGTGGCCGAAGTAGGCCAGCGCCGCCGCGCTGAGCAGGGCCGCGCTCCAACTCGTTTTCGACTGGGTCAGCAGCAGGCCCGTCCAGGCCAGCGCCCAGGCCGCCCGGTTCAGGGCGCGCCGCGCAAACGGCTGGCACCACAGGCACACCATGAAGAAGACCAGCAGCGAGCCCATATTATTGGAATGGTTGGCCAGGCCGACGAAGCGCCAGTGGAAGCCGGGAATATAGCCGGCATGGTAGCTGGCCATGACCAGGCCCGGCTTGAGCGCCAGACAGGCCAGGCTCAGGGCGGCAAAGCCCAGGCAGGCATTGCGCGCCGCGCGCAGGGCCAGTTGCAGCTCGGCCTCCTCCGTCACGAGCACGGCGGCGCAGCCGAGCGCGATCACATAC
Organism: Massilia sp. YIM B04103; assembly: GCA_024437665.1. Taxonomy (GTDB): domain Bacteria; phylum Pseudomonadota; class Gammaproteobacteria; order Burkholderiales; family Burkholderiaceae_D; genus Rugamonas. Next base: position 382,279 of record JANCSZ010000006.1, on the reverse strand, counting down.
AGGAACTCATGGGACAGGTAGACATAGCGCCCCAGCAGCGCCGGGCTGACGGTATTGGTCAGGAAAAACACGGCGAAGGCCAGGACCAGGGCGGGCACCAGCGGCGCCTGGCGGCCCCAGCGCAACGACCGGTACAGCACCCGCTCGGCGCAGGCGAACAGGATGAACAGCGAGGTCAGGCGGCCCAGCCAGGTCACCAGCGGATGCTTGGACACTTGCAGCACGGCCAGCGCCTCGCCGCCCGACAGATCGCGCCCGGACAGCAGGGTATACAGCGCATACACCAGCAAGACCGGATAGATCACATACGGCAGCAAACCATAGGGACGCTGGCGCCCCCAGTGCACGCCCAGAGCCATGCCGACCACCACCAGGGCGGCCAGGGTCAGGGCGACAAGAACAGCAATAAAATCAAACATAGTTTATCCAACAAGGCATTTGGCGCGCAGATAAGTTCCCACGCGCCGCGGTAACGGCGGACTGAAGCGGGCCAGCAAGTCCACCACGGGCAGGCCGAGCAAACGGGGCGCCAGCGCCACCACCAGCACCAGCAGCGCCAGGCCGGCGCTGCCGCCGGCTGCCAGCAGCCCCAGGCTGCCGGCGCCGGCGCGCGCGGCCAGCGCGGTGCCGGCGTACGCGCCGCCGGCCGCCAGCAGCATCATCACCGCGCTGCGCCAGGCGATCGGCGCCAGGTCGGCGGCGCCGACCCCGATGCGGCGGCAGGCCGCGCCGCCGATCACCAGCGCGCGCAGCACCAGGGTGGCGGCGGCCACCAGCGCCACCAGGGCCACGCCCTGGCCGGCGCACCAGTACAAGCCGATGGCGGCGGCGGCCAGCACCGGCAGCTGCAGCAGGCTTTCCAGATGCTTGCCGCCGGTATTCCACAGCACCGGCGTCGACATGCCCCAGGCGATATAGGCCGGCATCGACAGCGCCAGAATGCTCAGGACCGTGCCGGCGCCGTCCCAGCGCGGCCCGTACAGGGTGGCAATCAGCGCATCGGCCACGCTCGCCAGCAGCACGAACAGGGGCGCGATCAGGATGCCGACGGCCGACAGAATCGACAGATAGGCGCTGCGCAGGCGCGCCGGCTCGTCCTGCATGCGGGCGCCGGCGGCCAGGAAGGCCGGCTGCAGGGCCGTCAGGAACAGGGAATTGGGCGTATTGGCCAGATTGTAGGCGACCGTGTACACGCCCACCGCATGGGCGTGCAGCAGCCGGCCGAGGAAGACCCGGTCCAGATTATTCAGGCACCAGTTGCACAGATTGGTGACGAAGACCGTGGCCCCCATCTGGGTCGAACGCTGGGCGCCGCTGTACCACAGCAAGGGGCGCAGCGGATGCGGGTTGCGCCACCAGGTATACACCAGGGCGCTGGCCGCCTGCACCAGCCAGGCCGCCACCAGCGACCAGACGCCGGCGCCGTAAAACGCCAGCGGCAAGCCCACCAGCAGATAGCCGGTGGCATAACTGGCGATCTGGATCAGGTTGAGCCAGCGGAAATCGAGCTTGCGCCGCAACATATTGCTGCCGGGGGCGGTGAGCGCCGTCAGCAGGCAGGTCAGGCTGAGCCAGCGCACCACCCCGCCCAGGCGCGGTTCATGGAAGGCGGCGGCGATCCAGTCGGCGCCGAAGTACATGGCCGCCATGGCCAGGCTGCCGGACAGGAACTGCCAGGTAAAGGCGAAGCGCACGTCCTCCTCGCGCACCTCCTGGTTCTGGACCAGCCCCCAGGAAAAGCCGAAGTCGGCGAGGAAGGTGCTCAAGGTCAGCACCAGCAGGCCCAGGGCGAACACGCCGTAGCTGTCGGGGCCGAGCAGGCGGGCCAGCACGATCTGCACCGCCAGCTGCAGGCTGAAGCGGGCCACGGTGCCAAGCGCCGCCCATTTGACGGCCCCGACCGCCTGCTGGTCGAGCTTATCGGAAGATGCCATAAAAATCGCGGGGTCAGGTGGGGAAAGCGCCCACCAGCCGCAGACGGTCGGCCGGCTTCATGCTGTCCAGCATGGCGCGGACAAACGCGGCTTGCAGCCGGTAAGCGGCGGCGGTATCGCCATCGAGGGTGGAGACGCGCACCAGCAGGGCGTCGGGCACTGCGCCCGTCAGGCCGTAGCGCAGTTTTTGCAGGCGCAGGCTCATGCCCGGCTGCAAGGCGCGGTCGCCCATGGTGATCCAGTAAGTGATCGGTTCCTGGCGCGGCCCGCTCACGGCGAAGAGTTGCTTGACCGGGATGGCGCCGAAGGTGGTGGCCACGCTGCCGGCGCCGGCGGCGCGGATCTCGAAGCCCTGGGCGCCGTAGCAGGTTTCCGGCAGGTGCACCGCCAGATCGCTGCTCTGGTCGCCGCCATAGGCGATCGACAGCATGACGCGCTGGCCGTCGCGGTTCACATAGGTGCGCGCCAGGGTCTGGTTATAGATGCGGTCCAGCCGCGCCTGGGTTTCCGGGTCGACCTGCAGCGGCACGATGCTGGTATCGACGCGCCAGGCGCCGAAGCTTTCGGGCACCATGGCCGCCAGATCGATGCGCGCGCGCTGGTCGGCGATGCGGGCGGTCGGCGCCAGATACACGGCCAGCGCGCTGGCGCCGGCCATCAGGCTGCCGGCCACCAGGCTGACGGCGAGCGCCTTATTCCATTGGCTCATGCCGCCACCTGCCCTTTCCGCGCCGCGCGCAGCCGGACGCACCATTGCAGCACCGAGTCGGTCAATAAAATCAGGCACAGCGCCGTCACAAACAAGACCATCCCGGCGAAACCGTGCAGGAAGCCCTGGCCGGCGGCATCGCCCAGATAATACGTGACCAGGGTCAGCACGATGACCCGGACCACATTGGCCGAGAAGGAAATCGGGATAATCAGCAGCGCCAGCGCGATATTGCGCAAGGGCGCCGTATGCCGCACCACGTTCAGATAGAACAGGCCGAGCGCTTCCAGCGACAGCAGGGTCTGCAAGCCGGCGCAGGCGTCGGCCACCAGCAACTGGTACTGGCCGATCTGCAAGATCACGCCGGTGCGCGCGATCGGATAACCGGCGGCAAACAGCAGATGCTCGACCGCATAGGACACCGCCATCTTCATCGGCATGGTCAGGGTGATCACCAGCTGCGCCGGCAACGGCACCATGAACAGCATGAAGAAAAAGGGGAACCACAGCAGGCGCACCGCGGCCCAGCCGCGCTTGAGCAGCAGGCAGGCCATCAGCAGCAAGATCAGCGACAGCAGGTCGGCGGCGATCAGCTGCTGCGAGCGGCCGACCACGTAGATGAGCAAAGCCAGCAGCAGCAGCGGCCAGCCGGCCGCCGTGCCGTGTTCGGGCCGCGTGCGCGCCCACATTGCCGGCCAGGCGCGCCACATCAGCCACAGCGAGAGCGCCAGGATGATCGGGCCGTGCGCCTGTTCCTCGGTGGCCCAGATGCCATGCAGCAGGAAGTTCAATGTGGGCAGGTACAGGGCCAGCAGCCCCAGCGCCAGCGGCAGCCATTCGGCCAGGCCGCCGCGCCAGGCTGCCACCCCCGGCCCGGAGAAGGTTTTGCTCATCGTCGCCATCAGAAATCGACCAGGACCGAACCGACCACCTGGGCTCCGTTCTGCTTCAGTTTTTCGGCCATGGTGTCGATGTCGCCCACCAGGGTTTTATGCTGGCGCACCACCAGCAGGGCGCCGCCGGCGCGCGCGGCGATGGCCGCGGCATCGAAGCTGTCGGCAAAGGCGGCCGTATCGTAGAGCACGATATCGAAGGCGCTGCCGAGCTGCCGCTCCAGTTCCACGAAGGCGCTGCGGTTCAGCAGTTCCTGCGGATTGGGCGGTTGCGTGCCGGCCGTCAGCACCGACAGGTCGACGAAGGCGTCGACCTTCTGGATCACGTCCAGGCCGGCGCGGCCGGCCAGCACATCGGACAGGCCCTGGCGGTTCTTCAGATTGAAGACCGTATGCTGGCTCGGCGCGCGCATATTGCCGTCCACCAGCAGGGTCCGCTCGCCCAGTTGCGAGAACACCACGGCCAGATTGGCCGCCAGCAGGCTGGTGCCGTCGCCCTGGGCCGCAGCGGCCACGGCCAGGCTCTTATGGCCGCGGGCAAACCAGCGCAGCATCAGCTGGCTGCGCACGGCGCGCAGGGTTTCCACCTGCGGGCTGAACGGTTGATAGGCGGCCACCAGGTGCGGCGAATACGCCTTGTCCCCGGCCTGCAGATAAGGGTAGTCGAACTGGCGCGCCAGCACTTGCTGGATGTCGGCCTCGGTGATGAGGCCGAGGCGCACGGCCGCCTCGCCGAAACGGATCCCCAGTTCTTTTTGCAGGCGCAGCACGCGCTCGGCATTTTCCGGCGTGATCTTGCCCGCTTCCAGCAGCAGGCCGCCAATGCTGGTCGGTTCGCCCGCCGCGGCCGGCGCGGCCGAAATAATTTGCGCAGTCTGATTCATCGTAATACTCCTACTTTCCTTAATTTAAGCGCAGACGGCGCGGCAACAGTGCGGCGATACCGCGGCGGGCGGCGGGCTTGCGGCCATGCCAGTCGACGGCGCCCAGCACGGGAATCTGCAGCAAGTCCTCGACATCGGCGCCGGAGCGCACGCGGCGGTTCAGCATTTCGGTGATCAGCGCCAAGCCCACGCCCAGCAGGGTGCCGAGGAAGACCGAGAGCAGCAAGTTCAGCTGCAGACGCGGCGACGACGGTTCGGTGGGCGCCACGGCCGGATTGAGCACGGCGATATCGGACTGCTCGGACTGGCCTTCGATGCGGGTCTGGGAACCGCGCTGCGACGTGGCGTCGAAGGCGCGCTGGGCGCTTTCCACATCCTTGGCCAGCACATTCATTTCATCGCGGGTGCGGTTCAGTTCCAGCACGCGCGCCTTCTGCGCGGCCAGCGCGGCGCGGATGGCGCCTTCGCGTTCGACCAGGATCTGGGCATTGTTGCCCACGCTGTTCGAGGTTTGCTGCACCTGCTCGCGCAGTTCGTGGCGCAGCTTGTCCACTTCAGCCTGGGCGGACTGGTATTGCGGGTGGTTGCGGCCGAGGCGCTGGCCGATCTCGGCCAGCTTGGATTCGGCCGTGCCCAGGCCCAGGCGCAGATTCTGGATCAGCGGGCTGGCCGAGACATCGGGCGACTCCGAGGAATGCTGGCCGCGCGCCATGCTCTGGCGCGAACGCGCTTCCATGGCCTGGCCCTGGGCGGTGACGAGCTGGGCCGACAAATCGTTGAGGCGGTTGGTTTCCACGTCGAGCCGGTTATCGACCGACACGATGCCATGTTCCTGCTGGTATTTCGAGAGCCGGCTCTGGGCCGCTTCCAGGTTGTCGCGCAGCAGCTTGGTCTGCTGGTTGAAGTAGGCCGACGCTTTCTTCATCGGTTCGACCTTCAGCTCGATGCTGGCGCGCTGGTACTCTTCGGCAAAGGCGTTGGCGATGGCGGCCACGAATTGCGGATCGCTGCCGCTGAAGCTGATGTTGACCACCGAGCTTTCGCGCGACGGTTCGATCTCCAGCTTGCGCAGCAGCAGGCCGGCCAGCCAGTCGCGCACATTGCCGCGGCCCTGGGTCGCTTCGCGGAACTGCGCCACCACCGCCGGGTTGTCGGCCAGCTTGAGCTGGTCGACCACGCGCAGCGCGACGTTCTTACTCGAAATGATGTCGATCTGGGTCGCCATATAGCCCGGCAGCAGCTGGCCTGGCATGGTCAGCCCGGTCAGCGGGTCGATGCCCTTGTAGTTCAGCAGCAGGGAACTGGTGGCTTTGAACGTCTTGGGCAACAGCAGGCTGACCGTCATCGCCGCCACCACCGTCAGCAGCAGGGTGGCGATCAGGATACTTTTGCGCGCGCGCAAGACCAGAAATAATTGGGTGAAATTCATAACAATTCTCTTTGCAAGGAGCCGGGTCGCTTAGAACCAGCTTTCTTTGACGTAGACCACGTCATCCATTTGCAGCACATCGTCGTGGCGGGCATCGATGATCTGCAGCTTGCCGTTGGCGTCGCGGCGCTTGATGCGCATGCCGCGCTCGGTGCCGCGCGGGGTCAGGCCGCCGCCCACCGACAGCGCCTGCAGCACCGTCATCGAGCGTTCCAGACGGAAGGCGCCGGGGCGCTGCACTTCGCCATAAATGTAAAAGCGGGGCGCGCGTTCGACGAAGATGACATCGTTGGCCTGCAGTTCCAGGTCGCGGTTCAGGTCGCCGTTGCGCACCATTTCCACGATATCGATGCTTTCCTTGGTGGTCACGCCGTTGCGCTTGCGGATCAGGCTGATCGCATCGCCGCCTTCCAGGCCGATGCCGCCGGCCAGGGCCAGCACTTCCATGACGCTGCGCCGGCCGTCGAGCGGGTAGCGGCCCGGACGGTTGACCTGGCCCAGCACGGAAATCTGGGCGCTTTGCAGGGCCGTCACCAGGATATTGACCTGGGCCTTGCGCACATAGCCGCCGCTTTCCAGCAGGCCGCCGATCTTTTTCTCGGCCACGGCCGCGGTCAAGCCGCCCACTTCCACCTGTCCCAGCAGCGGGAAGGTGATATGACCGGTTTCCGTCACGCGGGTTTCCAGACCCAGGTCGGGACTGCCGTACACGGAAATCTTGAGCACATCGCCCGGCCCCAGCAGGCTGTCGGCCGCGCCGGCCACGCCGGCGGCCAGCGACAGCAGCAGTGCCGTCATCCACATCATCAATCGTTTCATTTTTTGCCCTATCTATTTATCAATCAGCTGCGCCTGCCGGCGCTTATTTCAATCCTGCCACGCCGCGTTCGGCCGAGCCGCCCAGCGGGTCGGCCGGGGCGGCGCCCTCGGCCGGAGCGGCCAGCGGCGCAGCGGGCGCCGGCGCCACGGCCGCAGCCGCTGCCGGAGCCGCCGGGGCCGCGCCCGGGGCTTTCTGCTTGCCCAGGTATTCGATCTTGGCGCTGCTGCGCAGACGCTTCACTTCGGCGTCGGCCGCTTCCTTGTTCTTCTTGTTGAACAGGAATTGTTCGATCTGCTGCGCGGCCACGTCCAGCGTCACCGGCGCCTCCTTGGTGTCGGCGATCGCCATCAGCATGGTGCGCGCGCCTTCGCGGATGATGAACAGCTGGCCCTTCGGCATGGCCATCAGCTTGCCGCTCAGCTCAGGCGGCAGGTCGGCGCTGCTGCGCACCACCTGGGCGCGCGCATACTTGACCTTGTGGCTCTCCATCCACACCGCCACCTCTTCCAGCGATTTGGCCTGGTCCATGGCCGCCTTCAGCTCATCGTTCATGTCCTCGCTGGCGATCACCAGCTGGCGCAGGTCGAAGGCCTTGCGGTTGGCAAAGAATTCCGGATGCTGCTTGAAGTAGGCTTCCACCTCCTCCTTGGTGGGACGGGCGATATTGCCGACCCGCTTCTGCATATACGCCTGGGCCACGATCAGCGCCTTGGCGCGCTCGATGGCTTGCTGCACCTTCGGGTCGCGGTCGAGCTTTTCCTTCTGCGCCTCGTTCTGCAGCAGCTGGCGGTCGATCAGCGCTTCCAGCAACTGCTTGCTAGCCTCTTCCTGCTGGGTCGCCTGCACGCCGGCGCGCTGCAGTTCCTCGTTCAGCTGCAGCACGGTGATTTCCTCGCCGTTGACGCTGGCCAGGGCCTGGCCGGCTTTCTTTTCCTTGCTGCCGCAGGCACTCAGGCCGGCTGCCAGGGTCAGCACCAGCGCGGTGCACAGCACTTTCCTGTTTGTTTTAATCATAGTCAATTTATTCCTCCAGGATTTATTGCGTCCCTGCACCGAGCCAGGAAAGTACGCACCAAAAATATTTGCAAAAGTATCACAAGCAAGACAAAAATACAACGCCGAGTCAACAGTGCGCGACTATACACTGCGACCTGCTGATCCGGCTTAAATTATTGTTAATAAAGGGGAATTAGTGGGCGTTTTCGCGGTCCAGCACCACTTTCACGGTTTTCACCACGATCCACAAGTCCAGCCACAGCGACCAGTTGCGCAGGTAATCGAGGTCGAAGCGGATGCGCGCCTCCATCTTGTCGAGCGTCTCGGTTTCACCACGCAAGCCATTGACCTGGGCCCAGCCGGTGATGCCCGGCTTGACCTTGTGGCGCAGCATATAGCCCTTGATCAGCTTGCGGTATTGCTCATTGTGCGCCACCGCGTGCGGACGCGGCCCGACGATGCTCATGCGGCCCTGCAGCACATTGATGAACTGCGGCAGCTCGTCGAGCGAGGTCTTGCGCAGGAAGGCGCCGACGCGCGTCACGCGCTGGTCGTTCTTGGTCGCCTGCACCACTTTGGCGCCATCCTCGGCCACCGTCATCGAGCGGAATTTGTAGACGATGATCTGCTCGCCATACAGGCCGTAGCGGCGCTGGCGGAAGATGATCGGGCCGGGCGAGCTGAGCTTCACGGCCAGCGCGATCAGCGCCATGATCGGCAGCAAGAGCAGCTGGATGGCGGCCGCCAGCACGATATCGCTGGCGCGCTTGACCATGCTGTTAAAGCCGGTGAACGGGGTTTCGCAGATGGCGATCACGGGCATGCCGCCGACATTGTCGAAGCGCGCCTGCATCAGGTCGAACACATAGATATCGGGCAGGAAGTAGACCGAGGCCGTGGTGTCCTGCAGATCGTCGAGCAGCTTGCGGATGCGCGGCTGGGCCGAGATCGGCGTGCTGATGAAGATCATCTTGACATTGTTTTCGCGCACATAGGCGGCCACGTCGGCCATCTTGCCCAGCATCGGATGCTTGAGTTCGGCCGGATGGCGGTCTTCCGTGCGGTCGTCGAAGAAGCCCTTGACCTGCATGAACAGGTTCGGGTGGCGCTCGATGGTGCGCGCGAACTTCAGGCCGACGTCGTTGGCGCCGATGATCAGCACCGAACGCACCTCGCTCGGCTCGGCCGGGTCGGAACCGAGCTTGCGCGCCGCCAGGTGGCTGAACAGCAGCACGAAGGGGGTGGCGACGAACCAGGCCAGCACCACGTCCTCGTCGTAGTGGTAAGCCAGGCCGCTGACCGACCCCAGGAAGACCAGGATCAGGGCGGTCACCATCCAGCCCACGAACATATCGCGCGAATAGGCCAGCATGCGGCCGCTGCGCCAGGTGCGGTAGGGGTCGACGTGCTGATACACGGCCGACGAGATAAAGAACGCCAGGATCATCAGCACCAGCGAGTAGCCGGTAAAGGGTTCGCCGAACAGCATCGAGGCCACATACAGCGTGCCCATGATGATCAGCGGATCCAGCACCCGCTGAAAAAAGGAAATCAAGGGAATATCGTTAACCGTCATTTTTCTTCACATCGTTAAAACTGGGCGTTGAGCATCATGGACACGCCATGTGCGCGGTAATTGCTGGAACCGATCAGGGGTTCGCCGTTGCGCTGATCGCGGAACACATTCAGGTTGAGCTGCATCGACGGCAGCGGCGCATACAGCAGGCCCACGCTGGAGCCCTTGGTGGTATCGCTGGGCGCCTCGCGGAACACAATACTGCCGAGTCCGCCTTCAAAACGGCGTTTTTCGCGCCGCAGGCTGGCTGTCGCCTGCAGCTTGGCCGAAATGTCCCAGCTGCCCGTCAAGCTGGCGCCGCGATTCAAGCTGCTGTTGACAAAAATATTGTCCACGGCGGCAAATTCGCGCCAGCCCTCGGCCGCGAGGCGCAAGCGGCCCAGCGGCTGCCAGTCCACCCGCACGCGGCCATTGGCGCCGCTGGCATCGCGCTGCGGCAGCAGTTCGTGGGTGCGGCGCGCCCAGCCGGCCAGCAGCGTGACCTGGGTCACACCGCTGAGGCGCCAGTACACATTGGCTTTCAGCTCGTCCTGGTCCCAGCTGTCGGCGGAACGCACGCTGCTGGCACTGCGCGGCGTGTGATAGCGGCCCTTGAGCTTGCGTGCCACCACCCCGACCCGGCTACCCGAGGCCGCCAGGTAGTCGAGACCGACTTCACCCGCATCTTCGGTGCGGTTATAGATACTCTGCGCCGCCAGATCGTACTGGTATTTATAGCGGTTAAACCCGGCGCGGGCACGCCAGCTCGGATGGAAGCGCCAGTTCGCGTCGGCATACCCGCGACGCTGGGTGCGCAGGTTCAGCTCATTGGAGTGGAAGTCGGTAAAAGGCGTCAGGGTCTGCGAGTACGTCGTGCCGACCCGGCCTTCCCAGTGATTGCCCAGCTGCCAGGCCAGCTCAGCGGCGAAATCCTTGCCATTATAATCGAGTTGACGGTAGTGGTTGAAAGTCACGCGCGACACCCTGCCCGAGGCCGTCAGTTTCTGGCGTCCGATCGGGCGCTCCAGCACCAGGCCGGCCTGCACCTGGCGGATGGTGTCGCTGCGCTGTCCGGCGAAGCCCGGCGTGTCATCCGGCAGGCGCAACAGATTGCTGTCGTGGGTATACCCCACCGATACGACCGGGTGGACGGTGTCGCTGATGGCGGCGCCGGCCGGCGCGTGGGCCAGCGCCGTCAGTAAGGCCAGCGGCAGGATGCGGGCGCCGCCTTCGGGTTTGCTTGTGATGCGGGACATTGTCATAGGTTTTCTGTTGAGTATCTGCCTTGGCGCTTACCAGAACGACCAATTACCGGTCATTAACACCCAGATGCCCAGTCCGCCATTGGTGACGGCATGGGCGATGACGGGCGACCACAGGTTCTGGCTGCGCATATAGAGGAGGCCGTACGCGGCGCCGGCGACCATGCCGGCAAACCACAAATTATGTTCGAGGCCGAATAATATCACCGTGACAATAAAAGCTTTAAATTTAACGTGCGCGGGATTCACGTTGCGGAAATCGGCCCGCTCCAGCCAGCGCAGCAGGAAGGAGCGCCAGAACAACTCTTCCATCAGCGGCACCACCAGCGCCGCGCCGGCAATGCGCACCAGCGCCAGCGGCCAATCGATCTGGCCGCCGGCGCCGCGCGCATCGAAACCGGCCGCCGTGCCGATCTGCATCCAGGGCGCATCCAGATTCACCCACAGCAGCAGCACCAGCAGCCCGGCGCCGACTGCCGCCAGCCAGCCGCGCGCGCCCAGCGGCTGCCAGGCCAGCTCGCGGTAATGGCGGCGGAAGGCGAACAGCAAGGCCACTACGACGCCGATTTTGACGGCATACAGCCAGCGCAGTTCCGCCGCCGCCAGGCCAAAACGGTCGAGCAGGTCGGCGATGGCGATGAAAGCCATGTACGCGGCAAAGGGAAGGATGCGGACCAGCGCCGGCTGCCGCGAAGGCGCGCTGTCCGGTCCGGCTGGCTGCGCGGCGGCGGCCGGCCGGTTGGGGTCTGATTGCTGGGTTTTCATGCGATATCTGCGGGTCCGTGGCGGAGTTTGCAGATATTACAATATTACTCGCTTGTGCAGCGCACGAATGATGTAGAAAAGAAATCTTTCATCTCATCAGCTGTCTCATTGCCGCGATTCGATGGCCTCCCAGCGCTCCAGGGCCGCCAGCAACGCTTCTTCGATCTCGGCGATGCGGCTGTTCAAGCGCTTCGCTTCGGCCGGCGTCTTCTTGTAGAAGTCGGGGTCGGACAGGGCGATATTCAGCGCGCTCTGCTCGTCTTCGAGCTTGGCGATCAGTTGCGGCAGCTCGTCCAGCTCGCGCTGCTCCTTGAAGCTGAGCTTTTTCGGCTTGGCCGCGGGCGCGGCGGCGGGCGCCGCTTCCGTCTTGGCTGGCTTCGCCTCGGCCTTGGCCTCGGCCTTGGCCTCCGCTTTGGCGGCCACGGCCGGCGCCACGGCGCGCACCCGCTCCCAGTCGCTGTAGCCACCGATGTATTCGCGCCAGGCGCCCTCGCCTTCGGCCACGATGACCTGGGTTACCACATTGTCGAGGAACATGCGGTCGTGGCTGACCAGGAAGACCGTGCCCTGGTAGTCTTCGAGCAGTTCTTCCAGCAGCTCCAGAGTGTCGATATCGAGGTCATTGGTCGGCTCGTCGAGCACCAGCACATTGGCCGGCTTGGCGAACAGGCGCGCCAGCAGCAGGCGGTTGCGTTCGCCGCCCGACAGGGTGCGCACCGGCGAACGGGCGCGTTCGGGCGCGAACAGGAAGTCGCCCAGATAGCTCATCACGTGCTTGCGCTGGCCATTGATCTCGACCCAGTCGCTGCCCGGCGCGATCGTGTCGGCCAGGCTGGCCTCCTCGTTGAGCTGGGCGCGCATCTGGTCGAAATACGCCACCTGCAGTTTGGTGCCCTGGCGGATATGGCCGGCATCGGCCACCTCCTCGCCCAGGATCAGCTTGAGCAAGGTGGTCTTGCCGGCGCCATTGGCGCCGATCAGGCCGACCTTGTCGCCGCGCAGGATGGTGGCGCTGAAGTCGCGCACGATGGTTTTCGCGCCGTAAGCCTTGCTGACGGTGTCCAGCTCGGCCACGATCTTGCCCGAACGCTCGCCCGACGACACTTCCAGCCGCACCTGGCCCTGCTGCTCGCGGCGCGCGGCGCGCTGGTCGCGCAGGCGCTCCAGGCGGCGCACCCGGCCCTCGTCGCGCGTGCGGCGCGCCTGCACGCCCTTGCGGATCCAGACCTCTTCCTGGGCCAGGAATTTGTCGAACTTGGCGTTCTCGATTTCCTCGATGGCCAGCTGCTCGGCCTTGCGCGTCTGGTAAGTGCTGAAGTTGCCCGGATAGGACAGCAGGCGGCCGCGGTCCAGCTCGACGATGCGGGTGGCCACATTGTCGAGGAAGGAGCGGTCGTGGGTGATGAACAGCACGCTGCCCTTGAAGTCGCGCAGCAAACCTTCGAGCCACAGGATGGAGCTGAAGTCGAGGTGGTTGGTCGGCTCGTCGAGCAGCAGCACGTCGGGCGCGGCCACCAGGGCGCGCGCCAGTGCCACGCGCTTTTGCATGCCGCCCGACAGGGTTTTCATCTGCGCCTCGGGCCCCAGATTCAGGCGGTCCAGGGTTTGTTCGACCTTGTTGCCCAGATTCCAGGCGTCGGCCGCATCGAGCTGCAGCTGGATCTCGTGCATGCGCTCCATCAGCGCCTCGTCGTCGCCCTGGCCGAACTGGCCGGTCAGCGCGTCGTATTCCTTGCGCAGCGCCGGCAGCCCGCCCAGGCCGGAGGCGACGGCTTCGAACACCGTCATGTCCGGCTCGAACACGGGTTCCTGCTCGACATAGGCGATCGTCAAGCCTTGCTGCATGACCAGCAAGCCGTCGTCCAGCTTGACGCGGCCGGAAAGGATTTTCAGCAACGAGGATTTGCCCGTGCCGTTGCGGCCGATCAAGCCGACGCGCTCGCCGGCCTCAAGCGAGAATTCAGCGTGATCGAGGAGCGCAACGTGGCCGAACGCCAGTTGCGCGGAAGTGAGGGAAATGACTGCCATGATGGGAGATATGATGCAAGAAACGGCAATTGTACCGTTTCTTGCCCGTCATCTCCATGTCCGGCGCGGTGACGGCCTCAGTGTGCGCCCGCCGCCAGCTGCGCGGCGCCGGCCGGCGCCGGCGGGATCAGGGTCGGCTCAAGGTAGCCGGCGGCCCGGCGGCTATAGGCTGGCCGCATATGGATCGAGTCGGTATACAGCGGCGCGCCCTGCTGGTCCAGTACCGGGCACAGCGTGCCATCGCACAAGAAGTCGAGCGGATTGATGACCTGCGCGCCGGTCGCCTGCGCGATGCCCAGCAGCCGCTCCCGCGTCGCCGCATTTTCCGCCGCGAAAGCCTGCAGCGATAGCGGCGCAATCTGCGCCACCGGCTGGATGCTGCCGAAGCGCGACCCGGTATACATCTTGCGCGGATCATAGGCATCGCCGCTGGGCGGCTGAAGCACGATGAAGACCCGCTTGCCCTGGGCGCGCAATTGCGCCACGCTGTGCTGCAGCGACTGGTACGCGCGGTCCATCGCCGCCGCCGCGGGAAACGCCAGGCGCGCGCCCTGGTCCGCCATTTCCAGCTCGTGCTGGGCGGGGCTGAAATAGCCGCCCCAGGAGGCGCCGATCACCACCGTATTGACCTCCGGCCGCAGCGCCAGATCATAGGCTGCATCGACCGTCTGCGGACAGTGCGAATAACGGATCAGGGGCAGGCGGACCGCCTTCTGGATCGGCGGGCAGCCGCCCGATGTCGCGAAGATGACGGAGTTGAAACGCGCCGGCTGCTGCGCCAGTGCCGCTTCCACATACGGGCCATATTGCTGCATCAAGGAGTCGCCGATGAAGACCGTCACGCCCTGGGCGGGGCTGCCGACCTTCTGGAACAGCGTGCCCTGGTGGCGGTACGGCACCATCTTGGCGCCCGGGAAATCGCTGTCGTTCAGGGCATTCAGATAGACCTCGGCGCCATGCACATTGATGCGCTCATGCACCAGGCCGAAGGCGACCGCCAAGCCGACGACCGCGGCGGCGGCCATGCCGCCGCCCAGGCCGGCGATGATGCGCTTTTTATTGCGCCCGTGGCGCAAGGGCGTTTCCAGATAGCGGTACGTCAGGAAAGCGAGCACCAGGGCGGCCAGAATCAAGCCCGCCCGGATCAGATACGAAGGTTTATCGCCGTAGATAATGAAGCCGAACGACAGCAAGGGCCAGTGCCACAGATACAGCGGATAACTGATCAGGCCGGTCCACACGAGCGGCTTGCGGCTCAGGATCAGGCGATTGACCGGCGCCGCCGGCCCGGCCAGGATCAGGAGCAGCACGCCCGCCACCGGCAGCAGCGCCCACCAGCCGGGAAATACATACTGCGGCTTAATCAGCACAAAGCCGACCGCCAGCAAGGCCGCGCCCACCCAGGACGCCAGTCGGCCGGCGCCGGCGGACCAGGGGCGCCGGTGCAAATGCAGATAGGCCGCCACGCCGCCCGACATCAGCTCCCAGAAGCGGGTCAGCGGCGAGAAGAATGCCGCGGTCGGATTGCTCTCGACCGCGAGCAGATTGCCGGCCATCGACAGCACGAAGATCAGGGCCGCGCTCCAGAGAAAACTCAGGCGGCGGCTGAAGACCAGCCACAGCATCAGCGGCCACAGGAAGTAGAACTGCTCCTCCACCCCGAGCGACCACAGATGCAGCAGCGGCTTGGTGGTGGCGTCGTTATCGAAGTATCCCGATTCATGCCACAGCACCAGATTGGAAATGAAGCCGCCGCCGGCCGCCACATGCTTGCCGATCTGGCGGAATTCGCCCTGCAGCAAGACCAGCCAGCCAAAGCACAGGGTCGCCCCCAGCACCAGCAGCAGCGCGGGGAAAATGCGGCGGATGCGGCGCGCATAGAAATCGGCAACGCTGAAGCTGCCGGTTTCCAGCTGGGTCAGGAGGATGGACGTGATCAGAAAGCCTGAAATGACGAAGAAGATATCGACGCCAATAAAGCCCCCCGGGAACCATTTCGGCCACCCATGGTACAGTACGACGGACAGTACAGCGACTGCCCGCAAACCGTCGATATCAGCGCGATATTTAATGCCGTGCGCATGCCCGGCGCTGGAAGCGACTGTCAGAAAAACCTCCGAAACTCAATGATTGGGTCTGCCGTGCCCGCACTGGCAAGTGCCGGCAACAAGGCGCAATGAAGCGAGCGCCGCAAGCGTGCGGCACTCTTATTAACTCAGCATTATAGAATAACAAGAAGCGCCACCGTATGGCGTTCGGTTGAATCGGCCGTAATTCTGCGCCCTCCCCCTGGGATACGGCCGCAAAATCATGCCTGCATTTCATCACGCGTCAGCTATAATTGCGCTCGCCTTGCGTCCTCCCCGTAGCACAATGGATAGTGCACATGCCTCCTAAGCGTGGGATACTGGTTCGATTCCAGTCGGGGGGACCAGCGCAACCCATCGGCCTAACCCATCCCCCTGCGCCACCCTGCCGGCCGGCGTGTCAGTCCTGCTTTTCCCCATGGCGGCGGTAGCCGGTCCATCCCAACATGCCCAACAGCCCCAGCAACAGCATGCCATACGTGCCCGGTTCCGGCACGGCCGCAATGGAATAGACTTCGATGGCGCCGAACGTCACATTGCCGGCATGATAGGGCGAGCCATCGAGCAAGCTGGTATTCCAGCCGCCCGTCACCGGATCGATATAAGAGTACAGCAAGGAATAGCCGGTTTTCAGATCGTTGCCCACATACAGATCAGAGCCCAGGCCGAAAGCCGGGCCGATGCCGCGGTCATTATAGGTCTGGTAGGAACCCACCCCGCCCAGACCGTTGACATCGAGCACTTGGCGGTGCATCTTGCCGGCCGTCAGGTTAAACAGGAACGCCGTCCGGTCTTCGTTCTTCACAGTCAGGTTGAATTGGCCGCTGGAATTCCAGCTTTGCGGGTTGTAGCCGCCGATCAGCCAGCTCTGGCCGGCACTATTGCTGGCGCGCATGACCGACACCGTGCGCCCCTTGCCGTCGACAGCGGCATGGAACTGCGCAGCCGTGTCGCCGTCCGTCTTGGTGTAGATACTGTTGAACCTGACATTGCCCTCGCCCAGCCAGGCAGCGAGCTGAGCCTGATCTTGCGCACTGAGCAAAGCAGTTCCGGCTTGCGCCATCCCTGCCGCCATCAGGGAAGCCCACACCATGATTACGCTGGCGGCGCGTGGAAAACTGAATTGCATAATAAACCTCTATTGACATATGGATGATGTTATTCAATATAGCATGTTGCTAATTTTATTTTTGCTGATTTTGCATCACCCAGTCAATAATTATTACCTATCAACAACGGCGGTAACTTCGATTTCGACGCGCGCCTGCGGTTCCAGCAGGCCTGCCACCTGCACCGCCGTCATCGCTGGATAGTGGTTGCCAATCAGCTCACGGTAAATCTGTCCGATCTCCTTATAAGCGCCGACATACTCATCCTTATCGAGCACATACCAGGTCATGCGCACGATATGCTCCGGCCCGGCCTGGGCTTGCGCCAGGACGGCAAGAATGTTCAGCAAGGCCTGGCGTACCTGGCCCGCGAAGTCCTCCGTCTGAAAAACGCCGGTGGCATCCCAGCCTACCATGCCGCTGACGCACACCAGCGCCCCTTTGGCGGCGATGCCGTTGGCATAGCCGCGTGGACGGGGCCAGCCCGGCGGTTGAAGTATCTGCATGCTCTTTCCTTACTTAAACGGTGTCGCGCAGCAGTTCGCGCGCGATGATTAATTGCTGGACTTCGGTGGCGCCTTCGTAAATGCGCAGGGCGCGGATTTCGCGGTACAGGCGTTCCACCGGATGGTCGCTGACCACGCCCAGGCCGCCGAACATCTGCACGGCGGCGTCGATCACCTGCTGCGCCGTTTCGGTGGCCGTCATCTTGGCCATGGCCGCTTCCTTCGTCACCTTGCGGCCCTGGTCGCGCTGCCAGGCGGCGCGGTAGGTCAACAGCGCGGCGCTGTCGATGGCGGTGGCCATCTGCGCCAGCTTGGCCTGGGTCAGCTGGAAGTCGGCCAGGGTCTGGCCGAACATGGGACGCTGGCGCGCATGGGCCAGCGCCTCATCCAGTGCGCGGCGGGCGAAGCCCAGAGCCGCCGCCGCCACCGAGGTGCGGAACACATCGAGCGTGGCCATCGCCACCTTGAAGCCCTGCCCCGCTGCGCCCAGGCGCAAGGCGGCCGGGATGCGGCAATTGTTGAAGCGCAGGCGCGCCAGCGGATGCGGCGCGATCACCTGGATGCGTTCCGCGATTTCCAGGCCCGGCGCATCGGCCGGAACGATGAAGGCGCTGATGCCGCGCGTGCCGCGCGCCGCGGCGCCCGCCGGTGCGCTTGCCGGTGCATCCGCAGCGGCGCCCGGCGGCGGCGCATCGGCCGCGCTGTCGCGCGCGAACACCACGTAGAAATCGGCGATGCCGCCGTTCGAAATCCAGGTCTTCTCGCCGTTCAACACATAGCTGTCGCCCTCGCGCGCGGCGGCGCACTGCATGGCGGCGACGTCGGAACCGGCCTGCGGTTCGGACAGCGCAAAAGCGGCGATCGCCTCGCCGCGCGCCACGCGCGGCAGCCAGGCCTGCCGGGCCGCCACGTCGCCGAACAGGCTGATGGCGCCCGAGCCCAGGCCCTGCATGGCGAAGGCGAAATCGGCCAGGCCGTTGTGGCGCGCCAGGGTCTCGCGGATCAGGCAGACGGCGCGCGTATCGATGGCGTCCAGCGTGCCGCCGTGGGCGCTGCCGCCGACCGCATGGCGCAGCCAGCCCGCCTCGCCCAGCTGGCGCACCAGCTGGCGGCAGGCGGCGTCCACGTCCGCGCCATGCGCGTCGCGCACCTGCCGTGCGGCCCAGGCATCGAGTTCCCGTTCCAGCGCGGCGTGGCGCGGCTCGAAGAAGGGCCAGCCCAGATAGTCTTTATCGGCCATGCCTCAATCCCCCTCGAACTGCGGTTTTTGCTTGTCCACGAAAGCGTGGTAGGCGCGGTGGAAGTCGTTGGTCGCCATGCAAATGGCCTGCGCCTGGGCTTCCGCTTCGATGGCTTCGTCCACGCCCATATTCCACTCCTGCTGCAGCATCTTCTTGGTCATGCCATGGGCGAAAGTCGGACCTTGCGCCAGGCTGCGCGCGAAGCCCTGCGCCTCGGCCAGCAGCGCTTCCGGCGCGTACAGATTGTTGAAGAAGCCCCAGCGTTCGCCCTCCAGGCCCGACATGGAACGCCCGCTGTACAGCAGCTCGGCGGCGCGGCCCTGGCCGATCACGCGCGGCAGCAAGGCGCAGGCGCCCATATCGCAGCCGGCCAGGCCGACGCGGGTGAACAGGAAGGCGGTCTTGCTGCGCTCCGTGCCGTAGCGGATGTCCGATGCCAGCGCCAGCATGGAACCGGCGCCCGCGCACACGCCGTCGATGGCGGCCACGATGGGCTGGGGACAGGCGCGCATGGCTTTCACCACATCACCCGTCATGCGCGTGAAGGCCAGCAGGCCGGGCATATCGAGCTTGGTCAGCGGGCCGATGATCTCGTGCACATCGCCGCCCGAGCAGAAGTTCTCGCCCGCGCCGTTGATGACGATGGCTTTCACATCGTCGGCATAGGCCAGCGCGCGGAACAATTCGCGCAGCTCGGCATAGGAATCGAAGGTCAGCGGATTCTTGCGCTCGGGGCGGTTCAGGGTCAGCGTCGCCACGCCCTGCTCCAGCGCGAACAGGAAATGGCGCGCCTCATAATTGGCCAGCGCCTGGCGGTTGCCCGGCAGCGCGTGCGGCTCGCCTTGCAGATGCTTCATGGTTTGTCCTTTCCATTGCGGGCGTATAAATGGCCCTTCATTTCGGAGAGCAGTTCGATCAGTTGGCCCTTGTCGTCGCCGGGGATATCCTGCAGCAGCTCGACCACCCAGCTTTCGTGCACCTCGGCCATCTCGGTAAAGGCTTTGCGGCCGGCTGGCGTCAGCATGACGCTGAAGGCGCGCCCATCTTTCGGATCGGGCACGCGCTGCACCAGGCCTTCCTGTTCCAGCTGGTCGGTGATGCCGGTGACATTGCCGCCCGTGACCATCATGCGGCGCGACAGCTCGCCCATGCGCAGGCCTTGCGGATAGCGCTCCAGCTGCGCCATGAGATCGAAGCGCGGCAAGGTGATGCCGAACTGCGAGCGCAGACGGCCGCGGATTTCGTTTTCGATCTTGACGGTGCAGGACAGCATGCGCAGCCACAGCTTGAGCGCCTGATGGTGGTCCTGCGTCAGGCGGCTGGCCAGGTCCAGCACCGGTTCTGGCAAAGGCGCCGGCGCCTCGCCGGCGCGTTCCTTGTTTTCATTGAAATGCATGGGCGTCCTTACATGACTTCGCCGCCGGCGACGGCCAGCGCTTGTCCGTTCATGGCGCCCGATTCGGGCAGGCATAGCCAGGCCACGGCATTGGCGACTTCCTCGCTCTGGATCAGGCGCTGCTGCGGATTGCCGGCGGCCAGTTCGGCGCGCGCCTGCTCCTCGCTGCGTCCCGTTTTCAGCATGATGTTGGCGACGGCATCCTTCACGATATCGGTTTCGGTAAAGCCGGGACAGACCGCATTCACCGTCACGCCCTTGGCCGCCACTTCCAGCGCCAGGGCGCGCGTCAGGCCGACCACGCCATGCTTGGCGGCGGTATAGGCGCTCACATAGCGGTAGCCGGTCAGGCCGGCGGTGGAGGCGATATTCACGATGCGGCCCCAGCCCGCCTCCAGCATGGCGGGCAAGGCCGCCTGGGTGCAGTGGAAGACGCCGCCGAGGTTCACGTCCAGCATGCGCCGCCAGTCCTCGCTGCTGGTTTTCAGGAACGGCGCGGAATGCGCCTGGCCCGCGTTATTCACCAGGATGTCGATGCGGCCCAGACGCTCGGCGGCGGCCGCGAAGCCTTCGCGCACCGAGGCTTCGTCGCCCACATCCATGGTGCGGATGGCGACGCGGCAGCTTTCGGCCAGCGCCGGTTCATCGGCCAGCAGCGCGTGCAGCTCAAGCGCCGCCTGCTCCAGCTGGGCGCCGTCGCGGCCCGCCAGGGTCACGCTGGCGCCGCGCAGCAGCAAGGCGCGGGCGCAGGCGGCGCCGATGCCGCGACCACCTCCCGTCACCAGCGCGTGCCTGCCCGCCAGGGATTTCACTTCACTCAATGCACCACTCATTCAACCCTCCAGCAATTTTGCCGCCACCTGCTGCGGCGTCAGGCCGCCGCTGGCGGCCGCCAGTTGTTTTTCCCGCTCCAGATTGCGCTCCAGCTGCTGCTTGCCAGGCAGGTATTGCTTGGGCCAGGCCAGCATGCGGTAGCCGATCTTGGCGGCTTCCGTCAGCGTCCAGGCCGGATTGGCCAGATGCGGACGGCCCACCGCGCACAGGTCGGCGCGGCCGGCGGCGATGATGCCGTTGGCGTGGTCGGCTTCGAAGATGGAGCCGACGGCCATGGCGGCAATGCCCGCCTCGTTGCGCACGCGGTCGGCGAACGGCGTCTGGAACATGCGGCCGAAGATGGGCTTTTCCTGCTTGCTGACCTGGCCCGAAGAGCAGTCGATCACGTCGGCCCCGGCCAGCTTGAACAGCTGCGCGATCCGCACCGCGTCTTCCGGCGTGATGCCGCCCTCCACCCAGTCGTGGGCAGAGATGCGCACGCTCATCGGCTTGTGCACCGGCCACGCGGCGCGCATGGCGGCGAACACGCGCAGCGGATAGCGGCAGCGGTTTTCCAGGCTGCCGCCGAATTCGTCGCCGCGCTTATTGGTCAGCGGCGAAATGAAGGAGGACAGCAGGTAGCCGTGGGCGCAGTGCAGCTCCAGCCAGTCGAAACCGGCGTGGTCGGCCGCCAGCGTGGCGCGCACGAAATCGTTTTCCACCCGCTGCATGTCCTCCAGCGTCATGGCGCGCGAGAGCTGGGACACGCCCTCCAGATACTGCTGCGGCGAGGCCGAGAGCAGTGGCCAGTTATCGCGCTCCAGCGGCTGGTCGATGCCTTCCCACATGGCGCGGGTGGAACCCTTGGCGCCGGCGTGGCCAAGCTGGATGCCGATCCTGGCGTCGCTATGCGCATGCACATAGCCGACGATGCGCTTCCAGGCCTCGGTATGTTCCGTCGTGTACATGCCGGGACAATGCGGCGTGATGCGCGCATCGGCCGAGGGGCAGGTCATTTCCGCCATCACCAGCGCCGCGCCGCCCATGGCGCGCGCGCCCAGATGCACCAGGTGGAAATCGCCCACCGTGCCATCCACCGCGCTGTATTGCGCCATCGGCGACACCACGATGCGGTTCTTCAGCACCAGGCCGCGCACCTTATACGGCGTGAACATGGGCGGCACCGGCCGCTCAAGCAGATCGGCCGGCGCCGGCAATTCCGCCTGCTCGAAGGCGCGCCCCGCAAACCAGGCTTCGTAATCGGCCACATAGCCGGCATCGCGCACGCGCAGGTTTTCGTGCGACAGGCGCTGGCTGCGCGTCAGCATGGAATAGGCGAACTGCGGCGCTTCCAGCGCCGTATAGCGCTGCACGTTCTCGAACCATTCCATCGAGTTGCGCGCCGAGCTCTGGATCTTCAGCACCTCCACCGCCCTCGCCTTTTCGTATTCGGCCAGCGCGGCGGCGATATCCGGCTCGGCGGCGAAGCAGCGCGCCAGCTCGATCGCATCCTCCAGCGCCAGCTTGGTGCCGGAGCCGATCGAGAAGTGGGCGGTGTGGGCGGCGTCGCCCATCAGCACCACCGGCACGCCGTCGTTCCAGCGCACCCACTGCTGGCAGACAATGCGCGGGAAAGCGATCCAGCTGCTGGAACCGCGCAGGTGCGCCGCATTCGACATCAGCGCATGGCCGTCCAGCTGGTCGGCGAACAACTGCTCGCACCAGGCGATGCTTTGTTCCTGGCTCATCCCATCCAGGCCGGCCGCGCGCCATACGCTTTCCGGCGTTTCGATGATGAAGGTCGAGGTGTCGCCGTCGTACTGGTAGATATGGGCCTGGAACCAGCCGTGCGGCGTTTCCTTGAAGACGAAGGTGAAGGCGTCGAACTTCTTCTTCGTGCCCAGCCACACAAAGCGGCACTGCCGCGTTTCGATCTGCGGCTGGTAGGTCGCTTCGTAGCGCGTGCGGATGCGGCTGTTCAAGCCGTCGGCGGCGATCACCAGGTCGGCCTGGTAGCGGCGCGCGATCTCCTGGTCGTCCTCGATCTCGGTCTTGAACAGCAGCTCCACGCCCAGTTCCTCGCAGCGCTGCTGCAGGATGTTCAGCAGGCGCTTGCGGCCGATGCCGCAGAAGCCGTGGCCGCCGGACGTGACTTTCTGCCCCTTGAAGAAGACGTCGATATCGTCCCAGTGGTTGAAGGCTTGCAGGATGTCGCGCGCCGTCGGCTCGTCGGCGTTGACCAGATTGCCCAGGGTCTGGTCGGAGAACACCACGCCCCAGCCGAAGGTGTCGTAAGGCCGGTTGCGCTCGATGACGGTGATGCGGTGCGCGGGATTCTGCTTTTTCATCAGCAGGCCGAAATACAGGCCCGCCGGGCCGCCGCCTATGCAAACGATATTCATGCGTTTCCTTGTTCCTGGCTGCGCAGCTTGAAGCGCTGCAGCTTTCCTGTTTCCGTGCGCGGCAATGCGGCCGTAAAGCGCACCGAACGCGGATATTTATACGGGGCGATTTCCGCCTTGACGAATTCCTGCAGGCTGGCGGCCAGCGCGGGCGAAGCGGCGAAGCCGGGACGCAGCACCACATGCGCTTCCACGATCTGCCCGCGCTCCGCATCGTCCTTGCCGACCACGCCGCATTCTGCCACGGCGGGATGGCGCAGCAGCACCTCCTCCACCTCGGGACCGGCGATGTTATAGCCGGCCGAAATGATCATATCGTCGGTGCGCGAGCGGTAAATGAAATAGCCGTCGGCATCCATCTCGTAGGCGTCGCCGGTCAGGTTCCAGCCGTTCAGCACATAGTCCTTCTGGCGCGGATCGGCCAGATAGCGGCAGCCGGTCGGGCCTTTCACAGCCAGCCGGCCGATCACGCCCGGTCCCACCGGCTTGCCCTCGCCATCGAGTATGCAAGCCTGGTAGCCCGGCACCGGCTTGCCCGTGGCACCGGGGCGGATATCCTCGCCGGAGGCGGAGATGAAGATATGCAGCATCTCTGTGGCGCCGATGCCGTCGATCATCGCCAGGCCGCTGGCCTCCTTCCAGATGGCGCGCGTGGCCAGCGGCAGCGCCTCGCCAGCCGACACGCTTTTGCGCAGGCTGGATAGATCATGCTGCGGCGCCAGCGCCGCCATCTGGCGGTAGAAGGTGGGCGCGGTGAAGCTGATGGTGGCGCGGTATCTGGCAATCGCCTGCAGCAGGGTTTCCGGCGTCAGCTTTTCCAGCAGCACGGCGGCGGCGCCCACGCGCAGGGGAAACAGCAGCAGGCCGCCCAGGCCGAAGGTAAAGGCCAGCGGCGGCGTGCCGATGAACAGGTCGGAGGCATCGGCCTTCAGGGTGTGGCGCGGGAAGCAGTCGCAGATGGCCAGCACGTCGCGGTGGAAATGCATGGTCCCTTTCGGCACGCCGGTGGTGCCGGAGGTGAAGCTGATCAGGCAGACGTCGTCTGCCGCCGTGTCGCAAGCCTCGAAGTGCGGGTCTTGGTCCGCCATCAGCGCTTCCAGCGAGCCTTCGCCCGCGCCGCCGTTGAAGTACAGCGCGCGTTCGGGCCGCGACGGCGCCAGTTCCATCTCCTCGCGCAGACCATCGGCGCACAGCACCGCATTGACCTGGGACTTGCCCATGATGGCGCCCAGCTCGCGCGCGCGCAGCAGCGGCATCGTGGGTACGGCGATGCAACCGGCTTTCAGCACGCCCAGGACGGCGGCCGCCATCAGCGGATGGTTGGCGCCGCGCAGCAACACGCGGTTGCCGGGCACCAGTCCCAGCGGACCGCGCAGCACGGCGGCGATGCGGTTCACCTTCTCCTGCAACTGCGCATAGGTCCAGCGCTCATGCTCGCCGTACAGGGCCGGACGCGCGCCGCCACCGGCGGCCACCGCCTTGTCCAGCAGTTCGGCCACGCAGTTCAGGCGCTGCGGGTAATCCAGCTCCGGCAGGTCGAACAACAGCTCCGGCCATTGTTCGCATGGCGGCAGATGGTCGCGCGCGAACGGGTCGAGGTGCGCACTGGGTGCGAGTGGTGCAGAAGATCTGTTCATGGTCGCCCTGCCTGGATGGTCGGTTCAAGTCAGCCCGCAAGCAGATACTTTAAACCTAAACTAAATCATCCACAAGGGCTTTCGCCGCCATGCCGGCGGCGCGGCACGTCAACCCAAGCTGATTTGACGCACCAGGGCGGATTGGTGGATCACGGCCCGTATCACGTCGGACAAGGCGGCTTGCACCACCTCCACTTCCGGCGGCGCATCGCGGCGGAAGCGTTCCAGCGCGGCGGCGGCGCCGTGCAGGCCCAGGGTCACGCAGCCGGCATGCAGGCGTTCGATGCGGTTGCGCGCCTCGCCCACCTCATCGCGCGCGAACAGCGCATCGAGTTCGGCGCTGGCGGCCGTGAGCTGGTTCTGGAAGCCGGTCAGGTAGACCAGCAGGCGGTCGCCGTTGATGCCGAGGCGCTGCTGGGTTTCGGCCGGGGTTTCGGCCACATGCTGGTAGCCGTTCGCGGCCTGGTCGAGAAAGCCGGTCAGGTGCACGCGCACCTGGTCGGCCTGGAAGGGTTTGACGATATAGCCGGCGGCGCCGGCCTTGGTGGCCTGCTGCACCGTGTCGGTATCGGTGGCGGAGGAGACCAGCACGAAAGGCATGGTGCTGAAAGCCGCATCGCCTTTCACGCGCTGCAACAGTTCCATGCCGGAGAGGCGCGGCATGCGCAGATCGCAAAAACAGATAGCAGGACGCAAGCCGCCTTCCAGCTGTTGCCAGGCATCGGCGCCGTCTTCCGCTTCCACGATATCGAATTTGCCGCAGCTATCGATCAGGTGCATCAGCACCATGCGCGAGACAACGTCATCGTCTACTACCAGAACTCTCATTCAATCCTCTCCTGTGCCTGTCACCGTCAGTGTGCGCCTGCTGTGACCCGGCCCAGCGATCTTACCTTATATCCAGCGTGCATGTTTTTCAATTGGTTCGCACGCCGCCCGCCGCCAATTGCTGCAGCAGCTCGCGCAGGCGCGGCAGCTTGGAGGTGACGGCGGCCCACAGCGCGCGGTCGGCCGCCCGTTCCAGCTCGCCCGCCAGTGCCTGCAGTTCCGATAGTTCCAGGTAGGCGGCGCTGCCCTTCAAGCCATGGAACAGGCGCCCCGCCGCGTCGGCGTCGGCGGCGGCAATGGCCGCATCCAGTTCCGCCAGGCGCGCCGGCAGATCGGCCAGGAAGGCGTCGAGCAGGCGCCGGTCCAGCATTTCGCGCGCCAGCACGCGCGGCGGCGAGGCCGGCCCGCCACGCGGCAGCACGATGTGCTCGGGGTCCGCGCTCACGCCGAACATGGCATCGAGTTCCGCCGCGCTGGGGCCGGGCTGGGAGCGCAGCGGCATTTCCGGCAGCAGGATGCCGCGCTGCAGCTGGCGTTCGATGGCGCGGCTCAGCTGGAAATGCAGGGCCGCCTCGTCGATCGGCTTGGTCAGGAAATCGTCCATGCCGGAAGCGAGGTAGCGGCTGCGGTCCTCTTCGCTGGCATTGGCCGTCAAGGCGATGATCATCAACTCCTGGTCGCGCACCGGCGCGGCGTCGCTGCCGCCCGAGCGGATCAGGCGCGTGGCGCTGGGGCCGTCCATCTCCGGCATGCGGCCGTCCATCAGGATCAGGTCATAGCGCACATGGGCGCAGGCGGCCACCGCCAGCGCGCCGTTGCCGACGATATCGACCTTGTGGCCCAGGTCTTCCAGCATCATGCGGATGATGATCTGGTTGGTCGGGAAGTCCTCGGCGCACAGCACGCGCAGCTGGTGGCTGTGCGGCTCGCGCGGAATATGCGGCACCAGCGGCGGCGCCACGCCGTCCGGCAGCGGCAGGGTGAAGGCGAACACGCTGCCGATGCCCGGCGTGCTGACGGCGCCGATCTCGCCGCCCATCAATTCCACCAGCTGGCGGCAGATGGCCAGTCCCAGGCCGGTGCCGCCGTAGCGGCGCGTGGTGGTGCTGTCGGCCTGTTCGAACTTCTGGAACAGGCGCGGCATGGCTTCGGCCGGGATGCCGATGCCGGTGTCCTCCACCGTGAAGCGGATCTGGCTGCAGGCGCGCCCTTCGCGCAGCACGCTTTCCGGCAGGCGCTCCACGCGCAGCGAGACGTGGCCGCGCTGGGTGAACTTGAAGGCATTGCCGACCAGGTTGACCAGCACCTGGCGCAGGCGGGTCGGATCGCCGACCACGAAAGGCGGCAAGCCCTTGCCGAATTCCACCGCAAAGCCGACGCTGTGCGCGGCCGCCTGCTCTTCGAACAGGCTGACCACGTTCTCCACCGTGCCGGCCAGCGCGAAGTCGATATTCTCGATGGTCAGCTTGCCGGCCTCGATCTTGGAGAAGTCCAGCAAATCGTTGATGATGGTCAGCAGCGACTGGGCATTGGCCTGGCCGCGCTCGATCTGCTCGCGCGTGCCGTCGGCCAGATGGTTGTCGCGCAGCGCGAAGCCCAGCATGCCGATCACGCCGGCCAGCGGGGTGCGCATCTCGTGGCTCATATTGGCCAGGAATTCCGATTTCTGGCGCGTGGCGTCCTCCGCCTTCTGCTTGGCGTAGCTGAGGCGCTCGTCGCGCTGTTCCAGTTCGCGCTTCTGCTGCTGCAGCAGCTTGTTCTTCAGCTCCACCTCGGCCGTGCGCAGGCTGACCTGCTGCTCCAGGCGCGTGCGCTGGCGGCGCAGGCCGCGCACCCGCGCCTGATACGTGATGACGGCGCTGCCCAGCAGGGTCAGCACGATCAGGCTGCGGAACCACCAGGTTTTCCAGAACGGCGGCAGGATGGTGATTTCCAGCGTGGCGGCGTTGTCGTTCCAGATGCCGTCCTTGTTGGCGGCCTTGACGCGGAAGGTGTACGTGCCGGGGTCCAGATTGGTGTAGGTGGCAAAGCGCTTGCTGGCGTCCGTCACCACCCAGTCGCGGTCGAAGCCCTGCAACTGGTAGGCGAAGCGGTTGCGCTTGGGCGCGGCGTAGTGCAAGGCTGTGAACTCCAGCGAGAACATGGTGTCGCTCTCCTGCAGCGTGACGGCATTGGTGTATTCGATAGCGTTGCGCAGCATGCCGCCGTTTTCGCTCTGGCCGGGACGCACGGACTTGTTGAAGACCTGGAAGTCGGTGATCGCCACCGTCGGCGCAATGCTGTTTTCCTTCACCTCTTTCGGCGCGAAGGCGGTCACGCCATTGAAGCCGCCGAAGTACATATTGCCGTCCGGCGCGCGCAGCGCGGAGCCGTCGAAGTAAGCGCCTTCGATGGTGCCGTCCGTGCCCGAGTAGTTGCGGATCTGGCCCGTGACGATGTTCAGGCGCGACAGGCCGGTATTGGTGGACAACCACAGATTGTTGGCGTCGTCGGCCAGGATGGCGGCGATGGCATCGTCGGCCAGGCCATCCTTGCGCAGGTAGCGGCGGAATTTCACATTGCCGTCGGCGCCGAATTCCATGCGATTCAGGCCGCCGGCCGTGCCGACCCACAGCACGCCGCCCGCGTCCTCGTACAGATAATGCACCTCGTCGTGACTCAGGCTGGACGGGTCGGCCGGGTCGTGGCGGAAGTGGCGGAACTGGCCCGTCTTGCGGTCCAGCAGATCAAGGCCGTTGAAGGTGCCGACCCACAGGCTGCCGCGGCTGTCCTCCAGCACCGGGCGCACGATATTGTCGGCCAGGCTGTTGCCGTCGGCCGGATCGTGGCGGAAGGTCTGGGTGCCGCCGCTGGCCGGATCGTAGCGGTGCAAGCCGCCGCGCGAGGAAATCCACAGCACGCCGCTGCGGTCGCCGTAGATATAGCGCAGGTGATCGCTATCCGGATCGCCGCGCGAGAACAGCAGGCTGCTGAACTGGCGCGTGACCGGATCGAAGCGGCGCATGCCGGTGCGCCCGCCCACCCACAGCATGCCCTGCGGGTCGCGCCACATGGCTGTGACCACGCTGTCGGCCAGCGAAGCCAGGCGGTATAGCACGGTTTCGCCGCTGACCGGATCGAAGTAATTCAGGCCGTCGTTATTGCCCAGCCAAAGCTTGCCGTTGCCGGCATCGAGAATGGCGCGCACGCGGTTGTCGCTGAGCGAGCGCGCACGGTCGGGATCCTTGACCAGGCGCGCAAAGCCGCCGCTGCCCAGGTCGACCCGGCTGACGCCCGCATACCAGGTGCCGACCCACAAGGTGCCGACGCGGTCGCGGAACAGCGAAGAGACATAATTGTCCGACAAGCTGTGCGGATCGCTGAGCTGGTGGCGGTACTGCACGAAGCGGTCATCCTCGGGCCGCCAGCGGAACAGGCCATGGCGCTGGGTGCCGACCCAGAGCGTGCCTTCGCTGTCCTGGTAAATGGCCGGCACCGGGCCGGGCGGCAGGCCTTCCGCCACGCCCATGCGGCGCCGGTGCGGCACGCCGTCGCCATCGAGCTTCCACTGCTCGACGCCGCTGACGCTCCCCACCCACAAGGTCTGCTTGCTATCCACATGCAGCGAGATCACCGACTCGCCGCGGCCGTTCTTGCCCACCTGCAAAGGGAAGTGGCGGAAGCGCTTGGCGCCCGGCATCAGCATATCCACGCCGGCGGCGGTGCCCACCCACAGGCGGCCGGCCGCGTCGCGCGCCAGGGCATTCACCTGGTCGCTCATCAGGCTGCCCGCCTCCTTGGGCTCGTGGTGGTAAATGGTGAAGCGGCCGCTGGCCGGGTCGAAATGCTGCAAGCCGTCGGACGTGCCCACCCACAGCGCGCCGATGCCGTCGTCGATGATGGCGCCCACATGGCGGTTGCCGTTGCCGCGCTTGACCGGTTCGTCCGGCAGGTAGTGGCTGAATTTCTGCGTCACCGGATCGTAGCGGTCCAGGCCACCGTCGGTGCCCACCCACAGGCGGCCGATCGGGTCCAGGTGCAGCGCCTTGACCCAGTTCTCGGCCAGGCTGTGCGGATCGGAGACGGCGTGGCGGAATACCACGGTGCGGTAGCCGTCGTAGCGGCTCAGGCCCGCCTGGCTGCCGAACCACATGAAGCCCTGGCGGTCCTGCATGATGGCCAGCACCGATTCCTGGGCCAGGCCATCGTCCACATTCAGCTGTTCGAAGCGCAGGGTGCGCGGCGGCGGCCCGGCCTGGGCGTCCGCGAGCAGGCCGCCCGCCAGCGCCAGCAAGGCGGGGAGCAGCAGTTGGCGGCAGTAGCGTCGAAATGGGAGCAGCACGAACAATCGGTCCTGGATAAACACAGCCACGGCTCAGGAGGCAAAAAACGCCAGCACATCGGCCTTGCGCGCCTGGGTGTCGCGCTGGCCGAGCCGGATCAATTCAGAAGTATACGTCGATTCGAACAGCAGGTAGGAGGCTAATGCGGCGCCGCGCACCTCCGTGGCGCCGATCCCGGACAGCATGGTGCGGATCGGCGCGGGCAGGCTGGCGATATGGCGGGTGGCGATATCGTCCAGACGCTCGGAAGGCGCGATCACCAGCAGCTCCACCGGCCGCAACGGGGTCTTTTGCAGCAACTCCTCGGGCAGTACCGACAAGGTCTGGTTGACCCGGTTCAGGCGTTCGATATCCACCGCCAGGCTGTCGAGGAAGATGGAAGACATGGCATGGCCGGCGATCTGCGCCAGGCTCGGATAGCGCGCCGATTCGGTGGCCTGGCGCGCCGGCTCCGTCAGCCGCCCCGCCCCCACCACCAGCACCTTGGCCGCACCCAGGTGGATGGCCGGCGAGATCGGCGCCAATTGGCGCATCGAGCCGTCGCCGCAATATTCGCGGTGGCCGCCCAGGTACAGCGGCGTGGCCGGGAAGATGAAGGGAATGGCCGACGACGCCAGCAGATGCTCGACGCCGATCTGGTCCTGCATGGCCACGCGCTGCATGCGCACCCAGGGCGCGATGTCGGCGGCGGTCTGGTAAAAAGTAATGTGCTGCCCGCCAGTATAGGACGAAGCGGTGACGGCCAGCGCGTGCAGCAAGCCTTCCTGCAGCACCGCGTCCAGGCGCGGCAAATCCAGCATGCGGTGCAGCAGGTTGACCAGCGGGGTGTTGTCCAGCAGGGAGTTGGGCGGGGAAGCGCGCCACTTGCGCAGCAGCCAGCCGAAGGACAGCAGGGAAAGCCAGCGCGCGCCGGAACGGATCACGCCCAGGGAATCGGCGCGGTAGACCTGGCTGACTTCGATATTGGCCCAGACATCGAGCAGTTTCTGCACGCCCTCGCCGAAGTTGTCGGCGCGGCAAGCCAGGGCGGTGGCGTTGATGGCGCCGGCCGAGGTGCCGCATATGATCTGAAAGGGGTTGCGCGCCGGCGGCCAGCCCTCCTCCCACAGTATCTCCGATATCGCTTGCAGCACCCCGACCTGGTAGGCAGCTCGCGCACCGCCTCCGGTCAGGATCAAGCCTGTTTTCTTTTTGCTTCCCATTGCTCTAGATTAACACGTTTAAGCTTGCTAATCGCCCTTCACTACCCCCTCCCGGCGCGGATCGGCGCCGCCAAACCACACTTCCTTACCGTTGCGGCGCAGGCGCTGGATGCCCTGCAGGCCGGAATTCTGCTCGTACTGGCGCACCTCGTGGCCCCGGGCCTTCAGCGCGTCCACCACGGCGGGCGGGAAGCGCCCCGCTTCCAGCTCGGTCGGGCCATTGCGGCTGCCGAAGTTGGGCAGGCTGATGGCCTGCTGCACGTCCAGGTTCCAGTCCAGGGTGCCGACCAGCACCTTGGCCACATAGTTGATGATGGCCGAGCCGCCCGGCGAACCGGTGGCCAGCACCAGCTTCTTCGTCTCCTTGTCGAACACCAGGGTGGGCGACATGGCGCTGCGCGGCCGTTTGCCCGGCTGCACGCGGTTGGCAATGGGGCCGTTCTCGTCGGCCGAATCGAAGGAGAAATCGGTCAGCTGGTTATTCAGCAGGAAGCCGTCGACCATCTGGCGCGAGCCGAAGGCATCTTCCACCGACGTCGTCATGGACAAGCCGCCGCCAACACCGTCGACCGCCACCAGATGCGAGGTGGAGGGGTTTTCGATGGCGGTATCGCTGCCCCAGGCCAGTTTCAGCTCGGTCGGCACGCCCGCCTTGGCGCGGCCCATGGATTTGTCGCCGATCAGGGCGGCGCGCTGGCGCAGATAGGATTTGTCGAGCAGGGCCGCCAGGCCGCGCCCCGGCAGCGGCACGAAGTCGGTGTCGGCCACATAGCGGTTACGGTCGGCGTAGGCCAGGCGGCCCGCCTCGGTGAACAGGTGCACGGCTTCCGCATCGGGCACGCCCTTGACCGGCAGATGGTCAGCCAGCGGCTTCGCTTCCAGCATGCCCAGCATCTGCGCGATGGCGATGCCGCCCGAGGATGGCGGCGGCATGCCGCACACGGTCCAGCGCTTGTAGTCGCTGCAGACGGGATCGCGCTCCTTGGCCTGGTAGCCCGCGATATCGGCCTCGCTCAAGGTGCCGGGATTGGTCGGATGCTTGCTCACCTTGGCCGCGATGTCGCGCGCGATGCGGCCCTTGTAGAAGGCGTCGGCGCCGCCGGCCGCGATTTCGCGCAGGCTGCGCGCCAGCTCCGGGTTCTTCAGCACATAGCCGACGGGACGCGGCTTCTTGTCGGCATCGTAAAAGTAAGCGGCGGCCACCGGATCGCGCAGCAGGTGCGCATCCCAGCCCAGCAAGGCGTTCAGGCGCGGGCTGACGGCAAAGCCTTCCTCGGCCAGCTTGATGGCTGGCTCAAACAGCTTGGCCCAGGCCAGCTTGCCGTGCTCCTTGTGCGCCAGCTCCAGCATGCGCAGCACGCCGGGGGCGCCAACCGAACGGCCACCCACCACGCCCATGCTGCGCGAGACAGGCTTGCCGTCGGCGTCCTGGAACAGGCGCTCGGTGGCGCCGGCCGGCGCGGTTTCGCGGCCGTCGTAAGCCTGCACGCGCTTGCCGTCGTAATACATGAGGAAGGCGCCGCCGCCGATGCCGGACGATTGCGGCTCGACCAAGGTCAGCACCAGCTGGGTGGCGATGGCGGCGTCGATGGCGGCCCCGCCCTGCTTCAGCATCTGGTAGCCCGCTTCGCTGGCGTGCGGATTGGCGGCGGCCACCATGTATTTCTGCGCCGTCCAGCCGGCTTTGTCAGCATAGCCGGTGGCGATTTCGGGGGCGCGCTCCTGCGCGTGGATGGGGGCGTGGGCCAGGCCGCCCAACAGGGCGGCGGCCAAGGCCAGGGAATGCAGTCGCAACATATCTTCTCCAGAAACGCGAACGCGCGACCGAAGCCGCGCGTCCGATGATCCTGGCATGCTACCTTATTTCGGCTGCATGCGGATGGCGCCGTCCAGGCGGATCGTCTCGCCGTTGAGCATCACGTTTTCGATAATGGCCTTGGCCAGCTGCGCGTATTCGGCCGGCTTGCCCAGGCGCGATGGGAACGGCACCATCTTGCCCAGCGCATCCTGCACTTCGGCCGGCATGCCCAGCAACATCGGCGTTTCGAAGATGCCGGGCGCGATGGTCATCACGCGGATGCCGTTGCGCGACAGGTCGCGCGCCATCGGCAGGGTCAGGCCCGCCACCGCGGCTTTGGACGAGGCGTAAGCGGCCTGGCCGATCTGGCCGTCGAAGGCCGCCACCGACGCGGTGTTGATCATGACGCCGCGCTCGCCGTGCTCCAGCGCCTCGGTCTGGGCGATGGCTTCGGCCGCCAGGCGGCACATATTGAAGGTGCCGACCAGGTTGATGTTGACCACGCGCTGGAACAGTTCCAGCGGATGGGCGCCGTCCTTGCCCACGGTTTTCATGGCCGGCGCCACGCCGGCGCAGTTGATCAGGCCGCGCAGCGTGCCCAGCGCCTTGGCGGCGGCGACGACCGCCTGGCCGTCCGCTTCCGAGGTGACGTCGCATTTGACGAATGTACCTTTGAGTTCAGCGGCCAGCTTTTCGCCCGCCCCCACCTGCACGTCGGCCAGCACCACTTTGCCGCCCGCCTGCGCCAGCATGGCCGCCGTGGCCGCGCCCAGACCGGAAGCGCCGCCGGTGATGATGAATACACTGTCTTTGATCTGCATCTCGTCCCCTATCTCGGATTGGATGACGTTTACGTTAACGTCAAGTGGGGCTTATTGTAGCCTAATCAATTACATTGAATCCAGCCGCCCGTGTTTGTGCAGGATTTGCCGCTGGGCGTGGTCAGCGTGGCGCCGGAACCGATGTAGCGGTTGCCATGGATATCGGTGCAGCCGCCCGGCGTGCAGTTGGCAACGGGGACGGGGCGGTTGTCCGGCGCCGCGCCGCTGGCAGCGGATGGCGTGAACGAGGAAGCGGAGCCGGATGAGCGGCCGCTATCCAGCACGGCGCTGGGCAGCACCAGTTGCGGGCCGGCGGGCGGCGCGGCGGCTGGCACGCGCGGCATCTGCGGCATCACGCTGCGGTGCGGCGCATCGCGCCGCTGCGGCGCCGTGCGGCAAGGCTCGACCGCCAGGCGCGTGCCGTCCGCACTCAGCTTGCAGACCGGCAGGCGGGCGTAGGCGGCTTTTTCCTTGGCCGTCATGGTGGGAATGGCGGGATAAACGGAATCCGGGCTTGGCGCGCTTTGCAGGCTGGCCCCGGCCGGCGCCAGTTGTGTCGGCGCGGCTGCGGATACGGGGGCGAGCGCAAAGGCCTTGCGCTCCTGCTGCACCGGGGCGGCGCTGGCTGTATTGGCTGCACCGGCTATCACGACGGCTTTCGCCGGTTTCGCTACCACATGCACGGCTTCCGGCGCCGCCGCAGGCTTGATCCTGGATTTTGCCTTGTCCTTGACCAGCTCCTTGGCCGCTTCCCTGTCCAATTTCTTAGCCGATTCCTTGGTCGATTTCTTGGCCAATCTCTTGGTCGATTTCTTGGCCAATCTCTTAGCCGATTCCTTGTCCGCGCTGGCGGTCTTGCCAGGCTTGGCCTTGGCCTTGTCTTTTGCTTTTGCCTTGTCCTCGGCCTGGCTGTGATGCGCCTTGGCCGTGGCGCTGGCCGAAGCTGGCGCCGCATTGGCGCCGAGGCAGGCCAGCAGTAAAGCGCTGGCAGGGAGCAGAAGGAGGGAACGGACGATCATGGAAATTCCAGGCGAATGCAATATCGGCATCATACGCCCGCCTCCCCCTCAAAGGAAGACGCCGCCCTGCCCCGCATCGCTACGGGAAAGGACGGCGCCAGGCGCTCAGCGCGCCGGAGCGGGCGCCGGCGCGGGCGCGGCGCTATCGGCCGGCACGACGGGCGCAGTCACCGAATCGGCAGCCGAAGCCTGGGGCGGCACGGCGATCGCCGCATCCGCTGCCGAGGCCTGGGGCGGCGCCACCACCGTCGGCACCACCGCCGTGGCATTGGCCGGCACGGTGGCGTGGGCCGGCGCCTGGGCCTGCACCGGCGCCAGCATCGTTACCGACAGCCAGCCGGTGGCGGGCAACAGCGGCACCAGCAGCAGGGCCACGATATTGATGATCTTGATCAGCGGATTGACCGCCGGACCCGCCGTATCCTTGTACGGATCGCCCACGGTATCGCCGGTCACGGCCGCCTTGTGCGCTTCCGACCCCTTGCTGCCGTAGTTGCCGTCCTCGATGTATTTCTTGGCATTGTCCCAGGCGCCGCCGCCGGTCGTCATCGAGATCGCCACGAACAGGCCGGTGATGATGGTGCCCATCAGCAGGCCGCCCAGCGCGGCCGGGCCAAGCAGCATGCCGACCAGCACCGGCACCAGCACCGGCAGCAGCGAAGGAATGATCATTTCCTTGATGGCCGACGCGGTCAGCATATCCACCGCCTTGTCGTATTCCGGCTTGCCCGTGCCGTCCATGATGCCCTTGATGTCGCGGAACTGGCGGCGCACTTCCACCACCACCGCGCCGGCCGCGCGGCCCACCGCTTCCATCGCCATGGCGCCGAACAGATACGGAATCAGGCCGCCGATGAACAGGCCCACGATCACCATCGGGTTGGACAGGTCGAAGGTCAGCGAGCGCCCCACCGATTCCAGCGCATGCGTGTAATCGGCGAACAGCACCAGCGCCGCCAGGCCTGCCGAGCCGATGGCATAACCCTTGGTCACGGCCTTGGTGGTATTGCCCACCGCGTCGAGCGGATCGGTGATGGCGCGCACCGAATCGGGCATGCCCGCCATTTCGGCGATGCCGCCGGCGTTGTCGGTGATCGGGCCATACGCGTCCAGCGCCACCACGATGCCCGCCATCGACAGCATGGCGGTCGCGGCGATCGCAATGCCGTACAGGCCCGCCAGCTTATAGGAGATCAGGATGGCGACGCAGACCGCCAGCACCGGCCAGGCCGTCGATTTCATCGACACGCCCAGGCCGGCGATGATATTGGTGCCATGGCCGGTGGTGGACGCTTCGGCGATATGGCGCACCGGCTTGAAGTCGGTGCCGGTGTAGTACTCGGTGATGTAGACCATCAGCCCAGTCAGCACGATGCCAACCACGGTGGAGCCGAGCATCTTGTAGCGCATATCGTCGTCCGGCCAGATCATCCAGGTCACGACCGCGAAGCCGATCAGCGACAGGCCGGCCGCCCACCACAAGCCCGTGTACAGGGCCGACATGATCTTCTTGCCCGGCTTTGCCTTGACCATGGAGCAGCCGACGATGGAGCCGAGAATCGACACGGCGCCCAGCAGCAGCGGATAGATGATGGCTTCCTGCGGGGCATCGGCGATCATCAAGGCGCCCAGCAGCATGGTGGCGATCAGCGTCACCACATAGGTTTCGAACAGGTCGGCCGCCATGCCGGCGCAGTCGCCCACGTTGTCGCCCACGTTATCGGCGATCACCGCCGGGTTGCGCGGATCGTCTTCGGGGATGCCCGCTTCGACCTTGCCCACCAGGTCGGCGCCCACGTCGGCGCCCTTGGTGAAGATGCCGCCGCCGAGACGGGCGAAGATGGAAATCAGCGAAGCGCCGAAGGCCAGGCCGATCAGCGGCTTGATGATGTCATGCTGGGTCAGGCCCGGATTCGGGTAGCTGCCCGTGGCCAAGGAAGTGAGCAGCAGATAGAACAGCGCCACGCCCAGCAGGCCCAGGCCCACCACCAGCATGCCGGTGATGGCCCCGCCCTTGAACGCGACGTTGAGCGCCTCGTTCATGCCGATGGTGGCCGCCTGCGCCGTGCGCACATTGGCCCGCACCGACACATTCATGCCGATAAAGCCGCAGGCGCCCGACAGCACCGCCCCGATCAGGAAACCGAGCGCCGTCTGCATCCCCAGCAGCAGATAGATGGCCACCAGCAGCACCACGCCGACCAGGCCGATGGTGCGGTACTGGCGCGCCAGATAGGCGGCCGCCCCCTGCTGGATGGCGAGCGCGATTTCCTGCATGCGCGGATTGCCCGCCGCTTGTCCCAGAATCCAGCTGCGCGACCATAAACCGTAGATTACGGCAATGATGCCGCACGCTATCGCAAACCATAGACTTGCTGCCATCGGACCTCCCCCTTCTTGTTGGAATCAAGCATACGTAACGAACTCAGAAAACCGCCACCGGCCGGATAGGCAGGTGCGGCCAACCAAACTGCGTACTGCAAAACCTGATACGGCCAGGGGGCCGTGACGGCGCCGGGCGCGGCGCGCGAAAAAAAAAGCGAACCGTCGAGGTTCGCTTTTGCTAGTTCTTAGCTGGACAGCGCCGCGAATGCGCGGTCGCGGATTTCATCGACGGCGCCCAGGCCTTCGATCTTGCGGTATTTCGGCGCGTTGGCGTCGCCCGAATTGGCCCAGGTATTGTAATAGCCCAGCAGGACTTCGGTCTGGGTGTGGTACACGTCCAGACGCTTCTTGACGGTGTCGGCCTTGTCGTCGTCGCGCTGCACCAGCGGTTCGCCGGTCACATCGTCCTGGCCTTCGACTTTGGGCGGATTGAATTTGACGTGGTAGACGCGGCCCGAAGCCGGGTGGCTGCGGCGGCCGTCCATGCGCTCGATGATGGATTCGTCGGGCACGGCGATTTCCAGCACATAGTCCACTTTCACGCCGGCGTCCTTCATGGCGTCAGCCTGGGCGATGGTGCGCGGGAAGCCATCGAACAGATAGCCATTGGCGCAATCGGCTTCCTGCAGGCGGTCTTTCACCAGGCCGATGATGATGTCGTCCGACACCAGCTGGCCAGCGTCCATCACCTTCTTGGCGGCCAGACCCATCTCGGTGCCGGCCTTGATCGCAGCGCGCAGCATATCGCCAGTGGAAATCTGCGGAATATTGTATTTTTCCTTGATGAAGTTGGCCTGGGTGCCTTTCCCGGCGCCGGGAGCTCCTAACAGAATGAGACGCATGAAGTTTCCTAAAAAACGATTTGAATATTGTGATTAGATTGACTGGCTTGCTACGAAACTTACCACAAAAACCAGCCCGAACGCCACTTTGCGGGCGTGCGGCCATGCAAATTTGATAAAGCCTCAGCCGAAATGTTTGCGCACGCGCTCCAGGTCTTCCGGCGTATCGACACCGGCGGCCGGCGCCGAGGCGGTGACGTGCACCGCGATAGGATGGCCATGCCACAACACGCGCAGCTGTTCCAGCGCTTCGATGGACTCCAGCGGCGAGGCTTCCAGCTTGGGATAAGCCTGCAGGAAGTCGTTGCGGTAGGCGTACAGGCCGATGTGGCGTAACGGCACATAGCCGGCCGGCAGCGCATCGGCATTGGCGCGCCCGGCGGCGAAAGCGTCGCGGTGCCAAGGGATGGTGGCGCGCGAGAAGTAGAGCGCGCGCTCCTGCTTGTCGAGCACCACTTTCACCACATTCGGATTGAACGCATCGGCCGCGTCGTGCAGCGGATGGGCGCAGGTGGCCATGGGCACATTGGCGCCGATGCGGGCGGCGGCGGCGGACAGCAGTTGCGGATCGATCAGCGGTTCGTCGCCCTGCAGATTGACGACCACGGCGTCGGCCGGCAGGTTCAGCGCGGCCGCCACCTCGGCGATACGGTCGGTGCCGGAGGGATGGTCGGCGCGTGTCATGCACACTTCCACGCCATGCTGTTCGCAGGCGGCGCGGATAGCCTCATGATCGGTGGCGACGATGATGCGGGCGGCGCCCGCTTCGCGCGCGCGCTCAGCCACGCGCACCACCATGGGCTTGCCGCCCAGGTCGGCCAGCGGCTTGTTCGGCAGCCGGGTCGAAGCCAGGCGCGCCGGAATGATGACGATGAAGGACACTTATTCCACCGCGTCCTGCAGGGTACGGGCTTCATCGGCCCACATGATCGGAATGCCGTCGCGGATCGGATACGCCAGGCGGTCGCCGCGGCAAATCATTTCCTGGGCCTTTTTATCGTACTCCAGCGGACCCTTGCAAACGGGGCAGACCAGGATATCAAGCAGACGAGCATCCACGACATTTCTCCACAATTTGTTGGGCCAGCGCGCCGTCGATGCGCGCCGCCACCGGAACCACCCACAGGCGCGGATCGTTCCTCAGTTCTTCAATTTGCGCACATTTTACTGCATCCTTCTCCGTCATCAAGATCAGATCGGCCTCCAGCTGCGCGAAAGGCCGGTCGAGAAAGTCGTGATGGTCGGGCAAGGGCAGCTCGATCAGGTCGAAGCCGGCCGCCTTCAGCATGCCGAAAAAGCGCGCCGGATTGCCGATGCCGGCGGCGGCGGCCACGCGCAGCCCCTGGCTGCGGGCGCGCTGCGCCAGCTCCAGCAGCGTGGCCTGCTCGCTGCGGTTCTGCAGGCGCTCGGCCGTGTCGCCGGCCAGGGTCATTTGCCATACGCCGGCATCGCCCGCGCCCGGCGCGCGGGCCGGATGGGGGGAACTGGCAGCGGGAGCGCCGTCCGACGGGTTGGACGGAACAGGATGGCAACGCGGCGCGGCGGCCGAAGCAGCCACTGCGGCGGCTAGCTCCGGCGTGAGCTGGGCCGCGTTGACGACGGTGAAATCGCGGCGGCGCGACGGCGGTTCGCGCAGCGGGCCGGCCGGCAAGGTCCAGCCGTTGCCGACGCCGCGCCCGTCAAACAGCACCACTTCCACATCGCGCTGCAAGGCGTAGTGCTGCAAGCCGTCGTCGGTGACGATGATGTCCACTTGCGGATGGGCCGCCAGCAGCGCCCGGCCCGCCGCCGCGCGGCTGCGTCCCACCATCACCGGACAGCCGGTGCGGGCGGCGATCAGCACCGGCTCGTCGCCCACCTCGCGCGGCGTGGAGGCCGGGCCGACGGGGCGCGGCGCGCTGTCCTTGCTGCCGAAGCCGCGCGACACCACGCCCGGCGTGAAGCCGGCCGCGCGCAAGGCCTGCACCAGCCAGATCGTCAGCGGCGTCTTGCCGGTGCCGCCGATGAAGATATTGCCCACCACGACCACCGGCACCGGCAGCTTTTCGGAATTGCCCAATCCCAGGCGGAAAGCGGCGGCGCGCAGCCCGGCCAGGCCGCGAAACAGCAGGGACACGGGCCACAGCGCGCAAGCCAGCGGCCCGCGCCGCAGCCAGGCACGCGTGAGCGTGGTTTCAAGCGCCGAGGGCGCGGATGGAGAAGTAGTCGGCATAAGGCTGCGCCGCGCCGCAAGGGGCGCAGCGGTTTATTTGGCGGAGCCGGTTTGGGCGGCGAAGGTGAGCTTGTCGAAGCCGGCGATGCGCGCCGCCTCCATCACATTGACCACCATCTGGTGCATGGCGAATTGATCGGCGTTGACGATCACCACGGGCGCTTTATCGCCCCCTTCTTTCGCGGCCGACTTCATCGCTTCGGCAAAGCCGGCCACGTCGTGGAAGGACACCGGCACATTATTGATCGTGTAGTTGCCCTTGGCGTCCACCGTCACGTTCAGCTCATGCGGCTTGTCCTTGGCCTTCTCGGCGTCGGCCGTGGGCAGGGTGATTTGCAACTCGGTGAACTTGCTGTAGGTGGTCGTCACCATCAGGAAGATCAGGATCACCAGCAGCACGTCGATGAACGGGATCAGGTTGATCTCCGGATCTTCGCGCTTGCTGCCGCGGCGGAAGTTCATGGCCATGCCGTCTCCCGCTTACTTGCGCGCGCTGTGGACCACGTCCACGAACTTGATGGCCTGCTGCTCCATCTCGATGATGAAGCTGTCCACCAGCGCGCGGAAGTGGCGGTAGAAGACCAGGGTCGGCATGGCGATGGCCAGGCCGAAGCCGGTGTTATACAGCGCCACCGAAATGCCATGCGCCAGCTGGGCCGGATTGGCGCCCTGCGCGTTCTGCGAACCGAAAATCTCGATCATGCCGACCACGGTGCCGAACAGGCCCATCAGCGGCGCCAGCGTGGCGATGGTGCCGAGCGTGGTCAGGAAGCGCTCCAGCATATGGGCCACGCCGCTGCCGGCTTCCTCGATGCTCTCCTTCATCACCTCGCGCGGCGCGTCGATATTGCGCAGCGCAGTGGACAGCACCACGCCCAGCGGCGAATTCTTTTCCAGCTTGTCGATGATGTCCGGCGTGATATTGCCGCCGCGGTAAATCTTGACCACTTCATCCAGCAGGCCGCGCGGCAGGATGCGGGCGCGGCGCAGGTACAGCAGGCGTTCGATGATCAGGGCGGTGGCGACGATGGACGCGATCAGCAACAGCCAGATAGGCCAGCCTGCGGCTTGGAAGATGGCGAGCAAGACTTACTCCTGTGAATGGGACGGCTTTTTGCCTAAACGCGCAATGTAGCGTGTTGGGCGGCGCTCGGCAAGTGCCGCGCCGCCGGTCCTGCCGCCGTCCCGCCCGGCATCCACCGGCCCGGGCCTGAGTTTTCCCCAGTTTGCCCACATAAACTGTGGACAAAGTTGTTGGCAAACCGAATTACTCACAGGAATAGCCTTGATTTATAAGGTTTTTTTCAGGTTGCGCAATTTAGTAGCAAGGCTTTTCCCCAGCAGCACCTATACGGTTCTGCACAAATTCTGTGGACAAAAGTGTGAGCAATAGCCGGTAAGCATGTATAAGCTATTGATTTACAATGAAATAGTTAAGCTGCCCACAAATTAAGCAGTGGCAACTGTACAGTCCAAATGGACCAACTGTGCAGTTCTGCACAAATTCTGTGGACAAAATTGTGAGCAAGGCGCGGGATGCAAGCTAAAGCCCTTGATTTCAAAGAACTTTCCTTCCCTGCGCAAAAAACTCGCAATAGCAGGAAATTGCCGGATTTGCGACAATTCCATGGCCGTCAGCGCAGGAAAAGCGGCAAAATGCGGATAACTCATCGCTTCTGCACAAATTCTGTGGACAAAATTGTGAGCAAGGCCAAGAACAATGACTAAAGTCCTTGATTTAAAAGGGAAAACTTTCTCAGCTCAAATTTTGAGCAGGTGTTTTTAGCGATATGGGACCGCTCGGCCGCATTCAGCTGTACAGGTGGCCTGGTGGATTTCTGCACATCTTCTGTGGATAAAATTGTGAGCAAGCGCCAGTACAAAGATGCAAGTATTTGATTTATATATTAAAAATTTCTATGCGTAAATTTTTAGCACACCTGTTCGGCAACCGAAAAAGTGGTCTGAACTTGCCCCCAGTTCCGCACAATTTCTGTGGATATCTTTGTGCGTAACCACCGTCCCAGCCAGCAAAGTGCTTGATCTATAAGGATATTTCTGAAATGCTCGCGAATGTAGCATCAAGCTTTTCCCTTAAAAATCAATCGTTTACAAAAAAACCTTGCTTGTCTGCTTGATATGTGACATAAGCATGACCGCCGCCAGAATATGTGGACAGTTCCCGCCATGAATAACAGCCTCCTGCCCGAAACCGCCTCCGACCAGCCGCCCGTGATGACGGTCAGCGCCCTCAACAATGCCGTTGCCCGCCTGCTGGAACGCTCCTTCCCGCTGACGTGGATATCTGGGGAAATCTCCAATTTCACGCGCGCCAGCTCGGGCCACTGGTATTTCACCCTGAAGGACGACGCGGCCCAGGTGCGCGCCGTGATGTTCCGCGGCCGCGCCCAATACGCCGGCTTCGTGCCGCGCGAAGGCGACAAGGTCGAGGTGCGCGCCCTGGTCACGCTGTACGGGCCGCGCGGCGACTACCAGATCAATGTGGAAGCGATCCGCCGCGCCGGCGTCGGCAATCTGTTTGAAGCCTTCATGCGGCTGAAGGAAAAGCTGACGGCGGCCGGCCTGTTCGAGCAGGAGCGCAAGCGCGCCCTGCCCATGTTCGCGCGCACCATCGGCATCGTCACCAGCCCGCAGGCCGCGGCGCTGCGCGACGTGCTGACCGCGCTGCGCCGGCGCGCGCCGCATGTGAACGTGATTCTGTACCCGGCCCTGGTGCAAGGCCAGCAGGCGCCGGCCCAGATCGTACATGCCATCAACACCGCCTCGCGCCGCGCCGAATGCGATGTGCTGCTGGTCTGCCGCGGCGGCGGCAGCATCGAAGACCTGTGGTGCTTCAATGACGAAAGCGTGGCCTACGCCATCGCCAATTGCAGCATGCCGGTGGTGTCCGGCGTCGGCCACGAAACCGACTTCACCATCGCCGACTTCGCCGCCGACCTGCGCGCCGCCACGCCCACCGCCGCCGCCGAGCTGGCCGCCACCCCGCGTGCCGACTGGCTCGCCTCGCTGCGCGCCGACGCCACCGACCTGCGCCGCGCCATGCGCCGCAGCCTGGGCGACGCCGCGCAAACCCTGGACAACTGCACGCGCCGCCTGCTCAATCCGCGCACCCAGATCGGCCAGCAGCGCCTGCAGCTGCGGTCGCTCGCCACCGCCATGCGGCACGCCCAGCGCGCGCCGCTCAGCCAGGCCCGCCACAACCTTGAGCGCCTGAGCGGCCGTCTCGCCGCACAGCGCCCCGACGTGCGCCCGGCACGCGCCAGCCTGGCCGCATGGCAGCACCGCAGCAGCGTCAGCATGCAAAGCCAGCTACTGCAAAAGCGCGAAGCCCTGGGCGCCCTGGGCGCGCAGCTCGAGCTGCTCAATCCCCAGCGCACGCTCGAACGCGGCTACGCCATCCTCAGCGACGCCAAAGGCCACATCCTGCGCAATCCCAGCCAGCTCAAGCCGAGCCAGCCGCTGACCGTCCGCCTCGCCGAAGGCAGCGCCCAAATCGCCCTCGCCGCCATCCAACCCACCCTCTGACGTTTGCGCCAGATCAAACCATGTCCACCCTGGTGTCAGGCGGGGCCGCCGAGGCACCAGAGGTGGACATTGTTTGATCTTGCGCAAAGAATGTCCGACCCTGGTGCCTCGGCGGGTCCCGCCTGACACCAGGGTTGGACATTTGTTGATATGGATCAGAACTTCATGCTGAGGCGGGCGCCGAGGCTGCGCGGGGCGTTGTAGAAGGCGCCGTAGATTTGCTGCCGCGGCTGACAAGGCATGCCGGTGTCGGTGCACAACTCCACCACGTCGAGCTTGACGTCTTTGTTGGTGGCGTTGTTGACGAATACTTCGGCGGTATAGGCTTTGTTGGCGGGCTGGTAGCGCACGCTCAGGTCCACCGTGCTGTAGGCTTTCTGCTTTTTCACGCCGGCGTGGCCGGGGACGTCGCTGCTGAAGGCGCCGGCGCCGACAAAGGTTTCGCCTTCGTAGTGGGCCGATATGCGCGGGGTCAGCATGCCGCCGCCGGTGGCGAAGTCGTGCTCGTATTGCAGGGTGGTGGCGAAGGTCGGGGCGTGTTTCATGACGCTGCCGCCGACGTTCACATTGGGCGCGCTGGAACCGCATGCCTGGCCGT
Organism: Massilia sp. YIM B04103; assembly: GCA_024437665.1. Classification (GTDB taxonomy): domain Bacteria; phylum Pseudomonadota; class Gammaproteobacteria; order Burkholderiales; family Burkholderiaceae_D; genus Rugamonas. The sequence continues at coordinate 338,240 of JANCSZ010000006.1, read as the reverse complement.
TGGCGCGGGCGCTGTCGACGTCGCAGGAGAGGAAGTCGTCGTAGCGCGCCTTGAGCCAGGTGGCATTGCCGCTCAGGCGGTCGGACCGCGTCGGGCGCCAGGTCCATTCGGCTTCGATGCCGCGCACCGTGGCGCCGGCGGCGTTGAAGTTGGCGAGCACGCTGTTGACGACTTGCGATTCGAGCTTGTCCTTGTACTTCATGTGGAAGGCGTCGATGTTCAGCGTCAGGGCGCGGTTCAGCAGGTCCGATTTGAAGCCGATCTCGTAGCTGGTGAGTTTTTCGGGCTTGGTGGTGGCGCCGCCGTCGCCGATCGCGGGCGAGTGGAAGCCGGTCGTGACCGAAGCGAATAGCAGAATCCCGGGCCGCAGCTTGTATTCGACGCGGCCCAGCCAGGTGGCTTGTCCGTAGCGCAGGTCGGCCGTATTGTCGCCGGGCGTGTTGCCGCAGGCCGCGGCGGAGATGGCGCCTCCCGGGCCGATATTGTGGGTGTTGATCAGACCTGTGCCGGGCGTGACCAGCTGGCGCAGCTGGTCCGGCGTCAACACCGTGGTGCCGCGCGGGGTGTTGGCGGGCCAGTTGGGGCAAGCCCAGTTCTGGCCGCCGATATCGAATTTATGGTCCTTGGTGTAGCGCGCGCCGGCGGTCAGCTTGATGCTGTCGCCAAGCTGCTGGCTGACCTGGCCGAAGACGGCGCGCGATTTCAGTTGCCGGTTGCCCTGGATGAAGGACATGGCGGAGGCGTATTCACCCGCCGTGGGCCGCACGAAAATGACGTTGCCGGCGGCGAGATCCTGGTCCACCGTGGCTTGCGATACCTGGCTGCGGTCGATGTCGAAGCGCACCTTGTTTTTTTCGCCGAAGAGGAAGACGCCGGCCACCCACTGGAACGGGGCGTCGCTGTCGGAGCGCGCCTGGAATTCGTGGGAGTAGCTGTCGAATTTGGCCCACTCGGTACGGTTCTCGGATTTGAAGCCGGGGAACAGGCCGGCGTCGGCGTCGTTGACGTTGCGGCGCTGGTAGCGGCTCCAGCTGCCGAGATAAGTCAGGTCGAGCGCTTCGCTGGGCCGGTAATTGAGCTTGCCCTTCCAGGTCATGATGGATTGCTCCAGCGATCCCGGGGAATCGATCAGGGCCGAGCGCAGCGCGCTGCCCGGTGCCGGTTCGGCGGCCAGGTAGACGTTGCCCGCGCCCTGGTCCTTGTAGTAGTCGGCGATCAGCGTGGCGCGCAGTTCGGGCGTGAACTTCCACAACAGCGAGGCGCGCGCGCCCATCTTGTCCTCGGCGCCGTATTGTTTCGCGCCGGGCAGCACATTGGAGCCGGCGCGGAAATCGACGTAGCCGTCGTGGCTGTCCTTGATGGCGGCCACGCGCAGCGCCACATTGTCGGCCAGGGGAATATTGATCATGCCCTGGGTCTGCAGGCGGTGACGGTCGCCGGCAACAATGCTGCCGGCACCGAAAATCCGCTCCGTGACCGGCGCGCCGGACACCAGGTTCACCGCACCGGCGGTGGAATTGCGGCCGTTCAGCGTGCCCTGCGGGCCGCGCGCCACTTCGACGTGGCTCAGGTCATACATCAGGGCCGTCGCGCCCTGGGGACGCGGCGAATAGATGCCGTCCACATAAAAGGCGACGGCGGGGTCGCCCAGTTCGGTGTGATTGGCCGAGCCGACGCCGCGCATATACACGTGCACGCCGCCCGAGTCGCCGTGCTGCTCCACCGTCAGGCTGGGCACCATGGTGGTGAGCGAGGCCAGATCCTTGACCTGGTTATTGGCGAGCGTGTCCTGGTTGTAGGCGGTGACGGCCAGCGGGGTTTCCTGGACAAAGGTGTTGCGGCGCGTGGCCGTGACCACGATGCGTTCCATATCGGCCGGTGCGCCCGCGGCGGCTACCGGCGCGGCCTGGGCGGCGGCAGTTTCCTGGGCCAGAACGGCGGCGCAGGGTATCAGCGCGAACGGCGCCAGCGTGCAGATCACTTTCTTTTTCGCGTGCTTCATATATGTCATCCTCTTTCCTTGATTGGGGAATATCTCATAGCTCTACCGGCTATTGCAGCGCGTGCGTGGTCGTCACCTCCTGTGTTTAGTGCGGGGCCAGCACGCGGCCGGCCTGGTCGAATAGGAAAACCGTGTGCGGTTCGGGAACGAAGCCGATCAGCTGCTCCGGCTGGAGCGGCAAGCGCCGGGCGCCGTGCAGCTTGATGGCGACCGTGTGCGGGCTGTCGCACAGCGTGGCGTGCACGATCTGGGCATCGCCCAGCTGCTCGATCAGATTGACGCGGGCCGGGCAGCCCAGCTCCGGCGCGACGATGCTCAGATGCTCGGGGCGCACGCCCAGCACCGCGCCGCTGCCTGGCGCGCCGGCCGGCTGCGCCAGCGGAATGCGGCAGCGCTCCGATACCACCGCCGCGCCCTCGCTGATCTCCCGCAGCGGCAGGAAGTTCATGCGCAGCGCGCCGATAAAGCCCGCCACAAAGCGCGTTTCCGGCCGCGAGTAGAGCGCCAGCGGCGCGCCCACCTGCTCCATGTAGCCGCCGTTGAAGACCGCGACGCGGTCGCCCAGCGTCATGGCTTCCACCTGGTCGTGGGTCACATACACCATGGTGGTGCCCAGCTCCTTGTGCAGCCTTGCCAGTTCGATGCGGGTCTGCACGCGCAGCGAGGCATCCAGATTGGACAAGGGTTCGTCGAACAGGAAGACTTTGGGCTGGCGCACGATGGCGCGGCCGATGGCGACGCGCTGGCGCTCGCCGCCCGACAGCGCGCGCGGCTTGCTGTCGAGATGCCGGGCGATCTGCAGGATTTCCGCCACGCGCTCGACGGCACTGCGGATTTCCTTCTCCGGCAGGCGCGCCATCTTCAGCGCAAAGCCCATGTTCTCGCGCACCGTCATATGCGGGTACAGGGCGTAGCTCTGGAATACCATGGCCACGCCGCGTTCGGCCGGCGCCAGGCGATTGGCCAGCGCGCCGCCGATCAGCAGTTCGCCGGCGCTGATCTCTTCCAGCCCGGCGATCATGCGCAGCAGCGTCGATTTGCCGCAGCCGGAGGGGCCGACAAAGACCATGAACTCGCCGTCGGCGATCTCGAGGTCCAGCCCCTTCACCACTTCCGGGCCGTCGCCGTAGGATTTGCGCAACCCGCGCAGGGAGATGGCGGCCATGATCAGCTTTGCTCCGCGATCAGTCCGCGATACCAGTAGGCGCTGTCCTTCAGGGTGCGCTTCTGGGTGGCGTAATCGACGTACACCAGGCCAAAGCGTTTGGCGTAGCCGGAATTCCACTCGAAGTTGTCCATCAGGCTCCAGTAGAAGTAGCCGCGCACATCGACGCCGGCCTGCATCGCCGTTTGCAGCGCCTGCAGATGCAGCTGGACGTATTCGATGCGGGCCTGGTCGTGCACCTGGCCCTCTTGCAGCCGGTCGGCGTTGGCCATGCCGTTTTCCGTGATCCACAAGGGCGGCAGCGGATACTCCGCCTGCAGCCGCAGCAGCAGCTCGGTCAGCCCTTGCGGATAGATTTCCCAGCCCATATCGGTGAAGCCCAGCGCACCCTCGGGCCGGCGCGGCGGCGTTTCGGTGCTGGCGAAATGGCGGAAATAGTAGTTCACGCCGAGGAAGTCGATGGGCTGCCGAATAGCTATGAAATCGTTTTCATGAATCGACAAAAGAGAGGTGTCGAGTTTTTGCAGGGCCAGCTCCGGGTAGCGGCCCTTGAAGATCGGGTCCATGAACCAGGCGACCGAGCGCGCCCATTCGAAATCGGCGGCGGCGCGGTCGGCGGCGGAAGCGCTGGCCGGATCGGAGATCCACTGATTCAGCACGATGCCCAGCTGCGCCTTCACGCCCAGTTCGCGCATGGCCTGCATGGCCCAGCCGTGCGACAGCAGCAGGTGGTGGGACACTTGCACCGCCACGGCGGGATTGGCTTCGCCCGGCGCGAACTGGCCGACGCCGTGGCCCAGATTGGCGGTGCACCACGGCTCGTTATGGGTGGCGATGGTGGCGGCGCGGTGGCCGAAGCGGCGCGCCACCTCCGCCGCGTAAGCGGCAAAATGCCGCGCCGTGGCGCGCACGCGCCAGCCGCCCTGCTCTTCCAGCGCTTGCGGCAGATCCCAGTGGTACAAGGTCAGATGGGCGGCAATGCCCTGCGCTTCCAGCGCATCCAGCAGGCGGCTGTAGAAGGCAAAGCCTTCCTCGTTCCACGCGCCCTGGCCGAGCGGCTGCACGCGCGACCAGGAGATGGAGAAACGGTAGGCTTGCACGCCCATGGCGGCCATGATGGCCACATCTTCCGCATAGCGGTGGTAATGGTCGCAGGCCACATCGCCGCTGCTGCCGTCGATGATCTTGCCGGGGGTATGGGTGAAGGTATCCCAGATCGATGGCGCGCGGCCGCCTTCGGCAGCGCCTCCTTCAACCTGATAGGCGCTGGAGGCGGCGCCCCAGACGAAGCTTGGCGGGAATGTGAGTTTGCTCATGGATGTCATGGATGGAATTAGCCTTTGACGGCACCTTGGGTTAGCCCTTCGATCAGACGACGGGACGAGATAATGAACATGGCCAGCAGCGGCAGCACGGCGATGGCGGCGCCCACCATCAGCGCGCCCCACTCCGTATCGTTGGGCGCCTGCATGCTGCGCAGGGCCAGCGGAATCGTGTAGTTTTCGACGGAGCGCATCACCACCAGCGGCGTGATGAAGTTGTTCCAGGAGTTGATGAAGGTGATCAGCCCCAGCGTACCCATGGCCGGCCCCACCAGCGGCAGCACCACGCGCCAGTAGATGCCGAATTCGCCGCAGCCGTCGACGCGAGCCGCTTCCACCAGCTCCTTCGGGATGGCGCTGGCGATGTACTGGCGCATCAGGAAGATGCCGAGCGCGCCCGCCGCGCCGGGCACGTACAGTGCGCGCGGCTGATCGAGCCAGCCGATGAAGTCCATCAGCATGAAGGTCGGCACCATATTCATGAAGGCCGGGATGATCATCGAAGCCATGACCAGGGCGAACAGCGGCTTTTTGAAGCGGAACTCGTACATGGCGAAGGCGTAGCCGGCCAGGGAGCAGAAGAACAAGGTCAGCCCGGTCTGCATCAGCGCCACATACAGGCTGATGCCGATATTGCGCCAGAACGGCAGGCGCTCCTCCAGCAGTTTCAGGTTGCCCGGCGCGTCCGGCCCGAACCAGGCCGGCGGCGGGAAGCTGTAGATCTCGGCGCTGGTATGGGTGGCAAAGACGAACATGAAATAGAAGGGCATGAACATCAGCAGCGCGCCCGTGCCGACCAGCAGCCATGCGCCGAGGCGCGCGGCGCGCTGGGCCGGACTCAGATCGCGCATGCGCGGCGGCATGGCGGCGGTCATGGCGGCGCTCATCGTCCGCCTCCTTCCTTGCGGTTGAACAGGCGGCTATTGCCCCAGCTGACGACGGCGATAAACAGGAACAGCAGCCAGGAAATCGCGGAGGCGGTGCCGAAGTCGCCGGTGGAAAAGGCGGTGCGGTAGACGAACATCGCGGTCGTCAGCGCCGCCTGCCCTGCCCCGCCCGATTCGCCGGCGAGAATGAAGGGCTCCTCGAAGATCTGCAGATTGCCGATGATGGTCATCATCACCGCCAGATACATCATGGGACGCAGCTGGGGCAAGGTGATATGCCAGAATTGCTGGATCTTGCCGGCGCCGTCGATGGTGGCCGCTTCGTACAAATCGCGCGGGATGGTTTGCAGGGCCGAGATATACAGCACGATATTCCAGCCCAGGTAGCGCCAGAAGATGACGAAGGCCACGGCCGGCTTGATGAACTCCGAACTATTCAGCCAGTCGATCGGCTCGGCGGGGAACAGTGCGCCCAGCAGCGGCATGTTGGACAGGGTGCGCAGCAGCAGGTTGATCTCGCCGTACTCGCGCGAGAACAGCGTGTTGAACACCATGGCAATGGCCACGCTGGAGGTGATGAAGGGCAGGAAGTAGAGGCCAATCACCGCATTGCGCGAACGGCGGAAGGCCTGGTGGATATAGGCCGCCAGCGGGATCGCCACCAGGTGCTGCGGCACGCCGGAGGCCAGCGCCAGCCACACGGTATTGCCCAGCGATTTCCACAGCCAGGGGTCGTTCAGGGCGAAGCGGTAGTTCTCCAGCCCCACCCATTGCATGGCCGTGATGCCGCTGGCCGCATCCCACTGGTTGAAAGAGAGGTAGACCGAGAACAGCAGCGGGAACAGGCTGAAAACGCCGAACAGAATGAAGAAGGGGCTGATGAACAGATACGGCGCCCACTTCTTCGCGTCGAAGCGGCGGCGCTGCGACTGGCGCGGCACGGCGCCGTCCAGGGACAGGCTGGGGGAAGTCATGGATTCTCCTTGTGGCTGGGGATGGGCCATCAGCGGCGCGCCCGGCGTTCGATCAAGTCCTTCGCATCCTGCAGCGCGGTCTTGATGTCCTTGTTCTGCACCAGCACCTTGTCCAGTTCCGCATTGACGACTTCATTGGCCATGGTGTCGTATTTATCGACGCGGATCACCGGAATGCGGGCCGCCGCGTCGCGCGCCAGCAGACGCGTTTTCTGGCCGCCGAAATAGGACTGGGCCTCGTCCATGGCGGCATCGGCATGGGCCGCCGTCAGCGCGGGATAGGCGGCGATCTCGCGCAGGGCGTTCAGCTGCACCTCTTTATTGATGGTCATGAATTTGATGAACTCCCAGGCGGCCTGCTTGTTCGCGGCCTTCTTCGGAATCGCGTAGAAGGAACCGCCGTAGGAGGCCAGTGCGCCACCCGGCAGCGGCGCCGCGCGCCATTTGCCGGCCGACCCGGGCGCCAGCCATTTGCCCAGATGGCCGCTGAGCCAGGAGCCCATCATCTGGCTGGCGACCTTGTCGCGCTTGAAGCCTTCCGACCATTCGCTGGTCCACAGCACGCTTTTGGCATCAATGCCGGCCGCGCGGGCGGCCTTCGCCAATTCGAAGGCACGCGCGAAGCGCGGCGTGTCGACCAGCACCCGACCCTTGTCGCCGAAGTAAAGGCCTTCGCCGTCTTGCAGATTGGCGCGGATGTAGATGTCCTTCAAGTCGGCGGCGCGCGACAGCAGATACACGCCGCTGGCCGCCTTCAGCTTCTTGCCCGCTTCGATATACGACTCCCAGGAGCGGGTCAGCTCGGCCTCGCCGACGCCCGCCTTGTCCAGCAGGTCCTTGCGGTAGAACAGCATGCCCGGACCGATATCGGCCGGCAGCGCCGCCAGATTGCCGCGCGAGCCGGTGGCCTGGGCCAAGGTATAGGGCACGAACCGGTTGCGGTACTGGCCCGCGTCATAGGGTGCTTGCAGCAAGTCCTCCAGTCCTTTCGACTCGGCGAAGATGCCGATATAGCCGAAGTCGATCGCCATCACGTCCGGCAACCGCGCGCCGGCGGCCAGCGCCGTGGTCATGGAATTATGGTGATCCTCGATCTGCAGGCTGACCAGCTTGACCGGGATCTCCGGGTGGGCCTTCTGCCACAGCGGCAGCGCCGTCTTCACGGCCCGGTCCAGATCGGGAAAAGACGCCACGGTCAGCCCGCCGGGCGCCGCGTCCGCGCCGGCCGACAAGCCAGCCAGCAGCGCCGCGGCAAAAATCCGATGCTTCATCAATTTGTCTCCGTTGTAGGCGTTTTCTTTTCATGAAAACGTTTTCATAAGTGCAGCCATTTAACACCCTGCTTAAAAAGAAGTCAACCGCCACCGTCGCAATCCGGCCACGCCCCCTGCCCGCTTTTGCGCCAGATCAAACAATGTCCGCCCCTGGTGCCTGACACCAGGGGCGGACATTGTTTGATCTGGCGCAAACGTGGTAGGCTAGAAATGAAAAGGTTTTCATGATTGGATGGCATTGGATGGATGACGGTATGGCTTCCCCCAGCACCTTGCTGGACGTGGCGCGCGAGGCGGGGGTATCGCCTTCGACGGTGTCGCGCATCCTGAACGGCACGGCCAAGGTGTCGGATGAGAAGCGCCTGGCGGTGATGGCGGCGATCGCCCGTACCGGCTTCGCGCCGAACCAGATGGCCCAGGGCTTGAAAAAGGGCCGCTCGCATACCATCGGCATCGTGGTGCAGGATATTGCCTCGCCGTTCTTCGACGAGACCCTGCGCGGGGTGGATGACGGCCTGAAAGACACGGGCTATGCCTCGGTCATCGTCAGCGGCCACTGGGATGCGCAGGAGGAGGCCGAGCGTATCCGCCTGCTGCTGGCGCGCAAGGTGGATGGCATCATCCTGCTGTCGGGCCGCATGGCCGACGAGGCGGTGCTGCAGTTCGCCCAGCAGCGTCCCATTGTGTCCACCGGGCGCGCGCTGAAAACCGGCCATGCGCTCGGCTTCAAGCTCGATAACGAATACGGCGCCTGGCTGGCCATGCGCCATCTGCTCGAACTGGGCCACCGCCGCATCGCCTTCGTCTCCGGGCCGGAAGACAATGTGGATGCCGCCGAGCGCCTGCAAGGCTATCGCCGCGCGCTCGAGGAAGCGGGCCTGAAGGCCGATCCGCGCCTCATCGTGCAAGGCAATTTCCATGAGAACAGCGGCTTGCTGGCGGCCAGCCATCTGCTCGACAGCCAGCAGCAGTTCACCGCCGTCTTCGCCGCCAACGATCTGAGCGCCTATGGCGTGCGGCTCTGCCTCTACCGCAAGGGCATCCGCGTGCCGGACGACGTCTCCCTGGTCGGTTTCGACGATCTGCCCGGCTCCGCGTATACGACGCCGCCGCTGACGACCATCCGCCAACCCTTGTATGAGATGGGCCGGATCGCCACCCACTCGCTGCTGCGCCTGATTAATGGCGAGCAGGTGCAGGCCGCCATCCCGCCGCTGGAACTGGTGGTGCGCGAAACCACGCGCCGCCGCTGACACGCCGGCGCGCCGGGACTGCCGCGCTACCCCCACGCGCGCCGGGGGCAATCGAGCAGGCTCCCGGCTTAGCGTTTACAATGATGACCGTTTCGCCAAAAAACAGACGTACCGTCTTAACTAATAAGGAATGACAAATGGAACATACCCTGCCACCTCTGCCGTATGCAATGGATGCGCTGCAACCACACATCTCCAAGGAAACGCTGGAGTTCCACTATGGTAAGCACCACCAGGCTTATGTCACCAATCTGAACAACCTGATCAAGGGCACCGAGTTCGAAAACCTGTCCCTGGAAGAGATCGTCAAGAAATCCTCCGGCGGCATCTTCAACAACTCGGCCCAGGTCTGGAACCACACCTTCTACTGGAACTGCATGGCGCCGAACGCCGGCGGCGCGCCTAGCGGCGCCGTGGCGGACGCCATCAACGCCAAATGGGGTTCTTTCGACAAGTTCAAGGAAGAATTCACCAAGTCCTGCGTCGGCAACTTCGGTTCCGGCTGGACCTGGCTGGTGAAAAAGGCCGACGGTTCGGTGGACATCGTGAACACCTCCAACGCCGCCACCCCGCTGACCACCACCGACAAGCCGCTGCTGACCTGCGACGTGTGGGAACACGCTTACTACGTGGACTACCGCAACGCCCGTCCAAAGTATGTGGAAACCTTCTGGAACCTGGTGAACTGGAACTTCGTGGCCACCAACTTCGCCTGAGCGTCGTTGCTGGTTCACAGATAAAAAAGCCCGCTGCCGCGGGCTTTTTTCATGGATGGCTCAGGAACTGGTCTGCAAGGTCTTGGTGATGCGCTCATCGCTCTTGTCGCCGCCGCCGGACTGCTTGCGCTTGCTTTCGCGGCGCAGCATCAGCAGGCGGTCGCCGGACACGCCATACACGGCATCCTCTTCCTGGCGGAAGTCGAAGCCGACCACGACGAAGGCGCGGCCCGAACCATTGACCAGGGTATGGCTGGCCAGCGGCGTGCCGTCGGCGGCAATCCACAGGTCGAACGTACCTTCAAAGTCCTTGATGTATTTGCGGTCGCGGTCGCTCAAGGTTTCCAGCGGCACCGAGAAGGTCAGCTGGCGCACCTGGTTGCCGCCATACACGGCCGTTTTTTCGCTCTTGTAGCTCACGCGTTCCAGCTGGCGCGCCAGATTGGCGGCGGCGGCGGTCATGGTGCGCAGCTCGACCGGACTGAATTCGCGCGCCACGCTCAGCGTGGGCGTCTTGGCATTCGGATTCTTGACCTGGGCGCGCTGTTCGGCCTCCATGCGGGCCAGCACGTCCTTGCCATAGATCAGCTGCAAGCCCTGGCCGTTTTCTTCCAGGCCGACGCTGGCCTGGCCGGAACTTTCCTCCACCTCCTTGCCCTCGCCGATGCGGCGCCAGGTCTTGGTTTCCAGCGCAGCCTTGAGCGGGGCCGTGCCTTGCAGCCGGGCCAGCGCCGCCTTCAGATCGGACAAGCCATCGGCCGCCTGCGCAGGCATGGCGCAGGCCAGCAGTAGGGCCGTGCCGGCGGCGGTCACAGACAACGAGCGGGTACGGCGGTTGAAAGCACCTTGCATTACAGCGTCTCCTTGTTGATAGCGAGACACAAGCGTAGCAAACAACCATCTTCCCGATACGTTTTTTTGCGACAAACGGTCACCGGCTGCGACAGACGGCCAAATACTGCGATATGCCGCAGTATTTGGCGCCTGGGAGCACGGCGTGGACGGAATACGCCGCCCAGCCGTTCGATTGCCGGCCAGGGGGCGATGCCTGGCGGCTGCTTACAGCCGGTCGTGGATCACGCCGGCATCCGAGCTGAGCAGCGTCCCGTTCGCGTCCTCGGCCAGCTTGCGCACCCAGTCTTCGCCCACCTTGGCGCTGCTCAGGGCATAGCGGGTGTTGCGCTTCAAGCCGGTTGCGATCAGCGCCCCGCCCTGTTCCGAGGCCGCCTTCCAGCTATAGCTGCCGGCCGGCGTCGCCGCGCGGTTGAACAGCACGGTCAGGCTGCCTTTCAGCAGCACGGCTTCCGTGCCGGCATCGGCCGCCGTCAGGCGCGCCGCCTCCACCCGCTGGACCGGCCCGTTGCCCCCATCCGCGTCGGCAACGTCGAGCACGTTCAGGAAGTACTGGGTTTCACCGGCAGCGGGCGCCGCTGGCGCACTGATTTCCAGACGCCAGGCGCCGACATCGTCCAGCGCACTCTTTTGTCCCGAGGCCTGGGGCGGATAGTTACGCCATGCATAGGTATTGCCGGACACGCGCTGCTGCACCATGAAACGGCAATCCTTTTTGTCCACCGCCTGTTCTACCCGGTTCGGCAACTGCTCGCAATCCGGACCAGTGCCGCCGTCGCTGCCAACCTGGACCACTTCCGCATTTTGCGGCAGCAGCACCTGCACGTTCAGCATGCCGCCGCCATTGCGCACGGTCGCCACCCGCGCCGCATTCGGCACGAAATTCACGCGGTAGCGGCCATTGAGCAAGCTGGTCGTGTCCGCACCATGCACCGGCCGGGTGGCGGTGTGCAGCAGGGACGTGGCCGGCAGGTTTTTCTTCGTCAGCACCCGGTCGAATACCAGGACCACAGGCTTGGCCTCGCGCAGGAACAGCACCTCGCGCACAAAGCCGTTTTCCTGGTCCATCTTCCCGGCCGAATAGGCGCGGCTGGCATTGCCGACGGCATAGCTATAGTAATTGCCTTCCTCAAACGCCGTCACCCCGTGCAGGGCATTGCTGCCGCCCGGGCTGGCCTGGCGGATCGTCGGATAGGCGGGGCGGCCATGCAACCACTGGCCGCCATCGTTGCTGAACTCGGCGCTGCCGGAGGTGAACCGTTCTTCTGGATCGAACACGAGCACGCTGTTATGGGCAACCGTACGGGTGTAGTAATTGCTCCAATGGCGGGAGCCGTAGGACTCATACAGGCCGGTATCGAGCAGCAGCGGCGCCTTATAGTTCAGCGCGAAGCTGTTCTGGTCCATATGCTGGTGGTTCTCGCTGATGAAAGAGCTCGATTTGAAATCCAGCAGGGTCGCGTTGGGATAATCCCAGCTATCACGCATCAACACCAGGCCGGCCACGCGGAAGTGGCGCGACAAAGGCAGGCTCTCAATGCGTCCTTCGGGATAGTCGGCAAAGGGGGAATGCAGGCGCTCCGCAAGCAGGCTCTGGTCGTTATTGCGCTGCCACGGCGCCCCTACGACCGAACGCCGGGCCACTTTGATCTGCTGGCGGTAGAAAGCCAGCGCCACCGGATCCTGCTTGTCCACGATGGCCGCCAGCGCCATCGGGCTGGCCGCCCCGTCCCGCAGCGACAAATCGAAGTTGTCGCCGCGGGCCGGGAAGCTGTAATCATGGCGCATGCCATAGATATACGGATAGATCAGTTGGGCCATCCAGTCGCCGCCAAGAATCGGTTCGCTGCCGGTGCCTTCCAGGCCATCGCGCCAGAGCTTCACGCGTTCCGGCATTTCCGATAGACCATAGGCAAAAGCAGCCTGGCTGCCGCCGTCAACGGAAATGAAGGCCCGTGCCGGCACGAAGCCGTTTTCGAAATGGCCGTACATTGTCTTCAGCAGGGGCAGCGCGGAAGCATCGTCGTGGGCAATGGCCAGCAGGCCATGCACGGTGCCGGCGACCGCGCTTTGGTGGTGACCGGCGATGTAGTACGGCGCGATCGACGGATTGCCACTCTCATTCCAGCTCATCGTCCCATTGCAATCCAGGGAACCGGTGGACAGCGTGGCATATTGTCCGCAGATATGGCCGATCAGATCGTCGCTGCTGCCCACATGATCGGCGGCGATGGTGGCTTTGATGTTTTGCGCCAGCAGGGTACGGTAGCTGCCGAGGTTATGGCCGGCGAAAGCATCGCCCGTGGGAATATCGCGCTCATCGATTTTGTCATACAGCCAGTCGTACAGGATGCCCATGGCCCCGACGCGGGAAGACATGGCCCATTCGCCCCCGACCGCCAGCTTCAGCGGCTGTTTGTTCGCGCCCGGCGTGGCGTTGTCCTTCAGCAGGAACATCTGGTCGGCCAGACGGCGTGCCGCCGCCATATAGTGCGGCCGTTCAGTCAGCAGATAGGCCAGCGCAAAGCGGCTCGCCGCCCCGGTAATCGTGCCGCGGCCCTGGAAGGCCAGATCGCAGATCGAGCCGTCTTGCTGGACCGGATTGGCGGTCTGCGCGCAGCCTTGCAGTGTCGTCCAGCTGGAATCGACCGAGCGTAAATATTCCAGGACGGGCGCCTGCAATTCCAGATCCAGAAAATCATGCTGGGCGACGACCTGATTGGCAGCATCCCATAGCTTGAAGTTCTTGATGATTTCGCCGGCCCGGCCACTAAAGGTATATTGCTGGTCTTTCGCCGACCATTGCGTGGGCGCGTTGGCAGCCCATGGCAAGTTGTAGCGCGTGCCATTGATGGTGAGTGCCGCCACGGTATTATTCCAGCTCAGCTCAATCGTGGCCTCCTTATCCGCTTCCAGTTCGAAATTGCGTACGGCGGCATAAGTGCCGTTGAGCGCTGCGTCCAGAAAACCGAGCTGAAACCTGATCTTTTTGCCGTCCGCGGAATCGCCGTCGATATGGCGCAGGAAAAAGGCGCTTTTCTGCGACTGATAGCCCCCCAAAACCGGCTGGTCGGCCAGATCGGATGCCACCTTGCGCCGCGGGGTCATGCTAAAGCTGATCCGTCCCTGTTTGGCGGGAAAGACCTCCGGCCCGGTCAAGGCCAGCGAATTGCGCACCCGGTCGACATCTTCCTTCAGCAAGCCGACATGCGGATGCGCGGCTTTGACATAGCCCGGCATTTCCGCCATCGCATTGATTTGCACATTCAGGAGTAAGGCTGCGCCCACAAGGCGGCAGAGCAATTTCATTCGCATAGAGTTCTCATGTTGAGGAGGGAGGGATGATGCAGGCATGGACGGCGGATGCCGGGCAAACCGGGAAAGCGGGCGAATGCCTAGGAAAGGCGGGGGAATGCACGACAGCGCCAGGCGTGGACCAGGAAGCCACGCACCGGCGCAAGCGGTGGGGAATGACACAGCGGATACAGCGGGCACCGCAGCACAACACAAACATTCGATCTTTCGGAGTTGCTAGCAGGGATGATATTACCGAAAAAACAAGATCGAATTTCTATCCAAATATCACACTACGGCCCTAGTCCGGCGCCGTGCCCTCCCCCTGCCGCAACGGCACGGTTTCAATATGGTCGACATCGATATCGGCGCCGTCCGGGGCCACCGTGTCGCGCCCGGCCGCGGCGCGTTCGCCGGTGCCGTTGCGGTCGGTATCGCTGTCGAGATTGCTGTCGCCGAGATCGGCACCCGCCGTGGATGCGCTGCCGCTGTCTTCATTCGTGCCTTGCTGCACGCCGCCATGCTCGCGCGGCGCCTGGCCCAGCCCGCCCTGCACGTCACTGCCGGAATCGGAACTGTCGCTGGGGCCAAGGGCGCCCGTGCCGTGGCCCTTGCCCAGAACCCGGTCGGGCGTGGCCGGGAAATTGTCGGGATCGAGACTGCTATTGCCCGTCATGATGACCTCCTGCCTGTGAAGAATGCAGATCCACTCTAACAAAGCGGGGCGGACGGCGGCGCACCCCTGATTGTTTTTCCCAATGGCATCGATTGGAATTTTTTATTTCATAAATGTATTTTTCACAGATATACTATCTTCACGTTAACCACTCCCGAAGGAGCAATGCATGAAAACCGCCCCAGTATTTGCCGCCGTCCTGACTCTTGCCAGCGCCGGCGCCGCCTTTGCCGCCGACAGCAGCGCAGCCGCCACCAGCAGCGCTCCGCTGGCCGCAGCCGCCAGCCAGTCCGCACCGTCCCAGCAAGGCTTGAGCCGCGAACAAGTCAAGGCCGAATTCCTCGAAGCACGCCGGAACGGCAAGCTGATCGAGACCGAAGCCGACCAGGACGTGGCCCAGACCACCAAGCACTACGCCAAGTAATTCCGCGAAAGAGAGCCAGGTCCATGCTGCGTTTCCGCGCCCCCGCCGCCCTGCTGCTGCTCGCCCTGTCCGGCTGTGCCGACATGGGCCGCATCAAGCCGCAGGCGCAGGCCCTGCCCGCTGCGCAACTGGCCACCGGCGCCGCCATCGCGGCCGCGCCGCCCGCCGCCTGGCCGGAGGAGACATGGTGGCAAGCCCTGGGCGATCGGCAGCTTGATCGCCTGGTGGCCGCCGCCATCCAGGACAATCCCAGCCTCAAGGCAGCCCAGGCACGCGTGCGCCAGGCCGAGGCGCTCGCCGGCGCGGCCGAAGCGGCCACCGGCCCGCGCGTCGATGCCAGCGCCGCCGCCAACCGCGAGCGCTATTCCGCCCACGGCAGCACGCCGCCGCCGCTGGCCGGCCACTGGGCCTGGCGCAACGCCGCCAGCGTCAGCGCCTCGTACGACCTCGATCTGTGGGGCCGCAACCGCGACCTGCTGGCCGCCGCCCTCGACGAAGCCCATATGGCCGCCGCCGAAGCCCAACTGGCGCGCCTGTCGCTGGAAACGGCCGTGGTGCGCAGCTATGTGCAACTGTGGCTGGCCCACGCCCAGCATGACGCGGTGGCCGACAGCCTGGCCCAGCGCCAGCGCATTCTCGACATCGTGCGCCGCCGCCACGCCGCCGGCCTGGCCACCGAGGCCGACGTGGCGGCCATAGAAACCACGCTGCCCGCAGGGCGGCGCGAGCAGGAACAGCTCAACCAGAGCCTGACCCTGCTGCGCCACCAGCTGGCAGCCCTGATCGGCAAAGGGCCGGGCGACGGTGATGCGATCGTCCGGCCTGCGCTGGCCCTGCAAGCGGGCTACGGCCTGCCCGGCAATCTGCCGGCCGAACTGGTGGCGCGCCGCCCCGACCTGGTGGCGCAGCGCTGGCGGGTGGAAGCGGCCAGCCATGGCATCGCCGCCGCGCGCGCCGACTTTTACCCGAACATTAATCTGGTGGCCTTCGCCGGCCTGCAATCGCTGGGCTTCAGCAAATTCCTGAACGCCGCCTCGCAGACGCGCGGCATCGCGCCGGCCCTGAGCCTGCCCATCTTCGACGGCGGCCGCCTGCGCAGCCAGCTCGGCAACCGCAGCGCGCAATACGATATGGCGGTGGAGCAGTACAACGCTACGCTGGTGCAAGCCCTGTCCGAAGTGGCCAACGCCGTGGCGCGCATGCAGTCCGAGCGCGAACAGCAAAAGCTGGCGGAACAGGCCATGCGCACGGCCAGCCGCTCGCAGGACCTGGCCGAGCGTTCGTACAAGGCCGGCATGAACGATGCGCTGGCCATGCTCAACGCCCGTTTGGTTCTGCTGAACGAACAACAACAGCTCTTGCAAGTCCAAAGCCGTTGTATGGATACCTACGCCACACTGATGGCGGCCCTGGGGGGAGGCATAAAACTGGATTTCCCTTAGTGCAACGATAGTACAATTTAATCTTTAGCATTTGCACAGGAGTGCGCAATGAGCAGTTTCGACGCGACCAATAAGCGCCTGAAAAACATCCGTGGCCGCATCCCCGACTTTCCGGAGGATCTGGTGCGTCTGATGCGCATGACCTACCACGTGCAAAAGCAGATGAAGGATCTGTCCAACGCGGTGCTGCGCAAATACGATCTGGTCGACGCCAGCTATATGGTGCTGGCGGTGCTGTACGGCTCGGACGGCGAAACCTCGACCGCTTCCACCCTGGGCGAGGCGTGCATGGAAAAGCCGGCCAACCTGACCCGGGTCTGCAACGACCTGGAAGGCCAGGGCCTGATCCAGCGCGGCAACCGCCCCGGCGACCGCCGCTGCGTGATGATTTCGCTGACCGACGCCGGCCGCAAGATCGTGGAACAGGTCATGCCCGAAGTGTGGGACCGCACCACCCGCGCTTACGACGGCTTCAGCGCCGACGATCTCCGCCAGCAGGAGCAGTTGTTCAAGCGCCAGTTGGATAATCTTGAAAATAATTTATAGCGTTTTTTATGAACCCTGAACCAGCCGCTCCTCCCGCAACACCGATAGCAAGTACACGAGAGCAGCTGGTCAGGCTGGCGCGCGAATGGAAGGGCAGCGAGGGCGAGCGCTGGATCTTCGTGCTCAAGTCCATGCTGGCCGCCTTCTCCGCCCTGTGGCTGGCCTTCCGTCTCGGACTCGATTCGCCCAGCACGGCGATGACCACCACCTTCATCCTGGCCCTGCCCAGCAGCGGCATGGTGCTGGAAAAAGCCTTTTACCGCCTGCTCGGCACCGTGATCGGCTGCGCCAGCGCCCTGCTGCTGATCGCCCTCTTCCCGCAGCAGACGCCCATGCTGTTCATCGGCCTGGCGCTGTGGGTGGGCCTGTGCACCGGCGGCGCGGCCATGTACCGCAACCAGCAATCCTACAGCTTCGTGCTGGCCGGCTATACCGCCTGCATGATCGCCATTCCCGCCATCGACGCGCCTGCCGGCGCCTTCCTGCTGGCCGTCACCCGGCTGACGGAAGTGAGCCTGGGCGTGATCTGCGCCACCGTCGTCAACGATGCGCTGTTCCCGCGCCACCACAACGCCCAGCTGATGCGCACCGTGCAGGCGCGCCGCCACAGCTTCGTGGGCTTTTGCCGCGAAGTGCTGGAGCGGCGCCTGTCGCCGGCCGAGGCGGAACTGACCCATCTGCGCTTCGCCGCCGACATCGCCGCGCTGGAATCGGGCCGCGCCGCCGCCTTCTTCGAGGCCGCCCACGCCCGTTCGCAAACGCGCCAGCTGCACGCCTTCAACGCGGCGCTGATGACGGCCCTGACCACCCTGTATACCCTGCACCGCCTGCTGCACCGCCTGCACCTGCAGCCGGATTCGCCCGCGCCGCAGCTGCTGCAAGCCATGCAGCAGCGTCTGGCCCAGGCGCTGGCCGACGATGTGCCGCCCGATATGCCGGCGCTGGAACAGGATATCGCCACGGCGCGCGCCGCACTGGCCCAGCGCCTGGCGGAAGCGGCGGATGCGGGCGCGCTGCCGCCCCCGGGGCGCGGCGCATCCGGCAGCGGCACTGCCCAGGGCAATGCTGACGAGGCATCCCTTGCCGCCGCAGATGGCCAGCCTGGCGGCGCCGGCGATGCCGCCGCGGCGCAGGAGCTGGCCGGTCTTACGCCGCAGTGGCAGATCGACTTCGATACGGCGGTGGAGCTGCTGCAGCGCTTTGCCGCCAACCTGGCGGCCTTCCACGCCAGCTACGACGGCCTGACGCAGCAAAAGCGCAGCCAGGTCAGCGAACCGCGCGCCTACAAGCCGAAGACGCCGCCCGGCATCGTCCTGGCCAGCGGCTTTCGCGCCGCCGCCGCGCTGCTGGGCGGGGCTGTGATCTGGTACTGGATGGCCTGGCCGCACGCCTCCACCGCCCTGCTGATGACCACCATCTTCTGCGCGCTGTGCTCATCCTCGCCACGTCCGACGGCCATGGTCAAGCAGATATTGACCGGCTTCCTGATCGCCTGGCCGCTGTCTTTCGTGGTCGAATTCTTCCTGGTGGCGCGCGCCAGCGGCTTTCCCATGCTGGTGCTGGCCGCCCTGCCGCTGTTCGCCTACGGCAGCTACCTGAGCACCAATCCGAAAAAGGCAGGCGTAGGCGTCGGCATCATCCTGTTCAGCGCCCAGGTGATCGCGCCGGCCAACCAGATGCACTACGATATCGCCTCCTTCCTCAACATCACCCTGGCGCAGAATGGCGGCGTGCTGCTGTCCTTCATCATCTTCATGGTGCTGCTGCCCGAGCACACGATGGGCAACCGCGAGCATGTGGCGGCGGCGCTGTGGCGCGAGGCGCTGGCCCTGTGCACGGCCTCCACGCGCGGCCTGCGCCTGCACCTGCGCGCCGCCGGCGGCGCCCTGCTGCCCCGCCTGCTGCTATGCTTCGGTCCCGGCCAGGAATGGACGGCCCGGCTGCGCCACCGCTTCGACAACCGCGTGCGCGACCTGCTCAACCAGCTCAACGCCGCTTCCGGCCCCGCGCCCGGCGCACCGGCGCGGCTCGTGGTGCGCCAGGGTCTGACCCTGCTGGAGCTGGGCCATTCCATCATCGAACTGCGCGCCCTGATCGCCAGCTCGGCGCAAGGCCCGGCCGCCACCGCCCTGCAGCAGGCGGTCGACGCGCTGGCCAATTATTTCCGCCAGCCCGAGCGCCGCAGCTGCGAGCTGGCCATCACCGCGCTGCTGCATGC
Source organism: Massilia sp. YIM B04103 (assembly GCA_024437665.1). Lineage (GTDB taxonomy): Bacteria > Pseudomonadota > Gammaproteobacteria > Burkholderiales > Burkholderiaceae_D > Rugamonas. The sequence goes on along the minus strand of JANCSZ010000006.1, from coordinate 319,195 downwards.
CGGCGCCACAGTGCGCGCCGCGCTGCCGCAGGCTTCGGAGGCGCGCGCCGCCCGCCTGCAGACGGCGCTCACCGACCTGCATTCGATTTACACATCCCTGCTCGACCAGATGCCCCAAACCCAAGGAGAAGTCCACCATGCCGCGTGAAGTGTCGCTGTTCGGCGTCCTGATTCCCACCCTGCTGCCGCTGTTCCTGGCCAGCCTGCTGCTGCAAGGCTTGCTGGACTGGGCGCTGGGCCATGCGGGCGCATACCGCCGCCTGCTGCATCCGGCCCTGGTGCGGCTTTGCCTGCTGGTCTGCATCTTCAGCGCCCTGACCATGGGCCTATACCAATAAAACACAAGAAGGGAATCCCGTTATGAGTGCTAGCAAGTTGTTCCGATTCGTCCTCACCGCCCTGCTGCTGGGGGCTGCGCTGTGGTTCGGCAAGGGGGCGTGGGACCAGTATATGGAATCGGCGTGGACGCGCGATGGCCGCATCAAGGCCGATGTGGTGAACATCACGGCCGACGTGGCCGGCGCCGTGACCGAGGTGCATGTACGCGACAACCAGTTCGTGCGCAAGGGCGATGTGCTGTTCGTGGTCGATCCGGCGCGCTACCAGTCGGCATTGGAACAGGCGCGCTCGCTGCTGGCGGCCCAGCAGGTCGAGCAAGGCCGCCGCACGCGCGAGGCCAAGCGCCGCGCCGTGCTGGACGACGCCGTGGTCTCGGCCGAGAGCCGCGAAGGCGCGACGTCGGCCATGGATGGTGCCAGCGCCCAGGTCCGGGCCGCCACGGAGGCCGTGCATCTGGCCACGCTGAACCTGGAACGCACCGTGGTGCGCGCGCCAGTCAGCGGTTATGTGACCAATCTGAACGTGCATGTGGGCGATTTCGCCGCCGTGGGCGTGGCGCGCTTGGCCGTGATCGACAGCGATTCCTTCTACGTCGCCGGCTATTTCGAGGAGACCAAGCTGCCGCTGCTGAAAGCGGGTGCGCCGGTGCAGGTCAAGCTGATGGGCGGCGACGCCACCCTGCACGGCCATATCGAGAGCATCGCGCGCGGCATCACCGACCGCGATGCCAGCACCGGCCGCGAACTGCTGGCCGACGTGAACCCGACCTTCAGCTGGGTCAGATTGGCGCAGCGCGTGCCGGTACGCATCCACATCGACCAGCAACCCAAGGAGCTGACGCTGGTGGCAGGCACCACCTGCACCGTCATCATCGACAGCAAGACCACGGCAGCGGCGCATACCGGCAGCGGGAAAGGGCCGGTGGCCGGCGCCAAGAGCGCGGCAACGGCAGCAGGAGCGGGCAAGACAATGCCATCCGGACGGAACGCCTGAACATCCGTTACACTGCGTGGGAATCCGGGCGCCCCGCCCCGCAACCGCAGCAAGGATGCATGCAATGAGTGCCAGTATCGACAGCAATGGCGTGGATAGCCTGAGCGCCATCCGTCTCTTTCTCGACGCCGCCGCCCTCGGCAGTTTTTCCGCCGCAGGGCGCAAGCAAGGCCTCTCCCCCGCCGCCGCCAGCGCCTGCATCCAGCGCCTGGAAGCGGGCCTGAAAACGCGGCTGTTCGAGCGCACCACGCGCCAATTGCGCCTGACCGAGGAAGGCCGCCACTACCGCCACTACAGCGAACAGGCGCTGGCCCTGATGGCCGAAGCGGAAGCGGGCCTGCAGGCGCAAGGCGCGGTGCGCGGCCTGGTGAAGATTTCCGCGCCTTCGGATTTCGGGCGCAACCTGCTTCTGGGATGGCTGGAGGAATTCCGCCAGCGCTATCCGGAGGTGCAATACGCCCTGTCGCTGAGCGACTCCACCTCCGATCTGGTGCAGGACGATATCGACCTGGCGGTGCGCTATGGCCTGCTGCCGGACAGCGATATGGTGGCGCGCCCGCTGCTGCCGAACCGGCGCGTGGTGTGCGCCGCGCCCGCGCTGCTGGAACGCTGCGGCGTGCCGCAGCATCCCGAGCAGCTGGCCGGACTGCCGGCCCTGGTGCTGGTGACGGCCAGCGGGCCAATGCACGAATGGCGCTATCTGGAGGACGAGGCACGCCGCACGGTGCGCGTGCAGCGCAGCCATCAAAGCAATGACGGCGAGGTGATCCGCAAGTGGGCGCTGGCGGGCCAGGGCTTCGCTTACAAATCCCTGCTCGATATCGAGGACGATCTGCGCGCCGGCCGCCTGCAGACGGTGCTGGACGGCTATTTCCGCGAAAGCGTGCCGCTCAACCTGCTGTACCGGCGCAGCCGCTTCCAGCCGCCGCGCATCGCCCTGCTGGTGGAGTTCCTGTTGGAGCGCTGCGCCGGGTCTTGAATGCTGCGTGAGTGCTACGTGACTACTGCGTGACTACTGCTGGATCACGCCCATCTGCTGCAGCAGGGTCAGATTGTCTTCCAGGTGCCAGTTGTCGGTGATGCGGCCATCCTGCACGCGATACAGGTCGAAAGCCTGGAAGTCGATGGCCTGGCCCTTGCCCTGCACCTTGCCGAACTGGCCCGTGAAATGGCCGGTGAAATGCAGGCGCAGCGTGACGCGGTCGTCCGCCGCCACCAGATCGGTGATCTCCACTTTCAAATCCGGCACGGCGCCGCGGAAGGTCTGGCTGGCTTGCAGCGGACCAGGCAGGCCCTGGGCGCGGCCGGGCGGCAGGGTGCGGTCGGTGAATTCCGGCGCCAGCGCCGCGCGCGCCAGGGCCGGGTCGCCGCTGTTCCAGAAAGCGGCATAACGGCGCGCCGCCAGCATGACCTGCTCCAGCGCGGCGGGCGAACCGCCGGTAAAGCTTTTCTGCGGTACGGGCAGGCTGTCGGCGGCGGCGAAGGCGGCCAGCGGCAACAGGGCGGCGGCGAAAATGGCGAGACGGGACATGGCAACTCCTGTAAATGAATGGTGCCGCCATTTTCAGCTCCCGCGCGGCGGCGCGGAATGCGTCTGCCGTTTGAAGCAGCTTCTTGCGCCGTTTGAAAAAGAAAAAGCCCGCGCGATGCGGGCTTTCCAGGACGCGCGGGCTGCGGTTCAGGGCTTGAAGGTCGTCATGGCATGGCCCAGGTGCTGCCACCAATGGTCGCGCGAGCGCGCCTTGGCCAGGCAAACCTTGTCGATGCCGCCTTTGAAGACCTGGTCCTGGCACATGCCGCTGGCCAGCGCATAGCGCTGGTTCTCGGCATTGACCAGGGCCACCATCAGCCAGCCGCACAGGGCCAGCGTCAGCGCCAGCAGCGTCCAGGCAGCATGATTGACCGAGCTGCGTTCGAACAGACGCGTTTCGTCCGGTCCGGACTCCCGGTACATCTTCATGATGCCTTCTTCTTTGCTGTCCATCTTATTTCTTGCCTGCTTTCTTCTCGGCGGCGGCCTTGGCGACCAGGTAGTCCATCACGGCCAGCGTGTTTTGCATCGACACCATCTCCGGCTGGCCCGGACGGCCGGCCTGGGTTGGCGAGGTCACGAAGCGGCCATCGATGACGATGGTCGGGGCGCTATCAACCTTGTAGGAGCTGACCAGCTGGTTGGAACGCTTCATTTTAGTCTGCACGCCGAAGGAATTGAAGTATTCCAGGTATTTGGCCTTGTCCACGCCGGCTTTCACCACCACGTCGGTCATGGCGTCGTCGCTGCGCAGGCGGTTGCGCTCCACATGGATGGCGCGGAAAATCTTGTCATGCACGCCTTCCAGCTTGCCCATGGCTTCCAGGGTCAGGTAGGCGTGGGCATGCGGATCTTTTTCGCTCGACGCGAAGTGGATGCGGCGGAAGACGATCTTGTCGCCCTGCTTCTTGACCCAGTCCGACATCAGCGGCTCCAGGGAATTGCAGTGCGGGCAGGAATACATGAAAAACTCGATCACTTCGACCTTGGCGCCGGTATCGTTGCGCACTGGCGTGTCGAGAACCTTGTATTCGGTGCCGTTCACCGGCTCGGCGGCGGAGACGCCAGCGGCGGAAAAGGCCAGGGTAGCGGCGGCAAGCATGAAGCGCAGGTAACGCATGATCATCCTTATTATCGAGTTATAGACGGCGGCAGATTAACACTTTTTGCGAGCAAAAATGGCCCCGCCGGACAAAATTCTCGTCCGGCGGGGTATTTTAAGGCGGGTTTAAGCCGCCTTAAAGCCGAAGGTGGCGCTTAGAAGTCGTAGCGCGCCGACAGCTTGAGCTGGCGGCCATCGCTCGGATAGATGCCGCCGCGGCAGGAGAAGGCCGCCGTGGTGTAGCGCTTGTCGCCCAGGTTCTGGCCGGATACCGCCACTTCCCACGGGCCGTATTGGCGCGCATAGCGGGCGTCGAACGTGGTGAAGGACGGCATGCGGGCGTTGCAGGTGTTGAGGAAGTCGCCGCCGTAACGCTGGCTGTCGACCCACTGCACGCCGACGTCGGCACTCTGGCCGCTGGACGGGGTCCAGGCCAGGCGCGCGCTCAGCACATTTTTCGGCACCAGCACCAGCTCCTTGCCGGCCAGCGCGCCTTCGGTGAACTCGGCCTTCACATGCTGATAGTGGCCGCTCAGCTGCCAGTCGGCCGCCAGGCGCGCGCTGGCATCGAACTCGATGCCTTGGCGGCGGGTCGGCGGCAGATTGCTGTTGGCGCCGCCGAACGGGGTGGCGGTCGGATCGTAGTAGATCTCGTTGTTCAGCTCATGCTTGAAGACGCGCGCCGCCAGCTTGTAGCCGTTCAGCGCATAGCTCGCGCCCAGCTCCAGATCGTGCGAGGTTTGCGCTTTCAGCGCCACATTGGCTTTCGGCGTGAAGCCGTTTTCGTCGGCATTCGCCACGCGGTAGCTCTGGCCAGCCTTGGCGTGCAGGGTCAGCTCAGGCAGAACGGCGTAGCTGCCCTGGATTTCCCAGGCGTTCAAGCCGCGCTTGTCGCTGTAGTTGGCGGTCGAATAAGGCACCGGGTCGACCGAATCGATGTCGAACAGTTCGCGCCGCGCGCCGAAGGCCAGGCGCGCTTCGTGCGGGCCGGCCCATTTCATCTCGTCGCGCACATAGAAGGCTTTGGAGCGCTGGGTGGCATCGGCCTTGGAGAAGGAGCCATCGACCACGCGGTTCCAGCGCATCAGATCGATGCCCGTCACCACCTCGTTCTGCATGGCGCCGAACTGGCTGGTATGGCGCAGGCGCGGCGAGAACTGGGTCTGCTTGGTGTCGTAGTTGGTGGTGGAAAGCTTGCCGCCATAGAAGTAGCTGGCGCTGGCGTCCTTCTTGCGGTGCGCCAGTTCGGCGGCCAGGTCGAAGGCGCCAAATTTCTGCTCGTAGAAGCCGATATAGCGGTCGCTGTCGACCGAGCCGAAGTTGTACGGCTGATTGGTCTTGCGCGGCGTGGTTTCGAACTCGGCCTGGCTCAGGGAACCGGGCAGGCGGCCATCCTGGCGCAGGATTTCGGTGCGCACGCCGATACGGCCGCCCGGCAGCGTCCATTGCGCGCCGCCGGTGAAGTTGCGCTTCTTGTAGTCGTTATTATCGCGGTAGTTGTCGGTGTCCAGCGCGCCGAGCGCGGCGTCGAGGGCGAAACCGTCCCAGCTCTGCGACACCGCGCCGCGCACTTCGCGCAGGCCGAACTGGCCCGCTTCGGCGAACACGCTGCCGTGGGTGCCCTGGCCCGCCGGGCGCTTGGTGACGATCCGGATCACGCCGCCGGTGGCGCCGTCGCCATACAGCACGCTGCTGCCGCCGCGCGTGATTTCGATGCGCTCGACGGAATCGATGGGAATGCTGGACATGATGGCGTCGACCAGTTCGTTTTCCGAGATGCGCACGCCGTCCACCAGCACCACCATATTCTGGCTGCTGTTGCTGCCGAAGCCGCGCAGGTCGAGGCCGAAGTTCGGGCTGCCGTCCAGCGCCTGGCGGCCATACACGCCGCCGACCTTGCGGATGGCCTGGTTCACATCGCTGGCGCCGGCGCGGCGGATGTCGGCAGCGCTGATCACGGTGGCGCCGATCGGGGCCAGGCCGGGATTGCTGTCGAAGCGGGAGCCGGTCACGACGACGGGTCCCAGGGTCTGGGTCACGGTTTGCGCCAGTGCGGGAGCGGCGGCAAAGCACAGGGAAACTGCCGCGGCCAGGGCGCGGCGGGAAACGATATAGTTCATAAATGGTGGCGCCGGAGCGCTTGGAAAAAGAGGATGGGCCTCAGCCTCCAGCCGCTTCCCCGCAGCAGGAGTCGAACGGAAGGCGCGCAGCGGCGCGTTCCACCTGTCTTGGCCGGTATCCGGGCTGGCAAACCGGGACTGGACCACCTTCCTGCGCCAGCGCAGTGGTTGTCGGTCCATCCTGCCGTCCAATGCGGACGGCGCTTGCTTACCGTTGCGGGGGCAGCAAATGTTGGCCGCGCAGCGAAGCGCAGCGCCATTTTTCCCGTTTAACCGCGTCCATGAACAGGATGCGGGCACCAAAACCCCGCCATTATACGCTTACCACACTTGCTCGAAAAATATTGGCTTTTTGTTAGCAAGGTGAATATATTGTTGCTTGCAGTTCTTTACATTCAAATAGAGGAGAACCATGCAACCGCGTCCCATCCTGAAGGCCCTATTCGCTACCGTCGTGGTAGCCGGGCTGGCAATCCAATCGCTGTTATACGCCCAGGGCGCCCTGGTCGTCGCCGTGCCGCAGCCCACCACCGATACCGGCATTCCGCTGGCCGCCGCCAACGCCGCCGCCGTAACCACGCCCAGCGCGCCCAATGCCTGGGGCGGTCCGCGCAGCGGCAACGAAACCACCCTGTCCGACCGGGTGGTGAACTACCAGATCGAGGCCACGCTGGACCCGGTCAAGCACACCGTCAGCGGCCAGCAGAAACTCACCTGGCGCAACCGCAGCGACCAGCCGGTGCGCAGCGTTTATCTACACCTGTACCTGAACGCCTTCCAGAACGCCAACAGCACCTTCCACAGCGAGATACGGCGCAGCGGCCGCGGCTTCCGCTCCGGCGTGGAAACCAAGGATGGCGACTGGGGCTATATCGAGCTGCGCAGCGTGCAGCAAAACGGCGCCAAGGTGGACTGGTCCTTCGTCCAGCCCGACGGCGGCCCCGCAACCGACCAGACCGTGGTGCGCCTCGACCTGCCGCAGGCGGTGGCAGCCGGCGCCAGCACCACGCTGGACATCGCCTTCTTCGACCAGCTGCCGCGCGTGGTCGCGCGCACCGGCTATTTCGAGACCTTCCACCTGGTGGGGCAATGGTTCCCCAAGATCGGCGTGCTGGAACTGGCCGGCGAACGGGGCGCCACCGCGCCGCGCTGGAACGTGCATGAGTTCCATATGGAGTCGGAGTTCTATGCCGACTTTGGCAGCTATGACGTGAAGCTGACCGTGCCCAAGGCCTTTACCGTCGGCGCCACCGGCCAGCGCCAGGGCGCGCCGGTGGAAAAGGATGGCATGCTGACCCACCACTACAAGCAGGACGATGTGCACGATTTCGCCTGGACGGCCGACAGCCGCACGGCCACGCCGCTGACCGGCACCTGGACCTTCCCCGGCAGTCCCGAGGTCGAGATCAAGGTGCTGTTCCCGCCTGAATACGCCTCCAACGCGGCGCCGGCCATGAAGGCGACCAAGGATGCGCTGAACTTCTATTCGAAGTCGCTCGGCCCCTATCCCTACAAGACCGTGACCGTGGTGATCCCGCCGCATAACGCGGCGGAAGCGGGCGGCATGGAATACCCGACCTTCTTCACCGCCGACGGCATTCCCGACCTGCAGCCCGACACGCTGGGGGCTTTCGGCCTGGATTTCGTCACCATCCACGAATTCGGCCATGGCTATTTCTACGGCATCCTCGCCAACAACGAGTTCGAGGAACCGATGCTCGATGAAGGCCTGAACCAATTCTGGAACACCCGCATGACGCGCGCCGAACAGCGCGATATCCATGTGGCCAAACCCTGGATGCAGCGCCTCGGCCTCAATCCGGTGTGGGAGTTCAGCCAGGCGCAGCGCCTGGCGACGCCGCTCAGCTTCCCGGCCGATGCGCTGGGCGCCAATGCCATGGACCGCCTGCAAAGCATCGGGCCGGTGTACACGCGCACCGCGCTCGCCATGCTCGACCTGGAAAAGGAGATCGGCAAGGAAGCGCTGGAACGCGGCTTCAAGGAATACTACCGGCTGTGGAAGTTCCGCCACCCGAGCATCGCCGATCTGCGCGAAACCCTGGCCGAAGCGACCGGCCAGCGCAAGGCCGTGGAGCGCGTCTTCGCCCAGCAGGTGTACGCCGTCTCGAAAGTGGACGACAGCATCGATCTCCTGAGCAGCGAGGAAGTGCTGCCGCAGCCAGGCAGCCACGCCAGCAAGGGCAAGCGCGTCCTGCTCGGCAACGAAGCGGTGGAAAAACAGGCCGACGAGATCCGCGAAAAATGGGAGAAGGCGCATCCCGACGCCAAGGAAGGCAGCGGCCCCTTCCCCTACCACACGGTGGTGGTGGTCAAGCGCAAGGGCGCGGCCGTGCCGCAAACCCTGCTGGTGCGCTTTGCCGACGGCAGCAGCGAAAGCGTGAAGTTCGAGGGCGAGGAGCGCTGGCGCCGTTTCGAGTGGACCCGCAACAGCGCAGCCGTTTCCGCCACGCTGGACCCGGAAGGCAAGCATCTGCTGGACCTCAACAAGCTCGATGACAGCCAGACCGTGAAAGCCGACCGCCGCGCCCAGCGCCGCTGGAGCTTCGACCTCGCCGCCCTGGCGCAAACCCTATACACCCTGATTGCGACCTTATGAAAACCCATCTGATCCAGGCCGCGCGCGCGGCCCTGCAATGGCGGCTGCTGGTGCTGTGGTGCGGCGTGACGCTGCTGCCGTCCCTGGTGCTGGCCCTGCCCGTCTGGCAATACCTCAATGTGCTGAGCCACTCGGTGCTGGCGCCCGAACTGGCCGTTTCGCTCAACCATCCGGCGCTGGCGGACCTGATCCATGGCTTCCGCGAACAAGGCGGCGGCGTGCGCAACGGCGCGCTGCTGAGCGCCGTGCTGGCCCTGCTGCTGTCGCCGCTGCTGTGCGGCAGCGTGATCACGGCGGCGCGCAGCCGCCAGACGCTGGGCTTCCGCGCCCTGTGGTCGGGCGGCCTGGCCGAATATCCGCGCCTGCTGCGCACCCTGATCTGGGCCGTCGTGCCGGTGGGCCTGGCGCTGGGCGCGGCGCAAGGCTTGCACTCCCTGGCCGAGAGCCACGGCGAGAAGGCGGTGCTGGCTTCCAGCGCGGAAAATGCGGCCCTGCTGGCCGCCATCGCCGGCGTCGTGCTGCTAGCCTTTGCCAATCTGACGCTGGACGCGGGCCGCGCGGCGCTCGCCATCGACAAGCGCCGCACGTCGGCCGTCAAGGGCTGGTGGCGCGGCCTGAAGCTGCTGGCGCGCTATCCGGGCACGTTGCTGGGGCTGTATCTAGCGCTGAGCCTGGGCGGCCTGCTGCTGGCCGGCCTGCTGGGCATTGCGCGCGTGAATGTCCCGACCGGGCAGCTCGTCGGCTTTATCGGCGGCCTGCTGCTGACCCAGGCCATCGTGCTGGTGCTGGCCTGGATGCGCAGCGCGCGCCTGTTCGCCCTGATCGCGCTGGCGCATGCCGACGACGTCCGCCATGGCGGCGGCGTGGCCAAGGCGGCGAAGGTCAAGGCGCCGGCTATCGAAAGTATCGATGCCTGACTACGATATTTTCAGGATTGGCAAAGGGGTGGCCGGGGGCTAAAGTAAAGGCTCGATAGCACAGGTTCGATATGAGCACTTTAGCCACTTATTTTCTGTCCCACGGCGGCGGCCCCTGGCCCTTCATGCGCACGGAGTTCGGCCACACTTACGACCAGCTGGACGCCTCCTTGCGCGACCTGCCGCGCCAGATCGGCGGCAAGCCCAAGGCGGTCCTGGTCGTCACGGCGCACTGGGAGACGGCGCAATTCACGCTGTCTTCCAGCGCGCATCCGCCGATGATTTACGATTACTCGGGTTTTCCGCCGCACACCTACCAGATCCAGTATCCCGCGCCGGGCGATCCGGCCCTGGCCGAACGCGTGCGCGGCCTGCTGCAGGATGCCGGCCATGCCGCCCTATTGGATGGGCAACGCGGCTTCGACCATGGCACTTTCAGCGCCATGTATCCGGTCTTTCCCGAGGCCGACGTGCCCATCGTGCAGCTCTCGCTCAAGCGCGGCCTCGATCCGCGCACGCACATCGAGGCCGGCCGCGCCCTGCGCCCCTTGCGCGGCGAGGGCGTGCTGATCGTCGGCAGCGGCCTCAGTTACCACAATCTGCACCAGTTCAACGGCCATGGCGCGCAAGCCTCGCATGCCTTCGACGCCTGGCTGCGCGCCGCCATGGCTTTGCCGCCGCGGCAGCGCAATCAGGCCTTGCTCGATTGGGAAAGCGCGCCGTCGGCGCGGGCCGCCCATCCGCGCGAAGAGCATTTGCTGCCGCTGATGGTGGCGCTGGGCGCGGCCGAGGACGAGGCCGCGCACGAGGTGTATCACGAGGACGATTTCTTCGGCGCGCTGGCCGTGTCCAGCTTCCGCTTCGGCGCCGCCGTGGACTAAGGCGGCATCAGGTGCCGCGCTTGCCCTTCATGCGTTCGGCTTCCTTCTCGGCCGCCTTGAGCGCGGCTTTTTCCGCCTTGACGCGCTCCGCTTCGATATGGATGGCCAGCGCCGCCTCGCGTGTTTGCGGCGTTTCCAGCGAGATGCGCCCCAGCACGCCGCTGCGGTAATCCTGCAGCAGCATGTGCGAGGCCTTCTCGAAATCGGGCTCGCCGCCGCGCACGCGGTAGCCGCGCCGCATGGCGACGCCTTCCACCACGCCGATGCCGTCCAGCTCTTCCACCTTCAGGCCATAGCGCGCCTTCAGCAGCGCGGGATAGCGGCGCAGCAGCTCTTCGGCCAGGAATACCGCCACTTCTTCCTCGATCAGCGCATTGGCGCCGATGGCGTGGCTGGCGGCCAGCATCAGGCCATCGCTCGGCATGGCGATTTTCGGCCACAGCAGGCCGGGCGTGTCGATCAGCACCGTGTTCAGGTCCAGGTAGATTTTCTGCTGCTGCTTGGTCACAGCCGGCTCGTCGCCCACCTTGGCCACGCGGCGCTTGAGCAGCGCGTTCATCAGCGTCGATTTGCCGACGTTGGGAATCCCCATGATCATCATGCGCAGCGGCTTGGTCGGCTGGCCGCGGTGCGGCGCCAGCGCGCGCACCTTGTCGATCACGCGCGCCACGTCGGCCGGTTTCTTGGTCGTCATGGCGTAGGCGGTCACGTCCGGATCGCGCTCGTAATAGGTGACCCAGGCCGCCGTGGCGTCGGGATCGGCCAGATCGACCTTGTTCAGGATCTTCAGGCAGGGACGGCCGCGAAACTTGCGCAGCTCTTCCACCAGCGGGTTGCAGCTGGCCTCGGGCAAGCGGGCGTCCACCACCTCGATCACCACGTCGACGTCCGCCATCTGCTCGGCCGCCTTTTTCTTGGCGGCGGCCATATGCCCCGGGAACCATTGGATTGCCATCTTCTGCCTTCTAAATCTGTCGAACAATCCGCTATTTTACCGTTTTGAGGCGCCGCTGCCTATTTGCCCGGCAGGCCGCCTAGAGTTCCGCCAGGGTCTTGATATGGGCCGCCACGCTGCGGCCCAGCGCCGACAGGCTGTAGCCGCCTTCCAGGCAGCTGACGATGCGGCCCTTGGCGTACAGCTTGGCGATGTCCATGATCTGCCGCGTCATCCACACATAGTCCGCTTCCACCAGGCCCATGCCGCCCAGTTCATCCTCGCGGTGGGCGTCGAAGCCGGCCGAGATGAAGATCATCTGCGGCTGGAAGGCATGCAGGGCCGGCAGCCATTTTTCCTGCACCAGCTGGCGCACGGCCTCGCCCTTGGTATGGGCCGGCACCGGCACGTTCACCAGATGCTCGGAGATCGGGTCGGCCTCGGTGTAGGGGTAGAAGGGATGCTGGAAGAAGCTCACCATCAGCGCGCGCGGTTCGTGGCGCAGCGACTCTTCCGTGCCGTTGCCGTGGTGGACGTCGAAATCGATCACCGCCACGCGCTCCAGGCCGCGCGCGTCGAGCGCATGCTTGGCGGCGATGGCAACGTTATTGAACAGGCAAAAACCCATCGGCTCGGTGGGCCGCGCATGGTGGCCGGGCGGACGCACCGCGCAGAAGGCGTTGTCGATCTCGCCGTCGATGACGGCGTCGGTGGCCGCCACCGCGGCGCCGGCCGCGCGCAAGGCGGCCTGCCAGCTGTAGGCGTTGATCGAGGTGTCGGCGTCGATGGGATAGTGGCTTTCGCCCGGATACGGGCGGTTGTCGCGCACGATGGCGATGGCGTTGGCCGTGTGGTTGCGGGCGATATCGGCCACGTCGGCCAGCGGCGCTTCGCGGTGGTCGAGGAAGGCGTCGATTTGCGCAGTAATCAACTGGTCGGCGATGGCTTGCAGCCGCGCCGGCGATTCGGGATGCCACTCGCCCATTTCATGGCGCTGGCAGTCGGGATGACTGTAAATTGCTGTGCTCATGTCGCTTGTGTCTGTGTGCCTATGGCGGTAATCTAGCCCTACCCCATATCAGCCGGGGACTTAACAGGATACCATGTACGCCAAATTCCATAATGTTGCGCAGCAGGTTGGCCAGGTCATCGTCGGCAAGGACTTGCAAGTGCGGCAAGCGCTGACCTGCCTGCTGGCCGGCGGCCATCTGCTGGTGGAGGACGTGCCGGGCGTGGGCAAGACCACGCTGGCGCATGCGCTGTCGATCTCGCTGGGCCTGCAGTTCAATCGCATCCAGTTCACCAGCGATCTGCTGCCGGCCGACGTGGCGGGCATTTCCATCTACGACCGCGAGAAAGGCGGTTTCGCCTTCCACCCCGGCCCGGTCTTCACCCAGGTGCTGCTGGCCGACGAAATCAACCGCGCCACGCCCAAAACGCAATCGGGCCTGCTGGAGGCGATGGAAGAGCGCCAGGTCTCGGTCGACGGCGTGACGCGCGTGCTGCCCGAACCCTTCTTCGTCATCGCCACCCAGAATCCGACCCACCAGATCGGCACCTTTCCGCTGCCCGAATCGCAGCTGGACCGCTTCCTGATGTGCCTCTCGCTCGGCTATCCCGACGCGGCCGCCGAACGCGCCCTGCTGATGGGCGAGGACCGGCGCAGCATGCTCAAAACGCTGCCGGCCCTGATGGCGCCGGCCGAACTGGCGGCCGCCCAACAAGGCCTGCGCCAGATCCACGCCGCGCCCGCGCTGATCGATTATGTGCAGGCGCTGGCCCAGGCTTCGCGCCAGAGCGGCGCCTTTGCCGAAGGCCTGAGTCCGCGCGCCGCGCTGGCGCTGCTGCAGGCCGCGCGCGCCTGGGCCGCGCTGGAGGGGCGCGACCATGTGATCCCGGAAGACGTCCAAGCCATGCTGGTGCCGGTCTGCGCCCACCGTCTGCGGCCGCTGAAATCGGCGCAGGGCGTGGCGCTGGGCAGCCGCGACCTGGTGCTGCAGCTGCAGAAGTCGGTGCCGCTGTAAGGGCGATGACCAGGCCATGACAGGCGCAGGCGCAATGGCGGCGGCAAAGCGGGCGCGCGACCGCTGGCTGTTCCAGCTTGGCCCCCGCGAGCCGGGCGAAGTGCTGCTGGTGATGCGCCGCGTGTTCATCCTGCCCACGCGCGCCGGCCTGGCTTTCTGCGGCCTGCTGCTCATCATGCTGATCGGCGCGGTCAACTACAACCTCGGCCTGGGCTTTGCGCTGACCTTTTTCACCGGCGCCTGCGCCGTGGCCGATATGGTGATGACGGCGCGCAATCTGGGCTTGCTGCGCCTGGCGCCGGGCCGCGCCCAGCCCGTGTTCGCGGGCGAGGAGGCGCAGTTCGAGCTGCATCTGCACAATCCCGGACGGCGCGACCGCTACGCCATCTGGCTCGGTTTCCAGGAACAGGGCGCGCCGCGCCATGTGGCCGACGTGCTGGCCGGCGCCAGCGCCAGCGTGGCGCTGGCCGCGCCCAGCACGCGGCGCGGCTGGCTGGCGGCGCCGCGCGTGCGCCTGTTCACGCGCTTTCCGCTCGGCCTGTTCGGCGCCTGGAGCTATTGGCTGCCCGACCTGAAGGTGCTGGTCTATCCCTTCCCCGAACATGATGCGCCGCCGCTGCCCACCAGCGGCGCGGCCAGCGAGGATGGCCATGGCCAGGTGGGCCTGGACAACTTCGCCGGCATCCGCAGCTACCAGCCGGGCGATCCGATGCGCCACCTGGCGTGGCGCCAGATCGCCCGCCTCGATCCGGCCAGCGGCCAGCTGCTGACCAAGCATTTCGAGGGCGGCGCGGTGGCCGAGCTGAGTCTCGATTTCGACCAGCTTCCGCCCACGCTCGACCTGGAACTGCGCCTGTCGCGCATGACGCGCTGGGTGCTGGAAGCCGAACAGCGCGCCCTGCCCTACGCCTTCCGCCTCGGCCATCAGCACTTTCCGTCCGCGCTGGGCGAGGCCCACCGCGCCGCCTGCCTGCGCGCCCTGGCCCTGTACGGCAGCGAGGGGGTGGCATGAAGCCCGCCGCACCCGGCTCCGGCGCGCCGCAAGGCCGGCCACGCGCCCCGGCCCCTGGCGACGGCGGTGGCGGCCGCGCCACGCCGCCGCCAAGACCAACCGGGGGCGTGCCACCGGCGGGGGCCTTGCCCACAGCCGCGCCAACCCCGGTGCTGGGCCTGGTGGCGCGCATGACGCGCGACAAGGCCGACACCCTGCTCCTGCTGCTGGCCGCGCTGATGGTGCTGCTGCCGCACTTCGCCCATCTGCCGCTGTGGACCAGCATCACGGCCACGCTCACGCTGGCCTGGCGCGCCGCCATCACCCTGCTGGGCCGCCGCCTGCCGCCGCTGTGGATCCTGCTGCCGGTGTCGGTGCTGGCCATGGGCGGCGTCTACCTGTCCTTCCGCACCCTGCTGGGACGCGATCCCGGCGTCGCCATGCTGGCCCTGCTGCTGGCCTTCAAGCTGCTGGAAATGCATGCGCGGCGCGACCTATACGTGGTGGTCTTCCTCTGCTTCTTCCTTCTGCTGACCGATTTCTTCTACTCGCAAAGCATCTTCACCGCGCTGACGATGATGGCCACCATCGTCGTGCTGCTGACGGCCCTGGTCACCTTCCAGTACACCGGCATCGTGCCGCCGCTGAAACAGCGCCTGCTGATGGCGGCGCGCATCTTCCTGGTCGCCGCGCCTTTGGGCCTGTTGCTGTTCGTCGCCTTCCCGCGCATCCAGGGGCCGCTGTGGGGCTTGCCGGGCGATGCGCGCAGCGGGCGCACCGGCATTTCCGACACGATGGCGCCGGGCAGCCTGTCCAGCCTTGCCGCCTCCGACGACGTCGCCTTCCGCGTGCGCTTCTTCGATCCCCGGCCGCGCCAGGACCAGCTGTACTGGCGCGGCGTGGTGCTCAGCAACTACGACGGGCGCACCTGGACCCGCAGCGGCCGTCCGCTCTACCGCGGCGGCCTGCCCGCCGGCTTGAGCATCCACCTGCGCGGCCCCGGCATCCGCCACGAAATCACCATGGAGCCGAGCGGCAAGCGCTTCCTGTTCACGCTCGAATTCACCGAGCCCGATCTGAGCATCCCCGGCCAGCGCCTGCGCAGCAGCGACGAGCTGGAAAGCTATGTGATGGAGCCGCTGCACGAGCGCCTGCGCTACCGCGCCAAGGCCCACCCCGATTTCAGCCTGAAGGGCGAGGCCAGTCCGGCGCGCACGGCGCAATGGCGCCAACTGCCCCCCGGCTTCAATCCGCGCGCGCTGGAACTGGCGGCCAGCCTGCGCGCCCTGGACGATCCCCACGCGGCGGTACGCGCCGTGCTGCGCAAATTCCGCAGCGAACCGTATCGCTACACCTTGACGCCGCCTGCCCTGGGGCGCGATGCGGTGGACGAGTTCCTGTTCGCCAGCCGCGCCGGTTTTTGCGAGCACTACGCCAGCGCCTTCGTCTACCTGATGCGCGCGGCCGGCATTCCGGCGCGCGTCGTTACCGGCTACCAGGGCGGCGAACTGAATCCGGTGGACGGCTACCTGATCGTGCGCCAGTCCGACGCCCATGCCTGGGCCGAGGTCTGGCTGGGCGAGCAAGGCTGGCAACGCGTCGATCCCACCGCCGCCGTCGCCCCGCAGCGCGTCGAGCAAAGCCTGGCGCGCGCCATTCCGGCCGAGCCGCCCTTCGGCCTGGAGGGGCTGGCCGGCCTGGTGGACTTGCAGAACGACCGCGCATCGTGGCTTTCCTGGTTGCGTTTTAATGCCAATGCGATAAATAATTCTTGGAATCAATGGGTCCTGGATTACAATCCAGAAAGGCAGCGAAATTTCCTTGCGGAACTAAATTTCGCACTCGGTAACTGGCGCAGCGCGCTCGGCCTGGCCCTGGTGGCCCTGCTGCTGTTCGCCGCGCAGCGCCTGCGCGCCGGCCGCGGACGCGATCCCGTGGATGCGGCCTACCAGGCATTCTGCCGGCAAATGGCGCGGCGCGGCCTGCCGCGCGCGGCCGACGAAGGCCCGCGCAGCTATGCCGCGCGCATCCTGGCCGCCGCCCTGCCCGAGGACAAAAAAGCTGCCATGAAAGAATTTCTGGAGCTGTACGGTCGCCTGAAATATGGCGTGCCGGATAGCGGTGGTCGAACCCATTCAGTCAAACGGCTGAACACCCTGTTGATGCAATCTCGATGAAATTTTCCAAACCCCGTCTTCTGGCCCTGACGCTGCTGGCCGCCGCCGTGGCCGCCGCCGCCCTGGTCCCGGCCGAACTGCTGGCCGCGCAAAGCAAGAAAGTCAAAAAAGCCGCCAAGGCCGTGGTCGCCAAAAAGGCGCCCGGCATCGATTACACCGGCGAATTCGTGAACTTCGGCCAATGGAAGGAAGTGCAGCAATTCCTCGATGAAATGGCGAGCAAGCACGGCTTCGAGCGCAAGGAGCTGGACGCCATGCTGCAGCAAGTGCGCTATGTGGACGCCGCCGTGCAGCTGGTGAAACCGGCGCCGCCCGGCAAGCCGAAGAACTGGCACGCCTACAGCAGCCGCTTTATCGAACCGATCCGCATCAATGCCGGCGTGGCCTTCTGGAACCAGCACCGCGACACGCTGGCGCGCGCCGAATCGCAATACGGCGTGCCGGCCGAAATCATCGTCGGCATTCTCGGCGTGGAAACCATTTACGGCCGCGACACCGGCCGCTTCCGCGTGATGGACGTGCTGACCACGCTGGCCTTCGCCTATCCGCTGGCGCCCAACCGCGAAGCGCGCATGGCCTTCTTCCGCGGCGAACTGGAAGCGACCCTGCTGTATGCGCGCAGCACCGGCAGCGATCCTTTCGCCCTGCTCGGTTCTTATGCCGGCGCCGTCGGCCTGCCGCAGTTCATGCCGGGCAATATCGCCAAATACGCCGTCGATTTCGACGGCGACGGCAAGATCGATCTGCGCAACTCGCCCGGCGACGCCATCGGCAGCGTGGCTGCCTTCCTGGTCGGCCACGGCTGGCAGCGCGAACACGGCGGTCCGCTGGTCTACACGGCGCGCGTCTCGCCCAGCCGCGCCTGGGAAGCTTATGTGAACCAGGGCCTGGAAGCGAAATACCGGCGCGAAGACTTGTCCGCGGCCGGGGTCGTCACCACCTCGTCCTTACCGGAAGGCATGCTGTATGGCTTGGTGGACCTGCAAAACGGCCCCGACCCGACGGAATACTGGGTCGGCACGCCAAACTTCTACACGATCACGCAGTACAACCGAAGCTACTTCTATGCCATGTCGGTGGTGGAACTGGGACGGGCCGTGAGCCTGAGCCGAAAAGAGTTGTAAGGAAGAGTAAAGAACCTTGATATATTTCTTTGCAGCATGTATTGTGCAATAGAAACAACAACAGGTTTAAAGCAATTGCCGCACGGATGTAGTCGTGCGGCACTTCGGCATTTACTGCCTTATAATCAATGTTGTGCAATTAGCAAATCGTGACTTGTATTACCTTACCACAAAAATTGCGGTAGAATTCTCACACAATGTTGCGATAGGACAACGCACCTGAGAGCAATATGCTATTTTTTGTTGCTTTTGAGTACGTGCTACCCTGATGTTGTACAATTGTGTATATATTATGAAACTTGTTATCCCGGAATCCGTCCGTGTGTGAATTCGTTCCTCGGTGAAGGAAGAACATTAACGCAGCAAGATGAGCTCCGAGTGTTTCACCCTGCAGGACAACTTTACAAGGAACAGACGACATGACAAACCAAGTCGGTATTGATATGAATAGCGAGTCGGAAGGCGACGATCTGCTGCAGTACAACCCTAACCGCCTGCTGGATACCCTGATCGAAAACCTGCGTCTGAAAAACGATGCCGCCCTGTCGCGCGCATTGGAAGTGGCGCCACCGGTCATCAGCAAAATCCGCCACCACCGCCTGCCGGTGGGTGCTTCGCTGCTGATCCGCATGCACGAGGTGAGCGATCTGAGTATCCGCGACCTGCGTTACTTGATGGGCGACCGCCGCAACAAGTTCCGCATCAGCGACAAACAGTTCAAACCAAAAGAAGGCGAAAGCCCAAAAGCTGAATAAGCTTGGTTGAGCAAGCACCCTCCCCCTTATCCAGGGGAAGGGGGTGGCGCTCTGCTGATTTATGCCGGGAACACGCCCGTGGATAAATAGCGGTCGCCGCGATCGCAGACGACGAACACGATGGTTGCGTTCTCCACGGTCTGCGACACACGCAGTGCAATTTCACAGGCGCCGGCTGCCGAGATGCCGCAGAAGATGCCCTCCTCCGCCGCCATACGGCGCGCCATGCGCTCCGCCGCTGCCTGCGTCACATACTCCACCTGATCGACGCGCGCCTTGTCGAAAATTTTCGGCATATAGGCTTCCGGCCATTTGCGGATGCCGGGAATCTGCGATCCTTCTTCCGGCTGGGCGCCGATGATGCGCACGTCCGGATTCTGCTCTTTCAGATACTGCGACACGCCCATGATGGTGCCGGTGGTGCCCATGGCGCTGACGAAATGCGTGATCCGGCCTTCCGTATCGCGCCAGATTTCCGGTCCCGTGCCTTCGTAGTGGGCGCGCGGATTGTCCGCATTGCCGAACTGGTCGAGGATGAGGCCCTTGCCGTCCTTCTGCATCTGCTCGGCCATATCGCGCGCATACTCCATGCCGCCGGTGCGCGGCGTCAGGATGATTTGCGCGCCGTAGGCGGCCATGCTCTGGCGCCGTTCCTCGCTCAGGTTTTCCGGCATCAGCAGCAGCATCTTGTAGCCGCGGATCGCCGCCGCCATCGCCAGCGCGATGCCGGTATTGCCGCTGGTCGCTTCGATCAGGGTGTCGCCCGGCTTGATGTCGCCGCGCTCTTCGGCCCGGCGCAGCATGGACATGGCGGCGCGGTCCTTGACCGAACCGGCTGGATTGTCGCCTTCCAGTTTACCCAGGATGATGTTGTTGCGGGCCGCCGCCTCGGCGCCGGGGATGCGTAGCAGCTGCACCAGCGGGGTGTTGCCGATCGTATCGGCAATTGTCTTATAAG
Source organism: Massilia sp. YIM B04103 (assembly GCA_024437665.1). Lineage (GTDB taxonomy): Bacteria > Pseudomonadota > Gammaproteobacteria > Burkholderiales > Burkholderiaceae_D > Rugamonas. Next base: position 299,732 of record JANCSZ010000006.1, on the reverse strand, counting down.
CCATCTTCGTTCAGATTCGGTTCGCCAAAATAGCCATTTTAATCGCAGTCGCGTCCTATCGCTCGGCGGACAAAGCCAAACTCATATAGATATACGCCAAGCGCTCGCCGTCGATGCGCAACAGGTCGGGCATTTCCCCCGTCTGCACAAAGCCGCGCTTGCGATAGAGGCCGCGCGCCGGTCCATTCACGCCCAGCACTTCCAGGTCCACCCATTCCAGCCGCGCGCTGTCGCCCGCCCAGGCGATCGCCACGTCGAGCAGGGCCATGCCCAGGCCGCAACGGCGCGCCTGCTCATGCACGCCCATGCCCAGCAGGCAGCGGTGGCGCGCCGCGCCTTCCGGCCGCGCGCGCAGATCGATATGGCCAAGAATGCCGTTCTCGCCTTCGGCCAGCCAGAGGCGGCGCCAGCGCGGCTGATCGAGCGCCGCCGCCAGGCCTTGCGTGAAATCCGCGCGCTTCTCATCCGGAAAAACACTGCCGCGCGCCATGGGCTGGAATAGCGGCGCGCCGGCGCAGCCATTGCCGGCCAGATGGGCGTCGAGATAGTCGAAAAAGGCAGGCAGGTCGGCCGTTTCGGCGGCGCGGATGGCGGGCATGAATATCCTTGCAAGATGGCGGTGAATTGAAAGCAAAACATAGCACAATCGGATAGACTTCCGGTCATATCGATATTTGCTTTTCACCTAAACAATTGACGGAGCCATGATGGCCAATATGCAGCTGACCCCACAGGAATTTGTCCCCGAAGCGAACCGCGACGAGCCGGTCTCGCCCAGCCTGCACAATCTGGAATCGCGCCGCCACCAATCCAATCCCGTGCTCACGCCGCAGGAGCTGAAGCGCCTGCAGCGCTTCGGCACGGTGCGCACTTACGCCAACGGCGTGCGCATCCTGGAAGCGGGCCACACCACCTATGGCATGCTGGTGACGCTGTCCGGCATCGTGGCGATCAACCGCTACGATGGCCTGGGCAATTCGGCGCTGCTGGTGGAACATGGCCCGGGCGAATTCACCGCCGAGGTGGCGCAGCTGGCGGGCCGCCCTTCGCTGGTCAACGCGCACGCCGTCGGCACGGTGGAAGTGCTGGTGATCCCGCCCGAGAATCTGCGCGCGCTGGTGATTGCCGAGGCCGAGCTGGGCGAGCGCATCGTGCGCGCCCTGATCCTGCGCCGCGTCGGCCTGATCGAGCTGAATTCGGGCGGACCGCTGCTGGTGGCGCCGGCCGGCCATGCCTCGCTGCATACGCTGCAAAGCTTCTTGACCAGTAACGGCCATCCGCATTCCCTGCTCGACCCGAACCTGGATCAGCAGGCCGCCGCGCTGGTCGAGTACTACCAGCCCAAGGCCGAGGACTGGCCGCTGGTGGTGTGCCCGGACGGTACGGTCAAAAAGAATCCGAGCAATGCCGAGATGGGCCGCTGTCTCGGCATGCTGCCCGAGCTGGACGAAGAAAAAATATGGGATGTGATCGTGGTCGGCGCCGGTCCTTCCGGCCTGGCGACGGCCGTGTATGCCGGCTCGGAAGGCTTGTCGGTGCTGGCCCTGGAAAACCATGCCTTCGGCGGACAGGCCGCGGCCAGCGCCCGCATCGAAAATTATCTGGGCTTCCCGACCGGGATTTCCGGCGGCGCATTGGCCGGCCGCGCTTTCGTGCAGGCGCAGAAATTCGGCGTCGAAGTGGCGATTCCCGCGCCGGCCGCGCGCCTGCTGTGCGACCAGTATCCGCTGCGCATCGAGCTGGCCGACGGCAAGCAGGTGCGGGCGCGCAGCGTGGTGCTGTCCTGCGGCGCGCGCTACCGCCGCCCTGCCCTGCACAATGTGGCGCAATTCGAAGGCAAGGGCGTGTTCTTCTGGGCTTCGCGCATCGAGGCGAATCTGTGCAAATCGTCGGAAGTGGTGCTGGTCGGCGGCGGCAACTCGGCCGGCCAGGCGGCCGTCTTCCTCTCCGCCCATGCCGCCAAGGTGCATATGGTGATCCGCGGCGATGGCCTGAAAGCCACCATGTCCACCTACCTGATCGACCGCATCAAGGCCACGCCGAATATCGAACTGCACACGCACACCGAAATCACCGCGCTCGAAGGCGATGCGGACGGCCTGCGCCAGGTCAGCTTCCGCTGCAACGACACGGGCCAGGAATTCCACCACGAGGTCTGCCACCTTTTCCTCTTCATCGGCGCCGACCCGAACACCGCCTGGCTGCACGACTGCGGCGTCGAAGTGGATGAGCAAGGCTTCATCCGCACCGGCTTCGACGTGAACAAAGGTGAATGCCGCGCCAAGCTCGAACAAGGCGCCCGTCCACCCGAGAAGCTGCAGCGCGCCGCGCTCGAAACCAGCGTCCCCGGGGTGTTTGCCATCGGCGACGTGCGCGCCGGCTCCACCAAGCGCGTCGCTGCGGCGGTCGGCGAAGGCGCCGCCGTCGTCTCCCAGATCCACGCCTTCCTCGCCGCCCAGCCGCTCACCGTCTAAACCCCACAGTCGAACCCGTGTCCACCTTGGTGCCAGGCACCAATCGGACACGAGCTCAACCGCCACCGCCCCTATCGAAGCGCTGGCCGGCACAATCACAACAGCTGAACCCGTGTCCACCCTGGTGCCTGGCACCAAAGTGGACACGGGCTCAGCTGTTGTAGGCGGAAAAAAACCCGGAACGAGTCCGGGTTTTGATTGAAGCGGGCGCGGCTTACTTCTTGGCGGGTTCTTTTTTGGCGTCGGCGGATTTGCCGGCGTCGGCGGCTTTCATGTCGGCCGGTTTGGCGGCCTTATCGGCTTTTTCGGCTTTCATCTCCGCCTTGGCGTCCGCCTTGGCCTCCGCCTTGGCGTCGGCCTTGTGTTCGGCTTTGCCGGCTTTATCGGCCTTGGCGGCTTTGTCGGCAGCGGGTTTGGCGGCGGCGCCGTCCAGCGCTTTGCCGTTCACTTGCAGGCCGGCTTCGGACAGCTTCGCAGCGCTCTTGGCGCCAATGCCTTTCACGCGTTTTTCCAGATCGGCCCAGTCCTTGAATTCGCCGTTCTTATTGCGCTCATCCAGGATAGCCTTGGTCTTGGCCGGGCCCAGACCCTTCACGCTGTCCAGCGCGGCCTGGTCGGCTTTGTTGACATCGACCTGGGCGAACGCAAAGCCCATCGTTGCAATCAGGGTTGCAACTGCCAGCATGAGTTTCTTGAACATGTCATTCCTCCGTTAGGGTGATTGGCAAGGCGCGCTCGCCTTGTGCCTTCTTTAACGGACCGCCGGCGACTTGGTTGACAGTGAATGTTTGCGTTTGCTCAAGCTTGCATGCGCATATAAAAAAACCCGCAAGCCGGAGCTTGCGGGTTTTTGGAAGAAAGTCAGCGATGCTTAGCCGAACAGCTCTTCGCGCGTGACGGTGGCCGTACCCAGCTTGCCGACCACGATGCCGCCGGCGCGGTTGGCGGTCTGCACCGCTTCCTGCCAGCCCACGCCGGCGCCGAGCATGGCGGCCATGGTGGCGATCACCGTGTCGCCGGCGCCGGACACGTCGAACACTTCGCGCGCGTCGGCCGGCATGTGGAATTTATCGTTTTCGGTGTACAGGGTCATGCCCTCTTCCGAACGGGTCAGCAGCAGCGCGTCCAGACGCAGTTCCTGGCGCAGGTTCTGCGCCTTGGTGGTCAGCTGCTCTTCGCTCGACCAGCTGCCGACAATGCGCTTGAATTCCGATTTGTTCGGGGTCAGCACGGTGGCGCCGGCGTAGCGCGCGAAGTCGTCGCCTTTCGGGTCGACCATCACCACCTTGCCTTCGGCGCGGGCCGAGGCAATCATGTCGGCCACGTTCACCAGGCTACCCTTGGCATAGTCGGACAGCACGATCACATCGTAGTCCGGCAGCAGGGTTTTGTACTGCATCAGCTTATTGCGCAGCACGGAGTCGCTCGGCGCGTCCTCGAAGTCGATGCGCAGCATCTGCTGCTGGCGACCGATCACGCGCAGCTTGATGATGGTGGAGATGGCTTCGTCGCGCTTCAGATAGCTGTGGATGCCGCCGCCGTGCAGCAGGTGCTCGACTTCAGCCCCGGCCTCGTCGGCGCCGACCACGCCCAGCAGGCCTGCGTGCGCACCCAGCGCGGCGGCATTGCGCGCCACGTTGGCGGCGCCGCCCAGGCGCGCTTCGCGCTTCTCGATGCGCACGATGGGCACCGGCGCCTCCGGCGAAATGCGGCCGACATCGCCGAACCAGTAGCGGTCCAGCATGACGTCGCCCACGACCAGGATGCGCACTTTGTCCAGTGCCGGCGCTTGATAGGTAGTCAGGGTAGTGCTCACGATAAGCCTCAGTTCATTACATTCAATTCTTCGCTGCGGCGCGGCGGGTAGGAATCCCAGCGGCTGCATCCCGGACAATGCCAGTAGAACTGGCGCGCCTTGAAGCCGCAGTGGCCGCACTGGTAGCGCGCCAGGCGCGTGGTGTAGCTGTGCACCAGGTTCTGCACCAGGGATAGTTCGGACACCACGCCGGCCGGCGCATCCATCATGCGCGCTTCGAGCAGCTTGTCGAGGCCGAGCAGGGTCGGCGTGCGGCGCAGCTCATCGACCACCAGCTGCTTGGCCGCTTCCACGCCATCGAGTTCGAGGACGGCCTTGAACACCACTTCCAGCAGGTCGATGGAGGACGCCTGTTCCAGATAGGACTTGAGCAGGCTGACGCCCTCCTCCGCCTTGCCCAGCTTGCGGTAGCCGTCCATCAGGCGCTGCGCCAGCAGGGCCGTATGCGGCACGCTCTGGTGCTCGACGCGGCGCCAGGTGGCCAGCGCGCCTGCCACATCGCCCTGTGCCAGTTGCACGTCGCCGACCAGGATGGTGGCGCGCACGCTGCTGCGGTCGGCCTGCACGGCCTTGTCCAGCAGCGGCATGGCGTCTTCCGGATGCATGCGCACCAGCGCGTCCTGCGCCAGCTCGCAATAGAACTGCGAAATTTCCTTCTGGCGGTTGCCGGCGCCGGCTTCCTGCAGGGCGACGGCCGCTTCGATGGCGCGCTCCCACTCTTTCTCGCGCTGGAAAATCTCCAGCAAGGCGCGCCGCGCCTGCACTTCGTAGGAGCTGCCGATCAGGCGCTTATAGGTTTCCTCGGCGCGGTCCAGCAGACCGGCTTTCAGGTAATCCTGGCCCAGCTCATATTCGGCGTGGGCGCGCTCCTCGGGCGGCAGATCGGGACGGGCCAGCAGATTCTGGTGGACGCGGATGGCGCGCTCGGTCTCGCCGCGGCGGCGGAACAGATTGCCGAGCGCGAAATGCAGCTCCACCGTTTCCGGGTCGAGCTTGACGATTTCGATGAAGGAATCGATGGCCTTGTCCGGCTGCTCGTTGAGCAGATGATTGAGGCCCTTGAAATAGCCGCGCGGCAGGGTGCGCGACTCGGACACCAGCTGCCGGATGTCGACGCGCGCGGCGATCCAGCCCAGCGCGAAGAAGGCCGGTATGCCCAGTAACCACCAGAGTTCAAAATCCATGGAGTACTTATGCTTAGAGGGAGGGAGGCGGCATTACTGCTGCACGTTGACGCTGTCCGGCTGGGTCGGGGTGGCGGCCTGCAGGGCCGACGACTGCAGCGACTGGATAGTGGTCTTTTGTTTGTTCGCTTCGCGCCGGTGGCGGAAGACGGTCGGGGTCAGGGCGAGCACGCCAAGGGCCGCGCCGGCAACAAAGAAGCCGAGCAGCATCAGCACCAGGGGGCCGCGCAATTCATAGTTGAGGAAGAAGTGCAGATCCACTTCCTGGGTGTTTTTCAGTGCAAAACCAAAGAACAGGACGAAAAGTACAACACCAAATACCGTTGATAAGATTTTCATCTTCAGCTTCCTGCTTCAAAAAAAAACGGCATCCACGGACGCCGCTCTTTCAGATCGAACAAGGGGCGGGCCGCAGCCCGCCCCCGACTATCCTGAGACTCAGTCCTCGATGATCGGCTGCCCGACCATCGCATCGACCCGCTCACGCAACTGCTTGCCCGGTTTGAAGTGGGGCACCCGTTTTTCAGGCACCATCACCTTGTCGCCGGACTTCGGATTGCGGCCAATGCGCGGCGGCCGGCTGTTCAGAGCAAAGCTGCCAAAACCGCGGATCTCGATGCGTTGACCGCTCGCCAGGGCGCCGGTCATCGCGTCGAGAATGGTCTTGACGGCATACTCCGCATCTTTGGCCACCAGCTGAGAATAACGCTCAGCCAGACGGTTGATCAATTCGGACTTGGTCATCGACTAATCGCAGACAGTCTTAGTTCTTGTTGTCGAACTTGGCTTTCAGCAGGGCGCCCAGGCTGGTGGTGCCGGAGGCGGCGCTGCTGTCAGCTGCCATCTTCTGCATCGCTTCTGCGGTCTCGGCGTTGTCTTTTGCCTTGATCGACAGCTGGATGCTGCGTGCTTTGCGGTCGATGTTGATGACCAGGGCTTCCACGGAATCGCCCACTTTCAGGTGGGTGCCGGCATCTTCCACGCGGTCGCGGGAGATTTCGGAAGCGCGCAGGTAGCCTTCAACTTCTTCGGACAGCTGGATCACGGCGCCTTTTGGCTCAACCGATTTCACCGTGCCGGTCACCAGCGAACCTTTGTCGTTCATGGCGGCGAAGTTGTTGAACGGGTCGCCTTCCAGCTGCTTCACGCCCAGGGAAACGCGCTCGCGCTCGACGTCGATGGCCAGAACCACGGCTTCCAGTTCGTCGCCTTTCTTGAACTTGCGCACGGCTTCTTCGCCGGACTCGGTCCAGGACAGGTCGGACAGGTGCACCAGGCCGTCGATGTTGCCGGCCAGACCGATGAACACGCCGAAGTCGGTGATCGATTTGATCGCGCCTTTGACTTTGTCACCTTTCTTGTGGGTCATGCCGAAGTCATCCCATGGGTTGGCTTTGCACTGTTTCATGCCCAGCGAAATACGACGACGCTCTTCGTCGATTTCCAGAACCATGACTTCCACTTCGTCGCCCAGCTGAACAACTTTGTTCGGCGCCACGTTTTTGTTGGTCCAATCCATTTCGGACACGTGCACCAGACCTTCGATGCCTTGTTCCACTTCCACGAACGCGCCGTAGTCGGTCAGGTTGGTGACTTTGCCGAACAGACGGGTGCCTTGCGGGTAGCGACGGGACAGACCGGTCCATGGGTCGTCGCCCAGTTGCTTCACGCCCAGCGAAACACGGTTCTTCTCTTGATCGTATTTCAGCACTTTGGCGGTGATTTCCTGACCCACGGTCAGCACTTCGGATGGGTGACGCACGCGACGCCATGCCAGGTCGGTGATGTGCAGCAGGCCGTCGATGCCGCCCAGGTCCACGAACGCGCCGTAGTCGGTGATGTTTTTCACCACGCCGGTCACCACGGTGCCTTCTTTCAGCGTTTCCATCAGTTTCTGACGCTCTTCGCCCATCGAAGCTTCGATCACGGCGCGGCGGGACAGAACGACGTTGTTACGCTTGCGGTCCAGTTTGATAACTTTGAACTCGAGGGTTTTGCCTTCGAATGGGGTGGTGTCCTTGACTGGACGGGTATCCACCAGCGAACCTGGCAGGAAAGCGCGGATGCCATTGGTCAGAACGGTCAGGCCGCCCTTAACTTTACCATTGACGGTACCCACGACGATTTCGCCGGACTCCATTGCTTTTTCCAGTGCCAGCCACGAAGCCAGACGCTTGGCTTTGTCGCGCGACAGGATGGTATCGCCGAAACCGTTTTCCAGCGATTCGATGGCCACGGAAACGAAGTCACCAACTTTGACTTCCAGTTCGCCCTGGTCATTCTTGAATTCTTCAACAGGGATGAAAGCTTCCGATTTCAGGCCGGCGTTGACGATCACAAAGTTGTGGTCCAGACGCACGACTTCAGCGGAAATCACTTCGCCGGAGCGCATATCCTGACGGGACAAGGACTCTTCGAAGAGGGCTGCGAAACTTTCCATATTAGACATATTACTTCCAGGTTAGCCAGTAAGGCCCGCAGGGTGCGGCTTCAACTGGGTTAGGTTAACGACACGCAGCGGCAGTCAGAGCCTGCCGCCACACCACTGCTTATTTCCCGATGGCCGCATACCAGGCCAGCACCTGAACCACGGCTTCGTCAGCCGTCATATTCGAGGTATCGAGCACGTGCGCCCCCTCTGCGGGGACCAGCGGCGCGATGGCCCGGTGGGTATCCCGGTCGTCGCGCGCTTTCAAATCCATCAAGAGACCTTCCATATTAGCAGGAATTCCCTTGGCAATCAATTGCTTATAGCGGCGCTCGGCGCGCGCCTCGACGCTGGCGGTCAAAAACACCTTGAGCGTGGCGTGCGGGAAGATCACCGTGCCCATATCGCGGCCGTCGGCCACCAGGCCGGGCGCCTTGCGAAAGCCCAGCTGCAGGCCGAACAGGGCCTGGCGCACGGCCGGCAAGGCGGCGATTTTCGATGCCGTATTGCCAACCTCTTCGGCACGGATGGCGTCGCTCACATTTTCATGCGAGAGGAAAATGGCCTCGCCCGTGAAACTGATATGCAGATGTTCGGCCAGCTTGGCCAGCGCGTGCTCGTCGCCCAGGTCGGTGCCGCGGCGCAGCGCCTGCAGCGCGGTCAGGCGGTACAGCGCGCCCGAGTCGAGCAGGTGGTAGCCGAGCTTATCGGCCACGCGCTGGGCCACGGTGCCCTTGCCGGAGGCGGTCGGGCCGTCGATGGTAATAACAGGAATCTGCGATGTAGGCATATGTGAAACTTTTAGAAGCTATCCTTGCGGGCGATGGCCGCGAAGGCGGTGAAATACTCGGGGAAAGTCTTGGCCACGCATTTCGGATCGTTGATGCGCAGCTCGGCGCCGCGGCGCACGGCGCCGTCCAGCGTGGCGAGCGAGAAGCACATCGCCATGCGGTGGTCGTCATAGGTGTCGATCGCGGCGCCTTTCAGCACGGCGGGCGGCGTCACGCGCAGGTAGTCGGCGCCCTCTTCCACCGTGGCGCCCAGCTTGCGCAGCTCGGTGGCCATGGCGGCGATGCGGTCGGTTTCCTTGACGCGCCAGCTGGCGATATTGCGCAGCGTGCTGGTGCCTTCGGCGTACAGGGCGGCGACGGCAATCGTCATGGCCGCGTCGGGAATGTGGTTGAAGTCGGCGTCGATGGCCTTCAGCGGCCCGCTGGCGCTGGATTCGATCCAGTTGTCGCCCATGGTGATGGTGGCACCCATCTGTTCCATGGCCTGGGCGAAGCGCACATCGCCCTGGATGCTGTTGCGGCCCACGCCTTCCACCCGCACCGGGCCGCCGCCAATCGCGCCGGCCGCCATGAAGTAGGAGGCCGAGGAAGCGTCGCCCTCGACGTGGATGGTGCCGGGGCTCTGGTAGCACTGGCCGGCTGGAATAGTGAACGCTTGCCAGCCATCCTGCTCCACCCGCATGCCGAAGCGGCGCATCAGGTTCAGGGTGATCTCGATATAGGGCTTGGAAATCAGCTCGCCCTCCACCCTGATCGTCACCGGCTCGCTGCGCGCCATCAGCGGCGCGGCCATCAGCAGCGCGGTCAGGAACTGGCTGGAGACATTGCCGCGCACCGACAGCTCGCGCGTCTTGAATTCGCCGCCCAGAATGTGCAGCGGCGGGTAGCCGGGATTGCCGGTGTATTCGATGTGCGCGCCGACCGCGTTGAGCGCATCGACCAGATCGCCGATCGGACGCTCGTGCATGCGCGGCACGCCATGTACCTTGTAGTCGCCGCCGATCACGGCCAGGGCCGCCGTCAGCGGGCGGATGGCGGTGCCGGCATTGCCCATGAAAAGATCGGCCTGGCGTTTCGGGAAGTTGCCGTTGGCGCCCAGCACGCGGTGCACGGTGGAGCCGTCCTCGCCCGCTTCTTCCTGCCATTGCACGCCGAGCGAGCGCAGGGCCGCCAGCATGACCTGGGTATCGTCCGAGGCCAGCAGATCGACCACGCGGGTTTCGCCTTCGGCCAGGGCGGCCAGCAGCAGGATGCGGTTGGAAATGCTCTTCGAGCCTGGCAGGCGCACCACGCCTTGCACGCGCGGCACGGGTTTCAGGTCGATGTGTTCAGGGTATGCGGTTTGCGTCATGCCTTCAGTCCTTCAAATCGTTGCGGTTCATTCGGCCAGGTCTTGCGGCTGCGGCGTTTCCGCCGCTTCGATAGCTTCGATCCACTGGCGCCGCGCGCGCTGGGCGTTGGCGTAAGTGGCTTCCAGGACCGCGCCGTCGCCGGCGGCGAGACTGGCGCGTATTTGCGTCAATTGTGCCAGATAGGCATCCAGTTCGGTCAGCAGTGCGGCCTGATTGGCCAGGCTGATGTCGCGCCACATTTCGGGCGAGCTGCCGGCAATGCGGGTGAAGTCGCGAAAGCCGCTGGCGGCGTACTGGAACAGCAGGCCGGCGTGCGGCTTGCGCGCCACATCGTCCACCAGGGCATACGCCAAGAGATGCGGCAGATGACTGACGGCGGCGAACACCTTGTCATGCTCTTCCGGCGTCAGGGTGTGGATGATGGCGCCGCAGGCGCGCCAGGCGGCGGCCACGCATTCGACCGCGGCAGCCGGGTTTTGCGGCAGCGGCGTGAGCACGGTTTTCTTGCCCTGGTACAGATCGTCGATGGCGGCATCGGGACCATTCGTTTCGCGGCCGGCGATCGGATGGCCCGGCACGAAGTGGGCGGCGCGGCCGCCCAGGGCACGCTGGGCGGCGGCCGCCACATCGCTCTTGGTGCTGCCGGCGTCGGTGATGACGGTGTCCGGCCCCAGATGCGGCAGGATGGCGGCCAGAATGCGTTCGGTCTGCGCCACCGGCGCCGCCAGCAGCACCAGGTCGGCGCCGGACAGCACGGCCGCCAGTTCGGCCGCCGAGGCATCGCTCCCGATTTCATCGATGATGCCCAGCTCCAGGGCGCGCCGCAGCGCATCCCGGGAGCGGTCCATGCCGACGATATGCTGCGCGGCGCCGGCCTTTTTCAGGGCGCGCGCGAACGAGCCGCCGATCAGGCCAACGCCGTAGATAACAACTTTATTCAGCACGGGTCCCCGCTAAAGCCTTTTGCAGCGCCGCGATCAGGATGGCGTTTTCCTGCGGCAGGCCGATGGAAATGCGCAGCCACTCAGGCAGGCCGTAATTGCCCACCGGGCGCACGATCACGCCCTGCTTCAGCAGCGCCAGATTGACGCGCGCGCCGGCCGCCAGGTCGTTGCCGACCTTGACCAGCACGAAGTTGCCGTGCGACGGCACGTATTCCAGGCCCATTTGCTGGAAGGCTTCCACGAACTGCTGGTAGCCGGCGGCGTTGTTCTGCGCGCTCTTGTCCAGGAAGTCCTTGTCGTTCAGGGCGGCAATCGCCGCGGCCTGGGCCAGGGAGTTCACGTTGAAGGGCTGGCGGATGCGGTTCATCATCTCGGTGATGCCCGGCTGGGCCAGGCCGAAGCCGACGCGCAGGCCGGCCAGACCGTAGGCTTTGGAGAAGGTGCGCGACACCAGCAGGTTCGGATACTGCTTGACCCAGGCCGCCGATTCGTACTGGTCTTCCTTGGACAGGAATTCGTTGTAAGCCTCGTCCAGCACCACCACCACATGCGACGGCACTTTTTTCAGGAAGGCCTCGATCTCGGCGCCCTTGACGAAGGTGCCGGTCGGATTGTTCGGGTTGGCGATGAAGACCAGGCGGGTATCGTCCTGGATGGCGGCGGCCATGGCGTCCAGATCGTGGCCGTGGGCCTTGGCCGGCACGGTGATGTGGCGCGCGCCAACGCCCTGGGTGGCCAGCGCGTACACGGCGAAGGAGTACTGCGAATAGACGATGGACTGGCCGGCTTCCACGAAGGCGTGGGCGGCGATTTCCAGGATGTCGTTGGAGCCGTTGCCGAGCGTGATCCACTCCATCGGCACGTCGTAGCGCTTGGACAGGGCCACTTTCAGCTCGTAGCCGTTGGCGTCCGGATAGCGGCCCAGCTCAGCGGCCGCTTGCGCCATGGCCTGCTTGGCCGATTCCGGCACGCCGAAAGGATTTTCATTGGATGCCAGTTTGACGATGTTGGCCTCGTCGAGGCCGAACTCGCGCGCCACTTCGGAGATCGGTTTGCCGGCTTGATAGGGGGCGATGGCGCGAACGTATTCAGGACCGAATTGCTTGGACATAGATATTTTCTCTTAAAGTCAGTTGAGGCTGGTCGGGTAGGAGCCCAGCACTTTGAAGAAGGCAGCGTTGTCCTTGAGTTCAGCCAACGCCTTGTTCACGGACGGGTTATGTACGTGGCCTTCAATATCGACGTAAAAATAATACTCCCAGGTGCCCATGCGCGCGGGACGCGATTCGAAACGCGTCATCGACACGCCATGCTTCGCCAGGTGGGCCAGCAGCTGGTACACCGCGCCTGCCTTGTTCGGGACGGCCAGCACGATCGAGGTCTGGTCTTTCCCGGACGGGTTGGTCTGCAGATGGCCGACCACGGCGAAGCGGGTGCGGTTGTGCGGGTCGTCCTGGATATGGCCTTTGACCACGCCCAGCTTGTACTGCGTGCCGGCCAGTTCGCTGGCGATGGCGGCAATCGACCCGTCTTCGCCCGCCATGCGCGCCGCCTCGGCATTCGAGGCGACGGCGCGGCGTTCGATATTCGGATAGTTCAGGTTGAGCCAGACCTGGCACTGGGCCAGGGCCTGGGAATGGGCGCAGATCACTGTCACGCCGTCCATGCTGCCAGTGCGCGTCATCAGGCTGTGGTGGACGGCGATCGCCACCTCGCCGCTGATGGTCAGGCTGGTTTGCAGCATCAGGTCGAGCGTGCGGTTGATCGCGCCTTCGGAGGAATTCTCCACCGGCACCACGCCGAAATCGGCGGTGCCGGCCTCGGTGGCGCGGAACACCTCGTCGATGGAGGCGCAAGGCAGGCCTTCGACCGCGGTGCCGAATTGCTGGTACACAGCCTGTTCGCTAAAAGTGCCGGCCGGGCCGAGATAGGCCACGGTGACGCGCTTTTCCAACGCGCGGCAGGCCGACATGATCTCGCGGAAAATAGTCTGCACTTCGATATTGCCCATGGGGCCGGGGTTGCGTTCGGCCACGCCGCGCAGCACCTGGGCTTCGCGCTCGGGACGGAACACCGGCGCCATGGTTTCGGCCTTCACATGGCCGACTTCCTGCGCCACCTGGGCGCGCTGGTTCAGCAGTTCGAGGATTTGCGCATCGATGGCATCGATCTTCTCGCGCAAGGGTTTTAATTTGTCTGTCATGGTCTGAATGCTAGGGTTTGGACTGCGGGCGCGGCGCCCATGGACGCTTCAGCGGCCCGCAAACTCGTTCAGATAATCGACCAGCGCTTGTACGCCCTCGATCGGCATCGCATTGTAAATCGATGCCCGCATGCCGCCGACGGACTTGTGGCCCTTCAGTTGCAATAGCCCGCGCGCCTTGGCGCCGGCCAGGAATGCTTCATTCTGAGATTCGTCGCGCAGGTAGAACGGCACGTTCATGCGCGAGCGGTATTCCTTCGCCACCCGATTCTGGTAGAAATCGTCGGCGTCCAGCGCCGCGTACAGCAGCGCCGCTTTCTCCATATTACGCTGTTCCATGGCTGCCACGCCACCCTGCTGTTTCAGCCACTGGAAGACCAGGCCGGCGATATAGATGCCGTAGGTGGGCGGCGTGTTGTACATGGAGTCGTTCTCGGCCACATTCTTCCAGTCGAAAGCCGAAGGGCAGAAGGGCAAGGCCTTGCCGATCAGGTCATCGCGCACGATGGCGACGGTGACGCCGGCCGGGCCGATATTCTTTTGCGCGCCGCCGAAGATCACGCCGTACTTGCTGACATCGACGGGACGCGACAGGATGTGCGAGGACATATCGGCCACGATGGGCGTCGCGCCCTGCGCCGTCGGCACGAAGTTGAACTCGACGCCGTCGATGGTTTCGTTGGTGCAGACGTGCAGGTAGGCGGCGTCCGGCGTGAGCTGCCACTCCGACTGCGGCGGCACGTGGGTGAAGCCGTCCGCCTTGGCGGAAGCGGCCACGTTCACCTTGGCGTAGCGGCCCGCTTCCTGGATCGACTTGCTGGACCAGGAACCGGTCTGGATGAAATCGATGGTGGCGCCGGGGCCTTTATGGCCCAGCATATTCATCGGGATCACGGCGTTCTGCGACAGGCCGCCGCCCTGCATGAACAGGATGCGGTAGTTCTCCGGCACGGCCAGCAGATCGCGCAGATCGCGTTCGGCGGCGCGGTAGATCGAAATGAACTCCGGGCCGCGGTGGCTCATCTCCATGACGGACATTCCGCTGCCATGCCAGTCCAGCATTTCAGCGGCGGCCTGCGCCAGCACTTCCTTCGGCAGAACGGCCGGACCGGCGGAGAAGTTGTAGATGTTCGTCACGGGCAAGCTCCTTACTTTTTCTTCGATTGCATGATCAGCTGGAAATGCGGCGCGATCACGCGCTGGCTCATCTCCATGGCCTCGCCCATCAACTGCGGCATGACTTGCAGGGTTTTCTTGCCGACCGGCGTGCGGTAGAAGGCGGCAATCTGGCGCATTTCATCGGCCGTGTAATGGCGCGCGTAGAGCGGCAGCGTCTCGGCAATGATATCGTCCATCAGGGCCGGGCTGAGCATGACTTCCTGCATGGTGTCCGCCATCTGCGGCAGTTCCTGCTCCATGCGCGCCAGCGCAGCCTTGCGGCCCGCCTCGTCCAGCTTGGGGTTGCTGAGGATCGCCTGCTCGGCATTGGCGCGCATCATGGTCGGCAGCGCCTGCCCCATTTGCCGCATGGCCGCCGTCATCACGGCGCGGTAATCCATCACGTCCAGCAATTCCTGGATGGCCGCCTTCTGCTCCGGCGACACGGCGGCATTTTGCGCAGCGGCCGGCTGGCCGGCGGCAAAGGCGATCGAAACCAGCAGGCCTGCAACGATTTTCTTCATAAGCTTATGCGTTTTATAACGGGTTAAAAACACTGCGGGCCCGATCCGAGATGCTCAGACCGGGCCCGCCTTGTTGCCGTCTTACTCAGCCGGCGCTTCCGGTGCGGCGCCGCCATCGGCTTCGCCACCCTCCTCCACCTCATCGGCATCGGCCTCCACGATGCGCTGCAGGCCGGACAGCTTGGTGCCGTCCTCCACCGCGATCAGGGTCACGCCCTGGGTGGCGCGGCCCATCTCGCGGATCTCGGCCACGCGGGTGCGGATCAGCACACCACCGGTGGTGATCAGCATGATTTCGTCGCTGGAGTCGACCAAGGTCGCCGCCACCACCTTGCCGTTACGCTCGCTGGTCTGGATCGCGATCATGCCCTTGGTGCCGCGGCCGTGGCGGGTGTACTCGGTGATCGGCGTGCGTTTGCCGAAGCCGTTTTCCGTCGCGGTCAGCACCGACTGCTGCTCGTTCTCGGCGACCAGCAGGGCGATCACGTTCTGGCCTTCTTCCAGGTTCATGCCGCGCACGCCGCGCGCCTGGCGGCCCATCGGCCGCACATCGTTCTCGTCGAAGCGCACCGCCTTGCCGGAGTCGGAGAACAGCATCACATCGTGGGCGCCATCGGTCAGCGCGGCGCCGATCAGGAAGTCGCCCTCGTCCAGGTCGACGGCAATGATGCCGGCCTTGCGCGGGTTGCTGAAATCTTTCAGCGGCGTCTTCTTCACGGTGCCCAGGCTGGTGGCCATGAACACGTAATGGTCTTCCGGGAAGGTGCGGTTTTCGCCCGACAGCGGCAGCACCACGGTGATCTTCTCGTTGTCCTGCAGCGGGAACATATTGACGATCGGCTTGCCGCGCGAGGTGCGCGAGCCTTGCGGCACTTCCCACACCTTGAGCCAGTACAGGCGGCCGCGGTTGGAGAAGCACAGGATGTAATCGTGCGTGTTGGCGATGAAGAGCTGGTCGATCCAGTCCTCGTCCTTGGTCGCCATGGCCTGCTTGCCGCGGCCGCCGCGCTTCTGGGCGCGGTATTCGGAGATCGGCTGCGCCTTCATATAGCCGAGGTGGGACAGGGTCACGACCATGTCTTGCGGCGTGATCAGGTCTTCCGTTTCCAGGTCGGTGGCGTTGTGCTCGATGGTCGAGCGGCGCTCATCCTTCTCGCCGTATTCCAGCATGGAGGCGTTCAGCTCATCGACAATGATGGCGGTCACGCGGGACGGCTTGGACAGGATGTCCAGCAGATCGGCGATCTGCGCCATCACGTCCTTGTACTCGTTGACGATCTTGTCCTGTTCCAGGCCGGTCAGGCGCTGCAGACGCATTTGCAGGATTTCCTGCGCCTGGTCGTCGGACAGCTTGTACAGGCCATCGGCCTGCATGCCGTAGTGCTTCGGCAGGTGCTCGGGACGGAAGGCTTCGATCCCGGCCTGGCCTTCTTCGCCGGTACGGGCCAGCATTTCGCGCACCAGGGAGGAATCCCAGGCGCGCTGCATCAGTTCCGCTTTCGCGATCGGCGGCGTCGGCGCGGCCTTGATGATGGCAATGAAGTCGTCGATATTGGCCAGCGCCACGGCCAGGCCTTCCAGCATGTGGCCGCGTTCGCGCGCCTTGCGCAGTTCGAACACGGTGCGGCGCGTGACCACTTCGCGGCGGTGCGACAGGAAGCACTGCAGCATTTCCTTCAGGTTCAGCAGCTTGGGCTGGCCATCGACCAGGGCCACCATATTCATGCCGAAGGTGTCTTGCAACTGGGTCTGCTTGTACAGATTGTTGAGCACCACTTCCGGCACTTCGCCGCGTTTCAACTCGATCACCACGCGCATGCCCGATTTATCGGACTCGTCGCGGATGTCGGAAATGCCTTCGAGCTTCTTGTCGCGCACGTTCTCGGCGATGCGCTCGAGCAGGGACTTCTTGTTGACCTGGTAAGGCAGCTCGTCGACGATGATGGCGGTGCGGCCGCCTTCCTTGCCGAATTCCTCGAAGTGGGTCTTGGCGCGCATCACCACGCGGCCGCGGCCGGTGCGGTAGCCGTCGCGCACGCCGGACACGCCATAGATGATGCCGGCGGTCGGGAAGTCCGGCGCCGGGATCAGTTCGATCAGCTCATCGATCGGGCAATCCGGGTTGGCCAGCACGTGCAGGGCGCCCTTGATCACTTCCGACAGATTATGCGGCGGAATATTGGTCGCCATGCCGACCGCGATGCCGGAGGAACCGTTGATCAGCAGATTCGGCAGGCGGGTCGGCAACACCGTCGGCTCTTTTTCCTTGCCGTCGTAGTTGGGCGCGTAGTCGACCGTATCCTTGTCGATATCGGCCAGCAATTCGCTGGAAATCTTGTCCAGGCGGCACTCGGTGTAACGCATGGCCGCCGCGTTGTCGCCGTCGACCGAACCGAAGTTGCCCTGGCCGTCGACCAGGGTGTAGCGCAGGGAGAAGTCCTGGGCCATGCGCACCAGCGTGTCATAGATCGAGGCGTCGCCGTGCGGGTGGTATTTACCCATGACTTCACCGACCACGCGCGCGCACTTCACGTAAGGCCGGTTCCACACATTATTCAGTTCATGCATGCCGTACAGCACGCGGCGGTGTACCGGCTTCAGGCCGTCCCGCACGTCCGGCAAGGCACGGCCCACGATCACGCTCATGGCGTAATCGAGGTAGCTCTTGCGCATCTCTTCTTCGAGGGAAATGGGGATTGTTTCTTTTGCGAATTGATCCATTGGCGGGTCGATCTTCTGTGACGTTGGTTTAGCTTGCCTGTGCCGTGCGCAACAGCTGGCAGACAGGACAAGCCTACGATTTTAGCATGGCGCTCCTGTCCCCAGCGCAATTCCGGCCCGGCCCCGCTTCCAGCCGCGTTTGGCGCGTGTTGCGCGATGTCATGGCGGGGACATATTTACCAATTATCATCGTCGCCAGCCCGTTGCACGAAAACAACATTTTGGTCGAACGCGCCCCGGCTTCTGATTTCTCCAGAAATGTAGGATTTTCCCGGCTGTGGCAAAATGGACGAGAAGTTAATTGCATGTTTCGCAATCGGGAGGCTAGCGCGACGGGTGGGATTTAGTGTCGCCGGGGCAGCCATGGTAGTATTCGCCCCAGGCAACAAATACGTCGCGCAGTTTTTCTGCGGATATCACCCCCGAAAGGAAAGAAAAAATATGAAAAAACTCATTACAACCATCTTTGCCGCCTCGGCAGTTCTGTCGGTATCGGCACTGGCACAAGAGAAGCCAACTGCGCCCCCTTTCGCCCCTGTGACCCAAGACATCAAGGCGGCAACGCCTAAGAGCGCCTATGTGCAAGATGCACGCGGCGTAATCGCCCGCGATCCATTCGGCCTGTGCTGGCGCACCGGCTACTGGACCCCGGCTGATGCCGTGCCAGGCTGCGATCTGCCCATCTGCGTTGAGCCAGAGAAGCTGGAAAACGGCAAGTGCGTAGCACCTCCGCCACCAGCAGCTCCAGCCCCAGTGGCACCGGCCGCAGCACCAATCGCCGCCCCAGTGGCCGCACCGACCTCGGAAAAAGTCAGCTTCGCTGCTGACGCCTTCTTCGATTTCGACAAAGCCGTGCTGAAGCCAGAAGGCAAAGCCAAGCTGGACGACGTTGCTTCGAAACTGGGCAGCATCAACCTGGAAGTCATCATCGCCGTCGGCCACACCGACTCCGTGGGCACCGATGCCTACAACGACAAACTGTCCGTGCGTCGTTCGGAAGCCGTGAAAGCGTATCTGATCTCCAAAGGCGTTGAAGCCAACCGCGTGTACACCGAAGGCAAAGGCGAGAAGCAGCCGGTCGACGACAACAAGACCGCCGCTGGCCGCGCCAAAAACCGCCGCGTTGAAATCGAAGTCGTGGGCACCAAGAAGTAATTAGCCCGTCTTCGGCTCACGCCACCCAACCCCGCCTCGGCGGGGTTTTTTTGGCCTTTTCCCGCACCAATCATTTGATCAGTCCGCTTGCACGCGCCAGCCCAGGCGACTACCGTGGAAGCAGGAGGTCCCAAATGATTTATTCCAGCCTGAAACGCGACGAATTCCTGCGCCAGCCAGCCCAAGCCGAAATAGCCAGCAAGCAAGGCCCGGTTTTGATCGCCGACCGCGGCCACCCTTCTCACGTGCTGCTGACATTCGACGACTACCGCAAGCTCGCACTCGGCCATTTCACCCTGGCCGACATACTGGCGCTGCCGCCCGGCACCGCCGATATCGAGCTGGAATTGCCGGAGCGCGGCGAGCGGCCGCGCTCCGCCGATCTGAGCTGATGTACCTGCTCGATACCAACGCCATCTCGGAAATGCGCCGGCTTGGCAGCGGCAAATGCGACCCGCGGTTTGCCGCCTGGACCAACGACGCCCAACCTGGCGAGCTGTTTTTGTCCGCCATTACCATTTTGGAACTGGAAATTGGCGTTCTACGTGCTGAAAGGAACGACGCCCCAAAAGGACAAGTGCTGCGAACTTGGCTGAACAAGCGCGTACTCCCCGCCTTTTGGGGCAGAATCCTACCGGTGACCACCAGCGTCGCCCTGCGCAGCGCACAGCTGCACGTGCCCAATCCCTGTTCACTGGCGGACGGACTGATTGCCGCCACCGCCGCCCTGCATGACCTGACCCTGGTGACTCGCAATGTGCACGACTTTCGCCTGAGTGGAGTCAGGCTGGTGAATCCATGGGAAGGCAGCCGGCTTTTTTGACATCCCGGCTTTGGCGCGCGGCAAAATGCGGCTATCATGCGGGCTATGAACGCCGATCCTTTAGAACTGCAAAAATTCAGTGAGCTGGCCCATCGCTGGTGGGACCCCACTTCCGAGTTTCGTCCGCTGCACGAAATCAATCCGCTGCGCCTGGAGTGGATCAACGCGCGCGCCCCGCTGGCGGGCAAGAACGTGATCGACATCGGCTGCGGCGGCGGCATCCTGGCTGAATCGATGGCGCGCAAGGGCGCCAAGGTGACGGGCATCGACCTGTCGGAAAAAGCCCTGAAGGTGGCCGACCTGCACAGCCTGGAATCGGGCGTGCCGGTGCGCTACAAGCTGGTCGCCGCCGAAGAGATGGCAGCCCAGGAAGCGGGCCAGTACGATGTGGTGACCTGCATGGAAATGCTGGAGCACGTGCCCGATCCGGCCGCCATCGTGCGCGCCGCCGCCACCCTGGTGAAACCGGGCGGCCAGGTTTTCTTCTCCACCCTGAACCGCAATCCGAAAGCCTATCTGTTTGCGGTGATCGGCGCCGAATACCTGCTGCGCCTGCTGCCCAAGGGCACGCACGATTATGAAAAATTCATCACCCCGGCCGAACTGAGCCAGGACATCCGCAGCGCCGGCCTGCAGGTGGAAGGCTTGAAAGGCATGGGCTACAACCCGCTGACCAAGATCTATTCGCTGAACGACGACACCAGCGTCAACTACCTGGTCGCCGCCAGCCGTCCGCTCTAAATACCCACGGGCGGCTGCGGCCGCCCCGCCGCCCATTCCAGCCCCTTCCCCACCATGAGCCTTTCCGCCCCCCGCGCCATCCTCTTCGACCTGGACGGCACCCTGGCCGACACCGCGCCCGACCTGGCCGCCGCCATCAATCTGCTGCGCAGCGCGCGCGGCCTGGCGCCGACGCCGTATGAAGTGCTGCGCCCGACCGCCTCGGCCGGCGCGCGCGGCATGATCGGCGCCTCCTTCGGCCTGGCGCCCGGCGACGCCGGCTTCGAGGAATTGCGCGTCGGCTTTCTGGCCAATTACGAAGCCGCCATCGCCGTGCACAGCACCCTCTTCCCGGGCGTAAGCGAGCTGCTGGACGGCATCCGGAACGCCGGCCTGAGCTGGGGCATCGTCACCAATAAGGCGGCCCGCTTCACCGAGCCGCTGGTGCCGCTGATCGGCCTGCACCAGGCCGGCTGCGTGGTCTCGGGCGACACCACCGCGCATGCCAAGCCGCATCCGGCCCCGCTGCTGGAAGCGGCCGCGCGCCTGCAACTGGCGCCGGAACACTGCTGGTATGTGGGCGACGATCTGCGCGACATCCAGGCCGGACGCGCCGCCGGCATGGCCACCGTCGCCTGCCAGTGGGGCTATTGCGGCGCCAGCGAACCGTCGAGCTGGGGCGCCGACCACCTGCTGCCCACGCCGGACGCCTTGCTGGCCCTGATCCGCGCCACCGTTGCGGCGGCGCCGCTGGCCGCCTGATAATAAGTATTTTTATGCAACATTAAGTTGCCATATGGCAATCAACAGGCGTACTATACGGATATTAGAGTCAATACGTAGTATTACCGAATAGTCCGGAGAACAGTATGTCGAGCGATGACGCAGCGGAGCTAGCACTACCACGAAGTAGTGCTCCGCAGGTATGGGATGCCACGGTCAGCGAAACCAGCTTTTACTGGTATGACCTGATCAACGATCCCAAGGTAGCGGATTTCCACGACCCGATCGGACGCTACCAGCGCCGCATGCAGTTCGCGCTGGACGCGACGATGGAAAAGCGCCTGATGTTCATGCTGGTCGCCCGCCCGCGCCTGCGCTTCGATCCCAAGCGCAGCACCAGTTGGGGCTTTTTTTCCCTGAAACTGACCATCCCCATCCTGATCGGCGGCGAAGAGCGCAAAAGCACGGTCACGGTCGAACTCAAGACGCCGTTTGAAGCCACGTTCAAAAAGCCTCTGATCCAGCTGTACGACAAGTACATGACCCTGAACTGGGGTTCGATGACGGAAACCTTCACCATCCACGACCTGATGCAGCGCCACGACACCGGCCTGCACTACCCGAGCAAGGTGCAATACGTCGGCCAGACGCGCGACCCGGCCGGCCGCCTGGCCAAAGGCCGGCTGATGGCCGTCAGCAATCTGTGCGACAGCAACGCCACGGACTACGACACCCTGCTGCTGGTGCAAAACTTCAATGTCGCGGTCGACACCGAAGCCAAGGAATTCGCCGAGCAAGCCTCGCAGCGCAGCCAGATGGACGTGCTGGAAGCAGCGCTGATCCGCTATTTCGAAGGCGCCGACGCGCGCAGCCCCCAGGAACACCGGTTACGGCGCGAACGCCTGCGCAGCCTGCACGAAGCCTATATGATCGACCGCCTGACCGTCGACCTCGGCTTCAAGGAAGCCAACGACTTCTACGACCTGGAATCGGCCGAAGTGGAAAAATCCCGGCGCCACCTGTTCGCCTGCAGCTTCAACGAAGGCCTGGTCGCGGTCGAGCGCCTGCCCGAGCAAGGACGCCCCCTGGTCAGTCTGGACGCATAAGCGCCCGCAAGGTGCACACTGTTGCGGAATCGGTTACAATGAAGATTCTGTGGGGACGACCTGGCTTCGACGTGGGTTGCAAAGCAGAGCAGGGCATACCGAGGGCTGGTTACCTCGTAAATACACCCAGAAACAAACTAACTGCAAACGATAACTCGTACGCACTGGCAGCCTAAGGGCTGTTAGCTCCTCAACGCTTCTTCCCTGGGGCGGGCCGTTAAAAGCTGAGGAGTCATTTACAGGGAATCGCGCCGCTACGGGTCACTTGGATCGGCGCTAAATTTAAGGTGAATCGCCAGTACAAAGCGTGCACATTCGCGTTGTACTGGTTAAATTAAAAGATAGTGCTAAGTATGTAGAACTGTCTGTGGAGTGCTTGCGGACGCGGGTTCGATTCCCGCCGTCTCCACCACCGAACAAAAAATTAGGCCCCCAAGCGCAAGCTTGGGGGCCTAATTTTTTGTTCGTTAGCGCAGAGTTGGCGGGAAGTGAATCCGCGTCCGGCACGGACGCGGGGCGTAGCGGGGAATTCGGCTCGCATGCGAGCCGCCCGCGTAGCGACGTCCGCTTGCAAGCGGACGGCTCTCCGATTCGCCCATCCACAAAATCGCTGCGCGATTTTGCATCCGCGCTAGCGGACGGTTTTCCCACAAGCAATCCAGCCGCATTCTGCCCCGAATCCGCAGGTTCCAAATATCTGCTTCTTAGCTACTTGCAAGCGATGGCGATATCGTTTTCGCCAACGTGCCTCCCTTTCCGGTATCTGAAAGAACAAACACGAACGTTGTCATCGAGCTTCCTTCCAAGCGTGACCTGGTCGGACTCCCCATAGGTACAAGCAAGCCACTTCCCAGCCGGGAACGGGGCATCGAGTTGATATGTATATACCCACACATCCTTTTCACGCTTCTGACTGAACTCCGCGAGTTCGCCAAGCTCTTCAGGCGGGCCGCTCATCGGCGCAGCTCCATGTAGATACAACGGCGCACGCACAAACGTAGTCCAGCTTGGCGGCACATTTGAGATCTGCACTGACTTCTGCTCAATGAATTGAGGGCACTCTAGAACAAGTCCAGGCGCGGCCGATGCAGGCGCAGTGAGGGCCGCAAACGCCACCATGAACGCGACGGTGCATTGTTGGAGATTAAGCTTAAACATCATCGCCATCCGCTTTCACTCAATAACAAAGAATGCGTCGGCATTGTCGCTAGGCTGAATGAAATTGCCCGTTCTGTCCTTGCCTAGGGACCGTATGATACGTACTGAAATTTCGGTTTTCTTATCGGCTTTCCATTGATCCGCAACAACGATGCCGCTTGCTATCTGGCGGATGTAAAGGGCGGCATGATTACCGTGGGCGCGATTTGCATAGCGACCTTTTACGAAGGTGGCGATAGCAGTCCCAGTTCTCAGCATTTGATTGCCGAGGACGGCCTCGCCTTGCCGCCAGTGTGGAGTTGTAGGCGCACCTGCGTACTCTTGCACGAGTGCCACACACTGGCGAGTGCCGACAACGGGGTGACCAGCGAGATCTGCGGCTTTGGGATAGACGTAAGACATTTCAACACCTCCTTCCAGGACTGGGTATGTCCTAAGACTAGGAGGAGTTGAAGGGAGGCAGTTGCATAGGCGCAAGCTCAGTACGTTTATGTGACTGGCAGTTGAGCAGGCTCAACCAAGTCCATTTGCGAGCGAACGGCTCTCCGACTCGCCCAGAAGCAATTCATCACCAGCCCCACCACCCCGAATACTGCCCGGAAAACATCACCACTCGGTGTAATCATCTAATTTATCGACGATCCTTGCGAGAAAGCATGATTCAGTCATCCAACAGCATCGACCATCTTCGTATTGTAGTTCGCACCGCGCCAAGCTATATTTTGTATAGGTTCCTCCGCGATGAAACAGACGAAGAAGCTTGCCGACCAGTCCATTGCACAGCAAGAAGCATTCATCCATCAGCAAGCCCAGGACACGCAAAACATTATCTTCACCAAGCACGCCCTGAAACGGATGAAAGAGCGAAGGATCGCGGCGCCAAGCGTTATCGAAACACTGCGCCAAGGCCGCATGAAACGCCCTGCTGAAGCCAACATCCAAACCGGGAGCCTGGAATGCCGACTAGAACGCCACATCGCCGGGCGCGATATCGCTGTTGTGGTCGCAATCGACGATGAGGATCCCAGCTTGATCGTCGTCACCGCAATGGATTGAAAGGAGAGCAGCATGTACCACTTTACCGACGGCGGCCTGCGCAATGTGTGGCTCAGGAATGGCTACATCGAACACCAGACCCCTTACGGCCATGGCGTCTCTTTCCACGATCTCGATGGCCTTATCATCGCCATCTGCCAAGCTCTCCGCCAAAAGCCCGGAAAGCTAAGCGGTGCGGAATTCCGCTATATCCGTACCGCCCTGCAGTTTTCTCAAAAATCTCTTGGAAAGCTGTTCGGCTACACCGAGCAAGCGGTGGCCAAATGGGAGAAATATGGCAAGGTTCCCAAAGTAGTTGATGCAGCCTTAAGGCTCGTTTTCATCGAGAAGCATGATGGGAACCGGGCCACAACTACAGCGATTGATATGCTGAATGCTATTGACCGGATCACGGCTACAAAGATCACTCTCACGAAGGAAAAGTCGGCATGGTCATTCATCATCGAAATAGACGATAGCGCCTTAGATACGGCCACGGCTCATGCTACAGCGCCGAAAACACTACATCCGCAGGCTGGCCATGTGCATGACCAGGAAGCTGCAGATGCCTGATCCACATTTCCCTCATCCTTTGATCGCTGTGCAATTTGGCATACGCCGACTTATGGAACGTTCTCAACAAAAACCAGCAGAACAAAGCTCTGCTCGCCGTGCTGTTGTTCCGACGGCTCTTGCACATAGCTATCGTTGGACCAATCCTCGTTTACCACGCGGTTTGCAATGGCCGACAAGTCGTTCGTCTCACTCACCTGGCAAGCAAAGGGAAGCCGGCCGTGCGATCTCGAAACAAGGCTAAAGCGAAGCTGGCGGCATTGAAAGTCATGCCAACAATAGAACAGCATCTCCTTGCCTCTTAACTTCATCCTTCGCGCCTCGATAACTTGACGGATGAATTCCACTACATCTTCGGCACTGATCGTTGACGCCTCATCTTCGAACGGCGAAAACCGCCACATGTTTTCTCTGGCTTCGTGATTAATATCGCTTGAATCAATAACAATCTCGTCGTCTTTCGCCTGTGCAAGCCACCTGTTTACTGCAATCGAGTTAATCATAAAAATCTGATAGTTATAGATCGGCGGCCAAGTCAGCGCACTGGGCGAAGGCAAGGCGCACTATGGCGTTAATCCCCCACGTTCAACATCACCTGCGCCCCATCCGGCAAGCCCTGCATCTGTCGCGCCACATCGCCCGACAGGCGGATCAGCTCATGCAAAGGTGCGCTCGCCAGATTCTCCACCTTATACTCGCCTCCGAGCACGCCCGGGATTTTCAGGCAGTACTTGCGGCCCTCGGTCAACGGCCCGCAATGCTCGCGGGCGACCTTGATCAGAGCGGTCATATGCCAGTCCTGCAAAAAGTCCTGATCGGCCGACAGCACGTCGAGCGCCTGGCGGTCGGCCGCCACCACCGCGCAGCTGCATTCTTCCGGCATCAGCCGCCAATAGCGGCCCAGAACATCCTTGATGATCAGATTGCCGAAATCATTTTCCCCCACCACCTCCAGCGCCTGCAGTCCCGCCCAGCCCCAGCTTTCGTTCAACTCTTTGATGATATCCATACGTCCAGCCATCTCTCTTTCTTGGCGTCGCCATCGCGCCGGCTGATAAAATTACCGTTCAGAAATTATTTTACCGCCTATCCCATGAAACGACTGCACCAATTCCTTTTGCTAACCCTGCTTGGCGCCAGCCATCTCGCCTCAGCCAGCGCACTGGAGGAATATGCCCGCGCCGCCAACCGTCTGGCCACGCTGAGCCAAGCCGCCCAGCAGGACGGCAAGACGCCACCGCGTATGACGGAAGGCGAAGGCAAGGAGCTGATCGCCCTGCTGTCCGACCGGCGGCGCTTCCTCGACTCCCGCAGCGTTGCGCCAGGCGAGCTCAATGAACTCAGCTTATTGTGCGGCGAAATGACCAAGGCCATGATGAACTACATGATGTTCGATCTGCAGCGCATCGACCGCAGCAATAAGGATCCGGCAGCCTTGTCCGCTGCCGTAGCGGCCGCGGCGCGGGAGAACATCCAGCGCTATCAGGATGAAATAGCGCTACTGATGCCCATGCCGGTCCTATGCATGGGCAAGCAGCTCCCCTTGCTGGAACAATTCCTCACAACCCTGAAGCCAGAGGAGATCACCGAAACGCGGCAACGGGGCATCGCGATGACGCAAAACGGCCTGCTCAACAGCATGCTCGGCGCCCTGACCGGCATCGGCGATCCAAGCGTGCGCGAAGAGAATCAGCTCAAGATGCTGAATACGCTGGCCGAGGTCGCGCCAGTGTACGCGGCGGCACTCCCACTCCACAACCGTTCCTACATCACCGCCCTGGCCCGCACGGCTTTGCTCAATAGCCCCCCCGCCTTCACCGACGCCCTGCTGCGCATCCTCGCGGCCATGGAAAACACGGAGTGCACGGGCCTATGCCACCGCACGCCCTAGCCCGGCGGCCAGGAAGGCAACAACTTGCAAATTGCTAGTATAGATTTCCGATCGCATTCTTCTTTTTCTTCACTACAATAGGCCTTATCCACCACCAGCAGCCCGCCCGGACGTCCGCCCTCTCGACATGCGCATCGGCCGATACTTCACGCGACAGGATGCGCCCGGCGTGCGCGCCAGCCTGGGCGTTCTTGTGCTGGGCTGCGTCCTGCCCATGGCCATCGTGGCCGCCTTTCTCATCGTCGATTTTTACGAGCGCGGCCGCAAGCAGCTGATCGACAGCACCGTCACCCAGGCCCAGGCGACCATCGCCAGCGTCGACCGCGAGTTCGACAGCTTGCAAGCGGCCCTGCTGGCGCTGGGCACTTCGCGCCAGTTGCACAGCGGCGATCTGGCCGGTTTCCATGCCCGGGCGCGCACTGCGCTGGGCAATCTGCATGCCGACAGCATCGTGCTGGTCGATCCCAGCGGTACCCTGCTGCTGTCCACGCGCCGTCCGTATGGCGAGCCGCTGCCGCGCCTGCCAAGCACGCCCCTGCTCAAGCGCATCATGGCGACAGGCCGCGGCGGCGTGTCCGACCTCTTCCCCGGCCCCCTGGCCGGACAACTGATCTATACCGTGGGCGTGCCGATCCGGCGCGACGGGACCATCACGATGACGCTCAACGCCACCGCCACCCCGGCCTACCTGGGCGCCTTGCTGGCCGAGCAAAAACTGCCGGCCACCTGGCGTGCCGGCATCCTGGACAGCCGCGGCAAGATCGTGGCGCGCAGCCACGAACCGGACAAATACGTGGGCAAGAGCGCCACGCCGGCCCTGCTGCACAGCCTGTCCTTGCGCGGCGAAGGCAGTCTGGAAGGCCGCGCCTTGGACGGCCTGCCCGTGTACACCGTCTACAGCCGTTCGCCGCGCACCGGCTGGTCGGTCGCCTTCGGCATCCCCATCGACGAACTCACGGCCGGCCTGCGCCATTCCCTGAGCTGGCTGATCGCCGCCACCCTGGCCGCGCTGGCCCTGGGCCTGCTGCTGGCCTGGCGCATCGGCGGCAGCATCGCGCACTCGGTGCGCGCCCTGATCCCGCCCGCCCTGGCGGCCGGCAGCGGCGAGATGCCGGCGCTGCCGCCGCTGGCCATCCGCGAGGCGCGCGAACTGGCGCAAGCCATGCACGACGCCGCCGCCAGCGTGCGCGCGGCCCGGGCCCACAGCCGCGAGAGCGAGCAGCGGCTGATGCTGGCGGCCCAGGCCACGCGCCTGGGCATCTGGGTGCGCGACCAGCTGCGCCACGAAATCTGGGTCTCCGACACCTGGCGCGCGCTGTTCGGCTTCGCGCCCGGCCAAACCCTGGCCATCGCCGACGTGCTGGGCCGCATCCATCCGGAAGACCGGCCCGCCGCCGAAGCCGCGCTGGCCCAGCCGCAAGGCCGCTACGAACTGGAATTCCGCATCGTGCATCCGGACGGCGCGCAGCGCTGGATCAGCTCCCAGGGCCAGGCCGAATACAACGCCGCCGGCCAGGTGGCCTTGGTGCGCGGCGTCTCGCTCGACATCACGGCGCGCAAGCAGGCCGAACTCGAGACCCTGCAAAAGCAAAAGGAAATCACCCACCTGTCGCGCGTGGCCATGCTGGGCGAACTGTCCGGCACCCTGGCCCACGAGCTGAACCAGCCGCTCACGGCCATTCTCAGCAATG
Source organism: Massilia sp. YIM B04103 (assembly GCA_024437665.1). GTDB lineage: Bacteria > Pseudomonadota > Gammaproteobacteria > Burkholderiales > Burkholderiaceae_D > Rugamonas. The sequence goes on along the minus strand of JANCSZ010000006.1, from coordinate 271,262 downwards.
CCCAGGCGGCGCAGCGCTTCCTGCGCCAGCCGCGTCCCGACCTGGACGAGCTGCGCGAGATCCTGCACGATATCGTCGAGGCCGACGAACGCGCCAGCGCCATCATCCGCCGCCTGCGCAGCCTGATCGGCAACCAGGAGAGCGTGATGCAGCCGGTGCTGGCCGACGACCTGCTCAGCGATGTGCTGCACATCCTGCGCGCCGACCTGATCCAGCATGGCGTCACCCTGCACACCGAACTGGCGGGCGGCGCCCTGCAGTTGCTGGCCGACCGCGTGCAGCTGCAGCAGGTGCTGATCAATCTGATCGTCAATGCCTGCGACGCCATGGCCGCCACGCCCCCTGCCCAGCGCCAGATCAGCATCCGCAGCCGGCGCTACGGCAAGCAGTGGCAGTTGGCCGTGCAGGACAGCGGCCCCGGCATCCCGCCGGGCCAGCTGGGCCGCATCTTCGAACCCTTCTTCACCACCAAGAGCCAGGGCATGGGCCTGGGCCTGTCGATCTGCCGCAGTATCGTCCAGGCGCACCAGGGCCGGCTGTGGGCCGAGAACGGCAGCGCCGGCGGCGCCTGCCTGCATTTGAGCTTGCCCGAACTGCCATGAACAGCCCGCCGCGCGTTTTCCTGGTGGACGACCAGCCCGAGATCCTGAAGGCGCTGGGCCGCCTGCTGCACGCCGCCGGTTTCGAGGTGGACGGCTACTTGTCGGCGCAAGCCTTTCTCGACAGCGGCAACGCCGACGCCGCCGGCTGCCTGGTGCTCGACCTGTCCATGCCCGGCATGAACGGCCTGGACCTGCTGCACGCCCTGCGCCAGCATCCCAGCCTGCTGCCGGCCATCTTCCTGACCGGCCAGGGCGACCTCGATGCCGGCATCCGCGCCATGAAGCTGGGCGCGGCCGACTTCCTGACCAAGCCGGTCGATGGCGAGCGCCTGATCGCCGCCATCGGGCACGCCTTCGCCCACAACCGGCGCGCGCGCGGCGCGGCGCAGGAACGCCGCGGCATCCAGCAGCGCCTGGACAGCCTGACCCCGCGCGAACGCGAAGTCATGGCCTTGCTGGTGGAAGGCTTGCTCAACAAGCAGATCGGCGCCGCTCTGGGCATGGTGGAAAAAACCGTCAAGGTGCACCGCGCCCGCGTCATGCAAAAAATGCAGGTGCGCTCGCTGACCGCGCTGGTGCGCCTGGTGGACCGGGCGCAGCCGGCCAATGCCGCCGATCCCGCCTAAGCCAGCCGCATAGGACCAAGGTCCAATACCGCCGGCCGGCCCCAGCATCTAAGCTGAGGCCATGGATACTTCTACTCCCTGGGTCGCTGTGGTGGACGATGACGAAATGGTCAGGCGCGCCGTGCTGCGCCTGCTGCGCTCGGCCGGCATCGCGGCACGCCCCTATGCCAGCGGCACCGAATTGATGGCCGATATGGCGCGCCAGCAGCCCTGCTGCGTGGTGCTCGACCTGCACATGCCGCTGATGGACGGCTTCACGCTGCAGGCGCGCCTGGCGCAGGCCGCGCCCCACATCGCCACCATCGTCGTCACCGGCCAGCATTCGCCGCAAGCCCAGCAGCAAGCCATGCGTTATCCGCCCCTGGCCTATCTGACCAAACCGATGGACGAGCGGCAGCTCCTGGACGTGGTCGCGGCCGCGATCGCGCGCAGATCACCAACTTAATCTTGTCGGAGGCACCATGATTCCCGCCAGCGAACTGCAGCAAGCGAGCATTCTGATCGTCGATGACCGGTACAGCAATATTGCGCTGATGGAGAATATTCTGCGCTGCGCCGGCTACACGGCGGTGGAGTCGACCACCCAGCCGGCCGAGGCTTGCCGCCTGTACCGCGAAAAGCGCTACGACCTGATCCTGCTCGATCTGAACATGCCGGAGATGGACGGCTTCGCCCTGCTGGAAAACCTGCACGCCATGGCGCTCGACGAGTACCTGCCGGTACTGGCCATCACCGCCGAACCGGAACACAAGCTGCGCGCCCTGCAGGCCGGCGCGCGCGACTTCATGAGCAAGCCGCTGGACGTGCAGGAAATGCTGACGCGCATCCACCACCTGCTCGAAGTGCGGCTGCTGTACCGCGGCACGCGCGATTTCGGCCTGCGCCAGGCCAGCCACGATCCGGTCACCGGCCTGCCCAACCGGCCGCTGTTCGAAAGCCAGTTGCAGCAGGAGCTGGCGGCGGCGCAGGACGCCGGCAGAACCCTGCTGCTGATCGGCCTGGACGGCTTCCGCCGCATCAGCGACACCCTGGGCTGCCAGCTAGGCGACGCCGTGCTGCGCCAGTTCGTGCAGCGTCTGCAGGACTATGCGCCGCCCGGCTATCTGCTGGGCCGCCTGGGCGACGACGAATTCGCCCTGCTGCTGGCCGGCCTGACGGCGCCGCAGCAGCTGGCGGCGGCCGATGTGGTGCGCCAGGCCTGCGCCGCGCCGTTCCGGCTGGAAGACGGCGCCGTCAGCCTGAGCGCCAGCATCGGCATCGCCCTGCATCCGGGCGACGCCGGCGACGCCGAGCATCTGCTCCAGCACGCCGGCACCGCCCTGCTGCAGGCGCGCCAGGATGGCGGCGGCCGCTCGCGCCTGTTTACCGACACCATCAAGATCGAAGCCCAGCAGCGCCTCGATCTTGAATGCGCGCTGCGGCGCGCGCTGGAGAACGAGGAATTCGAGCTGTATTACCAGCCCAAGCTGGAAATCAGCAGCGGCCGCATGATCAGCGCCGAAGCCCTGCTGCGCTGGAACCGGCCCGGCCACGGCCAGATCTCGCCGGCCCAGTTCATTCCGGCGCTGGAGGAAACCGGACTGATCGTGCCGGTCGGCGCCTGGATCCTGGAAGAAGCCTGCCGCAAGCTGGCGCAGTGGCGCAAGCTGACGCGCCAGCCGCTGCAGATCGGCATCAATATCGCCGCGCGCCAGTTTGCCGAGGCGGACCTGCAAGGCGGGATCGAAAGGCTGCTCAAACGCTACCATATCGTTCCCGGCATGCTGGAGCTGGAAGTGACGGAAAGCGCCCTGATGGACGATACGGCACGCACCGCCAGCATCCTCGCCGCGCTGCGCCGGCTCGGGGTGCGCGTCGCCATCGACGATTTCGGCACCGGCCATTCCAGCCTGGCCTACCTGAAGCACTTCCCGGTCGATACGCTGAAAATCGACCAAGCCTTCATCCGCGACGTCATCAGCAATCCGGGCGACGCCACCATGGTGGAAGCCATCATCGCCATGGCACACAATCTGAACCTGGACGTGGTGGCCGAGGGCGTGGAAACGGCCGAGCAGCTGGCCTATCTGAGCCGGCGGCGCTGCGACCAGATCCAGGGCTATTACTATTCGCGGCCGCTGCCGGCGGCGCGCTTCGAGCAATTGCTGCAGGAAGGGCGGGGCATGGCGGCCGCCGCGCCGGCGCCAGCGCTGGCGCCGGCGCCGCTACGCACCGTGCTGCTGATCGACGACGAACCGATGGTGCTGGCGGCGCTGGAGCGCCTGCTGCGCCACGACGGCTACCGCATCCTGACCGCCCAGGGCGCCGCGCAGGCTTTCAATCTGCTGGCCTGCAACGAGGTGCAGGTGGTGATCTGCGACCAGCGCATGGACGAGATGAGCGGCACCGAGCTGCTGGACCGCATCAAGGACATGTATCCGCGCACGCTGCGCATCATTCTCTCCGGCCAGACCGAACTGGCCACCATCGTGGAATCGGTCAACCGCGGCGCCCTGTACCGCTTCTACACCAAACCCTGGGACAACCGCACCATGCGCGACAATATCCGCGAGGCCTTCCGCCATTACTGGCAGTTGTACGGCCTGGCCGAAAGCGACGCCTGAGACGGGAGGCCAGGATGAAAACCATGCTGCTGCCCTTCCTGGCCTGCCTCGGCCTGCTGCTGGCGGGCCAGGGCGCGGCCGAAGTCGCGGATGAACCGATCAAGCCGCTGCCGGCCAGCCTGCGCCAGGATCCGGCCCGCGCCGCCCTCGGCGCCCGTCTGTTCCGCGAAGTGCGCCTGTCGGGCAACCGGCGCGTCTCCTGCGCCAGCTGCCACGACCTGGCCAAGGGCGGCGCCGACGGCCGCCGCCAGTCGCTGGGCTGGCGCGGCCAGGCCACCGCGCTGAACGCGCCCACGGTGCTGAACGCCGCGCTCAATTTCAAACAGTTCTGGGATGGCCGCGCCGCCACGCTGGAAGAGCAGATCGACCAGGTGGTGCAAAATCCGGTCGAGATGGGCGGCGCCTGGCCCGACATCGTGCGCCTGCTGGCCCGTGACGACAGTTACCGGCGCGCCTTCGACGCCGTCTACAAGGACGGCGTCACGCGCGCCAATATCCAGAACGCGCTGGCCAGCTACGAACGCACCCTGATCACGCCCGATTCGCGCTTCGACCGCTATCTGCGCGGCGACGCCAAGGCCATCACGGCGGACGAAAAAACCGGCTATCTACGCTTCAAGCAATACGGCTGCATCGCCTGCCACCAGGGCGCGAACGTCGGCGGGAATATGTTCCAGAAATTCGGCGTGATGGAGGATCTGCTGCCGCCCGGCGCGCGCACCGGCGCGGCCCAGGGCCGCTTCCTGCGCACCGGCCGCGAAGAGGATCGCCAGGTGTTCAAGGTGCCCAGCCTGCGCAATGTGGCGCAGACCGCGCCCTATCTGCACGACGGTTCCGCCGCCACCTTGGAAGAGGCGATCGACATCATGTTCCGCTATCAGCTGGGACGCGTGGGATCGGCCGAGGACAAGCGCCTGATCGCGCAGTTTCTCGGCGCGCTGAGCGCCGCGCCGCGGGCGACGCCATGAAGGTTCCACCTCTGCGCAAAGGCTGGCTGCCCTTGGCCGCGCTCGGCCTGCTGCTGGCTTCCGCCCTGTTGCTGTTCTATGCCAGGAGCCGCGACTACGACGCTTCCAGCTATTTCGCCAATATCGCGCTGCTGCGCCATTTGAAACAGCTGGACGCCAGCTGGGAGCTGAACGTGATGAAGTCGCGGGTCGGCCTCAATCAGAACTACGACGCCCTGGTCGATCCCCTGCCCGACGTCGCCACGCTGCCGCAGCAGCTGGCGGTGCTGCGGCAGAACGCGCCGGAGGCGCTGCAGAAAAAACTGGAACAGGTGCTGCACGCCTTCCAGCAGGCGATGACGGAAAAGGCCCGGCTCATCGAAGCATTCAAATCGCACAACGCCGTCCTGCGCAACTCCCTGGTCTTTCTGCCGGTGGCCGCCACCGACGCCGGCGCCGGCGCCGAGCTGCCCGACAAGGCGCCATTCAGCCGCGCCCAGGGCGAGTTGGGCGGCGCGGTCAACGCGGTGCTGCTGGCCACCCTGGTGTATACCGAAGCGCCCGCGCCCGAACACCTGGTCAATGTCAGAACGGAGCTCGAAGCGCTGCTGGATTTCCGTTCGCGCCAGAGCGGCGAGAGCCGGCTCAAGCTGGACATCTTCCTGGCCCATGTGCGCACCGTGCTGCGCGAGCACGCGCAGGTGAGCGCACTGCTGGCCCAGATCGCGCAGGCGCCGACCGCCGCCCATCTCGACGAAGTCAATAACCTGCTGACGCAGCAGCAACAGCACGCCGCCGGCGCAGCCTATATGCACCGGCTGTATCTGCTGCTGTTTTCCGCCGGGCTGGCGGCGCTGCTGCTGTACGCCGCCATCCGCCTGCTGCGCAGCCACCGCATCATCAACCGCATCAACCACGCCCTGCACCACGCCAACGAACATTTGGAGCGGCGCGTGCGCCAGCGCACGCAGGAACTGGAACAGGCCCAGAGCCAGCTGGTGGCGGCGGCGCGCCAGGCCGGCATGGCGGAAATCGCCACCAATGTGCTGCACAATGTCGGCAATGTGCTGAACAGCGTGGGCGTCTCGGCCGCCCTGCTGGTGCAGCAGGCGCGCAGCTCGCGCGCACCGGGCCTGTCCAAGGCCGTGCAGCTGATGAACAGCCAGGGCGCGCAATGGACCGATTTCCTGCTTCGCGACGAACGCGGCCAGCGCCTGCCGGCCTATCTGGGCGAACTGGCCGCCGCCCTCGGCGTGGAACGCCAGAAGGCGCTGGCCGAACTGACCTCGCTGTCCGGCAGCATCGAGCATATCAAGGACATCATCGCCACCCAGCAGTCCTATGCCGGCACCGCCTGCCTGCTCGAAGACTGCCGCCTCGACCAGCTGCTGGAGGAAGCGCTGGGCATGAGCGGCCTCGCCTGCCGGCATGACGGCATCGGCATCGTGCGCGACTACAGCGCGCTGCCGCCGCTGCGGCTCGACCGCCACCGCGTGCTGCAAATCCTGATCAACCTGCTGGGCAATGCGCGCCGCGCCATGGACGGTCTGGCGGCCGGCGAGCGCCGCCTCATCCTGCGCCTGCGCCGGCACGGAGACGGCAATGTGCAGGTGCAAGTGGCCGACAGCGGCGAGGGCATTCCGGCCGAGAATCTGGCGCGCATCTTCAGCCACGGCTTCACCACCCGCAAGGACGGCCATGGCTTCGGCCTGCACAGCTGCGTGCTGGCCGCGCGCGAGATGGGCGGAAGCCTGCAGGCGGCCAGCGACGGCCCTGGCACGGGCGCCACCTTCACCCTACAGCTTCCGCTCCATTCCCCCTGCAAGGACGCCACACCATGAACGCCTCTGCCGAACGCCGCCTGCTGGTGATTGACGATATGCCGGCCATTCACGACGACTTCCGCAAGATCCTGCTACCTTCCAGCGCCGCCGACGCCAGCCTGGACGAAGCCGAAGCCTTTCTGTTCGGCGCCGCCGCGGCTGCGCAGACGCCAGCCTTTACCCTCGATTGCGCCAGCCAGGGCGAGGAAGGCGCGCGCATGGCCGCCGCCGCGCTGGCCGCCGGCCGTCCCTATGCGCTGGCCTTTGTCGACATGCGCATGCCGCCAGGCTGGGACGGCGTGCAAACCATCGAACATCTGTGGCAGACCGACCCGGCGCTGCAGGTGGTCATCTGCACCGCCTATTCCGACCATACCTGGCAGGAAGTGCTGGCGCGGCTGGATGCGCGCGACCGCCTGCTCATCCTGCGCAAGCCCTTCGATATGATCGAGGTGCAGCAGTTGGCCAATACGCTGACCGAGAAATGGCGGCTGGCGCAGCAAGCGGCCAGCCGCATGGAAAGCCTGGAAAGCGCCGTGGTCAGCAGGACCGCCGAACTGCTGGAGGCCAACCGCCAGCTGCAGCAGCAATTCGAGCAGCGCAAGCAGCTGGAAAGCCGCCTGGTTCAATCGGAGAAGCTGGCGTCCCTTGGCCTGCTGTGCAGCGGCGTGGCGCACGAGATCAACAACCCGCTCGGCTTTCTGCAGTCGAATTTCGGCGTGCTGGAAGAGTATCTGGAAAATTTGTTCGGGCTGCTGGACGCTTACGCCGACAATTGCAATGGCGGCTGCGAAGCTCCCGCCGGCCTGGCGCCGCGGCCTCTGCGCGATCCAGGCCAGCTGGCCTTCCTGCGCGAGGACATTCCCGTGCTGATGGCGCAATCCAAGGACGGCATGGGACGCGTCAGCAAGATCGTGCAGTCCCTGAAGGATTTTTCGCGCAATGGCAATTGCAGCTCGCCATGGGAGCTGGCCGACCTGCACCGCGGCCTGGACTCCACCCTGAATATCATGGCCGGCGAAATCCGCAAGGTGGCCGATCTGCATAAGGAATATGGCGAGCTGCCCATGGTGGAGTGCCTGCCGTCCGAACTGAACCAGGTGTTCATGAACCTGGTCATCAACGCCGCCCATGCCATCGGCCCGGCACGCGGCCAGATCACCATCCGCACCGGCTGTCATGGCGGCGAAGCCTGGGTCGAAGTGACCGACAACGGTTGCGGCATCGCGCCCGAGGTGCTGCCGCGCATTTTCGACCCCTTCTATACCACCAAGCCGCTGGGCCAGGGCACCGGCCTCGGTCTCTCGCTCTCCTACGGCATCGTGCGCAATCATGGCGGACGCATCGACGTACAGTCGGCGCCGGGGCGCGGCACGGCATTTCGCATCCTGCTGCCGCTGCGGCAAAAGGAGGCTGCGCCGGCACAGGCCTGCCCGGCTTAAGCTGGATTAAGAAAGGCCCAGCCGCCTTTGGGCGGCGCGCCAGGCCCATGCTAGAATCGGCCGCGTATGAATATGAACGGAACAATACGACGCTGCGCCGCCTGGCTCGCCTTCACGGCGATCCTCTTCGCCGCGCTCGTGCCTTCCGTTTCGCGCGCCATGGCGCCGGCCGGCGGCAGCGGCTGGGCCGAGATCTGCACCATGCAGGGCGCCAAGTTCGTCCAGGTCGGCGACGATGGCGGCCAGCCATCCGGCGACAGCGCCCAGCATCTGGAACATTGTCCCTTCTGCTTCACCCAGCACGACACCGTGGGCTTGCCGCCCACGCCGGCACTCACGCTGCATCCCGCGGCCGGCAGCACGATTTACCCTCCCCTCTTCTACCTGGCGCCACGCCGCCTCTTCATCTGGTCCGCCGCGCAGTCACGCGCACCGCCGGCCCATTCCTGATCCCGCAACACCCGTCTGACCTGCATTGAAGCAGGCTGTTTGCGCGCGCGCCTTGTCGTTCGGCTTTTGCCCTGCGCCGCGCCAAATACGCCATTACAAGAAGAAAGCACATCATGAATTACCGTCCTAGCGCCATCTGCCTCGCCCTGCTGTCCGCCTTCTCCGCCAACGCCTTCGGCGCCGATGAAGCGCCCGGCATGGAAATCGTCGTCGTCAGCGGCTCGCGCGCCGTCACCAAACTGTCCGAAACGCCAAGCGCCATCGGCGTCGTCACCGGCCGCGAGATGGAACGCGACAAGCCCAAGACCATGGGCGACATCCTCAATCGCGTCGCCGGCGTGCACTGGAATGACCTGGGTAATGAGCAGCACAGCATGGCGATCCGCCAGCCCATCGGCACCGGCTCGGTGTACCAGTATCTGGAAGACGGCATTCCCATCCGTCCGCTGGGCGTGTTCAACCACAATTCGCTGAACGAGATGAATATCGCCGGCAGCGACAGTGTGGAAGTGGTGAAGGGGCCAGCCTCCTCGCTGTACGGCAGCAATGCCGTGGGCGGCGCCATCAATGCGCTGACCGCCGCGCCTTCGCGCACGCCGTATGCACGCATCGGCGCGCGGCATGAAGGCGTCTCCGGCTTTACGCGCTACGACACGGCGGCCAGCAATACCTGGGGCGATTTCGGTCTGCGCTTCTCGCATTACAGCTCGCGCCGCACGTCGAACAACTGGCAGGAATACAGCTACGGCGACAAGGATTCCTTCACCCTGCGCGCCGACTATGCGCTGGGCAATGCCGGCATCGTGCGCGCCACCCTGGTGCGCACCGATCTGGATGCGGCCATGCCGGGCAGCCTGTTCGAAAACGATTACCAGAACAATCCCGGCAAGAGCCTGAACACCTTCACCTATCGCAAAGACAAGACCACGCGCGGCACCGTGGCTTGGGAAGGCGATACCACGCCAGGCGGCACCACCACCGTCACCCTGTTCAGCCGCCGCAACGACCATGGCCAGATCCCCAGCTACACCATCGGCAGCTGTGCCGGCAGCGTCTGCAAGGGAACGCTGAACAACAACCACGTCGATTCGCGCGGCCTGGACGTGAAGCATCTGCAGGAATTCGCCTGGCTGAATTCGCGCCTGGTCACAGGCATCTATATCGACCGCAGCGACAATCCCTACTACAGCGACAATCTGCGTATCGTGCGCGATCCGGCCAGCGGCCGCTATCTGAGCTACACCCGCGTCAACGACAGCCAGCCGCAAGGCGTGCGCGATTACCAGGCCGACATCGACAACACCGCCTTCTTCGCGCAATGGGAAGCCTCGCCGCTGCCCAAGCTGCGCGTGGTGGCGGGCGGCCGTTCCGACCGCATCCGCTACGACTTCCGCAACAATCTCTCGCCGCAGGGCAGCGCCAACTATGGCGCGCCGAACGAGAGCCGCAGCTTCTCGCGCTTCAGCCCCAAGCTGGGCGCCAGCTATGTGCTGGGCGCGGACGCGAATGCGTATGCCAATATCAGCGAAGGCTTCACGCCGCCGGAGGTGAGTCAGATGTATGGCAAGACCGGCATTCCCGACCTGCAGCCCGCCACCTACCGCAGCGTGGAAGTGGGCCTGCGCCTGGCCTTCCTCGAGCGCAAGCTGCGCCTGGATTCTTCGCTCTACCGGCTGGTGGGACGCGACACCATCGTCAGCTACACCATCACGCCGGGCAATAGCGAGAACCGCAATGCCGGACGCACGCGCAGCCAGGGTCTGGAGCTGGGCCTGAACTACGACAACGGCCCGCTCGACGCGCGCTTCAGCACCGCCATCGCCAGCCATCGCTATGAACGCTACCGCGTCTCCGCCACCCAGGACTTCAGCGGCAAGGACATGCCGCAGGCGCCGCGCGATATGACCAGCGCCGAAATCGGCTACAAGCCCATGCCGGGCTTGCGCGTCGCGCTGGAAGCGGTGCACCAGGGCGCCTACTGGATGGACAATGCCAACACCGTGCGCTATCCCGGCCACGCGCTCTTCCATCTGCGCGCCGCCTACCGCTTCATGAAGGGCTGGGAAGCCTGGGTCCATGTGCGCAATCTGGGCGACAGGCACTACTCCGATTCCGCCTCCAGCTCCTACGCCGGCGTTGGCGCCTACTCGCCCAACACCCAGAACCAGTACACGCCCGGCGCGCCGCGCAGCGTGATGCTGGGCCTGTCCTACGCCTTCGGCGGCAAGTGAGGCCAGGCGGAATGCAAACAAAGGTGCCGGACCCTTTATGGTGCATCCATTGATGGGTCCTCAGCATCCCGCGCCGGGCCGCACCGGCATAGCCAGTCCACCATTTTCAATTTCATGAAAGAAATAAATATTGATAAAATATCCCAGGAAATATTTCCTGAAATGACTTTCAAATAAGAAGCTTATACCATGTTAAAAACAAAGCCGCTAATCCGTTTCCTCAGCATCGCAATTTTCGCCAGTTTCAACCTTGCCGGAAAGCCGGCTTTTTCCCAGGCGCCGACGCTGGGTGATTTGGTTGACAATAATCTAGCTTTCCTCAAGCTCGACAAAAAAAATGCCGCCCTCGGCGCCAATTTCAATATGCATTTTATTGAACCGCTGTGGGTGAACGGCCAGCTCTATACCTACTATATCAAGTGGGTGGATGGCCATGCAGGTATTGCCCTGGCCACATCCAGTGATGGTATTAATTTCAGCGACCAGGGAATGGTGCTGACCATCGGCTCGACCGGTTCATTTGATAATACCTACGCCTCATTCCCTGGCGTATGGTATGAAAACGGCACTTTCTATCTGGTATATGAAGGCGCAGGCGAAGGAGCCCGCGGGACGGCCGGCGATATCGGCCTGGCCACTTCCACGGATGGGCGCAACTTCACCAAACAAGGCATCATCCTGCGGCACGACCAGTTCGGCTGGGAACGGGTCAATATCGGCACCCCCAGCCTGTACAAGGAAAACGGCACCTGGTACCTGCATTATCACGGCTATGACGGCAATACATGCCAGATCGGCGTTGCCACCGGCACGGATCTGTTCAAGCTTGTGAAATACAGTGCCAACCCCATCATCAAATCCGTGCCTAATACATGGCAAGCCGGCACTGCGGGACGGCGCGGCATCACCAAGTCCAATAACCGCTACTACATGGTATTCGAAGGCAGCGAAGCGAAAAAACCAAATGCCCCCGGTTTTGGCGAAGTGAAGTGGTCGTCCGGGCTCGCCTCGTCCGGCAATCTGCTGGACTGGACCACTTTTTCGCAAAACTCGGTGCTGCCCCAAACGGTACTGGGCGGTTCAAATTCGGCGCATGGTTTTGGCAACGATGGGCCAACCTTCCTGAAACTGGGTTCAGAACAATATATTTATTACCGGGCGGCGACCAAGGAAAATAATGCCTTCACCCGACGCGCCATGATCGCCACGCCTTATTACGGCGGCTTCGATATCAGTTGGAACGTCAATAGTCCGAATATCGGCCACAATATCGGCCGCCCGGATGGCGATGGCTGGTCAGCCAATATGTCGCAGGATACGCCGCAGTTCCTTCAGTATGGCCCCTACTATACCAACACCCCGGTGGGCGACAATATCATCACCTGGAGCTTCATGATCGATAATAACTCCAGTGATAATGCCGACATGCTCCGGCTCGAAGTTGTCGATGTGGACGATAACTTCAGCGTCATCGCCCAAAGAAATATCACGCGCAAACAGTTCAAGCAAACCGGGCGTTATGAGTACTTCTCGGTGCCGTTCCGCCTCGATCCCTCCAAGCGCGGGCATCGTCTTGAGTTCCGTTCTTGGTGGTATGGCCGCGCATTCATCCGCCAGGGCGTTGTCGGCATCAGCTGACAAGCTGGCTGAGGGATGGGCGCGGATGCACCTCCGCTAACTCCCTCGGCCAGGAATACGTCTGCTGCATCGCGCGGCAGACGGGCGCCTGCATGCGCCTACAGCGCTACCACCTGGGCGCTGCGGCGGCGGGCGAAGCCGGCAACCAGCAGGCCGACGGCGATCAGCAACAGGGAGCTGGGTTCAGGCACTTTGGCGCTCAGCGACACATTGTCGATGGCCAGGCCGGCCATGCCGGTCCAGCTCTGCGGAATGTAGTTGGAGAAGCGCAGGGTCAGGTTTTCGCCCTGATGCGAGGCCAGCAAGGCGCTGACATTGATGCTGCGCGCATCCCAAGCCGTGCTGCTGTCGTTGGCGACGTCGTAGCTGAACGCATTGCCCAGCAGCGTCGTGCCTTGCAGGATATCGACCTTGAAGCTGCGCGCCTGGCCGGAATAGCTCGCCACGATGGAGTCGCTCCAGGACAGGGTGGCTTCCTTCAGGCCTTGCGGCACGAAGAAAGTCTGCGCCAGCGTGTAATTGGTCTTGGCCGTGCCATCGTTCATGACGTAGGCGGCATAGCTGCCATCAAGCGGATTGCCGACCGTGGCGCAGCCGGTGGCGCTGCCCGTCTTGGCCACATTCCAGTCACGGCCGCCGCTGGCGCAGGTGCCGGTGCTGCCCAGGCCCGAGGTGGTCCAGCCATTCAGATTGCCCGTCTCAAAACTGCCATTGCTCAGAAGCTGGATCGGACCAGCTTGTACCGCACCTGCCGACATCATTGCCGCAACAACAGCAAACTTTACGAAATTCATTGTTACTTACCTTTATGCAATTTCAAAGAAAGCTTGCATAAAGCAAGTAATATGCCAAATCTGTAAACCTTTGATTTTAAAGAGAATGGATTTCTCTGCATCCGGCAAGTGTAAAGAAATCCGACACTTTTTACGCCCGCACCGGCCGGCGCACCCGCCCCAGCAGGAAAGGCATGCTGAACACATACAGCGCCGCCCCGCCCAGCCAGACCGCACCGGGGAAGGTGGCGCGCGACATGAAATACAGGGTACTGATGCCCACCGGCCCGATAATCGTCGCCAGGCTGGCGATGCTGGCCAGCACGCCCTGCAAGCGACCCTGCTGTTCCGAATCGGTGCCGGCCGACATCAGCGACTGCAAGACCGGCGCACCGATGCCGCCAACGCAGAACACCGGCAGCAGCAGGAAGGCGATCCAGCCTTCGGTCGCCCAGGCGATCGCCGCATACGCCAGCGCATCGGCCGTAATCCCGATCAGCAGGGTGCGCCGCTCGCCGTAGCGTTCGGACAAAGGACCGGCCACAAAAGCCTGAGCCACGGCATGAAATACACCAAAGCCCGCCAGCGAGATACCGATGGTCAGGGAACTCCAGGCAAACTTGTCTTCGCCGTACATGACCCAGACCGTGCCGGCCACCTCGCCCACCAGCGCCAGCACGAAATACACCACCATCAGCGGTAGCAGGGCCGGAAAGCTCAGCGCCCAGCGCAGCGGCGCCAGCGGATTCAGGGGCACCGGCACCGCTTGCGGCGTGCGCGATTCGCGCATCACGAAGAAAGCCACGACCAGGTTCAGCGCGTCCAGCGCGGCAGCGGCCAGGAAAGGCGCGCGCACCCAGTACTCGCCCAGCAGGCCGCCAATCACGGGACCGATGATAAAGCCGACGCCAAAGCAGGCGTTGAGCTGGCCGAAGCGGCGGCTGCGCTGGTTCTCCGGCGTGACATCGGCAATATAGGCCGAGGCCACGGCCAGGCTGGCGCCGGTAATGCCAGCGATGGCGCGGCCGAGGAAGAGCAGCGACAGCGAGGGCGCCAGCGCCAGCAGCACGTAGTCGATCATCGAGCCGGCCAGGGACATCAGCAGCACCGGCCGCCGTCCGATGCGGTCGCTCAGCGCGCCCAGGATCGGCGAAAAAATGAACTGCATCAGCGCGTACAGGCCGGTGAACGCGCCGAAACGCCAGCCCAGCTCGGCAGTGTGACCCACGTCGCGCATCAGCTGCGGAACGATGGGCATGGTCAGCCCGATGCCGGCGGCGCTGATCACCACCGAACCCATGACTGCGTAGAGTCCTTTGTTCATATCTCACTCAATTTATCATCGATAAATTCAATTATAGGTGATAAAGTTTGACCATAGAAAGAATTTTTCGGGATCGGAAAACATGAAAGTAGAACGCAAGCAGATTGTGGCGGCCGCGCTCGATGTGCTGAACGAGGTCGGCGTGGACAAGCTCTCCACCCGCCTGCTGGCCGAACGCCTGGGCGTGCAGCAGCCGGCCCTGTACTGGCACTTCAAGAATAAGCGCGCCTTACTCGACGCAATGAATCTGGAAATCATGGAGCGCGCCCATCAGCGCACCCTACCCCAAGCGGGCGAAGACTGGCGCAGCTTCCTGGGCGAGAACGCGCGCAGTTTCCGCCGTGCCCTACTCACCTACCGCGATGGCGCGCGTCTGCATGCCGGCAGCGAGCCGGTGCCCGACACCCTGCCCGCACTCGATACGCAACTGCGCTTCCTCTGCGACGCCGGCATGGAAATGGGGGCCGCCATCGATCTGCTGGTTACGATATCCCATTATGTGGTCGGTTGCGTGCTGGAGGAGCAGGCCGACCATCCCGATCCGGCCACGCTCGATGAAAGTGTGCTCGCCTATCCACAGCTGGCTGCGGCCATGCAGCGCTATCGCCAGCGCAGCCCCGACCAGCACTTCGAAGCCGGCCTCGCCCTCATCCTCAACGGCGCCGCTTAAGCCTTCACTTTTTTGACCACCGTCTGTTCCGGCTTGAGCGCGCTGCCGTCGCGGCGGCGCAAGGCAAGCTGGGGGACGGGCTTGCCACTGTCGATTTCAAGCAGGCTCGACCGGGCCTCGCCCTTGGCGTACAAATGCTGCTCGCCCCATTGGCGCAGGCCCACCACCACGGTGAACAGATCACGCCCCCTGGCCGTCAGCAAGTATTCCTGATAGGCCGTGCCGTCCGAGGCCGGCGCCACTTCCAGCACGCCGGCCTCCACCAGTTTTTGCAGGCGGTCGCTGAGGATGTTGCGCGCAATGCCCAGATTGCGCTGGAATTCGCCGAAACGGCGGATGCCGTCGAAAGCATCGCGCACAATCAGCAGGGACCAGCGGTCCCCGATCACATCCAGCGTGCGCGCCACTGGACAGAACTCTTCCTGCTTCTGCTTACCCATATCTTTCCCATGGTTTTTGGTTGCATTTTAAAACCACATTCCTTATGCTTCAACTAGTTTTAATTTGCAACTAGATTAAGGAAGTCATCCATGTCCGCCCTGCCCCGCAGCCTAGTCCTGCTGTTTGCCACCGCCGCCGCGCTCAGCGTGGCGAATGTGTATTACGCCCAGCCCCTGCTGGATGCCTTCGCCGCCGATTTCGGTTTCAGCCATGCGAACCTGGGCCTGGTGGTGACGGCCACGCAAATCGGCTGCGCCCTGGCCCTGCTGCTGCTCGTGCCGCTCGGCGATCTGCTCGACCGCAAGCGCTTGAGCATGGCGCAGTTGCTGGCCCTCTGCCTGACCCTGCTGGCGCTGGGCTGCGCCACCTCGCCCACCTTCCTCCTGCTCGGCATGCTGGGCGCGGGACTGCTCGGCACCGCCATGACCCAGGGGCTGATCAGCTATGCCGCCAGCGTGGCCGCGCCCACGCAGCGGGGTCAGGTGGTCGGCACCGTGCAGGCCGGCGTAATGCTGGGCCTGCTGCTGGCGCGCGTGCTGTCCGGCGCCGTGGCCGATGTGGCGGGCTGGCGCGCCGTGTATTTTCTGTCGGCCGTGCTCAGCGCGATCATGCTGCTGGCCTTGCGCCGCGCCCTGCCGCCATCGCACCTTGCAGCCGCCAGCGGCGACGACGCGCCCCGCCTGCGCTATGGGCAGCTGCTGCTGTCGATGTTCACGCTGCTGAAAAACGAGCGCACCCTGCAGGTGCGCGGCATGCTGGGCCTGCTACTGTTCGCCGCCCTGAACATTTTCTGGAGTGCGCTGGTGCTGCTGCTGAGCGCCCCGCCCTATGCCCTGTCGCACACGGCCATCGGCGCCCTCGGCCTGATCGGCGCGGCGGGTGCGCTGGGCGCGGCGCGCGCCGGCGCCCTGGCCGACCGGGGACTGGGCCAGCGCACCAGCGGCGGCGCCCTGCTGCTGATGCTGGCCGCCTGGCTGCCGCTGGCCTGGGGCGCGCAATCGCTGGCGGCCCTGGTGCTCGGCATCATCCTGCTCGACCTGGCCGCGCAAGCCCTGCATGTAACCAACCAGAGCATGATCCTGAGCGGGAACAGCCAGGCGCACAGCCGGCTGATCGGCGGCTATATGCTGTTCTACGCCGCCGGCAGCGGCGCGGGTGCCATCGCCACCACCAGCATCCATGCGGCGTATGGCTGGAGCGGCGTGTGCATGCTGGGTGCGGCCGTCAGCCTGGCCGCGCTGGTCTTTTGGCGTGCGACTTTACCAAGAGTTAAGGCTGTCTGTGAGGCAATTTCCTAATATTTCTCATCGAAATTGCATCATTTACTTGCAGCAAGGTAGTCATTCCAGGGATAATTTGATGCTAATGATTCTCATTTAAAAATAAAGCCAGCCAAAGTCCTGCGTGGACGACCGTAGCCAGCTTCCACCACGACAGGACAAACCCATGAAGAAGACGCCGCTGGCGCTGATGATCGCCCTCGCCCTCCAGCAATTCCCCGCCCACGCCGACAGCGCCGACCAGGCCATGCCGACCGTCACCGTCGGCGCCGTCAAGGAAACGCCGTACAACCCGGTCAGCGCCACCAGCGCCACCAAGATCGACGCCCCGCTGCGCGACATTCCGCAAACGGTGAACGTGGTGCCGCAAACCCTGCTGCGCGACCAGGGCGCGCACTCAATGCAGGACGCGATGAAGGCCGTGCCCGGCATCGGCCTGTCGCACGGCGACGGTCAGCGCGACCAGATCACCATCCGCGGCTTCAGCGCCCTGGGCGACCAGTTCATCGACGGCATGCGCGACGACGCCATGTACTTCCGCGACCTGTCCAATGTGGAGCAGATCGAAGTACTGAAAGGCCCGGCCTCCGTGCTCTACGGCCGCGGCTCTTCCGGCGGCCTGATCAACCGCATCACCAAGAAGCCCGGCATCGACAAGACCGAAGTCAGCCTGACCGTCGGCAGCTGGCACCAGAAACGCGGCGAATTCGACCTGGCCCGCAACTTCGAGGACCAGGGCGCGGCCTTCCGCATCACCGGCGCCAAGGAAGACGCCGACAGCTTCCGCGACCAGCAATTCCTCAAGCGCGAAGCGCTGTCGCCGTCCGTGCTGTTCAAGCTGACGCCGGACACCACCCTGCTGCTGCAAGCCGAATACATTGCCGACCGCCGTGTGACCGACTTCGGCATCCCTGCCTATAAAGACCGCGCGGTCGATGTCGATCCATCCACCTACTACGGCGCCGCCAATGCGCGCGACTTCGACTACAGCCAGTCGCGCGTGACCTCCTTCGGCATGGTGCTGAACCACCGCATCAACGACAATCTGACGCTGCGCAACGCGCTGCGCCAGTACGACTACAAGCTCGACCGCAACAACACCCTGGTCGGCGCGGTCAATGAAGTGGCGAAGACCGCCTCGCTCAACCGCAGCAATGTGAAGCGCGCCGAAGACGGCATCTTCAACCAGACCGAACTGGTCCAGAAAGCCGTAATCGGCGGCATGCCGCACCAGATCCTCTACGGCGTGGAATTCGGCAAGCAGAACAAGGACCAGCTGTTCCGCAGCCAGAACAATGTCGCCACCGTCGACCTGTATAAGCCGGTCGCGCCGAAGCTGCCCTTCACCGTGACGGCCGCGCCATCGACCGACAACCTCGGCATCCTGACCGTCTCCAGCGCCTATGTGCAGGATCTGGCCACGCTGACGCCGGAATGGAAAGCCCTGGTCGGCGCCCGCTTCGACCAATTCAAGCAGGAAACCGAAGAGCGCCGCGCCGGCCAGTCCAACCTGAGCCGCACCGACCGCGTCTGGAGCCCGCGCGCCGGCCTGGTCTACCAGCCGCGCCAGGACCAGTCCTACTACCTCTCCTACAGCAAATCCTTCCAGCCTTCGGCCGAAAGCCTGCCGCTGGCCGCGAATGCCGCCAATATCGAGCCGGAAGAAACCACCAACAAGGAAATCGGCGCCAAGTTCGACTTCTTCGGCGGCCGCGCCTCGGCCACCGCCTCGCTGTACCAGCTCGAGCGCAGCAATATCAAGTCCACCGACCCGGTCAGCAACAAGCTGATCCCGATTGGCACGCAAAAGACCAATGGCCTGGAACTGAGCTTCACAGGCGACCTGGGCCAAGGCTGGCAAGTCTTCGGCGGCTACGCCTATATGGATGCCGAGGTGAGCAAATCCATCGCCAAGGATGACGGCCAGTTCATTCAAGGCAAGCGCCCCACGCTGACGCCGAAACAAAGCATGAACCTGTGGGTCAGCAAAGCGCTCGGTGGCGGCTTCAGCGCCGGCGCCGGCGTCAACTACGTTGCCGACCGCTTCGCCAATCCCGGCAACACCGTCACCCTGCCCAGCTACGTGACCGCCGACGCCATGCTGTCCTACCGCGTGCGCGGCCTCGACCTGCAACTGAACATCAACAACCTGTTCGACCGCAACTACATCGCCGCCGGCCACGGCAGCAGCAAGCTCCTGAACCTGCCAGGCGCCCCCCGCAACGTCCAGCTCACCGCCCGCTACAACTTCTAAGCTTTGCGCCAAATCAAAAAATGTCCCACCCTGGTGTCAGGCACCAGAGTCGGACATTGTTTGATCTTGCGCAGGAAATGTCTAACCCTGGTGCCTGACACCAGGGTTAGACATTGTTTGATTTGGATCAAAGAGCTGGCGGAGTGACTCAGCTGTGGGGCAATAGATTTTCGTGTCAGAATAGGTGGTTGCCAACTGCGGAGCCGTTTTATGATTTATGAAATCGCTGAAATCCAGATCAAACCCGATGCCCACGCTGACTTTGAGGCGGCGGTGCGCGAAGCCGTGCCGCTGTTCCGACGTTCGCCAGGGTGTTTGTCGATGCGGCTGGAACGCATCATCGAACGGCAGGATACCTACCATCTCGTAATCGGCTGGGAGACGCTGGAGCATCACACTGTGCAGTTCCGCGGCAGCGAGACGTTCACGGCTTGGCGCACGCTGGTCGGTCCCTTCTTTGCCGTACCGCCCAAAGTCGAGCATACACAGAATGCCTTGACCGGCTTCTGATCAAAACAACGGGGCCTTGCGCCCCGTTTTCACTTCGTTTCCTCAATGCTTCATGCGTACCAGCGCCAGGCCCAAAAGAATCGTGGCAAGGATAGCTACCGGACTGGGTTCGGGCACGCGCTCTTCAGGAACGCTTGCGCTCTCAGGCTTTTGCACGGGCCTCTCCTTGCTTGCCGCACTTTCGACTATGCCATGGCGCAGCGGCAGACTGCTTGCCGCCTCTCCCGCAGCCAGCACCGGCGCGGATGCCAGCAGTACCAGCACCAGCAACACTTCCTTGATCATAAATTGCTTTCCTTGCCAAACACCTTTGCAACAATACAACTAAAATTTACATATGTAAACTATATAACCTTAGAAGAAATTGGTAGCCGAAGATAGCAAGCGCTGGGGTCAGTGTCTTTTCCAGGGCTTTCTGTGCCGAATTAGCATCAACCCCAACAGACCAGCCCCCATCAGCGCCAGCGAAGCAGGCTCTGGAACTGGTTCCGGATCTTTATATGGTTCCAATCCAAACACTTCAAATTCGCGCACCTTAATAACTCCAGACGAGTGCGAACCATCCAGCAAAGAGCGGCCTGTGGGCAGATTACCAAAAGCCCAGCTATGAGTGAATCCTCCGGATAAATTCCCCGCAATCGAAAAATCCGAATAGAAAAAAGGACCAACCTCCGGACGGGAGCTTACCAAATAACGCCGTGTCAGCTCTCTCTTCTCATTGTTAGAAAGGTTAAAAATAAAGGTGTCGCTCGGAGCAAAATACTCCCCCGAAATCTTGGAACTCCAGCCCAAAGGACTATATCCTCCAACAATCTTCCAGGTTTTACCGTTGTCCTCAGAGACATTAGCAATGGCAAGGCCCGGTCCTCTATCATCAACCGCTTGATGAAAAGCTTTCGCTGTACTTCGATCTGGCGTTTTCGTGAACAGATTAGTTAATGTAAGCGGCCCTTTTCCAATCCAGAGTTCCATCTGTTCCACAGCTGCGGCATTCAGCAGTTCTGAGGAACCAATGATTACTCCAGCCTGTGCTGTTGGCGCTCCCAAAAGAGTTGCAGAAATAATCAGTTTTTTCAGCATAAATTTCCAATAGTATTTCACTCCAAGAGGGAACATGATGTCACAACCTTAAGAAGTAAATTCTTTGAATAACGAGATAAATCCACCTTATTTTCAATTCCATATGGAAACGAACAATACCTCCATGACTAAGCGTGCATAATGGCGTGAAGGAGGCATTTATGGCGAAGACTATCCATCGCAACTTCAAGGAAATCGCGGATGCGGAGCAGGCACGCGCGGCACTGCTGAATGCCGGCTGGCGCGCGACGGCCGTGCAGGTGAACCGGCATGAGGCGCGGCAGGCCGACACATCGACCAGCGCCGTGCGCAATCTCTTCGATTCGCTGACGCCGGATGCGGCCGACAATACCGACCAGCCGCTCGCCAGCCCCGCAGCCCTGCTCAGCGTCGATGTCGATGACGATGTCCACCGTGAGCAAGCGGACGCCATCATGCGCCACTACGGTGCCACCGAGGCTTAAGCGCGTTCAGGACGCGGTATGGTGAAACACCTGCCGCAAGTATGCGAGGAAAGTCTCGTCCTTGCACAGGGTCTTGCCCGGCGAGTCGGACAGCTTGGCCACCGACTGCCCATTGCAGCGGATGAGCTTCATGACGATATTCAGCGGCGTCAGTCCCACATCATTGGTCAGATGCGTGCCAATGCCGAAGCCGGTCATGATGCGGTTGGCGAAGTGGCGGTACAGGCTGAATGCGGTATCAAAATCCAGGCCGTCGGAAAACACCAGACGCTTGGTGTTCGAATCGATGCGCAGCGCGGCGTAGTGGGCGATGGCCTTCTCGCCCCACAGCACGGGATCGCCCGAGTCGTGGCGCAGGCCGTCGAACAGCTTGGCGAAATAGAGGTCGAAATCGTCGAGGAAGGCATCCATGCCCACCACATCGGTCAGGGCGATACCGAGGTCGCCGCGGTATTCCTGCACCCAATCCTCCAGCGCCGCCTTCTGGAAGTCGCGCAGGCGCACGCCGAAAGCCTGGAAGGATTGGATGTACTCGTGCGCCATGGTCCCGATCGGGAACAGGCCGAATTTTTTTGCCAGATAGACGTTCGACGTCCCCTTGAAAAAGCGCGGCGCTTCGGCCGCCAGCGTCTGCACCACTTCATCGTGCCAGGCGGCCGAGAAGCGGCGGCGCAGGCCGAAGTCGGAGAATTCGAAGGGGTGGCGCAATCCCGGCAGATTGCCGAATTCCTTCAGTGCGCGCAGCTTGTCGTGCAGGCGCGCGCGGCCTTCTTCCAGCGCCGACTCTTCGTCGAAACGGCGGAAGTACAGCTCATTGACGATGTAGAGCACAAAGATTTCAAAGCCCATCACGTGCACCTGCGGGCCGGCGGCGTGGATCACCAGGCGCTCGCCATCGGTTTCGACCGTGATGAATTTGCGCTGGAAGCGGAACACCGTGAGGAAGTCGACGAAGTCGCTCTTCATATAGCGCAGCGAGCGCAGATAAGACAGCTCGTCCTCGCTGAAGGTCATCGCGCACAGATGGTCGAGCTGCTCCTCGACCTCCTCCTTCAGCTCGGCCAGCGGGAAGACCGGCGCATTGCGGCAGACGAATTCGTATTCGGTGTGCGAATTCGGCTGGCTATGCAGCAGCGCCTGCCACATGGTGAATTTATACAGGTCGGTTTCCAGCAAGCTGCGGACGACGGGGATCATGCGGTAATTCTCCAGTAAGGGAAGGCCTAGAGGCCTCTCAGCGGCCGGCGTTGGTCAGCAATTCCTGCAGCACATCGCCCGATTGCGCCAGCTGCACGCCGCGCGCCTGCATCGCCTGCAGGAAGCCATGCTGCTGCTGTTCGAAGCCGGCCACGGGACTCATGCAGTCGGTGATCAACACCAGGCGCGTAGGGTCGATATTGTCGGCGATATGCTCGGTGGTGGCTTTGACGCAGTGGCTGCTCGCTTCGCCCGCGATATACACGCGGTCGGCCTGGGCCAGGCTGGCAATCAGGCCGCGGTTCAGCTGCGTATCGGGATCGGCATCGTCCGGCACCTCGGCCATCACGGCGGAATAGTGCTCGGTCCATGGATTGGAGCCCTTGGCGATCTTGGTCACCACGCCCAGCGCCGCGTCTTCCCAGCGGTTATAGGCGGCGCGCACATCTTCGTGCACATTGTGGCCCCAGGAACCGATCTCGCAATGCACGGGCCAGACCATCAGGCGGTAGCGGCCATTCGCTTCCAGCTGCTCCAGGTAGGACAGCACGCGCGGCAAGGCTGCCCGGTCGCGCGGTAGGAAGCGCGCGGCGCGCACGTCGGCCGTGGATATTTCGATGAAAGGCGCCACGGCCGCGCCATCGGCCGCGTACCAGAAGGTCGGATGGGCGATATCGTAGCGGTGGTGGGAATCGAGGGTGACGCTGATCTCGCTCAGGCCATGTCGGCCCCGGTTGATCAGTCCCGCCAGGCGCAGCATGTCCTGATGGGCGCCGCGCACCGGCAAGGCCGGCGCGTGCGCGGTGCGCGTGGCGGGGTTTTCGGGACGATAACTGTCCGGCAGGTCGCAGAAATCGTTCTGCGGGTCGATGACGAGAAGGTGCAGCTGGCGTTTCATTGCGGGACTCCGTGGCGCGCTTGGTATCCAGCATGATACCGGCTGCCACGGAATCTATCAAAAACAGCCGCCGCCGCGGCCTCAAGCCGTCAGGCGGCCAGCAGCTGCTCGATGGTCTGGCGGCCTTTGGCCACGGTGTCGGCCACCGCCTGCTCGCCCCCGGCCACGCCTTCGGCCTGGATAAAGCGGATGTCGCTCATGCCGAGGAAACCCAGCGCCGCGCGCAGATAGGTGCTGAGGAAGTCGAAGCCGCTGCCTGGACCTTCGCTGTACACGCCGCCGCTGGCGGTGAACACATACACCTTCTTGCCCTGCACCAGACCCAGCGGGCCGTTCTCGGTGTATTTGAAGGTCAGGCCGGCGCGCGCGATATGGTCGATCCAGGCTTTCAGCGTGGAGGAAATCGAGAAGTTGTACATCGGCGCGCCGATCACGATCACATCGGCGGCGAACAGCTCGGCCACCAGCGCATCGGACGTCTTGACCACCGCCGCCTGCGCGGCATTGCGCTGCTCCGGCGCGGTGAAGAAGGCGCCCATCATTTCCTCGCTCAGATGGGGCACGGGCTGCGCCGCCAGGTCGCGCTCGACGATGCTGTCGCCCGGATTGGCCGCGCGCCATTTGGCGATGAACTCGGCCGACAACTGGCGCGACAGGGAACCGGAACTACGCACGCTGCTATTGATATACAGTACATTTGCCACGATGAACTCCTGATGGGGTGGGGATTGCGTTCATCTTAGTTCGCGTTTAGTATCGAGAAAACCAGTTTTATCTGAATCAAATTAATCGATTTTCTTGATATATGCGCGACCCCGGCCTGCCCTCCCTCGAACAATTACGCGTGTTTACCGCCGTGATCGACCATGGCGGCTTCGCCCATGCGGCGCGCGCGCTGCACCGCACGCAATCGGTGATCAGCTACACGGTCGCCAATCTGGAAGACCAGCTGAATATCGCCCTGTTCGACCGCAGCAAGCGCAAACCGACGCTGACCGAGGCCGGCAAAGCCCTGCTGTCGGATGCGCGTGCGGTGCTGATGCGGGTGGACTCGATGCGCGCCCGCGCCAAGGCCCTCGGTTCGGGCATGGAGGCGGAAGTCTCGCTGGTGGTCGATGTGATGTTCCCCACCTGCCATCTGGTGCGGATTCTCGACGCCTTCCAGGAGCACTTCCCCACGGTCGCCATGCGCCTGCACACCGAAGCGCTGGGCGCGGTCACGCAGATGGTGCTGGAGCGGCGCGCCAACGTGGGGCTGAGCGGCTACACCGTGAATACGCCCGATGCGCTGGAACGCGAGGCGGCCGGCCACGCCACGCTGCTGCCGGTCTGCTCGCCCCTGCATCCGCTGGCGCGCCTGGAAGGCGGCATCCCCAACGCCATCGCGCGCGAGCATTTGCAACTGGTGCTGACCGACCGCAGCAAGCTGACCGAAGGCCAGGATTTCGGCGTGCTCGGTTTGCGCGACTGGCGCCTGGGCGACCTGGGCGCCAAGCACGCGCTGCTGCGCGGCGGCATCGGCTGGGGCAGCATGCCGGAATCGGTGGTGCGCGACGACCTGGAAAACGGCCGCCTGGTCGAGCTGAAACTCCAGGATGGCGGCACCTTCCACTATCCGCTCTTCGTGATCCGCCGCAAGGACGAGGAGCCGGGGCCGGCCACGCGCTGGCTGATCCAGCAATTCATTGAACTCGACCATACCCTGCCGCACCCCATATTCTGAGGGCCTGCTCCTACAGGGTCGCAGCGCGTGCGCCTACACACACCCGTCCGTTCCCGTCCTAGCATGGTTATGGCGGATGCGTAAGCACCGCCGCAACCGTTCATTCAATAGGACAATCAAGGTCAATAGGAGATGCAGATCATGACTAAGCCAAACCAAGCCGGTAGGCAGGATCAGCAACAGGATCAGTCACAATCCGTCAACCAGCAGGGGCAGCAGAAAACCGGCACGCGCAGCGACAGCCAGCAGTCCGACAAGGCGCGCAAGGAACAAAGCGACGATTGGCGCAACCAGCAATCGGGCGACTCATACGCCAACCAGCAATCCCAGCGCCAGCCGGGCAACCGTCAAGGCGAGAAGGCCGAAGACGAAAACGATGAATTCATCGCCCCGCACCGTGGCGGCAACCTCGGTCCGGACGATAAGCAACGCTAAGTCCATCCCGCCGGCCTGGCCGCGCCGCGCCCTCAGCTGGCGATGCCGGCCACGCGCAGGCGGGCTTTCAGGCGGCGCACTTCCTCGCTCAGGTCCACCACCAGCGCCGCCACATCCTCATTGGCATCGAAGACCTGCTCCACCTCCAGCAGCCGGCGCGCGCGCACCAGGTCGACGCTGGTAAAGCGCCAGCCCTCCCGCACCTGGCCGGCGTCCGCCAGCAGCACGCCGGCCTGCACATGCTGCAGCACCCAGTCCGGCTCCACGGCGCATACCCGCGCCAATTCTTCCAGCGTCAGCGCCGCCTCTTCCAGCAAGACGCCATGCATGGCTGCATCGATTGCCATGGCCTAGCCTCCCAGCGCGGCGCGCGGATTGAAAGCCAGTTCGCGCGCCATTTGTTGATACAGGGCGCGCGCGCGTTCCGTGTCGGCCGGCGGCAGCGCCACTTCCAGCAGCAGGTAAAGATCGCCCGCCGCATTGTTCGGGCCCGAGGCGGGAATGCCGCGGCCTTTCAGGCGCAGCTTGCGCCCACTCTTCGACTGCGGCGGCACCGTCACCTTGACCTTGCCGGACGGCGTGGGCACGTCGATCTCGCCGCCCAGCGCCGCCTCCCAGGGTGCCACCGGCACGGTCTCGTACACATCGCGCCCCTCGATGCGGTAGTGCGGATCGCTTTCGAACTGGATTTCGAGGAACAGGTCGCCCGCCTCGGCGCCGCCGGTGCCGGGCTGGCCCTGGCCGCTCAGGCGCAGTTGCTGGCCGGCGGTGACGCCAATGGGAATGCGCACATCGAGCGCTCTCTCGCGCGTGACCACGCGGGCGCGCTCGTCGAGTTCGGGGATGCGCAGATTGATGGTGCGGGTAGCGCCCTGATAGGCGTCGCGCAGGCTGATGCTGATGCTGGCCTGGCTGTCTTCGCCGCGCATGCGCATGCTGCGCCGGCGCGCGCCCACATGGGCGAACAGGTCGGAAAAGAAATCGCGGTCGTTGCCGGCGTTGGTTTCGAAATCGGCGCCCCAGTCGGGCGGCGGACGGAAGCCGCCGCCGGCCTGGAAGCCGCCGCGCTGGCGCGCACTGCCCAGCTCATCGTAGGCGGCACGCTTTTCCGCATCCGACAGCACGGCGTAGGCTTCGTTCAGCTCCTTGGTTTTCGCATCCGCATTCGGCTCCTTGCTGACGTCCGGATGGTATTTGCGCACCAGCTTGCGGTAAGCCTGCTTGATCTCATCGTCGCTGGCCGTCTTGGCGACGCCCAGCGCGGCGTAGTAATCCTTGTATTCCACGGAAGTGCTCTCCAGGTCGAATCCTGCAGAGCACAGAATACCGCAAAGCGCAGGGCTTAGCGCACTCGCCGGATCGAAGAGAAGCGGTCGTTCATGCCGCCCACATTCGGATAGCGGCCCGGCCCGTAGACCACGCATTCGCCACGGTAGTCGGCATGCTCGCACAGCTCCCACTGGCCTTCGCTGATGATCAGGGAGCTGACGCGGTCGTTGAAGTTCAGGTCCACCAGGGTGCGCACATTGCTGCGCACGCTCACGCTCTGGCCTTCGAAGCGGGAGTCGGTGTACAGTTCGACCGGCGGCAACTGCTGACGGTCACGGTCGCGGCCGCGCCAGTCGTGATCATGGCCGCGGTCATCGCGGCCGCGGTTATCGTTCCAGCCGCCGCCACCGCCCCAGCGGTCGCGGTTGCGCACCTGGACTTCGCGCGCCGAGGAAATGCTGTTATTGAAACGGCGCAGGTCGGCATACTCACCGCGCTCGAACACGGCGCAATAGCCGCCGAAATCGCGGTGCTCGCACAATTCCCAGGCGCCGGAATGCACCACCAGGCTGGAAGCGCGGTCGTTGAAGCCCAGGTCGCGGAAGTTGGACGTGGTTTCGTACACCGTCACTTCCGAACCGCGGAAGCCCTCACGCGCGTACAGGGTCATCTCGCCGGCCGAAGCGGCTTGGCTGATCAGGGTGGCGGCCAGCAGGCTGGCCAGGGTAAACATGCGTTTCATATCAAAATCTCCGTAGGGTACTCCGCGCGCGCGGCTTGCTGCCTGTTCAACGCGGAGCGCAACCCGCTAGCCTACACGACTGTGTAACAAATTCCTACCCTGAAGCACTGTCGGACGGAAAAACAGGATTCTGGTTAGAATCTATCTCTTTTCCGCTCCAAAGACTGCCGATCCATGCCACATACCTTCACTTTACCGAATGTTCGCGCCGAAGCCGTTTCCCTCTGGCGCCTGGCCTGGCCGGTGCTGATCGGGCAGCTGGCCACCGTGGGCATGGCGGTGGCGGACGTGGCCATGACCGGCCATGCCAGCGCCGCCGAGCTGGCGGCGGTATCGCTGGGCGCCTCGATCTGGTCCATGGTCCTGGTCTCGGTCAGCGGCACCATGATGGCCATCAACAGCGTGGTGGCGCACGAAGTGGGCGCCGGCGCCTACGGCAAGATCCCGCATTCGGTGCGCCAATCGCTGTGGAAGGCGCTCGGCATCGGCCTGGCCGCCATGCTGCTGGCCAATCTGGCCACGCTCCTGTTCGACCATCTGAATATGGAAGCGGCGGTGGCGGCGCGCGCCTCGCTGTTCGTGCACATCATCAGTTTCGGCCTGCCCGCGTTCGCCGCCTACCGCACCCTGTACGGCTACAGCACCAGCATCAACCAGACCAAGCCGGTGATGGTGATTGCCATCATCGGCCTACTGTTCAATATCGTCATGAATTGGATGCTCATCTTCGGCAAATTCGGTCTGCCGCAGATGGGCGGCGTCGGCTGTGCCGTCTCCACCGCGCTGTGCATGTGGCTGATGCTGGGCGCCATGCTGGTCTGGGTGCGCATCGCCCCGGCCTACAAGAACACCTACCCCTTCCACGAATGGGACGGCCCCTGCTGGGCTGAGATCAAGAGCATGCTGCTGCTCGGCCTGCCGATCGGCGTCACCTACTTCGCCGAAGTCAGCGCCTTTGGCGCCGTCAGCCTGCTGGTGGCGCGTTTTGGCGTCAACGAAGTGTCGGCCAACCAGATCGCCTTGAACTTCTCCTCCCTGGTGTTCATGGTGCCGGTCAGCTTCGGCATCGGCCTGATCACCCGCGTCGGCCAAGCCATGGGCGAAGGCAATCCCGAGCGCGCCCGCTTCACGGCCTGGGTCGGCGTCGCCATGTCGCTCGGCTTCGCCGTGCTGTCGGCCACCCTGATCGCCCTGTTCCGCCACGAAATCGCGCGCGCCTACACCACCGACGTCGCCGTGCAGGAACTGACCGCCCACCTGCTGCTGTTCGCCGCCATCTTCCAGCTCTCCGACGCCACCCAGGTCGCCACCTCCTGCGCCATCCGCGGCTACAAGGTCACGCGCCCGCCGATGAAAATCCAGCTGCTGGCCTTCTGGGGCTTCGCCCTGCCGCTCGGCTACATCCTCGGCCTCGCCCCGAGCTGGTTCCCGCTCAGCCCTGCGGCGCCGATGGCCTCCGCCGGCTTCTGGATCGGCCTCGTCCTCGGCCTGACGGTCGCCGCCCTGCTGCTCAGCTGGTACCTCAACCGCCTCTCCCTGCAACGCCTGCGCCCCACCTGACGTTTGCGCCAAATCAAACAATGTCCCACCCTGGTGCCAGGCACTGGGGTAGGACATTGTTTGCGCTGGATCAAAGAATGTCCGACCGTGGTGCCTGACACCAGGGTTGGACATTTGTTGAGGTAGATCAAACGTGGGGTGGCAGTTTGGCCGAAGGAAAGTCGGTTTCGAGAGATGGATTCCGAATCGCGGCGGGTCGTCAGATATGGCTGAGTCTGGTATCGTTTTGGGCTTTTACCTTGTCCGGGATCACCATGCGTTTCTCTCTCTGTTTTCTGGCTTTGATGGCCATCGGTTCGGCGTCGGCTGAGCGTCTTACTTTGGACCGTATCCATGGTGATCCGGCGCTGGCCGGTCCCGGCATGCGCAAGATGAAGGTGTCGCCCGATGGTGCGCGCGTGACTTTCCTGCGCGGCCGCGCCGATGACCAGTTCCAGCTGGATCTATGGGAATTCAACCTCAAAGACAAATCGAGCCGCCTGCTGGTCGATTCGCGCGTGCTGGTGCCGCAGGAGAACCTGTCGGATGCCGAAAAAGCGCGCCGCGAACGCGAGCGCACCGCCAGCCTGAAAGGCATCATCAGCTATAGCTGGTCGCCGGACGGCAAGCAGCTGCTGGTGCCGATCGCCGGCAATCTGTATCTGGTGGAACTGGCCAAGCCGGACAGCGCGCGCCTGGTCGCCACCGGCGCCGTGCTCGATCCGCAGATTTCGCCGAAGGGGCGCTATGTCTCCTTCGTGCGCGACCAGAATCTGTTCGTGCTCGATCTGAGCACCGGCAAGGAGCGCCAGCTGACCAGCGACGGCGCCGCCGCCATCCACAACGGCGAGGCTGAATTCGTGGCGCAGGAAGAGATGCACCAGGTCAGCGGCTATTACTGGGCGCCCGACGATTCGGCCATCGCCTTCAAGCGCTATGACGAATCGAAAGTGCCGGTGGCGCGCCGCTTCGAAATCTATGCCGACCGCACCGATGTGATCGAACAGCGCTACCCGGCCGCCGGCGATCCGAACGTGGCGGTGCAGCTGTTCATCGTCTCGCCGGCATCCGGCGAGCGGCGCGAAGTGGACCTGGGCGGCGAGAAGGATATCTATCTGGTGCGCGCCGACTGGAGCGCCAACAGCAAAGCCCTGCTGTTCCAGCGCCAGACGCGCGACCAGAAGAAGCTGGAGCTGGTATCGGTCGATGCCGCCACCCTGGCCCAGCGCGTGCTGATCACGGAAACCAGCAAGACCTGGGTCAACGTGCTGGAGGAGCCGCGCTTCCTGGCCAAGCGCAACGCCTTCCTGTGGGTGTCGGAGCGCGACGGCCGCCGCCACCTGTATCTGCATGACCTGGACGGCAAGCTGCTGCACCCGGTCAGCAAGGGCGATTGGGGCATCGACGGCCTGCTGGCCGTGGATGAGAAAGCGGGCCGCGTCTACGTCTCCTCCAACAAGGATGCGGTGATCGACAAGCAGGTGTACGCGCTGAACCTGGACGGCAGCAATGCCGGCAAGCCGAAGCGCGTGACCCAGGCCGATGGCTGGCACGACGCGAGCTTCTCGCGCAATGGCGAAGTCTTCGTCGACACCTTCTCCGATCCGGCCACGCCGCCGAACGTGAGCATCCGCCGTCCTGACGGCAGCATGGTGGGCTGGCTGGAACGCAATGAGCTGAACGAGTCCCACCCCTACTTCAAGTACAAGTCGGACCATCTGCCGACCGAATACGGCAGCTTGAAAGCCAAGGATGGCCAGACCCTGCATTACTCGCTGGTGAAACCGTATAAATTCGACGCATCCAAGCGCTATCCGGTCTATCTGTCGACTTACGGCGGCCCTGGCGCCCAGCACGTGGCGCGCAAATGGGGCAATAACTTCGATCAGTACATGGCGCAGCAGGGCTTTGTCGTCTTCCGCCTGGACAACCGCGGTTCTTCGCGCCGCGAGCGCGTCTTCACCGACGCCATCTACCGCAATCTGGGCAAGGTGGAAGTGGAAGACCAGCTGACCGGCGTCGAGTGGCTGAGCAAGCAAAGCTTCGTGGATGCCAAGCGCATCGGCGTATTCGGCTGGAGCTATGGCGGCTTCATGACCCTGCGTCTGCTGTCGCAAGCATCGGACAAGATCGCCATGGGCGTGTCGGTGGCGCCGGTCACGGACTGGCAGCTGTACGACACCCACTACACCGAGCGCTTCATGGACCGTCCGCAGGATAACGCCGACGGTTACAAGCAAAGCACGGTGTTCGCCCACGCCGACGGCCTGAAATCGAATCTGCTGCTGATCCACGGCATGGCCGACGATAACGTCCTGTTCACCAACACCACCAAGATGATCGATGCGCTGGTGAACCGCAAGGTGCAGTTCGAACTGATGACCTACCCGGGCGCCAAGCACGGCATTTCCTCGCGCGCCGGCCAGCTGCATGTGTACAGCTATATCGACGCTTACTTCAAGAAGAACCTGAAGCCGGAAACGAATTGATGGTGTAAAGACCTCGTGGCGCTTTGGCGCCATTCAAGCCCGCCAGCGCCAGCCGGCGGGCTTTTTTTATGCGCCAGGCTTATTGGCGGTTGCCTTTGTCGATGGCGTTATCGATCGCATCGTCCACGGCTTCGCGGGCGTCGCCCACACCTTTCTGCAGCTTGCCTTCGATCTGGTTTTTGATGCCCTTGGCCTGCTGCTTGGAGCTGCCCACCAGCTCACCGGCTTCCTGCTGGATTTTGCCGCCGATTTCCTTGGCTTTGCCTTTGACTTGGTCCTTGTTCATGATGCACTCCTTTGTAGTAAGTTGCACACAGGATTGTGTGACCGGAGTCCATCTTAGGGATGCACAACATTCCCTTCTGTTCGCTCACGAACACAAGTCAGCTCAGGCCTTGCGCCAGACGCTGGCCAGCCAGGGCTGCTGCTCGCGCGGCAAGCCGGCTGGACGGTAGTAGTGCTGCAGCGGCGCAAAGCCGGCCGCCAGCAGATAACGTTCCCACGTTGCGTAATCGTAATAGCTGCCGTAGCGCGGGCCGTTCCAGCCTTCCTCGTTATGGCCGCGCGGATTGGAACTGAACAGCACGCCGCGCGGCTTGAGCGCCGCATGCAGCTTGCTCAGCACGTCGGGCAGGGCCGCGCTGGGCACATGGAACAGGGAGGCGTTCGCATACACGCCATCGAAATAGGCGGTCGGCAGGTCGAGCGCGACGAAATCCTGCTGCCACACGGGGCAGCCGCTCCATTCGCGCGCCATCTCCACAAAACGCGCCGAGCCGTCGATGCCGGTCGGCTCGTGGCCCAGCGCCTTGAAGGCGCACAGATCGCGCCCCGGCCCGCAACCCAGATCGAGGATGCGGAACGGCGGCGCGCCTTCGAGTGCATCGAGCAGGGCCGCGATATTCTGGCTCACATCATGGTCGCGCGTGCCTTCCAGGAACTGGCGGGCGTTGCGTTCATAGTGTTCCAGCGTGAGGCGGGTGATCTGTTCGATGCTCTTGTCCATGCGCCTACTTTACCAGACGCGCACGCGCTGCTGCGGTGCCAGGTACAGCTTCTGGCCGGGCTGCACGTCGAAAGCCGGATACCACGGGTCCAGATTGCGCACGGTGTAGGTGCGCCATTTGGCGGGCGCGTGGCCGTCGGTGGCGATCTGGTTGCGCAGGGCGGCGTCGCGTTCCTTGTCGCGCCAGCTTTGCGCATAGCCGAGGAAGAACTGGCGGTCGGCGTCCGGCGTGACCGGTTTGCCGGCCAGCGAAACGCGGTAGGCATCGTAAGCGGCGGCCAGGCCGGCCAGGTCGGCCAGGTTCTCGCTCAGCGTGAGCTGGCCGTCGAGCTTGAGGTCGGGGAAGGCTTCATACGCCGAGTACTGCGCCACCAGGGCGGCCGAGGCTTGGCGGAAATGCTCGCCGTCTTCCTTGGTCCACCAGTCGCGCAGGCGGCCGGCGGCGTCGAACTGGGCGCCCTGGTCGTCGAAGCTGTGGCTGATCTCGTGGCCGATGATGGCGCCGATGCCGCCGTAGTTCATGGCGTCGCTGGCGTTCTGGTCGAAGTATGGCGCTTGCAGGATGGCGGCCGGGAAGTTGAGCGCGTTCTGCATCGGCAGGTTGACGGCGTTCACCAATTGCGGCGGCATGGTCCACTCGGTGCGGTCGATTTTCTGGCCCAGCTTGGCCAGTTGCTGCTTGTAGCGGAAGCTTTCGGCGCGCAGCGCGTTGCCGAAGGCGTCGCCGGCCTTGATCTCCAGACCTTTATATGACTTCCACTTGTCGGGGTAGCCGACGCCCACGTACAGACTGGCCAGCTTGGCCTGGGCTTCCTTCTTGGTGGCGGGCGCCATCCAGTCCAGCTTGTCGATGCGCTGGTGGAAGGCGGCCACGATGTTCTTCACCATTTCCTGCACGCGTGCCTTGGCTGCGGGCGGGAAGTCCTGGGCCACGTACAGCTTGCCGACGGCATCGTCCATGGCCATATTGGTGGCGATCAGGGCGCGCTTCCAGCGCACCTGCTGCTGCGGCGTGCCGCTCAGCGTGCGGCCGTAAAAGTCGAAGCGCTGGTCGCTGAAGGCCTTGGGCAGGTAGCCGCTGAAGTGGTTGACGGTGTGGAAGGCGAGGAAGTCCTTCCAGGTATCGACCGCCATGTCCTGCACCAGGGCGGCGGCGCCGGTGATGGCGCTCGGATGGTAGACGATGAATTTCTGCTGGCGCGCCAGGCCGGCGCTGCGGAAGAAGGCTTTCCAGTCCAGGCCGGGGGCCTTGGCGGCGAAGTCCTTGTCGCTCCACACATTATTGGCTTTCTGGATGTCGGCCGAGTCGGTGCGGCTGGCGTGGGACTGGGCGATTTTGCGCTCCAGCTCGAACACACGGGCGGCGCGTGCTTCCGGATCGGAGAAGCCGGCCAGCTTCAGCATGGCGGCGATATGCGCCTGGTAAGCCGTGCGCAGCTTGGCCATGCGCTCATTGTCTTCCAGGTAGAAAGCGCGGTCGGGCAGGCCCAGGCCGCCTTGCAGCAGATACGGGATATTGTGTTCGGGGTCGTTCAAGCCCTGTGCGATCCACAGGCCGAACAGATTTTCGGTAAAGAAGTTGGTGTTGTTAAGGGGATCGACGTCGGCGCGCAGGCTGGCGCCCAAGGCGCGCGCCAGGGCCGCGCGGTCCTTGATGGCGGCGATCTTTTTCAGCTCCGCGTGCAGCGGCGCGGCGCCGCGCGCCTCGATGCCAGCCTCGTCCATATACGTGGCGTAGAAGTCGGCCACCTTGCGCGCCTCGGAGCCGGGCGCGGCCTTGGCCGAGCCTTCGATCAGCTTGACGATGCGTTCATTGGTCTGCGTGGCCAGGGCGGCGCCCGCGCCCCAACTGCTGCGGTCGGCCGGGATGTCGGTGGTGGCCAGCCAGTCGGCATTGGCGTAGCCGAAGAAGTCGTCGCCCGGCAGGACGGCCGCGGCGGCGGCGGGTGCAGCCGCAGGCGGCGCAGTCTGGGCAGCGAAGGCTGGAACAAAGCTCAGGTTGGCGCCGCACAAGGCGACGGCCAGGGCGGTTTTCAGCGGCAACGCCCGGATAAAAGCTTGCATAAATTGGTCCCTTATTATTTGCGTGGTCAAATTATTGGCAGAATGCGCCAGGATCGACTGTAGGCAAGCCGGCGTTTTCCGGCGAGGGCCATGCGACAAACTGCGGGTATAGCCGACCAAGTGCAGAAATCGCGGAATGCAGTGCGGCAATGCCACGTCCCCCATAACAAAACACTTCTGCGCGTCGGAGAATCCCTATATAGTTCACTTACAGCAACGCACAAATAATCAGGAGAGACATATGAAACTCGAGGCCCTATTCCAGAACCCCACAGCGTTGCCCACGGCGCCCAAGGTGGTCGATGAGCTGATCAGCAGTTTCGACAAGGCCAGCGTCTCGACCGAGGACATCGCCAAGAAGCTGTCGGCCGACCCGGTGCTCAGCGCCAAGCTGCTGCGCCTGGCCAACTCCGCCTACTACCACGTGTCGCGCAGCATCGGCACGGTGGAAGACGCGGTGCTGATGCTGGGCTTTGTCACGGTGCGCACCCTGGTCATCAGCTCGGGCCTGGTGAGCGGCTTCAAGACCGTGCCCGGACTGGACCTGAAACAATTCTGGCGCTACAGCCTGCACACCGCCGTGGCCGCCAAATGGATCGCCAAGAAGACCCGCGAAAATTCCGACCTCGCCTTCACCATCGGCATGATGCACGCCATCGGCCAGTTGGTGATGCACGCCGCCATGCCGGAACAAGCCATGCAGATGGACAAGGTGGCCGGCCCGCTCGACTCGCGCCGCCTGGATGCCGAACAAGCCTCCTTCGGTTATGGCTTCGCCGACGTCGGCGCCGAGCTGGCGCGCCGCTGGAAATTCCCGGAAAGCTTCGCCGACACCATCGCCGCCTTCCCCAATCCGCTCGAGCGCACGCCACCGAACAAGCTGGCCGCCGTCATCCACCTGGCCGCCTGGCGCGCCCGCATCGATGAAAGCAAGCTCAGCCCGGACGAAATCGCCGCCTGCTATCCGACCGAGATCGCCGCCGCCCTGGGCCTGGCCGAGAATGCGCTGATTGACGAAATGCCAAATCCTGATGAGCTGAGCGCCGGCCTGGACGAGCTGATCCGCTAAACCACCGCGCTGCCTGCTGGCCGCTGCCGCCCTGCTTTGGGGCCGCAGCGGCTTTCTCTTTTTGCAAGGTCTAAAAATATTTCAAAATATTTTCCAAAAACCCTAAAGTTCCCGCTGAGGCCGACGTTAATCCAGACAAGCGGTACTCTAATCATACTTTTCAGGGCCAAATATGACCTCCAGCGAAGTCCTCTCGATGTACGAAAATATTGCCGGACTGACCAATAAAATGGTCGTTGCTGCGCAAGCGAGCGACTGGAACGGCCTGGACCGCCTGGAAAACCAATGCGCCGCCGCCTCGGTCGCCACCATCAGCGGCGTGCCCGCCCTGGCCGGCGCCGCCCGCCAGCGCAAAATCGAGCTGCTCAAGCAAATCCTCGCCAATGACCGCGCCATCCGCGACGTCACCGAACCCTGGATGGCCCAGCTCAACGGCTAAGTCCCCGCCGCCTCACCGAACCAAGCGCCCACCGGGCGCTTTTTTCATTCCCGTTTGCGCCAAATCAAAAAATGTCCAACCCTGGTGCCAGGCACCTGAGCTAGACATTGTTTGATTTGAATCAGCAAATGTCCAACCTCGGTGCCTGGCACCAGAGGTGGACATTCTTTGATCCAAATCAGTAAATGTCCGACCTTGGTGCCTGACACCAAGGTGGGACATTCGTTGAGATTTATCAAAGGTCTTGGGATTCTTCGATGGCGAGGCGCAGGGCGAGGGCGATGCCTTCGGCGGCGACGCCGATCTCGGCCAGCGAGGGGAAACTGGGGGCGATGCGGATGTGGCGGTCGAGCGGGTCGCGGCCGTAGGGGAAGGCGGCGCCGGCCGGGGTCAGGATGATGCCGGCCTCCTTGGCCAGGGTTACGGTGCGGCGGGCTTGGCCTTCAGGGGTGACGAGGTCGATGAAGTAGCCGCCTTGCGGTATGGTCCAGCTCACGCCTTCCACTTCGCTCAGCCATTTGCTGAACTGGTCGAGCACGGCGTCGAATTTGGGTTTGAGCAGCTGGCGGTGGCGCTCCATCAGGGCGGCGACGTTGGCCGCGTTTTTCAGGAAGCGCACGTGGCGCAGCTGGTTGACCTTGTCCGGGCCAATGCTGCGGATGCCGGCGTTGGCGGTCCACCAGGCGATATTGGCCGGGGACGCGGCCAGCGCAGCCATGCCGGAACCAGCCCAGGTGACTTTGGACGTCGAGGCGAACACGAAGGCACGGTCGGGATGGCCGGCCTTGGCGCATTCGTCGAGGATTTCGGGAATGGCGATGCGCTCTTCACCCAGATGGTGGAAGCGGTAAGCGTCGTCCCACAGCAGGCGGAAGTCGGGGGCGGCGGTTTTCATCGCGGCCAGGCGGCGCACCACGCTGTCGGAATAGACGGCGCCGCCGGGATTGCTGTACTTCGGCACGCACCACATGCCTTTGATGCGCGCATCGGCCGCCACCAGTTTTTCCACCAGGTCCATATCGGGACCGTCTTCGCCCATCGGGATGTTGATCATCTTGATGCCGCGCTTTTCGCAGATCGAGAAGTGGCGGTCGTAGCCGGGCACGGGACACAGGAAGCTGACCTGGCCCTGCTCCAGCCAAGGCGCATGGTCAGGCGCGCCGTTCAGCAAGTGGTAGACGATCACGTCATGCATCAGCGACAGGCTGGCGCTGCTGTCGACCACGACTTGCGCGGCCGGCACGGCCAATAACTCGGCGAACAAGGCGCGCGCTTCGGGCAGGCCAACGCCGCCGCCATAGTTGCGGGTGTCGGTGCCATCGGCCGCCAGGTAGTTGTCCAGCGGCGCCATCAGCTCGTTGGACAGGTCCAACTGCTCCGGCGCGGGTTTGCCGCGCGACATATCCAGTTTGAGTTTGCGTTCTTTGAAGGCGTCGTACAGCGATTGCGTGGAAGTCATAAGCTCTCTCAAGGATGAAGCGCAGGCGCGCGGGCGCCCTGAATGACATTCCGGGCAAGACATTGTACTGGGAATCACGGAAGGGGGTGGGGAGAGCGAGCGCCAGGTATCTCCTGGCGTCGCCCAGCTGCCGGTTGCATCCGGCGTCCGCGCGCCGCAGTAGGCGTCGCGAACCGCTTCCAGAACAGGTGGTTTCTTCAACCTTATCTGCTTGCCGCGCCACGCTATCGTTGGTGACTGCGCCAGAACCTGAACCGTTTTTCGGTGTGGTGCTAAGTGACCACGAAGCCAGTATATCGCAGATTATTTTTTGGTGTCGAGCACTAAATAGGACTAGGCATTAAGGACTATTACTTGCATAAAGCTAGGCTGTGCCGTGTTCCACGATGTCGGTCAGCACAGGTTCGGGCGGCAAGTCCTCGGCCTTGGGTTCAGGCTTTGGCGGCGCCGCTTCTTCCGGTTTTTTCTTGCGCCAGGACTGCCAGATTTTCAGCGGGCCGGACGACATCTTGGCACGCCGTTTGCGCACGAAATGGACGATGGTGGCGATCACGGCCAGCAACGCAATGGTTCCGCCCGCGATCATCGTCATCAGCCGCGAGCGGGTCATCTGCTTCGGCTTCTCCGGCGGCGCAGCCGGCTTGGAAGCCTTCGCCGCTGCCGAGGCTGGCGCTGAGGCGGAAGCGGACGCGGAAGCCGACGCCTGCGCCTGCGCCTGCGCCGACGCCGACGCCGACGCCGACGCCGCATTCTCCCCTTTCGCAGCCGCCGCATGCTCAGCCGAAGCCGCATGCTCTCCTTTTGCCGGCGCATCATGCTCAGCCTTCGTCGCTGCCGGAGCTACCGATGCACCATGCTCAGCCTTGGCCGCTGCCTGCGTAGCCGAGCTAGCCGGCTCCGATTTTGCCGGCGGCACATGCTCAGCTTTCGCAGCAGCAGAGGCAACAGAGGCAACAGAGGCAGCATGTGCCCCTTTCGCCACACTTGCGGCGGAGCTTGCGGCAGAGGCTGCAGCCGATGCAGACAGCTCTACCTTGCCGGCGACTGCGCCGGAGGATGCCGGGGCGCCATGCGCAGCATTGGCGGTGGATGCGCCATCGGCAGCCTTGGCCATGGATGCACCATGTGCGGCCTTGGCAGCGGATGCGCCCTGCCCGGCCGGCGCGGCGTGTTCCGCTTTCGCCGCAACGGCACCTTGCGCCACCGCTCCCGCTGCGGCGGGCGCCAAGGCGGTTTGCAAGACTTTCACCTTGCCTTCCAAATCATTGAGCTGGCTCCTGATCGCGCTGTTCTGCGCATCCAGCGCCACGCATTGCTTGAAGCGTTGGTCGAGCTGAGCCGGTGAGCACGACTGCCCGCCTCCCGTCTTGCCGCGCTTGATGGCGGCCACGCTGGCGGGCAAAGCCAGCGCCGCGACGACAGCCTCTTTCCCCTTCCCGCCCGCAGGCGCGCTGGCCGACGCGGACGCCGGCATGGCGTGCGCCGCCCGTCTGGCCGTCGCGCGCGCCAGGGCTGCCGACAGCTCGGCATCGCTCGGCGTAACACCCGCGCCGGCGTCAGTCGCCGACGCCGCGCTCTTCGGCGGCGTGCTGCTCAACTTGGCAGCGGCACTCACCGGCGTCACCGACACGGCTTGCTGCGCGCTAGCCTGCGGCGCGGCGGCGGGCAGCTTGGCGGCGGGTGGCTTGGCCGCAGGCGCTTCCGGAGCGCTGGAGCGGCTGCCCAGCTCAGCCATCACCGCATTCCCCGTCAAGGCGGGTCGTCCGCCGCCATCGGCCGGCCCGGCGGCGCTGCGCACTGGCGCTGGGTCGGGCGTCAGCCACAGGCTCGCGGTGCGCACAGTCTGCCGTCCACCGCCGCTGAATTCGAAGAAGATGTGCAGTAAATCGCCATCGATGGGCCGCTGCGTGGTCAGATGCAGCACGCGCCGCTTGTCGCGCTTGACGACGGCGATATTCAGCCCGGACAGCGCCGGATGCATGCTGATGCTGGCGCCCTTGAACACATCGGGCCGCGCCAGCCGCGCCTGCAAATCGTTTAGCTCATCCGCAGTGAGATCGACCAGCTCGATATCGGCTGACAATTGCTGGCCGATATGGGAATGCACCACCACGTCCCCCAGCTCCACGGCGCCGGCGGCGGCCGGCAGCCACGCGGCGGCGCACAGCAGCGCGCGCCAGCGACGGAGTATGGTGGAACGGGGTGGAAGCTGCATCATCGCTTGGCAAATTTCTATTGAGTAACTCTATAACGGCCGAAAATTGCAAATTTGAAGGCCGTCCGGCAGATTTCCCTCTGGAGCGCTACACTGATCCTCCTATTATCATCCAAAGGAATGCCATGGACAGCAGGACCGAACGTGATAGTTTTGGCCCCATCGCCGTACCCGCCGATCACCTCTGGGGCGCGCAAACCCAGCGCTCGCTGGAGTTTTTCCGCATCTCGACCGAGCGCATGCCGCCGGAACTGGTCGCCGCACTCGCCAGCGTAAAACGCGCCGCCGCCCAGGTCAATCTGGACCTGGGCTTGCTGGATGCCGCCAAGGCCGCCGCCATCACCCAGGCCGCCGATGAAGTCCTGGACGGCAAACTGGCCGCCGAATTCCCCCTGTCCGTGTGGCAGACCGGTTCCGGCACCCAGTCGAATATGAATATGAACGAGGTGCTGGCCAACCGCGGCTCCGAACTGATGGGCGGCGTGCGCGGCGAACAGCGCACGCTGCACCCGAACGACGATGTGAACAAGGGCCAGTCCTCGAACGACATCTTCCCCACCGCCATGCATGTGGCCGCCGCCCTGGCCATGTCCGGCAATCTGCTGCCCGCCATCGCCCAGCTGCGCGCCACCCTGCACGCCAAGGTCGAGGCCTTCGCCGATATCGTCAAAATCGGCCGCACCCACTTGCAGGACGCCACCCCGCTGACCCTGGGCCAGGAATTCTCCGGCTATGTGGCCCAGCTCGATTACGCCGAGCGCATCATCGCCGCCGCCCTGCCGCCGGTGCTGGAGCTGGCCGCCGGCGGCACGGCCGTGGGCACCGGCCTCAACGCGCATCCCGAATATGCCACCCGCATCGCGGCCGAGCTGGAAGCACGCCTGCATTTGCCCTTCCGCAGCGCCGACAATAAATTCGCCGCCCTGGCCGGCCACGACGCCCTGGTCGCCGCCCATGGCGCCCTGAAAACCCTGGCCGTGGCGCTGATGAAGATCGCCAACGACGTGCGCTGGATGGCCTCGGGTCCGCGTTCGGGCCTGGGCGAAATCACCATCCCGGAAAACGAACCGGGCAGCTCGATCATGCCGGGCAAGGTCAATCCGACCCAATGCGAGGCCGTCACCATGCTATGCGCCCAGGTGCTGGGCAACGATGTGGCGATCAGCGTCGGTGGTGCTTCCGGTAACTTTGAGTTAAATGTATTCAAGCCGCTGATCATCCACAATTTCCTGCAAAGCGCGCGCCTGCTGGCCGACGGCATGCGCAGTTTCGAGGAGCATTGCGCGCGCGGCATCGAGCCGAACCGCGAGCGCATCGCCGAGCTGATGGCGCGGTCGCTGATGCTGGTTACCGCACTGGCCCCGCATATCGGGTATGATCGCGCCGCCCAGATCGCCAAGAAGGCACAGCACGAAGGCAGCACGCTGAAGGAAGCGGCGCTGGCCCTGGGCTTTGTCAGCGCCGAGCAGTTCGAGCAATGGATCGTGCCGCTGGAGATGACCAAGCCCAACGCCCAAGGCTAGCCGCCTGAAGCAGGCTGTGCCATTCTTACGACAGTTGAGTTCTGGCACAACACGTTACCGCAATGAGGATACAATGCAGAAAGTTAGTTTTGAATTGACATCGGAATACATCGAGCTGAATCAGCTGCTCAAGGTAGTCGGCCTGTGCGACAGCGGCGGCGCCGGCAAGCAACTGGTTGCCAGCGGCGCGGTCAAAGTCGATGGCAAGCAGGAACTGCGCAAGACCTGCAAGATCCGCGCCGGCCAAGTCATCAGCCTTGGCGACGTGCGCATCACCGTGGTGCCGGGAGACGGTAGCGACGGTGCATAAGGTGACGTGGTCGGTTGAGCAGTATTGTCAAACAGATCAAGGGGAACGCCATGGACGGCCCTCAAGACCATCACCGCAACCAGGAACGCTTGATCGGCGATCTGCGCCAAGTCATCGAGAACGCGGAAGAGCTGCTCAAAAACACCGACCACCAGACCAGCATGTTGTATCAGGCTGCGCGCATCAAGCTGGCGCAAGCCCTGCTCAATGCGAACGAGGAGCTGGAGCGTTTTGAAGACGCCCAGTTGCTGCGCATGATTGAAGCCACCCGTGCCGCCAATGAGGAATTCATGGACGCCACGGGCGAGGCCAAAATCATGCGTGCTTTCCGCTGAACCTTTTCCCGCTTAAGGCTTTTGCCGCGCCAGGATGGCATCGATCGAGAACCGTCCTGGCCCGAACACGGCCAGCACCACCAGCAGCACACCCCAATAGAAGTGATCGTTGAGCGCGGCCGGGCATTCGAAACCGAATAGCTGCGGATAGGACAGCACGGCCAGGATATTCACCGCCAGCAGCGCCAGCGCCGCCGGACGCATCATCAGGCCGGCGAACAGCAGCACCGGCAGCAGCAGCTCGCCGCCCGCGCCCAGATAGGCCGCCAGATCGGGCGGCAAGAGCGGCACCTTGTATTCATCGTTGAACAAGGCCAGCGTGGCGCCCCAGTCGCTGACCTTCAGCAAACCGGCTTTGAAAAACTGCGACCCCACATAGAAACGCAGCACCAGCGAGAGCATCGAGCCGCCCCAATCGCTCAGGTTGGCGTCATAACGGCTCAGTTGGCGGTGCAAGCCCAGAATTGCATTCATACTCAGTCTCCGATTTTCATGATTACTGCGTGGGTCAGCCATTGCTGGAGGGTGCCAGCAACATCGAATTCCTCGTCCAACTCAAAAGCGGCGTCGAGGGCGGCGCCGAAACTGCCTTGCTGCGCCAGCACCTGCAAGGCGGCGTGCTGGGCGGTGCTTAACGGTACAAGCTGCGTCTTCCACTGCGGGCGGCAGACCAGGCCGTAGCTGGCCTGCGCCATCTGCGCGGGGAAGGCCTCGGCGCTGTCCGGCTGATGCGCCAGCCACAGCGGCACGATGGCCCAGGGCGAGGCGCTCAGCGCGCAGGCCGGATGCAGGATCAGGCGGCGCGCCTCGATTTCCTCGGGCGGCACGGCGGCCAGCTCGGCCGCGCTGAGGCCTTCGGCAGCCGGCGCGTAATGGGCGCGGTGCAGCAGCCATTCCAGGCGCGCCATATCGGGCAGATAGGGCAGCTCGGCGGCGGGTCCAAAGTCCGCCAGGAAGGCGGCGAACTGCGCGCCGAAGCGGTTCAGGTCGCCATCATCGGAAGGATGGGCGCGACCATAAGCGCGCGCCAGGCCGCCGAAAAACTCTTCGCCCACCAGTTGCGCGATGACGGGGTAGGCAGCGTGCAGTGCCTTCTCCCACGTCGCGCTCAGATTGCCGCGATACAGTGCAAAACGGTGCGCCAGATGCGCGCCCGTCAGCAGCGGCAGCAATTGCCCGCTCTGCTCCGGCGCAAACAGCGCTTCCGCAAAACACTGCTGCCCCGCCGCCAGCGGCTCAGTCTGTGTCCGATTTTGGGGTCTGGCCCCAAAATCGGACACGATCTCAGCCATATAGGCGCTGTCACTGTCCAGCCCGTGTCCACCCTGGTGCCAGGCACCAGGGTGGACACGGGCTGGGCTGTAGGAGGCGGCGCGGTGGGTGGCTTGGGCGGCTTCGGCGAGCAGGATGTCCAGGGCGGGGATGTCGGTGTCCCATTCGATCAGGGTGGGCAGGACGCCAAAGCGCTGCAGGGCGGCTTCGTAGAGCTGCCAGACGGGCTCGGCGACCTTGTCGCCATGGTGGTCGATCAGGGCTTCGGGCGTGCGCAGGTGGCCGGCGAGGTGGATTTCGCCGATGCTGCCGGCCGGCAGCGCATCCATCGCAGCCAACGCGTCTTCACCGTGGTTGATCTGGTTGACGTAGAGGTTGTTGACGTCGAGCAGCAGGCCGCAGCCGGTGCGGCGCACCAGCTCGGCGAGAAATTGGGTTTCGCTCATGGCGTCATCGGCGAAGCGCACATAGGTGGAGACGTTTTCCAGCAGGATGGGACGTCCCAGCACCGCTTGCACGCGTTCGATGCGTTCGCTGAGCAGCGCCAGCGCCTCATGGCTCAGGGCCAGCGGCAGCAGGTCGTTGAGCTGGCGGTCGAAGACGGCGTTCCAGCACAGGTGCTCGGAAACCAGCATCGGCTCAACCCGCCGCACCAGGCTATGCACGCGTTCCAAATGCGCGGCGCTGAAGCCGCGCGCCGAACCGAGGCCAAGGCCGACGCCGTGCAAGCTGATGGGATAGTCGCGCCGCAGCTGCTGCAGCACATGCCAGTCCCAGCCGCCCTGGTCGAGGTAGTTTTCGGTGTGGACTTCGAGCCAGCCGATACGCGGCCGCTGTTCGAGAAACTGGCGGTAGTGCGGCGCCCGCAAGCCCACGCCAGCGCCCGGCATGGCCTGGCCAGAGGGAGCGGCGTGGGCTTGCATGATGGGCTGGCGCGGTGGGAAGTGCGAGCGATTACTTGGCTGGCGGCGCGGTTTTGCCGCCGGCTTTTTCGCACGTGCCTTTGGCGACGTATTTCCATTCGGCGGCGCCGTTGTCGGCCTTGGCCTGGCCGGCGCAGGAGTGGGAACCGTTGGCCGAGGCGCAGTCGTTCTGGCCGGCTTTGACGATGCCGTAGCATTTCTCTTTATCGCCGGCTTTGGCATTGTCCATGGCGGATGCGGTGGTGGCGACGGCGCAGGCGGATGCCAGGGCGGCGGCGATCAGGGCTTGACGTTTGTTCATGCTTATCTCCTTGTGGGTTAGCTTTCAGACGCAGAAGTGCTGCGGCTGAACGGTAGTCGCCGACTCCTTGCCGATCCTTACACGGATTTTTAGATTTTTTCACCCCGGCAGGGCTGCTCGACCTCGGGGGATTCTAACGGAAAAAAACCCGGCAACACTTGAGTGTATTGCCGGGTTTTCATTATTTCGACGGTGCGGCGCAGCAGAGCGCCGCGCCAGGGTGGCGCGTCCGCCAGCGGCTTGCTGTATTCAAGCCGTGGTGTTGATGCGGGTGCCGAGATTCGGTGGCAGGTTGGCCGCGCCTGCCGATGGCACCGGCGGGATAGCTTCGATCAGGGCGGCGGCACTCGATGCCTGCACTTCCTGTGCTTTTTTGAGCACGGCGACGCCCACTTCCTGGCGAATGCCAGTGTCAGCGATAGTCGTGGCCAGCCGGGCGATACCTGAAACGTCCATGAGAATTCTCCATTGAGGCG
Source organism: Massilia sp. YIM B04103 (assembly GCA_024437665.1). GTDB lineage: Bacteria > Pseudomonadota > Gammaproteobacteria > Burkholderiales > Burkholderiaceae_D > Rugamonas. The sequence continues at coordinate 226,420 of JANCSZ010000006.1, read as the reverse complement.
TATCCTCCTGTAACGGCTGTTTTTCCGGAGACTTTAGGCTTTTGCTTAAAAATTGTTCAGCCGGGAGGTCAGCCATTCCAGCACCTGTTCCGGATGGTTCAGGTCGAGCCAGGCGACGGTGGCGGGCAATTCGGCCGGCCGGCCTTCATCCGAGGCCACGGCCACGATGCTGTCGTCGCCCAGGTAGAGCGGGGTCTGCCCCACGCTGCGGCGGAACACTTCCAGTTTGGGCATGGGCCAGGTTTTGAAGCCTTCGATCAGGGTCAGGTCGGCGGGCGAGAGACGGGATAGTTGCTCTTCCATGCCCGGCTCTGCGGCGCCGCGCAGCTCGCGGATCACGGCGAAGCGGAAGGGCGAGGCGATCATCACTTCGGCGGCGCCGGCGCGGCGCATGCGGGCGCTGTCCTTGCTTGGCGGCTCCAGTTCGATATCGTGGTGGCTGTGCTTGACGACATTGACCTTGCGGCCCTGCTCCGCCAGGCGCGCAACGAGATATTCGAGCAGGGTGGTCTTGCCGCTGCCGGAACGTCCCACCACGCCAAGCACCCGGCGCGCGGACGCGGAATTCTCTCGCTGCATTGCTGTACTCCCCTTGTATGACGTGGCGCCATTATACGCAGCGCCCTGCTTTCAATAGGGAACGCGGTAGCGGTAGCCGCGGAAGCTGAACACCGCGCCCTTGGCTTGCAGCTTTTCCAGCACCAGGCCGGGCGCCACTTCCTCGCCTTCGCGGCGCAGCACCTTGTCGATCAGGATCAGGCGGTCGGCCGGGTTCTTCGAATACATATAACCGCTCATGGAAATTTGCGGAATGGCGCGCTGGATCGGCTCCGGCAGTTCGCGCAGCAGCTGGGCACGTTCTTCCGGTTCGCCGGCTGGTGCAGCGGCGGCCTGCGCCTTGCCGCTCTCCTCCTCCGCAACGTTGGCGCGTGCTGTCTTCGCGCCAGCCTTGGCCGCCGGCTTGGACGCATCGGCAACATCGCTGGCTTTCACGGGAACGGGCGTTGCGGCCGGCGCGGCCGCGATTGGCGCGCTCACTGGTTCCGGCACGGCGTTTGCGACCGTCCTGGCTGGCGCAACAGCGGACTCAGCCTGGGCGGGTGCGGGAGTTGCCTGAGCTGCGGACGCCGGAGCCGGCGCCGGAGCTGCCATCGGCGCGGCAGACGCGGGCAGCGCTGCGGTTGCCGGCGGCTGCGGTGGCGACCGCAGGAGCATGGCCAGCAAGCCTGCCACGGCGGCCGACATCAGAATCAGGGCCAGCACCAGCGGACGCTTGCCGTTGCGGGCGGTACGCGCAACACCGCGTTCCAGCGTGGGTGCATGGATGGTCGGCGCTGCGCCAAGCTGGCGCTCGGCCTGGGCCTTCTGCAATGCTTCAAGAATATAGGACATGGTTTCTTAATCTGGTCTCGCTAAGGGGTGCGCTTGCCGCTCGACACTCTACCGTAAGGAGTGTGTCATTTGCGCCAAAAGCTTCATTTAGGATGATTCAATGTTCAGCCCTCATGGCACAATTGAAATCAAATTGTCATAAATGCACAGTAGCCAACTAACAATCTTACTGAAAGCGTGCCGTGCCCAAGCTGCTATTTCTGATCTGCGCCGCGTTTGCGACGCCTCTCGCCTTCGCTCAAACGGGCACGCTGAGCGCTGATGCATCGGTCAACACAGCCACGCGCAGCGGCTTGTTCTGCAATAGCCACGCGCCGCAGCAGCGTATTCCAGCCGGCACCACGCTGACCGTGGTACGCCGCGTCACGGCACGCTGCGGCCTCTTCTTCCCCTACACCTACTATCAAGTTCAATACCAGCAGACGGACGGAAAAGTCGTGCTCGCCTACATCACCGAGCGCCAGCTGCAAAACAAGCTGCAAACCCTGCACGCCCGCCGTCCTGATACGCCGGAGCCGGCAAGCAGCGCCGCCTACTGAGCGCTTGCGCCACCCGCATTGGCGGCGCTTGCCGTCACCCTGGCCTGTTCGCGCAAGCGCGGTTCCGGCACGCCTGCGAGCTGGCTCAGACGGATGAAGGTCTTGGGTCCGGCCACGCCATCGGCCTTCAAGCCCTGCGCGCCCTGGAATTCGCGCAGCAGGCGCAGCGTGGCGCCGTCCAGCGCCTGGTTGTCGGCCGGCTTTTTCAAGCCATGCATCTGCGCGAAGCGGCGCGCCAGCCAGTCGACATCGGGACCGTGGTCGCCAGCCGACACCTCGTCACGCCAGCTGCGATGGGCGCGCCAGAGCGTGATGTAACTGCCATCCAGCGCCGCTTCCAGCACGGACAACGCCATGATTTGCGGCTTGCCGCCGACCAGCAGCGTGGCCTGCTTGCCGTCCAGCGCCGTCAGCAGCACATAGCGCGCCGTGATCGGATCTTCGCCGCGCAGCCTTAACGCGGCGGGACGATCCAGCAGGCGCAGCTCGGCCAGACCGCCCTTCCCTTGCAGGCAGCGCAGATTCTTCTTTGCCGCCGCCATGCAGCCCTCGCCGTCGGCCAGTTCATTGCCCCACAGCGACGACAACTGGCGCAGCGCCGCATCGGCTGCCACGCCGCTTACCGTGCCTGCGATGCCGGTTGCTGTTGCCGCGCCGGAGCCAGTCGCAGCGGAAGCCGCGGCACCCGGGGCTGTCCCTTGCGGCGCGCTGCCCGTCCTCGCCGTGAATGATGTTGCCTGCGCGCCGGCAGCCGCAGGCAGCGAAGCTGGAAGCGCCGCATTCGCCGCACCTGCCGGCCGATCCTGCGCCACTTGTCCCGGCACCTGAGCCGGCGCTACCTGCCCAGCCGCCATCGGCGCCGGCGTGGAAGCGGCCAGCTTGCCGCCCGCGGCTTGCGCCGTCCGCGCTTCGAGCGATGTGGATGCGGCGCCCTTGCCCGCACCGGCCGGCAGCAACTGCCACGCAGCGGCGCCGGTCAGCGCCACGCCCGCCACCAGGCCTGCCGCCGCATACGGCCAGACGCCACGCGCACGCGGCGCATCTTCTCCCCCGAACACTTCCTGCGCCGCCTTGTTCAGAATCTGCCGCGTCACCTGTGCCTTGCCTTCGACATAAGCGCCGAGCAGCGCCCGGTCGCACAGCAGGTTGACGCGGCGCGGCACGCCTTTGCTAAGGCGGTGGATAACGGTCATCAGGTTCGCGCCGAAGGGCGAGGCGCCGGTCGATCCCGCCACGGCCAGGCGATGGCGCACATAGCTGCCCACCTCGTCCACCGACAAGGAACCCAGGTGGTAGCGCGCAATCACGCGCTGCGCCAACTGTTCCAGTTCGGGACGCGCCAGCATCGCCCGCAATTCGGGCTGGCCGATCAGAATAATCTGCAGCAGCTTGCGCTCGCTGGTTTCCAGATTGGTCAGCAGGCGCAATTGCTCCAGCACTTCGGGCGACAGGTTCTGCGCCTCGTCGATGATAAGCACATTGTTCTTGCCCTGGGCGTGGCTGGCCAGCAGATAGGCGTTGATCGCATCCACATAGCCTTTCACGCTGACCGCGCCCGCCCCCTGCGGCGGCAAGACGATGCCGAATTCGTCGCACACCGACAGCAGCAGCTCTTCCACCGTCAGCTTGGGATTGAAGATATAGGCCAGCTTGCAATTCTCGGGAATCTGTTCCATGAAGCAGCGGCACACCGTGGTCTTGCCCGCGCCGATCTCGCCCGTGAGCAGGACGAAGCCGCCGCCGCTGCCCACGCCATACAGCAAGTGGGCCAGCGCTTCGCGGTGGCGTTCGCTCATGAACAGGTAGCGCGGATCGGGCGCGATGGAAAACGGCGACTGTTTCAGTTGAAAGAATTGCGTGTACATGAACACCCTGGAGGTAGGCCAGTCCAGCCGCCGCTAGCGCAGCGCTGGCGGCAGAGGCTTGAATTTGGCGCAGTAAATCTTGGACCGGGTATTGAAATAGACGATGCGGCTACCCGGCTTCGCCTCCCTCACCGGAAAGCGCGAATTCTCGATTTTCGCATACCGCAGGCCGACCTGCGCCCGAATGGCTTCCTCCATGGTTTCCGGCGTGGCCTCGGCCACCGCTCCGACGAAGCTGTAGGCATAGCTTTCGTCGCTGACCATGACTTCCAGGATCTCCTGGCCCCACAGCCGCGCATCGGGCGTGCGGAACCAGTAAGCGCCGCCTTCGCGCCGGTAAGGCTGGCCGAAGAACTTCACCATATAGTCGAAGTAGTAGCGGTTGGACGTCTGGTCCTGGCACAGCAGGCCGGAACCGATGATGGTGCCGAAGGTGGTGGGCGGTTCAGCGTGGGCCAGACCGGCCAGCGCCAGCAGACCGGCGCCCAGTGCGGGACGCAGCAAGTACCCCGGGCCGCGCGAACACAGGCCCCTCGCTACAGCTTTCGCATCCATGTGCGGTTTGCATTGATCTGCGCCTTGGCCGAAGCCGGCAAGGCTTCGTAGCAGCCGGGATATTGTTTCAAGGCGCTTTCCCGTATTTCCTTTTGCAAACCATTGATAAGAAACACATAGATCGTTCCGCCGTCGTCGGTCGTCCTCTTCCCTATGTACTTGATCATAGCTGCACTCCCTGACGAGCACATTATGACATTGCGGCCTGCGTTCCAATACGTTTTCACCTCCGGAAAGAGGCGTTAAAACAACTGCCTGCATCAGATTTCCTCCAGCCAGGGATCGGCGTCCGGATCGGGGAACTGGGCGGCGATAAAGTCGGTGAATGCGCGCACCTTGGCCGACAGGAAGCGCCGGCTCGGATACACCATGAAGATGCCCAGCTTGCCCGAACAATGCTCCTCCAGCACGCGCACCAGGCGGCCCTCCACCAGATCGTCCTTCAGCGTATACGAACTGCGCATCACGATGCCCATGCCGGCCAGGGCGGCCTGGCGCAGCACTTCGGCGTCATTGGAAATCATCTTGCTGACGATCGGCACGCGCTCCTCCGACTCGCCGCAGTGCACGGGCCAGGAATGGCGCACCTGCTCGTAGGCGTAGTTCAGGCAATCGTGCCGGCTCAATTCCTGCGGCGTTTGCGGCAGGCCGCGCCGCGCCACATAGCCGGGCGAAGCGCACAGGATCACATTCGAGGTGGCCAGGCGGCGCGCGATCATGGAGTTGTCGATTTTCTGCAGGCCGGTGAAAAAGCCGACGTCGAAACCGTCTTCCACCAGATCGACGGCGCGGTCGGACAAGGTCAGGTCCAGCACGATATTCGGCTGCAAGGCGGCAAAGCGCGGCAGCAGGGGCGCCAGCCGCGCCTGGCCCACGCCCAGATGGCTGTAGATGCGCAGCGTGCCTTGCGGGCATTTGACGGCGGCGCCGGCCAGCGCATCGGCATCGTCGATATCGCTGAGAATCTGGCGCACGCGGTCCAGGTAATGCTGACCGGTTTCAGTCAGCGAAAGCCGGCGCGTGGTGCGGTTCAACAGGCGCGTGCCGAGGTGCTGCTCCAGATCGGCCACATGGCGGGTGACGACGGCGTTCGACATCTCCAGCGCGCCGCCGGCCCGGGCAAAACTGCCCTGCTCCACCACTTTGGCGAACACGCGCATCGATTGCAACCTGTCCATAGCTCCCATCTCCCGCTTTTTATCCGCTTTTTATCATTTCTGATTCAGAAATTGTGCATTGCGATTATTCGCCTTTTTTGCGGGAACCGCAATCGATAAACTGCCTCCATCGTCGGGCAACCGCCCGTCATCCCAACCCAGGAGAAGCACCATGAACGCGAATAAACTGCTGGCCGCATTGGCCGCCACCACCGCCATTGCCGCTTTGGCCATGTCCAGCGCCGGCGCCGCCCCTGCCGAAGCCGCGCCAGCCGCCCAGCCCGCCAAAGTGCAGGCCGCGACCGCCAGGACGGCCGAGGACAAAAGCGGCGACCTCCAGCTTGCCAGCGCGGGCCAAGCCGCGGCCGCAACGTCCGGCACCGCGCCGGCCGCCGCGTCACAGGCCATTGGCCGCAGCCGCGCCGAAGTCCATGCCGAGGCCGTGGAAGCCGTCAAGCACCACCAGTCCACCCTGGCGACCCAGCTGGAATTGGCGCGCTGAAGCCGTCCCGGCCTTACCGCTCAACCATCATTTCCTGCAACTGGTGCCCGGAATTTGCTGCTCCGTCGCCATCGCGGCGGACAGCGGCGCTTTTTTGTCATATCGTTCAGACTCCACCAGCCCTGAACAGTGACAAGAAAATGAAAAAACTGATCAAACACCCCATCGCCCTTTCCCTGCTCGTCCTCGGCATGGGCGCCGCCAACCTTGGCCAGGCCGCCAGCGACAAAGACCTGACTGAAGAAAAACGCGCCATTACCGCCTTCAGCGCAATTGAACTGTCCGGCCCCTACCGCGTGATCGTGCGCGCCCAGGGCGACAACTCGGTCGAACTGAAAGGCCAACGCAAGCAGCTGGAACAGGTCGAGACCTTTGTCAGCGGCGACACCCTGATCGTGCGCCCCGTCAAGCGCAGCGGCTTCCACCTCCAGTTCGGCAAAGGAGCGGACCCGGTGACGGTATATATCGGCGCGGCCAGCCTGCGCAGCCTGAAATCGGGCGGCAGCGGCGATGTGGAGCTGGAACAGTTCCAGGGCAATGCCCTGCGGCTGGACGTGAACGGCGCCGGCGACGTGAACGCTTCCGGCTCGGTGCAGGAGCTGACCGTGCACGGCAACGGCAGCGGCGATATCCGGCTCGGCAATCTGCGGGTGGGCACGCTGAACCTGCAACTCAACGGCGCCGGCGATGCGCACGCCGGCAGCATCAGCCAGGATCTGAACGTGGAAATGCGCGGCTCGGGCGACCTGGAAATCAGCGATGTGCGCACCAACCGCATCAATGCCGTGTTGAACGGGCCCGGCGACCTGACACTGCACGGCCGCAGCCGCGAAATCCGCGCCAGCCTGTCCGGCTCGGGCGATCTGGAAGCCTGCGCGCTGGCGGTGGAAAGCGTGACCGCCGTATTGAAGAGCGCGGGCAGTGCCTGCGTGGCCGGCAATATCAAGAAATTCGACGCCGAAGTCCACGGCTCCGGCGACCTGGAAGCGCGCGGCCTGCAAGCCCAGACCAGCCGCGTGGTGATGAGCAGCGCGGGCAGCATGGAACTGTCCGGCAGCAGCGACTCGCTGAATGCCGAAGTCAGCGGTTCGGGCAGCCTGAACGCCAAGTCCTTGCAAGTGGGCCGCGCCCTGACCCGCAGCCGTGGTCCGGGTAATATTTATCTGAACAAGGTCAGCGATTCGCTAGAAGCCGAGGTGCGCGGCTCCGGCGACCTGAATGCCAGCCCGGAGTGCAACAGCGCCAAAGTGACCATGAGCGGCCCCGGCGGCGTCACGCTGAACGGCAGGGTGAATACCCTGGATGCCCGCCTCAGCGGTTCGGGCAGCCTGAACGGACGCGGTCTGCTGGCCGGCAGCGCCGACGTGGTGGTCAACGGCCCCGGCAATGCCGTCGTCAATGTGCGCGGCAAGAGCAGCACGAGCCGCCTGCTGCTGGTGGACCGCGCCGGCTCGCATGAGCGGCGCGGCGAGTAAGCCCGTCCCTAAGTCTTCCCCTTATCCAGAACGCCCGGCCTGCGCGCCGGGCGTTTTGCATTTTCAATGGCTCATCCGGGCCGGAAAGTGGCATTATTCCATACCACACATAATACCATTTTACCCACGGGAAATAGCCTTTGAAAACAGTCGCTTACCCATCTATACAACACACCAAAACCTAGTCCAATTCAACATTTGATAATACCAGTTAAATACCTGTTGACAAGCTGGTTTTGCAACCCTATAGTGCCCCACAGCTCTTCTTTTCCCCTTATAAAAATGATCGAATTCTTAATCGGCGTCGATGGCGGCGGCAGCGGCACCCGTGTCCGCTTGGCGCGCCTCGACGGCGCCACCCTGGCGGAAGGCAGCAGCGGCCCGTCCGGCCTGCTGCACGGCATCAAGAGCGCCTGGGCCTCGGTGGAAGACGCTATCGCCAAGGCCTTCGCCGCCGCCGGACTGGCGCTGCCCGCGCGCGGCCGGATCGCCGTCGGTCTGGGCCTGGCGGGGGTGCACAACCACCAGTGGGCCGCCAACTTCGTCGAAGCCAATCCCGGCTACGGCGCCGTGGCGCTGGAAACGGACGCCTTCACCACCGTGCTCGGCGCGCACCAGGGTCGGCCCGGCGTCATCATCGCGCTCGGCACCGGCAGCGTGGGCGAAATCCTGCAGGAAGACGGCACGCGGCGCGAAGTGGGCGGCTGGGGCTTCCCGGCCGGCGACGAAGCCAGCGGCGCCTGGATCGGCCTGCGCGCGGTCAACCATATCCAGCAAGTCATCGATGGCCGCGCCCAGGCCAGCGCCTTTGCCGACGCCGTGATCGAAGCCTGCGGCGGCAACCGCGACCGCATCCAGGTCTGGCTGGCCAATGCCACGCAAACCAATTACGCCCAGCTGGCGCGCCTGGTGCTGCAGCATGCCGGCAGCAACACCACCGCGGGCGCCATCCTGACCGAGGCCGGCCAGCAGGTCGCCCTGATCGCCGAGGCGCTCGACCCGTCGCACAAGCTGCCGATCGCCCTGTGCGGCGGCCTGGGCGAACCGATGCGCCCCTATCTGCCGGCTGCGCTGCTGCAGCGCATCGTTCCCCCGCATGGCGATTCGGCCGAAGGCGGCCTGCGCCTGATCCAACAACACTTAAAGGAGTAAGCCTTGCTAGCTCAGTTGAGCGATTTCAGGCCGGACGCCCATAGCGACACGCCGCTGTACATGCAGCTGGCGAACAAGCTGTCGGACGGCATCGCCAATGGCGACTGGCGCGCCAACGAAGCCTTGCCGTCGGAGCGCGTGCTGTCGGACATGCTGTCCATCTCGCGCGTGACCGCGCGCAAGGCCATCGACATGCTGTGCGAACGCGGCATGCTGACGCGCCGGCGCGGTTCCGGCACCTATATCACGCCCAAGCTGGAGCAGCCGCTGTCGCGCCTGACCAGCTTCTCGGAAGAGCTGCGCCAGCGCGGCTTTACCGCCGGCTCGCGCTGGATCCAGCGCGAAGTGGGCGTGGCGGCGCCGCTGGAACTGCTGTCGCTGGGCTTGTCGCCGAATATGCCGGTGGCGCGCCTGAAGCGCCTGCGCACCGCCGACGATGTGGTGATGGCGATCGAGACCTCCACCATCCCTGCCATGTACATGCCGAATCCGCACCATGTGACCGATTCGCTGTACGGCTATCTGGAATCGAACGGCACGGTGCCGATGCGCGCCTTGCAGCACATCCGCGCCATCAACGCCAATATCGAACAGGCCAAGCTGGCCAATATCGCTCCCGGTACGGCCATGCTGCACATCACGCGCGTGAGTTATCTGGACAACGGCGCGGCAGTGGAGCTGACCCACTCCTACTGCCGCAGTGATTATTATGAATTTGTAGCGGAGTCGCGCAGATGAGCGATGCAATCAAAGGCAATATCCTGACCCCCAACGGCTGGGTGCACGGCACCGTGTCGTTCGACCAGCATATCCAGGACATCCAGGGCGCCCACGTGGACCCGGTGGCCAACCACGACGACTATATCCTGCCCGGCTTTATCGACCTGCACGTGCACGGCGGCGCCGGCAAGGACGTGATGGAAGGCGGCGACGCGGTGCATGCCATCGCCGCCATCCACGCCCGCCACGGCACCACCAGCCTGCTGGCCACCACCATGACGGCCCCGCCGGAAGATATCGACATCGCCCTGCAGGCGATCGGCAAGGCGGTCAAGCAGCGCGGCAAGAACGAAGCGCGCGTGCTGGGCGTGCACCTGGAAGGCCCGTACATCAACTCCGGCAAACTGGGCGCGCAGCCGAACTTCGCGCGCGCCGCCACGCTGGAAGAAGTGCAGCGCCTGGAATCGCTGGCGCCGCTGCGCGTGATCACCGTGGCGCCGGAAATCGCCGGCCACCTGGCACTGGTGCGCGAACTGGCCGACACCGGCGTGCGCGTGCAGATCGGCCACACTCTCGGCTCCTACGACGACGGCGTGGCCGCGCTGGAACACGGCGCGGTCGGCTTCACCCACCTTTTCAACGCGATGAGCGGCCTGCACCACCGCGAACCGGGCATGGTCGGCGCCGCGCTGGCCCATGCCGAGTACGCCGAGCTGATTCCCGACCTGCTGCACGTGCATCCGGGCGCCATCAAGACCGCGCTGCGCGCCATTCCGCGCCTGTACTGCGTGACCGACTCCACCGCCGCCACCGGCATGCCGGACGGCGAGTACATGCTGGGCCGCCACACCGTGCAGAAATGCATGGGCGGCGTGCGCCTGCCGGACGGCACCCTGGCCGGCAGCACGCTGACCTTGGACCAGGCGCTGCGCAATCTGGTCGGCCTTGGCCTCGACCTGGCCGACGCCTCGGCCCGCGTTTCCACCCATGCCGCCGATTACCTCGGCTTGCAAGACCGCGGCCGCCTGGCACGCGGCGCCTACGCCGATCTAGTGGTACTGGATCGGGATTTGAAACTGAAAGCCGTGATTATCGAAGGAGAACGTTGTGACCTCAATGATGCTTAAAGAAGCCCTGTCCGCCGCCGAATGCGTTGCCAACCAGTTGGCGAACGATTCGGAGCGCTACGCAGAGCTGGGACGCAAGCTGAGGAGCACGCCCTTCTCCACCACGCTGACCGTGGCGCGCGGCAGTTCGGACCACGCGTCCAACTACATCGCCTACCTGATCATGGCGCGCCTGGGCCGCGTGGTCGCCTCGCTGCCGATGTCTTTGATCACGCTGCACAAATCGCCGCTGATCACGCGCGACACGCTGACCATCGCCGTCTCCCAGTCCGGCCAAAGCCCGGACGTGGTGGAGCCGATCCGCTACTTCCGCGACGGCGGCGCCACCACCGTGGCCCTGGTCAACGACATCGACTCGCCGCTGGCGCAGGCCGCCGAATGGGCCATGCCGCTGCGCGCAGGCAAAGAACAGAGCGTGGCTGCCACCAAGAGCTTCATCACCTCCCTGGTCGCCGGCGCGCGCCTGGTGGCGCAATGGCAGAACGATCCGGAACTGCTGGCCGGCCTGGCCGCTTTGCCGGAAGCCCTGCAAACGGCCACCCAGGCCGATTGGACGCCAGCCCTCGACGTGCTGGCTCCGGCCAAGAACATCATGGTGGTGGGACGCGGCATCAGCTTCCCGGTGGCGCTGGAATCGGCCCTGAAATTCAAGGAAACCTCGGCCCTGCAAGCGGAAGCCTTCAGCGGCGCGGAAATCAAGCACGGCCCGATGGCCCTGATCGAGGAAGGCTATCCGCTGCTGATCTTCGCCACCCGCGGTCCGACCCAGGCCGGCCTGCTGGCCCTGGCCGACGAGATGCGCGGCCGCGGCGCGCGCGTGCTGCTGGCCGCGCCGGACGATGTGGCGCAACGCGACCTGACCTTGCCGGTTGCCGCCACGCCGGACCTCGATCCTATCGTGGCGATCCAGGCCTTCTACGTGATGGCGGCCAAGCTGTCGGCTGCGCGCGGCCTGGACCCCGACCGTCCGCGCCACCTGAGCAAAGTCACCAAAACCAACTAAGCAAGCTAGACCCTGGCCATCGATGAAGATCAAGACCATGCTGAGCGCATTGATGGCCATGGGCTGCGCCGCCGCCGTGGCGGCCGCACCTGCGCAGAAGATCGAATTCTGGACCTTCAGCATGAAGCCCAAGTTCACGCCCTACTTTGACGGCATCGTCAAAAACTACGAAGCCGCCAATCCGGGCGCGAAAGTGGAATGGGTGGACTTCCCCTGGGACGTGATCCAGACCAAATTGGTGACGCGCATCGTGGCCGGTACGCCGCCGGCCCTGGTCAACCTGAACGTGCCCTGGGCCGACGAGTTTGCGCGCGATGGACTGCTCACCGCCGTCGACGGCCTGCTCAACGAAGAAGCGCGCGGCCACTATCTGCCCGCTGCTTTGCAGGACTTGAACTTCGGCGGCAAGACCTACGGCTTCCCGATGTACAGCAATGTCGCCGTCATCACCTACAACACCGAGATATTCAAAGCCGCCGGCATCGCGCGCGCCCCGCGCAGCCTGGACGAGCAGCTCGCGTTTGCGCGCCAGATCGCCGAACGCACCGGCAAGGCCGGCCTGTGTCCCGCCCTCGCCAAGATCGACGGTTTGATGATGCAGCAAGGCCTGCCGGTGATCGCCAACGGCCGCGCCGTCTTCAATTCGCCCGCGCACGTCGCCCTGATCCGCAAGCTGGCCGACACCTACAAGGCCGGCGGCCTGCTGAAAGACAGCCTGTTCGCCGAAGACAACTTCCCCGCCGCCATCGCCGCCTACAAAGGCGGCCGGCTCGGCATGCTGCTGGCGCCGCCGACCGCCGTCAAGCGCATCGAAGCCGACGCCAAGGACATCTACGCCATCACCGACGTCGCCCCCGCGCCACTGGGACCGACCGGCATTGCCGACGGCGGCTGGCTGATTCACTTCGCCGTTCCCGCAGGCGTCGACAGCAAGCTGCTGCCCGCCATCGGCAAATTCGCGCGCTATCTCAGCAACGACGCCAACCAGCTCGAATTCGCGCGCCAAGCCAGCGTGTATCCCGCCGCCGCCAAAGCCGCGCGCGATCCCTTCTTCATGACCGTGCCGCCGCGCGCCGGCGCCGCCGAAAAAGCCGTCGCCGCCGGCGCGGTGTCGATGCCCCACTCGCGCACCCTGTATGTGGCGGGCATCCCCGACTACGACGAGCTGCGCCGCTCCCTGGTCAAAGCCGTCGAAGCCGGCGTCACCGGCCGCCAAGACATCCAGCAAGCCCTCGACGCCGCCGTCGCCATCTGGAACAAAAAGCTCGCCAAGCAGCGCCAACATACTGCCCAGTCCGTGTCCACCTTGGGGAGCTCGGCGCCCCCGTCAGACCCCAATCGGACACGGACTCAAGCATTGCATGCCATGGTTGAGCCAGTGCCCACCCCGGTGCCAGGCACCAAAGTGGACACGGCCTCGACAATTGGCATGGCTCAGCTCGTGTCCGATTTGGTGCCTGGCACCAGGGTGGACACGAGCTCGGCTGCGGGGGGAATGTGATGCGGCGGCAGAGTTTGCAGGCTTGGCTGTTCTTGGCGCCGGCACTGGTGTTGCTGGCGATGTTTTCGTTTTGGCCGGTGGGCTATGGTTCGTACCTGGCCTTTACCGACTTTAGCCTGATCCGGCCGACGCGGTGGGTGGGACTGGAGAATTTCGAGTACATCTTCGATAACGAGATGTTCGTCACGGGCCTGAAAAACTCGCTGCTCTTCCTGCTGATGGTGCCTTTCGTGCAGGTCGGGGCGATTGCGCTGGCGGTGCTGGTGAATAACCGCCTGCCGGGCATCCGCCTGTTCCGCGCGGCCTATTATGTGCCGGTGGTGACGACGGTGTCCGTGGTCGGCATCATGTGGGGCTTCATGTTCCATGAACAGGGGACGCTCAATTATGTACTGACCACCCTGCGCCTGGTGAACGCGCCCGTGGGCTGGCTGTCGGACGATACGCTGGCCCTGTTCTGCATCATGTTCGTGACGCTGTGGCGCGGCCTGGGCTGGTATATGGTGATGTATCTGGCGGCCTTGCAGTCGGTGCCTGCCGATATGCAGGAGGCGGCGATCCTCGATGGCGCCAACCGCTGGCAGCGTTTCTGGAAGATCACCATCCCCATGCTGCGCCCCACCATCATGGTGTGCTCCATCCTGTCGGTGCTGGCTGCGCTGAAGGCGTACCAGGAGGTCGATGTGCTGACCCAGGGCGGACCGATGAACTCCACCTTCACCGCCCTGTACTACGCTTATGACCAGGGCCTCAAGCACCTGAAGCTGCCGCGCGCGCTGGCCGCCAGCTTCGTCGTCTCCGTATTCTGCGTCGGCATCGCCGTGCTGTGCCTGCGCTACCTGAAGCCTAAGCACCGCTGATGAAAACGCGCACCTTCCAGGCCGCCGGCCATTATCTTCTGCTGTGCGCGATCGCGCTGGTCTGCGTCTTCCCGTTCTGGTGGACGCTGGTGACGGCGCTCTCCACCGAGGGCAATATCTTCGCCTTCCCGCCCACCTTCTGGCCGAAGTCGCCCTCGCTGGCGAATTTCGAGGAGGTGTTCCGCGTGATTCCGATCCTGTCCTTCTTCAAGAACTCCGTGCTGATCGCCGCCTTCACCGTGTTCTGGAAGCTGGTGCTGTGCTCCCTGGCCGCCTATCCGCTGGCGCGCATGCACTTCCGCGGCCGCCGCCTGGTGTTCGGACTGATACTGGCAACGCTGGTGCTGCCGTCCGAAGTGAACTTCCTGGTCAACTTCATCACGGTGACGAAACTGAGCCTGGTCGATACCTATGCCGGCGTGATCCTGCCGAACGTGGTGACGGCGGTCGCCATCCTGCTGCTGAAGCAGGCTTTCGAGGAAGTGCCGCAGGATCTGATCGACGCCGCGCGCGTCGACGGCGCCTCGGAATGGGTCATCTTCAGCCGCATCATGCTGCCCCTGATTACGCCCTGGCTGGCGACGGTGGGCATCCTGACGGCGGTGGAGGCCTGGAACGAATATATCTGGCCATCCATCGTGATGAGCAAGCCGGACGAATTCCCGCTGTCGGTGGGCGTGCTGTATTTGCGCGGCACCTTCGGCAGCAGCACGCGCGTGATCGCCGCTGGCACGGTGCTCACCATTCTGCCGACGCTGGCAGCCTTCCTGTTCACACAAAGATTCTTCATGCGCGGCATGGACGGGGCCGTGAAGTAAGCAGCTGAACCCACGATTACACAAGCATATATAGAGGACGACGCAGAATGGACAACCATACATCCAAAGGCCGCAGCCCGCTGACCTGGATACCCACCCTGTATTTCGCGCAGGGTCTGCCCTACTTCGCGGTGGCGCTGATCGCCGGCATGATGTTGAAGAGCATGGGCGTGCCGAACGACGATATCGCGCACTGGACCGCCTATATCGGCGCGGCCTGGGTCTTCAAGCCGCTGTGGAGCCCCTTCCTCGAACTGGCCAGCAGCAAGAAGCTGATCGTGGTCAGCTTCCAGCTGATTGGCGGCGTCTGTCTCGGCCTGGTGGCGCTGGCCCTGCATCTGCCGGCATGGATGGTGCTCAGCATCGTCTGCCTTGGCCTGGTGGCGATCGCCTCGGCCACCCACGATATCGCCTGCGACGGCTGCTACATCTCCAGCCTGACCGAGAAACAGCAGGCGCAGTACGCCGGCTGGACCGGCACCTTCTTCAACGCCGGCCGCTTCATTTCGCTGGGCGGCCTGGTGATCCTGGCCGGCTACCTGGAAAAGACCCAGGGCGTGGTGCCGGCATGGACCGTGATCTTCCTGATCCTATCGGCCACCATGATCACGCTCGGCCTGTACCACAGCTGGGCGCTGCCGCTGGCGCCCAACCCGATCACCGACAACCACACGGTCGCCGGCGTGGCGCGCACGCTGAAGGACGTGATCATCGCGTACTTCAAGAAACCGGGCATCTGGGTTTCCATCCTCTTCATCATCCTGTTCCGCGCCGGCGAGGCGCAGGTGCAGACCATCGGCCCGCTGTTCCTGCGCGAAGCGCGCAACCTTGGCGGCCTGGGTTTGAGCACGGCCGAAGTGGGCGCCGTGTACGGCACCACCGGCACCATCGCCTTCATCGTCGGCAGCGTGGCCGGCGGCTACTTCACGTCCTGGCTTAGCCTGAAGCGCGCCATTCTCTTCCTGATCCTGGCGATGAATCTGCCCAACCTGGTGTTCTACTTCCTGTCCACCACCCTGCCGACCGACCTGACCACCATCGGCTTCGCCCTCGGCCTTGAAATGTTCGGCTACGGCTTCGGCTTCGTCGGTCTGATCCTGTACATGATGCAGGTGGTCGCTCCGGGCAAATACCAGACCGCCCACTATGCTTTCTCGACCGGCATCATGCAGCTTGGCTTCGTGCTGTTCAAATGGATCAGCGGCGATATCCAGGTGGCGCTCGGCTATCACAAGTTCTTCCTCTGGGTTCTGATCAGCGCCGTGCCGGTGGCCATCCTGTCGCAACTGATTCCAATGAACTCGCGGGAGAAAAGCGTAACGGAGGCGCCGCAGCAGCAGGCCGCCGCCGCGAGCTGACAGCATGGCCAGCGTCACCCTGAAAAACGTCGTCAAGCATTACGACAATAAAACCCCGGTCATCCGCGGCATCGATCTGGCGATCCGCGACGGCGAGTTCGTGGTCTTCGTCGGGCCTTCGGGCTGCGGCAAGTCCACCCTGCTGCGCATGATCGCCGGCCTGGAAGAGATCACCGCCGGCGAGCTGCATATCGGCGAGCGCCTGGCCAATGAAGTGCCGCCGGCCCAGCGCGAGCTGGCCATGGTGTTCCAGTCCTATGCGCTGTATCCGCATATGACGGTGTACGAGAACATGGCGTTCGCGCTCAAGCTGGCCGGCCACAAGGCAGCCGCCGTGCGCGAGGCGGTGGAGCGCGCCGCCGACATCCTTCAGATCACGCCGCTGCTCAAGCGCAAGCCGAAGGAACTGTCCGGCGGCCAGCGCCAGCGCGTGGCCATCGGCCGCGCCATCGTGCGCAAGCCGCGCCTGTTCCTGTTCGACGAGCCGCTGTCCAATCTCGACGCCAGCCTGCGGGTGCAGATGCGGGTGGAGATCAGCCGCCTGCACCAGGAGCTGAAGACCACCATGATCTACGTGACGCACGACCAGGTCGAAGCCATGACCCTGGGCGAGCGCATCGTGGTCTTCAACGGCGGGCATATCGAGCAGATCGGCACGCCGCATGAGCTGTACAACAATCCGGCCAACCTCTTCGTGGCGGGCTTCCTCGGCTCGCCGAAGATGAACTTCATCCCCGGCCAGATCGCCGCCGTGGGCGCCGGCCATGTGGCGGTTCAGTTGCCGGGCGGCGCGCTGGTGGAGGTGGCCGTCCAGCCGGGCGAGGCGCAGCGCGGCGACGCCGTGACGCTAGGCATGCGCGCCGAGCACCTGGCCTTGCAAGCCTCCGGGGCCGGCGGAGTGAATGTGCTGGACGTGGGCGTGGGCCATGTGGAATACCTGGGCGACCTGTCCATCGTCTACACCACGCTGGATGGCGCGCCCGAGATGCTGGCCGTGAAACAGCCGCCGGAAGGCGCGCCTTTGCAAGCCGGCAGCCGCGCCGCCCTGCACCTGCCGCCCGAGCGCTGCCTGCTGTTCAACGCCGCCGGACGGGCCTATGCGCGCCCGTAAGCTTTGGTAACAATTGCGCACCCTTGAATACCTGTCATGTCCCCAATTTATGGGACAATAGAAGTTTGTTTCCGTCCTAAGGATTTTTTTGCCATGTCCAAGTCCCGCATTGCCCGCATTAGCCTGCTCCTGGCCGCCATCGGCCTGAACGCCGCTCCAGCCTTCATCGGCACCGCCCACGCCCAGGAAAAAGACAAGGCAGCTGCCGCGGCAGCAGCGGCGGCAGAAGCAGCAAAACAGGATACCGTGCGTCCCGACCTGTTCAAACTGGTCGACCCAGCCGTCATCAAGCCGCTGATGGATGCAAAAAACTACGCCGAAGTGGAAAGCCGCATCAAACAGGGCGAGGCGCTGCCGACCCTGACCGTCTATGAAAGCTTTGTGCTGAACCGCCTGCGCGTGGCGCTGGGTTCGGCCACCAACAACCAGGCGATGATGACCGCCGGCCTGGCCGCCGTGGTCGAATCGGGCAAGCTGTCCGAGAAAGAGCGCGGCGATTTCATGCAGGCGCTGGCCACCACCTACTACAACAGCAAGGACTACACCAACGCCATCGTCTGGTTCAACCGCTACGCCAAGGAAAGCGGCGACGCGGCCAAGAACCGCCAGCACGTGCTGCGTTCCTACTATTTCAATAACGACTTCGCCACCGCCAAGGCCGAACTGCAGAAGGATCTGGCAGCCAAGCAGCAGTCGAACACCGCGCCAAGCATGGAAGAGCTGCAACTGCTGGCCAATATCGGCGCCAAGTCGAAAGACCCGGCAACCTATCTGCTGGCGATGGAAAACCTGGTCAAATACTATCCGACCGACGACTACTGGCTGGACCTGCTGAGCCGCACCCAGGGCAAGGCCACTTATTCGACCCGCTTCGCGCTGGACGTGTTCCGTCTGGAGAAAGCCGCCGTATCTAAAATGGCGCCGGAAGAGTACACCGAAATGGCGGAACTGGCCCTGCTGGCCGGCTTCCCGACCGAAGCCAAGAAAGCCATGGACGCCGGCTACTCGCTGGGCGTGCTGGGCACCGGCCCGAACGCCGACAAGCACCGCAAAGTGCGCGACCAGGCCAACCGCCAGGCTGCCGACGACGCCAAGAACATCGCCTCCGGCGAAGCCTCGGCCAAGAAATCCAAGGACGGCACCGGCCTGGTCAACCTGGGCTACGCCTACGTCACCATGGAGCAGTTCGACAAGGGTATTGACCTGATCCAGCAAGGTATCGCCAAAGGCGGCCTGAAAAACGCGGAAGACGCCAAGCTGCGCCTGGGCGTCTCCTACGCACTGGCCGGCAAGAAGGATGAAGCCATCAAGACCCTGGAAACCGTGACCGGCACCGACGGCCGCAACGACCTGGCCCGCTACTGGATTCTGTGGGTGAACCGCCCAGCCGCCAGCGCCGCGAAATAATCGGCACGGCACGGCGCAGCGCCTCGCGGCATGCACCGGTCACCAGGCGGGTAGAGGCGCAAGCCCTGCCCGCTTTTTTTCGCCCGTGCTACAGCCCAGCCCGTGTCCGATTTGGTGCCAGGCACCAAATCGGACACGGGCTGGGCTGTAAGGGCAGCTCCTTGCGCCGGCTGTGGCGCTGATCGAGAACGGAAGTTTGCCTATGCCTCATTCCTCCGCTTCGCCTGCCTTTTCCGCCACCAACGCGCAGAGCCGCCTTCCGCGCGCCGCCGCCGTACCGGCACGGCGCCTGCTCAGTCTCGATGCCTTCCGCGGCTTCGTGATTCTCGCCATGATCTGGGTGAACTATATCGCGGGCATGCCGGGCATCCCGTATTGGCTGGAGCATGCCAGCGCCAAGGCAGATGGCTTCACCCTGCCCGATCTGGTCTTCCCCGGTTTTCTCTTCATCGTCGGCATCGCCATTCCACTCTCGCTGCACAAGTCCGTCGGCCGCTTCTCGCTGCCGCTGCTGGGCCGTCTACTGTGGCGCGCGGGCAGCCTGATGCTGGCCGGCGTGGTGCTGGTCAACGCTTACCGCTACGACGCGGCGCATGCGCTGCTGCCGCGCGCCTGGTATTTCCTGCTGTTCTATGTGGCGATGATCCTGCTGTGGCGCCAGTCGGCGCAGCGCAGCTGGGGCTTCCGGGCTGGCGCGCTGCTGATGCTCTTCCTGCTCGCCAGTTTTCGCGGCACGCTGAATGCGGAATTCAGCAGCGTGTATCTGCAGCATAGCTGGTGGGGCATACTCGGCATGATCGGCTGGGCCTACCTGTTGTGCAGCCTGGTCTACCTGGCCGCGCGCGGCCACGGCACGGCGCTGATGGGCGCCGTGGCCGCGCTGATCGTGCTGTATATGGGCTGTAAGGCAGGCGCGCTGGCCGGAGTGCAGCAGACGGTGAATGGCTTCGTCAATCTGCCCGAGGTATTGGGTTCCACCGCCGCCAATGTGCTGGCCGGCACGCTGGTCGGCAATCTGTTCGTGGCGCCGTCAACCGGACACCGTCAGCGCATCCGCTTCATGTTCTTCTTTGCGCTTGGCCTGCTGCTGTGCGGCCTGCTGCTGCGCCCCTACCACGGCATCAACAAGATTCAGGCGACGGAGAGCTATACCCTGGTCTGTTCCGGCATCGTACTGGGCCTGTTCCTGCTGTTCTATATCGTGATCGATGTGTGGCAGTGGCAGCGGTGGAGCGTCATCCTGCTGCCGGCCGGAGCCAACGCGCTGTTTGCCTATATCGCGCCGGACCTCTGGGAGCAATTCGCGGCCGTGCTGCATCTGCCGCGCATCTGGTGGCCATATCTGCACAGCGGCGGCATTCCCGGACTGCTGAACGCAGCCGCCATGACGCTGGCCATGATGGCGCTGGTGGCCGCCGCCAACCGCGCCGGTTTCAAGCTGCGCTTCTAGACCTTGATGTAGATGCGTTTGCGGTCCATCGCATAGCCGACCAGCCAGCAGGCCAGCATGAAGAACAGCGCGAACAGCAGCGAGGCCAGTTTGGGCGGCGCAAACGCCAGCAGCACATGCTGGTACATCCAGCCATAGGTATCGGTGACGAACAACACCGTCGCCGCCACCTGGGCCAGCAGATAGATGAACAGGGTGTTCTTGCCGAAGACCTCGAAGAAGTAAGTCCAGCGCCGCTGCCCGCGCATCTCGATCACGTAGATCAGCAGCGGCAGGATCAGCAGGTCCAGGCCCACGCTGAACAGCACATAAGAGCTGGTCCACAGTTTCTTATTGATGGGGAAGGCCAGATCCCAGCACAGCGCCACGCCGATGCAAGCCACGCCCGCCATCATCAGCCGCGCCAGCGTTTCATAGCTGGCGCCCAGGGCCAGGATCAGGCGTCCCGCAAAGTAACCCGCGATGACGTTGACGATGGAGGGCAGGGTGCTGAGTATGCCTTCCGGATCGAACAGCACGCCCGCCTCCTCATACATATGCGCCTTGCCCAGCACGGCCAGGTCCAGCTTGTAGGCCGCATTGCCATGCACGCTGTAGTCGCCGAACAGCGCCATCACCAGCCAGTAGGCCAGCAGCGCTGCGATACTGAACCACAGCGCGCCCTTCTCCTTGCAGAAATGCAGAATCAGCGCCGCGCTGCCGAAGCACAGCGCAATGCGCTGCAAAACGCCCGGTATGCGCACATGGTCGAGCGGCCCGGTGAACGGGAACCAGTAGACCAGAAAGCCCAACAGGAAAATCAGCGCCGTGCGCCGCCCCACCTTCGCCAGCACCGCGCCATCGCCCTGTTCGGCATATTTGGGCAGAGCGAAGGCCAGCGCATTGCCGACCACGAAAAGAAAGGTTGGGAACACCCAGTCGGTCGGCGTGAAGCCATGCCAGTCGGCGTGCAGCAGCGGACCATACACATGGCCCCAGTCGCCCGGCGTGTTCACCACGATCATCAGCGCCACGGTCAGGCCGCGCAGCACGTCCAGCGAGAGATAACGGTTCTGCGGCTTGCTCATGGCGTCGCCACCCTTGCTCTACTTCTCATTTCTTCTCCTGCATGAAAAAGGGCAGGACTCCGCGCGGTCCTGCCCCATACTACCGTTTACGCTTCTGACGCCTTATATCTTGCCGCGCACGCCAAAGAAGATCTGCTTGCCGTTCTTATAGAAAGCGCTCGGGCGGTCCTTGGTGGTGGCGTACGATTTGAGGGTTGGATTATTCAAATCCTTGCCTTCCAGCGACAGCGTCAGGTTTTCGGTCAGATTGTAGTTGAAGGCGGCCGACAGCGTACCCATTCCATCCTGATACAGTGCGCTGTTGCGGTCCAGACCATTCAGGAAGGCCGAACGATAGCTGTAGTTGATGCGGGCGCTGAATTTGCTGTTCTCGTAAAAGGCCCCGGCATTGTACGAACGCTTGGAGGTACCCACCATATTGCAGTCGCCCAGGTCGGCGCAGGCCGAACGCGGCGCCTTGCCGGTTTCCTTGCCGTCGGCGTAGGTATAGTTGGCATTCAGCCCAAAGCCATTGCCCAGATCCTGCACATACTGCAGCTCAATGCCGCGCACGCGCGCCTTGGTGTTCACCGCGGAACTCATGGTATAGCTCACGACACGGCCCATGGACTGGTTATAGAAATCCGCCGTCGACGAGCCGAACGTCACATACGATGCCATGTGCATATTGTAGACATTCACACCCAGCAGCGACTTCGGCATGAAATACCACTCGACGCCCGCATCGACATTGTTCGACAGGATCGGCGTCAGCTTCGGATTGCCGCCATTGGCCGCCAGCGTCAGATCGTTCAGGCTGAGCGAACCGAGGGCGCCGATGTCGGGGCGCGACAAGGTGCGGCTGGCCGCACCGCGCAGCACCACGTTCTGCGACAGATCGGTGCGCAGGTTCAGGCTGGGCAGGAAATTGTTATACGTGCGCGAGGTTTCGATCGGCTCCCAGCGGTCGTTGGGCGAACCGTTGGCCACATCGATCTGGGTGCGCACGAAACGCAGGCCGATATTGCCCTGCACCGGGCCGAGGCTCAGATCGCCCATCACATAAGCCGCCGAGGCCTTTTCGCGGATCTTGAATTCGCTCTGATAGGCGTGGGTATCGAAGCTTACGTACTTGTCGCCCCAGGCCTTCATCGAGTCGGCGCTGAAGGTCCAGCCCTTGTTCAGCAGATTCGGCAGCGGACTGTCGGGGAAGACGGTCAGGCCGCTGGGGCGGTTGGCCGCCAGACCGCCGGCCGGCGCCACCGTGCCGGCGAGCCAGATCAGATCGCGGTCATGTTTGGCCATGCGCGCGCCGAAATGCAAGGTGGGCACGTTTTCCCACGGCGTTTTGTATTCGCCATCCACCTGGCCATAGCTCTCCTTGTCCTTGGCCGTGGTATCGGAAGCCCAGCCGCTGAAGAAATTGGCGCCGCTGCGCGGCTGGAAGCTGCCCGCGTTCGGCACGACCACGGTGGCCGGCTGGTCCAGGCCATACGTGGTCAAGCTGGTGCCGGAATAGGCTAGCCATGCCTCGTAGCCGTAATCGCGCGCATAGCCGGTGCCGCGCGTGGTGCCGATCTGGCCCTTGAACTTCAGCTGCGCATTGGCGCGCCATTGCCAGTCCAGATTGAGGAATTTGGAATCGCTGTACGAGCCAGGACGGGCAATGATGTCCTGCACCGAGGACCCCATATCGCGGCAATCGGCCACCGGGCAAGTCGCCGGAAAACTGATCGAGGTGATGGTGTTGCCCTTGATCGTCCACGCCGCCGGCCGGATGCCGCCGCTGCCCGCCAGGTTGGCGTTGTTGGACAAGGGCTGGCCCGCATCCATCATGAAGTTGGCGTTGATATTGTCGGCATCCAGACGGGTATAGAAACCGCTGATGTCGAAGCTAAAATCGGGACTCACCTTGAACTGCACGTCCAGCATGCCGCCCTTGCGTTCGCGCTGCTGCTCGAACAGCGCGGTACCGGTCTGCACCGACAGCCATTTGCCGTTCACTTCCGGATTGGACTTCACCCATTCCGGCGCCAGGGCGCTGTCGACCTTGGCCCAGGCCAGGAATTCCTGGCCGATGCGGCGCAGGCTGCGCTTCTCGTCGAACACCTGCAGCAGCACGCCCATATTGCCGGCATCGTTCTTCCAGTTGGCCAGGGCGCTGAACTGGGCATCGGTCTTCTTCGCCCCCTCGCTATACACGCCTTCCACGGAACCCATCAGCGTAAGGGGTTTCTTGAAGCTGAGCGGTTTGCGCGTTTCAATATCCACATTGCCGGCCGCGCCGCCTTCGATCAGATTGGCCTGCGAGCTCTTATGCACCGTGATGCGGCCGATCAGCTCGGAAGGGAACATCGAGTAGCTGACTGAACGGCCGCCATTGGTGATATTCGAGATATACCAGTCGCCGCTGGATACGGTATGCCCGTTCAGCGTGGTCAGCGTCAGATTCGACGGCGTGCCTTTCAGACTGACGCGGTCATTCTCGCCGAAGCCGCCCTCGCTGCCGCCGGCCGTCGCCACCGACACGCCCGGCACCCGCTGCAGCGAGTCGGCCACGCTCTTGTCCGGCATCTTGCCCACATCTTCGGCGGTCACCACTTCCACCAGCGAATCGGCATTGCGTTTCTGGTTCAGCGATTGGGCCAGCGCGGCGCGCACGCCGGTCACCGTGACCACCGCCGACTCGTCGACCTGGGGGCTGGCTGGCGGCGTTTGCGCCGCCGCGCCGCTGGCGGCGGCCAGCAGGGCGACTGCGGTGGCGACCGGGGTCAGATTGCGCTTCATGTCTCCTCCTAAGCTTTGCTTTTGTGTGGAATTGCATAAAACCAATTGCACGCCAATATACCCTCACCCAATACCAAATCATTACCAGTTATTAGATTTTTTTCAAATGTTGCGCAAAAAACACATACTGCGCTATCAACACTTAGTAAGCCTAGAGTGAAGATGCGATGTTGCAGCCACGCACGGTAGACCGGCGGCTTGTGGCATGGTCTTTTTTTGGTATTATCGAAAGACGTTGTTTGACAAGAATGGGGCCAGGCAGGCACGCGCTCCGCACGAGACAAGAAAGAAAGTGGTATGACATCACTTGCACAAATCATGGAGGCCATGGGGCAAACCAGCAGCCTGCCCCTATACCAGCTATTACAGCGCGCCCTGCGCGAGGCCATCGACAAACGCATCTTCGGGCCCGACGAAGCGCTGCCCGCCGAGCGCCAGCTGGCGAGCGAGCTGTCGATCTCGCGCATCACGGTGCGCAAGGCCATCGACGGCCTGGTGGACGAAGGCTTGCTGGTGCGCCGTCCCGGCTCCGGCAATTTCATCAACACCCGCATCGAAAAGAATTTCGCCAAACTGACCTCGTTTTCCGAGGACATGCGCGCGCGGGGCCGCACCCCGCGCAGCGTGTGGCTGAAACGGTCGGAAGGCACGGTCACGCCGGAAGAAGCGCTGCGGCTGCGGCTCAGTCCCGGCGCGCCGGTGTACCGCTTCAACCGCATCCGCTTCGCCGACGACGTGCCGATGTGCCTGGAGTACGCGACCATTGTCGCCACCGCCCTGCCCGCGCTGGACGCGGTCGACGTCTCGATGTACGAAGCGCTGGAGAAGGCCGGCAACCGGCCGGTGCGCGCCTTGCAGCGCCTCTCGGCCCTGCTGCTGAATGCGGAACAGGCGGCGCTGCTGCAGGCGCAGCAAGGCGATGCGGGACTGGCGGTGGAGCGTCTGGGCTTTTTGCGCGATGGCCGCGCGGTGGAGTTTTGCCGCTCGATCTTCCGCGGCGATATGTATGACTTTGTGGCTGAACTCAGCACGCCCTGAGTTCAGCATTTCTTCCCTACAGTAGTTCCGCCGGCGCGGCCTCCTCCTCCGCGCCCTCGCTCTCTTCCCACTCCAGGATATCGCCGGGCTGGCAAGCCAGGCGCTCGCAGATCTTCTCCAGCGTGACAAAGCGTATGCCCTTGACCTTGCCGGACTTGAGCAATGAGAGGTTTTGTTCGGTGATGCCTACATAAGCCGCCAGTTCCTTGGACTTGATCTTACGTTTCGCCAGCATGACGTCGAGGTTGACAATAATGGGCATCAGACGAACCCCTTGTTTTCTTCCTCCAGGCGCCTGCCTTCATGCATGATGGCAGTCAGAACGTAGAACAACGCACACACAAGAACCAGCAACAATTCGTTTGAGCTGAAGCTGAAGAGAACCTGCAGCATCGGCGTCTTCACCATCGCATTGAGGGCCAGGGCGCGCAGAGGCTTCTCGAGATTGCTCAACACCGTATAGAGGAGAAGCGCTCCGGAAAATGCCTGCATGGCGGCGATGGTACGTAAGGAAAAAATCATACCGTCTTTTACGGATGTCAAAATACTATTGAACTGAATAACGGCGTAGAACAGGACACCAAGGGCTAGCACCCCTAGCCCTATACCCACCAAGCGCTGAGCAAAGCTCAGCCGAAGCAACTCGTCGAAGGTGAGGCCATCCGGATAAAAAAACATGCGCATATAAAATACATACTGACTGTCGACACCACCCCAACACAAGCAGAAATACAGTATCTGCAATACAACAAATACAACAAGAGCAGCTTGTAAGCCACTGCACAGATGCCTCACGGCAGGCTGCCCACTTCTCAAAATATAAGAATTAATCATCGTTAAACAATAATTTTTTATGTCTTTACAATAAATTATGACTGTAATACACTTATTCTAACTGATTCGGAAAGCCCCGCAAGGCAGCCTGATGAGGCAGCGCAAAGTTCGGCGCGTTACCGCTCGCGGTAAAGAAGTGTAAGTTGGTGTGAATTACTTTCGGAGTTAGACATGCAAACCGCAACCAGCACTACAAATCAGCAAATAGTTAATGAAGAGTCAAACGACCCTTTCCTCATTGAAGAATTGGAAGCACGCTTTGAGATGGAGACGGTTCCAACCTCCACATTCTCATTGCAAATTTGTGGCTGCGACACGCGTGGGCCGTCAACACCATAGGTAATCCACAAAGGCAATTTATAGTTTGTTCCCGTCCAACCCCAGATCCATGCAGCCTACCCCCCTCCTCAAAGACGGCATTCGGATTTCACCCTATGATGGGACAACCTTGCACGCCGCTCCTCGCTTTCTTCTGGAATGCGAGGGGCGGTATTTTTTGATTTCAGCCGGAACACGTGCGCTAGTGCTCGCGCTGCTCAAACGACCATCAAGCGACAGCGAACTGGAACAAGCTTTTGTGGCCGAAGGTGGGCTGCCCATGTCCGCCGCCAAGCTGCATGAATTAGGCGAACAGACTTTGCCACCGGCGCTGCTACGCGACACCCCCAGCACCAAACGCATCCGCCCCTTCTTTATCAGCATGGAGCTGCTGCCAGCAGCGCTGGCCGCGCAGCTTGGCCAGCGCTTGGATTGGCTGTTTCGTCCCCGCCTGGCTGCCGTGCTGCTGTCGGCCTTTGCCATCTTGCACCTCCTCACCCTGCCCGGAGCCATGCAGGCAGTACACGGCAACTGGCAGAGCTGGAGCGACGCTCCACTGCTGATCGGTTTGCTCGTGCTGAGCGGGCTGCTGCATGAGCTGGGCCATATCACAGCCTGCCGTTATTTCCGCTGCCCGCATGGCGGCATCGGGATTGGCCTCTATCTGATTTTTCCCGCCTGGTTTGCCGACGTGAGCCATGCCTGGCGCCTGACCCGCCACCAACGCGCCGTGGTCGATCTGGGCGGCGTGTATTTCCAGGCCATTCTGCTGATCGGGTTGGATGCTTGGGCGCTTCTCAGTGGCGATAGCTTCGTCCTGCAACTGATCTGGATGATCACGTTCACCATGCTGTTTACGCTCAACCCCATGTTCAAATTCGACGGTTACTGGTTGCTGTCCGACCTGAGCGGCCTGCACAATTTGCATCAGCAGATGCGTCGCCATACCGTCAGCCTGCTGCTGCGCGTACTCGGACGGCCAAACGGCCAAGCCAGTCGCCCCATGCAGATATGGATCCTGCATGTTTATACCTTGCTGGGCGGCGCCTACTTCCTGTACTTCGGCCATTTTTTGCTATGCGAGCTGCAACGGCAGTTCGCATCGCTACCACAGCAACTGCAGCAGATCGCCAAGGAGTTTGGCAGCGAGGCTGAATTCCTGTCCGCAGCGCTGCATCTGATGCGTGACTTGCTCTGGCCTGCCATGCTCGTATTAACCAGCATTTTTTTGATTACAAGAATTCTGCGTACCCTCAGCGATCTTGTCGCCGCGATCCGAATCCCACAGCAGGGTTTATAGAACGCTCCCGGAAAGGAAATTCACGATGTCCTTGCGAAAGCTACTGCTCGCTCCTTTGGAAAAACTGCTATCTATTGCGGATCCCGCCGAGCAGATTCGCATCCAACGGGAAACCAGTATGGTGAAATATGCGCAAATGGGCTTACGTCATTTCCTGAGCCTGCCACAGGAGCATGCATTTGCCACGGCGCAAGCCGGTCTGCACTCCTATAAACGCCTGCTGCAACGCGGCACCTTGCCAGTGGATACGCCACAACTGCCACCTGTGGTGAGCGAAGTCACGCAGCGGCTGCAGCATGGCTCTTGCATGCTGGCCCTCCCCTTCAATCTAAGCACCTTGCAGTTATTGCGCACTCTCCCGGCCGACCTGGCACGGCGCTCGATCGTGATTGAAAGCCAGGCCGTAGTGAATGCAATCACTGCGATGAGTTCACCCAACAAGGCGCTGCAAACGATGCCGCCGCGTGACGTTATCAAACGCGTCAAAGCGGCGCGCACGGATGGCAGTGCACCCGTGCTATATATCAGCTTCCCGGAATTGCATACGCGCGGCAATGGCACGACCGCATCTTTGAATTTCCTCGGCAAGTCCTGTACCTTCTCCTTGCTGGAGCCACTGCTGTATTGCTTTGGCCTGCAAACCATGCTGACGCTGGCGCCAAGTCCTGATCGGGCCTCCACCCTTCAGCTGCTGCAGTTTGAAGGCGCCGAAACCGATGGTCCCAACGCGGGTAAAGCGCTTGCCCTGTGCATGGGCTGGCTAAGTGGGAACTTGCAGAATATGGCGCAGGCTTTCCCGGAATTGACACTGAGCTGGCAGCACCTGTACCGCGCCAGCGGGCAGTTTCGCGCGCTTGAACGCAATGACAAGCTGAAGCAGCTTGAAGCTTACTTCGACGCCTGGCGGCAAGCCGGTCCGGAGTTGGATGCCCAAACTTACGCCTTCGTCAAAAGCCGTCTGACGGAGATGCGCAATTCGCATTAAGCAGGAGCACGCATGCAGTACACCGGTTCGGAACTCGTTTTCCTGGCGCGCCAACGCCTGCGCCAAGCCACGCCACAATTTACCTACCGCAAAGGGGGCACCGCGCAGCGTTTTTTCAGCCAGTCCATACGCCGCCTCTTTCCGCATATGCCCGCGGCAGACTGCCATGAGCTATGCCGGCGCCATTATTTGTCGATGCACCAGCGGCGGCAACTGCGCCGGCATTTGGGCCGGCTGGATGCATCAGGCATGGAGCGCTTCCTGTATCGGCACGTGAAGGTGGAGGGCCAGGAATATCTCGACCTGGTACGCAATAGCGATCGGCCCGTGGTTCTGTTCACGCCTCATTACGGAAATTTCACCGTTGTCGCCCTCAAACTGATCCAGGCAATCGGACGCGTTAAGACCGTCAACAGCTTCCACAATCCGCTCCCGGCCAGCCATCCGATGGGCGATGTGGAAAGCCTGTTCGGCCGCCTGGGCTATGGCTATACCCCGATTCCAAACGATGACAGCGGCGCGGCACTGAAAGCCATCCGCGCATTGCGGCGCGGGGAAGTGCTAACGATTATGCCGGACAGCTTGGGCGTGACCGGCCATACCAGCTATGTGCCCTTCTTTGGCCATCTGGTGCCGGCCATGGCTGGCGCGTCCTTATTCGCGCTGAAAAGCAATGCTGTCGTCATCGGCATTTACGGCTGTCCCGAAGAAGGCCTGCAAACCACCTTGCGCCTGAGCGCACCGCTGGAGATCGAGCGCAGCGGGGATCTGGACATCGATATGCGCACTTTGGCGAGCGCCATGTTCCGCGACATGGAGCGCCAGATCCGGCGCTCTCCCGAGCACTGGTATCTGTTGCCTGAAATTGGCGGGGTGCTGGCTGCAACGCTGCGCCTGGCGCCGCCGGCCGATTTGGGCTGGCTGGGACAACTGCGCCAGGCCGCACCCGAGTTCCAGCAAGCCATTCCGGAGCTGGAGCGAACGCTGGCCGAGCTGGCACAGCGTCAAATGGCGGGCGGCGGCCTGTTTTAAATCCGCCGGGACGCCGCGCACCGCGTGCCTGGCGCGGCGCCTCCCCTTCAGCGCGCGCTGCCGGCAGCGCCACCTGCCGCAGGCTTGGGCGCTGCTTCCGCCTTGGCCCTGTCGCCAGCCGTGACCACGCTCAACTTTCCAAGCTCGACGGCCTTGCGGAAAGCCGCGCTCACCTGCTCCACCGTCAGCGCTTTCAGCTTGGCCTCATGCTGGGCGCTGCGTTCGAAGGTCTGGCCCAGATACAGGTAGCGGGTCCAGGCGGCGGCGATCACCTCGTCTTTCGAACGGCTTTGCAGGCGCTGCTGCAGCAGGCCGGATTTGGCGCCCGCCACTTCGGCCGCCGTGAAGCCGTCCTTGGCGGCGCGCTCCAGCTCTTCGCGGATGGCCGCTTCCAGTTTTTTCAGGTTCTGCGGCGCGGCGATCGCCAGCACCGAGAAGCCGCCCGCGCGGTCCTTCTCGCCCGCCGTCAGCGAGGAACCACCGCCGTAGGACAGGCCATCCTTCTGGCGGATGCGGTCCATCAGGCGCGACTTCATACCGCCGTCGCCGAAGATATAGTTCGCCAGCTCCAGCGCCGGATAGTCGGCATCGTCCTTGTTCAGATCCAGCTCGATATGGGCCGTGTAGAAGCCATTCTCCTTGTCCGGCGTGTCGATGGATTTATGCAGCGGCGCCTTGCCCGAGTTGCTGTTGGGGATGCGCGCATACGCGGCTTTGCTCAGCCATCCGCCCAGCTCCTCCTCCACCACCTTGACGGCGGCGGCCTTGTCGAAATCGCCGACGATGGCCAGCTCGCCATGCGAGGCGCCGTAGAAATCGCGGTAATACGCTTTCACGTCCTCCAGCTTGAGCGCCTTCACGCCGGCCAACTGCTCGTCGATGCTCATCGCGGCGCGCGGGTCGCCTTTCGGATAGTGGTCGAGATATTCTTCCAGCGCCTGCGTCGCCATCGTCTGCGGGTCGTTGCGCGCCGCCTCGATGGAAACGATCCACTGCTGGCGCATCTGTTCGAATTCGGCTTCCGGGAAGCTTGGATTCTTCAGCACATGCATCGCCAGACGCAGCGCCTGCTCCAGGTTCGGACGCGTGGTGTCGAACTGGTACGGGCCGCTGCCCGACATTTTCAGGCGCGAGAAGGCGTCGGCCAATTGCGCGCGGCTGTACTGGCTGCTGCCGCGCATCAGCATCTGCGCGGTGGCCGTGGCCACCAGCGATTTGCCGAACATATTCTTCTCGTCGCCCCAATGCAGGCGCAGCTCCACCGACACGGCTTCGCCGCGGTTCTTCTTCGGCAGCAGCGCCAGTTTCAGGCCGCCCAGGGTTTTCAACTCGGTGCGCGCCATGATATTGGCCTGGCTCGGGTCGAAGACTTCCGAAGTCAGCACGCTATCCTTGCCCTTGAAATCCTTCATCACCTCGGCCACGGATGGCACGGCCGGAATCTCGGCGCGCTGCGGCGCGTCTTCCGGCAGGAACAGGCCCACGGTGCGGTTGTCGCGCTTCAGATAGCGGCCGGCGGCCTCGCTCACCTGCTGCGCCGTGACTTTCTCCAGATCGTCGCGGCCCTTGAACAGCAGGCGCCAGTCGCCCAGCGCGATCTGTTCAGACAGCGCCACGCCCACCTGCTGCGGGTCGTTGAGCGCCTTCTCGATGCCGTTGCTGACGTTGCGGCGCACGCGCTCCATTTCTTCCGCCGTCGGCGGCTGCGCGGCAAAGCTCTCGATGGCTGCCACCAGCTGCTCGCGCACCGGCTCCACCGGCTCGCCCGCTTTCACCAGGGCCGCCAGCACCTGCAGGCCGGGCGCATAGCCGTTCAGGCCAAAGCTGTAGATCTGCGCCGCCTTGCCGCTTTCCACCAGCGCCTTGTGCAGGCGGCCGTTGGGCGTATCGCCCAGGATGTCGGACATGAAGCTCAGGGCGTCGGCATCGGCATGCAGTGCCGCCGGAATCTTGTAGGCCACCGCCACGATCTGCATATCGCCCTTGCGGCGCACGGTGAAACTGCGCTCGCCGTCCTGGGTCGGCTCCACCGTCCAGAAAGGCGGCAGCTTGCGCTTCGGCTTGGGGATCACGCCAAAGGATTTGCCGATCCAGGCCAGGGTCTGGGACGGATCGAACTTGCCGGCCACCAGCAGCACGGCGTTATCCGGCTGATACCAGGTGCGGTAGAAGGCCTGCAGATTCTCGATGCGCACATTCTCGATATCGCTGCGGTTGCCGATGGTGGAACGGCCGTAGCTGTGCCAGTCGTAGGCCACGCTCTGCATGCGCTTGACCAGCACGCCGAAGGGATCGTTCTCGCCGCTTTCGTACTCGTTGCGCACCACGGTCATTTCCGAGTCCAGATCCTTGCGCGAGATGAAGGACTTGGTCATGCGCTCGGCTTCCATATCCAGCGCCCATTTCAGGTTCTCGGGACTGGCCTGGAACACCTCGTAGTAATTGGTGCGGTCGAGCGAAGTGGTGCCGTTGAAGTCCATGCCGCGTTCGGCGAACTGCTGGGGGATATTGCGGTTGCGCGGCGCGCCCTTGAACATCAGGTGCTCGAGCAGGTGGGCCATGCCGGTCTCGCCATAGTTCTCATGGCGCGAGCCGACCAGATACGTGACGTTGACGGTGACGGTGGGTTTGGACGCGTCCGGGAACAGCAGCACTTTCAGGCCGTTCGGCAAACGGTACTCGGTAATGCCCTCGGCCGACGGGCCTTTGACGACGCCATGCGGCAGGGTTTGGGAATATGCCGGAGGCAGGAAGGCCAGGCCGGCCAGCAAGACGGTGGCGCCGAAGCGCGGCTTGAAGGAAATCATGGACATTCGGGAAGGGCAAAACCCTATCCTACTATGGAACAGGAGCGGTTCCCGAATGTTATTGGCGGCGTTTAAGGCTCGCTTCAGGCACTGGCCTGGGCGCGCAACTCGTCTTCCGGCGTCGGCACCAGGCAGGCATCGACCACCTGCAGATTATTATCGCGCGCGAAAGCGACCACGAAGTGGTAAGCCATGGGCTCCAGCTCGCGCAGGTCATTGCTGACCACGACGGCCTTGGTGCCGTTCAGCAGCACGGGGCGGACAAGGGGAGAAAACTGCAAGTGGGCGTGGCGCCCGCCGCTGCCTTCCGGTCGGAAGCAGGACATCACCCCGCACAAGCGCTCGGCCCAATCGCTCGGACGGAACTGCTTGCCATCGGCGGTAACGCCAAGAATAAAGAATTCGCTGGCCATAGGCGGCTTGTAACTAGGGTACGTGGAAGAAGCTTAGGTATTATATCTTATAGAAGACCTAAACAGGTAAGTACCTGATTTTCCACCAAAAAACGCCGGCCTCCCTGCCCCGATGTGCAAAAGGGGCAGGAAACTCGCGTCAACGCCGTATTGTATGCCGCTTCGACGGCGAAAAGGTTGTTCGTCCCGCCTAACTGAGCCAGACCGCGCCGGACAGCAACAGCAGCAGCAGCATCCACAGCAGCAGCGCGCGCCAGACCAGGCCGACAGTGCTTTGCAGGGCGCGCACGCTCGGCTCATCGCCCGGCAGCGTGTCGATTTCCACATCGCCGATATCGACGGCGGCGGCATCGGACGGCACGACCTTGGAGGCGTTCTCCAGCGGCGAGCCGAGACGCACGCCCATAGCGCCGCCGCCGGCCGACAGGATGATGCCGATGGCTTCATCCTTCCAGCGGTGGGCGAAATTGCGCCAGGCGTAGATGGCGTCTTCGAAGTTGCCGACCACGGCGAAGGCCACGGCGGTCAGGCGCGCCGGAATCCAGTCGATCCAGTAGAAGGCGCGCGCGGCGAATTCGCCGAAGGCTTCATTGCGCATATGTTCCGGTTCGTTCCAGGCGCGCGCCAGGTATTCGGACACGCGGTACATCACCGCGCCCGAAGGGCCGAGCGGCATCAGGAACCAGAAGAACACGCCGAACACATTGCGGTGCGAGGTGATCAGGGACTTTTCCACGGCGACGCGGGCGATCTCGCTCACTTCCATGCCCACGGTGTCCTGCTTGGTCCATTCGGCCAGCAGCGAGCGCGCGGCGGCTTCGTCGCCCGCGTTCAGGGCCAGCTGGATCGAAGTGAAGTAATGGCTGTAATGGCGGAAGCCCAGGGTCAGGTAGACGATGGCCACGTTCCAGGCAAAGGCGGCCAGATACAGCTTGTAGTACAGCAGAACCCAGTAAATCAGCGCGGTGGGCAGCATCAGCGCGCCCATCATGAGGAACCAGCCCATCTGGCCATGGCGCTCATGGCCGGCGTTGAACCAGGTTTCCATGCGCACCGCCAGGCTCTTGATTTCGGCATAGACGGGATTATCTGCGCGCAGGGGCTTGAGTTGCTCCAACAACAACGCGCAAAGAATGGAAAGAAAAGTCATCAAACGTCCTTTGTGATAGCAATGCCGCAATGCCCGCTACGATAGCCTATGCGCGCAAGAAATGAAACAGATTGCGCAGCATGCCGGCCGTCGCGCCCCAGATGAAACGCTCCTCATACGGCATGGCGTAGAAGCTGCGGCGGCCGCTGGGCAGCTCGGCCGACAGGCGCCTGTGGTTCAGGCCATCCATCAGGAAGGCCAGCGGCACTTCGAAAATCTCGGCCACTTCGCCGGGATCGGCGCGCAGCTCGAACGGCGGCAGCACCAGGCCCACCACCGGCGTCACGCGGTAGCCGGTGCCGGTCAGGTAATCGGGCAAATGGCCGATCACCTCGATATGCCGGCGCGCCAGGCCGATTTCCTCTTCCGTTTCGCGCAGCGCCGTTTCAATGGGCGAAGCGTCGCTCTGCTCGGCGCGCCCGCCGGGAAAGGCGATCTGGCCGGCATGGTCGTTCAGGTGGGCGGTGCGCTGGGTCAGCAGCAGGGACAAGCCTTCCTCGCGCAGCACCAGCGGCACCAGCACGGCGGCGGCGGTCGGATGCGGGAAGCGCGCCGATTCGTCGGGCAGTTCCGGCGTCCATGCGGGCGGCTCGGCGAAGCGCTGGCGCAGCCATGCGGGCGCCAGGCGCTCCAGCAGGACGGCCGCTTCGCCGGCGATGGAATCGACCGGCCATTGACTGGGATCGACGAGTGGCTTGCTCATGCTGACTCCAAAAGAAAAAGGGGTACCAGAGGCACCCCTTCCATTCCGGCAGAACGCTATTACGCGCTTGCTTTCGCTTCTGCGCGACGGGTCGGCAGTTTTTCTTTGATACGTGCGGATTTGCCCGAACGCTCGCGCAGGTAGTACAGTTTAGCGCGACGTACGTCACCACGGCGTTTCACTTCGATCGAAGCGATCAGCGGGGAGTACAGCTGGAAGGTACGCTCAACGCCTTCGCCGGACGAGATCTTGCGAACGATGAAGTTCGAGTTCAGGCCGCGGTTACGACGTGCGATCACAACGCCTTCGTAAGCCTGGGCGCGCTTGCGGGTGCCTTCGACTACGTTCACGTTAACGACCACGGTGTCGCCAGGCGCGAACTCAGGGATGTTCTTGCCCAGACGAGCGATTTCTTCTTGCTCGAGTTGTTGAATCAGATCCATTTTATAGACTCCAATAACCATCTTGCTGGCACCACGGAGTGAACCGGCCCAGTAGAGGATGGGGTTAAACACGCGGGCAGACATTGCCCGCACGGTACTACAACAGGTTTACAAACCTGCCAAAAACTTTTCATCCTGCTTGCTCAGCAGGCCAGCGGCGCGGGCCTTGTCCAGCAAGTCGGGACGCTTGCGCGCGGTCGCTTCCAGCATGCGTTCGCGCCGCCATTTGTCGATCTCGGCATGGTTGCCACCCATCAGAACGGGCGGCACGGTCACGCCTTCATAATTCTCGGGCCGCGTGTAGTGCGGCGAATCGAGCAGGCCGTTGACGAAGCTGTCCTCGACCGCCGAGGCGTCGGTATTCAGCACGCCGGGCAGCTGGCGCACCACGGCATCCATCAGGGCCATGGCCGGCAGCTCGCCGCCGGACAGCACGAAATCGCCGAGGCTGATTTCTTCGTCCACGCAGCGGTCCAGCAAACGCTGGTCGACCGCTTCATAGCGGCCGCACAGAATCACCAGGCCGGGTTCCTGCTTCAAATTCATCACGCGTTCGTGCGTCAGCTGCTTGCCTTGCGGGGACATGAAGACCACGCGCGGCGCCGGCAAGCCGGCCACGATCTGCCGCTGTTTGGCGGCAGCGATGGTCGCTTCCAGCGGCTTGGCCAGCATCACCATGCCGGGACCGCCGCCATAAGGGCGGTCATCCACGGTGCGGTGATTGTCGGTGGTGAAATCGCGCGGATTCCACAACGACAGGCCCCACTTCTGCTGCTCGAACGCGCGGCGGGTTACGCCGGACTGCGTCAGTGCCGCGAACATCTCGGGGAACAGGGTGATAACGTCGAACTGCATGACAGTAGCTTAGTAATCCAGGCCCCAGTCCACGACAATCTTCTTCGCGTCCTTGTCCACCGTGATGACAAACTGCTCGACAAACGGGATCAGGCGCTCTTGCGCCTCACCCTCGGCGCCCGCCGCGGCCGGACCCGTGATGCGCAGGATGGATTGTGGTCCATTGCTCATCATATCGGTCACTTGCCCCAGGCGTTCGCCCTGCAAATTCTCTACGTCCAGACCAATCAGGTCGGACCAGTAAAACTCATCTTCCTGCAGCGTCGGGAAATGGCTGCGCGGAATGAAGACAGAGGCGCCTTTCAGCGACTCGGCCACATTCCGGTCCACAACGCCCACCAGCTGCGCCACAACGTCGCCGCTGTGGAACTTGGCCCGCTTGACGTCGACGTCGTGCAGGCCGCCGGGTTTATCCAGCCACCAGGTTTCTACATGCAGCAAGGCATCCGCATCTTCCGAGAACGGACGAACCTTGATTCCACCAACCACGCCATAGGCGCCGGAAACAAAGCCTACCTGAACCAGGTCATCGGGGATTTGCACCCCGGATGCAGTCTTGCCGGTCAAACCAGTGAAGCAGACTTAGGCTGCTTTGTTGCTGGCAACCAGACGAGCAACGGCTGGCGACATTTGCGCGCCAACGCCTTGCCAGTAGGCCAGACGGTCTTGAGCCATGCTGAAAGGCACAGCTTGGCCCGAAGCCATCGGATCGTGGAAGCCGATACGCTCAACGAAACGGCCATCGCGACGATTGCGGGAA
Organism: Massilia sp. YIM B04103; assembly: GCA_024437665.1. Lineage (GTDB taxonomy): Bacteria > Pseudomonadota > Gammaproteobacteria > Burkholderiales > Burkholderiaceae_D > Rugamonas. The sequence continues at coordinate 189,957 of JANCSZ010000006.1, read as the reverse complement.
TCGGTCACAACGATGTTATAGAAAGGACGCTTTTTTGCGCCACCACGAGCTAAACGAATAACGACCATAATATTTCCAAAAAGTGTGCTGAGTCGGAAAAAGCCGCAGATTATAGCGCGCTTTTCCTGCAACCAGCAAGCATTAAAGACAGCGGGTGAGTAACAAGGTAATCCGAGATTATCCCCTACTCCGGCGCCTGGGGCAACCGCTTTGCTTGCAAAAATGCTGGCCCGGGGGCGCATTATGGCCGATACTGCGTGCTTTCCACGAAAACGCAACAGCGCCATGCCGATTTCGCACAAAAACAAGACCTTCGCCACCCTGCTCGCCTTCCTGCTGGGCGGCGCAGGCCTGCACCGCTTCTATCTGCGCGGCGCGCGCGATCCCTGGGGCTGGGCGCACGCCGCCAGTCTGCCCGCGGCGCTGCTGGTCTTTCTGGCTTGGCGCGAAGCCGATTGGTTCTTCCAACTGCTGCCGCTGATCCTGTCCATGCTGATCGGCTTTCTCGAAGCCCTGGTGCTGGGCCTGATGTCCGACGAAAAGTGGGATGCCGGCTTCAACCCCGGCTCCAGCAAGCAATCCGACTCGCGCTGGCCGCTGGCCCTGATCCTGGTCCTGGCGCTGATGGTGGGCGCCGGCTGCATGATCGCCACCCTGGCCCGCCTGTTCGACCTGCTCTACACCGGCGGCGCCTACGGCTGACACAAGGGCAAACTGTTACAGCTTGTAAGCTGGGTCAACGTCCGTTTCCGGCCGGACGTTACTGACATACATTCCAATCGGAAATTCGTCACCTATACTCAGATTATCAGTCACAACAACAGGAGAAGAAACATGAACAAGCGCTCGATCATTTTGCCGCTGATGCTGGCCCTGGCCGCTGGCGGCGCCGTGGCGCAGCCAGGCAAGGCCTCGCCCAAATGCAATGAGTGCGGCACCGTGACCTCGGTGCAAGTCACCGAACGCGATGGCGAAGGCGGCGCGGTCGGCATGATCGCCGGCGGCGTAGCCGGCGCCCTGCTCGGCAACCAGGTTGGCGGCGGCACGGGCCGCAAGCTGGCCACCGTCGCCGGCGCGGCCGGCGGCGCTTACGCCGGCAAGCAAATCGAAGGCAAGGTCAACAAGGTAAAAACCTGGAACATCAATGTCCGCTACAACAGCGGCAAGACCGAGAAATTCAGCTTCGACCACGATCCCGGCATGCTGCAAGGCGACCGCGTGAAGAAAGCCAACAACACCATCGTGCGCAACTAAGCCCCTCCTTCGCCACGCACAAAAAAAAGCAGCCTGCGGGCTGCTTTTTTATTGCACAAATGCGCGCACATATGAACTTCGGCAGCAAATGTCATATTGCGTTAGCATAAGTTCATCATTATCGAATGGATCATCCCACTCATAAGGAGCAACCGTGCAAGAAAACCGTCCGCCATCTTTTCCGCCGCAATGGCAGCCGCTGGTCGACCAGGCTGCCATCGCCCTGCGCACTCTGGCGCTAGATGAAGCAGCCAAGGAAAAGTTTTGCAAAGATCCACTGCTGCAGCCGTTCATGCACCGCGTGGCCAAGCGCTATGTGGCGGGCCAGAAGGTGACGGACGTGCTGGCGCGGGTGGCACGCATCAATGCGGCCGGCCATGCGGCATCGGCCGAGTATATGGGCGAGAGCTGCCGCAGCGAGGCTTTCGTGATGGCGGAAACGGAAGTCTTCATGGAGCTGACCGCCGCCATCGGCCGCCAGGATTTGAATTGCTCGATCTCCTTCGACCTGTCCCATCTCGGTTCGGCAATCGACGAGGAACTGGGCTACCGCAATGCGCGCCGCATTGCGCGTGCCGCCGCCAATATCGGCCGCGAGGTGATGATTTCGATGGAGGCCTCGGAGCGCACCAGCCAGATCTACGCCATCTACCGCCGCCTGCACGAGGAGGATGGTCTGGATAATGTGGGCATCACCCTGCCCGCCAAGCTGCATCGCAGCGCGGCTGACCTGCCGCTGCTGCTGCGCTATCCGGGCCGCATCCGCCTGGTGAAGGGCGCGATGCTGGAACCCGAGAGCATTGCCTACGCGCGCAACAGTCCCGAGCTGGCAGAGGCTTACCGGCGCTTCGGCGCGCAGCTGCTGCGCAGCGGCCATAAATGTTCGATCGCCACGCATGACCGCGGCATCCAGCAGGAGCTGAGCGAACTGGCCCTGCGCGAAGACCTCAATCCGCGCAACTATGAGTTCGAATCGCTGATCGGGCTGGGAACGGAGCAGATCGAAGAGCTGCGCGCCCGCGGCTTCCCCACGCGCGAATACGCAGTGTTCGGCGACGAGCACTTCCTGTACGTGCTGAACCGCATTTCGGAAGAACCGGTGCGCGTGTACCAGGCCGTGGTCGACCTGCTGACGCCGGGCGCCGCTTAAGCCGCGCGCGGCGCGCCCGGCATCAGGTAACCGGCCAGCACATCGACGATGTTCTGTTCGATATCCTCCGTGCTGAAATGCGCGGGGGCGTCGATCACGGCCGCATGCACCAGCGTTTCCAGGGTGCGCAGCACGATCCACGTGGCCAGGTCGCGATCGCGCGGCACGATTTCGTCGGCATGCGTTTCGAGCAGCTCGCGCACGCGGCGGAAGAAGCTGTGGTCGGCTGGACTTGTATCGTGCGGCGCGTCAAAAAAGGGGAACTCCTTCTCCAGCACCTTATGCAGCTCCGGCTCCACGCGGTGCGCCTCCAGCAACGCGCGCACCATGTCCGCCAGGCGCGCGCGCAAGCCGCCCTCCCCCGCGCCATCCAGCACTTTATCCACCACGGCATACATCTGCGAGGCATGGCGCTCATGCAGGGCCGTGATCAGCGAATCCTTGTTCGGGAAGTACTGATAGACCGAACCGACGCTGACGCCGGCCCGCTCCGCGACCACATTGGTATTGGTTCCGGCGTAGCCGCGCTCGGCCAAAACGCGAGCTGTGGCCTCCAAAATGGTCTCCACCATATGCTGCGAACGCGCCTGGCGCGGCATTTTACGGGGCTGTGGCAGTGATTTCATCCGATCTTCCAAATGCGAGTTTTCAATGCGAGCAATTGCACATATTCTGTCAATCATTGAGCAATTGCTCGTATTTTAAAGCCAGGAACGGATTTATGCACACTTCAACAACTCTTTTTGCGGAGGCCGACCATGGCTGAACGCGACATCATCCCCAAAGCCCTGACCATGCGCTGCCAGGCCGAAATCGTGGCCGTGACCAGCGTAACGCCGCACATGCGCCGCATCACCCTCGGCGGCCCGGATATTGAGGTCTTCCTCGACTATGCCGGCGTGGCGCAGCCGGGCGCCTGGGGCAAGCTATTCATTCCAAGCGGCGAAGGCCGCGCCTATACCATCCGCCGCCTCGACCGTCAGCAAGGCACGCTGGACATCGATATGCTGCTGCACGGCGGCGAGCATGCCGACGGCCCGGTATCCGGCTGGGCGGCGACGGCGCAAGCCGGTGAGGCCGTGGTCTTCGGCGGCCCGCGCAACAGCGGCTTCGAGCTGCGGGCGGACACGCGCAAGCTGCTGCTGGGCGGCGACGCCACCGCCCTGCCAGCCATGATGGCGATTCTGGAAAGCCTGCCGGAACAGGTGGAGGCGTGGATGTGGATCGAGGTGGCCGACCGCGACGAGCTGCAGCCCCTGCACACCCGCGCCGAACTGCACGCCCGCTGGCTGCTGGCCGACGCGGCCCAGCTGCCGCCGGGCGCGCTGCTGGCGCAATCCATCATCGAAGCGACGGTTGAACCTTTCGATCAGGTCTGGCTGGCAGGCGAATCGGCAGCCATGAAACGGTTGCGCCAGCACTTCCAGCAAACGCTGGCGATGGATGCGGATCGCGTGGCGGCCAAAGCCTATTGGAAGTACGGCGAGCGCGATCACCGCGAGTAAGCACCGCCATGACCTTGTTACGCATCCCGATGCTTAAGCGCCTGCGGGCGCGCAGGTACGAAGCCGTATCAGCTGCGGCGCGACAGCAGCAAACCCAGGCCAGCGCTGGCCAGCAGGGCCGCGCAGCCGCGGTTGAAGATACGCTTGCCGCGCGGCTGGGCGAACCAGCGGCGCAGGCGAGCCCCCATCCAGGCATAGATGGCGATGGCCACCATTTCGAGCATCAGGAATAGCAGGCCGAGAATGGCGAACTGTCCCGCCATCGGCTGCTGCGGATTGACGAACTGCGGCAGGAAGGCCGTGAAGATCAGGATGGCTTTCGGATTTCCGGCCGCGACCAGGAATTCCTGGCGCGCCAGCTGCCGGAAGCCCACGCCGGCCTTGGCCTCACCCTCCTGCCCCGGCACCGCGCGCCACAACTGCCAGGCCAGATACAGCAGATACACCGCGCCCACGGTCTTGATCCCGTAGAACAGCAGCTCCGATGTGTGCAGCACCACCGCCAGCCCGGCCGAAGCCAGCGCGATCATGCCGGCAAAAGCCAGCAGCCGCCCCAGCCCCGCCACGCAGGAGAGGCGGAAGCCATAGCGCGTGGCATTGCTGATCGACAGCAGGTTATTCGGCCCCGGCGCCATATTCAGCGCGAAGCAGGCCGGCACAAACAGCATCAGGGTGGCGAGTTCCATATAACTTCCAAAAAACAGTTCGACGATAACTACTTTCTCGCGTATCCAGCTTCCCGCTGGCTCCGCAGGCCGAACAGCTTCACGCCTGCTTCTTTGGCTTGGGAGCCGTAGCCTGCTTTCCCTGCGCGCGGTCCTCGATATAACGCCGCATGTCGGCCCAAGGTATTGTTTCGCCACTCGACAGAATGCGGGCAAAGCGCGCATCGGCCTCAGCGTCGAAATCCGCTCTCAGCTCCTCCTGATCCGCTTTCTCTGCAATTGCCTCAAGAATAAAGCTCTGCGGCGTCTTGCCTAGACGTTCAGCCACCTTGGCAATACGCGCCTGTAGGTCTTGTGGCAATTGAATAGTCGTTGTTGGCATGATTCACCCCGCTGGTATTCAATCAATGTAACACACGCATTGATCAGGATGGAGCTTCACAAAAAAAGCAGCCCGGAGGCTGCTTTTTGGGGAACGAAAACTGCTTAGAACTGGTCTTCGCTCAGGGCCAGCACGCCGGCGCTGCCGTCGATGATGGCGCTGCGCAGGCTGCCCGACTGGCTCAGGATATGGTCGGCGAAGAAGCGCGCGGTGGCGATCTTGGCTTTGTAGAAGGCGGCGTCGCCTTCGCCCGCTGCCAGCTTGCGCTGGGCGATGACGGCGGCGCGGGCCATCTGCCAGCCGCCCAGCACAATGCCGGCCAGCTTCAGATACAGCACGCTGCCGGCGAAGACGGCTTTGATGTCGCTCTTCATATTGGCCACCACGTAGTCGACCACGGCTTCCAGGTCCTGGCTGCCCTGCTCCAGCTGCTTGCGGATGGCGGCGAAATCGGCGCCGTCCAGCGCGCCCAGTTCCGCTTCGGTGGCGCGCACCTGGGCGATCAGGCCCTTGGCGATCTTGCCGCCGTCGCGCACGGTCTTGCGGCCCACCAGGTCATTGGCCTGGATCGCGGTCGTGCCTTCGTAGATGGTCAGGATCTTGGCGTCGCGGTAGTGTTGGGCTGCGCCGGTTTCTTCGATAAAGCCCATGCCGCCGTGAACCTGGACGCCGTCGCGCGTGACGTTCTCGGACATCTCGGTGGACCAGCCTTTGATCACCGGCACCAGATACTCGTACACGGCCAGATTGGCGGCGCGGGTGTCGGCATCGGCGTGGTAGTGGGCGGCATCGCTCAGGCCCGCGCCGACATAGGCCAGCGCGCGCGCCGCTTCGGTCTGCGAGCGCATCGACATCAGCATGCGGCGCACGTCGGGGTGGTTGATGATGGAGACAGGACCGGCGGAACCGGCCAGGTCGCGCGACTGCACGCGTTCCTTGGCGAAGGCGACCGCCTTCTGATACGCGTTCTCGGCCAGGCCGATGCCCTGCATGCCGACGCCGAAGCGGGCCGCGTTCATCATGATGAACATGTATTCCAGGCCGCGGTTCTCTTCACCCACCAGGGTGCCGATGGCGCCGCCGTTGTCGCCGAACTGCAGCACGGCGGTCGGACTGGCCTTGATGCCCAGCTTGTGTTCGATCGAGACGCAGTGGGCGTCGTTGCGCGCACCCAGCGAGCCGTCGGCATTGACCATGAACTTCGGCACGATGAACAGGGAGATGCCTTTCACGCCCGGCGGCGCGTCCGGCGTGCGCGCCAGCACCAGGTGGATGATGTTTTCGGCCATATCGTGCTCACCGTAGGTGATGAAGATCTTGGTGCCGAAAATCTTGTAGGTGCCATCGCCCTGCGGCACGGCGCGGGTGCGCACGGCGGCCAGGTCGGAACCGGCTTGCGGCTCGGTCAGATTCATGGTGCCGGTCCACTTGCCTGTCACCAGCGGCTCCAGGAAGGTAGCTTTCTGCTCGTCGCTGCCGGCAGTCAGCAGCGCTTCGATGGCGCCGTCGGACAGCAGCGCCACCAGGGCGAAGCTAAGGTTCGAACCGTGCAGCATTTCCACGCAAGGCGTGCCGACCAGCTTGGGCAGGCCCTGGCCGCCGAATTCGGTGGGATGCTGCAAGCCTTGCCAGCCCGCCTCGGCGAACTGCTTGAAGGCTTCCTTGAAGCCTTTGGACGTGGTGACATTGCCGTCTTTCCAGAAGCTCGGCTCCTTGTCGCCCTCATGGTTCAGCGGCGCCACCACGCCGCTGCAGAATTTCGCATTCTCTTCCAGTACCGCTTCCGCCGTTTCAGGCGTAGCGTCCTCGCAGCCAGGCAGCGCGTTGACGGCGCCCAGGCCGGCCAGTTCGTTCATCACGAACAGCATGTCTTTCAATGGTGCTTGATAGCTCATCTCATCTCTCCAAGAAAAAAGCCACGGTGGCCCGGCTTGTGTGCCCGAGGCCAGCGTGGCTCTTGATGTTCAATCCACTCTGCAGCGCGGCTTAATCAGCCCAGTTCTTTGACCAGTTCAGGCACCACTTCGAACAGATCGCCCACGATGCCGTAGTCGGCAACGGAGAAGATCGGCGCTTCAGGGTCTTTGTTGATTGCCACGATGGTCTTGGAGTCTTTCATGCCGGCCAAGTGCTGGATCGCGCCGGAGATGCCGACGGCGATGTACAGCGAAGGCGCAACGATCTTGCCGGTCTGACCAACCTGCCAGTCGTTCGGCACGAAGCCGGCGTCCACGGCGGCGCGCGAAGCACCCATGGCGGCGCCCAGCTTGTCGGCCAGCGGCTCCAGTACTTTGAAGTTCTCGGCCGAGCCGATGCCACGGCCACCGGACACGATGATCTTGGCGGCGGTCAGTTCCGGACGGTCGGACTTGGCCACTTCGCGGCTGACGAAAGCGGACTTGCCGGAATCGGCAACGGCAGCCACGGTCTCGGTGGCAGCCGAACCGCCGGTAGCGGCAGCGGCGTCGAAGCCGGTGGTGCGCACGGTGATGACTTTGACCTTGTCCGACGATTGCACGTAGGCGATGGCGTTACCGGCGTAGATCGGACGCTCGAAGGTGTCCGGCGCATCCACTTTGGTGATTTCGGAAATCTGCGCCACGTCCAGCTTAGCGGCCACGCGCGGCAGGATGTTTTTGCCGTAAGCGGTGGCAGGCGCCAGAATGTGGGAGTAAGGAGCGGCAAGCGCCAGCACCTGCTCGGCGACGTTTTCAGCCAGGCCATCGGCGAAGTGCGGCGCGTCGGCGACCAGCACTTTCGTCACGCCGGCGATTTGCGCGGCTTGGGCGGCAGCGGCGGCGGCATTGCTGCCGGCAACCAGGACGTGGACTTCGCCGCCGCACTGCGCGGCTGCGGTAACGGTGTGATGGGTGCTGCCTTTCAGGCTGGCGTTGTCGTGTTCAGCAATAACTAATGCGACCATGATGATTCCTATAAAGGGTTAGACGGCCAGGCCGCGCTTAGATAACTTTGGCTTCGGTGCGCAGTTTCGCCACCAGGGTCGCCACGTCCGGCACCTTGATGCCGGCCGAGCGCTTGGCTGGCTCGGCGACTTTCAGGGTTTTCAGACGCGGGGTCACGTCCACGCCCAGGTCTTCCGGCTTGACGGTATCCAGCGGCTTTTTCTTGGCCTTCATGATGTTCGGCAGCGTCACGTAGCGCGGCTCGTTCAGGCGCAGGTCGGTGGTGATGATCGCTGGCAGGGTCAGGGACAGGGTTTCCAGGCCGCCGTCCACTTCGCGCGTCACGGTGGCTTTGCCGTCTTCCAGCACGACTTTGGAAGCGAAGGTCGCTTGCGGCCAGCCCAGCAGCGCAGCCAGCATCTGGCCGGTCTGGTTGGAATCGTCGTCGATCGCCTGTTTGCCCAGGATGATCAGTTGCGGCTGTTCTTTGTCGGCCAGTGCTTTGAGCAGCTTGGCCACGGCCAGCGGTTCCAGTTCGGTGGCGGTTTCCACCAGGATGCCGCGGTCGGCGCCGATCGCCATGCCGGTGCGCAGGGTTTCCTGGCACTGGGTCACACCGCAGGACACAGCCACCACCTCGGTGACTTTACCGGCTTCCTTCAAACGGGTCGCCTCTTCCAGCGCGATCTCGTCGAATGGGTTCATCGACATTTTGACGTTGGCGATATCAACGCCCGTGCCGTCGGATTTGACGCGCACCTTAACGTTGTAGTCCACCACGCGTTTGACGGGTACCAAGACTTTCATAGCTGTGCCTTTGGAAAAATGAATATGTGAAAAGTGGGCTAGATTATAAGAGCAATTTTAGATACGCACCAAATTAAAGCACGATCGTGCGATTTTTTGTTAGTGCGAAGCTTCTAAAATTACCGCAAACTGGCTTAAGGCTGGTTTAAGAGGGGTTGTAAGACTGGGTCAAACTGGCGGACATGACGGGGCAAACACAGCGCCCCGCCCTGCGGGAAGACTTATTTGCGCTGCATCAGAAAGGTGAACTCGGTGCCGTTCTGCACATGCGACAGCAAGGCATTGCCGGTCTGCTTGGCAAAGGCCTGGAAGTCGCGCACGGAACCGGGATCGGTGGCCACGATCCTCAGCACCTGGCCGCTTTCCAGTTCGGCCAATGCTTTCTTCGCCTTCAGAATCGGCAGCGGGCAGTTCAAGCCGCGGGCGTCGAGTTCTTTATGCACTTCCATGATCGCGGTGTCTACTAGTGTGTCGCTCATCAATATCTCGCAAAATGTGTACTGATTTCCGACATACTACTCCAAAACCTTTGGCTTGACGCACTGCACCAAAATAGTTCTTTCACCGTTGCGACTTCACAACGAGAGATTCGAGTCGGAAAGGGCCGCCCCTAGGGCGCGGCCCGCATTTTACACTCTTATACGCGCTGTTCAACCCATGCTGCAACGCCCGCCAGCGCCTCTGGCAGCGGGCCCGCATTTGGTGCACCGGCCTGCGCCATATCGGGGCGGCCACCGCCTTTGCCGCCAAGTTGCTGTGCAACAAAGTTGACCAGTTCGCCGGCCTTGACCTTGCCGATGGCGTCGGCGGTGACGCCCGCGATCAGGCTCACCTTGCCGTCGCTGACCGAGGCCAGCACGATGGCGGCCGACTTCAGCTTGTCCTTCAGCTTGTCCATGGTTTCGCGCAGCGCGGTGACGTCGGCGCCTTCCATGGTGGCAGCCAGCACCTTGATGCCCTTGATATCGACGGCCTGGGTGGCCAGTTCATCGCCCTGGCCGGAAGCCAGCTTGGATTTCAGGGCCGCCAGTTCCTTCTCCAGCGATTTGACCTGGTCCTGCACGGCGCCGATCTTGGCGGTCAGCTCTTCCGGATTGGATTTCAGCGCGGCGGCAACTTCGTTCAGCTTGCGCGCCATCGACTGCACCAGCGCCAGCGCACCCTCGCCCGTCACCGCTTCCACGCGGCGGATGCCGGCAGCAACGCCGCCTTCGGAGATGATCTTGAACAGGCCGATATCGCCGGTGCGGTGCACGTGCACGCCGCCGCACAGCTCTTTGGACGAGCCGATGTCCATCACGCGCACTTCATCGCCATACTTCTCGCCGAACAGCGCCATTGCGCCATGCTTGACGGCGTCGTCGAAGGACATATTGTGCGACTGGGTGGCGGCATTGGCCAGAATCTCGGCGTTGACGATGGCTTCCACCTTGGCGATTTCCTCGGCGGTCATCGGCGCGTTGTGGGAGAAGTCGAAACGCGCCTTGTCCGGATCGACCAGCGAGCCTTTCTGCGCCACGTGGGAACCCAGCACTTCGCGCAGGGCTTTGTGCATCAAGTGGGTGGCCGAGTGGTTGCGGATGGTGCGGCCACGCAGATGCTGGTCCACTTCCGCGCCCACGGCGTCGCCCACTTTCAACGCGCCGGAAGCCAGCACGCCATGGTGGCCGAAGACGTCAGCCTGGATTTTCAGGGTGTCTTCCACTTCGAATTTGGCGCCGGCGGACTGGATCAGACCCTGGTCGCCCACCTGGCCGCCGGATTCGGCGTAGAACGGGGTGGTGTCCAGCACCACGATGCCCTGCTCGCCCGCTTTCAACTCCTGCACCGGCGCGCCATTGGCGTACAGCGCGATCACTTTGGCGTTGTGCTGCAGCTGGTTGTAGCCGACGAATTTGTTCTTCTCGCCGCTGTATTCCACGTTGGCGGCCATCTTGAACTTGCCGGCGGCGCGCGCCACCTTCTTCTGGTTTTCCATGGCGGCGGCAAAGCCTGCCTCGTCCAGCACCACTTCGCGTTCGCGGCAGATGTCGGCGGTCAGGTCCAGCGGGAAGCCGTAGGTGTCGTACAGGGTGAAGGCGGTGGCGCCGTCCAGGTTCTTCGGATCTTTCGCCAGCTGCGCTTCCAGGATCTTCATGCCGTGTTCCAGCGTTTCGCCGAAACGCTCTTCCTCGGCTTTCAGCACCTGGGCCACGCGGTCCTTGGCTTCAGCCAACTCGGGGTAAGCCTGGCCCATTTCGATGTTCAGGTCCTGCACCAGCTTGTAGAAGAATGGCTTGGACTGGCCCAGCTTGTGGCCGTGGCGCAGAGCGCGGCGGATGATGCGGCGCAGGACGTAGCCGTGGCCTTCCGAGCTAGGAATCACGCCGTCGACGATCAGGAAGGAGGCGGCGCGGATATGGTCGGCGATCACGCGCAGCGATTTGTTTTCCAGGTCGGTGGCGCCGGTTTCGCGCGCGGCGGCCTTGATCAGGTTCTGGAACAGATCGATTTCATAGTTGCTGTGCACGTGCTGCAGCACGGCGGCCAGACGCTCCATGCCCATGCCGGTATCGACGCAAGGCTTGGGCAGCTTGCTCATATTGCCCTGCTCATCGCGGTTGAACTGCATGAACACCAGGTTCCAGATCTCGATGAAGCGGTCGCCGTCTTCCTGGTCCGAGCCCGGAGGGCCGCCCCAGATGTCGGCGCCGTGGTCGTAGAAGATCTCGGTGCAAGGGCCGCATGGGCCGGTGTCGGCCATCTGCCAGAAGTTGTCGGAGGCGTAGCGCGCGCCCTTGTTGTCGCCAATACGGATGATGCGCTCTTTCGGCACGCCGATTTCGTTGGCCCAGATATCGTAAGCCTCGTCGTCTTCCATGTAGACGGTGACGGTCAGCTTCTCGGCCGGCAGCTGGTAAACCTTGGTCAGCAGTTCCCAGGCGTACTGGATGGCGTCGCGCTTGAAGTAGTCGCCGAAGCTGAAATTACCCAGCATTTCGAAGAAAGTGTGGTGGCGCGCGGTGTAGCCGACGTTTTCCAGGTCATTGTGCTTGCCGCCGGCGCGCACGCAGCGCTGCACGGTGGTCGCGCGCGAATAGGGGCGCGTATCGAGGCCGAGGAACACGTCTTTGAACTGCACCATGCCGGAGTTGGTCAGCAGCATGGTCGGGTCGTTGCCTGGCACCAGCGGGCTGGAACGGACGATCGTATGACCCTTGGATTCGAAGAATTTAAGGAACTTCTCGCGGATTTCAGATGATTTCATGTCGTATTGGCTTAAGTTGCAGGCTGGTGCAAAGGGTCGATTATACGTGATAGTCAGGGGCCGGCGGTGGGCGCCGGCCTCTAGCTATATTGGGACGGGATTCAGGCAAAAGAAGGGCCGATCAGGTCGATGCGGTCAGTACAGAAGCCATCCACGCCCCAGCCCAGGATCTGGCGCGCTCGCTCGGCCTCGTTGACGGTATAGCAAAACAGGCCGAAACCGGCGGCTTTGATGGCCTGCGCCAGTTCCGGCGTCAGGTGCTTGTGGTTGGTGTGGATGGCGACCGCGCCCAGCGCGCGCGCCTGGGCTTCCCAGTCGGCCGGGATGCGGTCCAGCAGATAGGCGCGCGGCAGCTCGGGCACGGCATCGCGCGCCGCCGCCAGCGCCGCCGGGCTGAATGAGGACAGCAGCGGCATGGCGGCCGGCTCGCCCGCCGCGATCTCGGCGCCGAAGCGGCCGCGCGTGGTCAGCGCCACCCAGCTGCCGGTTTCCTCCTCAAAGCCCGGCACCGGCTTGATCTCGATATTCATCCAGATGCGCTGCTCCTTGCAGTAATCGACGAATTCGAGGAAGAGCGGCACCGGCTCGCCGCGGAACTCCGGGCCGAACCAGCGGCCCGCATCCATCTTCGCCAGCGCGGCGGCGCTGGTTTCGGCCACCTGGCCCTGGCCCCAGACAGTGCGGCCGAAATCGGGATCGTGCATCACCACGCCGATGCCGTCCTGCGACAGCATCACATCGAATTCCACGGCGCGAAAGCCATAGGCCAGGCCCGCGCGCAGGCCGGCCAAGGTGTTCTCCGGCGCCAGCGTGCCGCCGCCACGGTGCGCGACTATTTTTGGGTAAGGCCACATAGGCAAACATCCTCGTTTTGAGCACTAAGCAATTAACCACCTTAGCACGGACTCGGTTGACATCAAGACGCTTGACACAATATTAAGGGGCATTCGTTGCAGCGGGGCCGCGCAACCGTTAAGCTAGCGCACCGGCGCAATCGCCTCCTATAGAGAAAGTCCATGCCTGCATCACTGACTCCCTCCCCTGCTGCCCAGGCCAAGGCTCTGGGTCATCTCCGCGTTCTGGACCTGAGCCGCGTGCTGGCCGGGCCATGGTGTTCGCAAAACCTGGCCGATCTGGGCGCCGACGTGATCAAGGTCGAGCGTCCCGGCAGCGGCGACGACACGCGCGCCTGGGGTCCGCCCTACGCCAAGGATGCGGAGGGCAAGGACACCAGCGAGGCGGCCTACTATCTGGCGGCCAACCGCGGCAAGCGCTCGATCACGGTGGACATCTCCAAGCCCGAGGGACAGGCCTTGATCCGCGAACTGGCGAAACACGCCGACGTGGTGCTGGAAAATTACAAGGTCGGCCAGCTGAAACGCTATGGCCTCGACTATGAGTCGCTGAAAGCCGTGAAGCCGGACCTGGTGTATTGCTCCGTCACCGGCTTTGGCCAGGATGGGCCGTATGCGCACCGCGCCGGCTACGACTTCCTGATCCAGGGCATGGGCGGGCTGATGTCCGTCACCGGCGAGCGCGACGACCTGCCCGGCGGCGGCCCGCAGAAGGCCGGCGTGGCCCTGACCGACCTGATGACCGGCATGTACTCCACCATCGCCATCCTCGCCGCCCTCACCCACCGCGACCGCACGGGCGAAGGCCAGTACATCGACATGGCCCTGCTCGACGTGCAGGTCGCGATGCTGGCGAATATGGGCAGCAATTATCTGAACAGCGGCAAGTCGCCCAAGCGCTGGGGCAATGCGCATGCCAATATCGTGCCGTACCAAACCTTCGCCTGCGCCGACGGCCACATCATCGTCGCCACCGGCAACGATGGCCAATACCAGAAATTCGTGGAAGTGGGCGGCCGCGCCGAGCTGGCGAGCGATCCACGTTTCGTCACCAATCCCTTGCGCGTGCAGAACCGCGACGTGCTGGTGCCGATTCTGTCCGAGATGGTCAAGACCAAAACGCGCGACGAATGGATTAGCCAGCTCGAAGAAGTCGGCGTCCCCTGCGGCCCGATCAACGACCTGCACGACGTGTTCCAGAACCCGCAAGTGCAGGCGCGCGGCATCGTCACCGAAACCCCGCACCCGACGGCCGGCAAGGTCAAGCTGGTGCGCAGCCCGATGCGCCTGTCCGGCACCCCGACCGATGGCAGCGCCGCCCCGCCCTTGCTGGGCCAGCACACCGACGAAATCCTGCGCGAAGTGCTGGGCCACAGCAACGACGACATCGCCACCCTGCGCGCCAAAGGCATCCTCTAAACCCGCAGCGTTTGATCTACATCAGCAAATGTCCCACCCTGGTGTCAGGCGGGGCCGCCGAGGCACCAGGGTAGGACATTTGCTGATGTAGATCAAAAAATGTCCTGCTCTGGTGCCTCGGCGGCCCCGCCTGACACCAGGGTCGGACATTGTTTGATTTGGCGTAAAGTCTTTGCGGGTTGAGCCTTAGTTCAAGCACTCGCGGAAATAGCACAGCTCGCCGTGCATCTGGTTGACGGCGGACTTTAATTGACCGGAGACGGGCAGACCGCTGCCGCAGACGGTTTTGGCGCGTTTGCCGAGCACCTCCATATCCCCCAGCATTCTTTGGATGCGCTCGCCGTCGCTACCGGCCATCAAGCCGAGCATGGCGTCGGATTGCTTGTCCAGTTTCTGGATGCAGGTACGCAGCTCGCCAGGCAGATTGCGCTCGGCCGAGCAGGCTTGGGCGGCTTGGCCAATGGCAAATTGCAGGCTGTTGAAACGGACGCGCATTTCGTTCTGTTGCAGCATGACGATTCTCCCTCTTCACGAAAGCGGCACGGGTTGTGCCGATAAGGCTATGACTTGTCGAGTTCGCCAGAGTTTCCGCCGGCCGCCGCGCCGTTGAGCGGCCTCAAGCGCAGCAAGCGTTCTCGGGCGTGACGTCGCGCGGGGACGACATCGACTATCATCATCGGCATTGCATGCCACCAAAGGATTTCTCATGAGTACCAAGGACCCGCGCAGCCAGAAAGAAAAGATGCTGGCCGGCGATCTGTATATTGCCGACGATCAGGAATTGAGCGCCGCCAGCCGCCGCGCCTTTTTGCTGATGCGCGAATACGATGCGGCGTATGGCAAGGATCTGGACGAGGCGCAGCGCCTGCTGCATGAAATGCTCGGCAGTGTGGGCGAAGGCGTGAACATCAAGCCACCCTTCATGATCGATTACGGCTTCAATATCAGCGTGGGCGCCAACACTTTCGCCAACTACGGCCTGGTGGCGCTGGACGTGGGCAGCATCACCATCGGCCGCGATGTGCAGATCGGCCCGAATGTGCAGTTGCTGACGCCGACGCATCCGCTGGAGCCGGAACTGCGCCTGGCCAAGTACGAAGCCGCCAAGCCCATCGTGATCGAGGACAACGTCTGGCTCGGCGGCGGCGCCATCGTGCTGGCGGGCGTCACCATCGGCAAGAACAGCGTGATCGGCGCCGGCGCGGTCGTGACCAAGGACATTCCCGCCAACGTGGTCGCGGTCGGCAACCCGGCCCGCGTCATCCGCCAGATAGGGCCGCAGGACTAAGCCCTGTCAGAGCCGGCGCAAGCTCAGGTCGCGGCGAGGCTGGGCGCGCTGGTGCTGATGGGCAGGAGTTTGCGCAAGCGCAGGGCGATCAGCAGCGCCAGCGACAGGAAGATGGCGAGCAGCACCACCACGCCGGCCCAGCCGCCGCGCGACCAGGCCAGGCCGCACAGCCAGCCGACCAGGCTGGAACCGAGGTAGTAGAAGAACAGGTACAGCGCCGAAGCCAGCGCCTGTGGCGCGCGGGCGCGCCGGCCCACCCAGCTGCTGGCGATGGAGTGCGAGGCGAAGAAGCCGAAGGTGGCCAGGGCCATGCCGGCCACGACCAGCAGCAAATTCTCCGCCAAGGTCAGTAACAGGCCTGCGCCCATCACCGTCATCACGATCCACAGCACGCCGCGCCGTCCCAGCTTGTCGGCCAGCCTGCCCGCCCAGACCGAACTGAAAATGCCGATCAGGTAGAGGAAGGAAATCGCGCCCACCAGGCTTTGGCTCAGATGGTAGGGCGCGGCCAGCAGGCGGTAGCCGATGTAGTTGTAGGCACTGACGAAGCAGCCCATGAGCAGGAAGGCCAGCGCGAACAGCCAGGGCAGACCGTCGTCGCCCAGATGCTGGCGCAGGCCGCCCGCCAGAGCGGGCCAGCCGCCCTGCACCGGTCGGAAATTGCGCGAGGCGGGCAGGCTGCGCCAGAATTCCAGCGCCGCCAGCAGGCCGGCGATGCCGACCGCCGCCAGCGCCACCCGCCACGACAGGAAATCGCTGAGCACCGAGGTCAGCACCCGCCCCACCATGCCGCCGAAAGCGCTGCCGCTGATGTAGAGGCCCATCGACAGGCCGAGCGAGGCCGGTTCGATCTCTTCGCTCAGATAGGCCATGGCGACGGCGGGCATGCCGCCCAGCGCGACGCCGAGCGCGGCGCGCATCAGCAGCAGCTGGTGGTAGTCCTGGGCGAAGGCGCACAGTAAGGTCATCAGCGCGGCGGTGGCCATGGCCGCCACCATCAGCGGCTTGCGGCCCAGGCGGTCGGACAGCACGCCCGAGACCAGCAGGGACAGGGCCAGCGCGCCGGTCGCCACCGACAGCGAGAGGCTGCTCTGCGCCGGCGTCAATGCGAATTGCTGCGCCATCACCGGCATCAGCGGCTGCACGCAGTACAGCAATGCGAAACTGGAAAAGCCGCCGAAGAACAGGGCGCGGTTGCTGCGCTTGAATTCGGGACTCCCTGCGGCGATAGCGGTGCGGGACATAGAACGGCCTCCATCAAAAAGCATGCTTTCATCTTAGGATTGCGCTCTATTACTGTCCAATATATATTTGAAGCACCATTAATACTTTAAAGCGATTACTGAAACATGGAACTACGCCATCTGCGCTACTTTGTCGCCGTCGCCGAGGAGCTGAGTTTCACGCGCGCCGCTGAGCGCCTGCACATCGGCCAGCCGCCGCTGAGCCAGCAAATCCAGGCGCTGGAAGCGGAAGTCGGGGCGCGCCTGCTGGAGCGCAGCAAGCGCTGGGTCAGGCTGACGGAAGCGGGCAAGCTGTTCCTGGCCGATGCGCGCCGCGTGCTGGCCTTGTCGGAACAGGCGGTGCTGACGGCGCAGCGCGCCGAGCGCGGCGAAGCGGGCGAGCTGCGCATCGGCTTCACCTTTTCCACGCCATTCACGCCGCTGTTCGCGCGCGTCATCAACCTGTACCGCCAGCGCTTTCCGCAGGTGACATTGACCTTGCGCGAGCTGGCCACCCTGCACCAGATCGATGCCATCGAGGCGCATGAGCTAGACCTGGGCTTCATCCGTCCGCCCGAAGTGCCGATCGCGGAAGGCATCGGCATCACCGAATTGCGCCACGATCCGCTGCTGCTGGTGCTGCCGGCCAGCTCTCCGCTGGCGCGCAAGAAGCGGGTCGCGATCAGCGAGCTGCAAGGCCTGCCCTTCGTGATGTATCCGAAGAATGCGGGGACGGGGATTTATCCGCAGATTTTCCGCCTGTGCCGCGCCGCCGGTTTCGTGCCGAAGATCGGCATGGAGGCGGGCGAAGCGTCCACCATCATCGGCCTGGTAGCGGCCGGTTGCGGCGTGTCGGTGCTGCCCGACTCCTTCAACCGCATGCATATGGAAGGCGTGGTGTACCGGCCCCTGGCCGATCCGGCGGCGACCACCGAGCTATGGCTGGCGCAGCGGCGCACCGACAGCAGCCCGCTGGTGGCGGCCTTTATCGCGCTGGCACGCGAAGCGGTGAGTGAATTGGATGAGATGGATGAGCCGTCCCGCGCTCCGAAGAAAGCGGGACGGACAGATCGGACTTAATCGCAGCTGCGCCACAAGCGGCCTGGCCGGCCGGACTTGGCGGCGGTTCCGCCAGGCCCGGCACAAGCCGCGATGGCGGCAAATTTAGTCGTAGTCCGCTTCCAGTTCGGAGCCGGCGTAGTTTTCCAGATCGGCGAACAGGGTTTTCATGGCCGTGCGGCCGGGGATTTTTTGCAGCACGGTGCAAGTGCGGCGATACAGGTCGATGCGGTCGATCAGCACGGCATGGTGCTGCACCGGCACCACGGCGGCCAGCGCCGCCCAACCGGCTTCGAAGTCCGGCTTGTGCTTGCGCACCGCTTTCACGAAGCGTTCGAACTCCTTCTGCCCCGTGCGCGCCACCACCCGGCCACCGCCTTCGACGGCGAAGATGATGGACAGCGCAATCACGCCTTCCGCATTCAGGTCTGCATCCTTGACCGGACCTTCGCTGTTATGGCGGCGCAGCCAGTTGGCCAGGCGCACCACGGCCTGCACTTGCTGGCGCTGTTTGAGCTGGGTCTGGAACTTGTCCGGGCCATTCCAGTTCTGGTTCGGATCGGTGAAGCAGATGTCGAAGAACAGGTCGCGCAAGCGGCGCTGGGAATAGACCGGATCCAGGTCGTACTCGCCCACCAGGGTGTCTTCCGGCATCTGCGACAGCTCCTTCAGCTGGCGGAAGCCGGCCTGGAAGGCCGCTTCGGCGCCGTTATCGACCAGGAAGTCGAGCGCCGCCTGGTCGCTGTCCACCGCCAGCAACTGCTCCAGGCCCAGCGAAACACCGCCCACCGTCAGGTTGAGCGCCTTCTGGATGCCTTCAGCGGTGCGGTTGTTGGTGAACTTCTCCGCCACCATGGCCGTGATGCCGGTCAGCTCGTCGGCCAGCATCACGGCCGCGTCCGGGCGTTCGTCGCCCGGCAGCAGCTTGATGGCGCGCGTCAGGCGCGGCAGGCTTTCCTGTACAAGTGCGGGCAGCATCAGTTGAAGATCCCCGTGCCCATGCTGCGGCGCGAGCCGGCCTTGACCGCCGTGCTGCGGGTGCTCGGCACCTGTTTGCGCAGACGGTACAGCAGCTCCTTGGTGGAGCGCTGCAGGAAGGACGGTTCCTCATCCGGGTCGTCGCTGAATTCGGCGTCGGCCAGGTCGGCGCTGTGGCGGAAGTCGGGGAACAGTTCGAACAGGGCGCGGTCCCAGCCATCTTCGCTGGCCTTGGCCAGGGCCAGGGCCAGCGGCACGACATCGTTGTCGGACGTGGTCTGGCCGGTGATGTACGGGCCTTTGGAAATGATCTCGCCGGCCAGCTCCAGCACCTCTTTCGGCGCCATCGAGAACAGGATGGCGAAGGCGGTGCAGCCCCAGTCGGTGGCCGAGGCTTCCTGCAGCAGCTCGTTGCGGCGTTCCTCGTCCTCGGTGCCGAACACCACGCCGTGGATATGCGCGAACAGCGATTCGGCGATGCGCTCGGGATCGTCCTCGATCAGATCGTCCGGCCAGGTCGCGGCCAGGTAGGCCAGGCTCTGCGCCCAGGCCTTGGGCGGCACCAGCAGGGTCGCCAGCGACAGCTTGCCGCCGTCGAAACCGGCCATATGCAGCGCCGTCACGTGCGGCGGAATATTGTTGAGCACTTCCACCACGGCCAGGTCGCCATGCTGTTCGGCGGCGTCGGCGAATGCCTGCTCGGCGTGGCCCAGGGAGCCGGCCAGCACCAGTTCCGTCACCTGCTTGCTGATGGCTGGCAGATTGCTGTTATCGGACATCACTGCTCTCCTTCCTGATCGAACATCTGGGCGAAATCGTCGCTCACCGCGTCGTCGTCATTGTCGCCATCGTCGCCGTCATCGCCCTCGGCCAGCTGGTCGAGCGACACATCGTCTTCCGACCACAGGCGCGGATGCTTGTGCAGGAAGGCGGTGATGATGGCCTGGCGTCCCAGGTCGGGGTAGTTCTCTTCCAGCGCGGCATACATCTTCTCCGCCTCGCCGGAGCAGGAGGCGGCGGCGAACACGCGCGCCGCGTCGCCCTCTTCGAAATCGCCCGCCTCTTCCAGGATGGTCTGCCGGTCGTGGAACTCGATATGGTCCACCAGGGCGAAGGCCATCATGTTCAGGTCTTCGATGCCGGCGCCGCTTGCATATTCAGACACCAGGGCCTGGATCATGTTCTGGTAATTCTTGCGGTCGGGCGGATCGCCCAAAATGCCTTCGATCTGGCCGCCCAATTCGCGCGACTGGTAGGCGAATTCAGGGTGTACTCTACTCATTGCTTATGTTCTTTCAGATGATGTTGTGTGGCGCAGCGTCAGGCGGCGGGCAGGCCCACGCCGTGCAGGCTGAAGACCGAGCGCCACAGCTGATACGCCTCCGCCTCCGGATCGATGACGATGCGGTGGTTCAGGCTCTGGTTGTACTCTTCGCGCTTGACGGGGTCGGACAGCACCTCGTAGGCCTTCACGATGGCCTTGAAGCGGGCATCCGCGCCGGGCGCCGGGTTGCGGTCCGGGTGGAAACGCATGGCCAGCGACCGGTAAACCTTCTTGATTTCCTCGTCCGAGGCATTGGGCGCGACACCGAGCACATTATATAAATTATCCATAAGGAAACTCCGGGGCCGATTGCCGATAATGTGTAAAGACGAATTATCCTATAGAAAAGCATATGCCGTCCCGCTGGATGGTCGCCGCGTACGGTAAAATGCACGATATTCGACTCTTTTCCCGTCCTTTTTACATGAGCAACGACAAAAACAGCGCTGCACCCGTACCGGCATCGAATTTCCTGCGCAACATCGTGGAGGCCGACCTGGCCGCCGGCACCCATCAGCGCGATGGCCTGCCGCCGGTCATCACCCGCTTCCCGCCCGAGCCCAACGGCTATCTGCACATCGGCCACGCCAAGTCCATCTGCGTGAACTTCGGCATGGCGCGCGATTACCAGGGCCGCTGCCACCTGCGCTTCGACGACACCAATCCGGCCAAGGAAGAACAGGAATACGTCGACACCATCATCGACAGCGTGCAATGGCTGGGCTTCAGCTGGACGCAGCCGGGCGACCAGGGCGACCAGGAATACCTGCACTACGCCAGCGATTACTTCGACCAGCTGTATGCGATGGCCGAGTACCTGATCACGGCCGGCTACGCCTATGTGGACAGCCAGAGCGCCGAAGAGATGGCGGCCAACCGCGGCAACTTCGGCGCGGTGGGCAAGAACTCGCCCTTCCGCAACCGTCCGCGCGAGGAATCGCTGCAGATGTTCCGCGATATGAAGGCCGGCAAGTACAAGGACGGCGAACATATCCTGCGCGCCAAGATCAGCGAAGACGCGATGTCTTCGCCGAATATGACGATGCGCGATCCGGCCATCTACCGCATCCGCCACGCGCACCACCACCGTACCGGCGACGCCTGGTGCATCTACCCGATGTACGACTACACGCACCCGATTTCGGATGCACTGGAAAACATCAGCCACTCCATCTGCACGCTGGAATTCCAGGACCACCGTCCCTTCTACGACTGGCTGCTGGAAACCCTGTCGGCCGGCGGCTTCTTCAAGCAGCCGGTGCCCAAGCAGTATGAATTCGCGCGCCTGAACCTGACCTATGTCGTCACCTCCAAGCGCAAGCTGCGCCAGCTGGTGGACGAGAAGATCGTGAGCGGCTGGGACGACCCGCGCATGCCGACCATCGTCGGCCTGCGCCGCCGCGGCTACACGCCGGAAGCGATCCAGCTGTTCTGCGAGCGCATCGGCGTCAGCAAGTCCGACGGCTGGATCGATTACGGCGTGCTGGAAGGCGCGGTGCGCGAAGACCTCGATCCGAAAGCGCCGCGCGGCATCGCCGTTCTGCGTCCGCTGAAACTCATCATCGACAACTTCGATGCCGGCGCCAGCGTGGAATGCTCGTCGCCCGTGCACCCGCACCATCCGGAACTGGGCAACCGCACCTTCCCGATCACGCGCGAAGTGTGGATCGAGGAAGAAGACTTCATGGAAGTGCCGAGCAAGGGCTTCTTCCGCCTGTATCCGCCGCAAGGCGAACAGCCAGGCAGCAAGGTGCGCCTGAAGTACGGCTATGTGGTGGAATGCACCGGCTTCGACAAGGACGAAAACGGCAAGGTCGTTGCGGTGCACTGCAACTACTTCCCGGATTCCAAATCGGGCACGGACGGCGCCAATAACTACAAGGTGAAAGGCAATATCCACTGGGTCAGCGCGGCTGCCGCGCTGCAGGCCGAAGTGCGCCTGTACGACCGCCTGTTCACCGAAGCGCAGCCGGATGCCGGCGGCAAGGACTTCATGACGGCGCTCAATCCGAACGCGCTGGAAACCGTGACGGCCTATCTGGAGCCAGGCATGCAGGACGCCGCGGCCGACCAGCGCTTCCAGTTCGAACGCCATGGCTACTTCGTGGCCGACCGCGTCGATTCCCAGCCAGGCAAGCCGGTATTCAACCGCATCGTCACGCTGAAGGACAGCTGGGGTTCGGCCAAATAAAGTATTGCCTTTTCAAATGAAACCGCCTTCGGGCGGTTTTTTTTCATCAAAAACAAATCTAACGTTTGAGGTTTATCAAGAGAACAAATACACTACATCCTATAAGACGTTGCCTTATTTGAAATATTAAACATTTTCGCTTGAAAGTTGCCGCGCCCACGGTATGCGCATTTTCCAAAAACAGCGACAACCCTCCACCCTGCGCAATCCAAAAGCCTGGGGCGGCGTCCTGTTGTCCCTGGGCGTCGGCGCCCTCTTGTATTTCGTCGCCTACACCTCCACCGAGAGCGAGGCGCGCGAACGCTTTGCTATTCAAGCCGGCAATACCCAATACAATATCGTGGCCGGCATCAAGGCCTATACCGATGTGCTGCGCAGCGCCGCCAGCTTCTTCCAGGCCGTGGACGAAGTCACGCCGGAAAACTTCCGCCGCTATGTCTCGGGCCTGGACCTGGCCGAGCACTTCCCCGCCATCGCCAGCATCAATTTCGCCCGCAATCTGAAGGCGGAACAGCGTCCGACCTTTGAACAAAGCATGCGGCATTGGGGACAAGGCGAAGGCTATCCCAGCTTCCGCCTGCAGCCGCCAGGGCTGCGCGCGGAATACGCGGTGCTGACCCTGCTCGAACCGATGACCGACAACCACACCAAGTACGGCATGGATATCGCCATCCGCCCGCAGGTGGCGCAGGCACTGGCGCAGTCGCGCGACAGCGGCGAATTGAGCAGCTCCGGCCAGCCGGTGGGCCTGACGGAGCCTGGCCAGTCGGGCATGGGCTTGCGCCTGCCGGTATACCGCAAGGGCCTGCCCGCTTTCAGCGTGGCGGAAAGGCGGGCCGCGTATATGGGTTCGGTCGGCATCGGCTTCAGCATCCAGCGCCTGATGCAGGGCGCGCTGGCCGATACTTCGCTGCAGCAGATGCGCGTGACCCTGTACAACGGCATCGCCAAACCGGGCGCGCCGCCGCCGCTGCTGCTGTTCGACAGCGAATCCGGCATGGCGCATGGACCGCAGGAAGCGAGTTTCGAACTGGATCTGCCGGTGAACTTCAACGGGCATTTGTGGAACGCGCATTTCAGCATGCCGGAGCGCGCGCTGTATTCGCGCTTCGACGTGTATCTGCCTTGGCTGGCGGGAGCGCTGAGCGGCACCGCCTGCCTGCTGCTGTATGCCCTGTTCCATACCTTGAGTTCTTCGCGCCAGCGCGCGATCAAGATGGCGCGCGCCATGACGCGCGAGCTGCGCGATTCGCAGGCCAAGCTGCAGCTGTCGCACCAGAAGCTGCGCCGCCTGGCGGCCCACTCCGACAAGATCAAGGAAGAGGAACGCAAGCGCATCGCGCGCGAAATCCACGACGATCTGGGGCAGAATCTGCTGGTGCTGCGCATTGAAGCCGATATGCTGGCCTCGCGCACGCAGGGACGCCATCCGCGCCTGCACGCGCGCGCCAGCGCCACCTTGCGCCAGATCGACAACACCATCGGCAGCGTGCGCCACATCATCAACGATCTGCGTCCGCATGTGCTGGACCTGGGTTTGAGCGCGGCCGTGGAATGGCAGATCGGCCAGTTCCGCCAGCGCTCCGGCATCAGTTGCGAGCTGGTGGAAGACGGCAACGACAAGGATATCGACGACCATTGCGCAACCGCGTATTTCCGCATCCTGCAGGAGTCGCTCAGCAATATCAGCCAGCACGCGAAAGCCAGCCAGGTGCGCGTCGAGCTGCGCCACCAGGGCGGCACACTGCGCATGACCATCAGCGACAACGGCGTGGGCATCCGCGCCAGCAGCCGCAACAAATCGGGCTCCTTCGGCCTGGTGGGCATCGAGGAGCGCGTCAATCTGCTCGGCGGCCAATGTTCCATCATCGGCATTCCCGACGCTGGCACGACCGTGACCGTGATGGTGCCGCTGCATGCTGCCATGCCCGCCGCGCATTCTGCCGCCACGCTTCCGGCCTAAGCCATGGCCGGAAAAATTACTTGCGATTTTAGGAATTTGCTTCAAAAAAGCTTGATGAAAATCAAGATTGCCGGACATCACGTCGGCAAGAATGTTCTTGCACCACGCAGTTTTTTCTTTCTCACCAGCCACTATCACTGAAAGGAACTACCAATGAACGCAACCGACTTCAAGGCTATCGCTGAACTGGATCTGGACCCGATCAAGGTCAAGCTGATGCACGTCGAATCCGGGGAGGGCTGGAGCCTGGAGCGCGCCAATGCGGTGGAATTCGAATACCGCCGTTTCCTGTACCTGATGAAGAAATTCCCCAAAGAACAAACCGCGCCGCTGATGGATGTGGATATTTTCTGGCACTACCATATTCTCGACACCATGAAATACGCCGTCGATTGCCAGGCCGTGTTCGGTTACTTCCTGCACCACTTCCCCTACATCGGCCTGCGTGGCGAGGACGATGAGGTGGCCCACGCCCGCGTCGGCCAGCGCATGAAAGAGCTGTACGAAGCAACCTTCAACGAACCGTATGTGCGCAGCCAGGCCGCCTGGTCGGGCGCCGCCGTGCAGCAGGACGATGCGCAGACCGCCTGGTCGGGCGCGGCAGTGCAGGCGCAAACGGCCTGGTCGGGTGCCGCGGTGCAGGCGCAGACCGCCTGGTCCGGCGCCGCCGTGCAGAAAGAGACGCCGCCAGCGCAAACGGCCTGGTCGGGCGCAGCGGTGCAGGCGCAAACGGCCTGGTCCGGCGCCGCCGTGCAGGCTGGCGCGGCCGAAGCGCAAACCGCTTGGTCGGGTGCGGCAGTGCAGCAGGGCGCCACCCCGGCCCAGACCGCCTGGTCGGGCGCGGCCGTGAGCCAGCCCACCAGCTTCTACACCAGCCGCCCCTCCCTGCCCCAGCAAGCCTGATCCGGCTTGAGTCCCTCCCGCCTCCGGCGCCAAAAACAAGGCGCCGGAGGCGCGTGTCGCAGTTGCGCTACAGCATCAAATTTTTCAAAATCCCGGCTTGTATTCCGCAACATCCTGCTTATACTGAGCTTCGTTGATGAGGTTTTTGTTGCTCCGCATCAATTCATCGTTCCCAATATCCCGAACGTGCTCGACGCCCAGCCAGATAACAGCAGGCCACGGACGGCGTCCCTTTTCTTCCATTCATACAAAGGGATTTATCATGATTTCAGCAGAAAGCTTCAAAGCCATCGCCGAGCTCGACCTTGAGCCTATCAAAGTAAAAATCATGCACGAGGAATCGGGCGAAGGCTGGTCGCTGCAGCAAGCCAATGCCGTGGAATTCGAGTACCGCCGCTTCTTGTATCTGATGAAAACCTTCCCGCACGAGCAAACCGCGCCGCTCAAGGATGTCGATACGTTCTGGCACTACCACATTCTCGACACCATGAAATACGCCGTCGATTGCGAAGCCGTGTTCGGTTACTTCCTGCACCACTTCCCGTATATCGGCCTGCGCGGCGAAGACGACCTGGAAGCCCACCACCGCGTCGGCGAGCGCATGAAGGAGTTGTATGAAAGCACCTTCGGCGAAGGCTATCTGCGGGCAGAACAGGCGTATTCCGGTGTGCCGTCCCAGCAAGCCTCGGCCTATTCCGGCGTGCCTACAGTGGCTTACTCCGGTGTCCCTGCCGCCGCCGCGAAAACCGCGTACTCGGGTGTTCCCTCGGTAGCATATTCCGGCGTGCCGGCGGCGCAGGCCCAAACCGCCTACTCGGGCGTGCCGGCCAAACGGGCTGAAACGGCCTACTCCGGGGTGCCCGCCGCCCAAGCGCAAACCGCCTATTCGGGGGTCCCGGCCCAGCGCGCCGAAACGGCATATTCCGGCGTACCGGCAGCCCGGGCGCAAACGGCTTACTCGGGTGTGCCGGCGGCCCAGGCCAAGACGGCGTATTCCGGCGTGCCCTCGGTGGCGTACTCGGGCGTGCCCAGCAGCCAGGCCAAGCAAGCCTACTCGGGCGTGCCTGCCGCGAAAACCGATGCCTTCTATGCGCAGCGCCCGCGCCTGGCTTAAACGCTAAACGCTGGGAAACAAACAACAACGGCCGCCTCCTGTTGCCAGGAGCGGCCGTTTTTTGCATGAGCGCGGCGCAGCTTAGTGGGCCATCATCTCGCGCAGTTCGCGGATGCTGAAATCGCTGATTTCGTGCATGCGGATCAGGATGGTTGCACCGATCGGCAGGGTGTTGTGGCGGATTTTGCTGATGACCGGCGGCGCCACTTCCAGCGCGCGCGACAGGGCCGCGTCATTTTTCAGCTGCAGTTTCTCGATAATCGCATCCAGAACGCGATTGGGATTGTAGGTGGGCGAAGCCGTAATTTCTTTGAGGGACATCATTAACTCTTTTCTTGGATCGAATCGGCCGAATTTTTGCAAAAACACGACACTTTGAAAAAATAAAAAACGAAGCTATACCGATTTGGCGCTCGAAAAGGCCTCGAATGACGCGTTTTTCAGCACACGGACGATATGATACACGGTTCTGTTGCTGATAGCTTAACTCTCACTTAAATTTGTGAGAATTTGATAGATTGTAGCGCCATTTCCTATGCTAGGAAATTTCCTGCTCGAAAAAACAACAGGATTAGCGGGAATTGTTTGGCAGGAAGGCGCTGCAAAACCATGCCAGGCATAGCAGGGCCGAGAGGCGGGCGACGGAGGAGGGGAAGGTCAAGGCGCCGGCATAGCCGGAATGGGGGCAGAGCGACCAGCCTAGCTGGCGGCGGATTTCATCAGGCGTGGGAGGCGGCAAATCTTCCTGTCGCCGCTGGGCAATGCGCTGCGCCAGGTAAGCACGGACTTGCTCCTTGCTGGGATGCTGGATCATCTGCATATGCCCTCCTTCACACCATGACTTCACCTTAGTGCAGCAGCCGATGCCTTGCTTGATACACCGCAAACAAGGCGGGCGGTCCGACAGAATCGCGCAGAAAACTTACACCGCGCTTGCGCGCGCGGCTTGCAAACCATCAGTAACATCAGTGTACCTCAGGCGCACGCCCAATTCTGCCTTTAGCCGCGTGTTGCTCAAACGCCGCGATTCCGACATGAACGACAGCAAGGCCGGCGACACCGCCGCCGTCAGCGCCGCGCGTCCCAGCCGGGGCGGACGCGGCAAACCGAACGCATCTGCTACTGCATCAAAATACTCCCCCATCTTCATGCAACTGTCATCCACGGCGTGATAAACCCGGGCCGGCTGGCCATGTTGCAGCGCGCGTACAACAATTTGCGCCAGATCATCGGCATGGATGTGGTTGGTATACACATCCTGCTCCGCCAGCAAGGCCGGCGTGCCGTCCCGCAAGCGCTTGAGCGGCAGACGGTCGGCCGCATAAATGCCCGGCACGCGCAGGATGCTGGCCCGGCCGCCGCGCCGCCTGGCCCAGGCGCGCAACACCTGCTCGGCATCGACGCGGCGCAGCGCGCGCGCATTGCGCGGCGCCACCGGGCGCGTTTCGTCGAACAGCGCGCCGCCGCAATCGCCATACACGCCGGTGGTGCTGATATAGACCAGCTGGGCCGCCGGCAGCACGGCCGCCAGGTGGCGCGTGCGGCGGTCGAGCTTGCCCTCGGTCTGCGGCGGCGCCAGATGCACGATGCGCGGCGCCAGCCCCGCCAGGCGGCGCAGCGTGGCCGGCTGGTCGAGATCGGCGACGATGGGCACGGCGCCGGCGGCGCGCAATGCGGCGCAACGCTCCGGCTGGCTGGTCACGGCAAACACGCGGTAGCGCTGGCGCAGCAGCGGCAGCAGGCGCATGCCGACATCGCCGCAGCCCAGAATCAGCAGGCGCGGCAGCTTGAAAGATGGTTTTCTGGTTTTCATAGCCGCGATTGTAGGGCGGGCGCCGAAAACGCGCTGGCGCAGCCCGCTAGGCCGCGGTAAACGGGTAGTGTAGAATACCCCGGTCGTTCGCTTGAAAACACCATAAGAATCAAAAGCTTACCCTACCAAACCATCCAACCGATATGACTTTTCAGATTACCGTTCAGCCCAGCGGCCATCAATTCACCTGTGACGAAGACGAAACCGTGCTGGCCGCCGCCATGCGCGCCGGCGTCGGCCTGCCATATGGCTGCAAAAACGGCGCCTGCAGCTCCTGCAAGGGCAAGGTCTTGTCCGGCTCCGTGAGCCACAAGCCGCACCAGCAGCGCGCCCTGCCGCCGGAAGAAGAAGAAAAAGGCCTGTCGCTGTTCTGCTGCGCCGTGCCGCATTCCGACCTGGTGCTGGAAGCGCGCGAAGTCGCGGGCAGCAGCGACTACCCGATCAAGAAAATGCCCTCGCGCGTGGCGACCCTGGAAAAAGTGGCGCCGGACGTGATCGTGATCTCGCTGCAGCTGCCGGCCAACGAAGCGCTCAAATACCGCGCCGGCCAGTACATCGAATTCATGCTGCGCGACGGCAAGCGCCGCAGCTACAGCATGGCGACCGCGCCCGACAACGGCCCGATCACCCTGCACATCCGCCATATGCCGGGCGGCCTGTTCACCGACCAGGTCTTCACCACCATGAAGGAGCGCGACATCCTGCGCTTCGAAGGCCCGCTCGGCACCTTCTTCGTGCGCGAAGATTCGGACAAGCCCATGGTCTTCCTCGCCTCAGGCACCGGCTTCGCGCCGATCAAGGCCATCGTCGAGGAAATGCAGCGCGCCAAATCCACCCGTCCCATGACCCTGTACTGGGGCGGCCGCCGTCCGCAGGATCTGTACATGGACGCCCTGTGCCGCCAATGGGCCAGCGCAATGCCCAACTTCACTTATGTGCCGGTGATATCGAACGCGCTGCCGGAAGACGGCTGGACCGGCCGCACCGGCTTCGTGCACCAGGCCGTGATGGCCGACCTGCCCGATATGTCGGGCCACCAGGTGTATGCCTGCGGCGCGCCGATCGTGGTCGATAGCGCCAAGCGCGATTTCGTCGCCCAGTGCCAGTTGCCGGACGAAGAGTTCTACGCCGACGCCTTCACCAGCGAAGCCGACCTGGCCAAGCCGTAAGTATCCCGCCCCCGTCCGCCATCGTCCGCTGGCGGGCGGCGGTGGATGGGACGTGTTTCACCGCATGCAGGCCGCGCCTGCTCGCCGCCACAACGTCCGCCTCCATGTCCCTGCTCTCCGAATCACACGGCTTCAGCGTCCTCAAACACCGCAACTTCGCTTTCTATCTTTCCGCCCGCATTCTCGGCACGCTGGCCGTGCAGATGCAAAGCGTCGCCATCGGCTGGCAGATGTATGCGATGACGCACAATCTGTTCTACCTTGGCCTGATCGGCCTGGCGCAATTCGCGCCCTTCCTGCTGCTGATCCTTTACGCCGGCCATGCGGCCGACCGCCATAACCGCCGCAGCATCATCATCTGCTGCATGGGCGCGCAGCTGCTGTGCGGCTTGCTGCTGCTGGCCTTTACCTACAGCGGCATGAGCGCCGTCTGGCCGGTGTTCGCCGTGCTGCTGCTGTTCGGCAGCGCGCGCGCCTTCATGAGTCCCGCCACGCAGGCGGTGCTGGTGAATATGGTGCCGCAGGAATCGTTCAGCAAGGCCGTCGCCCTGAGCAGCTCCAGCTTCCATGTGGCGGTGATCCTCGGCCCCACGCTGGGCGGCCTGCTGTACATCGCCGGCCCGGGCGCCGTGTATCTGTGCGCCGCGCTGCTGCTGGTGGCGGCCGTGCTGCTGATGGCCGCGACCCGTCCCGCGCCGCAGGTGCGCAGCAAGGAGCCGGCCAGCTGGCACAGCGTGCTGGAAGGCTTGCGCTTCGTCTTCTCGCGCCCCGTGATGCTGGGCGCCATCTCGCTCGACCTGTTCGCCGTGCTGTTCGGCGGCGCCACCGCCCTGCTGCCCGCGCTGGCGCATGACGTGCTGCACACCGGCCCCAGTGGCCTTGGCCTGCTGCGCACCGCACCGGCCATCGGCGCGGCACTGTGCTCGGTGACGCTGGCCTTCATTCCCATCACGCGCCGCGTCGGCATCTGGATGTTCGGCGGCGTGGCGGTGTTCGGCGCCGGCACCATCGTGCTCGGCGCAACCACCAGTTTCGCCGTCGCGCTGGGCGCCCTGCTGCTGATGGGCGCGGGCGATATGATCAGCGTCTATGTGCGGCACCTGCTGGTGCAGTTCGAAACGCCGGATGCGATACGGGGCCGGGTCAGCGCTGTCAACGCCGTCTTCATCGGTGCCTCCAATGAGCTGGGCGAGTTCGAATCGGGACTGACCGCAGGCTGGTTCGGGCTGACGCGCGCCGTCATCTTCGGCGGCGCCGCCACCTTGCTGGTGACGGGGCTGTGGGCCTGGCGTTTTCCCGTACTGTCACGCATGGACCGCTTCCCCCACCATAAAGTGTAAGATTGGCACGCTATGCGCATACCAGCCCATCAATTCATCCGCAGCCGCCCGCACCTCAGCCTGGCCATTGCGCTCGGTGCGGTGGCCGGCCTGCTGTTGCCGTCCGCCTGGACGCTGCTGACACGCCTGCTCGGCGCCTGGAATGTGGCGGTGTGGGCCTATCTGCTGACCATGATGTGGATGATGGCGCGCGCCGACTACCGCAAGGTGCGCCGCATCGCCGCCGCCCAGGACGAGAATGCGGCGGTGATACTGCTGGCCCTCTGCGTGGCCGCCTGCATGAGTCTTGCCGCCATCAGCTCGGAACTGGCAGCCGTGAAAGACCTGCCGCAAGGCGAGCGTCCGCAGCACTACGCCTTTGCGGTCCTGACCCTGCTCGGCTCCTGGTTCCTGGTGGGTATGCTGTTCTGCAGCCATTACGCCCATCTCTACTACAACGCGCCGCCGGCGCGGCGTCCGCTGCAATTTCCCGACCGCGATTGCCAGCCCAATTACTGGGACTTCCTCTACTTCTCCTTCACCATCGCGGTGGCGGCGCAAACGTCGGACGTGTGCGTGCAATCGCAGTCGCTGCGCAAGCTGGTGCTGGGACAATCGGTGCTCAGTTTCTTCTTTAATCTGCTTATATTGGGGCTGTCCGTGAATATTGCAGCCTCAATGTTGAATAGTTGAGTAATACGCTGCGCTACCCTGCAAGTTCTGCCAAAAGGAGTAAGATGGAATCGCGTTGATACGCGACTTGATGAACAAACGGGAGCAGCAAATGCAAATCCATGTGAACACCGATAAAACCATCGAACGTCATGCAGGTCTGGACGACCATGTACACAATGTCGTCAGCACTGCGCTCAACCGGTTCGGCGAACACATTAGCCGTGTCGAAGTTCACCTCAGTAACAACAATGCGCAAAAATCGGCCGATGGCGAAATCCGCTGCACGATCGAAGCGCGCCTCAATGGCTACCAGCCGATTGCCGTCAGCGATCATGACGCCACCCTGCACCAATCTATCGGCGGCGCGGTGGAAAAGCTGAAACGTTCGGTCGACAGCACCCTGGGGCGCCTGTACGATAAGCGTCACGCGACGCCGGACTTCGTCGAGGACCAGGCTGAGTAAGCAAGCAAGTCAGCAAGCAGGCGCCGGCAACGGCGCCTTTTGTTTTTGTGGGCGGCTTATGCGCCCAAGCCGCGCAGATAGCGCAAGCCCTGCAAGGCGCGGCTGCCATACCAGGACATCATTTCCCCATCCACCAGCTGCACCGGTTTGCCGATCTGCTTTTCCAGCGCATCCGCATGCGCCTCGGTGAAGCGGTAAGGCTCGGACGAAAGCAGCACCTGATCGATCTGCGCCAGCAGCTCCGGCGTCCAGTCAAAGCGCGGATAGCGCGCCGCGCCCAGATCGGGAATGCGCCAGCCGATCTGCTCCAGCATGCGGGCGATATAGGTCTCGCGCGAAACACTCATCCACGGGTCTTGCCAGATGCAGTACAGCACGCGCTGCGGCGGGCCTTTCGGCGCGGCCTGCAAGGCGGCGTATTCGGCGGCGAAGGCGGCGCACCACTCCTCGGCGGCCTGCTCCGCGCAGAACACGCCGCCCATCAGGCGCGCCAGTTCCAGGTTATCGAGCGGCTGCAGCGGATGCGTGACCACGATATGCGGCACGAATTCGGCCAACTGCTCCACCGTGGGCTTTTCATTCTCGTCGATATTCACCACCAGATGGCTGGGCGCGAGCTTGCGGATCTTATCGAAATTAACATCCTTGGTGCCGCCGATTTTGGGAATGGCCTGCACCACTTCGGCCGGATGGATACAGAAGCCGGTGCGGCCCACCAGTTTTTGGCTCAGTCCCAGATCGCACAGCAGCTCGGTGATCGATGGCACAAGTGAAACAATGCGGGCATCGGGAGCGGGCGCGTGTTCGCGGCCCAGGGCATCGGTGAAAGTCATCTGTCGCGCGGTATCGAATGTTGGTGCGGTATTGAAACACACCCGGCGGCGATTGCGCTATGATTGCCTGTGAGCATTCCGCACATCGAAAGCCTAACTTGAAACAGATCAGTACCTTCGGCGCTTCTGCCTGGCAGATCGGCGAACTCCATTTGTTCCGCGACTCCGACCTCAAGCAGCTCGCCCCGCTGCTGGCCGCCTGCCCGGTGGTGCAGGTGGAACAAGGCGAAACGGTATCGGACCTGCATTGCGCCCGTCTCTACATCGTGCTGCGCGGCGCGCTGGCCGTGGGCGCCGACACCCGCACCGGCATGGCCGACGGCACCATCAGCAAGGTGCTGCCAGGGGAAAGCGTGGGCGAGCAGTCGGTGCTCGACGAGGAAGCCAATCTGAATCCCATCGTGGCCATGGAACAGAGCGAGCTGCTGCAAATCGAAGCGGCCACCGTCTGGCGCCTGATCGACGAATCGAATGGCGTGGCGCGCAATCTACTGCGCCTGCTGTCCTTCCGCATCCGCGCCGCCAATGCCCAGCTGCGGCGGCGCCAGAAACTGGGCGAATTCTACCGCCAGCTGTCGATGGTCGACGGCCTTACCAGCCTGTATAACCGCGCCTGGCTCAACGACCTGCTGCCGACCATGGTGGCCTCGGCCCACGACACGCAGGCGCCGCTGTCGCTGGTGATGATCGATATCGACCACTTCAAGAAGTTCAACGATAGCCACGGCCATCTGCAGGGCGACCAGGCGCTGCGCACGGCGGCCCAGGTGCTGAGCGGCGCGCTGCGTCCTTCCGACTGCGCGGTGCGTTATGGCGGCGAAGAGATGATGGTGATCCTGCCGAATACCAGCATCGGCCTGGCGCAATCGGTGGCCGAGCGCCTGTGCGAACGCATGCGCCAGGCGGTGGTGTTTGGCGATATGCGCCTGCCGCTGCCGCATATCACGGCATCGTTCGGCGTGGCGGCCCTGCAGCCGGGCCAGGACGAGCAGGCCCTGATCGCCGCCGCCGACGCGGCCCTGTACCGCGCCAAGGAAACGGGGCGCAACCGGGTGGCGGTGGCGGCGGAATAGACGCGCCATCCGGCGCGCCGGCAGCCGTCCATCCACACGCGCCGAGCGCCCGCCGCTATGCCGCTTTGGCGGCCTTGCCGGCGTCCGGCGTTGATGCGGCCTGCGCGGCTGGCTTGGTGGGCGGCGTCTGCTCCGGCTTCTCGGCGTTGGCGGCGCGACGGCTGGAGACGAAATCGGCATAGCCCTTCTGCACCAGCTCATAGGTCTTGTCGATATTGGCGGCGATATCGCCGCTCAGCACTTTCAAGCCCTGTAGAATATCGCGCGCTTCCTTGAAGCCTTTTTCGAAGCCGCCCTTGATGGTATCCATGAACTTGTCCAGCGCCTCGTCCTCACTCAGGCTGGGATTCTGCTTCTTGTACAAGTCGAAGAAACCGGTGGACAGCGAAACGATGCGGCCCGCCGTGCCTTCCGGCGTATTGTCCTGCGAGACCGCGTTCTGCACCGCGTTCTCGCCGTAATCGGCCTTCAGCGCCTCGTTGATGCTGGTGAGCGCCGATTTATAGACCAGGGCCAGCGGATCGTTCTGCGAGCCGATGGACACCGACAGCGAGGCTTGCAGAATATTCGCATTCATCTGCAATTTCGCCTTATTGGCCGGCGTGACCGAAGCATCGGAGCCGGTACCCGCCACCGTATTGCTGCGGGTATTCAGGGAAACAGGATTTGACACAATAGACCTCCTTGCTTCAGCATGCGACAACAAGAACCACTTTGCAAAATATGAGCAACCACACCTTCCTCTGGCACGATTACGAAACCTTCGGCATCGTGCCGCGCCGCGACCGTCCCGCCCAATTCGCCGCCATCCGCACCGACGCCGAACTCAATGAAATCGGCGAGCCGATCATGCTGTTCTGCCAGCCCGCCAGCGACTACCTGCCCGACCCGCAATCCTGCCTGATCACCGGCATCACACCCCAGCAATGCCTGGAACAGGGCGTGCCGGAACACCGTTTCGCCGCCGTCATCGAAGAGGCGTTTTCCCAGCCCGGCACCATCGGCGTCGGCTACAACACCATCCGCTTCGACGACGAGGTGACGCGCTTCCTGTTCTGGCGCAACCTCATCGACCCGTATGCCCGCGAATGGCAGAACCAGTGCGGCCGCTGGGACCTGCTGGACGTGGTGCGCATGTGCTACGCGCTGCGCCCGGACGGCATCGAATGGCCGAAGCACGAAGATGGTCGTCCCAGCTTCAAGCTCGAACACCTGAGCAAGGTCAATGGCCTGCTGCACGAAGCGGCGCACGATGCGCTGTCCGACGTGCGCGCCACCATCGCCCTGGCCCGCCTGATCCGTCAACAGCAGCCCAAGCTTTTCGACTTCTGCCTGGCCCTGCACAAGAAGGATCGCGTGGCCGAGGAAATCGGCATGCACCTGCCGCCGGCCCAGCGCCAGCCCTTCCTGCACGTCTCGGGCATGTTCCCGGCCGAGCGCGGCTGCCTGGCCCTGGTCTGGCCGCTGGCGCCCCACCCCAGCAATAAAAACGAAGTCCTTGTATGGGATTGTAGCTTCGATCCGGGCGAATTGTTCAATCTGGATGCCGAAACCGTCCGTTTGCGCCTGTTCAGCCGCAGCGCCGACCTGCCGGAAGGCATGACCCGCCTGCCCATCAAGAGCGTGCACCTGAACAAATCGCCCATGCTTGTTAGCAATTTGAAAACCTTGACGCCGCAGATGGCCGCGCGCTGGGGGCTCGACCTGGAACAAGGCCGCAGCCACGCCCAGTTGGCAGCAGCCGGGCCGGACTTGAGCGCGCTGTGGGCCGAAGTCTTCCAGCGCGCCGCGCCCGAAGCGGCCGATGTGGATGAAGACCTGTACGGCGGCTTCGTCGGCAACAACGACCGCCGCCTGCTCGAAACGCTGCGCAAGCAAAAGCCCGAGCAGCTGGCCACCGCCACCGCCCACTTCCAGGACGACCGCCTGGGCGAGCTGCTGTTCCGCTACCGCGCCCGCAACTTCCCCCACACCCTGAGTGAAGAAGAACAGGAACACTGGGAACAGCACCGCGCCGCCCGCTTGTTCGAAGGCGAAGCCGGCGCCCGCACGGTCGAGCAGCTCTTCATGGAAGTCGATCAATTGTCCGAGACCGCCGACGAGCGCGGCGAAGAAATCCTCGGCGCCCTCTACGACTACGCCGAAATGATCGCCCCCCAGCGCTACTAAGCCCCTGCGTTTGATCTACCGCAAAAAATGTCCACCCTGGTGTCAGGCACCAGAGTCGGACATTCTTTGATCTTGCTCAAGAAATGTCCTACTTTGGTGCCTCGGCGGCCCCGCCTGACACCAGGGTGGGACATTGTTTGATTTGGCGCAAACGCGCGGTGCTCAAGCGCGGTGCTGGTTGATGGCGTCGCGGGTTTCGAGGGCGACGCGGCGGGCGGCGCTTGCAAAGTCTTCGCCGGTTTGCGGCGTTGCATACAGGATGGCGCGGGAGGAGTTGATCATCATGCCGGCGCCGGCTTTGCTGCGGCCGGATTTGACGGTGGCTTCGATGTCGCCGCCTTGGGCGCCTACGCCGGGAACCAGCAGCGGCATGTCGCCGACAATGGCGCGCACTTGCGCCAGTTCTTCGGGATAGGTGGCGCCGACCACCAGGGCGCATTGGCCGTTGGCATTCCATTTTTCGGCGACCAGGCGCGCGACGTGCTGGTACAGCGGCTTGCCGTCCACTTGCAGGAATTGCAGGTCGGAGCCGCCTGGGTTCGAGGTGCGGCACAGGACGATCACGCCACGGTCCGTCCATTCCATATACGGCTCAACCGAGTCGGATCCCATGTACGGGCTGACGGTCACGGCGTCGGCGCCGTAGCGGTCGTAGGCTTCGCGCGCGTACTGCTTGGCGGTGGCGCCGATGTCGCCGCGCTTGGAGTCGAGGATCAGCGGGATGTGCGGATATTTTTCGCGGGCGTAGGCGCAGATGTCTTCCAGCTGGCGTTCGGCGCTCAGGGCGGCGAAGTAGGCGATCTGCGGCTTGAAGGCGCAGGCCAGATCGGCGGTGGCGTCGATGATGGCGGTGCAGAATCGGTAGATGCCGTTCGGGTCTTGCTGGAACTGGGCCGGCAGGCGCGCCATGTCGGGGTCGAGACCAACGCACAGCAGGGAGTTATTGGCAGCCCACGCGGCGTTCAGTTTATTCATAAAAGTCATGGCAGCCCCTTTTCATTCGTCGTTGCAAACCCTACATTATATCTTGCCCGGCGAACGCCCCGGATTTTGCAAAACGTGTATATTTGTTCATATACAGGAGGAAAATCATGCGCAAACACCCGTTTTCACGCTGGTTCGTACTCGGTTTTCTCGCGGTCCTGCTCTCGGGCTGCGGCTATAACGAATTCCAAAGCAAGGATGAGGCGATCAAGGCCGCCTGGGGCGAAGTGGTCAACCAGTACCAGCGGCGGGCCGACCTGATTCCCAATCTGGTGAACACGGTGAAGGGCTACGCCTCGCATGAGAAGGAGACGCTGGAATCGGTGACGCGCGCCCGCGCCACGGCCACCAGCATCCAGGTCACGCCGGAGGTGCTGAATAATCCGGCGGCCTTCCAGAAGTTCCAGCAGGCGCAGGGCGAGCTGTCCTCGGCGCTTTCCCGACTGATGGCGGTGTCGGAAAAATATCCCGACCTGAAAGCCGATACCAGCTTCCGCGACCTGCAATCGCAGCTGGAAGGCACGGAGAACCGCATCACGGTGGCGCGCCAGCGCTATATCGCTTCGGTGCAGGAATACAATGTGCTGGCGCGGCGCTTCCCCACCAATCTCACGGCGATGATCTTCAGCTACGAGGTCAAACCGACCTTCCAGGTCGAAAACGAGAAGGCCATTTCGACCGCGCCCGCCGTCGATTTC
Source organism: Massilia sp. YIM B04103 (assembly GCA_024437665.1). Classification (GTDB taxonomy): domain Bacteria; phylum Pseudomonadota; class Gammaproteobacteria; order Burkholderiales; family Burkholderiaceae_D; genus Rugamonas. The sequence goes on along the minus strand of JANCSZ010000006.1, from coordinate 152,532 downwards.
GGCAAAAAATAAGGACTTGCCGCGATGCGCCGGCACCCTCTCCTCCCTGCCCTGCTGGCCTTCATCCTTGCCTGGATGATGGCGGCGGCGCAGGCGCAGTCTTTCGTCGCGGTGCCGCAGATCAAGGCGCGCGTGACGGACCAGGTGCATCTGCTGAGCGATCAGCAGCGCAATGCGCTGGAAAACGTGCTGGCCGATTACGAGGCCAAGAGCGGCAGCCAGATCGCCATCCTGATCGTGTCGAGCACCGCGCCCGAAGCCATCGAGCAGTACAGCATCCGCGTCACCGACGCCTGGAAGCTGGGACGCAAGGGTGTGGACGATGGCGTGCTGCTGCTGGTGGCCAAGGACAACCCGGCCTCCCTGCGCCGCCTGCGCATCGAAGCGGGACGCGGCGTGCAAGGCGTACTGACCGACGCCCAATCCAAGCGCGTGCTGCAGGATGTGATCGCGCCCCACTTCCGCCAGAACGATTTCTACGGCGGTCTGGTGGCGGGCACCGGCGCCATCGCCACCTTGCTGGATAAGGAGCACTTCCCCGCGCCGCAACAGAAAGCGCCGGCCCACGCCAGCGATGAAGGACCAGGCATCGGCTGGCTGCTGCCGCTGCTGCTGTTCGGCGCCTTCGTTCTGCTGCCGCTGATGCGCGGCAGTGCGCGGCGCGGCTTGCGGCGCGACGGCTGGAGTTCGGATGCCGCCGGCGTGATGCTGGGCAGCGTCATCGGAAATGCCTTGGGCAATGCCTCGCGCGGTGGTGGTGGTGGTGGCGGTGGTTTTGGCGACAGTGGCGGATTTGGCGGCGGTGGGGGCGGCAGCTTCGACGGCGGCGGCGCCTCGGGGGACTGGTGATGAGCACTCTACCCACCAGCTTTGCAGGGCGCTGCCGGCGCGCATTGCGCCATCTGCTGACCGGTTCCGCATCGGGCAAACGCTGCTTCCCGCCCGCCACGCTGGCCGCCATCGAGCAGGCCATCGACGAGGGCGAAAAGCTGCACCGCGCCGAGGTGCGCCTGATCGTGGAGGCGGCGCTGGACGTCGGCGCGGCCTTCCGCAACGTCAGCAACCGCGCGCGCGCGCGCGCCCTGTTCGCGCAATACGGCATCTGGGATACCGAGGAAAACTGCGGCGTGCTGATTTACGTGAACCTGGCGGCGCATGAAGTCGACATCGTGGCCGACCGCAATGTGGGGCGGCAGGTGCCCGAGCAGGACTGGCAAGCCATCTGCGGCACCATGACGCAAGGCTTCGCCCAAGGCGACTTCCATCACAGCACGCTGGCCGCCCTGCGGCAGCTCAACGACATTCTGCACAAGCTGTTCCCCGCCGACGGCACGCGGCCCAATCAGTTGCCCAATGATGCGCTGATTCTCTAGGCTACAATCCGCTCCATCCCGAACAGACAGAATAGACGCTCATGAAACTTACCCAAAAAGTCGCCATCGTCACCGGCGCCACCCAAGGCATCGGCCTCGCCTGCGCTCAGCGCCTGGTGGCCGAAGGCGCGCAAGTCATGCTGGTCGATATCAAGCCCGAAGGCCAGCAGGCCGCCGGGACGCTGGGCGACCAGGCGCGCTTCTTTGCGGCCGACGTCAGCCAGAAGGCCGATGTCGATGCGCTGGTGGCGGCCACCCTCGCCGCCTTCGGCCGCATCGATATCCTGATCAATAACGCCGGCATCACCCATGCCGCCGATTTTCTCGACCTGACGGAAGAAGATTTCGACCGCGTGCTGCGCGTGAACCTGAAATCCATGTTCCTGTGCAGCCAGGCGGTGGCGCGCGAGATGGTGAAACAGCAAACTGGCTGCATTATCAATATGTCGAGCGTGAATTCCGAGCTGGCGATTCCGAACCAGGTGCCGTATGTGGTGTCGAAAGGCGGCGTCAACCAGCTGACCAAGGTGATGGCGCTGAATCTGGCGCCGCATGGCATCCGCGTCAACGGCATCGGACCGGGCACGATTCTGACGGAGCTGGCCAAGAAAGCGGTGCTGGGCAGCCCCGAGGCGCGCCACACCATTCTCTCGCGCACCCCGCTGGGACGCTGCGGCGAACCGGAGGAAGTGGCCGCCATCGCCGCCTTCCTCGCCAGCGACGATGCCAGCTATATGACGGGCCAAACCCTGTATGCCGACGGCGGCCGCCTGGCCTTGAACTACACCGTGCCGGTCAAGAACTAAGATATACAAATAATCTATGACAGGTATCGAAAACAAAAATTAGACATATATGCCGCGACGCAGCATAATCTCTCCTGTCTCCACTATTCTCCTCCAAGAAAATAGTTTTAAGCCCGCCTCGAGCGGGCTTTTTTTTATTCCGCTTTTTGTGCCTTGCATATTGCGTAGTGTCATAACAGCGTAACAATCCCACCATATACTGATCACATCTGCCGCACATGCAACCGATATGCGTGGCGGCAGGGAAGGTGTGCCGGAGGAATCCGGTGCACCGCACCGAATTGAGTTTGTACTTTGTTTCTTGATGTTCTCTTGGCCCGAATGGGTTTTTCGCCCGCTCTTGTAGCGGGCGTTTTTTCTTGTAGCGTGGTATCGTTCGGCCCATGCTTAATCTGATCCAACAACTGTTTTTGACTTCCTCCCACGCCCGCTTGCGCTATTGGGGGGCGATGGCGAGTTATGTGCTGATCCTGATTATCGGCTCGATCCCCGGCGCGCGCGCCGATATGGGCGAGGTCGCTTCCGGCATCGTGCTGCACTCCTGCGCTTATGCGACCCTGGCTTTTCTGCTGTTCACCGGCGGCAGCGGCAATCCGGCCCAGCGCGCGCTGAAGGCGGTGCTGATGGTGGCCGTGATGGGCGCGCTCGATGAAATTGTGCAGAGCTTCTTCCCCTACCGTCACGGTTCGATCCAGGACTGGTGCGTGGATTGCAGCGCCGCCATCGTCTGCGCCACTTTCATGTGGGCGCTGTGGTCGCATCGCAAGGTGGCTGCCTAATTGATCGGCCGCCAGTACGTCTCGCGCATTACCCTGCAGCGCAGCGCCGTGCCGGATTTCGGCGCCTATCCTTTCGCGCTGCCGGCCATCCGCAATTTCTCCAGCATCGACCTGCATCCGAAGGTGACGCTGCTGGTGGGCGAGAACGGTTCGGGCAAGTCGACTTTGCTGGAAGCGGTAGCGGTGGCGCTGGGCTTCAATGCCGAAGGCGGCACCAAGAATTTCCGCTTCTCGACGCGCGCTTCGCATTCGGCGCTGCACCAGTATCTGCGCATCGCGCAAAGCATCCATAAGCCGCGCGACGGCTTCTTTTTGCGCGCAGAAAGCTTCTTCAATGTGGCGTCGGAAATCGAGGCGTTGGACAAGGGGCCGGGTGGGCCGCCCATCATTAATTCTTATGGCGGACGCTCGCTGCATGAGATGTCGCATGGCGAATCCTTCCTGGCGCTGATGATGGAGCGCTTCGGCGGCCATGGCCTGTACATCCTCGACGAGCCGGAGGCGGCGCTGTCGCCCCAGCGCCAGCTGGCGATGCTGAGCCGCATGCACGACTTGGTGCGGCGCAATTCGCAGTTCATCGTCGCCACGCACTCGCCCATCCTGCTCGCCTATCCCGAGGCGCGGATTTATTCCTGTTCGGCCGAAGGCATCCATCCCATTCGCTACGAGGACACGGAACACTACCAGGTGATGCACGATTTTCTGGTGAATCCGCAGCGCATGCTGGACGTGCTGCTCGACCGTTCCGAGGAAAACTAGGCGCCCTGCCCTTTCTTGTCATCGCGTTCGAATTGCAGGCTGCGCTGGCCGCTGCTGGCATCCCTGGCGATGCGGCGCAGCATGGCGCGGGTGCGGCGGCGCTGGGTGGCGGCCGCCAAGGCGCCGATGGCTTTCTCCGCGTCGGCGCGCAAAGCCAGCAGCTGTTCGGACTGGGCCTGGCGCACCAGTCCATACAAGGCTTGCGTGAAAACGTGGCGGGTGCGCGCATCGTGCCGATCGCCGCAGGCGCTTGCCACCAGCTCTTCCACTATCCAATCCGTACCGTACTGTTGCATGAGCATCCTTTATCAGTGCTTTGCGGATGATCAATTATTGCGCCGGCGTCCTTGCAGCCTTTGATATGCGTCAAACTGGCGTCAGGCGGATTTAATAAACCTGCTCGACCTCGTAACCGCGCCGTTTCAGCAGTTGCGGCACGCTGTTTTCACCGAGCAGATGCAGCAGGCCGATGCCGACAAAGGCGCTGTGCTCGCGCGCCATGATGGATTCGATATTCGCCGCCATTTCGGGATTGCGCTTGCCCAGCAGGGTCTGCTCCATGAAGCGCGCCGACACGCTATCGCCCGTGGTCAGTTCGCGCGACAGTTCGGCCATGCGCACGCGGTCGGCGGCGCTCCAGGCGTCGATCAGGCCCGCCGATTTTTTCAGCGCGGCGCCGCTGTCGATATCGTCCAGATTCTCCAGCAGATAGCGCTCCTGCTGGGCCGCGCTCAAGCCATCGAAAAGGCTGAGCTGATATTCGGCCGTCTCCAGCTCGCGCAAGGGCTTCTGCTGACGCAGCGCCGCTTCCAGCAGAAAGCCTTCGACACCATTGCTGCGCTGGTAGCCCAGCTTTTCCATCTCCATGCCGACCAGGATATTCGCCACCAGCCAGGGGCGGAAACCGTCCACGCTGGCGAGCGGCATGCCGTTCCTGTCCAGCGCTGCCTGCAGGCGCGTCATGGCGGCCGGCGACAGATGGCCACGCAAGCTTTGGCCGGCCGGATAACTGCCGTACTTGCCCAGTGCCAGCTGAAAATCGTCGTTGGCGCGCACGTCCAGTTCCAGCACGAGGGTGCGCGCTTCGGCCAGGGCGCGGCTCACTTCCGGCTCGAGCGGATAGAAGTTCTGCTTGCCGACGTGGATGGTGCCGAAGAGATAACTGCTGACGCCATGGTGCCGCACGCGATACAGCACGCCGCGGCGCGGCGCGGCGGCGCCATCCTGCGCCTGGGACAAAGTGGATGGAATACTCATTTCCACGCCATGCACCGTTCCTGAAAATAAAAATGGAAGAAGAATCAATAACTTGCGAAACATGCCAGACCCCGCAGCAGCTCCGCCCGGCTGGCGGATATGTTGCTCATGGTAAAGCAGATTTGCGCAAGGGAAGATGAAATCCCGGCGCTTTTTTGTCCGCGCCGGGAGAAAACAACAGAAGGCTTGACGCTTCGTCAGCTACTGGTCAAGAAGACCACTCAGCGCGCCAGCTCCACCAGCACCGCCGTGTACATTTCCAGATTCAGCATCAGCTGCTTATGGGTGATGAACTCATGCTCGGAGTGGCCGGTGTAGACCTGGCCCGGCATGCCGGGGCCGAAGCTGACCGCGTTCGGGAACAGGCGCGAATTGGTGCCGCCGCCGATCGACACCGGCTGCGCATCCTTGATGCCGGTGTAGTGCGCGAACACATTCAGCAAGGTGGGAATCTGCGGCGCCTTCTCCTGAATCCATGGATCGCCGACATACATATTGATGCCGGCCTTGGCGCCGCGCGCCGCGTTCCAGCCGTCGAAAGCCTGCTGGAATTCCGCCTTCAATTCATCGGCCGTCTTGCCGCGCGGGCGGCGCAGATTGATATTCAGCTCCAGGCCTTCATTCGACTGCTTCAGGACCGTGGGCGCCACCGTCATCGGTCCCATGAAGCTGTCGCGGTAAGCGGCCTTGCCGAACTTCTCGCCATAGATGCCGGTGCCGATCACCTCGTTGAGGAAGGACACCATATTCACCGCCGACGTGCCCTGCCATGGACGCACATTGAGCGCATCGGCCAGCATGCTGATCGCGTTCACGCCGTCCTCCGGCTTGGACGAGTGGGCCGATACGCCGAGCGCCTTGATCTTCAAGGTGCCGCCCTGCCAGTCGTATTGGTAGCGCATGCCTTTCTGCGCGGCGGCGCGGGCGCGGATCTGTGCTTCCAGCTCCGGCGTGGCCTTGTCGATCGCGGCGCTGGCGTCCTCCGGAATCTGGCTGCCGAAGAAGCCGCCGGCAAAGCTGCTCAGCACCGGGCCGGCGGCATTTTCCACCGGCACCCAGTGCGACAGTTTGACCGTCAGCGAGCCATAGCCCTTCTCCGCCGTCACCACCGGATATTCGGCGTCGAGCGTGATGTTGACCTGGGGCGGTTCATGGTTTTTCAGGAAGGCTTCCAGCGGCGCCCAGTCGGATTCCTCGGCCATATACACATACAGTTCGATGCGCTTGCTCAGCGCCAGCTTGCGGTCCTTGATCGCCTTCATCGCATACAGGGCGGTGGCGATCGGGCCTTTATCGTCTTCCGTGCCGCGGCCGACCAGGCGTCCCGGCTCGCTGGTGGCGTCCAGCTTGAAGGGCGACTGCTTCCATTTGGCGGGATCGACCGGCTGCACGTCGCCGTGGGTGATCACGCCCACGCGTTCCTTGCCCTGGCCCATGCCGATCACCACCACATAGCCGTGGTCCTTAAAGTCGAAGCCGAGGCGTTCCGCCTCCTGGCGCAGGAATTTCTTGAAGCCCGCATGTTCGGGATTGTTTTCGAATGCGATCTTCTTGTCTGCGACGGTATTGAAGCCGACCATGGTGGCCAGGCTCTTGATCATCTGCTTTTCGTAGGTGCTGCGGGCATGGCGGGCGGTGCTGGTGGCGGCGTCGCTCAGGGGAGCGGCATGCAGCGGGGCTTGCAGCAGCAGGCCAAGAAGGGCAATCTTTTTCAGCATATGTCTCGTCGTTATTGGTAGTTGGCCACGATCCGGTGAATCACGCCGTCGCGGTGCATGCCCGCGATGGCCGCATTCACGTCCGCCAGCGTCACGCTGGCCTTCTCCGACACGGCGCAGCGGGTCAGATAGGTTTTGACGTGAAGCGGTGGATGGATCTCGATGTGATCGCCCAGTTTCAGCCGGTAGTCGAGCAAGGCCTTCAAGGTGGCCGCATGCCTTACCCGTCCCAAACCCAGCTTGCGCAGGTTGATCTCGTTGGAGGGACCGTCGGCGCGCACAAACTGCGCGCCCAGGACATGCTCCAACTCCGGGTAATGATAGCCCAGGACGGTAGCAATCTGCTGGCCGCCCACATCGGCCACCGCCAGGGGACGCGGCCAGCGCCGGTCGGAGACCAGCAGCTCGGTGACGGGAAAGAAGGGCGAACTCCAATAAAAGCTGCCCGGCAGCCATTCCGGCATATACATGCACAGCACGTCGGCGCGGCCCGCCTCCAGGGTCTGGGCGATGCGCTTGCGCGGCATGGCGAGAAACTGCGCGCGCCGCCCCAGCTGCTGCGCCAGGGCTTCGCCCAGATCCTTATGGATGCCGCCCACCAGCTCCCCCGCGCGGAATTCGGAAATCGGCATCTCGGTGCCGGTGGCCACCAGCACGATCAGGCGCCCCGGATCGGCCAGGGCCGGTGCCGCCAGCAGCAGGGCCGCCAGCAGGCTGCATGCGGCCCGCCGCAGATATCGAAATGTCATGAAACGGAAACCCATACCAAGAGAAGGGTTACCAGTTTACCGTCTTTCGCCGCCGCTCCCAAAGTGGCGTGTTGGATGCAAGCCATACCCACGCGCATGTCAGGGCCTTGCTTGAAAGCCCGCGCCACAACCCAATATCGACGCCATGACTATCCCATTCTCCGTACTCGACCTCTCCCCCATCGCCGAAGGCAGCAATGCCGCCACCTCGCTGCGCAATACGCTGGACCTGGCGCAGCATGCGGAGCGCTGGGGTTTTCAACGCTACTGGCTGGCCGAACACCACGGCATGCCGGGCATCGCCAGCGCCGCCACGGCGGTAGTGATGGCTCACGTCGCGGGCGGCACCAGCACCATCCGCGTCGGCGCGGGCGGCGTCATGCTGCCGAATCACTCGCCGCTGGTGATCGCCGAGCAGTTCGGCACCCTGGCCGCCCTGCATCCCGGCCGCATCGATCTGGGCCTGGGCCGCGCGCCCGGTTCCGACCAGGCCACCATGCGCGCCCTGCGCCGCCGCATGGACGCCAGCGCCGACGAATTCCCGCAGGACGTGCTGGATCTGCAGGACTACCTGTCAGACGAACCGCGCCAGCAGATCAAGGCGGTGCCGGGCCAGGGCTCGAACGTGCCGCTGTGGATACTCGGCTCCAGCCTGTATGGCGCGCAGCTGGCGGCGCACTTCGGCCTGCCCTTCGCTTTCGCCTCGCATTTCGCGCCGCAGATGATGATGCAGGCGGTCTCGCTTTACCGCGCCAATTTCCAGCCTTCGGCGCAGTTGCAAAAACCATATGTCATGCTGGGCTATAATGTGTTCGCTGCCGACAGCGACGAGGAAGCCCAGCTGCTTTCCACGTCGATGCAGCAAGCCTTTGTCAATCTTCGTTCCGGCCATCCCACGCGCCTGCCCCCGCCCAAAGCCGGCTACCGTCAGCAGATCGGGGCCGCCGAAAGCGCGATGCTCGATTCGGTGTTATCCTGCTCGGCCGTCGGTTCGCCGCACACGGTCGAGACCCAGTTGCGCGCCTTCATCGCCAGCACCCGGCCGGACGAATTGATGATTACTTCGCAAATCTTCGAGCATAAGGCTCGCCTGCATTCCTACGCTTTAACGTCAGAGATCCACGCGCGCCTTGGCTGAGTAAACCATAGGAGCCGCGATTGACGCAGCCTGAGCATCACCACGAAATTTCACCGGCCATGGTCTGGCTGCTGGCCATCGCCAGCGGCCTGATTGTGGCCAATCTGTATTACGCCCAGCCGCTGGTGGGGCCGATCAGCCAGGCCACCGGCCTCGATCCCGGCGCGGCCGGCCTGATCGTCACCCTGACCCAATTGGGCTACTGCGTCGGCCTGCTGTTCATCGTGCCGCTGGGCGATCTGGTGGAAAACCGCCGCCTGGTCTTCATCGCGCTGCTGGTGGCCGCCCTGTCCCTGCTCGGAGCGGCCAGCACCAGCAATGCCACGCTGTTCCTGCTGGCGGCGCTCTGCATCGGCATCAGCTGCGTGGCGGCCCAGGTGCTGGTGCCGTTCGCGGCCCACCTGTCCTCGCCAGAGAAACGCGGCCAGACCGTCGGCTCGGTGATGAGCGGCCTGCTGATGGGCATCATGCTGGCGCGCCCGGTATCGAGCGTGGTGGCGGACCTGCTGGGCTGGCACGCCATCTTCTTCATTTCCGCTTTCGGCACGGCCGCATTGGCCTTCGTCCTGCGCAGCAAGCTGCCGCAGCGCCAGCCGCAGAATGCGATCAGCTATCCAGCCCTGCTGGCATCGCTCTGGCATCTGCTGCGCGACACGCCGGTGCTGCGCCGCCGCGCGCTGTACCAGGCCTGCATGTTCGGTGCTTTCAGCCTGTTCTGGACCACGGTGCCGCTGGTGCTGGCCGGTCCCCATTTCCAGATGTCGCAAACCGGCATCGCCATCTTCGCCCTGGTCGGCGTGGGCGGCGCCGTGGTGTCGCCGATTGCCGGCCGCCGCGCCGACCAGGGCAAGGGCCATTCGACCACGCTGATTTCGCTGTGCGCACCGGTGCTGGCTTTCGGCCTGCCGCTGGTGCTGCATGGCGGCCATTATCTGGATCTGGCCCTGCTGGTAATGGCCTCCATCGTGGTGGATATGGGCGTGTCGGGCAGCCTGGTGGTGGGACAGCGCGCCATCTTCTCGCTGGGCGCTGAAGTGCGCAGCCGCCTGAACGGCCTGTTCATCGCCATCTTCTTCTTCGGCGGCGCCATCGGTTCTTCGCTGGGCGGCTGGATGTACGCGCATCACGGCTGGAACGGCGTACTGCTGGCTGGACTCTGCTTCCCGCTGGTGGCCCTGCTGGCCTTCGCCACCGAACCGCGTCCACCGCGCGGCCTGGGCGCGCCGGCTTAATTGCTTTACAGGCGGCGCGCCTTGCACCGCCTGCCTTCCGGAGGCCACTTCAAAATGGCCGTGGCTAGGCGCAGCGCCAAGGCGGGGCGACGAAGACAGTGCGCCTGCACGGCAAGGAGCTGCGCCAAGGCGGAGCAACGACTCCACAGCCATTTTGAAGCGGCCTCTCAGTGCGCCCAGATGCGCAGCTCGCCTTGCATCGACATGCTGCCGTTGATGTTCAAACTCCCCAGGCTGTTCGTGACCGGCGCCAGCGGATCGTTCTGCACGCTCAGCGACTCGTAGCCGAAATTCGTGTATTTCACCTTGCCCGGCAGGCTCACAGCCACATACTGCCCGCCATCGGGGCGCTTGCGCACGTCCAGTCCCAGCGCAAACATATCGACCACACCGCGCAGATTGCGGATCACCAGATAGCGCGCATCGCCTTCGCCATGAAAGCCGACGGCGATGCGGCTGTCGTTCACCGCGCCGGGCAAGGTGGGATCGTTGATCACCAGATGGGTGGCGATGCTGATGCCGTCGCGCCCCGTCACCTGTTCCAGTTCCTCGTCATCGAGCGCGCGCAGCGGATCGGCGCGCAGCGGCAGGCAGCAGCACAGCAAAGCGCTCAACAGCAGGGCGCGCGCCAACAGCAGGAAAGTGATCGTCATGGCCGGAATTTGATGTCGAGGTATTGGATCTGCACCGATCCGATGCGAGAGGAGCCGAAATCGATGACGCCGCCGCCGGGATTGGTGAAGGAGATTTTGTCGATCTGGATGCCGCCCTGCGGCGCCTGGCCGCTGCCGTACTGCGCGTCCGGCCAGGCGATGCCGATATGCAGGCGCGGACCGCCGTTCTGCGCCACGGCGTCGATGCTGCCCGGCTGCGCCGCCACATCGGCGATGACCCAAGGCTGGCCGGTGAAATTGCCCGCATTGTCCACCGCGCCGATGCGGATGCCGTCCATGGCCATCTGGCCCTGGGCTTCGTTGCGGCCATTGGCGCGCAAGGCCAGCTGGCCGATCTCCATGCGCACCGCCGCGCCGAAGGCCACGCCGTCGCGCGTGCGCGGCGTGGAAAATTGCCAGCCGCCGCCATACAGGACCAGATCCTTGAGCAGCACGGCGCCGCCATAGCTGTCGATGCCGTCCGCGCTCACGCCCCAGTCGTAGGCGAACTGCCACTTCTGCGCGCCATCCGCATTGCGCGGCATGTCGAGGCGGATCACGTCGGCCAGCCCCGGCGCGCCGTTGACGATGTCGATGCGGTAGGGATCGGCAAACGGCTGGGCGCTGTCGCTGCGCGAGGCGCTCAGGTATTCGCTGTACATGCTGCGGCCCGGCTGCGCCGTGTAAGTGAGGCGCGCATCGCCGTCCATGCGGAAGCCGGACAGGTCGAAGCTGACGCCATCGCCGCCGCGCACGGCCGCCAGGGCCTTGTCGTTCATCGGCTCCATGGCCGCCACATCGAAAGCCACCAGCGCCGCCAGCACCAGGGCGCACAGCGCCATCACCGGCAACAGGCGCGCCGGCAGGTAGTCGGCATGGTAGTCGGTGTACTCGGGAGGCGGCACGGCATGCGTCTCTGCGGACGCGCCGCGCCGGCCAAAGCGCAGGCGCAAGCGATACGCGGCGCGGCGCAAGCCATGCAGCTCGGGACGCAGCGCTTCGCGGCATTCCGGGCGGTATTCGGCGCGCCACTCGTGGCGGCGCGCGCTGTCGTCGGGCAGGTGCGGATGGCGTTCCATCAGCGTCCCGGCGGCAGATTGGGCGGCAGTGCGCCCGTGGCGTTGATGGCGCTGAGCTTGTCGCGCCAGTTCATCCACATGCCCGCTTGCGCCATATCGGGCAGCTGATTCGTGCCGGGCGGCGCGGGGAACTGCACGCCCGTCTTCAGCATCGAGACCCAGAAGTCGCGGCTCGGGCCGGAGGCATCGCCGGCGCGCACCGCGCCCAGCTGGGAGAAATTCATGCAAGCCCCGCTGCAGCTGCCGTCCCAGCGCTTGCCGCCCAGCGCATCGCTGCGCGAATCGAGCGCGATGGCGCTGCCGTCGGCGGCCTTGCCTTCCACCCGCAGCGAGCCGGAGAGCGTATTGATCTTCATGCCGATATCGCCGCTGATGCTGTCGAAGCCGAAGCGCATGCCGACCGCTTCGCGCGGCGCGGCGGCGTTGCCGCTGTCGCGGTAGACGAATTCGAAATAGGGATTGCCGATCTGGACCAGGCGCTGCGCGGCGCTGCCGTCGCTGCGGCCGAACTGCAGATGGGCGATATCGATGTCGGCGCCCATGCCCTCGCGCGCCGCATAGCGGTAATCGCCCAAGCGCATGCTGCGCAGATTGGCGTTCAGCGTCACGTCCGCATCGAGGGCGATGCGGGTGAAGTCGAAACCGCCCAGGCGCGTGTTGCTGAGCGCGATCAAGCCCTGGCCCCGCGTGTGCGACAGTTCGTCGTCGCTCATCGGGTGCAACTGGGCTTGCGCCGCGCCGGCAGCAAAAAGGGCCGCCGCGAGGGCGGCCATCAAAATGGAGGCATTCATGAGAGAAAAGAGGCGGCCGCGTGGGAGACGGCCGCCCCGGTCTGGATTAGTGAGCCCAGATCCAGACTTGGGTGCCGCGCAGGTCCAGCTGGTTCATGGCGAACGAGCCGAAGGATGCAGCGTTGTTGCCCATCTTGACGGCATCGACGCTGATGTTCAGCAGCTTGCCGGCTGCCACTTGCACGTCGGCCGGGATGGCGATCTGCACCACGTCGCCGCCGGTTTGCGGGTTGTAGAAGGTGCCAGGATTGGTCACGCCGACTGCGCCAGCCGCTTGCAGGAAGGAGTTTTTCGACAGGATGTCGATGCTGGCGGCAATCAGACCGGTGGCCTTGATGCCGTTGAAGCTAATCGAGCCGCCGCCCAGGCCATTGGCGTCCAGTGGATCCGTATCGGTGTAGACGAAGGAATCCATTTTGACGTTCAGGTTGGCGAAGATCGACACGCCGTCCTGGCCGGTGACAGCACTCAGTTCGGTGTCCTGGATCGGGGTCATGGCCGATGCGGACAGGGCCAGGGAGGACAGTGCGGCAGCTACCAGGGTGGTGATCAGTTTCATCGTTTTATCTCCGTTGTGTATGTGTCTATGTGTGTGATGGGACTACCTGTTTTCCTGCACTTCCTTGGCCGGCTTGCCCTGATGGGGCGCAACGGCCGAAGCACTGCTCTTAATATTATTTCAATATTAATTAAATTTATGATAGGAGTTGCCGCCGACCGCGGTCTACGTTCTTGCGCTGACCGGAAAAGCCAAACGCTTGTCCCTGCAAGCCATTCAGAGGGAGCGCTGTGTTGTATGCGCGTCAACTGCGTTAGCATAAGTTCGCAACAAAAGGACTAGAGTCACCGTTCTAATTTTTTGGCTGCGAGGCGATACCACTTTATGCGTTAATAAATTACAAAAATATCAAGAACGACTGTACGCAAAATAAAGCACGGTCGTTCTAATATAACTAGGAGACAGCATGGGAGTAGGACAAAAAGGCCGTTCGGCGGCCTATGGCAGCGCTCACCCTGAAACTTTGTGTACCCCATGGAGGCAGCCATGCTGATGCTGCTGATGGGGGTACTGGCCGTGCTGATCGGCGGCGCCGGCGCCCTGGAGCGCCACGAAGTCAAGGACCGGCCCCAGGGCCAGTTCGAAATGCCGCAAAACCTGCTCGGCGGCGGCAGCTACAACCAGGCCGTGACGATGGAGCCGTTCAGCGAGCTCAAATACCGCCACATCGTGCGCCAGGCTTACGACTACAGCTGCGGCTCGGCGGCGCTGGTGACCATCCTGCGCTTCCACCTCGGCATCCAGGTCTCGGAACAGCAAGCCATGGAAGGCATGCTGGACAAAGGCGAAAAGGACAAGATCATCGAGCGGCGCGGCTTTTCGCTGCTGGACATGAAGCGCTACGCGGCTTCGCTGAAGGTGCAGGGCGCCGGCTTCCGCGCCGAGGTCAAGGATTTGCTGACGCTGACCGAACCGGCCATCGTGCCGATCGATTACGCCGGCGCCAAGCACTTCGTGGTGCTGCGCGGCATCCGCGACGGCGTCGTTTTCATTGCCGACCCATCGGCCGGCAACCTCGCCTTCTCGGTCGAGGAATTTGCCCGGCTGTGGGATAAGAACACCCTGTTCATCCTGTCGGCCGCCCCTGGCAGCAAGGTGCCGGCACAACTGGCGCTGAACGACCAGGAATTGGGCGTGGTCGATATGGACCGCATCACCAACCGCGGCCAGCTGGGCCAGATCAATAACGCGGCGCACCTGCTGGAGCGCGCCGTCAATTCGGGCGCCGCCGGCACCTGGACCCGGCGCCAGTAAGCGTCGTCTGTCGTACATCAAGCACCTCAAGTACCTCAAGCACCCCAAGCATAAGGAAAAACCGAGATGAAATTACGCATGCTGCCTGCCCTTCTTGCCTCCGCCCTGCTGCTGCTCCAGCTGCCCGCCCACGCCCAGCAGACAGCGACCGCGCCCGCCAGCGCCGACGCCGCGCGCGACGCCCTGGCCAAGAAGGAAGGTGAAGGCGACCAGAGCGCCCTGTTGAAGGAAACCCTGACCGCCGTCGACAAACAATATTCGCTGATCCGCCAGGGCCAGTACCAGGTCAGTTATGACCTCAACTACAGCTACATCGGCCAGGAAAAAATCGTCACCGACTACTCCATCGCCGGCCTGACCCTGTTCGAAATCGAGAACACCAGCTCGCACACCGTGACCAACACCCTGTCGGCCGACTACGGCGTGCGCAACAACCTGACCGCCAACGTCACGCTGCCGGTGATCTCGCGCTACTCCGATGTGCGCGGCCACAGCGGCCTGTCCAACACCCTGGGCGACATCAGCCTGGGCGCGCGCTGGCAGCCGCTGGAAGCGCGCCGCGACCGCCCCAACCTGACCGCCACCACCACCGTGCGCCTGCCCACCGGCCGCAGCCCCTTCAAAGTGGTGGCCGGCAGCGGCCAGGCCACCGGCAGCGGCGTCGGTTCGCTGTCGGCCGGCTTGAACGTGAACCGCATCGTCGATCCGGTCGCCCTGTTCGGCTCCTTCAGCGTGACCGGCAGCCTGCCGGCCAAGCATCTGTGGCAGGTGAACGGCACGCGCGTGCTGACCAAGGTGCAGCCCGGCCCCGCGGTCGGCTTCGGCATGGGCTTCGCGTATGCGCTCTCGTATGGCATTTCCACCACGATGTCCTTCCAGCAGTCGATCGCGGCCGGCTCCAAGCTGACCTTTGCCGACGGCCTGAAAGTGAAGACCAATATGCAGACCTCGGCCATGCTGAACCTGGGCCTGGGCTACCGCATGTCGCCCAAGACCACGGTCAATCTGTCGGTCGGCATCGGCCTGACCAGCGACTCGCCGAATCTGTCGGTGGGCCTGAACCTGCCGCTGGCCTTCTGAGCCTGAGACGCAGCCATGGCACCACACTGCCGCCTTCTGGCCGCGGCCTGCGCCGTCGCCTGTACCCTGCCGGCCCATGCCGCGCTGGTGGAGAATCTGACCACCAGCGTGACTGCCATGGCGCTGGGAAATGCCGTGACGGCCGATCCGCCCGGCATCGATTCGGTGCACTTCAATCCAGCCGGCCTGGCGCGCATCCAGTACGATATGGAGAGCCAGTCCTTCTTCGCCGCCTCGATCCGCAGCAACGCCAGCTTCCATACGCCGCCCGGCTTCAGCATCGGCGGCTGGTACGACGATCCGCTGTCCGGCACCAAGGCCGGGCCGGTGCGCCAGGCCATGTACGTGCCGACCTACGGCATGCCGGGCTGGCGCCTGCCGGGCGTGCTCATTCCCAGCCTGGGCCTGGCTTTCCACAAGGAGGGCTCGCCCTTCACCTTCGCCACCAACTCGTATATGGCGCAGGCCATCAGTATCGACCGCACCACGGACCCGAACGACCCGGCGCGCTTCCAGGGCCGCCAGGTCCAGCTGCAGCGCCTGGTGTACCTGTCGCCGTCGGTGGGCTACCGCTTCTCCGACACGCTGAGCTTCGGCGCCTCGGTGCCGATCGCGCACTCGGCCTTCGTGGTCGACACCCATATGCGCTTTCCCAATGAGCTGCTGGGCGTATTCGGCAGCCTGCAAAAGGGCTGGTGCCCGGAAAACGGCGGCAATGTGATCGACGTGTTCGGCTTTGGCCTGTGCGGCGGCGGCCGCGAAGGCATGGTTTCGCCGTTCAAGAAAGCCGCATCCATGCGCCTGGAAATGACGGCGCCTTTCGACCCCACCATCAATCTCGGCGTGCTGTGGGAACCCAAGCCCTGGTTCGCGCTGGGCGCGGTGTACCAGGGCGGCTCGAAGACGCGCTACAGCGGCAGCTACGAGTTCCGCGCCGATCCCATGCTGCGCAACTTCGTCAAGGGTTTGAATTCGAGCCTGTTCGGCCCCATTGCCGGCGCGGTGCTGGGCCTGCCGACCTCGATCCCCGAAGTCCAGCACGGCAATCTGAGCGCCACCATTCCCTTCCCCTCGCATCTGCAGGTGGGCATCAAGCTGCGTCCGGTGCGCTATGTGCAGCTGAATGTGGACGCCAGCTACGCGCGCTGGAGCGACTGGAACGCGCTCACCTTCGAATTCGACCAGAGCATACGGCTGCTCGAAGTGGCGCGCCTGTACGGCATTCCCGATTCGAGCAAATTGAAAATCCCGCGCGGCTACAAGAGCGTGGTGAATATGGGCTATGGCCTGCAACTGTTTCCTACCCAATCGCTGGCCCTGCGTTTCGGCTACGAGCCGCGCAAGAGCTCAGTCCCGGCCGACAAGATCGACCTGATCGCGCCGCTGCCGGACACCAAGCTGTATAGCGTGGGCCTGAACTACAAGTTCAAGTCCGGCAGCGATATCAGCGTGACGGCCTCGTATATGAAGGGCGACTTCAATGCGCCGGCCAACAGCAGCTGCAATATGAATTGCGACAACTTCCTGAACGTGATCTACAACCCGTTTGCGGGCCACGATGTAGCGGGCGATATCAAAGTCCACTACGTCGGGTTCAGTTACAACCATCGTTTTTAGGAGCGATCTGCCATGAAAAAACCATCCCTACTCCTTGCCACCCTGCTGCTGGGCAGCGCCGTGCAGGCGGCTGCGCCGGCGCCGGCCGCGAAACAGGAACTGGTCAACAAGGTATTACAGCTATGGCATGTGGAGAATGTGGGCCAGTCCATGCTGCAGGCGCCGGTCAGCGACGCAGTGCAGCAGGCGCGCGCCATGCTGCAAGGGCGCGCCGCCGTCGAGAAGCGCGACGCCGCCATGACCGAGATCGTGCAGGACGCGAAGAAGTTCATGGAAGACAATACGCCGATCGCGCGCGCCAGCGCGCAGAAGATGGCCAGCGCCAAGGTGGCGCCGCTGCTGGCCGAGCGCTTCACCGAGGACGAGCTGAAACAGATGATCGCCATCCTCGAATCGCCGGTGAAGAAGAAGTTCGAAGACATGCTGCCCGAGCTGCAGAAATCGCTGGGCGACAGCGTGGCGGCCGACACGCGCGGCGTGATCGAACCCAAGCTGCAGGACCTGCAGCAACGCATCGGCATGCGCCTGCGCAGCGCCATCGCACCCTGAGCCGGGAGGCCATCATGACTTATTCCTCAGCACTGCATCTGGTGCGCGGCGTGAAATCGCGCCTGGCGCATTCCGGCCTGGCGGCCGATCAGTTGTTCGAGATGGCGGGCCTGAACGAAGGCGACGGCCTGGCGTGCGACGCGCTCACCCTGTCCGACCGCCTGAGCCATCTGTGGGAACTGCTGGTCGAGCATTCCAACGATCCCCTGATCGGCCTGCGCATCTCCACCCCGCACCGCCTGGGCTGGCTGGGCGTGATGGGCCACATCATGCTGGTGTCGCCCACGGTGCAAAGCACCATCGAGCGCTGCCACGGCCACACCCGCGTGGCCCTGCTGCTGCCCGGCCTGAACCGCGTGGTGCCGCAGCAACGCTATGACTTTGTCTGGTGCGTGCTGCTGCGCACCCTGCGCTGCGCTTCCGGCCGCGACGACGCCAATCCGGTGGCGGTGGAGTACGCGTTTCCGCCGCCGGCCAACGCGCATATCTACGAGCAGACCTTCGGCTGTCCGGTGCGTTTCGGCATGCCCAATAATGTGATGGAGTTTTCCGATGCCGACCTGGTGGCGGCCCTGCCGAACGGCGGCATGCCGGTCAGCGGCGAGATGCTGGCCAAGCTGGCGGCGGCCGAACCGAAAGGCTTCCGCGGCCGCGTGCAGGAACTGCTGACCACCATGCTGCCCAAAGGTCCGCCGCACCGCGATTCGGTGGCGGTGCAGTTGATGGTCAGCGAACGCACTTTGCAGCGCCGCCTGGCCGAGGAAGGCACCAGCTTCAGCCAGCTGGTGGACGACACCCGGCGCGAGCTGGCGCGCCAGTCGCTGGCGGCGGGCGACCTGTCGCTCAAGGTGCTCAGCTTCCAGCTGGGCTTTTCCGAGCCGAGCGCCTTCTACCGCGCCTGCAAGCGCTGGTTCGGCATGACGCCATCGACCATCGCCGGCGGGAGAACGCCATGAGCCTGTTGAGCAAGGACCGCAGCCACCATCTGTTTGGCCAGCTGCTGGTGCGCCACAAGCTGATCTCGGAAGAGCAGCTGCAAAAGGCGATCGAGCATCAGCGTGCCACCGGCCAGCGCCTGGGCGAGATTTTCGCCGAGTGGGAACTGATCACGCAGCAGCATGTGCACGACATCCTGCGCCGGCAGCGCCGGGTGCGCATGGCGGCGGCCTTCATCGCCGCCCTGTTCGCACCGCTGGAAAGCTTTGCGGTGCAAGCCTTGCCGGCGACGGCGGTGGCGGTCCAGCCGCTGCTGCCCAGCCGGCAGGAATCGATGCAGGCGCTGAGCGAAGCGGAGATGGATGCGGTCACGGCCCAGGGGCTGCAGGACGACGTGGTGCACGAGATCGAACAGCATATGAAGGATCGCAATGTGAAGATCATCGGCGACATGGCGCGCCTGATCAATCCGGTGCTGGGTTTTCTCGAAGCGGACGTCAGCATGCACAATGTGGTGTATGACCACTCGCGCGCGCTGACCACGCTCAACGCCGACGGCTCGCTGACCTTGAGCCTGCCCAGCTCCATCGGCGAAATCAGCCTGCGCAATATCCGCGTGCAAGGCAGCAACCCCGACGGCCCCAGCTTCGGCAGCATCAGCATGAAAGGCATCGACCTCACCGGCACGACGATCACGCTGATGGTCAAGCACTAAAGGCTGAGCCCGTGTCCGGTTTTGGGGCCAGACCCCAAAATCGGACACAGGCTCAACCATACCCTTAAGGCAACATGCCACCGCTGGGTTCGTGTCCGATTGGGGTCTGACCCCAAGGTGGACACGGACTCGGCTGCGGGGCTGGCTTATTTGGCGTGGCGCACTTTGCCGAAGGCGTCGCCGGCATTCCAGGTCGGCATTTTCGGGCTGTCGGCGACCATGCGGCCCAGGTTCAGGGTGAACTGGGCTTGCTGGGTCATGCCGGACAAGTCCCAAGTTGGGTCGTATTCGTCGCTGACCTGGTGGTAGCTCTTGCCGTAAGCTTTGCGTTTCAGCGCGGCGCCTTCGGGGTCTTTGCTGAATTCGCGGCCCGCTTCGATGGAGAAGGCGGGTACGCCGGCCTTGGCGAAGCTGAAGTGGTCGCTGCGGAAGTAGCCGCCGGCCAGGTCGGGTTCGGCCTTGGCGATCTGCATGCCCATGGCTTTGGCGGTGGCTTCGGCCATCTTGCCCAGCTCGGTGCGCTCGCTGCCCTGGGTGCCGATGTCCTTGGTGGTGCCGACCCAGTTCAGGCTGTCCAGATTGAGGTTGGCGGCGGTTTTGTCCAGCGCCCACAGCGGCGCGCTGGCGTAGGCGGCGCTGCCCAGCAGGCCTTGCTCTTCGGCGGCCACCCACAGGAACATCTGGCTGCGCTTGGCCGGCGACTTGACGGCTTCGGCGGCCATCGCCAGCAGGGCGGCGGTGCCGGAGGCATTGTCCACCGCGCCGTTGTAGATGGTGTCGGCGCCCGTGCCTTGCTTGCCCAGATGATCCCAGTGCGCGCTGTAGATCACCACTTCGTCTTTCAGTTTGGGATCGGTGCCCGGCACCACGCCGGCCACGTTGAATTGCTCGACGTGGCGCACTTCGGCCTTCATCGCGCCGGCCAGCTTGACTTGCAGGGCGACCGGTTTGAAGTCCTTGCGCTCGGCGGCGGCGCGCAGCGCGTCCAGATCCTGGCCGCCGGCCTTGAACAGGGCGCGCGCCGAGTCCTCGGTCATCCAGCCTTGCAGCTGGGTGCCAGGCGTGCCTTGCGCCAGCTGGAAGCGTTCCACGCCGCTCCAGCTGTTCTGGATCACGCTCCAGCCGTAGGAGGCGGAAGCGTCGGTGTGAATCAGCAGCACGCCGGCCGCGCCGCGACGCTTGGCTTCTTCGAATTTATAGGTCCAGCGGCCGTAGTAGGTCAGCGCCTTGCCGCCGAAGCGGTTGGGCTGCTCGGCGGTCGGCTGCGGGTCGTTGACCATCATGACCAGCACTTTGCCTTCCAGGTTCTGGCCCTTGAAGTCGTCCCAGCCCTCTTCCGAGGCGCTGATGCCGTAGCCGACGAAGACCAGGTCGGCGTTCAGCGCGTGTTCGGCCTTGGCGTCGCCCGGCGCAAAGACCCAGTCCTTGCCGAAGCTGAACGGCAGGGTAGCGCCGTTCGCTTCCAGGTGCAGGTTGCTGGCTTCCGGCTGGGTTTTCACGCCGGCGATTTTCACCAGCTGGCGGAAGCTGTTGCCATTGCCCGGCTTCAGGCCCACGGCCAGCGCCTGGTTTTCCAGATAAGCGACGGTCAGGTCGCCGCCGCGCTGGCCGGTGCCGCGTCCTTCCAGCAGGTCGCTGGCGAGGAAGGCGAGGTGGGCGCGCAGCGGTGCTTCCTGCACGACCGGCGCGCTTTTGGCGCCAGCCGCATAGGCAGGGAAGGCCAGGGCCAGGCTGGCGGCGATGGCGCCAGCGGCAAGGGATGGGAACATTTTCTGCATGATGTCCTGTAGGGTAAGTGACGTCGAAGAAGGTGGTGCCGGATGGTGCGGCGGCAGCGCCGCGCCGTGCATTGTATGCGATTGCCGCGCCGAATATGCTGTGCAGCGCAGCATAGGCGGCGCGCGGTTGACGCGGTGCCGCCGCCTCGGGGATACTGCCGCCATGCTGATCCCGCCCCTGCCCTATATCGGCCGTTTTGCGCCCTCCCCGACCGGCCCCCTGCATCAGGGTTCGCTGGTGGCGGCCATGGCCAGTTATCTGGACGCCAAAGTGCACGGCGGCCAGTGGCTGGTGCGCATCGAGGATGTGGACGAGGACCGCAATGTGGCGGGCGCCGACCAGCATATCCTCGCTTCGCTGCAGCGCTGCGGCATGCAGTGGGACGGCGAGGTGACGTGGCAAACGCAGCGCTACGCTTTTTATGAGACGGTGCTGGCCCAATTGGGGCAGCATGTCTATCCCTGCGGCTGTTCGCGCCGCGAAATCCAGGATTCGCAGCTGCGCCTGCAGGCGGCGGGCGCCGCGCCGCATGCGGGCCTGGTCTATCCCGGCACCTGCCGCAACGGCCTGGCGCCGGGCAAGACGGCGCGCGCCCTGCGCCTGCGCACGCCGCAGCAGCCGCATTGCGTGATCGCTTTCCAGGACCGCTGGCACGGCCGGGTGAGCCAGGACATCACAGCCGAAGTGGGCGATTTCGTGGTCCGCCGCGCCGACGGCTTTTGGGCCTACCAGCTGGCCGTGGTGGCCGACGATGGCGCGCAGGGCATCACCGATATCGTGCGCGGCGCCGACCTGCTCGACTCCACGCCGCGCCAACTCTATATGCAGGCGCTGCTTGGCCTGCCGCAGCCGCGCTATCTGCATGTGCCGGTGGTGCTGGCCGAATCAGGCGAGAAGCTGTCCAAGCAGACCGGCGCCCAGGCTTTCGACGAGGGCTCGCCGGCCGCCACGCTGCTGCACAGCGCCCTGCTGCCGGCCGCGCGCTTCCTCGGCCTGCATCTGGCGGCGGACGATATCGCGGAGTTCTGGCGCCGCGCCGTGCCGGCCTGGGAAGGGCTGCTGCGCGAGCGCCTGCGCGAAGGGGCGTGAAGTCTCAGTGCGGCATCTGATCCGGCAGCCGCAGCAGCAGCCAGGACAGGCCCCCATGCAGCAGCGGCAGCAGGAAAACGATGATTTCGCTGTCGCCGCCGATATTGATCCGGTGCAGCACGCCGGAGATGACCACCGGCGCCAATGCCGCCCAGGTGCGGGTCAGCGTGGCCGGGTCGAGGCGGCGCACGGCCACCAGATTGATCAGCAACGCCAGCAGATTCATGCCGCGCAGCGTCCACTCTTCCAGTGCCGACGCATAGGCGATGCCGAACAGCATGCTCTGGATCAGCAAACCCAGCAGCAATACCAGCAGCAGGATGGGCAGGGTGGAACGGTTCACCGCGTCTCCCTCAGCAGCCCCGGCATGACTATCTCCTTAATATCTTTTTCCCATAGGAATTAAAGCACGTAGCGTGCCACACCCGTTCTCCCTAGCAAGCACGGTCGGCGCTTGTTACATCTGTAAAAATTTCCGACAGAGGAGTCGATTAACATTGAACGAACGAACGTTCAGTGTTAGCATCCGGGCAGAGTTAAAGAAAGAAAGCCATGAACCGCGAAGAAAAAGTCTCGGCGCGCCGCGCCGGCATCGTCGAAGCCGCCCTGGGTTGCTTTTTACACCAAGGTTTCCATCAAGCCAGCATGCGCGATATCGCCGGCGCGGCCGGCGTCAGCCTGGGTAATCTATATAACCACTTTCCCAGCAAGGAAGCGCTGATCACGGAAATCGCCCGCATGGAATCGGCCGAACTGGAACCCATGCTGGCGGCGCTGGAGCAGGAAGCGCCGCTGGACGCCCTGCTCGGCTTCGCGCGCAGCTATCTGCACTGGTGCAGCAGCGTGGAAAACGCCATCCTCACCAGCGAGGTGATCGCCGAGGCGGCGCGCCGGCCCGACCTGGCCCAGTTGTTCGCCCTCAACCGCAAGCAGCTATGCAAGGCGCTGGCCGACACCATCCGCCGCGGCGTGCAGGACGGCACGGTGGACGGCGCCATCCCGCCCGCCGCCCTGGCCGACGTGCTGCTGGACGCCATCGAAGGCCATGCCCTGCGCGCCATGCTGTTCACCCCTCCCGCCGGCGGCGCCAAGGCGCTGCTGCCCATCCTGCGCAAACTACTGACACCATGAACAAAACACATACTCCACGCCTGGAAGGACTGGACCTGGCGCGCTGCCTGGCCCTGATCGGCATGGTCCTGGTGAACTTCCGCCTCGCCATGGGCGCCACCACGGGCGGGCCGCCCTGGCTGGGCCGCCTGCTCGAAGCGCTGGAAGGACGTTCCGCCGCCACCTTCGTCACGCTGGCCGGCATTGGCCTGGCCCTGGCTTCGCGCAAACTGGCTTATCCCACTGCGCTGTCGCAGACCGCGCGCCGCGCCGTGATCCTGATGGCGATCGGCCTGGTCAACTTCCTGGTCTTCCCGGCCGATATCATCCACTACTACGCCATCTACTTCATCGTCGGCGCGCTTTGCCTGCCGCTGGCGACGCGCTGGCTGCTGCTGCTGATCGGCGCCATCGCCGCCGTCTTCACCACCCTGCTCTTCGCGCTCGATTACGGCTATGGCTGGAACTGGAACGACTTGAGCTATCCGGATTTCTGGACGCCGCAAGGCTTTGCGCGCAATCTGTTCTTCAATGGCTGGCATCCGGTGCTGCCCTGGACCGCCTTCTTCCTGTGGGGACTGGTGCTGGCGCGGCTGCGCATGGAAGACCCGCTGGTCCAACGCCGCATGATCGCCGGCGGCAGCGGCGCGGCCGTCCTGGCGTATGCGCTGTCGGCCACCGTCAACGCCTGGTATCCCTCGCTCGGCGGCCTGTTCGGCGTCACGCCGCTGCCGCCCGTGCCCTTGTATCTGCTGGCAGGCGGCGGCATCGCCACGGCCGTCATCGGCGTCTGCCTGTGGGCCGCGCAGCGCTGGCACCAGGCCGGCTGGCTGCAAGCCCTGCTGCCGGCCGGGCGCATGACGCTGACCCTGTACATCGCCCATATCCTGCTCGGCATGGGCGTGCTGGAGCAGATCGGCTGGCTGCAGGGACACAGCATGCCGCAGGCGGTACTGGCTTCGCTCCTGTACTGCGCGGCGGCGCTGGGCTTTGCCTGGCTGTGGGCGCGGCGCGCGAAACGCGGACCGCTGGAAACGGTGATGCACCGCCTCATCGCATGAGGCGGCGAGCGCGCAAGGCACTGGATAAACTGGCATATAATCTTGGGTTTGCCGATTTTGAAGCAGCCTTGAAATGAATAACAACGCAACACCGCAGGAAACGCGGCCGGCCGTCGTTCTCCTGCACAGCTCCATGAGTTCCCGTTCCCAGTGGTCCGAGTTGATGAAGCAGCAGGAATCGGACTTCCGTTTTATTGCCGTTGATTTGCTTGGCTACGGCAAATCGCCCTTCCCCGATCATGTGGAGGGCGCCGTCTTCTCGCTGGCGCACGAAGCCGATGCGGTGAGCGCGGCGCTGGCCGCGCATCTGGATGCGGGCGAACCCTTCCACCTGATTGGCCACTCCTACGGCGGCGCCACCGCCCTGCGCCTGGCGCGCCAGATGCAGGACCGCGTGCTCTCGCTGGCCCTGTTCGAACCGGTGGCTTTCCACCTGCTGGCCAAGGACGATGCGGCGCGCGTCGAAATCGAAACCGTGGTGGCCGCGATCCTGGCGGCGGGCAGCGAGCAGGATGCCACCCGCATCTTCATCGACTACTGGAACCGCGCCGGCGCCTTCGATGCGCTGGCGCCGGAACAGCAGGCCCGCTTCACCGCGCAGATCGCCAAGGTCAAGCTGGACTTCCAGGCCTTGCTGGGCGAACCGGTCAACCTGCGCGATATGGCGGCGCTGGACATGCCGGCCCTGCTGCTGCATGGCCAGCATGCGCCCGCCTCCACCCGCCGCGTCGCCGAGCAACTGGCCGCAGCCCTGCCGAATGCCACCCTCGCGCAGACCAAGGGTGGCCATATGGCCCCCATCACCCACGCTGCCGCCGTCAATCCTCTGCTGGCCGGCTTCCTCGCCGGCACGGCCGTCCTGAGCGACTAAGGCCGCTGGCCCGGCAAGCCATGCGTTTGGCTTGCCGGGCCATGGCGTGCGCCTCGTGAGCCGTTTCGCTTCGTGTTGAAATCATCCAACCGCGCCCGCCATCGCCAGCGCGGCCTTCCTTCCTGAACGCATACCATATCGATAGGAGACAGGCATGATTGGATGGACTTTCAAGCGCAAGGCCATGGCGGCCAAGCTGCTGCTGACGGCGGCAACCCTGTTCGGCGGCGCCCAGGCGCAGGCCGCCAACGATTACCCCGTGGTGCTGGTGCACGGCTTCCTCGGCTTCGGGCCGACCGAGCTGCAAGGCACGGGCTTCAGCTACTGGGGCGGCTTCAACGACATCGCCGCGCATCTGCGCAGCGGCAAGCGGCAGGTGTTCGCCACCGGCGTGGGACCGGTCAGCTCCAACTGGGACCGCGCCGTGGAGCTGTACTACCAGATCAAGGGCGGCTGCGCCGACTATGGCGCCAAGCATACGGCGGCGCATGCGGCTTACGGCGCGATCCAGAAACCGGCCGGCAAATGCTGGGCCGCCGACCCAAACAATAATCCGCACAACTATCCCTTGGCCCTGCATCCGGCCTGGGACGCCAGCCACCCGATCCACCTGATCGCCCACAGCCAGGGCGGCCAGACCGTGCGCACCCTGATCCAGCTGCTGGAGAACGGCTCGCCCAACGGCAACGAGGGCGGCGGCGAGCTGTACGCCGGCGGCAAGGTGGGCTGGGTGAAAAGCGCCACCACGCTCGCCACGCCGCACAACGGCACCACCCTGCGCGATGTGATCGTGGACTTCTTGCCCAAAGTGTCGGAACTGGCCGGCAGCATCGTGCAGATCGCAGGCCTGGGCGGCAGCAATAATCCCATCTACAAATTCCGCCTGGAGCAGTTTGGCCTGGCGCAGGGACCGGCCGAATCCTTCGACGACTTCCTGGAGCGCATCAAGGGCGCACCTTTCTGGTCGCTGTCGAATCACGATGCGGCGCAGTGGGATCTGGGGCCGGACGGCGCGCGCGAGCTGAATGCCTGGGTCAAGACCTCGCCCAACGTCTACTACTACTCGATCGGCACCAAGGCCACCGAACAAGGCGGCTTTTGCTGCAACGGCACCGACCGCGTGATCGCGCCTATCCAGAGCGGCAGCTACCAGTACGCGCGCGACGACATGATCATCTTCATGAAGAACACAGCGGGCGAATGGGTGGTGCCGTCCATCCTGCAGCGCGGCATGGGCTCGTACACCCAGTCCGCAACGGGCCGCGTGGCGATCGACAGCAGCTGGTTCGCCAACGACGGCGTGGTCAACACCGTCAGCATGAAGGCGCCGGCCGGACAGCCGGTGCGCAACTATGA
Organism: Massilia sp. YIM B04103; assembly: GCA_024437665.1. Classification (GTDB taxonomy): domain Bacteria; phylum Pseudomonadota; class Gammaproteobacteria; order Burkholderiales; family Burkholderiaceae_D; genus Rugamonas. The sequence goes on along the minus strand of JANCSZ010000006.1, from coordinate 126,222 downwards.
CGGCACCTCGGTACGCGGCAAATGGAACTATCTGGGCTACTATGATGGCTTCGACCACTTCGACGTCATCGGCTGGCTGCAGCCCGCGTCGGCCATCAATCCGGTATTCGACAAGGTGGCTGGCATCATCTACGGCCTGTAGCACGCCGGGCGGACGCGGACCAGCGCGTCCGCCTTCTTTCAGGAGGCTGCATGCAGATCAAGCATTCCTTGAAGCGGCATCTTATCGGCGCGGGCATCCTGAGCGCTGTGGCGCTGATCGCATTCACCGGCGGCGGCGATGCTCCCGCAAGCGGCGGCACCACAGCCACGAACGACAGCGCACAGGCTGCAGCAGCGGCATTGACCCGGCTCGCCGCTCTGACGCCCGTCGCGGACGGCCAGCCGCCGCAGATCGCGGTCCCGGCTGCCGCCCTCTCCACGGAGGCGCAAACCCGGGTGCCGCAGCGCGCCGTGCCGCAGACCGCGCTCCCGGCGCCCACCCTGTCATCTGATGCACAGGCGCTGCAGCGGGCCGTGATCCAGACCGAACGCCAGGTAGCGGCGCTCAGGCGGCAGGGCGGCGACGCCAATGCGGTCTACCGGCTGCGCGCCAGCGCTCTATCCGCCGCCACGGTGGCAGGGCTGATGCAGCGGGAGGACGCCGAGGCCGGGTTACGCCCGGCCGGCAACGGCGCCGCCGCGCTGCCGCCGCCACTCAGGCAGGATTAAGGCCTCGCACAGATATCGGGAAGAGCAGGTATAGTCCTGCTATGTTCCATCCTGCCCATCCTATGAAGACTCCTGTTCCGTCCCGCGCGGCTGTGGCCTGCCTGGCCTTCGCCGCCAGCGCCGCCCACGCCGCGGCGCCCGAATGCGGCGGGTTGCCCCGCCTCGATGTCACCACGCCGCCCGGCTTCTGCGTCGCCCAACTGGCTGACGGCTTCAAGTTCCCGCGCGGCCTGCAGCCGCTGGCGAACGGCGATCTGCTCGTAACCGATATGGGCGGCTGGGAAGAAGGCCGCGGCAGCATCTGGCTGCTGACCCGCGGCGCGCAAGGCTATGAGCGCAAGCAGCTGCTGAACCATCTCGACCGCCCCAACAGCATCGTGCTCGGCCCCGATGGCCTGATCTATGTGGGTCTGGTCAAGCGCATCGTGCGCTTCGATCTGCGCGATCCCGCCGGCACCATGAGCGATGTGGTGGGCGGCACGTCGAAGACCGCGCCCTTGCCCGGCCTGGGCCGCCATCTGCTGACCGCCATGCGCTTCGACCGCAAGGGCGATCTGTACGTGAACGTGGGTTCTGCCACCGACCATTGCGAGAGCGCGGACGGCGCCGCCCCCGCGCCGGACAAGGCCTGCGCCGAGGCGGAGGGCGAGAATCCACTCGGCTCGATCCGCCGCTACGGCATGAAGTGGCCCTCCGGTACGGTGGAGAGCAGCGAGGTGTATGCGCGCGGCCTGCGCAACTCGATGGCGCTGGCCTTCCACCCGGTCAGCAATGCGCTGTGGCAGGGCGAGAATTCGCGCGACTTCATCCAGGCCGCCATGCCCAAGCTGGCCAACGACAACAACCTGCCGCACGATGAGCTGAACCTGGTCCAGCGCGGCGCCAACTATGGCTGGCCCTACTGCTACGAAGAGCAGCAGCCCAGCCCCGAATACCCGCAAGCCGATTGCAGCAAGTACCGCAAGCCGGAGCGCCTGCTGCCCGCGCACGCCGCGCCGCTGGGCATGCTGTTCTACACCGCCGGCCGTTTCCCGGATGTCTATAAAAACAGCCTGATCGTGGGCTACCATGGCTACCGCCAGCACGGCCATCGCCTGGTGGCCCTATTGCCGGACAAGGCTGGCGCGCCGCTCGGCAAATCGGTGGACCTGATCAGCGGCTGGACCTCCAAGCCGCATCAAGGCATGGGCGCGCCGGTCGACGTCAAGCAAGGCGCGGACGGCAATATCTACATCGCGGAAGACCGCACCGGCCGCATCGTCAGCCTGCGGTACGAAGGCGAAGCCAAAGCACCGGAAAGGAAGTAAGCATGCAGAAATGGCTGTACCTGGCGCTCGCCATCGTGGCCGAAGTGATCGCCACCTCCGCCTTGAAGAGCAGCGCGGGTTTCAGCAATCCCTGGCCCACGGCGCTGGTGGTGGCGGGCTACGCCACCGCCTTCTACTTCCTCTCGCTGACATTGAACAGCATGCCGGTGGGCATAGCCTACGCCATCTGGTCCGGCGTGGGCACGGTGCTGATTGGCCTGGTGGCGTGGCTGGTGCACGGCCAGCGCCTGGACCTGCCGGCCTTGCTCGGCATGGGCCTGATTGTCGCGGGCGTGGCCGTCATCAACCTGTTTTCGAAAACGGCCAGCCACTGACTCAGTTGATGAAATAGCCGGCCACGCGCCATGCGCCGTCGGCTTCGCGCAACAGGGTCACGGTTTCGATGGATTTGGCTCTTTTCTCGAACTCGGTGTCGTACTGCACGATCACATAGTCGCCATCGGGCAGGCCAGGCAGGGACTTGGAGTACTGGCCCGACTTCAGCTTGCGCGAATTCACCTGGCCCAGGCCGGGACGCAGGGAAGACAGCGCCTTGACCCACTCTTCTTTCGAGACGCCATGCTGGAACAGCTTGGCCGCGCCGTCCCACGTGCTGGCGTAGTTGCCGGGATCGGCCACCGCCAGCCAGTTCTGGGCCGCCTTCTGCGCATCGTCGACTTCAGGCGCGTTGGCCGCGCCGGCGGCGGCGCTGAACAGACATGCCGCCGATAAAATCAAGCTTGAAAGAGCTTTCACCACATACCTCCGTTGTCATTTAGATGACGCGATGGTACGCCTGCTGGCGCGCCGATTCTAAAGGAATCATGAAGAAGCCATGGGCCGGCCCGGTCAGCGCACCGTGTTGCCGCGCACCTCGACCACCTGGCCGTCGGCCGGCGGGTGCGCCGTCCATTGCGCCAGCACGTCCAGATCAAGATGATAGCTGCCAAGCAGCGCGCGCCAATGCTCGCCCGCCGCCATGGCATCGATGGCCAGGTTGAGCGCCTTCAGCAAGCCGGGAGGATTGGCCTTGCCGATCAGGATGCGGCGCGTGAAGCACTGGTGCGCCCTGCTGGCCACATGCAGCTGGCTGCCCAGTTCCTTGTCGGCCGCAGCATAGGCATAGATCGTATATGGCACCACGGTGAAGTCGGCCCGGCCCAGGCCAACTTTCTGCAAGCCGCTCAGCTCATCCTGGCTGTCCTCGCGCTGCAGGCGGTGCGTCACGGCCATCTGGTCGATCAGCTCGTAGCGGTAGCCGCGCACGCCGGCAAAGCGGCGTCCGGCCAGCGAGGCGGCGCCCTCATACTCGATCGGTTGCAAGCGTCCTGAGACCAGCAGATTGCAATCGACGAAAAGCGGTTTGGACCAGAGGTAGCGCGTCATATACTGGTCGCCGACAAAACGCGGCGCGATCAGCAGGACCACACCATCGAAACGCTCGTCCTTGCTCAACTCGGCGGCATGCAACCGGGTGCGCGGAATCTGGCGGAAATCCAGCTGGTATTCGGGCGGCAGCGCCGCATTCAGGCGCTCGGCCAGGGAGCGCGCCAACCCATGCGCCGCGTCGATGGAGTATGGCGCGACCAGATAGGTGTTATAGGCGGGAATTGGACGTACCGCATTCTGCGCGCCAGCCTGAGCGCAGCACGCCGCCATCAGCAGGGCTATCGAAGGTTTCAACACAAAAGTCACCTGGCCGGAATCAGGAACTGAAGCTTACTTTACCATGGAGAGGCAAGCCGCATCCGTTCCCGCTCCGGCTACCTGGAGGATCGTGTCATGCCGCCGCCCTCTCCTGCGGCACGGCCGCCATTCCGCAAGAACGGCAGGGCTTCCCCTGCCTACCCATCGACATCTTGCCCGATCCGGTCAGCGGATTACAGTTTTAGGCATGCGAATGCGACTTTCAGGCATTTACCCAGGCAGAGCGGAAGCGTCTAATGCAGGTACGGCGAACAGCGCCGTTCTCCAGCAAAGGAATGCGAACATGTCCAAGAAAATCCTCGTGGTCCTGACGGCCACCGAAAAATATCCGAACCTGCAGCGCGCCACCGGCATATGGCTGGGCGAAGCGGTTCACTTCGTCGATGTGGTGCAGCAGGCCGGCTACGAAGTCGATTATCTGACCCCGCACGGCGGCTACACGCCCATCGACCCGCACAGCCTGGCGTTGGCCGAGCCTATCGATTGGGAATGGTATGGCAAGCGCGATTTCATGAACCGCCTGGGTGCCACGCTGAAACCGGCCGACGTGAATGCAGCCGACTATGCGGCCATCTATTTCGTCGGCGGCCATGGCGTAATGTGGGACTTCCCCGACAATCAGGATTTCCAGCGCCTGAGCCGCGAAATCTATGAAGCGGGCGGCTATGTCACCTCCGTCTGCCATGGCGTAGTGGGACTGCTGAATATCAAGCTTTCCGATGGCTCTCTGCTCATCGAAGGCAAGCAAGTCACCGGCTTCACCAACGAGGAAGAACGCCAGGCCGAGCTGGATAAGTTCGTGCCCTTCCTCACCGAGGATGAGCTGGTGCGCCGCCGCGCCCACTTCCTGAAAGCACCGCAGCCATGGCAGCCTTTCGCGGTGACGGACCAGCGTCTCATCACCGGCCAGAATCCGGCATCCGGCGCGGCCGTCGCCCGGCTGCTGGTGCAGGAACTGGCTGCACGCTAAAAGGGAGACGCCATGCAAACCACGATGAACGCCATCGAATTCGCCGGCGCCGGCGGCCCTGAAGTACTGCGGGTGGTGCAGCGCCCTGTGCCGCGGCCAGGCGCAAACGAAGTCCTGATCCGCCACCTGGCGGCCGGCATCAATGGGCCGGACGTGATGCAGCGCAAAGGCTTATACGATCCGCCGCCCGGCGCATCGGATATCCCGGGCCTCGAAGTGGCGGGCATCGTGGCGGCCGTGGGCGCCCAGGTGACTCATATCCAGCCGGGCGATCAGGTGGTGGCCCTGATTCCGGGCGGCGGCTATGCCGAATACAGCGTGGCCGATGCGCGCACCGTCACACCGCTGCCGGAAGGGCTGACGCCAAGCGAAGGCGCGGCACTGCTGGAAACCTTTATGACCGTATGGACCAATATGTTCCAGCGCGGCCAGTTCCGGCGCGGCGACAACATCCTGATCCACGGTGGCGCATCGGGCATCGGCACCACGGCAACCATGCTGGCCAAGGCTTTCGGTGCGGCGAAAATCATCACCACCGTCAGCACGCCCGAACAGCGCGAAGCCAGCCTGGCGCTGGGCGCGGACGTGGCCGTGCTATACCGCGACGAGGATTTTGTGGCGGCCAGCAAGCAGGCCACGGATGGCCGTGGCGTGGATATCATCCTCGACATCATCGCCGGCGACTATGTGGCGCGCAACTACGCCGCCGCCGCGATGAATGGCCGCATTGTGCAGATCGGCGTGATCGCCGGCCCGGCCAAAGAGCTGGATCTGTTTCCCATGCTGAGCAAGCGCCTGACGCATATCGGCTCCACGCTGCGCTCGCGCACCGCCGACGAGAAGGCGGCCTTGCTGGACGAGCTGCGCAGCAATGTCTGGCCCTTGCTCAAGGCGGGCACGCTCAAGCCGCTGGTCTATCGCAGCTTCCCGCTGGCCGAGGCCGGGCAAGCGCATGCTTTGATGGATTCCGGCCAGCATATTGGTAAGATCGTGCTGACAATGACGGCCAGCGCGGCATAAACGGGAAAGCATAGAGATGGCATCGGCAAGCGATGAGGCAATTGTACGGCGGCTGCTGGCCTTGGCGCCGCAGGAGGGGGATATCGGCACGCGCCTGCCCGGCGTGACGCTGATGCGCGCCAACAGCACGCGGCCGCCCAGCGCGGTGCTGCAAAGCCCCACCATTGTGGTCATGGCCCAAGGCTTGAAGCGTGGCTTTCTCGGCAGCGAAGTCTTCCACTATCAGCCGGGACAATATCTGATCGTCTCGGTTCCCCTGCCCTTCTATTGCGACACCATCGTGAAGGATGGGGAACCAATGCTGGCCCTCGCCGTCGAAATCGATATGGGACTGGTGTTCGACCTGCTAGCCAAAATGCAGGCCACGGCGGCGTCCCCGGTTGAACTGCCGTCGCGCGGCATGGCGGTGGCCGACCTGGACGATACGCTGCGCGACGTGCTGGAACGGCTGCTGGCCTGCCTGGCGTCGAAAGAAGAGCTGGCGGTGCTGGGGCCGCAATTACTGCGCGAACTGCACTACCGCGTGCTGCAGGGTGCGGGCGGTGACTGCTTGCGTTCGCTCGCCAGCTGGCATGGGCGGCGCGGGCCGGTCTTCCTCGCCTGCGAACAGTTGCGCATGCGCTATGCGGAACCGCTGAGCGTCGACGCGCTGGCGAAGGAGGCGGCGATGAGCACGTCCAGTTTTCACAAGGCGTTCAAGGCGCTGACCGGACACTCGCCCATTCAGTATCTGAAGGCCGTGCGCCTGCATAAGGCGCATGAACTGATTGCACGGCAGGAAAGCCCGGTGGCGCAGGCTGCTTTCGCGGTCGGCTACGCCAGCGCATCGCAGTTCAGCCGGGAGTTCAAAAGGCTGTTCGGCTATTCGCCCGCCGAGGCTAGCTAAAGAGGATTTGAAATTGCCGCGCCCAAGCTCTACGCTGAAACGGAGAGTATGGTCAGGCAGCCTGCTTTCGGATATTGACCGCAGCACATTCGGAATATTGTTCAATCAATAGATCAGGAGGTGGATATGTCAAAGCTAGCAAGGCGGGCGGCCGTATTGGTATCCGGACTGGCATTGGCTCAAAGCGCCGTCAGCGTGGCGGCACAGGATGCCACGGCCACCATCAAACGCGACTCCGAGGCCGCCAAGCGGCTGGATGAGCCGTCCTTTCAAACGCGCGAAGAACGCCTGAAATCCAAACCGCTGGACTGGAACACCACCATCGGCAAGCCGAAACGCAAAGCCATGACAGCGGCCGAAAGAAAAGCGCTGGAGGGCGCCAAGCCCGAGTCGCACGAGGGCGGACAGCCCAATCCCAAGGCCGATGAAGAGGCGCGCAAAATGCACCCGGAAGAATGGAAGGATCAGAAATAACATCATCAAGGGAGGTCTGAAATGGATACGCTAGCGATTCCCGGTTGCCCGCATTCCCGTCTGATCGTCGCTCTTCTTGGTCTCAGCCTGTCGGGTCCAGGCTGGGCAGGCACCGCCAATGTCTTTACCCAGTATCAGGAAACGAATAATTCGAATACGCCGCGCGCCATCGGCAAGCTGTTCACCAGCAGCGGCTCGTGCAGCGCCTCCGTCATCAGCGGCAATAACATCATCGTCACCGCCGCCCACTGCTGCTGGAACCGCTCCACCAAGAGCTGGATCGGCGGCTGGTCCTTCGCGCCGGCCTATAACAGCGGCAGCGCGCCCTACGGCACCTTCACCTGGTCGCAGGCGCGGGTGCTGAACAGCTGGATCGACAACGGCGATGTGGCATCCGACGTCTGCCTGATCGCCTTGCAGAACGACTCGGCGGGACGCGGCGTCACCTACTACACGGGATGGCTGGGCCGCTCGTGGAATTACGCCAGCGTGCTAAGCCAGCATGCGCTCGGCTATCCGGGCAATCTGGGTGGCGGCAATACCTTGCAGCTGTGCGCCTCGGAGAGCTTCAGCCCCAGCGCCGCCTGCGGTGGCGCGGCCATCCTCAACACCGGCTGTTCGATGACGTATGGCTCCAGCGGCGGGCCGTGGATACGCGATTACCGAACCGGCAACCACGTCGATTCGGTGGTGCATGGCTATGACAGCACCACTTGCACCGGCGCCTTCGGCCAGACCTTCAACGGCGCGCGCTTCACCACCAGTAACATCGTTACGCTATGCAATGCACAGGGCTGCTGAAAACGCCGCCTACTTTGTTCCCGGCCGGACTCCATGATGGGGTCCGGTATTTTTTTGCCAGCCATGTTGCGCAAATACGCTTATTACAATGTGAGAGAGTCTGCCGAATCAAACTGTAGATAATGGATTGGCATTGCCGCTTCGCCGTGCTCCTCGTTCCCCCTCCCCCATCTACCAGAGGACATCATGAGCTACCTATCGTTCCATTCGGCAGCCGCTCCTTCCGCCCCCACTGTGCCCCGGGCAGGCTCCCTGCGTTCCGCCTATTCCAATTGGCTGATCGCCAACCACGGCGACCAGTACCGCGCCACTGTGCAGCAGCAGTTGCGGCGACCGCAGGCGCGGCGCCTGCATGCCGCCGTGAACGGCGCCGCTCCCGGCCAGGAAAATGCCGCGCCGCTGGTGGGCATTGTCGGCGGCGGCTTCGCCGGCCTGTTCTCCGGCCTGATGCTGCAATCGCTGGGCATAGGCTGCGAGCTGTTTGAAAGCTCCGATCGCGTGGGCGGCCGCATCCGCACCTGGTACTCCAGCGACTACGATCCGCACAACAAGGACAAGGCCGGCCTGTACGGCGAAGTCGGCGGCATGCGCCTGCCGCAGTTCTCCTTCGATATGCTGCCGGTGCAGCAGCTCTCGCTGGCGGTGAACGCCGTGCTGGAACGGAATGGCCTGGAAGAGCAAAAGGTCTACTGGCGCAAGTTCTACTACAACTCGCCGCAGCAGCGCATGCGCTTCAATAATATGGACGATCCGATCGAGGCCAAGGATTCCGCCCTGAACACCCTGAACTTCAACCAGAGCGCGGGCGGCGACGTGCCCGATATCTGGATGACGCAAAAAACCGGCAGCGACGGCAGCAAATACCTGCCTATCAATATAATCCTCGACCAGGTCAACAAGCCCTTCCTGGATGCGATCAACCGCTCTTTCGCCGAAGGCTTCAACATGATGATGGAGTACGACCAGTACTCCATGTGGGACTACCTGACCACCGTCTTCACGCTGGGCGATCTGCAGCAATACTACGACCCGGCCATGGGCGCCAAGAGCGACCTGCTGCCCTGGTCCGTGGTCAGCTATCTGGAGACGACCAATGTCGGCACCGGCATGTACTCGGTTTCCTTCGTGGAGATGGTGATCGCCGTGTACGACTGGGGCGGCAGCAAAAATCCTTACCAGGCCGGCGACCAGGCGGTGTATATGCTGACGGTGGACCAGGGCATGCAGCGCTTCCCGGATGCCTGCCGCACGGTGCTCGACCTGGGCGTGGGCGTGCTGCCGCCGGACGGCAATACGGCCCAGGTGCAGGTCGGCATCCTGCCGAATGCCACCGGCGCCTACTCCTACACCGCGCCCAATCTGACGCCCGACGCCAGGCCGCCGTCCTACCAGCCGGAGCAGCCCGTGCCGCGCGACCCATCGCCCAAACAGCAGCGCGTCTTCCTCGAACACAAGGTGGTGGCGCTGGATCACGATGGTGCGCTATACGACGGCCATGGCGGCATCAAGATGCGGATCCGCGATGAAAGCCAGCCGGGCCAGCCGCTGATCGAAAAGCAGTACCCCTACGTCATCACGACCCTGCCCAATGGCTGTTATCTGAACGGCGAATTCAAAACCAATCTGCTGCCAGGGATCAGCTTCGCCAAGGCGCAGGCGATTCGCGAATGCGACTTCATGCCGGCGTTTAAAGCCTTCCTCACCTTCAAGAACCAGTTCTGGGCCACGCTGGGAAAACGTCAGGGCAAGGGCTTGGGCGCGGCATCGACCGACCGCCCCAACCGACAGATCATCTATCCATCCTATGGCTATGACGGCACTGGCGGCGTGCTGCAGGTGTATTGCTGGGCGCAGGATGCGGAAAGGCTGGGCGCCCTCGACGACCGTGGCCGCGTGGCCGAATGCCTGAAGGGCATCGCCTACCTCTATCCTGAAATCAAGGATATCGAGCAGGAATTCGCCGGCTACAACGATGGCAAGACGACCCGCACCTGGTTCTGGGACCAGCATGCGGGCGGCGGCGCCTTTGCGCTGTTCAACCCCGGTCAGTTCAAGAATATCTATCCTTCGCTGCTGACGCCCGAATTCGACGGCTGCCTGAACTTCGCCGGCGAATGCTGCTCCGTGCACCATGGCTGGATCGTCGGCGCCCTCGATTCGGCTTACAACGCCGTGTATCACATCCTGCAGCAGTCCGGGGCGCACGACAAGATCGAGCAGCTGAAACATACCTGGGGCGATTACGCGCCGCCCGATGTGGGCGGCGATCCCGCCACGGCCAATGAGCTGGAATACGCCTACGAATACAATCTGGTGGACCGCAAAGCCGCCTCGATTGCACCGGGTGCCAGCCAAAGCATCTACGGCACCTCCAGCTTTGTCTTCGGCGGCACAGTGCCGGCCTTTATCGACGATTACAACAAGGTACCGCAGTCGATGAAGAGCAGCAATGAGGACAAGCAGGTGCTGAAGATGCTCAACAACCTGTGGAACGACAACGTCGCCCAGCGCGCCAAGGCGCAGGCCACAGGCAAGAGCAAGGAACAAAGCCACGCCGGCGCCGGTTCGGAGGCCGTGCGCCGGCTGGAAGCCACCTACTACGGCGATAACTTCCAGGCCATCCCCGCCCCGAAATTCTGGCTCAAGGATGACGATGAATTCGCCCGCCAACAACTGGGCGGCTTCATGCCCAATCTGCTGACGGCCGTGGGCAAGCAGCAGGTACGCCAGCTGATCGAAAGCGCCGATATCCGCCAGCCGGAAAAACTGGGCAATCTGGATGCCATCACCTACATCGCCGACTACCGCAAATTCCTCTCCGCCTGCACGGAGACACCGGTCGGCTACTATCTGCCCAAGCCCATCGTGTTCTTCACCGTGGACGAGGCGAATCAGCTGATGCCGCTGGCCATACAGCTGGAGCATGGCGGCGAACTGTTCGCTCCCGATATGCCGAATGCGGAGAATGCCTGGCTGCTGGCGAAGATGCTGGTCAACTGCGCCGGGCAGACCTTGCACGATGTCGGTTTCCACCAGCTGCTGACGCACCAGCTCTGCGCGCTGGTATCAATTTCGCTGTTCTCGGAAGAGGTGTTCAATCCCATTGCCAATCCGGGATCGTCCGTTCCTTTCCAGGAACACCCGGTATTCAAGCTGCTGCGGCCACACGTCAGCAAGGCGCTGGAGTTCCAGCAAACCATCTACAACCGCGACTACATCCCCGGCCTGCCGTCCTTCCCTGCCACGCGCACGGTCAGCGGCGCGGCGGGCGTGTACAACCTGGGCTTCGTGTATGACCTGATCTTCTCCTGCGGCCGCATCGGCAACTACCAGCTGCAGGACAAGATCTACAACGATCCCGGCTTCCGCTTCCTGGAGCTGGCAAGCCCAATCGATGCGCGCAAACGCGGCGTGGAGAAAACGCCCTTCTCCTATCCCTACCAGCACGACGCCTCGCTATGGTACGAAGCCATTGCGCGCTTTACCTCGCAGTTCGTGGACACCTGCTATGCCAGCGACAGCGCAGTGGAAGAGGACGCGCAATTGCAGCGCTTCTTCGGCAAATTGATCCCCGCCTTCAACCACACGGTCGGCATGCCGCCCGCCGCGCGCTTCCCGCAGCAGATCGTCACCAGGGACCTGCTCAAGGAAGTGCTCAGCATGTTCGTCTGGCAGTTCTCGGTGCAGCACACCGTCATCAACGACGGCGCCTACAACCACGCCGCCTTTGTGCCGAATGCCTCGACCCTGATGTATGCGCCGCCGGCCGGCAAGCCTTCTGCGCAATGGAGCGCGGACGATGTGCTGGCCTGCCTGCCGTCGAACAGCGTGCTCTATCCATCGCTCGGCAATATGAACTTCATGGACGTGCAGATCAACGCTTCGGTCACAGGCCAAGGCCCCTACCCCGAAACCATTTTGGGACGCATGACGCTGGCGCCATCCATCGACATCCTGCAGGACAGCTATGCCTTCAGCGACACCAGGCTGCGCGCGGTGGTGGATGACTTCTACCAATCGGCCCGCCGGGTGGGCGATGCGATCCAGCTGCGGCAGGCGAAGGACACGGCGCGCTATCTGGAGCTGCATCCCGATGCGCAGTCCGTGCCGGAGACAGTGACGTTCAACCTGATTTCGCCGGTGAATGTGATGAATACGATTCAGACCTAAGCAGTGCTGGCAGCGGCGGCCTTGCGCCGCCGCTTTCAATGACAGTCGATTTTGATATCGTTCTGCCCAGCTTTGGCGCCTTTTCGGTAGGTGAAGACACAGCGTTTTACCGAATCAGGCATACGCTGAGATAGCGTAACTTCATTGTGCATCCCGTACCCGCATTCAAGCCATTTACCGTCAGGGAAATCCCTATCAAGGTCATACACATACGACCATTCTCTCTTGCCAGGCCGCGTAGTGTATTCCGCCAGATCGCCGTGCATTTCGGGAGGTCCGCTGATTGGCGTCGCTGAATTCAAATACAGTTCTGATCCGATATAAACCTTCCAGCCATTGACGGGTGAGGCCGAAATCGGCATCGATGCTGGGCATATCAAAGGAGGCGCAGCCGGCGCTGAGTAAGCGCATTGCATTGCCGCTCCCCCAAAAAGGAAGATGCAGACTGCCGCGCCCCTTTGCCTGATGAGATTTGAGGTAAGCATGGCTTTACAGAATGACGAAGAAGGCATCAGCGTTATCGCTGGGGAATTTGAAGTTACCCTGTTTATCTCGTCCCTGCGAGCGGATGAAGCGGGAATTGATTTTGCCATTTTTCTTGCTTTTCCACTGATCCATCACATAGATGCCTCCCAGGGCTTGACGCAAGAAAAAGGCCGCATGATTTCCGTGACTGCGGTTTGGATAGCGGCCGTTGACGAAAGTGGCGACGGCCGTACCTTTCCTGAGCATCACGTTCCCAACTACCGCTTCGCCCTGACGCCAGTTGCTTGTTGTGGGCGCGGCGGCATAAGTCTGCACCAAGGCAACGCATTGATGAGAGCCAACCATGTCGTGATTTTCGAGTCCATCAACGTCTTCGTATTTGTATGGCATTGCGTCCTCCGGAATATTTTCACTGAGAAAGAAACCAGCTTCACTTTAGACGTTTAGATAGGCACTCCTTTAATGCGGATCAGACAGGCGCGGCAGAATCTCAGCGGTGTTGCCCCGTGTCATGCCGGCCATGTGGGGAAAAATTGATCTAGATCATGTTCCCCATGCCCAGCGGAAACGTAGCATGGTGGGTGACAGGCGCCCGTTGCCGGGAGGCCTAGAGGAGTGATGCAAAATGGCTAAGAAATTCCCGATTAAACCCCTCCACCCCGAACGCATTTGCTGGGGCTGCGATAAATACTGCCCGGTCGATGCGCTAGCTTGCGGCAATGGTTCTGAACGAACCCAGCATCCAATCGAGCTGTTTGGCGAAGATTGGATGGACCCGCTGCTGCCCTTCGATTCCGACGAGCAGTCCGATGCCGCTGCCGCTTAGACTGCCGTCAACAAGCGCCGATACTGCCGAGGCCTTGTAGCTGCCGCTGAGCTGACCGACAGGAAACTAATCCACTCGTCGTCGAGCGCCTTCGCCACGTCCTTCGATTTTCGAATGGGATCCAATAGGCTCACGCTATGTCCGCTCTTCAGTCCAATGGCCCGCCCCTAGAAACCACAACTTGCAATTCGGTATTAATGCCGAATCTCAGTAAATATTGTGAGAGCTCATTACGATAATCTACTATTGTAGACGTGGTATTTGAACTAGCAGCGGCGCCGGGGAGGGAGCGAAAACTCCTGGCTAACAGGGAGGGCAAGGCATGCTAAAACGCATTCAACGCGTCAAGGGGCTTGGCGTCTTTGGAGACTATGCGGCAGGCGCGGAGACCTCTGAATTCGGGGTGAAGAACTTGATATACGGGTGGAATTACTCCGGTAAAACCACGCTATCCAGACTAGTTTCAACACTTGAGCGTAAAGCACCGCCTCCCGACTTGCCCCCGTTCTCGTTTGTCATCGATACCGACAACGGCTCCATCACGGAAGCCAACTACCCGACATCGCCTCTTGTAGTCCGCGTATTCAACGCCGACTTCATCGCGGAGAACCTCAACTTCGCCGGATCATCCTTTAAGCCTATCCTCTTGCTTGGCGCTGATTCCGAAAAGGCGCAAAAGCAGATCGATGAGCTGGAAAAAGAATTAGGCGCCGCTCGCACCGCCTCCGAGCATGCGACCAAGACCGTCGCCGCCAATAAAAAGACCTTGGACAGCGCAAAAACCACATCCGCCTCCGCCATCAAAACCGCCATGGGTATCGTGGAGGCGTTTGGCGCCACGCAATTGGAAAAACAAATCGGATTGGTGAAAATCGATCCTGCGCAGTTTCGGTTAAGCGCTCCCGAGATTGAGGAAAAGCTTAAACTGGCTCGCGCAAAAGCAGAAGACCAGCTTCCCCCGCTGCCTTCTGTTGCGTTTCCACTCATACTCGACAGTATTCTTACGGAGGTCGAGCCGCTTCTTTCCAAAATTCCCGACATGGCTCACACCATCGAGCATCTCGCGCAGAATCCCAGCGTTGAAAGCTGGATTTCCACAGGACTCTCTTTGCACGCGCACAAAGCCGAATGTGAATTTTGCGGTGGCGGAGTGAAAGAAGATCGCTTGGCGACGCTTTCAGCCCACTTCTCAAAAGACCTAGCTAATCATAAGCAAAACCTGGCCAACCTTAAAAGCAAGCTAGCCGGCGCTGAACTCTCCTACACCACGCCTAAGGACGCGGAGGTGGAGCCCGCTTACCGTGCCAGGCTTACCCAAGCCATCGAGCCGTTGCAAACCGCCATCGCCGCTTATAACAAGGCGATCGACATCGCGCTTCAAGATCTCGATCGCAAATCCGAGGCACCGTTTAAAACCGTGACTCCATCTCCTGTCCCCGCGGGGCTAGCCAAAGCTGTCGCAGACGCGGCGAAGGCGGTGAATGTGCTGATCGACTCGAACAATGGTGCATTCAAAAATTTCCCATCGGATAAGACGGACGCCATCAACACTCTCAAGCTGCACTACGCTCAAAAATTTTGCGCGGATAATCGGACCGATGCCCATGCACATCGTCAAACGCGCTTGGGAAACTGCGCCAAAGCTTACGACGCCCGAGCAGCCAAGCTCGCCGAGCGTATCCAAGAACTAAAAGCGGTGATTAGCAAATCCCAGCTTGGCCGCGAGGAAATCAATAAACGCATTCATAGCTTGTTAGGCAACAACAGCGTTCATATTGAAGTGGTTAAGGTGGGGGACGAAGAGCGGTTTCAGTTGCGTCGATCCAATGGCAAGCCAGCGAAGCACCTAAGCGAAGGGGAGAAAACCGCGATCGCCTTCTCTTACTTCCTGACGCGGCTGGGCGAGATCAAGAAGCTGAGCGAAGCGATCATATACATCGACGATCCTATCTCCAGCCTGGACAGCAATCATATTTTTCAAGTGACCGCGATCATCAAGGAAGCCTTCTTCTATCAGGAGAAACTGGGCGCCCCCTGGACGACGCGCTGCAAGCAAATTTTTCTCTCGACCCACAATTTTGAGTTCTTCTCCTTGATGCGCGAGCTTAAGCCCGATAAAACCACCGCTCGAGGATATCTTGTCAAACGAGTGTCCCCCAGTTCCTCCATCCTGACGGATCTGCCCAAATCGTTGAGCGACTATCCCTCCGAGTATCACTTTTTGTTTGGAATCCTGAACGAATTTCAGCAAGCTCCGGACAAGAGAGACTTCCGGGTGTTGATGATGTTGCCCAACGCGGCCCGCCGCTTTCTAGAACTCTACACCTATGCGAAGTATCCCGACACGCGAGGCGGCACGGTCGATCAACGGGCCGACCGGATCTTTGGCGAGGTTAAATCTAAACGCATTCTCAAAGTCCTGCATCACTTCAGTCACGCAAACAACATCGAGCGGCTGGCGGAAAATAATGAGCTAATGTGCGACATTGAGGCCGCTGTTAAAGAACTCATGACAGCCTTGGAGGAGGAGGATCCTATGCACATGGAGGCGCTGCGGGCGGCAGTGGCATAGCAAAGCCAGCTTTCCGAACGGGAGTTACTCTTGCCGCTCTATATAAAGTCAGATCTAGTTCACCTTAGATTTTTACGGCAATGGACTGCCGCCATTTCCGCCGACAATGCGCCTCATCTCTTGCGAGATTGCTTCTTGCTTGTCGTGGCTATCGTTGATGGCCGAGCAGGATCTGTCCGAGGCTTTTTCAGCTGACTTGGGGGGATGAGTGAACAGCAAGTTCTCGCAGTCACAGCGGAGACGTGCTTTTATCCGTTTGTTCTTACGTTCGCGCAGCTCTGCGACCCAGCATCCGTCCGCGCAACCACATGAACGATAAGTCAGTATTTCACCCTTGCCCGACCATGGGAGGGTATAGGTCGGCGGATTACTACTTGCGCTTGCGTCGCTTGCAAGTGCAAGCAGTATCGATATCACGAAAGCTCGTAACGACATCATTTCGAAATCCTTATCCTATGTTCGGCCACAGCGAGCAGTCATACTAAGGAACTCACTGCAATGTCCAAACATACCGGAGATGAACCCATTCTTGCTGTGCCGGGCCATCTTCTGGCTTGACTACAAGGGTACATCGGGCAGTGGCTTCAAGCGCGGCAATATCCAAGATTTCGTGCCCGCTTGATTTTGAAATCGCTTTCTCCAGGACATGGCCATCGGCATCGATCAGAAACTTCATCGTTACCGTTCCTTCCAACTCGCGCCGCAACGCTTCGCGAGGCCAGTCGGGGCGCTCACAGGGCATGCGTGGCATTGCTGAGCGAAGTTTGGGGGGCGGTTCTTTTGCGGATGCTTCACGCGTTGAATCAGCTGATGCGGGTGGATTTTGTTGGGCGTGGCTGGGGATGGTTGCCAGGGCGCTTAATATGCCGATAAACGCGACACTCTGGGATAAGTGACTGACGATACTGGACATGTTGAGGCGTCTCACGACTCATCGCTGCCGGTTACGAGACTTGTGGGTACGTTTTCTCTGGATGATGGGACGATATTTGAGTGCATGGTTTATTTTAAATTATTGCGCTTGAACTTATTGTTGAGTTTGCTTGGGGGAGAACCTGAAGTGAGGTACGGCGCGCGCCCTCGGCGCGCGGAGCTGCCCGCGTTGCAGGCAGCAAATGGGCGATTCGGTCGCGTCCCGCGACCGCGCGGCCGCCTGCAGGCGGACCGCTTTCGAATCCCCCGCGCAAGGCGCGCAGGCGCCTTGCTTCTCTCCGCCAACGCCAAAACGAAAAGGCCGCCCATTGGGCGGCCTTCTCATTTTGTCCTTGGCGGAGAGAGGGGGATTCGAACCCCCGATAGGCTATGAACCTATACACGCTTTCCAGGCGTGCGACTTAAACCACTCATCCATCTCTCCTGCATCTCTCACACTACTTGCGAGAGGCGCAGATTATAGCAAAGATTCTCCAAAGTACAAAGTTTTTTGGGGCAACATCTCAAGGCGCTCCCAACCACCGCCGGAAAGCGCCCTGCCCGCCCGCTTAGGCAGTCTCTTTGAGCTGCTCCAGAATCGCCGGATTTTCCAGCGTGGAGACATCCTGCGTGATGACCTCGCCTTTGGCCAGCACGCGCAGCAGGCGGCGCATGATCTTGCCGGAGCGGGTCTTGGGCAGGTTGTCGCCGAAGCGGATTTCTTTCGGCTTGGCGATCGGGCCAATCTCTTTGCCAACCCAGTTGCGCAGTTCGAGCGCCAGCTTCTTGGCTTCTTCGCCGGTCGGGCGCGCTTGCTTCAGGACGACGAAGGCGCAGATCGATTCGCCGGTGGTGTCATCGGGCTTGCCGACCACGGCCGCTTCAGCCACCAGCGGGTTGGCGACCAGGGCGCTTTCGATTTCCATCGTACCCATGCGGTGGCCCGAGACGTTCAGCACGTCATCGATGCGGCCGGTGATGGTGAAGTAGGCGGTATCCTTGTTGCGGATGGCGCCGTCGCCGGCCAGGTACATGCGGCCGCCCAGCTCATCAGGGAAGTAGCTGGTCTTGAAGCGCTCGGGATTGCCCCAGATGGTGCGAATCATCGAGGGCCATGGACGCTTGACCACCAGGATGCCACCCTGCCCGTTCGGCACGTCGGCGCCGGACTCATCGACGATGGCGGTCATGATGCCGGGCAGCGGCAGAGTGCAGGAGCCAGGCACCATCGGCGTAGCGCCGGGCAGCGGGCTGATCATGTGGCCGCCGGTTTCGGTTTGCCAGAAGGTATCGACGATCGGGCATTTTTCCTGGCCCACATTGCGGTAGTACCACATCCACGCTTCGGGATTGATCGGCTCGCCCACTGTGCCCAGCAGGCGCAGGGAGTTCAGATCGTAGTTCTTCGGATGCACTTTCGGATCGACATCGGCCGCCTTGATCAGCGAGCGGATCGCGGTCGGCGCGGTGTAGAAGATGCTGACCTTGTGCTTGGCGATGGTTTCCCAGAAGCGGCCGGCGTTTGGGTAGGTCGGCACGCCTTCGAAGATGATCTGGGTGGCGCCCACGGCGGTCGGGCCATAGGCGATATAGGTGTGGCCGGTGACCCAGCCGATGTCGGCGGTGCACCAATAGACGTCGCTCGGTTTGATGTCGAAGGTCCACTTCATGGTCAGCGCGGCCCACAGCAGGTAGCCGCCGCTCGAATGCTGCACGCCTTTCGGGGTGCCGGTGGAGCCGGAGGTGTACAGGATGAACAGCGGGTGTTCGGCATCGACCCATTCCGGTTCGCATTCGGCGGACTGGTTAGCCACCAAGTCGTGCAGCCAGATGTCGCGGCCGGCCGTGAAGCCGACGTTGCCGCCCGTGCGTTTGTAGACGATCACGTTTTTGATCGAGTCGCAGCCGCCCATGGCCAGCGCTTCGTCGACGATGGCTTTGAGCGGCAGCTGTTTGCCGCCGCGCAGTTGCTCGTCGCCGGTGATCACGGCCACGGCGCCGGCGTCGATGATGCGCTCCTGCAGCGATTTGGCGGAGAAGCCGCCAAACACCACGGAGTGGGTGGCGCCGATGCGGGCGCAGGCCTGCATGGCGGCCACGCCTTCCACCGACATCGACATATAGATGACGACGCGGTCGCCCTTCTTGATGCCCAGCGATTTCAGGCCGTTGGCGAATTTGCTGACTTTCTCATGCAGCTCTTTGTAGCTGACTTTGGTGACCTGGCCGTCGTCGGCCTCGAAGATGATGGCGGTCTTCTCGGCATTGCCGTTGACCAGATTGCGGTCCAGGCAGTTGTAGGATACGTTGAGCTTGCCGTCCTCGAACCATTTATAGAACGGCGCATTGTCTTCGTTCAGGGTGCGCGTGAAGGGCTGCTTCCATTCGACATTCTCGCGCGCCAGGCGGGCCCAGAAGCCTTCATAGTCGCGCGCGGCTTCATCGTACAGCGCCTGGTAGGCGGCCATGCCGGAAATGGCGGCCTTGTCGGTAAAGGCAGCGGGCGGTGCGAAAATACGGGATTCCATTGGGCCTTGCTGCTCGGTGCCTTGCGGGGTGGCGGTCATGCTTGTCTCCATCCAAGTTAATTAGTTTGCCAACAACATTAGACCCGATCGCTTACTAAGTCCTTACAGGCTTCTTTTTACCGGCCCGCTTGCTCTCTTAAGCTTTTTGGCAACTTGGTCACTTATACAATTCTAACCGGATTCTGCCCGGCGGCGATGCGGACTTTGATTCGGGCGCCGTGAACGCGGCAGGCTGGAGCACGTGTAAAATGTCGGCTGTTTTTATTGCACCGCTTCCCGGAGACTACTTACTAATGACCGATCCCTACCGCCCGAACGGCCAGAAACTGAGCCCGATTCCCGCCTTTATCTTCATGTCCCGCTGGCTGCAGCTGCCGCTGTACCTGGGCCTGATCCTGGCGCAGTGCGTCTACGTCTTCCATTTCTGGGTCGAACTGAAAGACCTGATTGGCGCCGCGCTCGGCAACGAAGCCTCGCTGCAGCATATCTTCCAGGCCGTCGCCGTGCCTGGTGCCGCCATGCCGACCAAGCTCAATGAATCGACCATCATGCTGGTCGTGCTGGGCCTGATCGACGTGGTCATGATTTCCAATCTGCTGATCATGGTGATTGTGGGCGGCTACGAAACCTTCGTCTCGCGCATGCACCTGGAAGGCCATCCCGATCAGCCGGAGTGGCTGTCGCATGTGAATGCCTCGGTCCTCAAGACCAAGCTGGCCATGGCGATCATCGGCATTTCCTCGATCCATCTACTGAAGACTTTCATCAATGCGCAGGCTTACGAGCCCAAGATACTGATCGCGCAAACCGTTATCCACGTCGTCTTCCTGCTGTCGGCCCTGGCCATCGCCTATACCGACCGCCTGATGACGAGCACTCACAACGAATCAAAGCACCATTAATCCGCCTTCGTAAGCGAGAACATCATGACCATCATAAAGCAAGACGACCTGATCGAATCCGTTGCCGCCGCCCTGCAGTACATCAGCTACTACCACCCGGCCGACTACATCCAGCATCTGGCGCGCGCCTACGAGGCCGAGCAAAGCCCGGCCGCCAAGGACGCGATCGCGCAGATCCTGACCAACTCGCGCATGTGCGCGGAAGGCAAGCGTCCGATCTGCCAGGATACCGGCATGGTCAACGTCTTCCTGAAAATCGGCATGGGCGTGCGCTTTGAAGGCTTCACCGGCAGCGTGACCGACGCCGTCAACGAAGGCGTGCGCCGCGCCTACAACTTCGCCGACAACAAGCTGCGTGCCTCCATCGTGGCCGACCCGCACTTCGAGCGCAAGAACACCAAGGACAACACCCCGGCCGTGGTGCATATGGAGCTGGTGGAAGGCAATACCGTCGACGTGGGCGTGGCGGCCAAAGGCGGCGGCTCCGAGAACAAGACCAAGTTCGTGATGCTGAATCCATCCGACTCGCTGGTGGACTGGGTGCTGAAGACCGTGCCGCTGATGGGCGCCGGCTGGTGCCCGCCCGGCATGCTGGGCATCGGCATCGGCGGCAGCGCCGAGAAAGCCATGCTGCTGGCCAAAGAGTCGCTGATGGAAGACATCGATATGTACGAACTGAAAAAGCGCGGCCCGCAGAACAAGCTGGAAGAGCTGCGCATCGAACTGTGCGACAAGATCAATGCCCTGGGCATCGGCGCCCAAGGCCTGGGCGGCCTGACCACGGTGCTGGACGTGAAGATCAATATGTACCCGACCCACGCGGCATCCAAGCCGGTGGCCATGATCCCGAACTGCGCCGCCACCCGCCACGCCCACTTCGTGCTGGATGGCTCCGGCCCGGCCTATATCGAACCGCCTGCGATCTCCACCTGGCCTGACGTGAGCTGGGCGCCGGACACCGAGAAGTCCAAGCGCGTCGACCTGAACACCCTGACCAAGGAAGAAGTCGCGTCCTGGAAGCCGGGCCAGACCTTGCTCCTGAACGGCAAGATGCTGACCGGCCGCGACGCCGCGCACAAGCGCATCCAGGACATGCTGGCCAAGGGCGAGCAGTTGCCGGTGGACTTCACCAACCGCGTTATCTACTACGTCGGCCCGGTCGATCCGGTGCGCGACGAAGTGGTCGGCCCGGCCGGTCCTACCACCGCCACCCGCATGGACAAGTTCACCGATATGATGCTGGAGAAGACCGGCCTGATCTCGATGGTGGGCAAGGCCGAGCGCGGCCCGATCGCGATCGAATCGATCCAGAAGCACAAGTCGGCCTACCTGATGGCGGTGGGCGGCGCGGCTTACCTGGTCTCGAAAGCGATCAAGCACGCCAAGGTGGTCGGCTTCGCCGACCTGGGCATGGAAGCGATCTACGAGTTCGACGTGGTCGACATGCCGGTGACGGTGGCGGTCGATTCCACCGGCACTTCGGTGCACAACACCGGTCCGAAAGAGTGGGCGGTGAAGATCGAAGCGCTGAAAGCAGCCGTTCCAGCCTAAGGAAGCGATGAGCAAAGCCCCTACCCTGCCCGCCGGAGCCGACGCCCCCATCGGCGTCTTCGACTCCGGCGTGGGCGGCCTGTCCGTGCTGCGCCACATCCAGCAGCAGCTGCCGCAAGAGAATGTGCTCTACTTCGCCGACATCGGCTTTGCGCCCTACGGCGACAAGCCGGAAGCGGCGGTGGTCGAGCGCGCGCTGGCAGTGGCGGCGTTTCTCATCGGGCATGGGGCCAAGGCGCTGGTGGTGGCCTGCAATACCGCCACCGTCGCCGCCATCAAAGCCATTCGCGCCGCGTGGCCGGGCATGCCAATCGTGGGCGTGGAACCGGGCCTGAAACCCGGCGCCGCCACCACCCGCAACGGCACGGTGGGCGTGATGGCCACCGATAACACCTTGCGCGGCGAGAAATTCCTGCAATTGCGCGACCAGATCTCCAGCGCCAGCAAGGCGCAGTTCCTGCTGCAGCCCTGCATCGGCCTGGCCGACCGCATCAACACCGGCGATCTGGAGGGACCTGAGACGGCCGCCATGCTGGAGCGCTATGTCCGGCCGCTGCTGGAACAAGGCGCCGACACGCTGGTGCTGGGCTGCACCCACTATCCCTTTGTGCAGGCGGGCATCGAGCGTATCGTCGCCGCCCACGCCAAGGAACCGGTAACCGTGATCGACACCGGCGACGCCGTCGCCCGCCAGCTGGCAAGACTGCTGGAAGGCGCCGGCCTGCTGCGTCCGGGCGGCACCGCCCCGCATCTGCGCGGCTACACCACCGCTGCGCGCGCCGGCCTGGTCGAGGCCTTCGACAAGCTGCTCGGCCAGCATCCCGAGGTGGAAGCCGTCAAAATCGCCTGATTTTGCCGAAAAAACAGGCAAGTGCAGAAATTTGCAAAAAAACGCCCACAAGGGTTTGCCAGTTCCCGAATCAGCTAGTATAATTCGGCCTCTGTCGCAGCAACGATGTGATAGAAGAAGTTTCAGTGGTGGCTGTAGCTCAGTTGGTAGAGTCCAGGATTGTGATTCCTGTTGTCGTGGGTTCGAGCCCCATCAGCCACCCCACCGAATTCTTGAAAAAGGCCCTATACCCCGGTATAGGGCCTTTTTTCGTTTGATCTCCCTCAACAAATGTCCAACCCTGGTGTCAGGCACCAGAACCAGACATTCTTTGATTTTGCGCAAACAATGTCCTACTCCGGTGCCTGACACCAGGGTTGGACATTGTTTGATTTAGCGCAAATGGGCTGGCTTAGGGGATGCCGGCGAGGATGGCGTTGAGGCGGGCCGTGTCGATCGGTTTGACGAGGTGGTAGTCGAAGCCGGCGCGGAAGGCGGCGTCGCGGTCGCGCTGCTGGCCGTAGCCGGTCAGGGCGAGCAACACGGTTTGGGCGGTTTCGACCTGCTTGCGCAACCGGCGCGCGACTTCGTTGCCGTCCATGCCGGGCAGGCCGATGTCGAGCAGGCAGACTTGCGGCGGCTGCAGGCGGGCTTGCACCAGAGCGGCTTGGGGGTCGTGTTCGACCCGCACGCTGTGGCCGGCCTTGCGCAGCATGGTGGCGAGAATGTCGCTGGCATCCACATTGTCGTCGACGAGCAGGATGTCGAGCGGGCGGACAGCCGGCGCCGGGCCGCCACCGCCGCCGGGTGCATCAGGGGCGGCAGCGCGCGCCAGCGGCAGGCGCACGATGAAGCTGCTGCCCTTGCCGATGCCGTCGCTGTGGGCGGCGATGCTGCCGCCATGGGCTTCGACCAGGCGCTTGGCCAGGGCTAGGCCAAGGCCCAAACCGCCTTGCGAGCGGTCCAGGGTGCGCTCGTCCTGGGTGAACAGTTCAAAAGCGCGGCCCAACAGTTCGGGCGGCATGCCGACACCGTTGTCGTTGACGGTCAAGGTCAGGTTTTCGCCGCGCGTGGCCAGCAGCAGCTCGACCCGGCCTTGCTCGGGCGTGTACTTGGCGGCGTTGTTGAGCAGGTTGGCCAGCACTTGCACCAGGCGCTTGCGGTCGCCCTCGACCCACACGGCTTGCTCCGGCAACTGCTGCTCGAAACGGTGGCGCCGCTCGGCCAGCATGGGGCGCAGCTGTTCGACGGCGTCGGCCACGATGTCGCGCATATCGAGCACCGTTTTTTCGATCGCCACCTTGCCATGCGCCACGCGCGAGACGTCCAGCAGATCGTCGATCAGGCTGGCCATATGCCGCACCTGGCGGCCGATCACTTCGGCGCTGCGGCGGACCATGGCTTCGTCGCAGTGGAAACGCTGCAGCAGGTCGGACACGGTGCTGATCGGCGCCAGCGGATTGCGCAGCTCGTGCGCCAGCATGGCGAGGAATTCATCCTTGCGGCCATCGGCTTCGCGTAGCGCGGCTTCGGCGCGCAGGCTGTTTTCATGTTCCAGGCGCAGGGCCACTTCGGCGCGCGAACGCTCCACCGCTTCCCAGGTGCGCTGCACGGTGTCGAGCGCGGTGGCGACGTCGTCGCGGTCCCATTCGCGCGGGCCGCTGCAGGCGATATGCAGGGAGCAGCTGAGCTGCCCGCCGCGCAGCAGCGGGGCCACCACGATGGCGCCGATGCCCAGTTCGCGGTAGGCCGCCGCATGGGGCGCCGTGCGCGGGTCGTTTTCCACGTCGGAGACGACAAAGGGCTGGCCGCTGCGCAGGATGTCGAGCAGGCGCGGGCTGTAGTCGTCGATGCGGGCCGCATACGGCATCGCACTCTGACCGGGCGCCGACCATTGCGCCACCAGCTGGCCGGTGCGCGCATGGGCGTCGATCTCGACGTAGAAGACGCGCGCGGCGCGCAAATAGCCGCCCAGGGCTTCGGTGGCGGCGTGGGTGATGGCGTGGCCGTCGTCCATGGCGCGCATGCGGTCCGCCAGTTCCAGCTGGAAGGCCTGGCTGCGGTTCATGGCGACGAGCGCGCGTTCGGCCAGCACCTGGCGCGTGGTTTCGGTAAGCACCAGCAGCACGCCCTCCACTTCCCCGCTCTCGCTCCAGATCGGGCTGTGGCAGTGGGTGAAATAGCTTTCCGTCAGCAGGTGGCCGCGCTCGGTGGCGTAGCGCGCGTTCTCCACATAATAGGTTTCGCCGGTGAAGACGAAATCGAAGATCAGGGACATCTCGTCCCACACCTCGGACCACCATTCCTGCGCCGGCCGCCCCAGATGGCCGGGATGCTTGCTGCCGGCCGTGAAGGCGAAAGCGTCGTTGTAGAAGGTGAGCAGCTCCGGCCCCCAATACACCGACATCGGGAAGCGCGAGCCGAGCACCGTGCGCACCACGGCTTTCAGGCTGGCCGGCCAGTGTTCCGGGCGGCCCAGCGAGGTATTGGTCCAATCCAGGCTGCGCAGGCGCGCGCCACACTCCCCTCCTCCAGCAAGGAAGTCCGGCCTCGTTTCGCAGTTTTCAGCTTCGCTATTCATCAATCGGTCGTCAGGGCCGGCCTGGCGCGTTTCCGCGGCTATCGGGTCCGCCCCGGGACAGTCAAAGCCCTGCTGCCCGGCACAGGGCGGGCGGCGACATCAGAGCGGGGGAGGCGTGGCCAAAACTATCCGGCCGGCAAGTATTGGTGTAATTGCTAATACTATATTCAGTTGCTGCCCGGGCTGTCAATCATCAAAATATATGTGAATTACAAGCAAATTACTGAAAGTTATCACCTGTTTGTATTTTGAAAACAATAACCGTCAAGCCAGAAGCTCAGGCCGATGTAGCTTTTTTGTAAGCGTCAGTATCGTGGATGCAACTTAAGGCGGGCGCAGCGGAATGTTTGCAGGCACAATCTCCTCATCCACGGTAAGACTTTTCCGGGAGTTCGCAATGATGAGGACGGTTGCAAGCAAGATGGCTTTGCTGACGGCGACGGCATTGCTGGGCCTGTCGCTGCTCACGGCCCTCGGCCGCTATGAGATGGAACAGGTCTACGAGGGCGCCAATTTCGGCAACGTCAATGCCGTGCCCAGCCTGATCGCGCTCGACACCCTGCGCCGCAACTTCCTGCTGCTAGGCACCCATCTGCAGCGCCAGCTGAGCAGCAGCGACGACATGGCGCGCGCCGAAGCGGAAAAACAGGTGGCCATCTACCGCCAGGGCGTGGCCACCGCCATCATCAAGTACGAAACCGACGGTTGCCTGGGCAGCGACTGCTTTGCCGACGCCAAGGACAAGATGTTTCTGTCCGAGGAAAAAATCGTCTGGGCGCGCTACGACAGCATGCTCGATCCCATCCTGCAGGAAACGCACAAGGGCCAGCCCGGCATCGCGCGCGCCCAGGAACTGCTGAACGCCACCGCCCCGCTGGCGGACCAGATCTCGCGCCTGATCACCGACCATATCGCCTACAACGCCGCCGTCGCCACGCGCGAAACGGCGAAGGCGGTGGAAACCAAGAGCGACGCCCTGTATCTGACCCTGGGCGCCTGCGCCCTGATGCTGGCGGCCATCGGCGGCCTCGGTTTCCTGACGGCGCGCTCCATCATCGCCCAGCTGGGCGGCGAGCCGGCGGCGGCAACGGCCATCGTCAGCCGCCTGGCCAGCGGCGACGTGAGCGAGCGCATCGAACTCAAGCCGGGCGACGACAGCAGCATGATGGCGCGCGTGCACTTCCTGAGCCAGACCATGGAACGCTTGGCCACGCGCGCCGAAGCCATCGGCCGCGGCAACCTGGAGGACGAGGTGGTGCTGGCTTCGGAACAGGACCGCCTGGGCAAGGCCATCAACGATATGATCCGCATGCTGCGCGCCAGCCGCGCCGAGGACGAGCGGCGCAACTGGCTCAAGGACGGCTACAGCCAGCTCACCGCCAGCCTGACCGGCGACCTCAGTACCGAGCAGCTGGCCGACGCCGCCATCGGCATGATGGGCCACTATCTGGAAGCGGGGCGCGGCGTGTTCTACCTGTATGTGGAGGCCAGCCAGCAGCTGGAGCTGGTGGGCAGCTATATGTACACCGAGCGCAATCAGATCGGCGCCCGCTTCGCGCTGGGCCAAGGCGCGGTCGGCCAGGCCGCGCGCGAACGCAAGCCCATCATCCTCACGCTCGACGCCAGCGACCAGGACACGCCGCCGATCACCACCGGCACCAGCAGCGCCACGCCGCGCTACACCTACACCTATCCCCTGCTGCATGAAGTCGATCTGGTGGGCGTGATCGAACTGGCCAGCTTCGCCCGCTTCGACGACAAGAAGACCGAGTTCCTGGCCGGCGTCAGCGGCATGCTGGCCTCGCTGCTCTACGTGGCCGAGCAGCGCGTGCATATCCGCAAGCTGCTGAGCGCCAGCGAAGCGTCGGAGCAGGAGCTGCGCATCCAGAGCGAGCAGCTGCGCGACACCAATGCGCAGATGGAAGAACAGCAGCAGCAGTTGCAGCAGCAGGCCGAGGAACTGCAGCAAACCAATTCGCAGATGGAAGAGCAGCAGCAGCAATTGCAGCAGCAGGCCGAGGAACTCCGGCAAAGCAATGCGCAGATGGAGGAACAGCAGCAGCAGATGCAGCAGCAGAACGAGCAGCTGATGGAGGCGCGCCGCCTGCAGGAAGCCAAGACCTTGCAGCTCAAGCAGTCCAGCCAGTACAAGTCCGAGTTCCTGTCGAATATGTCGCACGAGCTGCGCACCCCGCTCAACTCCATCATCCTGCTGTCGAAGATGATGCTGAGCGAGGAGGAAGGCAAGCTCGATGGCGAATCGGCCAAATGGGCGCAGGTGATCCACCGCTCGGGCCAGGAGCTGCTGCGCCTGATCAACGATGTGCTCGACCTGTCGAAGGTGGAGGCCGGACGCATGGAGCTGCATCCGGGGCCGGTCAGCGGCGCCGATATCTGCACCGAGCTGCAAAGCATGTTCGAGCATCTGGCGCGCGACAAGGGCCTGGACCTGCGCGTCGACAACCAGCTCGACGCCGACTTCATCAGCGACTGGGACAAGCTGTCGCAGATCCTGCGCAATCTGCTGTCGAACGCCGTCAAGTTCACGCGCGAAGGCAGCATCGGCGTCACCGTCGGGCGCCGTCCCGGCCACGCCCTGCCGATCTTCCTCAGCGTGCGCGACAGCGGCGTCGGCATCGCGCCCGACAAGCGCAATGTGATCTTCGAAGCCTTCCAGCAGGCCGACGGCTCCACCTCGCGCGAATTCGGCGGCACCGGCCTCGGCCTGACCATCAGCCTGCGCTTCGCCCAGATGCTGGGCGGGACCATCGAGCTGCAAAGCGAGCCGGGCAAGGGCAGCGAATTCACGGTGCTGCTGCCGGACACCCTGCCCAGCGTGCGGCCCGATGCGGCGGCGGGCGGCGCGCCCATGCCGCCGGCCACCAGCCCCGTCCCGGCGCCGCCCGGCGACGGCCACCTGGCCCTGCCCGCCCCCAGCGTGGCCGACGACCGCGACACCATCCACAGCGAGGACGCCGTGATCCTGCTGATCGACGACGACCCGGCCTTCTGCCAGTCGCTGCTGGCGATGAACCGCCGCCTCGGCTACAAGACCCTGCTGGCCCACAGCGGCGAGGAAGGGCTGGACCTGGCCTGGCGCCACCGGCCGCACGGCATCCTGCTCGACCTGGGCTTGCCGGATATGGACGGGGCGCAGGTGCTGCACGAGATCAAGAGCCGGCGCGAGCTGGCGCGCATCCCGGTGCACATCGTCTCGGCGCGCGACCGCGACGAGGCCTTCCTGCAGCAGGGCGCCATCGGCTTCCTGCAAAAACCGGCCGACGACCACCGCCTGGCGCAGGCCGAAGCATCCCTGCTGGCGGCGCTCGAACGCAGCGAGGGCAATAGCATCCTGGTGGTGGAGAACGGCGGCATCAGCGCCGCCGAAGTGGCGGCCGTGGTGGGGCCGGAGCGCGGGCCGGTGCTGGCCGCCGCGCCGGACGGCGCGCTGGAGCAGGCGCTCAGCCGCTCCGCCTGCCGCGTCGCCATCGTCGATCTCGGCGACGGCCAGACCGGCACCGCGCTCGATGTGGCGGCCCGCCTGCGCGCCGCCGCGCCCGGGCTGGCCCTGGTCTTTTTCGCCAGCCGCGCCCTGGACGACGAAGCGGCCAACCGCCTGCGCCATTATTCGGAATGCGTGATCGTGAAGACGCCCCAGGCCGAACGCCGCCTGCTGGAGAACGTGGAGCGCTTCCTGCGCCGCGTGCCGCAGGAGCACGCCGCCATGCAGGCGGCGCCCGCCCCGGCCAGCGGCAAGGTGCTGAGCGGGCGCCACATCCTGCTGGTGGACGACGATCCGCGCAATCTCTTCGTCATCACGGCGGCGCTGGAGCGCCACGGCGCGCGCCTGAGCAATGCCGTCAACGGCAAGCGCGCGCTGGAATTCCTGGCGCAGAACCCGGTCGATCTGGTGCTGATGGATATCATGATGCCGGAGATGGACGGCTTCCAGACCATCGCCGCCATGCGCCGCGACGCCGCCATGCAGGCCACGCCGGTGCTGGCGCTGACGGCCAAGGCGGCGCCGGCCGACCAGGCCGAAATCATGGCCGCCGGTGCCGACGACTATCTGGCCAAGCCGGTCGACTACGATGTGCTGGTGGCCAAGGTGCTCAAGTGGAGCGGCGGGAGGAGCGCATGAGCATCACGCTGCACCGGCACGGCGGCGTGTGCCGCATCGCGGTGCTGGGCCGGCAGGAAAGCGCGGCCGCCAGCGCCGAGCTGCGCGCAGCCCTTGGCGAAGCGCGCGCCGCGCCCGAAACCGGCGGCATCGAACTGAGTTTCTACGATGCCGACACCTTGCCGCGCGACGTCATCGACGTCCTGGCCGCCTTGCTGGAAAGCGACGCCGGCCTGAAAATCGTCGCCTACCACGCCCTGCTGGCGCATAGCCTGATGCGTCTTGGCCTGCCGGTGCGCCAGGTCTCGCACCACAGCCAGCACCATGCCTCCGCGCCCTGCTGCGCCGTGGTGCTGGCCGGCTCGGCGCAAAGCCTGGACAAGATCCTGCACATCGTCGGCAAGCTGCCGCTGGCCGACGCCGCCGTCTTCGTGGTGCAGCATGTGGACGAGAACCAGGTCAACCTGCTCGACCAGCTGCTCAAGACGCGCACCGATTACTGCGTGCTGATGCCGCAGCACCTGATGCCGGTGCAGCCCGGCACCCTGTATATCGCCCCGCCCGGCCACCATATGAAGGTGGCGCACGGCATGGTGTATCTGACGCGCGACCGCAAGGTGCAATTCACCCGTCCCTCGATCGACGTGCTGTTCGAATCGCTGGCGGCCGAATACGGCAACAGCGTGCTGGCGGTGCTGCTGTGCGGCTTCGGGCGCGATGGCGTGGCCGGCTGCGCCACCCTGCGCCGCGCCGGCTCCCTGGTCATCGTGGAGGACGGCGCCGACTGCGAAGGCGCGCGCGCCATGCCCGACGCGGCGCGCGACGCCGGCCACTTCGACTATGTGCTGAATCTGAGCGCCATCGCCAGCGTCGCGGCGGCGGCCCTGGCCGGCGACGCCGCCGCGCCCGAGGGCGAGCTGCTCGACCTGTTCCTGGAAGCGGTCACCAGCCAGTGCGGCTACGACTTCCGCAACTACCAGCGCGACAGCCTGCAGCGCCGCATCCGCAGCCTGATGCTGCATTGCGGCTTCAACAGCTTCGCGCACTACCAGCGCGCCGTGCTGTCCGACGCCGCCTTGTTCGAGCGCCTGACGGCCGAACTGCCGGTGGGCGTGACCAGCTTCTTCCGCCACCCGGCCCAGCTGCGCCAGATCCGCGACGAGATCCTGCCCTATCTGGCCAGCTTCCCCATGATCAAGCTGTGGTCGGCCGGCTGCTCGACCGGCGAGGAAGCGTATTCGCTGGCCATCATGCTCGATGAACTGGGCCTGCTGGAACGCAGCCACCTGTTCGCCACCGACGTCAGCCCCTATCTGCTGGAACTGGCCAAGGCCGGCCTGTTCCCCGCCGCCACTCTGGACACCAACCGCAGCAACTACCGCGCCAGCGGCGGCAGCCTCGATTTCGACAGCTATCTGCCAGCGGGGCGCTATCTGCGCGCGCCCGAGCGCCTGCGCCTGCGCGTGCTGTTCCACCGCCATTCGCTGACCGGCGAAGGCATCTTCAATGAATTCCAGCTGATCCTATGCCGCAATGTGCTGATCTATTTCGACGCCGACCTGCAGCGCCAGGTGCTGCAGCGCTTCGCGCGCTCCCTGCATGTGGACGGCTTTCTGGTGCTGGGGCCGCAGGATGGCTTGAACCAGGCCGCGCTGGCCCAGGGCTTTGTGCCGTGGAAGGCCGGCAGCTATATTTACCGGCGTGGAGGTGCATGCCATGAGTGAACGCTTCAATGTGCTGGTGGTCGACGACAATCCAGCCAACCGCCTGACCCTGCGCGCCCTGCTGGCGCGCCTGCGCGGCTGCGAGGTGATGGAAGCCGAATCGGGCGAGGCCACCCTGCTGCTGACGCTGGAGCAGGACTGCCACCTGATCCTGCTCGACGTGCACATGCCGGGCATGGACGGCTTCGAGACGGCGCGCCATCTGCAGATGACGGAACGCACGCGCAACATCCCCATCGTCTTCATCACGGCCGTGTTCATGAGCGATGAATTCATCGGCCGCGGCTATGCGCTGGGCGCGGTCGACTACCTGGTCAAGCCGCTCGACGACAATCTGCTGCTGAACCGGGTGCGCCAATACCAGTATCTGCACGAGCGCGAGATGGCGCTGGAACGGCGCACGCGCGACCTGCTGGCGGCCAACAACCAGCTGCAGGAAGCGCTCAACCGCCTGCACCTGGCGCAGGACAAGCTGGTGCAGTCGGAAAAACTGGCGGCCCTGGGCGCCATCGTGGCCGCCGTGGCGCACGAGCTGAATACCCCGATCGGCAATTGCATGACGGTGGCCTCGGCGCTGGAAGACCAGGTGGGCGATTTCGAGAAGGTGCTGGCGCAGGGGCCGGCGCTGAAACGCTCGCAGCTGTCCGACTACCTGTCCAACTGCCACACCGCCTTGCAGCTGATGATGCGCGGCCTGCACCGCGCCGCCGACCTGGTGGCCAATTTCAAGCAGGTGGCGGTGGACCATACCAGCTCGCAGCGGCGCAGCTTCGACCTGCGCGAAACCGTCGGCGGCGTGGTGGCGCTGATGAAGACCAGCCTGCGCAAAAGCCCCTACCAGATCGAGCTGGCCATCCCCGATGGCTTGCACATGGATAGCTATCCGGGGCCGCTGGACCAGATCATTTCGAACCTGATCAACAATTCGGTGCTGCATGGCTTCCAGGGCCGCGACCACGGCCAGATGCGCCTGCAGGCCAGCCTGGAAGGCGCCAGCCATGTGCGCCTGCACTACAGCGACGACGGCTGCGGCATGAGCGAGGAAGTGCGCACCCACGTCTTCGATCCCTTTTTCACCACGCGCCTGGGCAAAGGCGGCAGCGGCCTGGGCATGAATATCTGCTACAACCTGGTGACCGGCCTGCTGGGCGGCAGCATCGAAGCGCGCGCGATGCCCGATGGCGGCAGCGCCTTCCTCATCGTGCTGCCGCTGGTGGCGCCACCGTCTTCATAAAGACACAATCAACGTTGCCCTAAGGAACTTAAATACCGCTACAATAAGCGCTGGTCCCACCTCCCTTTAGCGATGGCAGCGCCCCATGTCCGAAAACAAATCTTCCGAACTCAGCACCTATAGCAAGGACACGCCCGTCGGCCGTCCCGACATCGACGGCCGCGCCGGCGTCTTCGTGCCGACCGCCGACTTCGACCTGGCCAACACCAGCACCATCCGCAAGGGCGCCGGCATTGTCGGCTTCGGCAATCCCGATGGTTCCCTGACCGTGTATTTCGAAGCCAACCGCTTCGATGAAAGCGCGCTGCACAAATGGGAACACAAGACGCGCAAGGCGTATGACCGCATGGTGATGGGCGCGCCGACCGTGTCGAAAGCGAAGATGGATGCGCGCCTGCTGGAGCAGGTCGGCTATATCGATGGCGTCGGCATCACGCTGAGGCAGCCGGAACGCCTGCAGGAATGGCTGAGCATCTCGAATGCGCTCGACACCGCGCCCGAAGGCGCGATCGTGCTCTGGCGCAGCAAATAAGCTCGCAACAGCGTCGCTGAGCCGACGGGCAATATTCCTACATGCGGACGGACCAGGGGACTATGGGCGTCTGTCCTGGTCCACACTACCATGCTCCTGACGATGCCATCTGCATGGGAGCCTACAATGTTACGCGAACTTCCTCTCGCCTCAAGCGCGCTGCTGCTCGGTCTGGTCAGCGCGGCGACCTATATGCTGTGTTCGGCCGACGTGCTGCACGACACCGCCCTGTTCCTGATGCGCTGAGGGATCAGCGGCGGTGACGGTAGTGACGGTGGCGGTGGCTGCTGAACACGAAGTCCAGGCCGATCGACACGGGCGGATAGTAATACGCCGGCGCCGGCGCATACACCGGGGCATACACCGGCCGATACACGGGCGCTTCCACATAGGTAACCACCGGCTGTTCAATCACCGTGCGGTAAACCGGCGCCGGTTCCGTGGTGTACACCACGTTCGGCCCGCTGCGGCCCGGTCCCACATTCTCGACCGAGACGGTATGCCACTCGTAAGGATTGACGGGGGCGCTGCTGTAATAGCGCGGGCCGGGCGCCGCGCAGCCGCTCAGGGCCACGACAGCGGCTAAAGCCAATAAAGTTTTCATCGCAATCTACTCCTCTCCCCGTCACTATAAGAAAAATCCGCGCTGCGCGCCGCAGATTTACAGCTTGTTACACCGCGCAATGTTCAGATAAAGGGGATATCGCACTGGTCCAGGGCCTGGCCATGCGCATCGAGGCGGCGCGCGCAGATATCGAAGCGCAAGCCATATTCAAATTCAATACGATAGACCTTGCCATAAGGAAGACTGATGGCCTGCTGCAGACTCTTGCGGTAGCTCAAAGCCCCCACATCGGCCGGAATCGCCATCGCCGTGTGATGGTTGCGGCGGCGGTCCTGCTGGCGCCGGTGCACATCGACCAGCAAGCCCAGATCCAGGGTGATGCCGCCCGGCAGATAGCCAAAGCGCGTAATGCTGCGCGAAGCGCTCAGCACGCCCCAATTGCAGGCCGCCTGCTCGCCCAGCGGGCAATGCTTGATCTGTGCCAGCGGGAAGACTTCCTCGTGGTTCGCCAGCTCCTCCAGCGGCCAGCTGGTGCGCACGCCATCGCGCTTGCCGCTCAAGGGATTGGTCCAGGTCATGGCATTTACCACGGACACGGTTTGCTTCTCGCGCGCC
Source organism: Massilia sp. YIM B04103 (assembly GCA_024437665.1). Lineage (GTDB taxonomy): Bacteria > Pseudomonadota > Gammaproteobacteria > Burkholderiales > Burkholderiaceae_D > Rugamonas. Next base: position 92,199 of record JANCSZ010000006.1, on the reverse strand, counting down.
GGATCGTGCGGGCTGCGCATCAGCGAGCAACCCGACAGCAAAATGGCGGACAAAGGCAGACAAAGCAGATATTTCATCGGAGATTCGATAGTAGCCATAGATACAGAGTACCAGATCGGCAGCAAGGAATCCATTTCCCTTCATGAAGGCCTAAGCTCGCGCAACGCCGCCCAAGCGCGCCCCACCAGTTGAGCCCGTGTCCGATTTTGGGGCCTGGCCCCAAAATCGGACACGGGCTGGTCGGTAGCACGGGCGAAAAAAAACCGGTTCAGGGGAACCGGTTTTTTTTTAGGGGGAGGCAGAGTTAGTCGAGCTTCCAGGCGTAGTCGACCTTGGTCCAGGTCTGGTCGGGCTTGCCGTCCTTGGTGCCGGGCTTGAACTTGCAGGCGCTGATGGCCTTGATGGCGGCCTTGTCGAGGTTCTTGAAGCCGCTCGACTTCTCGATCTTGGAGTCCATCACATCGCCACCGGCCGAGACCAGGAAGCTCATCGACACCGTGCCTTGTTCCTCATTCATCAGCGAGGCTTTCGGATACTCGGCCTTGCAATTTTTGGCATCGAAACTGGCTGGCACTTCCGCTGCGTATGCCAGGGACGCATTTGCCAGCAGCACCACAGCTGCCGCACTCAACCAACGCTTGTTCGAAGACATCTGATTCCCCAATCGTATCTAAGAAATGATTACAGTGCCCAGACGTAGTCCACTTTGGTCCAGGTTTGCGCCACGGAACCGTCCTTGGTGCCTGGCTTGAATTTGCAAGCGCTGATGGCTTTCACGGCAGCCTTGTCCAGGTTTTTGAAGCCGCTGGACTTGTCCACTTTGGATTCCACCACGTCGCCGCTGGCCGAGACCAGGAAGGACATGGTCACGGCGCCCTGCTCTTCGTTCATCAGCGAGGCTTTTGGATATTCAGCCTTGCAGTTTTTGGCATCGAAAGTGGCAGGAACTTCGCCAGCGAAGGCGGTACCGGAAACCAGGGCTGCTGCGATAAAACCGATCAAACGCTTGTTCATGTTTTTACTTTCCTACGAATGTTGAAAATGTTTAGAAACCGTTAAAGACTGCTTGAAAACGTTACGCTCAGAATTCTTCCCACTCGTCGCCGGCGCTGGCCGTGGCGGCGATTTTCTTCGGCTTGGCCGGCGCGGCGGCGACAGCTTTTTTCGGCGCCGGACGTGGTGCTGCCACCGGCTTGGCCACGGTCACCGCGGTCACTGCTGGCAGGGAGGCCAGCAGCGCGCGCTCGTCGGCTGGATCGAGCTTGAAGATGCTGACCACGCGCGCCAGTTCGCCGGCCTGGTCCTGCAGGCTTTGCGCGGCGGCAGCCGCTTCTTCCACCAGCGCGGCGTTCTGCTGGGTCATGCTGTCCATCTCGATGATGGACTGGTTGACCTGCTCGATGCCGGCGCTCTGCTCTTGCGAGGCGTTGGCGATCTCGCCCATGATGTCGGTGACGCGGCGCACGGAGGCGACCACTTCATCCATCGTCACGCCGGCCTGGCCCACCAGTTTCGAACCGCGTTCGACTTTCTCCACGGAGTCGCCGATCAGGGCCTTGATTTCTTTCGCGGCGCCAGCGGAGCGCTGGGCCAGGTTGCGCACTTCGGAAGCCACCACGGCGAAGCCGCGGCCTTGTTCGCCGGCGCGCGCCGCTTCCACGGCGGCGTTCAGCGCCAGGATATTGGTCTGGAAGGCGATGCCATCGATGACGCCGATGATGTCCACAATCTTGTTGGCCGATTCGTTGATCGAGCTCATGGTGTCGACCACTTGCGAGACCACGGCGCCGCCCTTGCGCGCCACGTCGGAGGCATTGGCCGCCAGCTGGTTCGCTTCGCGGGCATTGTCGGCATTCTGCTTCACGGTGGAGGTCAGCTCTTCCATCGCGGAAGCGGTTTTCTCCAGCGAGGAAGCCTGCATCTCGGTGCGCGAGGACAGGTCGATATTGCCGGCGGCGATTTCGCGCGAGGCGGTGCCGATGGTTTCGGTACCGTTGCGCACCTGGCCGACGATGCCGACCAGGGAATCGCGCATTTCGCGCATCTCGGACAGCAGGCTGTTCTTGTCGGTGGAATCGGTGTCAATGGCGATCGACAGGTCGCCGTTGGCGATGCTGCCGGCGATCGAGGCGGTGTAGTCAGGCTCGCCGCCCAGCTGTTTCAGCAGGCCGCGGGTGATCACATACGCGGCGATCACGCTGATGATCACGGCCAGGGTGCCCATCAGGATCATGAAGGTGCGCGCGCTGGAGAAGCCGGAAGCGGCATCGACCTGCACTTGCGCATTCAGTTTGTCTTCCAGGGCGGCCAGCTGGTCCAGCGCTTCCATCCACTTCTTCTGGGCCGGACGGATTTCCTTGATCATCACCTTGGTGGCGTCGACGGCGTTATTCGCCATCCACAGATCGATGGCTTTCTTCACGGCCGGCAGGGTGGCGGCTTCGTGTTCCTTGATCTGGGCCAGCAGGGCTTTCTCTTCCGGCGTCGCTTCGATGGCGAATTGCGCTTCCAGCTTTTTCAGCGCGCCTTCGTATTTGTCGGCCTGGGCTTTCATGCGGTTCACTTCCGGCTCCATATCGGAGGCATCGGACATCAGGGTCAGCACGCGCAGCGAAGTAATGCGGTCAGCGACGTTGTTGCGCATATCGATCACCAAGCGGGTCACCACATTGTTGAAGCTGACCACGTGATCGAGACGGTCCTGGATCTGGCCCATGCGCAAAATACCCACCGCCGTCACGGCGACCAGGAATACCAGCACCAGCGCAAATCCGAGACCCAGACGCGTCCCCACCTTCATTTTTGCTAAATTCATTTCGGCTCTTCGTAAAGTGACACTGCTTATTAAGATTGCCCAGGAATGCAACGTGTGTACGTTGACAACATTCACTGACCCTTGCTGCTACGCAAGTAATGACAGTAGCAAACAATGACTGCGAATGCAAAAATTTGCGGCCTGACGATGCAAGAATCTGTCGTTTTTTCGAAGCGCCGAACGGACCGCGACTCAGCGCGGACACACTGCTATAAAACTGCTAAATAGTGTGTCTATTCTGAAATTATAGAGGTAAATTTTGCCATAGGGCAATCATTTGCCGCGCAGAATTTGCACAACCGTGATTTCTACGTGGAAATACGTATTGAACTGAAGAATATATTGCGCCGGTGCGGGAAATCAGGCGGCGAGCGGGTGGCGCTGCAGGGCGCGCAGCAGCAGCTGCGGGTCGCCGGCGGCCAGCTGGCGCGCGTCGGACAGGGTCTGGCGGAATTGGCGGGCGCCCGGCAAGCCTTGCATCAGGCCCAGCATATGGCGCGTGATGCTGTTCAGCTTCAAGCCCTTGCCGCCATCCTTGGCCAGCTGGGCGCTGATGTACGGGATCATGGCGCGCAGCACGTCTTCCCGGCTCGGCACCGGCGCACTGTTGTCGCCATAGTAGCGCTGGTCGAAGCCCGCCATCAGATAGGGGTTGTGGTAAGCCTCGCGGCCCAGCATCACGCCATCGACGTGCTGCAGATGCAGGTCGATCTCGGCCTCGGTCTTGATGCCGCCGTTGATGATGATTTCGAAGTCAGGAAAATCGCGTTTCAGGCGGTAGGCGAAGTCGTATTTGAGCGGCGGAATCTCGCGGTTTTCCTTGGGCGAGAGGCCTTTCAGGATGGCGTTGCGCGCATGCACGACGAAGGTGGTGCAGCCGGCGTCCGCCACGGTGCCGACGAAGTCGCGCACGAAGTCATAGGATTCGCTCTGGTCGATGCCGATGCGGTGCTTGACCGTGACGTCGATGGTGACGGCGTCGCGCATGGCTTTCACGCAATCGGCCACCAGCTGCGGTTCGGCCATCAGGCAGGCGCCGAAAGCGCCCTTCTGCACCCGCTCCGACGGGCAGCCGCAATTCAGGTTGATCTCGTCATAGCCCCATTGCTGGCCCAGTTTGGCGCTGGTGGCCAGGTCGGCCGGATCGCTGCCGCCCAGTTGCAGGGCGACCGGATGCTCTTCCTCGTTGAAGCGCAGGTGGCGCTCCACATCGCCGTACACCAGGGCGCCGGTCGTCACCATCTCCGTATATAGCCAGGTGTGGCGCGTGATCTGGCGGTGGAAGACGCGACAATGGCGGTCCGTCCAGTCCATCATCGGCGCCACGGACAGGCGGCGGCCACGCACAGGAGCGGTCGCGGAAGTGTCGGAGGTAGGCGCGGAAATCGTGGTCATGACGGCAACAGGCTGGGCAAGGAAGCGGGGCCGCACATTATACAGGCATCCGGCCCGGCCGCCGCGGGCCATGCGCAAGTCTGCCGCCGCGCCGCAAGCGGGCCGCCCGGCCGGCGGCCGGGGGGGTCAGGCGCAGCGCTTAAAAAAAGGATGGGGCTGATGCACGGGAATGTAGAAGCGCAGCCGCTTGCCGCGGTGGTAGGCGCCGCGCAGGCGGTTGGTCACTTCCCACACCTTGGGGTAGCTGTCGTTCACTTCCACCAAGGCCCAGGGACTGTCGGGATCGCCCTCGCGCACGAAGTGCACGCTGACGACGTTGAAGTAGCGCTTCAGTTCCGCCTCGACCTCTTTTTCGTTGTCGTCGCCGCGCAGACCGGACAGGATGATTTGCATAGACCTCCTCAGGCAATGATGTTGAGGCCGCCGTCCACGTACACGGTGCTGCCGGTCAGGCGCCGGGCATAGGGCGAGGCGAGGTAGGCGCAGGTGCTGCCCACGTCCATGATATCGACCAGCTCGCCGATCGGGGCGCGCGCCACGGCGTCGCTCAGCAGCAGGTCGAAGTCTTTCAGGCCGGAGGCGGCGCGCGTCTGCAGCGGGCCGGGCGAAATCGCATGCACGCGGATATCCTGCTGCCCCAGCTCATACGCCAGGTAGCGGCAGGACGCTTCCAGCGCCGCCTTCACCGGTCCCATGACGTTATAGTTCGGCACCACCTTCTCGGCGCCGTGATAGCTCATGGCGAACATGGCGCCGCCTGCCGTCATCAGCGGCGCGGCCAGGCGCGCCATGCGCACGAAGGAGTGGCAGGAAATGTCCATCGCTTGCAGGAAGCCTTCGGCCGAGCAGTGCAGCAGACCGCCCTGCAAATCCTCCTTGGGCGCGAAGGCGATCGAGTGCACCAGGATGTCGAGCCGGTCCCAGCGTTCTTCGATAGCGGCGAAGGCGCTTTCCAGCTGGCCGGGCTGGGACACGTCGAGCGGCAGCAGCAGCGCGGCGCCCAGCTCCTGCGCCAGCGGTTCGACATGCGGCCGCGCCTTCTCATTCAGATACGTCAGCGCCACTTCGGCGCCGAGTTCGCGGAATACCTTGGCGCAGCCGTAGGCGATCGAGTGTTCGTTGGCGACGCCGACGATCAGGGCGCGCCGCCCTTCGAGGATGGGATGCGGGGCATTCATGCGCGCGCGCCTTTCTGCTGGACCTTCTGCTGCATCTCCAGCGCGTGGCGCGCGATCATCAATTCCTCGTTGGCCGGCAGCACCCAGACCGGCACCGCGCTGTCCGGCGCGCTGATGCAGGCCTGCCCCGCCTCGTTGGCGGCGGCATCGATCTGCACCCCGAGCCAGGCGGCGTCGCGGCAGACGGCGGCGCGCACGCGGGCGCTGTTCTCGCCGATGCCGCCGGTGAACACCAGGGCATCGAGCCCGCCCAGCGCCGCCGCCAGCGAACCGAGTTCGCGGCCGATGCGGTACACGAACAGATCGATGGCCAGGCGCGCGCGCGGATCGCTGCTCGCTTCCAGCGTGCGCATATCGGAAGAAATGCCGGACACGCCGAGCAAGCCCGATTGCTGGTACAGCAGGCGTTCGATCTCGCCCTGCTCCATCTTCAATTCGCTTTGCAGGAACAGCACCACGCCGGGATCGACGCTGCCGCAGCGCGTGCCCATGGGCAGGCCGTCGACGGCGGTAAAGCCCATGGTGCTGGCCACGCTGCGTCCGGCGTGGATGGCGCACATGCTGGCGCCATTGCCCAGGTGGGCGGCCACCACACGCGCCTTGGCCAGCGAGTGGTCCAGTTCGGGCAGCTGGCTGGCCAGGTATTCATAGGACAGGCCATGGAAGCCGTAGCGGCGTATGCCGAGCGAAGTGATCGACGGCGGCAGCGCGAAGGCCTGGGCCAGCTCCGGCTGGGCGGTGTGGAAGGCGGTGTCGAAGCAGCCGATCTGCAGCACCTCGGGCGCCATCTCCAGCACGCTGCGCACCGGCGCCAGATTGTGCGGCTGGTGCAGCGGCGCCAGCGGAATCAACTGCTCGAGCTGCGCCAGCACGTCCGCATCCAGGCGCACCGGGGCCGAGAACAGCGTGCCGCCATGCACGATGCGGTGGCCGATGGCGGCCACGGTGCGGCCGTCGAGATGGGTGTGGGCGAAGTCGAACAGGAAGCGCATCGCCGTCTCGTGGCTGATCGCCGCGCCCTGCCAGCGGTGCTCGGCCACGCTGACGCCATCCTCGCCGGTGGCGACGAAGTAGGCGTCGCCGGTGTAGAGTTTTTCGACCTTGCCCTTCATGAGCAGGGCCAGCTCGCCTTCGCGCTCGCCATACAGGGAAAATTTGATGCTGGAGGAACCGGCGTTGACGACGACAATCGTTTCAGCGGCCTGCATCCTCAGCCCCCCAGCACTTTGGCGCCGGCCAGCTTGCTGCTGGCGATCAGCGAGGCCACGGCGCAGGAAGCCAGGCGGGCCGCCACCGAATCGGCGCGGCTGGTGAGGATGATGGGCACGCGCGCGCCGAGCACGATGCCGGCGGCGTCGGCGTCGGCCATGAAGCTCAGGCTCTTGGCCAGCATATTGCCCGCTTCCAGGTCGGGCACCAGCAGCACGTTGGCGCGGCCGGCCACCGGCGAGGTCAGGTTCTTCACCGCCGCCGCCTGCAGATTGACGGCATTGTCCAGCGCCAGCGGGCCGTCCAGGCGGGCGCCGGTGATCTGGCCGCGCTCGGCCATCTTGCACAGGGCCGCCGCTTCGATGGTGGACGGCATTTTCGGATTCACCGTTTCCACCGCCGCCAGGATGGCCACGCGCACTTCCTCGAAAGCGAGGATGTGAGCCAGGTCGATGGCGTTCTGCACGATGTCGACCTTCTCGGCCAGCGTCGGCGCGATATTCACGGCGGCGTCGGTGATGATGAGCGGCTCGGCATAACCCGGCACGTCCATCACGAAGCAGTGGCTCAGGCGGCGCGCCGTGCGCAAGCCGCCTTCGCTACGCACCACGGCGCCCATCAGCTCATCGGTGTGCAGGCTGCCCTTCATCAGCGCGGCGGCCTTCCCTTCGCGCACCAGCGCGACGGCGCATTCGGCCGAGGCGTGGCTGTGTTCCGTGTCGGCGATGGGCAGGGCGGCGATATTCAGATCGGCTTCCAGCGCGGTCTGGCGGATGCGTTCGGCCGGGCCGACCAGGATCGGCGCGATCAAGCCCAGGCGCGCCGCATCCAGCGCCGACTCCAGCGCGTAGCGGTCGCAGGCATGGGCCACGGCCACGGCGGGCGGCGTGGCGCTGCGCGCGGCGGCGATCAGACGGTCGTAATGCAGGTGGGCAGTGCGGGGACTTGCACTCATACGTGTTCCTTTACGGTGGCGGCCAGCTCCAGCGGAGCGGAACCGAACAGGGCTTCAATGCGGGCCATGCGCTGGGCGGCCTCGCCTTCCAGCGCGCCGGCCGCGGTGACGGTGCGGCGCACCGCATCCAGGTCGGCGGCGCGTTCGGCGGGATCGCGCGGCAGCAGCTGCGGCAGGTCGAGCACGGCCAGTTCTTCATTCAATTGCAAAATCATGTGCTGTTCCTGCACCACCTCCTTGAAGCGGTACAGGGACAGGCGTTCGTCGGCCGGCACCTGGTGGCGCAGCTCGCGCAGGATGGCGAAGGCGCGTTCGTCGGCCGCGCGCAGCTCCTGGCTGCGGCCGATGTAGAGCATGGCGCGCACCACCGCTTCCAGCGAGCCGCCTTCGGCCATGCGCGTGGCCAGATGCTCGTTGCGCTTGGCCACGGCCGACTCGCGCGCGATGTCGCGGCCGATGCGGCGCTTGGCCAGCACGTGGTCGGCGCGCAGACCGACCAGGGTTTGCAGCAGCGGCTGGCCGTACATGTGGACGAAGAAGTTTTCCTCGGCCATATCGCGCAGGTCGCGGTACATATCGAGCGTGGTGGTGATCTGCGCCGAGATCGTATCCTGCAGCGCCAGGAAGACATTGTCCTCCGCCACCGGCTTGCGTTCGGCGCGCACCTTCTCGGCCAGCTGGGCCACGCCCTGCATGAAGGGATTCTTGTCCGAGAACAGTTCGTAGCGCAGGCGGTAGGGATGCAGATTGCGCAGCATGTCGGCGCCGGCCTCGCTGGCGAAGGCGCGCACCAGCGGGCTGGCATAGGTGCGGTACAGACCCTGGTTGATTTCCGACAGGCGGGCCACGGTGGCGAAGCGGCGCTCGTCGGCTTCGTCGTTGCCGCCCAGCTGGCGCAGGTCTTCCAGCGTGCGATGTTCGAAGCGCAGCACGTATTTGCCGTCGGCCAGCTCCGGGTTGGCCAGGTTCTCGTCCTTCTCGATGAAGACCGCCTCGTACAGGCCGGGCGGCAGCACGTCGATCAAGTCCATCGAGCGGGTGAACTCTTCGTGCTCCTTGTTGGCCACCGAAGCCGACACGAAGATGCCGAGGTGACCAATGCTCTGGTGCATGGAGTAGATGATGGTCTGGCCGCCGGTGGCCAGCGCCTCGTCGTCCTCGTACAGGTCGAGCACCCAGCCCATGGCCTGCTGCGGCGGCGTGATGTCGTCGCCCCAGGAGCAGAACACCACGATGGGCGAAGTGATATTGCGCAGGTCGATGCGGCGGCCGGCGCTGTCGTGGATGGCGCCCTGGCTCAGGCGGTTGCCGACGAAGAGATTATCGGTGATGTACTGGATCTCACCCGCGTTCAGCAGCACCGGCGTGCCCCACCATCTTTCGAATTCCAGGAAGCGCGGACCTTCGGTGTCGATGCGGGAGTAGACGTTGTAATTCTTCTTCCACAAGGTGTTGGAAGGATTCATGTTCTCGAAATTGCTGACCAGCAGGGCGCCGTCGAACAAGCCGTGCCCCAGGTCGCCCGAGAGGGAGGTCAGCCAGGTGCCGCCCATGGCGCCGCCCAGGTAGCGCAGCGGATTCTTGCCGCGCACCCCGGCCCAGTAGGACAGCGGCGCGCCGGCCAGCAGCAGGGGGCCGGTCAGGTCGGGCCGCAGCGCGCTGGTCATCATGATCTGCCAGCCGGCCTGGCAGTTGCCGATCAGGGCCGGCTTGCCGTCGGCGTGGCTGTGCAGGGCGCCCACCTGGGCGATGAAGTGCGCTTCGGCACGGCACACGTCCTCGATGGTCTGGCCCGGCACGGGATTGGGCAGGAAGGTGACGAAGTAGCATGGATGGCCCGCCTTCAGGGCGACGCCGATCTCACTGTCCTGCTTCATGCCGCCGATGCCGGGACCGTGGCCGGCGCGCGGATCGAACACGATGAAGGGCCGCTTGTTCTCGTCGATCTCCCAGCCCTTGGGCGGGACGATGCGAATCAGACTGTAATTGACGGGGCGTTCCAGCGTGCGGCCATCGATCAGCGGCTCAAAGTCGAAACTCAGGACATGGGGCGCCAGGTCCTGCAGGCGCTCATTGCGCTCGTTGCCGCGCTGGCGCAGCACATCGAGGAAGAGCACCGAGCGCTGCATGGCGTCGGTCCAATAGCTTTGCGCCTGCTGCGCCAGGTTCGGCATGGCGCCCAGCCAGGCCGTATACAGGTCCTGGGCTTGCTTCCCGGCGTTGGCCGCTGCGGGCTGGGCGGGAACGGTCATTTCAGTCATGTTTCCTCCATCATGGGCCTGCGGTGTGCGCCGCACAAATCTGGAGCTGCCTCAACATTGCAAGCCCCGCCGCCCATCATGCCCCATATTGCCTTGGCGATCCAATGGTGTTTTGTGCATCAAGTCTCATATAACAATACCGAATTTGCTATCGATCCCAAGCACAGATGCTGCAACGCACCAAAAGTCGCTGCCCAGCTTTTGGCGAGCTTCAGACGAAAAAAAACCGCCGGCCCTTGCGGGTCCGGCGGTTTTGGCGAATCGCGAAGCGATTACGCGCCTTCGCGCGATGCCTTTTTACGCTCATGCTCTTTGAGGAAGCGCTTGCGCAGACGGATCGATTTCGGGGTGATTTCCACCAGCTCGTCGTCCTCGATGAATTCCACCGCGTATTCCAGCGACAGCTGGACTGGCGGCACCAGGCGCACTGCCTCGTCGGTGCCGGAAGCACGCACGTTGGTCAGCTGCTTGCCCTTGATCGGGTTCACCACCAGATCGTTGTCGCGCGAGTGGATACCGATGATCATGCCTTCGTACACTGGGTCGTTGTGCACCACGAACATACGGCCGCGGTCTTGCAGCTTCCACAGGGCGTAGGCCACGGCGGCGCCGTCGTCCTGCGAGATCAGCACGCCGTTGCGGCGGCCGGCCAGTTCGCCTTTGGAGTTGTCGACCGGCGCGTAAGCGTCGAAGATGTGGGACATCAGACCGGTACCGCGGGTCAGGGTCATGAACTCGGACTGGAAGCCGATCAGGCCACGCGCAGGAATGCGGTACTCCAGGCGCACGCGGCCCTTGGAGTCCGATTCCATGTTCTGCAGGTCGCCACGACGGCGGCCCAGTTCTTCCATCACGCCGCCCTGGTTGACTTCTTCCACGTCCACGGTCAGCAGTTCGTACGGCTCATGGCGCACGCCATCGACCATCTTGAACACCACGCGCGGACGGGACACGGCCATCTCGAAGCCTTCGCGGCGCATGTTTTCGATCAGGATGGTCAGGTGCAGCTCGCCGCGACCGGACACTTCGAACACGGTGTCGTCGTCGGTCGGGGCAACGCGCAGCGCCACGTTGGCTTTCAGTTCCTTGTCCAGACGGTCGCGCAGCTGGCGCGAGGTCACGAATTTGCCTTCGCGGCCGGCCAGCGGGGAGCTGTTGACCATGAAGTTCATGGTCAGGGTCGGCTCGTCGACGGTCAGCATCGGCAGCGCGTCCGGGGTGTCCGGTGCGCACAGGGTGGAACCGATGCCGATATCTTCGATACCGTTGATCAGGATGATGTCGCCGGCGATGGCTTCATCGACCAGCACGCGCTCCAGGCCTTTGAAGTTCAGCACCTGGTTGATGCGGGCCTTGATCGGGGTCGACTCAGGGCCGTTCAGCACGATCACGTCCTGGCCGGCTTTCACGCGGCCGCGGCTGATACGGCCAACGCCGATCTTGCCAACGTAGGAGGAGTAGTCGAGCGAGGTGATTTGCATCTGCAGCGGACCGTCCGGATCGTCGTCACGCACTGGCACGTGCTTCAGGATAGCTTCGAACAGCGGCTTCATATCGCCTTCGCGCACGGTGTCGTCGAGCGAAGCGTAGCCGTTCAGGGCCGATGCGTACACCACGGGGAAGTCGAGCTGCTCGTCGGTTGCGCCCAGCTTGTCGAACAGTTCGAAGGTGGCGTTGATGGCCCAGTCAGGACGGGCGCCCGGACGGTCGATCTTGTTGACCACGACGATCGGCTTCAGGCCCAGGGCCAGCGCCTTGCGGGTCACGAAACGGGTCTGCGGCATCGGGCCTTCTTGCGCATCGACCAGCAGCAGCACGGAGTCAACCATCGACAGCACGCGCTCCACTTCGCCGCCGAAGTCGGCGTGGCCTGGGGTGTCGACGATGTTGATGTGGGTGCCTTCATACTCAACGGCGCAGTTCTTCGCCAGAATGGTAATGCCACGTTCCTTTTCGAGGTCGTTGGAGTCCATCACGCGGGTTTCAACTTGCTGATTCTCACGGAAGGTGCCGGATTGGCGCAGCAGCTTGTCGACGAGGGTGGTTTTGCCGTGGTCAACGTGAGCGATGATGGCGATATTGCGGATAGCGCGTTTAGTATTAGACATGGTCGTTGTAGTTACAGAAAGACTGCGAGTGCGGCTGCACTGAACCCACTAGTATAGCACGCAGCCGCGCATTCAAGATAGCCCCTCCCCGTCCCCACCACCCGAGCCAGTTCGGCGCGAGTTATCGGTGCGCCATACTTTTACGCAATATTTTCAGAAAAATAATTTATTTTATGATATATTTTTTCCGCAATATTTCTTAAAAACAATGTGGAAAAATATTTCAATGAGCACTATTTCCTCTTCTATTTATCTCAATAAATTCTCCGCCCCGGTTTTTGATCAGCTTGGGGAAAATTCCTGTGTCGCCAACGCTGTCTGCCAAGCAATCCGCTTGCAGTCCCGCGAATATCATCAGGATACAGGCGAGTTAGCACGAAACCAGATTTATTATGAATATCGCGCCGCCAACGGCAAGGCAGCTATCGATGGCGGCGCCAATGTGAATCTGATGCTGAAGTTGGCCACACAAGTTGGCATCTCCACTCAAGCGGCGGCCGCTCCATATGACGGCAATGTAATCGATCACAATCAAAACGGCATTGTCGATACGACCAGCGCGGTCTACCAGGCCCCGACGGCTTCCGCCAAAGCCAGCGCCGCAAGTCAGAAAGTCACTGGCTACAGCAGCTATGCAAACTGGCTGATCTTCAAGGACGGTGTTTTCGGAAATTTACTGCCCAGCGAGCTGAGCAATGGCGAAGTTCAGGTGAACAAAGCGTTGCAACAAGCCCAGATCAACTCCGTTCTCGACAAGGAGCTCATGCATGGGAAAGCTGTGATCCTGGGCGGCGAGATCCCCAACTGGCTAGGGTATATGGGAGCAAAACCCTTTAGCCAGCAAACCACCTTTACCAATCAGGAAAAGTACGGCGACCACGCCTTCCTGGTTGTCGGGCGCGATGACCATTTAAACGGCGGCTCTTACATCATAGAAAATTCTTGGGGCGAGGGCTGGGGCGATAAGGGATACGCCGCCATTCCTTATAATTTCCTCTATACCGGCATCAAATTGCGGACTGTTGATGTAGTCGATGGGTTTAAAGGCGTGGACACGGCTTGGACTACGGAACGCGGTCAAGTTGCCATGCTGTATAGCACGGTACTGGATCGCGCCGTGGAACATAACGGCCTGGAATTCTGGGCTAACGCATTGAAAAATGGCAAAACCGTACAACAGGTCAGCAATGACCTGGCCTCTTCTGCCGAAGCCCAGAGCAAGTATGGCTCCATATCCAACGCCGACTATATCAACACGCTTTACTTGAATACGCTGGGACGATCGGTAGACGCCGTAGGAAAGCAGTTTTGGTTAAATAAAATGTCCGCCGAGGGCATGAGCCGAGGTGATGTCGCCTACCACCTGATGACGTCCACGGCAAACACCAACGGTGTCGGCAGCGCCCCAACCTGGGCCGAACACGACTTCCTGATCAATCGCGCCACGGTCAGTGAAAATTTTGGCCTGACCTATCAAATTGAAGGCCACGATGCAGTGGGAACCCGCGCTTTGGATCTGGTGACCAGCGATGCCAGCTCTGTGCAGGTGGCTCTGACCGGCATCCAGCACGATATGGGTTGGATGTAATGTTCAATAACCCGGCCCGCGCCGGGTTATTGAGTGCGCCTGACGCAATTCACGATTTCTCAATTATCAATTTTCGCAATCGATAGCGCCTCATATACTGCCCACATGGTTTTTTAGTGGAGCTTTATATGCAATTCCTATTGTTTTCCTGCGCCAGGAGGCGGCCATGAGCACCGCCTCGGTGCCGGCCGCCGCCCCGCCCAAGCCGCCTGGGCCACCGACTTTCGGTCTGCGCATCGCCACCGGCCTGGCCGGCGTGCTGCTGGCCGTGCTGATGGCGGGCCTGAACGAGAACGTGACCAAGGTGGCGCTGGCCGATATCCGCGGCGCCATGGGCATCGGCGCCGACGAAGGCAGCTGGCTGCTGGCCGTGTATGCGGCGGCCTCGGTCTGCGCCATGGCGTTCGCGCCCTGGTGCTCGGCCACGTTCTCGCTGCGCCGCTTCACGCTGGCCATGCTGGGCGCCTTCATGCTGTTCGGCGCACTGTGTCCGCTGGCGCCCAATCTGTCCACGCTGATGCTGCTGCGCACCCTGCAAGGACTGGCCGGCGGCGCCCTGCCGCCCATGCTGATGACAGTGGCGCTGCGCTTCCTGCCGCCGCATATCAAGCTGTATGGCCTGGCCAGCTATGCGCTGACCGCCACCGTCGGCCCCACCCTGGGCACGCCGCTGGCCGCGCTGTGGACCGAGTACACGCCCTGGCAGTGGACCTTCTGGCAGATCATTCCGCCCTGCCTGCTGTCGATGGCGGCCGTGGCCTGGGGCCTGCCGCAAGACCCGCTCAAGCTGGAACGCTTCCGCCAGTTCGACTGGCTAGGCCTTCTGCTTGGCCTGCCCGCCATCAGCATGATCGTGCTGGGCCTGTCGCTGGGCGAGCGTATGGACTGGCTGGAGTCCGGCCTGATCGCCTTCCTGCTGATCGGCGGCTGCCTGCTGCTGGCCGCCTTCCTGGTCAACGAATGGTCGCATCCCCTGCCCTTCTTCAAGATCCAGCTGCTGGCCAACCGCAATCTGACGCATGCGCTGATCACCCTGGCCGGCGTGCTGTTCGTGCTGGTGGCGGCAACGCGCCTGCCCTCGTCCTTCCTGGCCCAGGTGCACGGTTACCGCCCGCTGCAGACGGCGCCGCTGATGCTGATGGTGGCCCTGCCGCAGTTGCTGGCCCTGGTGCTGGTGGCGGCGCTGTGCAATATCCGCCGCGTCGACTGCCGCTGGGTGCTGGCCGGCGGCCTCGCCATGCTGGCCGTGTCCAAGCTGCTGGGCGCGGCTGCCACGCCGGAATGGACGCGCGAGAATTTCTATCTGTTGCAATCGCTGCAGATCCTGGCCCAGCCCATGGCCGTGATTCCGCTGCTGATGCTGGCCACTTCCGGCCTGGCGCCGCAGGACGGTCCCTTCGCCTCTGCCTGGTTCAACACGATCAAGGGCTTTGCCGCCGTGCTGGCGGGCGGCGTGCTCGATTATATGGGCGGCCAACGTTCGCACTTCCACGCCCAAGCCCTGGCCGACCATCTGGGCAATGCGCCGCTGACCATGAACGGCACCCTACCCGCCTTGCTGGCGCGCCAGTTCCAGCACCAGGTGGCCACCCTCACCACCCGCGATCTCTACCTGGCAATGGCCATGATGGCCGCCGCCATGATCGCCCTGATCCCGCTGGTCGCGCAGCGCATCTATCCGCCGCGCGCCGCTTAAAACATAAAGGAAAAGAAAATGAAACATCTGTCCCGCAATTCCGCCATCGCCATGGCCGCCCTGCTGCTGTGCGGCGCGGCCTATGGCGGCCGCCAGCTGCTGGTGGCCGCCGAAGCGCAAAGCACCAACGACGCCTTCGTCGCCGCCGACTTCATGCTGCTCTCGCCCAAGGTCGGCGGCATCGTGGCCGAAGTGCTGGCCGCCGACAACCAGGCCGTGAAAGCCGGCCAGCTGCTGGTGCGCATCGACGACCGCGATTTCCAGGCCGCGCTGGAAGCGGCGCGCGCCGGCGTGGCCAACGCCGAAGCCCAACTGGCCAACAGCGCCGCCACGCTGGAGCGCCAGCGCTACCTGATCGAGCAGGCCGAAGCCACCTCGATGGCCGACCGCGCCGACCTCACGCTGGCCAAGGCTGAACTGGAACGCTATACCAATCTGGCCGGACAAGGCGCCGGCACGGCGCAGAACGCGCAACAGGCCAAGGCGCGCCACGACACCCTGCTGGCGCGCCAGGCACAGAACCGCGCCGCGCTGGGCGCCACCGTCAAACAGAACACCGTGCTGCAGGCCCAGCACGCGGTGGCCGAAGCCATGCTGCAAAAGGCCCGCGCCAGCCAGGAGCAGGCCGAACTCGATCTGTCCCACACCAGCCTGCGCGCGCCCATCGACGGCGTGGTGGCGCGGCGCAGCGTGCGTGTCGGCGCCCACGTCGCGCCCGGCGCAGCCCTGCTGGCGGTGGTGCCGGTGGAGCAAGCCTATGTGGTCGCCAACTTCCAGGAGACGCAGCTGAGCCATGTGAGTCCCGGCCAGCCGGTCAGCATCACGGTCGACGGCTGGCCCGGCGAGCAGTTGCGCGGCAAGGTGGAGAGCATCGCCCCCGCCACCGGCGCCACCTTCTCGGCCATCGCGCCGGACAACGCCACCGGCAATTTCACCAAGGTCGTGCAGCGCATCCCGACCCGTATCGTGTTCGATGCCGGCCAGCCGCTGCGCGGCAAACTGCGCGTCGGCATGTCGGTCACCGCCAATGTCGATACCTCGGTGCAGCCGCGCATCGCGCAAATGGGAGATGCACGATGAGCGCCCATGCCATCGGCCGCCAGTCCTTGAGCGGCAGGCAGCTTCGCAAGCGGCCCCCGCTCCTCCAGCTACAGCCTGCATTGGCCCTGTTGCTGGCGCCTATCGTGCTATCCGGCTGCGCTGCACTCGGCCCCGACTTCAAGGCGCCGCCAGCGGCCCTGCCCCAGCACTGGCTGGCCAACGAACAAAGCGCGCCCGGCGCGGTGGAACTGGCGTGGTGGAGCAGCTTTGACGATCCGCAATTGGCGGCCCTGATCCAGCGCGCCGTGGCGGGCAATCTCGATCTGCAGATCGTCGCCAGCCGCCTGGAACAAAGCCGTGCCATCCGCCAGAGCATGGGTGCGGCCGAAACGCCGCAGCTCAATGCGGCGGGCGGCATCAGCCGCGCGCGCGCCAGCCAGGTGGGCCTGGGCGATCCGTCCGGCCGCAAGGGCGAATCGGCTTATACGCTGGCGCAAGGCGGCTTCAATGCATCGTGGGAGCTGGACTTCTGGGGCCGCGTGCGGCGCACGGTGGAAGCTGCCGATGCGCAGGTCGAAGCGGCGCAGGAACAGCGCCACGCCGCCCTGCTCTCGCTGGCGGCGGAAACGGCGCAGCACTATATCCGCCTGCGCTCGACGCAAAGCCTGCTGGCGATCACGGAACAGAATCTGGCGATCGCGCGCCGCAGCCTGGAGCTGACGCGCATCCGCAACCGCGAAGGCGTGGCGACGGAGCTGGACGTGGCGCGCGCCAGCGCCCAGGTGGCCGCCATCGAAGCGCGCCTGCCCGGCCTGCGCCAGCGCGAAGCGGCCGGCGTCAACGCCCTCGGCCTGCTGCTGGCCCAGCCGCCGCAAGCCCTGCGCGCGGAACTGACCGCAACGAGCGCAGAAAGAGGCTCGGAACGGAGCACGGGAGCGGACCTCGAAGGAAGCACGGAGCGCAGCGCGAAAACGAGCGTCGCAGGCAGCACGGAACGGAACGCGGAAGCGAGCGCCGGCGCATTGGCGAAACACAGCGCGGTGGCGCACTTCGTGCCGGCCGGTCCGGCCGTCGCAGCCCTGGGACTGCCGAGCGAGCTGGCGCAGCGCAGGCCGGATATCCGCCGCGCCTCGGCCCTGCTGCATGCGGCCACCGCGTCCATCGGCATGGCCAAGGCCGACTTCTATCCGCGCATTACCTTGTCCGGCAACCTGGGCTTCCAGGCCACCCAGTTGTCCGACTTCGGCAGCTGGAACAGCCGCCAGTTCAGTTTTGGCCCGGCTTTCAGCCTGCCGCTGTTCGACGGAGGCCATTTGCGCGGCATGCTGAAACTAAGCGAGGCACGCCAGCAGGAAGCAGCGCTGGCCTACCAGCAAACCGTGCTGCGCGCCTGGCATGAGGTGGACGATGCGCTGGCCACCAGCCGCGCGCAGCAGGAGCGCCGCGAACGCCTGCACGAAGCCGTGGCGCAAAGCCGCATCGCGCTGAACAACGCGCAGCAGCAGTATGTGGCGGGCACCGTCGATTTCCTGAATGTGCTGAGCGTGCAGGATGCGCTGTTGGCCAACGAAGCGGCGCTGGCCGAAAGCACGGCCGCCGTGTCGCTGGCCCTGGTCGACCTGTACAAGGCATTGGGCGGCGGCTGGCAAAGCTGGAGCGAGACGGCAGGCCAGCCCACGAAAGGGAGTGCCGTGGCGGTAGCGGCGCGGCCATGAGTGGCGTGATAAGCTGCGGGGCATGCAAATGCCCGATATGAACCTGCTCGTCGCCCTCGACATCCTGCTGGAAGAAGGCAGCGTCGTGGGCGCCGCCCAGCGCATGCACCTGAGCGCCCCCGCCATGAGCCGCACCCTGTCGCGCCTGCGCGAAGCGATCGGCGATCCGGTGCTGGTGCGCGCGGGACGCGGCCTGACGCCGACGCCGCGCGCGCTGGAGCTGCGCGACCAGGTGCGCGGCCTGGTGGAACAGGCGCACGCGGTATTTCATGCTGGACGGGAGGTGGATCTGGCGACGCTGGAGCGCACCTTCAGCATCCGCGCCAACGATGTCTTCGTCGGCACTTACGGCGGCCAGTTGCGCGAGGCCATGCGCGCCAAAGCGCCCAACGCCGTGCTGCGCTTCGTGCCGGAGGGCGATATCGACGACGGCGCGCTGCGCGAAGGCCGCATCGATCTTTACATCAGCGCCACGCGCGCCTTCGGCGCCGACATCAAGGTGCAGACCTTGTTCAATACGACTTTCGTGGGGCTGGCGCGCGAGGATCACGCCATCTTCGATGCGCCCATCGACCCGGCGCGGCTGGTCGCTTACGACCATATCAGCGTCTCGCGCCGCGGCCGCGCTTATGGGCCGACGGCGGCCATGCTGGCCGAGCACAAGCTGCAGCAGCGGGTGGCGCTGATCGCCCCCAATTTCCACTCGGCGATTTTCGCGCTGGCCGATTCGGACCTGGTGCTGCCGCTGCTGCCGCGCGCCATGCTGCACAATATCGAGAAGCTGGGCATGAAGCTGCGGCACTTTGAATTGCCGCTGCCGCTCACGCCGGTGACCATCGTGCAGGCCTGGCATCCGCGCCTGGACAACGACCACGCCCACCGCTGGCTGCGGCAAACCATCAAACAGACCTGCAGCAGCGACAAGCGCGCCTTATAGCTTATCGCTGCGCGCAGCGGCGCACCGGCATGGACGCCGGCCGGGCGTCGTTTACTGCGCCTGGGCAGCGGCGATCAGACGCTCGGGCGCCAGGATCGCGTATTCCTGCAACTGCCCCGTACCCAGCAGCTTCGCATCGAGATAGACCCGCACGCGGCCCGGCGCGGCAGGCACCGTCACCGACGGCTCCTTGCCCAGCGGCAGGCGCTGGCCTTGCAGGAAGCGCTTCGCCAGTTCCGCCGTCAGCTGCACGGCCGGGAAGGACGACAGCAGCGCATCGACCGGCGAGAGCAGTTCCAGCGGCGCGGGATGCGCCAGCAGCTGTTCCGGCGTGATCATATGCTCGGCCGTCAGCGCGCCGACCTGGGTGCGGCGCAAGGCGTTCAGATGCGCGCCGCAGCCGAGCGCCGCGCCGATATCCTCGCCCAGCACGCGGATATACGTGCCCTTGCTGCAGGTGACCTCCAGCTTGAGGAAAGGCGCCTCGTAGTCGACCAGCTCCAGCTTGTGGATCACCACATTGCGCGCCTCGCGTTCCAGCGTGATGCCGGCGCGCGCGTATTCGTACAGCGGCTTGCCGTCGCGCTTGAGCGCCGAATACATGGGCGGCACCTGGGCGATCGGGCCACGGAACTGCGCCAGCACGGCCTCGATCTGCTCGCGCGTGACATTCACCTCGCGCGTCTCGACCACTTCACCCTCGGTGTCGCCGGTGTCGGTGCGCTGGCCCAGATGCACGGTGGTCAAGTAGGTCTTGTCCGCCTCCAGCAAGTCCTGCGAGAACTTGGTGGCCTCGCCGAAGCACAGCGGCAGCAGGCCGGTGGCGAAAGGGTCGAGGGTGCCGGTATGGCCGGCCTTCTTCGCGTTCAGCACGCGCTTGGTCTTGATCAGCGCATCGTTGCTGGACAGGCCGACCGGCTTATCCAGCAGCAGCACGCCGTCCACCAGATCGCGGACGCGCTTCACTTTTTGCTGAGTCATGCTTAGTTCTTACCGTCTGCGCCGCTGTCTTCGTCGGCGTCGGCGGCGCGGCTGGCGTTGGCCTTGTCGATCAGGGCCGACATTTCCATGCCGCGCGCGGTCGAGATGTCATGCACAAAGTGCAGCTGCGGCAGCGTGTGGATGTGCAGGCGCTTGCCCAGCTGGTTGCGCAGATAGCCGGCCGCCGCGTTCAGGCCGGCCAGGGTGTTCTTCACCGACTCCGCATCGTCCTTCAGCGTGGTGAAGTAGATTTTGGCGTGGGCATAGTCGGGCGTGAGCTGCACCTCGGCCAGCGTGATCATGCCGACGCGCGGGTCTTTCAGTTCAAAGGCGATCAGCTCGGACAAGTCCTTCTGGATCTGATCGGCCACGCGCAGGCCGCGCGCTGGGATGGATTTACTGTGTTTTGCCATGATGTGTTACCAATAAAAAGTATGGCGGGTGCGCCTGCCCCGCGCCATGCGCGGAGCGGGAAGCACCCGCCACGTATCGCTGCCAGCCGCTATTACAGCGTACGGGCGATTTCCTGTACTTCGAAGACTTCCAGCTGGTCGCCCACCTCGATGTCGTTGTAGCCCTTGAGCGACAGGCCGCACTCCAGACCGGCGCGCACTTCTTTGGCGTCGTCCTTGAAGCGTTTGAGCGAGTCGATTTCGCCGGTCCACACCACGATGTTGTTGCGCAGCAGGCGTACCGAGGAAGAACGTTTGACCACGCCGTCGGTAACCAGACAGCCGGCAATCGCGCCCACTTTCGACACCAGGATGACCTGGCGGATTTCCACCTGGCCGGTGACGTGCTCGCGCTTCTCCGGCGCCAGCATGCCCGACAGCGCCGCTTTGACTTCTTCGATCGCGTCGTAAATGATGTTGTAGTAGCGGATGTCCACGCCGTTGGCCTCGGCCAGCTTGCGCGCCTGCGCATCGGCACGGGCGTTGAAGCCGATGATGACCGCTTTCGAGGCCACCGCCAGATTGACGTCCGATTCCGAGATGCCACCCACCGCCGCGTGCACGATCTGCACACGCACTTCGGAGGTCGACAGTTTCTGCAGCGAGCCAACCAGCGCTTCCTGCGAACCCTGCACGTCGGTCTTGATGATCAGCGGCAGGTTCTTCACCTCGCCCTCGGCCATCTGGTCGAACATGTTTTCCAGTTTCGCTGCCTGCTGCTTGGCCAGCTTCACGTCGCGGAATTTACCTTGACGGAACAGACCGATTTCACGCGCCTTGCGCTCGTCGGCCATGACCATGACTTCCTCGCCGGCGGCCGGCACTTCGGTCAGACCCTGGATTTCGACCGGGATCGATGGACCGGCTTCGGCGATCGGCTTGCCGTTTTCGTCCAGCATGGCGCGCACGCGGCCATAGGAAGAACCAGCCAGCACCACGTCGCCGCGCTTCAGCGTACCGGATTGCACCAGGATCGTCGCGACCGGGCCGCGGCCCTTGTCCAGACGGGCTTCCACCACCAGGCCGCGCGCAGGCGCTTCGGCCGGCGCTTTCAGCTCCAGCACTTCGGCTTGCAGCAGCACGTTTTCCAGCAGGGCGTCGATGCCCTGGCCGGTCTTCGCGGACACCGGCACGAACGGCGAATCGCCGCCGTATTCTTCCGGCACCACCTGCTCGGCGATCAGCTCCTGCGTCACGCGTTCCAGATTGCCGCCCGGTTTGTCGATCTTGTTGATCGCCACCACCAGCGGCACGCCGGCCGCTTTGGCGTGGGCAATCGCTTCCTTCGTCTGCGGCATCACGCCGTCGTCGGCTGCCACCACCAGAATAACGATGTCGGTCGCTTTCGCGCCGCGGGCACGCATGGCGGTGAACGCCTCGTGGCCCGGCGTATCCAGGAAGGTGATCGTGCCGCGCGGAGTGTCCACGTGGTAGGCGCCGATGTGCTGGGTAATGCCGCCAGCTTCGCCCGACGCCACTTTGGCGCGGCGGATGTAGTCCAGCAGCGAGGTCTTACCGTGGTCGACGTGACCCATCACGGTCACCACCGGTGCGCGCGGGCTCGATTCGAAGTGGGCGTGTTCGCCCTGGTCGGCCAGCAGCGCTTCCGGATCGTCCACGGCGGCAGCGAAGGCCTTGTGGCCCATCTCTTCCACCACGATCATCGCGGTTTCCTGGTCCAGCACCTGGTTGATGGTGCACATCTGGCCCAGCTTCATCAGCTGTTTAATGACTTCGGAAGCCTTGACCGACATCTTGTGCGCCAGTTCGGCCACGGTGATGGTTTCCGGTACGTGCACTTCCTTGATGATCGCTTCGGTCGGTGCCTGGAAGTTCGATTCGCGGTCGTCGTGGTGCGAAGAGCGGCGACCGCCCTTGCCGCCACTGCGCCAGCCGTCACGGCCGCCGGTGTTGCCGCCACGGCCCTTGTTGGCACCGCCGCCACCGCCTGGCGCGCCGCGTTTCTTGGCGTCGTCCTGCCAGGTGGAGGAAACATTGGCCGATTTGATCGACTTCTTGTCGCCTGGTTTCTTGTCGTCTTTCTTGTCCGTCGCGGCGCCGGCGGCCGGCTTCTTGTCAGCCGGCTTGTGCAGCGTGCCTTCGGCGGTTTTCGGCTTGGCCGCTGGGGCAGGAGCCGGTTCTGGCGCCTTCACCACGCGGCGCGGCGCGTTCATCATGGCCTTGATCTGCGCTACTTCGTCAGCCACGGCCTGGCGTGCGCGCTCGGTGGCGGCAGCGCGTTCGGCGGCTTCCTTGGCGGCAGCTTCGTTCTTCTTCTTGCTCTCTTCAGCGTCGGCCTGGCGCTTTTTATCAGCGGCGGCAGCCGCTTCGGCGGCGGCGGCGGCATCAGCGGCCGAGGCGGCGCCGGCAGCGGCGGCCTTCTCGGCAGCGGCTTTCTCCGCGGCTTTCTCGGCAGCGACTTTCTGCGCTTCGGCTTCGGCGGCTTTCTTCGCTTCGGCTTCGGCGGCGGCGGAGGCTTTCGCCTGGGCTTCTTTTTCAGCGTCCAGCTTGGCCAGACGTTCCTGCTTCTCGCGCAGTTCGGCTTCCTGGCGGGCGATCAGCTCGGCCTGGCGGCGCGCCTCTTCCTCGCGGCGGGCGCGCTCGGCTTCGTCGATCACCGGTGCGGCCTTGGCGGCGGCAGCCGGGGTCACCAGATCGTCGCGCTGGACGAAGGTGCGCTTCTTGCGCACTTCCACCTGGATGGTGCGCGACTTGCCAGTGGCGTCGGCCTGTTTGATCTCCGTGGTTTCCTTGCGGGTCAGGGTGATCTTTTTCTTTTCCGTATCCGCGCCTGCGCCATGGGTGCGGCGCAGGTGATCCAGCAGCTTATCCTTATCATCTTTCGACAATGGATCTGACGTCGAACTTTTCTCGACGCCGGCAGAACGCAGCTGCGTCAGCAGCAAATCTGCAGGCATCTTCAGTTCGGTGGCAAATTGGGCTACGTTGTTACTCGCCATTCAGTCCTCTTTTCTATGTGTCGCGTAGATGATAAAGATACTCAGATCAAGCCTTTGCGGATTCAGCCGCCGTCCAGGCCTTGGCTTGCAGCGCCTTGGCACGGTCGTCGTACTTCGCATCGACGAGTTTCATCTCATCGTCGGTCACATCTTCAAATTCAGTTTTAATCAGTTCACGGGCGCGGTCGGCCGCCAGGGCCAGGATCGCGCCAAACTCGTCATACGCCAGACCGGCAAATGCTTCGACGGTCTTGATGCCGGCCAGACCCAGCTTGCCCGCGGTGATGCGGTCCATGCCTTCCAGTCCAACCAGGGCCTCGTCCATGCCTTCCAGGCCTTCTTCCGAAGCGATGGCTTCGGTGACCAGGGCGTCACGGGCGCGGGTGCGCAGTTCGTTGACGGTGTCTTCGTCGAAAGCTTCGATTTCCAGCATTTCCGAAATCGGCACGTAGGCGATTTCTTCCAGGCTGGAGAAGCCCTCTTCCACCAGAATGTCGGCCACTTCCTGGTCCACATCCAGTTTTTCCATGAACAGCGCGCGCACTGCCGCCGTTTCCTGAGCCGACTTGTCGGCCGATTCCTCGGCCGTCATGATGTTGATCTTCCAGCCGGTCAGGTCGGAAGCCAGGCGCACGTTCTGGCCGGAACGGCCAATGGCGATCGCCAGGTTCTCTTCATCCACCACCACGTCCATGGCGTGCTTCTCTTCATCGACCATGATCGAGGACACATTGGCAGGGGCCAGGGCGCCGATCACGAATTGGGCCGGATCTTCCGACCACAGCACGATGTCCACGCGCTCGCCACCGAGTTCGCCGGTCACGGCCTGCACGCGCGAGCCGCGCATGCCGACGCAGGTGCCGATCGGATCGATGCGCTTGTCGGCGGTGTAGACGGCGATCTTGGCGCGCACGCCGGCGTCGCGGGCGGCGGATTTGATCTCCAGCATGCCTTGTTCGATTTCCGGCACTTCCAGCTCGAACAGCTTCATGATGAATTCCGGCGCGGTGCGCGACAGGATCACCTGCGGGCCGCGCATATTGCGGTCCACGCGCAGGATGTAAGCGCGCACGCGGTCGCCGATACGCAGATTCTCTTTCGGGATCATCTGGTCGCGCGGCAGGCGCGCTTCGATCTTGCCCGATTCGACGATGGCGTCGCCGCGTTCCATGCGCTTGATGGTGCCGGTCACGAGCGAGTCGCCGCGCTCCAGGAAGTCGGCCAGGATCTGTTCGCGCTCGGCGTCGCGCACGCGCTGCAGCACAACCTGTTTGGTGTCCTGCGCGAAGCGGCGGCCGAATTCCACGGACTCGATCGGCTCTTCGATGTATTCATCGACTTCGATATCGGGGATCTGCTCTTTGGCTTCGAACAGCAGGACTTCCTGGTCGGGCAGTTGCAGGCCGGCTTCGTCAGGCACCACGTGCCAGCGGCGGAAGGACTCGAACTCGCCCGACTCGCGGTCGATCGAAACGCGAATGTCCACTTCGCCTTCATAGCGCTTCTTCGTGGCTTGCGCCAACGCGAATTCGAGCGCGCCGAAGACCACGTCCTTGTCGACGTTCTTTTCACGCGCAAGCGCGTCCACCAATAACAAAACTTCGCGACTCATGCTTTGCGACTCCTAAAATCCACCTGTGGCACCAATCGGGCCTTATCCACGTCCGCGAGCGTAAAATTCAGCAGCGCAGGACCATCCTTACCTTCAAATTCCAAACCCAGTTGATCGCCTTCCGGCGCTTGCAGCAAGCCCTGGTAGGTGCGGCGGTTGGCCGTGCCGGGCAAGGCGATGCGCAGCTTGACGATGACTTCGCAGCCGGCGAAGCGGGCGAAGTCGCCCAGCTTGCGCAGCGGGCGATCCAGACCGGGCGACGAGATTTCGAGGCGCTCGTAATTCACGTTTTCGACCGTCAGCACATGGCTCAGCTGATGGCTGACCGTGGCGCAGTCTTCAACGGTGATTGGGCCTTTTTCTTCCGCGTCTTCCGCCGTGAAATCGATGTACACGCGCAGCAGTCCGCGCTCGGCCCGTTCGAAATCAACCAGCTCGTAGCCCAGACCTGTGACGGTCGTCTCAATTAATTCCGGCAGTTGCAAGGAAAATCTCCAGATCCTGGCCCGCATCCCATGGACACAGGCCGCTTAAAACGGTTCACCAAAAAAAAAATGGGCATTTGCCCATCTTTTTGTCATTCCAGCCAGATGAAAGCACTCTCAGCAAACAAACCTTGCGAAGAACAACTTTTATTAGGCTGGTCATTATAACGCCTTCTTGACTTCGCTGCAATGCCGCAAAGGCCTGTGGACACGCTTACAACAGTGTCCACAAGGCCTGCGGCCGGGGTTTAACCCTTGCGGCGGCGCGGCATGCCATGGTCGATGGCGCCGCCGCGCGGCTGGCTGCGGCGCGGTTGGGCAGCGCCGGCAAAGCCGAAAGTCGTTTGCAGCGGATCGGGCTGGCGCGGACCGCGTCCGGCGCCGGCGCCGCCCTTGCCCTGCTGGCCGCGGCCACCCTGGCCGCCGCCGAAACCACCCTGGCCCTGACCCTGGCCCTGGCCTTGCGGACGGCCACTACGGCCCTGGCCACCCGCGCCGGGACGGCCGGAGCCGCCGCCGGCACCGGCGCCAAAGTAATTACCCTGGCCGGCGCCGCCACGTCCGCCGCGCTGCGGCTGCGGGAAGGGGTCGGCGTTCTTGTTGCTGAAGTCCATGCGGTTGCCGTTCGGCTCGCGCTCGCGCTCGCGGTCACGACCCTGACCCTGACCCTGGCCCTGGGCTTGGCCCTGGCCTTGCTTGACGCCGCCTTTGCCTTTGGCGCTATCGCCGGCCGGCTGCTTCTTCTCGATGCCGCAAGCGGCCATCAGGTCGCGCACGGTGTTTTCTTCCATCTCTTCCCAGCGGCCGCGTTTCAGGCTGCTTGGCAAGGTCATGGCGCCGTAGCGGGTGCGGATCAGACGCGACACGGTCAGGCCGATGGCTTCGAACATGCGGCGCACCTCGCGGTTGCGGCCTTCGCCGATCACCACGCGATACCATTTGTTGATGCCTTCGCCGCCGCCGTCGGCGATCTTGGAGAACTGCGCCAGGCCGTCTTCCAGCTCGACGCCGGCCAGCAGTTTCTGGCGCATACCCTCTTCCAGCTCGCCCAGCGTGCGCACCGCGTATTCACGGTCGATGTTGTAGCGCGGGTGCATCAGGCGGTTGGCCAGATCGCCGGAAGTGGTAAACAGCAGCAAGCCTTCGGTGTTGAAGTCGAGGCGGCCCACGGCCAGCCATTTGCCCACTTTCATATTCGGCAGGCGGTCGAACACGGAAGGACGGCCATCCGGATCGTCGTGGCTGACGATCTCGCCGGCCGGCTTGTGATAGACCAGCACGCGCGGCGGCTTCTTGCTGACCTTACGCTGAATCAGTTTGCCGTTGATGCGCACGGCATCGGCCGGCAGGATACGCTGGCCGATATGGGCCGGCTCGCCGTTGACCGAAACGCGGCCGGCGACGATCAGCTCTTCCATATCGCGGCGCGAACCGAGACCGGCTTCCGCCAGCACCTTGTGCAGCTTGGGCGCGTCGTCGTCGGCGGTCAGGTCGCGGCGCACGGCTTTCGGCGCCTGCTTACCCTTGGCCGGCTCGTCGCTGTCGAAAGCGTCCGAGGTCACATAGGAGAAGGCGGCGTCGGCGTCCGACAGGCGGACCTTGTTGCCGAACGCGCCCGGCACGCGCTGCGGGCCGCCTGGCTGGCCTTGCTGCTGGCCGCCCTTGTTCTTGCCTTTGTGCTTGCCCTGCTTGCCGTTGCGGCCTTCCTGGCGCGGCGCGCGTTCCTGCGGCGCGGCGGCATGACTGGCGGCATCAACAACGTCAGCCGCTGGCGCGGCGGTCGCTTCGCCCGCCTCGCCGGCCGGACGGGACGCGTCGCGCTCAGCCTTCTCGGCGTGGCGCAGGGCGCGCTGTTCGCGCATCTGGCGCGGGCCGCGCGGGGTGCGCGAGCCGCCTTGCTTGCGTTCGGCAACCGCCTCGGCGCCCGCTTCGGCGCTCACGGCGCTCACGGCGCTCACGGCGGCGCCAGCGGCGACTTCAACAGCGGCGCGCGCCACTGGCGCCTCGGCCGGCGCGGCGCCAGCCTTGGGCTTGCGGGCCGCCGGCTTGCGCTCTGCAACAGGCTGGGCGACCGCTTCGGCGGCATCGCCGCCAGCGTCGGCCTTGGCTTTGGCAGCCGGCTTGGCGCGCGGCTTTTTCGCCGGCACGGCGGCATCGGCGCCCGCTTCGGCAGCGGGTGCGGCGTCGGCGGCAGCCTTGGTCTTGCGCTTCGGCTTGGCCGCTTCGGCCGTGTCGGCCGGCGCCGCAGCGGCAGCAGCGGCCTTGTCGGCCTCGATTTGCGCCTTGGTGCGGCGTTTTGGCTTGGCAACGGCGTCGGCCGCGGTAGCGGCGACGGTCTCAGGGGTATCAGTATTGTTCATTATTCGTATCTTGCTTGGGCTCAGCGTCAACCATGACGTCGGGCGCGGGGTCGTCGAAAGGCGCTGCGTCTTCTGGACCAGGCGCTGCTTCGTCTTCGTTGTCTGCCAGGGCGGCGCCAGGCGCTGCCTTGTCAAAATTCTCTTGCAGGGCCGCTTCGAGCACTTCCATCGAATTGGCTTCCTGCATATCGCCAACCTGCTGCAGGGGCGGCAGCTGGGATAGCGCGTTCAGGCCCAGGTCGTCCAGGAATTGCTTGGTTGTACCAAGCAGGGCCGGACG
Source organism: Massilia sp. YIM B04103 (assembly GCA_024437665.1). Lineage (GTDB taxonomy): Bacteria > Pseudomonadota > Gammaproteobacteria > Burkholderiales > Burkholderiaceae_D > Rugamonas. The sequence goes on along the minus strand of JANCSZ010000006.1, from coordinate 64,171 downwards.
GCCCGGCACATCGCGGTAGCCGACTGCGTCGACCCAGCCGCGGTCTTCCAGCATCTTGATCGTCTGCGAATTCACGGCCACGCCGCGGATTTCCTCGATATCACCACGCGTCACGGGCTGGCGATACGCGATGATGGCCAGCGTTTCCAGCGTCGCCCGCGAATACTTCTGCGGCTTTTCCGGAGTCAGGCGATCCAGATACTGCTTCATTTCCGGCCGGCTCTGGAAGCGCCAGCCGCTGGACAAACCCACCACTTCAATGCCGCGTCCCTGCCAGTCCTGGCGCAGCTCTTCCAGCAATTGCTTGATGGTGTCGGCGCCAACGCCCATCCCCAGGGGACGGCCTTGCTCATCGACTTCCACGTACAGTTTTTTCAGACTGTGTATCGATAGGGGCTCACGCGCGCATAGCAGCGCAGTTTCGAGGACTTTTTTCGCCTCAGCTGTATCCATAGCTTTTCTTGTGTTTGGGACAGAGCCCGGGGCCGATGCGGCGGGGCTGGGGCATTACAGATGGAGTGAGTGTCTCGTGGGGAACACCGCGCGGCCATGTGAAACGATGGGTGCCGTTTCTTCCAACTACGCCAATTGTACCTGATAAAACTGCGAATAGCGCAAAAAGCCGAATTTCGGCTCAGGCGGCCTGTAAGCGTTCGCACATGAAATCGACAAACACGCGCAGCTTGGGCGACATGTGCCGGCTCGACGGCCATAGGAGCCAGAACTGGCCGCCATCGTCCACATGCTCGTCCAGCACGGCCTGCAATTGGCCGTCGCGCAGATAGTCCTTGACCAGGAAATCGGGCAGATAGGCCAGGCCCAGGCCGCGCAGGGCGGCGCCGATCAGGGCCTCGATATTGTTGCAGACCAGGGTCTGCGGCAGGCCCGGCAGCGCCGCGAGCGCCCCCACCTGCCACTCGCGCAGCTTGCCATTGCCGTGGAAGCGATAGTGCAGGCAGGCGTGCTCCAGCAAATCGGCCGGCGCGCGCGGCTGGCCATGGCGCGCGAAATACGTGGGCGCGGCCACGATCATATGGCGGTAGCCGCTCAGGCGGCGCGCCGTCAAGCCCGAATCGAGCAGATCGCCGCTGCGCACCACCACATCGAAGCCATCGGCCACGACATCGACGCGGCGGTCGTTGAAGTCCAGTTCCAGCTCGATTTCCGGATAGCGCTGCATGAAATCGGCCAGCAGCGGCAACAGCACGCGGTAATACACGGCCGGCGTGCTCACGCGCAGCTTGCCGCGCGGCGCATCCATCAGGTGCAGCATCTCCGCTTCGGCCTCACCCAGGTCGGCCATGATGCGCTGGCAGCGCTCGTAAAACAGGGCGCCGGCGTCGGTCAGGCCGATGCGGCGCGTACTGCGCTGCAGGAGGCGCACGCCGAGCCGCGCTTCGAGCCGCATCACGCTCTTGCCCACGGCCGAGGCGGAAATGCCGAGCTGGCGGCCGGCAGCCACATAGCTCAGGGTTTCGGCGGCGCGCACAAAGGCGGCGATGCTGCTCAGACTATCCATGATTAGGGAATTTTTGTCCGCCAAAAGCGGATTTTTACCTTATTTTTCTTCGATTGCGGCCATCCTATCATGTAAATCCGCTTTTTCTTTCGGATGGACCATGAACCGAACTTTCAACAAATTGCTGGTGCTGGGCGCCGTCTGCCTGTCCGCGCTGGCCATTCCGCTCTGCTTTACCGGCCCGGCCGTGGCCATGGGCGCCATCGGCCGCCAGCTCGGCGGCGGACCGCTGGCCATGAACTGGATCAGCAATGCCTTCATGCTCACCTTCGGCAGCAGCCTGATGCTGGCCGGCACCCTGGCCGACCGCTTCGGCCGCAAGCGCGTCTTCCTGCTCGGCACCGGCGGCTTCGCCCTGTTCTCGCTGGCGCTGGCCCATGCGCCCGGCATCGTCGCCTTCAATTGCCTGCGCGGCGGCCAGGGCTGCGCCGGCGCGCTCGCGCTGGCGTCCAGCATGGCCGCGCTGGCCCAGGAGTTCGACGGTCCCGGCCGGGCACGCGCCTTCAGCCTGGTCGGCACGACCTTTGGCGTCGGTCTCGCGTTCGGCCCGCTGCTGTGCGGCTATCTGGTCGAGCACCATGGCTGGCCGACGCTGTTCTACGCCGCCGGCCTGGCCGGCTTGGGCGCGGTGCTGCTGGGCGCGGCCCGCATGCATGAATCGCGCGATCCCCAGGCACGGCGCCTGGACTGGCCGGGGCTGCTCAGCTTCACCGGCGCGCTCAGCCTGCTGACCTGCGGCATCCTGCTGGCGCCGCAATATGGCTGGACCAGCCTGCCCACGCTCGGCGCGCTGCTGGCGGCAGGCGTGCTGCTGGCCGCCTTCATCCAGATCGAAGGCCGGGTGGCGCGGCCCATGCTGGACCTGAGCCTGTTCCGCTACCCGGCGTTTACCGGCGTGCAGTTTCTGGCCGCCGCCCCGGCTTACTCCTTTGTCGTGCTGCTGGTGCTGCTGCCGGAACGGCTGATCGGCATCGAAGGCATGAGCGAACTGGAAGCGGGATGGGCCATGCTGGGCTTATCGGCGCCGCTGCTGGTGCTGCCGTTTATCGCCGCCTCGGTCTCGCACCGCATCGCGCCGGCGCGGCTGGCCGCGGGCGGCTTGCTGGCGACGGCCGCCGGCCTGCTCTGGCTGAGCGGCTGCGCCCCGGGCCAGCCCGGCGCCATGCGCTGGCCCATGCTGCTGATCGGCGCGGGCATCAGCCTGCCCTGGGGCTTGATGGATGGCTTGGCGGTGAGCGTGGTGCCGAAAGAAAGAGCGGGCATGGCGGCCGGCATTTTCAGCACGACGCGGGTGGCGGGCGAAGGCCTGGCGCTGGCCATCGTGGCCGCCCTGCTGGCGACGCTGACCCAGCACAGCCTGAGCACCCAGGCCGGACTGGCGCCGGAACAGGCCATGCAGGCCGCCCAGCATCTGGCGGTCGGCAAGCTAGATTCGGCGCTGCAGTTGCTGGGACCAGGACGCGAACAGGCGCAGCCGCTGGTGCAGGCCTATGGCGCGGCGTTCCGCAGCCTGCTGCACATCCTGGCGGCAATCACCGTCGCCACGGCGGGCGTGATCTGGTACTTCATGGGACGCGGCGCGGCGGCCTCCGCCACCGTGGTCGACCCGGCCGCCTAAAGCGGCGTTGTTCAGGCGGCAGCCAGGCGTTCGGCCAGAATCGCCGACACGCCGAGGAAAGCCGGGTACTCGGCCGTGATGACGAAGGTCGGCACCGCCGCCAGATAAGCGCGGAAGCGGCCCTTGGCCTCGAAGCGGGCGCGGAAGCCGGAACGGGCGAAGCGCTCGCCCAGGCGCGGCACGATGCCGCCGCCGATATAAATCCCGCCCTGGGCGCCCAGCGTCACGCCCAGATTGCCGGCGATCGTGCCCAGCATGGTGCAGAACGCCTCGATCACCGCATCGCACAGCGCGCATTCGCCGGCCAGCGCGCGGCGCGCGATCTCCGGCGCCGGCAGCGCTTCCGCCGTCTCGCCGCGCTGCTCGGCCAGGGCGCGGTAAATCAACTCGATGCCGACGCCGGACAGCAGGCGCTCGGCCGACACATGCTCGAACTCGCGCCAGGCAAAGCGCAGGATGGCGATTTCCGTCTCATCCATGGGCGGGAAGCTGACATGGCCGCCTTCGCTGAGCAAGGCCGTCCAACCCGCCGCCGAAGGGATCAGGCCCGACACGCCCAGCCCGGTGCCCGCACCGATCAGGCCCAGCGGCGCCCCGGCCAGCGCCGCGCCGCCGCCGACCTGCACCTTTTGCGCATCCGACAGCAGCGGCAGCGAACGCGCCAGCGCCGTGAAATCGTTCACCACCGCCAGCACCTCGAAACCGCAAGCCAGGCGCAGCGCCTCGATCGAAAATTCCCAGTGGTGGTTGGTCATGCGCACGACGTCGCCCGTGACCGGATTGGCAATCGCAATCGCGCCATGGCGGATGCCCTGCCCCGCCGCTGCGGCCGCCACATCCGGCAGCGCCAGATAGGCTTGCAAAGCCGCCGCCAGCGTTGGGTATGCCGCGCAGGCCAGCACATGCACCAGCCCAATCGTCCCGGGTGCCGTTTCCAGCGCGAAACGGGCATTGGTGCCGCCCACATCCGCCAGCAAGCGCGGGCCGGCAAAGGTCGAGGACGAAGCAGAAGAAAGCGGAGCAGTCATGGCGGACAAAAATGAGATTGACCCCTTCATCCTAAAGGATTTCTTATCACCCGCGCAAGGAATTAAATGTAGTTTGAGTACACAACAACAAATAACAGCAATAAATGTCGCAAAAACAAGCAAATACAATTAGTAGTATGACTACCGATCCTTTGCGTCAAATCAAAAAATGTCCACCCTGGTGTCAGGCACCACGGTCGGACATTCCTTGAGCTAAATCAAACAATGTCCGACTCTAGTGCCTGACACCAGGGTGGACATTGTTTGCGCTAGATCAAACGAGGGAGGGGGCTTAGTGGCCGGGGGCGGGGGTGAGGCTGGGTTCGGCGGGGCGGAAGGCGGTGTTCCAAGCGTCGAGGCCGCCATGCAGGGGACGGGCGCGCTTGTAGCCGTGGGTGTGCAGCTGCTTGGCGACGTGGGCGGCGGTGACGTCGTTGGGGCAGCTGCAGTAGACGATGATGATGCGGTCCTTGGGCAGCGCAGCCAGGGCGGCAATCGGGTCGCCATTGGCCAGCAGGGCGCCGGGGACGGCCGGTTCCAGCGATTGCGCGGTCAGGCTGCGGGCGTCGACCAGCACGTGTTCCTGGCCGGTACTCAGCAGTTCCTTGAGTTCTTCAATGGTGATGCGCTCGGTCTGCGTGGCTTTTTCGAAGCGCTTGCGTTCGATGTATTTGAACAGCACAAACAGGGCCAGCAAGGTGCCGAGCACCATCAGGGCGGTGCTGCCCATGGTGGCGAGGATGTCGAGCACCTGGTCGACGCTGGAATGGAAGTAGACGCCGATGCCGATGCCGACCGAACTCCAGACCAGGCCGCCCAGCAGGGCGAAGATGAGGAAGGTCGGCACGCCCGTGCCCATGGCGCCGGCCATCGGCGGGGCGATGGTGTTGAAGCCGGGGATGAATTTGGCGACGACCATGGCTTTCGGTCCCCAGCGTTTGAAGTTGTCTTCGGTCTGGCTGACGCAGTAGTCGGGCGAGAGCGAGATGCGGCACAGCAGCTTGAGGATGCGCTTGCCGTAGCGGCGGCCGGCGCGGAACCAGAACAGGTCGGACAGCAGGCAGGCCAGCATGGACACCGCCAGCACCACCGGCAGCGGCGTGCCGCCTTCCATGGCCAGCGCGCCGGACACGATCAGTATCGGGAAAGCCGGAATCGGCAAGCCCATTTGTTCGATCAGGACCACGCCAAACACGATCAAGATGCCGTACTGGTGAAGCAGAGAAATTAAGTTCGCCATAATTCTTGTATCTTAACGCAAAACTCAGGCTTCCAAGGAGCTAGTCCGCCCTACTCCACGTGGAATCGCGGCCAGCAGGCTGCGCGTGTAGGGATGCTGGGGATTGCGGTACAGCTCGTCGGCATTGGCCAGCTCCACCACCTCGCCCTGGCGCATCACCATCACCTGGTCGGCGATGTATTTGACCACGGCCAGGTCGTGCGAAATGAAGATGTAGGACAGGCCGAATTCATCCTGCAAATCCTGCAGCAGGTTCAGCACCTGGGCCTGCACCGAGACGTCGAGCGCCGAAACCGATTCGTCGCAGACCAGCACTTCCGGCCGCATGGTCAGACAGCGCGCGATGGCGATGCGCTGGCGCTGGCCGCCGGAAAATTCGTGCGGGTAGCGCTGGTAGGCGGCGGCCGGCAGACCGACTTTATCGAGCAGTTGCTGCGCCATCGCGACACGTTCGCCATCGTTGGCGCCAATACCGTGCAGGCGCATGGGTTCCAGCAGGATCTGGCCGACCGTGAAACGCGGGTTCAGCGAGGCATAGGGATTCTGGAACACGATCTGGATGCGCCGCTTATACGCGTGGTAGTCGCGCGCCGGCAGCGCCAGCAGATCCTGGCCGTCGAAGAAGGCGCTGCCGCCGCTGGCTTCATGCAGGCGCAGCAGGGTCAGGCCCATGGTGGTCTTGCCCGATCCGGATTCGCCCACCACGCCCAGCGTTTTGCCGCGCGGCAGGGTGAAGGAGACGTCGCGCACCGCCTTGAATTCGCGCTTGCCGAACCAGCCTTCGCGCTGCCAGAAACTCTTGCTCAGATTTTTCACCACCAGCACGTTTTCATCGCCTGCGGCATAGCCGCGCTGGCGCTGCGGCGGCGGCGGCGCCACCCTGCCCTCCAGATAATCGGCGATCACCGGCAGGCGCAACGGCCGCGCATCGAGCGTGGGACGGCAATGCAGCAAGGCGCGCGTATAGGCATCCTCGGGGGCGCCGAAGACGCGCGCCGCAGGCCCCGCTTCGCGGATCGCGCCATGGCGCATGACGATCACCTCATCGGCGATCTCGGCCACCAGGCCCAGGTCGTGGGTGATGAAGAGCATGGACATCTGACGCTGCTGTTGCAGACGCAGCAGCAGCTGCACGATCTGCTGCTGGATGGTCACGTCGAGCGCCGTGGTCGGCTCGTCGGCGATCAGCAGTTGCGGCTCGCAGGCGATGGCCATGGCGATCATCACGCGCTGCTGCTGGCCGCCCGACATCTGGCCCGGATAGGCGTCGATGCGCGCGGCCGGATCGGGAATGCCGACCTCCTCCAGCAGCGCCAAGGTGCGCGCGCGCGCCTGGCGCGCATCCAGGCCCAGATGCAGGCGCAGCACTTCGCCGATCTGGTAGCCCACCGTCAGCACCGGGTTGAGCGAGGACATCGGCTCCTGGAAGATCATGGCGATATCCTTGCCGCACAAGGCGCGCCGCTCGGCTTTCGACAGGCTCAGCAGCTCACGGCCGCCAAAGCGGATGCTGCTGGCCGGGTCGATCAGCGTGGTCTGCTCGGGCAGCAAGCCCATCACGGCCAGCGAACTGACCGACTTGCCGCTGCCCGATTCGCCCACCAGGGCCACGGTGGCATTGCGCGGCACATCGAAGGAAACGCCTTTGAGCGCCTCGAAGCGCTCCCGGCGGCCAAGGCGGAAGGCGATGCGCAGATCGCGCACCTGGAGCAGCGGTTCGGAAGAAGGCATGGCGGGCATCATTTGATTTTCGGGTCGAGCGCGTCGCGCAGGCCGTCGGCGAACAGGGAGAAGGCGGTGACGAGCAGCGCCATGGCGCTGGCGGCGGCCGTCATCTGCCACCATTTACCCAGGATCAGCTCATTTTGTGCTTCGTTCAGCATCGATCCCCACGACACCACGCCGACCGGCACGCCGAAGCCGAGGAAGCTCAGAATGACTTCGGCCTTGATGAAGCCTACCACCAGGATCGAGAGCTGGACCAGGGCCACATGGCTGACGTTGGGGAAAATATGCACGAACATCTTGCGCCAGGCCGAGGCGCCGATGGCATCGGCCGCCAGCACGTATTCGCGCGCCTTGTGCTTCAGGTATTCGGCGCGCATCAGGCGGTAGGGCCCGGTCCAGCCGGTCAGGCCGAGGATCAGCACAATGGTCAGCACGCCCTTCTGCTGCAGCACGGCGGCCACGGCCAAGATCATCAGGATCGATGGAATGGCCGTAAAGACGCTGTAAAACCAGTTGAAGGCATCGTCCACCAGGCCGCCGTAATAGCCGGACAGCGCGCCGAACAGCGTGCCCAGGCCGACCGCCAGCAGCGCGGCCGCCAGACCGACGATAACGGAGGTTTCACCGCCTTTGATGGTTTTTAGCAGAATATCGTGACCCCACTTATCGGCGCCGAACGGCAGGCTGGAACGCCGCTCCAGCGCTTGCTGCTCGCTATCGCCGAGACCGGCGCGCAGGGCGGCGATATCGGCTGCCAACGGGTCGAATTCGTTCTGGCCGGCGGCCGGGGCCGGAGCCACGGCCACCATACCGCCCGGCGCAGCGGCATGGGACAGCGCCGGCGCGACGGCGGCATCGATCTTATCGGCCTTATTCGCGGCATCGGCCTTATTGGCGGCATCGGCACTATCGGCGGCGCCGACGCTGCCAGCAGCGCCGGCTGCAGGCACAGCCCGCGTGTCCGGACTGGCTGGCGCCCGTGCCGCACCGGCCGACGGCGCCGGCGCGGCAAAGCTGGGCGGCGCGTAGTTGACGCCCACTTCGCGCTCCCAGCCGGCCGCCACCAGGCCGCCGGCCGACAGCGCCAGCAGCGCGAGGAAGGCGGCCACCACGGCCAGCGCCGCCATGGCGATGCGGTCGGCGCACAGGCGGCGCCAAGCCAGCGTCCACAAGCCGGACGAAGCGGGGAAATTCTGCATGGCCATCCTTATTTCAATTGCACGCGCGGATCGACCGCCTGGTACAGCAGGTCGGCCAGCAGGTTGAACAGCATGGTCGCGGCCGCCACATACACGGTGATCGCCTTGATCACCGGGAAGTCGCTGCGCTCGACCGCCAGGATCACTTCGCGCCCGATGCCGGGGATGCCGAAGAAGCGCTCCAGCAGGAAGGCGCCGATCAGCAAGGCCGGCAGGCTGGCCATCACATGGGTGATGACGGGGATGGCGGCATTGCGCAGCACATGCACCCACATCACGCGCGTCTCGCTCAAGCCCTTGGCGCGCGCCGTGCGCACATAGTCCTGGCCCACTTCGTCGAGCATGAAGCTGCGGTACAGGCGCAGGGTCGGCGCCAGCGACACGGCCAGGCCGATCAGGATGGGCAGGACCGCGTAGCGCAGCAGGTTCTCGCCCAGGCTGTCGCCCCAGCCCTGCACCGGGAACCAGCCCAGCTTATAGGCCAATCCATATTGCAAGCCGATGATATACACGAGAATCGAGACCGACATGCCGACGGTGCACACCACCATCACGGCGCGGTCGCTCAGCGAGCCGCGCACGAAGGCCACAGCCAGCGCCAGCGCAATGCCGAGCACGGTTTCCAGCACGGTCAGCGGCAGAAGCACGGTCAGCGAGGGGCCGAGCCGGCTGCCCAGGATGCTGGCCACGCTCTCGCCCGTGGCCCAGCTCTGGCCGAAGTCGAAGGTCAGCACCTGCTTCAGGAAAATGCCGAGCTGAACATAATACGGCTGGTCCACGCCCAGCTGGCGGCGGATATTGGCAATGCTGTCGGCGCTGGACATCTTGCCGGCCAGAATATAGGCCGGGTCGCCGCCCACCCAGTTAAACAGCAGGAACACCAGCAGCACCACGCCCAGCATGGTGGGCAGCATCTGCCACAGGCGGCGCAGGAGATAGGCGCTCAATTGGTTTCTACTCGCAAGACTGGAAAGGCGTAACGATAACGCAATTCTTGCCGGCCCAGGCAGAAAGCCTTTCGTCCTGCAAGCCCTATTCGATAGTGCAGCGCAACAATTCCCTATTTTGACGTATCGACAGGAAATTTTATTCTGCATTTTTCGCATATAAACAAGTTATCAAGCAGGAAAAACTTTGCTTTGCTGCGGCGCAGCAGTAAAAGTTGTAACCGTGATTAAATCGACAATACCTTGTTGTATCTGCGCAAAGATTAAGCAGTTTGTGATTGACACAAAATAAGTGGAAATGTTTCTATGCTGCTCCCGAATATCCTTTTCTCACAGGCTAATCGGGATCAGCTGTCGGCGCAGCACCTTGGAGGAGCAATAGCGGTAGATGCGTCGTCTTGATTCACCCAAAGTAGGAGTAGAAGTAATGATGATGGAGAAGGTTTTATCCCGTTCCGTACGCATGATCTGTTCCGGCGGCATGGCCGTGATCGGCATGAGCATGCTGAGCCAGACCGCCTTCGCGCAAGACGCGAACATTCAGCGCGTTGAAATCACTGGTTCGAGCATCAAGCGCGCGACGGCGGAAACCGCATCGCCCGTCCAAGTGATCGGCCGCGACGAGCTGCTGAAATCGGGCAAGGCCACCGTGGCCGAGTACCTGCAAACCCTGCCGGTCGATGGCGCCGGCTCGCTGCCGACTGGTTTCGGCTCCGGCTTCGCCGCCGGTTCCACCGCGATCTCCCTGCGCGGTCTGGGCGCCACGTCGACCCTGGTGCTGCTGAACGGCCGCCGCATGGCGCCGTTCGCCCGTGCCGATGACGGCCAGAAGAGCTTCACCGACCTGTCCACCGTGCCGATGCAGATCGTCGAGCGCATCGAGGTGCTGAAAGACGGCGCCTCCTCGCTGTACGGCGCCGACGCGATTGCCGGCGTGGTCAACATCATCCTGCGCAAGGACTTCACCGGCCTGCAAGTGCGCGGCGAAACCGGCGCCTCGCGCTACAGCGACGCCAAGCAGAACAAGGCTTCCCTGACCTACGGCCAGGGCACCCTGGACGAAGACAAGTACAACTGGGTGATCAACGCCGAATTCAACCAGTCCGACGAGCTGAAAGCATCGCAGCGCCGCGACCGCGAATGGATCGGCAAGGGCGATCTGCGTCCTTGGGGCTATGCCAACAACACCCAGTACGCGGGCGGCTGGCTGACCAACGGCGTCGGCAGCCCAGCGCCGACCGGCCTGCTGCTGAACCCGGCCACCGGCCAGTACGTTTCGCTGCCAGGCTGCGACAAGTTCTCGACCTCGCGCCAAGACCAGGCCAACGCCTGCCTGTGGCACCACGACCAGTTCCGCGCGATGCAGCCGAAGATCGATTCGATCAATCTGTACACCCGCGGCACCTGGCAGATCAATGCCGATACCCAGGCTTACACCGAGATCGGCTACTCGAAGCGCAATACCGACTTCACCATGACCCCGGGCGGCTCGTCGAGCACCGTGGTGTTCCCTGGCCAGAACGGCGGTCCTAACCAGCTGATCAACTACGGCAACGCCATCACCATGGCCGCCAACCACCCGCAGAATCCGTATGGCGTGCCAGTGCGCGTGCGCTACTCGGCCTGGGACGTGGGCGCAAGCACGCGTAGCGCCGAGAACAAGTTCACCCGCTTCGTGGTGGGCCTGAAAGGCACGTACGCCGGCTGGGATTATGAAACCGGCTTCACCCACTCCGAGTCCAAACTGGGCCTGGAATGGAGCAATATGCTGAATATGCGCGTGCTGCAGGCTGCGCTGGGCGATCCGAAGAGCCAGTTCTTCCCTTACTACCTGGGCGCCGACGCCGGCAAGAATTCGCCAGCGCTGTACAACGCCCTGCGCCGTACCTCGACCTCCGATTCGAGCACCAAGCTGAGCGTGATCGACTTCAAAGCCAGCCGTGAACTGTTCGCCCTGCCAGGCGGCAATCTGGGCCTGGCCATCGGCGGCGAACACCGTCAAGAGAAGCTGAACAACCCAAGCATGAGCGGCACCGAAGACGGTTCCATCAACGGCAGCTACACCGCCGCTTTCGGCGACAGCAAAGTGTCGGCGATCTATGCCGAGGTGCTGGCACCGGTGCTGAAAACGGTGGAACTGACCGCCGCCCTGCGTTACGACCACTACGACAAGTTCAACTCGACCACCCCGAAACTGGGCGCGAAATGGACCCCGCTGAAGACCTTCGCCCTGCGCGGCACCTTCACCAAGGGCTTCCGCGCACCGAGCGCGGCGGAAAGCAATCCGCTGAGCCAGGCCGTCGGTTCGGCCTCCGTGATGGACCCGGTGCGCTGCAAGGGCGGCGTGCCGATGGCCGGCGCCAGCTCTTCGGACTGCTCGCTGAACGTCAACGCGATCAAGATCGGCAACCCGAACCTGCAGCCTGAGAAGTCCAAAGGCTACACCCTGGGCATCGTCTGGGATCCGCTGCCGGACACCAGCCTGGCCCTGGACGCCTGGAAGATCAAGCGCGACAACGAGATCAATCCAGTGTCCTACGCCGAAGCGGCTGCCCGTCCAGACGTGGTGCGTAACGACAACAACCTGAAAGACGCCGCCGGCAATGTGATCCCGAACACGGGCACCCTGCTGGTGCTGCAAGGCGCTTACCGCAATTCGAGCTACACCGAAGTGAGCGGCGTCGATCTGGATGTGAAACAGCGTCTGCGCCTGGGCGCCTGGGGCAAGGCCACCATCGGCCTGAACTGGAGCCACACCGCCTCCTGGCTGCGCGTGGAATCGGAAGCGCTGAAGTACCAGTTCGCCGGCACCCACGGCAACTGCGATACCTCGAACTGCGCCGGTACGCCTAAGAACAAGATCAACCTGACTGGTTCCTGGGATATCGCCAACTGGAACTTCACCGCGACCGCCAACTACCGCGACAGCATGAAGAACATCCGTTACGAAGGCGCGACCGCCTGCGCCAGCAAGCTGGCCAATGGCAGCGACGCACCGGCCGGCTGCAAACTGGCTTCCTTCACCACCGTCGACCTGTCGGCCCGTTGGAACTTCAGCAAGCAGCTGCAGCTGACCGCTTCCGTCGCCAACCTGTTCGACAAAGTGGCGCCGCTCGATCCGCTGACCTATGGCGGCATGAGCTTCAACCCGATGGACAATTCGGGCGCCATCGGCCGCTACTTCAAAGTGGGCGCGAACTACACCTTCTAAGCTGAAGCGCTGTAGTGCACGCAAAGGGCAAGGCTGCGGCCTTGCCCTTTTTTATTTGAAATTGTTGCTAAAAACTTACATTTAACAGGCGCACCACCATACCAATTGACACGCAGATGACCGGATGATTACATGGAAGGTTGTTGGAAGAATAATCCTTCCGGCAATGGGGAGTCGTCCGCCAAGCTGGCGCATCCGCCTGTTCAACACAATTGGAGGTCTTTAGAATGATGATGGAAACAGTTCTATCCCGTTCCCTGCGCCTGGTGTTTTCGGGCGGGGCCGCAGCCCTGGGCCTTGGTTTGCTGGCCCAGCCCGTGCTGGCGCAGGATGCGATCCAGCGCGTGGAAATTACCGGTTCGGCAATCAAGCGCGCCACGGCCGAAACCGCTTCGCCGGTGCAACTGATCAGCCGCGATGAATTGCTGCGCTCGGGCAAAGCCACCGTATCCGAATACCTGCAAACCCTGACCGTCGACGGCGCCGGCTCGCTGCCGACCGGCTTCGGCAACGGCTTCGCCGCCGGCTCCACCGCCATCTCGCTGCGCGGCCTGGGGGCCACCTCCACCCTGGTGCTGCTCAACGGCCGCCGCATGGCGCCGTTCGCGCGCGCCGACGACGGCCAGAAAAGCTTCACCGACCTGTCCACCGTGCCGATGCAGATCGTCGAGCGCATCGAGATCCTCAAGGACGGCGCGTCCTCGACCTATGGCGCCGACGCCATCGCCGGCGTGGTCAACATCATCCTGCGCAAGGACTTCGAGGGCCTGGAAGTGCGCGGCGACACCGGCAGCTCGCGCTATAGCGACGGCAAGCAGAACAAGGCGTCCCTGACCTATGGCCGCGGCAATCTGGAAACCGACAAATTCAACTGGGTGGTCAACGCCGAGTACTTCCAGTCCGACCGCCTGCACAATAGCGACCGCAAGGACCGCGCCCATATCGGCAAAGGCGATCTGCGCGCCTACGGCTATCCGGTCAATACCCAGTTCGCTTCCGGCCAGGTGCGCGGCAATAACGATGCGCTCGGCTCGCCCGCCGGCCTGATCCGCAATCCGACCACGCTCGACTATGTGCCGCTGACCAGCTGCGACGGCCTGTCGCGCTCGCCGCAGGCCGGCGTGACCGGCTGTATCTGGCACCAGGACCAGTTCCGCGACATGCAGCCGGAAATCGAGGCGGTCAATCTGTACACGCGCGGCACCTGGCAAGTCAATGACAGCACCCAGGTGTACGCCGAACTGGGCTACTCCAAGCGCAATACCGCCTTCACCCTGGTGCCGCCCTCGATCACGCCCGTGGTGGCCTTCCCGGCCAATGCCCAATACCCGGCCGGCCTGATCAATTACGGCTCCGGCAGCACGGCCATCCTGATGGCCGCCAACCATCCGCAAAACATCTACGGCGTGCCGGTGCGCGTGCGCTACGCCGCCTTCGACGTCGGCCCCAGCGAGCGCCAGGCCAACAACCGCTTCAGCCGCTTCGTCGTCGGCGCCAAGGGCCAGGCCATGGGCTGGGACTACGATGTGGGCTATACCCACAGCCAGTCCAAGCTGCAGCTGAACTACACCAATATGCTGAACATGGCCGTGGTGCGCGCCGGCCTGAGCGACCCGACCAGCAAATACTTCCCCTACTATCTGGGGGCCCAGGCCGGCAAGAACCCGGCCTCGCTGTACGCGGCCATGGCCACCATCGCCACCTCCGATTCCAGCACCAAGCTCGATATCATCGACTTCAAGGCCTCGCGCGAACTCATGCCGCTGCCGGGCGGCAATCTGGGGCTGGCCATCGGCGCCGAGCACCGCCGCGAGAAGCTCGACAATCCGTCCCTGAGCGGCACCATCGACGGCTCGATCAACTCGAGCTATGTGGCGGCTTTCGGCGACAGCAAGGTTTCGGCCATCTACGCCGAGCTGCTGGCGCCGGTGATCAAGACGGTGGAGCTGTCGGGCGCCATCCGCTACGACAAATACGAGAAGTTCAATTCCACCACGCCCAAGCTGGGCGCCAAGTGGACCCCGCTCAAGAACTTCGCCCTGCGCGGCACCTTCTCCAAGGGCTTCCGCGCGCCCGGCCCGGCCGAATCGGACCCGCGCTCGCAATCGACGGGCACCGCCACCACCAGCGATCCGATACGCTGCCCGAACAATACGCCGGCCCCGGGCGGCGGCACCTCGAACGATTGCGAAGCCAGCGTCGCCGCGGTCAAGGTCGGCGATCCCAACCTGGCCCCGGAGAAATCCAAGGGCTATACCGTGGGCGTCGTGTGGGACCCGATCGACAACCTGAGCCTGTCGCTGGACGCCTGGAAGATCAAGCGCACCAACGAGATCAATCCGCTGCCGTATAACGAGGCGGCCAGGCTGCCGACGGCCGTGCGCAACGATAACAACCTGGTCGTCAACGGCGTGGTGATCCCGAACAGCGGCACCCTGCTGCTGAGCAAAGCACCCTACCGCAATTCCAGCTTCACCGAAGTCAAGGGCGTGGACCTGGACATCAAGCAGCGCCTGCGCCTGGGCGACTGGGGCCGCGCCACCGTCGGCCTGACCTGGAGCCATGTCTCGTCCTGGCTGCGCGCCGAATCGGCCACCACCGAGTACCAGTACGCCGGCACCCACGGCAACTGCGATACCTCGAACTGCGCCGGCACGCCCAAGAACAAGGGCACGCTGAACGGCAGCTGGGATATCGCCGCCTGGAACTTGAGCGCCACGGTGAACTACCGCGACAGCATGAAGAACATCTATTTCCAGGGCGGCCCCTGCGCCTCGCGCCTGGCGAATGGCAATGGGGCGCCCGGCGATTGCCGCATCCCCTCGTTCACCACGCTGGACATGTCGGCGCGCTGGAAATTCGGCAACCAGCTGACCCTGTTCGCCTCGGTCAACAACGTGACCGACAAGATCGCCCCGCTCGATCCGCTCACCTACGGCGGCATGAGCTATAACCCGATGGATGCCAGCGGCGCCATCGGCCGCTACTTCAAGGTCGGCGCGCACTACAAATTCTTCTAAGGCCGGGCGGGCCCGTCCCGCCTGCTTTAGCTGCCCACGGCTCCCGCGCGGAGCCGTTTTTCCGGCATTTCTCCATTAACCAACAGTACATTAGTGAATTAGTAAAAAAGCGCGAAAATGTTGTTTTTTGGTGAATTTATTTGCATAAAAACGTCGTTTATCCAAAAAATAAGGTCGCTAAATTGACAATCTTGTTGAGCCGGTGATTATATGATTCCCCCGTGATTTCCCATACAGAATCACGGGGACTGCAAACTGCCAGTTACGCGGCGCCCAGGCGCCGGAGTCTGTATCCGCCCTCAAGAAAGAAAACTAGATGATCGAGAAAGTGTTGTCCCGTTCCCTGCGCGTCATGTTCGCAGGCAGCCTGCTGGTCGGCATGCACGCCGCCAGCGCCCAGGAAGCCATGCAGCGCGTGGAAATCACCGGTTCCAGCATCAAGCGCGTCGCGGCCGAAGCCGCGCTGCCGGTGCAATCGTTCAGCCAGAAAGACATCCAGAAGTCCGGCGTCTCCAGCGTGACCGACTTCATCCAGCAGATTCCGGCCATGCAGGGCTTCAATGTGGCGGCCGAATCGGTCGGCGGCGGCGGCGGCGGCGTGACCACGGCCTCGATCCACGATATCGGCCCGGCCTACACCCTGGTGCTGCTCAACGGCCGCCGCGTGGCCCCGTCCAACTCGGGCACCACCATCGACCTGAATTCGATTCCGCTGTCGGCCATCGAGCGCGTCGAAGTGCTGACCGACGGCGCCTCGGCCCTGTACGGCGCCGACGCGATTGCCGGCGTGGTCAACTTCATCCTGAAAAAAGGCGCGACGCAGTGGGAAGTCAAGGCCAAGTACAGCCGTCCCGAAGAAGCGGGCGGCGCCTCCGAATCGCTCTCGCTGAGCAAGGGCTTCGGCAATCTGGAAGAAGACGGCTACAGCCTGTTCTTCTCTCTCAGCCACGATAAGCAAAAGCAGCTCAAGGCGTCGCAGCGCGACTTCGCCAAGACCGGCATCATCAATTTCACCGACCCGAAAAACGGCAAGGCCCTGCAGTTCATCAACGGTTCGCCGCGCGCCGTGCCGGCCAACGCCAGCGTGATCTACAACGACGCCAAGGGCGACAGCCAGAGCGTCGATTTCAACCCGTTTGCGCGCATGAACGGCGGCAAATGCGCCACCGCCAACGTGGATGCCTTCCACGACGGCTCCTGCTACTACGATTACACCTCGACCGTCGAAATCAATCCGGAATCGAAGCGCGACGCCCTGTTCAGCTCGGGCAGCCTGAAACTCGGCAACAGCGGCTTCAACGGCTTCTTCGACCTGGCTTACACCAAGGCCAGCATCGTGGCCCGCATCGCCCCGTACCCGGCCGAGTTCTCGCTGAAAACCTCGTCGCCGCTGTACAGCAAATACATCCTGCCTTACCTGACCCCGGAACAGGCGGCCGGCGTGACCGCGGTGTCCGCCAAATACCGCCTGTACGAAATGGGCAACCGCGGCTATGACTATGCCACCACCGCCACCCACCTGGTGACCGGCGTCGATGGCAGCGCCTTCGGCTGGGACATCAACAGCGCCCTGACCTATTCCAAGAACAAGCAGGATCAGAAATACCTGAGCGGCTTCCCGCTCGAGAAAAAATTCAACGCCGCCATCGACGCCGGCCTGTTCGACCCCTTCGGCTACGAGCAGGGCAAGCTGCCGCAAGCCATGCGCGATGTGCTGAACAGCACCGCCTACACCGGCAGCTACAATGTGCAGACCGTGACCATGACGGGCTTCGATGCGCGCGCCTCGCGCAACGCCTTCCAGCTGCCGGCCGGCACCGCCATGCTGGGCGTGGGCCTGGACTACCGCAAGACCAAGTTCAAGCTGGAGCAGTCCGATACCGCGCGCGATGCCGCCATCCTGTTCGACAGCCCGCAGGTCGACAGCGGCTACCAGCGCGACACCAGCGGCGCCTACGCCGAGCTGGTCACGCCGCTGCTGCAGCAGCTCGAAATGACCACCTCGCTGCGCTATGACCGCATCGGTTCCGTCAAGGACAACCTGACCGGCCGCGATGTCGGCAAGTCGGAAAGCGCCGCCACCTACAAGATCAGCGCCAAGTACACGCCGATGAAGAACCTGATGCTGCGCGGCGCCGTCGGCAGCGGCTTCCGCGCCGCCGACATGTCGCAGATCGCCAGCCCGCTGGTCGATTTCGGCGTCACCGGCGCGCCCTATAGCTGCCCGCTGTCGGCCGCCAACGGTCTGGCGAACCACCCGCTGGCCAAGTATTGCCCGCGCAACCGTACCCAGCTCGAAGCCTTCAAGGGCGGCAATCCGGAGCTGAGCCCGGAGAAATCCAAGCAGTGGTCGGTGGGCGCCGTGTTCGAGCCGATCGACTCGCTGAGCCTGTCGCTCGACCTGTGGAACGTCTCGATCCGCGACCAGGTGACCGAAGTCAGCGAAGGCTTGATTGCCGCCTATCCGAACCAATACCTGGACCTGTTCACCACCAAGCATATCGGCTCGACCGGCCAGGACGTGCTGGCCATCAAGCTGCTGCCGATGAATGTGGGCCAGGTGGAAAACCGCGGCATCGACTATGACTTGACGCACAAGGCCAAACT
Organism: Massilia sp. YIM B04103; assembly: GCA_024437665.1. Classification (GTDB taxonomy): domain Bacteria; phylum Pseudomonadota; class Gammaproteobacteria; order Burkholderiales; family Burkholderiaceae_D; genus Rugamonas. The sequence continues at coordinate 46,054 of JANCSZ010000006.1, read as the reverse complement.
CTTCGGCGGCAAGCTCACCAGCCGCCTGGCCGGCACCTTCCTGCTGCGTTCGCGCTATACCCGTCCGGGCACGAGCGACAAGTGGGAAACCAGCCTGAACCGCTTTGGCTTTAACGACAAGGTCAGCTTCCGCAACATCATCCGCGCCACCAGCTCCTGGGAATCGGCTCAGTTCACGCACACCGCGACGGCCAGCTACCGCAACGGCTATACCGACAAGAACCAGAACCTCGACAGCTGCGCCGTGGTCACGGCGGACGCCGCCCAAGCCTGCTACGACATCACGTTGCGCGTGCCGAGCTACACCACCTTCGACTGGCAGACGGCTTACCGTCCGCTCAAGAATGTGGAGCTGACCGCCGGCATCGTCAACCTGTTCGACCGCAAGCCGCCTTTCTCGCTGCGCAATACCGGTCCGCACCAGATCGGCTACAACCCGGCGTATTCGAGCGCCCTGGGCCGCCAGTTCTATCTGAGCGGCGCCTACAAGTTCTAATCGGGCTGCCGACATGAAAAAACCGCCGCTGGGGCTCAGCCCCAGCGGCGGTTTTGTTTTGGGACGCCGCTTAGAAGTTGTAGCCGGCCGTCAGGTAGAAGGCGCGGCCCAGCGGATCGGCATAACGGCCGTCGTAGCCGATCTGGTTGCCGCCGCCCGCGCTTTGCAGGGTCAGCGGCGGCTTGCGGTCGAACAGATTCTTCACGCCCGCCGTCACGCTGATGGCCTTGCTGTACGTCCACTTGCCCTGCCAGTCGAAGGTGGTATACGACGGGGTGTCGATGCCTTCGAAGGCCACCGCCTCGTTGCCCACCTTGCCGTTCGCCAGGATCGGGAAGATCACGCTGCCGGCCGGATACGCCTGGTCCTTGTAACCCGACTTGTAGTGCGCGCTCAGGGTATTGATGAAGGCGCCCGTTTCCAGCGTCAGGTTCATATGGCTCTGCCATTTGAAGACCACGGCATTGTCCGGACCGAACACGCCGAGGTCGGTCTTCAGGCTGCCGGTCGGCGACAGCGTGTAGTTCTGGCGCAGCATGCGCGTGCCGGTCCAGCTGGCCGACAGCTTGCCGAAGCCGGTATTGCGGTTGCGGTAGCTGAAGTCCCAGTCCAGACCGCGGTAGCTGGCCATGCCGCCATTGATCGGCTGCTGCTTGTAGCCGATGGTGTTGAAGCCGCCGCCCGGGTCGGTGTACGGGTTGATGAACAGATGCTTGTACAGCTGTGGATTGGCGAAGCCTTCGCCCTCCGGCACCCCGCCCGACAGGATCTGGTCGCGGATGCGCACATTCCACAGGTCCAGGCCCAGCGACAGGCCCGGCAGCGGTTCGAAGCGGCCGCCGAGGGTCCACTGCTTGGATTTTTCCGGCTTCAGGCCCAGCTCGCCGCTGGCGCTGTTCGGGCCTTTCAGCAAGTCATACTGGGCGGCGCTGCCGCGGCAGCCGCTGGTGCCCGGGAAGGGGCAGGCATAGGTGCCCGAGGTGCTGCCGTTGAAAGTCAGCCCGCCGGCCACCTCGTTCAGATTCGGCGCCTTGAAGCCGGTGCCGTAAGCGCCGCGCAGCAAGAGGTTCTCGACCGGCGTCCAGCGCAGGCTCAGCTTGTACGTGCTGGAATTGAACGTGTTGCCCAGGTCGGCGGCCGGCAGACGCATCTGCAGGCCGGTGACCGGGTCGGGCAGGCTGCCGAAGACGTGGCGGCTGTGCACGCGGTCGTATTTGTCGTAGCGCGCCGAGAGATTGCCTTCCAGCGTCTTATGCAGCGGCAACAGCACTTCGCCCAGCACGCCCCAGTTCTTGCGCTCGGCGTCGAAAGGGATCTGGCCATAGCTGCCGCCCACCGGATAGTTGGACGAGGCCGGCTGGGTTTCGAAGCCGGACTGGGACAGGATCAGCGGATCGTAATCGGTGCGGTAGCGCGTCTTGACGAAGTCGCCGCCCAGCGAGGCGATGGCCATGCCGCCCGGCAGCTCCCACACATCGCGCTGCGCGCCCAGGTGCAGGCTGTTCAGGGTGGAGACCGACTTCTGGAACTGGGTGCCGTTGACCAGGGCGTCGCGCAGATTCTCGGCGCCGGTGCCCATCACTAGATCGTATTTGCCGCTGGCCACCAGGGCCACCAGCTTGTCGAAGTCGGTATAGCCGCCGGCCGCCTTGTCCTTCAACTGGCTGCGCGACAGCACCGCGCTGGCGTTATAGGTCCAGCCCAGGGCCTGGCCATTGACGCCGAAGGACAGGTGGCGCGCATCGGTGATGTAGTCGTCGGCGCGGCCGCCCACCAGCACCGAGCGGTAGCCCAGCGTGCCTAGCGAGCCGTTCGGATTCTCGGGGTCGAAATCGGCCGCCACCAGATTGTTGGCGCTCAGGAAGGGCTGCACATATTTATTCCACAGCACCGGGAAGCGGGTGGTGGCATTGATGCCCATGGGCTGGGCCGAGGACGCGTACTGGGCGCGCATCTTGAAGCGCGACAGCACGGCTTCGGCCCACACCGTGGTGGTTTCATTGAGCTGGAAGGTGCCTTTCAGCAAGCCGCTGTCGCGCTGGGTTTCCGGAATGGTCTGCACCATGGCGGCGTAGTTGAAGCGGCAGGATGCGCCGCTGTAGCCGAGCGGATCGATCTGCACATTGGCCAGCGGGCCGCCGCAATTGCCGTTCTTGCTGTAGAAGGGATTGAGCGAATAGGTGGTCGGCTTGGTGCCGGCCGGCGCATTGGCCGGCAAGGCGTTGACGGTGATATTGGCCGGTTCGGTATTCTCGGTGGCGCCGTCGTAGAAGTAATTCTTGCCCTTGTAGCTGAAGGGGAAGTAGGCGCCGCGGCGCGACGCTTCGCGCTGGGACGCGGCCAGCTGCTGCTGCTTCTCGTGGCTGTAGGAGAACAGCAGATTGAAGCGGTCGCGGTCCAGGTCGCCGAAGCCCTTGGTGATGCCGGCCGACCAGCTGCCGCCGCCCTTGTGCTGCGGCTTTTGCGCGGTGACATAGGCGTTGCCGTCGGTCTTGTTCTTTTTCAGGATGAAGTTGACCACGCCGGAAATCGCGTCCGAGCCATACAGGGCCGAGGCGCCGTCGGTCAGGATCTCGACCCGCTCCACCGCTTCCAGCGGGATGCTCTCGATATTGACGGCATAGCCGCCGCCCTGGGTATTGCCCAGTTCGGCCGGCGCCATGCGCTGGCCATCGAGCAGCACCAGGGTGTATTTCGACTGCAGCGAATGCAGGGCCGCCGTGGTCACGCCGGCGGCGCCGCCGTTGACCGAACTCGACGCCGGCACGAAGCCTTGCATGGCCGGCAGATTCTGGATCAGCTCAGTGGCCGAGCTGGCGCCGGTTTTCTTGATGTCTTCCTGGGTCAGGGTCTGCACCGGCAAGGTGCCTTCCTTGGCGATGCGGCGGATCGAGGAACCCGTGATTTCCACCCGGGTCATCTTGTCGCCGCCGTCGGCGCTTTGCGCCAGCGCGGCGGGCGCCCCCGCGCCCAGGCCCAGCGCCATGCCGCCCCAGCAAATCAGGCGCAAGGAGCGCGCCAGCACTTTTTCTTTCAGCATCATGTTCCCCCTCTTGTGTGTAAATGGCTGTACATTGCTTTTCGCGCAACAATATTCAGTTTTTAAGCATGGAAACATGGTGACTTCCCGTCGTCAACGAATACACATTGGATGCGACGAAAATCCCACAGAGGTACTAAAAAGAATGCGAAATTTGCATGAAACACTATCCTTTCATGCAAGTTTCGTGTGAAATGGGGCGCAGGCAGCGCGCCCCCGGCTTTTAATCGGGAACGCGCTTTCAAGGAAGGTTGACGGCAGGATGCCGTCAATAGGCGGGAGAAGCTAGCAAAACCTTAGTGATCCTCGCTGCGCAGGCGGCGCTGGCGCACGGCGGCCGCCAAATCCTCCAGCACCAGCACGCTGGCATCCCAGTCGATGCAACCGTCGGTTACCGACTGGCCGTAGACCAGCTCCTTGCCCGGCACCAGATCCTGGCGCCCGGCCACCAGATGCGACTCCACCATGACGCCAACGATGCGCGTATCGCCGCCGGCCAGCTGGCGCGCGATATCGGCGCACACCGGCACCTGGTTTTCCGGCTTTTTCGAGCTGTTGGCGTGCGAGGCGTCGATCATCAGGCGCGCCGCCAGGCCGTGGCCGGCAATCGCCTTGCACGCCTCTTCCACGCTGACCGCATCGTAGTTCGGCGTCTTGCCGCCGCGCAGGATGATGTGGCAATCCTCATTGCCGTTGGTCGAGACGATGGCCGAGTGGCCGCCCTTGGTGACGGACAGGAAATGGTGGGGCTGGGAAGCGGCCTTGATCGCCTCCACCGCGATGCGGGTATTGCCGTCCGTGCCGTTCTTGAAGCCGACCGGGCAGGATAGGCCGGAAGCCAGCTCGCGGTGCACCTGCGATTCCGTGGTGCGCGCGCCGATCGCGCCCCAGCTGATCAAGTCGGCGACGTACTGCGGGCTGATCACGTCGAGAAATTCGGTGCCGGCCGGCAGGCCCAGCTCGTTGATGTCGCGCAGCAGCTCGCGCGCCATGCGCAGGCCGTCGTTGATGCGGAAGCTGTTGTCCATATACGGATCGTTGATCATGCCCTTCCAGCCCACCGTGGTGCGCGGCTTTTCGAAATACACGCGCATGACGATTTCCAGGTCGTCCTTGAGTTTGGCGCGCAGCGGCGCCAGGCGGCGCGCATACTCCATGGCCGCTTTCGGATCGTGGATGGAGCAGGGGCCGATCACCACCATCAGGCGGTCGTCCTGGCCGTGCAGGATGCGGTGCAGGGCCACACGCGCGCCCGCCGCCGTCTGCGATGCCGCTTCGCTGCAGGGAAACTCGCGGATCAGGTGGGACGGCGGGGTCAGTTCTTTCATTTCGCGGATGCGCAAATCGTCGGTGCGTTGCATGGGTTCTCCTGAGAAAAAAGGCCTGGGTAAAAAAAAACCGCCATCGCTGGCGGTCTCTTGGTATTTGCTGGGGATCTCGTTGTGCTGCTTACGTGAACCGGCCGCTACTCCACCGCCTTGGGGTTGGAATGGCTAAAGTAAAACCAGTTGGTAAAGAAGACAAAGCGCAGCATGGGAATGGATTCCTAAAAGTTCGAGCCACTATAACAACATTGGGCGGCGTTTGGCAAGCCCCCATAACCGGCAGGTATGCCGCGCCGCCGCGGCCGCCGCAACTGAGGGGCGGCCCGATCTCATCGATATTAATTTTCAGATAATGAAATCATCGAGAAAAATAGTCACTTAAAATATTATCGAAACACGATAATATTAATTTGCAAGCAACAGCAAGGCAGCACATATCCCTTTCAAATCATATACTTGCACACAGAAAACACAATGTATGGTTTCCACCACAGAATGAATGTCATTTGGTTTTCTTAGAGTAAATATTGTGTGAAGAGCATGATTTTTTCACATATTTATTATATAAGTTAACCCTCACGGAAAATATCGCATAAATATTCTGGAGAGGCTTCATTCACCGATCTTTTGTGGAGACGTAGAGTAATGAGAGACTTGCACCCCCATCCGATTTCCCGCAGCCTGCGCCGCGCCTTCCCGCTCGCCGCACCGCTGATGCTTGCCGTCCTGGCCCACGACGCCCTGGCGCAAGCGGCACCAGCCCAGCAACCCATCACGCGCGTGGAAATCACCGGCTCCTCGATTCGCCGCGCCCAGGCCGAAACCGCCTCGCCAGTGCAGACCGTGACCCGTGCCGACATTGAAAAAACCGGCAAGAGCACGGTCGCCGAGCTGCTGCAAACCCTGGCTGTCGACAACCAGGGCTCGGTGCCCACCACGTTCAGCAATGGCTTTGCCCAAGGCGCTTCGGGCATTTCCCTGCGCGGTCTGGGCGCCGGCTCCACCCTGGTGCTGCTGAACGGCCGCCGCGTTGCCCCATATGGCTTGGCCGACGACGGCCAGAAAGTGTTCTCCGACCTGAACATCATCCCGGCTGAAGCCGTGGAACGCGTCGAGGTGCTGAAAGACGGCGCCTCCGCCATCTATGGTTCGGACGCGATCGCCGGCGTGGTCAATGTCATCCTGCGCAAGGACTTCCAGGGCACGACCATCCGCGCCAGCCAGGGTCTGTCCCAGGAACGCGATGGCGGCGATACCCGCATCGCCCTGACCCACGGCTTCGGTAACCTGGACAGCGACCGCTTCAACGCCCTGTTCAGCGTAGAACTGGGCAAGAAACGCGAAGTCTGGTACCGCGACCGCGCCGACCGCGACTATATCGGCCGCAACGATTTGCGCAAATGGGGCTTCAGCGTGACTGAAAACTTGAGTGGCGCCGGCGCCATCGCCTCGAGCCGCGGCTCGGCCGGCAGCGCGATCAACGGCAACGTGCGCAACCCGCTCACCAATAAATGGTATAGCCGCGGCGACCCGGCCGGCGCAGGCTTTACCCGCACCTTTCCCAATACCTGTTCGAGCCTGAGCAAATACCCCCAGGGCGATCCGAACGGCGGCTGCATTGTCGATACGGCGCAGGAATACCAGCAGATGCAGCCGGACCAAAAAACCGCCAATCTGTTCGGCCGGCTCACCTGGCAGCTGCAGCCTGAACTGCAAGCCTATACCGAACTGAATCTGTACGACAGCAAATCGCGCTCGCAAGGGGGGCCGAGCGCGATCCATAGCAGCTCCGGCTATCCTGGCGGCCCAGTCAACAATGCGATTGTGTCGCTCGGCAAAGACCATCCGGACAATCCGTATTTCGGCCTGGGCGATTCGCGTTTCCGCTACCTGCCGGCCGACGTCGGTCCCACCCGCAGCGAAGTGCGCTCGAAATTCGTGCGCGCCGTGGCCGGCCTGAAAGGCACCATCGCCGGCTGGGATATCGATACCGCCCTGCTCTATTCGCGCAACAAGGTCGACAATGACCGCTGGGGCATGCTGCAGCGCGACGTCGCCTTCGCCTTGCTGAATCCCACCCTGTACCGCGATGCGGCACTGAAGAATCCAGCCTACGCCGCCCTGCCGGCCGGCACTTACTGGCGCATTGGCGAAAATGCCCACCTCAATTCGGCCGCCATGTACGCAGCCTTGTCGCCCATGATCAGCTCGGCGGCCAAGACCACGCTGTCGCAGATCGACCTGCGCGCCTCGCGCGAGATCGGCCAACTGCCAGGCGGCGCGATCGGTATCGCCGTGGGCGGCGAGTTCCGCCATGAGTCGACCCGCCTGGATCCGACCACGGGCACGGAGCGCGGCAATATCATCGGCCTGGGCTATTCGGCCTATAACGCCAAACGCAAATCGGCTGCCCTGTTCACCGAAGTGATCGCGCCTGTGCACCAGACGCTGGAACTGTCGGGCGCACTGCGCTTTGACCATTTCAACGGCGGCGTCGGCAATTCGTATACGCCGAAGGCCGGCTTCAAGTGGACGCCGGTGCGCGAGCTGGCCGTGCGCGGCACGGTAGCGCGCGGCTTCCGCGCGCCGAATGCGGCGGAAAACGGCGACGGCGGTTCGGCCGCCTTCACCAATGCCGAGGATCCATTGCGCTGCGACCTGGGCGTGGAAACCGCCTGCTCGGCCGCCGGCGTCTCCGTCATCACCAACCCGAACCGCGACTTGGCGCCAGAAAGATCGAAAAGCTATACCCTGGGCGTAGTGTGGGATCCCCTGCCGCGCACCAGCCTGTCGATCGACTTCTGGCAAATCAAGCGCACCAATGAAATCAACCAGGAATCGACCGATCTGCTGATCGCCGCCGGCCGCGTGGTACGCGATCCGACCGGTGCCCAGGCCGGCATCCCGGGCGACCCTGGCCCCATCGTGGCCGTGCAGTCGCGCTATATCAACTCGGCATCGACCACGGTGCGCGGCGTGGACTTGGATGTGCGCAAGACCTTCACGCTGCCGAACGAGTGGGGCAATCTGACCGCCGACGCCAAATGGACTCACCTGTTCAAATGGCTGCGCGCCGAAAAAGATGGTTCCTCGCGTGATTTCGCCGGCACCCACGGCAACTGCGACGTCAGCAATTGCATGGGCACGCCAGACAACCGCGCCAACTTCGGCCTGAGCTGGGAACGTGCCGCTTGGCGCGTAACCGGCACGGTCAACTACCGCGGCGCCTTTGATGACAAGGACGACAAGGAAGCCAAGGAATGCGGCTTCCACTTCGCCGACGGCCGCGATGCGCCTGACGGTTGCAAGATCAAGTCCTTCACCACGCTGGATCTGACCGCGCGCTGGAAGCTCGATTCCAAAACGGAAATCTTCGGCACCATCCAGAACGTGTTCGACAAAGTCGCCCCGCTCGATCCGAAGACCTACGGCGCAGCCGGCTACAACCCGATCGACTATAGCGGCGCCCTGGGCCGTTACTTCAGTATTGGCGCGCGCTACACCTTCTAAAGGCTGAGCAGCACACCAGCACAATCCCCGCCGCGCGCGGGGATTTTTTTTGCGCCGCCGGCGTGAGAATCCGCGTATATGTTCCAGCCCCCAGCGCCTATAGTGCAAGGTGGGAGCGGCGCCCGCCCAGCGATTCTCAAGGAGCTCATCATGGAAGCTCACCCGTCCCTGCTTGAACGCATCAAGACCGCCTTCGCCTGCGTCGACACGGCGCTCGATGGCCTCAAGGGTTCGCTGACCCGGATCGCCGCCGTCGTGCTCGTCGTGCCCTCGCTGGCCACGGCCGGCTACCAGGCGTACGCCAGCCTGAGCGGCAAACCGAAGACGGCGGCCCAGGCCGAGAATCAGCGCCTCTTCGTCAAATACTTCAACAAGCAGCCCCTGGTCACCATCCCCGTCACCGTCAAGCAGGAGCGCGGCGCCGTGCAGGCGCTGTTCTCGGTGTATGACGAGGGCGATGTGTATATCGAATACGGCCAGGCGACGCAATGGTTCCCCTTCCCGCGCCCGCTGCCGCCGCCGGCGCCGCCGCTGGCCCTGATCGGCACGGCCCACGCGCAGGCGCCCGCCGCGCCGCCGGCCCGGGCCGCCGCGCCACGCGCAGCGGCCCAGTTCCAGCAAAGCGAACGGATGGAGGATAACTATCTGCTGCGCACGCGGCGCTGGGATAACGGGATGGTGGAGGACAGCCGCATCGACGTGCGCACCGGCGCCATCGTCGAGCACCGCACGCGGCAGGAAGCGCCGCTCAAGCTGGAGGGGGAAAAGAGCCGCCTGATTGCTCCCACGCAGCAGCCGCTGCAGGCCATCGACCTGAAGCAGCTGCGCGCCGCGCGCGGCAAGGCGCTGGAGGCCGAGGTGGGCAAATAGGCGCGGCCCGCCGGAGCAAGGCCGGCCGCTGATCCCGCTTCCGGAACCGTGGCGCCGCTTAGCCGGCGGTGCCGCCGACAGTCACGCCATCGATGCGCAGGGTCGGCTGGCCGACGCCGACCGGCACGCTCTGGCCTTCCTTGCCGCACACGCCCACGCCCGGGTCGAGGCGCATATCGTTGCCGATCATGGAGATGCGGTTCATCACCTCGGGACCGTTGCCGATCAGGGTGGCGCCCTTGACCGGATAGGTGATCTTGCCGTCCTCGATCATATACGCTTCGCTGGCCGAGAAGACGAATTTGCCGTTGGTGATGTCGACCTGGCCGCCGCCGAAGTTCACCGCGTACAGACCGTTTTTCACCGAAGCCAGGATCTCGCCCGGGTCCTTGTCGCCGCCCAGCATATAGGTGTTGGTCATGCGCGGCATCGGCAGATGGGCGAAGGATTCGCGGCGAGCATTGCCGGTCACCGGCATCTTCATCAGGCGCGCATTCATCGTATCCTGGATATAGCCCTTCAGGATGCCGTCCTCGATCAGGGTGGTGCACTGGGTCGGGTTGCCCTCGTCGTCCATATTCAGCGAGCCGCGGCGGTCGGCCAAGGTGCCGTCGTCGACCACGGTCACGCCCTTGGCCGCCACGCGTTCGCCGATGCGGCCGGAGAAGGTGGACGAACCCTTGCGGTTGAAGTCGCCTTCCAGGCCGTGGCCCACGGCTTCATGCAGCAGGATGCCGGGCCAGCCCGGGCCCAGCACCACGGTCATCGGGCCGGCCGGCGCCGGACGCGCGTCCAGATTCACCAGCGCCGATTTCACGGCGTCGTCGGCATACTGCTGCAGCAGGGCGTCGCTGAAATAGCTGTAGTCGTAGCGGCCGCCACCGCCGGCCGAACCCATTTCGCGGCGGCCGTTCTGCTCCACGATCACCGTCACCGAAACGCGCACCAGCGGGCGGATATCGGCCGCCAGCACGCCGTCGCTGCGCGTGACCAGCACCACATCGTATTCGCCGGCCAGGCCGGCCATCACCTGCACCACGCGCGGGTCTTTGGCGCGCGCCATCTTCTCGACGCGTTCCAGCAGCTTGACCTTGGCCGTGGCGTCCAGCGAATCGATGGGGTCGTGCGGCAGGTAGAGCGAGCGCACGCCCTGCGGCTGCATGCTGGACGCGACCTTGATCTTGCCGGCGCCGGCGCGCGCGATGGTGCGCGTGGCGGCCGCCGCTTCCAGCAGGGCGCGCTCGGAAATCTCGTCGGAATAGGAGAAGGCGGTCTTGTCGCCCGACACGGCGCGCACGCCGACGCCCTGGTCGATCGAGAAACTGCCGGTCTTGACGATGCCCTCTTCCAGGCTCCAGCCCTCGTTCTTGGTGAACTGGAAGTACAGGTCGGCGTAATCGACCTTGTGGGTGAACATGCTGCCCAGGGCTTTCAGCAGCTTGCCCTCGTCCAGGCCGAAAGGCGTCAGCAGCACCTCGCGCGCCACCGCCAGCGAGGACAGATTGGGTTCAAATGGTTTCATAATGGAATTCTCTTTTTATCGGCAGCCGAAACGGGTATGGCTGCATTGTAGTGGAATCGGGCGTTTTACATGGTGCGATGCTGCAGCGCCGGCAGGCTGGCGCGCACGCCGGCCAGGAAATCCAGGTCGACCTGGCCGTGCACCACGCCCTCGCCTTCGGCCAGCACGGTCTTCACCTCGCCCCAGGGGTCGATCAGCATGCTGTGGCCCCAGGTCCGGCGCCCATTCACATGCTGGCCGCCCTGGGCCGCCGCCAGCACATAGCACTGGTTCTCGATGGCGCGCGCGCGCAGCAGCACTTCCCAGTGCGCCTTGCCGGTGGTGTAGGTGAAGGCGGCCGGCACCACGATCAGGGACAGCGGCCCCATGGCGCGGTACAGCTCGGGGAAGCGCAGGTCGTAGCAGACCGACAGGCCGACCTTGCCCAGCGGCGTGTCGACCGTGCCGACGCTGCGGCCGGGCACGATGGTGCGCGCCTCGTCGTACGATTCAGTGCCCTTGCTGAAGCCGAACAGGTGGATCTTATCGTAGCGTCCCACATGGTGGCCTGCCGGGTCGTACACCAGGGTGGTGTTGATGACGCGCTCGGGATCGTCCGAAGCCAGCGGCAAGGTGCCGCCCAGCAGCCAGATGCCGTGTTCGCGCGCCATGGCCGCCATGAAATCCTGGATCGGCCCCTGGCCCAGCGCCTCGGCCTGGGCCACCTTGTCGCTATCGTTCAGGCCCATGATGGCCCAGTATTCGGGCAGCAGCACCAGTTTGGCGCCCGTGGCGGCGGCCTGGCCGATCAGGCGGCGCGCGGCGGCGATATTGGCGGCCACGTCGGGCGTGGAAATCATCTGTACGGCGGCAACGGTATGCATGCTCATCCTTGTGGTTTGCGTTGGGGGGCGCCCTCCTGCTTCGCGCCGTCGAGTTTGGTCACCACGGGCGCCTTCCACGGCCCCGTCACTTGCATATGGTAGGTCAGCGCCTTCATCACCGGCTGGCTCAGGAAGAGCTGGGCCAGGAAGCCGCCCAAGCCGATCACCGGGTTGACGGCCAGCGCATACACCAGGGGCGCCGTGCCGAGGTTGACCTCGGGGATCACCACCACATGCAGATTGGTCGTTTCGTTGGCGATATCGGCCGTGCCCTCCATCAGTACAGTAGCGGCGACCCCGTGCATTTTCAAGTTCTCGGTGCGCACGATGCCGCGGCTGATGCTGGCGTTGGCGCGGATGCCGTCGAAAGCCAGGCCTTCCGAGAACACATCGTTGAAATCGAGTTTCAGCAGGCGCGGCAGCGCTTGCAGGCTGAGCACGCCCAAGAGCTTGGCCGCGCCCGGATCCTGCTTGAGGAACTGGCCCTTCTCCACATTCATGCTGATGGTGCCGGCCAGGCTCGGGATGTCGAAATCATAGGGCAAGCCCTTCCAGCTGATTTCGCCATTCAGCTTGCCCTTGCCGTTGCGCAGCGTGTCGGCGAAGCCGAAGCGTTCCAGCAGCTTGCCCGCGTTATGGATATCGAGATTGAAGTTGAGCGCGCTATTGTGCTGGCCATCCTTGCTGAGCCAGCGGCCCGTGCCCGTCAGTTCGCCATCGGCATTGCTCAGCGCCAGCTTGCTCACGCGCCATTCGCGCGCCGAGGTGATCAGGGCGTTATACGCTTGCAGCTCGAGCTTGCCGAGCGGCTTGTTGAACAGCTCGAAGCGCTCGGCCACGATGTCGAGCGCCGGGATCGAAGGTGAACTGCTCGAGCTTTCCAGCAAATCCTTGACGTCGTTGGCGGCCGACTCGGGAATGATCAGCGAGGACAGGCGCGCCGTGACCTTGCCTACGCCGCTGCCGCTGGCCGCCTCGCTCCAGGTCACATAGCCCGACACCTGGCGCGCATCGACGCTGGCCTGCCACACGCCCTTCTGGCGCGAGGCGCCCAGCACCACCTCGTCGAGCTTGCGCTCGCCCAGGATCAATTCGCCGGCGCGCGCCGCCACGCTGTCGGGCACCACATACTGGCCCAGCTCGGGGCCGTCGGCCTCCTTGCCGGCCTCGCCCTTACCGCCGATTTCGCCGCCCAGGTCCAGCCACTGGTCGACGTCGAGCGCCTTCAGGCTGACGTTGAGCGCTAGCCCGCTGTCCGGTTCGGGCGCCGGCACATTCACGCCGATGCCGCCGCGCACCATCTTCCACGGCGCCTTGCCCTGGCGCTGGCGCTGGTAGCGCGCGCTCATGCCGCCGCCCAGGCCGAGGCGGATCTCGTCGCGCGCCAGGCCGGCCTCGTTGGCGGCGCTGCCGCTGAGCACGAAGCGCAGCGGCAGGCTGTCGGCTGGCGCTTTCTTGAGCGGCGCCGGCAAGTCCAGGCCCAGGCCGTTGAGCGGCGATTCGATGCTGACCTGGTATTGGTGGTCGCGCACCGAAATCAGGCCGCTGTAGCGCGCGCCGCCGTTGACGTGGCCGGTCAAGCGCTGCACCAGCGGCATCGGATAGGCCTTGCGCAAGCCCTCGGCCGTCATGCTGCCGCCCAGCTTGACGACGATGGCGCCGTCGCGCTGGCTGCCGCCATTGATGGCCACCGGCCCGCCCAACAGGTTGCCGGCCAGATTGTTCAGGTTGACGCCTTTTTCATTGAATTCGATCTTGCCCGTGGTTTGCTGCACGGGCGGCATATCGTTCCACAGCACCACGTCGTTGCCCTGCAATTGCAGGCTGCCCAGCACCTTGCTCTCGATGATGTGGTTGAGCGGCAGGTGCAGCTTGAGCGCCAGCCTGGCGTTGCCGCTGGCCGTGGTCTCGTCGGTGAAATGGCCGATCCATTCGAGCACCGGGCTGGCCGCCAGGTATTTGAGGAAATCCTGCAGCGGACCGGCCGCCGTGCCGTCGATGTCGAGCACGCTGTCGTGGATGGTCAGATCGGGAATCACGGCCTTCACATTGGCCAGCGGAATGCCCAGGGTGCGCGCCGTGTCGCCGACGATTTCCATGCGCGCGCGGTCGAAGGCGAAATGGCCCTTGATCTTCTCGGCCTGGGGCCACAGCGGCGACTTGCCGTCCTTGGCGTAGAAGCCGGGATCGTAATTCAGCTTGCCGTTTTCCAGACGGCCGGCGATGCGGAACTCGCCCTTGTTGCGGTCCGGGCTGTCGGCCTTGAAGGGGAAGTGGGCCAGGTCGCCGCGCAGGCGCAGGCTGACCTCGTGCGCCGTGCCGTCTTCCAGCGCGCCGGTCAGCCAGTGGCGCAGGTGTTCCGGGGTCTGCAGCGGCAGATAGCGCGCGATGGTGTTCAGCTGGAAGCCGTCCAGCTTGCCGCCAAAGTCGGCCACGCCCGGTCCCTTGCCGTTCAGCGGCAGCAGGTGGCTGCCGGAAATCGAGGCGCTCAAGCCATCCTGCTCGAACTGCAGGGTGTCGAGCTGGAGGCGCAGATTCTTGCCGTCGGCGCGCGACCAGTCGCCGCGCAGCTTGAGTTGCTGGAAGCGCAGCGGTGGACCATCGAACCAGGCCGGCAGGTGCAGGGCCAGGCCGGGCGCGTCGAGGTCGATCTGGCCGCCGTCGCTGCCGGCCTCGAAAGCGCCGCTCAATTGCTCGAAGCCGGGCAAGGCCGGCAGCGCGGGCGTGGCCGGCTGGGCCTCCGTGGCGGCCTGGGCCGGACGCGCGGCCAGCGCATTCATGCCGAGCCGTTCGACCTGGGCTTTCAGGCGCAAGGCCTGGAAGGCCGCGACGCCGCCCTGCCACTCGGCGCTGCCCTGCAGCAGGCGGCCGCGCGGCGCGGCCTCGGCCAGCACTTCCTGCTGGAAGGCGGGCAAGGGCAGGCGCGAAGCCAATTGGGCCAGCACCGCCAGGTCGAAGTCCTGCGCCTGGACGCTGGTGCGCGCCGGCTTGCTGGCCGCGGCCGCCGCATGGTGCAGCTTGAGCGCGGCCGGCGCCAGCGCCACGCCGTCCGGGGTGCGCAGGGAGAAACCGTTGAGGCTGGCATCGAAGCCGTAAGCGCCAAAGGCGGGCGCGGGCGTGCCGGCCGGGGCCGCCGTGGCGCGCGCCGGCGGCGCCACTTCGCGCGCGGCGATACGCCCGCTCAGTTCGGCCAGTTCAACCGGCGGCAGGGTCTTGCCGAGCTGGGCGTACACGTCCTGCAGGCCGACATCGGCCGTGAACGCCGCCAGGCGCGCATGGTCGAGCGTGAACCAGGCGCGCACATTGCCGTTGCCGCGCTCCAGGCTGAAGGGATAGGCCACATACTCTTTCCAGGCCGTCAAGTCGGCGCGCCGCACATCGGCATACAGCTCGCCCTTCCACAGCTTGACGTTGGAGCGGCGCGCGGCAAACGCCGGATGGGTGAAGTCGGCGCGCAGGTCGACCGGAGCGCCATAGGCGGCCGGCGGCGTGGCGTGCAGCGCCAGCTGGTGGCGCCGCCATTGATTGCGCATGCGCAGATTGACATTCTCGAGCGACAAGGTGGGCGTGGCGCGGCGCGCATCGGTCCAGTCGACCCGGCCTTCGCGGATCACCACCTCGTGCTGGGCCAGCAACCAGTCGGCGCCGCGCCCCTCGCCCTCTTGTTCCAGGTCGATCTGCACGCCCGCCACGTACAGCTTGCCGTCGGCTTCGCGCCGCACGTCGAGGCGCGGGCGGATCAGTTCCAGCGCATCGAAGCGCACATCGGCCGCCGCCACGCTCCACCAGGACAGGGTGGCCGAGACGCTGGGCAGGTGCAGGGCTTGGCCGCCGCGGCGGTCGCGCAGCACCACATCGCCCAGGAAGAAGGTGGGGCGCAGGCCGGACCAGGAGGCGTAAATGCGCGCGATGCTGACCGGATTGCCGACGGCGCGGCTGGCCAGGCGCTCGAAATCGCCCTTGTAATGGTCGATATTCGGCAGCACCGCATAGCGCAGCACCAGGAACAGCAGGGCGAACAGGAAATACAGCAGCAGCGCCAGCTTCAGGGTGAAGCCCAGCAGGTGGTGGGTGGCCAGGTTGGCGACGCGGTAGGCGGCACGCAAGCGGTGCCAGCGCGCAGCCAGCGGCCCTTCGTCTGCGTCGGTATGCTGCGGCGAATTCTGCATCAAAATAATCTGTCAGGCCCGGCCAGGTCGTCACCCTGGCGTAAAATAAGTCGCGAAATCAGTTCAGTTTCTGCTACGCCCGGCGAGCGGCTCAGCCTGCGACGGCATTCTACCGCATACCCGGCCCCATCATGCCCAAATTACACGACCTTACCGACATAATGAGCTTGCCATCCCCCGCTACCGCCTCCCGTTTCTACCAGCGCTGGCTCAGCGCCGATCCGGGGCGGCCGGCCCAGGTGGACGCCTTATCCCAATTATCGCTGGCCGAGCTCGATTTGGGGGCCGCGCTGCGGGCGCAGCAGGACAATGGCGACGCCCCGCCCCTGGCGCTGGGGCGCGGCATGCGGCGTTTGCGCAACTTGCTGGTGGCCACGCTGCTGCGGCGCGACCTGGAAGGCCGCGCCGACCTGGCCGAAGTGGTGGGAACGATGACGGCGCTGGCCGATTTCGCCATCCAGCGCCACCTGGCCGAGATCGACGCCGAACTGCGCGCCGCCCACGGCGTGCCGACCGGCCATGAGTCGGGCGAGGAGCAGCAGCTGATGGTGCTGGCCATGGGCAAGCAGGGCGGCGGCGAGCTGAATGTGTCCTCGGACATCGACCTGATCTTCGTCTATCCCGAGGATGGCGAGACGGTGGCGACGGCGCCCGGCCAGCGCAGCCTGTCCAACCACGAGTATTTCCTGCGCCTGGGCAAGCGCCTGATCGCCGCCCTGTCCGAGATCACCGAAGACGGCTTCACCTTCCGCGTCGATATGGCGCTGCGCCCGAACGGCGGCTCCGGCCCGCTGGCGGCCAGCCTGGGCATGGTGGAGCAGTACCTGATCGTCCAGGGCCGCGAATGGGAGCGCTATGCCTGGCTCAAAGCGCGCGCCGTCACCGGCCGCGCCACCGACATCGAGGCGCTGGACGCCATCGTGCGCCCGTTCTGCTTCCGCCGCTACCTGGACTTCGGCGTGATCGACGCCATCCGCAGCATGCACGCCCAGATCCGCGCCGAGGTCAACCGCCAGGAGCGCCTGCACCCGGACCGCAGCCATAACGTCAAGCTGGGCCGCGGCGGCATCCGCGAAATCGAATTCCTGACCCAGGTCTTCCAGCTGATCCGTGGCGGGCGCGACCCCAGCCTGCGCGCGCGCTCGACCCGCGCCACCCTGCGCCTGCTGCCGGACAAGGGCTTGCTGGACGGCGCCATCGTCGCGCAACTGCTGGCTTCCTACACCTTCTTGCGCAATCTGGAACACCGCCTGCAATACCTGGAAGACGCCCAGACCCACACCCTGCCGCCCAATCCGGCCGACCGCCTGCAAGTGGCGCAGTGGATGGGCCTGGCCGACGAGGCGGCCCTGCTGGCCGCGCTGGCCGGCCACCGCCGCTTTGTCGCCGAGCAGTTCGACGCCATCTTCGCCGACAAGAGCGGCGGCACGTCCGAGCAGCATATCGACCCCGACACCAGCGACGCCTGCGCCGATCCCGACAACCGCGAAGCGATCGAGGCGCGCTTCGCCGCCCTGGCCTACGGCGACCCGGCGGCGGCGGCCCAGCGCCTGATCGCCACCTGGCAGGCGCCGCGCCTGCAAAGCCTGCCCGAAGCGAGCCGCCAGCGCCTGGTGGCCCTGGTCAACGCCGCCCTGCCCCTGATCGCGCGCATCGCCCAGGAATCGAGCCTGGGCAGCCAGCTCGCCACGCTGGGCCGCCTGCTCGATTTCCTGGAAGCGATCGCGCGCCGCTCGGCCTATCTGTCGCTGCTGACCGAGTATCCGCACACGCTGGAACGGGTGATCCGCATGATGCATGCGAGCGGCTGGGCCGCCACCTTCCTCAACCAGCACCCGATCCTGCTCGACGAGCTGCTCGACGACCGCGTGCGCAGCACCGCCTTCGATCCCGCCGCCGTGGCCGCCGAACTGGACGCGCAACTGGCCATCGATCCCGACGATACCGAGCGCCAGCTCGACATCCTGCGCGAACTGCACCACGCCCAGCTGTTCCGCCTGCTGGCCCAGGATCTGGCCGGCGACCTGACGGTCGAGCGCCTGGCCGACCATTTATCGGCGCTGGCCGACGTCATCGTCGCGGCCGTGGTGAAAGCGGCCTGGCAGACCGTGGCCAAGCGCCACCGCGAGGTGCCGCGCTTTGCCGTCATCGCGTATGGCAAGCTGGGCGGCAAGGAGCTGGGCTATGTCTCCGACCTCGACGTGATCTTCCTGTTCGACGACGAGGACCAGGACGCGCCCGCCCTGTACGCCAAGCTGGCGCAGCGCTTCATCACCTGGATGACCTCGCACACCTCGGCCGGCATCCTGTTCGATATCGACACGGCGCTGCGCCCGGACGGCGCCAGCGGCATGCTGGTGTCGAGCGTGCAAGCGTTCGAGCGCTACCAGCAAGCCTCGGCCTGGGTGTGGGAACACCAGGCCTTGACGCGCGCCCGCTTCTGCGCCGGCGACGCCGCCATCGGCGCGCGCTTCGAGCAGATCCGCTGCCAGGTGCTGCGCCAGACGCGGCCGGACGACGCGGCCCTCAAGCGCGAAGTGCTGGCCATGCGCCGCCGCATGGCCGAAGCCTACCCCAGCCGCGGCGACCTGTTCGACTTGAAGCAGGACGCCGGCGGCATGATCGATATCGAATTCATCGTGCAATACCTGGTGCTGCGCCACGCCGCCGCTTACGCCGAGCTGACCGGCAACGTCGGCAATATCGCCCTGCTCAAGCTATGCGCCGGCCTGGGCCTGATCGACGCGGCGCTGGCGGCCGCCGTGGCCGACGCTTACCGCGCCCTGCGCAAGCTGCAGCACCAGTTGCGCCTGCAGGGCCTGGAACAGTCGCGCGTCGATCCGGCGCGCGTGGCGTTGCATATTGAACCCGTAAAACGTTTATGGGAGGAAATATTTGCTGATGCGGAAGAGTAATTGGCTTATATTGTCTGTGTAGCGCCCAATAAACATGGAGGCACAGCGCTGCCGCGCTGTCGTCCGCACACAGGAGACCGCAATGAAAGCCATACTGGGTGGCATCGCCATATCACTGGGCATCCTCGCCCTGCCCGCCACGGCGGCCGATAAAGGCTCGGCCGACGAAGCCATCGCCATGGTGAAAAAAGCCGTGGCCATGTACAAGGCCGATGGCCGGGAGAAAACCTTCGCCGCCATTGCCGATCCTGCCAACAAGGATTTCCACGACCGCGACCTGTACATCTATGTGTATGACTTGAACGGGGTGGCCCTGGCCCACGGCAACAATCCGAAGATGGTGGGCCGCAACCTGCTCGGCATGAAGGATAACGAGGGCAAGGCCATGATCCAGGAGTTTGTCGACGTGGCCAAGAACAAGGGCAAGGGCTGGATCGACTATAAGTGGCCGAACCCCACCACCAAGACCGTCGACCATAAATCCGGCTATGTGGAAAAAGTCGACGATATTTTGATTGGTTCAGGCATTTATAAATAAAGAGATACGCTTTTTCATATAAAAGCCGGTTATTTGTGTAACCGGCTTTTTTTATTCCGTTTCCTCCAGGGCGCGGCCTGGCGCTCCGTCAATCTTTCACTTTGTGAAATGTTGTATTTTTGCGAAATAGAAAGATTTCCAGCCTGGCATTTTTTCTCTATCACTATAATTAAAATTGTCATTTTCAATTATCTGAAATGGCAATAAAAAATACATATCATTCTGGATGGAGAGTAATTTGAATAATCGCATCGTATTGAAACAAAGCGTGCTGGCCGTGGCGATGGCGCTGGCGGCATCGCCCGCGGTACTGGCGCAAGAGAGCGGCAATCAGATTCAGAAAGTCGTCGTCACCGGTTCCAATATCAAACGCATCGACGCGGAAAGCGCGACCCCGGTGCAGATCATCAAGCACGACGAAATCACCCGCCTGGGCGTGTCCTCGGTCAAGGAATTGCTCGACACCCTGACCTCGGCCTCCTCCTCCCTCTCCGATATCGGCGGCAACAACTCCTTCGCCGGTGGCTCGTCCTCCGTGTCGCTGCGCGGCCTCGGCAAGCAATCGACGCTGGTGCTGCTCAATTCGCGCCGGGTCGCGCCCTATGCGCTGGCCGACTATAACGAGGTGTTCACCAACCTCGACGCGCTGCCGCTGGACGCGGTCGAGCGCATCGATATCCTGCGCAATGGCGGTTCGGCCGTGTATGGCTCGGACGCCGTGGCCGGCGTGATCAACATCATCACGCGCACCGACTACCAGGGCCTGCAGGCCAGCGCCAGCCACACGCGCTCGCAGCAGAACGGCGAGTTCCGCAACAGCAAGGCTGCCCTGACCGGCGGCTTCGGCAATCTGGAAACCGACCGCTACAATGTGCTCGCCAATCTGGAAGTGTACAAGCGCGACAGCGTCAATTGGCGCCAGCTGATCGACGACATCAATCCCGCCTATGGCGACAAGTTCCTGCGCGTCAAGCCCGGCAGCGGCCTGATGTTCGGCAACCGCGGCGCGCCATCCATCCTGAGCTACCCTGGCCAGCTGGTGGGCCAAGGCCCACTGCCCGGCTGTACCACGCTGAACGCGGCCAAGGAATGCGTGTACGACCGCTACAGCCGCATCGAAGCCGTGCCCAAGTCCGAGCGCGCCAACCTGATGCTGGCGGGCACGATCAAGCTCAGCGAGAACCTGCAAAGCTTCTCCGAAGTGCTGTACTCGCGCACCAAGACCGACTACATGGGTTCGTTCGCGGTATACGACTCGACCCAGCCCACCTCCGTCTGGGGCAATCCGAGCACGGGCCTGCCACGCAGCTTCACGCGCCACCAGCTGCCGGCCGGGCATCCGCTCAACCATAGCGGCGAGCCGCTCGATCTGCGCTACCGCTTCGGCGACGACCCCGGCTTCCACAAGGACACCGCCGACCAGTACCGTGTGCTGACCGGCCTGAAAGGCACGCTGGACGGCAAGTACGACTGGGAAAGCGCGATCGGCATCATGGGCAGCAAGACCAAGGACCGCAGCCGCGGCACCTTCTTCAGCGCCAGCGGTTTCAAACAGGTGATCGGCGACTACGATAAATTTACGACCGACGCCGACGGCAACGTGACGCTGGCCGACCCGCTGTTCTTCAACCGCGATTACAAGCTGGGCCAGAAGAACTCGGACGCCGTGCTGGCCCTCCTGTTCCCCGAGAGTGGCTATGACGGCAAGATCACCCAATACTTCGTCGACGGCAAGATCAGCGGCGAGCTGGGCAGCTTTAACGGCCGGCCTATCGGCGTCGCCGTGGGCGGCGATATCCGCCACGAAAAATTCGCGATCAACCCGACCGCCAATCTGCAGAACGGCGATATCGTGGATAATGGCTCGGCCGCCGCCAATGCCAGCCGCTACACCTCGTCCGTCTTCGGCGAGGCCAATGTACCGCTGGCCACCGGCCTGGAACTGGTCGGCGCCGCGCGCGTCGACAAATTCAAGGGCGTCAAGGCCCACGTTTCGCCCAAGCTGGCGCTGCGCTGGGAAGCGAGCAAGGAAGTGCTGTTGCGCGGCACCGTGGAAAAAGGCTTCCGCGCGCCCAACCTGACCGAGAGCGCGCAATCGGCCAAATTCGCCTACAACAACCAGATCAACGATCCGCTGCGCTGCGACCCGGCCACCGACAAGGCCAAGAAACTGATCGCCCAGGCCAACCAGCTACCCGAAAGCGATCCGCGCCGCGCCACCCTGCTGGCCGATGCGGTGGTGATCGAGTCGCGCGAATGCTCGGCCGGCGTCGCCAGCCGCGTGGTCAACAATCCGAATCTGAAGCCGGAAACCTCGACCAGCGCCACCGTCGGCATCGTGCTGGAACCGGTCAAGGGCACCTCGATCTCGATCGATTACTGGCGCATCAAGCGCAAGGATGAAATTTCCACGCGCGACCTGAACGAGCTGCTGGCCGCCGAAAGCACGCTGGCGCCGGGCATCATCATCCGCGCCCCGCTGTCGGAAGACAAATCGTTTACCGCGGCCGAGCGCAAAGCCTATGGCATTGAGAATGTCGGCCCGCTGCAATCGAGCCGCGGCATGTTCGAGAACACCGTGCAGACCAAGACCAGCGGCGTGGACGTGAGCGTGGCGTCGCGCATCAACACCGGCTTCGGCCGCCTGGACTTGAGCGGCAACGCCACCTATCTGTTCGACTACCGCAAATATGCGCCGACGCGTGATGGCGGCAGCTGGGGCGATAACCAGGTCGGCCGCTATGAAGGCAGCCCGAAATCCAAGCTCAGCGCCAACATCGGCGCCACGCTGAAAACGGGCGACTTCAGCAACTCCCTGCGCCTGACCCATCGCAGCAGCACCCAGCTGCGCGGCGACTACTTCGACGACGCCTTCTCCATCGACGGCTGCAAGACCAAGGGCTGGTCGGAAAGCGAGTGCCGCCTGGGTTCGTATAACCGCGTGGATTACTTCCTCAGCTATACCGGCGTAAAGAACCTGACCCTGTCGCTGTTCGTGCGTAATCTGTTCAACAAGCGCATGCCGGTGGACCTGAAGGACTTCGCCACTTCCGGCGCCAACACCTATTCCACCGATATCGAGGACCTGGAGCGCCGCTCCATCCGCGTGATGGCGGAATACAAGTTCTGGTAAGAACGGGCGTCTTGCCTTAAGCGCACGGCGGGCCTTGGCCCGCCGTTTTTTTGTGCGCTCAGGCCGCCAGGCGCGGCTCCAGTTCGGCCAGGCTGACGTGGCCGAGGAAGCGGCCGCTGCTCACGGCCGGCCGCTGCTGTTCGATGGCGTCGGCAAAGTACACGGCCGGATCGCCGCACAACTCATGCAGATGGCGCCGCAGATGCGGATAGCGCCGCGTATCGAGGCCGGCATGGCGCTCGGCCCAGCGTCCCAGCGCGACGAAGTTGGCGTCGGCCACCGTGCGCTTATTCCCGTCCAGCCATTCGCGCTCGCCCAGCAGCGCGTCGAGCCGGGCGCAGGCCGCTTCCATGCGCGGCTGCTCGGCCAGCATCTCCGTGTTCAGGAAATGCATCATCTGGTCCAGCCGTTCGCGCTCCGGCGTGCCGATGCGGTAGCCCAGCAGATGCGAACGGCGCGCGCCCAGGTGGCGCAGGATGGCGCGGCAATCGCGGATGGTGCGGCGGCCGGCCAGCAAGGCCGGGGCGCGGCGCATGCTGTCGTCCAGCCGGCTCAGGCGGTAAGGCTGGCACAACCACTCCAGCGCGACGATATTGCCGAAGGCGCAGCCCTGTTCGGCGCGGTAAAACAGTACGGGTTCCATGCTCTCTCCCTCTTCTTGGTCTCAAATGCCGGCGGCCTTGCCCGGGCCGCCTCTTTCCGTGTCAGGAAAACATTGTCGGGCTGATATAGGACATAATTACCCCTCATTACTTGCGCATGGAAAAATAAATGTCGAAACCGGCGACCAAGGCCCTGGCCATTCTGGAAATGCTGCAAAACCAGCGTCAGATTTCCGGCGCCGAACTGGCCGAGCGGGTCGGCATCGACCGCCGCAGCCTGCGCCGCTATATCGCCGCGCTGGAAGAGCTGGGCATTCCCATCACTTCGGAGCGGGGCCGTTATGGCGGCTATATGCTGGTGCCCGGCTTCAAGCTGCCGCCGCTGATGTTTACCAATGAGGAAGCGGCGGCCGTGGCGCTGGGCCTGCTGGCGGTGCGCTCGCTGCGCCTGGCCGACACGGCGCCGGCCGTGGCCAGCGCCCAGGCCAAGCTGGAGCGGGTGATGCCGCCCGCGCTGCAAAGCGGGGTGCAGGCGCTGCGCGCCACGGCGGTGCTGGAAACGCCGGAACCCTACTGGGCCGGCCACAGCGTGACGCGCCCGGCGCTGACCGGCGAGCTGACGGCGCTGGCGCTAGCGGCCCAGACCCAGCACCGCGTGCGTTTCGAGTACCGGCCGCCGGCGGGCGAGGCGGCGTGGCGCGTGTTCGATCCCTATGGCCTGGTATTCAGCCATGGACGCTGGTACACCATCGGCATGTGCCGCCTGCGCATGGCGCTGCGCTCTTTCCGCCTCGACCGCATCGGCATGGTGCAGGAAACCGGGGAGCATTTCGAGCGGCCGGACAATTTCGACGCCGCCGAACATCTGGCGCACAGCATGGCCACCCTGCCGCGGCCGCTGCCGGTGGAAGTGCTGCTGCACACGGACCATCCCAGCGCCGTGCGCGAACTGGGACGCCAGGTCGGCACGCTCACGCCGCAGGAGGGCGGCGGCGTGCTGCTGCAGACCAGCACCACCAGCTATCAGTGGTTCGCGCGTCTGCTCGGCTCCACCACCTTCGATTTCACGGTGCGCGCCCCGCACGCCCTGCGCGAGGCCTTGCTGGACGAGGCGGCCCGCTTGCAGCGCCTGGCGCAGCGCGCCTAGGCGCCGGTTGAACGCGGCGTTCGCCGCGGCGGACAGCGGCGCTTACTGTTCCCAGGCCGCCAACAGCAGCGCGCGCAGGCGGCTCAGCGCCAGGGGCTGCGGCAGCGTACCGGCCGCCACGGCCAGAGACAGCGCCCTGGCCGCGCCGAGAAAGGCAATCATGGCCGCCGGACATGGCGTTCCGGGCAGGAAGGGCGCCAACCGGGCGGCGCAAAAGGCCAGAAAGGCTTGGTCATTGGCATGCAGCACGGCCTCGGTTTCAGCCGCGCCATACATGGCCGCCGCCACCGCCAGCGAGGCGGAATCCGAGGACAGCACGCAAGCGATATAGGCTTGCGCCAGCACCGTGGCCACCTGGCCGCCATCCTGGGCCGGCGCCAGTTCGGCCGCGGTCAGCGCCATATGCCGTTCGCAGCAGCGGGTATACAGCGCCGCCAGCAAGCCTTCCCGGGTCTGAAAGTGTTCGTAAGCGATGGGCTTGGAGACGCCGGCCCGCTCCGCCACCCGCGCCAGGGTCAGGGCATTGGCGCCCTCTTCCCCCACCAGTTCCAGGGCGCAGTCCATCAGTTGTTCGCGCCGCGATTCGGCGCTCATCCGCTTTTTCATGCGGCGATTGTAGCATGGGCAGGGATTTAAGCTACACAACGTAAGTTACCAGGGCGCGCGCCGCTTAAGCCTGGACGGCAAGGTTCTCCAGCGCAGCGGCGGCGGCTTCATCCCGGCCCAGGTGCGGACGGTGGACGCCGAAAACAGCGGGCGCAAAAAAACCCTCACGGCGCGAGCCGTGAGGGTTTTTTCATGATGCGGGCGCCGGGGATTACTTGGCGTTCATCAGGGCCACAGTGGTGTCCAGCATGCGGTTGCTGAAGCCCCACTCGTTGTCGTACCAGGACGAGACCTTGACCAGACGGCCGGAGACCTTGGTCAGGGTGGCGTCGAAGTTGGACGAAGCCGGGTTGTGGTTGAAGTCCACGGAGACCAGCGGCTCGGTGTTGTAGGTCAGGATGCCTTTCAGGGCGCCGTCGGCGGCCGACTTCATCAGGGCGTTGATTTCGTCCACGGTGGTGTCGCGCTTGGCGATGAAGGACAGGTCGACGATCGACACATTGATGGTCGGCACGCGGATGGCGTAGCCGTCCAGCTTGCCGTTCAGCTCCGGCAGCACCAGGCCCACCGCGGCGGCGGCGCCGGTCTTGGTCGGGATCATGGACTGGGTGGCGGAACGGGCGCGGCGCAGGTCCTCGTGCATCACGTCGGTCAGCACCTGGTCGTTGGTGTAGGCGTGCACGGTGGTCATCAGGCCGGTTTCCAGGCCGATGGCGTCATGCAGGGGCTTGACCAGCGGGGCCAGGCAGTTGGTGGTGCAGGAAGCGTTCGAGATCACGGTGTCGGTCGCTTTCAGCACGCCGTGGTTGACGCCGTACACGACGGTCGCGTCCACATCCTTGCCGCCCGGGGCCGAGATGATCACTTTCTTGGCGCCGCCTTTCAGGTGGGCCGAGGCTTTTTCCTTGGTGGTGAAGAAGCCGGTGCACTCGAGCACCACGTCCACGCCCAGCTCGCCCCATGGGATTTCAGCCGGGTTGCGCTGCGCGAACACGCGGATCGGATCGCCATTGACGATCATGTTTTCGCCTTCCACCGTCACGGTGCCGGGGAATTTGCCGTGGGCCGTGTCGTAGCGGGTCAGGTGGGCGTTCGATTCGGCGTTGCCGAGGTCGTTGATCGCCACGATCTGGATGTCTTGTTTTTTACCGCCTTCGTAGAAAGCGCGCAGGATGTTGCGGCCGATACGGCCATAACCGTTAATTGCTACTTTGATCGTCATACATGTGCTCCTGATTAAAAAAATGGGTCTTCTTATGCAACCAGAACAGATTTGACTTTAGCCACCACGTTGTCCACGGTGAAGCCGAAATGCTTGAACAGCACGCCTGCGGGCGCCGACTCGCCGAAGCTGTCGATGCCCACCACGGCGCCTTCCAGACCGACGTACTTGTACCAGAAATCGGTAACGCCCGCCTCGATCGCCACGCGCGGCAAGCCTTTGCCCAGCACGGCCGCTTTATAGGCGGCGTCCTGGCGGTCGAACACATCGGTCGACGGCATGGACACCACGCGCACGGCCACGCCCTGCTCTTTCAGGGCGGCAGCCGCCGCTTGCGCCAGCTCCACTTCGGAACCGGTGGCGATCAGCACGGCTTTGGCGTCGGCGGCGTCGGCCAGCACATAGCCGCCGCGCGCGATATTGGCCACGGTGTCGGCGCTGCGTTCCTGGAACGGCAGGTTCTGGCGCGAGAAGATCAGGGTGCTCGGGCCGTCCTTGCGTTTCACGGCGGCGCCCCAGGCCACCATCGATTCGACGGTGTCGGCCGGACGCCAGTTGTCCAGGTTCGGGATCAGGCGCAGCGAGGAAACGTGCTCGACCGACTGGTGGGTCGGGCCGTCTTCGCCCAGGCCGATGGAATCGTGGGTGAACACGAAGATCGAACGCTGCTTCATCAGCGCGGCCATGCGCAGGGCATTGCGGCTGTAATCGGAGAAGGTGAGGAAGGTGGCGCCGAACGGAATGTAGCCGCCGTGCAGGGCGACGCCGTTCATGATGGCGCTCATGCCGAACTCGCGCACGCCGTAGTTGATGTGGTTGCCCGGCTGGCCGGAACGCACGGCGATGCATTCTTTCCAGTTGGTCAGGTTGGAGCCGGTCAGGTCGGCCGAGCCGCCCAGGAATTCCGGCAGCACCGGCGCCAGCGCCTGGATCGCGTTCTGGCTGGCTTTACGGGTGGCGATGGTTTCCTTCTTGTCCACGCAGGCGGCGATGGCCGCTTGCAGCGTGGCTTCGAAGTTGGCGGGCAGATCGCCGGCCATGCGGCGCTTCAGTTCGGCCGCTTCGGTCGGGTAGGCGGCGCTGTAGGCGGCGAATTTCGCATCCCATTCGCCTTCGTGGGCGGCGCCCTGGGCCTTGAAGTCCCAGGCCGAGGAGACGTCGTCCGGAATCACGAAAGGCTCGGCGCCCCAGCTGATGTACTCGCGCACCGCGGCGATTTCCTTGTCGCCCAGCGCGGCGCCGTGCACCTTGTCGCCGCCCTGCAGATTGGGCGAGCCCTTGCCGATGACGGTTTTGCAGCAGATCAGGGTCGGCTTGTCGGCGGCTTTGGCGGCGGCGATGGCGGCAGCCACGGCGGCCACGTCGTGGCCGTCCACGGCGCGGATCACGTTCCAGCCGTAGGACTCGAAGCGTTTTGGCGTATCGTCGGTGAACCAGCCTTCGACTTTGCCGTCGATCGAGATGCCGTTGTCGTCGTACAGGGCGATCAGTTTTTTCAGACCCAGGGTGCCGGCCAGCGAGCACACCTCGTGCGAGATGCCTTCCATCAGGCAGCCGTCGCCCAGGAAGGCGTAGGTGTAGTGGTCGACCACGTCATGGCCTGGCTTGTTGAATTCAGCGGCCAGCAGGTACTCGGCCAGCGCCATGCCGACGGCGTTGGCGATGCCCTGGCCCAGCGGGCCGGTGGTGGTTTCCACGCCCGGCGTGATGTCCACTTCCGGGTGGCCAGGCGTCTTCGAATGCAGCTGGCGGAAGTTGCGGATATCGTCCATCGACACCGCATAGCCGCTCAGGTGCAGCAGCGCGTAATGCAGCATGGAACCGTGGCCGTTGGACAGCAGGAAGCGGTCGCGGTTCTGCCATTTCGGATTGGCCGGGTTGTGGCGGTGGTGGCCGCTCCACAATGCAACGGCAATCTCGGCCATGCCCATCGGCATGCCCGGGTGGCCGGAATTGGCCTTCTGTACTGCGTCCATTGCCAGCGCGCGGATCGCGTTGGCCATCTGAGTGGTAGGGAGCGTAGATTTCATTGTGGTGTGTCGCGGAAGGTTTGGAATTCGTTGCCAGGTGCTGCATCGCGGGCGCGGCCTAAACCGGCGCTACCTGCTGAACCTGATATTTTACCAGAGCGGGGGGCCGCGCTTTAAAATTGCGCATTCAAATCACACCGGAAAATCCGCAATGCCCCGTTTTTACTGTGCCCAGCCGCTCTCCCCCGGCCTGACCCTCGACCTGCCGCCCGAAGTGGCCCACCACGTCCATGTGCTGCGCCTGGCGCCGGGCGAGACGCTGAGCCTGTTCGACGGCCGCGGCGGCGAATACGCGGCCGTGCTGGGCGAGGTCGGCAAAAAACGCGCCACGGCCACCATCGGCGCCTTCACTGCGCGCGAGGCGGAACTGCCATATGCCGTGACCCTGGCCCAAGCCCTGCCCGAAGGCACGAAGATGGACTGGATTATCGAAAAAGCCATGGAACTGGGCGTGGCGGCCGTGCAGCCGCTGGCGGCGCGGCGCTGCGTGGTGCGCCTGTCGGCCGAACGGGCCGAGAAAAAACTGGCGCACTGGCAGGGCGTGATCGTGGCCGCCGCCGAGCAAAGCGGGCGCAACCGGCTGGCCAGCCTGGCCGAACCGCTCGAATTGCGCGAGTGGCTGGCACGGCCGGCGCCGCAGCGCATCCTGCTCAGCCCGCGCGCCGAGGCTTCGCTGGCGCAATGGGCGCAGCGCAACCCGGCGCAGGATCTGAGCCTGCTGGTCGGCCCCGAAGGCGGCTTCACCACGGAGGAGGAAGACGCCGCCATTGCCGCCGGCGCCCTGCCCCTGTCGATGGGGCCGCGCGTGCTGCGCACCGAAACGGCCGCCCTGGCCGCGCTCGCCATCCTCAACGGCGCCTGGGACCCCGCCTGATCCAGCGCGGCGCCCAACTTTCCGGCCGCCCGAAGCGGCGGCGCCGGCCGGTCGCGCCGGCTCGCGCCTGAGCCCGCCACACCGGTTCAGGCCGCAGCCTGCTGGGCCGCCGCGGCCGCGGCAAATTCCTGGAAGGCCGCCATGGCATTGGCCGCATACATCACCGACGGGCCGCCGCCCATATACATCGCCACGCCCAGGGTTTCCTGCACCTCGGCCTCGCTGGCGCCCAGCCGCACCAGGGCCTTGGCATGAAAGCCCAGGCAGCCGTCGCAGCGCGCCGCCACGCCGATGGCGAGCGCGATCAGCTCCTTGGTCTTGGCATCGAGCGCGCCATCGGCGATGGCCGCCTTGCCCAGTTCGTTAAACGCCTTCATCACATTCGGAATGCCCTGGCGCAGCGGCGCCAGATTGGCCGAGATTTCCTGCGTCAATTCACCGTATTCGATCGTCATCTCACCTGCTCCCGCGAAAAACTGGCCTGCCCCATGCATGGCCATCTAAATTAGCGCATACTAATTTAGATAAATCTAATATACAATTCGAACATGCCAACAGATAATCCAGATCATCTTTTTCTGCAGCAAAGCGCGGCCCAGGCGGCCGCCCTGCTGCGCGCCCTGGGCAATGAGCACCGGCTGCTGGTGCTGTGCCTGCTGATCGAGCATGGCGAAATGGCGGTCAGCGCGCTCAACGACTATGTCGCCCTGAGCCAGTCGGCGCTGTCCCAGCACCTGGCGCGCATGCGCGAGGAAGGCCTGGTGGCCTTCCGCCGCGAAGCCCAGACCCTGTACTACCGGATCGACAATCCGCAGGTGATCCAGCTGGTCGGCACGCTCAAACAGATTTTTTGCCCCTAAATCAACCGGAAAACCACCATGTCCCTGCCTTCCCTCACACCCGCAGCCGCCCGCCAGCAGCTGGAACAAGGCGCGCTGCTGATCGACATCCGCGCGGCGGACGAGCATGCGCGCGAGCGCATCGCGCAAGCGCGCCACCTGCCCTTGGAGCAGCTGCTGGCCGGGACGGCCGATGCCCTGCCGCCGGGCCGGAGCGTGATCTTCCACTGCCGCTCCGGCCAGCGCACGCGCCAGCAAGCGGCCGCCTTGGCCGCCTGCGCGCCGGGCGCCGCCTATGTGCTGGAAGGGGGATTGGATGGCTGGAAGCAGGCCGGACTGCCTGTCCTGCGCGACGTATCGCAGCCGCTGGAATTGCAAAGACAGGTCCAGATCGCCGCCGGCGCCATGATTGTGCTGGGCAGCGTGCTGGGCGCCACGCTCACGCCCTGGCTGTATCTGCTGCCCGGCTTCATCGGCTGCGGCCTGGTGTTCGCCGGCGTTTCCGGCTTCTGCGGCCTGGCCCGCCTGCTGATGAAGATGCCCTGGAACCGCCGCCAGGCCGTTTAAGCCGGCGCCGCAGCAATAAAAAAGCCGCCGGACTGCGAGGTCCGGCGGCTTTTTTGCTGCACCGCCGGCAAGCCGGCGGCACTGGGCGAACTTAGAACTTGTAGTTCGCGCTCATGCGGAAGTAACGGCCCATGCCATTGTGCAGCTGGGTGTTATAGCCCTGGAAGTTGGTCGTGGTGCCATAACGCACGTCATACGGCGCCTTGGTGTCGAACAGGTTCTTGATGTTGAACGCCAGCGTCAGGTTCTTGATGCCGGTGTAAGCATAGTTCACATCGAAGGTGGTCCAGCTCTTCACTTCGCAATCGTTCAGGCCTGGGAAGAAGTCGCTGAACTTCTCGCTGCCGCCTGGATTGGTCTTGCCGGCCGCGTTCTTGCCGTAGTGGCAGAACGGTGCGGCATAGGTTTCCGTGTTGTTGGTACGGCGCAGCAGCGAGACCGGGCCAACGTAGTTGACGGTGGCGGTCACAGCGTGCACGTCCTTGCTCCAGGTGACGGAAGCGGTGCCACGGTTGCGCGGGTTGTCGCCCGAGGTGGTCGACCAGTCGGACAGGCCGCCATTGTAGCCGGCGGTGTTGGCCGCTACGTCGCCAGGATGCTCAGCGCGGCGGTACTCGTGCAGGTAGCTCCAGTTCAGGTTGGAGGTCAGACGGCCCCAGTCGCCCAGCGATTTGCGGTAAGCCACTTCGAAGTCGACACCGCTGACTTCGGTGCTGCCCTGGTTAACCCAGGCGCGGTTCACCTGCAGGATCGGACCGGAGTTCGGGATCACCACGCCGTTGGCGTCTTTCACCCAGTTCGCCGGATTGTTGTCGCGCACGACCTGGCCTTTCGGGTACTGGGTCGGGTGGTCGATCACGGTTTGCGCGCCCAGCAGTGCGGTCTCATTGGTCTTCTTGATGCGGTACCAGTCAACCAGGATGTCCAGATCCTTCATCGGGTTCAGGATCAGGCCCACCGAGTAGGACTTCGATTTTTCCGGCTGCAGATTCGGATCGGAAGCCGAGACGCTGGAGAAGCTCTTCGAGCAGTCGGTACGGTCGGCGCCGTTCAGGTAGTTCTGGCCGTCCGGGCAACGCAGGGTGTCGATGGCGGTGCTGAAGCTCTGCACGCCGCCTTCGGCGATCTGCATCAGCGCAGGCGCGCGGAAGCCCTTGGCGAAGGAGCCGCGCAGAGCGACGCGTTCGGTGATGGTCCACTTGGTGCCGACCTTCGGCACGAAGCTCTTGGCAGCTGGGTATTTATCGTAGCGGCCGGCGAAGTCCATTTCCCAGTTCGGCAGGAATGGGGTGCGCAGTTCGACGAAGCCCGACTTCACGGTGCGCTCGCCGTTCAGGCTGGAACCCACCAGACCGGTGATCTTGCCGGCGGCAATGGCCGAATCCGGGGTCAGGCCGATCGATTCCTGGCGGATCTCGCCGCCGAAGGCCAGGCCGATATCGCCGCCCGGCAGCTTGCCCAGGGTGGTGGAGGCTTTAGCGTCGATCTGTTTCACCATCGCAAAGCCGGTGTTCAGGGTGTTGTGGGTGACGCCCGGATCCGCGATGGTGGCCGCAATGGTGCGGTTCTCGGTCATGATGCGCGCGATCTGGTCTTTCAGGATGTAGCCGTAGCTCAGCTCTTCACGCTCGCTGCGGTTCCACAGCAGGCCAGTTTCCCAATCCCAGTTGCCAGTCGTGCCTTTCAGGCCGACCAGGCCGCGGTAAGCCTCGTTGACGTTTTTCGAACCGCCAGGGGCGTTCATCAGGCGGAAGCCGACGGCCGAACGCGCATCCGGGAACGGATTGTCCGGGTGGCCGACCGGCAGGATCAGCTGGAAGTTCTGCACCGGCTGGCCGGCGGCGAACACGCTGGTGGCCGAGGTCGAACGGGTGGCGATCGGCGCGCCCAGGTAGCTACGCTCGTTGCGGCTGTAGGACAGCTCGGCGAAGGCGGTGATGTTCTCGCTGACTTGCACATTGAAGCGCGACAGCACGTTGCCGTCCTTGCCTGCGCCCTGCACTTCGCGGTAGTTGTCCAGGTTGATGTTGCAGAAGGTGCGGCCGACCAGGGTGTCGGTCGGCAGCAGGTTGTGGGCGGCGATGCTGCCGGTGATCTGTTGCGACGCGTCGCAATTCACGCGGTTGATGACGTTGGCGCGGTCAGCATAGCTGTTGTAGAAGGTTTTCGAACCTGGGCTGCGTTCCTTGTAGAAGAACGGCGAACCGGTCAGCGAGCTCGAGAAGGCGTTCATGCGGCCGTTGATCGGGCCGTACAGGTCTTGCTGCACGTCCTTGTCGCTCATCAGGGTGCTGTCGCGCTTGGATACGTCGAAGGAGATCAGGCCGCTGAAGCGGTTTTTCTCCAGATCGCCGAAGCCCCAGACGCCATTGATGGTCTTGCGGCGGAATTCGCCGTCGTCGTTGCCGCTGATGCTGGCGCCCAGTTCGGCACCCTTGTAGTCGGACTTGGTGATGAAGTTGATCACGCCGGCGATGGCGTCGGAGCCGTACACGGCCGAAGCGCCATCCTTGAAGATCTCGACGCGCTCGATGGCGGAGACAGGGATGGAGTTCAGGTCGTACACCGCCGATTTGCCCTGGTTCGGGTCAGCGTAGGCGGACGAGGTGATGCGGCGGCCGTTCAGCAGCACCAGGGTGGAAGAGGAACCCAGACCGCGCAGCGAGGCGGTGGAGGCGCCGTTCGAGAAGCCGCCGTCGGAACCGTCGACCGACGCGCCGGAGCCGAAGGCAGGAATGTTTTTCAGCAATTCTGCCACGGTGTTCGCGCCGGTGGCAGCGATCTGCTTGGCGCTCACGGTCTGGACCGGCGAAGAGCCTTCCTTGTCCGCGCGCTTGATGTTGGAACCGGTCACGAAGACCTTTTGCACGGCCGGCTCAGCGGCCTGTTGCGCCATAGCGAACTGGGCACCACCGACAGCCAGGGCGACGGCAACCACGCTTTGTTTGAGAACCAGGTTATGTTTCAAAACTCTCTCCGCTTGAAATGCTTTTTTAATGAAGTCCATTCCGGAAACCCCTAGGGTTTGCCGGAGGAATGATCAGAACATTACCGGCGGTAAAAATCAGTATCAAATATCAACTGTTGCATGCAAGACACAGCACACACTTGCCAAAGAGAAGTGAATGTGAATCGCTGTCTTTTCTGACAAAAGGATGGAATTCCGGGCCGTTCTCGTAAGAAAAATTGTTATTCATTAGTAAATGAACATTTAATCCATTCCATTAAGTTATGGATCAATAAGTTCATCACATAAACTTTTCGTTACAATTTCTTACTCCAGGAAAAAAACTTAGTTCAGTTGTTAACATTTCGCCACACTGTGCAATAGGGCCGGCGGCGGCCGTAAACGAAAAATGCCGCCCGGAACATACCGGACGGCATCGTGGCCAAACGACCGGGCGGCTGCCCGGTCAGGCCTGCAAGTGCTTAGAACTTGTAGCTGGCGCTGAGGCGGAAGTAACGGCCCATGCCATTGTGCAGCTGAGGATCGAAGCCCTGGAAGTCAGTCGTGTCGCCATAACGTGGATCATATGGCGCCTTCTTGTCAAACAGGTTCTTGACGTTGAACGACAGGGTCAGGTTCTTGATGCCGGTGTAGGTGTAGTTCACGCCCACGGTGGTCCAGCTCTTCACGCTGCAGTTGTTCAAGCCTTCGAAGTACTCGCTGTAGTGCTCCAGGCCACCTTCGCCCAGCTTGCCATTGGCGTTATAGCCGTAGTAGCAGACTGGTGGGGTGTAGGTGGTGGTGTTATCCCAGCGGGTAACCAGGGATACCGGACCCACGTAGTCCACGGTGGCGGTGACCGAGTGCACGTCCTTGCTCCAGTTGACGGAGTAGGAACCACGGTTGCGCGGATTGTCGTCCACATTGGTGGCACGATCGGCGTAATTACCGTAGGAACCAGCGATGTTGTGCGCCTGGAAGCCTGGACGTTCCGCGCGGCGGAACTCCATCAGGTGGCTCCAGCTCAGGTTCTGGGTCAGACGACCCCAGTTGCCCAGCGATTTGCGGTAAGCCACTTCGAAGTCCAGACCGCTCACTTCGGTGCTGCCCTGGTTAACCCAGGCGCGGTTCACTTGCTGGATCGGGCCGGAGTTCGGGATCACCACGCCGTTGGCGTCCTTGACCCAGGTCGCTGGGTTGGTGTCGCGGATCACGGAGGCGGTCGGGTAGCGGCCGGGATTCTGGATCACGGCTTGCGCGCCGATCAGGGCGGTTTCGCTGGTTTTCTTGATGCGATACCAGTCAACCAGGACATCCAGATCCTTCATCGGGTTCAGGATCAGGCCCAGCGAGTAGGATTTCGATTTTTCCGGCTTCAGGTCTGGCGTCGAAGCGGACAGGCTGGAGAAGCTCTTCTTGCAGTCGGCTTTCTCGCCATTTTCCAGGAACTTCTGGCCGTCCGGGCAGCGCAGATAGTCAACCGCGCTGGTGAACGATTGCACGCCGCCTGGCGCCACTTGCAGCAGCGCAGGCGCGCGGAAGCCTTTGGCGAAGGAGCCGCGCAGGGCAACACGCTCATTGATGGTCCACTTGCTGCCGACTTTAGGCACGAAGCTCTTCTCGCCTGGATACTTGTCGTAGCGGCCGGCGAAGTCCATTTCCCAGTTTTTCAGGAAAGGCGTACGCAGTTCGACGAAGGCCGAACGCACATTGCGCTCGCCGTTCAGGCTGGTGTTCGCCACGCCGATGATCTGGCCGCTGGCGGTCAGCGCGTCCGGGGACAAACTGATTTCTTCCTTGCGGAATTCGCCGCCGATGGCCAGGCCGATATCGCCGCCAGGCAGTTTGCCCAGGGTGGTCGAGGCTTTGGCATCGAGCTGCTTGACTTGCGCGTAACCCTTGTTGACGATGTCGCGGGTCACGTTGGGATCCTTGATCGTGTCGGCGATGCTGCGGCCTTCGGTCACGATACGGTTCAGGGTTGGCATGTGCAGGCGGCCGAAGCTGGTGCCTTCACGCTCGCTGCGGTTCCACAGCAGGCCGGTTTCCCAATCCCAATTGCCGGTCGTGCCTTTCAGGCCGGTCAGCACGCGGAAGGACTCGTTCAGGTTCTCGGAACCGCCGCGGGCGTTAACCATGCGGAAGCCGACAGCCGAACGGGCGTCCGGGAATGGATTGTCGACGTGACCCACCGGCAGGATCAGCTGGTATTGCTGGGCAGGCTTGCCGTCGGCGGTGAAGATCGAGGACGAACCGGTGGAACGCATGGCGATCGGCGCGCCCGTGTAGGTACGCTCGGTGCGGCTGTAACCGGCTTCGGCGAAGGCGGTCAGGTTGTCGTTCAGCTTCAGCGTGAAGCGCGACAGGATGTTGGCATCCTTGCCGGCGCTCTGCACTTCGTTGAAGCCGTTGGTGTCGTAGTTACAGAAAGTGCGGCCGATCAGCGGATCGGTGGCTTGCAGGATGTGGGCGGCAGCGTCGCCGGTGATCTGCTGGCTCTTGTCGCAATCCAGGCGGTTGACGATGTTCTTGCGATCCGCATAGGTGGTCGCGAAGGCTTTCGAACCTGGGGTTTTCTCTTTGTAGAAGAAAGGCGAGGCGCTCAGGGCGCTGGAATACGGGTTCAGACGGCCATTGATGGCGCGGTACAGGCCGTTTTCCACGTCCTTCTGGTCGTAGACATTGGTGCTGTCGCGTTTCGAGACGTCGAAGGAGATCAGCGCATTGAAGCGGTTCTCTTCCAGATCGCCGAAGCCCCACACACCGCTCACGGTGCGCTTGCCGAACTCGCCGTCATCGTTGGCAGCCACGCTGGCGCTCAGTTCCATGC
Source organism: Massilia sp. YIM B04103 (assembly GCA_024437665.1). GTDB lineage: Bacteria > Pseudomonadota > Gammaproteobacteria > Burkholderiales > Burkholderiaceae_D > Rugamonas. The sequence continues at coordinate 10,009 of JANCSZ010000006.1, read as the reverse complement.
CGCGGTAGTCGGACTTGGTGATGAAGTTGATCACGCCGGCGATGGCGTCGGAACCGTAGACGGCGGAAGCGCCATCCTTGAAGATTTCCACGCGTTCGAGGGCCGAGACCGGAATCGAGTTCAGGTCGTACACGGCCGACTTGCCCTGGTTCGGGTCAGCGTAGGCGGAAGCGGTGATACGGCGGCCGTTCAGCAGCACCAGGGTCGAGGACGAACCCATGCCGCGCAGCGACGCGGTGGCAGCGCCGCTGGTGAAGCTGCCGGCGGACGTGTCGAAGGACGCGCCGGAGCCGAAGGCCGGAATGGTCTTCAGCAGTTCGGCCACGGTGTTGGCGCCGGAGGCCGCGATCTGTTTCGCGTTCACGGTCTGGATCGGCGACGAACCTTCTTTTTCCGCGCGTTTGATGTTGGAACCGGTCACGAAGACCTTCTGCACTGCCGGCTCGGCAGCTTGTTGTGCAACGGCGAACTGGGCGCCGCCCACTGCGAGCGCGACCGCGATCACGCTTTGTTTGAGAACCAGGTTATGTTTCAAAACTCTCTCCGCTTGAAATGCGTTTTCTGTGATAAAGCATCGTCCAGTGATCCGTTTGGATCACCGAAGGGGGGCATGAAAACACTCCAGGCAGTGGAAAGTCAGTTTCCCGGATTAAGTCGTTGTGAAATCACAACAGCAAAACCTTGCCAAACAGGGAAATTTGTGATTCGCATATTTCCGCTTAGAAAATATGCAAATTAGATATAAAAACCGAGGAAAACTGGGGAGCGTAGGCAAATATGCATACCATAAAGATATGTTTTACGCACAAAAGAATATGAATCCATAACCTAATCACATGGACCAACAGTATATAAACTCAGATGCAAATGAAAAAGTCAGCAAAAAAATGTAAAAAAACCGCCAAAGTGCGGCGGTTTTACAACAATCTAGCGGCACAGCGTGCCGCTAGATTGGCACAGCTTAGAAGTTATAGCTTGCGCCCAGGCTGAAGAAGCGGCCCACTGCACCAGACTGGTGCAAGGTGGCGTTATAACCGTAGTTATTACCCGCATTGCCGTAGGTCGCCACATCGATCGGCGGACGCTTGTCGAACAAGTTCAGGATCGAAGCCTTCAGGGTCAGGTTCTTGTTCAGGCGATACAGCACGTTCATATCCACTGTCGCGAAGGATTTGATCTTGCAATATTCCAGAGGCTGCTTCGCATTGCTGCTCGAGTAGTAGCTGCGCGAAGACAGTTCCCAAGCGTGGGCGCAATCGGTAATGCCGGCAGCTGGATCCAGACCCGAGTACGAGCTGACCCAGTTGGCGGTACCGGTCACGGTCAGAGGACCGCGATCCCAACCCAGCGTCAGCTGGGCACGGTTACGTGGATTGCCGGTGTTGCCGCTGATGGCCGAAGGACCGTGGGTGCCCGCCAGTTCCACCGTCTTGTCGCCGGAGGTCAGCTTGTAGTTGATCATGTGATTGACGGTCAAGCCCACTTTGGCCGTACCCAGATCGCCCAGCTTATGCTTATACGACAGATCCACTTCCACGCCGCTGGTTTCGGTGCTGCCCGCGTTCACGAACGGCGAAGTGATGTAGGCGATCGTACCGACTGGAGGAACGCCCACGACGGTGCCGCCATTGCCGTCGGCGATATCGGTTGCTACCGGCACGTTACGGAAATAGGTCGGCACGAAGCCTGGCACGCCCGCCGCCGTATTGATCTGGCCGGTCACCTTGATGTGGTAATAGTCCAGCGTCGCGCTCAGGTTCTTGGCCGGCTCCAGGATCAGGCCCAGGGTGTACGACTTCGATTTTTCCGGCGCCAGATCCTTGTTGGTCAGCTGGATATAGGTGGGCGTAAAGCCGCAAGCCGATGGAACATTGCCCTTGGTCTGGTTATCGCCATTGGCGCACAGGATTGGATCGTCGATGCTGTTGAAGGCAAAGGCGCTCGATGCCGTACCGTTCTCCGTCGCGCTTGGTGCACGGAAACCTTTGGAGAAGGTACCACGCAGCGATACCATTTCATGCGGCTTGAACTTGAAGCCGACCTTCGGCGTGAACGAATTGCCGTAGGTATCGAAATGGTCATAGCGGGCGGAAGCGTTCAGCTCCAGGTTTTTCAGCACTGCGGCGCTCAGCTCAGCGTAAGCCGCGGTATTGGTTTCCTTACCGGCGGCGTAAGCGCTGCCGTTACCGACGACGCCACGGCTCAGCAGATCCGCTGGAGGGGCATTGAGTTTTTTCTTGATGTACGACACGCCTGCCGCCAGACTCAGCGGGCCACCAGGCAGTTGCATCAGTTCACGGCCGAAGTTCGCTTCCACAAAGCTCAGATCGGAAGTCGACTCATTGCTGAAGCTCGGCGCGATCTTGGCCAGCACGGCCGCGCTATTACCACCCAGCACATTGAATCGGTCAACGCCGGCCGGCGCATTCAGCGCATTCCACAGCGCAACACGGTCAACATAGCCGTTGTAGTTGATGGTGGCCTTCACCCGGCTCACGCCTGCGGCCGCCTTCACGGTCCATGCGCCGATCGTGCCGTCCAGATCCGCCACCAGGCGGCTTGCCACCGACTTGCTATCGGTCGATTGCGCTGGCGCAATGCCAGGGATGGTGCCGTACAGGCGGGCTGGGGCGGTGAAATTATTGCCTTGCACACCAGGCGCCAGCAGCGTTGGGCCGATACGGTTGACGATTTGCGGCGGCTGACCAGGGATCAGGGCGGTAAAGCCGTTGAAGCTGGCTGCCGAGAAGGTCAGTGGCAAGCCACGGTTATTGCTGCTGTTGCGCTGGAAGCGCGAAGCTTTCACGGACAGCGTCCAGTCCTGATTCAGCGTCTTGGTGAAGCCTGCCAGGATATTGGTGTTTTCCGAATCAGGCTGGATGTTCGACTCGGTATCGGGAATCGTGCAGCCACCCGCCATGTACAGGGCATGGTTGCAGTCCGGTGCGAGGAACTGGAAGTTGGCTGGGTTGTTAACCCCACCTGTACCACCCGGGCGGTAGAAGAATGGCGTACGGCCAGCAGTCAGGCGGGAGTTGAAATCATTCGGCGCACCGCGCTCGAAGTTCAGACCACCGCGGTTGGACCAATCGTTGCTGGTCCAGTCGCCACGGCCTTTGCGCTGGATCATGCGGATACGGTCGGACTCACGGTGCTCCAGGCTGATGAAGGCGTTATAGCCATCCGCCTGCAGGTCGCCGATGCCGGTGGTCAATGCCACTTTGTAGGTGCGGCCGCCGCCGTGCTGGGATTTGCCGGCATCCGCTTTGATGCTGGTGCCATTGAAGCTCTTCTTCAGGATGATGTTGACCACGCCGGAGATAGCGTCCGAGCCGTAGACCGAAGAGGCGCCGTCTTTCAGCACTTCCACACGCTCAATGGCGTCGAAAGGAATGGCGGACACGTCAACGAAGGAACGCTGGCCGTCATCCGACAGCGGATACGGCGCCATACGGTGGCCGTCAATCAGCACCAGGGTCAGACCCACGGTCAGACCGCGCAGCGAAACACCCGAACCGCCATTCGCGAAGGCGCCGGCGAAACCGTTGGACAACGCACCTTGGCCGTTCGCGGTCAGGTTGCTCAGCACTTCGGCCACGCTGGTGTAGCCGGACTTGATCAAATCATCCGAGTTCAGCACCTGCACGGGGCTTGGCGTTTCCTTATCGGCGCGGCTGATCAGCGAGCCGGTCACGACCACGCGGGTCGGAGTTGCGTCCGCCGCCGGCGGATTCGCTTGCGCCATCGCTGGCTGCACCATCGCGGCGGTCAGCGCCGAAGTACCGAACGCCACCGTCAAAGCACGTACAAGAGTAGTTTTTCTCAACATTTTGGTTCCTAAAGTTAAGCATGCGCAGTATCAGCCTGGATAGGAAACTTGCGCCACCATGCCTCTGCAACACCGATTATTTGTCCCAACTAAAACAACCTACAATCGCCTCGTGGGCAAAATTGGATTCAATTAAATTCAAATTAAATCCAGTGCTGGATGGAACCATATTAAAAGCTTAAGTGTCAACAAACGCGGTTGCGCATATACCTAAAAAACAACAGTTATTCGATGATAAGAATACTGAAATTTTGTTTCCAAAACAGACGAACAAAAAGTAAATCAAGCCCCCGCCCAGAGTGCTGTTGCACTGCGCCACAGCCTCGCAACCATGCGGCTTGCACGATGAAATGATTGAAAAACGATAATTTCACCAACACTTTTCAGTAACTAAATGAAGCTGCTCGATATTAATATAAAATTAATCAAAAAATTGCACAGACATAAGGCGAAACTTATGAATGCTAGATAAGGGAGAGAGGGAATTGCACGCAATTGCGCCTTGCGCCGTGCAAATAAAAGAAGGGAGAAAAACGAGAATTGCCGGATGAATTGGCAATGGGAGTTACTATCAGGTCACATTGCCTATTTTGTCAACAAGCGCACCTGCAAAAGCGCAAAAAATGGCGGGAAACGTTGTGAATTTGCCTCATGCACCCACCTCTGCGAAGGCGCAAAAAAACCGCCGCAAAAGCGGCGGTTCGAACAGCCAACCGCCCGCAGGCGGCTGGGTGCAGGGTTAGAAGCGGTGGTTGTACTCGACCGTGAACTTGGCCGAACGCGGCGCCGTGTAGCTGATCACGCGCTGGTAGCTCGGGTTGATCGTGGTGCCGGTCAGGTTGTAGGTTTCTTCCACGTTCTGCGTGGTTTGCTTGTTCGCCACGTTGAACACGTCCAGCTTCAGGGTCAGGCCTTTCAGCATGGCCGGGCGGTAAGCCAGGTTCATGTCCAGGCGGATATCCCATGGCAGGGTGCCGAAGGTGCCGCGCGGAGCGGCCTTGGTGCCGCACCAGAAGTAGACCGAACCATAGTCCGGCGCATCGTCCGGCAGGTTAGGATCGTTGCCGAAGCAGCTGCGTGGACGGCCCGAGGCGGCCAGGAAGTTGCCGCCCAGCGTCCATTCCGGATTCAGCTCGTAGAAGCCATACGCCTTGATCTGGTGCTTGCGGTTGTTGGGCAGCAAGCCGTTGGCGCCGCTCATCAGTTCCGCCGTATCCCAGGTCGAGGTGGCAGCCACGTCGGTCTGGGCATTGTCGGAACGGGTCTGGCCTTCGGTGTTGCCTTTGCTGCGCGACCAGGTGTAGTTCACGCGGCCATACCAGCCATTGCGCAGTGGGTGCTCGGCGAAGAAGTCCAGCGCCACGTAGTCGCGCTTGGCTTTCTCGAAGCCCAGGTCGTCCTTGCTCAGGTTGACCAGGGTGTACTTCTTGTCGCCATTGAAGTCAACACGGAAGGTATTGTCCTTGCCCGGATTGAAGGTGACGCAACCCAGGCCGCTCCAGTGGTCGGTGTTGACATGGTTGCGTTCCGCCCAGGCGGCCACGGCGCGGTCGTCGCAGTAGTCGTCGATGGTCTGCTTCAGCTTGCGGAAGGTGGCTTTCGCGCCCACGTTCAGGTCGGCGGACAGGGCTTTTTCGAAGCCAGCCGTGATTTCATCCTGGTAGGTCGGCTTGATATCCACCGCCGTCAGCGTATTGACGTCCTTGGCCTGGCCGAACTCGTTGTTGGTCGAGGTCACGCCGGTCAGATTCTTCAGGCCCAGCGGCGCGCCGTTGGCGTCGGTGCCGGTATAGGTGAAGTACTCGCGGGTGTTGGTCGAGCGGCTGGCGCCGCGCACAGCCAGGTGGGTCGGGATCTGCAGCGCGTAACGGCCGGCGCTACCGAAGACCTTGAACGAGGCGTCGCCGTTCACGTCCCAGGCAGCGGACAGGCGTGGCGAGATCTGGTTCTTCACTTCCAGGAAGGTTTCACCGTCGCCGTTCTTGTTCTTGAAGCCTTCGCTGCGGATGCCGACCGTGACCAGCAGATCCTTGTTCACCTGCCAGCGGTCTTCCAGGTATTTGGCGTCCTGGTCGGAGTAGGCATTGGTGGCGCTGTTGAACAGACGGCGGCTGACGAAGTAGCCTTGGCTGCCGTAGCCGCCGCCATTGGCGATGACGACCGGTACGCCGTTCAGCTTGTTGACGGCGGTCGGATTGTCCACCTTGTCGTAGAACCAGATGCCGCCGCCAGCCGTCACTTCACCGGCTTCGATCGATTTCAGCTTGTTCTTGTCAAAGCCGCCGCGGATGGTGTGGCTGGAGATCTTGTATTCCAGGTCGATGCGGGACGACGTGGTTTCGTTCTTGGCGCCGTTCGGGAAGATGGTGCTCACCAGCACTTGCGGCGTGCTGTAGTTCAGGCCAGGCACGCGGGCGCGGGCCGCGGCGTTGATCTGGAACATGCCGCTCAGATCGCCGTCGTAGGTATTGCTGATCTTGGTCTTGCTCTTGCCGTACAGAGCGGACACGGTCAGGTCGTCGGTCAGGTTGCCGGTGTAGCGCAGGATGCGCGAATCGGCGCCGACCGGGGTGTAGTTCGAGTTGTTCTTATAGTGCTCGGACGAGGTCTGCTTGCTGCCGCGGCCATTGACATAGTCGTAGCCGTAGAGCTGGCGGTCTTCCTTGTTGTTATCGCCGATCAGGGTCGCTTCGAGGCGGTGGTTATCGTTGATGTTCCAGTCGAACTTGGCCAGATAGCGGTCCGACACGTCCTGGCGCTCGGCCCAGCCGGTGGTGGCCAGGGTCGGGCTGCCGACGATGCCGACGGTGTTGGCGTAGGCGTTGACGCCGGCCAGGTCATCCTTCTTGCGCTCGACGGCGACGAACATGAACAGCTGATCCTTGATGATCGGGCCGCCCACATAGCCACCGAAGGTACGCTTGGTGCTCGAATCTTCCGATTTGCGACGGAACAGGGTGCCGTCGGTGGCCGGGTTGGAGCCGGTGACCGGATAGTACTGGTCTTTCTTGCGCGCGGTCAGGGCATTCGGCTCGATGCTGAAGGTGCCGCCGGCTTCCCAGTTATTGGTGCCGCTCTTGGTGGTGATGTTGACCACGCCGCCCACGGAACGGCCGAACTCGGCGCCGAAGCCGCCGGTCAGCACCTGGGCCTGGGCGATGGCGCCGAAAGGCAGTTCCGAGCCGCCCAGTTGGGTCAGCGGATTGGTGACGGGGAAACCGTTGATGTAGTAAGCATTCTCGGACGCGCCGCCGCCGCCGAAGGAGGCGCCAGCCGCGTAGCGCGAGTCGGCGCGGGTGGTGTTCGGCGCCAGCTGGATGATGGCGTCCACGTTGTTGGCCACCGGCAGCTTGGCCAGTTCCTTGGCGGTAAACACCGCACCATTATTGGTGTTGGAGATGTCGATGCGGCTGCGGCGGCCCGTCACCTGCACCGCCTGGATGGCGCCGAAGGACGCTTCCACGCCCTGGCCCACGATCACGTCGACTTCGGTGGTGTTGACGACTTTGCCTTCGCGCTGCAGCTCGACCTTGTAGTGGCCGGGCGGCATGGCGGTCGCGTTGTAGCGGCCGCTGGCATCGAGGGTGACGGTACGCTTCACGCCGGTATCGACGTTGTTCAGCACCACGGCAGCGCCGGCGGCGCCGTCCACACGGCCGAAGATGTTACCGGCGGCATTCGACTGCGCCAGCGCCGACGGCAGCATCGCCACCGTCAGCGCGCCGGCGCCAAAAGCCACTGCTAAAGCACGAACAAGAATGGTCTTTCTAATCATTGTGATTTCCTATCTCAAGCTATCTTGCTGTTTATTTTAATCACGTATATTTTTTGTCCCGACTACTTCCTGATCGAATAGAGCAGGAAAGAATCCAATAAGCCGCCGCGCATATTGGAATGCTAGCGACTTACGAAATGCATGGAAACATGCAGATGGCAAGCCTGTCAATCGCGCAAGAATCTGCGGGGGCAGAAAACAACACTATCGTCCTTTTTCCGCTGCAAGATTACAACAATGAGCAAAAAATGCAGCGGCGATCTTCCCCGATTTCCGCCGATATGCATGGATCTTACGGGATCATCACAGAATAAAATTCGAAATATTACTCATTTTTCAGAATTTAATTCTGAACAGAATCAAAAGCGGAAATATGCGCATTTCAAATTTTCTTATTTGAAAAGATAAATTAATGGCGCAGGGAATTTGAATTGGAAGAGAAATTGATTAGGCGTTTATATTTCAACCATTAACGCTCTATTGCTAATTCGACGCGCAGCAGATTATCGGCGCGATGATTATCTTTGCAGGAATCCATTTCGTCTGGCGGGCGCCGCCCATTTGCAGCCCTCAATAAAACCATGGCAAAAGCATAATCGTCAATACCAAAATGCAAGTTTCATCTCAAAAAACAACAAGGGACGGCCGCCGGCCCGGCCTTGGGGCGCCGGGTCAGGCAAGGTAAAATGGCGGATTGGGCCCGTTGCGCGCCCCACCCGCTTGAGAAAGAACACCATGCTGCGATTGAACGAAGTCAAACTCCCCCTGAACCACGCCGAACACGAGCTGCGCGAGGCCATCCTGGCCCGCCTCGATATCCCGCCGGAAATGCTGCTGGGCTTTGCCGTGTTCAAGCGCAGCTATGACGCCCGCAAGAAAGCCCATATCGTGCTGATTTATTCGGTCGATGTGGAGACCGGGGACGATGCCGCCATCCTGGCCCGGCGCCAGCACGACGTGCACCTGATGCCCTCGCCCGATATGGAATACAAATACGTGGCGCAGAACGTCAACGCCGACGGCAGCCAGCCGCGCCCGGTGGTTATCGGCATGGGCCCTTGCGGCCTGTTCGCCGCCCTGATCCTGGCGCAGATGGGCTTGCGTCCCATCATCCTCGAGCGCGGCAAAACCGTGCGCGAGCGCACCAAGGACACCTTCGGCTTCTGGCGCAAGCGCGAACTCAATCCCGAATCGAATGTGCAGTTCGGCGAAGGCGGCGCCGGCACCTTCTCGGACGGCAAGCTGTACAGCCAGATCAAGGATCCCAAGCATTACGGCCGCAAAGTGCTGACCGAGTTCGTCAAGGCCGGCGCGCCGGAGGAAATCATCTACGTCAGCAAGCCGCATATCGGCACCTTCCGCCTGGTCAAGATGGTGGAAGCCATGCGCGAGGAAATCGTGGCCCTGGGCGGCGAAATCCGCTTCGAAGCCAGGGTGGCCGATTTTGAGGTCGAGGAAAAAGACGGCCAGCGCCAGCTGCGCGGCCTGACCCTGGCCGGCGGCGAGCGCATCGCCACCAACCACGTGGTGCTGGCGGTCGGCCACAGCGCGCGCGACACCTTTGAAACCCTGTACGCGCGCGGCGTCTACATCGAAGCCAAGCCCTTCTCGATCGGCTTCCGCGTCGAACACCCGCAATCGCTGATCGACACCTGCCGCTTCGGCCCCAACGCCGGCCACCCGATCCTGGGCGCGGCCGACTACAAGCTGGTGCACCATGCCAAGAATGGCCGCGCCGTCTACAGCTTCTGCATGTGCCCGGGCGGCACCGTGGTGGCGGCCGCCTCCGAGCCGGGCCGCGTCGTCACCAACGGCATGAGCCAGTACTCGCGCGCCGAACGCAATGCCAATAGCGCCATCGTGGTCAGCATCAGCCCGGAAGACTATCCGGGCCATCCGCTGGCCGGCATCGAATTCCAGCGTCGCCTGGAGGAAAAGGCTTTCGTGCTGGGCGGCAGCAATTACAGCGCGCCGGGCCAGCTGATGGGCGACTTCGTGGCGGGCCGTCCGTCCACCGAGTTCGGCGCCGTGGTGCCGTCCTACAAGCCGCAAGTGCACCTGACCGACCTGGCCAGCATCCTGCCCGATTACGCGGTGGAAGCGCTGCGCGAAGCCTTCCCGGCCTTCGACAAGCAGATCCGCGGCTACTTCAAGGAAGACGCCGTGCTGACCGGCCTGGAAACGCGCACCTCCTCGCCGATCCGCATCAAGCGCAACGACGGCGATCTGCAAAGCCTGAACACGCGCGGCCTGTTCCCGGCCGGCGAAGGCGCCGGCTACGCGGGCGGCATCCTGTCGGCCGGCGTGGATGGCATCAAGGTGGCGGAAGCCGTGGCCCTGTCCATGGCCGCCGCTTAAAAAACCGGGGACAGACCACGTTTTGCGAGCAATATTGCTCGCAAAAC
>JANCSZ010000059.1:0-1093 GCA_024437665.1 Massilia sp. YIM B04103 | reverse complement strand
GCGGACATTGTCGAGCAGGGCAAAATACTCGCCGCCGGCGGGAATAGTTGGGCCGCAATAAGTCTGGGCATTGAAACCTATCGGCGTGCCCGGCACAAACTCGGTGCGGCCGGTATAGCCGTTACTCCGTTCGGTACCCTTCTCATACACATACATGATCGCGGCGCCGCTGGCCTCGGTTTCGATTTCGACGGTGTAGGTGGCGCCCTGCTTGACTGGCCCCAGGATCTTGCCTGCCGCCGTCGATCCGATATACGAGTCCATGCTCACGCCATACTGACTGAACGAGGCGCGGATCCGCCGGTTGGAAGGCGCACCCCATGTTCCCCCAGAAATCCCCACCCCAATAATANTACTCCGTTCGGTACCCTTCTCATACACATACATGATCGCGGCGCCGCTGGCCTCGGTTTCGATTTCGACGGTGTAGGTGGCGCCCTGCTTGACTGGCCCCAGGATCTTGCCTGCCGCCGTCGATCCGATATACGAGTCCATGCTCACGCCATACTGACTGAACGAGGCGCGGATCCGCCGGTTGGAAGGCGCACCCCATGTTCCCCCAGAAATCCCCACCCCAATAATACTTTCCGGCAGCAGGGGCTTGTTCGGCAGCGTCACCTCATATTGCCAGGCCGTCCCGAGCGGACGGTTATTCATAAACAGGCCCGGATAGTCGGCATTGGGCTGATTCAGCATGGACAGCTTCATGGCGCTGCCGGTGTGCGAGATCGCCGCCGGTAGCACATTGTTGACGCCGTTGGTATTGCCGTTGAAGTCATACAGCGTGGCAGTCGTTGCCAGATCCAGGGCCGCCGCATGGACAATGGTGCTGGTGCGCTGGCCGCGCGCGTCGTAGCGCATTTCGGTGACGCGGTTTTCCGGGCTGACGATGAAGCGCAGGTGGTTCTTGTCGTCGTAGACGTAGCGCGTAGTCTGGGCCTCGCCCGCCAGTGCCGGGCCGGCGGCATCGGGATCGGGCTGCACATATTTCGTTTCCGTCTGCAGCTGATTCAAGCCGCCAAAAGAACGTTCCACTACATTGCCCTGGGCGTCGCGCTCATAGATGCAATTGCCGTTGAAGTCGTAGCGGTAG
>JANCSZ010000058.1:0-1203 GCA_024437665.1 Massilia sp. YIM B04103 | reverse complement strand
TCAGTCGAGCTTGTCCGAAGCCGCCACCATGGCAATGTGGGACAAGATTTCATCGAGTCTGCGCGTACGGCCGACCGTTGCGCCAAAGGTGAGCGAAACCGCTTCGCCGTCTACTCCGTCGCTGGGTGACTAAGCATCAATCAGTAAATGGGAGTGATGCAAATGACTGAACCGACCCGTCCGCTGCGCGACCCGACCGTTACTCCCGATGGCGATTTGCTCGTCGTCAGCCACACGTCCCACGAAAATTTCAAGACGCGCGGCATGGCGATGATTCCCAGCCGGTTCGTCATTCCTGTCATTTTCGTGCCAGGAATTATGGGCACCAATCTGCGCGCGAAAGCCAGTCCAGGCACCGAAGCAGAAAAGAACCTTGAGATAGCGCTGGGTGCGCCCGCTTGGCGCATGCCGAACGGCAGTGTCGATGGGATCAGGGAGGCCGGACGATGGAAGGAGCGTAAGCCACAGCAGCGTCAGCGCATTCTCGACGCGGCAACGCTGGAGGTGGACGACGGCGGCGATATCGTGCTTCCGCCTTGCTCGCTCGATATGAAGGAAATGCGCAAGCGCGGCTGGGGAGAACTGCATGCCGCCAGCTATTCCCAAGTGCTGTCCACCTTGCAGAGCCACCTCGACCATACCTTCAGGCTGGACGGCCTCGGTCATCGGCAAATCCGTGGACGCTGGAAGCGCGTGATGGAATGCGATCCGCAGCGCTGGGGTGTTCAGAGCATAGCTCCGCTGACGGAAGCCGAACTTGAACGGTTTGCGCGCTTCCAGTATCCGGTGTATGCCTGCGGTTATAACTGGCTCGAATCGTGTGCCAAGGGCGCCGATCGCCTTGAGAATAAGATCCGCGAGGTCATTGCATTCTGGGTAGGCACCAAGCATGTTTGCACCCAGGTCATTCTTGTCACGCACTCGATGGGCGGGCTGGTTGCTCGCGCCTGCGCGAAGCGCATCCCGGACCAGATTGCCGGCGTCGTGCATGGCGTGATGCCCGCACTCGGCGCACCGGTGTGCTACCGCCGGATCGCTTGCGGGACAGAGCATTCCAGTCCGGTCAATGACCGGCTCGAAAATTTTGTGGCTGGCAAATTCGCCGAGATTGTCGGTGAGACACCTGATGCGACAACGCCGGTAATGGCTGTCGCGCCAGGCGTGCTCGAACTGCTGCCGAATCATCTGCATCCGCCGTACTGG
>JANCSZ010000057.1:0-1263 GCA_024437665.1 Massilia sp. YIM B04103 | reverse complement strand
GACTGAGGTGTACTGTCAATAATGGACACGTCCGTTTCAAGCAGCCAGCGCCTGTTTTCTAAAGCTCTGTGCAAACGATGCTGGGGAGACGTAGCCAAGGCGCGAGTGACGCCGTTGGCGGTTGTAGAAAATCTCGATGTACTCCTTGATTGCTGATTCCGCGTTAGCCCGTGTAGCGTACTTCTGATGATGAATCATCTCGTTCTTCAAGCTGCCCCAGAAGCTCTCCATGGGGGCGTTATCGTAACAGTTCCCCTTGCGCGACATGGATGCCCTCATGCCGAACTGCGCGACGAGGGCGCGCTAGTCGTCGGCACAGTATTGACTGTCGCGATCCGAGTGCAGAATCAAGCCTTGCGCAGGCCGTTTGCTGCGCACCGCCCGCCACAGCGCCTGCGCCGTCAATTCCTGCGTCATTCGGGCGCCCGTCGCGTAGCCCACCATTTCACAGGTGAAGACGTCCTTAATGCCCGCCAAGTAGAGCCATCCTTGTTCCGTCGGGACGTAGGTGATGTCACTGACCCAGGCTTCGTTTGGCCGTACCGGCGTAAAGCGCTGCTCCAGCAGGTTCGGCGCCACTGGGAACGCGTGATTCGAATTCGTCGTGGCTTTGAACTTCCGTTTTTGCTTGCAGCGCAGGCCCAGCTACCGCCGCAGGCGTACGATCCGGTCACGTCCAGCATTGAACCCTTGCGAAACCAGTTCCGGCTGCAGGCGCAAGGGACCGTAGGTCTCGCGCGTCTGTATATGAGCGGCCTTGATCGCGACCTTCAATCGCTCATCGTCCTGCGCACGCTGCGATGGCTGACGCTCCAACGCTGCGTAGAAGCCGCTACGCGACACGTCAAAAACGCGGCATAACAAGCCAAGAGGATAATCGAGCCGCACCGATTTCATGAACGCGTACCGGGCAGCGACTCCCTCGCGAAGTACGCGGCGGCCTTTTTTAGCACGTCTTTTTCCATCCGTTCGACTGCCAGCTCTTTGCGTAACCTGGCCACTTCGGCTTCCAGTTCTGCGACGCTTCGGCTACCAGGTGGCGCGGTCGGATCGTTGCCGCGTTTGGCCGCGCTCACCCAGTTCGCCAGCGTCCCTTTGGGGATCGCGATTCGCTGTGCAGCTTCTTCCAGCGTTAGCCCTTGCGCCAGTACCAGCTTGACCGCCTCGGCCCGGAACTCCGGTGTATATGTCGTTGATCTCATGTTTTCACTCCCTTTGACAAGTTTATCAAATGGAAGTGTCCGAAAATGTCAGGCTACCTCA
>JANCSZ010000056.1:0-1402 GCA_024437665.1 Massilia sp. YIM B04103 | reverse complement strand
CGCTGAAATCGACGGCGACGGCAGCCTGGTGGAATACCGCCACAATGCCGAAGGCCAGGTTACGCAGCTGATCCGCTACGCCAACCGCGTCGATATCGACCAGCTTCTTTCCAAGGCGGCACCACGCCTGCTGGATGCCCTGCGGCGCAGCGATCTATCGCTGACACCTGGAGCGCTGGATGAAATCGAATACCGCAGCTATGACCTGGCCNCGCAGCTGATCCGCTACGCCAACCGCGTCGATATCGACCAGCTTCTTTCCAAGGCGGCACCACGCCTGCTGGATGCCCTGCGGCGCAGCGATCTATCGCTGACACCTGGAGCGCTGGATGAAATCGAATACCGCAGCTATGACCTGGCCGGCCGTCTGAGCAAGACCACCGATGGTGCCGGCTACGTGACGGAAAATCGCTACGATGGCCAGTCGCGCCTGATCGCCACTGTCCGCTATGCGCAGACGGACGCGAAGCCTTCCAGTGCGGACCGCACCACCCGGCTGTTCTATAGCATGGACGGCAAGCTGGCGGCGACGCTGGATGCCGACGGCTATCTGAGCGAAAACCGCTACAACGCGGCGGGCCAACTGACCGAAACCGTGCGCTATAGCGTTCCCACGGCAGTAGCGCTGCGTGCCGCCGGCACGCCGGCCGACCTGCGTCCGCAAAGCGACGCTGGCGCGCTGCGCGAATACCAGCTGTATGACGGCAAGAACCAGCTGGTTGGCTCCATCAGCGCCGATGGCCATCTGACGGAGCTGGCATATGACAGCAATGGTCTGCTGACCAGCAAGACCCGCTATGCCACGGCGGTGCGCTATGCGGCCGGCGCCAGCGTGGAGAGCCTGCGCCCAGCCGATGGTGAGCGTCAGAGCGTGACGTATGAATACAATGCCCGCCGCCAATTGGTGAAAGAAATCGCGGCCGATGGCACCGTGACGGACTACAACGTCAGTATCGTCGGCAATCGAACTGGAACCACGGTGGCCACCGGCACCGAAGACGAGCGCAGCGTTCGCCAGAAGTTCAATGCGCACGGTTTAGTGATGGCGGAGTTGAGCGCTGAAGGAGCCGAGCGCCTGAAACAAGCCAATACATCCGAACAGGTTGCTGCCGTCTGGGCCGGCTATGGCAAGCAATACACTTACAATGCGGCCGATCAGCGCATCGGCATGACGGATGCGAACGGCAACCGTACGCTGTACTACTACGACCGCGACGGCCGTCTGAGCCACACCGTCAACGCCGCCGGCGAAGTCGAGGCGCGGACCTACAATGCCAAGAACCGCCTGGAACGCAGCACCACCTACGCCACCCGTATTGACGGCGTGCGCCTACAATCCCTCAGCGGCGGCAATGAAGCGGACATTCTCGCGCTCGCAGCCGGTTTGGCCAGCGCTGGCGAT
>JANCSZ010000055.1:0-1436 GCA_024437665.1 Massilia sp. YIM B04103 | reverse complement strand
CGGCGCTCAGGCCATTGGCCCATGCACTCAGATCCGCTTCCTGCAACGGGCGGGTGATGCGGACATTGTCGAGCAGGGCAAAATACTCGCCGCCGGCGGGAATGGTTGGGCCGCAGTAAGTCTGGGCATTGAAACCTAGCGGCGTGCCCGGCACAAACTCGGCACGGCCTGTATAGCCATTGCTGCGCTCGCTTCCCTTTTCGTACACGTACATGATGGCCGCACCGCTGGCCTCGGTTTCGATCTCGACGGTGTAGGTTGCGCCTTGCTTGACCGGCCCCAGGATCTTGCCAGCCACTGCCGATCCGATATACGAATCCATTACCACGCCATACTGATTGAACGTGGCGCGGATCCTTCGGTTCGACGGCGTCCCCCAGGTGCCACCGGAAATCCCCACGCCGATAATACTTTCTGGCAGTAAGGGCTTGTTCGGCAACGTGACGTCATACTTCCAGGCCGTCCCGAGCGGACGGTTATTCATATACAGACCGGGATAATCGAGATTCGGCTGATTCAGCATGGTCAGCTTCATTGCGCTGCCGGTGTGCGTAATCGCGGCCGGCAGCACATTGTTGACGCCGTTGGTATTGCCGTTGAAGTCATACAGCGTGGCAGTCGTTGCCAGATCCAAGGCCGCCGCATGGACAATGGTGCTGGTGCGCTGGCCGCGCGCGTCGTAGCGCATCTCGGTGACGCGATTTTCCGAGCTGATGATGAAGCGCAGGTGGTTCTTGTCGTCGTAGACGTAGCGTATGGTCTGGGCTTCGCCTGCCAGTGCCGGGCCGGTGGCATCGAGGTCGGGTTGTACGTATTTCGTTTCCGCTTGCAGCTGGTTCAGGCCACCGAAGGAGCGCTCGACCACATTGCCCTGCGCGTCGCGCTCATAGATGCAATTGCCGTTGAAGTCGTAGCGGTAGACCGTCTTGTTGCCATTGGCATCGGTGGCGGACGTAATATTGCCGCTGGCGTCGTACTCGAAACCATCGATATTGCTGCCGCCATTGACCGTGTCGGTCTGGCTCTGCGCTTTGAGCTGGCCGGACGCATCGAAGGTGAAGCTGCGGCTCAGACCCGTGTTGTCGATGGCTTGCGCGGTCTTCTTGGTTTGGTCATACACATAGCTGGTGCTGCGGCCGGTTTCGTCGCTGGTCTGCGCCACCACCCAGTTGGCGCCGATCTGCTGGTATTTGATGGCCAGTTGTGCGCCGTCGTGCTGTTCGATCAGGGCCACGCGCTTGCTGTCGCCGTCGTAGCTGTAGCGGGTCCAGACGGTTTTGCCGTCGGCGATGCTGCCATCTTCCGGCGTGAGGTCGGTGCTGACCTTGCTCAGACGGTTGGCGCTGTCGTACTCGTAGCGTACCCGGGTCTGGGCCACCGCCACGCCCTGAGCATTGGTGAAGCGGGTTTCGATCTCGCCCAGGTTGTTGCCGCTG
>JANCSZ010000054.1:0-1481 GCA_024437665.1 Massilia sp. YIM B04103 | reverse complement strand
TTTCTATCAACCGACTCCCAGCCAAGGTGCATTTGACGCCATTAAGCAACGCTGGGAAAATGATCGGGGAAATGGTGGCCTTCTTGGCGAATACACCGGCCGCAACCGTATCCCGAACGAGGATGTAGCGGGTAACGTTTGGCCAGCGGCTATCGGTACTGCTGCCGGTATAGTTGCACTTAGAAACACTGGGGCAAATACGTCAACTTCTCCTAGAACGCGAAATTTAATAAACGATCCTGAAGAATTGGATTTCGTTCTCTCAGGCGGAAAAAAGGATTGGTCGTTTTATCGTGAAGTCGAGAGTTCCAAAGGTCCTATTGAAATAAAATCAAAGTCATATAGAGTTGATGAGGACGCGGCATCGTTGTTGATCAATGAAGTTCATGTTTTCCCTAAAAATCAGCCTAATCTAAAGCTTGGCTTTAGAGAAGTAAAATCATTATTTCAGTCATTGGTGGATGATCTTGGGAGTGTTGGATTTGAAACTGTGACAATTCAGGGTCAGCGTATCAGTGGAGCAAAATTCATTAACAACGCTCCGAACAAAACCCAGTCCATCACGCTTACCCCAAGAAAACCAGGTCAACCATGAAAGAGCAATTAAAAATGTACTCAGAAATACAAGTAGAAAACATCTTCACTAAAAGCGTTGACGAGAAGATTTTTTTCGTATTGGCGTGCCGGATAGTTGCAGGGGAAGTGACGGTTGGCTCAAATATGAGTTTGCCGTTCAGCGCCGGACTTGACATGACTATTCCAATTGACGAAATTGATGTGACCGGAGACCAGCGTATTGAAATTAAAGTTCATTGTAATGATCAAGAAGAAATCGAATTCCTTCTTGGGTTGAATCTTAATGGGGAGGCCTTGGTTGTTGAATAATTGGGGGAAATACAGAAAGAATACTGGGCGCTCACGCTGGTGGAATGGAGTTTAGCGTTGATCCGGTTGCGTCTGGTGGCTCACTTCGTGACCTTTCAATTGAAAACGCCAAGACTACCTTAAGGGTGTCAATGTAGTTGAAATCGTCTCACGTTTCGGCGACGATCCGATCGCCGTGATACANGGAGTTTAGCGTTGATCCGGTTGCGTCTGGTGGCTCACTTCGTGACCTTTCAATTGAAAACGCCAAGACTACCTTAAGGGTGTCAATGTAGTTGAAATCGTCTCACGTTTCGGCGACGATCCGATCGCCGTGATACAGGCTTGGTACGATCAGCTGGGCCGTTTGCGCTATACCAACGATGCCCGCGGCAACATCACCAGCTATACCTACGATGCCACGGGCCAGAAGCTGTCGATGCAGGTCAAGCGCGCCAACGGTGCCGAAGGGAAGACGACCTACAGCTATGAAGACGGCCGCCTGGTCCGCGTCGAAGACGGCGTGAGCAAGATGACCACGCGCTACACCTATGACACTGCCGGCAACCGCGTGAGCGAAAGGCAGAGCTACGCCGCCGATGAAAAGCGCCGTCCGG
>JANCSZ010000053.1:0-1515 GCA_024437665.1 Massilia sp. YIM B04103 | reverse complement strand
AACGTGGGTCACCCATTAGCCGTCCAAAGTCAAGGGCGCAAAACTCTTCCTCGCCTGCCCGGCGATCTCCCGACAACTTGGCCATCGCTTTGTAGACGAATCTGACATCGCTTCCTGCGCTTCGTTATTTGGTTGCCTGAATCGCACCAGTCACCCATATGGATCAAGCAGCGGTGCTAAATCGTCCGCTGCCCTGACAGCCTGTGCTGCCCCAGAAGCATCTCGGTACCGTTTTGCGTCCAATTGACTCGAACAGTTTCATGGCTACCGCAGGGCGGTTCCAGACCTTTATGGCTCGCAATCCAGGCGATTCATTTCGTGCTCGAAAAAGAGATGGCAGACGGCGCGGTATCCAATCAGTTTCCTGGCTTCAGATCCAACCCACGTTTATGGCTTGCCGGCCGTCGCCAAACTACGTAAAACATCGTTCGACTGAGAATTTTTCTCCGGTTTTTAACATGTGAAAGCACGCACGGGCCAGCTTATGTGCCACCGCCTTGATGGCGACCACGTTGTTCCGTTTTGCCTTCTTCCGCTGGTGGAATTTGCGCGCTGGCTCGCAATAGCGGATGGCAAAATTAGCGGCCTCGACGTAGGCCCACGCTAAGTAGCGGTTTCCGTTCTTGGTGTTGCCTTCACCTTTCTTTTTCCCATTCGAGACGTGCGTGCTGTTCACGCATCGGCAGTACGATGCGTAGTTGCCGGCGTCGGCAAAACGCTCGATCTTGCCGGTCTCAAGAAGAATGATCGTAGCGAGGATGGGGCCAATGCCTGCCACGCTGGTGAGCAATTTATATTCAGGGTTGCCATGGCAGTACGCTGCCAGGACTTCTTCAACGATGTCGATCTGTTTCTGCAGCGCCTGAAGTACGAAAAGATTCGCCTTGATACCAAGCGCTGTACCTGGCTCTAGCGCCAGAGCATCAACAAGCGAACAGGTCAGTCGCTTAATATCGTTGGCGGCGACAGCCTCGCCAGTTTGCTGCATCAAACAAGTCTGTATAGCCACTAGCTGGGTTGTGCGTTGCTGGACCAACTGCATTCGTTTGCGCGCCAGATCCCGAACTCCGCGCATCGGCTGCGGCATGATGTGACCTTCGGGCAGTAAGCCCAGGCGAAGGATATGCGCCAGATGGCGAGCGTCAGATTCATCGCCACGGTGCTTGAGGCCATCGTATTGTTTGATCGCGGTGGTATTCGCCAGGTGGAGCGAATAGCCAACAGCCATCAGTCCATCAACTAGCCAGTACCAGTTGTAGGTGGACTCCACGACCACGCCAAACAGCTCGTGCTGATATGGGCTTAACGCGGTACGTATGGCGACAAGATCGTTGGGGAGCCGCTTGGAATACACGACCTTGTCAGCATCGTCGGAGACGACGATAAAGCAATTGTTGGAATGAAGATCAATGCCACAAAATAACATGACGTCCTCCTCGATAAAGTTCGGATTCGTACCGTGACTTTATTCCCCGGCCTGACCGAAGGGAGGACGGCTAGATGATTATCAGATTC
>JANCSZ010000052.1:0-1778 GCA_024437665.1 Massilia sp. YIM B04103 | reverse complement strand
GCATGACGGTTCTCTGGGTTCAATTCGAGAGACCGGCGGTAATGGCGAATGGCGGCCCCAGTTTCCTGATTTGCTTCATACCCCTCCGCCAGGCTGTCATGCGCATCGGCATTGTCGGGGTAAAGTGTTACAGCGAGATCAAAGACCGCAAGAGCGGATGTGTTTTGCTGCTTTGCCAGCAAGCGATACCCCCAGTTGTTCAACTCGCTCTGCGTGGGCCGGGAAACGGCATATTGGTCCATCACTTGGTGCAATTTCTGCTCCAGCCCGGCATAACCGGACTGTTCGATTATCTGGCGCAAGCGATAGATGGCATGTCCACCGCCGTTGAGCTGTTTCAGCGCAGGCAGATAGAAACCCGCTACCGTATCCATTAACTGCTCTGGTTGTGAACCCGCAAGATTGGTCAGAATGATGATCGCCAAGCGATCCTNCCGCAAGAGCGGATGTGTTTTGCTGCTTTGCCAGCAAGCGATACCCCCAGTTGTTCAACTCGCTCTGCGTGGGCCGGGAAACGGCATATTGGTCCATCACTTGGTGCAATTTCTGCTCCAGCCCGGCATAACCGGACTGTTCGATTATCTGGCGCAAGCGATAGATGGCATGTCCACCGCCGTTGAGCTGTTTCAGCGCAGGCAGATAGAAACCCGCTACCGTATCCATTAACTGCTCTGGTTGTGAACCCGCAAGATTGGTCAGAATGATGATCGCCAAGCGATCCTCGGGATAAATGTAAAACGCTGACCTGCCACCGCCAATACCGGCCACGGCGCGATGTTGCGCTCGCCGGATAGCTGGCCAGCCCATAGCCCAGGGTGCGGACCTATTGTCCACCAGCGTGGCAGGCGTCCAGAGTTGCTTGAGGCTGTCGGGTTTGAGCAAGCGGCCTTGCTGTAAGGCCTGGATCCATTTGCTCAGGTCGCGGACATTGGAGTTGATGCCGGCCCCTGCGCGTGTATACGCAGGAAAGTCTTCAATAACGTTTCTGAGGGTCTTGCCGTCTGCCGCCAGGGAATAGGAATTGGCCTTGTTCCTGATGACGTCCCGGCTGTCGCCAAACGTGCTGGAGGGCATGCCAATGGCATCGAATTGGCGGCGCTGAACGAATTGCAGGAAGGGCTCGCCGCTCTGCTGTGCAATGATCTTCTCCAGAAGAACATAGTTTGTTTGGTTATAGCTAAAGCGTTGACCGGGCAGTGACTGCATCGGCAGCGTCTGGACGGTCTTCCATACTGCGGCGGGGCCGCCTGGCAGCAAGTTTGAGGTCTCCGGATCAAGAATGTCCGGGAGGCCGGATGTATGGGCGAGCAACTGCGTCACCGTAATAGCTTGCCAGTTTTGTGGCAAGTCGTTCAGATATCGCGAGACGGGTGCCTGAAGATCGATTTTTCCCTGTTCCACCAACTGCATCACGGCGACGCCGGTAAAGGACTTGGTCGCCGAATTGATGGAGAAGACGCTGTGCTCGCTGACCGGGATATGGTACTGGATGCTGGCCACACCAAATACTCCTGAGAACACGGGAACGCCATCCCGGATGACGACCATTTGCAGCCCTGGTATCTGGCGCTCTCTTACCTCGCTTTGAATGAACGCGGAAATTGCATCATTTGGCCTGGCATTGACATGGGCATTGAACAGCAGGGTGGTCGATAGCGCGAAGCATAATCCTAATCTACGTCTGTTCATTGCCCCTCTATATGTGTGAAGTATGCTGATGACGAGTTGCGGTCAGGCTAACCAAAGTAGAATGGAAAGTCTAGATAATTTTTCTATTT
>JANCSZ010000051.1:0-1838 GCA_024437665.1 Massilia sp. YIM B04103 | reverse complement strand
CGGCCGACTACCCAGGCATGTATATGAATAACCGTCCGCTCGGGACGGCCTGGCAATATGAGGTGACGCTGCCGAACAAGCCCCTGCTGCCGGAAAGCCTTATCGCGGTGGGGATTTCTGGTGGTACATGGGGAACGCCGTCGAACCGCCGGATCCGCGTCGCGTTCAATCAGTATGGCGTGGTGATGGATTCGTATATCGGATCGGCAGTGGCAGGCAAGGTCCTGGGGCCGGTCAAGCAAGGCGCAACCTACACCGTCGAGATCGAAACCGAGGCCAGCGGTGCGGCCATCATGTATGTGTATGAAAAAGGCACCGAGCGCAGCAATGGCTATACCGGCCGCGCCGAGTTTGTGCCGGGTACCCCACTGGGCTTTAGCGCCCAGACTTATTCCGGCCCCAGCATTCCGGCTGGCGGCGAGTATTTTGCCCTGCTCGACAATGTCCGCATCACCCGTCCGCTGCAGGAGGCGGATCTGAGTGCATGGGCCAACAACCTGAGTGCCGATCTGAAGAAACAGGCGGTGCGCACCGACTTCGGCTACGACCAGCGCGGCCTGCTGGCCAACAGCACCAGCTATGCCAAGCTCGATGCCGCCGGCAATGGCGTCGCCGACGGCAGCCAGTCCGCGCTGCGCTATGTCTACGACCAGGCCGGCCAGCTGCTGCAGTCCTTTGATGCTAAGGGCGCTGTTTTGACATGGAGTGTTTACGACGGCGCCGGTCAGGTGACGGTGCGCCGGGATCTGACACCCGTCGCCATCAATACGACCTATAACGATGTGCCGACGCTGCGTGAGGTGGGCGGGGTGACGCGCCTGACTACGCAAAGCACCACCACCTATCCCGCAGTATTGTACGGAATCCAGCGCCAAGTCATCTCGACCTACGATACCAGCGGCAAACTGCTCAGTACGCTCGAAGCTGGTGCTGGCGAGACCTTGTACAGCTACGATCAAGCTGGACGCCTGCGCATGGTGCTGGCGCCGAACGGTGCGCGCAGCTACCAGTTCCACGACAACCTGGGCCGCAAATACGCTGAAATCGACGGAGACGGCAGCTTGGTGGAATACCGCCACAACGCCGAAGGCCAGGTTACGCAGTTGATCCGCTATGCCAGCCGCGTCAATATCGACCAGTTGATCGCTGCGGCGCAGCGCCCCCTGGAAGCCCTGCGCCGCAGCGATCTCCCGCTGACGCCGGGCGCGCTGGACGAAATCGAATCCCGCAGCTACGATCTGGCTGGCCGTCTGAGCAAGACCACCGATGGTGCCGGCTACGTGACGGAAAACCGCTACGACGGCCAGTCGCGCCTGATCGCCACTGTCCGCTACGCCCAGACGGACGCGAAGCCTTCCAGTGCGGACCGCACCACCCGGCTGTTCTATAGCGTGGACGGCAAGCTGGCGGCGACGCTGGATGCCGACGGCTATCTGAGCGAAAACCGCTACAACGCGGCGGGCCAACTGGCCGAAACCGTGCGCTACAGCGTTCCCGCCGCGGTATCGCTGCGTGCCGCCGGCACGCTGGCCGACCTGCGCCCGCAAAACGACGCCGGCGCGCTGCGCGAATACCAGCTGTATGACGGTAAGAACCAGTTGGTTGGCACCATCAGCGCCGATGGTCATCTGACCGAACTGGCATATGACAGCAATGGTCTGCTGACCAGCAAGACTCGCTATGCCACGGCGGTGCGCTATGCGGCCGGCGCCAGCATGGAGAGCCTGCGCCCAGCCGATGGCGAGCGTCAGAGCGTGACGTATGAATACAATGCCCGCCGCCAGTTGGTGAAAGAAATCGCGGCCGATGGCACTGTGACGGACTACAACGTCAATATC
>JANCSZ010000050.1:0-1885 GCA_024437665.1 Massilia sp. YIM B04103 | reverse complement strand
GATGCCGACGCCGTGGTGGCCGCCGCCGCCGCGCTGGTGGCGTCCAACGTCGCCGCCGATGCAGCGTTGCGCAATAAGGTGCTGGCCGACGCCTCCATCAAGGCCGGCAAGTTGGCCAAGGAGGCGATCGAAGCGGCCAAGCTGGCATCCAGCTCCGAAGCCGCAGCCGCCGAGGCGGTGGCGGCCGTCGCGCAGGCTGCGAAATCCAGCCAGCAAGCGGCCGAACTGGCCTCTGCCGCCGCAGCGCGCACGCTGGCTTCGGCCAGCGGCATCAACGCGTCCGGCGCCCAGGCCAAAGAACTCGCCACCGCCATGGCCAATGCGGCCGNATCGAAGCGGCCAAGCTGGCATCCAGCTCCGAAGCCGCAGCCGCCGAGGCGGTGGTGGCCGTCGCGCAGGCTGCGAAATCCAGCCAGCAAGCGGCCGAACTGGCCTCTGCCGCCGCAGCGCGCACGCTGGCTTCGGCCAGCGGCATCAACGCGTCCGGCGCCCAGGCCAAAGAACTTGCCACCGCCATGGCCAATGCGGCGGCCGCAGGCAGGGCCGCCGCCGCCGAAGTGGCGAAATCCGCCTTGGCCTGGGCGGATGCACCGGTGGGGCAGCAGCGCCGCGCCGCCGTGGCCAAGCTGTATCTGGCCTTGCTGGGCCGCGCGCCCGACCAGGATGGCTTCAACAGCGGCACCGCCAGCCTGAAGGCCGGTTATGCCTTGGCCGACCTGGCGAACTGGATGCTGGCGGCGCAGGAAACGCAAAAAATCTACCCGCCTGGCATGGGCAGCGAAGCCTTTATTACCACGCTGTTCAACAATCTGCAGGGCATGGCGCCGGATGCGGCGACCTTGAAGAAGTGGCAGGACAAGGCCGCTACGCTGAACCGTGGCCAACTGGTGGCGGGCATTGTCGAGGAAGCCAGCGGCTTGAGTGGCGTCAAGCTCGATCAGGTACAAGCGCTGGCGAACCTGCAAAGCAAGGTAGCCGAATCGCTGAAACAGGCAAGCGCTACTTTGGCTGCGGCGCTTACGCCGGAGAAGGTGCTGGACGCAACGGCCAAGGCGATTCAGGAGGCATCCGACAAGGCGACGAAGGAAGCCGAGCAGGCTGATGCGGCGGCGGCAGCCCTGGCGGCCGCAACGCCGTATGCTAAGTATGCCCGTCCGTTGACCGAGCTGTATCTGGCGGTGCTGGGCCGTGGCCCGAGCGCCGACGAATTCTATGGCGATATGGGCAAGCTCCGCGCCGGCGGCACGCTCGTCGACATCGCCGACAGGCTGCTGGGCACGGAGCAGGGCGTAGCGCGCTTCCCGAGCGAAGCCAAGACCTTTGTCCACAGCGTTTATCTGAAAGTGCTGGGGCGCGAACCGGATGATGGCGGCGCGAAGACCTGGCTCCAGGACATGGTGCAGGGCGGGAAGTCCCGTGCCCAGACCCTGGTCGGCATGCTTGACGGCGTGAAAAACTATTCGGGTCCGAATGCCGTCTGGCTCGGCGCGCAGCACCGCTTCCAGAACCGCGTCAGCGCCGCGCTGGCGGCGTTGGCGGAAGATGCAAGCAAAGGCTTGCCGGCCGCGCGCGCGGCGATGGAGCTGGCCGAGCGCGCAGCGAAGGCGGCCGAGTTCGTCGGCGCCGGCCGCTATTCCGATCCGGCCAGTACCGTGCTGACACCGGCCCTGAAAGGCAAGGTGGCGGATGGGATGGTGGAGGCGACTCCGGTAACATACCAGGAGAGCGACCGCTGGGGCAATGTAATTTCCGTCAGCGACGCGCGCAACCGCAACTGGAAAACCGAGTACAGCTACAACGCCGCGAACCAGCTGGTGAGCACGACCATGGCCGAGGCCGAGGACCGCAACACCGGCAACAAGGTGCGGGCCGTGGCGCGCAATGC
>JANCSZ010000005.1:393542-494521 GCA_024437665.1 Massilia sp. YIM B04103 | reverse complement strand
TTTCACGGTGAGTACCGGGGTTCGAATCCCCGTGGGGACGCCAAGTAGCAAGGTAGTAGCTGTAGTAAATTGTTCGTGCCAGTGGGGGTATAGCTCAGCTGGGAGAGCGCTTGCATGGCATGCAAGAGGTCAGCGGTTCGATCCCGCTTACCTCCACCAAAAGGTGGCACGGATAATCGGAAGTCCATCAAGGTCCCCATCGTCTAGAGGCCTAGGACATCACCCTTTCACGGTGAGTACCGGGGTTCGAATCCCCGTGGGGACGCCAAGTAGCAAGGTAGTAGCTGTAGTAAATTGTTCGTGCCAGTGGGGGTATAGCTCAGCTGGGAGAGCGCTTGCATGGCATGCAAGAGGTCAGCGGTTCGATCCCGCTTACCTCCACCAAAAGGTGGCACGGATAATCGGAAGTCCATTCAGGTCCCCATCGTCTAGAGGCCTAGGACATCACCCTTTCACGGTGAGTACCGGGGTTCGAATCCCCGTGGGGACGCCAAAGAAATGAAAATGATCAAGCCGCCTAAGCGGCTTTTTTGCTTTCTGCCTGCTGTTTTTCAACCCTCTTTGTTGTAAATCAAAGCTCCCTGCGCTTCCTGCAAACTTAACTCGATTGCAGCGGCCGGAATCTGACCTATAGTGAATTGATGACCGTATCGCCATTGGGGAGGAGACGTCATGGAACTGCATCTACATTCGCATCGCTGGATTTCACGCCAGCCGGATTGGCTGGCCGCTTCGATCGCAGGGTTTGGCGCCGGCGGCGTCATGATGCTGGTCGAGCTGTTGTGGTCCAGCCTGTCCGGCGGCAATCCTTGGGTGACCACCCGCATGGTGGCGGCCATGGCGATGGGCTGGGAAGTCTTGCAGACTTCCGGCTACGCGCTCGATGTCGTCATTGTCGCGCTTGTTGTCCATTATGTGCTGGGCGTCGTTTTCGCCATGATGCTCGCGGCCCTGATAGCTCCCTTCCAGCTCGACTCCAGCACCGGCATGGTGCTGCTGGCGGGCGCGGTCTTCGGCGTGGTGCTGTATGTGCTGAATTTCTACGGCATGTCCGGCGCCTTCTCCTGGTTCGCCGAAATGCGCGGCTGGTCCACCGTGGTGACGCACATCATCTACGGCATGGCGGCGGCGTACATCTATCGCAAGCTGGAGCGTCCCGACAAGCAAGTTTGAGCGGGAGCCGACATGGCACTCGCCCTGGCTTTGGTGCTGATCGTCGTTGCTGCGCTGGTGTTTCATTATGTGAGTCCGTGGTGGCTCACGCCCATCGCATCCAACTGGCAGGCAATGGATGATGCGCTGATGCTCACGCTGGTGTTTACCGGCGTGGCGTTTGTCGTCATCCATCTTTTCGTCGCGTATGCGGTAGTGCGCTTCCGCCACCGCGAAGGACAGCGCGCTTCGGCCGAGCACGGCAACAAGAAACTCGAATGGTGGCTGATCGGCGGCACGACGCTGGGCATTATCGCGCTGCTGGCGCCGGGCTTGTCGGTGTATGCCAAGCTGATCGATCCGCCCAAGGATGCGCTGGTCTTCGAAGTCATGGGCCAGCAGTGGAACTGGCACTACCGGCTGCCGGGCAAGGACGGCAAGCTGGGCCGCACCGAAGTGCGCTTCATGACGGCGGCCAATCCCTTCGGCATCAATCCGGAAGACCCCAATGGCCAGGACGATCTGCTGGTCGATGGCCGGGAAATTCACCTGCCGCTGAACAAGCCGGTCAAGGCGCTGCTGCGCGCCCAGGATGTGCTGCACGATTTCTACGTTCCCCAATTCCGCACCCGCATGAATATGGTGCCGGGCATCGTCACCACGTTCTGGTTCACGCCGACCCAGGTCGGCAAATTCGAGGTGCTGTGCGCCCAGCTGTGCGGCATGGGCCATTCGAATATGCGCAGCCAGGTGGTGGTGGAAGACGAGGCGGCGTGGCAAACCTGGCTGACGAAGCAGCCGACCTTTGGTGGCGGCACGCCGGCCGGCGTCGGTGGTCCGGCCGAGCCCGGCAAGATGGGGCGGCTGCTGGCCCAGTCCAAGGGTTGCGTCGCCTGCCACAGCGTGGACGGTACGCAAAGCGTGGGGCCGGGCTGGAAAGGCTTGTTCGGCAAGACCGAAGCCCTGGAAGGCGGCAAGACCGTGGCCGTGGACGAGGCGTATCTGAAGGAGGCGATCGCCACGCCGCAAGCCAGTCTGGTCAAGGGTTTTCCGCCCGTGATGCCGCCGTCGCAGCTGAGCGATGCCGAGCTGGCGGCGCTGATCGACTATATCAAGACAATCCGCTAAGGGGAGGGCGCGATGGCATACGGCAAGGAGCACGGCGGCCACGACGCCGCGCATGGACACGGCCCGCAAAGCTTCTGGATGCGCTATGTCTGGAGCCAGGACCACAAGGTGATCGCCATCCAGTACACGCTGACGGCCATCTTTGTCGGCCTGATCGGCCTGATCCTGTCCGACCTGATGCGTCTGCAACTGGGCTTTCCCGGCAAATTCTCCTTCATCGACCCGGCCAGCTATTACCAGTTCATCACCATGCACGGCATGATCATGGTGGTGTATCTGCTGACGGCGCTCTTTCTCGGCGGTTTCGGCAATTACCTGATTCCGCTGATGGTTGGCGCGCGCGATATGGTTTTCCCCTTCCTGAATATGCTGAGCTACTGGATGTATCTGCTGGCGGTGGTGATCCTGCTGGCCAGCTTTTTCGTGCCGGGCGGGCCCACCGGCGCCGGCTGGACCCTGTATCCGCCGCAGGCGATCCTGCCCGGCACGCCCGGGGTGGAGTGGGGCATCGTCGTCATGCTGGTGTCGCTGGCGGTGTTCATCGTCGCCGCCACCATGGGCGGGCTGAATTACGTGACCACCGTGCTGCAGGCGCGCACGCGCGGCATGACGCTGATGCGCATGCCGTTGACGGTGTGGGGCATTTTCGTCGCCACCATTCTGGCACTGCTGGCGTTTCCGGCACTCTTCGTCAGTGCCGTCATGATGCTGTTCGATAAGGCGCTCGGCACCAGCTTCTTCATGCCGGCCTTGCTGTCGATGGGGCAGCAGCTCGGCTACAAGGGCGGCAGTCCCTTGCTGTTCCAGCACCTGTTCTGGTTCTTCGGCCACCCGGAAGTGTATATCGTGGCCTTGCCCGCCTTCGGCATCATTTCCGATTTGATCAGCGTGCATGCGCGCAAGTGCATCTTCGGCTACCGCATGATGGTGTGGGCCATCGTGATTATCGGCGGCCTGAGTTTCGTGGTCTGGGCCCACCATATGTATGTGAGCGGCATGCATCCCTGGTTCGGTTTCTTCTTCGCCACCACCACGCTGATCATCGCCGTGCCGACCGCGCTCAAGGTGTACAACTGGACGCTGACGCTGTGGCGCGGCGACATCCATCTGACGGTGCCCATGCTGTTCGCGCTGGGTTTCATCAGCACCTTCCTGATCGGCGGCCTGACCGGGCTTTTCCTGGGCAATGTCAGCGTCGATATTCCGCTGTCGAATACCTATTTCGTGGTCGCCCACTTCCATATGGTGATGGGCGTTTCGCCCGTGCTGGCGGTGTTCGGCGGGATGTACCACTGGTTCCCCAAGGTGAGCGGACGCATGTACAACGACGCCCTGGGCAAGGCGCATTTCTGGATCACCTTCCTCGGCACGTATGCGATTTTCTTCCCCATGCATTATCTGGGCATACTCGGCATGCCGCGCCGCTATTACGCTTACGAGAACTACAATTTCATTCCCCAGTCGGCGCACCAGATGAATGCCTTCATCACCGTGGTGGCGCTGGTGGTGGGCGTAGCGCAGCTGCTGTTTGTCGCCAACCTGGCCTGGTCCACTTTCCGCGGCAAGCGTGCCGACGGCAATCCGTGGCGCGCGGGCAGCCTGGAATGGCAGACGCCGCAAACGCCGCCCGTTCACGGTAACTGGGGCGAGGAGCTGCCGGTGGTGTATCGCGGCGCCTACGATTATGGCCGCAGTGGCGCCAGCGACTATTTGCCGCAGAACGTTGGGCCGGATGAAGATGATCCCGTCCACCCGGCGCCGGAGCATGGCCGCGCTGACACCCGCCACGGCGAGGAGGCCGGCATCACGGATGAGGCGCAAACCGGCAGCCCGGCGCCGAGCGGGGTGCCGAAATGAATCCCGAAATCGGCGCGGGCGTACTGCGCGGCGACCCGGGTTTTCCCCTGCCGCCGGGTGGCGGCGGCGATCCGGGCAAGCTGCCGGCGCGCCCTGGCGGGCAGCCCGCGCCGCGCGCCGCGCGCAAGACCGGCTTGTGGGTTTTCATGGCGGTGGTGCTGACGCTGTTCATGCTGTTCGGCGTCGCCTATCTGATGCGCATGGCGTATGAGGACTGGCGCAGCCTGCCGCCGCCGCCCTGGCAGCTGTGGCTCAGTACCGCGCTGCTGGCTGCCAGCGGCGCTGCCTGGGAGCTGGCGCGTCTGCGCGCCGTTCGCGCCGAGTGGCTGCGCGCGCGCGGCGCCACGCTGGCCGCCTGCTTGCTGGCGCTGGCTTTCCTGGCCAGCCAGCTCTGGGCCTGGCAGGCGCTGGTGGCGATGAATTATCCGGTGGCGGCCAATCCCTCCAACAGCTTCTTCTATCTGATCACGGCCCTGCATGGCGTGCACTTGCTGGGCGGCCTGCTGGTGGGCGGCGGCGTGGCCGTGCGGTTGGCGCAGGGCGCGCGCGGCGAACGCATCGAAACCAGCATCCTGCTGTGCGCGCGCTACTGGCATTTCCTGTTCCTGCTCTGGCTGGGCGTGTTTGGCTTGCTGTTTTATGTGACGCCGGACCTGGTGCAAGCGGTCTGCACCAGCCTCGGCATACCGAGGAGTTGAATCATGTCCGAGCATACGCAAGGCGGAATGCAAAGCCTGGTGACCGATTGGTCGGCCGACCGCGTTGCCTTCCACGTCCCCTGGGGCAAGGCGATGATGTGGATCTTCCTGCTCAGCGATACCTTCATCTTCGGCAGCTTCCTCACCGGCTATATGGCGGTGCGCATGTCCACCACGGCCGCCTGGCCCAATCCCAGCGAGGTGTTCGCGCTGACCATTGGCGGCCATACCTTGCCGCTGATCCTGATCGCCATCATGACCTTCGTGCTGATCACCAGCAGCGGCACCATGGCCATGGCCGTCAACTACGCCTACCGGCGCGACCGCAAGATGGCGGCGCGCCTGATGCTGGCGACCGCGCTGTTCGGCGCCTGCTTCGTCGGCATGCAGGCTTTCGAATGGTCCAAGCTGATTGCCGAGGGCGTGCGGCCCTGGGGCAATCCCATGGGGGCGGCGCAATTCGGTTCCTGCTTCTTCATGATTACCGGCTTCCATGGCCTGCACGTGACGGCCGGCGTGATCTATCTGAGCATCGTGGCGCTGCGCGTGCTGCGCGGCCGCTACGAACAGGTGGGTTACGATATTGTCGAGATAGCGGGACTGTACTGGCACTTCGTCGACCTGGTGTGGGTGTTCATTTTCGCGCTGTTCTATCTGTGGTGAGGGGAGGGCGTCATGTCGGCCGTCAGCGGTACCCAGCAGCATCCGATCGGTTTGTACTTCAAGGTGTGGGGCTTGCTGTTCCTGCTCAGCGCCTTTTCCTACCTGGTCGATTTCTTCCATGTGCAGGGCGTGCTGCGCTGGAGTCTGATCCTGATTTTAATGGTGGCGAAAGCCGGTTTGATCGTCGCCATTTTCATGCACATGCGCTGGGAGCGGATTGCCCTGGTCAGCGCCATCCTGCTGCCGCCCTTATGCCTGCTGGTGCTCTGCGGTTTGATGTTCGTTGAATCAGATTATGTTTTCCTCAATCGCATGCTGCATTTCGCGCTGCGCCCTTGATGCAAAAGAAGTTGCGGTGATATAATTCGCGCACGCTTTTACGACGTCCCCATCGTCTAGAGGCCTAGGACATCACCCTTTCACGGTGAGTACCGGGGTTCGAATCCCCGTGGGGACGCCAGCGGCAAATAAGCCGGCCGTAGAAAAATGGTTTATACAGTTTTAGTCCAGGGTCCCCATCGTCTAGAGGCCTAGGACATCACCCTTTCACGGTGAGTACCGGGGTTCGAATCCCCGTGGGGACGCCAGCGGCAAATAAGCCGGCCGTAGAAAAATGGTTTATACAGTTTTAGTCCAGGGTCCCCATCGTCTAGAGGCCTAGGACATCACCCTTTCACGGTGAGTACCGGGGTTCGAATCCCCGTGGGGACGCCAGCGGCAAATAAGCCGGCCGTAGAAAAATGGTTTATACAGTTTTAGTCCAGGGTCCCCATCGTCTAGAGGCCTAGGACATCACCCTTTCACGGTGAGTACCGGGGTTCGAATCCCCGTGGGGACGCCAAGAATATAAAGAAAAAGCCGCCTGTAGCGGCTTTTTTGTTTTGCGCGTCCATCCGATGGAATCGTCAACATGACCCAAGCAACAAGTCTTGCCCTGTTCTGCAAAGTCGTCGACAACTACGGCGACATCGGCATCTGCTGGCGCTTTGCGCGCCAGCTGGCGCAGGAACACGGCATCGCCGTCACGCTATGGGTGGATGATCTGCACACCTTCCAGCGCATCTGTCCCGAAGTGCAAACCGGCACCGCCCTGCAGCAGGTCGGCGCCATCGCCGTGCGCCATTGGGCGACGCAGGAAGGCGAGTTCGCGCCGGCCGACATCGCCGACATCGTGATCGAATTCTTCGGCTGCGAAATCCCGCCCGGCTATATCGCCGCCATGGCCGAGTGCGAGCCGCGTCCGGTCTGGCTGAATCTGGAAGGCTTGAGCGCAGAAGAGTGGGTGGAGGGCTGTCACACCTTGCCCTCCATGCATCCGCGCTTCTCGCTGACCAAGCATTTTTTCTTCCCGGGCTTCACCGAAAAAACCGGCGGCCTGCTGCGCGAAGCCGCGCTGGAGGAAGAGCGCCAGCAATTCCAGTCCGACCCGGCCGCCATGGCCGCCTTCCTCGCGCAATTCGGCCTGACGCCGCAGGAAATCGCGGCGCGCAAGGTGACGCTGTTCTGCTACCCGCATGCGCCGGTGGCGCAGCTGTTCAAAGCCTGGGAAGAGGGCGATGAGGAAATCGTTTGCCTGGTGCCGCAAGGCGTGGCCGCGCAAGCGGTGCATGCCTTCCTCGGCGAAGCGGCCAATCCCGGCGCCATGCGCCGCCGCGGCGCGCTCAGCGTGCGCGTGCTGCCTTTCGTGCCGCAGCAGGACTACGACAAGCTGCTGTGGGCCAGCGATCTGAATTTCGTGCGCGGCGAAGACTCTGTCGTGCGCGCCCAGTGGGCCGGCAAGCCCTTTATCTGGCATATCTACCCGCAGGATGAGAACCTGCACCACAAGAAGCTGCGCGCCTTCCTGCAGCGCTACGCGGCGGGCAGCGCCAGCCTCGATGCCTTTTCCCTGTACTGGAACGGCGCCCGTCCGCCAGGCGGCGCCGAGATGGCCGACTGGTCGGCGCTATGGTCCGGCTTGCAGGCCGGGCTGCCGGCCTTGCGTGCCCATTCTGTCGAGTGGCAGCAACATATGTGCGCTCTCGGTGATATGACGGGGAATTTACTGAAGTTTTCCTCCTCGCTGCGCTAAGTTCGCCTGAGAACACATGCTATAATGCGCGGTTACTGCAACCTACCTTAAGTACACTTTATCTTATGAAACCTGCAAAAGAAATTCGTGTTGGCAACATTATCATGGTTGACGCCAAGCCCTTCATCGTGCTGCGTTCGGATGTTAACGGTTCGAGCCGCACGGGCTTCACCTACAAATGGAAGATGAAAAATCTTCTGACCAACGCTCCGCTGGAAAACGTTTTCCGCGGCGACGACAAGTTTGACGTGGTGGTTCTGGACAAGAAGCCAGTGACCTACTCCTACTTCGCCGACCCGCTGTATGTCTTTATGGATCAAGAGTACAACCAGTACGAAATCGAAGAAGAAAACCTGGGCGAAGCCCTGAACTACCTGAAAGACGGCATGGAATGCGAAGCCGTGTTCTACGACGGCAAAGCCATCTCCGTGGAACTGCCGACCACCATCGCGCGCCAGATCGTTTACTCCGAGCCAGCCGTTAAAGGCAACACCTCGGGCAACGTGCTGAAAGACGCGCTGATCGAAAACGCCATCGAAGCCAAGCGTTTCACCGTTCAAGTGCCACTGTTCGTGAGCCAGGACGACGTGATCGAGATCGACACCCGTACCAACGAGTACAAGCGCATCGTGCGTAACTAAGATCTGCCCAGGCCGCCTCGGCGGCCTCGCCAAAAAACGCCCGTCTTCACGGGCTTTTTTTTTTCGTCTGCGGTTTCTTTAAACTGGATCGGTGTCATTTTGTCGCCATGGTGGCGACATTTTGTCTCCACTATGCTATGCTGCCATGCAGTTTCGATGCTTTTTCTTTTCCGGAGGTCCAAATGCGCTAATACCAATTTTTATATTTGCATATCATCCACTCAAGTGCGCTCACCCATATATCAGACCGAGAGTCTGTTGTTGGTCAACGTCTCCCTCCTTCCGGAGCGTATTTGAAGATATGACGATTCATCGAAGGCGTTGCAACGATGCCTGGCGTCTCAACCAGGGAAGTTCACATTACACGGAATGCTGCAAGGGCATTCATACAGGAGTTTCTATATGTCTATCACGACAGAAGAACGCGACCGCATCACGGCGCGTTTGCCTAAGGTGCTAGTAGAGAAGTTGCAAGAGGCAGCGGACTTGACCGGCGCCACCCTGAACCAATTCCTGGTGCAGGCTGCCGTGGAAAAAGCAGACAAGATTATTGATCGAGAGCGTGCGATCCGATTTACTGCCGAGGATGCTGCCATGTTCATCCACATGCTCGACAACCCGCGCCCACCCAATGAGGCGGTGACGAGGGCGTTTGAGCGGCTCAGGAAAGTAGAAGATGGCTCAAATAGTAATAGCGCTGAGCAAGGCGCATGACGTAAAAAATTTTGATTGTGGTTCGGAAGCGCTCAATACCTGGCTGCGCGAGATAGCAAGCCAGCATCTGAAAAAAATGCTCTCCGGGGTCTATGCCCTGGTTGACGAAGCTGCGCCGGAGAAGATACTGGGCTTTTACGTGGTGGCGATCCGCGGTTTGACACCCATCGACGAATTGCCTGCCATGCTGCAGCGCCGCTTGCCGGCCAATGTGCCGTCCCTTACGCTGGGGCGTCTGGCGGTGGCGAAGGAAATGCAGGGGCAGGGATGGGGAGAGTGCCTGCTGGCGCACGCGATGCGGCGCATCCGTCAGGTGGCGGACTCGGTGGGCGGCGTGTTGATGTTCGTCGATGCCAAAGATGTGGGGGCGGCGGCATTTTATGCAAAATACGGTTTTTCCCCCATGCCGAGCGATCCGCTCCGGCTGGTCAAGCCGATAGCTGAAATTCCCGGCTGAACATAGCGCTATACCAAAGCCCGCCAGAGCGGGCTTTTTGCTTTGGGGCCGGAAAGCCAGGAACCAGGTCTTGGAAAAAATTGCTTTCTAACATCGAATACTGTCAAGAAATATTTTCTTTTGCATAGCAATATTGTTAAACAAGCTGTTATGCTAATGGTTTGCATTTATTGACAATGTGTTGAAATTTTGCGGTGTTCGTTAAGCGGAGACGGTATGGATCGCAGGGATTTCGTTCGGATGGGTCTGGCTGCAGGCGGCGCAGCGACTTTAGGACGGGCCGAAGGGGCCGTACCCACCGCCAAGGCGGCATCCTCCATCCTCGATGCCGGCATCCTTCAGCAGCAGGAGCAGATGGCCGCCAACAAGCTCACCTCCCACTCCCTCACCTCGCAATACCTGGCCCGCATCGGCAGCATCGACAAGTCCGGCCCCCGCATCAACTCCATCATTGAAATCAACCCCGAAGCCCTGAAGATCGCGCGCGAGATGGACCGCGAACGGCTGCTGCGCAAGCTGCGCGGCCCGCTGCACGGCATCCCCGTTCTGCTCAAGGACAATATCGCCACCGCCGACCGCATGAGCACCTCGGCCGGCTCGCTGGCGCTGGCCGGCATCCGCGCCGCGCGCGACGCCCATATCGTGGCCCAGCTGCGCGCCGCCGGCGCCGTCATCATCGGCAAGACCAACTTGAGCGAGTGGGCCAATATGCGTTCCACCCATTCCGTCAGCGGCTGGAGCGCGCGCGGCGGCCTGACGCGCAATCCTTATTCGCTCGACCGCAATTGCAGCGGCTCCAGCTCCGGGTCCGGCGCCGCCGTCGCCTCCGGCCTGGCCACGCTGGCGGTCGGCACCGAAACCGACGGCTCGATCGTCTCGCCGGCCTCGATCTGCGGCGTGGTCGGCATCAAACCGACCATGGGACTCTTGAGCCGCAGCGGCATCATCCCCATCGCCCACTCGCAGGACACGGCCGGTCCCATGGCGCGCAGCGTCACCGATGCGGCCCTGATGCTGGCCGCCATGACGGGCGTGGACGTCAATGACGCCGCCACCGAAGCCAGTGCCGGCAGGATCGGCGACTATGCCGCCGCCCTGCAAACCAACAGCCTGCAAGGCAAACGCCTGGGCGTGGCGCGCAACTTCTTCGGCACCAACGACGATCTGGATAACGCCATCGAAAAAGCCCTGGCCGTGCTGAAGGCCCAAGGTGCGGAGTTGGTGGACGTGACCGTGCCGAACACCGACAAATACAGCGCCTCCGAATTCGAAGTGCTGCTGCACGAATTCAAATCCGACCTGGCGGCCTATCTGCAGGATTACGCGCCCAATGCGCCGGTCAAGAACATGGCCGACATCATCGCCTTCAACAAGCAGCACCATAAGCAGGAGATGCCTTACTTCGGCCAGGAGCATCTGGAAAGCGCCGAAAGCAAGGGAGGGCTGGACAGCAAGGAGTATCTGGAAGCGCTGGCCAACAACCAGCGCTATTCGCGCGACGAAGGCATCGACCAGGTGATGAAGGAGCACAAGCTGGACGCGCTGGTCGCGCCCACCGGCGGCCCGGCGTGGCTGACGGACTTCATCAACGGCGACCATTACGGCGGCAGTTTTTCATCGCCCGCCGCCGTCGCCGGCTATCCGCACATCACCGTGCCGGCCGGCTATGTGCATGGCCTGCCGGTTGGCCTGTCCTTCGTCGGCGGCGCCTACAGCGAAGCGGCCCTGATCGGCATGGCCTACGCCTTCGAGCAAGCCACCCGCCACCGCCGCGCACCGCAGTTCCCGGCCAGCGTGTCGCTGGCCGTGCGCTGAGAGGCTGAGCCGGCGGCTTGCGAGCGCTTAAACCTCGATAAAGCGCATCTTGAAGTTGCGGCCCTTGAAGCTGCCGAAGTCCGCGCCAAGGCCGCTGGCCGCGTTCAGGCGGTCGAAGGCTTCGTAGGCGATGCGGCGGTCGATCGCCACATAGGTCTGGAATTCGGTCACATTGATCTTGCCCACCTGCTCTTTGAGCAGCTTGGCGTCGCCGGTCAGCGCGCCCAGCACGTCGCCGGGACGCAGCTTGTCCTTTTTGCCGCCCAGGATGCAGAGCGTCATCATCGGCGCGGCGTCGCCTTGCGCGTATTCGTCGTCGTCCAGCGCTTTCAGGTCGTGCCATTCGGCCGGCGCCTGCTGGTATTCCTCGATCAGCTTGACCCACTTCTTCTCGTTCGGCGCGCACAGCGTCAGCGACAGGCCTTTTTCGCCGCCACGGCCGGTACGGCCGATACGGTGGATGTGCACCTCGGTATCCTTGGACACGTCGGCATTGATCACCGCCGCCAGGTTCGAGATATCCAGGCCGCGCGCCGCCACGTCGGTGGCGATCAGGATCGAGCAGCTGCGGTTGGCGAACAGCACCAGGATCTCGTCGCGCTCGCGCTGTTCCAGCTCGCCGTACAGGGCCAGGGCCGAGAAGCCTTGGCCGCGCAGCTCTTCGAGCAGCTCGCGGCAGTGCACCTTGGTATTGCAGAAAACGATGGCCGATTCCGGCTGGTAGTGCTTGAGCAGGCGGCCGACGGCGGCGTCGCGCTCGTCGAAGCCGATCTCATAGAAGCGCTGCTCGATCTTGCTGTTGTCGTGCTTCGCCTCGACCGTGATTTCCACCGGCTCGTACAGGAAGGCTTCGGTGGCCTGGCGGATATCGTCCGGATATGTGGCCGAGAAGAGCAAGGTCTGGCGGCGTTTCGGGCAGGCGCTGACAATGCCCGCGATCTCGTCGTAGAAGCCCATATCCGTCATGCGGTCGGCTTCGTCCAGCACCAGGGTCTGCACGGTGGACAGGTTGATGGTCTGGCGGCTGATATGGTCGCGGATGCGGCCCGGCGTGCCCACCACCACATGCGCGCCGTGCTCCAGCGAAGCGATCTGCGGGCGCATCGGCGCGCCGCCGGTTAGCACCAGCACCTTCACATTGCCCACGCTGCGCGCCAGGCGGCGCAGCTCATTGGCCACCTGGTCGGCCAGTTCGCGCGTCGGGCACAGCACCAGCGCCTGGGTGGCGAACCACGCGGGATTGAGCTTCTGCAGCAGGCCGATGCCGAAAGCCGCCGTTTTGCCGCTGCCGGTCTTGGCCTGGGCGATCAGGTCGCGGCCTTCCAGCACGGGCGGCAGGCTTTGCGCCTGGATGTCGGTCATCTCGTGGTAGCCCAGCGTTTCCAGATTTTTCAGGAAGGAGGGCGACAATGGCAGGCTGGCAAAGGAGGTGGTCATGGCGGATGGGGGGGGTAAAGGGCCGTTGCCATAGTCTAGCAAACTTGGCGGCGGGCCGGATGATGGGATTGGCGCTGGTGCGCCGCGTTGAGCGAAGCTGCGCCTCAGTCCTTGCGCCAGACGGGCAGGCCGGTCAGGTCCAGATTCTCGTCGCGCTGCCAGACCGGCAGGCCGGTGGTGTCGGTCGGTTCCAGCAGTTCAAGCTGTTCCTGTTTCAGCGCGGGTCTTCTGGCGCGGGCCGGAGGAGGGCGCTTGGGTTCCGGTTCCATCGGCGCGGCCGGGTCGAAGCCGGGCAGGTCGAATGTCGCGATGTCTTTCTTGTCTCTCATTTCCCAAAGCGTTCTTCTAAAACGCGCCACAAAAAAACAGAAGCCCGGCTGTAACAGTCGGGCTTCGATTACTAAAGCGGCACGG
Organism: Massilia sp. YIM B04103; assembly: GCA_024437665.1. Classification (GTDB taxonomy): domain Bacteria; phylum Pseudomonadota; class Gammaproteobacteria; order Burkholderiales; family Burkholderiaceae_D; genus Rugamonas. The sequence continues at coordinate 481,474 of JANCSZ010000005.1, read as the reverse complement.
AGTGTATCACAAACCCGTGCCGCCGTGGGCTTCTCAGCGGAAGGACAGCGCGCCGGTCAGGTCGCCCGGCGGCAGCGCGCCGCGTTCGGCGAAGGCTTTATTGCGCAGCGCCAGGCCTTCCAGCAGCGGCAGATCGTGCAGGCGGGTGATCAGGCGCAGGATGGACGTGGTGTCGTAGAAGCTGTGATCGACCGCGCCTTTTTTCGCATGCGGCGAAATGACAATCGCCGGAATGCGCGAACCTGGACCCCAGCGGTCGCCTTTGGGCGGCGCCACGTGATCCCACCAGCCGCCGTTCTCGTCGAAGGTCACGACCACCACCATATCCTTCCACTGCGGCGACTTCTTCAGGTGCTCCAGCACATTGACCACGTGCTGGTCGCCCGATTCGATGTCCGAATAGCCGGCGTGCAGGTTCAGATTGCCCTGCGGCTTATAGAAGGACACTGCCGGCAGCTTGCCCGCCACCACATCGGCCAGGAAGCGGTTCGAGATCGGGCTGTCGCCCAGGCCGCCGTCGCGCAGATGCGTTTCGCGCTCCTTGCTGCCGGGCGCGAAACTCTTGAAGTAGTTGAACGGCTGGTGGTGGTACTGGAAGTTCGGCTTGGAGCCGCCGCCCTTGTGATCCAGCGCGGCCTGCCATGCGCCGCCATACCAGGCCCAGCTCACGCCCTTGCGCGACAGCAGGTCGCCAATGGTGTCATAGCTTTGCGGCGGCAGCGTGCTGGCGTTGTCCGGATCGGCCAGCAGCGCGTCGCCACCGGCGGCGGGGCGGATAAAGCTTGGCTGGTACGGCGGCGCCATGGTGTTGACCGCGTAGCCGTCCGGCGTGATGGCGCCGTCGGCCACGTATTTGACGTGGCCATCGAGGGCCGAGGCGTGGTTGTCCGAGGCGATGGCCAGGCGCGCGCCGGTCGGGCCGTCGCTGGTCACGGCGATCTTCTTCTTCGCCGCCGTATTCGGCGCGTTGAAGTATTCCGGCGTGCGGCCGGAGATCAGGAACTGGTGGTTCAAATACGAGCCGCCGAAAGCGGCCATGAAGAAGTTATCGCATAGCGTGTACTCGCGCGCGACCTGCCACAGGCCCAGGTTCTTGCCGGTTTCGCTGTAATAGCCCATCACCATGCCGCCGGTATTGCCGTAGGCGGCAAAGCCGTCGTTCTTGCCGCCGTTGATCTGCATCTGGTTCTGGTAGAACAGATGCCACAGATCGCGGGTGATGACCGATTCCGGCAGCGGCTTGCCTTCGGCGTCGCTCAGCTTGAACGGGGCGTTCGGCAGATCCTTGACCTGGTCTTCTTTGAGTTCGTAGCGCTTGCCGGCGATATCCTGCGGCACCGGCACCATGCCGCCCCAGACTTTGGGCAGCTTGGGCAGGATCGAACCGTCGAAATCGCGCTGCTGGTATTGATGCGGCTTCAGCTCGGACATGGGCGAGGCCAGGCCGGGGAAGTCGGCGAACAGATTGTTAAAGCTGCGGTTTTCCAGATAGATGACGACCACGTTCTTGACGTGGGCCTTCAGCTTGGCATCCAGTGAGCCCTTCACTGGTTTGCTTTGCGCCGTTGCCGCGCCGGCCAGACCGGGGACGGTGGTCGCCAGGCCGGTAGCTGCGGCGGCCTGGAAAATACGGCGGCGCGAGGGATTGGTGGGAAGATCGGCAGTGCCAACCTGCTGTTCGTGTTGTTGCTCTTTCACGCAGGGCTCCTTCTTGTTAGTGGTACTTCGCGGGGGAGTGTAACACTTGAGAAAGCTCAACGTGAAATCGGCTAATACTGATTGACTGCGTGGCAAGGGTCTTGCGATAGCGTTATGCCGCTGCGGCCCGGCACTTCGCACAGATACGCGCTGTAAGTATGGGCGCGCCGCTCGATATCGCGCACCAGCTTCAGGCCCGGCAGCAGCGGCGTTTCCCGGCGCAGCAGCACGCTCCAGCTGGAACGCGCGCCGCCGCTGAGGCGATACAGCTTGTAATGGCTGCCGTCGCCGCTGCGCAGGCTGGCGACCGGCTCGTCCTGCGCCGTTCCGCTGCGCGCCAGCGCCGCCCGCAAGGGATAGGACGCCATGAACACGAAGGCCAGCGCCGGCAGCCAGGTGAGCAGGGCCAGTCCCGTCATCCCCGCCTGCCAGCCGCGCGCGCGGATGCGCAACGTCAGCCAGCACAGCGAAAACGGCAACAGCATGGCGAGCGCCATGGCCGCGATATAGTTCAGCGGGGCGGAGTCGAAGCGCGGCGACACCGGCGCGAAAATCAGCGCGATGGCGGCCAGGCTGGTGCTCAGCAATGCAGATGGTGCGATAAAGCGATGCGCCGGTTTCTGAAATGATGTGCTTTGATATTGCATTGTGCCGTATGCCATATGAAAAAAGCCGTTGATTCTGCTTGAGAATCAACGGCTTTCCGGTATCTGGTTGCGGGGACAGGATTTGAACCTGTGACCTTCGGGTTATGAGCCCGACGAGCTGCCAGACTGCTCCACCCCGCGTCTGAGGCAAGAATTATATACGGCTTCGATGTTCCGCGCAAGGGCCGCTTTTAGTTGGCCGCCTGCAAACGCCACAGCGAGGTGAGCTCGGCGGCGCGCGCGGCGTGCAGCGGATCGCTGGCGTCGCTGGCGCGCGGATGCACGGGACGCACGTCGTGGCGGTCCGCCACTTGCAGGCCGGCGGCGGCGATCCACTCCAGCAGCTGTTCGCGGGGGCGCAGGCCCAGGTGCTCGGCCAGGTCCGACAGGATCAGCCAGCCTTCGCCGCCCGGCGCCAGGTGCGCGGCCAGGCCGTCGAGGAAGCCGCGCAGCATGCGGCTGTCCGGGTCGTACACGGCGTATTCGATCGAAGAACTCGGACGGGCCGGCACCCACGGGGGATTGCAGACCACGAGTTGCGCCTGGCCGGGCGGGAACAGATCGGCTTCCATCAGCTCGACCTTATCCTGCAAATCGAGGCGCGCCAGGTTTTCGCGCGCGCAGCTGAGGGCTCGGCGGTCCTGGTCGGTGGCGATCACGCGGGCGATGCCGCGCCGCGCCAGCACGGCCGACAGCACGCCGGTGCCGACGCCGATGTCGAAGGCGGTTTCGGTCTTCTTCGGCAGCGGCACATCGGCCACCAGCTGCACATACTCGCCGCGCACCGGCGAGAACACGCCGTAATGCGGATGGATGCGCGCGCCCAGCACGGGAATCTCGACGCCGCTCTTGCGCCACTCGTGCGCGCCGATCAGCCCAAGCAGCTCGCGCAGCGAGGCGACGAAAGGCTCGCTGCCGCGTCCATACGCTTCATTGCAGGCCAGCTTCACGTCCGGCGCGCGGCGCAGGGGAATGCTGTAATCGGCCTCGAAGGGAATCAGCAGCATGGCCAGGGTGCGGGCGCGCTGCGATTGCGCCTGGCGGTGCAGGTGGAAAGCTTCGGTCGGCGAAGCGGCTGCCTTGGGCGCCTTCTTCTTGCCCTTGCCGTGCTTATGGTCGGCGCGCCGCGCCAGCGCCTGCAACAGCTGGCGCGCATTCTGGAAGTCGCCGCGCCACAGCAGGGCCGTGCCTTCGCAGGCCAGGCGGTAGGCCGTGTCGGCATTGGTGGTGTCGTCGGCGATCTGGACGCGCTTGGGCGGTGGCATGCCGCTTTCCGAGTGCCAGCGCGCCGAACGTTCCTCGCCGTTTTCGGTCCAGTGGATGAGCTGTGGCGTGCTGCTGTCGGTCTGCATATCGGTTTGCGCGTATCAAGAGAGTAAACGGCGAAACCGCCTGCACGGGACAGGCGGTTTCGTGGGAAGCACGCATTATACGTGCTGCGGGACCGGGATCCGGCTTAGTTCAGGACTTGCGGCGATTTGATGTCCTGGCTGGCATCGCTGGCGCGCTTGCCGGATGTGTCGGCGACGGCGGGTGCGGCCGTGCTGGCAGCGGCTTTTTCCGGCGCCGCATCCGTCACCGGCAGGGCAGGGCCGGAAACGATCGGCTCCGGCTTCACGCTGCCGCGCTGCGGCGGCTTGGTCGGCGGCGAGTAGGTGTCCAGCACCTCCTTGTTTTTGACCAGGTCGAGCAGGCGCAGGGACAGGGTGCCGAGCTTTTCTTCGGGCTTGCCCTCGGCGCTGACGTCGGCCTTGAGCGGTTTTTCCATCAGCTTGAACAGGTCGGCCAGGCTGCCGGGGAAATCGATGTCCGGGAACTCGATGGTGGGCAGCGGCATGGCCGGGTTCCGGTCGGCGCTATCCTGGCGGCGCGCCGGCACGCTGCTGCTGCGGCCAGCGCTGGCTTCCATCCTGGCCTCGTATTGGACTTCGATCTCGAAATCGAATTTGCGGCCGTCGGCGGTGGTGATGGTGCCTTTGCCGATGAAGTGCGAATTTTCGTTCAGACTGAAAGCGGCGGCGTCGCTGACGCCGTCCGCTCCTTCGCTGTGCTGGATGCCGGCGGCAAACGAGGAATTCACTTCCAGGCTCACCGAGTCGTACGAGATGGTGGCGCCTTTCAGCGCGTCGCCGAATATATCCTTGGCAAACTTGCTGAAAAAGTCCTGCGCCATATCCAGGGTCGCATTGCCGAGCTTATCGACCCGCTTATCCAGGTCGATGCCTTTGCCGGGAACCACGGCGTTGCTGTTGGTTTCTGCTACGCCGTTTTGTGCGCGCGTGCCTTTTGCCTCGGCCTTGGGCGAGGCATTGCTGAGAGTCTGGTACTGGCGTGGGCCAATAGGAGAGAGCGAGGACATGATGGCAACCAAAAGGTGAGTAGGGTTATATCCTACAACGGCAGTTACAGCGATTTCTTTAGTGTTGGTGCGGTGTTAGTGGTGGTGCGTCCACAAACCGTTCGAGGCCAGATAGGATTGCACGGCGTCGGCTTGGCCGATGGCGTGCAGTTTCACCTCGCCGCAGCTGCAGACGCCCGAGTAAGGCGTGATGTGGGAGCAGGCGGAGACTTTTTGCATGGAAACTTTTACGGCCTTGGCGCATTTCGCGCATTTGAAGGTCAGGGTGCGTGGTGCTTTCAACATGATTGCTTTGGCGAGAGAACAAAAGCAGAATTTTATCAGGCGTAGACGTTGAGTACCGGTTGTTGCGCAGGGACGGCGTTGTAGGCGCGCTGCACGGCGCTTTGCCGGACGTCCTTTTGCTCGTCAGTTGCTGCGTTTGTGCGCGCAGCGGTTCGCTCTTCCGGCGGCGGATTTTGTGACGCGCCCGCCGCCGCGCCTTGCGGCGCGCTGTCCGGATCGCTCTGCTGTGCCGTCAGCTCCTGGCTGGCCTGCTGCGCCATCTGCTGGGCGCGCGCGGCAATGGCGCGGTCCGGCCCGGAGGGATCGGCCGGGGCCAGCGCGGCGGCCTGGATGGTGCGCGCCCGTTCCAGCGTTTCCTGCGGCGTGCGGCCGGGCGAGGTGTCGATATTCACCTCGCCGCCGATGGCGTAATTGATGCCGTCCGGGCCGCGCTGATAGGTATAGGTGGGACCGGAAGTGGCCAGGCCGCCGGCTGCCGACAGGTGGGCCATCTCATGCTGGCGCACTTGCTGGTCGCGCGCTTTCAGCTTGTCGATCTGCTTCAATTGATCGGACGTCAGCTCGGTTTTGGCGCCTTGCTTGGCTTGCGGCTCCTGTTTTTCCTTGGCGTCTTGCGCCGGCGCCGCGCGCGCCGGCACCGCGGCGCTGGCGGCGTAGGGATTGACGCTGGCGGCGATGGCGCTGATTGCCATGGTAAGAAGGGCTGCGAATGATGGAAAGAAGCGGGGCTTACACTCGCTTACATCATAGCAAAAATAGACTGTGGTTTTTCGCGGAAAGCCGTCAACTGAACGCCCTGGCTCGCGTTGTGGGAGTATCCGTCAGCTCTTCTAAGAGGCCGCGCAATGGACCAAGCCAAGCAACCGAGCAAAGAAGCCGTGCGCCACTGGATGCAAACCAGGGTGGAGGAACGCCGTCCGCCGCCCGACCCGCAGCAGATCCGGCGCGAGCTTGGCTGGGAGCTGGCACGCCAGGAGCGGCGCGAAGCCAGCTCCCGCTGACGGCGCACCGCCACGGCGGCGGCCTGCTACTGCACCGTTACCACGCTGCGCCCGCCGGCCGCCGGCTGCACCACGATGCGGCTGGCGATCCTGTCGGTCATCTCCTGCACGTGCGAGATCACGCCGACTTTGCGGCCCATGGCCTGCAGGCCGTCCAGCGCATCCATCGCCACGCGCAGGGTGTCGGCGTCCAGGCTGCCGAAGCCCTCGTCGATGAACAGCGATTCCACCCGCACCCGGTTGGACGATAGCGAAGCCAGGCCCAAGGCCAGGGCCAGTGAAGCGAGGAAGGATTCGCCGCCGGACAGCGAGTGCACCGAGCGCAGTTCGTCGCCCATATGCTGGTCGCGCACCAGCAGGCCGAGCGAGGGCTGGGATGGATTGTTGATGCGTTCCAGCTGGTAGCGCGGCGCCAGATGGTTGAGGTGGGCGTTGGCATAGCCCAGCAGGACGTCCAGCGTGAACTGCTGGGCGTAGTTGCGGAATTTCTTGCCGTCGGCCGAACCGATCAGCTCACTCATGCGCGCCCAGCGCCGCTCGATCTCTTCCTGCTTTTCGATCTCGCCCATCATGGCTTGCGCGCTGTGGCGGCGCGCATCGTCCTGGGCCAGGCCGAGACGCAGGGCCGTGGCCTGGTCGTGCGCCTGCTTGCGCTCGGCGGCCAGGGCTTCCAGCGCTTGCTGCAGGGCCTCGGCCGTCTGCTCGCCATGCTGGCCGGCGTCCTCCAGGTGGCGCGCGGTCTGGGCCTGGCGCTCCTGCAGCACGGCGTGGGCGCTGGCCGCGGCCTGTTCCAGCGCCTGCAGCTGCTGGCGTTCGGCCGCGATCTGCTCGGCGGGATGCGCCAGCAGGGCGCGCAACTGTTCGACGCTGCGCACGCTGTCGTTGGCGGTGCCGCCCGTCTCGCCGTCCGGCGTTTCGTCCACTTCGTCCGCATCAAAGCCCAGCAGCTCGCGCTGCGTGTCGTCGGCGGCGTTGCCGTCACGGCTGGCCGCTTGCGCTTTGCGGAAATCCTGTAGCCATTGTTCAAGGCGCAGCGTGGCCATCTGCGCCGCGTCGTGCAGGCTGGCCAGACGGCGCTGGGCCTGTACCAGCGCCTCGTCGGAGCGCACGGCGCTTTGCGCGGCTTGCTGGGCGGCTTCCTGCTGGGCCGCCTGGCTGGCCTTGGCCTTGTCGATGGCCGCTTGCAGATCGCGCTCCACGTCTTCCACGCGGCGCGCATTCCATAGCGTGGCGCGCTGGTCCTGCGCCGCCAGCAGGGCCGCTTCGGCGCTGCGGAAGTTTTCCTGCACGGCTTCGGCATCGGCCGCCGCCTTATGCTGGGCGGTGGACAGGGCTTCCAGCTCGACGTCCAGCGTGGCCATGGCGGCGGCGCGTTCTTCCAGCGCGCCCTGCTGGTTTTGCCATTGGCGGCTTTCGGCCTGGCGCTTTTCGTGGAAGCGGGCCGGCGCCGCTTTCCACTCGTCTTTCCAGCCTTCGTTCGGCATCTCGCTGTCGCTGAAGGCGGCGTCCAGCTCATCGAGCATGCCGCTCAGCTGCGTGGCGATCTCCATGCGCTGCATGTCCAGCGCCTTGTGCTCAGCGAGCAGCTCGGCCAGCACGGTCTGCACCTGGGCCAGACGGCCTTGCAGCTGCGTATGTTCGGCCGTGGCCTGGTCGCAGGCGCGCTGCGCCTGTTCGCGGCTGGCGGCGGCGCGGTGCAGGATCTGTTCCTGCTGCGCGATATGGCGCTGCGCGGTTTGCACGGCTTCCAGCTGCTGGGTGAACCAGGCGGCGCGCGCCTCGTCCGCCACTTCGTCCAGCGCGAGCGCCAGCAGCGCCGGGGCGCCGTCCGGCTTCGGCGCCTGGTTGGCGGTGCGCAGCAGGCTCTCGCGCAAGCCGGCTTCCAGCTCGCACTGGGCCAGCTTCGCCGTGGCGGCCTGCCAGGCTTCGAAGCCGCGGTCGAGCACCTTGTCCAGCGTATGCTGTTCGGCGGCGTTGGCGGCCAATTGCTCCAGACTGGATTGGATGGTATTGCGCTGCACCGCCTGCGCCGCGATATTGTGCTGCAGCTTGTCGCGGCAGCCGTGCACCTCGGCCTGCAGGCCGGCGAGCATGGCTTGCAGGGCGCCGTCGCTGTGGCGGTACGGATGTTCGTGCGCGCCGCAGACCGGGCAGGGCGTTTCGTCTTCCAGCGTGGCGCGCAGCTTTTCCACGTTTTCGCCGCAAGCCGCTTCGGCCAGTTTCAGCGAGCGCTCGGCCTGGGCGAACGCCGCCATCACGGCCGCGTGTTCCTGCTGCGCCTGCGCCAGCAATTGCTCCGCCGCGCCGCGCGACTGCTGCAGCCGCGCATCGAGGGTGTTCAGTTCCTGCTTGCGCGCCTGTCTGCCGGACAGCTCCAGCCAGACTTTCTCGGCGCCCGCCAGCGCATCGCGCCGCCGCTCCAGCTGCTCGCGGTGGCGGTGCAGCATGTCCGCATCGATCTGGGCCATGGCGCTGAGCGCCTGCTGGCGCTGGGCTTCCAGCGCTTCCAGCCGGGTGGCGGCGGCCTGCAGCCTGGTTTTGGCCTCGCTTTCCTCTTCCCGGTGGCGCTTGCCGTTGTGCAGAACGGCGGCCTGGGCCTGGCCCAGGCGCTCGGCCTGGGCGTTGACCTGGCTCGATTGCACCAGCAGCACATCCCAGCGCGGCCAGTCCTGCGCCAGCACGCGCCATTGCTGGTGCTGTTGCAACCAGAGCTGGCCGGCCTGCTGCGCTTCGGCCAGGCGGCGCTGCTGCTCCTGCTTGCCGCGCTGCGCCTGCGTGGCCTGGTTCAAGGCCGTTTGCGCCGTATCGTAGGCATGCTTGGCCTGGCGGTAGGAGGGCAGCATGGCTTCGATGCGCGCATCCAGCGCCTTGGCCTGGTCCAGCTGCGGCGCGGCGGCGCGCTGCGCCTGCTCGGCTTCGGCCAGTTGCAAGCCCGCTTGCTGCATGGCCTGCGCCGCCTGCTGCTGGGTCAGGCGCGCCTGTTCCGCCTCGCGCCCGCAAGCTTCGATGGTGGCCTGGGTGGCGGCGGTTTCGGCGCCGATGCGCTTGATGTCTTCGTCCAGCGGCCGCGCCGCCTGTATCGCGTCGAGCCGGGCCAGTGCCTGGCGCCGAGGCGCGGCGGCCTCCACCTCGTTGACGCGCTGCTGCCAGACGGCCAATGCCTGCTGCTCGCCGTCGCGCAGCTTGTCGGTCTGCTGGTGCCAGCGCAGCTGGGTTTCCAGCCCGGTCTTGCGTTCGTCCAGCGCGACCAGGGCCTGGTCGGCGGCGTTGCGCTGGCTCTCGGCATTGGCCCTTTCTTCGCTGCCCATGGGCTTCTGGTCGGCCAGGCGGTCGAACAGCTTTTCCAGCGCCAGCTTTTCCAGCTTGGCGCGGTCGTGCGCGCGGATCGAGATATCGCTATACACATTGCTGCCGGTCAGGGTTTCCAGCAGCGTGCCGCGTTCATCGTCGCCGGCCTTGAGGAAGGTGGCGAATTCGTTCTGCGCCAGCAGCACGGCGCGCGTGAACTGCTCGAAACTCAGGCCGATGCGCTTTTCGATTTCGGCTTTCACCTCGGTCTTGGTGGCGCCGATGGGCTGCAGGCCGGGCAGCCGGTGCAGGGTCATCGCGGTCGGTTGCAAAAGGCCATCGGCCCGCGTGCGCGAACGCCGCACGCTCCAGCGCGCGCGGTAGGGCGCGCCGTCGCCGCCGACGAAATCGACTTCGGCATAGCCTTCCGGCGTGCCGCGCCGCAGCAGGGTGCGCGAGTCCTGCGAGGAAATCGGGTCGCCCACATCGGGCGTCTTGCCGCTGGCTTTGAGCAGGCGCGGGGTGTCGTCGTACAGGGCCAGGCAGAGCGCGTCGAGCAGGGTGCTCTTGCCGGCGCCGGTGGGGCCGCTGATGGCGAACAGGCCGGAGGAGGCGAGCGGTTCCTGCTCGAAGTCGACACTGAATTCGCCGGCCAGCGAGGCCAGGTTTTTGCCGCCAATTCGGAGAATCTTCATCTTGTTCTTATTGCGTGGTTCAGGCGCCGGGCAGCATCAGCTCGGCGAAGGCGCTCAGTTGTTCGGGCGGCGCTTCGGCGCCGAATTTCTGCTGGTACAGGCGCTTGAAAATATCGTCGGGCTTGAGCTGGTCCAGCTGGTCGAGCGAGAGCGCCGCCTCGTCCAGCGAGATGCCGCGCGCGGCGCTCGAGGTTTCGATCTTTGCCAGCCTGACCGGTTTGCCTTCCAGCGCGGCTTCGATGCGGCTGCGCAGGCCAGGCTCCGGCCCATCCAGGCGCACCCGCACTTCGAGGAAGGGCTGGGCTTCCGGCGCGCGTTCCGGCAGTTCCAGCGCCGCCAGTTCGGCCAGCACGTCTTCCAGCGGCGCGGGCGTGAACGGCACGCGCAGCAGATCGACGGCGCGCGGCACGAAGAGCGGCTTCACTTCGCGCAGCTGGCCGCCTTCCAGATCGATGCGCAACACCTGGTGCTGGTAGCGGGTTTCGGCGAAGGAGAGCGGAATCGGGCTGCCGCAATAGCGGATATGTTCCTGCTTGCCCACGCTCTGCGCCAGATGCAGGTGGCCCAGGGCGGCATAAGCGATGGCCGGCGCGAAAATCCCGGCCGGCAGCATTTCGGTGCCGCCGATGACGATGCGGCGCTCGGAGTCGTTCGACATCTGGCCATCGACCATATGGCAATGGCCCATGGCGACGATGGCCTGACCCGGCTCGCACCTGGCCTGGGCCTGCTCCAGCGCCAGGCGGTACAACTCGGCGATGCCGCCCAGATAAGGATCGCCGCCATCGGCTGCAATGCGCGGCACGTCGGAAGGACGCAGGAAGGGCAGGGCCAGGCACCAGGCTTGCACCGCGCCGCCGCGTCCCGTCAGGGGCAGCACCAGGCGCTCGACCTGGATCGCGCCCTCGGCGTCGCGCGGCACATGGCCGACCACGCGCGTGCCATGCGCCTCCAGCAGCGGGCCTGGCGCTTCCAGCCGGCCCGGCGAATCGTGGTTGCCGGCGACGACGACCAGGTTCAGATGCGGCAGGCGTTCGCGCGCCTGGCGCAGGAAGTGGTAAAGCTGGCGCTGCGAAGCGGCCGAGGGATTGGCGCTGTCGAAGATGTCGCCGGCGATCAGCAGGCCGTCGGCCTGTTCGGCCACGAGAGTATCAAGCAGCCAGTCGAGGAAGCACTGGTGCTCGTAGGCGCGCTCGAAATTATGGAGCGACTGGCCCAGATGCCAGTCGGAGGTGTGCAGCAAACGCATGGATTAAACGGTCAAAGGCGCGGGAAGCGCCAAATATAGCGCAAACGGCCATCTTCCGTCTTGATGCGGCGCGAAGAATTTCACGCCGCGTCGGGCAGCAGCGCGCCGGCCCGGTAAGTATTGCGGCCGGCCTGCTTGGCATCGTACAGCAGCACGTCGGCCCGTTTCAGCAGCTCGGCCGGACTCAGATCCTCGTCGCTATAATAAGTCAGGCCGATGCTGGTGGAGACCGACACGGTGATGCCTTCCAGCTCGAAAGGCGCCTGCATGGCGGTGACGATCTTGCCGGCCAGGATGGCGGCGTCCTCGGCGCGGCTGATGCGTTCCATGATGACGGTGAACTCGTCGCCGCCCAGGCGGGCCACGGTGTCGCTGGCGCGCATGGTGTGGGTCAGGCGCGCCGAGAAGGCTTTCAGCAGGGCGTCGCCGACCGCATGGCCATACGTGTCGTTGACCGGCTTGAAGCGGTCGATATCCATATACATCACGGCCATCATGCTGGCGTTGTCGCGGCAGTAGAGCATGCTCTCGTTGAGCCTTTGCAGGAAGCCGGCGCGGTTGGTCAGGCCCGTCAGCGCATCGACCTGGGACAGTTTCAGCAGGCGCTGTTTCTCGCGTTTCTGGGCGCTGATATCCTGGCGCATGACGTGAAAGCCGATTACGGTGGCGCCGTCGGCATCGAACTGGGGAATGTAGACCACTTCAAAAGTGCGTGCCACGCCTTCGTTCTCGCTCTCGCCATCCTCCTCGAAAGTCAGGGTTTCGCCGTGCAGCGCGCGCCGTATGTATGGCAGCAGGAATTCGTAGCGCAGCTCACCCACGGTTTCCCGCACCGACAGGCCCACCACATTCAGGCCGGTGCGGCTGAATTCGCGCTCGTAAGCCAGATTGTTGAAGCGGTAAATCTCTTCCTGGTCGACATAGGCGACCATGGCCGGCAGGGTGTCGGTGATGGTGCGCAGGCGCGCCTCGCTTTCGCGCAGCGCCATCACCGATTTACGCACCACGGTGATGTCGTCCAGGGTGCAGACAAAGCCGTCGATGCGGCTGTCGACCAGGATCGGCGCGATCTTGATCGAGGTCCAGACCAGCGTGCAGTCCGGCTGCAGGCAGCGCAGCGAATCCTGGTAGGGCGTGCGCGTGCCGGCCATATGCTGCAGCGCTTCGTGCAGCACGTCGCGGTCGTCCGGATGCACGGCGCACATCCAGCCGTCGCCGAGCGCCTTCTCGCGCGCCAGGCCGGTGATCGCCTGGAAGGTGCGGTTGACGTAGGTGCAGTGGAAATCGCGGTCGGTGCGGATCAGGCCCAGGGGCGAGGCATCCATCAGCGCGGCCAGTTCCGCCTGGCTCTTGCGGATTTCGAGTTCGCTCTGCTTGCGCGCCGTGATATTGCGCACCGTGACCGCCACCCCATCCTCGATCGCCACGATCTGGTGGCGCAGCCAGCGCGGTTCCTCGCCCGGCGGCTGGGTTTCGATCTCTTCCTCCATCGGCTTGCCGGTATCGAGCACCATACGGTACTTGTCGATGAAGCCTTCTTCCTTCCAATGCGGCAGCAGCTCGCCGATGCGCTGGCCCAGCACCTCGCCGCGCGGATGGCGCAGGATGCGGGCGGCGCGCTCGTTGACGTCGAGCAGGGTGAAATCGAGCACTTCGCCATTGCGGCTGCCGCTGCGGCAGGCCTTCATGATGAACATGGCGTCCAGGCTGGCGTCGCCGGCGGCGCGCATCATCTGCTGGGCTTCGGTGGCGGCGCGCATGCTGCTGCGCAGGCGGCGGCTCTGGCGTCCAAGCAACACGGCGAAGCCGAGGATGGCGGCGCCGGCCAGCACCATCGATAGATAATTCAGGCGGCGCTGGCGCTCGAAATTGGCCATCTCCGTCGCTTCGCTATTGCCGACCACGGCCACCAGCGAATAGCGCGGCATCTCGCGGAAGCTGTAAATGCGCGGCACCTTATCGTAAGGGCGGTTGAATTTCAGCTCTTCCGGAATGGCCGTCGGATCGGCCGGCGCGATGAAATCGAGCTGGTCGCTGATGAACAGCGTTTCGTCGACGCGGCCGATGGACAGGCCGGTGTCGCGGCTGGTCAGCATCACCAGTCCCTTGGCGCCGAGATGCAGGCGGTCGTAATCGTCGACGAAATACGCCGGGTCGATCATCAGCAGGATGGCGCCGGCGAAGCTGCCGTCGGCGTGGTTCAGGCGGCGCGCGATCTGGATCTGCCACTTCCTGGTTTTCGGCTCCACCATGGGATTGCTGGTCAGGGCCGTGTCGTCCGCGCTGCCGGCCAGGGTCTTGAAGAAAGCTTCCTGCGCCATATTCGCGGCAAAGTAACCATGCTGCTTGTCCACCACATTGCCCTCGGCGTCGAGCAGGGCGATCGGCAGTTCCAGGCGCGAAGGCATGAGGGAGTCGAGCAAGCCGTTCTTCTTGCTGAATTCGGCCAGGCGCAGGGCGCCGCCGGTTTCCTCGTATTTGAGTTTGAAGAGCTGGGTGGCGTGGTCGGCCTGGCGCAGGATATGGCCCGCATGCTCGGCCAGGGTGCGCGCCATCGCGTGGCTGTGCATCACCGCTTCGAAGCGGGCGATGTCCCGCGCCTGGTCTTCCTGATAGATGGTGTCGGCCCACAGGCTCGCCAACAACAACAGCGTAAAAGATGGCAGCAGCGCGCTGCGATACAGTCTCCCTGCGGCGCTGCGGATTTGTTTGATTATCGTTGTCAATTGGCGCTGGCTTGCTAGTGTCCCGGATGCGGTTCCTTCGCTTGTATTCTGCACGGAAAAGTGCCGGCGCGGACCCGCAGGTATGAAAATTCTTCTTGCCGTGTATTTTACAGGCAGCCCAGGCATCAAAAAAGTAACAATCGCAGAGGGAAACTTTATTAAAATAGCCATTCATCCCGCAGGGCGGGGGCAGATCAGGGGTACAGGGTTTTGAGCGAGTTGATATTCAGCCTGCCGGCGGCGCGCGCGCTGCATCTGGCGGCGCAGGGATTGCTGCAGCCGCGCCGGCGCAAGGCGCAGAAGGCCGATGTCCTGGACGCGATCCGGCAAATGGGCGTGCTGCAGATCGACACCATCCACGTGGTGGCGCGCAGTCCCTACCTGGTGCTGTGGAGCCGCCTGGGCGACTATCCCCAGGCTTGGCTGGAAGAACTGCTGGCGGAAGGCGCGCTGTTCGAATACTGGGCGCATGAAGCCTGCTTCGTGCCGATCGAGGATTACCGCCTGCTGCGCCACCGCATGCTCGATCCGGCCGCCATGGGCTGGAAGTATTCGGTGAACTGGATGCGGGAAAAGCGCAAGGAGGTGGCGGCCCTGCTGCGCCACATCCGCGACAATGGGCCGGTGCGTTCCTCCGATTTCGAACGCAGCGACGGCCAGTCCGGCGGCTGGTGGGAATGGAAGCCGGAGAAGCGTTCGCTGGAAGTCCTGTTCACGGCGGGCCAGCTGATGATCGCGCGGCGCCACAATTTCCAGCGCATCTATGACCTGGCCGAACGCGTGCTGCCGGGCTGGGACGACAGCCAGCTGCCGGCGATGGACGAGGTGCGCCGCGAAATGGCGCTGAAAACCGTGAAGTCGCTGGGCCTGTGCCGCGCCGCCTGGATCGCCGACTACTACCGCAGCAAGCCGCCGCGCCTCGATCCGGAAGCGCTGGTGGAGCAGGGCGCCTTGCTGCGCGCCCGCGTGCAGGGCTGGGAGGACGCGGTCTACATCCACCCCGACCTGGCCGAACTGGCGCGCAGCGCCGCCGAGGGCGGCCTGACGCCGACCCTGAGCACCATCCTCTCGCCTTTCGACCCGATCGTGTGGGACCGCCGCCGCGCGCTGGAGCTGTTCGGCTTCGACTACCGCCTGGAGTGCTACACCCCGGCCGCCAAGCGCCGCTACGGCTACTTCACGCTGCCGATTCTGCGCCGCGGCCTGCTGGTGGGCCGGGTGGACGCCAAGGCACATCGGCGCGAAGGCGTGTTCGAGCTCAAGGCGCTGACGCTGGAGCCGGGCGTCCGGCTCAGCGAGCGCTTGACGCGCGACGTGGCGGCCGCCTTGCAGCGCTGCGCCGGCTGGCACGGCTGTCCGCAAGTGCGCGTGAGCGGCGCCGAGCCGCGCGCATTCGGCGCCATGCTGCAAGCCGTGCTGGCGGCGGATGAAGTGGCAGTGGCGCCATGAGCCTGCCGATCGCCCCCCAATCCGTGGTCGGCGCCGACGGCCTGCCGCTGTTCGGCCGCTATGCCGGCCAGGCCGAGCGCTTCGACTGGCCGGCGCTGGCCAAGCCATATGCGCGCAACCGCCTGTGGCGCCGCCTGCATCATAAGAAATGGCATTACGTCTCGCTGGTGACGGAGCAGCTGATGTGCGCCGTCGCCATCGTCGACGTGGGCTGGACCAGCACCTGCTTCGCCTATGCCTTCGACCGCAACGACGGCGACATCATGGCCAATTATTCCCAGGATGGCTTGCCGGGACGTTTCTCGGTCGGCGTGGCCGACAGCGCCGGCGGCGACAGCTGGTTCCGCACGCGCGAGACCCGCATCGCCATCGAGCATGCGCCGGGCGGCTGCTACCGGCTGGAGCTGCGCTGCCCGCATATGGAGATCGATGCCGAATTCGGTCCGGCCGCCTCGCCGCTGCTGCTGGCGACCGGACCGGTGAAGGGCGGCGCGGTGCATGCCACGCAAAAGTCGTCCGGCTTGCCGCTGACGGGCGAAGTGCGCACCTGGCGCGACGAATACCGGCTCGATGGCGGCGTCGCCAGCTTCGATTACTCGAATGGCCTGCTGGCGCGCGAAACCGCCTGGCGCTGGGCCTCGGGCCACAATCTGGAACTGGGTTTCAATCTGCAGGCCGGCTACTTCGGCGCCTGCGAGAATGCGCTCTGGCTGGACGGGCAAATCGTCCCGCTGGGGCCAGCCCATTTCATATATGATCAGCATGATCCGCTGGCGCGCTGGCATATCTTCACCGAAGACGACCAGCTCGACCTGGTATTCACGCCGGAAGGCGCGCGCCGCCAGGACCGCAATCTGCTGGTGGCGGCCAGCCGCTACGTGCAGCCGGTCGGCACCTTCAACGGCTGGGTGCGCGCCGCGCCGGATGCGCCGCAGCGCATCGTCAGCCAGCTGGCGGGCGTCACGGAAGACCATTTCTCGCGCTGGTAGCGCAGCGGATTTGATAACGCGGTCCCTGTCCGGCCGGGCCGCTGAAAGGTAAGGCGATGAGCATCAGGAATCTGTGCAGTCTGTTCGAGCCAGGATCGGTGGCCGTGATCGGCGCATCCAGCCGGCCCGACCGCATCGGCTACACGGTGCTGAATAATATGGCCGAATGCGGCTTTGCCGGCGCGCTGTGGCCCGTCAATCCCAAGTATGCCGAACTGCGCGGCGTGCCTTGCTACCACCGCGTCTCGGCCCTGCCGCGCGCGCCGGAACTGGCCGTCATCTGCACGCCGCCGGAGACGGTGCCGGGCCTGATCGCGGAACTGGGCGCGCGCGGCACGCGCGCGGCGGTGGTGCTGACGCCGGGCCTGTCGGAGGCGCGCAGCGGCGGCAAGAACCTGCGCCAGGCCATGCTCGACGCGGCCCGGCCGCACCGGCTGCGCATTCTCGGCCCCGGCGGCATCGGCCTGCTGGCGCCCCATGCGGGGCTGAACGCCAGCATGGCGCAAGTGGGCGCGCGGCCCGGCAAAATCGCTTTCGTATCGCAATCGGGCATGCTGATGGCGGCGGTGCTGGACTGGGCGCGGCAGCAGGGCATCGGTTTTTCGCGCGTGATCTCGCTGGGCGAGGGCGCCGATATCGACATGGGCGACCTGCTCGATTTCCTGGCCGGCGACAGCGACACCACGGCCATCGTCATGCATATGGAATCGGTCAGCAATGCGCGCAAGTTCATGTCGGCGGCGCGCATGGCGGCGCGCGGCAAGCCGGTGATCGTCATGAAAGCCGGGCGCGAAGGCGACGACAAGGTGATCGACGCCGCCATCCGCCGCGCCGGCATGCTGCGCGTGTATTCCTCGGCCGATCTGTTCGACGCGGTGGAAACCGTGGCGCGCGCCCGGCCGCTGCGCGGCGAGCGCCTGGCCATCATCAGCAACGGCGGCAGCCTGGGCCAGCTGGCCGACGACGCCTTGCGCTGGCGCGGTATGCGCCAGGCCACGCTGTCGGCGCCCACCCAGCGCCGCCTGGAACAAATGAAGCCGGCGCCGGTGGTGGCGCAGGGTACGCTGGTGGTCGGCGGCGAGGCCACGCCGGAGCGCTACGCCGCCGTGCTGGACGCCTTGATACAGGAGCCGCAAGTCGATGCGCTGCTGCTGATTCACGCGCCCAGCACCGCCGCCGCCAGCGCCGACGTGGCGCGCGTGCTGGCGCCGCTGGCGAAGGCGGCCGGCAAGAGCGTGCTGTCCTGCTGGCTGGGCGGGGCGGGCGCCACGGCCGCGCGCGAAACCTTCGCCGAGGCCGGACTGCCTTGCTACGACACGCCGGAAAAGGCCACGCGCGCCTTCCTGCAGATCGCCCAGTACCAGCGCAACCAGGCCTTGCTGATCGAGGTGCCGGCGCAGGCGCCGCCGGCGCCGGAACGCAGCGCCGCGCGCGCCATCGTCGATGCGGCGCTGGCGCAGCGCATCACCGCGCTGAGCCGGGAAGACAGCCAGGCGGTGCTGGCCGCCTACGGCATTCCGCTGGCCGCGGCGCCGCGCCGCCGCGGCGCTGGTGGCGCTGGTGGCGCGCCCGATGCCGCCGCCGGCGATGGCGCGGCGGGCGGCGAATTGCGCAGCAATGTGCGCAGCGATATCCAGCTGCGCGTGGCGGTGCGCATCGATCCGGTTTTCGGTCCCGCCATCAGCTTCGGCCAGGGCGGCCCGGCCGCGCTGGCGGTGGACGACCGCGCCGTCGGCCTGCCGCCGCTGAATATGGTGCTGGCGCGCGACGTGGTGGCGCGCACCCGGGTGGCGCGCCTGCTGGCTGACCATGGCGAAGCGATTTGCCGGGTGCTGATCCAGGTGGCCGAACTGGCTGTCGATATCGGCGAGCTGGCCGTGCTGGAGATCGATCCCTTGCTGGCCGGCGCCGGCGGCGTGCGGGTGCAGGACGCGCGCATCGAACTGGGACCGCGCCGCGCCGAGGCCAGCCTGGCCATCCGCCCCTATCCGCAGGAACTGGAGCAGGACGTGGCCTGGCAGGGCGAGACCCTGCTGCTGCGTCCCATCCGTCCGGAAGATGCGCCGGCCCATCTGCGCTTTTTCTCCGCCCTGCATGCCGACGATGTGCGCATGCGCTTTTTCACCGCCATGCGCGAACTGCCGCCGGCCCAGCTGGCGCGCCTGACCCAGATCGATTACGACCGCGCCATGGCCTTCATCGCCACCCGCAGCGGCGCCGACGGCCAGCCGGAAACGCTGGGCGTGGTGCGCGCCGTGGCCGACCCGGACAACCAGCGCGCCGAATTCGCCATCGTGGTGCGTTCGGACTTGAAGGGCAAGGGACTGGGCGTGGTGCTGTTCGAAAAGCTGGTGGCGTACTTCCGCGAGCGCGGCACACGCGAGTTGTGGGGCGAAACCCTGTCGGAGAACGCCGGCATGCAGCACCTGATCAAGCGCTTCGGCGGCACGGTCACGCCGTCGGCGGAACCCGGCATTGTGGAATTGCTGCTCAGATTACAACAGAAATGAGAAAAAATTTGCGCTAGAATCGACAGTTCCAACTGACGCTTGCGCTAGGTCAAAGCAATGTTGTCAGCTTTACTTACACTTCTACTTCCGTATGGTCACCCGTGTCATGTAAGGGAGTAAGACAGATGTTGACGGCTACTTACACTTTGGTTGCCTTGTCGGTGGAGCAGGCCAGCATGCGCATGGGCCTGCTGGCGCTGCAAAAACAGATGCAGTCCACGCTGACATTGCAGCGCAGCCTTTCGCTTTCGCAACTCGAATATGCCTGCGAAAACCTGAACCGTTTATACGATGCTTGCCATTGGCGCAAGATTGAGCAGTATCTCATTCCGGCGCTGCGCCAGGCCACCGAAAAGGCCGACCAGCTGCTCGATGAGCTCAGCCTGTTGAACCAGAATGCGCTGACGGCCATCCGCCAGATGCAGGCGCAGATGGAGAATGCGGGCGAAGATAGCGAAGAGCGCGTGGCCGAGGTGTGCGCCGCCATCGATACCTTCTGCGAGTCGCTGCTGCAAAGGCTGGACAAGGAAGAGCGCGAGCTGTTCGCCATCGCGCGCCGCGCCATTTGCGGCGATGCCTGGTTCGCCATCGCCAACCAGATGCTGGCGCATGAAGCCGAAGCGGAAGAGGCGCGCCGCGAGCGCGCCGCGCGCCCTTTGTCGCTGGCCAGGCCGGCCGCCATCATTGCCCTGGGCGTGCCGGGACTGGACGGTGTGGCCGGGCAGGAAACGGAATCACCCACGCCGGAGCTGGGTCCCCACCATCGCCAGCTTCCGGTCCGCCGTTACGCCGGCGATTGATCGCCAGGGAAACGGGAGCCGCCGCCTGGCCGCGGCGGCTGATCCATGCCCGCTTGGGCACGGCACGCGGCGCTTTGCTATGATGGTGGTTTTGATCCATCCATAGCTCATCATGTTCGAATTCCTTTTCAAACGGCCGGGCGACAAGCCCGCCGGACCGCAGGGCGCCGCTTCGGAGCAGTCTGCCGCGGCCGGGAACAGTGTGGGACAGGGCAACCAGCAAGCGCAGGCGCGCCGGGCCGAGCAGGCCGCGCAAGCCAAGGCGCTGGCCGGCAACGAAGCCGCCGCCGTGGAATTGATACTGCGCAGCGAATTCGCCGAGGTGCGCCTGGCTGCCGCCGAATATGTGCAAGCCCAGCCGCTGCTGGAACAGGTGCAGCAAGCCATGCGCAATACCGACCGCCGCGTGGCCAAGCTGATGCAGAGCCGTCTCGACGCCTTGCGCCACCAGCAGGCCGAGCAGCGCCAGGCCGAAGCCAGCATCGCCCAGGCGCAAAAACTCTTGCAGGATGAGAAGCTGACCCCGAACCAGGTTGCCGATCTCGACCGCCAATGGCAGGTGATTGCCGCCGGCAGCGCGCTGAGCGAACGCTTTGGCGCCGAACGCCGGGCGCTGGCGGCGCGTCTGGAAGCCCAGGTCAGCCTGCAGCGCGCCGTGATCGATGCGCTGGCGGCCGTGCGCCGCCTGGCCGCCGAGGCCCGTCCCGGCGACGAAGCGGGCCGCGCGGCGCAGGCGGAGCAGCTGGCGCGCCTGCAAGCCGAACACGCGGAACATTTGGCGAATGGGGAACGCGCTTCCCTGCCGCGTCACCTGCTGAGCGATTTCGAGCAGGCGATGAGTCAGACGCAAGCCGCCCTGGCCCAGGCGCAAAAAGCGGCGCCCGCCGCCGCTGCCGTCCATGGCGGGACGGTAGCCGGTACGCCGGCCGGCGGCGATGCGCGCCCCGCGTCGGCCCCGGGCGAGACGTCCACCGCCGCGCCGCATGCCGCCGGCTCCGCCGCCGAGGGCGCTCCTGGCGACGCGGCGCACCCGCCGCACGGTACGGCCGATGCCGCCGATGCCCACCCGCCGCGCGAAAAGCACAAAGCGACCCCGGCCGACAAGGAAGCCAACCGCCACTTCATGGAACTGGTCGATGCGCTGGAAGCGGCCTTGCAGCAAGGCCAGCTCCATATTGCTGCTGAGCATGATAAGACCTTGAAAGAAAGCAAAACCGGCCGCCTGTCGCAGTCCCAGGCCGAGCGTCTGGCCCATGTGCGCGCCGAGCTGAAGCGGCTGGGCGACTGGGCGCGCTGGGGCGGCAATGTTTCGCGCGAAGAGCTGGTGAAGGCGGTGGAGGAATTGCCGGCCCAGGGCTTGCCGATGAGCGAGCTGGCCAAGAAGGTGGGCAGCATGCGCGACCGCTGGAAGTCGCTCGACAGCGTTTCCGGCGCCGCGCCCAAGAGCCTGTGGGAGAAATTCGACGCCGCCTGCACCGCCGCGTATGCCCCGGCCGCCGCCCACTTCAAGCACCTGGCCGACGAACGCCACACCAACGCCGACAAGGCCCAGGCCCTGATCGACGAAGTCAGCGCCCTGATCGCGCGCGGCGTTTCGCGGCCATTGCCGGCCGATGCCGCCGCCGGCGATGCGCCCGGCACGCTGCCGCACACCTATGACTGGCGCGCCATGGCCTCGTCCTCGCAGCGCCTGCGCCAGGCCTGGAGCCGTCTCGGCACCATCGACCGCAAGGACAAGAAAAAGCTGGACGCCGCCTTCGCCGCCGCCATGGCCGAGCTGATGGCGCCGCTGGAAGAGCAGCGCAAGATCGAAGTGGCGCGCCGCGAGCAACTGGTCGAGGAAGTCGGCAAGCTCAATCCGAGCGACCGCAACACCATCGAAACCCTGCGCCGCCTGCAGGAAAGCTGGCAGGAGCATGCCAAGGCGCTGCCGCTGGAGCGCAAGGCCGAGCAGGCGCTGTGGCAGCGCTTCCGTGGCGCCTGCGACGCCATCTTCGCCAAGCGCAAGGAGCACGCCCACGCCGCCGACGCCGAGCGCCGCAGCCACCTGCATGTGCGCGAAGACATTTGCGTCAGCCTGGAAAACGCCAGCTTCGAGGGCGAGGACAAGGCCCAGCTGAACGCCATGGTCAAGGCCTTGCGCGATGCCGCCGCCGCCTGGCATGCCAGTGGCAGCGTGCCGCGTGCCGCCGAGCAGAAGATCGAGCAGCGCTACAAGAGCGCCGTGGCGGCCCTGCAGTCGCGCGCCGACGCCATCCGCCGCCGCGCCAGCGCCGCCCAGACCACGGCCATGCGCGAAAAACTGCGCCTGACCCAGGCGCTGGAAGCGGCCATCGCCGCGCCGGGCGAGATCGACGCCGCCGACTGGAGCGCGCGCTGGCAAGCCTTGCCGGCTTTGCCGGGCGATTTCGAACGTACCCTGCGCCAGCGCTTCGACGCGGGCGTGAAAGCGGGCGCCGGCACTGGCCGCGGCGCGTATGCGAGCGCGCTGGAAGCCAGCCGCGAACGCCTGCTGGAAGAAGTGCTGCGCCTGGAAATCGGCGCCGGCATCGACAGCGGCGCGGAATTTGCGCGCGAACGCTTGAAAATGCAGGTCGAGGTGTTGCAAAGCTCCCTCAAATCCGGCCACAAGCCGGACGGCCACGCCACCCAGTTCCTGCAGCTGTGCGCCATGCCGGCCCTGGCCGACGACCGCACCGCCACCCGCATCGAGCAACTGTTTCGTCGCCTCGGGGCGGAAGCTAAATGAATGAAAGTAGCATGCAGCAAGTAAGAATCCAGACCGAAGATTTCGACGTGGCCGGCGAACTGGCGCAATTGCGCGCCGGCGACGCCCGTGTCGGCGGCATCGTCAGCTTTGTCGGCACCGTGCGCGATCTGAACGAGGGCGCTGCCATCTCCAGCATGGAGCTGGAGCATTATCCGGGCATGACCGAGCAATCGATTCAGGCCATCATCGACCAGGCGCGCCAGCGCTGGCCGCTGTATGGGGCGCTGGTGATCCACCGCGTCGGTCCGCTCCAGCCCATGGACCAGATCGTGCTGGTGGCCGTCACCTCGGCGCACCGGGGCGAAGCGTTTGCCGCTTGCGAATTCATCATCGACTATCTGAAGACCGAAGCGCCGTTCTGGAAAAAGGAAGAAACGCCCGAGGGCGCGCGCTGGGTCGATGCCCGCGTCAGCGACGATCAGGCTTTGCGGAAGTGGGCGCTGCCGGATATGTGATTTTCATCACAAACCAGGTCTTGAAAACCAGCAGCGCATCCTTATTTTGTCCTTAAGATAAATTCAGGAGCACTGCCAAATGCGCCAAGACAAACTCACCACCAAGCTCCAGGAAGCCCTGGCCGACGCCCAAAGCCTGGCCGTCGGCAACGACAATCCCTATATCGAATCGGCCCACCTGCTGACGGCCCTGCTGAACCAGGACGATGGCGCGGCGCGTTCGCTCTTGCAGCGCGCCGGCGTGAATGTGGGCGGCTTGTCGAATGCCCTGAAATCGGCGCTGGAGCGCCTGCCCAAGGTGTCCGGCACCAATGGCGACGTGCAGGTGAGCCGCGAGTTTGTCGGCGTGCTGAATCTGGCCGACAAGGAGGCGCAAAAGCGCGGCGACCAGTTCATCTCCAGCGAGATGATCCTGCTGGCGCTGACCGAGGACAAGTCCGAAGCCGGCCGCGCCGCGCGCGAAAACGGCTTGACGCGCAAGGCGCTGGAAGCGGCCATCGACACCGTGCGCGGCGGCGGCAAGGTCGACTCGCAGGAAGCCGAAGGCCAGCGCGAAGCCCTGAAAAAATACACCCTCGACCTGACCGAGCGCGCCCGCGCCGGCAAGCTCGATCCGGTGATCGGCCGCGACGATGAAATCCGCCGCGCCATCCAGGTGCTGCAGCGGCGCACCAAGAATAATCCCGTGCTGATCGGCGAACCGGGCGTGGGCAAGACCGCCATCGTCGAAGGCCTGGCCCAGCGCATCGTGAATAATGAAGTGCCCGATTCCCTGCGCGGCAAGCGCGTGCTGTCGCTGGATATGGCGGCCCTGCTGGCCGGCGCCAAATACCGCGGCGAGTTCGAGGAACGCCTGAAGTCGGTGCTGAAAGAACTGGCGCAGGACGAAGGCCAGACCATCGTCTTCATCGACGAGCTGCACACCATGGTGGGCGCGGGCAAGGCCGAAGGCGCGATGGACGCGGGCAATATGCTGAAGCCGGCGCTGGCGCGCGGCGAGCTGCATTGCCTGGGCGCGACCACGCTGGACGAATACCGCAAATACATCGAGAAGGATGCCGCGCTGGAGCGCCGCTTCCAGAAAATCCTGGTCGACGAACCGAGCGTGGAAGCGACCATCGCCATCCTGCGCGGCCTGCAGGACAAGTACGAGCTGCACCACAAGGTCGAGATTTCGGACGCTGCCATCATCGCCGCGGCCGAGCTGTCGCACCGCTACATCACCGACCGCTTCCTGCCCGACAAGGCCATCGACCTGATCGACGAAGCCGCGTCCAAGATCAAGATCGAGATCGATTCCAAGCCCGAAGTCATGGACAAGCTGGAGCGCCGCCTGATCCAGCTCAAGATCGAGAAGGAAGCCGTGAAGCGCGAGAAGGATGAAGCGTCGCGCCGTCGTCTCGACCTGATCGACGAGGAAATCGCCAAGCTGCAGCGCGAGTACAACGATTACGAGGAAGTGCTGAAGGCCGAAAAATCCATGGTGCAGGGCACCACCCACATCAAGGAAGAGATCGAGCGCATCAAGCAGCAGATGGAGCAGGCCACGCGCGACAGCAACTGGCAGCGCGTGTCCGAACTCCAGTACGGCAAGCTGCCCCAGCTCGAAGCGCAGCTGAAGCAGGCCGAAACGGCCAGTCCTTCCCAGGGCGACAAGCCCAAGCTGCTGCGCACCCAGGTCGGCGCCGAGGAAATCGCCGAAGTGGTGTCGCGCGCCACCGGCATTCCCGTCTCGCGCATGATGCAGGGCGAGCGCGACAAGCTGCTGCACATCGAAGAGAAGCTGCACGAGCGCGTGATCGGCCAGGACGAGGCGATCAATGCCGTGGCCGACGCCATCCGCCGCTCGCGCGCCGGCCTGTCCGACCCGAACCGTCCGTATGGCTCCTTCATGTTCCTCGGCCCGACCGGTGTCGGCAAGACCGAGCTGACCAAGGCCCTGGCCGGCTTCCTGTTCGACACGGAAGATGCGCTGATCCGCATCGATATGAGCGAATTCATGGAGAAGCATTCGGTGGCCCGCCTGATCGGCGCGCCGCCCGGCTATGTCGGCTACGACGAAGGCGGCTATTTGACCGAAGCCGTGCGCCGCAAGCCGTATAGCGTGATCCTGCTCGACGAGGTGGAAAAGGCGCACAGCGACCTCTTCAACGTGCTGCTGCAAGTGCTGGACGACGGCCGCATGACGGACGGGCAGGGACGCACGGTGGATTTCAAGAACACCGTGATCATCATGACCTCGAATCTCGGCTCGCAGAAAATCCAGTCGATGGACAATGCCGACCCGGGCGTGGTCAAGCTGTCGGTGATGGCCGAAGTGCGTTCCCACTTCCGTCCCGAGTTCATCAACCGCATCGACGAAATCGTGGTCTTCCACGGTCTCGACGACAAGAATATCGGCGCGATCGCCAAAATCCAGCTGGCGATCCTGCAGCAGCGTCTGGCGCGCATGGACATGGGCCTGGAAGTCACGCCCGAAGCCCTGCAAAAGATCGCCGAAGCCGGCTACGACCCCGTGTATGGCGCAAGGCCGCTGAAACGCGCGATCCAGCAGCAGATCGAAAACCCGCTGTCGAAGCAGATCCTCGAAGGCAAGTTCGGCCCCAAAGACCAGATCCGCATCGACGAGCGCAACGGTCAGCTGACTTTCGAAGTCGCGAAATAAATCGTCATCGTTTGATCTGCATCAGCAAATGTCCCACCCTGGTGCCTGACACCACGGTGGGACATTTTTTGCGCCAGATCAAAGAATGTCTGACCGTGGTGCCTGACACCAGGGTTGGACATTTGTTGATCTGGATCAGACTTGGGTGGCGAAGAAGGCGCTGGGGCTGAGGCCGAAGGTCTTCTTGAACATGGCGGAGAAGGCGGATTGGCTGGCGTAGCCGAGCTGCTCGGCCACTTGCGCCAAGGGCAGGCCACGGGCGATCAGAGGGGCGGCATGGGCCAGCCGCACCTGTTGGCGCCATTGGCCGAAACTCAGACCGAGCTCGCGCTCGAACAGGCGGGCGAGGGTACGTTCGGAGGCGCCGACCTGCGTCGCCCACGCTTCCAGCGTTTGCGCCGAGCCGGGATCGGCCATCAGGCTGTCGCACAGGGCTTTCAGGCGCTTGTCGCTGGGCAGGGGGACGCGGATGGGGCGGGTGGCGGAGCGGCCCAGCTCGTCCAGGATCAGTTCGGCCAGCAGGCGGTAGCGCGGGGTGGAGGGCTGGTCGCCGATTTGTTCCAGCGCGAGGATCAGTTCGCGCAGCAGGGGCGTGACCTGGAGCACGCGGCATTCGTCTCCCGCAAACGGGGCGCGCGCGGCCAGCACGCGCACGGGGCGCAGGCGGGTGCGCTCCAGCACCGTCACTTCATGCATCACCTGCGGCGCGACCCAGATGGCGCGCTGCGGCGGCACGATCCAGCTGCTGTTGTTGGCGGTGACGCGCAGCACGCCTTCCAGCGCATACGTCACCTGGCCCCACTCGTGCTTGTGGGCGCTCATGTATTCATTGGTCTGGAGGTCGCGCCCGATCAGCGTGACCGGGCGCGCGGCGTCGGGATCGTAGCTGCTGGGGTAGCCGGCGGTGTTGTTGAGGATGGTGATGGCCATGCAGATTCAGGGTTGGCAGGAATTCGACAAATTATGTCATCTTGTCTCAAATCGGGCGATGTGATTTTGCATACACTGCAGTGGACTGTTCATCTTTGAAGGAAAGCTATGACATCCACTGTATCAACGGCCGTGCTGCGCGAGGATGCCCGCGTGATCGGCCTCGTCGGCCTGGCCCACGGCGTGTCCCATTTCTACCACCTGATCCTGGCTGGCCTGTTTCCCTGGCTGAAGCCGGCTTTCAACCTTTCGTATTCCGAGCTGGGCTTGCTGATGACGGTGTTTTTCGTCATCTCCGGCATTGGCCAGGCGCTGGCCGGCTTCGTGGTGGACCGCGTCGGCGCGCGCCGCGTGCTGTTCTTTGGCGTCGCCATGCTGGGTGTATCGGCGTTGGCGCTGTCGGCCGCCACCAGCTATGCCATGCTGATGCTGGGCGCGCTGCTGGCGGGCGTGGGCAACAGCATCTTCCACCCGGCCGATTACACCATCCTCAACCAGCGCGTGTCGAAGCAGCGCCTGGCTCACGGCTTTTCGGTGCATGGCATCAGCGGCAATATCGGCTGGGCCGCCGCGCCGCTGTTCCTGACCTCGGTGGCGGCCCTGGCCAGCTGGCGCGCCGCCCTGCTGTGGGCGGCGGTGCTGCCCTTCGGCGTGCTGGCCATCCTGGTCCTGAACCGCCATGCGCTGCGCCCCGATCCCATCGTCCAGGCCAGGGCCGATGCGCCGCAAGGAGCGGACCTGGATTTCCTGCGCCTGCCGCAGGTGTGGATGTGCTTCGCTTTCTTCCTGCTGACGGCGATTGCGCTGGGCGGCATCCAGAGCTTCGCCTCGGCCAGTCTGGTCAAGCTGTACGGGATGTCGCTGCAGCTGGCGACCAGCGCCTACACCGCGTATATGCTGGCCTCGGCGGGCGGCATGCTGCTGGGCGGTTTTGTCGGCGCGCGCAGCAAGGACCACGACCGCAATATCGCCATCGCCTTCACCTTGGCGGCGCTGCTGGCCGTGCTGCTGGCGCTGTCCCTGGTACCGGCCTGGATGGCGTTTGCGATGATGGGCCTGATCGGTTTCTTCTCCGGCGTGGCCGGGCCTTCGCGCGACCTGATGATACGCGCCGCGGCGTCGAAGAACGCCACCGGCCGCGTGTATGGCGTGGTGTATTCGGGCCTGGACAGCGGCCTGGCCATCGGTCCGCTGCTGTTCGGCGCGCTGATGGACGCCAACCGGCCGTCCTGGGTTTTCCTGTGCATCGCGCTGTTCCAGGCGCTGGCGATCGCGACGGCGGTCGGCGTGGGTGGAAATACCCGTGCCATGCAGCTCAAAAATGCTTAAAATCATCAGCATTTTGATAACGCTTGCAGGATAAACCATGAGCTTCGCAACCACCGACCTGTGTGACGACAACATCCCCTTGCTGGAGGATGGCCGCCTGGCCGTGCTGCCGCCCTCCTTCCGCCATTTCGGCAAGCGCGTCCGCTTCAGCGGCCGCGTCACCACGCTCAAGGTGTTCGAGGACAACGCCCTGGTGCGCGCCATGCTGGAAACCCAGGGCAACGGCAATGTGCTGGTGGTCGATGGCGGCGGCAGCCTGCGCTGCGCCCTGGTGGGCGGCCAGCTGGCGCTGCTGGCCCAGGATAATGGCTGGGCCGGCATCATCGTTGATGGCTGCGTGCGCGACAGCGAGGAAGTCAATTCCTGCGAAATCGGCGTGCGTGCCCTGGGCACCCATCCGCGCCGCAGCGTGAAGAAGGGGGCGGGCGAGCGCAATGTGCGGGTGCAGATCTGCGGCGTGCCGGTGAATCCGGGCGACTGGATCTATGCCGATGCCGATGGTGTGCTTGTGGCGCAACAAAAACTGGCCTGATTGCCGTCCTGGCGCGCTGCCGGACAGCGCTTTACCGAAAAATGCCCCGCCAGCCGGGGCATTTTGCATTTTGGGCCGAAAATTCCTGCGCGAAATGCGGGCATTTTTCACGCTGCGAAAAGGTAATTTCATAATGCGGAAAGTGCTGCTGCGCAAGCACATTAATTGCTCTCATTCTGAGAAATGTCTTTCCGTATCATGGAAAATGAAAATTAAGTCGTTGAAACTTAAGGAATAAAATTTGCTCATATGTCTTATATAAGACCATTGTTGCGCTGAACAAATCGTCCTATGATGTTTCTAACGGATTTCGTTTTTTGTTTAGTCAGTCAATAGGAGAGCACCATGGCAACTCGTGAACAGCAAGTAGCAGAACTGCAAAAAGAATGGGACACCAATCCACGCTGGAAAGGCATCAAGCGTGCCTACACCGCCGACGATGTGGTGCGCCTGCGCGGTTCCATGCAAATCGAACACACCATCGCCAAGAAGGGTGCGGAAAAACTGTGGAACCTGGTGAACAACGAGCCTTTCGTCAACGCCCTGGGCGCGCTGACCGGCAACCAGGCCATGCAGCAAGTCAAGGCCGGCCTGAAAGCGATCTACCTGTCGGGCTGGCAAGTGGCGGGCGACGCCAACCTGGCCGGCGAAATGTATCCCGACCAGTCGCTGTATCCCGCCAACTCGGTGCCGATGGTGGTCAAGCGCATCAACAACACCTTCCAGCGCGCCGACCAGATCCAGTGGTCCGAAGGCAAGGATGACATCGACTTCTTCGCACCCATCGTGGCCGACGCCGAAGCCGGCTTCGGCGGCGTGCTGAACGCTTTCGAGCTGATGAAGTCCATGATCGAAGCGGGCGCCTCGGGCGTGCACTTCGAAGACCAGCTGGCCTCGGTGAAAAAATGCGGCCACATGGGCGGCAAGGTGCTGGTGCCATCGCGCGAAGCGGTGGAAAAACTGACCGCCGCCCGCCTGGCTGCGGACGTGATGGGCACATCGACCCTGGTCATCGCCCGCACCGACGCCGAAGCGGCCGACCTGCTGACTTCGGACGTGGACGACAACGACCGTCCTTTCTGCACCGGCGAGCGCACCGTGGAAGGCTTCTACAAAGTGCGTCCGGGCATCGACCAGTCGATCTCGCGCGCCCTGGCTTATGCGCCTTACGCCGACCTGGTGTGGTGCGAAACCGGCAAGCCGGACCTGGCCTTCGCCAAGCAGTTCGCCGAAGCCGTGCACGCCAAGTTCCCGGGCAAGATGCTGGCCTATAACTGCTCGCCCTCGTTCAACTGGAAGAAAAACCTGGACGACGCCACCATCGCCAAGTTCCAGAAAGAGCTGGGCGCCATGGGTTACAAGTTCCAGTTCATCACCCTGGCCGGCTTCCACGCCCTGAACTACGGCATGTTCAACCTGGCCCACGGCTATGCGCGCCGCCAGATGTCGGCCTTCGTGGAACTGCAGGAAGCCGAATTCGCCGCCGCCGAAAAAGGCTTCACCGCCGTCAAGCACCAGCGCGAAGTCGGCACCGGTTACTTCGACGCCGTGACCCAGACCATCCAGCAAGGCCAGAGCTCGACCACGGCCCTGCACGGTTCGACCGAGGACGAACAGTTCTTCGACGCCCAGAAAGTGGCTTAAGCCCGCGGGTGGAAAACCTGGTTTTTGCGTGAAGTTCGCCTGATTCCAAGGCGCTGGCCGCAGCGGGATGCCGTCCCGCCGCGGCCTTTTTTGCATGCGCCGGACATGCAGCTTTTGGCGCGCCGGGCGTTCTCTGGGATAATGCGGGGTCATACTTACAGGAATCACCACGATGTTCAGTTACCGCCACGCCTTCCACGCCGGGAATCACGCCGATGTCTTGAAGCACTTTGTCCTGATCCAGCTCTTGAAATACCTGAATCAGAAAGATGTCGCTTACAGCTATATCGACACCCATGCCGGTGCGGGCGTGTACGCCCTCGACAGCGCCCAGGCCACCAAGACCGCCGAATTCGAAACCGGCATCGCGCCGCTGTGGGAGCGCGACGACCTGCCGGCGCCGCTGGCCGAGTACGTACAGGTCATCAAGGATATGAACCCGAGCGGCAAGATGCGCTACTACCCCGGTTCGCCTTACTGCGCCGACATCGTGGCGCGCGAGCAAGACCGTCTGCGCCTGTTCGAGCTGCATCCGGCCGATGCCAGGCTGCTGGACGAGAATTTCCGCAAGCTGGAGCAGCACGCGGCGGCCCAGGGCAAGCGTCCCGCCACGCGCGGCAAGCGCGTGATCGTCAACCGCGCCGACGGCTTTGTCGGCCTGAAAGCGCTGCTGCCGCCGCCATCGCGCCGCGCCCTGGTGCTGTGCGACCCGCCGTATGAGGACAAGCAGGATTACCGCAAGGTGATGGAGATGCTGAACGAGGCGCTCAAACGCTTCCCGGGCGGCACGTACGCGGTCTGGTATCCGCTGCTGCAGCGCATCGAGGCGCGCAATTTCGCCGAGCGCATGAAGCATCTGCCGGCCGCCAGCTGGCTCAACGTGACCCTGTGCGTGTCCACGCCCGGCCCGGACGGCATCGCCCTGCACACCAGCGGCATGTTCATCGTCAATCCGCCGTACACGCTGGAGCCGATACTGAAGCAGGTCATGCCCTATCTGGTGAAAGTGCTGGGACGCGATGCCGGCGCCAAATTCACGCTGGAAAGTGGCGAAGCGGCCACAGCCCGCAAAGGCGGTGCGCGTTCGGCGTGATGCTCGCTATAAAAACTGTTGTCACGGCTGAATTAAGGCGTATATTCTGATCTATATGCGAGGGCAAGCAGTGGGGGCTGCTCATGACAACCGGATTAGAAAAAGACGCCGTACCCATGCCGTACGCGAATCAGTTTTTCCTGGCCCGTCAACCTATCCTCAATCGCAAACAGCGTCTCGTCGCCTACGAGCTGCTGTTCCGTAACGCTGAATGCAGCGAGGCCAATGTGCAGGACGGCGTGTCCGCCACGGCCTCGGTGATCGCCCACGCTTCCGAGCTGGGCATGGGCCAGGTGGTGGGCGACCAGCTGGCCTTCGTCAATGTCGACACGGTTGCTCTGATGAGCGACTTCATCCGCTTTCTGCCGAACGACAAGGTCATTCTCGAAGTGCTGGAATCGGTCGAGGCCACGCCCGAGGTGCTGGCCCGCATCCAGGAGCTGAAGGCGGCCGGCTTCAAATTCGCGCTGGACGATGTGGTGGCCGAATCGGCCGGCCTGGAACTCTTGCAGCCGCTGATGGACGTGATCAAGATCGATATCCGCCAGACCGGCGGCAGCGCGCTCGACGCGCTGGCGCGTTCGCTGCGCAATCCGCGCCAAAAGCTGCTGGCCGAGAAGGTCGAAACGGTGGAGGAATTCCAGCGCTGCATGGACCTGGGCTTCGAATATTTCCAGGGCTATTATTTTGCGCGGCCCGTGATCCTGAGCGGCAAGAAGATCGCGCCGTCCCAGCTGGCCATCATGCATTTGCTGGACTTGCTGAATGGCGACGCCGACCAGCGCGAGATCGAGCGCAGCGTCAAGCATGACCCGCTGATCACCCTGAACCTGCTGCGCCTGGTGAATACGCCGGCCGTGGGCGCGCGCTTTCGCATCAATTCGGTCGGCCACGCGCTGATCGTGCTGGGGCGGCGCCAGTTGCAGCGCTGGCTGCAGATCCTGCTGTATGTGAAGACCGGGCAGGTGCCCGAATTCGATTCGCCCTTGCTGCAAATGGCGACCACGCGCGGCAAGACCATGGAATTGATGATGGAGCGTCTGCGGCCCGAGCAGCGCATCGGCGCCGATATCGGCTTCACGGTCGGCATCATGTCGCTGATGGATGCGCTGTTCTCAGTGCGCATGGGCGAAATCCTGCAAAGCGTGAACGTGCTGGACGAGGTGCGCGACGCCTTGCTGCACCGCCAGGGCGATTATGGCCAGATGCTGTCGCTGATCGAGCTGATCGAATGCGCCACCGAAGGGCCGGAGTTGACGCGCATCCTGCACCAGCTGGAGCTGGCGCCCTCCGAGCTGTACGCCATCCAGCTGGCCGCCTGCGACTGGGTCAGCGAATACACCCACGGCGTGCAATAACAGGGAGCAGGTGAGGGCGCCGAGTCCAGGCGTAGCGTGGACCCGGCGTGCCCGTCTGTCCCCGGTTCTTACTGGGCCAGCAAGAGGAAGACCGTGGGCTTCTTGTGGAAGTCCGGCGTCTTGCCGGCGGCGAGCTGGGCCTTCCACTGGGCGCTGCTTTGCGTGCGGATGCTTTCCGACGGCAGGCTGATGTCGGTGGCGACGCAGATCAGGGTGCCGCCGGCGCAGCTGGCGAGCAGGGCGTCCAGCATGGCGGCATTGCGGTAAGGCGTTTCGATGAAGAGCTGGGTCTGCTTGTCCTGGCGCGAACGCGTTTCCAGCTCCTTCAGGCGCTTGGCGCGCGCCGCCGCGTCGGTGGGCAGATAACCGTTGAAGGCAAAGCTCTGGCCGTTCAGGCCGCTGGCCATGACGGACAGCAGCAGCGAGGATGGACCGACCAGCGGCCGCACGGGAATGCCGTGCTGGTGTGCCAGGCGCACCAGGTCGGCGCCGGGGTCGGCCACGGCGGGCACGCCCGCTTCCGACAGCAGGCCGGCGTCCTGGCCCGCCTTGAGCGGCTCGAGCAGGGCGGCCAGGGCTTGCGCCGGGGTGTTCACATTCAGTTCGTCGATGCGGATTTCCTGCAGCGGGCGCGCCAGCGGATGCCGGGCGTTGACCAGCTTCAGGAAGGCGCGCGCCGTCTTGGCGTTCTCGGCGACGAAATAGCCGAGACCGGCCGTCAGGGCTTGCACCTGCTCGGGAATGACGTGGGAGAGCGCTTCGGTTTCGCCCAGGGTATTGGGAATCAGGTAAAGAGTGCCGGGCATGGTGTTTATTTCGTGTTGAAGAAGGAAACGCCGGCGGCGCGCAGCATGCCGGTCAGGGCGATCAGCGGCAGGCCGGTGAGGGCGGTGGGATCGCTGGCATCGATGCGTTCGAGGATGGCGATGCCGAGCGCCTCGTTTTTCGCGCTGCCGGCGCAATCATAAGGCTGCTCGATGCGCAGATAGGCATCGAGTTCGGCATCGGGCAGGTCGCGGAACTGGACGACGGTCTGGATATCTTCCACCTGGGCGCTGCCGTCGCGCCCATCCCACAGGCAGAGCGCGGTATGGAAGACGACTTCGCGGCCGCGCATTTTCTGCAACTGGGCCAGGGCCTTGGCGTGGTTGCCGGGCTTGCCGATCTGCTCTTCGTCCAGCGTGGCGACCTGGTCGGAGCCGATCACCAGCGCGCCCGGGTGGCGGGCGGCGACGGCAGCCGCTTTTTCGCGTGCCAGGCGCAGGGCGGTGGCCGCGGGCGTCTCGCCGGGCAGGGGATTTTCATCGATGTCGGGCACGTCCACTGTGAACGGTATTTGCAGCCGGGACAAGAGTTCGCGCCGGTATGCTGAGCTGGAGGCAAGAATCAGGGCGGGGGCGTTGCTTGTTGAGTTCATGGAAATATTTTTCTCTGGCTCCGGGGCGGGAATTGTTATATGCTCTGTGCGCCGTGGACGAATGGCCCACAAACGCGCGAAAAATCGCGCAAGTCTTTGACGCGGCGGCGAAAACCCTGTTATTATCGCAGGTTTTCCAAGGGAATTTTAGTACATGGACGCTTTTGTGATCGACGCTTTTGAATTTTGTCGGACCAACGGCTTGCGTGAGGGCGTGACGCCCGTGGCTGAAATGACCCGCTTGAGCAAGGAATGCGCCGATAACTCCGGTTCCATCACCTGGAAGGCGGAAGGCAGCACGAGCAAGCAGGGTTTCCCGCAGATGCGGCTCAGCGTGAGCGGCACGGTGCAATTGAATTGCCAGCGCTGCCTGACTCCGTTTGGCCATGCAATCGATTCCTCGACGCTGCTGATGTTCGGTAAAGACGACGTGCACGCCGACGAGATCGAAGAAATCATCGACGACGAGTCGATCGACGTGGTGGTAGGCACCCGTGATATGAAGCTGATGGACCTGGTGGAAGACGAGGCGCTGCTGGCCCTGCCGCAAGCGCCGAAGCACGAACAGTGTCCCGACGCCGCGCTGCTGGAAAAAGCGCGCAGCGAGAAACCGTCCCCCTTTGCAGGCTTGCAGAGCCTGAAGAAATAAAGAACAAAGCAGTAAGCGAAGAACGTGTCAAAACGCGTGTAGTAATCGAGTATTGGCATTGTGTAGTAGAGGTAGTAAAAGCAGTTGACGATGTCGGCCTGTCCGGCCGCAGGGATACTCGATTCGCATGTTAGTAATGCCGGTCGAATGTGTTAAAATCTTAGAACTTTAGTATTAGGAGTCATCATGGCAGTTCAACAGAACAAGAAGTCCCCTTCGAAGCGCGGTATGCACCGTTCGCACGATTTCCTGGTTGCCCCTAACCTGGCAGTCGAGCCAACCACGGGCGAAACCCACCTGCGTCACCATATCAGCCCGAACGGCTTCTATCGTGGTCGCAAAGTGCTGAAAACCAAAAACGACGAGTAATCGACGTTTTTGTTCGGCCTAGCCAAAAGCGGTGCAACGCAGGTGACTGACGTGGCGCCGCTTTTTCTTTTTCCCCGGCTGCAAACAGCTTTGCAAACCGTCATTCTGAAATACGCAGGCGCTGAAACCATCTCAGGAACGCCTTTTGCCCCGCAATGACAATCAAAATATCCATCGACTGCATGGGCGGAGACCACGGCCCGTCGGTCACCATTCCCGCAGCAATCTCCTTCATTAACCGTGAACCTGACGCTGAGCTGATCCTGGTCGGCCTGGAAGACGTCATCCGCGCGGAACTGAAAAAGCATCACGCAGAATCCCTGCCACGCCTGTCCATCCTTCACGCTTCCGAGCAGGTCACGATGGATGACCCGCTTGAGGTCGCCTTGCGCCGCAAGAAGGATTCCTCGATGCGCGTGGCCATCGAACAAGTCAAGGAAGGCCGCAGCCACGCCTGCGTTTCCGCCGGCAATACCGCGGCCTTGATGGCCGTCTCGCGCTATGTGCTGAAAACCATGGCCGGCGTCGACCGTCCTGCCATCTGCAGCATCCTGCCGAACCAGAAGGACGGTCCGACCTATATGCTGGACCTGGGCGCCAATGTGGACTGCGAACCGCACCACCTGCACCAGTTCGCCATCATGGGGTCGGTGCTGGTGCAAGCCATGGAAGGCATCCAGCGTCCGACCATCGGCCTGCTCAACGTCGGCACCGAAGACATCAAGGGCAACGAGGTGGTCAAACTGACCGCCAAGCTGCTGCAGGCCGACCACGAACGCGGCGCGCTGAACTTCTACGGCAATGTGGAAGGCAACGACATCTTCAAGGGTACCACCGACATCGTGGTGTGCGACGGCTTCGTCGGCAACGTCACGCTGAAGGCCATCGAAGGCTTGGCGCGTTTCCTGAAAGGCGTGCTGACCTCGGAATTCAAGCGCAACCCGCTGACCATGCTGGGTGCGCTGATCGCGCGCAGCGCGCTGCGCCGCATCAGCAATCGTATCAACCCCTCCCGCTACAACGGCGCCAGCCTGCTCGGCTTGCGTGGCCTGGTGCTGAAGAGCCATGGCGGGGCGGAAGCGGATGCCTTTGAATGGGCACTGCGGCGCGCGTACCACGCGGCGAAAAACGACGTGCAGGAACACCTGTCGACGATGATCGCCGAGCTGATGCCGCGCGAACCGGAAGTGGCACAAGAACCGACCGCAACTATAACTGGATGAGACGGAATGACCTTGTACAGCAAAATCATTGGTACCGGCAGTTATCTGCCTGAAAAGCGTGTCAGCAACCAGGAGCTGGCCGAGCAGCTGGCCGCCAAGGGGATCGAGACGTCGGACGAGTGGATCGTCTCGCGCAGCGGCATCTCGGCGCGCCACTTTGCCGAGCCGGAGCAGAATGCTTCCGACCTGGCCGTGCTGGCGGCGCGCCGCGCCCTCGAGATGGCCCAGTTGCAGCCCGACGATATCGACCTGATCATCGTCGCCAGCTCGACCCCGGACTTCTTCGGCAGCTTCCCCAGCACCGCTTGCATCGTGCAGCGCAAGCTGGGCATGACCAACACCAGCGCGGCGGTCGACGTGCAAGCCGTGTGCAGCGGCTTCGTCTACGCCATGTCCACGGCCGACAGCTTCATCAAGTCGGGCGCGCACAAGAATGTGCTGGTGATCGGCGCCGAAGTGTTCTCGCGCATCCTGAATTTCGAAGACCGCACCACCTGCGTGCTGTTCGGCGATGGCGCCGGCGCCGTGGTGATGAGCGCGTCGCAGGAGCCAGGCGTGCTGGCCACCAAGCTGCATGCTGACGGCCGCCACGCCGACATCCTGAGCGTCTCCGGTCATGTGAGCAACGGCGCACTGGCCGGCAGCGCCTTCCTGTACATGGATGGCCAGGCCGTCTTCAAGCTGGCCGTGACCGTGCTGGAGAAGGTGGCGCACGAAGCGCTGCAGCACGCCGGCATGACGTCCGAACAGATCGACTGGCTGATTCCGCACCAGGCCAATATCCGCATCATGAACGGCACCGCGAAAAAGCTCGGCCTGCCGCTGGAGAAAATGGTGGTCACCGTCGACCAGCATGGCAATACGTCGGCCGCCTCGATTCCGCTGGCGCTCGATACCGCCGTGCGCGATGGCCGCATCAAGCAGGGCGATGTGGTGATGATGGAAGGCGTGGGCGGCGGCTTCACCTGGGGCGCCGTGCTGGCGCGCATGTGAATATGCGAATTAATCACATGCTGAAGTTGGTCGAAATGTAATGGTTTACATAGTTTTAGCGTGTAAAATTAACGCCTTTTTAGAATTAGTGTTCTAGAGGCAAACCGGAAAAGGCCGGGGGCAGGCCTGTCGCCTTCCCCTAGAATGCCCCGGTTGCTTTTTCAATATAACGAGACAGACAGATGAGTAAATTTGCATTTGTATTCCCCGGCCAGGGTTCGCAAGCCGTCGCTATGATGGCAGGCTTTGCCGGCAATCCGGTGGTGGCGCAGACCATCGCGGAAGCATCGGATGCCCTGCAGTTCGACCTCGGCAAGCTGATCGCCGAAGGTCCGAAAGAAGAGCTGGACCTGACCACCAATACCCAGCCCGTGATGCTGACGGCCGCCGTCGCCGTCTACCGTGCCTGGATCGCCGCCGGCGGCGCCGTGCCCAGCGTGGTTGCGGGCCATAGCCTGGGCGAGTACTCGGCCCTGGTGGCCGCGGGCGTGATCGCCTTCAAGGATGCCGTGCCGCTGGTGCGCTTCCGCGCCCAGGCCATGCAGGAAGCCGTGCCGGTCGGGCAGGGCAGCATGGCCGTCGTGCTCGGCCTGAGCGACGACGAAGTGCGCGCCGCCTGCGCTGAAGCCGCCGCGGCCGATGCCGCGCAAGTGGTGGAGCCGGTCAATTTCAACGCCCCCGCGCAAGTGGTGATCGCCGGCCATACCGGCGCTGTCGAACGCGCCTGCGAGATCGCCAAGGCCAAGGGCGCCAAGCGCGCCATGAAGCTGCCGGTGTCGGCGCCTTTCCATTCTTCGCTGCTGAAGCCGGCTTCCGACCGCCTGCGCGAGTACATGGCCGATCTCCATTTCACCGCGCCGCAGATCGCGCTGATCAATAACGTCGATGTGGCCGTGCTCAACGATCCGGCCAGCATCAAGGACGCCCTGGTGCGCCAGGCCGCCAGCCCCGTGCGCTGGGTGGAAACCATGCAGAAGGTGGCGGCCGACGGCATCGTCAACGTGATCGAATGCGGCCCGGGCAAAGTGCTGATGGGCTTGACCAAGCGCATCGACGCCACGCTGGCGGGCGACGCCATCACCGACCAGGCGTCGCTGGAACGCCTGCTGGCCGCACTCAAATAATCAATCGAGGAGACCGAATGAATCTGTCCAATCAAATCGCGCTGGTAACGGGCGCATCGCGCGGCATCGGCAAGGCCATCGCGCAAGAGCTGGCCAAGCAGGGCGCGCGCGTGATCGGCACCGCCACCACCGAAGCCGGCGCGCAAGCCATCTCGGCCTACCTGGCCGAGATCGGCGCTGAAGCGGGCCAGGGCATGGTACTGAATGTGACCGATCCGGAGCGCTGCGCCGCCGTCATCGATGAAATCGGCAAGAGCTGGGGCGCCGTCGGCATCCTGGTCAACAATGCCGGCATCACCCAGGACCAGCTGGCCATGCGCATGAAGGATGAAGAGTGGGACAGCGTGATCGCCACCAATCTGAGCGCCGTGGGCCGCCTGTCGCGCGCCGTGCTGCGCGGGATGATGAAAGCCAAAACCGGGCGTATTATTAACATCACTTCGGTGGTGGCCTCGTCCGGCAATCCGGGTCAGATGAATTACGCGGCGGCCAAGGCCGGCGTGGAAGGCATGGGCCGCGCGCTGGCGCGCGAGATCGGCAGCCGCAATATCACCGTGAACAGCATCGCCCCCGGCTTTATCGATACCGATATGACCAAGGTCCTGGGCGAAGAGCAGCATGCCGCCCTGCTGACCCAGATCCCCTTGGGCCGTCTGGGCAAGCCGGAAGACATCGCCGCCGCCGTGGCCTTCCTGGCCTCGCCGCAAGCCGCTTACATCACGGGCACCACCCTGCACGTGAATGGCGGCATGTATATGAATTGATGGGGCGCGGGCGGTGTTTTCGCCGCACGTACCCGTCTTTTAGCAGTAATTTCGGTGGAAATAGCATCGCAAGCCGAAATTAGTTTTTCGGCGCGCAAACCTGATAAAATGCGCGCTTTCCGTAACACACATAATGGAGCCATAACATGTCGGATATCGAACAACGCGTTAAGAAAATCGTCGCTGAGCAACTGGGCGTCGCTGAAGCAGACATCAAAAACGAATCGTCCTTCGTTGACGATCTGGGCGCCGATTCCCTCGACACCGTTGAGCTGGTAATGGCACTGGAAGACGAGTTCGAAATGGAAATCCCTGACGAACAGGCCGAGAAAATCACCACCGTGCAGCAAGCTATCGACTACGCTACTGCGCACGTGAAGGCCTAAGCAACACCCCGATCGACTCCAGGAGAATCGCTTGAGTTCCAAAAACCGTCGTGTAGTGGTTACCGGCCTCGGCTGCGTATCCCCGGTCGGCAATTCTATTGCCGACGCGTGGAGCGCAATCACCGAGGGGAAGTCCGGGATCGCTAACATCACCAAGTTTGATGCATCGCCTTTCTCGACTCACTTTGCAGGTGAAGTCAAAGGCTTCAATGTCGAGGATTACATCCCCGCCAAGGAAGCCCGCCACATGGATACCTTTATCCACTACGGCATGGCGGCTGGCATCCAGGCGATCCAGGATTCCGGTCTGGTCGTCACCGAAGAGAACGCCGATCGCATCGGCGTGATCATCGGTTCCGGCATTGGCGGCCTGCCGATGATCGAAGAAACCAAGGAAGATTACGACAAGCGCGGCCCGCGCCGTATCTCGCCCTTCTTCGTGCCGGCCTCGATTATCAATATGATTTCCGGCGACCTGTCGATCAAGTACGGCATGCGCGGCCCGAACCTCGCCATCGTGACGGCTTGCACCACCGGCCTGCACTGCATCGGCGCGGCGGCCCGCCTGATCGAATACGGCGACGCCGACATCATGGTTGCCGGCGGCGCGGAATCGACCGTGTCGCCACTGGGTCTGGGCGGTTTCGCCTCGGCCCGCGCCCTGTCTTCCCGCAACGACGATCCGGCCACCGCCTCCCGTCCATGGGATAAGGACCGCGACGGCTTCGTGCTGGGCGAGGGCGCCGGCGTCATGGTGCTGGAAGAATACGAACACGCGAAAGCGCGCGGCGCCACGATTTACGCGGAGCTGCACGGTTTCGGCATGAGCGCCGACGCCTACCACATGACTTCCCCACTGGAAGACGGCAGCGGCGGCAGCAAATCGGCGCTCAACGCGCTGAAAAACGCCGGCGTCAACGCGGACCAGGTGCACTATGTCAACGCGCACGGCACCTCGACCCCGCTGGGCGACGTGGCCGAAGTGGTGGGCATCAAGCGCACCTTCGGCGAGCACGCCAAGAACCTCGTGATCAGCTCCACCAAATCGATGACCGGCCACTTGCTGGGCGGTGCCGGTGGCCTGGAAGCGGTGTTCACGGTGCTGGCCATCCACCACCAGGTGGCGCCGCCGACCATCAATCTGTTCAACCAGGATCCCGCCTGCGATCTGGACTTCTGCGCCAACGTGGCGCGCGAAATGAAGATCGACTACGCGCTGAAGAACTCCTTCGGCTTCGGCGGCACCAACGGCAGCCTGCTGTTCGGTAAAGTTTGAACTAAAGCGTGAACCAAAGCGCCTCGCCCCGGTCGAACCGGAGTGAGCGCTGAAACGGCGCCAGCGTCCTGCTGGCGCCGCTTAAGCCCGGCAGCCTGGCCGGCGCTCCTTGCATCCCCATTCACTGATTTTGCGGAATTGCCATGTCGATTGCCACTACGGCCATCGTGCGGCCATCGCCCGTCTTGCGCTTGCTGCAGGCGGCCATGTGCGCCGCGGCGCTGGCGGCCGGTCTGTTGCTGGAACGCCCCATGCTGCTTTGCCTCGCCTGCGCGGGGCTGGGCTGGCAAGCGCGCGAAGTCAAGGTATGGCGCATTGATATTTCCGCTGTCGGGCAGTTGCGGCTGGCGGTATACCAGGGAGTAGGCGGCGCGCTTGGGCCGCCGCTGCGGCTGCTGCCGGGCACGCTGCTCTGGCCTGGCTTGATGCTGCTGCGGCTGGAGGATGGAGCGGGGCGGCGGCGCAGTCTGGCGCTGCTGCCGGACAGCGTGGCGCCGGCCGAGTGGCGCGCGCTGGCCCTGGCCTTGCGCGCCGTGGCGGCCTGAAGGTGCTGAAAAAAAGAAACAGGATCTGCGAACCAATTCGCGGCGCCTTGGCTCTATAGCATAGGAGCGCCAAGGCTTGCCGGCCATCGAGGGCGAAGGCGTGACGACGGAACGGGAGTGCGATCAGTTGCTGGTCGAGCGGGTTCAGGCTGGCGACAGACAGGCGTTCGACATGCTTGTCGCGCGCCATCAGCGCCGTCTGATGCGCTTGATCTCGCGCATCTTGCGCGACCAGAACGAGGCCGAGGATGTGGTGCAGGAATCCTTCATCAAGGCGTATCGCGGCTTGCGCCATTTTCGCGGCGATTCCGCGTTTTATACCTGGCTGTACCGGATCGGCATCAATACGGCGAAGAACTTCCTGCTGAGCCAGGGGCGCCGCGCGCCGCTGGCGGGCGAGGCAGCGCTGCTGTCGGCCGAGAACGGCGAGGGCGAACATTTGCGCGACATCAATACGCCCGAATCCATGCTCGCCAGCAAGCAGATCGCCGCCACCGTGAACGAGGCCATGGATGCCTTGCCGCTGGAATTGCGCACCGCCATTGTGCTGCGCGAGATCGAGGGACTGAGCTATGAGGAAATCTCCGCCATCATGGCTTGCCCCATCGGCACCGTGCGCAGCCGCATCTTCCGCGCGCGCGAGGCGATCGCGGCGCGGCTGCGGCCTTTGCTCGACAAGCCGGTTGACAGACGCTGGTGAGGCGATGAGACTGTAAGGATGGGTCCGCTTGCGGACAAGAAAGACGGTGGCCGGCCATGAAGAAATCGACGCAATTGCTGGAGCATATCTCGGCGCTGATGGATGGCGAGCTGGCCGACGCCGACCGCGAGCTGGCGCTGGCCGCCCTGACCGCGGACGAGGGCCGCGCCGCCTGGCATGCCTATCACCTGATCGGCGACCAGTTGCGCGCCAGCGCCGCGCTGGAGGAGGGCGCCAGCGCCGCCCTGGCCGCGCGCCTGCGGCTGCGGCTGGCGGTGGCCGCTGAAATTGCCAGCGAAGCCGGCGCCAGCCCGGACCTGGCCGCCAGCGCCTTGGCGGCGCCCGCCGAAGCCGGCTTGCCGCCCGCCGCCGGCCCGGCCGGTGCCGCCGCGCCGCCCGTCGAAGACGATGGCGCCGCGCCGGCCGCCGCCCTCCCTTAAGCGGACCTGAAGCGGACCTGAAGCGCGCCGCGCTGCCTCTTGAAATTCTTACTTCCTGCAACATCTTGTGCATGCGGCAACGCAGGTTTTCGCTTACCATGTGTTGGCTTTGCCAACGTTGCCAAGCCCGATGATCCAATACAAAACACGAACACTCCCATGAAAAAAACCACCTTCTCTACTGGTAGTAAAACGCTGTCGGCGCTGGTCCTGGGCGCCGGTGTCTTGTTGGCCCCCGCCGTGACGGGATTGGCGCCGGCCATGGCCGCGCCGGCGGTGGCCGGTCTGCCCGATTTCACCGAGCTGGTCGACAAGGTCGGCCCGGCGGTGGTGAATATCCGCACCACCGAGCGCCTGCGCATGCGCCAGGGCGCGCCGGGCGAAGAGGAAATGCAGGACTTCCTGCGCCGCTTCTTCGGCGGCGCGGCGCCCACCCCGCGCGGTGGCCAGGCCCCGCGCCGCGGCCGCTCGGCGCCGCAGGAAGAGGAAGTGCAGCGTGGCGTCGGCTCCGGCTTCATCATTTCCCAGGACGGCTATGTGTTGACCAATGCCCATGTGGTCGACGGCGCCGACGAGGTGTATGTGACCATGACCGACAAGCGCGAATTCAAGGCCAAGGTGCTGGGCGCCGACGCCAGCACCGACGTCGCCGTGCTCAAAATCGAGGGCGCCAAGCTGCCCAGCCTGACCATCGGCGACTCCAACAAGATCCGCGTCGGCGAATGGGTAATCGCCATCGGCTCACCCTTTAATCTGGAAAACACCGTGACCTCGGGCATCATCTCGGCCAAGGCGCGCGATACCGGCGAATACCTGCCCCTGATCCAGAGCGATGTGGCGGTCAACCCCGGCAACTCGGGCGGTCCGCTGATCAATATGCGCGGCGAGGTGATCGGCATTAACTCGCAAATTGCTACCTTGTCGGGCGGCTATAACGGCATTTCCTTTGCCGTGCCGATCGACGAGGCCATGCGCGTGGCCGACCAACTCAAGAAAAGCGGCAAGGTGACGCGCGGCCGCATCGGCGTGCAGATTAGTGAGCTGAACAAGGAAGTGGCCGAATCGCTGGGCTTGAAGAGCGGCACGCGCGGCGCCGAAGTGGCCCAGGTGATGCCGGGCGGCCCGGCCGA
Source organism: Massilia sp. YIM B04103 (assembly GCA_024437665.1). Taxonomy (GTDB): domain Bacteria; phylum Pseudomonadota; class Gammaproteobacteria; order Burkholderiales; family Burkholderiaceae_D; genus Rugamonas. The sequence continues at coordinate 437,986 of JANCSZ010000005.1, read as the reverse complement.
CAAGGCCGGCCTGAAGGCGGGCGACATCATCCTCAAGTTCAACGGCGCCGACATCGCCCGCTCCTCCGACCTGCCGCGCCTGGTGGGCGGCTCGGCCATCGGCAGCAAGGCCATCATCACGGTTTGGCGCAAGGGCGCCGCCGTCGATCTGCCGGTGGTGGTGGAAGAGCAGCAGGGCGAGAAAACGGCCAAGGGCGGCGAACGCAGCAAGGCGCCGGCCGACAGCCCGGCCAATGCCCTGGGCTTCAAGGTCAGCGACTTGACGGCCGCGCAGAAGCGCGAGGCGGGCGTGAACGGCGGCGTGGTGGTCGATGGCGCCGAAGGCGTGGCGGCCCGCGCCGGCCTGCGCGAAGGCGATATCCTGCTGCAGCTGAACAATGCGGAAATCGTCGACGCCAAGCAGTTCAACGCCGCCGTCGCCAAGCTCGATCCGAAAAAGGCCAGCGTGGTGCTGGTGCGCCGCGGCGATACCGCGCAATTCGTGTCGCTGCGTCCGAGCGCCAAGTAAGCGCGGGAGGGCAGGGGGCCGGCCGACGCCCTCGCCGCAAGGCATGGCCGCCTGCTATCATGGCGGCCATGCACTTTACCCTCTATTCCCGCAGCTATTGCCATCTGTGCCAGGACATGCTGGACGCCCTGAATGCCTTGCACACCCCGCAACACCCGTTCACCGTCGACGTGATCGACGTCGATGCCGACGACGCCCTGGTGGCCCGTTTCGACGAGCTGGTGCCGGTGCTGTTCGCCGGCCTCGACCAGCCCGAAATCTGCCACTATTTCCTCGACGAAGCAAAAGTGCGCGCCATTCTGGCCGCCTGAGGCGGCCTTGCGGCGGCCTTGCGGCCGTGTTGCGGCGCAAATTATTGGCTAAAAAGCATTTTTGTCGCTGCGCTGCGTCAGAAATCCGGATTTCCCCTCTGAAATCCGGTAAAATGAATGGCTTAGACTCAGATTCGGTTCCCAAAAGGCGTTCGGCAGGGCATCCTCGCCCGGCCTGGAGCGCTTTTTTTGTATAGCTGTCGTCCCAATACGTTTTGAAATTAATGAACAACATACGCAATTTTTCCATCATCGCCCACATTGACCATGGCAAGTCCACGCTGGCAGACCGCATCATCCAGCTGTGTGGCGGCCTTTCGGACCGCGAGATGGAAGCTCAGGTGCTCGATTCCATGGATCTGGAGCGCGAGCGCGGCATTACCATCAAGGCCCAGACGGCAGCGCTGAAGTACAAGGCGCGCGATGGCCAGATCTATAACCTGAATCTGATCGACACCCCGGGCCACGTCGACTTCTCCTATGAAGTGAGCCGCTCGCTGTCGGCCTGCGAAGGCGCGCTGCTGGTGGTCGACGCCTCGCAGGGCGTGGAAGCGCAGACCGTGGCCAACTGCTACACCGCGCTCGACCTGGGCGTGGAAGTGGTGCCGGTGCTGAACAAGATCGACTTGCCGAACGCCGACCCGCCCACCGCCATCGCCGAAATCGAAGACGTGATCGGCATCGAAGCCGGCGACGCCGTGCAGTGCTCGGCCAAGACCGGCCTGGGCGTGGAAGACGTGCTCGAATCGATCATCGCCAAGGTGCAGCCGCCCAAGGGCGATCCCGAAGCGCCGCTGCAGGCCCTGATCATCGACTCCTGGTACGACGCCTACGTCGGCGTGGTGATGCTGGTGCGCGTGGTCAACGGCACCATGCGTCCGAAAGAAAAGATCCGCCTGATGGCGACCGACTCGACCCAGCTGGTGGAAGATCTGGGCGTCTTCTCGCCGCGTTCGGTCTCGCTGCCGCAGCTGAGCGCCGGCCAGGTGGGCTTCGTCATCGCCGGCATCAAGGAATTGAAAGTGGCCCGCGTGGGCGACACCATCACCTCCATCGCCAAGCCGGCCGCCGCGCCGCTGCCGGGCTTCAAGGAAGTGCAGCCGCAGGTGTTCGCCGGCCTGTTCCCGGTCGAGGCCAACCAGTACGACGCCCTGCGTGACTCGCTGGAAAAGCTCAAGCTGAACGACGCCGCCCTGATGTTCGAGCCGGAAGTGTCGCAGGCGCTGGGCTTCGGCTTCCGCTGCGGCTTCCTCGGTCTGCTGCACATGGAAATCGTGCAGGAGCGCCTGGAACGCGAATTCGATATGGACCTGATCACCACCGCGCCGACCGTGGTGTATGAGGTCGAGCAGCGCGACGGCACGGTGATGAACGTGGACAACCCTTCGCGCATGCCCGATCCCTCGCGCATCACCGAAGTGCGCGAGCCGATCGTCAACGTCAATCTGTACATGCCGCAGGAATATGTGGGCTCGGTCATCACCCTGTGCATCGCCAAGCGCGGCATCCAGATGGACATGAGCTACCACGGCCGCCAGGTCAAGCTGGTGTACGAGATGCCGATGGCCGAGATCGTGCTGGACTTCTTCGACAAGCTGAAGTCGACCTCGCGCGGCTACGCCTCGATGGACTACGAGTTCAAGGAATACCGCGCGGCCGACGTGGTGAAGGTCGATATGCTGATCAACAGCGAGAAGGTCGACGCGCTGGCCATCATCGTGCACCGCGCCAACGCGCCGTACCGCGGCCGCGCCGTGGCGGCCAAGATGCGCGAACTGATCCCGCGCCAGATGTTCGACGTGGCGATCCAGGCCGCGATCGGTTCCAACATCATCTCGCGCGAAAACGTCAAGGCGATGCGCAAGAACGTGCTGGCCAAGTGCTACGGCGGCGACATCAGCCGTAAGAAGAAGCTGCTGGAGAAGCAGAAGGCCGGTAAGAAGCGTATGAAGCAGGTCGGCTCGGTGGAGATTCCGCAAGAAGCCTTCCTGGCAATCCTACAAGTGGAAGATAAATGAACCTGCAAACCATCCTGGGCAATTTCGCTTTAATCCTGTTCGTGCTGATGGTGGTCACGGGCGTGATCTGGTTCCTCGATGTGTTCTACCTGGCCAAGCAGCGCCGCGCCGCGGCCGACCGCGCCCTGGCCGAGTACGACGCGCACCTGGCGCGCCAGACGTCCAACGGCATCGTGGGCGATGGCAGCCCGGCCAAGCGCGCCAAGATCGAAGCGGATCTGCTGCGCCAGCCGACCTGGGTCGAGTATTCGGGCAGCTTCTTCCCGGTGATTGCCCTGGTGTTTTGCCTGCGCTCCTTCCTGTACGAGCCGTTCAAGATTCCGTCTTCGTCGATGGTGCCGACCCTGCTGGTGGGCGACCTGATCCTGGTGAACAAGTTCACCTATGGCATCCGTCTGCCCATCCTGAACCAGAAAGTGGTGCAGCTCAACGATCCCCAGCGCGGCGACGTGATGGTGTTCAAATATCCCAAGGATATGAGCCAGGATTACATCAAACGGGTGGTCGGCGTGCCCGGTGATAAGATTACGTATGAGAATAAACGTTTGACCGTCAACGGCAAGCCGATCGAGTACACCGCGCTCGACGACTACCTGGACGATGAAAACAATGAAAGACTTGTCTATAAGAAACAATTCAAGGAAAACCTGAGTGGGGTGGACCACCGCATCCTGAACGACGAGCGCGCCGCCAATATCAATCTGGGCGATGTGCGCGAATTCCCGCACAGCGATGCCTGCACCTACCGCTATGAAGGCTTTACTTGCGTGGTTCCTGAAGGCAATTATTTCATGATGGGCGATAACCGCGACAATAGCGCCGACAGCCGTTACTGGGGCTTTGTCCCGGACCGGAATATCGTCGGCAAGGCGTTCTTTGTCTGGATGAATCTGGGCAATCCCAAGCGCATAGGCGGCATCCACTAAACGGGAGGCGAGATGGCGGCGACAGGGTTCAACAAACAGCGTGGCATCACACTGATTGGCCTGATCCTGGTCCTGGCCATCCTCGGCTTCCTGGGCATCCTGGGCATGAAGATCGTGCCGACCTACGCGGAGTACCGCGCCGTGTCGGCCGCCATCGTCAAAGCCAAGGGCGCCGGTTCGACCGTCAAGGAAATCCAGAATTCCTTCGACAAGAGCGCCGAAGTGAATTACATCAGTTCGATCAGCGGGCGCGACCTGATCATCAGCCGCGAAGACGGCGAAATGCAGGTCAGCTTCGCTTACGAGAAAAAGATCCCCCTGTTCGGGCCGGCCAGCATCTTGCTGGAATACGAGGGCAGCACCGCCAAGGGCGGGGCGCCCCAGAGCGGCAAGCCCGGGCAATAAGCCGACCAATACGACAAAGCACCAAAGCCAATGAATCATCAGTTATTGCAAACCCGTTTAGGCCACACGTTCCAGGATGCCGCGTTGTTACAGCAGGCACTGACGCACCGTAGCCATAGCAGTTTGCATAACGAGCGGCTGGAATTCCTGGGCGACTCCATCCTCAACTGCGTGGTGGCCTCGATTCTGTACGAGCGCTACACCAGCATCGACGAGGGCGACCTGTCGCGCCTGCGCGCCAACCTGGTCAAGCAGCAATCGCTGTACGAGATCGCGCAAAAGCTGGAGCTGTCGCAATTCCTGCGCCTGGGCGAGGGCGAACTGAAATCGGGCGGCTTCCGCCGTCCCTCGATCCTGGCCGACACGCTGGAAGCGCTGCTGGGCGCCATCTTCCTGGATGCCGGCTTCGACAGCGCGGCGCGCGTGATCCGCGCCTTCTACATCCCCATCCTCGACACGGTCGATCCCCAGACCCTGGGCAAGGATGCCAAGACCCTGCTGCAGGAATTCCTGCAAGGGAAAAAAATCTCCCTGCCGCTGTACAACGTGGTCGCCACCCATGGCGCCGCGCACAGCCAGGAATTTGAAATCGAATGCCTGGTGCCCAAATTGGGCGTCCAGGTCTATGGCCGCGGCGGCAGCCGGCGCGCCGGCGAACAAGCCGCCGCCAAGCTGGCGCTGGAAGCGGCCGAACAGGCTTTGCAGAAGGCGCCGGCCGCGGCCCGCAAATCCAAGCCGCGCGCGGCCCAGCTCAAGCTGGCCGGCATCGCCACCGTGCAGAGCGAGACCCCGGCCGACAAGCCGGTCCGCGCTGCTGCCGAAGGCAAGCACGCCAAACAGTAAAACACAGGTAATCCCATGACTAGCGCACCAACTCCAGCCGGCTTCCGCTGCGGCTATATCGCCATTGTCGGCCGTCCCAATGTGGGCAAATCGACGTTGATGAACACCCTGATCGGGGCCAAGGTGAGCATCACCTCGCGCAAGGCGCAGACCACGCGCCACCGCATCACCGGCATCCAGACCCTGGCCGACGCCCAGTTCATCTACGTCGACACGCCGGGTTTCCAGACGCGCCACGCGAACGCGCTCAACAAGACGCTCAACAAGACCGTCACCAACACGCTCGATTCCTCGGACGTGATCCTGTACCTGGTGGAGGCGGGCACCTTCGGCCCGGCCGACCAGCAAGTGATCGACCTGTTGCCGAAGAATGTGCCGGTGATCCTGGTCATCAACAAATCCGACCGCTGCAAGGACAAGGCCGTACTGCTGCCGTTCGCCCAGCAGGTGGCCGCCAAGTTCGACTTCGCCGCCGTGGTGCCGGTGTCGGCCAAGCTGCGCTTCCAGCTCGACGGCCTGCAGAACGAGATCAGGCGCTTCCTGCCCGAGAATGACCCCGTCTTCGGCGAAGACGACATCACCGACCGCAGCGAGAAATTCCTCGCCTCGGAAATCGTGCGCGAAAAACTGTTCCGCTTCGTCGGCGACGAACTGCCGTACACCAGCACCGTGCTGATTGAGAAATTCGAACAGGAAGGCAATCTGCGCCGCGTCTTCGCCGCCATCCTGGTCGAACGCGATGGCCACAAGTCCATGATCATCGGGAATAAAGGTGCACGCCTGAAGGAAGTCTCGACCCAGGCCCGACTCGACATGGAAAAACTGTTCGGCGGCCCCGTCTACCTGGAAATCTGGGTCAAGGTCAAATCCGGCTGGGCCGACAACGAAGCCGGCCTGCGCGCCTACGGCTACGAATAAGGCATGACCCGCAGCGCCACAGCCGAGCCCGTGTCCACTATGGTGCCTGACACCAAAGTGGACACGGGCTCGGCCGTTGGGGCTGACAGTACGCCGCCACGGCGGCGCGCTCCAGCACGCGAGCGCACCGTCGGCACCAAGGTGGCGGGGCAGCCGGCCTTTGTGCTGCATAGCTATCCCTACAAGGAAACCAGCCTGATCGTCGATCTGCTGACGCGCGACTTCGGCCGCGTGGCGCTGATCGCCAAGGGCGCCAAGCGGCCGCATTCGCAGCTGCGCGGCGTGCTGCAGACCTTCCAGCCGCTGTCGGCCAGCTGGAGCGGCAAGAACGAGCTGCGCACCTTGACCGATGCCGAATGGGTGGGCGGCATGCTGCCGCTGGAGCGCACCGCGCTGCTGTGCGGCTTCTACCTCAACGAGCTGCTGGTCAAGCTGCTGGCGCGCGACGACGCCCATCCCGCCCTGTTCGACCATTACGTCGCCACGCTCAACCAGCTGGCCCACAACGAGCCGCCGCCCATTGTCTTGCGAAAATTCGAAAGAGCCCTACTTAGGGAGACGGGCGTGGGCGCCGACCTGACGCGCTGCACCGTCACGCGCGAGCGCGTGCAATCCGATGTACAGTATGTGGTGGACCCGGAACGCGGCCCGCGTCCCGAGCGCGCCTCCGACACGGCGCCGCGCGTGGCGGGCAAGACCCTGCTCGATATGGAAAACGAGGATTACGCCGACGCGCAAACCCAGGCCCAGAGCAAGCAGTTGATGCGCTTTCTGCTGGCCCACCATTTAGGCGGCGCGCCCCTGAACACGCGCCAGATTCTGATCGACCTGATGCAGTTATAAAAACACGACTATGAGCTTTCTGAACCCCGTTGGACCCGTTATCGACCTGGGCGTGAACATCGACCACGTCGCCACCCTGCGCAATGCGCGCGGCACCGTCTATCCCGATCCGATCCGCGCCGCGCTGCTGGCCGAGCAGGCCGGCGCCGACTGCATCACCCTGCACCTGCGCGAAGACCGCCGCCACATCAAGGACGCCGACGTGCTGGCGCTGGCGCCGCAGCTGGCCACGCGCATGAACCTGGAAGCGGCCGTGACCCAGGAGATGATCGATTTCGCCTGTCGCGTGAAGCCGGCCGACGTCTGCCTGGTGCCGGAAAAACGCACCGAAGTGACCACCGAAGGCGGCCTTGACGTGGTGCGCTACCACAAGGAAGTGGCCGCTGCCGTCAAGCAGCTGCAAGCCGAAGGCATCCGCGTCAGCCTCTTCATCGATGCCGACGAGGCGCAGATCGCCGCCGCCGCCGCCGTCGGCGCGCCCGTGATCGAGCTGCACACCGGCGCCTATGCCGATGCCGAAGGCGCGGCCCAGGCGGCCGAACTGGAACGCGTCAAGGCCGGCGTGCGCTGGGGCGTGCAGCATGGCCTGAAAGTGAACGCCGGCCACGGCCTGCATTACACCAATGTGCAGGCGATTGCCGCCATTCCCGATATCGCCGAGCTGAATATCGGCCACGCCATCGTCGCCCATTCCATCTTCGCCGGCTGGGAAAACGCCGTGCGCGAGATGAAGGCCATCATGGTCGCGACCCGCCTGGGCGCAAAATGATTTACGGCGTCGGCACCGATATCTGCAAGATCGCCCGCATCGAGGAGGCGCTGGCGCGCCACGGCGAGCGTTTTGCGGCCAAGGTATTGGGGCCGGACGAGCTGGCGATCTACCGCGAGCGCGGCGCCCAGCATCCCAAGCGCGCGCTGCGCTACTTGGCGACGCGCTTCGCCGCCAAGGAGGCGTTTGCCAAAGCCATCGGCACCGGCGTGCGTCCGCCCATGCTGCTGCCGGCGGCGCAGATGCTGAACGAGGAAAACGGCAAGCCCACCATTGTCTGCGGCGGCGCGCTGGCCGATTTCATGCGCGAGAAGGGCTTGCGCGCCCAGCTCAGCATCAGCGATGAAGATGAATATGCGGTCGCCTTCGTGATCGTGGAACAGACAGCATGAACGACGAGATCATCGATCCGCGCGAGCAGGTGCTGGCGACGGTCGCCAAACTGCCCAATCTTCCCGGCGTCTACCGCTATTTCGATGCGGAAGACAAGGTGCTGTACGTGGGCAAGGCGCGCGACCTGAAAAAGCGCGTTTCCAGCTACTTCCAGAAGAATCTTTCCAGCCCGCGCATCGCCATGATGGTGGAGCGCATCGCGCGCCTGGAAACCACGGTCACGCACAGCGAGGCCGAGGCGCTGATCCTGGAAAACAATCTGATCAAGACGCTGCAGCCGCGCTTCAACATCCTGTTCCGCGACGATAAGTCCTATCCCTATCTGAAGCTGAGCGGGGACGAGATTCCGCGCATGGTCTACTACCGCGGCGCGGTGGACAAGAAGAACCAGTATTTCGGTCCTTTCCCCAGCGCCTGGGCGGTGAAGGAATCGATGCAGATCCTGCAGAAGGTCTTCCTGCTGCGCACCTGCGAGGACAGCGTGTACATGAACCGCACGCGTCCCTGCCTGCTGCACCAGATCGGCCGCTGCAGCGCGCCCTGCGTGGGCGCCATCAACGCCGAGGATTACCGCGTCGACGTGAACAACGCCGCGCGCTTCCTGCGCGGCCGCCAGACCGAGGTGATGGAAGAGCTGGAGCAGAAGATGCACGCCTATGCCGGCGAACTCAAATTCGAGCAGGCGGCGGCGGTGCGCAACCAGATCCAGTCGCTGGCGAAAGTGCTGCACCAGCAAAGCATGGAGACTACGGGCGATGCCGACGTGGACGTCCTGGCCGTGGTGGTGCAGGGCGGTCGCGCCTGCGTCAACCTGGCCATGGTGCGCGGCGGCCGCCATCTGGGCGACCGCGCCTACTTCCCTTCGCACCTGATCGACGCCGAAGTGATGGCCGAGCAGTCCATTGAGGTGGAAGTGCTGGCCGCCTTCCTGGTCCAGCACTACACGGAAAAAACCATTCCCGGCACCCTGATCCTGAACATCGAATTCGACCAGCCGGAATTGCTGCTGGCGCTGCAGGAACAGTGCGGCCACCGCATCCACCTGATCTTCCAGCCGCAAGGCCAGCGCCGCCAATGGCTGGAACTGGCGCAGAAGGGCGCCGAGATTTCGCTGGCGCGCCTGCTGTCCGAGCAAGGCTCGCAGCAGTCGCGCACGCGCGCCCTGGTGGAGGCTCTGGGCGTCGACTGCGAGGATATCGAAACCCTGCGCGTGGAATGCTTCGACATCAGCCACACGCAAGGCGAGGCGACCCAGGCTTCCTGCGTGGTCTTCCACCACCACCAGATGCAGAACGGCGAATACCGCCGCTACAACATCAACGACATCACGCCCGGCGACGATTACGCCGCCATGCGCCAGGTGCTGATGCGCCGCTACGAGAAAGTGGCGGGCGGCGACGGCGTGATGCCGGACGTGGTGCTGATCGACGGCGGCAAGGGCCAGATCGAGATGGCGCGCCAGGTCTTCGAGGAATTGGGCCTGGACCTGAGCCTGATCGTGGGCGTGGCGAAAGGCGAGGGCAGGCGGGTCGGCCTGGAAACCCTGATGTTTGTCGACGGCCGTTCGTCGCAGGAGTTGGGCAAGGAATCGGCCGCTCTGATGCTGGTGGCTATGATCCGCGACGAAGCCCACCGCTTCGCCATCACCGGCATGCGCGCCAAGCGTGCGAAAACGCGCCAGACCTCGCGGCTGGAGGAAATCGAGGGAATTGGCGTGAAAAGGCGGCAGAAACTGCTGGCCCGCTTCGGTGGCTTGCGCGGCGTGGTCAACGCCAGCGTCGAAGACCTGATGTCGGTTGACGGCATTTCCAGCACTTTGGCCGAAGAAATCTACAAACAGCTGCATTAAGAAGCTGTGTCGGCTGGTATTAGCAGCGGCGCCGTTATAAACTAGCGGCGCGTTAACACATAATTCTTACAAGCCGCTGCCTTATGCCCTTCAATATTCCGATCCTGCTGACCTGGTTGCGCGTGGCGCTGATTCCCCTGGTTGTAGGCGTGTTCTACCTTCCCGATGGCTGGCTTCAGCCGCATGACCGCAATCTGGCCGCGACCCTGATCTTTATTGTCGCCGCCATCACCGACTGGTTCGACGGTTTTCTGGCCCGGCGCTGGAACCAGACCTCGGCCTTCGGCGCCTTCCTCGACCCCGTGGCCGACAAGCTGATGGTGGCCGGCGCCTTGCTGGTGCTGGTGCATCTGGACGGCGGCCGCTGCCACCCGCTGTTCGCCTTCATCATCATCGGGCGCGAAATCGCCATCTCCGCGCTGCGCGAATGGATGGCCCAGATCGGTGCCTCGAAATCGGTGGCGGTCAGCTCCATCGGCAAGATCAAGACGGCGGCCCAGATGAGCGCCATTCCGGCCCTGCTGTACAACGATGTGCTGCTGGGCGCCATCGATACCCGCTACTGGGGCGAGAAGCTGCTGTGGCTGGCGAGCGTGCTGACCGTGTGGTCGATGCTGTACTACCTGCGCAAGGCATGGCCGCTGATCAAGGAAAAAGCGGGGAACTTGAATTAATTTGAAATGTTGCCCTTGACCAGTTCTGTGAATCGTCTATAATGCTGGCCTGTTGTTGATGACGACGCGCTGTAAAAAGCAAATGCGGGAGTAGCTCAGTTGGTAGAGCGCAACCTTGCCAAGGTTGAGGTCGAGAGTTCGAGACTCTTCTCCCGCTCCAAAAACGTCGAAGTCGGTAAAATTGCTGGAATAGTAGTAACGTTTCTGCGATAATGCGTTTCCCTGAAATGCGGGAGTAGCTCAGTTGGTAGAGCGCAACCTTGCCAAGGTTGAGGTCGAGAGTTCGAGACTCTTCTCCCGCTCCAGTTCAGAGGCGCAGCAGTAGAAGTAAATGGCAGAAGTAATTGTAGTATCGCTCCAAGCGGGAGTAGCTCAGTTGGTAGAGCGCAACCTTGCCAAGGTTGAGGTCGAGAGTTCGAGACTCTTCTCCCGCTCCAGATGCAGATAGTAAGACTCCAATGCGGGAGTAGCTCAGTTGGTAGAGCGCAACCTTGCCAAGGTTGAGGTCGAGAGTTCGAGACTCTTCTCCCGCTCCAGATGCAGATAGTAAGACTCCAATGCGGGAGTAGCTCAGTTGGTAGAGCGCAACCTTGCCAAGGTTGAGGTCGAGAGTTCGAGACTCTTCTCCCGCTCCAGATGCAGATAGTAAGACTCCAATGCGGGAGTAGCTCAGTTGGTAGAGCGCAACCTTGCCAAGGTTGAGGTCGAGAGTTCGAGACTCTTCTCCCGCTCCAGATGCAGATAGTAAGACTCCAATGCGGGAGTAGCTCAGTTGGTAGAGCGCAACCTTGCCAAGGTTGAGGTCGAGAGTTCGAGACTCTTCTCCCGCTCCAGATGCAGATAGTAAGACTCCAATGCGGGAGTAGCTCAGTTGGTAGAGCGCAACCTTGCCAAGGTTGAGGTCGAGAGTTCGAGACTCTTCTCCCGCTCCAGATGCAGATAGTAAGACTCCAATGCGGGAGTAGCTCAGTTGGTAGAGCGCAACCTTGCCAAGGTTGAGGTCGAGAGTTCGAGACTCTTCTCCCGCTCCAGATGCAGATAGTAAGACTCCAATGCGGGAGTAGCTCAGTTGGTAGAGCGCAACCTTGCCAAGGTTGAGGTCGAGAGTTCGAGACTCTTCTCCCGCTCCAGATGCAGATAGTAAGACTCCAATGCGGGAGTAGCTCAGTTGGTAGAGCGCAACCTTGCCAAGGTTGAGGTCGAGAGTTCGAGACTCTTCTCCCGCTCCAGAATTCAGAGAATGAGCGCAACGCTGTGCGCTGTTCTTCAAGCCTTATGGCGGGGTAGCAAAATGGTTATGCAGCGGCCTGCAAAGCCGTCTACGCCGGTTCGATTCCGGCCCTCGCCTCCAAACAAAGCATGTACGACGAAACGCCGGGTTAATCCCGGCGTTTTGCATTGCGGCCGCCTTTTGCGCTCTCGCATTGCCGGGTAATGCGCTGTAATCGGCCGTAATGGTGCGCCGGTTTGCCGCTCGCTAAGGTGGGGGCACTGGGGCTTTGCTCCAGCGGCGGTCCCTCCCGCGCAGCCGGGATGGGGCGTTCATTCCTTCCTTAATGACGAGAACATCATGCCAACTGTAACCCTCATGCAAGCGGCGGGGCATCCCGCTGCGGATATCGTTCAGATCACCGTGCAACCGATGGGCGTGGTGCTGACCGGCCTGGCCGGTGGCCCGCTCAGATTCACCTGCACCAACGTCCAGGCGACGATCCAGGCCGCGACTGAAGCCACCATTACCTACACCGGGCCAGTGGGCGGCCATACTGAAACGCTGGCGGTAAGTTCGGTCCAATCCTGATCCTGCGTCGCTTACGAGGCCGCGGCCAGCCAGTCTGTCCGCGGCCTGTTCTTTTTCAGGCCCGGCATACAGCATCTGCCGAATAGTGAAGTCTGCCCTCTCTGTCCAGAATGGAATCCATGCCATCGCGCTGCTTGCAACGCATGGCTATTCCGATCAATTCAATCAGAAAGGACTTCATCATGATCTTATGGGGCAAAGAACATAGGGCGCGCGGCGAAGCGCTGGCAGCGGCCTGCGGCGAAACGGCGCGGGAGGCGGCCAGCCTCGAATACCTGAGCGACGGCATCCAGCCCGTGCGCTGCAGCGACAGCACCTTGAGCATCTGGGGCCACGGCGATGCGATCAGCCTGGCGGAAATGCTGGATGTGGAGCTGGGCAAGCTGATTCACTCCTGGCGCAAGCTGAATCCGGAACTGCACACGGTGGAGCTGGTCACCTGCGACGCCCAGCACAATCAGCAGCCGCTGGCCGGCTATGCACGCCGCGTCGCCAGTTTCGTCGAGCGTGAATACCAGGATGTGACCATCAAGGCGCTGCCGCGCGGCCAGCATAGCGACGACTACTCGGTGCTATGGGCCAGCAATGCCACGCGCGTGACCTTCTGCTACATCACCGCGCCGTCGAAAGCGACGCTGGCGCATGCCTCGGCGCGCATGAAGGCGCTGGCGCCGGGCAAGCAGTATGACCTGTCGCTGGTCGCCGCCGAGATGGCCAAAGAGCGCACGCTGGTGGAACCCACCAACTTCAGCGTCCTGGCCGGCGCGGATCTCAGCTCGCTGCGCAATATGCTCGGCGTGGTGCGCGCCGTTTGATGCCATGTGCCAGTCCAGCGGCGGCGCTATCGCAGCCGCTGGTTCTCCCCCGGCCGCTTGCGCCAGCCGGATCGATTCAGAACAGGAAACCGCCATGACTCCTTGTGCCGCAGCCAGGGCCGACGCAACACGGCTGCATTTCCACGTCAGCCTGAATGAAGAACATGTCTTTCTCGATATCGCGCTCGCGCCGGACGCGCAGATCGGACTGGGCGAACGCGTTCACCATTACAGCTTATTGACCTTGGCGCGCCTGCGCCTGGCCGATGCCCGGCGCGGCCTGGATGCCAGCTGCCAGGGCTGGGTCGATGTCGGCTGCCTGTCGCAGATGCTGGGGCTCGATTCCAGCCACTTGAATATCCAGATCCACCGCGCGCGCCATCAGTTTGCCCAGGCCTTGCCGTCCCAGATGCAGGCGGCCGCCATCGTCGAGCGGCGGCGCGGCGAGATTCGCTTCGGGGCGCTGGCGTTCAGGATTACGCGGGGCGGGAGCGTCGAAGGCGAATTTCCCTTGCCGCTGTAAGGCCGTGTAATTGGGCGTAATGGCCCGTGGTTGGCGCGCGCTTTATCGTGGACACATCCAATTCAGCAGACCGAAAGCGGCACATGAATATTCAGCTCACCTTCATCAATCGCGCAAGCAGCAGGTGCCGGCAGACGGTGTTCTTGTTTCACCCCACCATCGCCAATGGCGTGCCGCTGAAAGCCGTGGCGTGGAAGGTGATCCGGAATTGTCCATATGGCTGGCTCCATTCTTTCGCGTACGCCTTGCAGCTGGAGGCTGGGATCGGAGATTGCTACGGCAATTATTCGCCGCGCCTGGTGGCGCGCGAGGGCGATGCGTTTGCGGTCCAGCCGACAGCGGCGGGCCGCCGCTTCAGCCGCGGCGGCGCCCACGCGGCCGATGGCGTCGTAGTCCGCAATGGGCTTGCGCGCGGCACGCTGTACGCCTGCCTGTTCAATGACGGCCGCTTGCTGGCCCGCAGCTGCGGCCTGGCGCCCAGGCAGGGGGTGAGCTTTCGCGTTCCCGCCGTGCTGCGTATCGGCGTCGGCGGCGCCGTGCGCGAGGGCGAGCTGCTTGATGCGGAAACGATGGCCGGCGCCAGCTGCGAGTTGCCGCTGGCTGGCTTGCGCAGCGCCGATCTGATCATGACGGGGGGAGGCGATGCGGGCGCGGTGCGCCCCGCTTTCCACCTAGAGAACCTTGTCTACGCCTGAGCGCTGCGGCTCGGGATGACAAAGTAAGCCGGCATGCCGGTATGCAGCACCTTCCATCCACTTTAACAGGAGTATGCAAATGGACATCAAACTGAACTTCATTAACCGCTCCAATGACGCCAACAATTCGGAGATCGTCATCTTTCAGAAAAATCAAGCCACCAATTACGATGAGCTGCACGTGGCATGGCGCGTCATCAAAAACTGCGGCGTGTACGATAACCATCCCTTCACCTTCCCGATGGCGATGGAAGTCAGCGCCGCCGACAGCTTTGGCAACCACACGCCGCGCTTGCCCGCCACCAACGGCGATCTATTTCATATGGCCAAGGACGGCTCCGGCGACGTGCTGTCCCGCGTCGGTCCTGCCAACAGCAGCAAGGAAGTCCATGTTCGCAACGACCTGGCGGCCGGTGCGATCAACGCGGGCATCTTCAAGGACGGCAAGCTGCTGGCGCTGAAAACCTCGGTGGCGCCGGGCCAGAAGGCGGTATTTGAAATCAAGCCGACCATCTGGATCGGCGTCGCGTCGCAGATCGAGGAGGGCAAGGTGATGGCGTCGGCCGTGATCTCGGACATCAACACCGAACTGTCGCTGCTGAACGTGGCCAGCGCCGATATCGTGTTGACCGGCGGCGGCCCTGGCCCGAACTCGCAGCCGTTCACCTTTACCCTGGAAAACGTGCGCACTGCGTAAGCGGCGCTCAAGGAAGTGGAAGCGGGCCGCGGCCCGCTTTTTTTTGTGCCAAGAGAGAGGCGGCGGAAAAAAGGCAGGCTCGCGGAGCCTGCCCATATGGTTTCTGCGCGGGACTCAGGCGGAGCAATCTTCACCGTTCTGCAGGCTGGCCTGCAGCCAGGACTGGAGCGCCGGTCCCGAGGCGCTGCCCAAGCCTGCCGCCTTGGCCAGCGCCTGCTTGCCGGCTGCCTGGCCTGCGTTATAGAAGGCGCCCGTGGCAAGCATGATGTCGTTGGCGTCGCGCGCCTCGGCCATGCTCGCCACCAGCGTTTCCAGCGCATCCGACTGGCCTTTGGCGTAATCCATCCAGCTTTGCCAGCAGCCTTCCGCAATATCCGCCTGCATGCCGGCTGCGCCATGCAGGCTACGCGCGCAAGCCTTCATATCGAGGCTGTCGCGCTGCACGGACCAGAGGCGGTTCAGGGTGGCCATGCTGGCGGTGGTGGCATTGCCGTGCAGTTGCAGCAGAACGCGGCCGGGGCCGCGCCAGTCCAACTGCCTGGTGCCGGTGGCCAGCAGCTCGGCCAGTTGCGTGTTGACACTGGCGTTGAGCGCCAGGCAGGCGGCGGAGAATTGCTGCAGTACTTCGTTGGAGGGGGTGATTGGCTTCATTCTCTTGGCTCCTTAGGCTGATCAGGGGGATGGGCGGGTTTCGCTCAGGCGCTTCAGCATCCTGGCGATGGCGGCGTGCTGTGGCGCCTGTTGCGAGTAAAAGTCTGGATGCAGAGTGTCGGCCGGTGCCGTATAGCCCCAGAAGTCCCAGCAACCAAGCGGATTGCGGCTCGACGCCGCCACCTGCGGATACAGCACGATGATCCGATTGCCGGCGGCGGCTTCGTTGTAGCCGGTGGTGCGCGCATAGCGATCGCCAAGTTTGCCTTCGCCTTGCAGGCAGCCATGGAAGGCGACGTGAATGCGGCAAGCGGCTTTTTCGCATGCGTCCGGGACGTAGACATAACCTATTGGTCCCAGTGTTGCCGCGCCGGCCGGGTCGAAGGGTGCCTGGTCGAACATTGTCAACTGGCCGGCTGGCCTGTCTTCTGTTTTCTGCAAAGGGCCATAGATCCAGCTCAGAATTTCATTGGCTTGCCGGTAGCTGCAATTGTTGATGAAGGGCGCGGCCGTCGTGCCGCATGCGCTGTCGCCCGGGCTGTCGGTCAGCAGCGCATGGCCGGCGGCGATTGTGTTGACGTACTTGAGATTGGCGGGTTTCACGCCTGCCAATGCGAAGAATTTGGCGGTTTGGTCGACGACCTTCTGCTTCACCACCTGATCCTTGGTGCCGCTGAAGATATAGATTTTCTGCCTGGCCAGGCCGCTCAAGCTGTCGATTCTGCCTTGCTCGGCGAAGGCGCCGGCGAACTGCAAGGCGGCGCTGGCGCGCGGGCCGCTGCTGCCCAACGGTGTCATGCACACGGAGCTGGCCGCCTGGGCGGGCAGCGTCGGCGCGAACAGGCCCGCGCAATAGAATGGGCCGCCGGCGACAATGCCCGCTCCCACCACGGTGGCGGAAAAGGCGACGCTGAACTGGGCCGCCATAAAAGCGCCTGAGGACATGCCGGATACCGAGGTTTGGCCCGGGTCCGCGCCATAGGCCGCCAGTGCGGGCAGCGTGCCTGCTTGTGCTGGGACGCTGGCGGCGGCCAGCGTCAGCAAAAGACTGGGCAGGATGAGTCGGCGTGGATGGCGATGCGTGGATAGCTGTGTCATTTTCTCTCCTTTCGATCCGGTCGGCGGGCAGCCGGGGGCGGAATGCTTGCTTGGGTTGGAACTGCTGGGATGAAACGCGAATTGGCGGACAGGGAGGCGCTGCTCTGCGTGGATGCGGGCAAAAGCAGCCAGCCTTCGCTGATGGCTTCGTACAGCAAGGCGCAGACATTGCTTGCGCCGACTTTGCGCAGCAGGTGGGAGCGGTGGGTGCGGGCCGTCTGGTCGCTGATGCCGAGCCGGCGCCCGACCTGCTTGTCGCTCAGGCCTTGCAGCAGCAGCTGGACCACTTCCAGCTCGCGCAGGGAGACTGGCGAGGCGCTAGCCTCTGCTGCATTTTTTTAGCGGCACGCCGTAGTCGGCGAAATAGCGCACCACCAGCTGGGTCGACTTGCTGACCTCGAATTTGGCCAGCAGGTTTTCGCGGTGCTTGCGCGCGGTGGATAAACTGATTTCCAGTTCTTCGGCGATGGCGCGGTCGGAGCGGCCGCGCGCGATCAGTCCGAGGATGTTCTGCTCATGGCTGGTGAGGTGCATATCGTCTCCTGTGAGGTGAAAAAGGGCGCACTGCGGCAAGCGCCTGGCTCAGCGCCGGGCGCGCGGTCTTGCGACGGGATGGATGGAACAGCGGACGGCCGGCTGCCGCTAGCTGCTGGTCAGATGGCTTTTGGCCAGCTCCCAGCGGCGCAAGCGGTCATCAAGGCCTGTCAGGCCGCCGTTGATGCGCCGGGTCAGCGCCCTGAAATCGCCGCTGTCGGCGAGGGCGTTGCAGCCATGGGCTTTCCACCACCAGGCGGCGGAGCGTGCCGCCAGCGCTTCCTGCGCCAGCAAGTCGGGATTGCCGAGCAGGTCCACCGCCAGCGCTGCGGCGCATTTGCTGTAATTGGCGCGGCCGGTGATCTGGATCAGGCCACGGCCGAGGAAGCGGTGGCCGTCGCCGGCTTCGGTGTTGCCCAGCCCGGCGGCTTTGGCGCCAGGCGGCTCGTAGCCGCGCTGCGCCGCCGTCGGTCCCCAGATTTCGCGGGTGTAGACGAAGCTCATGGTCTCGTGCCCTGTTTGCGCGATAAAGGCTGCAATGCGCGCCGGGGTGTCGATCTCGTATTCGGCCATGGCGTCGCGCACCGCGGCATACCAGCGTTGTGCGGCCTGGGGTGACAGATTGGCCATCAGGCGAAATTCATCTTGCGTCATGATGTCGCTCCTTTAATGGTGAAAAAGCGCCGCCCTCACTGCGGCTTGGTATTTGTCCAGATCTGTCCCTGGACGAGTTCATCGATAACATGCTGGTAAGCGTCGGCGCTGACGCTGAATTCGCCGGCAAATGGCCGGTCAACCGCCAGAATGAAAAAGAAGGCCATGCCCAGCGTGACCGCCCAGCTGCATAGCAGGGCGACGTAGAACGGCGTGGGCGGCATCACGTAAAGCAGCACGAACGAGAGGGCGCTGACGACCAGCATGACGGCCCAGAGGGTGGTGGGCATGGCCACTTCCAGCGTCAGCAGGCGCTGCTGGCGGAACTTGACCATCTCGTTGATGCGCTGGTGGATTTCGCGCAGCAGGGTAGTCTGGCGCAGGCTGACCGGTTCGATCTGCAGGACTTTGGCGAACAGCTTATTGAACTGTGCATTGGTGCCGGGGTCGGAAATGAGTTCCTGCTGCATGCGCGGCCATTCCTTATGCACCACCTGCTCCAGGTAGGCATGCAGTTCCTGTCCCGCCGCCGTGGCGGACGGGCTGCCGAAGGCCGCCATGTCATACGCCAGCTCGCTGGCGCTGATGGCCTCGGAGGAGACGGTTTGCCCGGCGTCGTTGTAGGCGCCCCAGACGCTGACGGCGGCAAAGGCCACCAGCAGGGAATTGATGGTGGTGATGATGGAAACCATGGTCAGCGCCATGGCACGCTGTTCCGCATCGACCTCGATCAGGTGCAGGCGCCGCGTCGCGGCATACCCCAGGAAGGCGGCCAGGATGGTGAGGCCCACGACGATCAAAGCCATGCAGGAACTGGGAATGTTGTAGAGGAAGTGGATCATCGCGCTATTCCTTGGCGTCTGCTGGAGCGGGGATGGATTCAGCCCTGGCGGTCTGCGGCGAGAGCATGCTGCGGGTCAGGTCGGCGATCTTGCGGCGCAGCGCTTCCGGCGAAGCATCGCCGTCGCTGGCCTGCTGCAGCGAGAGCAGCTGGGCGGCCAGTTCGTTGCGGGACTGGGCGCGGTCGGTGAACAGCTGGGCCTTGTGCGCATCCAGCGTCGACTGGTAGCGCGCCGAAGGATCGCCGCGCACCACGGCCTCCAGCGTTTCGACCAGGCGTTGCAGCAGATTGTGGACGGCGGTGGCGGAAAAGCCGCCCAGCATGGCGAGGACGGGTTTGCTGAAACTGCTCATGCTGCCCTCGTTGAAAATATGGGCGGGCAGCAGCTCGGCCAGTATCAGGCCCGAAATCAGGCCGAGAATCAGGCGCGCGCAATAGGATGCGTCGTACTTCGGGTCGTAGGTCAGATTGGCGATGTAGCGGTGGGCGTGGAATAAAGTGGAAAATGAGGCGCCCAGGCCGGCGCAAAAGAGCAGGAACAGCACGTTCAGCAGCAGGACCGTGCCGGAAGACTCCAGCAGGCCCAGTTTGATATTCTGGCCCGAGACTTCGCCCGACAGCGCGGTGAGCAGCACGGCCAGCAGAAAGGCTGCGGCCACCGACGTCAGCATGCGGATCAACGGCACCGGGCCAAGCCAGGCAAAGCGCTGCTTGATCAGCTGCTCCGGGTCCAGCAGGCGTATGCCCTGCGGAGTCGCCGGCGCCACCGCCGTGGCCAGTTTCTGGTGAATGTCCGCCAGCTCCGCCAGGTGGTTGTCGCGGCGGCCGGCGCCAGCTCCTTGCTGCGCCAGCGCGTGCGCCAATGCCAGCAGAATGGCCAGCCTGGCGATCAGCTCCGCGGGAACCGGCAAGCCGTGGCGCAGGGCGTGGCGCGCCATGGCCTCGCACTCGACATTGAGCTGCCTGGCCAGGGCGGGGCCGGCGAACTGCTGCATGGCGTCGTTATTGGTGCGGTGGCTGATTTCCATCTCGGCCTGGCTCCTGTCGATTGCGCGTGGATGACGGTAAGGTCATTGTGCAAATTCGGCATGCCTTAAACCATTCGGCAAATGCAGTACCACGCGCCGCGGCAAGGAGAGGCGGCTGGCAAGGGAAGGGCGGGGGAGCTGCCCAGGTTCAGGCTCCGCCTTTCCCCTGTTTCGCTCCGCCCTGGCCCGGTTTCGTCGCAAACCGGTCGCGCTGGACGGAGCGCTCCCGCATAGTTCATTCATCGGAACACAACCAATAAGGAGTCCACGCCATGCTGCAGCAAACCCTGAGCCACACCCCGCTCTACGTCTGGGCCATCCTGGCCTTTCTGCTGTATCGCGGTCTGGCGGCCAGCAAGGAGCGCGTGCAGGGCTACCGCAGCGCGTTCATCGTCCCCGGCGTGATGCTGGTGCTCGGATGGCAAAGCGTGGCGCATGGTTTCGGGCTGGAGACGCCGGTTGGCGCGGCCTGGATACTGGGCATGCTGGCTGGCGCAGGCCTGGCGTGGATGCACTGCGCTCCGGTCACGGTGGACCGCGTGGCGGGCGTGGTGGTGCAGCGCGGCAGCTGGCTGCCGCTGGCCCTGATGATGGCGGTCTTCTGCGGCAAATACGCGGTGGCGGTGGCCTTGTCCATCCAGCCGGCATTGCGCGGCGATATGCGCTTCGCGCTGCCGGTCTGCCTGGCTTTCGGCTTGTTTGGCGGCGCCTTCCTTGGCCGCCTGCTGCGCACCGTCGCGGCATGGAACGCGCATCGCGGCACCGCCGTCGCCTGAGAAAACAGGCCTGCTTCGCTTCAAATTTGCCAGGCCTTTGCTTGACAGTGTAATATGATTGCTTGGGTGCGCTTATTCCAGACCTGGGATGGCGTTAAACGGGAAACCGGTGAATCCGCCAGAAGCGGCTATTCCGGTGCAGCCCCCGCTGCTGTAAGCCTGACGAATCCTCCAGCATGCCACTGCAGTTTAGCGGGAAGGCGGGGAAACGAATGACGGCGAGCCAGAATACCGGCCCTGATTTGTCAGCACCATTCCCCGGGGTGACGGGAGCAGCTGTCGACCGACTCCCTGCATCCGCATCTCCAGCCCGCGTCGACCGTCCATTCTCATCTCCCCCCTTGGTGTGCCGCTTAATTCTGCGATGGGAGATTCTGGATGCACATCATGGAAGGTTTTTTGCCGCCGGCGCATGCGCTGGGCTGGGCTGCCGCTTCCTTACCCTTTATGGCCTGGGGCCTGCATAGCGTGGGCCAAAGCCTGCGCGCGCATCCCGAGCGGCGCATGCTGCTGGGCGTGGCCGCCGCTTTTGCCTTCCTCCTGTCCGCCTTGAAGCTGCCGTCGGTGACGGGCAGCTGTTCGCATCCCACCGGCGTCGGCCTGGGCGCGTTGCTGTTCGGTCCCGCCGCCATGGTGCCGGTGGGCTTCGTCGTGCTGCTGTTCCAGGCGCTGCTGCTGGCCCACGGCGGCGTGACCACCCTCGGCGCCAATGTGTTTTCGATGGCGATTGTCGGTCCCTTCGTCTCGTATGGCGTGTTCCGCGCGCTGGCCGCGTTCGGCCTGTCGCGCTCCGTGGCCGTGTTCCTGGCGGCCTGCCTGGGCGATCTGGCGACCTATGTGACTACCTCCTTGCAACTGGCCTGGGCCTTCCCCGATCCGGTCGGCGGCATCCAGGTTTCCTTCGCCAAGTTCGCCGGCATCTTCGCCCTGACCCAGGTGCCGATCGCCATCAGCGAGGGCCTGCTGACGGTGCTGGTGGTGAACGCCATGGCGCGCTTTAACGAACATGAGCTGCGTGCCTTGCCGGTGATGGCGCTGCGCAAAGGAGAGGGCGCATGAAGGCGCGTACCTGGATGATCTGGGCAGCCATCGTGCTGCTGACCGTACTGCCCCTGTGGCTGGTCAGCGCGCCGCCGGCGGAACCGGGCGCCGAGGCACCTTCCGTTTTCGGCGGCGCCGACGAACGTGCGCAGCAGGCAATCGGCAGCATCGCGCCGGATTACAAACCCTGGTTCTCCCCCGTGGTCGAACCGGCCAGCGGCGAGATTGCCTCGCTGCTGTTCGCCCTGCAGGCGGCGCTTGGCGCCGGTGTGATCGGTTTCTGGCTCGGCATGTCGGTGACGCGCGAACGCGCGCGCCGCGCCGCCGCGCAGAACCAGCCGCCAGCCTCCCTGCCTCAGGACCGTCGTGCTGATTGAGACGGCGGCTTACGCCAGCCGCTGGCGTGGCGTGGCGCCGGCAGCCAAGGCGCTGTTCGCGCTGGCCGGCATTCTTGCGGCCTGGCTGGCGCAAAGCCCTGCCGTGCTGGCAGCTCTTGCCGCCTTGCTGGCGCTGGCCGCGCTGCTGGGCGCGCGCGTGCCGCTGCGCAGCTATCTGGCGGTGGCCGTGCCGCCGCTGGGCTTTCTGCTGCTGTCCTGCCTGACCATGCTGGTCGGCCCCGGCCCGGATGGCGCCTGGCACTGGAGCGCCGCCTTGCTGCCCACGGTCGCGCGTACCGCCCTGCGTTCGCTGGCCATGCTGGCGGCGCTGCTTGGCCTGGTGCTGACCACGCCCTTGCCGGATCTTTTGACTTTGCTGCGCCGCCTGCGTGCGCCGGAACTGCTGCTCGATCTGATGGTGCTGAGCTACCGCATGCTGTTCGTGCTGCGCCAGGCTTGGGACGAAGGCGTCACGGCGCAGAGCGCGCGTCTCGGCTATCGCGGCTGGCGCCATGCGTGGCGTTCGCTGGGACTGCTGGCGGGCCAGATGGCAGTGCAGGTATGGCAGCGCGCGGCGGCCCTGCAAATGGCGGCCGACGCGCGCGGTTATCAAGGCACGCTGCGCTTCCTGCCGGCCGCGTATCCACGGGCGCGCCGGCAGACCGTCTGGGCCGCGCTGGCTGGCGGCTTGCTGCTGGCCATGGCGGCGGGGGACCGCTGGTGAGCGCCGTGCTGGAATTGCGGGCCGTCGATCATGTGTACCCGGACGGCAGCGCGGGCCTGCGTGAGTGCAGCCTGACGCTGGGCCGCGGCCGCCGCCATGCGCTGCTGGGCGCCAACGGCGCGGGCAAGACCACGGTGCTGCAGCACTTGAATGGCTTGCTGCGTCCGACCGCCGGCCAACTGCGCCTGGATGGCCAGGCTTTCGACTATGGCCGCGCCGGACTGGTGGAGCTGCGCCGCCGCGTGGGCCTGGTGTTCCAGAATCCCGAGCGCCAATTATTCTCGGCCCAGGTGGAGGAGGACGTGTCCTTTGGACCGCTCAATCTCGGCCTGGACGACGCCACCGTGCGCGAACGCGTGGCAGCCGCCCTCGACGCCGTTGGCCTGCGCGGCCATGCGCGGCGCGCGGTGCACCACCTGAGCTTCGGCCAGAAGAAGCGCGTCTGCATCGCCGGCGTGCTGGCGATGGAGCCGGAGGTGCTGCTGCTCGACGAGCCGATGGCTGGACTGGATGCGCCGATGCAGGCCGAATTGGCCGCGCTGCTGGACCGCCTGGCGGCGCGCGGCGTCACGGTGTTGCTGTCCACGCACGATGTCGATTTTGCCTTCCGCTGGGCCGACGATATCCATGTGATGGCGGCGGGCCGCTGCATCGCTTCCGGCCCGGCAGCGCAATTGGCGACCCAGACCGAGGCGCTGCGCGCGGCTGGACAGCATCCGCCGTTGACGTTGACCCTGCATGCCGAGCTGGTGAAGCGCGGCGTGCTGCCGCCAGGACCGGCGCCGCGCAGCACGGACTTATTGCTGGAGGCGCTGCGCGCGCTGCCAGTGCTTGAATACCCAGGAGAGATAAACGTATGACATCCAACCCAGGCGCCGCACCGCTCGGCAAGGTCTGGTTCGTGGGCGCAGGCCCAGGCGACCCGGAACTGATCACCGTCAAGGGCCAGAAGCTGCTGTCGCAAGCGGGAGCGGTGCTGTTCGCCGGTTCGCTGGTGGACCGCGCCGCCACGCTGTACGCGCCGGCCGGCTGCGAAATCCGCGATTCCAAGGATATGACGCTCGAAGAAATGACCGAGTGGCTGATCGAACAGACAAGTAAGCATGCCATCGTGGTGCGCCTGCAGACCGGCGATCCGGGCCTGTATGGCGCGCTGATCGAAATGGCGCGCCCGCTGGTAGCTGCCGGTATCGAATGGGCCGTGGTGCCGGGCGTGTCCTCGGCCATGGCCTCGATGGCGGCCGCGGGCGAGTCGATGACGCTGCCCGAAGTCACCCAAAGCGTGATCTTCACCCGCGTCGAAGGCCGCACGCCGATGCCCGAGGGCGAGGATCTGGCCAGCCTGGCGGCGCACCGCACCACGCTCTGCATCTTCCTCTCGATCACGCTGATGTACAAGGTGGAAGCCGCGCTGCGCGCAGCAGGGTGGCCGGAAGACGCACCGATGCTGGTGGTGCACAAGGCCAGCTGGCCGGGCGAGGAACGCATCCTGCGCGGCACCCTGGCCGATATCAAGCAGCGCTGCCGCGAGGCCGGCGTCGCCAGCCAGGCCATGATCGTGGCCAGCCCCACGCTTGGCGCGCTGCACTGGGAAACCCTGGCGCGCTCCAAACTCTACGACCCAACATTCACCCACCGTTTCAGAAAGGCCAGCGCATGAACCAAGCTATCATGATGCCAGCAAAAGACACCATCCTGATCGTCGGCCACGGCTCGCGCGAGGATTCCGGCAACCAGGAAATCCGCGAGTTCACGGCGCAATGGCGGGCGCGCCATCCCGAATGGCGCATCGAATTGTGCTTTATCGAGTTCGCGCCGCCCGAGCTGAACGCATCGCTGCTGAGCGCTGCGCGCACTTCGCGCCGCGTGCTGGTGGTGCCGCTGATCCTGAACGCGGCCGGCCACGTCAAGATGGAAATCCCGGAGGCCATCGAGCAGGCGCGCGCCGCCTGTCCGCAGACCGAAATCCTGCTGGCGCCGCACCTGACGGCCTGCGATCCTATTCTGGCGATCCTGAAGCGCCGCCTGCGCAAGGCCATGGGCGCGCTCGACATGCCCGATCCGACCACCACCGGCGTGGTGGTGCTGGGACGCGGTTCTTCCGACCGTGGCGCCAACGGCGAAATGGCCAAGATGGCGCGCTGGCTGCTGGAGGAGGGCGATCACGAGCTGGTCGACCTGGCTTTCACCGGCATCACCTGGCCGCGCCTGGAAAAAGTGGTGCAGCGCCATGTGCTGCTGGGCATGCGCCAGATCGTGGTGCTGCCGTACTACCTGTACACCGGCACGCTGATGCAGCGCATCCACCGCCAGGTTGAGCATCTGCGCGGCCAGTATCCGCAGATCCGCTTCGCCTGCTCCGAGCATTTCGGCTTCGAGCCGGAGATTTTTACGCTGATGGACCAGCGCGTGGAAGACCTGCGTGCCGGCGTGCCGGACAGCCGCCTGCCTTGCGACGGTTGCAGCTACCGCGAAATCGCCCACGATCTGGGCCATGGCCACTCGCATGCCCACACCCATGACCATGCGCACGATCACGGCCACGAACATGAGCATGGACACGATCACGCGCATGAACACGGGCACGATCATGACCACAGCCATGCACACGCGCACCACGATGGCCATGATCACGCCCATCATGATCACGCCCATCCGCACGATCATAGCCATACCCACGCCAAAGCGGAGGATCAGCCAGCATGAGCACCGTCAACACCGTCACCGAACAGCTGACCCGCGCCGGCCAGGTCATCGAGCATGACAGCTTTGCGATCATCGACGCGGAAACCGGCCCGCATGCCTATACCGAAGATCAGTGGCCCATCGTGCGCCGCATGATCCACGCCAATGCCGATTTCGACTTCAACGGCCTGACCGATTTCCATTCCGCAGCCGTGGAAGCGGGCATCCAGGCCATGCTGGCCGGCGGCACGCCCGTGGTGGCGGACGTGGAGATGATCTGCTCCGGCCTGTCGCAGCCGCGCCTGGCGCACTTCGGCATGAAGACCCATCAGTTCATCAGCGACGCCGACGTGATCGAAACCGCCAAGGCCGAGGACACCACGCGCGCCGTGCAAGCGATGCGCAAGGCCCACCGTCTTGGTCTGCTGGACGGCGCCATCGTCGGCATCGGCAACGCGCCCACCGCACTGATCGAGCTGGTGCGCCTGATCCGCGAAGAAGGCGTGCGCCCGGCCCTGGTGGTCGGCATGCCGGTCGGTTTCGTCTCGGCCGCCGAATCGAAAGACCTGATGGCTGAAGTGAACGAAGTGCCCTGGATCGTGATCCGCGGCCGCAAGGGCGGTTCGACGCTGGTGGTGGCGGCGCTGCACGCGCTGCTGGCGCTGGCCGAAGCGCGTCAGAAGACGCTGCAGGCGGAGCATCCATGAAGGAGAAGGCCGAACGCGGTACTCGTACCGGGTTCAGTACCGGCGCCTGTTCCGCTGCCGCCGCGCGCGCGGCGGTGCTGGGCCTGGCCACCGGCCGCGTGCCGGAGGAAATCGAAAGCCTGCTGGCGAACGGCAGCCGGGTGAATTTCGCCATCCACGATGGGCGCTGCGATGGGCAAAGCGCGCACGCCATGGTGGTGAAGTTTGCCGGCGACGATCCGGATTGCACCGACGGCGCCCATCTCACGGTGGACCTGCGCCTGCTTCCCGGCCAGGCAGGTGTCGTGACCTATGTCGCCGGCGACGGCGTCGGCACGGTGACGATGCCGGGCCTGGGCCTGGAAGTCGGCGGCCCTGCCATCAACCCGGTCCCGCGCCGCAATATCGCCGACAACCTGCTTGAAGCCGCGCCCGAACTGCTGGCCGAACATGGCATCGAAGTCACCATCAGCGTGCCGGATGGCCAGGTGATGGCAAAGAAGACCACCAATGCGCGCCTGGGCATCCTGGGCGGCATCAGCATTCTTGGCACCACCGGCATCGTCAAGCCGTATTCGACGGCGGCCTGGCGCGCCAGCGTGGTGCAGGGCATCCAGGTGGCTGCCACCGCCGGCCACAATATGGTGGCGCTGACCACCGGCGGACGCACCGAGACTTTCGCCATGACCTCGCTGCGCGAGGAACGCCCGGAACTGCCGGCAGCCTGCTTTGTGCAGATGGGCGACTTCCTGCGCTACGCCCTCGATGAAGTGGTGGCCCAGGGCATCGGCCTGGTGGTCATGGCGGTCATGGTGGGCAAGCTGACCAAGATCGCCCAGGGCGAAACCATCACCCACGCCAACCGCAGCGAAGTCGATACCGACCTGGTGGCAAGGATCGCGCGCCAGATCGGCGCGGCAGAGGAGGATTGCACCGCCATTGCCGCCGCCGAAACCGCGCGCTTCGGCGCCGAGCTGATGGTCGAGCGCGGGCTGGGCGACGCCTTCCACCACGCCCTGGCCCAAGCCGCGATCGACACCCTGACCGCGCCCGACCGCTATGGCCGCAACTTCCAGCTGCGCGTGCTGGTGTGCGACTTCACCGGCCAGAAAGTGGCCGATGTGTGGTCGGCTCCCGCCTTGCCGCAAGAGCGCCCCGCCAGCGCAGGGCGCACCGGCATCGACCATATCGTCGATGTCGATCCCGAACCAGAACCCGAGTGAATCCATGGACACCTGCGTGAAAGACCCCAACCCCTGCCGCGTGATCGGCGTGCTCGATGATGGCGTCGCCAGTCTGAGCCCGACCGCGCTGGCCTATCTGCGCAGCGCCGACGTGGTGATCGGCGGCGCGCGCACGCTGGCCCTGTTGGGCGGCGAGTTCAAATCCGGCGCCGCGCGCCACGACCTGACCGGCAAGCTGAAGGAAGTGCCCGAATGGGTGCGCGCCGCGCGCGCCGACCATCTGGCCTGCGTGGTGCTGGCCACTGGCGACCCGCTGTGCCACGGCATCGCGCCATATTTGGCGCAGCACCTGTGCGTGCAGGCGCTCGATATCCTGCCCAACCTCTCCACGCTGCAACTGGCTTGCGCGCGCATCGGCCTGCCCTGGCAGGATGCGCGCATCGTCTCGGTGCATGCGCGCGATGCGGGTGAGTGGGTGCGCGGCAGCGCGCCCAGCCACGGCCTGTATGCGCTGGCCCAGGCGGCGCGCCAGCATCCGCGCCTGCTGGTGCTGACCAGCCCGGATAACAGCCCTGACCGCATCGCGCGCCTGCTGCTGGCCGAAGGCCTGGGCGACGATTTCCATATGGCGGTGGCGGAAAATCTGCTGCAGCCGGAAGAGCGCGTGCTGGCCGAACTCAGTCCGCAGGATGCGGCGGAAATGCGCTTTGCCGAGCTGAATGTGGTGCTGCTGTGGCGCGTGACGCCGGCCCCGCGCCCGGTGCGTTTCGGCCTGGCCGACAGCGAATTCGTGCAACGCCAGCCGGAGAAAGGCCTGATCACCAAGCAGGAAGTGCGCGCTGTCAGCCTGGCGCGCCTGCAACTGCGCGCCGACAGCGTGGTATGGGATATCGGCGCCGGTTCCGGCTCGGTGGGTCTGGAAGCGGCGCGCCTGTGCCAGCAGGGCCACGTCTACGCCATCGAGAAGAACGAGGCCGACCACGCCATCGCGGGCCAGAACCATGCTGCCTTCGGCGTCAGCAACTACAGCCTGTTCCACGGCAAGGCGCCGGAGGGACTGGATGCCTGGCCCGATCCGGACGCTGTCTTCGTCGGCGGTTCGGGCGGCGAGCTGTCCACCCTGATCGAAGGCGTGATGCGCCGCCTGCGCCCCCATGGCGCGCTGGTGATGAATTTCGTCACGCTGGAAAACCTCGCCACCGCCACCGCCGCCCTGCAGGCGCTGGAAGGCGAGGGCGTAAGCTGGGATGTGCTGCAACTGCAGGCTGCGCGCAGCAAGCCTATCCTGCACATGCACCGCATGGCGGCCGAGAATCCGGTGTGGATCGTCTGCGCGCGCCGCGATGCGTCCGCCGTCAAAACGGAGGCGGCCGATGCGTGACGCTACCGTACGCGGCACCCTGTGGGGCATTTCGCTCGGCCCGGGCGATCCCGGCCTGATCACGCGCGCCGCCTGGGAAGCCTTGCAGCGCCGCGACGCCGTCTGGGTCTACCCGGCGCGCAGCGGCAAGACGCCCAGCTATGCCTTCGACATCGTGCAGCGCGCCGGATTGGCGCCGCCGGACGAACATGCGCTGCTGCTGTTCCCGATGACGCATGACGGCGAAAAGCTGGGGCGCGCCTGGCTCAAGGCCGCAGAGACCATATTGCCCTGGCTGCGCGCCGGGCGCGACGTGCTGTTCCTGGTCGAAGGCGATGCCAGCACCTACGCCACCTTCGGCCACCTGGCGCGCACCGTGCGCAACCTGGATGAACATATCCCCGTGCAGACCATCGCCGGCGTGAATTCCTTCACCGCCGCTTGCGCCCAGGTGCCGGTTCCGTTCGCCGAACAGGACGACACCGTCGCCATCGTGCCCGCCGCTTATGGCGTGAGCGCCGTCGACCGCCTGCTGCCCGACTTCGACACCCTGGTGCTGATGAAGGTCAAGCCCATACTCGACGAATTGATCGACTGGCTGGAGCAGCGCGACCTGCTGGCCGGCTCCCACTTCATCGAGCGCGTCGGCGCGCCGGACGAGCGGCGTTTCAGCGCCGCCGAAATCCTGACGCTGCGCGGCACCAAGGTCAGCTACCTGTCGCTGCTGATCGTCAAGCACCCGCACCGCATTCGCGGCGAACGCATCAAGGGCTGCCTCAAGAAGAGCGGCCCGCAACCCTTACTAACGGAGACCGAATGAGCAGCGCCCCCATCCCCAACACAGCCAGCCCGCGCCTCTGCCTGGTGGCCATCACCAAGCATGGCGCCGGCCTGGCCGCGCGCCTGGCCGCCGATCTGCCGGAAGCCGACATCTGCACCTCGGCCAAATTCGCCGCGAGCTTCGCTGGCCTGGCCAACACCGTGCGCGCCTACGAAGGCGCCTTGCGCGACGAAATCGGTCCGCTGTTCGAAGGCTACGACCAGATCGTGTTCTTCGTCTCGCTGGGCGCGGTGGTGCGCCTGATCGCGCCGCATCTGCGCAGCAAGGACGAAGACCCGGGCGTGATCGTGGTCGATGACGCCGGCCAGTACGTGATCCCGGTGCTGTCGGGCCACGTCGGCGGCGCCAACGAGTGGAGCGAGCGCGTGGCCGATCTGATGGGCGCCGCGCCGGTGCTGACCACCGCCTCTGACGTCGGCCGCACCATCCCGGTCGATATCCTGGGCCGCCACCTGGGCTGGCGCGTGGAAGCGCCGAAGATCAATATCACGCGCGTTTCGGCCCATGTGGTGAACGGCGAGCCGATCGCCTTCGTGCAGGAAGCCGGTAGCCCGGACTGGTGGACCCGTCCCACGCCGCTGCCCGACAACATTCACCGTTTCAGCCGTTTCGATGAGGTGGACTTGGAACGCTTTGCCGCCCTGCTGTGGGTGACGCACGCCGACGTGCCGGCCGAGCGTTGGGACGCGCTGCATGAGCGCCTGGTGGTCTACCGCCCGCCGCAGGAAGCCGCATGACGGCCTTCACCGTCGGTCTGGGCTGCGACCGCGGCGTGCTGCTGGAAACCGTGCGCGAAGCGGTGCAGGCGGCATTGGCCGAAGCGGGCGCCACCCGCGAGCAGGTGACGGCCGCCGCCACCATCACGCTGAAAAAGGACGAAGCCGCGCTGCTGGCGCTGGCCGAGGAATACGGCTGGCCGCTGCATTTCTATGAAGCGGAGCAGCTGGCGGCCATACCGGTGCCGCATCCCTCCGAAACGGTGCGGCGCTACACCGGCACGCCGTCCGTGAGCGAAGCGGCCGCGCTGCTGGCGGCCGGACCCGATACCCCCATGAGCGCACTGCTCGTCGAAAAACATAAACTCCGGGGCGCCGATGGCCGCAATGCCACCGTCTCGATCGCAAGGAAGAATCCATGAACGAAGAACTCAAAGTGTCCGCCGCTGGCGCGGGCAAGATCATGCTGGTGGGGATTGGCCCCGGCAGCGTTGACCATATGACCCAGCGCGCCCGCGCCGCCATCGCCGAAGCCGACGTGGTGATCGGTTACGTCACCTACATCAAGCTGGTGGCCGACCTGATCGAAGGCAAGGAGATCATCCGCAAATCGATGACCGAAGAACTGGACCGCGCCGTCAGCGCGCTGGAAGCGGCGCGCGCCGGCAAGAAAGTGGCGCTGATCTCCTCCGGCGACGCGGGCGTCTACGGCATGGCCGGCCCCACCTACGAGGTGCTGTTCCAGGCCGGCTGGACGCCGGACGATCCGGTGGCGGTTGAAATCATCCCCGGCGCCTCGGCCCTGAACAGCTGCGCCGCGCTGGTGGGCGCGCCGCTGACCCACGATTTCTGCGCCATCTCGCTGTCGGACCTGCTCACGCCCTGGCCCACCATCGCGCGCCGCCTCGATGCGGTGGCCATGGCGGACTTCGTGGTCGCCTTGTACAACCCCAAGAGCGGCCGCCGCACGCGCCAGATCCTGGAGGCGCAGCGCCTGTTCCTGCGCCACCGCCGTCCCGACACGCCGGTCGCCATTGTGAAGAGTGCTTACCGCCGTCGCGAGAACATCGTCTTCACCACGCTCGACAGCATGGCCGAAGCCGATATCGGCATGCTGAGCACCGTTTTGATCGGCAACAGCAATACCTTCGTGCGCCACGGCCTGATGGTCACGCCGCGCGGCTACGCCAATAAATACGATATGGAGGAGGGCGGCGCCACCCGCGATGGCGAACGCGCCGGCCGTTCCCTGAGTACCGGCCTGCTTGGCTGGCTGGAAACCCTGCAGGCCGAACACGCGGCCGGCGACAGCATCGACATTCTGGCCGCGCGCCACCGCCTGCCGGCCGACTATATCCGCGACACCCTGGCCGAGCCGGTGGAGACCGAAATGGCTGCCGCCGAGGAAGGCGAAGCATGAGCGCCGCCGACGAAAGCGCAGGCGGCGCCACCGCCACCGAGGTGGTCAAGCCCAAGATCGGCGATTACCGCCGCCACCTGCTGATCTGCACCGGCCCGCGCTGCAGCGCCGACGGCGAATCGCAAGTGCTGTTCGATAGCCTGGGCGACAAGTTCAAGGCCGCCGGCCTGAACGCGGGCGACCTGCGCGTCAAGCGCAGCCGCGTGGGCTGCTTCGCCGCCTGCAAGGGTGGCCCCATCGTCTGCGTCCAGCCTGACGGCACCTGGTACTACAACGTCACGCCGGAAAACATGGACCGCATCATCGACGAGCACCTGTGCAACGGCCGCCGCGTCGACGATCTCGTGTTCCATCAGGCTGGGGAATAGTCTCCTCCCATCCTCAATCGGCCAGCGACACATGCAGCTGTATGGCACGCTGCTCGCTGGCCGGCAATTCCTCATACAGCTCGAACACGCCGGCCGTGCCCAAGGTTGCGCGCTGGGCGGCGAACCATGACAGCACGCGCGGCCGCAGCCGCGCCAAGCCCTCCAGATAGCTGCAGCAGATCGAGAAGACAGCGAAGCGCGACGGTGCAACCTCCAGTTCCAGCCAGCCCTCGGGCGCAGCACCCGCGCCCGTCGACGCCTCGATAGCGCAGCCATAGCGTATTCGTTGCGGCGGCGTGATGTCCGGGTCATCGTAGATGATGCCGTAGTAAGGCGGCTTGACGCGCTGCGCCAGCCCCGCCAGTTCCCCTTTGAATCTATCCCAGTGCTCAGGCACGCAGGCGTAGGGACCGGTGTAGCGCTTGAACCAGAGCCGCCTCGGCGCGCGCCAATGCACGATGCGCTGGGCGATGGCTGCGTCGGCCGGGCCGGCGAAACAGGCGGCATATTGCGCCCTGGCGCTCAGGCGCATGCGCTGCGGCGACATGCCCCAGCGCCGCGTGAAGGCGCGGGTGAACGATTGCTGGCCACAGTAACCCATGCTGATGGCGACATCGAGCAGGGGCTGGTTGCTCAGGCGGACATAGGCGGCCGCCACGTCCAGCCTTTGCGCCGCGATGAACTCCTGCGGGCTGCTGCCCGTCTCCTTCTTGAACCGCCGCTGCAACTGGAAGCGGCTCATTCCACAGGATCGCGCCAGTCCCTGGATGGAAAGTTCGGCGGCCTGGTCGAGGCAGGACTGCGTGTAGAAGATGCGGTCGATCTTGCCGACCAATTGCATGACCAAAGGACTCAATTCGGTTTCCAGCGCCGCCTGGCGGCGGGGAAGCGGACCCGCTGCATAACGGTAGGCAAAAAAACATGCAATTTTAGCATCGAGTGCAATGCGCGTCGGAGCGCCGTCGGCCGCACAAACGGTAAAAGACGGGCAGTGTTATTTCGCTAACATCCGTTTCCCACTACCTCAACAACTTAGAAAGCTAGATATGGCAAACCATAGCGCCACAGCAAGCGCATTCAATATCGGCCAAGGCTATTCGTGCACGCTGGGACCGCTGCAAACGGCTGTCCACACGCAGGTGCTCGACACGGCCGGCGGCAATAGCGAGATCGCGGTGTCCCTGTGCTCGGAGGAGGATTCGCTCAAGCAAAGCCTGGAGATCAATATCGGCCGCAAGATCGCGGTGGAGGGGATCGGCGGCTACTCGGAAAAATTCAGCCTGTTTCAAAAGCTGCGCTTCAGCGAGCATAGTCTCTGCATTGTGGTGAAGGCCAGCGTGGTGTCGAAGAGCCACTTCAGCAAGGCGGCGCAACTGCACGACGACATCCCGGTGCCCGTCACGGCGGGCGAGCTGGATCTGTTCTGCAAGATGTATGGCGACGCCTATGTTTCGGAACTCATACGCGGCGCGCAATACTTCGCCGTGTACGCCTATCGCTGCAAGAGCCGCGAGGAAAAACTGGAATTGAAGGCGAGGATCGAAGCCTCCGGCATCATCGAGAACGTCACCGTGTCGGGCAAGGCCGGCAGCAACTTCTCGCATTCCGTTACGCAGATCAGCCAGAACGTCGAACTGCACCAGGCCGTCATCGGATCGAGCTTCACCATGTCGGGCGAACAGGATGTCATTCGCACCGCCTATGCTTTCTTCGAGGCGGCCAACAACCTGCCCACAGGTACGGTCGGCTTCAAAGCCACCGGCTACGAGCACGTCTTCACCCACCCGGGAATCGAGGCCGCCTTGACCGCGCTGGCGCACAACCGCCAGCTGTTCAACGGCACGGGCGCCCAGGAAGGCTTGCTGGCCAAGGAGGCGCGCCTGATCGGCATCAAGGAACGCCTGGCTAATCTGGAGCAGACCATGCGGCGCTACGGCTGCACGCTGGACAGCGCGACGCAGGAACGCCAGCGTCAGATCCAGGCCGACCTGGATGTCTGCAACGACTTGCGCAACCGTTTCAACCAGTCGCCCAGCACGCCGCTGGAAAATCCCCACCTGCCTGCGGCCGTCTACGGCTGGCCGTCGATCCAGTACGAGACCCGGCAAAGCAAGCGTCTCGGCGGTGGCGGCGGCCAGCCTTATCACGATGTGACGACCGGCGATTTTCTTGACCGTGGCCTGCGCGTCAGCCATATCCGTCTGCGCGGCGATGCCTATGTGGACTTGATCGAGATCACCTACAAGGACGCCAACGGGCAAATCACGAAATTCACCCACGGCCAGGAGCACGGCAACCAGGTCGAGAACATCTCGCTCGGCGACGCCGACTACATCACGGAGATTGCCGTGCCGGCGGGCGAGGGCAATATCTACATCGACTATATCCGCGTCAAGACCAGTAACTTCCCCCAGGGCGTCGGGGTGGGCGGCAACGACCGCAACCTGGCGCCGATCTTCTCCTACGATGACCGCAACCAGCACATTTTCGTCGGCCTGGCTGGCCGCTGCGAGCGCTGGAACGATGCGCTCAGCGCGCTCTTCCTGCAGATCAAAGGGGTGAACTGGATGTAAGGCAAAGGCGGCCCGGTGGCGGGCCGCCGTTTTTGACAGAGGAAAAAATGGACTTTCCAAATGAGTACAGACTGAACGGCAAAAGCTACGATATGGCGGACCTGGCATTCCTGAGCAAGGGTAGGAATTGCTATCAATTCGCCTATGAGCTGAATTTCAGCGCCCATGGCAAAGCGTTCTGGTTCGACGCCGGTTTTGATAACGCCAGCGGCTACATCAAGCACAATTTCATGCAAGACTACTATAACGGCAAGGTATTCGAATGCAACGACCCGGCGGCCTTTCAGCCGCTCGATATCGCCATCATCGCCTATTCGAATCCCAACGCGCAGGACAAGCCGCTGGTGCAGTCCCACCATATGATCTGCCTGCGCAATCAGGGTTTCGACTCCGTCCATTTTGCCGGAACCAATAATGCAGGAACCTTGAAGGACGATCTGGTGCTGAACGCCTACACCCTGCCTGAATCGTGCGTGCAGCTCTTCTCCATCCCGCTCGGCAGGACGTCGACGGTCGTGCCGGGCATCGATAGCTACCTCAAGGCGGGAACCAAGAGGTTCTACGTTTTTCGCCTGCCGGGAGAAAATGCGTTTGCATTTGCCAAGAACTATAACTGGATCAAACCGAAGAGATGAGCTGCCTGCTCAACCAAGCTTGATGGACAGTTCGACATCCTCCGCGAATGGCGTGGAGAGGTAGCCGCTGGCCGGCGCGCGCACGCGCGCCAGATACGCGGGGCTGTCGTCGGCATTGTCGGCGACGATGAGTGCGCCGGGACGCAGCCGGCTTTCCACCAGGTCCAGAATGTCGGGGTAGAGCGCCTTGGCGCCGTCGAGCAGCAGCAGGTCGATCTTTTCCGGCAGGTCGCGGCCGAGGGTTTGCAGCGCGTCGCCGGCGCGGATTTCCACCAGGTCGTCCAGCCCGCCCGCCTGCAGATTCGCGCGCGCCCGCGCCACCTTGGATGGTTCGAATTCGCTGGTGATCAGCAGGCCGCCGCCGTTGTCGCGCAAGGCGGCAGCCATATGCAGGGTGGAGATGCCGAAGGAGGTGCCGAATTCCACGATCACATGGGCGCGCATGCTGCGCGCCAGCATATACAGCAGGCCGCCGGTGGCGCGCGAGACGGGCAGCGCGGCATCTTTCAGCCTGCCGTACAAGTCGGCGTAATCGGTTTTGCTTTGCATCAGCTGCTTGAGCTGCGCTTCGGACAATTCGGCCACGGCCGGAATGGCCTGGATATTCAGGGCGTCGGCTTCCTCGAACAGGCGGTTCAGCAGCGTGGCGAGGGGAGCGGAGGTCAGGGTCGTCATAAGGGTATTTCCTTTTGTTTTGGGAGAGGTAATAATATGAAGAATCCTTCATATTTTCTATTCGCTTTCCGGAACCCCGCCATGACCGACCACGAAAACGCCTCGATCTCCTCGCGCAGAAAGCCGAAACAGGCCCGTTCCACGGAGCTGGTTTCAGCGATTCTGGAGGCGGCTATTCAGGTTTTGGCGAAGGAGGGCGTGCGGCGCTTCACCACCACGCGGGTGGCTGAACGTGCTGGCGTCAGCATCGGATCGGTGTACCAGTACTTCCCGAACAAGGCTTCCATCCTGTTTCGCCTGCAGAGCGATGAATGGCGCGAGACCGGCGCCATGCTGTGGGATATTCTGGGCGACGCCAGCCAGCCGCCGCTGGAAAGGTTGCGCCGCATGGTGCACGCCTTCATCCAGTCCGAGTGCGACGAGGCGGCCGTGCGGCGCGCGCTGGACGATGCCGCGCCGCTGTACCGCGACGCGCCCGAAGCCAAGGCGGCGCGGGCCGAGGGCGACCAGAATATCGCGCTCTTCATGCGCGAGTTGCTGCCAGCCGTGGACGAGGCGGCGCGTAGCGTCGCCACCGATTTGATCGTCACCACCCTCAGCACGGTGGGCAAGCAGTTCTCGGAAACGCCGCGCACAGCGGAAGAAATCGAGACCTATGCCGAGGCGATGAACGCCATGTTCCGCGCCTACCTCAAAAGCCTGGAGCCGGCGTGAAGTATGGTAGAGTTATGGGCTTGAACAAATCGCCGCTAGCCGGCGATTTTTCATTTCCAGCCTACTGCAATATTGTCGATAATCCCATGAGTCACGAAGTCAAAACCATCAAGGAAATCTGTGCCCTGACGCTGCGCGTCTGGCGCGAGGCGGCGGTTCTCTTTATGAGCATCGAAGTCTGGCTGCTGATGCTGGTGGCGGTGTCCTTGGTGGCCGGTCTCTTCCTCGCCTTCATGGGAGAAGCCAGCAGCCTGCTGGCCTTCGGCTTCTCCCTCGGCTACCTGGTCGCTCGTCCGGTGCTGCATGCGAAGGGCATCCTCAAGTGGCCTTTCCTGTGACCCCCTAAGCGGCGCTTAGTGCGCCATCAGCACCGGCACCGTCATCGAGGCCAGCACGGTGCGCGTGGCGCCGCCCAGCAGCATTTCGCGCAGGCGGGTGTGGCCATACGCGCCCATCACGATCAGGTCGGCCGAGATATTCGCCGCCAGCGAGAGCAGGGCATTGCCCACATCGGAAGTGGCCGGACGCTGTTCGACCGTGACCTCCACATTCACGCCATGGCGCGCCAGATAGAGCGCGATGTCGGCACCCGGTTCCTCGCCATGGGCGCGGCTGCCGATCTGCGGATCGAAGACGGCGATGGTGACTTTGGCGGCGCGGCGCAGCAGGGGAAGGGCGCCGGTGACGGCGCGCGCCGCTTCAACACTGCCGTTCCAGGCCACCAGCACGCGGTTGCCGCTGGTGGCGAACTGGCCGATGTAGGGCACCACCAGCACGGGACGGCCGCTGTTCAGCACCACGTATTCGGGCAGGTCGTGCAGCAGGGCGCCGTGGTCGGGACCATCCGGATCGGCCTGGCCCAGCACCACCAGGTCGGCGTAGCGCGCCTGCAGACATAGGCCGCTGTATTCGTCATCGTTGAGCAGGCGTTTTTCGCTCGACTTCAATTCCACCCTGGCCGCCAGCCGCTCGAACTCGGACAGCGCCTCGCCCGCGCGCCGTTCGGCGGTGGCCGCCACGTCGCCAATCACGATGCCGGTCATGTCGAAGGGGCTGCCGGCATACATATAGCGCGGAATGCCGGTCAAGGCGGTGCCGACCAGGTGGGCCAGTTCCTGCTGCGCCAATTTGGCCGCGAGTTCGATGCGCGCCGACGAGCCTTTCGATTTGTCTGCATGCACCACGATGGTTTGATACGACATAACGACCTCCTTGAGCGGATGGATGGGAGCGTTGCTGATACACCAAGCCTAGAACTCATTGTTTGACGCGTCTACAAGAGTTTGCGGATTACGCCTGAAGTTTTGGGGATTTTTGATCCAGGTCAAATTCGTCCGCTTCTTGACAGTATTGTGACAAATGTCGCATACTCGCCATCATCGTCACAATTCAGGAAACTCCCATGGCCGTACCCTCGACCACCGAACTTTGCGTGCTGAAAGCGCTGTGGAAGCGCCACCCCCTCAGCGCGCGCGAAATCCATATGGAAGTCGAGCGTGAACTCGGCTGGTCCTTCTCCTCGACCCGCAAGACGCTTGAGCGCATGCTGGAAAAGGAGATGGTGGGCCAGGAAGTGCGCCACGGCGTGCAGGTCTACGCGGCGCAGCTGGAAAAAGTCGGCACCCTGGCGGCGTTCGCGCGCGACTTCGGCCGCCGCGTGATGGAGATGGACGCGCCGCTGCCCGTCAATATGTTCACCGGCAGTAAGCTGGTGGACGCGCAGGAACTGGCGCAGCTCGAACAGATGCTGAACGACTGGCCGGACGACGAGGAGCCGCAGCAGTGAGTTCCTTCGACCTTGTGCTGCTGCGCTTCCTGCTGGCCAGCCTGGGCTGCCTGCTGGCCGGCCTGAGCGTGTGGGGACTGAGCGCGCTGCTGCGCCGCTATCTGCCCGCGCTGGCGGCCCAGCGTTCGATCTGGCTGCTGGGACAATTGACCGTGATCGGTACCTTCGTGCTGATCTTGCTGCCGCACAGCGAGCGGGTACGCCTGCTGCTGCCGATCGAAGGCGCGACCGAGACGGTATCGCACTATCTCGCGCCCGCCACCCCGGCGTTTGAGCCGTCCGCGCCCGTGGCGCCGCTGGCCCAGACGCAGCGCGCCGAGCGCCCCTGGCTGAACCTGACCGCGCATGCCTGGCTGGCGGTATACCTGCTTGGCCTGGCCTATGCGCTGGGCCGCCTGCTGCATGGCCAGCGCATGCTGAACCGGCTGGCCGGCAGCGGCCATGGCTTGCCCGAGTGCGAAGCGCATGCGGGCTTCGGCAGCGAGCTGGCGCGCGCCAGCCGCGCCCAGGTCATCGAGGTCGATGCGCCGATTTCGCCCATGCTGCTTGGCCCCTTGCGTCCGCGTCTGCTGCTGCCGCGCCACCTGCGCGAATTCGACGCCATGCAGCAGCAAATGATCGTCGAGCATGAGCTGACGCATTTGCGCCGCCGCGACCTGCAGTGGATGACGCTGGGCCTCGTACTGCAAACGCTGTTGTGGTTCAACCCCTTCATGCGCCTGCTGCGCGCCAGCCTGGGTTGGGCCCAGGAGCTGGGTTGCGACCGCGACGTGCTGCGCGGCCGCCCGGCGGCCCAGCGCAAAGTGTATGCCGCCGCGCTGCTGGCCCAGCTCAAGCTGCAAGCCCGTCCGCCGGAAATGGCGCTGGCTTTCGGCAGCATCGATACCGCCACGCTGGCGTCGCGCCTGTCCCTGATCCGCCAGCCAGGCAGCGCGCTGCGCGGCCGCTGGGCGCGCTGGGCTGGCGTGGCCGCGCTGGCGGGTCTGGCCGCCGGCAACTTCGCCCTGCAATCCGCGCTGGCCGGCAATGTGGCGCCGGACCTGGAGGCGCTCGCCACCATCCGCTGCACGCAGCTGATGGATGCGGCCAGCGGCCGGGTGCTGCAGCGCGAAGGCCAGTGCGAGGCGCGCGTCACGCCCGCTTCCACCTTCAATATCGCGGTCAGCCTGATGGGCTACGACAGCGGCTTCCTGCGCGACGCGCACACGCCCGTGCTGCCGTTCAAGGAAGGCTACCCGGACTGGGTCCCGGAGTGGCGCCAGAATCTCGATCCCACCGGCTGGATCAAGTATTCGTCCGTCTGGTATGCGCAGCAGGTCACGCGGCAGTTGGGCGCGGCGCGCTTCCAGCGCTATGTGCAGGACTTCGGCTACGGCAACCGCGACGTTGCCGGCGACGCAGGGGCGGACAATGGCCTGGGCTACGCCTGGATCAACTCCTCTCTCAAGATTTCGGGTGACGAGCAGATCGCCTTCCTGCGCCGCATGGCCAGGCGCGAGCTGCCGCTGCAGCCGCAGGCGTATGAGATGAGCGCCCGCCTGTTCAAGCTGGCCAGCTTCGCCAACGGCTGGGAAGTGTACGGCAAGACCGGCACCGGCTACCCGGTCAAGGCCGACGGTAAGGAAGACAAGACGCGCGCCTACGGATGGTTCGTGGGCTGGGCGGCCAAGGGCGGCCGCACGATCGTATTCACCTATCTGGTTCAGGACCAGAAGGAGGAGGAAGGAGCAGCCGGACCGCGCTTGCGCGCCGCCGTGCTGAATCAATTGCCAGCGCAGCTGGAAACGCTTTAACCATGCTTTGAACGCATCAGAAAGGACCCTATCTTGAAACTCCGCTCTTGCAAAACCCTCGCCCTCATGGCCGCCTGCCTGCTGCCCGCCAGCAGCTGGGCCGACGACCAGGCCGCGCAGATCCGCGCCATTGTCGACAGCGCCATCCGCCCCGTGATGGCGGAATTCGATGTGCCCGGCATGGCTGTCGCCGTGACCATCGGCGGCCAGCCGGTCTTCGTCAACTACGGCGTGGCCTCGCGCGAGCAGAACACGCCTGTCACGGAAAACACCTTGTTCGAGCTGGGTTCCATCAGCAAGACCTTCACCGCCACCCTGGCTTCCTACGCCCAGGCGCAGGGCAAGCTGTCCTTCGACGACCATCCCGGCAAATACATCCCCGCGCTGAAAGGCAGCGCGGTCGACAAGGCCAGCCTGCTGCATCTGGCCACCTATACCGCCGGTGGTTTCCCCTTGCAATTCCCGGAAAAGTTCGATAGCAGAGGCCAGGAGCTGGCCTACTTCAAGCAGTGGAAGCCGGACGCCGCGCCAGGCGTGCAGCGCCGCTATTCCAATCCCAGCATCGGCCTGTTCGGCCATGCCGCCGCCGCCGCGCTGAAGACCGATTTCGACAACGCCCTGGAAAAGCAGCTCCTGCCCAAGTTGGGACTGAACTCCACCTATGTCCATGTGCCGGAGGCGGCCAAGGCCAACTATGCCTGGGGCTATAACAAGGACAACAAGCCGGTGCGCGTGAGCGGCGGCGCCTTCGATTGGGAAGCTTATGGCGTGAAGTCGACGGCGGCCGACATGATCCGCTACCTGCAGATGAATATCGATCCAAGCCAGCTGGATGCGGTGGCGCGGCGCGCGGTGGACGGCACCCACGTCGGTTACTTCGAGGTGGGCGTCATGGTGCAAGGCCTGGGATGGGAGCAGCATCCCTATCCGGTGAGCCTGGAGCGCCTGCAGGACGGTAACTCCCGCGCCATGACCTGGGAGGCCAATCCGGTCAAGCGGATTGCGTCGCCGGTTGCTGCGCCAGCCATGACCCTGTTCAACAAGACCGGTTCCACCGGCGGCTTTGGCGCCTATGCGCTGTTCGTGCCGGGCAAAAAAATCGGCATCGTGATGCTGGCGAATAAGGCGTATCCGAATCCGGCCCGTCTCAAGGCCGCGCACGCGATCCTGGAGCAGCTGGCGCCGATGGCGAAGTAACTGTTGCTTTATCGGCCGCGCTTTAGGGCACGGGCTGGCGCAGCAGTTCCAGCGGCAGCTCCAGGCGCGGCAGGGTCGGCGCGAAGCGGTGGCGCGTGGTCTTGTAAGGCAGCAGCACGCCTTGTTCGGCAAGGCGCTCCATCTCGCTGGCGGCGAAGGGCCGGCCGGTGCTCCAGTGGCAGACCGATACCCGCCGGTCTTCATAGGAGAGCGGAATGCAGGGCAGCTGGCACAGGCCCAGCCGATGCGCCACCGCCAGCCGGTGGTTGCCGTCCATGATATAGCCGGTGTTTTCCTCCACCGGCAGCGCGGTCGACCACATGCCTTCGGCCATGACGCAGCGCGCCAGCAGCTCTACCGCCTCGGCATCCACCGCTTCCGAGTAGCGGAAGAACGGCAGCGCACGCAAGGCCACGGTATAGTTTTCAAAGCTGAACCAGTCGCTGCCCGCTGCCACGCCGGGCGTGCTGAAAGCTGGATCGGAGATGAGTCGGTTCATCGTGGTTCTCCTAAACTTTGGGCAGGCATAGCGAATCGATGGCCAGCGAGGCGGCATCGGCCGGTTGCCAGTGCAGCATATCGTCCTGGCGCGAGCGCGCGGTGGGGCGGGCCGGCACGCCCACCACGGTGGTATAAGGCGCGACATCGCCCAGCACCACGCTGCCGGCGCCGACCTTGGCGCCGACGCGGATGCGCACATTGCCCAGGACCTTGGCGCCGGCGCACAGCAGCACGCCACGCTCCACCTTGGGATGGCGGTCGCCGCTTTCCTTGCCGGTGCCGCCCAGCGTGACGTCCTGGAACATCGAAACGTCATCGGCCACCACGCTGGTTTCTCCGATCACCACGCCGGTGGCGTGGTCGATAAACACGCCGGTGCCGATGCGCGCCGCCGGATGGATATCCACGCCGAACACTTCCGAGGCGCGCGCCTGGATATGGCTGGCCAGGCTGCGCCGTCCTTCCTGCCATAGCTCATGCGCGATGCGGTAGGTTTGCAGGGCCTGAAAGCCCTTGTGGTTGGTGAAGGGGTGCACCAGGCTGTTGCAGGCCGGATCGCGCTCCACGGCAGCCAGCAGATCGCGCCGGACGGCGTTGCCGAGACCGCGCGCGCGCTGGCACACCTGCAGCGCCGGTCCATACAAATCCTCCTCGGGCAGCAGGGGCGCAGCCAGTTTTCCGGCGATCAGCCGCGCCAGTGCGCTTTCCAGGGATGGGCAGTTCAGAACGAGTACGCACAACAGGCTTTTGAGCAGCGGTTCCTGCCTTGCCGTTTCGGCTGCCTCGATGCGCAGCCTGCTCCAGATGGTATCGGATTCGGCCACCAGACGATCAAGCATCTTTGTCTCCTTTGCGGATGCCTGTGGCATCCTGTGTGTATTGGGATCAGACCCGCGCCATGCTTCAGGCGTAGCTGCGGCCGGCCGGCTGTCCTGCCTCGCGTTCCCGGTCGCAGGCCGCCAGCACCGCTTGCGCGATGCGCTGGGCGTCCATGAAGGCGCGCGAGTAGGCGCCGGAAGAAGGAACGTAATGGTTGTAATAAGTCGAGCCTTCGGCCAAGGGGCCCAGTACCCATAGGTTGTCGGCGCTGCGTCCTTGCGCGTCGATGGCGCGCCCCTGGCCGTCGGTGCGCACGCCGAAACCGCTGCCGTCCAGGCATTGCAGCAGTTGCGCGCGGCGCAGGCTGGCCACGGCCTCGGGCTGCTGCTCGGGATGGCGATTGTCGGGGATGCGGGCGGCGACCAGGTAGTCCATGGCAAGCGGCTGCGCCTCCTCGTCCAGCCACAACGTGGCGCCTGCGCCCCGGCGCTCCACGCGCCGCACGCGCGCCAGCCGCAGCACGCCCGCCGCCAGCAGGGCCAGCAGCTCCTCATGCCGCTCCTTCTGCGGGCCGGCCACCAGCTGGTTGACCAGCGGCGCATAGCTCTGGAAGAACAAGCGCTGCGAGGCCGGCGTCAGGCCCCGATCGTCGATCACGCGGCGCAGCTGCTCGCGGCAGTCGCGCCAGACTTCGGCGGCGGCTTTCACGGGACTGGCGGCCAGGCCGCACGTGCTGTCGCGCAAATCCTGTTCGATGAAGGCGCGCATCCAGCTCTGATAGCCGGCGCCGTGCGCCGCCATCGGCAGTTCGGTCATCAGCAGCGCGCCGGGATCGAAGGGGCCGAAGCGGCAGGCCAGCACCTGCAGTTCCTTTTCCAGCCGGCCGGCGCGGAACCAGGCGCCGATGCGCGCGCGCAGCGCCTCGTCGCGCGCCGCCGTGCCGTAGTAGGCCGCGATCATTTCCGCCTTCAGCAGCGGCAGCACCTGGGCTTCGAAATCGATGCCTAGCGGATGCTGGCGGCGCAATTCGGCCACCGCCTCCAGCGTCAGCGCCACGGGCGGCGCGCGGCGCTGGCCGGGCGCGATGTCGGGACGGGTGCGGAAGGGCAGGCCGCTGCGCGAATACATCACGATGCGCGCTTCCCGGCCCGAAGGCTGGTAGCGTAGCGTGCCGTCGGCATCGCGCCGGTAGCTGCCGCCCACGCCCACGGTCAGCGCGGCCAGGGCGTCCATCGCGGCCAGGCCCAGGCCTTCCAGCGCCACGCCGGCGCCCGGCGCGGCAAGCGGCGGCGCCGTGTGGACGGCCGGGCGCCGGCCGCTATGGCCCATGCTCAGCACCACGGCGTCGGCCTGCCGCGCCATGCCGGAGGGCGTGCTGAGAATGTAGCCGATGCCGTCGCCGTGGGCGATGTCCGATACGCGCTCGGCGATGTGGTGCACGCTGACGTTGGGCGGCAGGCCGGCCAGGATGTGGCGGTAAGCCCAGACCAGATATTCGCCCAGCCAGCCGCGCGGCAGAAAATCGGCCGGACCGGCCGGCTGCGCTGCCTCGCCGGCGCAGCGCGGCGGGCGGCAGGGCCGGCCCTTGTACTCCACGCACCACTGGTAAAAGCCCGGCCCGGCGCGGCCGGGCTGGCCCGCCAGGGCGGCGTCGTCGGGGAAGATGGAGAGCTGGCTGGCCACCGTGTTCAGCATCAGGTAATCGGGCTGGCCGGGCGAGTGCAGGCCTGGTCCCGGCTCCTGCGGATCGAAGACCAGTACCTCGACGCGGCGCTGGCT
>JANCSZ010000005.1:0-393340 GCA_024437665.1 Massilia sp. YIM B04103 | reverse complement strand
GGCGCCCCCCCCCCCCCCCGCCACCCTTTCCAGCACGCTCAGCCCGCGCGAGCCGCAGCCCACGATGGCCAGCTGATAGGGGCGTCCGGCGGAGCCCGGCATGGGGCTGCGGCTCACCATCTTGCCTCCTCGGCGAAGAAGTGCTCGATCGCCACCGTGTCCGGCGCCTGGCGCGCCTCGGCCAGCACCAGGCGCGCCAGCTCCAGATCGAGCACGCCCAGGCCGAACGGCGAAAAGATCAGCGGGCGGCTGCGGTCCAGTTCGAATTCGCCGCGCATCAGGGCGGCCAGACTGCCCTTCATGAAGGCGCGCGTGCCGCTCAACTGCTCGGCCAGATGGGGCGAGGTGCCGGCCTTCATGCAATGCTCGACGTCGTCGCAGATGTTTTCCGCTGCCAGGATCAATTCCGGCGCGATGTCGCGCAGCGAGATGTTCAGCACGATCTGGCCGGGACGGAAATGGAAGGGCGGCTGCACATACGGTTCGCCCGCGGTGGTGGCGAAGACCACGAGATCGGC
This sequence comes from Massilia sp. YIM B04103, assembly GCA_024437665.1. GTDB lineage: Bacteria > Pseudomonadota > Gammaproteobacteria > Burkholderiales > Burkholderiaceae_D > Rugamonas. Next base: position 392,822 of record JANCSZ010000005.1, on the reverse strand, counting down.
TTGCAAGGCCTGCTCCAGGCTGCCGCCCTGCACGGCCGGAAAATCCTGCCGGCGCAGCCAGGCCTGCAGCGCGTCGGCCGACGCCGGATCGGCGTCGTGCACGATGGCCTGGCCGATGGCCCAGCGCTCCACGCGCAGCATGCGCGCGATATTGCGGGCAATGACGCCGGCGCCGATGAAGCCGACGCTGGCGCAATGGCGCTGGCGCCCGTTCATCCACCATGCGCCCAGCACGGCCGAGGCGGCGGTGCGCACGGCGCTGATCTGCGCCCCTTCCATGCAGGCGATGGGATAGCCGGTGCGGCGGTCGTTGAGTACGATCACGGCCGAGGCGCGCGGCAAGCCTTGTTCGGTATTGGCGGGAAAGCTGGAAATCCACTTGATGCCGGCCACGCCGTCCGCGCCTTCGATGGCGCCGGGCAGGGCGATGATGCGGTTGCGCGGCTCGCTGGGAAAGCGCAGGAAATAACTGTCCGGGTTGATGGTCTGCCCGGCATGATGGCGCAGATAGGCCTGGCCAACGCGCTCGGCCATGCCCGCCAGATGGGCATCCAGGATCTGCCTGACCCGGGCGCCGGGAATCACATGGAATTCGAACATTCGATTTTTCCTTTATAGGTGGTGACCAGGGTGCGCAGGCTGGCGTCCACGCCGTTGGCCGGTAGGGCTGCCAGCGCGTTGGCGCCGAACTTCTCGCGCACCCATTCGTCGTTGTAAATGGTGTCCAAATAGCGTTCGCCCGCGTCGGGCGAGATGGCGACGATGGTGGCGTCGCGCGGCAGCTCCTGGGCCAGGGCGGCCACGCCGGCCAGCACGGTGCCGGTCGAGCCGCCGGCCAGGATGCCGTTGCTGCGCGCCAGCCAGCGGCAGATGGCGATGGCGGCGCGCTCGTCGACCATCTGGCAGCGTCCGATGCCGGCCGGATCGAAGATCGGCGGGCGCTGGCTGGAGCCCAAGCCGGGGATGAAGCGCTTGCCTGGCGCCAGGCCGAACGTCACCGACCCCTTGCTGTCGACCGCGATGATTTCGGTGCGCGGCGAGTGGCGCCGGAAATACTGCACGCAGCCCATCAGCGTGCCGCTGGTGCCGGCGCCCACGAACAGATAGTCCAGCGCCGGGAAGGCGATGTGGATGGACCTGGCCGTGGTGCTGGCGTGGGCCTGGGCGTTGGCTGGATTGCTGTATTGATTGAGCCACAGATAGTCCGGATTGCGCGCCACCGCGTCCTTGACGTAGCGGATGCGGGTGCCGAGAAAGCCGCCGTTCTCGTCGCGCTCCGTGACCTCGACCACCTGCGCGCCGTAGGCTTCCATCAGCCTGATATTGTGCGCATTGGTGTTGGGGTCGACCACGCAGATGAAGCGGTAGCCGCGCTCGGCGCACACCAGGCTCAGGGCCACGCCCAGGTTGCCGGACGACGATTCGATCAGGGTGGTGTCGGGCGTGATGGCGCGCTGCTCGGCGTAGTGTTCGATCAGGCCGATGGCCGTTTTCATCTTGATCGAGCCGGCCGGATTGCAGGACTCCAGCTTGAGATTCAGGTTGCTCAGGCCCAGGCCGCTCAGGCGTACGAAGTTGGAGTCGCCGATGATGTGAGAGACGCAGTTCATTGTCGCTCCGGTATTCAGGCCGCCTGCGCCGAACGCAGGCCGGTTTCGCGCTGCGCCGCCAGCAAGCCTTCCAGCAGCGCCTGCGCGCGCACCGCCACCATGGAGAAGGATTGCGCGTCGCTGATGCCGTGGGTTTTCTCGGAAGTGCCGTTGGCGAAGATGGCGATGCCCTGGGCGTGGCGCAGGCCGACGCGGTACTGGCGGTCTACCATCATGCTGCCGTCCGCATCGCGTTCCAGCCAGGGCTGGAGCATGGCCAGCAGCGGCGGAATCGGCGGTTGCTCGTAGCCCGTGCCGAGTACGATGGCGTCCACCACGATGGTGCTGGTCTTGCCGGTGTTGCTGTCGCGCAGGGTGACGGCGTAGGCCTTGCCCAGCGCCTCCACCGCTTCCACCGCTGACCAGGCATGCGGCTCGTAGCGGCGCTGGCCCGTCACCTCGCCCTCGTACAGGACGGAATACAGAGCCTGGCTTTCGTCGGCGTCGACGCCGGCGTAGTTGGTGCTGCGGATATCGTCGAAAACGCGGGTGCGCGCGGCGGGATCGAGGTGGTGGAAGTAGTCGACCTGCTCGGGCAGGAAGGCGAGATTGGGGAACTGGCCTTGCTGGCCGACGCGGAAGCCGACGCCGCCATGCACCGAGTGCACGTGGGTGGTGGGCGCCCGGCCCAGCAGATGCGCCACCGCCTCGCCGGCGCTTTGGCCGGAACCGACCACCAGCCAGCGCTGCGGCAGCGGACCGCTGCCCAGCGAGACCTTCTTCAGATAGTCGCTGGTGTGGAACACGCCGTCGCCCAGGTGGGGTTGGAAGACCTGCGGAATGCGCGGCAGGCTGCCGTTGGAGAGCACCAGGCGCCGCGTGCGGTAGCTGCCGTGCGCCGTGATCACGTCCACCGCGCGCAGCTTGCCGTCCTCGGTGTGCGGCAGCACTTCCAGCACGCCTTCGTCATACGCCACGTAGTCCGTCAGCTGGGCGGACGCCCAGGCAATATAATCCGACCATTCGACGCGGCTGGCCGGGCGGCCCAGCAGGCCGAATTTGAACAGGCGGCCTTTTTCCTTCAGATACATGGCGAAGGAGAAGCGGCTGCGCGGATTGCGCGGCGTGACCAGGTCGCGCAGTAGATGATGGTTGATATCCGTGCCGGACAGCAGAAAATCGCCGTGCCAGGCGGTGTTTTTGGCGCGCTCGAAAAAGCGCACGCCGGCAAAGGCCTGCCGGCCGTTCTCCTCGGCGTGGTCGGCGATGGCGCAGGCCAGGGCGATGCCGGCCGGGCCGAAACCGGCCGCCGCGACTTCCAGCTCGTGTGGGCCGCTCGTGTTGTGAATGGATCCGCTCATATCCTTCCTTCCAGTTTTATTGGTTTGATGTGTCCTGGCCCAGCGGGGCAAGGATGGCGTGTTCCCGCAGCGCGCCACCGCCGTGCCGCCACAGCGATACCTGCGCGTGCAGGTTTTCGCCGGCGGCGAAGCGGATGGCGCCCAGCGGACTGGCGAACTCGCGTTCGCGCAGTGTCTGCAGCAGAGCCGGACCGGACAGGGGCGCCGGACTGGCTTGCGCCGCCTGTTCCAGCACGGCGAAGGCGGCCAGCGTTTCCAGCGTGTACAGCAAGGGCGAGGCGCCGAAGAAGGCCTGGCAGGGCGTCAGCGCCGCCGCCGCCATCCCGGCCGGAAAGCTCAGCACCGACACCTCGCCCGGCACTTCCAGCCGCGCGGTGAGCGCGGGCGAGGCGGCATCGTCGGTGAAATACAGGGGCAGGGCGTTGCCGGCGGCGCGCTGCTCCAGTAAAAAAGCGCGGCTGGCCTTGAGCCGGCCGCAATACACGCCGGCCTGGGCCTGGCGCCAGTCCGGCAGCGGCTGCAGTCCGGCCGCCAGCAGCGCTTCATGCAGCTCTTCCAGCTGGCTGCGGCCATGCAGGCTGTCATCGCCGGCCAGGCAGACGCGCTGCAAGCCTTGCCCGCGCAGCAGGGCGGCGGCATGGCGCGCCAGCACCCGGTCCGAGGCGCAGATGCGCAAGGCGGTGCTGCCTTGCCGCGTCAGGCCGGCGCGGGTGGAGGCGGGCAGCAGCAGCGGCAGGCCGGCGCTGCGGTAATGCGCCAGCGCCGCTTCCGCCGAGGCCGAGGCGAAATGCCCGATCACGGCGTGAACGCCAGCCTCGATGAAGGCCGCCGCCGCCCGCGCACCACCCTCGGCGCTGGCGCCGTCGTCGTAAAACAGCAGCTCGGCGCGGCGGATGCCGGGCAGGGTGCAGGCCGCCAGGTATACGCCGTGCAGGAAGCCACGCGCATGGACGGTGCTGTCCACCTGCAGGGCGGCGCAGACGCCGATGCGCATCACGCTCCCCCTCCCAGGCGCGCCGGCGAACAGGCTTGCAGCATGGCTTGCTGGCTGGGCGCGGGCGGCCGGCCGCCTAGGCGGCGCTGCACGTCGGCGGCGACCAGTTCGGCCACCGCCGGCGCCATCTTGTAGCCGACGCCGCAAAAGCCGCTTGCCAGGTAAAGCCGTTCGGCGCCATCGGCAAAGCCGATGACGGGACGGCCATCGTCGACGTAGGCGTCATAGGCCACCGTGGTGCCCAGGCTCTGCAAAGCGCCGCAGTCGAAGCCCAGCATGGCAAGGCGCTGGCGCGCATCGTCTTCGTTGCCGCCAGGGCTGCGGTCCAGTTGCGCCAGGCCGGCGGCACGGCTGCGGATCTGGCCGCCGACCTGGATGGCCGACGGCCCCAATGGCAGCACATAAGTGCCGGCGGCGTGCGCGATCAGGGGGCGCAGCGGCACCTGGTGCGTGACGAAGCGCGTGAAGGGAATGCTGCGCGCGTGCACCAGGCCGGGTGGCCGGCCTTGCGGGGCGCGCGCGCCGCAGGCGTCGATCACCACCTCGGCGCTCAGTTGCATGCCGCCGGCCTGTACCAGCGCGGCCTGCGCCGTGGCGCGGTAGCCTTCTACCGGCAGATGGTCGTGCAGTGCGGCCCGTTCCCGCACATAGGCCGCCAGACGCGCCACGTAGCCATGCACGTCGGAGATGCCGCCCTCCGGTTCCACCAGCGCGGCCAGCGGATGGACCGGATGGGGGGCCAGCGCCAGACCGGCGGCTCCGGCCACGTCGCTGTCGACCCGCAGGCTGTCGCCGGCGCTCTCCAGCAGTTCGCGGCAGGCAGCGGGCAAAACCAGATGGGCCGCGCCGCAGCGGCGCAGCGCCGCTGCGAAGGCGGCGCGCACCACGCCCGATTGCGGCCAGGGCGGTGCGGCCGCTGCCAGGCGCGCGCGCAGCGGATCGCTGTCCATCTGGCGCACGATGCCGCCGGTATAGCGCGTTGCGCCCTGCGCTCCGGCGCAGCCGCGCTCGAGCAGCGCCACGCTGACGCCGGCTTCGGCCAGCGCGGCGGCGATGGAAGCGCCGATGGCGCCGGCCCCGATGACGATCACCTGGTAAGTAGCCATGGCGTTCAGATCACGTACTCGGGCGCGTTGCCGAGCAGTAGCTGGCCGATGGCCTCGGCCTCGCTGGCCTGGCAGCTGGCCAGCAGGCGCGCCGACAGGCCGGGCGCCAGCGGCGCGGCGATGGCGCCGGCCAATGCCACGAAAGGCAGCACGCCGGCGCCGGCGGCCAGGCGTTCGCGCGCCGTCTGCACCACGTCCAGCGCCAGGCGCGCCAAGGCGCGCATCGAGAAGTGTTCGAGCGAAGTGGCCTCGAGCCAGCGCGCGGCCAGGGCGTGGATGACGGCGGCGTCTTCGCCATCGGCTTGCAGCGGTGCGCCGGCTGCGCATTCGGCCGCGGCGGCGGCGGCCAGTTTGCCGCCGATGTCGGCGAACACCTCGCGGCGCCAGGCTTCGAAGCGGGCCACGTCGAAATCGCCTTCGCCTTCCTCCGGCGCCACCGAGGCCAGGTACAGGCGCGCGCTGTCGGCACAGGACTGGTCGACCAGATCGCGTGCCCAGATTGCGTGGTTGCGGCTGGTGGACAGGTTCTTGCCGTTCAGCGTCAGGAACTGGTTGGTGTAGAAGCTTTGCTCCATGCGGTAGCTCTTCATGCATTGCAGCAGGGCGGGGTAGACGATCATGTGGCTGAAGGCGCAGTCGTAGCCGAGGAAATGCACCAGCCGTCCCTGGCCGGACTTGCAATACGCGTCGTACTCGTGCGGCGCCTGCTTCTTCTCATGCAGGAATTCGCGGAAGGCGGCAAAGTAGCCGGACAGGCCCATCACCCAGGTGTGGATGCGGCGGCTGCCATCCTCGCGCAGATCGAGGCCGCCATCGTGGGGGCGGGTGATGCCCCAGTCGGGAAAGCCCATCTCGAATTCTTCGCGCAGGAACTGGTTCATCGAGGCGCGCGCGGCGCCGTTGCCGAACAGGGATTGGAACAGGGGGCGGAACTGCGCCAGCTGCAGGAATTCGCGCCGCACCGGCTGCCAGTGCATGGGGCGCGCGCACAGCTTGCAGCGGAACTCCTGCATTTTTGCCGCATCGGGCGTATGGGCGCAGCCCTCGCACTGGCTGGCGTCCGAATCCACGCCGCAGTGGTTGCACAGGCCGCGGCCAAAGGCTTCATAGCCCCATTTGTCGCAATGGGCGCAGTAGGGTTCCTGGCTGTCGCGGCTGGCGATGGCGCCGGCTCGCGCGGCGGCGTCGTAGGTTTCCTGCACGGCGGCGCGGAAGTAGGGGTTGTCCTGGGCCAGCAGCCAGTGGTCGATGCCAATGCCGATTTTTTTTAGCGTGGCCTGGATCTTGGCGCTGTTCTCAAGCGCTATTTCCTGGTGGTCGCGCCCCAGCTCGATACCCTTGCGCAGCATATAGGATTGATAGTCGTCCGAGTAGGAAACCAGGGTGCAATCGTGGCCGCGCTGGCGCTGCACGCGGGCATACACGTCGGCCGCCAGGAAGGGGCCGGCGATATGGCCGATATGCAGGTCGCCGTTGGGGGTGGGCGGCGTGATGGTGACGAGCAGGCGGGCCATTATGCGGCCTCCTTTTCCAGCGCATTCTCTTTGAGGAAGCGGCCGGCGCTATGCTCGTCCCACCACACCACGTAGAAGTGGAAATCCTCGTCCGTGTCGTTCAGCACGTAGTGATCGGTGTGCTTGGGAATGGCGGCGACGTCGCCCATGGTAAAGGGATAGACGGCAGTGCCGATCACCAGCTTGGCATTGCCCTTGATGCCGATGAAAACCTCCTGGTCGATCTGGGTATGCGCTTCCGATTGGGTATGCGGCCGTACCACGCACCAGGCGCCGCCTATGGGCATGGAATAACCGGGCCAGGGCAGCAGGCGGGAGCCATCCAGATCGTACTCATGGACCAGCTTGGACCAGTCCATCGGACGAAAGTGTTGAAAATCAGATGCCATATTGTCCTCTTCATAGGTAGGCGGCGCCCGTGCCGGGCACCGCGAAATGGAGTGCCGGGAAACGTTGTCGGCCAAGCTATATTCCGGGATGGCCGCGCAGGCCGGCAATGGAGGAATTCGAAGGGGGGACTTAAGTTTGACTAAACTGCTACACCAATTCTCACACCGGCAAAAGCTTGCAAACGTGAAGGCGTGGAGGCGCGACGGGCGGTTCAGGAAGGCAGGAATTCGCCCTGGTCGGCGCGCGCTTCGGCCATCAGCCATTGGCGGAAACGCTGGTTGCTGGACTGCAGCAGGACGCTGTCGTCATACACGAGGTAGTAGGCGAGCGGCGTCTCGATGGTGTGCCGCAGCGGCATCACCAGGCGGCCGCTGGCCAGCTCCTGGCGCACCAGCGAGCCGCGCAGCAGGGCGATGCCGCGTCCGGCCAGAGCGGCGTCGACGGCGCCGTTGGAGTCGACAAAGACCGGGCCGCGTCCCGGATCCACGTGGGGCGCCTGGACCGCGCGCAACCACATGGTCCAGTCCAGGCGGTGCTCGTCGTGCAGCAGGGTGTAGCCGGCCAGTTCGCCCGGCGCGTCCAGCGGCCGCGCCAGCAAGGCGGGACTGCAGACCGGCAGCAGGCGGTCGTTGATCAGGCATTCGCTTTCCAGGCCGGGGTAGCAGCCCAGGCCATGGCGCACGGCGAAGTCGATGCCGTCGACCAGCAGGTCGACGATGCGGTCGGTGGTATTGATGCGCACATCGATATGCGGCTCCCGGGCCTGGAAGCGCGCCAGGCGCGGCAGCAGCCACTGCATGGCGAAGCCGCTGGTGCAACTGAGCGTGACGACGCTGGCGCCATGCTGCTGGCGCAGGAGTTCCGTGGCTTCGGCGATCTGGCGCAGCGCGGGCAGCACGGCGCGCAGATACGCCTTGCCTGCCTCGGTCAGCGCCAGGCGGCGCGGGCTGCGCACGAACAGCTGGGTGCCCACGGCTTCTTCCAGCTTGGCGATCTGCTGGCTGACGGCGGCCGGTGTGACGTGCAATTCTTCCGCCGCCTGCTTCATGCTGAGCCGGCGTCCGGCGTTGGCAAAGCAGAGCAAAGCGTGCAGCGGCGGCAGTTTCATGCAGGACCTGGTTTAGAAAAACTTAAGCCCGAAAGAATAATTAGCTTGAATCCGGACTCTGAACAATGGTGAAATAATGTTAACAGAAAAAGCGCGGGCCGGCTATTGCCAGCTGTCCGGTCGCGCCTGCCATCAATCTCGTGAAAGGGCGAATGTGAGACCCGGCGACTATTTCCGCTTATTCCTGCTGGCTGCCATCTGGGGCGCCAGTTTTTTGTTCATGCGCATGGTGGCGCCGGTGCTGGGTGCGGTGCCGACCGCGTTTTTCCGCGTGCTGCTGGGTGCTGCCGGCCTGGCGGTGATCTTGCTGGTGCTGCGCCTACCCTGGCTATTCAAGGGCAAGTTTGGCGCGACCTTGCTGCTGGGCGTGATCAATTCCGGCCTGCCCTTCCTCATGTATTCGCTGGCGGCGCGCCTGCTGCCGGCCGGCTATTCGGCGATCTTCAATGCCACCACGCCGCTCATGGGGGTACTCATCGGCTATCTCTTCTTCCATGAGCAGGTCACGGCGCGCAAGGCGCTCGGTGTGCCGATCGGCATTGCCGGCGTGGCTTTGCTGACGGCCGTCGGACCGCTGCGGCTGGACGCGGCGGCGGCGCTGGGCGCGCTGGCCTGCCTGGTCGCAACCTGCTGCTATGGCGCGGCCGGCTTCCTGACCAAGCGCTGGATCACCGAGCGCGGCGGGTTGGACGCCAAACTGGTGGCCTGCGGCAGCCAGATCGGCGCCACTTTGCTGCTGGCGCCGTGCTTCGGCGCTTCCTGGCTGCTGGCGCCGCCGCCCAGCTGGGGCGGTCCGGCGACGTGGCTGGCGCTGGCGGCGGTCGGCCTGGTGTGCACGGCGTGGGCCTATATCCTGTATTTCCGCCTGATCGCCGACATCGGCCCGCTGCGCTCCTTGACCGTAACCTTCCTGATTCCGCCTTTTGGCGTGCTATGGGGCGCGCTCTTCCTGGGCGAACAGGTAAGCTGGGCCCATTTGGGTGGCGGCGGCTTGATCGGATTGGCGCTGTGGCTGGTGCTGGTCCAGCCGCAGCCGGCGGCCGTGGCGCCGGCCCAGACCAAAGTCGCCGATCCCGGCTAGCCGGGAGCATTTTCTTGCCGGTGCCAGCGGTCTGGCGCCGGTTGTCCTTGAACCGATGCTGCTCCCCGGCCGGAGCTATGCCGGCGCCGCCCACCGTGTCGGCACGGCCAGCAAGCCCGGCGAGCCCGTTTTGCCGGGAACCGAATGAAGAAAAATAAGAGCCAGGCCACACCAGCGCAGTCGCAGCGTCCATTTGCCTCCGCGCGCCGCCGGAGGCGGGCATGAGCCGGGCTATTCCCATGGTGGCCCTGCGCACCTTCGTCAAAGTATGCCGCTACGGCAGCATGAAGCGGGCGGGGGAAAGCTTGTGCATCTCGCTGGGCGCTGTCAGCCAGCAGATCAAGGGTCTGGAGAGCCGCATCGGCAAGCGCCTATTCCAGCGCGATGTGCATGGCTTGCAGCTGACGTCCTCCGGCTTGGCGCTGTACGAAAAGCTGGCCGAGCCGATGGATGGCATCGAGGGCTGCTGGGCGGCGGTATCGGGCGAATTGCCGGGGCGCGCGCGGCTGGTGCTGAGCACCACCAGCTCCGTTGCCAGCTCCTGGCTGATACCGCGTCTGGCCGACTTCCATGCGCGCTGGCCCGACATCGAAGTGTCGGTGGAGGTGAGCGCGCGCCTGGCCGATCTGCGCCACGGCCATGTGGACGTGGCGCTGATGTACGACCAGGGCGATTACGCCGGACACAGCGTGACGCCGCTGTGGTATTCGCGCCTGATCCCGGTCTGCAGCCCGGCCCTGCTGGTGAATGGGCCGCGCATCGAACAGCCTCAGGATTGCCTGGCTTATCCCCTGCTGCAGGACAGTGACCGCCTGAACTGGAAGCTGTGGCTGGGCGCGCGCGGCTGCATCGACAAGCGCGCCCTGCGCGGCACCAGTTTTTGCGACGAGTCGCTGCTGATCGGCGCCGCTTGCGCCGGCCAGGGCATCGCCCTGGTCAGCGATGTGCTGGTCGCCCGCGAGGTGGCGACGGGTAAGCTGGTGCAGGCCATCGACGCGGCCTGGCCGGCCAAAGGCTACCACCTGGTCATTGCCAGGGAGCGCATCGATGAATGGGCCATTCGCGCTTTCCGCGACTGGATGGTGCAGCACGCCACCGATGCGGCGCACCGGCCGCACGCCGTGCGCTACGAGGCGCACCGCCCAGTCGCGCCGTTTTTTGATTCAAAGATTAATATCATGCGATTTCTACCTGAGACAGATTTAAACCCCAGTCCGCGCGACGCCGGCAAGGCTTCCGCCCTCGACAATTCACCACGAAAGGGGCGTGCATGAAGGACACCGTACTGTATGAACAGTTGCTGGGCCTGAAAGCGCCCTGGTCGGTGCGTTCGGTTGAATTGTCGGCCAACGACAGGCGGGTCATCATCGAAGTGGCATTGCGCCGCGGCCAGTTCTCGCCGCCGGCCAGCGGCCGCATTCACGCCTGGCGCGAACGAGAATGGCGGCACCTCGACACCTTCCAGTTCGAAACCGTGATCCGGGTCAAGGTGCCGCAGATCCGCTACAGCGACGGCCGGCTGGAGGACATCGATGTGCCTTGGGCCGAACGCTACGCGCGCACCACGCGCCTGATGACGGGCTTCGTCATCAGCCTGCTGCAAGCCATACCGCAGTTGCAGTCGGTGAGCGGGATTTCCGGCCTGGAGCGCAGCACGGTGCAGGAAATCATGCAGCGCGCCGCAGAGCGCGGCCTGCTGTGCCAGGATGCCGGCATGCTGGAGGAGGACTGCCGGGGCGGCGCTTCCCTGCGCGGCAATTGTCCGCTGCCCGCCGGCGCCTGGGTGCCGCCGAGCGGCGAACGGTCGGCGGGCTGACCCTGCACATTTTGACCAAGGAGCTATAAAATAGCGGCCTGCTTTGCCGGCGGGCCGCCATGGGGCGGCGCGGGCAAGGCCGCCGCAATAGCTCAGAGGTCAGTACTTGTTCCAAGCGCAGCAAGGTTTTCTGTTGACCCGCCACTGGCGCGACACGCCGGCCGGCACGGAGGTCGAATTCTGGCTCGCCACAGACCAGGGGCCGCGCCATGTCCGTTTGCCGCCGCAAACCTCGGTGGCCTTCATTCCGGCTGAACAGCAGGAAGCGGCGCAAGCGCTGCTGCGCGGCGAGCGCGGATGCGAGCTGCGGCCGCTGGCGCTGAGCGACTTCCAGCATCGGCCGGTGCTGGGCCTGTACTGCCGGAAGTACCGCCATCTGCTGAAACTGGAGAAGCGGCTGCGCCAGGCGGGCATCGATGTCTACGAGGCCGATATCCGGCCGCCGGAGCGCTATCTGATGGAGCGCTTCATCACGGCCCCTATCAGCTTCGAAGGCGAGGCCGGGGACGATGGCACCGTTGTTCTGCAGGCGCCGCTCAAGTCCGCGCCGGACTACCGTCCCACCTTGCGCCTGGTATCGCTCGATATTGAAACTTCGCCCCACGGCGATCTGTATTCGATTGCGCTGGAAGGCTGCGGCCAGCGCCAGGTGTATATGCTGGGCCAGCGCGCCGAGAATGCGGAAGAGGTGGACTTCGAGCTCGAATATTGCAGCAGCCACGCGCAGATGCTGGAGCGCCTCAACACCTGGATGGCGCGGCATGATCCGGACGCCATCATCGGCTGGAACCTGGTGCAGTTCGATTTGCGCGTGCTGCTGCGCCACGCCGAACAGGTGAAGGTGCCGCTGCTGCTGGGGCGCGACGGCGGCGAATTGGAATGGCGCGAGCATGCGCACCACGAGCATTTCTTCGCTGCCGCGGCGGGACGCCTGATCATCGACGGCATCGAGGCGCTGCGTTCGGCCACCTGGAACTTCCCTTCCTTCAGCCTGGAATCGGTGGCGCAGACCCTGCTGGGCGAGGGCAAGTCCATCGACAATCCCTATCAGCGCATGGCGGAAATCGAGCGCCGCTTCCATGAGGACAAGCCGGCCCTGGCCCGCTACAACCTGAAGGATTGCGAACTGGTGACGCGCATCTTCGCCAAGACCGAGCTGCTGTCCTTCCTGCTGGAGCGCGCCAGCATGACCGGGCTGGCGGCCGACCGCAGCGGCGGTTCGGTGGCCGCGTTCGAGCATCTGTATATGCCGATGATGCACCGCCTGGGCCATGTGGCGCCGAATCTGGGCGATGTGGTGGGCGAGAACAGTCCGGGCGGTTTCGTCATGGATTCGCGTTCCGGCCTGTACGACTCGGTGCTGGTGCTTGACTATAAAAGCCTGTACCCGTCCATCATCCGCACCTTCCTGATCGACCCGGTCGGGCTGGTGGAAGGCATGCGCGATCCTGATTCCGCCGCGACGGTGCCGGGTTTTCGCGGCGCCCGCTTCGCGCGCGAAAAGCACTGCCTGCCCGCCATCGTGCGCCAGATCTGGCAGGGGCGCGACGCCGCCAAGCGCGAAAAGAACGCGCCGTTGTCGCAGGCGCTGAAAATCATCATGAATGCCTTCTACGGCGTGCTGGGTTCGAGCGGCTGCCGCTTCTTCGACCCGCGCCTGGCCTCATCGATCACCATGCGCGGCCACGAGATTATGCACCGCACACGCGAGTTGATCGAAGCGCAGGGCTATCAGGTGATTTACGGCGATACCGACTCCACCTTCGTCTGGCTCAAGTCGGCGCACGAGGAAGCCGAGGCGGAAAAGATTGGCCGCCAGCTGGTGCGTCATGTGAACGGCTGGTGGGACAAGCATCTGCGCGAGGATTTCGGCCTGGAGAACGCGCTGGAGCTGGAATACGAAGCGCATTACCGGCGCTTCCTGATGCCCACCATCCGCGGCTCGGAAGAGGGCAGCAAGAAGCGCTATGCGGGCTTGATCTCGCGCGCCGATGGCAGCGACGAAATCGTCTACAAGGGACTGGAAACCGTGCGCACCGACTGGACGCCGCTGGCCCAGCAGTTCCAGCGCGATCTGTACGAGCGTATTTTCAAGGGCGAGCCATACCGCGACTATGTGCGCGATTACGTGGAGCGCACCGTGTCCGGCGAGTTCGACGAGATGCTGGTCTACCGCAAGCGCCTGCGGCGGCCGCTGGAAGAGTACCAGCGCAATGTGCCGCCCCATGTGCGCGCCGCCCGTATCGCCGACGAGTTCAATCAGCGCCAGGGCCGGCCGCTGCAATACCAGAACGGCGGCTGGATACGCTATGTGATCACCACCGCCGGGCCGGAGCCGCTGGAAACCCAGCGCTCGCCCATCGATTACGAACATTATCTGAGCCGCCAGCTGCAGCCGGTGGCCGACGCCATCCTGCCTTTCCTGCGCGACGATTTCAGCGCCCTGGTCAGCCGCCAGCGCACCTTGTTTTAGCGCGGCAGGAAGCGCATATCAAGTTCGGTGCAGGTCTGGCAGAGGTGGACCAGGATCAAGGCCTGGACGGCGCCCGGTTTGGCGAGATAGCTGACGAGGGCGCGGGCAACGGTGTCCAGGCCCACGGCCAGCAGTAGGTGGCGGATGGATTCCAGCTCGGCGCGTTCGCTGTCGATAATGTGCAGCCGGCCCGTCATGCCCTTGTTTTCCAACAGATCGAGCAGGCGTGCCATGGCTTCCAGGTGGGCGGCAGCGGGTGGCACTGGCGGTGCGGCCTCGTGGGCCTTGAACATGCGGGCAATGCTGGCGGTCAGCGACCAGCCTTTGTTCACCGTGCAGGCTTCGTAATCCAGCGTGACGCTGCGCAGGTTGCCATTGGTGTCGATCATCAGTGCCACCGGTTCCAGCTGGGCGCCATGCACATTGCGTTCCAGGCGTGCCAGCACGGCGGCAAGCGTCAGTCCGGACTTGGCCCAGGCTTCCAGGTTTTCGATGCGTTCGCGCTGGCTGGCGTCGAAAGGGAGGCGCAATTGCAAGGGGGCGCCCTGCCGGTCGTACAAGGTCCAGAGTACGGCCTGGCCGATGTCGTCCGGCCGGGGCGCTTCAAAGCGGGCTGGCTTGAGCAGGATGTATTCCAGGTTTTCGCCGCATAGGCCGGCTGCTGCGCGCAGCGAAGACGCCAGCGCCTGCCAGTCGTCGAAACCGGCCTGGCGCCAGCGCGCATCGTCGCTGCGCCATGCGGGAAGCTGGCTGGCTCTGGTCTCGCCGCCCAGACCCAGGCGCCGGTCGCTGGACAGGCGCGCGCCTTCCAGCCGCAACATGCCTTGCGCCAGCAGGGCGGGGGCCGAGGAGCCTTGCCATAGCGCCTGGCTGGTCCAGGCTTTCTGGCGGTTGAAGCTTGGGTCATTGCTGTCGCGGCGGGCCAGCACGGCTTGTACGATGCCGTCTGCGGCGTGATCCCAAAAAGCGATACTCAGGCCGCGCGCACCACTGCGCTGCTGCCACCAGTGGGCGCCCAGCGGCAGCAGCTCCAGGCTGGCGCTGTCGTCAAAGCTGCGCCGGGCCTGGCCGCGCAACAGCGGCAGGACGGATTGCGGTGCGTGTTCCAGCGCGTGGCATAGGGCGTGGATGCGCGCGGCCAGCCGCAGGGCTTGCCGTTCGTCGGCGCTGAAGTCGCGCCGGGCCAGCAATTCCGCCGTGCCGGCCAGGGTGCGCAGCAGGCCGGCCAGGCGCGGGAAGGACTCGAGCCGCGCCGAGGTGCCGAGGGCGCGCAGCTGGGGCGGCATGATGTCGCTGATGTGGGACCAGCCGATGCCGCACAGCTCCAGCAGGATGCGCCGCACATGGTTGAGGAATTGGCGCTCGGCATGCGACAGGCCTTCCGGCGCCGCAGCGGTGGCGGCATCGGCTGCATCGGGCACCGCATCGGGCCAGCGGATGCCGCGCCCCGCATCGCGCCAGACCAGAGTCAGCGCCAGCAGGTGCAGGGCGCTGCGGTTGGCGGCCGGCGCTTCCGACACCATGCCTTTGAAGCCGCCGCCGGCAATGTAGCGGCATACCAGGTCCAGCTCCGGCGCTTCGATCAGCAAGACACCGCCTTGCGCGGTGATGCTGGCCGGCCCCGTTGCCGCATGCAGGTCCGCGGCCTTGCGCGTGGCGGCGCGGCCGACCAGCTTGAAGACCTGGGCCTGCTCTAGGGCCAAGACTTCGGCGAAGGCATCGGCTTGCAGCATGGCAGCGGCTTGAGGCTGCCTTGCCTTGCGTGGCGGCTGGCCTGGCCGCAGCTGTTCTGGGACGTGTGTGGCATCGCCAGGTTGTGCTGGTTCGCCCTGCGCAGGCTGGCCCTCGGCGGCGCCGTGGTCTGGTTGATTGGCCTCGGGCTGTTCGGCGGCGGTAACAGTACCGGGCGCTGGCGGCGCGCTGCGCAGCCACAGGGCTGTGGCCAGGATATGCTTGCAGATGACGGGTGCGGAGCAGTCGCAACGTGCCTTGGCCGGGCCTTGCGCGTCGGCTTGCACCAGCTGGCCGTCGGCGCGGATAGCGCCGCCTTGTTCGGTGGGTGGCGCTGCCCACGCCACCTTGCCCGCGTCCACGTCCTTGGCGGCGCGCCGCAGCAGGCCGGCGCTCGCCAGGGCTGCCAGGGCGTCGTCGTCGAAATTGCGGTAGATGGCGAGCCAGTTCATCCCATCACCTCCGCCAGCCATTCGGCGAAGTGGGTGGGTGTGAGGGCCGCCACTTCCATGCCGGCGCCGGCCAGGCGCTGCGCCATTTTGCGGTCATAGGCGGGGTGGGCGTCTTCATCCAGCGCGGCCAGGCCAAGCAGCTTGACGCGCGATTCGGCCAGGCGGCGCACGCTGCGCAGCAGGGGGCCGGGCAGGGCGCCTTCGTCGAAATCGCTGATCAGCGCCACCACGGTGCGCTGCGGCGTGCGCACCAGGCTTTCGCAGTATTCCATGGCGCGGCCGATATCGGTGCCGCCACCCAGTTGCACCGTCAGCAGTACCTGCACCGGGTCAGCGGCCATGTGGCTCAGGTCCACCACATTGGTGTCGAATACCACCAGGCGCACCTGTACCGCGGGCAGGCTGCTCAGGATGCCCGCCACCACGGCGCTGTACATGACCGAATCGAGCATGGAGCCGCTCTGGTCGACGCACAGGACCACGTCCCACGGTAGCTTGCGCTGGATGCGGGCATTGAAGCGCGGCTGCTCGATCACCAGGCGCTGGCTGTTGCGGTCGTAGTGGCGCAGATTGGCCTGGATGGTGGCGCGCCAATCGAAGTTCTGCGCGCTCGGCATATGCGAGCGGCGGAAGCGGTTGCGGCGGCCCACCAGGGCGTTGACGAAATCCTGGCGCAGACGGCGCGTGATTTCTTCGACTACGGCGCGGATCACGTCTTGCACCGCATCGCGCATCTCCGCGCCGAGGCGGCCGCGCATGCCCAGCAGGGTACGCGCCAATGCGTGGTTCGGTTCCAGCGAACGCAGGGCCACCGGATCTTGCAGCAGCTCAGCCATCTGGTAGTTTTCGACGGCGTGCTGCTGGATGCGTTCATACACGTCATGCGGGAAGAGTTTGCGCACGCGCTGCAGCCAGTCTATGGCCTGGACCTGGCTGGGATCGAGGTTGGCGCCGCGTTGCCTGTGCGGCGTCATGCCCTTCCCGTCGTAGGCGCGGCCATATAGGTAGTCGAGCGATTGCTCGAGTTGCTGTTCATGGGTGCTCAAGCCGTTCGTGTCGAGCGACTGGCGCGCGTAGCGGCCCAGCACCAGGCGCCAGCGGCGCAGCAGCTGTTCGTCGCTCATGACGTACCTCCCCAAGCCGACAGGCCATCGCGCGCCAGGCTTTCGGCCAAGGCGGCCTGCAGAACGGCGCCGGCCAGCATATCCTGCTCGCTGGCGCCATGCCAGTCCACCGCCAGCGGCAGGCCGGGCGTATTGGCGTCGGCCAGCGTGGCCGCCAGCTGCGCCGTTTCCTGCGGCTTGAGCTGGGCAAAGGACTGGCGCAGATCGGGCAGGTAACGGATGAAGGTGGCGTCGTCCCAGCCGGCCAGGATGGCGTTGACGTCCTCGCGCAAGCGGGCTTGCGTGAGCAGCAGTTCCGGCGCGGCCGAGAGCAGGCCATTCAGGGCGCGCACCGCATCGCAGGCGCTGGCGCCGGGACCGAAGTGGCTGGCCAGCATGGCGGACAGTTCGGCCTCGCTCCAATGGCCGTCGAGGAAGAGCAAGGCAGCGCAGGCACTGCCCACGCCGGGCGCGGCGTCGGCGCGGCCGGCCATGGCCTGCAGACGCGCTGGCCAGTCCGCCGTTTCGCCGGGCAGTGGATTGTCCAGCAGGGCGCGCAACGCATGGTGGAAGGCGCGCAGCGAGAGCAGGCTGGCGATGGCGGCGGCTTCTTCCTCCGGCTTGACTTCGGCCAGGCGCGGCAAGAGGTAGAGCGCCGTGGGCCAGACGCGCAGCAGCAGGGCGCGCAATTGCGGATGCTCCTGCATGCCCAGCGGCTCGCGCGCGCGCCATAAGGCCAGCAGGCGGTGGCCGCAAACGATGACGGAATGCGGGCTGGCGTCTTCGTCCAGGTGGGCGGCCAGGGTGTCCAGCAAAACTGGCAGGCGTTGGTGCAGGCCGATCAGGCAGGCGCGCGTCAGCAGGACGACGGCCTGGCTGGCCGAGCGGGTCTTGCCTTCGGCCGCCAGATTGGCTTCTTCGCCGCGCAGCCGCGCCAGGGCGATGCCGGCCAGGCTGCTGCCCTGCGGCGCCAGCTCGATCAGGCGCGCTTCCACTACCGGCGTCCAGGCGACATCCCATTCCTCGATCAGCAGCTCCATGCGTGTGCCGTTGAGGAAGTCGGGGCCGGACTGCCAGCGCGCCAGTCCCACATCCAGATAGCGCAGCAGGTGCATAAAGCGGCTGCGCTCGCGGTGCCTTTCCTTGCGGTAGATATCGAGCCGCATGCTGCGCGGCTGGCTGTCGTCGAGGCGCACGCCCATGCGGCGCGCCAGGCGCAGCGCGTCGTCCAGCAAAGGTGGAGCGGCCGCGCCGGGCGGCACATCGCCCAGCAGGCTGCCGCCCAGTACGCGGCGGATATCGCCTGCCAGACCCAGGTTGCCCTCGTCGATGGCGCCTTTGACGAAACAGGACAACACGGCGTCGAGCAAGTCCTGGCGCCCAGGCCCGGCATGGCCGCGCAGTATGGCCAGACGGCAGGCCTGCAGCAGTGCGGCCTGCACGTCGGCGGTGGAAATGGTCTGTGCCAGATTCAGTTCGCGCGATTCGCGCGCCAGCCTGGCCAGCGCGTCGGCCGCGACCTGCTGGAGATCTGGACCGTCGCCGGCGGCGATGGCACTGTTCCAGACCCGCTGGTAATAAGCTGGCGCGGGCATGCCGGAAGCATAGCCGTTCAAGGCATCGAGCCGGTCGAAGCTGTAGCGTATCAGCCAGTTGCCGCCCTGGTTCGTCTTGGCGCTGGTGGCGGCGCGGCGGCGCGGCTTGGCCTCGGACGCGGCGGTTGCCAGCATCGCTTGCAAGGCCGAGGTATGGAAGCCGCCGGTGACGATCACGATAGGACCCTTGGTTTTGGCGCGCCACTGCCGGATATGGGCCGCCATATGCCGTTCGCGCGGCAGGCTGCCTTCGGCTTCCAGCACCGCTTCCTCGTAGTCGGCCCGCGCCATGGCGCAGTAGCTGAAGATGTCGGCAAACAGGCCGCGCCAGTTGCGCAGCCGGGCAGCCGGACGCAGTTCAAACAGATGGTCCCACAGCTCGTCCTGGTCGCGGCAGCCGCTGCGCGCGGCCAGGGTGCGCAGCCAGGCGCTGTGGGCCAGGTAGCGTTCCGTCATCAGGCTGCGCGCCGCCTCCACATCGCCCTCCGCCTTGCCCTCGTCTGTGCCGCGCGCGCGCCAGGGCAGGTCGATGAAGGCCAACTGCGCGCCCGCCTGCCTGCCCGCTTGCAGGGCTACCCATTCCGGGCTGTAATCGCAGAAAGGGAAGAAAGCCGATTGCAGAGCGGGCGCCGCCTGCTCCTCTTCGTCATCCGGTGTTTCGCGCAAATTCTGGCTGAGGATGGCGACCGGTGGGCGGGTGCGTTCGTCCAGCAGTACCGGCAGCAAGGCGTCGAAATCGTCCGGGCCTTCGATCAGCACGGCGACCGGACGCAGCTCGGCGATCATCGCCTGCAAGGCCAGGGCGCAGGCCGGGCTATGGTGGCGGATGGGCGCGAAATGCAGGCCGTTGGCATTCAGTAGGGACAGGCCATCGCGCACCATGGCCGGCAGGGCGGCATGGAGCTCTTCCGTGCCGGCCTGCGCCTGCGCTGGCTGGGATGCGTTCAGGGCCACAGGCTGCGGGCGGCGTCGCGGAAAGTTTTCCAGTGCTCGTCGCGGCGGGCGCGTTCGCGCACCACCGTGTCGAAGTAATGCTGCACGCGTTTCAGGTCGTCGGCATTATCCTTCAGCACCACGCCTTGCAACTGGTTGGCGATTTCGCGCGCGCTCAGGCGGCCGGCGCCGAAATAGCGCGCCTCCAGCGCCGCCGCATAGGCCACGTTGACCGCTTCGGCGGTGGACATCACCGTGTCCGGCGTCTTGATCGGCGTGCCTTCGCGGGTCTGGCCGGAGCGCAGTTCCTGGAAGGCCGTGACCAGCAGCGCGATCACGTCGCGCTCGATTTCCACCGACACTGCGGCGCTGTCCAGGTCGCGCTGCACCTGGCGCAGCACCAGCTCGACCTCGAAAGCGTGGTCCTTGATCGGGCGCACGGTCTCGAAATTGAAGCGCCGCTTCAGCGCCGACGACATTTCATGCACGCCGCGGTCGCGCAGATTGGCGGTGGCGATCACATTGAAGCCGCGCCGCGCGTGCATGCGCGCCTGCTCGCCCAGCTCAGGCACCATGATCTGCTTTTCCGACATCAGCGAAATCATCACGTCCTGGATTTCGGGCGGACAGCGCGTGATTTCCTCGAAGCGCACCAGTTTCCCGCTCTCCATGGCCTGATACAGCGGCGAGGCCACCATGGCGCGCTTGCTCGGTCCCTCGGCCAGCAGCAGCGCATAGTTCCAGGAATATTTGATATGGTCTTCCGTGGTGCCGGCCGTGCCCTGGATGGTCAGGGCCGAATCGCCGCTGATGGCGGCGCTCAGCAGCTCCGACAGCAGGGACTTGGCGGTGCCCGGCTCGCCCACCAGCATCAGGCCTTGGTGGCCCATCAGGGTGACGATGGCGCGGTCCACCAGCGGATCGTCGCCATAGAATTTGCGGCTGATGCCCTGCTTGTCGTCGCCCAGGATGAAGCGGCGCACGGCGCGCGGCGACAGCTGCCAGCCCTCGGGACGGGGATCGCTGTCGGCCGCGCGCAGGCGCGCCAGTTCGTCGGCATAACGCAGCTCGGCGCTGCTGCGCAGGATATTGGATGGATTGTCTTCTGTCGTCATGGTGGCGCTTACCAAGGCATCTTGCTTTGCCATTGCGGATCGAAGCCGGCGCAGGCGGCGGCTACGGCATGATAGTCGCCATAGGCCTCGGCCAGCAAGACCGGCGGTACTTTGTCCAGCGGCAGGATGCTGCTGCCAAAACGGTTGCCTTCGAGCTGCTGGAAGGACAGCGATTTCAGCGCGGCGGGCCGGTTCTCTTCCGGCAGGCAGTTGCCGGAGAATTCGATCGCCACGCGGATGCCGGCGTGGACGAAGTCCTTGCTGTACTGGGAGAAGAAGCCGCCATCCTCGCCCTGGCCGCGCTGATAACCAAGCTTGGTGAAGGCGCCGCGCAGCGTGAAGGTATCGCTGATCCAGCCTTCGCGGTCGATGATGCACTCGGTCTTGGCCGCGCCGGCAATCTCGGGGCGCTGGCGTTTCATCTGGGAGAACAGGGGATCGGTCTTGTAATCCTTGAAGTGGGCCAGCCAGGCCTTGGCCTGCGCCGCGTCCAGCAGCGAGGCATGGGCCAGGCGCACATTGGCGTCCGCCGACAGCGCGATTTCCTCATCTTCGATGTCGATCAGGCTACCGTCCTCGGTGGGGCGGAACAGGCGCAGGAGCTTGCCCTCGGCATCGCTTTCCATCCACACCAGGCGCTGCACCAGGCGGCCCATGATGGGATGCAGCAGCAGGTATTCGCGCCACTCGGCGACCGGCCAGACGCGGCCCGAACACATGGCTTCATACAGGCGCGCCGACTGGATGGTCAGCACCTGCTTGAGTTCCTTCTTGCAGGCGGTGAGGAGCTGCTTGGCCTCCTTGATGCTGGCCGCATCGTCGTTTTCGCGCGGCGAGGGCAGGGCGCTGACGGCCTTGCCCTCGGCATTGCGCAGCACCGGCTTCAGCGCCGCGTCCAGCACCACGCTGAATTCGCGGCTGCCGTATTGCAATTGCAGCACACCGCTGTCATCCAGCCCCGCAGTAGGGATGGTGCGGTCGCCCAGCTGTTCCTGGGTCCAGCCATTGCGCTCGGCGATGCGGTCCACCAGCAGACGGGCTTTCTCCTGCACGGAGGCGGTGCGGTAGCGGCGCGCGATGCCCAGCACAAACTGGATCACGCCCGGCTGGTTCGACACGCAGGCCGCTTCCAGCAAGGACTCCACTTGGCTGCGGCGCTGGTAGTGGTCGCGCATATACAGTTGCAGGGTGCCGACCAGTTCATGCGCAGGCACGCCGGACACCAGGGCCAGCATGCCTTTCTCGCCGATGGCCGTACCCAGGTATTCCGACATCTTCTCGCGCTTGATCTCTTCAAACACCTCTTCCCGCGTGCGCGCGCCTTCGGCCGCATAGTATTCGGGATGGCGCGCCGCTGAGCGTTGGTACGAGTCGTAGCGTTCATCGGCATGCTGCGCAGCCCAGGCGGCGCCTTCCTCGTGCGAAGGGCGGCGGGTGTCCTGGGCGATGAACTGGTGCAGCAGCCAGGAACCGAGGGCTGCGCGCGACAGCGGCTCCAGCAGGCCGAGGTAACGCTCAAGCAGCGCATTGCCGGCCGGTTCTTTGAGCTTGCAGGCCAGGATGACCCACCAGCGTATCAGCTCCGCCTCCACCGGTCCGCCATCGAGCCAGCGGCAGGCCGGCAGGGCGTCCAGGGCGATCCAGGCCATGCCGGCCGGCGGTTTGGCCTTCAGGCCTTTGCGGGCCTGGGCTAGCAAGCGTTCCGGCGCCAGATAGGGCGACAAATCCTCGCTCAGCTGCTCCAGCGCAGTCATCAAGGTGGCACTGGCTGTTTCGCGGGTTTCCTTTTCCAGTGCCGCATACAGTGCCGGCACGCCGGTGCGGTAATCGAGTTTCGCCAGCCAGCGCGCCGCCTCGATGCGCAGCTCCTGCTTGCCCGACTTGAGCGCCTCGCTGACGCGCAGGCCGATATCGGGCAGGGTGCTCAGGGTCTGCTGCGCCAGCGCGCGGTGGGTCTTGCCTTCGCCCAGCGCCAGTTCCATGGCGCGCGGCAGCCAGCGGCCCGGCAGGCTGGGGAAGGTGGCCAGCACCGCCAGCGTCTGGCCCAGGTCCAGTGCATCGTAGTGCTGGCGTTTGCTGGCGATCAGGCCCAGACCCTCGTCGATCAGGGCTGGGCGCTCGGCGAAGTAAGGCCAGATGCTCTCCGGCGGCAGCATATACTGCGGCAGGGAGCTGCGGTACCAGCTTGGACGCAGGCAGACCAGGCCCAGGTTGTCGTCGTCGACGCCGCATTCGGCCGCCAGGGCGGTCAGCTGGCGCATGTCGGGCTTGTCCGCGCCCGGTTTCGCCAGCAGCTGCAATACCTGCGGGCTGCCCCAATAGTTATAGACATTGATTTTGCCGCCAATGGCCCAGCGTACGGCCTGCGCCAAGCCATAGTCCGAACGCGCCTGTAGCCGGCCGCCGCATGCCAGCACGCGCAGCACCGCCGGATACGCCAGCCGGGCAACAGTGGACTTGCCCTTTTCCCCATTCAGCGCGCGCAGCGCCAGATACAGATCTTCTTCCACCAGCTCCTGCTGTTCATTGTATGCCCTGCGCGCATGGGTGGACTGGTAGCTGCTGCTGCGGTTGGACTCCACCTCTTCGGCCGCTTCCTGCTTGAGCTTTTCCAGCACTTCCTGCTGGTTGGTCAGCAGCAGCTCCAGCGCATCGTCGGCCAACTGAGTGAGGGACAGGGTATCCAAGGGCTGCGGCACCGGCAGCTCCAGCCCCGGCGTTTCGACCGCCGCCTGCAAGCGCGATAGCGCCTGGGCGATGGCTTGCTGCACCGGCTTGCTGCTCTCCTTGGACAGCGCGCCTTCGAGCAAGGCGGCGGCGTCCGTATTGCCGCAGCGGGCCAGCAGGTCGGCGGCGTGGCCGCGTTCCTCGCCCTTGCCCTGTTCCAGCAGCTGCGCCAGTAGGGCGTAGCGCTGCTCTGGCGCGATATCGTTCAGATAGCCGGCAGCGACCTTGCGCACCGTGACGCTGTCGCCAACGGCCAGCTTCAGGACCAGCGGCGCGTACTGCGCCAGCAGCGCCGGGGCGCCGCCGATGCGCTGGCAAAGCTGCTGCTTGCCGCCCGCCGACAGGCTGGCGGCCGTGCTTTCCACTTCGGCAGGATGGGCCAGCATATACTCGTCCAGCGCGCCGGGGGCGAGCAGGCGGCGGTAGCAGCGTTCGGCCTGGTAGCCGTTGATATTGCGGCGCTCGAAGACGATGGGCAAGGCCATGGTCGGCGGCAGTTCCTCGCGCGCCAGGATGGCGCGCAGCAGGCTGATATCCCAGGCCGGCAGGTGGCTGAGCAGATCGAGTTCGGTGACCTCGGGATGGGTGGCCCACAGCGCATCGTTGAGCAGGTATTCCAGCCAGTCAGGCATGGCGGCGCCCGCGTGCTCCAGCGACTTGCCGTTGTCGGCCGCGTCCAGCACCTTACCCAGGCGGACCAGCACATCGATATCCTCGTCCTGCAGCGCGCTGCGGCGGTAGAGCGCATGGCGCGCGCTCAAGCTGGACTTTGCCGTCGCCGAGTCATCCTTGTCGGCGAGATAGGCGAAGAAGGCATAGTGCAGACGGCCGGGCTGGCCCAGCAGCACGCTGCTCTCACCGCCTGTAGCGCGCAAGTCCGCCAGGATGGCGGCATCCTCGCCGCTGGCGACAAAATGCGCGGCGCGCGCGGCCAGTTGCCTGTTCAGCCTTTCCAGACCGGCCAGGCCGTTGCGGATCAAGCCTTCGTCGGAGCTGAGGGCATTCTTCACTGCGCCTAAGGCGCCTAGCAATTTGTTTAACATTGGTATTCCCGCAAGATGCGAATGCCCGGTATGCTGCCATGGATTCAGAGCAGGGGCAATGGTGCAGGAGTCAATTTAAACTTCTACAATCTGGGTATCGTCAAGCTGGAGGAGGCCGTTATATGGTGTCGCAGAAGAACGCCAAGATCGGTGTGGCAGCAACTAAAGAGCCGGTGTAAGCATATAGCGCTCTTCTGTTTTCGGCGATGGGTCCGCACAGTAGCGGCTGGGGGCATCGCCCAGAATCTTCTTGAATACCGTGGCGAACGCACTAGGGCTGCTATATCCAAGCTCCATGGCTACGCGGGTGACCGCCTCGCCGTTTCCCAGTCTGACCACGGCCGCCAGCAGGCATGCCTGCTGGCGCCATTCCAGGTAGCTGATGCCGGTATGCTGCCGGAACTGGCGGGTGAAGGTGCGCCGGCTCATGCCCGCATGCTGCGCCATATCGTCCACGCTCGCCTCCAGCGACGGTGCGGCCATGAAGGCGCGGCAGGTTCGCGCAAGACGCGGTTCGGCGGGCAGCGGCGCGTTCAGCGACAGCATCGGCATGCCGGCGATTTCGTGCAATAGAAGGCCCATCAGGCAGGCATCGCGGCCGTGGGCGGCATACCGCGCCGGCACGTCCACGGCTTTTTCCAGCAACTGCCGCAAGAAGGACGATACGCCATAGACCTGGCAATGCGCGGTCAGGCCCAGGCGTTGTGCCGCCTGCGGACGAATATAGGCATTGAGCATGGTGACCGGACCACGCATCTGCATGGCGTGCGCCAGCCGCGCCGGAACCCAGATCGCCCGTTGCGGCGGAACGGCCCAATTGCCGTCCTCCGTTTCCACCGTGATGACGCCACGCTCTGCATAGGCAAACTGCCCCCGGCCATGACTGTGCAAGGGAAAAACATCGCCGTCGGCGTAATGGCGCGCGGTGACGACCACATCGCGCGGTGTGCTGGCATAAAGATCGGGAGCCTGTTTCTGCATGGCCCGATTTTACTGGTAAATGACCTTGAATTGAAAGCAGGCCAAATGCTGTCATGGCATATTCCTGCGCTCAAGCGCTTGTTCCACCACGATTGCAGAAAGCACACCGACCATGCAGAGAAAACATCTGATCCTGGCCGTCCTCGTGACGGCCGTTTGGGGATTGAACTTCCCCATCACCAAGCTGGGACTGGCGCATATCGATCCGCTTTTACTGACGGCGATCCGCTTTACCCTGGCCGCCTTGCCCTGGATCTTCTTCGTCAAACGGCCGCGGGTGGCGCTCAAATGGCTGGCAATATATGGCCTGATCTTTGGCGTGGCCATGTGGGCCCTGATCAATATCGGCATCACGCTGGGCGTCCCGCCGGGCAGCGCCGCCTTGCTGATACAGTTCAGTGCCTTCTTTACCCTTGGTTGGGGTGTTCTGCTGTTCCGCGAAAGTTTGACTTTGCCGCAGCTGGCCGGCATGGCCTTGGCCCTGCTTGGACTGCTCGGCATCCTGTTCGACAGCCCCGGCAAGGCGAGCATGCTGGGACTGGCGCTGGTGCTGGTCAGCGCGCTAGCCTGGAGCGTGGGGAACGTCGTCATCAAGCTGTCCAAGGTCCAGGAAATCTTCGCCTTTGTGGTCTGGGCCAGCCTGTTTCCGCCGTTGCCACTGTTCTTACTGACCTGGCTGCTGCATGGCGAGGCGCCATTTACGGGTCTGGCGGCGCAGTTGAATGCGGTGTCGCTCTTTTCGCTGGCCTTCCAGGTTTATGGCGCGACGCACTTTTGCTATTGGGGATGGAATCTGCTGTTGCGCGAATACCCGGCGTCCAGGGTGGCTCCCTTATCGCTGCTGATACCGGTGTTCGGCATGGCCAGCTCCGTTGTCATTGTCCATCAAACTCCAGGCGTATTGGTTTGCCTTTCCATGGCCCTGATCCTGGCTGCGCTGGCGGTTGGCTTGCGCAAGGGGCGGCCCGTGTTCACCAGAGCGAAGGCCTGAAACGCAAAAGCCCACGCCGAAGCGTGGGCTTTTGAGGCGGCGCGGAACTCAGGTCGTCATCAAGCCTTGTTCAGCAGCGAGCGGTGGCGCGCGTAGCCGAAGTAGACCACCAGGCCGATTGCCAGCCAGATGCCGAAGGCGATCCAGGTGGTCAGGCTCAGGTAGGCCATCAGCACGAAGCAGAAGGCCACGGCCAGCAGCGGGATCACCGGCACGGCCGGGCAGCGGAAGCCGCGCTTCAGGTCGGGACGCTTCTTGCGCAGCACGATCACGGCAATCGACACCAGGCTGAAAGCGGCCAGGGTGCCGATATTGATCAGCTCACTGAGCACGTTCAGCGGCACCACGGCGGCGATCAGGCCGAAGATGATGCCAACCACCCAGGTGGCGAAGTAGGGCGTGCTGTGCGTCGGATGGATGGAGGACAGCTTGCGCGGCAGCAGGCCGTCGCGCGACATGGCGAAGATGATGCGGGTCTGGCCGTAAGCCATCACCAGGATCACCGTGGTCATGCCCAGGATCGCGCCCAGGTCGACGAAGCCGGCCACCCAGTTTTCGCCCGCATATTTCAGGGCCAAGGAGACCGGATGGTCGATGCCGAGGAATTTCTGGTAAGGCACGATGCCGGTCATGATGGCCGACACGATCACATACAGTATGGTGCAGGCGCCCAGCGAACCGATGATGCCGATCGGCAGATCGCGTTCCGGACGCTTCACTTCCTCGGCCGCCGAGGTCACGGCGTCGAAGCCGATGAAGGCGAAGAAGACCACGGCCGCGGCGCTCAGCACGCCGGTATAGCCGAAAGGCATGAAAGGCTGCCAGTTGGCCGGCTGCACATGGCGCGCGCCGACCACGATAAACAGTAGCACCACGCCGATCTTGATCGCCACCATGACGTTGTTCATGCGCGCCGATTCGCGGATGCCCCAGGACAGCATGGCTGTCAGCACCATCATGATGAGGAAGGCGGGCAGGTTGAACAGCGTGTGCACGCCGGGCACGGAGCCTGGCGCGGCGGTCAGCTCAGGCGGCAGGTGCAGGCCGAAACCGGCGATCAGGGACTGGAAATAGCCCGACCAGCCGACCGAAACGGCCGAAGTGGCAAGGCCGTATTCGAGCATCAGGTCCCAGCCGATCATCCAGGCCACCAGTTCGCCCATGGTGGCATAGCTATAGGTGTAAATCGAACCGGCCACCGGCACGCTGGAAGCGAATTCCGCGTAGCACAGGGCGGCAAAGCCGCAGGCGAGGGCCGCGACGATGAAGGAAATGGTCAGGGCGGGGCCGGCCGTCAGGGCGCCGGTGCCGGTCAGTACGAAAATCCCCGTACCGACAATGGCGCCTATGCCCATCAAAATCAGGTCCATCGGACCGAGCACTTTTTTCAAACCGCCAGGGTGGCGGCTCGCCGCGACCATATCGTCTAGGTTCTTCGTTCTGAAAATACTCACTGGTTTCTCTCCGTTCTATTCAGGCGTGAAGTTTGATTTTTATTGTTCCTCGGCAATAACACAGGGCCGGGCAGCCGGAAGGCTGCCGAATACTAGCATACGGGATGGGGGATGCAGACCACTTCTGTACGGCGGCAGGCGCTTTTGCAGAGGCAATATTGCTAATTTCCCACACCTGCATATTTCTTAAAAACATGTCATTTACAGAACGCGGTTTATCCCTTAGGAAACACCTTTTCGGTTCTGTAAGACCATGGAAATATCTTGTAACAATCTTGTTTATTTTCTACTGAAAAACAATACCAATTCGAGTCCACTTGAGCTAGTATTGAGGCCAGTTTAAGACCAGAAGGCAACAGACCTGCGCCGTTCAACAAAATCCTTGAGGTGGACGAGATGTTTGAAAAGAGAAGGCCGCTCCTGTATTTCTCCCTGTTTTTCATCCTGTACGAGCTGACGATCTATCTATCCAACGATATGATCATGCCGGCCATGCTGCAGGTGGTGAAGGACTACCAGGGCGCGCCGCGCCATATCGCGCTCTCGCTCAGCCTGTACATCCTGGGCGGCGCCAGCCTGCAGCTTTTCCTCGGGCCGATCGCCGACCGCGTCGGCAAGCGCAAGGTCATGCTGACCGGGAATGCCTTGTTTGCCCTGGCCACGCTGGCTATTCCATTCACGCATACCATCGGCGAATTCCTGGCGGCGCGCTTCTTCCAGGGCATGGGTACCTGTTTCATCTTCATCGGCTACGCCATGATCCACGAGCTGTTCGAGGACAAAGAAGCGGTCAAGCTGACCGCCATCCTGTCCAATACCGGCATCTTCGCGCCCCTGATCGGGCCCGTGGTGGGCAGCGGCATCATCAGCTTCCTGCACTGGAAATACATCTTCCTGATCTCGCTGGCGCTGGCCGTCGTCACCTGGCTGGGCCTCTACCGCACCATGCCGCAGGGGCAGATCGAGGCTCCTCGCTTCGATTTCGCCGCGGTGCGGCGCAGCTATCTGAACATCTTCAGCAACCGCCAGTTCATGTTCGGCATCTTCATCGCCGGCATCGCCATCACGCCGCTGACGGCCTGGATCGGCCTGTCGCCGGCGATTGTGCTGGGCCATATGCATGAATCCTATGGCACCTATATCGCCTACCAGTGCGTGATCTTCTCCGGCTTCATTCTGAGCACGGTGATGATCCAGAAACTGGACAAGAACTTCTCGATGAACCGCTTGATCCGCCAAGGTGGAGCGCTGGCGCTGTTCGGCTTTCTCGGCGCGGGGCTGGCGCGCGAGAGCGGCCTGCTGTTCATCGCCGGCATGTTCGTCTTCTCGGCCGGTTTCGGCCTGTTCAACGGCGCCTTGATCCGCATCTCGCTGACGGCTACCGGCGAGTCCATGAGCCTGACCTCATCGGCCATGAGCCTGTTGTACTGCATCTATATCTCGGCTGGGCTGGAGATCTACAACCTGGTGTGCGAGAAATTCAATTACTCGCTGTCGTCCTATGCGCTGTTCAATGTGCCGCTGGGATTGGCCATCTATATCGGTTTGCTGTTGTTTGTAAGGAGGCATGAGGCCCGGCAGCCTGCGCCGGCTTATGCCAGTTGATGTGCAGTAGGCAGTGGAAGAATTGAGTGAGGCGAGAAGCGAATGACAAATTTCGATCTTGAGTATGAAATTCTGATCAAAAACCTGAAGTCGGAGTTCTTGAGCTGCAAGCGCTGGGAGCTGTACTGCGCGACCAATAATATCGATATGGCGAGCGACGTCGCCTGGCTTCGGACGCAACAGGATAACTACCGCGAGCATTTGCAGGATCTGCGGCGCTTCGTGCGCTCCAATTTCCGCCTGTTCGATGCGCGCAGTATTTCCTCGCTGGCCGGTATTCCGACCCAGCTGATGGACGATGACGAGCGCCTGATGCACCGTATCTGGATGGGCGGCCCGCTGCCCGCGATCGCCGTCAGCGCCATCGAGCAGTGGCAGGGCGCCATCGACGAGGTGGAGGCGGCCAACGCCTTCCGCTACCAGGTGGTGCTGTGGGTGTGGGATGCGGCTCAGTTGCGCGCCGATCCCCTGTTCGCGGCCGAGCCGGAGGAGGCGCCCTATGCGCTGGGCAGCTACGCCATCGG
This sequence comes from Massilia sp. YIM B04103, assembly GCA_024437665.1. Taxonomy (GTDB): domain Bacteria; phylum Pseudomonadota; class Gammaproteobacteria; order Burkholderiales; family Burkholderiaceae_D; genus Rugamonas. The sequence goes on along the minus strand of JANCSZ010000005.1, from coordinate 363,136 downwards.
CGCGCGGCGCTATCCGGTGCGCAGCCTGCGCGCCCTGGCCGCCAGCCATAGCGGCGAGCATCTGGCCTATCTGGAAGAGCTGCACGAAAAGCGCTACTACGTGAACCTGGCCGATTTCTTCCGTCTGCTGATTCTGCGCGAGTACGGCGGCGTGTATCTGGACGTGGACACCATCCCGTACAAATCGGCCACCATCTTCCTGACCAAGCCGGAAGTGCCGGACTATCTGGATTTCCGCATCGAACCGGGGTCGGGCGAAATCCGCCAGTACGCCGTCAGCTGGCTGAATCTGTTCAAGGACGAAAACGGCATGCTGGTGGCGAAGAAGGGCAATGCCTCGGTGCGCAAGATGGTGCGCGAGATGACGGCCAATTTCAGCATCATCAGCGGCAATATCCCGGACAAGGCTTCGGTCCGGTCCAAGGACTACGCCTCGGCCCTGCACGACGCCACCTACGGCGTATGGCAGAAGGAGATCGGCCACGCCTTCCTCAGCTATGGCGAGATGGAGGCGCACCATTCGGTGCTGTACGACGAACGCCAGGAAACCACCATCTGCGGCCTGCTCGGCATGCGCCTGGTGCTCGATGCGCTCACCTGCGCCCCCATGCCGCTCAGCCCCGAGGAGCAGACCGGCTACGACAGCTGCATGCACGCCCTGCAGCAGCGCGACTGGATACTGGACGATATCCTGGAACTGGAGCAGCTGGGCCAGGTGACGCATATCGAGGAAGTGCCGCGCATGGCTTACGCGCCGCAGCTGCGCGCCCAGCCCGAAAGCTGCCATTACTATTCCTTCCTCTCGCACGACCGCAAGCTGGACAAGGTCAACACCCTGTTTTCCGCCTACCTGATGGCGAAAAATGGCGCGGCGATACGGCGCGGCGACTTCTGGCGCGGCACGCGCGGCCAGTCGCGCCTGGGCGAGGAGGCGGTTCCCACCACCCAGCTGGCCGGCCTGCCGGCCTGCGGCGAATCCTCGGCGCGCATCGCCACGCCCCTGCTCAAGGCCAGCAACTGCGCCAACTTCGTGCCCGGCAGCGTGGTGGCGGAAAAACACAAGAACCGCATGGCGGCCCTGCTGTTTTCCACCAGCTACCTGGAATACTGCTCCTTCAACAATAAGTTGAACCTGCCGCTGGTCGAGCTGCAAAGGCGGCAGAACATCGACCAGTACATCGAGCATGTCTACGGCATGTTCGACTATGAGCAGAACTTCACCGGCTTTTTCACCGGCGGCACCATCGCCGAATTCAACCAGGTGAAGGCCGTGTCGTACTACCGCGATGAAATGAAGCCGATGGACGATGCCTACGATGAATTCATCAGCCGCAATTCCGACGCATCGGATTACTTCGTCGCCAGCCTGGCGCTGGAAAGCGAGTACCGCGGCAAAGGCCTGTTCAATACCATGTTCGCCGAGATCGAGCGCCTGGCGCGCGAGAAGGGCAGCCAGCGCATCATCCTCACGGTATGGGAGCAGAGCGAGGCGCTGCGCATTTATCTGAAGAAGGGTTTCAAGGTGTGCGGCCGCTTTGAGTATGCCTATAACCTGTTCTTCGACCGTCTGAATTTCCTTGAATACGATGTCCGCAACTGATACGGAGGAGCGTATGAAAAGCATAGAAGAGATCAATAAAAACAGCATCGGCGAGCGTAATCTGTCCACCATCGGCCAGCAGGCGTTTCGCCTGAACGAACGCGCCAACGGCGAGCCGCTGCGCGTGCTCAGCGAAGCCGACTGGCGCTTCTGGCGCGAGAATGGCTATATCGTCATCAAAAAAGCGGTCGACGCCGAGCAGGCCGACCGCTTGCAGAAGCTGATGTGGGAGTTCGAGGAGCTGGACCCGGCCGACCCGTCGACCTGGTATCCGCCGCTCAAATCCCAGCTGCGCAAGACGGAGCTGAGCTTTAACGCCGGCATGATCGAACTGTATAATCACCAGTATCTATGGGATGCGCGCCAGACCCCGCGCGTGCATCAAGCCTTTGCCGATGTGTGGGGAACCGAGAAGCTGTGGGTTTCCATCGACCGCATGAATTTCAACCTGCCGCCCGAACCGGGCTTCGTCTTCAAGAGCTTCATGCACTGGGATTACGACCCCGATACCGACCCGCAGAACGTGCAGGGTGTGCTGGCCGTGAACGACCAGCTGGACGAGGAGGTGGGCGGCTTTGTCTGCGTGCCGGAACTGTACCGCAATTACGCCGAATGGCGGCGCGAGCAGCCGGACAACTGGGACTGGTATCGCCCCGACGTCAGCGAATTCCAGTTCGTGAACGTGTATCTGGAAAAAGGCGATCTGCTGATCTTCAACAGCAAGCTATGCCACGGCATCCGCCAGAACAAGTCCAAGGACAAGGTGCGGCTGGCGCAATACATCTCCATGATGCCGGCGCAGGAAGGCAACCAGGCCTTGCGCGACTGGCGCATCCGCTCCTGGAGCGAGCGCCTGGCGCCGGAGGGCTATAGCCTGCACGGCGACCCGCGCAACTGGGAACAGAGCAAATACCGGCGTGCGGTCCTGACCGCGCTGGGCGAAAAACTGCTGGGACTCAGCCCCTGGCAAGAGTGAGACAAAATTCAGTAAACATAGTGGGACAAACCGGAGGAAAGAAAGAATGGAGCAGGGATTGCGGGAAAAAGTAGGCCAGCTGTTCATGGTGGGCTTCGATGCGCTGGAGGCCAATGACAGCATCAAGCGGCTGATTCGGGAAAAGAAAGTGGGCGGCGTCATCCTGTTCCGCCGCAATGTGCATACGCCGGAGCAGCTCTCCGCCCTGTGCCGCGAACTGCAGGACATCAACGCCGAAGTCAGTGCCGAACCGCTGCTGATCGCCCTCGACCAGGAAGGCGGCATGGTGATGCGCATCGAGCAGGGCGTGACGCCGATCCCGGCCGCCATGGCCTTCCAGGAAGCCGGATCCGTGGAAGCCTGCGAGCAGCTGACCCATATCAGCGCCGACGAAATGCGCCAGATCGGCATCAATATGTTGCTGGCGCCCGTGCTGGACGTGAACAACAATCGCCTGAATCCCGTGATCGGCGTGCGCTCCTACGGCGAAGAGCCGGCCACCGTGATCGAATATGGCCTGGCCGCCGTGCGCGGCGTGAAATCGGCCGGTATCGCCGCCACCGCCAAGCACTTCCCCGGCCACGGCGACACCGCCATCGACTCGCACTACGCCATGGCCCTGGTGCCGCACGATAAGGAGCGCTTGCGCGCCGTCGAGCTGGCGCCGTTCCGCGAAGCGATCGCCCAAGGTGTCGACGCCATCATGACCGCCCACGTGGTCTTCCCCGCGTTCGAAGCCGATACCTCGGTGCCGGCCACGCTGTCGAAGGCCGTGCTGACCGACCTGCTGCGCGGCGAAATGGGCTATCAAGGCACGGTGATCTCCGACTGCCTGGAAATGGCGGCGATCTCGGAAGGCGTGGGCATCCCGCAAGGCGCCATCTCGACCCTGCTGGCCGGCACCGACATCGTGCTGATCTCGCACCGCGAAGCGCAGCAGCACGCCGCCATCGACGCCGTGCTGGAAGCGGTGGAGCAGGGCCGCATCCCGCTGGCGCGCATCGACGAAGCCGCGCGCCGCGTGCATGAGCTGAAAAAAGTGCAGGCCGTACAGCAGTGGCGCGAGCGTCCCGTCAAGCCGCAAGGTCTGATGAAGCCCGACGCCTTGGCACTGGCCAGCAAGGTGCAGGCCGACGCCCTGCGCGTGCAAGGCGACTTCCGTCCGCTCGACCCGGCGCAGCCGGTCGTGCTGCTGACCATCGAAGTGCGCTCGCGCAGCGAGATCGACGAAGTGGCCCTGGCGCGCAACAAGGAACCGCGCAGCTCCATGTTGCCGGCCCTGCAGGCGGCGGGTCTGAATGTGCGCGAATACGCGCTGTCGGCCGAGGCGAAGGAAGAGGAAGTGGCCGAAGCCATCGCCTTCGCCAAAGGCGCTGCGCAGATCGTGGTGCAGACCTACAACGCCATGCTGGTCGACGGTCAGCAAAAACTGCTGGCCGCGCTGCCGCACGACAGGTTGTGGCTGGTCGCCGGCCGCATGCCTTACGATCTCGACTTGGCCCCGGGCGCCGCCGGCCGCCTGGCCGCCTATGGCTGCCGTCCGGCGGCCCTGATCCCGGTGGTTGCCAAGCTCGCTGGCCGCGCTTAAGTCCCGACCCGGCTTTATGAAAGGGAGGCAGCGCTGGCTGCTTCCCTTTCCGCCGTCAGGCGGCCAGGATGATTTTTCCGGCATTGCTCCGCCGGACGGGATGTACGCCACCAACCAGCCGGCAAGTATTCCAAGTGTGAACACGCTGGTGCGGCCGGCGCCAGCAGTCTGTGGTCAGCGCACAAACAGCGCGATCAGAATCACGATAGGCAGGGGAATGCCGAGCAGCAGAAGCAGAATGGAACGCATAATGGTCTTCCTTTCCTGATCAGATGGCAGGGCGCGTCACCACGCGCTCGTTATCGCGGCTGCGGCCGCCGAAGGTTGCGCTCAGGCTGGCGACGAAGGCGCCGGCCAGCAGGGCGACGAACATCCACAGTGCTGAATGAGCGGCCGCCTTGCGCGCCTGGTCGGCCGCTTGCAGGGCTTTGGCCTTGGCGTTGGCCGTGGTGCTGGCGGCGCGGGTGTAGATCTCATCGACACGGCGTTCGGCATCGGCCTGGGGCAGGCTGGAGCGCCGGGCGATGATCTGCGCCAGATAAGTACGATCGCTCGGCGGCAGGCTGCCGTTGGCCAAGGCCGAGCCGAAAATGCGGGCGATCTCGGCGCGTTCGGTGTCGGTGGGGGGCGTGCTGGTGGTGGAACGCAGCGTCACGTCGGTGTAATAGTCGATGACGCTGAACGCGCGGCCATCGTTGCCTCTGGACTTCTCGCCCGCCATGGCAGTGGCGGTGGCCTGGCCGATCGCCGCACCGCTGTCGATGGCCCCGCTCAGCGCTGCGCGCATGCCGCCGGCCAGCAGGCTGGCCGTGAGCAGCGTGGCGACACCCCAGGCCAGCAGGCCGTGCGCCGTATCGCGGAAATGCACTTCATCGTTATGCACCCCGGCCCATTTCACGCGCAGGCGTCCGGCCACATAACCGCCGACGGCCGAAGCGGCCAGTTGCATAAAGATGACCCAGCCGATGGTGCTGCCGGCGATAGGCGCATCGTTATACGAATAGGGCGAGATCGACGACAGCCCCAGACCGAGTCCCAGAAACAGCAGGATAAACGACAGCGACGCCGCCGCCGCGGCGCCCCCCAGAATAGCGCCCCACGAAACGCCGGACGTATTGCTGTCGACAAGAGCCGGGGACAATGTTTGTGATTGCATGAGCCTCTCCTTGTTGTTATGAAACCTGAATAGCAGGTAGGAAGGAGCATGCACGCGACCGGCAGCGGCGTATGTACGGGAACGAACACTGACGCGGCAAGGCCGATTCAGTGCAGCCGGGCCGGCCGGACGGCCATCCGGCGGGTTCGGCTGTTAAGGCGGGGTGTTTAAGCGCGGCGGCGTACGATGGCCAGCAGGCCGAGACCGGCCAGCAGCAGGGCGGGCGTGGCGGGTTCGGGCACGGCGCTGACATTGCCCAGGGCGACATCGGTGATGCCGGCCAGGTAGCCGTCGCCCTGGCCGCGCAACTCGAAGCCGGTGAAGTATTCGCCGGCGGTGGCGCGGAAGCCGAGGAAGCCGAAGCTGCTGCTGCCGTCCGGCAGGACCAGGCCTTTGAAGTGGTAACTGGCCAGATTGGTCGTGATGCTCAGATCCACCGTGCCGGCGCTGACGGCGGCGTCGAAGCCAAACAGAGTATAGGACTGGGCGATGCTGCCGCTGATGGGCGACCAGTATTCGTTGCTCATCACGGGACGCAGGCTGCCGATGCCGAAGGCGGCGCCGCTGCCCACGATCAGGTTTTCATCCGAGACATAGCTCACATCGCCGCGCGTGAAGCCGTAGCCGGGATAGTTGTAGCTGCCGGCGAAGTCGTCGAAATGGCTGCTTTGGCTGATTTTGCCGAGGTTATGGAAGCCGCTGCGCTGTTCGATGCGCAGCACGTCCGCCTGGGCGCTGGCGGCGCACAGCAGCAGGGCGAGGGCGGTGGCCTTGAAGAAGTGTTTCGTCATTTCGGATATTCCAATCAGGTGATGGTGAAGGCGACCGGGCCGCCCAGGACGCTGTAGCCGTCGTTGTAGAGCAGCCATGCGGTGTAGCTGCCGGGAGCCAGCGTGTTGGTGTCGAAGCGCGCGCCGCCGCTGGTCTGCGTGACGTATTGCCACAGCAGGGAGCCGGTGGCGCCAGGCGCGCTGCCCGCGCGGTACAGGCCGATCCAGTTCTTGACGCTGGCGCGCGAAGCCGGAATGGCGAAGTCGAATACGGCCTGCGTGCCGCGCGCCACCGACGGCGTGGTGGTGACGAAGTGGGTGACGCCGAAATTGACCGCATCGCCCAGCGCCGTGTAGCCGCCGCGATGGAAGTACCAGGCCGCGTACTCGCCCACCGCCAGCGCGGCGGTGTTGAAATTCAGACTGCCGCTGGCGCCCGGCGCGTAGGCCGAGAGCAGGGCCGGTTTGGCGGCGCTTGGCGTGACGCCGGCCGCGTAGATGCCGATCCAGTTCTGCGCATCGGCCTTGCCGCCAGGGGCGGCGTAGCTCATGGCCAGCGTGGCGCCGCGCTGCACGATCTGCGCGCTGGCGCTGAGCGCAATGCGGCGGCTGTTGGTGCCGATTACGGGATCGGTGCGCGAAGCCATGCCGGTTTCGACGTGGCCCGCCACGCGGCGCAGGAACTGCGCGTCGGCATCGCTGGTGATGCTGTAGTCGTACCAGCCAAAGCTGCTGGAAAGGATGCAGCTGAGGCGCAATTGCTGACCCGCCGCCACCGTGTAGCTGGCGGCCGCCGCGCCGTAGGCATTGTCGCTCAGCGTGAAGGTGCAGCCCTTGCCGCCTTCCAGATTGGAAAGCGTGATTTCGATATTGCCCTTGGCGCTGTCGTAGTTGACCAGCACTTCCGGCTTGGCGCTGCCGGCGGCGAGGAAGCCGCCCGCCAGTTCGCGCAGATAACCGTTCGGTCCCGTCGCCACAAGGTGATAGGCGTTGCCGCTCCAGTTCCACACCTCTTTCTCGATCTTCTTGCCCGCTTCGACCGTGTAATGCCAGGGGCCGTCCGTGCGCAGCCGCGAATACACGGCGAAGGCGGCACCGGCCTGGCCCTGGTTGATGAAGGACAGTTCCACCTGGCGGCTGCCGGCGACCCGCGCCGGCGTGTGCAGTGCATAGGGCAGGGCGCAGGCGTACTTGGTGCGCGTGACGGTGCGGCACGGCTCCTGCTGGGGCAGGCTTTGCACGGCTGGCGGCATGGGATATGGCTTGCCCGACACCAGCTGATACTCGGTGTTTTTCGGCACGTTGGCCGGCCAGCTGCTGTTCGGCGTGCGGAAGTCGAAGGCCGAGGTCATGTCGCCGCAGACGGCGCGGCGCCATGGCGAGATATGTTCGGCGGTGACGGCGGCGCGGTTCTTCTTCAAGCCCACGCTCAGCCATTCTTCGAGGAAGCGCAGCTTGGAGGTATGGTCGAACAGCTGCGAGCATACGCGGCCGCCTTTGCTCCACGGCGAAATCACCAGCATCGGCACGCGCGGACCAAGGCCGACCGGCACGCCGTTATAGTTTTCATAGGCGCCGATATCGGCCAGGGTGGTGCGGCCCATATTCGTATTCAGCGGTGCGACGGGCGGTGGCATATGGTCGAAGAAGCCGTCGTTCTCGTCGTAGGTGAGCAGGAACACGGTCTTGGACCAGACCTCGGGATTGGCCACCAGGGCCGCCAGCAGGCGCGCCGTCAGGTTCTCGCCCGCGTTGGGCGAATTCGGCGAATGCTCGGTATAGTCGTTCGGCGCGCAGATCCACGATACCTGCGGCAGGCGGTTGTTGCGCACGTCCTCGGCGAATTCGTTGACCAGCCACTGGCCCTTGGTGCCGCGCGAATTGGCTTCGTTGGACCCGGCGGCCAGGGCGCGGCCCTTGCGGTAGAGCGGGCTGTCCGGCGACAGGCGGCTGCCGTCCGGGTTGACGCGGAAGTTCTTGAAGTAGGCCAGGTAGTTGTCGCCGTAATTGTCCCACTCCTGGTAAACCTTCCAGCTGACGTTGTTCGCTTCCAGCACCTCGGCATAGGTACGCCAGTTCGGCGCGCCGGCCGTGACGGCGGGCGAGATATCGTCGCGCGCCGGGTCGTTGTTGTAGTAGCCGGCGCCGCTGATGTTATACAGCTTGCCCATGGCGCCCAGCCAGTTGCGGTTGGTGCCGCTCAGCGAATACATGCGGTTTGGATCGGTGGCGCCGAAAATCGAGCAGTGATAGGCGTCGCAGATGGTGAAGGCGTCGGCCAGCGCGTAATAGAAGGGGATGTCGCCGCGGTCGAAGTAGCCCATGCATTGCGGGGTTTTCTTCGGCACCCAGGCGTCCCAGTTCTGCCAGGTCTGCTGCGAGCCTTTCCAGGAATGGTCGGTGCCGAGCGACAGGGCGCTGGTGTTCTTGGCGTCGAAGTGGAAGGGCAGCACCGGGCTGCCGCCGGCGTCGGGCTGGAACCAGACCGGCTTCCCGCTGGGCAGGGTGATGGCGCGCGGATCGTCGTAGCCGCGCACGCCGGGCAGGCAGCCGAAGTAATGGTCGAAAGAGCGGTTCTCCTGCATGAAGATGACCACATGCTCGACGTCGGCCAGGGTGCCGGTGGCGTTGTTGGCGGGGACGGCGAGCGCTTCGCGGATCAAATCGGGAAACAGGGTGCTGGCGGCGCTGGCCGAGGCCAGGCTGAGGAACTTGCGGCGGCTGGTGGACATCACTCTTCCTAAGATTGCGGTGGGCGGGGGCATCCTTCCGTGCCGCGCATAGCGATTTGCTAGTCGGCTCGGAAAGTTGTCGCAATCATATCGGCCGATTGTGACGGGGATATTTCATCGTCAATCGTGCGCCCGCTCTGGGGCGACCAAGAATATTTGTTTGAAAGTGACAATGTGTGAGGAAGACGCGGCCTGGTTTCTCGTAAGATCGCCCGCATTCCATGTTGAGGAAATACCAATGAAAATGCGCTCGCTGGCACTCTGCAAACCAATCGAAACCCTGGCTGCTTCGCCGCTCAAACTCCTTTTGCCCGCCCTGGTGGCGGGATTGTTTTCTGCCCCGGCATATGCCGATTTGCCAGCCCCTGTGCGCACGACGCATCCGCGTTTGCTGGCGCATCAAGCCGATATCGAACGCCTGGGACCGTTTTATACACCATCCCTTCCAGAGGCGGGCGGCGTCATCAGTTTCGATTACACGCCCAGAGAGCCAGGAGCGAACGAGCCGCAACTCCAGCCGCTTTTCGGTTGGCAGGATCTGCCGAATGCCTTGTTCATCCGTCATCTGAAGACGGTGCCGGGACAGTATGTGATATTGCAGTTTGCCTTGAACTCCAGCAGCAAAAACTATTTGGCCGGTACCGAAATCAAAGTTCCGCTTGGTAAGACATCCCGCATTCGGGCTGGCTGGAATCAGCAGGCAAAAACGTTTTTTTACCAAGTAGGCGAGGAGCCGGCACAAAACCTGGATTGGAAGATTAGAGACCAGAAATGGTCGCCAGCCAGTCAGGATTATTCTTTCTCCATGCTGAATGGCGAGACGATCCAGAACTACCGTCTGCAAGATTTGCAAGGCAAAGTGTTGGGTGGCTGGGATGTATTCGATGGCGCGGAGCAGACCGCCTGGCTCGATTTCCGCAACTCCGTCGGAGGCGTTGTGCGGCGCATGGACGATTGCAACGGCGACCCGACGTCGGCCGGCTTCCCCGATTTCTGCAAGGTGACTACGCTTGGACGCGGAGACATCACCGAAACTGCTAAAAACCTCGTGCTGGCCTATAGGTTGTCGAACGATGACACTTATCTTAAAGCGGCCAAGGCGTATGCCAAATTGCTGATATCGGTGCGAAATACTTCGTCCGGCGCGGGTGGACGCTATATCGGTGGCGAATGGTCGATGGCGGCCAGGGTGGCTGCCATGGGCTATCTGTACGACTGGCTGTTCGACGAGTTGAATGAGCCAATCATAAAGGGAGGCAAGACCTACCGGGAAGAACTGGCCGGCGAGATCATTGAAACCATCAAGACCATTAAACCACCCCGCGACGGAGAAAAGTTCAAAGAACCGGACTTGAGAATCTCGATCTGCGGCGAGATCCGCAACAACGATCCGAGCATTACTCCCTTTAACTGCGACACGAGCGTGTCGTTCGAACGCACGCCCAATAATTACAACACCATTGCCTACAGCTATTTGGGTGGTCACAACGCCAGCGCCATCATGGGAACCATGACTGGTCTGCTGGCCATCGAAAACGAACATCGGGATCTGGTGAAACCCTTGCTTGGTTTGCTGTATGAGCATTTCAGGCGAGGATTGTTTGCGGCGCGCGAGTATGTGTCCGTCGATGGCGGCCACCATATGGGCTATGCCTATGCCGCCGCAAATGCCGAGATTGGAGAGCGCATCGCCTTATGGCGCAAGGCGCTGGAGGAGCCGGTATCAGGACCGGTGTTTGCCGCCGACTGGCAGTCCAAGCTGATTTATCCCTACCTCTACGCCATGCGCCACGATAACAGCTTCCCGGCCAGCGGCGATAACTATGGCTTCACGGCCCCGGAGCTGAGTACAACGGCGCTGCACGCGGCGACCGTGGGCCAAGACCCCTTCGCGATGGCGTTCTACCAGAAATATGCGCGCGGCACGGCCAAGAGCAACTTCAATGCACGGCGCATGGTGTGGGACAAACTGCTCTATCCTCAGAATATCGAAGCGGCGGATATCGCCACCTTGCCGCTGGCGCGCCACTTCCGTAATGCCGGGCAGGTGCTGATGCGCGATCGATGGGAGAACGATAAGGCGACGGTGCTGGAGTTCAAGTCGACCTCCTTCTCCAGCGAGAACCACCAGCATTTGGACCAGAACAGCTTTGCGCTGAGCTACAAAGCCCCGCTGCTGCTCGATAGCGGCGCTTACGACAGTTATGGCTATTCCCACTGGAATAACTACTACACGCGCACGATTGCGCACAACAGCATCGTTGTATTCGAACCGAGCGAAACCTTCAAACGTGGGGATAAGGAATACAGTAATGATGGTGGCCAGTGGTATGCCGGCAAGGAAAACTACCCCACCTTGGCCGAAATCGCTCCACCCAACGGCAAGAATTATCTGGATGGCGTTACCGAATTTGAAAATGGCGACGACTATGCTTATGTGAGCGGCAACGCCAGCAAGGCCTACAACAAGATCAAGATGGACCAGAGCAAAGGCTTCATTCGCAGCCTTGTTTATCTGCGTCCGGCACAGGGCGAAAGCAAACCGACCATTCTTGTTTTCGACTGGATCCGCACCGAAGGCCAGGTAGCGACTTCCCTGCTGCATTTTGCAACGCGGCCGGAGGCGGCGGGCGTGACGGAGCAGACCGACGGTGACGGGCGCTATAAGCTAACTTTCCCGCAAGCTGGGGCACGTACCCTGACGTCGGTGAACGGGGCCGGTAAAGTTCGGGTGCAGATGCTGCTTCCTGAAAATCCTCTTGTTTATCGTGTGGGCGGACAAGGCGGCACGTGTGAGCAAGTGGTGGATGACAAAGTGCCAAAAGACCCAAGCGATTGCCGCTATCTGGTTCGACAGAGGCAGGCGGACGGTTTCAAGTGGGTGAACTATGCTTATGGCGATCTTGGTAAAGCGCCCGCCCATCCCCAGGACTATGGAGTCTGGCGCCTGGAGACCAGCGCTGCCACGGCCAGCAAAGGCGTGCCGCAGTACTTCCTGAGCGTCTTGCAGGTTGGGGACGCGAGCAGCGAGTTTAACGCCGCCGGAATCCGCTTGGCGGCGCAGGATGCCGAAGCCGTGCAGCTTGGCTACCGGGTCGTACTGTTCAACCGTGGAAGCGAACCGGCATCCCGCTACAGCTGGTCGGCGGGCGATAAGGATTTATCGGTGTTGGCCACGGGTCTGAAGAAGAATGCCGACTACCGCCTGACGGTGGCGCCGGAAGCTAATCTCTATCGTTATACGCTGGAGGAAGCCGCAGGCGCCAACCACCGAAGCTCCGGTGACGGCGTGCTGCGTATTCGCCACCCGTAAGCAAAGGTCCGCGCACGGGAGAATTTGAGATGGTTTCCCCTAAGCATTTCTTGTATGATTTGCAGCTATTGCATACACCGTAATAGTGGTGAGCGCACAAAGGAAATGGGGAAGTCTTATGGTTAGCATGAAACAAAAGGGCGTGGCCTGGCTGCTGATAGTGGTGGCTTTGGCCGCGGCGGCAGCGGGCGGCACATGGTGGTACAAGAAGCAGCGCGCGCCGCGCGGCGTGGCGGCGGGCAGCGCGGTGCTGCCGAATCCGAACCTGCCTTTTGCCGTGAACAGCTGCGTGGCGCGCCTGTATGAGGACAAGCCTGCGCTGGCCCTGACCTTCAGCGACGCCGTAAAGGGCGATCAGCAGCTGGAACAGGTGATCGAGGTGTCGGATATGGGCGATTCGAAAGCGCCGCCCGTTCCGGCCACGCCGGCCGCCGATGGCGCCAAGCCGGTTAAGCCTGCGGGCACGCTGCTGAAAGGCGCCTGGGTGGTGTCGGACAATCCCCATGTCCTGCTCTTCCCGTATGTGAAGCCTGGCCACCGCTATAGCATCAAGGTGAATACCGCGCTGGCGGCGGAGGGCGGCCGCAAGCTGGCCCAGGCCCACCAGTGCGAAGTGCTGAGCGACCAGATGTCGCCATCCTTCTTCTTCGCCAGCAAAGGCACGGTGCTGCCGGCTGGCCTGAATGGTGGCCTGCCCATCGTCACCGTGAATATTCCCGAAGTGGATGTGGAATTCCTGCGCGTCTCGCCGCAGAAGATGCCTAAATTTATGGAGATGGTGCTGGGCATCCGCTCGCAGAATGCGCAGAATAGTGAGGAGGGCGAATACGATGGCTATTACGACCGCACCTCCTTCAAAGGCCAGGTTGGCGGCTGGCAGCTGAACGCCCTGCAAGGCATTGCCGACAGCGTGTACAGCAACCGCTTCACCACCAGCGACGAGAAGAATAGCCGCAAGGTGACTTTCCTGCCGGTGGAAAAAGTCGCCGAGCTGAAAGAACCCGGCGTGTATGTCGCCGTGATGCGCCGCCCCGGTTTCTTCGACGGCGAATACCAGGTTACATACTTCTATACCAGCGATATCGGCCTGCATGTGCGCCGCCAGGTCAAGCAGACCGATGTGTTTACGACTTCGCTCAAGACCGGCAAGTCGCAAAGCGGCGTGGAGCTGGAAGTACTGGGCGAAGGCGGCAAGGTGCTCCTGCGCGGCAAAACCGATGGTGACGGCCATGGCGTGCTGCCTGGCCTGCCGGATACGGCCCGCCTGCTGCTGGCGCGGCGCGACAAGGAAATGTCGGTCGTGGCTCTGCGCGAACCGGGCCTGGACCTGGCTGAATTCGATATCGGCGGCCATCTGTCGCGCGACGTGAAGCTGTTTGCCTATTCGGGCCGCGATGTGTACCGCCCCGGCGAGAAATTCACCGTGTCGCTGCTGGCGCGCAAGGCCGATGGCACGGCGCTGCCGCCGGCGCCGGTCAAGGTCGAACTGAAAAAGCCGGACGGCGATGTGGTCAGCGCCTCGCTGTGGCAGCCGAGTGCGAAGACGCCGGGCTATATGCAGCAGCGCATCGACCTGCCGGTCGATGCCGCCACCGGCAAATGGAGCCTGGAATTCCGCGCCGATCCAACGGCCAAGCGGGCCGACGCCATTTATCAGTTCCAGGTCGAGGAATTCCTGCCCGAGCGCATGAAGCTGACCCTGAACAGCGATGCCGCGCCGATGGCGGCGGATGCCACCAGCTTCAAGGTGGCGGTGCAAGGCGATTATCTGTATGGCGCGCCCGCTTCGGGCAACCGTCTGCTGGGCAGCGTGGCGCAGGAACGCGCGCGCAATCCGTTGCCGAAGGAGTGGCCGGGCTTCATCTTCGGCGACTTCGCCGACGACAAGGAGAAGAGCCGCGCCGAATTGCCGGAAACCGATCTGGATGAAAACGGCAAGACCAGCCTGCAGGTGCCGGTCAAGGCCGAGGCCAGGTCGGCCATGCGGGTGCGGGCTTCCCTTAGCCTGCTGGAGTCGGGCGGCCGTCCCGTGGTGCGCTCGGTGGAGCGCCTGTGGTGGCCGGCGCCAGCCATGATCGCCGTGCGTCCCGCTTTCGACAGCGATGTGGCGCGCGAAGGCAGCATGGCGGAATTTGAACTGATCCGCGTGAATGCGGCGGGCAAATTCGACCCGATCAAGGAGGCGCCATTCCGCCTGGTGCGCGAAGACCGTCAATACTACTGGCGCTATGACGCCGACCGTGGCTGGCATTCGGGTTATACCGAGGCCGAGGAAGCCGTGCATGCGGGCGTGCTGGCGCTGAAGGAAAGGGCCAAGCTGGCCGTGCCGGTGCAGTGGGGTACCTACCGCCTGGAAGTGACCGATCCGTCCACCAAGCTGGTGACGCGCTACCGCTTCTACGCTGGCTGGAACGCGCAGGATGCGGAGAGCATCGGCAACCGTCCCGACCGCGTGAAGCTGCAGCTGGAAGGCGCGCCCGCCAAAGCCGGCGGCGACGTCAAGCTGAAGATCGTGCCGCCGCATGACGGCGAGGCGCTGGTGATGGTGGAGGCGGACAAGGTCTTGTGGAGCACCCGTGTTTCGGTGAGCACCCAGGGCACCAGCCTGACCATCCCTATCGACAAGAGCTGGAACCGCTCGGATATGTATATCTCGACGGTGGTCTTCCGTCCCGGCAGCCAGGGCGACCGCGTGACGCCGGCGCGTGCCGTGGGCATGACCTGGCTGCCGATGGCGCGCGAATCGCGCAAGCTGAAAGTGAGCCTGGCCGCGCCGACCCAGGTGGTGCCGGACAAGCGCATGGTGGCGAAAGTGAAGGTGGATGGCGCGGCCGGCAAAGCAGCCATGGTCACGCTGTCGGCGGTGGACGTGGGCATCCTGAACATCACCAGCTTCAAGTCGCCCGATCCGTTCGACTTCTTCTTCGGCAAACACCGCTTCGGCGCGGAGCTGAGCGATATCTACGGCAAGCTGATTGAGCGCATGGACGGCACCCCGGGCAAGATCAAATGGGGCGGCGATGCGGGCAAGCGCGATACGCGCAGCATGCCGAAGAAGGTCAAGCTGGTGGACCTCTTCTCCGGTCCCGTGCAGCTGAACGCCAAGGGCGAGGCCGAGATTCCGCTCGATATCCCGGACTTCAACGGCACGCTGCGCCTGATGGCGGTGGCGTCGACCGCCGATTCCTACGGCAGCGCCGACCGCGAGGTGGTGGTGTCCGCGCCTATCGTGGCCGAGATTTCGCTGCCGCGCTTTATCGGCCCCGGCGACAAGTCGACGGTGGCGCTGGACGTCAGCAATATGATGACGGGCGAGCAGGATATCGATATCCGCCTGAGCAGCGACCGCTTGCTGCGCATCGGCGACGGCGAGCAGAAACTGCGTCTGGCGCCGCGCCAGCGCAAGGTGCTGCGCTTCAGCGTGGAACCGAATGAGCCATATGGCTTGGCGCGCCTGGTGCTGGACGTGAAGACGGGCGGCGCCAAGCCGGTCGAAATCCACCGCGAATTCGCCCTGCAGATCCAGCCGCCGGTAGCGCGCGAGCAGGATTCGGTGCGCGTGCGGCTGGAACCTGGCGCGACGCATAAGATCGACCCGGCCGCGGTGGAGCGCTTCTTCCGCGGTTCGGCGGCGCTCAACGTGACGGTGTCCAACCGTCCGCCGCTGAATGTGCGCAGCATCGTCAAGGGCTTGCTGGATTATCCATACGGCTGCCTGGAGCAGACCACCAGCGCCGCCTATCCGCATATCTATATCGACGAGGAGAGCGCCAAGGCTGTGGGCCTGGAGCCGCGCACCCGCGAGCAGCGCGCCAAGTTCATCGAAGGCGCGATCGGCCGCATCGCCGGCATGCAAGGCTCGGCCGGCGGCTTCCGCCTGTGGGGCGGCGACAATGGCCAGTACGAAAACTGGCTGACGCCTTATGTCGCCAGCTTCCTGATGGATGCGCGCGAAGGCGGTTTCAATGTGCCGGAAGAGATGGGCAAACGCGCGCAGCAATGGATGGTCGACCGTCTGAACGGCGCCTCCAGCCAGTTCTCGCCATTCCCGGCCAGCGTCAAGCCGGATGCGCAAGGCCGCTTCGAGTGGCGCGACTATGAGCTGGTGCGCAACAGCCACCAGCGCTTCGCCGAGCTGGCCCACATCGGCTATATGCTGGCGCGCGAACAGAAGGCGTCGCTGGCCTCGCTGCGCCTGCTGCACGACCAGTACCGCGAGCGCGCCCGTTCGCCGCTGCCGCTGGTGCACCTGGGTATCGCCTTGTCCCTGATGGGCGACACCAAGCGCGCTGAAACCGCGATTGCGGAAGCGATGGTCAAGCCTTACGGCATCCGCCCCGATTCGGATTGGGAATGGATGGGCGACTATGGCAGCGCGGTACGCGATAACGCCATGGCATATGCGCTGCTGCTGCGCCATAAGATCAGCCATCCGCAGCGCGAAACCCTGCTGAACAATCTGGGCGAGCGTCTGGCAAGGGGGCATATGTACTACTCGACCCAGGAACGTATCGCCCTGTTCCTGGCGGCGCGCGCTGCTGGCGGCAGCAATGGCGAGCCATGGCAGGCGGTGCTGCATACGCCGGACGGCAATACGGCGCTGACTTCGCGCAATGGCGAAACGCGCAGCCTCGATCCGGCGCAAGCGGCCAAAGGCATCACGC
Organism: Massilia sp. YIM B04103; assembly: GCA_024437665.1. Lineage (GTDB taxonomy): Bacteria > Pseudomonadota > Gammaproteobacteria > Burkholderiales > Burkholderiaceae_D > Rugamonas. The sequence goes on along the minus strand of JANCSZ010000005.1, from coordinate 346,337 downwards.
TGGAGAACAAGGGCAGCAACGCGGTGTGGGTGGAGGTGGAGGCCAGCGGCTTCCCGCTGAAACTGACTGCGAACAGCGACAAGATGTCGGTGGAACGCCGCTGGTTCACCACCCAGGGCACGCCATGGAAGGGCGGCGCGCTGAAGGTGGGCGATATGCTGCTGGTGCGCGTCACGGCGCGTTCCAAGCAGACCATCGAGGATGCGCTGATCGTCGACCATATTCCGGCCGGCCTGGAGGTGGAAAACCTGAACCTGTCGCAAGGTCCGCAGGCGGGCGAATTCAATATCGAGGGCGTGAACCTGGCCTCGGCCATGTCCGACCCGCGCATCAAGCATAAGGAATACCGCGACGACCGCTTCGTGGCGGCGGCGCGCCTGGACGGCAATCCGCTCAACCTGTTCTATATGCTGCGCGTGGTGACGCCGGGCCGCTTCAGCGTGCCGGGTACGTTTGCCGAGGACATGTACCGTCCAAGCATCCGGACCTATGGTCCTGCGGGCGAGCCAGTAACGGTGGTCGATCCGAAGGCGCCTGCAAAGTAAGGTAGTGTTATGTTGTCGTTTGCTGTTGCAAGAGCGTGGGCGCGCAGGCATCCTGTGCGCGCCGCGCTGGCGGCTTCGCTGTCGCTGATCCTGCTGCTGGATCTGCTGTTCCCGCCGCCGCTGCCGCAGGATGCCCCCGGCATGCTGGTGGTGGCGCGCGACGGTTCGCCACTGCGCGGTTGGCCGGACGCGGATGGCGTCTGGCGCATTCCGGTCAAGCCGGAGCAGGTCTCGCCGCTGTATCTGGACGCCTTGCTGACCTATGAGGACCGCTGGTTCTACTGGCATCCCGGCTTCAATCCTGCGGCCATGCTGCGCGCGGGCTGGCAGTGGATGACGCAGGGCCGCATCGTCTCCGGCGGCTCCACGCTCAGCATGCAGGTAGCGCGGGCGCTGGAGCCGGTGCCGCGCAGCATGGCGGGCAAGCTGCGCCAGCTGCTGCGCGCCATGCAGATCGAGATGCGCCTCTCCAAGCGCGAAATCCTGACCCTGTATCTGAACCATGCGCCCATGGGCGGCATCGTGGAAGGCGTGGAAATGGCCAGCCGCAGTTATCTGGGCAAGAGTTCCAGCCAGTTGTCGGCGGCCGAAGCGGCACTGCTGGTGGTGCTGCCGCAAGCGCCTTCGCGCCTGCGTCCCGACCGCCACCCGGCGCGCGCCCAGCAGGCGCGCGACAAGGTCTTGCAGCGCATGGTGGACCTGGGCCACCGGACGCGCGCCGAGGCCGACGATGCCATGATCGAAAAAGTCGGCGCCAACCCGCCGCGCCTGGCCTGGCTGGCGCCGCTGGCGGCCGAGCGCCTGCACCAGGCGGCGCGGCGCGAGGCGCGCGCGGGCAAGGGCGGCAGCGCGGCCACGGTGGTGCATTCGACGCTGGACCGCGATATGCAAACCACGCTGGAGCGCATGCTGGCCGACCGCGTGGCCCAGCTGCCGCGTTTCGTCTCGATGGCGGCGCTGGTGATGGACAGCCGCAGCATGGAAATCCTGGCTTATGCCGGCTCGGCCGATTTCGCCGACGCGCGCCGTTTCAGCCACGTGGACATGGTGCGCGGCATCCGCTCGCCCGGCTCCACGCTGAAACCCTTCCTGTATGCAATGGCGCTGGACGACGGCATCGTCCATTCCGAAAGCCTGCTGGCCGATACGCCGCAATCGTTCGGCGGCTATGATCCCGGCAACTTCCAGGCCAGTTTTTCCGGCCCGGTCAGCGTCGCCGAGGCTTTACAGCGTTCATTGAATGTGCCCGCCGTTGACCTGCTGGACCGCGTGGGACCGGTGCGTTTCGCGGCCCGCCTGTCCAGTGCGGGCCTGCGCCTGCGCCTGCCGCGCGACGCCGAACCGAATCTGAGCGTGATCCTGGGCGGGGCCGGCACCAGCCTGGAAGAACTGGTCGGCGCCTACCGCTCGCTCGCCATGGGCGGCATGGCGGGTACGCCGCGCATCACCGCCAACGCGCCGGTGCGCGAGGCGCGCATGATGAGCGCGGGCAGCGCCTACATCATCCGCAATATCCTGGAAACCGGCGGCCACCCCGACCAGCCTTTCGTCGAAGGCGATGAGGGTGGCGTGCGCCTGGCGTGGAAGACCGGCACCAGCTATGGCTTCCGCGATGCCTGGGCGGTTGGCGTCAGCGGCCGCTATACGCTGGGCGTGTGGGTGGGGCGGCCGGACGGCACGCCCAATCCCGGCTTCTTCGGCGCGAACGTGGCCGCGCCCCTGCTGCATCAGATCGCGTCGGCTTTGCCGCGCAGCGAGGAACTGGGCCGCGCGCGGCCGAAAGAAGTCTCGGTGGCGCAAATCTGCTGGCCTTTGGGAACCTCGGCCAGCGTCACCGCGCCGGAGCACTGCCACGCCAAGCGCAGCGCCTGGGTGTTGAACGACACCATCCCGCCAACCTTGCCGGACCGCCTGCGCGCGCGCGGCCTGCTGGAAACCGTATGGATCGATCCGCAGAGCGGCTTGCGCAGCACGCCGTCCTGCACGCCGGAAGCCAAGCCGCGCGAAGTGGCGCGCTGGCCCGCACTGTTGGAAGCCTGGCTGCCCGCAGCGCAGCGCGAACAATTGGGACTGGCCGGCTGGTCGCCCGACTGTCCGCAGCAGAATAGCGCGGCCAGCATCCGCCTCGCCGGTTTGCGCAACGGCAGCCGCCTGCGCGCCGCGCCCGGCCAGCAGCAGGTGGTGCTGACGCTGGATGCGGTGGGCGGCGTCGGCCGCCATTACTGGCTGCTGGATGGCCAGACCGTGGCCGGCGCCAGCGGTCCGGCCAAGCGGCAAAGCTTCACGCTGAGCACGGCCGGTCAGCATAGCGTCGCCGTCATCGATTCGGCAGGCCATTACGACAGCCTGCAGTTCCGCGTCGACGGCCTGTGAGCCGGGCGCGCGCCGGGCCGTCCATGGCCCTTGCCGTTGCGCCGTACCGCGCAGGCGCCATATAGGCATCCCAGCGGGCGGCGGCGGAGCAGGGCGGTGCGGGCAGGTGGATGCGCTGTTTTCTCGCCATGGCTAGTGGCCTTTACCGCGCCGCGCGCCGGCCAGCAGTACGGCCAGGACCAGCAGCGCCAGTGTCCATGCGGGCAGGGCGGCCAGCCGTGTGCCCGGCGTTCCCGGCTCCGCCAGCGCCATCGAGGCGCGGAAGCGCGGCACGCTGTCGAAGTCGCGGAAACCATAACCGCCCAGGCAGGATTTGACGCAGGGCTGGCGTTCGTCGCCCAGAGCCGCCTCCTGGATGGCACGCTGGAAGAAGTCGCGCAACTGACCCTGGTGCAGCGCCACCTCCCGCAGGAAGCGCTGCTGGCGCGCCTTGTCCTTGCCCGCCAGCGTCGCCAGCGACTGGTAGGCCAGCGTCACGGGGCTGAAGATTTGCAGGCTGTCGAACCAGGAGTCCTGCTTCTGGCGCGCCGCCGCATGTTGCCGCTCCACGCCGCGCATGGCCGCTTCCAGTTCTTGGGCGCGCTGGATGCGGCTCACGCTCGACGATACCTTCTCCAGCGCAGTGCGGTTGGGCTTCCATTCCGGATGGCTGTCGTAGAAGCGCGCCAGGCTGGCCAGCTTGTTGGCGTTGACTTCGTCGTTGGCGTCGCGCATGGCTTGTACGTATAGCTCGCGCGCGGGAACGGGCGCCAGCAGGCGCACGCCCACAGTCTGAGCGCCGGGCAGCAGTACGGCCAGCAGAACCCAGCAGCCAAAGGCGGCGAACGATGCCGTCATGCGGCTATGGCAGACGGCGCATACGGCCGCCGCCACCGCGCCCCAGAAAGCGGAATACAGCAGCACGATGCCGCCCCATGCGGCCAGCGCGGCGAAGCCGCCTGCGCTGATGGGCACCACGCCGGACAGCAGCGCGGCCATGCCGCACGCTGCTACCAGCGCAATGCTGGCCAGCAGTACGCGCGCCATGACCTGTGCCAGCAGCAGCCTTCCCAGTTGCACGCCTTGCAGCAACAAGGCGCGTATGCGCTTGCTTTCCCGGTCCTGCGTCAAGACCGAGACGCTCAGCGAGAGCAGGAAGAGCGGCCACAGATAGACCACGAAGAACAGCAGATCGAAGCGGCCGGCCGCCAGCCGGCCTGGATGCTCGATCTCGCTGGCGGTGCGGACCGATTCCATCGATTCGGCGCGCACGCGGACATAGGCGGGCAGCAGGTCGGCTTGTCCGATCGCCAGCGCCGCGCCGGGCAGGGCGGGCTTGGCGGCGAAACCGACATGCTCGCGGAAGGCGTAGCCGCGCACGTCGATGGGCGTGCGATACCACTGCAATTGCGCGAACTCCGGCTTGTCCGGATTGTCGAAATAGCTGTTGGCCAGCGCATTGGCTTTCACGCGCGCCGTGCTTTCCTGGCTGGCCGCATCGGCCACCGCCCGGCGCTGAACGGATTCGAAGCGCGCGCCTTCAAACAGGCCAAGCAAGGCCAGAAGCAGGGCCGCCAGCAAGAGGAACAAGGTGCCGCGTTCGCGCAACTGGCTGCGCAGATCGTAGCGGATCAGGGTGATGATGTGCTTCATTTCAGACTCCCGCTGCGTAGATGGCGCAGAGCGATGGCGCACAAGGCCAGGCTGGCAAGAAAGACCGCCAGCAGCGGCAGGATTTGCTGGCCGAACAGCGTGCCCATATCCAGGCGCTCGAAGCGGAAGCGGAAAGGCGGCACGCTATTCCACAGCGCTTCATCGCCGTCATAGCGTTTGCCATCCACTTCGGGATGACGCGCAATCGCCTCGTTCAGCACCTTCTGGATGGTGCGCCGCTGCGCCTCGGCCGCATTGACGAACTGAATATGGTGGCCGGTATCGCTGGCTGCTGCGACGGCGGAAAGGCCCGCCACGGCTACCGTGGGCGACAGCCATCCAGCCAGCGCAGCCGCGTCGCTTTGCTTTTGCATGGCGGCGTATAGCCGGCCATAGTGCGCGTCGAAGATCCTGTCGCCGTGTTCTTCGCCGCGCTGCAGGCTGATGCCAGCCCAGTTCAGCGGCAGATCCTTGACATCGCTGACGCCGTGTTCGCGCAACAGCGCCTGCTTGTGGCGCTCCGCCTCCTGTGGATCGTCGGGCATGCCCAGCGTGTTATCCATCTCTTCGCGGAATTGCTGCATCGACGGCAACGGCGCCGCGTGCTGCGAGAATTCCACAGCAAGGCGCGGCAGCACCAGCGCCGTGGCGGCCCAGATTGCGATCAGCGCGGCAAGGCTGGCGCGCAGGCTGGCCGCCCGCGCCGACACGGCGGCGATCAGTGCCGCCCAAGTGGCGAGATACAGCAGATAGCCGCCGCCGAAGACGGCCAGGCGCAGAGCGCCGTCCTGGAAAGGACTGGGCGCGTGCGACAGCCACTTCATCAGCATCACGGCGGCGCAAGCCGGCAAAGCCATGCTGAGCGCGAGGCAGAGCAGCGCGGCGCCGCGCGCTACAGCCAGGGCGCTCAATGGCGCGGCATTCACGCGCAGCGCCGCCAGCGTGCCGCGTTCGCGCTCGCCGGCGAACATGCCGAAACCGAGGAAGATCATGGCCATCGGCGCCAGCACCTGCAGCACAAAGGCCGGCGTCAGGCGAAACTGGCGCGTGCTGCCCGCTTCATCGGCGGCAGGGCGGTAGACCAGCTCATTCTGCTTATGCGCCTCCAGGTACACGCTGGAGCCGACATAGTTTTCCACGCCCGGCTCCAAAGCCGCCAGCAAAGGCAGGGGCTTGAACACGTACACGCCGTAGTGGGCCGCCGAGTGCGGATACTTCTTGCCCTGCTGCGACCAGCGCGTTTGCTCGGCCTGCGTGGCGCTGGCGCGCGCGCCGAGCGTAGCTTGCAATTCGATGGATGTCAGCAGCGCCGCGCACGCGGCCAAAGCCAGGCCCAGCCCCAGCAGCAGCCACACGCGCCAATCGCGCCGCCGCTCGCGCCAGTCGGCCTGCCATGCGCCGTGGCAGGCGCGCCACCAGCGGCTGCGTTCAGACGCCGGCCAGGGTGCTGAGGTAATTGCGTTCAAGTTCGCCTGCATTCAATTCTCCTAAAGTCCATTCGCCCACCAGATGTCCCGCCACCAGCATGCCGCAGCGATGTGCCAGTTCCTGGGCGCGGAACAGATCGTGGGTTGCCATCAGCACCGCCGCGCCGTCCCGCGCCAGCTCGCGTATCGATTCGCCGAAAGTCACGCTGGCCTCGGGATCGAGGCCGGAAGTCGGCTCGTCCAGCACCAGCACCTGCGCGCCCTTGGCAAGCGCCATCACGATGCCGACCTTCTGCCGCATGCCCTTGGAATAGCCGCCCGCCTGCCTGCGCCAGGCATGTTCCGGCAGTCCGGCCCTTTGCAGCAGCGCTTCGATCTCCCCAGCGCGCGGCTTGCGGCCCAGCAGGCGCATGAAGAACTCCACGTTTTCGATGCCGCTCAGCTTTTCGTACAGCGCCACGTTTTCGGCGATATAGGCGGCGTGGCGCACCGCCGCTTCGGCCGGCGGCAGAGGCGATCCGGCCAGCTGGATGCGCCCGCCATCCGGCTTGACGAAGCCCAGCAGGCAGCCGATGGTGGTGGACTTGCCGGCGCCGTTCGGTCCTAGCAGCGCGTAGATTTCGCCGGGTTTCACGCGCAGATTCAGCGCATGCACCACGGTGCGTCCTTCATACTGCTTATGCAGTTGTTCGATATGGATCATCTTTCGTCCTCAAAAGGCGTAGCGCACTTCGGCAAACAGCGTGCGTCCGGGGAAAGGGTGGGATTGCCAGGCCAGGTAGTTGTTCAGGTTGTCGATGCCGATAGCGATTTCGGTGCGGGCGGCGGGCTTGAGCAGCAGGCGCAGGTCGAGCTGCTTTTGCCGCGACAGGCCGCCGTAGACATCGGGATTGATGTCGCTATTGTTGATTTCACTGAACTGCCGGCCCGAATAGCGCCAGGTCGCGGCCAGGCTCCAGCTCTCCTGCGGCGCGTACAGCAGGGTGGTGGTGGAGCGCACATGCGGGATGCGCGCCCAGCGCTTGCCCACCGAAGGCTGGTAGTTGGCGTTTTCCAGGATGATGGCCTTGCTGTAGGAGATATTCGCATCCAGGCTCAGGCCGCGCAGGCCCAGGTCATCCACCACGCCCGCCAGTTCCAGGCCGCGCGTGCGCACCCGGCCCACGTTCTGCGTGCTCGTCACGACCGGGAAGACCGAGAGATTCAGCTGCGACCAGATGGTATTGCGCACATCGTCCTGGAATACGGCGGCGCGCAGCTTGCCGGCATCGAAGCGCTGCTCGGCCGAGAATTCCAGCGCGGTGGAACGTTCCGGCTTCAGATTGGGATCGGCGACGGTGAGCGACGCGCCTGCCAGCGAACCCTGGAACAATTCGGACACGGTGGCAAAGCGCGTGCCGCGTCCAGCCGAGAGTTGTAGATCCAGACCCGGTGCGGCGTCCCAGCCCAGCGACAGCTTGGGCGAGAGGGCGTGTTCGTTGCGCTCGCGGTAGTTCTCAGTAGGGCCGGGGCGGAAGCGTTGCACGCCGTCGAAGGACTTCCAGGTCTCGGCGCGCAAGCCCGCCGTGGCCCGCCACTGCGGCGCAAAGCGCCATACGTCCTGGCCGTAGATCGCCAGCAGGCGGGTTTTGCCGCCCACGAACTGGCTTTCCTCGCCGTTTGCAGAACGCCAGTCGGCCAGGGTGCGCGTGCTCTGTTTCAGCACATAGTCGCTGGCATGCAGGCCGACGGTGAGAGCGTGCAGGCCGCCGGTCCAGTCGCCGGGCGTCGGCGTGTAGCTGCCGCGAAGTTCCAGCGTGCGGAAACCGGAGCCGTTGCGCAGCACGGCGCTGCCCGCGCCGCCGCTCGCGGCTTGCGGATCGGGCAGTGCGGCATTGCGCTGCGTATCGTGCTCGATGGCGTAGCGACTCAGGCTGAGCGCCGTGTTCCAGCCCGCGCGGTAGCGTGTTTTCAAAGTCAGGCCGCCCTGCATATGGCGCTCTTCGCGGATATAGGGTGCGAAGACGTTCGGCGCAATCTGGAACACATTGCCGTCCTGGCTGACGCGTCCCGACCATACCGTATTGCCGGCCGCGTCGTGCAGGAAGCTCTGGTTGCGCGTTGCCGTGTCGTTGCTCCACCAGGCCAGGAAACCGTCCGCGCTCAATTCCGGCGTGAAGTCGTAGCCCATGGTCAGCTTCAGCGTGTTCTGGCGCGTATGGTCGATGGCGCCCGCATTCGGCCCGAAGATGGCGCGCCGCTGGCCGGTGGGCGCGGTGTCGTAGATGATGCCGCTGACCGGCGTGGCGCGGGCGCTGCCCTGCGGCGGCGCAAATGTGCCGCTGTCGCTGGCCGTGATGCCGTAGTACTGCATCGGCTGGCTGGTGGCGTCCTGATGGTTCGCCATCAGCTTGTACCACAGGCCGGAGGCGAGGCGGTCGCCCAGCAGCAGCGAAGCCTGGTAGTTGCGGTAGCGGTCTTTCAGGCCGTAGTTATCGTACTTCTGCACCTGTCCCGCCACCCGCGCCGCGCCGGTGAATTTCTCCGGACGGCTGGTGCCGATGGCGATGGTGGTGCCGATGGAATTGCCGGGATACAGGGCGGAGAAGGGGCCGTACAGCGCTTCCACGCTGCTGATTTCCTCCGGCGCCAGCATATTCCAGCGCGGCGCATCGAAGCGGCCGATCAGATTCGACAGCAGATAGCCGTCCATATACACCAGCGCGCGCGGCGCCTGCGAAGTGGCGAAGCTGCGCCCGCCGATCAGGGCATTGCGGTCGCCGCTATAGCGTTTGCGCAGGGTCATGCCGGGCAGGTTGCGCAGCGCGTCCTCGGGATTGAAGACGTTCTGCTGCTGGCGCAATTCTTCCTGCGTGCGCGCGGCGCTGCCCAGGGGCGTATAGCCCGCCGCGCGTTCGCCGCTGATGGTGACGGTACTCATGGCTGGCGCCGCGTCCTCGCCGGCATGCGCCGGGGACAGCCAGCCGCTGGCGCAGACGAGCGCAATCGCGCCCGCCATCGGCCTTAAAGTCGATTTCATTGATGCTCCGCTTGGTTGGGAAATTTGTTAATGCAACTGAGTTGCTATAATAAAGCGGCAAAATTGTTAACGCAACATAGTTGCATTAAAAAATAAAAAGCCCGCGCGGCGACAGGGCGCGGCGCGGGCCGATTGGGCAGAGGGGGATTACTTGCCGCCGGAGCAGCGCGGGCAGGTGCCCTTGATGAGGAAATCGACTTCCTGGCTGATGAAGCCGGCCGGCAGCTTGACCTTGCGCGGCAGATTGATATCGGTGAAGCAGGTCACGCTTTCGCAGCTGGTGCACTGGAAGTGGGCGTGTTCGTGCCCATGCTGGGCGGCGCCCGCGTTAAAGCGCCAGACCTGGTCGGCGCCGGCGATGCGGTGGATCATGCCATGTTCGGTCAGCCATTCCAGCACGCGGTAGAGGGTGACGGAATCCAGCACATCGCCCGGCAGGCGCTCCTGGATTTCATGGTGGGTCAGCGGTTCGTCCTGTTGCAGCAGGAAGGCCAGCACGCGCGAACGCGGCTTGGTCAGGCGCGCGCCGGTCTCCCGGATCAGGGATTCAGCGCGGTGTTCGGTGGATTTCGTTATATTCATGATACTGGCATAAGCTAGGCCTAATGCTAGCACGAAAGCTTATGCCCTGTATCGGCGGCGGCGGGGCTACGGCGGACAGAGCGCCGTAGCCCGCCAGCCCCGGCTGGGGAAGTCAGACTTTGACGGCGGCGGCCGCGCCGCGCTGCTTGCTCCAGTAGCCGACGCCCAGCACGGCCAGCCACACCGGGATCAGGTAGACCGACAGGCGCAGGCCCGGCGTCATGAACATCACCACCAGGATCGCGGCCAGGAAGACCAGGCACAGATAATTGGTCAGCGGGTAGCCCAGGCTGCGGAAAGCCGTGGTCTTGCCCTCGGCCGCCTTGTGCGCGCGGAAGCGCAGGTGGATCCAGCTGATCATGGCCCAGTTGATGATCAGGGCCGAGACCACGAGGCCCATCAGCATCCCCAGTGCCTTTTCCGGCGCCAGGTAGTTGACCATGACGCAGATCGCGGTGGCCACGGCCGACACGCCCAGCGCCGTCAGCGGCACGCCGCGGCGGTTCACCTTGAGCAGGGAGCGCGGCGCATTGCCCTGGATGGCCAGGCCGTACAGCATGCGGCTGTTGCAGTACACGCAGCTGTTATACACCGACAGCGCCGCCGTCAGCACCACGATATTCAGCACCGTCGCCACCGCTTCGCTGTTCAGCGCGTGGAAGATCAGCACGAAAGGGCTGCCGCCGGTGACGACCTTCTGCCAAGGGTAGAGCGAGAGCAGCACGCCGAGCGCGCCGATGTAGAAGATCAGGATGCGGTAGATGGCCTGGTTGGTGGCGCTTGGAATGGTCTTGGACGGATTGTCCGCCTCGGCCGCCGTGATGCCGACCAGTTCCAGGCCGCCGAAGGAGAACATGATGACGGCCATGGCCATCACCAGGCCGCCCACGCCGTTCGGGAAGAAGCCGCCGTGCTGCCACAGATTGGCGACCGACGCTTCCGGCCCGGCCTTGCCCGAGGCGAGCAGATAGCCGCCGAACACGATCATGCCGACGATGGCCACCACTTTAATAATGGCGAACCAGAATTCCATCTCGCCGAAGGCCTTCACGTTCAACAGGCTGATGGAATTGATGATGACGAAGAAGCCCAGCGCCGAGACCCAGGTCGGTATCGCCGGCCACCAGTATTGTATATAGATGCCCACGGCCGACAGCTCGGCCATGCTGACCAGCACATACAGCACCCAGTAGTTCCAGCCCGAGAGGAAGCCGGCCAGATGGCCGCAGTATTTGTCGGCGAAGTAGCTGAAGGAGCCAGCCACCGGCTCGTCGACCACCATCTCGCCCAACTGGCGCATGATCAGGAAGGCGATGAAACCTGCCGCCGCATAGCCGAGCAGCACCGATGGTCCGGCCATCTGGATGGTTTGGGCGATGCCCAGAAACAGCCCGGTGCCGATGGCGCCGCCGAGCGCGATCAGCTGGATGTGGCGGCTTTTGAGTCCCCGTTTTAGCTCGTTCTTTTCATCTGCAATCATGTCTCCGGTCCCTGGACTCTGATAAAGGCAACGATTCTAAAGCAAATGAGATTTTTTGCAATTTCAACGCATTCGACAGGATTTCATTTTGCGAATCTGTGGTCTTACTTCCTTTTATTTTGATTGTCTCAAAAATTCTGCGTGTTTTTGCTGCGCTTGTATCGGCCGGCACGGGACGGCGTGCCGGCCGCTGGCACTGGCGCGTCAGGCGCCTTCCCGATAGCCGCAGCTGTCGATATAGCCGTTGATGTCGGCCGCGAACTGGTTCAGCTCCCGGTTGTAATCCGGGTTGGCGCGCAGATCCTTGAAGAAGTAGTAGAAGGGAATCTGGTCCAGCAGATTGTTGAGGGCATAGTATTTATAGATATTCGCCACGCTGTTCAAGATGAAGGCCTTGCCGTTGGCGTCGAAGATGCAGATGTTCGGGTCGATATTGTTGACCGCATCTTCCATCGGCAGCGAATTGTTGGTGGCCGGCCTCGGCATCTCCTTGCCGCCCGGTCCCAGCAGATAGCTGAAGAAGGATGTCTGGGCGCCGTGCCGGATCAGGGCATATTCGGAGCTGCACAGGCGGGCGTTTGGCACGCCGGCGATGGAGGCCGCCACCAGTTCCTTGCGCCGCGCGTTTTCCTCCGTCTTCAGGATGGCGGTGTTGAAAGCATCGATGGCGCTGGCCTCGTCCGGCGTGCCGGCCAGGATGCGGGTGTAGGCGCCGTCGGAGAACTTCAGCAGATCGTGCATATCGTAGTCGCCGGTGTAGAAGACGGCCTTGCTGGCGGCGGTGCGCGCGGCCGCCAGGTCCACTTTCTTGAAGCTGTTCTTGCCGTCGATCGACCACAGGCCGCCCAGGCTGCCGTCCGGATTGGGATAGCCCACCAGGCCTTTCAGGCTGAGGTAGTCGCCATCGGCCAGATTCTTATAGCTTTTGCTGCCATCGGGTTTCTGCTTGATCGACTTGTCCAGGATCTTATGGCCTTTGCAGGGATTGTTCTGCGCCAGGCGCGCCAGCGTATGCTCGCCCGCAGTGCGGAAGGAAATCGAGTAGTGCGAACGGCTGCATACGTCGCGGATGGCGGCCGCATCGCCGGCGCGCACGAAGAAGGCGGCGGCAATCGCCGCATTATCGCTTTCCGCCATGGGGCCTCTGGGTGCGCCATAGTGCTCGGCCATCATCGCCTTGACCCGGGTTTTCATCTGTTGGATGGACATGGTGTACTCCTTTGCTGTGCCTACTCTGCTCAGTTTTCGGCGACCCTGTGCTGTTTCTTTCAGCACTTCGATGCTCACACGCCGCAGCTCGTCAAATATGGCCATATCTGACCTAGTTCTTAAGGCGTAGTCGGGTTACTTCCAGAGCAAAAGCTTGATCCAGATCATTTGTTTTTCAAAGGGCGGCGACCACAATACGGCCGTCGATGGGGTGGTCCGCATTGCAGCTGCACCATCCCTTGAATCGGCATTTCCAGAAACAAGGGAGAAGAAAAATGAGCAGCAGGGATGATAAGCAAAACGCCGAAGAGGGTATCCTGACCGGACGCCGTGGTTTCCTCGGTAAGAGCGCGGCCTTGGGTTTGGCCGGCGTTTCCATGGGGCTGGTGGCGTGCAAGGATAACGGCGCCAGCGCAGCGAAACCGGCCGCCGGCGCGGCGCCCGCAGCCAAAGGCGGCGGCGCGCATAGCATTGAAGTTCCACCGGGCCAGCTGGACGAGTACTATTCCTTCATCAGTGCCGGCCACGCCGGCGAAGCGCGCATTATCGGCATGCCTTCGGGCCGCACGCTGAAGCGCATTCCGGTGTTTAACACCGACTGCATGGTCGGCTGGGGCATCACCAACGAATCCAAAGCCATTCTGGGCACCAAGGCCGACGGTTCGCTGAAATACACCACCGGCGACACCCACCACGTCCATGGCAGCTACAAGGACGGCACGTATGACGGCCGCTGGCTGTTCATCAACGACAAACTGCATGGCCGTCTGGCGCGCATCCGCATGGACATCATGGAGTGCGACAAGATCACCGACATTCCGAATATCCAGGGCTTCCACGGCCTGTTCCCGGACAAGCGCGACCCGGTCGATGAAAAGATCAACTACACCACCCGCGTATTCTGCGGCGCCGAATTCCACATCCCGTTCGGTAACGACGGCAAGGACGTCAACGATCCTACCAAATGGGGCACCCTGTTCACCTGCGTGAACGCGGAAACCATGGAAGTGAAGTGGCAGTGCCGCGTGGACGGCAATATGGACCTGGTGGCCACCACCTACGACGGCAAGTTCGCCGCTTCCAACCAGTACAACACCGAAAACGGCTACGACCTGGCCGGCATGATGTCGGCCGAGCGCGACGCCTGCGCCTTCTTCCACATCGAGCGTATCGAGAAAGCCGTCAAGGAAGGCAAGTTCACCACCATCGGCACCTCCAAAGTGCCTGTGGTCGATGGCCGCGCCGCTTCCAATCCGGATCCGAAAACCGCGCTGGTCTGCTACGTGCCAGTGGCGAAGAACCCGCACGGCGTGAACGCCAGCCCGGACGGCAAGTACTTCGTCTGCTCCGGCAAGCTGTCGCCAACCGCCACCGTGATCCAGCTGGATCTGGTTGCCAAGTGGTTCAACGGCGAGCTGAAAGAGCCGCGCGACGCCGTGGTGGCCGAACCGGAAGTAGGTCTGGGCCCGCTGCACACCGCCTTCGATGGCCGCGGCAATGCCTACACCTCGCTGTTCCTGGACAGCCAGTGCGTGAAATGGAATGTGGACGCCGCCATCGCCCAGTACAAGGGCGACAAGTCGGTCAAGGTTGTGGTCGAGAAAATGGACGTGCACTACCAGCCAGGCCACATCTATTCCTCCATGGGTGAAACCAAGGAAGCCGATGGCAAGCTGCTCAACTCGGGCAACAAGTTCTCGAAAGACCGCTTCCTGCCGGTCGGCCCGCTGCACGTGGAAACCGAGCAGCTGATCGACATCAGCGGCGAGAAACTGCGCCTGCTGGCCGACCACACCGCCTATTCCGAACCGCACGACGGCATCATCGTGCGCCGCGATATCGTGAAGACCGTCCAGGTGCAAAGCATGGACGATTTCCCGAACGCGGTGAAACCGGAAACCGCCGGCATCACCCGCCAGGGCAACAAGGTGCACGTGCGCCTGATGTCCCAGGCGCCGTCCTACAGCATGCCTGAGATCAAGGTGAAAAAGGGCGACGAAGTCACCATCACCCTGACCAACCATGACAAGGTGGAAGACCTGACTCACGGTTGCGCCATCCCGACCTACAACATCAACTTCATCGTCAACCCGCAGGCAACCAAATCGGTTACCTTCAAGGCCGATCACGCTGGTGTGTTCTGGATGTATTGCACCCACTTCTGCCACGCACTGCACTTGGAAATGCGCAGCCGCTTCGTAGTTGAAGCTTAAGTAAGCCAGCCGCGCGCTCCGGCGCGCGGCTGTTTTGTATCGCCATCCTATGAAACCGATCAAACCAAGCCGCACGGCATGGCAGCAGACGCTAGCCTTGCTGTCGTTGGTGCTCGCCCTTATCATCCTGCTGCTGCCGCAGCCGGGCCGCGCCGCCACCTACGAAGCCGAACTTCCCGAACAACTGATGCATGGCCCCGATCTGTGCGGCTTTGCTCCCTGCCGCGACGTCATGCCGCAGGCCACCCGATTCTCGCATCGCAAAGGCTCGCCCACCTATGTGGAAGCCTTTGGCCCAGGCAAGGACGGCAAGGAAGAAATCGTCGGCTATGTCTTCCTCTCCACCGACGTGGTGGACATTCCCGCTTACTCCGGCAAACCGGTCGTCACCCTGATCGGCATGGATAAGAAGGGCATCATCAGCGGCGTACGCGTGCTGAAACACTCCGAGCCGATTCTGCTGGCCGGCATTCCCGAATCCGTGCTGCTGGACTTCGTCAAGCAATACGTGGGCAAGAGCGGCGACGCCAAGCTGGAAATCGGCCATGGCGGCTCCGCCGCCGGCGCCGGTCTGGACGCCATCAGCGGGGCCACCGTCACCGCCATCGCCGAGAACCAGGTCATTTCGCGCAGCGCCTACGAGATCGGCCGCCAGGTCGGCATCTTCACCGTGGAAGCGCGGCCGCCGGCCCGCTTCACGGCCGTCGACGAGCGCCTGAACTGGGAGCAGCTGGCCGCCGAGGGCAGCATCCAGCACATGGTGGTGAAAGCCTCCGAAGTGGGTGGCGACAATAGCGCCGGTCCCTATATGGACCTGTATTTCGGTTACCTGAACACGCCGACCATCGGCAAGAGCATCCTCGGCGAGCAGGGCTACCGCCGGCTGATGGAAGACTTGAAGCCGACCGACCACGCGCTCTTCATCATCGCCAAGGGCCAGGCCTCGTTCAAGGGTTCGGGCTTTGTGCGCGGCGGCATCTACGACCGCATCCAGGTGCGCCAGGACGCGCTGAGCTTCACCTTCCGCGACACCGACTACCTTAACCTCTACCGCCTGGTGCCCGGCGATACGCCGGACTTCAAGGAGTCGGCCATCTTCATCGTGCGCTCGGACCAGTTCAATCCGGCCTGGCCCTGGCAACTGGCCCTGCTGGCCAACAAGCAGGATAACAAGACCGGTCAGCGCAGCTTCGTCCACTTCGACCAGGAATACTGGCTGCCGGCGCGCTACCTGGAAGGCGGCCATCCCAAGGTCGTGAAACCGGAAGCGCTGTGGAAAGGCATCTGGTCCAGCCGCATTCCCGAGATTGTGCTGTTCGTGGCCCTGCTGGCCGCGACGGTGGCGCTGTATTCCCAGCGCGACCGCCTGGTGCGCATGTCGAACCGCAAGAGCAAGCCGTGGATCAGCCGTCCGCGCACCTTCCTGTGGATCGCCAGTGTAGGCTTCTTCGGCTTCTACCTGAAGGCGCAGCCCAGCATCACCCAGGTCATGACCTGGTTCCACTCCCTGCTCAACCAGTGGAAGTGGGAACTGTTCCTGTCCGACCCCTTCATCTTCATCTTCTGGTGGTTCATCATCGCCAGCGTGCTGCTGTGGGGCCGTGGCCTGTTCTGCGGCTGGCTGTGCCCCTTCGGCTCCCTGCAGCACCTGACGTTCAAGCTGGGCGAGATCATCGGCCTGAAACGCTACCAGCGCCTGCTGCCGAAAGCCCTGCACGACAAGCTGCGCTGGGTCAAATACGGCGTGTTCGCGGTACTGGTGGGCGTGTCGCTGTACTCGATGGAGTTGGCCGAACACCTGGCCGAGATCGAGCCGTTCAAGACCACCTTCCTGGTCGGCGTGTGGAACCGCACCTGGCCGTTCTGGGTCTTCATCGGCGCGATCATGGGCCTGTCCCTGATCAGCGAGCGGCCCTACTGCAAGTACATCTGCCCGCTGGGCGCCGGTCTCGCCATTCCTGGCCGCTTCCGCCTGTTCGGCCTGAAACGCAAGGCCGAATGCGAAACCTGCCACGCCTGCGCCTCCGGCTGCGGCTCGCATGCCATCGACGCCAAAGGCAAGATCGACCAGATGGAATGCCTGCTCTGCCTCGATTGCATGGTGATGTATTACGACGATCACGCTTGCCCGCCGCTGGTCAAGGAGCGCAAGCGCCGCAGCAACGCCGGCGAAGCGCTGACCCGCATCGGCGCCGACGGCTACTTCGTCTCGCTGGACAGTCTGCGCGGCACCCTGAAATCCGCCAAGGCGGACAAGGAGTCCGCATGAAAGAACCTGGCTTAATACGCGCCGGGAAGGGCGCCGCCGCGGCGGCGCTGTCGATCGCCGCCCTGCTGGCCGGCATCGGCAGCGCGGCGGCGGCCACCCTGGTGGTCAAACCCGGCATGTCCATCGCGGAGGCGGTGCAGCGCGCCCATTCCGGCGATACGGTGCTGGTGGAGCGCGGCACTTACCGCGAGAATCTGCTGCTGGACAAACCCATCACCCTGCAAGGCAAGGACAAGCCCACCATCAGCGGCGGCGGCAAGGGTGACGTGATCCGCATCACCGCCAGCGGCGTCACGCTGCAAGGGCTGATCGTGCGCGACAGCGGCATCGACCAGGGCAAGCAGAACTCCGGCGTCTACGTGGTGCCGGGGGCGCACCGCTTTACCATCGCCGACTGCGACATCATCTACACCCTGTTCGGCATCTGGCTGGAGCAATCCGATGATTCCAAGGTGCTGCGCAACCTGATCGTCGGCCGGCGCGACCTGATGTCGGTCCATCGCGGCAACGGCATCCAGGTCTACAACACGCGCCGCTCGGAGATCATCGACAACCAGGTCAGCTACACGCGCGATGGCATCTATGTGGACGTCTCTTCGCATGCTGTGTTCCGGGGCAACCGCATCCACCACGTGCGCTACGGCACCCACTATATGAACACCCACCACAGCTTGTGGGAGAACAACGAGTCCTACCTGAACCGGGGCGGCCTGGCCCTGATGGAGGTGCGTGACCTGATCGTGCGCAACAACAAGGCCTGGGGTAATGAAGACCACGGCATCATGCTGCGCACCATCCAGGACTCGGTGGTGGAAAACAATGTGGTGGCGGCCAACGACCGCGGTTTCTTCATCTACGACGCCGAATTCAACGTCCTGCGCAATAACCTGGTGATGCGCAACCGTACCGGCGTCCACCTGTCGGCCGGTTCGTCGAACAATGAGGTGGGCGGCAACGACTTTATCGGCAACGAGGAACAAGTCAAATTCGTCGCCTCGCGCGACGTGGAATGGGGCCGCAAATCGGGCAATTACTGGAGCAACTACAGCGGCTGGGACCAGGACGGCGACAAGGTCGGCGACATTCCCTATGAAGCCAACGACCTGGTGGACCGCCTGAACTGGCAGTACCCGCTGATGAAGCTCCTGCTTTCCAGCCCGTCGCTGCAGACCCTGCGTTTCGTGGCGCGCCAGTTCCCCGTGCTGCGCGCGCCCAGCGTGATCGACCGTCATCCGCGTACGCGCCCCCTGAACCCGAATTGGAAAAAATGGAATGACTTATCCCCCCATTGAACTGAAGAGCGTGAGCAAGCAGTTCGGCGCCCTGCAGGCGCTGAAGGAAGTCTCGCTGAACGTGAACAAGGGCGAAATGGTTGGCTTGATCGGCCATAACGGCGCCGGCAAAAGCACGCTGTTCAAGCTGATGCTGGGACTGATCCCGGCCAGCTCCGGCAGCATCCGCGTGCACGGCGCCGACACTTCCGGTCCCGGCTTCCGCCAGGCGCGCCGCCGCATCGGCTACCTGCCCGAGAGCTTCGTCACCTACGACAACCTGAGCGGCCTGGAAGTGCTGCAACTGTTCGCCGACCTGAAAAAAGTGCCGCGTTCGGCCTGCGTCGGCACGCTGGAACTGGTCGGCCTGCAGCACGCAGCCGGCCGCCGCGTCGGCACCTACTCGAAAGGCATGCGCCAGCGCCTCGGCTTTGCGCAAGCCTTGCTGGGCGAGCCGGATCTGCTTTTCCTCGACGAGCCGACCAACGGCCTCGATCCGGAAGGCATCGCCGACTTCTACGCCACGCTGCGCAAGGTGAAAGCGCGCGGCGCGACCATCGTCATCACCTCGCACATCCTGGCCGAGATCCAGCAGCGCGTGGACCGTTTGTTCATCATGAAGTCGGGCCAGCTGGCCGCGCAAGGCACGCTGGACGAGCTGCGCGCCGGCATGTCGCTGCCGCTGCTGGTGGAGGCGGCCATGGCCGACCACGAGGCGGCGGGCGCAGGCCTGCAGGCGCTGCATGGCGTGCCTGGCGTGAAAGCCAGCGCCGACGGCGGCAAGCTGACGGTCAGCTGCGAGCGCGAACGCAAGATGGCGGTGCTGTCGGCCTTGTCGGCCAAGGCGCTCGACATCGTGATTCACGAGCCGACGCTGGAAGAATTGTTCCTTGGTTATGGAGGCGCCCATGTCCGCGCGCATTGAATGGACCCAAGTCCGCGTGATCGCGGCCAAAGAATGGCGCGACCGCATCCGCAACCGCTGGGTGCTGGCGGTGGCCGTGCTGTTTGCCATGTTCGCGCTGGCGATCGCCTTGTTCGGCACGGCCCAGCAGGGCGAAGTCGGCTTCCACGGCATCGAGTCGACCGTGGCGAGCCTGGTCAGCCTGGTGATCTACCTGGTGCCGCTGATCGCCCTGATCCTCGGCTATGACGCCATCGTCGGCGAAAAGGAGAGGGGCGCGCTGGAACTGCTGCTGTCCATGCCGATCACGCGGCTGGAAATCCTGCTCGGCAAATACCTCGGCCTGGCGGCGGCGCTGGCCAGTTCCACCGTGCTCGGTTTCGGCGCGGGCCTGCTGCCGCTGGCGGCGCAGCTCAGCCCCAGCGATGCTTACCACTACGCCGGCTTTGTGCTGAGCGCCATCCTGATGGGCATGGCCTTCCTCAGCATCTCGATGCTGGTGTCGGTGCTCTCCAGCGACCGCGTGCGCGCCAGCGGCGCGGCCGTCGGCCTGTGGTTCTTCTTTGTGCTGATCTTCGATCTGGTGCTGATGGGCGCCCTGGTGTTGAGCCAGGGCAGTCTGGGCAACGCGGTCTTCGCCGGGATTCTGATGCTGAATCCGGCCGACATCTTCCGCCTGCTGAACATCTTCAGCTCCGAACAGGTTCAGAACATGTATGGCCTGTCCACCGTGATGCCGGAGGGCCTTACCAATCCGGCGGTACTGATGGCCATCATGCTGGCCTGGATCGTACTGCCCTTTATCTTTGCAATCAGGAGATTCCGATGAAATTAAGTATTCCAACCGTGCTGGCGGCCTTGCTGCTCACCGCATGCAGCCAGAGCGCGACCGACATCTCCGCCAAAGAGCCGGACGCCGGCGCCAGCTGCTCGCTGGACGGCATGGTGCTGAAAGACTTCCCCGGCTCGAAAGCCCAGGTGCGCTATGCCGACGGCAAGACCGACTACTACTGCGACGTGATGGAGCTGTTCGGCACCGTCTTCGCGCCGGAGCAGAAGCGCGTCGTGGGCGCGCTCTACGTGCAGGACATGGGCAAGGCCAATTGGGACCAGCCGGCCGGCAACTGGATCGATGCGCGCAAAGCCGTCTACGTCATCGGCAGCAAGAAGCACGGTTCCATGGGGCCGACCATTGTGCCTTTCGCCAACGCCAATGAAGCGCAAGCCTTCGCCGCCAAGGAAGGCGGCTCGGTGCTGAACTTCAGCGACGTCAAGCCCGATATGGTGAAGATGGGCGGCGGCGCCGCTCACGATTCCGGCATGGGCGGGGGCCACTAAGCCTCGCAAGAAATTCGGCGGCAGTCTCGAAAACTGCCGTCTTTCCGCTGTTCGCAGCATTTTTCCGTTTCTCAGACCTAGAAAGAGACCACTATGAAAATCACAGTATCCGCACTGTTCCTGGCCATCGCATCGTTCGCCAGCGCATCCGCCGGCGCCGCCGACGCCGCCCTGGGCGAAAAAATCTTCAAAGCCACCTGCCAATCCTGCCACGGCGCAGGCGTGCTGGGTGCGCCGAAAGCCGGCGACAAAGCCGCATGGCAGCCGCGCGTCGCCAAGGGCAAAAAAGCCGTGTACGACAACGCCATCAAGGGCTTCAAAATGATGCCGCCAAAAGGCGGCAACGCCGGCCTGAAAGACGACGAAGTCAAAGCCGCCGTCGATTACATGATGCCGAAGTAAACCGTTTTTACCGCCCGCGCGGAGCTCTGTCATGGGTGGCTCCGCGCGGCGCGGGTTTTTTAGGGGGAACCTGCCATGCGCAAGGCCATCGTACTACTCGCCGCCATGGCCGCAGCCACGCTGCTGCTTCTGGGCGGATGCAACCGCCAGGACAAAATCGTCAAGACCCAGGGCCATGTATTCGGCACTACGGTTGAAATCAGCGTCTATGGCGAATCCGAGGCGCGCGCCAATGAACTGGGCGCCCAGGTACTCAAGGAATTCGACCGCCTGCACCACAAATACCACGCCTGGCAGCCCAGCATGCTGACGTCGCTGAACGACGCCATTGCGCGCGGCGAGCCATTCCAGGCCGACGAAGAGATGGTCAGCCTGCTGCAATCGGCAGCCGAACTGTCGGCCCGCTCCGATTACCTGTTCAACCCCACCATCGGCCACCTGATACGGCTGTGGGGCTTTCAGAAAAACGACATCACCGCGCAAGGCCCGTCGCCCGCCGAGATCAAACGCTGGGTCGATGCCGATCCGCGCCTGTCCGACCTGCGCTACCAGGGCACGCTGGTGTCCAGCGTGAATCCCGCCGTGATGATCGATCTGGGCGGCTACGCCAAAGGCTATGCGCTGGACCGCGCCGCCGCCATCCTGCGCGACGCCAAGGTGAAGGCGGCGCTGGTCAATGTGGGCGGCAATGTGATCGCCATCGGCCAGCCGGGCGCGCGCCCATGGCAGGTCGGCATCCGCGACCCGCGCGGCGAGGGCGCCATCGCCACCGTCTCGCTGCACGATAATGAAGCCGTGGGCACCAGCGGCGATTACGAGCGCTACTTCATGAAGGACGGCAAGCGCCATCCCCACATCGTCGACCCGCGCACCGGCCAGACCATCGATCTGGTGGCTTCCGTGACCATCGTGATTTCCGGTGGCAGCGATGTCGGCCTGCGCTCGGACGGCAACTCCAAGCCGCTCTTCATTACCGGCGCCGAAGGCTGGGAAGCCATGGCCAAGCGCCTTGGCCTGAACGAAGTGATGTTGGTCGACGCCCAGCGCAACATCCTCATGACACCCGCCATGCGATCAAGGATGGATACCGGCTCACGGCCTTGATAATTGCGAATTGAAAGTATCTTGGCAATATTAATATATTTCCACATGGAAATATAAAATACTAAAAGTCAAGCAAAATAAGTAATTGAATCGTTGCCTTTCGGCAACGATTTTTCTTGTGGCTTCAAAAACCTTCTCCTTATAATTGTTTTCACAAATAGCACGATCGTGCGACTACTAAGGGAGAAACGATGAAGTCTACGTTGATAGCAAGCAGTCTGGCCCTGGCCTTCCTGGCAAGCGCCCCTGCGCAAGCCTGGCAGCAGGAAACCCACCGCCGAATCGTGCTCGACGCGGTGGAATACATGAAGAACAACCCGTCCAGCACCAACTACAACAAGCTGCTGGCCGGCGTGACGCGCGCCGGCTACACCATCGACCAGTTCGCGCAGACGATGGGGCAGGGCGCCTACGATGTGGACGATTTCGCCGACACCTATCTGTGCGGCGCCAGTACCGGCAATTGCCAGCAGGCGCCGGTGTGGGGCGCGGGCGCCAGCATCGTCAAGTACACCTCGTACTGGCACTTCCAGAACCATGGCGCGGGCGCCGACGTGCACGGCAACCCTTTTGGCGGTTATAACTACGCCAAGCTGACCGTGGCCGGCGACGTCGACAATATGGCGGCCGCCTGGCTGCACGGCGACTACCTGGACGATGGCGCGGGCGGCCTGAAAGGCTGGTTCGGCGACAGCAGCAAATACAATAGCTACGGCATCACCGAAGCCCACTACCGCCACGGCGGCAGCTCCACGCCGGAACAGTATGCGGACTTCGAAACCGCGCCGTTCCAGCCAATCGATAATCTGGGCCAGTACTGGTGGCAGCAATTCCTGGCGCAACCGACCGCGCAAAGCCTGGGCTTCGTGCTGCACACCACCGACCTGCTGCAGCCCCACCACACCTGGACCAGCTCCGCCCACGACCACGGCGGCTGGGAGCAGTGGGTGCAGGACTACTATGACAAAGAGAAGCTGAACGATCCGGCCCTGGTGACGGCGGCCCTGGCCGACTTCACGCCGGTGGCGCCTACGGCAACCGACATCCGTCCGCTGCTGACCCAGGGCGGCAGCTACTCGTATGCGAACGGCGGCATCGTGCTCTCGTCCAAGGACCACGGCGACCGCCGCAATGTGGGCAAGCAGATGATTCCGCATTCCATCGCCATGGTGGTGCATGTGCTGAACCGCGCCGCCGAACGTCTGGGGAATTAAGCGTATGAAAAAGCTGTCCTTCAATCCGCGTCCGCTCCTGCTGCATGGCGTATTTGCCCTGCTGGCCGGAAGCGGCGCCTTCCTGCCGGCCTTGCAGCCGGCGGCGCAAGCCGTCACGGAATTCAAGTTGAACGATCCAGTTCTGGCTGCGCGCATCGACGGCGCGCCGGTGCAGGCGTTCAGCGTGGAGGCCATGTGGCAGCTGGCGCGCTTGAAGGACAGTCAGGCCAGTCGCACGGAGGCGCTGGAAAGCATCGTCGCCAACCGTCTGCTGGCCGCATCGGCGCGCAAGACTTACGGCGAAGCCGCGCTGCACGCCAACCAGCGCGTGGCCTTCGCGCGCGAGGTGACGCTGGACGAGCAATTGCTCTCCACCCTGCGCGCCGTGTATGGCAAGGAGTTGGACCTGGCCGTGCAGCGTCAGCCCGGTGGCAAGCTCGATGCGCTGATCACGGCCCAAAGCGAACCGGATGGCGCGGCCCTGGACGCGGTCTTCGGCAAGTCCGATGCGTTGCGCCTGGAGCATGTGCTGAACCCCGCGCAGCTGGAACGCGCGAAGAAGGTAACGCTGCTGCGCTACCAGCTGCAGCAAGGCGCGGCAGGCAGCATCAGCCTGTACGACGTCTATCAGCGCCAGAACGTGCAGGGCAGGGTAGCGCTGTTCACCCGCCAGCCCGGCTTTGCATTGCAGCAGGCCAGACAGCATCTGGCTTCATTCTTCGTCCAACAATGGGTGCGCCAGAGGTTTGGTGAAGCTGCACTGGCCGATCTGCGCCAGGTGCTGTCCGAACAGCAGGAGGTGGTGGCCTTGCAGCAGATGCACGGTATCGGCGCCGACACCGACTCGGCCAGCCCGGTAGTCGATCAGCTGGCGAAGCAGGTCAAGCCGGCGCAAATCGCGGCCTATTACCGCAAGCATCGCGAAGAATTCGAACGTATCGAAAAAATCAAAGCGCGCCATATCCGCCTGCCCGACGAAGCAGCGGCGCAGTCGGTCGCCAAGGCATTGGCCTCCGGCGGCGACTTTGCCGCGCTGGCCAAGCGCCATTCCAGCGCGGCGGATGCCGCCAGCGGCGGTGATCTGGGCTGGATACGCCACGAAGCCAAACTCGATTGGCTGGCGCAGATGGCCTTCGCCCAGCCTGAGGGCCAGGTCTCCAAGCCGATCCGCATGCCGGCCGGTCCACACGACAAGGCTTCGTGGGAAATCGTGCTGGTCGAAAAGCGCGTCAACGGCTATCAGGCGCCCGATTCCGAATCGGTGCGCTACGTCGCCAGCCAGGCGATCGCGCGCGACGCGGCGGTGGAGCAGCTGTCGGCGCTGCGCGTCCGCCTCCTGCGCGAAGCGCGCATCGACATCAACCGCAGCCTGCTCGATAAACCGGCCAGCCTGCTGGAGAACAAATCATGAAAGCGCCATACGCCATTGCCGTTCTTGCCGCCGCCAGTCTCGCCACGTGGATGCTGTGGCCGGAATCCGAGCGCGCTACCAGCGCAGCCGCCAGCGCCGCGCCCCAAACCGTGATAGCGCGGCAACCGGCCGGCAGCGGCGCCACGCAAGGCAATCAATGGTTCGGCGCTATGCCGCAAGGCGAGAAGAAGGAGTTGAAACGCGTCCCGCTCGCGCCAGTCGACAGCAGCGGTTCAGCGTGGCTCAGTATGGCGCAAGCCCGCGAGCACGGCGATGCGCGCACACCACCCATCGTGCGCGACACCGAAGCGCAAGCCGCGCCCGACGCCAACCAAGTGGCCGATCACAAGGCCTACCGAAAATTCGAAGGAAGCCAGCACGCCCGCTTGCTGGCTTCCTATGCCGCCGCAGCCGAAACCGAGCTACCGCGCCTGCGTGCCGACGTCGAACGCGCCCGCGCTGCAGGCATTCCTGAACAGGAAATCGCCAAGGTGCTGGAAAAGATCCGCTTGATCGAACAGACGCGCAAAGATATTGCGAAGGGGCGCCAGTAGACTATTGGCGGCACGGGCCATCAATAGTATGCGAAGGCGGCGTCACGAATACCAAATGTCAGGACCGGTTTAGATCAGGTCCTGAACAGCCTGCTGAACAACGGCTTTTTCACATTCCGATAAGGCTTTAATCGATTCCTCGAAGTCGCCCATCAGTTTTTCAAATGTGTCAAAGCGAGAGTCTTTCGAGCATTGGACAAAGACGGAACCTTCGAGTTTCGCTTTATATCCAGCTGAGTAGGTCTTTTGGGACAGGATTTGCTTGGTTTTTCCATGCAGTAAACGCACATGAATGATTAACCATGGCTCATAAGGCACGTTCAGAACGCCGTCAGCGATATATCCCACGGGGCCGAACCAAACGCTAAGGATTGCATCTTTGTCAGTTTGTATATGTGAGTAATCGTCAGCGTTGTCCTTGATCTTGGCAAATTCCTCAGCCAGGTAGGAAATCTGGGTTCCTTTGGCGGTGAAGTCGCTCTGCAGATCAGTTACAAGTGAGCTGGACAAACGAGTAGTTCCAGCATTGTAGGCCGCCACAAACTTTGCTGTCCGGTTGTCTTGGAGTGAGCCGGCGATAACCCCGCCAATCGCGCCACCTAGAGCTGAGAGGCCGGATAAATTACTAATTCTAAATTGCTGCGATTCCGTGATTCGCAGCAAAGCCATTGTAGTGATTGGGTCTACCTTCGTTTTTTCAAACGAAATATTTGGTGTCGAAGCACAGTTCGCAATGGCTGGAAATGCACCGATGGCTAGGAAAATGTATTTATAAAAGATTTTCAATTTCAATATTGATTGCAGTGATTCTTGATAGATGAGATCTGCGATTTAAGTTATTTTTTCGTCAATTACGGCGGCTTTAAGAGGCGATTATACGCCAGCCATGCAGACCAAAAATTGGTAGGCATCTTACTTCACCACTGCATTTTTTGAGGAAGGAAGCTTTACATACCTGACTTACTGGGAATGTGTGTCGCTCATGCCAATTTGCTTATTCCGACACGAGTTTTTCCCATAGGAGAAAGTGACGGTTTGAGCAGCATCCGGAAGCTTCCGCCAAGGCGTGGTTGTCCAGCTCAGGGAAGCGGGTTTGAAGCTCCTTAACCAGTCCATGTTTCGCTGCCAATTCATTTGGCACGACAACGCCTTTGCCGCTTGCTCCGTGTATCCAAAAAAACATATCGTCTGCGGCGGGGCCGGCATCGCTTGTTTCGACTTCTATTCTCGCTATGTCCGACCAGGCTACTTCTTCGACTTTCTTGGCACGCAGCGATGGGCCAAATGTACGCCGGATGCCGGAAGAAGAGAGCTCCAATTTGTTGAGATACGGCTTCCAACCGCATTGCTCCAGCAGCATGAAGCCGGCGCAAAACCCAAAAAACAAGGCTGGCCACCAAGGAATTGCTCCTTTCATGGCGCCGGACACGCCAATCGCGCTGAAGGCCGTCGCGCCTAATAGATGCAGCAGATGGGACTTGCCTGATTTTCGAAACATGGTGTGATGTTCTTGCGCGCCGTTTTTGCAGAGTTTCTCATCAAGCGACGGCGAGTTCCCGCAGCGACGGCAGAATCTGGTGCAGATTGGCGACTTCGTACGTGGGCAGCGCTGCCGATTCGTTGGGCAGGCTGCCGGGGTTGAACCAGCAGCTTTCTATGCCAAACCGGTTGGCGCCGAGGATGTCGGCATCCAGGCGGTCGCCAATGATGATGGTTTCGTCCTTCACGAAGGAGCGTGCCATCTTCGTCGCGTACTCAAAGAAACGAACGTCGGGCTTGGCGTAGCCGGAGGACTCGGAGGTCGCCACGAAGGCAAT
This sequence comes from Massilia sp. YIM B04103, assembly GCA_024437665.1. Classification (GTDB taxonomy): domain Bacteria; phylum Pseudomonadota; class Gammaproteobacteria; order Burkholderiales; family Burkholderiaceae_D; genus Rugamonas. Next base: position 319,573 of record JANCSZ010000005.1, on the reverse strand, counting down.
GTGCTGGCTGAGTCCCGCGCTGGCGATGCGGCGGCTCTGGATGGATTCGATGCCGTTGGTGATGATGCCCACTTCGCCAATGCCGGCCAGGGTCGCGCACACATGTTCGGCGCCGTCGACCAGGACCACCGTCTCCGGCAGCGATGCCAGATACAGACGGCTCGCCACCTCGGCGTCGGCGTCGATGCCCTTGCTCAGGAAGGTTTTGCGGAACCGTTCGACTTTCAGGAAGTCCTTGCCGACTTCGCCCATTTCAAAGCGTTTCCAGAGCGCCGTGTTGATCGCCTGGTACTGGAGGAAGAGGTCGTCCATGCTGTCGCGCAGGCCCAGCGCCTGCATGGTGCGCACGAAAGAGAGTTGTTCGGAGGCTTTGAAATCGAGCAGGGTGTCGTCTAAGTCAAAAAGAAACAGTCTGTGCTTCATGGTGCTTCGGGAGAGGTGGATCAACCTCGCATCCTAGCATGTATGGACGAGTTTTCAGCGTAGTGTCGGCGAGCAGGTGCGCGCGCTTGCCCGCTGCAGCAGCGCGCACCGCCTGCCCGTCGAACTCGGCGCCATGCTTGAGCGGTGATGAGTGCGCAGTATGGCCTAGATGAGAATTATTATCAACTGGACTTGGCGCAGGGTGCCGCCGCGGCGGACTTTAGCGCCCGCCTATCGGCACGGAAAAGGGGATCGGAATATATTCGGCGGCCGTGATTATTGGCGAGAATCGGGCGCTGCCGGTGCGCTACGATGCCTGTGGTCCCCGGCTCAAGCTTTACAGTTTGAGCATGCGGACGGCAAGTTCTGCTGCCGTCCGCCGGCCGCTGCCGATGGCGCGAACGCCTCGTTCGAAGGTGCGTGCCGGCATGCTACTCGACACCCACTCGGGAACCTTCTTCAGCGGTCTCGGATCGAACACCGGCAGGACAAGAAAGCTCACACAGTTGGCACTCATTGAGGAGGCAACATGAAAGCGAAACAGTCCAAGGGGGTGGCAGGCAAGGGAGACGACTGCGGCTGCGGCGCCAGCGAAGGCGCGGCGGCGGCTAACGGCAGCGCGGACTACGCCATGCCGAATGACGAAGCGCTGGCCGCGGCCGGCCCGGGCGACGGTGGCATGCCGGGCCTGCAGCGCGCGGTGCGCAGCGCGGCCGGCGGCATGCCGAGCGCGCGCGGCATGGAAGGCGAGGAGGAGGGCGACGATAGCGGCATGCCGGGCGGGAACGGCATGGGCGGCGATGGCTTTGGCAGCGGTGGCGCCGGCGGAGGAGGCGGCGGAGGCGGTGGGCGCGACAATGACGCGCCTACCGCGCGCCAGTGCGGCACCATGAACGTGCACCGCCGCCTGCTGTCGACCGTGCCCGAGTATGCGCGGGCGCGCGACGAGATCGAAATCCAGACCGAACAGTTCGAACGCAATGGCGCCGTCTCGGCGCGCAGCGGCATCACCCGCATTCCGGTGGTGGTGCACGTGGTGTGGAACACCGCCGCGCAGAATGTCAGCGACGCCCAGATCGCCAGCCAGATCGAGGTGCTGAACCGCGACTTCCGCCGCACCAATCCCGATGTGGCGCTGACGCCGGCGCCGTTTCTGCCCCTGGCCGCCGATTCGCGCATTGAATTCGCGCTAGCCACCACCGACCCGGGCGGCGCGCCCACCACCGGCATCGAGCGGCGCCAGACCACGGTGGCCAGCTTCACCGACAACGACGCGGTCAAGTCGAATGCGAGCGGCGGCCTGAACGCCTGGCCTTCGGCGCGCTATCTGAATATCTGGGTCTGCCCGCTGGCCGGCGGCCTGCTCGGCTATGCCCAGTTCCCTGGCGGCCCGGCCGCCACCGACGGCGTGGTGATTCGCCAGTCGGCCTTCGGCACCACCGGCACGGCGGCCGCCCCTTTCAACCTGGGGCGCACGGCCACCCATGAAATCGGCCACTGGCTCAACCTCAACCACATCTGGGGCGACGACGGCACCGGCTGCGCCGGCACCGACAATGTGGCGGACACGCCGAACCAGGGCGGCGCCAATACCGGCGCGCCGACCTTCCCGCGCGTCTCCTGCAGCAACGGGCCGAACGGCGACCTGTTCATGAACTATATGGACTATGTGGACGACCGCGCCATGTTCATGTTCACCGCCGGCCAGGTGGCGCGCATGCAAGCCTGCCTGGACGGCGTGCGCAGCAGCATCGGCACCGAAGGCGTGGGCGCCATCCGGCGCAGCTCCTCGCCGGTGGTGGCCTGGGGCCCGAACCGGCTCGACACCTTCGTGCTCGGCACCAACCGCGCGCTGTACCATAAATGGTGGAACGGTTCGTCCTGGGGACCGTCGGTTACCGGCTATGAAAACCAGGGCGGCATCTGCACCAGTGTGCCGCAAGCCGTGTCCTGGGGCGCCAACCGGCTCGACGTCTTCGTCACCGGCACCGACAGCGCGCTCTACCACAAATGGTGGAATGGCTCAGCCTGGGGCCCGTCGCTGACCGGCTATGAGAATATGGGCGGCATCTGCGTCGGCGACCCGCGCATCGTCTCCTGGGATACCAACCGGCTCGACGTCTTTGTGCTCGGCACCAACCGCGCGCTCTACCATAAATGGTGGAACGGCTCGTCCTGGGGACCGTCGCTGACCGGCTATGAAAATATGGGCGGCATCTGCGTTGGCCAGCCGGAGGTGGTGTCCTGGGGCCCGAACCGGCTCGACATCTTCGTCATCGGCACCGACCGCGCGCTCTACCATAAATGGTGGGACGGCTCGGCCTGGGGACCGTCGCTCACCGGCTATGAGCGCCTGGGCGGGGTCTGCACCTCGGTGCCGCACGCCGTGGCCTGGGGCCCGAACCGGCTCGACATCTTCGTCACCGGCACCGACGGCGCGCTCTACCATAAATGGTGGAATGGCTCGGCCTGGGGGCCGTCGCAAAACGGCTTCGAACGCTTGGGCGGGGTGTGCGTCGGCGAACCGGAAGTGGTGGCCTGGGGCCCGAACCGGCTCGACATCTTCGTGCAGGGTACGGACAGCGCGCTCTACCACAAATGGTGGGATGGCACGAACTGGGGACCGTCTGCCACCGGTTACGAGTTCATGGGCGGCGTCCTCACCTCGCAGCCGCGCGTGGCCTCGTGGGGACCGAACCGTCTCGACGTCTTTGTCACCGGCACCGACAGCGCGCTGTACCACAAGGCCTGGAACGGCAGCGCCTGGCTGCCCTCGGTCACCGGCTACGAGAACCTGGGCGGTGTGATCTCGGCCTTCCGCGAAGCGCCGCAGGCACAGCCGCAAGCGACGCTGCTGCCGGCCCAGGAGGTGACGCCCGACCTGCAGACGCTGATCGTGCCGGCCGGCGCCTCCTTGCAGCGTGAGCTGCGTCAACCATTAGGGAGCATGAATCCGTGATGAACCTGACTGGCAGCTGGACCCATTCCTTCGAGGAAGATGAAGGCAATGTCCAGGTTTTCCGCCCGACGCAAGCGTTTGACTTTCCGCCGGCCCGGCGCGGCCGCGAGACGGTGGACTTCGGCATGGGCGGCGGCCCGGTGGTGCGCGGCATGCCGGGGGCGGACGACCGCCAGCAGCATAGCCATGTCAACCTGACGGCCCTGGGCATGAACCGCTTCCGGCTGGAAGGGCCGGACATGCCGGGCCAGGTGTTCGAACTGGTGGAGGCGCGGCCCGATGTCTTGAAGCTGCGCCAGGGCTGAGCCAGCCCGGCCGCCAGCCGGCCGCCAAAAAGCCCGCGAGTAATCGCGGGCTTTTTATTGCCATTTATTTCCTTTAATGTAAAATTTCTAGCAGGAAATTTCATATAAGGGAATCAAATGCACTTCAAGACAACGCCGTTGTTTCGGGCTTTCGCCGCCGCCGCGCTAATGGGCGTCGCCGGCATCGCGGGTGCCGGCCCGATTCCTGCCTTTGAGTATGCCGAAGCCACGTTGGCGAATCAGCCGTCCCGCAATGTGATGCTGGGTTACTCGTTTATGGTGGCGGCGCCGACCGTGGTGACTTCCCTGGCTTACTTCAGCGGCTCGGGCGCGAGCAGCCACCAGGTGGGTTTATGGGATGCCGACAAGCGTTTGCTGGCGGCGGATACGGTGCTGGCGTCGGACCCGCTGAGCGGCCATTACCGTTATCACGCGATCGGCGCGCTTACCCTGGCGCCAGGCCAGCTGTATTACGTCGCTGGTCTGAGCCTGGGAAATCTCTTTGCCTATAGCCCGACCGAAATGGCGATGGCTCCCGGCATCAAATTCATGGCAAACAGCTATTCCGGTGCGACCACCTCCTTGCAATTTCCCCAGCTGAGTTTCGCTCCGGAGGGCGGCCCCTATATAGGCGGCAGTTTTGGCATCAGCGCCGTAGCCGTGCCGGAACCAAGAGCTATCACGCTGGTATTAACGGGACTGGCGATGATCGGCCTCATGGCATGCCATCGTCGCAAGAAACATTGAGCGACGCACAAGAGGAAACCGCAACAATTGGAGAGATTTTTGCGGTTGAATGAGCACAGCAGGGTGAATTCTGGTATTATTTCTTTTAAATAACTAAAATTGTTATTAGGAAATATTCACGAGGTTCCCATGGACGCCGACAAACCCGCCACCGACAGCATGTTCTTTGCCTGTGCCACGATCTTCCTGGTCGCCACCGCGATGGCCAGCGGCTGGGGCGCCCATCTGGTCTGGGGCGGGCTGTGCGCCGTTTACACCGTGGGCGGCCTGATCGCGCGCCAGCGCGCCCGGCGCCAGGAGGCGCAGGCCCAGGCGCAAGCCGAGGCTGCGGTCGCCGCCGCAGTCGCATCGGCGGCAGCGCTTGCGCCGGCTGGCGCTGCTGCTGCGCCATCCTTCAGCCTGCTGCGCGCCGTGCCTGCCGGCGCCATGCATCCCGTGGCCGCCAACACCGCGCGCCGCGCCCCTGCCATCGCAGGCTGAGTCACGCGGCCCGGCGGCCGATGGTACCATTGTGTAAGTCAACAAGGAGTCTTACACAATGTCCAGCCGCCCCTTCGCCGCCCCCCAGCAATTCACCGATCCCGCCGCCGCCCTGGCCCAGGTCCAGGCGCTGTACGATGGCAGCATCCGCCATCTGCGCGAATCGCTGCAGCGCTTTGTCGAAGGCGACACCCCGGCCGAACATGTGCGCGCCTGCTATCCCTATGTCCGCATCCAGACCGAAACCGTGGCGCGCGCCGACTCGCGCCTGTCCTATGGTTTTGTGGCCGGCCCCGGCGTCTTTGAAACCACGCTGACCCGGCCCGACCTGTTCGCGCGCTACTACCTCGAACAATTCCGCCTGCTGCTGACAAACCATGGCCAGCACAAGCCGGTCCAGCTCGAAGTGGGCTTGAGTGCCCAACCCATTCCCATCCACTTCTCGTTCGCCGAGCACGACCATATCGAAGGCAGCATGGACGCCGAACGGCGCCTGCTGATGCGCGACGTCTTCGACCTGCCCGACCTGGCGGCCATGGACGACGGCATCCCCAACGGCACGTTCGAGCCGGCGCCGGGCGAGGCCCAGCCCCTGGCCCTGTTCACCGCGCCGCGCGTCGACTACTCGCTGCAGCGCCTGCGCCACTACACCGGCACCTCGCCCGAGCACTTCCAGAACTTCGTCCTGTTCACCAACTACCAGTTCTATATCGATGAATTCGTGCGTCTCGGCCACGATATCATGCGCCAGCCGGCCGACGGCCAGCAAGCCAATGGCTATATCGCTTTTGTCGAGCCGGGCAATATCGTCACGCGCCGCGTCGGCCAAGCCATGCAGCCCGGCGACGCACTCGGCAGCCAACCGCCGCGCCTGCCGCAGATGCCGGGCTACCACCTGATCCGCGCCGACGGCAGCGGCATCAGCATGGTCAATATCGGCGTCGGCCCCGCCAATGCCAAGACCATCACCGACCACATCGCCGTGCTGCGTCCGCACGCCTGGCTCATGCTCGGCCACTGCGCCGGCCTGCGCAACACCCAGCAGCTGGGCGACTACGTGCTGGCCCACGGCTATGTGCGCGAAGACCATGTGCTCGACGAAGACTTGCCGCTGTGGGTGCCGATCCCGCCGCTGGCCGAAGTGCAGGTGGCGATCGAACAAGCCGTGGCCGAAGTCACCCAGCTGCAAGGGCATGATCTCAAGCGCGTGATGCGCACCGGCACCGTCGCCAGCACCGACAACCGCAACTGGGAACTGCTGCCGCAGCGCACACCCGAGCGCCGCTTCAGCCAAAGCCGCGCCGTCGCCCTCGACATGGAAAGCGCCACCATCGCCGCCAACGGCTTCCGCTTCCGCGTCCCCTACGGCACGCTGTTATGCGTCAGCGACAAGCCCATGCACGGCGAAATCAAGCTGCCCGGCATGGCCAACCAGTTCTACCGCGAACGCGTCGACCAGCACCTGCGCATCGGCGTGCGCGCCTTGGAGCTGCTGCGCGCCCTCGGCACCGACAAGCTCCACAGCCGCAAACTGCGCAGCTTCGCCGAAGTCGCCTTCCAATAAACCCACGCCACAGCCCAGCCCGTGTCCGATTTTGGGGCCAGACCCCAAAATCGGACACGGGCTCAGCTGCAGGTTTATGCGCGAGCTTGATCTGTGTCTGCATCTCTTATCGGTGTGCGGCATACAGTGAGGGCATGAGCCGACATGCACGCATTGAATTTCCTGGGGCGCTATACCATGTGACAGCGCGCGGGGTTCGCCGCAGCCATATTTTTGTGGATGAGCGCGATTACCTGAAGTGGCAGGCTCTATTGGCGGAAACCGTGGAGCGGTTCAATCTGATTGTCCATGCTTTTTGCCAGATGCCGAACCACTATCACTTGCTGGTGGAAACACCGGATGGAAATCTGGCGGCGGGCATGCATTTCCTGAACGGGGTATATGCCCAGCACTTCAATCACCGTCAAGATTTGGCGGGTCATATGGTTCAGGGGCGCTATCAAGCTGTGTTGCTCCAGAAACAGGCGCACCTCTTGGAACTTGCAAGATATATTTCGTTGAATCCGGTGCGGGCCTGCCTGGTTGACCATCCGCGCAACTGGCGGTGGAGCAGCTACCGCGCAATGCTTGACTCCGGCGTAAGGCCGTCTTGGCTGAACACCGAATGGCTGCTCGGTCAGTTTGCAGGGAAAGAGCAAGGCAGCGCCACCAGACTATATGAAGAGTTTGTCGTCGCTGGCATCAAACGGCGCGGTTTGCCGCATGACTTGAGTAAGGCCGAAAGCCGACGTACTAGACACAACGCCCTGACTTTATCGGAATACGCCAGTCTTCACTCTTATCGCGATCAGGCGCTGATTGCCGCCTACCAATCCGGCGCTTACCGGATGAATGAGTTAGCCCGATATTTTGGAATATCCGAGAAGACCGTCAGCCGCCTGCTGAGCGGATCTTCCAAGCAGACTGACAGTTGAGCCCGTGTCCGATTTTGGGGTCTGGCCCCAAAATCGGACACGGGCTGGGCTGTTGATCAGTGGGCGGTGACGACGCTGCGCCAGTATTGGCTGGCGGTGTCGGCGGTGCTGCCGTCGAGCTCGTGCAGCAGCTGGTAGGCTTGCATGGCGGGCCAGGACTCGGGCAGGAATTCGGCCGGCAGCAGCGGGTCGCACAGGCGCGCTTTGCAGTACGAATGCACGGCCAGCATGCGGATCAGGAAGGCGGTTTCGGGACTGGGCGTTTCGCCTTGCGCCAGCAGCTCGTGCAAGCCGTCGAACTGGCTCAGGAAGCGTTCGTAGTTCATGCGCGGCGTGGCCAGATTCCACGCGTCCTGGGCCAGGCGGCGCAGCGGCGGCAGTTCGGCCATCTGGGTGCCGTTCAAGCGGATCACCGGCACCTGGCTGTCCAGCGGCTGGCTGCCGGCGTCGATGGCCGGCGTGCCGCAGTCGGCCACGGGACGGGCCAGCACGTTCGGCGCCAGCACGCCATAACCTTGCCGCACCAGGGCGCTGCGCAACTGGGCGGCGGGCAGGGCGCCGTCGTCGGCCGGGGCGTTGATGACCAGGGTCCATTCGCCTTTCCACGGCCATTGCGGCGAGGCGGCGGTGCAGCGCCATGGCGCGGCGGCCTGCTCGCCGATGCTCGAGGCGATGGCGTAGGCGGCGTGGCGGCCCTGGCGGCGTGGCGTCAGCCAGCCTTGCTGCACCAGGCGCGAGACGCTGGTGCGGGTCAGGCGTTCGCTGAAGCGGAATGGCTTCATGAGCGCGATCAGGTCGCGCAGCCAGATGGTTTGTCCCTGCGCCAGCTGCTGGTCGCCAAAGGCGAGCCGCAGCAGGGCAGTGGAACTGGGCGCGCTGCGCGCCATATATCGTTCAATCCAGTCGTTCAGCATGTTGATGTCCCCGCAGGCAATGGGCGAAGGCGCCGGTAAAGGCGTATCGCGGTAAATAAATTAAACAGTAGGCCCAGCGCCGATGCGGCCAGCGCAATGGCGGCAATGCGCGCCAGTGCGTCCGGCCACCAGGCGGCGCCGAGCAAAAGAAGGAGGGCCAGCGCGTGTAGCCAGAATTGCGCCGTGGCGCGGCCCTGAGGAATGACCTGGTTCACGCCAGGCACGGTGACGCCGTGTACGCGTACTTCCTGCAGGTGATACCAGACCAGGAAAGGGACGATTTTGTACAGCATGCCGTTCACCGTGGAGTAGGCGAATCCGACGATGAACAGCAGGCCGATGGCCAGCGGCTTGGCCAGCGGGTCCTGCGGCAGCAGCCACAAAACGCCGCAGCCGATCAGGCTGACCATGGCGGCGCGCCAGAACAGCGTGGTGGGATCGGCCTTGGGCCGCTTGCGCCGCGCCAGCAGATACAGGGTCACGCCGGCAAAGCAAAGATACGCCGCCAGCACCGGCCAGGCCGGCGCCGCATGCGGCCGTCCCGCCTCGTCGTGCAGGAAGCCGGTGCTGACCGACCAGACCAGCAGCAGCAGGAAGAGGGCGGTGCCTAGCATGCGCGTCAGCGGCTTGGGATACAGCTCCGTCACCTGGAACATGGGAATGACCTGGTAGGCGACGCCGATCACGATCAGCCCCACCCAGCCCAGCAAGCCCCACATCGCATGCAGGTCGGTCAGCTGCAGCACGCGCAGCGGCAGATGGCCGGGCCAGGCGAAGGCGCAGGCCAGCAAGGCGCCTAGCACCACGGTGATGCCGAGCGCGCCGAGCGACAGGCGGATCGCCGCCACCGTGGCCGCCGCGCCGCTGCTGTGCTGCTGCCATAGCGCCACGGTGCAGATGCCGAGGAAAGAGAGCAGGGCCGCCAGCAGGAGCAGCATGGCGGGCGGAAACAGCAGCGGCCACTGGCCGAGGAAGGCCGCGGCCAGCAGCAGCGTGCCGCCGCACAGCAGGCCATGCACCACGCGCGCCAGCTGGCCCGCATTGGGCAGGGAGATGCCCGCCACTACCGGCAGCATCTGGATCAGGGCGCCGACGATGGCCGCACTCAGGCTGCCCAGGGTCAGCAAATGCGTCAAGGCCAGCGTCGACGGTCCCCAGCGCGTCGCCAGCGCCGCGTCGCCCTGCCATAGCAGGAGCAGGGCGGCCAGCGTGGCGAACAGCGGTACGCTCAGGAAGAAGCGCATCGGCGCCATCAGCGGCGGATTGTGGTCGAAAGATAAAGCGCGCTGCATGAACGGTCAGAATACCGGTGGACGCGGGGCCGCTTGCGCGCCCGCCTTGTCGGCCTGTTCCCAGATCAGCACATCGAACAAGAAGTCTGCGCGCGGCTCGGTGCGGTGCTCATAGCCGTAGTTTTCGAGAATGCGGTACAGCGGGTGCGGCTCGCGGTCGATCAGCACGCGCAGCTTTTGCTGCTGGCCCAGGCGGCTCAGCGCATCGAGCACGCGCACCATCGGCTCGGGCGCTTCCAGGCCCGTCACGTCGAGCGGCTGCTCGCTCCAGCCGCCATCGGCCTGGCCGGCTTCTTCGGTCGGATGTTCGCCGAAGGCCAGCGCTTCCATCGCCGCCAGGATGCAGGTCTGCTCCTCGCCCAGCACGCGCTCGGCCATCGGATACAGAATGCTTTCCTCTTTCAGATTGTGCTGGCGCAGCAGCATGCGCAGGGTGTCGGCGTCGTCGAAGAAGGCGTCGGTATTGCGCTGGGCGATGGAATCGCTCATGCGGCCGACGATCTGGCGCAGCTGCGCATGCTCGCTGCGCATCACCGAAGTGGGGCCGTAATTGCTGCCGATCGCCGCTTCCAGCGCGGGGAACATGATCTGCTCTTCCATCTGCATATGCTGTTCCAGCACCTTGGCGAAAGCGGCGAAGTCCAGTTCCGCCGCCGCCCAGTTGCCGCTGCCCGCATGCGCCTCGGCTAACAGATACTGTTCGTCGCAATCCTGGTGGTCCTGGCCGAGAAAACTGCCTATCGTGTCCATTTGAAAAAATCCTTCCTGTGTAAGCAGGTTGCATTGTCACATTTGGTCAAGATCAAAATCTTTGACACAGATCAAAGATTTATCGAGTCGTGGCGCGTTACAGTTCGGCCTCATCAAAAGGAAAGACGGCTCCTATATATAAAGAGCTAAGCCCACACTATGAATCAAACCGCAAACCCGATCCCCATGGATGCAGCCCTGCCGCCCCAGATCGAGCTGGTCTGCCCGGCCGGCAGCCTGCCGGCGCTGAAGGCGGCCATCGATAATGGCGCCGACACGGTCTATCTCGGCTTCCGCGACGCCACCAACGCGCGCAACTTCGCCGGCCTGAATTTCGACGACGCGGCCATTGCCCAGGGCATTGAATATGCCCATCGCAGGGGCCGCAAGGTGCTGGTGGCGCTGAATACCTATCCGCAGCCGGGCGCCACGGACCTGTGGCGCCGCGCCATCGCGCGCGCCGCCGATGTCGGTGTCGACGCCGTCATCCTCTGCGATCCGGGCCTGATGCGCTACGCCACCGATAACTTCCCCGACCTGCGCCTGCACCTGTCGGTGCAAGGTTCGGCCACCAACTACGAAGCGATCAACTTCTATCACAAGCATTTCAATATCGCCCGCGCCGTGCTGCCGCGCGTACTGTCGCTGGCCCAGGTCGAACTGGTCCGGCGCAATACCTCGGTCGATATCGAAGTGTTTGCCTTCGGCAGCCTGTGCGTGATGGTGGAAGGCCGCTGCGCGCTGTCCTCTTACGTGACGGGCGAATCGCCCAACACCCACGGCGTCTGCTCCCCGGCCAAGGCCGTGCGCTGGCAGCAAACGCCGAAAGGCCTGGAATCGCGCCTGAACGGCGTGCTGATCGACCGCTACAGCGAAGACGAAAACGCCAGCTACCCCACGCTGTGCAAGGGCCGCTTCGACGTCGGCGACGAGAACTACTACGCCATCGAAGAGCCGACCAGCCTGAATACCCTGGAACTGCTGCCCAAACTGATCGACATGGGCATCAGCGCGGTGAAGATTGAAGGCCGCCAGCGCAGCCCGGCCTACGCGGCCCAGGTCACGCGCGTGTGGCGCGAGGCGATCGACCACTGCATGCGCAATCCGGCGCGCTTCTCGGTGCGCCCGGACTGGATGTCGGAATTGAACAAGGTAGCGGAAGGCCAGCAGCATACGCTGGGCGCCTATCACCGCTCATGGAAATAAGGTTGGAGAAAGCATGTTGAAACTATCCCTCGGGCCCATTTTGTACTACTGGCCGCGCGATACGGTCATGAAGTTTTATGAAGACGTGGCGAAAAGCCCGGTCGATATCGTGTATCTGGGCGAGACCGTTTGCTCGCGCCGCCATGAGCTGCGCCAAGGCGATTGGTTGGCCCTGGCCGAGCTGCTGGCCAGCGCCGGCAAGCAGGCCGTGCTCTCGACCCAGGCCTTGCTGGAATCGACGGCCGACGTCACCACCTTGCGCCGCGTGGCCGAAAACGGCCGCTTCATGGTCGAAGCCAACGATATGGGCGCGGTGCACTGCCTGTCGGGCAATACGCCCTTCGTCGCCGGCCCCCACCTGAACGTGTACAACCCGGACACCCTGGGCCTGCTGCACGATCTGGGCGCCAGCCGCTGGGTCATGCCGCTGGAAATGGGCAAGCTCGGTCTGGAACTGATGCTCAAATCGCGTCCGGCCGGCCTGGAGACCGAAGTTTTCGCCTACGGCCGCATGCCGCTGGCCTTCTCGGCGCGCTGCTTCACCGCGCGCAACCGCAATCTGCCCAAGGATAACTGCCAGTTCAGCTGCATCGACCATCCTGACGGCCTGCTGATGCAGACCCGCGAAAGCGAATCCTTCCTGGTGCTGAACGGCATCCAGACCCAATCGGCCCTGGTCTACAACCTGGCCGCGGAACTGGGCGGCATGCAGGCCATGGGCGTGGACGTGGTGCGCATCAGCCCACAGTCCATGCATACCGAACAGGTGATCGCCGCCTTCGACGCGGTGCGCCGCGATCCGACGCAAGCCTGCGAAGCGGCCGAATCGCTGCGCGAATGGATGCCGGCCGATCCCTGCGACGGCTACTGGCATGGCAAACCCGGTCTGGAACAAAGCACGGAGAAAGCAGCATGAAAGCACCAGTGAACTTCCGCCTGCCCGCGCCGGTTGCGGCGCTGCTGGGCCGCCTGCCGCCGTACCCCGGCTCGCTGCTCTTCGTCGGCGCCCTGAACCTGGTGCTGCTGCGCCATCTGCCCGAGGACGTGCGCCAGCAGCTCGAAGGCCGCCGCCTGCGCATTGGCGTCCGCGATGCCGGCGTCGCCTTCGACTTCATGTGGCAGGGTTCGCGCTTCCAGGCCTGCCAACCGGGCGGCGAGATCGACCTGCTGATCGCCGCCAGCGTGCATGACTTCCTGGTGCTGGCGCAGCGCCGCGAAGACCCGGACACCCTGTTCTTCAGCCGCCGTCTGCAAATGGAAGGCAATACGGAACTGGGCCTGCTGGTGAAAAACACCCTGGACGCCATCGACGCCCCGCTGTTCGATCCGGCCCGCCTGCATCCTTCGCGCCTGTTCGAACGCCGTCCTTAAGGCCTGATACCGGGGACTCGCGCCATGGCCGTCAGAAACCGGGATTTGCCTTTAGTGTATTCATGCTCCGGCTGTTCCAGCGCGGCGCAGACGGCCAACGCCGTGGCGATCCGCCTGGACCGCCTTGGCGTGGCCGAAATGTCCTGCATCGCTGGGGTAGGGGGCGACGTGCCCTCCCTGGTCAAACTCGCCAAATCGGGCCGCCCCATCGTCGCCATCGACGGCTGCCCGCTGGCCTGCACCCGCCAATGTCTGGAACGGCATGGCGTGCAGGCCACGCACCACATCCTGCTCAATGAAATGGGCATACGCAAGCGCTTCCACGCCGACTTCGACGCCGACCAGGTGGACGCGATTGCGGGCCATCTCGCGGCTGCGCTGCCGCCGCCTTCCGCCGCCGCATCCACCACCATCTCCACCACCATAGAAAAGAAAGAGTGAAATGAATCTCTCCACCGCATTGCTGCACGCCCTGAAAGACCATGGCGCGCGCGCCGTCTTCGGCCTGCCAGGCGACTTTGTGCTGCCATTCTTCAAGCAACTGGAAGACTCCGCCATCCTGCCGCTGTACACCCTGAGCCACGAACCGGGCGTGGGCTTTGCGGCCGATGCCTCGGCGCGCTTCTCGCATGGATTGGGCGTGGCGGCCGTGACTTACGGCGCGGGCGCACTGAATATGGTCAACGCGGTGGCAGCATCCTATGCCGAGAAAGTGCCGATGGTGGTGATCTCCGGCGCGCCCGGCGCCAATGAGCGCCGCAACGGTTTCCTGCTGCACCACCAGACCCGTTCCCTCGATTCCCAGATGGCCATGTTCCGCGAGATCACCTGCGACCAGGTGGTGCTGGACGATCCGGCCCGCGCTCCCGAGCAGATCGCCCGCGTGCTGGACAACTGCCTGGCGCAATCGCGTCCCGTCTACATCGAACTGCCGCGCGATATGGTGGCTGTGCCTTGCGGCCCCGTGCCGCGCCTGCCTGCGCCGAGCTGGGATCCGGAAGCGCTGCAAGCCTGCGTCACCGAGCTGCTGGCCCGTCTGGCGACGGCCGAATGGCCGATGCTGCTGGCCGGGATCGAAATCCGCCGCTTCGGCATCGAAGAGAAGGTCGCCAAGCTGGCGCGCCTGCTGCATCTGCCGGTCGCCACCTCCATCATGGGCCGCGGCCTGCTGGCCAATGCCGAAGCGCCGCTGCTGGGCACCTATCTTGGCGTGGCGGGCGATCCTCAGATTACCCATGCGGTGGAAGGCTCGGACGCCTTGCTGATGCTGGGCGTGATCGTCTCCGACACCAATTTCGGCGTCTCCGAAAAGACCATCGATATGCGCAAAGCCATCCTGGCGCTGGATGGCCAGGTCGAGATGGGCCACCATATCTACCCGAATATTCCGCTGGAAGCCCTGGTCGACGGCCTGCTGGAACGCGGCCACAGCATCGCCTGCACGCCGCCGCCATGCCGTCGCGCCGAATATCCCTACGGCCTGGTGGCCGACAGTTCGCCGCTGGCGCCGATGGACATCGCGCGCGCCGTGAACGATCTGATGAAGCAGCGCGGCAGCTTCCCCATCGTCTCCGATATCGGCGACTGTTTCTTCACCGCGCTCGATATCGAACACACCGACCTGCTGGCGCCCGGCTACTACGCCACCATGGGCTACGGCGTGCCGGCCGGTCTGGGCCTGCAGGCCGACAGCGGCCAGCGGCCCATCATCCTGGTCGGCGACGGCGCCTTCCAGATGACGGGCTGGGAACTGGGCAACTGCCAGCGCTATGGCTGGGACCCCATCGTCATCGTCTTCAACAACTGCAGCTGGGAGATGCTGCGCACCTTCCAGCCCGAATCGAGCTTCAATAACCTGAGCGACTGGCACTTCGCCGACATGGCCAAGCCCATGGGCGGCGAAGGCTACCGCGTCAGCACCCGCGCCGAGCTGCTGGCCGCCCTCGACCACGCCGTCGAAATGCGTGGCCGCTTCCAACTGATCGAAGCCATGATCCCGCGCGGCGTGCTATCCGACACCCTGAACCGCTTTGTGGCTGGCGTGCGCCGTCTGCAATCGGGCAGTGGGGCCGGTTGCTGAAACGTGGTCTGAATTGAAGGGAAAGGCGGGGACGTGCAGTCCCCCAGCCTGGCATTGACCTACGACCGGCCGATCCCCAGCCGTAATCTGGCGCTGACCGTGGAGCGGTCCTTCTGAACTATTTGCGGGCCAGCTCGGGTTCGTACAATGCAGCGATGCCGGCGACCAGTTGGTCCGGCCGCGCGCCCTGGAGATTGGTCAGGACCACAACGGTGAGCTGTTTGTCCGGCACCGACACGCGCCACGTCGCCGCGCCGCCGCCGTAGGCCACGGCCGCATGCTGCCCCATGCGCGAGACCCTGAATCCGAGACCGTAGGCATTGTCGCTGCCATCCTTGAGTTTGTACGGCGTTGTCATCTGCGCGTAGCTCTCGGGCTTGAGCAAGCTGCCATTGGCCAGTGCCCGCTCCCAATTGGCCAGGTCGCGGATGGTCGCGTTCATCAAGCCGGCCGGCGCCAGCACTTCCGGTATGAACTTGGCGCCATAGTGAAGGATAGAGTCCTTGCGCAGCACAGGCATGCCGTCTTTTGCCATCAACTTGGAGTGGTCCTTGGTAATATCGAGCGCGGTATATAAGCTGCTGCGGCCCGGGATGATGCTCCACGCGTCGCCAAAGCTAGCCCGGTCCAGGTGGGCTAGTGCGAACACGCGCTTGCGCATGAACTGTTCGTAGTCCATGCCGGACAATTTCTCGATCACGGCGCCAACGATGACGTAGCCGGTCTGGTTATAGGCAGGTTTGGTGCCGGCAGGCGTTAGCGGTGCCGCAGCCAGTTTCGCAAACAGTTCATCGCGCTCGCCGGCAACCGAAGTGCCATTGATTTCGTCGGTGATCGCATCGGGCAAGCCGGAAGTGTGCGTCAGACAGTGGCGTACCGTGACATGCGACCAATGGACGGGCAATTCGGGCAGGATCTGGCGTACCGGGGTGTCGAGCGTGAGTTTCCCATCCTGGACCAGCAACATGACGGCCGCGCTGGTGAATACCTTGGTCATCGACGCGAGCGGATAGGACGTATCGAGCGTGGCTGGCACGCCCAGCTCCAGGCTGGCCAAGCCGTAAGCGCTTTCCTTGACGACCTGCCCGCCGCGCAGCACGGCCAGCGACAGGCCGGGAATATGCCGCCTCGCCATTTCGGCGCGCACGTAGTCATCGACATTGTCCGCATGTGCCACCGGCATGGCGGCCACCAAGGTGGCAAGGCCCAGGAATGCAGTGAACTTCGACATCGTCTTCTCCAGTGGTTGGTGTGCCCTCACTTTATGGAGGTGACATCTATCCGTCAATTGCTGCAGGACGGGACGTCGCAAGGGACGTCCGAACTGCACTATGCCGCGACAGGGTGATCATGCATCGCTCAGCACGACAGGATTGCCGAAAACGCTCTCGCCGTTGCTGACGCAGACTGGAATCGCACCCTTCGGCTCGAAACGGCCCGCCAAGATGGCTTTCGACAGCGGATTTTCGATGTACTGCTGGATCGCGCGCCTGAGCGGACGAGCGCCGTACACCGGGCCGTAGCTCGCTTCCGCGATCTTGTGCAGGGCTGCGTCCGAAATCTCGAGTGAATCGACGACGCTTCTGTAGATATGGCAGGTTGGAGTCCAGAGGACTATCTATCAACCGGATGCTAAACTTGCTTATTGATGTGCTCGTAAGCCCCAGCGGCACAGCGAGGTGAAGATTCAATTCAAATCAAACACGTGACACGCCCTGCCATGAGAGTAATGAATAGAGTCGCCGCCGTATCTGCGTCCTTCTTTTGTGCCTCCTGTTTTGCGCAAACCGTGCCGTCGGAGTTTGTCATCCAGACTCTTGAGCCCACTGGCGGAAAAATCGAGCGGCCGAACGACTGGTTCTATGCCGAGGCACATCGCGGCCCGGTGTACATGTGGACCCTGTCTCGCGAGGACACTTCTGGAAATCGTCCTTACACCACGGGTGTGCGAATCCAGGCGTTTACAGGTGTCATGGGTTACGACGAAGGCGTGACTAGAATAGCCGCGAAGCCTGAGCAGGCATCGCGGACTTATTGCAAGGCTCTCTCTACGCGGCACCACGCCACTGGAAGCGCTCGAACAGCGGCGCAATGCGGCGTAGCAGATCGGTGCCAGGATAGCCGGGCAGGGCGCTGGCGTTCAGTGCCGCGTCGCCGCAGCCTTCCTGGCGAAACTCCTGCAGCACGAAATTACGCACTCCCATGCTGGCGAGGTCGAAAGCCAATTCGTAAATCTGTTCGGGCAGCAGCAGTTGGGGATGGACGGTGGTGCGGCATTCGTAATCGACGCCGCTGGCGATGATGCGGCGCGCGCAGTCCCAGGCGGCCGAGCCGCTGCCCGGTACGCCCGTGATGCCTGGATACAGGCGCTCATTGGCTTTGATATCGAAACCCACCCAATCCAGCATCGGCAGGATCTGCGCCAGCCGTTGCGGATAGATGCAGGCCGTGTGCAGGCCGACCGCATAACCAAGGCCTTTGACTTCCGCGATCGCCGCTTCCAGTGCCGGATCGATGGTCGGCTCGCCGCCGCTGAATACCACGCCGTCCAGCAAGCCCTTGCGCCGCTCCAGCAATTCCAATACTTCCTGCCAGGCGATCGCCGATTGCTCGGGACGGCGCTGCAGCTCGGGATTGTGGCAATAGCCGCAGCGCCAGGGGCAGCCGTGCACAAAGACCGCCATCGCCAGCTTGCCGGGGAAGTCGGTCGCGGTGAACGGCGTGACGCCGCCCACCTTTAGCGCATTGGCCGAGCGTTCAGCTGCGGCAGGCGGCTGCACGGGATTCACGGAAGTATTTGCGCTCATGGAACTCGCCCTTCTTACCCGTGTTGAACGAAGAGACCGGACGATGGTAGCCCATCACGCGGGTCCAGATTTCGCAGGGCTGTCGCTCGGCGTCGCTCAGGGTGACAGCGGCGTTGGCAAGATGGGTGGCCTGGCTCAGATCGGTCATGATTTCTCCTTCGGTGGTTTCAAGGTTAGGCAGCTTCACGCTGCTTGCGGGCGAGCAGTTCTGCATCGCATTTCGGACAATACTGGTGCTTGCCGCTCAAGTAGCCGTGTTTCGGGCAGATCGAGAAGGTCGGCGTCACCGTGATATAGGGCAGGCCAAAGCGTTCCAGCGAGCGGCGCACCAGCGAGCTGCAAGCCTGGGAGGTGGACAACGCCTCGGTCATATACAGGTGCAGCACGGTGCCGCCGGTGTATTTGCGCTGCAGCTCGTCCTGCTGTTCCAGCGCCTCGAACGGGTCGTCGGTGAAGCCGACCGGCAGCTGTGAGGAGTTGGTGTAGTAAGGCATATCCACCGTGCCGGCCTGCAGGATGTCCGGGAAGCGCTTGCGGTCTTCGCGGGCGAAGCGGTAGGTCGTGCCTTCGGCCGGCGTGGCTTCCAGGTTGTACATATGGCCGGTTTCGTCCTGGTATTCCAGCATGCGGGCGCGCACATGGTCGAGCAGGCGGATGGCCAGGGCGCGACCTTCCGCCGTGGTGATGTCGTCCTGGTCGCCGCTGAAGTTGCGGATCATCTCGTTGATGCCGTTTACGCCCAGGGTCGAGAAGTGGTTGCGCAGCGTGCCCAGATAGCGCTTGGTATAAGGGAAGAGGCCATTGTCCATATGGCGCTGGATGACCTTGCGCTTGATTTCAAGACTGACCTTGCCCAGTTCCATCAGGCGGTCGAGGGCAGCCAGCAGGCCGGCTTCATCGCCCTTGTGCAGATAGCCCAGGCGCGCGCAGTTGACCGTGACCACGCCGAGGGAGCCGGTCTGCTCGGCCGAGCCAAACAGGCCGTTACCGCGCTTCAGCAGCTCGCGCAGGTCCAGCTGCAGGCGGCAGCACATGGAGCGGATCATATTCGGCTTGAGTTCCGAATTGATGAAGTTCTGGAAGTAGGGCAGGCCGTAGCGCGCCGTCATCTCGAACAGCAGTTCGGCGTTCGGGCTGGTCCAGTCGAAGTCCGGCGTGATGTTATAGGTCGGGATGGGGAAGGTGAAGGCGCGGCCCTTGGCGTCGCCGGCCATCATCACTTCGATGTAGGCGCGGTTGATCATGTCCATCTCGGTCTGCAGGTCGCCGTAGCTGAACGGCATTTCCTGGCCGGCGATGAGGGGGATCTGTTCGCGCAGGTCTTCCGGGCAGACCCAGTCGAAGGTCAGGTTGGTGAACGGCGTCTGGGTGCCCCAGCGTGACGGCACGTTCAGGTTGTAGATCAACTCCTGCATATACTGGCGCACCGCAGTGTAGTCCAGATTATCCTTGCGGATGTAAGGCGCCATATAGGTGTCGAAGGAGCTGAAGGCTTGCGCGCCGGCCCATTCGTTCTGCAGCGTGCCGAGGAAGTTGACGATCTGGCCGACGGCGCTCGACATATGCTTGGCGGGGCCGGCTTCGACCTTGCCCGGCACGCCGTTCAAGCCTTCGTTGAGCAGGGTGCGCAGCGACCAGCCTGCGCAATAGCCGGCCAGCATATCGAGGTCGTGGATGTGGATGTCGGCTTCACGGTGGGCTTGGCCCACTTCCGGCGGATAGACGTGATTCAGCCAGTAGTTGGCGATCACCTTGCCCGACACGTTCAGAATCAGGCCGCCCAGGGAATAGCCCTGGTTGGCGTTGGCGTTGACGCGCCAGTCCTGCTGGTTCAGGTATTCGTTGATCGAGGATTCCACGTCCACCAGGGATTTGCGGTCCTGGCGCAGCTTGCTGTGCTGCTCGCGGTAGACGACGTAGGCGCGCAGGGTCTTGCGGTGGCCGGCGTCATACAAGACGCTTTCGACGATGTCCTGCACCTGCTCCACGCTCATGCGCGAAGGCGTCAGGGTCGCGGCGCGCAGCAGCACTTGCTGGCACAGGATTTCCGCTTCGTCGGCATTGAACTCGCCGCTGGCCTGGCCGGCACTGCGCAGGGCGGCGGTGATCTTGGCAGCGTCGAACGCTTCGCTGCGGCCGTCGCGCTTGATGATATTGCTCGTAATCTGTACCACGTCGGTAGCCATAATCTCTCCGTAAAACACTAGATTTAGTGTATGCGTAGAGATTAATGGCTAAATATGGCGTGGTCAAAGCTAAACTGTTGCGGGATTGAAAATCCTTGATTCAAGTCAATTTCAGCGCCTTGCGCGTCGCGCGCAGCAGTTCAGGGTCGGGCGAGACGTCCAGCGCGGTGCTGTAAGCGACCACCAGGCCTTGCGGATCGAGCAGGGAAATGCGGTTGCTATGGTTGATATCGCCGCCGCCCAGCACGCGGAACTTCACGTTCAAAGCTGCCGCCACGGCGCGCGTCGTGATTTCGTCCTTGGCAACGGCCAGGCGGTAGATGGCTGGGTCCAGCTTGTGCGTGCGGCTCAGGTTCGCCAGCGTGGGCGGCGCGTCGCGCATGGAATCGAGGCTGACCATCAGCACGCCCAGCTTGCCCGATGGGGCCTTCAAGGCGGCAATCGTCTGGCGCAGGTTCTCGATGATGATGGGGCAGGCCGTATTGCAGTCGCCGTAGAACATGGTGGCCAGAAGATGGCGGCCCGCCATATCGGCCAGGCGGAAACGCTTGCCATCCTGGTCGGTCAACTGGGCGTCCAGCCGGTAGAGGGACTCGCCCGGCAGCGAGTTGGCGAAACCGGGCAGGGAAAAAGCGCTGGCCAGCGAGGGCAGGCCAAGACCGCCGCCCAAAGCCAGGGCGGTGCCGGCGGCGTGCAGGAAATCGCGTCTTTGCATGATATCTACTCCTTGTTTGCTTTGCTTCTTTTGCTTCAAGCTTTACTGTGCGTCGGCGGTCTGGGTCTGGGGCTCGAGGTCGCGCGCGCAGCGGAAGCCCATGTTCGCGCCATGCTGCTTGCTCTCCATCGCGGCCAGCAGGGCCAGGCGCATCAGGATGGCGTAATTGCGGCGGTCGGCAAGGGAGACGGCGGCGCCGCCGCAGAACTCCATGGTCTTCTGCTCGCCCTTGGCGCGGCTGTCGGCGTTGACGAACAGGCCGCTGAAATCGTCCACCCATTCCCAGATCAGGCCATGCAGATTGTGGATGCCGTACAGATTGGCCTCGTCCATGCCGATCGCGCCGGGGCGCACATTGCCCGGCCTTTCGTACCAGCTCAAAATCTTCAGCAGCCACTCATCGTCCTCGCGCGCGTCGGCGCGGGTGGCGCTGGCGGCGGCGGCGAATTCCCACTCATACCAGCGCGGCAGGCGGCCGCCTTCGGCCTCGCAAAAGGCGCGCGCGGCATACCAGCTGACCTGGGTGACGGGGGAGTTGGCTTGCAGGGGCTCGCTGTCCATATCGCCCTGCCATGCGGCGAGGTAGCCGGGAGCGGCGAACAGACCGGGGATCTGGCCGCGCTGCCATTCGGGATGGCTGGCCAGGAAGTTACGGAATTCTTCCACGCTGACGGGAGTGGTCCGCAGCAGGAAGGGGGCGACGGTAGCCGGGGCATCCACGCCATCGGCCGGCAGCACGCTGCGCAGCGAACCGCCGGGCACTTTGCGGTAGCTGGCGGCGGGCGTGGCGCTCAGGGCGCCACCGTCCGCCGCCGCGGCCACCGCGCCGGCTGGTGCAAGCAACTGCACCAGCAGCACGGCGGCGCTGCCCAGCCCGCGCAGAAGGGAACCGCGCGGGGTGGCCATTATTGCACCTTGGCTTTGCGTTGGGTGCGTACCTGTTCGGCCGTTGCCACTTCTTTGCCGCGGTTCATGCCGGCGCTGATGTAGTTGATGACCGATGCCACGTCTTCATCGTTCAGGTCTTGCGGCGGCATCACGCCGTTATAGCGCTTGCCGTTGACGACCAGCTCGCCGCTGCGGCCCTGGCTGATGATGGCTGCCAGTTCGTCCGGACGCTGCTGCACGAAGTCCGAATTCGCCAGCGGCGGGAAGACGCCGTCCACGCCCTTGCCGTCGGCCTGGTGGCAGGCGGCGCAGTTAGCTTCGTACACGGCCTTGCCGCGCGCGTGCTGCTGCGGTTTGGCGGCGGCCGAAGCAGGAGCCGCTGCCGCAGGCTTGGCCGCTTGCGGGGCTGGCTTGGCTGCCGGCTCGGTCTTGTTCACGGTGCTGTCGGTCAGTGGGCGTTTCACGCTTGGGCCGAAGACTTCAGGACGCTCAGGACCGGTCACTTTCAGCAGGCCGATGGCGCCTTTGTGGAAGGCGCGGCTCAGCGAGTGGTCGACCAGGGTCAGGTTGCCAGGTACTTTGGTCTTGAACTCGGCGATGGTCGAACCGCCGGCAGGCACCATGGTGGTCTGCACGTTTTCCTGGAAGGTTTTGCCGCCTTCCAGATACACGCGGTCGAAGATGGCGCCGATGATGTGGAAGCTCGAGGTGATGTTCGGGCCGCCCACGCCGAAGAACATGCGGATCTTCTCGTCGGTATTGGCGGTCAGCGAGTTCTCGCCGGTCAGCGCGCCGTCAGCGCCGTTGAACAGCACATAGGTTGGCTTCTCGTCGATCGACTTCTGCATATCGAAGGCTTGCAGGCCAGGCGCGCGGTAATTGCCGGCGGTGTAGAAGTCGCCCTGCATCACATAGTATTCCTTGTCGACCGGAGCCATGCCTTCTTTCGGCTCGACCAGGATCATGCCGTACATGCCGTTGGCGATGTGCATGGCCACTGGCGCGGTGGCGCAGTGATAAACGTACAGGCCGGGGTTCAGGGCTTTGAAGGTGAAGATGGCTTCATTGCCGGGGGCGATCAGGGTGCGCTCGGCGCCGCCGCCTGGACCGGTCACGGCGTGCAGGTCGATATTGTGCGGCAGTTTGTTTTCGGCCAGGTTCTTCAGGTGCAGTTCCACCGTGTCGCCTTCGCGCACGCGGATCATTTTGCCCGGAACGGTGCCGCCAAAGGTCCAGAAGGTGTACTTGGTGCCGGGAGCGATTTCTTTTTCAAACTCTTCCACGGTCATGTGCACCACGACGCGGGCTGGCGTTTTGCGGGTGATGCGTGGCGGGACTTTAGGTGGCGCTACCAGTTCATGTTGAACGATTGGCAGCTCAGGTGCTGCCTGGACAGCGATGGGCGCCATCGCGAAGGCGCCAGCCAGGCATGCGAACATTGCAGGAGCGATACCGTATTTCTTCTTCATTTTCTTCTCACCTTCTAGTTTGGTTATGTCGACATCCAAAAGCACCTGATGTCGTTACCATCCTACGAGCGGGTGAGAAGCCCAGCCATGATCTAAGTTAGGGATTCTT
Organism: Massilia sp. YIM B04103; assembly: GCA_024437665.1. GTDB lineage: Bacteria > Pseudomonadota > Gammaproteobacteria > Burkholderiales > Burkholderiaceae_D > Rugamonas. The sequence continues at coordinate 296,394 of JANCSZ010000005.1, read as the reverse complement.
AGGGATTCAAAGGAAGGGAAATGGCGTCTTCTTGACGGCAACTGCGGCGATATAGGCAAAAGTGACTAGGGCCCCAAACAGCGCCACCACTCGGGTGGACTTGGTTTTGCCGCGTTTTAAAGCCACCGTTCCGAGGCCGATATAGACCAACAGAGCTAGTACTTTTGCGGTCAGCCAGCCTTGCACGAAAGGGTACTGCGCGCTGAGAAAAACCATCGCCAATGCGCTCAGCAAAAGCAGGCTGTCGACGATATGCGGCATCACCTTGACCCAGCGCTGCTGCAGTTTGGGCGAGTCGAGCAGCATCCAGCTGCCGCGCAAAAGAAAAAGGCTGCCGCTTAAGGCAGCGCAGCCCATGTGGATGTGTTTGAGGGTGTAGTAGTCCATCCCCGCAGCTTACCATTAAGCCCGCGAGGATGCGACGCTGACGCGCTTAAGAAGCGCTTAGAAGAGGCTTAAAGACGGCTCAGGAAGCGATCAGGAAGTCGATGATGATTTCGCCCGGATTGCGCGAGACGTAAGAGATGCGCACATGCTCGCCGAAGTGCTGGTCGATCTGGTGCAGCAGCGGGATCGGATCGTGGTCGTTACAGAAGCGCATTACCTCGCCCGGATTCAGTGCATCGAGCGCGCCGAAGATGGCGGCGTGGCGGAAGCGCTTGGCGATGCCGCGCGCGTCGAACGCGTAAATGCCGGCGGCGGTGGGCTGGGAACAATCGTGCATGAAAAACTCCTCGATGAAAAAAAATGGGAACCCATGCGCGAACATGAGTCCCCCTTGCTTAAATCAGATTAGACCTTGCTGCCGACGGCGGCGCCGCTGGCGGCTTCCTTGCGCTTGCCGAGCAGGCGCAGCGCGAACAGGGTCAGGAAGCCGGTGCCGCAGGTGAACACGATGTCGCCCGGTACCCGCAGCCACACCAGCGTTTCCATCACGACCGAGTGGATCACTTCAGGCGAGCGGGCGAACCACATGCCTTCGGTGATGCTGGCCGCAGCCTGGTAGATACCGGCCGGCAGAACGGACATGAACACCATCATGGCCAGGCCGATGTTGAGCAGCCAGAAGGTCGGCGCCAGCAGGCGGTCGGACCAGGCCAGGCGGTCGGTCAGACCACGCAGGCAGAACAGCATCAGGCCGATACCCAGCATGCCGTACACGCCGAACAGGGCGGCGTGGCCGTGGGCTGCCGTCAGGTTCAGGCCTTGCACGTAGTACAGGGCGATTGGGGTGTTGATGGCGAAGCCCAGCAGGCCGGCGCCGACCAGATTCCAGAAGCCCACTGCGATGAAGCACAGGATGGCCCAGCGATAGCTCTGCACCCACGGTGCCGATTTGGAGCGGCGGTAGTTGTTCCATGCTTCGATGCCGAGCATCGACAGCGGTACCACTTCCAGTGCCGAGAACATGCCGCCCAGAGCGATCACATAGGTTGGCGTGCCGGTGAAGTACAGGTGGTGCAGGGTGCCCAGGATGCCGCCGGTCAGGAACACGATGGTTTCCAGCACGATGGCGCTGTTGGCGGTTGCGGCGCGGATCAGGCCCAGACGGGTGAACAGCAGGGCGATGACGGCGGTGGCGAACACTTCGAAGAAGCCTTCAACCCACAGGTGGACCAGCCACCAGCGCCAGTACTCGATGATCGCGTAGTGGGTATGACGGCCCCAGGTCAGCGAGGTGGCGTAGAAGCCGCCGATGCAGACTGCGGCCAGGAAGACCATGACGATCAGACCGCGGCCTTCGGAAGGCCTGGTCAGGGCTGGCCACAGGGCGCGGCCCAGCAGGGTAGCCCAGAACAGCAGGCCGACGAAGAGCAGGATCTGCCATACGCGGCCCATGCTGGTGAATTCCAGGCCTTGGTTACCGATCCAGAAGGCGAACTCGTTGCCTTTGTGGCCCAGGGTGCCGAGCCAGCCGGTGATGGTGGAGCCGGCCACGATGAACAGCAGCGCGTAGAACAGCAGGTTCACGCCCAGCTTCTGGAACTTCGGCTCATGGCCGGAGATGGCAGGGGCGATATACAGGCCGGTAGCCAGCCATGCGGTAGCAATCCACAGCACGGCGAACTGGGTGTGGATGGTGCGGCTGACGGTGAAGGGCAGGATTTCAGCCAGAGGGAAGCCGAAGAAGCTTTGGCCTTCCACCGCATAGTGGGCGGTGACGACGCCCATGCCAACCTGGGCCAGGATCAGTGCGATCACCACGAAGAAGTATTTTTTCGTGGCCAGCATCGATGGCGTGGCTTTCAGGTTGAAGAAAGGATCGGCCTTGGGCGCTTCAGGATCGGCTTCCTCGCCGGCTTTGGCGTGGACGAAGATCATGCCGGCGATGGCGGCGATCATCAGGATCACGGAGGCGATGGACCAGATGCCGGTGCCTGCGGTAGGACGGTTGTCCACCAGCGGCTCGTGCGGCCAGTTGCTGGTGTAGCTGATGCCGCTGCCGTCGGGACGATTGGCGGCAGCCGACCACGAGGACCAGAAGATGAAGGCCGGCAGGGCTTTCAGATCATCGGGATTGGTCAGCGAATTGGCGTTCATCGCGTACTGGATGCGCAGCAGGTTGAGGTCTTCGTCGTTGCCGAACAGGCCCATATAGTGGCGCGCCACTTCCTGCACGGCCTGGGCGCGTTCCTCGGACAGCGAGATGGCGCCGGTGGCGGCGTCATAGCCGTTCTGGCGCATCTCGGTCTTCAGGCGCGCATCCAGGCCGGCTTTCTGCTCTACGCTCAACTGCTCGTAGGGAGCGCCGTGCTGTTTGCGGGCCCAGATGTCGCGCAGGGCGACAGCTTCGCGGTGCAGCCAGTCGGCCGACCAGTCGGGAGCAACATAGCTGCCGTGTCCCCACACGGAGCCGAGCTGCTGGCCGCCGGCCGCCAGCCAGGCTTCCTGGCCGCGTTGCACTTGGCCTTCGGAGAACAGGACGTCCCCTTTCAGGCTGATGACTTGCTTAGGTATTGGTGGAGCGGCAAGGTAAATCTCCTTGCCGACCCAGACTAGGACGGCGAAAGACAGGGCGCAGATAACTGCTAACCAAGTCCAGAGTTTGCGCGTAGCGTGCATGGCATGGTTTCCTCATTGTTATGGTTGAAGGGAAGGTGGTATGCGAGCAGTTTAGGCATCTTCGTAAAAGAAGTATACAGAATCTATGTTTTTCTTAAGATAGGTCATCAACAAATGCGCCGCGCTTGGGAATAATCGATACCGAGCAAGCAAGCTATATGGAATAAGGCTATGAGACTGACCGCATACACCGACTACGCCATGCGTACCCTGATTTACCTGGGCGTCCACCGTGGCCGCCTGGTGACGATCCAGGACATCGCCGTGCTGCACGGCATATCGAAAAATCATCTGACCAAGGTGGTGCACCAGCTGGGCCGCTGCGGCATGGTGGAAACGGTGCGGGGGCGCAATGGGGGCATCCGCCTGCGCGGCGAACCGAATGGCATCAATATCGGCCAGGTGGTGCGCACCACCGAGAGCGATTTCGAGATGGCCGCCTGTTTCGGCAGCAGCGCCAACGCCTGCGCCAACGCGCCCTGGTGCGGACTGAAAGGCGTGCTGTCGGCGGCCACCGGGGCTTACCTGTCGGTGCTTGACAGAGTGACATTGGCTGATCTGATTAGGGCTGCCTAGTCATTAAGTACTAGCACCCTAAGCAGCATGAATTGGAAAAACCTCCCTTAGACGAATGGCGCAGAAGCTTGCGAAAAATTACTCTGTCGTCATCCGATAGTGCAGGGAGAAACGACGTGAGCAAAGAAAAAGACAACAGAGCGGTATCCGTGCTGGTGGCCAGCACGTTTGCCTTCACCATCTGCTTCGCAATCTGGATGATGTTCGCCGTCCTGGGCATCCCCATCAAGAAGCAGCTCAATCTGAACGAAACCCAATTCGGCCTGCTGGCCGCCATCCCCGTCCTGAGCGGCTCGCTGGTGCGCGTCCCGCTGGGCATCTGGTGCGACAAGCACGGCGGCCGCATCGTGTTCTTCCTGCTGATGCTGGCAACCGTGGTGCCAATCTGGATGATCAGCATCGCCACCGAGTTCTGGCACTTCCTCGTGCTTGGCCTGTTCGTCGGCCTGGCGGGCGGTTCCTTCTCGGTCGGCACGCCCTATGTGGCGCGCTGGTTCCCGCCCAAGCGCAAAGGCCTGGCCATGGGTATTTTCGGCGCCGGCAACTCCGGCTCGGCCCTGACCAAGTTCGTGGCGCCCGCCATCATCGGCGCCTACGGCTGGCAGATGCTGCCGACCGTGTACGCGGTGGCGATGGCGCTGACGGCCCTGATCTTCTGGCAGTTCAGCTATACCGATCCATCGCACCAGGTGAAAGGCGGCGACGCTTCGTTGGGCGCGCAGCTGAAAATGCTGAAAGACCCGCGCGTATGGCGCTACTGCCAGTACTACTCCGTGGTGTTCGGCGGCTATGTCGCGCTGGCCCTGTGGATGACCAAATACTACGTCAGCGAATACGGCTTCAATCTGCAGCTGGCGGCCTTGCTGGCAGCCTGCTTCTCGCTGCCGGGCGGCGTGCTGCGCGCCCTGGGCGGCTGGATCTCGGACCGCTACGGCGCCCATAAAGTGACGTGGTGGGTGATGTGGGTGTGCTGGGTGTGCTTCTTCCTGCTGTCCTATCCGCCAACCAGCATGGTCATCAAAACCGTCAACGGCGACATGAACATGGATATCTCGGTATCTCCGCTGGTGTTCACCGGCCTGCTGTTCATCGTCGGCACCGCCATGGCAATCGGCAAGGCGTCCGTCTTCAAATTCATCGCGGACGATTTCAGCGGCAATATCGGCGCTGTCTCGGGCGTGGTGGGCCTGGCCGGTGGCCTGGGCGGCTTCGTGCTGCCGATCATGTTCGGCGCCCTGGTCGATCTGACCGGCGTGCGTTCCAGCGCCTTCATGCTGTTGTACGGCACCGTCTGCGTGTCCCTGGTGTGGATGCACTACTCATTCAAACCGGCTGCATCTGCTCCTGTTGCCCTGCCGGCCGCTGCTTAAATCCTGGAGACTAAATCATGAGCAAATATGTGATCACCACATGGGAGCCGGAACTGACCGGCTTCTGGCAAAACAAGGGCCGCAGTACCGCGAATCGCAACCTCTGGCTGTCGATCCCTGCGCTTGCCCTGGCTTTCGCGGTCTGGATGGTATGGAGCGTGGTGGTGGTTAATCTGCCGAACATCGGCTTCAAGTACAGCACCAACCAGCTGTTCTGGCTGACGGCGCTGCCTGGCCTGTCCGGCGCGACGCTGCGCATTTTCTACTCCTTCATGGTGCCGATCTTCGGCGGCCGCAAATGGACCACGATTTCCACCGCCTCGCTGCTGATCCCAGCCGCCGGCATCGGCTTCGCGGTGCAGGACGTGAGCACCGGCTACCCGACCATGCTGATTCTGGCCCTGCTGTGCGGCCTGGGTGGCGGCAACTTCGCCTCCTCGATGGCGAACATCAGCTTCTTCTATCCGAAAGCGCAGAAAGGCTATGCGCTCGGCATGAACGCGGGCCTGGGCAATCTGGGCGTGTCGGTGGTGCAGTTCGTGGTGCCGCTGGTGATCACCGCCGGCGTCTTCGGCGCCCTGGGCGGCGAGCCGCAAATGCTGGTGAAGGCCGGCGAGAGCAAACCGATCTGGCTGCAGAACGCCGGCTTTATCTGGGTGCCTTTCATCCTGACCAGCGCCGTGCTGGCCTGGTTCGGCATGAACGACCTGGCGTCGGCCAAGGCTTCCTTCGCCGAACAAGCCGTGATCTTCAAGCGCAAGCATAACTGGCTGATGTGCTGGCTCTACACCGGCACCTTCGGTTCCTTCATCGGCTACTCGGCTGCCTTCCCGCTGCTGATCAAGACCCAGTTCCCCGATGTGAACCCGCTGCAGTTTGCCTTCCTCGGCCCGCTGGTCGGCGCCCTGGCGCGCGTGGTGGGCGGCATCATCTCCGACAAGCTCGGTGGCGCCCGCGTCACCGTCTGGACCTTCGCCGGCATGATCGGCGCCGTGCTGGGCGTGATCAGCTTCCTGCCGAACGCCGACGCCGGCGTGGCAGGCAGCTTCACCGGCTTCTTCTGGATGTTCATGCTGCTGTTCGCCGGCACCGGCGTCGGCAACGCCTCGACCTTCCGCATGATCCCCGTGATCTTCCTGACCGAGCGCCAGCGCGCCGCTGCCGGCAAGAGCAAGGCCGAGCAGGAACAGGCCGTGGTGGAAGCGAACAAGGAAGGCGCGGCCGTGCTGGGCTTCACCTCCGCCGTGGCGGCCTATGGCGCCTTCTTCATTCCGAAGAGCTACGGTACTTCGATCGCGCTGACCGGCAGTGCCGAAGCGGCGCTGTGGGGCTTCATCGCCTTCTATGCCAGCTGCATAGCAATCACCTGGTGGTGCTATGCGCGGAAAGGTGCGGCAATGCCATGCTGAACGATCCTTCCCCCAGTAGGCGCAGCGTCATTCCGCTGGTGCCTCAGGTAGAATTCGACGCCGCCCTGGTGCGGCGCATGAGCAAGAACGGTCCGCGCTATACCTCGTATCCCACGGCGGACCGCTTCATCCCGGGCTTCGGCCCGGCCGACTACCGCGCCGCCGTGGCGCGCAGCCGGGGCGGCATGGAGCACGGCCTGTCGCTGTACGTGCATATCCCGTTCTGCGCCTCGCTGTGCTACTACTGCGGCTGCAACAAGATCATCACCCAGGACCGCACGAAGTCGGTGCAGTATCTGCAGTACCTGGAAAAGGAAACCGATCTGCAGGCGGCCCTGTTCGCAGGCCGCAACCGCGTCGAGCAGCTGCACTTCGGCGGCGGCACGCCGACCTTCCTCGACGACGAGCAGATGTCGAACCTGCTGGCCGGCCTGCGCGCGCGCTTCCGCTTCGCGCCGGACGAGAAGGGCGAGTACTCGATCGAAGTCGATCCGCGCACCGTCTCGGCGCTGCGCATCCACACGCTGCGCCGCCAGGGCTTCAACCGCATCAGCCTGGGCATCCAGGACTTCGATCCGAATGTGCAGCGCGCCGTCAACCGCGTGCAGTCGGAACGCCAGATCCTGCATGTGATGCGCGCCGCCCGTTCGGCCGGTTTCCGCTCCATCAGCGTCGACCTGATCTACGGCCTGCCGCTGCAGACGGTGCAGACCATGAGCGCCACGCTGGACAAGGTGATCGCCGCCAATCCCGACCGCATCGCCGTCTACAACTACGCCCACCTGCCGCATCTGTTCAAGTCGCAGCGCCTGATCGAAAGCTCGCAACTGCCTTCGCCGGAAGCCAAGCTGGAAATGCTCGGCCTGTGCATCAAGAAGCTGAACGAGGCCGGCTACGTCTACATCGGCATGGACCATTTCGCCAAGCCCGAAGACGACCTGGCGCTGGCCCAGCGCGAAGGCCGCCTGCATCGCAACTTCCAGGGCTATTCGACCCATGCCAACGCCGATATGGTGGCGCTGGGCGTATCGTCCATCAGCGCCGTGGGCGGCTGCTACAGCCAGAACGAGAAGACCCTGGCGGCCTACTACAACCGTCTCGATCGCGGCGAACTGCCGATCGCGCGCGGCATCTCCCTGAACCAGGAAGACCTGCTGCGGCGCGACATCATCGGCCGCCTGATGTGCGACTTTGAACTCGATTTCGACACCGTGGCGCTGCCCGAAGGCCTGTCCTTCGAACAGTGCTTCGCCTCCGAGCTGGAACAGCTGCGCCAATTGGAGGAGCAAGGCCTGCTCAGTGTGAGCGAACGCAGCATGAAGGTGAAGATGCGGGGACGCCTGCTGATCCGGAATATCTGCATGGTGTTCGACCAGTATCTGTCGGCCGTGCGGATGGAAGGCCCGGCGCCGTTGCGTTACTCGACAACGATTTAAGGATTTGCTATGGATAAGACCAAGATCAAGGTACAGGCATTCTTAGCCCGCGTACCCCTGTTTAACTCGATGCGTCCCGAAGAGCTGGACCGCATCGCGCTGGGAACCACCGAATGCCATGTGGCGCGCGGCGAGACCATCTTCCAGCGTGGCGATCCCTGCGTCGGCTTCCACGCCGTGGTGTATGGCCAGGTTAAGCTGTCCTTCGTGTCGGTCAACGGCGCCGAGAAAGTGATCGAACTGGTCGGCCCCGGCCACAGCTTCGGCGAGGCGCTGATGTTCATGGGCAGTCCCTACATCGTGTCGGCCCAGGCCATGGCCGATTCGCTGCTGCTGCATGTGGCCAAGCCCACCATTTTCCGCGAAATCCAGAACGATCCCGGCTTCGCCTGCAAGATGCTGGCGGGCCTGAGCCAGCGCATGCACGCCCTGATGTGCGACCTGGAATCGTATTCCCTGCGCTCCGGCACCCAGCGCGTCAGCGCCTATCTGCTGAAAGAGCAGCCGGGCAGCACCGAGATCACCCTGCCGGTCGCCAAGGCCGTGCTGGCCTCGCGCCTGAACCTGACGCCCGAGCACTTCTCGCGCATCATGTCGGAGCTGAGCGGCCAGCAGCTGATTTCCTTCAAAGGACGGCGCGTCACCATCCTCGACCCGGACAAACTGCGTCTCTGCGCGGGTTGAGGTAGGCATGCTGAATAATCTGAAGCATCTGACGATACGGATGCGGCTTGCGTTCGTCATTACCTTTCTCTCCGTGCTGCTGGTGGCGGGCGGCATCGTCGGTCTGGTCAGTCTGGCGGCGGCCAACAATGCGCTGCGCGCCAATTACGAAGACCGCATGCTGCCCATGGCGAAGCTGGACCAGATTGTGCGGCTGGTGCTGAGCAACCAGCTCGCCATCGCCGAATCGCTGGAAGCCGACCCTGAGCGCGTGGAAAGCGAGATGCGCCAGGTCGAGCAGCGCATGCGCGAAATCAGCGACCTGACCACGGCCTATATGGATAGCGGCCTGACCGAGGAAGAGGGCAAGCTGGCGCGCGAATTTGTCGCCGCGCGCGGCCTGTTCGTGGCGCAAGGCCTGAAACCGGCCATCGCCGCCTTGCGCGCCCAGGACCACGCCCTGGCCCGCAGCCTGGCGCATGGCCCGATCCGCGACCACTTCGCCCCGGTGCGCAAGCATGTGGATGCCCTGATGCAGATGCAGCTGAGCGAAGCGAAGAAGGAATTCGAGAACACCCAGACCATTTACCAGCGCGTGCGCGCCAGCTGCCTGGTCGCCATCGCCTTTGGCCTGCTGCTGTCGGGCGTGATCGGCATCCTGCTGCAGCGCGCCATCGTGCGTCCGCTGGACAAGGCGGTGCGCGTGGCGCGTGCCGTGGCCGAGGGCGACCTGACCCAGCATATCGAGGTGCACGCGAAGGATGAAACCGGCCAGCTGATTTCCTCGCTGAAGGATATGAACGGCAGCCTGGCGCGCATCGTCGGCGATGTGCGCGACGGCACCGACGCCATCGCCAGCGCCGCGCGCGGCATCGCCCAGGAAAACGCCGATCTGGCGCTGCGCACCGAACAGCAGGCCGCCGCGCTGGAGCAGACCGCCGCCTCGATGGCCCAACTCACCGTGACGGTGCGCCAGAACGGCAGCAGCGCGCAGCAGGCCGACCAGCTGGCGCAGTCGGCATCGGCGGTGGCGCAGAAGGGCGGCGCCGTGGTCGAGAAGGTGGTGCAGACCATGGGTTCGATCAACCAGTCCGCCGCCCGCATTGCCGACATCATCGGCGTGATCGACAATATCGCCTTCCAGACCAATATCCTGGCGCTCAACGCCGCTGTGGAAGCGGCGCGCGCCGGAGAGCAGGGCAGGGGCTTTGCCGTGGTGGCGAGCGAAGTGCACCAATTGGCGCAGCAATCGGCCACGGCGGCCGGCCAGATCCGCGAGCTGATTACCGAATCGCGCCAGCAGGCCATCGCCGGCGCGCAATTGGCCGACCAGGCGGGCGGCACCATGTCCGACATCCTGAGCAGCGTGGAACAGGTGACGGACATCATGCGCGGCATCAGCGACGCCAGCCGCGACCAGACCGCCGGTATCGAACAGGTCAACAACGCCATCAGCAGCATGGACCAGGGCACGCGCGAAAACACGGCGCGCGTGGAAGAGGTGGCGGCTGCCGCGCAGGCGCTGCAGGAGCAGGCCGACCGCCTGCGCGGCGTGGTGGCGGTATTCCGCCTGAACACCGGCGGCACGGTGGCCCCTGCGCCGCGCAAAGCCGGCCAGCCGCTCAGCCGCAGCAAGCGCGCGGCGGCGCAAGCCGGCGCCACCATCCAGGCCTTTGGCGACGCCAGCGCACTGCTGTCGCGCAAATCCGCCACCCAGCGCGCCGCGCCGGCGGCAGACATGGAGTAGCTATGGAAGATATCGAAAAATTCGTGCGTGGTTTCAGCCGTTTCCAGGAACAGTATTTCAGCGACCCGCAAACCATTTACGACACCCTGCGCGACGGCCAGCATCCCACCACGCTGCTGATCGGCTGCTGCGATTCGCGCGTCGACCCCATGCTGCTGACCGGCAGCGACCCGGGCGATATGTTCGTGGTGCGCAATATCGCCAACCTGGTGCCGCCCTGCACGCCGACGGCGCCGCCCGGCGTCAGCTCGGCCATCGAATTCGCCGTCTGCAATCTGCAGGTGGCGCGCGTGATCGTGCTGGGCCACGCCCGCTGCGGCGGCATCCGCGCCCTGATGTCGCCCGCCGCGCCGGTGGCCGAAACCGATTTCGTCGGCCAGTGGATGCGCATCGCCGAGCCGGTGGCGCGCCGCGTCAAGCACGAGCTGGCGCACCGCAGCCTGGAGCACCAGCACACCGCCTGCGAGCAGGCCAGCATCCTGCAATCGCTGGAAAACCTGCTGACCTATCCCTGGGTCAAGCGCCGCGTCGAACAAGGCTCGCTGAAACTGCACGGCTGGTACTTCGATATGCAGAGTGGCGCGCTGATGGCGTATTCCGCGCGCCAGGAGCGCTTCCTGCCGCTGGTCTGTCCGATCGAGCGCAAGGTCGGCCCGCCGGCCCGCAGCCCGGAACATGGCGGACCGGCCGCCGCGCAGCAGAGCGCCGGCAGCGCCGGACAAGCGGGCGGCTGCGGCGCCGGTGCTTCCTGCACCTGCACCGGCTGAGGTGGTGGCCGCCTATGAAAACCACGCTGCGCACTTATGCCATGCAGCTGGCCGCCATCGGCGCGGTCCTGCTGCTGGCCTTCTGGCAGACGCAAGCCGGGGATAGCCAGGCGGCGGCCGTCTCCGCGCCGTCCGATATGCGCTGCACCCCGCATGGCCAGATCCACTACCGGGGCGCGGCGCCCAGCTTCCACTGCGACCTGGCCGAGATGTTCGCCCTCGCATCGGCCCAGGAACAGCGCGGCCATATCAGCACCATGTTCGTGCGCGACAGCGGTGCCGCCGGCGAACACTGGATTCCAGCCGCGCAGGCCCAATACATCGGCCGCCAGCCGCGCCAGCCCCTGCTGGCCTTCGCCGATAAGCGGCACGCGCTGGATTACGCCAGCCGCAATGGCATCCAGACCATGCCCTACAGCCTGGCCCTGCTGGGCATCCGCGACTGACGCCGCCGCCGGAGCTGGCTGCGGCACGCCGCGCATCTCATCAAATCCCCTCCGCCAGACAAAACTGTATACTCTGCATCTTCGCTTTCATGATGAAATGGAGATGCTTTGCCGCGCGTCTTACTGGCCTTATTACTTTGCTGGCTGTCCCTTGCCGCCCATGCGGCACCCACGGCCGACAAGGAATCCTACGAGCGGCGCCGCTGGACGCTGGCGGACGGTGCGCCGCAGCAGGTGACTACCCTGGCCCAGACGGAGGATGGCATGCTGTGGTTTGCCTCTCCCAACGGGATCTATACTTTCGACGGCATCCGCTTCCGGCGCGCGACCGCCATTTATGGCCAGCGCATCCCTTCGGTCAATATCTCGGCCATGAGGCAAGTGCCTGGCGGCTTGGCCCTGGCCTACCAGTTCGGCGGCGTGAGCATTTTCACCCGCTCGGGCGCCACGCACTATGTGGCCGGCAAGGATTATCCGTCCGGCTCGACGCAGAGCCTCAGCGTCGACAAGCAGGGCGTCCTGCATGCGCTGACCAGTTCCGGCCTGGTGCGCCTGCATAAGGGGCGCTGGGAGCCGTTCGGCCAGGATAAGTCTCTGCCAGGCTTGATCTCGCATATCAAATTCGACAGCGACGGCACTTTATGGGCCAACATCAATCAGGGTTACTACGCCATGCCGCGTGGTTCGGACAGTTTTCGCCATGTCCTTGATCTGAATCCGGTGAAAACGGCATCCGTGGGCGGACGCGTGATTGCGCTGCTGCCAGGTACCGGCTTCATGGAGCTGTCCGCATCCCAGGCGCCCCGGCTGATCCGGGTCGATGAACCCGAGCGCTACAAACATTTTCTGTTCAAGGGGCCGCATGGCAGCCTGTGGACCGCGCGCGACAATGGCTTTGCGCGCATGGCATATAGGCCGGACGGCGTGCTGCATGCGGTTGAGATCTTTGCCAACGACAGCCGGTCGGATGGCATTCCGCTGGGCGCGTATCTGGATCGGGAAAGCAATCTGTGGGTCACCACAATGGATGGAGTGGAGCGCTACCGGCGCCACCGCCTCCATCTGGCCGATACTCCCAGTGAGGGCTATTACTGGCTGGCGCAGCGCGGGATGGGCGATGAACTGTGGCTGGGAGGCGAGAATGCACCACTCGCAAGAATGGGGGCCGATGGCGTGATGCAGCCAATGGAGGCAAAGAAGCCTGCCGTCCTCTATCGCCAGGCTGAAGACCATGTCTGGGTTGCCAGCAAGCCCTGGCTCTGGGAATACCGCGGCAAGGAAGTGCGCCGCTGGGAGATGCCGCCAGAACTGGCCGGACGGCGCGATATCCAGAGCATGGCCGCCGACCGCCATGGCCAGCTGCTGGTGTCCATCATCCGCAGCGGGCTATGGCGTTTCAGCGAGGGTCGTTGGACGCGGGACGAAAGGCTGGCCGGCATCGCCGATGCGACGCCCATCAGCATGCTGACCACGTCCAGCGGCCGGACCTGGCTGGGTTTTAGCGCGAACCGCCTCGGCGAATTGACGGCTTCCGGCGTCAAGCTGCTGGCCTCGGATGCCGGTCTCAAAATCGGCAATATATTGAGCCTGTTCGAGCACCGGGGCCGGCTGCTGGCCGGCGGTGATTTCGGCGTGGCCTGGATCGATGGCGGCAGGGCGCATGCCTTGCAGCCCAGGCGCAAGGAGAGCTTCCGTCGCGTTACCGGCATGGTGAGCGACGCGATGGGCAATCTCTGGCTGCATGGCGACGATGGCCTGTTCCGCGTGGCGGCCGGGGAGCTGGAGCGCTTCTGGCGCGATCCACGCCAGCCGGTCGAATGGGAATTGTTCAATTTCGAAGATGGATTGCACGGGCTGGCCGCCGCGATCCGGCCACTGCCGTCGCTGGCGGTGGCGAATGGCGGGCGCATTTACTACGCCACCTTTTCCCAGGTGGGCTGGATCGATCCGGCGGCGATCAGCCGCAATCCGCGTCCGCCCAGCGTCATCATCGAGCAACTGCGCGCCGGCCAGAATGTCTATGAACCGGCGAACGGCATGCAGCTGCCCGAGCGCACCACCGCCATCGATATCGGCTTCACGGCGACCGCCTTGTCCATTCCCGAACGGGTGCGCCTGCGCTATCGGCTGGATGGCGTGGATGCCGACTGGCGCGAAGTCGAGCGCGAACGCGGCGCCCATTACACCAATCTGGCCCCCGGCCAGTACCGCTTCCGCGTCATCGCCGCCAACGAGGACGGGGTATGGAATATGACAGGGGCCGAGCTGCGTTTCGAGATCAAGCCCGCCGTATGGCAAACCGCCTGGTTCCGCGCGCTGGCGGCCCTGGCCGCGCTGGCCGTGCTGGTCTGGCTGTACCGCTGGCGGGTGGCCGTGCTGCGCCGTCGTGCCGGCGAGCAGGCGGCGGCGCGGCTGGATGCCACGCTCAATGAGCGCGAACGCATCGCGCGCTCCCTGCATGACAATCTGCTGCAGGGCGTGCAGGCGCTGCTGCTGCGCTTCCAGCTGGTGCAGGTGCGGCTGAAGGACGAGCCGGAAACGCAAAAGCTGCTGGACCGGGCTTTGAGCGATGCCGAATGGCTGGTCGAGAATACGCGCGACGAGGTGGTGGCGCTGCGCCGCGAACCGCAAAGCAGCACCTTGCTCACCGAATTGTACGAGGCAGTCGTCAAGGTGGCGCCCGAGGCGGCTAACTTGCTGCATCTATCGACGGCGGGCGAGCCGCGCCCCTTGCGCTGCGAGGCGGCGGAGGAAATGTTTTATGTCCTGCGCGAGGCTGTCCTGAACAGCATCCAGCATGCGCGCGCCAGCCGCATCGCCGTGCAGCTGCGTTTTACGATGGACGCGGTGGAATGCCAGGTGCGCGACGACGGCATCGGCATCGCGCCCGAAGTGGCGCAGGCCGGCCTGGCCGGCCACTGGGGCATTGTCGGCATGCGCGAACGGATCGCCCGCATCGGCGGCGAGATCAGCATCACCCCGCGCATCGAGGGCGGGGTGGCGGTGCGCTTCACGCTGCCCGCCAGGGTCGCGTATCAAAACACCAAGTAAAAAGGATGGCGGCCGCGCCGCAAGGCCGCCATCCAGCTAGTCACAAATAGCTAGTCGCCCTAGTACTTCTCGAGCCATAGCATCAACTTCTTGCGGATTCCCACAGCTTGACCTCCTGCGTAGACTGGCCTCATTGATGGTGGACCGCATTTAGGAGGCAGCATGAGTCACTTTCTGGACCGTTTGAATTTTTTCGCCAAGCCCAAGGAGAGCTTCTCCAACGGCCATGGCGTGGTGGTGGAAGAGGATCGCACTTGGGAAAACGCTTATCGCCAGCGCTGGCAGCATGACAAGATTGTCCGCTCCACCCATGGCGTGAACTGTACCGGCTCCTGCAGCTGGAAAGTCTATGTCAAGAATGGCCTGATCACCTGGGAAACCCAGCAGACCGACTATCCCCGCACCCGTCCCGACCTGCCCAACCACGAGCCGCGCGGCTGCCCGCGCGGCGCCAGCTATTCCTGGTATGTGTATTCCGCCCAGCGTGTGAAATACCCGATGATCCGTGGCCGCCTGATGGAAATGTGGCGCGAGGCGCGCAAGACCATGGACCCGATCGCGGCCTGGGACTATGTGAGCCAGGATCCGGTACGCTCCAAAGCGTATAAATCCATCCGTGGCCTGGGCGGCTTCGTGCGCGCCAACTGGGATGAGGCCACCGAGATGATCGCCGCCGCCAATGCGTTGACGATCAAGAAATACGGCCCTGACCGTGTGGTCGGCTTCTCGCCGATTCCCGCCATGTCCATGGTCAGCTACGCTTCCGGCACGCGCTATCTGAGCCTGATCGGCGGCGTGGCCCTGAGCTTCTACGACTGGTACTGCGACCTGCCGCCAGCCAGCCCGCAGGTGTGGGGCGAGCAGACCGACGTGCCGGAATCGGCCGACTGGTACAACTCGACCTTCCTGATGGTCTGGGGCTCGAACGTGCCGATGACCCGCACCCCGGACGCCCACTTCTACACCGAAGTGCGCTACAAGGGCACGAAAACCGTGGCCGTGTCCTCCGACTTCGGCGAGATGGCCAAGTTCAGCGATATCTGGATGGCGCCGAAGCAGGGCACCGACGCCGCGCTGGCGATGGCCATGGGCCACGTGATCCTGAAGGAATTCCACAGCGAAGGCCAATCCGCCTACTTCCGCGACTACGCCAAGCAGTACACCGACTTCCCGATGCTGGTGCGCCTGGTCGAACAGAACGGCATCCTGGCGCCCGAATACTTCCTGCGCGCCTCCCACCTGGCGAACAATCTGGACGAGGAAAACAATCCGGACTGGAAAACCCTGGTTCTCGATAGCGCCACCGGCGAGATCGTGGCGCCGGCCGGCACCATCGGCTTCCGCTGGGGCGAAAAAGGCAAGTGGAACCTGGAGCAGAAAACCGGCCGCAGCGGCCAGGCCATCGATCCACGCCTGTCGCTGATCGACTGCGCCGACGAGATCGCGTCGGTCGGTTTCGCCTATTTCGGCGGCCGCGACGCCAGCGACGTCCTGCAGCGCAATGTGCCGGTCAAACGCCTGACCATGGCCGACGGCAGCAGCGTGCTGGTGGCCACCGTGTTCGACCTGTCCATGGCCAACTACGGCGTGGACCGTGGCCTGGGCGGCGGCAACGTCGCCACCAGCTATGCCGACGACATTCCTTACACCCCGGCATGGCAGGAAAAACACACCGGCGTGAAAGCGGCCGACGTCATCACCGTGGCGCGCCAATTCGCCGAGAACGCCGACAAAACGCGCGGCAAGAGCATGGTGATCGTGGGCGCTGGCCTGAACCACTGGTACCACATGGACATGGCTTACCGCGGCATCATCAATATGCTGATGATGTGCGGCTGCGTGGGCCAATCGGGCGGCGGCTGGTCGCACTATGTGGGCCAGGAGAAGCTGCGTCCGCAAACCGGCTGGACCCCGCTGGCCTTCGCGCTGGACTGGAATCGTCCAATGCGCCAGATGAACGGCACCTCCTTCTTCTACAACCACACCGGCCAGTGGCGCCACGAGAAGCTGGATATGTCGGAGATCCAGTCGCCGACCGCCGAGGGCAATCTGGGCGATATGACCATCCTGGATTACAACGCCAAGGCCGAGCGCCTGGGCTGGCTGCCGTCCGCGCCGCAGCTGCAAACCAATCCGCTGGAAGTGGTGCGCGCCGCCGAAGCCGAGGGCAAGGATCCTGCCGCCTATGTGGTGGAAAACCTCAAGTCCGGCAAGCTCAAATTCAGCTGCGACGATCCCGACCATCCGGACAACTTCCCGCGCAATATGTTCGTATGGCGCTCGAATATTCTGGGCAGCTCGGGCAAGGGCCACGAATACTTCCTGAAATACCTGCTCGGCACCCAGAACGGTGTGATGAGCGACGAAGACGATTGCCTGAAACCGCGCGACGTCACCGTGCGTCCGGCCGGCGAAGGCAAGCTCGATCTGCTGGTGGTGCTGGACTTCCGCATGTCCACCACCTGCCTGTACGGCGATATCGTGCTGCCGACGGCCACCTGGTATGAGAAGGACGATCTGAACACCTCGGACATGCACCCCTTCATCCACCCGCTGTCCGAAGCCGTGCAGCCGCTGTGGCAGGCCAAGACCGACTGGGAAATCTACAAGGGCATCGCCAAGAAATTCTCCGAGATCGGCGGCGAGTACCTGGGCACGCAGAAGGACATCGTGCTGTCCCCGCTGATGCACGACTCGCCGGACGAACTGGCCCAGCCTTTCGACCCGAAAGACTGGCGCACCGGCGAATGCGACCCGATCCCAGGCAAAACCATGCCGACCATGAAGGTTGTCGAGCGCAATTACAAGGACGTGTACAAGAAGTTCACCTCCATTGGCCCGCTGCTGGAAAGCATCGGCAACGGCGGCAAGGGCATCAGCTGGAAAACCGGCCACGAGGTCGACGTCCTGCGCGGCATCAACCGCACGGTGCAGGAAGAGGGCGTTTCCAAAGGCCAGCCGCGCCTCGACACCGCGATCGACGCGGCCGAGATGGTGCTCTCGCTGGCGCCGGAAACCAATGGCCACGTGGCCGTGAAAGCCTGGGCGGCGCTGTCCGAAGCGACCGGCCGCGATCACACCCACCTGGCGATCCCGCGCGAACACGATTCGATCCGCTTCCGCGATATCCAGGCGCAGCCGCGCAAGATCATCTCCTCGCCGACCTGGTCGGGCCTGGAGTCGGAAGAAGTCAGCTACAACGCCTGCTACACCAACGTGCATGAACTGATCCCATGGCGCACGCTGACGGGCCGCCAGCAGTTCTACCAGGATCACCGCTGGATGCGCGATTTCGGCGAAGGCCTGTGCGTGTACAAGCCGGCTGTCGATACCAAGACCACGGAAGCCCTGCTGGGCGCCCGTCCGAACGGCAACCAGGAGATCGCGCTGAACTTCATCACGCCGCACCAGAAGTGGGGTATCCACTCCACCTACTCGGACAACCTGCGCATGCTGACGCTGTCGCGCGGCGGTCCCCACGTGTGGCTGTCGGAGATCGACGCGCAGAAGGCCGGCATTATCGACAACGACTGGATCGAGGTGTTCAACGTGAACGGCACCCTGACGGCGCGCGCCATCGTCAGCCAGCGCGTGCCGGAAGGCCTGACCATCATGTACCACGCCCAGGAAAAAATCGTGAACGTGCCGGGCGCGGAAACCACCGGCAAGCGCGGCGGCATCCACAACTCGGTGACGCGCGCCATGCCGAAGCCGACCCATATGATCGGCGGCTACGCCCAGCTGGCCTATGGCTTCAACTACTACGGCACGGTCGGCGCCAACCGCGATGAATTTGTCCTGGTGCGCAAAATGAATAAGGTCGACTGGATGGAAGGTCCGCTCGACGAGTCCAAGAATGGGAGCAAAGCATGAAAATTCGAGCACAAATCGGCATGGTCCTGAACCTGGACAAATGTATCGGCTGCCATACCTGCTCAGTCACCTGCAAGAACGTGTGGACCAGCCGTGACGGCGTGGAGTACGCATGGTTCAACAACGTGGAAACCAAGCCAGGCATCGGCTATCCGAAACATTGGGAGAACCAGGACAAATGGCAGGGCGGCTGGAAACGCAATAGCGACGGCAAGATCGAGCCGCGCCAGGGCAGCCGCCTGAAGATTCTGGCCAATATTTTCGCCAACCCGAATCTGCCGGCCATCGACGAGTACTACGAGCCGTTCACCTACGACTACGAGCGCCTGCAGAACGCGCCGCTGTCGGAAACGCCGCCGACCGCGCGTCCGATCTCGGTCCTGACCGGCAAGAAGATGGAAAAGATCGAATGGGGTCCGAACTGGGAGGACGACCTGGGCGGCGAATTCGCCAACCGCAGCAAGGATAAGCTGTTCGACAATATGCAGAAGGAGATGTACAGCACCTTCGAGAACACCTTCATGATGTACTTGCCGCGCCTGTGCGAGCACTGCCTGAACCCGACCTGCGTGGCATCCTGCCCGTCCGGTTCCGTGTACAAGCGCGAAGACGACGGCATCGTGCTGATCGACCAGGATAAATGCCGCGGCTGGCGCATGTGCATCTCCGGCTGCCCCTACAAAAAGATCTATTACAACTGGTCTTCGGGCAAGGCCGAGAAGTGCACCTTCTGCTTCCCGCGCATCGAAGCGGGCCAGCCGACCGTGTGCTCGGAAACCTGCGTGGGCCGCATCCGCTACCTGGGCGTGATGCTGTACGACGCCGACAAGATCGAAGCGGCGGCATCGGTGGCCGACGAGCGCGATCTGTACCAGTCGCAGCTCGACCTCTTCCTTGATCCGAACGATCCGGAAGTGATCGCCGAAGCGCGCCGCCAGGGTATTCCCGAGCAGTGGCTGGAAGCGGCCAAGAAATCGCCGGTCTACAAAATGGCGATGGAATGGAAAGTGGCCTTCCCGCTGCATCCGGAATACCGCACCCTGCCGATGGTCTGGTATATCCCGCCGCTGTCGCCGATCCAGTCGGCCGCCGAATCGGGCAAGATGGGCATGAACGGCATCCTGCCGGACACCAAGTCGCTGCGCATTCCGGTGCAGTACCTGGCCAACCTGCTGACCGCGGGCGACCAGCCGCCGGTGATCCGCGCCCTCGACCGCATGCTGGCGATGCGCGCCTATATGCGCAGCAAGAGCGTGGAAGGCAAGCCGGATCTGGCGGTGCTGGAGCAGGTCGGCCTGAGCGCGGCCACGGTGGAAGACATGTACCACATCATGGCCATCGCCAACTACGAAGACCGCTTCGTCATCCCGAGCAGCCATAAGGAGATGGTGGAGGACAGCTTCAACGAAAAAGGCTCCTGCGGCTTCAGTTTCGGCAACGGTTGCTCGGACGGCGTCAGCGATACCACCCTGTTCGGCAAGAAGAAGCACGGTTCGACCATCTTCATGTCGATGCCGAAGTCCCGCAAGAAAGCGCAGGAGGTGTCATGAAACAGTTCAAGGTCCTATCGGCCCTGCTGCTCTACCCGGAGCCGGAGCTGATCGAGCATCTGCCGCTGCTGGAAGATATGGCGGCCGAGCAGGAAGGCTGGCAGGAGGCGCTGGCGCCGCTGTTCGCCTACCTGCGCGGGCATGGCCTGATCGAGGTGCAGCAGAACTATGTGGGCACCTTCGACCGCACGCCTTCGCACTCGCTGCATCTGTTCGAACATATCCACGGCGAGTCGCGCGACCGCGGCCAGGCCATGGTCGACCTGATGGGCGAGTACCGCAAGCACGGCCTGGAAATGCAGGGTAACGACTTGCCCGACTATGTGCCGCTGTTCCTCGAATTCCTCTCGCAGCAGGAAGAGGACGAGTCGCGGCGCCTGCTGTCGGACGCGGTGCACGTGCTGGCCCACCTGGGCCGCAAGCTGCGCGCCAACGACAGCCCTTACGCCGCCGTGTTCACGCTGCTGGAGCGTTACAGCCCGGTGGCCGCCGAGGAGCTGAGCGAGCCGCCGGTGCGGGATATGGACGAAGCGCTGGAAACCTTCGGCCCCGGCGTGGACGGCGTCGAGCCGCTGCTGCGCAAGGCGGCGGGCGGCGTCCAGCCGGTCAATTTCTATCCAAAAGGGGCGCATGGCGCCTCCCGGGCCGCATAGCAAGAGAGGAGATCAACATGGACTATCTACATCAATTCATCTTCGGTATTTATCCGTATATCGCGCTGGCGATCTTCCTGCTGGGGAGCCTGATCCGCTTCGACCGCGAGCAATACAGCTGGAAGTCCGAGTCGAGCCAGGTGCTGCACCGCGGCAGCCTGCGCATGGGCAGCACCCTGTTCCACATCGGGATCATCGGCCTGTTCTTCGGCCACGCGGCCGGCCTGCTGACCCCTGTCTGGGTGTGGGATGCGCTGGGCGTGCCGCACGGCGCCAAGCAGGTCTTCGCCATGGCCGCCGGCGGCGTGATGGGCAGCATGTGCCTGATCGGCATCCTGCTGCTCTTGAGCCGCCGCCTGGGCAATGACCGCCTGCGCGCCGTCACCACCGTGAAGGACAAGATCGTGCTGCTGTGGATCTTCGCCACGCTGCTGCTTGGCCTGTCCACCATCTTCGTCTCGGCTTCGCACCTGGACGGCCATATGATGGTGCAGCTCATGAACTGGGCCCAGCACGTGCTGACCTTCCGTGGCGACGCCGCCAGCTTCGTGGCCGATGCGCCTGTGCTGTTCAAGCTGCACCTGTTCATGGGCATGTCGCTGTTCGTGATCTTCCCCTTCACCCGTCTGGTGCATGTGTGGAGCGGTTTCGGCGCCGTGGTCTATCTGCGCCGCGCATATCAACTGGTGCGTCCGCGCTAAGGAGTAAAAGATGGGAATTGCTGTCAACGGAATCGATATCAGCGACCGCGAGATCGAGCTGGAACTGCCGCATCACCAGAGCGCGGCCAACCCGCTGAAAAGCAGCGTGCATGAGCTGGTGCTGCGCAGCGTGCTGCTGCAGGAGGCGCAGCGCCTCGGCATGCCGGGCGAGGATGAGGACGACCGCATCGAAGCCCTGTTCGACCAGGAAGTGAAAGTGCCGGAAGCCGATGAGGAAGCCTGCCTGCGCTACTACGAGGCGCAGCGCCAGCGCTTCATGCGCGGCGAGCTGGTGGAAGCGCGCCACATCATGTTCCAGGTGGCGCCAAACGCGCCGCTGGAACTGCTGCGCGACACCGCCGGCGCCATCCTGGAGGAACTGCAGGAGCGTCCGGAACGCTTTGCCGAACTGGCGACCCAGTATTCCAACTGCCCATCCGGCGCCATCGGCGGCAGCCTGGGACAGCTGGGACGCGGCCAGACCGTGCCGGAATTCGACAGCCTGCTGTTCCGCCTTGCCCCCGGCGAGCTGCATGGACGGCTGCTGGAAACCCGCTTCGGCCTGCACATCGTCCAGGTGATGCGCCGCATCGACGGCTATCTGCTGCCGTATGAAACCGTGCGCGCCCAGATCGCCGACGAGTTGTCGCGCCAGTCCTGGCAGCGCGCGCTGCATCAGTACCTGCAGATTTTGGTGGGCAAGGCGCAGATTGAAGGCATCACGCTGGAAGGCGTCGCCAGCCCCCTGGTCCAGTAGCACGGGGCAGGGTAGGGAAGTGAAAGCACAGGGCCGGCTAGTTCTTTTGGATTAGCCGGCCTAGTTCATCCTGGGCGATGGCAAGAGCGGGATGGACCGATACAATTCTCCTGAGAGATATGAGGAACCCGAGATGTTAAGCGACCGGTTTGGACGGTCCATCGAATATCTGCGCGTGTCCGTGACTGACCGCTGCGATTTGCGTTGTACCTACTGCATGCCAACGGGATTCAAGGGATTTGAAGACCCGCCCGACTGGCTCACCTTTGACGAAATGGAAAGGGTGATCGGCATCTTCGCCCGCCTTGGCACCTCGCGCGTGCGGCTGACGGGCGGCGAACCGCTGATGCGGCGCCGTCTGCCGGAACTGGCGGCGCGGCTGGCGGCGTTGCCGGGACTGCGCGATTTATCGCTGTCCACCAACGGCACGCAGCTGGCGCGGCATGCGGCCGATTTGCGCGCGGCCGGCGTCGCGCGGCTGAATGTCAGCCTCGATTCGCTGGATCGCGATTGCGTGGCCAGGATCACGGGACGCGACTGTCTGCCCGATGTGCTGGAAGGCTTGAAGGTGGCCAAGGCCGCCGGCTTCGCCCCCATCAAGATCAATATGGTGGCCATGCGCGGCGTGAACGACGCTGAAATCGACGATCTGGTAGCCTTCTGCATCGAGAACGAATTTGTGCTGCGCCTGATCGAAGCCATGCCGATGGGCGAAACCGGACGCAATGCGGCGTATATGGGATTGGAGCCGGTGCAGGAAAGGCTGCGCAAGCAGTTTGGCTTGGTGCCGCAGGCAGCGGAATTGGGTGGCGGTCCCGCGCGTTATCTGGCGACCAAGGATGGACGCGCCAGTGTCGGCTTTATCACCCCGATGTCGCAGCATTTCTGCGCCAGCTGCAACCGCATCCGCATGTCGGTCGATGGCACGCTCTACCTCTGTCTCGGACAGGAAGAAAAATTTGAACTGCGCCCCCTGCTGCGAGGAGGCGCTAGCGACGCCGATCTGGAGCACGCGATCCGCCAGGCCATCGAACTGAAGCCGCAGCAACACGACTTCACCCGCCAGCCCGGCAAGATCATCCGCTTCATGTCCCAGACCGGCGGCTAGCGCCAACACGCAGGTTTGATCTATCTCAACAAATGTCCACCCTGGTGTCAGGCGGGGCCGCCGAGGCACCAGAGCCGGACATTTGTTGATTTAGCTCAAAGCTGGGGCGTGTATACTGGGCTGTAGAGGAGAGTTGGGATGGGGAATAGTCCGGTGTTGCCTGCTTGGCAAAAGTTGTCGACAAAATTGGTGGGGGCTTTGCTGCTGTTTTTGGCGGCGGCGCTGACCGTTATCGGGTCGACGCTGTTTTTGTCCTGGCAGCTGGAGGGAAGCGCGGCGGCGATCAACGATACGGGCAGCCTGCGCATGAACAGCTATCGGCTCAGCGCCTTGCTGGGCCGCCTGGAAACCGGCGATGAACTGGGCCTGGTGCGCAATGCGGCGACGCAGCAGATCGGCCGCATCGACGGCACGCTGGCTTTGCTGCGCCAGGGCGATCCTCAGCGCCCGCTGTTCCTGCCGCCGAATACGAAAATCCGCAACAGCTTCTCGACCATTACCCGTCATTGGCAGGATGGCCTGCGCCCGATGGCGCGCACGCTCCTGGCGCAGGAGGTGGCCGATCCGGCCGCGATCCGCACGTTCCAGAAGGAGGCCGACCAGTTTGTGGCCCAGGTGAATACGCTGGTCAAGCTGATCGAGCAGGATAGCGAGCTGCGTACCTTCTGGCTGCGCGCCTCGCAGCTTGCCTTGCTGGGCCTCGCGCTGGTGACGACGATCAGCATCATTTTCCTGCTTTTCAGCCTGATTATCGAGCCGGTCACGCGCCTTTACGAGGGCATGAGCCGCATGCGCGAGGCGCAGTTCGAGGTGCGCCTGGACGTGGACAGCGACGATGAATTCGGCCAGCTGGCGCAAGGCTTCAACCAGATGGGCGACCGCCTGCAAGACCTGTATGGCAACCTGGAGGCGCTGGTCAAGGTCAAGACCCAGGCGCTGGAAGAGCAGAACCGCGAGTTGGCGCTGCTGTACGATTGCTCGGCCTTCCTGCAGCGCCCGCAGCCGGCGGAGGAGCTGTGCGAGGGCTTCCTGCACCGCATCAGCGAGTATTTCAAGGCCGATGGCGGCTCGGTGCGCATCATCGACGCGCAGCGCGGCAATGTGCATATGCTGGTGCATCATGGCGTGTCGGACGAGCTGGTGGAATCGGAGCATTGCCTGAAGGTGGGCGATTGCCTGTGCGGCGAGGCGGTCGAAAAGCGCATCGCGGTGGTCCACGATATGCGCCGCATCGACCAGGCGCACGAGAAGCAATGCTACCGCGAGGGTTTTGTCACCGTTTCTGTGTTCCATATCTTTGCGCACGGCCAGCACGTGGGCTTCTTCAATCTGCACTTCCGCCAGCCCAAGGTATTCAATCCGCACGAGAAGGAACTGCTGGAGACGCTGGGCCAGCAGCTTGGCATCGCCATCGAGAATATGCGCCTGGCGACGCGCGAGCGCGAGATGGCGATTTCGGAGGAGCGCAACCTGGTGGCCCAGGGGCTGCACGACAGCATCGCCCAGGGCCTGAACTTCCTCAATCTGCAGGTGCAGATGCTGGAGCAGTCGCTCAAGCAGGGCGAGATCGGCGATGTGGCCGAAATCGTGCCGCAGCTGCGCGCCGGGGTGCAGGAGAGTTACGAGGATGTGCGCGAGCTGCTGCATAACTTCCGCAGCAAGCTGGCCGAGGGCAGCCTGACCGGCTCCCTGGAAACCACCATCGACAAGTTCCGCCGCCAGACCGGCATCGAGGTCGAGCTGATCTCGGACGGCGAGGGCGCGCCTTTCCCGCGCGAGCAGCAATTGCAGCTGCTGTTCATCGTGCAGGAGGCTTTGTCGAACGTGCGCAAGCATGCGATGGCGACCAGGGTGGAAGTCGGCCTGCAGGACCATAAGGACTTTTCGCTCTCGATCCACGATAATGGGCGCGGCTTCGACGCCGCGACCTTGTCGGGGAAGAGCGAGGAACACGTGGGCATCCACATCATGCGCGAACGCGCGGCGCGCATCGGCGCCGAGTTGGATGTGCGCTCCGGTGTGGGCTTGGGCACCACGGTGCAATTGACTTTAGCGCGCGCCCAGCGCCGCGCAGCTTAACTTAAAACAGGAGACAGTATATGGAGCAGGCGGACAAACCCATTAGCGTATTGCTGGTGGACGACCATACCTTGTTCCGCAGCGGCATCAAGTCCCTGCTCACGCGGAACGCCGAGTTCCAGGTGGTGGGCGAGGCGGCCGACGGTGTGGAAGGCATTAAACGCGCGCAGCAATTGCAGCCGGACGTGATCCTGCTCGATCTGAACATGCCGGGCATGTCGGGTGTCGAGACCCTGCAGCTGATCCTGCAGGACTGCCCGGACAGCGCGGTGGTGATGCTGACCGTGTCGGAAGACGCGCAAGACCTGTCGGTGGCGCTGAAGGCCGGCGCCAGCGGCTATCTGCTGAAAAATATCGACACCGATTACCTGATCCGCGCCATCCGCCGCGCCGCTGCCGGCGAGACCGTGGTGGCCGAGGCGATGACGGGTAAGCTGGTGGCGCAATTGCAGGGCGGCGCGCCGGCCGCATCGGAGCTGGACAAGCTGACCCCGCGCGAGAAGCAGATCATCGCCTGCCTGGCCCAGGGCGAGAGCAACAAGTCCATCGCGCGCACGCTCGACCTGGCTGAGAGCACGGTCAAGATCCACGTCCAGAACGTGCTGAAAAAACTCAATCTGAGCAGCCGCGTACAAGCCGCCGTCTACGCCGTCGAACACCGCCTGCAGGCCGACCGCTAAGCACCGCCTACAGCCGAGTTCGTGTCCGATTTTGGGGTCTGGCCCCAAAATCGGACACGGGCTGAAGTGTAAGGACGAAAAAACGGCGGCACGAGGCCGCCGAAAGGTACGACAAATGGAACTGTTTGCCGGCGCTTAGCCGCCGCAGCAACCGCCGCAGCAGGAGCCGCTGGAGGCGCCTTCGGGCTGGGCCGGATAGCCGGCGCGGCTCAATTGGTCGGCCAGGATTTGCGGCGAGACGACGGCGCCGTCGTATTTGATTTCAGCCTGGCCGCGCGCGGTGGTGATGTTGATGGCGGAGACGCCGGCCATCGCTTGCAGGGTGGCGGCGACAGCCTGGGCTTTTTCGGCGTCGCTCATGCCGACGATGTTCAGTACAGTGGTTTGCATTCTTGCTGCTCCTGTTGATCGGATAAGTGGGGGCTGGAAGGATGCGATTCGCATGCCTTCAGCGCATGGATGCAAGCGTAAGTCAGCGCGGCGCGCGCGTCGAGGGCTGGCGGGCTTCTACAGCCGGTATATTTGATTTCCTTAATTTGTATCATCCTTTTGTCCGGCGCTTCTTCACAAGCGAGGGGACGCCGCCCACAATCTTGACTGTTGCGGCGCAATGCCGATGCTCGTCTGGAGTGCCTTATGAGTCTCATGCAAGTAGAAGAACCCGAACCCGTCCCACGCAGTGGCGGGCTGTTTGGACACCCTGTCTGGAATCTGGGTTTCCGTCCTTTCTATCTGGCGTCGGCCTTGCTGGCGGCGCTGGCGGTGCCGCTTTGGCTGGCGCGCTATTACGGCTGGCTGCCGGTGCTGGCCAAGGTCGATCTGGCCTGGCATATGCACGAGATGATTTTCGGGATGGCGATTGCCGTCGTGGTGGGCTTCCTGTTCACGGCGGGACGCAACTGGACCGGCTTGTGGACGCCGGTGCGCGGCCACCTGGCGGCGCTGGTGGCGCTATGGCTGGCGGGACGCGTGGCGCTGCTGACGGTGGGCGGTACGGTAGGCGCGCTGGTCGACCTGCTGTTCCTGCCTTGCGCCATCTGGCCGCTGTGGCAGGTGATGCGCCGTTCGAAAAATAGCCGCAATTACATGTTCGTGGTGCTGCTGTCGTTGCTGACGCTGGCCAATGCGCTGTACCACGCGGTCTGGCTGGGCTGGCTGTCGTTGCCGCTGATGGCGCCCGCGCACGGCGCGATCCTGATGATTGTGCTGATTGAGTCGCTGATCGGCACGCGCGTGATCCCCATGTTCACCCGCAACGGCGCGCCAGGCACGGTGCCGAAAGTGGTGCCGACGCTGGACAAGGTATCGGTTGGCCTGCTGGTCGCATCGGCGCTGGCCTGGGTGGCAGCGTTGCCCGGCTGGCTGGTGGCGCCGCTGTGCGTGGCGGCTGGCGTGGTGCTGCTGTATCGCCTGGCCGGCTGGCAGCCGCAGCGCACGGTGCGCGTGCCGCTGCTGTGGGTGCTGCACCTGTCCTATGGCTGGATCGGCGTCGGCTTCATCCTGCTGGCGCTGGCCGCGCTGGGCATGGTGAGCGCCAGCGCCGCCTTCCACGCGCTGACCGTGGGTTCGATGGCGGGCCTGATCATCGGCATGATGACGCGCACGTCGCTGGGCCATACCGGCCGTCCGCTGCTGGCGGGGCGCACCGAGTTCTGGATGTATGCGGCGATCCAGGTGGGCGCGGTGGCGCGCGTGCTGGCTTCTCTGCTGACGCAGCCGGAGCTGCGCGAAGGCTTGATGGTGCTGGCGACGGTCGGCTGGACGCTGGCCTTCTGGCTCTTCCTGGCGAAATATGCGCGCTATCTGGGCCAGCCCCGCATCGACGGCAAGGAAGGTTAAAGCTGTCTGGTGGAAATGCGTATAATTCTCATTTCCACCCATTTGGCAGAGTAAGCAATGCAAGGCATGAGCGCCGCGAAGGATGCGGCAGAGGCAGCAACAGGCGCCCGGCGGGCGCCAATTCCGCTGGCGCCACGGCGGGCAGCGCATCCCGCCCACAAGCCAGGACGGCTGGCGCGCGCCAAGGATCTGCTGCGTACCGTCCACCTTTGGCTGGGCCTCGTCTTCGGTTCAGTTTTCGTGGTGCTGGGATTGACCGGCACCGCCATCGCTTGGCTGCACGAAATCGACCACACCCTGAACGCCGATCTGATGCAGGTCGCGCCGCCGCCCGGCATGCATGCCGGCGCGCCCATGCCGGCCACGCCGGCCATGGTGCAGGCGGTGCATGAGCGCCTGCTGAACGATCCCGCATATGGCAAGGCCACGCAGATCATCTTCCCCGGCGATGCGGGGGAGGTGGCGGTGGCCTGGTATAAGCTGCGGCCCGAAGGTGCCTACAGCCTGCAGCAGTTCCGGCAGGTGATGGTCGATCCCTTCACCTTGCGCGTGACGGGCGAGCGTGTATGGGGCGAGCTGGGTTTTTCGCGCCAGCTCCTGATGCCGACCTTATTCCATCTGCACCGCTATCTGGTGGCGGGCGAAACGGGCAAGACGCTGATCGCCGCTTCCGGCGTCGTGATGCTGGTGGTGGCGCTGAGCGGGCTGTTTGTCTGGTGGCCGAAAGCCACGCGTTCGGCGTGGCGCATGGCGCTCACGGTGCGCTATGGCGGTTCCTGGCCGCGCTTCAATTTCAGCCTGCATCGTGCGGCGGGCTTCTTTGCCGTGCCGGTGCTGCTGGTGCTGGGCTTCTCCGGCGCGCATTTTAATCAACCCACATGGATTGCGCCTGTAATCAATGCAGTAGTGCCCTTGCCACCGGCAGGCAAGGCGGTCAACCGCAGCGATAAATCGTTGCCGCTGATCGCGCCCGCCGATGCCGTGAAGGCCGCGCAGGCGGCGATTCCGCAGGGACGGATATCGCGCCTAGGCCTGCCGGCCAAGGCCGATGCTCCTTACGAAGTACGGCTGCGCCAACCCGGCGAGCTGCGCGAAGGCGATGGCGCCACCCGCGTCAGCATCGATTCGCGCAGCGGGCGCGTGCTGAAGGTGGCCGATCCTCTGCGCCCGCAAGGCGGCGAGGCGGTGGTGAACTGGCTGTTCCCGCTGCATAGCGGCGAGGCGTTCGGCACGGCGGGACGCGCTTTCATCAGCGTATTCGGACTGATGCCGCTGGTCTTCTTTGTGACGGGCCTGGTCATCTGGAGCAAGCGCCGCCGCGCCAAGCACAAGGGCCGGCACTAAGCGAAGCCTGGCCGCAGCGCGGTGCCGGAGACGCCGTGGCCCAGCGTTTGCTCGATGATGCCGCCCACCATATCGGCCGTGGCAGCGGACAGTGTCCAGCCCAGATGGCCATGGCCGGTGTTGTAGAAGACGCAGGGCGCCTTGCCCCGTCCGACGCGCGGCATCAGATTGGGCATCATGGGCCGCAGGCCGGCCCAAGGCACCACGCTGCGCGTATCCACATCCGGGAAGCATTGCCGCACCCAGTCGATCAGCGGCTGGATGCGGTCGGCGCGGATATCCCGGTTGAAGCCATTGAATTCGGCGCTGCCTGCCACGCGCAGACGGTCCGCGCCGAAGCGGCTGGCCACCAGCTTGGTGGCCTCGTCCAGCAGACTGACATTAGGCGCGGCGCGCCGGCTGCGTTCATCCTGCAGATTCACCGTAATCGAATAGCCTTTGACGGGGTAGACATTGACGTGGTCGCCCAGGGCTGCCGCAAAGGCGCGGCTTGCCGTGCCGGCGCAAATCAATACAGCGTCGAAAACAGAGGTACTGGTTTCGCCCTCGTGAACGGCAGTGACGCGGGCGCATCCGCCTTCCACGGCGACTGAGCGCACATCCTGGTTGCAGCGGATTGCCGCGCCCAGGCGCTCGGCGGCTTGCGCCAGGCCGGTGGTGAATTTGTGAATGTCGCCGCTGGAATCGCTCTCGGTATAGAAACCGCCATAGTAGCTGCCGGTCAGCGCAGGTTCGATGGCGCGCATTTCCCCGGGTGTGACGGGGCTGCGCTGCAAGCCGCCCTGGGCCAGTAAGCGGGTGACGTCGGCGGCGCGCTCGAAACTAGCCTTGTCGCGGTAAATGTGCAGGATGCCTTCGCGTTTCAGGTCGAAGCCGATATTTTCGTCTTGCGCCCAATTGAACAGGTGCTCGCGCGCGGCGATCGCCATTTGGACGGTGGCGATGGTGTTGTCGCGGTAGTGCGGGATGGCGGCGATGAACTCGGCGAACCAGGACAGCTTATGCCAGCTGGGTTTGGGATTGATCAGCAGCGGCGCATCGCTTTTGAGCATCCAGCGCATGCCTTTGGCGAGGGTTGACCAGTGATTCCACACTTCGGAGTGGGAGGCCGAAAGCTGGCCGCCGTTGGCGTAGGATGTTTCCATCGCCGGATAGCGCTGGCGTTCGAACAGCGTGACCTGGAAGCCGCGTTTGGCAAGGGCATAAGCGCTGGTGACGCCGGTAATGCCGCCGCCGATGACTGCAATGGTCTTCATAAACGATATAGCTTCAGGCGTCTGGAGGCGTGGAGGGCGCGAAGCGGAGAGATTCCCGGCGCTGGCTCCATCGGCGCCGGCCCTTGCGGGGCCGGACATTCCCGATACTGCAATGGCTTGCGGCCACCGCGGCAACCGGCATGGCCGCTTGCTCGCGGAGCAGGATAGCGTAGTTTGTCAAAATGGAAAAGATATTTCGCCGTCGCCGTTGTGCGCCTGTTCAGGCCAGCCGCGCGCGCATGATCGGCTGGCCGCATGCATAAACGGGTGATTTTCTTTATCCGGCCTTATGATACTGTTGGAAGCTGCAGCACTGAACAGGAGTCAAGCATGGAAATGAAACGTATCAACGCGGGCAAACTGCGCGCCATCGGCTACGAGCCGCGCGAGCGTCTGCTGCGGGTGGAATTCGACGATGGCAGCGCCATCGATTACTCGGGCGTGGGTGCCGAAGTCTGGCGGCGCTTGTCGACCTCGGCGTCGGCATGGAGCTACTACCGCGATAATATTGAAGAAGAATTCAGCGGCCGCCGTGGCGTTGCAAAGACGGAGAAAAAATCCATGGCCGCGCTGGAAGACTTGTTCCGCGCGCCGGACGAGGACAAGGGTGTTTGAATGAGCGAACCGCTTCACCCCAAAAAAATCGCGGCCTTGCTGGCGGCTCCGGGGCCGGTGCGATTCGATCACCTGATCGCGCAGGCGGCCGATAGCGAGACCTTGTGGGGGCTGAAAAACGAAGAGGGCTGGGTTTCCCTTGCCAACAATGCGCAAGCTGGCGGCTTCGCCATCTGGCCGCATCCTGATTTCGCCCAGGCGTGCGCCACGGGAGACTGGGCCGGCTGCGAGCCAGCGGCCATCGATATCTATCGCTTCGTCGAAGACTGGTTGCCGGATATGGCCAGCAAAGGCCTGTCGATTGCGGTCTTTCCGACCCCGGCCATGCTGGGCGTGTGGATCGCGCCCGGTGAGCTGAAGTCCTGCCTCGAAGAAGAACTTGCACAATACGAGTAGCGCCCAAATTGAACGCAGGCACCCTCCCTAAAACCTAGAGTCCGGTTTCAATATGGGCAATGTTATGATTTGCTCATGGATACCCTCAACCCGAACTGGTTCTTGCGGGCGCGCCTGAAGACGCGGCAGTTGCTGCTCTTGATCGCGCTCGACGAGCAACGCAATATCCACCGCGCCGCCGAGGCGCTCCACATGACGCAGCCGGCCGCCTCCAAGCAGCTGAAGGATCTGGAGGAAATGCTCGACGTGCGCCTGTTCGAGCGCCTGCCGCGGGGCATGGAACCGACCATCTACGGCGAAACCATGATCCGCCAC
Organism: Massilia sp. YIM B04103; assembly: GCA_024437665.1. Taxonomy (GTDB): domain Bacteria; phylum Pseudomonadota; class Gammaproteobacteria; order Burkholderiales; family Burkholderiaceae_D; genus Rugamonas. The sequence continues at coordinate 264,700 of JANCSZ010000005.1, read as the reverse complement.
GCGCGCATGGCCCTGACCAGCCTCTCGCTGGCGCATGACGACGTGCTGGCGCTGAAGTCCGGCCTGGGCGGCCAGGTTGAGGTAGGATCCATTATGACTCCCGGCATCACCCTGCTGCCGCAGGCCATCGCGCGCGTGAAACAGCACGCGCCGCTGCTGCGCATCGGGGTGCGCCTGGAACCCAGCCATGTGCTGCTGGAGCAGTTGGAACAGGGCACATTGGATTTCATGATCGGCCGCATCGTGGAACGCGATAACGGCTCCGGCCTGATCTATGAGGAACTGACCGAGGAACCCTCGTGCGTGGTCGCGCGCGCCAGCCATCCGCTGCATGCCGCGCAGGACTTGCAATTGAAAGACCTGGCTAGCCAGCCCTGGATACTGCCGCCGCAAGGCAGCGTCCTGCGCAACCGCTGCGATATGATGTTCCGCCGCGCCGGCCTGGAACCGCCGGCCAATGTGGTCGACACCACGGCACTGCTGCTGGTCGCTGCGCTGCTGCAGCAGACCGACGCCGTGCATGTGATGCCGGCCGCCGTGGCGCAGCATTATGTGGCGACGGGCGTATTGGGCATTCTGCCGATCGCGCTGCCATGGAAGATGGACGCTTTCGGCATCATCCGCCACCACGACCATTTGCTGTCGCCTGGCGCCGACCTGCTGCTGCAGGCGGTGCGCGCGGCCGCCAAGGAAATCTACAGTCCATGACCATCGTCTATTCGAGCCTGAACCACGCGCTGCGCGTGCCTCTCGCAGCGGAAATCCATTCGCGGCCCTTTCTCAAGCTGGACGCGCCCGAGCTGGTCTCCCACTTCGCCGTGTATGCCGATCCGGATCAGCAGACCAGCAATGCCGGCGCCCAGCATGCGCTGCTGGCCGACCTGTGCGCGCATTTCGGCGTGGCCGCGCCGGGCGCGGACGCCAGCTATTTTTTTCATGACTTCGGCCGCTTCCGGCTGAAATGGGAGTTGCATACCGAGTTTGCCACCTACACCTTCGCCGAGCGTGTGGAGCATTCGCCGCCGCTGGCGCAGTCCTTCGAAAGCATGCCGATCCGCCATCTGCCGCAGCAATGGCTGCTTGGCCTGTACGGCAAGCTGATGGTGGCGGCGCACGTGGCGCTGGACCGCAGCGCCGCCTCGTCCGAAGTGTTTGCCAAGGCCTTGCAATCGGTATTTGAAAGCGCCGGGCTGGCAGGCAGCCAGTTGCAGCATGGCGGCGAGCTGTGGACCGATTTCGTGATCCAGTCCGATGGCTTCAGCCGTTTCGTCATCCGCGAGGGCGCGATGCGCCAGCAGCAGGCCGGCCGCCTGGTGCAGCGCGTGCTGGAAATCGAGACTTACCGCATGATGGCCATGCTTGGCCTGCCGTATGCGCGCCAGGCCACGCCGGCCTTGAACGCCATCGAGGGCCAACTGGTGACGCTGGCCGCCGCCATGGTGCAGTCGGACGGCGCGGCCGGCGACGGCATGGCCACCGACGGCGCCGTGGAGCAGGCCTTGCTGGAGCAGATCACGCATCTGGCGGCGCGCAGCGAAAAGCTGTCGCTGGAGAACAGCTACCGCTTCGCCGCTTCCAAGGCTTACTTCCGGCTGGTGAATGCGCGCATCGAGGAATTGCGCGAAAGCCGCATGGAAGGCATCCCCATGGTGCAGGAATTCATGGACCGGCGTCTGCGCCCGGCCATGGACACCTGCCAGGCCGTGGCGCGGCGGCAGGAGGCGCTGGCGCGGCGCATCGCCAACAGCAACGACCTGCTGCGCACCCGGGTCGGCATCGTGCAGGAAGCGCAGAACCGGCAGATCCTGCAATCGCTGAATGCGCGCGCCCTGCAGCAATTGCGGCTGCAGCAGGCGGTGGAAGGCCTGTCGGTCGCCGCGATTTCGTATTATGTGATCGGCCTGGCCGGTTACTCGGCCAAAGGCGCGAAAGCCGTGGGCTGGGTCGGCAGTCCCGAGCTGGTGATGGGCATCCTCGTCCCTTTCGTCGCCGCCGCCGTCTGGCTTTCCCTGCGCAATATGCACAAGCGCCTGCGCAAGTCATAATGGCTGAGCCCGCCGGATGGCCGTCCCGTCCGATTTGGTGCCAGGCATCAAATCGGACGGGACGGCCATCCGGCGGGCTCAGCAGTGGATATTTTTAATGGATTGGTGATATGAGAAAAACTGGATGGTTGCCGGCTTTGCTGGCGGCGTTGGCGCTGAGCGGCTGCGTGGTGGCGGGTGGGCCGCCGCCTTCGGGGCCGGTGCGGGGCAAGGTGCATGTGCCGCCGGATATCCAGGCGGCGCGCGGCGAGCGCGCCATCGGCAGCCTGCGCCTGATCGGCGAACAGCGTATCGCGCATCGCCAGCAGTTCGCGGGGACGACGGTGGGCGGCTTGTCCGGCGCCGATTACGACGCGCGCAGCGGCGACTGGGTGCTGGTCAGCGATGACCGTTCGTCGATCAATCCGGCGCGCTTTTATCGGGCCAAGCTGCATTTCGATGCCAGCACTTTCGCCCCGGTGACGGTCACGGAGGTGGACTATTTCCTGCAGGCCGACGGCACCACATATCCGAATGCGGGCCAGGCCGATGGCGATGTGCCGGATCTGGAGAGCATCCGCGTCGATCCGCTCGACGGCAGCATCTGGTATGCCAGCGAGGGGGAGCGGCGGCGCGGTCTCGATCCGTATCTGCGCCATGCCGCGCGCGATGGCAAGCTGCTGGGCAGCCTGCCTTTGCCCGAGATGTTCAAGGTCTACCCCGGTCGCGAGTACGGGGTGCGCGAGAATGCGGCTTTCGAGGGCTTTGCGTTTGCGCCCGATGGCAAGTCGCTGTGGCTGGCGCTGGAGGCGCCGCTGTATCAGGACGGCGCCCTGCCCACGCCGCAGCAAGGCGCCTTGACGCGCCTGAGCCGCTTCGACCGCAATGGCGCGCTGCTGGCGCAATATGCCTATCCGATCGAGCCGATTGCGCAGGCGCCGGCGCCGGGCAAGGAGGCCGATAACGGCGTGTCCGAAATCCTGGCCGTCAGCGACAGCCGCCTGCTGGTGCTGGAGCGCGCCGGGGTGGAGCAGGCCGATGGCAGTTATCTGAATTTCGTGCGCCTGTACGAAACGGATACGGCGGCCGCCAGCGATGTGCGCGATGTGCCGTCGTTCCTGAATGCGCCTGAGGGCAGCGTGCGGCCGGCGAGCAAGCGCCTGGTGCTGGATCTGAATTCCCTGGGCCTGCCGCGCGTCGACAATCTGGAAGCTGTGGGCTGGGGGCCGCGCCTGGCCAACGGCCATGAGACCCTGCTGCTGGTCTCGGACGATAACTTCCGTCGTGCCCAGGTCATGCAATTCCTGCTGTTCGAGGTGCTGCCGCCCTGAGTATTGAATTCCATTTTATGGAATAGTGAATTCTATCTGGCGCATATTCTCTCGCACAGGGAAATAATGCACACTGCTGCTTATCGCAACCGTGTCCATGAAAGGGATTCGCCATGAAGCTGTATTACCACCCGCTGTCCGGCCATTCTCATCGCGCCCACCTGTTCCTGTCCCTGCTCAAGCTGGATTTCGAGCTGGTGCTGGTGGATTTACTCAAATCCGAGCACAAGGCGCCGGACTTCCTCGCCAAGAATCCCTTCGGCCAGTTGCCGGTGCTGGAGGATGAAGGCGAATACATCGCCGATTCCAACGCCATCCTGGTGTACCTGGCCAAGCGCCACGGCGACGCCAGCTGGCTGCCGGAGACGCCGCAAGGCGCGGCGGCGGTGCAGCGCTGGCTGTCGGTAGCCGCGGGCGAAATCGCCTTCGGTCCGGCAACGGCGCGCATCATCAATCTGTTCAAGCGTCCGCAAGACCCGGCCGACAGCATTGCGCGCGCCCATCGCATCCTGGCCCTGATCGAGTCCAGCCTGGCCGGCCGCGAGTGGATCGCCGCCGCCACGCCGACCATCGCCGATGTGGCGCTGTACAGCTACATCGCCCGCGCTCCCGAGGGCAATGTCGATCTGGCGGCCTACCCGCAGGTGCGCGCATGGCTGGCCCGGATTGAAGCGCTGCCCGGCTTCGCGCCTTTCGTCAAATCGCCGGTCGGCCTGGCTGCCTGAGGAGCGCATCATGGACGACAGGGCAGGCATTCCGCAGGGCGGCGCAGCTGAGGCCTCGCCCTGGCATGCGGGCGAGCAGGCGATCCAGCGCAGCATCGGCGCGGCCGAACGCATGGACGAGGTGGGGCGCAAGGTCATCCGGCGTTTCATGCCGGACCAGCACCGCCAGTTCTTCCCGCAACTGCCCTTCGTCGTGGTGGGGGCGGTCGATGGCGCGGGCGACGTCTGGGCCACGCTGCGCGCGGGCGAACCAGGATTCCTGCAATCGCCCGATCCCGGGCATTTGAGCGTGCAGCTGGGTCGCGCGCCCGACGATCCGGCCGATGCGGGCATGGAGGAGGGCGCGGCCATCGGCCTGCTCGGCATCGAACTGCATACGCGCCGCCGCAACCGTCTGAACGGCCGCGTGCGGCGCCAGTCGGCCCAAGGTTTCGTGCTGGATGTGGACGAATCCTTCGGCAACTGTCCGCAATACATCCATGTGCGCGACTTCAGCTTCACGCGCGCCGCCGATGCGCCAGCGCCGGAAGCGGCGCGCCTGCTGCCCGATCTGCGCCTGCCTGGCGCCGGCGTCCCCACCGATAGCGCCGCCGCCGTGCTGGCCGCGCGCCGCCTGATCGAAGGCGCCGGCACTTTCTTTGTCGCCAGCTATGCAGACCAAGGCGCGCGCCGCGTCGATGTGTCGCACCGCGGCGGGGCGCCGGGCTTTGTGCATCTGGCCGAAGACGGCACCTTGAGCGTGCCCGATTACGCGGGCAACCGTTTTTTCAGCACCCTGGGCAATATGCTGCTGAATGGGCGCGCCGGCCTGGTCTTCCCCGATTTTGCCAGCGGCGGCCTGCTGCAGATGAGCGGCGATGTGGAAATCGAATTGGACCCGCAAGCCGCAGCGGCGGCTTTCGCTGGCGCCGAGCGCCTGTGGCGTTTCCGTCCGCGCCGGATCGTCTGGCGCGCGCAGGCGCTGCCGCTGCGCTGGGAATTGCGCAGCCTGACGCTGTAACTCAGGCGGCGGCCGCCGCCTCCAGCGCGCCGAAGGCGTCGAGCAGGGTGCGGGCGCGGAAGGGTTTGACGATGATGCGGTCGATGTGCTGCTGGCGCAAGGTGCCGAGCAGTTCGGCCGTGCAGCGCTCGGTCATCACGGCGATCGGCATGCTGGGACGGCTGGCGCTGCCGCCTTCGCGCACCTGGGCCACCAGGCTCAGGTCGTAGGCGGCGTCGGAATCGATGGCAATCACGGCGCCATCGTATTTTTCTTCCTTGAGCAGCTGGCGCGCCTGCTGCATGCTGGCCGCTTCGCGGATTTCGGCCATGCCCAGGCTGCGCGCGGTCAGCGCGACCGTCCGGCGCAGCATGGTTTCCGGCTCCACCAGCAACATGCGGGGTGTTGCGCTTTTATCCGGCATGGAGTGCCTCCGACTTGATAAGTTCCTGCACCGCCAGGCTGCGCAGGGTGGACAGAATGGCCAGCTCGATGCCGTCCAGCGTGCGCGGCCGGGTATCGATGATGCACAGGGTGCCCAGCGCATAGCCCGAGGGCAGGATCAGCGGCGCGCCGGCATAGAAGCGGATATGCGGCGGGCCGCTCACCAAGGGATTGTCGTGGAAGCGCGCATCGTCCAGCGCATTCGGCACCACCATGATGTCGCCGCGCATGATGGCGTGGCCGCAGAAGGAGATATCGCGTCCCGTCTCGCAAGTCGCGCCCAGGCCGATGGCGGCCTTGAACCACTGGCGGTCGGTATCCACCAGCGAGATCAGGGCGATGGGAACGTCGAATTCCTCGGCCGCGAAGGCCACGATCTTGTCGAAGCGCTCCTCGGGCGGCGTGTCGAGAATCAGCAAGGCGAGCAAGGCGCTAAGCCGCTCGGCTTCATTGTCGGGCAGGGGCGCAGCTATCATCGTCGCAGGGCGCACGGCGCAAAGTGGCTGATCGGATTACTGTAACAGAGATCCATGCCGCGCCGCGCCATGCATCAGGCAAGTGTTGCACGTATCGGAAATCGCTGTATCGGCCGCGCTTTCTTGTTTATCCTTCATTGTTTTCCTGGACATGAGGAGAGGGCGATGAGGCACATCGTGTTATTCATGGCGTTGATGGTGGGGGTAGTCCCGCTGAGCTATAGCCAATGCTGCGGCTTCGGCATGAGCTATAACAATGTGGTGGTGTGGCCGGTGCCGGATTTGCGCGTGCCTGTGCCGTCGGCCACCGAGGTGAAGAAGGCGGTCGAGCCAGCGGTGTCGCGCGCCAAACCGGCGGTCGAGGCCAATGCGCATAAATTGTCGCTGCACTTCCCGCCGGACAAGCGCAAGGAGATGGCGCGGATCTATGTGCAAAGCATGGACATCTACCTCAAGATCGAAAAGAAAATGGGCTGGACCCCGCGCGATCTGGCCGGCGGCTTGGCCGCTTTTGTGGTGGGGAATTACATGGTGCTGAAAGACACTGAAGTGTCCGATGAAGCCTTCGCTGCCGTGGCGCGCCAGTTCCGCGCCCAGGCTGGCTTGCGCGAACTGGGCAAGAACCAGGATCAGGAAAAATTGCGCGACGTCTTCGAGCAGAGCGCCATGCTCGGCACCTTCATGGCGCTGGCGCACAAGTCGCACCAGCAGCAGCCGCAACCGCCCGATGTGTATGAGAACATGCGCAATTCGGCCCAGGAGAGCTTGAAACTGGTGCTGCGGGCCGACCCCGCTACTTTGCGCATTGACGCCAGCGGCATCCGCCAGTAGTCCGCCCGTGCGGCTTAAGGCTATTTACAATTTTTTTCCCGTGCCGCCATTGGATTTCTGGCAAGATTCCACCTGGGTTAATCTAAGCTGGAGAAGGCTATGGCCGTGAGGAGCGCAGGCGGGGTTGGGCGATGGGTGAAACGCGGCGTGCTGTTGTTGCTGGCGCTGCTGGTGCTGGCCTTGCTGGCAGCCTGGTTCTTCCTGCGCGGCAGCCTGGCCCAGCTCGACGGGCGGCGCACTGCGCCGGGCTTGACGGCCACCGTCACCATCGCGCGCGACGCCCAGGGCGTTCCCACCATTTCCGGCAGCGACCGGCTGGATGTGGCTTACGCCACCGGCTTTGTGCATGGACAGGACCGTTTCTTCCAGATGGACTTGCTGCGCCGCGTGGCGGCCGGCGAACTGTCCGAACTGTTCGGCCCCAAGGCGCTGGTGGTGGACCGGCCCAACCGCCTGCACCGCTTCCGCGCCCGCGCCGAGCAGGCCGTCGCTGCCTTGGCGCCGGCCGACCGCGCCCTGCTGGAACGTTATGCGGCCGGCGCCAATGAGGGCTTGAACGCGCTCGGCACCCGTCCTTTCGAATATGGCCTGATCGGCCTGAGTCCGCGCGCCTGGACGCCGGCCGACTCTCTGCTCGTGATCTGGGCCATGTACTTCGATCTGCAAGGCCGGCTCGAAGCGCGCGAACTGGCGCGCGGCTGGCTGCGCGAGAACAGCTCGGCCGAGCAACTGGCCTTCCTGCTGCCCGAGGCGACCGCCTGGGATGCGCCGCTCGATGGCGTGGCCCCGCCGCCGCCCGCGCCGCTGCCCGAGCGCGCGCCCGACTGGTGGGGCAAGCCGGCCGCCAAGGATGGCGCTGAGGTGGCCGCCATCGATTTCGTCGATTCCGTGGGCAGCAATAACTGGGCACTGGCGGGCAGCCGCAATGGCGGCGGCGGCGCCATCGTGGCCGACGATATGCACCTTGGCATCAAGCTGCCGAATACCTGGTATCGCGCGGTGCTGGCGATTCCCGATGCGGCGGGCGGCACGCGGCGCCTGGTGGGCGTGACCTTGCCGGGCGCGCCGCTGATCGTGGTCGGCAGCAATGGCCGCGTGGCCTGGGGCTTTACCAACAGCTATGGCGATTATCTGGACCTGATCGCGGCCGAGGAAGACGCGGCGAAACCGGGGCAGGTCAAGCTGGCCGGCGGCGACTGGGAAAAGCTGACCGTGCATCAGGAAACCATCCTCGTCAAAGGCGCCGCGGCGGAGCAATTGGCCGTGCGCGAAAGCTCGGCCGGGCCGCTGCGCCAGGCGGGCGGCCGCACTTATGCCGTGCATTGGACGGCGCATGCGCCGGGCGCCGTCAATGTGAATATGCGCAAGCTGGAGGGGGCCAATAATCTGGACGAGGCGCTGGCCATCGCCGCCACCATGGGTATCCCGGCCCAGAATTTCGTCGGCGGCGACGACAAGGGCAATATCGGCTGGACCATTGGCGGCCTGCTGCCGCGCCGCGCCGCGCCCGGCCCGGCATCGACTTTCCCGTTGGCGGCGGACACAGTGGGCGCGGGCTGGTCCGGCTGGCTGGCGCCGCAGAATTATCCGGTGGTGCGCAATCCAGCCAGCGGCCAGCTGCACACGGCCAACAGCCGCCAGCTGCTCGGTCCCGGCGCCGAGCTGCTGGGCGACGGCGGCCTCGATCTGGGCGCGCGTTCGCAGCAGGTGGGCGCCAGCCTGACCGCGTTGGGCGCCCAGGCCGACGAGCGCGCCGTGTATGGCGTGATGCTGGACGACCGCGCCCTGTTCATGGCCGGCTGGCGCGAGCGCGCGCTGGCGGCGCTGGCCACGCCGGGCGCCAGCACCGATCCCAAACGCGCCGAGCTGGCCCGTCTGCTGAAAACCGGCTGGAACGGCCACGCCAGCGTCGATTCCACGGCTTACCGCATCACGCGCGGTTTTATGTGGTCGCTGTACGAGCTGCTGTACGGCGCCGCCAATGCCGATCTGCACAAGCTTGACGAGGAGGCGCGCATCTCCACCGCCACCGCGCGCTGGCCGGCGGTGCTGGCGCGCCTGCTGGACGAGCAGCCGGCAGGCTGGCTGCCTGCGCAATATGCCAGCTGGACGGCGCTGCAACTGGCGGCCCTGGACCGCACGGCGGCCGAGCTGGCGCCGGACGGCAAGCCGCTGTCTGCTGCGACCTGGGGTGCGCGCAACACGGCCGGCATCGCCCATCCGATCGCCGGCGCCGTGCCGGCGCTGCGCCAGTGGCTCAGCGTGCCGCCCGACCAACTGCCCGGCGACAGCAATATGCCGCGTGTGGCGGGACGGACCTTTGGCCAGTCCGAACGGCTGACCGTGTCGCCGGGTCGGGAAGAGCAGGGCATCTTCAATATGCCGGGCGGGCAAAGCGGCCATCCGCTCTCGCCCTTTTTCCTGGCCGGGCATGAGGATTGGGTAACAGGCAAGCCGACGCCGCTGCTGCCCGGTCCCGCGCAATATCTGTTGACCCTGACCAAATAGCCTTGCCGCAGCCTTTGGGTGCATAATGCAGGCTGGTCGTCTGCATCTTGAACTCAATCCCCGGCGAGGCAAGCATGGTCAACGATTTTGCCGCAGCATCCAGGGCCACCATGGCCTTCCTGCGCGAGCGGCTCGGTTTTCAGCTCTGGATGGTGACGCGCACCGAAGGCAATGACTGGATCGTGCTGCACGCCCTGGACCAGGGCTACGGCGTCAACCCCGGCAAAGTGTTTTGCTGGTCCGACTCCTTCTGCTCGCGCATGGCGCAAGGCTTGGGACCGAATATCGCGCCCCAGGCCAGCGCCGTGCCGGCCTACGCCGCCGCCCCGATTGGGCAGCAGGTGCCGATCGGCGCCTATGTCGGCGTCCCCCTGCGGCGCGCCGACGGCAGCCTGTTCGGCACCCTGTGCGCCATTGATCCCGAACCCCAGCCCGAACGCATCCGCGAAGAGCAGCCCATGCTGCTGCTGCTGGCCGAGCTGTTGAGCGGCATGCTGGAAAGCGAGTTGAGCACCGCCGACGCGGTGCGCCGCGCCGAACGCGCCGAGCTCGATGCCACGCGCGACGGCATGACCGACCTCTACAACCGGCGCGGCTGGGACATGCTGCTGGCGCGCGAAGAAGAGCGTTGCCGGCGCTATGGTCATCCCGCCTGCGTCGTCTCGCTCGACCTGGACGACCTCAAATTCATCAACGACACCCAAGGTCACGCCGCCGGCGACCTGCTGCTGCAGCGGGCCGGCCAGGCCATGAGCGAAGTCACGCGCGCCTCCGACGTGGTGGCCCGGCTGGGCGGCGACGAATTCGCCATCCTGATGGTCGAATGCGACTACTTCGACTCCCAAGCCATGCTGCAGCGCCTGCAGGAAACCCTGGCCGGCCATGGCGTGCGCGCCTCGCTCGGCATGGCCATGCGCAAATCCGGCTACGACCTGCAAGAAGCCTTCGAAATGGCCGACGCCGAAATGTACCGCTCCAAGCGCAACCGCAAAGTCCTCAACTAAGCCCTTCCTTTGATCTGCGTCAAACAATGTCCACCCTGGTGCCAGGCACCAGAGTAGGACATTCTTTGACATAGATCAGCAAATGTCCGACCTCAGTGCCTGACACCAGGGTAGGACATTGTTTGCGCTGGATCAAAGCGGGGGGGGGCGGCGCTGGCTGCCACAGCGGCCCGGCATTGCGCTGCGCTGGAAATCCTGGATGGCCGTCACCGTCAGCAAAATCCAGAACAGCAGCCATGCTATGCCAACAGGATTTGCGTGCGCTGGTGCATGGAGGGTGTTTAGCGGTAGCGCGCTTCGGCCAGATCCAGCTCGCGCACCAGTTTGCGCGACAGCTCGTCGGACAGGCGGTCGTGCCGCGCCAGATTGAAGATGGCGCGCCGCTCGGCCTGCAAGGCCGCCAGGCGCAATGCGCGCTCGGCCTGGTCGCGCTTGCGGAACTTGACCGCGTCGTCGCCCAGCGATGTGCCGACATTCAGGCGGTGCTGGTAGAGGGCGATCACACGCGCCGCCGCCTGCGGATAGACTTCCGGATCGGCGCTGAGCGGCATCAGTTCCACCTGGGCCGCTTCGATGGCGACGATGGCGGCTGCCGCCGCTTCGCGCCGCGCCAGGTCTTCCTGCTGCTGCTCGGCCGGTTCGCGCGGGAACTGCATGCCGGCCAGCAGGCGCGGCAAGCCGATGCTGGCCGCCAGCAGGGAAATCAGGATCACCGCGCTGGCCAGGAAGATGGTCAGATCGCGCGCCGGGAAGGGGGAGCCGTCGGGCAGCGTCAAGGGCAGGGTCATCACGCCGGCCAGCGTGATGGCGCCGCGCACGCCGGCCAGCGAGGTGGCCAGCAGCAGACGCCAATGCGGGCGCTGCGCATGCTCGCCGCGCTTGCCCTTCTTGTACAGGGTGATGCGCAGCGTGGCCCAGACCCAGATGAAGCGCAGGGCCAGCAGGCCAAGGCTGACGCTGAAGGCATACAGCACCAGCCACCAGGGATTCACATGGCCGCTCTGCTCCAGCGAGGCGCGCGCGCCATGCAGGATGTCGGGCAGCTGCTCGCCCAGCAGCACGAACATCACGCCGTTCAGCGAGAATTGCACCGTGTCCCACACCGCCGAGCGCTGGATGCGGGTCGCCGCCAGCGTGTGGCCGCTCAGCTCCACATAGCTCATGGCGATGCCGGCCGCCACCGCCGCCAGGATGCCGGAAGCGTGGTAGTGCTCGGCCACCATATAGGCGCCGAAAGGAATCAGCAGATTGACCAGGATGGGCGAGCCGTTCGGTTCGCCGAAATGGCGGGTCAGCCAGCGCTGCACCCAGGTCACGATAACGGTCGCGCCCAGGCCGATGGCGACGCCGGCGCCGGCCAGCCAGAGGAAGGTGATCGAAGCTTGGGCCACGGAAAAGGCGCCCGTCAGCGCCGCCGCCACGGCAAAGCGGAAGCACACCAGGCCACTGGCGTCGTTGAGCAGGGATTCGCCTTCCAGGATATGCATCAGGCGTTTGGGAATCGGTGCGCGCGAGGCGATCGAAGAGACGGCCACCGGATCGGTGGGCGAGACAATGGCCGCCAGCGCGAACGCCACGGCCAGCGGCATGGCCGGAATCAGCAGATGGATCAGATAACCCGCACCCAGCACGGTGAACACCACCAGGCCCAGGGCCAGCTCCAGGATCACCATCTTATCGCGCAGCAGCCCGCTTTTCGGGATGCGCCAGCCGTCCAGGAAGAGCAAGGGCGGCAGGAAGAGCAGGAAAAAGATTTCAGGATCAAGCGTGACGCCATGGCCGGTAAAAGCGGCAATCAGCGCGCCCAGCGCAATCTGCACCAGCGGCAAAGGCAGCGACACCGGCAGCAGGCGCACCAGGTAAGCGCTGGCAATCACGGCCAGCAGCATGGCCAAAACGATTTCGATCGACTCCATTGAACCCTTTATACACATTCCCGCGCGGCACGGCGGCGAGCCACATTATATAGTCGACATCCTTGCCCCTGGTTAACCTGGCCCACTATCGCCGAGCCCGTGTCCACTTGGTGCCTGACACCAAAGTGGACACGGGCTCGGCCGCAGCGAAAATGGGGCTGGCATTTTGCGAGCTGTTCTGTCATAATCATGCCTCGTTTGCGGGAATAGCTCAGTTGGTAGAGCGCAACCTTGCCAAGGTTGAGGTCGAGAGTTCGAGACTCTTTTCCCGCTCCAGAATTCAGAAAAAGGAAGCTTCGGCTTCCTTTTTTGCATCCCGGCGGCAGGAAGCAGGCAATGTTATACTGAAGACATGCCTCTTCCCCGCGCCAATCCCGAACTGCACACGTCCCGCCTCCTGCTGCGTAAATTCGCCGCCAGCGATTTCGACGGCTTCCGCGCCTATCGTTGCCTGCCCGAGGTCTACCGTTTTCTGTACAACGATCCGCCCGAGGGCGAGGCAATGCGCGCATGCTTTGAGACCGTGCTTGCGGCGCCTTTCGCGGCCGACGGCGACAAGCTGACGCTGGCGGTGTGCCGGCGCGAGGACGGCGCCGTGGCCGGCGAGGTGCTGCTCAAGCTGGGCAGCACAGCCGCCTTGCAAGGCGAACTGGGCTATTTGTTCAATCCGGCCTTCCATGGGCAGGGACTGGCGCTGGAGGCGGCGCGTGCCATGCTTGACTTCGGCTTTGCCGAACTGGGCTTTCACCGCATTGTTGCCCGCCTCGACACCTTGAATACAGGGTCGGCCCGCATTGCCGAAAAACTGGGCATGCGGCGCGAAGCGCATCTGCGCCAGAACAACCGGCATAAGGGCGTGTGGGGCGACGAATTCGTCTATGCGCTGCTGCGCAGTGAATGGGATGCCAAATAAAAGCCGTAGCTGGTTTTGCTATCGATTTAGCCACACGGGTTGATTTTTCTGCACGCCAACTGTTGTATCTGCCCCCGCAATCCGATTTCACGCTTGCTCTGACTGGCTGTATCTGCAGGCATGCCGTTATACTGCACTTACAGTTTCGCGCAAGGCGGAACTAGCTATCGAAATTGGAGATGAACAATGAATTCAGTTCAACAAGAAGTTGACGAACGCAGTAACCTAACTAACTCCAACAAATTCGAGCTGCTGTTATTCCGCCTTGGCGCGGATGAGAACGGCGACCATTCCGAACTCTACGGAATCAATGTCTTCAAGATCCGCGAGATCGTTGCCATGCCGCAGGTCACGGCGGTGGCCGGCTCGCCCTCCCACACCCTGGGCGTGGTCAATCTGCGCGGCCAGATCATCACGGTGCTGGATCTGCCGGCCATCGTGGGCGTGAAGCCGAAGACGGGCCTGAACATCATGCTGGTGACGGAATTCGCGCGCACCACGCAGGCCTTTGCCGTGGAGTCGGTCGATGAAATCGTGCGCCTGGATTGGAGCCAGGTGCTGAGCGCGGAAAACAGCAATGCCGGCGGCATGGTCACCAGTATCGCCCGCCTCGATGGCGACGTGAACGCCACCCGCCTGGCCCAGGTGCTGGATGTGGAAACCATCCTGCGCAAGATGGTGCCGACCGAGGGCAAGGATGTCGATCCCGACACCATCGGTCCGAAGCTGGGCCTGAAGCCGGGCACCTTCATCCTGGCGGCCGACGATTCCGTGGTGGCGCGCAATCTGATCGAGCGCGGCCTGGAAGCGATGGGCGCGCCGTTCGTGATGACCAAGACCGGCAAGGAAGCCTGGGAAAAGCTGCAGCACATCGCCGACGGTTGCAAGGCCGAGGGCATTGCGGTCGACGAGCGCGTGGCCCTGGTGCTGACCGACCTGGAAATGCCGGAGATGGATGGCTTCACGCTGACCCGCATGGTGAAGCAGGATCCGCGCTTCAGCAAGATTCCGGTGGTGATCCATTCCTCGCTGTCCGGCAAGACCAATGAGGACCATGTGAAAGGCGTGGGCGCCGATGCTTACGTCGCCAAGTTCGTCGCCGAGGATCTGGCCGAAACCATCCGCAAGGTGCTGCACAAGTAAGCTCGCCGCAAGCGCCCGCGGTAACGGAAGTGGGCTATGATCGTCTCTCCTATTGCGTTTTTTATACCGGAGGAGATGATTGTGGCTGCAAAGAAAATTCTGTTACTGACGGGTGATTTTGCCGAGGATTATGAAACCATGGTGCCGTTCCAGGCACTGCAGGCTGTCGGGCATACCGTGCACGCGGTATGTCCCGGCAAACAAGCCGGCGACAAGGTCAAGACCGCCATTCACGATTTCGAAGGCGACCAGACCTACACCGAAAAACCGGGTCACCAATTCTCCCTGAACGCCAGTTTCGACGAGGCCGACGCCGCGCGCTACGACGCGCTGGTGATTGCCGGCGGCCGCGCACCCGAATATCTGCGCCTGAACCCCCAAGTCATCCGCCTGATCCAGGGCTTCGTCCAGGCCAACAAGCCGGTGGCCGCCATCTGCCACGCCGCCCAGCTGCTGGCCGCGGCCGACGTGATCCGCGGACGCAAGATCAGCGCCTATCCCGCCTGCGCCCCGGAAGTGAAGCTGGCCGGCGCCGAATATGCCGACATCCCCATCGACGGCGCCATCACCGACGGTATCTTTGTCACCGCCCCCGCCTGGCCGGCGCATCCGCAGTGGATCGCGCAACTGCTGCAAAAGCTGGGCACGGAAATCAAGCTGTGATTGGCTGACATCGGGGCGCCGCCCGCGCAAGGGCGGTGCTCTATCTATTTACCGTGGGAAGGCATCAATGAAGGAATTCCGCTTCAATATTTTCGGCAACCTCATTGCTATCAGGGGCGCACCCGGCGCCTGGCGCAGTTTCTATTTCGGCGCGGAGGGCAAGCGCCGGCCGGCCGATTTCATCGTCCCGAACGATATGGCGGAATACGAGCTGTGCGAATACCTGGCCGACCTGTTCCACGAAGACGCCACCCCGCGCAACCATTCGGCGAGGCTGCTATCCTGAGTAGCGGGACTTAAGCCTTGTCGCTCGCTTTCGAGCGGTTCCGCTCAGGACTGCAAATTGCGGACATGGAAGCGCAGGTGGTCTTCCATGAAGGTGGCGATGAAGTAGTAGCCGTGATCGTAGCCGGCGTGGCGGCGCAGGGTGAGCGGCTGCCGGGCCTGGGCGCAGGCGGCTTCGAAGGCTTCCGGATGCAGCTGCTCGGCGAGGAATTTGTCGTCCAGGCCTTGGTCGATCAGGATGCCTTGCGGGAAGGGCGCCTGCAGGCCGGACATCAGGGCGCTGGCGTCGTGCTGCCGCCAGAGGTTTTCGTCGCTGCCCAGATAGCCGCTGAAGGCTTTGCGGCCCCAGGGGCAGCGCGCCGGGGCGGCGATCGGCGCGAAGGCGGAAACGGAGCGGAACACCTCGGGACGCTTCAGGGCCAGGGTCAGGGCGCCGTGACCACCCATCGAGTGGCCGAAGATGCCGATGCGGGCCGGGTCGAGCGGCAGTTCGGCCGTGAGCAACTCGCGCAGCTCGTGGATATAGCTTTCCATGCGGTAGTGCTTGGCCCAGGGCTCTTGCGTGGCGTCGAGATAGAAGCCGGCGCCGACGCCGAAGTCCCAGGACTCGGTCTCGCCCGGCAGCTTGGCGCCGCGTGGGCTGGTGTCGGGCGCGATCAGGATCAGGCCCAGCTCGGCCGCCAGGCGCTGGGCGCCGCCCTTGATCATGAAGGTTTCTTCCGTGCAGGTCAGGCCGGCCAGGTAGAAGAGGGCGGGCAGGCGCGCATCCATGGCTTGCGCCGGAATGAAGACGGAAAAGCGCATCGGCAGGCCAATCGTGCGCGCATTGTGCTGGTAAAACCGCTGAACGCCGCCGAAACAGGCGTGTTCGCTGATAAGCTGGAGCATGGGTGTCCCTTCGTTCTGAAGCAGCCATTGTACCTGCCACCAGCACGCGGTGTGCGGTACCTCCGCATGGGCCAAACTCTGCGGTGCGCCAGCGTCCGGGACATTGCAATACAGTCATTATTGAATTGTGTGCAGCTTGCATCATTGGGGATAATCAATTACATTTGCGCCAATGTAAGTCGCCGATCCTGCCCGGCGCGAAGCAATCAACAATAGGAGGAAACCATGCCAGACTTCCTGGTAACGCTGGACTTGCAGGCCATCTCGGCCGAATTAGCCTGGCCCGTCGCAATCGCCCTGGCCTGGCTGGCCGGGGAACTCATCCACCGCTGGACCACCTTGCCGCGCATCAGCGTGTATGGCCTGGTGGGCTTTTTAGCCGCCCAGGCGTTTCCCGAGCTGTTCGCCACCGAGAGCGGCAGTCCGGTCACTTTCCTGGCCAATGTGGCCTTCGGCCTGATCCTGTTCGAACTGGGCTACCGCGTGAATCTGCGCTGGTTGCGCGTCAATCCCTGGATCGCGCTCAGCGGCCTGATGGAATCGGCGCTGACTTTTGCCGTCGTGTATCAACTGGCCCATATGAGCGGCGTGCCGCCGCTGACGGCGCTGTTGCTCGCTTCGCTCGGCATGTCGACTTCGCCGGCCGGCGTGCTGCGCATCATCAACGAACAGAAAAGCTCGGGCCAGGTCACGGAGCGCCTGCTGCACCTGGTGGCGATCAATAGCGTGCTGGCCGTGTTCGTGTTCAAGGTCATCGTCGGCGTCTGGGTCTTCGACACCTCGGGCAGCCTGCCGCAGGCGATCTCGCACAGCCTGATCGAGCTGGTGGCGTCGGCCGCGCTGGGCGCCATCTTCGGCTTCGTCGTGCCGGCCGTGCTGCGCAAGCTTGGCACGCTGGCGCTGGATGGCACGGTGGCCTTCGCGCTGGGCGTCATCATGCTGGTGGCGCTGACGCATGCGGCGCAATTGTCGCCGGTGCTGGCCACGCTGACCTTCGGCCTGATGGCGCGCCACCGCCGCGTGACCTTCGCCCGCACCGAGCGCAATTTCGGCGCCATCGGCGAGCTGTTGACGGTGCTGCTGTTCGTGTTTGCCGTGTCCACGCTGGAGTGGGAGCGCGTGATGGCGGGCGCCACCCTGGCGCTAGCTTTGCTGACGGCGCGCTTCCTGGCGAAAGCGGCGGTGGTGGCGGCCTTTTCCCATGTGGGCGGCACGTCCTGGCGCAAGGGCGCATTGACCGGCATCGCGCTGTCGCCGATGTCGGTGTTCGTGGTGCTGGTGCTGGAGCAGACCAAGAGCATGGGCATCGTGCTGGTCGACGAGCTGGCGGCGCTGGCGGGCATGACCCTGTTCATGGAGGTGATTGGCCCCATCATCACGCAGCGCGCCCTGATCTGGGCCAATGAAACCACGCGCAAGGAGGAACACTGATATGGCGCTCGAAGCATTCAAAGCATCCGACCCCCTGACCATGGGGGTGGAGCTGGAGCTGCAACTGGTCAGTTTTTCCGACTTCGACCTGACGGCTTCCAGCCCCGACTTGCTGCATCTCTTGAGCCGCAAGCCTTTCCCCGGCAATGTGACGCCGGAGATCACCGAGAGCATGATCGAGATTAACTCGGACGTGCATACCCGCCACGCCGAATTGCTGGCGCAGTTGCAGCTGATCCGCGATACGCTGGTGACGGCGGGCGAAACGCTGAACATCGGCATCTGCGGCGGCGGCACCCACCCGTTCCAGAAGTGGTCGGAGCGGCGCATCTTCGCCAAGCCGCGCTTCAAGGAAGTGTCGGCGCTGTATGGCTATCTGGCCAAGCAGTTCACCATCTTCGGCCAGCACGTGCACATCGGCTGCGCTTCGGGCGACGATGCGCTCTACCTGCTGCATGCGCTGAGCCGCTATGTGCCGCATTTCATCGCACTGTCGGCCTCCTCGCCCTTCGTGCAGGGCGGCGATACGCTGTTCAATTCGGCCCGCCTGAATTCGGTGTTCGCCTTCCCCATGAGCGGACGAGCGCCGTTCGTCCTGAGCTGGGACGAGTTCGAGCACAGCTTCTTCTCGAAGATGGAGCACACGGGCGTCATCAAGAGCATGAAGGACTTCTACTGGGACATCCGCCCCAAGCCGGAATTCGGCACCATCGAGCTGCGCGTGTGCGATACGCCGCTGACGGTGGAGCGTGCGGCGGCGCTGGCCTGCTATCTGCAGGCGCTGTGCGCCTATCTGCTGGAGCGCAAGGAAGCGCCGCCGGCGGAAGACGATTACCTGGTCTATAACTACAACCGCTTCCAGGCTTGCCGCTTCGGCCTCGATGGCACCGTCGTGCATCCGAAGACCTATGAAAGCCTGTCGCTGCGCGAGGATATCCTGACCACCTTGCGCCGCATGGACCCGTATGCCGAGAAGCTGGGCGGCCTGCCGGCGCTGAACCATCTGATGCAGGTCACGCATATGGGCAGCGACGCCCAGTATCTGCGCGACCAGTTCAGCGCCAGCGGCAGCGTGGAGGGCGTGGTTGATGCGGCGGTGGCGCGCTTCCGCGGCTAGCAGCCGCTTAAAAACGGCCGTGGCGCCGTTGCAGCGCCTCGCCGTGCAGGCGCACTGCCATCGTCGCTGCGCCTAGCCACGGCCATGTTGAATCGGCTGCTGTCAGAAGCGCGTCTCGCGCGCCACGCGCAGGAAGTTGTCGAGGATGGCGGTGCAGTCCAGCAGTTCCTGCCCGCCGGCGCGGTGGAATTCCGGGTGCCATTGCAAGCCCATGACGAAGGGCGCCTTGCGGTAGCGGATCGCCTCGATCATGCCGTCGGGATGGGACAGCGCTTCCACCGCCATATCGCGTCCCAGCGTTTTCACCGCCTGGTGGTGGATGGAGTTCACCAGCCCGCGCTCCTGTCCCCGGAACATCTGCGCCAGCGAAGAGCCTTCGGGGAAGGTGATTTCATGGCGGTGGCGGTCGTAGTCGTCGTGCACGTGGGCCAGGGCGGCCGGCACGTCGGTGGCGATGTCCTGATACAGGCTGCCGCCAAAGGCCACGTTCAATAATTGGCAGCCGCGGCAGATGCCCAGTACCGGCTTGCCCGCCTCCACGAATTCATGCAGCAGTTCCAGCTCGTACATATCGCGCGCGCGGTCGCCGCTCCATTCGGGCCGGGTCGGCGCTTCGGCATAGCTTTGCGGCGAAACGTCGGCGCCGCCCTGCAGCACCAGGCCATCCAGATGGCGGGCGTAATCGCGCAGGCGGATATTGCTGGGGTGGAGCAGGCCGTCGGTATTCACGGTCGGGATCATGAACACCAGCACGTCGCGCGACATCACCCACTGCGCGATCGACTCTTCCAGGTATTGCAGGTTCTTGCTGCGCAGGCCTTTGGCGCCCGCCTCGGGATGGAAAATGCGCGCTGAGATGCCGATGCGCAGCGGGCGCTGCATGACGTGGCGGGTGGCGGCGGCCGCGATGCGGCGGTAGCGCGCCATGATGACGCGGCCCCATAGCGTGAAGACGGTGTCGCCGGGATCGAGGTAGCGCGGGGCGTCGTCCTTGCGGCGCTGGCGCTGCAGGTCGTCGCCGCGCCGGTCATTGGCGCGGCGTTCGTGTCTTCTGCTGTCGCTATCGTCTGTGCTCATCCACTTTCCTGCATGGTGAAGGGCAGGGGCTGCAGCCCGAAGCCTTCATCCAGCACTTCGATGCTGCCCAGCAGCCCTTGCAAGCCGGTGTTCAAACTGGCCAGATGTCCGGGTTCGAGCTTGGCCAGCGCCTCCGGCAGCAGGCCGCGCGCGGGTTTCGGCGCCGCCTCCAGCAAGGCACGGCCCTGTTCGGATAAGGAGAGTTTTACCACACGCTGGTCTTGCTGGTCGCGCGTTTTGACGATATGCCCTTTGCGCACCAGGCTTTCCAGCAGATTGCTGGTGGTGGCTTGCTGGATCGCCAGGCGGGCCGTGATCTGGCCCACGCGCAGGTCGGGCGTTTCGGCCAGCTCCTGCATGATCCATAACTGGGCGCCATTGACCCCGCATTGTTTTTCTATCCACAGCGAATGCCGCTGTGCCGCGCGAATAATGATGCGCAGTTTTTGCAGCACCTCCAGATCCGGGCTGGCTGCCTCGGTTGCCGTTGCGCTGCGCTTGCTCTTACCACCCATCTGCATGTCTCCAATCTGATAGGTTCCTCAACGCGGCACGGCAAGGTTTGGTTTACCTGCTGAGCATTATTGGGTGCGCAAGATGGCGATCACCTCCTCTTCGCTGACCTGGGGGAAGTAGTCATAGTGGCGGCTGACGGCGAGAAAATGCATGGGCGCGGCCAGGCACACCACTTCGTCGGCCAGCGGCGCGATCAGTTCGATGGCGTCGGGCGCGGCCACCGGCACGGCGGCGATCAGGCGCGCCGGTTGGCGCGCGCGCAGGGCGCGCAGGGCGGCGGCCATGGTGGAACCGGTGGCCAGGCCGTCGTCAACCACGATGACGAGGCGGCCGGCCGGATCGACCGGACGGCGCGAGGCGCTATAACTGGCGCGGCGGCGCTGCATCAGCTCCAGCTGTTCGCGGGTTTGCAGCTCGACCCACTCCATGCTGGTGCGGGTGCGGTGGAAGTAGGGCGCCAGTTCGCGCTTGCCATGTTCATCCACGGCGCCCACGGCCAGCTCGGGATCAATGGCGGAAGGGATTTTGCGCACCAGCACCACGTCCAGTTCGCCATCCAGCGCCTCGGCGATGATCTTGCCCATGGGGACGGCGCCGCGCGGAATGGCCAGCACCAGCGGCTGCCGGCCGCGCAGGGGCGACAGGCGCTCGGCCAGCAGGCTGGCGGCGTGTTCCCGGTCGGAAAAGGGGAGTTCGAAAGTCATGGTTGCCTCGCTAGGCTGGCATATCTTCCAGCATAGCGCGGCAGGCTGGCGGCGTTAAGCCTTGATGTCGATCAGTGTGCCGATGCGTTCGTCGGCCGCCTGCACCACCTTGGCGGAGAGGTCGAAACC
This sequence comes from Massilia sp. YIM B04103, assembly GCA_024437665.1. Taxonomy (GTDB): domain Bacteria; phylum Pseudomonadota; class Gammaproteobacteria; order Burkholderiales; family Burkholderiaceae_D; genus Rugamonas. Next base: position 243,596 of record JANCSZ010000005.1, on the reverse strand, counting down.
GGCCTTGTAGACGAGGGAATTGGTCATGTCCTTGGCCAAGTTTTCGCTGGACAAGCCTTCCTGCTGCGCCAGGCCGCGCGCGGCGCTGGACAAGGTCACGCCGGTGCCGGCCGGATTGGCTTCCTGGAAGTTGGCCTGCTGCGGCTGGAAGTTCTGCGTGTTGGCATTGGCAACATTGTGCGCCGTGACATCCAGGGCTTTCTGATTGGCTTGAAGGCCGGACAGGCCGGCGCTGAGAGCGGAAATAGCCATGACGTGATTTCCTTAGGGCAAGAGCGGACAGTGTACACGGATTACTCGGTTGCCGCACGTCAACGCCTAAAAAATGGGGAGGTCATGCAACAGCTGCTGCCGTGCAAGTGTTGCCGCAGCGCGCCAAAACCGGAGTTAAGGCAAGAAAAGCTGCCGCAATTAAAGTTCTGCCATTGCCTATAAAAAAGGCAGATTGCACAATCAGATTATTGCCGTACACCAAGCTCGCCTGGAGACCACCATCAATCCCCTGCGTCATTTGCGCTGGCTGTCCGCCACGCGCCGCCTTGCCTTGCCGCTAACGCCTGCACGCCGACTGGCTGGCGTGCTGCTGGCATTGGCCTGCGGCTGGCTGGCGCAGGGCGCACGGGCTGCGACGGACCTGGCGCCAGGCTTGGCGCCGCTCGATGCGCGCCTGAACGAGAAGATTCTTATGCTGCCGGCCGGGCCCGGCGGACGCGAGCGTCTGGAAACCACGCTGTTCAAGCCCGACGGCCCCGGCCCGTTCCCCCTGCTCGTCATCAACCATGGCAAGGCGCCCGGCAATCCGCGCCTGCAGCGGCGCGACCGCTTCGTGTATATGGCGGCCGCCTTCGTGCGGCGCGGCTATGCGGTGCTGGTTCCCATGCGCACCGGTTTTGCCAATTCCAGCGGACGCTATAGCGATTTCGGCTGCAATATGACGGCCAACGGCTATGCCCAGGCCGCCGACATCGCCGACGTGCTGGAGTACGCCGGCCAGCAGTCCTGGATCGATGCCCGCCGCATCGTGGTCGCGGGGCAGTCCTATGGCGGCCTGGCCAGCATGGCCCTGGCGACCCAGGACATTCCCGGCGTGCGCGGCGTGCTCAATTTCGCCGGCGGCTTGCGCACCATCGGCGGCAGCTGCGACTGGCAGCAGGCGCTGGTGCAGGCCTTCGCCGATTACGGCCGGCGCAGCCGCCTGCCCAGCCTGTGGCTGTATGGCGCCAACGATTCCTTCTTTGCGCCGCCCCTGGTCAGCCGCCTGCATCAGGCTTACACGCGGGGCGGCGGCAAGGCCCAGCTGCTGGCCTATGGCGCTTTCAAGAGCGACGCCCACCGCATGCTGGCCAGCCGCGACGGCGAGAAAATCTGGCTGCCCCATGCCGAGCGCTTCCTGCAATCGATCGGCATGCCGTTCCGCGAAGTGTATGCGCTGGCCGAAACGCCGGCCGCGCCCGCCAGCAATTACGCCGCGCTGGAGGATGTGGCCGCCTTACCCTATCTGCCCGAGCGCGGGCGCGAGCAATACCGCGCCTTCCTCCAGCGCATGACGCCGCGCGCCTTCGCCATTTCCGCCAGCGGCGCCTGGGGCTGGGCGGAGGAGGGCGAAGAACCGGAAGCGCGGGCGCTGGCGGCCTGCCAGTCGTCCAGCGAGCAACCCTGCCGCCTGTATTCGGTCGATGAAAGAGTGGTGTGGCCGGACGCGAGCGCCGGCCGTACCGATTGAGGCTAGAGCCAGACGCGGATGCTCAGATAGGCGGCCAGCGACAACAGGGCGCTGCCGCACAAGGCGGGCCGCACGCCCGCGCTCATGCGCTGCGCCATCACCGCGCTGCCATGGTGCAGCTCGGCATAGGCCAGCGCCGCCAACACATTTTGCAAGGCTACGAAGAGATTGAGTGCGAGCGCCAGGCCGAGGCAGAGCGTGGTGCTGAAGGTTTCGCGTGCGAACTGCTCCAGTTGCGGAATGTTCTCCATGCTCAGGATCAGCAGCAAGCCCTGGGCGATGCCGAACATCATGCCCCAGCTGGTGCGGCGCATGAAGCGCGGGTTGTAGTAATCGGCATGCCATTGCGGAATCAGGGCCAGGGCGTGCATGACCAGCACGGCGATCGTCAGTGCCTGCAACACCCAGTAGACCGAATCGAAAGTCCTCAATGCTTCCATGGCGATTCCTGGCGGGGAAAAGTCAAAATAGCATAATCCGGGGACGGCCATCCGCATGATACGGCGCATCAAATTCTGCGCGAATGCGCAACAGTGGGCGGGGAATCAGGTGAACAGGCTGAAGCCGGCGGTGTAGTGCCGCAGGATGTCGGCCGTTGACTGGGTACGCACGGACAGCTGATGGAAGGCCGTGCCGGGCAGGCGGCCGGTTTCGCCCCAGGCTTGCCAGGCGCAGGAGCGCAGCCCGTTTTCCTCTCCCGGCACCCAGATTTCAACGTTGATCCGGCCTTCCTCATGGCTTTTCAGATGGTGCTGCATCAGCAGCCAGCGGTAGGCCTCCAGGCTGGCAATGTCCTGGTGCAGCTTGGCCTGTTCGCAAAATCTGCGCCAGTCCTGCCAGGTTTTCGGCTGCTGTCGGGTGTCGGGCGGGCGCGGCCGGGATTGGAAAAAACTCTCCTGGGCGTAGGCGGCGGAATATTTGAAATCGATCAGCAGCAGGCGGCCTTCCTCGCCTTCGACCACGAGGTCGGGGCGGCGGGCAGTGCCGTTCCAGGCGAACAGCTCATGCCGCGCGCGCGTCCAGCGCTGGCGCTGGGCCGGCGTGGCCTGGTGCAGCAGCGCATGGTCGCAGCACAGGATGCGCTCGGCGCCAAAATGGACCAGCGCGTGGTTCAGGCATGCCGCTTCCCAGGCGCGGTGGAAGCCTTTCAGGCCGAAGATATCGCCGCCGCTGGCGCTGGCGGAACAATGCAGCACCTGTTCCAGCGTATCGGCCAACTCGCGCGCCTCGGCGTGGACGGGCGGCGCGCTGCCGGTCGAGGCGTCGAAGGCGTCCTGCAACTGGGCCAGGGTGGTTTCGTGGCCGGCGCCGAACAGGGAGGCGTGCCTGGGCAGATGCTGGCTGTCGGCAAAGCGCGCGGCCAGGGTTTCCCATTCTTCCAGCAGGCTGGGGGCGATTTCCCGATCGGCGGCGGCGGGGAAGAGATGATGCAGCGCGTCCAGGGCGATCCAGCAGGCCAGGCCGACCAGGTCGGTACTGGTGCGCCGCAGGCGCGCCGGCTGCGCCAGCATGGTATCGAAATAGGGCGTGTGGTCCGGCAGGTAGGTGGCGCGTTCCAGATTGCGGCTGATATGGCGCGCATCGAAGCCGGGCGCGAGGCCGGGCGCGCGCACCAGGGCCAGCAAGCTGGGATCGCTCATGCGCCGGATCAGCGCGATTTGGCTGGCGAGCTTGCTGTAATCGAGATCCTGTTCCCGGCTGGGCTGGATGGCCTGTCCCTGCGCGGCTCTCAGGTAGCCGTCGCGCTTGCTGGTGCTCTCTTTGGGATACTCGCGCGCGAAGCGGGCCAGCACGCGCGATAGGTGGCCCAGGCAGTGTTCCTTGCTGTCGCCGGGCCGCGGGCGATAGCCGTAGGGCAGGCGCAGGCAGGCGCTGCCGTCCGTATTGCGCACCAGGCCGACATAGGATTCGCCGGTGCAGTCCAGCGTGGCCGCTTCCAGCTCAAACTGCCAGCCGCTATGCTTTACGCCTGGCTTCACGCGCTGGCCGTCTCGGCCGGTTTCAGCAGGCCGACCAGCAGCATGGCTGCGTGCACCGGCGTGGCGAATTCGCCGAAGGTGCGCGGGTCTTCGCCGGTCATGCCGCCCAGCCGCAGCAAAGCAAACAAAGGACTGCGGTCGCGCGCGAACACATTATCCCAAAGGAAGAACATCAGCTTGTTGCGGATGGTATCCAGGGTGATGCCGGGGCGCGGGCTTTTCAGGAAGCCGTCGATATGTTCGATCAGCTTGTCCGCCAGCAGCTCCGGCTGATAAGGATTGACGCCGTCCGGCCAGCCGATGCCGAAGGCCTCGAAATCGGTGCGCGCGCTCAGGGTCTGCAGATTTCCGAAACCGTAATTGCCCGCGTTGGGGAACAGCTTGACCCAGTCGCTATGGCTTGCCTTGTCGACCAGGGGCACCAGTTGCGTCTTGAGCGTCTGCAGGGGGCGCTCCAGCTTTTCCCGGGCGCTGGCCGGCACCTTGACGAACCACAGGCCAATCTGCTTGTCGTCGATATTGCGGCCGCGGAAGCTGCCGGCAATGTAGTCGTTGAGCCGCGTCAGCAGCTCGATCCAGTCCGCGCCGCAGCCCTCGACCGGCAGGCTGCGCTGGCGTTCGTGCAAATCGCCGCCCGGCTGGCCGCTCCATGGCATGAAGGCAAAGTCCCAGCGGCGCTTGAAGGCGCTGTCCATGTAGTACACCGATTCGTCGCTGGTGTTCATGGTGCCGATCAGGGACAGATTGGGCGGCAGATAGAGTTTTTGCGCGGGGCAGGCGCTGGCTGGGGCACCCAGGCGCTTCAGCTCGTTCTGCAGGGCGCTGTGAAAGAGCTGGCATAGCTCCACCCCGTATTCCGAACGGCCGCTATCGTTGCGGTCGAGCAGCTGGAAGATGTCGCCGAAGATCTGGGCGCAGTTGCCGCGGTTAATCTCATCGATCACCAGCAGAACATTCTGGCTTGGGTCGGCATAGGCCAGGGCGAGCGCCTTGAGCAGCGGGCCGATGTGGATGTTGTACTCGATGGAAGAGCGTTCCACCTCTTCCCTGATGGTCGCGTCCGGGAAGGCACCGGTGCCGCTGAACAGGTATTTCTGCTGATATTTGCTGGACTGCGGCAACAGCTTGGCGAGGAAGTCGCCATAGCCATACTCCGGATGGAAGGTGGTTTCGATCAGGTGCGGGCCGGGCACGGTGATGCCCAGTTCCTCTTCGGCGATTTTCCTGACGCGGAAACTCTTACCGCAACCCGGCGGACCAAACAGGATTTTTTGCAGACAAGTCACAGCAGCCATAGTTCCTTTCGCAAGCACTCAGGTAAGGAAAGATTGTACTATGGAAATAATGTTGCTTGTAAAGCCATGATGGGTGCTGCTCAAGGTCAACGCAGCCAGGCAATGACTTCCTGCGCCACCCGCGCCGGCTGCTCGCGCTGCGGGAAGTGGCCCACGCCGTCGAGCAGCAGGCGGCGGTAGGGCGCGGAAAACAGGTGTTCGCGCTGTTCGGAGGTGGCGGGAGCGTTGGCGCCATCGAGGGCGCCGTGCAGGGTCAAGGTCGGCACGGCGATGACGGAATTGCGGCGCAACTCCGCTTCCAGCGCCGAATAATAGGGATCGGATTCCGCCCAGCCCCAGCGGTGGCGGTAAGAGTGCACGGTGACGCTGGTCCAGTCGGGATTGTCGAAGGCGTGGGCCGTGGTGCGGAAATCGGCCTCGTTGAATTGCCAGCCCGGCGACCAGGTCTGCCACAGCAGATGGGCCAGCTCGCGCCTTTCCTTGCGCACGGCAACGGCGCCGCGCTCGGTCGCCATATACCAGTGATACCAGTAATTGCGTGCCTGGGCCAGGCTCAGCGTCTGGTGCGGGTCATTGCTGCCCCAGCCGACGGAAATGCCGACGCAGCGTTCGACCTTTTCCGGCGCCAGCAGGGCGGCGTTGTAGGCGGCGCGCGCGCCCCAATCGTGGCCGACCACGCGGAAGCGGCTGATATCCAGGGCCAGCGCCATATCGAATACATCCTGGGCCAGCGCGCTGAGCTGGCCGCTGCGCGGGATGTCGCTGTCGCGGAAGCGGGTATCGCCGCTGCCGCGCAGGCTGGGCGCCAGCACGCGGTAGCCCTGTTCGGCCAAGGCGGGCGCCAACGCATTCCAGGTATGCACATCGTCGGGCCAGCCGTGCAGCAGAAAGACCGGAGCGCCTTGCGGCGGACCGTATTCTCTGTAGGCAATATGCAAACGCTCGGTCGTCAGGAATTGCATGCTTCCTCCCAGCTCAGGCATAGGGTCCGATTATCGGGTGCGGCCGTTCTGCAAACAAGCGAAATCTTCGCTACACTGCGCCCCACAAGGATGGAAACCCTATGACTACTTCAAGCTCCGCGCCGGCCGAGGCGCTGCACATCGTTTGCCCCCATTGCGACGCCGTCAACCGCGTTCCCGCCGCCCGCCTGCGCGAGGACCCGGTCTGCGGCAAATGCCAGAAGCCGCTGTTTACCGGACAGCCGGTGGATTTGTCGAGCGCGCGTTTCCTCAAGCATATCGAGCGCAGCGATTTGCCGGTGCTGGTCGATTTCTGGGCACCCTGGTGCGGCCCCTGCCGCCAGATGGCGCCGTTCTATGCGCAAGCGGCCCAGCGTCTTGAACCGGCCTTCCGCGTGGTGAAGGTGAATACCGAGGAAGCCCAGGATCTGGCGGCGCGCTATGCCATCCGCAGCATTCCGACCCTGGCCCTGTTCAAAGGCGGCCGCGAAGTGGCGCGCCAGCCGGGCGCGATGGACGTCAACAATATTCTGGCCTGGGTGCAGCAGCACGCGCGCTGACTTGCTTCACTCCATCTGCTGCAGCACTTCGCGCAAGCGGCCGATGGCGATATCGATGTCGAGCAGGTCGATGGCGCCATAACCCATGAACAGGCCGGGCAAGGGCGGCGCCTCGGCATAGAACTGGGCCAGCGAATACAGGCCGACGTCGGCCCGGTGCGCGACGCGCACCAGCAACTCCATATCCAGCGGCCACACGCACAGGGCGGCCAGGTGGTAGCCCGCCGTGGCCGGCACCAGCTTGAACCAGGGCGCCAGCTCGCTTTCAAACAGCGCTTGCAGGCGCGCGCGCCGTGCCGCATACACCGCATGACAGCGCCGGATATGGCGCGCCAGGCTGCCATCCTCGATGAACTTGGCCAGCGCATGCTGGCTCAGCGTCGGCGTATGCCAGTCGCTCAGACGCTTGACCAGCAGCAGGGCGGACTGGATGGCGGGCGGCAGCACGATGTAACCGAGCCGCAGTTCCGGTCCCAGCACCTTGGAGAAGGTGCCGACGAAGGCCACGATGCCGTGCCGGTCCATGCTTTGCAGCGAGTCGGTGGCGCGGCCCTGGTAGCGGAAGCTGCTGTCGTAATCGTCCTCGATGACGATGGCGCCGATTTCGCGGGCGCGCGCCAACAAGGCTGTGCGGCGCGCCATGCTCATTGGCATGCCGAGCGGGAACTGGTGGGCCGGGGTCACATAGATCAGGCGGGCGTTGGCCGGGATCAGGTCGACGCGCATGCCTTCCTCGTCCACCGGCACGCCGCGCACCTCGGCGCCATGGCTGCTGAAAATCAGGCGCGCGGGCGGATAGCCGGGATCTTCCATCGCCACCACGCTGCCCGGCGCCAGCAGGGTGCGTCCCAGCAGATCGAGCGCCTGCTGGGCGCCATTCGTGACCACCACCTCCCCGGCGCCGCACCGCACGCCCCGGCTGAAGGAGGCATGATGGGCAATCGCCTGGCGCAAGGCCGGAATGCCTTCGGGCGGACTGTAGCGGCCACGCGCCAGCGCTTCCTGGCGCAGACCGTGCAGCACGCAGCGCCGCCAGTCCTCGGCCGGGAAGTGCGTCGGCGTCGAGCGGCCGCCCACGAATTCGTAGCGCGAGCTGGCGATCTTCATTTTGCGCAGCGGCTTGCCCAGTTCCTCCCAGTGGCGCAGCATATCGGCGCTGGCCAGATCCTGGAGGGTCTGTGGACGGGGCAGGGCGGCGGGCGGCGCCTGCACATAACTGCCCGCGCCGACTTTGCCGACCAGCAGCTTGTCCAGGCTCAGGCGGGCATAGGCTTGCGACACCGTCTTACGCGACAGGCCCAGCTGTTCGGCCAGCAGGCGGGTTGGCGGCAGCTGCGCGCCGTCGGCCAGGCGGCCGCTGCGGATCGCCTCGCTGAGCTGGCGGTAAAGCTGGCCCGCCAGATCGCGGCTTCCTTCCATCACGATATGTAATTCCATGGCCGAAGCCTGCCCGTTCCGGCCGGCTTTGGCAAGCATTGGTCTCCAGAAATTGGCATTGGACTGCCTGATTTTCCGAAAATTGGCCCCTTTACGCGCTCTGCCGCCCCCTAGAATGGAGTCCATGCAGTGCCCACTTTTAAGGAGAAGAAAATGGAACCACGTCTGGATTACCACAAAGCCAATCCCGAAGCCTATAAGGCGATGCTGAACTTCGAGATCGCCGTCAACAAGCTGGGCCTGGAAGAATCGCTGCTGGAGCTGATCCGTCTGCGCGCCTCCCAGATCAATGGCTGTGCCTACTGCGTCGACCTGCATGCTGCCGACGCGCGCAAGGCGGGCGAGACCGAGCGCCGCCTGTATTCCCTGTCGGTATGGCGCGAAGCCCCGTTCTTTACCCCGCGCGAACGCGCCGCCCTGGCCTGGACCGAGGCCTTGACCGACCTCAGCCATACCCACGCGCCGGATGCGGACTACAAGGCGCTGCTGGCCGAGTTCAGCCCGGCGGAATCGGTGGCCGTCACCATGGCCATCAACGCCATCAACAGCTGGAACCGCATCGGCGTGGGCTACCGCAAGGTGGCGGCGGCCGACTAAGCCTGTCCGGCATTTCTGCCGCGGCGCAGGCTTGCGCCGCGCTGGATCGGGTATAAATAAACAAAAAAATTTACTTAATGCTGCGTTAGCGGTATATTTGTAAAACGATTTGTTTATTTATCTCGGTCATGAAAAATATCCTCCTGATTACGGCGGCCTGCCTGCTGGCGCTGCTGTCCACCACGGGTACCTCCCTCCCATATCCTATTCTGCCTCCGCTGTTCGCGACCGATTCCGGCAACGGCCTGACCCAGTTCCTCGGCCTGCCGCCCAAGCTGCTGTTCGGCCTGGCTTTGATGATCAATCCGCTTGGCCTGCTGATCGGTTCGGCCGTGCTCGGCTCCCTGTCAGACCGCTACGGCCGCCGCTCGGTACTGCTGCTGACCACGGTTGGCGCCGCCATCGGCCATGCCGCGACGGCGGGCGCCATGGTGCTTGAATCCTATCCCCTGTTCATCGTGGCCCGTTTTATCACGGGACTGTTGGAAGGCAATGGCGCGGTCGCCCGCGCCCTACTGGCGGAAAAGCTGGAAGGCCCGTTGCGCGCCCGCGCTCTGTCCTGGCTGAACGGAGCCTTCCACCTGGGCTGGCTGTTCGGCCCGCTGCTGGCCGGCCTGACCCTGGGCTTTGGCATCACCGTGCCGTTCTGGATCGCCGTCGCCGCGCTGCTGCTGGGCGCGCTACTGGTGACGATCGCGCTGGAACGCGAAACGGCCAGCATGGCCGCCACCTCCTGGTGGCAGGAAGCGCGCCGCAACCACGCCTTCAACCTGCTGCGCAATCCCGAGCTGCGCACCCTGTTCATCGTCCAGCTGGCGCTGACCTGCGGCGTCACCGCCTTCTACGAGTTCTACCCGCTGTGGCTGGTGGAAAACGCCAACTACGATGCGCGCAGCATCGCTTTTTTCAACGTCGGCATGTGCGGCCTGATGACGCTGACGGCTGTTTTCGCGGGCAATCCCAGTCGCCACGAGCCGCTGAAACGCGCCGGCTGGTATGCCGCCGGTATTGGCGTGGTCGTGGCGATGGTCGCTTTTGGCAATATTTGGCTCGGAATGGCCGCAATTATGCTGTTCGGCGTGCCCAACGCGTTTTACAATGCGGTAGTGCAGGCTTGGTCGGCCGAACGCTTCAGCGCCCATGGACAGGGCGCCGTGATGGGGCTGCTGGCGACCACGTTCTGCTTGGCGAACATCCTGATGGCGCTGGCTGGTTCCGTGCTCACCTTGCTCAATACGCGCCTGATCCTGGGATTGGGCGCCGCGCTGGCGCTGTGGGCGGCCTGGCGCATCCAGGGCTGGCGTACGCAACTGGCTGCGGCGCCGGCCGTGCTGTAACAACTCAAAAGAATGAATACTGCTGACCACATCCTTTTTCTGCTCAAAACGCGCGGCCCGCAGACCGCGCAGCAGCTGGCCGAAACACTCGATCTGACCTCGATGGGCGCGCGCCGCCAGCTCGAATCGGCACAGGAAAAAGGGCTGGTGACGTTTGAAGACGTTGCCGAGAAAGTGGGCCGTCCCTCGCGTCGCTGGCTGCTCACCGCCGCCGGCCACGCGCGTTATCCCGACCGCCACGCCGACCTGACCCTGCAGCTGATCACCCAGGTGCGCAGCCTGTTCGGCGAAGAAGGGCTGGACAAGCTGATCGCGGCGCGCGAGCAAGCCAGCGAAGAACTTTACCGCAGCAACATCGATAGCGCCGGCGGCCTGCCCGAGCGCGTCGCAGCCCTGGCGACCGTGCGCGATGCCGAAGGCTATATGGCTGAATCGGAAGCGCAGCCGGACGGCAGCGTGGTGCTGGTCGAGAACCACTGCCCGATTTGCGCGGCCGCCAAGGAATGCCAGAAATTCTGCCGCTCCGAGCTGGATGTCTTCCAGCGCGTGCTGGGGCCAAACTGCAAAGTCGAGCGCTACGAACATGTGCTGAACGGCGCGCGCCGCTGCGCTTACAAGATCCGGCCGGTGTAGGGTGGTGGTGGCCGACGCTAAGCTGACCCTGGTCCTGCTGCCCGGCATGGACGGCACGGCAACGTTGTTCGAACCCTTGATCGCGGCTCTGGGCGGTAGCTTCCATATCCGCCGTGTTGCCTATCCCCGCGATCAGCCACTCGGCTACCGGGAGCTGACGGAAGTCGCCCGGCAAGCCTTGCCGGCGGAGGGGAAATTCATTGTGCTTGGCGAATCGTTTTCGGGGCCAATCGCCATTTCCCTCGCTGCTGCACAGCCCGCCGGATTGCTGGGCGTCATACTCTGCAGCTCCTTCGCGCGCAATCCCCATCCGCTGTTCAAGCCGCTGCGTTGGCTGGCGGACATCCTGCCCGTCAAACTGCTGCCCAACGCCGTTCTGAGTTATTTCCTGATGGGCCGATTTGCCAATCCCCGCTTGCGTGCCGCATTGGATGGTGCGCTGGCCCAGGTTTCGGCGGCAGCTTTTCGCGCGCGGCTGAAGGCGGTTCTGGCGGTTGACGTCAGCGCCCAGTTGCAGCGTCTGCAAGCGCCTTTGCTCTATCTGCAGGCCATGCATGATCGCGTGGTGCCGGCCGCTGCTGCCCGGCATATTGCGTCCACCTATCCCGCAACGCAGATATTGGCCCTCGACGGCCCCCATTTTCTTTTGCAGATAGCGCCTCAGGCCGGCGCTGCGGCCATCCAGGCCTTTGTCGCAGGAATCGCCAGGGCGCAGTAAGTCCCAAAAGCTAGCCTTGCGATGGCGGGCGGCTGTAACACACTCCCGATAGCCTTACGAAAGCGCCTTCCATCTGGCAAAGCGTTACTTCATCCAGCCAATATCGAATGGGCGTGGCGCCATCCCAGGTGAGCGTCCCCAAGGTCTCGTGCAGTAGGTAGTACCCCAAGACAAGCTGGGAGAGCGCGGCATTTTTCAGTAATTCGCCAAGGCCCGGATAGCCGGCTTTGGCCAGATCGTCTTGTGGCTCCCCATACTGCGCGTCATCTTCCCGGGATTCCGCCATCCATCGCAAATACGCCGGCTCCAGATAGTCGATCAGATCTGCCGCGTTGATCTTGAAAGAGAAAGCGTGGGAAATCATCGTCGCACGGCTTGAACTTAGACTCATCTCCGGCACAGCGAAGCCGGCGGCGGAACTGGGTTCGTTGTCGATGAACAGGTGCGCAATTGGCTGCATATCTCTCTGGGCTAAAACCAAGGACTCGCATCTGATACATAGTCCTTGCTTGTCAAAATTTTGGTTAATATACAATCTTTTTGCAAAGACCAGCTATGGCATCCGATTTGAGGAATCAGATAAGTGCTGTCGAAGAACGATTGCGGCTTGCCATGCTGGCCTCAGACCATAAGGTATTGGATGAGCTGATTTCCGCCGAGCTGGTTTTTACGAACCACCTTGGGCAGCTGTGCGGGAAGCAGGATGATCTCGCACTGCACCGCTCTGGAATACTGAAACTCCACCTGCTGCAAGCATCGGAGCCGCAGGTTCAGGCGGATGCGCAACTGGCTGTCGTATCAGTGCGCATGGCGGTCGCGGGCAGCTATGACGGCGCTGCGTTTAGCGAGGATTTGCGCTATACCCGGGTATGGCGCCGCTCGGCGGATGGGAAATGGCAGATCGTGGCGGGCCATAGCTGCCGCGTGGCGGCCTAAGGTGCGCTGGCGTACAGATGCTGATTGTCTCCCCGTCTACGCTGCAAGTTCTTGCGGGAGGCGGATATGGAAAACAGCGATATGAACGATGAGCAGCGGCGCCAGTTCATTGCCGAAGTGTGGCGCCGCTTTGAAGCGGTGCAGGACTGGGCGATTGCGAACTGGCCTGATGCGCAGCATCCCCTGAGCTCATCCGACTTTGTGGAAAGCCGCAAGGAGATTCTGAGCCTTGGCCTGCCGCCCGGCCAGCGCCTGCATCTGGTGCAGGAGCAGAACGTGCCGGAGCCGGAGCAGGGCGGTCCGCAGTATGAAGATGTGACGCCAGCGCCCTGGCCTTGAAACCTGGGCGCTGGCCAGCGCCGCGTTAAGCGGTTTTTTTCTCCGGCAGTGCCAGCACCCAGGCAAGCAGGCTCAGAAGCAGCAGAGCGGCCACGCCCACCGCCAGTTTCAGCGCGCTGTCGAACAGCAGCGGCGCCAGCAGGCCGGAGACGGCGGCGAACAAGGTCATCTGGATGAAGGACTGCATCGACGCCGCCAGGCCGCTGTTTTGCGGGAACATATTCATCGCCATCAGCGACATCGGCGGCATGGAAATGGCCAGTGCCAGCGAGTAGAAGAAGAGCGGCAGCACGGCCCACGGCACATCGGCGGTGAAGAAGTAGTTATACGCCACGTTCACCAGCGCCGACGCCACCATGCCCGCATAGCTGATCCACACCAGTGTCGGTTGCGAGTAGCGGTGCGCCAGCTTGCCGGCCATGCCGGAACCGATCACCATGCCGCTGATCAGCGGAATGAACAGCCAGGCGAAAGCCGTCTCCGGCAGATGCAGGATGGTCATGATGAAGTAGGCCGCCGAGCCGATATACAAGGCGAAACCGCCGAAGGCCAGGCCGAGGGCCACGGCCAGCATCAGGAATTTGCGGTTGCGCAGCACCTTCCAGTAATTGCCGGAGATGGTGCCGAGGTGCAGGGGATGACGGTCCTTCACGGCCAGGCTCTCGGGCAGCCAGCGGTAGACGGCGATGAACATCACCACGCCAAAGGCGGCCAGGAACCAGAAGATCGAGCGCCAGCCGAAGCTCACTTGCAGCCAGCCACCCAGGATCGGCGCAATCGCAGGCGCGAGGCCGAAGAACATCATGATATTCGACAGCATCTTCTGAGCTTCGGCGCCGGAGAAGCGGTCTTGCACGATGGCGCGGCTGATCACCGAACCAGCGCCGGAAGCCAGGCCTTGCAGCACGCGGCAGGCCAGCAGGAAGCCGAGCGAACCGGCAATCGCGCCGCCGACCGAGGCCACGATGTACAGCACCAGCGAGACCAGGATCACCGGCCTCCGTCCGAAACTGTCGGACAGGGTGCCGTAGAACAGCATCATGAAAGCGAAGGTGAACAGGAAGAGGCTGAGCGTCTGCTGGATGGCGATCGGGCTGGCGTTGAAGGTTTGCGCGATGGCGGGGAAAGAAGGCAAATAGGTATCGATGGCGAGTGGACCGACCATGGTCAAGCCCGCCAACAGGAGCGTCAGCAATATATTCATGGATAAGCTAGGATTGGTTAGGGACGTATTTTACGCCAGCCGGCAGTGGCTTGCTTGCGGATAGGGATTTGCATATGTGAATTACGCATATTGATTGCTGAAATTCTTCCTTCGTTTTGAGGCGCAGCTTCCATTAAGCTGAACAATTGCGTTTATATTTTAGCCATGACCATCGATACCTTTGACGGTACCGGCGTCAAGCCGGTCCAGTGGAATCTCGACTCCATCGTCCACCAGTTGCGCGTGTCGCGCGAAGCCACGCACAATATCCGCCACCAGGGCAGGGTGCGCGAGCTGCCGTCGCGCGAGGCGCTGCAAACCATCGTCAACGGCTTGTCGGCCGTGCTGTTCCCCACCCATTACGGGCGCCCCAACCTGACCGACGAGAGCATCGACTACTTTGTCGGCGACACCTTGAACACCACGCTGAACCGCCTGACGGAACAGGTGCGGCGCGGCCTGCTGTTCTCGGCCGATACCGAAACGCTCGATGAAGCGGAGCTGACGCACAAGGCGCACGAGATCACGCGCGAGTTTGCGGCCGGACTGCCGGAGATCCGCGCCTTGCTGGTATCGGACGTGCAGGCCGCCTATGCGGGCGACCCCGCAGCCACCTCGATTGCCGAGATCATGCTGTGCTATCCGGGCACCATCGCCATCCTGCATTACCGCCTGGCGCATCGCTTGCAGCGTCTCGGTTCGCCCTTCATCGCGCGCATGATCTGCGACATCAGCCACTCGCTGACCGGCATCGACATCCACCCCGGCGCGCAGATCGGCGCCAGCTTCTTCATCGACCATGGCACCGGCGTGGTGATCGGCGAAACCGCCATCCTCGGCCAGCGCGTGCGCCTCTACCAGCATGTGACCCTGGGCGCCAAACGCTTCCCGGCTGACGACTCGGGCGCGCTGATCAAAGGCACGCCGCGCCACCCGATCGTGGAAGACGATGTGGTCATCTACGCCGGCGCCACGATTCTGGGCCGCATCACCATCGGCGCCGGCTCCACCATCGGCGGCAATGTCTGGCTGACGCAGAGCGTGCCGGCCAACAGCAATGTGTCGCAGGCACAGATGCGCAACGACTGCTGAAGGGCAGGCAAGATCAGGGAACGGTATTGCTCCACTTGGAGGGCTCGGCTACAGTAATGATATGCTTGTTACATGTGAATGAAAGTGCCTGCCATGAATGCCCGTGATGTCGAGTTTGCGCTGCTTGCCCGCTGTGCCGCTGTGGCGCGGGAAGGCGCGCAGACTGCCCAGAACCAGCGCGAGGCAAATGTATTTCGTGTGGCGGCAATGGTCATGCAATTCCGCTTTCCCGGAGAGTCTGGGAATCTGATGCAGGCAAGCGAGGGATATTTCACGCGTTATCCGGACGAGAAGCTGGAAGTGGCGGATGTTGTCAGGAAGGGCTGGGTTTTGAGCTTGCCCCGCTTGCGCGATATGCTAAGCCGTCTGCTTCATGGGGCTTGACGCCATGGCGGCAAACCCAACGTTTCATACCAGTACAGCGCTGGCAACCGGGCTGCGGAAGCTGTTTCGTCAGCTGGAGGAGCGGCTCTCCTTGGACCGGACTTTGAATGTGTACTTGGCCGGCGGTATGGCAGTTCATCTTTATACGGCAAATCGCGTCACGACGGACGTCGACGCGGAATTTGGCAGTCGTGTTTTCCTTCCCAACGATCTGATGCTTGAAGTCACGCTGGAAGACGGCACCTGCCAGCTTCTCTATCTCGACACGAGCTATAACTCGACCTTTGCGCTAATGCACGAGGACTATCTGGACGATTCGATTCCCGTGGATTTAGGCTTGGATCATATCCGGCTCTACGTATTTTCCCCCGTCGATCTTGCAGTCAGCAAGATTGCCCGTCTGGCTGCCAATGATAAAGAAGATATCGTTGCGCTGGCCCGCCTTGGCCTGACGGATGCGCAGGCGATTGAAGAGAGGGCAAGTGCGGCTTTGGCAGGATACGTTGGTGGTTTGGCCATGCTGCGCTTGAACCTCCAGGAAGCAGTTGCTTTGGCGCGCAAAGCGGAGCTGGAAAGATAAAAGGCACGGCAGCCGTGAATGTCTGCCGTGCCTTTAAGCAGTGTGGAGCTTATTTCTTCACTGCCGCGGCTTCCATAGCCAGCTGGTAGTCGGTCTTCGAATAGTTCTTGAAGTATTTGTTGGTGATGTCGAGGAATTCGCGCGACCGGTAGGCGGCGGCGATGTCCTTGGCGAATTGCTTTTCCTTGTCGGCCGTGCGCACGGCCACCAGATTGATGTAGCTCGGCGAAATCTTTTCGGTGACCAGCGCTTCGGCCAGGCTGATGCCCGAGGCTTCGGCGTAATTGCCGTTGATGAAGGAGTAGTCGGTGTCCTGCAGCGAGCGTGGCAGCTGGGCCGCTTCCAGCGCGATCAGCTTGACCTTCTTGATATTCGTGGCCACATCGCGTTCCGATGCGCGCAGCGGATCGATGCCGGCGCGCAGCTTGATCCAGCCCAGCTGGTCCAGCAGCACCAGGGCGCGGGCCTGGTTGGTGGGGTCGTTCGGCATGGCGATGGTCGAACCTTCCTTCGCCTCGTTCAGCGACTTGTGCTTGCGGCTGTAGATCGCGATGGCGGCGGTCGGGATGGTGATCAGCGGCGACAGGGCCAGCTTATGCTCGGTGGCGAACTTGTTCAGGTAGACGATGTGCTGGAACACATTGGCGTCCAGCGAGCCTTCGGCCAGCGCGAAATTCGGCTGCACATAGTCGTTGAATTCCACGATCTTGACCTTGTAACCCTGTTTCTCCAGGATCGGCTTGATGCCGAGCTTGAGCTGGTCGGCGTACTTGCCGGCGCTGGTGCCGATCACGAGTTCCTTCGGATCCTTGGCGGCGGCGTTGCCGGCGGCGAAGGCCAGCGCAAGGGCGCCGAGAATGAGGTTGCGGCGGGTGCTGAAAAGTCGGGACATGGTTTTCCTTAACGTTTGTCGAGATGTTTGGCGAGGCGGTTGCCGCCGAATTGGATGACTTGAACGATGGCGATCAGGATGGCGACGGTAATGACCATCACATCGGTCTCAAAGCGGTAATAGCCGTAGCGGATGGCGAGGTCGCCGATGCCGCCGCCGCCCACCACGCCGGCCACGGCGGAGTAGGAAAGGAAGCTGATCGACAGCACCGTGAGCGCCAGCACCAGGCCGGAACGCGCTTCCACCAGCAGCACATGGAAGACGATCTGCAATTCGCTGGCGCCCATGGCGTGCGCCGCTTCGATCACGCCGCGCGGCACTTCGCGCAGGTTCTGTTCCACCAGGCGGGCAAAGTAGGGGATGGCGGCGAAGGACAGCGGCACGGCGGCGGCCAGCGGACCGATCGAGGTGCCGGCCAGCACGCGGGTCAGCGGCGTCAGCGCCACCAGCAGGATGATGAAGGGGAAGGAGCGCACCGTGTTCACCAGCCAGCCGAGAATCGTGGCGGCGGGACGGTTTTGCAGCGACTGGCCTTCGGATACCAGGAAGAGCAGGATGCCGAGCGGGCCGCCGATCAGCACGGCGGCGGACAGGCCGATGCCCAGCATGGTCATGGTTTCGCCCAGGGCGGTCCAGAGTTCAGGCAGCAGGGGGAGCAGTTTCTCAAACATGGGCGGCCTCCTTGGCGGCGGAGGTGGAAGGGGCGCCGGCGGCGCGGGCATACTGCAGCAGCTCGCGGCCCAGCGCCGTCTTGCGCGGCGTATCGTCGCCATCATGCAGTTCAAATTCTTCGGCCACGGCGCCATCCTCGATCACCGCCACGCGGTTGCAGATTTCGCCCAGCACGTCCAGCTCGTGGCTGACGATGACGATGGTCACGCCCAGGCGCTGGTTGACGTCCTTCAGGGTTTGCAGCAGGGCGCGCGTGGTTTCGGCATCCAGCGCGGAAGTTGGTTCGTCGCACAGCAGCACGGCCGGCTTGCTGGCCAGGGCGCGGGCGATGGCCACGCGCTGTTTCTGGCCGCCGGAAAGCTGGGCCGGATAGGTGTCGGCCTTGTCGCCCAGTTCCACCAGGTCGAGGCAGGTGCGCACGCGTTCTTCGATCTGCGCCTTGTCATGGCCGCCGTGAATGCGCAGCGGGAAGGCAACGTTGTCGAAAACGCTAGCGTTCTGCAGCAGATTGAATTGCTGGAAGATCATGCCGATGTTCTGGCGCGCGTCGCGCAGGGCTTTTTTGCCGAGGGCCGTCAGCTCCTGGCCGTCGATGGTGACGCTGCCGCTGTCGGGGCGCTCCAGCAGATTGAAAAGACGCAGCAGGGTCGATTTGCCCGCGCCGCTCTTGCCGATCAGGCCAAAGATATCGCCTTCATTGACTTCCAGCGTGACGTTGCGCACGGCGTCGAAACGGCCGCCCTTGGGCAGGGCGAAAGACTTGCTGGCGGCGTCGATACGGATCAGCGCCTTGCCGCGCGGGGTGGCTCCTTGTGGCCGGAGCTTGCTGGGAATAGTCATCGGTGAATCGTGTGTATCCATAGAGAGGGTAAAAGTATCGCTGCTTAAGGCTCAGCAGTCCACGACAAATTACTTCTTTGCTTATTCCGATTGGATATGGAGAAGTTTTCGCATATGGAATTGCAAAACAATTCGTTTTGCTTTTGCGCCGGCCGCCGTAGTCTGAATTGACCGACAACTTTATGGAAACGAGAAGGGGACACGAGATGAGCATACTCCTGCTGGCCGGCAGTCCGGCCATTCCATCGAATTCCAGCCGCCTGCTGTTGCACATTGGCGATCTGCTGGCGGCGCGCGGCCACCGCCATTCGCGCTTGCATATCCGCGATCTGCCGCCGCGCGCCCTGCTGCACGGCGACAGCGAAGAGGCGACCATCCGCCGCGCGCTGGCGGCGGTGGCGGCGGCCGATGCGCTGGTGATTGCCACGCCCGTGTACAAGGCCGCCTACAGCGGCGCGCTGAAAGCCTTCCTCGACCTGCTGCCGCAGAACGGCCTTGCCAATAAATACATCCTGCCCATCGCCACGGCGGGCAGCCAGTCGCACCTGCTGGCGCTGGACTATGCGCTGCGGCCCGTGCTGCAGGCGCTGGAAGCGAAGAACGTGCTGACCAGCGTGTTCTGCACCACGCATCAGCTGCAATGGAACGACGATACCGGGCTGAATCTGGCGCCGACCATCGCTGCGCGGGTGCAGTCGGGCGTTGAGGAGTTGTCAGGCCTGCTGCGCCAGACGCGTTCCGGCGGCGCCAGCGTGCATGCGGTCGGACCGCACGCCCTGCCGGCGCGCTCGTTGCGCGACCACCCCTATAACGCAGGCAGCCAGGCGGCATAAGGAAAAATATATGAAGGTAGATAACAAGAGAGTGTTGCGCCGCCGTGCTCTGGGCATGCTGGTGGCCGGAATCGTGGCCGGCAGCCTGCCTGGCAGTGCGCGGGCACAGGGCAGGCCGGTGCTGCGCATCGGCTTGCAGAAGTACGGCACGCTGACCTTGCTGAAAGGGCGCGGCACGCTGGAGCGCCGCCTCGCCGCGCGCGGCATCGATGTGAAGTGGACCGAGTTCCCGGCCGGCCCGGTGCTGCTGGAAGGCCTGAATGTGGGCAGCATCGATTTCGGCACGGTGGGCGAAGCGCCGCCCATCTTTGCCCAGGCGGCGGGCGCGGATCTGGTCTACGTCGGCAACGAGCCGCCGTCGCCCACCAGCGAAGCCATTGTGGTGCCGAAGAATTCGGCCTTGCGCGGCGTCGCCGATTTGAAGGGCAAGAAGGTGGCGCTGAACAAGGGCTCGAACGTGCATTACCTGCTGCTCAAGGCGCTGGAGAAGGCTGGCCTGGCTTACCGCGATATCGAACCGGTATTCCTGCCGCCCGCCGATGCCCGCGCCGCTTTCGAGCGCGGCAGCGTCGATGCCTGGGCCATCTGGGATCCCTTCCTGGCGGCAGCCGAGAAGCAGCTGGGCGCGCGCGTGCTGGCCGATGGCCGCGGCCTCGTCTCCAACCACCAGTTCTACCTGGCCTCGCGCAGCTATGCGCAGAAGAATCCCGAGATCGTCGGCATCGTCATCGACGAGCTGGCGGCGGTGGACGAGTGGGGCAAACGCAATCAGAAGGAAGTGGCGGCGATCCTGGCGCAGCAGACCGGTCTCGATACCTCGGTGGTGGAACTGGCGGCGGCGCGCTATGCCTACGGCGTCAAGCCGGTTTCGCACGAGGTGATACGCGAGCAGCAGAAAGTGGCCGACGCCTTCGCCGCGCTGAAGCTGATCCCGAAACCGATCGCAGTCAAGGAAGCGCTGCTGGCGCAGCAGCTTTGAGGAGGATGGATGATGTCTTTGAATGTGTTCTGGTTCATCCCCACGCATGGCGACAGCCGCTACCTGGGCACCAGCAAGGGCGCGCGCGCGGTCGATGCCGATTATCTGAAGCAGGTGGCGGTGGCCGCCGATTCGCTGGGCTATGACGGCGTGCTGCTGCCGACCGGCCGTTCCTGCGAAGATCCGTGGATCGTCGCATCCTCGCTGATCAATGTGACCAAGAAGCTGAAGTTCCTGGTGGCGGTGCGGCCGGGCCTGTCCACGCCGGGGCTCGCGGTGCGCATGGCATCGACCTTCGACCGGCTGTCGAATGGACGGCTGCTGATCAATGTGGTGACAGGCGGCGACCCGCAGGAGCTGGAAGCCGACGGCCTGTTTGCCGATCACGCGGAACGCTATGAGATCTCCGATGAATTCATCCGCATCTGGCGCGGCGCGCTGGCGGGCGAGGGCGGGGAAGAAGGCTTCCATTTCGATGGCAAGCATCTGCAGGTGAAAGGCGCCAAAACGCTGTATCCGCCGGTGCAGAAGCCGTATCCGCCGCTGTACTTCGGCGGCTCGTCGGAAGCGGCGCATGCGCTGGCCGCCGAGCAGATGGACGTCTACCTGACCTGGGGCGAGCCGCCGGCCGCCGTGGCCGAGAAGATCGCCGACATCCGCGCCCGCGCCGCGCGCCATGGCCGCAGCGTGCGCTTCGGCATCCGCCTGCATGTGATCGTGCGCGAAACCAATGAGGAAGCCTGGCGCGCCGCCGATGAGCTGATCAGCCATCTGGACGACGAGGTGATCGCCAAGGCGCAGTCGGTGTTTGCGCGCATGGACTCGGAAGGCCAGCGCCGCATGGCAGCCCTGCATGGCGGACGGCGCGACAAGCTGGAAGTCTCGCCCAATCTGTGGGCGGGCGTGGGCCTGGTGCGCGGCGGCGCCGGCACGGCCCTGGTCGGCGATCCGGAGACGGTGGCCGAGCGCATCCGCGAGTATGCGGCGCTGGGCATCGAGACCTTCATCTTCTCCGGCTACCCGCATCTGGAAGAATCCTACCGCGTTGCCGAGCTGCTGTTCCCGCTGCTGGGCAAAGGCCGGCATGCGGGCGAGCAGTCGCTGAGCGGGCCATTCGGCGAGGTGATGGCGACCGAGCTGCTGCCGAGGAAGGCCGCGTAATGGGCGCGCGGATTGCAAACGGCGCCGACGCGGCTGACGCTCCCCATCCGGCAAGGCCGGGCAGTCAGCACGCGGGCCGCCGCAGCGTGCAAGAGAGCCGCCTGTCCTCCGGCTGGCGCGCGGCGCTGGCGCCCTGGCTGCTGCCGGCGGCGCTGCTGATCGCCTGGGAGCTGGCGTCGCGCATCGGTTGGCTGTCCAGCCGCGTGCTGCCCGAACCCTGGGCGGTGGCCCAAGCCTTCCATACGCTGGCGGCCAGCGGCGAGTTGTGGCAGCACCTGGGCAAAAGCCTGTGGCGGGCGGCGGCCGGCTTTGCCATCGGCGCGGGCAGCGGCCTGGCGCTTGGCCTGCTGACGGGTAGCTTCCGCAGCGCCGCCACGCTGCTCGATACGACGCTGCAAATGGTGCGCAATATTCCGGCGCTGGCCCTGATCCCGCTGGTGATCCTGTGGTTCGGCATCGACGAAAGCGCCAAACTGTTCCTGCTGGCGGTAGGCGTGTTCTTCCCGGTCTACCTGAATACCTTTCACGGCATCCGCAACGCCGACCAGAGCCTGATCGAGATGGCGCGCAGCTATGGCCTGCACGGCTGGGCCTTGTACCGCGATGTGATCCTGCCGGGCGCCTTGCCTTCGATCCTGGTGGGCGTGCGCTTTGCGCTTGGCCTGGTGTGGGTGCTGCTGATCGTGGCCGAAACCATTTCGGCGCAGGCGGGCATCGGCTATATGACGATGAACGCGCGTGAATTCCTGCAAACCGATGTGGTGCTGGTCGGGATTCTGCTGTACGCCTTGCTGGGCAAGGCGGCCGATCTGCTGGCGCGTGCTTTGGAGCGCCATTTCCTGAGCTGGAATCCAGCTTACCGTTAAGGAGAAAACGATGCTTCTGTCTCCGGTTTCCATCGATACCGATCTGTTTTACTATGTTGACCCGCCCGAACCGGCGCCGCCGCCGCGCGCGCGCAGCCTGAATGCGCGGCTCGGCGTCAGCGTCAAGCTGCATGGCCTGAGCAAGTCCTATACGCCGACGCGGCCCGTGCTGGACCAGGTGGACCTGGACATCCGTCCGGGCGAATTCGTCGCCGTGGTCGGGCGCAGCGGCTGCGGCAAGAGCACGCTGCTGCGCACCATCGCCCAACTGGAGCAGGCCGACGCCGGCCGCGTCGATATCGCCGGCGGACGCATCGAGACCGAGCTGCGCATCATGTTCCAGGAGGCGCGCCTGCTGCCGTGGAAGACGGTGCTGGAAAATGTGGGCCTGGGCGCGCGCCACAGCTGGTATGCGGCGGCCGCCTCGCTGGCCGCCGTCGGCCTGGGCGACCGCTGCGACGACTGGCCGGCCGAACTCTCGGGCGGCCAGCGCCAGCGCGTGGCCCTGGCGCGCGCGCTGCTGCACGAGCCGAATGTGCTGCTGCTGGACGAGCCTTTGGGCGCGCTCGATGCGCTGACCCGCATCGAGATGCAGCAGTTGATCGAGTCGCTGTGGCGCGAGCGCGGCTTCACCGCCGTGCTGGTCACGCATGACGTGCAGGAAGCGCTGGCCCTGGCCGACCGCGTGCTGCTGATCGAGGATGGCCGCATCGCGCTCGATCTGCCGGTGAATCTGCCGCGTCCGCGCCAGCGCGGCAGCGCCGCTTTCGCCGCGCTCGAAGAGCAGTTGCTGAACCGCCTGCTGCAACCGTCCGCCGCATCCGCGCCGCCGCAATACCCTCTGAGCCAGCCTGCCGCCGCCTGAGCACCTTTAAAACCGCCAGGGCGGCGGCCTTCCCATTCCCGCGTTATCATCATGGCACTGCCGCTTTGGCAGGCGCATCCGCATTATCGATTTTTTCGATAGTAAAACGGTAAATTATGCGTTTTACACGCATATTCATCCATGTGCATAATCGGTTCCATCTTTTAATCGGAGTCCACATGAAAAAACTGCTCGCCCTCGCACTGGCTGCCGGCTTCTCGCTGTCCGCCTTCGCCGCCCCGGAAACCTTCGTCATCGACGGCAACCACACCTATCCGCGCTTCGAATACAGCCACTTCGGCTATTCGACCCAGGTGGGCCGTTTCGACAAGACCAGCGGCAAGATCGTTATCGACCGCGCCGCCAAAACCGGTTCCGTTGACGTGACCATCGACAGTAAATCCGTCGATTCCGGCAACGACACCTTCAACAGCCACCTGCAGGGCGCGGACTTCTTCGACACCGCCAAGTATCCGACCATCACCTACAAGTCCACCAAATTCAACTTCAGCGGCGACAAGCTGGCTTCGGTCGAAGGCAATCTGACCGTGAAGGGCGTGACCAAGCCCGTGACGCTGGAAGTGACGTCCTTCCACTGCGCCCAGCATCCGATGCTCAAGCGCGACGCCTGCGGCGCCAACGCCGTGGCCAAGATCAAGCGCACCGAGTTCAATGCCGGCAAATATGCACCTGCCGTCAGCGACGACGTGACCCTGACCTTCGCCATCGAATCGATCAAGGAATAAGGGAAGGGCGGCTTTCCGCCTGTCCGCAATGGCCCGCCCGCGCGGGCCGTTTGCGTTTACGGTGGGATGGCGCCTCAGACCAGGCCCAGGGCGCCCAGCAGCGCTCCCGCCGCCAGCAGCCACAGCAGATGGAGGCGGGTGCGCCAGACGATGAGGCCGGCCACGATGGACAGCAGCCACAATGGCCAATGCGTGGCGTCATCCTGATCGGCGCCACCCAGGATCAAACCGGTCGACACCAGCATCGCAATCACCACGGGCGCCATGCCCTGCTTGAAAGCGCGC
This sequence comes from Massilia sp. YIM B04103, assembly GCA_024437665.1. Classification (GTDB taxonomy): domain Bacteria; phylum Pseudomonadota; class Gammaproteobacteria; order Burkholderiales; family Burkholderiaceae_D; genus Rugamonas. Next base: position 219,681 of record JANCSZ010000005.1, on the reverse strand, counting down.
ACGGCGCGCAGCTCGCGGTTGCGGTGGCCCCAGCCGGCCGCCAGCAGCGCCAGCACGCTGCTGGGCAGCATGATGCCCACCATGGTCACCAGCACGCCCAGCACGGCCGCCGCATAACTGCCGGCATTCAGGCCCACATTCCAGCCCATCAGCGCCACGAACAGCACATTCGGCCCCGGTGCGGCCTGGGCGATGGCGATCGAATCATTGAACTGGGTCTGGGTCAGCCAGCCATGCTGCTCGACCAGGAAGCGGTGCATCTCGGCCGTGGTCGAAATCGCCCCGCCCACCGACATGCAGGACAGCAGCAGATACTGGCCGAACAGCTGCAGCCAGTCGTTCCAGCTCAGCACGATATGCAAGGGCGCATTCATGGCTTCAGCCGGCGGTAAGTCAGCACGCAGCTCAGGCCGCCGATGCCGATCAGGGTGGCCAGCATGGGCAGGTGCAGCAAGGCCATGAAGATCAGGCCCAGCAGGGCAAAGCCCAAGGTCAGCGGCAAGGGCAGGGGATGGTTTTTCAGCGCCGCCGCCAGCTTGACCCCGGTTGCGGCGATCAGTCCCGCCGCCACGGCCGCCATGCCGCGCAGCGCGCCTGCCACTTGCGGATAGTTGGAGAATTCGCCATACAGGCTGGCCAGACCCAGGGCCACCAGCAGCGGAATCAGCAGCATGCCACCCATGGCCGCCAGCGCGCCCGGCAGGCCGAAGTAGCGCGCGCCGATCATCATGCTCATATTGACCACGTTCGGCCCAGGCATGCTTTGCGCGACCGACCATTCTTCCAGGAATTCCTCCTGGGTCAGCCAGCGTTTGCGCTCGACCAGCTCGCGCTGGACCACGGCCACCACGCCGCCGAAGCCTTGCAGGGCGAGCAGGGTGAAGGAGATGAAGAGGTCGGCAAGGGACTCGGGACGGGGGCGGTCGGCGCTGTTTTCCATATTGGGATTATCAGTTGCTGCTTGCTCCCTGTCCATTCCGCGCTGCTGCTTCCACGCAAGCTTGCAAGTTGGAAGAAAATCCTCGCAATCATGGAAAGCTGCCATTGACTTTGGCAGGTGGTGTCGGATACTCCTCTCAGACTGCCGCGGGAACGGCAGCATTCCTAAAAATTACTTAATCGCTGGAAGGATCATGATGGACGTTTCGACTCTCCACCCGCATCACCTGGCTGAAGTAAGCGAGCTGTTTCAGCAACGTTTGGATTTGCAGAGCAGCGCGATCGTGGACAAGGGCATCGCCGTACAGGATTGCTTCAACACCATGTGTGCCATCGAGTACCTGAAGTCGCACAACATCAATCCCCAAGTCATTGAAAGGGTCTTGCTGCAACCCGAACAGAGGCGCCGCCTTGCCCACTAAGGCCGCGTGCCCCAGCACTCCGCCCAGGCGGGCGGAGTGTTATGTTATTCACAAAAATTATCTTTTTTGAATGAACGTAAATTTTTCGCCATTCTTGCTGTGTGAGAATTCGTGATAATTTAAGTGATTGATTTTATTAGCTAAAATTATTGCCCATCGAACGAGCAGTTTGTTATAGATGGCGTCGTTACGGGCTGTTTGCCTTGTCAAGCCAGCCTTATCAACAAAGATATCCACAATCGGTGTGGATATTTCAAAAAGCGCTTTACAATCCGTTACTTAGGAAGAGATAGCTGAGCAGGAAATAGGAAGGACAATGGCCGCGCGAGCCAGTCGGCGGCATACTGCGATGGAAAGCCAGCTGTATGCCTGTACAGTGATTCTACAGTATTTTTCCGCTGACCGTAAACTGCCCGTTTTCGGAGCTTGGCGTGGCATTGAGCGCGACCCGGCTGGGCGGCTCACCGATGCTCAGCTCGCCCGACCAACTGTCGCCCTGCTGCAGCGCCAGCAAGGCCGCCGCCGCCTGCTGTTCATGGCGCTGTGCCTTGTCCAACTCGGCTTGCAGGGCGGCGATGCGCTGTTCCGATTCCTGCAGGCCGGCATAGCCGCGCAGCGAGGAAATCACCGTAGTGAACAGCTTGCGCGTGGTCAAGTCGCTCTTGCACCAGAAATCGTTGATGTCGTAATCGAGGATGATGCTGTGCTCCAGCGCCTGGCCGGGTTGGCCCGTGCGCAGCACGATGCGCACCAGCTTGTTGTGCAGCACTTCGCGCACCTTGGTGGCGACCTTCAAGCCGGCATCGCTGGTTTCCATGATGACATCGAGCAGGATCAGGGCGATATCGGGCGTGCTGCGCAGGATATTGATGGCCTCGTCGCCACTATAGGCGTGCAGGAAACTCAGGCGGCGGCCCATGAAACAGGCGTTGCTGAGGGAGAATTTGGTGACCACATGCACGTCCACGTCGTCATCGACGATCAGGACGCGCCATGGCTCCGGGCTGGCGGCTGGGTTTTGCTCCTCCGGAGTGGGAGCCTCATCTTCTATCATCCAGTTGGTACTGGCGTCGTCGTCTGTTGCTTTCGCGTCCATGCAGTATCCCTGGCTAGTCAATCAAGCAGCTACCATAGTGGTGACACTATTCCTCGCTAGTATTTTTGTCAAAGGGTTCAAGCGTCTGTTGTGCACCAAGATGGGCGGCGAAAAATAAATTTTCAAGTGGCCGCAAAGGGCTTTGATTTGGCGCAAATGCCACGTGCAACTCGTTGATTTTAAAGAGGTAAATATTTGCCCGAAGAATGGGCAATTTGTTGAAACCCGCGCCAGTGCTGGCCTCCCGGCTTGTCAAGATGGGCTTTTCCACATCTTTATCCACAGCGAAAGTGGATAACTCGAAAATCCGCTTTAAAAACGTCTTCTTAGCGGGGATTTGTGAAGAGAAGCTTTCACTTATGCATCAGACCGTGTCCATCAGGCGCCTTAATTCGGCCAGAAAGCGCTCCTGGGCCAGATCGGGCGGCCAGGGTTCCCACGGCCGTCCCCCGTACAAAGCCTGCAAAGGATCGTCCTGCAGCGGCTCGCTGCGGATCTTCAGGATGCCGCGCACCTCCTGCCGCGACCAGCCCACCACATGGACCGCCTCGCTGGCCGCCGCGATGCGGTCGGCGCGCTTGTGGATGCGGTGCTCGGCGCGGGTCCAGGCCGGCAGGCCATAGCGGCGGAACACCGCCGTCTCCAGCCGCTGGCTCAATTCGCGGAAGCTCTCGCCGAGAAACGGCTTGAGCACGGAAATGCAATCGAAACCCAGCAAACCCTCTTCGGCATCGTGCAGCAACTCGCGCAGCTCCGTCACCGGATCGAGCGGTGCGGCCGACCACAGCCGGCGCAACTGCATCACCGTAATCGAATGTTGCGCCACCGACAAAGGCAACGGCCAGGCCGAATGGCCGCCCCAGCGGTAAGTCCGCGCCAGGCCCAGCGCCAGATCCGCATCATCCCAATCGAACGGTGTCGGATCCAGCAAATCGAGCCGCTTGCCCGACGGCATGCGCACCCAGGCGCGAGCGTGATTCATCTTCATCCTCGCATGCTACACGCCGCCGCCAACCCCTGCCAAGCCCGCCACTCTTTGATCCAGATCAGTAAATGTCCCACCCTGGTGTCAGGCACCAAGGTAGGACATTCTTTGCGCAAGATCAAAGAATGTCTACCTCTGGTGCCTGACACCAGGGTGGGACATTGTTTGATTTGGATCAAACGGGGGTGGTGGTGGTGCGCAGGTCGGCGCAGGCTTGGTCGAGACAGGTTTGCAGCTCGGGGAGGCGGGCGCGCACTTGGTCGAGCTTGCCGGCGGCGGTGAGTTGTTCGAGTTGGTGGCAGAGGCGGTGCAGCTGGTCGGAGCTGAGATAGCCGGCGCTGCCTTTCAGGGCGTGGAAGGCGGAGGCGGCGGCCGGGCCGTTGCCGGCCAGGGCGGCTTTGCGCGCCAGCTCCAGGCGGCGCGGGGCTTCGTCGAGGAAGGCGTTGGTGATGCGCTGCATGTGCTGGGCCGAGAGGCCGGCCAGCGGCATGATCTGGATGGCGCCGGCAGCAGCGGCCTTTTCGACCGGGACGACACCGAATTGCGCGGCCAGCCGGGCTTCCTGCGGGTTGCCGCTATCCAGGCCGGCGGATGTGGCGGCGCCTGCGCGCAATGGCGAGGGCGCTTGCGCCGGCAACGGACGGCCCCAGTTCAGCAACTGGGCGATGGTTTTTTCGATCTGGTCGTAGAGCAGGCGTTCGTCCACCGGCTTGCTGAGGAAGCCGTCCATGCCGACCGCCAGATAGCGGGCGCGGTCATGGTCGCTGGCATTGGCGGTCAGGGCGATGATGGGAATCAGGGCGTCGCGCACCGGGTAGTCGGCCGTGCCGCCGCGCCGGATCAGGCGCGCGGCCTGTTCGCCGTCCATCTGCGGCATGCGGCCATCCATCAGCACCAGGTCGTAGCTGGCGGCGGTCAGCGCTTCCAGCGCCTGCACGCCGTTTTCGACGATATGCACGGCGTGGCCCATGTTCTCCAGCAGGGTGCTGATGATGATCTGGTTGGTGCGCACGTCTTCGGCGCACAGCACGCGCAGCTTGTAGGCGTGGCGTTCGTGGCGCGGCACCGAGAGCGGATCGGCTTCCGGCGGCATGCCCGGTTCCAGCGGTAGGCGGAAGCTGAAGGTGGAGCCCTGGCCGACCATGCTGTCGGCGTGGATGGTGCCGCCCATCAGCTGCACCAGCTCCTTGCAGATGGCCAGACCGAGGCCGGTGCCGCCGTAGCGGCGCGTGGTCGAGTGGTCGGCTTGTTCGAATTTCTGGAACAGCCGGGGCAGGGTGGCGGCGGGGATGCCGGGGCCGGTGTCGCTGATGCTGAAGCTGACCATGATCTTGCCTTGCGCGCCAGGCGTGGCGTGGCCTTCCAATCGCACCTCGCCGCTGTCGGTGAACTTGATGGCATTGCCCAGCAGATTAAGCAGGATCTGGCGGATGCGGGTCGGATCGCCCTTCACATAGCGCGGCAGGTCGAGCGCCAGTTCGCGCCGCAGCAGCAGGCTTTTGGCGTCGGCCTGGGCCTGCAGGATGCCGATGGCGTCGTCGACCAGGGCTTGCAGATCGAGGTCCACGGTCTCGATGCTTAGGCGGCCGGCATCGATCTTGGAGAAGTCGAGGATGTCGTTGAGGATGGCGAGCAGCGCCTGGCTGTTCTGCAGGCCGATGCGCAGATATTCCTCGGTGCGGCCCTGCACCGAATGGTCGCGCAGCGCGAACTTGAGCATGCCGATCACGCCCGCCAGCGGGGTGCGGATGTCGTGGCTCATGGCCGACAGGAAGTCGATGCGGTGGCGGCTCACCACTTCCGCATGTTCCTTGGCTTCGGTCAGTTCGGCCGTGCGTTCCTGCACGCGCTGTTCCAGGTTGTTGCGCAGCAGGCGGATCTGGTCGGCCAGGGCGAAGGCGAGCAGGATGCCGTCCAGCGTCCCGCCCAGCAAGGCCGCCAGCTGGGTATTGTCGAACACGCGCGGCATCAGGCCCAGATTATTCGGCAGCACGATCAGGCCGGGCGCCAGCAGCGCGAGAAAGCCCAGCACGAAGAAGCGCGCCGGCTGGTAACCTTTGCGCCAGACCACGATGCCGCTGGAAAGCGCCAGGATCATCCACACCATGATGGCCAGCGTGGCCAGCGTGTGCGCCCACGACAGGGCGAAGAAGCAGCTGGGCAGCATCAGCAGCGACAGCCACAGATTGGCATAGCTGGCACGGTACAGGCGCGGCGCGTTCTCCTTCAAATGCAGGAAATTGGTATAGAACAGGGTGCTCAGTACCGGCAGCAGGAAGAAGAAGATGTAGTGCACATTCAGCTGGCGCCAGCCGAACAAATCGGTGCCAAGGTGGAAGGTCAGCGCCCAGCCGATGGCGTAGGCCACCACATAGGCGGCGTAGTAGATGGAGGCGCGCTGGCGCGTGATCAGGTAGATGAAGAAGTTAAAGATGGCCATCGAGGCCAGCGCCCCCAGGCAGCCGATGATCAGCGTGTTCTCTTGCGCCGCCAGGGCGCGGTATTCGGCCTGCGGCACGAAGGCAAAGCCGGGGACGCGGGCGTAGAAGGGGCTGTCGAAGCGCAGCAGCACGTCGACGGTTTCGCCGGGCAGCAGCGTGAAGGGTTTGCCGTAGTGAAGGAAGTATTCGTGGCTGGCGCGGTAGCCGCTTTGCATCTGGTCGACCTGGCCGTCGTCGCGGAAGATGCGGATGTCGATGCGGTCGACCAGGGTTTCATTAATATCCAGCACCCAGGCCGTTTCATTGCTGCTGTTGCGCACGCGCGCGTGCAGCCAGTAGGCGCCGCCCAGCAGATCGACTTTGGCGGCGGGTTTCAGGCGCGCCAGCAGGGCTTGCGCCTGCTCGGCGTCGGCGGGCATGGCTGCGTCCTGCGCCTGGTACAGGCGGCCGGCCAGATCGATTTCGCGGCTGGTGCCGGCCGCCAGCACGAGTTCCGGCGCAGGGCTGGGGGCAGCCGGCGCGGCGAACGCCAAGGCGCCGCAGAACAGCTGCAACAGTACCAGATACGCCAGCCAGACTGGCTGCGGGATGCGACGGGCAAGGCGGGACACGGCTCGGAACTATGACTTTTAATATGGAAGAGACAGGATTTTAATCGACATCGAGCTGTCTGGCGGCCAGGAAGACCAACGGTGCTGACACAGTTTTTAGTATGATTCCACTTTCTTTGTTGGATGGAAATGCTATTGTGCTAATTTCGCCTGAACAGTTTTTCGGCTTTCTGGCCGCCGCCCTGCTGATTACCGCGTCGCCGGGGCCGGATAATTTGATGGTTCTCAGCGTCGGCATGTCGCGCGGACGCAAGCAAGGCATGGCCTTCGGCCTGGGTTGCGCCCTGGGTTGTTTGAGCCACACCTTGCTGGCGACCCTGGGCGTGAGCGCGCTGATCGCCGCCTCGCCGACGGCCTTTACGGCGTTGAAGGTGGCGGGTGGCCTGTATCTGATCTGGATGGGCATCGGCGCTTTGCGCAGCCGGGGCGGCGCCCGCGTCGAAGGACAGGGACTGCCCGATGAAACGCTGCTGCGCCTTTTCGGCAAAGGCTTGTTCGCCAACGCCATCAATCCCAAGGTAGTGCTGTTCTTCCTGTCCTTCCTGCCGCAATTCGTGGTGGCGGGGCAGGGCAGCGTGAGCTGGCAGACGGCGCAACTGGGCCTGGTCTTCACCGCCCAGGGTTGCCTGTTGTTTGGCATGCTGGGCTACTTCTCGGGTGCCGTCGGCAAGTGGATCAACCGCAATCCTGCCGCCGGCATGTGGCTGGACCGCGTGGCGGGCGCCGTCTTCGTCGGCCTGGGGCTGCGCCTGATCGTGGCGCGCTAGGCGCAGGCTTCAGCGGGCGGTGACGGCGAAGCGCAGTTCCAGTTCGTCCTTCACGGCCAGCGCGCCGCCCATCACGGCAAAGGGCGTGATGCCGAAATCGCTTTGTTTGAAGGCCAGCGTGCCGCTGGCGCTCAGGCCGCGCGACGTGACCGTGACCCGTGCCGGGATCTGGTAGCTGCGCGTGACGCCATGCAGGGTCACGGCGGCGTCCAGCACATCGCCCTTGCGCTGGATCTGCAGCAGCACCCAGGGATGGTGTTCGGCATCCAGCACGCGGGTCAGCATGTTCTGGCGGGTGCCGGCGATGGCGTCGGCCGAAGGTTCGGTGTGCAGGCCGGCTTCGGCGCGCAAGCCGCTTTCGTCGACCGTCATTTCATCCAGGCGAAAACGCAGGTCGGCCCGCTGCAGGCCAGGCGCAGCATAGCCTTCCAGCTTGCGCACCGCGACCACATGGTCATGGCCCAGGCGCGCCAGCAGGCCGCCGCGCCGCACGGTAACGGCGAGCAGGGAATCTTCCGCGCTGATTTTGAATACGGGTTGGCCGCCGGCCTTGGCCTGGCGGTAAATGGTGGGCGGGAAGCTGGCATCGGTGCTGTGTGGGAGCGCCTCCGCCGGAGCGGGCGCGCTGTCTGGCGCGGGAGGCGAAACGCAGGCCGTCAGCAGCAGGGAAAGGATGAGTGTTGCGGACGACCTGAAAAAACTGGGCATTGTGAGTATTGGAGAGTTTGTCCTGGCGAACTTGGACTATCTTGAAAACAAGACGCTTGTTTCGCAGCCCCCCGATTGTGACAGTGTATGGTGCATTTGTCATGCCGGCGTAACAAGCGTGTGAGATGATTCCCCCGCTCTTTCAAATCTCTCCCGATTTGAATCCCTTGGCCCGCATCGTGGATGCGGGCGTTTTTTTTATGCGCCGGATTCAGGCTTCGCCGCCGATGCGGAAGGTGCGCACCACCTGCGCCAGCTTGGCCGCTTCCTCCTGCAAGGCGCTGGCCGCCGCCGCCGCCTCTTCCACCAGGGCCGCGTTCTGCTGCGTCACCTGGTCCATGTTGACGATGGCGGTGTTGACCTGTTCGATGCCTGCCGTCTGCTCTTCGCTGGCGGAGCGGATCTCGTTCATGATGTCGGTCACGCGCTGCACGCTGCTGACCACATCGCCCATGGTGGAACCGGCCTCCTGTACCAGCTTGCTGCCGGCGTTGACGTTGCCGACCGAATCGTCGATCAGCTCCTTGATCTCGCGCGCCGCCGCCGCGCTGCGCTGGGCCAGATTGCGCACCTCGCCCGCAACGACGGCAAAGCCGCGTCCCTGCTCGCCGGCGCGCGCCGCTTCCACGGCGGCGTTCAGGGCCAGGATATTGGTCTGGAAAGCGATGCCGTCGATGACCGAGATGATGTCCACGATCTTGCGCGAGGAGGCGTCGATCGCGCCCATGGTTTGCACCACCTGCGAGACCACGGTGCCGCCGCGCTGGGCGATGTCGGAGGCGCTTTGCGCCAGCTGGCTGGCCTGGCGCGCATTGTCGGCATTCTGGCGCACGGTGGCGGTCAATTCCTCCATCGAGCTGGCGGTCTTCTCCAGCGCGCCGGCCTGCTGTTCGGTGCGCGAGGAGAGATCCTGGTTGCCGCTGGCGATCTCGCCGGAAGCGGTGGCGATATGGTCGGCGCCCGAGCGCACCTGGCCGACCACCGACGACAGGCTGCTGCTGATGCCGTTCATCGCCTCGGCCATGCGGCCGATTTCGTCGTCGCCTTCGGCCTGCAAGCGCACGCGCAGGTCGCCGTCGGCGATCTGGCGCGCCGCGTCCTGGGCATGGGCCAGCGGCAGGGTGACGATCTTGCGCACCACGAAATACAGGGCCAGCGCAAACAGCAGCAGCGCGCCAAAGCCGAACAAGGCGTAGCGGGTGCGCAGGCTGACCGCTTCGCGCGTGATTTCCTCGACATAGGCGCCGCCGCCGATCACCCAGTTCCAGTCCTTGACCAAGCCATAGGCCACGACTTTTTCGCGCGCCGAGGTTTCGCCGGGATTCAGCCAGGGGTAGCGGATCACGCCGTTTTTCTTCTCCAGCATCTCCTTGATGAATTCATGGCCGGACGAATCCTTGGAATTCAGGATGTTCGCGCCTTCGCGCGCCGGGTGGATAATCAGCTTGCCGTAATCGGGGCCGGGGCGCGAATCGAGCACATAGAAGTAGCCGGTCTCGCCGACCTTGATGGCCTTGATGCGCTCTTTCAGCACCGCGATCTCGCGCGACACATCGACGCCCACGAACAGGATGCCGACCACCTTGCCGGCCGCGTCGCGGATCGGGTCGTAGCGCGTGATGAACTGCTTGCCGAACAGCGTGGCCAGGCCGGTATAGCTCTGGCCCGAGCGCAGCGCGGCGTAGCCGGGGTGGGCGCGGTCGAGCAGGGTGCCGATGGCGCGCTCGCCGTCTTCCTTCTTGACCGAGGTGGAGATGCGGATGAAATCCTCGCCGCTGGCGGCGAACACGGTGGCGACGGCGCCGCTTTGCGCGGTAAAGCGGTCGGGGATGCTGAAGTCCATGTTCAGCACCTTGCCGCCGTCGCTGAGGGCGGGCGCGGGCTTGCCGCCGACGTCGACGGTCTGGCCGGGATCGAGCGCGAATTTGCCGCTGTAGGAGGCGGCCAGCACATTGGCAAAGCTGTTCGCTTCGCTGGTGACGGCGCCGTTGAAGACTTCCACCATATCGCGCACGCCGCGCAGTTCGGTGTTCAGTCCTTTGATTTCGCGTTCTTCGAGCAGGGCGGTGGTGCTGCTGCTGATCAGCACGATGAGGATGGCGAGAATCAAACTGACCAGGCTGAAGGTAAAGAAAGTGAGCTTTCCGCCTACGCCGAGTTGTCGGAATTGAAATTTCCTCATGGGGATTACTTTCTTATTTTAATGAAGTCCTAAGCCTGCCTATAAGAAAGGATGGCAAAGTGTACTCCGTAGCGCGCGATCCCTGTCGCGCGACAGGCTGCCAGTTTGCCCCTAACTGGCACAGTTTCTTCCCGATGGGTGGGTTGCCCGTTGGAACCCCTATCCCCGCGCTAAGTATAGCGTTTTGACCGGCTCCCTCCTCAGATTGCGGCCGGTCTTTTTTTGTTCGCCAGCAAAAGTGTATGAATGACGCTATGATCTGTTTCCATTCATTGCAGCAGGCAGACAAGGACATTTATGATCGACTTTTATACCGCCGCCACGCCGAACGGTCACAAGATTTCCATTGCATTGGAAGAATTGCAATTGCCGTACACCATGCACGTGCTGAGTCTGTCGGCCAATGAGCAGAAGCAAGACTGGTTCCTGGCCATCAATCCCAACGGCCGCATTCCGGCCATCGTCGACCGCGCCAATGACGATTTCGCCGTGTTCGAATCGGGCGCGATCCTGATTTACCTGGCCGAGAAGGCCGGCCGCCTGCTGCCCGCCGATCCCAAAGCCCGCTCGCGCGCCCTGCAATGGCTGATGTTCCAGATGGGCGGCGTGGGACCGATGATGGGGCAGGCCAATGTCTTCTTCCGCTACTTCCCGGAAAAAATCCAGGCCGCCATCGACCGCTACCAGGGCGAGAGCCGCCGCCTGTTCCGCGTGCTGGATGGGCATCTGAAGGACAATGAATACCTGGCCGGCAGCGAATATTCGATCGCCGACATCGCCAACTGGGCCTGGGTGCGCACGCACAAATGGTCGGGCGTGGAAACCGAAGGCTTGCCGCATCTGCAGCGTTGGCTGACCCAGGTTGGCGAGCGCCCCGCGGTCAAGCGCGGCATCGAGCTGCCGCCCTCGCGCGCCATCGCCGAGCGCGAGCAGAAAGGCGAAGAGCTGGCCGCCGAAGTGCGCAAGATGCTGGAAACCGGCCAGTCGCGCGCTTAAACTGCATCGCGCGCCTGTCAGGCTGACAGACGCGATTCTTCTGGATCAAGCCGCAGGTGCATTTCATGCACCTCGGCCGAGCTTCCATCCTCATACTCGACCGTATACACCACACCAGGGGGGAAATGGTCGAAGCCTGAACCTTGTCTTTCAGTAAATATGCCGACAATCCAGCCGCGCTCGCCGGCACGCAGCTCCGCTGGCGCATCGGATGCAATCTGGATGATATCGCCATAATTGAATTTGCTGTCCATCGCATCCTCCGTCAATAAATAGGTCGAGGCGAAGCCAGGGTTTAAGCGGTGCGCTTGTACCAGGCTTGCTGGGGCAGGAGTTGCTGGTAGTGGCGGGCGTGGGCGTCGTCGCTGGCGAGGGGGCGGTCGAGGCCGAGAATGCCGAGCGGGGCGAGGCTGGCGTGGAACAGGCGCAGCACGCGCTGGCGCAGCAGCGGGCCGAAGTCGGGCAGGGCGCGGCGGCAGACGATGAGCTGGAATTCGTTGAAGGAGGCGTCCGTCACCAGATTGTATTGCGCCCAGCTGATGCGGCTGCGCAGCCGCGGCAGCAGCACGGCGTGGCCGTCTTCGATCTGGAAATGGGCCGAGAGGCTGGCTGTGCCGCCTGCGTATTCATAGAGGCGCTGGCATTGCGCCAGCCGTTCCAGCGGGATGCGGCAGGCCGCGGCTTCGGCCAGCAGCTCGTCGCTGCCCACCGTGGCGTGGATTTCGGTCTGCGCCAGCAGGCCTTCCTCTTCCAGCAGCACGGCCAGGGTCCAGGCTTGCTCCGCCCCGGCGCAATCGGCCAGCCAGACGCGCGGCAGGGCGGCGCCGCGCAGGCAGGCGCCGATCAGGCCGCGCAGCTGCAGCGCTTCCTGCGGATCGTCGAACAGCGTGGCCGGCGGCACGCTCAGCGCGCGCAGCAGGGCGCTGGCGGTGGCCGGATCGTGCAGGGCGCGGTCCTGCAGGGACGACAGCGTCGCCAGGCCGCGCCGGTGCATCAGTGCATACAGTTTGCGTTTCAAGGCATCGCGCTCGTGCAGCCGGTAGTCGAAGCCGTAGCGGCGCACCAGCGCCTCCAGCAATAGGTCCAGTTCCAGTGCTTCCAGTTCCGCGCCGGCTTCGCTGCGCAGGTCCGATAGTGCGCCCATGAATATTCCTTCCGCCGTCATCAGTGCAGCCAGACCCGCATCAGCGACAGCAGCTGGGCCACATCGACCGGCTTGGTGATGTAGTCCGAGGCGCCGGCGGCGATGCATTTGTCGCGGTCGCCCTTCATCGCTTTCGCCGTCAGCGTGATGATGGGCAGGGACTTGAATTTGGGTATGCGGCGGATGGCGCGCATGGTGTCGTAGCCGTCCATTTCCGGCATCATGATGTCCATCAGGACGATTTCGATGGTCGGATCGCGCTCCAGCACTTCAATGCCATCGCGCCCGTTCTCGGCAAACGATACCTGCATCTGCTGGCGCTCCAGCAGCGAGGACAGGGCGAAGATATTGCGCAAATCGTCGTCGACGATCAGCACCTTGCGCCCCGCCAGCCCGCTGTCGGCGGCGTGGATCTCTTCCAGCATGCGTCGCTGCGCTTCCGGCAGGCTGGCTTGCGAGCGGTGCAGGAAGAGGGCGGTTTCATCGAGCAGGCGTTCGGGCGAGCGCGCATCCTTGATGACGATGGTCTTGGCATAGCGCTTGAGCTTCGCCACCTCCTTGCGGTTCAATTCCTTGGCCGTGTTGATGACGATCGGCAGGTCGCGCAGGCTGGCCTCCTTGCCGATGATGTCGAGCAGGTCGAAGCCGCTGATGTCGGGCAGGGTCAGGTCCAGCACCATGCAGTCGAAGCGCGCGGTGCGCAGGGCGTCGAGCGCTTCCTGGCCGGTGCCGACGGCGCTGATGTGCAGGTCGGCATCGCCGATCAGGGCGACGATGGCGTCGCGCTGGTTCTGCTCATCGTCCACCACCAGCAAATTGCGTTTGCCGCCCAGCAGGAATTTCTGGATGCGCGCGAACTCTTCCTGCAAGGCATCCTTGCTGACCGGCTTGTTCAGGTAGGAGATGGCGCCGCAGCGCAAGGCCCGCTCGCGTTCGCGCAGGCTGGACATCACATGCACCGGGATGTGGCGCGTGCTCGGGTCGCGTTTCAGGCGATCGAGCACGGTAAAGCCGTCGATGTCGGGCAGGTCCAGGTCGAGCAGGATGGCCGAGGGCAGGTAGTCGCGCGCCAGGCTCAGGGCCGAATCGCCCTGATGGGTGACGATGCCCTTGAAGTTCTTCTCGCGCGCGAAATCGAGCACGATCTTGGCAAAGCGCTCGTCGTCCTCGATGATGAGGACCGAAGGGTCGCCCGGCGCGGTCAGGCCGCGGTCGTCGATGGTCGAGCCATAGGTTTCGGCATCGGCTTCCTGTTCGGCGGCAAAGCCGCCCGTGCCTTCGATTTCGGCCGGTTCGGCCGGCAGCGGCGACGTGTACACCACCTTGGGCGGCGCGGCCGGCAGGCGCACCGGCGGCTGGCGGCCGGTATCGTAGTTGATGAAGCCGGAGCGGTTGTAGGGCAGGAAGAGGGTGAAGGTCGAGCCCACGCCGACCGTGCTTTCGACGCGGATTTCGCCGCCCAGCAGGCGCGCCAGTTCGCGCGAGATCGACAGGCCCAGGCCGGTGCCGCCGTATTTGCGCGCGGTCGAGCCGTCGGCCTGCTGGAAGGCTTCGAAGATCAGTTGCAGCTTGTCGGCCGCGATGCCGACGCCGGTATCGCTGACGGCGAAGGACAGCACGGCGTCGGCGTGGCCCAGGTTGGGATGGTCGCTGCTCCAGCCGCTCTGCACCAGGCCGATCACCAGCGAAACCTGGCCGTGGTTGGTGAACTTGAAGGCGTTCGACAGCAGATTTTTCAGCACCTGCTGCAGGCGCGTGGTGTCGGTGGTGAGGGCGGCCGGCAAGGTGTCGGCCAGCTCCACCGAGAAGCCCAGGTGCTTGGCCTCGGCCATGTGGCGGAAGGTGCGGTCCACATAATTGCGCAGATTGAGGAAGCGGTATTCCGACACGTCCAGCGTGACGGTGCCCGACTCGATCTTGGACAGGTCGAGAATATCGTTGATCAGGGTCAGCAGGTCGGAGCCGGAGCCGTGGATGGTCTTGGCGAATTCCACCTGCTTGCCGGACAGATTGCCTTCCGGGTTGTCGGCCAGCTGCTGCGCCAGGATCAGCAGGGAGTTCAGCGGCGTGCGCAGCTCATGCGACATATTGGCCAGGAACTCGGATTTGTACTTGGACGAGAGCGCGAGCTGGGTGGCCTTGTCTTCCAGCGCCAGCTTGGCCTGTTCCACCTCGCGGTTCTTGCGTTCCACCTCGATATTCTGCTCGGACAGCAGGCGCGCTTTCTCCGCCAGTTCCTGGTTGGTCTGCTGCAGTTCCTGGGCCAGCGACTGCGACTGCGTCAGCAGCGATTCGGTGCGGCTGTTGGCCTCGATGGTGTTGAGCACCACGCCGATCGATTCCATCAGCTGGTCGAGGAAGGAGAGGTGGGTTTCGGTGAAGCGGTCGAGCGAGGCGATTTCGATCACGGCCTTGACCTGCTGCTCGAACAGGATCGGCAGCACCACGATATTGGTGGGCGGCGCCGCGCCCAGGCCGGAGGACACCACGATATAGTCGCGCGGCACGTCGGTCAGCCAGATGCGCACCTTCTCCAGCGCGCACTGGCCGACCAGGCCTTCGCCCGGCAGGAAGGAAGTCGGCAGCTTGCGGCTGGAACGGTAGCCGTAGCTGGCGATCATGCGCAGGCGGGCGTCGTATTCCTGCGAGTCCATCATATAGAACACGCCGTGGTGGGCCGATACCAGCGGCGCCAGCTCGGACAGAATCAGCTTGGTCACGGCCTGCAGGTCGCGCTGGCCTTGCAGCAGGCGGGTGAAGCGCGCCAGATTGGTTTTCAGCCAGTCCTGCTGGGCATTCTTCTGCGTGGTTTCCTTCAGGTTGCGGATCATCTCATTGATGTTGTCCTTCAGGTAGGACACCTCGCCGCGCGCTTCCACCTGGATCGAGCGCGACAAGTCGCCGCGCGTCACCGCCGTCGCCACTTCCGCAATCGCGCGCACCTGGTTGGTCAGGTTCGCCGCCAACTGGTTGACGTTCTCGGTCAAGTCCTTCCAGGTGCCGGCCACGCCGGACACATTGGCCTGTCCGCCCAGCTTGCCCTCGGTACCGACCTCGCGCGCCACCCGTGTCACTTCCGAGGCGAAGGAGGACAACTGGTCCACCATCACGTTGATGGTGTCTTTCAGCTCCAGGATTTCGCCCTTGACGTCCACCGTGATTTTCTTGGACAGGTCGCCGCGCGCCACGGCCGTGGTCACGGCCGCGATATTCCGCACCTGGCCGGTCAGATTCGAGGCCATGAAGTTCACGTTGTCGGTCAAGTCCTTCCAGGTGCCGGCCACGCCGGTAACTTTGGCCTGTCCGCCCAGCTTTCCCTCGGTCCCGACCTCGCGCGCCACCCGCGTCACCTCGGAGGCGAAGGACGACAGCTGGTCCACCATCACGTTGATGGTGTCTTTCAGCTCCAGGATTTCGCCCTTGACGTCCACCGTGATTTTCTTGGACAGGTCGCCGCGCGCCACGGCCGTGGTCACGGCCGCGATATTCCGCACCTGGCCGGTCAGATTCGAGGCCATGAAGTTCACGTTGTCGGTCAAGTCCTTCCAGGTGCCGCCCACGCCGGGAACGTAAGCCTGGCCGCCCAGCTTACCCTCCGTGCCGACCTCGCGCGCCACCCGCGTCACCTCGGAGGCGAAGGAAGACAGCTGGTCCACCATCACGTTGATGGTGTTTTTCAGTTCCAGGATTTCGCCTTTCACGTCCACCGTGATTTTCTTGGACAGGTCGCCGCGCGCCACGGCCGTGGTCACGGCCGCGATATTCCGCACCTGGCCGGTCAGATTCGAGGCCATGAAGTTCACGTTGTCGGTCAAGTCCTTCCAGGTGCCGCCCACGCCGGGAACGTAAGCCTGGCCGCCCAGCTTACCCTCCGTGCCGACCTCGCGCGCCACCCGCGTCACCTCGGAGGCGAAGGAAGACAGCTGGTCCACCATCACGTTGATGGTGTTTTTCAGTTCCAGGATCTCGCCCTTCACGTCCACCGTGATCTTTTTGGACAAGTCGCCGTTGGCCACGGCCGTGGTCACTTCCGCGATATTCCGCACCTGGCCGGTCAGGTTGCCCGCCATCGAGTTCACGCCGTCGGTCAGGTCTTTCCAGGTGCCGGCCACGCCCAGCACATTGGCCTGGCCGCCCAGCTTACCTTCCGTACCCACCTCGCGCGCCACGCGCGTCACTTCCGAGGCGAAGGAATTCAGCTGGTCCACCATCACGTTGATGGTGTTTTTCAGTTCCAGGATTTCGCCTTTCACGTCCACCGTGATTTTCTTGGACAGGTCGCCGTTGGCCACGGCGGTGGTCACTTCCGCGATATTCCGCACCTGGCCGGTCAGATTGCCCGCCATCGAGTTCACCGAGTCGGTCAAGTCCTTCCAGGTGCCGGCCACGCCCTTGACCTGGGCCTGGCCGCCCAATTTGCCTTCCGTGCCCACCTCGCGCGCCACCCGCGTCACTTCGGAGGCGAAGGAGGACAGCTGGTCCACCATCACGTTGATGGTGTTTTTCAGTTCCAGGATTTCGCCTTTCACGTCCACCGTGATTTTCTTGGACAGGTCGCCGTTCGCCACGGCGGTGGTCACGGCCGCGATATTCCGCACCTGGCCGGTCAGATTGCCCGCCATCGAGTTCACCGAGTCGGTCAAGTCCTTCCAGGTGCCGGCCACGCCCTTGACCTGGGCCTGGCCGCCCAATTTGCCTTCCGTGCCCACCTCGCGCGCCACCCGCGTCACTTCGGAGGCGAAGGAGGACAGCTGGTCCACCATCACGTTGATGGTGTTTTTCAGTTCCAGGATCTCGCCCTTCACGTCCACCGTGATCTTTTTGGACAAGTCGCCGTTGGCCACGGCCGTGGTCACTTCCGCGATATTCCGCACCTGGCCGGTCAGGTTGCCCGCCATCGAGTTCACGCCGTCGGTCAGGTCTTTCCAGGTGCCGGCCACGCCCAGCACATTGGCCTGGCCGCCCAGCTTACCTTCCGTACCCACCTCGCGCGCCACGCGCGTCACTTCCGAGGCGAAGGAATTCAGCTGGTCCACCATCACGTTGATGGTGTTTTTCAGTTCCAGGATTTCGCCCTTCACGTCCACCGTGATTTTCTTCGACAGGTCGCCGTTCGCCACGGCCGTGGTCACGGCCGCGATATTCCGCACCTGGCCGGTCAGGTTGGACGCCATGAAGTTCACATTGTCGGTCAAGTCCTTCCAGGTGCCGCCCACGCCGGGCACATACGCCTGGCCGCCAAGCTTGCCTTCCGTGCCCACTTCGCGCGCCACGCGCGTCACCTCGGAGGCGAAGGAGCGCAGCTGGTCCACCATCACATTGATGGTGTCCTTCAATTGCAGGATTTCGCCGCGCACGTCCACCGTGATTTTCTTGGACAGGTCGCCGTTCGCCACAGCGGTGGTCACTTCCGCGATATTGCGGACCTGGGAAGTCAGGTTGCCCGCCATCGAGTTTACCGAGTCGGTCAAATCCTTCCAGGTGCCGGCCACGCCCTTGACCTGGGCCTGGCCGCCCAATTTGCCTTCCGTACCCACTTCGCGCGCCACGCGCGTCACTTCGGACGAGAAGGAGGACAGCTGCTCCACCATGGTGTTGGCGGTGGTCGCGGCGCGCAGGTACTGGCCCTTGAGCGGGTGGCCATCCACCTCCAGCGCCATGGTCTGCGACAGGTCGCCCTTGGCCACCGCGCCGATCACGCGCGCCATTTCCGTGGTCGGCCGCACCAGGTCGTCGATCAGGGTGTTGACGGAGCTGATGATGGTGCTCCAGCCGCCCGAGACCGTCGGCACGGCGGCGCGCTGGGTCAGGCGGCCTTCGCGGCCGACCACGCGGCTCACATCGGTCACGGCCTTGACCAGCTTCTCGTTGTTTTCAATGATGTCGTTGAGCGTATCCGCGATCTTGCCTGAGACGCCGGTCCAGTCGGACGGCATGCGCACAGAGAAATCGCCTTTTTTCAGTGCCATCAGGGTGGACAGGATCAGGCGCAGGTCCAGTTCCTCCGGCAGTTCGGTCATATCATTCATTGACGAAATCCTCTTGGGGTAAGGGGGTATGTCCGTTCAAATACAAGGCGGGCAGCACTTCCTGCGCCGGCAGTGGAGGGCAGAACAGCTCGCCCTGATACTGCTCGCAATCCACGGTTTGCAGTACCGCCAGCTGGCTTTGATTCTGCACGCCCAGGGCCAGCACTTCCATGCCGAGGGCGCGCGCCAGGTGGACGATGGCGGCCACCATATCGCTGCCGCCTTCCACCGTGCCGATATTGCGCACAAAGCCGGCGTCGATGCGCATCTGGTCCAGGCCCAGCTTGCGGCAGGTCGCCAGCGAGAAATGGGCGTGGCCGAAATCGTCCAGCGCCAGGCGCACGCCGCCCGACTGCAACTGGTGCAGCACGCCTTCGATCGCTTCATTATGGGCGCGCAGCAGCGCCTCGCCCAGTTGCAGCGTGATGCTGCCGGCCGGCAGGCGGTGCTTGCGCATTTCCGCCAGCAGGTGGGCCGGAATCTCGGTATGCAGCTGGGTGGTGGCCAGGCGCAGCGACAGGTGCAGCGGCGCGCGGACGGCGGCCACGCTGCTGGCGGGCGCGCCGCCGCCGGCGTTGAAGTCGGGCAGGGACAGGCCGGGCGGACGCGGACCATCGCGCCACAGCGCCGCTTGCGCGCAGGCGGCGCCGATCAGCCAGGCGTCCAGCCGGTCAAGCAGGGCGCGGTCCTGAATGTCGGCCAGGAAGCGCGGCGCGGCCAGCAGTCCCTGGTGCGGGTGGCGCCAATGCAGCTGGGCTTCCACGCCGCTGGCGCGGCCGGTCGCCAGATCGACCTGGGGCTGGTACAGCACTTCCAGTTGGCCGCTGACCAGGGCCAGGCGCAGTTCCGAAGTCCACAGCTCGCGTTCGCGTTCCAGCTGGTTCAGTTCATCGTGGAAGAATTTCAGGCTGCCCTCGTCTCCGCCGGCATGGCTGGCGCGCGCATGGCTCAAAGCCAGGTCGGCGTGCTTCATCAGTTGCTGGGCATTGTCCGCGTCCTGGGGATAGAGCGCGATGCCGATGCTGCTGACATTTTTCAGGCGGTGGATGCCGATGTCGAATGGCCGGGCATGGGCCTGGCCGATCTTGTGCGCCACCCGCGCCGCGTTGGCGCCGGCGCCATTGCCCTCGATGAGCACGGCGAATTCGTCCCCGCCCAGGCGCGCCACCACGTCAGACACGCGCACGGCGGCCGACAGCCGCGCCGCCACATGGCGCAGCAGCTCGTCGCCGACCTCGTGGCCCAGACTGTCGTTGACCTGGCGGAAGCGGCTGATGTTGACGAACAGAAGGGCGAATTCGCCGCGCTGGCGGTCGGCCGTGGCGACGGCGTGTTCCAGCTGCTGCACCAGGGAGCGGCGGTTGAGCAGGCCGGTCAGGTTGTCGCGCGTCTGCAGCTCGGCGGCGCGGCGCTCGGCCTGCTGGCGCTCGGCCATTTCCTGCTCCAGCTCATGGCCGATGCGCTCCATTTCCTGCTGGCGCTGGGCGCGCAGGCTCTGGTTCAATTTGTGCAGCTCGTCGGCCTGGTCGCGCAGCTGCATGGTCTTGCGCGCCAGTTCGGTGAACACGGCCACCTTGGCTTGCACGATCTGCGGCACCAGGGGCGTGAACAGGTAGTCGGCGGCGCCGTTCTGGTAGGCGCGCAGGCGGTTCACCTCGTCGGCATAGTGGGCGGTGATAAAGATGATGGGCACCGCTGCGGCACGCGGGTGGGAACGGATGGCGTCCGCCGTGTCGAAGCCGTCCATGCCGGGCATGCTCACGTCGAGCAGGATCACCGCGAACTCATGGCGCAGCACGGCGCGCAGGGCGTCTTCGCCCGAGACGGCGCTATGCAGCTCATAGCCGCGCCGGTCGGCTTCGGCCGCCAGCAGGCTTTCCAGCGCAAACAGGCTGGCGGGATCATCGTTTACAAGGAGGACTTTGGGAATCTGCACAGCGGAACCACGGCAATTGAAAGTTGATCGGCCCTGTCAGCGCCTCTTGCGAATGTCCACGATACTCCACCAGGAAGACGAGTCAAGCAAAAGATTTAAAGACGGACAAGGTGACAAAATCCGACATTTTATCAATTGAGCAATGTTTATTGCAGGAATTTTTTCAGGATAAAACAGCCGGCCGGCGGGCGGCGCACGTTTGGCGCCGCCGCCGGCCGGCAAGGTACTGGAATCAGCGCCTTATTTCAACTGGTTCAGCAGGAAGGTATAGGTCAGCGCCCACATCTGGGCCTGCTGGTCGTTATTGGCCGCGCCCGCGTGACCGCCCTCGGTGTTTTCCCAGTACAGCACATCGTGGCCCTGTTCCTTCATGCGCGCCACCATCTTGCGCGCATGGCCGGGATGGACGCGGTCGTCGCGGGTCGAGGTGGTAAACAGGGTGCGCGGGTAGTGCTTGTCCTTCGACACGTTCTGGTAAGGCGAATACTTGCCGATATACGCCCATTGCGCCGGATCGTCCGGATCGCCATACTCGCCCATCCAGGAGGCGCCGGCCAGCAGGCGGCTGTAGCGGCGCATATCGAGCAGCGGCACCTGGCAGACGACGGCGTTGAACAGGTCGGGACGCTGGGTCAGCACCGTGCCCACCAGCAGGCCGCCATTGCTGCCGCCCATGATGCCGAGGTGGCGCGGGCTGCTGACCTTGCGCTTGGCCAGATCCTGGGCCACGGCGATGAAATCGTCGAAGGCGCGCTGGCGGTTCTCCTTCAGCGCCGCCTGGTGCCAGCGCGGGCCGAATTCGCCGCCGCCGCGGATATTCGCCAGCACATACACGCCGCCGTGCTTGAGCCAGGCCTCGCCGGTGACGCCGCTGTAGAAGGGTTTGAGCGAGACTTCAAAACCGCCATAGCCATACAGCACGGCGGGATTCTTGCCATCCAGCTTGGCATTCTTGTTCATGACCACGAAGTAAGGCACTTTGGTGCCATCCTTGGAGCGCGCCTCGAACTGCTTGACGACGTAGGGCTTGGCGTCGAAGAAGGCCGGCATGGACTTCAGCGCCTGGCGCTTGTCGCTGCCGGCCTGGGCCAGGTACAGCGTGGCCGGATTCAGGAAGTCGGTCACGGTCAGGAAGTACTGGTCGGATTCGACCGGGTCGAGGGCGGCGGCCTCCAGCGTGCCGAAGGCGGGCGCTTCGACGGCGCGGCGCTGCCACTTGCCGTCCACGTGCTTCAGTTCCACCAGGCGGTTCTTGACGTTTTCCAGCTCGTTCAGCAGCAGGGCGCTGCGGGTGACGGTCACGCCGTCCAGCGAACGCGTGGGCGAGGGCGTGAACAGCACTTCAAGCTGGCGTCCGCCCTGCATGAAGCGGCGGAAATCGGTGGCCAGCAGCGCGCCTTGCGGATAGGTCTTGCCCTCGACCTTCCATTCCGAGCGCAGCTCGATCATCAGCTGGTCGCGCACGGTGTAGGCATTGGCGTCGTCCGGCTTCGGCACTTTTTTCAGCTGGCCGCCTTCGTACAGGAACAGTTCGCTGCTGTAGAAGCCGATCTGGCGCGTGATGAACTGGGCTTCGTAGCCGGGCGTGAAGTCTTTGTAGGCGCCGGCGGCCAGATCCTCGGGCTTGGCGTCATACAGCTGGCGCGCGCTGCTGAGCGGGGTGCCGCGCTTCCATTCCTTGATGATGCGCGGGTAGCCGGAGGTGGTCATGGAATCGGGACCGAAGTCGGTGGCGACGAAGACCGTGTCCTGGTCGATCCACGCCACATCGCTCTTGGCTTCGGGCAGGGCGAAACCGCCGGCCACGAAGGCGCGCTTGCCGACATCGTATTCGCGCAGCACTTGCGCATCGCCGCCGCCGCGCGAGAGCGAGACCAGGCAGCGTTCGCCTTTCGGATAGAGGCAGTTGACGCCGGCCCAGACCCAGTTTTCCTTCTCTTCCTCGGCCAGCTTGTCGAGGTCGATGATGGTTTCCCATTCCGGTTCGGCCTTCTGGAACTGTTCCAGCGTGGTGCGGCGCCAGATGCCGCGCACATGCTGCGCATCCTTCCAGAAATTGTAGTAATGGCTGCCGTACTTCTTGACGAAGGGGATGCGTTCCTTGGAATTGAGGATGGTTTTCAGGCGCGCCTGGATGGCCGGGAACTGGGGGCGGGCTTCCAGCTCTTTCAGGGCGGCGGCATTCTGGTCCTTGACCCAGGCCATGGGCTTGTCGCCGCCGACTTCTTCCAGCCATTGATAGGGATCGGCCTGTTGCGCCTGGGCGCCGGCGGCGGCCAGGCCCAGTACCATGCTGCCAGCCAGTTTCCGGTATGCGTGCATCACTTCTCCTCTAGGGTAACGAGGCTGATACTCTACACCAATCTTGTTATTTTGAATGGTCGGTTTTACACTGCTTTGGCGCCGGCATGGGCCGGACGGCTCACAGGAGAATCAGAATGAAGACGCTGCCCCTGGCGCGGACCCAGTCCGCCCTGTCCCTGCTCCTGCCCCTGGGCGCCGCGTGGCTGGCGGCCGTGCCGCTGACGGGCCTGGCCGCCGATGTGCCGGCCGCCGCGGCCAGGCTGGCGCCGCTGGCTTTTCTGGCCGGGCACTGCTGGCGCGGCGATATGCCGGGCGGCAAAGCCAGCGATACCCATTGCTACGAATGGGTGTATGGCGGCCATTATCTGCGCGACCGCCATGTGGTGCGCGCGCCGGGGCGGCCCGATTACGAGGGCGAAACCCTGTATTTCTATGACCACGGGCGGCAGCAGATCGCCTACATCTATTACGAGAACGCGGGCGGCATCGGCCGTGGGCTGGCCCTGGGCGAGGGCGAGCGCCTGGTCTTCCCGGAGGCGGAGTTCGTCTCGGCCTCGGGCAGCAAGCTCGCGTACCGCGCCACCTGGCAACGCATCGGCGATGCGGCTTACGAGGCCAGCAACGAGATCAAGCGCGACGGCCAGTGGCGCAGCGAATTCAAGATGCGCTTGAACAAAGTGGCGCCCTGAACCGGCTCAGGGCGGGGCTTGCTGGCGGACCCAGAGCGGGGCCGACCAGAGCTGCTTGCCGTCGTCCTGGGTCAGGCGGACGTAGTAAAAGTGTTCGCCGGGGACCGGCGTGATGGTAAGGGCGTCCCGGTCCTGGGCCAGCAGGCGCGTGCTGGCTTTCCGACCAGGCACGCCTTCAAAGATTTCCACCCGCACGGGATGGCGGCCGCCGCTGCTGGCATAGCTGAGCTGGAGTTGCAGCGGCCCGCTGTTGTCGAAACGCTCGCCCATCAGATGGCCGTTGGCGCGGAAAATCAGCTGGCTGCCCTTGTCCATGGTGGCGAAGACGCGGCGCTGGCGCAGGGCGGTGATGAAATTGTCCAGCGTCAGGCTGTCGCCGGCGGGCAGCAGCACGCCGGTGCGGTTGCTGTAGGACGCGCCCCAGTTGGCGCAGTGGTTGTCCTGGTTGCTGCTGAAAGCCAGGTGGTAGCCCGCTTCCAGCAGCCCGCGGCAACGTTCTTCATAGTTGCTGAGGTGGCTCTCCTGTTCATCGCTGCGGTTGGAGAAGGCCGAGCTGTTCATCACCTCGCACAAGACCATGGCCTGCTCGCCGTCGCTGCTGAAGGCGAAAGCCTGGCCGCCGATGCGGAACTGGCTGTCGCCGGGATGGTTGAACTGGCCTATCCAGCCGTGTTCGCGCATCAGGCGGTACAGGCTGGCGTAGTCGCCCTTGGCGGTGAAGGTGTCGGCCATCAGCTCGCCCGCGCCATTGCGCTCCCATCCCAGCAGCTCGGGGCTGTTGAAAATATTCAGGTGACCGCCCTTGCTGATGACGCCCCATTCCATGCCATAGAGGCCAAGAAAGCCGGGATGGGCGGCGTTGAAAGCCGCCGTCTGCTCCAGCCCGCTTTGATAGAGCTGGCGCGCGCGGCTTGCATCGGCGTTCGGAGCGCTGCCTTCGGAACCGTCATACATATGGTTATGCTCGGACGTCATAAGGAAGTCCAGGCCGTGCTCGCGCGCATAGGCAAAGGCTTGCGCCGGACCGGCGGCCGCGCTTTGCGCTTCCTGCGCGCCATGGCAGCCCGGAAGCTCGCCGCCACCGTCGCTGTGGCCGGTCTGGCTGTGCAGATTGCCGAGGTGGACGGTGTAGGGACGGTCTGCGCTGGGCCGCTCGGCCAGGGAGGGCGTGGCGCTGCCCGCGGCGGGCGGCGCGGCAGCGGCCTGGCCGGCCAGCGGCAGCGCCTTGCCGCCGGCGATGCGCAGCGCCGGCGGCTGGCCGATGGCGATCGGCCAGCGCTGTTCGATAGCCTGTTCCGCCCGCCACGCCTGGCGCGCCCGCGATGCCGCCTTGCCGCCTGCGGCGCGGGCCGGCGGCTCGGGCGCCGCGCGCAGGCGCAGATGATAGAGGCCGGCTGGCGGCCGTGCCGCCGCGGCATCGCTTGCCCGGCCCGCTTCCCAGGCTGGATCGAGTTGCAGTTCCGCGCCGCGCAACGCGGCCCGGCCCTGCCAGCGGCGCAGGCTGCGGCCCCGCTGGTCGAGCAGGTCGAGCTGCCAGCGCAGGCGCTGGCCGGAAGCGGCACCGGGATAGCGGAAGCGCAGATGCAGCGGTCGCGCGCCCGCGTCGCCGCCGAGGAAAGGCGCCTCCAGCGCCGCCTCGAACTCATGGTGGTCGGCCGCGCCTTGCTGCGCGGCGGCCGGGACCAGCAAGCTGCAAGCGAGCAGGGCGGCCAACAGCGGCCTTGCCACGCTGATTTCCTGCACTGAAATGATACTGGCAGTAAATATGTCGGATCGGAGCGACACCATTTTTTCTTCCCCCCTTTGCTGCTTGGAGCGGGCTGGCGAAAAATGGTTCGCACTGGCGTTTAATAGTATGCTGCTGCAATGCAAGAGGAAAATTCCGGCGGATCGATGCGCAAACTCAATGAGCTTGGGAATAGTCTGGTCAGTACGCGCTTGCTGCTGTGGGGCGCGGGCCTGGCCTTGGCTGGCGCCGTCGGAATGACGCTGTACGCCACCGCCGCCAAAACGGTGGAAGACGACGCCCAACTGCGCTTCGATAACCTGACGCGCGCCACCCAGTACAGCATCTCGGCCCGCGTGAAATCCTATTCGGATGTGGTGCGCGGTCTGGTGGCCCTGTTCCAGACCACGGACTCCCTGACGCGGCTGCAATTCCGCCAGTACGTGAACAGCCTGAATATGCCGCTGCATTTTCCGGCGATCCAGGCCATCAATTACGCCCCCTATGTTCCCGCCGCCGAGCGCGACGACTTCGTGGCCGCCGTGCGCGCCGATCGCAGCCTCAACCCGGCCGGCTATCCGAAGTTCGACATCAAGCCGCCGGGCCAGCGCCACCACTACGCGCCGCTGACTTATCTGGAACCGATGGACATGCTGATGGAGCGCTTCGGTGTGGACATCACCGCCAATCCCGCCATCGACCGCGCCATGGAACTGTCGCGCGATACGGGCCAGATCAGCGCCTCGGGCCAGCCGGTGCTGCTGAAAAAGCCGGCGCCGCATATCGGCCTGGGCATGCGCCTGCCGGTCTACCGGCGCGGCATGCCGGTGCATGATATGGAGAGCCGCCGCGCCGCCTATCTGGGATCGGTCGGCATCGGCTTTTCCGTGGCCAAGCTGGTGCAAGGCGCGATCGACGAGATGGCCGACCGCCAGGTGCATATGATCCTGTACGCCGACGGCGCCGGCGATCCGGAAAAGCGCAGCCTGAGCATCGGCAAGGAAGACCGCCTGCTGTTCAACGATAACGGTTCCATCGATGCGCCACCGGTCCTGCCGGGCAATTCGGACGACTACTTCCTGACCGTGCTGCCGATCGATTTCAACGGCACCTTGTGGAAGGCGCGCTTTCACGCGCGCAAGGCCGATATGGTGCTGGGCTTCGACCGCTGGTTTCCGCTGGTGGCCTTGGGCACGGGCTTTGCGGGCACTTTGCTGATCTACCTGTTCTTTTTCAGCATGTACTGGCAGCGCCGCAGCGCCCAGGAGCAGCGCCGCCTGCTGGACAGCGTGCTGAATAATGTGGATGCCCATGTGTATATGAAGGACCAGGGCCGCCGCTTCATTTATGTGAACGCGAAGATGGCCGAGGCCATGGGCCTGCCGGTGGAGCAGATCATCGGGCGCCTGGACCGCGAAGTGATGCCGCAGCGCGATGCCGAGCAGGCATGGAACGAGGACCGCGCCGTGTTTGCCGACAGCCTGAAACGTTCGGGCGAGGGCAAGTATGTCGATCGCCACGGCGTGATCCACCATCTGTGGACGGTGAAGGCGCCGGTGGAGGGCGAGCAGGGCGTGAGCGCCGTCATTGCGCTGTCCACCGACGTGACGGAGCTGCACAATCTGAAGGAACAGGCGCAGGCGGCCAACCAGGCCAAGAGCGACTTCCTGTCGAATATGAGCCATGAGATCCGCACGCCGATGAATAGCGTGATCGGCATGGCCCACCTGGCGCTGAAGTCGGTCACCAATCCCAAGCAGCGCGACTATCTGCAAAAGATTTACCACTCGGGTCAGCACCTGCTGGGCATCATCAACGACATCCTCGATTTCTCCAAGATCGAGGCGGGCAAGCTCGATCTGGAAATGCTGGACTTCACGCTGGAGTCGCTGCTGTCGAATATCTCGAACCAGCTGGGCGAGTCGGCATCGAACAAGGAGCTGGAACTGGTGTTCGAAATCTGGCCCGGCCTGTCGCGCCAGATGCGCGGCGATCCGCTGCGCCTGGAGCAGGTGCTGCTGAATTTCACCAGCAACGCCATCAAGTTTTCGGAAAATGGCCGCATCTATATCCGTGCCCGGCCGGTGGAAGACCGCGACAACTACACCATGGTGCGTTTCGAGGTGCAGGACAACGGCATCGGCATGAGTCCGCAGCAGGTGGGGAAACTGTTCCAGTCCTTCCACCAGGCCGACACCTCGACCACGCGCAAATACGGCGGCACGGGCCTGGGCCTGGTCATCAGCAAGCAGCTGGCGGAATTGATGGGCGGCGGCGTGGGCGTGGACAGCGAGCCGGGACACGGCAGCACCTTCTGGTTCACGGCGCGTCTGATGAAGAGCACCAATTTCCTGCAGGAGCCGCAGGGCGAGGCGCTGCAGGGCGAAGTGGCGGCCTCGCTGCGCGGCGCCTCCATCCTGCTGGTGGAGGACAATATCTTCAGCCAGCAGGTGGGCCAGGAACTGCTGGAGGATGCCGGCGCCACCGTGGTGGTGGCCAACAACGGCAAGGAAGCCATCGACCTGCTGCTGAAGGAGCATTTCGACTGCGTGCTGATGGATGTGCAGATGCCGGTGATGGATGGTTTCGAGGCGACGCGCCTGATCCGCCTCCATCCCAAGCTGTCCGGCACGCCGGTGATCGCGATGACGGCCAATGCTGGCCGCGAAGACCAGGCGCGCTGCCTGGAGGCGGGCATGGACGAATTCGTGACCAAGCCGATCGCACCGCAACTGCTGTTCGCCGTACTGGCAAAATGGCTGGGCCAGCGCGCCTCCGATGGCACGGCGCGGCCAGCGCCGCCGCGTGAGGCCGCGTCGCTGGAAAATGCGCCGCCCATCGCCAGCGTGGCGGAGGCCGCACCCGCCGCCGTGGCGTTCGAGATGGCGGCGCCGGCAGCGCCCGTGCCTGCGCCTTTGCCCGCCTTGGCGGCCGATGACGGGGCCGATATGGCGCTTCCTGGCGAGGCTGAGCTGTTCGATATGCGCGCCCTGGCCCAGACCTTCGGCAACAAACCGGACAAGATGCGCAAGTACGCCCTGATGTTCCTCGATTCGGCGCGCGACAGCATGGTGGAGGTGAACGAGGCGCTGCAACTGGGCGACATGAAGCGCCTGTCCGAGCTGGGGCACCGCATCAAGTCCTCGGCGCGCGCGGTGGGCGCCATGAGTTTCGCCGACCTGTGTCTGAGCCTGGAGCGCATGAAGCCGGAGGATGGCCTGGAGCAGGCGCGCGCCATCGTGGTCCGCATGCAGCCCTTGTTGGAACGTTTGAAAGAGCATGTGGCGCAGGAGCTGGCGGCTAGCATGCCAGGCTAGCGGCATGCGAGCCGCGCGCGCGGTCCAGGGTTTGTAATCGGCGCGCGACAGGCGATAATAGCGGCTGGCATCCACTTCCACGGCACTATGCACGCGAGCGTTACTCCCGGACTTCTGATCTTGCACGGCAACCAGCTGGAACAGCTGCGCGCCGCCGTGTTCCAGTGGCTGCGCGCGCATCCGCTGGCGCCGCTGGAAACCGAGACCTTCCTGGTGCAATCGAACGGCGTGGCCGAGTGGCTGAAAATCGCGCTGGCCGAGGATGCGGGCGTGTGCGCCGCCACCCGCGTGGCCTTGCCGGCCCGCTTCCTGTGGGAGACCTATCGCGGCATGCTGGGGCGCGAGCGGGTGCCGCCCATTTCCGCCTTCGACAAGGCGCCGCTGACCTGGCGGCTGATGCGCCTGTTGCCGGTGCTGCTGGCCGATCCCGTCTTCGCGCCGCTGCGCCACTTCCTCGGCGACGGCGACCCGGAGCGCCGCCTGCAGCTGGCCGAGCGCCTGGCCGACTTGTTCGACCAGTACCAGGTCTACCGCGCCGACTGGCTGGAAGACTGGGCCGCCGGGCGCGACCAGCTGCGCAGCGCGCGCGGCGAACTGGCGCCGCTGGCCGAGGACCAGCGCTGGCAGGGCGCCTTGTGGCGCGCCGTGATTGCCAGCGTGCCGGAACACGAACGTGAATTGGGCCGCGCTTCCGTGCACACCGAATTCCTGCGCGCCGTCGCCAGCGGGGCGCAGCCGCTGGGCCGCCTGCCGCGCCGCATCGTGCTGTTCGGCGTATCGGCCCTGCCGTTCCAGACCTTGCAGGCGCTGGCGGCGCTGGCCCGCTTCACCCAGGTGATGCTGGCCGTGCCCAATCCCTGCCAGTTCTACTGGGGCGACATCATCGAAGGGCGCGACCTGCTGCGCGCCGCCCACCGCCGCCAAAGCCTGCGCAATGGCGTCGACCTGGGCCAGATTCCGCTGGAAGAACTGCATGCCCACAGCCATCCGCTGCTGGCGGGCTGGGGGCGCCAGGGCCGCGACTTCATCCGCATGCTGGATGAATTCGACAGCGCCGCGGCGGCCGAGGGGCGCAGCGACAGCCTGCGCGTGGACCTGTTCAGCGAAGGCGAGGGCGCCACCCTGCTGGCCCAGGTGCAGGCGGCGGTGCGCGACCTGCTGCCGCTGTCCGAGCATCCGCAGGCGCCGCCGCCGGATAGCGACCGCTCCATCGAATTCCATGTGGCGCATAGCGTGCAGCGCGAAGTCGAGGTGCTGCACGACCAGTTGCTCGCCATGTTCGCCGCCTCGGAGGAGGAAGGCGGGCCGGCGCTGCGGCCGCGCGACGTGGTGGTGATGGTGCCGGACATCGACGTCTTCACCGCCGCCATCCACGCCGTCTTCGGCCAGCACAAGCGCAGCGATGCGCGCTATATCCCGTTTGAAATCGGCGACGTCAACGACCGCAGCGTGAATCCGCTGCTGGTGGCGCTGGAATGGCTATTGCGCCTGCCGCAGCAGCGCTGCCGCCAGAGCGAAGTGCGCGACCTGCTGGACGTGCCGGCGCTGGCGGCGCGCTTCGGCCTGGCGGCCGACGACCTGCCGACGCTGGGCCTGTGGATCGAAGGCGCCGGCGTGCGCTGGGGCTTGGACCGCCAGCACCGCGAAGGCCTGGGTCTGGGGCCGGCCGGCGAGCAGAATGCCTGGATTTTCGGCGTGCGCCGCATGTTGCTGGGCTATGCCAGCGGCCATGGCGCGGCCTTCAACGGCATCGAGCCGTATGGCGAAGTGGGCGGGCTGGATGCGGCGCTGGCCGGCTCGCTGGCCCAGCTGGTCGAGGCCTTGCTGTACTGGCGTGCGCTGCTGGCCCAGCCGCGCACGCCGGAAGAGTGGGGCGTGCAGGCGCGCGCCCTGCTGGCAGCCTTCTTCAAGGCCAGCGACGAAGGCGACCGCCTGATGCTGGCGCAGCTGGATGAAACCCTGAACCGCTGGCTGGAAACCAGCGCCGGCGCCGGCTTCGAGGAAGCCGTGCCGCTGGCCGTGTTGCGCGAAGCCTGGCTGGGCGCGCTGGACGAGCCGTCGCTGGAACACCAGTTTGTGTCCGGCGGCGTGACCTTCTGCACCTTGATGCCGATGCGCGCCGTGCCTTTCCGCGTGGTCTGCCTGCTGGGCATGAACGATGGCGATTTCCCGCGCCGCGCCAGCAAGGCCGACTTCGACCTGCTGGCCCTGCCCGGCATGGCGCGTCCGGGCGACCGCTCGCGCCGCGACGACGACCGCTATCTGATGCTGGAAGCCGTCCTGGCCGCGCGCGACAAGCTGTATATTAGCTGGGTGGGCCGCAATGTGCGCGACAACAGCGAGCAGCCGCCGTCGGTGCTGTTGTCGCAGCTCTTCGATTACCTGAAGGCGGGCTGGCAGATGGACCTGGGCGCGCGCACCACCGAACACGCCTTGCAGCCTTTCAGCCGCCGCTATTTCGAGGCCGGCGGCTTGCTCACCTATGCCGGCGAATGGCGCGCCGCCCACGCGGCCGACGAGGCGCAGGCGTTGGAAGCGGAGGGACAGCTGCCGCCTTTCGAGATCGACGACAGTTTCCGCCTCAAGTTGAACAGCCTGGCCAGTTTCATCCGCCAGCCGGTTAAATACTTCTTCCGCCAGCGCCTGGGCGTGGTGTTCGGCGAATCGGCCCTGGTGGGCGAGGACGAGGAACCGTTCTCGCTGAATGCGCTGGAACGCTATCTGCTGGAAGACACCATGCTCGATGACGGCGGCGCTGACGAAGACATCGCCGACGTGCGCAGCGGCCTGGAAGAGCGCGCCGCGCGGCTCAGGCGCGAGGGTGTGCTGCCGATTGGCCTGATCGGCGAGCAGTGGCAGGAGCAATTGGTCGATGCGTTGGAGCCGGTGCGCTACGCCTGGCTGGCGCTGCGCGCGCGCTATCCGCTGGCCGCGCCCAAGCTGCCGGTCAAGCTGGAGCTGGCCGGCCTGGTGCTGGAGGACTGGGTCGACCAGCTGCGCCACGACGGTTCCACCACGGTATGGCTGGCGCAGATGTCGTCCAAGGCCTGCGACAAGGATGGCTGGCCGCGCGGCGAAAAGCTGATTCCCATGTGGCTGCGCCAGCTGGCCGCCGCCGCGCAAGGCATGCCGGTCACCGGTTTCCTGGTGGCGCGCGACGCCATCATCACCATGGCCCCGCTCGACCCGGCCCAGTCGCGCGACCAGCTGGCGGCGCTGGCCGCGCTGTGGCGCGCCGGCATGGATGCGCCCCTGCCCACGGCCTGCAAGACGGCGCTGGCGCTGGTGCGCGAAGGCGATCCGCGCGCCGTGTACGACGGCGGCTTCGAGGTGATGGGCGAGAACGAGGATTTGTGCCTGGCGCGCCTGTGGCCCGATTTCGCCGCCCTGGCGGCGGTGCCGGAATTCGCCGACTGCTCGCGCGAGCTGTATGGCCCGCTGGCCGACTGGCTGCAGCATGCGGTGGCGGTCGATCCCATGAAAGAGGAGGGCGCGGCATGAGCCAGCAACTGCTGCCCGCCAGCTTCCCCCTGCATGGTTCGCGCCTGATCGAGGCCAGCGCCGGCACCGGCAAGACCTGGACCATCGCCGCCCTGTACCTGCGCCTGGTGCTGGGGCATGGCGGCGGCGACGCGTATCCGCGTCCGCTGCTGCCTGCGCAGATCCTGGTGATGACCTTTACCCGCGCCGCCACGCGCGAGCTGTCCAACCGCGTGCGCGAGCGCCTGGTGGAGGCGGCGGCCTACTTCCGCGGCCAGGGCGCGGGCAACGATCCCTATCTGGACGAACTGCTCGAATCCTGCGCCGGCGACAGCGCGCGCCAGCAGGCCGCGCACCGCCTGACGCTGGCGGCCGAAACGATGGACGAAGCGGCCATCTTCACCATCGATGCCTGGTGCCAGCGCATGCTGCGCGAGCATGCTTTCGACAGCGCCAACCTGTTCGACGAGGAACTGGTCAGCGACGAGGCGGCCCTGTTCGAGGATGCGGTGCACGACTACTGGCGCCAGCAAGTCTATCCGCTGGGCGCGGACGTGCTGCAGTCGCTGCTGGAATGCTGGCCCGACGTCGATGCGCTGAAGCGCTCGGTGCGCGAGCTGGTGCGGCGCGTGGCGGCGGTGGGCGCGGCCGGCGGCGAAACGCTGGCGGCCCTGATCCGGCGCGAGCAGAACGCGCAGATGCTCAAGCTGGCGGGCTTGAAGGAAGACTGGTACGAGCGCGCCAACCGCATGGAGCAGTGGATTCTGGCGCAGCGCGCCGAGGCGCCGAAATGCTTCAACGGCGTCAAGATGAAGCCGGAGTCGGTGGCGAAATGGTTCGAGGCGCTGCGCAAATGGGCCGCCGATCCGCGCCAGTTGCGGCCCGACATGAACGACACGGCATGGCGCCGTCTGCGTCCGGACGGCATCGCCGACGCCTGCGCCAAGGGCTTCAACCCCATCGTGCCGGACGATTTCGATGCGGTGGCGGCGCTGGAAGAGGCGCTGTCCGCGATCGAACCGCTGGCCCATGCGCTCTACCGCCACGCGGCGGCCAGCATCGCCCAGCGCATGAGCGAACTGAAGCGGCGCAACCGCCAGTTCGGCTTCGCCGACATGCTGGAGCGCCTCAAGCAGGCGCTGGAAGGCAGCAATGGCGCGGCGCTGCGCAAACGCATCACCGAACAGTATCCGGTCGCCATGGTGGACGAATTCCAGGATACGGCGCCCAGCCAGTACCGCATCTTCGACCTGCTGTACCGCGTGGCGGAGAACGATCCGACGCTCGGCCTGTTCCTGATCGGCGATCCGAAGCAGTCGATTTACGGCTTCCGCGGCGCCGACATCCACAGTTATCTGGCGGCGCGGCGCGCCACCGCAGGACGGCATTACCAGCTCGGCACCAATTACCGCTCCAGCGCCGCCGTGGTGCAGGCCGTGAACCGCATCTTCCTGCATGCCGAGGGCGGGGTGGAAGGCGAGCCGGGCGCGCCTGCCGGCTTCCCGCGCGGCGCTTTCCGCTTCCGCCGCGACGGCGCCAATCCGCTGCCGTTCGACGCGGTGGCGGCGGCTGGCCGCAAGGAGGTGCTGGTCGACAGCCAGGGCGCCTTGCCGGCCCTGACGGTGGCCTGCAATCCGGCCGACGATCTGCGCGCCGACGGCTACCGCGATTTCTTCGCCCAGCACTGCGCCGAGCATATCGCCAATCTGCTCAACGACAGCCGCGCCGGTTTCGAGGATGCGCAGGGCTGGCAGCGCCTGCAGCCGGCCGATATCGCCGTGCTGGTGCGCGACCGGCGCGAGGCGGCGGCCATCCGCCAGGCGCTGCTGCGGCGCAAAGTGCCGAGCGTCTACCTGTCGGACAAGGATTCGGTGCTGGACAGCGACGAGGCGGCCGATGTGCTGCGCTGGCTGACGGCGCTGGCCAATCCGCTCGATGGCGCCCTGGCGCGCGCCGCTTTCGCCACCCGCACCATCAATCTGCCGCTGGCCGAGCTGGCGCGCCTCTCGGCCGACGAGCTGGCGTGGGAAAAGCGCGTGGAGCAGTTGAAGGCGCTGCATGTGGTGTGGCAGCGCCAGGGCGTGCTGGCCATGCTGCGCCGCTTCATCCACGAGCTGCGCCTGCCGGCGGCCATGCTGGCCCAGCCCGGCGGCGAACGGCGTCTGACCAATCTGCTGCATCTGGCCGAACTGCTGCAAAGCGCCAGCCGCCAGCTCGACGGCGAGCAGGCGCTGATCCGCTGGCTGGCCGAGCAGATCGACAGCGAGAGCGAGGGCGGCGACGAGCGCGTGCTGCGGCTGGAATCGGATGCGGAGCTGGTCAAGGTCGTCACCGTGCACAAGTCCAAGGGGCTGGAGTATCCGCTGGTGTATCTGCCGTTCGCCGTCACGGCGCGCAAGGTGGAAAAGCGCAACCGCAGCTTCCTCGAATACACCGATGAAGAAGGCGTGCGCCATCTGGACCTGGGCCGTTCCGATGCCGCGCTGGCGGCGGCCGACGAAGCGCGTCTGGCCGAAGACCTGCGGCTGATGTACGTGGCGCTGACCCGCGCCCGCCATTTCCTGTGGCTGGGCGTGGCCGCGCTGGCGGCGCGCAAGGCCGGCGAAAGCACGCTGCACGAATCGGCGCTGGGCTATCTGCTGGGCGGCGGCGCGGCGCTGCCGGCCAGCCGTCTGGGCGAGTACTGGCAGCAGCTGCGCGGCGACTGCGGCCATATCGGTCTGCGCATGCTGGAGCCGCAGCAGGGCTTGACCCTGTTCGGCCGGGTGGAGCAGGCGCCTCCCCTGATCGATCCGCGTCCATTCAGCGGCAGTTTCGAGCGCGATTGGAGCGTGGGCAGCTTTACCTCGCTGGCGCGGCGCACGGCCGCTCCCGGCTATGGGGCGGCGGCACAGCCGGCGGCGCCCGTGCCGCGCGACGCCTTGCAGGAAAAGCTGCTGGAACAGGACGATGAGCAGGCGCTGGGCAGTGGCGCCGTCGCCGCGCTGCGTGCCGAGGACGCGCCCTGGCACCGCTTCCCGCGCGGCTCGGTGCCGGGCAACTTCCTGCATGAGCAGCTGGAGTGGATAGGCCAGGAAGGCTTCGGCAGCGTGCATCACGCCACCTTCGAAACCCGCCTCGGCAAGCGCATCGAACGCGCCGGCTGGGGCAACCGCCTGGACGATGCGCTGGCCTGGCTGCGCAGCGCCGTCACCACGCCGCTGCCGCCTTTGGGCGCGGCGCTGGACGGCATCGGGCCTGTGCTGTCGGAGATGGAGTTCTGGTTCCCCAGCGAGCGCCTGCGCACCGGGGCGCTGGACCGCCTGTGCCGCGCGCACCTGCTGGATGGGCTGGCGCGTCCGGCGCTGCCCGAACGCGAGCTGCACGGCATGCTGAAAGGCTTCTGCGACCTGGTGTTCGAACACGAGGGCCGCTACTGGCTGCTGGACTACAAGTCGAATGCGCTGGGCAGCGGCGACGCGGCCTACCACAAGCAGGCACTGGCCGTGGGCATGGCCGAGCACCGCTACGATATCCAGGGCGCGATCTATCTGCTGGCCCTGCACCGCCTGCTGCGCAGCCGCCTGGGCGAGTCCTACGATCCGGCGTCGCAGCTGGGCGGGGCCATTTTCTACTTCCTGCGCGGCGTGGGCAATGCGCAGACGCGCGGCTGCTATGTGCTGGAAGCGCAGGCCGGCCTGCTCGATGGGCTGGAAGCGCTGCTGGGCGACAGGGTGGAAACGGAGCGAGAGTATGATGAATAGCGTGAGCGGCAGCGCCGCGTCCAGGGCCGCCGCCGGAGAAGCACTATGAACCAGAACAGGGAGAGCGTCATCGGCACGCCGCTGGACGCCCAGATCGAAGCCTTGACCGAGGCGGGCAAGCTGCGCCGCCTGAGCGGCGCCTTCGCGCGCTTTGTCGCCACGCTGGGCATGCCGTCCAACCGCCCCACGGGCGGCGCGGAGGCGCCGCTGATGCTGGCCTGCCTGCTGCTGTCGGAGCTGGAGGGCCGGGGCCATAGCTGCCTGATGCTCAACGATCTGGCGCAAGACCCTTCCGGCCTGCTGGGCTGGACGCCGGAAGAGTGGAACGCGCTGCGCGACGCGGCCGGGCCGCTGCCGCGCAATGCGATGGCGTGGCGCGCCATGCTGTATTCCTGCGAACAGGTCTGGCCGGTGGGCGACCTGGATTTCAAACAACCGCTGGTGCTCGATGGCGAGCGGCTCTATCTGCGCCGCTACTGGAGCGACGAAACGGCGGTGGCGGGCGCGGTGCGCAGCCGCGCCGGCCAGCCGCTGCCGGTGGATACGGCCGATGCGCGGCATTGGCTGGACATCCTGTTCGACCATGCCACGCGCGAAGGCGGCCCGGACTGGCAGAAAATCGCTTGCGCCACCGCCTTGCGCGGCAATCTGGCCGTCATCACCGGCGGTCCCGGCACCGGCAAGACCTATACCGTGGCACGGCTTCTGGCCCTGCTGTTCGCGGTGGCGGGACCGCAGGCCGGCGGGCTGCGCATCGCGCTGGCCGCGCCGACCGGCAAGGCGGCGGCGCGCCTGAAGCAATCGATCGACCATGCCCTCGACAGCTTGGCCGGCAAGGTCGGCGCCGCGCTGCCGCTGCGCGAGCTGGCCGGACGCATGGGCGCGGCGCGCACCCTGCATAGCCTGCTCGGCGCGCGGCCCGACACGCGCAGCTTCCAGCATCACGCCGGCAATCCGCTCGATGTGGATGTGCTGATCGTCGACGAAGCCTCGATGGTGCACCTGGAGATGATGGCTGCGTTGCTGGCGGCGCTGCCGCCGCACGCGCGCCTGATCCTGCTGGGCGACAAGGACCAATTGGCCTCGGTCGAAGCGGGCGCGGTGCTGGGCGATCTATGCCACGACGCCGAAGCGGGCCGCTATACCGCCGCCACGCTGGAGTATGTGGCCGCCGCCAGCGGCCAGCAGATTCCTCCCGCCTTCCTGGATGCGGACGGCGGCGCGCTGGCCCAGCAAACCGTGATGCTGCGCCAGAGCCGCCGTTTCGGCGGTCCGATCGGCGCCCTGGCCACGGCCGTCAACCAGGGCGACGCCGAAGCGGCGCGCCAGGTGCTGCGCGGCGATAGCGGCGGTCAACTGCTGTGGATGGAGGCGGCGCAGCTGCCCGAGGTGCTGAAGCTGGCCGTGCAAGGCCGCGAAGGCGCGGGCAGCGGCTACCAGCAGTATCTGCGCCTGCTGCAGGCCGGCCAGACGGCGGCCATGGAAGGCGGTCCCGATGTGCATGAAGCCTGGGCGCGCGAAGTGCTGAAGAGTTTCGAGGCCTTCCGCCTGCTGTGCGCCGTGCGCGAAGGCGAATGGGGCGTGACGGGCCTGAACGAGGCGATTGAGCAGCGGCTGGAGGCGGCAGGCCTGATACGCCGCCGCGGCGAATGGTATGTGGGGCGGCCGGTCATGGTCACGCGCAACGATTACGGCGCCGGCGTCTTCAATGGCGATATCGGGCTGGCGCTGCCCGATCCGCTGCGTCCCGGCTCGTTGCGCGTCTATTTCTCCGAAGGCGAAGCCGTGCGCAGCGTGCTGGCGACGCGCCTGCGCAATGTCGAAACCGCGTTCGCGATGACGGTGCACAAATCGCAAGGCTCCGAATTCCGCCACACGGTGCTGGTATTGCCGCGTGAAGGCGGCTCGGTCCTGGCGCGCGAGCTGATCTACACCGGCATCACGCGCGCCCGCGAATACTTCACCTTAGCAACGCCTGTCGCCAGCATCCTGGCCGAAGCCATCGCCGAGCGCACCCACCGCGCCAGCGGCCTGCGCGCCCTGATCGCCGGCTAAGCCCCCGGCTTTGATCCAAAACAAAAAATGTCCCAACCTGGTGTCAGGCACTGGAGTAGGACATTGCTTGATTTTTCTCAAAGAATGTCCGACCGCGGTGCCTGACACCAGGGTGGACATTGTTTGATTTGGCGCAAACCTTACATGGCGGCGCGGCGGCGGCGCGGGGCGCTGCGGGCGGCTTTTTTGCGGCTGGCGCTGGCTTTGAGGACTTTCGGTTCGTCGGCGCCGGTCAGCAGGCGGCGGATGTTCAAGGCATCCATGACGCGCGCGGAGTTGGCCTTGGCGTTGAGCAGCACCAGGGTGGCGTTCTTGCCGGCAGCCTTGATGCGCATGATCAGGCAGCGTCCCGCTTCTTCGGTGTAGCCGGTCTTGGACAGGTCGATGTCCCAGCCTTTGGCGCCGACCAGGCGGTTGGTGTTGTGGTATTCCACCTTGCGCCCTTTGATGTCGATGACTTCCTTGGTGTCGGTGGTGTAGCGGCGGATCGTCGGGTAGTTGGCGGCCGCTTCGGCCATTTTCACCAGGTCGGCGGCGGTCGAGGTGTTGTTCGGCGACAGGCCGGTCGGTTCTTCGATGCGGGTATTGCTCAGGCCGAGCATGCGGATCTTGGCGTTGACGGCGGCCTTGAAGGCGGTCGGGCCGCCCGGATAGGTGCGCGCCAGCGAGGCGGCGGCGCGGTTGTCGGAGGACATCAGCGCCAGCTGCAGCACGTCGCCGCGCGCAATGGTGGCGCCGACCGGTACGCGCGAAGTACTGTGCTTGAGGTTGTCGACGTCGTCCTTGTCGATGCTGATGGGTTCTTCCATGTCGAGCTTGGAGTCGAGCACCACCATGGCGGTCATCAGCTTGGTCAGCGAGGCGATGGGCACCACCACATTGGCGTTCTTTTCCAGCAGGATTTTGCCGGTGCCTTCTTCCACCACCAGCACGGACTGTGAACCCAGCGGCACAGCCATAGCGGCGGCAGAGAATGACAGCAGCAGGGCTGCGGTAATTTTCTTGATCATTTGGTAGGTATTCGGGAAAGCGGCACAGCGCCCGGAATGGACGCTGCGCGGAAATTCTGTCTATGGGGCAATATTTTTGCGACTTAGACGATAACATTAAAGTGATTTCTAGTCTAGACGAACTGGGCTGTATTGGCCGATTAATTGAGTCGCTGGCCGCTATAATTGCGGCCTGTGTGTATCGGAGGCAGCAATGGCGTGGCTGATCGTTAAGTATCTGATAACTTCAATGGCCGTGGTGGCGGTGTCCGAATGCGCCAAGCGCAGCGACCGGCTGGGCGGGCTGCTGGCGGCGCTGCCGCTGGTGACGCTGCTGGCGCTGATCTGGCTGTATGTGGAAAAGCAGCCGGCCGAGAAGATTGCCAACCACGCCTGGTATACCTTCTGGTACGTGGTGCCGACCTTGCCGATGTTCCTGGCCTTTCCCTGGCTGCTGCCGCGCCTGGGTTTCTGGCCGACCCTGCTGGCCTGCGTGCTGCTGACCATGGTCTGCTTCGCCGCATTTGCCTGGGTGGTGAAGCGCTTCGGCATCGACTTGCTGTAAGGCCTGGGCTTGAGGCAGTAAAAAGCCCGGCATCGGCCGGGCTTGCCGGGGGCTTATTTGCTGCCGTAAATCTTGTCGAACTCGCCGCCGTCGTCGAAGTGCTTCTTCTGGGCCGCGCGCCAGCCGCCGAAGACTTCATCCACGCTGAGCAGGGTGATGGGCTTGAAGCTGGCCGCGTATTTCTTGGCCACGGCTTCCGAGCGCGGACGCAGGAAATGTTTGGCGATGATTTCCTGGCCGGCGTCGGTGTACAGGAAGTTCAGGTAAGCCGTGGCTTGCTTGCGCAGATTGCGGCGGTCGACCACCTTGTCGACCACGGCCACCGGCGACTCGGCCAGGATCGAGGTGGAGGGGTAGACGACTTCGAAATTGTCGCCGAACTCGCCGCGTACCAGCTGCACCTCGTTTTCGAAAGTGACCAGCACGTCGCCGATCTGGCGCTGGGTGAAGGTGGTGGTGGCGGCGCGGCCGCCGGTGTCGAGGATCGGCACGTTCTTGAAGATCTTGCCGACCAGCTCGCGCGCCTGGGCTTCCGTGCCGCCTTTTTTCAGCACCGAGCCCCAGGCCGCCAGGTAGGTGTAGCGGCCGTTGCCCGAGGTCTTGGGATTGGGGATGATCACCTGCACGCCGGGCTTGGCCAGGTCGTTCCAGTCCTTGATGGCTTTCGGATTGCCCTTGCGCACCAGGTACACGACGGTCGAGTAGAACGGTGCCGCGCCGTGCGGGAATTTCTTGCTCCAGTCGGCCGCCACCAGGCCGCGGTCGGCCAGCAGGTCGATGTCGTTGGCCTGGTTCATCGTCACCACCGACGCTTCCAGGCCATCGGCCACGGAACGCGCCTGCTTGGAGGAGCCGCCATGCGACTGGTTCACCGTCAGCGTTTCGCCCGTATGCTTCTTGTAGTCGGCGATGAAGGCGGGGTTGATGTCCTTGAACAGTTCGCGCGTCACGTCGTAGGAAACGTTGAGCAGGGTGGGATCGGCGGCGGCGCCCAGGGGCAGGGCGAGGGCGGCAGTGGCGAGGAGGGCACTGATTTGACGGCGTTTGCGGCTAAATGCGTTTTTTGCTGTTTGCATGGTGGGCTCTTATTGTGAAAACAGATATCAATGGTCTAAAATTCGGCGCCGAAAAGATACGAATTTTTCGTAATATGCTTAGATAGTATGGGATCAACGCCTTTCCGGGAGCTGGTGTATAGTCGGCTTGTGGATGGAATTTTTGTGAGTACGCATGAGTCTTGAAATTCGTATTGCAGCATCGGCCGACGCCCCGGCAGCGTGCCAGGTACTGCGCCGTTCAATTACGGAATGTTGCATCGCGGACCACAATAACGATCCCGCCATTCTGGATGCCTGGCTGGGCAATAAAAACACCCAGACCGTGGCCAGCTGGTTCGAATCCCCCACCAATTTTTCCCTGGTTGCCGTGGAGAACGGCGCAGTGGTCGGCGTCGCCCTGCTGACGGCGGCCGGTAAGCTGGCCCTGTGCTATCTGCTGCCGGAGGCACGCCATAAGGGCGCGGGCAAGGCTTTGCTGGCCCGGATCGAGGCGCAGGCCGCGAGTTGGGGCGTGAAGGCGCTGCAGCTGCACAGCACGGCCAGCGGCGAGGAATTCTTCGCGCGCCAGGGCTATATCCGTTCCGGCAATGTGCGTTCGCCGTATGGGGTGGACACCGTTTTCTTCTGGAAGCAGCTGGGGGCGGAAAGCTGTCCGCCCGAAGCCGGGCGCAAGCGTTTTTGCGGCTGCGGCTCGGCCTGATCCCGCTTTACAGCAAACCCTACAGCAAACCCATCTGCGTGGCCTCGTAGACGGCCTCGCCGCGCGTGTGCACGCCCAGCTTGCGGTAGATGCGCTTGACGTGGTGGGCCGCCGTGTGCGGCGAGATGCCGTGCAGGTTGCCGATTTCATTCATGGTCAAACCCTTGCCGAGGGCGCGCAGGATATCGCTTTCGCGGCCGGTCAGCGGCGTGGCCAGCGGTGCGGGCGCGCTCGCCTGCAGCCGGCGCAGCAACTGGTGGGCGCTGGTCGGGCACAGGAAGGCGCTGCCGCTGCGCAGGGCGCGCAGGCAGTCGCGCAGCTCGGCGGCGCTGCATTCGGTTTGCAGGCAGGCATTGGCGCCGGCTTGCAGGCAGGCGTAGAGCAGGGCGTCGTCGCCGCTCTTGGCCACCACGGCCACGGCGCAGCCTGGATGGGTGTCGAGCGCCAGCCGCGTCAGCCGCGGCGCCTGGCTATCGGCCAGGTGGCAGAGAATCAGGTAGACATTGGCGCTGCTGCGGCTGATCAGGGTTTCGGCGGCGGCCGGACTGGCGGCGCAGCCGAGCGGCAGCATGCCGGAGTCGGCCGCGATCAGGGCGCGCAGATGCTGGCGGGTGTTGGGGCAATCGGCAATCAGGGCAATGGCAGTGGGCATGAAAGCGGCCGCGGCGGCGGCAAGGGCTGTGCATGCTTCATGATAGTCTGAGCCGCCAAGGCCCGTAAAGTGCGCTTAGAAGCCGACCGCCAGCGGCAGCGGCGCGGCTTCGAACTGGACCTGGCCGGCGCCGAACATTTTCAGTTCGCCGGGCTGGAAGGCGGTCCAGGCTTCGTTCGAGGTCAGCGGCTCGGTGGCGATGACGGCGATCCGGTCGTCCAGGTGGTTGTGCTGGCTGAAATCGATGCTCAGGTCGCAGTCGATGAGCTTGGCCACCGAGAAGGGATAGGCGCGCAGCACATAGTGCAGCTTGGTGCTGCAATGGGCAAACAGGGTGTCGCCGTCGGACAGGATGAAGTTGAAGGTGCCATGGGCGGCGATTTCCTCGGCCAGCAGGCTCAGCTCGGCATACAGCACGTCGCGCGACGGTTGCGCGGCGAAGCGCTGGCCCAGGCGCGACAGCAGGTAGCAGAAGGCGCGCTCGCTATCGGTATCGCCTTCCGGCGTGTAGGCGCCGGCGGCCGGGGCGAATTCCTTGAGGTCGCCGTTGTGGGCGAAGGTCCAGGTGCGGCCCCACAGCTGGCGCTTGAAGGGGTGGCAGTTTTCGCGGGCGATGCGGCCCTGCGTGGCTTTGCGGATATGCGCGATCACATTGCTGGCCTTCAGCGGCTGCTGCTTGATGCTGGCCGCCAGCGGCGAGGCGATGCAGGGCAGGTGGTCGGCAAAAATCTGGCACTCGTCCTTGGTGTGGAAGGCGATGCCCCAGCCATCCTTGTGCTCGCCCGTGCGGCCGCCGCGCTCGGCAAAACCGGAAAAGGAAAATCCCAGGTTGGCGGGCTTGCTGCTGTTCATTGCGAGGAGCTGGCACATGGTATGGACGCGAGAATCGTTGCTGACGGTCCCAAGATACCGATGAACCGACCCGGCAGGAACGAATCAATTCTTATATGCATATTCACCAGGGTCTGCATATTCTTTATGTGTGCCAGTTATAAGCTAGGGAAAAAGCATTCTTTCGGTTTTCGCGGCCGAGCGCGTAGGCTAGGGGTTCTGGCGCCATGGGCGCATGAAGGAGCATTATGAAATTCCCTGTCCTGCAAAACTATCTGGCGCGCCTGTCCGATCCGGCCGCCACCGCCTCCACCATCTGGCTCGACAGCGAGGGCCGCGCCCTGGGCCGCTTCTTCAATTGCACCATGACCAGCGCCTTCCAGCCGGTGCGCCAGCTCGATACCGGCCGCGTCTTCGCCTACGAGGGCTTGGCGCGCAGCGTGTCGGCGGCCGACGACGGGCTGTCGCTGTGGAAGCTGCTCGACCATGCCGCCAGCGACGACGAGTCGGTGGAGCTGGACCGGCTGTGCCGCATGCTGCACGCGATTAACTTCTTCCGCCAGAACGAGAGCGGCGACGCCGTCAACGGCGGGGCCGACCTGTACCTGAATGTGCACGACCGGCTGTTGAGCGCGGTCAGCAGCAACCACGGTTATGCCTTCCAGCGCATCCTTGATGCGCTTGGCCTGCCCATCGGGCGCGTGGTGCTGCAATTGCCGCAGGTGAATGCGCAGCAAGGCTGGCTGCTCAATTATGTGTCGGATAACTACCGCCGCAACGGCTTCCGCTTCGCCGTCAATGTCTCGGGCGGGCGCGAAGGCTTGAATCTGCTGGACCGGGTGCGGCCCGATGTGGTGAAGGTCGATGCGCGCGCCTTGCACGACGAGGCGGCCCTGGTGGAATTGCTGCTGCGCACCGCGTCGGTGGGCGCCCAGCTGGTCTTCAAGCGCCTGGAAGAGCCGCAAGTGCTGTCGGCCGTGCGCCGTATCGGCGAGCTGGCCGGCTTGCCGGTGCTGGGCCAGGGCTATCTGCTGGACAATCCGCGTCCGGCCCTGCTGGAAGCGGCGCCGCCGCGCCAACTGGCGGCTTGAGCCTGCCCGAAGACTTAATCTTGGCTTAAGGAAAGCAGCATAGTTGGCGCACGAAGTTAAAGGAATTTCTCAACTCCCCCCGCTATACGCTATAGTACCCGCATTGTTTGATTGGACATGCTATGGCAACGCGCAGAGATTTTTTACAGAAAGGGCTGGGCCTGACGGCGGCCAGCTGTATCGGCGTGCCGCTGATCGGCTGTGCTTCCAGCCGCGCGGCCGAGACGGCCGGCGCGCGCGCAAGCCGCCAGGCCGCTGTGGCCAAGAGCGGCCAGGCCGCGCCGCGCAGTGCGGCGAAACCGACCCAGCTGGCGCAGGCCGCGCCGTTGGCGCCGGCCGAGCTGGCGCCGCCGCCCGATATTTTCGACGCCCAGGCGCTGGACCTGGAATTCTGGCTCAAGCCGCGCACCCTGCATGTCATCCGGCCCGCCAGCGGCGAGAAGAGCCGGCTGCTGTACTGGCGCGATGGCGAGGTGATCGACACGGCCTACCAGGAACTGTGCCATCTGCTGCGCGACGTGAACGGCCGCGAAACAGCCCAGATCGACCCCAAGCTGCTGGAAACCCTGTGGGGGGCGCAAGCCTTCGTGGCGCGCTATGGCATCGAAAGCCCGGTCGAAATCCTGTCCGGCTACCGCACGCCGAGTTCCAACAAGCGCCTGATCGAGCAGGGCATCCCGGCCGCGCGCCAGTCCCTGCA
The DNA here is from genome assembly GCA_024437665.1 of Massilia sp. YIM B04103. Classification (GTDB taxonomy): domain Bacteria; phylum Pseudomonadota; class Gammaproteobacteria; order Burkholderiales; family Burkholderiaceae_D; genus Rugamonas. Next base: position 175,525 of record JANCSZ010000005.1, on the reverse strand, counting down.
CATGGAAGGCAAGGCGGCCGATATCCGCATCCCGAACCTGAACGCCGAGGTGCTGGGCGGCCTGGTCAAGAGTTTCGGCCAGGGCGGGGTGGGCTTCTATTACCGCGAAGGGCCGCGCGGCGGCTGGATTCACGCCGATACCGGCCTGAAGCGCACCTGGAAGGGCTGAGGCCAGGGGCCTGCCCCGTTTCAGCGGTAGTAATACGGACGGGTCGGCACGGCGTCGTGCTGCGCCCGCTCCCGCGCATCGAAATCCTGGCGCCGGTCCCACCAGAGATACCAGCCGCGCCGCTGCTCGGCGACGGCGGCCGGATGCTGGTCCAGATAGCCGTGCATGAACTGCTCGAATTCCGACACATAGCCCTGGTGGAAAGGCCGCCACGGCTGGCTTTCGGCTGCTTTCATCTTTCCTCCTGTCTTCGGTTACACTGGCGGGCTCACATAGCCATCAGTAACAGAAAGCCCATGCAGGACAATCACGATGCGGCCAAGCCGCGCTTCCGCCCAGTGCCGTGGACGGCGCTGGAAACCCCGGCCGATGCCGAACTGTGGATCGCCGAGCACAATCTCGCTTTGCAAGAGCATATCGCGCCCAATGAAACGGGCTATGGCGTCTGCTTCACGCTGGCCGAGGGCGGCGAACTCTTCATGCAGACCGCCGACGGCGCCCTGATTCTCGATCTTACGCCGGAAGCCGAATGGGTGGCGCCCCTGATCACCGCCGTGGCCCAGGCCGCGCCGCCGCAAGGCGCGCTGTGGCTGCTGCCCGACGATAAGCTGGTGCAGCTGCTGATCGGCTTGAGCAGCCTGATCGCCAGCACCACCCTGGTGGTCGGCCACCGTTTCGGCCGCGCCGGCCGCCGCCCGTTTTAAACCACTCCAAGAAGGGATATCCCATGCGCAGAGCCGTCCTCACCCTGATCGCCGCCAGCCTGCTGGCCGGCGCCATGCTGCCCGCCAGCGCCGCCGACCTGCTGGCCACGGCGCGCGCGCGCGGCACGCTGAAAATCGCGCTGGAAGGCACGTACCCACCCTTCAATTACAAAGACCCGAAGACCGGCCAGCTGACCGGTTACGATGTGGACGTGGCGCGCCTGCTGGCGGCCAAGCTGGGCCTGAAGCCGGAATTCGTCGCCACCGAATGGAGCGCCATCCTGGCCGGCCTGGCCAGCGGCAAGTACGACATCATCGTCAACCAGGTCGGCATCAATCCCAAGCGCGAACAGGCTTTCGATTTTTCCCAGCCGTATACCTATTCCACGCCGCAGCTGCTGCAGCGCCAGCATGATAAGGCGGTGTATGCTGTGCTGACCGACCTGCGCGGCAAACGCCTGGGCGTCGGCCAGGGCAGCGTGTTCGAGCAGCAGGCCAAGGCGGCGCCGGGCATCGATGTGCGCAGCTATCCGGGCGCGCCGGAATACCTGCAAGACCTGGCCGTGGGCCGCATCGACGCCGCCCTCAACGACAGCCTGATGGTGGCCTGGCTGGTGAAGACCAGCAAGCTGCCGTTGCACGCCGGGGCGCGCGTCGGCAAGGTGGAGCGCATGGGCATCCCGTTCCAGAAGAACAATCCGCAGTTCAAGGCCGCCATCGACAAGGCGCTGGCCGAGGCGGCGGCCGACGGCAGCCTGAGCGCCATTTCCAGGAAGTGGTTCGACGCCGACGTGAGCAAGGCGCCGTAAGCGATGGCATTGCCCGGTCTGGACCAGCTGCCCGAGCTGCTGGCCTTGCTGCAGGAGGCGGCGCCGGCCCTGGGCCAGGGCGCGGCCTATACCCTGGCGTTCGCCGTGGCCGCCATGCTGGGCGGCCTGCTGATCGGCTTTCCCGTGGCCGTGCTGCGCATCCTGCCCTGGCGCCTGCTGCGCTGGCCGGCCGCCGTGTATGTGAGCCTGATGCGCGGCACGCCGCTGCTGGTGCAGATGTTCGTCATCTATTACGGCTTGCCCAGCATCGGCATCGAGTTCGCGCCGCTGACGGCCGGCGTGCTGGCGCTGAGCCTGAATGCCGGCGCATATCTGTCGGAAAGCTTGCGCGGTGCCATCCAAAGCATCGCCAAGGGACAGTGGGCGGCCAGTTTCAGCCTGGGCCTGGGTTATGGCCAGACCTTGCGCCATGTGGTGCTGCCGCAGGCCTTGCGCGTGGCGGTGCCGTCCATGAGCAATACCTTGATCAGCCTGGTCAAGGATACCTCGCTGGTCTCGGTCATCACGGTGACCGAGCTGATGCTCTCGACCAAGGAAGCGATCGCCACCAGCTTCCGGCCCTTGCCGCTGTATCTGGCGGCGGCGGCCATTTACTGGGCGCTGAGCCTGCTCTTTGAAGCCGTGCAGGGCGTGGCCGAACGGCGCCTGAACCGCGCCCACCGCCAGCCCTGAGCGTGCTCGACATCGCCCCATGCGCATGGTAGTCTAGTCTTGCCGAAAGACCATTGCATGAACGAGGGCTTATGGACGAAGAGCAGCAAGCAGCGCCGGGCGGTCTGCGGCCGGCGGTGGTGTATGCGGGGCCGGAGCTGAGCCCGGTGCCGGACCTGGATCCCTACGCCATGCTGGCCGACAGCCCCGGCCGCTTGCCGCTGGCCGCGACCGAATACGCTGCGAACGCGGTGCGGCTGCGCGCCGAGCGCGAGCAAGATTATTTCAACGATATCTATCTGCTGGCCCCGGTCGGCTACTTCGTGCTGGCGCTGGACACCACGGTGCTGCTGATGAATCTGGTCGGTGCCGACCTGCTCGGCATCCCGCGCGCCAATCCCCAGCGTCTGCGTCTGCGCGGTTTTATCGCCCAGCGCTTCCTGTCCGATTTCGACGCCTTCGTCAGCGCCGCCCTGAACAGCCGCGAGCCGCAGCGCTGCCAGGTGCAGATGACGCGCGGACGCGGCGACCGCGGCTTTCCCGTGACCCTGCTGGCCAGCGGCAGCGGCGATGGCCAGAGCTTCCGCGTGGTGCTGGAGCTGGCCGAGGGCAAGCTGGCGGCGCTGGAACGCAGCGAGGAACGCTTCCGCCGCATCGTGCATAACGCGGAGGAGGGCATCTGGGAAGTCGACGCCGCCGCGCGCACCAGCTTCGTCAATCCGAAGATGGCGCAGATGCTGGGCTATACCATCGAGGAAATGCTGGAGCAGCCGCTGCAGCATTTCATGGACGAGGAGGGCCGCACCCTGTTCGAACGCAATATCGCCAGCCGGCTGCAGGGCGTGGCCGAGCGCGACGATTTCAAATTCCGCTGCAAGAATGGCGAGGAGCTGTGGGCCAGCCTGTCGACCAATCCCATCTTCGACGGCGACGGCGCTTACCTGGGCGCCCTGGCCCTGGTCACCGACATCACGGCGCAGCGCCATTCGAGCGAGGAAGTGTGGCGGCAAGCCAATTTCGACACCCTGACCGGCTTGCCCAACCGGCATATGTTCCAAGACCGGCTGGGCCAGGAAATGAAGAAGGCCAAGCGCGATAATATGTTCCTGGCCCTGCTGTTCATCGACCTGGACCAATTCAAGGAAGTCAACGACCGTCTCGGCCACGCCATGGGCGACCGCCTGCTGGCCGAAGCGGCCGGGCGCATCGCCGCCTGCGTGCGCGCCTCCGACACGCTGGCGCGTCTGGGCGGCGACGAATTCGTCGTGATCCTGCCCGGCCTGGAGCATGCGGCCAGCGTGGAGCGCGTGGCGCAGAACATCATCACCGCCTTGAACCAGCCCTTCCAGCTGGCGCGCGAGCAGGGCCGGGTCTCGGCCAGCGTCGGCATCGCCCTGTTCCCCAGCGACGCCGCCGAGCCGGCCGACCTGCTCAGTCACGCCGACCAGGCCATGTATGCGGCCAAGTCGGGTGGGCGCAATCGCTACTGCTATTTCACCGCCGATATGCAGGCTGCGGCCCTGCAGCGCCTGCGCCTGTCGGGCGACTTGCGGCGCGCGCTCGACGCCGGCGAATTTCAGCTGTACTACCAGCCCATCGTCAATCTGCGCAGCGGCCGCATCGAACGCGCCGAAGCGCTGCTGCGCTGGCACCATCCGCAGCGCGGCATGCTGAATCCGCCCGAATTCATCGGCAATGCCGAGGCGAGCGGCTTGATCGTGGACATTGGCGACTGGGTCTTCCGCCAAGCGGCGGACCAGGCCCAGGCATGGCAGCGCGAGCTGGGCTGGCCGCTGCAGATCAGCGTCAACCAGTCGCCCGTGCAGTTCCGCGGCGACCCCGGCTTTTGCCAGGGCTGGCTCGACTACGTCAACCAGCTGCAGCTGGCGCCGCGCAGCATCGTCATCGAAATCACGGAAAGCATCCTGACCGAAGCGGCCGGCGCCGTGCTCGACCGTCTGCGCCAGTTCCGCGCCATGGGGCTGCAAGTCGCGCTCGACGACTTCGGCACCGGCCACGGCTCGCTGGCCCACCTCAAACAGTTCGAACTCGACTACCTGAAGATCGACCGCAGCTTTGTGCAGGGCTTAAGCGGCGACAGCGGCGGCCTGGCCTTATGCGAAGCCATCATCGTCATGGCGCACAAGCTGGGCCTGCAAGTGGTGGCCGAAGGGGTGGAAAGCGAAGTCCAGCTCGCCCTGTTGCAAGCGGCCGGCTGCGACTACGCCCAAGGCTTCGTCTATGCCCACGCCATGCCGCCCGACGAGCTGGCCGCCATGGTTCAGCGCGAAATCGCCAACGACGGCGCCAGCAAGGCCGTTTGATCCAGCGCAAACAATGTCCACCCTGGTGTCAGGCACCAGAGTCGGACATTTACTGATTTAAATCAAACAATGTCCTACCCTGGTGCCTGGCACCAGGGTGGACATTTGCTGATCTAAATCAAAGGGAAGAAGGCTTAGGCGCTCAGGCGCAGGAGGGAGACGACGCGGTCGCGGCTGATGCCGACCAGGGCGGAATTCAGGGCCAGCAGATTGCTGTAGCTGGGTTCCTTGGCGACGTCGGCAAAGCGCAGCGCGGCTTCGTCGATGCCTGCGACGTCGATTTCGGCCATGGCGGCGGCGGCGCGGTGGCTCGCTTCGTACAGCGCGGCATTGACCTTGGCCAGCGCCGCTTCGACGTGGGACAGCGCCTGCATCACTTGCTGCAGGGTGCGGCGGATGGATTCGACGTCGGATGCGCCCCAGCCTTCCGGCGTGATGATGGGTGCTTCTTCTTCGGTCTTGATGCGGTTGAGCTGACCGGCCGGGAAGCGGATGCCGCCGCCTTGCACGGAAAAGCCTTCGCGGATGGCGGGGAACAGGGCTTCTTCGGCCACGAAAATCAGTTCGCCGGCATCGTTGACCGACACGCTCATGCCGGCCGGGGCCAGCGTCTGGTTGAAGCGGGCCACGATTTCGCCGTCGCTCAGGCCCGGGGTCAGGGTCAGCGAGCGCAGGTTCTGCGCGCTGCCGTTGAGCGAAATGGCCAGGGTTTCGCGCGCGCCGCTGCGCAGATTGGCCATGCTCATGCCGCGCACGGTGAAGCGCTGCACAGCCGGTTCGCTGCTGCTGAATTCGAGCTGGGGATCGAGCGTGCCGCCGGCCGCTTCGCTGCGGCTGCGCCAGGTGTCGTTGAATTGGCGCAGACGCGCTTCGACCTGGCCGTCACGCTGCTGGCGGCTGGCCAGGCGGCCGGCCAGTTCCGTTTTCAGGGCGCGCAGCTGGGCGGCGCTTTGTTCCAGGAAATCCACGGCTTGTTGAGCTCCGGAGATATCGTTCTGCAACGGTTGATCCAGGTTGCTGATGCCGCGGCGCAGCGGGGCGGCAGTGCCGCTGCCCGTAACGGGCGCGGCAGCGGTATCGGCCGCGGTCTTCAGCCCCGCGGCGTCGACCTGGCTGGCGGAACCGCTCTGGCCGGCGGCGATTCCATTGGGACTGGAGCGCTGGACGATTTGCATGATGGTCGTTTACAGAAGCTTGAAGAGGGACATGTCGCTGATCTTGGTATAGGCCTTGTACGTGGCCTGCAGCGCCATATTGTAACCGTTCAGGTCGGTCGCGGCGATGCCGTAGTCGAGCTGGCTCAGATCGTTGATCGCGGTGCGGTTCGAGACGCTGACATTGGCGTGGTTGTCGCTCAAGGTGGACATCACGTTTTGCGCGCCGCCGAATTCGGCGATGCGGCCGGCCAGCATGCCCATCGCGCTGTCAATGGCATTCATATTATTGGTCAAGGCCGCGCGGGTGGCAGGGTTCGTGGTTGAGACGCCAGGATCCGCCAGCGCCACGGCGGCAGCTTCCATCGCCGTCAACAGCGCCTCCACGCCACTGACGTCGACGTTGGCGGCCTGTACGATGCCATTGCCAACCACCACTTCTTGCTTGGCTGTGTTGCCGGCGTAGGTATAGGTGGTGATGCCGCCAGGGGCCGCCGGTGGCGTCTTGGTAATCGGTGCTGTGGCGGTCAAGGTGCCGGAGAAAATGTATTTGCCTTCCTGATCGCGGGTATTGGCATTGTAGTAAACACTGTCCAGGAGCGAGCGCAAAGGCGCGATCATGGCTTGCAGGTCGCCCGGCGTATTGTGGGCATCCAGCGCCAGTACCATGATGTCGCGCGCCTCATTCAGGTCGTTGACCATGCTCTGCATATAGGTCTCATTGTGCGACAGGCGGATTTTGACGGCGGCGATATTGTCGCGATATTGGGTGACGATGGATTCCTCGCGCAGCAGGCGGGAAATCCGCACATTGGCGATCGGATCGTCGGACGGGACCAGCAGCCGGTTGCCGCTGGCCATCTGCTGAGTCAACCTGGAAATGGCTTCCTGATTAAAGCCCAGGGAGCTGTTCATGCTGGCCTGGAATTGGGAGGTGGCGATACGCATGGCAAATCCTTAATTGAACATGGCCAGGGTGGAGTCAAACAGGCTGTTGGCCACGGCAATGGCTTTCATATTTGCCTGGTACATTTTCTGGAATTCGATCAGATTGATCGCTTCCTCGTCTTCATTGACGCCGCTGGTGGACGCCCAGTCGCTCTGTGCCTGGTCGCGGATGGTGGTCGCGTTTTTGAGCAGCGACTGGTTCTGCTTGCTCTCAACCCCCAGTTTGCCCACCAGCTGCGTATCGGCGTCACCAATCTGGACGGTACCGATCGATGGCAGGGTGACGGATTGTTTCTTAATGGCAATCATTTGCTGCAGATTGCCGCTGTCGCCAGGGGCGGTGCCGGTGCCGAAGGCCAGGTCGCCGGACGTGAAACCGGCCGTGAGCGACATCAAGCCCGTGCTGCCGGCGGCGCCGACCACGAACAGCGGCTTGCCGGCGGCGCCGGCGAGATCCTTGCCGGCAGCCTGGGCGGTGTTAAAGGCAGTGGCCACCCCATTAGCGAGGGCGGTGATGGACTGTTGCAGCGGCAGCAGGGTGTTTTTTTCAAATTCACCAAGGCTGCCAATCGAACCGCCGAGCTGAGTATCGTCCAAGCCAAATACGGAGTTGCTGAAGCTGAGGCGCAATTCGGGAGGGGCCGGCGGCGCTGGCGGCGTCGTCGGCGCCGTATACATCGAAAGCTGCCCGGCCATCTTGCCGGCCACCAGCGGCTGGCCGCTCTTCAGCGATACGCTGGTGCTGCCATCGGGCTGCTGCAAGACGTCGATCGACACCATCTTGGCTAGATCATCGATGGCCAGGTTGCGTTCATCCACCAGGGCAGAAGTATTGGTGCCGATGGCGCCCGCCTGGGCGATCCGGTCATTCAGATCGGCGATATTGGCGATCAGGGTGTTGGCTTGCGGCAGCATCGAATCGCGCTGCTGGCGTACCGACAAGACCTGGTTCTGGGTCACGTTGTAAATACTGTTGAAGGCCTGGGCCATGGCGCCGGCGGCCGTCACCACTTGGCCGCGCAGCGGCGTGGAGCTGGGGTCGACGCCCGCCGCGTTCAGCGCCTGGAAGAACAGGTCGATACCATTGCTGATGCTGGTCTTGTCGTCGCCCATGATATGCTCAAGCTGGCTCAGATAGGGCTGCATCTGGGTATGACGGCCGAGGTCGGCATTCGAGCGCCACAGCTGCTGATTCTTGTATTCGTCGCTGAAGCGCAGCAGGGAGCTGACTTTCACGCCCAGGCCGGGGCCATTCGTCGTCCCCATGGCCGGGCCGAGCGTCGTCAGCAGCACACCTTGGCGGGTATAGCCGCGCGTCTTCATATTGGCCGTATTTTGGCTGGTGGCGTTGATCGCGGCTTGGGCGGCGAGGGCTCCGCTCAGTGCATTGGTGATGGCGCTCATGGGGGCGGTTCTTTCCTGTATTGGGCTTGGGAGCGGTGCCCTGCGGCACCGTGATCCATTACTAAGCTAAGGCGACCGCTTGCTGTGGCTAATTAAGCGGCAGTCCCAGATTTTTTCTCTGTAGAAATATTGCCAAGCTCCGAGGCCGGCGCCACGGGCGTCGGCGCGGGCAGCAACTGGCGCAGGATGGCGTCGGCCACGCCGAAAGCGCGGCGGCCGGCCAGGCTGTCGGCGACCAGATTGTCGGCCATGTCCAGCATGTCCTGGTTGATCTGATCCTTGAAGATGCTGTCTTCGCCAGCCATTTCGCGCGTCGAATTGCGCATCTGGTGCAGCAGGTGGCTGATGAAGAAGCTTTCGAACTTGGTGGCCGCCTCGGTGGCCTTGGCGCGGTATGCCGGGTCGACGCCGTCCACCGCCGGCTGGGCGGCGGCGATGCGCTCCTGTTCCTCGGCGGCCAAGGCGGGATGCTGCAATGGTGAAATGCGGTTATTCATCAGATCACCACCAGTTCGCCTTCGATCGCGCCGGCCTGGTCCAGGGCTTGCAGGATCGCCATGATATCGTCGGGCGAGGCGCCCAGGCTGTTGACCACGTCGATGATCGATTGCAACTTGGCGCCGGCCGGCCATTTGAACATCTGGCCCGAGCCCTGGTCGACGCTGACATTCGACTGCGGCGTGACCGTGGTCTGGCCCTGGGCGAAGGCGTTCGGCTGGCTCACTTTCGAGCTTTCCGAGATCACCACCTTGAGCGAGCCGTGGGTGACGGCGGCGGCGCGCACGCGCAGGCCGTCGGCGATGACGACGGTGCCGGTGCGCGAGTTGAACACCACTTTCGGATTTTCATTGCCGACATCGATGGGCAAGCCTTCCAGCTTGGCGACGAAGGCCACGCGCTGGGTCGGATTTTCAGGGGCGATGACGTCGATGCTGGTAGCGTCGCTGGTGCTGGCGATCTGGCCGAAGCGGCGGTTGATCGCTTCCACGATATTGGTGGCGGTCTGGAAGTGCGGATGGCGCAAGGACAGGCGCACCGTCGGTTTGCTGGAAAAATCGGTGGCGATTTCGCGTTCGATCACGGCGCCGTTGGGGATGCGGCCCGAGGTCGGGGTGTTGACGGTGACGGAGGAGCCGCTCTTGCCGGCCGCGTTCAGGCCGCCGACCACCACATTGCCTTGGGCCAGGGCATACACTTCGTTGTCGGCCGCGCGCAGCGGGGTCAGGAGCAGGGCGCCGCCGCGCAGGCTCTTGGCGTCGCCCAGCGAGGAAACGGTGATGTCGATCGGCTGGCCGCGGCGGTAGCCAGGCGGGAAGACGGCGCTGACCATGACGGTGGCGACGTTCTTGCTTTTCGCATCCGAGCCGTCCGGCATCTTGACGCCGAACTGCTTGAGCATATTCACCACCGACTGGCTGGCGAACTTGACCTGGGTCGAGTCGCCGCTGCCGTTCAGACCCACCACCAGGCCGTAGCCCACCAGCGGGTTTTCGCGCACGCCCTCGATGCTGACGAGATTGCGCAGGGTTTGTGCCGCCGAGGCCGGCTGGCCAACCGCCAGCAGGACGGCGCTGGCGCACAGGGCAGGGAGGATCCAGCGGAGTTTCATATAATCACCTTAGAAGGGCATCCAGGGGCCGACGAAGAAGCGGGTCAGCCAGCCCGGCTGTTGCACATCGGCCAGGGTGCCGTTGGCCGAATAGGCGATGCGCGCATTGGCGATGCGCAGCGAAGACACCTGGTTGTTGGCGTCGATGTCGGCGGCGCGCAGATAGCCGCGCAGGCGCAGGAATTCCTCGCCCTGGTTCAGCGTCAGATTCTTTTCGCCGGCCACGCGCAGCAAGCCGTTGGGCAGCACTTCCTGCACGATGACGGTGATGGCGCCGTTCAGCGTGTTTTGCTGGGTGCTGGAGGAATCGCCGGCAAAGCCGTTCTTGCCGGACAGGTCGACGCCGGCCTTGGGGAAGGTCTTGCCGAGCAGGCCGGGCGCAGCGATGGCGGTGCTGGAGTCCTTGCTCAGCTTGGTGCCCGCGCTTTTCGAGGCCTGGGTGGTTTCCTGCAGCAGCACGGTGACCAGATCGCCGACGCGGAAGGCGCGGCTGTCCGAGGTCAGCGAGATGCCGCCCTCGGGATCGAAGACGCCGCCCGAGGTGCCGCGCGACGGCGCCACGCGGGCCACCGGCGGCGGCTCGTCGAAGGGCGCCGGCCGCACGGGCGGCTGGGCGCAGCCGGCCGCCAGCAGCGCCAGGGCCAGCGTGCTCAGGACGGCTTTCATTATCTTGCCGCCTGTGCCAGGTATTGCAGCATATTGTCGGCGGCCGACAGCACCTTGGTATTCATTTCATAGGTGCGCTGGGCCGCGATCATGTCGACCATCTCTTCCACCACCTGCACGTTGGAGCCTTCCAGCGCGCCTTGCTTGAGCTTGCCGAACTGGGCATCGCCGGGACGGCCTTCGGTCGGCGCGCCGCTGGACGCGGTTTCCTGGAACAGGTTTTCGCCCAGGGCCAGCAGGCCGGTCGGGTTGATGAAGCTGGTCAGGGTCAGTTGGCCCAGTTCGGTCGGCGTGGTATTGCCGGGCAGGGTGGCCGACACGGTGCCGTTTTCGCCGATGGTGATGCGGGTCGCATTGTTCGGGATGGTGATCTGCGGCACGATGGGCAAGCCCTGGGCCGTGGTCAGGATGCCGTTGCTGTCCATCTGCAGCTGGCCGGCGCGCGTGAAGGCCGCTTCGCCGTTCGGGCGGCGCACCTGCAGGAAGCCGTTGCCGGTGATGGCGACGTCGAAGGTGTTGTTGGTGGTTTGCAGGCTGCCGTTGGTGAAGACCTTCTGCGTGCCGACCAGGTGGGTGCCGTTGCCGAGCTGAACGCCGGATGGGCTCAGGGTATTGTTGTCGGCGCGCTGGGCGCCCGGCTGCGCTTCGATCGAGTAGAACAGGTCTTCGAAGACGGCGCGGTCGCGCTTGTAGCCGACGGTATTGGCATTGGCCAGGTTGTTGGCGATGGTTTGCAGTTTCGCGTCCTGCGCCTGCACGCCGGTCTTGCTGATCCACATTGCTGGATTCATTGGATTCTCCTTGTCGGTACTTAAGCGCCGAGCAGGCGGTTGCCTGCCTCGTTCATGCTGTCGCTGGCCTTGAATAATTTCATCTGGATTTCAAAGGTGCGGTTCAGGCTCATTACCGCCACCATTTCCTCGACCGCCGAGACATTGCTGCCTTCGAGGTGGCCGGCGCGCACTTGCACCGTGTTGTCGGTGTTCAGCGGCTGGCCGTCGCGCGCCACCAAGAGGCCCGCTTCGTTCTTGGTCAGTTCCGAGGTTTCGGCCTTGACCAGCTTGAGCTTGTCGATCACCTGCATCTGGGCCTGGCCCGGCACCTGGATCGAGACCGTGCCGTCCTGGCCGATTTCGACGCGGGTGTGGATGGGCAAGGTCAGCGGGCCGCCTTCGCCCAGCAGCTGCATGCCGTTGACGGTCATGGTGCCGTCGGCGTCGAGCGTGATGCCGCCGGCGCGGGTGTAGGCCTCGCCGGTCGGGCCTTGCACGGCGAACATGCCGGCGCCGGAAATGGCGACGTCGAGTTCGCGCCCGGTGGCTTTCAGCGCACCCTGGCGGCCATTCACGGCATTGGCCTGCATGCGCGACATATGGCGGTCGTCATAGCCATAGCCGGGCAGGGCGGCGGCCGTGGCCAGCTCGAGATTGGCGCGGAAGCCGCTCGTGTCGAGGTTGGCCAGGTTGTTGGCGTGGACCTGTTGGCCCCGCAGCGCCCGTTCGGCGCCGCTCATCGCGGTATAGATCAGCGCGTCCATGCTGGTTCAGTCCTTACAGCGCCTGCATCAGCGATTGCATCATCGCATTTTCGGTCGAGATGACCTTGGAGTTGGCCTGGTAATTGCGCTGCGACGTCATCAGGCTGACCAGTTCGGTCGTCACGTCCACGTTCGACTGTTCCAGCGAACCGGTGGTCAGCTTGCCGGCCACGCCCTGGCCCGGCTCGGAATAGTTGGCGGTGCCCGAGGCGCCGCTTTCGCTCCAGCTGGTGTTGTCGGTCGGGGTCAGGCCTTCGTCGTTGGGGAAGGTGGCGATGGCGAGCACGCCGATCTGCTGCTTCTGGCCGTTGGAATACTTGGCGATCACGCCGCCGTCGTCGTTGAGTTCCACGCCGACGTAGTTGCCGGGCGCATAGCCGTCGGCTGCATTGATCGAGGCGCTCGCGTTGCCCGCCTGGAAGGTGGTGCCCAGGTAGCTCAGGTTGATGTCGAGCTTCGCCACCGTTGCCGAGCCTGGCAGTACACCAACCGTGATGGCGCCAGTGGCGGGGAGGGTCAGTTTGCCGGTGGCGTCGAAGTCCAGCTGCGTGGTGGCGGTGGCGCTGGCCGTGCCATCGACGGCGATAAACACGTCTACCAGATTGTTTGGTACGGGCGGCGGGCCGCCTGCGGGGGCGACCTTGCGGAAATACTGCGTGATGGTGTGCTGTTTGCCCAGCGAGTCATAGACGGTCGACGTCTGGGACATATTGTAGGAGGCCGGATCGGCGGGCACGCCGGGCGTCAGGGCGGCAAACGGCGCGGTCGGCGTTTTCCAGTCGGCCGACATATTGGCCTGGAAATCGATCTTGGTCGATGGCTTGGCCGGCAGGGTGCCGGTCGGCACCAGCACGTCGGCCATGGCGCCGCGCACGGTCGACGGCGGGGCCATGGCATAGCCTTGCACGCGGCGGCCCGAGGCATCCACCAGGTAGTTGTCGGCGGCCTTGGTGAAGATGCCGACGCGGGTGTAATTCATCTGGCCGGTCAGGTCCTTGGCGACAAAGAAGCCGCGGCCGTTGATCAGGGCGTCCAGGCCGCGGTTGGTGGTCAGCACGCCGCCGTTCTGGGTGATCGACTGGCTGGTCGAACCGATATGGGCGCCGGTCGGACGGTCGCCGGCGTACATGGCGGCGAAGTTGGCGCGGCTCGATTTGAAGCCGAAGGTGCCGGCATTGGCGATATTGTTGCTGATGGAACCCAGCTGTTCGTTGATGGACTGAATGCCAGACAATGCGATATCGAAGCTCATGGCGGAACCTTTCTTTAGATCTTGGTAGCGGAAGTGGTGGCGGACTTGCCGTTAAACGCGGTGATGGCGGTGGAAGCGACTTCGCCCACATTGCCGACATTCAGCACGACATTGCCATTGGCGCCCAGGCGCACGCTGTTGAGGCGGCCGGCAATATCGAGCGGCGGCTGCTCGCCGCTACTGGTGACAACTTTCATCTTATAGGTGCCGGCCGGCAGGCCGAGCGCTCCCGGATCGATGGAGAAGGGCATCACGCCCGGGCTCATGGAGCCGAGCTGCACGGGATGCTCGACGCCATCGCTGCCGGTCAGGACCAGGGTGGTCTTGCTGCTGGCCGCTTCCAGGGTCAGCTCGCCCTTGACCTTGGCGCCGTCCAGCTTGACGGTTTCGCTATTGACCATGACGTCCGAGCCGACCTGGCCGCCCAGGGCCAGCACCTGCATGCTTTGCAGCACGCTGGCATTGGCGCTGGTGAGCTTGGCCATATTGTTGAGTGCTTCGGTTTGCGACAGCTGGGTCAGCTGCTGGACGAACTGGGCCGGATCGCTGGGCGAGAGCGGATCCTGGTTCTTGATCTGGGCCACCAGCAACTTGGTGAACATTTCCTGGTTGGCGCTCATGCCTGAGGCGGCCGCCGGTGCGCCGCCGCCCTGCTGGGTGTTGGCGGCCGAGTTGGCCGCGTTGCTGAACAGATTGGTTTCCATGAATTAGCCTTCGCCGAGTTTCAGGAGGGATTGCTGCATGCCGCGGATGCGGCCCAGCACTTCGACATTGGTCTCGAAGGCGCGCGAGGCCGACATCATGTCGGTCATCTCGGCCACCTGGTTCACGTTGGGGTAGAACACCATGCCCTCGGCGTTGGCCAGCGGGTTGCCCGGGTCATGCACTTTGCGCAGCGCTTCGGCGCTTTCCACCACGTCCAGCACTTGCACGCGGCCGCCGGCGGCGCCGTTGAAGCCTTCGTTCATGACGGCGGCAAACACCGGTTTGCGGGCGCGGTAGGTCTCGGCCTCGCTGCCGGCCACCGAATCGGCATTGGCCAAGTTCGAGGCGACCGTGTTCAGGCGCACGGTCTGGGCCGCCATGGCCGAGCCGGCAATCTGGGAGATGTCCTTGAAGCTCATGCTTATCCTTGTCCGTTGATGGCTTTGGCCAGGCCGCGCAGCTTCATATTGACGAAGGTCAGGCTGGTCTGGAAATCGGTGGCGTTTTGCGAGAAGGCGGCTTGCTCGACGCCGATCTCGACCGTGTTGCCATCCTTGCTCGGGTGATAGGGCACACGGTACAGCGCCGCGTCGTCGCCCGACAAGGTCAGTTCGCCGTCGGCCTCGGCCTGCACGCGGGCCAGGGAAGACGCGAAGTCCATATCCTGGGCCTGATAGCCCGGTGTGTTCTCGTTGGCAATATTGGAGGCCAGGATGCGGGTGCGTTCCGCTCGCAGCTGGAGCGCGTCGCTGTGCAGGCCGACCGCGTCTTTGAAATTGATGCCCATTTTCTGTCTCCTAGATGAAACTGTCGCTAATTTGAAACACGGTACCAGGCTGCCATGTACAATTGCGGCCACAGCTTCCCCACCGGGGAGCCGAGCCGCTACGCTATAGTAAAGGTATTGCCCATGTTCAACAATCCTATTGTACCCCGTTTGGTGATTTTATTGCTTACCGGAATCACAAATATGTCGGCTTTGGCCGACACCTTACCGGAACAGGTGATCGCCCAGGTGCACAAGGCTGCTGTGGAACAATTGCAACGCCAGGCCGAACGGGCCGGGCTGGCCGAGGTCAAGGCTGAAGCCGAGGTGGTGCGCGGCAGCCGGCCGCTGCCGCTGTGCCGCGGGCCGGTGACGGTGGAGGGAGCCGACACGCGCGCCCCGGCGCGCATGCGTTTTCTCGCAATCTGTCCGGGAGCGGAGGGCTGGCGGTACGATTTCGTGGTGCGCGGCAAGCTGTCGGCCAAGGTGGCGGTGATGGCGGCCGATGTGGCGGCGGGCAAGCCGCTGGGCCTGGCCGATGTGTCGCTGGAGCGCAACGACATCACCACCGTGCCCGACGCGCTGGCCGACCTGGCCGCCGTCGACGGCATGTCGGCGCGGCGCAGCCTGCGCGCCGGCGAGGTGTTGCGGCCGAATATGCTGGTGGCGGCCTTGCTGGTGAAGCGGGGTGAAATGGTGCGCATTGTCGCCAAGCGCGAACAGATCGAAGTGAGCATGGCGGGCGAGGCGCTCGATGCCGGCGCGCGCGGCGCCATCGTACGGGTGCGCAATGCCAGCGGCACCACCATCCGTGCCCGCGTCATCGACGCTGGGACGGTGGAGCCTGCTGACCTGCCGGGGGCCAATTAATCCTCCGGGCGCTGGGCGATGCGCGCCGCCAGGCGCGTGAGTTTCTCGGCGTAGCCGGGATCGGTGGCGTAACCGCCCTGGACCAGACCCTGGGCGAAGGCACGGGCGTTATTGCCCGCATTCAAAGCTTTTTGATAGCGCGGATTATCCAGCAGCAGGCTGGCATAGTCGCGGAAGGCGGCGCCCTGGTCGGGGTAGCTGCGGAAACGTTCCACTTTCTTCATCGCCACACCCCCTTCATACTCGGTGGTGCGGGCCGGATTGACCTCGCCCTGCCATTGGCCGCCGGCCTTGATGCCGAACAGATTATTGCTGTCGGCGCCGCCGGGCAGGCGCAGCGGGCGCTGGCCCCAGCCCGATTCCAGGGCCGCATGGGCGGCCACGATGTCGGGCGCCACGCCGAGCCGTTCGCCGGCTTGCGCCGCCCACGGCCGGATGCTGGCCAAAAACTGTTCCTGGGTTTCACTGTCGGCACCCGCGCCGGCGGCCGGCGTAGTGCCATCGATGGCGCCGCCGGCCAGGCGCGCGCGCAGGGCGGCCGCTTCCACGCTCAGGGTGTTGCCGGCGCCGTTGCCGGGCGCGCTGAAGCCGGCGCCATGGGCCAGGAAATCCTGCACCTCGGACTGCACCTGGCGGAAGGCGGCGCCAAAGCGCTGGCCGCCGTCGCCGCCGGCACTGGTGAAGGCGGCCGGCAGCACGGGTTGGCTTGCGCCCATATTCGAGCGCGTCGCCTGGGTGGCGGCGGTGGCGTGCGTGGCGGCCGTGCGCGCGAAGAAATCAGACGGGTTCATAAGTCTGATCCTCGCCTTTGAGTACTTTTTCCATGATCGTATATTGCTCGGCGAGCAAGTCACCATTGCGCTTGCCACGGGCTTTCGCCTCAAGCACCATCTGTTCCAGTTCAGCCCAGTCGGCCTCGAGGCGCGCGCGCGGTTCATGCTTGAGCAGGGCAAACACCTGGGCCATGCCGCCTTGCGTGCCGACCAGGCGTTCGGCCAGCTCGACGCGCAGGCGGCGCCGCGCTTCCATGCTGTCGACCAGGGTGGAAATCTCGCCGGCGATCTCGCCCAGACGCGCCTGCTGGTGGCGCAGCGCGGCCTGGAACTGCTGCTCGAGCAGATCGAGCAGGCTGCGGTAAGCCTGCTGGTCTTCGGCCACGCCTTGCAGCATGCCGAGCATGGCTTGCTGGCGCGTCATCTGGTTCACTTTTCGCTCCCGTGGAAGCGCTGGATCAGGCCGGCCAGCTTGCCGGCATTGAAGGGCAGTTCGCCCTTGGCCAGGGCGTCGCGCAGCTGGGCCACTTTCTCGTGGTCGATATCGGGCAGGTCGCGCAGCGCCTGCAGGGCCGGTTGCATCACAGCCGATTGCAGCTCGGCCGCTTCGGCCGGCGCGGCCGCGGCCTTGGCGCCGTCGGCGGCCGTGACCTCGCTGACCTGCTGGACGCTGACCCCGCCCGGGGTGGCGGTGGTGATACGCATGCGTTGCCCCCTTGTCTTGTTTTCAATGGCCATTGCCGTTGCCCTTTGCACCCGGCAGCAGCTTATTGCGCAGCTGCTGCAGTATATTAACATCAGGCAACTCAGAATCCACATCCATTGTTAAGGGACTCTTCTTGCCGGGCATGCCGAACATGGCGGAAATCGCGGCCGCCTGCCCCTTGGTGAGGATCAAGAGCTCGATGCGGCGGTTGATGCCGGCTGTCGCATTTTTGACATCGAGCGGGGCGCGGTCGGCCATGCCGACCACTTGCAGCACGCTGTCGCTGGGCATGCTGCCGGCCAGCAGCTGGGCGCGCGCCGACATGGCGCGGTTGGACGACAGGTTCCAGTTGGAGAAGGCGGAATGGCTGGTGTCGGCGTACTGCAGGGAGTCGGTGTGGCCGACGATCAGCATCTGGTTTTCCATCTGGGCAAACAGGGGGCCCATCTTGCGCATCAGGGCTTGGAATTTGCCGGTCGGCACGGCGCTGCCGCGCACGAACATGCCCTGGTCGTCGGTGTCGTGCAGCATCACGCGCAAGCCATACGGCGTGACCACCGATTCCAGGTTGCTGGCCAGGCCAGCATCCTCGCTCATATTGGTCAAGGCCTTGGCCAGCTGCTGCAAATCGTTGGGCGTGTCGTAGCTGACGCGCTCGGGCTGGGCCTGCGGATTGGCTTGCGTGCTTTGCGTAGCGTTGCCGGGCGCATCGGTATTGCCGGTGCGGGTCATCGGGAAGCGCTCGATCAGGCTGCCGCGCGGGCCGCCGATCTGCTGCGGCATCACGCCCTTGCCCTGGTCGGTCTTGTTGCCGTCGGCCTCGGTCAGGATCTGTTCCAGGCTCTCGGTATTGCGCGAGGCCATCAGCCACAGCACCAGGAACAGGCACATCAGGGCGAGGCAGAAGTCGGCGAACGCTACTTTCCAGGCGCCGCCGTGCTCGTCGTGCTTGTGCTTGCCGCCACCGCGTTTGACGATGGTCGCTTCGTGGTGCTTATCATGCGGCTTTAGCACGGCCACCTCCACGACGAGAATCCGGTTCGCTATCGCGGCCTTCCATGGCGTTAATCCAGCCTTCGAGCTGGGCGAAGCTTGGCTTGATGTTCAGCTGCACCAGGCGGCGGCCGGCGTCGATCGCCAGCAGCGGCGGTTTGCCGGCGACGTGGGTGACCAGCACCACTTTCACGCATTCCATGGTGGACGCTTCCTGCACCACCAGCTGCTTCATCATATTCGACAGCGGGTCGAGCAGGCCGTAGCAGAAGAAGATGCCGATGAAGGTACCGACCATGGCCGCGCCCACGTGTTCGGCGATCTCGCCCGAGGTGGCGCCGCCGCCCACGCTGTTCATGGTCATCACGATGCCGAGCACGGCGGCCAGAATACCGAAGCCGGGCATGGCTTCGCCGATTTTCTGCAGCGATTTGGCCGGCTGGGTCAACTCTTCGTGGATGGCTTCGAGTTCCTGCTCGAGCACGCCTTCGAGTTCGTGCGCGTTGATCTTGCCCATGGCCATCAGGCGGAAGTTGTCGACGATGAAGGCGAGCAGTTTCGGCTCTTCCAGCACGGCCGGGTAGCGCTGGAACAGCGGGCTTTCCTTGGGCGCTTCGACGTGGGCGTCGAGCGCTTTCAGGCCGCCGGCCGCCAGTTGCAGCAGTTCATACATGAGCAGCAGCAATTGGCGCTGGAATTCGGAATCGTATTTCTTGCGGAACACGATTTTCTTGAGCTGGCCGCCGGTCTCGCCCAGCACATGGCGCGGATTGCCCAGCACGAAGGCGCCGAGGCCGGCGCCGGCAATGATGATCAGCTCGATCGGTTGCCAGATGGCGTGGAAGGTGCCGCCCATCATGGCGAAACCGCCGAACACACTGCCGAGCACGATGAGAATACCGACTAATTGCTGCATGATTTCTTGCCTTTCATTTCATTATCTTGGTACTGCTCAACGTTGCAGCACTGCCTTCATCTTGCCCAGGGCCGCCTTGTTCAGCTGGCAGACGCGGGCATCCGTCAGGTCCAGTACAGCGGCAATTTCTTTATAGCTCAGCTCGAACTCGTAATACATCTGCACCACCCGCTGCTCGCGCTCGTCCAGGCCGTTGAGCGCCTGTTCCAGGCTGCGCCGCACCATCAACTGGTCTTCCGGACTGGGCGCGCTGCCGGTGTCGGCAAAGGTGTCCTGCAAGAGGTCGTCGAAGCTGGCGATCTGCTCGGCGTTCTCATCGAGCAGATAGCTTTGGTATTCCTCGGGCGTCAGGCCGAGGCCGGCAATCGCTTCGTGCTCGGCCGGCTCGCGCCCGAGCTTGCGCGTCAGCGCGCGCATGGCGTCGCGCAGCTTGTGGCTGTGCTGGCGCACGGCGCGCGGGCGCCAATCCTGGCGCCGCAGCTCGTCGAGAATGGCGCCGCGGATGCGCAGGCTGGCGTAGCTGCCGAAGGCGGCGTCGGGCGCGCCATAGCGGCGCAGCGCTTCGAGCAGGCCCATCAGGCCAATCTGCTCCATATCGTCGCGGTCGATCGCGCCCGCCACCTGCGAATTGAGCTGGCGCACGATGCGCTTGACCAGGGGCGCATAGTCCACCAGGCACTTCTGTTCGGCGGCCGGGCTGAGTACCGGCGCAGCGGCAGCCGTTTCGCCATAGCCTTCGGCGCAGGCTTCCGCTTGTTCTAGATATGCCATGAAAATCCCATCTCCTGCTTGGCTTCGGGGTCGGGCATTATTCGAGAATCATCTTGCCGATCATTACATTATTGAACGGCTTTTCCAGTCTTTCCTTTTCATAGGTTTCATCGAAAGCCTTGTTCAGCTCTTCGGCGAACTGGTCGATGGACATGGTTTCCGCCTTGGCCATCGGCAGCGCCGAAAGCGACTTGACGGCGATGCTGCGCAGCAGCGGCAAGTGTTCCTTGGCCTCTTTTTCCTTTTCCGCGGTGGTGGCCACCACCAGATCGGCCGACATATAGTGCGGCACGGCATCGCCCGGCGCCTTGCGCAGCATGACGATCACCTTGTCCACGGTCAGGTATTTGGGTGGCTTGCCGTCGCCGCGCGGCGGCTCGGCCTTGGCGTGGGCCGAGGCGGCCGGCGTGGCCGCGTTGGCGGCGCCCTTGCCCATATACCAGACGGCGCCGCCAGCCACGGCGGCCGCCAGCACGGCGACGCCAACCAGGGCGATGACCAATTTCATATTCTTCATCCTTGTCTTACTCCAGATCGCTCAGCATGGCAAAGGTGGAAGTGGCGCCGTCCTCGGACAGGGCGCGGCCCGGCTGGCGGCCGCTCTGGCCGTCGCGTTCGGGTTGACGGCCACGGCCGTCGGCATCGGCAAAGCCCTGGCCGCGGCCGCTGGCCGAGACCGTCACGGCCACATCGCCGTACTGGCGCTGGGACAGATCCTGGCGCATGGTGTCGCCGATGGTGTTCAATTGACGCAGCACTTCGCCATGGCTGGCCGACAGGGTCACCTGCAGGGCGCCAGCCGTGTGGCGGATCGAGATTTCCACGCTGCCCAGATTGGGCGGGTCGAGGCGGATCACGGCATGGTCGCTATTGCGCTGCAACTGCAGCTGCAAGCGGTCACCCAGGGCGGCGCGCAGCGGCTGCTGCCACTGCTCGGGCGCGCCGGCCAGCTTCACGCTGTCGGCGCCGGCGCCGTTCTGCGGGGCGGTATTGGCAAACAGGGTCTTGAAGCCGGTGCCGGCCTGGGCGGCGTCGCCAGCCGCTTCCTTGACAGCAGCCTGGGCGTCGCCGCTGCGGCCGCTCTGTACGGTATTCAGCTCGGCCAGCAGGGGCGCGGCATTTTCGCGCGTGCCAGCGGCGGCCTGGCCGGCCAGCGGCATGGGCAGCGCGGCTGGGCGCTCGCTGGCCGCCGGCGCAGCTTGGCCATTGCCTTGCAGCTGGCTGGCCAGTTGCGGCGGCAGCGGCAGGGCGCTGCGCGCGGCCGCGTCGCCTTGCTGTGGCGCCAGCGCGCGGGTTTGCTGTTCGGCTTGCGCGGCGAGCAAGGCGGGATGGGTCGGGGCGCCGCCATTGGCGTCGATGGCGGCGATGCCGGCGCCGCCGGGATTCTGACCGGCCACTGCGCTCGCGGCCGCCGGTGCGGCCGCAATGGCAGGCGCCAGCGCGGCCAGCATGCCCGGCTGGGGCAGGGTGCTGAACGCCGCGGTCGCGGCCGTGCTGTCGGCCTGGGCGGCGGCGGCTTCGTCGGCGCCGTGGCTATCCTCGGTTTCCGGGCCGGCGCCATCGGGCGCGCCGGCGGTGTCGACCAGGCCTAGCAATTGACCAAAGAGGGAGAGGGGAGCGGCACCCGCAGCCGTGCTCAACACGCCAGCCGCCGCGGGGGCGGGCGGCGCGATGTCGAGTAGGGTAGGGGCGGCAGCCGGGGCTGCGCCAATGGATGTCATGCTCATGCGTCGTTTCCGATTACTTCGTTATCAAGGGAGTAGGCATACCAGCCTTCTTTATTATTGTTCATGCTGCTTAGGCGCTCGGCCGTTTCATTGCAGGCGGCCGTGCAGCGCGCCAATGCCGCGCCATGCTGCTGGCGCAGCGCCGCCAGCGCCGCCATTTCGGGCGCGCTCCAGCGGCCTTGCTGGGCCAGGGCCGGCAAGGTCGCCGCCACCAGCGCATCGGCCGCCAGCAGTGCCGTCCAGTCGGCGGCAATGCTGGCGGCGCTCAGTTTTTGCGCCAGTTGCAGCAAGGTTTGCTGCCTATCCATTCGCTTGCACGCCCAGCCAGCCTTGCTTGATGGTGGTCTGCAAGGTCACCACCTCATCGATAATTTCAGGATTCATATCGATGCCGGCGCGGTACAGGCGGGCGGCGCAATAGTCGTACAGACGGCTCAAATTGACGACCACTTCGCCGCCATTCTCGAAATCGAGCGAGCTGGCCATGCCATTGATGATTTGCGTGCACTTGTTCAGGCTGTTCGCCTTGAGTTCGTAGCGGCGCGCCACGATATGCGCGCGCGCACGGGCCAGCTCTTCCAGCAGGCCGTCGGTCAGCACCAGCACCAGCTCGATCGGGGAGGCGCGGGCCGTCTGCGCATCCAGGTTGACCGAGTGATAGCTGCTGTAGGCATCCTGGTTCATCATTGTTTCACCGTCTTGCGTTAGGGGTTGAGGTATCAGTTATTGCTCTTGTTGCCGAACATGGCGTCGAACATGCTCAAAGTACCGTTCATCTGGTTCTGCAGGGTTTGCAGCTTGACGTATTGGTCCAGATAGCGCTTGTAGACGCCTTCGTACTGGCGGTCCAGTTCGGCTTGCTTGCTGGTCAGCTTGATCTGCAGCTTGTCCAGGGCGCCGCGGCGATTTACCAGCTGGCCCTTGCTAAGGTCAGTCCACTGGTTCATCAGCTTGTCCATACTGCCCAGTACGCCGCTCGGGGCCGACAGGCTGGCGCTGCCGAAAATCTTGTCCAGCGAAGTCGGATCGGCTGCCAGCGCCTTGCCCAGGCGGGTGGAGTCGAGGGTCAGGCTGCCTTCGCGGGTGGCCATGATGCCGTAGGTCACCAGGCTTTGCGTGCCCAGGGCTTGGCGCATCGAGTTTTTCATGCCGTTGCGCAGCGCCAGCATGCCGGAGTCGTTGGCGAAGACGCCCGGTGCAACCCCGGTCTTCGGATCGCCAGGATTAGTCATGTCTTTCAACACCGCATCCAGCTTGTTATAAGCGTCGACGAAGGCTTGCACATTGGCGGCCGTACCGGCGGCATCATTGCCGACCGTCAGCGTGACCGGCGCCTCGCCAACGGCCTGGGCCTTGGTGAAGGTCATCGAGACGCCGTCGATCGGCGTAAAGGTATTCGACGCCTGCTCGATCTTGATGCCGCTGCCTTGCGGACCGGCCCAGACAATGGCGTCCTGCGCCGTCTGCATGACTTTCATTTGGCTCAGGTCCAAGGCGGCCTTCAATGCCGGATCGGTGACGCCGGCCGGGTCCAGCTTGACGCCGGTGGCGCTGCCGGTGCTGTTCGAGCTCAGCACCAAGGTGCTCTGGCCGCCGATGGTCATGGTCGAGGCGGTGATGCGCGCATTATTATTGGCCGCGACATTGATGGCGGCGGCAATTTCCTTGGCGGTCAGAGTGCCGTTCAAGTCCTTGTCGGCGCTGGCCAGATCGACGGTGAAATTGCTGCCGTCGCCCAGTATCAAGTTCAGCGTGCCGCTGCCGGCTGCCGTGGTATCGGTGATGCCGCCATAGGATACCTGGCCGGCCGTGGCAAGCTGCTGCACATAGAAGGAATAGCTGCCGGCGCTGGCGGCGGCGGTGGCCGTGGCCGTGCCGACGGCGGAGCTGAACGTGGCCGAGTTGGCAATCACGCTCTTTTTCGAGGTCAGGGCGGCGAGGGACGTTTCAAACGCCTTGATCGCGGCGCTGACCTTGGCCAGGCCGGCCTGGTCGGCCTGCATGCCGCGTACCGAGGTGTCCTGGCGGGCCACCGCGCCAGCCAGATACTTGTTGGCCATGGCTTTGGCGGTTGGAATCGGATCGTAGACTGGGGCGGTGATTGCCATTTTCGTGCTCCGTGGAAATATATTGGAAGTGTACTCTGGTAAGGGGCGACCTAAGTAGTGTTCCTATGAAATTTATTTCGTATCAAAGGGCTTTTTGCCCGCGGAGCCACAGTTGTGTTGCCAGCTCATCACTTTTTTTGCGCTCCTGCTGCGCCTGTTCCTTGCGCACGGTCTGCTGGGTCTTCTCCAGCACCTGGCCCAACACCTCGCGCTTGGCATAGGCCGCGTTCAAGGCGCGCTGCGAGACGGCCATGTCGGCCTCGTGCATGGTCAGGTCGAGGCGGTGGGTGTCGACCAGCTGCATCACCGCTTCCTTGTAATTGCCGCAATTGACCGACAGCGCCAGCGGCAGGCTGCCGCTGGCGCCGCTATTCGTATACAAGCTGGTGAGCCGGTCCAGGCTTTTCTGGTAACGCTCGCGCACGCTGTTTTTCTCCGCCATCTCCGCCTGCAGCTTTTCCACTTCCGTATTGCGCAGCGAGACCAGGGTATGCAGACTACGAATCGTGTTGTGGTGTTTCATGCCATCAGCCTTTCAAGTTCTTCCACGCAGGGGAGATAGGGCGCCGCTTCCTTGGTGCCCTGGCACAGGAATTCTTCGATATGGGGATGCAGGTTGACGGCCCGGTCGGTGACCGGGTCGGCACCGGGCACATAGGCGCCCAGCGGAATCAGGTCGCGCACCCGCTCGTGGCGCGCCATCGTCGCTTTCAGCGCGCGCGCCGCCTGCATATGTTCCTTGCTGATCACATGGTTCATGCAGCGGCTGATCGAGGCGGCGACGTCGATGGCCGGGTAGTGGCCCCGTTCGGCCAGCTCGCGCGTGAGCACGATGTGGCCGTCGAGGATGGCGCGCGCGGTATCGACCACCGGGTCTTGCTGGTCGTCGCCTTCGGCCAGCACGGTGTAGATGGCGCTCATGCTGCCGTCCGGGTTCTCGCCGTTGCCGGCCGATTCCACCAGTTGCGGCAGGTTGGAGAACACCGAGGGCGGATAGCCCTTGGTGGCGGGCGGCTCGCCCAGGGCCAGCGCCACTTCGCGCAAGGCCATGGCGTAGCGGGTCAGGGAGTCGACCAGCAGCAAGACATTCTTGCCCTGGTCGCGGAAATGGGCGGCGATCGAATGGCACAGTTCGGTGGCCATGATGCGCATCAGCGGCGATTCGTCGGCCGGCGCGATCACCAGCACGGCCTTGCGCAAGCCGTCCGGGCCGAGCGACATTTCGACGAATTCGCGCACCTCGCGCGAACGCTCGCCGATCAGGCCGACCACCACCACATCGGCCACGGTCTGGCGCGTGATCAAGCCCAGCAGCACGGATTTGCCGACGCCGGAGCCCGCCATCAGGCCCACGCGCTGGCCCTGGCCCAGGGTCAGCATGGCATTGATGGCGCGCACGCCCACGTCGAGCGGTTCGGTGACGGGTTTTTTCTTCAGGGGATGCACGCGCGGCGGCTGCATCTCGAGCGGGAAGTCGCCGCCCAGCTTGCCCAGGCCGTCGATCGGCTCGCCCAGGCCGTTGACCATGCGGCCCAGCCAGCCGGCGCCGATCTGCAAGCCGGCCTTGTCCGAGCCGGGCAGCACGCGGGCGCCGGTGGTCAGGCCGGCCGCCTTCTTGAACGGCATTAAAAACGACAGCTTGTCGCGGAAACCCACCACTTGCGCATCAAGCCAGCCGCCGTCGACCGTTTCGATCTGGCAACGCTGGCCGGTGTACAGCGGACAACCGACGGCCTCGAGCAGCAAGCCGGAGGCGCCCACCAGGCGGCCCGTCGGGGTCGCCAGCGGTACTTCGTCCAGCTCCAGCTTGCGCAAGGCGTCGGCTATCATTCTTCGCTCTCGGCTTCATCGCCGGTATCGGCGGCCTGTAACTGATTATCGACCTGTTCCATGACCGCGGCAAGCCGCTGATGACAGCCGGCATCGACTTCACTATCGCCAGCCTTGATGCGGCATTCGCCCACTTCCAGGCGGGCGTCGGCGATCAGGTTCCAGCGCTTGGCGCGCTTGGGGTCGAGCTCGTTGATGCGGCGCATCTCTTCCGGATTCAGGAATACATCGATTTCTTCGCGCGTCGGCGGCATCGAGGCCAGCGTCTCGTCGACCAGGGCCATGATCTGCACCGGCTGCAGCGCCAGCTCGGCGCGGATCACCTGGCGCGCCACCTTGGCCACCAGGTCCACCACTTCCTTGCGCTGGGCGGCGCGGTAATCGGCGCGCAGCTTTTTCAGGCTCTTCAGCATGGCATCGACCGGGCGCGCGGCGTGCTCGAAGCCGGCCAGCACTTCCTGCCGGCCTTCTTCGCGGCCCTGTTCGGTGCCGGCGCTGCGGCCGGCTTCGAAGCCATCGTCCTGGCCGCGCTGCAAGCCGGCCTCGTAACCTTCGCGCTGGCCCTGCTCGAAACCTTCGCTGAGCGAAGCCTGCCACTGGGCCGAATCGACTTGCACGCCGCCATGGGCGCCGTTGCGCAGCGAGGGCGGCGGCGTGAACTGGGCCAGCGGCGGGAAGCGGTAGGGACGGAATTGCTTCATTCGACCACCGTTTCGGCGAACAGCTGCACTTCGACTTCGCCGGCGTCGGCCAGCGCCTTGACGGTGGCCATGATTTCCTGGCGCGTCGATTCGATGCGCGACAGCGGCACCGGACCGGCGCGGCGCATCATGTCCTCGAAGGCTTGGGCCTGGCGTTTCGGCATGGTGCGCAGCACGGCGTCGCGGATCGACAGCTCGGCGCCCTTGAGCGCGATGGCCCACTGTTCCAGCGGCACTTCCTCGATGATGCGGGTGAGGGTGACTTCGGTCTGGGTCGAGAGGATGAGGAAGTCGTACATCGACAGCTCGATCTGCTCCACCACTTCCGGATCGTGGGCGCGCAGCAGTTCGACGATCTGGGCGCGGTTGCCGGGCAGGCGGTTGAGGATTTCGGCCACTTGGCGCACGCCTTCCACGCTGGTGCTCTGCATGTCGAAGCTGCTCAGGCAGCGGTTGACCAGCTCGTCGAGTTCGGCCAGCAGGTCGCGGTCGATCTCATCCAGGCGCGCCAGGTTCAGCAGCACCAGGTCGCGCCCTTCGAGCGGCAGCGCGTCGAGGATCTGGCCGGCCAGGGTCGGTGGCAGGAAGGCCAGGAAAACCGCTTGCATGCGCACGTGTTCGTTGGCGATGTAGTCGGCCAGCCATTTGGCCGAGGCCCACTGCAGGCGCGCCATTTTCGGGCGCAGCTCGTCGCCGTAGATATTGTTGAGCACGGTGTTCGCGATATCGCCGCCCAGCGCCAGGTCGAGCGAGCGCTTGAGGTAGCTGCGCGAGGCGCCATGCACGCCCGACTGCTGGCGGTAATCGTCGAAGAAGGTCTGCATGGCCAGCTTGACCGATTCGACCTTGATGCCGCTCATGCGCGACATCACTTGCGTCACTTCGAGCAGCTCTTCGCGCGACAGGCAGCGCAGCACGGCCGCGGCCGGCTCTTCGCCTATGCTCAGCAGCACGATGGCTGCCTGTTCCACCGGGCTCAGCAAGCCATCGGCGGCGTCATCATTGAGGTGAGTGAGTTCGGCCATTTTTCTGCATCCATTGTTTGACGACTTCTGCCACGCGTTCGGGCTCTTTCTCTGCCAGCACCTTCAGGTGGTCGACCATGACGTCGACCGACGAGCCGGTAGGCGGCAGATCGTAATTTTCCAGCAGCGGCACCACCGGCATGCCGGCCCCATCGAGCTCGCCCGCCTTCTCGCCGGCCGCGCCTTCCGGCGCGCCGAGGGCGGCGGCACCGGCGGCTGCGGTGGCGGCGCCGGCCGCGCCCGGCAGGGCGGCACCGTCGCCGGCAGCGGCGCCCACGGTGGTGGCGTTGATGGCGCGGCGTTCGGCGGCCGTGCGCGTCTTGGTCGGGGCGAAGCGGGCGGTGAGCAGGCGCAGCAGCGGACGGGCCAGCAGCAGATAGCCGAGCAGGGCGGCCACGGCGTAGCCGATCCAGGCGCTGAAGTCGACCACATTGTCGCGTTCCTGCCACCATGGCACTTCGGCCGCTTTCGGCGGGAAGTTCATGGCCGTCACCACCAGGGTGTCGCCGCGCTCGGCATTGATGCCCAGGCCATTGCGCAGCACTTTGTCGATATTGGCCAGCTCGTTGGCGCTCCAGCCGGTTTTCGGCGTCGGCGCGGCGGCATGGGCCAGCACCACGGCCACGCTCTGGCGCTCCAGGCGGCCGCGCGCGCGCTTGGTCTGGGTGATGCTGCGGTCATACGCGTATTGGCGCGTGGTGGCGTTCTTGCGCGCCGTGCCGTCGGGCAGGGCAGCGGCGGCCCCTGGCGCGCCCGGGGCCGCGCCCGGGGCGGCGCCGGCAGCGGGCGCGGCCGTGTTCGGCGCCGGATTGCCGGCGGCGTCGGTGGCTTGCTGCGGCGGACGGTTGGACAGGGTGCCGGGCACGCCCATCACCATGCGGTTGCGGTCTTGCTCGTCGCGCATGGCTTCGCTGGTGACTTTCGGCGTTTCGCCGTATTTCTCCACCGTTTCTTCGACCTTGTCGTTGTCGACGGCGGCCGTGACGCTGATGCGGAAATTGTCGTCGCCCACGATCGGACCCAGCAAGCCCTTGATATTGCCGCGGATTTCATCCTGGATGCGCTTGCCGCTCTCGCTATTGGCGGCGTTGGCGTCGTAACCGTCGGCCAGGTCGACATGCGAAGAGAGCAGGTTGCCGGCCTGGTCGACCAGGCTCACGCGCGCCGGATTCAGGCTGGCCACGCTGCCGGCCACCATGTTCACGACAGCGGCGATGGTTTCCGGGCTCAGCTGGCGGCCCGGCTTGGTGGCCACCACCACCGAGGCCGAAGACTTGTCGCCGTCGCTCGAGACGAACGAGGTCGACTTGGCGATCGACAGGTGGACGCGCGCGCTGGCGATGGCGTCCAGGGTCATGATCGATTGCGCCAGTTCGCCTTCCAGGCCGCGCCGGAAACGCACGTCCTGGACGAATTGGGAGACGCCCAGCGGATCATTCTTGTCCATCAGCTCCAGGCCGGCCGGCAGCTGCGCCGTCACGCCCTTGGAGGCGAGCAGCATGCGCACCTTGCCCAGCATGCCTTCCGGCACCATCACCTGGCCGCTGTCGGGGTGGACGCGGTAGGGGATGTTCTCGGCGTCGAGCACATGCATCATATCGGCCGCCGCCACCTTTTCGCGCGCGCCGAAGACGGGCTTGTAGGCGGACTGGTCCTTCCAGAGGAACATCAGCACCAGGGCGGTGATGCCGATGGCCAGCACCAGCAGTGGATACAGGGTTTTCAGCAGGGCAGGGGAGAGCGCGGGCGCCGCATCCGGGTTGTCGGAGCGCCAGCGTCCGAAAGCGGACTTGAGGGTGTTGATCACGTTGGGGGCTTTCGCGGGATACGGGGAGAAAGGCTAGCTTACAGCGGGAGCTTGATCAGCTCATCAACCGCGCCCATCACCTTGTTGCGCACTTGCATCAACATCGAGAAGGACAGGCTGGCTTCCTGGCTGGCGAGCATGGCGCCGACCAGGTCGTTGGAGCGGCCGGCATCGACGTCGGCCATGGCCTGGCCGGCGGCCCGGTCGGCCGCGTTGACGCCGGCGACGGCGTCTTGCATCGATTGGGCGAAGGAAGCGGGTTGGGCGGCGGTGGGGCCGAATTGGGCGGCCGGCGCCACGGGCGCGGCCTGGTGGGCGAGGTCGGCGGCCGCATTGGCCAGCGACGCCAGATCGGCCTTGATCAGGCCAGCGATTTCATTTGCCATCTTGTCACCTCCACTTTCATGCAACGTTGATACCAGGTATGCATCCGGGCTGTCGGCGCTGCGGTGGCGGCGCCTGTCGGTCAAACCCGGACAAAATCGGCTTCCGCTTGCGCTGGCGGCCGCGCGAAATATTACTTCAACGAAATTAATTGCGCTAGAAAATGATACGGTGCGCCGCGCGGCTGGAGGCTGCGCGGAACACTGCATGAATGACAAAAGCTCTTATAAATCATGCACTAAGCGCTTGCTTTTCATGGTGCTGCTCAGCAGCAACAGGGCCAGCGCAACAGATTGAAGCTTACCTGTTGGCAACTTTCCTGTAAAGGCTTATTTAGGGAGGGAATATTGATTCATGGCAATAACACCGAATATGATGTATTCTACGCTACCGAGATCGTCCTACCCGCCAGACTTTTACGCTAGGATGTAGCATGCAGGCCGCATCCGCCTGCGCTGGCGGGGACCGAGCCGGGAAACAGGGTGCAGACAGAGTTCCGACTTGACCACAATATGACAAACACAAAAACGACAGTGCAACATCAGGTACTGGATCCTTGCTTGCTGGGGCGCCCCGTCCACCGCCTGCCCGTGTTTGCCGGCCAGTTGCGCGAGGATCTGGTGCAGGCCATGCGCCTGGCCATGAACCGGCGCTACTGGGGCAGCATGCAGGTCAGCGACGTGGCGTTCAGCCGCCTCGACGGCAGCGAGGCAGCGCGCCGCTGGCTCAACTTCTCGGCCCCGGCCGGCAACCTGTCCTTCGCCATCGAGCGCAAGGTTCTCCTCAGTATTCTCAACTACCGTTACGGCCGCGGCAAGGGCGCCGAAGCCGTGCCCGACGAGGGCCAGGTGCGCGTCACGGCCACCGAAGAGCGCTTGGCTGTTGTTTTGGGGCAACAGCTGGCCGGCACCCTGGCCGGCCGCATCGAAGTCAACCTGCCGCCCAGCGACAAGCCGGCGGCCGACGAGATCAAACCGCTGCCGTCGGTGCAGCCGCCGCGCGGCAGCTGGATCATCACCGTCAGCGTCAGCGAGGCCGCCAGCGGCTTGACCGGCAGTGTCTGGTTTGCGCTGGACAAGACCATGATGTCGGACGTGTTGCGCGGCCTGCTGCCCGAGCGCGAAAGCAAGCG
This sequence comes from Massilia sp. YIM B04103, assembly GCA_024437665.1. Classification (GTDB taxonomy): domain Bacteria; phylum Pseudomonadota; class Gammaproteobacteria; order Burkholderiales; family Burkholderiaceae_D; genus Rugamonas. Next base: position 145,063 of record JANCSZ010000005.1, on the reverse strand, counting down.
CGGCGGCAAGAGCGCGCCGCCGCTGGCGAGCCGCCTGCAGGTCGGCTTGAACGGCCGCCTGGTGAGCAAGGAAATCACGCTCGGCGCCTTGTTCGACCTGAGCGTGGGCGATGTGATTCCGGTCAGCCTGCACCGTGCCGATGTTCTGCTGGAAGAATCGCGCCTGTTCACGGCCGCCGTGACCGAGCACAAGGGAAAACTCTGCCTAACCTCTTTTGAAGATATCGAATGAACATGATGAATGTAAATCCCAATAGCGCCAGCGACGCCCTGCTGGATGATATGTCGGAAGAGATGATCATCGACCAGGTCAGCCATGAGCTGGCCGAGGCGCCGCTGGCCGCGCCCAAGCGCGATCTGCCCGCCATGATGCGCAAGATTCCCGTGACCCTGACCCTGGAAGTGGGCTCGGCCCGCATCTCGCTCGAAGAGCTGATGCAGATCGGTCCCGACAGCGTGGTCGAACTCGACGTGCTGGCCGGCGAACCGCTGGTGATCAAGGTCAACGGCACGGCCATCGGCCGCGCCGAAGTGGTGGTGGCGGGCGAGAACTATGGTTTGAAAGTGGTGGATCTGGACGGCCTCAATCTGGACATGATGGCGCCATGACCGTGCGCCGCCTTCCTGGCCTGGCCCGCTCGCGGCTGGGCCTTGCTGTGGGCGCCGTCGCGGGCGCCTTCTTGTTGTTGGGTGTCTGCGCCAGCGCGCAGGCCCAGGATCTGCTGGCCAATGTGGTGCCGGGCGCCAAGACCGACCTGTCGGTGAAGATGCAGATCCTGGTCATCATGACCTTGCTGGGCCTGCTGCCCATCCTGATCATGATGATGACCAGCTTTACCCGTTTCGTCATCGTGCTGTCGCTGCTGCGCCAGGCCCTGGGCCTGCAACAGGGCTTGCCCAGCCGCGTGGTGACCGGCGTCGCTCTCATCCTCACCCTGCTGGTGATGAAGCCGATCGGCGACCAGGTCTGGCGCGACGCTTTCCTGCCTTACGACCAGGATAAGATCGGCCTGCAGGAAGCGCTGAAACTGGCTGAAAAACCCATTTCGCGCTTTATGCTGGCCCAGACCAGCAAGGCCTCGCTGAAGCAGATCGCCCACCTGGCCGGCGAAGATAATGTGGCCACGCCGGCCGAACACGGCTTTACCGTCAAGCTGGCCGCCTTCGTGCTGTCCGAACTCAAGACCGCCTTCCAGATCGGCTGCATGCTGTTCATTCCCTTCCTCATCATCGATCTGGTGGTGTCTTCGGTGCTGATGGCCATGGGCATGATGATGCTCTCGCCGCTGGTCATTTCGCTGCCGTTCAAGCTCTTGCTGTTCGTGCTGGTCGACGGCTGGACCCTGACGGTGAATACGCTCGTGACGAGCATCCAGGCTTACTGACACCCCATGCTGACTCCTGAAATCGCGGTCGACCTGATCATCGAAGCCCTGCATATGGTGATGATCATGGTCATGGTGCTGGTGGTGCCGGGCCTGATCACCGGCTTGCTGGTGTCGCTGGTGCAGGCCGCCACCCAGATCAACGAACAGACGCTGAGCTTCCTGCCGCGCCTGATCGTGACCCTGCTCGCCATCATCCTGACCGGGCGCTGGATGGCCGGCTATCTGATGGACTACTGCGTGTCCATCTTCACCCGCGCCGCCACCCTGGTCGGCTAGCCTGCCCGCGATGGAAGCCCTCCTGGCCCAGTTGCTGCCTTGGCTGAACGCCCTGTGGTGGCCTTTCGTGCGCGTGCTGGCCTTCCTCTCGGCCGCGCCGGTGCTGGGCGAGGCCATGGTGCCGGTCACGGTGCGCATCCTGGTGTCCCTGGTGCTGGCCGTGGTGATGCTGCCGCTGACCCAGGGCGCGCTGACCATCGATCCCTTGTCGCTGCAGGCGGTGGCCGCCACGCTGGAGCAGGCCGTCATCGGCGGCGTGCTGGGCCTGGCCTTCCATTTCACCATGTCGGTCATCCTGCTGCTGGGCTTCGTCGTGTCGAGCCAGATGGGTCTGTCGCTGGCGGTGATGAACGACCCGCTCAACGGCCAGTCCTCGGACGTGGTCTCGTCCCTGCTGCTGATGATGACCATCATCATTTTCTTCAGCGTCGACGGCCACCTGGTGCTGGCCGGCGTGATCGGCGCCAGCTTCCAGGCCTGGCCTGTGGGCGCTGGCTGGCCCGGCCCGCTGCTGCTGCAGACCGTGGCCTTCAATGTGGCCTGGATCTTCTCGGCCGCCATGCTGCTCGCCATTCCCATCGTGTTCGCCACCGTGGTGGTGCAGCTCGGCTTCGGCTTCCTCAACCGCGTGGCGCCGACCCTGAACCTGTTCTCGCTCGGTTTCGCGGTGATCACGATTTTCGGTCTGCTGATGCTGGGGCAGGTGGTGCGTTCCATTCCCAACCACTATGTGCGCATGGCGAACCAGATCCTGGACATGATCCAGGTGCAGATGCGGGCGGCGGGCCATGGCTGAATCCGGCGGCGATAAAACCGAAAAGCCCTCACAGCAGAAGCTGAAGAAGGCGCGCTCGGAAGGGCAGGTGGTGCGTTCGCGCGACCTGGCCACGGCCATCGGCATCCTGGTCAGCCTCAAGCTCTTCGTCTGGCTATTGCCCATGTACCTGCTGGAGTTCCGCGAAATCTTCCTGCAAAGCTTCGCCTCGCTGAACAGCGAAGGCGCCATCGACAACACCATGAGCCAGGTCTTCTTGAGTGCCGTGCTGCTGCTGGTGAAGATGATCTTGCCGCTGTTTGTCGTGCCGCTGTTCATCGTGCTGGGCGGTCTGGTGCCGGGCGGCTGGACCATGTCCTTCAAGAACTGGATGCCCAAGTTTGAACGCCTGAGCCCGGCCGCCAATCTGGGCCGCACCTTCTCCGGCAAGCACGGCTTCGAGCTGCTGGTCTCGATCGCCAAGGCCGGCGTGCTGCTGTGGGTGCTGGCCCATGTGGCGCGTTCCACCGTGGGCGACTATGCGCGCCTGCAAGCCATGCCGCTCAACGAAGCCATGCTGCAAGGCTCGGGCCTGATGCTCGACGGCCTGATGTCGCTGGTGTTCATCTTCATCCTGTTCGCCGTGGTCGACGTGCCGGCCCAGGCCTTCTTCTTCACCCAGGGCCAGCGCATGAGCAAGCAGGAGCTCAAGGAAGAATACAAGAGCAATGAGGGCCGGCCCGAGGTGCGCCAGCGCATCCGCCAGCTGCAGCGCGCCCTGGCCCAGCGCAGCGCGCGCAAGACTGTTCCCACGGCCGACGTGGTGATCGTCAACCCCGAGCACTACGCGGTGGCCTTGAAATACGACGAGAAGCGCGCCGAAGCGCCTTTCGTGGTGGCCAAGGGCGTCGACGAGGTGGCGCTCTACATCCGCCAGATCGCCGCCGAATTCCAGATCGAGGTGCTGCCATTGCCGCCCTTGGCCCGCGCCATCTACAATACCAGCCAGGTTAACCAGCAGATACCGGTGCCCCTATACCAGGCGGTATCGCAGGTGCTGCATTATGTGCTGCAATTGAAGGCTTTCCGCTCTGGTCAGCGCCAGGCCGAACCGCTGTTCCCGAATCAAGTTTCCGTACCAACATCCATGAGTGAGGTTTCGCCGTCATGAATTTCCTGAACCGGCTGGTTGCCGAATTGCGTCGCCACAAAATTGCCACCCCGCTGTTTGTGGTGCTGCTGCTGGCGATGATCATCCTGCCGCTGCCGGCCATCCTGCTGGATGTGCTGTTTACCTTCAATATCGTGCTGGCACTGATCGTGATCCTGGTCAGTGTCTCGGCCAAGCGGCCGCTCGATTTCTCGGTCTTCCCCACGGTGATCCTGGCCACCACGCTGATGCGGCTGACCTTGAACGTGGCCTCGACCCGGGTCGTGCTGCTGCGCGGCCACGAAGGCACGCATGCGGCCGGTAAGGTGATCGAAGCCTTCGGCAACGTGGTGGTGGGCGGCAATTTCGTGGTCGGCCTGGTGGTCTTCGTGATCTTGATGATCATTAACTTCGTGGTCGTGACCAAGGGCGCCGAGCGGATTTCCGAAGTGTCGGCCCGCTTCACCCTGGACGCCTTGCCGGGCAAGCAGATGGCCATCGACGCCGACCTGAATGCCGGCCTGATCAACCAGGAACGCGCCCAGCTGCGCCGCCGCGAAGTGGCCATGGAAGCCGACTTCTACGGCGCCATGGACGGCGCTTCGAAATTCGTGCGCGGCGACGCCATCGCCTCCATCCTGATCCTGATCATCAATATCGTCGGCGGCGTCGCCATCGGTTCGCTGATGCAGAATATGTCCTTCGGCGACGCCTTCCGCCAGTACGCGCTGCTGACCATCGGCGACGGCCTGGTGGCCCAGGTGCCGGCCCTGCTGCTGTCGGCCGCGGCCGCCATTATCGTGACCCGCGTCAGCGACGCCGGCGATTTCGAACAGCAGGTCGGCGACCAGTTGCTGGCCTCGCCGAGCGTGCTGGCCAGCGCGGCCGCCGTGATGGTGATCCTGTCCATCGTGCCAGGCATGCCGTGGATGATGTTCATGACCTTCGCGGCCGTGGTCGGTTATGTGGCTTGGCGCATGAGCTTGCGCAAGGTCGCGCCCGCGCCGTCGAATATCGAAGCCATCGAAGCGGCGCTGCGCGAAGAGAAGGTGCCCGAGCTCGAATGGCAGAGCCTGCCGGCGGTGCAGCCGCTGCAAGTGCTGCTCGGCTACAAGCTGGTGGGCATGATCGACAAAGCCCATGGCGAACCGCTGACCAAGCGCCTGCGCGGCGTGCGCCAGAGCGTGTCCGAAGGCATGGGCCTGGTGGTGCCGCCGATCGCCGTGCGCGACGATCTGAGCTTGAAGCCCTCGGCCTATACCGTGGTGCTGGGTGGCGCGTCCGTGGCCCAGGCCGAAGTGTTTGCCGACCGTCTGATGGCGATTCCCTCGCCCACGGTGTATGGCCAGATCGACGGCATTCCCGGCGTGGAGCCGGCGTATGGCATGCCCGTGACCTGGATCGAGCCGGACGCCAAAGCCAATGCGCTCGGCCTTGGCTACCAGGTGGTGGAGCCGCCCAGCGCGATTGCCACCCACGTCTCGAAACTGATCCGCGAATACCTGCCCGAGCTGTTCCGCCATGACGATGTGGCCGCCATCATGGAGCGCTTGACGGCGCTCTCGCCCAAGCTGGGCGGCGCGCTCGACAAGGCGCTCACCCATACCCAGCTGCTGCGCGTCTTCCGCGTGCTGCTGGCCGAGAACGTCTCGCTGAAAGACATCGTCCCGATCGCCACCACCTTGCTCGACAGCTCGGAAACGACCAAGGACCCGATCCTGCTGGCAGCCGAGGTGCGCTGCGCGCTGCGGCGCCAGATCGTGGCCGGCCTGTTCGGCCAGAAGAACGAAATGCTGGCCTTTAACCTGGGCGGCGAGCTGGAAAACATGCTGCTCGGCTCTCTGAACCAGGCGCGCCAGAGCGGCAAGGTGGCGCTCGACAACTTCCCGATCGACCCGCATCTGCTGCAGCAATTGCAGGTGAATATGCCGGTGGCGCGCGAGCAGATGAAGCAGCAGGCCACGCCGCCGCTGCTGCTGGTGCTGCCACAGATCCGTCCGCTGCTGGCGCGCTATGCCCGCCTGTTCGCGCCGGGCCTGCACGTGCTCTCGTATAACGAAGTGCCGGAAAACCGCGAAGTGAGCATCATCGGCACGGTGGGCTAAGGCAGTAGAAAGTTCAATCACTGCTTTGCGTATTATTTTTATTTCTCTTGGTTAATTAAGAATGCATGATAGTATTTCGTTATGAGATACTTTTTCTATTGCACTCTCTATCTAAGGAGGAAATAAATGGTAATGCGATTAGTTTTGGCGGGAGTGACGCTGATCTTCAGCACGGTGGTAAATGCTGGCGTGATTGTGGGCGGTTCATCTTTACTCAGTACAGCAGAGATTAGCCAATTGGAGACTTGGTTAGGTCAGGGAGATTTAACACTAACCAATATCTTTGCAAAGTCTCAAGGAGTGCCGACCAGCAGCCGTTTTCATAATGCGGTAGATGGAAAGGGGCCAACATTTGTTGTTTTTAGGGCATTCGAATACCCAAACGGTTCATCACATCTTTTGGGGGGGTATAACCCCAATAGTTGGCATTCAAGAAATCTGTATAATATGACGGAGAAATTTGATGCTTTTATATTCGACCTTACTGATCGAGAGAAGTGGGATCAGATCGGCTCAGCCCAGACATATAATTTTAATGGAACCGGCCCCTTGTTTGGCCATCATGACTTAGCCGTTGATCATAATTTGGCTTGGGGTGGGGCGCGACTCAGTCAATACGCTGGCGGGAAACAGCGCAATTCAATTCTTGGCGGTGGCGACGGCATTAGCAGTTTCCAAGTTGGAGAATTGGAAGTATTCACCTTAGAGGTGCGGGGAGGGACCAAGATTCCAGAACCGCAATCATTGTTGTTGATGCTTGCAGGTCTGCTCGGATTGACCCTATTTTATCGAAAAAAGCGGATATAAATCTGCAAACATAGAGATTGCTTAAGGCCACCTCGAATAACCCACCTTCCCAATGAGGACAGCGCTGCTGACATATGTTCTGCAGTAGCGGGTGGCAGAAGGTTGGCAGCGGCGCGGTATTTGATATGGCGGTAAGCGGCCGAGATTCCCGGGCTGGCGGGCTCAAAACGGCGCCAATCCCCGCTCTTTCAGGAGTGCCAGGCGTTTCAGGTTGTAGCTGGCCGCTTTCAGATGCAAGGCAAAGCTGGCGCCGACGATGCCCATGCAGCGCACCAACTTGCCGCCCATTTGCGCCAAGGCGCCGAACACATGCTCGACGCGGGCTCGCGGTGTGGCGATGCGGCGGTTACGTCGTTTCTGTGCTTCGGAGATGCCCTTGATGGCATGGCCCCGGCGCTGGATATGGACCCGCCAACCGGCTTGTTCCAACTTGATTTCTCGTTCAATGCTGGGGTAACCCCGGTCGGCATACACGTCGCGGCTGGTGTTGCCGGGATCGAGCAATTGCTCGAAGACCGCGGTGTCGGCCACGGCGGCATGCGTGACGGCGAGCTTGCGTATGAGCTTGTAGCGCTTGTCCACGCTGGCGTGCAGCTTGTAACCGAAGTGGTTCTTGCCGTGCTTCTTGGTCCATTTCGCGTCCACGTCTTTCTGGATAGGCTTGTGCGGTTTCCAGTCCAGCGGCATGGCCCCTTGCTTGACCGTCTCGGCCTCTTCGCGCTTGTTGCGCTGGGTTGGTGGCTGCACCAGGGAGGCATCAACGATCTGGCCGCAGCGTGCCAGATAGCCTTGCGAGAGCAGTTGCTGCTGGACCTGTTCGAACACTTGATCGTCAACACCGGCTTGGGCGAGGCGGTCGCAGAACAGCCATATCGTCTTGGCGTCAGGAATGCTGCTGCTTTCGGTCAGGTCCAGGAAGCGCAGGAAACTGCGGCGATCCAACAGCTGATATTCAAGCGCGTCGTCAGCCAGGTTATACAGTTGCTGCAGCACGAGGATCTTGATCATCAGCACCGTAGGATATGGCGGCCGCCCACCTTTGGCACGCGAGGGGCGCGGTGCGACGGTATCAATGCGTTCTGCCAGTGCTTCGAAGTTCACATGCTCGGCCAAGCCTACCAATGGATCGCCCAGCTTTGCCCGCCGGTCTTCCCGCTCTTGTTCGGCAAATAGACTGATCCGAGGTTTCATCATGGCGGCGCTCACGGGCTGGTTCGATGTCAGAATTTTATCGAACCAGCGCCGCTTGATGCAGGGTTTTTAGAGGTAGCCTTAACCGATCATAGGTTCGACTGGCTGCGGCGGTTGCGACAGCATCACGGCGATATCAGCCATGGCCTTGAACAGGGGGGGCGTCAGCAGCATCACCTGGGCCGGATTCGGATTGTTATTGCTGGCGTCGATCACCGGCAGTTCGCGCATCAGGCGCGCGCGCAGGATGGACAGGCCGCAATGGCTGGCGATGCTGGCGATATGCGGCAGCATCTCGCGCATATGCTGCATGGCGGCGTTCTGCGCCGCACCGATTTCCAATACCACCACGCTGGCGCCGGCCGGCTCCATCTGGATCACCACCTTGCCCAGTTCATGCAGATGCAACTCCAGGCGCAGCGCCACCCGCACGCGGCGGCGGCGCTGGGTTTCGCTGGCCGGACCGGGCTCGCGCGCCACGACGCGCAGCACCAGCTTTTCCGAACCCCAGGCATAGACGGCGAAGCGCCAGGCATCCATTTCCGAGACGAAGGGCAGGCCGGTATGTTCGCGCAGGGTATTCTGGCGCGGGTCGGCCTGGAACAGGCTGGCCGGCACATGCTTGCCCTGCGACTGTTCCAGCATGGCGGCGCGCTGCTCGCCATAGGTGCGCACCATCACTTGCCAGGTCATGGCCATGATGTTCGGATCGGGCGCGTGCCAGACCATCTGCCGCGCCAGCAGCTGATTGGGCAGCATGGCCCCATGCTCGCCCGAGAGCAGCGATTGCGCGGCGGCGGCGCCGGCGGCTGCCGCGGCGGCACGGCCCGGCTGGGCCAGCACTTCGGCGGCTTCGGCCAGGACAGCGGGCACATTCGGCGCTTGCTGCGGCAGCGTGAAGTCGGCCGCCTCGGCGGGCACATTCTGCACCGGCGGCACGGGCTGGGCCTGGCCGGGCTGCACGCGGACCAGTTGCTCGTGGATGGTCAGGGCTGGATTGGTGGGAAGAACGCGGTCTATTGCCATGAATCAATCATACACCAACGGGGTATAAAAAAAGCCAACCGGATGTCCGGTTGGCTCCATGTCCTCCCGGCCAGACTGCGGCCGGGGAAGAATCTGCTATTACTGCAGCAGGGACATGACCATCGAGGACATGCTGTTGCTTTGTTTCAGCATGGCGGTACCAGCTTGCAGCAGCATCTGGGACGAGGTCATTTTCGAGCTTTCAGCGGCGTAGTCCACGTCCATGATGCGGCCGGTAGCGGCCTTGGTGTTGGTGGAGATGTTGGCCAGGTTGGTGTTGATGTGGTCCAGACGGTTAGCCGCTGCACCCAGGGCGGATTGTACTTTGCCCACGGAGTCGATTGCGGTGTTCAGCAGGGTGATGGTGGCATTGGCTGCGCCGGTCAGTTCGGTGCCCACGGTGTTTGGCGCAGCGTAGTTTGCGGTGCCGGCAGCCACGTCGGTTGCTACGGCGGTCATCTGGGTGCTCAGGTCGACAGCCATGGTTTCGCTGGCTGCTGCACCGATTTGGAAGGTCATTGCCGAAGCGATGGTGCCGCCGACCAGCAGGGTGCTGCCGCCGAAGGTGGTGTTTTTCAGCACGTTGCCCAGTTCGGTGCCCAGTGCGTCGAATTCAGCCTGCATTGCATCTTTGTCTTTGGTGGTCGACGAAGCGTCAGCTGCCTGGGTGGCCAGATCCTTCATACGGATCAGCATGGATTGCACTTCGTTGAACGCGCCTTCAGCGGTTTGCAGCATGGAGGTGCTGTTCTGGGTATTTTGCATTGCAACGGTCATGCCGCTGGTCTGAGCTTTCAGACGGGTTGCGATCTGCAGGCCTGCTGCGTCATCCATTGCCGAGTTCACGCGGAAGCCGGTGCTCAGACGGGTCATCGAGGTCGACAGCGACTGTTGGGTTTTGGAGATCGAGTTTTGTGCCGACAGAGCAGCGTTGTTGGTGTGAAGGCTCAGCATTTGGTAACTCCTGTTAGGGTGGGTTCGTTTCGGAGCCGCAGTCTTTTGCGCTCTCAAAAGTACAAGACGACCAGCGCGAAATGTTTATTAAGTGCCGCATGGAAATTTTTTTGATTTTTTTTCGCGGCGGCGAAAACGTTGTCTTTCCGGCAGTATTGAGCCTCCACCCAGCACACTGGCTATAATGGTGCCGCCCTCGACTCCCCAGGAATGTAATATGGACAATATTTTCTTGATAGGCTCTTCAGGCCATGCCAGAGTCATTATAGACATCGTGGAAAAAGAGGGCCGCTACCGCATCGCCGGCTTGATCGATGGCTTGCGGCCTGCGGGCGAAACGACGCTGGGCTATCCGGTGCTGGGTGGGCCGGATGAGTTGCCGCAACTGCTGCAACAGCATCTGGTCCACGGTGTCATTCTGGCCATAGGTGACAACCATGCGCGGATACGGATGGCGGAAAAACTGGCGGACCTCTGTCCCGGACTGGTTTTTCCGAATGCGATCCACCCCGCAGCCGTGCTCGGGCGCGACGTGGCGATCGGGCCGGGTAGTGTGGTGATGGCGGGTGCCGTGCTGAATCCGTGCTGCCGGGTAGGCGCCCATTGCATCGTCAATACCAAGGCTTCGCTCGATCATGATGCCGTGCTGGGCGACGGCGCCAGCCTGGCGCCGGGGGTAACGACAGGCGGCGCCTGCGTGATCGGCGCGGAGACGGCTGTGGGCGCGGGGGCTGTCGTGCTGCATCGGGTCGAAGTCGGCGCCTACAGCGTGATTGGCGCTGGCGCCGTGGTGACGCGCGCCATCCCGGATCTGGTGGTGGCCTATGGCTGCCCGGCCAGGGCGGTGCGTACCCGGGCGCGCGGCGACAAATACTTATGAGCCGTCCAGGCCTGCTTTGGCGATCAGAGCGGCGATGGCATCGACTTGTTCCATTTCCAGCGCGGGGAAGATAGGCAGGCACAGCACTTGTGCCGAAACCCGGCGCGCCACAGGCAGATTCGCATGCGCCGCCGATGGCATGTGGCGATACATGGGAAAATCGCTGATGAGGGGATGGAAATAGCGGCGCGCATACACATTATGGTCGCGCAGATACTGGTATAGGGCATCACGGCTGAGCGGATAGGCGTCTTGCACCAGAATCGGGTAATAGCTATGGTTGCTCGCCGCCTCGCCCTGCGGCGCGCTGGCGATGCCCGCCACCGTCGCCAGTTGCTGCCGGTAGCGCTCGAAAATGGCGCGCCGCTTGGCCAGCGCGGCATCCACGCCCTGCAGCTGGAGCAGGCCGAAGGCGGCGTTGATCTCCGACATCTTGCCGTTGATGCCCGCCGCCACCACCGTTACCTCGTCGACGAAGCCGAAGTTCTTCAAATGGTCGATATGGCGCTTCATGCGCGCGTCCTGGCTGATGATGGCGCCGCCTTCGAAGGTATTGAAGGCTTTGGTCGCATGGAAGCTCAATACGGACAGATCGCCATATTCGAGCACGCTGCGTTCCTGGTGGCGCACGCCGAAAGCATGGGCCGCGTCGTAGATGACGCGTAGGCCGTAATTGCAGGCGATGCGGTCGATTTCTTCCACATCGCAGGGCGCGCCGTAGCAATGTACCGGCATGATGGCCGTGGTCTGCGGCGTGATGGCTGCTTCGATACGGGCCGGGTCGAGATTGAAGCTGTGCGGATCGATATCGACAAAGACCGGCTTGATATTGTTCCACAGCAGAGAATGCGCTGTGGCGACAAAGGAGTAGGGCGTGGTAATGACTTCGCCGTGGATGCGCAGCGACTGCAGCGCCGTGATCAGGGCCAGCGTGCCATTGGCAAACAGCGACAAGTGTTTAACCCCCAGGTACTCGCCCAGCGCCTGCTCCAGGCGCTGATGATAGGGGCCGCCATTGGTGAGGGTCTTGCTGTTCCAGATATCCTGCAGATAGGGCAGGAAATCCTCCAGCGGCGGCAGATCGGGCTGCGTCACATAAATCGGAGCGGCCGGCTTGTTGGCGTCCATGGTCATTCCATTCACGCGGCGCCGTCGGCGGCGCAGTATTCGATCTCGAACGAAGCGGGCGCCAAGCCATCGCACCAGCGCTGCCACATCGTGCGCAGTGCGCCCTCCAGGCCGGCTGCCAGCAGCGCATATTGGCCGATATACGATTGCGACATCAATTGCCGCATGCCGCCGCGCAGGGCGGCCAGCAATTCCAGGTTGCCGGCGATATAGCGGCCCTTTTCGACAAAGTCATCGGCGCTGCGCGCGACGAAGGCGTCGAGCTTCATCTGCTGCAGGATGGCTGCGCTGCCGCGGCCAGCCACGGTCTGGCCGGCCAGCGTCAGCTGCGGCACGCCCATCCAGAGGGCATGCATGGTGGTGGTGCCGCCGGCATAGGGGAAGGTGTCCAGGCAGAGATCGACTTCGCCATGCATCGCGATGTATTCCTTGACGCCGGTATTGCCGCGGAAAACGATGCGCTCCTTGCCGACGCCGTTTTGCGCAAACCAGCCGCGCAGGCGCAGCATGCTGTCCTCCGACTGGATGCCCGCCACCAGAATGCGGCTGCCAGGGACCGCCAGCATCAGGCGCGACCATAAAGCGACCACGGCTTCGTTCAGTTTGGCCGTGCGGTTGAAACTGCCGAACGTGATGTGACCATTTTTCAGGGCCGGCAAGGCATTGACCGCCGGTGCGTCTGAGGCGGGCAGGAAGGGCAGGGCGGCCGGCACGCGGGCCAGCGCTTCGGTAAACTGCGCATCCATCTCCGGTGGCGTGAAATAGGCATCGGTGATGTAGTAGTCCACGGCTTGCAGGCCGGTCGTGCCGGGATAGCCGATCCAGCTGGCCTGTACCGGCGCCGGCTTGCGCGCCAGCGCCAGCAGACGGTTGCGGGCGGTATGGCCGGACAGGTCGATCAGAATATCGATGCCATCGTCCTGGATCTTTTGCGCCAACGCCTGGTCGGACAGTTTTTCCACCTGGTTCCAATGCGGCAGGCAGGCTTTCAAACCCTGGGTACCATGATCCTGTACGCTATTGTTGTAGTAAGCGTGCAGAGACAGTCCGGGCGATTTGTGCAGATGGAACAGCAGGGGCAGGACAAAGCTGGTCACGGCATGGGCGTTGAAGTCGCCAGACAGGAAACCGATGCGCAAGACCCGTTCAGCATCGCGTTCATTGCCGTGCACAGGCCATTGGGCGCGCAGCCCGGCTTCGAAGGTGTCGCCAAAGCGGCGATGGGCGGCGGCCAGCTCGGCCGGATTGACCTCGGTGGAGTGCGCCATGGCAAACAGCAGATTATTGTGCAGGTCCAAGGAATCCGGATGGGCTTGCAGGCCAGCCTGGCATGCCGCAATAGTCTCCGCGACCAAGCCTTGATGAAACAGGGCCGCGCTTTGCTGCACAAAGGAAGCGGCTGTTGCATTGACACCCCGCAGAGTTGGTTTGCCGGTAGCGGAATGGGTCATACGCATCTCTCGTCGGGGTTGGTTGGGAGAAACATTTTACTGGTATTCCCCTAGCCTGACAAAGTTTCCCTCTTTGCCGTGATTTTGTCTCCCGTTTACGAAAAAAAACAGCGCGGCTTTTGCGGCCGCGCTGCGTTACTGCTTGCGTCTTTGTCGACGTTCTTACATATTCGGATAGTTTGGCCCGCCGCCGCCTTCCGGCGTGATCCAGACGATGTTCTGGGTCGGGTCCTTGATATCGCAAGTCTTGCAGTGCACGCAGTTCTGCGCGTTGATCTGCAGGCGGTCCTGGCCATCGTCCGTTTTCATGAACTCATACACGCCGGCCGGGCAGTAGCGCTGCTCGGGACCGGCATACTTGGCCAGGTTGACGTCGACCGGCACGCTGGCGTTCTTCAGCGTCAGGTGGATCGGCTGGTCTTCCGCATGGTTGGTGTTCGAGATGAACACCGAGGACAGGCGGTCAAAGGTCAGTTTGCCGTCCGGTTTCGGGTAGGCGATGGGCTGGTAATTGGCGGCCGGCTTCAGACATTCATGGTCGGCGTGCGTATGGTGCAAGGTCCACGGCGCCTTGCCGCGGAAGATCAGCTGGTCGACGGCGGTCATGATGGAGCCGACATACAGGCCCTTGTTCAGGTACTGCTTGACGTTGCGCGCCACATGCAGCTCTTCGTGCAGCCAGGATTGCTCGAACGCTGCCGGATACGCGGCCAGCTCGTCGTGCTGGCGGCTTTCGCCCAGCGCGGCGGCCACGGCTTCGGCGGCCAGCATGCCCGATTTGATCGCGGCGTGGCTGCCCTTGATGCGGCTCATGTTCAGGAAACCGGCGTCGCAGCCGAGCAGGGCGCCGCCCGGGAAGACCAGCTTCGGCAGCGATTGCAGGCCGCCGGCCGTGATCGCGCGCGCGCCGTAGGAAATGCGCTTGCCGCCTTCGAAGAAGCTGCGGATGGCCGGGTGCGTCTTATAGCGCTGGAATTCCTCGTAAGGCGAGAGGTAGGGATTCTCGTAATTCAGGCCGACCACATAGCCCACCATCACCTGGTTGTTTTCCAGATGGTAGAGGAAGGAGCCGCCATAGGTCTTGGTGTCGAGCGGCCAGCCGGTGGTGTGGATCACCAGGCCAGGCTGATGCTTGGCCGGATCGATTTCCCACAGCTCCTTGATGCCGATGCCGTAAGCCTGCGGGTCTTTGCCTTTGTTCAAGTCGTACTTGGCCATCAACTCTTTGCCCAGGTGGCCGCGCGCGCCTTCGGCAAACAGGGTGTATTTGCCGTGCAGTTCCATGCCGAGCTGGAACTCGGGACCGGCTTCGCCGTCGCGCTTGACGCCCATATTGCCGGTGGCGATGCCCTTGACCGAGCCATCCTCGTTGTACAGCACTTCGGCCGCGGCGAAGCCGGGGAAGATTTCCACGCCCACCGCTTCGGCCTGCTGGCCCAGCCAGCGCACCACATTGCCCAGCGAAATCACATAATTACCATGGTTCTCGAAGCAGGCCGGCAGCAGGAAGTTGGGCGTCTTGAACGCCTTGTTTTCGGTCAGGAAGAGCACGCGGTCTTCCGTCACTTCCGTGTTCAGCGGGGCGCCCAGCTCTTTCCAGTTGGGAATGAGCTCGGTCAGCGCTTTCGGGTCCATCACCGCGCCGGACAGGATGTGCGCGCCGAGCTCGCCGCCTTTTTCCAGCACCACGACCGAAATCTCCTGACCCTTCTCCTGTGCCAGTTGCTTGATGCGGATGGCTGCCGACAGGCCAGCAGGGCCACCGCCAACGATAACGACGTCATACTCCATCGCATCGCGCGGGCCATACTGTTCAACGAGGTTTGTCATGATAATTTTTATAAGAAACTGAATGTTGAAGGAAATTAGCACGAGTGTGCTTCTTTTTCCCCCGGATTGCAAGGTGGCGCCATTGTGAGGGACATTATTAGATGTCGCAATCTAATACTGGCGTTTTGTGTAATCATTACGATCAGACAGCGAAGGCGCTGTCGGAATTTGAACACTGACAGGAGCGGCACGTGGGTATAGAAGTCAATTTTGAAGGCAAGATCGCCTTGATCACCGGCGCATCGAGCGGGCTTGGCGCGCGTTTCGCCAAGGTGCTGGCCAGGGCGGGAGCCCAGGTGGTGCTGGCCTCGCGCCGCATCGAGCGGCTGAAAGAGCTGCGTGCCGAAATCGAGGCCGACGGCGGCGCGGCCCATGTGGTCACGCTCGACGTGACCGATTATGCGAGCATCAAATCGGCCATCGCCCATGCCGAAACGGAAGCCGGCCCGATCGATATCCTGGTGAATAACTCGGGCGTGTCGACCACGCAACGCCTGGTCGATGTGACGCCGGAAGACTACAACTTCGTGATGGACACCAATCTGCGCGGCGCCTTCTTCGTGGCCCAGGAATCGGCCAAGCGCATGATCGCGCGCGCCAAGGGCGACCCGAAGAAGCAGCACCGCATCATCAATATCGCTTCGGTGGCGGGCCTGCGCGTGCTGCCGCAGATCGGCGTGTATTGCATGAGCAAGGCGGGCGTGGTGCAGATGACCAAGGCCATGGCCGTGGAATGGGGCAAGTACGGCATCAACACCAACGCCATCTGCCCCGGCTATATCTCGACCGAGATCAACGAGGACTATTTCGCCAGCGAACAGGGCAAGAAGCTGATCGACATGCTGCCGCGCAAGCGCGCCGGCAAGCCGGAAGACCTGGATGGCCTGCTGCTCTTGCTGGCCGGCGAGGAAGCCCACTTCATCAATGGCGCCATCATCTCGGCCGACGATGGCATGACCGCGACCTGAGCCGGGGCTAGAACTGCACCCCGACCAGCTTATGCACCAGTTCCGACGAGGTGGCCGCGTCGAACTTGCGCATCAGCTTGGCGCGGTGCATTTCCACCGTGCGCGGACTGAGGTCGACCTGGCGCGCAATGACCTTGCTGGTCTTGCCTTCCACCAGCAAGGCCGCGATTTCGCGCTCGCGCGGGGTCAGCTCGGCCGTCACGGGCCGCTTCTCGCTCACATCCTCGAAAGTCCAGATGCCCGGCCCCAGCGGTTCGTTCGGCTTCAGCGCATGGCCCGTCACATGGCACCAGAACAGTTCCTGGTTGGCGCGGCGCATGATGCGCTCGTCCGAATAGCGGCCCTTGGCGTTCATGATGGGAATGATGCGGTCGCCGGTGCGCAGGAATTCGTCGAGGGTGGGGTAGAGGATCTGGAAAGACGTGCCGGTCAGCTGCGCGCGCGTATAGCCGAACATGCGCGCCAGCGCCTCGTTACAGGACTGGATCACGCGGTTCTCGGAAATGCACATGCCGACGGGTGCGTGCAAGAAGATATGTTCGTAGTCGATCGCGTTCATCTGGACGGGCACAGGTAGTTCTACGGTATTGTACTTTTGATTCGCGTATTCTATTCTGATACGCCATCTTGACCACACAGCAAGCTTATCAAAAATAGAGGGGAAGCTATGAACAAAGTTTATCCCGATGCAGCGGCCGCCCTGGCCGGCATCGTAGAAGATGGACAAACCATCGCCGTCGGCGGCTTCGGCCTGTGCGGCATTCCGGAAGCGCTGATCGCGGCCTTGCGCGATACCGGCGCCAAGCAGTTGACCGCCATTTCCAACAACGCCGGCGTCGATGGCTTTGGCCTGGGCCAGTTGCTGGAAACGCGCCAGATCAAGAAAATGATCTCATCCTATGTGGGCGAGAACAAGGAGTTCGCGCGCCAATACCTGGCCGGCGAACTGGAGCTCGAATTCACGCCGCAAGGCACGCTGGCCGAGAAGCTGCGCGCCGGCGGCGCCGGCATTCCTGCCTTCTTCACCAAGACCGGCGTCGGCACCATCGTCGCCGACGGCAAGGAAGTGCGCGAATTCGACGGCGAACAGTACGTGATGGAACGCGCCCTGGTGGCCGACGTGGCCCTGGTCAAGGCCTGGAAGGCCGACAAAGCCGGCAACTTGATCTACCGCAAGACCGCGCGCAACTTCAACCCGAACGTGGCCGCCGCCGGCAAGATCACTGTGGTGGAAGTGGAACAACTGGTCGAAATCGGCGAGATCGACCCGGACCAAGTCCACACCCCCGGCATCTTCGTGCACCGCATCGTGCTGAATGCCACCCCGGAAAAACGCATCGAACAGCGCACCGTGCGTTCGAACTGAGGAGACAGACATGGCTTGGACTCGTGATGAAATGGCCGCGCGCGCGGCGAAAGAGCTGCAGGACGGCTTTTATGTGAACCTGGGCATCGGCCTGCCGACCCTGGTGGCCAACTATGTGCCATCGGATATCGAAGTGTTCCTGCAATCGGAAAACGGCTTGCTCGGCATTGGTCCCTTCCCGACCGACGCGGAAGTGGATGCCGACCTGATCAACGCCGGCAAGCAGACCGTGACGGCCTTGCCCGGCGCGGCCTACTTCAGCTCGGCCGATTCCTTCGGCATGATCCGCGGCGGCAAGATCAACCTGGCCATCCTGGGCGCCATGCAAGTGTCGGAGCAGGGCGATCTGGCCAACTGGATGATCCCCGGCAAAATGGTCAAGGGTATGGGCGGCGCGATGGACTTGGTGGCCGGCGTCAAGCGCGTGGTGGTGCTGATGGAGCACGTCGCCACCGCCAAAGACGGCTCGACCTCGCACAAGCTGCTGAAGCAATGCGACCTGCCGCTGACCGGCGTCGGCGTGGTGGATCTGATCATCACCGACCTCGGCGTGATGGAAGTGAGCGAGCGCGGCCTGAAAGTGACCGAGCTGGCGCCGGGCGTCAGCCAGGACCAGATCGCCGCCGCCACCGGCGTGGAGCTGGATTTCTCGGCCCTGTAAGCTTAAGCCACTCCCTCCCCAAAGGCATGCTGCGGCATGCCTTTTTTGTTACAAAGTGTGTGTATTTGATAATTACTTATCTGTATAGTAAGCGGCGGTACTCCCCCCCCCACACAACAATACTCAAGGAGGTTTGCATGCGTGCATTGAAATATGGCGTGGCAGCGCTGGCTTGTGCGGTATCCCTCGCGGCACTGGCTGCGCCGGCGCCTTTCTATTTGTGGCAAAGCAATTTGAACGGTAGCCTGACCTGCGCCCAGACGTCGCCGGGCTGGAACTGGACCCGTTTTAGCGGCCCCTATTCGAACGCCGCCTGCCGCCGTTAAGCCTGGCCGGTGCCGGGGAGGCATGTTTTGCTCCCCGGATACCTACCTGATGCCGAGTGCAGGCCTTGGCCTGTTTGGCGCGGCCGTGCGCCGCCGCCGCAAGCAATGAGCATAAGCAATAGGCAGGGAGCGGGATCTTGAACGCTCTGCCTTGCTGGATAAGCAAACGGCCCCGCGCATTGCTGCGCGGGGCCGTTTGTTTTGTAACGGGCGGATTTAGTCGCCGTGCGGCGCCAGTACCGGGGCTGCGGCGGTTTGCGGATTGGCGTGGCTGGGTTTCGCCAGTTCGCGCTGCAGGGTTGCCTGGTCCAGCTCGTTTTCCCATTTCGACACCACTACCGCGGCCACGCCGTTGCCGACGAAGTTGGTCAGCGCCCGGCATTCGCTCATGAAGCGGTCGATGCCGAGGATCAGCGCCATGCCCGCCACCGGAATGGTCGGCACCACGGCCAGGGTCGCGGCCAGGGTGATGAAGCCGGCGCCGGTGATGCCGGAGGCGCCTTTCGACGTCAGCATCGCCACGCCAAGAATGGTCAGTTCCTGGGTCAGGGTCAGGTCGGTGTTGGTGGCCTGGGCCACGAACAGGGCCGCCATCGTCATATAGATATTGGTGCCGTCCAGGTTGAAGGAGTAGCCGGTCGGGACCACCAGACCCACCACAGGCTTGGCGCAGCCGAGTTTTTCCAGCTTGTTCATCAGCGAGGGCAGGGCGCTCTCGGAGGAGCTGGTGCCCAGCACGATCAGCAGTTCCTCTTTGATGTAGAGGATGAAGCGGCCGATCGAGAAGCCGGTGAATTTGGCGATGGCGCCCAGCACGACAAAGACAAACAGGCCGCAGGTCAGATAGAAGGAACCCATCAGCTTAGCCAGCGGCAGCAGCGAGTCGATGCCGTATTTGCCGATGGTGAAGGCCATGGCGCCGAACGCGCCGATCGGGGCGGCCTTCATGATGATGTTGACCATGCTGAAGATGGCGGCCGAAGCGTCGTCGATCAGCTTGACGATATGGCGCCCCTTTTCGCCCGACAGCGACAGCGCGAAACCGAACAGCACGGAGATCAGCAGCACCTGCAGGATGTCGCCCTTGGCGAAGGCATCGACCGCCGTGTTCGGGATGATGTTCATCACGAAGTCGATGGTGGACTGGTGCTTGGCCTTGTCGGTGTATTGCGCGATGGCCTTGGTGTCGAGGGTGGCCGGGTCGGCGTTGAAGCCGGCGCCAGGCTGCAGGATATTGGCGACAAAGAGGCCGATGAGCAGCGCGAAAGTGGAGACGACTTCGAAGTAGAGCAGGGCCTTGCCGCCCACGCGGCCGATCTTCTTCACGTCCTGCATGCCGGCGATGCCCGAGACCACGGTGCAGAAGATCACCGGCGCGATGATCATTTTAATCAGTTTGATGAAGCCGTCGCCCAGCGGCTTCATGGCCACGGCGTCGGCCGGCAGGTAGATGCCCAGCAGGACGCCGCAAGCAATCGCGAACAGCACCTGGACATACAGAATCTTGTAGAAAGGTTTTTTCATGATGGCCCTCTTTGTCTCTAATGGTCTCCAATGGGCGTGATCATGCTTGAGAATCATGGTCATCACTATTGTGATTATCCCCATTGCGGTTAACCACAATGGCGCAAAGTGTCAGACGATGCCGGTATAATCCGCCTGCAAATCCGCAAGCTGTTTTGAGCCTCCTATGCCTTTACAAAGCTATCTCGATACCTCCCCCGAACTGGCGGACGGTGTGTATGTCCACGAAACCGGTCAGATCATCGGCGATGTGGCGATCGGGCGCGATTCCTCCGTCTGGTGCAATACCGTGCTGCGCGGCGATGTGAACCGCATCGTCATCGGCGAATGCAGCAATGTGCAGGACTTCGCCATGGGCCACGTCTCGCACAAGAACGCGGCCAAGCCGGAAGGCTCGCCTCTGACGATCGGCAATTACGTGACGGTTGGCCATTCGGTGCTGCTGCATGGCTGCACGATTGGCGACGAGTGCCTGATCGGCATGGGCTCCATCGTGATGGACGATGTGGTGGTGCAGCCGCGCGTGATGCTGGGCGCGGGCAGTCTGGTCTCGCCGGGCAAGGTGCTGCGCAGCGGCTATCTGTATGTGGGAAGGCCGGCGATGCGGGTGCGGGAATTGACGGCGGAAGAAATCGCCTATCTGAAGTACTCGGCCGAGCACTATGTGCGCGTCAAGAACAACTATATGAAGTAACAGCCCGCAGTGCGGGCTGTTACAGGCGCGCCGGACCGCGCGCCGTGTGCCGCCTTATTGCGCGGCCCAGCCGCCATCCATATTCCAGGCCGCGCCGCGCACCTGGGCTGCCGCATCGCTGCACAGGAAGACGGCCAGCTCGCCCAGCTGCTCGGGCGTGACGAAATCGGCCGAAGGCTGCTTTTCCGACAGCAGCGCTTTTTTCGCGGCCTCGTTGCTCAGGCCATCGGCGCTGGCGCGCGCATCGACCTGTTTCTGCACCAGCGGCGTCAGTACGAAGCCGGGGCAGATTGCGTTCGCGGTGACGCCGGTCTGCGCCGTTTCCAGCGCCGTCACCTTGGTCAGGCCCACCAGGCCATGCTTGGCCGCGACATAGGCCGATTTGCCGGCCGAGCCGACCAGACCATGCACCGAGGCCAGGTTGATGATGCGGCCCCAGTTCTGCGCCTTCATGCGCGGCAGCGCCAGGCGGCTGGTGTGGAAGGCGGAGCTCAGGTTGATGGCGATGATGGCGTCCCATTTCTCGACCGGGAATTCGTCCACATTGGCTACGTGCTGAATACCCGCGTTATTGACGAGGACATCGACGCCGCCGAATTTTTCGGTGGCGAAGGCCATCATGGCTTCGATTTCGGCCGGTTTCGACATGTCGGCGTTGTGGTAGGCGGTGCGCACGCCGAACTCGCTGGCCACGCCGGCCTGCAGCTTCTCGATCTCGCCCGCGTCGCCGAAGCCGTTGAACAGGATGTTGGCGCCTTGCGCGGCCAGGGCGCGCGCGATGCCAAGCCCGATGCCGGAAGTGGAGCCGGTAACGAGTGCGGTCTTGCCCTTGAGTTGGGTGCTGGTCATAGTGTCCTCTTTTGGAAGTCGGTTTGTTGGTCCTTGCTGCTGTGCGCTACACTTCGTTAGGCTTTTAAGCGCAGCGCAAGTAGAATGTAGCCCAAAAACCAAGACTGGGCCATCCCGAAACCACAAGGAAGCGGCATGATCGAAGCGAAAATCAAATCCGTGCAGTGTTTCTCCATGTCCGGCCTGCACACCATGGCCTACAAGGAATGGGGCGAGCAGGACAACCCGAACGTGCTCGTTTGCGTGCATGGCGTGACCCGGGTGTCGGACGATTTCGATAATATGGCGCGCGCCTTGGCCGGCCATTACCGCGTGATCTGCCCCGATGTGGTGGGCCGCGGCCGCTCCGGCCGCCTGCGCAATCCCCAGCTTTACCGCGTTCCGCAATACGTGAGCGATATGGTGACGCTGCTGGCGCGCGTGCTGGCCAACGGCGAGCGCCAGAGCGTGGACTGGTTCGGCACCTCGATGGGCGGTTTGATCGGCATGGGCCTGGCCGGACTGCCGGACAGCCCGGTGAGCAAGCTGATACTGAACGATATCGGTCCCGTGCTCGATCCGGTCGCCTTGCAGCGCATCGGCGACTACATCGGCCAGGATCTGCGCTTCCCCAGTTTTGAAGTGGGCGCCAAATTCGTGCGCGACGTCTCGCTGCCCTTTGGCCCGCATACCGACGAGGAGTGGCACAAGCTGGCGGCCGACGTGCTGCGCCAGGATGCGGACGGCAACTGGGTGCGCCACTATGATATGGGCCTGGCCCAGCCTTTCCGCTCGGCGACGCCGGAATCGGCCGCCGCCGACGAGGCCATGCTGTGGACCTTCTACGACGCGATCCGCTGCCCGACCTTGCTGGTGCGCGGCGGCGAATCCGACCTGCTGTCGCGCGCGACGGCGCGCAGCATGACCGAGCGCGGGCCAAAGGCGAAATTGGTGGAGATTCCCGGCGTGGGCCATGCGCCCACCTTCATCCACGATGACCAGATCGCCATCGCCAAAGACTTTTTGTTAAACCATTAAAGAGAGAAGAATGGAAATCACCCGACTGCACGTAGGCAAACGACTGTCCGAAGTCGCCATCCACAACAACACCGTGTATCTGGCTGGCCAGATCGCCGAGAACACCGAGAACGACATCCAGGGCCAGACCCGCGAAGTGCTGGGCCATGTCGACCGTCTGCTGGCCGAAGCCGGCAGCGACAAGACCTGCATCCTGTCGGCCCAGATCTACCTGGCTGACCTGGCCGATTTCGCCGGCATGAACGAAGAGTGGGACGCCTGGGTGCCGGGCGGCCATACTCCGCCGCGCGCCACCGTGCAGGCCAAGCTGGCCAATCCGGCATGGCGTGTTGAAATCGTGGTGGTTGCCGCCCAGCGTTAAGCGGCTCTTCAGCCGGGGCGCCGCGATCGGCGCTAAGATAGCAAGGTTCACAGTAATTCAAGGTTGGTAGGGTTTCATATGGTTTCTATCGCGGCGCTGAATAGCGCAACGTCGGACCAGCTGGTGCAGGGTTTGTCCGCCGATGACGGCGCCCGCGTGCTGGCTGCGCTGGATTACGCCAGCGAGGTATATGCGGGCAAGACCGCGCTGAGTGGCGAAAACGCCTTCGATTTCGCCGTGGGTGTGGCGGGCACGCTGGCCTTCCTGCGCACCGATGCCGAAACCCGCATCGCCGGCCTGATGTTCGAACTGACGCTGCTCGACGCCGATCAGGCGCCCAGTATCGAACCGCGCTTCGGCAAGGAAGTCAATGAGCTGGTGACGGGCGTGCGCCAGCTGATCCGCCTGCGCGAGCTGACGCAGGCGCAATCGTCCGGCTTGGGGCGCGGCAAGAACGCGGCCCAGCTGGCGGTGTCGCAGGTGGAAACCCTGCGTAAGATGCTGCTGGCCATGGCCAGCGATATGCGCGTGGTGCTGGTGCGGCTGGCCTCCTGCTGCGCCACGTTGCGCCACTTCGCCGACAACAAAATCTTCACGGAAAAGACCCGCGCTTACGGACGCGAAACCCTGGATCTGTACGCGCCGCTGGCGAACCGCCTCGGCATCTGGCAGATCAAATGGGAGCTGGAGGATCTGGCTTTCCGCCTGATCGAGCCGGAATCGTACAAGCGCATCGCCAAGATGCTCGAAGAGAAGCGCATGATGCGCGAGAGCTTCGTCACCTCGTCCATCGAGCGCCTGCAAAGCGAGCTGAAATCGGCTGGCATCAACGCCGAAGTATTCGGCCGGCCCAAGCATATCTACAGCATCTGGAACAAGATGCGCGGCAAGGAGCTGGACTTCTCGGAACTGTACGATGTGCGCGCCTTCCGCGTCATCGTGGCCGATGTGAAGACCTGCTATACCGTGCTGGGCGTGGTCCACAATATCTGGACCCCGATCCCGAAAGAATTCGACGACTATATCTCCCGCCCCAAACCGAACGGCTACCAGTCGCTGCACACCGTGGTGATGGCGGAAGACGGC
Organism: Massilia sp. YIM B04103; assembly: GCA_024437665.1. Classification (GTDB taxonomy): domain Bacteria; phylum Pseudomonadota; class Gammaproteobacteria; order Burkholderiales; family Burkholderiaceae_D; genus Rugamonas. Next base: position 121,271 of record JANCSZ010000005.1, on the reverse strand, counting down.
CGTCCGCTCGAAGTGCAGATCCGCACCCAGGAAATGCACAACTTCGCCGAATATGGCGTCGCCGCGCACTGGCGCTACAAGGAGGAGGGCGGCTCCAACTTCGCCGGCCAGAAGTACGACGAGAAAATCGCCTGGCTGCGCCAGCTGCTCGCCTGGAAAACCGAGGTGGCCGACGCCGTCGTCGGCGAGGAGCAGTTGCAGCGCGAATGGGTGGAAAAGCTCAAGGCCGCCGCACTGGACGACCGCATCTTCGTGCTGACGCCGCAGGCGCGCGTGCTGGAACTGCCGGTCGGCGCCACGCCGATCGACTTTGCCTACCACCTGCACAGCGATGTGGGCCACCGCTGCCGCGGCGCGCGCGTCGACGGCGTGATGGTGCCGCTGAATACGGCCTTGAAGAGCGGGCAGACCTGCGAAATCATCACCGCCAAAGGCGCGCCCGGCACGGCCGGTCCGTCGCGCGACTGGCTCAGTCCCGGCTACACCGTCAGCAACCGCACGCGCTCCAAGGTGCGCGCCTGGTTCCACGCCATCGATATGCAGGAAACCCTGTCGCATGGCCGCAGCCTGGTGGAGAAATCGCTGCAGCGCGAAGGCAAGACCGCCGTCAATCTGGAGGCGCTGGCGCAGAAGCTGGGCTTCTCCAAGGTGGACGATCTCTTCCTCGCTTGCGGCAAGGATGAATTCAGCCTGCGCCATGTGGAGCAGGCCTTGCACGACACGGGCGAGGTGGTCGAGCCTGAGGATGCCGTCATCCTCAATAAGAGCCGCGCTTCCAGCGTGGAGCAGGGCGCCAAATCCGGCGTGCTGGTGGTCGGCACCGATGGCTTGATGACGCAGCTGGCCAAGTGCTGCAAGCCGGCGCCACCCGATCCCATCGTCGGCTTTGTCACGCGCGGCAAGGGTGTGTCGATCCACCGCATCACCTGCAAGAACTTCGCCGAAATGCGCAGCAAGGCGCCGGAGCGCGTGATCGTGACCGAGTGGGGCAATACCCGTTCCGACACCGTCTTCCCGGTCGACCTCTTCGTCTTGTCGGGCGACCGCCAAGGCCTGTTGCGCGACATCTCCGAGGTCTTCTCGCGCGAGAAGATCAATGTGATCGGCGTGAACACGCAAAGCGCCAAAGGCCAGGCGCGCATGACCTTCACCGCCGAAATCGGCTCCACCGCGCAGCTGAACAAGGCGCTCGCCGCGATCAGTGAAGTCAGCGGCGTGTTGGAAGCGCGCCGCGCCTGAAGCGCCGCGCTGTAGCTGCCGGACTGCGCATCAGGTGCATTGCCACATGTATGCGGTAGTCCGGCAAGGGGCGCAGCTAAAGCCGTAGCAGATGCCGCCGCTGCCCCACAGCCACTCTTCGCCGTCTTCATCCGGCAGTTCGGAATCGAGCTGCATCATGAACTGCATTTTCCCGCCGCAGCAGGGGCAGGATGGGTGGTTCGCGCTTTGCACCCAGCACGGGAAGCCGCCCAGGCGATGAAGATTTTCGCGGCCATTCGACAGTCCCCAGTCTTGCCAGCGCCAACGGGCGGGCGTGGGCGCCAGCCTGACTTCGCATTGCTTGAGCGGCATGGCCGGGAACTCGGGAGTGCATTCTCCCTTGTCGAGCGATACCACTTCGCTCGATTCCTCATGCCGGTAGTGCAGCACCGGCTGTTCCATGCCCAGGCAGGAAAGGCAGGTTTCCAGCGAGGCCAATTGCAGCCGTTCGGACAGGCCTATGCGATTTTCCGGCAGCTCCGCCAGGCGATGCAGTTTGCCGCCGCACAGCCCGCACTGGCCGGATCCCACGCCGCCGAAGCGGTATGCGCCGTCTTCCGCTTCCAGTTGCCAGGTTGGATGAATGCGTGGCAGGTTCCAGCTTTGGCTTCGCGGCTTGAAATGCTTGCGCGGGAAAACAAGGTGGAAGGATTCTTCGGCGTAGAGCGCGGCGCCGCTTTCGGAAAGGCCGATGCTTTCCAGGTAGAGGGCCATCGGATGCCGGGCCGGAATGCTTTGCGCCAGCGCGGCGCAAATATCCAGCGCAGCGGCCTGCCGCGTTTCGAGCAGGCATTCGAAGGCTTGCATGCGCAGCTCCTTGTCCGTGCTCGCTTCGGCTTGCGCGGCAAGGTAAGCGACGGCCGATGCGGGCGCCTTGCGCCAGGGCCAGCTGGCGTAATAATTGCCTTGGCTGGGCTGCACTTCGAATAGCCGTTCCAGGAAGGGATGCAGCGCTGCTGGCCGTTGCAGGCTGGCGCAGGCGATCAGGGATTCGATGCCTTCGGTCAGATTGTCGCTGTCGAGCGTCGCCACCCATTTGCGCACCAGGCGATCGAGAGCCTCTTCCGATAGCTGCGATAGCGCTGCATCCAGGCAGGTGCCGCCGTCGTATTCCTTGGTGAGAATGGTGTCCACGAAGCTTTCGATTTCATGCGCGGGACCGCGCAGAAAATCCGGCAGCAGCATATGGGCTTCCTTGCTTGGGAGGGCTGTCGCGCTGAAGCCGCGCAAGATGTCGTCCAAGGTGGGCTGGTGCATGGCTCAGTGCTCGCAGCTGCCGCTGATTTCCGCCTGCAGCGTGACGTGGTCGATATTGTGGCTGGCCAGCAGCATGGTCTTGATGGCGGCCAGGATCTGCGGCCATTGCTGCAGGTCGGCGATTTCGACGTGGCCGATCAGGGCCGGATGGCCGGGCGACATATCCCACACATGCAGGTCATGCACGGCCAGCACGCCGGGCACGGCTTCCAGGTCGCGGCCCAGTTGCGGATAGTCGATATGCGAAGGCACGCCTTCCATCAGGTGGTGTCCCGATTCGCGCAGCACGCCGATGGTCGATTTCAGGATCAGCAGCGAGACCAGGATCGAGAGCAGGGGATCGATCTGCATCCAGCCCGTATACATGATGATGCCGCCCGCAAGCAGTGCCGCCACGGAGCCGAGCATATCGCCCATCACATGCACCAGGGCGGCGCGGGTGTTCATGCTGTCGCTGTCCTTCGACAGCACAAAAGCCACCACCAGATTGATCGCCAGGCCGATAGCGGCCACCACCAGCACCATGCCGCCTTGCACCGGTTGCGGATGCGCGAAGCGTTGTATGGCTTCAAACACGATCCAGCCCACCACGGCCAGCATGGCCAGGCCGTTGACGAAGGCGGCCAGCGCTTCGGCGCGGCCAAAGCCGAACGAGTAATTGGAAGACGGGCGGCGCTTGGCGATCAGCTGCGCCAGCAGGGCCAGGCCGAGCGAGGCGGCGTCCGTCACCATATGGCCGGCATCGGAGATCAGTGCCAGCGAATTGGAAGCGAAGCCGGCCAGCACTTCGATCACCGCGAAGCCCAGCGTCATGAACAGGGCGATGGCAAGCGCGTTCTGGCTGCGTTTCTCGCTGAAGTGGGCGTGTTTGGCATCGCCGTCGCGGTGGGCGTGCAGATGCTCGGTAGTAGCTGTAGTCTTGGTTTGCATAGTGCTCCGTTGTGTGCGCTGAATATAGCATAGCGCTACATGCAATGTTTTCTTGGGAAAACACTTGTAATTTATGGAGCCGCTCCCTATAATGCGAGTCCTCGGGCGGTTAGTTCAGCTGGTTAGAATACTTGGTCGACATCCAAGGGGTCGCAGATTCGAATTCTGCACCGCCCACCAGAACATATAGTAAGATAGCAATTCAAAGACAACGGGCGGTTAGTTCAGCTGGTTAGAATACTTGGTCGACATCCAAGGGGTCGCAGATTCGAATTCTGCACCGCCCACCAGACACTGTAAGAGCGAGAAAGGCAAACCGGTTATGACACCGCGAACTACCACCAAGGTATGTGAGTGACGCTAGTCGACCGGCTTTCTTTTGCTTTGTCAATTTGAAGAAAAACGCGGCTAGTCCGCGTTTTTTTTCGTCCGCAATTCCCGCATTTCATTTTCAGCACTATTTTTATCCGGCCCTTGTGCCGATTGGAGATCATGATGGTATCAGTCCGACTTCCCGATGGTTCCGTGCGCCAGTTCGATGCGCCAGTCACGGTGGCCCAGGTGGCCTCCAATATCAGCACCAGCCTGGCGAAAGCCGCGCTGGCCGGCAAGGTGGATGGCAAGGTGGTCGACACCTCCTTCCTGATCGAGAAAGACGCGGACATTGCCATCATCACCGACAAGGATGCCGATGGCCTGGACGTGATCCGCCACTCGACCGCCCACTTGCTGGCCTATGCGGTGAAGGAGCTGTATCCGGATGCGCAGGTGACCATCGGTCCGGTCATCGAAAATGGCTTCTACTATGACTTCTCCTACAAGCGTCCTTTCACCCCGGACGATCTGGCGGCCATCGAGAAGAAGATGCAGGAACTGGCCAAGAAAGACGAGCAGGTAACGCGCAAAGTGCTGCCGCGCGACGAAGCCGTGGCCTACTTCAAATCCATCAACGAGCATTACAAGGCTGAGATCATCGCCTCCATCCCGTCCAACGAGGATGTGTCGCTCTACACCGAAGGCAGTTTCACCGACTTGTGCCGCGGCCCGCACGTGCCGTCGACCGGCAAGCTGAAAGTGTTCAAGCTGATGAAGCTGGCCGGCGCGTACTGGCGCGGCGACTCCAAGAATGAAATGCTGCAGCGCGTGTACGGCACCGCCTGGGCCAAGAAGGAAGACCAGGAGCAGTACCTGCACATGCTGGAAGAAGCCGAGAAGCGCGACCACCGCAAGCTGGGCAAGCAGCTCGACCTGTTCCACTTCCAGGACGAGGCGCCAGGCCTGATCTTCTGGCATCCGAAAGGCTGGACCATCTGGCAGCAGGTGGAGCAGCACATGCGCGAAAAATACCGCGTCAACGGCTACCTGGAAGTGAAGGCGCCGCAGATTCTCGACCATACGCTGTGGGAGAAAACCGGCCACTGGGGCAACTACCGCGAAAACATGTTCACCACGGATTCGGAAAGCCGCACCTACGCGCTGAAGCCGATGAACTGCCCAGGCCACATCCAGATCTACAACGCCGGCCTGCATTCCTACCGCGACCTGCCGCTGCGCTTCGGCGAGTTCGGCCAGTGTCACCGCAACGAGCCTTCGGGCGCGCTGCATGGCGTGATGCGCGTGCGCGGCTTCACCCAGGACGATGGCCACATCTTCTGTACCGAAGCGCAGATCGAGGCCGAAGTGACGGCCTTCCACGGCCAGGCCATGGAAGTCTATAAGGAATTCGGCTTCAGCAATATCGACGTCAAGATCGCCCTGCGTCCGGACAACCGCATCGGCACCGACGAGGTGTGGGATGCGGCGGAAGAGGCGCTGCGTTCGGCGCTGCGTTCCTGCGGCGTGGAATGGACCGAGCTGCCGGGCGAGGGTGCCTTCTACGGCCCGAAAATCGAATACCATCTGAAGGACAGCCTGGGCCGCCCATGGCAGGTCGGCACCATGCAGGTGGACTTCTTCATGCCTGAGCGTCTGGATGCGGAATACGTCGACGTCGACAACACCCGCAAGACCCCGGTCATGCTGCACCGCGCGATCGTCGGCTCGCTGGAGCGCTTCATCGGCATCCTGATCGAGAACTATGCCGGGGCCATGCCGATGTGGCTGGCGCCGGTCCAGGTATCGATCCTGAACATCTCCGACGCGCAAGCCGAATATGCAACGGAACTGGCCGCAAAGCTGCGTAAACTGGGCTTCCGCGTGCAGGCTGATTTGCGGAACGAGAAGATTACGTATAAAATACGCGAACATTCCGTCCAAAAACTGCCGTACATTCTGGTGATCGGTGACAAAGAGCGGGATGCCAACACCGTGGCCGTGCGCGCACGGGGCAATGTCGATCTGGGCGTGATGTCCATCGATGCCCTGGTGGAGCGACTCCAGCAGGATGTCGCTACCAAAGCCTGACGGGGGAACCCGCATACCGGCCGTTTATCAGATTTTTAAAGGAAACTACAATAGCTACTGACAAGTCGCATCGCATCAATGGCGAAATCACCGCACCCGAAATGCGTCTGAGTGGGGTGGAAAACGAACCGCTCGGTATCGTGAGCCTGGCCGAAGCCTTCCGTCTGGCGGAAGAAGCGAACGTGGACCTCGTGGAAATCGCGCCGAACGCGATTCCACCGGTCTGCCGTCTGATGGACTACGGCAAGTTCAAGTATTCGGAGCAGAAAAAAGCCCACGAAGCGAAATTGAAGCAGAAAGTCATCTCGGTGAAGGAAGTCAAATTCCGTCCCGGTACCGATGACGGCGATTACAACATCAAGCTGCGTAATCTGATCAAGTTCCTGGAAGAGGGCGACAAGACCAAGATTACGCTGCGTTTCCGCGGCCGCGAAATGGCGCACCAGGACATCGGCATGCGCATGCTCGAGCGTCTGAAGGCCGATCTGGAACCCCATGGCCAGGTAGAGCAGTTCCCGAAAATGGAAGGCCGCCAGATGATCATGGTTCTGGCGCCGAAAAAGAAAAAGTAAGATACAATAGACGGTTTCCGGGCGAATTCTTCGCCGGGGAACCGTTTTGCGTGAATTTGCGGCGTGCAAGCGCCGCAAAATGTAGTGGCCCCGCTGCCGCTGCATCAACAAGTGAAAGCAGGCATCTAAGTGCGGCGTAGGGCTGCCACCTGCAATCCTGTTAAATTTGGAGCTAGCTGAAAAGCTAGATGTGTTATGCCAAAAATGAAGACCAAGAGCTCCGCGAAGAAGCGTTTTCGCGTGCGTCCAGGTGGTACTGTGAAATCGGGCATGGCTTTCAAACGCCACATCCTGACCAAGAAAACCACCAAAAACAAGCGTCAACTGCGTGGTACCCGTAACATCAATGCGTCCGACGTCACGAGCGTCTACCGCATGATGCCTACCGCTTAATCTCACACTCATTTAAGGAGCTACTATGCCTCGAGTAAAACGTGGGGTTACTGCGCGTGCCCGTCATAAGAAAGTACTGAATCTGGCCAAGGGTTACCGTGGTCGTCGCAGCAAGGTTTACCGTATTGCCAAGCAAGCAGTTATGCGCGCTGGCCAGTACGCATACCGCGACCGCCGTAACAAGAAGCGCGTCTTCCGCGCCCTGTGGATCACCCGTATCAACGCGGCTTCCCGCGAACACGGCCTGACCTACAGCGTATTCATGAACGGCCTGAAAAAAGCCGCGATTGAACTGGACCGTAAAGTCCTGGCCGATATGGCTGTGATGGACAAGCCAGCGTTTGCTGCGATTGTCAACGTCGTCAAAGCCAAGATCGCTGCTTAATTGCCAGTGATGGGCGCCGCTCCCGGGCGGTGCTCATAAAAAGAAGCGGGGCATGGTGCGAACCTATGCCCCGTTTTTAATTTCCACCACAGGAAAAACAGTCGGATGAACTCCCTCGAACAACTTGTCGTCGCGGCCCAGGCTGACTTTATCGCCGCCGCCGACGCTGCCGCCCTCGAAAACGCCAAAGCCAAATATCTGGGCAAGACCGGCCAGATCACCGAGATGATGAAGGGTCTGGGCAAACTCGACCCGGACGCCAAGAAGGCGCAGGGCGCCCTGATTAATGCCGCCAAGGTGCAGATCGAAGCCGCGCTGACCGCGCGCCGTGACGCCCTGGCCGAAGCCCAGCTGCAGCTGCGCCTGAATGCCGAAGCGATCGACGTGACCCTGCCGGGCCGCGGCCGCGCGCCGGGCGGCATCCATCCCGTGATGCGCACCTGGGAACGCGTGGAGGCGATCTTCCGCTCGATCGGCTTCGACGTGGCCGGCGGCCCCGAGATCGAAACCGACTGGACCAATTTCACCGCCTTGAACAGCCCGGAAAACCATCCGGCCCGTTCGATGCAGGACACCTTCTACATCGAAGGCAACGACAGCACCGGCAAGCCGCTGCTGCTGCGCACCCACACCAGCCCGATGCAGGTGCGCTATGCGCGCAGCCATCAGCCGCCGATCAAAGTGATCGCGCCGGGCCGCACCTACCGCGTCGACAGCGACGCCACCCACTCGCCGATGTTCCACCAGGTCGAAGGCCTGTGGATCGCCGAGAACATCAGCTTCGCCGACCTGAAAGGCGTGTACCTGAACTTCGTCAAGGCTTTCTTCGAGACCGACGACCTGCAGGTGCGCTTCCGTCCTTCCTACTTCCCGTTCACCGAACCGTCGGCCGAAATCGACATCGCCTTCGGCAGCGGTCCGCTCAAAGGGCGCTGGCTGGAAGTGTCGGGCTCCGGCCAGGTGCACCCGAACGTGGTGCGCAACTTCGGCCTCGATCCGGAAAAATACATCGGCTTCGCGTTCGGCTCCGGCCTTGAGCGCCTGACGATGCTGCGCTATGGCGTCAACGACCTGCGCCTGTTCTACGAAGGCGACCTGCGCTTCCTGAAGCAGTTCAACTGAGCGCCGCCGACCCGGCGTTGTGAACCGAAACTAAAAGAATACGAAGGCTGATTATGCAATTCTCCGAAAACTGGCTCCGTACCATGGTCGATCCGAAGATGACTTCGGATGAACTGGCGCACCTGCTGACCATGTCCGGTCTCGAAGTGGAAGAAGTGGAACCCGTGGCGCCGCCATTCTCCAACGTGGTGGTAGGCCATGTGCGCGAAATGGCCAAGCACCCGAACGCCGACCGCCTCAACGTCTGCCAGGTGGACGTGGGCACCGGCACCTTGCTGAACATCGTCTGCGGCGCGCCGAATGTGCGCCCGGGCCTGAAAGTGGTGTGCGCCATGGCCGGCGCCGTGCTGCCGCCTGGCGCCGACGGCAAGCCGTTTGAAATCAAGGTGGGCCAGCTGCGCGGCGTCGAGTCGCAAGGCATGCTGTGCTCCGCGCGCGAACTGAAGCTGTCGGAAGACCACGGCGGCCTGCTGGAACTGCCGGACGACGCGCCGGTGGGCCAGAACTTCCGCGACTATTTCGCCCTGAACGATCTGAAATTCACCGTCAAGCTGACCCCGAACAAGGCGGACTGCCTGTCGGTGCTGGGCGTGGCGCGCGAAGTGGCGGCCCTGACCGGCACGCCGCTGACGCTGGCGCAATACCGCCCGGTGGCTGTCAACATGGACGAGAAGCTGCCGGTGAAGATCAGCGCCCCCGAGCTGTGCGGCCGTTTCGCCGGCCGCGTGATCCGCGGCCTGAACGCCAAGGCCAGCACGCCGGAATGGATGAAGCAGCGCCTCGAGCGCAGCGGCCAGCGTCCGGTGTCGGCCCTGGTCGACATCTCCAACTACGTGATGCTGGAAGTGGGCCGTCCATCGCACGTCTTCGATATGGACAAGATCCACGGCAGCCTGGATGTGCGCTGGGGTAAGCCGGGCGAGACCCTGAAGCTCCTGAACGGCAACACCATCGAAGTCGACGAGTGGGTCGGCGTGATCGCCGACGAGAAGGAACTCGAATCGCTGGCCGGCATCATGGGCGGCGACGCCACCGCCGTCTCGCTGGAGACCGAGAACATCTATCTGGAAGCCGCATTCTGGTGGCCCAACGCCATCCAGGGCCGCGCCCGCAAGTACAACTTCAGCACCGATGCCGCCCACCGCTTCGAGCGCGGCGTGGATGCCGAAACCATCGCCGAGCATATCGAGCGCATTACTTCGCTGATCGTGGAAATCTGCGGCACGCCGCAAACCAAGGTCGGCCCGATCGACGACCAGAAGGTGAATATGCCGCAGCGCGCGCCGGTGAGCATGCGCACCGCGCGCGCGCAGAAGGTGATCGGCGTGCCTTTGACCGACGAAGTCGTGGCCGATATCTTCCAGCGCCTGAACCTGGAATTCACCCTGGCCGACGGCGTGTTCTCCGTGACCGCGCCGAGCTACCGCTTCGACATCGAGATCGAGGAAGACCTGATCGAGGAAGTGGCGCGCGTCTACGGCTTCGAGAACATCCCGACGTTGCCGCCGGTGGCCGCCAGCCAGATGCTGATCGCGCCGGAAGACACCCGTTCCGTGTTCGCCGTGCGCCACCAGCTGGCCGGCCTGGGCTACCAGGAAGTGGTGAATATGAGCTTCGTGGAAGCGGCCTGGGAGCAGGATTTCAGCGGCAACGACAATCCGATCAAGCTGCAGAACCCGATCGCCAGCCAGCTGAGCGTGATGCGCACCTCGCTGATCGGCAGCCTGGTCGCCAATGTGCGCTACAACCTGAACCGCAAGGCCAGCCGCGTGCGCCTGTTCGAAGTGGGCGCCATTTACCAGCGCGACGCGTCCGTGGCCGACGGTCCGCTGACCGTGGCCGGTTACCACCAGCCGCAGCGCGTGGCCGCCATGGCTTACGGTCCTTGCGAGGACGAGCAATGGGGCCAGGCCACCCGCGACATCGATTACTTCGACGTCAAGGCCGACCTGGAAGCGCTGTTCGCGCCCGCCACCCTGCGTTTCGCCAAGCTGGCGCATCCGGCCCTGCACCCGGGCCGCGCCGCCTCGGTGGAGCTGGACGGCAAGGTGATCGGTTTCCTCGGCGAACTGCATCCGCGCTGGCTGCAGAAATACGATCTGCCGAAAGCGCCGGTGCTGTTCGAAGTCGATGCAGTTGCACTGCAGCAACGCGCTGTGCCACAATACGCCGAGATTTCGAAGTTCCCGGGCGCCAGCCGCGACCTCGCCGTGCTGGTCAAGCAGGATGTGGCGGCCCAGGATCTGCTCGACGCTTTCCACGGCGCGGCGCAGGCGCACGCGGCAGGCCGCATCGTGCAAGCCATTGTTTTGTTTGATGAATATCGCGGGAAAGGGCTGGAAGCGGACGAAAAATCGCTTGCTTTCCGCTTTAGCTTGCAAGATACTCAAAACACCCTGCAAGACGAAGTGGTCGATGCCCTGATGGCCGCGCTGGCCGATGCCGCCGTGCAAAAACACGGCGCCAAATTGCGCGCCTAAGCGCTTTCGCGCTTCCTTGCAGTAACAAGCGTTTTTATTCAGTTAACACCAGGGAGTCCGGCTATGCCGGACTCATGTTCTTTGAGAAGGCAGGGCAGGAAAATTAATAACAACGACGTTGATTCCGCCGTACTCCAATCCGCATTGGATGCCGATCTGCACCGCGCGATGCAGGTAGCCAAGGTACGCCAGGAAGCTGAAAGAGATTTGCCGACGCTGACCAAGGCGGAGCTGGCCGAGCTGCTGTTCGAGCAGGTCGGCCTGAACAAGCGCGAGGCCAAGGATATGGTCGAAACCTTCTTCGACGAGATCCGCAATGCGCTCGAGCGCGGCGAAGCAGTGAAATTGTCCGGTTTCGGCAATTTCCAGCTGCGCGACAAGCCGCAGCGCCCGGGCCGCAACCCGAAAACCGGGGAAGAGATTCCCATCACGGCGCGCCGCGTCGTGACCTTCCACGCCAGCCAAAAGCTGAAGAGCATGGTGGAAGACAGCGCCGCGCTGGCGCGGGCCGCCTGAGTAAGGACGCCGCATGAACGATCGCCTCGGCAAGTCGGAACTGGTGGTGCTGCCGCCGATTCCCGCCAAGCGCTACTTCACCATCGGCGAGGTGAGCGAGCTGTGCGGCGTGAAGCCGCATGTGCTGCGCTACTGGGAGCAGGAATTCACCCAGCTCAAGCCGGTCAAGCGGCGCGGCAACCGCCGCTATTACCAGCACCACGAGGTGCTGCTGATCCGGCGCATCCGGGAATTATTGTACGAGCAGGGCTTCACAATCAGCGGCGCCCGCAATAAACTCGACACCCGGGCATACGATCCGGCGCAGGAAGAGTATGATGAAGGTTCCGGCCCCGGTTCCGATGCCGGTGCGCAGCCGTCCGCGCCGCCACCGCTAGACCGCGACATGATACGCAGCGAACTGCTGGCGATCCTGGATTTGCTGAAGTAAGGCAGGGGCGAGGAGCACAAAGAGGCGCGCGCACAGCGCCTTTTTTTCGTCCGGCGTGGCCTGTTTTTTTAGTGATACAATATCAATATTGTAGTTTTGTTAGTGAAAGTGCAGACGCTGATCCGGAGCGGCGTTCGCTCCAGGGCTTCTTTCCCATGCAAGTACAAGACGAGGGAAAACAATGATACGCGTTGCCATTTGTGACGATCATCAGATAGTAAGAGCGGGCTTCAAGCAGATTTTCTCGTCCTCGGACGAGTTCAATGTGGTCGCGGAAGGCAGCACGGGGCGCGAGGCGCTCGACATCGCCCGCCGCGAAATTTGCGATGTATTGCTGCTGGATATCGCCATGCCCGACCAGAGCGGCATCGATACCCTGCGCACCATCCGCCAGGGCCAGCCCGATCTGCCGGTGCTGATCCTGTCCGGCTATCCGGCGCAGCAATATGCGCTGAACCTGTTCAAGATGGGCGCCAACGGCTATCTGAACAAGGAATGCGAGGCCGAGGAATTGATCACCGCCGTGCGCACTGTGCACCAAGGCCGCCGCTACGTCAGCTCGCAAGTGGGCGAGCTGCTGGCGCAAAGTTTCGACCGCGATCCGAATACGGCCCTGCATACCGAGCTGTCGGACCGCGAATTCCAGGTCTTCCTGCGGCTGGCGCGCGGCGCCACCGTGTCCGATATCGGCGTGGCGCTCTCGCTGAGCATCAAGACGGTCAGCACTTACCGCACTCGTATCATGGAAAAAATGGGCTTGCAGTCGAATAGCGACCTGACCTACTACGCCATGAAGAATAATTTGCTGGATTGAAAAATAGTTCCTGAGTGCAAAGGGTGCGCACGGTAGGATTTCCGGCGGGAAGTATTTTTGGGGCCAGTCTATAATGAGTGGCCCGGCTTTCCGCCGATGCACACCTAGCGAAGGATGCTTGTCAGGATGTATTTCACCGATCAATCGGCGCCCAAACACCGGCTACCGCTGTACAAGACGGTTCTGTGCATTACCTGCGCACTGATCCTGATCGTCAACGGCCTCAGCCTGTTTCAGAATCTGCGCTCGCTGAAGGGCGCCAATGCCCAGCTGGCGCAAAGTTCGCGCGTGGCCGAGCGGCTGCAATACCTGAACGTGCTGGTGCTCGACGCGGAAAGCAGCACGCGCGCCTACTTCATCTCCGGCAATGAAAACTATCTGGGGCCGATGCGCGGCGCCCTCAAGGACAGCGAAACCGAATTTCGCGAACTGGAGCAGCTGCTCCAGGACAATCCCAACCAGCTCAAAAACCTGGCCCAGCTGAAGAACCTGGTGCGCCGCAAGCTCGGCATCCTGAGCCAGGGCCTGGACGTCTACCGCCATGGCGGCCTGAACGAGATCGTCAATATCGCCCGCGTCAGCGACAGCCGCAGCAGCATGGACGAAATCCGCCTGCAGGTGGTCATCATGGTGCAGGAGCAGAACGAAACCATGGCGCAGCGCAGCGCCAGCTTTTACCAGGAATACGAGAAGGCCGTGCTGCTGGGCACCGGCATCAATGCTGTCGCCATCGTGGTGCTGATCATGTTCTACCAGCTGGTGCGGCGCAGCTTCGGCCACCGCGCGGCGGTCGAGCATGCCTTGCAGGCCTCGAACGAGAACCTCGAGTCGACGGTGGCCCAGCGTACCGAGCAGCTGTCCGTGCTGTCGCGCCACCTGATCAGCATCAGCGAGGAAGAGAAGGTGCGCCTGTCGCGCGAGCTGCATGACGAGATGGGCGCCAACCTGACGTCGATCAGCATGGACATCACGGCCGTCACCATGCAGCTGCAAAAGACCGATCCCGAGCTGGCCTCCAAGCTCAAGCGCGCGCGCGCCACCCTGCTTGAAACGGTGGAGTTGAAGCGCCGCATCATCGAAAATCTGCGCCCCAGCCTGCTCGACAACCTCGGCCTGTGCGCCGCCATCGACAGCTATTGCGAGGAATTCGCGCGTCTGGCCGGCATTCCCTGCGATACCGAAATCGGCCCGGAGATCGACGGCATCGCCAAGGCCGGCGAGACCAGCCTGTCGATCGCGCTGTTCCGCATCGTGCAGGAATCGCTGACCAATATCCGCAAATACGCGCGCGCCGACACGGTGTCGGTGACGCTCAAGCGCAATGGCGAAGGCATGCTGGTCTTGCGCATCATCGACGATGGCGTGGGGATCGCCTCCAACACCCTGGTGAAACCGATGTCGCATGGCTTGCTCGGCATGCGCGAGCGGGCTTTGCTGCTGGGGGGAACCTTGAATATCCGGCGCGGACGGGGCGATAAGGGCACCTGCATCGAGGTGCATATTCCGCTGCGCCCGAAGGCGGAGACGGCACCCCAGTCTCCGGCGGCGGCGGCCCTGGCGGCCGCCAAGCTGGGCGCAATCAGCAGCGGGCTACATCGACGAGCAGACGATCATACTCCGTCTTCGCCACCTTATAGCACTCACCCGCATAGCGCTCCAGACCCGCACGATCAAGTACAGTGATATTGCCGCGGCGGTAGGTGATCATGCCTTCCTCCTGCAGCTTGCCGGCGGCGGCCGTGATGCTTTCGCGGCGCACGCCGAGCATGATGGAAATCATTTCCTGGGTCACTTTGAGTTCATTGCTGGCCGAGCGGTCCAGGCGGTCGAGCAGCCAGCGGCACAGCTTCTGCTCGATCGAGCTGTGGCGGCCGCCGACGGCGTTCTGCGCCATCTGGGCGAACAGGGCGGTGTTATAGCGCATCAGCAGCTGGGGCAGGGCGCCGCCCTGGTTGAACGCTTGGCGCAGATGCTGGGCTTTCAGGCGGTAACCATAGCCGGCGCTTTGCACCACGCCGCCGCACATGGCGCGCTCGCCTTCGAACATCGAGACGCCCACCACGCCTTCATGGCCGACCACGGCAATCTCCGTGGTCGCGCCGTCTTCCATCACATACAGCAGCGACACGATTGCCGTCGTTGGAAAATACACGTTTTCCAATTTGCTGCCATACTCGAATAATTCCTTGCCAAACGGCAGCTGTACCAGTTCCAGGTGCTCAAACAGGGATTCCAGAACTTCACGAGGCAGGGCCGCCAGCAGTTCGTTTTGCTGGGCGCCGCTATAGCTGACAACAGGCCGGGACGCAACTTTGAACTCGCGTTCGCCCATGGGCAGAGGACGGGAGGTCGGGGTTTTTACGGAAGCGCCAAGTTGAGTGTTGTTCATTTTATTCCTCACAAGCTTAAAGTACACAAGTCGCAATCGGCGCCGGCTGCCGTAACCGGGTGGGCTTCTGTTCTCGCTTCCACTTAACCGATCGCGTTGGTGCTACTTTAAGTTCTTGTGTGCCTGACGAACATAAGACGGGTTTCCGCCTCTGTGTAGGCTGTCAGCATGGCGCTTTGTCAGCGTAGTCCTACTGCAACTTAGCTGAAACTTAAGCCGTGCTCAGGCATGACGCTGGCGGCGCTCGCCGCGCGACGCCAGGCGCGGCTTGTTGGCGCTCCACAAATGAGGCGGGGCCACGGTTTCCAGGGCATTCGGGGCGGTGGCCTGGCGTTTTCGAGTACTTCCTTGAGGCAATTCTTCTTGCAAGCGGAAGCGGCTCAGCGCGGCGTTCAGACGCTCGGTTTCCTGGTGCACGCGGTCCGCTCCTACAGCGGCGTCCTGCACCAGTTCGGCATTCTGGCGGGTCATATCGTCGATGCGCGCCAGCGCCTGGTTGAGGCGGGCGATCTCGCGGCTCTGGCCGGCTTCGGCGGCGCTGATCTGGCCGATGATGGCGGCCGTGCCCTGCACCGACTGCACCACCTGTTCCATGGTGGTCCCGGCCGTGTTCACCAGGCCGCTGCCGGTCTCCACCTTGTTCACCGAATCGACGATCAGCGCCTTGATTTCGAGCGCGGCGGCGGCCGAGCGCTGGGCCAGGTTGCGTACTTCGGAAGCCACGACGGCGAAGCCGCGTCCCTGTTCGCCGGCGCGCGCCGCTTCCACGGCGGCATTCAAGGCCAGGATATTGGTCTGGAAAGCGATGCCGTCGATCACGCCAATGATGTCGGCGATGCGCTTCGAGCTGCCGCTGATCGAGGCCATGGTGTCGACCACGGCCGCCACGTTCTCGCCGCCGCGGCCGGCAATGGCGGCGGCCGACTGCACCAATTCCAGGCTGTCCTCGGCGTGGCTGGCGTTGCGCTGCACGGCGGCCGCCAGCTCGCCCATCGACGCCACCGTCTGCGACAGCGCTTCGGCCTGGCTGGCCGTGTGGCCGGACAGGGTGCTGTTGCCGCCGGCCAGCTGGTCGGCCGCCTCTCCGATGCGCGCGGCGCCGCTGCGGATATCGCGCAGCAGGGTTTCCAGCGAACCGGTCATGGCGCCGAAGGCATTCGCCAGGCCGCCGATCTCGTCGCGCGCCGGGGAGGCGGTGCGCACGCTCAGGTCGCCATCGGCGGCGGCATGCACGGCGCGGTTGAGCATGCCGATATCGCGCGAAAAGGAGGCGTAGAAGCCGGCGCACAGATAGGCCGCCAGCAGCAGGGCCGCCAGCACCGACAGCAGCATCAGGTTGCGGCGCAGCGCGTCGCGCGCCATGCGCTCCTGCAACTGGCCATCGAGCGCCTTGGCGGCGGCTGCGCCGAGGCGGTAGAGGCCGTCGGCGGCGCCATGGCCGGCGGCGCTGAATTCCTTGCCCGTGCTCTGGTTGTAGGAGTTGGTGACTTCGTTCTTCATGCGTTCGAGGAAGGCCAGCGCGGCCGGGATGGCGGCCAGCTGGCTCTCCAGCGGCGCTTTCAGCGCGGGCTGGGCCGCCAGTAGGGACGTGAGCTGGACCGGCAGACGCTCCAGCTCGTGGCGCGCGATCATGGCCGTGGCGTTCAGCATCTGGTCTTCATTGCCTTCGAACAGGCCGGTGTCGATATAGGCGCCGCCGCGTCCGGCCAGCAGGGACAGGCTGTCGGCCGTGTCGGGCACGGTCTTGAGGAAGGTGGCGATCAGGGTCTTGCTCTGCACATCCGGGTCGACGCTGAGCAGGGATCGGTCGGCCACCAGCGCCGCCAGCTTGTTCAACTGGCCCAGCAAGGCCGTGTGCTGGGCGAAGCTGGCCTTGGCGTCCAGGCTGGCCTGCTTGTCCTGCAACGCGGCCCAGCTCTTGCGCGCGGCCTGCCATTCGGCCAGACCTTCCAGGCCGGACTGCTGGCGCTGGAAGCTGTCGAGCTTGTCCAGCTGGGCCGTGATCTGCGCGCCCAGCGCCTTGTCCTCGGCCGCCTGGCGCATGGACAGGCGCAGATGCTCGGCGCTGCGGCGCTGCTGCAGCAGGCGCCCCGCCTCCTGCACCTGCAGCACATAGGCCGCGCCGCGCTGCTCCAGCGCGGTGGCCGCCACGGACTTGTTCAGCTCATGCATGAGCAGTACCGACACCAGCAGCAGCGGCAGCAGGAAGACCAGGGACACCAGCAAGAACTTGGGCAAAAGACGCAGACGCTGCATCAGGACGATGGCGGGCTGCAGGACGGTCATCATGGTATTTCCTTATTGGTAATGAAAGTTACTTAATGGAAATTTTATAGATGAAATATGACAGGCCGATGAAATTTTCTGATGGAAAACTGCAATTTCAATGAAGAAAGTATGAAACTTGTTCAAGCTATAATCGCTCGAACCTTCACCCCGAGTCCGCCATGAATTCTTACACCTATCTGCTGGAAACGCCCTCGATCGACACCTACCGCGCTCTGCGCGTCGGCTCCGGCCTGAGCGCCAAGAGCGCGGAAGCGGCCAGCCGCGGCTTGCCGAATACGCTGTTCGCGGTCCAGGTGCTGTGCGGCGAGGACGTGGTCGGCATGGGCCGCGTGATCGGCGATGGCGGCACCGCTTTCCAGGTGGTCGACATCGCGGTGCTGGGCGCGCACCAGGGCAGGGGGCTGGGCAAGGGCATCATGCGTGAAATCGCCGCCTGGCTGCGGCGCGCAGTGCCGGACAGCGGCTATGTCAGCCTGATCGCCGACGGCAAGGCGCAGGAGCTCTACGCCCAGTACGGCTTCGTGCCGACCGCGCCCGCCTCGGTCGGCATGTGCTGGCGGCCGGACCCGGCCTGAGGGCGCTCAACCCCAATTCGCAGATCGGACTGTACCGGCCTGGCTGGCCTGGAACCGCTTGCATTGCTGTATATCAATAACTCTGTTTGTACCATTGTTGCGCTTGGTCATCAGGGAGCTGTGAAAGCGATTCCGCCTGCCGCATAATGCAATCATGGGTGGCATCCGCTCACCCATGGACAACCCCGTAGGCAGCCATGCGCGTACTGCTGGTGGAAGACGATGCCGTGCTGGCCGATGGCCTGGCGCGCGTGCTGCGCGGCCATGGCATGGCGGTGGAACTGCTGCGCAGCGGCAGCGAGGCCGATGCGGCGCTGCTGCGGCCCGATGCGGCCGAGGTGGTGGTGCTGGATATCGGCTTGCCCGGCCTGGATGGCCTGGAAGTGCTGCGCCGTCTGCGCGCTCGCGCCGGCGCCGTGCCGGTGCTGCTGCTGACGGCGCGCGACGCCATCGAGGACCGCGTGCGCGGCCTGGAACTGGGCGCCGATGATTACCTGGTCAAGCCTTTCGCCACGCCGGAGCTGGTGGCGCGCCTGAAGGCGCTGGCGCGCCGCAATGCGCCGCAGCCGGCCGTGCTGGCGCTGGGCAGCCTGACGCTGGATACGCAAGCCAAGCGCGCGCGCGTCGGCGAACGCGTGATCGATCTCTCGGTGCGCGAATGGGCGGTGCTGGAGTATCTGCTGCTGCACAGCGCGCGCGTGGTCTCCAAGCAGCAGATCATCGACGCCATCCTGCCCTGGGGCGAGGATGTGACGACCAATGCGGTCGAGGTGTATATCTCGCGCGTGCGGCAGAAGACGGCCGATGCGGGCATCAGCATCCGCACCATCCGCGGCTTCGGCTATATGCTGGAGGCGGCGGTAGCGGCGGCGGCGGACGGCCATGCCTAGCATCCGCCTGCGCCTGCTGAAATGGCTGATCGCCCCTATCCTGCTGATTAATCTGGCCGGCGGCGCGCTGACCTATGCGCTGGCCTGGGTGCCTGCCCAGCGCGCCTTCGACGAAGGGCTGTCCGACGCGGCGCGCGCCTTGGCCGCGCGCTTGTCGCTGACGGGCGGCGCCTTGCTGCTGGACTTGCCGCCGCAGGCGGAAAAAGCCTTGCGCAGCGGCGCCGGCGACGCGGTCTATTTTGCCGTGCGCCAGCAGGGCGGCGGCCTGCTGGCCGGCGATCCCGACCTGCTGCTGACGGCCTTCGAGCCGCAGCGCGAATTGAACCCGACCCAAAGCCAGGCCCAGGACGGCAATATGCGCGGCGCGCCGGTGCGCATCGCCGTGCACCAGGCCAGCGTGGAGGGGCGCCGCGTCACCATCGCCGTCGCCAAGACCTTGCGTGAAAGGACGCAGGCGCGGCAAGCCATCTTCCGCGCCCTGATGCTGCTGGAAGCGCTGTTGACGCTGAGCGCCGTGGGCCTGATCTGGTTCTCGGTCAGCACCGGCCTGCGTCCGCTGAACCGGCTGCGCAGCGAGCTGAATGCGCGCGGCGGCGCCGAGCTGGAACCCATCCCCGACACCAATGTGCCGTATGAGCTGGCGCCGGTGGTGACGGCCTTTAACGGCCTGCTGGAGCGGGTCAGCGAAGGGGCGCAGGCGCAGCAGCATTTCCTGGCCAATGTGGCGCATCAGCTGCGCACGCCGCTGGCGGGCTTGCAGGCGCAGCTCGAATGGCTGGGGCAGCGCGAAGGCGGCCCGGCGGCCGATCCCGGCGTGGCGCAGTCGCTGCGCCTGATGCTCTCCTCGACCGAGCGCATGATACGCCAGACCAACCAGCTGCTGGCGCTGGCGCGCGCCGAACCTAGCCACTTCGAAAAGACCCGGCTCGAAGCGCTGGCCCTGGACCGCCTGGTGGAAGAATCGATCCAGCCTTTCGTCGAGCAGGCCGCGCGCAAGGACATCGACCTGGGCTTCGACCTGCACGCCACGAATGTGATGGGCGACCGCTTCCTGCTGCGCGACCTGATCGACAATCTGATCGACAACGCCATCCGCTACACGCCGGCGCATGGCCGCGTCACGGTGAGCTGCCGCCGCGAAGGCGAGGGCGGCGTGCTCGCGGTGGAGGACAGCGGCCCCGGCATTCCGCCCGCCAAGCGCGAGGCGGTGTTCAGCCGCTTTGTGCGGCTGGACGAGAAAACGGCCGGCAGCGGCCTGGGTCTGGCGATTGTGCGCGACATCGCCATCGCCCACGGCGCCAGCGTCGCCATCGACAGCGCGCCGGGCGGGCAGGGCGCCTTGATCAGCGTGCGCTTCCCGCCGTAAGCCTGCCTATTTTTCCTTTCTGTTGCACTGTCAGGGATTTGTCAGCATTTCCTCAGGGAAATGACAGCTTTGGGGACTAGACTGGCCTCATTGAATGGCATCCATGCGCGAAGGAGGGGAAGATGAACAAGGGCAGAAACGGCTTCACCCTGATCGAAGTGATGATCACCGTGGCGATCGTCGCCATCCTGATGTCGGTGGCGGTGCCGGCCTACACCAACTACATCACGCGTGGCCGCCTGAGCGAAGTGTTCACCGGCCTTGGCGGCGTGCAGACGGCCGCCGAGCAGCATTGGGCCAACCGCCGCACCTATGCCGGCATGGACGCCCTGGCCAGCTTCCCCAAGGACAGCGACAACTTCACCTACGCCCTGACCGTCGGCACGGCGTCGGCCTACACCGTGACGGCCACGGGCCGCAACAAGATGAATGGCTTCGTCTATACCGTCGACCAGAACGGCACCCACGCCACCACCGCCACGCCGGACTGGGGCACCAACGCCAGCTGCTGGGTCGACAAGAAGGGCGGCAAATGTTCCAACTAAAGCCCAGGCCTCGGCTGCCGTGCCGCGCCCAGCGCGGCTTCACCATCATCGAAACCATGGTGGTGGTGGGCATCGTGCTGTTCCTGCTGGCGGTCGGTATTCCCAGCATGAGCGAGTGGATGATGACCAACAAGGCCGCCGCCGCCTCCGAGTTCTATCTGGACGGCCTGTCGCTGGCGCGGCGCGAAGCCGTCTCGCGCAATGCCGAGAGCCGCATCGTGTTCAGTCCCAACGCGGCCAACGGCCAGCTCGATTGGCAGGTGGACGTGTGCTATCCGGTGCCGGGCACGCCCTGCAATCCGAACAGCGGCGTGTGGTCCACGGTGGCCGCGCCGGCCGCCAACGACCCGAAAGGCGCGGACGGCTTCAAGTCCGTGCTGCGCAGCGCCGAGACGCTGCCCGACAACGATGTGCTGGCGCCCACCCTGCAGCCGGAAGGCGCCACCTCGATCTACTACACGCCCCTGGGCTGGGTCGATACGGCGGTCGACGACCGCGTGACCCAGTTGCGCCTGACCCCATCCAGCAAATATGCCAGCGTGATCCCCACTTCGGCCCTGGCCATCTCCCTGGCCGGGATGCCCGGCAAATGCGATCCCAATGTGAGCGCGCATGACTCGCGCGCCTGTCCGCCATGAAAACGCCTGTCCCTCCACCCCGCCGCCAGCAAGGCGTGGCCCTGCTTGAAGTGCTGGTTTCCGTTGTGATCCTGGCGATCGGCCTGCTGGGCGCGGTTGGCCTGCAGGCACGCTCCTATGCCGCCTTGTCCGACGCGGGCATGCGCGCCGAGGCCACCATGGCGGCCGACAAGCTGCTCGGCACCATGAGCAACGACCAGGTCAATCTCGGCAACTACGCCCTGGCCGACGGCGGCCAGCCCAAGGACGAGCTGAAGCCCTGGCTGACCGAGACCACCGCCGCCATCCCCGGCGCCAAGGTGACGGTGGCGGTGACGCCGGAACTGCGCCGCACCCGCGTCGACCTGCGCATCGCGTGGACGCGCAAGTCCGGCGGCGTGGAAAACGAACACCGCATCACCTCCTATGTGACGAACTGATATGCGCGCGCCCACCACAATACGCCGCGCCGGCGGCTTCTCCATGATCGAGCTGATGGTCAGCGTGGTGATCGGCATGCTGGCCGTGATGTTCGCCACCCGGCTCTTTATCCAGGGAGAGCAGAACAAGTCCGCCGCCGTCGGCGGTTCGGACACCATGCAGAACGGCATGCTGGCCCTGTTCTCCATCAATAACGACGCCTCGCAAGCCGGCTGGGGCTTGAACGATGCGCTGATCGCCGGCTGCGACACGCGCCTGAGCGACACCAGCGGCTTCGCCCTGGCCCAGAGCGCGCGCAACGGCGTGCCGATTACGCCGCTGGCGCCCGTCGTCATCCAAAGCAATGGCCTGAACTCGGACCAGATCACGCTGTACTCGGGCAGTTCGATGAGCGGCGTCGGCTCGGTCAAGGTGCGCCAGGACTACAACGCCGGCAATACGATAGGCGTGTCCGACACCGCGCCGTTCGGCTTCAACCAGAACGATGTGATCGTGGTGACGCCTGAACCGGCCGGTGGCCAGTGCGCCATCGCCCAGCTCTCGGCGGCGCCCGCCGCTTCGACCTTCACCTTCACCGCGGGCGGCAGCAACCGCTTCAACGGCGCCGGCCTGCCCACCACCTACAAGGCCGGCCAGGCGCGCGTCTTCAATCTGGGCCAGGCGGCGCGGTTGTCCTTCCACACCTGGTCGGTGCAGAACGGCATGCTGCTGTTGCGCGCCACCGACCTGGCCGGAACGTCGGCCGCGCCCAGCACCGTGATCGACCATGTGGTGGCGATCAAGGCGCAGTACGGACTCGATACGCGGGTCGGCGATCTGTTCACGCCCACCACCGGCATGCAGGTCGGCGTCTGGAGCAACGACATGATGGATGCCGATGGCGACGGCATCATCGGCAGCGCGGGCGACTTCCAGCGCATCGCGGCCATCCGCGTGGCGGTGGTGGCGCGCAGCAAAATGCCGGAAAAGGCCAATCCGACCACCGGCGAATGCAGCGCCACCACGGAAACGCCGAAAATCTTCAGCACCAAATCGCCCGCCACGGTGGCGGCGCAGGAAGTCACGGTGACGCTGGCGCTGGCCGGCGATCCGCTCAGCTGGAAATGCTACCGCTACCGCGTTTTCGAAACCATCGTCCCGATCCGCAACGCAGGCTGGAGGCCATGATGAACATCAAGCGCGCCGCGCAGGCCGGGATCGCCATGCCGATCATGCTGATCATGCTGGCCGTGATGCTGGTCAGCAGCATCTACCTGCTGCGCTCCAGCACCTCGACCACCATCACCACGGCCAATCTGGCTTACGACTCGGCGCTGAGCAAATCGGCCGACCTGGGCATCCACACGGCCTTCGCCTGGCTCAGCACCGTCGCCAAGTCGCAGCTGAATGCCGACGTCGCCGCCTCCGGCTATGTGTCGACGCTGAATCCCGTCCACACCGTCAGCACGCCCGCGTTCTGGAACGGTTCCGTGACCATCGACGATCCAGCCAAGGAAAACCGCATCGAGTATGTGATCCACCGCATGTGCACTTTCGCCGGCGCCTACAACTCCACGGTGCCGCCCAACAGCTGCACGGTGACGGCGGCCAAGGCCAAGGTCAAGGCGGCCACCATGGTGGGCGACAGCCTGTCTTCGGATGCGCCGGCCTACCAGGGCAAGCCCGAGCTGCATTACGTGATCACCTCGCGCATCTTCGGTCCGCGCGGCGGCAATGTGGTGAACCAGGCCGTAGTGATGATGGGGCCGTGAAGCGGCCAGCAATAGCGACAAACGAATGGAACGACCATGAAAATCTCCGCCGTCCTTGCCTTTTCTGCGCTGTGCGCCGCCGCTTCCCTTGCCAGCCTGCTGCCGCTGCCTGCCGCTGCCGCGCCGACGAATATCGCGCAAGTGCCGCTGCTGAACATCAGCGGCACCGGCACCGTCAAGCCGAACCTGATGCTGCTGTTCGATAATTCGGGATCGATGGAGCAATCCTATACGCCGGACTACGTGAACGACAGCTTGTGCCGCTCGCGCGCCCAGCTTTCCGGCGGCACCACGGCCTGCACGGTGGGACATCCGCCTTTCATGAGTGCCGATTTCAACCGCCAATACTACAATCCCGCGCTGCGTTACCAGCCGCCCATCAAATGGGACGGCACTTTTTACCAGGAGCAGACGGCCGGCAATACCAGCAACTGGACCAATGTGGTCAGCGACGGCTTCAATGTGCTGAACACCGATTTGTACGGCAACTCGGATACCGCGATCAATCTGGTGACGGGTTACCCCGACCTGCAATGGTGCGATCCGTCCAACACCAGCGATTGCAAGCGCAATACCGCCACCTACAACTATCCCGACAATACCTACCGCAACGCCAGCGCCATCAGCGTCGGCCCCTACTACTACACGGTAGGCGTGGCCGAGTTCTGCACCGACGATTCGATGGTGAACTGTAAGTCGACATCGGCCGGCGCGACAGCGCCGACCGGCTACCCGGTGCCGGTCAAGGTCCGCTGGTGCAACAGCACGGCGCTCACCAGCTGCCAGGCCAAGCGCGTGGGTTCGTTCATCTACCCGCGCTACTCGCAAGCCACCGGCGCCATCGCCTCCTACGGCACGATCGCTATCGGCGCTTCGAAAACCACGTCCTCGCTGAACATCACCTCGGTGGTGGTGAACGAGAACGGCACCAACCGCACCGTGACCAACAGCAGCGTGACGGCATCGACCGGCACCGATACCGCCTTGAAGCAGCAGACTATCGCCAGCGCGCTGGCGGCCAGCATCGTGGCGCGCACCAGCGTCAGCAACGCCTACTATGCCTGCGTGCGCACGCCGCTGGGCCAGCCCAGCGTGCCGGCCTGCTCGACCTTCGGCATCACTTTGGCGGCCGACAATGTGGTGGCGGTGGTGCCCGTGACCTGCACCGGCAGCAAATCGCTGGCCACCTGCCAGACCATCAATGACAATACGCGCGCCGGCTGGGGCATTACCGTCAACACCAGCAGCGTGACCTTCCCATCCACCGCGCTAATGGCGATTTCCGGCACGACGGCCGACGTGAATCCGGCCTCCGTGCTGGCCAGTCTGTCGCTGGGCGGCACTACGATTGCCAGCAATATCACCATCGGCCGCAACGCCAACGCCGCCACGGCGGTCAGCCGCATCGTCTCGGCCATCGGCACAGGCGGCACGTATCGCGCCTACACCGGCGGCAATGCGATCACGCCCACCTGCCAGGCGGCCAGCGCCACTACGGTCTGCATCGTGGTCAATGGCTCCACCAGCAGCGGCTCGAACCTGACGGCCGGTTCGCAAAGCAGCAAGGGCACGATGGCCTTCTCCTTTACGCCCACCGTGGCCAGCACCGACAATATTCCCACCACGGTGGTGGCGCTGTCGGCCGGATCGGCTGCGCCCAGCACCTTCGTGCGGGTGAATATCGTGAGCGGTTCCACCTATCCGAAGAGCAGCGCGCGCAGCGACTGCACGGCTAGCGCCGGCGTCTGCACCTACAACGAAGAGATGACCAACTTCGCCAACTGGTACTCGTATTACAAGACCCGCCTGCAGATGATGAAGACCTCTGTGGGCATCGCTTTCTCGGCCGTCAACAGCAATTACCGGGTCGGATATGTGCGCCTGTCCTCGGCCGGCGCGGCCGGCGCCATCGACCAGAAACCGGCTGACTTTACCGGCACGGCGCGCAGCACCTGGTACTCGAACCTGTACAACACCAGCACCAGCGGCTCGACGCCCAGCCGTCCCGCGCTGGACAGCGTGGGCAAGATGTTCGCCAACCAGGCGCCGTACAACTACGCCTCGGGACAGGAGGTGGTGCAGTTCCCCTGTCAGCAGAACTTCACCATCCTGACCACGGACGGCTACTGGAACGGCGGCAGCGCCGCCAGCGTGGCGAATAACGACAATGCGGAATCGACCGGCCGCTTCTGCCTGTCGCAGCAGGGCTGCGTCGACAGCCGGGCGCAAACCCAGCCCTCGCTGGCCGACGTGGCGCTGTACTGGTACAACGGCGGCTCCAGCACCACCACCGTATCGTTGCGGCCATCGCTGGAAGACATGAGCAAGGAAGGGCAGGTGCCGGCCGGGCCGAACGAAAACACCCACCTGCATATGAACACCTATACGCTGGGCCTGGGCATGGACGGCATCATGACCTATGAGGCGAACTACGACACGGCGGCCAAGGCGGGCGGCGATTTCTACAACCTGATCACGGCCGCCAGCAGCGGCTGCCCCTGGAATGGCGGCGGCGCCTATGTGTGGCCCGATCCGCAGACTTCCAGTACCGCCAACACCGTGCAGGAACGGGTGGACGATCTGTGGCACACCGCCATCAACGGCCATGGAAAGTACTTCAGCGCCAACGAGCCGAAGGAAGTGGTGGAAGGCTTGCAGGCGGCGCTCGCCAAGATGCAGATCAGCACCGGCGCGGCAGCGGCGGCGGCGACGTCGACGCCGAATATCTCGCAGGAAGACAGCGATATTTTCTCCGACACCTTCACCACCGTGAAATGGTATGGTGAGCTGGCCAAGCGCAAGATTGACGTCAGCACCGGTGAAGTGTCGGCCAACACGGTATGGGTGAGCACCAATATCCTCGGCACCCAGGTGCTGGACAACTCGCGCAAGATCTACAAATACGACGGCTCCAGCTCCACGCCCGAAGAATTCACTTACGATAATCTGGACGCCACGGAACGCAGCTGGTTCGACAACAAATGCGCCGCGTTGAGCCAGTGCACCCTGCTTGACACCACCAAGCGCGCCATCGTCAACGACGGCCGCAACCTGGTGGCCTGGCTGCGTGGCGCCCAGCAGTATTCCGACGATGAAGTCTTCCGCGCCTACAGCACGACGGTGGTCGGCGGCACCACGATTCCCATTGTGCTGGGCGATATCGCCTCGTCCAAGCCGGCCTATATGCGCGAACCGCGCAAGAGCTACACCATCAGCGACTACGACAGTTTCAAGAACAGCTACGCCGACCGCGCCGCCACCGTCTTCACCGCCGCCAACGACGGCATGCTGCACGCATTCGACGCCGCCGACGGGCGCGAGCTGTGGGCCTATATGCCGCGCATCACGATGAAAAAGCTGTACGCCCTGGCCAGCACCACCTACGGCACCAACCACCAGTTCACCACCGACGGCGCGCCCGAACTGGGCGACGTCTACTTTGACGGCGCTTGGCACACCATCATGGTGGCGGGCCTGAACGCGGGCGGGCGCGGGTTCTATGCGCTCGACGTGACCAATGCCGGCGCCGCCAAGGGCGCGAAGTACGGGCAGGCGCCGAAAGTGCTGTGGGAGCTGTGCGCCGACTCCAGCCTCTGTTCGCGCAACGATCCGGATATCGGCCTGACCTTCGGCAATCCCCAGTTCGGCATGTGGAACAACCGCTGGGTAGTGTATCTGACCTCGGGCTATAACAATATTCCCGGCGTGGACGGCATCAACACGGGCAGCGGCGAAGGCATTCTGTACATCGTCGATGTGAAGACGGGCGAAATTCTCGCCAAGCAGTCCACCGGTTCGGGCAATGTGACCACGCCATCCGGCCTGGCGCGCATCACGGCCATCACCAACGATCCGGCGGGCGATCCGGTTACCACCTATATCTACGGCGGCGACAACCAGGGCCAGTTCTGGCGCTTCGACCTGACCAAGACCCTGACCACCGGCATCGGCGTGCGCAAAATGGGTTCGACCGGCATCACCCAGCCGATCACCACGCGGCCCGACGTGACGCTGTGCGAAGTCAAGGTCAAGGATTCCTCGGGCATCGAGACCTCGAAAGCGCAGCGCGTGGTGCTGTTCGGCACCGGTCGCCTGCTCGACGTGCCGGATACCACCAACACCGACGTGCAAAGCCTGTACCTGCTGAAAGATGTAGACGCCGACACCAGCACCATCAATGTGCGCGGCAGCGGCATGGTGGAGCAGACCCTGAGCCGGCGCAGCGGCGGCTCGGCCGGCACCTCGGTATACGACATCACCAAGAACGCGGTGGACCTGAACACCAAGAGCGGCTGGTTCTTCGACTGGAAACTGAATGCCGGCGAGCGCATGAACCTCGATCCCAAGATCGTCAGCGGGGCGGGCAATGTGGTGACGAATATCCCGACCTCCAGCTCCTCCTGCTCGGTGGGCGGCACCAGCAACGCCTATCAGGTCGACGTCTGCAAGGGCACATCGATCAGCGACAATCCGGTCGGCAGCACCCTGTCCAACACCTCGGCGGCGGTCGGCTTCATCATCATCCGCCTGCCCAAGGGCGAGCTGAAAATGATCACCACCACGGCCAAGGGCGAGACGCTGACGCGGCCCCTGTCCGAACTCGATTCCGCCGGCGCCCACCGCGTGGGCTGGCGCCGCGTCAAGGGCGAATAAGGCAGGAGGGGATTTTTCCCGGTGCGGCGTGAAAAACGGTAAAATAGCAGGTTTTCCTGCACAGCCGTTCGATCGCCGCTACCATGTCCCAAGAGACCGAAGTCAACATCCCAGACAACAACGAAGCAGCCGCCTCGGCGGGCAGCTCCAAGACGCCTGCGCTGATTGCGCGCGAAGTCCAACGCCGCCGCACCTTCGGCATCATCTCCCACCCGGATGCGGGTAAAACCACGCTGACCGAAAAGCTGCTGCTGTTCTCGGGCGCGATCCAGATGGCCGGCACGGTCAAGGCCCGCAAGAGCGGCCGCCACGCCACTTCCGACTGGATGGAAATCGAGAAGCAGCGCGGCATTTCCGTGGCATCGTCGGTGATGCAGTTCGACTTCCGCGACCACATCATCAACCTGCTCGACACCCCAGGTCACCAGGACTTCTCGGAAGATACCTACCGCGTGCTGACGGCGGTCGACTCGGCCCTGATGGTGATCGACGCCGCCAAGGGCGTGGAAGCGCAGACCATCAAGCTGCTGGACGTCTGCCGCATGCGCAATACGCCCATCGTCACCTTCATGAATAAGCTGGACCGCGAATGCCGCGACCCGCTGGAACTGCTGGACGAGCTGGAATCGGTGCTGAAGATCCAATGCGCGCCGGTGACTTGGCCGATCGGCATGGGCAAGAACTTCCGCGGCGTGTACCACCTGCTGCGCGACGAGATCCTGCTGTTCCGCGCCGGCGACGAGAGCGCAGACCAGAGTTTTGAAGTCATCAAAGGCATCGACAACCCACGCCTGCAGGAGATGTTCCCGCTGGAGATGGACCAGCTGCGCATGGAAGTGGAACTGGTGCATGGCGCCTCGCATCCCTTCAACCTGGAAGAATTCCTGTCCGGCGTGCAGACCCCGGTCTTCTTCGGCTCCGCCATCAACAACTTCGGCGTGCGCGAAATCCTGTCCGCCCTGGTGGACTGGGCGCCCGCTCCGCGCGGCCGCGACGCATCGGTACGCGTGGTCGAACCGAACGAACAACCGTTCTCCGGCTTCGTGTTCAAGATCCAGGCCAATATGGACCCGGCCCACCGCGACCGCATCGCCTTCCTGCGCGTTTGCTCCGGACGCTTCGAGCGCGGCATGAAGGTCAAGCACCTGCGCCTGGGTCGTGAAGTGAAAGTATCGTCCGTGGTGACCTTCATGGCCTCCTCGCGCGAACAGGTGGAAGAAGCCTACGCCGGCGACATCATCGGCCTGCCGAATCACGGCAATATGCAGATCGGCGACAGCTTCTCCGAAGGCGAGATGCTGCAATTCACCGGCATCCCATACTTCGCGCCCGACTTCTTCCGCTCCGTGCGCATCCGCAACCCGCTGAAGATCAAGCAGCTGCACAAAGGTCTGCAGCAGCTGGGCGAAGAAGGCGCCGTACAGGTCTTCAAGCCAGTGCTGGGCGGCGAACTGGTACTGGGCGCCGTCGGCGTGCTGCAGTTCGAAGTGGTCGCCAGCCGCCTGATGAACGAATACGGCGTCGACGCCGTATTCGAAGGCACCAGCATCAGCAGCGCCCGGTGGGTCAGCAGCGACGACAAAAAAGCCCTGGTCGATTTCGAAGCCGCGCTGGGCCACAACGTCGCCTACGACGCCGCCGGCAACATGGCATATTTGGCCACCTCCGGCGTCAACCTGCGCCTGACCCAAGAACGCTGGCCGCAACTGACCTTCCACGCCACCCGCGAACACGCCACCAAGCTCTCCTGAGTTTGATAAATCTCAACAAATGTCCACCCTGGTGTCAGGCACCAGAGGTGGACATTCTTTGATCCAGCGCAAACAATGTCCTGCTCCGGTGCCTGGCACCAGGGTGGGACATTTTTTGATTTAGCTCAAGCTTTCTGCGGGGTGGGCCAGAGGCGGCGTTCTGACAGCAGCTTGGTCAGTTCGTCGGCGGGGAGGGGGCGGGCGAAGTAGTAGCCTTGCATGACGTCGCAGCCGGCGTCGCGCAGGAAACGCATCTGTTCTTCGGTTTCGACGCCTTCGGCAACGACGCTCAGATTCAAGCTGTGGGCCAGCGCGATGATGGCGGTGGCAATCGCGGCGCCGTCGCCGGGAACGCCGGCGACAAAGCTGCGGTCGATCTTCAACTGGTCAATCGGGAAGCGCTTCAGGTAGGACATGGAGGAGTAGCCCGTGCCGAAGTCGTCGATCGAAAGGTGGATGCCGGCCGCCTGAATCTTCTGCAGCAGCTCCAGATTGGCGTGCACGTTTTCCATCAGCACGCCTTCGGTGATTTCCAATTCCAGCAGCCGCGCGGGCAGGCCGGTTTCCTGCAGCAGTGCCGAGACTTCATCCATCAGGCCTGCATCCCTAGTCTGGCAGGCGGACAGGTTGACCGCCACATGTTCTATGGTGTCGAGCAGGCCGGCATCGCGCCAAGAGGCGGCTTGGCGGCAGGCGGTTTGCAGCACCCAGCGTCCCAGACTGACGATCACGCCGCTTTCTTCGGCAACGGGGATGAATTCGGCCGGGCTGACCGTGCCCAGTTCTTCGCAAGTCCAGCGCACCAGCACTTCGACACCTGTCATGCGGCCGCTGCGCACATCGATCTGCGGCTGATAGTGCAGATACAGCTCGTCGTTCTGCAAAGCGCGGCGCAGATTGGCTTCCAGCTTCAGGCGCTTGTGGGCGCGCTGCTCCATCTCGGGGCGGAAGATTTCGTATGCGTTCTTGCCCTTGCTCTTGGCGTAGTACATGGCCGTATCGGCGCAACGCATCAAGCTGCGCGCATCTTCCGCGTCCTGCGGATAGACGCTGACGCCGATGCTGGCGCTGACGAAGAGCTGGTGTCCTTGCACCATGAAGGATTCCGATAGCGCCATCAGAATCTTGTTGGCGACACGATCCGGCTCATCGCGATCCTCCGGCGGTTCCACAATCACCACAAACTCGTCGCCACCCAGGCGGCAGATGATGTCGGTGCTGCGCAGCGTGCCGGTCAGGCGCTGGGCGACCTCCCGCAGCAGCACGTCGCCGCTGTCGTGGCCCAGGGTGTCGTTGACCACCTTGAAGTTGTCGAGATCGAGTAGCAGCAGGCAGGCGCTGGTCTCCTGCCGGTCGGCGCAGTCGAGCGCGAAAGCCAGGCGTTCGTTGAACTCATGCCGGTTGGGCAGGGTGGTGACAGGATCGACATGGGCTAGGAAGTGCAGATGTTCCTCGGCCTGCCGCACCGCCTTGCGCATGCGCGCCACCAGCAGCCATGAAAGGCCGAAGGAACCCAGCGCCACCAGCAGCGTAAAGACGGCAAAGGTGCCGAGACGCTGATACAGCCTGCCGAGCGAGGCGCGGATCGTTACCAGTCCAATCTCTTCGCCGTTGGCGCGTACCGGTTCCAGCACTTCCACATATTCGAAATTAT
The DNA here is from genome assembly GCA_024437665.1 of Massilia sp. YIM B04103. GTDB lineage: Bacteria > Pseudomonadota > Gammaproteobacteria > Burkholderiales > Burkholderiaceae_D > Rugamonas. Next base: position 89,788 of record JANCSZ010000005.1, on the reverse strand, counting down.
GGCGCCTGTGCGTTGCGACCAGTTCCGCATCGGGCGTGATGGGCGGCGGCGCAGCCAGCGTGCCTTTGATGCCGTCGCGCAGATAGCGTCCCAGAACGCGTCCGCTGCGGTACATGGTGGCGCTGACCACCGAGGGCGAGGAGGCGAGGCCGCTCAGAATTTCGTCCTGGGCCGAGGCGTCGCTGAACATCAGCGCCGCCGTGCTGTTACTGCCGACAATACGGGCTTGCACCTGCAGGTCGCGCTCCAGCGCATTGCGCAGCGAAATGAACTGGAATAGGATCAGCAAAATGCTGGCGACGAACAGGGCGGCGGCGGCGGACAGCATGGTGGCGCGCACCATCTTGCTACCGATGGGACGTAGACGAGGCGTGGCCGGCTTCATTGCACGCTCCTTGCCAAGTGCAGCAGCTTGGAGCTGAGATTCAGTCCCGCCTGGCGCGCTGCTGTTAGATCGACGTCGAAGCCGATACGCTTGTTGTCCATTCCCAGTGCAATCATCGCGCCGGACGTGCCGATGGCGCGGTCATCGGCCACCGTCAGCACGCTGCTCGCGCCCAACTCCTTGCGCAGTTGCGGCCAGCGCTCCCTGTCCTGCGCGTCCAGCACCAGGATATGGCAACCGCTTGCATTGCCGCTGATGCCGAGAGGACGGAAGCGCATGCGATGCCCATTCACGACCTTGTCGGACAATGCGCTCAATGCCGCCTGCATATTATTGCCGCTGAATGCGCACAGATGCAGTATTGCCGCGCCCTGCAGCACATCGGCCGGCCATTCGGTGAAAACGGCGAAATTGAATACGAAGGCGGCCTTCAATTCGGCTTCCTTCACATGTTGCGCCTCCTGCCCCAAGGCCGCCGATGGCAGGAGAAAAAGCACGGACAGCACGCCAGCTAGCATGTGCAGCAGCGGGGACTTGATCCTGGAGCTGTTCATCATGGCCTTAATACTCGTAACGCAGCTTGAGCAGCAGGCGGCGTCCATCCTGCGCGATGGTGTTCTGCGTGAACACGGCCGAGGCGGGATCGGCATAGCGCCGGTCCAGCAGATTGTAGACCGTGGCCGAAACGTCGAAATGACGCGTCAGGCGCACAGTGTAGAGATTGAGGTTGGCAACCCAGTAGGCGGCCGCCATGCCCTGATTCAGCGTGCCGCGCCGGCTGACATACTGCGCCTCCGCCCCCGCGCGCCAAGCGCCGTAAAGCGGCATGCTGACATTCAGCTTGGCCAGGCGCTTGGGTGAGTTCACCGGGCCAGCTTCGTCATCGTTTGCTGCCTGCGCGGCTCGCGTGTGCACGCTTTGCTGGCTGATGCTGGCGCGAAGACTGGCGCCGTTGCGCCAGCCGCGCTCATACTCGGCTTCCAAGCCTTTGGCATAAGCTGTATTCCCGTTACGGAAAATGGGCAGCAGGTCGGCTTCGTGGCGCTGCTCCGCAATCAGGGCCGAGACGTCGTTATGGAAGAGCGACAGCGTGAGGCGTGCATTGCCCTGCAGCTGCCGTACCAAAGCCAATTCATGGCTGCGTATGCGTTCGCGACCCAGGGACGGATTCGCATGCTGCCCGCCAGGGCCGGGAATGGTGTAGTACATCTCATAACTGTTGGGCGAGCGGTAGGCGCTGCCATAAACCGCCTTCAAGGTGGTCTTCTCGTCCAGCTTTGTGATCAGGGCCAGGCGCGGATTGAATACCCCGCCGGTGTCACTGTGATGGTCGTATCGCAGTCCCGCGTTCAGCAGCGTGCCGGTGCCGAGCGCGATTTCGTCCTGCATGTAAAAGGCGTAGCGGCGGTCGGCGTGCGTCGTGTTCAGGTAGTCGATGCGGGGGAAGCGGTCGTAATTGAGTTGCTCGATACGGTAATCGAGCTCGAACTCCGCACCGGCAACGACCTTATGGCCGCTGCGCGGAATGAAGAAGGCGCGCAGCTCCGCGCCCCACCAGCGACCGATGCTCTCGTCGCGGTTTGCCGTCAGGGCAGGGCGATGATAGACGTAATCGCCGTTATAGCGATAGCTGCCCCAGAACAGGCGCGAACTCAGCTCGCCCTGGTTCGCCAGGGCGCGATGCCAGTAGAGGTCTGCCGTGGTCTGCTCATCCTTGGTCTGGCTGCCAGGCGTGTTGAAGACCTGCCGGAACGAGGCGGTTGGCGTGCCTTTGCTGCGCTCCGCGTGCAGCACTGTCAAATTAAATGGGCCGCTTTGCGCCTTGGCGAAAAGACGCTGTCCGCGTTCATAATCGAGTTGCTGCGCAATGCCGTGGTTCTGCTCAGGTGTATCGAACTCGCTGAAATACAGATCCCGGCCCCGGTTGCTGTAGCCGCTGGCGGAAAGCACCAGTTCATTGCCACGCCCATCGCGCCAGCCATGACTCAGCATGCCGCGCCGCGTGCCAGCCGAACCGCTTTCGATGCTGGCGCGGCTGCCTTCAATATCCACCGCGCGCTTGGTGATCACATTGATCACACCAAAAAGAGCGTTCGCGCCGTAGATCGACGAGCCGGGACCAGGCACGTACTCGATGCGGTCAACCAGCTCCAGATCGAGCGGGAATTCGCCGCCCATCGGCCCCTGGTCAAAGACAGGGTCGTTGATGCGGTTGCCGTCGATTTGCAGCAGAAAACGCGTGTTGTAATCGCCCGGCCGCAGAAAGCCGCGCGCGCCGAGGAAGCTGTAAGTACGGTCATAGCCCACATACAGGCCGCGCACGCTGCGCAGCGCATCGGCTAGCGTGCGCCAGCCATAAGCGCGGATGTCCGCGGCCGTGATGACGGTGACGGTCGATGGCGCTTCGCTGGCTTTTTGCGTGAAGCGCGAGGCGCTGTACACCTCCAGGTCGAGCAAGTCTTCAAAGGGCAGGGTAGTCAGATCGTTCGCACTCTGAGCGGGTGCTTGCTGGGCGCTGGCCGGGGCGGAAAGGGCGCAGGCGCAAACGAGCGGCAGCCAAACTACCGCGCGCGGTGACGACTGGCGCGGCGCGCGGGCCAGTGTAATCCATGTCTCTCTTGGCATCTCTTGGGTTCCAGTGGAGTGAAAGGTTCCGGAACCTTCGGTTTCTCTATTCTTCTGCCAAACATGGTGTCATTCCACCCGGAAATTGTACAGTGTGGATAGCCGTAAGAGGCGTTTCTGCAACACTGACGCAAGGGTGGCGGCTACTTTGCCGGGCTGGCGAGCGGTTGGCCTTTCTCGACCACGTACACGCCGACCAGGCGCATGGTGCCGGGGCCGGTGTTCTTCGCATCGTGGATTTTGCCGGCTGGGATGACGAAGGCCTCGCCCGCCTTCAGCTTGCGCGGTGGCTCGCCATCGATCAGCAGCTCGCCTTCGCCTTCCAGCACGTAGCTGATTTCGTCGCCAGGGTGGGTGTGGCGGCCGGCGACCACGCCGGGTTCCAGTTCAACGCGGGCAACCACGGCTTCGCGGTGATCGATGGAGGTGTCGGCTTTGTGAACGAGGGTGCGTTTGATGCCTGTAGCTTGGGATAAAGCAAGGGAGGAGAGCAGAAATAAGCATACGCCGGTGTAGATCAATACTGATTTCATCGCTTCCTCCGTGTTTTTGTGTTGAAAGCAGCTTTCAGTCCCACTGGCGTTATGTTTTTTTGGGGTCCAGGCGATGGTCCTCGCCAAATAGTAGGGCGTCAAGAATACTGCCTAGCCAAGCCAGAGGCAGCACCAGGACAGCCATGGTGGCAAGAGGTCCGCCGCCACCTGATCTCGCTATGGCAGCTGCGATCATTTGAGCATTCAACACATGGGCTGCATCCACTTGTAAGATCAAGCTCTCAGCATTGATGGATACGGCATAGAGTAGATAGATTGTAGCGGCTATGGTAGGTAGCAAGAATAGACAACCGCGCGCTCTGCGCTTCAAGAATATGAGCTGACCCAGCCCAGGAAATACCAGCCCGGACAGCAGGGCCGCTTTGATGGATTCCGGCATCACGTTCCCCTTCATGAGCTAAAGCATGTCAAAGTGGAAAAGATTCTCTTCTTGTTAATCTTATCATCTTTTTTCGAGATCGCAGTAAAACAAAATATTGAAGCTGAGAGGCTTTCGGGGGTGCAATTATTGTATCTTTCTGGAAAAATTAAAAATGGCGAGGATTTTTAAATAACCCTCGCCAAATTAGTGCCTAGAGAATAAATTTAGGCTGGTGGCTCGTTGGAAACTTCAGGATCAACATCAAATTTAACGCCGTCGGTGTCGCTAAAATGCAAAGTGATGTTGAATTTTTCAGCTACGGTGTTTGCATCAATGATCACTGCCAATTTTCCGCTGTCGCCAATGGCAGGGTCACTTAATTGCGAGCTATGCTCCGGTTTCACCGTTACGGAGTCAATCTTAACACCTGTTGGGGTAGGCGAGATAAGTTGGTAATTAATTACAGTGTCTGGCTGCAATACTCTGAGTTTTTCTGGAACGAATGTGGTTTTGTAGTACGTTTTTCCGTCTTCAACGAAGGGAATTGCTATAACGAAGACGTTGGAAAATGGGGTTGGTGCAGCAACCGTAGTTTTGGTGCTCATAATTGCCTTTCAGTTTTTGAGGTGGGTGGAAATATAATGAAAATGAACCGGATCGCGATATAGGATATCGTTTAACTTTACTTCTTGAGTCTTTGCTTTACTAAAAGTTCCGGTGCAAGCATGCGACCTGATGTAAGGGGCAAGTAAAAGATAGTCGGTGGTCGAATTTGCTACCGGATCCAAAATTTTTTGAGCAATACTGCAGGTATTTTTTCCTTCTGTAATCTGTTTTTGGGTAAGCTCAATGTCGGCTTTGAGTAAAAAGGCTTCGGCCAGCAAGCTTAAAATCCTGAGATCGCGTTGCGAGGGCTTGTTTAGCTTCTCAAGTTTAATAATTGCTGCCTGAATATCCTCTTGAGCGTTTTCCAGCTTCCCAAGTGAAAGCTTGATATTGGCTTTATGAATTTGAGCTTTGGATAAGTGTCTAAGTAACTCTTCTCTTTTTGGATCCAGTAGGCTAAGCGCTTCGAGACTGTTATACAAAGTATTTGCAACGTCCAATTTCGCAGTATCTTTTTGCGCAGTGGAAATTTTCTCTAAGCTAAGCCAGGTTGCAAAATAATTTCCTTGCCAAATGCGATTTGTTGAATCAATTAAAGTCAGTGCTTTAAGTAAGGACTTTGATTCGTTGAAGAAATGTTCTGCCTTCGTCTGATACCCTAACGCCACATAAATTTCCGCTTGGTTTGAAAGTGCAAAAGCCAATCGTTGAGTAGCCAAGGTATTTGAGGCTTTTTTCTCCTGGAACGGGCGCAAGAGAGCTTCTTCTCTTGCATATAAATCAATCGCCTCTTGCAATCTACCTAAGCGAGTCTTTGTGGAGGCTAGCCACGATAGGCTGTTTGCATACCCCATAGTTAAAGCGTCGTCGTCAGGTTTTTTCTTTAATGCATTTTGCTTTAACTTCATGGATGTTTCAAAGTTCGCAGAAGCATTAAGGAAGTCGTTGATCTTTAAGAAAGCGCTGCCAAGGCTATTAGTAGCATAAGAAAGTTCAATGCTGCCATCCATGTTGTCAGGGGCGGCCAAAATTAATCTTTCACTATATCGTTTATATTCTGAAAAATAAAGTATTGATTTCTCAAATTCTTTTCTGTCCAGATAAATTTGCCCTAGCCAAAAAGAATTAGCTCCAATATCTTTAAGAATGTCTTTCTGGTTTGGTAATTCTTTGATTTGTTTTTCAAGTATAGATCTTCCCGCCATTAGTGCTTCGATCGCCTCAGGTATTTTTGATCGAGAAATGTTTACTTCTGCAATGACTTGAAGAGCTTTTGCGCGCTGTGAAAGCTCTACCTGATTGCTTGTTAAAGAGGTGTTTTTAGATAAATAACTAAGTGCGCGACTACTTATACTATCAAGCATATCCAGACGCCCCAGAGGCCGTAATTTATCTACAAATTCTCCGAGCATGAAGACTAGTAATCCCTCAGCTTCAGTTTTGTGCTGTTCGGCTTCACGTTGCGCCGCTCGCGCCGTTAGCCCTAGCACACCGACCAGTAAGGAGAGCGAAGCGAAGATAGTCAAAATTGCTATTCTGAGGCGATCTGCCACCCTTGCCCTATGTGCTGAGGCAAGAATAAAATCTTTTTCTTGATCTGATAGTAAGAAGCCTTGTTTGTTGAGCAGGTCTTTGGCTTGATTGACTTGACTACCTCTCGGTAGCAGTAAGTCTTTCGGACGATTTTTTGCCGCCCAGCGATCTGCCTGTCCAATGAGGCGGGTACGCAGTTGTAGAGTATCCTTGTGGTTATTAATCCATTCAACAACTCTCGGCCAACGGCGAAGTAATGCCTCATGAGCGACCCCAAAGCTTGGTATCTCGCCGGCAAGTTCGGTGACGAATAAGCGCGCTTCCACCATCGCTTTCACCAACTCGCGTTCTTCATCTGTCCTAAGCAAATGCCAGCTAGCTCGGCGTGAAGTGACTGCAAGCTTTTCATCGCTGATATTCACTAATAGTGAAAGGACCTGCGGAAGGGCGGCTGCCTGGGCCGATGTCAGTCCGGTGATGATCTGTTCAGCACGTATGCCAATCGCTCCCTCAATGCCACCGAGTTGGTGAAACACTTCAAAACGGAGCGTGCCATTTTCGCTGCGTTGACGGTATAGCTCGTTGAGACAGTACTGCAGTAGGGGGAGAGTATCGGGGCTGCCGCGGGCTGCATCGCAGAGCACATCGCCCAGGTTTGCACCGCTGGAAGGGTCGGTTTGATAAGAAAGCTGGGCGGCCTGGGCCGGCAGACGAATGATCTGGGCAATATCGGCGCCGTCAGGGGGAGTAAGATCAAAATGTCCACCGCAAGCTTTGAGCGCTGATAGCTTTGGCTGAGCAATAATGTCTGGATAAAAGTCATTACGACACGCCATCACAAGCAGTATTCCTTTCCCCATCGACAATATTTCAAGTAAGTCGATTAACCGTTTGCGGTCAGCATCATTTATATCCGTTGCGCGGAAAATGGCTTCCAGACGATCCACGAAAAGACCGATAACAGGCTTTTGATAGTCTTTCAGTAATTCAGCTATCTTTTTTAAATCATCATATTTTAATTTTTCACCTAAACTATTCGCACTTTCGCCATAAAAAAAGGAAATATTTTCAAACTCGGCATCGATTAGAACTGCAGCCAAGGCGTGAAATATAGAACCTTCTCCCAAGTCCGCGCAATCAAGATAAAGTGTGCAACTGAGCGCAATTGGACTATTTTCGTCGATGGCGAAATTCATCAGTTGCGGCATTAAGCCAGCTCGCACTAGCGAGGTTTTTCCAGATCCTGAAGGACCTAATACTAAAGCCATTGCACGACCAGAACTTGTTTGTCTTTCTACAAGTTCCTTTAATCGTGTCGTCGCTTGCACTCGCCCAAAGAAAATCGCCGCATGATTTTCCTGGAACGGCTCCAGCCCCCTGAACGGCGACCCACTTGTCCATACAACTTGTCCATCCTCTTCCGCCTCGACAACCTCGGCAATCGCCCGATACCCCCGCTTGCGGATGGTCTCAATGTAACGTGGTTCGGTGCTCGAATCGCCGAGCGCGCGGCGCAGTTGGGTGATGGCTTTGTGAACTGGGTTGTCGCCGAACTCGGCCGACCCCCAGCATGCCTGAAGCAACTCTTCGGCGGGAATGACCGCGCCCGGATGGCGGCAAAGGTAGCGCAAAACTTCCATTGCGCGAGGCTCCAGAGGGATGCGCGTGGCTCCGTCGCTCAGCGTATTGCTATCGACATCCACCTGCCAGTCGCCGAAACGGAATTCCCTATGCCCCATTTGTCCTCAAATTTCAAAAAATAAAACTCTTCAAAAACAGCAACTTACGATCCGGAAGGTTTCCGGAAGGCGCTTTCTGACTGCGTTCTGTACAGTGCAACCCATGCCCTCAAGGCAAATATTAACATTTCCCCAAGTGAATTAAATGATTTCTTACATTGCCTCTTTTGAAAGCTCCAGCGCGCGGGTTCCCGAGGTGGATCTGCCAGTCAGTGAGCCGCCGGAACTGGACTTGGTTTGGGCGTCATCGCAGGATGTGGTGAACGCGCAACTTGCTCAATTGTTACGTACAGGAACCATCCCGGATTCGGTTCACGCAGGCAACTTGGAGCAGGGGGGGATGGTGCTGGGAGGCATCGGCGGTGACCGTGTAACAATTTGGGCGCCCATGGTGGAGATCGTCGCGGCCAAGCCGAGCATGGCCTGGCTGACGTTAACTATGCTCAATGGCAACATTTGCTTCTATAACGGTTTTGGCCAGCGCGACAGCATTTTGCGCCAAAGCGTATCTGGCTGGAAATTGTGTTTTTCGGTTGGAGTAACCAGTGACGGCCGCCTGGCTTTGCATGCCGCGCATTGCAATATCGAGCGGTCGATTATGCACTGCGATAATGAGACATTAAAGAATTTCTTTACATCAGCGGTTTCCGATTGGCTGCGTTCTTTATCCGATCAGGTTTTACGGGCGACAGGGCAGGATAGGGTTGTTTTGCCGCGCAGCAGTTTTCTCGAACGCGTGCTTAAACCATTATTGCTTGAGCCGCTCGAAAAAAGTCTGAACGACCAGCCGGATTTTATAAATTCGCGCGAAGGTCAACCGCATAAAATCGATGAGGCCGAAACCGTCAACGAAAAATCGGGTGTGGATGCATCTTTGGATAATAAAGAGCGCGCAGTATTCACGCCAACCAGCAATGGCTGGAATTATCGCGACCATGTGCTTTTACATTGGCAGGAAGATGGTAAAACTTCCCACGATCGCGAATCCGAGCAAGAGCTGCAATTCAATATCACCCATTCCGCGCCTTTGGATGATAAAGGCGTAGCCCGTCCCACGGTTGTGGTGCACAGCTTATTAACCCGTTATGAATGGGACCGGGTAAATCAGGATCTGGCGCCGGGACGCAGCCGCGTGTATATGGGCAAGGGCTGGGCACGCGCCACCCTGCAATGGTCGCTGTGTCTGGAATTCGTGGCGCGCGGCCATATCGGCATCCAGATGCGGGCGCGCAAATCGCTGCCCGTGACCGATTCCGGCGTGGGCGGCATGTATATCGTGTCCGACCCGCTGCTTCATCTATTGAATATGCACCGCATCGGCACTGCCTGGGACGGCAATGCCTGCAGCCTGACGGCGGTGCAACAAGAGATTGTCATTCCACTGGAATCGGCCTTTGCCGCGGCTCTCCAGAATGCGCTGGCTCGTCTGGCGCCTGATTTGCGGCTTACTCCAGTAGACCTTCTGGTTAACGCTCAAGGCGATCTCGAAATTCGTGTCGTCAGCGCAGCCGGATAAACGAGGACGAAAAATGGCCAATATGATCGCATTCGCGCCGAATGAATTCGGCGGCAGCAGTTTCAACCATTCGGGCTTTTCGGTCCCGGCAGCCAATGGCGGGCTGGAAGCGCCGACCCGTCACGTCCACGCGGCCAACGGCGCGGTGCCGGCCGGGGCGCGTTCCTTTGTCGCGGCGCGCGTCAGCCGCATCGTCTTGCGGCGCGAGCCGACACCGTCCGAGGCGCTGGCCTGGACGTCGTTGATCGCGCGCCAGTCCAGCGTGGTGCTGGGCCGTGCCGAGCTGGCGCTGCGCCTGCTGGATCGTCCCGAGCTGGCCGAGCTGGATGCGCGTGCCCGCCTGCTGCGCGCTTACAACGCCGTGTTCGATCGCTACGACGCTGTCGCCTCGCAAGACCACGGCTACTGGCTACGCCAGCTGGAAAACGACCCGCTGGCCGATCTGGTGCTGCGCCATTTCGTGCCACTGTACGAGGCCGGCTACCGTTCCGGCCCATGCGCCGCGCCGGCCGATGCGCGCAAGCCTTTCTTCCTGGCTCGTGACAGTGAAAGCGTGCCGCTGATCTTTACGGTCGGCGCCAATGGCCACCTGTATCTGTTCCGCCGCACGCCTTTCGGCCGCTGGTCGCAGACGGATTTGAGCGCGGCTTTGCCCCGTCCAGCCAAGGCGGTAGTGCAATGCCTGGATGTGCGCCAGGGCGCGGACGGCAATATCTCGATCGCGCTGGCCGTGGCCGCGCGCCAGGACGCGCCCAACAGCACGATCTACACCGCTTGCGGGCTGCCCAACTGGATGGACGAAGCAGGCTGGTACGCCGCCTTCTGCGCGCTGACGCCGCGTCCCGACACGCCGGCCGGCGCCATCGCCTCGCGCATCGCCTTCGGTCCCTTGCAGCCGGGTGCCGCGCCGCTGGTGCTGCTGACGGCCAGCGTCAACGGCGCCCACGATACCTGGTGCTTCAATGCCGCTGCGCCGCTGACGATGATGTCGCATCTGCGCCTGCCGGCTGAAGCGCGCCAGGTGCGCGGCTATGTGGCGGGCAGCTATCGCCTGCCAGGTTTGTGGACCTTGTATGACGAAGGCGGCGAGCGCGCGCTGGCTTTCAATTCCTTCCACGACCAATGCGGCTGGGCCGTCAATATCGATTACACCGCCTTGCCGCGGCGTGCCGCCAGCGTGCATCTTGCGCCGGGCACGGTGCCGAATGTGCCGGACGTGTTTGTGGCAGGCGACAGCATCGTTGTCTATCGCGGTGGCCATAGTGTGCCGCAGCCGGTGGCGCAGATCGGCGGCGCCCAGCTGGTGTGGAGCGAGTGCGACGATTCGGGCGAGCACCTGGCCTATACCGACAGCTCAGGTGGGTTATACATGCTGTCGCGGACTTTGGGGGCGCCGTGGCGCTTGCCGTATCCGGTGGCGTCCTTCCTGGTCAGCGCCGCGCTGACGGCCGATATTGCCAGTGGCGGCGTGCATGCGGTGGGCATCACGCCGGGCGGCGCCCTGGAATGGCAGCGCTATGACCCCAGCGGAAAACTGGTGGTGAGCGAAGAAATCACCCAAACCGCCGTTTGGGAATCGGCATCGCTGGCACAAGGCGAGCTGCACGCCGTCCCTCATCCCGTGCAGCACGACACCGCAGTCGCCTGATTCAAAAGATTGAGTAGTACCCCTTTATAGCCCCGGGAATGGACGACCCGGGGTTTTTTTTATTCTTGAGCCCGTGTCCACCCTGGTGCCAGGCACCAATCGGACACGAGCTGAGCCGGAGTTTATGCCGCGGCTGCAGCCGAGTTCGTGTCCACTCGGTGCCAGGCACCAGGGTGGATAGGCACCATGGTGGACGGGATGGCCATCCGGCGGGCTGAGCGGTGGTTATTGCCAGCCGAATTTGCGGCGGTAGACGCGCTTCATCAGCGTGGTCAGGCCGGCGTAGGCGAGCAGGATGCTGAGCAGCCATGGGAAGTAGGCCATGGGCAGGGCCTGCAGCTTGAAAGCGTGGGCCAGTGGTCCCATCGGCAGCCAGATGCCGAGCCCCATGATGGCCAGCGTGGCGGCCAGCAGGGCGGGCGAGGCCAGGCTTTGCACGAACGGCAGCTTGGGCGTGCGGATCAGGTGCACGATCAGCGTCTGCGTCAGCAGGCCGACGATGAACCAGCCGGATTGGAACAGCGTCTGTTTGGCATCCGTATTGGCGCCGAACATGAACCACATCAGGCCAAAGGTGGCGATGTCGAAGATGGAGCTGAGCGGACCAAAGAACAGCATGAAGCGGCCGATGTCGCGCGGGTTCCAGTCCAGCGGCTGCGCCACCAGTTCGGCATCCACGTTGTCAAACGGGATGGCGATCTGCGACACGTCGTACAGCAGATTCTGCACCAGCAGATGCACCGGCAGCATCGGCAGGAAGGGCAGGAAGACGCTGGCCACCAGCACCGAGAACACATTGCCGAAGTTCGAGCTGGCCGTCATGCGGATGTACTTCAGCATATTGCAGAAGGTGCGGCGGCCTTGCAGCACGCCTTCTTCCAGCACCATCAGGCTCTTTTCGAGCAGGATGATGTCGGCCGCTTCCTTGGCGATGTCCACCGCCGAATCGACCGAGATGCCGATATCGGCGGCGCGCAGCGCGGGAGCGTCGTTGATGCCGTCGCCCATGAAGCCGACGATATGGCCTTTGCTGCGCAGGGCGCTGACCAGCCGCTCCTTGTGCAGCGGGCTGAGTTTGGCGAACACGGTATTGCGTTCGGCCACGTCGGCCAGGGCGGCATCGTCCAGCGCATCCAGGTCGGGGCCGAGGATCACGCCATCGACTTGCAGGCCGACGTCGCGGCAGACGCGCGCCGTCACCAGATGGTTATCGCCGGTCAGCACTTTCACCGTCACGCCGTGGGCCGCCAGGGCGCGCAGGGCAGGGGCGCTGGAGTCTTTCGGCGGGTCGAGGAAGGCGATGTAGCCGATCAGGGTCAGGTCGGATTCGTCGGCCAGGCTGTAGTCGGCCTTTTGCGGCGGTACTTCCTTCACGGCCAGGGCCACCACGCGCAGGCCTTGGGCGTTGAGCGAACGGGTATGCTCGGTGACGTACGCCAGCATGGCGTCGTCCAGCGGCAGCACTTGCTCACCCTGGCGCACAGCGGTGCAGCAGGCCAGGATTTCTTCCACCGCGCCTTTGCAGATCAGCTCATGATGGTCTTCGCGCTCGGACACCACCACCGACATGCGGCGGCGCACGAAATCGAAGGGGATTTCGTCGATCTTGCGGTAGTCCTGCGCCAGATTCAGCTTGTTGAGCATCTCCACGTGCTTGAGCACCGCGCGGTCCAGCAGGTTTTTCAGGCCGGTCTGGTAATGGCTGTTGAGGAAGGCGAACTTCAATACGTCTTCGCTTTCCTGGCCGCTGATGTCGGCGTGGCGCTCCAGCACGATTTCGTCCTGGGTCAGGGTGCCGGTTTTATCGGTGCACAGCACGGTCATGGCGCCGAAGCTCTGGATGGCGTCCAGGCGTTTTACCACCACCTTGCGCCGCGCCAGCAGTACCGCGCCCTTGGCCAGGGTGCTGGTAACGATCATGGGCAGCATTTCCGGCGTCAGGCCGACGGCGATCGACAGTGCGAACAGGAAGGCGTCGCTCCAGTCGCCCTTGGTGACGCCGTTGACCAGGAAGACCAGCGGCGCCATCACCAGCGCGAAGCGGATCAGCAGCCAGCTCACGCTGTTGATGCCGGCCTGGAAGGCGGTCGGGGCGCGTTCGCTGCTCACCACGCGGTCGGCCAGCGCGCCGAAGCAGGTGCGGCTGCCGGTGCTCAGTACGATCGCCGTGGCCGAGCCGGAAATCACATTGGTGCCGGTGAACAGCAGATTGGCCATATCGAAGGGATCGGTGACGGCGGCCGATGGCGCCTCAGCGCTTTTCTCCACCGGCAGCGATTCGCCCGTCATGGCGGCCTGGCTCACGAACAGGTCTTTTGCGGCCAGCAGGCGGCAGTCGGCGGGGATCATATCGCCGGCCGACAGCATCACCACATCGCCGGCCGCGAGTTCGCGGATCGCCAGCTCGCAGGACTGGCCGTCGCGCAGCACGGTGGCGGTGTTGCTGACCAGGGCTTGCAGACGCTCGGCGGCGCGGCTGGAGCGGCCTTCCTGCACGAAACGCAGCAAGGTGGAGAGAACCACCATGGTGCCGATCACGATGGTGGCTTTCACGTCTTCGGTCAGCCAGGAGACCAGGGCCAGTACGGTCAGCAGCACGTTGAAGGGATTGCGGTAGCACTGCCACAGACGCTGGTGCCAGCCCAGGGCTTTTTCGTGGCCCATTTCGTTCGGGCCGTCGCGTTCCACCACGGCTTGCGCGGCCTCATTGCTCAGGCCATCGGCGCCGCTGGCGAGGCGGGCGAACAAATCTGCCTGCGCTTCGCGCGCGGCCAGGCCGAGGGCCAGACCCAGTTGATTCGGCAGCACTTTTGCGGCGCCTTGCGCGGTCGGCAGGGGCAGCTCGCTGCGGCGGAACAGGCGTGCCAGGTGGCGGCTGTTCAGGAAAGAGGCGAACAGGTGTTTGAAGAGGGTCATGATCTCTTCCTTTCAAAACGGATTTGCAGGGGACGGCGCGCCGTCCTTGTTTTTATTGTTGCGAGGCTTAGTGCAGCGCGGGACCGGCCAAGGTCAGGCCGATGGCGAAGATGCGCTCCTTGCCGCGCCAGCCCAGGCGTTCGCCGTAGCTGGCGTCGATGTCGAGCCGGTCCTGGATCAGCGTGTGGCGCACGCCGGCTTGCACATAGCTGTGGCCAAAGCGCGAGCCGAAGCTTTCCAGCGTCAGCGCCGTCTTGGGCGTGACGGCGAACTCCGCGCCCAGCGCCCAGGTGGCGCCACCACGGTGGGCTGTGCGTTCGCGCAGCCAGCCGGCGTTCGCGTGCAGTAGCACGGCGTCGCCCTGGAAGGAAAAGCTGATGGGCAGGTTGAGCGACAGGTCGCCCTGGCCGTGGTCGCCGCTATGGAACTGCTCGGCCAATACCAGGCCGGCGCCCCAGCTGTTGGTGGAGAGGGGGCGGAACAGGGTCTTCGCCTGCAGCATGTGCGAACGCGTGCGGGCTTGCGCACCTTCGCGCTCCTGCAGCCGGCCGGTGCCGGCGCCCAGTTCCCACGAACCGACGCGGCAGGCCGGCATGGCCCAGAACTCGGTTTGCGCGGACGTGCGCTGGCTCCAGCTTTCAAGCTGGCAGTGGCCGGCATCGAGGATGCTGGCATCGTCGGCCGCCATCGGCCGTGCCGCTTGCGCCACGACGGGCGCAAACAGGGTCATCACGAACGCATTGCGCCGTGCAAGGTAAAACAGGTTCATCGCTGTCTCCTGAGGGATCAGTGAGCTGAGCGAGACGCTTGAATGGGGCCAGTAGCCGAAAAACGAAAAGGGAAGGGTGATGCTGTGATGCTTAGACACCGTACCTTGCACAGCAAGGAAACGGCAGGGGATGAAGTCTGCGTGCTTGCTGTGTTATGCGCCGATCGTTAATCGACTACTGTCACTAGAACAAGGACTCACGTAGGACTCCGAAAGTTAATGGAGCCCGAATGGTAGTGAGGCGGGCGAGGGGGTGTCAAGCAAAAAGATGTAAATCCAAGTAAAAAAAGCCGGCCACCTTGCGGTGGGCCGGCTTAGCCAAGGCCTGAGGGGGAGGCCGGCTTTACTCGTAGTCGCTCATTGGCGCGCAGCCGCAGAACAGGTTGCGGTCGCCGTACACGTTGTCGGCGCGGCCGACCGGTGGCCAGTACTTCTGCTTGCGCAGCGAGGCCACTGGGTAGGCTGCCACTTCGCGGCTGTACTTGCGGTCCCAATTGTCGGCGGTCAGCACTTCGGCCGTGTGCGGAGCGAATTTGAGCGGGTTGTCGGTCTTGTCGAACTCACCGCTTTCAACCTTGGCGATTTCGCCACGGATGGCGATCATGGCGTCGATGAAGCGGTCGATCTCGCCCTTGGCTTCGGATTCGGTCGGCTCGATCATCAGCGTGCCCGGTACCGGGAAGCTCATGGTCGGTGCGTGGAAGCCGAAGTCCATCAGGCGCTTGGCCACGTCTTCGTTGCTGATGCCGGTGGCATCGGTCAGCGGACGCAGGTCCAGGATGCACTCGTGCGCCACCAGGCCGTCGTGGCCCGAGTACAGCACGGGGTAGTGCGGCGCCAGGCGGCGGGCGATGTAGTTGGCGTTCAGGATCGCGGTTTCGGTGGCCGCGGTCAGGCCTTCGCCGCCCATCATGGCGATGTACATCCAGGAGATCGGTAGGATCGAAGCGGAGCCGAAAGCGGCAGCCGACACGGCGCCGATGCCGTTCTCATTGCGCTGGTAGCCGGTCGAACGCTGGTTCGGCAGGAACTGCGCCAGGTGCGCGCCCACGCCGATCGGACCCACGCCTGGGCCGCCACCGCCGTGCGGAATGCAGAAGGTTTTGTGCAGGTTCAGGTGCGACACGTCGCCGCCGAAGCTGCCAGGTGCGGCCACGCCCACCAGTGCATTCATATTCGCGCCGTCGATATACACCTGGCCGCCGTGCGAGTGCACGATGTCGCACAATTCCTTGATGCCTTCTTCGAACACGCCGTGGGTCGATGGGTAGGTCACCATCACGCAGGCCAGGTTCTTGCTGTGCTGCTCGGCCTTGGCTTTCAGGTCGGCCAGGTCGACGTTGCCGTTCTCGTCGCAGGCCGTCACCACCACCTGCATGCCGACCATATTGGCCGATGCCGGGTTGGTGCCGTGCGCCGAGGATGGGATCAGGCAGATATTGCGGTGGCCTTCGCCGCGCGACTGGTGGTATTTCTGGATCACCAGCAGACCGGCGTATTCGCCTTGCGAGCCGGCGTTCGGCTGCAGCGAGACGGCGGCGTAGCCGGTCACGGCGCACAGCATCTCTTCCAGCTGGCCGATCATTTCGCGGTAGCCCACGGTCTGCTCGTTCGGCGCGAACGGGTGGATGCTGGAGAACTCAGGCCAGGTGACGGGAATCATCTCGCTGGTGGCGTTCAGCTTCATGGTGCAGGAACCCAGCGGGATCATGGTGCGGTCCAGGGCCAGATCCTTGTCGGCCAGGCTGCGCAGGTAGCGCAGCATTTCCGATTCGCTGTGGTAGCGGTTGAAGACCGGGTGGCTCAGGTATTCGCTGGCGCGCGCCAGGCTGTCCGGGAAGGCTTGCTGCACGCCGGCGTCGACGGTGTCGAAGTCCGGCGCGGCAGGGGCGTTCGCCACGCCGGTCGAGAACACGCTCCACAGCGCGGACAGATCGTCGCGGGTGGTGGTTTCGTCCAGCGAGATGCCGACGTGGTGGGCGTCGATCTTGCGCAGATTGATGCCGGCGGCGACGGCGGCGGCGTGCAGCTGCTCGGCGCGATTGGTCTTCACGGTCAGGGTGTCGAAGAAGGTTTCGTTGGCGATGCCGTAACCCAGGGTGCGCAGATTGGCGGCCAGCACGCCGGTGTAGCGGTGCACGCGCTGGGCGATCTGTTTCAGGCCGGCAGGGCCGTGGTAGACGGCGTACATGGACGCGATCACGGCCAGCAGCACCTGTGCGGTACAAATGTTCGACGTCGCTTTTTCGCGGCGGATGTGCTGTTCGCGGGTTTGCAGGGCCAGGCGGTAAGCCTTGTTGCCTTGCTGGTCGATGGTCACGCCGACCAGGCGGCCAGGCATGGAACGCTTGTACTCGTCGCGGGTGGCCAGATAGCCTGCGTGCGGGCCGCCGAAGCCGAGCGGCACGCCGAAGCGCTGGCTGTTGCCGACCACCACGTCCGCGCCCCATTCGCCTGGAGGCGTCAGCACGGTCAGGGCCAGCAGGTCGGCCGCCACCACCACCAGGGCGCCGGCGGCTTTCACCGCTTCCACGCCGGCGCGGTAGTCGCGCACCACGCCGTTGGCGCCAGGGTATTGCAGCAGCACGCCGAAAGCGTCCGTCACGCCAGCCAGTTCGGCCGGGTCGAAGGTCTTCACGGTGATGCCCAGCGGCTCGGCGCGGGTCTGCACCACTTCCAGGGTTTGCGGCAGCACGTCGTTGGCGACGTAGAAGGTGCTCGATTTCGATTTGCCCACGCGCTGCAGCAGCGTCATGGCTTCGGCGGCGGCGGTGCCTTCGTCCAGCATGGACGCATTGGCGATGCCCATGCCGGTCAGGTCGGTCACGGCTTGCTGGAAGTTCAGGATGGCTTCCAGGCGGCCTTGCGAGATTTCAGGCTGGTACGGGGTGTAGGCGGTGTACCAGGCTGGGTTTTCGAAGATATTGCGCAGGATGACGCCGGGCGTATGGGTGTTGTAGTAACCCTGGCCGATCAGCGATTTCAGCACCTTGTTCTTGGCGGCCAGACCCTTCAGCGTGGCCAGCGCCTGCTGTTCCGGCTTCGGTTCGAAGAACTGGCCGAGCGGCAGGGCGCTCTTGTTGCGGATGTGGGCGGGCACGATGGCGTCGATCAGGGCGGCGCGCGAGGCGTAGCCGAGGACGTCGAGCATCTGCTGCTGTTCGGCGCTGTCCGGGCCGATATGGCGGGCGATGAAGGCATCGCGGGCTTCAAGTTGGGTCAGGCTGGTGCGGGTCATGATTGAATCTCAGGCCAAATGGAAAAAGGGCCAGCACATGCTGGCCCTGAATGGGTGCTAAATCAGGCGGCGGTGGTCTTGCCGTATGCGGCGGCGTCCAGCAGGCCGTCGAGCGCGGAAGCGTCGCTCGGCTTCAGCTTGAACAGCCAGGCGCCGTAGGCGTCGCTGTTGATCGATTCCGGCGCGCCGGCCACGTCGTCGTTGACGGCCACGACTTCGCCCGACAGCGGAGCGTAGATGTCGCTGGCCGCTTTCACCGATTCCACCACGGCGGCGTCGTCGCCGGCGGCGTAGGTGGTGCCCACTTTAGGCAGTTCGACGAACACGATGTCGCCCAGCGCGTCCTGCGCGAATTCGGTAATGCCTACCGTGACGGTGCCGTCGGCTTCCAGACGTACCCACTCATGGGATTCGGTGTACTTCAGTTCTGCTGGGATGTTCATTTGTGGCTCCAGTGGGGTTGTGTTGTATTCGGGGTCAGGCGGCGAGGATTTTACCGTTGCGCACGAAAGGCAGCTTGACCACGGTGGCGGCCAGCTTCTTGTCGCGGATTTCCACATGCACGGTGTCGCCCACGTTCACGCCGTTTGGCACGCGCGCCAGCGCGATCGCCTGCTGCATGGTCGGGCTGAAGGTGCCGCTGGTGATTTCGCCGGTCTCGCCGGAAGCGGCGATGACTTTCTGGTGTGCGCGCAGCACGCCGCCTTTTTCGCGCAGGATCAGGCCCACGAACTGGGCGTTCTGGCCTTTGGCCTGCAGGGCGGCCTTGCCGACGAAATCGCGCTCGCTGACCAGATCGATGGTCCATGCCAGGCCGGCGTCCAGCGGGTTCACGGATTCGTCCATGTCCTGGCCGTACAGATTCATGCCGGCTTCCAGGCGCAGGGTGTCGCGCGCGCCCAGGCCGGCCGGCTTCACGCCGGCTGCTTGCAGCGCGTTCCACAGCGCTGCCGCTTGATCGGCGGGCACGCCGATCTCAAAACCGTCTTCGCCGGTGTAGCCGGTGCGGGCTACCATCGCTTCGCCGAAGGGGGTGTTTTGTACCAGGGCCACGTTAAATGGCTTCATTTCCGCCGTGGCTTGCTGCGCCTGCGGGATCACTTGCCACACTTTGGCGCGGGCGTTTGGACCTTGCACGGCGATCAGGGCCATGGCGTTGGCGCCGTCGCGGCGCTGGGTGATGGTCAGACCGGCATTGGTCGCCTCGTTGCGGGCCTGCATCCAGGCCACGTCTTTTTCGGCGGTGCCGGCGTTGACCACCAGGCGGAACCAGTCTTCAGTGAGGAAGTAGACGATCAGGTCGTCGATCACGCCGCCTTCCGGATTCAGCATGCAGGAGTAGAGGGCCTTGCCGCTCACCTGCAGTTTGTCGACGTTGTTGGCCAGCAGGCCGCGCAGGAAGCCGCGCACGTCCGGACCTTTGATATCGACCACGCACATATGCGCCACGTCGAACATGCCCGCATCGCTGCGCACGGCATGGTGTTCTTCGATTTGCGAACCGTAGTTCACGGGCATGTCCCAGCCGCCGAAATCGACCATGCGAGCGCCCAGGGCGCGGTGTACGTTATTGAGTGGGGTTGCTTTGAGCGTCATGAATACCTCGGACCTATCGTTAAAGGGTTAACAGAGCACGCACGGAGAAGCTAAAGCAGCCTTTTCCACACTGATCGTCTACCCCTCTGTCCTCGGTACCTGAGAGATAACGGGATTTTGCATCCCGCACGCCCCTTCGGTGGGCCATATGGCCGCTCTCCAGAGTTGGCCCCGCTGGCGTCATGCGCCGCGCGACCCTTGACCGGTCCTTTTGCCTGAGAGTTTTTGGGTGGTGCCCCTTCGGCGGCAAAGCGAATTTGCCCTCTCCCGATCAAGACTCGGAAATATATGTCAGAAGGTAGGGCGTGTCAATCTGA
Source organism: Massilia sp. YIM B04103 (assembly GCA_024437665.1). Lineage (GTDB taxonomy): Bacteria > Pseudomonadota > Gammaproteobacteria > Burkholderiales > Burkholderiaceae_D > Rugamonas. Next base: position 69,985 of record JANCSZ010000005.1, on the reverse strand, counting down.
CAGTTGTGTCAAAGCGCGTGCGCGCCCCCTGGCGCGGGCTTTGCTAGAATGGTTCATGGATTCCAAATGGGGACGGCCATGAGCGAAGACAAAGCAAAGCTGGACGGGCAAGCCTGGTTCACCTTGTCGGGCGACGTGAACAGCGATATGGTGCACCGCGTGTTCGAAGCGGCGGCCGAGATGAGCGAGGATGGCATCGAAGTCGCGCACATTCTGGTGCAGTCGAACGGCGGCTATGTCAGCGATGGGCTATGCCTCTACAACTACCTGCGCAATCTGCCGTTCAAGGTGGTCATGTACAACGGCGGGGCGGTGGCCTCGATCGCCGTCATCCTGTTCCTGGCGGGCGAGGAGCGCTATGCCAGCGCCACGGCGCGTTTCATGGTGCACAAATCCCACGCCAGCGCGCCCTCGGGCGCCCGGCCCGACACCCTGCGCGTCATCGTCGAGGGCTTGCAGGCCGACGACCAGCGCACCGAAGCCATTCTGCGCGACCGCATCAAGCTCAGTGAAAAACACTGGGAGACGCACAACTACACCGACCTGCACCTGACGGCGCAGGATGCCCACTCGGTGAGCCTGGTGCATGAGATCCGCGACTTCCGTCCGCCCAAGGGCAAGCGCCTGCGCAATATCTGAGGAGAGGGAAGGCGGCATCCGGCGGATGCCGCCGTGCTGGCGTCAATCAGCGGTTACGCTGGCTGGCTTTGTTGGCGTTGCCGGTGCTGCCCGACTGTTTATTGCCTTCGCTCTTGCGGCTGGCGCGTTCGTCGGCCAGATCGCGGCTGACGGTGCGCGAAGCCTGGTCGGCCGACTGCCGGCTGGCGCCTTTTTCCGGTTTTTCGGAGCCCTTCGATGAGTCTTTGCGGTTCGAGTTCATCTTGATTTCCTCTCGTATGAAAGTTGAAACAATCACTCGCCGAAGACGCATCGGTGAAGGCATGCCTTCGCCGATACCTTTCCGGTGGGGCAATGATGCGATTTCAGCCACGCCTGCGGTATCGGAGTTCGCCGGGAACGCTTGTAGGATAAGGCCTCCGGCCCAAGACGTACCTACATGATAGTCCGCAAAAAAACAGAGGCAAAAGGATGATTTGTTTCTTTTTGCCTATTGCCATGCGGCAATAATCTGCCAAAATACAAGCAAGTTCACCGAAGGCCCATCATGAATTCCAATCCAACAACATCCACGGCGCCGAAGCAGACGGTTTCGCCGCGGCATGCGCTGTTGGAGAGCCTGATCGAGATCGCCCAGCGCCACGTCGCCAGCCAGTTCACCGCATTTGCCACCGGCCTGGCCGGCATCCTGGTCGATGGCAACGATATGAGCGCCGACTTGCGCGAAGTGCAGATGCGTCTGCGTGCCGGCAATCTGTTGCGTAACAGCCACTATGCGTTGCTGAATCTGGTGGCCAAGCGCCTGGAACGGGCCGTGCGCCAGGAGCTGGCCCAGCTCGCTCCCGGCAAGAAAGCCGCGCCGCGCGCCGCCGACCAGCCGCTGTCCCTGGTGCCTTACGAGGAGATGGACAGCAAGGTCGCGCTGGGCAGCGTCAGCAAGCCCTTTGAAACGCGCTATGCCGACGCGCTGGCGACATTGAATGTGCGCCTGGCCTTCCTGCTCGACCGCGACATCCTGCGCGTAAACCAGAATCCCTTCCGTCCCGACGTCTTCCTCGCCGCCGTGCTGGATGCCTGGAGCGAATTCAATCCCGATGAGGAAGCGGCCCAGTTGCTGCCCGCGTTGCTCAAGCCGGACAGCTTTATCGATATGGGACCGATGCTGGAAGAGCTGAACCTGGCCCTGGAACGCAAGGGCGTGCTGCCCGGCTCCGTGGAAAAGTACAAGGCGCGCAAGGCCGACAGCCACGACGCATCCGCCGCGCCGGCCCGCCAGCGCAAGCAGCAGGCCGCGCTGGCCGAGCAGCTGCGCCAGTTCTTCTCGGCGCAGGACGCGCCGCCGGCCGCCGCGCAAGGCCCGGCCTTGATGGAGCAGATCGGCGATTTCGATCTGGCGCTGCCGCATCTGGCGGGCGGCGGCCAGCCTGCCAGCGTTTCGGTGCCGATCGGCGTGGCCGCCGCAGGGTTCGCGCTGACCGGCCTGGCCGGCGGTGCGGCCGCTGGCGGCATGGGCGCGGGTTTGGCGGTCGCCGGCCCAGGTGCCGGTCTGGCTGCTGCATCGCAGGCGGTGGGACAGTTTGCCGCGCCGGCCGCAGGTCTGGCGCAAGCTCCCTGGCTGCAAGGCGCGGCGCAAGGATTCATCGGCAATGTGACGAATGAAGCGGCCCAGCATGCCTCCGTGGTGGGCGCCAAGCAGCCCTTGCTCAGCTACCTGGCCCAATTGCAGCAGAATACAGCCTTGATGGGCGGCTGGCGGCCGGGCGCCGAGCAGGCCGCGCCAGGCCAGGCTCCATCTGCACACGCCGCGGCAGCGCAGGGGGCATCGGCAGGCGGCGCCACGCTAGCCGCAGCGGCGCACAGCGCGCCAGGGCAGGGCGCCTTCGGTCAGAGCGCCGCCATGCCGTTCCCTGCGGCGGCCTTTGCCGCTGGCGCGCCGTTGCCGCCGAATGTCTTCGTGCTGCCCTCGGTCAAACAAGCGGCGCCGCAAGGCAGCCTGTCGCGCGCCGATGAAAGCACCATTGACCTGCTGTCGGCCGTGTTCGAAACCGTATTCCGCGACCAGAGCATCTCGCCCGAAATCCGCAACCTGATCCGCTTCCTGCAAATCCCCGTGCTGAAAGCAGCTTTGCTGGACAAGGACTTCTTCTTCCAGGAAGAGCACCCGGCGCGGCGCATGATCGATCTCTTGTCGCGCATGGGCTGGGAGCAGCACAAGAATCCCGACGACCCGCTGTACCAGGCCATGCAGCGCAGCGTGGACCGCGTGGGCCGCGATTACGAGGATGAGCTGAGCGTCTTCAGCGAAGCCGTCGACGAGCTGGAAGCCTCGATCAAGGCCGAAGAAACGGCCGCCGCCGCCGCGATCGCCGAACCGATCGCCGCCGCGCTGAAGCAGGAAAAGATGGCCGCCGCCGCCCGTTCCGCCCAGGACGCCGTCGCGCTGCGCATCGGCACCGGCGAAGTGATCGCCGTGCTGGAAGCCTTCCTCGAGAACAAATGGACCTCGGTGCTGACCATTGCCTACAGCGTCGAAGATGAAAAACCGGGCGCCGTCAACAACGCCACCCAGACCATGGATGACCTGATCTGGAGCGTCAAGCCCAAGATCAGCGCCGAGGAACGCAAAAAGCTGATCTCCCGCCTGCCAACCCTGCTGTCCGCCCTGAACAAATGGCTGGACGTGATCAAATGGCAGGACGCCGACCGCCTGCAATTCTTCGCCGAGCTGGCTGAATGCCACGCCTCCATCGTGCGCGCCCCGCTGGAAATCTCGCCCGAACGCCAGCTCGAAATCTCAATGGAAGTGGCGCAGAAGGCCGCCGAGCGCCGCCTGCAGCTGCAAGCCAAAGCCGAACAGGAAGCCGCCGCCGCGCCCCCGGCCGACGACGACGCCAGCATCGAAGTGGACAGTCTCACGCGCGGCATGTGGCTCGAATTCGACCAGGAAGAAGGCGATGCGCGCAAAGTCAAACTGGCCTGGATCAGTCCCTTGCGCACGCTCTACATCTTCTCCACCAGCAGCCGGCAGGAAGCGTTCTCCCTATCGGGCGAAGCCCTGGCCCAGCGCTTCCGCGACGACAAGGTCCGGCTGGTCCGCAGCGAAGGCGTGGTCGGCCAAGCCCTCTCGCGCGCCATGGGCATCAGCGCCGTCAACGACGCCGCCACCGCCACCGCCACCGCAGCCTAAAACCCGCCTCGTTTGCGCCAAATCAAACAATGTCCCACCCTGGTGTCAGGCACCAGAGCAGGACATTTTTTGCGCTGGATCAAAGAATGTCCGACCTTGGTGCCTGACACCAGGGTTGGACATTTGCTGATTTAGATCAAACTTGGGTGGTGGGTTTTTCGCGCAGGTCGCGGATCAGGCCGTCGGCGGCGTCTTCGATGTAGTCGAGTACCTGGTCGAAGCCTTGGACGCCGCCGTAGTAGGGATCGGGGACTTCCAGTATGCGGTGGTGGCGGGCGTATTGCATGAACAGGCCGAGCTTATGGCGCAGTTCGGGCGGACAGGCGCGTTTTAGCAGCTCCAGATTGTCGCGGTCCATCGCCAGCAACAGGTCGAAGCGTTCGAAGTCGTTGGCGTTGACCTGGCGGGCGCGTTGCTGTGTCAGGTCGTAGCCGCGCTGGGCGGCATGGCGCGCGGAGCGGGCGTCGGGGGCTTCGCCGACGTGGTAGGCGTGGGTGCCGGCGGAGTCGAGGTGCAACTCCAGGCCGGCTGCGGCGGCGCGCTGGCGCATGACGCCTTCGGCCGTGGGAGAACGGCAGATATTGCCCATGCAGACGAAGAGGATCGAGGGTGTGGATTTCATAGGGTTTCCGCTTAAGCCGCCAATATTGCAGATAATGGTATTGTTATCAATGCCGCAATATGTAATTATTGCGTCATGGCAATTTCATCCTCGCTGTTCTTTTACCGGATACCCACGATGCCTGCCCATAGACCGCCATATCCGCTGCTTTCCGTTCTGCTCTCCGTCCTGCTGCCGCTGGCCGCGCATGCCGCCAAGCCCGAGCCGCTGAACGAGCGCGTCGACCGCGTTTTCGAGCAATATAATCGCGCCGATTCGCCTGGCTGTGCCTTGGGCGTGATCCGCGCAGGCCGCATGGTCTATCAGAAAGGCTATGGACAGGCCAGCCTGGAATACGGCTTGCCGATCCGCCCCGAGCGTACGGTATTCGATATCGGTTCGACTTCCAAGCAGTTTACCGCCGCCGCCATCCTGCTGCTAGTACAGGAAGGGAAGCTGGCGCTGGATGACGATATCCGCAAATTCCTGCCCGGGATGCCGGATTACGGCGCGCCCATCACCGTGCGCCATCTGCTGCACCATACCAGCGGCTTGCGCGACTATCTGGTGCTGCTGACGATGGCAGGCTTTAACGATGAAGACTACACCACCGATGCCGATGCGCTGACAGCCATCCAGCGCCAGAAGGCGCTGAATTTCAAGCCGGGCAGCGAGCACCGCTACAGCAATACCGGCTACTTCCTGCTCGGCCAGATCGTCAAGCAGGTGAGTGGCAAGACCTTGGGCGAGTTCTCGCGCGAGCGCATCTTTGAGCCGCTGGGCATGAAGGAAACGCGCATCCTGGAAAACCACCGCACCGTCTTCCCGCAGCGCGCCACGGCTTATCTGCTGCGGCCGGACGGCAGTTTCGGCGTGAATATGTCGGACTGGGAGCAGGCCGGCGACGGCGCGGTACAGACCAATCTGACCGATCTGGCGAAGTGGGACGCCAACTTCTACGCGCCCAAAGTCGGCGGTGCCTGGCTCAATGAGCAGTTGCAGCAAACAGGCCAGTTGAACGATGGTTCCAGCCTCCAGTACGCGCGCGGGCTGATGCTGGAAGAGTATCGCGGCCAGCGCATCGTGGCGCACGCGGGTGCTTTCGCGGGCTACCGTTCGCAGATGGTGCGCATTCCGGCGCAGCAGACGACGGTGGCGGTCTTGTGCAATCTGGCCCAGGCCCGTCCCGCCAAATTGGCCCTGGACGTGGTGGACATCTATCTGGAGCCGGTGTTGACGGGCAGCCGCGAACCGGCCAAGGCGCGGGCCAGGCCCGAACCGTTCTCCCCGCCGGCGGGTGGCGAGGGCGCTTTCCTTGGCCGTTACCACAGCCCGGAGCTGCAGGTGACGTGGGAGGTGCAGCTTAAGGACGGCCAGCTGCGGATGCGTACCGCGCGCGACGAGGCGCCGCTGGTCCCGACGGCCCAGGATACCTTCAGCGCGAATGGCGCCATCATCCGCATGCAGCGCGACGCGGCGAATGCCGTCAACGGCTTCGTGGTCGATACCGGGCGCGCCAATGGCATGAAGTTCGAGCGGAAAATTAAGGATAGCTGAAGCCTGTTCCGATTGAATCCGGACGGCCGCTGCGCCGTGTATCATGCGCTCAGCGTCCATCTGGACAGGCAACAAGAGATATGGCAATGATGAATGGTTGGCAGTTTTTGAGTATATTGGGCAGTTTGAATGTGACCGGCCCGTTGGGCGTGGCGATCGCAGTCTGGCTGCTGGCGGGTAAATCCTGGCGCTTGACCCTGAACTGGTGTCTGCTGTTTGGCGTCGGCATGGCGCTGGTGGTTGGCACCAAGGTGGCATACCTGGGCTGGGGCTTGGGCGTGCCGGAAGTGCAGTTCGCCGGCATCAGCGGCCATGCCATGCGCGCCTGCGCCGTCTTCCCGGTGGCCGCCTATCTGGCGTCGCGCCATCGCTCGCTGGAATTCCGTTATTGGGTCACCGGCAGCGGCGTGCTATTGTCGCTGCTGGTCAGCATTTCGCGCGTGCCGGTACTGGCCCACTCCTGGTCGGAAGTGATCACCGGTGCAGGCTTGGGCCTGGCCGTGGCTGGCGCCTTCATCTGGAGCGCGCGCACCGAGCGCCATGTGGTGATGGGCCGTGTGCTGGCCGTGCTTTGCCTGCCGGTGCTGGTACTGGCGCCGCGCGCCGAGCCGGCGCCCACCGAGCAATGGATGCGCGATCTGGCGCTTTACCTGTCGGGCAAGGACAAGCCGCATGAGCGCACCTGGCAGCTTGGGCCGCCGAAAAACGGCTCGCATAGCCCGCTGCTCTAGCGTTACGGCACGTTTCGGCAGTGAGTTTTTGACCAGATTCCATTCACAAAATGGTATGATAGTCAGGTTTTTAACCAAGCCTGTCCGGGCGAAGAACAGATAACAACGTGCGTCTATCTTCCATTAAATTGTCGGGATTTAAGTCTTTCGTGGATCCCACCAATTTCCAGGTGCCCGGGCAGCTGGTAGGCGTGGTCGGCCCGAATGGCTGCGGCAAGTCGAATATCATCGACGCCGTGCGCTGGGTGCTGGGCGAATCCAAGGCCTCGGAGCTGCGCGGCGAATCCATGCAGGACGTGATTTTCAACGGTTCGACCCTGCGCAAACCGGCCGGACGGGCCTCGGTCGAACTGGTGTTCGACAACCATGAAGGCAAGGCTTCCGGCCAGTGGGGCCAGTATGCCGAGATCGCCGTCAAGCGCACGTTGACGCGCGACGGCACCTCCACTTACTACATCAACAGCCAGCCGGTGCGCCGGCGCGATATCCAGGACATCTTCCTCGGCACCGGCTTGGGGCCGCGCGCCTACGCCATCATCGGCCAGGGCATGATTGCCCGCATCATCGAATCGCGCCCGGAAGAGCTGCGCGTTTTCCTGGAAGAGGCGGCCGGCGTGTCGAAGTACAAGGAGCGCCGCCGCGAAACGGAAAACCGGCTGCACGATACGCGCGAAAACCTGCTGCGCGTGGAAGACATCCTGCGCGAGCTGAATAGCAATCTGGAACGGCTGGAAGCGCAGGCGGCGGTGGCGAACAAATTCCACCAGCTGCAATCGGACCAGGAAGAGAAGCAGAAACTGCTCTGGCTCTTGCGCAAAAACGAGGCGCACAGCGAGCAGACGCGCTTTTTCCGCGAAATGGAACAGGCCCAGACCGATCTGGAAGAGCAGACGGCCAAGCTGCGCCATGTCGAGCTGTCGCTGGAGCAGATGCGCCAGGCCCACTTTGCCGTGGGCGACCGCCTGCACCAGGCGCAGGGCCATCTGTACCAGACCAATTCCGAGATCGGCAGCCTGGAAGCGCAGATCAAATTCGTGATCGAATCGCGCACCCGCCTGCAGCAGCAGCTGGTGACGCTGGCGGCCCAGCGCGACCAGTGGCAGCAGCAGGCCAGCGACTATGCCGGCCAGGTCGAGGAAGCCGAATTCAATCTGGAAGAGCTGTCGGCCAAGGTCGAACAGTCGCGCATCATGGCCGAGCAGAAGGCCGAGCTGCTGCCCATGCTGGAAACGGAATGGCGCGAAGCGCAGAACCGCAGCACGGAATCGCGCGCCCGCATCATGCAGGCGCAGCAGCAGCTGGAACTGGAATCGGCGCACCAGCGCAACGCCTCCAATATTCTTTCCGGCCTGGCGACGCGGCGCGAGCGCCTGCAGCAGGAAAAGAGCGGCTTGGCCCTGCCGGATTCCAGCCATCTGGCGAACCTGAAGATGCAGCTGGAAGAAAAGCAGCAGACCCTGGAAGAGCAGAACTTCCATCTGGAAGAAGCGCTGGAGTTGCAGCCGAAGCTGGAAGAGGAACGCCAGCAGGCGCAAGCCGCGGTGCAAAAGGAAACGGCCGCCAACGCCCAGCTGGAAGCGCGCCTGAACGCGCTGCGCCAGTTGCAGGAGCGCGTGCAGACCGAAGGCAAGGTCACGCCCTGGCTGGAAAAGCATGAATTGAACGAACTGCCGCGCCTGTGGCAGAAGCTGCATATCGAAGATGGCTGGGAAAGCGCGCTGGAAGCGGTGCTGCGCGAGCGCACCTCGGCCTTGCAGGTGTCGAACCTGGACTGGGCCAAGCACTTCTTCAGCGACGCGCCGCCGGCCAAGCTGGCCCTGTTCGCGCCGGTGACGGCGGCCCCCGCCGCCGAGCCGGAAGTGGCGGGCCTGAAGCCGTTTATCAGCCTGCTGAAGCTCAACGATCCCGGCCTGCGCGGCGTGCTGCAGGACTGGCTGCACCTGGTCTTCATGGCCGAGGATGCGGCGGCCGCCTTCCAGGCGCGCGCCAGCCTGCCGGCGGGCGCCTGTGTCGTCACGCGCCAGGGCCATATGATCACGCAGAACAGCGTGCGCTTCTACGCCGCCGACGCGGAACAGGACGGCATGCTGGGCCGCCAGCAGGAAATCGAAAACATCGGCAAGCAGTTGCGCGCCCAGTCCATGCTGGCAGAGGAGGCCCGCGCGCGCGCCGTGCGCGCCGAGGCGGCCGTCGGCAACCACGCCCGCACCCTGGCCGAGCTGCGCCAGAAGATCCAGGGTCTGACCCAGACCGTGCATAGCCTGCAGCTGGAAGTGATGAAGCTGTCCGAGGTGGAAATGCGCTTCAACCAGCGCAGCACGCAGCTTGAAGCCGATCTGGCCGAGATCGCGGCGCAGGAAGAAGAGCAGATGCAGGTCAAGCTCGAATCGGAGGAAAAATTCGAGCAGCTCGATATGGAGCTGGGCAATCTGCAGGGCGAGCACGAGGAAGGCCAGACCGCCTTCATGGCCAAGGAACAGCGGCTGGCCGATGCGCGCGAAGCGCTGCGCGAGCTGGAACGCAAGGCGCAGGAAGCCGAATTCGCCGAGAAGGCGGCGCGTAGCCGCATCGAGGAGCTGCGCCGCAATATCGTTACCGCCAGCAATCAGGTCGAGCAGGTCGCGCAGAGCGTGAAAGCCGGCCAGTTGGAGCTGGAAGGCCTGGAATCGGGCGCCGCCAACGAAGGCTTGCAAGGATTGCTCGACCGCCGCACGCAGCAGGAGCGCGCGCTGGCCGATGCGCGCCATGAACTGGACCAGATCACCCAGCAGCTGCGCCAGGCCGAGGATGCGCGCATGCAGTCCGAGCGCACCTTGCAGCCGCAGCGCGACAAGATCACCGAGATGCAGCTCAAGGAGCAGGCCGCGCGCCTGAACCAGGAGCAGTTCGCCCAGCAGCTGGCCGAGGTGCAGGCCGACGAGGCGGCGCTGAGCGAGAAGCTGCATCCGGATATGAAGCCGTCCTATCTGCAGGGCGAGGTCACGCGTCTGACCAATGCAATCACAGCGCTGGGCGCGGTCAATCTGGCGGCGCTCGACGAGCTGTCGCAGGCGTCCGAGCGCAAGAATTTCCTCGATTCGCAGAACGCCGACCTGACCGAGGCGATCAACACGCTGGAAGATGCGATCCAGAAGATCGACAAGGAAACCCGCGACCTGTTGCAGGATACCTTCGACCGCGTGAACGGCCACTTCTCCGAACTGTTCCCCATCCTGTTCGGCGGCGGCCAGGCCAAGCTGATCATGACGGGCGACGAAATCCTGGACTCGGGCGTGCAAGTCATGGCCCAGCCGCCGGGCAAGAAGAACGCCACCATCCACCTGTTGTCGGGCGGCGAAAAAGCGCTGACCGCGACCGCGCTGGTGTTCTCCATGTTCCGCCTGAACCCGGCGCCGTTCTGCCTGCTCGACGAAGTCGATGCGCCGCTGGACGACGCCAATACGGAGCGCTTCTGCCGCATGGTGAAGCGCATGTCCGAACATACCCAATTCCTCTTCATCTCGCACAACAAGATTGCGATGGAGATGGCCAATCAACTGATCGGTGTGACGATGCAGGAGCAGGGCGTATCGCGCATCGTGGCGGTGGACATGGAAGCCGCCGCCAACTTCGCTTCCGAGGCACAAGCAGCATGACAGATTTTCAAATGAGTTTAATCGCAGCCGGCGGCGTCTTTATCGTCGGCGTTATCTCCTACAACAAGTGGCAGGAGTACAAGGCCAAGAAGAGCGTGGAACGCGCTTTTGCCTCGGACCACGACGATGTGCTGATGCGCAGCGGCGAAGAGGTTCAGACTCCGTCCGCGCGCCATGAACCGAGCTTCTCGCTGGACGAAACCCCGTTGCCGGACGCCGGTTCCGGCGCCTATGCGGCGCCCGAGCATGTGGAGGGCGATCTGCCGGCGCCGAGCTTCGCGCCCGACGCCGAGGAAACCGATCATGCGGCGCATGCGGCCGATCCCGCGGCGCGCGCGCACCGCGGCGCAAACGGCGCAGCCCCGGCGGCCAGCGCTGCGGGCGCGGCCAATGCTGGCGCTGCCGGCGCAGCGTCCGCAGCGCAGCGCAGCGCAGACGCTTCCCTGCCGGCAGCCGAATTGGCCACCAGCCTGGTCGATCCGCTGATCGATTGCCTGCTGCCGCTGGAGCTGGAAGCGCCGGTGCGCGGCGAGAAGATCCTGCCCGCGCTGCACAAGCTGCGCTTCGTCGGCAGCAAGCCGGTGCACTATATCGGCCTGGCCGTCAGCGGCGACTGGGAACCCATCGTGCACGGCACCGTCTACACCAAGCTGCAAGGCGGCGTGCAGCTGGCCAGCCGCAGCACGGCCTTGAACGAACTGGAATACTCCGAACTGGTGACGCGCCTGCGCGGCGTGGCCGATGAAATCGGCGCCGAACCGCACATCCCGGACATGATCGAAGTCATGGCCGAAGCCAAGAACCTGCATCGCTTCGTCGCCAGCCACGACGCCCAGCTGGGCGTGAACCTGGCCAGCAACGGCGCGCCATGGGCCATCACGACCCTGCTCGGCGCCCTGGAAAAACAGGGCTTCGACGTGCGTCCCGATGGCCGCTACACCATGCGCGACAACGAGGGCGGCCAGCTGTTCAGCCTCTCCACCAATGTCACCCTGGCCGAAGAGACCACGCCGCGCCTGACCCTGCTGCTCGACGTGCCTTGCGTGGCGCCGGTGCGCGACGGCTTCGGCGCCATGATCGCCTGCGCCAAATCGCTGGTGGCGCGCCTGGACGCGACCATCGTGGACGATTACAACCAGCCGCTGAGCGACGCCGCCTTGACGGAAATCGCCGGCCAGGTGAAAGATTTTTATGCCGAGATGGACAGCGCCGACATCCCCGCCGGCTCCACCCGCGCCCTGCGCCTGTTCAGCTGAGTAGTACTGCATCATGAGTGAATTGAATCAAAGCCCGGCCGAACGCGCCGCGTGGCTGACGGCGGAACTGAACCGCCACCTGCACGCCTATCACGTGCTGGACGCGCCCACCATCCCGGACGCGGAGTACGACCAGCTGTTCGCCGAGCTGCAAAAGATCGAAGCGGATCATCCCGAACTGGCCGCGCCCGACTCGCCGACCTTGCGCGTCGGCGCGGCGCCGCTGCCGCAGTTCGACGCGGTGACGCACGCCGTGCCCATGCTGTCGCTGAATAACGGCTTCTCGGAAGAGGACATTGAAAACTTCGACCGCCGCGTGCGCGAAGGCCTGGACAAGCTGGAAGTGGACTACGCCGCCGAGGTCAAGTTCGACGGCCTGGCCATCAATCTGCGCTACGAAAACGGCCTGTTCGTGCAGGCCGCCACGCGCGGCGACGGCTATACCGGCGAGGACGTGTCGGCCAATATCCGCACCATCGGCGTGATTCCGCTGCGCCTGCGCGGCGAGAACCTGCCGCGCGTGCTGGAAGTGCGCGGCGAGGTGCTGATGTTCAAGGCCGATTTCGAAGCCATGAATGCGCGCCAGCGCGAAGCCGGACAAAAAGAATTCGTCAATCCGCGCAATGCGGCGGCGGGCAGCCTGCGCCAGCTCGATTCGCGCATCACGGCCCTGCGCAAGCTGCGCTTCTTCGCCTACGGCATCGGCGAACTGCTGGGCGCGGAACTGCCGTTCTCGCATTCGGCCTTGCTGGACTGGTACGAGGCATTGGGCCTGCCGGTGGCCAAGGAACGCGCCGTGGTGCGCGGCAAGGACGGTCTGCTGAATTACTTCAGCCAGATCGGCCAGGCCCGTCCCGCCATGCCGTATGAAATCGACGGCGTGGTCTACAAGACCAATCTGCTGGAAGAGCAGCGCGAGCTGGGCTTCGTCTCGCGCGCGCCGCGTTTTGCGCTGGCGCATAAATTCCCGGCCGAGGAAGCCACCACCGTGGTGCAGGCCATTGAAGTGCAAGTGGGCCGCACCGGCGCCATTACCCCGGTGGCGCGCCTGGCGCCGGTCTTCGTCGGCGGCGTCACCGTCACCAACGCCACCCTGCACAACGAGGACGAGGTGCGCCGCAAGGATGTGCGCGTGGGCGACACCGTGATCGTGCGCCGCGCCGGCGACGTGATCCCGGAAGTGCTGGCCGTGGTGCCGGAAAAGCGCCCGCAGCCCGAACCGGCCGCCTATGTGCTGCCGAAATCCTGTCCCGTGTGCGGCTCGCACGTGGTGCGGGAAGAGGGCGAAGCCATTGCGCGCTGCTCGGGCGGCCTGTTCTGCTCGGCTCAGCGCAAGGAGGCGATCCGCCATTTCAGTGGCCGCCGCATGATGGACATCGAAGGGCTGGGCGACCGCTATATCGATAATCTGGTCGAGTGCAATCTGGTGCATGGCGTGGCCGATTTGTACAAGCTGACGCTGGACGACCTGCTCAAGATGAAGCGTCTGGCTGATGAGCGCGACGGCACCACGCCGGAGACGGTCCAGCAGGGCAAGATCGCCACCAAGTGGGCCGACAATCTGCTGGAAGCGATTGCCGCCAGCAAGACGCCGCCGCTGGAGCGCCTGCTGTTCGCGCTCGGCATCCGCCATGTGGGCGAATCCACCGCCAAGACCCTGGCCGAGTGGCTGGGCCATTTCGCGCTGATCCGCCGCGCGCCGGTGGCGTTGCTGCGCGTGCTGCCCGATATCGGCGGCACCGTGGCCGAATCCATCGCCGAGTTCTTTGCCGAGCCGAAGAACCAGCAAGCCATCGACGCGCTGCTGGCGGCGGGCGTGGTCCCGCAGGGCGAACACGCGCCCAAGGCCCAGTTGCGCGAAAAGCTGGAGCCGGTATCGCTGCTGGCCGCGATGGGGATTCCTAAATTGACTGAGCCGCGCTGCCGCCAGCTGATCGAGCAGGGCCTGACGCTGGAGGCGCTGGCGTATCTGAAGATCTTCGACGTCTTCGGCTTGCCGGCCACGGTGGCGGGCGCGCTGGGCGAGTGGATGGCGCAGCAAGCCAACCGCGATGCCTTGCTGGCCCTCGATGCCTTGCGCGCCGAGCTGCTGGCCCAGCTGCCGGAAATCGCCGCCGCCGAGGGCGCCATGGCCGGCAAGACCTTTGTGCTGACCGGCACGCTGCCTACCATGGGCCGCGACCAGGCCGCCGCGCTGATCGAGCAGGCGGGCGGTAAGGTCTCCGGTTCGGTCTCGAAAAAAACTTCCTACTTGGTGGCGGGCGCCGAAGCGGGCAGCAAGCTGGCCAAGGCGGAGGAACTCGGCATCACCATCCTGGACGAGGCGGGCCTCTTGGCCTTGCTGGGCCAGGGCGGCGCATAAACATCCCTACGGAGAAAACTTTGAGCCAAATTCGAAAAGCCGTCTTCCCTGTTGCCGGTCTCGGTAGCCGCTTCCTTCCCGCCACCAAGGCGCAGCCGAAGGAAATGCTGCCCATCGTCGACAAGCCGCTGATCCAGTATGCGGTGGAGGAGGCGGTGGCGGCCGGCATCACGGACCTGATCTTCATCACCGGCCGCAACAAGCGCGCCATCGAAGACCATTTCGACAAGGCGTATGAGCTGGAATCCGAACTGGAGGCGGCCGGCAAGGCAGCCTTGCTGGAAGTGGTGCGCAATGTGATTCCACGCGACGTCAACTGCATCTATATCCGCCAGTCCGAGCCGCTGGGCCTGGGCCATGCGGTGCTGTGCGCGCGCCCCATCATCGGCCGCGAGCCGTTTGCCGTGCTGCTGGCCGACGATTTCATGGACACCGCGCCCGGCGTCAAGCCGGTGCTGGCGCAGATGACGGAAACCTATACCTACGAACGCGCCAGCCTGCTGGCCGTGCAGGAAGTGCCGCGCGCCGATACGCGCCAATACGGCATCGTCAGCGCCGAAGCTTACCGCCCGAATATCGACCTGGTCTCGTCCATTGTCGAGAAACCGCACCCGGAAGTGGCGCCGTCCACGCTGGCCGTGGTTGGCCGCTATGTGCTGACCGCGCGCGTGTTCGACTACCTGGAAACCCTGGGCGCCGGCACCGGCGGCGAAATCCAGCTCACCGACGGCATTGCCGCGCTGATGCAGGCCGAACGCGTTTTGGCCTACCGTTATGAAGGACAGCGGTATGATTGCGGTTCCAAGCTCGGTTATCTGAAAGCGACCCTGGCCATGGGCCTCAAGCATGAGGAGACCGGCAAGGCGTTCCGCGCTTATCTGAACGAGATACACAGTCAGCTGGAGGGTGGTCAATGACGGTACGCGAAATTCTGAAGATGGGAGATCCGTGCCTGTCGCGCGTGGCCGATCCCATCCGCGAATTCAATACCCCGGCCCTGCATGGCCTGATCGCCGATATGTTCGACACCATGCACGCGGCCGACGGCGCCGGCCTGGCCGCGCCGCAGATCGGCGTCAGCCTGCAATTGGTGATCTTCGGCTTCAAATCCAACCAGCGCTACCCCGACGCGCCCCAGGTGCCGGAAACGGTGCTGATCAATCCCGTCCTGACGCCGCTTGGCGAAGAGCAGGAAGAGGGCTTTGAAGGCTGCCTGTCCGTGCCGGGCCTGCGCGGCAGCGTGCCGCGCTATACGCGGCTGCGCTATGAAGGCTACGACCAGTATGGCAATAAGCTGTTGCGCGAGGTGGACGGTTTCCACGCGCGCGTGGTGCAGCACGAGGTCGACCACCTGCTCGGCATCCTTTATCCGAGCCGCATCCGCGATTTTTCGCGCTTCGGTTTCACCTCGGTGATGTTCCCCGACCTTGATCCAAATTCCGACGATTAATAGAGGATCGATAGTCGATACAATTGATTGGCGGCGGCGGTAAAGTGGCGTAATATCCGGTGCAACAAGATTGCCCGTCATATAACAACCACCAGAACTTGGAGAGCAAACAGGGATGAATCACACCACGCCGTCCAACCCATTGGAGTTCAGCATCCGGGGCATCGTCCTCGGGATTCTGATTACGCTGATCTTCACCGCCGCCCAGGTCTATCTCGGCCTGAAAGTGGGTCTGACCTTCGCCACCTCGATTCCTGCCGCCGTCATCTCGATGGCCTTGCTGAGCGCCTTCAAGGACGCCACCATCCAGGAAAACAATATCGTGCAAACCATCGCCTCGGCCGCGGGCACGCTGGCTTCGGTGATCTTTGTGCTGCCTGGCCTGCTGATGATCGGCTGGTGGACCAAGATCCCGTTCTGGCCTACCTTCGGCGCCTGCGCCGTGGGCGGCGTGCTGGGCGTGATGTACACCATGCCGCTGCGCCGCGCGCTGGTGTCGCAATCGAACCTGCCCTATCCGGAAGGCGTGGCCGCCGCTGAAGTGCTGAAAGTCGGCACCGCCTCACGCGCCGGCGCGAAAGAGGGCAAGGCCGGCCTGTGGGCGGTGATCTGGGGCGCGGTGGCGTCGGCCATCTTCGCCTTCCTCGCCGCGGCGCGCCTGATCGCCGGCGAAGTGGCGCATTTCGTCAAGTTCGGCGGCGGCGCCACCGGCCTGGGCGCATCCAGCTCCCTGGCCCTGGTCGGCGCCGGCCACCTGATGGGCATCACCGTCGGCATCGCCATGGCGGTCGGCCTGGCCATCGCCTGGGGCGTGCTGGTGCCGCTGCTGACCAACTGGAACCCGATGCCGGATGCTTCCGTGGCCGACCACGCCACCACCATCTGGCGCACCCAGGTGCGCATGATCGGCGCCGGCACCATCGGCGCGGCCGCCATCGTCACCCTGGCGACCCTGGTCAAACCGGTGGTGGGCGGCCTGCAATCGGCGCTGGCGGCATCGGCGCATGCCAAGAGCGGCGGCGCGGACATTCCGCGTGAAGACCGCGACCTGCCGATCTTCCTGGTCGGCCTGGTGACGCTGCTGTCCATGGTGCCAGCCGGCTGGCTGCTGGCCAGCTTCCTGCAAGGCGGCCCGCTGGCCGAACTGTCGCTGCCGCTGGTGGCGGTGGGCGTCGGCTACATCCTGATCGCCGGCATGCTGGCCGCCGCCGTGTGCGGCTATATGGCGGGCCTGATCGGCTCCTCCAACTCGCCGGTGTCCGGCCTGGCCATCCTGACCATTCTGGGCGCGGCCGCCACCGTCGGCTTCGTCGGCCGCCATGTGATGGGACCGGAAACCAGCCAGGCGCTGATCGCCTACGCGCTGTTCGTCACCACCGTGGTGCTGGCCGTGGCCGTGATCGGCAACGACAATCTGCAGGACCTGAAAACCGGCCAGCTGGTCGGCGCCACGCCGTGGAAACAGCAGCTGGCCCTGATCATCGGCGTGTTTGCCGGCTCCTGCGTGGTGCCGCCCGTGCTGGAACTGCTGAATCACGCCAACGGCTTTGCCGGCGCGCCGAACGCCAATGCGATTTCCGACCAGCCCCTGGCCGCGCCGCAAGCGACCCTGATCTCGACCCTGGCCAAGGGCGTGATCGGCGGCGACCTGCCATGGCATCTGGTGGGCTATGGCGCCTTGCTGGGCCTGGGCCTGGTGGCCATCAATTACCTGCTGAAAGCGTCGAGCAATGACCGTCTCAGTCTGCCGCCGCTGGGCGTGGGCCTGGCGATCTACCTGCCGAGCGCGGTGACCGCGCCGGTGGTGGTGGGCGCCGTGGCCGGCTACTTCTTCGAGAAGGCTGTGCACGGCAAGAGCTATGGCGAAGCCGCTTCCCGCCTGGGCGTGCTGATCATGTCCGGCTTCATCGTCGGCGAAAGCCTGTTCAATGTGGCGCTGGCGGGCTTGATCGTGCTCTCGGGCAAGGGCGAGCCGCTGGCCATCGCGAATAGCATGGGCGAATCGACCACCATGCTGATCGCCCTGGCTGTCGGCGCCGCCGTGGTCTCGGGCCTGTACCGCTGGTCGGCCAGCTCGGCCCGCCGCTGCGAGGCTTAAGATGCGCACCCTGCGCCTGGCTTCGGGACACAGCGTGCCGGTGCTGGGGCAGGGCACCTGGAATATGGGCGAATCGGCCGCCCGCAAAGCCGAGGAGGTGCAGGCCCTGCAACTGGGCCTGGACCTCGGCATGAGCCTGATCGACACCGCCGAAATGTATGCCGACGGCGGCGCCGAGGAGGTGGTGGCCGAAGCGGTGGCCGGCCGGCGCGACCAGGCTTATCTGGTCAGCAAGGCTTATCCCCACAATGCCACGCGCACCGGTCTGGTGCAGGCTTGCGAGCGCAGCCTGCGCCGTCTGCGCACCGATTATCTCGATCTCTACCTGCTGCATTGGCGCGGCGACGTACCGCTCGATGAAACCCTGGAAGCCTTCGCTGTCCTGCACAAGTCGGGAAAGATCCGCGCCTTTGGCGTCAGCAATTTCGACCGTGCCGACATGGAAGAAGCGCTGGCTTTGCCCGAAGGCAGCGCCGTGGCGGCCAACCAGGTGCTCTACAATGTGCGCCGGCGCGGCATCGAATGGAATCTGCTGCCCTGGTGCCGCGAGCACAATATTGCCGTCATGGCCTACAGTCCGCTCGAATCGGCGCGCAGCGAACAACAGCATTTGTTCGACCATCCCCTGCTGCAAAGACTGGCCATCGCGCACGGTGCCACTCCGGCCCAGATCGCCCTGGCCTGGGTGCTGCGGCAAGACGGCGTCATCGCCATCCCCAAAGCTGTGAGCCCGGCCCATGTGCGCGCCAACCGCGCTGCCCACGACCTCCAGCTCGGTCCCGATGAGCTCACCGCCCTCGACCAAGCCTTCCCCCCACCGCGCCGCGCCACCCCGCTCGCCATGCTCTAAACCGGCGTTTGCGCCAAATCAAACAATGCCCACCCTGGTGTCAGGCACCAGGGGCGGATATTTTTTGCGTTAGATCAAAGAATGTCCGACTCTGGTGCCTGACACCAGGGTGGACATTTGTTGAGAAAAATCAAACGGGAGGTTAGTAGCTGTAGCTGGCGTAGAGGGCGCCGGTGGGGCTGGTCTTGCGGAAGACGATCGGGCTGTTCTTGGCGTCGCCGAGTAGCGTCGTGGCGCCGAGCATG
This sequence comes from Massilia sp. YIM B04103, assembly GCA_024437665.1. GTDB lineage: Bacteria > Pseudomonadota > Gammaproteobacteria > Burkholderiales > Burkholderiaceae_D > Rugamonas. The sequence goes on along the minus strand of JANCSZ010000005.1, from coordinate 51,395 downwards.
CTGGTGACGGACCAGTTCTTGTCGAGCTTGCGCTCCCAGCTTATGCCAACTTCTGCTTCATACAGGCCAGATTTTGGCTTATATGCGCGGTAGCCGGAGTTGGCGGATTGCACATCGCTGACGCCGTAATAGGTCTGGTTGTACTTGGCGTCGCCGAAGCTGGTGCCGGCGCTCAGGGTGACGGTGTCGCGGCCTTGGTTGTAGAGGACGCCGCTGGCGCCGATGTTCAGGGTCTTGCCGTTTTCGCGGTGGGAGATGGGCAGTTCGAGGCGGGTGCTGATTTCGAAGCCTTCGGCGATGGCGTAGCTGGCGCCGAACAGGGCGGTGGCGCTGCCCTTGATGTCGCCCATGCCGCGCAGCTTGGGCGAGCCGCTGCTGCCGCCGAATTTCTGCGTGTCTTTTTCCTTGCGCTCGCCGCGCACGCCGATGCCGGCATTCAGCGTGAGCTTGTCGAAGCTGCGGCCGTAACCGAGGCCGCGCAGGGTGCTGGCATAAAAACCGTTGGCCATAGCATAATCGATGCCCAGTACCGGGGCGACCTGGTTTTCATCCGAGCCGGAGTAGCGCTGCCCGACCGCGATGCCGCCGCCCAGCGTCAGTACATTGCCGGGCTTGGCTTCTTCGGCCTGGGCCAGCGGCGCGAGGAGGGCGGGCAGGGCAAGAACGGCGGCGGCGCCGCGCTTCAGGTGAATCCGTGATTTCATATTTTGTCCAGGTCAAGTTGAAAAGGCGGTTTCGCTTTCGTGGGATGTGGAAACCGGCTGGACGGATTATCTTGTCGTTCCATGAAGGCAAACTAAGCTTTTCCTTAAGATTGTGTGAAGATCCTTCTTTATGCTTTCTTCAGCTTGCCATGGTTAAATATCAGGTATGAAAATCCTGCTGATTGAAGACGATTTAGATCTGGGCAATGGCGTGCGCATCGCGCTCGCCGACCAGGGCATGGAAGTGGTCTGGGTGCGCCGCCTGGAAGACGCCAGCTACCAGCTGGCCAGCGAAAGCTGCGACCTGATTTTGCTCGACCTGGGCCTGCCCGACGGCGACGGCCTGACCCTGTTGAATCGCCTGCGCCGCGAGCGCCAGGACTTGCCGGTGCTGATCCTGAGCGCGCGCGACACCTTGCCCGACCGCTTGCGCGGCCTCGATTCGGGCGCAGACGATTACCTGGTCAAGCCGTTCGAACTGGCCGAGCTGCTGTCGCGCGTGCGCGCCCTGGCGCGGCGCAGTTATGGTTTCGACGGCGCCACGCTGGAGCTGCGCGGCTTGAGCCTGCACACGCCGACCCGGCGTGCCTCGGTGCACGGCCGTCCGCTCGACCTGACGGCCAGCGAATACGTGCTGCTGAAAACCCTGATGATGCGCGTCGACCGCGTGGTCACGCGCCGCAGCCTGGAAGAGCAGGCCTTGCCGGGCGCCCAGGCCAATGCCAGCAATTCACTCGACGTGCATATGGCCAATCTGCGGCGCAAGATCGGCGAGGGCTATGTGCGTACCGTGCGCGGCGTCGGTTATGTGATCGACCAGCAGGCGCCCGTGGGCAGCAGCACCAAATGATGGGCTGGCAGAAACTGAGGCACTGGTGGCGCTATCTCACCGAACCGAGCCTGATCAAGCGCTTGCTGCTGGCCCAGATGGCCTTGCTGACCCTGTTGTGGAGCCTGGGCGTGGCTTTCGTCATCAATGAAAGCGGCAACGATCTGACCCTGATCGGCATGAACAGCATCTACGACAGCTTTGTCGAGGTGGCGGACAGCCTGGAAGGCTTGCCGGAAAAGCAGCGCGCCTCGCTGGCCAAGCTGGATGGGGCGCTGCGCGACAATTACAGCGATCTGCATGAGGATACCTTCGCGCCGCGCATCATCGTCACCGGCCATGGCCGCGAAATCTACCGCAGCCCGAACACCCCCGGCGGCCTGTTGCCCAGGCAGGTGGAAGAGATCGAAACCCTGTACAAGGATGGCCGCCGCTGGCGCGCCCGCACGCGCGCCGTCGCGCCCAGCGGCACGCGCATGACGGTGCTGGTGCCGGCCGACGCCGGACAGATCTTCTTCACTTTCAATTCGCGCGGCTTTTATCTGCTGCCGCTGCTGATCAGCATTCCGGTGCTGCTGCTGCCGGCCTGGCTATCGATCCGCATGGCGCTGCGGCCCTGGAACCAGGTGGCGCGCGAAGTGGCTTCGCGCGGGCCGCAGGACCTGGGGCCGCTGTCCTTCAAGGCGCGCCACCGCGAGCTGACGGCCATGGTCGAGAGCATCAATAACCTGATGCGGCGCGTCAGCGACAGCGCCATCCGCGAGCGCGTCTTCATCGCCGATGCGGCGCACGAGCTGCGCACCCCGCTGGCGGCCATGAATATCAATGTGGAAGCGCTGCAAAGCCAGACCACGGACACCCGCACGCGCCAGCTGCTGAGCGGCATCCTGAACAGCGGCTCGCGCGCCACGCGCCTGGTGAGCCAGTTGCTGATGCTGATGCGCAGCGACGCGGCGGCCCATGGCGCGGAGGAGAAGGTGGCCCTGGACGAGTTATTGCAGGACCGGCTGGCGGCGCTTTCGGGCCTGGCCCATGTGCGCGGCGTGGAAGTGGAGCTGGCGGCCGAGGATGGCGTGCAGATCCGCGGCCAGCGCGAAACCCTGGTCTCGCTGATCGACAATCTGGTGGAAAACGCCATCAAATACAGCCCGCAGGGCGGCATGGTGAAGGTGCGGGTGCGGCGCTGCGGGCCGGAAGCGGTGCTCAGCGTGGCGGATCAGGGGCCGGGCATCGCCAGCGCCCTGCAGGAGCGCGTCTTCGACCGCTTCTACCGCGACCCCAACCAGACCCAGAGCGGCAGCGGCCTGGGACTGGCCATCGTCAAGGCGGCGGTGGAGCAGCATGGCGGCGACATCCGCCTCGATTCGACCGGCCGCGGCCCGGGCCTGCTGGCCACGGTCAGGCTGCCGCTGGCGGCCTGAATTCCCGGCGGCGGGAAGGTCTGGCTCAGCGGCGGCGGTTGCCGTTCAGCTGTTCCAGCACCTGGTCGATTTCGGCGCGCAGGTGCGGCGCCATATTGGTGAACTGGCAGCCGATCTGCACCTGCTCGCCGAGCAGGAAGGAGCGGTAGTGGCGCGACAGGCGGATTTCCAGGTCGCAGATGATGACGCGCTGCGGCCCCATTTCCAGCCTGACCCTTTGCAGCTTGCGTCCGACATGCAGGCCGACCGCGTCGCGCGGGGCGCAGCGCATGCCGATGCCGCCGGCGGAAAAATCATACAGCTGCATCTCGTAGGGCTTGCCGTTCAGGACGAAGGAGGCCGTATGGTAGGTGCCGAGCGGGGTTTCCAGCCGCGCGGCGGCGCGGCGGTTGAGCACCGTGCATTTGTCCGGGAATTCGGCGGGAATCAGGGTCGGCTGCTCGGCCAGGCTGTTCCAGTGCGGATCGTGCAGTTTGAATTGCAGCTTGGCGCTGCGCAGCCAGGTGACGAAGGTGGCGTCGCCCGGCGGCAGGTAAGTGCCTTCGTTGAGCTGGATCACGAAGCGGAAGCGCTCCCGGTCCACCGAGGCAATGCGCGCCATCACCACCTCGGTGCTGGACGAGGGATAAATCGAAATGGCGTCGCCATTCTCGGCCAGGATGGCCAGGGCATCGGCGATATCTTCCGGTTCGACCATCTCGTGCGGCTTGGAGCCGGAGGCAATCGGTTCCACCGCATCGGCGAGACGGGGTGGTCCCTTGCGGAAATCGTTTGGCATTGGATCGTTCACGACGGCTAACTTTGCATCAGATAGGGTTTGCGCCCTCCAGCAGGGCACCGCTTTAATCTTACAGGCTTCCGGCGGGCTTGGCTTGCCAAATAGCAAGAAAATCCGCCTTGTCGCCGATAAAAAACAGAGAAACGTTGTAAATTACACTAGTTTAGTGCGTTTTTACCATTAAAACCGTTCATCGGGATGCAAGTAACGCCACTGGCCCTGGGGCAGATCGCCCAGCTTGACCTTGCCGATGCGTACCCGTTTCAAGCCTAGCACTTTCAGGCCCACCATATCGCACATGCGGCGGATCTGGCGCTTGCGGCCCTCGCGCAGGGTGAAGCTGAGCTGGTCGTCGTTCTGCCAGCGCACCTTGGCCGGCAGCAGCGGCTTGCCGTCCATCCACAGGCCGTGGTTGAGCTTTTTGAGGTCGGCGTCGGGCAGTTTGCCGGGCTTGCTGTATTGCACGCGCACCAGGTATTCCTTGTCGATCTCGGTATCGTGGCCGATCAGGTGCTTGGCGATGCGCCCATCCTGGGTCAGCACCAGCAGGCCGACCGAGTCGATGTCGAGGCGGCCGGCCGGCACCAGGCTGCGCAGCTGGGTCGGGTGGAACTGCTCGGGCGAGGGATCGTCGGCCCAGCGGTTTTCCGGCTTGATCAAGGCCACGGCCGGGGTATACCCATCTTCGGCCTGGCCGCTGACGTAGCCGACCGGCTTGTTGATCAGGATGGTCACGCGTTTCGATTGTTCGGCCGCGGCCTGGCGCTCGACGGTGACGCGCTGGCTGGGGTAGACCTTGGTGCCCAGTTCGGACACCACTTTGCCGTCGACCCGCACCCAGCCTTTGGCGATCCATTCATCGGCTTCGCGGCGGGAGCACAGGCCCAGTTCGGACATGCGTTTGGACAGGCGTAATAATTCTTCAGACATCAGATTTTCAAAGCTTCCAGTAAATCGGTTTCCAGCTGCAGCTGGAGGCGGGCATTGGCCAGGGCGGCGCCGTCGACGAGAAAGACGTCTTCCACCCGTTCGCCCAGGGTCATGATCTTGGCCGTATGCAGGTTGATCTTGTAGCGGCTCAGCACCGTGGCGATGGAGTACAGCAGGCCGGGACGGTCGTTGGCGGTGACCGAGAGCAGATAATACTGGCCGCGCTCGTCCGGCCGCAAGTCCACGCTGGGCTGCAGCGGGAAGGTGCGCGACAGGCGCGACAGCCGTCCCTTGCCCGGCGCCGACAGCGGTCCGGCCGCTTCCAGCAGCGCGCACAGCTCATGCTCGATCAGGCTGATGATGTCGCGGTAGCTCTTGGCGAAGTTCTGCTCCGTGACCAGGAAGGTGTCGAGCGCGTAGCCGTGGCGCGTGGTGTGGATTTTCGCATCGAGGATGCTGAAATTCTTGCGGTCGAAATAGCCGCAGATGCGCGCGAACAGGTCGGGCTGGTCGGGAATGTACACCGCCACCTGCAAGCCTTCGCCGATGGGCGCCAGGCGGCATTTGACCACCGGCTGGCCGCTGTTCAGGCGGTCGTACAGGGCGCGCGTCTGCCAGGCGATGTCGGAGGCGTCGTGGCGCAGGAAGTAGGCCACGTCCAGCTGCCGCCACAGCGCTTCGTGCGCGTCGGGCGGCAAGCCATACAGGCGCAGGGTGGCCAGCGCTTCCTGCTGGCGGTTTTTCAGCTCGCGGTCGGCCGACGGCGGCTCGCCGCCCAGCACGCGCAAGGTCATGCGGTACAGGTCTTCCAGCAGCTTGGCCTTCCAGGCATTCCACACCTTCGGGCTGGTGCCGCGGATATCGGCCACCGTCAGCAGGTACAGCGCGGTCAGGTGGCGCTCGTCGCGCACCAGGCGGGCGAAGGCGGCGATCACGTCGGGATCGGACAAGTCCTGCTTCTGCGCCACCTGGGACATGGTCAGGTGGTGCTCGACCAGGAACACCACCAGCTCGGTCTCGTCCTTGCCCATGCCATGGTCCTGGCAGAACTGGACGGCATCGACCCGGCCCAGCTTGGAGTGGTCGCCGCCGCGGCCTTTGGCGATATCGTGGAACAGGGCCGCCACGTACAGCAGCCAGTGCTGCGGGAAGTTCGCCATCAGCTGGCTGCAGAAGGGGTATTCGTGGGCGTGCTCGGTCATCGTGAAGCGGCGCATATTGCGCACCACCATCAGGATGTGCTGGTCCACCGTGTAGACGTGGAACAGGTCGTGCTGCATCTGGCCCACGATCTTGCGGAAATTGGGCAGGTAGCGGCCCAGGATGGACAGCTCGTTCATGCGCCGCAGCGCGTGGATGATGCCGACCGGCGCTTGCAGGATGCGCAGGAAGTAGGCGCGGTTGACCGGATCGTTGCGGAAGCCGGCGTCGATCTTGAAGCGCTCGTGCCACAGCGCGCGCATGGTGCGCGCCGTCATGCCCTTGATGGCGGGGCGTTCCGTCATCAGCACGAACACTTCCAGCATGGCCGACGGCGTTTGCTCGAAGGTGTCGTCGTCGACGATATCGATGAAGCCGTCCACCTCGGCAAAGCGCGCATTGATGGGATGCGTCTCGCCATTCTGCGGGAACAGCTGGGCTTCGATATTTTGCAGCAGGATGGTATTCAGCTGGGTCACGGCCTTGGCCGCCCAGTAGTAGCGCTGCATCAGGTACTCGCTGGCGCGCCGCATATGCGCGCCGCTGCCGGTGGCCTGCAGGCCCAGGGTTTCGGCGATGGCGGTCTGCACGTCGAACACCAGGCGGTCTTCGCGCCGGCCGGCGTGCAGGTGCAGGCGCACGCGGATATCCTTGAAGGCGCGTTCCTTTTCCATCAGCTGGCGCGCCTCGGTCTGGGTGATCAGGCCGCGCGTGGCCAGGGTGCGCCAGGAGTTGGCCAGGCCGGCGGCCTTGGCCAGCCACAGGATCACCTGCAGGTCGCGCAGGCCGCCCGGGCTTTCCTTGCAGTTCGGTTCCAGCGCGAAGGGGGTGTCCTCGTACTTGGCGTGGCGCTGGCGCATTTCCAGCATCTTGGCGTTGAAGAAGGCTTGCGCGTCCATGGCCGCGTCGTAGCGCTGCTGCAGTTCCTCGAACAGGGCGCGCTCGCCCGTCACCAGGCGCGCTTCGAGCAGGCTGGTTTGCACCGTGATGTCGGCCTTCGACTCGCTCAGGCACTCGTCCACGGTGCGGATGCTGTGGCCCACTTCCAGGCCCAGGTCCCACAGCAGCTGCACCAGCGCCTCCAGGCGGCGCCGCGTGGCGTCGTCCGGCGCCTGGTGCAGCAGGATCAGGACATCGACGTCGGAATGGGGGAACAGTTCGCCGCGGCCGTAGCCGCCCACGCCGACCAGGGCGGTGCGCGCCGGCAGGCCGGCCGCTTCCCAGGCGCTGGTGAGCACTGCGTCCACGCTCTGGCGCAGGCTGCGCAGCAGCTTTTCCGGCTTGCCGTCGGCCTGGAAGGTGGCGACCACCTGCAGGCGGTCGGCCTTGAGGCGGGCCTTGAGCTGGTCCCGCAGATCATTCTTCATCGCGGCATGCGGCATTGTTTTCAGGCTGCCGCGGCCTGCGGGTCCAGGATGAAGGCGGGCGGCGGCGGGCTGCCGGCCGACAGGGTCAGCACCTCATAGCCGGTTTCGGTCACGAGCACGGTGTGTTCCCACTGGGCCGACAGGCTGCGGTCCTTGGTCTTGATGGTCCAGCCGTCGCCCATTTCGCGGATTTCGCGGCGGCCGGCGTTGATCATCGGCTCGATGGTGAAGATCATGCCCGGCACCAGCTCGTCCAGCGTGCCGGGACGGCCGTAGTGCAGCACCTGCGGCTCTTCGTGGAAGACCTTGCCGATGCCGTGGCCGCAGAATTCGCGCACCACGCTGTAGCCGGCCTTTTCCGCGTGCACCTGGATGGCGTGGCCGATGTCGCCCAGGTGGGCGCCCGGCTTCACCTTGGCGATGCCCAGCCACATGCACTCGTAGGTGATGTCGGACAGGCGGCGCGCCAGGATCGACGGTTCGCCGATGAAGAACATGCGGCTGTTGTCGCCGTGGTAGCCATCCTTGATGACGGTGATGTCGAGGTTGACCACGTCGCCGTTCTTGAGCACCTTGTCGCCCGGGATGCCGTGGCAGATCACGTCGTTGACCGAGGTGCAGATGGCCTTCGGATACGGGGTGTAGCCGGGCGGGCAGTAGTTCAGCGGGGCGGGGATGGTGCCTTGCACATTGACCATGTACTCATGGCACAGGCGGTCCAGTTCGCCCGTGGTGACGCCGGGTTTGACGAAGGGGGTGATGTAGTCGAGCACTTCGCTGCCAAGGCGGCCGGCGATGCGCATGCCTTCGATGTCCTCGGGGCTCTTGATGGATATGGTCATTTCGCTTGTAATCTCGGTTTTGCTCAATATTGGCGGAAGGGCGCGCGGCATTCCTGCGGCGCGCCCGCAATAGCGAGATTATAAACGAGGCCGGGGCAGGGCGGCGGGGGAGATCAGCCCTGGCGGCGCAGGCGCCAGGCGCCCAGCAGGCCGATGCCGCTCAGCAGCATCAGCCAGGCGGACGGCTCGGGCACCGGCACGGGCGTCATGTCGCGGTCGAGGTTGGGGTCGCGGTTGTGCAGGAAGCGGCCGACGTCGCCGTCATCCTTGCCGCTAATGAAGTCCATCATGTCCACCGTACCCGGTGCGCCGACGTGGGCGAACGGCATATCGGCCGGAACCTCCTCGCCCAGTGCCGCCAGGGCGTCGGTCAGCTCGCCGTCGATTTCCTCGGCTTCTTCGATCTGGCCCGGATCGATGTGGCGCAGCTTGGGCTTGACCAGCTTGGGCAGCGGCTTGGCCTGGACGACGGCGGGCGGCTTGCGCGTGATGCGGCTGATGTTATTGCAGATCTTCGGCACGATGATGCAGTGCTCGCCTTCGCAATAGATGGCGGCCGGTTCAAGGCGTTCCGGCGCCCATTTGCTGCGCGTGACTTCGCCGCAGACGGTGCGGGCGGCGAAGTGCATGTCGCGGATTTCGCTCTCGTAGCCGTGCTTGCCCTTGCCTGTGATGGCGTCGCGGCTGATGTCGACCATCTCGTCCATCTGGCCGCGCGCGATGCGCTCGGCGAGGATGCGGCGCTGCGGCTCCGGAATATCCGGATAGCGGGACATGGCGGCTGCCGGCGTGCCCCGATATGGATTCCGTCCCGGGCGGTCCCAGGAGCAGCGGGGCATCAGCGTTGCGGCAACCAGAGTGGTGGCGAGTGCGATGGACATAAATAGGTAGTGGGTGCGGGTTTGGTATTGGTTGAGGGAAACATCGATTGAAACGCGCAGTCGCCATGATATAGACATTTCGCCATCTTCGCTTGCTTTTTTACAATTTGCTTACAAAGAAGGAAATTTCATTTCTGTAAAGTAAATAATTGCATCGGCGCATGGACAGGCTGCGCAAAACTTGTCGCAAGCCCTTGTTTCAAGGTAGAATTTCGGGTTGCTTGAATTCCGGTTTGAGCAATGTTGCAAATCTACTTATTTATAAACCCGAATCCGCTCGACAAGGGTGCCCGCAAGGGTCACTGAACGGATTCCAGACCCAACCCTGGAGTTAAAAATGTCTGTAACGATGCGTGAAATGCTGGAAGCCGGCGTCCATTTCGGCCACCAAACCCGTTTCTGGAACCCAAAGATGGCTCCGTTCATCTTCGGCCACCGCAATAAAATTCACATCATCAACCTGGAAAAAACCATGGCGATGTACCAGGAGGCGATGAAGACCGTGCGCCAAGTGGCCGCTTCCCGTGGCACCATCCTGATGGTGGGCACCAAGCGCCAGGCCCGCGATATCATCGCTGCCGAAGCACAACGCGCCGGTGTTCCTTATGTTGACCAGCGTTGGCTGGGCGGCATGCTGACCAACTTCAAAACCATCAAAACCTCGATCAAGCGTCTGAAAGACATGGAAGCGGCGATCGAAGACGGTTCCGTTGAGAAGCTGTCCAAAAAAGAAGCCCTGATGTTCAGCCGCGAAATGGACAAGCTGCAAAAATCCATCGGCGGCATCAAGGAAATGGGCGGCGTGCCTGACGCAATCTTCGTGGTCGACGTTGGCTACCACAAAGGCGCGATCACCGAAGCTGCAAAACTGGGCATCCCAGTGATCGGCGTGGTTGACACCAACCACTCCCCAGAAGGCGTGACCTACGTTATCCCTGGTAACGACGATTCCTCGAAAGCGATCACCCTGTACGCCCGCGGCGTGGCAGACGCAATCCTGGAAGGCCGTGCCAACGCCTCCGCTGAAGTCCTGGAAACCATCAAGACCGCAGCCGGCGACGAGTTCGTAGAAGTCAACGAACAAGCCTAAGTTCTGGTCCGCCGCCAGGCGGATTTGCTGAGCTGAAAAGCGAGCATTGAAAAGGGGTGGCATCAGCTCCCCCTTTTTTTTAACGATATGCCGGATGTTGCTGGCTGCCGCAAGGCGCCGCCCCGGTTGATCCACCGAATTACAGGAGAATTACATGGCAGCGATTACTGCAGCAATGGTCGGCGAACTGCGCGCCAAAACCGACGCACCAATGATGGAATGCAAAAAAGCCCTGACCGAAGCCGATGGCGATATGGGCAAGGCGGAAGAGATTCTGCGCGTTAAACTGGGCGGCAAAGCGTCCAAAGCGTCGGCCCGCATCACCGCCGAAGGCGTGGTGGCAGCTTACATCGCCGGCGGCGTTGGCGCCCTGGTCGAAGTGAACTCGGAAACCGACTTCGTCGCCAAGAACGACGACTTCCTGGCCCTGTCGAACGCCGCTGCCAAGCTGGTGGCCGAGCACAACCCGGCCGACGTGGCTGCCCTGCTGGCTCTGCCAGCTGGCGACGGCAAGACCCTGGACGAAGTGCGCACCGCCCTGATCGGCAAAATCGGCGAAAACATGTCGATCCGCCGCTTCCAGCGTTTCGAAACCAGCGCCAAGCTGGCTTCCTACCTGCACGGCACCCGCATCGGCGTGATCGTCGAGTTCGACGGCGCCGACGAGCAAGTCGGTAAAGACGTCGCCATGCACATCGCCGCGATGAAGCCAGTGGCGCTGTCGTCCGAGCAAGTGCCGGCCGAACTGATCGAAAAAGAGCGTTCGGTGGCCAAAGCCAAGGCCGAAGAAGATGCCGCCAAAGCTGCTGCCGAAGGCAAGCCAGCCCAGTCCGCCGAGATCGTCGCCAAGCGCCTGGAAGGTTCCGTGCAGAAGTACCTGAAAGAAGTGTCGCTGCTGAACCAGGCTTTCGTGAAAAACGACAAGCAGTCCGTCGAGCAGATGCTGAAAGCGGCCAACAGCGCCGTGAAAGGCTTCACCATGTACGTGGTGGGCGAGGGCATCGAGAAGAAGCAGGACGACTTCGCCGCCGAAGTGGCAGCCCAGATGGCTGCCTCCAAAGGAGCGTAATCAAGAAAACGGGCCGAGAGGCCCGTTTTTTTAAGCCGAGCCCCAGCCCGTGCCCGAAACGGGCTGGCGAATTTCCCGGCGGCGCGTATCATGCCGATATTGTTGCCGCCGGTGTCATACCGAATAATCAATTTAGGAGCCCCAGCTCATGTCAAAACCAGCCTACAAGCGTGTCCTCCTTAAACTGTCCGGCGAAGCCCTGATGGGAGACGATGCTTACGGCATCAACCGGGGCACGATCGAACGCATGGTGGCCGACGTGGCCGAGGTCGCAAAACTGGGTGTGGAACTGGCGGTCGTGATTGGCGGCGGCAATATCTTCCGCGGCGTGGCGCCAGGCGCCCAAGGCATGGACCGCGCCACCGCCGACTATATGGGCATGCTGGCCACCGTCATGAACGCGCTGGCCCTGGCCGACGCGATGCGCCATGTGGGCGTGACCGCGCGCGTGATGTCGGCCATCGGCATCGAACAGGTGGTCGAACCGTATGTGCGCCCCAAGGCGCTGCAGTATCTGGAAGAGGGCAAGGTCGTGGTGTTCGCTGCCGGCACCGGCAACCCCTTCTTCACCACCGATACCGCCGCCGCGCTGCGCGGCTCGGAAGTGAGCGCGGAGATCGTGCTGAAAGCCACCAAGGTCGATGGCGTGTATTCCGCCGACCCGAAAAAAGACCCGAACGCCACCCTGTTCCCGTCGATCACCTTCGACGAAGCCATCGCCAAGCACCTGCAGGTGATGGATGCCACCGCCTTCGCGCTGTGCCGCGACCAGAAACTGCCGATCAAGGTGTTCTCCATCACCAAGCCTGGCGCGCTGATGCGCGTGATTATGGGCGAGGATGAAGGTACACTGGTACACGTTTAACAATATTTGCAAGCAACAGGAGAGCAGCAATGTCCACCGCCGACATTAAAAAGAACGCGCAAGACCGCATGAACAAGTCGCTGGAAACGCTGAAAGGCGATCTGGCCAAGGTGCGCACCGGCCGCGCCCACACCGGCATTCTCGACCACGTGATGGTCGATTACTACGGCAATCCGACCCCGATCAACCAGGTGGCCAACCTGACCCTGGTCGACGCGCGCACCATCGGCGTGACGCCGTTCGAGAAGAAAATGGGCGCCGCCATCGAGAAAGCCATCCGTGAAGCCGACCTGGGCCTGAACCCGGCCGCGCAGGGCGACCTGATCCGCGTACCGACCCCGGCCCTGACCGAAGAGCGCCGCAAGGAAATGGTCAAGCTGTGCAAGAGCGAAGCCGAAGACGGCAAAATCGCCGTGCGCAATATCCGCCGCGACGCCAATGAATCGCTGAAAAAGCTGGTCAAGGACAAGGCCATCTCGGAAGACGAAGAGCGCCGCGCTTCCGACGAAGTGCAGAAGCTGACCGACAAGTTCATCGCCGACATCGACAAGATCGTTGCCGAAAAAGAAAAAGAAGTTCTGACCGTTTAAGCTCCAAAAACCGGGGACGGATCCGGGTTTTCTGGCAAGATTGCGGAAAACCCCGGGCCTGTCCCCGGTTTTCGGTTTTTTCGGGTATGACCCACATTTAATGGCTTTAGCGTTTTCATGAAATATTCGAGTTCTACGACTGCTGTACCTGAAGCGCCAAAAGTCCCGCGCCATGTGGCCATCATCATGGATGGCAATGGCCGCTGGGCCACCAAGCGCTTCCTGCCGCGCGTGGCCGGCCACGTCAAGGGCGTGGAAGCCGTGCGCACCGTGGTCGAAGCGTGCGCCGAGCGCGGCATCGAGTACCTGACCGTGTTCGCCTTCAGTTCCGAGAACTGGCGCCGTCCCGAAGAGGAAGTGTCGCTGCTGATGCGCCTGTTCGTCACCGCCCTCGAGCGCGAAGTGGCGAAGATGCACGCCAATAATATCCGTCTCAAGGTGGTGGGCGACTTGAGCCGCTTCGACGCCAAGCTGCAAGCGATGATCGCCGCCGCCGAGCGCAAGACCGCCGCCAACACCCGCTTGACGGTGACCGTGTGCGCCAATTACGGCGGCCGCTGGGACATCATGCAGGCGGTGGGCAAGATGGTGGCCGCCCATCCCGGCGCCACCGATTTCAGCGAGGCGCAGCTGGCCCCGCACCTGGCCATGGCCTATGCGCCCGAGCCCGACCTGTTCATCCGCACCGGCGGCGAAGAGCGCATTTCCAATTTCCTGCTGTGGCAGCTGGCGTATACCGAGCTGTACTTCACCGACACCTACTGGCCCGACTTCACCGCCGAGCGCCTGGATGCGGCCATTGCCTCATATCAGAACCGCGAGCGGCGCTTTGGCCGCACCGGCGAACAACTGGTGGAAACGACTAACTGATGCTGAAAACACGGATTATTACCGCCCTGGTCTTGCTGGCGGTGCTGCTGCCGGCCTTGTTCCTGAACTATTTCCCGGTCTTTGCCGCCGTGCTGGCCGTGTTCTTTGCCGCCGCCGTGTGGGAGAGCTTCCGCCTGTTCGGCCATAAGCGCCCGCTGCTGGTGGCCGCTTTCTGGACCGCGGCCTTCGCCTACACCTTCCTGCATGCGGGCGGCCACAGCGCCGCCAAGTTCTGGCTCGCGCTGAGCCTGATGATCTGGCTGCTGCGCTTTGCGCCCACGCTCAAGTTCGGCCTGCCGCCGCTGGAAGGCATGGGCAACGTCATGCTCAGCCTGATCTATGCCGTGACCCTGGTGGGCTGCTTCGTCGCCATCCTGACGCTGTACCTGCATTCGGCCACGTATCTGCTGTCGGCCATGGCCCTGGTGTGGATCGCCGATATCGGCGCCTACTTCGCCGGCAAGGCGTTCGGCAAGCGCAAGCTGGCGCCCAGCATCTCGCCCGGCAAATCCTGGGAAGGCGCGATCGGCGGCTGGATCGCCGTGCTGGCCCTGTCCGCGCTGAGCATCGTGCTGGCCGACAGCGTGCCGCTGCTGGCCGACACCTTTGCCGTCAAGCTGCAGGCTGCGCTGGGCTGGTTCAAGGCCCTGGCGGTACTGACCGTGATCGTGATCGCCTCCGTAGTGGGCGACCTGTTTGAATCCCAGCTCAAGCGCCGCGCCGGCATGAAGGACAGCAGCACGCTGCTGCCAGGTCATGGCGGCGTGCTTGACCGCATCGATGCGCTGGTGCCGGCCTTGCCGGTGGCAGCCTTGGTCAGCGCCTGGCTCTAAGGACGACTATGCAAAGCATTACCATACTTGGCGCAACCGGCTCCATCGGCGTTTCCACGCTCGATGTGGTGGCGCGCCATCCCGAACGCTATACCGTGCATGCGCTGACGGCGCATAGCCGCGTCGAGGAACTGGCCGCCCAGTGCGAGCAGTTCCGTCCCGCGCGCGCCGTGGTCGGCAGCGCCGCCGCCGCCGCGCAACTGGATGCGCTGCTGCGCGCCAAAGGCCTGCGCACCGAAGTGGCGTGGGGCGAGCAGGCGCTGTGCGAGGTGGCCAGCGCCGCCGCCGTCGACAGCGTGATGGCGGCGATTGTCGGCGCCGCCGGCCTGGCGCCGACCCTGGCCGCCGCGCGCGCCGGCAAGAAGGTGCTGCTGGCGAACAAGGAAGCGCTGGTCATGTCCGGCCAGCTGTTCATGGACGCGGTGCACGACAGCGGCGCCGTGCTGCTGCCGATCGACAGCGAACACAATGCGATCTTCCAGTGCCTGCCGCAAGGCTATGGCCGCGTGCCGGCAGCGGCCGGCGTGAGCAAGATCCTGCTGACCGCTTCCGGCGGTCCCTTCCTCAAGCGCGCCGTCGAAACGCTCGACAGCGTGACGCCGGACGAAGCCTGCAAGCATCCGAAGTGGGTGATGGGGCGCAAGATCTCGGTCGATTCGGCCACCATGATGAACAAGGGCCTGGAAGTGATCGAAGCGCACTGGCTGTTCGGCGCGCCGGCCGACCAGATCGAGGTGGTGATCCACCCGCAGTCGGTGATCCACTCCATGGTCTCCTACAACGACGGCTCGGTGCTGGCGGAGCTGGGCAACCCCGATATGCGCACGCCGATCGCGCATGCCCTGGCGTATCCGGAGCGCATCGCTTCCGGCGTGGCCCAGCTGGACCTGACCCAGATCGGCAGCCTGCAGTTCGAGCAGCCCGACTTTGCGCGTTTCCCCTGCCTGGCCCTGGCCTTCGACGCGCTGCGCGCCGGCGGCACCGCGCCGGCCTTGCTGAACGCGGCCAACGAGGTGGCGGTGCAAGCCTTCCTCGACCAGCGCATCGGCTTCCGCCAGATTGACCGCGTGATCGCGCGCGTGATGGACGAGCTGCCGCACGGCGCCGCCTCCAGCATCGAGGCGCTGATGGCGCAGGATGCGGCCGCCCGCGCCGCCGCTGAAACCCTGATCGGCGCGCTGGCCAAATGAACTTCCTGCAAACCCTGCTGGCTTTCGCCGTTGCGCTGGGCACGCTGATCGTCATCCATGAACTGGGCCACTATCTGGTGGCGCGCTGGTGCGGCGTGAAAGTGCTGCGCTTCTCGGTCGGCATGGGGCAGGTGGTGTGGTCGCGCCGCTTCGGCGCCGACCAGACCGAGTGGGCGGTGTCGGCCCTGCCGCTGGGTGGCTATGTGAAGATGCTGGACGGCCGCGAGCAGGATCTGCGCGGCCTGCCGGAAGCCGACCTGAAACGCGAGTTCACGCGCCAGAACGTCTGGAAGCGCATCGCCATCGTGGCCGCCGGCCCGCTCGCCAACTTCCTGCTTGCCATCCTGCTGTTCGCCGGCCTGTACATGCATGGCGTGGACGAGCCTTCGACCCTGCTGGCGCCGCCGGCCGCCGAGAGCGTGGCGGCCGGCGCCGGCATCCAGGGCGGCGACCAGGTCGTCGCCATCGACGGCCAGCCGGTGCGCGGCTGGAGCGAGTTGCGCTGGGCGCTGATCCAGGCCGTCGTCGACAAGCAGGGCGCCCGCCTCGATCTCGAACGCCAGGGCGAAGGCCGCCGCCAAGTCGATTTGCCTGCTTCCGCATTTTCCTCCCTCAGTCTGGAAGGCGACGTGCCTTCCGCGCTGGGCATTGCCGTCGCCCGTCCGCCCGCGCTGGTGGGGCGCGTGATGGCCGAAGGCGCCGGCGCGCGCGCCGGCCTACGCAGCGGCGACCTGATTCAGCGTGTCGACGGCGTGGCCGTCGCCGATGGCCTGGCCTTTATCGACGCGGTGCGCAAGGCGCCCGGCCGCAGCCTGCATATCGAAGGCCAGCGCGCCGGCCAGCCCTTCGCGCTGGACATGACGCCCGATGCCGAAACCGACGCCAAGGGCGGGCAGGCTGTAACAGTCGGTAAGATCAAGGTCGAGGTGCCGATGGCGCCGGATATGATTACCGTCACGTCGGCTCCGGCGCAGGCGCTGGAAAAGGCGGTGCGCAAGGTCTGGGAGACCAGCGTGCTGACCGTGAAGATGATCGGCAAGATGATCACCGGCGAAGCGTCCTGGCGCAATGTCACCGGCCCGATCACGATCGCCGATTATGCGGGACAAACATCGCGGATAGGCGCAGTAAGCTATCTGCAGTTCATCGCCTTCATCAGTATCAGTCTTGGGGTGATGAATTTGCTACCGATTCCTGTTCTGGATGGGGGGCATTTGCTGTATTATTCGCTGGAAGTTTTAACTGGACGCCCCGTGTCCGAGCGTTTTGCCGATCTGGCGCAGCGCCTTGGTGTGGGCTTGCTGGTGGCCTTGATGGTGCTGGCCGTGTTCAACGATCTCGCGCGGCTGCTGTAGGAGCAGGCCGGCGGCATACGTTTTGTAAATGTAGTCCAATGATTTGAGCCATTGAATTTGCCAATGAAATTATATTCTGACCGCTTTGCCTTGCCTTCCTTTCGCCGCAGCCTGATCGGCGCCGCCGCTCTGGCACTCTGCTCCGGCAGTGCGCTGGCCCTTGAACCCTTTGTCGTCAAGGATATCCGCGTGGAGGGCATCCAGCGGACGGAAGCCGGCACCGTGTTCAGCTATCTGCCGGTGCGCGTGGGCGAGACCTTCACCGAAGACAAGAGCATCAGCACCATCAAGGCGCTGTATGCGACCGGCTTCTTCAAGGACGTGAAACTGGAAGCCGACGGCGACGTGCTGGTGGTGCTGGTGGAAGAGCGCCCGGCCATCGCCAAGGTCGATTTCACGGGCACCAAGGAATTCGAGAAGGACATGCTGGTCAAGGCGCTGAAGGATATCGGCGTCGGCGAAACCAAGATCTTCGACAAGGCGTCGGTGGACCGCGCCGAGCAGGAACTCAAGCGCCAGTACCTGTCGCGCGGCCTGTACGGCGTGAAAGTGACCACCACCGTGACCCCGCTGGAGCGCAACCGCGTCAGCATCACCTTCGCGGTGGACGAGGGTGAAGTCGCCAAGATCAAGCAGATCAACCTGGTGGGCAACAAGGCCTTCTCCGACAAGGAGCTGCGCGACCAGCTGGCCCTGAACACCGGCACCTGGTTCAGCTGGTACACCAAGGCCAACCAGTATTCCAAGACCAAGCTGACCGGCGACATCGAGTCGCTCAAGTCCTATTATCTGAACCGCGGCTACGTGGAGATGCAGGTCGAATCGACCCAGGTCTCGATCACCCCGGACAAGAAGGACATCTACATCACCATCAATATCGTCGAAGGCGAGAAGTACAAGGTCTCCAACATCAAGTTCGAAGGCGAGATGTTCGGCCGCGAGGACGAGCTGCGCCAGCTGGTGCTGCTGCGCAAAGGCGATGTGTACTCGGGCGAGCGCCTGACCGCCACCAATAAGATGATCCAGGACCGCCTGGCGACCTTCGGCTACGCCTTCGCCAACGTCAACGCCAATCCCGACATCGACCGCGAAAAACGCGAAGTGGGCTTTACCTTCTTCGTCGATCCGGGCAAGCGCGCCTATGTGCGCCACATGAATATCGCCGGCAACACCACCACCCGCGATGAAGTGATCCGCCGCGAATTCCGCCAGTTCGAATCGAGCTGGTACGACGCCAACCGCGTCAAGCTGACGCGCGACCGCGTCGACCGCCTGGGCTACTTCAAGGACGTGACCATCGACACGCCGGAAGCGCAAGGCACGTCCGACCAGGTGGACGTGAACCTGACCGTGGTCGAGAAACCGACCGGCAACTTCCAGATCGGCGGCGCCTTCTCGCAGGCCGAGAAGTTCACCTTCTCGGCGTCGATCCAGCAGGCCAACTTCGCCGGTTCGGGCAATACCGTGGGTATTGAACTGAACACCAGCAAGTACAACCGTTCGATCGCGTTCTCGCACACCAATCCTTACTTCACCGACGACGGCGTGTCGCGCAGCTATGAAGTCTATCTGCGCACCTACCGCCCGCCAGCGATCAATATCGGCGGCTAC
The DNA here is from genome assembly GCA_024437665.1 of Massilia sp. YIM B04103. Classification (GTDB taxonomy): domain Bacteria; phylum Pseudomonadota; class Gammaproteobacteria; order Burkholderiales; family Burkholderiaceae_D; genus Rugamonas. The sequence goes on along the minus strand of JANCSZ010000005.1, from coordinate 32,970 downwards.
TCGATCCGCCAGACCGGCGGCCGCATCAGCTTCGGCGTGCCGTTCTCGGAAGTCGATACCGTCTTCTTCGGCATCGGTCTGGAACACTCGCAAGTCGAAACCGACAGCAGCAGCCCGACCTTCTGGCGCACCTACCTGCGCAGCATCGGCGGCCCGGCCAACGGTATCGGTACCGCTTCGGCCAACTCGGTGCCGCTGACGGTGGCATGGCAGCGCGACAGCCGCGACAGCGCGCTGACCCCGACCATCGGCCAGTACCAGCGCGTAAACCTGGAGGCGGACTTCATCGGCGAATCGAAGTACGGCCGCGCGGTGTATGAATACCAGTGGTTCCGTCCCCTGTTCTCCAAGGTCACGCTGGCCCTGAAGGGCGAGATTGGCCTGGGCCGCAGCTTCGGCAAGAAGCCTTACCCGGTCTTCAAGAACTTCTACGCCGGCGGCATCGGTTCGGTGCGCGGCTATGAAAGCTCCTCGCTCGGCATGCTCGATCCGCTCAGCCGCGACGCGCTGGGCGGCGCTTCGCGCCTGCTGATCAACTCCGAATTGCAGATGCCTTTCCCCGGCCAGGGTCAGGACCGCAGCTTGCGCTGGTTCGGCTTCCTGGATGGCGGCCAGGTTTACCGCGAGCGCGAAAAAATGCGCATCTCGGAACTGCGCTTCTCCACCGGTCTGGGCATCAGCTGGATTTCCCCGGTCGGCCCGCTCAAGTTGAGTTATGCTAAGCCTTTGAACGCTAAGCCGGGTGACCGCCTGGAACGCTTCCAGTTCCAGATGGGCGCAGGTTTCTAATATCAAAGAGCAATAACAAATACTACGGAGAACCATGTTGAAGACCGCTCCCGCTACGCTGACCAAGTATGTTGCCGTGCTCGCCCTGGGGCTGCTGTCCCTGGCGCCGGCATATGCGCAGTCATCCAAGATCGCCTGGCTCAGTTCCGAACGCATTTACAATGAGTCGAAACTGGCCAAGGTGGCTGGCGACAAGCTGGCGGAAGAGTTCTCACGGCGCGAAAAAGCGGTGCAGGATCTGGCCGTGCGCATGAAGACGGTGTCGGAAAAGCTGGAGAAGGACAATGCGACGCTGGCCGAGGCCGAGCGCGTCAAGCGGCAGAAGGAGTACTTCGAACTGGAGAAGGAATTCCAGCGCCGCCAGCGCGAGTTCCGCGAAGACCTGAACCAGCGCACCAACGAGGAGCGCGCCGCCATCGCCGAGAAGGCGACCCGCATCATCAAGCAGCTGGCGCTCACCGAAGGCTTCGACATCGTATTGCAGGACGCCGTCTGGGCCAGCCCGCGCATCGACATTACCGACAAGGTACTGAGCGCGCTGGACAAGGATAAGTAAACAGATTTTAGATTGGATTGGAACACCCCGATGGGCACTCGACTAGGAGAATTGGTCGAACGCTTGGGCGGGCAGTTGGTGGGCGACCCGAACCTTGAAGTGATCGGAATCGCGCCGTTGACGGACGCCGGCGCTTCGCACATCAGCTTTCTCAGCAACAGCAAATTCCGCTCCCAAGCCGGACAAAGCCAGGCGGCGGCCATGATCGTGTCGGCCGCCGATGACGCCATCGTCGCCGAGCAGTTCAAGGGCGCGCGCATCGTCGTCAAGAACCCGTACGTCTACTTCGCCAGGGCGGCCCAGTATTTCGAGTCGCTGACGGCCATCGTGCCGCCGGCCGGCATCCACCCCAGCGCCGTGGTGCACGAGAGCGCGCAGGTCGACCCTAGCGCCCATATCGGCCCGCAGGTGACGGTGGAGGCGGGCGCCGTGATCGGCGCGCGCGCCGTGATCGACGCCGGCTGCTATATCGGCCGCGAGGCGGTGATCGGCGCGGACACGCACTTCTTCGCCAACGTGACCTTCCACGCGCGCTGCCGCATCGGCCAGCGCGGCATCGTCCATTCCGGCGCCGTGATCGGCACCGACGGTTTCGGCTTCGCCAACGAAGGCGGCGTGTATATCAAGATTCCGCAGGTGGGCTGCGTGGTGATCGGCGACGATGTGGACATCGGCGCCAACACCACCATCGACCGCGGCGCGCTGGCCGACACCATCATCGAAGATGGCGTCAAGCTGGACAACCAGATCCAGATCGGCCATAACTGCCATATCGGCGCGCACACGGCCATGGCCGGCTGCGTCGGCGTGGCGGGCAGCGCCAAGATCGGCAAGTACTGCACCTTCGGCGGCGCGGCCATGGTGCTGGGCCACCTGACCATTGCCGACCATGTGCACGTCTCATCGGGCAGCATGGTCTCGCGCTCTATCCTGGAAGCGGGGCAGTACACCGGCTTCTATCCGCTGGCGAAAAACAGCGAGTGGGAAAAATCCGCCGCCATCGTGCGCAATTTGTCCGCCATGCGCGACAAAATCCGCGCGCTGGAAAAAACCATTAAAACGATAACGAATCAAGACAAATCATGACTACTGAAAACAAGACCCTGGGCATCTGCGAAATCAAGGAACTCCTGCAGCACCGCTATCCGCTGCTGCTGGTGGACCGCGTGCTGAACTGGGAAGAGGGCAAGAGCATCACCGCCATCAAGAACGTGACCGCGAACGAAGAGTTCTTCAACGGCCATTTCCCGCACAAGCCGGTGATGCCGGGCGTGCTGATGATCGAAGCGATGGCGCAGACTGCCGCCATCGTGTCCTTCCTGACCATGAAGATCAAGCCGGACGAAAATTCGGTGGTCTTATTCGTTGGCATCGACAATGCGCGCTTCAAGCGCCCGGTCGTCCCTGGCGACCAGCTGAAAATGGACGTGGAAATCCTGCGCGTTTCGCGCGGCATCTGGAAATACAAGGCCGTGGGCAGCGTGGACGGCCAGGTGGCCGTGGAAGCTGATCTGATGTGCACCATCCGTAACGCCGCCGACGCGAGCCAGCCAGCGGGGCAGTAATGGCAACGATACACCCAAGCGCCATCGTCGATCCGAAAGCCCAGCTGGACGAGGGCGTCGAGATCGGCCCTTACTCGGTCATCGGTCCCAACGTCGTGATCGGCGCCGGCACCAAGGTCGGCCCGCACGTGGTCATCGAAGGTCACACCAGCATCGGCAAGGACAACCAGTTCTTCCAGTTCTCCTCCATCGGCGCTGCGCCGCAGGACAAGAAGTGGAAGGGCGAACCGACCCGCCTGGTGATCGGCGACCGCAACACCATCCGCGAATTCTGCACCTTCAACACCGGCACGGCGCAGGACAAGGGCGTGACCACGCTCGGCAACGATAACTGGATCTCGGCCTACGTCCACCTGGCGCACGACTGCACCGTGGGCAGCAACACCATCTTCTCGAACAACGCGCAGATGGCCGGCCACGTCGAAATCGGCGACTGGGTCATCATGAGCGGCTTCGCCAATGTGCACCAGTTCTGCAAGATCGGCGCCCACGCCTTTGTCGGCATGAGCACCAGCCTGACCCAGGACGTGCCGCCGTTCGTGCTCTTGAACGGCAATCCGGCCCAGGCCCATGGCGTGAATATCGAAGGCCTGAAGCGCCGCGGCTTCACGCGCGAGCAGATCAACGCCATCCGCGCCGCCTACAAGACCCTGTACCGTTCCGGCCTGACGCTGGAAGAGGCCAAGGCGGCCTTGCTGGCGCAGGAAGCCGAAGCCGATGTGGTGGCCAGCGGCGGCGACGTCCATGTGCGCGCCATGCGCGAGTTCCTGGATACGGCAAGCCGTGGCATCGTCCGCTGATCTCTCGATCGCGGTCGTCGCCGGCGAACCGTCCGGCGACCTGCTGGCCAGCCGCCTGCTGGGCGGCCTGCGTCCGCAGCTGCCCGAGGCGCGCTTCCATGGCATCGGCGGCGCGAACATGCTGGCCCAAGGCTTCGAATCGCACTGGCCGATGGACAAGCTCACCGTGCGCGGCCTGTTCGAAATCATCCCGCGCTACCGCGAGCTGAAAGGCATCCAGAATACGCTGTGCGAACAGCTGCTGGCCGAAAGGCCGGCGGTCTTCATCGGCGCCGACTATCCGGGTTTTAACCTGGGGCTGGAGGCGCGCCTGAAGGCGGCTGGCATCCCCACCGTCCACTATATCGGGCCGCAGATCTGGGCCTGGCGCGGTGGGCGCATCAAGAAAATCATCAAATCCGTTTCGCACATGCTGGTGGTGTTTCCGTTCGAGGAAGCGATCTACCAGAAGGCTGGCGTGCCGGTGACGTATGTTGGACATCCCCTGGCGGAAGTGATTCCGCTGAATCCGGACGAAGCGGGCGCGCGCCGCGCGCTCGGCCTGCCCGAGGATGCCAATGTGGTCACGCTGATGCCGGGCAGCCGCATGTCCGAACTTAAGTACAACACCGCTGCCTTTGTCGGCGCCTGCAAGCTGCTCAAGCAGCGCGACCGCTCGCTGCGCTTCATCGCGCCGATGGCGGGCGAGAAGCAGCGCCAGTATTTCCTGCAGCTGGTGGCCGAAGCCGGCCTGCAGGACGTGGAAATCACGCTGCTGGACGGCCAGTCGCACACCGCCATCTGCGCCGCCGACGCGGTGCTGGTGGCTTCCGGCACGGCCTCGCTGGAAGTGGCGCTGTTCAAAAAGCCCATGGTCATCGCCTACAAGATGATGCGCGCTTCCTGGGAAATCATGCGCCATATGGGCTACCAGCCCTGGATCGGCCTGCCGAACATCCTGGCGCGCGAATTTCTCGTGCCGGAACTGCTGCAGAACGCCGCCAGCGCCGAAGCCCTGGCCGAAGCCATGTGGCAGCAGCTCAGCGATGCGCCGCACCGCTTGCGCCTGGCCCAGCGCTTTACCGATATGCACCACAGCCTGTTGCGCAACAGCGCGGCCGAAGGTGCGGCAGCGGTCATGAAAGTGATCAATTCAAAGTGAAGAACCAACAAAACGGCCTGTTTGACGACTTGCCGGACTCGCCCGACGAAATCATCTGCGGCGTGGACGAAGCAGGACGCGGCCCGCTGGCCGGTCCCGTGTTCGCCGCCGCCGTGATCCTGCACCCGGGCCGTCCCATCGACGGCCTGCGCGACTCGAAAAAGCTGACCGAAGCCAAGCGCGACGCGCTGGCGCCGCTGATCATGCAGAACGCCGTGGCCTGGGCCATTGCCGAAGCGTCGGAAGAGGAAATCGACAAGATCAATATCCTGCAGGCCAGCATGCTCGCCATGCGGCGCGCGGTCGAGGCCTTGTCCACCATACCGACCCTGGCCCTGATCGACGGCAACCGCTGCCCGGTGATGAAGATCCAGTCCATTGCCATTGTCGATGGCGACAACAAGGTGGAAGCCATTTCGGCCGCCTCGATCCTGGCCAAGACCGCGCGCGATGCGGCGCTGGTCAAGCTGCACCTCCAGTATCCGCAATACGGCTTCGACCAGCACAAGGGCTATCCCACGGCCCTGCATCTGGAACGCCTGCAACTGCACGGCGTATCGCCGGTGCACCGCCGTTCCTATGCGCCGGTGCGCAAGGTGCTGGAGGCGCTGCGATGAAATCGATCACCTCGCGCGACAACGCGCAATACAAGGAACTCAAGCACCTGGCCACCAGCTCGCAGGCGCGCCGCAAGGCCGGCCGCACTTTGCTGGATGGCGTGCATCTGTGCGAAACCTGGCTGCAATTGCGCGGCGCGCCGGAGCAGTGCATCGTCAGCGAATCGGCGCTGCACCATCCGGAAGTGGCGGCCATCGTGATGCAGCTGCAGGCCCACCACGCCCACTGTCTGAGCCTGCCCGACGCGCTGTACAACGCCGTCAGCCAGGTCGAACACGGCGTCGGCCTGATGTTCATGGTCGAAACGCCGCAGCGCGACACTCCGGCCGCGCTGACCGTGAACGCCGTCCTGCTCGACAATCTGCAAGACCCCGGCAACGTTGGCTCCATCCTGCGCAGCGCGGCGGCGGCCGGTATCAAGGAAGTGTATTGCAGCCCTGGCACGGCGTTCTGCTGGTCGCCCAAGGTGCTGCGCGCGGCCATGGGCGCCCACTTCGTACTCGATATTTTTGAAAACGTCGAACTGGCGCCGCTGCTGGAGAATGCCCGCATCGCCACGCTGGCGACCAGCGGCTACGCCAAGCAGCGCCTGTACGACGTCGACCTGCGCCAGCCGGTGGCGTGGGTGCTGGGCCACGAAGGGCAGGGCGTCTCGGACGAATTGTTGTCGCTGGCGCGCCACCAGGTCGTGATTCCCCACCTCGGCAAGGTCGAGTCGCTGAACGTTGCCGCCTGCGCGGCGGTATGCTTTTTCGAGCAAGTCAGGCAGAATCAGGCTTAAGAGAGCGGCCATACGGCCTGCTTTCGCCCCGGCGCGGTCTTTGACCACGCCACAACGCCCTCGCGGCGCGCGTACAGGAGCAATCCATGGATATCGCGGCTTTGCATTTTCTGGTGGCGGAAGGTGAACCGGTCCAGCGCGAGCTGCTGGCCGGCTTGCTGCGCCATATGGGCGCCGTGCGCGTCTCGGCGGTGGGCGATGGGCAGACCGCCCTGAATATGCTGGAAGGCTGCGAGCCGCCCATCAATATCGCCGTGCTGGACCTGGCCTTGCCTGGCATCGACGGGCTGGAACTGATCCGCCGCCTGTCCGATGCAGATAGTACGGCCGGTCTGATCGTGGTCGGCGCGCAAAGCGGCGCCCTGCTGTTCTGCGTCGAAACCATGGCGCATGCCTACGGCGTCAATCTGCTGGGCGCCCTCGGCAAGCCACTCAGCATCACCCGCCTGCAACCGCTGATCGCCAACTACACCGCGCCCGCCGTCCAGGCCAGCCCGTTGAATTTGCCATCGTTTAGCTTTGCCGATGTGGGGCGCGGCCTGCAGGCGCGCGAATTCGATCCCTTCTTCCAGCCCAAGATCGAGCTGGAAACCGGGCAACTGAAAGGCCTGGAGATGTTTGCGCGCTGGCGCCATCCCCAGCACGGCGTGTTGGGGCCAGCCGCCTTTGTCGGCGTGCTGGAAGATAACCGGCGCATCGATTTCCTCGACTGGAGCATGATCGAAAAATCGGTGGCCGCCTGCCGCCTGCTGCACGATCAGGGCATCCCGATTTCCTTCTCGGTCAACGTCGACCCCACCACGCTGGCCCATCCCCAGTTCATACCGCAGATGACGGCCTGCCTGGAACGCCACCGCATCCTGGCCGACTACATTACGTTTGAAATCACCGAATCGGCCGTGCTCTCCACCAACGCCCACTTCCTTGAGCGCCTGCTGCGCCTGCGCATGCTGGGCTTCGGCCTCGCCATCGACGACTACGGCACGGCGCGTTCGAACCTGCAACTGCTCGCGGCCATTCCGTTTTCCGAACTGAAGATCGACCGCAGCTTCGTCGACGGCGCTTCAAGAAAACGCGCCATCGGCACCGTGCTCAAATCCTGCCTCGGCCTCGCACGCAGCCTGGATCGGCATTCCTGCGCCGTCGGCGTGGAAACACGCCAGGACTGGGACTTCCTGCAAGGCCTGGGCTGCACCTACGCCCAGGGTTTCTACATCGCCAGTCCGATGCCGGTGGAAGATATTCCCGCCTGGCTCGCCGACTGGCGTCACTTCTTCTAATTCGGGATGTCCTACCGTAGTCATCGAGAATACTAATTGCTTAGTTTGAACTCTGGATTGTGACATTGTCACTTGACGCACAACATATATGATGTGTAGCATTGGGTATGTCTACAAATTTCATCATTTCTAATGATCGCCAAGCTCGCGAAACAGCTACGCTAATCGAGCAAATTGATCATGCATTGTCATCAGAGCAAGTATTGCAGTCTATCGTTAAAGGATTGCCTCGCGAAGTGATTGACGGGGTGCGCCGGTCACTAACTACGGAAAAAAAAGAGCTTTCCGAAGTGCTAGACGCCTACATTAAGGCGAAGAATGGTAATTTTGAGCTGCTTAAGAAACGTGCGGAAAATGATCCCGGTGACTTTCTTATCGCAGCAAGAATAACAAATGGTTGGTCCCAGAAAGAGTTGGCAAGAAAGCTGGGGCTTCGAGAACAAGCAATTCAGCGATATGAGGCAGAGCGCTATCGCAGTATTAGCTTAAGTAACTATCTTAGAGTAGCAAGAGTATTATCGGTACGTTTATCTGCGGACTTTCTTCCTTCCTTGACGCGAGATTGGCTTCCGATCTTTGAAGTTACTCCGAACGAAGCACAAAAGGTGTTAAAGCATGCTCGTGCAAATGGCTGGTTGCAAAGCAACGATGAATCGGATGAAAATGGTATTAATCAATTGATTCGATATGTCGCTGAGCATGTGGAAATGCATGGAACACCATCGTTGCTTCGAACGGGACTAAATGTGGAGGATCATTCGGAGGATTGGTCATTGTTATCGTGGAAAGCTCAGATAACTCGTCGTGCTCGGACTATAATTGATCGTGATAAAATAAAATATCGCCCGCTTGATGTTTCATGGCTTGTCGATTTGGTTAAATTAAGCAAGTTAGATGATGGACCATTGCGGGCGCAGGAATTACTTAAGGAGCATGGGATTGTCCTTATAGTAGAGCCGCATATTCCTGGAATGACCGTTGATGGGGCAGCATTCTTGGTCGATCAAGTTCCAATTATTGGAATGACATTATTGCGTGATTCGCTTGATAATTTTTGGTTCACGCTCCTACATGAGGTGGGGCATGTGATCCTTCATTATCGCACAGGCTTAGCTGCTGGATTTTTTGATGATTCTGAGTCAGCGCAGATTGATGAGTTGGAGGCGGAGGCTAATAGATTTGCAGCCAATATGCTGATCCCGGAGGAGTTTTGGTCGCGTTCGCCAGCACGTATTGCTAAAACAGCGGCTCCTATTGATTGCTTTGCCCAGCAGCTTGGTATTTCGTCTGCGATAGTTTTTGGTAGAATAAGACTAGAAAGGAAGAATTACGCAATATTTTCTGATAAAATTGGGCGCGGGAAAGTCAGGAAGCAATTTCTATTTTCATCTTTAAGAGGTAATTAATGATTGGTCTTGAAAGGGTTTTTTACTCACCGGCACTGCGAATGAAGGCAGGCGAATTGAATGGCATTCGCGATCTTAAAGATGATGTGGCAGCCTGTGTAATTCCTCGCTTTATCGTACCTCCTTTGGGGGAACGTGATGACAAACAGGATAATTTGTTTTCACCTGGAACCGTTCCAGATGTTGGTGGAACCCTTTCAAAATACTGGGTTGGTCGTCGAGCTTTTATCGATCTCACTTATCTTATTGATGAAGCAGGGCGAGAAAATATTACTAATTGGTTGCCTCAGATATTTTCGCGTGTGCGAAGCTTAAAAGTCAGAGGAATTCCGATGGCAATGCTTCGCGATCTTTCGGATAATGAAGCAATAGGATTTAAAGCAGCAATTCCCGGCGATGAAACATTGAAATTCGCTATATGCGTTGCCTCCGGTGAAATGGTAAATCCCAATTTTGGCATTGATCTGAAAGCAGCCTTGGTAAAGTTGAGCTTAAATCCTAAGGATTGTGCAATTATAACTGATTTTTCAGATTCGGATTTTTCGCAACCAGATCATGTTGCGCCAATTATCGGTAGTGCGCTTGAGTTGCTGCAAGGCCTAGGGGAATGGCAACATATTATATTTCAAGCCACTCATTATCCTGAGAAAAACCCAGCGGAATCAGGGAAAAACGTGCTGTGCCCTCGTAATGAGTGGGCAGCTTGGCGCCAAGCTGTAAAGTTTGATCCTACTACAGCGGAACATCTGATTTTTGGAGACTTTGCTGCAGATTCGTCCAAAATGGTTTTTGGTGGGGCTGGCGCTCCAGCAATTCGTCATTACCGTTATACAACAGAAGAGGCATGGCTGGTCGTTCGTGGTGAAAAAACCGGTAGCGATAAAGTCATCATGAAAGACGTGTGCGGCAGAATTGTGGCAAGTGGTCATTTTGCAGGAGTTCGATTTTCAACAGCAGATGCTTATATTTATCGTACTGCGAATGACTTAGATGGACCTGGAAATTCCACTATGTGGCGGCAAGTTAACACTACTCACCATATAACTCGCGTTGTAACTGATGTTGCCAAAGTAAGGGGTATCTTAATTTCTGAAATTTCGGAAGAACCGTTTGCTCAGCAGATATCACTTCTTGAGTAATAGGACGGGGCCCAATATCTTGATGGCGGAGCTTTCGAGTGATCCGCCATACGCTTTCGAGTCGTTAAAGACGAGCCTCGAGCACCGGCCAGCGGCATTCGATCTTGTCGCCGCGTATGCCGACCAGATCGCCGAATTGCAGCAGTACGGCTTCCGATTGCGTCGGCCGCAGGAACATGAAATCGTCCGGCGCGAGCACGGTGCCTTTGGCTGCGAGGTAGCCTTCCTGGTTTGAGCTGGTGTATAGGCCCGCCTTCGTGATCCCGGCAGGCGATTCCGGGTTGGCCAACCAGTTGCCGCCGTAGGCGAACAGGATGTCGGCGCTGTTGCGGTCCCACGCGACCATCGGGCCGCTCAGCCACTCCATGGTCGGAACGCCGGTGTTGGCATGGCGTTTCAGGACGGGCGTTGCGATGAAAGCTGCCGGTTCGAAGTCGGCCAGCGCCGGCAGGTCGTAATGGGATGGCTTGAGCAAAGCAGTGCCGACGGAGATATCGTTGATGCGCGAGCCGGCTTCGTGATGGCGGAAAGTCGGGCTGCCTGCGCCGTTGAAGGTCAGCGGCCCTTGCTGCAATTGGGGAAATTCCTTGGCCAGCATATCGGCAAAGGCCGCATAGCGGGCCTTGACCTTGACGACCTCTCCCTGGACGAGCATCCCGGGTAAGCCCATGATGTGCGCGTCATAGCCCATAAAGCCCGAAAACATCAGCTGCTCCGGATTGGCGGCAATGACGCGCAGCGCCTGCGCCGCAGCGGCTGGAGTGGTAAAGCCGCCCCGGTGCAGGCCGACATCGATTTCCAGATTGATGCGCAGGCGCTGCTGCTGTCCCTTCGCCAGCTGGAGGTACTGCGCCAGCCGCGCATCCGAATCGACCAGCCATTGCAGTTGCCGCGACGGGTCGAATGGCCCCTTGTGTTGTTTGTAGAAGGTATCCACGGCTGCCACGGGCATCGGTTTGCCAAGCAGCAGATCGGATTGCGGCCGCAGGCGCGCCAGCTCCTGGATGAAGGGGCGATGAAACACCATCACCGATTCCGTGCCCGCGCGTTTGGCGATGTATTCGACCAGCGCCGGACTGGGAACCGATTTGGCGACAATGCGGAAGGTGCGCGGCGTTCCGTTTTTGGCCGACTGGGCGACGCGATCGATATTGCGGTCAAGCCGGTCCAGGTCAATCAGGAGCACGGGCCTGTCGATGCCATGTTTGCGTAATAGGGTATTGAGCTTGGCGTAGTAGGGCGCATGCCCGCCGCTGGATTCGGCTGGCCTGGAGAAGGCGAGGGCAGTTGCAGCGGCGGCTGTGCCGCCAAGCAGTAAGGTGCGGCGTGAAACCATATCAAGCTCCGAAAATATGTTTCAGGTGGGCGTTGAGCATCTTGGACTGAGGGTCGAGCGAACGGCGAACTTCGTGGAAGTCCTTCCAGTGCCGGGAATACAGGGCCGACAGGCGCGGCGCATCGAGCGTATGAATTTTCCCCCAGTGCGGCCGGCCTTTGTATTTCCAGAATATCGGCTCGATCTCGGCGAAGTAGGGGCGGTAGTCGGTATCGCCGAACTGGTGCACCGAGATGGAAGCGCCGGGTTGTCCCTCGAACATCGACAGCCAGATATCGTCGGCTCCAACGTGCCGGTACTCCAGCGGGAAGCAGACCGGGATTTTCTTGTCGCGCATCGTCTTCAGGATTTCACGCACGCAGGCCGGACCCGATTCGAGCGGCACCGTGTATTCCATTTCGCGGAAGCGGACCACCCGCACATGCGGAAACACCTTGTAGGATGGGCCGGTATTGATGGTCGATCCGGCGCCGCCCAGCAGGGTTTTCAAAAGCCAGTCATAGACGGCGCTTGAATTGGGCATCCAGCTCACCGCGTTGAAAATCTTGCGTAGATCGAGAACGACCTGGGGATCGTCTTCGCCCGCCTTTCCGTCGCCCGGTTTGGCCGGATCGGTCGCCACCGTCACGCAGAAATCCGAATGGGGCAGGGGCAGGAATTCGAAGTGCCGATGCTGGGCCATGCGCTTGTCCAGATCGGCCAGTACGTCTTCCGTTTTTTCGATGCGGTTGACCTCCGTAAGCTGGAACGCCGCCTGATTCTGCATCCGGATGCGGGTGACGATGCCCAGCGCGCCAAGCGATGTGCGCGCGGCATTGAAGATCTCTGCATTCTGCGTGGCCGAGCAGTCAATCAGCTCGCCACTCGGCGTCGCCAGCGTGAGGCCGGCCACGTAGTTCGACAGCGAACCGAAACGCGGCCCGGTGCCGTGCACCGAGGTGGCGATGGATCCGGCCAGCGAGGGGTAATCCATATCGGGCATATTGCTCAGAGCCTGGCCGACGCTCTCCAGCAGCGGGCCGACATCGTGCAGCCGCGTGCCGCCCCACAATTCGGCCTGCAGCGATTGCGCGTCGTGGCTGGCCAGGCCGCTCAGCAAGTCGGTGGCGACCAGGGTATCGCTGGTCGGCACCACGCCGCTGAAGGAGTGGCTCGAACCCACGGCGCGCACCACGCCCTTGGCCTGCCGCAGGATGTCGACCACTTCCGCTTCCGTGGCTGGTCCCAGACGCTGGGAGGGCAGGCAGTGCTGGTTGCCCGCCCAGTTCACCCATGGCAGCGGCTTGCCCAGTTCATAGGACACCGGCATTTGTGGCTCGGAGGAGCGGGATACGCAGCCCGGCAGCAGGGTAGCGGCCATGCCCGCCGCTGTCGCTTCGAGAAAACGGCGTCGGCTCGTTTGCGTCATTGCTTCTCCTTCAATCCGGCCACCAGGCGCACCAGCACGCGCAGGTCGGCTTCGTCGCACGCGGCGCAATAGCCGGACGGCGGCATGCCGCGTATACCCTGGATGGCGTTGCGCAGCATGGCCTCTTCGCCTTGGCGTTTGCGGTCCTTCCAATCCTCTGGCCGGCCCATCAAGGGTGTGCCGGTGTTTGGCCGGACGTGGCATTGGACGCAATTGTTCTGCAATAGCTTGATCTGGCGTTCGGTCGGTTCGGCTTGCGCGCCGAAGGCAGCGGCAAGACATAGCGCACCGGTCATGGTGAGTCGGATTTTCATGGTTTCACCCTCAGAAGCGGCGCGTCACGGACAGCATCAGCTTGTCCTTGTCGATGGGGCGCACCTTGCTGCCGTCGATGGTGAGATAGAGTTCGCGCACCTTGTTGCGGGTCATGACCCAGTCGGCATTCCATTCAAATCCCCATTGCTTGCGCGTCAAGCCGATGCGGTAATCGTTGAAATTCGCTTCGGAGAAGTTGGCGACGCGCTGCCGGCCGGCGTGCAGCGTGAGCGTGGTGGCCGGGGCGATGTCGGTTTTATAGGTGAGGTCGAAGAGCAGGGAGCCGCGCGAATTATGATCGCCGCGCGCATAGCATTCGAAGGCTGGCGTCGGATCCGCGGAGAACTGCAGCAGCGAGCCGCAGACGCCGCCGGTATCGGCGCCGCGATAGGTTTTGGAGATGACATCGAGGAGGCGGCCTTCGATATTGCCGTAGCCGAATTCGAACAGGGCAAAGCGGCTGCTGTAGCTGGTGCTGCGCACGTCGGTCGGCGTGAACTCCGTCATATCGAAGCCGTGCGGCGCCTCGAACTTCGCGCCGGGGAACAGTTCGGCCGCGAGTCCAACGCCGAAGTGCCAAGCTTCGGGATCGCCGAAACGGTAGCCGCCGCCAAGCGTCACATCGATGCCCCGGCCTTTCAGAAATTGCTTCTTGCTGACGTTGACCACTTCGACAATGGCGACCATGCCGCTTTCGTGCGCAAGCTGCAGGCCCAGCTTCACTGCAGGCCGCATCAGGGAATCGGAGAGGCCGCGCGTCCGCAGATCGTTGAAAACCGTGACATCGGTATCGAGCACGTAGGACGCGACTTCACGCTCGACGGCGTGCGATGACGGGGAAAAAAGGGCGAGCGAAGCCATTGCCGCCAAAACGGCGGTGGAAATGTGACGCATGGGAGTCTCCGGTTGTTTTTTGTTTTGGTGCGACGGAACTGCGGCAGCTGCTTATTTTTTGCAAACCGGCGTGGCCGGCAAAGCATCGACGTGCGTCATCTGCTCGGTTTGGCCGAGCACTTCCACGCCGACGAAGGCGCGCATCTTGAGGATGCGGTCCTTGACGCGCAGCGTGCCTTTATAGGTTTTCTTGTCGCGCGGGTCGTAGATCCAGCCATCGCGCCAAGCCTCGCCATCGTAGCGGTTGAGCTGGGCGATTTGTTCGCCGCAGGTGTCCTTGGCGGTGCCGGCGTCCTTATCCCAAACGATACGGCCGCAGAGGGAGCTGCTGCGGTCGGGGCAGGCGTTGAACTCGATGACCGCGTCCTTCTCGGCGGTGAGCCACAAGCCCTTGGCCTCTTCTGGTGCGGCGGCGAATGCGGAGCCGGCGTAGGTACACATCCAAATTGCAAGCAACTTTTTCATGTCTCCTCCAGTTTTAGTAGTTTTAACTATCGTATAGTTATGACTATCGTTTAGCAACAATTTTATTCATGGGATAATTCATCCCCATCACGTCTTCAACTTTTTCGACACATGGCTATTCGCAGCACCAAACGCAAACCCAGCCTGACAGCCAAAAAAATGCCCGCGCAGCAGCGCGGCACGGAAACTTACGAACTGATTTTGAAAGCGGCAGCCGAGCTGCTGGCCGATGTCGGCATCGAACGCCTGTCGACGAATATGGTGTGCGAGCGCGCCGGTCTGACGCCGCCGGCGCTGTACCGCTACTTCCCGAACAAGTACGCTTTGCTGTGCGAGTTGGGCAAGCGCTTGATGGACAAGCAGAACGAGCTGATTCCGCGCTGGATTACGGCGGAGGTGCTGGCCGGTCCCGTGCCAGGTATTGAAGAAGCGCTGGCCGGTCTGCTGCTCGAAACCTACGCGGTCACGGAGGAGATGCCGGGCGGCGTCTGGATCTTGCGTGCCTTGCGCGCGGTGCCGACCGTGCAGAACGTCCGCCTCGATTCGCATGCGATGGTGGCGGAGGCGCAAGCGGGTTTGCTGGCCGAAGCCTTCCCGAACGTTCCACCGGAGGAGCTGATGCTGGCCGGCCGTGTGGCCATCGACATGATCTACGCTGGCGTCGAGCTGCTGTTCGACGTTCCGCTCAACCCGCGTGAGGTGGCGAAGGTGTCGGCGGCGATGGTCGCCAGCTATCTGCCGCGGCTGGCGGCCCGCCAGGCGCAATAGCCGTGCGAAGAGTGTTGTCCCTCATTTTCGCGGCTTTGCTGGCGTTGCCAAGTCCAGCGCAGGTCTTGCTTTCCTCCACGACCGAGCAGGACCTGGATGGGAAAATTGAACCGCCAGCGGGTGTGGTCAAGCTGATTATGCAGGACGAACGGGATGATGCTGCCCAGCTTGCTGAATGCCTGCAGGAGAAGGGGTTGAGGAAGAACGCCATCGGTCAATTTTTTATGGCAAAGGCAATCCAGCTCAATGACGATGGGTTAACTGACTATTTTGTCCGGCCCGCCTTGGAACCCTATTGCTCCGCGTTCTATGGAGCACACTTGTTCAGGTATTGGTTCATCACTGCATACAGGAAGAATGGGAAGATTCTTTATAAGATCGTGCTTAAAGGCGGTGGTGATGGGGTGCGAATTCTAGATAAGGTAAGCAACGGCCACCATGATTTGGAACTGATCGGACACAATGCCGTCGAGGAATACACCTCCACATGGAGTTTCGATGGAAAGCACTACCAAAATACGCGTTGCCGCAAACGCAGGTTCACGGCGGATGGCGCTGAAGTCTCCACGTGTCAAGTGTAGTGGCCCAGACTTCACCTGACACTGGTTGTCAGATAGGTTAGACTTCCCGCTGGCCGTTTCCGGCCAGAAGCCACTGTTACCGAATAATGTAAAGACTTAAAGATCTTCAGCGCATGACTAAATTACTTCCTTCCATCACGCTACTTGCCAGTCTATTCTGCCTGCCCAGCCTCACTGCCGCATCGACTGACAAAGCCGAAGAATTGCTGGATTGCGCTACGCCTCTTGATAAAAGCATTGAACTGAGCTCCACGCTGGCGTTCATGCATTCCGCTGCGCAAGTCTCTGTGGCTAAAGCTTCGGTCGCAAAGAGCGCACTTAGTGACGCAAATCGCCAACGATTGAATGAGGCCGGTTCGTCCGAACTATTACAGCAACTTGTAATCGAGCAGTTTTCCCACCTGCAGCGAAGCTCACATAAGTACAGCTTTATCAGGGCCGATGGCTGTGCATTGACCAAGTCCTATGGTAATTACCGCGAATCTGTTTGCCTTCAACCCGGTGCTCCCCAACTTGGCCTGGAAACAAGCGGTCTCCCGTCAAGCATCAATGCAGATGAAATGCGCAAGAAAGCGACTGGATGGACCCTTAATATGACATGCAAGGGGAAGAACTGTGCAGTATATGCTGACCAAAGCCAATACAAACTTAAAGATGCTTACCTAATGATTGCTGGTTTCGATGATGAGCAGGCTGCGTTGCTAGCAGTTGAGGGATTAAATGCATTAGCGAATTCGTGCTCCTCTATGCGTTAAGACGGCGCCTTTATCCTGAGGACAGGCAAATTTCGGCCAACAGCCGACACCCATAAATTGATATTATTTTAGGAGTTCTATGTGGCCGTTTTCGAAGCGATCTGAGAAACCCAGGCAGCCCGACATGCCGACACCAGAAATGGTTGCAGAGGCCAAGCGCAACCCGAATGGTTGGGTATATAAGATTGAAGGCAAGTTCGGCCCCAATGATGCCGTGCCTCCCGAGAGTATTGTCGGCGCATACAAGGTGGATGAGAATGGACAGCTGACCGGTGAGTTTCAGGCCAATCCAAATTATCGGAAGGCGTGATGTCGCGAGTCGGCCAACAGCAGATCTTCGCAAATTGCTTTACACGACACGCTAATCCATGCAACTCCCAACCACCTCAGACGAACGTTTTGCATTCATCTCAGCCCTTGAATATCGCTTAAAACCCGAGAGATTTTGGGTCACGGATTTCCTGGCTCAGCGCCTTATGGATGTCGAATGGACATTTTGCGGCGGTGAGAAAGAGAATGCAGCCACTGTTAAACGATGTGCAGAATATAGTCGAGATATTTTGCAGGCCATGAATCCCGACAAAGTCGATTTTGGCGAAAGCCTTCAGTTGGTCGCAATTTCTGCGTCCGCAAAAGAGGAAGTCCGCGACCTATTTGCTTTGGGTACATCAATGGATGCGGTTCGGGTGACGACGCAACAAGCATGTGGTGCGCTTTCGGCCTTCTTGCAACTTGTATACACTCGTGATTTCAGCTAAACCGACACAGTCGGCCAGATGCAGCCGTTGAAGCCTTTGATTGTGTAACGCGGGATGTCATGCAGTATTCCTTGTACTTTTGCGACTTAGCCTATTGAATCGAATGACTAGTAAACTGACGCAAACAAATCTTTCGGAAGCACGCGATCATGTCGTCTTGGAGACGGCATACTTATTTGACGTGGTTGGATTTCACTACCGGGTAGCTGGAGCACCAAATGGCAGTCTTGACCTTGTCTTGGAGAAGGCTGGTGAGCAAGTTACGCTTCACTTTGAAGGGGTTCAAGAGTTCCGTGTTGACCCTGGTTTTCCGTTCAGCTCTGCAGGAATCCAGATTCTTGACGTGGCATATCTTGGGTGGGAGAACATAAAAATTCGCGTGCAGGGTTTTGATGACGGTGACGCCCCCGAGCTTCAGTTCTGGGCTAGCGCTGTGATTAATGTCGCGTCAACCGATTGCGCCTAATTTCGCCCCATTTCAATTCACTAGATCTACCGCTACCGGCCAAAACCAGACGTTTCACACACCAATTCGGAATTTGTTTTTCTGTAGACTCTCAGCATCATAAAAGACATGGAACATATTGCAGAACTCGAAGACGAATATTTCCAACTACGCTTTTTCTACAGCAAAGACGATAGTTGCGTAGATTGGGCCGTCGAGCGGCTGCGTCATGACCAAGAGGGAGATGACTTAGAAGTGATTCTGCTAGCCAGCGCAAGAGGCCGAGATGAGATCCTACCGCTTGTTGAGATTATTGTGGATCGCTATCGAGGACCTGAGCGGCTTGATGACCAATCATTGGCAGGAAAGTATATTGTAAAGCTGCGTCAAATTTATCTTCAAGGACAAGAGACCATCCATTCTCTTGATGAGAAGTTTACCCAACTGTATTCAAAGTTAGGGTATCCAAACTGGCTTGTTATGCTAAGTCGAAATTGTGAATATGCCACAGACGTTCCGGCGTTTGTGCAACCCTTCGAGGACGAATTCGAGTACATCTCATCGCTCTGGGACGCGTCTAGGAACCTTGCTGAGTTTGAAGCACAATATAGTCGGAAAATCTCTGATCAACACGACATAAATTACAACTAGATTTCCGGTTCCGTCCGGCCAACAGCAGGCATCGCTGAAAGAAAGACATAGCGCATCATATGGAAAAAGTCACAGCGGAAGCACTGGAGTCTAGATTTGCGTTCCCAAAAGGGACCGAAATCGGCCGTATAGAACAATTCCAATGCGTGTTGAAAATTCACGTCGCTGATGTAAACGGAGAACTTGGATGTTTGGTGACTTTTGAAAACCCGCTCGGCTTTAGAGTTGTTGACGAGCGGGATCTTATGGAATATTGGCCAGTGTGCTCAACCCCAGTGGGCTGGCTGTTTCGTGTTCTAAGCGGTGGCTGGTTGGACCAAGAGCGTACCCGCAGAGGAAGCCTTTTGCTTGATATGTACCTGGATGTGAAAGAATATTTGATAGCCGGGATAAATGATTGCGTCCCCGTATTTAGTACAGAGATGCCGAAACTGAGCGGTTATCAGCGATAGTCTTATGACGGCCAATAGCAGTCATTTTCGCAACGTAATTAAAAATCTAAAACATAATGAAAAAGCTCTTTCGGATATTCACTCTACTTCTCCTGTTTGTTTTTTCCAGTAGTTTCGCACAATTTGAGCAAGATAGTAATATTAAAGATGAGCGTGGCACAATTCGGACGGTTAGCATGTGGCATATTATGTTCAAGGACCGCCGCGCAGCTGATGAGGCTTGGAGGCGCCTTAATAAACTAGCACCGGAGTCACTTTTCCCAGCCTTTCAGCAAGAAGTCGATTGCACTAAGCAAATTCTAGGTACCTCTAGAATCACGATGTATGAAGGTCGCGCGGCGCAAGGTAAATCGATAAAAGAATATTCGATCCCGGCTGAGAACTATGGAACGCCAATACCGAACTCAATGGGCTCTCAGTTGGTACAGGCGGCCTGTACGCCCAAGAATTGATACTCGATCTGAAGGTCGGCAACGGGGCGAGTGCCGCCTCCCAACTGACAGTTCCTGTCGGATCAAGCGTGAACCACTACATGTTAAGCACAAGCTTTTCCCGCTGTTGGCTTTCTTGGGATGCTTGAAACTATTTGAGCAGATCCGTCAATGGCTTTGGCGCGTAGAGCGCGCTCTGGAATTCCGGAACATATTCGTACTTCAGCATCTTGCCCAGCTTCAGCGATTTCAGGTAGGTCGAAAAACTGCCATCGCTCAGTTTCAGATCGACGGATTCCGCGTTCGTGCTGGAGGCGTAGCCAAGCTGGCGCGAAAGGGCATAGCCATAGGTCAGTTGGCCTTCCTTGTCGAGGTTCGTAAAGCTGCTTTTTACGACCTCGGCCTTATGCGAAAGATCGCTTAGCTTTTTTCCTTCAAAAACAAAGTCCACCTTGCCGGTTTCGCTGTTGTTCACCACGAAGGATACGGCTTTGTCGCTTTCCTTGTATTCGATGCCGGTCAGCCATTTGGGCAGGTTGTAGCCCACCACACCTCTCACCCTCGCCAGCTCGGTATTCACCGGCAGCTTCAACACGTAGCCCCAGAAATCGCCGGAGGAGGATTGCCCCAGCAGAGTGAATGGGCCGAAACTGGAGTTGCCTGGCTTGTTGGTGACGATGGAGAGCGAAATTTCGTTGTAGCTGTCGTTGTCGCAGTATTGGTAGACATAGGCCGTTAGGGCAACCACTCCGCGCCCCGGCCAGACCTGAAGCGGCTGCACCTCTTTCAGGACTTTCTCCGGCATCAGCTCGCGCAGGCGGCCAATGTCGGCCGTGAACACGGCGGTGATCTTGCTGTTCTTGTAGTAGAAGTTGGGCGAGTAGGATTCAAAGCCGATATCGGCTTTCTCTTTCTTCAGACCCTTGAGCCAGCTGAGATCGACGTCGGGCGCTTCCGCCGCAATGACGGAGAGCGGTGGATTGGAGCGGAAGCGGTCATATAAGCCGCCCGCGATGACGGGCACGTCATGGCCGCCGAGATTGATCAGAACCTGCTTACTTTCAGCTGCGGTGCCGGCCCAGGACGGCACCGCAAAAGCGCTGAAAACCAATCCCGATACCACCATCATCTTTTTGATATTCATGCTTTAACCTTTCTATCGATCGTTATGCCGCGATGAGGGAATTACCCATCCTGCGGCGATAGTTCCTGTTCTGAATCCTGGTCTGCAGCCGTTGTTCAAGCAGCGCAAAAACAGGCAGGACATTCGGGTTGGTGCCTTTTCCTTTGCTGAGGCGGCGCAACTGGTACTTCACCATCGCCATGTGGGCAGCGGAAGCCATCACCTTGTTTTTCCAGGGAACGGCTCGCAGTAAGGCAGTTGCAGACCGGTCCGAGCGCCACTCACCAGGCAATTTGGGATTGAGCGCCAGGGCCGTGCCCATTCCGACCATATCGATGCCGCTACTCAGCACCTGCTCCGCGACCTGGTAGCGTCGGATGCCGCCAGTGACCATGACCGGCATTTCGGCAACGGTGGCAATGTCCTTGGCGAATTCGAGAAAGTACGCTTCGCGCGCCAATGTCCGGCCATCGCGGGCTTGCCCGTGCATTGCTGGCGCTTCGTAGCTGCCGCCGGACAGCTCGATCAGGTCCAGTTTTAAAGGGTTGAGCATTGCGACGACTTTTTTCGCGTCGTCGGAGCTGAAACCGCCGCGCTGGAAGTCAGCCGAGTTGATCTTGACCGACACGGCAAAATCCTTGCCCACGGCCTGTCGTACATCTTTAACGATATCGATCAGAAAGCGGGCACGGTTTTCGATGGAGCCGCCCCAGCGATCGCTGCGCTTGTTGGTGAGCGGAGAGAGGAATTGGCTGATCAGGTAGCCATGCGCGGCGTGAATTTGCACGCCGTTGAAGCCGGCTTGCTTTGCCAGCTGCGCGGTTCTTACAAACCGGCGCTTGACGTCGGCAATGTCTTCCTCGTTCATTTGGCGCGGCTTGGAAAACTGGCTGGACAGATTGCCCAGGTCCATTGCCACGGCGGAGGGCGCAATGGTTTCCTGGCCAAGCGCGGCCGGCATCTGGCGTCCCGGATGGTTGATCTGCATCCAGATTTGCGCCCCTTGCGAGCGGGCCGCCTTCGACCATTGCTTAAAGCGTTCAGTAAATGCTTCTGTTTCGAGGACAACGCCACCCGGCCCGGTCATGGCCCGGCGGTCGATCATCACATTTCCGGTAATGATCAGGCCGACGCCACCTTCCGCCCACGATTGGTATAGCCTGATCAGATGATCGGAGGGGGCTTGGTTTTCGTCGGCCATGTTCTCTTCCATGGCCGCTTTGGCAAGGCGGTTCCGAATGATGCTTCCATTGGGTAAGACCAGTTCGCTAAAGGGATTCATTGCTATCTCCAGGTTGCAATGGCCCCACGATAAGCTTAAAGTTCACTTCAAGGTCAAGCACTAAAAGTGAAAAAAATCACTGGTTGACGTTCAAGTTGACTTTAAGCTTATAGTTGATAGTAAATGTGTATCGGAGGCGCAAAGGGTGCCGATTGCAGAATCCCGGTCCGGGCAAGGCCGCGGCTCAAGCCTGCTGAATGCCGTTGGCAATGGGGCCTGGTTGGAGAAATGAAGGTATGGCGGCGATTTGCTTGGTTTCGTCTTAAAATTGCCGTGGGAAGGAAGGTTCAATGAAAATCGGTGAATTAGCCACGCGTAGCGGTATAGCAGCATCAACGATTCGGTTCTACGAGTCCAAAGGCTTGTTGAAGGCCGTCAGCCGGCTCTCGAATGGCTATCGGGATTATCCGCTTGAAGCCGTAGCACTGCTTGCAATCATCAACGATGCGCAAAGGGTCGGGTTTTCACTTGAGGAGATCAAGCAAGTCCTGCCAGAAGATATTTCTTCGTGGCGGCACGATGAATTGATCGCCGCTCTTCACAAGAAGATTGCCGACATCGAATCGCTGGAAGTCCGGCTGGCGCAAAACAAAGCGCATCTGCGCTCCTTGATTCAGCTTATCGATTCCAGGCCTGACAATCTTGATTGCAAGGATAATGCAGTCAGAGTAATGGCGACCATGGGTATTCCCAATGTTAAATAGGGCATTTTTAGGAAAAGAAGGGGATATTTTGAGACAGAGTGTTATTGTTGTTAGCGATAAAACCGATCCTGAATTCGAAAAAATTATCGGCCAAGGCTTGGATGAGTTCAATGAGCTGAAAGCGGGACTCAACGATCGACGCTCTCTGAGCGTGATTGTCAGGGATCCCGATAGCAGCGAAGTGCTGGGCGGCGCCGTTGGTAGAACCTCCCTTGGCCTGGCGTTTCTTGACCTGTTCTACCTGCCGGATTCCCTGCGCGGTTCCGGATTGGGCACAAAAATCCTGCAAGCATTTGAGGACGAGGCGCGCGAACGCGGCTGTGGTTCAGCCGTGCTCTACACCATCAACTTCCAGGCGCCGGGATTCTATGAGAAAAATGGATGGGTCAGATTTGGCGAGGTGAGTTCTGACCGCGAAGGAATCAGCCGTATCTTTATGTCTAAAAAGCTATAGCATTACGGCATAGGGATAAGATCAGGGCCGCTTCAATTGGCCGATGACACTCGCCACCTTGGTGGTAATGATATCGACTGCCGGCCCATTCGCACCGTGCGGCAGGATAACGTCAGCATGGCGCTTGGTCGGCTCGATAAATTGCTTGTGCATCGGACGCACCGTTTCCAGGTACTGGGAGACGATGCTTTCCAGCGAGCGGCCGCGTTCGGCTACATCCCTCTGCATGCGGCGGATGAAGCGCACGTCGGGGGCCGTGTCGACAAAGATCTTCAGCGACATCATTTTGCGCAAGTCCGCGTTATACAAGGTAAACAACCCTTCGATCACGATGACCGGGGCTGGTTTGACGGGAATGGTCTTGTTGGAGCGGTTGCTGACTGTGAAGTCGTACACCGGCATCTCGATTGTTTGCCCATTGCGCAAGGCCTGGACATGCTGGATCAAGAGTGGCCAGTCGAAGGCCTGCGGATGGTCGTAATTCTGCTGGCGACGAACCTCAAGGGTGAGGTCGGTTTGATCGCAGTAGTAGTCGTCCTGCATCACGACCGAAACCATCTCTGCGCCGAACGAAGCTAGTACTTGCTGGGATACCGTGGACTTGCCACTGCCGCTGCCGCCAGCGACGCCAATGATAAACGGGGGAGGGGAAATCTCATTCATACCGCCATGATACCGGAGCCAAGCCCGAACCAACAGGGGGAGGGCGCTACTCCGGCCTCAATCCGGCCTCAATACTCCCGGCGATCCGGCTTGATCTCTTGCAGGATGGTGGTGGAGATTTCCTCGATCGACTTGGTGGTCGAGGAGAGCCAGCGGATGCCTTCGCGCTTCATCATCATTTCCGCTTCGTTGACTTCGTAGCGGCAGTTTTCGATGGAGGCGTATTTGCTGCCGGCGCGGCGTTCGTTGCGGATTTCGCTCAGGCGCTCGGGCGTGATGCTCAGGCCGAAAATCTTGGATTTGTACTCGTACAGCGAGGAGGGCAGCTTGCCGCGCTCGAAATCGTCGGGGATCAGCGGGTAGTTGGCGGCCTTGATCCCGTATTGCATGGCCAGATACAGGCTGGTCGGGGTCTTGCCCGAGCGCGACACGCCCACCAGGATCACGTCGGCCGAGGTCAGGTTCTTGTGCGACTGGCCATCGTCATGCGCCAGCGAGAAGTTGATGGCCTCGATGCGGTTCTTGTATTCCTCGCTATCGACAATATTGTGGGAACGTCCGATGGTGTGGGTCGATTTCACGCCCAGCTCCTGTTCCAGCGGCGCCACAAAGGTCTGGATCAGGTCCATATGCATGCCGTTGCACTGGCGGATCACGTTCGACAGCTCGGTTTTGACCAGGGTCGAGAAGATGATCGGGCGCTGGCCGTCGGCCGCCGCCACTTCGTTGATCTTGCGCGCCGCCTCATAGGCCTTGTCCAGCGTGTCGATAAACGGCAGGCGGATCTGGCGGAAGCGCAGGTCGAACTGGGTCAGGACGGAATGGCCAAAGGTTTCTGCCGTGATGCCGGTACCATCGGAGACGAAAAACACGGTACGGGCCGACGCTGGCAGGGTGGAACGTTGCTCAAAAGTCATTAGTGTGGTGTGGGTAAGTATTGTGAATCGTCAATTTGCGCCGCAGGCTGTAGAATGTCAGGCAACAGTAGGATTGTGCTGCACGACACCAAGAATAACAAGCAAGAATATGTCTGCATGCCTGCGCAAAGATTTCTATCATCAGTAAAGGTGTCATTATGACTAACGCAGCATTGAAGGACCAGGGAGGCGGGGCCGTGTACGTGGCCTCGTTCGAACACCTGCGCATGACGGATGTTGAATCCGTCGGCGGCAAGAACGCCTCGCTGGGCGAGATGATCAGCCAGCTGGCGGGCGCCGGTGTGCGCGTGCCGGGCGGCTTTGCCACCACGGCGCAAGCCTTCCGTGACTTCCTGACCCACAGCGAAGCAGGCGGCAAGCCGCTGGACCAGCGCATCGCCGAACGCCTGGAAGGCCTGAACATTGACGACGTGCGCGCCCTGGCGCAAGCCGGCGCCGAGATCCGTCAATGGATTGTGGATACTCCGTTCCAGCCACGTCTGGAAGCCGATATCCGCGCCTTCTACGACCGTCTGGTGGCCGATTCGTCGACCGAAGTGTCCTTCGCCGTGCGTTCCTCCGCCACCGCGGAAGACCTGCCTGACGCTTCCTTCGCGGGCCAGCAGGAGACCTTCCTGAACGTGGTCGGCATCGACAATGTGCTGGACGCGATGAAGCACGTTTTCGCCTCCCTGTACAACGACCGCGCCATTTCCTACCGCGTGCACAAAGGCTTCACCCACGCTGAAGTGGCCCTGTCGGCAGGCGTGCAGCGCATGGTGCGCTCCGACGTCGGCGCGGCCGGCGTGATGTTCACCATCGATACCGAATCGGGCTTCAAGGACGTGGTCTTCATCACCTCCAGCTACGGCCTGGGCGAAACCGTGGTGCAGGGCGCCGTCAATCCGGACGAGTTCTACGTCCACAAGCCAATGCTGGAACAGGGCAAATCGCCTGTGATCCGCCGCAATATCGGCTCCAAGCTGATCAAGATGGAATTCACCAATGAAGCCAAGGCTGGCCGCTCGGTGAAAACCGTGGACGTGCCGATCGAGCTGCGCAACCGCTACTCGCTGAACGACGCCGAGATCGTGGAACTGGCCAAATACGCTGTCATCATCGAACGCCACTACGGCCGTCCGATGGACATCGAGTGGGGCAAGGATGGCCGCGACGGCAAGCTGTATATCCTGCAGGCTCGTCCTGAAACCGTGAAATCGCAGCAGAAAGCCACCGATGCTCAGCAGCGCTTCAAGCTGAAATCGACCGGCACCGTGCTGACCTCGGGCCGCGCGATCGGCCAGAAGATCGGCGCCGGCCCTGTGCGCGTGATCCACGATCCGTCCGAAATGGAACGCGTGCAGCCGGGCGACGTGCTGGTGGCCGATATGACCGACCCGAACTGGGAACCGGTGATGAAGCGCGCTTCCGCCATCGTCACCAATCGTGGCGGCCGTACCTGCCACGCCGCGATCATCGCGCGTGAACTGGGCGTGCCTGCGGTGGTGGGCTGCGGCGACGCGACCGAATTGCTGAAAGACGGCACCTTCGTGACCGTGTCCTGCGCCGAAGGCGACGAGGGCAAGATCTATGACGGCCTGCTGGAAACCGAAGTATCGGAAGTCTCGCGCGGCGAGTTGCCGGAACTGAAGACCAAGATCATGCTGAACGTGGGTAACCCGCAGCTGGCCTTCGACTTCCAGTCGGTGCCGAACGCCGGTGTGGGCCTGGCCCGCCTGGAGTTCATCATCAATAACAATATTGGTGTGCACCCGAAAGCGATCCTGGAATACCCGAACATCGACGCCGACCTGAAAAAGGCCGTGGAGTCGGTGGCGCGCGGCCACGCTTCGCCGAAAGCCTTCTACGTCGACAAGCTGGCCGAGGGCATCGCCACCATCGCCGCCGCGTTCTGGCCGAAGAAAGTCATCGTGCGTCTGTCCGACTTCAAGTCGAACGAGTACAAAAAGCTGATCGGCGGTTCGCGCTACGAGCCGGACGAAGAGAACCCGATGCTGGGCTTCCGCGGCGCGGCGCGCTATCTGTCGGAAGACTTCGCCGAGTCCTTCGAGATGGAATGTCAGGCCATGAAGCGCGTGCGCAACGATATGGGCCTGACCAACGTCGAAATCATGGTGCCTTTCGTGCGTACCCTGGGCCAGGCCGAGAAAGTGATCGCGCTGCTGGCCAAGAATGGCCTGAAACGCGGCGAGAACGGCCTGCGCGTCATCATGATGTGCGAAGTGCCGTCCAATGCCGTGCTGGCGGAACAGTTCCTGGAGCACTTCGACGGCTTCTCCATCGGTTCCAACGACCTGACCCAGCTGACCCTGGGCCTGGACCGCGATTCCGGCATGGAGCTGCTGGCGGCCGACTTCGACGAGCGCGATCCTGCGGTGCAGGCGCTGCTGAGCCTCGCCATCCAGGCTTGCCGCAAGCACGGCAAGTACATCGGCATCTGCGGCCAGGGCCCATCCGACCACCCGGAACTGGCTGTGTGGCTGGTGCAGCAAGGGATCGAGTCCATGTCGCTGAATCCGGATTCGGTGATCGATACCTGGAAAAAGCTCGCCGAACTGCAATAAACGCTGACCGCTTCTCCCTGAAAACCCGCTGCCTAGGCAGCGGGTTTTTTATTAACTGTTTCAATTAAACAACGAAATCCCGCCTGCTTTTGCAGTTTGGATACACAGTTTTTATTTTTGTATCTTTTTCCTTGTGACAATTTTGGCATGCAATGTAATATCGGCATGAATATCTTTTTGATATTTGCTGCCAACCGGCTGCGTATCAGAACCGGCGTTCACCCACGCCGCTTGCAGTAAGCACTTTTATCAATTGTTGCTGAATTGTTGGGATACATTGTGGTTTTTGTTGCAGACAAAAAAATGGCGCGGCCATGTGCAGCGCACCCTCCAGGCAAGTCCGCGTCGTCCGGCTTCCGGGGCGTCATCCATCCCATGCGGGCGCCTGCCGGCGCCTTTGCCGTCCTTGCCTGGCTCCTGCCAGAGCCAGGGAGCAAACAGCCAGCCGCCGTCGCCAGCACCTTGCGCTTTGCCGCGATTCAGCAATGAACCCGTAATAACGGGAATTGTCTTTTTAAAAATACTCAGCATCGTACATTGAACTTGTCTCTCAAGGAGAAGGTAATTGTTATCCAGTTTGAATAGCATTCCGCGCGGCCCGCTGCTGCTTATCGTCGCCCGCTTTGCCAGTGCCCTGGGATCGGCCCTTACAGGCTTTGGACTCAATGTCTGGGTCTTCCGCGAAACCGGCTCGTACGCGATCTTTGCGGCGCTGGCCGTGGCGGCGGCTTTGCCTGCGCTATTGTTCGCCCCCGTTGCCGGGGTGCTGGTGGACCGCTTTGCGCGTAAGCGCCTGCTGATTGTGTGTGAACTGCTGGCGGCGGCCACGGTGGGCGGCGTGGCGGCGGCCAGCGCGGCCGGACTGCTGAATCCCTATCTGGTCGGCGCCGCCAGCGTGTCGCTGGCGCTGCTGTCCACGCTGAGCTGGCCGGCGACAATGGCGGCGGTGGCGGAACTGACGCCGCCGGAGCAGCGTGCCGCCGTAAACGGTTTGGCCGAAGCCTTGGGCGGCGGCGTGCAGATCCTCAATCCGGTGCTGGGTGCGGCGCTGTTTACGCTGATCGGCATTGCCGGTATCGCCTTGCTGGACCTGTTTTCCTATGCCGTATGCGCGGTCTTGATCGCCGCCATTGCCTTCCCGGCGCGCACGCCGCAAGCGCCGGTTTCCGGCGGCTCGGCGCTGGTGCGCTTCTGGCGCGAAGCCGTCGCCGGTTTCCAGTGGGTGGCCGGCCGGCGCGATCTGGCGGCGCTGCTGCTGTTCTTCGCCATCATCAATATCGGCTGTTCGATCTTCGCCGTCACCCTGACGCCTTACCTGCTGTCCTTCACCTCGGCCGAGACGCTGGGCTGGTGCATGGGCCTGAGCGGCGCCGGCATCGTGGCCGGCGGCAGCCTGTTCTCGCTGACGGGCGGCCTGAAACGCCACGAACATGGCGTTCTGCTGGGTGGCGTGCTGGCGGGCGCCTGCATGCTGCTGTTCGGCGTGCTGCGCGCACCGGCCGCGCTGCTGGTCTGTT
This sequence comes from Massilia sp. YIM B04103, assembly GCA_024437665.1. Classification (GTDB taxonomy): domain Bacteria; phylum Pseudomonadota; class Gammaproteobacteria; order Burkholderiales; family Burkholderiaceae_D; genus Rugamonas. Next base: position 4,391 of record JANCSZ010000005.1, on the reverse strand, counting down.
CCTTCTGCTATGGCCTGGCAACGCCGCTGATGAACGCCTCGAGCCAGACCATCTGGCAAGCCGAGGTGCCGCCGGCCATTCAGGGCCGCGTGTTCGCCATCCGCAAAATGATCGCCTGGGGCTTGAATCCCTTGGCCATTCTGCTGTCGGTGCCGCTGGCGGCCGGCTTGTTCCAGCCATTGCTGGGCCAGGGGCTGCCGGTGCGCCTGTGGGGCGACGGTGTGGCCGGTCCGCTGGGCATGATGACCAGCGCCTGCGGCCTGCTTTGCCTGCTGTGGTCGCTCACGGTTCTGCTGCTGGGTAAGCTGAAGATAGAACAGCGCGTCCCCGACCCCGTCTGATCATCCGGCGCGCGGCTGAACGCCGCCGCCTTTTCCCTTTCTTGACCTATCGAGCTTCGGCTTGAGGCCGGCCTGCACGCCCGCGATCCGGCTGTTAACGAAAAATGAGGTGTTCCATGCAGTTGGCTGAAACCGGAAAAACCATGCACAAGCTCTTTCTTGAACAGGCGGCGCGGCATCCGCAGCGTACCGCCATCGAAGCCGATGGCCAGGTCTGGACCTATGCGGAGTTGCAGCATCTGGCGCAGCGCCATGCCGCCGCGTTGGCAGGTCTGGGAACGCCGCCCGGCAGCCTGGTGGCGCTGGCCATGGAGCGCGGTGCGGATCTGGTGGCGGCTGTTCTGGGCGTGCAGATGGCCGGCGCCGTATGCCTGCCTTTCGACGCCGCCGCGCCGGCCGCGCGCATCGCCGCGCTGTGCGAAGACGCGCAGCCCTTCGCCTGCATCGGCGATGCGGCGGCAGATCTTGCGCTGCGCGCCAGCTTGCCCAGCAGTGTGCTTTGGCTGGCGTCCACGCCAGACGCGGCGCAGCAGGCTTGGGACGGGAATGTGAACGGCGAACTGGCTTACTGCATCTATACCTCCGGTTCCACCGGCAAGCCGAAGGGCGTGCTGGTGCCGCAGGCGGGTATCGGCAATCTGGCGCAGGCGCAAGCGGCCAGCTTTGGCCTGAGCAGCGCCGACCGCGTGGCGCAATTTGCTTCGCCCGCTTTCGATGCCTTCATGTTCGAACTGGTGATGGCGCTGGCGCAGGGGGCGGCGCTGGTCGTCGTGCCGCCAGCCAGCCGCCACGATCCGGCGCTGCTGCTGGACTTCCTGTGCCGCAGCCGGATCAGCGTCGTCACTTTGCCAACGGTGATGGCGGCCGCGCTGGCGCAACTGCCGCCGCGGCCGGAATGCGCGCTGCGCGCCGTCATTTCCGCCGGCGACGTGCTGCCGCGCGCGGCGGCGCGCGGCTGGCGCCATGCCGCGGTGCTGTTCAATGCCTATGGTCCGACCGAAGCTACGATCTGGAGCACGCTGCACCGCTGCGTTTCAGCCGGCGCCGGCGAAAGCGAGCCGATTGGCCTGCCGATTCAGGGCTGCCGGATTTATCTGTTGGACGAGACGGGACAAGCGGTGGCCGACGGTGCGGTCGGTGAAATCTATATCGGCGGCGTGGGCGTTGCACAAGGCTATCTGCGGCGGCCGGAGCTGAGCAGCGCCGCCTTCCTGGCTGACCCCTTTGCGGGCGGCGCGGCCCGCATGTACCGCAGCGGCGACCTGGGACGCCGTCTGGCGGACGGCACGCTGGAGTTCATGGGGCGCGTGGACCAGCAGATCAAGCTGCGCGGCTATCGCATCGAACCGGGCGAGATCGAGGCGGCGCTGCGCAGCCATGGCGCGGTGGCCGATGCGGTGGTGCTGCCGCGCACCCTGGCGCAAGGCGACAAGCAACTGGTGGCGCACGTGGTGGCGCGGGAGGGCGCCGAGGCCGACGCGGGGATGTTGCGCCGCTATCTGGGACAACTGCTGCCGGCATATATGGTGCCGGCGCTCTTCGATTTTCTGCCGGTCTTGCCATTTAATGTCAGCGGCAAGGTGGACCGTCATCAACTGGCGGCGCGTACGCTGCAGGGCGACGGCCTGGCAGTGGACGCCGCGCCGGCCGGGATGAGCGCGGAAGAGGGTGTGATCGCCGCCATCTGGAGCGAGACGCTGGGCGTGCAGGCGCCGGGCGTGAACGACAGCTTTTATGCCAGCGGCGGCCATTCGCTGGCGGCCGTGCAGATCGCCAACCGCGTCAACCAGGCTTTCGGCATCCAGCTGGGCGGCAGCGACGTGCTGCTGGCGTCGAGCATTGGCGCGCTGGCGCGGCGCGTGGTGGACAGTGCGGCGCATCAGCCCCTGCAGGCCGCACCCGCGTCCGCGTCCGCGCAGACCTGGCTGCCCGCCTCGCTGGCGCAAAGCCAGGTGGCTTTCGTCAATGAGCTGTCAGGCCGTCCGGAAGCCTATCTGGCCCGCGCCAGCATCAGTTTCGATGGTGAACTGGATATCGCGGCACTGGAGCGCGGCCTGCAGTTGATGGTGGAACGCCATGACATTTTCCGCAGCCGTTTCGAGCTGCGCGAGGGCCGCCTGCTGCAGTCCGTGCAAGCCGAGTGGCAGGTAAAGCTGGAACTGCTGGATTGCAGCGCCGATGACGACGACGGCGCTGCCGCCACGCAGCGGGCGCTGGAAACAATGTGCGGCGAAGTGCTCGACCCGGCCGCGCTGCCGCTGGTCAGCTGGCGCCTGCTGCGCCTGGACGCGCGGCGCCATGTGCTGCTGCATGTGGAACACCATTATGTGCATGATGGCTGGTCCTACCGTCTTTTCCTGCGCGAACTGGCGCAGTTGTATTCCCAGATTGTCGACAAGCGGCCGGTTGGCCTTGGCCAGGATGCCGTGCAGTTTGCCAGCTATTGCCTGTGGCAGCAGGAATGGCTGCAATCGCCGCAGGCGGCGGCCATGGAAGCGCAATGGCTGGAGCTGCTGGGCGGCGCACCGGTGCCGGCGCCGCTGGCCGCGCTGGCGCATCCTGCCGGAGGCGCGCCAGATGCGGGCGGCGCACTGATGCGCCTGCAGGTTCCGGCTGCGCTGGTAACGGCACTGCATGCCCGCGCCCGCGAGTTGCAACTGACCGTCTTCCAGCTGATGTTCGGCAGCTTCGGTTTGCTGCTTTCGCGGCTGGCCGGCAGTGAGGATATCGTCCTCGGCACCAGCAGCGCCAATCGTAATCGGCGCGAGTGGGAACAGTTGATCGGCATGATCGTCAATCTGGTCCCGGTGCGGCTGCGCGCGCGGCCGGAACAGGGTATCGATGGTTTCCTGCATGAGGCACAGCAGGCATTGCTGCAGGCGCTGGCTGGAGCGGAGCTGCCGTTTGCCCGCATCGTGGAAGTGGTGCAGCCGGAGCCGGGCCGTGGCCAGCCGCTGGCGCAAGTCTTCTTCAGCTTCCATTCGGCCTTGACCGCCGATGTGGAATTCTCCGGCCTGCGGATTGAGGTTGTCGAAGCACTGGCGAACCGCCTGGCCAAATTCCCGCTGGGCGTGACGGTAATTCCCGCCGGTGCCGACAGCGCCTGGAACGCGTTGTTCGAATACGATGGCGCAATCTATGACGGTGCCGCCGTCGAGGCGCTGGCAGCCGGCTATCTGGCCCTGCTGGAAGCAGTAGCTAAGGAACCGCGGCGCGCACTAAGCGAAGCCGATGTCTTTTTGCCGCGGCGCCCGGCGCAGGAAGCCTGCCTGCCTTTCAGCCAGGCCCTGGATACCGCATCCGCGCAGCGCTTGCGCCTGGAGCTGGGGCCCGAGCTGGCGCATTCTTTACGGCGCGTGGCAGCCGCGCATGGAACGGAGCTGGGCACGCTGGGTGCTCTGGCCTGTTACCTCGCGCTGGAGCGCGCCTGCGGCGCCAACCCTGAATTCGATATATGCCTGCCGGATGGCGTGTATGCCTGGCGTGGCGCGGTGGACGCACTGCCTCTGGCGGCCGTGCTAAGGCAGGGCGTGGCTGCGCCGCGTACGATGCGCGCCTGCAGCGTTCCCGTGGCCTTTGCCTACGGCCTGGGGCCGCAGGATTTGCCGTTCGCGGCGTACGGTCTGTTGCTGGCGCTTGGCGAAGAGGGCGAAAATCTCGTGCTATCCGTGCAGGCTCCCGCGCCGGCACAGCGTATCGGCAGCTTCATGCTGCGCGCGCTGGAGCAGTTGGCGCAGGCGCTGGAAACGGCGCCGCACAGCGCTTTGACTGAGCTGGACGTGCTGCCGCCGGAGGAAGGCGCGCAACTGGAGGCGTGGAATGTCAGTGCCGCCGCCTATCCTCTGGAGCGTGGCGTGCACCGCCTGGTTGAGGACCAGGTAGCGCGCACGCCAGAGGCCACGGCTGTGGTGTATCTGGATCAGACGCTGAGCTATGCGCAGCTGAATGCGCGTGCCAACCGTCTGGCGCGCCATTTGCGCACGCTGGGCGTGGGACCGAATGTGTTGGCCGGGATCTGCGTCGAGCGTTCGCTGGAGATGGTGGTGGGCA
>JANCSZ010000049.1:0-2071 GCA_024437665.1 Massilia sp. YIM B04103 | reverse complement strand
GGTGGTCGAGGTGACGCCGGCAGCGTCGGTGCTGCCGATCTTGCGACCCAGCTCGTCGTATTAGAAGCTTTCCGTCAGCTGGCGGTCCGCGTCGATATGGAGGTCGTTGTTCCGGCCGCCCTTGATTCAGGAAGGGTTATTGTTGCTCAGCCCACCACGCGTAGTTTCGTTTCCTGGATGGCATCAACCCAGTCCGGCGAGTCGAGGACAGTGACCATGCCAGTCGTTCCGCTGCCTCCAAGACTTGATGCATTTCGTATCCCGCCGCAAGGCGCACCTGCTCCTGAAAGAAGCACTGTCCAAGGCGTAGACCTAAGGTGCTGCACAGCGCCGATCACATCCGGGCGATGGCATGGTGGTGGCCCCTATGGGGCGCTTTAGCCCTTATGGAGACCACCACTCTTGCCCGCTCTTGCCGCATGCCGCATGCCGGGGGCGCGCCTTGCCAAACTACTTTTGAATTTAGCGCTGGACGACCGCGCTATTTTGCTCCCTTTGACAGACTTGGCTTGTAGTTGTGGTTAGGTACAAATTCTCCTGTCAAATTTCCCCCCTCATCAACTTTCCACGCCCCGACCACGGCTTCCGGAGGAACATATTCCGTCGGCCCAAATGAGCCTTCAATCTTGTAGACCCAGCCGTTAGGATTTTCACGTGCAGCCTTCACCACGTCCTCTGTAATTTCATGCTCTAGTTCGCCATTTTTCATTTTAAACTCCTAAGCCAATTCTCATAACCAAACCGCTGCTCTTCCACTGTACATACCTGATCAATGGATGCCACGCCAAGAACGTCTACCAAATCTTCGCGCCTGGTTTGGGTCCCAGTATGCAAGAGGTAGATTTTCCGACCGCCTCCCATTTCCAAAGCCATCCGGGATGGGTATGCATCCTTTCGCGCCGCATTGCAAAGCAGAAGATACCCATCCTGCTCAATCCGCAGGCGGAATTTTGATAAGGCGCCAAACCAATTGTCATCGACAAACGATATTATCCCAAAGTGCTGGCTTTTAACAGTCAGCTTGACTGATACATCTCTCACAAACTCAATTTCGCAAGTTTCCTCCGCCCCTTTTAATGATGCAATTGCCACAGAATAGATGTTCATTGATCTCTCTTATGGTTTGTAATTTGGATTTTTAATAAATGGACCGGTGAAATTCCCCTTCGGATTCACCATCCGCGCGCCCATGATATCGGATGAATGAATACCGCCTGGTACAGCAATTTCGAGTTCATTGGGGTGTGGACTAAATTTCCCCAATGTGGAATTTATGTTCACACCATGTGGCTGACCTCTCATAGTATAGACGTAACCACCATCCTGTATCTCTGCAAAATAGCGTGCGACGTTCGGCGATGTTGTAGCTGGAACGTAAACGCTTGGGACATTGCTCTCGGTATATTTGAGGAGGTCTGTGTTAGTGCCTCGCGGTTGGAATCCTTCATTAAATATCACGTCAGGTCCACGTTCGTCACCTCGGAAAATAAATCCTGATTTTCTGGTTACCGCCGCATTGTGGAGTGCCGCAGTGCTATTTGCTTCGGTGTTCTTCAACGCAACTATGCCCGCAGCAGTACCGATAGCCGCTGGCCAAACATTACCCGCCACATCTTCATTCGAAATACGGTTACGGCCGGCGTATTCACCAATTAGCCCACCATTTCCCCTATCATTTCCCCAGCGTTGTNCTCGGAAAATAAATCCTGATTTTCTGGTTACCGCCGCATTGTGGAGTGCCGCAGTGCTATTTGCTTCGGTGTTCTTCAACGCAACTATGCCCGCAGCAGTACCGATAGCCGCTGGCCAAACATTACCCGCCACATCTTCATTCGAAATACGGTTACGGCCGGCGTATTCACCAATTAGCCCACCATTTCCCCTATCATTTCCCCAGCGTTGTTTAATGGCGTCAAATGCACCTTGGCTGGGAGTCGGTTGATAGAAATATCTTCCGTCACCGCCAGTCACGACCGTTTCCCCAAGGCGTCGAGCGATATCTGCATCGCTGCTTGAGTATACGACACCTCTGGCGCCTACCACCCCATAAAGCTTGGCAACGCTATCGACA
>JANCSZ010000048.1:0-2614 GCA_024437665.1 Massilia sp. YIM B04103 | reverse complement strand
GCGGCGCGCGCCGGCGAGCAGGGACGCGGCTTTGCCGTGGTGGCCGGCGAGGTGCGCACGCTGGCCCAGCGCAGCGCCACCGCGGCGCGCGAGATCAAGGAATTGATCGGCGCCTCGGCCAGCCATGTGGCGGGCGGCTCGCAGCTGGTCGATACGGCCGGCCGCACCATGGCCGAGGTGGTGCAGGCGGTGGGCAAGGTGCAGCACATCATCGGCGATGTCAGCGCCGCCTCGCACGAGCAGAGCGCGGGCATCGAGCAGATCAATATGGCCATCATGCAGATGGACGCGGTCACGCAGCAGAACGCGGCGCTGGTGGAGCAAGCGACGGCGGCGGCGCAAGTCTTGTCGGCGCAGGCGCACAGCCTGCGCGCCGCGGCGGCCCGCTTTACCGTGGTGGAGGAGCGCGCCGGCGTGCCGGCACGGCTGGTGTTGCCGCCGCGCCAGCGGCTGGCGGCAAGGCGCGGCTTGCGGGCCGCGCAGGGTGTGGCGTAAGGACGAGTGCCCAGGGCGCGGCTCAGCGCTCGCCGTGCTTGCGGCCACCAGCGCCGCGAGCCACCTTGTCGGTGTCGGTGTCGGCGTTTAAGCCGGCGTTTCCTATGAAGATTAATTTATGCAAGTCAAATCGTCCCTGGCGAACTATAGTGAAACAGGGCGGCGCTTCGCCGTCCGCAACCAAGGGAGATGCCATGACACGCAAATACATTGATTGCCGCGACTTTCCCAGCGATGCCCATTGCACCGTCGCCATTTCGGCCGACGATGAAGATGAGCTGCTGGCCGTCGCCGTGCAGCACGCCGTGAGCGTGCACCAGCATACGGACAGTCCGGAGCTGCGCCAGCAAATCCGCACCATGATCAAGGACGGCATGCCGGCCGAGCATGCGCTGCCGGGCGGCGCCGCGCAGAGTGGCCAGGACAGCGGCCGTCCGCTGCCGCATTAGCGTCACGCGGCGCCAGCCATGCCAGCCGGGCGGCTGGCATTTTTTTGGGCAGCGTCCGAGGAAGCCTTCTAGTGGCTTGCAGCGGCGGCGTGGTATAAATCTCCCTCGCGTTTTTGCCAGCCCCGAATGACAAGTATGGAGTTTCCTGCCGCCGGATCGCCGATCCGCATTCTGATCGTGGACGACCATCCCTTGCTGCGCGCGGGGCTGGCGGAAACGATCGCCAGCCAGCCCGATATGTGCGTGGCGGGCGAAGCGGAAAACGGCTTGCAGGCGCTGGCCATGTATCCGCTGTGCCGTCCCGACGTGACGGTGATGGACATCGCCATGCCGGAAATGTGCGGGGTCACGGCCCTGCTGGCGATCCGCCGCGATTTTCCGGCGGCGCGCATCGTGATGCTGACCACCTTCAAAGGCGACGCCCAGATTCAGCGCGCCGTGCAGGGCGGCGCGGCCGGCTTTCTGCTGAAGAGCAGCCTGCGCCGCGATCTGCTGGACACCATACGCGCCGTGCATGCGGGCCAGCGCCGCATCCCTTCCGAGATCGCGATGGAGCTGGCCGAGCATATGGGGCGCAGCCTGCTGAGCGAGCGCGAAGCGGAAGTGCTGTGCAGCGCGGCAGCCGGCAACTCCAACAAGCGCATCGCGCTGCATCTCGCCATCTCCGAAGAAACGGTGAAGGCGCATATGCGCACCATCCTCGCCAAGCTGGGCGCCAACGACCGCACGCATGCCGTCACCATCGCGTTCAAGCGCGGCATGATCACGCTTTAGTTCCCGCGCCGCGCCGTCGCGGCCAGCGCCGCCAGCAGGAAGCAGGGCAGCAGCAGCGCCGCCACGCCGTAGCGGCTGACCGCCAGCGCGCCGCCGAAAGCGCCCGCCGCGAAACTGAGCACGGGCCACAGCAGCTTCATTTTGTCCGCCGGACGCACCGTGCCCGGGCCGCGCGCCGCGTCGATGGCGTCGATCACCAGCTGGGTCACATTGCCGGTCATGACCGTGGTGGCGGCCAGCTGCGGCAGCAGCAGCTTGCCATAGGCGTTCTGCACGCCCATGGCCGCCGTGCACAGCAAGCCGCTCAGCATGACCAGCGGCGCGTCGCTGCTGCGGATCGGCGCGGCCAGCCAGCCGCAGATGGCCGCCGCCAGCAGCAGCCCCAGTTGCAGCAGCAGGGCGCGCCGCAGCGCATTGCCGCTGTGGCGCTGCCAGCGCAGCACCAGCAGATGGCACAGGGCCACGGCGGCGATAAAGGCCGGAAAGGCCAGGAGCTTGAGCTGCACATCGTGATGCGGCTCGACCAGCGCCCGTCCCAGCAGCACGAAGTTGCCGGTGACGTGGGCGGTGAACAGGCCAAACAGCGCGATGAAGCCGGCCGTGTCCACATAGCCCGCGAGGAAGCTCAGCGTGCTGGCGCACCAGCGGGCGCTGGCCGGCTGGCCGCTGCCAGCAGGGGGGCTCTTTCCTGCCGGTGCGGCTGGCGGAAGCATATCGGCGCTGCCTCGCTGGCCACCGCCATCTTCGGGCGAGCCGCCTAGCGTAGCGCTACCGGGTGAGGAAATGGTGGTCATCTCAACGCCCTTCCACTGGTGCGCGCAGATCGTGCCAGGCCACCAGCAGGAAAGCGCCGGCCAGGCCCAGATGCTCATAGAAGCTGTTGGCCGCCATGAAGC
>JANCSZ010000047.1:0-2646 GCA_024437665.1 Massilia sp. YIM B04103 | reverse complement strand
AGGTGCGCGTCAAATCGGCCATCTTGCTGTGCATGGCCGCCCAGCCGATACCCGGGAAGAAAGCCGAATTGGCCGGCGGCGCCGCCGTCGTCACGCTGGACTGGGGCAGCGGATATGCCGCTTGCAGCATGGTCAGATTGTCTTCGTTGCCGCTCAGGTTGCGCGCATACCAGGCGGCCTCGGGCGTGGCAAAGCGCGAGGCGAAGGCTTTCATGAAACGGAATTCGGGCGCCGTTTCCTGGCCGTCGCCGAACAGATGGTTTTTACTGCCGGGCGGCACGAACTGCATCAGGAAGGTCAGGAAGCCCTGCGACCAGGGCTTGTTGAACAGATTGATGCCGGTCGCCTGCATGAGCGGCGGCCAGATCTGCAGCGCATAGTCGGCCGCGTATTCGGCATACGCGGTGCCGTTGGAATAGCCGCCCTCCTGGCCGCTCCACACCATCAGGCTGGCGGCATAGCCGCGCACGGAAAAATCGAACCAGGTGGTGGCGGCCGGAATGTCGCCCAGGGTCAAGGCCGCGATGATGGTCAGGTAGCCCAGGTTGGTGCTGCGCAGCGAATCGTAGGGCAACTGGTCGAAGCGCATATTGGCGTCGGCCAGGTCCTTGTAGATTTCGCCGGTGCGCGCGGCAATCACGTCGCGCCACAGCGTGCGCCGCTGGGCATCGAGCGCCGCGCCCAGATAGTCGAGCGCCTTGCTCAGGCTGAGCGCAATGACGCGCGTCGCCTGGTCCTGGTTGATATAGCTGGTGGGGCCGAAGGGGTCGAGCGCGGCCAGTTCGTCGCCACGGCGCAGCGCCTCGGCCAGGAAACGCACGTCGCCGGTCAGGCGGTAGAGCAGCGCCGCCGCTTCCAACTGGCGGCCGCTCAGATTGATCTGGGTGCGCACCGAGGTTTGCTGCTGCACAAACGCGGCCGTGGCCGGCTGGCTGGCCGTCAAGCCCCAGTTGGCATCCTTGCTCAGCGCCAGCTTGCCCGTCTGCAGCAACACTTCATTGCTCAATCCCTGCAAGGCATTGCCGCGCTCGGCCTTCATGGCAGCGCTCCAGGCGCTGACGGCCGGCACGCTGGTGGGCAGGCCGCGCGGGCGCGGCCGTGCCAGCACCGCCGTGCGCAGCGCGGCATTCTCGGGCACCAGGAAGGGTTTGGAGACGGCGGAAATGCTAAATTGCCGCTCGCTCGACCAGTCGGTGGCGCTGGCGGGCCGCACGCGCCAGGTATAGTTACCATTTGGCAACAACGTGGACGGCAAATACCAAGTGCGGTCGGTGGTATAGCTGCGCACCACCGTGGCGCCCTGGCGGATTTCCAGGGTATAGCTGCCGCTGCCGGTCGGATGGCGGGCCCAGCTGAAGGTGGGCGGGTTCTGCACCTGGGTCTGGTAACTGCCGGGCTTGGCCGCCACCACCAGCGGATCGGCGCTCTGCGCCCAGTCGGCGCGCGCCAGCGGCGTACCAGCCACCAGCCCGCAGGCGATCAGCAGCGCACTCAGTTTTGGGAGATTCATGTTTTCAGCCTCTATGGCAAGGGTCGTGAGCCGGACGGGCCGCGCCGGCGCGGTCCCACCTCGACAATTCCGCCATGATACAGTAATTGCCCTGAGACAATCAGTCACTGGCGGCGCGCTTGTGCTTGCTGCGCCACATTTCCCAGTGCTGCACCATGCCACCGTTTGCAAACAGACACAAGGCCGCCGTCACCCACCAGCGGCGCGACCGCCCATCGCGCGCCGCGTCGCGCAAGGCGGCCAGGGCCGTCCGGCGCCGGCCTTGTATCAGAGCATAGCGCGCCACGGCCAAACGCGCATCGGCAACGATGCGCAGCGCGGCGCGCCGCATCGGCGCCGGCACCGTGCCGTTGCGCGCGCGCTGCTCGAGCCGCGCAAACAGCGGCGGCAATTCGCGCAAGCCATGCAGCACCGACAGGCTGTCGGCCACGCCGATGCGGTAGGCCACCAGCCGCGCCGGGTTAAAGATCAGCGGCAGGCGCTCGGCCACGCGGAACCAGACATCCTGGTCTTCGCCAAACTGTTCGCCGACCGGGAAGCACGGTTGCATCGCCTGCAATTCCCGGCGCGGGATCACCACCGAACTGGTGAAAAAGAACGGGCCATGGCGGTGGCGGTATTCATAAAAATTCTCGATCGGCGAGGCCGGCGGCAGCGCGCCCGCCTCGCCGTCCAGCTGCGCCGGCTCGCCCTCGCCGACGCGCTGATAGGCCGTGGCATACATGGCCGGGCCCGGATGGCGCGCCGCCATCGCGGCAATGCAAGCCAGGTAGTGGCGGCCATACCAGTCGTCGGCATCGAGGAAACAGACCAGATCGCCGACGGCGGCTTGGATGCCGGTGTTTCGCGCGCGCGACACGCCGCCGTTCGGCTGGCGCAACAGCCGGATGCGCGGATCGCCGATGGCCGCCACCAATTGCGGCCCGGCGTCGCTGGAACCGTCGTCGACCACGACGATTTCAAAATCCTGGCAAGTCTGCGCCAGCACCGAGGCAATCGTGGCCTCGATATACGGCGCCTTGTTATAGAGGGGGATCACAACGGAAAACTGCATCAGTATTCTCCCTGGAGCGATGCGGCCGGCGCCGGGACCGGGGCCGGGGCCGCCAGGGCCGCCGGACGGCGGCTGTACACCG
>JANCSZ010000046.1:0-2693 GCA_024437665.1 Massilia sp. YIM B04103 | reverse complement strand
CAGGCGTTCGGCCGGATACTCGGGATCGAGCGGCACATAGGCGCCGCCTGCCTTCAGAATAGCCAGCAGGCCGATCACCATCTCGAAGGAGCGCTCCAGCGCGATGCCAACCTTGCTCTCCAGCCGCACGCCAAGCTGGATCAGATGATGGGCCAGACGGTTGGCGCGCGCATTCAGCTCGCCATAGCTCAGCGACGCACCGCNAGCGGCACATAGGCGCCGCCTGCCTTCAGAATAGCCAGCAGGCCGATCACCATCTCGAAGGAGCGCTCCAGCGCGATGCCAACCTTGCTCTCCAGCCGCACGCCAAGCTGGATCAGATGATGGGCCAGACGGTTGGCGCGCGCATTCAGCTCGCCATAGCTCAGCGACGCACCGCCAAACAGCAGTGCGCAGGATTCCGGCTGGCTAGCGGCCAGTTTTTCAAACAGGCGATGGACAGGCTCTTCGCCATCATGATGTTCGCGGTTGTCGCCCCATTGCTGCAACTGGGCATGCTGCGCATCATCCAGAAACTCGACGTCGCCCAGCAATTGCTCCGGATTGCCGCTCAGGGCTTGCAGAATCACCTGGTAATGCTGCGCAAAGCGCGCGATGGTTGCCTCGTCGAATAGCTCGGCAGCATAGCTGAAGGTGGCGCTCAGCACCCCGTTTTCGTCTTCCCGCGTATCCAGCGTCATCTCAAACTGCGCTTGCTGACGATCCAATGCATAGTCATTCAGTTCCAATCCCGGCAACTGCTGCAAGGCGCGATAATCGGTGCGCTGATGATTGAACATCACCTGGAACAGCGGATTGCCGCTCAAGCTGCGCTCCGGCTGCAGCGCCTCCACCAGCTGCTCATACGGCAGATCCTGATGCTCCTGCGCGCCCAGGGCGGCTTCCCGCGTTTGCGCCAGCGCCTGCGCCAGGCTGATACGGCCATGCAGCCGGTTGCGCAGCACTTGCGTATTGACGAAGAAGCCGATCACCCGTTCGCTTTCCACGCGATGGCGGTTTGCAATCGGCACGCCGATACGGACATCGGTCTGTCCTGTATAGCGGTTCAGCAAAGCCTGGAAGCCCGACAGCAAGGCCATGAACAGGGTCGCACCCTGATTTTGCGCGAGTTTCCGCAGGCCGGATGCCAGTTCGGAAGACAGCGTGACGCTATGGCGCGCGGCGCGGTAAACGCCATCGGCACGGCGCGGCCGGTCGGCCGGCAATTGCAGGACTGCCTGCTCCTTGCCCAGTTGCTCTGTCCAATAGGCAAGCTGTCGTTCCTGCTCCCCCGCTTCCATCCAGTTGCGCTGCCATACGGCGTAGTCAGCGTACTGGATCGGCAGCTCAGCCAGCGCCGCAGAACCGTCTTGCACGGCGGCGCGGTACAGCGCTGCGAATTCGTCGACGATAATCTGCATCGACCAGCCATCGGAAACGATATGGTGCATGACCACCACCAGCACATGCGCATCGGCGGCAGACTTGATCAGGCCAACCCGCAGCAGCGGGCCTTGGGTCAGATCGAAGGTCTGCTGGCTGATGCGCATGGCTTCCTGCCGTACGCGCGCTTCACGCTCGTCTTCCGCCAGTGCACTCAGATCGGTCAACTCAATATTCAGGTCCAGCTGCGGCAGGATGACTTGCTCCGCCAGGCCATCGCTGCCCGGCTGGAATACCGTGCGCAAGGCTTCGTGGCGCGCCACAAGCGCGGCAAAAGCGCTATGCACGGCAGCAGCATTCAATTCACCCTTCAACGCAAGCGCGCCGGCAATATGGTAGGCCGTGCTGGTTGGGTCCAGCTGCCATAGGAACCATTGGCGCGCCTGGGCGTATGACAAGGCACAGGCCTGCGTTGCCGATTCCTCGCGCTTTAGAATCGGGAACTGGCCGATGCTCATGCCGTCCGCTCTCAGACGCTGGTACACCGCACGGCGCTGCCCGGCGGACAGTTGCGCAAATTTCTCCGCAATACGGCGCGTTGCGACGTCACTCATCAAACATTCTCCAAACTATCGATAAAGGAATCAAGATCGGCCAAGGCCTGTTCACTGGACTTTCCGCGCTGGGCGCCGATATGCCGCGCCATCTCCGCAAGGATGGGATGACGGAACACATCCTTCACGCTCAGTTCAAACTGCATATCCCGCTGGATGCGGGCCGTCAGCTGGACCGCCAGAAGCGAATGCCCACCCAGCTGGAAAAAGTTATCGTTGCGGCCGATGCTTTTCATGCCCAGCAATTCGGCCCACAGGGCCGCCAGTGCCGCTTCCGTGCCGTCCTGCGGGGCTTCATAGCGGGATGCCTGCGACAACTCCGGTTCGGGTAAGGCCTTGCGGTCAATTTTGCCGTTGGCGTTGAGTGGCAATGCCTCCAGCACCACGATGGCGCTTGGCACCATATAGTCCGGCAGCAGCTGCGCCAGGCGCTCACGCAACAGGATTGCTTCGCAGCTCACGCCAGCCTGCGGCGAAACATAGGCCACCAGCTGCGTTCCGGCCGCGCCTTCGCGCGCCACCACCACCGCCTCGCGTAGCTCCGGCTGCGCCAGCAACTGGGCTTCGATCTCGCCCAGCTCGATGCGCAAGCCGCGTATCTTCACCTGATGGTCAAGGCGGCCCAGGTATTCCAGCTGGCCTTCGCCATTCCAGCGCACCAGGTCTCCGGTGCGGTACAGGCGTCCACCCAGCGGATCGAAAGGATCGGCCACGAAA
>JANCSZ010000045.1:0-2742 GCA_024437665.1 Massilia sp. YIM B04103 | reverse complement strand
CAGCGACAGCTTCAAGCCTTACGACGCCAGCGAACAGCTCGGCAATACGGCGCCGACCATGGCACCGCCGAAGCCGCCGAAGAAAGGCGGCTGTGGTGTTATCGGGCAGGTGATCATGGTCGTGGTGGCAGTGGTGGTGACCTGGATCACTGCAGGCGCGGCGGCCCAGCTGATGGGTGCGGCAGTAGGTGCTATGGGCGTAACTGGTACGGCCGCCGCCGCCATGACTGCCATCGGTGGCGCAGCGCTAAGCGCTGCCGCCGGTTCCATCGCCAGTCAAGCCGTCGGCATGGCCATCGGCGCGCAAGATGATTTCAGTTGGAAAGCTGTGGGTCTTTCCGCCATTAGCGCCGGCATGACAAAAGGCATCGGCCTTGCCGTTGGCGAGGGCATGCTGGGCGGCATCTTTAGCGACCAGGGCTGGCAGGGAGCCGCCGCGCGTGCCGTGCTGGCCAACACCATGAGTCAGGGCATTGCCAATATCACGGGCCTGCAAAAAGGCTTTAATTGGCGCAGCGTCGCCGCCTCTGGCGTAGGTGCCGCAGCCGGTAGCGTTGCCGCCGGTGCGCTCCAAGGTGATAACCTGCTCGCCAAGATCACTGCTGGTAACGAGCTGGCGCAGCGCTCGGCCGTGGGCTTCATTNCTGGCCAACACCATGAGTCAGGGCATTGCCAATATCACGGGCCTGCAAAAAGGCTTTAATTGGCGCAGCGTCGCCGCCTCTGGCGTAGGTGCCGCAGCCGGTAGCGTTGCCGCCGGTGCGCTCCAAGGTGATAACCTGCTCGCCAAGATCACTGCTGGTAACGAGCTGGCGCAGCGCTCGGCCGTGGGCTTCATTGCCGGCACGGCCACCGCGCTGGCGCGCGGCGGTAAGATTGATGTGGTGACCATTGCGACCGACGCGTTTGGCAATGCGCTGGGGGAAAGCCTGAAAGACCAAATACATTCATCGTTTAGTCAGTCGAGTGGGACCAGTGGAGGAGGAAGCCAAGGAGGAATGGGAGCCTACGTCGGACCTGAGGATGAAGATTCCAACGCCATCGGTCCGAATCCAGGAAACACACGTGATCGTTCGCGCTTTACCTCGACGTCGGCCACTTCAGCGAAAGAAGAAGCTCGATACAAACAAGAATTGGCCGCCCAAAGTGGTTGGTACGATGATGGACTGGTATGTAAGCCGATTCGCTCCATCGACGATAATGGACAACGTTTAGTAAATGCTACTGGTGATGGATTGAGTGGGGCGCAGCGGTACCTACGTGATAACGGCTTTACCGATCCTCGTGCGGGTACGCTTACTTATGATGTCGGAAGGCATCTGATTGAAGATATTGGACTGGTTGGCTCGCCCTTTGCAATGACAGGATTGCTGCCAGCAAAGCTTGCAATCGGAGTTAGTAGCGCAATTACCTCTGTTGGAAATGCAACGTTGGGCGAAACTCGAATGCTAACCATGGCATTGAGTTCAGAGATCAAAGCTGGCCTTCAGTTTGCTCGGATCCCCAATGGAAACGCATTCACGAACTCCGTTCTTTCAACTGCTCGCACGCCTTTGTATGCAGATACTGGAACCATATTCGTTAATACTCCAGGTGCAATGGGAGTTCTCGATGATCAAATTTCTTTTGCCCTACAAGGACGCAATTCATATGGAGTACTCGCATCAAGTGATCAAATTGCAGACAAAGTCCTTGAAGGGCGGGCCGCATTCGCGTTGAGGAATCAGCTTGTTGCATTTGATCGAACAATCCCAAATAGCGCTATTCCAGGACGAACGGGACAACGGGGCACTTTTGCACAAGTTGATCTTGAAACACCAGATGCAATCATCGAGGTGACCAACGCGACAACAACAAGTAAGGCAACGCAAATTCGGACGAGGTTGACTAATCCTGCTGTGAATCCAGATGGGAAACCCGTAGTTGTGCTTGCGCCGGGATATGGTCGTTCAATGACAAAAAGTGCAATGGACGCGGGTGCGAGCGCAGTCGTAAAAACGGTACCGGATTTGGTCGAATATCTGCGCACTCTACGTAAGTAAAAAGGAAAAAATATGATTTTTGAAGCAAATATTATTAGTTCTGCGAGCATTTCTGAAGAAGACTTCCTTAGCGCTTTGGAAGAAATTGGCGCTGAGATCGCAATTGAGAGTGATGGCTCACGATGTGCAGAGTTTCATCGAGACAATTATTCATTAATTGCAAGAATGTTAAACTCCGACTTTGATTGTTTTGAGGAAGCTGATCTTGGTGGGATTATCAGAAGAAAATTAGGAGGCGAAATGTGCACTTTGTTAGGCCTGGAATTTGGAGAAGGAGCCGAAGCGCAAGCGTTGGCCCTGACAATTGGAAGGAAAATCGGAGACCGATGGCCAATCGTTCTTGATAACGGACGTGGTGTAATTTTAGGACATGACGAGTTGAAAAAATTCGCAAGTCCTAGCTAAGTTTTGTGAATCATCGCCATCGTTGCACATGGTCGAGATAGCCTCGGCCAAAGGCCAGGCGCGCCTGAACACGGCCGGCTCCGCCGCGCAGTATGCAAGCGCCCTCTTCCGCACCGGCTTCAGCCGCGAGCCCAACGCGGCCGAGCTGACCGCCCTGATCAATGCCATCAACGGCACCGGCAAGGCCAAGGCCGCCTACGATCTGGCACTGGGCACCTATGCCAACCAGTACAGCGCACTCGACCAATTAACCGGCCGCGCCGCGCTGATGGCGCGGGTCGATATCGGCTTGGCG
>JANCSZ010000044.1:0-2823 GCA_024437665.1 Massilia sp. YIM B04103 | reverse complement strand
GAGAAAGCCCCGGCTGCGTTTGCAGTCGGGGCTTTTTTCGTTTTGGCGCGCGCATTTGAGTCCCCTCAAGATGGCGGTGGAAAGCGACAGCGATCATGGATATCCGTCTCCTGGAGTCCATCATGAAACAGCTTATCGCTGCATCCCTTTGCGTTGCGCTCCTGGCCGCCTGCGGCAACGACCAAGGTGCCGCCACCGCCACACATCCCCGCCTCAAAGCCGAACTCGCGCGCACCAGCTACGGTATCGCGCATGTGCAAGCCGATAATTTCGGCGGTCTGGGCTACGGCCTGGCCTATGCCTATGCGCAGGACAATATCTGTATGCTGGCCGACAGCTTGCTCACGGTGCGCGGTGAGCGCTCCCGATATTTCGGCCCCGATGCCTTCGCCACCCGGCCGCGCGATGGCGAATATGGTGCGGCGCTCGATTTTCTCGACCTGCGCAACGAAGACAGCGATTTCTTTTTCAAAGGCTATCTCGATCCGGACCAGCTGCGCACGGCTTACGCCGCCGAACCGTCTGTCGTGCGTGAGCTGCTTGCCGGCTATGCGGCTGGCTATAACCGCTATCTGCGCGAGCAGGGCGCCGACTTGCCTGCCGCTTGCCGTGGCGCTCCTTGGGTAACGCCGATTAGCATCGATGATCTGTATTTGCTGATTGCCGAGAAGGCGCTGCATGGGACGGGCGAAGTATTTGCCCAGGCCATTGTCGCCGCAGCGCGCGATCCGGCCAGCACCACAAAGCCGATGGCCGGCACCACATTGCCCAGCATGCCGCGCATCGCGCCGTCCTTGGCGAGTAATGGTTTGGCGATTGGGCGTGATGCCAGCCTCAGTGGGCATGGTCTATTGCTCACCAATCCGCACTATCCCTGGACCAGTACCGACCGCTTTTATCAGCTGCACCTGACTCTTCCCGGCGTCTACGATGTCATGGGCGTCAGCTTGGGCGGGCTACCTATTGTCGTGATCGGCTTCAATAAGGATGTGGCCTGGACGCATACTGTTACCAAGGCCATCCACTTCACCACTTTCCGCCTCCAGCTCGATCCAACCGACCCCAGCGGCACCACCTATTTCTACGATGGACAAAGCCGGAAAATGAGTTCGCGCGCGGCGACGATCACCACCCTGCAGCCCGACGGCAGTCTGCGTGCGAAGACGCGGCATTTCTATTTCAGCCATCAAGGTGCTGTCATGATTTTGCCGGGCGTGGGCAATGGCTGGAGCGCCACCTCGGCACTGGTGTTGGGTGATCCCAATCGCAACAATGCCCGCCTGTTGCGGCAATGGATGGAAATTGGTCGGGCCGTCAGTGTGAATGACCTGAAGTCCCGCCTGGATGCGGTGGCCGGACTGCCCTGGGTCAATACGGTTGCCGCGGACCGGGCCGGCGGCACCCTCTATGCCGATGCCAGCGTGGTGCCGAATATGGATACTGGCAAGTTCCGCTCCGATTGCCTGCTGTCGGAGGAGCTGTTGATGTTCGATGGCGCTCGCAGTGCTTGTGCCTGGGAGGGGATGGCCAGTGCGTTGGCGGGAGTGGTGCCGCCGGCGCAAGGGCCATCAATGCAGCGCGCCGATTATGTTGGCAATTCGAATGACGGCTATTGGTTGAGCAATGCGCGCCAACTGCTGACCGGGCCGCCGCCTTTGGGCTATTCGCCACTATATGGGCCGATTGGAGTTGAGCAGCATTTACGGACGCGCATCGGCTTTGTCCAGATTGAAGAAATGCTTGCCGCCCGCGGCCGCCTAACCCTGGACGATCTGGCCGAGCTGCAATTCTCGAACCGTATTTACGCGGCGGAGCTGGTCCTGCCCGAGTTGCTGCCAGCTTGTGTTGCCGCGAACGATCCCTTGCTTGAGCGGGCCTGCTCCGCTTTGCGGATGTGGGACCGTAAGGCCAACCTCGACAGCCGCGGGGCGGTGCTGTTCCGGGAGTTCTGGAATCAGGCTGCGCATATTCCTGGCAAATGGGCGGTCGTGCTCAATTCATCCGATCCCGTCCATACGCCGCGCGCACTGGCGGCTGCAGCAATGCCCGCGATGCTGGGCGCGCTCAAGGATGCCGTGCTCAAATTGCAGAAGCTGGGCATTCCCTTGGACGGGCGGCTGGGCGATTATCAATACGAGATGCGCAATGGTGTCCGCACGCCTATTCATGGCGGGATCGGCGATATCGACGGCTGCTACAACTCCATCCACATGGCCAATGCGCTGGATGCGAGCGGCTACCGGAACATTGCTTGGGGTAGCAGCTATATTCAGCTTGCCACTTTCGATGAATCGGGGCCGATAGCACGCGGCATCCTCGCCTATGGCCAATCGACCGATCCGGCCTCGCCGCATTACGCGGACCAGATTGCGCTGTATTCGGACAAGCAGCTCCCAAGCCTGCCGTTCAGCCGCGAAGCCATACTGGGGGAATAAGCAGCATGAGGCGATGACACTTATTGAATATTGAGACTNGGGGTAGCAGCTATATTCAGCTTGCCACTTTCGATGAATCGGGGCCGATAGCACGCGGCATCCTCGCCTATGGCCAATCGACCGATCCGGCCTCGCCGCATTACGCGGACCAGATTGCGCTGTATTCGGACAAGCAGCTCCCAAGCCTGCCGTTCAGCCGCGAAGCCATACTGGGGGAATAAGCAGCATGAGGCGATGACACTTATTGAATATTGAGACTCTTGCAAAGTCACCGGTCCTTTGCTATAGTTCTGTCCCTCGCAACGCAACGCAACGCAGCGCAGCGCAAGTAGCGCAGCGAGGAAGTTTCGAAGCGCCAAGCGCTGCGAAACGAAAGATAAGAAGCTTG
>JANCSZ010000043.1:0-2872 GCA_024437665.1 Massilia sp. YIM B04103 | reverse complement strand
GGGCCGCAACGACCACCAGGTCAAGCTGCGCGGCCAGCGCATCGAGCTGGGCGAGATCGAGGCGCAATTGCTGCGCCAGGCCGGCGTGCGCGAAGCGGTGATGCTGGCGCGCGAGGATAGCCCAGGCGATCAGCGCCTGGTGGCGTATCTAGTGGCGGATGCGCCGGATCTGCCGGCGCTGCGCACCGCACTGGCGCGCGTTCTGCCCGAGCATATGGTGCCGGCGGCCTTTGTGCTGCNTGCTGGCGCGCGAGGATAGCCCAGGCGATCAGCGCCTGGTGGCGTATCTAGTGGCGGATGCGCCGGATCTGCCGGCGCTGCGCACCGCACTGGCGCGCGTTCTGCCCGAGCATATGGTGCCGGCGGCCTTTGTGCTGCTGGACCAGCTGCCGCTGACGCCGAACGGAAAGCTGGACCGGAAAGCCTTGCCGGCGCCCGAAGGCGCGGCCTATGCACAGCGCCCCTACGAAGCGCCGCAGGGCGAGACGGAAGTGGCGCTGGCGCGCATCTGGTCCGAACTGCTGCAGCAGGAACGGGTGGGCCGCCACGATCATTTCTTCGAATTGGGCGGCCACTCCCTGCTGGTGACCCAACTACTCGCCCGTATCCGGCGCGAGTGGGGGCTGGATATTGCATTGACTGAAGTGTTCTCGAATCCCGTTCTGTCGGAACTGGCCGGCATCATCCTCGATCAGGAATTGATGGCATACGGCGCCGAAGAACTTGAATCCATGATCTCTCAAGATAGGGCTTGAACAATGAAGAAAGCACAGTTGGAAAACCTGAGCAGAACCGAGAAGGAAGCGTTGCTGCAGCAGATGCGCCAGGCCAAAGGCCGGAGCAAGGATGGCTTGCCAGTGGAGATCATCCCACCGAGACCAAAGCAGGCCGGTTCCTGGCCGCTTTCGTTCGCGCAGCAGCGCCTCTGGTTTATTGCCCAGATGGGGGAAGAGGCCAGTGCGGCGTACCATATTCCGCTGGGCCTGCGACTGGAAGGGCGCTTGAATGAAGAAGCGCTGACGGCAGCGCTGGATCGCATCGTGGCGCGGCATGAGGCCTTGCGCACGCGCTTCGAGGTGGTTGATGGCAATCCCCTGCAGTGCATCGATGAAGCAGCCCGTTTTTCTCTGGAGCGCCATGATCTGAGCAGCGGCAATGGCGAAGAGCGCCGCGCCGGCGTGGAGCACTGGGCCAGGGAAGAAGCGCGTGCGCCTTTCGATCTGGCCCTGGGGCCATTGATCCGGGGCCGCCTGCTGCGCCTGGGTGTTGAAGAACATGTGCTGCTGATCACGGTACACCACATCGTGTCCGATGGCTGGTCCCTGAGCGTGCTGACGCGCGAACTGAGTGAGCTGTATCGCGCCTACGCCAGTGGGACGTCCCATGCCAAAGACCCTCTGCCGGCCTTGCCCGTGCAGTATGCCGACTTCACCTTGTGGCAACGCCGATGGCTTGACGGCGGCGTGCAGAAGCAGCAGCTGGCTTACTGGCAGCGGCAACTGGCGGATGCGCCGGAGCTGGCCGCTCTGCCGAGCGACAGGCCGCGTCCCGCGGCGCAGGATTATACGGGCCGCAGTCTCGGTTTCGAACTGGATGCGGAACTCAGCGCCCAGCTGAAAGCCCTGGCGCGCCGGCATGAAGCCACCTTGTATATGACCCTGTTGAGCGCCTGGGGTACGCTGGCCTCCCGTCTGGCTGGCCAGCAGGAAGTGGTGATCGGTTCCCCCGTCGCCAACCGTATCCGGCTGGAGCTGGAGCCGCTGATCGGCTTTTTCGTCAACACTGTTTCCTTGCGCATTGACGCCAGCGGCGATCCTACTGTCGGCGAAATGGTGGACCGGGTGAGAAATCTGGTGCTGGAAGCACAAAGCTATCAGGATATTCCATTCGAACAGGTGGTCGAGGCGGTCAATCCGCGCCGCAGTTTGTCATACAGTCCAATATTCCAGCTTATGTTCGCCTTGCAGAATACGCCGAAGGGCGCGGTGGAGCTGGGTCAATTGAGTATGCGGGAACTGGACTTCGATCATCACAGCGCCAAATTCGATCTGGCCTTGGACATGCAGGAAGTGGATGGCCACCTGATTGGCCGCATCGGTTATGCGACGGCGCTGTTTGATCAGGGCACGATGCAAAGGCATATCGCCAGCTTCAAGGCGCTGCTGCAAGCCATGGTAAAGGACGAAACCCAGGTGATCGGCAGCATCGATCTGCTGGATGAAGCAGGGCGGCGCCAGGTGCTGGTGGAGTGGAACGCCACCCAACGCAGTTACACGGAACCGTTTGCGCATCGGCAGTTCGAGCAGCGCGCGGCGCAGACGCCGGACGCGGTGGCGCTCGAAACGGAAGGCGAAAGCTGGAGCTACCAGCGACTCAACGAGGGCGCCAACCGTCTGGCACATCACTTGATCTGCCTCGGCGTGAAACCCGATACGCGGGTGGCCCTGGTGCTCGAACGCGGCGCGCCGCTGGTGCTGGGGATGCTGGCCACGCTGAAAGCGGGCGGCGCCTATGTGCCGCTCGATCCGCAATATCCCTCTGAACGGCTGGCCTTCATGCTCGACGACAGCCGGCCGCGCGTGGTGCTGACCCAGTCCTCGCTGCAGGAATTGCTGCCGGCCAGCCGCGCGCTGATGACAGCCACGGTGCTGGAGCTGGACGATCCGGCGCCGGCGTGGCGTACCAAGTCCACCGATAATCCCGCGCCGGCAGGACTGGAAGCCGCGCACCTGGCCTATGTGATCTACACCTCGGGCTCGACGGGCCGGCCGAAAGGCGTGATGGTCGAACACCGCAATCTGGCCAACCTAACCGGCTGGCACTGCGAGCGCTTCCCGCTGGCCTCGGGCGAGCGTTCGTCCAGCACAGCGGG
>JANCSZ010000042.1:0-2875 GCA_024437665.1 Massilia sp. YIM B04103 | reverse complement strand
GGCCGTGGCGAGGTGCTGGCCTATCCGGCCGGTCAGTGCATTCATGAGTTGATCGAAGAACAGGCTGCGGCGCGGCCGCAAGCGCTGGCGGTGACCGGCATGGGCCGCGAGCTCAGTTATGCAGAATTGAATGCCCAGGCCAATCGGCTGGCGCACCATCTGCGCGGCCTGGGCGTGGGGCCGGACGTGCGCGTGGCGCTGTGCCTGGAGCGTGGGCCGGAAATGATCCTGGCTTTGCTGGCGGTGCTGAAGGCGGGCGGTGCGTATGTGCCGCTGGACCCGGCCTATCCGGCCGAGCGCCTGGCCTATATGCTGGGTGACAGCGCGCCGGCGGTGCTGCTGACGCAGGCGGAATTGGGCGAGACGCTTAAGGCGCCGCTGGCGGCGCTGCAGGCGCGCGGCCAGGCCTTGCCACTGCTGGATGTGGCGCGCGACGCCCGCCTGTGGTCCGGTCAACCGGACGGCAATCCGCCGCGCGCGGCACTGACGGCCAGCCATCTGACGTACATCATCTACACCTCCGGTTCGACCGGCCAGCCAAAGGGCGTAATGGTGCCCCATGCCGCGGTGTGTAATCTGGCCCAGGCGCAGATCGCGCTGTACGGTGTTCGCGCGGAGAGCCGGGTACTGCAGTTTGTCTCATCGGGTTTCGATGTCTGCGTGTCCGAAGTCATGATGGCCTTGTGTTCCGGCGCCAGCCTGCACTTGGCGCCGGGACCTGCTTTGCAACCGGGAGAAGCCTTGTCGGCCACCTTGCGCAGCGCCGGCATCACGCATCTGAATTTACCGTCGGCAGCGCTGACTTTGCTGCCTCTGCCGCCGCAGGACGAGCCGCTGGCGCTCGAAGTGCTGGTGGTGGGCGGCGACGTTTTGGCGCCCCAACTAGCGCGCCAATGGTCGCGCCACTGCCGCCTGTTCAATGCCTATGGTCCGACCGAAGCGACGGTGTGCAGCTTGAACCATCTTTGCGATCCTCTGGACGAAGGTGCGGTGCCGCTGGGGCGGCCGCTTGCCAATACGCGCAGCTACATCCTCGATGTTCAAGGCCAGCCGGTTCCGCCTGGCGTAGCTGGCGAGCTGCATATCGGTGGCGCAGGCGTGGCGCGCGGCTACCTGGACCGCGACGATCTGACGGCGCAGCGCTTCCTGGCCGACCCCTTCAGCGGCGAACCAGGTGCGCGCATGTACCGCAGCGGCGATATGGCGCGCTGGCTGTCGGATGGCAGCATTGAATTCCTTGGACGCGACGACTTCCAGGTCAAGCTGCGCGGCTTCCGCATCGAGCTGGGTGAGATCGAGGCTTGCCTGGCGTCGCATCCAGACGTGGCCGAAGCGGCAGTGCTGGTGCGCGGCGAAGGTGAGGCGAAGCGGCTGGTGGCCTACTATATTCCGGTTGCTGGCAGCCAGCCCGAAGCCGGCCAATTGCGTGGCCATCTGGCCGCACAACTGCCCGAATATATGGTGCCGGCTGCCTATATGGCTTTGTCCGCAATGCCGCTGACGCCGAACGGAAAGCTGGACCGGAAAGCCCTGCCAGCGCCCGATGGCGCGGTTTACCGTCAGCGCGGCTACGAAGCGCCGCTGGGCGCAACGGAAACGGCGCTGGCTGCCATTTGGGCCGACCTGTTGCAGCTGGAGCAGGTGGGGCGGCACGACCACTTCTTTGAATTGGGCGGTCATTCGCTGCTGGCCCTGCGCATGATCGCGCGGCTGCGCCAGGCCTGCGCACTGGAAGCCACGCTTGCCGACCTGTTTGCCCAGCCGGTGCTGATGGATCTGGCACGCCATCTGGATCAGGCTCCGGTTGCTGCGGCCAAGCTGCCGCCGATCGTGCCGGCCGCTCCGGCGGAGCGCGCGGCCTTGTCCTTTGCTCAGCAGCGCCTGTGGTTCCTGGCGCAGATGGATGGCGCCGGAGCGGCCTATCATCTGCCGCTGGCGCTGCAGTTGAACGGTGCGCTGGATGGTGTGGCGCTGCGGCGCGCACTGGCCCGCATCGTGGCAAGGCATGAGTCGCTGCGCACCAGCTTCGTGCTGGAAAACGGCGAGCCGGTGCAGCGTATCGGCGCCGCCGACGGCTTTGTGCTGCGCGAAGACAATCTGGAAGCCTTGGAACCGGCCGAAGCCCAGGTAGCCTTGCAGCGCCTGGTGCAGGAC
Organism: Massilia sp. YIM B04103; assembly: GCA_024437665.1. Lineage (GTDB taxonomy): Bacteria > Pseudomonadota > Gammaproteobacteria > Burkholderiales > Burkholderiaceae_D > Rugamonas. Next base: position 721 of record JANCSZ010000042.1, on the reverse strand, counting down.
GAGGCGGCGGAGCCTTTCGATCTGGCGCACGGCCCGTTGCTGCGCGCGCGGCTGCTGCGGTTGGGCGAACAAAACCACGTGCTGCTGCTGACCCAGCACCACATCGTGTCCGATGGCTGGTCGATGGGTGTGTTCCTGAACGAACTGGAAACGCTGTACGGCGCCTTTGCCACTGGCGCGCCTGATCCGCTGCCGCCGCTGGCCCTGCAGTACGCCGACTATGCAGCGTGGCAGCGGCGCTGGCTGTCCGGCGCGGTGCTGCAGACGCAGCTCGATTACTGGCGCCAGACGCTGCAGGGGGCGCCGGCGCTGCTGGAGCTGCCTGCCGACCGGCCACGCCCGGCGCGCCAGGACTACATGGGCGCCTGGCTGCCGTGCCGCCTGGACGCGGCGCTGACGGAGCAGCTGCGAGCGCTGAGCCAGCGCCACGGCACCAGCCTGTTTATGACCCTGCTGGCCAGTTGGGCGCTGCTGCTGGGCCGCTTGGCCGGGCAGGAGGAAGTGGTGGTGGGGGCGCCGAGCGCGAACCGCGGCCAGGCGGAGAGCGAGCAGCTGATCGGCTTCTTCGTCAACACGCTGGCGCTGCGCATCGACTTGTCGGGCGCGCCCAGCGTGGCGCAGCTGCTGGCGCGGGTGAAGGCGCAGGCCCTGGCAGCACAGCAGCATCAGGAATTGCCGTTCGAGCAGGTGGTGGAAGCCCTGCGGCCGGAACGCAGCCTGG
>JANCSZ010000041.1:0-3416 GCA_024437665.1 Massilia sp. YIM B04103 | reverse complement strand
CGGGCGACAACGTTGGTCTGCTGCTGCGCGGCACCAAGCGTGAAGACGTGCAACGTGGTCAAGTTCTGGCGAAACCAGGCTCGATCAAGCCGCACAACCACTTCACCGGCGAGATCTATGTGCTGTCGAAAGACGAAGGTGGCCGTCACACCCCGTTCTTCAACAACTACCGTCCACAGTTCTACTTCCGTACCACCGACGTAACCGGTTCGATCGAGCTGCCAGCCGATAAAGAAATGGTTATGCCAGGCGACAACGTGTCGATCACCGTCAAGCTGATCAACCCGATCGCGATGGAAGAAGGTCTGCGCTTCGCGATCCGTGAAGGCGGCCGTACCGTTGGCGCCGGCGTGGTTGCCAAGATCATCGGCTAATTAGTTTCTTAGCGCGATAAAAGCGGGCCGGCCTGTGCTATCATGTCGGCCCGCTAGCAGTTCTTACATACATTGCCGGAACTTCAAAGTTTCCGGTTCGTTCTTTAAGGAATTAGCATGTCCACCCCAAATCAAAAAATCCGCATCCGCCTGAAGGCTTTCGACTACAAGCTGATCGACCAGTCCGCCCTGGAAATCGTTGACACCGCCAAGCGCACCGGCGCCGTGGTAAAAGGCCCAGTGCCTCTGCCAACCCGCATCCAGCGCTACGACGTGCTGCGTTCCCCGCACGTGAACAAGACTTCGCGCGACCAGTTCGAAATCCGCACCCACCAGCGCCTGATGGACATCGTGGATCCAACCGACAAGACCGTTGACGCCCTGATGAAGCTGGACCTGCCAGCCGGCGTAGACGTCGAAATCAAACTGCAGTAATCGCATTCCGGCAGGACGGCCGCGCCGTCCGCCCCGAGAGCGGCCCGCCTTGCGCGGGCCGTTTGTTTTTGGAGATGCGCCCACAGCATGGGCATATTCCTGCGAGGGCAAGTCCGGCCGCGAGCCGATCGCAGCGAGCGAAGCGCAACTTCGGGAGGGTGGAGTGTTGTCCGGCATGTCGATGCAGCAGGTAAGTCCAAGTCGGAACGGCGAATTGTGGCGGACGTGCACCTGTCGACGTTCTTTGATCAGGCCATGACAAGAGTGCGGCTTCACATATGCCGAAACGCCGAAAACCAGTTGCGCCCCTGCGCCGAACGACGCTAGAACTGCAGCTGGACGCTGGCGCCCGCAGCCCAGTTCCGCTGCGGCGCGGCTTCGTAATAGCGCTTGTTGGCGTCAGCAACGATGACCGAGCCGACGTAGCGACGGTCGAACAGATTGTTCAGGCGGATGAATTGCTTCAGGCGCCAGCTGCCCGCGCTCTGCGCCGCCGTCAGCCGCAGGTTTGCCAGCGCATAGCCCGGCGCCGGGCGTTCGCTGTTACTGTCTTCCGCATAGAGCTTTGAACTGGAATAGGCTTCCAGCGCCGCGCCGAAGCGGCCGGCATCGGCCTGCCACGCCAGCTCGGCATATGCCTGGCCGCTGGCCACGCCCGGCAGGCGGTTGCCTTGCTGGACATTGCCATAAGCCTGGGCGTAGACGGCGTGCAGGGCGCTCAAGGCCAGCCGGGCGCTGAGACCATGCGCCCACGCCGCCGATAAGGAAATCTCCGCGCCTCGGCGCAAGGTCTGGCTGGCATTGCGGTAACTGGTGCGCCCGCCACTGGCGGCATTGACCGCCAGCTCATCGTCCGTCCGAACCCGGAACAGGGCGGCATCGATGCGCGCCTCCTTGCCCAGTAAGACCTTCATGCCAAGTTCCGCATGCGTGCTGCGCGCGGCCCGTAGACGGTAATTGAAGCCGCCGCCCGTGCCGGAGTAAAAGAGTTCATTCAGCGTTGGCGTTTCGAAGCCGCGCGCCGCGCTGGCATAGAGATTGAGCGCAGGCGTCAGCCTGTAGAGAAGTCCGAGTGTCGGCGTGCTGCGGCGGTAGGTCAGTTTTCCGCCGTCGTTACCGTTGCTGAGGAAATGGTCGTCCACGCCAATCTTGACGCGGCTATGGCGCAATCCCGCACTCCATACCCAGCGGCCGCGCTGCCATTCCGCCTGCATATATGGATCGAGGCTGGAAACGGTATTGCTTTCATCGCGCCGCAGGGCGCCCCGCACACCAGTCTGGGCGCCGGAGAAATTCTCATATCCGGTTCGAGCATCGCTTGAACGGTCCAGCTCCAAGCCCAGCGTCGTGCGCAAGCTGCCGCCGGCCAGCGTCTGCACATGCTGCCAGCTCAGGGCCGCGCCGTAAAAGTCGCGCTTGAAGTCGACAACGCCGCCTGAATGGCTGGCCGGTGCTTGAAAGGCGCGCGAGAAGGCCTGAAACTGGACGACGTGCCGGTTGCCTCCATAAATAGAGGCCAGCAGCCTGTCCTCGCCGATGCGCTGTTCATACAGCGCGCCAAGCTGATAGTGGTCCAGGCTTTTGCGGGTGTTATAGCGCTCCGCGTAGCTGCGCTGGGGCAGGGCGCTGTCGGATGGATCGGTTTCCCCCGCCCGTTGGTCGCGCGCAAAGCCGGCCCACTGCACGCCCAGCGGATCTTGCGTGCCATGCTGCTGCAAGCCATTGGCCACGATGGTCAGCTTGCCGTCCTTGGCCGGAGCCATGGTGAGCTTGGCGTATTGCTGTTCGCGCCGCGCGGCGCTATGGGCGCGGTAGCCGTCGGTGTCGAAGCGGGATGCGTCGAGCACATAGCCAAGGCCGGCACTTTCGCCTTGGGCGCCGATGTCGGCTTTGCGCATGCCGTCGCTGCCGCCCATAAGGGAGAAGTCGATGGAGGGCGCGCCCTTGCCATCGGCCGTAAAAAATTGAATGACGCCGCCGGCATGGTTGCCATATACAGCGGAATACGGGCCGCGCAACACTTCGATGCGCTGCGCCCGATCCAGATTAAAGCTGGCAGCCTGGCCTTGCCCATCCGGCATCGAGGCAGGAATCCCATCCGCAATCAAGCGCACGCCGCGCACGCCAAAAGCCGAGCGCGCGCCAAAACCGCGCGAGGAGATTTGTAGATCCTGCGCATAGTTCTGCCGGTTGAGTGCCGTCAGGCCCGGCACGGCCATCAGGGCCTCGGAGGCATTCACGCGCAGCTGCCCCTCTCTGATACGCGCCGCATCAATAACATCGATAGCCGCCGGCAGGCCGAAGCTCATATGTTCGGCGCGGCTGCCGCTGACCACCACGATATCCGCCAATGCCGGCGTGGCCTCCTGGGCCGCAGCAGCCCAGGGGAGGGTAGAGCAAGCGCCGACAAAGGCAATCCGGCGGAGTTTGTGGGACATAGCAATCCTTAATGCGACGACTTTGCATTTTAAGGCCTTGCAAAGGCTTGGGGCGTTTGCTATAGTTCTGTCCCTCGCAACGCAGCGCAAGCAGCGAAGCGAAGTTTCGAAGCGCCAAGCGCTACGAAACGAAAGATAAGAAGCTTGACGAAACGTCTGAAACACTAGA
>JANCSZ010000040.1:0-4773 GCA_024437665.1 Massilia sp. YIM B04103 | reverse complement strand
CGAGTACGATGGCGCCGGCCGCCTCTCGGCCGTCAAGCGCGACGGCTGGGTGATCGATCAGCGCGAATACGATGCCGTGGGCCGCGTGTCGCGCTCCGGCATGATCGAACGGCCCGATAACGATCGGACCACTGCCATCGAGAAGGCCAAGCTCGCGCCGCAAATGCGCTCCTACGTCTACGACATCGGCGGCCATGTGGTCCGTCAGAACGACCGCAATTGGGGCGGCAGCGACCTGGACATCTTCTATGTGCAAGATGCCGGCAAGCCGCGCGGCGGCTACGATGCCATGGGCAATCTACTCGGCTATGTCGTGGTCCACCCTTACCCGCAAGACGACAACGACAAGGGCTACTACACTATCAACTACGACTGGTTTGATGGTCCCAAGGAAGTGTCGACCCAGCTCACGCAAGATGGTCCCAAAATCACTGGCAGCATCCTCGACACCTACGGCCGCCGCATCAGCTCGGTCACGCCCGAGGGCAAGGTCAGCGNGCAATCTGCGCGGTTACGTGGTGGTGACCGAATTCCCCCAAGAAGGCGACAAGGGCTACTACACCATCAACTACGACTGGCTCGATGGGCCGAAGGAGGTGTCGACTCAGCTCGACCAGGACGGCAAACTCACGATGACCAGCAGCGACCTCGACACCTACGGCCGCCGCATCAGTTCGGTCACGCCCGAGGGCAAGGTCAGCCAGTTCTTCTACGATGCCGACGGCCATGTGCAAGCCAAAACCATCGACGGCAAGGCCGCCTTCAACCTGATCGTCAACGGCCAGGTGCTGGGCGAGGAAGACAAGGACCCCGACAACGTCATGGGCTCGACCTATGAGACGGCTACCGCCACCGCCCTCACTGCACCGCCGGCGATGTACCGGGTCATGAGTGACAACGAAACGCTGGAAGGCATTGCGCAAACGCTGTGGGGCGAGCGCAACCTGTGGTATCTGATCGGCGACGCCAACAACCTCGACCGCAGCGCCAAGCTCAAGGCGGGCGACGCCCTGCGCGTTCCCACGCGCAGCAACACGGTCTACAACGACAGCAACAGCTTCACGCCTTACGACGCCAGCGAACAGCTCGGCAACACGGCGCCGACCATGGCGCCGCCGAAGCCGCCGAAGAAAGGCGGCTGCGGTGTTATCGGCCAGGTGATCATGGTCGTGGTGGCGGTAGTGGTGACCTGGCTCACCGCTGGCGCAGCCACCGGGGTGGTCGCTTCCGCCATGACGACGCTAGGCGCCTCTACCGCTGTTGCTGGAGCGGTTGGTACGGTAGTCAGTGGCGCACTGAGTGCGGCCCTGGGTTCCATCGCCAGCCAAACCGTCGGCATGGCGATTGGCGCCCAAGACGGCTTCAACTGGAAAGCGGTCGGCTTGGCGGCCATAGGCGGTGGAGTCACTGCTGGCGTAGGCCTTGCCGTTGATACAGGAGGCCTGGGCAGCATCTTCGCCGAACAGGGCTGGCAAGGCGCGGCCGCGCGGGCTGTCCTTGCCAACACCATGAGCCAGGGTATTGCTAATATCACGGGCTTGCAGCAAGGCTTTAACTGGCGCAGTGTCGTGGCCTCTGGCGTAGGCGCGGCAGCTGGCAGCGTTGCCGCCGGGGCGCTCAAAGGCGACAATCTGCTCGCCAAGATCACGGCCGGCAACGAACTGGCGCAGCGCTCGACCGTGGGCTTTATCGCCGGCACGGCCACCGCGCTGGCGCGCGGCGGTAAGATTGATGTGGTAACCATTGCGACGGATGCGTTTGGCAATGCGCTGGGGGAAAGCGTAGCCGACAAAATTCAGCTTGCACAAGAACGGGCATACCGGGAAGGCGTACGGCTTGGTACCATTGATAATGAGCAAGAACTGAACACTATCCGTGAACGAAGTGCAGCTCGCGCAAGAAGAACGGAGGGACAACTATCGCAATCCTTCTCCGCAACAGCGAACAACGCAAGTTCATCCTCAGCACTGGTTGCACTAACCAATGAACAAAAAATCGAGTTGGTTCGCTCTTCGATACCGAATGCAATTGCCGGGGCTGAGAGCGCATTGTCAAACGCAGGTTTAACTTCCTCTGAACGTGCCAAACTTAGACAATCGGTAGACGCACTTCATCGCTCTGATTTACGATTTGACGTCACCGATCTTGGGGAAGAGGATACTGGAGCAACAGCCAAAATGTCTGATGGCAAACCAGTAATTACGGTGAACATATCCGGACGGCAGTTGTTCAAGGATGGAGTTCTCAATCGTAGTATTTTAACTCCGCAATTAGTTCATGAAGGACAGCACGTCGCTGACTTCATGGAATATAGTTGGAGCAACGGTCCTGCAACGCTACAGGATGAACGTAGGACGGAGAGAAACGCTTACCAAGTACAGGCGATTTACAATAAAGCAGTGGGTATTTCACAGAGCTTTTTTGTACCGGGGCAAGGGGTGATCATGATGACACCCGACAACTCGAATAGAGTGGCAGAGCTATCTGTAAGAATGTGGGCTAATGATATGACATCCAACGCAATTGAACACAATCGCCGCATTGACCGCCAAAATTCAATAAACGCAACCAACTATCAAAACTACCAACGAAGAAATGGATTAACTGGACCACTCCCAAATAACTACATACAACCGCATATCGAAGTGCCAGTTTACGTTGAGCCCGATGACCTTCCGCGAGGTAGGCAATGAGAGTCCACACATTGAAGAGAATGCGCTACATTGTTCTTGCATCACTTTTCTTTACCCCCCAAATTTCTTTATCAAAAAAAATAACCGACAATAGTTCGAAAAGCGAAACCACATTGAGCGCAACAAAAAAAAATGAAGTAGCAGAAAGATTGGGGGCAGTTTACATTCCTGATCAAGGATACCGCCTTTATTCTCTCAAGGCAGGTAATTTTAGTGAAACAACCATTTTCATAAAACCTATTTTTAGCACAAATGAAGTTTCCAGAATTTTCTCCGAAGCATTTTCCGATGAAACCATCAATCAATACATTGGAGAGAAAGTAAGTTTTATTTGCAATTGCACAGGATTCCTGTACAAACAGAATTCTTTAGATTATTTTGAAATTCACACTGCCTCAATCGAGATTGTCGATGTTGATAGCGGAATTATTCTTCAGCGTTTTCAGTAGCGGACATTTAAAATCTCGGAATGGCTGGCGCCAGCCGAAAAACCTCAGCAACGACATCTGAATTGCTGTGTGAAAATCGCTATCTTGCGATGAGGAATCCTTCCTCGTCGCAAGCATCAATCTATTCCTAGTGGAGCGTATACTTCTTTGCTCCAAAACGGCTCGAAGGCTGACGCTAGGGAGTATTTGCGCAGTAATGAAGGTTGGCTCTCGAATGAGCAACAAACCACCATTCTGAAACAATTGAGTAAAGGGCGGGTTGATTCTGTATCGATTACTTATCTTAACGAAACAGGGGGTGCACGCCTTTACCTTGAACGCGCAGGAGCGATGAGTGGGTATCAGCGACTATCATTTAATATTACGCCAAATGGATCTGTTCAAAAAATGATACAAACTGCCTTCTATAATAATAGCATCCTAGTTCGCCAGCCCCCAGATGCGGCAAAAAATGACCTTTACGACGTGAAAAAATGACCTCATTCGAAGAAGCACTAGCAGGCAATATGACAACAATTCAATTATTGAAGTCTTTGCACAAGCAAGCAGAGAGTGAAATAATTGTGATGCCAAAGAATATAGAGTCCATCCTGCAGATGTACTTGCTGGGAGAGCGTTCAGCATCAGAACTGAAAGACTGGGCAGGCTTCATTCTCTCCTCTGAAGGGTATGTTTGTCCTAACTGGGATATTGATGAGCTTACCGATCGTTACGAACCAATGTGGGAAATCCTTCAGCAGTTGGCAATGCCGGAAATCCATGGCCAACTATCCTCACAGAAAATAGAGACGTATTTGCAAACGCTTGCGTCAATTTAAAGGGCACCAGATTTGTTCCGGCAATCTGGCAGGTACTCGACCGCGTATCCCTCTGATCGTGCGTGGTCAGTCCCCATCCTTCAATTACCCCCCAACTCACTGCTGGTCGTGCGGGTGACGGGGGGCTTCTTTTGTAGCAGCGAGTACTTCTCTTAGCTGATGAGGCGCTGGACATTGGCGAAATTGCGGATGGTGCCGCAAAAGTGCGGCAAAATGGGCCAACTATTGAATGGCCATTCCAACTACAACGTGGAAACAATTTAGAAAGATCATGTCTGAGGTTAGCAGCGACTCCTTGAGTACCACTGCTGGCAAGATATGGGACTGGGGTACATATACTGTTCCAGATGCGGATCAGCGCATAGCGGAGTACAAGGGACGTGGTCTCAAATAGATCAAATGCGTGAGAGCCCGCTGGGAGCTATCGGTTGGGGCGTATCGCGACTCGCCGGCAGCACCACCTACCGCTATGAAAATGGCCGCGTGGTCGAAGTCTACGACGACGTCGCCAAAATGACGACGGCCTACACCTATGACGTGGTCGGCAACCGCCTGAGCGAAAAGCAAAGCTACGCCGCCGATGCACCGCGCCGTCCGGAGCGGCTGCAAAACAACGTCATGACCTACGATATGTACAACCGTCTGCGCACCGTCAAGGACCATCTGTACACCCTGACCTACGCCTATGACCTGAACGGCAACCGCGAAAGCGTACGCACCCAGATCGCCGGCACCGGCCAGGATTTCACGGTCTACAACACCTACGATAAGATGAACCGGCAGTTGCTGGTCAACGGCATTTCCTACACCGGC
>JANCSZ010000004.1:0-527228 GCA_024437665.1 Massilia sp. YIM B04103 | reverse complement strand
CGCGCTGTACGCCAACAGCGGCCTGGCCGCCGACGCGGCTGGCGGTGAAGCAGCGTGGGTGAACTATCTGGGCACCCACAGCCGCGCCGAACTGGTCGGCAGCTGGATCGCGCAGGATGCCGTGGTGCAGGCCCAGCAAACCGGCCAGGGGCTATGGTTGGCTTAATCCAAGCCTGATCGTGCCGTCATTTCCTTGAAATGGCCATGGAAGGCCTGCGGAGTATTCCGCAGGTCCTTTTCATTTAATCGATGCGCAGCGACTGCGCCAGCAATTCCAGCATGGCGTCCACCTTGGGCAGCAACTGCCTGCCGCGCGGCCAGACCAGATTCAGCGGCAGGCCATCGATATCCAGTTCCGGCAGCAAGGCGATCAGCTCACCGTTTGCCAGTGCATCGCGTATCAGCCAGGTGGCCAGCTGCGCGATGCCGCAGCCTTTCTTCACCGCTTCCACCTGTGCCTCGGCGCTGCTGCTGACGATGCGGCCTTCCATGGTCCAGCGTTCGGCAGGTCCGGCATTCTGGGTGATCAGCCAGGGATTGGAGCTGCCGTCGGCCCGGCCGAAAAGCACGGCGTCATGCGCCAGCAGATCGGCCGGCGTGGCTGGTGTTCCACGCCGTGCGAGATAGGCGGGAGCGGCGCAAAAGATCAGTTTTTCGCTGCCCAGGTAGTGGTGGCCCAGCGCGGGCGGCCAGTGATCCGGCCCGCCAATGCGGACGGCGATGTCGATGCCTTCATCGACCAGATCGACAAAGCGATCGCTGAACGAGACATGCGGACGCAGGCCGGGATGCTGTTCGCTGAACTGCAGCAGCAGTGGCCACACTTGCAGGCGGCCGAAGGCGAGTGGCGTGTCCAGCCGCAGGCGGCCCACCGGTTCCATGCGTTGCGCGGCCAGTACTGCTTCGGCCTCGCCCAGGTCGGCCAGCACCTGCACGCAGGTGCGGTAGAAGGCGGCGCCCGCCTCGGTTAGCGCCAGGCTGCGCGTGGTGCGTTCGAACAGCCGCGTGCCGAGCCGCGCTTCCAGGCGAGCCACGCTCTTGCTGACGGCGGAGTTGGTGAGGTGCAGACGTTCGGCGGCGGCCGTGAAGCTGCCCGCGTCCGCAGTGGTGACGAAAGCATCAATGCCTTTCAGGCGTTCAGCCGGGATCATGCTGGAATACTGATTGTGGAAGTGAATTCCATAATATCAGGAATAAATACCAGAGATGGGAATTGATATCTTCAATAAGCTGTGAGCCTTTTCGAACTCACAGGAGCTTATCGTGATGCCCTCTTTTGATGCGGTTGCGCCCGACCTTGCACCGGCTACCCGCAGCGGCGTTGCCATCGCCGTTCTGGCCGTGGCGGCCTTCGCCATCGTCACCACCGAATACCTGATCGTTGGCTTGTTGCCTGGCCTGGCGCGCGATATGCGTATTTCCATTTCTGCCGCCGGCCAGTTCGTTACCTTGTTTGCTTTTACCGTGATGCTGTTTGGTCCGCCGCTGACGGTGCTGCTGTCGCATATTGAACGCAAGCGCCTCTTCGTCGGCATTTTGTTGCTCTTTGCCGCAGCCAACGCTCTCGCCGCCATGGCGCCGAATATCTGGGTTCTGGCGCTGGCGCGCTTCATTCCGGCGCTGGCGCTGCCGGTATTCTGGGGAACGGCCAGCGAAACCGCTGGCCAGCTGGCTGGACCGCAGCATGCGGGACGTGCTGTCTCCCAGGTCTATCTGGGCATTTCGGCTGCGCTGCTGTTTGGCATTCCCCTTGGCACGCTGGCCTCGGATGTGATGGGCTGGCGCGCCACCTTCTGGGGCTTGTCCGCGCTCTCGCTGTCGATGGCGGTATTGATGCTGATCTTCATGCCGACGCTGGCGCATCCGCAGCGTCAGCGCATCGGCGAGCAGGCGCGGATTTTCCGCGACCCGCGCTTCGTCGCCAATGTGGCCTTGTCGGTGCTGGTCTTCACCGCCATGTTCGCCGCCTACACTTATCTGGCCGATATTCTGGAGCGCATCGCGGGCGTGCCTTCGCCGCAGGTGGGCTGGTGGTTGATGGGTTTTGGCGCGGTGGGCTTGCTGGGCAACTGGCTGGGCGGGCGCTATGTGGACCGCAATCCGCTGCGCGCCAGCGCGCTGTTTACCGCATTGCTGGGTGTGGCGATGGCGCTTTGCGTGCCGCTGGCGCATGCCCATGGCTGGCTGGGCGTGTCGCTTGCCTTGTGGGGCATTGCCTATACCGCCTTGTTCCCGATCTGCCAGGTGCGGGTGATGAAAGCGGCTTCGCATGCGCAGGCGCTGGCGGGAACCATGAACGTCTCGGCTGCCAATGCCGGCACCGGATTGGGCGCTATCCTTGGCGGCGTGGCGATCCAGCAGTGGGGGCTGGCCAGCATAGGCTATGTGGCGGCGGGCGTGGCGTTGCTGGCCTTAGTATTCACGCCCTGGGTTGCGGGCTTGCGACCTTTCCGCCGGCAAACCTAGAGTTCGGCGGGTAGGCTAAGGCGGAAGCAGGTACACTCCTGCTCCGCCTGTGCCAGCAGCAGTTCGCCGCCGTGCGCGCGGGCGATTTCCCGTGCCAGCGACAAGCCCAGCCCCACGCCGGGGATGCGCCGGTTGTGGGCATGGTCGGCGCGGTAGAAGCGGTCGAACAGGCGCTCGCGGTGCTCGGCCGCGATGCCGGACGAGGCATTCGACACGTCGATCTGCCACTGGCCCCCGTGCTGGCGCGCCGCCAGGCCGATCCAGCCGCCCGGCAAGCCGTATTTGACCGCATTGCTGACCAGGTTTTGCAGCACCTGGCGCAGCAGGTCGGTGTCGCCCTTCACCATCAGCAGCGGCGGCAGGTCCAGCCGCACCGCGCGCTCGGGGTCGAGCAATTCGATATCTTCCGCCAACTCGTCCAGCACGGGACGCAGGTCGAAGGGGCTGAGCGGAATCTGCAGCTGGCCCGCATCGGCGCGCGACAGCATGAGCAGCTTGCGCACGATGCTGTCCAGACGGCGCACTTCTTCCAGCATCTCGACCAGGACTTCTTCCTGTTCCGGCTTGGCCGCGCGGGTGAAAGCGTGTTCCAGTTGCCCTTGCAGGATGGTGAGCGGGGTTTTCAGCTCGTGCGCGGCATCGCCGGAAAAGCGGATGGCTTGCAGGAAGCTGCGCTGCAGGCGGTCCAGCATGGCATTGAACACGGTGACCAGCTGGGCGAATTCGATGTCTTCCTCGTCGGCCGCCACGCGCTGATCGAGGTCGCTGGCGTTCAGGCCCAGCATCACGCCGGTCAGATGTTCGACCGGCCGCATGGCGCGCGCCGACAGATACCAGGCCAGCAGCGCGATCAGCGCCGCCAGCACGCCCGCCGCCGCGCCGAAGCGCCACAGGCTGACGCGCAGCTGGGCGTTCGACAGGCTGCGGTTGACGCCGACCCACACCGTCATATCGCCATGGCGCACCTGTCCCAGGCGCCATTCGAGCGCGCCGTCGGCCACCGTATGCAGGCCTGAATCGTCGGGCAGGGTTTTCGCCTCCAGCGCCGCCGGCCAGGAAGGGCTGCGGTAAACCAGGCTGCCGTCCGCGCGGCTGGCGCGCAGGATCGCATAGCCGCTTTGCGAACCTTGCGGCGCGAAGGCGCTGAAGCTGGCGTTCAGGTGCGCGTCGATGGCGGGCCACAGCGCCGGCGTGGCGACGCCGAAACCGGGACCGGATAAATGGGCCGAAAGAATATGGTCGAGGATCTGTGCGCGCCGCGCCACGATGGTGGTGCTGGCGGCGACGAACAGTATCAGAATGGCCGCCAGCGCCGTGGCGGTGGACATCAGCGTGATGCGCAGGCGGAAGGAGCGCAGACGGAAGCGGTTCGCCCCTGGATTGTCCCGCCTTTCGGCCGAGGCGCCATGCACCGGCTCATTGCTGGCCGGTTCGCGACCGCCCGCGTCATTGCCGGCGGCGCCGGATGCGGACGGGGAGGGCTGTGCGGCGCGCTTCACGCTTCGCCGTCCGGTTTGCGCAGGCGGTAGCCGACACCGCGTACCGCTTCAATGGCCACGCTGTCGGGCAGGTTCAGCTTCTTGCGCAGGCGCTGGATGCAAACGTCGACCATATTCGTCTGCGGCTCGAAGTCATAGCCCCACACATGTTCCAGGATCTGGGTGCGCGCATAGACGCGGCCCGGGGAACGCATCAGGTATTCCATCAGATTGAATTCGCGGCTGGTCAGTTCCACCGGCCGGCCATCGACTTCGGCCACGCGGCTTAAACGATCCAGTTTCAGCGGTCCGACGCTCAGCACATTCTGCCGCTCGCCGCTGACCCGGCGCAGCAGGGCGTGGATGCGCGCCACCAGCTCTTCCACGAAGAAGGGCTTGGCGAGGTAATCGTCGGCGCCCAGGTTCAGGCCTTGCAAACGGTCGTCCAGCTCATTGCGCGCGGTGAGCAGGATCACGGGCGTGTTGCGGCCTTCGCGCCGCAAGCCCTTGAGGATGGACAGGCCGTCACGGCCCGGCACCATCACATCGAGCAGTATCACATCGTATTCGCGCGACAGGGCATGGTCGTAACCGAGATTGCCGTCTTCGCAATGATCGACAAGGAAGCCTTGCTCGCGCAGGCCGGCGCACACAAAGCTGGCGATGCGCTGTTCATCTTCTACCAGTAAGGCTTTCATAGGGGGATTGTTGCTGATGGGTCGTAGGGCGTCAATGCGGCCTTCGATTACAGGATTGTAATCAATCTGTGGGCCGTTCTGTCATCTTTTGTTGATTTAATGCAAGAGTACTAAAACCCTCAGAAAGAGAAAAAGCCCATGAGCATTGGAAGCTGGTTCAAGAAAAACGTCGTCAAACCGATCGTCAAAGTGGTCGATAAGGTGGGCGACACCATGAAGGATATCGGCGGCGACCTGAATGGCATCGGCGATGCGTTCGAGTCGGTCGGCAAGGATATCGAAGGCGTGGCCAAGAAAGTGGCGGAGCTGGGCTACACGAAAAAGAATCTCGGCGGCGGCAACGACAATTACACCGCCAGTTCGCTGGGCGCCAACATCATCCACGGCGAAAACGGCAACGATACCATTACGGTGACGGCCGGCGCCTATAACAATATCTACGGCGACGACGGCAACGATACGCTGGTGGTCAAGGTCGGCGGCTACAACCGCATCGACGGCGGCAACGGCGACGACACCATCCGCGTCGACGTGGGGGCTTACAACAAGATCAGCGGCGGCAACGGCAACGACACGGTGACCGTGGCGGCCGGCGCGGCGGCCGATGTGGATCTGGGGCAGGGCAACAACACGCTCACCGTCAACAGCGCCTACAACGAGATCGACGCCGGTGATGGCGACGACCGCGTGACGGCCAACGGCGGCTGGAACGATATCGATCTGGATAACGGCAACAACACGGTCAACGCCAACGGTGGCGCGAATATCGTCAGCACCGGCAATGGAGCGGACAATATCAGCGTGGCTGGCGGCTCGAACAAGGTGAACGCGGGTGACGGCAATAACACCGTCAACGCGGGCGGCGCATCGAACGTCATCAACACCGGCAATAACAACGACGTGGTGACGGCCGATGGCGCCAGCAATGTCATCAACACCAATGGCGGCGACGACCGCATTACGGTGAAGGCGGCCAGCAATGTGATCAACGCGGGCGAGGGCAACAACAACGTCAGCGCCGCAGGCGGCAACAACAACATCACCGCTGGCGGCGGCGACGACACCGTCCGCGCCGATGGCGCGGCCAATCAGGTGAAGGCAGGCGACGGCAATAACAATATCACCGTCAACGGCGCTTCCAACACCGTGAACGCGGGCCGGGGCAACGACAGCATCACGGCCAACGGCGGCGCCAATATCATCGACGCGGGTGACGGCGGCAACAATGTCACGTTGAACGGCGCGGCCAATAAGCTGAGCAGCGGCAGCGGCAACGACAAGGTGACGGCAGCCGGTGGCGCCAACATCATCGGTACCGGCGGTGGCGACGACAATGTGCAGGCCATCGGCGGCGCCAACATCATTACCGCAGGCAGTGGCCGCGATACCATCGTCGGCCTGGGCGGCGCGAATGTGATCACCGCCAGCGATGGCAACGACAGCGTGGTCGCTGGCGGCGGCGCCAATGTGGTGGTGGAAGAGGGCGGCGGCAGCAGCATCGTGCTGGGCGGCCTGCTGAACGTGGCTTATACCGGCGGCGCCAATAACAAGGTTGGCGCGCTGGGCGACACCAACGCCCTGGTCAGCAACCAGGGCGGCAATATCGAAGCGGCGGTGGGCCTGAACAATGTCATGCTGGCCAACGGCAGCGGCAATACCCTGCTGGGCGTAGGCAGCGGCAATCTGGTGGCAAGCACGGTGGGCGGCAATACCGCCGTCGCCATCGGCGGCGCCAATGTGGTGCTGACGGAATTGGGCGGCATGGTCAAAGCGGCCAGCGGCGGCTTGGGCAAGGTGCTGGCCGATGTCATGCCGAGCAAGGACGCGGCCAAGGCCGTGAGCAATGCCACCGGCAAGCTGACTGCCGCCATCAACAGCGGCGCGGGCAACGATGCCGTGGTGGCGCTGGGCGGCACCAATGTGGTCTACACCGGCGGCGGCAAGGACGTGGTGACGGCCGTGGGCGGCAACAACATCCTGCTGGCGAACGGCGGCGACAATATCACCACCGCCATCGGCAGCAATAATATCGTGGTCAACACGGCCGGCAACAATGTGGTGACGGCCGCCGGTTCGGTGAACGTGATCGTGACCGGCCTGGGCGAAGGTGTGGCCGATGTGGGCGCGAAGCTGGGCAGCGCCGCCGGCGGCGTGACCAAGGCCGTGACCACCTTCATCGGCAACAGTCTGGCCAACAGCGCGGGCAACGATGTGGTGACTTCGGTCGGTTCCACCAATGTGATCTATACCGGCGGCGGCAACGACGTCGCCACCGCTATCGGCGCCAACAACGTGGTGTGGAGCGGCACGGGTAACGATACGGCCACCGTGATCGGCGCGCGCAACGTGGTCTGGGCCGATGCCGGCGCCGACACCGTGACGGCGGCAGGCGCGAATAATCTGGTCGTGGCCGGCAACTACGCCGAGACGGCGGCGACCGCCGTTGGCCTGATCGACTCCATCACCGCCGGCGTGGCGGCCACCAATCTGGTCGGCAAGGCCGGCCTGTCCGGCGCGGCTTCCGGCCAGCCGGGCCGCGACGTGATCACGGCCTTCGGCAAGAACAATGTGCTGGTGGGCGGCAGCGCCGACAGCACCGTGACGGCTGCCGGCGTGAACAACCTGGCCGTGACCGGCGCGGGCAATGACGTGGTGACGGCCGTGGGCAGCAAGTCCGGCATCGCCACCGGCGCGGGCAACGACGTGGTGACTGTGATCGGCCAGTACGATGTGGTGGCGGCAGGCGAGGGCCGCAATGTCGTCACCGCGCTGGGTAAGGGCAACCTGATCGAAGGAGGCAGCGGCGACGATGTGCTGACCGCGCTGGCTTTCGGCACGGCGGCCAAGGCGGTCAACGTCAACGGCAACCTGCTGGTGGCGGGCGACGGCAATAACGTGGCCACCGTGGTCGGCAAGGACAATGCCGTCATCACCGGCGGCGGCAAGGATACGCTGGTGATGGTCAGCTACGGCGGCGGCAACGAGAAAACCAGCACCACCCAGCCGGAAGGCTCGCAGCAGACCACCACCAGCACCACCAAGGGCAGTACCCAGTTCAACCTGGGCTGGACCGGCGCGGGCGACGATACCGCCGTCGTGTACGGCGACCACAATGTGGTGCTGGCCGATTCCGGCAACGATTTCCTGCTGGTGGTGAACGCGGGCAGCACCTTGAGCTACGCCAGCAAGACCACCGAAGCCATCGAGGGCTCGGACAAGGTGCAGACCACCAAGGAGACCAAGGTCAGCATCGACACCGGCATGAACTTCGTCCACGCCGGCGACGGCAACGACACCATGATCCTGGCCGGCACCACCACCATCGGCATGGGCGGCAACGGCAACGACCTGATCGTCTCTTCGGGCCAGAACAATGTGGCGGTGGGCGGCGCCGGCAACGACACCATCATCGGCCTGGCCGAGATCACCGTGTTCAACGCCGCCGAAGCCATCGTGGAAAACGATTACGAGTCGGCGGGCGACTGGGTGGGCGCGGCCATGAATGCCAATTTCATCCGCTCGCAGTACGGCGCGCTGTCCAAGGGCGAGCTGGGCAAGCTGAACCTGGTCGGCAATGTGATCGTCGGCGGCGACGGCGACGACACCATTTTCGCCACCAATGCCGGCAGCTATGTGGGCGGCGGCAAAGGCAACGACACCATGATGGGCCTGGGCTGGGGCGTGATCGACCATCTGCTGGTGGGCAAGGCCAATACCCTGAACGGCGTGTGGAAGGATGCGGGCGCGGGCTTCGACGCCGTGGCCAAGTACCTGAACACGGCGCTGGGCGAGGAGCTCAGCAAGGGCTGGAACGGCATCGCCGCCAATATGAAGTCGGAGCTGAACAAGGCGACGGCCAATGCCGGCTCGCTGGTCGATGGCCTGAACAAGGCGGGCAATGACGCCGTGGCGGGCATCACCAATGCAGCGGGCCTGTCCTCGGCTGATTTCGATATCGCCAATCCGCTGAAGAACGCGCTGAACACGGCCAAGGGCGGTTTGAACTCGGCCATCAACGGCATCGGCAGCGGGGTGGAAGCGGTGGCCGACGCCGACGTGGGCACGGCGCTGTCGGATGCGGCGTCCTGGCTGGGCGATGCGCTGAAGACCGCCTCCAATGCCAGCGGCGACGGCGTCGACTGGCTGGGCAAGACCCTGGGCGTGAATCTGCACCTGAGCGAATTCAAGGGCGCGGACTTCTTCATCGCCGGCCTGCTGGCCTACACCCTGGGCTATAAGTACGCCGGCAATAACCGCCTGTTCGGCGGTGCCGGCGACGATACCTTCTACAGCGGCATGGGCAACGATGACCTGTATGGAGGCGAGGGCAAGGACGTGTACGTGATGTCCATGGGCGAGGGCAAGGACACCATCCATGAGACGGCCGGCGGCAACGACATCCTCAAGTTCAGCGCCAACAAGCTGTTCTCGAAAGTGACGATGAGCGCCGACAAGGTGAAGACCAATATCGACGGTTCCGACCTGGTCATCAACTACGTCGACGGCGGCAAGTCCTACGCCCGCCTGACCGTGGCCGATTACGCCAAGGTCAATGTGCAGGAGCTGGACCTGGTGGACGCCAGCGGCAAGACCGTGGCCGCGCTCACCATGGCGCAGCTGGTGGCGCAGGCGGAGCAGGGCGGCGGCGCGTATGAGATGGCGTCCGTTTGGACCGCCGACCGTCTGCACGACTTCGCCGACCTGCTGCAGGCTTCCATCACGGGCGGCAGCAGCGCCGTGCAACTGGTGGGCGTGCAGCATGCCTGACGCGGCATAAGCGGCATGGGCAAGCTGGTACAATGTCGGTCTCTTTTGACTGCTGCCGTACCGGCTTGCTCGTCCCGGACCGTCATAAGAAAAAAATTGTTGACAGGCGCGGGATTCGGTTGACGCGCCTTAACTTGCCGCCCTATAGTTGCGGGATGATTTCAGACTTCCAAGAACTTTCAGACAAAATCGACCAGTTGGCTGAGCTGACGCTGACGCTGCGCCGCGAGAATTCGCAGCTGCGCCAGGCGAATGCGGCCCTCGTCGCCGAGAGCATTGCGAATCAGCGCCGTCTGGGCGAGGCCCATGCGCGGGTGCAGGCTTTGCTGGAGAAGATTTCGCCGCCGGAGACTGTAGCGTCCGAGACGCCGGCTGCCGAAGCTGAAGATGCGCTGACGAAAGGTGAGCAATGATACAGCTGGATGTCAGCATCATGGGCCAGCCCTATCGCTTGGCCTGCAAGGAAGGCGAGGAGCGCGCGCTGCGCGAAGCGGCCAGCCTGCTGGACAAGAAAATGTCAGGCATCCGCGATGCCGGCAAAATCAAGGGCAATGACCGCATCGCGGTGATGGCCGCCCTCGGCATGGCTGCCGAATTCCTGACGGCGAAATCGCCGCAAGGCCCGCTGTCCGATATGTCGCTGCTGGAAGTGCAGCAGAAGATCGCCGCCATGCAGAAGGTGCTGGACGGCGCTCTGACTCCGCAAGAAAATCTCTTCTAATTGGCCGAAAGGGCTTCCTTTGCGGAAGCGGGAGGAGTAAACTGCTGTCACCCTGCAGTGTTCGCGATTGTCATATATTCCTTGAACCATTTACATGCATCGGTTGCGGGAATTTGCTCGGCGGGCGTGAGCGTCGCTAGTCCGATGAACCCGAAGCTGAACTAACTGCAACCACCTTGAACCGTAAGGTTCGGGATGCCGGCATAGCGGCACAGGCGGGGCACTTATTCCGAAAAACGGTTGCCTGCATCTCACGATGCGCAACCGTTTTTTTACGTCCACCGTTTCGGGAGGAAGGCTTATGCGATATTGGTTGATGAAGTCCGAGCCGGACGAAATCAGCATCGACGATGTGCTGGCCGCGCCAAAACAGACCATACCCTGGTTCGGCGTGCGGAACTATCAGGCGCGCAACTTCATGCGCGACGGCATGCAGCCGGGCGACGGCGTGCTGTTCTACCATTCCAGCTGCCCGCAGCCGGGCATCGCCGGCATCGCCGAAGTGGTGAGCACTCCCTATCCCGACGATACGCAGTTCGATCCCTCCAGCCACTACTACGATGCCAAGGCCAAGCGCGAAGAGCCGCGCTGGATTTGCGTGGACGTGAAAGCGCTGCGCAAAACCCGCCTGCTGCCGCTGGCCGAGCTGCGCACCATTGAGCAGCTGGAGGATATGGTCGTGCTGCAGAAAGGCAGCCGCCTGTCGATCACGCCCGTCACGCCGGGACAGTGGAAGACCATCGCCACGCTGCTCAAGGAGTAAACAAAGCCGATGGATTGGGGACTGGTTTTGATCCTGCTCGCCATGGGCGCGGCAGGCGGTTTTGCAGCGGGTCTGCTGGGCATAGGCGGCGGCATGGTGCTGGTGCCTTTCATCACGATGATCTTCACCGCGCGCGGCTTCGCGCCCGAGCTGGTGGTGCATATGGCGATTGCCACATCGCTGGCGACGATCTTGTTTACCTCGGTATCCTCGGTGCGCGCCCATCACAAGATGAAGGCGGTGCAGTGGCGCATCGTGGCCCTGCTGACGCCGGGCATCGTGCTCGGTTCCTGGGTGGGGCCGTGGATCGCCAAGCAGATGAATTCCTCGGCGCTGGCGCTGTTCTTCGGCATCTTCATTACCTTCTCCGCAACCCAGATGCTGCTGGGTAAAAAGCCTTCCGCCACGCGCGAGCTGCCCGGCACGGGCGGCATGTTCGCCGCTGGCGGTGCGATCGGCGTGGTGTCGGGACTGGTGGGCGCGGGCGGCGGCTTCCTTTCGGTGCCGTTCATGAGCTGGTGCAATGTGAAAATCCACAACGCGGTGGCCACCAGCGCGGCGCTGGGCTTTCCGATTGCGCTGGCCGGCACGCTGTCGAATATCTACTTCGGCTGGGGCGAGCCGGGATTGCCGGAGCACTCGCTGGGCTTCATCTATGTGCCGGCCCTGCTGGTGATCGTCGCCGCCAGCATGAGCATGGCGCCGCTCGGCGCGCGCACCGCGCACCGCCTGCCGGTGGCCACGCTGCGCAAGGTGTTCGCCGTCATCCTCTACTTCCTGGCTGCATATATGTTGTGGAAGGCCTTCCACTAAAAGGCGGTGCTGCCGTAAGCCGGCATGCCGGCGCGGGCGGCCGCGCCGGTCGGCGCGCCGCTGCGTCCTGCATCAGGCTTTTTCCAGCAGTACCGGCACTTGCTTGAAGGCGGGCGTGTTGGAGCCGCGCGCCACCAGTTCGGGGGAGATCAGCGGCGTCAGCTCGGGGAAGTAGCCGATCACGTCGTCGCCCTGCAGCGCGTATTCGATCAGGCGGATGCCTTCCACCTTGCGCTCGATGCCGTCCGGCGCGGCGGCGCGTACCGTCACCAGCTCGCCGTCGCTGAAGCCGAGGCGGCGCAGCACGTCGGGCCCGATGAAGAGCACCTTGCGCGAGCCGTGCACGCCGCGGTAGCGGTCCACTTCCCCTTTCGGGTCGCGGTACACGGTGGTGTTGTACTGGCGGTGGGCGCGGATCGTCGCCAGGCACAGCACCCGGTCGCCATACTGGGCGCGGGCGCGCGACATGATGGTTTCCGCCGGCAGGGCATGGGCGATGAAGCGCGCCTTGCCGGTGGCGGTTTTCCAGATGCGCTCACCGGCCGTATTCGGCAGGCGGAAGCCGCGCTGCTGGCGGATCTTTTCGTTGTAGTTCTCGAAGCCGCTGACGGCGCCTTGCGCCACCTGCTCGATCAGCTTGCGCGTCAGGTCGTAATTGCCGCCCATGCCTTGCCAGTCGATGTTCAAAGGGGGCAGGGTGCGGCGCGCCAGTTCGCTGACGATGTACGGCTCGGAGCGCAGCAGGTCGCTGGCGGGGCGGTTGCGGCCGGTGGAGGAGTGCACCACGCTGGCCGTGTCTTCCACGCTCACGAACTGCGCATCGCCCGACTGGTCGTCCAGCTCCGTGCGGCCCAGGCAGGGCAGCAGCAGGCCAAGGCGGCCGGGGTACAGGTGGGTGCGATTCAGTTTGGTGGCGATATGCACGGTCAGTTCAGTCCTGCCCAGCGCCTCCAGCACGCGCGGGCTGTCCGGTCCCGCCACGGCGAAGTTGCCGCCCAGGCCGACGAAGCCCTGCACCGAGCCATCGATCAAGCCCTTGATGGCGCCCACCGCGTCCAGTCCCGGCTGGGCCGGCGGCGTAAAGCCGAACACGCGTTCCAGGCCGGCCAGCCATTCGGCCTTGGGCTTGTTGGTGATGCCCACCGTGCGGTCGCCCTGCACGTTCGAGTGGCCGCGCACCGGCATCAGGCCGGCGCCGGGTTTGCCCACATTGCCGCGCAGGAGCGTCAGATTGACCAGCATCTGCAAGGTCTCGATGGCGAATTCGTTCTGCGTCAGCCCCATGCACCAAGCCGAGATGGTGGCGTTGGAAGCGATGTAGTAATCGGCCGCTTCGTTCAATTGGGCGCGCGTCAGGCCGCTGGCCTGCTCGATGTCGGCCCAGGACTGCTGCTGCATGACGGCGACGAAAGCGTCGAAGCCGTCGGTATGTTCCGCGATAAAAGCGCGATCCAGCGCATCGCGTTCCAGCACGGCCTTGGCGATGCCGGTGATGGCCGCCAGATCGCCGCCCACGCGCACCTGGAAGTAGGCGTCGGCCAGCTTGGTGCCGTGGCCGCTCAGCAGTTCGGTGGGCGATTGCGGATCGGCGAATTCCTCCAGCCCGCGCTCGAACATGGGATTGAAGATGACGATCTTGCAGCCGCGTTTTTTCGCCTCGCGCAGATCGCCCAGCATGCGCGGATGGTTCGAAGCCGGATTGTGGCCGAAGCTGAAAATCGCCTCGGCATGTTCGAAGTCCTCGCGCGTGACAGTGGACTTGCCCACGCCGATCGACATGGTCAGCGCCTGGCCCGACGATTCGTGGCAGTAGTTGGACGAATCGGGCAGATTATTGGTGCCGAAGGCGCGCGCGAACAGCTGGTAAGGGAAGGCCGCTTCATTGCTGCTGCGTCCCGAGGTGTAGAACACGGTGCGTTGCGGGCCGAGCGCGCGCAGGCGCTCGCTGGCCAGCGCGAAAGCCTGTTCCCAGCTGGTTTCGCGGTAGGTGTCGCTGGCCGCGTCGTACAGCATGGGCGCGGTCAGGCGGCCGGCCGCTTCCAATTCCCAGTTTTCCTTGCCGCGCAGGGCACCCAGCGTATGCTCGGCGAAATATGCCGGCGTGGCGCGCGCCTTGCTGCCTTCATGGGCGATGGCCCAGGCGCCTTGCTCGCAAAAGTCCACCGATTTGCTGCTGGGCGAATCGGGATAGGCGCAGCCGGGGCAATCCACGCCCTGCGGCTGGTTCAGGCGCGGCAAGGTCGCCAGCGCCGGATACGGGCCGTTGCTGGTCAGGGCCTTGGCCGTGCCGTGCAGCGAGCCGAAACCGCCGGCCGGCTTGTCATAGGCGCGGATGGGAATAGTCTTCTTGCTCATTGTCTCAGGCGTGGGCGGGCTTGGCGCCGGCGCTATATTTATAGGACCACAGCAGCATCAGCAGCGCGGCGGCAATCATCGGCAGCGACAGCAGCTGGCCCGAAGTGATGGTGACGCCGGCAAAATGCACTTCATAGTCCGGCGTGCGGAAGTACTCGGTGAAGAAACGCGCGCAGCCATACAGCAGCGTGAACATCGCGCCCACGGCCAGGCGCGGACGCGCCTTGCGCGCGAACGGCCACAGAATGGCGAAGACCAGCAGGCCGTCGATCAGGGCCTGGTAGATCGGCGAAGGGTGGCGCGGCAGCGCGTCCACGTTCGGCCAGATCATGGCCCAGGGCAGAGAAGGATCGGCGACGCGGCCCGGCAGCTCGGCATTGATGAAATTGCCGATGCGGCCGGCGGCATAGCCGAGCGGCACCAGCGGCGCGATGAAGTCATACACATCGAGCAGATTGCGCTTGGCCTTGCGCGACCACAGCCACATGGCCAGCAGCACGCCGAGGAAGCCGCCGTGGAAGCTCATGCCGCCATGCCAGACCTTGAAAATCTCGATCGGATTGGCCAGGAAGAATTCGGGGCGGTAGAAAATCACTTCGCCCAGGCGGCCGCCGACCACCACGCCCAGCATGCCGTAGAACAGCATATCGTCCAGATCCTCGGGCTTCCAGCCCTGGGCGGCGATATGCGGCTGCTTTACGCGCAGGCGGCCCAGCGCCAGAAACATGGCGAAGGCCAGTACATACATCAGGCCATACCAGTGGATCTGGACGGGGCCCAGCGAAAAGGCAACCGGATCGGGCATCGGGTGGATCAGCATCTAGACTCTCTTTCTCAGTAATTCCAAAAAGCCGCGCAGCACAGGCGAGGCATTGTCGCGGCGCCAGGCCAGGCCGGTTTCGACCAGGGGCGTGGACTGCCTCAGCGGGCGGTATTCTACCCCGGGGCGG
This sequence comes from Massilia sp. YIM B04103, assembly GCA_024437665.1. Lineage (GTDB taxonomy): Bacteria > Pseudomonadota > Gammaproteobacteria > Burkholderiales > Burkholderiaceae_D > Rugamonas. Next base: position 512,217 of record JANCSZ010000004.1, on the reverse strand, counting down.
CGCAGGTTCGAGACCGATTGTGGCACAAGTGCGATACCCATGCCAGCCGATACCAGGCTGACAATGGTCTGCATCTGGATCGCTTCCTGGCCGATGGCGGGCGTGATGCCGGCGGTGCGGAAAACCGCCAGAATCGCGTCGTGCAAGCCGGGCGAAATGGCGCGCGGGAAGACGATCAGGGGCAGCGGCGGCAGCGCGGCCAGATCGACCGCGCCCTCGGGCGGCAGGCCTGCCAGATCGGCCGGCGCGGCCAGGATCAGCGGTTCGCTCAGCACCGGCAGGTATGCCAGCTCAGCCTTGGCTTTTTCCGGTAGGGGCGGAATCAGCAGGCCGGCGTCGATGCGGCCGTGCAGCAGCTCATCGAGCTGCAAATCGGAAGTCGCTTCCTGCAGGCGGATCTGCACCTGGGGATAGGCGCTGCGGTAGGCGCGCAGGAAGGGCGGCAGCACGCTGTAATCGGCCGACGACACGAAAGCCAGCGACAGCCGTCCCGCCTCGCCCGCCGCCGCGCGCTGCACGATGGCGGGCAGTTCCTGCGCCTGCTCGAGCAGGCGGCGCGCCTCGGGCAATAGGGCGTCGCCGGCCGGGGTCAGCGCGACGCCGCGCCGGTTGCGCTCAAACAGGCGGGCACCCAGCAGTTCCTCCAAGCCCTGGATGGCTTGCGAGAGTGGCGGCTGCGTCATATGCAGACGCTTGGCGGCACGGCCGAAGTGCAATTCCTCGGCCACGGTCAGAAAATAGCGCAGCTGGCGCAGTTCGATATTCATTCTGTGATATGTGTGGTGAATCACTGAAGTGGGAATGATATATTTGACACTGAGTCCGGCGCAAGGCAATCTGATGGTCTTACCGAGGAGACTGGCATGCCCCAATACCGTTCACGCACCACCACCCATGGCCGCAATATGGCCGGCGCCCGCGCCCTGTGGCGCGCCACCGGCATGAAAGATGGCGACTTCGACAAGCCCATCATCGCCGTGGTCAATTCCTTCACCCAGTTCGTGCCGGGCCACGTGCACCTGAAGGATCTGGGCCAGCTGGTCGCGCGCGAGATCGAAGCGTCCGGCGGCGTGGCGAAAGAATTCAATACCATCGCCGTCGACGACGGCATCGCCATGGGCCACGGCGGCATGCTGTACTCGCTGCCGTCGCGCGACCTGATCGCCGACTCGGTCGAATACATGGTGAATGCCCACTGCGCCGACGCCATGGTCTGCATCTCGAACTGCGACAAGATCACGCCGGGCATGCTGATGGCCGCCATGCGCCTGAACATTCCCGTGGTGTTCGTGTCGGGCGGGCCGATGGAAGCGGGCAAGGTGGTCAAGGTCGTCAACGGCGGCCAGCAAGTCATCAAGCTCGATCTGATCGACGCCATGATCAAGGCGGGCGACGCCAGCGTGTCCGATGCCGACGTGGCGGAGGTGGAGCGTTCCGCCTGCCCCACCTGCGGTTCCTGCTCCGGCATGTTCACCGCCAATTCGATGAACTGCCTGACCGAGGCGCTGGGCCTGTCCCTGCCGGGTAACGGCACCATCGTCGCCACCCATGCCGACCGCAAGGAACTGTTCCTGCAGGCGGGCCGCCTGGTGGTCGACCTGGCGCGCCGCTACTATGAACAGGACGATGCTTCCGTCCTGCCGCGCAGCATCGCCACCAAGGCCGCGTTTGAAAACGCCATGGCGCTGGACGTATCGATGGGCGGCTCCACCAACACCGTGCTGCACCTGCTGGCCGCCGCGCATGAGGCGCAGGTGGAATTCAGCATGGCCGACATCGACCGCATCTCGCGCAAAGTGCCCTGCCTGTGTAAGGTCGCGCCGATGACCGACAAATACCACATCGAAGACGTGCACCGCGCGGGCGGCATCATCGCCATCCTGGGCGAACTGGCGCGCGCTGGCCTGCTCGACACCTCGCTGCCCACAGTGCACAGCAAGAGCCTCGGCGAAGCCATCGAAAAATACGATATCAAGCGCAGCGATGATCCGGCCGTGCACCAGCTCTTCCGCGCCGCGCCGGGTGGCGTGCCAACCCAGGTCGCCTTCTCGCAAGCCGAACGCTATGCCTCGCACGACGCCGACCGCAGTACCGGCTGCATCCGCGACAAGGCCCACGCCTACTCGCAGGATGGCGGGCTGGCTGTCCTGTACGGCAATCTGGCGGAAAACGGCTGCATCGTGAAGACGGCCGGCGTGGATGAAAGCATCCTCACCTTCAGCGGCAAGGCGCGCGTATTCGAAAGTCAGGATGCGGCGGTGGAAGGCATTCTGGGCGACACCGTGCAGGAGGGCGACGTCGTCATCATCCGCTACGAAGGCCCGAAAGGCGGTCCCGGCATGCAGGAAATGCTGTATCCAACCTCCTACATCAAATCCAAAGGCCTGGGCAAAGCCTGCGCCCTGCTGACCGACGGACGCTTCTCCGGTGGCTCATCCGGCCTGGTGATCGGCCACGCCTCCCCCGAAGCGGCGGAAGGCGGCGCCATCGGCCTGGTGGAAGAGGGCGATCTGATCGACATCGACATCCCCGCGCGCAAAATCAGCCTGCGCATCAGCGACGCCGAGCTGGCAAATCGCCGCAGTGCCATGGAAGCGCGTGGAAAGGATGCCTGGCAACCCGTGAACCGCGAGCGTCTCGTATCGCAAGCCCTGCAAGCCTACGCCGCCCTGACCACCTCCGCCGACCGCGGCGCCGTCCGCGACCTCAGCCAACTCAAGCGCTAACCCCGTTTGATCTAAATCAGTAAATGTCCCACCCTGGTGTCAGGCACCGGAGTAGGACATTCTTTGATTTAGATCAGCAAATGTCCCCCCCTGGTGCCTGACACCAGGGGGGGACATTGTTTGATTTGGCGCAAAGGGCTTATTTGCGGGTTTTGTCGAAGTTCTTTTTGACGCGGTCTTTGCGGCGCTGTTCGTCGATGTTGTGGGCTTTGCGCTTGTCGAGGCCGAGTATGGGTTCGAGGAATTCGAACCAGAGGAAGGCAAGCGCCATCAGCCCGACTATCCACCACCAGGAGAGCTCGGCAAAGCGCCAGACTTCGAAGTAGCGTAGCGCGCAGAGCGCGGCGATCAGGATGATGATGGGCATGGCAGCTTTCCTCCTGCTTCCATCTTACAAAACATTACGATTTTTCGGGGAGGAAAGCGCTTGCCGCCGTCAACCGCGCGCTATAACAGCCCGTTGTCTAGGCATCCTTCGGATTCTGCAAAACACGGTAGAATGGCGTGGGTTTTATTTTGGAGAGAAAGATGAAACGTATTCTGATGGTTGGTGCTGTTGTGGTTTCTGCATTTGCTTCCCAGGCTGCTCTGGCTAACGCCGATCTGGCCAAGGCTAAGAACTGTATGGCTTGCCACGCGGTTGCGAACAAGCTGGTCGGTCCTGCTTACAAGGACGTGGCGGCGAAGTACGCGGGCCAGAAGGACGCTGAAACCAAGCTGGTGCAGAAGGTCTTGAAGGGCGGTTCCGGTACCTGGGGCGCGATTCCGATGCCGGCCAATCCACAAGTGAGCGAGGCTGAGGCCCGCACGCTGGTGAAATGGATTCTGACTCAAAAATGATCTGAGTTAGCCTTAAATGCATGAAAAAAGCCGGGTTTCCCCGGCTTTTGCTTTTTACGGCACGGATGTCGCTGCTTATTTCACGACTTCCATCTTGGTCTTCTTGCCGTCCACGTAGTGGAACAGGGTCAGGGCGCCGTCCTTGATATCGCCTTTCGGATCGAAAGTGATGAAACCGGTGACACCCTGGTATTTGACCTTGGCCAGATACGGCAGGTATTTGGCCGGCTCGGCCGATTTGGCGTCGGCCATGGCGGTGGCCATGGTCATCACGGCGTCGTAGACATAGGGCGCGTACAGCTGCACTTCCTGGCCGTATTTTTGCTTGTAGCGGGCGCGGAAGTCGTCCATGGCTTTCTGCTGGTCGGGCATCACGCCGCCGGCTTCGGCGCAGGTGACGATGCCGTTCACCGCGTCGGCGCCAGCCAGGCGGGCTAGCGGTTCGGTGCAGGTACCGTCGCCGGCCATGAATTTGGCTTTGATGCCGAGTGCCTTGATCTGGCGCAGCATTGGGCCGCCGACCGAGTCCATGCCGCCGAAGAAGATCAGATCGGGGTTTTTAGCCTTGATACTGGTCAGGATGGCAGTGAAATCGCTGGCTTTGTCGGTGGTGAATTGCTTGTCCACGATCTGCACGCCGGGCAGGGCTTTTTTCGCGCCTTTGACGAACTCGTCAGCCACGCCCTGGCCGTAGGCGGTGCGGTCGTCGACCACGGCGATTTTCTTGGCGCTCAGTTTCTGCACGGCGTAGGCGCCCAAGGTGCCGCCCAGTTTGTTGTCATTCGCCACCACGCGGAAAGCGGTGTTGAAGTTTTGCTTGGTGTATTGCGGCGAAGTGGCGGCTGGCGAAATCTGCGGGATGCCGGCGTCGAAGTAAATCTTGGAGGCTGGAACGGTGGTGCCGGAATTCAGGTGGCCGATCACGCCGTTGACCTTGGCGTCGACCAGCTTCTGCGCGACCGAGGTGCCCTGTTTCGGGTCGGCGCCGTCGTCTTCCAGCTGCAGCACGAATTTGACGGCTTTGCCGTTGATCTTGAAGCCTTTGGCGTTCAAATCCTCCACCGCCATTTTGGCGGCGTTCTCATTGTCTTTGCCGAGGTGGGAGGAGGGGCCGGATACCGGGCCCACATGGCCGATCTTCACAACTTCCTGCGCGCCGGCGCCGCCGGCAAATGCCATCGCAATGGCAAACGGAATGAGCTTGGTTTTGAACGACATAAACATTCTCCAGTGTTATGAAATCGGCAGCGTCTCGTGGACAGCTTGTAAAAATTGTACAGGCAACAAGGTACATCAAATCCCCGCCGTCGCAAAGCGGGAACTTGAGCTTATTTCATTCTTGAAGCTGTGCCAATAGCCAACACAGGCGTGTGGGACGCGCCTTATTTTTTGCGCGCTTGCAAATGGGTCAGTTCCTGCGCGACGGCGCGGCTGACCACCTGGTTCAGCGTGCTCTGCAAGCCGCTGCGAATTTCCTGGGTCAGGCCGTGCAGGGCATGGTTCAGCACCTCGGCCATGCTGTCCTTGATGCGCTGTTCCAGCACAAAATCCACGCGCGATTGCAGCTGCTGCAGGATGCGTTCGGCGATGCGGCGCTCCAGCTGTTCCCAGCCGGCGGCGTCCAGGGCGCCCAGCACCGCATCCTGCGCGGCGGCTGGATCGGCGCCGTGGCCGCTGGCGCTGGCGGGATGCTGGATGATGCCGCCTGGAACGCTGCTGGCGTTGCCTGCCGGGGCAAAGGCGGCCGGACTGAGCGTGTCGGGCGCCGTGGCGCGATCCGTGCCATGCGCCGGAGCGGCATGGCTGCTGCTCTCCGCTGCGGCGGGCGGCGTATCGCGCAGAACTTCGGTCAGAACCGGGATACTGGAATCGAATGGGCTGCTCATGTTTGGGCGCCGATGGTCAGGTGGCTGGGCTGGAAGTCCTGTCGTTTATACGCCACGAAACGCTGGCGGCCGGCAGCCGTGTCGGCCTCGTCGCTGGCGACGACTTCGATCAGGCGCGGGAAATTCTCGAACTGGGCCGGAGCGCGCCGCGCCAGATTGACCAGCAGATCGGCCGCCGGCAGCTCGCTGTCGTCGCTGCAGGCCAGCACGATGGGCGTGTCGGGCGCCAGCGGATTGTCCACGCTCACATGGGGCAGAAAGTCGGTGGCCGAGAACGTCCACAGGGCGGCGTCAAGTTCCGCCATCTGGGCGGCATCTTCGGTCATCACCACCACGCGGTTGCGCGCCGCGCTGGCTTTGCGCAGCAGGCGGCAGGCGTAGGCGATCTTGTCGGGGACATTGCTGTGAAAGTCGATACGGGTCATGGTGCTCATCTTAAAACTGGAAATCCGGTGGCGCGTTGGCGGGGGGCGGTGGACGCTTGCTGCGCGCTTCCTCCTCGGCGGCGGCGCGGGCCGCTTCCTGCGCTTGCCGCTCGCGCTCGGCAGCCGAGGGACGGCGCGGCGCCGCGCTGCTCGCGGGCGGATGGCGGTAGCCGGGCGGCAGGGCCGAGCTGGCGGGATAGCCTGCCGAACTCAGCAGCCCATCCCAGGTCGCCGTTTCAAAGCCGATCTGCTTATTCTGCCCGACCAGCAGCAGCGGCAGCTGGCCGGCACTGCCCGCCTTCTTCAGCACCGCGTGATCGTCCGCCGTGCTGACGGTTTTTTCGCTGTAGGGAATGCCGCGCGCCTGCAACAGCACGCGTCCCTCGGCGCAGGCGGCGCAATCGGCGGCCGTGTACAGCACGACTGGATGGCTGCGCGCCACCTCGGCCAGCAAGGCGGGCAGGTCCGCGCCCGGCGCGCTATTGAAATTCTTGACCTCGGCCTGTTTGGCCGAGGCGGGCGGCGGCGTGTCGCTGTAATGAGTGACGCCCTTGGCATCCTTCCACTTATACATCTGGGCGCCGGCAGTGCCGGCGGCCAGAAGCAGCAGAAGGGCGAGGGCGGCGCGCATCACATGCCTCAGGCCGCCATGCCGCTGTGGCGCAGCAGCGCGTCGATGCTCGGTTCGCGGCCGCGGAAAGCGGTGAACGATTCCAGCGCCGGACGCGAACCGCCCACGGCCAGAATCTCTTTCTGGAAGCGGCGTCCGGTTTCCGTGGTCAGCGCGCCGCCGCCCAGGGCCGCCGCTTCCTCGAAAGCGGCATAGGCGTCGGCCGACAGCACCTCGGCCCATTTATAGCTGTAATAGCCGGCCGCATAGCCACCGGCGAAGATATGGCCGAAGGAATTCTGGAAGCGGTTGAAGGCGGGCGGCGCCACCACGGAGAACTGGCGGCGCACGGCATCGATCACGTCCTGCACGGCCTTGCCGCCGGCCGGATCGTAGTCGTAGTGCAGGTGCATATCGAGCAGGGAGAACTCGACCTGGCGCAGGGTCTGCAGGCCGGACTGGAAGTTCTTCGCCGCCAGCATCTTCTCGTACAGGCTACGCGGCAGCGCTTCGCCGCTGCGCACATGGGCCGTCATATGGCTCAGCACTTCCCATTCCCAGCAGAAGTTTTCCATGAACTGGGAAGGTAGTTCCACCGCATCCCACTCGACGCCGGAAATGCCGGACACGCCCAGCTCGTCGACCAGGGTCAGCATATGGTGCAAGCCGTGGCCGAATTCGTGGAAGAGCGTGATGACTTCGTCGTGGGTGAACAGCGAAGGCTGGGTTTGACCGTCGATGACGGCCGGTTCGGTGAAATTGCAGGTCAGATAGGCGACTGGCGTCTGCAGCTTGCCCTGCTCGACACGGCGGCCGCGGGCGTCGTCCATCCAGGCGCCGCCGCTCTTGCTGGCGCGCGCATACAGGTCGAGGTAGAACTGGCCAACCAGCTTGCCGTCGCGTTCGATGCGGTAAAAGCGCACATCCTGGTGCCAGGTGCTCGCTTCGTCGCGCACGATGCTCACCGAGAACAGCGATTGCACCAGACGGAACAGGCCGTCGATGACTTGGTGTTCGGGGAAGTACTGCTTCACTTCCTGGGCCGAGAAGGCATAGCGGCGTTCCTGCAGCTTTTCGGAGGCATACGGCAGATCCCAGGCTTGCAGGTCGGCGATGCCCAGCTCTTCCTTGGCGAACTGGCGCAGCTCGGCCAGATCCTGCTCCGCGTACGGACGGGCGCGCTTGGCCAGGTCTTCCAGGAAGCCGATCACCTGTTCCGGGCTTTGCGCCATCTTCGGCACCAGGGATACTTCGGCGAAATTGGCGTAGCCCAGCAGATGCGCTTCTTCGGCGCGCAGCTTGAGCAGGGTGACGATGTTCTGGCTGTTGTCCCATTTCTCGCGCTCGCTGAACGCCTCGCCCAGCTCGGAAGCCTTGGTGGCGTTGGCGCGGTAGACCTGCTCGCGCAGCGCGCGGCTGTCGGCGAATTGCAGCAGCGGGTAGTAGGATGGGAAATGCAGGGTGAACTGGAAGCCTTGCTTGCCGTCTTTTTCGGCCAGGGCCTTGGCGGCGGCCTTCACATCGTCGGGCACGCCGGACAGCTCGGCCGCGTCGGCGATCAGCAGTGTCCAGTCATTGGTGGCGTCCAGCACGTTTTCCGAGAAGCGCGTCGAGGTCGCGGCATGTTCTTCCTGGATGGCGGCGAAGCGTTCCTTCTTGTCGGCGGGCAGTTCGGCGCCGCCCATGCGGAAATCGCGGATCGCATTCTCGATGATGCGCTGGCGCGCCGGCGACAGGCCGGCAAACGCGGCGCTGGCCTTGATCGCCTTGTATTTGGCGAACAGCGCCTCGTTCTGGGCCAGGGCGGTCCAGAACTCGGTCACTTTCGGCAGATTGTCGTTATAGGCGGCGCGCAGCTCGGGCGTGTCGACCACATTGTTCAGGTGGCTGACGATGCCCCAGGCGCGGCCCAACTGCTCGGTCGCGTTCTCCAGCGGGGCCACGAAGTTTTCCCACGTCACCTGCTCGGCGGGCGCTTCGAGCCGCGCCACGGCGGCCCGGTTCAGCTCCAGCAGATGCTCGACGGCAGGGGTGACGTGTGCCGGCGTGATCGCATCGAAGCGGGGCAGGCCGGAGAAGTCCAGCAGGGGATTGTTCAGGGCATCGTTCGTCATGGTTATCCTTTTATATGGCCGGCTGCGCGCAGCGGCTTAGCCGCGCTCGGCCGACTCGATGGTGTTCATCAACAGCATGGTAATCGTCATCGGACCCACGCCACCCGGCACCGGCGTGATGTGTGAAGCCACTTCCTTGATATTGGCAAAGTCCACGTCGCCGCACAGCTTGCCGTTCTCGTCGCGGTTCATGCCGACGTCGATCACCAGCGCGCCCGGCTTGACCATCTCGGCGGTCAGCGTGTTGCGGCGGCCGACGGCGGCCACGATCACGTCGGCCTGGCGGGTGTACAGGCCCAGATCCGGCGTTGCGCTATGGCAGATGGTGACGGTAGCGTTGGCCTGCAAGAGCAGCAGGGCCATCGGCTTGCCCACGGTATTGCTGCGGCCGATCACCACCGCGTGCTTGCCGCGCAGGTCGGTGCCGGTCGATTCGATCAGCTTCATGCAGCCGTACGGCGTGCAGGGACGGAAGCCTTCCAGGCCGGTCATCAGCTCGCCCGCGCTCAGTACCGAGTAGCCGTCCACGTCCTTGCTGGCGGCGATGGCTTCGATCACCTTGTGCGGATTGATGTGCTTGGGCAGGGGCATCTGCACCAGGATGCCGTGGATGCTCGGATCGGCGTTCAGGGCGGCGATGCGCTCCAGCAGGGCCGCTTCGCTCAGGTCGGCATCATATTTTTCCATCACGGAATGGATGCCGACGTCGCCGCAAGCCTTGACCTTGTTGCGCACATAGACCTGGCTGGCCGGGTCTTCGCCGACCAGGATCACGGCCAGGCCGGGCTGGCGGCCTTGGGCAGTGAGGGCGGCGGCGCGTTCAGCGATTTCAGCGCGCAGTTTTTGGGAGAGGGCAATTCCGTCGATCAGTTGTGCAGACATGATTTATGGTGGGTGGGAAGTAAAAACGCCATTATAAAGCCGCCGCCCTCTGAACCGTATGCCGGGCAGAGGGAAGGGAGGAGGGCTAAGGCGGAAATTTTTACGGTGGCGGCGCGATATTCACTACCGAAAACGTAGTGCTGGGCCTTAGCTCGTAGGGAATGCGGACGTTCTTGCCCTTGAAGTCGCGCGTATTGCGAGTGATGACGGTCAAGCCGTGCACCTTGGCTGTGGCCAGAATGATCGCATCGGCCAGGGCGATTTTGGGAGTAGACCGTACGCTGTGGCGGCGGATCGCGGCCGCCTCGGCGGCAATGGCTTGATCCAGTTCCAGTATCTGGAAGGTTTGCAGGAACCTGACAGTCTCTTCTTCCTCCCCGGCTTGGGCTCCCACTATCATTTCGATCCAGGTGATGCTACTGATGGCCCAATCTGCGGATGGATAATAGGCTAACTCTCCCAGAGCCTCTGCAAGGCCGTGGCCAGCATCAATCAAGATGCAGGTGTCGAAAAGGATCAGCCCCATTCGTTCCGGATTTTTATCTGGTACTCCAGGCCGTCGACATAGTCCTTACGATTCTTATAGAGGCCAAAAAAGGCTTTGAACTCCGGGCTGTTCACCCCTTTGCCTGGTGGGTCGGCAGATGGCTTCGGCTTCTGTGCCGTTTGCGCTTGCGTCTGCGAAGCGTGTTTCCTTGATTTTTTACTCATGGCCTACTCCCTGTGACGGGTGTTGATCCCAGTTTAAACCATTGGCGCGTGGGATGCCGCCATCAATACCACTGGAAGCCTGGCGCCATGCGGCATTGCAGCATTAATTTCATAATACGGAATGTGCTTCCGTAATTTGAAAAAGCGTAAATTCACTGCTAGAATCCTCACACTTAGCCAAAGTCTTAGTAAATAATCACAGCGCCTTCCGATAGTGCGATACAGCGACGGTTTCGGGCGGGGCACCCACTTACATAGGAGACTAGATACATGTCAGCTCAACTAGACCAGGTCACGGCCCAAACCGCCAACGATCCTGACGCCCAGGAAACCAAAGAATGGCTGGAGGCGCTGGAGGCGGTGCTGGAGAAGGAAGGCCCGGACCGCGCCCACTATCTGATGGAGCGCCTGGTCGATCTGGCCCGCCGCCGCGGCGCGCAAATCCCGTTCTCCGCCAATACCGCCTACGTCAACACCATCCCCGCCCACCTCGAAGCCCACTGCCCCGGCAATCTGGAATATGAAGAGCGCCTGCGCTCCTGGATGCGCTGGAACGCCATGGCCATGGTGGTGAAAGCCAACCGCGCCGACGGCGACCTGGGCGGCCACCTGTCCTCCTTCGCCTCGCTGGCGAATATGCTGGGCATTGGCTTCAACCACTTCTGGAAAGCGCCGACCGAAGAACACGGCGGTGACCTGCTGTACATCCAGGGCCACTCCTCGCCCGGCGTGTACGCGCGCGCCTTCCTGGAAGGCCGCCTCTCCGAAGAGCAACTGGTGAACTTCCGCCGCGAAGTGGACGGCAAAGGCCTGTCCTCCTACCCGCACCCGAAACTGATGCCGGACTTCTGGCAGTTCCCGACCGTGTCCATGGGCCTGGGCCCGCTGATGGCGATCTATCAGGCCCGTTTCCTGAAGTATCTGCACGCGCGTTCCATCGCCAAGACCGACGGCCGTAAAGTTTGGGCCTTCTGCGGCGACGGCGAGATGGATGAGCCGGAATCGATGGGCGCCATCGGCATGGCCGCGCGCGAGAAGCTGGATAACCTGGTCATCGTGGTCAACTGCAACCTGCAGCGCCTGGACGGCCCTGTGCGCGGCAACGGCAAGATCATCCAGGAACTGGAAGCCGATTTCCGCGGCGCCGGCTGGAACGTGGTCAAAGTCATCTGGGGCCCGGGCTGGGATAACCTGCTGGCCCAGGACAAGGAAGGCATCCTGCAGCGCGTGATGATGGAAACCGTCGACGGCGAATACCAGAATTACAAGGCCAAGGATGGCGCCTACGTGCGCAAGCACTTCTTCGGCAAGCATCCGAAGCTGCTGGAAATGGTCGCCAATATGAGCGACGACGACATCTGGCGCCTGACCCGCGGCGGCCACGATCCGCACAAGATTTACGCCGCCTTCAAGATCGCCCAGGAACACAAAGGCCAACCGACCGTGCTGCTGGTGAAAACCATCAAGGGCTTCGGCATGGGCAAGTCGGGCGAGGCGCGCAACACCGCCCACCAGACCAAGAAGCTGGACGACGAGGCGATCCGCGAAATGCGCGACCGCTTCAACATTCCTATTCCTGACGACAAACTGGCCGAGATCCCGTTCTTCAAGCCGTCCGACGACGCGCCTGAGATCAAGTATCTGCACGAGCGCCGCAAGGCCCTGGGCGGCTACCTGCCGCAGCGCCGCGTGAAAGCCGACGAGCAGCTGACCGTGCCGGGCCTGGACGCCTTCAAGGCCGTGCTGGAGCCGACCGCCGAAGGCCGTGAAATCTCCACCACCCAGTCCTTCGTGCGCATCATCACCGCGCTGCTGCGCGACCCGAGCCTGGGCCAGCGCCTGGTGCCTATCCTGGTCGACGAGTCGCGTACCTTCGGTATGGAAGGCTTGTTCCGTCAGATCGGCATCTTCAACCAGCAAGGCCAGTTGTATGAGCCGGTCGATAAAGACCAGGTGATGTACTACCGCGAAGACAAGGCCGGCCAGATCCTGCAAGAGGGTATCAACGAAGCGGGTGGCATGAGCTCGTGGATCGCTGCGGCGACCTCGTACTCGACCAACAACCGCGTGATGATTCCGTTCTACACCTTCTACTCGATGTTCGGCATGCAGCGTATCGGCGATCTGGCCTGGGCTGCCGGCGACATGCGCGCACGCGGCTTCCTGATGGGCGGCACCGCCGGCCGTACCACGCTGAACGGCGAAGGCCTGCAGCACGAAGATGGCCACAGCCACATCATGGCCGCCACCATCCCGAACTGCGTGCCTTACGACCCGACCTTCGGCCACGAACTGGCCGTGATCGTGCAGGACGGCCTGCGACGCATGGTGGGCGAACAGGAAGACGTGTTCTACTACATCACCCTGATGAACGAGAACTACGCCCATCCAGGCCTGAAAGCCGGCCAGGAAGAGGGCATCCTGAAGGGCATGTACCTGCTGCAGGAAGGCGCGGCGCACGAAAGCGACAAGGCTGGACAGCTTCGCGTGCAGCTGATCGGTTCCGGCACCATTCTGCGCGAATCGATCTTCGCCGCCGAACTGCTGAAGAACGACTGGAATATCGCTGCCGACATCTGGTCCGCTCCGTCGCTGACCCTGGTGGCGCGCGAAGGCCAGGACGCCGACCGCTGGAACATGGTCAACCCGACCAAGGAACAGCGCGTGCCTTACGTGACCGGCCTGTTGCAGAACACCAGCGGCCCGATCGTGGCAACCACCGACTACATGCGCACCTTCGCTGAACAGATCCGCGCCTTCATGCCGAAAGGCCGCACCTATAAAGTGCTGGGCACCGATGGCTTCGGCCGCTCGGACAGCCGCGCCAAGCTGCGCGAGTTCTTCGAGGTGAACCGCTACTACGTGACCGTCGCCGCGCTGAAAGCGCTGGCCGACGAAGGCAAGATCGCCGCTTCGGTGGTCGAGCAGGCTGTCGCCAAGTACGGTATCAATCCGAACAAGCCGAATCCGGTGACCCAATAACGAGAATACGGAGCGAACGCTATGAGCATTGTGGAAGTAAAAGTCCCGGATATTGGCGACTTCAAGGAAGTTGAAGTCATCGAGCTGATGGTGAAAGTGGGCGACACGATCAAGGTGGACCAGTCCCTGGTCACGGTGGAGTCGGACAAGGCTTCGATGGAGATTCCGTCCTCGCACGCTGGCGTGGTGAAAGAGCTGAAGATCAAGGTGGGCGACAAGGTCGCGGAAGGTTCGCTGCTGCTGCTGATCGAAGCGGATGGCGCTGCCGCCGCTCCTGCAGTGGCTCCAGCGGCCGCCCCGGCGCCTGCCGCCGCAGCGCCTGCGCCAGCCGCCGCCCCTGCGGCATCGGCCGGCCCGGTCGAAGTGAAGGTGCCGGACATCGGCGACTTCAAGGAAGTGGAAGTGATCGAGGTGCTGGTCAAGGTTGGCGACGCCGTCGCCAAGGACCAGTCCCTGATCACCGTGGAGTCGGACAAGGCTTCGATGGAAATCCCGTCGTCGCACGCCGGCGTGGTGAAGGAACTGAAGGTCAAGGTTGGCGACAAGGTGGCTGAAGGCTCCCTGGTGCTGATCGTGGAAGCGACCGGCGGCGCAGCCGCTCCGGCCGCCACCCCGGCTGCGGCGCCTGCGCCTGCCGCCGCTGCTGCACCGGCCCCGGTTGCCGCTGCAGCGGCCGCAGCGCCTGCTCCCACGGCATCGCCTGCCGTCAGCGGCGCGCTGGCCCACGCTTCGCCGTCCGTGCGCAAGTTCGCTCGCGAACTGGGCGTGGATGTCGGCCGCGTGCCGGGTTCCGGTCCGAAAGGCCGCGTCACCCAGCTCGACGTGCAGAACTTCGTCAAGGGCGTGATGTCCGGCGCGGTTGCCGCGCCGAACGCCGCTGCTGCCGCCGCTGGCGGCGGTGCTGGCCTGAACCTGCTGCCATGGCCGTCGCTGGACTTCAGCAAGTTCGGCGAGACCGAGCTGCAGGCGCTGCCGCGCATCAAGAAGATCAGTGGTCCGAACCTGCACCGCAACTGGGTGATGATCCCGCATGTGACGCAGTTCGAAGACGCCGACGTGACCGACCTGGAAGAATTCCGCGTCGCCTCCAACGCCGCCACCGCCAAGATCAAGGACGCGGTCAAGCTGACCATGCTGGCCTTCGTCATCAAGGCATCCGTGGCCGCGCTGAAGAAATACCCGGCCTTCAACGCTTCTCTGGACGAGAAGGGCGAGAACCTGATCCTGAAGAAGTACTACAACATCGGCTTCGCCGCCGACACGCCGAACGGCCTGGTAGTACCGGTGATCAAGGACGCCGACAAGAAGGGCGTGGCGCAGATTGCCCAGGAAATGGGCGAGCTGTCGCTGGCTGCGCGCGAAGGCAAGCTGAAACCGACCGATATGCAGGGCGCCTGCTTCACCATCTCCTCGCTGGGCGGCATCGGCGGTACGGCCTTCACGCCGATCGTCAATGCGCCTGAGGTGGCGATCCTGGGCCTGTCCAAATCGGCCATCAAGCCGGTGTGGGACGGCAAGGCCTTCCAGCCGCGTCTGATGCTGCCGCTGTCGCTGTCCTACGATCACCGCGTGATCGATGGCGCTTCCGGTGCACGCTTCGCTGTGTATCTGGCCGAAGTTCTGGCCGATATGCGCAAGATCCTGCTGTAAGGAGGCCGCGCGATGACCGAAGTAAAAGTACCGAATATCGGCGACTTCAAGGAAGTGGAAGTCATTGAGTTGATGGTCAAGGTGGGCGACACCATCAAGGTCGACCAGTCCCTGGTCACGGTGGAGTCGGACAAGGCGTCGATGGAAATCCCATCGACCCATGCCGGCGTCGTCAAGGAGCTGAAAATCAAGGTCGGCGACAAGGTGGGCGAAGGCTCGCTGCTGTTGACGGTGGAAGAAGGCGCGTCCGCTGGCGCTGCTGTTCCGGCGGCCGCACCGGCGCCGGCCGCAGCTTCCGCTCCTGCACCGGCTGCCGCCGCTGCGCCTGCCGTGGCTCCGGCCGCCGGCGGCTACAGCGGCCAGGTCGACGTGCAGTGCGACATGATGGTGCTGGGCGGCGGCCCTGGCGGCTACTCGGCCGCCTTCCGCGCCGCCGACCTGGGCATGAACACCGTGATCGTGGAGCGCTATGCGACCCTGGGCGGCGTCTGCCTGAACGTGGGCTGCATCCCGTCCAAAGCGCTGCTGCACCTGGCGGCCGTGATCGACGAGACAGCCACCATGTCCAAGCATGGCGTCACCTTCGCCAAGCCGCAGATCGATATCGATGAAGTACGCAAGTACAAGGAAGGCGTGATCGGCAAGATGACCGGCGGCCTGGCCGGCATGGCCAAGGCGCGCAAGGTCAGCGTGGTGCAGGGCGTGGGCCAGTTCGTCAGCCCGAACCACATCGAGGTGACTGCGGCCGACGGCACGAAGAAAGTCGTGCAGTTCAAGCAGGCCATCATCGCTGCCGGTTCGGCCGTGGTGAAGCTGCCGTTCGTGCCGGAAGATCCGCGCATCGTCGATTCCACCGGCGCGCTGGAACTGCGCTTTATGCCGAAGCGCATGCTGGTGATCGGCGGCGGTATCATCGGTCTGGAAATGGCGACCGTGTACTCCACCTTCGGCGCGCGCATCGACGTGGTCGAAATGATGGATGGCCTGATGCAGGGCGCCGACCGCGATACCGTCAAGGTCTGGCAGAAGCATAACGAGAAGCGCTTCGACCGCATCATGACCAAGACCAAGACGGTGGGCGTGGAAGCCCTGCCGGAAGGCATCAAGGTCACCTTCGAAGCCGCCGAAGCCGGCGCCACCGCACCGGAACCGCAGGTCTACGATATGGTCCTGGTGGCCGTTGGCCGCAGCCCGAACGGCAAGAAGGTCGCCGCCGACAAGGCCGGCGTGATTGTCGGCGAGCGTGGCTTCATCCCGGTCGACAGCCAGATGCGCACCAATGTGCCGCATATCTTCGCCATCGGCGATCTGGTGGGCCAGCCGATGCTGGCGCACAAGGCCGTGCATGAAGCCCACGTGGCGGCGGAAGCCGCCGCCGGCCAGAAGTCGCACTTCGACGTCAAGGTGATTCCATCGGTGGCCTACACCGATCCGGAAGTGGCTTGGGTCGGTCTGACCGAGGACGAGGCGAAAGCCAAGGGCATCAAGCTGGAGAAGGGCGTCTTCCCATGGGCCGCGAGCGGCCGCGCCGTGGCCAATGGCCGCGAGGAAGGCTTCACCAAGCTGCTGTTCGACGCTGAAACCCACCGCATCGTGGGCGGCGCCATCGTCGGCACCCACGCCGGCGATATGATCGGCGAGATCGCACTGGCGATCGAAATGGGCGCGGACGGCGTAGACATCGGCAAGACCATCCACCCGCACCCGACCCTGGGCGAGTCGATCGGCATGGCTGCGGAAGTCTACGAAGGCGTCTGCACCGACCTGCCGCCACCGCGCAAGCGCTAAGCTGCAAGCACTCAGTTGCAAAAAAAGGGCCAGTTCACATCGAACTGGCCCTTTTTCCTTATGCGCTCCGCTTATTCCGCAGGTTTGGAGCCGTCCCAGTTCTGGTACTGCTCGTAGTTGTTTTCGTAGTCGGTGACGTTATCGCGCAGCATCTGCTCGAACTGGCCCATGAAGTACTTGATGGCCTCTTCCTTCTGCTCCAGGAAGTGCTCTTTCGAGGTGCTGGTGCCGGCCAGCAGATAGGCGCAGAAACGCGAGGAGGCGAACTGCAGGCCTGCGCTCACCATTTGCGGCGGCGTGGTCTTGGCCTTGTCGTTGGCCAGGACGACGAAGGCGTCGATGATCTCGGAGAATTGCTTGTCGTTGTCGTTTGCTTCTGGAGTGCTCATGCTTATTGGCCTTTCTGGTGCTGCTCGAAGTTGGTGTCGAAATCGTCGAGGTTATCGCTCAACATTTTATTGAACTGCTCGCGCAGATAATGCGCGGCTTCTTCCTTGCGGCTGGCGAAGACTTCGCGCGTGCCGCTGCCGGCGGCCAGCAGGTAGGAGTTGAAGCGGGCGGCGGCAAACAGCAGGGCTGCACCGGCGATATTGGCGCGCGCAGGATCGTTTTGCAGCTGTTCGTTGGCCAGCAGGATATGGGCGTCGATGAACTTCCAGAATTGCTGGTCTTCGGTTTGCTGCTCTGCGCTTGGCTTGTCGGTCATGGTGAATTCTCGGTGGAGTCCGTCCGGGAGGGGCCGGAGCAAAGACGAAGCGGCTATGCTGCCATGAATGCTTGTGGCCTGCAAGGGTGGCCGCTCGGGCCACTGCACTGGCGGGGCGCAGCAGGGGGATGTCAGGCCCTCCCGCTGGCTTTAGAGGATGCTGCCTAGATTGCGATGAAGTGTGCGGGAATTTCGATGCCGCCGCTGCTGGCCGCTTCCGCGTAGGCGCGCAGCTGCCGGATCGCCAGCTCCAGCCGGTCCGGGCTGGGATCGCCCTGGAAATCGCGGATGCGCTCGTTCAGCACGCTGACTTGTTTGCTCCATTCGAGCCTTTCCCAGTTACTCATGATGCCTCCCTACCTATTAAAAGCTGTTCTTGGACAGCCAGTATCGGGCAGGCGCGGCGGTGGCTCCGTGCGCTGGCGCACATTGCCGCTCAGCGCATGGTGCCACGCAGGAAAAGGTCGACGGCCGCCTGCAGGTGCTGCTGCACCTGTCCCGGCGTGTTGTGGGTTTCCACGTCAAACAGGTAGCGCTTCATATGGTCGCCCATCACCAGATTCAGCAGGTAGATGGTCAGCATACTGGGCGGGATGTCATCGCGCATCTGGCTGCGGATGTCGGGGCGCGAGAAGAAGCGCGTCAGCATTTCGCGCGTCTGTTTGGGGCCGCCCTCGAAAAACGCTTCGGCCAGCTCGGGATTGAAGTGCGCCTCGGCGATCACCATGCGGTGCAGGCGCAGCGCGGAGGAGGAGGTGATCAGGTCGGTGAAGCGCTGGCTGAAATCGAGCAGGATGTCGCGCAGCGGGCGCACCGTCGTATCCAGATCGTCGAGCGAGGCCATGAAGTCCTCGCGCTTATAGGTCAGGATGGCGTGGAACAGGCCGGCTTTGCCGCCGAACTTGACGTAAATCGTGCGCACCGCCACATGGGCTTCGCGCGCAATCATCTCCAGGCTGACCTTGCTATAGCCTTTTTCCAGGAACAGGCGGGCGGCCGTGTTCATCAATTCGAGCTGGCGCGCCTCGGCCTCGCTGGCGCGCGGGCGGCCGGCCTTGCATTGGATGCAAGGCTCGCTGTCGGCTGGTGGCTGGGCAGTAGTGGGAAGTTCGGACATTGTTGATGACATGGCAAGAAGTATACGCGAAGCCTATCAGATGGCGGCACTTTATTCCAAATTCAAATGAAATGCAATCGTTTCATTTCTTGACTTCATTTGCGCTTTGGCGAATAATGCACAGACACAATTTCATTTTGGAGCGTCACCATGTCCAATCAGGCAGAACAAAAAGTGCTAAGCGCCGTCCCCCATTCCGCTCCGGCGCCTGCCGCACCGGCCGCGCCGGCCGGCAAGAATCCGTCGAGCCCACGCGTCATGGTCGTGGCCGGCCTGATCGCCCTGGCCGCCATCGGCGCCGGCGGCCGCATGTGGTATCGCAGCCATTACTTCGTGGAGACCGAAAACGCTTATGTCGCCGGCCACGTCCATCCCGTGTCTTCGCGCATCGCCGGCGTGGTGAGCAAGGTGCTGATCGAAGATAACCAGCTGGTCAAGGAAGGCCAGGTCATCGCCGAACTCGATCCCTTCGACCAGCACGTGAAAGTGGAGCAGATCCAGGCCCAGATCGAAACGGCCGAACAGCAGGTGCTGCAATCGGAAGCGCAGATCGCCCAGGTCAACGCCCAGGCCAGTGCCGCCGCCGCCCAGGTGGCCCAGTCCGAAGCCCAGCTGCTGCGCGCCAAGCAGGACGCCGAGCGCTATGGCCAGCTGTACACCAGCCAGATGAAGGCCGTCTCCAAAGCCGAACTGGATGCCGCCACCGCCGCCCGCACCAGCGCCGCCGCCGACCTGGCCGCGCGCAAGGACAGCGCCGCCGCCGCCAAGGCCCAGATCACCGCCGCCACCTCGGCGCGCGAAGTGCAGAAAGCCCAGATCAAGGTGCTGCGCGTGCAGCTCAAGGACGCCCAGCAGCAGCTCGCCTACAACCAGGTGCTGGCGCCGGTCACCGGCCGTATCGGCAAACGCACCATCGAAGTGGGCCAGCGCGTGCAGGCCGGCCAGCAATTGACCGCCATCGTGCAGGACAATGTCTGGGTCACCGCCAACTTCAAGGAAACCCAGCTCGCCGAAATGCATGTGGGCCAGCAGGTGCATGTGACGGTGGACGCCTTCCCCGGCAAGGAACTGGTCGGCCGCGTGGACAGCTTCGCGCCCGCATCCGGCGCCCAGTTCGCGCTGCTGCCGGCCGATAACGCCACCGGCAACTTCACCAAGATCGTGCAGCGCGTGCCGGTCAAGATCACCCTCAAGGCGGAAGACATCAAAGCCATGGGCGGCCGTCTGGCGCCAGGCATGTCGGCCATCGCCGAAGTGGCGCTGAAAGAAGGCGACCTGAAAGAGGGCGGCCTGAAAGTCGCAGCCCACTAAGGAGAGCAGCGATGAGCGCTACGCAAACCCTGTCCGCGGCGGACCCGCATGCCCTCGGCAAGGTCGATGCCCGTACCTGGATCGCCGTCGCCGCCGGCATGCTGGGCGCCTTCATGGCGGTGCTGGATATCCAGATCACCAACAGCTCGCTGAAGGACATCCTCGGTTCGCTGTCGGCCACCCAGGAAGAGGGTTCGTGGATCTCCACCGCCTATCTGGTGGCCGAGATCATCGTCATTCCTCTGACCGGCCTGTTGACCCGCGTCTTCGGCCTGCGCAGCTATATGATGGGCACCACCGCCCTGTTCCTGCTGTTCTCCACCATGTGCGGCATGGCCTGGAACCTGGAGAGCATGATCGTGTTCCGCATGCTGCAAGGCTTTACCGGCGGCGCCCTGATTCCGATGGCGATGACCCTGGTGATGGCCAAGCTGCCGCCGTCCAAGCGCGCCACCGGCATGGCCATCTTCGGCCTGACCGCCACGCTGGCGCCGGCCATGGGACCGACCTTCGGCGGCTACCTGAGCGAAATCTATGGCTGGCCTTCGATCTTCTACATCAACTGGGCGCCAGGCATCCTGCTGATGATGGGCATGGCCTATGGCCTGGACAAGGAAAAGCCCAAGCTCGATCAGCTGTTCAACGCCGACTGGCTGGGCATCGGCTTCATGGCCATGGGCCTGGGTTGCCTGACCATCTTCCTGGAAGAGGGCAATAGCAAGGACTGGTTCGACTCCCTCTTCATCATCGCCTTCGCCAGCATGGCGGTGATCGGCATTCTGGGCTGGGTCATCACCAGCAATACGCGCGCCCAACCCTTCGTCAACCTGGGCCTGTACAGCCACCGTAACTTCCTGGTGGCGACCACGCTGTCGGCCGTGATGGGCATGGGCTTGTACGGCTCGTCCTTCCTGCTGCCGCTGTTCCTGGGCCAGATCGCGGGCTACTCGCCCATGCAGATCGGCGAAGTGATCATGTGGGTGGGCTTGCCGCAGCTGTTCATCATGCCCTTTGTGGCCAAGCTCTCGTCGAAGATCGACAACCGCCTGCTGTGTTCCTTCGGCCTGCTGCTGTTCGGCGGCTCCTGCCTGATGAACGCGTATATGGACGCCACCACCGGCTACGACCAGCTGCTGTGGTCCCAGGTGCTGCGCGCGCTGGGCCAGCCCTTCATTATGCTGACCCTGTCGAACTTCGCCATGAACGGCATCGGCCCGAAAGACATGCCATCGGCATCGAGCCTGTTCAATATGACCCGTAATCTCGGCGGCTCCATCGGCATCGCCCTGCTGGCCACCGCACTGACCAAGCGCGAGCAGTTCCACTCCGCGCGCCTGGGCGAATCGGTGACGGCGTTTTCCAGCGAAGTGGTGCAGCGTCTGGACGTGCTCACGCAATCCTTCATCAGCCGCGGCATGGACCCCGGCACGGCTTCGAATATGGCGATGAAAGCCATCGACAACCTGGTGCGGCGCGAAGCCTTTGTGATGGGCTATAACGACGGCTTCCTGCTGGTCGGCTGGATCCTGCTGGCCTGCATCCCCATCCTGTGGCTGTCCGACAAAGTCAAGTCGCCTTCGGGCGGCGGTGGTGGCGCGCACTAAGCGGCGCGCAAACTAGAAAGAGGAAAAGAATATGTTCGCAACTACGCTCCAAAGCACCAAACGCCTGGCGCTGGCCACCGCCGTTGGCCTGGCCCTGTCGGCCTGCAGCACGGTCGGCAGCGATTTCAAGGCGCCGAAAAATGTCGGCGACAACGCCTTCCGCCACGCGCCGCAAGGCAGCGCCGCCGAAGCGCGCCTGCCGCAGCAATGGTGGACCGTCTTCGGCGACGAGACCCTGAACCGCCTGGAACAGCAAGCCCTGCGCGACAATCCATCGGTGCAGGCCGCCGCCCAGCGTCTGCTGCAGGCGGAGGCCCAGCTGGGCGTGGCGCGCGCCAGCCAGCAGCCCTCGCTGAGCGTGAACACCTCGGTGGCCAACTCGCGCACCTCGGCCAATACCTCGCAAGGCATCGCGCTGGGCCACCGCTCCATCAGCGGCAACCAGTACTCGCTGGGCGCCTCCATGTCCTATGAGCTGGACCTGCTGGGCCGCGTGCGCCGCGCTGTGGAAGCGGCCGACGCGCAAGCCCTGGCCGCCCAGGCCGACCGCGACGGCGTGCTGCTGCTCCTGTCCTCGCAGGTCGCCAGCAGCTACTGGCAATTGCGCGGCCTGGATGCTGAACTGGCCATCCTGAACAATGCGCTGAGCACCCGCCGCGAAAGCGAAGAACTGGTCAACGCCCGCTTCAACGCCGGCCTGTCGAATGAGCTGGACACCTCGCGTGCCCGCATCGAACGCGCCAATGCCGAAGCCGACCTGCAGGAAGTGCAGCGTCAGCGCAACCAGCTGGAACATGGCCTCGCCGTGCTGCTTGGCGCGTCGCCCTCGGCCACCGTTCTGCCTATGGTTGCCGGCAGCGCGATGCCGCAGCCGCCCGTGATTCCGGCCGGCTTGCCGGCGAGCCTGCTGGGCCAGCGTCCCGACCTGGCAGGCAGCGTCGCCACCCTGCGCGCCGCCAATGCGCAGATCGGCGTGGCCGAAGGCGCTTTCTATCCTGCGCTGACACTGACCGGCAACTTCGGCTTCGCCTCCGAAAAACTCAGCGATACGCTGAAGAGCGGCTCGCGCGTCTTCAGCGCCGGCCCGCTCGGCCTGTCCCTGCCCATCTTCGACGGCGGCCGCAATAAGGCCAACCTGGCCCTGGCCAAAGCCCGCTACGAAGAAGCCATCGCCAACCACCAAGGCAAACTGTTGACCGCCCTGCGCGAAGTGGAAGACGCTCTGTCCGACGCCCAGCAGCGCAAACAGCAAGGCGAGCTGCAAACTGCCTCGCGCGACGCCGCTGCCCGCGCCTACCAGGTCGCCCTGGCCCGCTACGAGCGCGGCATCTCCACCTACCTGGATGTGACCGACGCCCAGCGCAGCGCCCTGTCCACCGAGCGCGCCGCCGCCCAGATCGGCACCCAGCGCCTGCTGGCAGCGGTCGCCGTCGCCCGCGCCCTCGGCGCCGGCTGGCAACCCGACGCCCGCCTTGCCACCGTCACCCAATAAGGTTTGCGCCAGATCAAACAATGTCCAACCCTGGTGCCTGGCGGGGCCGCCGAGGCACCAAGGTCGGACATTGTTTGAGCAAAGTCAAACCTTGCACCTTACGCGGAAGAGGCCGGCAGTCATGGGACTTGCCGGCCCAAAGCGTATATTCCTAAGCGTGGCTTAGGAGTCTTGTTCACTCTGCTGCATTTATTCCTTTTGTTTGGTAATCGATACTGGCTGCACTTTGCAACCTCTATTGGAGAACCAGATGAAAGCAGTAGTAATCGGCGCCAGCGGCACTATCGGACAAGCCATTGTGGAGGCGCTGGGCCAGCGCCATGAGATCGTCGCTGTGGGCAGCCATAGCGGCCAGTATCAGGCGGACGTGAAGGACATCGCCCAAGTGCGCGCCCTGTTCGAGAAAATCGGCAAGGTGGACGCGGTGGTGGTTGCGGCCGGCATCCTGCATATCGGCCCGCTGGAAGAGATGACGCCGGAGCAGTTCTACGTTGGCCTGAACAGCAAGCTGATGGGCCAGGTCAATGTGGCCCTGGTCGCCCAGCACTATCTGAACGATGGCGGCTCCATCACCCTGACCAGCGGCGTCGATGCGCACCAGTCGATCCGCCATGGCGCCAACGCCAGCACCTCCAATTCCGCCGTCGAAGGCTTCGTACGCGCCGCCGCGGCAGAATTGAAGCGCGGCCTGCGCATCAACGTGGTCAATCCCACCCTCGTCACCGAATCCGCAGCCAAGTACGGCCACCTGTTCCCCGGCATCGAAACCGTCCCCGCCAAGCGCGTCGCGCTCGCCTACGTGCGCAGCGCCGAAGGCATCGAAACCGGCCAAACCTACAAAATCTGGAACTAAATCCCCAAGCTGTTTGCGCTAAATCAAAAAATGTCCAACCCTGGTGTCAGGCACTGGACCAGGACATTCTTTGAGAAGAATCAAGCAATGTCCAACCCTGGTGCCTCGGCGGCCCCGCCTGACACCAGGGTTGGACATTCGTTGATGCAGATCAAAGGCGGGGGCCGGTGGGCGGCCAGGGGGCGTTGGGGCCGAAGCGCTCGAGCAGGAAGTCGATTAGGGTGGTGAGCTTGGGCGTGGGCTGGCGGTCGCGTGAATACAGTAGGTGCATGGGACGCGGTTGAGGAATATGCTCTTGCAGCAGCGGCACGAGGCGGCCGGCGGCAATATCCCTTGCAAGCATCAGGTCGGCCTGCATGATGATGCCGAAGCCGCTCAGCGCGGCCATGCGCAGCGATTGGCTGTTGTTGGAGCGGAAGCGACTCGGCGGCACGGCGTTGCCGTTCTTTTGTCCGCGCAGCCGCCAGCGCGCCTGCGGATTCCAGTTGAGGAAATCGAGGCATTCATGCTGCACCAGATCTTGTGGCGTGCGAGGGATGCCGCGCTGGGCCAGATATTCGGGTGCGGCGCAGATCACGACACCATAGGGCCGCAGCGGTCGCGCCACCATACTGGAATCCTGCAGGGTACCGATGCGCAGGCCGATGTCGAAGCCTTCGTCCACCAGGTCGACCACGCGGTCGCTCAGATTCAGGTCGACGCTCACTTCCGGATACAGGTCCAGATATTCAGTCAGCGCGGGACTGAGCCACTCGGCGCCGAACGAGACGGGCGCCGTGATCTTCAGCCGTCCGCGCGGCACGGCGCGCATCGCTTCGGCCACCGATTCGGCGCTCTGGATCTGCGCCAGGATAAGACGGCATTGCTCGGCGTACTGGCGTCCGATCTCGGTCAGCGACTGGCGCCGCGTGGTGCGCGAGAGGAGGGCGGCGCCGAGGCGCTGTTCCAGTGCGCGGATATGCTTGCCCACCATGACCGGCGATATCTCAAAGCGCTCCGCCGCCGCCGTGAAACTGCCGGCATCGACCACAGCGACAAAAATCTCCATGCTGCGTAACTTGTCCATCGATTGCTAACTGCAGGTTAGTAATGTTATTCATATTAGCGTATTTATTCCTCGCGCGTGCTGGCCGATACTGGCTGCACTTCATAACCGAACAGGAGAGCAGTCATGAAAGTCGTCATCATTGGAGCAAATGGGGAAGTCGGCAAGGCCGTGGCGCAAGAGCTGGGCCAGCGTCACGAAATCGTCAGCGTCGGCAGCAGCAGCGGTCAGTACCAGGCCGACATCACGGACATCGCCCAGGTGCGCGCGCTGTTCGACAAGATCGGCAAGGTGGATGCGGTGGTGGTCGCCGCCGGCGCGCTGCATTTCGGCCCGCTGTCGGAAATGACGCCCGAGCAGTTCCACATTGGCCTGAACAGCAAATTGATGGGGCAGGTGAACGTGGCCCTGGTCGCCCAGGAATACCTGAACGACGGCGGCTCCATCACGCTGACCAGCGGCATCGTTGGCGAGAACCCGATCCGCAACGGCGCCAATGCCAGCGCGGTGAACGCGGCGGTGGATGGTTTCGCGCGCGGCGCGGCGATCGAACTGAAACGCGGCCTGCGCATCAACTCCATCAGCCCGACCTTGCTGACCGAGTCGCAGCCGAAATACGGCCCATATTTCTACGGCTTCGAAACCGTGCCTGCCACCCGCGTCGCACTGGCTTACAGCCGCAGCGTGGAAGGCGCTGAAACGGGCAAGACTTACCGCATCTGGTAAGCCGTTCTGGGATTACAATGTGGCCTCTTTTTCATCTCAATCGAAGGCCACATGAAAAAACTCCTGATCCCGCTGCTGCTGGCCATGGCCGGCAGCACTGCATCCGCCGCTCCCGCCAGCGTCGCCGACTTGAACAAGATGAGCAAGCGCTTCGCGCCGGTCGAATTGAAGGTCGATGCTTCGAAGCTGTCGGCAGGCGACAAGAAAGCCATCGCCAAATTGATCGAAGCGGCCAAGATCGTCGATGTGCTGCAGCTGCGCCAACGCTGGTCCGGCAACGAGGCGCTGTGGGCCGCGCTGCAAAAGGATAAGTCGGCGCTGGGCAAGGCGCGTCTGGACTACTTCTGGCTGAACAAGGGACCGTGGTCCATCATTGACGGCCACCAGTCCTTCCTGCCGGCGGAGTATGCGGGCATCAGCATCCCGGCCAAGAAGCCGGAAGCGGGCAACTTCTATCCATCGGGCGCTTCGAAGGAAGCAGTGGAAGCGTGGATCAATTCCCAGTCCGTCGATGCGAAGAAGGATGCGCAGTGGTTCTTCACCACCATCCGCGCCGGCGCCGACGGCAAATTCAAGACGGTGAAGTATTCGGAGGAATACGCGGCCGAGATGCAGAAGCTGTCCACGCTGCTGAAGGAAGCGGCGGCAGCCACCGATAACGCCTCGCTGAAAAAATTCCTCAGCCTGCGCGCGGAAGCCTTCCTGTCCAACGATTATCTGGCCTCCGACTTTGCGTGGATGGATCTGGATTCGCCGGTCGATGTCACCATCGGCCCATACGAAACCTATAACGACGAGCTGTTTGGCTACAAGGCCGCCTTCGAAGCTTATGTGAGCATCCGCGACCAGAAGGAAACCAGCAAGCTCGATTTCTTCGCCAAGCATATGCAGGAGCTGGAAGACAATCTGCCGCTCGATGCGCAATACCGCAATCCGAAAGTCGGCGCGGTGGCGCCGATGGTGGTGGTGAACCAAGTGTATGGCGCGGGCGACGGCAATATGGGCGTGCAGACCGCCGCCTACAATCTGCCGAACGACGAGCGCATCATCAGCCAGCGCGGCTCCAAGCGCGTGATGCTGAAGAATGTGCAGGAAGCGAAATTCAAGTCCACGCTGACGCCGATCGCCAAGCTGGTGCTGCGTCCCGCCGACCAGAAGGATCTCGACTTCAACTCCTTCTTCACGCATATTCTCGCGCATGAAATCACCCACGGCCTTGGTCCGCACATCACCAAGGTGAACGGCCAGGAGTCGACGCCGCGCCAGGATCTGAAGGAAGCCTATTCCACGATTGAGGAAGCGAAAGCCGACGTCACCGGCCTGTTCGCCCTGATGTACATGATGGAGAAGGGCCAGCTGAAAGGCGTGCTGGGAGAAGGCGAAGCGGCCGAGCGCAAGCTGCACACCACCTTCCTCGCCTCCGCCTTCCGCACCCTGCATTTCGGCCTGACCGACTCGCACGCGCGCGGCATGGCGATCCAGGTCAACTACCTGCTGGATAAAGGCGGCTTCGTCTCGCACGGCGACGGCACTTTCTCGGTCGACTTCAAGAAGATTCGCCAGGCCGTGATTGACCTCGACCGCGAATTCCTCACGATCGAAGCCACCGGCGACTACGCCCGCGCCAAGCAGATGATGGACAAGTATGTCGTCATCCGTCCCGACGTGCAAAAGGCGTTGGACAAGATGAAGACCGTCCCCAACGACATCCGCCCAAGCTTCCCCACCGCCAAAGCCCTGCTCGCCCACTGAGCCTTTGATCTTCCTCAACAAATGTCCAACCCTGGTGTCAGGCGGGGCCGCCGAGGCACGAAGGTTGGACATTGTTTGCGGAAGATCAAAGTTGATGCTTGTCTCACGGAAATATTTTGTAACACCTGCGGGATAGCAACCGTTACTTGATGCAAGGCATGTATAGTTGGATTTCGTTATCGGAGTCCGCCATGCTGAAGTTTGCCGCCTTGCCTCTCTTGCTTTCCCTTGTTGCCGGTTCTGCCGGGGCGGCTCAACTGACCGAGATGGAGACGCGCTGGCTGAGCGCTTCGGCGTCGGTGCTGTCGTACGCGAAGCAGCTCAAGCTGCCGGTCGATATTGTGGTGCAACCCGAGGCCGGGCCGAACGATGTGCCGTTGGCGATGGGCTTTGCGGACGGACGCTGCAAGCTGGTCTTGTCGATGCGCGGTAATCCGCAGGCCGAGGCCGTGCTGGAGGGTGTGCCATCCGGTCAGCAAGCCTTGCTGATCGAGGCGATGGCGGCGCATGAGATCGGCCATTGCTGGCGCTATGCCGAAGGTGTCTGGCATGCGCTGCCGGCCGGCTTTGTGGAAGCGCCCGACGATGCTTCCACGCCTGAGCTGCGCAAGCTGGCGCGCGAGCTGCGCGATACGCGCCGCGAGGAAGGCTTTTCCGATCTGCTGGCGCTGGCTTGGACGCAGAGCCAGCATCCGGCGCAATACGCTGTCGTGCATTCCTGGCTGCTGCGGCTGCGCAGCGAGCAGCCCACCGAATATGGCTCGCACGATACGCGTGCATGGCTGAAGCTGGCTCCCAATGGCCAGGCTTTTACGGCCGGCCAAACTCCCATCGAACAGGCTCGTGCCTTGTGGAGCAAGGGACTGTTGAGCGATTGATTACCCCGCATATGTACGGTCGCGCACAGAGCGATTCAACGCGACAGCGTTTAATCGCTCTTGCCTATCAACCGAAAGGGGACACATCATGAAAAAACTCGCATTGATCACTCTGGCCATGATGGCCAGCGCAAGTATTGCAGTTGCTCAGAATGCCGATAGCTCCGCCTATAAGGCCGCGCACGATAAAGCCACCAGCGACTACAAGGCCGCCAAGGACAGGTGCAGCGACACCTTGAGCGGTAACGCCAAGGACGTCTGTCAGGAAGAGGCGAAAGTGGCCCGTGCCCGCTCTGAATCCGACGCCGTGGCTCATCACAAAAACAATAAGCGCGATCTGGAGAAAGCCCATAAAAAAGTTGCGGAGGCCGAGTATGACCTGGCCAAGGAAAAATGCGATGACTTGAGCGGCGATGCCAAATCGGCCTGCGTCAGCCAGGCGAAAAGCGTGCGGGATACGTCGCTGGCTTCGATCAAATCCGGCAGCTACAGCACCACGGCCGCCGTGACCGATACTATGCGCGAGAAAACCGCCGATGCCGGCGAGGTGATGTCGGATTCTGTGATCACCGCCAAAGTGAAAGCCGATATGGCTGCCGATTCGCATGTGAAGGCCATGGACGTTCACGTTGAAACGCAAAAAGGCGTGGTGACGCTGAGCGGCTTCGTGCCGAGCAAGGCGGAAGCCGACCGCGCCGTGCAGCTGGCGCGCGGCGTGAAAGGCGTGAACGAAGTGAAAAGCTCGATTCAGATCAAGAAGTAATGAAGAAGTAATGCCGCTGTGATGCGGTAAAAGCGGCCCGCCTTGCGCGGGCCGTTTTCATCTGCCCCTTAAGAAGGGCATTGCTCGGCTTTTTCTCTGCGCGCGGATGGCTCGCTGGCGAAGCGGCCTTTCTCGCCGCGGCTGACGATGGTCGCCGCGCAGCCGCCGCCACTGTCCTGGAAAAGAAGGTAGTAGTCCTTGCCCGGCTCCGCCACGAAGCTGAGCGGAATGGTGCATTTGCGGCCATACCCCAGTCCCAGCGAGGAGGCGCCCGCCTCGACCCAGAGCCGGGTGTTGGCCGGGATCGTGGTCGCGTTGCCATTGTGGTCCACCGATGTTTTGGGACAGCGCGCTTCGCTGGTCAGATGCACGAAAGCCGGTTTGCCTTCGCCCACACGGATGGTGGCGGTTGGCGCCCCTTCCTCGGGATGGTATTCATAGCTTTTGCCGACGCATCCGGACAGCAGCGCCAAGCCGAGGGCGCAGATGGTGAAGAGTTTCATTTTGCTTGTTTTCGCTGGCCCTTGGATAGGCCAACAAGTGCATCCATGAAACAAATTTTAACATGCGCTAATAAACTATAAACACTTGGTAAATAAAAGAAAGTTTTGTTGTTAATTAGTAAAGCGGCCCCGGAGACTTGCGCATCCGGGGCCGTTTCAGTAGGGGCGGCTGGTTTTACTTCAGGTATTTGGCCAGCCAGCCGTGCACCTCGCTATAGAAGTAGCGGCTGTTCTCGCCCTTGAGAATCCAGTGGTTCTCGTCAGGGAAGACCACCAGCTTGCTCGGCACGTTGAGGCGCTGCTGGGCGGCGAAGTTCATTAGCGCGTTGTTGATAGGGACGCGGTAATCGAGTTCGCCGATGGTGATCAGGATCGGCGTCTTGAAGCCGGTGCCTTTCTCGTGGTTCCCGCCTTGCATGATGGGGCTTTGCTCGCGCCATACCGGCAGATTGCTCCATACCGGGCCGCCGCTGTTTACTTCGCGGCCATACACGCTGTCGCTGGTGCCCCACTGCATGATCAGGTCCATCTCGCCGGCATGCGAGACGATGGCCTTGTAGCGCGTGGTGGTGGCTTGCAGCCAGTTGGCCAGGTGGCCGCCGTAGCTGGCGCCGCCGGCGGCCAGTTTGTCGCCGTCGATGAAGGCGTATTTTTTGACTGCTTCATCCACCGCCTGGTTCACATCGTCGCCCGGACCTTTGAGCGGGTCGAACTGGATGGCGCGCGCGAACTCTTCGCCGTAGCCGGTGGAGCCTTTGTAGTCGGTCAGCAGAACGACATAGCCCGGTTTGGCCAGCAGGTGGTAGTTCCAGCGCAGCACAAAGCCGTCGCGCCACATATTGTGGGCGCCGCCGTGGATCACGGAGAACAGCGGGTACTTCTTGCCTGGATCGAAACCGGCTGGCTTGATGAGCATATTGTGGACCTGGCGTCCGTCGGCGGTCTTGAACCAGAAGTGCTCGGGCGCTTGCCAGTCGATGGCGCCTGCCTTCTCCACATTGAAGGAGGTCAGGCGTTTCGGCGTGCCGTTGAAGGCGTAGATTTCCGGAGGATTGACAGAGGATTCCCACACGCCGACCATGGCCTTGCCGCCCGCGTTGAGCGAGTTGATGACGCCGGTCGGCAGGGACGCTTCCTGGCGCTGGTCGCCGCCTGCGTAATTCATCGAATGCAGCTGCTCCAGGCCTGCGTGCTCGTAGGTGAAGTAGATGCGCTTGCCGTCCGCGGGCAGGGCGATGCGCGAGATGGAGCGGTCGAGCGTGGCGCTCAGAATCTTCGGCTGGGGATTGACCAGGGGCCAGGCGAAGCTGGCGAGACGGGTCAGGTCGTAGACCTTGCCTTGCGCTTCTTCTTGCGTCAGCGTCAGCAGGGTTTTGCCGTCGGGGGAGAATTTCAGGCCGTGGTAGCTGCGCGCGTCCTTGGTCAGCTGCTGCGGCTCGCCGCCGCTCAGCGGCAGCGCATAGATCTGGGTGAAGCTGGAGGCGCGCGCCGCTTCGTCGCGGTTGGTGGCGGCGGCGAAGACGATGGACTTGCCGTCCGGCGCCCAGACCGCATCCAGCGATTGTCCCTCGTCGCCTTGCGAGCCGCCGAAGCCCGGCAGGTCGGCCAGCTTGCTGCCGCTGAGCAGGTCGCGCGGCTTGGCTTCGGCCTCCGCGTTCATCACGAACAGGCGGGCCTTTTTGTCGTCCAGCCATTTGTCGAAGAAGCGCGGCGGGAAGGATTCGTAGGCGCGGGCGCTGTATTTGCGGTCCTTGCGTTCCTTGGCCGCTTTCTTCACCGCTTCCTCGTCGGCGGTGCCGGGATAGACGTCGCTGATGAAGAGGATCTGTTTGCCGTCCGGGCTGTACTTGGGCTGGCGCGCGCCCAGGGTCAGCGTGGTCAGGCGCTGCGCTTCGCCGCCGGCGGCGATATCGATGCGGTAGATCTGGCCAGCGTCGTCGCCATCGCGCTTGGCGACAAAGATCAGGTGCCTGCTGTCCGGCGACCAGTTCAAGGCGCCTTCGCCGCCCTTGCTGAAGGTCAGGTGGCGCGCCGGCGTATCGTCGTTCAGGGATTTGATCCACAGGTCGGACCACTGTTCCTTGCTGTCGTAGGCGCTGTCGGTGACGGAGAAGACCGCCCACTTGCCGTCCGGGCTGGGTTGCGGCGCGCCGACGCGCTTCATCAGCCACACGTCCTCGTGGGTGATGGCGTGCTTGGCGATGGCCTTGGCCGGCGCGGCGTCGGCGGCGTGGGCGGCCGGCAGGGCGGCGCCCAGGATCAGCAATGCGGTGAGGGAATGCAGCAGGCGGGATGGTTTCATTATGCGGCTCTGATGGTGGCTTGAAGCGCATGATAGTGGCCAAAAGCGCTGTTACTGTCAATCGGCCCGCCTGCCAATTTACATTTCAATACATGGGTCGCTGTGCGGGCTGGCCGTGTTCCTCGAGGCGCATGCGCAGCTGGCCTGGTCCCATCACGAAGCCGAGGATTTCGCTTACCTCGCCTTGCTCGTCCGGCTTCACCGCATCGACCGACAGGATGTCGAAGCGGCCCAGCAGGGCGGCGATGGCGACCTTGATCTCCAGCAGGGAGAGGTAGCGGCCGGGGCATAGGCGCGGACCGCCGCCGAAGGGCATGCCGAACTGGCGCGGCGCGTCCGCCCGCAGCCAGCGCTCCGGTATGAATTCATCGGCCATGCGCACGTATTCCTCATCCATGCTTTCGCGCCGCAGCACGCACCAGACCACGGTGTTGGCCGGCACCTGCACATCGCCGACGACGGTGTCGCGGATGGTTTCCAGCGGCAGGAAAGGAGCGGGCGGCTTGAGGCGGATCGCCTCGTGGGCGCAAGCTTCCACATAGTCCAGCGCATCCATCTGCTCGATGCTGAAGGCGGCGGGATCGGGCGCGATGCGCCTCACCTCGTCCTGTGCCTTAAGCAGCGCCTCGGGATGGCGGCCGAACAGCCAGATCAGCCATGCCAGCGCGCTGGAGGTGGTGTCCTCGCCCGCCAGCAGCATGGTCGAGACATTGCCGACCACCGTGCTGTCGCCGATGCCGCTGCCTTCCTGGTCGGCCGCCGCCAGCATGGCTTCCAGCATATTGCTGGGACGTTCCGCCAGCGCCGGATTCTCGCGTAGACGCTGGCGCGAACCGGCGATGAAACCATCCACCGCCGCGCGCAGCTCTTTCATGCTGCGGTCGAGCCGATGGTCTGCGGGCAGCTTCACATAGCGCCAATAAGGGAAGGGGAACATTGAGCGCCATGAGGCTGCATTCAATATCCGTTCGATATGCTGCTGAATCAGGTCATCGCCGTTCTCGATGGTGTTCACTTCGGTGCCGAAGGCCAGGCCGGCGATCACGTCCACCGTATAGCGTTTCAGGTCGCTGTTCAGCTCTATCGGCTGGCCGGCTTGCGCTGCGCGCAGCCAGCGTGCCTGCAAACGCGCGCCGACGCGCGCCAGCAGCGGAAAGTAGGCTTTGACCGCGTGTGGCGCCAATGCCTGCATCACCATGCGCCGCTGGTTCTTCCAGTCCGCGCCCTCGGCCAGGAAGATGCCGCGTTCCCCGCCCATTTCATCGCTGACGCCTGCCATCACGGAAGGGCGGCGGAAACCGTCAGGGCGGTCGCGCAGAATGGCGTTGATGAGTTCATGGTCCGCTACCACCAGCGCCGTGGTGCGGCCCAGGCGGATAGTGAACAGCGGGCCGTGGATTGCGGACCAGGCCTCCACATCGCGGTGGATGCGCTCGGCGCGCACCTGCAGGGCATTGCCCAGCAGCGGCAGGCCGCGCGGGCGGGGCAGCTCGCCGAGTCGGCGCAGGGCGTGGGCAGGCGCCTGCGTGGCGGGGTTCAATGCTGATTCGGTCATGGCTTCCTCATTGCTTGCGGTTGTCACGGTCATTCTCGCGCCGGTGTGGATTGCCGGTCTTGAAGATTTGCGACATGGCTGTTTGCACGCTGCGCTACAATCCGGAACATTCCATCTGGAGTCTTCGATGCCGGCAGCCAGTCCCGATACCCGTCTAGTGGCACCCAGCCTTGCGCTGGCTTCCTGCATCCGCGCCATTGTGCTGCGCAACACCTTGCAGCGCCCGCCGATGACGGAGCGCGACCGGCTGAACCACCATCCGGCCACGCCATTTTGCAGCATCTATTGGCTGTTCGACGGCGATGCGCGGATTCTTGAGCCGGCGCTCGATCCGAGTCCGGTGGCTCCCGCCGGTTCGGCCATTTTCTGCGGGCCGCAGTTGCAGCCCACGGTCAGTTTCAATTCCGGGCCGGTGCACTTCATGGCGATCCTGTTCTTTCCCGATGCCTGGCACCGGCTGACGGGCATGGATATGAACGATCAGATGAACCGCCTGGTGGATCTGAACGAGGCGCTGCATGCGGACTGGCAGGAACTCTCGCGCCAGGTGCTGGCAGCGTCCGATGACGAGGCGCGCATTGCCCTGATCGAAGCCTTCCTGGAACCGCGCTGGCACGCTGTGCGCGGCGGCAGCGGGGATGGCTTGATGGCGGATTGGGTGAACCGTCTAGGTGCGCAGGCCGCAGCCGCCGGCATCGGCCGCAGCATGCGCATGGTGGAGCGCCGCGTGCGCGAATGGGCGGGGCGGCCCTTGCGCACCCTGCGCCGCATGCGGCGCGCCGAGCAGTCTTTTCTGGAAGCGCGCGGCGACTTCCTGGAAGGACGGGTATCGCTCAGCGACGTGGCGGCACGCGGTGGTTATGCCGACCAGGCGCATATGAGCCGCGAAGCGCGCGAAATCACCGGCATCAGCCCCAGTGAACTGCTGCGCCGCATCCGCGAGGAAGAAAGCTACTGGATGTACCGCATCTGGTCCTAAGCGGGTTGCAGCGCGCTGAACTCGACCATTACCGTCAAGCCCTGTCCCTGCAAGCCATCGGTCAAGGTGATGGTGGCGCCGTTGCGCGCCGCGGCTTGGCGGGCGATGGCCAGGCCCAGGCCGCTGCCCGGCTGCTGTTGGCCCGGCAGACGGAAGAAACGTTCGAATACCTTGTCGCGCAGGGAGGCTGGTATGCCTGCGCCCTGATCGCTGATGGTCAGGCGGATCTGCTGACCGTCGTTCTGCAAGCTGAGTGCGACGCGCGCCTTGTCGGGCGAGTATTTGATCGCGTTGTCGATGATATTGTCCAGCAGCGAGGCGGCCGATTCGCGGTGCAGAAGCAAGGGGCAGGGCGTGGCGGCATCCAGTTCGATCTCGATGCCGCGCTGCATCGCCAGTGGCGCGGCTTGGGCCAGCCGGTCGCGCAGGAAGCGGGCCAGGTCCATTTCCAGCATGGCGCCGTCTTCCTGGTCGCTGCGGGCGCGTTCCAGCGCCAGGAGCTGGTGCACGGTATGCGTGGCGCGCGCCACGCCCTGGCGCAGTCCGGCGTCGGCTTCCTGCAGGCGCTGCAAATCGTCCTGCTGATTCAGCAGGAGGTGGGCGTTCAGCTGGATCACGGACAGCGGCGTTTTCAGCTCGTGCGCGGCGTCGGTGAGAAATTCCTTATCGCGTTCGACGCGGGCGATCAGGCGTTCCATCAGGCTGTTGACCGAGGCCACCAGCGGCGACAGCTCGCGGTAGGGCGAAGGCGGCAGCGGCGACAGATCGCTGGCCGAACGCTCCTCGATGGCGTTGACGATGCGGCTCACCGGCTGCAAGCCGCGCCGCACGATAATCCAGGCCGGTAGGATCAGGAAGGGCAGGCTGTAAAGCAGGGGCGCCAGATAGTAGCTGGCGCCAGCGCCGGTAAACAGCCAGCGGCTATCATGCATGGCGTCGCGCCGCACAGTGATGCCGGTGGCCGGATCGCTGGCGCTGAAACTGACCCAGTGGTCGCCCAGCGTGCCATGGTTCTGCTGCGGCACCGCCACGCCGGATGGCAGGTAGTATTGCGAGAGATGGATGCGCTGTTCTCCCTGCCAGACCTGCAGCAGCGCCGGTCGCGGCATGCGGTCCATATCCTTGATGGTGGAGCGGCGCAGCTCTTCGATGCCCTCCGCGGCGCGCGCCATTTCATCCGGCTTGCCGGAGAGCGCCACCATGTTCAGCAGGATCTGTTTGGCCAGCCCCTTGTTTTCGGCATTCGTATTGCGGGCTTGAACCACGGTATTGTCGTAAATCGCCATGGCGACGATGACCAGCCAGATCGCCAGCATCACCAGCAGCAGGCCGCCCAGCAGGCGCTGGAAGAGGGACTTGGGCGCTTTCATTGCTGGATCATGTAGCCGACGCCGCGCACGGTGCGGATGCGGCGTTCGCCGATCTTCTTGCGCAGATTGGAGATATGCACGTCGAGTGTCTGGCTCTCGCTGCAGCTGAGGGCGCGGTCTTCCAGCTCGCCGCGCGTGACCACGCGGTCGGATTTTTGCAGCAGCGCGAGCAGGATGCTGAATTCGGTGCGCGACACCAGCACCGCGCGGCCGGCGCAGTTGATCGCCATGCGCTTTTCGTCCAGCTGCAATTCGCCGCAATGCCAGACGCCGGTGCTGCCGCCGCCTTGCACGCGGCGCAGCACGGCGCGCAGGCGGGCCAGCAGCTCGGGGATGTCGAAGGGCTTGATCAGGTAATCGTCGGCGCCCAGGCCGAAGCCGTTCAAGCGGTCTTCCAGGCTGTCGCGCGAGGTAATCAGCAGAATGGGCAGCTCCACGCCGCTGGCGCGCGCATGGCGCAGCAGATCGATGCCGTCGCCGTCGGGCAGACCGAGATCGAGCAGCATGGCGTCCGGTTCCGCCTCGGCCAGCAGGCGGCGCGCATCGGCCGCCATGCGCACCCATACCACGCTGAAGCCTTCGCCCTGTAGCACGGACTGAAGGGCGCGGCCCAATTCCAGATCGTCTTCCACCAGCAGGATTTTCATGCCGAAGAGTGTAGCAGTCCCTTGTCGCAGCGGCTGAATATTTTCTGAACCCATGCTGAAGGAAGCGTGAAGCTTGGCGCGAGTGCGGCTGCCTAGAATCGGAGTCTCTCTTTTCCCAACCGAAGAAAGGACGCCATGTTCTACGTTCGCATCCTGCGCTGCCTGGTGCTGTCTGCCTGTTTTGTATTGGCGTTGCCCTGTCGAGCCGCCACCGTTCCCGATGTGAGCCGCTTGAAGCTGGACGGCCAGATCGACTTGCATGCGCAAATTATCGCCACGCCTACGATTGCGCAAGGCATCCTGTACGTGGGCGCGGAGGATGGCAACCTGCATGCAATCGATCTGGCCAGCCGCAAGCTGCTGTGGCTTTTCCACTGCCACGGCGGCATCGCCTCCACGCCCGCCGTGGCGGACGGCAGGGTGTACTTCCTGAGCCGTGATGGGCGCTTTCATGCGCTCGATGCGCAAACCGGCGTGCAGTTATGGGAGTTCGCCACCATGGGCGAATCGGTGTATTCCGCTTTCGGCCTGTATGGCAGTCCAAAGAGCGCCACGCCAAGCCGCGATGCATGGGATTTCTACTTGTCCTCGCCGCTGGTGCATGAAGGCAGGGTGTATTTCGGCAGCAGCGACGAACGCCTGTATGCGCTGGACGCCCGCAGCGGCGCCTTGCAATGGGCGTTCAAGACGGGCGGCATCGTGCACTCCTCTCCCGCGCTTTCAGGCCGCAGCCTGGTGTTCGGCAGCTGGGATGGCGCGGTGTATGCCATCGATGCCGTCAGCGGCAAGCAGCAGTGGCGCTATCAGACGCAGATGGAGCATGGCACCAGCACCATGCTGGGCGTGCAGGCCTCACCCCTGATCGACGACGGCACTGTCTTTATCGGTTCGCGCGACGGCTACTTCTATGCGCTGAACCTGGCCGACGGCCGCATGCTGTGGCGCCACAATGTGGGTGGTTCCTGGGTGGTGTCGGGTGCGGTGGTGGATGCGCAGCGCGTCTACTTCGGCACCTCCGATACCAATCGCCTGGTAGCGCTGGAGCGCGACAGCGGCAAGCCGGTGTATCAGCACGACACCAAGGTATGGGTCTACGCCACGCCCGTGCTGCTGGGCGATGCGGTGCTGGGCGCCAGCATGCGCGGCGAGCTGTTCGCACTGCATGCAGCCAGCGGCAAGCCGCTATGGTCCTGGCGCACGCCGGAAAGCCTGGCAGACAGCTACGGCGTGCTGGACGCTGCCAGCGGCAAGCTGAATGAAAAGCGCCTCTTAGGCGGCAGCATGACGAACCATACGGCGCTGGAGCATATCAAGCGCCTCGGCGCTTTCCTCGCCACGCCGCTATGGCATGAGGGACAGTTGATCGTGGCAACCGCCAACGGCAAGCTGCTGTTCTTCCGCTGATTCGGCCGAGCGACGGAAGCATTCTTATACTAGCAAAACGATATTGATTGCCGCCTTGCTGGCAAAGGCGTCCCTTTGTTTTGTTGATCAAGTAAAGCTTGCGGCTAGCATGGTGGAGCCATTTGGGCGATAACCATGGTCCGCAAGACCATCTTCGAAGGGATGTTGGCATGATTGTGAAATCAGTGCGTCTTACTGTCCTGGCGCTGGCCGGGATATTGATATCGTTTGCACTGCCGGTGGCGGCGCAAACACCGGCCACTTTGGCCGACTATTGGAACGGCAACGCGCAGTGGGACTTCGTCCGGAAATGGACTACAGCCACGGTGGGCGACAAGCTTGCCAATACTTCTTCGCGCATCAAGGTGGTCAATGGGAATTGGTATCTGTTTCAACGCGAATTTTCCGGCGGCCAGTGCGCAGTCGGCGGCGCCAACGCACCCTGGAAGTTGGGCATTCGCGTCTATAAATCGACGAACCAGGGCGAGACCTGGACCGCAGCACCGGAGCTGAGCGTACAACCACTCGCCGGCAGCGATTTCTCCTGCGAGGCCACCGATGGCGATGCTGTCTATGACGCGGCCAACAATAAATGGCGCATCCTGTTTCAATGCCTGAACGATGCCGGAACCTGGCAAGGCTGCTACGCGGAACGCAGTGGCGCCGATCCCATGGGCGCTTTCGACTACACGTCCGCAGCGCGCAGCCGTGCTGTGATTACGCAGGGTTCCCTGTGGCGGCAAATCTGCAATACCCATTCGGATGTTTGCTTTGGCAAGAACGTGGTCGATGAAGGTACCTTCAATATCTTCCGCCAGGACGCTTCAGGCTATTTCTGGGTAAGTTTCCATGGCTTTGACGGAAAGTACGGCTATCGCGGCATCGCCAAGACCACCGACTTCAAGACCTGGATAGCGGGCAATCCAGCCTACGGTGTGCCGGCCGATGCAACGCTGAGCGCGCGCGATGGCGCCAATTGGCGCGAGAGCTGGAGTGGCGGCACGATAGGTCCCGGCAACGGCAGCATGCTGGAAGAGGGCGGCTACAGCTACGAGCTGACCGAGTTCACCGACCGCAATCTGGCTTGCACCGATAACCAGCGCTGGGACCATGGCTTGTTCCGCACTTCCAATATCGCCGGCAATCAGTGGTCGCAGCTGCCGCAGGGGAATCCCATCGTCTATTCCAGCCTGGCGCTTGAAAACGGCAAGCCACGGATCTGCAATCTCGCGTATGGCGATATTTTCCGCGACACCAGCGTGACGCCGAATGTCATCTACCTGAAGTTCGGACGCGAAAGCGGCGATCCGCAATACGCCGGCAATTACCTCTATCGCCTGAACAAGAGCAGCAATGTGCTCAAGAACGGCAACCTGTGGATGGCCGATGCCACCGGCTGGCAGCGTTTGCCGAGCGGCGCCGGCACGCCGAACCTGGCGGTCTACCGCTATCCGGACATGTCGCCCGACGGCATGCAATTCCTGGCCACGAACTGCGGCAGCTTCACGGCTCCTTGCACACCGGGTTCGTCCTTCTTCCAGGACGTGGATGCCAGCGCCTATGCCGGCCGCAGCTTTAAGTTTGGCGGAAAATTCGCCACAGCGGGTGGCAATGGCGGCACGCCAAGCCTGGTGGTATTTCAGCTCGACGCGAATTTTGCCGTGCTGCGTTCGGATACGGTAGCGCTGCCGCTGCCCGATGCGACGTATAGGCCTTTCTCCAGCGCGCCGATCCAGATCATGGCCAATACCAAGACCTTGCGCTACCAGTTCTATCACGCCACCAATGGCATCACCTACTTTGCCGCAAATATGTACCTGAACCTGGAATAAGCCAATCGCTGCGCCTCATACCCGCCGCAATACGGCGGGTACGATCAGCTTATGCATCGGCGTGACGAAGAACATATACAGGTGGCCCAGCCTGTTATGAATATGCACGATGGTGGATGCGCTCAGCGTATCGCTTCCTTCCGGCCGGTGCAGTGACAGTTGAACGTTCAGATGCTTATCGTCGTCGCCCAGAATGATTTCGCGCTCGCTCAGATAAACGATGGAGAAGATGCCGACCTGGTCGCCGACCCGATATTCCGTCAATGGCCTGCTTGCGTCGAAATGGGTGAAGTCGCCGAGATTCTTCAAACCCATATAGCCTACGACCTTATTCCGCAAGGCCATCATCAGGCTGACCCAGCGTGGCATGCGCGGCAGCATATGCAGGTACAGCTCCAGCGGCGGGCGCATATCGGCCAGGGGGACGGTGTAGCAGTCTTGGAAATCGGCGCCTGGCAGACGGCGCTTGATTTCGCTATCGGCAGGGATGGGGGCAGGGACTATTCTGGCTTGCATGCATACCTCGCTTTCCGCCAAAGCTTAGCAGAAAAGGAAAAAGCCGGACGGTGGTCCGGCTTTTCCAATGGCCGCTTCAGCCCTTACGGAATCTGGAAGCGGGCGGCCATGACTTTGCCCATGTATTTTTCAATATCGGACTTGCGCTGGAACTGGCCCCACAGCACCAGCTTCGCATTGTCGAAACCGCGTTCGCTGGCATCGGCGGAACCGGTGTTGGTGGAGACGCGCACCCAAGGATTTTTGCGGCTGGTATCGAGCGACCATATCGCATAGTCGCCGGTGACCGTGACGAAGGCCGATTCCGGCGCGCCGCGGTCGACAGCGATCTTGCGTACATTGCCGCCGGAAGGCGTGTAGCGGATGAACAGGCCGAACCAGGCCGCCGGTTCCATGAAGTACCAAGTTTTTACCAGGCTGCGCACCTCATCCTGCTGTGCCTTGCTCAAATCAGGATAGACCTTCATGTCCATGGTCGAATTCACCGCGCTCTGGCCGCCGCGTCCCGTGTACTCGCCGAAGATCTGGTAGTTGAAGTCCTGGCTCGGGTAGATCACGTTGGGCGGTACCGCATAGCTCTGGTTCACCACCAGGAACATGCCGTCCACCGGCAGGCTTTCCTGCGGGCCGTTCTGCAGATAGGCTTCGCGCGCCGTTTGCAGCTCATAGAACAGATTGCACTGCATCTTGTAATTGACGCCTGCAACTGGCGTCAGCGGGCAGGAGGCGAAGCGGATGCCGTTTTCCTGATCCAGCGCGTTGTAGTACTCGATCAGCAGGTAGTAGGACAGGATGTTGATGTCATCGTAATAGCGCACGAAGTTCTGGATCGAGTTGATGACTTTGGGGCCGAAGAAGACATCCTTGGCCATATCGAGGATGGCCGGTTTCGGGAACTCGGAGTCGACCACGCTGGCGATCAGGGATGGATTGCCCGCGGTGCCGGCGAGCGTGGCCGAGATCAGGGAGCGCTTGGTGATCAGGTTTTCGATGGCCGTCTTCAGGCGCTTGCGCTCACTGGCCTGGATGGGCAGCGGCTGCGTTCCGGCGCGGCGCAGGTCCAGCGTGATGTTCTTCACTTCCTCCACGTAGGAGACCAGGGCCGTGGTCTGCGTCAGCACGCGCTGGGCCAGCTGGCGGCGGGCCAGGTCGTCCAGTTTGATGTCGATCTGCTCCAGGCGGCGCAAGGTTTGCTTCATGCCGGTCTCGATGACATCCAGCTGGCGGCTCATGGTGTCCAGGCGGCGGTTGACGTCGGCCAACTGGCCCTTGATCTCCTGCAGATCGCGGCTCATGGAATCGTCGCTCAGGCCCAGCAGGCTCATTGCCTTGCCCGCCAGTTCGCCGCCGACGGCGCCGATCGCGCCCTTGGCCAGCTCCACGCCCACCGTTTTCACGATCGGATTCAGCGCCAGCAGGGGCGGGTATTTGCGCTGCAGCGCGGGATCGGCGGCCAGCTTGTCGACCAATGCATCGAGCTGCTTATCCAGGCTGATGCCGCCGGCTTGCGCCTCCTTGAAGGTCTCGCTCACGAAGCGTGACGGGTTGAACAGGTTAGGATCGACCATGTCCTGCGCCAGGATGCCCTCGTCCAGTCCCAGATAGGCGGTGACGCGTTTCTCCGCGTCGGCGCGTTTCATCTGCTTATTGCGCACCAGACGGTCCACCAAGGTGCTGCGCACGCCGACGTGGGCGATGCCGGACAGCGGCGCGCCTTCCAGCGATGCCGACAAGGTGGCGCAGCTCAGGATGTTGGCCGCGTCGACGCAGGCTTGCTGCTCCACGCGCAGCGCCTTCAGCGCCTGCTCGGTCAGCGGAATGGTGGTCAGTGCAAAGCTGCCGTTATCGATGGTGGTGTCGGCGCCCACTTCGCTGGCGCCGCTCAGGATGCGGACCTTGGCGCCGGTGACCGGTGCGCCCAGCGTCACCTCGCCGCGCAGCAGCTGCGCCGATTTCGGCTGCTCCACGACAGGAGGCTGTTCGACATTGCTGGTGCTGCTGCCGGAGCAGCCCAGCAGGGAAGTGGCGGCCAGTGCGGCCAGCAGCGCGTGCATGCGGCGCGGCTTCGCGGCCACGGTCAGGGAGCGGAGGTGCATTGTGGTTTCCTTATGGGGTGGAGGCGCCGCGATTATCCCCAAGGCGGAAAACGGGACTTGACCGTATGTCTCACTTTTTGCGAAAAGACGCAAAAAATGTGGCATTTTTCGCTGTTAAATTATTAATTTAACTTTACATAGGTCAATTTCTTCACTAAAGTGGCGCACTCCACGCCGCGCCGCGCAAAGGCGCATTCCTGCTTGTTTTCGCGCTGCTCGCACTATGGTCAACGGCTATTCCGAGATTGTTAAAGCCGCAATCTCCAATCAACACGGACGCTATCTCTATCCCGGCCCGGCGCCGTCCGAGCCGCCCTTCGTCCATCGCCATTTTTCCGTCGCCAGCGAAAAGACCGAACTGCAAAGACTGGCCTGGCGCGACTACGTCGGCCGCAGCATGGACGCGCCATTGTCGCGCGCGCATCTGGCCACCGGCTTTCAGGCCCAGGTGGACAGCTATGTGCTGAAGGATATGGTGTACATGGATTGCCGCACCGATCCCGTCTCGCAGATCCGCACGGCGGCGCGCATCTCCACCGACAGCATCCGCGACTACGTCTTCCATGTGGCGCTGGAAGGCATCATCGAAACCGCGACGACGGCGGGCGGCAGCGGCAAGGCGACCCAGTTCATTCCCGGCATCCTGGCATTGGACATGGGCCAGCCCTTTCATATGGAGCGCCCGACCTATGCCCACTTGCTGGCCTTCTTCCTGCCGCGCGCCATGGTGGAGGCGGCGCTTCCCGATGCGGAGGCGATCCACGGCCGCGTCATCAGCTATAGTTCGCCGCTCACGCGCCTGATCTTCGACCATCTGCTGGCGCTGTGCCGCAGCCTGTCCACGCTGGATGAACGCGAAGTGGCGCAGACCATCCGCAACTGCGCGCACCTGATCCTGGCCGCATTCGGCAAGCAGCAGCGCTTGAGCGGACAGGCGCGCGCCGCCGCCAGGTCCGTGCGGCTGGCGCAGGTGCGCAGCCATGTGCAAGCCAATCTGCATGTGAAGGAACTGACGCCGGACAGCGTGCAGCAGGCGTTTCATCTGCCGCGTCCCACGCTCTACCGCATGTTTGAAGCGGAAGGCGGATTGGGCACCTATATCCGCAACCTGCGTCTGCGCGAGGCGGCCAATGAACTGGTGCAGTTCCCGCATCTGCCGGTGGCGGCGATCGCCTATGGACTATGCTTCAACAGCGCCTCCGACTTCACGCGCGCCTTCCGCCGCGCCTACGGCAGCTCGCCGCAGGACTTCCGCGCAATGTCGCTGGATATGCGCTATCTGGAGTCGATACATTGCAGCTGAGGCGAGCTTGTGACGATTACAGTATCCAGAGCGCTTCAATTCCAGGAGGGGAAGGGGTATAGAAGAAGGTCTTGAGGACGTCCGATATGTTTCAGCTCCGATGAATCAAGCCGCTTACGCGGCTGAGCGCGCGTCTCACAATACTCCGGTTAGGCTTGGTGGCCAAATCGAGCTCATCTACCTCTTCGCTAACCTCTACTGGTGGGGGGGCTTCCTCCTCCATCCCATGATGGTAGTTGACTCGAAACTCTGCAAGTTGTGCCTCGTTGAATGCGCAAACGATATTTGGAAAGCGCATATGCAATATGTGGTGGTACATAACTGCATAACTTTCGTCCAAGGAATGCAGGTCAAGATAACGGTCACCGTCCACCGCGTAGAGCAAAGGGAAAGTCGAACGCAGCTGGTCGAAAAATTCGGGTACAGAGGTTCGCTGAAACGCATTCAAGCACCAATGATTAAGCTCCAGAATCACGACTGGTTGAAACCGCTGCAGCGACATCGCCCCACCGCGCAAGACGTGACCTTCAAATCCTTCTACGTCGATTTTCACGAAATCCAGTCCACTCAATCCCAAGGAGCTAACTGTATCGTCGAGCGTGCGGATTTGAATCTGCTCACTCAAATGGTCAGCATTGGCTTTTTCGAGGTCGGAGACGAAGGCGCCTGATCGGTTATTTGCCGCAAATGT
Source organism: Massilia sp. YIM B04103 (assembly GCA_024437665.1). GTDB lineage: Bacteria > Pseudomonadota > Gammaproteobacteria > Burkholderiales > Burkholderiaceae_D > Rugamonas. The sequence goes on along the minus strand of JANCSZ010000004.1, from coordinate 468,158 downwards.
GATGGTACTTATAGCTGCTTCCGCTCCAAGTCCGAAATTATGAAGAGTTACATTGGCTCCAGCGTTGCGTGCCACATTCTCTTTTAGGTAGCGGAATGTACTGGGAGACGGTTCGAAGGCATGGACTTCACGGCAAATCCCGCTGAAGAGTATTGCTGTGCATCCAATGTTGGCACCTATATCAAGGACAATTGCCTGATTTTTTGCCACGGTGCGGAACAGATTTACCATATGCGGTTCAAAGTCACCGCATATGTGCTCAAGATAGTCGTCGTCCGAGCTCATGTGGCACACTTGATTGCCTATTCTTACGCTCACTTCCCGAGTACTCATCGTGGCATTGCTCCGGAAATTAAATAGAAATTAATCTTAGCATATGCATCACCAGTCACGACTAAAAAAACCGTCTGTTACAAGTTCTTAAATTTCCTCTAAGAACTTTCGCTTTCATTAAAGCCACGAGTGTTATGATTTTTCTGAAATGTTTTAATGTAAGGGTGGTGGATATGCGAGCTGTTTTCAGGCCGGATTAGAGGAATCATCATCATGGATTTTTATTGTTGGGATGAAATTAAAATCCCCTATCCGTTGAGATGTTCGTATATTTTGGCGTTTGGCAGTGCTTGCGGTTCGTCTAAGTGCGGAAGAGGTGCCGTGCTCATGGCCGATTTGAAATGGATGTGATTTGCCGGATAGGCGAAAGAGGCGGGAAGATCGAGAGGCCGTCCTTGGGACGCCAATCCCTTTCAGTGCTTCGGAAAACAAAAACGCCAACCCGAAGGTTGGCGTTTTTGTTTTATTCGTGGTAGGCCGTGCGGGATTCGAACCTGCGACCAACGGATTAAAAGTCCGCTGCTCTACCAGCTGAGCTAACGACCCGAAAGAGGCCGTATTATATACAAGCCCAGGGTCGTCTGCCAAGAGGCTTTTCATAAAAATGTCATATGCCGGTGCTCAGACCAGGGCGGCGGTCACCTTCAACACCTCATCCACCGTCGTGGCGCCGTCATGCACTTTGTAGGCGCCGGCCACGCGCAGCGGTTTCATGCCATCGGCGATGGCTTGCCTGCGCAGGGCTGCCAGCTCGGTTTCTTCCTGCACCAGCTGGTTGAAGTTTTCCGTTACCGTCAGCAGCTCGTAGATGCCGGTGCGGCCGCGATAGCCGGTCTGGCGGCATTCGGGACAGCCTACGGGGCGGTAGACCTTATCCGGCTTGGGGATATCCCATGCGCCGCCCAGGCCGCGCCACAGATCGTCGGCGATCTCGCCATCGTCGCTCTTGCAGTCCACGCACAGCGTGCGCACCAGGCGCTGCGCCATGATGCCGATCAGCGTCGCTTCCAGCAGGTAGTAGGGCACGCCCAGTTCCAGCAGGCGCATCACGGCCGATGGCGCGTCGTTGGTGTGCAGGGTCGATAGGACCAGGTGGCCGGTCAGCGCGGCCTGGATCGCCATTTCGGCCGTGGCCAGATCGCGGATCTCGCCCACCATGATGATGTCCGGGTCTTGCCGCATCAGGGCGCGCACGCCGTCGGCAAAGGAGAGGTCGATGCCCGGCTGGACCTGCATCTGATTGAAGGAGGCTTCCACCATCTCGATCGGGTCTTCCACCGTGCAGACATTGACCTCCGACGTCGCCAGCGCTTTCAGCGTGGTGTACAGCGTGGTGGTTTTGCCTGAACCTGTAGGGCCGGTGACGAGGATGATGCCGTGCGGGCGGTTGGTGAGCGCATCCCAGCGCGCCGCATCGTCGGGCGGGAACCCCAGCTCCGGCAAGGTCTTCACCACCACGTCGGGATCGAAGATGCGCATCACCAGCTTCTCGCCGAAGGCCGTGGGCAGGGTGGACAGGCGCAGCTCGATTTCCTGTCCGCCAGCCGTGCGCGTTTTGATGCGGCCATCCTGCGGCCGGCGCTTCTCGATCACGTCCATGCGGCCCAGCAGCTTGATGCGCGCCGTCATGGCGATCATCACCACGGCCGGTACCTGGTAGACCTGGTGCAGCACGCCGTCGATGCGGAAGCGGATGGTGCCGATATCGCGCTTCGGTTCCAGGTGGATGTCCGAGGCGCGCTGCTCGAAGGCGTACTGCCACAGCCAGTCCACGATATTGATCACATGCTGGTCGTTGGCATCGACCTGCTTGTTGGTCTTGCCCATCTCCACCAGCTGCTCGAAGTTATTGCGCAGGGCCAGATCCTGGCCGGTGGATTTATTCGCCTTCTTGATCGACTTGGCGAGACTGAAGAACTGCGCCGTGTACTGGGCGATGTCGAGCGGATTGGCGATCACGCGACGGATCACGCGGCGCGCCACCTTGGCGATTTCCGTCTCCCACTCCAGCGCGAAAGGATCGGCGGTGGCCACCACCAGCGTATCCATATTCATTTCGACCGGCAGGATATTGAAGCGCGCCGCGTAACTGGCCGACATCACATCGGCCACGCGGGTGAAATCGATCTTGAGCGGATCGATGCGGTAGAAGGGCAGGTGGACGCGGTTGGCCAGCCACTCGGTGAGCAGGTCGAGCGTGAGCAGCTTGTGCGGCGGCTGGTGCGATAGCAGCTTGCAGTGCGCCACGGCGCACAGGGGATGCATGGAGCCGGCCGTGTTTTTCAGGATGGCCTGGGCCTGCGCGTAATAGGATTTGGCCTGGGATTTCTCCACCATGCCATCCGCCAGCAGCCAGCTGAAAATCTGTTGCAGATCAAGCGCTTTACTCATGGCGTTTTCCTCTGGCGTTTTCAGCTGCTGGCGATGGCGGCGGAATTAGCTTTGCTGCTGCTTCAATCCTTTGACCCAGGATTTGGCGGGCAGCTTGGTCTCGGCCACGATCTGCGCGGCGCGCGCCGTCAATGCCTCGTAGTCGATTTGGCGGCCGCGCTTGAAGGCGATGGCCACCACATTGCCGTCATGGACCTGGGGCAGGCACAGTACCTGGTCGAAGGCGAACTTCATTGCTTTCAGATTCTTCGCATAGCTCGGATGGTCGCCGAACAGATTCACCGTCATGATGCCATCGTCGTTCAGGCAGGCGGCGCAAGCCTGGTAGAACTGCGGCGTATCGAGCACGGGACCGCGCGCGGTGGCATCGTACAGATCGACTTGCAGCGCGTCGAGCGTGCCGTGGCGCGCCGCATCGCCGACGAAATCGAGGGCGTCCATCTCCAGCACCTGCAGGCGCGCATCGTTGTCCGGCAGCTTGAACATCGAAGCGCAGATCGCGATCACCGATGGATTCAGCTCCACCGCCATCACCTCGGCCTGCGGGAACTGCTTGTAGCAGAACTTGGTCAGCGCCGCCGTGCCCAGGCCCAGCTGGGCGATGCGCTGCGGCGTTTCGATCCACAGCATCCACGCCATCATCTGCTGGGCGTATTCCAGCTCCGGCCAATCCGGCTTGCGGATGCGCATGGCGCCCTGCACCCACTCGGTGCCGAAATGCAGATAGCGCACGCCATCCTGTTCCGACAGCGTGACAGGTGCGTACTTCGGCTTGCGCGTCGCCGGACGCGAAGATTCTTCTTTTTCGATGGATTTGCGTTTGATAAGCATAAGAGAAGCCTGGAAATGACCGGCCAATTATCCCGCGCCGGCTTACCCCAAAGCAAGCTGATGACGCAAATTTGATCCAAATCAGTAAATGTCCCACCCTGGTGCCAGGCACCAGGGTGGGACATTCTTTGCGCCAGATCAAACAATGTCCACCTCTGGTGCCTGGCACCAGGGTCGGACATTGTTTGATTTAGCGCAAAGGGTGGGGAAAGAAAAAGCCGGCACGGGGCCGGCTTTGTGCACAGCGCGGGGCGCTGGTTTATTGCTGCATCGGTTCGACCGAGACGCGCAGGCGCACGCGCTGGCCCGGGTCGTAAGACATGATGTTGGTGTAGTTGCGGCCGCGGTAGTCGTACACGACTTCGTAGCCGTTGGCGCGCGATTCCCAGTGGTCGACGGTGCGGCACTGTTTCACGGCTTGCTCGGTCACGCCGGCGGGCTGGGCGTTCTGGTTGTCGATGCGGTCGCCAACGACGGCGCCGGCAATCGCGCCGGCTGCGGTGGCTGCGGTGCGCCCGCTGCCGCCGCCAACCTGGCTGCCCAGCAGGGCGCCAGCGACGCCGCCGATGATGGAGCCGCCCACGCTACGCTGCTGCGGCTGCTGGACCTGCACGTATTCGGTGCGGCATTCCTGGCGTGGACGGTTCACTTGTTCCATTTGCGGGGTCACGCGGATAACACGGCCGAAATCTTCGAAGTCGGTGGCTTGTGCCAGCGGCAGGGCGCTCAGGCACAGGGCGGACACCATCAGTTTCGCTTGCAAGTTCATAGGGTACCTCGTTCTGGTTTGTGTGTTGGATGCTGCATTGGCGGCAGTTCTCTGTGTATTTGGAATTGCATACGCTTATGGTAACGCCCGGAAGCGACAAAAAACGAGCCGCATGGCAACAAATTGTAACCTTCTGGCGGCATGGGGCGAGGCGGGCGCGGTGTCTGCCGGGACCATCTTAAAATGGCTTTAATATGTTCTGTTTTTAACAAAACTTGCGTAAGACATCATATACGTGTTGATTCATAGTGTACAACACGCTACCCTAATAGCCGTATGGGATCAGATTGACAGAGAGAAATGCGACTTCCAGTACTGTTCGCGCCTTGACCCGCCAGCAGTGCCAAAGTGTATAGGTGTAATCACTATAGCAAAAAGCAGAAACCGTACATAACAGGTCGATTTGAGGGAAAAATGAGTTTGTTGATAACTGTGCCGCCCAATCTTGTCCAGTCGATTCGCGCCTTCCGGGTGCTTGAATTGCAAGAGGAAGCGGCGCGTCTGGGGCAGCATTTTTTGTATGCGCACTGCAATGCCGGCCTGACCAAGCAGCAAGTACTGGGCATCATCGCCGAATCGTTTCACTTTCCGAAGCCCTGCGGTAAAAATTTCGACGCCCTGCGCGCCACGCTGACCGACACCCTGCACGCGGCCGGCCCCCAGCCCGGCTTTCTGACGGTGTTGGAGCAATTGCCAAATACGCAAAAATTCGACCGCGAAGCGCGCGAAACCCTGCTCGATGTGTTCCGCGACGCCGCCGACTACTGGGCCGAGAAAAAAGTGCCGTTCCGCGTGTTCTATTCCTTCGAATAGCCCGGCCCGCCTCGCTTTGCCTCCTGCTGCGCCGCAGCAAAATCAGCGTCTTTCTTGGTTCGCTCAGCCGTAGCGGGTACAATGGCGGCCATGAAAAATATCGTCATCCTCATTTCTGGTCGCGGCAGCAATATGGAAGCCGTGGTGCGCGCCGCCCAGGCCGAGCAGTGGCCCGCCCGCATCGCCGCCGTCATCAGCAACAAGGCCGATGCCAAAGGCCTGGAGTTCGCCGCCAGCCATGGGATTGCGACCGCCGTCGTCGCCAACAAGGATTATCCGAGCCGCGAAGCTTTCGATGCCGCGCTGCAAAGCGTGATCGACGGCTATGCGCCCGATCTGGTGGTGCTGGCCGGCTTCATGCGCATTCTGACGCCGGGCTTCACCGCCCATTACGCCGGCCGCATGCTGAATATTCATCCCTCGCTGCTGCCGCTGTTCCCAGGCCTGCACACGCACGAACAGGCGCTCGCCTCGGGCCTGGCCCAGCATGGCGCCACCGTGCATTTCGTCACCGCCGAACTGGACCACGGTCCCATGGTCGACCAGGTGGCGGTGCCGATTTTGCCGGGCGACACAGCCGACACGCTCGCCGCCCGCGTGCTGGAACAGGAGCACCAGCTCTATCCGCGCGCCATCCGCTGGTTTATCGAAGGTAGACTGACGGTTGAGGACGGCAAGGTCCATGTGGACCACACAACCCATTAACCAAGGATTTACATGAGATTGCCTCCAGCAATTCTCGCCAGCGCCGAAGAAGTGCTGCGCGAGATTCTGCGCTTTGCGGCGCCCGCCGACACCACCCTGTCCCGTTACTTCAAAGACCATCCGCGTTTGGGCGGCCGCGAGCGCGGCGCCATCGCCGAATGTATTTATGCGGTGTTGCGCAACAAAGCCTTCTTCACCGATTTCTCTGAAGCGGGCGGCGGCGCCACCATGCGCCGTCTGGCCCTGCTCGGCATGAGCGACGCCGTCGGCATCGACGCCCTGGGCGGCCTGACCCAGGACGAGCGCGAATGGCTGGACCGCGTGACTCAGATCGACCGCAAGCTGCTGCATAAATCGATGCGCACGAATATGCCGAAGTGGCTGTTCGACAAGCTGGTCGCGCAGTACGGCGAGGACGAAACCCTGGTGCTGGCCGACGCCCTGAACACCCCGGCGCCGCTGGACCTGCGCGTCAACGCGCTGAAAGCGAACCGCGACGAGGTGGCCGCCGAACTGGCGGCGGCGCCGATCATCGCCACGCCGACGCCTTACTCGGCCCTCGGTCTGCGCGTGCTGAAAAAGCCGGCCCTGCAAAATCTGCCGCTGTTCAAATCCGGCGCCATTGAAGTGCAGGACGAAGGCAGCCAGGTGCTGGCCCAGATCCTCGGCGCCAAGCGCGGCGAGATGGTGGTCGACTTCTGCGCCGGCGCCGGCGGCAAGACTCTGGCCCTGGGCGCGCAGATGCGCAATACCGGCCGCCTGTACGCCTTCGACGTGTCGGAAAAGCGTCTGGCCAAGCTGAAACCGCGCCTGGCGCGCAGCGGCCTGTCGAATGTGCACCCGGTCGCCATCGCCCACGAGAAAGATGCCAAGATCAAGCGCCTGGCCGGCAAGATCGACCGCGTGCTGGTCGACGCGCCATGCTCCGGCATGGGCACGTTGCGCCGCAATCCCGACGTCAAATGGCGTCAGCAGCCGGAAGCGATCGCCGAACTGCAGGAAAAGCAGACCGCGATCCTGGACGGCGCCGCCCGTCTGGTGAAAAGCGGCGGCCGCCTGGTCTACGCCACCTGCAGTCTGCTGGATGAAGAGAACGATATGGTCGCCGCCAAGTTCGTTGAAACCCATCCCGACTTTGTGCTGATCCCGATGCACCAGGTGCTAGCCGAGCAGAAGATCGAGCTCGAAATGGGCGACTACCTGAAACTGCTGCCGCACAAGCACCAGACCGACGGCTTCTTCGCCGCCGTCTTCGAGCGCAAACCGATGCCGAAGAAAGCCAAGGAAGAAGAGGCGGCCGAGGACTAAGCCCCAGCCGAACCCGCCGGATGGCCGTCCGTCCACCCTGGTGCCAGGCACCAATCGGACACAAGCTCGGCAGTAACAGAGAACGCTGAGCTCGTGTCCGGTTTTGGGGCCAGACCCCAAAACCGGACACGGCCCCGACCGTAAGCTGCTGTTGAGTCCGTGTCCCCCTGGTGCCAGGCACCAGGGGGACACGAGCTGAGCAGCAAATTGAATTCCTTTTTGCGAAGCCTATGAAACAAGTGCCATTGACGAATTTACTGAACGATCTGGTGGAGGATTTGCATAATCCCGGCCTGTTGTGGCAGTTGCTCGCCGTGGCCGCGTCGATCCTGCTGGGTTGGGGGCTGTCGCGCTGGCTGCGCGCGCGCGTCGAGCAGCAGCGGGCGCAGACGAATGTGGGACGCTTCGGCGTCGAGAGTTTTGTGCGCGTGGTGGGGCCGCTGGCGATTGTCAGCTTGCTGGCGCTGTCGCAGGCGGTGCTGGTGCGCTGGCAACATGTGAACCTGATCAAGGTGGCGCTGCCGATCTTCGGCTCGCTGGCGGTGATCCGCTTCACCTTCTACCTGCTGCGCCGCGTGTTCGCGCGCCAGGGCCAGATCGGCGCCACCATGCTGACCTTCGAGAAGCTGTTCCAGCTGCTGGTGTGGCTGGCCTTTGCGCTCTATATCACCGGCATGTGGGACGATATCTTCTACTTCCTCGACCATACCGTCGTCCCGCTCGGCAAGTACAAGGTGACGATCGCCGCCATCCTGCAGGGCATCGTCTCGGTGGCGGTGACGCTGATGCTGGCGCTGTGGGCCGGTGCGGCGCTGGAAGAGCGTCTGATGCATGTGGACGGCATGCACTCGAATCTGCGCGTGGTGCTGGCGCGCATGGGCCGCGCCGTGCTGATCCTGGTGGCGGTGCTGGCCAGCCTGTCGATGGTGGGCATCGATCTGACCGTGCTGTCGGTGTTCGGCGGCGCGCTCGGCGTCGGCCTCGGCCTGGGCTTGCAGAAGATCGCCAGCAACTATGTGTCGGGCTTCGTCATCCTGCTGGACCGCAGCCTGACCATCGGCGACACCATCACGGTCGATAAGTACAGCGGCCAGGTCACGCGCATCAATACGCGCTATACCGTGCTGCAAGGCCTGGATGGCGTCGAATCCATCGTACCGAACGAGATGCTGGTCTCGGGCGCGGTGCAGAATTCCTCGCTGTCGAACAAGAACCTGGCGCTGACTGCCAAGGTGTCGGTGGCTTACGATACCGACCTCGACCTGGCGCTCCGGCTGCTGGAAGAGGCTGCTGCTTCCATCCCGCGCGTGATGAAGGAGAAGCCGCCCTCGGCCATGCTGCAGACCTTCGGCGCCGATGGCCTCGATCTGGCGGTGGTATTCTGGATCGCCGACCCGGAAAACGGCCGCGGCGGCGTGACCTCGGATGTCAACCGGGCAATCTGGAAAGCCTTGAAAGAAAACAAGATCTCTGTACCTTTCCCGCAACGCGAGATGCGTATCATCGGCCCTCTGCCGGGCCAATCTGCCTAAGAAATAATCAGTGATTCAGGGAAATCCCCTCTCTTGGAGGGGCTGAATCAGCGTACAATTGCGCCCAGAATCACTGAGAACACTGGCCGTCCAAGGCCGGGATGGGACTTCACTCTGGAGCAGTAATGGATTTCAGCTTACACGCAGTACTTCAATTTCTCGATCAGGGCCTGACGGGCTTTTCGGGCTGGCAAACCGTCGCCTTCACGCTGATCGTCACCCACATCACCATCGCCGCCGTCACGATCTATCTGCACCGCCACCAGGCGCACCGCGCGCTGGAGCTGCACGCGATCCCCAGCCACTTCTTCCGCTTCTGGCTGTGGTTGACCACCGGCCAGGTGACCAAGGAGTGGGCTGCGATCCACCGCAAGCACCATGCCAAATGCGATACCGAGGAAGATCCGCACAGCCCGGTCACGCGCGGCATCAAGAAAGTGTTCTGGGAAGGCGCCGAGCTGTACCGCGCCGAAAGCAAGAACCAGGAAACCCTGGACAAATACGGCCACGGCACGCCTGACGACTGGATCGAGCGCAATCTGTACACCCGTTTCAGCTGGCAGGGCGTGGCCCTGATGCTGATCGTCGACCTGCTGCTGTTCGGCGTGAAAGGCGTATCCGTCTGGGGCGTGCAGATGCTGTGGATTCCCGTGACCGCCGCCGGCATCATCAACGGCATCGGCCACTACTGGGGTTACCGCAACTTCGATTGCTCGGATGCGGCCACCAATATCATCCCGCTGGGCCTGATTATTGGCGGCGAGGAATTGCACAATAATCACCACACCTATGCGACTTCGGCCAAGCTGTCGTCCAAATGGTATGAGTTCGACATCGGCTGGGGCTATATCCGCATGATGGAGATGGTGGGTCTGGCCAAGGTCAAGAAGCTGCCGCCCGTGCCGAAGTTTGCTCCCGGCAAGGTGCAGGCCGACTTCGACACCCTGCAGTCGGTGATCGCCAACCGCTACGATGTGATGGCGAAATATGCCAAGTCCATCAAGCATGCCTGGAAGGAAGAGCTGGAGCATCTGAAAGAGAAGGCTCAGCTGGAAAACCGCTTCCTGAAGTCTTCGCGCAAGCTCCTGCAGCGCGAACCGGGCAAGCTGGAAGCGCCGCAGAAGGAACAGCTTAGCGAGTTGTTCCAGCACAGCAAGGCGCTGGAAACCATGCACAATATGCGCGTCGAATTGGGCGTGATCTGGGAGCGTTCCCATTTCACCCGCGACCAGCTGCTGCAAAAGCTGCAAGACTGGTGCGAGCGCGCCGAAGCCTCCGGCATTAAATCGCTGCAGGAATTCTCCCTGCGTCTGCGCAGCTACGCTTGATAATGCATTTGCAGTCAAACAAAACGGCCCTTCGGGGCCGTTTTGTTTTGGATCGAAGAATCTGTCAGTTGAGCTTGTTTCACCGCGCATGGTTGCCTGCACTGGTTTATGGAGAGGAGGGAAGCCATGTTTTATATAGAACGCGATGTGGCTCAGCTTGCGCAGGAAGTCGCGCGAGGCGAGGGCGTTATGCTCTGCGACGACGGAAAGCCCGTGGCGCAAATAATCTCCGTTGCGACTCCTTCGGCCAATGTGGAAAGCGCCAGCTTGGTTTTATGCGTGGACAGTGGAATGTGCTGGACGATTTTGAAATCGACCGCAATGAGATTGCCAGATTGTTTTCCGGTGAGCAATGAGGCTGCTGCTGGACACCCACCTGCTGTTGCAGGCGGCATTTCATTCGGAACGCCCTCTTGCCGCGCACGCGAGCCCTGCTAGAAGATGGCGTGAACGAGCTGATTTTTGGTCCAGCGAGCCTATGGGAAGCTGCCATCAAGCGATCCAATAGTCGAGCCGACTTTCCGTTTGACGTGGGGCCGCTGCATCGTGCCTTACAACTTCATCATTTCACCGAAATGCCGGTGAGCGGAATTCATGCCGTGTATATTGCGCGCCTGGCCATATTAAAGCCCCCATCGATCGGATATTGATTGCCCAGGCAATTATCGACGGCGTGATTCTATTAACTGCGGATAATGTGATGGGCCTGTATTCCCGCTTAATACAGCGGGCATAAAAAAACCGCTCCTGGGAGCGGTTTTTTGCGGAACGAAGATCGATTATTTGATCTTGGTTTCTTTGTAAGTCACGTGCTTACGGGCTTTAGGATCGAACTTCATGATCTCCATTTTGCCCGGCATGGTGCGCTTGTTTTTGGTGGTGGTGTAGAAGTGACCGGTACCTGCGGTCGATTCCAGCTTGATTTTGTCGCGGCCAGTTTTTGCCATGATAGCTCCCTATTTAGACTTTTTCGCCACGAGCGCGCATGTCGGCCAGCACGGCGTCGATGCCGACTTTGTCGATCACGCGCAGACCGGCGTTGGACAGACGCAGGGAGACCCAGCGGTTTTCAGATTCAACAAAAATGCGACGGTTCTGCAGGTTAGGCAGGAAACGACGTTTGGTTTTGTTGTTTGCATGGGAAACATTGTTGCCGACCATCGGCTTCTTCCCAGTGACTTGGCAAACACGTGCCATGGTGCACTCCTTTGGTAACTTCCGAAATTGGAAAAAACAAGAGTATATAGAAAAAACTCTGCTTTTTCAATCACTTGCGAAAAACAATTGTGTCACGCAACGGTAAAAAAATTTAACATTTTTCCCGCCCTGCGCCAAAGCCTTGTTTCATAACGGTAAACCGTCAAATCTGCCCATGTTCGGCGAAGGAATGCACGGTCGGGCCGGCCACCACGAAATGGTCGAGCACGCGGATATCGACCAGGGCCAGCGCCTGGGCCAGCGCCCGCGTCAGCCGCAGATCGGACTCGCTGGGATCGGCCGTGCCCGAAGGATGGTTGTGCGCCAGCATGACGCTGGCGGCGTTCTGGTTGAGCGCCTCGCGCACCACTTCGCGCGGATAGACGCTGGTATGGGTCAGGGTGCCGCGAAACATTTCGCGCGCCGCGATCAGGCGGTTTTTGACGTCGAGAAAGAGCACATGGAAGGATTCATGGGGCTGGCTGGCCATGGCCAGGCGCAGATATTCCTTGACCGCCTGGGGCGAGGCCAGGGCATGGCCGCTTTGCAATTCTTCATTGATGGCACGCCGCGCCAGTTCCATCACAGCCTGCAACTGGGCGAACTTGGCGCTGCCCAGGCCGGGGATGCGGCAAAACTCTTGGAGTCCGGCGCCGCACAGCGCGCGCAGGGAGCCGAAATGGCGCAGGGTGTCGGCCCCCAGCTCCACCGCATTCTTGCCGCGCACGCCCACGCGCAGGAAGACGGCCAGCAATTCGGCATCGGACAGTGCTTGCGCGCCGTGCCGGATCAAGCGTTCGCGCGGCCGTTGCTGTTCCGGCCAGTCTGCAATTCCCATAATGCCTCCTGCTTGGTGGAAGAAGGCAATTATGGCGGCCCGTCAGGGAAGGGGCCTTGAAGCGGCGCAAGCCTGGGCTTGCACCGGTTTCAGGAGCGCGACAGCACGAAAGCGCCGGCAACGATCAGGCCGGCGCCGGCCAGGCGGGTAGGGGTCAGGCTTTCGCCCAGAATCATGAAACCGATCAGCATCACCAGCAGCATGGTGAAAGCCGTCATCAGCGGATAGGCCAGGCTGATCTGCAGGCGCTGCAGGGCGATGCTATAGCAGATGAAACCCAGGCCATAGGTGCCGCAGGCGCCGCCCAGATAGGCCAGGCGGCTCAGCGTCCAGCCGGCATTTTCCTGGTGCGACAGTTTGATCAACAGGGTGGCCATGGCGCTGGCAACGGAGGCCAGAATGCTCCAAAAATAACCGCTCAGAACAGGGGACATGAGTTTTTATGAAAAAATTAAGGGATCGGCGGCTGGGAAGGCCGGCCAGCAGTATACCTGCTGCGATGGCCGCCAGGCTGGCGCGATCGCGGCCGATGTGGATTGTACGTCGTATTTCCTTAAGGGAAATTAAAGTGGAGATACGCCAGCTGCGGCTGTCCGCGCCACACCGTCTCAAAGCGGGTGGGATGCACTGCTGGCGCGCAAGCTGGCTTACAATACTGGTTTGCAAGCTCACTGAAACGCCATGTCTAACGCGCAAACTGCAGTCGTCACCAAATCGGCTTACCTCACTCTCCATTACCGCCTGGCCACGCTGGACGGCCAGGATATCGTCACCACGTTCAACGGCACTCCGGCCACGCTGATGCTGGGCCAGGGCCAACTGGCGCCCGTGCTGGAAGAACTCCTGCTGGGCCTGCCGGAAGGCACGCACCAGACTTTCGACCTGGCGGCCGGCCAGGGCTTCGGCGAACGCAATCCGGAACTGGTGCGCGTGGTCTCGCGCGCGACCCTGGATGAAAACTCCGCCGCCGACGCTGACTACAAGGTTGGCGATCTGGTTGAATTCAATGCGCCGGGCGGCGGCCGCTTTGCCGGCGTGCTGCGCGAGCTGGGCGAGACGGAATGCCTCTTCGATTTCAACCACCCGCTGGCCGGCCAGCCGCTGCGTTTTGAAGTGAACCTCATTTCGGTGCTGTAAAACATTATGGAAAAAGAAATCCTCCTGGCCCAGCCGCGCGGCTTTTGCGCCGGCGTGGACCGCGCCATCGAAATCGTGGAGCGCGCGCTGCAGCAGTTCGGCGCGCCGATCTACGTGCGCCACGAGATCGTGCACAACGCCTATGTGGTGGCCGATCTGCGCGCCAAGGGCGCCATCTTCATCGAGGAGCTGGACGATGTCCCGGCCGGCAACACCCTGGTGTTTTCGGCCCACGGCGTGTCCAAGGCGGTGCGCGCGGAAGCCGAGGCGCGCGGCCTGAGCATCTTCGACGCCACCTGCCCGCTGGTCACCAAGGTGCACGTGGAAGTGGCCAAGATGCGTAAGCAGGGCTGCGAGATCGTCATGATCGGCCACGACGGCCACCCGGAAGTGGAAGGCACCATGGGCCAGACCGAGGAAGGCATGTATCTGGTGGAAACGGTTGCCGATGTGGCCACCTTGAATGTGCAGAATCCCGAGCAGCTGGCGTATGTCTCCCAGACAACGTTGTCAGTAGACGACACTATTGACATCATTTCGGCCCTGAAACAGCGATTCCCGCATATCATCGAGCCGAAAAAAGGGGACATCTGCTACGCCACCACCAACCGCCAGGAAGCCGTGAAGTTCATGGCGCCGCAAGTGGAAGTGGTTATTGTGGTCGGCAGTCCGAATAGCTCGAATTCCAACCGCCTGCGCGAAGTGGCCGAGAAAAAGGGCACGCCCGCCTATATGGTGGACAACGCGGCCCAGATCGACGCCGCCTGGCTGGAAGGCCGCCAGCGCGTCGGCGTCACCGCCGGCGCCTCGGCGCCCGAAGTGCTGGTGCAGGCCGTGATCGACCGTCTCAAGGAGCTGGGCGCGAAAAGCGTGCGGCCGCTGGACGGGGTGCAGGAAGCGGTGACGTTCCCGCTGCCTAAAGGCCTGGAAGGGAATAAGAGCGCCTCGGCCTGAATCGTGTTGCGGTCCGCTTCGATTGTGTGAATATAATTTGGCGGTGTCCCCGTATTTTAAGTATTAGTTTTTTGTGAACCTCGCTATGATTGGTGAAGTCATGAAAAATTGTCGTTTCGACCTTTTTCTGTGAAATGCAGGAAAAAGCCGGGGCGGCCAAGGTGCAGTAGGGATATCGCAGTAGATGGATGCAGGACCGGCCAGAGGCATCTGGCCGGACAGGCGGCGTCAAACGGCGGCACCATGGGGCTCATCCCCTGGTGCCGTTTTTCTTACGCCGCCGCAAAAGTGTTTCACACAACGCGAACTGAAGGGGCACTCTCACGATGGATACCTTTATCCAACAAATTCTCAACGGCCTGGTGCTGGGCAGCATGTATGCGCTGGTCGCCCTCGGTTACACGATGGTTTATGGCGTACTGAACCTGATCAACTTCGCCCATGGCGACGTGCTGATGATCGGCGCCATGATCGGCATGTCCATCCTGCATTTACTGGGCGTGTACGCGCCCGGCCTGCCTGGCTATGTCCAGCTGGCCATCGCCATCATCGGCGCCATCCCGGCCTGCATGCTGGTCAACATCCTGATCGAACGCATCGCCTACCGCCGCCTGCGCAATGCGCCGCGCCTGGCGCCGCTGATCACCGCCATCGGCGTCTCCATCCTGCTGCAAACCTTTGCCATGATGATCTGGAAGCGCAATCCGCTGCCCTTCCCGCAAGTGCTGCCGACTGAACCCATCATGATCGGCGGCGCCGTCATCAGCCAGACCCAGGTGCTGTTGCTGGTGCTGGCCACCTTGTCCATGGTCGGCCTGGTGCTGCTGGTCGAAAAAACCCGCATGGGCCGCGCCATGCGCGCCGTGGCGGAAAACCCGCGCGTGGCCGGCCTGATGGGCGTGGACTCGAACAAGGTCATCGTCGCCACCTTCGCCATCGGCGCAGCGCTGGCCGGCGTGGCCGGCGTGATGTGGGGCGCCAACTACGCCACCATCCAGTACACCATGGGCACCGTGCCCGGCCTGAAAGCCTTTTCGGCGGCGGTCCTGGGCGGCATCGGCAATATCTACGGCGCCATGATCGGCGGCCTGGTGCTGGGCGTGATCGAAAGCCTGGGCGCCGGCTATATCGGCGAACTGACGGGCGGCTTCCTCGGCAGCCACTACCAGGACATCTTCGCCTTCGTGGTGCTGATCCTGGTGCTCACCGTGCGTCCTTCCGGCATCATGGGCGAGCGCGTCGCCGACCGCGCCTGAGCGCAGAAAGACAAGAGGACACAACATGGCACTCCTGAATTTCGACCTGCAAAAGAACCCTACCAAGGCCTACACCAGCATCGCCCTGGTGCTGGCGCTGATGATCATCTTCCCGTTTGCGGCGGCGCCCTTCGGCAACTCCTGGGTCCGCATCGTGGACCTGGCCCTGCTCTACATCATGCTGGCCCTGGGCCTGAACATCGTGGTCGGCTTTGCCGGCCTGCTCGACCTGGGCTATATCGCCTTCTACGCGGTGGGCGCCTACATGACCGGCCTGCTGGCATCGCCGCAATTTGCCACCCTGATTGAATCGCTGATCAATATGCATCCGGCCTTTGGCGAGGCGCTGGCGGCCGTGCTGGGCGAGGAGATCCGCACCAGCGGCATCCACCTTTCGGTCTGGTTCATCGTGCCGCTGGCGGCGGCGCTGGCGGGCCTGTTCGGCGCCATCCTCGGCGCGCCGACCCTGAAGCTGCGCGGCGACTACCTGGCCATCGTGACCCTGGGCTTCGGCGAGATCATCCGCATCTTCATGAACAACCTGAACGAGCCGATCAACTTCACCAACGGCCCGCAGGGCATCAATCTGATCGACCCGATCCGCGTGTTCGGCCTGTCGCTGGCGGGCGAGCCGGGTTCGCGCGCCACCGTGGTGTTGGGCGGCTTCTCCATGCCCTCGGTGAACGCTTACTACTTCCTGTTCCTGCTGCTGACGATCGTCACCATCTTCGTCACCGCGCGCCTCAAGCATTCGCGCCTGGGCCGCGCCTGGGTCGCCATCCGCGAAGACGAAATCGCGGCCAAGGCCATGGGCATCAATACCCGCAACGTCAAGCTGCTGGCCTTCTCCATGGGCGCCAGCTTCGGCGGCGTGGCGGGCGCCATGTTCGCCTCCTTCCAGGGCTTCGTCTCGCCCGAATCGTTCGCGCTCAACGAATCGATCGCCGTGCTGGCCATGGTGGTGCTGGGCGGTATCGGCCACATTCCCGGCGTGGTGCTGGGCGGCGCGCTGCTGGCGGCCCTGCCCGAAGTGCTGCGCCATGTGGTGGAACCGGCGCAGGAAGCCATGTTCGGCCATGTGCTGATCGAAGCCGAAGTGCTGCGCCAGCTGCTGTACGGCCTGGCCCTGGTGGGCATCATGCTGTACCGTCCGGCCGGCATCTGGCCCGCGCCCAAGCATGAAGACCGTCCCGACGCGGACGCCGATACCAAACAGCAATCGAGCGGCGTGATCGCGGCGTGAGGATAGTAGACATGAGCAATGAAGTCATTCTGAATATCGCCGGCGTCAACAAACGCTTCGGCGGCCTGCAGGCGCTGACCGATGTCGGCATCAAGATCATGCGCGGCCAGATTTACGGCCTGATCGGTCCCAACGGCGCGGGAAAGACCACCTTCTTCAATGTGATCACCGGCCTGTACCAGCCCGACACCGGCACCTTCGAACTGGCCGGCAAACCGTATTCGCCTTCGGCCCCGCATGCGGTGGCCAAGGCCGGCATTGCGCGCACCTTCCAGAACATCCGCCTGTTCGGCGAGATGACGGCGCTGGAAAACGTGATGGTGGGACGCCATGTGCGCTCGCACCAGGGCGTGTTCGGCGCCATCTTCCGCCACAAGGCCGCGCGCGAAGAGGAGGCATCGATCCGCCGCCGCGCGCAGGAGCTGCTGGACTTCGTCGGCATCGGCCAGTTTGGCAGCCGCACCGCCAAATACCTGTCGTATGGCGACCAGCGCCGCCTGGAAATCGCGCGCGCCCTGGCCACCGACCCGCAGCTGCTGGCGCTGGACGAACCTGCGGCCGGCATGAACGCCACCGAAAAGCTGGCCTTGCGCGAGCTGCTGGTCAAGATCAAGGCCGAAGGCAAGACCGTGCTGCTGATCGAGCACGACGTCAAGCTGATGATGGGACTGTGCGACCGCATCACCGTGCTTGAATACGGCAAGCCGATCGCCGAAGGGCTGCCGGCGGAAATACAAAGCAATCAGGCCGTCATCGACGCCTATCTGGGAGGATCGCATTAATGAGTGCCAATGTTCTGAAAGTAGCGGGACTGAAGGTCGCGTATGGCGGCATCAAGGCAGTCAAAGGCATCGATCTGGAAGTGAACAAGGGCGAGCTGGTGACGCTGATCGGCGCCAACGGCGCCGGCAAGACCACCACGCTGAAAGCCATCACCGGCACGCTGCCCGACTGCAAGGTCGAAGGCACGATCAGCTATATGGGCCAGTCGCTGAAAGGCAGCAAATCCTTCCACCTGGTCGAAAAGAAGCTGGCCATGGTGCCGGAAGGGCGCGGCGTCTTCACCCGCATGACCATCCACGAAAACCTGATGATGGGCGCCTACACGCGCGACGACAAGGCGGGCGTGGAGGCCGACATCGCCAAGTGGTACGACATCTTCCCGCGCCTGAAAGAGCGCTCGGCGCAGCTGGCCGGCACCCTGTCCGGCGGCGAACAGCAGATGCTGGCGATGGCGCGCGCGCTGATGTGCCATCCCGAACTGTTGCTGCTCGACGAACCGTCGATGGGCCTGTCGCCGATCATGGTCGACAAGATCTTTGAAGTGATCCGCAATGTATCGAAAGAAGGCATCACCATTCTGCTGGTCGAGCAGAACGCCAAGCTCGCCTTGGAAGCCGCCGACCGCGGCTACGTGATGGACTCCGGCCAGATCACCATGACCGGCAACGCCGACGACATGCTGCACGACCCCCGCGTCAAAGCCGCCTACCTCGGCGAATAAGCCTTTGATCCAGCGCAAACAATGTCCACCCTGGTGTCAGGCACTGGAGTCGGACATTCTTTGATCTAAATCAGCAAATGTCCCACCCTGGTGCCTCGGCGGCCCCGCCTGACACCAGGGTGGGACATTTTTTGATTTTTATCAAACGCCGCTGGCGAGCAGGGCGGCGAGGCGGGGCAGGTCGATGTTGCCGCCGCTGAGGATGATGCCGATGCGTTGTCCGCGCAGCTGTTGTTTCATATTGCGCGCGGCGGCGTAGCCGAGGCAGCCGGTCGGTTCCACCACCAGCTTCATGCGGGCGGCGAAGAAGCGCATGGCGTCGACCAGCTCGGCATCGCTGGCGGTCAGGATATCGGCCGCTTCGCGCAGCACGATGGGGAAGGTGTAGTTGCCCATGTGCTGGGTCTGGGCGCCGTCGGCGATCGTTTGCGGCGTGTCGATGTGGACGATCTTCCCGCTGCGGAAGGATTGCTGGCCATCGTTGCCGGCTTCGGGTTCGACGCCGTAGACCTTGCATTGCGGCGACAGCGCGCGCACCGCGAGCAGGCTGCCGGACATCAGGCCGCCGCCGCCCATGGGCGCGAACAGGGCATCGAGCTGGCCCACTTCTTCGATCAGTTCCTTGGCGGCCGTGCCTTGTCCTGCGATGACGTCGGGATGGTCATAGGGCGGAATCAGGGTCATGCCATGTTTTTGCGCCAGATCGCGGCCGATTTGTTCGCGGTCTTCCTTGTAGCGGTCGTAGATGATGACGGTGGCGCCGTAGCCGCGCGTGGCGGCGATCTTGGATTCGGGCGCGTCGTGCGGCATGATGATGGTGGCGGGGATGCCCAGTATCCTGGCCGCCAGGGCAATCGCTTGCGCGTGGTTGCCGGACGAGAAAGCCACGACGCCGGCCTTGCGCTGCTGCGCGTCGAATTTCGACAGGGCGTTGAAGCCGCCGCGGAATTTGAAGGCGCCCATGCGCTGCAGGTTTTCGCATTTGAAGAAGACTTCGGCGCCCAGCTCTTCGTTGACGGTGCGCGAGGTCAGCACCGGCGTGCGGTGGGCATGGCCTTCGATGCGGCGCGCGGCCGCTGCGACATCTTCGTAAGTGGGCAGTATCAGTTCGCTCATTGCTTTCCTTTCGTTTTACCAGGGCCAGGCGATGCTGCTGCCTGCGCCTTCCGTTACGGCGCGCCGGTACAGCATGCGCGCCACCGTCAAGTCTTGCAGCGCAAGGCCTGTCATATCAAAAATCGTGATGCTGTCGTGCGCCGGACGCTTGCCGCCTTGCGCCAGCAGCGCGCCGATTTCTTCGGCCGGCAGCGTGGGCGCCCATTGCAGCTCGCCCACTTGCCGCGCCTGCGTCAGATCGTCGGCCCAGAGATGGGCGCGTTCCAGCAGGCCTGGCGGCAGCTCGCGCTTGCCGCGCGTGTCGGCGCCGACGCCGTTCAGATGCGTGCCTGGCTGCACCGCATCGGCTGCAAACAAAGGGGTTTTGCTTGGCGTGGTGGTGATGACGATGTCGCTGTCCGCCACGGCCGCATCGGCGCTGGTGCCGGGCGCGATATCGCAGCGCTGCGCGAATGCGGCTTCGAACGCGCTGTCGCGGCGCGCGCCGGAAGCGAGGTAGCGCACCTGGCGCAGGCCGGACAGGGCGCGCAGCGCATAGTCGAGCTGGGCGCGCGCCTGCACGCCGGTGCCGAAGAGGCACAGGCGGCTGGCGTCGGCGCGGGCCAGCGCCTGCAGGCCCAAGGCGCCCGCCGCGGCGGTGCGCTCGGTGGTGACGGCGTTGCCGTCGATGAGGCATTGCGGCCGGCCCGTGGCGGGATCGTGCAGCAGGATGGTGGCCTGGTGCGCGTCGCCGCCCACGTCGCGGTTGGCGGGCCAGAAGCCGGCCGCCTTGTAACCGAGCAGGCCTTGTGCCGCCACGTCCCCGGCCTTGATGCCGAAGATGGCGCCGCCCGGCAGCGCTTCGCGCACCAGCGGGAAGATGCGGCCGGCGCGCTGCTGATGCAGCAGGAAGGCTTCGCGCACCGCGTCCAGCACGGCATCGGGATGCAGCAGGGCGGCGACCTGGTCGCGGTCGAGCAGCAGCAGGCGGGCGTTATTTCGCATAGTTGTACACCGTGGCGCGTGAGACGCCCAGATGCTGGGCGATGATTTCCATGGCGCGCCGCATATCGAGCAGGCCCGCGCTTTTCAGTTCGCGCAGCAGGTTGCGGCGCTCGTCGGCTTTGAGCGCGCGCGGCGTGGTGGCCAGGCGCGCGGCAAACTGGTCGATGCGGGCGCGGATGGCGTCGGCGCCGGCCGGGTCCAGGCTTTCCTGGATGGCGGCGTTGGCGTCCACGCTGCTGAACTGGCCGAGCAGGCTGTGCAGGCTGCGGAACAGGCTCAGGTCGACGTTCATGCACAGGGCGGCGACATAGTTGCCTTCATCGTCCTTGATGCCGATCGAGGTGCTTTTGGCTTGCCGCCCATCGGGGAAGTGGTTGGGGTAGTTGGCCAGCACTTGCGGATAGGCGGGATCGGCGATGCGCGCCAGCCCCAGCTCGGTGGCCGGATCGCCGGGCTGGCGGCCCGACAGATTGTTATGGATGGCCAGCACCGTGCTGTGCGGGTCGCGCAGATCGTGCAGCACCACTTCGCAAAACGGGGCCAGGGTCTGGCCCAGGCCGGCGGCGATGTGCTGCAATTGTTCGATCAGGTGGTCATGGTCTTTGTTTTGCATTTTTACAGATTATCTCGTTTTGGATTAAATGTAAACTCACGTTCGGTCCAGCGCGATTTAATATTGCCGTAAGGAAATGTTGCTAAGATGGCGTTTTGCCACTCAAGGGATGACTATGCAAAGCAAGATGATTTTTTCCGCCACGGTGCTGGCTGCGCTGCTGGCCGGCTGCGGCGGCGGCAATGCGCCGGCTGGCGACAGCGCGGGTGCGGAACGCGCGCGCAGCGCCGGCGCCCCGCAGCGCGCGGCGCCGGCCAAGATGGTGCTGGCCTACTACTCCGGCTATGCCAATAACTACAAGGCGCTGACCACGCACTACGCCAACTTCAATGCGGTGGCGATCGACTACTGGAATATCACGGCCGAGGGCGTGGTGGTAGGCAATGGCGATCCGGCGCCGTCGAACGCGATTTCCTTCCTGAAGTCGAAAAAGATCCCGATTTACGGCTGCATCTCGAATGTGGACGGCGACTGGAGCCAGGCCATTGCGCACGGCGTGACCGGTACCTTCCGCAAGACGGCCATTGCCAATCTGCTGGCTTTCGCCAAGAAGAATGGCTTTGCCGGCATCAATATCGATTTCGAAAACGTCAATAAGGATGACCGCGCCAACCTGAGCGCCTTCACCGCCGAGCTGGGCACCGTCCTGCATGCGAATGGCTTGAAGCTGATCATCAGCGTGCCCGCTTTCTCCGCCGTTGACGAGAATCATGAGTACAACCAGGCTTTCGATCTGGCCGCTCTCGGCCGCGCCGTCGATTACCTCCAGATCATGAGCTACGACCAAGCCATTCCCGCCTGGGATCCCGGCCCGGTCGCCAGTTCCGGCTGGATGGAAGATGCGCTCGACTATGCCGTCGCCAAAGCGCCTGCCGAGCGCATCCTGAACGGCCTGCCGGCCTATGGCTACGACTGGATCGCGGCCGGCAATGGCAAGCAAGTGTTCTGGAACGCCATCCCCGGCATGCTGAAGCAGTATGGCGTCACGCCGCGCTATGACATCGGCAGCAATTCCCTGACCTTCAACTACACCGCCACCGACGGCCAGCAGCATACGGTGTGGACGGAAAACGCCCAGAGCATCACGCTGAAAGCCGGCCTGGTCAACGCCTACGGCCTGGGCGGCACCTCGGTCTACGCGCTGGGTATGGAAGACGCCAGCTACTGGAAAGCCGTGCAAGCCGGTCTGCAAAAATAACCGCACACCGTTTGATCTGGCGCAAAAAATGTCCCACCCTGGTGTCAGGCACTAGAGTCGGACATTCTTTGATCTAAATCAGCAAATGTCCGGCTCCGGTGCCTGGCACCAGGGTGGGACATTGTTTGATTTGGCGCAAAGGGTGGGGCGAAAAAAAGCCCCGGGATGGAACCCGGGGCAGAAGAAAGCATCCGCTGGAGAGGAAACCACGGATGCCGAGGAGACCTTTGTACAGCGGGGAGGCCCGAAGGCCTTCCGATTACGCTTGCTTTTTGACGGCGGCAGCCGGTGCAGCCTTGGCAGCAGCAGCGGTGAACTGGTTCACGGCGGCGCTCAGATTGGCTTCCACGGTTTCGGCGGCTTGTTTGGCGGTTTTGGTGAATTGCTCGTAGCCGGCGTGGGCGCTGCCCAGGGCCGATTTGAACAGGGCCACGGCGTTTTCGGTGCCGGCTGGGGCGTTTTTGCTCACTTCTTCCACCAGCGAGATCACTTTGCGGTTGGTTTCGGCGATCTGGGTTTCAGCGGCTTTGCTGAATTCGGCTTGGGTGCCGGAAGCGATCGAAGCCAGGTGACGGCCGTAGGCGATGGCTTTTTCAGCGGTCGGCTGGGCCTGAGCAGCGGTCAGCGAGAAGAATTCCTGCGGGTCTTTGGCAGCCAGCAGTTGCTTGGCGGTGACGGCGGACTCTTCCAGCGAGGCTTTCGCGGCGGTCAGGTTCAGATCGACAAACTTCTCAACGCCTTCGAAGGCTTTGTTGGTCAGCGAGGAAAAGATGGCGAACTGGCTCTCGAAATTGGCCTTGGTCGCATTGGAAAATTGCTCAGGAATCGAAAACATTTAACTCTCCAGTAAGTAAATAGTCGTTGATTGAATACGCTGTTTGCTACCTGCGGTGAAGCGCAAAACGGTTTTTCAGGGGCCGAACAACAAATTGTGCAACGCAACAAACCCAATTTTACGGAACTGGGAAAAGATGTCAAGGAATATTTTGTGCATTGCACAAGGGCATTAAATACTTGTTGTTACAGGGTTTTTTCTTGCTAGCGCCGGGTGTGAGTCAGGTGAAAATGCAGCGCCGCAGCGAACCCGGGGAGGTCGGACGCTGCCGTGTTAGACTGCCTGTCCTGTTTTCAGTTTGCTAGCTGCCATGTCCGATACCTCTACAGCCAGCCCAGCCACGGCTTTGCTCTCGCCGGTGCCGCTGTTTTTCGTCTTTCTGTGGAGTACAGGTTTCATTGTTGCCAAGTATGGTTTGCCCTACGCGCCACCGCTGACTTTCCTGCTGCTGCGCTTTCTCGGCGTGCTGGCGATCCTGGCGCCCGCCATCGTGCTGCTGAAAGCGCCCTGGCCGCGGGGCAAGGTGGGCCATATCGCCGTGGCCGGCATCCTGGTGCAGGCCGGTTATCTGAGCGGGGTGTGGTGCGCGATCAAGCTGGGCATGCCGGCCGGTTTGTCGGCCCTGATCGTCGGCATGCAGCCGATCCTGACGGCCTTTGCCGCGCCCCTGCTGGGCGAGCAAGTACGGCCGCGCCAGTGGCTGGGCCTGGTTTTCGGCCTGGCGGGCGTCGGCCTGGTGGTGGCGGCCAAGGTCACGCTGGTCGGTTTGAGCTGGCAGAGCCTGGCGCTGTGCGTGGGCGCGCTGCTGGCGATGACGGCCGGCACGCTCTACCAAAAACATTTTTGCCCACGCTTTGACTTGCGCAGCGGCACGGTGATCCAGTTCTCGGCCTCGTTGGTGGTGGTGCTGCCCTTTGCCGTGGCGTTCGAGGGCCTGGGCTGGGATTTCGCCGTGGTGCAGTGGACGCCGCAATTCTTCGGTGCTTGGGCCTGGTCGGTGCTGGCGCTGTCGATCGGCGCCATCTTCCTGCTGTTCGCCCTGATCCGCCGCAGCGACGCCACCCAGGTTTCCAGCCTGATGTATCTGACCCCGCCCACCACCGCCCTGATGGCCTGGCTGCTGTTCGGCGAGGCCTTCAATCTGCTCGGCCTGGCCGGCATGGCGCTGGCCGTGCTGGGCGTGGTCTTCGTTGTGCGTCCATCCAAAAACTAGCGAGTATGCCAGTATGATTTCCAGTCCCGAACAGCAGGCGGTCGATGCCGCCATCACCTCGCGCCGCTCGATCCGCGCCTTCCTGCCGACGCCGCTGGCGCGCGAGGATATCGAACAGATTCTGCAGGTGGCGGCGCGCGCGCCCTCCGGCACCAATGTCCAGCCCTGGCGCGTGCATGTGCTGACGGGCGCGTCCAAGGAGGAGTTAAGCCGCCGCATCCTGGCGGCTTACCAGGACCCGCAGCAGGCCGCCACCCATACCGAGCCGTATGCCTATTACCCGCGCCAATGGGTGGCGCCCTATATCGACCGGCGCCGCAAGGTGGGCTGGGATCTGTATGCGCTGCTGGGCCTGACGCGCGAGGACAAGGCCGGCATGGCGGCCCAGCATGGCCGCAATTACGCTTTCTTCGACGCGCCGGTGGGCCTGATCTTCACCATCGATACCATCATGGAGCAGGGTTCCTGGCTGGACTATGGCATGTTCCTGCAGAACATCATGGTGGCGGCGCGCGGCCGGGGGCTGGACACGTGCCCGCAGGCGGCGTTCACCCAATATCACCGGATTATCGGCGAATATTTGCGGCTGCCCGACAACGAAACAGTAGTCTGCGGCATGGCGCTGGGATATGCTGATCCAAGCAAGATTGAAAATACGCTAGTGACCGAGCGGGTCCCCGTTGCTGAATTTGTTAAATTTGCGGAGTAAATAAGCCGTTGCGCGCCAACGTCAAAGAATGAACATTGTGTCTTGCTCTTTGGCAAATTCTAGTGCCGCCAACCTTAATTTTACTTGCGCCGCAGCAGTGTTTTGTTACACTGCAATGTAGGACCTTGTCTTCCGTACTGGGGAAAATCGAATGTATAAACTTGCAATCAGCGCGTTGATCTCCGCGCTCTTCATTTCCCTGCCCGCGGCGGCGGCTCCGGTCAAGCACGGGGCGAAGGTTGTCAGCGTCAAGAAGAGCAAGGCCGGCGTGCGCCGCCAGGCCGCTGCCGACGAGCCGCGCATGGTCAAGCGCGTGGTCATGGTGCGCGGCAAGCGCAAGGTCGTGTACCAGCGTCTGGTGAGCGTGGGCGATGCCATTCCCGCCCGTCCCACCGTCGGCGATATGGCCGGCCTGAACCTGACGCGCGACCCGCTCGACCTGAAATCGAACGTGGCCCTGGTGCTGGACCAGGCCAATTCCGAAGTGCTGTTCGAAAAGAATGCCAATGTGGCCCTGCCGATCGCCTCCATCACCAAGATGATGACCGGGCTGGTGGTGGTGGAAGCCAACCAGGACATGGACGAGATGCTGACCGTGAGCGAGGATGACGTCGACCGCGCCAAGTTCAGCAGCTCGCGCCTGAAAGTCGGTTCCCAGCTGAGCCGGCGCGATATGCTGCATATCGCTTTGATGAGTTCGGAAAACCGCGCCGCCTCGGCGCTGGGCCACAATTATCCGGGCGGCCTGCCGGCTTTCGTCGAGGCGATGAACGCCAAGGCGCGCCAGCTGGGCATGAGCGAAACCCATTACGTCGATTCCAGCGGCCTGTCGAAAAACAATGTGGCGAGCGCGCGCGACCTGGCCAAGCTGGCCCAGGCCGCTTACGAGCATCCCGTGCTGCGCGAGTATTCGACGGCGCCGAAAGCCGTGGTGGAAGCGAATGGCCGTCCCATGCTGTTCGGCACCACCAACCGTCTGGTGGCGCCCAATTCGGGCTGGGAAATCGGCTTGCAGAAAACCGGCTTCATCAATGAAGCGGGCCGTTGCCTGATGATGCAGGCCGTGGTCGAAGGCCGCGCCGTGATCATGGTGCTGCTCGACGCCAAGGGTTCGGCCGCGCGCGCCGCCGATGCGCTGCGCATGCGCAAATGGCTGAGCGCCTTGAAACCGCCGGGCTTTTCCACCTCCACGGCGGCCAGCCCGGCCGTCACCACCTCTTACTCGGCAGCAGGCATGTAACCGAGCGTGGCGGAAATCTGGTTGGCGGTGGTGACCAGGTCTTCCAGCCACTCTTCCTGCAGGCGGTCGGCCGGGGCCGAGATCGACAGGCCCGCGACCAGCTTGCCCGAATCGTCGCGGATGCCGGCTGCCATGCAGCGCACGCCCAGTTCCAGCTCCTCATTGTCGCGCGCATAGCCGCGCGCGCGTACCAGGCTCAGTTCCCGCTCCAGTTTGCTCAAATCCGTGATGGAATTCTTGTTGTGCCCTGCCAGTCCCGTGCGCGTGGCATAGGCGCGGATGGCTTTCGGCTCGTCCACCGACAGGAAGAGCTTGCCGGTCGAAGTCAGGTGCAGCGGGCCGCGGCCGCCAATGGCGCGCACCACCTGCATGCCCGAGCGTTCCGAGAAGGCGCGGTCGATATACACGATCTCGTCGCCCTGGCGCACCGACAGATTGATGGTCTGCTGGGTTTTCTTGTGCAGGGAGCGCATGAAATCGAGCGCCGCTTCACGCACGGAAAGCCGGCTCTTGACCACATTGCCCAGTTCCAGCAGGCGCATGCCGAGGCGGTAAGTGCCCGGCTCGACGCGGTCGACGAAGCGGGTCAGCACCATATCGTTGAGAATGCGGTGGGCGGTGGAGGGGTGCAGGCCGGAGACCTTGGATAATTCCTTCAAGCTCACAGGGTCGGGATATTTGGCCAATGCGTCCAGCAAGGCCACCATGCGCTCGATTACCTGAATGGTCGTCTTTTGTTCCGGGACGGATTCAATTTTCATGATGCGGTTGGTGCAGTGCAGTATTCGGTACTGCATTTATACCATGATGTGAAAAAAATGGGAATTCTGTGTCATATTGGTGTCTGGAAAGTGTGAATAAATACTCACGCCCAGGCATAATGGCGCACCGAACCATCCCAGATCAGCGAGCATAGAAACATGGAACAGCCTGTCAGCGAATTCAAAAGCAAAAGCGGTTTGAAGCGCATCCTTTCCGCCTTCTTTTATTCGGTGGATGGCTTGAAATCGGCCTGGCGCCACGAGCACGCCTTCCGCCAGGAGTTGATGCTGTTCGTTTTCGGCGGCATTATCGCCATGTTCCTGCCGGTCTCGGCTTTTCAGAAACTGGTGCTGATCGGCGTGCTGGTGCTGGTGCTGATCGTGGAGCTGATCAACTCGGCCATTGAAGCCGTGGTCGACCGCATTTCGCTGGATCGTCACCCGCTGTCGAAGAATGCCAAGGATTTTGGCAGTGCAGCAGTCTTGCTGGCTTGCCTGCTGGCCGGCGCCACCTGGGCGGTGGTGCTGTTCAACCGCTTTTATTGAGCGGCACGCCGGCTATATAAGTTTGGGGTATATAAAACTTCCAAATCCTTAGTTCGCTTTTATAAACGGTGACAGTATCCTGAGGCTTCCAATTCAAAGGGGAATCCTGATGCTGTCCAAGAAAATCTTTGCTGCTGCTGCCTTTGCTTCCGCCGTCCTGCCCGCGTTCGCCGCCGATGTGAACCTGCTCAATGTCTCCTACGACCCGACGCGGGAACTGTACCAGGATGTGAACGCCGCCTTTGCCAAGGACTGGAAGGCGCGCACCGGCGACAATGTGAAGATCAAGCAGTCGCACGGCGGCTCGGGCAAACAGGGTCGCGCCGTGATCGATGGCCTGGAAGCCGATGTGGTGACGCTGGCGCTGGCCTACGATATCGACGCCATCGCCGAAAAAGGCTTGCTCAACAAGGATTGGCAAAAACGCCTGGGCCACAATGCCACCCCTTACAGCTCGACCATCGTTTTCCTGGTGCGCAAGGGCAATCCGAAAGGCATCAAGGACTGGGGCGACCTGGTGAAACCGGGCATCGCCGTCATCACCCCGAACCCGAAAACTTCCGGCGGCGCGCGCTGGAACCACTTGGCCGCCTATGGCTACGCACTGCGCCAGCCGGGCGGCAATGAAGCCTCGGCGCGCGAATACCTGAAAAAACTGTACAAGAACGTGCCGGTGCTCGATTCCGGCGCGCGCGGCGCCACCACCACCTTCGTCGAGCGCGGCATCGGCGACGTGCTGCTGGCCTGGGAAAACGAAGCCCTGCTGGCGATCAAGGAACTGGGCCCGGACAAGGTGGAAATCGTCGCGCCTTCCATCAGCATCCTGGCCGAACCGCCTGTCGCCGTCGTCGACAAGGTGGTCGACAAGCGCGGCACGCGCAAGGTGGCCGAAGCCTATCTGAACTTCCTTTACACCGATGCGGCGCAGGAGCTGATCGCCAAGAACTACTACCGTCCGACCGTGGAAAAGGAAGCGAAGAAATACGCCGCCCAATTCCCCAACGTGAAGCTGTTCACGCTGTCGCAAGTGGCGGGCGACTGGGACAAGGCGCAGAAGACCCACTTCGCCGATGGCGGCGTGTTCGACCAGATCTACCAGCCGAGCAAGTAATCCACGAGGGGAGAGGGCATATGGCAGCCAGCTTGCTTTCGCACTACCGGGTTCTGGTGGCGCCCGGCCTGCACAATAGCGGGCCGGATCATTGGCAGAGCCGCTGGCAGCGCCTGTATCCGAGCTTTCGCCGCGTCGAGCAGCAGAACTGGGACGATCCCCATCTGCCGACGTGGGGCGCGCGCCTGGATGCGGTGCGCGCCGAGCAGTCGCGCCCCACGCTGATCGTGGCGCACAGCTTCGGCAGCCTGACCACGGCCTACAGCCTGGCGCGCGATCCGCATTTGATCGCCGGCGTGCTGCTGGTGGCGCCGGCCGATCCCGAGAAATTCGGCGTCACGCATTTGCTGCCGCATGAAAAGCTGCCCTGTCCCTCCATCATGATCGCCAGCACCAACGATCCCTGGATGTCGGCCGCGCGCGCCGCGCTGTGGGCCAAACGCTGGGGCAGCGAATTTATCGACGGCGGCGCTCTGGGACATATCAACTCCGAATCCGGCTTGGGCGACTGGATTTTCGGTCAGCGCCAATTGCAAATATTGGCGGAACGTGTGCACAATGAGCGGCTGTTGTCTGTTTAATCATCTTAGGAGACCATTATGACTTTACGCCTTGGCGACACCGCGCCGGATTTCGAACAAGACTCTTCGATTGGTCCAATCAAATTCCACGAATGGGCAGGCAATTCCTGGGTCGTGCTGTTTTCGCACCCAGCCGACTTCACCCCGGTCTGCACCACGGAACTGGGCCTGACTGCCAAGCTGAAACCGGAATTCGACAAGCGCAATGTGAAAGCGATTGCCCTGTCGGTGGACCCGGCCGAAGCCCACAAGGAGTGGATCAAGGACATCGAAGAGACCCAGAAAACCGTGGTCGGCTTCCCCATCATCGCCGACTCCGACAAGAAGGTCTCGGTGCTGTACGACATGATCCACCCCGAACAATCCGTGACCGCCACCGTGCGCTCCCTGTTCGTGATCGACCCGAGCAAGAAAGTGCGCCTGTCCATCACCTACCCGATGAGCACCGGCCGCAACTTCGACGAAGTGCTGCGCGTGCTCGACGCCCTGCAACTGACCGATGCCCACACCGTGGCCACGCCCGGCAACTGGAAAGACGGCGACGACGTCATCATCCCGCTGACCGTGCAAGACCCGGAAGTGATCAAGCAAAAATACCCGAAAGGCTACACTGCGGCCCGTCCCTACCTGCGCGTGACCCCGCAGCCGAACAAATAAGGCTTTGCTGAGTGGGTTCAGCTTGGACGCCCTGCGGGGCGTCTTTTTTTTTGCGGCCGTGTTCGTGTCCGATTTTGGGGTCTGGCCCCAAAATCGGACACGGACTGGGCTGTATGGGGTGGGTTTTTTGTGGCAACCCTGGTTTTAGCATCTAAGCAAATGACGAAAGGTTAGTTTGTTTTATAACGCGGCAATGCGATTATGCGGCCCTATTATCTGGAAATGTAATAAGAGGGAGCCATATGTCAGCAGTCGCTTTGCCGGCTTCAGTGCCGGTGCCAGCCCAAGCCAGGAGCGCGCCGTATCGGGTGATGCCGGGCTTTAACCTCTCGCTTGGCTTCACCATCTTTTACCTGACGCTGATCGTCCTGATCCCGCTGTCGGCCGTGTTCCTGAAAACATTTACCATGAGCTGGGAGGGCTTCTGGAGCGCCGTCTCGTCCGAGCGCGTGGTGGCCTCCTACCGCCTGACTTTCGGCGCGGCCCTGATCGGCGCCTTCCTCAATGTGATCTTCGGCGGCATCGTGGCCTGGGTGCTGGTGCGCTATAACTTCCCCGGCAAGCGCCTGATCGATGCGCTGGTCGATCTGCCTTTCGCGCTGCCGACCGCCGTTGCCGGCATCACGCTGACGGCCTTGTATTCCTCGAATGGCTGGTTCGGCCGCTTCATCGAGGGCGTGCTGGGCATCAAGGTGGCGTTCACGCCGATCGGCGTGGTGATCGCGCTGACCTTCATCGGCCTGCCTTTCGTGGTGCGCACGGTGCAGCCGGTGCTGGAAGACGCCGAGCGCGAACTGGAGGAAGCGGCGGCCAGCCTGGGCGCCAGCGCCCTGCAAACCTTTATCCGCGTGGTCTTTCCCACCATCCTGCCGTCGCTGATGACCGGCTTCGCGCTGGCCTTTGCGCGCGCCACCGGCGAATACGGTTCGGTGATCTTCATCGCCGGGAATATGCCGATGGTGTCGGAGATTACGCCGCTGTTCATCATCACCAAGCTGGAACAGTATGACTATGCCGGCGCGACCGCGATCGCGGTGGTGATGCTGGTGGTGTCCTTCTTCCTGCTGCTGGCGATCAATCTGCTGCAAGCCTGGGCGCGCGGCAAGGGAGGCAAGAAATGAGCGGCGCACCTGTATCGACGCCACGCCGTGGCGAGCTGCCTTCGGCGCCGAATGTGCTGGAACCGGTCTGGGTGCGCGGGGTACTGATCGCCGTGGCGCTGACCTTCCTCACGCTGTTCCTCTTCGTGCCGCTGGTGGCGGTGTTTGCCGAAGCGATGAAAAAAGGCTGGGAAACCTATGTCCACGCCATCGTGGAAGACGACGCCATCTCGGCCATCAAACTGACTTTGCTGACGGCGGCCATCGCCGTGCCTTTGAACCTGATCTTTGGCGTGGCCGCTTCCTGGTGCATCGCCAAGTTCGAATTCCGCGGCAAGAGCCTGCTGCTGACGCTGATCGATCTGCCGTTCTCAGTGTCGCCGGTGATTTCGGGCCTGATCTACGTGCTGCTGTTCGGCGCCCAGGGCTGGTTCGGTCCCTGGCTGCAGGAGCATGACATCAAAATCCTGTTCGCCGTGCCGGGCATCGTGCTGGCGACCATCTTCGTCACTTTCCCCTTCGTGGCGCGCGAGCTGATTCCGCTGATGCAGGCGCAGGGCAATGAGGAAGAAGAAGCGGCCGTGGTGCTGGGCGCGTCCGGCTGGCAGACCTTCTTCCGCGTGACGCTG
The DNA here is from genome assembly GCA_024437665.1 of Massilia sp. YIM B04103. Classification (GTDB taxonomy): domain Bacteria; phylum Pseudomonadota; class Gammaproteobacteria; order Burkholderiales; family Burkholderiaceae_D; genus Rugamonas. The sequence continues at coordinate 436,726 of JANCSZ010000004.1, read as the reverse complement.
CCGAACATCAAATGGGGCCTGCTGTATGGCGTGATCCTGTGTAATGCGCGCGCCATGGGCGAGTTTGGCGCGGTGTCGGTGGTGTCCGGCCATATTCGCGGCGAGACCAACACCATGCCGCTGCAGGTGGAGATTCTCTACAACGAGTACAACTTCGCCGCCGCCTTCGCCGTGGCGTCCCTGCTGGCCCTGCTGGCCCTGGTGACGCTGGCGCTGAAAACCTTTATCGAATGGCGCTTGCACGAGAACCGCGCCGACGAAGCTACGGAGCATTGATATGACCATCGCAGTCAAAAACATCAACAAGCGTTTCGGCGATTTCGTCGCCCTCAACAACGTCTCGCTCGACTTCCCGCAGGGCGAGCTGACCGCGCTGCTCGGCCCATCGGGCTGCGGCAAGACCACGCTGCTGCGCTGCATCGCCGGCCTGGAACATCCCGATTCGGGCCAGGTGCTGCTGGATGGCGAGGATGCTTCCGACCGCCATGTGCGCGAACGCCAGGTGGGCTTCGTGTTCCAGCACTATGCGCTGTTCAAGCATATGACGGTGTTCGAGAACGTGGCATTCGGCCTGCGCGTGAAGCCGCGCAGCGAGCGTCCTTCCGAAGACCAGATCCGCCGCAAGGTCAAGGAACTGCTGGAACTGGTGCAGCTGGACTGGCTGGCCGACCGCTATCCGCCCCAGCTCTCGGGCGGCCAGCGTCAGCGTATCGCCCTGGCGCGCGCGCTGGCGGTGGAGCCGCGCGTGCTGCTGCTGGACGAGCCTTTCGGCGCGCTCGACGCCAAGGTGCGCAAGGAACTGCGCCGCTGGTTGCGCCGCCTGCATGACGAGCTGCATGTGACGTCGATCTTCGTCACCCACGACCAGGAAGAGGCGCTGGAAGTGGCCGACCAGGTGGTGCTGATGAACAAAGGCACGGTCGAGCAGCTGGGCGCGCCGGAGCAGGTCTACAACCATCCGGCTTCGCCCTTCGTCTACGGCTTCCTCGGCAATGTGAACGTGTTCCACGGCCGCGTGCATGAGGGGGTGCTGGCCAGCGGCGATATCAGCTTCAATGTGCCGGACCACGGCGGCGTACGCGATTCGCAAGGCACGGCCTATGTGCGTCCGCACGATCTGGAGATCGACCGCTATACCAGCGGCGCCGAAGGCATCATCGTCAAGCTGCGCCGCGCGCATGCCATCGGCCCGCTGGCCCAGCTGGACCTGGAGCGCGCCGATAACGCTGAATTGATCGAGGCCGTGATGTCCAATGAACGCTTCAGCCATTTGGGCTTGAAGGATGGTGAAACCCTGATCGTGCGGCCCAAGCGCCTGCACGTCTTTGTCGATGGAGGTGCGACCCTATGAATTTCCAGCAACTGCGTTCGATACGCGAAGCGGCCCGCCGCAATTACAACCTGACCGAAGTGGCGAACGCCTTGTTCACCTCCCAGCCTGGCGTGAGCCGCCAGATCCGCGAACTGGAGGACGAACTGGGCGTGGTCATCTTCGAGCGCAACGGCAAGCGCCTGACCGGCTTGACCGAGCCGGGCAAGGGCATTCTCAAGATCATCGACCGCCTGCTGGTGGAAGCGGAAAACCTGCAGCAGGCCAGCATGGAATACACGGGCCAGAACAGCGGCACGCTGACCATCGCCGCCACCCACACCCAGGCGCGCTATGCGCTGCCGAAAGCGGTGCAGAGCTTCCGCACTTCCTTCCCGGACGTGCGCATCGCCTTGCAGCAAAGTGCGCCCGACCATATCGCGGAGTGGGTCTTGTCGGGCAAGGCCGATATCGGCATCGCCACCGAAGGCCTGTCGCAGTTCCCGGACCTGGTGTCCTTCCCTTGCTACCGCTGGAGCCACCTGGTGGTGGTGCCGGACGGCCATCCGCTGCTGGCGCGCACCCCGGTCAAGCTGGAAGACCTGGCCGAGTTCCCGCTGATTACCTATGACGTGGGCTTTACCGGCCGCGGCCACATTGATGCCGCCTTTGCGCGCGCCGAAGTGCGGCCCGACATCGTGCTGACGGCCATGGATTCGGATGTCATCAAGCAGTATGTGGCGCTCGGACTGGGCGTGGGCATCGTGGCCTCCATGGCGTTCGACCATGGCCGCGACAAGGGCTTGCGCGCCATCGAGGCATCGCACCTGTTCGCCGCCAACACCACGCGGCTGGCGGTGCGCCGCGGCGCCTATCTGCGCGCCTATGCGTATGAGTTCATCCAGCAGTTCGCGCCGGAGCTGCGCCGCTCCGATATCGACCTGGCCTTGAACGGCGCCGAAGCTGCCTGATTTTCAATCTTTCCGTGATGGCAAAAGGCGTGCTGCGGCGCGCCTTTGTTTTTGTTGCAGCGACTCGACAGCATCACTTTTTTCACGGAAGCCATTTTCCGATCAGCCTATACTCTTTGATATCAGTCATTACCAATGAGCCGCTGCGCGGCGCGCAGCGTCCCCCACACGAAGCATCGACCTGGGAGCGACAAATGAATATTGGGAACTGGAAGATAGGCCTGCGTCTGGCGGCGGGATTGGGATTGGCGCTGCTGTTCATGATCGGCATCTCCGCCATCGGCATTCTGAATCTGGGCAAGCTGGACGAAGGCACCGATGATCTGGCGACCGATAAAGTACCCAAGGTGATCGAAGCATATGAGGCCATCGGCGGCGTCAACGACATCGCCCGCGCCATGCGCAATGCGATGCTGAGCAGCGATGCCGACACCGTGAAAAAGGAACTCAAGCGCGTCGAGGACAAGAAGACCGAAATCGCCGGCCATCTGGACAAGCTGGCGAAACTGATCGAAGACGATACCGATGGCGAGAGCAAGGCCAAGCTGAAGGCCGTGCTGGAGGCGCGCGACCGCTATCTGGTGGTGCAGGCCAGCTTCCTGCAAAAGTCCGCCGACAGCGGCAAGCGTGATGAGAGCGTGGCCTATCTGCTGAGCGCCGTGCGCAAGGAGCAGACCGCGTATCTGAATGCCTTGACCGATCTGGTGAAGTACCAGACGGCCGCCGTGACCCAGGCGCGAGCGGCATCCGGCGCAGCCTATGCCGGTGCGCGCAATATGATGGTGACCTTGACCCTGCTGGCGACGCTGCTGGCGGCTTCGGTGCTGTGGCTGGTCACGCGCAGCATCACCAGTCCGCTCAACCGGGCGGTAGGCATGGCGCAGGCGGTGGCCAGCGGCGATCTGACCATGCGCGTGGAATGCCATACGCAGGACGAAACGGGGCAGCTGCTGCGTGCACTCGCCCATATGAACGACAGCCTGGCGCATACAGTCGGCAAAGTGCGCTCGGGCAGCGACACCATCACCACCGCGTCCAATGAAATCGCCAGCGGCAATCTGGATTTGTCCAGCCGCACGGAGCAGCAGGCTTCCAGCCTGGAGGAAACCGCATCGTCGATGGAGGAGTTGACGTCGACCGTGACGCAGAATGCCGAGAATGCGCGCCAGGCCACGCAGTTGGTGGTGACGGCGTCCGAATTTGCGGTCAAGGGCGGGCAGGTGGTGGGCGAGGTGGTAAGCACCATGGGCGCCATCAAGGAAAGCTCCAGCCGCATCGTGGACATTATCTCGGTGATCGACAGCATCGCCTTCCAGACCAATATCCTGGCCTTGAATGCGGCCGTGGAAGCGGCGCGCGCCGGTGAGCAGGGCAGGGGCTTTGCGGTGGTGGCTTCCGAGGTGCGCAATCTGGCGCACCGCTCGGCGGCGGCAGCCAAGGAGATCAAGGAGCTGATCGGGCATTCGGTGGAAACCGTGGATGCCGGTTCGCGCCTGGTGGCACAGGCGGGCAGCACCATGGATGGCATCGTCAGCTCGGTGCAGCAGGTGGCCGAGATCATGCGCCAGATCAGTTCCGCCAGCCAGGAGCAGAGCAGCGGCATCGCCCAGGTCAATGAAGCCATCGTGCAGATCGACGACGCCACGCAGCGCAATGCCGCCCTGGTGGAGGAAGCCGCAGCAGCAGCGCAATCGATGCGCGATCAGGCGGAAATGCTGGCCGAAGCAGTGGCCGTGTTCAAGATCGGCGGTGTGCACCATGCGCCGCGCGGTGGACAGGGGCCAAAGCTGGCGCTGGTGGCGTAGTAGTGGAGTGCGAGGGAACGGCGCCCGTCAAGCGCGGCGGCTGTACCTCGCTGCTGTCCCTCTGTCCTAAAGCAGTCTACTGGCCGGGATTGGGCAGGCTGGCGTGGATGGCGTCAACCGCTGCCACCACGTCCGGCGGCAGGCGCAAGCTGTAGGCGTCGATGTTTTCCTTGAGCTGGGCGAGCGTGGTCGCGCCGATGATGGTGGAGGCCACGAACCAGCGCGTGTAGCACCAGGCCAGGGCCAGCTGGGCCGGCGTCATGCCGTTGGCGCGCGCCAGTTTCGCGTAGTGGCCCACCGCTTCCAGCACGCCGGGACGCACATAGCGCGGACTCCAGTTGGGCGGGAAGATGGTCAGGCGGCCGCGCGCCTTGGGATTGTCGTGATACTTGGCCGTGAGCTGGCCGAAAGCCAGCGGGCTATATGCCAGCAGGCTGACTTCGGAACGGTAGCAGGTTTCGTCGAGCAGGCTGGTCTCGAAATGGCGAGCCGTCAGGTTGTACAGATTCTGAATGGTGGCGATGCGCGGCAAGCCCTTCATCTCGGCCTGCTTGATGAATTCCGTTACGCCCCAGCAGGATTCGTTGGAGACGCCGATATGCCTGATCTTGCCTTCTTCCTGCAATTTGCCCAGCGCCGCCAGCGTGTCTTCGATGGCTATCGAGGGGCGCTCCTTCCGCGGATCGAATACGCTGGCGCCGAAAATCGGCACATTGCGGCTGGGCCAGTGCAATTGGTATAAATCGATATGGTCCGTTTGCAGGCGGCGCAGGCTGGCTTCGACGGCGGCGCGGATATTCGCCTCATCCAGATTGTGCTGGCCGCCGCGCACCCAGTACATATTCGGATTCGGTCCCGCCACCTTGGTCGCCAGCACCACCTTGCCGCGCTGGCCGGATTTCTTCAGCCAGCTGCCGATATGACGCTCGGTGGCGCCTTGCGTTTCCGCGCGCGGCATCACCGGATACATCTCGGCCGTGTCGATGAAGTTGACGCCGCGTTCCAGCGCGTAGTCGAGCTGGGAATGGGCATCGCCTTCCGAATTCTGCTCGCCGAAAGTCATGCTGCCGAGGCAGATGCGGCTGACGCGCAGATCGCTGCGGCCGAGGGTGATGTGGTCCATGTGCGCCTCCGGTAAAGGGGACAACTGTGGGGATCGGCAGTGGGGATCAGCGGCGCAGCGCGTCGGCGCAGTCGCGCACCAGGGCCGGGCCGGCATAAATCAGGCCGCTGTACAGCTGCACCAGTTGGGCGCCCGCGTCGATCTTGGCCTTGGCGTCGCTGCCGCGCATGATGCCGCCCACGCCGATGATCGGCAGGGCGTCGCCCAGTTCCGCCTTCAGCAGGCGGATCACCTGGTTCGACAGCTCGAACACCGGCGCGCCGGACAGGCCGCCCGCTTCCGCGCCATGCTGCATGCCTTCCACGGCGGTGCGGCTCAAGGTGGTGTTGGTGGCGATCACGCCGTCGATCTTGTGGCGGATCAGGGCGTCGGCGATATTCTTCACCTGCTCGCCATCCATATCCGGCGCGATCTTCAGGGCCAGCGGCACGTAGCGCTTATGCTTGTCGGCCAGGCGCTGTTGGGCGTCCTTCAACTGGCCGAGCAGGCCATCGAGTTCGGAGCCGCCCTGCAGCTGGCGCAGGTTCTTGGTGTTGGGCGAGGAGATGTTCACCGTCACATAGCTGGCGTAAGGGTAGACCTTTTCCAGGCAGTGCAGATAATCGTCGGCCGCGCGTTCGATCGGCGTATCGGCGTTCTTGCCGATGTTCAGACCGAGCACGCCTTCGCGCTTCTGATAGAAGCGCGAGGACTGCACATTCGACACGAAGGCGTCGACGCCGCCGTTATTGAAACCCATGCGGTTGATGATGGCGTGCGCCGCCGGCAGGCGGAACATGCGCGGCTTGGGATTGCCCGGCTGGGCGCGCGGCGTGACGGTGCCGACCTCGATGGAGCCGAAGCCCAGGTCGGCCAGCGCGTCGATGTAGGCACCATCCTTGTCCAGACCTGCCGCCAGGCCCACCGGATTCTTGAACAGCAGGCCCATGACGGTGCGCGGATCGGGCTTGGGCTGGCGCACGAAGGCGCGCGTCAGGCCCAGCGCGGAGCTGCGCTTCAAGGCGGGCAGGGTGAAATGGTGGGCGGATTCGGCGTCCATCGAGAACAGCAGCGGACGGGCGAGGGAGTACAGGAATTTGTCGGACATGGAGGGCCAAAAGTGAGAATTTGCGCGTATTTTACCGCGCCAGCCTTGGTCCAAAGCCGGTTTTAGCGTTGCAGCACGCTCCACACGCCCTTGATGCGCGCTTCCAGCGGCTGGAACTTGATCTTGTAATTCATCTTCGGGCTCTCCTCGATCCAGTAGCCGAGATAGATATAGGGCAGGCCCAGTTCCTGCGCCTGGGCGATCTGCCACAGCACGTTATAGGTGCCGAAGGAGGCGCCGGGCACGTCGGGATCGAAGAAGGTGTAGACCGAGGACAGGCCGTCCGACAGCACATCGATGATGCTGACCATGCGCAGCGTGCCGTCCGGTTCGCGGAACTCGACCAGGCGCGTATTGACCCGGCTTTGCAGCAGGAACTGGGCGTACTGGTCGCGGCTGTCCTGGTCCATGCCGCCGCCGGCGTGGCGCGTGCTCTGGTAGCGCAGATACAGCTCGTAGTGTTCGTCGGAGAAGGACAACGTGGCCACGCCCGCCGTCAGATTGGCATGGCGCGCCCAGGCGCGGCGCTGGCCGCGCGTCGGCTGGAATTCATTGGCGACCACGCGTACCGGGATGCAAGCCTGACAGCCGTCGCAGTAGGGCCGGTAGGTGAAGATGCCGCTGCGGCGGAAGCCGCTTTTCACCAGCTCGGAGTAAACGTCGGCATTGATCAGGTGCGAAGGCGTCGCCACCTGCGAGCGGGCTTGCCGCGTGTCGAGGTAGCTGCACGGATAGGGCGCAGTGGTATAGAACTGCAGCGTGGCAAAGGGAAGGTCGTTTAAGTGCGTCATGCCCGTCCTTGTTGATAGCCGTCTGGACATATCATAACGCGTTCTGCGCGCAAGAGTGAGCGCATGCGCCGTTCAGGCTGCGGAAATATAAGGCGGGATGGGCGTCCAATCGCTGATTTGCGGCGCCGCGATATTCTTTTGTACATGATCCAGGAACGCGCTGCGTGGGATGGGACGGGCGCCGAGCGAGGCCAGGTGGCCGGTTTCCTGCTGACAGTCGATCATCGCCACGCCATGCCGGCGCAGGAAATGCACCAGGTAGGCGAGCGCGATCTTGGAGGCGTCGGTGACGCGGGCGAACATCGATTCGCCATAGAACATGGTGCCGATCGAGACGCCATAGGCGCCGCCCACCAGCTCGCCGTCCAGCCACAACTCGGACGAGTGGGCGTAACCCAGCTTATGCAAGCCGGTATAGCCTTCGATGATGTCTTCCGAAATCCAGGTGCCGGGGCCGTCGCGGCGCGGCGCGGCGCAGGCGCGCATCACGTCCTCGAAGGCAGTGTCGAAACGCACCTGCCAGCGGCCATCCGTGCGGCTGCTTTTCTCGATCTTCTTCAGCGTTTTCTTCAGGCTCTCCGAGATGCGGAAATGCTCCGTCAGCAGCACCATGCGCGGATCGGTGCTCCACCACAGGATAGGCTGGCCCTCGGAAAACCAGGGAAAGATGCCGCGCTGGTAAGCGGCCAGCAGGCGCTGGGGCGAGAGGTCGGCGCCGGCCGCCAGCAGGCCGGGCGCGTCGGCTGTCAGCGCTTCGGAGACATCGGGAAAAGGAGTATGGGCGTCGAGCCAGGGAATCATGTGCCGGTTGGACTGCGCATCGGGCGGTTGATGTCCTGGGTGTGGAAGCCATAGCTGCCGCCGGCGCGGATGCGCGCGCGGTCGGCAAAGAAGAATTCCAGGGTGTTGTGGATGGTGGGGAAGGCCAGCTCGTCCCAGGGGATTTCCGCCTCGGTGAACAGTTGCACGTCCAGGCTTTCCTCGCCGGGCGCAAAGTTCAGGTCGCGCAGGGTGGCCAGGTAGAACATATGCACCTGGTGCACCTGGGCCACGTTGAGCAGGGTGAACAGATTGCCCAGTTCGATATTCGCGCCCGCTTCCTCTTCCGTTTCGCGGATGGCGGCGGCCGAGGTGGTTTCATTGTTTTCCATGAAGCCGGCGGGCAGGGTCCAGAAGCCGTAGCGCGGTTCGATAGCGCGGCGGCACAGCAGCACTTTCAGTTCGCCATCCTGTTCCCAGACGGGGATGGAGCCGATCACCATCTTCGGGTTCTGGTAGTGGATGGTTTCGCAGTGGACGCAAACATAACGCGGCCGGTTATCGCCGGCCGGCACCATCAGTTCGACGGGATGGGCGCATTCGGAGCAGAATTTCATGGATGGCTGTGGTGTAAGTCTTGGATGTGAGTCATGTCTCATGCTTACTTTACACTGATTGCGGCCGGATCGCGTACATCCTTTGCGCTCCGCGCCGCAGCTTTTTGCGGGCACGGTGTGCATAAATGCCATCTATCGTGAGAAGAAGTAGCATAAATATTGCCTAAAGTCGCCGCTTCCCCTATAATACGTTCATCAGACGCGGGGTGGAGCAGTCTGGCAGCTCGTCGGGCTCATAACCCGAAGGTCACAGGTTCAAATCCTGTCCCCGCAACCAGAATTCAGAAAAAGCCGTTGATTCTTCAGGAATCAGCGGCTTTTTTGCGTTTGTGGCACTATTTCTATTGAGGAAGTAAACCCGGAAGCTGCCTGGGCGGCTGCGGCCATTCAGTTGACACTCATCAATGCAAGATGACTTCACTCAGCCCGATTACAAGTTAAAGACTACGGAACCGTCGATGCCACTGCAAATGTCCATGATTCTCTTCAATGAGACGCCTGTATTTTCTATTGAAGCTTTGCAAGCCAGTCTGTCAGCCAATTGGCCCGAGCTTGCACAGGTCTCCGATATTTCCGAGCAGGAGGGGACTCTGTCGTTTCGTTTAGAGACGGCTGATATTGTGATTGGAGTGATGCCAGCGCCCATTCCCTGGTCGGACCTGGAGGGGCCATGTGCAAGCAGCCGGCTTTGGCCTGATGCCGCATCTGCCGTACGGGAGCACAAGAGTCACGCGGTCGTCACTGTGAGCGGGGAACTGCTCCCGGTGCCGCTTTCCACGCTGCTCACGCAAGTCACGGCAGCGCTGATGGCCTCGACGCCGGCATCCATTGGGGTCTTCTGGACCAATGCCACCTTGCTTGTGCCACAGAGCCTCTTTGCCGACTTCGCTGTTGAAGTCATGCCTTCGGCCCCACCATTGGCCATTTGGATCGACTGCCGCGTGGGATGGCTTGAGGGAACATCCCTCAGTGCCGGCTTTACCACCGGCTTGGCCGAACTTGGGCTAATGGAATTGGAGGCGCACGGAGCGACAGAGTCGCCGGCCGAGCTAAAGAAACGATTCGACGCGATCGCTGAATACCTCCTGGAAAATGGCCCGGTCATCAAGGACGGAGATACCATTGGCGAAAGCGCCAGCGAAAAGATTCGCATTGTGTATTCCAACTCAATCTTTGGCGCAAAGGACGAGGTTATGCGGCTCGTCTATGAAGCCGGCTCAGAGGCGAGCGCTTAAAGCGCCGATCTTGAGAGCCTGGAGCGGCGCTGCGCTTCCTTGTTTGCCTGGTTTTTCTGACAAATTGTTACAAGGAAACATGTGGCAGGTTTCCAGAAAATCATTTATAACAGGCAAATCTTTCATAGTAGGAGATGTAATGAGTATTGCCGCAAATGTGATTCGTGCCGCGCTGGGTGCTGTTTTGGTGCTGGGAACCGGTTCCGCGATGGCGCAGATGTCGCGCAACGTGACGGCTTCGGAGAAGATTTCGATCGGCACTATGTCCATCGTCGCGGCGCCGGTCGCCAGCGTGGCGGGCAGCGCGCATGGCAGCGAGGGCGCCTCGGTCGGCGTGGCCGCGCTGGGCGTGGGCAGTGCTTATGTGGTCTCGGGCATCGCCCAAGGCGTGGGCGATACGGTGGAGATTCTGCTGTCGGCCGTGGGTTCGGCGGGCAAGCTGTCGGTGAAGGTCACGGGCAAGACGCTGGGCGCGATCGGCGTGTCGGTCGGCACCTCGGTGCAGGTGCTGTCGGAGACGACGGGCACGGTGCTGGTGGCATCGGGCAAGGTGCTGGCCTTTATTCCCAATGAGATCGGCCAGGCGCTGCTGAATCAGAGCCGCTTGCCGGCCAACTGAGGCTGAACCATGAATTTCGCCACACGTGTCGCCGCCTGCGCGCTGATCGCCGCGGCTTTTGCCGCGCCGGCCCAGGCCGGACAGTCCTGCGAAGACCGGCCGATGACGCCTGCCGCGCTGAGCGAGGCGATGGGAACGGGCCGCATGCTGATGGGCGAGTTGAATGACTCGGGCAGCGATGTGGTGCTGATCGGGCGGCAGGGGCAGGATTTGTCCAAGTACCGCGTAAAGTACACGCACCTGGGCATCGCCTTCCGCGCCGCGCCGAATCAGCCTTGGCGCGTCTACGAGTTGCTGAACGAATGCGGCACGGGGAGTTCCGAACTGTGGATGGATGGCCTGGCCAACTTCTTCCTCGACGATCCGTTCACGCTCGATTCCATCATGCTGGTGCCGCCGCCGCGCGTGGCCGCCCGTCTGGCGGAGTCTCTGCGTTCGCCGGCGCTGCTGCATGGCCTGCATGAGCCCAAATACAATATGGTGGCTTATCCGTTCTCCACCAAGTACCAGAACTCGAACCAGTGGGTGCTGGAAGTGGTGGCGGCGGCGATGTCGAGCGATGTGAAGGTGCAGAACCGCGAGCAGGCGCAGAGCTGGCTGAAACTGGCGGGCTATGAGCCGACCGAGTTGCATATCGGGCCGCTGACGCGTTTGGGCGGCCGCATCGTCAAGGCGAATATCGCGTTTGACGACCATCCGAGCGCGCTGCGCTTTTCCGACCGCATCAACGCGGCGACGGTCGATTCCATCGCCGCCTTCCTGCGCAAGCGCGACGAGGGCTGGAAAATCCGCGAGCTGCGCGGCAAGCGCTAGGCGTTTTCAGGACTGTGCGGGCAGCGCCGCCATGGCGCTGCGCACATAGGCCAGCATCTCCGGCTTCATCCAGGTGCCCGTCAGCAGGACGGGCTGTTCCTGCTGCGCCCTGCGCATTTTTTCCTGGGTTTGCGGATTGCTTCCGGCATAGGCGCGGAACAGGGCTTGCCATTCGCCGGCCAGTGTCCGCATGGCAGGCGCGGTCGGCGCATTCTCTTCATCCATTTGCCGCTGCACGCGGGCGATCAGGTCCAGCCACTTCTCGCGATTGCGGCCACCGTTGGCGCGCAGATGCTGCAACTCTTCCACATCGAGATAGCGCGCATAGATGGCGAGCTTGAAGGCGGAGAACGCGGCCATCACATACGCCGTCACTTCCGGCGTGACGCCGGTCAGATGCTGGATGCCGGCGTCGCCCGCCATCATGGCGGCGATGCGGGCCGCGGTGGCGGGGTCCGAGGCCGTATCCTTTTCCAGCATTTCCATCCAGCGGCGCGCCAGCGTCTGCGACGCTTCGCTTTCCGCTGCCTGGCCTTCGGCCATGGCGCTGCGCACCTGCGCCACCAGTTGCGCCCAGCTGCGGTTGCGCTGCCTGTCCTGCGGCTGGAAGGGCAGGCGCGCCAGTTCCTCCTTGCTGAAATACTTGTCGTACACCGCCATCAGTTCCATGGTGCGCAGCCAACTGGCCAGCTCCGGCGCTTCGCCTTCCTGCAACTGGCCTTGCAACTGCTTGAGACGGCGACGCAGCAGGCTGGCTTGCTCGATCTGGTGTTCCAGCGCATCGATCTGGCGCGCCACCGTGTCGGCCAGCGGATGGGCGGGATCGTCGAGCATGGCGGCGATATCGCTCAGCGCGATGCCGAAGCGGCGCAGCGCCTGGATCTGGTGCAGGCGCGCGACGTCGTCCACGTTGTACAGGCGGTAGCCGGAATCGGAACGGGCCGATGGCTTCAGCAGGCCGATGCTGTCGTAGTGGTGCAAGGCGCGCACGGTCAATCCCGTGCGCTTTGCCAGCTCGCCGATTTTGAGGGCGGTGTTGTCGCTCATGGTGTCAGGTGAAGGCGCGCAGCAGGCGCGTGGTGCCGCCCAGGCGCAAGCCGTCGCTGCGGCCGGACAGATAGCGTTCGCTCAATTGCCCGGCTGCGAAGTGGTCGATATGGCGGAAGCCGAGCTGGCGCAGGCGCGCCTCCAGCTGCTCCGGAGCGAAGTGGCAGCGCCACGGCTCGCCCTGGGCGGCAAGGCGGGCGCCGAACATCTGCATGGCGCTGCGTTCCATTGCGCTGAGCAATTCGGGATCGAGCAGATAGTCGAATAAGATGCTGCTACCCGGGGCGCTGCGGACGATGGTGGAGAGGGTCTGCATGACATCATCTTCGCACAGATACATGCTGACGCCCAGCCAGGAGAAGAAGGCGGGCTGCTGCCAGATGAAGCCTGCCGCGCGCATGGTTTCATGCAGGTTCTCGCTGGCGAAATCGACCGGGATGAAGCGCAGTGCCTGCGGCTGGCACATGCCCGCCGCTTGCAGGCGCTCGCGCTTCCACTGCTGCACGCCGGGCAGATCCACCTCGTAGACGGCGGCTGGCGCTGGCAGGCTGCCGCGCCAGGCGGAGGTGTCGAGGCCCGCGCCGAGGATGGCGTATTGGTTCACGCCTTGCTCTTGCGCGGCTTGCCAGCAGTCCTCTGCCAGCCGGCTGCGCACGGCAATGGTGGTGCGCATGACGGCGGATACCGGATTGTCGTACTGCTGCGGATTGGCGCGCAGCGCGGCCTCGCCCTCGGGACCGAGGATTTTGAGGGCGAGCGAATCGTCCAGGATCAGCGGCTGGTCCAGCAGCTGGTGCGCGGCGCGTAGATGGGCGACCGAAAGGGCGCTGGGCTTGGGGCCGGCGGCCTGCTGCTCGCCGGCGGGCAGGGGCTGGTGCAGGTGGAGCAGGGCGTGGCGCATGAAGTCCCTCACTTGCGGATCGAGGTGGGCGGAGAGGCCCGGTTCGCGCTCGTAGGCCAGGCGGACCTTGGCATCCAGTGCGGCGTCGCTGCCGGCATGCGAGTTGCGGAACAGGACTGCCCAGCGGATCGCCAGTGCGGCGGCGGCGTCATCCTGGGGCGATATGTAGTTGGCGATGGCGCGGGCGGCATCGTCCAGCAGTTGCTGCCAATCGGCGGCGTGGGCCAGGGCGCGCTGGCGCACCTCTGCCATCTCGCTGGGAGCCAGGTGGGAGGCCAGCAGGGACAGGCGCGCTTGTATCGTATCGATGGTATCTGCTTGCATGCATCTTCCTTTCTTGGACGGTGAATGCAGGCAGCGTAAAGCCTCACGCAGCGTGAGGGTCAAGCGCTTTCGTTGGGGCGGTCGTTCAGGCTGGCCCACAGGTGGGCGGCGGCCATGGTGCGGTGCGGCTGGTATTGCTGGAGAATGCGCTCGGTGCGCGCCATATCCGGTTTGCTGTCCTCGCCGAGCAGGCGTTGCAGAGCGGCGCGGATGGCGACGTCGCCATGCAGCGAACAGTCGGCGTAGCCGTAGCCGCGCAGCAGGCCGTAGTTGACGGTCCAGGGGCCGATGCCCTTCACCGCCAGCAGGGCCTTGCTGATCTCCTCGATGCTGTTATCGGCCGCTTCCTCCAGGCGCAATTCGCCGCTGGCGACGAGGGCGGCGAAGCGCAGCAGCGTCTCCGCCTTGGCGCGCGAGAATTTGCGGCTGGTCAGATCCTCGGCGCCGAGGCGGGCCGCGTCGGCGGCTTCGGGATAGCACCACAAGCCGCTGGAATGCTGGCGACCCGCCTGCAGGATGAAGGTGCGGCGCAGGGCGATGGCGAAGGGCAGGTTGATCTGCTGGCCGATGATGGCCCAGGTCAGCGCCTCGAACACGGTGGCCGACTGTACGATGCGCAGGCCGGGATTGGCCAGCACCAGCGGGCCAAGCATGGCATCGTCGCGCGCGAAGTCGAGGAAGGCTTGCGGATCGATACGCAGTCCCAGCATATTCAGCGCCGCGTCGCGGATGCGCTGCTGGAGCGATGCAGGCAAAGGCTGTTGCGGACAGTCCGCATCGGCCTCGCATTCGGCGGCGGCAGGCGACAGATGCAGCGTCAGCGCCACGGCAACGCCGTCGAGCAGCATGCCCTTGCGGATGCACGCCGGCCGCACCTCCTCCGCCACGCTCTCCGCATCGCGGCTATGAAAGGCCTGCACATCCTGCAAACGGTAATTAGCGGGCAGTGAAATCGTAAAGCGCATTCTCATCTCCAACAAATACGAGCAGCCGAACCCGTGTCCGATTTTGGTGTCTGGCCCCAAAATCGGACACGGGCTCAGCCATTGGGCTGGTATTGTGGCGCAGGGGAGGGTGGGGCGCCAGCTGTTTCTTGCGCCGATATTGCGGCGTGGGGGACTTGCAGGGTGGCGGGGACGCCGTTTTTGACGGCGGTGATTTCGGCCAGAATCGAGATGGCGATTTCGGCCGGGGTTTTGCTGCCGATGTACAGTCCTACGGGCCCGTGCAGGCGCGCCAGTTGTTCGGGCGTGAGGTCGAATTGCTGCAGGCGTTCGCGCCGCTTGGCATTGTTGGCGCGCGAGCCGATGGCGCCGACGTAGAAGGCGGGCGATTTCAGGGCTTCCATCAGGGCCAGGTCGTCCAGCTTGGGATCGTGCGTCAGGGCGACGATGGCGCTGCGCGAGTCGGGCTGCATTTCCAGCACCAGGTCGTCGGGCATGGCGTGGACCAGAGGCACGCCGGGCAGCTGCCAGCCGGCGCGGTAGTCTTCGCGCGGGTCGCAGACGGTGACGTGGTAGTCCATGGCGCTGGCGATCTGCGCCAGGAAGCGCGAGAGCTGGCCGGCGCCGATGATGAGCAGGCGCCAGCGCGGGCCATGCTGGGTCCAGAGTTCGTCGCCGTGCCGTTCCAGCACGGGGCCGGCGGCGGTGGGGAGCAGCGTCACGGCGCCGCTTGGCAGATGCAGACGGCGCTGCACCAGGCGGTGCTGGGCCAATTGGTCCAGCAGCTCGTCGATGCGGCTGTGGGCGCCCAGCGGTTCGAGCGCCAGTTCGATGGTGCCGCCGCAGGGCAGGCCGAAGCGGTGCGCTTCGTCGGCGCTGATGCCGTAGCTGACCAGTTGCGGCGTGCTGCGGGCGATGCCTTCGCGCCGCACGCGCTCGATCAGGTCGTCCTCGATGCAGCCGCCGGAGACGGAACCGACCACGCGGCCGTCCTCGCAGATGGCCAGCATGGCGCCGATGGGGCGGGGACTGGAACCCCAGGTCCGCACCACGGTTATCAGTTCGCAGCGCAGGCCTTGGGCGAGCCAGGCGGCGCTGGTTTTGAGCACTTCGAGGTCGATGCTGTCCATCCCGGCACTATACTACGCGCCCGGGCGGAATGCCGGCCGGGCTTGTATCAGCTTAGCGTTTGCGGGCGCAGACGGCTTTCAGGGCGCGCTCGTATCGGCTGCCTTTTTCCACCGGTTCCGCGTCGTAGGATTCGTATTTGTAGGTGGCGAGGGCTTCGCCGCGCGCCATCGGTTCGGCGTAGTAAAGCTGCGACACCAGGGTGATGCTGCGCTCTTCGCAGGAGTACAGGTGCTGCTGTTTGACGGAGCGGTAGCTTTTGCCGTCGGGCGTGGTCTGCGTCTGGCGGAACGATTGCAGCAGCCAGGCTTTGCGTCCATCCTTGCTGCGCTGGATGCTGCCGCGTTCAAGATAGAGCGTGCTTTCCTTGTCGCTGCGCAGCTTGCGCAGCGGCGCCGCCTGAGTAGCGGCGGGCAGCAGGGCGGCCAGCAGCAGGACGGAAAGCGCGAGCTGGCCGGAGGTCTTCATGGTCTTATGGGACAAGCGGGCGCTTGCCGGCCTGCTTGGCCTTGATTTCGCCCACGGTCCTGTCGATGGCGGCGTAGCGCGCCGTGGTGGCGGGATGGACGGCCATATAGCCGTTCAGCACCGAGGCCGGATACTGGGCCGCCAGACGCTGCCAAAAGGCTTTGGTGCGGTCGATGTTGTAGCCGGCGCGCGCCAGCATGTACAGCGCGAGCTGGTCGGCCGCCACGTCCATTTCCTGCGGCATGGGCTTGATGCCGCCGCTGCCGATCAGCAGCGAGAGGTCGGGCCGCACGCTGGTGAGATTGTCGATCATGCTGGCCAGGGAGGCATTCTGGCGCAGGCTGCCGGCGTGGCCCAGCACATTGTGGGCGATGTCCTTGGCCAGCACGAAGGCGATGGCTTCGTCGCTTTGGGCGAAGCTGATCATGCCGCGCGTGACCAGCACGCGCGAGCCGTCGGCGTAGGAGTTGATATTGTCAGCGTTGCCCAGGTCGACGCGGTAGGCGCAGGCGCGGGTCACGGGCATGTTCAGCACCTGTTCGCGGCCGTTGCGCGAGATGGTCATGCTGAGCGAGGCGCGGCTGGAGACCAGCGGGCCAAGCACGCCGGCCGCTTCGGTTTCGGCGTCGCGGCCGGTGGGCAGGGTCTTGCCGTTGGCGGCGACCAGGCCGTCGCCCTTGCGCAGGCCGGCGCTGGCGGCGCCGCTGCCGGCCAGCACGCCCGACACTTGCAGGCGGTCGTTATAGCCCAGCACCGCGCGCGCGGCATCGGCGTATTCCCCCGGGTAGGAGTATTTGTTCTTGGCGGTGAAGCCGAGCAGATTGCGCGCCTGGGTCTTGCACAGGTCGGCATTGTTGATCAGCAGGGGGGCGGCCACGCGGTACAGGCGGTCCTGTAGCGAAACCATGGTTTTCAGGGCGTCCTGGGCGGCCAGCATGCGCGGCGTGAGCACCGGCGCGGTTTCGGCCGGCGGCGCGGCAGGCGCGGGCGCCTGGCTTACCGGAGCCTGGGGCTGGAAGGTGGAGCAGGCCGATAGGAGCAGGGAGGCTGCCGCGAGTGAGATAACTGGCCTTGCGGCCCGTGCGATCCATTCAAGCTTGTTCGTCCCTGCTGCCATAAACCTGTCCTCAGTGTTTGCCGGTGCTGCCGAAACCTCCGGCGCCGCGTTCGCTGGCGTCGAAGTCGTCCACGATATTAAAGCCGACTTGCAGGACCGGCACAATAATCAATTGCGCCAGGCGTTCCATGGGGTTCAGCGTGAACGTGCTATGGCCGCGGTTCCAGGTGGAGACCATGAGCTGGCCCTGATAGTCGGAATCGATCAAGCCTACCAGATTCCCCAGAACGATGCCGTTCTTGTGGCCCATGCCGCTGCGCGGCAGGATCATGGCGGCGTAGCCCGGATCGCCGATATGGATGGCCAGGCCGGTCGGCACCAGCACGGTCTGGCCGGGTTCGATGACCAGGGGCGCGTCGATGCAGGCGCGCAGATCGAGGCCGGCGCTGCCAGGCGTTGCGTAGGCCGGCATCTGTTCTTTCATGCGCGGGTCGAGGATTTTGACGTCGATGGATTTCATGGGATTACTGGAACAGCGAGTTCTTTTCAATGCGTTTGGAGATTTCCGATACCAGCTGGCGCGCCAAGGTGAGCTTGTCGGCGCGCGGCAGGATGGTATGGCCGTTTTCATCGAACAGGATGATGGTGTTGTCGTCCTGGCCGAAAGTCTGGTGGCCGATATTGCCCACCAGCAGAGGGATGCCTTTGCGTTCGCGCTTGGCGGCGCCATATTCCAGCAGGTTTTCCGATTCGGCGGCAAAGCCGACGCAGTAGGGATAACCGGCCAGGCTGGTGCGCGCTGCCACTGAGGCGAGGATGTCGGGGTTCTGCTCGAACTGCAGCTGCGGCACGCTGCCGTCGGCGCTTTTCTTGACCTTCTGCGTGCTGGGATTGGCCACGCGCCAGTCGGCCACGGCGGCCACCGAGACGAAGACGTGCTGGCCGCCCAGCGCAGCCATCACGGCGTCGTGCATCTGCTGCGCGCTCTGCACGTTCACGCGCTGCACGCCGAAAGGCGTTTCCAGGGCCGTGGGGCCGGACACCAGCAGCACTTCGGCGCCCGCTTCGCGCGCGGCGCGCGCCACGGCATAACCCATTTTGCCGGACGAGAGATTGGTGATGCCGCGCACCGGATCGATCGGCTCGAAGGTCGGGCCGGCCGTGATCAGGATGCGCTTGCCCGCCAAGACCTTGGGCTGGAAGGCGGCGATGATTTCGGCCAGCAGCTGTTCCGGTTCCAGCATGCGGCCCATGCCGGTCTCGCCGCAAGCCTGGTCGCCGGCGGCCGGGCCGAGGATGGCGATGCCGTCGGCCTGCAGCTGGGCGGCGTTGCGCTGGGTGGCGGGATTGGTCCACATTTCCACATTCATCGCCGGCGCCACCAGCAGCGGCACATGGCGCGGACGCGCCAGGCACATGGTGGAGAGCAGGTCGTCGCAGACGCCGTGCGCCAGCTTGACCATGAAGTCGGCCGAGCAGGGCGCGATGACCACGGCGTCGGCGTCGCGCGTGACGTCGATATGGGCCATATTGTTGTTCACGCGCGGGTCCCACTGGCTGCTGAACACCGGCTTGCCCGACAGGGCCTGCATGGTGACGGCGGTGATGAAGTGGGTGGCCGCATCGGTCATCACCACCTGCACCGAAGCGCCTTCCTTGCTCAGCGCGCGGCACAACTCGGCGGCCTTGTAGCAGGCCACGCCGCCCGACAGGCCGAGAACGATTTTTTTGCCAGCGAGTTCCATCATGCTTCTCCCTCGGATTACTTATTCACCCGGCGCAGTTCGTCGAGTATGAACAGGCCGACGCCGACGCAGATGGCCGAATCGGCGATATTGAAGGCCGGGAAGTGGCCCAGGCCGCGCCAGTGGAAGTCGAGGAAATCGATCACATGGCCATACACCATGCGGTCGATCACATTGCCCACCGCGCCGCCTAGGATCAGGGCCAGGGCCCAGCAGAACAGGCGCTGGCCGGCGTGCTTGCGCAGCAGGTAGACGATGAACAGGGCGGCGGCGATGCCGATGGCGGTGAAGAAGTAGCGCTGCCAGCCGCTCTCGTTGGAGAGGAAGCTGAACGCGGCGCCGCGGTTGTAGGCCAGCACCAGGTTAAAGAATTTGGTGACGACCAGTTCATCGCCCAGGCGGAACATCTTGGTGATGGTGATCTTGCTGAGCTGGTCGAACAGGATGACGATGGCAGCGATGCCCAGCCAGGGATTCATGCTGGCGGGAGAAGTCGAGAAGGTTTTCTTGTTGGTTGCCATGGATATTTGCCAGGATTGCGTGGCCGTCAGCGCAGCAGCGCTGACGGAACGGTCGTGATGCAGGGTGGTGCTTTATGCGTACTGGCGCTGTTCGCCGGCGCCGAACAGATTGCTGTGGCAGCGGCCGCACAGGGTCGGGTGGTCCGCATGGCTGCCCACATCGGCGCGGTAGTGCCAGCAGCGCTCGCACTTCTCGGCGCTGGAGGCGGCCACGTTCACCGCTTCATCGGCTTCGGCCGCCACTTCAACGGCTTTCGCCAGCGAAGTGATGAAGACGAATTTCAGCTCGTCGTCCAGGCTGGCCAGCACTTTGTACTTGTCGCCGGCGGCCTTGATCTCCAGTTCCGCCTGCAGCGAGGAGCCGATGGCGCCGGAGGCGCGCAGGTCTTCCAGCTGCTTGGTCACATCGTTGCGCACGGCGCGGATGGCGGCGTACTTCTCCAGCAGGGCGGCGCCATCGGCCAGTTCCGGCAACTGCCACCAGGTCTGGGTGTAGATGGTTTCGTCGCTGGCCTGGAAGGCTTCCGTGCCGGCGAAGATGGCCCAGGCTTCCTCGGCCGTGAAGCTGAGAACTGGCGCCATCAGGCGCAGCAGGCTTTGCGTGATGTGCCACAGCGCGGTCTGGGCCGAGCGGCGCGCCTTGGAATCGACGGCCGTGGTGTACAGGCGGTCCTTCAGGATGTCCAGGTAGAAGCCGCCCAGGTCTTCCGAGCAGAAGTTCTGCAGCTTCGACACCACCGGATGGAACTCGTAGTTCTCGTAATGCTTCTCCAGCGTGGCCTGCAGGGCGGCCATATTGGCGATCGCATAGCGGTCGATTTCGGCCAGGTCGGCCAGCGGCACGGCGTTCTTGGCCGGGTCGAAGTCCGAGGTGTTCGCCAGCAGGAAGCGCAGGGTGTTGCGGATGCGGCGGTAGGACTCGGTGACGCGCTTCAGGATCTCGTCCGAGATCGACAGCTCGCCGGTGTAGTCGGTGGCAGCGATCCACAGGCGCAGGATGTCGGCGCCCAGGGTATCGGAGATTTTCTGCGGCGCCAGGGTGTTGCCCAGCGACTTGGACATCTTCTTGCCTTCGCCGTCCACGGTGAAGCCGTGCGTCAGCAGCGCCTTGTAGGGCGGCTGGCCGTTCAGCATGGAAGAGGTCAGCAGCGAGGAGTGGAACCAGCCGCGGTGCTGGTCCGAACCTTCCAGATACAGGTCGGCCGGGAAGGCGCTCTGCTCGGCGTGCGAGCCGCGCAGCACGGTCTGGTGGGTGGTGCCGGAATCGAACCATACGTCCAGCGTGTCCTTGTTCTTCACGTACATGGCCGCTTCCTCGCCCAGCAGGGTGGCCGGGTCGAGCGTGAGCCAGGCTTCGATGCCGCTCTTCTCGATCAGCTGCGCCACTTGCTCCAGCAGCTCAGGGGTGCGCGGATGCAGGTCGCCGGTCTCCTTGTGCAGGAAGAAGGCCATCGGCACGCCCCACTGGCGCTGGCGCGACAGGGTCCAGTCCGGACGGTTGGCGATCATGCCGTGCAGGCGCGCCTGGCCCCAGTCGGGGAAGAAGCGGGTCTGTTCGATGCCTTTGAGCGCGGTCTGGCGCAGGGTCGGGCCGCCGTCTTTCGGATGGGCGTCCATGCCGGCGAACCACTGCGAGGTGGCGCGGTAGACGATCGGGGTCTTATGGCGCCAGCAGTGCATATAGCTGTGATCGAACATCTTCAGTTCGAACAGGGCGCCCGCTTCGCGCAGCGCGCCGCAGATCGGCTTGGAGGCTTCCCAGATGGTCATGCCGCCGAACAGCGGCAGGCTGTCGACGTATTTGCCGTCGCCCATGACCGGTTTCAGGATGTCGTCATCCTTCATGCCGTGCGATTTGCAGGACACGAAGTCGTCCAGGCCGTAGGCCGGGGCCGAGTGCACCACGCCGGTGCCGCTGTCGGTGGTCACGTAATCGGCCAGGTAGATTGGCGAAGTGCGGTCGTAGAAGGCGTCGCGCGCGTGCAGCGGGTGCTTGAAGCGGATGCCGGCCAGCGCCGCGCCGTCGCAGGTGCCGAGGGTGGTGCCTTCGAGCTTGTAGCGCGCCAGGCAGGATTCCACCAGGTCCTGGCCCAGGATCAGCAGCAGGGGCTTGCCATCGCGCTCGGTCTGCACCAGGGCGTATTTCAGCTCGGGGTGCACGTTCAGCGCCTGGTTGGACGGGATGGTCCATGGCGTGGTGGTCCAGATCACGATGAAGCCATCGGCGGCCGGCAGGGCCGGCAGGTCGAAGGCCTTGGCCAACTTGTCGTGCTCGGCGAAGGCGAAGCCAACGTCGATGGCCGGGTCTTTCTTGTCCTGGTATTCCACTTCCGCCTCGGCCAGCGCCGAGCCGCAGTCGAAGCACCAGTTGACCGGCTTCAGACCGCGGTAGACATAGCCTTTCTCCAGCAGCTTGCCGAGCGAGCGCAGCTCGTCCGCTTCATTGCCGTGGGCCATGGTCAGGTAAGGGTTGTCCCATTCGCCCAGCACGCCCAGGCGCACGAAGCCCTGCTTCTGGCGTTCCACCTGCTCCGAAGCATAGGCGCGCGCCTTGCTCAGCACCTCGGCGGTCGGCAGGTTCTTGCCATACAGCTTTTCGATCTGGATCTCGATCGGCATGCCGTGGCAGTCCCAGCCCGGCACGTAGGGCGCGTCGAAGCCGGCCAGGGTGCGCGACTTGACCACGATGTCCTTCAGGATCTTGTTGACGGCGTGGCCCAGGTGGATGTCGCCGTTGGCGTAAGGAGGACCGTCGTGCAGGATGAATTTCGGACGGCCGGCGGCAGCCTTGCGGATGCGCTGGTAGATTTTCTTGTCCTGCCACTGCTTGACCCAGTTCGGTTCGCGCTTGGACAGGTCGCCGCGCATCGGGAATGGGGTTTCGGTCATATTGACCGGGTATTTGCTCTCGGCCTTCTTTGCTTTGTTGTCGGACATATCGGATCTTTATGGTGTTCGTATAAGGGATGCGCTGGGCGCTCGATGGAAGCGGGCCAGGGTCAAATTCGGTCGGTCGCGTTGACGGCGCCGCTGCGCTCCATGAAGAAGGCGCGCGCCTGGTCGGAATCGCGCTGGATGGCGGCCGTCAGGGTAGGCAGATCGATGAATTTTTCTTCGTCGCGGATTTTGCGCAGGAACTCCACGCGCACCGCCTGGCCGTAGCACTGGCGGGTGAAGTCGAAGATATGCACTTCCAGCAGCACGCGGCCGCTGTCTTCCACGGTGGGGCGCACGCCGAGGCTGGCCACGGCGGGCAGGGGCGCCTCGGCCAGTCCATGCACCTGCACGATGAAGATGCCGGACAGCGCAGGGCGGTGCGGCACGCGCAGGTTCAGCGTGGGGAAGCCGAGCGTGCGGCCCAGCTTCTGGCCATGGATCACATGGCCGGAAATCGAATAGGGGTGGCCCAGCAGCTGTTCGGCGTGGGCGAAATCGCCTTCGGCCAGCGCGGCGCGCACGGCAGAAGAGGAGATGCGGTTGGTGCCGTTCATCACCGTGGGCAGGGCTTCGACGTGGAAGCCGTACTCGCGGCCCGCTTCCATCAGCATCTGCACATTGCCGGCGCGCCGGGCGCCGTAGCAGAAGTCGTCGCCCACCATCAGCCATTTCACGTGCAGGCCTTCGACCAGCACGTCGCGCGTGAATTGCTCTGGCGTCAGGGCGGCGAAATGTTCGGAGAAATGTTCGACGATGACGCGGTCGATGCCGTGGTCGTCCAGCGATTTGAGCTTGTCGCGCAGATTGGCGATGCGCGGCGGCGCTTTCGACATATCGCGCGCCTTGCGCGCAAAGAATTCACGCGGATGCGGCTCGAAGGTCATCACGGCCGCTTCCAGGCCAAGACGGTCGGCGGCCGCGCGCACCTGGGCCAGCAAGGCCTGATGGCCCAGATGGACGCCATCGAAATTGCCTATGGTCAGGGCACAGGGCGCGCGCGCCGCAGCATTGGGAAGTCCGCGAAATACCTTCATGGGGATTCTGTACTTAAAAAACGGGTCCGGAATGGTGGATTATACAGATTCAACTAAGAACCTCGCAGTGCAACATTCCCGGACCGGCGTCCGCGCAAAGAAAAAGCGCTGCCTGCGGGGCAGACAGCGCTTTGCGGGACGCGCCCGGCCCGTTACCGGGACTGATAGGACTTACATCGGATGATTGATGTACATGGTCCAGTAGCGTGCCAGCTCGGCTTCGCCGTGCTCGCCTTTCACCCCTTTCAGGGTGCTCAGGGCGGCCGCTTTCTTGCCGGCGTTGAACTGGGCCAGGCCGAAGTGCAGCTTCATTTCTTCAGGACGCTTGGCGCTGCCGAACTTGATGGCTTGTTCGATCAGTTTCAGACCCTGATCGCCTTTGCCTTCGGATACCAGGGCGAAGCCCATATTGGCCAGGGCGTCGGCATCCTTGTTCTTGATCAGCTCAGCTTCCTGGGTGGCCTGGGCCTTGGCGTTGTCGGCCTGGGTTTTCACGGCCAGGTCTTTCAGACGCTGGTGGCGGCCGGCATCGGCGCCGGTGCCCAGCGCGCCTTTTTTGTAGCCTTGCTCGACAACTTTCAGCGCTTCGGCCGGATTGCCCGACTGCAGGGACAGCTGCGACATTTCCATGTACTCGCCCGGCTTGGCCAACAGGCCCAGCGCCAGTTTCAGGCGCAGCACGTCGAGGTTCAGGGTGCTGGACGAGAAGCCCGGCTTGCCGACCACGCGGTTCAGCAGGTCAGCCCAGTAGCTGGTTTTCGGATAGCTGGCCGCCAGTTTTTCCAGGGTGTTCACATAACCAGCCTTGTCGTTCTGCTTGAGCTGGATATTGGCCAGCATTTGCAGGCTTTCTTCGCTGGCTCTGCCGCCCTGGGCTTGCAGTTCCTTGGCCGCTTCGGCGTATTTGCCGCTCTGGTAGTAGGACTGGATCAGCAGCTGGCGCATTTGGCCGTCGTTGCTGTCCTTCAGCGAACGCTGAATCCAGGTGATGGCTTTCGGATAGTCCTTGGCGCGGTAATAGATGCTGGCCAGGGCCTGGGTGAATTTCGGCGTTTCGGCGGCGGACAGGCGGCCGGAATTGAGCACCGTTTCGAGCGCTTTGACGGCGGTATCGTTGTCGCCGGCAGCCATGGCGGCCGACACGCGGGTACGCTCGATCATGTATTTTTCGTTGTCGGATTTGCCGCCGACCGCATCGGCTTCCTTCAGCTTGGCCAGGGCTTCCTTGTTCTTGCCGGCCTGTGCCAGTTTCTGTGCTTCTTGCAGAGGCTTGCCGACTTCGGCGCGGATGGCGTCGGCGGCATGGGCTACCGAGCTCAGGCCGACCAGGGGGGCAGCTGCGTTAAAACCAATAGCGGCCATCACCAGGCCGAGATGAGCGAGACGAAACTTAGGCATGGGAAAAAGTTCTTTCATCAAAAAGCGAAATAGGCAGGGGAGGCCTGCCTATCCGGGAATCAAACGTAGCTTTATTGGAACTGTTCGTTACCGACCAGGCCAATCTTGGTTACGCCCAGACGCTGGGCCGAAGCCATCACGCCTGCTACCACTTTATACGACACCAGCTTGTTGGGGCGCAGATGCACCTCAGGCTGGTCAGCTTGCGCTGCCACGGTCATCAACTTCGCTTCCAGGGCCGAGCGGTCAGGAATAACCGCGTTGTCCCACAGAATGGTGCCGTCAAAGTCCACGTCGATCGTCACAACCACGGGTTCCTTGGTCGGCGGCGGCGGGGTGCCGACCGGCATATTCAAGTTCACCGAGTGATTCGCTTTCGGAATCGTGATAATCAGCATGATGATCAGCACCAGCATGACGTCGATCAGCGGCGTCATGTTCACTTCCATCATTGGTTCCGGATCCGCGCCAGCAGCGCTACCCGAACCGACATTCATACTCATGGGTGTGTTCCTTTTAAGATAGACGTCCCGCCAGCAGGGCGGACGGGACGTCCAGGGCTTTACATCTTGTCAGGCGGTTCGGTGATGAAACCGACCTTCTGGATGCCAGCACGCTGGGCAGTGTAGATGACCTTGCCGACGAATTCATAGCGCGCGTCTTGGTCGCCGCGCACATGGACTTCCGGCTGGGGCAGCTTTACCGCCTCTACCTTCAGAAAATCGAACAACTCATTGGTGTCCGCCATTTTCTTCTGGTTCCAGTAAATGTCACCATCTTTATTGATAACGATGTTGACGTTCTCTGGCTTAGTTTGGATAGCCTGGTTGGTCTCTTCCGGCAGAGTGATTTTCTGCAGTTTGAGCACGACCGGGCTGGTGATCAGGAAGATGATCAGAAGAACCAACATGATGTCCACGAGGGGCGTCGTGTTGATCTCTGACATTACGGTATCTTCTCCGCTCTCGGAGCCAACGGACATCGACATGGTTAATTACCCAATCTTTTTAGCACCAGCAGCGCGGCCAGCAGCTTCGCTGGTGGACATGGCGCCGGAAATCAGCACGGAGTGCACGTCAGCGGAGAAGGAACGCACTTCTTCCATCGCGGACTTGTTACGACGTACCAGCCAGTTGTAACCCAGAACGGCAGGAACGGCGACCAGCAGACCGAAAGCGGTCATGATCAGCGCTTCACCCACAGGACCAGCGACTTTGTCGATCGAGGCGTTACCGGTCATGCCGATGTTGGTCAGCGCGCCGTAAATACCCCACACGGTACCGAACAGACCGATGAACGGTGCGGTCGAACCCACGGTGGCCAGGAAGGACAGGCCGTCTTGCAGGCGGGACTGTACTTTGTCCACAGCGCGTTGGATGGACATGGTCACCCAGGTCGACAGGTCGATCTGTTCCAGCAGGGCGCCGTCGTGGTGCGCGGTGGCCTTGGTGCCCGATTCAGCGATGAAGCGGAATGGCGAGCCTTCGGTCAGGGTGGCGGAGCCAGCGGCGATCGAGGAAGCTTTCCAGAACTTAGCCGAAGTTTCTTTGGCTTGACGCATGATCTTCATCTGGTCGATCAGTTTGGTGATGATGATGTACCAGGAACCCATGGACATGATGATCATGATGATCAGGGTTGCGCGTGGCACGAAACCACCATTCCACACGGCTTGCAGACCGAATGGGTTTTCCACTTCTTCCATATTGCCATGTTTGCCGGCAGCTGGAGCGCTGGCTGCAGGAGCGGCAGCAGCAGCGTCAGCAGCTGGTGCAGCGGCCGTATCCGCTGGGGCGGCTGCAGGGGCGGCAGCGGCTGCCGAGGCTGGCGCGTCAGCGAAAGCTGGGGCGCTCACCAGGGCGGATGCTGCGGTCACCGAGAACAGCACAGCGGCCAGTACAGCGGACAAACGGGTATTCTTAAACATGCTTCCTCCAAATTGATAAAATAATCAGTTCGCTGGCTTAAATGACAACGAATTACTAAGTTGTGAGACGGTGCTGCTGTCCCGGTTTACTCCAGCGTCCAGACGTATTGCATTTGCTTCCACGCTTGTTCCGGCTTGCCGTCGATCATCGCAGGCTTGAACTTACACTTGCTGATGCCCACTTGAGCGGCCTTGTCCAAGTCCCTAAAGCCACTGGATTTCACTAATTTGGATTCGACGACGCGGCCGTCGGCTCCAATCAGGAACGATAAGGTTACCGTGCCCGTTTCTTCGTTACGCAGAGACGACTTCGGCCATTCCGGTTTCGCGCAGGTGCTGAAATCAGCCACTGCTTCGACGCGAACCGATTGAGCTGGCGGTGCAGGCGGTGCTGGCGGTGCAGCCGGGGCCGGCTTCTGCAGTTCGTTAGTCGCCGGCTTCACGTTGGTCGCGTTGGCGATCACGTTCTGTGGCGGCGGGGTTTGCTGCACGTTCACTTCAACCGGTGGAATGAAGGGCGGTGGTGGCGCTTTCATTTCAGGCGGCGGCGGTGGCGGTGGCAGCTCCTTTGGCGGAGGAGGGGCAACCTCCTCGATGATCTTGGTCTCCACTGGCTCGGTCATCTTGCTGACCAGGCGCTTGCCCAAGCCAGACACGACGCCGTAGCCAATCAGGATGTGCAACAAGATTACGATGGTAATGCCGGTGTAGTTCTTCTGGCTCTTACCGTTATGCGTGAAATTCATGCCTGCTTTCTCCAATACCTACTCTTTGCTGCAACTTAAACCCCTAAGGCGACAAAAAGCTCCAGCCGCATCCGGGACGTCGGCGAATTATACATACGAATTCTTGATTTTACATAGAATTTTGATCCCTAAAACCGGTTAAATTTCATGCTCTTAGCGGGCTCTGGAAGGCCCGTGAAACATGGTGCACTGCACCGTTCTGATACAAAACGCAAGACAAATCGGCCCAACTTTGGGGAGGCATGGCGGCTGCTATGGGGAAGTTTTCCGATCCGGGAAAAAACGGAATATTCTGCGTAGATAACCGTGGATAGGCAATGATTTATTTGGTATTCGATGTTGCTTTGTTGCAACCATTGCGTAACGTCTCCTCCGCCTCAGTATATGCAATTTCCGCGGCAAACGGCGCTCAAACGCATGGCAAATTAGCTAACATGAAAAAATACTACATAACGGCGCAGGGGGCGGGATGGACTAGGCCGGCCGGACCAGGCGCGGCGGCCGCTTGGCAAGAGCAGAAGGGAAGGGGGCGAGCGCCCCCTGGGTGCAGATTTAACTATTGCGCGCGCGCTTTTCACGTTTGACTTCGAGCGTGCTGACCACCTGGCCGTCCGGCGCCACCGTATCCAGGTGCACGTCGAAGCCCCACAGCCGGGCCACATGCTTGAGCACTTCGGCGGCCTGCTGATTCAAGGGGCGGCGCTGGAACTGGGTATGGCGTAGCGTCAGGGCGCGGTCGTCGCGGGTGTTGACCGACCACACCTGGATATTCGGCTCGCGGTTGCCCAGATTGTATTGCTCGGCCAGCTGCTGGCGCACATAGCGGTAGCCCAGCTCGTCATGGATGGCCGACACCGACAGCTTCTCGTTCTTGTCGTCGTCGAGCACGGCGAAGAAGTGGAACTCGCGGATCAGGCGCGGCGACAGGAATTGGGCGATGAAGCTCTCGTCCTTGAAATTGCGCATGGCGAAGTCCAGGGTCTTGCGCCAATCGCTGCCGGCGATGTCGGGGAACCATTCGCGGTCTTCGGCGGTCGGGTTTTCGCAGATGCGGCGGATATCGCTCATCATGGCGAAACCCAGGGCATACGGGTTGATGCCATTATAGTAAGGACTGTGCACCGGCGGCTGGTACACCACATTGGTATGGCTCTTCAGGAATTCCATCATGAAGCCGTCGCCGATCACGCCTTCGGCATACAGCTGGTTGAGGATGGTGTAATGCCAGAAGGTGGCCCAGCCCTCGTTCATGACCTGGGTCTGGCGCTGCGGATAGAAATACTGGGAAATCTTGCGCACGATGCGCACCATCTCGCGCTGCCAGGGTTCGAGCAGCGGCGCGTACTTCTCTATAAAGTAGAGCAGGTTTTCTTCAGGTTCCTGCGGGAAGCGCGGCGCCGGCTTGTCCACTTCCATTTCCTCGCGGCGCGGCACGGTGCGCCACAGCTCGTTGATCTGCGATTGCAGATAGGCTTCGCGCTCTTTCTGGCGCGCCTGTTCCTGGGCCAGCGACAGCTTGGCCGGGCGCTTGTAGCGGTCCACCCCGTAATTCTGGATGGCGTGGCAGGAGTCGAGCAGCAGCTCGACCGCGTCGATGCCATGGCGCTGCTCGCACTCGGCGATATAGTTCTTGGCAAACACCATATAGTCGACGATGGCGTCGGCATCGGTCCAGGTGCGGAACAGGTAGTTGCCTTTGAAGAAAGAGTTGTGGCCATAGGCGGCGTGGGCGATCACCAGCGCCTGCATGGTCAGGCTGTTCTCCTCCATTAAATAGGCGATGCAGGGATTGGAGTTGATGACGATCTCATACGCCAGTCCCATCTGGCCGCGCTTATAGCCTTTTTCCGTGGAGAGGAAATGCTTGCCGAAGGACCAGTGGTTATACGAGACCGGCATGCCGACCGAGGTATACGCGTCCATCATCTGTTCGGCCGTGATGATTTCCAGCTGGTTCGGGTAGGTATCGAGGCCGAAGTTTTCCGCCACGCGGCGGATTTCCTCATGGGCCTGCTCGATCAGTTCGAAGGTCCACTCCGACTGCTCGGGCAGGGCGCGCGGATGCGGCTGGCGTTTGATCATCTGGTTCATGATTATTTCGGCTGCTTCTTGAACAGTTCGCGGAACACCGGATAGATATCGGCCGGCGTGACGATTTTTTGCATGGCAAAGTTCGGATGGTGGTCCGGCACCTGGGCGTACTGTTCCCACAGATTTTGCGGCGGCCCGTCGGTGATCTCGACATAGGTGTAGTACTGCACCTTGGGCATGATGGTATTGATCAGCAGCTGGCGGCACAGCACCGAATCGTTGTCCCAGTTGTCGCCGTCCGAGGCCTGGGCCACATAACTGTTCCACTGGCCGGGCGCGAAGCGCTCGTCGACGATCTTGTTGAGCAGGTGCAAAGCCGAGGAAACCACGGTGCCGCCCGACTCGCGCGAGTGGAAGAATTCATCCTCGCTGACTTCGGAGGCGGCCGTATGGTGGCGGATGAAGACCACCTCGATCTTGTCGTAGACGCGCTTGAGGAAGAGGTAGAGCAGGATGAAAAAGCGCTTGGCCGTATCCTTGCGCTGCTCGTCCATCGAACCCGAGACGTCCATGATGCAAAACATCACGGCCTGGGTCATGGGCTTGGGCACCTTGATCCGGTTGCTGTAGCGCAGGTCGAACGGATCGATGAAGGGGATGGCCAACAGCCGCGTGTGCAGATGGTGGATCAGTTTTTTCAGCTCGACCACGTCCGGATCTTCCAGCGGCGCGCCGGCCAGCAGCAATTCCTCGAGCTCGCGTTCGGCCTCGATCAGGCGCTTGCGCGAACTGCCGCCGACGGCGATGCGCCGCCCGAGGGCGCCGCGCAGGGAGCGCAGCACATGGATATTGGACGGCGTGCCCGACACGGTGTAGCCGGCGCGCTGCTGCTTGAACTCGGTGGTCGCGGTGAGCTGGGTCTTCACCATATGCGGCAGCTCCAAGTCTTCGAAGAAATAATTCATGAATTCTTCGCGCGACAATTCGAAGATGAAATCGTCTTCGGTGAGCTGGTCGCTATTGCCGGCGCGGCCGCGCCCGGCGCCGCCGCCGCCTTTGGGGCGCGTGATCTGGTCGCCTTTCTGGTATTCCTGGTTGCCGGGGTTGATCACTTCCCACACGCCGCCATGGGCATGGCCGAAGGTGGGTTCGTTCACGTCCTTGACGGGAATCGAGACTTTCTCGCCATTCTCAATATCCGTGATGGAGCGGCCCTTGATGGCGCGCCCCACGGCATCCTTGATCTGGCCTTTGTAGCGGCGCAAGAAGCGTTCGCGGTTGACGGCGGACTTGTTCTTGCCTTGCAAGCGACGATCGATGAGGTAGGTCAAAACATGCCTCCTGCTGCTGCATTGGAACCGGCGGGCGGCGGGAGCCAGGCAGCTCCCGCCACATATTATCGCACCGTCGGCTTAGGATGACTTCCTCACGCGCAGATACCATTCGCACAGCAGGCGGACCTGCTTGGCCGTATAGCCTTTTTCCACCATGCGCGCGACAAAATCGGCGTGCTTGTTGGCATCCTCGGCGCTGGCCTTGGCGTTGAAGGAAATCACCGGCAGCAATTCCTCGGTATTCGAGAACATTTTCTTCTCGATCACGGTGCGGAATTTCTCGTAGCTGGTCCAGGCCGGATTCTTGCCGCCGTTATTGGCCCGTGCGCGCAGGCCGAAATTGACGATCTCGTTACGGAAGTCCTTGGGATTGGAAATCC
Organism: Massilia sp. YIM B04103; assembly: GCA_024437665.1. Taxonomy (GTDB): domain Bacteria; phylum Pseudomonadota; class Gammaproteobacteria; order Burkholderiales; family Burkholderiaceae_D; genus Rugamonas. The sequence continues at coordinate 405,675 of JANCSZ010000004.1, read as the reverse complement.
CGGCCGGCTTCTCGATTTTTTCCAGCTCGTTGTTGAGCGCTTCGCGGTCGAAGCTTTCGCCGGTGTCGGGATCGCGGTATTCCTGGTCCTGGATCCAGAAGTCGGCAAAGGTCACATAGCGGTCGAAGATGTTCTGGCCGTATTCGGAATAGCTTTCCAGATAAGCGGTCTGGATTTCCTTGCCGATGAACTCGACATAGCGCTGCGCCAGGTGCTCTTTTATATAGGAGAAGTATTTCTGCTCGGTCTCGGGCGGGAACTGCTCGCGCTCGACCTGCTGCTCCAGCACGTACAGCAGGTGCACCGGATTGGCCGCCACCTCGGTCGAATCGAAGTTGAAGACCTTGGACAGGATCTTGAAGGCGAAGCGGGTCGACAGGCCGTTCATGCCCTCGTCCACGCCGGCGTAGTCGACATACTCGTGCAGCGACTTGGCTTTCGGGTCGGTATCCTTGAGGTTCTCGCCATCGTAGACCAGCATCTTGCTGAACACGCTCGAGTTTTCCGGCTCCTTCAGGCGCGACAGGATGGCGAACTGGGCCATCATGCGCAGGGTGCCGGGCGCGCAGGGCGCCTTGTCCAGCGAGGAATTGGCCATGAGCTTGTCGTAAATTTTGATCTCGTCCGTCACGCGCAGGCAGTATGGCACTTTGACGATATAGATACGGTCGAGGAATGCTTCGTTATTGCGGTTGTTCTTAAAGCTCTTCCATTCCGATTCATTCGAGTGGGCCAGGATGATGCCGTCGAAGGGGATGGCGCCAAAGCCTTCCGTGCCCTTGTAATTGCCTTCCTGGGTGGCCGTCAGCAGCGGGTGCAGCACCTTGATCGGCGCCTTGAACATCTCGACGAATTCCATCAAGCCCTGGTTGGCCAGGCACAGGCCGCCGGAATAGCTGTAGGCGTCGGGATCGTCCTGGGCATAGTCTTCCAGCTTGCGGATATCGACCTTGCCCACCAGCGAGGAAATATCCTGGTTGTTCTCGTCGCCCGGCTCGGTTTTCGAGATGGCGACCTGCTTCAGCACCGAGGGATAGCGCTTGACCACGCGGAACTGGTTGATGTCGCCGTTGAATTCATGCAGGCGCTTGACGGCCCAGGGGCTGGGGATATTGCGCAGATAGCGGCGCGGGATGCCGTAATCCTCTTCCAGGATGACGCCGTCTTCCTGCTCGCTGAACAGGCCCAGCGGCGATTCGTTGACCGGCGAACCTTTCAGGCAGTAGAACGGCACTTGCTCCATCAGGGACTTGAGCTTTTCCGCGATCGAGGACTTGCCGCCGCCGACCGGACCGAGCAGATACAGGATTTGCTTGCGTTCTTCCAGGCCCTGCGCGGCGTGGCGGAAATAGGAAACGACCTGTTCGATCACTTCCTCCATGCCGTAGAACTCGCGGAAGGCGGGATAAATCTTGATGACCTTGTTGGCGAAGATACGCGACAGGCGGGTGTCGTTGCGCGTATCGACCAGGGTCGGCTCGCCGATGGCGGCCAGCATGCGTTCGGCCGCCGAGGCATAGGTCAGCCGGTCTTTCTTGCATAGGGCCAGATATTCGGAAAGCGACATTTCCTCTTCCCTGGTGCGCTCGTACCGTGCTGCGTAGTTGTCAAAAATGGTCATTTGAATGTCCTTTAATGTAAACCTGCTAGCTTGTCACGCGGTCGGCAGTCATGAAAAAGGGAGCTGCTGGCCTGATTCTGGTATGTGCTGGTTCTCCTGGTTCTTATTGTTTTATATGCTGCCCGCTTCCTGTGCCAGTATGGATTGCCCATACCTTGGAGCTGGCCTTCTTGTTGGTGCGGCAGCGTTGTGCCGGATGTTTGTGTGTTCGCCGTAACGCATCTTACGTCTATGAAATTTATTATTGCTCCGTTGCCTCAGGAAGTCAAAACATATGTCGCAATATCGTTAATAGACGAATCTAAATAATTGATTTAAAAAGGGAATATTGAATATTTTTCGAAATATTCCAGGGCTTTTTTGTGTGGTTTTGTCCGCATTTCTGCCACAGTAACATGCTTGCCTGAGCCGTGCAGGCCAGTGTGTAAAACGTGCGCCATGGCCGCCTGAAAACAAGGCGGCGCGCATCGGTTAAGATGGCTGGTCTTCACGCCACACACCCAGGGGGAACAATAAAATGAATACATCGCTGCGCTCCATCGTGCAGAACATGCCCAAGGCCGAGCTGCATATCCATATCGAAGGTTCGCTGGAACCCGAGCTGATTTTCGCGCTGGCCGAACGCAATGGCGTCAGCCTGCCTTACGCTTCCGTGGAAGCGCTGCGCGCCGCCTACGCCTTCAAGGATCTGCAATCCTTCCTCGACATTTACTATGCCGGCGCCAGCGTGCTGCTGCAGGAACAGGACTTCTACGATATGACGGCGGCCTATCTGCGCCGCGCCGAAGCGGACCATGTGCGCCATGCCGAAATCTTCTTCGATCCGCAGACCCATACCGCGCGCGGCGTGCCGATGGCCACCGTCATCAACGGCATCCACCGCGCCTGCCAGGACAGCCCGGTCAGCGCCACCCTGATCCTGTGCTTCCTGCGCCACCTGAGCGAGGACGACGCCATCGCCACCTTGGAAGCGGCGCTGCCGTACCGCGACAAATTCATCGGCGTGGGCCTGGATTCCTCCGAGGTCGGCAATCCGCCGGAAAAATTCGCGCGCGTCTTCTCGCGCTGCAAGGATCTGGGCTTGCGCCTGGTGGCCCACGCCGGCGAGGAAGGTCCGCCAGCCTATATTTACGCCGCGCTCGATGTGCTGCACGTCGAGCGCATCGACCACGGTGTGCGCTGCCTGGAAGACCATGCGCTGACCAGACGCCTGGCCGAAGAGGGCATGCCGCTGACGGTCTGCCCGCTGTCGAACATCAAGCTGTGCGTGTTCAAGGACATGCAGCAGCACAATCTGCTGCAGCTGCTGGACGCCGGCCTGGTCGCCACCGTCAACTCGGACGACCCGGCCTATTTCGGCGGCTACCTGAATGAGAATCTGCTGGCCGCTTTCGATTCGCTGCCTTTGGGCCTGCAGCATGCCTACCAGCTGGCGCGCAATAGTTTTGTGGCATCCTTCCTGAACGAGGCGGACAAGCAAAAACATCTGGACGATGTGGATGCCTATTTCGCCGCCTTCAATTTGACCTAAGCGCTGACCTAATCGCTGACCTGATCGAAGTCAACGGCGGGCGGCCCGCGCCGCCCGCCCTGCAAGGAGACGCATGTTCCTGCAAGCCCTGAGAATGACGGCGCGCGACTGGCGCGCCGGCCAGCTGCGCTTTCTGCTGCTGGCGCTGATCGTCGCCGTGGCCGCGCTGTCGGCCACCGGCTTCTTCATCGACCGCCTGCGCACGGCGCTGAACCGCGACGCGCACCAGCTGCTGGGCGCGGACCTGCTGGTGTTTTCCGATAAGCCCATTCCCGACGCCTGGCGCGCCGAAGCGCGCCAGCGCGGCCTGCTGCTGGCCGAGACGGTGGCTTTCCCCAGCATGGCCCAGGCGGGCGAGGGCGACGCCACCCAATCGCTGCTGGTGGCGCTGAAGGCGGTCGGTCCCGGCTATCCACTGCGCGGCCGGCTGAAGGTGACGACCCGGGCGGCGCAGGCGCATGAAAGCATCGGTTCTTTTGCCGAAGGCATTCCGGCGCCGGGCACGGTGTGGATCGATCCGAATATTCTGGCAGGCTTGCAGGTAGAGGTGGGCGGCACGCTGCGCCTGGGCGACAAGCGCTTTACCGTGGCCCAGCTGATCGCCTCCGAACCGGACCGCGGCGGCGGCTTCATCAACTTCGCGCCGCGCGTGATGCTGCCGCTGGCCGACCTGGCGGCGACCGGGCTGGAACAGCCGGGCGCGCGCATCGGCTACCGCCTGCTGCTGGCGGCGCCGTCCACACGCCAGATGGCAGCGGTGGACGCCTATGGCGACTGGCTGAAGGCCAGGATCAAGGATGAAAAGCTGAAAGGCGTGTCGATCGAAACGCTGGCCGAAGGACGCGGCGAGATGCGCGCCACGCTGGAGCGGGCCGACCGCTTCCTCTCGCTGGTGGGCCTGCTGTCGGCCATGCTGGCGGCGGTGGCCGTGGCGATGGCGGCGCGCCGCTTCATGACGCGCCATCTGGATTCCTGCGCCATGCTGCGCTGCCTGGGCCTGACGCAAAACCAGGTGACAGGCATTTATCTGACCGAATTCCTGCTGGTCGGGCTGGCCGGCAGCCTGCTGGGCGCCTTGCTCGGTTTCGCCAGCCACTTCCTGCTGCTGGAAATGCTGGGCAAGCTGGTGACGGCCGACCTGCCGCCGCCGACCGTCACGCCGCTGCTGCATGGCGTGGCGACCGGCATGCTGCTGCTGGCCGGCTTTGCCCTGCCGCCCATCCTGCAACTGCGCAATGTGCCGCATAACCGCGTGATCCGGCGCGAACAGGCGCCGCCGCGTCCCATGGCGCTGGCGACGTATGGCCTGGGCCTGGCCAGCTTCTTCGTGCTGCTGCTGTGGCAGGCGGGCGATGCGCAGCTGGCCGCCTACACGGGACTGGGCTTCCTGGGCGCCTTCGCCGTCTTTGCCTTGATCGGCTGGCTGGGCTTGAAGGCGCTCAAGCCGCTGCGCGGCCTGGTCAACACCCAGAGCTGGCGCTTTGCCATCACCGCGCTGCAGCGTCGTCCAGGCGCCACCGTGGTGCAGATCGTCGCCCTGTCGCTGGGCCTGATGGCTTTGCTGCTGCTGACGGTGGTGCGCGGCGACCTGATGACGGCCTGGCGCAATACCTTGCCGCCCGATGCGCCGAACCGCTTCATCATCAATATCCAGCCGGACCAGAAAGAGGCGATTGCCGCCAAGCTGGCGCAGGCCGGGGTGCAGCGCGCGCCCATGTATCCGATGATACGGGGCCGCCTGGTGGCGGTGAACGACAAGGCCATCACCCAGGACACTTACGAAGAGGAGCGCGCGCGCAATCTGGCCGACCGCGAATTCAATCTGTCGACGATGGCGGACATCCCGCAGGGCAATGAGATCGCCGCCGGCCAGTGGTATGCCGACCGCGCCGGCGCGCCGGCCGAAGCCTCGGTGGAAAAGGAGCTGGCCAAGACGCTCAAGCTGAAACTTGGCGACACCATGCGCTTCGATATCGCCGGCTCCCTGGTGGAAGCGAAGATCACCAGCCTGCGCAAGCTGGAATGGGGTTCGATGCGGGTCAACTTCTTCGTCATCATCAATCCTGCGGCGATGGCCGAGACGCCGCAGACCTGGATCACCTCCTTCCATCTGCCGAAGCAGGCGCTGGCCATGGGCAATACGCTGGCGCGCGAATTCCCCAACCTGACCATCATCGACATCGGCGGCGTGCTGCGCGAAATCCAGACGGTGCTGGACCAGGTCATCGTGGCGGTGGAATTCCTCTTCGTCTTCACGCTCGCATCGGGCGTGCTGGTGCTGTATGCGGCGCTGATGGGATCGCAGGACGAGCGCACGCGCGAGGCGGGCCTGCTGCGCGCCCTGGGCGCCACGCGCAAGCAGCTGGCGCAGGCGCAGCTGATCGAGTTCACCCTGGTGGGCGGCCTGTCCGGCCTGCTGGCCGCCAGCGGCGCGGCGGCCTTGGGCTGGGCGCTGGCGACCTACCAGTTCAAATTCGCCTGGTCCTTCTCGCCGACCGTGTGGGCGGCGGGACTGGCGGCGGGCGCGCTGTGCGCCATTGCCGGCGGCTGGCTGGGCTTGCGTTCGGTGCTGAGCAAGCCGCCGCTGCAAACCCTGCGCGAAGCGTAAAGGCGGCAGCGCAACGCTTCAAGCCATGCTGGGCTGCGGCGCGGCGTCCTTGCCGTGCTGCTCGAAAGCGAAGACCGGCTTGTCCAGCAGGTGGGGCGGCACGTCGAACAGCGCCCAGTAGTAGGTTTCGGCGCCGCGGCAGATCTGCGGCGCGTTGCAGTAGCGGTGCCAGCGCTCGCCCACCTCGGCCGAGTACATGCCGTCGTTGCCGGGAATCTGGCTGAAGAAGGGCACGATCCGCTTGTCCTGCAAGGCTTGCAGCAGCGAGTCCGGGGCGCCGCTGTCGCGCGCCATTTCGTACTGGGCCTGCAGGCTTTCGGCCGTTTCGATAATCATCAGCGTGGCCTTGCCGTTGCGTTCGCAGAACATGATGCCGGCCGGTTTGGGAAAGACGTAATGCTCGACAAAGCCGCGCATCTCGTACAGCTCGCGCACCACGGCCGCCAGCTGCGGGCAGCGCAGGAAGCCGTAATCGTGCAAGGCCAGCATATCGCGCAGGGTTTCCGAGCGGTCCAGGAAGAAGGCTTGCTGCAAGAGGTGGATTTCGCGTTCCAGCAGGTCCAGCGCGCTGCGATCGCTCTTGCTGATGTAGCGGTCGATCAGGCCGCGGTTGAAAGCGTCGACGGCGATCTTCTCGTCGCCGGTGCCGGTAAACAGGATCTTCTTGCAAGGCAGTTGCTGCACGGCCTTGCAGAAATCGATGCCGCTCATCTGCGGCATGGAATAATCGACCACCAGCACGGATGGAATGGCGAAGCGCTGCGGCTGGCTGGCGATGCGGTGGATGCGTTCCACGTCGATCGCGATATTGCGCTGGTCGGCCTGCTGGCCGTGGATGTCGAAACTGACGCGCAGCGGCAGGCCGGTGCGGCGCGGACTGTTATGCAGCCAGACCAGGGCTTCGGTGGTGTCGCTGAAGCTGCGGCAGGGCTGCGGACCCAGGTGGTAGCTCAGGCTGCGCAGGAAGGTCGGGCTGTCGTCGACCAGCACGACGGTCGACGGGTGAGAGTAGACGGACAGTTTCATGGCTTACCCGGCATACGCCGCGCAAAATGGTTGAATCTGCATGATGCCGGGGAATGCAGCGGGTTTGATTAAAATCTAATCGATGATTGATCCAGATCAATATGCTTTCACCGGCTGCGCTATCATTGCACTATGAACGAGACTGAAACCGCATCCCCCACCCTGTACGACGTGATCGGCGGCGAAAGCAAGCTGCGCGAGATGGTCGACCGTTTTTATGATTTGATGGAGCTGGAGCCGGAGTTCGCCGGCATCCGCAGCATGCATCCGCCCTCCACCGAAGGTTCGCGCGACAAGCTGTTCTGGTTCCTCAGCGGCTGGATGGGCGGCCCGGACCTGTTCGTGGAGCGCTTTGGCCACCCGCGCCTGCGCGCGCGCCACCTGCCGTTCGCCATCGCCAGCGATGAGCGCGACCAGTGGCTGCGCTGCATGGCCTGGGCCATGGAAGATGTCGGCATCGCGGAAGACTTGCGCGTGCGGCTGATGAATTCCTTCTTCCAGACCGCCGACTGGATGCGGAACAAGGCCGGCTGATGGAGGCGACCCTGCTCTGGCTCGTGCTGGCCGCCTGCGTCCTGATCGTGGGCTTGCAGCTTGTGCTGCTTGTGCGCGGCCGCAGCGGCGGCGTGGATGCCGATCTGGCCGAGCGCCTGGACCGCGTCGAGCGCGAAGTGCGCCTGCAATTGCAGGCCACGGCCCAGGCCCAGCGCCAGGAAATGGGCAGCACCCTGACCCAGGCCCATGCCGCCACGGTGCAGCAGCTGGACGGCATGCGGCGCCAGATCGAGGCGCTGACGGAATCGAATGCGCGCCGCCTGCTGGAAGTGCGGCTGACGCTGGAAAACAAGATGCGCGAGCTGCAGACCGATAACGGTACGCGCCTGGAGGAAATGCGCAAGACGGTGGACGAGAAGCTGCACGCGACGCTGGAAACGCGTCTGAGCGAATCGTTCCGCCAGGTGTCGGAACGGCTGGAGCGCGTGCACCAGGGCCTGGGCGAGATGCAGCAGCTGGCGCTCGGCGTGGGCGACCTGAAACGCGTGCTGACCAATGTCAAGACGCGCGGCACCTGGGGCGAGGTGCAGCTGGAAATGCTGCTGGAGCAGGTGCTGACGCCGGAGCAGTATGCCAAGAATGTGGAAACGGTCATTGGCAGCAATGCGCGCGTGGAATTCGCGCTCAAGCTGCCGGGCCAGCAGGAAGGCGGCGCGCCGGTGTGGATGCCGATCGACGCCAAGTTCCCGAAAGAACAGTACGAGCGCCTGTTGGAAGCGGCGGAGCGGGCCGACGCCGAGGGCGTGGCCGTGGCCGGGCGCGAGCTGGAACGGGCGGTGCGCGGCGAGGCGCGTACCATCGCCGAGAAATACCTGGCGCCGCCGGCCACCACCGATTTCGCCATCCTCTTCCTGCCGACCGAAGGCTTGTATGCGGAAGTCATGCGCCGTCCCGGCCTGGCCGACGAGCTGCAAAGACAGCACCGCATCAGCATTGCCGGCCCCTCGACCTTGACGGCGCTGCTGAACAGCCTGCAGATGGGCTTCCGCACGCTGGCGCTGGAAAAGCGCTCGTCGGAAGTGTGGCAGGTGCTGGGCGCGGTGAAGACGGAGTTTGCCAAGTTTGGCGATGTGCTGGCCGCCACCCGGAGCACGCTGGAGCGCGCCGCCCGCAATATCGAATCGGCCGAAGTGCGCAGCCGCCAGATGGCGCGCAAGCTGAAGTCGGTGGAGGCGCTGCCCGCCGAGGCGGCCCAGCTCTTGCTGGGCGCGGCGCAGGAACAGGATTCGGAAGAACTCGACAGCCTCTGAACGGGCGCGGGCAAGGGGCCGGCGGCGCGGCGGGGCAGGAGGAGGGGAGATGTCCAGCAGCCCGCGCAGCAAGATCGTCAGCGCCGCCGACGCCGTGGCGCGCATCCGCGACGGCGATACGCTCGCCACCGGCGGCTTTGTCGGCATCGGCTTTGCCGAGAATATCGCGCTGGCATTGGAGCAGCGCTTCCTGCGCGAAGGCGGGCCGCGCGGCCTGACCCTGCTGTACGCGGCGGGCCAGGGCGATGGCGGCGAGCGCGGCCTTAACCACCTGGCCCACGAAGGCTTGCTGCGGCGCGTGATCGGCGGCCACTGGGGGCTGGTGCCCAAGCTGCAGCAACTCGCCATCGACAATCTGATCGAAGCCTACAATCTGCCGCAGGGCGTGATCAGCCAGCTGTTCCGCGACACGGCGGCCGGCAAGCCGGGCATGCTGACCCATGTCGGCCTCGGCACCTTCGTCGATCCGCGCCATGGCGGCGGCAAGATCAATGCGCGCGCCAGCGAAGACCTGGTCGAGCTGAGCATGCTGGGCGGGCGCGAAAGCCTGTTCTACAAGGCGCTGCCGGTGCAGGTGGCCATCATCCGCGGCAGCACGGCCGACAGCGCCGGCAACATCACCATGGAGCGCGAGGCGCTGACGCTGGAAGTGCTGGCCATCGCCATGGCGGCGCACAATAGCGGCGGCCTGGTGATCGTCCAGGTCGAAGCGCTGGCGCCGCGCGGCACGCTCAATCCGCGCCAGGTCAAGGTGCCCGGCATCCTGGTCGACTGCGTGGTGCTGGCGGAAGACCCGGCCCACCATATGCAAACCTTTGCCGAAGCCTTCAGCGCCGCCTATGCGGGCCTGGAACGGATCGAGCTGGCCGAGCGCGAACCGCTGCATCTCAACGAACGCAAGATCATCGCCCGTCGCGCGCTGATGGAATTGCAAGCCGGCGACGTGGTCAACCTCGGCATCGGCATGCCCGAGGGCGTGGCCGATGTCGCCGCCGAAGCCGGCCTGCTCGACCAGCTGACCCTGACCACCGAAGCGGGCGTGATCGGCGGCCTGCCGGTGGGCGGCCTGAGCTTCGGTGCCGCCGCCAATCCCGACGCCGTGATCGACCAGCCCTACCAGTTCGACTTTTACGATGGCGGCGGTCTCGATGTCGCCGTGCTGGGGCTGGCGCAAGCCGACCGCGAAGGCAATCTGAACGTCAGCAAGTTCGGCCGGAAGCTGGCCGGCGCGGGCGGCTTCATCAACATCAGCCAGAACGCGCGCAAGGTGATCTTCGCCGGCACCTTCACCACCGGCGGCCTGCGCATCGCCGTCGCAGAGGGCCGCCTGCGCATCGTGCACGAAGGCAGCGCCCGCAAATTCGTCGACACGGTCGAACACCGCAGCTACAGCGCCGCCCACGCCCTGGCGCGCGGCCAGCAAGCCCTGTACGTCACCGAACGCTGCGTTTTCCGCCTGAGCGCGCAAGGCCCCGAACTGATTGAAATCGCCCCCGGCATCGACCTCGAGCGCGACATCCTCGCCCACATGGACTTCCGCCCCGCCATTAGCACAACGCTGCAACCCATGCCCGCCCATCTGTTCCACCTTTGATCTGCATCAGCCAATGTCCGACCCTGGTGCCTGACACCACGGTCGGACATTCCCTGATTTAGATCAAAGAATGTCCTACTCTGGTGCCTGACACCAGGGTGGGACATTGGTTGATTTAGATCAGACCTTCGAAGGGGAGGATGGCGACGGGTTCGCCGGCGGCGACATTGCCTTGCTCGTCGGGGAGGATGATGATGCAGTTGGCTTCGGTCATGGAGCGCAGGATGCCGCTGCCTTGCGCGCCCGTCAGGCGCACTTCGGCCTGGCCGTCGGCGCCCAGGCTGACGATGCCGCGCTGGTATTCGGTGCGGCCGGCTTTTTTGCGGATCGCCTCGGCCGAGCGGGCGCGCAGCAGTGGCGTTGCGTTGCCGCCGTCGACGCCCATCATGCGCAGCAGGGCGTTGCGGGCGAAGAAGTAGAAGGTGACCATGACGGCGACCGGGTTGCCGGGCAGGCCGAACAGGAAGGCGGAGTGGCCGTTGGAGCGGATCTGGCCAAAAGCCATCGGCCGGCCGGGGCGCATGCCGATTTTCCAGAAGCTGACTTCGCCGAGCTTGTCCATCACCTCGCGCGTGTAGTCGGCGTCGCCCACCGACACGCCGCCGGAAGTGATGATGGCGTCGGCGCTTTCGCAGGCTTCGCGCAGGGCCGCTTCGAGCGCGGCCGGGTCGTCGCGCGTGACGCCCATATCGATGATGTCGCAGCCGAGCCGGCGCAGCATGCCATACAGCGTATAGCGGTTGCTGTCGTAGATGCAGCCTGCCTCGAGCGGTTCGCCGATGGAGCGCAGCTCGTTGCCGGTGGAGAAGAAGGCGACGCGCAGGCGGCGCCGCACCGGGACTTCGGCGATGCCGAGCGAGGCGATCAGGCCGAGGTCGGCCGGGCGGATAAGCTTGCCGGCGCGCAGGGCGGGCTGGCCGGCTTGCAAGTCTTCGCCCTGGCGGCGCCGGTTGTCGCCGCTGCGCACGCTGTTGCCGGCGAAGGTGACGCTGGCGGCGTCGCTGGCGCTGGCCAGTTCCTGCGGCAGCACGGTGTCGCAGCCTTCCGGCATGACGCCGCCGGTCATGATGCGCACGCATTCGCCGGGGCCGGGACGCAGGCCCGATGGCTGGCCGGCGTAGGCGATGCCGATGATGCGCAGGGTCAGCCGTTCAGCGCCTTGCAATTGGGCGCCGTCGAAGGCGTAGCCGTCCATGGCGGAATTGTCGTGGGCCGGCACATCGATGGGCGAGATCAGGTCGGCCGCCAGCACGCGGTCGAGGGCGCTGCGCAGCGCGACTTTTTCGACGGCGCGCACCGGCTGGATGAAGCTGTGGATGATGTGCTGGGCATGGCGCACGGGCAGCGCGCCGGGATCGTAATCCGACAGGCAGCCGATCACTTGCTGCAGGCTGGGCGCGTGGCCGCGCTCCTCTTGTTGCAACTGCTCCAGCGTGTTGATATTGCGGAAGGCGGCGGCGTCGCTGAACAGCACTTCGGCCACGCGCAGCGCGCCATGCCAGCCGCCCATGCGCCGCATGCCGCTGTCGAGATAAGCTTGCAACTGGGGCAGGGCGCTGCGCTTGACCAGGCTGAACACGGGATGGCGCTGGCGCTGCGGCACGCCGTGCTCGTCCGGCTCCAGGGTGACGGCCACGGCCAGATCGGCGTCTTCGGCTTGCAGGGCGGCCTGCAGGCGCGCCGCCAGGTCGGCCGGCAGGAAGGGCGAATCGCAGGGGACGGTGAGCAGCAGCTCGGTGCGGCACTCGCGCAGACCTACTTGCAGGCCGGCCAGCGGGCCGGCGAAGCCATCCAGCGCGTCGGTCAGCACGGGCAGGCCATAGGCGGCATAGGCGTCGGCGTTGCGGTTGGCATTGATGGCGATGTGGGCCACTTGCGGCTTGAGCTTTTCCAGCACATGGGCGACGAGGGTGGCGCCACGCAAGGGTTGCAGCCCTTTGTCGACGCGGCCCATGCGGGTGGCGCGGCCACCGGCGAGGATCAGGGCGCTGATCTGGTTCTTATCGGTCAAACTAACCCCCAATATAGGACATTTCGACGCGCTGTTCGCTGCCGGAGCGCGACAGACCGTCGGTGTTGATGGTGCGCAGCTCGGAATAGCGGTCGCTGCGCACGCGCCACAGCGCGCCAATGGCGGCGCTGATTTCGGCATCGCTGCGGCCGCCGCGCAGCAGGCTGCGCAGATCGTGGCCGCGGCTGGCGAACAGGCAGGTGTAGAGCTGGCCTTCGGTGGACAGGCGGGCACGCGAGCAGTCGTGGCAGAAGGCGTGGGTGACGCTGGAGATGAAGCCGATTTCGCCGCCGCCATCGGCGTAACGCCAGCGCTGCGCTGTTTCGCCACTGTAGTTCGGATCGGCCGGCAGCAGCGGCATCTCGGCGTGGATGCGGCGGCGCAGCTCGTCGGACGCAATCACATCGCGCATATTCCAGCCGTTGGAGGCGCCCACGTCCATGAATTCGATGAAGCGCAGGATGGTGGGCGTGCCCTTGAAATGGCGGGCCATGGGCAGGATTTCCTGCTCGTTCAGGCCGCCCTTGACCACCATATTGACCTTGATCGGTCCCAGCCCGGCCTGCTGGGCGGCGTCGATGCCCTTGAGCACATCGGCGACGGCGAAATCGACATCGTTCATGCGCTTGAAGGTGGCGTCGTCCAGGGCGTCGAGCGAGACGCTGACGCGGGTGAGGCCGGCGTCCTTGAGCGACTGCGCCTTGCGCGCCAGCAGGGAACCGTTGGTGGTCAGGGTCAGGTCGAGCGGCTTGCCGCTGGCCGTGGGCAGCCTGGCCAGCATCTCGACCAGGCGCTCGAGGTGGCGGCGCAGCAGCGGCTCGCCGCCGGTCAGGCGGATCTTTTCCACGCCATGCGCGATGAAGAGGCGCGCCACGCGCGTGATTTCCTCAAAGCTCAGCAGGGAGGAATGCGGCAGGTACTGGTAATGCTGGTCGAAGACTTCCTTGGGCATGCAGTAGACGCAGCGGAAGTTACAGCGGTCAGTCACCGAGATGCGCAGATCGTGCAGGGGGCGGGCGTGACTGTCCAGCACGCTTCCTGTCGCTGGCGCCAGGCTGGCGGGAATGGCCGGGACCGCACTGCGGCCGTCCGACACAAGGATGATTTTCTCGGTCATGGGTGTTGCAAGGGGAAAAGCGTTCAACCCGGATACGATAGCACGACGCCAGCGATTGCACAGGTGACCAAAAGGACTATGGTGCCCATCTTAAAACGGATGAGGGCGAGGCAGGCCAGGGCGCCGAGGGCGATGGCCGGCCCGTCCCAGCGTCCGTCCGGGCGGAAAACGTGTTGGCCGAAAAACAAGGCCAGGCTGGCGATGACGCCCACCACGGCCGCCGAAATGGCGGTCAGCGGCGCCGTCATGCGGATATTGCCGCGCGTGGCTTCCACCAGCGGACCGCCGGCCAGGATGAAGATGAAGGAGGGCAGGAAGGTGAACCAGGCCGCCACCGCCGCCCCGGCCAGTCCGCCCGCCGCCAGCCAGGGGCCGCAGACGGCATGGGTCCAGCCGCCGACAAAGCCGACGAAGGCGACGATCATGATCAGCGGGCCGGGCGTGGTTTCGCCCAGGGCCAGGCCATCCATCATCTGCGCCGGGGTCAGCCAGTGGAAGGTTTCCACGCCACCCTGGTAGACATAGGGCAATACCGCGTAGGCGCCGCCGAAGGTCAGGAGGGCGGCCTTGCCGAAGAACCAGCCCATCTGGGCCAGCGGCGCGCGCCAGCCGAAGAGGCCGGCCAGCAGCAGCCAGACGGCGCCGGCCAGCAGCAGGCCGCTCAGGCTGGTGCGCAGCAGGCGGCGGCCGCTGAAGCGGGCATGGGGCGGCGTCGGCGTGGCGTCGTCGATCAGGGCGGGGCCGTAGTGCTGCGGGCCGGAGGCCGGCGTGGACGCCAGCTGGAAGCAGGCGGGGCGGTAGCGGCCGCCGAGCCAGCCGGCCAGGGCGGCCGTGGCCACGATGGCCGGAAAAGGCAGGTGAAGCAGGGCGATCGCGACAAAAGCGCCGAGCGCGATGCCCGCCAGCGCGGCATTGCGCAGGGTGCGGCGGCCTACGCGCCAGGCCGCGGCCAGCACGATGGCGACCACGGCCGGCTTGATGCCGTAGAGGATGCCGGCGATCAGCGGCAGGCTGCCGTAAGCGAGGTAGATCCAGGATAAAGCCATCATGATGAGTAAAGATGGCAGGATGAAGAGCGTGCCGGCGATGATGCCGCCGCGTGTCTTGTGCATCAGCCAGCCGATATACACGGCGAGCTGGGTGGCTTCCGGGCCGGGCAGCAGCATGCAGTAGTTGAGCGCGTGCAGGAAGCGCTGTTCCGAGATCCAGCGCCGTTTTTCCACCAGCTCGCTGTGCATCATGGCGATCTGGCCGGCTGGGCCGCCAAAGCTGATGAAGCCGAGTTTCAGCCAGTAGCGGACGGCGCTGCGCAGGCTGACGGGAGCGGGGGCGTGGGACATGGCTGAGTCTTCGGTGGCAGGGACGGGCGGAAAAAAGGGAAGCCGAGGCTTCCCTTTCTTCAGATTAGCAAGGGCCAGGCCCGTGCCGATCAGCGGCGGGTGTCAACCTGCACCAGCGGCTCGTCCGAGACCGGCGGCAGCGGCTTGCGCTCGCGCGGCACGCGCACCGGGGCCGCCACCTGGGCAGCGGCTTCCTGGGCGGCGCGCAGCTTGGCCGGGTCGGTCGCGGCCATGGTCAGGCCAACCGAACCCAACAGGGCGTTCAGGTCGGCTGCCGGAGCAGCAGGCTGGGCAGCGGCAGGCGCTGCTGCGCTGGCCACTGGCGCGGCGGCCGGCGCCACGGGAGCTGGCGCTGGAGCCGGTGCGGCCACGGCAACTGCCGGTGCGCTGACTGGCGCGGCCACGGTTTCCACTGCGGCGACGGCCGGGGCGCTGGCTTCCGGCGCTGCGGCTTCGGCGGCGACCGCTGGCGCGGCAACTGCTTCTACTGCGGCTGGAGTCGCCACGGTTTCGGCGGCGACGGCTGCTGCGGCGGCAGGGGCAGCCACGGCAACTGCCGGGACGCTCACTGGCGCTGCTTCAGCTGGCGCTGGGGACGGCGCTTCGGCGGCGGCCGGGGCAACAGCGGCCTCGGCAACGGCTTCGGTTGGCACGGCGGCAGCTTCCGCCACGGCGGTGACCGGCGCAGCGACAACGGCAGCTTCAGCTTGCACTGGAGCAGCAGCGGCGGCGACCTCGGTCACAACGGCGGCGGCTGGCGCAACGGGTGCGGCGGCTGGCACGGCAGCGGCTTCAACAATGGTTGCGGCAACGCCAGCGGCTGGCGCGGCCGTTTCCACGGCGGCGTTCACGACGGGCGCGGCGCTTGGTGCCACAGCTTCGGCTGCCTCGACGGCGGCGATGGCTGGCGCCACGGCCTGGATCGCGGCTTCACCGGCGTCGCCGGCTTCGCCATCGGCGGCGAAAGCGCCATCCTGGCCTTCACCGTCGCGTTCGCGGCGGTTGCGGTTGCGGCCGCCACGACGGCGGCGGCGGCGCGGTTCATCGCCACCTTCGGCGCCGTCCGCGTCCTCGCCGTCCGGACCGGCATTGGCCGGCACTTTCACCAGGTCTGGCACGTCCACGGCAGGCGTGGCGCCGGCCGGGCCGACGCCGGCTGCGGCCAGTGCCAGTTCTTCCGCTTTGACTTCCGTGACGGCAGCTTTTTCGCCGCGCGGTTCGCGTGGCGGACGCGGTGGGCGCTCGGCGCGCTCGCCGCGTTCCGCGCGTTCAGGACGCTCGGCACGTTCGCCGCGCTCCGCGCGTTCGGCGCGTGGCGCTTCGGCCGGCTGGCCTTCACGCGCTTCGCGTGGCTCGCGCGGTGGGCGCGGCGGACGGGCTGGACGGCCTTCGGCCGCTTTCGGCGCTTCGTCCGTGCCGGCGGCGCGGGCGCCGCCTTCGCGCTCGTCGCGCTCGCGGCCCTTGGCGTTACGGTTGCGGCCGCGTGGACCACGGGCGTTGCGGTCGCCGCGCTCGCTGCTCGACGATTTGCTGACGATGGCCGGTGCGGCCGTTGCCGCTGCTTCTTCTTTCTTGCCGGTGAAGAAGGAGATCAGCTTGGCGAAGAAGCCTTGCTCGGCCGCTGCGGCAGCGGCGGGCGCGGCCGGTTTGGCGGCTTCGGCGGCCGGTTTGCGGTCCACCATCGGCGCCGGCTGGGCCGGGGTGATGGTCTTGACCACGGCTTCCTGGCGCGGCTTGGCTTCTTCCTTCTGGCGCTTGCTGAAGGCCATATCGGTTTCGGCCTGCTCCGCCATGGTGTAGCTGGCGGCGCTGTCTTCCAGGCGCGGATCGTCGTGCTTGATGCGTTCCAGCTTGTAGTGCGGGGTGTCCAGATGCTTGTTCGGGATCAGGATCACGGTGATGCGGTGGCGGTTCTCGATCTTCAGCACTTCGCCGCGCTTCTCGTTGAGCAGGAAGGCGGCGACATCGACCGGCACCTGCACGTGGATGGCGGCCGAGTTTTCCTTCATCGCCTCTTCCTGGATGATGCGCAGCACCTGCAGGGCGGACGATTCGGTATCGCGGATATGGCCGGTGCCCGAGCAGCGCGGGCAGGTCACGTGCGAGCCTTCGGACAGCGAAGGACGCAGGCGCTGGCGCGACAGTTCCATCAGGCCGAAGCGCGAAATCTTGCCCATCTGAACGCGGGCGCGGTCATGGTGCAGGGCGTCTTTCAGGCGCTGCTCGACTTCGCGCTGGTTCTTGGCCACTTCCATGTCGATGAAGTCGATCACGATCAGGCCGCCCAGGTCGCGCAGGCGCAGCTGGCGCGCCACTTCTTCGGCCGCTTCCAGATTGGTGTTGAAGGCGGTGGTCTCGATGTCGGAGCCGCGCGTGGCGCGCGCCGAGTTGACGTCCACCGACACCAGCGCTTCGGTGTGGTCGATCACGATGGCGCCGCCGGAAGGCAGGGGCACGGTGCGCGAGTAGGCCGTCTCGATCTGGTGTTCGATCTGGAAACGCGAGAACAGCGGCACGTCGTCGCTGTAGCGCTTCACGCGATGCACCATATCGGGCATCACATGGCTCATGAACTGGTGGGCCTGGTCGTAGATCTCGTCGGTATCGATCAGGATCTCGCCGATATCGGGCTGGAAGTAGTCGCGGATGGCGCGGATCACCAGGGACGATTCCTGATAGATCAGGAAGGCGCCGGAGCCGGCCTTGGAGGCGCCTTCAATCGCGCGCCACAGCTGCATCAGGTAGTTCAAGTCCCACTGCAGCTCTTCCACGGTGCGGCCGATGCCGGCGGTGCGGGCGATCACGGACATGCCTTGCGGCAGGTCCAGCTTGTCCATGGTTTCGCGCAGTTCCTGGCGTTCTTCGCCTTCGACGCGGCGCGAGACGCCGCCGCCGCGCGGGTTGTTCGGCATCAGCACCAGGTAGCGTCCGGCCAGCGAGATGAAGGAGGTCAGGGCCGCGCCTTTATTGCCGCGCTCTTCCTTTTCCACCTGCACCACGATTTCCTGGCCCTCGCGCAGCGCTTCCTTGACGGAGGCATTGCGCACGTCCACGCCTTCGCGGAAATAGCTGCGCGCCACTTCCTTGAACGGCAGGAAACCGTGACGGTCTTCGCCATAGCTGACGAAACAGGCTTCCAGGGAGGGTTCGATACGGGTGATGACGCCTTTGTAGATATTTGACTTGCGCTGCTCGCGTCCAGCAGTTTCGATGTCGATATCGATCAGTTTCTGACCGTCGACAATTGCTACGCGCAGCTCCTCTTGCTGCGTAGCATTAAACAACATGCGTTTCATTTTTATAAACTCCGCGACCCGAAGGCCGTCTCCAGGCCGCTCCGAAGAGCGGCAAACGTACACGGATATACGCGGGAGTTAAGGAGGCTGCGGGGAAATGCCTCGTCATGCGGCGCGGCAGCGCAAAAGCGCTGCCGCCGCAAAGGGCGCATGAGGCCGATCGTCATGCCGAGTGCACGCACCGCGGGCAACTCATCCATGCGGCCCGACAGGGTCGGGGGCGGGAGTATGCGGGCGTGCGCAAAGCGTCGGGCCGGGCCTCTCCAGGATCCCGGCGAAACGGCAAGCGTTATCAGCTTCATCAACCAGCGAGCAACGACTTGGGGGCTTGCTCGCCGGACTTATCCTAACAATCCAGCCAATCTAATCCCAGCACTCTTGCGCGCTATCCGATGGCCACAGTGGTGATCACCTTGATTCGCGCATGGGTGTGCGTATACATTTTTTCCACCGAATTTGCATTTAGGCGAGGCCAGTGGATACGCCCCTGTGTAAAATGTGCTTTTATTCTTACACGTGCAGCAGCTTAAACCGCGGCAAAACGATTATATATTCAAAATGAAGGACTTAGAGAGATTTTCTGGGAAGACAGGGCAAAACAAGGCCTCCCAGGCCCGGCCGGCTTCCCCCACACCGGTCCTGCCGCAAGCACAATTCGTCACAATCACCGAAGAAGAGGCCGGACAGCGCATAGATAACTATCTGTTGCGTGTTTGCAAAGGCGTGCCGAAAAGCCATATCTACCGCATCCTGCGGTCGGGCGAAGTGCGCGTCAACAAGGGCCGCATCGACCAGCTATACCGTTTGGTACAGGGTGATGTGGTGCGCATCCCGCCAGTCCGTGTTGCTGAAAAGAACGAAGTCAGCGTGCCGGCCGCCGAATTCAGCATTATTTTCGAGGACAGCCACCTGCTGGTCATCGACAAGCCGGCCGGCGTCGCCGTGCATGGCGGCTCGGGCGTTTCCTTCGGCGTCATCGAGCAATTGCGCGCTTCCCGTCCGGACGCCAAATTCCTCGAGCTGGTGCACCGCCTCGACCGCGAAACCTCGGGCTTGCTCTTGCTCGCCAAGAAACGTTCCGCGCTGACCAGCCTGCATGAGCAGATGCGCGACGGCCATACCGACAAGCGCTACCTGGTGCTCGCGGTGGGGGACTGGAAGAATAAGCGCCAGCATGTAAAATTGTCATTGCATAAATATACGACGGCCGATGGCGAACGCCGGGTGACGGTGGCGGCCGACGGCCAGCCTTCGCATACGGTATTCTCCCTGCTGCGCAAGTTTGAAAAATTTGCCTTGCTGGAAGCCGAGCTGAAAACCGGCCGCACGCACCAGATTCGCGTTCATCTGGCATCGTCGGGCTTCCCAATTGCAGGTGACGATAAATATGGCGATTTCGCCCTGAACAAAGCTTTGCAAAAAGCCGATGCCACGCGTGGCGCCCTGAAACGCATGTTTCTGCATGCCCATCAGATCACGTTTACCCACCCGGAATCGGGTAAACGCATGACGCTGAATGCGCCGCTGGCCGCCGAGTGCGATCGCTTCCTGCAGAGCCTGGGTCCGGCGCTGCCGCACTAACACTATTAGAGGAGCCAGCCGCGGGCCGGCTGGGGAAAATGTCAAGAAAGCAATTCGATCTGATCGTCTTCGATTGGGATGGCACGCTGATGGACAGCACGGCGGCCATCGTCAAGTGCATCCAGGCCGCGGCCAAGGACCTGGGCTTGCCGGTGCCGGGCGAGGCCGCCGCCGCCCATGTGATCGGCCTCGGCCTGCACGAAGCCATGCAGGCCGTGCTGCCCGAGGTCGATCCGAAATACCATGCGCGCATGGTGGAGCGCTACCGCTACCACTTCCTGAGCCGCGACCATGAGCTGACCCTGTTCCAGGGCGTGCGCGCGATGCTGCAGGAATTGGCGCAGGAAGGCTATTTCCTGGCTGTGGCCACGGGCAAGAGCCGGGTCGGCCTGAACCGCGCACTCAACGATGTGGGCCTGCTGTCGGCCTTCGATGCGACGCGTTGCGCCGATGAAACATTCTCCAAGCCCCATCCGGCCATGCTGCAGGAGCTGACGCGCGAGCTGGGCCAGGATCTCAAGCGCACCGTGATGATCGGCGACACCACCCACGACTTGCTGATGGCGCAGAATGCCGGCGCGGCCGGCATCGCCGTCGAATATGGCGCCCATCCCCTGCACCAGTTGCAAGCCTGCAATCCGCTGTTCTCGGCCCGTTCCGTGGCCGAGCTGCACCAATGGCTGAACGAGAACGCCTGATGAGCGAAACCCCGGACATTCTGATCTGCGCCTCCGATGAGCTGGCCGAAGGCGGCAAGGGCGTGCGTTTTCCCGTCACGGCCGGCGGCGAGGACGGCACCGGCTTCGTGGTGCGCTATGGCGGCCAGGCGTATGGCTATCTGAACCGCTGCGCCCACGTGCCCATCGAGCTGGACTG
Source organism: Massilia sp. YIM B04103 (assembly GCA_024437665.1). Lineage (GTDB taxonomy): Bacteria > Pseudomonadota > Gammaproteobacteria > Burkholderiales > Burkholderiaceae_D > Rugamonas. The sequence continues at coordinate 385,269 of JANCSZ010000004.1, read as the reverse complement.
GGCGCCCGGCGAATTCTTCGAGTCGAGCGGCCTGTACATCATGTGTTCGACCCATGGCGCCGTGTATGTGCCGGAAAGCGGCCACTGCGCCGGCGGCCCGTGCAAGGGCGGCCGCCTGCGGCCGATCACGGTGAGCGAGCGCGATCAGCAGATTTTCTGGCAACCGGACGATTACGTCCGTCCGGCGCGCGCCTGAGGCGCCGTCTTTCACGAAAAGTAGAGCATGAACGAGAACACTGAGAATCCCGGCAACGCCGCTGGCCTGCCGCCGACCCCGCCACCGGCGCCGCCGGCCGCGCCCGCCGATGAGGGCGTGCCGCCCATCAAGTGGGAAAGGGAGGTATTGGAAAAGCTGGTGTTCGCCACCCTGAAGGAGCAGCGCGCCAACCGCCGCTGGAGCATCTTCTTCAAGGTCTTCATGCTGGTGATCGTCTTCCTGGCCGTGATCAGCTATTTCGATATCGACCTGATGGGCGGAGATGCCGAGTCTTTAGGGCGGCATACGGCCCTGATCGAGATTGAAGGCAATATCGAGGCGGAGGGCAGCGGCGCCGCCTCGGTGGTGATCCCGGCCCTCAACAAGGCGTTTTCCGACAGCGGCTCGGTGGCCGTGGTGCTGCACATTAACAGCCCGGGCGGCAGCGCGGTGCAGGCCGGCATGATCGTCGACGAGGTGCACCGCCTGCGCAAGGGCTATCCGGCCAAGCCGCTGTACGTGGTGGTCGACGAAATCTGCGCTTCGGGCGGTTATTACATCGCCGCCTCGGCCGACAAGATCTATGTCGACAAGGCCAGCCTGATCGGCTCGATCGGCGTGCTGATGGACGGTTTCGGCTTCACCGGCACCATGGACAAGCTGGGCGTCGAGCGCCGCCTGCTGACGGCCGGCGCCAACAAGGGCTTCCTCGACCCGTTCAGCCCGCAGTCGGACAAGCAGAAGCTGCATGCCCAAAGCATGCTCAATGAAATCCACGGGCAGTTCATCGACGTGGTGCGCGCGGGCCGCGGCAAGCGCTTGAAGGAAACGCCGGACATGTTCTCGGGCCTGTTCTGGACCGGCGCGCGCGCCATCGAGATGGGCCTGGCCGACGGCCTGGGCAGCGTCGACAGCGTGGCGCGCGATGTGATCGACGCGCCCGACATCATCGACTACACCCAGCATGAGGGCCTGCAGGAGCGCGTGCTGAAGAAATTCGGCGCCGCCGTGGGCTCCGGCGCGATCAAGGCGGCCGCCGAGGCCGCCCGTCCCGCGCTGCGCTGAATTGCGTGAAGAGAGCAACAGACAAGATTGGCAGTTTGCTCTTATTACGCCTTGTATATTCCCGGTCGTGGGCTATAGTGGTGATGTAGTTCGTTCCAAGGGAGGGCTTATACAAGACGTTGAAGGTTGGCGTAAGCTGACATTGCGATGGAACTACTCCCGGCGCATCGTGCATGCGCCCACCGAGTGAAATCACTTCCTCGAATGTGTTCCGGGATGGAACAAGAGAACGGCGGCCTCTGGCCGCTGTTTTCATTTCCGCCCAGTCTCTTCGGCATGGAAGCCGCCGGCCTGCAGCCAGTCCTGGTAATGCTGCTGCAGGTGCGCATGCCAGCGCCCTTGCACGGTATGGCCGCCGAGCGGGGCGCCGCCGCGCCAGCGCGCCAGGGCGGCGTCGGTTTCATGTTGGGCCGCCTGTTCGGCGGTGGCACGGATATCGCTGTCGTGGATTTGCATGATCTGGCTCTCCCGTAAATTCTGATCGTGCTCGATGAAATCCTAGGGCACGTTAAGTAGATTCCTACATTTGTTTCCAGTGTATCGATGGGGCCGGTCAGCAGTTTGATTTATATCAATCGCTTGGCGGGTGCCAGGACAAATCCGGTAAAATCCCGCCCCATGAGTAAATTATCCCTCGACCGTATCCTGCAATCGCAGGGTTTCGGCACCCGCAAATACTGCCGCGCCCTGATCGAGGACGGCGACGTCCTCATCGCTGGCGTCGTGCAGGACAACTACAAGACCACTTTCGACACCGACGGCCTGGTGCTGCACGTCTTCGACGAAGAGTGGGTCTACCGCGAACACCTGTACCTGGCCCTGTACAAGCCGGCCGACTATGAATGCTCGCGCAAGCCCAGCCACCATCCCGGCGTGCTGACCCTGCTGCCCGAACAGTTCAGCTGGCGCGAAGTGCAGCCGGTCGGCCGCCTCGACCACGACACCACGGGCCTGCTGCTGATGTCGGACGACGGCCCCTTCATCCACGCCCAGTCCTCGCCCAAGCGCCATGTGCCCAAGGTCTACCAGGCCACCACCCACGACCCGGTGACGCCGGAACTGATCGCGCAATTGCGCGCCGGCGTGCAGCTGCACGACGAGCCGGCCCCGCTGGCGGCCCTGGTCTGCGAGCAGCGCGGCGCGCACCAGCTGGAAATCGTGCTGGAGCAGGGCAAATACCACCAGGTCAAGCGCATGCTGGCGGCGGCCGGCAACCATTGCAGCGCGCTGCACCGCTCCGCCATCGGCGGCCTGGAACTGGCGTCGCTCGGCCTGCAAGAGGGCGAGTGGTGCTATCTGACGCCGGAACAGCTGGCCCTGCTGGCCCCGGCCTGAGCGGCGCGGCCCGCCGCGCCGGGCGGGCCTCTGCTACAGTTTCACTCTTCGCAACCAACCGTTCCCGCCCATGAAACTGGCAACCCTGAAAGACGGCACGCGCGACGGCCAGCTGGCCCTCGTCGCGCGCGATCTCAAAACGGCCGTGCTGGCCGACGGCATCGCCGCCACCCTGCAGCGCGCGCTCGACGACTGGGCCTTTATCGCGCCCCAGCTCGACGAGCTGTCGCGCCAGCTCAACGAGGGCAGGGCGCGCCGCAGCTTCGACTTCGAGCCGCAGCGCTGCATGGCGCCGCTGCCGCGCGCCTACCAGTGGGCCGACGGCTCGGCCTATGTCAACCATGTGGAGTTGGTGCGCAAGGCGCGCAATGCCGAGATGCCGGCCGCATTCTGGGAAGACCCGCTGATGTACCAGGGCGGCAGCGACGATTTCCTCGGCCCCTGCGACGATATCGTGCTGCGCCACGAGGAATGGGGGCTGGACTTCGAGGCCGAGGTGGCCGTCATCACCGGCGATGTGCCGATGGGCGCCACGCCCGACCAGGCCCAGCAGCAAATCCGCCTGCTGACCCTGGTCAACGATGTCTCGCTGCGCCATCTGATTCCCGACGAACTGGCCAAGGGCTTCGGCTTCGTCCAGTCCAAGCCGGCCACCAGCTTCGCGCCGCTGGCGCTGACGCCGGACGAGCTGGGCGAGGCCTGGCAGGACAGCAAGCTGCACCTGCCGCTGCGCTCGGTCTGGAACGGCAAGCTGGTGGGCCAGCCCAATGCCGGCGTGGACATGGTGTTCAACTTCGCCCAGCTGATCGCCCACCTGTGCAAGACGCGCAATGTGCGCGCCGGCACCATCGTCGGCTCCGGCACGGTGTCGAACCAGGATGCCCGCAAGGGCTATTCCTGCATCGCCGAGAAGCGCTGCCTGGAAACCATCGCCGACGGCAAGCCGAGCACGCCGTTCATGGGCTTCGGCGACACCATCCGCATCGACATGCTCGATGCCGATGGCAAATCGCTGTTCGGCGCCATCGAGCAGCGGGTGTGCGCGGCGTCCTGAGATTGTTTCTAAATTGCAATAAAATGGAACAGGGTGGGGAAAGTCCGCCTGTTCCGCCGATGGCCGTCATGGCCTAGCAGCAATAATGTCTCCTGCCAGGCCGCCGGGTGTCCGCGCCGGCCTTACCAGGAGCAGTAGATGGCTGAAGACAGCGAAGCCGAAAAGACCGAACCGGCGTCACAGCGGCGCCTCGAGCAGGCGCGCGAAGAAGGCGACGTTCCCCGGTCGCGCGAAGTGGCGACCTTTACCGTGCTGATGGCGGCGGGCGCCGGTCTGTGGTTGACCGGTTCCGGCCTGGTGCGGCAGTTGAGCGCGGCGCTGGTGTCCGGCTTGTCGCTGACGCGCGAGCAAGTCTTCAATCCCGATGTGCTGATCACCCGCATCCTGGTCGATGTGGTGCAGGTCATCGTCGCCTGCCTGCCGCTGGCGGTGGCGGTGATGATCGTGGCCCTCGCGTCGCCCTTGCTGGTGGGCGGCTGGCTGTTCAGCGGCAAGGCCGTCACCCCGAATTTCATGAAGCTCAATCCGATCAACGGCTTGGGCAATCTGGTGTCCAAGAATGCGCTGGTGGAGCTGGTCAAGGCCATCCTGAAAACCCTGATCGTGGCCGCCGTCGCCTGGCTGGTGGTGCTCAAACAGAAGGAGGCCGTGTTCGGCCTGGTCAACGAGCCGCTCAAGCTGGGCAGTGCCCACCTGCTCGATATGCTGGCCATGAGCTTCCTGTTCATCGTCGGCGCGCTCGGCTTCATCGCCGCCATCGATGCGCCTTACCAGATGTGGCATTACGCCAACAAGCTGAAGATGACGCGCCAGGAGCTGATCCAGGAATCCAAGGAGTCGGACGGCAATCCCCAGATCAAGGGCAAGATCCGCCAGCTGCAGCGCGAGATGGCCAAGCGCCGCATGATGGCCGAGGTGCCGACGGCCGACGTGGTGGTGACCAACCCGACCCATTTCGCGGTCGCGCTGAAATACGTCGATGGCGCCGGCGGCGCGCCGAAGGTGGTGGCCAAGGGCACCGACGCGGTGGCCGCCAAGATCCGCGAACTGGCCAAGGAACACAAGGTGGCGATCCTGGAAGCGCCGGCCCTGGCCCGCGCGCTGCACAAGCATACCGAGATCGGCGACGAGATTTCACCGCGCCTGTACGCCGCCGTGGCCGAAGTGCTGGCCTACGTCTTCCAGCTGCGCGCCTACCGTCCGGGCGCCCAGTATCCGGACCGTCCGCGCAAACTCGAGGTGCCGGACGATATGGACCCGCTGCATCCAGCCTACCAACAAGCGCAAGCGCAAGCACACAACAATACGGGAGCTAATCCATGAACAGCCTGAAACTGCCCGCCTGGCTGAGCGGCATGAACCTGTCCGGCGCCGCCGGCAAGAGCCTGGCCGCGCCAATCCTGATCATCATGCTGCTGGCGATGATGATCCTGCCGCTGCCGGCCTTTGTGCTCGACCTGTTCTTCAGCTTCAATATCGCGCTGTCCATCATCGTGCTGCTGACCAGCCTGTACACGGTCAAGCCGCTCGACTTCATGGCCTTCCCCACGGTGCTGCTGGTCTCGACCATGCTGCGCCTGTCCCTGAACGTGGCCTCGACCCGCGTCGTGCTGACCGAGGGCCACACCGGCGCCGACGCGGCCGGCAAGGTGATCGAAGCCTTCGGCCACTTCCTGATCGGCGGCAATTACACGGTCGGCATCGTGGTCTTCGTGATCCTGACCATCATCAACTTCGTGGTCGTGACCAAGGGCGCGGGCCGCATCGCCGAAGTGGGCGCGCGCTTCGCCCTGGATGCGATGCCGGGCAAGCAGATGGCCATCGACGCCGACCTGAATGCCGGCCTGATCGGCGAACCGGAAGCGCGCCGCCGCCGCAACGAGGTATCGCAGGAAGCCGAGTTCTACGGCGCCATGGACGGTGCCTCCAAATATGTGCGCGGCGATGCCATCGCCGGCATCATGGTGACCATCATCAATATCGTCGGCGGCCTGCTGGTCGGTCTGATCCAGCACGATATGGCCTTCGGCGACGCGCTCAAAAACTACACCCTGCTGGCCATCGGCGACGGCCTGGTGGCGCAGATTCCTTCGCTGGTGATCTCGATCGCGGCCGGTATCGTGGTCTCGCGCGTGGCCAGCGACAGCGATATCGGCACCCAGGTCATCGGCCAGCTGTTCGGCAAGCCGCAGGTGCTGTACATCACGGCCGCCATCATCGGCGGCATGGGCCTGATTCCTGGCATGCCGAACCTGGTCTTCCTGCTGCTGGCGGCGGCCCTGGGCGGTTCCGGCTACATGATGGCCAAGCGCGCCAGGGAGCAGGCTGAAGCGCCCGAGGCCGAAGCGGCGGCCGCCGCCGGCGGCGCCCAGGCGGCGGCGCCGGAACAGGAAGAGGCCAGCTGGCAGGACATCCTGCCGGTCGACACCCTCGGCCTGGAAGTGGGCTACCGCCTGATCCCGCTGGTGGACAAGGCCCAGGGCGGCGAGCTGCTCAAGCGCATCAAGGGCATTCGCAAGAAATTCGCGCAAGAGGTGGGCTTCCTGGCGCCGCCCGTGCACATCCGCGACAATCTGGAACTCAAGCCTTCCGCCTACCGCATTGCGCTCAAGGGCGTGGAAGTGGGCGCGGGCGAAGCGTTCAACGGCCAGTTCCTGGCCATCAATCCGGGCATGGCCTCGGGCACCCTGCAAGGCATGGAAACCACCGACCCGGCGTTCGGCCTGCCGGCTGTGTGGATCGACGCCGCCCAGCGCGACGAGGCGCAGAGCATGGGGTATACCGTGGTCGATGCCGGCACCGTGGTGGCGACCCACCTGAACCACCTGATCACCACCCACGCCTCCGAGCTGCTGGGGCGGGCCGAAGTGCAATCCCTGCTCGACCATCTGGGCAAGGACGCGCCCAAGCTGGTGGAAGACCTGGTGCCGAAAATGATCTCGCTGTCGGGCTTGCAGAAAGTGCTGCAAAACCTGCTGGCCGAAGGCGTGCACATCCGCGATATGCGCACCATCATCGAAACCCTGGCCGAGCATACGGTGCAGACCCAGGATCCGAACGAGCTGACCGCGCTGGTGCGCATTGCGCTCGGCCGCGCTATCGTGCAGCAGCTGTTCCCGAACGGCGGCGAGCTGTCGGTGATGACCTTGGACAACCGCCTGGAGCGCCTGCTGATGCAAGCCTTGTCGACCGGCGGCGAAGCCGGCATCGAACCGGGCCTGGCCGACACCATCGCCCAGCAAGCCAATGCCGCCGCCCAGCAGCAGGAAGCGCTGGGCCTGACGCCGGTGCTGCTGGTGCCGGGGCCGTTGCGCGCCTTGCTGTCGCGCTTCCTGCGCCGCGCGCTGCCGCAGTTGAAGGTGCTGTCGCATGCGGAGATTCCGGAAACCAAAACTATCCGTGTCACGGCCCTGGTCGGCGCCGGCTAAGCGGGCGGATACGCCCGGGGTTTGCGCCAGTCGGCCTTGCCGCGGCAGCGGCGGGGCTAGACTGGGGCCATGCCTGCCCCGTTCCGCCATGATTACGATACGCCCTGGAAGGATGCGCTGACGCGCCACTTCCCGGATTTCCTCGCCTTCTATTTTCCGGCGGCGCATGCCGCCATCGACTGGGCGCGGCCGCATATTTTCCTCGACCAGGAATTGGCGCAGATCAGCCGCGACAGTGCCATGGGCCGGCGTCTGGCGGACAAGCTGGCGCGCGTTCATCTGTGCAATGGGGATGAGCAATGGGTGCTGCTGCATCTGGAGGTGCAGGCGGGACGCGACGGCAGTCTGGCTGAGCGTGTATTCACCTGCAATTACCGCAGCTACGACCGCTACCGGCGGCCCGTGGCCAGCCTGGTGCTGCTGGCCGACCGCAGCCCGCGCTGGCGGCCGCAGCAGTTTGCCTATCGCTTGCTGGGCAGCGAAATGTGCCTGCAGTTTGCGCTGGCCAAGCTGCTCGACTACGCGCCGCGCCTGCCGGACTTGCTAAGCGAAGACAATCCCTTTGCCTTGGTGACGGCGGCTCATCTGATGGCGCAACGCTGCCGCAAACAGCCGCTGGCCGCGTATGCCGCCAAGCGCTATCTGATTCGCCTGTTGTACCGGCGCCAGTGGGGCAGGCAGCGTATTATGGACTTGTTACTGGTGATCGACTGGATCTTGCGTCTGCCTGCCGAACTGGAGCTTGAGTTGCGCAGCGATATCCAGAAAATGGAGGGAGGGTGCGTCATGCCATATGTATCTTCGTTTGAAAGAATAGGGCTGCAGATCGGCCGGCAGGAAGGCCGGCAGGAAGGCCGGCAAGAAGGGCAGGTTGAGCTGCTGGGCCGGCAGCTGGCGCGGCGCTTCGGCGACTTGCCGGCGGCGGTACAGAACCGTCTGCAGCAGGCCAGCGCCGCGCAACTGCTGGCCTGGGGCGAGCGGGTGTTCGATGCCGCGACGCTGGAGGACGTGCTGGGCCGGGAAGAGGGCAAGACGACCCCCTGAAATGCGGGGTGTTTCGGCACTTGTTCGAGTGATGGTTTCTCCTGTGCATCGTGAATAATTTCACCATGAGAATTGAGTCGCTAATTGGCGGCGCATCGTGACACAGGAGCTGCAATGAACGTCAAAAAATTTACCGCACCCACATCGCGTGAGGCTTTGCGCAAGGTGCGTGAGGCCCTCGGCCCCGACGCGGTGATTTTGTCCAACCGTCAGGCCGATGGCGTGGTCGAAATCCTCGCGCTGGCCAATGACGATGCCGCCTCTCTTGCGATGCCGCCGGGCGATTCGCCGATGGCCGCGCCGGCGCCGCGCCTGGAGATGCCGGCCGCGCAAGACTTTGCCGCCGAACTGGAACCGGCCCTGGCGGCGCGCGCCAGCAGCCTGCTGTCCGCCGCCACGGCCGCCTTTGGCGCGGCGACGCCCGCCCCTGCCGCCGCCGCGCCGGCCGCCGCCGCGCCGCGCCCCCAGCCGCGTCCGCAAGCGCCCGCTGCCACGGCGGCCCGTCCCGCCGCGCCGCAGCGCAGCGCGCCGCGCGCCCCGGCCCATGCCGCGCCGCCGGCACCGGTCGCGCCGGCCCTCGATATGGACCGCATTTCCGCCCTGGTGGCCGACGCCGTGGCCTCGGCCAAGGCCAATGCGGCCGCCGAGATGAGCGGCATGATGAACGAGATCCGCGCCATGCGCGGCATGATGGAAACCCAGTTGGCCGAGCTGTCCTGGGGCGCCACCCAGCAGCGCGACCCGCAGAAAACGGCGGTGCTGCGCGAGATGCTGGGCGCCGGTTTTTCGGCCACGCTGGCGCGCTACCTGATCGACAAGCTGCCGGCCGGCCGCGACGGCGCCGCCAGCCTGCACTGGATCAAGACGGTCCTGGCGCGCAATATCAGCGCCATGGCCAATGAGCAGGCGCTGATCGAGCAGGGCGGCGTGTTCGCCCTGATCGGTCCCACCGGCGTCGGCAAGACCACCAGCACCGCCAAACTGGCGGCGCGCTGCGTGATGCGCCACGGTCCCGAAAAACTGGCCCTGATCACCACCGACGCCTACCGGATCGGCGCCCACGAGCAGCTGCGCATCTACGGCAAGATCCTGGGCGTGATGGTGCACTCGGTCAAGGACGAAGCGGACCTGCGCATCGCCCTCAAGGAACTCAAGAACAAGCACACCGTGCTGATCGATACCGTCGGCGTCAGCCAGCGCGACCAGATGGTGACCGAGCAGGTCGCCATGCTGCAGGGCGTGGACGCGAATGTGAAGCGCTTGCTGTGCCTGAACGCCACGGCCACCCAGGAAACCCTGAGCGAAGTGGTGCGCGCCTACCAGGGCAGCGGCCTGGCCGGCTGCATCATGACCAAGCTCGACGAAGCGGCCTCGCTGGGCAATGTGCTCGACGTGCTGATCCGCCAAAAGCTCAATCTGTTCTACGTCTCCAACGGCCAGCGCGTGCCGGAAGACCTGCATCTGGCCGACCCGGCCCAGCTGGTCGAGCGCGCCTTCCGCCGCGAGAGCAGCAGCCGCCAGGTGGCCGATGCCGACCTGCCCCTGCTGATGGCCGCGACCGGCGGCGACACCCTGGCGCGCGAGGTGCACCTTGGCTAACTTCAATTTCGACCAGGCCGAAGGCCTGCGCCGCATGCTGGCGGGGCCGCAGCCGCGCATCATCACCTTCCTCTCGGCCACGCCGCGCGACGACAAGGGTTCCATGCTGGTTAATCTGGGCGCCTCGCTGGCGCGCGCCGGCAACGATGTGGTGCTGGTCGACGCCTGCGACAGCGAGCACGGGGTGGCCTCGCGCCTCGGCCTGGACGGCGGCGCGCGCTTGCTCGATGTGGCGCGCCAGCAATGCGCGCTCAACGAAGTGATCCAGGCCGCGCCGCAAGGCTTCGGCGTGGTCTCGATGACGGGCGGCGAAGCGCGTCGCGGGCCGGACGAAGGCCGCCGCCTGGCCAAGGCCTTCGATGTGCTGGCCAAGCAGAGCGGCATCCTGATCGTCGACGGCGAGTTCGATGGCGAGGCCTTCCCGGTGCCGATCATGGCCAGTTCCGAGATCGTGGTGCAGGTGTCGAACAGCGCCGAATCCATCAAAAATGCTTATCTAATGATTAAGCGTCTGAGCCATGAACTGGGCCGCCGCCCCTTCGGCATCCTGGTAACCGGTGCGACAGAGGCCGAAGCGAGGTTGGTTTACGATAATATGGCGCAGGCGGCAAGCCGTTACCTGGCCGTGAACCTGGTTTCCATGGGTTCCGTGCCGGCCGACGAGTATCTGCACCGCGCAGCGCGCCTGGGGCGCGCGGTGGTTGACGCATTCCCGCTGGCCGGTGCTTCGGTCGCGTTTCGTCAGCTGGCTGGCCGCTTTGCGCTGGCTGCTGCGCCGTCCTTATCTACGGGGAGCAACAGCCATTTTTAGTGTTCAAGAACAAAACTAGAATTTATGTACACGGTCAAAGGGAAGGTGGACAAGGATTCGCTGCTGACGGAGCATATGCCCTTGGTCAAGCGCCTGGCCCACCATATGAAGGCAAAATTGCCGCCCAGCGTAGAAGTGGATGACCTGGTACAGGCGGGAATGATCGGCTTGCTCGATGCGATCAACCGCTACGAAGAAACCCATGGTGCCCAGTTTGAAACCTATGCGGTGATGCGCATCCGCGGCGCCATGCTGGACGAATTGCGCAGCAGCGACTGGATGCCGCGCAGCATGCGCCAGGATATGCGCAAGATCGAAAGCGCCATGTCCACGCTGCAGCAGCGCCTGGGCCGCCCGCCGAGCGAATCGGAAGTGGCGAAGATGCTCAAGCTCTCGCTCTCCGATTACCAGGAAATGCTGTCCGAAGGCGGCGGCCACCAGCTGGTGTACTACGAGGATTTCCACGACGAGGATGGCAACGACAGCTTCCTCGACCGCTATGCCCACGACGAGGACGCCGATCCGCTGCGCGCCTTGCTCGACACCGACTTCCGCCAGGCCGTGATCGATGCCATCGATGCGCTGCCGCCGCGCGAGAAGATGCTGATGGGCCTGTATTACGAGGAAGAATTGAATCTGAAGGAAATCGGCGCGGTGATGGGAGTCTCCGAATCGCGCGTATCGCAACTGCATACCCAGGCCGTGGCACGGCTGCGGGCGACTTTGAGGGAGCAGGCATGGACTGGGCCAGCGTAATTGGTGTGTTGCTGGGACTGGCCGGGGTGCTGGTCGGCCAGGGCCTGGAGGGCGGCAAATGGTCGTCCCTGATCCAGCCGGCCGCCTTCGCCATTGTGGTGGTCGGCACCTTCGGCGCCGTGCTGCTGCAAACCCGTCCGTCCACCCTGCGCCGCGGCGTGTGGATGCTGCGCTGGGTGTTCGCGCCGCCGGCCGACAGCCGCGCCGCGCTGGCGCGCGACATCAATGCCTGGAACCTGGCGGCGCGGCGCGACGGCCTGCTGTCGCTGGAGCGCTTCATGCTCTCGTCCAAGGACAAATTCAATGCCAAGGGCTTGCGCATGATCGTCGACGGCATCGCGCCCGACAAGCTGCGCCAGCTGCTCGACACCGAGATCACGGCCTTTGAAATGGCCGAACGCCAGGCCGTGCGCATCTGGGAATCGGCGGCCGGCTATTCGCCCACCATCGGCATCCTGGGCGCGGTGCTGGGCCTGATCAGCGTGATGGAAAACCTGAGCGACCCGAGCAAGCTGGGGCCGGGCATTGCCGTGGCTTTCGTTTCCACCATTTATGGCGTGGGCCTAGCCAATCTGTTCTTCTACCCGATCGCCAACAAGCTGAAAAACATCGTCACGCAGCAGGTGCACCAGCAGGAAATCGCCGCCGCCGTGTTCTACGACATCGCCAGCGGCGACTTCACGCGCATCATCGACGAGCGCGTCGCCACGCTGCTGCGGGAACACTGATGGAACGCCGCGCGCGCCGCAAATTCGACGATGAGCCGGAAAACCACGAGCGCTGGCTGATTTCCTACGCCGATTTCATCACGCTGCTGTTCGCCTTCTTCGTCGTGATGTATGCGATTTCCTCGGTCAATATCGGCAAGTACAAGGTGTTTTCCGATGCGCTTGGCGACGCCTTCGGCGGCCAGGGCGCGGCCGAGCCGATCAATACCCAGGTGCAGAACCTGCCCATTCCCAATCCCGGCCTGAAGCGGCGCACCGAGTTGATCCGCAAGGAAAAGGAGCAGATGACCAAATTGGCCCAGGATCTGCTGTCGACCCTGGCACCGCTGGTCAAGGAGGGCAAGGTGCGCGTGACGCAGAACAGCCGCGGCGTCAGCGTCGAGATCAATGCCAGCGTGCTGTTCGATCCGGGCGATGCGCGCCTGACAGTCGAATCGCGCGAGGCGCTGCAGGCGGTGGCCATCCTGCTCAAGGACGATAGCCACGCGGTGCAGGTGGAAGGCCATAGCGACAATGTGCCGATCCGCAACGCCATCTTCCCCTCGAACTGGGAATTGTCGGCCATGCGCGCCGGCAGCGTGGTGCGCCTGTTCATCGAAGCGGGCGTGCCGCCCGAGCGCATGACGGCGGTCGGCCATGCTTCGAACTTCCCGGTGGCGCCCAACGACACGCCCGAAGGGCGGGCGCGCAACCGCCGCGTCGCCGTCACCATCCTGTCCGGCATTCCCGACCCGAGCACGGAAATCCCCACCGACGTTACCCCCGCCGCGCCCCAGCCCTGAGGCGGGGCGGCCAGGCGCTGTCCACGACGAAAAAATCCGACCGGCCGCGCCAATGCAAAAAGCCGGCAGCGCCGGCTTGCTCATTGCCGTGAAAAAAACTTAGCGCGCGAGGAAGCCGCGGCTGCTGCGGCCGGCCGTGGCGTGGCCACTGGGGCCGTAGACCTGGCTCTGGGTCTGGGGACGCAACGCGTTCAGCGCGCCTTGCGTATGGTTCAGGTGTTTGTTGATCAGCACGCCATTCAGGCGGTTCATTTCCTTGGCTTCGCGCGTCAGCTCCAGCACCTGCTGCCACAGGCTGTGGGCAGTGGCGTCGCCGCTCGCGGCCAGCCAGGCTTCCATGCCGCTTTCCTGGGCGGCGTAGCCGGCGGCGCCGAGGGCGCTGTGACGCTGGCTGGCCAGCACCGCCATCTGGTTCACCAGCGCGGTTTTCTGCGGGGTGAGGGCCGTCAGGCTGTCGATATCCGCGGCCACCAGATGTTTTTGTTCCAGCTTCAGGATTTCCAGCAGGGCGGAAATCAGGTTCTGCTCTGCATGCAGGCTGGCCATCGGGGACACGGTGTTCATGCTTGATCCTAACGTTTACGCGAGTGCAGCAGATCCTTGACCGTTTCCAGCAAGCCGTCCGCTACTTTTTCCGAATTGACCTGGAACTGGCCGTCGGCAATCGCCAATTTGATGCGTTCGACTTTTTTGCTGTCGAACACGGCGTTGCTGCTGCTGGCTGCTCCGGCCGCCATGGCCTGTCCTTGTGCCGACAGGCGTACATTGTCTGCCCCGGCCTGGGGTGCCGGGGCGGCCGCCTTCTCCGCGCCGCGCGCGGTGCTATTGGCGGGCGCCGGCGTGTTCTGCAGGCCCGGTGTGGTGTTAACTGAATTATTGATCTTCACAGCTTTATCCTCGTCTGGTTGGAGTCTTTACTCCGGGATACGAGTCTTATATCGGCAGCTATTCGCCAAACTTTAGACCCACCAGACCACTTTTCTTGTCAGAAAGCTACCTCGACCAGTCCGCCGGCCCGCGCCACGCCGGAAACCGACTGGCCGCTGGCCGTCCTGACCTGGACAGTCTGGCCTTCAGCCGCGTTGGCCGCGGCCTTGCCCTCCGACGAGATGCTGAAGCCATTGCCGCTGCTGACCAGGCGCACCAACTGCCCCTGCAAGACCACTTGCTGGCTGCGCAGCGTGTCGAGGCGCAGCGGCACGCCGGCCGGCAGCGAGAGATTGCTGCTGCGGCCGACCACCTGGCTGGCATCGGTGGCCACGCCCGGCGGCAGCGCTGTCAAGTCGCCCTTGAGCGTAGTCAGCTGGGCCGCCACGATGGGCTGGCCCTGGGCCAGCGGCACGGCGCTGGCGATGTAAGCGCCTTCCACCGTCACCCTGGCTTGAATATACACCGTCCATACCGAGGGCGCCGCACAGCGCACGCCCACCGTGGTGCGGCCCCAGGCGCGCGCGCCCGGCATCAGAAACGCTTCCGGCGCGGCGCAGGCGCCCAGGCTCAGGCGCGGCTCGATAGGGCCGACGCTGAGGCCGACCTTGCCCGGCAGGCCGCCCGTCTGCACCTGCAGGAATTGCTCGACCGTTTGCTGCAGCACGGCGGCGTCGGTGCGCGCGGCGGGCTGCGCCAGCGCGGCGCCGGCCGACAGGAACAGGGCGGAGAGAGTCAGCAGTTTCATTGCAGGCCGGGGACAAGATGAGAATGTTGCCATGATAGTCCGCCCGCGCGCCGCGAAAGCGGGGAATAGGACCGGAAAGCCGGTCTTTCTCTGGCGATCCATTGGCCGGCCGCCACCGTAAGATCGATGCTGTCACCACCGGATTTTCAGCGGAGCCACCATGCTAGGGAAACTTGACGAACATTTGCGCTTTAACGAGACCGTGCTGAGCCTGCGCTCGCAGCGCCAGACCGTGCTCGCGTCGAATATCGCCAATGCCGATACGCCTAATTACAAGGCGCGCGACATCGACTTTGCCAGCGCCCTGCAAGGCGCGCTGGACAGCAAGGCCGCGCTGAACACCACGGCGAAAAAACATTATCCGAACCCGCAGCAGCCGGGCCAGGCGCTGGCGGACGGCACGCCGCTGCTCTACCGCGGCGTGGTGCAGGGCGCGGTCGACGGCAATACCGTCGATATGGATGTCGAGCGCAACCAGTTTGCCGACAATGCGCTGCGCTACGAGGCCGGCGTCACCTTCATCAATTCCCAGATCAAGGGCTTGCTGGCAGCCATCCAGGGAGGGCAGTAATCATGTCGCTATTCAGTATTTTTAATGTTTCCGGTTCGGCCATGAGCGCCCAGGCGCAGCGCCTGAACGTGGTCGCCTCCAATCTGGCCAATGCCGACAGTTCCACCAGCGCTACCGGCGAAGCTTACCGCGCCAAGCAGGTGGTGTTCGAAGCCACGCCGTCGGCCAATAACGCCTCGACCGGGGTCAAGGTGCAGCGCGTGGTGGAAGATCCGGGACCGATGAAGCAGGTCTACGACCCCAAGCATCCGCTGGCCGATGAGAAGGGCTATGTGACCATGCCCAATGTGAACGTGGTCGATGAGATGGTGAATATGCTGTCGGCCTCGCGCTCTTACCAGACCAATGTCGAAACGATGAATGCAGCCAAATCGCTGCTCTTGAAAACCCTGACCATCGGTCAGTAACCGGAATTACATCATGGCCGTCGATACCAATACCTCCGTCCAGGGCAGCGGCCCGTCCGCCTCGCTGATGAATGCCGTCAACCCGAAAAAGACGACGAGCACCGACAGCACCAAGGCCGACCAGGACAAGTTCATGACCCTGCTGCTGACCCAGCTGAAAAACCAGGACCCGATGAATCCGCTGGACAATGCCCAGATCACCAGCCAGCTGGCCCAGCTGCAAACCGTGACCGGCGTGAACAAGCTGAACGCCACGCTCGAATCGCTGAAAGGCGACTACAAGGCCTCGGCCTCGCTGGCCGCCACGAATATGATCAACCGCGGCGTGCTGGTGCCGGGTTCGGCCCTGCAGCTGGCCAGCGGCAAATCCATCTTCGGCCTCGATATGGGGACGGGCGCCGACCAGGTGCAGGTCGAGATCAAGGATGGCAGCGGCAAGGCCATCCACGTGATTGAAATGAAGAATGTGAGTGCCGGCACCGTGCCCCTGGTGTGGGACGGCACGCTGGCCGACGGCAAGAAGGCGCCCGATGGCGCCTACCGCATCGCCGTCACCGCCACCGTCGGCGGCAAGGTCTTGAAAGATGCCGCCGCGCTCACGTTCGGCACCGTGGCCAGCGTGTCGACCGGCGCCGCCGGCGTCAAATTGAACGTTCCCAATGTCGGCACGCTGACGATGGACGATATCAAACAAGTGTTGTAAGAAGTGTTGTAAGCCAGCCCATACTGAAGAGGGGAATAGCATGTTTCAACAAGGTCTCAGCGGCTTGAATGCCGCAGATACGTCGCTCAAAACGATCGGCAACAATATCGCCAATGCCAGCACGGTCGGCTTCAAGGGTTCCGTGGCCCAGTTCGCGGACCTGTATGCGAACTCGCTGAACGGCGTCAGCGGCAACAATCCCGGCATCGGCGTATCGGTCTCGCGGCTGGCGCAGCAATTCACGCAGGGCGGCATCGAAACGACCAATAATCCGCTGGACATTTCCATCAATGGCGGCGGCTTCTTCCGCACCGAGGTGAATGGCGCCGTCCAGTATTCGCGCAATGGCCAGTTCCTGCTGAACAAGGATGGTGTCATCACCAACGCCCAGGGCGCGCTGGTGACCGGCTATGTGGCGAATAAGGATGGGGTGATCCTGGCCGGCGCGCCGGTGCCGATCAAGATCGACAACTCGGACTTGAAGCCGGTGGCCACCACCAATGCCAATTTCGCCCTGAACCTCGACTCGCGCAGCGACCCGCCGGTCAAGGTGCCGTTCAGTGCGACCGATGGCACGACGTTCAATAAGCAGACCGTGCTCGATGTCTACGATAGCCTGGGCAACAAGCACATCATGGGTGTGTACTATGTGAAAACCGCTCCCAATACCTGGGATGTGTATATGGCCAGCGACGGCATTGAAATGACGGCCAAGCAGTTGGCTGTGACGGCCGCCACCGATCCGACCATCCAGCAGTTGCGGGCTGACTACTATGCCGCAGCCTCGGCCGTGCCACCGGTGCCCGGCGCAGCGGATGCCGCCCGCCTTGCTTACGCCGAAGCGCTTGGGCAAGCGATCGTCGGCGCCGTCGATGGGGCATTGGGCAATTCCCAGCCGATCAAGGACTTGATTAATCCCACCAACCATATCGGTAATCGCCCCGATATGAATCCGCAAACCATCGATGCCGCTTTTGCCGCCGCCGTGTCGGTGCCGGCTGCCAAGCAGGCAACGGTTGTGTTTGACCGCTCCGGCAATATGGATACCACGGCGATGGGCGCCCTGGTGCCGCCGCAAACCTTGCCCTTCAATATCAATTTGCCCATCTTCCCCGATCTGGGCTCGCTGCAACCGCTGAATATCAAGACCAATTTCCTCGGCACCACGCAATATGGTTCGATCACCAGCGAGAAGTCAAATACCCAGGACGGTTATTCCTCGGGCAGTCTGGAGCGCTTTGCCGCCGACGAGAGGGGCGTGATCATCGGCCAGTACAGCAATGGCAAGTCGCGGCCGCTGGCCCAGTTCGTGCTGGTCGACTTCCCCAGTGTCGATGGCCTGATCCCCTTGGGGAACAACGCCTGGGCTGAAAGCTCGGCCTCGGGCGCGCCCCAGGTCGGCGTGCCGGGCGACGGCAAGCTGGGCAAGCTGCGCTCGTCCTCGGTCGAGGTGTCGAACGTGGACTTGACCAAGGAGCTGGTGAATATGATCACTGCCCAGCGCGTCTACCAGGCCAATGCCCAGACCATCAAGACCCAGGACTCGATCATGCAGACCCTGGTCAACCTGCGCTAAACCCGGCCTAAGCGCGGCGGGGGAGGGCGGCGCCTTCCCCCGGCCGCGTGCCGCTTTCGGAGCTTTTTATGGACCGACTGATTTACACCGCCATGACGGGCGCCAGGCACATCCTGGACCAGCAGGCCACCACCTCGAACAACCTGGCCAACGCCACCACCACCGGCTTTCGCGCCCAGCTCGATTCCTTCCGCGCCGTGCCCGTGTTGTCGGAGGGTTTGCCGACGCGCACCTTCGTGGTCGATTCCACGGTGGGCACGGATTTCCGACCCGGCCCGATCCAGACCACGGCCAATCCGCTCGACGTGGCCATGCGCGGCGAAGGCTGGCTGGCGGTGCAGTCCCCCGACGGCTCGGAAGCGTATACGCGCAGCGGCAGCCTGAAAGTCAGCACCAATGGCTTGCTGCAGACGCGCGCCGGCCACAACCTGGTCGGCGAAAACGGGCCGATCGCCATTCCGCCCGACAGCGAAATCAGCATCGCCTCGGACGGCACGGTGTCGGCCATCAGCACGGTGCAGACCCAGCCCGGCCCCTCGAATGTGTTGGGACGCATCAAGCTGGTCAATCCGCCGCCCACCGAGCTGCTGCGCGGCGACGATGGCCTGTTCCGCCTGCAATCGGGCCTGCCGGCCGATGTCGACCAGAACGTGCGCCTGGTCGATGGCGCCGTCGAGGGCAGCAATGTCAACCCGGTCGACGCCATGGTGAGCATGATCGCGCTGGCGCGCTCCTTTGAGACGCAAATGAGCTTGCTGAAGAATGCCGAGAATAACGCGGCGAAAGCTACCCAGATCCTCGCTTTGAATTGACCTTGGCGCCGGCATAATGTCTCCATGAAAACTGGCTTGGCGCGCGCCGCCGGCCTCAAGGAGAAAGCACATGATCCGTTCCTTATGGATTGCCAAGACCGGCATGGAGGCCATGCAGACGCAGATGGACGTGGTGTCCAACAACCTGGCCAACGTCAGCACCAACGGCTTCAAGAAATCGCGCGCCGTCTTCGAGGACTTGCTGTACCAGAATATCCGCCAGCCCGGCGGCCAATCCTCGCAGCAGACCCAACTGCCTTCGGGCATGCAGCAAGGCACGGGCGTGCGCCCGGTGGCCATCGAGCGCATCCATACCCAGGGCAATCCCCAGTCCACTGGCAACGACAAGGACTTGATGGTCAACGGTCCCGGCTTCTTCACCGTGCTGCTGCCGGACGGCACCACGGCGTACACCCGCGACGGCTCTTTCCAGCGCGACAATAATGGCCAGATGGTCACGTCCAGCGGCTTCCCGCTGCAGCCGGCCATCACCATCCCCATCAATACGCGCGAAATCACGGTCGGCCGCGACGGCACCGTGTCGGCCAAGGTCGACGGCCAGATCGCGGCGCAGCAGATCGGCAGCATCCAGCTGGCCACTTTCATCAATCCCACCGGCCTGGAGTCGCGCGGCGAGAATCTGTACGTGGAGACGGGCGCCTCGGGCGCGGCCCAGACCAACCAGCCCGGCACCAATGGCACCGGGCTGATCCTGCAAGGCTATGTCGAGGTGTCGAACGTGAATGTGGTGGAGGAGATGGTGAATATGATCCAGACCCAGCGCGCCTACGAAATCAATAGCAAGGCCATCACCACCTCGGACCAGATGCTGCAAAAGCTGTCGCAGCTGTAATAGGGAGGGTGCGATGAAAACCGTGTATACCGTTTTGGCCGCCGCGGCCCTGCTGGCCGGCTGCACCGCCACGCCGACCTCCATCGTGCAGGGGCCGACCACGGCGCGGCCCTTGACGGCGGCCCAGCTGCCGGCGCCGGCCAATGGCGCCATCTTCCAGGCCAATGCCTACCGTCCTCATTTCGAAGACCGGCGCGCGCGCCAGGTCGGGGACCTGATCAATATCGTCATCACCGAACGCACCTCGGCGGTGAAAAACGGCAGCAGTACGGGCAATAAATCGGGCAGCGTCAACTTCGGCGTGCCGGGCCCGCTGCAAGACCGTTTCGGCGCCACTGTCGCCAGCAGCGGCGCCATCAAGTATGCCGACGGCGACAACCAGACCGCCAACAATACCTTCACCGGCAATATCGGCGCCACCGTGGTCGAGGTGCTGCCGAACGGCAACCTGATCGTGGCCGGCGAAAAGCAGATCGGCATGAACAAGGGCACGGAATTCATCCGCTTCTCGGGCATGGTCAATCCCGATTCGATCGGCGCCGGCAATACCGTGCAGTCGACGGCCGTGGCCGACGCCCGCGTCGAATACCGCACCAATAGCCAGATCGACCGCGCCGAAATGACGGCGATGATGTCGCGCTTCTTCCTCAGCTTGCTTCCCTTCTGACCATGAAAACCACGCTGAAAATCCTCGGCCTGTGCGCGGCGCTGCTGCTGGCGCCGGGCGTGCAGGCGGAACGCCTGAAAGACTTGGCCAGCATCGCCGGCGTCCGGCAAAACCAGCTGCTGGGCTACGGCCTGGTGGTGGGCCTGGACGGCAGCGGCGACCAGACCACGCAAACCCCGTTCACCGTGCAGAGCGTGGCCTCGATGCTGCAGCAGATGGGCGTGACCCTGCCGCCCGGCACCAATCTGCAATTGAAAAATGTGGCGGCGGTGATGGTAACGACCTCGCTGCCGGCTTTCGCCCAGCCCGGCCAGCTGCTCGATGTGACGGTCTCGTCCATGGGTAATGCGAAAAGCCTGCGCGGCGGCACGCTGCTGATGACCCCGCTCAAAGGCGCGGACGGCCAGGTGTACGGCATGGCCCAGGGCAATGTGCTGGTGGGCGGCGTCGGCGCCCAGTCCGGCGGCAGCTCGGTGGTGGTGAACCACCTGTCGGTGGGCCGCATCTCGGGCGGCGCCACGGTCGAGCGCGCCGTGCCGAATTCTCTGGGCCAGGACAATATGATCCGCCTGGAATTGAACACCACCGACTTCGCCACCGCCAGCCGGGTGGTGCAAGCCATCAATGATAAATACGGCAGCGGCATCGCCTATGCGCTCGACGGCCGCGTGATCCGCGTGCAGGCGCCGTCCAGCAGCGATCTGCGCGTCTCGTTCATCGGCACGCTGGAAAGCCTGGACGTGAAGCCGGCCCAGGGCGCGGCCAAGGTCATCATGAATGCGCGCACCGGTTCGGTGGTGATGAACCAGGCCGTGACGTTGGAGACCTGCGCCATCTCGCACGGCAATTTGACGGTGTCGGTCTCGTCCGAGCCGCAGGTGAGCCAGCCCAATCCGCTGTCGGGCGGCCAGACCGTGGTCACCCAGACCAGCCAGGTCGATGTGAAGAAAGACGGCGGCAAGGTGCTGATGCTGAAAGGCGGCGCCTCGCTGGCCGAGGTGGTCAAGGCGCTGAATGCGATCGGCGCCTCGCCGCAAGACTTGCTGGCCATCCTGCAAGCAATGAAGGCCGCAGGTTCGCTGCGCGCCGAACTGGAAATCATCTAAGAAGAGGCTGCCATGATCCGCCAAAGCAGCACTGCCGACCTGTCCAGCCAGTTTGCCCTCGATACCAAGGGCATGGGCGAGCTGCGCCAGTCGGCGCGCGCCGGTTCGCCGGAAGCGCTGAAAACCGCCGCCACGCAATTCGAAGCGATGTTCGTGAATATGATGTTGAAGAGCATGCGCGAGGCGACGCCGCAGGACGGTCCGCTGGACAGCCAGCAAACGAAGATGTTTACCACCATGCTCGACCAACAGACCAGCCAGAATATCGCCAAGAAGGGCGTGGGCTTAGCCGATATGCTGATCCGCCAGCTGTCGCCGAACGGTGCGGCGCCGTCCTTCCCGGGGGCGGCCGAGCTGCAGAGCGGCCTGGACAGCAGCGCGCGCCTGCAACAATCCATCGAAGCGGTGGGCGGCAGCGCCGTCGCCAGCGGCAAGGGCGCGGCTCTGCCGCATGTGCGCGCCTTCCAGGACAAGCTGGGCGCCCATGCCGACGAGGCCAGCCGCGCCACCGGCATCCCGGCCAAGTTCATGCTGGGCCAGGCCGCGCTGGAGAGTGGCTGGGGCCGGCGCGAGATCAAGCAGCGCGACGGGACCACCAGCCACAATCTGTTCGGCATCAAGGCCGGCCCGGACTGGAAGGGCAAGGTGGTGACAGCCACCACCACCGAATACGTCAACGGCAAGGCCCAGACCCGGGTCGAACGTTTCCGCGCCTACGACAGCTATGCCGACAGCTTCAAGGATTACGCCAAGCTCATCACCGGCAATCCGCGCTATGAAAAAGTGCTGGCCAGCGCGGGCGACGCCAGCAAGTTCGCCCAGGGCTTGCAGCGCGCCGGCTACGCCACCGACCCGAATTACGCGGCCAAGCTGACCAGTATTATCAAACGGACATTGGCTTGAGCCTGCGGGCAAGCTCTCCCTAGGGGCGGACACTGTAGCCGCCCGGCATTTCAAGTTTCGGCGTGTTCTGCCGTAAACTGATTAACAAGCGAAAGTTAGGAATATGTCCAGTCTTCTCAGCATCGGTCAAAGTGGTTTGCTGGCGGCCCAGGCGGGTCTCGCCACGACCAGCCACAACATTACCAATGCCAATGTCCCGGGCTATCACCGCCAGGTGGCCGTGCAGGGCACGACGCCGCCGGAAAATACCGGCATGGGCTTTGTCGGCACCGGCACCGAAGTGGCGCAGATCAAGCGCTATTACGACCAGTTCCTCGACAAGCAATTGCTGGGCGCGGAGGCCGCGCAATCCTCGTATACCGAGTATTTCAAGCAGATCGGCCAGATCGACAATATGCTGGCCGATACCACCACCGGCCTGTCGCCGGCCCTGCAGGATTTCTTCAAGGGCGTGCAGGACGCCAACTCGAACCCGTCTTCGGTGGCGTCGCGCCAAGCCATGCTGTCGTCGGCCGAATCGCTGGCCTCGCGTTTCCAGAGCATGGCCGGCCGCCTGGACGAGATGCGCCTGGGCTTTAGCAGCAAGGTCACGTCCACCGTCAATGAAATCAATACGATGGCGGCGCGCATCGGCGACCTGAACCGCCAGATCGCCGGCCTGTCGACCAATCCCTCGCAGCTGCCCAATGATTTGCTGGACCAGCGCGACCAGTTGATTTCCGATCTGAACAAGCAGGTCAAGGTTTCGGTGATCGCGGGCGAGAACCAGATGGTCAATGTGTCGATCGGCAATGGCCAGCCGCTGGTGGTGGGCAATACCTCGTTTGAGCTCGGCATCACCCAGTCGCCCACCGACACCAGCCGCGTCATCGTCGGCTACAAATCGCCCGGCGGCGTGATCAGCCCGCTGGCCGACAGCACCTTCAGCGGCGGCGCGATGGGCGGCTTGATCAATTTCCGTACCACGGCGCTGGACCAGGCCGAGAACCGCCTGGGCCAGATTGCCGCCAGCCTGGCGGCCAGCTTCAATTCCCAGCACCAGCTGGGCCTGGACTTGAAGGGCGCGCCCGGCGGCAATTTCTTCAACGACATCAAGGCCGAGATCGGCTACGACCGGCGCAATTCGGCCAGCAGCACGCTCGACGTGCAGGCCGTGGTCAAGGATGGTACGCAGGTCACGGCCAGCAACTACGACTTGAATTTCGACGGCACCAATCTGGTGCTGACGCGCGCCTCGGACGGCAAGCAGACCACGATCACGCCTTTCCCGCAGACCGGGCCGCAGATGATCGATGGCGTCGAGTACAACATCACGGGCGTGCCGGCCAACGGTGACCACGTCGAGGTGCGGCCGGTGGCTAATGCCGCCAGCGCCTTCTCGGTGGCGATCAAGGATGCCACCAAGGTGGCGCTGGCCGCACCGATCACCACCAGCGCGCCGACCAGCAATACCGGCAGCGGCAAGATCGATGCCGGCAGCGTCGACGCGGCGTACCTGCAGCCGGGCAATGCGCTGACGGCGCCGTTCAGCCTGACCTACGACAGCACCGCCAATACCTTGAGCGGCTTCCCGGCGACCCAGGACGTGACCGTGACGCCGCCGGGCGGCGGCACGCCCACCACCTATCCGGCCGGCACGCCCATACCGTATGCCGAGGGCGCCAAGATCAGCTTTGGCGGCATCAGCGTCAGCATCAGCGGTAAGCCGGCCAATGGCGACCAGTTCACCATCGGCCCCAACACCAATGGCGTGGGCGATAACCGCAACGGCGTGCTGCTGGCCGGCCTGCAAACGAAGAATGTGGTGGGCGGCTCGGCCACCTTCCAGAGCGGCTATGCGCAGATGGTCAACTATGTGGCCAACAGGGCGCGCGAATCGCAGATCAGCATGACGGCGGCCGACGGCGCCGTGGAACAGGCGGCCAAAGCCCAGCAGCAGCTCTCCGGCGTGAACCTGGACGAGGAAGCTGCCAATCTGCTGCGCTACCAGCAGGCATACCAGGCTTCCGGTAAAGTGATGCAGGTGGCCAGCCAGCTGTTCGACGTGCTGCTGTCGCTGGGCCGCTGAGCAGGAATTTTTAAGGAATAGCATCATGAATATGCGTGTCAGCTCCCGCACTATTTTCGAAACTGGGATGAACCAGCTGAGCAGCTTGCAGTCTCAGTTGTCGCGCACCCAGCAGCAGCTCTCGACCGGACGGCGCGTGCTGACCGCGGCCGACGACCCGGTGGCCTCGGCGCGCGCGCTGGAAGTGACGCAGTCGAAGGAAATGAACGACCAGTTCAAGATCAACCGGCAGAATGCGCGCGCCTCGATGTCCCACGTCGACCTGGCGCTGGGCACGACCGGTGATCTGATCAAGGATATCAAGACCCTGATCGTCAATGCCGGCAATCCGGCGCAGACGCAGAAAGACCGCGACGCGCTGGTGATCGAACTCGAAGGCCGTTTCAACGACCTGATGGCGCAGGCCAATACGGCTGACGGCAATGGCAATTTCCTGTTTTCCGGCTACCGCCTGAACACCCAGCCTTTCACCCAGACGCCGGGCGGCGCCGTGTACAGCGGCGACCAGGGCTTGCGCGAATTGCAGGCGGGATCGGGCCGCCAGCTCGCCATCAGCGCCTCGGGCGCCGAGGTGTTCGAGGGGGCGCTGACGGGCAACGGCACCTTCGAGACCAAGGCCGATCCCGCCAACAAGGGACGCGGCGGCAGCGGCGTCATCTCGCCCGGCTCGGTGACCGATAT
The DNA here is from genome assembly GCA_024437665.1 of Massilia sp. YIM B04103. Classification (GTDB taxonomy): domain Bacteria; phylum Pseudomonadota; class Gammaproteobacteria; order Burkholderiales; family Burkholderiaceae_D; genus Rugamonas. The sequence goes on along the minus strand of JANCSZ010000004.1, from coordinate 360,449 downwards.
CACCAAGCTGACCGGCCACCAGTACACGCTGACCTTCAGCGTGGTGCCCGCCACGCCGGGCGTGCCGGCCCAGACCAGCTATACCGTGCTGGACGCCACCACCGGCGTGCCGGTGACGCCGGCGCCGGTGCCGTACAAAAGCGGGGAAGCGATCAGCTTCGACGGCATCCAGTTCGACGTCAAAGGCGATGTGGCGGACCAGGATGTGTTCACGGTCGAACCGAGCAAGCAGCAATCGCTGTTTACCACGGTGCGCGACCTGATCACGGCGATGAAGACGGCCGGCGACGGCCCGTATGCGCGCGCCGACCTGACCAATAAGCTCAACAACGCCAACCAGAATATCGACAATGCGCTCGACAATGTGCTGTCGGTACGCGCCAAGATGGGCGCCGGGCTGAAGGAACTTGATTATCTCGACGATGCCGGCGACGGTGTCGACATCCAGTACCAGACCACGCTGTCCCAGCTGATCGAAATCGATCCGGTGGTGGCGATCTCGATGTTCACCCAGCAGCAGATGACGCTGGAAGCGGCGCAGAAATCGTACAAGAACATCTCCGGCCTCTCACTCTTCAACTACATCTGAGCGCCACGCCAGAAAGCAAAAACGGGAACCGCGGTTCCCGTTTTTTTTTTTTTTTGCGTTCAATCGGCCAGATCCCCCGCATAACGACCCAGCTCCTGCTCGAACGGTGCCCGGCAGCGCTTGGACGAGACGGCTCTCCGGCGGACTCTGCCGCGATTGAATACAGCCGAGTCAGCCGCCACAGCCGAGTCCGTGTCCGATCTGGTGCCTGGCACCGATCGGCAACCGGGCATATCCGGCGAGCTCTGTCGCGATTGAATACTGCCGAGCACGTGTCCGTTTGGGGTCTGGCCCCAAAATCGGACACGGACTCGGTTGTGGTGGCGGCTATTTCGCGGCCAGCAGCGGTGGCTGGGGCTGGGCGCGGCGCTGCCAGTCGTCGCTGCCGCTGTTGCCGCCGAGGACGGCGCCGTGGGACAGGCCGGCCGCTTGCGCCTGGCGCGCGGCCTGGCTCAGGGCGTCGGCGGCGGGCAGGCCGGCGGCCGGCTGGGCGCCGGCGCCGAAGTGCTGCAGCTGGCGCGTCAGGGCGGCCACGCTGGCGCTCAGGCTGGCGCCGTCGGCCGCGCTCAGCGATTGGGCCGCCATCGGCGTCAGCGTGGGCAGGCCGGGCTGGGTGGCGTGGCCGTGCTGGTAGCCGGACAGAGCGTCGGTCAGCGCGCCGACTTTGCCGCTCAGGCTGGCCGGGTCGGTGTTGCGCGCGGTCAGGAACCAGACGTCGGCCACTTGCCCCTGGCTGCCGTCGCTGCGCTCGTAACTGCCGCGCAGGCCGATCCAGTTGCCCTGCTCGAGTTCGCTGGTGGCGCGGGCACCGGTGCCGAGGCGGGCGATGCCCAGCGCGGCCAAGCCTTGCAGTTCGCCCGCCTGGCTGACGCCGTCGGCATTGCTGTCCTGCCAGACGCGCAACTGGCTGTAGGCGGCGTCCTGGTGGTCGATGACGCCGTCGGCATTGCTGTCGAGTTCGGTGAGCGCGGCGAAGCCGTGGGCCGCCTTGCCGCCGGCCGTGCGCGTGGCGGTGCCGAACAGTTCGCTGCCATCGTCGATCTGGCCATTGCCGTTGCGGTCCAGGGCCAGCAAGCCGTCGCCTTGGCCGACCCAGCCGGTGTGCTGCAGGCGGCCGTCGGCGTCGAGGTCGAAGCGCACGCCCTGGTCGAGCGAGAGGGTGCGGATGCCGTTGCCGTCGAGGTCGAGCACGAGCGGGCTTTCCAGGCCGGCCGCGTCACGCTGTTCGGGCTGCATGGCGGCCAGCTGGTCGGTGGTCAGGGCCGCGGCCTGGGCCGCGGTGAAGGCTTGGAATTCGCTGACCGTCATGGCGGCCAGCTGGGCCGCGGTCAGCGCGCGGATCTGGCCGGCTTTCAGCGCGCGCACCTGGTTGGTGGTCAGGGCGCTGATCTGCACCGTGCTCAGGGCTGCGATCTGGCCGGTGCCGAGCGCGGCGAACTGGCCGCTGCTGAGCGCCTGCACCTCATTGATGTCGAGCGCCTGCACCTGGTCGGAATTGAGCGCGCCCAGGGCCTTGGTGGACATGGCGGCGATCAGGGTGGTGCCGAGCGAGGCCAGCTGCAGCGTGGTCAGGCCGGCCGCGCCCTGGGCGCCCAGGGCGGCGAACTGGTTGCTGCGCATGGCGCCCACGAGCTCGACCGCCAGGGCGCCGATCTGGGCCGAGCCGAGCGCGCCGATCTGCACCGTGTTCAGACTGTTGAGCGTGCCCAGCGCGGTGAGTTGATCGGCGCTGAGCGCGCGGATCTGGGCCGTGGTCAGCACTTGCAGCGCGCGCGTGGTCAGCGAGGCCATCTGGTCGGTGCTCAGGCCGGCGATCTGGGCCGATTTCAGGGCCGTCAATTGCAGGCTGCTCAGGGCGGCCAGGTCGGGCAGCTCGATGGCGGCGACCTGGACGCTGCTGAGGGCGCCGAGCGCGGCCACGCTCAGCGAGCGCATCTGGCTGGTGCTGAGGGCGGCGATCTGCTCCGTGCTGAGGCTGCCGATCTGGCGCGTGCTCAGCGCGGCGATCTGGGCGGTTTTGAGCGTGGCGATCTTGTCGGCGCTGAGCGAGCTCAGTTGCACCGAGTTGAGCGCGGCAAATTGCAGGGTGCCGAGCGCGGCCAGCGTGCTCAGCGCGGCCAGCTGGGCCGTGCTCAAGCTGGCGACCTGGCCGGTGCTCAGGGTGGCGATATCGCGCGTGTTCAGTGCGCCGAGCTGGTCGGTGTTGAGGGCGACGAACTGGGCCGTGCGCAGCGCGGCGATCTGCGCCGTGGCGAGGGCGGCGATATCGTCGAGCGCGATGGCGGCCACCTGGCCCGTGCTCAAGCCGGCCAGCGCGGCCGGGTCGAGGGCGCGGATCTGGGCCGTGGTCAGGGCCACGATCTGGTCCGTGGTCAACCAGCTCAGCTGGCGGCTGCTCAGCGCATCGATCTGGCGCGTGCTCAAGGTCGACAGATGGGCTTCATCGAGGCTGGCCAGCTGGCTGCTGGACAGGGCGGCGACCTGGTTGCTGCCGAAGCCGCCCAGGCCCGGCAGGCTGGCCAGTTGTGCATTGCTGAGGGCGCGTACCTGGGCGCTGGTCAGCGCACCGAGTTCGGCCGTGGTCAGCACTTGCAACTGGTCGCTGTTGAGGGCGGCGATCTGCTCGGTTTTCAGCGCGGCGAACTGGTCGCTGCGCAGCGCGGCCAGGTCATCGCCCTGGATGGCGGCGATCTGGTCGGTACTGAGCGCGCGCAGCGCGGCCGTGTGGAAAGCGCGCCATTGCGCCGTGCTGAGGTCGGCCAACTGGCCGCTCGACAGGGCTGGCGTCTGGCGGCTGGTCAGGGCCGCGATCTGGCTGGTCTTGAGCAGGGCCAGTTGGGACGCGTCGAGGCCGGCGATGCGCGCCGTCGGCAGGGCCGCGATCTGGTCGCTGTTGAAGGCGGTCAGGGCGCCGAGCTGGGCGAACTGCTCGGGCGTGAGCGCCGCCAGCTGGGCCGTGCTCAGGGCGGCGACCTGGGCGTCGGTCAGCGCGATGATCTGGTCGGAGGTCAGCGCCGTCAGCTGGTCGGAATACAGGGCACGGATCTGTTCGCTGCGCAGGGCGGCGATATCGTCCAGTTCGATGGCCGCCACCTGGCTCATGTCGAGGGCGCGGATGGCGCGCGTGCTGAGCGCGCGCACCTGGGCCGTGGTCAGCGCGCGCAACTGGTCGACCGTGATGGCCTGGATGTGCGGAATGCCGAGCACGCCGATGGCGGCCGTGTTGATGACGGCGATCTGGTCGGTGTTCAGGGCCCCGAGCTGGGCGGCCGAGAACGCCGCCACCTGGGTCGAGCGCAGTGCCGCGATGTCGGCCAGTTCGATGCCGGCCACCTGGGCCGGGGTCAGGGCTGCGATGGCGCGGCTCGACAGGCTGGCGAACTGGCGCGTTTCGAGCGCCAGGATCTGGTCCGGCGTCAACGCCTGCACCTGGCTGTCGCTGAGAGCGGCCAGTTGGGCGCTCGACAGCGTGGCGATCTTGTCCAGCGGCAGGGCCGTGAGCTGGGCGTCGCTGAGGCTGCGGATCTGGGCCGTGGTCAGGCCGCGGCTGTTCAGGGCCGCGATCTGGGCCGGGGTCAGCGCGCTGATCTGGAGGGTGCGCAGCGCGGCCACATCGCCACTGCTGAGCACACCCAACTGGTCCATATTCAAGGCTTGCAGCTGGTCCGAACCGAGCGCGGCCAGTTGTGCGGTTTTCAGGGCGGCGATGTCTTCGAGTTCGATCTGCGGGATCTGGGCGGCGCTCAGACCGTTCAGGGCCGCGGTCGAGAGCGAGGCGAATTGCGCCGTGCTCAGCACCTGCAACTGGCTGGCGCTGAAGACCGAGAGCTGGGCCGAATTGAAGGCGGCCACTTGGCGCGTGCTCAGGCTGGCCAGGTCGTCCACGCTCATGACGACGATGCGGTCGGTCGACATGGCGGCGATCTGGGCCGTGCTGTAGTCGCGCAGTTCGCCCAGGGCCGCCAGCTGGTCGGCCGACAGCGCCGCCAATTGGGCCGGCGAGAGCACGGCGATGGCCTGGCTGCCCAGCGCATGCAACTGGTTGGTCGACAGCGCGGCCAGCTGGGCCGGGGCCAGCGCCGCGATCTGGATGGTGAGCAGGGCGTGCACGTCTTCCGCTTCGAGCGCCTGCAACTGGCTGGCGTCCAGATTGCCCAGGGCGCGCAGGTTCAGCGCGCGGATCTGGGCGGTGGAGAAGGCGGCGATCTGGCCCACGGTCAGGTGGGCCGCCTGGTAACTGTTCAGGGCCGCCACCTGGCTGGTCTTGAGCGCGGCGAAATCGGCCATGCTCAGATTGCTCAGCTGCTCGGTATTCAGGGCCGCCACCTGGGCTGTGCTCAGGCTGACCAGGCTGACCATGGCGTCGATCTGGGCCGTGCTCAGCGCGCCGATCTGGGCGGTGGCGATGGCGGCGATCTCGCCCGTGGTCAGCGACATGATCTGGGCCAGGCTCAGCGCCTGCAACTGGCTGCTGCCCAGACCGGCGATCTGGCCGGTGGCCAGGCTGCGGATATCGGTCAAGTCGATGGCCTGGATCTGGGCCGGGCTGAGCGCGCGCAGCACATCGGTGGACAGGGCGCGCATCTGGGCGCTGCTCAGGGCCTGGATCTGGTCGGTGTTGAAGAAGGTGAACTGGCCGGTGGTGAAGGCGGCGATCTGGGCCGTTTTCAGGCTGGCCACCTGGTCCGGCGTCAAGGCGCCGATCTGGTCGCTGTTCAAGCCCTGGATCTGCACGGTGGTCAAGCCGGTCAGGCCGAGCGCGCCGAGCTGGGTGGTGCTCAGGGCGCCCATCTGGCGCGAGGTCAGCGCCGCGATCTGGGTCGAACTCAGGGCGCCGAGCTGGCCCAGCGTGAGCGCGCTCATCTGCTGGGTCTTGAGCGCCTGCACCTGGCCGGTGCTCAGGGCGGCGATATCGACGGCCTCGATGGCGGCGATCTGGGCCGTGCTCATGCCGCCCAGGGTGGTCGGGCTCAGGCTGCGCACCTGGGCCGTGTTCAAGGCCACGATCTGGTCGCTGCTGAGGGCGCCGATCTGGGCGCTGCTCAGGCCGGCGAGCTGGTTGGTGCGCAAGGTCGTGATGCGGTCCGGCGCCAGCGCGCCGATCTGGTCGGTGGTGAGGGCGGCGATCTGGGCGCTGCGCAGCGGGGCCAGCGAGGCGAAGCTGGCCACCTGGGCCAGCGACAGCGAGGCGATCTGCTGCGTGCTCAGGGCGGCGATCATGGCCGTGCTCAAGGCGCCGAACTGGTCGCTCGTGAGGGCGGCGATTTGCTGCGTCGCCAGGCCCGCGATCTGGGCCGTGCGCAGCGCCTGCAGGTCGGCCAGCTCGATGGCGGCCACCTGGTCTGAGTTCAAGGCATTCAGGGCGGCCGTGCCGAGGGCGCGCCACTGGCTGCTTTGCAGGGCGACGATGCCGGCCGTGCTGAGCGCTTGCATCTGGGCCGTGGTCAGCGCCGCCACCTGGTTGCTGCGCAGCGCGGCCAGCACGGCCAGGCTCAGCGAGGCGATCTGGTCGGTGGTGAGGGCGGCGATGGCCGCCGTCGAGAACGAGGCCAGCGTGACCAGGGCGCCCAGCTGGTCGCTGCTGAGCGCGGCTTTCTGCTCGGGTGTCAGCGAGGCGATCTGGGCGGTCGTGAGCTGGGCGATCTGGGCCGTGCTGAGCGCTGGAATCTGGGCCGTGGTGAACTGGCTCAGCTGGTTGGTGCGCAGCGCTTGCAAATCGTCGAAGGCGATGGCGGCCAACTGCTCGCTGCTGAGGGCGCGCAGGGCGTCGCTGCCGAGGACGCGGAACTGGGCCGTGTTGAGACCGATGATCTGGGCTGTGCTGAGCGCGCCGATCTGGGCCGTGCTGAGCACGGCGATCTGGGCCGTGCGTAAGCCGCTCAGGTCGGCCGTGTTCAGGCTCTGCAGCTGGGCCGTGCTGAGCTGGCCGATCTGGCGCGTGCTCAGCGAAGTCAGCGTCAGGGCGTCGAGCTGGCCCGCCGTCAGGCTGGCCAGTTGCTCATTGCTCAGCGCGCCCACCTCGGCCGAGGTCAGCGCGGCCAGCTGGGCTGTTTGCAGCGCGGCCAGCTGGTCGGTCGAGAAGGACGCGATCTGGCGCGTGCCCATGGCGGCCAGGTCGGCCAGCTCGATGGCGGCGATCTGGGTGGCGTCCAGCGCGGCCAGGGCGTCGGTGTTGAGGGCGCGCACCTGGGCCGTGCCGAGCGCGGCGATATGGCCGACCGACAGGCCCGGCACCTGGCCGGCCAGTACCGCGGCGATCTGGGCGCTGCTCAGGCTGGCCCAATCCTGGGTCGTCATGCTGGCCAGCTGGTCGCTGCTGAAGGCTTGGATCTGGCGCGTGCTGAAGCCGGCAAAGCTGGCGAAGGCATCGAGTTGGGCCGCGCTGAGCACGGCGATCTGGTCGCTGTTCAGGGCGCGCACGCCGGCCGTGCTCAGGGCGCGGATGTGTTCCGTGCCGAGGGCCATGATCTGGTCGGTGGTCATGGCGGCGATCTGCTGGCTGCGCAAGCCCGGCACATCGCGCGTTTCGATGCCGCCCAACTGGCTGCTCTGCAGGGCGGCCAGGGCGGCGCTGCTGAGCGCGGCCAGCTGGCTGGCGCTCAGGGCCTTGATCTGGGCCGAGCTCAGCACGCCGGCCTGCAGCGGCGACAGGGCCGCCACCTGGCTGCTGCGCAGGGCCGTGATGCTGGCCGTGCCCAGCGAGGCGATCTGGTCGGTGGTGAGGGCGGCGATCTGCGCGCTTTTCAGGGCGTCGAGCGCCTTCAGCGCGGCCAACTGGGCCGTGGTGAGGGCGGCCACCTGCTCGAGCGTCAAGGCTTGGGTGGCGGCGCTGCCGAGGGCGGCGACTTGCTGGACTTGCAGGTTGCTGAGCTGATCGGTGCTCAAGCTGGCGATCTGGCGCGTCAGCAGCGCGCCCACATCCTGGCTTTCCAGCGCCCGCAGCTGGTCGGTGCTGAGCGCTTGCAGCGCCACGGTGTTCAAGGCTTGCACCTGGCCCGTGCTCAGGGCCACCAGCTGGGCCGTGTTGAGGGCGGCCGCCTGTTCCGGGTTCAGGCCGGCCAGCTGGCCGCTGGCCAGGCTGGCCAGATGGCGCGTCGCCAGGCTGGCGACCTGGTCGCTGCTCAGCACCGCCACCTGCTTGCTGCTCCAGGTCGACAAGGTTTTCAGTGCGCCGATCTGGTCGGTGGACAGCAGCGGCAACTGGTCGCTCGTCAGCACGGCGATATCGTTGCTGTTCAGGCTGGCGAACTGGGCGGTGCCCAGGACGCTGAGCTGGCCCGGCTGCAGGGCCGCGATCTGGGCCGTGCGCAGGGCGGCGATGTCGCGCGTTTCGATGACGGCCAGTTGATTGCTGCCGAGCAGGTTCAGGGCCTGGGTCGACAGGTTGGCGAACTGGGCGGTACTGAGCGCAATGATCTGGTCGCTGTTCAGCGCCTGCCATTGATAATCCTTGAGCGCGCCGAGCTGCTGGCTGCCGAGGCCGGCGATCGCCTGGGTGGCGAGCACGGCCAATTGCTCGGGCGCCAGCGCGCCGATCTGGACCGTGGACAGGCTGGCCAGCGAGGGCAGGGCGGTGAGCTGGTCGGTGCTCAGGGCCGGGATCTGATCGGTGGTCAGCGCGGCCAGGCCGCGCGTGCCGAGGGCGCGCACCTGGTCGGTGGTGAAGGCCGTAATCTGGCCCGGCTGCAAGGCGGCGATCTGCTGGCTGGCCAGCGCGGCGATGTCGCGGCTTTCGATGGCGGCGATCTGTTCGGTCAGCAGCACGGCCAGGGCGGCGCTGCTCAAGCCGTTCAACTGGGCGCTGCCGAGGGCGATGATCTGGTCGCTGTTGAGCACTTGCAGCTGGGCCGCGTCGAGGCTGTTCAACTGGCTGCTCGACAGATAGGCGATGCTGCTGGACACCAGGCGCGTCGGGTCGAGCGCGCGCAGCGCCTGGGTGCTCAGGGCGCGCAACTGGCCCGAACTGAGGGCGGCCAACTGGTCGCTGTCGAGGCCGGGCAACTGGTCGCTATTCAGCACGGCGATCTGCTGGCTGCGCAGGCCGGCCAGTTCCTGGGTCGTCAAGGCGCCCAGCTGCACGGCGCTGAGGGCGGCCAGCTGGCTGCTGGACAGGGCCGGCATGTCCTGGCTGTCGATGCCGCGGATCTGCGCCGTGTCGAGGGCGGCGATCTGGCTGCTGCCGAGGGCGCCGATCAGGCGGCTGCCCAGCCAGCCGATCTGGTCCGAGGTCAAGGTGGCCAGGTCGGCGTTCTCCAGGTATTTGATTTGGCTGGTCGACAGCGCATTCAGCTGCGCGCTGCTAAACAGCGGCATCAGCTCAGGTGTCAGGGCCTTGATATCGTCCGACGTCAGAAGACTGATCTGATAGGTCGTCAGACCGGCAATCTGTTGGGTTTCAAATACGATAGTCATTTATACGCTCTCCGGGCAGCTTGACCATGATAAGCCAATTATTGCCACATGGAAATCAAACATTTGTAACCGCCCAGGTCACTATCAGCGCTCAAGGCGCCGCGCGCGGCGCCGTTGCCTTGGCCGGCTGGCCCCAGTCGCGCGGCAGCTTGCGCGCCGTTTCCACGCCCTGCAGGAAGAAGGTCTGCAAGGGCGCCGCCAGATAGGGCAGGGACAGCGCCAGCACCAGCAAGCCCACGCCCAGCGTGACGGGAAAGCCGATGCCGAACAGGTTCAGTTGCGGCGCCGCGCGCGTCAGGATGCCGAGCGCAACGTTGGTAATTAACAACGCCGCTACCACCGGCAGCGAGAGTTGCAGGCCGGCGCTGAAAATCTTGCCGCCCCAGTCGGCCAGCTGCTTGAACGGCCCGCCGACGAAGGGCTGGGCCGAGACCGGCAGCGTGACGAAGCTTTCGGCCAGCACCTCGATCAGCACCAGGTGGGCATTGACGGCCAGGAAGGCCATGGTCGCCACCAGCGCCAGGAACTGGGCGATGGCCGAGGAGCGGCCCGCCGACATCGGGTCGAAAAACGTGGCAAAACCCAGACCCATGGTCAGGCTGCTGATTTCCCCCGCCATTTCCACTGCCGCGAACACGATGCGCATGGCCATCCCCATTGCCAGTCCGATAATCATTTCCTTGACCAGGATCAGCAAGCCCGCGTACGAGAGCGGATCGGCGGCCGGCAGCGCCGGCACATTGGGCGCGAGCACCATCGCCAGCATCACGCCCAGGCACAGCTTGACCGTCATCGGGATGCGCGGATTGCCGAATACCGGGGCGGCCGTGATCAAGCCCAGGACACGGGTCAGCGGCCACAAGAGGCCGGCGATCCATGTGTTGATATCGGCAGCGGAGAGGGAAAGCATGAGGGCCGGTCAGCTGACGAGGGCGGGAATGCCCGTCAGCACCTGGCGCATATAGTCGAGCATGACCGACAGCATCCACGGTCCGGCCACCACCAGGGCCACGAACACGCCCACCAGCTTGGGGATGAAGGACAGCGTCGATTCATTGATCTGGGTCGCGGCCTGGAAGATGCTGACCACCAGGCCGATCACCAGCGCCACCAGCAGCAGCGGCGCGGCCACCATCAGCGTGACTTCCATGGCCTGGCGGCCCATGGTCATGACGGTTTCGGGCGTCATCGCGGCTTCCTCCTTAGTAGAAGCTCTGGGCCAGCGAGCCCAGCAGCAGTTGCCAGCCGTCGACCAGCACGAACAGCATCAGCTTGAACGGCAGCGAGATCACGGCCGGCGACATCATCATCATGCCCATCGACATCAGCACCGAAGCGACCACCATATCGATGATGAGGAAGGGGATGAAGATGGCGAAACCGATCTGGAAGGCGGTCTTCAATTCGCTGGTGATGAAGGCCGGCACCAGGATGCGCAGCGGCACGTCTTCCGGCCCTTGCAGCGCCGGCGAGCGCGAAATCTTGACGAACAGGGCCAGGTCGGACTGGCGCGTCTGTTTCATCATGAACGTCTTGAGCGGGGCCGCGCCTTTTTCCATGGCTTGCAGCATGGTGATCTTGTTTTCCTGTAAAGGCTGGTACGCCTCGGTATAGATGCGGTCGAACACCGGCCCCATGGTGAAGAAGGTCAGGAACAGGGCCAGGCCGATCATCACCTGGTTGGGCGGCGCCGACTGGGTGCCGAGCGCCTGGCGCAGCAGCGAAAGCACGATCACGATGCGCGTGAAGCCGGTCATCATCAACAGCGCCGCCGGGATGAAGGTCAGCGCCGTCATCAGGATCAGCGTTTGCAGCGACAGGCCGTAATTGGTGCCGCCGCCGGCCGCCGGCGTGCTGGTAAACGCGGGAATCGTCGGTTCCGCCGCCGCCCACAGCGGCAAGGCCAGCGCGGCGCCGGCCAGCAGGAGCTTGCCCGCGGACTGCTTATTTATCATTGCGTTTGTCGATCGTCTGTTTGAACCATTCGGCGAAATTGGCGCCCGGCAGGTTCTGCTGCGGCAGCGCATCGGCTACGCCTTCCTGGCGCGGCATGGTGGCCAGCGCATTCATGCGGCCGGGCGAGGCGCCCACCACGATCCATTGTTCGCCCACTTCCACCACCAGGATGCGTTCGCGCGCGCCGACGCTGAGCGCGCCCACCAGCTTCACGGTCTGGCCGCTGGCGATGCTGCGCGGGCCGAAACGCTTGAGCAGCCAGGCCAGGCCGACCAGCAGGCCCAGCACCACGGCCAGGGCCAGCGTGGTTTGCAGCAGCGAACCGGCGGCCGAAGGACCGGTGGGCGCCAGTCCCGCATTCTGCGCCGGACGCGCGCCGGCCAGCGCTGCTTGCTGCTCCGGCGTGACGGCGGCTGCGCCATCCACCGCCGCGCCGGCGGCGACGCCAGTCGCAGGCGCTGCAGCCGCTGCATCCGCTGCGTTCGCCGTCCCGCTGGCGGGCGTGGCGGTGCTCTGGGCGGGGGCTGTCGCAGCGTTCGCGGCCGCAGTGGCCGGCACGCCGGCGCCGGACGGCGTGTCCGCCGCCTTGGGGCTGGCATGGCCGGAGGCGTCCGCTGCCTTGCCGGCCGCCGCTGCGGCGGAGCTGGTTGGGGCGGCGATGGTGCCGGAGGCGCTGTGCTGGGCCGGCGCGGCGCCGGCGGCGAGGAGGAGGGTGCAACCAGCCGCCAGGAGGGCGGCGCGAGGGAAACCAGGCTTCATTTATTCAGTTTTCGGATGCGTTCGGAAGGCGTGATGATATCGGTCAGGCGGATGCCGAACTTGTCGTTCACCACCACCACCTCGCCCTGGGCGATCAGGCAGCCGTTGACCAGCACGTCCATCGGCTCGCCGGCCAGGCCGTCCAGTTCCACCACCGAGCCCTGGGCCAGTTGCAGCAGGTTCTTGATGGCGATCTTGGTGCGGCCCAGTTCCACCGTCAGCTGGACGGGAATATCGAGGATGAAGTCGATATCGTTATGGGTTTCCGATTTCGCGGCGGTTTTCGAAAAGTCCTTGAAGACGGCGGCCGTGGCGGCCTGGCTTTGCAGGGCTTCGGCTTCCGCCTTGGCCTGCTCGGCAATGGCCGCGCCCCAATCGTCTTCCATGCTTTGATCGTCTTGATTGTCCGACATTCTTACTCTCCTGTGTTGCTGTTCCCGGCGCAATGCCGCTTCGAGGCCATTTCAAAATGGCCGTGGCGTCGTTGCGGCTCCTTGCCGTGCAGGCGCACTGTCTGCGTCGCCGCGCCTAGCCACGCCCATTTTGAAACGGCCTCTTATTTGAGGTTATCGGCATTGGCCAGCAATTTCTCCACCTTCAGCGCGTATTGTCCATTCATTACCCCGTAGGTGCAATCGAGCACCGGCACGCCGTCCACGGTGGCCTCGATGCTTTCCGGGATGGTCAGCGGAATGATGTCGCCCACGCGCATATTCAGGATCTCGTCGAAGCTGACGCGGGCCGTACCCAGGCGCGCCACCAGCTCCACCTCGGCGATCTGGATCTGCTGCGTCATCAGGCGGATCCAGCGCTTGTCCACTTCCAGCGCCTCGCCCTGCAGCGAGGAGGTCAGGGCGTCGCGGATCGGCTCGATCATCGAGTAGGGCATGCAGAAGTGGATCTGGCCCGACACCGAACCCAGTTCCACGGTGAAGGTGGAGGCCACCACCACCTCGTTGGGCGTGGCGATATTGGCGAACTGGGTGTTCATCTCGGAACGGATGTATTCGAATTCGACCGGGTACACCGGTTCCCAGGACTTGGTATAGGCTTCGAACACGATGTCGAGGATGCGCAGGATGATGCGCTGCTCGGTCTGGGTAAAGTCGCGGCCCTCGACCCGGGTGTGGAAGCGGCCGTCGCCGCCGAACAGATTGTCCACCAGCAGGAAGACCAGGCCCGGATCGAACACCATCAGCGCCGTGCCGCGCAGCGGCTTCATGTGCACCAGATTCAGGTTGGTCGGCACCACCAGGTTGCGGATGAATTCGCTGTACTTGGAGACGCGCACCGAACCGACCGACACTTCGGCGCTGCGGCGCAGGAAGTTGAACAGGCCGACGCGCAGCAGGCGGGCGAAGCGTTCATTGATAATTTCCAGGGTCGGCATGCGGCCCCGGACGATGCGCTCCTGGGTGGCCAGATTATAGGTCCGGACACCCGCGACTTCTTCCGGCGCCTGGGCGTCGTCCTGGTCGCCGTTGACGCCCTTTAAGAGGGCATCGACTTCTTCCTGGGAGAGAAAATTATCAGCCATGACTCGCTACGAACGGTACGGGTTACTGAATGATAAAGGAGGTGAACAGGACTTCGCTGACATCCTGCGAATCGCCCCGCTCCTCGAACGGCAGCTTCATCTGCTCGATGATTTCGCTGCTGAGCTGCTGCTTGCCTTCCGGCGTGTTGATTTCGGAGGCGTGCTTGCTCGACAGCAGCAGCAGCACGCGGCTGCGCACCTTGGGCATATTCTGCTTGACGATTTCGACCTCTTCCAGGCTGCCCACCTGCAAGGTGAAGGCCAGCTGCAGATACTGCTCCGAACCTTCGGTGTCGGGCTGCAGATTGACGGTGAACGGCTCGACCGGCACATACACGGGCGGGCCGGCCGCCTTGTGCGATTTCTTGCCCTTCTTGGCCTTCGGCGCTTCCTCTTCATGGTCGGCGCTGGCGCCCTTGGTCAGGAACCAGGCCGCGCCACCGCCGCCGGCGCCCAGCACCAGCACGGCGGCGAGGATGATGATCATCATTTTTTTCTTGCCGCCGCCCGCTGGCGACGCATCGGCCTTGGCTTCCGCTTTCATCTTAGGATTCGCTTTCAAGTCTGCCTTGCTGCTGTCTATCGGGAATGCCGACATTATGTCCCATTATCCGCAATCGCAGTCCGCCGGGATCGGCGGAACAGAGGGCGAATCTGGGTGTTTCTTTGCGGTATTGTAACTTGAGGGCAAGCGAATAGGGCGGCGGCACGCGCCGCCGTCCGATTTAAGCAAAGGTATCGACCACACCGAGGCCGCTGCGCGCGCGCTGCGGGGCCGCCGCGACCGCTGCGCCATCGTCGCCAGCCGTGCCCGCACCGGCGCCGCGGCCGCCCTGGCCCCGGTTGCCGCCGGCTTGGCGGGCGAAGGCTTCCTGCTGTTCCTGGCTGCCGGCCGAGACGGTGGCGTTGCCGAGCTGGATGCCTGCTTCATTCATCATGTCGCGCAGCTTGGGCAGGGCGTTTTCCAGCGCCTGGCGCACTTCCGGCTGGGCGGCCGTGAAGCTGGCGCTGGCCTGGTCGTTGGAAATGCTCAGCACCACTTGCAGCGGTCCCAGATCGGGCGGATTCAGGGTCAGCGAGGCGCTCTGCTCGCCGCCGGCCGCCATCCATACCACTTTCTGGCCCAATTGCTGGTCCCAGGCCTGACTACCGACGCGCGCCTGCAACTGGTTGGAGGCGACCGCATTGGCCGCCTGCAGCGTGGCTTGGCCGGCCGGGGCCATGGCGGGCATGGCTTGCGGCGCTGTCGCGCTGTCGCGCTGCACCGTCATCACTTCGCCCTGGGTGTTCTGGGCGCGCACGCCCCGGCTGATCTCGTCGACCTTGGCCTGGGCCGCGCCCAGGGCCGGGGCGGCGGCGCCCTGCGGCGCCTCGTTGCCCGGACGGGCGCGCACGGCCGGTTCGCCAGCCGTATCGCTGAGTCCGGTGGTGGTGGCGTCGGCGGCATCGCCAAGCTTGGCTTCCGGCGTGCTGGCCTTGTTCAGGCTGGCCATGGCTTCGGCCAGCTCGCTGCCGCTGGCGGCGTGGGCGCCGGCCTGCGGGGTGGGCGCAGCCTTGGCCTGGGCCAGGCTGGCGCTGAAATCCGCTGGCAGGGCTGGCTCCGCGCTGTCGCCCTTGCCGGCGGCGCTGGCGCTGGCGCTGCGCGCCAGGGCGGGGTCGATGGCGAGCGCGCCGGCTTTGTCGGCGGCGGCATCGGCTGCGCTGGCGCTGAGGGCGGCAAGCGCCGCCGCGTCCGCGCCGGCTGCCGCCTGGGCGCTGTCGGCCGTGCTGGCGACGACGCCGGTGCTGCCGCTCTGGGCCGCTTTGGCGGCCGCTTCCGCGGCAGCCGCCTGGGCCGCTGCCGCGGCGGCGGCTGCGGCGCTGTCGGCGGCCGGCGCGGTATGCTGGCCGTTCAGACTGGCCATCATGGCCAGCAGCTGGGCGGCGGCATCCTCGGCGCTGGCCGCCTTCGTGCCGTCTTCCGCGCCGTCCTTGGCGCCGGCGGCGCTGCCGGTCGTCGTCGTCGTCGCTGCCGTGGCGGTGGCCGGGCCGGCATCGGCCTGGCTGGCGCTGCCGCCCTGATTCTGCGGCTTGGCCGGCGCGCTGTCCTGCGCGGCCTGGGCGTTTTGCGTATTCGGGCTGTTCTGGGCGTTCGGCGCCGGCTGGGCCGGTTTGGCCGGCACGGCTGGATTGCTGTTGGCGGCGGGCGCCGGACGCGGCGGCTGGGCCGGGGCTGGCGCCGGGCGCGCCGCCGGGGCGGGCGTCATGGGAGCCGGCTGGCGCTGCTCCATCTGGCGCGCCAGCGTGCTGCGGAACAGATCATCGGAGCTGCTGCCCGGCGGCTGCTTGGGCGGCGTCATGCCGGAAGCCGGGGCCAGGAAGGGATTGGTGGTGATCGGTGTCTGCATGATAAAGCCGTCTGGTTAGTGCCGCCGGTTTGGCGCCGAGCTGGGCTCAGCGCTTGAAAAATGCTTGCCGGGACGCGTGTTCGTCCATGGCCTTTTGGTCGCGCTTGGCTTCCACCTTCTGCTGCTGGGCCACAGCCCGGTCGCGCAAGGTGGAATACGACATGCGCTTGCGTTCGGCCGCCTGCCAACTGCTTTTTTCCAGCGCGCCGCGCTGCTGCATATGCAGCACGATGTCGCGCTGGCCCTGGATCGCCGTGTCCAGTTTCGCCATGAAAGCCTGGAAGTTGCGGTAAGCCGTGGGCGTGATGCCAGCCTGCTGGGTTTCATCGAAACGCTTGCCGTATTCGTCGCGGTAGCCGAGCAGCATATTCAGCTTTTCCTCGGCCTCGCTGGCCGCTTTCAAGGCCGCGCCCAGGCGCTTGGCCGCATCGTCGGTTTCGCGGCGCGCCAGGTCAATCAGGGTTTCCAGTTGGGTTTGCGAGGCCATGATCGTCGATTATAGGCTTCCGGCGGCCGCGTCAATCAATCGAATAGAGCGGTAAGTTGCCCCAAACTCTGGCCCATATCGACGCGCTCGGTGATCTGCTGTTGTAAAAAATGCTCGATCTTGTCATGCAAGCCGATGGCCTGGTCCAGCACCGGGTCGGTGCCGGGCGTGTAGGCGCCGACGGCGATCAGGTCGCGGCTGCGCTCATAGCGCGAGAACAGCTGCTTCAGGTGGCGCGCCTCGTTCTGGTGCTCGTGCGAGGTGATCGAGTGCATGGCGCGGCTGATCGACTGTTCGATATCGATGGCCGGGTAGTGGCCGGCCTCGGCCAGACGGCGGTTGAGCACGATGTGGCCGTCCAGGATGGCGCGCGCCGAGTCGGCGATCGGGTCTTGCTGGTCGTCGCCCTCGGTCAGCACGGTGTAGAAGGCGGTGATCGAGCCGCCGCCGAGCTGGCCGTTGCCGGCCCGTTCGACCAGCACCGGCAGCTTGGCGAAGACCGAGGGCGGATAGCCCTTGGTGGCGGGCGGCTCGCCGATGGCGAGCGCGATTTCGCGCTGCGCCATGGCGTAGCGCGTCAGCGAATCCATGATCAGCAGCACATTCTGGCCCTTGTCGCGGAAATGCTCGGCAATGGCCGTCGCATAGGCCGCGCCCTGCATGCGCATCAGCGGCGGCGTGTCGGCCGGCGCGGCCACCACCACCGAACGCGCCAAGCCTTCCTCGCCGAGGATCTGTTCGATGAATTCCTTGACCTCGCGGCCCCGTTCGCCGATCAGGCCGACCACGATGATGTCGGCCTCCGTATAGCGCGCCATCATGCCCAGCAGCACGGACTTGCCGACGCCGGAACCGGCGAACAGGCCCATGCGCTGGCCGCGGCCCACGGTCAGCATGGCGTTGATGCAGCGCACGCCGACATCCAGGGTTTCCACGATGGGCGCGCGGCCCAGCGGATTGGCCGGGCGCACATTGATCGGCGCGCTGTCGGTGGTATGGATGGGGCCGAGATTGTCGAGCGGGCGGCCGGCGCCGTCGAGCACGCGGCCCAGCAGTTCCGGCCCGACCGGCAGGTGGCGCGCGCGGTCGCTCGGGCGGCGGCGCGGATGGTTGACGCTGCCCGGGCGCGGAATGGTCTGCTCGACCGGGAACACGCGGGTGCCGGGCACGATGCCTTCGACATCGCTTTGCGGCATCAGGAACAGGCGTTCGCCCTCGAAACCGACCACTTCGGCTTCCACCTTGCCGCCGCTGGGCAGGGGCACGGTGCAGGCCGCGCCCACGGCCAGGCGCAGGCCGACCGCTTCCATCACCAAGCCGGCCACGCGCGTGACGCGGCCCGAGACCTGCATCGGCTCGACAAAGTCGCTGAGCACGGCGCAATCGTTGAGGTAGGCGCGCCAGCGGCCGGCGTGGCCCTGGGCGCTGCCGGTATCGACCGGGGCGCGCGGCGCGCGGGCCGGGGGCGCGCCGTCGTCCGCGTCGCCGTCCAGGTCCGCGTCGCCGGCTGTCCCGTCGCCATCGGCCAGGTCGTCGCCATGGCTCATATTGCGGCCATCGGCCATGTCGCCATCGCCGGCCATGCCGTCGCCATGGCTCATATCGCGGCCATTGGCCATGTCGCCGTCGCTGGCCATGCCATCGCCATGGTTCATATCGCGGCCATTGGCTATATCGCCACCGCCGGCAAGATCGGTCGCATCGGCATCGGCATGGCGTGCTGCCGGTTCATCGAATTCGGCGTCGAGTTCGGCCATCGCGGCGGCCAGGTCGGCCATGGCGTCGGCATTGGCTTGGGACAGGCCAGCCGGATTGCCGGGCTGGGCGGGTGCGGAGGAGGCGGGCAAGTCCATCTCAGTCGAGCCAGTTCAAATCCTTGCCCAGCGCATGGGTCAGGCGCTGCCAGCGCGATGCCGCCTGGGCGTCGATCTGGTTGCTGGCGGTATCGATCTTGCAGCCGCCGCGGCCGATGCTGGGGTCTTCGATCACGCTCCAGCCATCCTTTTCCAGTTCCTCGCCCAAGCCCTCGCGCACCACTTGCGCGTCTTCGGGATTGAGGGCCAGGATGGCGGGCGGCTGCAGCACCGGCAGGTACTGGATGGCGTCGCGCACGATGGGCAGGATCAGTTCCGGCTTGGCCGGCAGGGCGGTTTTGAGCATGCCCTTGGCCAGGTGCAGGGCCAGTTCCAGCACCTCGTTGGCGATCAGCTGGTCGGCCTCGCGCAGCGCGGTGCTGAAATTGCCGGCGATCTCGGCCACCGGCTCGAGCGTCTTGGCCGTTGCCTCGCGCGCCTCGTCCAAGGCCTGGGCCTGGCCATCGGCATGGCCAGCCGTATAGCCGGCCTCATAGCCCTGCTGGCGCGCCTCTTCACGGATGGCGTCCAGTTCTTCCTCGGTGGGGTAGTCGGGATGTTGCTCCGGCTCGGCATACATGGCCGCCTCTTCGGCAGCCTGGGCTTCTGCAAGGGCTGCCTGTTCGCGCGCCAGGCGCTCCTCTTCCTCCTGCTGGGCTTGACGCGCCGCCAGCGTGCTGGGGCGGTTGTCGCCGAAGGATTTCATTTCCCAGCGCTGGAACGCCGGCTGGGGCTTTTTGGAGAAAATATCAGACAAACGAATCCTCGCCTTTGCCGCCTAGAACGATCTGGCCTTCGTCGGCCAGGCGCCGCACGATTTGCAGAATCTGCTTCTGCTGAGTTTCCACTTCCGACAGGCGCACCGGACCTTTCGATTCGAGGTCTTCGCGCATCATTTCCGAGGCGCGCGCCGACATATTGCGGAAGATCTTGTCGCGCAACTCCTGCGACGCGCCTTTCAGCGCGATGATCAGCATTTCCGACTGCACTTCGCGCAGCAGCAGCTGGATGCCGCGATCCTCGACATCGATCAGGTTGTCGAACACGAACATCTCGTCCATGATCTTCTGCGCCATATCGTTGTCGTAGTTCTTGATATTGTCCATGACCGAGCTTTCCTGCTCGCCGCTCATGAAGTTCAGGATCTCGGCCGCCGTGCGGATGCCGCCCAGCGTCGATTTCTTGATGTTTTCATTACCCGACAGCAGCTTGGTCAGCACGTCGTTCAGTTCGCGCAGCGCGGCCGGCTGCACGCCGTCCAGGGTGGCGATGCGCAGCACCGCGTCGTTGCGCAGGCGGTCGGTGAAATGGCCGAGAATCTCGCAAGCCTGGTCGCGCTCCAGGTGGACCAGGATGGTGGCGATGATCTGCGGGTGCTCGTTGCGGATCAGTTCGGCCACCGACTGCGAATCCATCCACTTCAAGCTTTCGATGCCGGAGGCATCCTTGCCGCCCAGGATGCGCGACAGCAGCACCGACGCCTTGTCGTCGCCCAGCGCCTTGGTCAGCACCTGGCGGATGTACTCGTCCGAATCGAGGCCCACGGTGGAGGCCGCCGCCACATGGTCGCGGAAATCGTCGAGCGTGGCCACGACTTGCTCGTGCGGCACGTTTTTCATGGTGGCCATGGCCGCGCCCAGCTTCAGCACTTCGCGCGGGCCGAGGAATTTCATCACCTCGGCGGCCTCGGCCTCGCCCATCGCCAGCATCAGGATGGCGGCCTTTTGCAAGCCGGTATTCTCAGTCATTTGCGCCTATCCAATCCTTGATGACGTTGGCGACGATGCGCGGATCGTCGTTGGCCAGTTTTTTGGCCAGGGCCAGGTTGTCGCGGTAAGTCCGCGCGGTATTTTCTTCCAGGGCCGCCAGCTCGGCGGCCAGGATTTCGTCCGGCGTCGGGCCGGTCGGCTCCTCGACGACCGGCACTTCCGGCTCCGGTTCCGGCGCGTTGATTTCGTCGATCTTCTTGAACACCGGGCGCATCATCGGGCGCACGATGCGCAGCAGGATGTAGAGCAGCACCAGGGCCACGATCAGGAACTTGACCAGGTCGCCCAGCAGCGGCAGATTGGCCGGGTCACGCCACCAGTCTAGAGCAGGCGGCGCATCCTTGTCCACGCCGTCGAACGGGGCGTTGGCCACGCTGACCGAGTCGCCGCGCTCCTGGCTGAAGCCCATGGCCTCGCGCACCAGGCTGTTGATCTTGGCCATTTCCTCGGGCGTGTAAGGCTTGATCGTGACCTTGCCGGTCTTGGCGTCGACCAGGCGGCGGTAATTGACCACCACGGCCACCGTCATGCGCTTCAGGCCAGCCATATTCTTTTGCTCATAGCGCACCGTCTTGTCGACCTCGAAATTGGTGGTCGACTCCTTGTGCGAGGGGCTGTTGGCGGCGCCCGCGCCGGTGGGCACCTGGCCCGGCGCCGGCGCGGTGCCAGGCGGATTCTGGGCCAGCGGCGCCGTGGCCGTGCCCGGTGGCTGGTTCGACAGCGCACCCGGAATGCCGTTCGGGTTGGCATTGCCGTTGCCATTGGTTTCGCTGCTTTGCTGGCTGCGGATGGCCGAGGCGGCCGGCGGCGAATTCGGCTTATAGCTCTCGGCGGCCTGCTCGATCTGGGAGAAATCGACGTCGGCCACGGCCTCGGCGCGCACATTGCCTTCGCCGACGATGGGCAGCACGATCGATTCGACCTGCTTGGTGATCTGGCGCTGCAATTCCTGCACATACTTGAGCTGGGATGCATCGAGGTTCTTGGCATTGCCGGCCCCGTTGCCGTTCTTGTTCAGATCCGACACCAGATTGCCGGCCTGGTCGACCACGGTCACATTGGCCGGCTGCAATTCCGGCACGCTGGAGGCGACCAGGTGCACGATGGCGCTCACCTGTTGCGGATCGATCATGCGGTTCGGATGCAGATTGAGCAGCACGGAGGCGGTCGGCTTTTGCTGTTCGCGCACGAAGACGGAGGGCTTGGGCAGGGCCAGGTGCACGCGCGCCGCGTCGACGGCGGCCAGCGACTGGATCGAGCGCGCCAGTTCGCCTTCGAGCGCGCGCTGGTAATTGACCTGTTCCAGGAATTGCGACACGCCCAGCTTCTGGTTCTCCATCAGCTCGAAGCCGACATTGCCGCCCTTGGGCAGGCCCTGGGCCGCCAGCTTCAGGCGCACATCATGCACCTGCTCGGTCGGCACCAGGATGGCCTGGCCGTTTTCCGAGAACTTGTGCTTGACGTTCATCTGGTCGAGGGCGGCCGTGATGGCGCCGCCGTCGCGGTCGGTGAAATTGGAGAACAGCACCTTGTACTCGGGCGCCTTGTTCCACAGGTAGAGGATCAGCAGCAGGGCCAGGAAGCCGGCGACGGCGCCGCCGCGCACCAGGTTCCTGCCCATGGGCGTCTGCAGAAACGGCGGTTTGGCCTCGGGCGGAGGGGCGTCTGCCGGTGCATCGATATCGAGTTGTTCGGCGGCTGCGGCCATAGTTAGGTTCCGAAGGCTTGGAAAGCGTCTGGTTGGTGGGCGCCCCGTCACGGGAGAACGGGCAGTGTGCGCATTATCGGCCACGCCGGCGCGCTTCAATCGCGGGAACAGAAGGCCGTTTCCCCTGCTGCTCCAGGCGGCGCGCCACCGGGGCGGCGGGTATTCTGGCACCCTGACCCTGCATCCAGGGACATATTGTAGCGCGGCAACACGGGACTGTCCCCGGTTGTTTGGCTAGAGCAACAACACAAGGAGTCCAGAAAAATGAGAACAGGCGGCATCGACAGCAGCCAGATCCAGGCCATGATCGCCCAATTGAAGGCGGCGGCCACGCGGCCGCAAGCCACCCCGCCGGCCATCCAGACCGAAAAGCCGGCCACCAAGGTCGACTTCTCCGACGCGCTCAAAGGCGCGCTGGACGCGGTCGCCACCAGCCAGAATAAGTCCGAGGCGCTGGCCAAGCGCTTCCAAATGGGCGACGACAGCGTCAACCTCTCGGATGTGATGGTCTCGATGCAAAAAGCCAGCATCAACTTCCAAGCCACGGTCCAGGTACGCAACAAGCTCGTTTCCGCCTACCACGACATCATGAACATGCAGGTTTGATCTTTATCAAACAATGTCCCACCCTGGTGTCAGGCACCAGCAGTGGACATTCCTTGATCCAGCGCAAAGAATGTCCACCCCGGTGCCAGGCACCAGAGTTAGACATTCTTTGATTTAGCGCAAGCAATGTCCACCTCTGGTGCCTGACACCAGGGTTGGACATTTTTTGATTTGGCGCAAACGCTGGCGGGTGGGACGGCTTAGGCGAGGCCGGCGATGCGGGCGTTGCGTTCGCGCTCGAGCTTGGTGATGTAGCGCTGGACGGCGTTCAGGGCGCTGCGCGGGATGTCGGTGAACTGGCAGCCGAGGCGGCGGTTGGTTTTGTTGTTGAGCAGGGTGAGGTCGGTGCAGTTGCGCACCTGTAGGCCGGTGGTGATTTGGCCAATCTCGGGCAGTTCGATGCGGCAGTCGGCATATTCGCGGCCAATGGCTTCGCCCAGCAGCAGCTTGTTGTCGAGGATGGCAATGCCGCCGCAGCTGATGTCGGCCAGCGGGAAGCTGTTGGCGCCGCCGCCGAATTCGGCCGGGAAGGGGATCAGCACGCGCACCGGATTGCCGACCGGCGTGTTCATGCGGTAGAACTCGCGCCGCTGCAGCCGGATCAGGCTGGCCGGCAGGGTGATCTTGAACGCCGGGCTGCCTTCGTACACGCAGCTGGCCGCGCGTTCGCTGCGGAACAGGATGCGGATCTTGTCGAGCGTGGTTTCATACGAGATGGCCGGCGCGGCCAGGATGCGCGCATTTTGTTCGGGGTTGACCGAGCAGTCGAGAATGACGGCGTTGTTGTCGGCGTCCACTTCCAGGATCGAGGTCACGCAGACGTCGGCTTCGCCGCGCACCAGCATGCGGATCAGCTGATTTTTCTCGCCGATGCTGCGCAGCAGGTTAACGATCTCCTTGCGCGATTCCACTTCGAAATCGTGCCAGTTTTCCAGGTCGGCGTCCTGAAGATATGAGTGCATCAATGTCCACCAGTGGGTTCGGTAAGGGGAGCGCTGGTGTCGGGCGCCGGTGGAAGTGGCTGGCCCGCTTTTTGCGCCTCTTCAATATGATAAAGCCAGGCCAAAAGTTCCGCAATTGTCCGGTAAAGCAGGGGCGGGATCTGGCCGTCGAGGTCGACATCCATCAGCAAGGACACCAGTTCCTTCGACTCGTGCACGAAGACACCGTGCTCGGCCGCCACCGCGATAATCTGCTCGGCCACCAGGCCGCGGCCCTTGGCCACCACCTTGGGCGCGGACTCGCCTTCGCGGTAAGCCAGGGCCACCGCGCTTTGCAGCGGCCGGCGGCCGTCCTGTTCGGCGGTGGGCACGGCTAGGGTGGGGCGCCCGCTTTTGTCCACGGCATTGACCGGCAGGGGCAGGCGCGGCTTGTTCTCACTGGCCATCGCCGCCTCCGACCCCGCCTTCAGCGCCGATGGTCAGCGAGGCCAGCGGCGCGCCGGCCGCCTCCATCGCCTGCTGCAGCTGGCTGGCCCAGGCGCGCAAGGTGCCGACCGTGCCGTCCGAATCGGATTGCACGGCAATATGCACCTGCTCGCCGACAATGGTGACGCTGGCCGCCAGCGCGCCCAGGCGCGGGAAGCGGAAACGCACGCCGCTGCGCCACACCGGCTCGTGCGGGTTCTCTTCGCGGCCGCCTTGCTGCTGGCGGCCTTCGCGCTCGTCGCGCCGCACTTCCCATTGCATGGCCTGGCCTGGCCAGGCTTCGCCCTGCCACAGCACGCGCTGCTGCTCATGGGCATGCAGCTGCTGGTTGATCATCTGCGCGGCCGACAGGTCGGGGCCATTCAGCGCGCGCGCCGCCGTCTCGGCCGCCGATTGCGCACCGGCCTGGGTGAAGCGTTGCATCTGCGGCTCGCGCGCCAGGTCTTGCAGGCTGCGCTTGCCTTCGGCCCATTCGGCCACATGGGATTCATAGAACAAGCCGCTCTTGCCCAGCGCGTCCTGCAACTGCTTGCTGAGCTGGGCCGTGTCGGGCGCGCCGCCTGGCACCAGCGGCACCTTGCCATTGATGGTGGCGGGCACGCCCGGCGCCGTATAGGCATTCACCAGGACATTGGCGATGGCGCGCGCGGCCGGGCTGAGGGTGGCGGGCAGGGTATTGCGGTCCAAGGCCGGCAACTGCTCGGCCGGCGTCAGCGGCGCCTTGCTGAGCAGGGTCGCGGCCAGGCTTTGCGGACGCGCGCCTTCGGCCGGCGCGGCACCCGGTGCGGTCCCGGCCTTGCCCGAGGTCGCCGCCGCATTGGCCGCCGCGCCGGCTGCCGATTGCGCCAGGCTGGCCGCTGTATTGGTCAGGGTGGCCTGGCTTGTGGCCGGGTTGGGTGTTGTATTGGCCGCCGTCTGCGATGCGGTGGCTGCGGTATTGCCTGGTGTCGTCGTGGTGCCGGTTTGCGCGCCGCCCGCGCCCGGCTGGGCCGGCAGGCGGCCGCTCAGCGCGGGATTGGTTTGCGAGGGCAGGGCGTCGGCATCGGCCGGCAACTGGCCGCTTTCGCTGTAGAGCACGGCCTGCTGGCCGCTTTGCGTGCCGACCTGGAAGGTGGGGCGGGGATTGGCCGACATCACGGTCAGCGGCAGCTCGGCGCCCAGTTCGACGCCGGCCGGCAGCATCATGCGCGCATTGGTGTTGGCCACGCGCACCAGGAAACTGCCGTCGTTGAATTTGGACAGCACCTCGCCCTTGATGGTTTGCCCGACCAGCGACTGCAGCGAGCGCTGGAAGGCGTCCTGGCGCGCATCGGCCACCGGCGCGGTGGGCAGCCGCGTCTCGACCGGCGTCAGCGGGCGGACGCCGGGAGCATCGATGCGCGGCGGGATGGCCACAGCGAGGGTCAGACGCTGCCGTAGGCGTTGACCAGGCGGCGCTCGGTGCCGGTGCTATTGATCAGCTTGGACAGCTGGGCCATCCAGGGCATGACCAGATCGCGGATCTGGCGGTCGTCGTCCAGCATCTTCTTGATCAGTTCGGCCTTGCGCGCGCGCGCCTCGGCTTCCAGCTGGATGGCCGTTTCATTGGCTTTGAGCAGGGCCACCTGGGCCGAGATGCGCGCTTCCAGGGCCTCCAGCTCGTCCCAGTCGGCGGCGCCGGCGGCGGCCAGCATGCGGCCGGTCAGGTCGCCCATGGCCTCGTAGGCCGACAGCACATCGTGATTCGTCATCGTCATGGATTACACGCTCGCAAAAGCAGGTTTTTTCTGGGCCTGCGGCTGGGCCGCAGGGCTGCTGCCGATCTGGTTCCAGGTGTCGCGCAGGTCGGCCAGCAGGCCGCGCACTTCCTCCAGGATTTCCGGCTTGTTTTCGATATTGGCCGTCAGCAGGCGCGCGCTCATGTATTCGTACAGCGCGTCCAGGCTTTCGGCGATCTGGCCGCCGGCTTCCTTGTCCAGGCTGGCGCGCAGGCCGTTGTCGATGATCTGGATCGCCTTCGATATCGCCTTGCCTTTTTCGGCCGTGTTGCCCGATTTCATATGCGCCAGGGCGCTCATCACGGCTACCAGGGCGCCGTCGTAGAGCATCACGATCAGCTTGTGCGGCGATGCGGCGGCGACGCTGGTTTCCAGCCCGACCTTGGCATAAGCGCCGACGCCGCGTGGGGTTGATCCGAACATTATGGTCCTCCTCTTGTTGCTGTGATCAGCGGTTGGCGGCGATTTGCGCCAGCTGCTGGGACAGGTAATTCTGCGTGCTTTGCATCCGCGACAGCGAAGCGTCGAGACGCGAGTACTGGGCACGGTAGCGTTTTTCGATGTCTTCCAGGCGGTCGGTAAACTTCTCACGCTGTTTAGCCACATCCTTGATGCTGTTATTGATGGCATCGGTCTTGCTGCCGAGTATGCCTTTGCTATCGAGAATGGAGGTAGCCAGGTTATTGAGCTGGTAAGCATAGCCCTGTGTGAAGCTGACCGTGCCACGGCTGCCCGCCGAACCGCCGGTCACCTCGATTTTCAAACCTTCAATTGGGCTGCCGGCGGCGCCCGTCATGGTCTGCCCTTTGCCGGTGACTGGCTGGCCATCAATGGTGCCGGCAATGTCCGTACCCTTAACTGGTCCAGCACTACCGAACAGGCTGGTGAAGGACGTGCCGCTGCTGTCGCTGAAACTAATGTTTGAGTCCGAGCCATATTGGGCCGAGGAAATCACCAGTTTGCCATCGCTATTGATGCTAGCTGCCACGGCCGAACCTGCCGAGGAGAAGGTCGAAACGCCGTTGATGGCCGACTGAATCACCTTGGCCAAATCCTCGCGGCTATAGGTGCCAGCTGGGATATTGACGCTGGAAATATTTTTTGTGTTGCTGGGCGTAGTGTCGTTCAGCGCCACGGACCAAGTGGTATCGCTGGCAATGGTGACGCTAGCTGGCAGCGCGGCGTCGCTGGTGATCGAGCCCTGGGTTGCCATGGCTGTCACGTCGAGGTTATAGCTGCCGGGCTTGGTCGCCGCCGTCGAGCTGATGAAATTGACCTGGGGATCGCTGACTGTACCGATCGCGGCGAACATGCCGACGATAGCATTGAAGTTCTGGTCGATAGCCTTTTGCAGCCTGGTGTTATCAAGCGCCATATTGCCGCTTTTATCGATGCTGAGTCCGAGTGCCGATAGCGTGTTCATATCGCTGCTTTGCCCGGTGAGCGGTGTGGCCAGCAGGTTACGCAGCTGCGATTGCACGCCCTTTGCCGCTGCATCGGCTTGCAGCGCACCGGCCTTCTTGGTCTTCGGGTCGTAGGCCGTCATCTCCTTGATGGCATTGTTCAGCTCGTTATATGCCTTGACGAAGCCTTCAATATTGGTCTTTAGCGCTGAAGTGTCCTTGTTCACAGACAGGTTGGTGGTGCCGGTCTTGGTCACGGTCAGCGACACGCCCTGGATGGCGTCGCTAATACTGTTGCTGGTACTGGAAATGTCGATCCCGTTAACCGTCAGCTTGGTATTCTGAGCGGCCGATGTCTGAGTCATATTCTGCGCTGCACCCGGATCGTAGCCCAGCAGATCGTTGAGCGCGGCATCGGGCGGATCGCCGTTTTCGCCGCTCAGCGTGATGCGCATTGAGGATTTTTCGCCTGTCTTGGTCGATGTAAGCACGAGGCGATTCGGCACTGCGCTGCCATCTGCAATAATGCTGGCGGTAACGCCCCCACCCGCCTTGTTGATGGCGTCGCGGATGCCTTGCAGGGTGTTGTTGGTATTATCGATCACCACCGACATCGCAGGCTGCGTTGCATCCATAGTAAAGCTGGCGCCGTTATAACTGCCGCCCGAGCCGGCGGTCAGGCCGGCGAGCGCTGGATTGGTGCCTCCCACTTTGATCTGACCGCCGCTGGAAGATAGCACAACACTGCTGCCGGCCACCACATGGAAGCCACCGTTGATACTGCCGGCTGCCTTGCCAATGCCGCCCGTAACCGCCCCGACACTGCCGCTCACGGTTTCGGTCACAGCGATATTCGAGCCATCGGCGCGAGTAAATTTCAGGTCGCCTGCGGCAGCCGTGCCAGTAAATGTGATATTGGCATCAGCCAGGGCTGTAGCCACAGCGCCCGGGCCAGCCAGGGCGGCGTCGATCGAGGCCGTCGTCACTCCAGCGCCTGCCGCTACATTGGCTCCCTGGGCCGCAATCTGGATGCCGCCGACGGTCAGCGTATACGTGCCGTCGGCGCCGGTGGCGACATCGCCCGTACCGGAAAACAGATTGTCGACAGTGGTGGTGGCCGTGGCCGTGGCTGTCACGCCAGTCGTGACGCTCTTGCCATTGATAGCGTCAGCCAGGGCGCGCGCGCTATTGGTGCTGCCATCGGTGGGAATAGCCGTGCCGTTCAAGGTCAGTGAGCCATTGCCGATTCCGCCTGACAGTACTGCGCCGCTCAGCTTAGTGGCATTGATGCCAAAACTGCCACTGGTGCTGCCGAATTGGACGAATAGTGTGGTCTTGCCGCCCAGACCGATGGATGAGGAGGTGGCGGCCTGGCCCTTGCTCATCAGGGACTGCGCCTGGGCCATTTGCGAGACATTGATATTGTAGTTGCCCGGCGCTGCCTTGCCGCTGGCGCTGGCGCTTAAAATCGTCTCGTCGCCGACCTTGGTCGAGAGGGACTTGAACCCGCTCACCGACGTCAGACTGCCGAGCGAGGCCTGGAATTTGCCGATGGAGCCGCTCAGTGCGCCGTAGGCGCTGAGCTTGGCTTGGAAGGATGCAGTTTTCTTGTCGTAGTTTGCCAGCGGCCGTATTTCCGCCTGCATCAGCTTTTCGACGATGGCATTGACGTCCAATGCGCCACCACCTGCACTAATACCTGAAGTTGAGGCCACAGCTTGCTCCTGAGAAAACGATAATATAGATGATTATCGGCAGAATCAAACGCGACTTGAGAAGGGGATTTCCCGTTTTGTTTGCAAGGTGCAAGGCTCGCCTAGCTTTGCGTGCAATCCTCTTCAGCATAATGCAAAAAAGCCCCGGTCGCCGCCCGCGAAGGAGCGATGACCGGGGCCGGGATCGGCAGCCCTCAGGCTTCTTGCTGAATCAGCAAGCCTTTGGTACTGCCCAGCGACTTTGCAAGCTGCAGCGCCTCCTTGCTCGGGATTTGCCGCAGCACTTCCTTGGTACTTTGGTCGATGACCTTGACCACAGTCCGCTTGCTGTCGGTATCGATGGAAAATTCCAGGCTCTGCGCACTGGCCTGCACTGATTTGTTCAGCTCCGCAACCGCGCTTTCCAGCTCCTTTTGCGAAGGAGCGGCTTCCTTGGCCTTGACGGCCTGCACGGTTTCCACGGCCGCAGCGGGCGGGCGCCCGGTTACGGCTGAGGGAGCGGCCATTTCGGCGCCGCTCACGGGTCTGTCGCTTCTGGCAGGGGCGGCCGGGACGATCGAATCGATAGTCATGATGCCTCCTAGTGAAAAGTTCCCCGACTGGAAATCCAGGCGGGGAACCGGCTTTTAGCTAAGTTGTTGCGCTAGCGATTAGCCACGCAGCAGGCTCAACACGCCGTTTGGCAGCGAGTTTGCCTGGGCCAGCATCGCGGTACCAGCTTGTTGCAGGATCTGGCCGCGGGTCAGGCTGGCCGTTTCTGCCGCAAAGTCGGTATCTTGAATACGGCTGCGGGAAGAGGACAGATTTTCGGTCGTCGCGCTCAGGTTCGAGATAGTCGACGCGAAACGCGCTTGCAGAGCGCCAAACGCCGCGCGCTGGGTGTTGACCGTGGACAGGGCCGCATCCGCAATCTTGATCGCCAACTGTGCACCTTTGAAAGTGCTCACATCGAGCTGAGATACGGAATTTAAGGTGGAGGCAGCGGCGCCCAGCGACATGCCAGTGGCCGTACCTTCGACCACGGAGAAGCTGCTATCCGAGTCAAACGTGACCCGGCCAATACCGATACCGGCGGTGGCGCCCGTCAAGTCAGCTGCGCCAGCCACCAGAGTTGCGCCATCAGCGGCATAGGTCTGCATATTGGCAACAGTGTTGCCGCCAGTTTTGGCATTCAGTATCTGGATGTCGGTGCCGGCGGCATGAGTCAGCTTCAGGCTGTTGTTGGCAGTGTCATACTCCGCCGTGATACCGGTTTTGGCGGTCTGCGCATTAATCGCAGTCATTGCAGCAGCGTAGTCCGACGACTTGTTAGCGCTTCCGCCAACCGCGAAGGAAACATTGACTGCGGTGGCATTGTCGCCGGTCAGTGCCAATGTGTAGGATTCAGCACCAAGTTCCAGATTGACTTCGGTCTTTGCGCTGGCGGCGACACCGGTGGTGCCAGCGGCATTGTTGGCTTTTGCCGCAACGGATTTGGCCGAGTCGCCTGCCACCACGTTGAGAGCAGCGGAAGAGCCACGTGGGCCATTGATAGTAAAGTTACCAGCGCCACGTGGATCTGCGCCGGCGGCGTAGGCAGCGACCGCATCGTTGGCGATTTGATTATTGCCATAGATATTGGTCTGGAAATTCGCGCCGGTGGCAGAGATCAGTTGGTTAGCGTCAGCACCCACTTGGAACTGAGCGGTGCCCATGGTGCCATCCAACAGTGCCTGGCCGTTGAAGGAAGTGGTTTGTGCGATGCGGTTCAATTCCGATGCCAGCTGCGTCACCTCGGTCTGCAGAGCCGCACGGTCGTTAGCCGAGTTGGTGGACGTGGACGACTGAACAGCCAGTTCGCGGATACGTTGCAGGATGTCGCCGGAGCTCGACAGTGCGCCTTCAGCGGTTTGAGCCAGGGACACGCCGTCGTTGGCGTTACGGCCTGCCTGGGTCATGCCGCGGATTTGCGAGGTCATCCGGTCAGAAATCGCCAGGCCTGCCGCGTCGTCTTTCGCGCTGTTGATACGCAGACCCGAGGACAGGCGTTGCAGCGAGGTGTTCAGCGCGTTTTGCGAACCGGTCAGGTTGCGTTGCGAGTTCAGGGAGGCGATGTTGGTGTTAATAACTGAGGCCATGGTATTTCTCCAAAACTTGGTACTACTGGTTGGGCAATCTGCTCATTCACTTTGGCCCGCCCCGCTGTTCCGAGACGATCAAGCCGCTGTTATTTGGGGTAACGGTTGCCGTACGGGAAGCTTTAGGGTGTTTTGGAGAGGAAAACTGGACTATTTGTCCTCAAGCTCTGCCTGTTTTGCGCGCTTAAGCGGCGGGTTTTGGGGAAACTTTAGGTGTGAAAACTTTTTTATTTTTTTCGCTTGGGGGCGGGAAAAATGGCCGGAAACAGAAAGTGCTGTCTCCGGCCGATATTAATTAAGCAATTTCAAAGACTTGTATGCCCACCAGGTCGGCAAAGTCCGTATCAATGACCGTGCTCGGCATCGGCGCGGCGATTTTTTGCTTCGGCGTATACATGGCCAGCAGTTGGTCCGCAGTCAGGACTTGGCCATCAGCAAATTGCACTTGGGTCAACGCATACTGGGACGGCGACTGGAAATGGCCGATGACCGTGATCTTGTCATCGGTGCCATAGCTGATGACCAGATCGTTAACGCTGCGTACTACCGAGCGTAAGCCGTTGGCGGCAATGCCTTCGAAGGCCAGGGTATCGACACGGCCAACGCCCGCATCCTGGAGATTCAGCGTGTCGATGCCCGAGCCGGCCCGCACAATGATGAGATCATTGCCCAGGCCGCCATTGAGGGCGTCGTTGCCGCTGCCGCCATCCAATGTATCGTTGCCATTGCCACCCATTAAGTTATCGTTTCCGTTGCCGCCGAATAACTGATCGTCTCCGTCCTCTCCTAGCAGCATATCGTCCCCATTGTCGCCTGACACAGTATCATTGCCGGCGCTGCCCAGCAGCGTATCCTTGCCTTCGCCGCCGTATAACTGATCATTGCCATCACCGCCGGTGAGTTTGTCATCGCCCAGTTCGCCGAACAGCACATCATTGCCGCCGAAGCCGTCGACGATGTCATTGCCAGCGCCGGCGCGTACGGTTTCGTGGCGGGCGGTGAGCCGTATGCCGTCAACGCCATCGGTCAGGGTCAGGGTCCGGTTGGCAAACAATTCATCGGCGGTGATCGTGCGGTCGGCGAATTCATAGACATCGATTTCCGTATGCTTGCCCTGGAAATGCGAGGTAATCGTGACCTGGTCGGTGTCGCTGTATGCCAGGATCAGGCTGCCGCTTGCTGCGATATAGCGCATGGAGCTGAGCTGATCGAAATTAACGCCGTCGAATTTGATGGTTTTGATCGCGCCAGGAGTGGTGTCGCTCACGGTAATCACATCCTGGCCATCGCCGGCGCGCAAGATGAAGACGTCGTTGCCTGTTTCGCCAAAGAGACTATCGTTACCCGTACCACCAATCAGGGTGTCGGCACCCACGCCGCCGCGCAGCACATCTTTGCCGTCATCGCCCTGCAACCAGTCATTACCGGCGCCGCCCATCAAGTTGTCGGCGTCGACGCCGCCGATCAGCGTATCGTTGCCGTTGCCGCCATCCAGGGTGTCGAGACCGAAACTGCCTTCGAGGTAATCGTTGCCATCGCCGGAGGTCAGCTTGTCGTTACCGTCTGCCCCATAGAGCTTGTCGTTGCCGCCACGCGAGTCAACCACGTCGTCGCCATCGCTGGCCAGCACCGTGACGTCGTGTGTGAAGAATACGGCGCTATCGGCGACCCGGCTCAGGTGTATTGGATACTTGTTGTACAGGTCTTGCAAGCTCAGGGTCTGACCGTCGGAGAAGATGAAGGTATTAGGCTGGGCGACGGAGCCGAAATGGCCCTTGATAGTGATCTGGTCGCCGGCGCCGTAATGGATGACCAGGTCAGCACCAACGCGGCCTAGTTCGCGCAACTCATTCGAGGCAACATCGTCGAACTTAAAGGTTTTGCTGGTGTTCGCCGTGTCGCCGCTGGCGATGACCTGGTCTTGGCCCGAGCCGCGGCGGAAGATGAACGTATCACTGCCGCCGCCGGTGTACAGCATGTCATTGCCGCTACCGCCGTCCAGGGTATCGTTGCCGATCCCGCCATCCAGCCGGTCGTCGTCGGCTCCGCCGTACAGGGCGTCATTGTCCGCGCCGCCGGTCAGGGTGTCTTTGCCGTTATCGCCAAACAGGCTGTCGCTTCCATCGTCCCCGAACAGGAGGTCATTGCCTTCGTTGCCGATGAGCGTATCGTTGCCGCCGCGGCCATAGAGTTCGTCATTGCCGGCGCCGGCATCGACAGCTTCGCCCCAATTGCTGAATGACGTTTTTTCTGCGGCAGGCGTCATAGTGATGGTGTGCTTGGCGTAGAGCTGGCCAAGCGTCCAGCTTTGCCCATCCGCGAAATCAAAGCGGTTGACTTCGCTATTGGGGCCGGAGAACAGGTTCTGGACGGTGATCTGGTCGCTTTCCGCGTAGCGGATGACCAGATTGTTGCTGATGCGTTGCAAAGATGTAATTTCATTGGAGGCGACGTCGAGGAATTTGAATGTCTCGATCCGATCCGCCGTGTTGTCGGCGACATTGACGGTATCACTGCCTGAGCCGCGGCGGAACAAATAGGTGTCGCTGCCGGCGCCGCCATCGAGGCTATCGTTGCCGGTGCCGCCGTCGAGCGTGTCGTTGCCGCCTTCGCCGTAGGCTGTATCGTCGCCACCGCGCATGGTCAGCAGATCATTGCCCGCATCGGCCTTGGCGATATCCTTGGCATCCGAATAGATGGGCTTGTCATTGCCCGTGGTCATAGTGGGGCGGCGGCTGGCAAAGAACTCATCCAAGGCGTAGGCAATCATTTCCGTGCTGCCTGGGGCTTTGGTCATCTGGATATGGCTGAGTTCGTAGTTTTGATTGACGAACATATTCTTGATCGTGACGTTGTGCGGCCCTTCCCAGGGCTGGCCCCAGCTGATAATCAAGTCATTGCCGCTGCGAGTGACATCGGTGAGACTGGACAAGTCCAGATCCTTGAAGACCAGGGTATCCATGCGGATGGGATGGGCCTCGTAGTTTTCGATCACCGTCTGTCCGGAGTTTTTCCAGATCACATAAGTATCGCTGTCGTTGCCGCCGACCAGGGTGTCGGAACCCGTATCGGCAACCAGGATGTCATTGCCGTCATCTCCGCGCAGCGTATCGTTACCCGCGCCGCCAATCAGGTAGTCGTAGCCGTCGCCGCCCTGCAGTAGATCATCTCCCGCATCGCCATATAGTTCGTCATTGCCACCGCCGCCGGACAGCACATCGTTGCCATTGCCGCCGATCAGGGTATCGCCGCCGCTGCCGCCATCGAGCGTATCGTGGCCTTCGCCGCCGCGCAGCAGGTCGTTGCCGCCTTCGCCGGACAGACGGTTATGACCGCTGATCACGCTGATGCTGTCATTGCCTTCGCCGGCCTGTACCTGGATGCTGTAGGCGGTCGTGAAATTAAGCGTGTCGTCGCCGCTGCCCAGGCGGATGGGGGTGACGGCCAGGATTTCTTCCGTGGTGAAGGTTTTGCCGTCGGCGAATTCGAAGTGGTGGACCGGGTTGCCGTTGAAATGTTTCTGCACCGTGATGCTGTCGCCATTACCGTAGGAGATCAGCAAATCATCGCCGACGCGGGCTAGGGCAGGGCGCTCTTCCACGCTCAGGTCGCTGAAGCGGAGGGTTTTGCTGCCCGCGCTTTCGAGGATGGTGTCCTGGCCGCTGCCGCGTTGGAAGACGTAGATGTCATTGCCGGCGCCGCCGTTCAAGGTGTCGTTGCCCAATCCCCCGTTCAAGGTATCGTTGCCATCGCCACCTTCGAGCAGGTCGTCGCCATCGGTTGGAAGAGTACTGTCCAGCGCATTCAGAGCTTGCATAATTCGGTTCCTTTTAAAATAATAATGGTTTTATCAATATTCATTTAAAACCATCAAAAATATTACCTTAAGGGAATATAAATTGCTAAACGTTTTGATATATCGTTTGGAAATGAAGGGGGGCTGGAATTCTTGGTAATTTATTACTTGCAATATGGTAGTTTAAAAAATGGAGCAGAGTAGTAACTAGTGAGAGCCCCAATTTCGACGCATGGACGGGGCGTGCGGTCGTTTTTGCGAGAAAAGGTGAGGTTATTGCGTTGACGAAATTTTATTTGCTAAATAGAATTATTGTTATTTGTAATGAAAGAGACTGATATGGGATTGCCAAGCTTGCTTCAAATTCTTGTCGCTACACTTATTGCCCTGACTGCGGGAAGTTCCGTTGCTACGCCTATTCAGGTCGCCGATGTGTATAACCCCTACTATCCATATGGTCCAGTTGGCAACCCCTACCGAGGTACCAGTGTCGGAACCCTAACGAATGTTTTTCAACAAACATACACGGCAGGGAAAACTGGTCTGCTCTCGGGTATGGCTATCTATGGGGAGCGTGGTGCATTTGGAAACTATAACAACAGCCTCCGTATCAAGATTGGGAATTCGAGTGGCTGGTATTCCGGCCCCTGGGATGCTGAACTATATGCACCATTGTCGGGTTCTATATTTGATTTGACGAAATATAATCTCCATATCAATGCCGGAGATCTGGTGACGTTTGAACTCGGAAATTGGGATTCGGTTGTCTATTTGGTTCAGCATCCGCTGGGGGCTTTGCTGAAGCAGTACGTTCCACGAAGCCCGTCGCCTACCATTTATCCGCCTGTGGCGTGGAATGATTGGTCTGTCGCTTTTTCTACGTACGTCACAACGGACCCTGATGTGAAACCGGAAAATCCATCGACGCGGATTCCAGAACCGTCCACGATTTCCGTTATGTTGCTGGGCATGGGGTTATTGGCCTGCGTCCGCCATCGTAATCGGCGCCAAAAGTCGTAAAAAAAGCCCGGGAAACCGGGCTTTCTTGCTTTTTTCGAACCTATTAATCCGCCACCACCACCCGGTTCTTGCCGGTCTTCTTGGCCGTGTACATGGCCTGGTCGGCGCGTTTGACCAGGTCGGTCTGCGCCTCGTTCGGGCGGCGCAGGGCGACGCCGGCCGAGAAGGTGATCAGGAGTTTTTCGTTTTCGTGCATGAAGAAGTGGCGCGTCAGTTCGCGCTGCAGGCGGGTCATGGTCGCGGTGGCCGCTTCGACCGCGGTTTCCGGCAGCAGGATCAGGAATTCCTCGCCGCCGAAGCGGGCGATCACATCCATCGAGCGCAGGGTTTCCTTGACGATCTTGACCAGGTGCTTGAGCGCGCCGTCGCCGGCGATGTGGCCATAGGTGTCGTTCAGGCGCTTGAAGTCGTCCAGGTCGAGGATGGCGATGCACAGCGGCGTGCCGCGCCGCTCCGAGCGCGCCACTTCGCGCTCGAACACATCGTCCAGGCCGCGGCGGTTCAGGCTGCCGGTCAGCTGGTCTTCCCGCACCAGCTCGCTCATATGCTGCAGCTTCGCTTCCAGGGCGTGGATGCGCGCTTCGGCATCCTGCACTTCCTGGCGCGCCGTCACCATATTGTCGCGCGCCTTGAGCGCTTCGTTCTGCACGATGCGCGTTTCCTTCAGCACTTCGTCGAGGATCTGGTTCAGCTCGGTGATGTTCTCGGCCTTGCTGATCTTCTCGGAATAGCCGCCGATCTTGTTGTGGAAGTCGCCGGTGCTGGTGGCCACTTCACCCAGACGGTCGATGAAGGTCATCATCATATTCTTGACCGTCAGCTTAACGTCCGAGATGCTGTGCTTGAGCTGGCTTTGCTTGTAAATCACGTCCTTCAGGCTGCGCGTGGCTTCTTCCAGCGCGCGCTGGTCGATTGGGCCGGCGATCAGGTTTTGCACGGCGTCGATCTGGCCGCGCAGCCAGGAATCGTCGTCGAGCAGCTCGCTGACGTTTTCCAGCAGCAGGCGGAACAGGCGCAGCAGCAATTCCTGCTGCTCGGCCGTGTCGCCGCTCTTGAGTTCGATCTGGTAGCACAGCTGCTTGAGGCGCACAGCGATTTCCGACAGCGCCGCCTCGGTATGCGCTTCCTTGGTGGCCGCGCCCAGCGATTCGGCCTCGGCCACCAGGGCCGGGGTGCCGGTCAGGAGCGAGGCGACGGCGAAGGTCAGGGTGCGGCTCAAGAGGTCGCGCAGCACGCGCGTCTGTTCGCCATCGGGCGCGGGCGCCACTTCGATGCCGCCGCCGCGCTTGACGGGACGGTCGGCCAGCGCCGACAGGGTGCGCGCATACGCGTCCCAGTCGCGCGCCTTGACGGCGCGGTTCATGCGGCGGCCGAAGTCGGCCAGCTCGCCGGCCTGGGCGCTCAGATTGCTGGCGAAGGTGTCGAGCATGCTTTCCGCGCCCTGGTCGGCGGCCGGCGCGGCCGTGCCGAGCGGGGCGGCGGGCGCCTCGGGCGTGTCCGGCAAGCCGGCGATCTCGTTATAGATGCTGCGGTAAGCTTCCGGCGTCGGTGCAATCCGGCGGGTGGCGAGGCGGCGGAAGGCCTCGCGCGCGATATCGGCCGGGTTTTGTTCCGCTCCGGCAGGATTCGGGGATTTTGACATCTGACGTACAGCCTCTTCCAAAAAGGTTTACCGATAGCCTGCATCATATGCCACGGCCGCGCCCGTCAATGCGGGAATTAGCGGGCAGAAGTGGCCTTACTTTGGGGCATCTAACCTTAAGCAAAAATCAAAGGCAGCGCTTATTCGATCAGCTGGTTCTTGATGGCGTAGTGGGTCAGTTCGGCGCTGTTTTTCAGTTTCATCTTGACCAGCAGGCGGGCGCGGTATTCGCTCACCGTCTTCACCGACAGCGACAGCTCCTTGGCGATGGTGCCCACCGTCTTGCCGGAGGCGATCATGGTCAGGGTCTGGTATTCGCGGTCGGACAGGGCCTCGTGCAGGGCCGCCTCGTGGTCTTCGCCCACGTGGTTGGCCAGCTCTTGCGCCAGTGCCGGACTAATGTATTTTAATCCGCTAGCGACCTGGCGGATAGCCGTGACCAGCTCTTTCGGCGCGCTTTGCTTGGTCAGATAGCCGGCCGCGCCGGCTTTCAGCGAGCGGATCGCGTACTGGTCTTCGCGGTGCATGGACAGCATCAGCACGGCCAGCTCCGGCTTTTCCTTCTTGACCTGCTTGAGCACCTCGATGCCGCTGCGGTCGGGCATGGAAATGTCGAGCAGCAGCACCTGGCAGCCCGATTTGCGGAACAGCTTGACGGCGTCCAGCCCATTCTCGGCCTCGCCGGCAACGACGATGTCCTTGGTATCGGCCAGGATCTGTTTCAGACCCTCGCGCACGATCGCATGGTCGTCGGCGATGAAGACCTTGATGACGGCTTTTTCACTCATATCGTTCAGCTAGCTTGATATTTCGGTACGGCAACAGTTGCTATTGTAGCCCCGCTGCCGCCCGCCGGGGGCGCCGCATCGTCCATTTCCCGTTTTATTTTAATGGCGACCACCGTACCGCCACCGGGAGCGTGGCTCAATGTCAACGTTCCGCCCAGCGCATTGGCGCGTTCGGCCATGCCGCGCAGGCCGAACGATTGCGGCTTGCTGCGGTCGGCCTGGCGGATGCCGTCGCCGTCGTCGCTGATTTTCAGGCTGATCTGGTGGCGCGTGCGCGTCAGCTTGACGCTGACCTGGCTCGCATTGGCATGTTTGGCAATATTGGTCAGCGCTTCCTGGCCGATGCGGAACAGGGCGGCGGCCTGGTCGGGATCGAGCTCGAGTTCCTTGACATTCGAATGGAAGCTGCAGGCGATGCCGGCCTGGGTGGTGAAGTCGCGCGCCTGCCAATCGAGCGCCGCCACCAGGCCGAAGTCGAGGATGGAGGGACGCAGGTCGAGCGTGATGCGGTGCACGGCGTCGATGGTGCGGTCGACCAGGCTGTCCACATAGGCCGCTTTCTCGTGCAGCGGACCGGGCGCCTCGGGCAGGCGCGCCGCGAGCATGGCCAGCGCCATCTTGATGGCGGTCAGGTTGCCGCCCAGGTCATCGTGGATTTCGCGCGCGATGCGGGTGCGTTCCTGTTCCTTGACCTTTTCGATGTGGGCGGTCAGCTCGGCCAGGCGGGCGCGGCTCTGACGCACTTCCAGCTGTTCCAGCTTGCTTTCCGTGATATTGGTCATGATGCCTTCCCACTGCACGCCGCCGCCGGGCAGCAGGCGCGGGGTGGAGCGCAGATTGATCCATTTCACATCCTTCCAGGCATCGACCCAGATGCGGCCTTCCCAGTTCCAGCTCCACAGGCTGCTGGCCGAGGCGTGCATCGCGTCCTGATAGGAGTCGCGGTCCTCTTCCAGGATCAGTTCCAGAAAGCGCTGCGGCGCGGCGTGCAGGGCGGCCGCCGGCAAGCCCAGCAAAGCCTGGCAGCCATCGCTCAGATAGGGAAAGGCCACGCTGCCGTCGGCCGCCAGCACGAACTGGTAGACCAGGCCCGGCGTGTGCGTCACGATGGCGTCGAAGCGCGACTGCACCTGGCGCAGCGCATCGTCGGCGGTGCAGCCGGCGCACTGGTCCTCGGCCATGGCCAGGATCAGCTCCTGGCCCTCGTGCTGCACCGTCTGCAGGCAAAGCTGCGCGGCATATTCGCTGCCGTCGGCGCGGCGCAGGCGCGCGGCCAGCGGCTGCCGGCGCGCCAATGCCGCCTCGAACGCGGCCCGCGCCAACTGCGGCGCCAGCGCCGCCAGTGTCAGCTGGCGCAGCGCCGCCGCCTCATAGCGGTTATTGCGGCAGGCGGTGGCGCTGGCCTGCACGATGTGCAGGCTGGCCGGGTCGAGCAGATAGATTTCCGCCTGGCTCGCAGCCAGCAGGATGTCCAGGCAGGAGGAAGCGGGGGTCATATATGTGTACAATCGGGAAGCATGCCTGATGATACGTGAAACATAGCCCCATGAATAAAGCTTTCGTAAAAGAAACAGACAACGACGATGACGAAGACGGCGCCCCGCAGGCGCCGCCGATCCCGCCCGGCTCCAAGAATTACATCACGCCGGCCGGTTACCAGCGCATCAAGGACGAGCTGCTGCAGCTGATCGACGTCGAGCGGCCGGAAGTGGTGAAAGTGGTGCACTGGGCCGCCTCGAATGGCGACCGTTCGGAAAACGGCGACTACATCTATGGCAAGCGCCGCCTGCGTGAAATCGACCGCCGCATCCGCTTCCTGACCAAGCGCCTCGACCTGGCCGCCGTGGTCGACCCCAGCGTGCACCACGGCAGCGACCAGATCTTCTTCGGCGCCACCGTCACTTACAGCAAGCCGGATGGCGAGGAGCACACCATCACCATCGTCGGTATCGACGAATTCGACCCGCTGCACGGCAAGATCAGCTGGATCGCCCCCGTCGCGCGCGCCATCACCAAGGCGCGCGAAGGCGACACCGTCACCCTGCGCACCCCGACTGGCGTGGAAGAACTGGAAATCCTCGAAGTCAGCTATCCGGCCCCGGCCTGAAGCGGGCAGGGCGGAAAAAGAAAACCGGGCCTCGGCCCGGTTTTTTATGCCCGCTCGCGCGAGACGCGGTTGACGCCGGCGACGCGGCGCACATTGCGCAGCAGGCCGGCCAGGTGGACGCGGTCCTTGACCTGGATGGTGAAGCGCAACTGGTGCAGGATGTGCTCTTTGTCCTCGTCCATGCCGACGAAGGTGATGTTGCCGTCGGACTCGCCGATCTCGGCGGCCACGCGCGCCAGGATGCCTTTTTCGTTATTGATGAGCAGCTTGATGCGGGTGTCGAAGCGGCGGTTCAGCTCGGGCGCCCATTTGACGGCGATCCAGCGGTCCGGTTCTTTCTGGCGCTGGCGCTTGGCCACCGTGCAGTCGCCGGTGTGCACCTGCAAGCCCTGGTCGCGCCGCAGCTGGCCGACGATCTGGTCGCCCGGAATCGGCAGGCAGCACGGCGCCAATTGCACCGACACGCCTTCGCTGCCGTAAATCGTCACCGGATCGAGTTCGGCCGCGCTGGTATGGTCGACCGGCGCGCTGGCCGCTTCGCCGCCCAGCATGCCGAAGATATGGCGCGCCACCAGGGCCGCCATGCGCTTGCCGATGCCGATATCGGCGTACAGCTCGTCGAGCGATTTGGCGCTCGATTCGTTGAGCAGGCGTTCGGTCAGGTTGTCCGGCAGCTGCGGATCGATATTGATTGCATGCAGGGCCTGGTTCAGCAGCTGCTGGCCGAGGCGGATCGATTCCGGCAGGTTGATGGTGCGCAGGTGGTGGCGGATCGCCGAACGCGCCTTGCCGGTGCGCACGAACGAGAGCCAGATCGGGCTAGGGCGCGAACTGTTGTCGGTGACGATTTCGATGATGTCGCCGTTGCGCAGTTCGGTGCGCAAGGGTGCCGCCTCGCCATTGATGTTGACGCCCACCGTATGGTCGCCAATGCCGGTGTGGATGGCGTAGGCGAAGTCGATCGGCGTGGCGCCGCGCGGCAGCGCGATGATCTTGGACTTGGGCGTGAACACGTAGACCGAGTCGGGGAACAGGTCGACCTTGACGTGTTCCAGGAACTCGGCCGAGTCGCCGGTCTGCTGCTGGATGTCGAGCAGCGATTGCAGCCAGGCGTGGGTGCGCTGCTGCAGGTCCGACATATTCGCGTCGCTGTTCTTGTACAGCCAGTGCGCCGCCACGCCCGATTCGGCCGTGCGGTGCATTTCCTGGGTGCGGATCTGGAATTCGACCGGCGTGCCGTACGGGCCGATCAGGGTGGTGTGCAGCGACTGGTAGCCGTTCAGCTTGCGGATGGCGATATAGTCCTTGAACTTGCCCGGCATGGGCTTGTACAGGCTGTGCAGGGTGCCCAGCGCCACATAACAGTTGGCGAAGTTGTCCACCACCACGCGGAAGCCGTACACGTCGAGCACCTGGGAAAAGCTCAGGTGCTTGGCGCGCATTTTCTTGTAGATGCCGTACAGGGTTTTTTCGCGGCCGTACACTTCGGCCGAGATGCCGGCCATGCCCAGCGTGTTCTTGACCGATTCGAGGATTTTCTTGACCACCTCGCGCCGGTTGCCGCGCGCCGCCTTCACGGCTTTGGAGAGCACGTGGTAGCGCAGCGGATACAGGTGGGAGAAGGCCAGGTCCTGCAGCTCGCGGTAGATATTGTTCAGGCCCAGGCGGTGGGCGATCGGCACATACACTTCCATCGTCTCGCCGGCGATGCGGCGCTTCTTGGCCGGCGCCATCACTTCCAGCGTGCGCATATTGTGCAGGCGGTCGGCCAGCTTGATCAGGATCACGCGCACGTCCGAGGCCATGGCCAGCAGCATCTTGCGGAAGTTTTCCGCCTGCGCTTCGATCTGGCTCTGGAACTCGATCTTTTCCAGCTTGGACAGGCCGTCGACCAGGTGGGCGACGGGGGCGCCGAAGCGCTCGATCAGCTCATCCTTCTTGACGTCCTGGTCTTCCATCACATCGTGCAGCAGGGCGGCCATGATGGCTTGCGCGTCGAGCTTCCAGTCGGCGCAGATCTCGGCCACGGCGATCGGGTGCGAGATATACGGCTCGCCCGATTTGCGCACCTGGCCCAGATGCATCTCGTCCGAGAAACGGTAAGCTTCGCGCACCTTTTTCAGGTCGGCCGGCGTCATGTACTCGGCCAGTTTTTCGCTCAGGTGGCTGATGGTGGCGACACCGGCGGCAACGACGGGCGCGGCCAGCGGGGAAGTGGGAATGGCGGAGGCAGAGGGATCAACGCCCGGCGCAGACTTGGCCGGGCGTTTAGCCCGGCTGGCGGGCTGATCGCTAATGCTGGTTTCGGACAGGTTCATACGGTGTCGCAGTATCGGTCAGACTGGGAGAACCTGGGACAGCAAGTGCGGGGAACCGGAGTTCCCACAATTACATTGGCACCTTTTTCAGCATTTCCAGGCCAACTTTGCCGGCGGCGATTTCGCGCAGGGCCACCACGGTCGGCTTGTCCTTGGCGTCGACTTTCGGCGTGTGGCCTTGCAGCAGCTGGCGTGCACGGTAGGTCGCGGCCAGGGTCAGCTGGAAGCGGTTCGGTACATTCTTCAGGCAATCTTCAATCGTAATACGGGCCATCTTAACTCCTCAGATACGGTATTTATTCAGCGTGCTCGGCGTGGATGCCCAGTTGGGCAAACAGCTCGACATTGCGGGCCGCTTGTTGCGCAAACCGGCAACGGGCCGATCGGACGATCGCACCCAGTTGGGACAGTGCGACCGAAAACTCTTCATTGATAATAACATACTCGAAGTCGGGCGCGTGGGCGATTTCGCCGCCCGCCGCCAGCAGGCGCCGCGTGATCACATGCGGTTCGTCCTGGCCGCGCTTATGCAGCCTTTCCTCGAGCGCCGCGATCGATGGCGGCAGGATGAAGATGCCGGCCGCCTGCGGGAATTGCTTCTTGACCTGGCGCGCGCCCTGCCAATCGATTTCCAGCAGGATGTCGGTGCCGGTCTTCATCTGTTCTTCGACGAAGATGCGCGAGGTGCCGTAGTAATTGCCGTGCACCTCGGCCCATTCCAGGAATTCCCCGGCCTGGGCGCGCGCCACGAAATCCTCGGCCGTGGTGAAGAAATACTCGCGGCCATGCTCTTCGCCCGGACGCGGCGGGCGGGTGGTGGTCGAGATCGACAGCTTGATGCCGGGTTCCTGGGCCAGCAGGGCATTGACCAGGGTCGATTTGCCGGCGCCGGAGGGAGCGGCCACCATGAACAGGCTGCCGGAGAAGTGTTGGCTCATGTTTCGGACTTTCAAAAAACGGAGCAGGCGCGCTAAGCGAGCGCCCAAAGACGTATTTTACCAAGAGCAACCGTATTTGCACCCGGTTTTTGCGGCGCAGCGCAAACATTGCTTGACCTCTGGACCGACTGGTCTATAGAATTAATCGCATGATTACCCCTGATTACTCGACCGAAGCCGCGCCCCAGACCCGCGAGCGCCTGATTCAGACCATGATCCACCTGCTGCAGACGCGCGGCCTGCACGGCGCCGGCCTGAGCGAACTGCTGGCGCTGGCGCAAGCGCCCAAGGGCGTGCTCTACCACCATTTCCCGGGCGGCAAGACGGCGCTGGCCGTGGCTGCCGTGGAAGCGACCACGGCCTGGAGCTGCAACAAACTCGACGAGTATCTCGGCGGCGGCGCCGACGTCGGCCAAGCCCTGGGGCGCTGGATCGAACGTGCCCAGCGCGGCCTGCACGGCAGCGGTTTCGAGCGCGGCTGTCCGCTGGCGGCGGTGGCGCTGGAAAGCACGGCCGCCGACACCGAGTTGCGCGCCGCGCTGGCCGCCGCCTTCCAGGCCATCCGCGCCCGCCTGGCCCAGGCCCTGCGGCGCAATGGCCACGACGAGGCGGCGGCCCAGGGCTTGGCGGCCCTGATCGTCGCCACCTATGAAGGCGGGCTGCTGCAAGCCCGCGTCGCCAACGACACCGCGCCCATGGCGCAGGCCACCGCAGCGCTGCTGGCGCTGCTCAAGGAAAAGGAGCAGAAATGAGTCAGTCCGAACGGGCCGCCGCGCCCGCGTCCGAAGCCGCCGTATCCCTGACTGACGCCGCACCGCCGACGGCTGGAGTCGCCGCACCGCGGCCGGAAAGCGCGCCGCCGCCCGCGTCCGCTGCATCCAACGGCAATTGCCGCGCCGTATCCGCATCTGAAGCGC
This sequence comes from Massilia sp. YIM B04103, assembly GCA_024437665.1. Lineage (GTDB taxonomy): Bacteria > Pseudomonadota > Gammaproteobacteria > Burkholderiales > Burkholderiaceae_D > Rugamonas. Next base: position 316,441 of record JANCSZ010000004.1, on the reverse strand, counting down.
CGCGGCCACTACCGTTGGATGAGGCGGCGCCGCAGCCTGCTGGCGAGGCGCTGACCTTGCGCGCGGCAGATGGTTATGCGCTGGCCGCCGTGCGCTACCGTGCCGCCGGTACGGAGCGCGGCCGCCTGATCGTGGCCGGCGCGACCGGCGTGCCGCAAGGCTTCTACCGCCGCTTTGCCGAATTCGCCGCGGCGCGCGGCTACACGGTGCTGACCTTCGACTATCGCGGCGTCGGCCGCTCGGCACCGGCCTCGCTGCGCGGCTTCGACGGCGACTTCCTGGTCTGGGGCCGCCAGGATCTGGCGGCGGCCGTGGCGCATCTGGCGGACGGTGCAGCGCCGCTGTACCTGGTCGGCCACTCCTACGGCGGCCATGCCCTCGGCCTGCTGCCCGAACCGCACAAGGTCGACGGCATGTATGTGTTCGGCACTGGCGCCGGCTGGCACGGCTGGATGCCGCGCCTGGAACGCATCCGCGTGCTGCTGATGTGGCATGTGGCGGGGCCGCTGCTGGTGCGCTGGAAGGGCTTCCTGGCCTGGAGCAAGCTCGGCATGGGCGAAGACCTGCCGCTCGGCGTCTACCGCCAGTGGAAGCACTGGTGCCGCTTCCCCCATTACTTCTTCGACGATCCGAAAATGCGCGCCACCGCCGACGGTTTCAGTCGCGTGCGCGCCCCCATCGTCGCCGTCAACGCCACCGACGACGCCTGGGCGCCGCCGCGTTCGCGCGACGCCTTCATGCGCGGCTACCGCAACGCCGCCTGGTCCGGCATCGACGTCCACGGCCAGCACAGCGGCCTGGGACCGATCGGCCACATGGGCTACTTCCGCGCCCCCGCCCAACCCCTATGGGAAGCGGCGCTGCACTGGTTCGACAGCCAATCCACCCCCGCCAAACCCTAAGCCCCCGCCGCCTTTGATCCACATCAAGCAATGTCCAGCCTGGTGTCAGGCACTGGAGTCGGACATTGTTTGATCTAAAACAAAAAATGTCCCACCGTGGTGCCTGACACCAGGGTGGGACATTTGTTGAGGAAGATCAAACAGCTGGGGCTTATTCGAGGTTTTGCACCTGTTCGCGCATCTGTTCGATCAGCAGCTTCAGTTCCATCGAGGCGTCGGCCAGTTCTTTGACCGAGGCTTTGGCGCCCAGGGTGTTGGCTTCGCGGTTCAGTTCCTGCATCATGAAGTCGAGGCGTTTGCCGACCTGGCCGCCTTTTTTCAGGATGTGGCGGGTTTCGCTGAGGTGGGCCGACAGGCGGCCCAGCTCTTCGGCCACGTCGATGCGAATGCCGTACAGGATCACTTCCTGGCGGATGCGCTCCATGGCGTCCTGGCGCGAGGGCGAGTTGTTGGATCCCTGGCAGGCCAGGCCCAGCGCTTCCTGCATGCGCTCCACGGCTTTCTGCTGGAATTGCGCCACCACCTGGGGGATCAGCGGGGTGATGCGCTTGACGATGCCTTCCATCGATTCGATGCGCGACACCAGCATCGCTTCCAGCGCCGCGCCTTCACGCTGGCGGCTGGTGACGAAGGCTTGCAGCGTGCGGCCCATGAGGGCGGCGACGTCGGCCTGCAGCGATTCCTGGCCGATCTGGGCTTCTTCCACCACGCCGGGCCAGCGCAGCAGCTCGGCCACGCTCATCTGGGCGGCCCCGGAGAAATGCTTGCCGACCTCGCCTTGCAGGCGGGCCAGTTCGTTCAATAAGGGGATGTTCAGGGCCTGGGTGCCGGCGCCGGCGGCCTTGCGGCCAAAGCTCAGGCGCAGTTCGACTTTGCCGCGGGTGATGGCGGCCATGATGGCAGACCGTAAATCGGGTTCAAGCGCGCGTAAATCGTCGTTGATGCGGAATTGAAGGTCAAGGAAACGCGAATTTACGCTCTTGATTTCGATCGTCAAGGTTCCCGCCGCGCTCTCGCTGGTGGCAACCGCGTAGCCTGTCATGCTGGAAATGCTCAATGTATATCCCCGGAATATTTTATCTTTACAATGCGTTCTTTTATCCCACACAATCCGGTCGTTGAGGCGAGGACACCATGGCTGCTCAAAACAACGCCCCGTTGCCGGATGGGCTGGATATAGCTGGATACCGCATTGTAAAGAAAATTGCCTCGGGCGGGTTCAGTATTGTGTATCTCGCCTACGATGCCGAAGACAATGCGGTAGCCATCAAGGAGTATTTACCAAGCGCCCTCGTACTTCGTCAAGAGGGGGAACTACTGCCAGCCATCTCAAAATCCAACCTTCCGGTCTTTAGAATCGGGCTGAAATGCTTTTTTGAGGAGGGTCGGGCGCTGGCGCGGATTTCGCATCCAAATGTTGTAAGAGTGTTGAATTTCTTCCGCGCGAACGATACCGTGTATATGGTGATGGCCTATGAATCGGGCCATTCCTTGCAGGATCAGATTCAGCGCCAGCGCGCCAAAGGGCGGCAATTGGGCGAGGCTTTTATCCGCCAGATTTTCATCCAGGTGCTGAAAGGGCTGCGCGAAGTGCATGCCAACCAGCTGCTGCATCTGGACCTGAAGCCGGCCAATATCTATCTGCGCACCGACGGCACGCCGATGCTGCTGGATTTCGGTGCGGCGCGCCAGACTATCAATAACGATAGCCCCAAGCTGATGCCGATGTACACGCCGGGCTTCGCCGCGCCCGAGTTGTATGTCAAGAACGAGGCGCTTGGCCCCTGGACTGATATATACGGTATTGGCGCTTCCATCTTCGCCTGCATGGTCGGTTCGCCGCCGCAGCCGGCCGACCAGCGCCGCCAGGACGACCGCATGGAAAGCCACTTCGCCCGTCTCGACGGCCGCTATTCGCCCGAGCTGGTGAAGCTGGTACGATGGGCTTTGCGCGTCGATCCGCTGGCGCGGCCGCAAAGCCTGTTCGAAATGCAGAAGATTTTGCAGCAGCCCGCTACGCCCATCGCGGCGCCGGCAGCCGGGGAACCGGGCACGCTGGAGCGCCTGGGCAGCCAGCTGCGCGGCCTGTTCGGACGCGTGGCGGGACGCCGCGCCGATGCGCCGCAGGATAAGCCGGGAGATGGCGAGACGCGCTAACCGTGGGGGAGGGCCGCATGCAGTTTTCGGTGTATCAGGAAAGCCACATCGGCGGCCGCAAGCTGAATCAGGACCGCATGGGCTACAGCTTCACACGCGACGCCTTGCTGCTGGTGCTGGCCGATGGCATGGGCGGCCATCTGCATGGCGAGATCGCCGCCAGCGTCACGCTGCAAACCCTGTCCGCCATGTTCCAGCAGCAGGCCTTGCCTTATGTGAAAGGGCCGGAGCGCTTTCTGGAAGACGCGCTGCACGCCGCTCACCGCGAAATCCACCGCTACCGCAATGTGCACCAGCTGGCCGATACGCCGCGCACCACGGTGGTGGCCTGCCTGATCCAGCACAATATGGCGACCTGGGCGCATTGCGGCGATTCGCGCCTGTACTGGCTGCGCGGCGGCCAGCTGCTGGGGCGCACGCGCGACCACTCGCATGTGGAAAGCCTGATCGACAAAGGCCTGGTGCCGCCCTCGGCGCGCGCCACCCACCCCGACCGCAACAAGCTGTATAACTGCCTGGGCGCGTCCACGCCGCCCAAGGTGGAAGTGTCGCGCCGCGCCAGCCTGTTGCCGGGCGACGTGGTGTTATTATGCTCGGATGGCTTGTGGTCCATGCTGACGGACGAGGAGCTGGCGCAGCGCTTGTTCACCCAGACCGTGGTGCGCGCCGTGCCCGATATGCTGCAGACGGCCTTGTCGCGCGGCGGCGCCGCCAGCGATAATGCGACCGCGCTGGCCATCATGTGGCAAGGCAGCAGCGTGGCCGACAGCGTGCCGACCCTGGCGGGCGACGCCTCCACCGTGATCTCGACTGAAACGCTGCCGGCCGATCTGCTCAGCACCACGATCCATGGCCCGGAAGCCGGGGCGCCGCCATCCTCCGGGAAGACCGCCGCCGACGCCTTCGACGAAGCCGAAATAGAACGCGCCATCGCGGAAATCCGCGGGGCAATCGAGAAATCCTCGCAAATACTACGGAAAGACAGCAAAGAATGAGTTTTGAATCCCGTCCCAGCGGCCGCGCCGTCGATGCCCTGCGCGCCGTGCGCCTGACCCGCAACTACACCAAGCACGCAGAAGGTTCGGTGCTGATCGAATGCGGCGACACCAAGGTGATCTGCACCGCCAGTATCGAAGAGAAGGTGCCCGGCTTCCTGAAGGGCAAAGGCCAGGGCTGGCTGACGGCCGAATACGGCATGCTGCCGCGCTCCACCCACTCGCGCATGGACCGCGAGGCGGCCAAGGGCAAGCAAAGCGGCCGCACCCAGGAAATCCAGCGCCTGATCGGTCGCTCGCTGCGCGCCGCCTTCGACCTGGAAGCTTTCGGCGAGCGCACCCTGCACCTGGACTGCGACGTGATCCAGGCCGACGGCGGCACCCGCACCGCCTCCATCACCGGCGCCATGGTCGCCGCCTATGATGCTTTCAGCAAGCTGGTGGCGTCCGGCGCGCTGGCCGCCGTGCCGCTGCGCCACTTTGTCGCCGCCATTTCGGTCGGCGTGTATCAGGGCATGCCGGTGCTGGACCTGGACTATGTGGAAGATTCCGGCTGCGACACCGATATGAACATCATCATGACCGAGAGCGGCCATTTCATTGAAGTGCAGGGCACGGCCGAAGGCGAGGCGTTCGACCGCGTGGTGATGAACCGCCTGCTCGATCTGGCCGACGGCGGCATCCGCGACCTGGTCAAGCTGCAAAAGCAGGCACTGGGACTGGCGGAGTAAAATAGCGGCATGCAAAAGCTTATCCTCGCCTCGAACAATCCGGGCAAACTCAAAGAATTCAATGAACTGCTGTCCACCGTCGGCTTCAGTGTGCACGCCCAGGGCGAGTACGATGTGCCGGAGGCGGATGAGCCTTATTTCACTTTTGTTGAAAATGCACTGACCAAGGCGCGCCACGCGTCGCGCCTGACCGGCCTGCCGGCGCTGGCCGACGATTCCGGCGTCTGCGTCAATGCGCTGGGCGGCGCGCCCGGCGTGTTCTCGGCGCGTTTTGCGGGCGAGCCGAAATCGGACGCGCGCAACAGCGAAAAGCTGATCGCTGACCTGGCCGCGCATGCCGACAAGTCGGCTTACTACTACTGCGTGCTGGTCTTCGTGCGCCATGCCGACGATCCGCAGCCGGTGATCGCCGACGCGCGCTGGAATGGCGAGATCATCGCCGAGGCGCGCGGCAATGGCGGCTTTGGCTACGATCCGCATTTCTACATCGCGGAACTGGGCAAGTGCGCCGCCGAACTGGCGGCCGACGAGAAGAACCGCCTGTCCCACCGCGGCCAGGCTTTGCGTCTGTTGGTTGAGAAGCTGAAGAAATGATCCCGATTAAGCCGGTGGGCAGCAAGCCGGTGTCCACACCCTCCAGCCCAAGTGGTCCCAGCGGCGTGAGCGGCGCCGCCGGCGTCGCCCTGCAGTATCTGCAGCCGGGCGCGCTGAACCTGAGCGCGCTGCCGCCGCTGTCGCTGTATATCCACTGGCCCTGGTGCGTGCGCAAATGCCCGTATTGCGACTTCAACTCGCACGAGGCCAAGGCCGACGAAAATCTGGAAGAAGCCTATCTGGCGGCCCTGCGCGCCGACCTGGAAATGTCGCTGCCGCTGATCTGGGGCAGAAAGATTTATACCGTTTTCATCGGCGGCGGCACGCCCAGCCTGATGTCGGCCGCGGGCCTGGACCGGCTGCTGTCGGACCTGCGCACCTTGCTGCCGCTGGATGGCGCTTGCGAGATCACGATGGAAGCCAATCCCGGCACCTTCGAGGCGGAGAAGTTCAAGTCCTACCGCGCCAGCGGCATCAACCGCCTGTCGATCGGCATCCAGAGCTTCAACGCCCAGCACCTGAAGGCGCTGGGTCGCATCCATGACGATGGCGAAGCGCGACGCGCGGTGGAAATCGCGCAAGCCAACTTCGACAACTTCAATCTGGACCTGATGTACGCGCTGCCTTCGCAGACGCTGGACGAGGCGCGCCGCGATCTGGAAACGGCGCTGTCTTTCCGTCCGCCCCATCTGTCGCTGTACCACCTGACGATGGAGCCGAACACCCTGTTCGCCAAATACCCGCCGCAGCTGCCGGACGACGACCTGAGCGCCGACATGCAGGATCTGGTGGCCGAGATGACGGCCACCGCCGGCTACGGCCATTACGAGGTGTCGGCCTATGCCCAGCCGGGTCACCAGGCACGCCATAATCTGAACTACTGGCAGTTCGGCGATTACCTGGGCATCGGCGCCGGCGCGCATTCCAAGCTGTCCTTCCCGCACCGCGTGCTGCGCCAGGCGCGCTACAAGCAGCCCAAGACCTATATGGAACAGATGGCGGCCGGCGCTCCGGTGCAGGAAGAGCATGAGATCGGACGCGGCGAAATGGGCTTCGAGTTCATGCTCAACGCCCTGCGCCTGCAAGGTGGCTTCTCGCCCAATCTGTTCGCCGAGCGCACCGGCACAACCATGAACACCATCGAGAAGGCGCTCAACGAGGCCGAAGCCAAAGGCCTGCTCTACCGCGACCACCTGCTGATCAAGCCCACGGAACTGGGCCAGCGTTTCCTCAACGACCTGCAGCAGATGTTCCTGGCTGACTGAACTCAGCCGAATACCACTTTCGAGCGGCGCATGAAGTCAAGGAAGCTGCAACAGTCGACTTCCACCGTGGGCAGGTCGCAAACCGCTGGGATTTTATAGTTCGCCCTTAGTTTCGGCAGGGTTCTTTGGACGGCTTCGTTGGTGATCAGTTCAGCGTTGTGCTGCTTGGTTGTGGCGATTACGAGCAGATCGTTTTCGCCAACTCCGCCTTGATAATGCGCGCCAATCTGTAGAAGCGCTTTGAGGCGCAATGCTTCCTGCAAAATTGCATCATTTATTGGCAGGTAGCTTACTGTTAAGGAGTGCAGCCAGTGACTGCACTCTGGCGAAACGCCAAGAACCTCAGTTGAGACTATTTCGGATAGGCAGATACGGTTGGCATTCAGTTCCTGAGCAAGCCAACTCCAGAGAGTCGGAAATTGATCTGGAGGGTAATTGTCCCAGGCGTAAATGATCGAGGACGTATCAAAGACCAGCATAGTGCTTTTCTAGCGCATTCAGGTCATTGAGCTTTAGACCATCCAGATAGCTGCTTGCTTTTGAAAGCGAGATACGGCGTCCATTCAGAGCATCCAAAACGGCGCGTACGAAGGTTTCGCCAAAGATGTGCTTGGGTTCTCTGTGCCGGTAAATTCTGGCGGCGCGATCCGCATCCGGCGCAGGCAGGCTTTCCCTCCAGGCGCGATATGCCGCATACTGTTTTTGTGGCAGGCGCCCGGAATCCATCAAGCGGCGCAAAATGACCTCAGCACTGATGCCCCATGCTTGGCACTGGGGCTGAAGCCAGGCATCAAATGATGCGGCACTATCCGGCCGCGCATCATCAAGAATTTGCTGCAGGAATTCGTGCGGAACGAGAAAATGCCCTGCAAAGGCGTTCGCCTCGTGCTCAATGCCGTGTTGTGACAGCAGATCTGATGCGTCATCAATCGCGCTGGCGCGGTGCAGTAGGAGGTGACCAAGCTCATGCGCCAAAGTGAAGGTCTGCCTAGCTTCGGTGCGCATTTTCCTTACGACGATGACCGGACAGTTTTCCTCATACAAGGTAAAACCTTGAATCGGGCTTTCGCTGGCGATCTGCCACTTTCCGTTATAGCCGTTGCTGCGGAATACCAGGATTCCTTTCTTTTCGATGGCTGCGCGATAGGTGTCAAAGGAGTTATGTGCGGCCAATCCCAGCCATTTGCGGGCAAGGTGTGCGGAAGTGGCGATATCTTCAGCAGCGAATGCAGGATATTCGAAGCGGGGCAGATCATCGCTACTCATCTCTTCACGCAAGGATAGGAACACATCCCTTTGCTGTTCAACGCGCTCAATGAAAAGCTTCAGTTTCGCCGATAATTCCGGTTTCTGATTGGCCAGCGTGCGGAAGGCCGGGGTGTGTACTTGCTCGAAGTGTAAGGCGCCTTGTTCCAAAAAGAAAAGCACGCCTCGGCCAAAGTATGCCGCGATTTTGCTCAGCTGTTTGAAAGTCAGGCCGCTTCCGTCGTCCTGGGACAGCACCCGTTCAAGGTTGGCTGCCGGAATCGCATTTTCAATGGCGAGCTGTTCCACGGTGATGCCAAAGTCTGCGCAGCACCATGCGATCCTCTCAGGATTAATCGAGTGAATGCGGTCCATACGTAGATGGTAGCGCAGCATTGCCATGCGGGCAATGAGCGCTCAGTGAATGCGTTCAAAACTCTTCCCACTCCCCGTCGGCGGTATTCACGGGGGCTGCTGCTTTCGCGGTGCTGCGCGCAGCCGGCTTGGCGGCGTTGCCGGCAGCGTTGGCAGCGGCGGCTTTGGGTTTGCTGCGCGCCGGCGCGGCGATGGCGGCGCGCGGCGGCGCCATCGGCTTGGCGGGTTTGCTGGCGACGGCTGCGGGGGCGGTGGCGCGATACGGCGTGCCGTCCGCGCCAAGCTTGAAGGACGAGGCCACGGCGGCCAGGCTGGCGGCCTGCTCCTGCATGCTGGCCGCCGCCGCTGCCGCTTCTTCCACCAGCGCGGCGTTCTGCTGCGTGACCTGGTCCATTTGCGTGATGGCTTCGTTCACCTGGTCGATGCCGATGCTTTGCTCGCGGCTGGCGGCGGTGATTTCGGCGATCACGTCGCTGACGCGGCGCACGCTGTCCACCACTTCGCCCATGGTCGATCCGGCCTGCTGCACCAGGCGCGCGCCGATGTCCACCTGTTCCACCGAATTGCCGATCAGTTCCTTGATTTCCTTGGCCGCCGCCGCGCTGCGCGCCGCCAGATTGCGCACTTCGGAGGCCACCACGGCGAAGCCGCGTCCCTGTTCGCCGGCGCGCGCCGCTTCCACCGCAGCGTTCAGCGCCAGGATATTGGTCTGGAAGGCGATGCCGTCGATGGTGCCGATGATGTCCACGATCTTGCGCGCCGAAGCGTCGATGGAACCCATGGTGCTGACCACCTGGCCCACGATGTCGCCGCCGCGCGCGGCCACGTCGGAGGCGGCTTGCGCCAGCTGGTTGGCCTGCTGGGCGTTGTCGGCGTTCTGGCGCACGGTGGAGGTCAGTTCCTCCATCGAGGAGGCGGTTTCCTCCAGCGAGCTGGCTTGCTCCTCAGTGCGCGAGGACAGGTCCAGATTGCCGGAGGCGATTTCGCTGGAGGCGGTGGCGATGGTGTGGGTGCCGGTCTGCACCTCGCTGACCACGCGCCGCAGCGAATCGTTCATGGCCTTCAGCGCCACCATCAGGTCGCCGATTTCATCGCGCGCATGCTTGTCGGAGAAGGTCAGCGTCAGGTCGCCGTCGGCCACGGTGTTGGCGATATTCAGGGCTGAGGACAACGGCACGGTGATGCTGCGCGAGATGGCGTAGGCGCCGGCGGCGCCGGCCGCCAGCAGCAGCACGCCGAGGATCAGCACCAGTCGCGTGCTGCGGGTGTTCGCGTCGTCGATGGCGTGGGCGGTATCGTCGATGGCCTTGCGCTGGAAGGCCAGCAGGGCCTGCACCTTGTTCTGGTAGGCGTCGGCGGCGGGCGAGAAGACGTCCTTGTACATGCGCTCCGCCGCGGCCGCATCGCCCGTCTTGCGCGCTTCGGTGATCTTGGTCTTGGCATCCTGGTAGACCACGCGCAGCTTCAGGGCGTCCTTGAAGATGGCCTTTTCCTCTTCGCTTTCGAGCATGCCTTCCACGCTTTTCAGCAGCTCGCCGCCTTTCTTGGTGCTGGCGGCGATCACGTCGGCAAAGGTGGTGCCCAGGGTTTCGTCGCTGCTGCGCGCGATCAGGGCGGTGCGCGCCACGGCCGAATAGATCAGCACATACCAGTCGGAGACGATGCGTTCCTTGGTCAGGGGCTTGGCCATCATTTCGCGCGTGGCGGCGGCCGTGTCGCGCGCATGGATCAGGGCGTAGCCGGTGGCGCAGGCCGCCAGCAGCAGGACAATGGCGAAGCCGGCGGCAAGCCGCGCGGCGATGCGCATATTCGACAGAAAACTCATGGAAGCCCCCGTTCAGGAATCGGCATGGCCCGGACCAGCGCCGGGACCGCAAAACTAGCTACTTAGTATGCGCCGATACCGTTTTTGGAAGCGAGGGCTTGTGCGTGAGTCGTTGCCATTTCGCAACAAATGGTGCCTGGGTTCAGAAGGCGGTGGTCTGCCTGAGGTCGGGCTTGTCGACCCAGCGCGCCAGGGCTTCGGCCATGCGTTCGCTTTCGCCCACGGCCTGGCTCCAGTCGCGGATGCGCGCCGCGTGGTCCTGGCCGTAGTGCTGGAAGTCCTTGCGGTCGGGCTGGCGGCCATTGGGCAGGCGCGCCTGGAACGAGGGCGAGGGCGAAACCAGGATCACGTTCTCCAGCGCGGCGTCGCGCGCGCGGCGCCAGGGCAGGGACTTGTCGAGCCAGCCGGGCACGATGTGGTCGGAGAAGTGCGGATACAGCACCAGGCCGGGATCGCGCTGGTAAGGCAGGTGCAGGTGGTAGTCGATCAAGCCGCCATCCCAGTAGTTGCCGGGCGGCGCGCCGGCGATATCGCGCACCGCCTGCAGCACCAGCGGGATGGAGCCGGAGGCGAGCAGCGCGTCCTGCAGATTGGCGGCGTCGAGGCCGACGAAGTGCGAGGGGAAGGCGTCGAACTCGGCGCGCAGCCAGGCCGCGTCGTCGCGCGCATTGTGGAAGACCACGCGGTCCATCAGGCCCGCCAGCTTGTTGCGCGAGACGAAGTTGCCGGCCGCCGCGCGCAGGAAGCCCGCCGTTTCGCGCCAGCGGCTGCCGCCCGTCTGCGCCAGCGCGCCGGTGCCGCGGATCGCCAGCACCGTCAGCAGGTAGTGGGGATTGGCCAGCATTTCCAGGCCGCGGCCGTCGAGCACATTGTCGAGCAGGGCGCGGCAGTTGCGGCTGACGTAAGCCGCATCCACCTTGGCCGGATAGGTCTGGTGGATGTAGTGGTAGGCCAGGCGGCGGTGCGCCGCCAGCGGGTCGGCAAAGGCCGATGCCGCCATGCGCCAGGCGCCGATGGACGCGCCGATCAGGCGCCGTTCGCGCGGCGCCTGTTTCAGCCAGTCGCCGAACAGCCAGCAGTCGATGCCGTGCAGGATCAGGCCTTTCGGCCCGCCGGCGGCGGCAGGGATGAGGGCGATGTCGGCGGCTTGCAAACCGTCGCTGGCGATGCGCTGGCGCGCACGCGCGCCGAGGCGGATGGTGATCGGGGAGTCCATGGCGTTTACCTATTCATGCAAGATGCCATTGTAGCGGCGCGCGCTGCGCCGCGCTTGTACCAGGACGCCAGAAATCAGGATTGCGGCAGCAGGCGCTGGTGCAGCTCGGCCGTCAGGTGGTCGATGCGTTCGGCCATTTGCCGGGTGGCTTCGGTCAGCGCGGTGTTTTGCCTGAGCAGCTCCATCATCTGCGTCGAGTGGCGCGCGGCGGCCAGGGCCAGCGCTTCGCGGTGGCGGGCGTCGGCATCGGCATGCGCCTTGTCGCGCTCGGCCTGGCGCGTTTGCGCCAGCAGGATCAGCGGCGCGGCATAGGCGGCCTGCACGCTGAAGGCCAGGTTCAGGAGGATGAAGGGATACTGGTCGAAGTGGGCGAAACCTGTCAGGTTGGCCACGATCCACAGGATCACGCCGATGGTCTGCGCGCCGAGGAAGAGCGGAGTGCCGAAGAAGCGCGCAAACGCTTCCGCGCGCAGGCCAAAGCTGCCGCTGCCGAAGGTCTTGCTCAGGTGCTCGTGCTGGTGGTGGAAGCGGTAGTGGTCGGATTCGTGGTTGGGTGGGCTGCTCATATGCGGCTCCGGGGAAGGGGAGACTGCATTGTAATCCCCCGCTGCTACTGCGGCGCTCCTGGTGGCGCCGCGCGCGATGCGGGTTCGCTGGCCTTGGCGTAGCTCACCACGTGGTGCGCAAGCAGGGAACCCGCCTGGCCGAATGTTTCAACGCTGCCGTAAGCGCTGCGGCGGCCCATGCGCAGCACGCGCGCCTTGCATAGCAGCGGCTCGCCGATGCCGGCGCGCAGGAAGGCTGTCTTCATATCGGACGTCACCCAGTGTTCTTCCATGCCGCGCAGGGTCATGATGGCCAGCCACATGGCGACATCGGCCGCACCCATGATGCTCATGCCGCTGACGATGCCGCCGGGGCGTTCGAGCTCCGGCTTGAAGGGAACCAGCAGCTCGCACTCGCCGGGCGCACAGGCTGTCACCTTGAAGTCGTAGCCAGCCAGGAAGCGGGCGCCCTCGAGAACGCGGTTCAGATCCGGCAAGGAGGCAAGGAGTGACGTCATGTGTCTGCAGCCTTCAGAGTCGTGGGGGGCAAAACTCAGCGTGCTTGGGGGGGAAGCAGGCAGCCGGCGCTGGTGGCCCGCTGCCTGCCGGTGGTTTACTTCAAACCGCCGCCGAGGGCGCGGTACAGGTCGACGGCGCTGGTGGCGCGCAGCAGGCGGGCCTGCACCAGCGACTGTTCGGCGCTGAACAGTTCGCGCTGGGCGTCCAGCACGTCGAGCGAGCTGGCGACGCCGTTTTCAAAGCGCAGCTGCAGCAGGCGCAGCCGCTCGCTTTGCGCTTCCTGGATGGCGCGCTGCGCCGCCACCTGCTCGCCCAGATAGGTGCGCGCGGCCAGCGCGTCGGCGACTTCGCGGAAGGCGATCTGGATCGATTTCTCGTAGTCCGCCACGGCGATGTTCTTGCGCACTGCGCTGAGGTTCAGGTTGGCCTTGTTACGGCCTGCGTCGAAAATCGGCAGGGTCAGCTGGGGCACGAAGGACCAGCTGCCGGTGCCGCCGTCGAACAGGCCGGAGAAGCTCGGGCTGGCGCTGCCGATGGCCGCCGTCAGCGAGACGCGCGGGAAGAAGGCCGCGCGCGCCGCGCCGATATTCGCATTGGCCGCCTGCAGGCGCTGCTCGGCGGCGCGGATGTCGGGCCGGCGCGCCAGCAGGTCGGACGGCAGACCGGCGGGCAGGGCGCTCATGGCGTCGATCTGCGCGTCGCTGGCCATGGCGCCGTCGGCGCTCACGCCCTGGCCCACCAGCAGGGTCAGGGCATTGGCGGCCTGGGCGCGCTGGCGCGCCAGCGCCAGGGCCGAGGCGCGCGCCGTTTCCATCAGCGTTTCGTTGGCGCGCAGGTCGAGACGCGAGGAGGCGCCCACGTCGACCCGCTGCTGCGTCAGGTCGAAGGTGCGCTTGCGCGCTTCATAGGTGCGCTGGGCCAGCGCGTACTGCTCGGCGAAGGCGCGTTCGGTGAAGTAGGCTTTCGCCACTTCGGCCACGATGCCGATCTGCGCCGACTGGCGCGCTTCGTCGGTGGCCAGATAGCTGGCCAGGGCGGCGTCGCTCAGGCTTTTTACGCGACCGAAGAAGTCCAGCTCGAAAGCGGGAATCGCCAGGTTGGCGTCATAGCGGTGGTTGCGGGTGATCTGACCGTTGTTGGAGACCGAGGCCGGGGTCTTGCCGCGCGTTTCGGACAGGCCCACGTTCAGGTTGGGCAGACGGTCGGCCCACTGGATGTCGTAGGCGGCGCGCGCTTCCTCCATGCGCAGCACGGCCACGCGCAGGTCGCGGTTATTGTCCAGCGCGGCGGCGATCAGCTGCTGCAGGCGCGCATCGGCGAAGTACTCGCGCCAGCCGGTATCGACGGCGGTCTTGGCGTCGGCGGCCGGCGCCGGCTGCGCTTGCGCGCCGCCGGCCGGCGGCACGGCCGGGAATTCGGCCGCCACCGGCGCGGCGGGGCGCTGGTAGGTCGGCGCCAGCGAGCAGGCCGACAGCAGGCCTGCAGCCAGCATCAGGGCCAGCGCCGGTTTCAGGGGACTACGTTTCATCATGCTTTGTTCTCCGGCAGGTCCAGTTCATGCGCGGCCAGACGGCGCTGGCGTTCGCTTCCCTTGAATATCTTGCGCACCACGACGAAGAAGACCGGCACCAGGAACACGGCCAGCACCGTGGCCGTGATCATGCCGCCCATCACGCCGGTGCCGATGGCGCGCTGGCTGGCCGAACCGGCGCCGGAGGCGATCACCAGCGGCAGCACGCCGAGGATGAAGGCGAGCGAAGTCATGATGATGGGACGGAAGCGCAGGTGCACCGCTTCCAGCGTGGCTTCCACCAGTCCCATGCCTTGCGCCTGCAAGTCCTTGGCGAACTCGATGATCAGGATCGCGTTCTTGGCCGAGAGGCCGATGATGGCGATCAGGCCGACCTTGAAGTAGACGTCGTTGGGCAGGTCGCGCAGGTGCGCGCCGAGCAGGGCGCCCAGCACGCCGAGCGGCACCACCAGCAGCACGGCCACCGGAATCGATTCGCTCTCGTACAGCGCGGCCAGCACCAGGAAGACGGCCAGCAGCGACAGGGCGAACAGCGCCGGCGCTTGCGAGCCGGAGATGCGTTCCTCCAGCGACTGGCCGGTCCATTCGATGCCGAAGCCGGGCGGCAACTGCTCGGCCAGGCGCAGCAGCTCTTCCATCGCCTCGCCGGTGCTGTGGCCAGGGGCGGCGTCGCCGGTCAGCTTCACGGCCGGATAGCCGTTGTAGCGCACCAGCTGCACCGCGCCGTTGATCCAGCGCGTGCTGGCGAAGGAGGAGAACGGCACCATGGTGCCGCTGCTGCTGCGCACCTGCAGGCGCAGCAGGTCTTCCGGCTGCAGGCGGCGCGTTTCGTCGGCCTGCACGATGACGCGCTGCTGGCGGCCGCTGTTGGTGAAGTCGTTGACATACGAGGAACCGAGCGCGCTCGACATGGTGCTGTTGATGTCGGCGAAGTTCACGCCCAGGGCGTTGGCTTTCTCGCGGTCGATATCGAGCTGCAGCTGCGGCGCATCTTCCAGGCCTTCGGGACGCAGGCCTTTCAGCACCGCGCTCTTGCCGGCCATGCCCAGCAGCTGGTTGCGCGCGGCGATCAGGGCGGCGTGGCCTTGCGAGCTGCGGTCCTGCAGGCGGGCCGTGATGCCGGTGGCGTTGCCCAGTTCGCGGATCGGCGGAGGGCTGAGCGGGAAGACGATGGCGTCGGCGATGCCGGACAGGGCGCCGAAGGCTTTGCCGGCGATGGCCGATGCCGACTGGTCCGGACCGCGCTCGCTCCAGTCCTTGAGCGGCACGAACACCAGGCCGGCGTTCTGGCCGTTGCCCGAGAAGCTGAAGCCGGCCACCGCGATGGTGCGCGCCACGCCGGGCTGGGCGCGGAAGTACTCGTCCACCTTGGCCAGCACGGCTTCGGCGCGGCTGCGCGAAGCGCCTGGCGGCAGCTGGACGTTGGTCACGATATAGCCCTGGTCCTCGTTCGGCAGGAAAGAAGAGGGCAGGCGCGCGAACAGATAGCCGACGATGCCGAGAATGGCGAGGAAGACCAGCATGAAGCGGCCGGTGCGCGTCAGCATCTTGGCGACCATGCCCTGGTAGCCGGTGGCGGTGACGGCGAAGCGGCGGTTGAACCAGCCGAAGAAGCCGCGCTTCTCGACATGGTGGCCGGCCTGCACCGGTTTCAGCATGGTGGCGCACAGGGCCGGGGTCAGGGTCAGCGCCATCAGGGCCGAGAACACCATGGCCGAGACCATGGATAGCGAGAACTGGCGGTAGATCGCGCCCACCGCGCCGCCGAAGAAGGCCATCGGGATGAACACGGCGATCAGCACCAGGGTGATGCCGATGATGGCGCCGGTGATCTGCGACATGGCTTTGCGCGTCGCGTCGCGCGGCGACAAGCCTTCCTCGCTCATGATGCGTTCCACGTTCTCCACCACCACGATGGCGTCGTCCACCAGGATGCCGATGGCCAGCACCATGCCGAACATGGTCAGCACGTTGATCGAGAAGCCGAACACCTGCATGGCGGCGAAAGTGCCCATCAGGGCCACCGGCACCACGATGGTCGGAATCAGGGTGTAGCGGAAGTTCTGCAGGAACAGGTACATCACCAGGAACACCAGCAGCACCGCCTCGAACAGGGTCTTCACCACCTCCTCGATGGAGATCTTGACGAAGAGCGAGGTATCGTAAGGCACTTCGTACTTCAGGCCGGGCGGGAAGTATTTGGACAGCTCGTCCATCTTGGCGCGCACCAGGTTGGCGGTGGCCAGCGCGTTGCCGGTCAGCGACTGCTGCACGGCGATGGCGACGAAGGGCTTGCCGTTCAGGCGCGCGCTGATGTTGTAGCTGGCGCCGCCAAGTTCGATGCGGGCCACGTCCGACAGGCGCACGGTGGCGCCGTTCGGATTGGCGCGCAGCACGATCTTGCCGAATTCCTCAGTGGAGCTGAGCTGGCCCGTCACCACCACCGGTGCGTTATAGGTTTGCGAGGCGGGGTTCGGCAGGTCGCCGATGGTGCCCGATGCTACCTGGGCGTTCTGCTGGCGGATGGCGGCCGTCACGTCCGCCATATTCAGCTTGTAGCCTACCAGCTTGTTGGGATCGACCCAGACGCGCATGGCGCGTTCGGTGCCGAAGAGCTGGGCCTGGCCGACGCCGGGCAGACGCTTGATCTCGTTGACCACATTGCGCGCCATATAGTCGCCGATGGCGGTCGGGTCCATCTTGCCGTCGGTCGAGGTCAGACCGACAAACATCAGGATGTTGGAGCGTGCCTTGTTCACCTGCACGCCTTGCTGGGTCACGGCTTGCGGCAGGCGCGATTCCACGCGCTTGATGCGGTTCTGCACGTCCACCGCGGCCAGGTCGGGATTGGTGCCGGGCTGGAAGGTCACGGTGATCGTGACCTGGCCATTGGCCTCGCTCTGCGACTCGACGTATTGCAGGCCGTCGGCCCCGTTCATCTCCTGTTCGATGACGCTGGTGACGGCATCGTCCAGCACCTGGGCGGTGGCGCCGGGATAGGTGGCGTTGATGACGATGGACGGCGGCGCGATGGTCGGATATTGCGCCACCGGCAGCATGGTGATGGCGAGCGCGCCGCCAAGCAGGATAAAGAGGGCGATCACCCAGGCGAATACCGGGCGATCGATAAAGAATTTTGCCATTGCGTCCCCTTACTTGGCGCTTGCCGCGGGGGCGGAAGCGGCGGCCTTGGCCGGGGTTGCCGGGGCGCTTGCCGCAGCACCAGGGGCGCCGCCATTCGCTTGCGCCGCGCCAGGCGCTGCGCCGCTGGCCGGCGTGCCGCCTTTGCCTGCGGCTGGACCTTGCCACGGCACCGGATTGACGGTGCCGCCCGGCTTGGCCTTCTGGAAGCCTTCCACGATGATGCGCTCGCCGCCTTTCAGGCCGGAGTTGATGATCCAGCGGTTATCCTGGGCGGCATCGGCCTTCACCGGCTGCGCCGTCACCTTGTTGTCGGCACCCACGATCATCACGGTCGCGCCTTCGGCGCCGCGCACCACGGCCTGCTGCGGCACGGTGATGGCCGCCTCGTTCACGCCCTGTTCCAGGTGGGCGCGCACATACATGCCGGGCAGCAGGTTGCGGTTCGGATTCGGAAATTCAGCGCGCATCGAGACGGAGCCCGAGCTTTCGTCCACCGCCACGTCGGAGAACAGCAGCTTGCCGACAGCCGGGTATTCGCGGCCATCCTCGGTCACGAGGGTCACGCGCGCCTGGTCCTTGCCCGCGCTTTTCAATTTGCCGTCGGCCAGCGCCTGTTTCAGGCGCAGCAGCTCGGTGGAGGACTGGGTCACGGTCACATAGATAGGGTCGAGCTGCTGCACCACGGCCAGCGGCGTCGCTTCGCCCTGGCCCACCAGCGCGCCTTCGGTGACGAGGGCGCGGCCGACGCGCCCGGAGATCGGTGCGGTGACGGTGGTATAGCCCAGATTCAGGCTGGCGGTCTGGCGCGTGGCGCGGGCCGTCGCCAGGTCGGCGCTGGCCTGCTTCTGCGCGGTCAGCGCATCGTCGTATTCCTGCTGGCTGACGGCTTGCGCGGCCAGCAGCGGCTTGTAGCGCTTCACTTTCAGCTCGGCCTGGGCCAGGTTGGCCTCGGCCTTGGCGACGGCGGCGCCGGCGCTGTCGAAAGTGGCCTGGGTCTGGGCCGGATCGATGCGGAACAGAGTTTCGCCCGCCTTCACGTCGCCGCCTTCCTTGAAGACGCGCTGCAGCACGATGCCGGGCGTGCGCGCGCGCACCTGGGCGATGCGCGACGCCTCCACGCGGCCGGGCAGCTCGTCGCTGATGGCGACGCTGGCGGCGGCAACGGTGACGACCGAAACGGTGGGAGGAGGTGGCGGCGCGTTACTGGCGTTTTTTTTGTCGCCGCAAGCTGCCAGCAGGGTGAGGGAAACAATGGCGGCAGCCAGGGGCGTGTAACGAGGGACAGATCTCATGGATGTCTCGTGAGGTGAAGTTAAACAAATAATGCTTCCCTTGACTTGGAGCAAGGGAGGTGCGGGACATTGTATAACAGTGTCAAATGTAACGTTTTGTACATGCCGGTGGGAAAAAATCGCCGAATGGGCGGCCGACTGGAGTGCAAAACGTATGGGCGGGGATTCCGTCTATGGCGCTTGAATCGTCAAAGCGTATGGGATGGGCTTAGCGCAGATTGTATGCTTCGCATAGTTTGCGGACAGCTTCGGCATGCGCGAGCGGCAGCCGCCTTTCTCCCAGCTGGCGCACTGTCCTGCTTTCTATCTTGTATTTCGTCACGATAATTTTGTTTCTATCCTCATCAATGGCTTCGACCACGCCATTTTCTCTTGGTCGTTGATATATGCAGGCAGCATTGCTGCCGATTGCGCCTATTTCTGCTACTTCAGTAGATCCGAGCGCGAAGTATCGGATTGTCGTTTCATGGGCGCCTTGGCCCAGTCTGACACCCAATACATCTTTAGGCCAATTGTATTGTTGAGGGAGTATGAGCGAAGGAGATGTTCCATCCAATACGGAAATTTTTATTAAGAAGCCATTCCTATGTATGGAAAATACAAAGTTGCCGAGGGAATTGTCATTCGTTGCATGCAGCCCTATCTGAAAAACATTGCCGTCAAATATGATTTTTTTGCTGTCGATGATTGGGAACACCAAGCTTTCGCCAGCTTCTGCTGGTGGCGTAAGCAACAATGCTATTGATGAAATGAGTATTTTTAACATTTTATTTATTCTTAAAGATGTTTTCCCAATCTGAAATAAACTGTTCCGCCGTGCCTTTGCCTTTTTTGGTGTTGTAAAGCTGTTTCCATATTTTTGCTAGACTTTTGATGTCATCGCTTGCTGGAAGAGATATGGATTGCCTACCTAGCCTATCATGATAAATGATGGCTGCAATGGCAGCTGCAAATTTATCATTGCTTTCCAGATCTCGCTGGAAATTTCCGCTACCTAGGGAATGGATCTTTGTGTAGGTTTGAATATCCGTCTTTTTTAGTGAGCTAAGGTAGAAGTTGGCGGTATCTGGTTCAATTTGAAAAAAACTTAACGCTGGCCCGACAGTCTGTTTGCGAAATTCAAAACTTCCGCTTTCATGAATTGCTGTGCCTAGTAATAGATTTTCCATAGCGCTCGATTGGAGATCGAGCAGATGAAGCGCTGGGCGAATTGATTGCGTCAGTAATGACTCAGCCATACTCGCTGATTTTCTGGCCTCAAACTCCGCTGTCCAATCGCGAATGGCACGATAAGTGTTTTTGTCGAGAAAACCGGTAAGCTGTTTTCCTTCCATGCCAAGAGCTTTTTGCAGACCCATGACCAAGGTGTTTTGGTTATTTTGTGGAACTTTTTTGTCGATTCGACGAATAAGCTGAATAACACCGCGATCTGTATCATTACCGAAAGGATAGGTTTCGCGGCTTAGCGCATTCATAGCGTCGCCAGGATTGTTGTTAGCAAGATCTGTAGCGCCATGCAGAAGGTGGCCGGTTTTATTGGTCGGCGTATCGATAAACCTGGCGTCTTGCGGATAGCCGGCGTCGCGTAAGTCGTCTGGTGCATATGCTCCGTCACCTGATTGTGAATGGCCTTCTGCAGCAGAGATGAGGTCGGCAGCCGTGCCGGGTTGATCATCCACCGTCATCTGGTGCTGAGTCGCGATCAGGATGGCGCCGCAACTGGTCTTCATTCCCTCGACGGCCGTGCCCAGGCCGCCGAAAGTATGAAAGTCTAGTCCTTCGCTGATCGGGAACTTGCCCTTGCACAAAGGACAGTAAGTTAAGTGTCCACGCAGCGCGATGGGACGGCCATCAATGGTCGCATCCGCACTGCCTTCCAAAACTTGGCCGCCGTGTGAGGTTGGGTCGCCTTTGCAAATGATAGCGCGCGCCATGGTCGTCTCCTTTTGCGTTCAGGAAACTTCACTCTAGCCGGTGTCCAAAGGCAGGCATTGATACGCGGCAAACAAAAACAGCCGAGGCCGTGTCCACCTTGGTGCCTGGCACCAGGGTGGACACGGGCTCGGCTGTGGCGCCGCGGTTAAGCCAGGCTTAGCGCAGGGCGGTGATCATTTGCTTGAGCTTGCCGGAGTCGGCGCAGAAGGCGCGGATGCCTTCTGCCAGTTTTTCGGTGGCCATGGCGTCTTCGTTGAGCATGAAGCGGAAGGTCTTTTCGTCGACGCTGAGCTTGATGATGCCGGCCGCCGGCAGGTTGTCGGCGCTGAGCTTGCGCTCGACCGGGGCGCTGTCGTCGGCCAGCTTTTGCAGCAGGTCGGGGCTGATGGTCAAGAGGTCGCAGCCGGCCAGTTCCAGGATCTGGCTGGTGTTGCGGAAGCTGGCGCCCATCACTTCGGTCTTGTAGCCGAACTTGCGGTAGTAGTTGTAGATACGCTTGACCGATTGCACGCCCGGGTCTTCGGCGCCCTGGTAGTCGATGGCGGTGGATTTCTTGTACCAGTCGTAGATGCGGCCGACGAACGGCGAGATCAGCTGGGCGCCCGCTTCGGCGCAGGCAATGGCCTGGGCCAGCGAGAACAGCAGCGTCATATTGCAGCGGATGCCTTCCTTTTCCAGCACTTCGGCGGCGCGGATGCCTTCCCAGGTGGAGGCGATCTTGATCAGCACGCGTTCGCGCGGAATGCCGGCCTGTTCGTACAGGGCGATCAGCTCGCGGCCCTTGGCGATATTGCCTTCCACATCGAAGGACAGGCGGGCGTCGATTTCGGTCGAGACGCGGCCTGGAATCACATCGAGGATTTCCTTGCCGAATGCAATCAGCAGGCGGTCGATGATGTCGCCGGTGGAGGCGTTCGGATTGTCGCGCACGGCTTTGTGCAGCAGCGGCTTGTACTCGTCCTTCTGCACCGCTTTCAGGATCAGCGAGGGGTTGGTGGTGGCGTCGCGCGGGGTGTAAGCCTTGATCGACTGGAAATCGCCGGTGTCGGCAACAACGGTGGTGAATTGTTTGAGCTGTTCGAGTTGGTTCATGGCTGCGGCAAGGTTGAGGGGTCAAAGGCGGAAAGACTTATTGTACCCAATTGGCGGCCACGGCCGGTATTGCCCGCATCTGCGGTGTGGTGACTTTGTGTGAACATTTTCGCGCCGCGCCAGTCTAAATTGAGCCTATCCGGTCAGTAAGGGGCATCCATGTCTTTCACAGGGCTATATGGCAAGGAGCTGGAGGGCTTGCACGAAGCCTTGCGCAGCTTCGGCCATCACCGGTTTCCCGCCCTGCGCGAGGAGGCGGACGACTTGGCGGCGCAGACCTTGTCCGATGTCTGGGCGTATCTGGATGGCCAGCGTGGCGCCAGCCCGCTGGCGGCCGATGCGGTGCGCAAGCTGGCCTTCACGGTGTTCCGGCGCCGCGCCGCCGACCTGTTCCGGCGCCGCGCCCAGCAGCCGCAGCTGAGCATGGAAGAGGCGCCCGAGGCCGAACTGGTGGCGGAGGAGCGCCCGACCAAGGAGCGTGCCCTGCTGTACCGGCGCATGTTGCGCATCTGCCTGGCCGAGCTGGCGCAGGCGGACGAGCAAGACCGCTTGCTGCTGGCCCGCGTGGCCGACTTCGACCCCGGCTATGTGGCGGCCGATTACGAAGCGCTGGCGCCGCGCGAGCGCCAGCGTTTGCGGCGGCTGCGGCAACGCTTGGCAGAGGTGATCCGGCGGGAAATGGGCGAGGACGCGCGGCAACTGCTGCGCGAGGATTTCTAAAACAGGGGGAGGAACGGCATGGCAGCCGATGACGACGAGGACGATTACGAAGCCTTCCTGCATATCGTGCATGTTTCGGACATGCATTACCGCGATGGCGGCGGGCGCGAGGACCATGAGGCGGAGGAGGCCGTGCGCAAGCTGGCGGCCGGCCTGCGCGGGCTGGGGGCACGGCAGCGTGCCGACAATCTGCTGCGCCTGTGGCATCAGGGCTTGGCGGGCCACGATCCCTGGGCGCATGACCGCATGCTGAGTTTTTTGCGCAAGCTGGTGAAGGACCGCCAGTTCCAGGATGGCGAAATCTGGCTGGTCGATACGGGCGACCTCAGCTCCATGGGCGATATAGCGTCGCTGGAAGCTGCCCACGACCATTTGCAGCAATACCGCAATATTCTGCATGCCAGCCAGATGTTGACCTTATACGGTAACCACGATGCCTGGCCCGGCTGCTTTCCGGCGCGCGCCACGGAGGAAGCGCTGCATGAGCACCGGATCGGCATGCGCGAAATGCTCTTTCCGCCGGAATGGCCGCTGGCGCCGTTGAGCATAGCGATTCCGCACACGCAGTCGCGGGTACTGCTGCATGCCGTCAGTAGTGCGATTGATGATCGCTGGCATAACAGCTTTGCTGTAGGCAAGGTCGGCATCGATCCCAACTGGCTATCCTGGCAGGAAGGCGTGAACCAGTTGCAAAAGCTGGCTTACGATGCCGAGAGCAGTTGGCACCGTGACGGCGTGACGCGCGACTTCCGCATTTTGGCCGTGCACCATCCCGTCCACTATCCGGAGCGGCCCAGCCATAGCCTGCACCTGGCTAATGACAAGGAAGTGGCGCAGGCGCTGATACGCTTTGGCGACAAGAACCGCGGCAAGCTGGCCCAGCTCATTCTCAGCGGCCACACGCACGCTACGTTTCCCCCGCTGGGCAAATTGCCGCGCGAGGTGGCGGCGCGGGTGTTCGATCCCCTGCGCAGCGGGCAGCTGCAATTGATCGCCGGTTCGCTGATGCAGGCCGTGTACCGGGAGGAGGGGAGAGATGGGCCGGCGCTGGCGCCGCCGCAGGAGTTTCAGGTCTTGAGTTTTTTTGCCGCGCCGCATAATGCGCGGCGCCAGCTGGTGATCGAGCGCCGTGTGGCTTGCCGCCGCAACCAGTCTGGCGACTACACCTTCCAGGCCCCGAAATCGGGGCGGGTGGAGGCGGTCGCCATGCTGTATTGAAGCGGCCTAGCGGTTCCCCGGATGCGCCATGCGTGCCGTTTCACGCTGGCGCGCGAGCTGTTTGTTGCGGGAGCGCGCCAGCGCCGGCTCAAGGCGTGCCTGGACCAGACGCTGCAGTCGGCCAAGCAGCTGATAGGTCTGCCGCGAGTCGAGGTAATAGCGCGAGCAGGCCAGTTCCAGCTGGCGCCGCCGGGCGCTGACGTACTCGTCGCGGAATTCGGCCAGCAGATGCGTGCCCCGGTCGAGGCGGAGCGCCTCGTCGTCGGCGAGGTCGGTCCAGAAGGCCGCCATGGTGAAGGCCAGATCCTGGCTGCGCGCGTGCAGCCAGTTCTCGTCGTCCTGGGGACAGGTGTCTTCAGTGGCGGGACAGTGCAGCGTGGTGGCCAGTTGTGCCTGCAACTGGCGCAGTTCGTTGTCGAGTTCATCCTCCTGTTGTTCGGCAAGCAGGCTGCGCAGCAAGTTGCCCACTTCGTCGGTCAGCTCGTCGGCGCCGGCTTCGGCAGTCTGGCTCAGCGATTGCACGGTGGATTTGAAGGTATCGTAAGCGTAGGGAAGCAGAGCCTGGGTGAGCGACTGGACGGATTGTTGGCGCAAGGCCGTCCTGGCTGGGTTTTCCATCAGCTCTTCAGGGATGTAGTTGCGTTTCATGCCATAAACCTTTCATACGGTAAGTGTTCACATTGCGAACTCCTTTCGCCCCATGGGCCTTAGCTCCGTTTTTTGGGGAGCACCTAGGTATATCGCGTGAACCGTCCGGCCGTGACATCTTTTTTCGCTTTTCGCCGTTTTCTTATGCCGCTTCCCCATTATCGTTGATCAGCAGCCGCGCGCCAGGTCCGTGTGCGCCTAATTCGTCGTAAGGATTGCGCAAGCGGCAATTTTCCACCGAGAGGCAGCCGCAGCCGATGCAGTCGCCGAGCTGGTCGCGCAATTTGCTCAGGGTGGCGATCTTTTCGTCCAGTTCGGTCTGCCAGCGGCGCGACAGCTTGGCCCAGTCGGCCGCGTTGGGCGCGCGCCCGGCCGGCAGCTCGGCCAGGGCTTGCTGGATGGAAGCGAGGGAAATGCCGACCCGCTGCGCCACCTTGATCACGGCCACGCGGCGCAGCACGTCGCGCGTGTAGCGGCGCTGGTTGCCGGCATTGCGCTGGCTGCCGATCAGCCCTTTTTCCTCGTAGAAATGAATGGCCGAGACCGCCACGCCGCTGCGCCGCGCCACTTCGCCCACCGTCAGTTGCCGGCTGCATTCGGCCGGATCGCATGTGCTCATCAGAAAGTCCTTGACCTCAAGTTAAGTTGAGGTTTTACACTGCTTTGCAATTCAACGCAAGCACAGGAGAACAGCATGAGGGCTATCGATAATGTGGCGCGCAACAAGGCCGTGGTGCGCAAGCTGTATGAGGAATGTTTCAATCAGGAAAAGCTGGCCTTGCTGGACGAGCTGGTCGCGCCGGATTTCATCGGCAGCAAGGGCGAGCTGGGGCCGCGCGAATTCGCCGCCACCGTGGCGTCGGTGCAGACCGGTTTTCCCGGCGTGCAGTTCCGCATCGAGGATTTGTTCGGCGAAGGCGACCGCGTGGCCGTGCGCTGGACTTTCAACGCGGCCCATGGCGGCCCGTTTGCCGGCGTCCCGCCCAGCAATGTGCAAGTGAGCCAGCAGGGCAATGTGATTTACCAGTTGCGCGATGGCCAGATCATCCGCGCCTGGCTGCAGCTGGACCGGCTCGGCGTGCTGCAGCAGATCGGCGTGATGCCGCCCAGTTTCGCCGCGCCGCGGCCGGCCGCCGTGGCCGCGTGAAGAGGGTGGCCGTATGGATTACAAGCAATTTCTCGCCATGTGGCGCGACGATGTCGCGTGCAGCTGTGGCGCAGCTCAGCCGATGAATGAATCGAATTGCAGGTCGAATTCCTGCAAGGCTTTCTGCGCGTTCTGCATCTTCTTGCGGAACTCGGGGCCGCGCTGCAGCGCCAGTCCCACCGCCAGCACGTCGATCACCACCAGGTAGGCCAGGCGCGCCGAAATCGGCGTGTAGGGGTCGGTGTTGAAGATCAGGTCGATCGGAATCAGCACCGTCGCCATCTCGGCCAGCGGCGTGCCGGACGGCGCCAGCACGATGACGTCGGCGCCGCCGCGCCGCGCCAGCTTGACCGAACGCACCAGGGCCGGGCTGTTGCCGCGCTGCGAGATCGCCACCACGGCGTCGCCGGTGCGCAAGAGCGCGGCGGCGATGCTGTGGATGGCCGGGTCGGCGTAGGCCACGGTGGGCACGCCGGAGCGGAAGAATTTGTGCTGGGCGTCGGCCGCCACGATGCCGGACGTGCCCTGGCCGTAGAACTCGATCTTGCTGGCGCGCGACAGGATGTCGAGCGCCTGCTGGATCGGTTCCGCCTGCAGATTGTTGCGCAGGTCGAGCAGGGTGTTGATCGAGCGGCTGCAGATCTTGTTGACCAGATCGGCCGCCAGGTCGTCCTGGGTCGGCTGCTCGTTCAGGCCGGGCAGGGCCAGCGCCAGGCCTTGCGCCAGTTTCAGCTTGAACTCATGCCAGCCGTCGTAGCCCAGGGTGCGGCAAAAGCGCACCACGGTCGGTTCCGACACCTGGGCGTGCTTGGCCAGGCAGGTGATGTTTTCGTTCACCGTGCGCGATGGGTTGTCGAGCACCGACAGGGCGACCTTGCGCTCGGACTTCGACAGCGAGTCGAGCTGGGTGCGGATGGAATCGAGCAGCATCAGTCTTCCGGCAGCGCTTCTTCGCGCCACTGCAAACCGTCGCGGCCGATCAGGGCGCTGGCCGCCGCCGGACCCCAGGTGCCGGAGGCATAGGGCAGCGGGGCGCTATCGTCCTGTTCCCAGTTGTTCAGGATCGGCTCGACCCAGTCCCAGGCCGCTTCCAATTCGTCGCCGCGCATGAACAGGGTGAGCTGGCCGCGCAGCACGTCGAGCAGCAGGCGCTCGTAAGCGTCCATGCGCGGCATCTTGAAGGTTTCGCGGAAGTCCAGTTCCAGCTCGGCCGGTTTCAGGCGCATGCCTTCGCCCGGCGTCTTCGCCATCAGGTTCATGCGCAGGCCTTCGTCCGGCTGCAGGCGGATCACCAGGGAATTGGGCTGGAAGCTCGACGTCGGCTGGTTGAAAATCGAGTGCGGAATCTGCTTGAAGCGCACCACGATCTCGGCCAGCGAATCGGCCATGCGCTTGCCGGTGCGCAGATAGAAGGGCACGCCGGCCCAGCGCCAGGTGTCGATTTCGGCCTTCATGGCGACGAAGGTTTCGGTGCGCGAATGCTGCGGCGCGTCCGGTTCGTCGCGGTAGCTCGGCACCGGTTTGCCATCCACATGGCCGGCGCGGTACTGGCCGCGCACGATGTTCTGCGCCAGCGTGGTCGGGGTGAAGCGTTTCAGCGAGCGCAGCACCTGCAGCTTGGCGTCGCGCACGGCGTCCGGCGCGATCGAGGTGGGCGGCTCCATGGCGACGATACACAGCAGCTGCAGCAGGTGGTTTTGCAGCATGTCGCGCAGGGCGCCCGAGGTGTCGTAGTAGCCGATGCGGTTGCCCACGCCGAGTTTTTCGGCGATGGTGATCTGCACGTCGGAAATCCACTCGCGGCGCCACAGCGGCTCGAACAGGATATTGCCGAAGCGCAGGGCCAGCAGGTTCTGCACGGTTTCCTTGCCGAGGTAGTGGTCGATCCTGTAGATCTGCGATTCGGAGAAGACTTCGCCCACTTCGGCGTTGATCTGCTTGGCCGACGCCAGGTCGCGGCCCAGCGGTTTTTCCAGCACCACGCGCGAGTTGGGCGTGGCCAGGCCGTTTTCCTTGAGGTTGTCGCAGATCTGGGCGAACAGGTGGGGCGGCGTGGCCAGGTAGTAGACGCGGGTGATGGCCGGATCGGCGCGCAGCGCTTCGACCAGCGGGGCGTAGGTGCTCGATTCGGTGGCGTTGAGCGACACGTACACGATGCGCTTGGTGAAACGCTCCCAGTTTTCGGCCGTGACGGCGGGCGATTTGATATGGGGTTTGGAGGTGGTGCTGACGGTGTTCAGGAAGTCTTCCTGGCAGCAGTCCTGGCGGCCGACGCAGATGATGCGGGCCGAGGGCGGCAGGTCGCCGCAGACGTCGCGGCTGAACATCGCGGGCAGCAATTTGCGCATTGCCAGGTCGCCGCTGCCGCCAAACAGAACCAGATCAAAATCGGTAAGTGCCATAATGTGTGAGTGCCGGTGGAATGTTTTGAAAATTTACTACGTAAATCTTGCTTTTGCAAGAAAAATTACTACATTGTGACTGGCAAGATACTAGATTGCCAGCGCCACGCCCCACTCAGCGCGCGATCATGCCAGCGCTGGCTTAATCGGGGCTGAGGCGGGCGATTGAGGCGCGGCTTGTGCGCGCACTTTGCAGCGCTGCGCCGCCACGCCAGCCCATCCGCGCCGGTTCAGTCGCGATAGGGCGCTTCTTCGCGGCCGGCCACGGCCACCTCCACCGCCAGCACGCGGCCGCTCAGCGGCAGCTCCGCCAATTCGGCGGCGGGGCGCTTGCCGGCGCTGGTGATGTACAGGGTGCGCAGCGCGGGGCCGCCGAACGCCACCATGGTCGGGCAGCGCACGGGCAGGCGGATCTCGTCGAGCTGGTCGCCGGCCGGCGACAGCTTCAGCACGCGTCCGCCCTCGAACATCGCCACCCAGTAATTGCCTTCGCTGTCGACGGCCGCGCCGTCGGGACGGCCGCCATAGCTGCTGCTGGCCTTGTCGGTGGAGAAGCGGCGCACATCGCGCTCGTTCCATACCTGGCCGGTGAGCGGATCGAAGTCGAAGCGGGTGACGCGGTGGCTGGTGGTGTCGGCGTGGTACATGCTGCGCCCGTCCGGGCTGAAACCGAGGCCGTTGGACACCGTCATGCCGCCCGACCAGACCTTGCGCAGCTGGCCGCGCTCCAGGCAGTACATCTCGGCGGCCGGCTTGTCGCGCGGTTCGTAGATGGTGCCGCACCAGAAGCGGCCGGCGGCGTCGGTCTTGCCGTCGTTGAAGCGGGTGGTGGCCATGTCGAAGGGCGCGGGCGCCACTTCGGTCAGGACGCCGCTGTCGGTATCGAGATGGGCGAAGCCGCTGCGCAGGGCCACCATCAGGCCGCCGCGTTCGGCGCGCGCGATGGCGGACGGTTCGCTCGCCATCTTCCAGCTGCGGCGCGCGCCGCTGGCCGGATGCAGGCGGTGGATGGCGAAACCTTCGATATCGACCCAGTACAGGGCTTGTTCGGTTGCGTGCCAGAGCGGGCATTCGCCCACCACCATGGCCTCGTCGCAAGCGGTGCGGATGCTGTATTCGTTCATATCGTGTCTGCCGTTACTGTACTTTGGCGGCTTTCGCCATCAGGATCAAACCATTGGTCGAGCTGTCGTGGCGCGCCGGATCGCTTTCTCCGGTCAGTTCGGATTCAATCTTCTTGGCCAGCACCTTGCCCAGTTCCACGCCCCACTGGTCGAAGCTGGCGATATCCCATAGCACGCCCTGCACGAAGGTCTTGTGCTCGTAGAGCGCGATCAGGGCGCCCAGGGTGGCCGGCGTCAGCTGGTCCATCAGGATGGTGTTGCTGGGGCGGTTGCCGGGGAAGGTCTTGTGCGGCACCAGTGCGTCGATCTGCTCGGGCGGGAGCTGTTGCGCCGCCAGTTCGGCGCGCACCTCGTCCGCGGTCTTGCCCTTCATGAAGGCTTCCGACTGGGCGAAGCAGTTGGCCAGCAGGGCATCGTGGTGGCCGTCCAGATCATGGGTCGGGCGCAGCGCGGCGATGAAGTCGATCGGAATGATGTCCGTGCCCTGGTGCAGCAGCTGGAAGTAGGCATGCTGGGCGTTGGTGCCGCACTCGCCCCAGACCACCGGGCAGGTCGGCGTGTCGACCGGCTGGCCGCTGCGCGTGACGCGCTTGCCGTTGCTTTCCATGTCGAGCTGCTGCAGATAGGCCGGGAAGCGGTTCAGATCCTGGTGGTAGGGCGCGATGGTCAACGAGGCGGCGCCGAGGAACTGGCGGTTCCAGAAGCCGGTCAAGGCCAGCAGCACGGGCATATTCTGCTCCAGTGGCGCCGTGCGGAAATGCTCGTCCATTGCCTGCGCGCCTTCCAGCAGGGTGCTGAAATAGCCGAAGCCCACGCTCAGCGCCACCGACAGGCCGATGGCCGACCACAGCGAATAGCGGCCGCCGACCCAGTCCCAGAACGGGAACATATTTTCGGGATCGATGCCGAAGGCCTGCACGGCGGCGGTGTTGGTGGAAACGGCGACGAAGTGGCGCGCCAGGTGCTCTTCCTTGGCCGAGGCCAGGAACCAGCGCCGCGCCGTGTGCGCGTTGAGCATGGTCTCGGCCGTGGTGAAGGTTTTCGAGGCCACGATGAACAGCGTGGTGTCGGGCTTGACCTGTTCCAGCACGGCGTCCATATCGTGGCCGTCCACATTCGAGACGAAGTGCATCTTCAGGCGCGGATGGGCGTAGGAGCGCAGCGCCAGGCAGGCCATCTTCGGCCCCAGGTCGGAGCCGCCGATGCCGATATTGACGATGTCGGTGATCGGCTTGCCGCTGTGGCCGAGCCAGGCGCCGGCGCGCACGCGGTCGGTGAAGGCCTTGATGCGGTCCAGCACGGCGTGCACATCGGCGCCCACGTCCTGGCCGTCGACGATCAGCTGCTTGCCGCGCGGCATACGCAGCGCCGTGTGCAGCACGCTGCGGTGTTCGGTAAGATTGATTTTCTCGCCGGCGAACATGGCGTCGCGCTGGGCTTCCACGCCGCGCTCGCGCGCCAGGTCGAGCAGCAGGGCGATGGTGCGGGCGTCGGCGCGATTCTTCGAATAGTCGAGGAAGAGACCGGCCGCGTCCGTCGTCATGGCCGGAAAGCGTTGGGCGTCGGCGGCGAACAGCTGGCGCAACTGCCAGTCCTTGGCCTCGGCGGCGTGGGATGCGAGGGCCCGGAAGCTGGCGGTGGAGGTCAGGGGAGGCAGGCGCATAATATCCGTGTAGAAGAAATGGAATTTGTCTAACTATACAATAAAATCAGGTAAATTCACTACAACTCAATTGCACACAGCCACTGCATAGGTTTTCTGTGCTGCATATAATGAGTCTCGTAGGCAATTTAGGTTGCCATTCTGGCTAATCTGCTCAATCCTACGGCACGTAAATGCGCGGTTTACTGAAAAGTGTAGTAAAATTTCAGTAAATTCATCGATAAGGAATGATTATGGCCTTGCATCCGGTTCTGGAAAAAGTCACCGCACGGGTGATCCAGCGCAGCCGCCCCTCGCGTGGCGCCTACCTGGCTCACCTGGAGGCAGCCCGCGTCAAAGGACCGCAGCGCGGCACCCTGTCCTGCACCAATCTGGCCCACGGCTTTGCCGCCTTCCCCGCCAACGACAAGCTGGTGCTGAAGGAAGTGAAGAAGCCCTCGGTGGCGATCGTGTCGGCCTATAACGATATGCTGTCGGCGCACCAGCCCTTCGAGCACTTCCCGGCCATTATCAAGGAAGCGGTGCGCGAAGTCGGCGCCGTGGCCCAGTTCGCGGGCGGTGTGCCCGCCATGTGCGACGGCGTGACCCAGGGCCAGCCCGGCATGGAGCTGTCGCTGTTCTCGCGCGATACGATTGCCATGTCCACCGCCGTGGCCCTGTCCCACAATATGTTCGACGCCGCCCTGTACCTGGGCGTGTGCGACAAGATCGTGCCGGGCCTGCTGATCGGCGCCCTGCATTTCGGCCATTTGCCCGCCGTGTTCGTACCGGCCGGGCCGATGACGTCCGGCTTGTCGAACAAGGAAAAAGCGGCCATCCGCCAGCGCTACGCCAAGGGCCTGGCCACGCGCGAAGAGCTGCTCGAAGGCGAGGCCAAGTCCTATCATGGCGCCGGCACCTGCACCTTCTACGGCACTGCCAACAGCAACCAGATGCTGATGGAAGTCATGGGCCTGCACCTGCCGGGCGCGGCCTTCATCACCCCTGGCACGCCGCTGCGCGATGCGCTGACCGCCGCCGCCGCCCAGCGCGCGGCCCTGATCACCGAGCAGGGCCAGGAATACATCCCGGTCGGCCATGTGGTCGATGAAAAATCCATCATCAATGCCGTGGTCGGCCTGCTGACCACCGGCGGCTCCACCAACCACACCCTGCACCTGGTGGCGATCGCCAAGGCGGCCGGCGTGGTGATCGACTGGGACGATTTCGACGAGCTGTCGGCCGTGGTGCCGCTGCTGGCGCGCATCTACCCGAACGGCGACGCCGACGTGAACCACTTCCACGCGGCGGGCGGCACCGGTTTCGTGATCCGCGAACTGCTCGACGCCGGCCTGCTGCACGACGATGTCACCACCATCCTGGGCAAGGGCTTGCGCAAGCATTGCGCCGAACCTTTCCTGGCCACGGCGGGCGAGGGCGGCGTGGTGTTCAAGGATGCGCCGGCAGTCAGCGGCGACGTCAATGTGCTGCGCGGCGCGGCCGAGCCCTTCTCGCCGGACGGCGGCATGGTGCTGGTCAAGGGTAACTTGGGCCGCGCCGTGATGAAGGTGTCGGCGGTGAAGCCCGAGCACCGCTCGGTGGAAGCGCCGGCCCTGGTCTTCGATTCGCAGGAAGCGTTCATGGCCGAATACAAGACCGGCAAGCTGGACCGCGATTTCGTGGCCGTGATCCGCTTCCAGGGGCCGCGCGCCAACGGCATGCCCGAGCTGCATGCGCTGACCCCGGCCCTGGCCAACCTGCAGGATGCGGGCCGGCGCGTGGCCCTGGTGACCGATGGCCGCATGTCGGGCGCTTCGGGCAAGGTGCCGGCGGCGATCCACGTCTCGCCCGAGATTCTGGCCGGCGGTCCGCTGGGCCTGGTGCGCGACGGCGACATCATCCGTCTCGACGCGGCCAGCGGCACGCTGGAAGCGCTGGTCGCGTCCGACGTCTGGCATGCGCGCGCGCTGGCGACGGCCGACCTGACGCCGAACCAGATCGGCATGGGGCGCGAACTGTTCTCCATGTTCCGCAACAGCGTATGCGCGGCGGAAGAGGGCGCGACCACCTTCCCCTTGCCGTCGCCGATCCAGACCACGGTGAGCCTGCATGACGCCGGCAATATCGGCAACAGCATGCCCGGCTCCGATGAAGACTTCCTGATCAACAAGAAAGCCTGAGATGACCTTACTCGACATTATGCGTACTTCGGCCGTGATCCCCGTGATTGCGATTGACGATCCCGAGCATGCCGTGCCGCTGGCGAAAGCGCTGGTGGCGGGCGGCATCCGCGTGCTGGAAGTGACGCTGCGCACCAAGCATGGCCTGGGCGCGATCCGCGCCATGAGTGCCGTGGAAGGCGCCATCGTCGGCGTCGGCACCCTGACCCAGCCCGAGGAATTCGCCGCCGCGCGCGACGCCGGCGCCGTGTTCGGCGTCTCGCCCGGCCTGACCGCGGCCCTGATCGCCGCCGCCAAGTCCAGCGGCCTGCCGCTGCTGCCGGGCGTGATGACCCCGTCCGAAGTGATGGCCGCGCGCGAGCAGGGCTTCCAGCAACTGAAGCTGTTCCCGGCCGTCCCGGCCGGCGGCGTCGGCATGCTGAACGCCATCAACGGCCCGCTGCCCGACATCACCTTCTGCCCCACCGGCGGCATCTCGCAGGTGACGGCGTCCTCCTTCCTGGCCTGCAAGAACGTGGCCTGCGTCGGCGGCTCCTGGCTGACCCCGAAGGACGCCATGCAAGCCGGCGACTGGGACAAGATCACCGAACTGGCCAAGGCGGCCAGCAGCCTGCGCGGCTAAGGTTGTTTTTGCTGCTTTGAAAATGGCGCCTGCGGGCGCCATTTTCGTTTCTGCCTTGCCTTAGGAACGTTTGTCGAGTTTGCCAGTCGAACTGAAGGAACTTATTTGGGGAGATGGTCATGCAAATTCAGTTGACTTTGAACATCGATACCGCCACTTTGCAGGATTTGCTTGCCTATCTGGAGGAAACCGCGAGCGAGCAGGAGCCTGCTGAGGCGGCTGCACATGCTTTGCGATATTGGTTGACGGCGATGCGTGAGCAGTCGCCCTCCCTGGAAGTGTCGGCCTTGCGTGGCTATCAGTGGAAATCGCTGTTCCTGCCAGAAGGGAGCAGGCTGCGCATGTACTGCCAGCATGAGTATGGCTACGCTCGGGTGGTCGGCGATCAGCTGATTTATCAAGGGCGGGCGCTCACGCCCAATCAGTTTGTTACGGCTTGTTCTGGTGGGACACGCAATGCTTGGCGCGACTTGTCGGTAAATTTTCCTGGTGAGAAAACATGGAAGCTGGCTTGTGTCCGCAGGGATGAGCTTGAGCGCTTGCGCAAGCCGGCTGTTCCGGATGCAGCAAGCGGCCGGCAGGAAAGTGTCTGGCCGGGGCGAGAACGTAGGCAGAATTGGGCGCGGCTTGACGATGTCGCTTTTGATTAGTGGCAATGATCGCAGCATAGTGGGGAGGATGTCTTTTCTACTGCGTAGCGGAACCTGTCTGAAATGACTGCCTGATTCTGTCTGAATCTGTCTGGATTTGCCTGAGCGGGGTTCCTAGGTGCAATTTCAGGCATTTTCAAACAAATCCAGACAGAATCAGGCAGTCATTCCAGACAGATTCCGCGAGGATCCCGGAAAGGACTAGGTAGGCCTCAATACCCGGTAAGCGCTCTGTACCATGCCGCCTTCGTAGATTTTTGTGCGCAGGTGTTCGAGCTTGACGTCATGGGGCAGGGCGCCGAACAGGGTGATGCCGGCGCCGATCAGCACTGGCAGGCGCGAGATGGTGATTTCGTCGATCAGGCCGGCGCGCAGGAAAGCCTGGATCGTCGCGCCGCCATCGACGTACAGGCCCTGGCAACCATCGGCGGCCAACTGCGCCGCCAACGCTGCCACCGGGCCGCGCTGCAGCTCGGCCTTGCCAGCCATGCTGTCCGGCAGCGCCGCCAGTGTCGTGCTCAGCACCACCACGCGCTTGCCTGCATACGGCCAGATGCCCATGGCCAGCACCGTTTCGAAGGTCTTGCGGCCCATCAGCACCGTATCGATGCCGGCCATGAAGGCATCGTAGCCATGCTCGGGCGGCGGCGCGTTGCCGGCTTCCGGCGTGCCCATCAGCCAATCGAGTGCGCCGTCGGGGCGGGCGATGAAGCCGTCCAGGCTGCAGCCGACGAAGACGCTGGCCTTCATGCCGGCGCCTGGGTGGCAACGCGGTTGCGGCCATCGCGCTTGGCATCGTACAGGGCGCGGTCGGCCGCGCCGATCAGTTCCTGCGCTTCGGCTGGATGTTCGAGCGTGCGCGTGGCAAGGCCGATGCTGACCGTGACCTGCTTCAGCTCCACGCCGCTGGCCGCATGCGGAATATGCAGTGCGATGATGCGCGCGCGCAGCGCCTCGGCCATATGCGCCGCTTGTTCGGCATTGGTGTCGGGCAGGATCAGCACGAATTCTTCGCCGCCGTAGCGCGCGATCAGGTCGGCGGCGCGCTGCAGCATGCCGCTCAGCGCCGAGGCCACGCGCACCAGGCATTCGTCGCCGCGCTGATGGCCATAGTGATCGTTGAAGTTCTTGAAGTGGTCGATATCGATCATCAGCAGCGACAGGGCGCTGCCGTTGCGCTTGGCGCGCCGCAGTTCCTTGTCGATGGCGACGTCGAAATGGCGGCGGTTGGCGACGCCGGTCAGGCCGTCGGAAAAGCTTTGCGAGCGCAATTCCAGCGCCTGCTGGCGCAGCAGTTTTTCGCGTCCGACGGCAATGCTGACGTCGTGGATCTCGATCATGCAGTGGCGCGGCGCGCCTTCCACCGCCAGCGGCGTGACGGCCAGCGCCTGCTGCAGGCGTTCCTCGCGCTGGGCCGCCGCGGCATTGGCGAACAGCGCGAACGGCGAGCGGTTCAGCGTCTGCGACAGCAGGGAGGGGAAGTTGTGCTCCAGCGCCTGGGTGATGGCGGCGTCGACGCGCCGTCCGCGCAGCTCGGGAAACAGGGTGGCGAAATCCTGCCCCAGCACGGCGGCGGCGGCGTTGCCGGAATGGCGGCTCATCCACTGGTTCCACAGCACCACGCGGCGCGCGCCATCGAGCACGATGATGCCCAGGTCGACGGCGGCCAGCACGCCTTCCAGCAGGGGGAGTCGACCGGTCTCGTTCATCGTTCGGCCTGCCCCATGATGCGCGCCAGGTAGCGCCGTATCTGTTCCTGCAGATCCTGCAGGGCCGTGAGGTCGAGGATGAAGGCGACGTAGCCCTTGATCTCGTGCACCTCCAGCGCAAAATCGATGTGCAGCATCAGCACCACCGTGTCGGCCGGGCCGCAGGAGGCGCTCAGGATCTCGTCGCAGCTGCCGACGTGGTAGGCCGGCAGCGAGCCATGCAGCTCGTGCTCGAAGATATTGGCGAGCGTGCCGACGCAGGAGTTGAGGATGATGTTGCCGATCTCGCTGAGCGCCTCCTGTTCCATCTCGGTCAGCTCCAGCAGCGGCACGCTGCCGCCCACCATCAGGCGCACCAGGTCCAGGCTTTTCTCTTCGGGGAACATCAGGATCGCTTCGGTGCGGAAGGCGCCTTCGTAATGCTGGCTGACGCCGCACACGCGGCTGGCGTTGCGCCCGCCCGGTCCGAGCAGGCGTGCCGCGTCCGAGCGGTTGAGGAAGCTGATCGAGGGCACCGACATGCTGACTGCTTCATTGACGATGGCGCTCATGGCCGCCGCGGCCCGGCCCACGCCGATATTGAAGATCTCCACCAGCGCATCGTGCTCGATTTCGCTGAGCGGCAGCATGGGTCAATGCTCCAGCGGGGCGATCAGCTGGGCAATGCGTTCGTCGGTGATCGGTTTTTCCATGAAGCCGACGCCGATTTCGCTGGCGCGGTTGCGCGTGGCGCTTTGCACATTGGCGGTCAGCAGGGAGATATATGCTTGCGGCAGCAGGGCGCGCAGCTTTTCGGCGGCGGCCACGCCGCCCATGCCGGGCATGTTCACGTCCAGCAGCACCAGGTGCGGCCGGCTCAGGCGCGCCTTTTCCAGCGCTTCCTCGCCATTCGCCGCCTCTTCCACCACCCAGTCGGCATGCTTGCTGAGGATGTGCTGGCGCGCCACCAGGCGCGAGACGCGGCTATCGTCGACGATCAGTACGGTTGGAGTCACTTCCATATCGCACCCTGTGTTGAACGGTAGGAGTGCCCCATTTTCGCACAGAGTGGGCGGGCCGGGCGGGCGATCCGTTAAAATAGCGGGATTGCGCCGCACGCCGGCGTCGCTTATTTCCCGCATTCCCGCTTTTATTTTTCCTATTTATTTTTCCTATTCATTTTCCCTATTATTTCCGCACTCATCATGACTCAAGACGAACTGAAACAAGCTGTTGCCCGCGCCGCCATCGACTATGTGGTGGATGGCGAAATCATCGGCGTCGGCACCGGCTCGACCGCCAATTTCTTCATCGATGAACTGGGCCTGATCAAGCACCGCATCAAGGGCGCGGTGGCCTCGTCGGAAGCGACGGCGGCGCGCCTGGCCGGCCACGGCATTCCCGTGTTCGACCTGAATGACGTCGAGCGCATCGCCGTGTATATCGACGGCGCCGACGAGATCACCAATGCCGGCGCCATGATCAAGGGCGGCGGCGCGGCGCTGACGCGCGAGAAGATCGTGGCCTCCGTGTCGGGCCAGTTCGTCTGCATCGCCGACGGTTCCAAGCTGGTCGAGACCCTGGGCAAATTCCCGCTGCCGGTGGAAGTGCTGCCGATGGCGCGCAACGCCGTGCTGCGCCAGCTGGCGGCCCTGGGCGGCCAGCCGAAGGTGCGCACCAAGCCGGGTTCGGACGAGGCCTTCGTCACCGACAACGGCGGCAATATCATCGACGTGGCCGGCTTGGCGATCGCCGATCCGGTGGCGCTGGAAACCCGGATCAACCAGATCGTCGGCGTGGTCGCCGTCGGCCTGTTCGCCGCGCGCGGCGCCAATGTCTGCCTGCTGGGCACCGCCGATGGCGTGCGCACGCTGAAGTTCTAAGCCGCCAGCGGACGGGCCGTCGTTGCGCGGCCCGTCCGCGCTTGCATTTGGCGTGCGCCAGCCATATTCTGTAATTCCACCCCGGCTGCGCGGAGGCTGACGATGAAGCACTATTTCCCAAGCCTGTTGCTGCGGCTGGCCTGTCCTGTGCTGGCAGGCTTGCTGGGCGCCTGTTCCTATCTGCCGTTTTCGCGTCCGGCCGCCGCGCCCGAGCGCACCGCCATCGACCGTCCGCCGCCCCTGGCGCTGGCCGCCGACGGCACGCCGCAGGCGCAGAGCAATGGCGTGGCGATCCAGAAGGTCGAGTTCCGGCCCGGCGTCTCCTCGGCCACGGTGGAGCATCTGGCCGGCAAGGCCGCCTGCACGGGCGGCTGGGGCGCGGGCCTGGTGACGGAACCGGGTCCGGTCGAGATTTACCGCATGGCTTGCGACGATGGCCGCGTTTTCCTGGCGCGCTGCGAGCTGCGCCAGTGTAAGCCGATGCCAAAATGACAAACGGCGCCGCAGCGCTGTTTGTTTAGCAGGAGACTGGCTTAGGCAGTCGGCGGCACATAGCCGGCGGCGGCATCGGCGCCATCGCCGAAGAAATGCTTCTCCATCTGCGCCATCAGGTATTTGCGGGCGCGCAGATCGGCCAGGTTCAGGCGGTTCTCGTTGACCAGCATGGTCTGGTGCTTGAGCCAGGCCGCCCATGCTTCCTTCGACACCGACTCATAGAGTTTCTTGCCCAGTTCACCGGGAACGGGCGGGAAATCCATGCCTTCGGCTTCCTTGTTGAGTTTAATGCAATGGACAGTACGGGCCATCTGTGAAGCTCCTAAAACAAGTGTCTGAAATCCAGATTATAAGGTTTTAATCAGAACCTGGGATTTTCGCTGCCAGTTATACATGCGCTGACGGTCCGGCGGCAGCGCGTCGACCGAAGCGGCGACGAAGCCGCGCTTGAGGAACCAGTGCGCGGTGCGCGTGGTGAGCACGAACAGCTTGTTGATGCCGATGGCGCGCGCGCGGTTCTCCATATGCTTGAGGATACGCTCGCCGTCGCCCTGGGCCTGGACTTCGGGGTTGACGGTCAGGCATGCCATTTCGGCCATCTTCTGTTCCGGGAACGGGTACAGCGCGGCGCAGCCGAAGATCACGCCATCGTGCTCGATCACGGAGAACAGGTCGATCTCGCGCTCGATCAGCTCGCGGCCGCGCTTGACCAGGGTGCCGTCCGCCTCCAGCGGTTCGATCAGCTTGATGATGCCGCCCACGTCCTCGATGGTGGCCTGGCGCAGGCTTTCCAGGTTCTCGTGGCTGATCATGGTGCCCACGCCATCGTGGGTGAACAGTTCCAGCAGGGCCGAGCCGTCCATCGCGAACGGCACGATGTGGGCGCGCGGCACGCCGTTATTGCACGCCTTGACCGCGTGTTGCAGATAGAATGCGCTATCGGCCGGCAGGAAACCGGCCTGCAGCACGGCTTCGGCCTGGTGCGAGGACAGTTCGCGGATCTCGGCGCCGCCGGCATCCTGCATCATTGCGGTTTCGGTGATGAAGATCAGCTTGTCGGCATGCAGGGTCACGGCCGCCGTGACGGCCACGTCTTCCATGGTCAGGTTGAAGGTTTCGCCGGTGGGCGAGAAGCCCAGCGGCGAGAGCAGCACCAGGCCGCCCGCGCCGAGGATGGAATGGATGGTTTCGCCGTCCACCTTACGCGTGACGCCGGTCAGTTCCAGGTCCACGCCATCGATCACGCCGAGCGGACGGGCGGTGACAAAGTTGGCGGAAATGATACGGATGGCCGCGTGGGCCATCGGCGTATTCGGCAAACCCTGGCTGAATGCGGCCTCGATGTCCAGGCGCAGCTCGCCGGCGGCCTCCTTGGCGCATTCCATGGCGGCGGTGTCGGTGACGCGCACGCCATTGTGGAAGCGGCCTTCCACATTCCGCAAGGCCAGCTGCTCGGCCACCTGCGGGCGCGAGCCATGCACCACCACGACCTTGATGCCGAGGGCGTGCAGCAGGGACAGGTCGTGCGCCAGCACGGGCAGGGCGCCGGCGGCGACCAGCTCACCCGGAAAGGCGACGACGAAGGTCTTGCCGCGGAAGGCGTGGACATAGGGCGCGACGGAGCGCAGCCAGTGGACGAATTCGATAGGGTTTTCCATTGGCCGCATTATAATTCGCTGCGCGGTTTTCGCAGCAAATACATGTAAAAAACAATGTCAGAAGCAAGCAATAAGTCCCCATCCCGTCCTGCGCCAGCCGAAAAGGGCGCGACACAGGCCATCCCCCAGCCCGCCCGCCAGCCCGGCGCCCGCCCGCAACGCGCGCCCGCGCCCGCACAGGGCCGGCGCGAAGAGCGTCCGCGCCTGACGGATGAAGAGCGCGCCGCGCGCCAGACCGCGCGCGCGGCGGAAACGGCTTTCCGCAACCCGATGCCGCCGATTACTTTCCCCGAGGAGCTGCCGGTGTCCGGCCGCCGCGAGGAAATCGCGCAGGCGCTGCGCAAGCACCAGGTGGTGATCGTGTCCGGCGAAACGGGGTCGGGCAAGACGACCCAGCTGCCGAAAATCTGCCTGGAACTGGGACGCGGCCAGAAAGGCCTGATCGGCCACACCCAGCCGCGCCGTATCGCCGCCTCGTCCACCGCCAAGCGCATCGCCCAGGAATTGGGCACGCCGCTGGGCGAGAACGTCGGCTACAAGGTGCGCTTCAACGACACCCTGAGCAAGGGCGCCGCCGTCAAGCTGATGACCGACGGCATCCTGCTGGCCGAAACCCAGACCGATCCGCTGCTCAAGGCCTACGACACCATCATCATCGACGAGGCGCACGAGCGCAGCCTGAACATCGACTTCCTGCTCGGTTACCTGAAGCAGCTGCTGCCGCGCCGTCCCGACCTGAAGATCATCATCACCTCGGCCACCATCGACGCCGAGCGCTTCGCCCGCCACTTCGCCCTGGAAGGCAAGCCGCCGGTGCCGGTGATCGAAGTTTCTGGCCGCCTGTACGCGGTGGAAGTGCGCTACCGTCCCGTGGAGCGCGACCCGGTGGCCCTGCCGGGCGCCGACAGCGGCAAGCAGCCGTCGAAAGCCGCCGCCGCGCGCGAAAAGCGCGACCTGATGGACGCCGTGATCGATGGCGTGGACGAGGTGTGCCGCATCGGTTCCGGCGACGTGCTGGTCTTCCTGCCCGGCGAACGTGAAATCCGCGACGCCGCCGAAGCGCTGCGCAAGCACCATCCGCCGCATGTGGAAATCCTGCCCCTGTTCGCCCGCCTTTCGGTGGAAGAACAGGACCGCGTCTTCCGCACCACCAATGCGCGCCGCATCGTGCTGGCCACCAACGTGGCCGAGACCTCGCTGACCGTGCCGGGCATCCGCTACGTGGTCGATGCCGGCCTGGCGCGCGTCAAGCGCTACAGCTACCGCAACAAGGTGGAGCAGTTGCAGATCGAGCCGGTGGCGCAATCGGCCGCCAACCAGCGCGCCGGCCGTTGCGGCCGCGTCGCCGACGGCGTCTGCATCCGCTTGTACGACGAGCAGGACTACCTGCAGCGTCCCAAATTCACCGATCCGGAAATCCTGCGCTCCTCGCTGGCTTCCGTCATCCTGCGCATGAAGTCCCTGCATCTGACCGATGTGGAGACCTTCCCCTTCATCGAGCCGCCGCTGGCGCGCGCGATTGCAGACGGCTACCAGCTGCTGCAGGAACTGGGCGCGGTGGACGAGAACAACCGCCTGACGCCGCTGGGCCGCAAGCTGGCTAAGCTGCCGCTCGATCCGCGCGTGGGCCGCATGATCCTGGCCGCGCAGGAAAACGCTTGCCTGACCGAGGTGCTGATCGTGGCCGCCGCGCTGTCGGTGCAAGACCCGCGCGACCGCCCCATCGAGCACCAGCAGGCGGCCGACGAGGCGCACAAGAAATTCGCCGACGAGAAGTCCGAATTCCTCAGCTACCTGAAAATCTGGCGCTGGTTCGAGCAAGCCATCGAACACAAGAAAACCAACCGCCAGCTGCAGGACAATTGCCGCAGCAACTTCCTGTCCCAGCTGCGCCTGCGCGAATGGCGCGATGTGCATTCCCAATTGCTCACCATCGTCAAAGAGCAGGGCTGGCGCATGAACGAAGCGCCCGCGACGTACGAACAATTGCACCTGGCCCTGCTGACTGGCTTGCTGGGCAATCTCGGCTTCAAGCAGGACGACGAGCCGGGCGCCGGCTATCTCGGCGCGCGCGGCATCCGCTTCCACGTCTGGCCCGGTTCCTCGCTGTCGAAAAAGCCCGGCAAGTGGATCGTCGCCGCCGAACTGGTGGAAACCACCCGCCTGTATGCGCGCTGCGTGGCCCAGATCCAGCCCGAGTGGGTGGAAAAGATCGGCGGCCATCTGCTGAAAAAATCCTGGGGCGAGCCGCGCTGGGAAAAACGTCCGGCCCAGGTGACGGCGGCCGAAAAGGCCACGCTGTACGGCTTGACCGTGTACAGCCAGCGCCGCATCAACTATGGCCTGCGCAATCCGGTGGAAGCGCGCGAAATCTTCATCCGCGATGCGCTGGTGGGCGGCGACTTCGATACCCGTGCCCCGTTCTTCGTCCACAACCACAAACTGGTGAAGGAAATCGAGAACCTCGAACACAAGTCGCGCCGCCAGGACGTGCTGGTGGACGACCAGCTGATCGAAGCCTTCTACGACAAGCTGATTCCGGCCGATGTGGTGAACGGCGCCGGTTTCGAGAAATGGCATAAGGACGCCACGGCCGGCGATCCGAAACTGCTGTTCCTGAACCGCGACGACCTGATGCGCCATGAGGCGGCCGGCGTGACCACGGAACTGTTCCCGAAAAAGATGATGGTGACGGGCCTGGAAATGCAGCTCAGCTACCACTTTGAGCCGGGCAGCCTGCGCGATGGCGTGACCCTGACCGTGCCGCTGTACGCGCTGAACCAGTTGCCGCGCGAGCGCTGCGAATGGCTGGTGCCGGGCATGCTGAAGGAAAAAGTGCATTTGCTGCTGAAATCCCTGCCGCAGAAGCAGCGCCGCCACATGGTGCCGCTGCCGGACTACTCGGCCAAATTCTGCGAGCGCGTGCAGGACGCCAACGCCTTCGGCCGCGGCG
Source organism: Massilia sp. YIM B04103 (assembly GCA_024437665.1). GTDB lineage: Bacteria > Pseudomonadota > Gammaproteobacteria > Burkholderiales > Burkholderiaceae_D > Rugamonas. The sequence continues at coordinate 274,048 of JANCSZ010000004.1, read as the reverse complement.
ACCTGGTCGACGCCATCATCGCCGACATTCGCACCCAGATCACGATCAATGTGCTGACCACCGACTTCAAGCCGGAACAGCTGCCCGCCCACCACTTCATGAACTTCAAGGTGGTGGACGAGCATGGTCGCCAGCTCGATATGGGCCGCAACCTGGCCACCCTGCAGGCCGAATACGGCAGCCAGGCGCGCCAGAGCTTCCAGAAGATGGCGGAAGCCACGCCGGCGCAACTGGCGCAGCTGACCGGCGGCGCGGCTCCGGTATCGGCCGCCGCGCCGGCGGCCGGCAAGGCGCACGGCGGCATCGCCGCAGGGCAGCGCGACAAGGCCGCGCCGTCGAGCGCTCCCGCCTCGGCGCCGGCCGCGCCATCGGCCCACAGCAACATCACTGGCTGGAGCTTCGGCGAACTGCCCGAGTTGCTGGAAATCACCCAGGGCAAGCTTAGCCTGATCGGCTTCCCGGCGCTGGTGGACAAAGGCGCGCACTGCGACCTGGAAGTGTTCGATGACCCGAACGTGGCGGTGCGCACCCACCGCATCGGCCTGCGCCGCCTGTTCGCCCTGCAGATGAAGGACCAGATCAAGTTCGTCGAAAAGAGTATCCCCAATCTGCAGCAAATGGGCATGCAGTTCATGGCCATGGGCACGCAGGAAGAACTGCGCGACCAGATCATCGCCAAGGCGCTGGATATCGCCTGCCTGCAAGACCCCTTGCCGACCGATGAGGCGAGCTTCATCAAGCGCAAGGACGAAGGCAAATCGCGTCTGGTACTGCTGGTAAACGAGATTGCCCGCCTGGTCTCGCAGGTGCTGACCGAATTCCACGGCCTGCCCAAGCGCCTGCAAGGCTTGAACCCGCAGGCTGCGCAGGATATGCAAGGCCAGCTGCAAGGCCTGGTGCACAAGCGCTTCCTGCAAGACAGCGAGTTCAGCCAGCTGGCCCACTTCCCGCGCTATCTGAAGGCGATGAACGTGCGCATCGAAAAGCTGCGCGCCGATCCGGCGCGCGACGCCAAAGCCATGTCCGAATGGCAGCAGGCCGCCGCCCCGTATCTGCGCATGGCGCGCGACAAATCGGCCGGCAAAAACACCGACCCCAAAATGGCCGAATACCGCTGGCTGCTGGAGGAGCTGCGCGTCTCCCTGTTCGCGCAGGAACTGCGCACGCCGATGCCGGTTTCGGTCAAGCGTTTGGCGAAGGTGTGGGAGTCGATGCTGCGCTAAGGCGACAGCATTCTTGACGACAAAGGGCGGCTGGAGCCGCCCTTTGCTTTTACCGGCCAGACTTAGTAATTGCGGCCGGTTTTGTCGCCGCTCAGATTGCCGGACTCGCTGCCCTGGCTGTAGCCGCTGCCGCTTTGCAGGCTGCTGGTGCTCTGACCCATCACGCTGCCGCTGGCGGTGCGCTGGCCGGGCAGGGCTTCCTGGGTGCCGTAGAAGTCATGTACCCGGGTGCCGAATTCGGCGCTGGCCATGTCGGGCCAACGGTCTTTGTCGAAGCCCGGTGCGTTGCGCAGGCTCTCCTTGTCGATGTCGAGCAGGAAGCGCTTGTTCACGGTGTCGAGCTGCAGGCTTTGCCACGGTACGGCGAACAGCTTGTCGCCCATGCCCAGCCAGCCGCCGAAGGACAGCACGGCATAGGCGATTTGGCCGGTCTGCATGTCGAGCATGATTTCCTTGATGTCGCCCAGGTCTTCTTCCTGGCGGTTGTATACGTCTTCGCCGACCAGCGTGTCGGCGCCCATCAGGCGCGGCCCTGGGCCTTGCTCATCGCGGTCGCGGTAAATGCCAAATGGATCTCGGTCTAGATAGCTCATCTGCTTCTCCTTGAATCGGATGGAAGTCCGTCCGGACGGACGGCTGGAAATCAGCATAGTCCAAATCATTTTTGCGTGTACTTGGCCGGATTCAATGGTGTGCCAGCGCACCGATGCGTGAGCACGGCCGGGTTAGACTGCGTACATTAGGGATTCGTGCGGGAGGCGCGGATGGCGAAGCTGACGGCGGGAACACGCTTGTTGCGTAGTTTGATGAAGGCCGGCAAGGCCCAGCAGCGCGCGGCGGACAAGATGGTGAAGTCGGTACTGAAAGCATCGGCGAAGGCGGTGAAAACAGCGAAGGTGGCCGGCAAGGCGGCCGCGAAGAGTGCGGCGAAAACCGGCGCCCGCCCGGCCGGACGCGGTACGGCTGCCGCGCCTTTGCCGCTGCGCGCGGAGCCGGTCGCGCCGGGAAAATGGCTGGCCGCGCATCATGCGGTTCCCGCGCAGGCAGGCTTGCCGCCACGGCGCATGAGCTATTGGCTGTACCTGCCGCACAGCGCGCCACCCGATGCGCCTTTGCCGCTGCTGGTGATGCTGCATGGCTGTAATCAGAGCGCGACCCAGTTCGCGCAAGGCACGCGCATGAACTGGCTGGCCGAGCGCAAAGGCTATGCGGTGCTGTATCCGCAGCAACTGCTCAGCGCTCACTCGCAGCGCTGCTGGAAGTGGTATGACAAGGCTACCCAGGAGGGCGGCGGCGATACCGCGCTGCTGGCCGGCATGGTGGAGTGGGTGGTGGCGCAGCATCCCATCGACCGCCGCCGCGTCTATGCCTGCGGTATCTCGGCGGGGGCGGGCATGGCGAATATCCTGGCGCTCAACCATCCCGAATTGTTCGCGGCCGTGGGCCTGCATTCCGGCCCCGCCTTTGGCGGCGGCCATAGCCGGATCGGCGCGCTGGGCGTGATGCAGCATGGCGCCGGGCCGCGCAGCGAACTGGCGATCCGCGAGCTGCTGGCGCGCCGTCCCGGCTTTCCGTCCATGCCCACTATCCTGATCCAGGGCGAGGGGGATAAGGTGGTGCGGCCGGTGAATCAGCAGCAGTTGATGCAGCAAAGCCTGCTGCTGCATGGCCTGCCTGCGCATACGCCGGCCAAGACGGCTTTAAAGGCGGGACGGGGAAGCCGCCATAACGCCCATCGCATCCAGGATTTTTACGTGGGCCGCAAGCTGCTGCTGCGCGTAGCCAGCGTCGATGCGCTGGACCATGCCTGGAGCGGCGGCGACGCCAGCCTGGCTTTCAACGCCGCCGCCGGGCCGGACGCCAGCAAGATGATGCTGGACTTTTTCGGCCGCCACCGGCGCGGCTAATCTCGTACAAAAAGCGCTTACAGGAAGAAGGCGGCGGCCGCCACGGCGGTCGGCGCCAGTGCGCCCAGCAGCAGGCCGATGGCGCTGATCGATTCGTCGCGGAAGCCGCGCCGCAGCAGGGCCACGCCGGCCGGATTGGGCGCGTTGGCGATCACCGTCAGGCCGCCGCCCGCCACCGCGCCCGCCACCAGCATGTATTGCGCCTGCGGCGCCATGCCTTCGATCAGCGAGCCGAGATAGGTGAGGGCCGCATTGTCGGTGATCGCGGTCAGGCCGAGCGCGCCGAAGAACAGCGCCACCGGCTGCAGTTGCGAAACGATGGGTTGCAACCACCATTGCTGCATGCCGCCCAGGACCACGAGGCCGGCCAGGAAGAAGCCGACCAGCAAGCCTTCCTTCAGGATCAGCGGGCTTTGGTAGCGCTGGTAAGCCTGGGTGAAACCGAGGAAGAACAGGAAGATGCCGAGGAAGAGCACCGGATGGTGGGCCAGCAGCACCACGGCGGCCAGGCAGCCCAGATGCAGCAGACAGACCGGCAGCGGCACCGGTTCAGGCTTGCTCAGCATGTCCTGCTCGCCGCTGGCGGCGCGCAGATGCCTGCTCAGCATGAAGGTGACGACGCTGGCGTTGAGCAGCACGGCCAGCGCGGCCTTCCAGCCGAACTGGGAAGCCATGAAGGCGCTGTCCCACTGCCAGGTCGCGGCCACCATCAGCACCGGCGGCGCGGCGTAGGACGTCAGCGTGCCGCCGATGGAGACATTGACGAAGAGGACGCCCAGCGCGCCGTATTTCAGCCATTCCGGCACGCCGGCGCGGAACACCTGCGGCGCCAGCATCAGCGCGGCCAGCGTCATGGCGGCCGGTTCGGTGATCAGGGAGCCGGCCAGCGGCACCAGGGCCAGTCCCAGCCAGACCAGGGCCACTTCGGTGCGCGCCGGCGCCAGGCGGGCCAGCCCGCTCAGCATGCGCTGCACGATGTCGAGCACCGGGCGCGAGGCCGCCACCACCATCACCACGAAGACGAACAGCGGCTCCGTGTATTGCCGCGTTTCGGCGTAGGCGATGGCGTTTTCGCCGCCGGCCACGAAGGCCATCAGCACGATCAGGATAAAGGCCCAGAAGCCGAAGACCACCTCGACCTCGCCCAGCAAATGGAACAGGCCCGCGTGGCGCGGATAGCGGTGCGAGAGTTTTTCGAAGGATTTGGCGCTGAAGGTGTGCAGCAGGGCCAGGGCAAACAGGATGGCGCCGATCAGTTGCATGGTTTTCAAGGGGGCGGTCCTTTGGGCGGGTAGCAATATTGATGATTCTATCAGGTGCGGCGCACGCTTCGTCCGCAAGTAAACCTTGCCAAAACCGGCGCCAGCTAGTACTGTGTATTTATACAGTATTTATCGCTTTTATCGACCATGGCCCGATCCGACCAATCTTCACCGCCTGCGCCCGAGGAGCTGCATCCCTCGCTGTGGCTGGCTTCGCAGCTGGCGCAGGCGGCCACGCGCTGCGTGGATACCGGCTATGCGGCCTTGTCGGCCCAACTGCCGGGCGGCGGCTGGCCGGCCGGCCAATTGATCGAGCTGCTGCTGCAGCAGACGGGCATGGGCGAAATCCGCCTGCTGCATCCGGCCCTGGCCAGCCTGCAGCGGCCGGTGGTGTTGCTGCAGCCGCCCCAGGTGCCGCAGATCCTGGGCTTGTCCGAGCTGGGCCTGCCGCCCTCGCAGCTGATCTGGATACGCAGCAAGGGCGCCGACAGCCTGTGGGCCGCCGAACAGATATTGCGCAGCGGCTGCTGTGGCGCCTTGCTGCTGTGGCAGCAGCAGGTGCGCGGCGAAAACCTGCGCCGCCTGCATCTGGCGGCGCAAAGCGGCGATACCCTGTTTTGCCTGATGCGTCCGCTGAGCGCCGAACGCGAAGCCTCGCCCGCGCCGCTGCGCCTGGCGCTGCGCACGGCGGCGGGCGGCATCGATATCGGCTTCGTCAAACGGCGCGGACCGCGGCGCGATGCGCCCTTGTTTTTACCTTTATTACCATCACTGCTACAACGCCATGCGCCTCTGGATCGGCCTGCATCTGCCCCGGCTCCCGCTCGAAGTATTCAGCCCGCGCTGGTCGGCTGATAGCGGCATCATCGTGCTGGAGCAGGAGGCCGTGCTGGCCGCCTCGCCGCTGGCGCGCGCGGCGGGCGTGCGTCCCGGCATGCGCCGCGCCGGCGCGCTGATGATGGCGCCCGAGGCCCAGCTTTACGAACGCGCGCCCCTGCGGGAGGCGGAAGCCTTGCAGGCCGTCGCCATGGCCCTGCTGCAATTCACGCCCCAGGTGGCGGAAGGCGAGGAAGCGACCCTGCTGCTGGACGTGGGCGCCAGCCTGCGCCTGTTCGGCGGCATCCGCAGCTTATGCCGCAAGGTACGCCATAGCCTGCGCGCGCTCGGCTACAGCGCCCGTCTCAGCACGGCGCCCACCGCGCGCGGCGCCTGGCTGCTGGCGCGCAGCGGGGCAGGGCGCACGCTGAAACTGTCCACGCTGGAACGCAAGCTGGACGCTCTGCCCGTGAGCCTGCTGCCGCCGCTGCGGCCGTATCTGAGCTGGCTGGAAGGCATCGGCTGTTTGACCCTGGGCGAGCTGGGGCGGCTGCCGCGTCCGGGCCTGCAGCGCCGCTGCGGCGCCGCCGTGCTGGAGATGCAGGATGCCGCGCGCGGCGAACGTCCCGAAATGTTTGAGTGGATTGAAGCCCCGGCCAGCTTCCGCGCCCGCCTCGAACTGTTCGACCGCATCGACGACGCGGCCTTGCTGCTGTCCGGCGCCTGCCGCCTGTTGCAGCAGCTGTGCGGTTGGCTGTGTGCGCGCCACTTTGCCGTCGAACGCATCCGCCTGTCGCTGGAACATGAACGGGGACGAGTGGCACGGCCGCCGAGCGTGATCGAAATCGCCCTGGCCGAGCCGGTGTGGCGCGACGAGCATCTGCTGCGCCTGCTGAAAGAGCGCTTGGCCAAGACCCAGCTCGAAGCCCACGTCATCGGCCTGATCCTGGAAGCGCCCGACGTCAAACCGATGGTGCCGCTCAGCGACACACTGTTTCCCGAACCGGGTGGCAGCAAGGAAGACCGCCAGCGCCTGTTCGAGCTGCTGGTAGCGCGGCTGGGGACGGAGAATGTGCTGCAACCCTCGCCGCGCGCCGACTACCGCCCCGAGCATGCCAACGCCTGGGTGCCGGTGCGCGAAAAACTGCGTCCTGCGTATGTGCAAGCGCAGATGCCGCCCCAGCGCCTGCCCCGTCCCGCCTGGCTATTGGCCAAGCCGATCGAGCTGATCCTGCGCGAACACCGTCCCTATTACAACTCCCCGCTGCGCATGGTCTCGCCGGCCGAGCGCATCGAAGGTGGCTGGTGGAACGGCACCGAAGCACGCGACTACTTCGTCGCCGAAGGCCAGGACCACGCCCACTACTGGATCTACCGCGAACGCCTGGGCGGCGCCGCCACTCCCCGCTGGTATCTGCACGGCATGTTCGGCTAAGCCCGCCAACCATTGATCTGCATCAAACAATGTCCACCCTGGTGTCAGGCACTAGAGTCGGACATTCCTTGATCTAAATCAGCCAATGTCCAACCCTGGTGTCAGGCACCAGGGTTGGACATTCTTTGATTTAGCGCAAAGCGCGGCGGGCTGGGCTGGCGCGGCCTATTTGCGCGGTTGGAGGATGGCTTCGAGGCGGTCGGGCGTGCCTTCGATGCGCTCGAGACGCGGGTACTTCAGGCCGCCGTGGTAGTCGAGGCTGACGGTGCGGTAGTGGCTGCCGCGCTTGAGCAGCAGTTCGATCGGCTTGCTGTCGGTCTTGGCGGCGGTGACGGCCTTGCGCAGCACGTCGGCCTTGTAGGCGCGGCCGTTCACTGCCAGCAGCACGGTGCCGCCGGCCAGGCCGGCCTTGAAGCCGACGCCATCCCATTGGATCGACTCGATCTTGCCTTCGGCGCCCACCGAGAAGCCCAGCGAGTACTGGAAGTCGGCGCTGCGGCTGCGTTCTTCGACCATCTTCAGGAAGTCGGTCGGCTTGTCGCTGTAGGCCAGTTTCCAGCCGGCGCGCTTGAAGCCGTCCAGCGGCGCCGGGCCGTTTTCGTCCAGGCGGCTGCGCAGGAAGGGCGCCCAGTCGTAAGGCTGGATGGCGTTGAGCGCCTTGACCACGTCCTCGAACTGGTAGAAGTTGGCGAAGCGGTTGCCGTCGGCGATGCCGAAGAAGTCGCGCGCGAAGTTGTCGAGCGAGCGCTTGTCGCCGGACAGTTCGCGGATCTTGGTGTCGACGTCGAGCCAGATCAGCGCGCCCTCGGTGTAGTAGTCCTCGCTGCGCTGCCAGCTGTTCCAGCCTTGCGGACGGCGCGCGTTGACGATCGGATCGTTGGTGGTGTCCTGCACCGGACGCCAGCTGCGGCCGGCCATATTGTCGTAGCGTGCCGCCATCGAGGCCAGCACGTCGCGCACGTGGGCCAGCTTCACCAGGCCGGAACGCGCGGCCAACACATTGCCCCAGTACTGGGTCTGGCCTTCGTACACCCACAGCAGATCGTTCTGCAGCGGCGTGTTGAAGTTGGGGACGTCCTGCCCGGCAGGACGGCGGAACTTGCCGTTCCACGAGTGCGTGAATTCATGCGGCAGCAGGGCGCGTCCCGCTTCGCTCTTGGTCCAGTCGCTGAAGTAATCGAGCTTGACGCCGTTCTCGCTGGACTCGTGGTGTTCGCGTCCCACGCCGCCGAATTCCTCGCTCAGCGACAGCAGGAAGTCGTAGTGGCGGTAGTGCTGGGAGTTGAACAGCTTATACGCCTGCTTGACCAGGTTGCGGTGCGCCTCGATCTGCTCAGGCTTGGTTTCCAGCGCCTCCGCGTTGTCGGCCACCACGTTCAGGTGCACCGGCAGTTTGGCGCCCGGATCGAGGTCGAAGCGCTTGAAGTGGCGGCCAGCGAACAGCGGCGAGTCGATGAAGGTTTCCAGGTCGGTGGTCTTGAACACCAGGTCATCGCCCTTGCGTTCGGCCAGTTCCAGCGCGCTGCCGTACTGCCAGTCCTTCGGCACGGAGAGCGTGGCCTGGATCGGAATGCGGCGCGTGAAATAGCCGGCCGGGTAGAGCGTCATCGACTGCCATTGCACGCCGAGGATGTCGGTGGTCATGGTGGTACGGCCCTGGCTCGCATCGGTCGGCGACAGGTATTGGTACTCGACTTCCAGCTGCGATGCGCCCTGCGGCACTTCCAGGTGGAAGGCGTGCACGTGCACGTTGTCGCGGCGCCATGCCACATGCTTGCCGTTGGCCGTGATCTTCAGACCGGCGAACTGGTTCAACGCGCCGCTCGGGCCGTGGTTGGCCGGCACCCATTGCGGATACAGCAGCGTCATCTTGCCCGGCGTGACGGGGATGCTTTGCCGGACGCGGAAGATGTTTTGCGCAGTGTCGGAAGCATCGACCTTCATCACGATGGTGCCGGGATAAGCCTGGTCGATTGGTGTAGGGATGGGCTCGGCCTTGGCCTCGGCCTGCGCCTGCAGGGCCGTCGCCAGCAGCGCGGCGAGCAGGGCGCGCTTGATGGAAGGAGAAATCATTTCATTCCTAAAGGAAACTCAAGCGGCCGAGTGTAACATGCACCTCGCTTAGGAATGTTACAAAACGTAACGCTGAATTTTTCTATTTGACGCACTCTTGAAAACCCTGGACCGCAGCCGTATATCGGAATCAGCGGTTGCCCAGATGGGGACCGCGGGACATATCGCTTAACTTGAAAAGGATATACATCATGCGTAATTTCGACCTGACTCCCCTGTATCGCAGCGCTATCGGTTTTGACCGCCTGGCCCAGATGCTGAACGACGCCCAGCGCGGCGACACCCAGCCCAGCTACCCTCCTTACAATATCGAACTGGTGACGGAAGACCAGTACCGTATCGTGATGGCGCTGGCCGGCTTCGACCGCAGCGAGATCGATATCACCACCGAACGCGAATCGCTGCACATCGTCGGCCGCAAACAGCGCGACGGCGCGGAGCGCACCTATCTGCACCGCGGCATCGCCGCCCGCGATTTCGAGCAACGCTTCCAGCTGGCCAACCACGTGAAAGTCACCGGCGCCTCCTTCAAGGACGGCATGCTCACCATCGAACTAGTGCGCGAAATTCCGGAAGCGCTGAAGCCGCGAAAAATCGCCATCGACGGCGTGAACGCCAACGTGGAAGTCCTGGAACAACGCCAGGCAGCGTAAGGCTTAATAGCCCTTAGCAGCAAGCAAAGGCCGGTTTTCCGGCCTTTCTGCATTGCGTGCCGCCGTTTCGGCTTTTGTGGCGGGCTTTTCGGGGTTTTCGCGCAGCGTATCATTAAGCGGCGCCTAAGACTGATGGCCCATATTGGTAACATCTAAACTTCAATCACCAAGGAGTGCGGAAAATGCGCAAAACTCTTCTCGGATCGATGACTACCAAACGACTGATTCTGGCCCTGACCGCCGCCGGCATCCTCGGCGCAGGCGCCGCCATTGCCGTGCAACAGAACGCGGCGCACCAGGCAGCCGCTCCCGTGCCCGCCGTGAATGCCGCCGCCGGCGCTCCCGCCCCCGTGCCTGCGCCGATGATCGCGCTGCCGGACTTCAGCGTGATCGCTTCGCGCAACGGCCCGGCCGTGGTCAACATCAGCGTCACCGGCAGCACCAAGGCATCGTATGAGGGACGCGGCGAACCGTTCACCGACGATCCCTTCTTTGAATTCTTCCGCCGCTTCCAGGGGCCGCAGCAGCGCGGTCAGCGCGATGTGCCCAGCCATGGCGTCGGTTCCGGCTTTATCGTCAGCGCCGACGGCACCATCCTGACCAATGCCCACGTGGTGCGCGATGCGCGCGAGGTGACGGTGAAGCTGACCGACCGCCGCGAATTCCGCGCCAAGGTGCTCGGCTCCGATCCGAAAACCGATGTGGCCGTGCTGAAGATCGACGCGAAAAATCTGCCGGTGGTGCCGCTGGGCCGCTCCACTGAACTGAAAGTGGGCGAGTGGGTGCTGGCCATCGGTTCGCCGTTCGGCCTGGAAAGCACCGTGACCGCCGGCGTGGTCAGCGCCAAGGGGCGTTCCCTGCCGGACGACAGCAATGTGCCTTTCATCCAGACCGACGTGGCGATCAATCCCGGCAATTCGGGCGGTCCGCTGTTCAACACGCGCGGCGAAGTGGTGGGCATCAACTCGCAGATCTACAGCCAGAGCGGCGGCTACCAGGGCCTGTCCTTCGCCATTCCTATCGACGTGGCGAACAAGATCAAGGACCAGATCGTCGCCACCGGCAAGGTGGTGCACGCCAAACTGGGCGTGACCGTGCAGGAAGTGAACCAGGGCTTTGCCGATTCCTTCAACCTGGCCACCCCGGAAGGCGCGCTGGTGTCGAATGTGGAGTCGGGCAGCGCGGCCGAGAAAGCCGGCTTGAAAGCCGGTGACGTGATCCGCAAAATGAATGGCCAGAAGATCGTCTCTTCGGGCGACCTGCCGGCCATGGTCTCGCTGGCCGCGCCTGGCGACAAGATCAAGCTGGAAGTGTGGCGCCAGGGTAAGGCCGTGGAACTGAACGGCGAATTGGGCAACGCTTCCGAACGCAATGCCCTGGCGGCACGCGATAATGGCGGCGATAGCGGCAAGCTGCGTCTGGGCCTGGCCCTGCGCCAGCTCGACCCGCTGGAGCGCCGTCAATCCGGCCTGCCTTCCGGTCTGCTGATCGAGGATGCGGGCGGCGCGGCGGCCAATGCCGGCGTGCAGCCGGGCGACGTGCTGCTGTCGGTGAATGGCCGCGCGGTAAACAGCATCGAGCAGGTGCGCGATGTGGTGTCCAAATCGGACAAGTCGGTGGCCCTGCTGATTCAGCGCGGCGGCGACCGCATCTTCATCCCGGTGCGCCTGGGTTAAGATGGATGCCGGTGAGAGGCAGTATAAAAAAGAAAGGACAAAACAATGCGGCTTCTGCTGGTTGAAGACGATACGATGATCGGTGAAGTGGTGCTCGACCTGTTGCGTGCCGAGCACTACGCCGTGGACTGGGTCAAGGACGGCGATATGGCCGACACGGCCCTGCAAACCCAGACCTACGATCTGGTGCTGCTCGACCTGGGCCTGCCGCGCAAGGACGGCCTGGAAGTGTTGCGCTCCATGCGCGCGCGCAAGGAGCTGACCCCGGTGCTGGTGGCGACCGCGCGCGATGCGGTCGACCAGCGCATCGCCGGCCTGGATGCGGGCGCCGACGATTATGTGCTCAAGCCCTATGATCTGGACGAGCTGCTGGCGCGCATCCGCGCCTTGCTGCGCCGCGCCGCCGGCCGCGCCGAGCCGGTGTTCGAGCACAAGGGCGTGTCGATCAATCCGCAGACGCGGGAAGTGATCGCCAACGGCCAGCCGGTCAGCCTGTCGGCACGCGAATGGGCGGTGCTGGAGGCGCTGATCGCGCGTCCCGGCATCGTGCTCTCGCGCGCCCAGCTGGAGGAAAAGCTGTACAGCTGGAAGGATGAAGTCAACAGCAATGCCGTGGAAGTGTATATCCACGGCCTGCGCAAAAAACTGGGCAGCGAACTGATTCAAAACGTGCGTGGCCTCGGCTATATGGTGCCCAAGCTATGAAGGGTGTGCCTCGGGTTTCGGTGACGCACTCGCTGCGTGGCCGTCTGCTGTGGTTCCTGCTGGCCGCCATCACCATGGCGGCCATCGCCCAGGCCATGATCGCCTACCGCAGCGCCCTGAACGACGCCGACCAGATTTTCGACTACCACATGCAGCAGATGGCGCTCTCGCTGCGCTCCGGCGCGCCGCTGGCGAATGCCGGCAGTACCAATGCCGATCCAGGCAACGATGAGATGGTGGTGCAGGTGTGGACGCCGGATGGCATCCAGGTGTTCCGCTCCATCTCGCGCGCTGAACTGCCGCAGCGCGCCGTGCTGGGCTTCTCGAATGTGCGCGCCAACGGCACGACTTACCGCGTATTCTCGGTGCAGACCAGTAATCAGACGGTGCAGATCGCTCAGGATATGGCCGTGCGCAAGCGCATGGCCGGCAGCCTGGCCCTGCGCACTGTGGGGCCGATCGCCCTGATGGCGCCGGTGCTGATGCTGATTGTGTGGTGGGTGGTCAGCGGTTCGCTGGCGCCGGTGGCGCGCGTGCGGCGCCAGGTCGCGGCGCGCCAGGCCGACGATCTGTCGCCCGTGTCCGAAGCCGATCTGCCGGACGAGGTGCGGCCGCTGGTGCAGGAATTGAACCTGTTGTTCAGCCGCGTGCGCACCGCCTTCGACGCCCAGCAGCACTTTGTGGCCGATGCGGCGCACGAGCTGCGCTCGCCGCTGGCGGCCCTGAAATTGCAGGTGCTCAGCCTGGAGCGTGCCGAGGATGAGGGTGCGCGCAAGGTGGCGGTGTCGCGCCTGAGCGCCGGCATCGAACGCGCCACGCGCCTGGTGGAGCAGTTGCTGGTACTGGCGCGCCAGGAGGCGGCCGAAGCGAAGCTGCAGCCGGTCGAACTGGGCGAGCTGGCGAAACGCACCCTGGGCGATATGGCCGGCGCGGCGGCGCAGCGCAATATCGACCTGGGCCTGTTCCATGCCGATGAGGCCAGCGTCTCCGGCCAGTCCGATGCGCTGCTCATCATGCTGCGCAATCTGGTGGACAACGCCATCAAGTACACGCCGTCCGGCGGCACGGTGGACGTGGAAGTGCGCAAGAATGAGAAGAGCGTCACGCTGGCCGTGGAAGACAGCGGCCCCGGTATTTCGCCGGAAGAGCGCGAGCGCGTCTTCAGCCGCTTCTACCGCGTGCCGGGCAGCACGGCCAGCGGCAGCGGGCTGGGACTGGCCATCATCAAGTCCATCGCCGAACGCCATGGCGCCACCTTGGTGCTGGAGCAGTCGGCGCGCTTGGGCGGCCTGCGCGTGAAAATCGACTTTCCCGAGACCCGCAAAGCCGCCGCCAGCTAGAATATCGCTTTTGACAACGCGTCGGAGCGGCGAATGAAGAAAATCGGTTTTTCGGGCACCCTCGATCCGATCACCAACGGCCATATGTGGGTGATCGGCGAAGCTCGTTCCATTGCTGATGAAGTGGTGGTCTTCCTGTCCGAGAATTCAACCAAACAGCCCAAGTTCTCGGCCGAGGAGCGCCGCGCCATCGTGCTGGAAAGCTGCCGGGAACGCGGCTGGGACGATGTGCAGGTGCAGATCGTGAAAAGCGACTACACGGCGCGCGTGGCGCGCAAGCACGGCGCCGAGTATCTGATCCGCGGCATCCGCACCACCGCCGATTTCGACTACGAGAATCTGATCCAGCAAACCAATGTGGAAGTGATCGGCGGCGCCAAGACCATCTTCGTGATGCCGCCGCGCGACCTGGGTTCGGTCAGCTCCAGTTTCGTCAAGGCGCTGGAAGGGCCGGTGGGCTGGAACTGGACCATGAAGAAATTCGTGCCCGGCCCCGCCTACCGCGCCTGGATTCTGAGCTGGCTGCGCAAGGAGTGGGATGGGCTGTGGCAGCGCTGCGATGCCGATGCGGCGCGCCAGGCGCATATCGACCAGTGGTTCGAGCGCCTGACCGGCGCCGCGGCCTACGGCGGCGCCAATCGCCACTATCATAACCTCGATCACCTGGTGCATGGCCTGGCTGAAATCCGCGCCTGGAACGCCAATGTGCAGCCGGCGCGCGCCGACGCCGACGCGGTGCGCGCGGCCTTCTGGTTCCACGACGCCATCTATGAACACGAGGCGGCAAGCACCGTCTCGAACGAGGAGGCCAGCGCCCAGCTGTGGCTGGGCAGCGGCCTGGCCAGCGATGCGGCCATGGCCGATACGGTGGCGCTGCTGATACGCGCCACCGACCATTTCCAGGGCGCGTCCATCAGCCATTCCTTGAAGGACGCCATGCTCAGCGTCGATCTGGCGATTTTGGGCCAGGACGACGAGGTGTACCGCAGCTATGCGCGCGGCATCCGCGCCGAATACGCCCATGTGGAAGAGGACCACTACCGCAGCCAGCGCGGACAGGTGCTGGCCTACCTGCGCGGCAAGGCGGAGACGGGCAACCTGTTCGGCGACGCCTATTTCGCCGCGCAGTACAGCGAGCAGGCCATCGCCAATATGAATGGCGAGCTGGCCTGGCTGCAAGGCTGATTCCCGTTCAAGGCGTCAGCGGCAGCGTGAGTTCCAGGCGCAGGGCGGCACGGCTGCTGGCAACGCTGTCGCGCACATCGCTCAGTGCCGCGCTGCCATAGCGCTCCGTTTCGCGCCGGTCAGGATGCAGCAGATTGACCGCCGCGATGCGCAGCTGGGTCTTGCCTTGCAGTTTCCAGAGAATGTAAGCATCGAGCGTGCGCCGGATATCGCCGCTGCGGCTTAGTTCAGCGCTCAGGCGCGAGCTGCCGGCCTTTTGCAGATTCAGGCTGGCGCCCAGGCTCAGCGCCGCGCTGGGCCGGTAATCCACGCCCACATTCGCCGTCAGCGGCGTTTGCGCGGCCAGATGGTTGTCCGGGCCGGGCAGCGCATCCAGGCGCGACCAGTTGCGCGCCGCATTCAGGCGCAGATCCAGCTGCGGCGCGGCCGGAAACAGCTCGCGCAGCGGCAGACGGGTGTCGAATTCGATGCCATGCGTGCGCGCCTTGCCGCCGTTGAAGGGCTCCGAAATCCAGTTGCCGTTTTCCAGGTAGAGACGGCGCAGCGTCACGCCATCGATGCGGCGCGCATAGGCCGACAGGCTGAAGACGCCCTTGCCGCCGCCGAAATAGCTTTCGTAAGCGATGTCGGCGCCTTTCGCCAGTTCCGGCGCCAGCTGCGGGTTGCCCTGCACATCGGGCGTGGTGGGGCTGTTGCCGCTGTTGACGGTGGCGCGGCGCGGCACGATGTCGCGCGTGGGCGGCGCCTTGTAGCTGCGCGAAAAGCCCAGGCGCAGCTGGTCCTTGCCATCGCCCGGCAGCTTCCAGACAGTCTGTGCGACAGGACTCCAAACCGAGGTTTCATGGCGCGCGCCAAAGCCATCGACCCGCGTCTGCAATTCCTCCCAGCGCACGCCGCCATACAGCTGCCAACCGCTGGCGACCTCCCATTCGTCTTGCGCATACAGCGCCAGGCGCCGTATGCTGGCCTGGTATCGCTGGTCCAGCCAGCTCTGCGCCATGCCGTGCAGGGAACCGTCCGTTTGCAGGCGTGCATCCTGGCGCCGGGTATGCGTAGCGTCCCAGCCTATGGTCAGGCTATGGCCGCGCGTCAGACGGCTGGTGAACTTGCCGCCGCTGCTGGCATTGTCTTCATACACCCAGCCGCGCACCGCGCGCAGCAGGCCGGGAGCGGCGGCGGTGGCCTCGCCGCGGAACAGGAAATCGCTGTTGTAGTGGTCGCGCCCAAGGCCAAACTTGAGCAGCAGGCTGGTATCGTTGCCGAGGTTCAGGGTCCACGCCAGATCGGACTTCAGGCTGTTGCTGCGCCCGAAAGCCTGCCATCGGCTGTCCGGATAGCTGCCGCCGGAACCCGAGAACACTGTGGTCCGCGCCTGGCCGCCCATGCGCCGCCGCGAAAAATTCAACAGGCTTTGCCAGCTCAAGCTGCCGTTATCGAGCTTCCAGTTCAGGCGCGGCGCGAGGCTGAATCGGTGGATATCGAAATGGTCGCTGGCCAGCCGCCGCCGGTGCGCGCCGGTTCCGCCGTCCTCCGCGATGTGCTGCTCGCTGGCGTTGTACTCATGGCTGGCGCTGCGCGACACCGTGGCTGCCAGCGAATACGAGAAGCGTTCAATCTGATCGGCGCCTTGCAGGGTGGCCGAGGGATTCCAGAAAGCGCCGCTACGTTCCAGGCTAGATTTCAGCTCGATCTGGCGCTCGTTGACACGGCGCCTGAGAATGACGTTCAGCGTGCCGGCCACGCCCTGCGCACCGTACTCCGCCGAGCCGCCGCGCAGCAGCTCCACGCGCTCGATCAATTCTGGCGCGATGGTGTCGATGCTGAAGCCTTGCGGCATCGGATCGCCGTTGACCAGCACCTGGGTATAGCCGGCGCCCAGTCCGCGCATCCTTACCTCGCCATTGACCACGGAGATGCCGGGCTGGCGCTTCAAGGCCTCGCTCAGACTGCCGTCGCCGAATTGCAGCAGCTCGTTGCGGCCGATCAGCAGCTTGGATTGGGTTTCGCTCTGGCGCTGGGCCAGTTCAAGCGGCGCGGCGATGCGCACCTGCTGCAGCGGTTCGTCGGCGGCGCGCGCGGGCGGCAGGCAGCAGGCCAGGGCGGTGGAAAGCAGAGTCAGGGTAGGGCGCATGAGTGGACCGGAAGTGGTGATGACGGCCGCATTATCGGAAGCGCCACGGCGCCTGAATACCGCTGTGTGACGAACCGGCGGCGGCATGGGACGAATGCCCCTGCGCCCGTCCGGAAAAGCGGAATGGCGCTGCTATACTCGCTGCCAATGATTACCTTCCCTGTCCAGCAGCGCCATTGGGCGCATGCCCTGCTGCGCATTGTTCTGGTGAATGCGCTGATCTGGGGGCTGATCTGCCTGTTCGGCGCCCAGAGCTCCTACCTTGATGCAGCGTTGCAGGGCAAGCCGCGTCCTTATCTTTCCTACCTGTCGCGCTGGGTGGTCGGCCATATTCCCATCGCCCTGTTCAGCACCGGCGTATATGCTTTCTTCGCGCGCCACCCACGCTGGCTGGGACAGGCGCGCCACCTCGTCGCCGTCTATCTGCTGCTGGCGCTGGCCTACCTCCCGCTCGAATGCCTCTATTACGCCGCAGCCTACGTTCTGCGTATGGACGCGGCGTTCTCCACGGCGCGCTGGTGGGAAGTCCTGCTTACTTCGAACAACTACAGCTGGTTTTTCCAGGTGGCGTGGATGAGCGGGGCATACGTAACGATTGTCGCCATCTGCTCCTGGCGGCAGAGCACCAGGCTGCGGCTCGATCTGCAGGAGCAGCGCCTGCAAGCCTTGCGCGGCCAGCTGGAGCCACATTTCATTTTCAATGCGCTCAATGCGATCAGCGCACTGGTGCGCGCCGGCGACAAGCCGGTGGCCTTGAGCGGCATCAGCCGCCTCAGCGAGCTGCTGCGCTATGCCCTGGCTTCCAGCGAACGCGATACCGTGAGCGTGGCGCAGGAACTGGATTTCATCCGCGGCTATCTGGCTCTGCAGGAGCTGCGCTATGGCGAAAAGCTGCAATGGAGTATCGGCGGCGAGGCGCAGGTAAGAGATGGCGATTGTCCGCCGCTCCTGCTGCAGCCGCTGGTGGAAAACGCGGTGAAGCATGGGCTGGAACGCCACGGCGGCAGCGGCGACATCGCGCTGGACTTCGAACGCATGGGAGAGCGGATGCGCATCCGCCTCAGCAACCGCGTATCCGACGACGGTGGCGCCGCGCCGGCGGCCGGCCTTGGCATAGGCCTGCGCAATACGGCGGCGCGCCTGCAATTGGCATACGGCGACGATGCCAGCTTGCGCACCCATCACGATGGCCAGCGCTTCCAGGTGGAGATCGAGATGCCGTTTTACCTGGAGGCGGCATGATGCGCGCCCTGATCGTCGACGACGAAGCGCCGGGACGCAGCAATGTGCGGCTGGCGCTGGCCGAGCATGCGCAATGGCAGGTGGCGGGCGAATGCGATAGCGCCGAGGCGGCGCGCAGTGCTCTGGCGGCGGGCGGCATCGAGCTGGTTTTCCTCGACATTCAGATGCCCGGCGCTTCCGGCCTGGCGCTGGCGCGCGAACTGTGCGAGACGGCAGCGCCGCCGCTGATTGTCTTCGTCACGGCTTACGACCATTACGCCATCGAAGCTTTCGACGTGCATGCGCTGGACTACCTGCTGAAGCCTTTCGATGACCAGCGGTTTGCGCAAACGCTGGCGCGGGCGCAGGCCATGCTGGAGCAAAAGCAGCAGGCCAGCTATGCACAGGCTGTGCGCTCCTGCCTGGGCGGCACGGGGGGAGAGCCGGAATGCGGCTATGCGCGCCATCTGAGCATACGTTCGGTCGGACGCATCGAACGCGTCGAGCTGGATGAGGTGCTGTGGCTGGAGGCAGCGGGCAACTACGTCCAGCTGCATCTGGCGCAGCGCCAGGTGCTGCACCGCATGCCCTTGAGCCGGCTGGAGCAGATGCTCGATCCGGCGCAATTCCTGCGCGTGCATCGCGGCGCGATCGTGCGCCGGGACGAATGCGCGCGCTTTGGCGCAACGGGGGAGGGGGGAGGGATACTGCACCTGCGCTGTGGCGCGCAGGTGGCAGTCAGCGAACGCTATCTGCCCGCATTGCGCGGGCTGTTCGCCGCTTGAAACTGGCGGTGCGGATGCCGGCGCGTGGCCGGGCATTCGCTATGGATGATAAAGCTTAGAACTCTTCCCACTCGTCGGCGCTGGCCTTGGTAGCGGCCTTCGGCTGTGGAGCAGGCTTGCGCGAAAGTTGTGGGCGCAGCAGCGGTTCGGCTGGTTTCAGCACCACCGAGGCGGCGCTCTTCGGCGCGGCGGCCTTGGCAGCGGCCGGCGCGCGTGCAGCCTTCACGCTGGCGTCCAGGCGGAACACGCCCACCAGCTCCGCCAGGCGCGATGCCTGTTCCTGCAGTGAGGTTGCGGCGGCTGCGGCTTCCTCCACCAGCGCGGCATTCTGCTGGGTGACGGAATCCATCTCCGCCACGGCGCCGTTGATCTGCTCGATGCCGGCTTCCTGCTCATGGCTGGCATTGGTAATTTCGCCCATGATGTTGGTCACGCGCTGCACGCTGTCCACGATTTCGCCCATGGTGGCGCCGGCCTGATCGACCAGCTGGGCGCCGGCGTTGACTTTCTCCACCGAGTCGCCGATCAATTCCTTGATCTCTTTCGCGGCGCCGGCCGAGCGCTGCGCCAGATTGCGCACCTCGGAGGCCACCACGGCAAAGCCGCGGCCCTGCTCACCGGCGCGCGCCGCTTCCACCGCCGCGTTCAGCGCCAGGATATTGGTCTGGAAGGCGATGCCGTCGATCACGCCGATGATGTCGGAAATCTTGCGCGAAGATTCGTTGATCGCGCTCATGGTATCGACCACCTGCGACACCACGGCGCCGCCGCGCACGGCCACGCTCGATGCCGACTGCGCCAGCTCATTGGCCTGGCGCGCCGAGTCGGTGTTCTGCTTGACGGTGGAGGTCAGCTCCTCCATCGACGATGCGGTTTCCTCCAGCGAGCCGGCTTGCTGCTCGGTGCGCGCCGACAGGTCCAGGTTGCCGGCCGCGATCTGGGCCGAGGCGGTGGCGATGGAATCGGTGCCGAGGCGCACCTCGCCCACGATCTGGGCCAGGCTGTCGCGCATGCCGCGGATGGCGTGCAGCAGGCTGCCCTTGTCGCCATCCTTGATATCGATGCGCACGGCCAGGTCGCCGGCCGCGATCTGGCGCGCGATTTCGCTGGCGTACTCCGGTTCGCCGCCCAGCTGCTTGAGCAGATTGCGCGTGATGATCCAGGCGGCGGCGATGCCGGCCAGCAGGGCCAGCGCGCCCATGATGATCATGGTCAGACGGCCACTGGTATAGGCGTCTTCCGCGTTCTGGCGGCCAAGTTCGATCACGCCGCTCTGGTGCTTGATCAGGGCGCCGATGGCGTCCATATACGCCAGTTGCGAGGCGCGCATATTTTCCAGCATGGATTTCACGGCCTCGTCGCGCTGGCCGGCTTCCTGCAGGCGGATCACCTCATCCAGCGCCGTGTCATAGGTTTTGCGGGACGACTGCATGGTAGCCAACAGGGCTTTGCCCTTGTCGGATTTGATCAGCGGCGTCAGACGGCCGTAGGCTTCCTCGATTTCCTTGCGCTTGGCCTGAACGGTGGCGATTTCCTTGGCCGACAGCGCGGTGTCGGAGATCAGCAGGGAGTTGCGCAGCGAGCGGGCGATCTTGTTATTCAGGTCGAGGATGCTCTGCGCTTCCAGCACCTTGGGGTACTGTTCGCGCACGATGATGTCCATATTCTCGTTCATGTCGGCCATGCGGCTGATGCTCAAGATGGTCGCAAACGCCAGCATCGACAGGACGGCGGCAAAGCCCAGAGCCAGTCTGGTGCCTACTTTCAGTTTGTTCATAGATTGCTGCTCCGCTTCTTCAAAATGTGTCAGCCTGCCGCGGACGGCATGGCATAGGCAGGGATAGGGCCTAGGGAGGAAGTCGGGGGCCGCGGGGCTTGGGCGGCCGTCCACTTAATTTTGCGTAACTATTGCTTAAGAAGCATGGCCGCACTATAGCGCTAAATTTGCTTTAGAGCAATAATTTACTTGCAATAATGTAGTGTCTTGCTCGGGTTTACCGCGGGGAGGAGGAGGCTGCGGTCGCAGCCTCCGGAGGGAAGCTTAGAAGCGGTTCGACATGCTCACATAGATATTGCGCGCCTTGCCCACCTGGGCCGTGCTTTCCGGCTTCATCGCGTTCAGATACGGACGGTTGAACAGATTGCGCACGCCGGCCACCACTTCCACCTGGCGTCCCAGCGCTTTCCAGGGCGAGGCGGCGGGCTGCCAGCGCAGGTTCAGGTCCGCGATGGTGTAGCTGTCGCGCACATAGTACTCAGTCTTCTTGCCGCTGACATAGGTGGCGGGATTCTGATCCGGCTTGCGCCAGTGCGATACGCCCAGGCCGACGCTCGCTTCCGGCGT
Source organism: Massilia sp. YIM B04103 (assembly GCA_024437665.1). Lineage (GTDB taxonomy): Bacteria > Pseudomonadota > Gammaproteobacteria > Burkholderiales > Burkholderiaceae_D > Rugamonas. The sequence continues at coordinate 253,292 of JANCSZ010000004.1, read as the reverse complement.
CAGCCAGTAGCCAACGCCCAGGCGCAGCTTGTCGGCGAAAGCATTGGGGTAATTCTTGCCGGTGGCCTGATTGACCTGTTTCAGATGCTCGTAGCTGGCGTCCAGCTGCCATAGCGGCTGGCGGTATTCCAGTTCGATCTCGTAGCCGCGCCGCTTCACCAGATCGGCATTGGTGTAGCGCGCGTAGTTTTCGCTTGCCGGTGGTGCTCCCATTTCCGGCAGTGCCGTCAAGCCGATCATCTGCGAGATTTTGCCGTTGAAGTACATCGCCTTGGCGAACAGCCTGTCCTTTTCCGCAAACAGGGCGTTGCGGCTCAGCGAGGCGCCCAGTTCGCGCTCCTTCGAGTGCTCCGGCTTCAGGTCGGGATTGGGCAGATACCAGTAGAAGGGATTGAGTGCGCCGCTGGACGAGGTCTCGTGCGGCGTCGGCGCGCGGTAGGTGCGCGAGACGTTGCCGAGCAGGATAAGGCCGCCGCCCACGGCGTAGCTGGCGCCCAGGCGCGGCGAGAAGTTCGAGTCGCTGTAATCGTTGTTCTTGTTTTTGACCTTGCGGCGGAAGCTGTCGTAACGGCCGCCCAGATGCAGCACCAGCTTGTCGTCCAGCAGGCTCATTTCCTCCTGCACGAAGAGGCCACTGTCCTGGTAGGTGTTCGGCATGGAGCCGAAGTCGCTCAGCTCACCGTTCGATACCATGCGCGCGTCCTCGTGGCGGCGCTCATAGCTCAGGCCCAGCACCAGGCGGTGTTTCGCACCCAGCGCGGAGAAGGCGAAGCGGTTCTGGATATCGACGCCGGTGCGCTTGTCCTGATTCAGGTAGTCCATGGTATTGCGCTTGCCGCCGCTCACATAGTCGTAACCGCGCTGGTAGCTGGCTTCGGAGGTGTACAGCGAAGCTTCCAGGTTCAGCCAGGGCAGGCCGGCCGGGCTGGCCGTGTAGCGCAGCGACCAGTCGCGCTGGCGCAGTTTGCCGTTGATTGGTCCAGTGGCCGGCGTTTGCGCATGCCACAGCGTTTGCCAGGCCGTTTCCACCCGCTCGCCCATATCGAAATACGACAGGCTCAAACGCTGGCGCGGCGCCAGGTTCCAGCCCGCCTTGAAGAAGTAGTTGCTGCCGTTTTCATCGTTGTCGGTGTGCTGGAACTGGTTGGGTGGCGTGCCGACCATGCGCGCCAGCTTGATGTCGCCATCATGGGTTTTCTTCACATAGGCCAGCACGTCGAAGGCGCTGCCGGTGGGGGCGCTGGCCAGGGCCACATAGCCTTCGCGGTGGTTGTTATGGTCGTAGCGCAGCTTGGTGGAGATGCCGTTTTCCGCGCCCGGCGCCAGGAAGTCGTTGGCGTCGGCCGTGGTGCTGGACACCACGCCGCCGATCGCGCCGCTGCCGTGCGCCACCGAGGACGAACCTTTGACCACCTCGACCCGCTTGAGCAGGTCGCCATCCATGCGGAAGCTGGAGATATGGTTGGAGAACAGCGAAGCGGAGCGGCGGATGCCGTCCTGCTTGACGATCACCCGTTCCTCGCTCTGGTAGCCGAAGCCGCGGATGTTGAAGTGCTGGCCGATATCGCGGCCGCTGCCGCCGCCGGCGCTGAAGCCCGGCACCTGGGACAGCGCGTCGATCACGCCGGTGCTGATGGACAGGTTGTCGCGGTCCAGCACCGTCACCGAGCCGGGGTAGGCGGCGCGCGAGACGCCGATGCCGGTGCCGCTGACCGTGGTTTCCGGCATGACCTGCTCCACCGTGGTGTGGCGCGCGGGCGCCGGCGGTCCTGCTTCCTGCTGCGCGTGGGCGGCGGCGGAAACAGCCATCAGGACGGCGGCGCTGAGCGGGCGCAAACGGGGGGAGTGCATGCCAGACATGGAAAATCCTCAAAAATAAGTGATGAACAAACGTTTGAGGGCCGGCGGGTGCCTGAACGATATGAATGCAATTCGTCAGACGTGATGCGAATGCGAATTATTCGCAATGATAGTCAATTAGAAATATTGCTGCAATATAAATTTCGGAAACGATAAGAAGACCGGGAATTTTCACTCCCGGCGCTGCTTAGAAACGGTTCCAGTTATTGCGGCGGTGCTCGTGGGCTTCTTTCAGCAGATGGCCGGCGCGTTCGGCATCGCTGTCGGCCACCGCCATGGCCAGCTCCTGCAGGGCCGGCGGATATTCATGTTCGGCCGATTCCTCCAGCCAGTGCTGGGCGCGGGCCGCATCGCGCGGCACGCCCTGGCCTTCTCGGTAGGCATAGGAGAGCAGGAACATCGCATGCGCGTTGCCCAGTTCACTGGCCGCTTCCAGCCAGCGCGCGCTGCGCGCCGCATCGCGCGGCACGCCTTCGCCATTGCGCGCCAGCAGGCCAAGCATCAGCGCCGCTTTCGCATGCTTCTTCTCGGCCGCCGCCAGGTACCAGCGCCAGGCCAGCGCGCCGGGCGAGCTGCCGTTGCTGATGGCGGCAGCGGGGGCGGAAGCGCCTGCCGTACTTGCCGCGCTGGCTGCCCGGATGCCATCCGCTCCCGCTGGCGGCGCGGTGGACGCTGCGCCAGCCGCGCCGCGCGCACCTGCCGGGTGCGTGCCGTTGGCGATGCCGCGATACGCCTCCGCCAGGTGGAAGGCCGCCTGCGCATCGCCGCTGCGCGCCGCCTGTTCCAGCAGGCGCATGGCTTCCTCCTGCTGGCCGGGACGGGCGCGGTACAGGATGCCCAGCTCGCGCTGGGCCACCGGCATGCCGCGCGCGGCCCAGCTGCGCAGGCGCTGCTCCGCCTCGGCATTGCCCTGCTGCGACGCCGCCATCGCCACCGACTCGATGCGGGCGGCGTCCGGCCCGGCGCCATCGGTGCCAGCCGCCATGTGCGGTCCGCCGTCGCGGCAGGCCGTCAGTGCGGCCAGCGCGAGGCAGGCCAGCAGGGTAATGCTCCAGCGTTTCATACTGCGTGCTTCCTTTTGCGCCAAGGTGCTTACTTGCTCAGGTCAATGCTGTACTTGGCGAAGCCGGAGGCATCCAGTCCGCCTTCGGCCGCGACCTGGGACAGGCCGGCATTCTTCGCCAGCGGCAGATGGCCTGGCGCCGAACGCAGGAAGACCGGACCGGCCGTCTTCACTTTCACGAAGCTCCAGCTTTGCGCGCTGCCGTTGTCGGCCAGCGTGACCTTGCCGGTGGTCTTGCCCAGTTTCTGCAGGTAGTTGCTGACCACGGCCTGGTTCGCATCCGGCGATTTGATGATGGTCTTGCTGCCGTCGATGCCCGGCACATTGCCGCCGCCGCCGGCACGGTAGTCATTGGTCGCCACGATGAAATCGTCGCCGTCGGCTACCGGTTTGCCTTGGAACGTCAGGTTGGCGATGCGGCTGCCGGCTGGCTTGCTGACGTCGATCTGGTATTTCAGCGCATTGCCTTCGGCGTAGAACACATCGAAGTTAAAGATCGTGCCGTAGGACGGCACCAGATCCTGCTCGCTGGTCTTGGCCGGGTCGATCTGACCGAACTGCTTGGCCGACATTTCCAGCCAGGCTTTCAGGTCGGAGCCCTTGATCTTCACGGCTTGCAGATTGTTGTTGCCGTACAGGTAAAGGTCGCCCGGATTGCGGATTTGCAGGCCCACCGGTTTGGCGGCGCTGGCGTCCGGCGCCACATCGGTAAAGTCGGAAGCGCCGTTGCGGCCGGCCTTGAACGGCGCGCTGCACGAGATCACTGGAATGTTCTTGTAGGTCGACAGCACTGGATCGGTGCTGCTGGCGATGAAGTTCTTCACGTAGTCGAGCTGCGCCTGGTTCACCAGCTGGATGGCGCTCACATCGCCCACCAGCGAGAAGTAGGACGACATTTCGAAGTCGGTCGACACGCCCAGCGGCTGCTTGGCGTAGGCCACGGTGGCTTCGTGTTCATCCTTGATCAGTTTGGACAGTTCCGGATCGGCCTTCACCAGGGTGCTGCCGTCGGTGTATTTGAAGCCGCGTGATTCCACATTGGTCTTGGCCGGCTGCGTCACCCATTTGCCGCCTTGATACACCATGGTCATCTTGATGATGCCCAGACGGCGGCCCCAGCTCTGCGCCATCACGGTCGGCACATTGTTGACGAAGCCGTTGACGGCGTCGATATTGGCGCTGGCCGGCAGGGCGGCGAACGATGGATCGAGGGCTGGCGCATTGGCCTCTTTACCTTTCGGGAAGACCAGGTGCGAGTGGCCGATCATCAACGCGTCGATACCGGTGCTGGTCAGGTGGTAGCTCTGGTTTTCCATTTTCGGGCTGTACGGGCTTGGGTCCAGGCCACCGTGCGACAGCGCCACGACCACGTCCGCGCCCTTGCTGCGCAGCTCAGGCACATACTGCTTGGCCGCTTCCACCGAACCGGTGACGGCCACTTTGCCGGCCAGGTTTTTCTGGTCCCAATCCAGGATTTGCGGCGGCACGAAGCTCATGATGCCGATATTCAGCTTGACGGTCAGCTTGCTGCCGTCCGGCGCGGTGGCTGCGAAATCGCGCGGCAGCACGGCGTAAGGCTGGAAGATCGGCTTTTGGCTGGCGACGCCGGTGACGTTGCTCAGCACCAGAGGGAAGGCCGGTGCGCCGCAGGTGCCGGTTGGCTTGCTCACGCCGGGGATATTGAACTCGGTGTTGGTGACCTGGCTCAGGTAGGGCAGGCCGTAGTTGAATTCATGGTTGCCCATGCCGCCGCCGTCGAACTTCAGCGCGTTCATGGCCTTGTGGATGGCCAGGGTGCCGGAGCAGGGCACCGGCGTGGTCAATGCTTGCAGATCGCCCAGCAGGGTGCCCTGGATGGTGTCGCCATCGTCCAGCAGCACGTTGTTCGGATTCTCGGCGCGGGCGGCCTGGATCAGGGTGGAGGTGCGCTCCAGACCGAGGCTGGTGTCTTCCGACAGTGAATAGTAGTTATAGCTCAGCACATTGGCGTGCAGGTCGGTGGTTTCCATCAGCGCGAAGCTGACGGTCGTGCCTTCCGGGATTTTCGGCGTTTCCGGCTTGGTCACCAAGGTAGTGTTGCTGTCGCTGCTGCTGCCGCAACCGACCAGACCCGCCGCGGCCAGTGCCGCCACCATTACCCAATTCGTTTTCATGCCATTCCCTGTGAGAAGAAAATCAAAGCCGCGACTTTAATTGTCATTCGTGACAGGGTTATGACAGGGTATGAAGGAATTATGAAGAAGGCAATTGGCGCTGGCTGCGGATTTCCAGAATAAAGACGGTATCGGTCCGTTTCTCGTAGAAATAAACAGCGATGTATGCCGCATGACGCGGCCCCACTATTAATTCTCTCTTGCCGTTTTTTACGGGACGGCCTAGCTGTGGCGCTTGTTTGAGAATCTCTAATGCTGAGTTAATGCTCTTTACGCGAGACGTCGCTAAGGTAGGGTTGCGTTGAGCCAGGAAATCAAAAATATTTCCGATGTCGACTTTCGCTGATTCCAGCCAGATAAGGCTGGACATGGTCAGTTCCTGATTTTACGTGGACGAGGTGCTTCCACGACCTCCCCAGCTGCGCGACGTTCGAAGTATTCAACGATTTCTTCATGAGGAATTCCCTCCCCATGTTGAAGAAACTCCTCCCAACGGCGGTCAGCCTCCGGATAGGAGTCAGGGTCGTCGTACATCAGCTTATCGTTGATGGCGGTGAGAATAAAGTCTTGCTCCGTGATGCCAGCGCGTTCGGCGGCTTCGGCGATAGCGGCTTGCAGTTCAGCGCTGAGCTGAATGGTAGTGTTAGTCATGCCAGCCTCCCTTGGAGATGGTTAGATTCTAGCATCGCTGGTTTGGCAAGAAAAACGCCCCGCGCGTTGCCGGGCGGGGCGTTCAGATGAGACGGGGCGAGGTCAGAACTTGGCGTACAGGCGGGCGAAGTAGGAGGCGCCGTTCAGGCCGAACTGCACGCTGTCGTACTTGAAGCCATTGTCGGTTTCGTCGCGGTTCTGCGGCGAGGGCTTCACGTTGAAGATGTTGTTGCCGCCGAAAGTGGCTTTCCACGTTTTGTTGATCGTGTAGGTGAAGGCCAGATCGGCCGAGGTCTTGGCTTCGTAGTGCGCGTTCGGCACGCCGGCGGCGGTGCCGCTGAAAGTGCCCAGGGTCTGCGGGCCGAAGTGGATGATCTTGAAGTCGGTTTCCAGCTTGCCGGTCACGTAGTCGAAGCCCAGCGTTGCCTTGCGGCGCGGGCCGCCCTGTTCGATGAACAGGCGCTCGCGTTCGGACAGCAGCACGTCCTCATAGCCTTTCAGCGATGGCGGCGCGTGGATGCCTTTCACCTCGGTCTTGCTGACGTTCAGCGCGAGGAAGGTGGTCAGCTTGTTGTCAAGGAAGCTGCCGCGGTGCGAGGCGGTCAGGTCCAGGCCCTGGGTCTTGGTGTCGACCGAGTTGACGAAGAACTGGGCCTGGCCCACGCCCAGCGTGGCCAGACGGGCCGCCAGGTCGGGGTAGTTGTCGGCGGTGAAGCGGCCCGACAGCACGATGCGGTCCTTGATCTTGATGTGGTAGAGGTCAGCCGTGACCGACGTGGATTGCGTTGGCGTCCACGTCGCGCCCAGGGTGTAGGAGCGCGACTTCTCTTCCTTCAGCTTGGGAATGCCCGCCAGTTCCGCCACCGCGCCGCCGTTCGGCGCCAGCACCACGTCGGTCGGCACGCCGGAGATGAAATCGGTGAAGGTGGACGAGAAATACTTCTGCTGCAGCGATGGCGCGCGGAAGCCGCTGCTGACCGAGGCGCGCAGCAGCACGGCGTCGGCCACGCGGTAGCTGCCGGCCAGCTTGCCAGTGATGGTGGAACCGAAGTCGCTGAACTTCTCCCAGCGCAGCGCGCCTTGCAGCTTGGCCTGGGCATTCAGGTCCGCTTCCAGGTCGATGTAGGCGGCGCTGCTGTGGCGCTTGGCATTGGTCACGTCGCCGGGCTGGAAGCCGGGGAAGCCCTGGCTGCCGGCCGCACCGCCGACACCGACGCCATCGGCGTCGATATAGGAGCCGCGCTCGCCGGAGAAGATCTTGTATTTCTCGGCGCGGTACTCGGCGCCGAAGGCCACGTTCAAGCCTTGTCCGATCAAACCGTCGAAGTAGCGGTTGATGTCGAAATTGGTGGTCGACTGCTGGAAGGAGAAGCCGCCTGCATCGAAGCTGCTTGGGCTGATGCCCTTGCCGCCTTTGAGGATGTCGGCATTGGCGATGGAAGCGTTCAGCGTATTGCTGATGTTGTACTTCAGGCGGTTGTAGCCATAGGTCTGCGAAAGGTCGGCATTCCACTCGCCGATCTTGCTGCGGAAACCGACGATGGCGTAGCGGTCGTCCACATCGCCGTTGATGAAGGGCACAAAGCCGTTCGGATACATCGGGCCGATATTGCGGTCGTCCTCTTCCGGCGTGCCGCGCGCCCAGGCGCCGCTGGAGGCGTCGCGCGTCTGCACGCCCGCCGTGAAGTAAAGCTTGCCCGCGCTGCCGGTGGGGAATTCGCCGTTGAGGTAGACGGTCTTGTTCTTGGCCTTGGTGTCGCCGATGGTGCGCGGGTTGCCCGGTTCGGCGCGGTTGGAGCGGCCGCGGTCCAGGTATTCGCCGGTGATGCCGACCACGCCGCTGCCCAGCGCCACGCCGCAATAGGCCGACGCCATATAGTTCTTGCCGTCGCCCGCCGAGTACTGGCTATAGCCGGCCACCGATTCGCAGCCCAGGCTTTTCTTCAGGCCGACGTCGATCACGCCCGCAATCGCGTCCGAGCCGTATTGGGCGGCGGCGCCGTCGCGCAGCACTTGCACATCCTTGATCGCCAGCAGCGGGACGGCGTTCATGTCGGTGCCGGTATTGCCTCGGTTGCGCGCGCCGAACAGGTTCACCAGGGCCGAGGTGTGGCGGCGTTTGCCGTTCACCAGCACCAGGGTCTGGTCCGAACCCAGGCCGCGCAGGGCGGCGGAATCCACCAGGTCGGCGCCGTCGGCCCCGGTCTGGCGGGTCGAGTTGAAGGAAGGGGAGATGTAAGTCAGCGTCTGCGCCAGATCGAACTGGCCGCCTTGCTCGGCCACCTTGTTCATCGGGATCACATCGATCGGCACCACGGTGTCGGTGGTGGAGCTGGTGGCGCGGCGCGAACCCACCACGCTCACGGTCTGGATTTCGCCGGACTTGGCTGCGGTGTCGGTGGTCTGGGCCAGGACGTGAGGAGCGGCAGCCAGAGAAGCGGCGCCGTACAGGCTGAACAATACGGCTTTGCGGAGCTTAGAAATCGGAAACACTTAACAATCTCCCATGGAAAGATTGAACGATTCTAAGCGATACTTTCTGCGCCTAACTATTACTTATTTCGACACTGTGACAATTTCGCACAGCTTGGATTTTACTAATTGTGCGGACGAGAAAATCGTGTATAAAGGTCGAATTTCCTAGGATTAAGCTCTATTGTGGTGCGTAAATTCCGCTGCGCCACCGATCTGGATTGTGTCATGCACCAGTCTGGTGCGTATCAGGCAGGACTGCCCTAAATGTGACCCTTGGTAGATGAGAGGTGCACTTTGCAAGTACGTTGTGAGCGCGCCCGCCGCTACGCCGGTTGCCGCATCTTCCGCTGCCGGATCGAGGTGGTTGAAGTTGCGCCCTTCCAGATGGCCGTCCGGGCGGCGGCACCACACATAGCAACCGTTCACCCCATGTTCCTTGCCCCATTGCGTAATGCGCGCCAGATCGGGGCGCAGGCCAAGCAGTGTGGCGCTGTCGTGCACTTCCAGCAGTAGCTTTGGACTGCCGACCGAAGCGATGATCGGCGCGGATGCCAGTTTCAGAGTTGCGTCGTTCAGTAGCTGCTGCGCCAGACCAGACGGCAGCTCAGGTGAGGGCGCTGGCTGGCGTCTCAGGCTGATGAAAACATCGTCCCCTGTCTGCGACAACTCAAGCAACTGCCCACGCATGGCTGTGCGCACGGTAAGCGGCTGAGTCCGCTCTTCCAGCAGCACACGCGCCGCCGCCAGCGTGGCATGCAAGCAAAGCGGGCTGCGCGCATGCGGATAGAAATAATCCAGCACATAAGCCGCCTGCTCATCGCCCTGGTCCACGAAAACGCAAGCACTGACGCCGCTCTGCGCCGCAAACGCCTGCCTTTCCGCGATATCCTGCGTTCTCTTCAGCACTACCAGCGCCGGATTGCCTTCGCCCGCCTGTGTTCCAAAACACTTCAGCTCATGAATCACTGCCACCTGCCGCTCCCGCATATGCAAAACATGCAGTATGCAGGCTTTTGGAAAATTGCGACGGCGGCAATCGAACCTAGATTAAGAATTATTTTGAATTCAATTGCTTATATTAAATTTCTTGCGTTCGATTACCTGGATAGCCCCCAAAATACCCCATCCAAGTCAAGCTGCGTTCGCCTGCCCTTGCGTCTAGGAAGCGTAGCTTAATTTATATCACATCTGTTCCAGGGCAAGGCTATACAATGGCCCATACCCTAAAGTAGCGCGAACATACCACTAGAGGATGCGTAAGTATGACTTTTTCGCCTTTTGATCCGCTGGAATTTAAGAACACCGTCGTCAGCGCAGCAGCAATCGGGGCGCTTAAACGTGAAATTGAAAATATCCTTAGTTCATACGTCGGCTGGTACGATCCATTTTGTGAGCTCATTCAGAACGCACTGGACGCGGTCGAAGCTCGCCAAGCTGCCGAGGAATCGTCAGGAACGGGAGCTGCATATCAGCCCTACATCCGCGTGAAAATCGATCTCGATGAAAATAGCCTTACGGTAACAGACAACGGGATCGGGTTGGATAAGGACAAGTTTGAGCAGTTCCTTGCCCCTAACTTCTCTTTCAAGTCTGGCGGCAAGACTCGCGGTCACAAGGGCGTCGGCGCGACCTACGTAGCATACGGCTTTAACTACATGCGGATCTCGACCCGGATTCCCGGGTTCGAAGCGTCGGGACGTATCGTTGGTGCCCGAACCTGGCTCAAGAACTCGAACGGTGCTGCAAATCCGAAAGTTGAGCCCGATGCCGCGCCGTTAGCTGATGCGGCGTTTAACGCGGTGGATCGCGGTGTGTCCATCACCGTTAGGTTTGACGCTGAAACTCATCCCAAGCGCCTGGATTGGATTCAGGCGTCTAATGCAGATACTTGGGCGAAGATCTTGGCGATCAAGACGGGCATCGGTTCGGCATCGCCTTCGAAGGCGATCAAAACCGAAGTGATGGTCATCTCTGGCGGGGGCGAGACAACCAAGACCCTTGACGGTACGGGTTACCTCTGGTTGAACGAGACCGCCGCCAAAAAACTGAGGATTCGCGACGTGCTGAAGGCGGAAGACGACCTGTACAAGAAGTACGGCATGGATCGGAAAATGCCGGACAAGTACATGAATCTTGACTTCCTGTTCGACTCCTGGGACACCGCTGAATTGCACGAACTCCTGGCATCTCGTCTTGATCCAGAAGAACTTGCCGTCCTTGAAAAACACCACCCTACCTTGTCCGTCGAGTTTGGCTATACGGCAAAGATCTGGTCGAAGTTCAACGATGATCTGAAGCTTCGTTCTGGGTACCGGGTGCTCAATACCGGCATTCAGCTTGCGGCGAACAATATGCCGCAAGGTGAGGCGATCCAGATCCCGCTAGCGAAGAACATCGGGCGGCAAAACCAAGTGCATTTCCTTCTCCACTTCGACAATTACACCCCTGACCTGGGACGCAAGGGCTTCCACCGGGAGCTAACCGATTTCGCTAAGAAGGTTTCGCGCTTGGTAACAGACCATACGCTTTCCCGCCTGCGCAAGTATCTTAAGCCAAACACGGGTGTGTCACCTGATCTTGTTCGCGAGATGGAAATCAACGACTGGAAGAAGGATATGCTTGTGCACGAGACTGAGAAGCCGCTTCTACTGAAGAGCCAGCATTTCTTCCTGCCGACAGAGCGTGTGTCCATTACTTCCGCGCCAACGCGAGAACAAGACGTAATTGCACTGTTTCACCAGTTGATCGCGGGCGGTGTCATCCGTGGTCTCAGCATTATGTCCACAAACGAGCGCTTTACTTACGACGGGCTCTTCAGGATCGGCTTTGACCTTCCTGCGGAGATCTACACGTACGATGCTGAGAAGAACCCGTTAGGCGTTCCTGCGGAGACCGCCACGCAGTTGCAAGGTAAGGTGACAGATCCGCGCGTACTTGAGTACAAACTTTGCCTCGACGGGCTCATCGAGGACTTCGACAGCCAAGATAAATTTATCAAGGATATCGACCTGTGCATCGCCTGGACGACTGGGGATCTGTATCGTGAACGCTACGGTATTGTGTCTCTGCTTGTCTCCGAGAACGCAGACCAACGCCAGTACCATGGCGTAACCCACACGCTGACCGATATCGAGACAAATTCCAAGTGCTGTGACTTGATCATCCTCAGCGAATTGATCGACTATCTAAACGATCCAGAAGCTACCGCCGAAACGCAGCGCACGAAGTACGAATGATCTGGCGATCCGTAAGGCTGGAGTGAAACCCGGCCGAGCTAAAGGCTTGAATATCGACTACTAGGACCGCGTCAGTTATGGTGGATTTCTGGATCAACATTGCGGCAGGGATAGTGCTTTCGCTTGCGAGCTGGCTTCTGTTTCAGGTGCTGGCTCCACTTTACTTGGCCTGGAGGTATAAGGCGCCGCGATTGGACGGCCAGTGGGCGTTCTTCGATTCCAATGAGTTGGAAGCTCCAAGCGTGGGCGCTGCGACGGTGAAGCAATCCGGCGAAAGGGTCGAGTTCAGTTCTACACGAACACGGAGCAGAGGCGGAAAAGTGCTATCCCGCACATTCACCTACGTCGGAAGGGTTCGGGATGGCCAAGTCCTTCTGTCATTCGAAGAGCCAGCTTCGAACGGATTCATCGCTGGCAATTTGGTTCTGAAGGTATCGGGTGATCTCAAGTCTCTTTCTGGCTTCACGGTTTATCTGGACCGAGATTCGGGAAATGTGGTTGCTCATCCGATCGTTTTTCGTCGATAGATAAGAAGGTTTTCGGTTACGGTTTTTCTCCCGTGCAAACCGCGACAATTTCATCGAGGACGCAGCGGAGCTTTCCATAATCGTAGTCGTCTTGGAGACCTTCGATCTCTAGAAAGTCCCGTTTGAACCGGTCCTTTCCCATAAGCGCACCCTGGTAAACCTGCAGCGTATCGTTGTAGCTGCTCCAACGGACAATTGCTTCGGGTGGGAGATCAAGATAGCACTCAATAGAAGCACCTCGACCGTTGATGTCCGCCATGTGTTCGCCTTGAGGGCCGACTGTTTGGAACCTACGGAATTCCTCAATGTCAGGAAGCTTCATCATTTTCATGTTGCGAGGGAGTGAAAGCGCTTTGCACTTGTTCATACAGGCGATGCCTTCAGCATCATTGTCGAACACGAAGACCACGTTATTTTGGATACGGATACTGACCAGCCCCTTAGCAAAATTTAAGAGGTTTCCTGTGCCGGAAAATGGGTAGCCATCGGCCATGTCAACAAAGCGGAAAAAATCGCTAATGTCTGGACGTAGGACATCGAATGCACGCCGCAAAATCTTGGCGTCTGAACTACCCTCTGTGACCAACAGGTATTCAGCATGTTCGGTAATTCCGTGTTGGATGTTTGCCCGTTCCGTCCACCCACCTTGGACAACGTCATTGAAGAACCAAACTACTGGTAGTTCGAGGTTTGCAGGGTTTTCTGCAAGCACGCGCAGGGTCGACTCTGGGCCGAAATTTTCCAGTAGCGCCAGCAGATCCCAATGGCTAGCCTCGAATCTGTCTGGCGGGCGAACAGTACGGATAAGTCGCTGGACGTCCAAGGGAATCATCTCCCCATCCCTTGGACATTCGGGATATTCGTTTCGAATATCAGCCACGTTGACGGCCCTAAGAATTTCCATCACTTGATCGAACGATAGTGGCAGAGGATCGACAAACGAATAAGGGTTAGGACGATTGTATTCCTCACGTGCCCGAGCAAGCGTGAAGCCCATTAACTCCAGCCTTTTAACAACCAGGCGCAGCGGCCTTTCATAATGCTCTTCTGGCGTTGTGTGACCGTGAATTTTCGAGACCACAAGGTCTTCGCCGATGAACAGCTCACTGTGATTCGAAACGAACTCGTTTTTGCTTTCGGTAACGGTAAGCGGCCCAAGCATTAATCCGGAGTACGATCCCATTCGGTTCTCCACGTATCAAAGGTATGTATTTGGTTGGACAGGGCGATCTGCCCGACTCAACAAAGATATGCTGCTATATAGGAGATCCGTTGAATTGCTGACAAAACCTAGAACTAAGCACAACTCGACATGCTCCGAATTGAACGCGATATTGGCAAACTGCTGAGCTGAATTTTTAGTGGTATCCCCATCAGGTACCTTGATGTAGAACACCAGCCCAAATCGGCGATGCTCCGGTGGTATCAAGATCAATGCGCTCCCATCTCGTGGCATCTTCCCCGCTGCAATCTTTCGTTGGCGAGCCCTGAGCTCTTTCTCAATACGCTGTTGGTCTTGTCGCGGTATGCAAAGCAATTGAAAAGCAAGTTCCGACCAGCCATGGATGCGACGTAAAGCCAATTGATCGCACAAAGAGCGTATCCAAGGGGATAGATTTGTCTTTGGTTTTTTTGTCTCTCTTCCTTCGCTTTTGTAGACGTAATACCGGTCTACTCGCGTAGAGTAGCCGACCATCATAAGGCGCTGATCACGTGTTTCTATATCACCTAAGTTAAAGCTGGTGTCCAAGTAAAAACCTAGCGTATCCAGTTCGTCCCCAAGGATTCGAACGGACGACAAAACCTCGGCACGTCGGCGTAGGTAATGCATACGCAAATAAGGGGTATCTAGTAAATCAGTGACAATTTCTAGATCGGACAGCGTTAAACATGGCGCAAGTGGGTAATCGCTCTGAATGAGCCCAGCATCTTCCATGATTGAAGGTACGCTTTGTATCGTTGCAAAGTCATGCAAAACTACCGAAAGACGAACGATAGAGCGGACGTTTTTTAACGTCAGCGGGAAGTCATGCACTGGGTTGTTCGATGCGCCTGCAATCACTTCCTGTAGGCGCCCCGCCAGCCTCCCTGACTGGTCAGACGGCTTTACGATGAGCTCCTTGACATCCCTGACGATACGTTCTGGGCTGCCGCGCAGAGCTGGCCATGAAACGCGGCCCGACTTGGATTCCACCAAGAAAAGTGTAGAGTCGTATAGGACCGCTAGGTCACTCTCGTACTGAACTCCATTTTCCTTCCAGCTATACCCGCGAATCAATTCACAGCCGGGAAAGGCTCCCCTCATTAATTTTTCGGCTTCACCCTCTAAGTAATCCGCCCGCCTTTTCTGTAACTTTTTCTGCACTGCCTGAAATGGCTTGATTAGGTCGTCAACGATGCTGAACACAAAGCTCATCAACACTTGCGGCAACGCGCAGAAATAGACACCTTCATCAAGTTTAATCAGCGGTCTTCCCCAAACCGGGTTCTCAAGAAGCATTTTTTGCGGGGGCATCTCGCGCAGGGCACCAAAGGAAAGGCTGAGATGCCCCAGGATTCTTTCTAGTACAGATGGCGAGAGCGACAGGTCCTTTGCAACTGCTTCAGTTTCAAAAATGAACAGGGACGGCAGAATCGATTCCGCTGCCATGAATACCGCAAACTTCGCATCGCGCACCGTTGTGCCGGGGCGCTTGAGAAAAGCCTGAAACTCTTCGACGCCCTGAAATTCAGCGAATTGTTCACCAAATGCAGCGGCCATCTCAGCAGGTGTGTTAGCTGAGTACACGGTTTGGACACGGCAAATATGTTCTTCACTGACCTGTTTTTCTTGTCGCCTGACCAGGTGTTCAAATAGCTCGACGAGCTGCGTTAGCGTTAAGCCATATGCCTGCTGAAAATCTATATCAAGCGAACTAAGGAGCTCTACTGCGATCCGCTTCACATTGGGGAAATAGCCCCAATTTCGAACCGAAGCCGTGTGGTTACGTAGATAGGACTGGACAAATTTAGCTGCAACCTGAGCTTCTGATAGACCGTCATCGCTTGATGCAACATCAAAAGGCATCTGCATTAGTCCATGTGCTTGGAATAGCGTTGGCAACGCATCAAAAACACGTTGACTCAAAGGCGGCGCGGGTTGCTTATGACACTTCAGTTCATGACGTAGCAAGAGGGCCTGAAAATACTCAACCTGACCTTGCTGCACGCGAGTTCCCGCAGTTGGACGGTTTCCCGCACGAGCAGCGACGTCAACAGGAGCCATCAGCGCATAGCACGTAAGCATGGAGAGTATGTGCAGTGGACTAATAGACGCCGCCACCTCTTCTAGTTCAGACAGACTTTCATCGAACCTTTGACGTGAGCTAGCAGCAATGCTGGGCCCTAACTCCATTCGCTGATTCGCACTTAGATGCTGAAGTGGTTCTTGGGCAAAAAATGGCCCTTGAGAGTTTTGGCTACGTTTTCGGCCCTTGCTTCTACGCTGCTTTCTTTGAGTTTTCTGCTTTTTCACGATTAAAGGTCATTAGGATTAACAAGATTCAGTCGAGACCTTCGAAATGATACGGCAACCTCCGTTTTTCTCAACCAAGCATTAGAAAGGAACATCCACAATGCACCCATATCTCTACAGCCGCGATCCGCTTTACGCATTTGTTGCTGGTCTTGTCGCTGGATCTTTGCATAGCTACCTGATTTGCGGGTATGTCAGGCGACTGTCGCGTCAGCGCCGTCAACCTGATCACTAAGGAGAAAACAATGAAGAACTTGATCGTTCCTTTTCTGAAGTTGTTGCTGGCACAGTTGATTTTCATGCTTGCAGAGCTTATTTGCGATGCTCTTCGTGCAGAGCAACCGCGTTATCAATAGGGCAGGCTCTATTGATAAGGCTAGGAGATAGAGAAAATCTATGGTTACCAACATGCCAAACCTTTTGAGCTACTTCGTCCAGTTGAAAGTGCCTCCATATCTTTCACATGTAGAACTAAATTTGGAGTGAGTGGAAATGCCATCAATCAGGAACATTGTTGGATTGGGATGTCTGAAGTGAGGCTTGCGGGTCTGAAGGATGCTGCTAAAATACTGTATTTATGTACAGTAAATCTTGACTCCCCATGTCCGCGCCACCGCCAAAAATCGGACTGCCCGCCTATGCGGAACTGTTCTGCCTGACGAACTTCTCCTTCCTTGAGGGGGCTTCGCATGCCGAGGAGCTGGCGGTGCGCGCCGTGCAGCTGGACTACGAGGCGCTGGCGATCACCGACGAGTGTTCGCTGGCCGGCGTGGTGCGCGCTCACGGCGAGGCGAAGCGGGCGGGCCTCAAGCAGCTGCTGATCGGCAGTTTCTTTCACTTGAAGAATCCGGACGGCAGCCCGGCCCTGTCGCTGATCGCCATCGCGCAGAACCGCAACGGTTACGGCAATCTGTCGGAAATGATTACCGTGGGGCGCACGCGTGCCGACAAGGGTACATATCTGCTGCATCCCGACGATTTCGCCAATCCGCCGCCGGAGCGCGCTCACCTGAAAGGCATGCCGGACTGCTTGCTGATCCTGCTGCCAGCCTATCCGGCCCAGGAAGCGCAGGAGGTCGACCGCTTGCATGCGCAGGCGGCGTGGATGGCCGCCACCTTCCCCGGCCGCTGCTGGATCGGCTTGACCCTGCTGCAGCGCGCCTTCGACGAAACGCACCGCATCGGCGTCGAAGAGGTGGCGCTGCAGCATGGCTTGCCGGTGGTGGCGGCAGGCCATGTCTGCATGCACGTCCGTTCGCGCAAGCCGCTGCACGATACGCTGAATGCGATCCGCCTGGGCAAGCCGGTGGGGGAGTGCGGCTATGAGCTGGGGCAGAATGCCGAGCAGCGTCTGCGTTCGCGCTTGCGGCTGGCGAACGTGTATCCGGCGCAGGCGCTGGCCGAAACCGTACGCATTGCGCAGCAGTGCGAGTTTTCGCTCGATGAGCTGCGCTATGAATACCCCGATGAGCTGATCCCGCCCGGCTATACGGCCACCAGCTATCTGCGCCAGGAGACGTATGCCGGGGTGTGCGTCCGTTATCCGGACGGCTTGCCGGAGAAGGTGAAAGAACAGATTGAGCATGAGCTGGACCTGATCGCCAAGCTGGAGTATGAACATTACTTCCTCACCGTGTACGACATCGTGCGCTATGCGCGCTCGATCAATATCCTGTGTCAGGGACGCGGTTCGGCAGCTAATTCGGCCGTCTGCTTCTGCCTTGGGATCACTGAGGTTGATCCATCGCGCAGCAAGCTGCTGGTCGAGCGCTTCATTTCGCTGGAGCGCGGAGAGCCGCCCGATATCGACGTCGATTTCGAGCATCAGCGGCGCGAGGAAGTGATCCAGTACATCTACGGAAAATACGGTCGCCACCGCGCCGCGCTGGCCGCCACCGTGATCTGCTACCGGCCTCGTAGCGCGCTGCGCGACAGCGGCAAGGCGCTCGGCGTCGATCTGGATATCGTGGAAAAAGTGGCGAAGGCGCACCGCTGGTTCGATAGTAAGCACGATCTGCTGGCGCGTCTGGCTGAATGCGGCCTCGATCCGGAGTCGCTGCTGGCGCGGCAATGGGCGTCAATGGCCGAGAAGTTGCTCAAGTTTCCGCGCCATCTGTCGCAGCATGTGGGTGGTTTCGTCATCGCCCGCGACAAGCTTTCGCGCCTGGTGCCGATCGAGAACGCGACTATGGAAGACCGCAGCGTCATTCAGTGGGACAAGGACGATCTGGAAGAACTGGGCTTGCTTAAAGTCGATGTGCTGGCGCTGGGCATGCTGTCGGCCCTGCACCGCGCTTTCGATCTGATCGGCCAGCGGCGCGGTTGCGAGTTCCGCATGCAGGACGTGCCGAAAGAAGACGAGGCCACCTACGACATGATGTGCGAGGCGGACACCATGGGCGTGTTCCAGATCGAGTCGCGCGCGCAAATGAGCATGCTGCCGCGCCTGCGGCCGCGTGAGTTCTACGATCTGGTGGTGGAGGTGGCGCTGGTGCGTCCGGGGCCGATTCAGGGCGGCATGGTGCATCCGTATCTGCAGCGGCGTATGGGCAAGGAGAAGGTTGATTATCCACCAGGCTTGAAAGAGGCTTTGGGGCGCACCATGGGCGTGCCGATCTTCCAGGAACAGGTGATGCAGGTGGCGGTTATCGCTGCCGGTTTCAAGCCGGGGGAGGCCGACCAGCTGCGGCGCGATATGGCGGCATGGAAGCGCAAGGGCGACGTGAAGAAATACCAGGAGCGCATCATTGCAGGCATGGTGGAGCGTGACTATGAGGTGGAATTCGCCGAACGCATTTGCAAGCAGATCCAAGGCTTCGGTGAATACGGTTTCCCTGAATCGCATGCGGCCAGCTTTGCACTGCTGACGTATGTGAGTTCATGGGTCAAGTGTCACGAACC
The DNA here is from genome assembly GCA_024437665.1 of Massilia sp. YIM B04103. Lineage (GTDB taxonomy): Bacteria > Pseudomonadota > Gammaproteobacteria > Burkholderiales > Burkholderiaceae_D > Rugamonas. The sequence goes on along the minus strand of JANCSZ010000004.1, from coordinate 234,912 downwards.
GGCCGTCTTCCTGTGCGCGCTGCTGAACAGCCAGCCGCTGGGCTTCTACCAGCCTTCACAATTGGTGCAGGATGCGAAACGCCATGGCGTGCAAGTGCGGCCGGTCGATCTTGCCATCAGCTGCTGGGACTCCACGCTGGAAGAGCTGGAAGAGCTGGAAGAGCTGGAAGAGCTGGAAGAGCTGGAAGAGCTGGAAGGGTTGGATGCGCTGGAGGAGGGCGGCAGTGCGGTGCGGGCGCTGCCGGGTGGAGGTGGCAAAAATGGCGTCTCGCGTCGCTGCCAGCCAGCGGTGCGCTTGGGCTTTTCCATGTTGCGCGGTATGCGCCCCGAAGCTGTAGAGCGCATCATGGCGGCACGCGCACAGCGTCCCTTTGCCAGTGTGGCCGACCTGGCGCGGCGCGCCGATCTGGATCGCCACGATTTGCAGATACTCGCTGGCGGTAACGCTCTGCACGGCCTCGCAGGCCATCGCCGCCAGGCGCTGTGGGATGCGGTCGGCGCCGTGCCGGACAAGGATCTGCTGCGTCCCACTGTGCCGCAGGAAGTCACGCCGGTCTTGAAGCCACCCAGCGAGGGCGAGGATATCGTCGGCGACTATCGCGCCCAAGGACTGACTCTGCGCCGCCATCCGGTCGCGCTGATCCGCCAGCAACTGCATGCCAAGCGCTTCCTGCCCGCCGAAGTCCTGAATACCTTCACCGATGGCCAGCTCGCCCGCGCCTGCGGCATCGTCACCGTGCGCCAGCGTCCCGGCACGGCCAAGGGCGTGCTCTTCATCACCATCGAAGACGAAACGGGCAATGTGAACGTCATCATCTGGCCCGCGCTGTTGGAAAAGCAGCGCGCCGAAGTATTGACCGCGCCGCTGCTGGGCGTCTATGGCGTCTGGCAGCAGGAAGGTATTGTGCGTCACCTGGTTGCCAAGCGCCTGGTCGATATGTCCCACTTGATCGGCCGCCTGCCGACCATCAGCCGCGATTTCTGCTGAAGCTTAGCCTTTTGCTTGTATGTCGAGTGTGGTATCGGCAAACTCCGTCAAGACATGGCGGATCAGAGGTTGATAATTCATGCCGCGCATGTGCGCGATCTGCAGGAGTTTTTCAACCAATTCATTAGGTAGCCTGAGCGATACCAATTGCATGTCCAGCGCGTTATCGATTTGAGCGCGCAACTCTGGCGTGGAGGGAACCGCATGCTGCAGATCACGTCCTAACTGACCGCTTTCCCATGAGTGTGCAGATCCAGGTATTTTGGGATTGTCCATAGAAGCTCCTGCAAGAGTCAGGTATTGAACGCATGGTATAAGTTTAAGTCTTTTTTGCCCGGCTCGAATGCACTTTTGATGTGGATATTGCCGTCCTTCAGAACAAAGACAATCTTCAGTAGGCGAGAGTGGTCCGTTGGGGCAATGAACCACCATGTAGGTGGATCTGTCCTATGCTCTTCGCGGTCATCGCGTAGGCAGTTTCCTTCGTGGTTAAAGAAGCATTCCCGAATTTCATCTACCGTGACCCGATGCTTCCAGCGTAGCTTGGCCTGGATTCGCGGCGAAATGAGTAATGTCTGCATACATGCCTCACCATTCTTCGTGGTCTGATGAGCATATTGGCTTCCATCTCAGCGGGGTTTGCGCGCGCTCAAGAGGCTTATTCCTGTATGATTGCAAGGATTGTAACGAGTGCCTGATTTGATGATGCGTTTTTCTGTTGGTCTGATTTGCCTTCCCCTGATTTTGAGCGGCTGCTCGCGCGATAAGGCGCCGGCGGCGCCTGTGCCGCAGGCCGGTGCGAGTGCTGCGGCTGCAGCGCCAGCGCCGATGTCTGCGCCGGTTGCTGTGGATGAGAAGGTGTTGCTGCCGCAGCTGATGCAGGCGGTCTTCGCGGACGCTTATCGCCCCGCCAGCAAGGATGCACTGATCGAATTGCCGGAGCCGGATGAGCGCAGCGTGCGCAGCCTGCATCTGATTACGCCAACCGCTGCCAAAGTGCTGGAGAATGGTCTCGCTGCGTTGGTGGTGAATGGCGAGATGGCCGACGAGCATGGCGTCACCAGCACGGCCCACGTCACGCCTGGCCGCGTGAGCGTGTATCTGCTGCGCCAGGAGAATGGCAAGTGGGTGCTGCAGCGCCGTCACGAGAACGTGGCTGAACTGGGATCGATGGGCTACTCGGGAACCGCGCAATGGGTGACGCTGGCGCCTGGCAAGCCAGGGCTGGCCATGTTGCATGGCGGTACGTGGCAGGGCTACAGCATCCGTTTCCTGTCGCTGTTCGATCTGAGCGACGAGAATATGCGCCATATGCTTGGCGAGCCGGTCGAATCCGACAGCGAAGGCGCTTGTGGTCCCGAGACTTCCGAGTGCTGGCAGGTGGTGGGCAAATGGCGCATTGCCGCCCCAGTCGAGGGACAGCGCTACGGCGATGTGCTGATGGACTTTTCTGGCGCGCGTGAAGCCTTGCCGCCAGGCGCGGAAGGCGGCAAGCGCGTGAAGCATGCAGTCAAGGGCAGCACGCGTTACAGCTACGGCGACGGCGCCTACAAGCTGGTGAGCGGCGCAAACCTGGTGCCCGGCGTTTAAGGACGGCGAATGAAATTGCGTTTTGCTCAAGCGGCCGATGCGGATGCGATCAGCGCCCTGGTCATCGGCCTGCTGCCATTTCTCACCATTAGTGGCGATGCCAGCGGCGCGGATAATTTTCTCGCCACGATCCAGCCGGATGCCATCGCGCGCAATCTGGTCGACGCCAACTTCCGCTATCAGCTGGTGGAACGGGACGGCGCCTTGGCCGGTGTGGTCGCCCTGCGCGGCAATTCGCATCTGTACAACCTATATGTGGCGCGCCAGTTCCATGGCCAGGGTCTGGGCCGACTGCTGTGGGAAGCGGGGCGCGACGATGCGCTGGCGCGCGGCAATCCAGGCAGCTTCACGCTGAACTCCTCCATCTATGGCTTACCCATGTATGAGCGTCTGGGATTCCAGTCGGAAGGCCCGGTGATGGAAAAGGATGGCCTGCGCTACCAGCCGATGCGCCTTAGCCTTAGCTCCGGCCAATAAGCCCATCTTCCTGCAGCGCTTGAAAGGGTTTCAAGCGCCAGACCAATTATCGCGTGCGGCCCGCCTTGGCAGAATCGTTTGCCTGATTCACAGCCAAGGAGCAACCCGTGTCAAACCAATCCAATTCGCGCCGCCGCTTTCTCGCTCAAGCCGGTAGCGGCGCCACTCTGCTGGCAGCAGGCGTCGCGATGCCGGGCGCTTCGTCCGCCATGGCGGCAACTCCGGCCGTCTCTGCCCCGTCCGCTCCGGCGGGCGGCTTCTGGCCCGATGGCGCGCGCCTGGTCATCTCGATCTCGATGCAATTTGAAGCGGGCGGCCAGCCGCCCATGGGCGCCGACAGTCCCTTCCCGAAAGCCGACTTCCCGGCTTCGATGAAATTCGATCCGGCCGCAAACACATGGTTTGCCTATGGCTATCGCGAAGGCGTGCCGCGCATGCTGGACCTGTGGGACAAGCACGGCGTCAAAGTCACCTCGCATATGATCGGCGAGGCGGTGAAGAAGAATCCCAAGCTGGCGCGCGAGATCGTGACGCGCGGCCACGAGGCATCCGGCCACGGCCCGCGCTGGAGTTCGCAATTCCAGATGAGCCGCGGCGAAGAGAAGGCCTTCCTGCAGGCGGCGCGGGATATGGTGGAGGAGGGCAGCGGCCAGCGTCCGCAAGGCTATAACTGCAACTGGCTGCGGCGTGGCCCGAACACCCTGTCGCTGCTGCAGGAAATGGACTTCCTCTATCACATTGACGATCTGAGCCGCGACGAACCGTTCATCGAACAGGTCAACGGCAAGGACTTCGTGGTCGTCCCCTACACCTTGCGCAATAACGATATCCTGCTGGTCGAAGGCCGCAACTACACGCCGGAGCAGTTCCGCGAGCAGATCACCGCCGATTTCGACCAGCTCTATGAAGAAGCGGGCCGCCGCCGCCGCATGATGTCGATCAGCGCCCACGACCGCATCAGCGGCACGCCGCAGATGGTGCGCGCCTGGGACCAGTTCCTGAGCTATGCCAAGAGCAAGCCGGGCGTGGCCTTCATGCGCAAGGACGATATCGCGCGCTATGCCCTGAATAGCACGCTCACGCTGCGCGAAAGCGAAACCATTTAAGAAGGACGAAAAAAGGGGCGCGTCCCTTGCTGTGCGCGCCCCAAACCCACAGGAAAATACGGTCTTAGCGCAGATTGTCGCCGCTATAAGTGGTTCCGTAATAGGTGTGCACCTCGGCCGCCCAGGCCTGGTTTGCCATATCGGGCCAGTTGTCCTTGTTGAAGCCGGGCGCGCTCTCGATGCGCTCCTTGTCGATATTCAGGGTCACGCGCTTGTTGGCGGTGTCCAGGGTCAGCGCCTCCCAGGGGACGGCGAACAGCTTCTCGCCGATGGTCAGCACGCCGCCGCTGGCCATCACCACATAGGCCACGCGCCCGCTTTGCATATCGAGCATGATTTCCTTGACCGTGCCCAGGTGCTCGTTCTTCAGATTATGGATATGGTCGCCGATCAGCGTGTCGGCGCCCATCAGGCGCGGACCGGGACCGGTATGGCCGGTGTCCACATAATTGCCGTAAGCGTCGCGTTCGGTGCTCATTTTGGCCTCCTGTTGAGTGTTGAAATAATGCTATTTTCCATGCCAGCGGCAGGCGCTTCTGTTCGGACACGCACATAGGCAATCTTGGCAGTTTGCCCAGCAAAGAACGGGGTTGGCGGATTTTTTCGGGGCGTTGTGATGAAGAAGCGGCCAGTTTGAGCTATAATTTCAATTTCCCGCATGTGCCGTTCGGCACCCGATCTCGCAATGACCAAATTTGTCTTCGTCACCGGTGGCGTTGTGTCTTCCCTTGGTAAAGGGATTGCCGCCGCCTCCCTCGCCGCGATCCTCGAATCGCGCGGCCTCAAAGTCACCATGCTCAAGCTCGACCCGTACATCAACGTCGATCCGGGTACCATGAGCCCCATGCAGCACGGTGAAGTGTTCGTTACCGACGACGGCGCCGAAACCGACCTCGATCTCGGCCACTACGAGCGCTTCATCACCACCCGCATGCGCAAGGTGAACAACTTCACCACCGGCCAGATTTACGAATCCGTGATCCGCAAGGAGCGCCGTGGCGAATATCTGGGCAAGACCGTGCAGGTGATCCCGCACATCACCAATGAAATCCAGGACTACATCCGCCGTGGCGCGGAAGGCTACGATGTGGCGCTGTGCGAAATCGGCGGTACCGTGGGCGATATCGAATCGCTGCCCTTCCTGGAAGCGGCCCGTCAACTGAGCCTGCGCGCCGGCCGCAAGAACGCCGCCTTCGTGCACCTGACCCTGGTGCCGTACATCGCATCGGCTGGCGAACTGAAAACCAAACCGACCCAGCACTCGGTGCAGAAACTGCGCGAAATCGGCATCTCGCCAAACGCGCTGCTGTGCCGCGCCGACCGCGCCATTCCGGAAGACGAACGCGCCAAGATCTCGCTGTTCTCGAATATCGAAGAACGCGGCGTGATCTCGGTCTGGGACGTGGACACCATCTACAAAGTGCCGCAGATGCTGCACGACCAAGGCCTGGACGCGATCATCTGCGAAGCGCTGGACCTGAATCCGGCACCGGCCGACCTGTCGGTGTGGAGCAAGCTGATTCACACGCTGGAACACCCGAAAGCGGAAGTGTCGATCGGCATGGTCGGCAAGTACGTGGAACTGACCGAATCGTACAAGTCGCTGACCGAAGCGCTGCGCCACGCCGGCATCCACACCGAGAGCCGCGTCAACATCGAATACATCGACTCCGAAGAGATCGAAGCCAAGGGCTGCGCCGAGCTGGCCAAGTTCGACGCCATCCTGGTGCCGGGCGGCTTCGGCAAGCGCGGCGTGGAAGGCAAGATCCTGGCCGCCCAATTCGCCCGCGAAAACAAGATCCCTTACCTGGGCATCTGCCTGGGCATGCAAGTGGCGCTGATCGAATACGCGCGCCACAAGGCTGGCCTGACCAATGCCAACTCCACCGAGTTCGAGCCGAACACCGACCAGCCGGTCGTGGCGCTGATCGATGAATGGCAGAACCGCGACGGCAAGGTCGAGAAGCGCGACGAGAACTCCGACCTGGGCGGCACCATGCGTCTGGGCGCGCAAGCCTGCGCCGTGAAGCAGGGCACCCTGGCCGCCGAAATCTACGGCAGCGTCGTGACCGAGCGCCACCGCCACCGCTACGAAGCGAACAACCACTACCTGACCCGCGTCGAAGAAGCGGGCCTGATCGTGGCCGCGCGCACCCCGACCGAAGACCTGTGCGAAATCATGGAACTGCCGCGCACCGGCGACAACGCCCACCCATGGTATGTGGGCGTGCAGTACCACCCTGAATTCAAATCCACCCCGCGCGACGGCCACCCGCTGTTCACGTCCTATATCAAGGCGGCGCTGGCGCACAAGGCAGCCGGCGGCAACGCCCGTCTGCACGCCGTGGGTGATCTGCAAGGAGACGCAGCATGAAACTGTGTGGCTTCGAGATTGGCCTCGACCAGCCGTTTTTCCTGATCGCCGGCACCTGCGTGATCGAATCGCGCCAGATGGCGTTTGATACGGCGGGCGCGCTGAAGGAAATGACGGCGGAGCTGGGCATTCCCTTCATCTACAAATCGTCCTTCGACAAGGCCAACCGTTCTTCCGGCACCTCGTACCGCGGTCCCGGGATGGACAAGGGCCTGGAAATCCTGGGAGACGTCAAGCGCGAGCTGGGCGTGCCGGTGCTGACCGACGTGCACTCGATCGAAGAAATCGCCGCCGTGTCCTCCGTGGTCGACGTGCTGCAAACCCCGGCCTTCCTGTGCCGCCAGACTGACTTCATCAACGCCTGCGCCGAATCGGGCAAGCCGGTGAACATCAAGAAGGGCCAGTTCCTGGCCCCCGGCGACATGAAGAACGTGATCGACAAAGCCCGTGCCGCCGCGCGCGCCAAGGGCCTGAACGAAGACAACTTCATGGCCTGCGAACGCGGCGCCTCCTTCGGCTACAACAACCTGGTGTCCGATATGCGCTCGCTGGCCATCATGCGCGACACCGGCGCGCCGGTCGTGTTCGACGCCACCCACTCGGTGCAGCTGCCGGGCGGGAACGGCACTTCCTCGGGCGGCATGCGCGAGATGGTGCCGGTGCTGTCGCGCGCCGCCGTGGCGGTGGGTGTGGCAGGCCTGTTCATGGAAACCCACCCGACGCCGGCCACCGCGCTGTCGGACGGCCCCAACGCCGTACCTCTGGGCCGCATGAAGGAATTGCTGTCCGTGCTGATCGAATTGGACCGCATCACCAAGAAAGCCGGTTTCCTCGAAAACGGCTTCAACTGATCTGTCATAAGGGCGGGCCTCGCGTTCTATACGCCAGGCCCGCTTCCACATCTGGCGGTCCTCTGTTACCCTTGCAGCAATTTTGGCGTGTGAACAGGCAGGCAATGCCGGCACGCAGACCAGTTTCGCTTAACTTTGGAGAATTACATGAGTGCTATCGTTGATATTATCGGCCGCGAGATCATTGACTCGCGCGGCAATCCCACCGTGGAATGCGACGTGCTGCTGGAATCGGGCGTGATGGGCCGCGCGGCGGTGCCGTCGGGCGCCTCCACCGGTTCGCGCGAAGCCATCGAGCTGCGCGACGGCGATCCGAAGCGCTACTTCGGCAAGGGCGTGCTGCAAGCCTGCGAGAACATCAACACCGAAATCTCGGAAGCCATCATGGGCCTGGACGCCAATGAGCAAGCCTTCCTGGACCGCACCCTGATCGATCTGGACGGCACCGAAAACAAATCGCGCCTGGGCGCGAATGCGATGCTGGCTGTGTCCATGGCCGTGGCCAAGGCCGCCGCTGAAGAAGCCGGCCTGCCGCTGTACCGCTACTTCGGCGGTTCGGGCGCCATGCAGATGCCGGTGCCGATGATGAACGTCATCAACGGCGGCGCGCACGCCGACAACAACCTGGACATCCAGGAATTCATGATCATTCCAGTGGGCGCGCCGACCTTCAAGGAAGCCATCCGTTATGGCGCCGAAGTGTTCCACACCCTGAAAAAGATCCTGCACAAGAAAGGCCTGACCACCGCCGTGGGCGATGAAGGCGGCTTCGCTCCTTCCGTGGCCAGCCACGAAGAAGCCATCAAGCTGATCATCCAGGCCATCGAAGAAGCCGGCTACGAGCCAGGCACCCAGATCGCCCTGGGCCTGGACTGCGCCGCTTCTGAGTTCCACAAGGACGGCAAATACGTGCTGGAAGGCGAGGGCATGAGCCTGACCGCCGCCGAATTCACCAACCTGCTGGCCACCTGGTGCGACAAGTATCCGATCATCTCGATCGAAGACGCCATGGCTGAAGGCGACTGGGAAGGCTGGGCCACCCTGACCGAAGCCCTGGGCAAGAAAGTGCAGCTGGTGGGCGACGACCTGTTCGTGACCAACACCAAGATCCTGAAAGAAGGCATCCAGAAGAACATCGCCAACTCGATCCTGATCAAGATCAACCAGATCGGCACCCTGACCGAAACCTTCGCCGCCATCGAAATGGCCAAGCGCGCCGGCTACACCGCCGTGATCTCGCACCGTTCCGGCGAAACCGAAGACTCGACCATCGCCGACATCGCCGTCGGTCTGAATGCACTGCAGATCAAGACCGGTTCCATGTCCCGCTCCGACCGCATGGCCAAGTACAACCAGCTGCTGCGCATCGAAGAAGATCTGGGCGACATCGCCTCCTACCCAGGCCGTGACGCCTTCTACAACCTGAAGTAATAGCAAGCCCCTGCGGCCGGAAGCGATTCCGGCCGCAGTATCTGAACATCCATGCGCCTGATCACCCTGTCCCTCGCCCTGCTGCTCGTGCTGATCCAGTACCCCCTGTGGCTGGGCAAAGGTGGCTGGCTGCGCGTCGGCGAACTCGAAGAGCAGGTCGCCGCGGCCCACAAGAAAAACGACGAACTGGAACGCCGCAATGCCAAGCTCGACTCCGAAGTGCGCGACCTGAAAGACGGCACCGGCGCCGTCGAAGAACGCGCCCGTTACGAGCTCAGCATGATCAAGCAAAACGAGATCTACGTGCAGATCCTCGGCAAAGGCCAGACCCGTCCCGCCCCCGACGCCGCCAACCCCACCCCCTGATTTGACTTTCATCAAACAATGTCCAACCCTGGTGCCAGGCACTGGAGTCGGACATTTTTTGCGAAAAATCAAAGAATGTCCGATCGTGGTGCCTGACACCAGGGGTGGACATTGTTTGCGATACATCAAAGCGGTGCCGCCTTGCGAATGAGAATCATTCTTGATAAGATGGCGTCTTTGCCAGCCATTCCACCGTTGTAACGCGCCTGTCGCGCCGGGTTGAGGAGCCAGCTTTCTACTGACCTCTTTTCCCTGGATCGATATGTCTGCTTTTCCTCGTCCGCACCGTTTGGCGGTGCTGCTGCTGGCCGCTTTCAGCCCCGTGGCGCTGGCCCAGAACGCTGCTCCCGCTTCCCAATTGGGCGAAATCCTCGTCACCGCCAAGCGCGATGAGGCGGCATCGGCCCGTACCGGCACCACCACTAAACTGAGCGCCGAGGATCTGACCAAGCGCGCTGTCACCGATATGTCGGGCATGGCGCGCTATGAGCCGCTGATCAGCGTGCCGTCGGCCGCCAGCGGCTCGGGCAATATCTGGGATGGCGCCGGCAATACCGGCTTCAATATCCGCGGCGTCGAGGGCAATCGCGTCAGCCTGGACCTGGACGGCATCGCGCTGCCGGATGCGGCACCCAAGCCCGATGCGACCACGCTGGCCAACTTCGGCATCGGCCGCGATTATTTCGATCCTGAAACCTTCCGCGAAGTGCGCATCGGCTCCGGCACCTCGGCGGCCGGCGCGGGCACGCCGGGCCTAGGCGGTTCCGTGTCCTTCACCACCAAGTCGCCGGAAGACTTTGTGAGCGAGCAGCGTCCCACCTATGCCGAATACAAATTCGGCTATACCGGCGTGGACAAGGCGAAGATGCACGCGTTGACCGGCGCCGTGCAGTCGGGCGCGATGAAGGCGATGGCGCTGTATGTGCACCGCAAGGGTGAGCAGCAGCGCAGCGAGGGCAATGTGGTGCAGAATCCGGACGACTGGTCGTCCGACGCGCTGCTGGCGAAATTCAGCTGGACTCCGCTGGTCGGCCAAAAATTGGGCTTCACCTTCGACGGCTACCGCAACGAGCATGAGCGCCAGTTCATCAATAAGCTCAGCACCAACTATCCGCAAGGCGCGCTGCAAACCTCGAAGACCCGCCGCAACCGCTTGAGCGCCGACCATGAGATGCGCGGCAGCAGCTGGTTCGATACGCTGGAAAGCCGCATCTATGTGCAGGATTCCAAGGTGGACGACCGCACCAATGCGCGCTACACCTACGGCTCGCCGGCCCAGCGCCTGATCGATACCGGCTACTACAACAAGAGCGTTGGCCTGGCCAGCAATGCAAGCAAGCAGCTCAATCCCCAGCTGCTGCTGAATTATGGTCTGAGCTTCGAAAATACCGAGAGCCGCCGCCCATGGCGCGAAGACCGTACCATCCTCGCCACCGGCGCGCATCAGATCACCAACAAGAACCGCATGGCCGATGTGGACACACGCAAGCTGGCCGCCTATGTGCGCGCCGAATTGGGCTTTGAGCTGGGCGCCTACAAGAGCGTGCTGACACCTGGCCTGCGCGCCGAGCATCAGCAGATGAAGCCGAAGAACCTGCAGAATTACGTGGTCGCCGTGCCCAACGCCGCCAAGGAACTGGGCAAGGAGGATTACAGCTATCTGACGCCGAGCCTGAACCTGAGCGTGCACCTGAAGCCGGAGCTGAGCGCCTATCTGCAATACCATCGCGGCACGCGCATTCCGACTGCTATTGAAATGACCGGCACCTTCGACTCCTTTAGCTATACCGGCGCAGGTCATGGCTACGCGGTGTTGGGCAACCGCAATCTGAAGAAGGAAACCAGCGATGCCTTTGAACTGGGCTTGAAGGGCGAGGCGGCCAAGGGCGTGCAGCTCAGCGCATCCGTGTTCAACACGCGCTACAAAAACTTCATCGAATATGCGCCGCAGGCGGACGATCCGGTCAACTATCCGACGCTGACCGTCGGCCTGTACCGCCCAGAGAATATGGGCAAGGCGCGCACCTGGGGCGTTGAAGCCTCGGTACGCCTGGACCTGGGCGCCTTCTCGGCGCCGCTGAATGGCTTCAGCGTGGACCTGGCGGCCGGTGTCGCCAAGGGCCGCTCGCAGGACAAGGAAACCGGCAAGAAATCGGATCTGGCTTCGGCCCTGCCGGCCAAATTCACCACCACGCTGGCCTGGGACGATCCCGCCAAGCGCGGTGGCGCGGCTCTGAGCGCGGTGCATGCGCGCGGCCGCCAGGCTGAATCGAGCATCACCGATCCGCGCAGCGGCAAGATCCTGCCGATGTTCGACGTTCCGGCATCGACGGTGCTGGACCTGACCGGCTATTGGAATATCGGCAAGAACGCCACCATCAACGCCGGCATCTACAACCTTGGCGACCGCAAATACTGGGACTACGCGCAAGCGCGTGGCCTGGCGGCGAGTGCCTCGGCCGATATCGAACGCTATGCGCGCCCAGGTCGCACGGCTGCAGTAAATTTCAAGCTGATGTACTAATCCACCCAAGGAGACTGATATGAAAACCAAACATCGTTACGCGCTCGCGCTAGCCGCCTTCATGCTGCTGAGCGCAGCCTATGTAGGCGCCGCGCCGACGCTGAGCGAGCGTTGGGCCACGCTCAAAGCGGAGCAGCCAAAGCTGCAGATCCGCGATGCGGCGCGCGCACTGAACGTATCCGAGGCAGAACTGCTGGCCACCGGCATCGGCAAGACCGCGACCCGCCTGAGCGACAGCGAGCACGCCGCCAGCGACATCATGCGCCGCGCCCTCGACCTGGGCACGGTGATGGCCCTGACCCGCAATGAAAACGCCGTGCTGGAACGCACCGGCGTGGCCATGCGCGTCAAGCAGGAAGCGCCGACCGGCGACAAGGAGAAGGACAAGGAAAGCGAAGCGCGCCTGCGCAGCGTAGCCGGCGGCTACCTGGGCGGCGACATCGACCTGCGCTTCCACTTCGCCAACTGGAAGCATGCCTTCGCCGTGGTGCAGCCGGGCCGCGACGGCGCCATCACGCGCAGCCTGCAGTTCTTCGACGCGCAAGGCAATGCCGCGCACAAGGTCTACCTGAAGAACGAAGCCGGCATCGCCGCCTTCGACAAGATCGCGGCCGACTTCCGCCATCCGCAGCAAACCGGCGAACTGAAAATCGCCGCCGCCGCACCGAAGGCAGCAGAAAAAGCCGACAGCGCGGTGGACGTGAAAGAGTTCCAGCTGGCTTGGCAAGAGATGACCGACGTGCACCAGTTCAACCGCATCGTGCGCGAGTTTGGCCTGACGCGCGAACAAGCCATGCGCCTGGCGCCGGCTGGCGTGGTGCAGCGCATCTCGCCGCAAGCCATGCGCAAGCTGCTGGACGACTCGGCCAAGCAGCAACTGTCCATCATGGCCTTCCTCGGCAATGAGGCGGTGACGCAAATCTTCAGCGGCAAGATCGAAAAGACCGCCGCCAGCGGCGAGTGGTACAACGTGCTGGACCCGAACTTCAATCTGCACGTGCGCGAAAGCGCCCTGAAAACCGGCTACGTCGTACAGCGCGCCGGCGTCACCTCGGTCGAATTCTTCGACAAGGACGGCGAGCTGGTCGTCACCTTCTTCGGCGTGCGCGAACGCGCCAAGCCCCAGCCGCAAAGCTGGGTCGACCTGACCCGCAGCCTGCCCAAAGCCTAAGCCCCTTTGCGCTAAATCAAACAATGTCCAACCCTGGTGCCTGACACCAGGGTCGGACATTCCTTGAGAAAGATCAAAGAATGTCCACCTCTGGTGCCTGGCACCAGGGTGGACATTTTTTGCGTTGGATCAAAGGTGGTTTAGCTGTCGGCGGCTAGACGGCCGAGGGCGGGGTCGTCGGTGAAGAAGCCGTCGAGGCCGAGCTTGAGATAGCGGCGCATCTCGGCGACCGAGCCGGCGGGGTTGCGGGCGTGCTCGCTGCCGCCGTCGCGGAAGTCGGCGGCGAGGAAGCGGTTTTCGGGACGGAAGGTCCAGGTTTCCACGCGCAATCCGGCGGCTTTGGCGTCGGCACTCAGCGAAGTTGGTTCGGCCAGCTTGCCGTCGGCTTTCAGCGGGATCAGGGCGCGCGTTGGCGGGGCGAAGACGTCGGCGTAGGCGGCGATTTCGCGCAGGCCGGCGGGCGTGCTCATTTGCTCATAGGTCAGGCTGCCTCCTGCGGCGGCGACGTCGCTGGGTTTGCGCGGGCCCACGCCGACCAGTTGCATCAGGCGCAGGTTGGCGCGACGGCCCAATTTGTCACGCACATATTTCAGGTTTGCCACTTCAAACGACTGGATTTCCACCGGGTTGCGGCGCGTGTATTCGTGCTCGGCCAGGGTGGCGATGAAGCGGTCTTCCAATTTCAATCCAACGCTGGCGAAGTAGGTCGAGCTTTTCAGTTCGGGCACCAGTCCGATCACGCGGCCGGCGATGGCCGCTTGCGCTGCCACGAAATCGATCACTTCTTCAAAGCTCACCACCTGGAACATGCCGTCGAATTCCGCGCTGCCGGGACGCGATTGCGGAATGCGTTCAATGGCGCGCAGTTTTTTCAGTTCGGCCAGGGTGAAGTCGTCGACGAACCAGCCTTCGTGGGTTTCGCCATCGATGGTCTTCTTGGCGCGGCGGCCGGCGAATTCGGGACGGCGCGCGACGTCGGTGGTCTCGCTCAGATTGGCTTCGTGGCGCGCCACCAGCACGCCATCCTTGGTGCAGACCAGGTCCGGCTCGATATAGTCGGCGCCGTCGGCAATGGCTTTGGCGTAGGCGGCCAGGGTGTGCTCTGGACGCAGGGCGCTGGCGCCGCGGTGGGCGAAGACCAGCGGCCGCGCGGCGCCGCTTGGCGCGGCCAGCAGCGGCGATGCCGCGGACGCGGATGCAGCAAACGGCGAGGCGGCGAGGGCGCCGCCCACGGCCGCCGCCGCCGTGATGAAGCCACGGCGCGACAGCACGCGGCCTGTGCCGCCAGAGGCGAACAGGCCGTTCATCAGAAGTCCGCCATCAGGGTCAGGAAGCCCTGGCGCGGGGCGATGGGGAAGGTGTTGTAGGTCTTGTCGGCCGCACCCACCACCACGTTCTGGCTGCCGCGGCGGTCGGTCAGGTTGCTGATGTTCAGGCGATAGCGCGCGTTCTTCAGCCAGCCGCCATTCATGAAGGGCAGCTTGCCCGACACGCCAAGACTCATCAGGAAGTAGCTCGGCACGCTGAGGTCATTGGTGTAGGTGGCGTAGCGCTTGCCCACGTAGTCGCCGATCAGCTGGAACTCGGTGTCGGCCACGTTGACGGTGGCGACGAATTTGTTCATCCATTCCGGGCTGCCCGGTACTTTCTTGCCGGAGGTCGGCACCAGCGATGCGCCGTTGTTGTAGTTGTCCTCATACTTGGAGCGGTTGTAGGACAGCGCATTGTAGAAGGAGAACTGGCGGCCGAAGTGGAAGGTGCCGGACAGGTCGACGCCATCGGTGCGCACATTGCCGACGTTGGCCAGCACCGGATTGCCGCCGATGATGGCGGAGATCACCGGCGTCGGGCTGATTTGCAGCAGGCGGTCCTTGAAGCTCACGTGGTAGAAGTTGACCTGGCCGTCGAAGGCTTGCAGCGGTCCCCAGTTCAGTTGGCGGCTGGTGCGCAGGCCGGTTTCAAACGTGACCGAGGTTTCCGGCTTGGCGGTCTGCTTGAACAGGTCGAAGGCCGACTGGCTGGCCAGGCTCCATGGCGAAGCGCCGCCGCCGCCGTAGGTCACGAACTGGCGCATATTTTTTTGCAGATTGATGAAGACCTGGTCTTGAGGCGTCACGTCCCAGCGTGCGCCGATCTGCGGCAGGAACCATTTCTTGGTGTCGATCCCGCCCACCGGCAGGGCGGTCGAGCCGCCGGCAATCGCGCCCTTGCGCGGCTGCACCGGGAAGTCGCCCTTGGCGAACTGCAGGCTCGATTTGAAGCCGGCCAGCAGCGAGATGTCGGGATGCACGCGCCACTCGTCCTGCGCATGCAGCTGCACCACGGTGTTGCGGATTTCGCTGCCGTACTGCGTGATGAGCGGATTGGATGGACGGTCATACGGGCTGCTCGGATTGTTCACATCCAGCGCGTACCAGCGGCGGTAGGCTTCCGATTCATTGCGCTCGACCCAGACGCCGGCCTGCAGCTTATGCTCGCCGATCTCGGTGCGCAGCGTGGACAGCAGGCCGCCGCGCTTGATCTTGTACTCGGTGGTGCGGGTGGCGTAGCCGGAATTGCCGAACACCTGCTTCAGGTTCTGGTTCGGATAGTAGATCGCGAACAGCGCCGGCAGGCCGGCCACGCCGATCGGACCGGCCACCACGCCCACGCCGTCGTCGTAGTGGTAGTAGACCTGGTTCGACCAGCTGGTGTTGTCGTTCAGGTGCCAGTCGTATTTGGCATAGGCCAGATAGTCCTTGCGCTGCGCGTCGCTGTAGTAGTTGCGGTAGTTATTGCCTTCGGCCGCAGGCGTGGCGCCGGTGGGCGACAGGTAGGACAGGGCGGCGTTGAAGTCCGGGTACAGGAAGGGACGGGTGTAAGGCGCGCTGGTTTCGCCGGCCACGTGCACCGTGCTGTCCTCGTTCGGCTCGATCTTGTCGTTGTAGTTGAAGTAGAGGGTCAACTTGCCCTTGCTGTTCAGGTTCACATACTTGGCGTTGATCTGGTCGCCGCCCTGGCGGCCCTTGAAGTCCCAGGCGCGCGCTTCGTGGTGCAGGGCCGAGACATAGGCGCTGTTGCCGTCGCCGAAGCTGCCGGTGTCGTAGCGCATAAAGGTGCGCGAGGTGCGGTGGCTGCCCACCGTCTGCTGCGCCGAGAAGCCCTGCTTGCTCGATGGGTCGCTGCTGAAGGTTTCGATGGTGCCGCCCAGATTGCTGGTAGAGGCGGTCGCCAGGTCGCCGGCGCCGGACGAGAGGATCACGCTGCGCACGTTCTCGCTGGTGACGGCGCGCTGCGGCGACAGGCCGTTGTAGTTGCCGTACTGCTGGTCGCCCAGTGGCACGCCGTCCATGGTGTAGCCCAGTTGCTGGCCGCTGAAGCCGTGAATGAAGAGCGAGAGGTTCTGCTCATTATTGCCCCATGGGTCGGCGGTCTGGAAGCTCACGCCGGGCAGGGTTTGCAATGCCTTCAACGGATTGGTGCCAGGCAGGATTTTCTGGATCTCGTCGCGCTTCAGGTCGACCGAGGAGCGGGTCTTGCGCGACACCACTTCCACCGAAGCGATCGGGCCGGCGGCGGCGGCGGCGTGCTCGCTGCCGCTCGCGTTCATGTTCGCATCGGCGTTCGCCGCCATCTCGGCCACCGCTGCCGCCACATTCTCCGCCATCGCCAGCGGAGCCAGGGTCATCGCCGCGCATGCGGCAACGGCCGCTTTGAAATGCTTGTTCATTGTTCTTGCCTGTCGTCGTGTTAGAGGGAATTGCAACGACGCGCAGGGTAACGGCCAGTTATTACAGCGTGATGACGCGGTGGTTTTTTGCCGGGCCGGCCAGCTTAAGAATTTGTGAAAACTGGCGCGTTTATACAAGCCGCTGCTGCACTGCGGGAATGACAATAAGACAACTAAAACGGCGGAAGAAAGAGTGGGTCAGCGCTTTAAGCAAGCCTGCGCCAAGCCGTAACTTTGTCATAAACAGGGTGCGTCAAGTCCTCAGCCAGGAGTCTAAAAAATGTTTCATCTCAACTTAAGCGGGCGCAGTCTCGCGTTCAAGCTGGTCGGCCCCGCCGACCCATACTACGACCAGGCGGTGCGCCTGGCGCAACATGTGTACCAGCAGTGCTATAGCGCGCGCATCGCGCCGCGTCCGCACCGCTTTGTGGTATGCATCGACGTCGGCAAGAGCCAGGCGCTGGCCTGCGCCGGCCTGACCTTCGCCGGCAACGGCACGCTGTTCTCCGAGCAGTATCTGGAGCAGCCGCTGGCGCGGATATTGGCCGACATCTTCCAGCGCGAGGTGGCGCGGCGCGATGTGGCCGAAGTCTCGGCCCTGGCCACGCTGGAGCCGACCATCGGCATGGAGCTGATGCGCGCGATGGCGCTGATCTGCTGGTATCTGGGCTTGCGCGGCGTGCTGTGCACCGCCACCACCAAACTGCGCCGCTCCTTCCAGTATATGAAGCTGCCGTTCCAGGAAGTGGCGGTGGCCGACGTCAATCGCCTGGACAAGGTGGCGGGCGTGGATTGGGGCACCTACTACGACACGCGTCCTGTCACCGGCCTGGTGCGCCTGGATGCGCTGGGCAGCTTCTTCGACACCGTCAGCTGCCGCTACAACCAGCAGCTGCTCGATATCGAGGCGCCGGAAGAGCTGGAGGACATGGGCAGCATCGCGCGCGGCCTGCCGCATCTGGTGGCGGCGCGGCAGCGGAGCGGGGTGGCGCTATGAGCCATTTCATCGACGCCATCCTCGCCACGCTGCAGAAGGCGCCGCAAGCGCCGGCCATCGTCCAGCTGGGCGGCGCGGGCACGGCGCAATACACCGTCAGCTATGGCGCCCTGGATCATGCCTGCCGCGCCATCCAGCGCGCACTGGGCGGCAAGTATGCGCCGGGCGCCACCCTCGGCCTGGTGGCGGCCAACTCGGTGCGCTGGATCGAAGCCGACCTGGCCCTGCTGCTGGGCGGCTATGTGGAGGTGCCGGTGCCGCTGGCCTTCTCGGCCGAACAGGCGGCGCATCTGCTGTCGGCTTGCAGCGCCGTGCTCACCGACGAGGAGGGACAGCGCCGCTTCGACGCCTGGCGCGCGGTGGCGCCGCAAGCCTTTGCCGCCATTCCCTGCCTGCGCATCGACCACCTGCTGGGCGCCTCGGGCCCACCGCTGCGCCGCCTGTCGCGCGAGGACCGGATGTGCAAGGTGATCCACACCTCGGGCACCACCAGCAAGCCGAAGGGCGTGCGCATCCGCGAACATGGGCTGGATGCCTTGCTGGCCTCCCTGTGGCAGCGCGCCAAACCGGACGATTACACGCGCTACCTGAACCTGGTGCCATTCAGCCTGCTGATCGAACAGGTCACGGCGCTGTACATGCCCTTCATGGCGGGTGGCTGCGTGGTGCTGCCGCCGGTGGGCGAGGCGCCGCTCGGCGATCCGGGCGCCGTCGCGGTCGACAAGCTGGCCCTGATGCAGCGCGCGGCGCCCAGCGCCATGACCTTGCCGCCCTCGCTGGTGGAGGCCCTGGCCGCCGCCGCCGACCGTATCGTGGCCGGTGCGGTGGCCCATGCCGGCGTCGATGCGGCGCTGGCCGAGGCGGAGGCTGCGCCGCCGCAGCAGGCAGCGCTGGCCGCCGCCGCCGTGGCGGGCTGCCGCGGCGAGCATCTATGCCGCGCCCTGTTCGGCCGTGCCACGCCGCCGCTGATCGCGGCCGGCGGGGCGCCGGTGGCGGCGGCCACCATCGAGCGCCTGGCGCGCCATGGTATCCCGGTGCTGCAGGGCTATGGCCTGAGCGAGAACAGTTCGGTGGTGTCATGGAATACGCCGCGCGAGAACCGCATCGGCACGGTGGGCAAGCCGCTCTCCCACGTGGAATGCCGCCTCGGTTCGGACGGCGAACTGGCCATCCGCAGCGCCTCGCTGTTTGCCGGCTACAGCGGCAGCGATCCGAGCGCCTGCCACACCGATGCCGACGGCTGGCTATGGACCGGCGACC
The DNA here is from genome assembly GCA_024437665.1 of Massilia sp. YIM B04103. GTDB lineage: Bacteria > Pseudomonadota > Gammaproteobacteria > Burkholderiales > Burkholderiaceae_D > Rugamonas. The sequence continues at coordinate 216,068 of JANCSZ010000004.1, read as the reverse complement.
TGGCCAGCATCGATGCCGACGGCTACATCAGCATCGTCGGCCGCAAGAAGAACCTGATCATCACCGCCCATGGCCGCAATGTGTCGCCGGAACCGGCCGAAGCGTCCTACCGCAGCGTGCCGGGGGTGGCCGACATCGTGCTGCTGGGCGAGGGCGCGGAAAGTCTGAGCGCCTTCGTGTTGACGGCGGCGGGCGCCGATCCGATCTCGCTGCGCGCGCGCCTGCAGGCGCATGGCGAGCGCTGGCTGTCCGGCGTGGAGCGCGCCGCCGATTTTGTGTTCGAAACCGACGCGCCGGCCCTGCGCCAGCGCCTCTTCACCGTCACCGGGCGGCCGCGCCGGCAGGACATCGAAAGCTATGTGCGCAGCCGCCGCCACGCGCAGGACCAATATCAGCAAGGAGAACATGGTGCAAACTGAAGCTCATACCAAACAAGCCGGCCTGGTGGTCAAGGCTTCCGCCGGCGATACGCTGGCTTCCATCGACAAGCCGACGCTGGCCAATTGGCTGAGCCGGCACGGCTACATCGTCCTGCGCGGTTTCGACTGCGATGTGCAGGGCTTTTCCGATCTGGTGCGCTTCCATTCCAGCCGCATCAGCCTCGATCCGGCCCGCCAGTTCCACGACAAGGACGGCAAGGTGCTGGCGCAGAAGGTCGATGCCGGCGTCGACGCCATCGGCCTGCACTGCGAGAACGGCAACAGCCCGTTCTGGCCCGACCTGTGCTGGTTCTACTGCGAGCAGGCGCCGCGCGTCGGTTCGCAGACCACGGTGTGCGACGGCGCCGCCGTCTATCGCGACCTGTCGCCGCAGATGCGCAATGCGCTGCTGTCCCAGGACATCGTCTACACCCGCCGCGTCGGCGAGGAGCTGTGGAAGAACTATGTGCGCCACGCCTTCGCCGCCGGCGCCGAGGCAGCCGATACGCAGTCCTGCTTCGAACGCCTGCTGGCCCTGGTCAACGACAACGACAGCACCAAGATCGAGCTGAATGAAGACGCCTCCGTCACCTACAGCTTCCGCACCCCGGCCATCCTGGACCGCTCGCTGTTCAGCCCCGGACGGTATGCCTTCGCCAACAGCATTTTCGGTCCGTCCTTCAATTACGAACGGCCCAGCATCGCCTTCGCCGACGGCACGCCGCTCAATGCCGCAATACGCCGCGTGCTCGATGAAGTCTGCCAGCGCCACACCGTCGACGTGGGCTGGAAGAGCAGGGACATCGCGGTGATCGACAACGCCCGCGTCATGCACGGCCGCAGGCGGATCGAGGATACGCAGCGCACCATTTACAACGCACTGAGCTACTACTGAGAAGGGATTGTCCATGAAACCCAAGCTGACCTACACCGTCATCATGTGCTACAACTTTTCGAACGCCTGGCTGGGCATGTCGCGCGACCAGCGCAAGGCTTTTGAAATGGAACACGTCGTGCCCATCTTCGCGCGCTACGACAAGCTGCTGCGCCGCCGCGCCTACGATGCCGAAGGCTTCTGCACCGAGTTCACCGATTTCATGATCATCGAGACCTCGGACCTGGCCTATTACTACTACATGGTGGAAGAGCTGCGCGATTCGCGCCTGCTGTCCGATGGCCTGTGCAGCATCGACAAGGTCTTCATCGGCATCGAGGACGGCTATCACCAATTCGAAGAAGACCTTGCCAAGGAGGTGGAACATGAATCCGTCGCTGCATAACATCAATCTGAGCGCGCACCAGCACTTCCTGCATCCCAACCACATGCCCTGGGATGCGGTGCGCGCCGAGGAAGAACTCGACTTCCTCTCGCAGCAGGTCTGCGGCCGCAAGGACGAACAGCTGCGCGCCACCGCCTATCTGTACAAGGAACTGGCGCAGCTGGCCGAGATCGAATTCCACGTCGCCTCGGTGATGGTGCGCGTGATCGCCGAAAGCCAGATGCGCGGCAAGGGCGAGCTGTGGGAAGGCAGTGATCTGGTGCACGCCCTCGGCTGCTTCGCCTCGGAAGAGGTACAGCATGCGAACACCTTCTACCGCTATGTGCGCACCTTGACCGGCTGCGACTACAAGCTGGAAAACAATTACTTCCAGGAGCGCATCACGCTGTTCCAGGGCGAGCATTCGCCCCTGGTCAAGCTGGCGGCGCTGTGCGCCACGGCCTATGTGGGCGAGTCGGTGATCACCGTGTTCGAGACGCGCATGCGCAATATGGACCCGGAAATGAAGTCGCCGTTCACGCGCCTGCTGCATCTGCATGGCCTGGACGAGGCGCGCCACATCCGCACCGACCACTTCGTGATCGACCATGTGCTGCCCAGCCTGACGCCGCTGGAACGGCGCCAGATGGAAGAGCTGATCAACGCCACCGAGGAACTCAACACCACCCTGGCCCTGACCAGCGCGGCCCAGCTCAAGCGCCAGTTCGGGGTCGACTTCCAGACGCAGAACCGCAGCGCCGAGGTGCAGCTGGCCATCACGCTGGCTTTCCGCCGCGCCATCCTGGCCGGCGATTCGTTCCGCAAGGTGGACGACTTCCTCGACAGCGATACGCGCGCCCTGCTCAAGGACTTTTCACATTCCGAGCGCGTGCACTTCCATTGACAGGCAAGACAAGGAGAGATCATGAGTACGCCGAAAATCGTCTATAGCATCGTCATGTGCTACACCTTTTCCAACGAATGGCTGCACAAGCCGCCGGGCGAAAGGCGGGACTACGAGGGGCAGCACATCTTCCCCATCCTGATCCGCTACGGCGACCGCATCAAGCGCGCTTCCTTCGATGCGGAAGCGTTTACCACCAGCTTCTCCGATTTCATGATCCTGGAGACGGAAGACCTGAGCGCCTACTACTTCATGATGGAGGAGTTGCGCGCCAGCCCCATGCTGACCAAGGGCTATGTGACGATTTCCAACGTCATCATCGGCATCAACAACGAATACAAGCAGCAGCAGGCGCTGTTGTAAGCGCCATCGCAACCACCTTTACCGATCAAGGACCATTATGAACGCGAAAGAGCAAAACGGCCGCAAAGTGGCTTTCGTCACCGGCGCCAACCGCGGCATCGGCTTCGGCACGGCGCTGGAACTGGGACGCCAGGGCATCCACGTGATTCTCGGCGCGCGCGACGAGGCCTCGGGGCGCAAGGCGTTGGCCGAACTGGGCGAGCAGGACGTGCAGGCCGAATGGCTGGAATTCAATGTCGCCAATGCGGCCGACCACCAGCGCGCCTACGACTTCATCGAGCAGAAATACGGCAAGCTCGATATCCTGGTGAACAACGCCGGCATCATGCTGGAAACGCCGGAAACGGAATTCAACCAGAAGAACACCACCAGCGTGGTGTCGGGCGATGCGCTGCGCGGCACCTTCGAAGTGAATTTCTTCGGCTTGGTGGGGCTGACGCAGACCCTGCTGCCGCTGATCAAGCGCGCGCCGGCCGGGCGCATCGTCAATGTATCGAGCGTGCTGGCCTCGCTCAATATCCACGCCACCAGCGACGATCCGCGCCTGCCGAACCACCGCCAGTTCGCCTACAACGCCTCGAAGACGGCGGTGAACGCCTTCACCATCCACCTGGCCAAGGAGTTGGCCGGGAGCAGCATCAAGGTGAATGCCGCCCATCCGGGCTGGGTGCGCACCGATATGGGCGGTCCCCATGCCGAGATGAGCATCGAGGAGGGCGCGGCTACCAGCGTGCAACTGGCGCTGCTGGGCGACGATGGACCGAGCGGCAGCTATATGCACCGAGGCCAGGTTCTGCCCTGGTAAGCCACTACTATCTGGAAAGGAAAGACCATGACTGATACCAAACAACGCGTGTGGTTCATCACCGGCTGCTCCAAGGGCTTCGGCCGCGTCTTCGTCGAGACGCTGGCCCGGCGCGGCGACTATATTTTTGCTACCGCCCGCGTCGCGTCCACACTGGACGATCTGCGCGGGCTGGCGCCGGAGCGCATCCATACCGCCGCGCTGGACATTACCGATATGGCCGCCATCGAGCGGGCGGTGGCGGACTGCATCGCCGCCTTCGGCCGCATCGATGTGCTGGTCAATAACGCCGGCTACGGCGTGGCCGGGCCGATCGAGGCGGTGTCGGATGCGCAGACGCGCGCCATCTTCGACACCAACTTCTTCGGCACCCTGAACATGACGCGCGCCGTGCTGCCGCATATGCGCGACCGTCATCAAGGCCATATCATCCAGCTATCCTCCAGCCATGCCTGGGGCGCGCCGCCGGGACTGGGCATGTACGGCGCCAGCAAGTGCGCGCTGGAAGGGGCTTCGGAAACCATGGCCAAGGAGATCGAAGGCTTCGGCATCCGCCTCACCATTCTGCAACCCGGCCCCTACAAGACCGACTTCCTGGGCGCCGGCCTGCAGCTGGCCGAGCGCAAGCTCGATGCGTATGCTAATCTGATGAATGGCTTGGGTGAGGCGCGCGCGGCCAACCACCTCAAACAGCCGGGCGATCCGCTCGGCGTGGCGCGCGCCATGATCGAGGTGGTGGAGGCCGAGCAGCCGCCCTTGCGTCTGCTGACGGGCAAGATCGCGACCGAGCGCGCGAAAGCCAAGATCGAGCAAGTCAGCAATGAGTTTGCACGCTGGGAACCGCTGGCGCTGGCGGCCGATTTCGCCGCCTGAGCAAGACGCAGCCTTTGCGCGGCGCCGGTTGGCCGCGCCTGGGCTGCTTGATCCGCTTCACTGCGGAATGCGGGAGTAGTAGCATGAACAGCTATCATTTACTGACCCAGGCATTGGAGCCGCGCGACGCCTCGTCGCCGCGGCTGTTTTCGTATGCCGTCATGAGCGCCGTGAACGGCTTTGTGCCGCATGAAGACTATGTGCGCATGGCCGCCGACGCCGAACGGGCGCCGCCCAGCGACCAGACGCTGGAAGAGCAAGTCGGCCTGCTGCTGGCCTGCGACGCCAATCCGCTGTCCGAGCTGGTGCAATGCGCGGCCAACGGCGAACAGTTTGCCGAGCGCTGGAACGGCATCAACCGCAAGGTCTCGCTCGGCGTCGCCACCCTGGTCGAAGGGCCGGGCTTGAGCCGCCAGCCGCAGCAGGGCCGCGACAGTCCGCTGCGCCAGCGCGTGATGCACGCCTTTGTCGACCAGCTCAAGCCGGGCAGCCATTCGCCCGGACTGGGGCGCGGCGAACGCCGGCTGGAAGCGGTGGCGCGTCATGTGGGCGCGGGCAGCGCCATGATCGAACTGACCGAAGCCCTGTACGATATGCCGGACGCCGAGCTGTTCGACTGCGCCGGCGCGCTGGGCTGCTCCGCCCGCACCCTGCAGCGCCAGCTCACGCGCAACGACGTCACCTTCGGCCAGGTCAAGCAGGCCGTGCGCATCTGCATGTCCGCCGCGCTGCTGCGCAACGGCGTCGCCTCGCTCACCGAAGTCGCGCTGGCGGCCGGCTTTTACGACTCCGCCCACTTCAGCCGCGCCATGAAACTCTCCTCCGGCCTCAGCCCCTCCGAATACCGCCTGCTCAGCGCCTGAGTCCGGCTCTCCATTTGATCTGCCTCAAACAATGTCCAACCCTGGTGTCAGGCACCAGGGTGGACATTCCTTGCGCAAGATCAAAGAATGTCCTACTCCAGTGCCTGACACCAGGGTGGACATTGTTTGATTTGGCGCAAACGGTGGGGGGCTTCGGGGTTGGCACTTATATACAAGCCAGACGGAAGGCCGGGTGGAATACTGGCTTCGCCTTGTGTGCCATGCAATGGCTTCCGTCTAATAAGGAGTATAAAAATGAGTGATAAACCGTTACAAGCTGCGTCCGTGGCTCCGCCGAACCGGTGGGTCGCTTTCGCTATCCTGGCCGTGCTGTTCCTGGCCGCGACCGATACCACCATCATCGGCACGCTGCTGCCGGTGATCGCCGGATCGGTCGGCGGCGGGCAGGCGCTGTTTCCCTGGCTGATGTCGGGCTTTATGGTGGCGATGGCGCTGGCTGGCCCGCTGACCGGCGCGCTGGCCGACCGCTACGGCGTGCGTTCGGTGCTGAGCTGGGCCATCCTGGTCTTCCTGGCCGGGTCCGCCGGCGCCGCGCTGGCCGGCGATATGCTGGTGCTGGTGCTGGCGCGCGTGGTGCAGGGCGCGGGCGCGGGCATGATCATCGTGCTGTCCTATGCTTCGCTGGCGATCATTTATGGCGCCTCGCAGCGCGGCCGGGTGCAGAGCATGGTCAGCATCGTGTGGGGCGTGGCGGCCATTGTCGGGCCGCTGGCCGGCCTGGCGTTTACCCATGCCTTCGGCTGGCGCGCCGCCTTCCTGATCAATATGCCGGTCGGCCTGGTATGCCTGCTGGTGCTGCGTTCCAAAGCCCTCAGCGCCCATGTGCGGCGCGGCGTGGCGGTGGACTATCTGGCGCAGAGCTTCTTTGCGCTGATGCTGTTGGGCGTGATGGTGGCGCTGTCGGCGGCCCAGGTGGGACTGTCGCGCGACAGCTTCTGGTCGATGCTGGTGCTGGCCGTGGCGGGCGCGCTGCTGCTGGTGCTGCGCGTGACGGGACGGCCGCAGGCCAGCCCGGTGCCGCTGGCGTTCTTCCAGCAGCGCAGCCTGGCGGTGGCCATGGTCATTGTCATCTGCGGCAGCATCGGCCTGTATGCCTCGATCACCCTGGTGCCGATCGCGCTGCATGCGCGCCATGCCATCGATACCGCGCAGACCGGGATCATCGTGCTGCTGGCGGCGCTGGGCTTCGTGGTCAGCTCGGCCGTGTGCGGCATGCAGATCCAGCGCGTCGGTTATCGCAGCAGCATGCTGGCCGGTGCGCTGGCGCTGGTGGCGGGCGCTTTCGTGCTGGCCATGGGCAGCAGCAGCTTGCCGTGGCAGGCGATCGCCGGCGCCGAGCTGCTGATCGGCCTGGGCATGGGGTGCGTGGCCGTGGGCGCCGTGGTGCTGGCGCAGAACGCGGCGCCGGCCGATGCCGTGGCGACGTATACCTCGACCATCCAGCTGCTGCGCAATGTGGGCGCGGCGCTGGGCATCAATGCGCTGGCGGCAATCCAGTACGCGCTGGAGTCGCAGCACTTGTCGAACGATTCCCTGCGCAGCGTGTTTTCGGTGCTGGGGCCGGTCTTCGTCGTGTGCGCGCTGCTGGCCTTGCTGCTGCCCTCGAATTATCAGCTGCAGCCGGCCGCCGTGCCGGGCCAGCCGGCACCGGCGCGCCGCTGAACCATTGTGAAGGAGCTTAAGATGACTCTGGCAAATCAGGAAACCCTGCCGGTGCTGACCGGCTTCATCGTGGTCAAGGCCTTGCCGGCCTGGACTTCGCTGGGCTTCGGCGAGCAGCTGGTGCTGCTGCAAGCCCACGTCGAGCCGGTGCTGCAGCGCTACCACGAGCAGGTGCGCCTGCTGATGTATGACGTGGAAAAGGCGCTGTCCTCGGCCGCCACCGATATCTGGGTGTGGGAATCGACCGACCGCGCCGCTTACAATCAGCTGATGGTCGATTTGCAGAAGACCCCATTCTGGGGCCGTTATTTCGAAGTGCTCGATATGCTGGACGGCGCGCGCGGCGATGCCATCTTCCAGCTTTCATCGTGGCAGTTCCGCACCGGCGTGCCGGTCATGGAATAAGGAGAAGCGTGATGAGACAACATCGACATCGTGGCCGCCATGGCCACGAAGGGGGCCGGGGCGCGCCGCACAGCGCGGCCGAGATCGCGGCCCTGCAGGCGGCGGCCCGCTGCGGCGAGCCGGGCAAGGTGATGCCGCAGATCGACCGCAACCGCTGCGAGGGCAAGGACGATTGCGTGCGCGTCTGCCCCTACCAGGTGTTCGAGGTGCGGCGCATGGATGCGGAGGATTTTTCGGAGCTGAGCTTCAAGGGCAAGGTGAAGGCCGTGCTGCATGGACGGATGACGGCTTACACGCCCGCCGCCGACGCTTGCCGCGCCTGCGGCCTGTGCGTGACGGCCTGTCCGGAAGATGCGATCCGCCTGGTGAAGAATCCGGCGCGCCAGACGCAGCCGGCGACAACCGAGTGAGGGCAGGGCGCGGCCAGGACGGCCGCGCCTTGTGGTAGTACTTGGCGCCGGTGTTAGTGCTTGGCGCCGCTGGCGTGCATCAGGGCTTCGGCGGGCGCGTCGCTGGCGAACAACTGGGCGCAATCGACCGGGTCGTAATCGTAGTGCTTGCCGCAGAAATCGCAGTTGATGCCGAGCTTGCCCTGTTCGGCCAGGGCTGCTTCGACTTCCTCCTGGCCCAGCATCTTCAGCATATTGCCGACCTTGTCGCGCGTGCAGCTGCAGTGGAATTGCGGATGCACCGGGTCGAACAGGCGCAGCGTGTCTTCCCAGAACAGGCGGCGCATCAACTCGTCGATGCCGACCGTCAGCATCTCTTCCTGCTTCAGGGTGGAAGCCAGCGTCACCGCGTGGGTCCAGGTTTCCAGCGCCTGCTCGTGGCTGAGCGGATTGGCTTCAGCCTTGCCGCCATGCAGCGGCAGCTTTTGCAGCAGCAGGCCGCGCGAGACTTCATCGTCGGCCGCCAGCCACAGCTTGGTGTCCAGCTGTTCCGAGCGCAGCATATAGTTTTCGATCACGGTGGCCACATCGTCGCCGTCCAGCGGCACGATGCCCTGGTAGGGCTGCTGGCCCGGCACTTTCTCGGCCGGGTCGAGCGTGATGATGAAGCGGCCCTTGCCCTGCGCATTGAGCAGCGCGGCCAGGCTGGCGTCGTCGGCGATCGGCAGGGCGGGATCGAGCTTGGCGGTGGCGCGCAGGCGCAGCTCGGAATCGCATTCCACCACCAGCAGGCGCACCGGGCCGTCGCCGTGGATCTGCATGATGATGGAGCCGTTGAATTTCAGGTTGGCCGAGAGCAGGGCGGCGGCCGACACCATCTGGCCCAGCAGGCGCTTGACCGGCGCCGGATAGGCGTGGCGCGCCTGCACTTCGCGCCAGGTGGCCGAGATGTCGACGAATTCGCCGCGCACGGCCGCGTTCTCGAAAATGAATTTTTGCAGGGTGTCCTGCGGCGCTTGGGTATCCTGGGTGGTGCTCATGTTTTATCCAATCTTTTTTAGTTGCGTCTTGAACAGCGCGCTGCGCTGCACATAGCTGTCGGCGCTCGCTTGCAGGCGCGCCACGTCCTCGGCCGTCAGTTCGCGGATGGCCTTGGCCGGCGCGCCGACGATCAGCATATTGTCGGGAAATTCCTTGCCTTCCGTGACCAGGGCGCCGGCGCCCACCAGGCAGCCCTTGCCGATCCTGGCGCCATTCAGCACCACGGCCTGGATGCCGATCAGGGCGCCGTCGCCGATGCTGCAGCCATGCAACATGGCCTGGTGGCCGATGGTCACGTTCTTGCCCACGTTCAGCGGATACCCCATATCCGTATGCATCACCGCGCCTTCCTGCACATTGCTGTTCTCGCCGATGACGATGCGCTCATTATCGCCGCGCAGGGTGGCGCCGAACCACACCGAGCTGTTGGCTGCGAGCGTGACCTTGCCGATCACGGTGGCGGAATCGGCCACAAAAGCCGAGGCGTCGATCGTGGGCGCAATCTCGCCCAATTGGTAGATACTCATGGTGGCCTTCGCTAGACGTGGGGTGGCGCTATTTTACGCTGTGCCGGCTTGGCGCCGGGAATTTGTATCCGGCCTGAAATTTTCGCACGGTCGTGCTAATATCGTTTTTCCCGGCCGGCAAGGCTCCGATATAGTGATGGCGGCTTACTTTTCAAGGCACAGCGAATATGAAACCCTTCCGATCCGAATTCATCACCGCGCGCGGCGTGCGCACCCATGTGCGCCACTGGGGCCGGGACGGCGCGCCCAAGCTGTTCATGGTGCATGGCTGGATGGACGCCAGCGCCTCCTTCCAGTTCGTGGTCGACGCGCTGCAGGGCGATTGGCATGTGATCGCGCCCGATTGGCGCGGCTTCGGCCTGAGCGACTATCCGGCCGTGGACACTTACTGGTTCCCCGACTATGTGGCCGACCTGGACGCCATCCTGCGCCATTACCAGCCCGAGGGGCAGGTCAATCTGCTGGGCCACAGCATGGGCGGCAATGTGGTCGGCATCTATGCCGGCGCGCGGCCCGAGCGCATCCGCCGCCTGGTCAATCTGGAAGGCTTCGGCCTGAAATCGGCCCTGCCTGAGCAGGCGCCCGGCCGCTACCGCAAATGGATGGACGAGCTGCTGGTCGAGCCGGAAATGAAGGGCTACCCCAGCCTGGCCGCCGTCGCCGCCCGCCTGCAAAAGACCAATCCGCGCCTGAACGACGAGCGTGCCGCCTTCCTGGCGCAATACTGGTCGGCCCAGGGCGCCGACGGCGAGTGGCGCATCCTGGGCGACGCCGTGCACAAGCGCACCACGCCGCTGCTCTACCACACGGAAGAGGTGATGGCGTGCTGGAAGGCCATCACGGCCCCCGTGCTGTGGGTCGAGGCCGAACACACCAATATGTGGCTGTGGATGGGGCCAAAGGAAGAGGCGCGCGTCGAAGTCGACCGCCGCCTGGGCCACCTGGCCAATGTCACGGCCAGGATGATGCCCGACGCCGGCCATATGCTGCACCACGACCAGCCCGAAGCGCTGGCGCGCATGCTGGAAGAATTCCTGGCCTGAGGCGGCGCCAACCCGGCGCGGCTCCGCTCGGCGTACAATAAGGCCTTAGCAAATGTTAAAGATGCAAGCCTTATGCTGAAAGTCGATTTACACTGCCATTCCAATGTTTCCGACGGCGTGCTGGCGCCGGCTGCCGTGGCCGCGTATGCGCGCAAGGGCGGCGTTGACGTGTGGGCGCTGACCGACCACGATGAGGTGGGCGGCGTGGCCGCCGCGCGCGCCGCGGCGCAGGAGCAGGGCATGCGCTTCGTGCCGGGCGTGGAGATTTCGATCACCTGGGCCGGAGAAACCGTGCACATCGTCGGCCTGCAGTTCGACGAGACCAATCCGGCCCTGCTGCAGGGCTTGGCCGAGACCCGTTCCGGGCGCGATGCGCGCGGCCGCGAGATCGGCGCCCAGCTGGCCAAGGCCGGCATTCCCAATGCCTACGAAGGCGCGCTTAAATACGTGGACAACCCGGCCCTGATGTCGCGCACCCATTTCGCGCGCTATCTGGTGGAGTGCGGCGCCTGCGCCAGTGTGCCGGAAGTGTTCCGCAAATACCTGTCGGACGGCAAACCGGGTTATGTGCCGCACCGCTGGGCCACGCTGGAGCAGGCCGTGGGCTGGATCCGCGGCGCCGGCGGCATCGCCGTGATCGCCCATCCGGGCCGCTATAAATTCACGGCATTGCAGCAAGGCGTGCTGTTCGACGAGTTCAAACAGCTGGGCGGCGCGGCCATCGAGGTGGTGACGGGCAGCCACACGCCCGAGCAATACCCGATTTATGCCCAATTGGCCAATGCCTATGGCTTCCTGGCGTCGCGCGGCACCGACTTCCACGCGCCGGGCGAGGCGCGCGTCGATTTCGGCCTGCTGGCGCCGCTGCCGGGCAATGTCACACCGATCTGGCACGACTGGTTCTGAATACCCCTACTGACGGCCCTTGTATTTCCGGCTGCTCGTCCTTATCTTAGAGGCCGGCCAATCCGACCGGAGTATTGATATTATGAAAAGAATTATCCTATTTCTCGCCACCAACCTCGCTGTGATGCTGGTGTTGTCCATCGTGCTGTCCCTATTCGGCATTGGCCGTCCGGGTCCGGGCAATATGCAGATGGGCAGCCTGCTGGCCTTCGCCGCCGTGGTGGGCTTCACCGGCTCCATCATTTCACTGCTGATGTCCAAGCCGATGGCGAAATGGAGCACCGGCGCGCGCGTGATCGATGCCCCGTCCAATTCGACCGAGCAATGGCTGGTCTCGACCGTGCAGACCCTGGCCCAGCGCGCCGGTATCGGCATGCCCGAAGTGGCCGTATATGAGGGCGAACCGAATGCCTTCGCCACCGGCGCCTTCAAGAATTCCGCCCTGGTGGCCGTCTCCACCGGCCTGCTGCAGAATATGAACCGCGACGAGGTGGAAGCGGTGCTGGGCCACGAGGTGGCCCACATCGCCAACGGCGATATGGTGACCATGACCCTGATCCAGGGCGTGGTGAATACCTTCGTGGTCTTCTTCGCCCGCATCGTCGGCTCCATCGTCGACAAGGCGCTGAGCGGCAACGAGGAGCGCCGCGGTCCCGGCATCGGCTATACCATCACCGTCTTCGTCTGCGAATTGCTGTTCGGCCTGGTGGCCTCGATGATCGTGGCCTGGTTCTCGCGCCAGCGCGAATTCCGCGCCGACGCCGGTTCCGCCAAGCTGCTGGGCAGCACGGTGCCGATGCAGCATGCGCTGGCCCGCCTGGGCGGCATGGAGCCGGGCGCGCTGCCGCAGAATATGGCCGCTTCCGGCATTTCCGGCGGCGGCGGCTGGTCAGCCCTGTTCTCGACCCACCCGCCTTTCGAGGAGCGTATCGCAGCCCTGCAGGCGCTGCGCTGAACCATGACCCAGTTCTTCCAGATCCATCCCGTCAATCCGCAGGCCCGCCTGGTCAAGCAGGCGGCCCAGATTATCCACGGCGGCGGCATCGTCGCCGTGCCCACCGATTCCTGCTACGCCCTGGTCTGCCACCTGGACGACAAGCAGGCAGTGGAGCGCCTGCGCCGCATCCGCGGCATCGACGAGAAGCACCACCTGACCCTGCTGTGCCGCGACCTGAGCGAGATCGGTGTGTATGCGCGCGTCGACAACCGCCAGTTCCGCCTGCTCAAAGCGGCCACGCCCGGCCCCTTCACCTTCATCCTGGAAGCCACGCGCTGCGTGCCGCGCCGGCTCAGCCATCCTTCGCGCAAGACCATCGGCCTGCGCGTGCCGGAAAACGCCATCGTCGAAATGCTGCTGGCCGAATTGGGGCAGCCGCTGCTGGGCACCACCCTGATCCTGCCCGGCGACGAGGAGCCGCTGACCGAGCCCGACCTGGTGCGCGAGCGCCTCGACAAGCAGGTCGACCTGATCATCGACGGCGGCGCCTGCAGTTTCGAGCCGACCACCGTGGTCGACCTGAGCGGCGACGACGCCGCGCTGGTGCGCCAAGGCCGGGGCGACCCGGCCATCCTGGGCCTGTAAGCCGGCGCGGCCTGCCCCCATCCACCTGATCCGGGCCGTCCTGGGCGGTCTGGTAGAATTTTGCCCATGAACGATTTCAGTCACGCCATCCAGACCATCGCCATTTACGCGATTCCCGTCCTGTTTGCGATTTCCCTGCACGAAGCGGCCCACGGCTATGTGGCGCGCTATTTCGGCGACCCGACGGCTTCCCAGCAGGGACGCCTGAGCTTGAATCCGATCCACCATATCGACCTGTTCGGCACCATCCTGCTGCCGCTGATGCTGTACCTGTCGCCGCTCGGCATGCCCTTCGGCTACGCCAAGCCGGTGCCGGTCGACTTCAACCGCCTGCGCAATCCGAAAAAGCAGATGGGCTTCGTGGCGGCGGCCGGGCCGGCCGCCAACTTCGTCATGGGCCTGGGCTGGAGCGCGGTGTATGTGCTGCTGTATGCGCTGCATGTCAGTGAACCTTTCCTGCTCGGCATGGCGACGGCCGGCGTCACCGTCAACGCGGTGATGTGCGTCTTCAACTTGCTGCCGGTGCCGCCGCTCGATGGCGGCCGCATCCTGACGGCCCTGCTGCCGATGGACCTGGCGCGCCGTTTCGCCAGCGTCGAGCGGTATACCCCGTATATCTTCATCGGCCTGATTCTGCTCATGTATACCGGCATGCTGAGCCCGCTGCTGAGCGGCATGGTGCGCCTGGTGCTGAATCTGTATGCGACGCTGATGGTGCCGCTTAGCATGCTGCTGGGCTGACCATGTACCCCGACCGCGTCGTTTCCGGTATGCGTCCCACGGGGACGATGCACCTGGGCCACTACCACGGCGCCCTGCGCAACTGGATCAGCATGCAGTCCGAACAGCCCTGCCTGTTCTTCGTGGCCGACTGGCATGCCTTGACCACGCATTACGACGATCCCTCCCTGATCGAGCGCAGCACCTGGGACATGCTGGTCGACTGGCTGGCGGCCGGGGTCGACCCGTCCCAGGCCACGCTGTTCATCCAGTCGCGCGTGCCGGAGCACGCCGAGCTGCATCTGCTGCTGTCGATGGCCACGCCGCTCGGCTGGCTGGAGCGGGTGCCCACTTACAAGGACCAGATCGAGCATCTGGCCCACCGCGACCTGGCCACCTACGGCTTCCTCGGCTATCCGCTGCTGCAGGCGGCCGACGTGCTGATCTACCGCGCCTCCGACGTGCCGGTGGGCGAGGACCAGGTGCCGCATATCGAGATGATGCGCGAGATCGCGCGCCGCTTTAACCATCTCTACGGCAAGGAAAAGGGCTTCGAGGAAAAGGCGCAAGATGCCGTCAAAAAGCTCGGCAGCAAGCGCGCCAAGCTGTACAACGAGCTGCGCACGGCCTACCAGCAGGACGGCAAGGACGAGGCGCTGGAGCAGGCCAAGGCCATGCTGGACGGCGCCCAAAGCCTGTCGATGATCGACCGCGAGCGCCTGTTCGGCTATCTGGAAGGCAGCCGCAAGCTGATCCTGGTCGAGCCGCAGGCCAGGTTGACGGCGGCGCCGCGCCTGCCCGGCCTGGACGGGCGCAAGATGTCCAAGAGCTATGGCAACGCCATCGCCCTGCGCGAGGACAAGGACGTGGTGACGAAGCAGGTGCGCACCATGCCGACCGATCCGGCGCGCGTGCGGCGCAGCGACGCCGGCGAGCCGGAACGCTGCCCGGTGTGGCAATTCCACCAGGTGTATTCCGACGCGCCCACCCAGCAATGGGTGCAGCAGGGCTGCCGCTCGGCCGGCATCGGCTGCCTCGAATGCAAGCAGCCGGTGATCGACGCCATCATCCGCGAACAGGCGCCGATGCACGAACGCGCCCAGCCTTATCTGGACGACCCGACCCTGGTGCGCGCCATCGTGGCCGACGGCAACGACGTGGCGCGCAAGCTGGCCCAGGAAACCATGCGCGATGTGCGCGAAGCCATGGGCCTGGCCTATACCTGAAGCGCCGCCCCGCATTTTCCGAATGACGAGACCCGCATGACTGAACTGAAAGAACCCCTGATCCTGCCCGGCGACGCGCAAGCTTCGCCCTGGGTGCAGCGCTTTGCGCCCCTGATTCCCGGCGGCGAGGTGCTGGACCTGGCCTGCGGCGGCGGCCGCCATGCGCGCCACGCGGCGGCCCTGGGCCACGCCGTGGTGGCGGTGGACCGCGATGCCGAGGCGCTGGCGGCGGCGGCCGGCCTGGGCATCGTCACCAGCCAGATCGACCTGGAAGAGGCGGGCGCCGGCTGGCCTTTCGGCCCGGCGCGCTTTGCCGGCATCATCGTCGCCAATTATCTGCACCGGCCGCTGCTGGCGGCCATGCTGGACAGCCTGGCGCCGAACGGCCTGTTGATCTATGAAACCTTCGCCGAAGGCAATGCCGCTTTCGGCAAGCCTTCGAACCCGGCCTTCCTACTGGCGCCCGGCGAATTGCTGCAATTGGCGGCCGATCACGGCTTGCGTGTCATCGCATTCGAGGATGGCGTCGTTAACAGCCCGAAGCCGGCCATGGTGCAGCGGATTTGCGCCGTGAAACCGGACTTCCCCCGGGAGGCGGCCTTGTTGCCGTCATTTTGAGCGGCGATTCTAGCGCGGGAATGCACCACAGCCCCGGCCTATCGTCTACAATCGTGTTTTAAATTATTTTGCAAGTGGTTTCCTATGATTAAGGGCAGCATAGTAGCAATCGTCACCCCGATGCACGCCGACGGCAGTCTGGACTACCCCGGCCTGCGCCAGCTGATCGACTGGCATATCGCCGAGGGTACCGACGGCATCGTCATCGTCGGCACCACCGGCGAATCGGCCACTGTGAATGTGGAAGAGCACTGCGCCCTGATCAAGGCGGCCGTCGACCACGCCGCCAAGCGCGTGCCCATCATCGCCGGCACCGGCGGCAATTCGACCGCCGAAGCGATCGAACTGACCCGCTATGCCAAGGACGCGGGCGCCGATGCGGCCCTGCTGGTCGTGCCTTACTACAACCGCCCGACCCAGGAAGGCATGTACCAGCACTTCCGCGCCGTGGCCGAGGCGGTCGACCTGCCCATCATCCTGTACAACGTGCCGGGCCGCACCGTGGCCGATATGTCGAATGACACCATCTTGCGCCTGACCGGCATCCCGAACATCATCGGCGTCAAGGATGCGACCGGCAATATCGGCCGCGGCCTCGACCTGCTGCGCCTGGCGCCGCAAGAGTTCGCCGTGTATTCCGGCGACGACCCCACCGCCATGGCCCTGATGCTGGCCGGTGGCAAGGGCAATATCTCGGTGACGGCCAATGTGGCGCCGCGCATCATGGCCGAGATGTGCAAGGCGGCGATGGCGGGCGACATCGCCCGCGCCATCGAACTGAATAACAAGGTCTTCCCGCTGCACCAGAAACTGTTTGTCGAGCCGAATCCGGTGCCGGTCAAATGGGCGCTGGCCGAAATGGGCAAGATCCCGAGCGGCATCCGCCTGCCGCTGGTGCCGCTGGCGCCGGAATTCCATGGCGCGGTGCGCGCCGCTCTGGCCGAGGCCGGTATCGCCGGCAAATAAGCCCTGGCCCGCAAGGGCCGGGACCGTTCCAGCTCCGCTGGTTTTCAGCATCTATTTTTTATCCACATGACTATTCGCAAGAACGCTTTTACCCCCCAGCGCGGCCTCGTACTCGGTGCCCTGGCCATCAGCCTGACGGGCTGCGGCATGATTCAATCGGTCGTCGGGAACGACAAGGTGGACTACAAATCGGCCAAGAAAGCCAGCACCCTGGACGTGCCGCCGGATCTGACCCAGCTGCAAAAAGACAACCGCTACGCGCTGCCCGACACCAGCCGCGGCGTGGCCACCGCCTCGGGCTATATCGCCCAGCGCGGCGGCGCCCAGCCGAGCGCCGCCGTGGCCAGCACCAATGAGGTGGCCAGCAGCGGCGTCGGCAACATCCGCGTCGAGCGCGCCGGCAACCAGCGCTGGCTGGTGGTCAAGCAGACCCCGGAAGCGCTGTGGCCGCAACTGAAATCGTTCTGGGAAGAGTCGGGCTTCACGCTGGCGCTGGACAATGCCACGGCCGGCGTGCTGGAAACCGAGTGGAATGAAAACCGCGCCAAGATTCCGCAGGACTTCATCCGCAACACCCTGGGCAAGGTGCTCGACCCGCTGTATTCGAGCGGCGAGCGCGACAAGTACCGCACCCGCATCGAGCGCCTGGCCGATGGTTCCACCGAGATTTACATCAGCCACCGCGGCGCCCAGGAAGTGTTCGTCGGCGCCCAGAAGGAAAGCACCACCTGGACCGCGCGTCCCAACGATCCGTCCCTGGAAGCGCTGTTCCTGGCACGCCTGATGAACAAGCTCGGCAACACCGACGACAAGGTGGCCGCGCGCACCGCCGTCGACAACGCCATCATGCAGCCGCTGCACGCCAGCCTGCAGGGCGCGGGCGCCGAGCGCCATGTGGAAACCGACGAGGGCTTCGACCGCTCCTGGCGCCGCGTCGGCCTGGCGCTGGACCGCGCCGGCTTCACCGTGGAAGACCGCGACCGCGTGCAAGGCCTGTACTTCGTGCGCTATGTGGACGATGCGGCCCAGACCAAGGGCTTCTTCAGCAAGCTGTTCAGCTGGGGCTCGTCCGACAAGGAGAAGGAAGCCCAGCGCTACCGCATCGCCGTCAAGGCCGGCAATGGCAGCACCAGCAAGGTCAGCGTGCTGAACGCCGACAACCAGGCCGACACTTCGCCGACGGCCGAGAAGATCCTGACCCTGCTGCACGAACAGCTGAAATAAGCTGTCCGCAGCCCCGAAAAGCCGGCCGTTTGGCCGGTTTTTTTTCGCCCGGGGCCGGCGAATACTTGACAAAATTTCTCAAATGAAAAGTTGCAATGTTTAACTTTTTATTAAATAGTGGTACGATTCGCCCGTCGTGAAATCTGGCGCGGTGGTGGAGGCCGCCCGCATTCCTAATCACGAGACCGCGGCATCAGACCGCCGGCTCCCTTCCTTCATTTGCACCCATCCAGGACATTCACGAACCTGATATATGGTGGCGGCACCGGGTCCTGTCCAACCCCTGCCGCGCACGTTCTTTGGAGGAGGAGCAGCATGGGGTGGTTTAAATCCCGACAGACTGCGCCGGCATCGGCGCGCCCAAACAAACCTTCGCGGCTGTTGCTGCAGGCCTTGGAACCGCGCCTGATGTTCGACGGCGCCGCCGTGCAGACGGCGATGGCCGCCCTGCATGCCGACGTACCGCACCCGGCGCCCGAGCGCGCCGAGGTTCCGGCCGCCGAACGCCTGGCAGCGCATGCCGTGCCGCCGGCCGCCCCGGCGCCGGAAAAACAGGTGGTCTTCGTCGATACCAGCCTGGCCCATTACCAGGGCTTGCTGGCGCAATTGCCGGCCGGCGCGGAAGTGGTGCTGCTCGATCCAGGCAAGGACGGCCTGGCGCAGATCGCCCGGTGGGCCGCCAGCCACCAGGGGTATGGCGCCCTGCACATCCTGTCGCACGGCCAGAATGCCGACCTGCTGCTGGGGAACACGGCGTTGACCGCGGCCGCGCTCGAAGCGCGCCAGGGCGCGCTGGCCGCGCTCGGCGGCGCGCTCCAGCCGGGCGGCGACATCCTGCTCTACGGCTGCAATATCGGCGCCGGCGCCCAGGGCGCGGCCTTCGTCGCCCGTCTGGCCGAACTGAGCCATGCCGACGTTGCCGCGTCGACCGATGCCACCGGCGCGGCCCGCCTGGGCGGCAACTGGACGCTGGAGCGCCACAGCGGGGCGATCGAGGCCCGTGCCCTGCAACTCGATTACCAGGGTTTGCTGGAACGGCCGAAGGTCGGCACCACGGATTTTGACAACGCCCTTTCCTGGCCCGGGGTGTCGGGCAGTTCCACCGGCGCTGGACTGATGGCCGAGAAGGTGGAGGGCTGGAATTTCCTGTTAAAGAGTGGCGCCGCCACCAATTGCTGGATCACGGCGAATAGGATGGACTACCCGAGTCCCCTGATCACTGGCGAGAGCCTTGATGGTGTGCCGTTGGCGTATCTCGGCGTGTCCAGCAATGACGGTGCCCTGTTTACGCTGGACTCGGTGGATATCGCGATGGGGGGCGCTTCCTCGGGCAGCATCGGAAACATGATGCTGATCGGCTATCGCAAAGGGGGTGCCGTTTCGGGCGCGATCATGATCAGGCCCGTGGTCGATTCCAATTATGGCGGCCAATTGGTCACCTTCAATCTGAGTGGCAATTCCCATTTCCAGGGCATCGACGCCTTCCGTGTGCAGAGCGATGGCCAGTTCCAGGTTACGGGCTTCATCGGCATCGACAATATCGTTGCCAAAGATTTTTACTTTCCCGGACCGGTCCTGAGCCCGGGCGGGAGCAGCAGCGCCTATCTGAGCGGTAACGGCAACGCCGTCGCCGTCGACAACGGCATCACCGTCACTAGCACGGATTCCGACATCACCACCCTGGATAGCGCCACACTGAACATCGCGAATCGCGTTACCGGGGATGTGCTGGCCTTCAGCAATGACAATGCTGGCATCTATGGCAATATTGGCGGCAGCTATAACAGCGGCACGGGATATCTGACGCTGACCTCGAGCGGCGGCACGGCCACGCTGGCGCAATGGCAGGCGGCGCTGCGCGCCGTGACCTATCAAAACACCACGCTGCAGCCGGCCCTGAGCACCCGCGTCATCAACCTCGTTGTCAACAATGGCGCCAATTCCAGCAGCGTGCTCACCCGCAACGTGACGGTGACCCCCAACCTGGCGCCCGCGATCATCGATTTGCATGGCGACAGCGTCAGCTATACCGCCGGTGGCGGGGCGGTGCGCCTGGACAGCGGCACGGCCGTCACGGTGAGCGACAGCGACACCCCCAACTTCAACGGCGGCAGCGTGATGGCGCGCATCACGGGCAATCTGCGCAGCGGCGAGGACGTGCTCGGCATCGACGGCAGCGGCACGGTGTCGCTCAGTAACGGCAGCAGCGTGGGCAGCATTGTCTCGGTCAGCGGCGTCGCCATCGGCAGCATCGCCGGCAATGGCGACGGCGTTGCCGGCCACGACCTGATCGTGACGCTCAACAGCAACGCCAGCACGGCGCGCGTGAGCGCGCTGGTGAGGGCCCTGACCTACAACGACACGGCCGGCGCGGCCAACACGGCCACGCGCACCGTGCAGGTGGCGGTCAACGATGGCCGCGGCCAGAGCAGCCCCGCCGCCAGCATCACGGTGACGGTGATCAACGCGCCGATCCTGGGCATGAGCGGCGGCAGCGCGGCGTTTACAGCGGGCGACAATAGTGCTTCGCTGCCGGTGCTGGTCGATGGCGGCCTGACGGTCAGCGATCCGGGCAGCCCCACCCTGGCCAGCGCCACGGTCTCGCTCACGGGCAATTTCCGCAGCGGCGAGGACATTCTGGCCTTCAGCAACGACGGCGGCAGCATGGGCAATATCGTCGGCAGCTACAATGCCGGCACCGGCGTGCTGAGCTTGAGCTCGGCCGGCGCCACGGCCACCCTGGCCCAGTGGCAGGCCGCGCTGCGCGCCGTGACCTATACCGACAGCGCGGTGACGCCGCATACCGCCACCCGCACCCTGAGCTTCCAGGCCACGGACGGCGCCGGCAAGGCCAGCGCTGTCGTCAGCCGCACGCTGACGGTGACGGCCACCGACCAGACCCCGATCGCCACCGCCAGCGGCGGCAGCGCCGCCTTTACCGGCGGCGACAATGCGGCCGGGACGCCGGTCGTGGTCGATGGCGGCATCACCCTGTCCGACCTCGATAACAGCACCCTGGCCAGCGCCACGGCCGCGATCACCGGCAATTTCCGCAGCGGCGAGGATGTGCTGGCCTTCAGCAATACCAGCGCCGCGCTGTACGGCAATATCGCGGCCAGCTACGACGCCGGCAGCGGCGTGCTGAGCCTGACGTCGTCCGGCGCCACGGCCACGCTGGCGCAATGGCAGGCGGCCCTGCGCGCGGTGCGCTACAGCGACAGCGCGGCGATGCCGAACACGGGCGCGCGCACGGTGAGTTTCGCCGTCAGCGACGGATCCAAGACCAGCGCCGCCGCCACCCGCCAGGTGAGTGTCGCCACCGTCGCGCAAAGCCCCATCGTCACGTCCAGCGGCGGCAGCACGGCGTTTGCCAGCGGCGACAACGCGCCCTCGACCCCGGTGGCGGTGGACAGCGGCCTGACCCTGTCCGACCTCGACAGCAGCACCCTGGCCAGCGCCCAGGTGCGGATCACGGGCAACTTCCACAGCGGCCAGGATGTGCTGGCCTTCAGCAATAGCAGCGCCGCGCTGTACGGCAATATCGCGGCCAGCTACGACGCCGGCAGCGGCGTGCTGAGCCTGACGTCGTCCGGCGCCACGGCCACGCTGGCGCAATGGCAGGCGGCCCTGCGCGCGGTGCGCTACAGCGACAGCGCGGCGATGCCGAACACGGGCGCGCGCACGGTGAGTTTCGCCGTCAGCGACGGATCCAAGACCAGCGCCGCCGCCACCCGCCAGGTGAGTGTCGCCACCGTCGCGCAAAGCCCCATCGTCACGTCCAGCGGCGGCAGCACGGCGTTTGCCAGCGGCGACAACGCGCCCTCGACCCCGGTGGCGGTGGACAGCGGCCTGACCCTGTCCGACCTCGACAGCAGCACCCTGGCCAGCGCCCAGGTGCGGAACACGGGCAACTTCCACAGCGGCCAGGATGTGCTGGCCTTCAGCAATAGCAGCGCCGCGCTGTACGGCAATATCGCGGCCAGCTACGACGCCGGCAGCGGCGTGCTGAGCCTGACGTCGTCCGGCGGCGGCAGCACGGCGTTTGCCAGCGGCGACAACGCGCCCTCGACCCCGGTGGCGGTGGACAGCGGCCTGACCCTGTCCGACCTCGACAGCAGCACCCTGGCCAGCGCCCAGGTGCGGATCACGGGCAACTTCCACAGCGGCCAGGATGTGCTGGCCTTCAGCAATAGCAGCGCCGCGCTGTACGGCAATATCGCGGCCAGCTACGACGCCGGCAGCGGCGTGCTGAGCCTGACGTCGTCCGGCGCCACGGCCACGCTGGCGCAGTGGCAGGCGGCGCTGCGCGCGGTCAGCTATCTGGACAGCGCGGCAACGCCGAATAGCGCCACGCGCACGGTGAGCTTCAGCGTCGACGATGGCGGCAAGACCAGCGCCAGCGCGGGCAAGGCGGTGACGGTCAGCGCCACCAGCCAGAGCCCGATCGCCACCACCAGCGGCGGCAGCGCGGCCTTCACCAGCGCCGACCACGCCGCCGGCGCGCCGGTGGTGGTCGATGGCGGCATCACCCTGTCGGACCGCGACAGCACCACCCTGGCCAGCGCCAAAGTGCAGATCACGGGCAATTTCCAGGCCGGTGAAGACGTGCTGGCCTTCAGCAATACCAGCGCCGCGCTGTACGGCAATATCGCGGCCAGCTACGACGCCGGCAGCGGCGTGCTGAGCCTGACGTCGTCCGGCGCCACGGCCACGC
The DNA here is from genome assembly GCA_024437665.1 of Massilia sp. YIM B04103. Classification (GTDB taxonomy): domain Bacteria; phylum Pseudomonadota; class Gammaproteobacteria; order Burkholderiales; family Burkholderiaceae_D; genus Rugamonas. The sequence continues at coordinate 193,538 of JANCSZ010000004.1, read as the reverse complement.
TGGCGCAATGGCAGGCGGCCTTGCGCGCCGTCAGCTATGGCGACAGCAAGCAGATGCCGAACCTGGGCGCGCGCACCGTGAGCTTCAGCGTCAACGACGGCAGCAAGGACAGCGCCGCCGCCGCCCGCCAGGTGACGCTGGCCGCCGCCGCCCAGACCCCGCTGCTGAGCGCCAGCGGCGGCAGCACGGCGTTTGCCAGCGGCGACAACGCGGCCGCGACGCCGGTGGCGGTGGATGGCGGCCTGACCCTGTCCGACCTCGACAGCAGCACCCTGGCCAGCGCCCAGGTGGCGATCACGGGCAATTTCCAGGCGGGCGAGGATGTGCTGGCCTTCAGCACTCACAACGCCAGCTTGTACGGCAATATCGCGGCCAGCTACGACGCCGGTGGCGGTGGATGGCGGCCTGACCCTGTCCGACCTCGACAGCAGCACCCTGGCCAGCGCCCAGGTGGCGATCACGGGCAATTTCCAGGCGGGCGAGGATGTGCTGGCCTTCAGCAATCACAACGCCAGCTTGTACGGCAATATCGCGGCCAGCTACGACGCCGGCAGCGGCGTGCTGAGCTTGACCTCCAGCGGCGCCACGGCCACGCTGGCGCAATGGCAGGCGGCCTTGCGCGCGGTCAGCTATACCGACAGCGCCGCGACGCCGCAGACCGCCACGCGCACGGTGAGCTTCAGCGTCGACGATGGCGGCAAAACCAGCGCCAGCGTCAGCAAGGCGGTTAGCGTCAGCGCCACCAGCCAGTCGCCGGTCGCCACCACCAGCGGCGGCGGCGCGGTCTTCGCCGGCGGCGACAACGCGGTGGGCGCGCCGGTGGTGGTCGATGGCGGCCTCACCCTGTCTGACCGCGACAGCAGCACCCTGGCCAGCGCCACGGTGGCCATCAGCGGCAACTTCCGCAGCGGCGAGGATGTGCTGGCCTTCGTCAACGCTGGCGCCGGCATGGGCAATATCGCCGGCAGCTATAACGCCGGCAGCGGCGTGCTGACGCTGACGTCCTCGGGCGCCACGGCCACCGTGGCGCAATGGCAGGCCGCGCTGCGTGCCGTCAGCTATGGCAATAGCGCGCTGGCACCGGACACGGCCAGCCGCAGCATCAGCTTCCGTGTCAACGATGGCGGCAAGGAGAGCGCCAGCGCCAGCCGCACGGTGAGCGTGACGGTGCCGGCCCAGGCGCCGCTGCTCACGGGGTCGGCGGGCAGCGTGCCGTTTACGGCCGGCGACGGTGCGGCCGCCACGCCGGTGGCGGTGGACGCGGGCTTGACGCTGAGCGACCGCGACAGTCCAACCCTGGCCAGCGCCCGGGTGGCGATCACGGGCAACTTCCAGGCCGGCGAGGATGTGCTGGCCTTCAGCAATCACAATGCCGCCAGCTTCGGCAATATCACGGGCAGCTACGACAGCGCCAGCGGCGTGCTGACCCTGACGTCCGCGGGCGCCACGGCCACGCTGGCGCAATGGCAGGCCGCGCTGCGCGCCGTCACCTATACCGATAGCGCCGACACGCCCAAGCTGGCGGCGCGCGCGATCGAGATCACGGTGTCGGACGGTGCCAAGAGCAGCAACGCCGTTACGCGCGGCATCACCATGGTCTTGCCGGACTACACGCCGGTGCTGGGCGCCAGCGGCGGCCAGGCCAGTTTCGTCATCGGCGGCGCGGCCACGCCGGTGCTGGTGGATGGCTGCCTGCAGCTGGCCGACCGCGACAGCGCCACCCTGGCCAGCGCCAGCGTGCGCATCACTGGCAACTTCCAGGCCGGCGAGGACGTGCTGGCCTTCGTCAACGACAACGCCGCGCGCTACGGCAATATCGCGGCCAGCTACAACGGCGGCAGCGGCGTGCTGACCTTGGTTTCGTCCGGCGCCACGGCCACCGTGGCGCAGTGGCAGGCGGCGCTGCGCGCCGTCACCTATGCCGATAGCGCCGCCACGCCAACGATGGCGGCGCGCACGGTGGCCTTCAGCGTCAACGATGGCGGCCGCGACAGCCAGCCGGTCACGCGCGCGGTGCAGCTCAGCGTGCCCACGCCGCAGATCGACGGCCTGGCGGCCGGCAGCGATACCGGCGCCAGCGCCAGCGACGGCGTGACCGCGAATGCCAGCCCGACCCTGAGCGGCAAGGCCGTGGCGGGGGCGCAGGTGGCGATCTGGGTGGATGGGGTGGTGCTCGACTCCACCACGGCCGATGGCAGCGGCAACTGGCGCTATGCCTTTGCCAGCACGCTGAGCGACGGCATGCACCAAGTCCGCGCTGTGACGCGCAGCGGCGGCGTGGACAGCCAGCCGTCGGCGGCGCTCACCTTGCGGATCGATACCCAGGCGCCGGCCGGTCCGGCGGACATTAAACTCAGCAGCGGTACGGCAGCGCGCCCCGCCATCAATGGCAAGGCCGAGGCCGGCAGTAGCGTGACGGTCTTGATCGATGGCGCGGAAGCGGGCAAGGTGAGGGCCGACGGCAGCGGCGCCTGGGCCTGGCAGGGCGGCACGGCACTGGCCGACGGCCAGCACCGCATCAGCGCGGTGGCGACCGACTTGGCCGGCAATGCGAGCGCGGCCACGGCAGCGCTGGCATTCACGGTCGATACCCGGATTCCCTTGCCGCCGGCCCCGCCGCCGCCCGCCTTGGGCCTGGCGCCCGGCGCGGACACGGGCAGCAGCGCCAGCGATGGTTTGACCAGCCAGAACCGTCCCACCGTCAGCGGCACGGCGCAAGCGGGTAGCACCGTCACCGTGTATGTGGACGGGGCGGTAGCCGGCGCGGTGCGCGCGGATGCCGATGGCGCTTGGCGTTATACCGTGGGAACGGCCTTGGCCGATGGCCAGCACGGCATCACGGCCGTAGCCGAGAACGCGGGCGGCAAGAGCGCTGCCTCGGCCGTGCTGGCTCTGCGCATCGACACGGCCGCGCCGGGTGCGCCAGCCATCGCCGGCCTTGGCGAGAACCCGGCCCAGCCGCAATTCAGCGGCAGTGCCGAAGCCAATAGCAGCGTCACCGTCTATCTCGACAATGTGACGGTCGCTACGGTCCAGGCCGACGCCAGCGGGCGCTGGACGTATCAGCCATCCGGCCTGCTGGCCGAGGGACAGCACACGGTACGCGCCGTGGCCGTGGATGCGGCCGGCAATACCGGCGTGAGTTCGGCGGCGCGCAGCTGGACGGTCGACAGCCGGCCGCCGGCTGCGCCCGCCGGTCTGGGGCTGGCGGCCGGTTCGGACACGGGCGCCAGCGCCAGCGATGGCCTGACCAGCGCGCGCCAGCCGCTGATCCAGGGTACGGCAGCGGCGGGCAGCCGCGTCACCATCAGCCTCGATGGCGTGGCGGCGGGCAGCACCGTGGCCGACGCCCAGGGCGCCTGGAGCTTCCGTCCCGGCGCGGACCTGGCCGATGGCCAGCACCGCGTCACGGCGCAGGCCTTCAATGCGGCGGGTGTGGGCAGCGCCGCCTCGGCGCCCCTGCTGTTGAGCATCGATACCGCCGCGCCGCGCGTGGTGGCGATCACTGCCCTCGACGCCACGGCCTCGCAGGGCGGCAGCCTGCGCTATGAAGTGCAGTTCTCCAAAGCGGTGGCGCTGACGGCCGACGCCTTCAGTCTGACCTTCGGCGGCGGTGCGCAAGCCCGCATCGTGTCCATCACGCCGAGCGGGGAAGGGCGCTACCTGGTGCAGCTCAGCGCCAGCGGCGAAGGCAGTGTGGCCCTGGCGCTGCGCCAGGGCGGGGCCAGCGACCTGGCCGGCAATGTCCTGGGCCAGGGCGGCAGCGGCAGTGCCTATCAATTGCAGGCGCTACCGCCGCCTCCGCCGCCGCCTGTGGCCGAGATCAGGCCTGCAGCCGGCAGCCAGCCTGGAAGCGGCAGCAGGCCGGCCGGCGATGCGGGCAGCGCGGCCCATGCCGGCACGCCGATTGTCCCCACCATCGTGCTCGATACGGTTGCCGCTACCGGCGAACCCTTGTGGCTGGGCCATTCGGCGGCGGCCGGCGGGATGCCTACCCTGGCCACTCCGGCCTGGGGCGTGGACCGTTTTGCCGCCAGCGGCGTGAGCGAAGGCTTTAGCGGCAGCGCGGTGCCTGGCTTCGTGCTGCGCGGCTTCCACGATATGGGGACGCGCGCGCTGGAGCAGGGCAGCAGTTTCGAGATCCGGCTGCCGGCAGAGACACCGGGTGCGCGCGCCACCCAGCCGGCCGCCCTGGTACGCGTCCAGCTCAGCGATGGCCGGGCCTTGCCGGGCTGGCTGCGCTACGACGCGCAAGCCGGCCGCATCGTCGGCAAGGTGCCGCCGGGCTGGCAGCAAGACTTGACGGTGGAGGTGCGCAGCGTGGACGAGGCGGGCCATGAGCACGTCACGCAGCTCAAGCTGCGTCCCGGTGCGCCGGCGGAGGTGAAGGCCAAGGGCGAAGACGGCAAGGAGGCGCCCGCCAAGGCGGCGTTCAACGAGCAGCTGCGCCAGTACGGCAAGGATGCTTTCGAACAGCAGTTGGCCGCCTGGCTGCGCACCGACGAAGCGGCATGAGGCAAGCATGAACAATCATCAGATCAAAATCCGGAATACCCGCATGAAAAATCAGAATCAAGCCAAGGCCGCTGGCCGCTACCGCTGGACCGCCCTCGTTGCCGCCCTCGTGCTGAGCGGCTGCGCCGTCACGCCCGCCCCGCTCACCGAGAGCGAACGCCAGGCCACCCTGGGCGCCGACCGCCAAGCCATGTTCGGCAGCCAGGAAGCGTTGGCTGGCCCGGTCAGTCTGCAGGAAGCCATGGCGCGCGCCCTCAAGTACAACCGCGATTTCCGCGTCAAGCTGATGGAAGAGGCGCTGGCGCAGCGCCAGCTCGACCTGTCCCGCCTCGATATGCTGCCCAAGTTGGCGGCCGGCGCCGGCTTCACGGCGCGCAGCCGCGACCTGGCCTCGTCCTCGCAGAACGTGGCCACCGGCACGCAATCGCTGGTGCCATCGGTTTCGACCGAAAAGCAGTCGCATACGGCCGACCTGAGCCTGAGCTGGAATGTGCTCGATTTCGGCGTCAGCTATTACAGCGCCCAGCAGCAGTCCGACCGCGTGCTGATCCTGCAGCAGCGCCAGCGCAAGGTGGCGCAGCAGCTGATGCAGCAGGTGCGCGAAGTGTGGTGGCAGGCCGTCGGTGCGCAGCAGCTGCAGGGCCGCATCGACGCCCTGCTCAAGGAGGCCGAGGCGGCGCTGGCCGATGCGCGCCAGGTCGAGCAGCAGAAGCTGCGCTCGCCGCTGGAGGCGCTCAATTACCGCCGCCAGCTGCTCGACGTGATCCGCCAGATGGGCATCATCCGCAACAACCTGGCGCAGGCCAAGCCGCGTCTGGCGGCCCTGATGAACCTGCCCGCCGGCCAGGACTTCGCGGTCGCGGTGCCGGCCGGCATGCCGGTGCCGGCCCTGGGCCTGAGCCTGGAACGCATGGAGGAAATGGCCTTGCTGCACCGCCCCGAGCTGAGCGAGGCGCGCTATATGGAGCGCATCGGCGCGCTGGAAACGCGCAAGGCCGTGGCCAAGCTGCTGCCCGGCCTGGAGTTCAGCGTCGGCCAGCGCTACGACAGCAATAAATTCCTCGTCAACCATTCCTGGAGCGACGCCGGCCTGCGCGTGAGCTGGAATCTGCTCAACCTGTTCAACGCCGGCAGCATCAAGGGCGCGGCCCAGGCCCAGCTCGACCTGGCCCAGGCCCAGCGCCTGGCGCTGAATATGGCGGTGCTGACCCAGGTGCACGTCGCCTACCTCGATCTGCAGGGCCGCAGCCGCCAATTCGCGCTGGAGAAAGAGTTGAGCGAGGTGGAGCAGAGCATCTTCGAGCAGAACCGCAACGCCAGCGCCAGCGGCGCGCAAGCCCGCCTGCCCGCCATCCTGGCTGACGCCAATGCGGTGTTCTCTTCGCTGCGCCTGTACCAGAGCTATGGCGATCTGCAGAATGCTTACGGCCAGCTGGGCGCCAGCCTCGGCGTCGATCCGCTGCCCGACAGCGCCGCCAGCCATGAACTGCCGGCGCTGACGGCCGCCTTCGCGGGCGCCGAAACCCAGTGGCAGGCCAAGGTGGCCACGGCCAAGGCGGCGGGAGGTGCGCCGTGAAGCAGGGTGTATTGATGGGCCTGGCCTGCTGTCTGGCTGGCCCAGTCCTGGCCGCCGCACCGGCCATCCCCGCGCCCGCTACGGGCGGCGCCCGGGCCGCAGCCCCGGTGTCGGCCATAGTCCCGGCCCTGGCGCCCAGTCCGGCGCCGGGCGGCGATGGCCGCGTGCGCGTGCAGCTGATGGCGCGCCAGGCGGTCACGCTGTCGGGCGAAGTGGCGGCGCGCATCGCGGCGCTGCCGGTGGCCGAGGGCGGCAGCTTCAAGCGCGGCCAGATCCTGGTGGAATTCGATTGCGGCACTTACCGCGCCCAGCTGAACAAGGCCCAGGCCACGCTGGAAGCGGCCAGCCGGCTGGCCGAGGTCAATGCCCAGCTGGCCAAGCTGAATTCGGCCGGCAGCCTGGAAGTGGCCCAGGCCCAGGGCCGCGCCAAGGAAGCGGCGGCCGAAGTGAGTTATATGCAGAGCGTGGTCGGCAAATGCAGCATCGTGGCGCCGTTCGCCGGCCGCGTGGCGCGCCGCGCGGCGGCGGTGCACCAGTACGTCAATCCGGGCATGCCGGTGCTCGATATCGTCGATGCCGGCCCGCTCGAATTGCGCATGCTGCTGCCGTCCAAGTGGCTGGGCAGCATGAAGCCGGGCAGCCGCTTCACGGTGGCCGTCGATGAGCTGGGCGCGAGCTTCCCGGCCCGCCTCGAACGCCTGGGCGCCCAGATCGATCCGGTCAGCCAGTCGATTCCGGCGGTGGGCCTGATCGAAGGCGGCGCCGCCACGCTCTTGCCCGGCATGAGCGGCTGGGCCAGTTTCAAATAGGGGGCCGCAATGAGTGCCGCCGATGCCAGCCGCGACCTGGCCGCCCTGGTCGCCCTGATGCACCGCGCCCGCGCGGCCGGCGATGCCGCCGAGCTGGGCTTCGTGATCGTCAACGAGAGCCAGCAGCTGCTGGCCTACCGCCAAGCCGCGCTGTGGCGCGAAGGCTTGCAGCGCCATGTGGGGGCGCTGTCCGGCCTGTCCGAGCTGGAGCCGACCGCGCCCTATGTGCAGTGGCTGGCCGCGCTGTTCCGCCATGTGGCGGCGCAGCCGGGGCCGGACTGCCGCCTGCTCAAGGCCGAGGCGTTGCCGCCGGCGCTGGGCGCTGAATGGGCTTCCTGGCTGCCGGCCGAAGTGCTGTGGCTGCGCCTGGGCGGGCAGGGCGCGCTGCTGCTGGCGCGCGCCGAGGCCTGGAGTCCGTATGAGCTCAAGCTGGCGCAGGAACTGGCGCACTGCTACGGCCATGCGCTGGCTCTGTTCGCGCCGCGCCGCAATCTGCGCGAGCTGGCCTGGGATTGGCTGAAACCGGGGCCGCGCCAGCGCAAGCTGCTCGTGGTCCTGCTGCTGGCCGCTTGCGTGCCGGTGCGCCTGAGCGTGCTGGCGCGCGGCGAAGTGGTGGCGCGCGATCCCTTCCTGTTGCGCGCGCCCTTGTCGGGCGTGATCGCCAGCATCGCCGTGCAGCCGAACCAGCGCGTGGCCAAGGGCGCGCCGCTGTTCGCGCTCGACGCCACCGCGCTCTCGGGCCAGTATGCGCTGGCCAGCCGCGAGCGCGAGGCGGCCCAGGAAAGCTACCGCGTCAGCGCTCAGCTCGCGGTTACCGACGACAAGGGCAAGCTGGCCATGGCCCAGGAACGCGCCCGCCTCGAAGAGAAAAGCATCGCCGCCGATTACAGCGGGCGCGAATTGCAGCGCCTGCAGGTGCGGGCGCCGCAGGCCGGCGTGGTGGTGTTTTCCGACCGCAGCGACTGGCAGGGCAAGGCCGTGGTCGTGGGCGAGAAGGTGATGACCCTGGCCGATCCGGCCCAGGTCGAACTGGCGGCCTGGCTGCCGGCGGCCGAGGCAATGGAGGTGGCGCCCGGCGCGCGCATCGTGCTGTACCCGAACGGCGCGCCGGCCGCCTCGCATGAAGCCGAGGTGCTGCGCGTGGCGTACAAGGCCGAAGCGGCCGAAGGCGGCCTGCTGGCCTACCGCATCCAGGCCCGCTTCGTGGACCGCAGCGCGCCGCGCCTGGGCCAGATGGGTACGGCCAAGGTGTATGGCGACTGGGTGCCGCTGGCTTATTACGTGCTGCGCCGGCCGCTGACGGCGGCGCGCCAGTGGCTGGGATGGTAGGCATGGACGCGGGTGCCGGCGGCAGCGCGAAAGCGGGCGTGAGCGCGGCGGCGGCCGATTACGCCCTGCCGCCGCTGCGCCAGGAACTCAGCCTGCACGTGGGGCCGGTGCAGGCCGACGGCGCGCCGAGCTGGACCTTGCACGATCCCAGTGTCAACCGCTTTTACCAGCTGGGCTGGGCCAGTTTCGCGATCCTGCAGCGCTGGCATCTGGGCCGCGCCGCGCGCTTGCTAGCGGCCCTGCGCGCCGAAACCACCTTGCAGCTGGAACTGGACGAGGTGGACGCCATGCTAGCCTTCCTGTCCCGCCACCAGCTGCTGGTGGCGGCCACGGCCGAGCAGAGCGCCCGGCTGTGGCAGACGCGCCAGGCCAGCCGCCCGAGCCGCGCCATGTGGCTGCTGAAAAACTACCTGTTCTTCCGCATCCCCCTGCTGCGGCCCGAAGCGCTGTTGCTGCGCCTGCTGCCTTGCTGCATCTGGCTGTTTGCGGCGCGCTTCTGGTGGGCCGCGGGCGGTGCGCTGCTGCTGGCCCTGGGCTTGCTGGCGCGGCGCTGGGATGAATTCACCCACACCTTTTCCGGCTATGGCGGCTGGGCGGCGGCGCTCGGCATCGGTGCCTCGCTGAGCCTGGCCAAGGTGCTGCATGAGCTGGGCCATGCGCTGACGGCGCGCCGCTTCGGCTGCCGCGTGCCGGCCATGGGCGTGGCCTTCCTGGTCATGATGCCGGTGCTGTACACCGATACCAACGAGGCGTGGAAGCTGCGCTCGCGCCGCCAGCGCCTCCTGATCGGCGGCGCCGGCATGCTGGCCGAGCTGCTGCTGGCCATCTGCGCCACGCTGCTGTGGTGCGTGCTGCCGGACGGGCCGCTGCGCGCCGGCGCCTTCCTGCTCGCCTCCACCACCTGGCTGGCGACGCTGGCGGTGAATGCCAGTCCTTTCATGCGTTTCGACGGCTACTTCCTGCTGGCCGATTATGTGGGCTTGCCCAATCTGCATAACCGCGCCTTCGCCCAAGCCTTGTGGCGGCTGCGCCAGTGGCTGCTGGGCCTGGACGATGCCGCGCCCGAATACTTCCCGGCGGCGACGCGGCGCAAGCTGATCCTGTTCGCCTGGGCCACCTGGCTATACCGCCTGGTGCTGTTCCTGTCGATTGCGCTGCTGGTCTACCACCTGTTCTTCAAGGCGCTGGGCCTGTTCCTGCTGATCGTCGAGCTGGGCTGGTTCATCGCCCGCCCCATCATCGGCGAGCTGCTGCTTTGGTGGCGGCGCCGCGCCGAACTGCGCTGGTGCCGCGCCAGCCGCCGCAGCGCCGCGCTGCTGGCGCTGCTGCTGGCCTGGCTGGTCCTGCCCTGGCAGGGCGAGGTGGCGGCGCCCGCCGTGCTCGGCGCCAGCCAGTCGCAGGGCTTGTACGCGCCGGCCGCGGCCGAGGTGGAGGCGGTCTGGGTGCGCCCCGGCCAGCAAGTCCAGGCCGGGCAGTTGCTGGCCCGCCTGCGCTCGCCGCTGCTGCAGATGCAGCTGGCCCAGGCCGAGGCGCAGGAGCGCCAGCTGGGCTGGCTGGCGGCGCAGCAAGCCTTCCACAGCGAGCTGCAGCAGCAGGGGGCGGTCTTGCGCCAGCAATGGCTGGCCGCCCAGGAACAGGCCGCCAGCCTGCGCCGGCAGCAGGCCCGGCTGACTGTGCAGGCGCCGTTCGCCGGCCGCGTGGCCGATGTCAGCGAGGCGCTGCGCGCCGGCACCGTGATCGCCGAAGGCGAGCACCTATTCGATGTGCTGGGGCCGCGCGGGGCGCGCGGCGAAGCCCTGGTCGGCGAGGCCCAGCTGGCCGGACTGAAGCCGGGCGCCGCGGCGCGTTTCGTGGCCGATGGCGGCCAGCACTGGGCCGTGCAATGCCGCGTGGGCGCCATCGACGACTTGAATTTGCCGCTGCTCGACCAGCCGCTGCTGGCGTCGGTCCATGGCGGTCCGGTGCCGGTGGAGGCGCGCGAGCGCGGCCTGGTGCCGCTGGCGGCCCTGTTCCGCGTGCGGCTCGACGATTGCGGCAGTGGCGTGGCGCCCTGGCGCGAGATGGCCGGGGTGGCGCGTTTGCAAGGGGAACGGCAGAGTTTGCTGGGCCAGGGTGGGCGCTATCTGCTGGCGCTGCTGCGCCGGGAAGGCGGCCTATAAGGCGGAAGCGGAGGATGCCAAGGAAGGCGTGGGGAAACGCCAGACGAAAAAAAACCGGCCAAGGGCCGGTTTTTTTCCCTGCGTGCCGAATTACTTGGCAGCGGAAGCAGCCGAAGCAGCAGCGGAAGCGGCTGGAGCAGCAGCGTCAGCAGCTGGAGCAGCGGCTGGAGCAGCAGCGTCAGCGGCTGGAGCAGCGGCTGGAGCAGCAGCGTCAGCAGCAGGAGCGGCTGGAGCAGCAGCTGGAGCCGAAGCTTCAGGAGCGGCTACTGGAGCAGCAGGAGCGGCTTCTTCTTTTTTGGAGCAAGCAGCCAGGGCAACAGCCAGCAGGGAGGCGATCAGCAGGGATTTTTTCATGGGTTTTCCTTGATTAATTCACAAAAAGTAAACAACAATGTTGCGATGAATAATTACCGGTAATTATCGCTCTTTAGGGTGTCTTCGAAGCCTTTTGTACCGTATGGTTCCCCGGACAACGGAAACTTCCTAACCCAATATTATAGCGAATTTTGATGCGTCGCAATAGCGGTCGGAGCCGAATTCATAACTATTTTGCGTTACCGCAATGTTTTTTCTGCCCGGATCTCCCCGCTTTGGACCGCATCGCCGGCTTACCTGTCGAACAGCCGCATTTTACATATTTCTGGATCATAATCCAGCAATGTTTGCATGCAGGCCAGGATTTGTGTCATTCCAGACAGCAACAAAACGTTCGGCGCTGATTTGCGTCTCGGCCGGCGCGTCAAACGCCGCTTCGCCACGAAAATGGTCGGCATGGAAACGGCGCACGATGTCGCGGCTATCGGCGATGCAAAAGGAATCGGTGAGTTGGCGCAGGGCGGGGATGGTGCGGCGGCACTCGATCAGGTGGCTGTAATCCTGCAGCAGGCGCAGAAAGCGCGGCGCGTCGCGCTCCAGGCGGGCATTGCTGTGGGCCACCAGGCGCAGCCGGCCCTGGCCGTGCAGGAATTGGCGCAGCAGGGCGTCCATCTGCGAACTACCCAGCTGCCACCAGCCGAAATCGGGATCGAACAGGTCCAGCGTCAGGCGGGCGCGGGAGAAGCAGGTGTGCAGCAGGCTTTCAAATTCGGCCCGGCTCGAAAACGCTTGCTTCTCCATCGCACTCTCCTTTACTGGGCCAGCTCCAGCCAGCCGTCGTGGTACCAGGCGTACAGCGCTTCCATCACGTCTTCCGAGGCGGCGGCGACGCCGGCGCCATCGAGGGCGCGGCTATTGGCCAGGGTTTCCAGCGTCACCTTGTCGGCCTTGCCGATGGCGAAGGACTCGCCATTGATGAAGACATTCTTGCCACGGTAGAACATCTGGCTCTTGAGCGAGAGCTGCACGCCTTTTTTCGCCGCAGTCTGGGCGAAGCGCTCCGCCGTCAGCGGCTTTTCCGGCCCCTTGAAGAAGACATTATGCTTCGGCTCGGACAGGTATTCACCCAGGAAGATGGTCACATCGTCCTCGGTGAAGCGCACCTTGTTCAATTCCTCGGCCACGGTGGCCAGCATGTGTTTCGGGATTTCGGCCGGCTTGGTGGTCGGCTCCAGCTCCGGATCGCCGTAAATGCCTGGCAGATCGATGGAATCGCACATGAATTGCAGGAAAGCCTCGCCCAGCTCCTGGTAGGCCGGGGCGCGGAAGCCGATCGAGTAAGTCTGGCAATCGCCGATGGCGATGCCGTCGTGGGCGTAGTGGGGCGGCAGGTAGAGCATATCGCCCGGCTCCAGCACGAATTCCTCGGTGGGTTTGAACTTGCTCAGAATCTTCAGCGGCAAGCCTTCGACCAGGTCCAGGTTCTTCTGCGGGCCGATGCGCCAGCGGCGCTGGCCCTGGGCTTGCAGCAGGAACACGTCATACGAGTCGAAGTGCGGGCCGACGCCGCCGCCATCGGTGGCGAAGCTGACCATCAGGTCGTCCAGGCGCGCATCGGGGATGAAGCGGAATTGGCGCAGCAGCTCGTCGGCGCGGGCGTCGTGCAGGTTCACGCCCTGCACCAGCATGGTCCATTCCTTCTGGCTGCGCGGCGGCAGTTCGGCCAGCGGGCCGTGCTGCAGATCCCATTGGCCGCCGGTCAGCGTGACCAGGCGCGACTCCACGTAATCCTTGGTCGCCAGCTCGGCCAGCGCCTCGACTGGCAGCAGGGGCTGAAAGCCCGGCACGGCCTGACGGATCAGCAAGGGTTTTTTATGCCAGTATTCGCGCAGGAACTGCGCCGGCGTGATGTCGCCGAGAAGAGTGAGTTTTTTCATGGCGCCATTATAGCAACCGGCCGCCGGACGGCGGCGGCCGGACAGCCCAGGAGGTATAATCTGCCTGCGCTTAAAAACGAAAGGAAGCCATAATGAAGATCGCCAAGAATACCGTCGTGACGGTGAACTACAAACTGTCCGACGCACAGAGCAATCTGATCGAAGACGGCCGTCAACCCATGGTCTACCTGCACGGTGGCTACGAGAATACCCTGCCGAAGATCGAAGAAGAGCTGGACGGCAAGGAAGTCGGCTACAGCAACACGATCCAGATCGAACCTGAAGATGCCTTCGGCGATTACGATGCCAATCTGGTCAAGGTCGAAGACCGCGCCCGCCTGCCCGAGCCGCTGGAAATCGGCATGCAATTCGAAGGCATGCCGGACGGCGAAGATGGCGAAGAAGAAGCCATGATCTTCACCGTGACCGAAATCGCCGACGACAAGGTGGTCCTCGACGGCAACCACCCGCTGGCCGGCATGGCCCTGCGTTTCGAACTGCAAGTGGTTGAAGTGCGCGCCGCCAGCGACGAAGAAATCGCCCACGGCCACGTGCACGGCGCCCACGGCCACCACCACGACGACGAGGACGACGAAGGCGAAGAGGGCGACCACTTCCGCACCCACCCGATCCACTGATCGAGTCCAGCAAGTAAAAAAGGCGAACCCCGGTTCGCCTTTTTTATTGCCCAACCCGCCGGATGGCCAACAATGGCCCAGTCCGTGTCCGATTTTGGGGCCAGACCCCAAAATCGGACACAAGCTCGGCTGTTCCACTGTGGTGCCTGGCACCAAAGTGGACTTATTGCCGCTAAGGCCGAGTCCGTGTCCACCCTGGTGCCAGGCACCAAAGTGGACACGGACTCGGCTGTTGGGTCTAGGGATTGAGGGTGAAGAGGGTGGGGCTGCCGGGGGTGACGCGGATGGCGCTCCAGCCGGGACTGAGGCTCAGGTGGGCGAGGTTGCCGCGCCAGTGCAGGGCGGTTTCGGCGTTCGGCGCGGAGGCCGTGGCGCTGGCGGATGCACTGGCGGCGCCGTTCTGGGATGCGGGCGCCTTGGCGGGCTTTTTGGCGCTGTCGATCAGCAGCACCTTGCCTTTGAATTTGTCGGCCAGCGCGCGCACTTGCTTGCGCGTTTGCGCGAAGCCGTCCTGCTTGGTGGAGAAGCCGTTCAGCAGCGAGAAGCCTTCTTCCAGGTGCGCGCCGATATCGCCGTCCGACACCAGCACGATGCCGTCCAGCTTCTTGCGCTTGGCCAGCGCAAACAGGCGCTGCAGCCAGTTGCGGTTGGCCACGGTGCGGTCTTCGTATTCGCTATTGCGCCCCGCTTCAGCCAGGAAGTGGTTGTTCTTCGCGGGCAGATTGATGGTGGCGAACAGCACATTGCCATATTCCCAGTAGGCGTTTTCGGCGTAGCTGCGGAACTGGCTGGAGTTCGACAGGCGGTTCAGCGCGAGTTTTTTCTCGCCCAGCGATTCGTCCTGGTCGAAGAACAGTTCGCGGATGCGGTTCAGGCGTTCGATCGCATTCGAGCGGCCCGCCGAGTTGCGGCAGGCGGTCCAGTCGCTGCCCGCCAGCGATAGCACCAAGGGCCGGGGCGACTTGTCGAGCAGGGCGCGGCGCTGGGCGTACAGCTTGTCGCTGCAAGCCTCGCTGGCCGACTTGATGCCGGTGACGAGCAGGAAGGCGGCGCGCTTCTGCTCCGTTTCTTCCAGGCTGCGCTGCAGCTCGGCCTCGTCGGCTTCGCCCTTCAGCGCCTGGGCGGCGACGGAAAACTGGAAGGATTTCTTGGCTGGCGCGGCGGCGGCCGGGGTCAGCGCCGCCAGCGCGAGCGCCAGCAGCGCGGCGGCGCTCAAAGGCGGCACGGCGGCGCGCCGCATGCTCATGCCAGCGCGGGTTGCGCCAGGCGCTTGAGCTGGTAGAGCTGTTCCAGCGCTTCGCGCGGGGACAGGGCGTCCGGATCGAGTTCATCCAGTGCGCCCAGCAGTTCCTGCAATGCGGGATTGGCTTCGGCCGGCGCGGCGGCGGCTGCCGGCGCTTCCTCGTCGTTGGCGTCGGCCGTGGGCGCGGCGAACAGGTCGAGCTGCGGCGTCGCGTCGAGCGCCTGCGATTCGAGGCGGGCCAGATGCTTGCGCGCCGCCTTGATCACCGGCTGCGGCACGCCCGCCAACTGGGCCACCTGCAGACCATAGCTTTGCGAGGCCGGCCCGGCCTGCACCGCGTGCAGGAAGACGATGCTGTCCTTGTGCTCCACCGCCGACAGGTGCACATTGGCCGCCGTCGGATGCGCCTCCGGCAGCTGGGTCAGTTCGAAGTAGTGGGTGGCGAACAGGGTGAAGCTGCGGCTGGCGTCGATCAGGTGGCGCGCGATGGCCCAGGCCAGGGCCAGGCCGTCGAAGGTCGAGGTGCCGCGGCCGATTTCATCCATCAGCACCAGCGAATGCTCGGTGGCGCCGTTCAGGATGGTGGCCGCCTCGGTCATCTCCACCATGAAGGTGGAACGGCCGCCGGCCAGGTCGTCGGTGGCGCCGATGCGGGTGAAGATGCGGTCGATCGGGCCGATGGTGGCGCTGGTCGCCGGCACATAGCTGCCCACGTAAGCCAGCAGGGTAATCAGCGCAACCTGGCGCATGAAGGTCGATTTACCGCCCATGTTCGGGCCGGTGATCAGCAGCAGGCGGCGTTCGTCGAGCAGCTTGCAGTCGTTGGCGATGAAGCGCTCGATCTGGTTTTCCACCACCGGATGGCGGCCTTCGACGATGTTGATGCAGGACTCGGCCACCAGCTCCGGCGCGCACCAGTTATGGCGCAGCGCGTGTTCGGCCAGCGCGGTCAGCGTGTCCAGCTGGGCGATGTTCTGGGCGATGGTCTGCAGCGTGCCGATATGCGGCGCCAGGTCGGCCAGCAGCTGGTCGTACAGCACCTTCTCGCGCGCCAGGGCGCGGTCCTGCGCCGACAGCGCCTTGTCCTCGAAGGCTTTCAGTTCCGGCGTGATATAGCGCTCGGCGTTCTTCAGCGTCTGGCGGCGGCGGTAATCGTCCGGCACCTTGTCGGCCTGGCCGTTGGTGACTTCAATATAGAAGCCATGCACCTTGTTGTATTCCACGCGCAGATTGGCGATGCCGGTGCGGGCGCGTTCGCGCGCTTCGAGGTCGATCAGGAACTGGCCCGCGTTTTCCGACAGGCCGCGCAGCTCGTCCAGCTCCGCATCGAAGCCGCGCGCGATGACGCCGCCGTCGCGCACCATATTCGCCGGTTCCTCCATCACCGCGCTTTGCAGCAGGTCGAGGCAGGCTTGCGGCGTGTCGATGGCGGCGTGGATGTGCGACAGCAGGCTGGCGTCGTTATCGTGGCGCAGGCTGCGCTGCATGGCATGGCGCAGATCCGGCAATTGGCGCAGGCCGTCGCGCAGGCTGGCCAGGTCGCGCGGACGCGCCGTCAGCAGGGCCACGCGGGTGGTGATGCGTTCGATATCCGGCACCTGGGCCAGATGCTGGGACAGCGAGCCGGTGACGTCGTTCTGCATCAGGGCGGCGATGGCGTCGTGGCGCGCGCGCGCCACCGATTGCGCGCGGCGCGCATGGTGCAGCCAGTGGCGCAGCAGGCGCGAACCCATGGGCGTGCGGCAGTGGTCCAGCAGCGAAAACAGGGTCGGCGATTCCTGACCGCGGATGGTTTCGGTCAGCTCCAGATTGCGGCGCGTGGCCGAATCGAGGCCGATGAATTCGGATTCGGTTTCGCAAGTCAGGCTGCGCACATGCTGCAAGCCGCGGCCCTGGGTCGCTTGCGCATAGCGCAGCAGCGCGCCGGCCGCACCGAAGGCCGCGCCCAGGCCATCGGCGCCGAAGCCGGTCAGGGTGGCGACGCCGAGCTGGTCGAGCAAGGCCTTGTGGCCGTGCACCACGTCGAAATGCCAGTCCGGCACGCGGTTGACGTGGCACAGGGTGCTGTCCTCGAACAGCTCGCCATTGTCGCCGCGCAGGATTTCGGCCGGCACGATGCGCTCCAGCTCTTGTTGGATGCGGGCAGTGACGGCGCGCTGCTCGCCCGAGAATTCCATCAGGCGCAGCGAACCGCTGGCCAGCGAGAGCCAGGCCAGGCCGGCGGTGTACACCTTGCGGTTGGCGATCACGCACATGGCCAGCAGCGGACGCTCGGATTTCTCCGGCAGCAGGTCCGAATCGGTCAGCGTGCCCGGCGTGACCACGCGCATCACCTTGCGCTCCACCGGGCCTTTGCTGGTGGCCGGATCGCCGATCTGCTCGCAGATGGCGCAGGACTCGCCCAGCTTGACCAGCTTGGCCAGATAGCCGTCCAGCGAATGGAAAGGCACGCCCGCCATCTTGATCGGCATGCCGTTCTGCGTGCCGCGCGCCGTCAGCGTGATGCCGAGGATGCGCGAAGCCTTTTCCGCGTCGTCGAAGAACAGCTCATAGAAGTCGCCCATGCGGTAGAACACCAGCATCGTGGGGTGTTCCGCCTTGATGCGCAGATATTGCTGCATCATTGGCGTGACTTTTTCGGCGGGGCTGTTTTTGATGGCGGCGGCGTTGATTTCTTTGGGAACGGTGGTCATGTCGGTAGGTCGGTAGTGCAGCGCGCGGAGCGCGTCGTAAACCTGACATTTTACCTCTTTTACAAGGTTGATAGCATTGGGATGGCACTTTGTGCCCGCGCAAGGATGCGAATGGCCCTGAGCCGCGCCCGATCACATGAATCAGCGCCTTCCCTATATGTAGTTGCTTGGAGCTATCTATAACCCTAAGGCAGCCAACCAATGCGCGGCCGCATTGAGGGAATCCCCGGATGCAGCACAGCGTTTCCTGGACGGTTAAACCACCGCGGTGCTGAACGGCTCGGGCCGCCGCGCAAGCAGATGAGACAGCCGTTGAAGACCCGCCTGCAAGCGTCCACGGTCCTTGATGCTGCCCAAGGAGATCCGAATTGCATTCACGGATCCGCTGCCGGTTGCGAATGCCTCTGCCGGCGTGACGGCGATGCCCTCGCTGTCGGCGGCACGCGCAAGCTGCGAGGAGTTCCAATACGCCGGCAACTCGAGCCATACATGCAGGCCGTCTCCGGCGCCGCTGTAGCGCCCCGCCAGAATATCCCGGGCCATCCGGTGGCGCAGGCGCGCCTCGTTGCGTACGCCTTCCAGCAATCCGCCAGCCGAACCGTCGAGGATCCACTGGGTGGCCAGTGCGGCGGACAGGGGCGCGACCATCAGCGCAAACGATCTTAGCGCGACCAGGAAACGTTCGCGCTCGCGCGGGTCGCGTATCAGCACGAAGGCGACACGCAAGCCGGGCGTCAGGCATTTCGACAGGGTTGAGATGTAATACACCTGTTCCGGGGCAAACGCGGCAATCGGTGGCGGCGGGGCATCGGCAAGAAGCCAGCAGGGATCGTCCTCGACGATGCGTACATGGCAGCGCTTCGCGATGCTGGCGAGCTCCTTGCGCCGGCGTTCCGGAATGGTGATGGCGGTCGGGTTCTGCAATGTCGGATTGAGGTAGACCAGCCCGGGCTGGTGCTGGCGGCACGCTGCCTCAAGCATCTCAGGCACCATCCCGTGCTTGTCCGCTTCCACCGCAATGACTTGCCGGCCGAATTGGAGCGCTGCGGCACGCAAGCCGGGATAACTCGTTGGCTCAGCCAGGATAACAGCGCCGGGCTCCGTCAGCGCAAGGATCAAGGCGGCGATCGCCGCTTGCGCGCCCGGACAGACAACCAGCTGTCGCGAATCCAGATGTCCAAACATCGGTGCGAGCCACTGGGCGCCAGCCTTACGGTCGGAATCGCTGCCCCCGGCCAAGTGGTAAGTCATCAGCAATTCATTATCCGTACTCATCAGTACTTGAGACAAGCCTTGTTTCAACATGTCGTCGAAGTCCACACCATCGGGCGGCGGCGGGGTATTCATGCTCAGGTCGAGGATCGGGGTCAATTCGACTTTCGGCGCCGCGACATAAGTGCCGCGAGCGCCGCGGCCCTCCAACAAGTTGCGGCGCCGGGCTTCGTCGTATGCGCGCGTGATCGTCGTCAGGTCGACGTCCAGCTGTGCTGCCAACTGGCGCTGCGGAGGTAGACGGTCGCCCGGTTTCAGCGATCCGTCCACCAGCGCCGCCTGCAAGGCATCCGCAATCTGCAAAAAACGTGGCCCGCCGTGCACGGCCAATCGCGGCAACCAGATTGGCGAATGTTCATCTTGTATGGCTTTCGGCTGGGACATTTTGTCTCTATGTATGGAAATTGCTTTTAAGTAGTATGCATCAGAGCGTGCAGCAACACCATCCTTGCATGGCAGTCGCTGACGTTTTCTTAGTGTCAAGTAATAGCCTGGAAATACTCAAAATGATGGATTGGATCCCGATAGTCTTCGTTGCGTTCAAGGGGCTCGTGCTCGGCACGGGCATGTTCTTCGCCATCAAGTGGCATTACGATCAAGGCAAGAAGGAGAAGGGAACGGAGCAGCGCGCGGTGCTCCGCGCGGGCGGCATGGTGGCCGCAGCCTTCGTGCTATCGCTCCTGGGCCTGGGGCTCGTCACCTTCGTCCTTGGCAGGGTGCTCGGTTTGGACTTGACCTTCCCTTGACGGCATCTGCCGCAGAGTATCAGCGAGGGGTAAGGGCTATCACGGCAGGCAGTCGGCATTCAGCAATTTCTCGAGGGTGTAAGGCAGCTGGCGTGGAAAGCTATTTTCCGGCAAGCCGGTTTCATGCGCCGCCTCTTTCAGCGCGTGCGGATAGGCTTTATTGCTATATTCCGCAAATTGATGGCGCAGGCTCGGACTGGTTTCCAACAGCGCGCCGATCTCCCTGCGTTGCTCGTGGATGGTGGAGTGCCAGCTGCGGCTCTTGCGCCTGGACTGAAACTGGCATTTGAGCAGATGCTTGAGCAGCACCACGAGCCGGCTCATCAGTTCTCGATGTTGGCTGCTTGACATGCCCTGCAACTCCCCGATCAGGTTCTCGATATCCAGCTGGGCAAACTGGCCGCTGCGCAGCAGCGCGGCCTGGACGTCCAGCCACAGCGCGAAGTCCTCTTCGTAGCTGGGCAGGGCTGGTGTTTCGTCTTTGAAATCAAGCATGATCGGCACCTCCACTAATCAAGCTAGCGGCGCTGGCGGGAATGTCTAGCGGAATATGCCAGGCTGATGCGGAGTATCAGCGCTACTCGTATTTGCTGAGGATGCGCTGCCAGGCCGGATCGTCCTTGAGCTTGCGGATCACGGGCGCCAGGCGCTCGTAGACTTCGGCCTGCCCCTGCGGCACGAGGAAGCGGCGTTCGGTTTGCCGTCCGGGCAGGTTGAACAGCAGGAAGCGGTTCTCGGCGTTATGGCTCTTGAGGTAGTAGCGCGCCACCGATTCCGAGACGGCGACGCAGTCGATGCGGTCCAGGCGCAGCTTTTCCAGATTGATTTCTTCGCTCAGGGCGTCGGCGCGGTGCAGGCCTTCGCGGCGTATCCATTCGTCGATGCCGGGATAGACGTAGCCCAGCGTCAGGCCGATGGTCTTGCCGTACAGCGCGCCGGCCACGGCCGGGTTGACGGGTTGCTCGCGGCGCGACACCAGCACGAAGCGGTCGATGGCGAAGGGCGCGGTCCACAGGTATTTGCGCTGGGCCTCGTCATTGAGCCAGGCCGGCATCATGCCGATGACGATGCCATCGAGCTTGCCGTTTTCGAGCCGCATCTGCAGGCGCTTGCGCGGCAGGTAGTTGAGGCGGAAGCTGAGCTCGCCCAACTGCTGCCGGTTCAGATAGTCGATCAGGTCGGGATACAGACCCTGGCCGCCGCCGCCGATGAGAAGGGGGGCGAAATTGGCGCTGGTGTAGACATTGACGACCTCGGCTCGCGCCGGCAGGGCCGTGAGCGCGGCGCAAAGCAGCGCCAGGGCGGACAGGACTTGTCTCATAGTGGGCAATATAGCACCGCGGTTTCTGGCCGGATAGCCAAGCTTTTCGGCCCCGCCGAGGGTTCTTGTTTGATAGTTGTTGCAAAGCACCATTAATTCTGCAACAGATTCTCACCAAATGTCACGCTCTAATAGTAAATCGGCCTATGATGGAAACAAGCCGTATCGCACGGCAATCCAAGTGCTCCCCACGACCTGCAGCGAGGTTTCGTCATGAATACCAACTCCCTTCTGGCCAGACTCAAGCTCTGGCAAAAGTTCCTGATTCTGAGCGTGATCGCGCTGGTGCTGGCGGCCATTCCCACCTATCTGTACATGAACGAGGCGGGCAAGGCGCTGGCCGCGTATGAAAGCGAGCTCGATGGTCTGCCGGCCGCCGTCAACGGCCTGCGGGTTGTGCAGCTGACGCAACAGCACCGCGGCCTGTCGGCGCTGGCGCTGGGCGGCATCGCGGCGGCGCAGGAAAAACGCCGCGCCAAACAGGCCGAAGCCGATGCCGCTTACGCCGAACTCGATAAGCTGGTCGCCTCGCTCAACGACCGCGCCATCAGCGACGCCAAGGATGTCGCCAAGCGCGAATGGGAAACGCTGCGCGGCGCCGTCAGCGACGGCAAGATCACGGTGCCGCAAAGCTATGCCGCGCATACGGCCCTGGTGCCCAAGCTGCTCAAGATGAATGACTTGATCGGCGACGCGTTCGGCCTGAGCCTGGATCCGGACAAGGAAGGCTATCAGCTGATCCAGGCCATGTTTTACCAACTGCCCTACCTGACCGAGGAGCTGGGCAAGACGCGCGCCAAGGGCGCCGGCCTGCTGGCCAAAAAAGAAGCCAGCATCGAGGACCGCCAGATGCTGTCCGGGATCACCGGCCGCGTCACCGACCGCCTGGACCAGACCGTGACGGCTTTCGGCAAGGCCGCTGCCGCCAGCCCGGAAATCGGGCGCGAGCTGGGGCCGGCGATGCAGGAGGCGGCCGACATCGCGCGCAAGGCGATCGACCTGGCGCAGGAAAACATCGTCAAGCCCGAGCAGCTGACTTACTCCGGCGAGGAGTATGTGGCCTTCACCACGCGCGCCATCGATATGCAGTTCGCCTTGAACGCGGCGGCGGCCAAGCTGCTCGACAAGATGCTGACCGAGAAGATCGCGCGCTTCCACCAGCAGCGCTGGATCATGCTCGGTTCCATGTTCGCGCTGGTGCTGCTGGCGGCCTACATCGCCGTGCTGATCGCGCGCTCCATCACGGTGCCGCTGCATTCGGCCATCGGCGTGGCGCAGCAGGTGGCGCAGGGCCGGCTTGGCACGCAGTTTGAGGTCGGGCCGGAAAACGAGGTGGGTTCGCTGCTGCGGGCCTTGAAGGCCATGAGCGAGAGCCTGCGCGGCATCGTCGGCGAGGTGCGCGGCAGCGTCGACAATATCAACGCCGCCAGCCGCGATATCGCCACCGGCAATGCCGATGTGTCCTCGCGCCTGGAATCGCAGGCCTCCAGCCTGGAGGAAACCGCGTCCTCGATGGAGGAACTGACCTCCACCGTCAAGCAGAACGCCGACAATGCGCGCGAGGCGAACGGCCTGGTGGCCACGGCCGCCGGCGTGGCGGAAAAGGGCGGCGAAGTGGTGTCGCAGGTGGTGCGCACCATGGGCGAGATCAACGAAAGCTCGCGCAAGATCGTCGACATCATCGGCGTCATCGACGGCATCGCCTTCCAGACCAATATCCTGGCCTTGAACGCGGCGGTGGAAGCGGCGCGCGCCGGCGAGCAGGGACGCGGCTTTGCGGTGGTGGCGTCCGAAGTGCGCAATCTGGCCCAGCGTTCGGCCAGCGCCGCCAAGGAAATCAAGGATCTGATCGGCCATAGCGTCGAGCGCGTGGAGCTGGGCAACAAGCTGGCGGGCGACGCCGGCCGCGCCATGCAGGAGGTGCTGAACAGCGTGCATGGCATCACCCGCATCATGGCCGATATCGCCACCGCCTCGCACGAGCAGGGCATGGGCATCGACCAGGTGAACCAGGCCGTCACCCAGATGGACGACACCACGCAGCAGAACGCGGCCCTGGTCGAACAGACCGCCGCCGCTTCGGCCAGCCTGCAGGAGCAGACGCAGACGCTGGTGAGGGCGATCAGCATCTTCACGCTGGGCGACGAGGCGCCGGCGGCGCCGATGAAATTGCCGCCGCCGGCCCCGCCGGCGCCGCGCCGCCAAGGCAGTGTGCGCAGCTTGCGCGCGGCCACAGTATAATTTTGGAATGGAGAAGATCAAGGACTTTGCACTCATCGTATCGGAAGCCCAGCGCGGCGAGCTGGTTTTCCCCACCAGCGTCAATGCGGCGCTATCCCTGCAGCTGACAGTCGCCAATCCCGACTGCCATGATGAAGACGTCATCCGCAAAGTCCTTGCCGAGCCGGTGCTGGCGGCGCGCGCCGTCGCCCTGGCCAATTCCGCCGTGTTCCGCTCCAATGGCGCCGCCCTGGTCACCAGCGTGCGCGCCGCCGTGCAGCGCCTGGGCTACCGCAATCTCTACACGCTGGCCGCCGCCATGGTGGTGCGCCAGTTCGGCAGCCGCATCCGCGATCCGCAATTGCGCGCCAAGGCCGAACAATTATGGAAGTACTCGGCCCATGTGGCGGCGCTGTCCTACCTGATCGCCAAGCGCATCACCCAGGTCGATGCCGACACTGCGCTGTTCGCGGGTATCATGCATGAAGTCGGTGGTTTCTATCTGCTGTCGCGCGCCGACACCATGCCCGGCCTGTTGGAAGAGCCGGAGGACTGGATGGGCGCCGCGCTGGAAATCGTGGCGCGCGAGCTGATGAAAAAGCTGATGGTGCCGGAGCCGGTCAGCGCCGCCATCGTTGCCTTGCGCGGCGGCGCGGTCAGCTTCCCCCCGGCCGGCCTGCGCGACACGCTGCTGCTGGCCAAGCATCTATGCCCCGTGCTGTCGCCTATGCCCCATTCCGACGACCATGTGCTGCAGCGCACGGCCGCCCTGGCCCAATACCTGGCCGACTATCCCGCCATCTCCGCCTTGCTGCAGGAAGCCGCCGGCGACGCCGACGCCATGAGCGCCGCGCTGCTGGTCTAAGCCGGTTTCTCTCCGCCCAGCATGCGCCGGGCTTGTTCCCGCAGCGCCGCCAGCGCCGGATGCGCGCCCGCGCTGGCCAAACCCAAACCCACGGCCAGTTCCGCGCCTTCATCCAGCGCGCGGTAAGCCACGCCCTTGCGCCGCAGCGCGGCGAAGGATGCGGGCAGCAGGGCGGCGCCGCGCCCGGCCGCGATATCGCCCAGCAGCACATGGTGGTCATGCGGCTCGCGCAGAAAAACCGGCGCAAAGCGGTGGCGGCGGAAGACCTTGTGGCAGTGGTCGAAGAAGGCCGGCTGGCGCGCGCGTTCGAACCAGAACAGCGGCGTGCCCTGCAAATCGCCGAGCGCCAGGCGCCGCCGCCGCGCCAGCGGATGCGCGCTGGGCAGCGCCGCCAGCATGGGCTGGGGCCCGAGTGGCAGCACGTCCAGCTCATGGCTGCGCGTGGGCAGGGCGATGACGGCGGCGTCCAGGCGGCCGTTGCGCAGGGCTGCCACCAGACGCGGCGAGGAATCGAAGTGCAGGTCGAGCAGCGCGCTGGCCGCCAGGGCGTCGGTGAAGGGGCGGAACAGGCCCGATTCGACCGAGGTGGTCAGGCCCAGGCGCAGGCGGGGCAGGGGTGCGGGCTGCCCCCCCTGGCCGGCGCGGCCCGCTGCCGCGGCCTGCGCCGGATGGCGCTCCGCATCGCGCCCCGCATGGCGCTCCGCCTCGCCGCTGGCGGCCTTGCGCACGGTGTCCTCGGCCGCGTCGAGCAGGCCGAGGATATGCTGGGCCAAGGGCAGCAGGGCCGTGCCGGCCGGCGTCAGCGCCACGCGCTGGGTGTCGCGCTCGAACAGGCGCGCGCCGAGGCGCTGCTCCAGATCGCGCACGGCGCGGCTGAGCGGGGGCTGGGTCATGTGCAGCTGGTCGGCGGCCTGGCGGAAACTCAGGCAGGCGGCCACGGCGCTGAAAATTTGCAGGGAGCGGGTATCGAGCTTTCTCATACCGAAAAGGTATCACGTTTCCGGACATTCCCTGCGCGCCTGCGGCGGCGCACACTGCCGCCACTTTTCAACGCATGGAGGCAAGCATGGAACAACGCAAGGCGGGCGGTATCGCCGTATCGGCACTGGGGCTGGGCTGCATGGGCATGTCCGAGTTTTATGGCGCGGTGGACGATGCGCAGTCCCTGTCCACGCTGGAGGAAGCTTTCGATCTGGGAGTGACATTGTTCGACACGGCCGACACTTACGGCGCCGGCCATAACGAAAGCTTGCTGGGCCGCTTCCTGCAGGGCAAGCAGGGACGCGCCGTGGTGTCCAGCAAATTCGGCATTGTGCGCGAGGCGGGCAGTTATGCGCGCCGCATCGACAACCGTCCGGCCTACATCCGGCAGGCCTGCGAAGCGTCGCTGCGGCGCCTGGGCGTGGAGCGCATCGACCTGTACTTCATCCACCGCCTGAACCGCGACACGCCGCTGGAAGACGCGCTGGAAGCCTTGCTGCGCTTGCGGGAGCAGGGCAAGATCGGCGGCATCGGCCTGAGCGAAGTCTCGGCCGCCACGCTGCGCCGGGCGGCGGCCCTGGCGCCGATCGCCGCCGTGCAGAGCGAGTATTCGCTGTGGACGCGCGACCCCGAGCAGGAGGTGCTGCAAGCTTGCCGCGACACGGGCGCCAGCTTCTTCGCTTACAGCCCGCTGGGCCGGGGTTTCCTGACCGGCAGCATCGACCGCGACACCCCGCTCGACAGCCAGGACGCCCGCAGCTTCAATCCGCGCTTTAGCGCCGCCAATCTGGACGCCAATCTGCGCATCGTGGCCGCGCTGCGCGCGCTGGCGGCCGACAAGGGCTGCACCCCGGCCCAGCTGGCGCTGGCCTGGCTGCTGGCCCAGGGCGGGGACATCATCCCGATTCCCGGCACTAAGCGAAGCGCGTATCTGCGCGAGAATCTGGGGGCGCTGGAGCTGGACCTGACGGCCGCCGACCTGGCGCGCATCGGCGCCGCCCTGCCGCCCGGCATGGCCGCCGGGGCGCGTTACAGCGAGGAGGGCATGAAGGGATTGAATATGTAGGCGCGCCGCAAGGGAGTCGCGTAGGGGGCGCGTACGCTTGAACATTCCGTTGGTAAAAGGTAAAAAACTGGTAGCATGGAACGCTGCCCAACCTTAGCAAACAATGAAGAGCTGTAATGTGAGTGCCCCCATCCATATCCTGCTTGTCGACGATACCGAGGCCAATCTGCTGGCGGTCGAGGCCCTGCTGACGCGGCCGGGCGTGGTGGTGCTGAAGGCGGCATCCGGCCCGCAGGCGCTGGAATTGCTGCTGGTGCATGAAGTGGCGCTGGCCCTGGTCGATGTGCAGATGCCCGGCATGGATGGCTTCGAACTGGCCGAGCTGATACGCGGCAGCGAGCGCACCCGCGCCATTCCCCTGATCTTCCTGACCGCCGCCACGCGCGAAGCGGGCTACAGTTTCCGCGGCTACGAGGCGGGCGCGGTCGATTTCATGTTCAAGCCCATCGACAGCCAGGCCTTGCTGAGCAAGGTGAATGTCTTTGTCGAGCTGTATCAGCAAAAGCGGCAGATGGCGCAGCAGATGGCAGAACTGGAACGCGCGCTGCGCCTGAACGAAATGTTTACCGCCGTGCTGGGCCACGACCTGCGCACGCCGCTGTCGGTGGTGATGAACGGCGCCATGCTGCTGCCGCTGATGACCGACCATCCCAAGGTGGCGGTGACGGCGCAGCGCATCCAGAGCAGCGCGCGGCGCATGGCGCAGATGGTGGACCAGCTGCTCGACCTGTCGCGCATCCGTTCCGGCCAGTTGCAGCTGAATGCCAAGCCGCAGGACATGGAGGCTTTGTGCCGCGCCATCGCCGACGAATTCCATCCGCCCGATAAGCCGGTGCGGGTGCGGATCGTCAGCCAGGGCGACACCCAGGCTTGCGTCGATGCCGGCATGTGCGCGCAGATCATGTCCAATCTGATCGGCAATGCGCTGCTGCACGGCGAACCGGAACACCCGGTGCAGCTGCTCATCGACGGCAGCGCGGCCGGGACGATCCGGCTCGCGGTGCACAACCAGGGCGTGATCGCGGCCGCGCGCCTGGCGCATCTCTTCGAACCCTTCCAGAGCGCCGAGAACCGCCGCTCCGGCCAGGGGCTGGGCTTGGGCCTGTACACCGCCAGCATGTTCGCGCGCGCCCACGGCGGCGATATCGGCGTCGCCTCCGATGCGGCCCTTGGGGAGACCGTGTTCACCGTCGCCTTGCCGCGCCGCCAGGCCGAGGAGACAGCCGCATGAGCGGCCGGCTGCGCGCGCCAATGAGCGGGCAGATGGCCGCCGCGCTGGCGGCCGGACACAGCGAGCCGATGGCGGCGCCGGGCTGGCGTCCCGCGGGCGGCGGCGCCTGCGGCCAGCTGGTGCGCGACTTCGACTGGGCGGCCACCAGCCTGGGGCCGATGGCGCAGTGGTCGCCGGGCTTGCGCAGCACGGTGGAACTGGTGCTCAATTCGCCGATCGCCATGGTGCTGATGTGGGGACCGGAGCACATCATGCTGTATAACGATGCCTATGCGATCGTCGCGGGCGGCCGCCATCCGGCGGCGCTGGGCGGCTCGGTGCCGCTGATCTGGCCCGAGGTGTGGGACTGGAATCAGGCGGTGCTGGAGGCGGGCTTTCGCGGCGAGCCGCGCGAGCATCGCGGCGCCCACCTGGTCCTGGAACGCAACGGCGTGCCGGAAGACGTCTGGCTCGACCTGTATTACAGCCCGGTGCGCGATGGCGGCCAGGTCGGCGGCGTGCTGGGCACCGTGGTGGAAATCAGCGACCGCAAACAGGCCGAGCAAGCCCTGCGCACCAGCCAGGACCGGATGGCGGCCATCTTCGGCCAGGCCTCGGTGGGCTTGGCGGAGCTGGCCCTCGATGGGCGCTTCCGCCGCGTCAACGGCGCGCTGTGCCAGATGCTGGGCCGCGAGCGCGACGAGCTGCTGGTCCTGCATATGGACGACATCATCCATCCCGACGATATGGACGAGAACCGGCTGCGCGTGGCGCGCCTGGTGGCCGACGGCACACCCTTCACGCTGGAAAAGCGCTACCGCAAGCCGGATGAGAGCTGGGTCTGGATTGCCAGCAGCATGAGCCGCCTGGATGACGAGCAAGGCCAGCCCCTGGCCCTGATCGCCGTCAAGACCGACATCACCGAACGGCGCCGCGTGGAAGTGGCGCTGCGCGATCTGAACGACACGCTGGAACAGCGCGTCGGCCGCGAAATCGCGGAGCGCGACAAGGCCGAGGCGGCGTTGCGCCAGTCGCAGAAGATGGAGGCGGTGGGCCAGCTCACGGGCGGCGTGGCGCATGACTTCAACAATGTCCTGCAGATCATTTCGGGCAGCCTGCAGATGCTGTCGCAGCAGCTGGACGCGGATGCGCTGGCGCGCAAGCGCCTCGGCATGGCGGTGGCGGCGGTGGAGCGCGGCGCCAAGCTGTCCTCGCAGCTGCTGGCCTTTGCCCGCCGCCAGCCCTTGCAGCCGGTGGTGGCCGATCTGGGCCGGCTCGTGACGAATATGGACGAACTGCTGCGGCGCGCCTTGGGCGAGGCCATCGACATCGTCACCATCGGCGGCAGCGGCTTGTGGAATACGCTGGTCGATCCGGGCCAGATCGAGAATGTGATCCTCAACCTGGCCATCAATGCGCGCGACGCCATGGGCGGCGCCGGCCGCCTGACCATCGAACTGGGCAACGCGGTGCTGGACGAGTACTACGTGAATAATCTGCTGGACGTGGCGTCGGGCCAGTATGTGCTGCTGTCGGTCAGCGATACCGGTTGCGGCATGGCGCCGGAGGTGCTGGAACGCGCCTTCGAACCCTTCTTCACCACCAAGGCGGAAGGCGAGGGCACGGGCCTGGGCCTGTCCATGGCCTATGGCTTCGTCAAGCAAAGCCGCGGCCATATCAAGATCGTCAGCGAGCCTGACCAGGGCACGACGGTGCGCATCTATCTGCCGCGCAGCATGCAGGCCGAAACGCCGGAAGCGGCCGAGGTCTCGCCCGCCATCAGCGGCGGCAGCGAAACCGTGCTGGTGGTGGAGGACGATGCCGGCGTGCGCGGCGTGGTGGTCGATATGCTGCAAGCCTTGGGCTACCGCGTGCTGCAGGCGGAGGATGCGCAGGACGCCCTGCAGGTCCTGCAGCGCGATGCCGCCATCGACCTGCTGTTTACCGATGTCGTCATGCCCGGCCCGCTG
Organism: Massilia sp. YIM B04103; assembly: GCA_024437665.1. Classification (GTDB taxonomy): domain Bacteria; phylum Pseudomonadota; class Gammaproteobacteria; order Burkholderiales; family Burkholderiaceae_D; genus Rugamonas. The sequence goes on along the minus strand of JANCSZ010000004.1, from coordinate 164,673 downwards.
CGCAGCACGGAGCTGGTGCGGTTGGCGCGCGAGCAGCTGCCGGATCTGGCCGTGCTGTTTACCTCCGGCTATCCGCAGGACGCCATCGTGCATGGCGGCCGCCTGGATGCCGGGGTCGAGCTGCTGAGCAAGCCGTATAAGCGCGAAGACCTGGCGCGCAAGCTGCGCCAGGTGCTGCAGGCGCGCAGCCAGGCCATGCAGCTGCGTCGCCGCCAGCAGGAGATGGCGAGCCGCGACCGCCTGCTGCCGCCGCAGCCGGTGCTGCCGCATCACGGCTCGCTGCGCGTGCTGGTGGTGGAGGACAATCCCGATTCGCTGGAGATGGTGTGCGAACTGGTGGGCATGCTGGGCCACACGGTGACGGGCGTCGGCGACGGCGAGCGCGCCTGGACGCTGCTGGAAGAGCAGGGCTTCGACATTCTGTTTACCGACGTCAGCCTGCCCGGCATCTCCGGCATCGAACTGGCGCGGCGCGCCCTGCGCGGCGGCTGCGCGCGCCGCATCATCTTCTCCACCGGCTATGGCAAGGACGCGGTGGAGCAGCTCGATTTCAGCGCCAGCCTGCTGCGCAAGCCCTACGATCTGGCCGATCTGCAGGCGGCCCTCGATATGCCGCTGTGATGCGCTGCTGAGCAGGCCGGCATCCGCCGTTCTCCTACGCGCGCACCGCTTGCTGTCCTATGGCGCGCCGCCGTGCCGCGGCCTACATTGAGGGCATGAAAACGGATGAGATCATCGCTGCCCTGCCGCGCCTTGCGGCCCAGCGCAGCCGCCAGATTCAGCGCCTGCTGCGCGAGGTGTTCGGCCTGGAACGCCTGCGGCCCGGCCAGCAGGCGGTGCTCGAGAGCGTGCTGGCGGGCCGCGACACCCTGGCCCTGATGCCCACCGGCAGCGGCAAATCGCTGTGCTACCAGTTGCCGGCCGCGATGCTGGACGGGACGGTGGTGGTGGTCTCACCGCTGATCGCGCTGATGCAGGACCAGGCGGATAAATTACAGGACACGGGACTGGATGCGGCGCAGCTCAATAGCAGCCTGGCGCGCGCCGAGGAAGCAGCGGCGCTTGACAGCATCCGCGCCCGGCGCAGCGACATCGTGTTCTGCACGCCGGAGCGGCTGGTCACGCCGGCATTCCTGCAGCTCTTGCGGCATACGCCGATCGCACTGCTGGTGGTGGACGAAGCGCATTGCATCTCGCAATGGGGCCATGATTTCCGCCCCGCTTATCTGGAGATCGGCGCGGCGCGTGCCGCGCTGGGACGCCCGCCGGTGCTGGCCCTGACGGCCACCGCCACCGATGAAGTGGTGGCCGATATCGCGCGCCAGCTCGACGCGCCCGGCCTGCGCGTCGTCAACACCGGCATTTACCGCGCCAACCTGCATTACCGCGTGATCCAGAGTACCAATCCGCGCGAGAAGCTGGCGTTGGCGCTGGAGACCGTGCGCGGGACGGCGGGCGCAGGCATCGTCTACGCCGCCACCGTCAAGGCGGCCGAGGAAGTCCATGCCCTGCTGCGCGAAGCCGGGGAAAGCGTGGCCTGCTACCACGGCAAGCTGCGCGCCGCCGAGCGCCGCCAGAACCAGCAAGCCTTCATGGACGGTGCATGCCGCGTGCTGGTGGCGACCAATGCTTTCGGCATGGGCATCGACAAGCCCGATATCCGGTTTGTACTGCATGTGCAGATCCCGGCCACGCTGGAAGCGTATTACCAGGAGTCGGGCCGCGCCGGACGCGATGGCGCGGCGGCCGCTTGCACGCTGCTGTATCTGCATGAGGACAAGCGCGTGCAGCAGTATTTCCTGGCGCGTTCGTATCCCTCGGCGGCGGAGCTGCGCCAGGTGCATGAGGCGGTGTTGGCGCAGCCGGCCGGGCGTCTGGCCGCGTTGAAACAGGCCTTGCCGGAGATGGGCGACCTGCGCCTCAAGGTCTGCCTGAAGCTGCTCAAGGATGGACAACTGCTGCGGCAGAACCGCCAGCTCTGCTATCTGGCCGGAAAGGCCGCGGCGACGGCGGCGCTGTTCGATGCGCTGGCCGTCAGCTACCAGCAGAAGCAGGAGCGCGACCGCGCCGCGCTCGAACAAATGGTAGGCTATGCGCAAAGCGGCTATTGCCGCTGGAAGCTGCTGCTCGATTATTTTGGCGACGAGACGGCCGACGTCGAACGCTGCGGCGTGTGCGACAACTGCCGCGCGCCGCCGCAGGTGCAGCCCTTGCCGGGCGAACGGGAAGAGCATATGCCGGCATCGGCCGCCTTTCTTTGACAGGGAGGATGGACGCGCCATGTCCGATATGGTGGTCGTGCGCAAGGAAGGCCTGTTCTGCGTGCCGGGCGGCTTTTACATCGACCCGTGGCGGCCGGTGGAGCGCGCCGTCATCACGCACGCCCACAGCGACCATGCGCGCTTCGGCCATGGCCGTTATCTGGCGGCCGCTCCCGGCGTCGGCGTGCTCAAGGCGCGCCTGGGCGAGATCGCCGTGCAGGGGCTGGCGTACGGCGAACAGATCGACCATCAGGGCGTGCGCATCTCCCTGCATCCGGCCGGCCATGTGCTGGGATCGGCCCAGGTGCGCATGGAATGCGGCGGCGAGGTCTGGGTCGCGTCGGGCGACTACAAGGTGGAGAGCGACGCCACCTGCGCGCCCTTCGCACCGGTGCGCTGCCATACCTTCATCACCGAATCGACCTTCGGCCTGCCCATCTACCGCTGGGAACCGCAGCAGGAAACCTTCGCGCAGATCAATGCCTGGTGGCGCAAGAACGCTGCCGCCGGCCGCTGCAGCGTGATGCTGTGCTACTCCTTCGGCAAGGCGCAGCGCATTCTCAGCGGGCTGGATGCGGGCATTGGCCGGATTGTCTGCCATGGCGCGGTGGAAGCGCTGAACCGCGTCTACCGCGCGGGCGGCGTGGCGCTGCCGCCAACGCAGATGGTGCATGAAGTGGACAAGGCCGATCTGGCGCGCGCCATGGTGATCGCACCGCCGTCGGCCGCCGGTTCGCCCTGGATACGGCGCTTCGGCGATTTCAGCGATGCCTTTGCCAGCGGTTGGATGCTGCTGCGCGGCGCGCGCCGGCGGCGTGGCGTCGACCGTGGCTTCGTGCTGTCCGACCACGCCGACTGGCCAGGGTTGATGCAGGCCATCCACGCCAGCGGCGCGCAGCGCGTGATCGTCACCCACGGTTCGATCCCGGTCATGGTGCGCTGGCTGGGCCAGAATGGTTTCGATGCCCATGCTTTCGATACCGAATACGGCGACGACGAGGTCGAAGACGCCGCCGCCGATACGCAGGCCAGCGAGGAAGCGGACCAGGGGACGGCGCCAGCGGGAGCGCGCGATGCGTGAATTCGCCACCCTGTATGCCGAGCTGGATGAGACCACCTCCACCAGCCGCAAGCTGGAAGCGCTGACTGCTTATTTCCGCAACGCGCCGCCGGAGAACGCCGCCTGGGCCGTCTATTTCCTGGCGGGCGGCAAGCCGCGCCAGGCCGTGCCGCTCAAACTCCTGCGCCAGTACGCCACCGAATACGCGGGGCTGGACGCATGGCTGTTCGACGAGTGCTATCACGCCGTCGGCGATCTGGCCGAGACCATCGCCCACATTCTGCCCGCGCCGAAGCAGCGCAGCGATGCCGGCCTGGCCGAATGGGTCGAGGGTCGCATCGCGCCCTTGCGCGGCGCGCCGCCCGGCGTCATCCGCGAGGCCCTGTTCCGTTATTGGGACGAACTGGAGACGCGTGAGCGATTCCTGCTGATTAAGCTGATCGGCGGCGGTTTCCGCGTCGGTGTCTCGCGCCTGCTGGTGACGCGCGCGCTCGGCACGGTGGCCAATCTGGACAACAAGCTGATGGCGCAGCGTCTGATGGGCTGGACCGATGGCAGCGTCAAGCCCACGGCGCAGGGCTTCCGGAATCTGCTCAGCACCGCGCCGCAGGAAGGGGCGGCGCAAACGGGCGGCCAGCCCTATCCCTTCTTTCTGGCCCATCCGCTGCAAACGGCGCCTGCCACGCTGGGCGAGCTGCGCCAGTGGCAGGCCGAATGGAAGTACGATGGCATGCGCGCCCAGCTGGTGCGGCGCGGTGGCCAAAGCTGGCTATGGTCGCGCGGCGAAGATCTGATCACCGAGCGCTTTCCCGAACTGGCCGCGCTGCCGCTGCCGGACGGCACGGTGGTCGATGGCGAAATCCTGGTCTGGCGCGAGGGCGACGTTCCCGCTCCCTTCGCCGACCTGCAAAAGCGCATCGGCCGCAAGACCTTATCCACGCGCCTGCTGGCCGAGCTGCCGGCCATGCTGGTGGCCTACGATCTGCTGGAGCAGGATGGCCGCGATCTGCGCAGCCTGCCGCAGGCGGAGCGCCGCGCGCGGCTGGAGGCGCTGCTGCGCGAGCGGCCTGCGGCGCACTGGCGGCTGTCGCCGCTGATCCGGGCCGAAAGCTGGGAAGCGCTGGCGCACATCCGTGCCGAGTCGCGTGCGCGCGGCGTCGAGGGCATGATGCTGAAGGCGGCCGATGCGCAATATGGGGTGGGCCGCGTGAAGGATGTGGGCACCTGGTGGAAGTGGAAGATCGATCCCTACAGCGTGGACGCTGTACTGATCTACGCCCAGACCGGCCATGGCCGGCGCGCCTCGCTCTATACGGATTACACCTTTGCCGTGTGGGATGGCGAGGACGCGGAGCGCAAGCTGGTGCCGTTCGCCAAAGCCTATTCCGGCTTGAGCGACGCCGAAATCGCCCAGGTGGACAAGGCCATTCGCAGCACCACGATAGAGAAATTCGGACCGGTGCGCAGCGTGCGGCCGACCATGGTGTTCGAAATCGGCTTTGAGGGCATTGCGCGCTCTCCGCGCCACAAGTCCGGCATCGCCGTGCGCTTTCCGCGCATTCTGCGCCGCCGCGAAGACAAGGCCATCGAGGATGCCGATACCCTCGGCGTGCTGCAAGACCTGCTGGCGCAAGGTGCCGCGTGAACAGCCGCTTTCTGCCGCCGTTAGAGGAATGGTTCGCCGCGCGCGGCTGGCAGGTCTTTCCTTTCCAGCGCGAGGTCTGGCAGGCGGTGCAGGATGGGCAATCCGGCCTGCTGCATGCCAGCACCGGAGCCGGCAAGACCTACGCGGTCTGGTTCGCGGCCTTGCTGCGCGCGGCAGCACCGGCAGCACCGGCAGCACCGGCAGCACCGGCAGCACCGGTTGCGCCGCGCAAGACGGCTGCGCGCAATCCATCGCGCGGCCTGCGCCTTTTGTGGCTGACGCCCATGCGCGCCCTGGCTGCCGATACGTTGCGCGCCTTGCAGGAGTCGTCCGCGCCGCTGGCGCCGGACTGGCGCATCGAATCGCGCACCGGCGACACCTCGTCGGCGCTGCGGGCGCGCCAGGCCAGGCAGCTGCCGGAGGTGCTCATCACCACGCCGGAAAGCCTGTCCCTGATGCTGAGCCAGAGCGCGGCGCGCGCGCAGTTCGAGCGCCTCGATATGGTGGTGGTCGATGAATGGCATGAGCTGATGGGCAATAAGCGCGGCGTGCAAGTGCAACTGGCGCTGGCCCGCCTGCGCCGCTGGCAGCCGCAGCTTGTGGTGTGGGGCTTGTCGGCCACGCTGGGCAATCTGGAGCGCGCCCGCGACGTGCTGCTGGGGAGTGCGGACGGCGTGCTGGTCGAAGGCGCGCTGCGCAAGGAAATTCTGGTCGACACCCTGATCCCGGAGCATCCGGCGCGCTTTCCCTGGGCCGGCCATCTGGGCTTGCAGATGCTGGAACCGGTGGCGCGGGAAATCGCGGGCCACGCCGCCACGCTGGTGTTCTGCAATACCCGTTCCCAAGCCGAGCTGTGGTATCAGAATCTGCTGGCCGCGCGTCCCGACTGGGCCGGCCTGATCGCCCTGCATCACGGCTCGCTGGATAAGGAAGTGCGCGACTGGGTGGAGCTGGGGCTGAAGCACGGCAAGCTGAAAGCGGTGGTCTGCACTTCCAGCCTGGATCTGGGCGTGGACTTTCTGCCGGTCGGACGCGTGCTGCAGATCGGCAGCGCCAAAGGCATTGCGCGCCTGCTGCAAAGGGCGGGCCGCTCGGGCCATGCGCCCGGCCGTGCTTCACGTTTGACCCTGGTGCCGACCCACAGCCTGGAACTGCTGGAGGCGGCGGGCGCGATCCAGGCGGTCAAAGAGCGCGATATCGAAGCGCGCCGCGCGCCGGAAAAGCCCCTGGATGTGCTGGTCCAGCATCTGGTCACGGTGGCCCTGGGCGGCGGCTTTCGCAGCGAGGCCTTGCTGGAGGAGGTGCGCAGCGCCTGGTCTTACCGCACCCTGAGCGACGAGGAGTGGCAGTGGGCGCTGGACTTTGTGGCGCGCGGCGGACAAAGCCTGATTGCCTATCCCGAGTACCGGCGCGTGCTGCCGGACGAGGAGGGCGTCTATCGTGTTCCCGACCAGGCCATCGGACGGCGGCATCGCATGAGCATCGGCACCATCGTCTCCGACGCCAGCATCCAGGTGAAATTCCTGCGCGGCAGCCGCATCGGCAGCGTCGAGGAGTCCTTCATTTCGCGCTTGAAGCAGGGCGACCATTTCCTGTTTGGCGGACGCATACTCGAATTCGTGCGCGTGCACGAGATGACTGCCTATGTGCGGCGCGCCAGCGGCAGCCGTGGCGCCGTGCCGCGCTGGCAAGGCGGCAAGATGCCCCTATCCTCGGAACTGGCGCATGCGGCGCTGGAGCAGCTGCGGCGCGCCGCCAATGGCGAATACGCCAGCGCCGAGATGCAGGCCATCCGCCCGCTGCTGGAGATCCAGCAGCGCTGGTCGGCCCTGCCCACACCGGCGCAAACGCTGATCGAAAGCCTGCGCAGCCGCGAAGGGAGGCATTTATTCGTCTATCCCTTTGCCGGACGCGCGGTGCATATCGGACTGGCGGCCTTGCTGGCCTACCGTCTGGGGCAGCGCAAGCCGGCCAGCTTCTCGATTGCCGTCAACGATTACGGCTTCGAGCTGCTGAGCGCCGATGCGGGCAGCGATTGGGGCGAGTACTTCAAGCTGTCCGATGGCGCCGAGGTGGCGCTGTTCTCGGCCGAACAACTGCTGGAAGACGTGCTGGCCAGCCTGAACGCGGCCGAATTGTCGCAGCGGCGCTTCCGCGAAATCGCGCGCATCGCGGGGCTGGTGTTCGGCGGCTATCCCGGACAGCCGAAAAGCCAGCGCCAATTGCAGGCTTCCTCCTCGCTGTTCTTTGAAGTCTTCCGCAAGCACGACGCCGGCAATCTGCTGCTGACGCAGGCGCAGCGCGAAGTGTTGGAACAGGAGCTGGAACTGGGCCGCCTGCGCGCCACGCTGGATGCATTGCGGCGGCGGACCATGAGCTGGCATGAGACGGCGCGTCCCACGCCATTCGGCTTTGCGCTGATGGTGGAACGCTTCCGCGAAAAGCTCAGCACCGAGAAGCTGTCCGACCGCATCGCCCGCATGCTGCGCGAACTGGAAAAGGCTGCCGGACCATGAGCGCGCACGCCATCGAGCTGGCCGGGGAGAGCGTGCTGCTGCTGGCGCAAAAAGCCCTGTACTGGCCGCGCCAGCGCACCCTGGCCGTGGCCGACATCCACTTCGGCAAGGCGGCCAGCTTCCGCGCCCAGGGCATTCCCGTACCGCGCGGCACCACCACGCAAAATCTGCAGGCGCTGGATGCCTTGCTGGCCGCGCACGCGGTGCAGCGCATCGTCTTTCTCGGCGACTTCCTGCATGCGAAAGCGGCGCATGCCAGCGCCACTTTGCAGACCATGCAAGCCTGGCGCGAACGCCACGCGCAGCTGGAACTGTTGCTGGTACGCGGCAATCACGACCGCCATGCGGGCGATCCCGCGGCCTTGCTGCGCATCGGCGTGGCGGACGAGCCTTACAGCATCGGCCCCTTCGCCTTCTGTCACCATCCTGATACAGCGGCGCCGGGTTATGTGCTGGCGGGCCATGTGCATCCGGTGTTTGTGCTGCGCTCCGCCTGGGAGAGCTTGCGGCTGCCCTGTTTCTTACAGGGACCGAGGCGCATGATTTTGCCCTCTTTCGGTGCATTTACCGGCGGCCATGGGATCACGCCGCTGCCGGGTGAGCGGGTTTTCTTGACGGCAGATGATCTTGTTTTCCCGATAGAAAGTTGATCGTTGGAATGTAAGGAAAAATCGCTAAAGATTTGAAACCGGTACACAGATTCTTCCTACAGTTGCTCTTGCGGGCGTCCTATACTTTCCCTCAAGGGCATGCACTACTATAGGCCCTCCTTTATAGATCAGGAGAAGTATCATGGCTTCGACGAATCAGGGAAACCGGCAAGGCAACAAGACAGGCAGCAAGCAGAGCGGCGACACCAGCACGCGCGGCTTCGCCTCCATGGACCCGCAACGCCAGCGCGATATCGCCTCGGCCGGCGGCCGCGCCGCGCATGAAAAAGGCACGGCCCACGAGTTCACGCCGGAAGAAGCGCGCCGCGCCGGCGCGATGAGCCACAAAAACGACGGCAACCGCCAGAGCGCAGCGGCCGGCAGCCGCAGCGGCGGCAAGCTCAATCAGCAGAGCGCCGACACCGCCGACAATCTGCAGGAACAGGAAAATCTGGCCAGCCAGCAAAGCGGCAACCGCAGCGGCGACAAGGCGTAAGCCGGCCGCATCACTTGGAGCGCAGCGCTCCACCATGAAAACGGGGACGTGCCCGTCCCCGCTATCCCCCTACAGCCTGCTGCAAGGAGGCAATATGAATTCCCAGAAGGATAAGTCCAGCCAGAATTTTGTGCTGGTGGATACGGAACATCCCGAAATCGGCAATGTGGACCTGGTCGGCGACGTGGCCGACCTCGAAGTCCGCCCTGTCAACAAGCCCCTGCCCGGCAACCGCCAGAGCACGGTCAACCCCGGTTCGCGCCAGGGTGGCGAGCCTCCGGGCAGCGAAGGCGGCGCCCCCGGCCCCGACGCCAGCTCCGGCGTCTAAGCCTCTTTGATCTAAATCAGCAAATGTCCCACCCTGGTGTCAGGCACCAGGGGCGGACATTCTTTGATATAGCGCAAAGCCGGGGCGGGCCCGGCGGCTGGTTTAGAAGGTGAAGTTGGCGCTGACCTGGCCGGAGCGGCGGGCGCCCAGCACGACGCGGCTGCCGCCGCTGTTCAGCGATTCAAGGTAGAACTTGTCGAACAGGTTGTACACATTGAGCTGGATGCTGAGGTTCTTGTTCACCTTGTAGCTGAACATGGCGTCGGCCACGAAGTAGGATGGGATGCCTTGCGTGCCGGTGGCCACCGGGGTCTTCGGATCGACATTGCGCTTTTGCTCCGACGAGTAGCGCATGCCGCCGCCGAAGGTGAACTGGTCGCCCAGCTTGTAGGTGCTCCACAAGGTAGCGGTCAGGTCCGGGGTCCAGCGGGTGGCGGCGCCGGCGGCGCTGCTGCCCGTCGTGCCTTCGATGATCTTGGAATTCATGGTGGCGATGCCGGCCGTGATATTCCAGTTCGGCGTGATCTGGCCGACGGCGCCCAGTTCCACGCCTTCCACGCGGCGCTTGCCGAGCTGGGACCAGGTGTGGCTGACCGGGTCTTCCAGCGTCAGTTCATTCTTGTTTTCGCTGCGGTAGACGGCGGCGGTCAGGGCCAGTTTCTTTTCCAGCACATCCCATTTGGTGCCGAATTCGGCATTGGTGGTTTTCTGCGGCGCCATATTCGGATTGGCGACGGAGCCGGCGGAGGCGGCCAGCGAGAAGTTGGCGCTGCCCGGCGGCGTCTGCGAATTGGCGAAGGACAGGTAGATGCTGCCGTTCTCGGCCGGTTTGTACAGCGCGCCCGCTTTCCAGCTCACCAGCTTGTCCGATTTTTCCAGGCGGGAACCGACCAGGGTGCCGACGGGAATCAGCTGCGGCTTGACTTCGCCTTGCACGGTGACGCTATTGGTTTCGGTGTTGTAGTGCTCGATACGCACGCCGCCATTCAGCTGCCATTGGGCATTGAGCTTGATGGTGTCGAAGGCGTACACGGCGGCGGTGCGGGTGCGGCCCTTGGTGAAGGCGACGGTCAGGGCCGGGGCGTAGCCGGGCAGGGCGTCGTCGCGGTTGGGCTGGTACAGATTGGCGTTGCCGGCGGTGCCGAGGCCGCCGCGCACGGGCGCGAACTGTTCTTCCGACAGCAGCTCGAAGCCGCTGGACAGGGTGTGGCCGATGGCGCCGGTATTGAATTCGCTGACGATATTGGTGCTGTTGCCGAGGATTTCATTTTCCTGCAGCACGCTCTGGCGGATGCGCATCACGCTCCAGTCGGCCTGGGCCAGCGGCACGATCACGTCCTTGCCGTCGACTTTCACGGTCTTGCTGGTGGTGACCGAGTGCACGCCGGTCAGGATGCGGTCCATCTTGGTCTTGCCGTAGCGCGTGGTGTTGGTCAGCGTGGTTTTGCCGCCCAGCTCGTGTTCGATCTTGGCCGTGACCATATCGGCATCGACCTTGGCGAAGTCGCTGGCGTAGCCGTAGAAGTTATTGCGGTCCACGCGCGGCGCGGTGCGCAGGCGGTCTTCGGCCTGGTAATAGCTGGGCACGCCCACGGCCGGGGTGCCGCCGTCCGGCGTATTGTCCTGGCGCACGTGCTGCGAGTACAGGTAGAGGCGGGTGCCGCTGCCCAGGCCCCAGGCGATGGAAGGCGCCAGCGCGTGGCTCTTCTTCTGGATGACCTTGCGGCCCATGACGCCGCCATCCTGGACCATGGCGTTGATGCGGAAGGCGCCCGAGTCGCCGAAGCGGCGGTTCATATCGATGGTGCCGCGCTTGGTTTCGCCGCTGTCGTAGCCGAGGGTGGCGCTGGTCGCGTCCTCGCGCGAAGGCAGCTTGGTGACCAGGTTGACGTAGCCGGAAGCGGCGCCGCGGCCGATGTCGGCGCCGGCCGGGCCTTTCGCCACTTCCACCTGTTCCACATTGAAGGCGTCGCGCGTGACGGCGCCCAGGTCGCGGATGCCGTCGACGAAGATCGAGTTTTGCGCCGCGAAGCCGCGCATCTGGAAGGTGTCGCCGGCGCTGGTGTTGCCATTCTCGCCCAGTTGCAGGGTGATGCCGGGGGTGTTGCGCAGCGCTTCCACGATGGAGGAGGCGCCTTGTTCCTGGATCACGTCCTTCTTGATGACGCTGATGGTCTGGGTCGTGTCGAGCAGGGGCTGGGTCAGTTTGGGCGAGGAGACTTTTTCGACCTTGTAAGGCGCTTCGGCATTGGCTTTGGCCTCAACCTTCACTTCCGACATGGTTTTGTCGGCGCTCTGGGCCTGGACGGCCAGCGGCAGGCCGGCGGCGGCCAGGGCAAACAGGGATTGGCTCAGCAGGGGCTGAGCGGCAAGCGTATGCTTGCGGCTGCGGATATGGGACAAGGGATTCTCCAGGTGACGTAGGTGTGGCTGGCGGCGTCCGTCTGCGACTGGAGCTGGCTGGCTGAATATTTTTTAGGAGCGCAGATGATAATGCTTCTCAGTTGCATTATCAAGGTAACTTTCATACATCAAGTCACATCTGTTGCGGGAAAAGTATCGTAATGTAACGGTTGTTCAGGCTACATTGACTCCGCAAATGATAATCATTATCATTTAGTGTTCGTATCAAATAATTTGAAGGAAAGTGCACAGTGAGCGGTCCCATGCAAGTCCCCGCGGCAGCCCGTCAAGCCAGCCGCGCCGTCTGGTTGCGGCATCTACACCAGTGGCACTGGATCAGCTCCGCGCTCTGCCTGTTGGGCATGTTCCTGTTCAGCATTACCGGCATCACCCTGAACCACGCCTCCCAGATCGAAGCCAAGCCCAGCGTTGTGCGCCAGCAGGCCAGCGCGCCGGCGCCGCTGCTGGCCCAGCTCAAGACGTTCGGCGAGGCGCATGACGGCGAAAAAGCCCCGCTGCCGGAAGCGGCCGAACGCTGGCTGCGCGACACCTGGTCGCTGAAGGCGGGCGGACGCAGCGCCGAATGGTCGGCCGATGAAGTCTATCTGCCGCTGCCCAAAGCGGGCGGCGACGCCTGGGTGCGCATCGGCTTCGACGATGGCGCGGCTGAGTTCGAAAACACCGACCGCGGCTGGATCTCCTGGCTCAACGATGTCCACAAGGGACGCAATACCGGCGCCGCCTGGAACTGGTTCATCGACATCTTTGCCGCCACCTGCCTGGTGTTCTGCCTTACCGGTTTGCTGATTCTGAAATTCCACGCCACCAACCGTCCCTTCACCTGGCCCATGGTCGGACTGGGCGTGCTGATACCATTTGTTATAGCCCTGCTGTTTATTCATTAAGGACCACCATGAAATTACGCTACTCCATCGCGCTCAGTCTTCCCCTGGTCAGCGCCACGGCCATGGCTGCCGATCTGTCGCTCAAATTTGAAATTCCCCAACTGAACGTGGCGGAGTACCACCGTCCTTACGTCGCCGCCTGGCTGGAAAACGCCGACCAGAAAGTGGTCGCCAACCTGGCCGTGCTGTACGACACCAAGAAGAAGGACAATGCCGGCACCAAATGGCTCAAGGATATGCGCCAATGGTGGCGCAAGAGCGGCCGCGACGTCGCCATGCCGCTGGACGGCGTGAGCGGCGCCACGCGCGCGCCGGGCGAACATACCCTGAGCTTCCCGGTCGCCCAGGAAGCCATCAACAAGCTGCCGGCCGGCCAGTATCAGCTGGTGGTGGAAGCGGCGCGCGAAGCCGGTGGCCGCGAGCTGGTGAAAGTGCCGGTGGCCTGGCCGCCGAAATCGGCGCAGAACTTTGCCGGCAAGGGCAAGGAAGAACTGGGCGCTGTCTCCGTGCTGGTCAAACCATAAGAGGCGCAGATGAAACTGACTAAGACCCTGATCGCGCTGGCCCTGGCCGGCGCCGCTTTCGGCGCCCAGGCGCACCGCGCCTGGATGGTGCCGTCGTCCTCGCTGGTGGAAGCGAAAGAACCCTGGGTGACGGTGGATGCCGCCATCTCCGAAGGCCTGTTCGACATCGACCACGTGCCGCTGAAACTGGACGGCATCTTCGTGCTCGGTCCGGACGGCACCCGCGTGCCGCTGGAAAACGCCAGCACCGGCCGCCTGCGCTCGACCTTCGACGTGAAAATGGCCAAGCCGGGCACGTACAAGATCGCCCTGGTCTCGCAAAACGTGACGGCCAGCTGGAAGGTCAACGGTGAAGTGAAACGCTGGCGCGGTTCGGAAGAAGCGTTCGCCAAGGAAGTGCCGGCCAATGCCGACGAACTGAAAACCACGCGCACCAGCGCGCGCCTGGAAACCTTCGTCAGCGCCAACTCGACCGACGAGGCGGTGTTCAAGCCGACCGGCACGGGCCTGGAACTGGTGCCGGTGACGCACCCGAACGATATGCGCGCCGGCGAGAAAGCCACCTGGCGCTTCCTGCTGGACGGCAAACCGGCGGCCAATCTGGGCTTCAGCCTGGTGCCGGGCGGCGTGCGCTATCGCGGCACCCTGGGCGAGATCCGCCAGAACACCGACGCCAAGGGTGAAATCAGCTTCACCATCCCGGCAGCGGGCATGTATATGGTGAGCGCCAGCTGGCCGGCCGCCGCGCCTGCGGTGGCGGGCCAGGCGCCGCAAATGCCGGCGCGCCGCGTGACCTATACGGCCACGGTGGAAGTGCTGCCGCAGTAAGCGGCGCTTCCTCGCAACACAACAAGAGTAGCGATGCGCCGGGTTCTCCTGCCTCACCATATCTCCCCGGACCCGGCGCCCGCCGCCGGCGTGCTGCGCGAATTCGGCGGCACGAGCATGGGCACCAGCTGGTCGGTGCGGCTGGTGGAGCAGGGCGGACCCGCGCCGCTGCAGGAAGGCTTGCAGCGGCAGCTCGATGCGGTGGTGGCCGAAATGAGCCATTGGGAAGCGGACTCCGATCTGGGCCGCTTCAACCGCGCCGCGGCGGGCAGCTGGCAGTCCTTGCCTGCGGCTTTCCATGAAGTGCTGTCCTTTGCCATGAACGTGGCGCGCGATTCCGGCGGGGCGTATGACCCCTGCGCCGGCGCGCTGGTCAATCTGTGGGGCTTCGGCCCCGGTTCCCGTTTCAAAGACGACGATTTCGCGCCGCCTGCCGCCTCGCAGGTGCAGGCCTTGCTGGCGCAGCGCGCCGGCCAGTGCGTGAAGCTGGACCAGGCCACGCGCGCCGCGTGGCAGCCGGGCGGCGTGCAGCTCGACCTGTCGGCCGTGGCCAAGGGCTATGGCGTGGACCGGCTGGCGCAGTATCTGGAAGCCCAGGGCATCCGCCACTATCTGGTGGAAGTGGGCGGCGAATTGCGCGGCGCCGGCGTCAAGCCGGACGGCCAGCCCTGGTGGGTGGCGCTGGAACAGGTGGGCGCCGAAGTGCAGGATGCGCTGGGCGTGCCGCAGATTGTCGTCGCCCTGCATGGGCTGGCGATCGCCACCTCGGGCGACTACCGCCGCTTCTTCCAGCAGGGCGGCCAGCGCTACTCGCATACGATAGATCCGCGCTCCGGCGCGCCGATAGAAAACAGTCTGGCTTCCGTCAGCGTGGTGCATGCGCACTGCATGGCGGCCGATGCCTGGTCCACCGCGCTGACGGTGCTGGGACTCAAGGACGGACTGGCGCTGGCTGAAAGCCGGGGCCTGGCGGTGCGCTTTGTGGCGCGCGAAGGGGACGGGCTGCGCGAATATATGAGCAGCCATTTCCGTGCAATGCTGGAAGAAGAATGATCCTTACCAATGATCCCGGCAGGCTGGCATTGACCGCCGCCTGCGTGCTCGGTTACGGCCTGGTGTGCCTGCTGCCGTATCTGCGCGTGCGCCGCAAGCGCCAGGCGGCGGCTGCCGCCAAGGCCGCGGCGGCGCGCAATCCCGGCTGGATAGTCGCTTACGCCAGCCAGACCGGCAATGCCGAAGAGCTGGCGCGGCAGACCGCCGACACGCTCGGCCTGGCCGGCATTGCCGTGCGCCTGGCCGAACTGGGCGAGCTGACGGCGGCCGAGCTGCAGGGCGCCGAGCGCGCGCTCTTCCTGGTCAGCACCTATGGCGAAGGCGACGCGCCCGACGCGGCGGCCGCTTTTGCGGGCCGTCTGATGGGCGGCGCCGTGCCGCTCAAGCAGTTGCACTACGCCGTGCTGGCGCTGGGCGACCGCAGCTACAGCCACTATTGCGGCTTTGGCCGCGGCCTCGATCAATGGCTGCAGGAGCAGGGCGCGCAAAGCCTGTTCGAACGCATCGAAGTGGACCGTAGCGCACCGGCGGCGCTTGCCGCCTGGCGCCAGCAGCTGAGCCATCTGGCCGGCACCAGCGACGCGCCCGACTGGAGCGCGCCTGCCTTCGACGGCTGGTTGCTGGCCGAACGCCGCCTGCTCAATCCCGCCAGCGTGGGCGCGCCGCTGTACCACATCGAACTGCAGGCGCCGTCCGACGCGCCGTTGAACTGGCAGTCGGGCGACCTGGTGCAGATTGCCGCGCCGGGCGACCCGGCGCGCGCGCGCGAATACTCGATCGCCTCGATTCCGCAGGACGGCCGCGTGCATCTGGTGGTGCGCCTGCATCTGCATGCCGACGGCAGTTGCGGCATGGCCTCCGGCTGGCTGTGCCGCCAGGCCGACATCGGCGACACGGTGCAGATGCGCCTGCGCCAGCACAAGCGCTTCCGCCTGGAGGGCAATGCCGGCCGGCCGCTGATCCTGATCGGCAACGGCAGCGGCATCGCCGGCCTGCGCGGCCACCTCAAGGCGCGCGCCCTGGCCGGACAGGCGCGCAACTGGCTGCTGTTCGGCGAACGTAAGGCCGAGCATGACGCCATCTACGGTGAAGAACTCGACGCCTGGCAGCGCGCCGGCCTGCTGCCGCGCCTGAACCTGGCCTACTCGCGCGACGAACCGCGCAGCTATGTGCAAGACCAGTTGAGCGCCCACGCCGACGAGCTGCGCCTATGGGTCGACGATGGCGCCGCCATCTATGTGTGCGGCAGCCTCGACGGCATGGCCGCCGGCGTCGACAAGGCGCTCGAAACCATCCTCGGCCGAGCCGCCCTCGACGCCCTGGCCGCCTCCAGCCGCTACCGCCGCGACGTCTACTAAGCACTAAGCGAACAGCCGAGCCCGTGTCCGATTTTGGGGCCAGACCCCAAAATCGGACACGGGCTCGGCCTTGTTGCCTGACTCAGGAATACATGACAGGTGTGCCGATATGGCTGAGCTCGTGTCCACCTTGGTGCCAGGCACCGATAGGACACGAGCCCGGCTGTATTCGCACACCGCAAAATCATCAGCAAGGCTGAGTCCGTGTCCAATCGGTGCCTGGCACCAGGGTGGACACGAACTGGGCTGTAGGTTTAGGGGGTGAGTTCTTCCAGGCCGCGCTGCAGGCTGGAGATGCTGGGGTTGTCGATGAAGACGCAGCGCTTGCCGGTGCGTTTGCAGAAGTCTTTCACGCGCCAGTAGGCGCTGTGGCTGATGCAGCCGGTCTGGCAGATCACGAGATCGGCGGCGGCCAGGCTGGCTTCGAGCTTGTTGGCATTGTCTTCGAGCCCGCCGTCGTGGTGGGCGAACTGGGCGCCGACGCGCTCGATCAGGGCGCGGTAGGTGGCGACATTGCCGCTGCGCCCGCCCACGCACAGCACGCTGCGCTCGTTCAGGCTGACCGGCATCTTCATGATGTGTTCAACCACGGGCGGCGCTTGCGGCGGCGCTTCGGCGGCCAGGGCGGCGTTCAGCGTGGCGTCCTGGGCCAGGGCTTGCAGTTGGGCTTGCGCCAGACTGAGTTCGCGGCGCAGTTCGGCCGCCTGGTTGCGCAGCTGGCGTTCGCGCTCGTCGGTCTGGCTCAGGCGCTGGGCCAGGCGTTCGCGCGTTTCCAGGCCGGGGATCGAGCTGCGCAACTGCTCGAGCTCGCTGCGCAGCGAGTCGATGATGCTGTCGCGGCCCACCAGCTGGGCGCGCAACTGCATCAGCTGGCTGGCCTGCTGTTCCTGCTCGGCCGTGCGTTCCAGCTGCACGGCGGCGCTGCGCTGCTGCAGGCGGACGATTTCGCGCGCCTGGCGCGTATTCTCTTCGAGGGTGCTGTTAAAGCGGTTGAGGTCGGCGCGCACGCAGGCGCCGGCCTGGTGCTGGATCATGTGCAGGTCGCGGCACATGCGTTCTTCGAGCTCGGTACTGCAGCGCGGATGGGTCAGGCCGGCCCAGAAGGCGCCCGCCACGTCGCCATTGGCGACGGCGGCGCGCCACAGCTCGGCCAGCTGTTCGCTGCATTTGGCGGCGCGGAAACGCAGCAATACGGCGGCATAGCGCCGTTCCAGCTCTTTTTGCACCGCCTCCGACAGCTTGTTGCGCGTGCCGCATTCGCTGACCGTGCCGACGTGGATTTCGTAATCGTCGGCCAGCACCTTGCCACCCGTGATCTTGCCCACCAGCTTGCGCAGGACGGCCAGCGGCAGGCCGACGCCCACCAGCGGACAGTGGCAGGTGTGGCCCAGTTCCCAGATGCGGCGGCGGCGCGAGGTCTGGGCCTCGGCCGGCGCGGCCGGCAATTGGTGTTTATCGCACATGCTGGCCGGCTCCTCTTAGCAGGCGGCCTGGGCGCTGCCGCGGCCGCGCGCCATGATGCGGCTGAGGAAGGTCGATTCTTCCTTGACCGGCTGGGGCGGGGGCAGGGAGCGCTCGACCACGGCGGCCCACTGCTCGGACAGCTGCTGGCAGGTGGCGCTCAGCACGGGCGCCAGGTCGGGCAGGCTGGCCAGGGCCTTGAGGTGGCGTTCGATGACGGACGCCAGCTTCACGCAGGCGCCGCTGTCATTGGCGCTGGACGTGTAATGCGACATCAGGTGCAGCACTGCGGACAGCATCAGTTCGGGATGCTGGCCTTTCTGGGGCGCGAGAAAAATCGGATCGGTACGGTCGATGGCCATCGGGGCACTCCTCGGGTCGGTATGGCTGGCGCGCGCGGATGGCTTGGCTGGCTGGGGCTGTCGGGGATTTAAGCGGTCAGAATCAGTTTATTGAGCTGGGTGATGCGCAGGCGGTAGATGCGGCCGGCATGTTCGATCTCGACTTCGCGCTGGTCCTGCATCAGGCCGGCGGTGGTCAGGCGGCGCACCGGTTGGGCAGCGGCGGGAGCGGCAACGGTCGGGCGGATAGCGGGCGATGGGCTGGTGTGCATGAAGTTTTTCCTTAAATAAGAATGATTCGCATTTGCATTATTAGCTGCCGCTGCCAGAAATGCAAGTGCTTTTTGACATGTGAAAGTCACTTTTTTGCACGGGATAAAAAAAGGCCCGCCGAAGCGGGCCAAACGCTGGGTGAAACGAGAGTAAGCGGGGGAAATCAGTAGGCGGCCAGCAGCGGTTCGGCTGGCAATTCGGCGGCGGCCGGTTCGGCGCGCGCATTGGCGCGCAGGCGCGCCTGCACGCTCTTGCCGCGCGTGCGCAACGGCGGCAGGCGGCGCAGCGAGCGCAGCGCGTCGGCGTCCTTGATGCCGATGGTGCGCTGGTCGACGCTGATCATGCCGATCTCATTGAAGGCCGACAGCGTGCGGCTGACCGTTTCCAGGGTCAGGCCCAGATAGCTGCCGATTTCATGGCGCGTCATGCGCAGGTTGAACAGCTTGCTCGAATAGCCCATCTGGGCGAAGCGCTCCGACAGCGACACCAGGAAACGCGCCACGCGCGCTTCGGCGCTGAGCGCGCCCAGCATGCCGATCATGGCTTGCTCGCGCACCAGTTCGCGGCTCATCACGCCGTACAGCATGTTTTCCAGTTCCAGGTGCACGCGGCTGAGCGCGGTCAGTTTCTTGAAGGGCAGCAGAATCAGGTCGCAGTCCGACAGCGCCACCGCTTCCGAGGTGTAATGGCGGCTGTGGATGCCGTCGACGCCGAGCAGGTCGCCCTTCATCGGGAAGCTCAGCACTTGCTCGTTGCCGAATTCGTCGATGAGCACGGTTTTCAGGAAGCCCGAGTTGACGATGTACAGGGTATCGAAGCTTTGGCCGATGGTATGGATGCGCTGTCCGGTCTTGAATTGGACATGCTGGAACAGCAGCTCTTCCGCATTGAGCGTGCTGATGGCGGGCAGATGCAGCAGCTCGCAGACTTCCTTCATATTGGACCAGAGCCGGCCTTGGCGCTGGCGGCCAGCTTCCATCGACGATGAAGCGGACGCGGCGGGGCGAAGCTCGGACATGGGCGTAGAGAACATGCTTATCTCCTGTAGCACGGCAAGGCAATGCAACTGAATCGGGACTTGGACCTCCACCCATGCAGGGCGGGAAGTATTCTTGTTCGCTCGCCAGAGGCCTATGGCCTACTGGAAACTTTAGCTTGGTTTCAGTATGCCAACACGGCCCGACAATTGATATCAGCGGGTGCTGAATATGGCGTAGGAGCTGGCGCAGGCGGGTAGGAGTATTCCTAGTGGGCTGGACGGCGGGCCGGACGGGCGTCCGGCCGCGCGGGTGAACAGTATCTGGGGCCGTTTCAACGTGGCCGTGGCTAGGCGCCGCGCCAAGGCGGGGCGACAAAGACAGTGCGCCTGCACGGCAAGCAGCGGCAACAACGCCATGGCCATGTTGAAATGGCCCCTAGCTGCCGAACGGCGAGAGCAGGCGGTGGGCCACGGCATACTGCACCATTTCCGACAAGGAGCCCATGCCCATCTTCTGCATGATGCGCGTCTTGTGCGTGCTCACGGTTTTCACGCTCAGGTGCAGGCTGTTGCCGATGTCGGTGATCGACTTGCCGGCCACCAGCAGCGAGAACACTTCGAACTCACGGTCCGACAACTGCTTGTGCAGCAAGCTCTCGTTGGGCGTCATGATGTTGAGCGCGAGCTGCTCGGCGACCTCGGTGCTGATATACGGCCGGCCCGAGGCGACCTTGTGGATGGCGCCGACGAGCTGGGTGCCGGCGCTCTCCTTGGTCAGATAACCCTGGGCGCCGGCGCGGATGGCGCGCACCGCGTACTGCTCCTCCTCGTGCATGGTGAGGATGAGGATGGCCAGCTTGGGCGCTTCGCTGCGGATCTGGCGGATCAGGTCGACGCCGCTGCGGCCCGGCATCGACAAGTCCAGCAGCAGCAGGTCGAAGCCGCCCTGGCGCACGCGGTTCAGCACTTCGAAGCCGTCGATGGCTTCGCCCACGATTTCTATATCCTCGGCGCCGTCGAGGATGCGCTTCAGGCCTTCGCGCATAATGGTGTGGTCGTCGGCGATGACTATTCTGATCATGGCAGTGGGTTTAGCGGAAAAAGGGAAAATACTACTACGAACTCCCGCGGGAGCTTGCTTTTTTTGTAAGGCTGCGCCGCGCCTAGTCGGGCAGCGGTTCCTTGACCAGGCGGTGCACCAGGACCGGGATGCGCGTATGCGACAGCACCTTGTTGGTGACGCTGCCCAGCAGCAGCTGGCCCCAGCCGCTGCGCCCGTGCGAGCCGATGAAGATCAGGTCGCAGCCATGGCGCGCCGCCACGTCGATGATTTTCAGCGCGGCGCTCTCGGCAAACGCGGTCATGCCCTCGGCCCGCACCGCCTTCTTGGCGCAGGAATCGAGGATGGGCTGCACATGCTCGCTGCCGGCGCGCTCCATCGCGGCGCGGTATTCCTCCTCGCTGGGATAGCT
The DNA here is from genome assembly GCA_024437665.1 of Massilia sp. YIM B04103. Lineage (GTDB taxonomy): Bacteria > Pseudomonadota > Gammaproteobacteria > Burkholderiales > Burkholderiaceae_D > Rugamonas. The sequence goes on along the minus strand of JANCSZ010000004.1, from coordinate 144,120 downwards.
GGGCGGAATGATCTCGACATAGATCGGGTACTGGTATTCGGGCGCCACGAACAGCACCAGCGCCTCGGCGCCCATCTGCTGGGCGAAGGAGACGCCGGCGCAGGCAGTCATGCGGGAGACGGCCGAGCCGTCGGTCGTGATCAGGATCTTGCGGTACATATCACTCTCCTTGTGAAAGTCCTTCCCCAACTTCATTGTAGTCTGATTTTGCATATTGTCTGGATGCAAAGACTTGATGTAGATCAATAAAGCACCAGGAAGCGACAGGGAGGGGCGGCCGCCGACATTTATGCCGCATTTGTTGTCGCCATGGATAGATTTGTGGCCTGGCGAGGGGCAGCAATGCTAGTATCCCCAAATACAACAGAAAGTCCGGCTTTTGCGTAAGCGGTGCGGCTTTGCCTTTCTTTTCCCCCAGGGAGATTGAACAAGGGGGGCGCCCCCTGCTACACTCGCGTAAATGCGGTAATATTGCCGGGCGTCATCTACGATTGCGCCGGGCAGCAGTTTAGGCAGCAATTTTTTACATGGAGAAGCAGGAATTATGACCGACGCCGCTGATGATTTCGACGCCTTATTTGAAGAAGTGTCCGCGCAACGCGCCACAGCCGCTCCTGCTCCGGCCCCGGCCCCGGCTCCCGCCGCAGCGGCGGAAGATGACCTGGAAAGCCTGTTTGACGAAATTTCCTCGACCCGACCGCCCGATGCCGCCGCCGCTGAGCCGGCGCCGGCCGCTGCTGCGCCCGCGCCTGCTGCGGGCGAGGCCGACGGCCATGCGGCCGACAAGCCGATGTTCGAGCGCCTGGGCGGCATCGTGCGCCTGCTGCACGATTCGCTGCGCGAGCTGGGCTACGACAAGGCCTTGACCGAAGCGTCGACCCAGATCGTCGACGCCCAGGACCGCCTGGAATACGTGGCCAGCCTGACCGAACAGGCCGCCAACAAGGTGCTCAACACCCTGGACGACGGCATGCCGGCCCAGGACGTGCTGTCGAAAAAATCCAAGGAAATGGAAGACCGCTGGGCCGACCTGTTCGCCGGCAAGCTCAGCATCGATGAATTCAAAACCCTGGCAGGCGACTCGCGCGCTTTTGCCCAGGCCGTATCCGAAGCCACCGAGGCGGAAAAAGCCCGTCTGCTGGAAATCATGATGGCCCAGGACTTCCAGGACATCACCGGCCAGCTGATCAAGAAAGTCGTGGTCATCACCAAGACGGTGGAAGCGGAACTGGCCCAGCTGCTGCGCGACAATGCGCCGGTAGAGGTGCGCGAGAAGATTGCGCAAAAAGAGGTGTCCCTGATGACAGGCCCGTCGGCTCCGACGGTGGCCCTGAGCCAGGACAGTGTCGATGATCTGCTTGCCGATCTGGGATTCTAATGGACGATATGCTGAAGGAGTTCGTCGTTGAGGCGATGGACTTGGCAGTCAACGTCGAGGAGCACCTGCTGCGCCTCGAACGCGACCCTGACAATAAAGAAACACTGAACGCGGTTTTCCGCTCCTTCCACACCATCAAGGGCGGCGCCGGTTTCATGAACCTGGGCGCCCTGGTCTCGGCCTGCCACTTGACCGAGAACCTGTTCGACGCGCTGCGCACCGGCGCCGCGCCGGTCACGCCGCTGTCGATCGAGGCGGCGCTGCAAGCGTCCGGCTTCGTGGCCGACCAGCTGGCCGAACTGAATAACGGCGCCGCGCCGGAAAGCCTGGGCGGCATGCCGGGCGATCTGGAAGCGATCCTGAAGGACGCCATCGAAGGCAAGAGCGAAGCCCCGGCCAAGGCCGCCGCGCCGGCACCGGCGCCAGTGGCCGCTGCCGCGCCGGCGCCGGCCGCTCCCGCCGCCGCGCCTGCAAGCAGCGCCACGCCGGCTTCGGCCGACGGCCTGGATTGGGAAGGCATGTATGAAGCCGTGATGCCGCCCGGCAGCTACACCCGCAGCGCTGCACCGGCCGCCGTCGCGCCGCTGGCTGCTGAAGCCGTCGCTGCCGCACCAGCCGCCGCCGAAGCCGCCGCTCCCGCCGCGGCCGCCGCGGCCGCCGTCGCCAAGCGCGACGCCCCGGCCCGCGAAGAAGCCAAGCCGCACGCCCCGCCGGCCAAGGAAGAAAGCATCCGTATCGACGCCGTCAAGCTCGACGCGCTGCTGGAAGTGGCCGGCGAATCGGTGCAAGCCGCCAACCAGGCCGCCGTGCTGCTGGAACGCCTGCAGCAGTTCAAGTTCGAAGGCCAGGCGGCATCGCTGATGTCGGCCCTGACCGAGACCCTGGAGCGCGCTTCGCGCTACTCCACCGAGCTGCAGCGCGCCACCCTGGCCACCCGCATGCAGCCGGTCGGCCGCCTGTTCCAGAAATTCCCGCGCCTGGTGCGCGAGCTGGCCAAAGACCTGGGCAAGGAAGTCGAGCTGACCATCGAAGGCGCGGAGACCGAGGTCGACCGCGTGGTGGTGGACAGCCTGTACGACCCGCTGGTGCACATGCTGCGCAATGCGCTCGACCACGGCGTCGAAGCGCCGGACGTGCGCCTGGCCGCCGGCAAGCCGGGCAAGGCCTTCATCTCGCTCAAAGCCTGGCAGGAAGCCAATAGCGTCATGATCGTGCTGCAGGACGACGGCAAGGGCATGGACCCGGTCGGCCTGCGCAAGAAGGCGGCCGAAAAAGGCCTGATCTCGCCGACCGCCAACCTGAGCGACGAAGAGTCCTACCAGCTGGTCTTCCTGCCCGGCTTCTCGACCAAGGAAGTGGCGTCTTCCGTGTCCGGCCGCGGCGTCGGCATGGACGTGGTGAAGACCGCCGTCGAGAAAAACCGCGGCGCCATCCATATCGACTCGGCGCTGGGCAAGGGCACCAAGTTCGCCATCCGTCTGCCGATCGAGCTGTCGATCGTGCCGACCATGCTGGTCTCGACCTCGGGCGCCTTGCTGGCGCTGCCGATGGCCGTGGTGCAGCGCGTGGTCGAACTGCCGGAAACCTTCATGGAAGTGGGCGGCGCGCCGGTGCTCAAAGACCAGGGCCGTCCGCTGCCGGTGCGCTCGCTGGCAGGCGCCTTGGGCTACGAACTCGGTTCGGAGCGCGTCGGCATCGTGGTCAATTCGCCGCAGCCTTACATCCTGGCCGTGGAAGCCGTGGACGGCACCGCCGACCTCGTGATCAAGCCGATGACCGCGCTGGCGGTGGAAGGCATTACCGGTACTGCGCGCTCGGCCGAAGGCGAGCTGGTGCTAGTGGTCGGCCTATCCTTCCTGATGGACGGTTGCAGGGGAAGTGTACGCATGGCGGCATAAGTATCAAGCACCAAGCAAGACACCAAAGCCTGCGGCCCACACCGCAGGCTTTTTTTTCGCGTAGTCTTTTGTATTTATTTTCACAAGCTTTACATAAACATCAACAAAGGGCGCCAGATAGAACAGGCAAATTCCCAGGACGCATCGGCTCACGAGGCGGAAAGACGGGCTTGGTTTTGCGTTGCACAAATATGGCATAATCAAATTGGATCACTCAAAAATTAGGCAGCAGCAGCAACCATGAAGACGCTTTACGACAAACTCTGGGAATCCCATGTGGTGCGCACCGAAGACGACGGCACCGCCATCCTCTACATCGACCGCCACCTCGTGCACGAAGTGACCAGCCCGCAGGCATTCGACGGCCTGCGCGCCGCCAACCGCCAGCCATGGCGGCTTTCCGCCAACCTGGCCGTGGCCGACCACAATGTGCCGACCACCGACCGTTCGCACGGCATCGCCGATCCCGTCTCGCGCCTGCAGGTCGAAACGCTGGACAAGAACACCCACGCTTTCGGCCTGACCTACTTCAATATGAACGACAAGCGCCAGGGCATCGTGCACGTCATCGGCCCGGAGCAGGGCGCGACCCTGCCCGGCATGACCGTGGTGTGCGGCGACTCGCATACCTCCACCCACGGCGCTTTCGGCGCGCTGGCGCACGGCATCGGCACCTCCGAAGTGGAGCACGTGCTGGCGACGCAGACCCTCTTGGCCAAGAAATCCAAGGCCATGCTGGTGCAGGTGGACGGCGCGCTGCCGGCCGGCGTGACCGCCAAGGACATCGTGCTGGCCGTGATCGGCAAGATCGGCACCGCCGGCGGCACCGGCTACGCCATCGAGTTCGCCGGTTCGGCCATCCGCTCGCTGTCGATGGAAGGCCGCATGACCGTCTGCAATATGGCCATCGAAGCGGGCGCGCGCGCCGGCATGGTGGCCGTCGACGAGATCACCATCGACTACGTGAAAGGCCGTCCTTTCTCGCCGGTGGGGCCGCACTGGGAACGCGCCGTCGAATACTGGCGCACCCTGCATTCCGACGCCGGCGCCAAATTCGACCTGGTCGTGACCTTGAACGCCGCCGAGATCAAGCCCCAGGTGACCTGGGGCACCTCGCCGGAAATGGTGGTGGCGGTCGATGGCCGCGTGCCCGATCCCGACCAGGAAAAGGACAGCGTCAAGCGCGACGCCATGGAAAAGGCCCTGGTGTATATGGACCTGAAGCCGAATACGGCGATCGAGGACATCCGCATCGACAAGGTCTTCATCGGCTCCTGCACCAACTCGCGCATCGAGGACTTGCGCGCCGCCGCCGCCGTGGTGCGCGGCAAGCAGCGCGCCTCGAACGTGAAGCTGGCGCTGGTGGTGCCGGGTTCCGGCCTGGTCAAGGAACAGGCCGAACGCGAAGGCCTGGACAGCATCTTCAAGGCCGCCGGCTTCGAGTGGCGCGAACCGGGCTGCTCGATGTGCCTGGCCATGAACGCCGACCGCCTCGATCCGGGCGAGCGCTGCGCCTCCACCTCCAACCGTAATTTCGAAGGCCGTCAGGGCCAAGGCGGACGCACCCACCTGGTGTCGCCCGCCATGGCGGCCGCAGCCGGTATCGCCGGCCATTTCGTCGACGTGCGCGCCCTGCGCTGATTAACCGATCCAAGAGACATCATCATGAAAACCCTAATCGCCATCGCCATCACCGCCCTGTTCCTAAGCGGCTGCAACACCGTCGCCGGCATCGGCAAGGATGTGCAAAAGGTCGGCCAGGCCGTTGAAGGCGCCGGCAAAAAATAAACCGCAGTACGGCGGGCCCGACGGTCCGCCGTCGCTCTCCTTTAGAGAATCATGGAAAAATTTACCGTCTATGAAGGCCTCGTCGCACCGCTCGACCGCGCGAATGTCGATACCGACGCCATCATCCCCAAGCAATTCCTGAAATCGATCCACCGCACCGGCTTCGGTCCCAATCTGTTCGACGAATGGCGCTATCTGGACCACGGCGAGCCGGGCATGGATAACAGCGGCCGCCCGCTCAATCCGGACTTTGTGCTGAACCAGGCGCGCTACCAGGGCGCTTCCGTCCTGCTGACGCGCAAGAACTTCGGCTGCGGCTCCTCGCGCGAGCACGCGCCCTGGGCGCTCGACCAGTTCGGCTTCCGCGCCATTCTCGCGCCGAGTTTTGCCGACATCTTCTACAATAACTGCTTCAAGAACGGCCTGCTGCCCGTGGTCTTGAGCGAAACCCAGATCGATCATCTGTTCAATGAAGTCAAGGCCTTCCCCGGCTACCGCTTGGTGGTGGACCTTGAGCAGCAGCGCGTTACGACGGCCAACGGCAGCATCTCCTACCCCTTCGAGATCGACGCCTTCCGCAAATACTGCCTGATGAATGGTCTCGACGATATCGGCCTGACGCTGCGCCACGCCGACAGCATCCGCGCCTTCGAAGAGCGTCATCTGGCCAACCAGCCCTGGCTGGCCAACGTCATCTAAACTCAAAGAACAATATGAAAATTGCTATCTTGCCGGGCGACGGCATCGGCCCGGAAATCGTCGCCCAAGCGGTGAAGGTGCTGAACGCACTCGATGAAAAATTTGAACTGGAAAGCGCGCCGGTGGGCGGCGCCGGCTATGCGGCGCATGGCCATCCGCTGCCGGAAGCCACGCTGGCGCTGGCGAAAGCGGCCGACGCCGTGCTGTTCGGCGCCGTGGGCGACTTTCAATACGATACGCTGGAGCGCTCCCTGCGTCCGGAACAGGCCATCCTGGGCCTGCGCAAGAACCTGGGCCTGTTCGCCAATCTGCGTCCGGCCATCCTGTATCCCGAGCTGGCCGGCGCTTCCACGCTGAAGCCGGAAGTGGTGTCGGGCCTGGATATCCTGATCATCCGCGAGCTGACCGGCGATATCTACTTCGGCCAGCCGCGCGGCGTGCGCGAATGCCCGGACGGCCCCTTCAAGGGCCAGCGCGAAGGCTTCGACACCATGCGCTATGCGGAAGGCGAAATCCGCCGCATCGCCCATGTGGCGTTCCAGGCGGCGCAAAAGCGCGGCAAGCGCCTGACCAGCGTGGACAAGGCCAATGTGCTGGAAACCTTCCAGTTCTGGAAAGACATCGTCACCGACGTGCATAAAGAGTACCCGGACGTGGCGCTCGACCATATGTACGTCGACAACGCCGCCATGCAGCTGGTGCGCGCGCCGAAGAAATTCGACGTCATCGTCACCGGCAATATGTTCGGCGACATCCTGTCCGACGCGGCGGCCATGCTCACCGGTTCCATCGGCATGCTGCCATCGGCCTCGCTGGATGCGAACAACAAGGGTCTGTACGAGCCTTCGCACGGTTCGGCGCCGGACATCGCGGGCAAGGGCATCGCCAATCCGCTGGCGACCATCCTGTCGGCGGCCATGATGTTGCGCTTCTCGCTGAATCGCGCAGAGCAGGCGGACCGTATCGAAGCAGCAGTCAAGAAGGTGTTGGCGCAAGGCCTGCGCACGCCGGATATCCATGAAGCCGGTACCCAAAAGGTCGGCACCGAAGAAATGGGCGACGCCGTGGTGCGCGCTCTCGCATAAATACTGCGAAGAAGGCAGGGGTGGGAGCCACTGCCGCTCTTCTCATTCAACCCAAGGGAAAGCAAAATGAAACTCGTAGGTCTAGTTGGTTGGCGTGGCATGGTCGGTTCGGTCCTGATGCAGCGCATGCAGGAAGAGGGCGATTTCGCCCATATCGAGCCGGTATTTTTCACCACTTCGAACACCGGCGGCGCCGCGCCTGCCATGGCGAAGAACGAAACCACGCTCAAAGACGCGACCAATATCGATGAACTGAAACGCTGCGAGATCATCATTTCCTGCCAGGGCGGCGACTACACTTCCGAAGTGTTCCCGAAACTGCGCGCGGCCGGCTGGAACGGCTACTGGATCGACGCCGCGTCGACCCTGCGCATGGAAAAGGACGCCGTCATCGTGCTCGATCCGGTCAACCTGAACGTGATCAAGGACGCCATGGCCAAGGGCGTGAAGAACTTCGTCGGCGGCAACTGCACCGTGTCCTGCATGCTGATGGGCCTGGGTGGCCTGTTCAAGCACGACCTGGTGGACTGGATGACCTCCATGACCTACCAGGCGGCATCGGGCGGCGGCGCCCAGCATATGCGCGAGCTGCTGACCCAGTTCGGCACCATCAACGCCTCCGTCAAGTCGCTGCTGGACAACCCGGCTGCGGCGATCCTGGAAATCGACCGCCAGGTGCTGGCCACCCAGCACGGCCTGTCGGCTGAAGAAACCAAGCAGTTCGGCGTGCCGCTGGCCGGCAACCTGATCCCGTGGATCGACAAGGATCTGGGCAATGGCCAGTCGAAGGAAGAGTGGAAGGGCGGCGCCGAGACCAACAAGATCCTGGGCCGCGGCCTGGACTTCGGCAGCCAGCCGATTCCGGTCGACGGTCTGTGCGTGCGCATCGGCGCCATGCGCTGCCACTCGCAGGCGCTGACCATCAAGCTGAAAAAGGATGTGCCGCTGGACGAGATCAACGACATCATCGCCAACGACAACCAGTGGGTGAAGTTCGTGCCGAACACGCGCGAAGCGTCGGCGCGCGACCTGACCCCGGCCGCCGTCACCGGCAGCCTGACCATTCCGGTTGGCCGCGTGCGCAAGATGTCGATGGGCGGCGAGTACATCTCCGCCTTCACCGTGGGCGACCAGCTGCTGTGGGGCGCGGCCGAACCGCTGCGCCGCATGCTGCGCATCGTGCTCGATCAATAAGCCGCTTTGGCTGTATCAGGGCTCTTTTGCGAGCCCTTGCCGAAAGGCCGATTTCATAGGGAAATCGGCCTTTTTTCTTGGCTTTGCACGCAGAATTCGGCATTGTGGGGACACCCGGGGCGCGGCGAGGGGGCGGAATGCTTGCACGCTTGATGCCATGATGTTATGTTGGGATATCCGGGAAAGTAACTTTTCCCCTGTTAACCTATTTAAGCCCCACACTATGCCTGTACAAAAACGCTCCAAGCTGGTTTCGTTCGCATTGAAAACTATCACCGGCGCTGTCGCCAGCGCGGTTTTATTGTCTGCCTCTGCAAACGCCGCCGGTCTGGGCAAGTTGACTGTGCTGTCATCGCTGGGGCAGCCGCTGCGCGCCGAAATCGAACTGACGGCGGTCACGCCGGAAGAGGCGGGCGAGCTGGCGGCCAAGCTGGCCTCGCCGGACGCCTTCCGCCAAGCCAATATCGATTTCAATCCGGCGCTGCTGTCGCTCAAATTCGACGTCGAGCAGCGCAATGGCCGCCAATTCATCCGCGTCAGCTCCAGCCAGCCGATCAACGAACCCTTCGTCGACATGCTGCTGGAACTGAGCTGGACCAACGGCCGCCTGGTGCGCGAATACACCTTCCTGCTCGACCCGGCCGACCTGCGCTCGGCCCAGTCGCCGCAGGCCGCGCCGGCCGCCGCCGCGCCCACGGCAGCTGTGGCGGCGCCTGCTGCGCCCACCGCTGCCGAACGCGCGGCCGCCGTGCGCGCCAGCCGTCCCGCGCCGGCCGCCAGTCCGGCCGCCAGCCCAGCCAAGCCGGCGGCGCAAGAGGATGAATACCGCGTCAAGCAGGGCGACACGCTGGGACGCATCGCGCGCCAGCTCAAGCCTTCCGATGTCTCGCTGGACATGATGCTGGTGGCGCTGTACCGCGCCAATCCGGAAGCCTTCTCCGGCAAGAATATGAACCGCCTGAAGTCGGGCACCATCCTGCGCGTGCCGGATGCCGACAGCGCGCGCGCCACCGCCCAGGGCGAGGCGCATGGCGTGGTGGTGGCCCATGCCGCCGACTTCAACGCCTACCGCGCCAAGCTGGCCGGCCAGGTTGCCTCCAGCACCCCGGCCAAGGAGCCGGAAGCGGCGCAAAGCGCCACCGGCAAAATCTCGGCGCGCGTGGAAGAGCATGCGAAACCGGCCAGCGAATCGAAGGACAAGCTGAAACTGTCGAAGGCCGGCGAGCAGTCGGCCCGCACCGGCAAGACCGGCAGCGCGGAAGACAAGATCGCCAAGGACCAGCAAGTGGCCGAGGCCAGCGAGCGCGTCAAGGAACTGGAAAAGAACGTCAGCGATCTGGAAAAGCTGATGGCGGTGAAGAGCAAGGCCGCGACCGAGGCGCAGAACAAGGCGTCGGTGCCGGCCAAGCCGGAAGCCGCCGCCGCCGCGTCGGCGGAAGCTGCCGCGTCGGCCGCCGCCAGCGAGCCTGCCGCCCAACCGGCCAAGCCGCCGCGCAGCGTGGTGGGCGCGGGCAAGTCGCCGGTGCAGGAACCGTCCCTGGTCGAGACCCTGACCGAAAACGCGCAGTACATCGGCGTGGCCCTGGCCGCGCTGCTGGGCGGCGCCTTCATGCTGGCGCGCCGGCGCAAGCAGAAAGCCGAGACGGCGGCGCCGCCGGAAGAGAGCAGCGTGCTGGGCGATCCGGGCGTGACCGCGCCGGCCATGTTCGCCGAGGCGGGCGGCCAGAGCGTGGACACCAGCAACAGCGTGTTCAATTCCAACTTCGCGCCCTCGGCCAGCCAGCTCGATACCAATGAAGTCGATCCGGTGGCCGAAGCCGACGTCTACATCGCCTATGGCCGCGACGCCCAGGCCGAGGAAATCCTGAAGGAAGCGCTGCGCAACCATCCGGAACGCCATCCGGTGCGCCTGAAACTGCTGGAAATCTACGCCAACCGCCGCGATACGCGCGCCTTCGAAGCCCAGGCCAGCGAGCTGTATTCGCAGACCAGCGGCGAGGGCGAGGAGTGGGCGCAGGCGGCGCAGCTGGGCCGCGGCATCGATCCAGGCAATCCGCTGTACGCGGGCGCGGCTCCAGCTGCAGCGGGCGGCGAGATGGCGGCCGGTCTTGGCCTGGCGGCCGCCGGCGCTGCCGGCGCCGCGGCGCTGGCCGACGACGATCTGTCCATCTTTGCCGCGCCGCCGCCGGCGCAAGCCGCCGCCGAGGAAGGCCTCGACCTGGACCTGAGCAAGGACGCCACGGCCCTGGCCGCGCAGGCAGACAGCGGTCTCGATTTCGCCCAGGAGCCGACGGCGCTGCCGGCCGAACCCGCACCGGCCGCCGAGACGCCCGACTGGGCCTCGCCCGGCGCCGCCGCCGAGCCGGCGTGGGCGCAATCGACCGCCAAGCCGGAAAGCGATCCAAGCAGCTTCCTCGACTTCGACCTGGGTGGCCTGAGCTTCGACCAGGCCGCAGCACCGGCAGCGGCGCCGGCCGCCGCCGAAACCGCCTCCAGCCTGGCCGAGGAAAGCAAGGCCGCGCCGGATCTGGACCTGGCGCTGGATATGCCGTTTGAAAGCGCCGCCGCGCCGGCTCCCGCGCCAGCCGACGATCTGGGCATGGATTTCAATCTGGACCTGCCGGGCGAGACGCCCGCGCCGGCCCCGGCCGCCGCGCCTGAGGCCCTGGCCGACCTGGACATGATGGACTTCGACCTGCCGGCCAGCACCCCGGCGCCAACCGCCGCGCCGACCATCGCCGCGCCGGACCTGGACGACCTGCGTCTGCCGGATATTGAGGACATGAAGCCCGCCGCGGCCGCCGCCGCGCTGCCCGATATCGACGATATGAAGATGGGCGATGCCCTGGCCGATGCCCCGGCCCCGGCGCCGGCCGACTTCGACCTGAGCAGCATCGACCTGGATCTGCATGGCGCCGCCGTCCAGCCGGCCGAAGCGCTGACCGCCGCCCCGGTGGCCAGCGAGGAAGCCCTGTCGGCCCACCATATGGAGATGGACACCAAGCTCGATCTGGCCATCGCCTACCAGGAAATCGGCGACAAGGAAGGCGCGCGCGAGCTGCTCGATGAGGTCATCCGCGGCGGCAACGACGATCAGGTCGGCCGCGCCAGCTCCATGCGCGCCCTGCTGGGCTGAGCCGGAGCGCGGGGCGGCACGGCTGTATAATGCCCCCTCGCAGACCACACCATAGAGCAGGAATTGAAACGGATCGCATTAGGAGTCCAGTACAACGGCGCCGACTGGCACGGCTATCAGATACAGCCCCACGGCATCACCGTGCAGGACAAGCTGGAACAGGCGATCCAGCAATTCGCCTGCGCCCACCTGCCCACCACCTGCGCCGGCCGCACCGACGCCGGCGTGCATGCGCTGGGCCAGGTGGTTCATTTCGACACCGAACTGACGCGCGAGATCCATGCCTGGGTGCGCGGCATCAATGCCTTCCTGCCCGATTCCATCGGCGTGCGCTGGGCCAGGGAAGTGCAGGAACTGGAACCGGTGGCCGAGGGCGAATACCGCGAAGACGAGTTCCACGCCCGCTTCAGCGCCCGTTCCCGCACCTACCACTACCTGCTGTACAACCACCAGGTGCGTTCGCCGCTGCTGGCGGGCCGCGCCGGCTTCTGCCACCGTCCGCTGGACGTGGAACTGATGCGCGCCGGCGCCGCCCACCTGATCGGCGAGCATGACTTCAGCGCCTTCCGCGCCGCCCAGTGCCAGGCCAAGACCCCGGTCAAGCAGATGTACGAGGTGAGCGTGGCGCGCCACGGCGATATGATCCTGTTCACCCTGCGCGCCAGCGCCTTCCTGCACCATATGGTGCGGAATCTGGTAGGCTCCCTGATCTATGTGGGGCAGGGCAGGGAAAAGCCGGAATGGATGGCCGAACTGCTGACTGGCCGCGACCGCACCGTCGCCGCGCCCACCTTCATGCCGGATGGCTTGTATCTGGCGAATATCGAATACGATGAAAAATGGGGCTTGCCGGCCGAAGCGGCCAGCATCCTGCCCGCTTTTTAAAGGACGAAGATATATGCAGCGTACCCGTATCAAGATTTGCGGCCTGACCCGCGAGGAAGACGTGCAGGCGGCGGTGGCTGCCGGCGCCGATGCGGTGGGCTTTGTCTTCTACCCCAAAAGTCCGCGCCATGTGACGCCGCAGCGCGCGGCCGAGCTGATTGCGCTGCTGCCGCCCTTCGTGACGGCGGTCGGCCTGTTCGTCAACGCCAGCGCGGAAGAGGTGGCGGCCACCGTGGCCGTGGCCCCGATCGGCCTCTTGCAATTCCACGGCGACGAGACGGCGCAGCAGTGCGCCGAGGCGGCGGCGGCCGTCAACCGGCCCTTTATGCGCGTGTTTCGCGTCAAGCCGGACAGTTCTTCCGCCGAACTGCTAGAATACGAACAACAGTGCCGCGCATCCAGCAAGCTATTCAATGGCTTGCTCTTCGATACCTTCGTGGATGCCTATGGCGGCGCAGGAAAGGTTTTCGATTGGTCTCTCATTCCAAAAGATCTCGCGCGTCGGGCCGTTTTGAGTGGTGGCTTGAACGCACAAAATGCGATTGGCGCAGTGGTGCGCGTTCGCCCTTGCGCGGTTGACGTCAGTAGCGGCGTCGAAGCGGCCAAGGGTATTAAAGATTCCCGCCTGATCGACGGCTTCGTCCGCGCGGTCCGGGAAGCCGATGCCACTATCGAAAGAGAAACCTATCATGAAAGATCTGCCTGACGGCGTTTCCGCCCTGTTCCACACCCACGACTATCAGCAACCCGACCTGAACGGCCACTTCGGCCCTTACGGCGGCTCCTTCGTTGCCGAAACCCTGACCTATGCGCTGGACGAGCTGAAAGCCGCCTACGCGCGCTACAGCAAAGACCCGATCTTCCTCGACGAATTCCGCTATGAGCTGAAGCACTTCGTCGGCCGCCCCTCGCCGATCTACCACGCCAAGCGCTGGTCCGACCTGGCGGGCGGCGCGCAGATCTACTTCAAGCGCGAAGACCTGAACCACACCGGTGCGCACAAGATCAACAACGTGATCGGCCAGGCCTTGCTGGCCAAGCGCATGGGCAAGCCGCGCATCATCGCCGAAACCGGCGCCGGCCAGCACGGCGTGGCGACCGCCACCATCTGCGCCCGCTTCGGCCTGGAATGCGTGGTGTATATGGGCAGCGAGGACGTCAAGCGCCAGGCGCAGAACGTCTACCGCATGAAGCTCCTGGGCGCGACCGTGGTGCCGGTGGAATCGGGCTCCAAGACGCTCAAGGACGCGCTCAACGAGGCCATGCGCGACTGGGTCACGAATATCGAAAACACCTTCTACATCATCGGCACCGTGGCCGGCCCGCACCCGTATCCGATGATGGTGCGCGACTTCCAGTCCGTGATCGGCGAAGAGTGCCTGCACCAGATGCCGGAAATGGCAGGCCGCCAGCCCGACTACGTGCTGGCCTGCATCGGCGGCGGCTCGAACGCCATGGGCATCTTCTACCCCTACCTCGACCACAAGGAAACGCAGCTGGTCGGCGTCGAAGCGGCGGGCGAGGGCCTGGACAGCGGCAAGCACGCGGCCTCGCTGACGGCCGGCGTGCCGGGCGTCCTGCACGGCAACCGCACCTATCTGCTGCAGGACGAGAATGGGCAGATCATCGAAACCCATTCCGTCTCGGCCGGCCTGGATTACCCGGGGGTGGGGCCGGAGCACGCCTATCTGAAGGATGCGGGACGGGCGCAATATGTCTCGATCACCGACGAGGAAGCGCTGAAAGCCTTCCACGACTGCTGCCATATCGAAGGCATCATCCCGGCGCTGGAATCCTCGCATGCCCTGGCCTACGCGGCCAAGCTGGCGGCCACGCTGCCCAAGGATAAGATCGTGCTGGCCAATCTGTCCGGCCGGGGCGACAAGGATATGCACACAGTAGCGGCCCGCATGGGCTTGAACTTCAACTGAGCTGGCGCGCGGCCGGGGCGGGTGTCCCGGTTCGCGCAGCACCATTTCTGAATCCCATACTACTGAGAGCATAACCATGTCCCGTATCGCACCAACCTTCGCAAAACTGAAAGAGCAAGGCAAGACCGGCCTGATCACCTTCATCACCGCCGGCGATCCCGCACGCGAGCAGACCGTGCCCCTGATGCACGCCCTGGTCGCGGGCGGCGCCGACGTGCTGGAACTGGGCGTGCCGTTTTCCGACCCGATGGCCGAAGGCCCGGTCATCCAGCGCGCCTGCGAACGCGCGCTGGCGCTGGGCGTCACCATCCACGACGTCTTCGGCTACGTGCGCGAATTCCGCCGCACCAACTCGCACACGCCCGTGGTGCTGATGGGCTATGCCAACCCGATTGAGCGCATCGGCGCCGACGCCTTTATCGTCGCCGCGCGCGAAGCTGGGGCGGATGGCGCCATCGTGGTCGACTACCCGCCGGAAGAATGCGAGGAATTCGCTGCCAAGATGCGCGCAGCGGGCCTCGACCTGATCTTCCTGCTGGCTCCCACCTCGACCGAGAAACGCGTGCAGCAGGTGGCCAAGGTGGGCGGCGGCTTCAGCTACTACGTCTCGCTCAAGGGCGTGACCGGCGCCGGCCACATCGACACCGCCGAAGTGGCCGAACGCATCGCCGGCATCCGCCGCCACGTCGCGCTGCCGATCGGCGTCGGCTTCGGCATCCGCGACGCCGCCACCGCCAAGGCCCTGGCCAAGGTGGCCGATGCCGTGGTGATCGGCAGCCGCATCATCCAGGAAATCGAAGCCAGCCCGCCAGGGCAGGCCGTCGCCGCTGTTCAAGCCTTCACCAGCGGCATCCGCACCGCCCTCGACGCCGCATAAGCCCCCAAGTTTGATCTTCCTCAACAAATGTCCGCCCCTGGTGCCTGACACCAGGGGCGGACATTCTTTGATTTGGCGCAAAGGAATTCGACCTGCGCTGCCGCAAACGCAGTAGGCTGAATGGCGATACGGCAAAATAGCTGGTAAAGCTTCAATGTTGCGTGATTGCAATGTTCGACAGGGCCGGCAGAAACGGCTACACTGCGGGCCTAAGTTAGTGCAAGAGGAGAAATTATGAGCTGGTTGGAAAAACTGCTGCCCCCGCGCATTCAGCGTTCGGAAGCTGCCGCACGCAAGACCATGCCGGAAGGTCTGTGGGTCAAGTGCCCCTCCTGCGAGGCCGTTTTATACCGTACCGATCTGGAATCGAACCTGCACGTCTGCCCGAAGTGCGACCACCATATGCGCATCCGCGCCCGCGAGCGCCTCGACGCGCTGCTGGACGCAGGCGGCCGCTATGAAATCGGCCAGGAAATCCTGCCGGTCGATAGCCTCAAGTTTAAAGACAGCAAGAAATACCCGGACCGCCTGAAACAGGCGATGGAAGCCACCGGCGAGACCGACGCCATGGTCGCCATGGGCGGCACCATCATGAGCCTGCCGGTTGTCGTGGCTTGCTTCGAATTCGAATTCATGGCCGGTTCCATGGGCTCGGTCGTCGGCGAACGCTTCGCCCGCGCCGCCCAGACCGCGCTGGAACAGAAAGTGCCGTTCATTTGCTTTACCGCCACCGGCGGCGCGCGCATGCAGGAAGGCCTGCTGTCGCTGATGCAGATGGCGAAAACCACCTCCATGCTGACCAAGCTGTCCGAGAAGAAGCTGCCGTTCATCAGCGTGCTGACCGATCCGACCATGGGCGGCGTTTCCGCCTCCTTCGCCTTCATGGGCGACGTGGTGATGGCCGAGCCGAAAGCGCTGATCGGTTTCGCCGGCCCGCGCGTGATCGAAAACACCGTGCGCGAGAAGCTGCCGGAAGGCTTCCAGCGCGCCGAGTTCCTGGTGCAGAAGGGCGCCGTGGACATGATCGTCGACCGCCGCAAGATGCGCGAAGAAATTGCCCGCCTGCTGGCCCTGCTGCAAAATCAGGCTGTCGAGGTTCTGGCTTAATCCAGTCCCGCCGCCTCCATCGGCACGCCAGCGGTTCCGCCGCCTGCGTGCCGATTGTTTTCTGAAGTCCCCGCCATGACCAATCTCCCGACTACTCTGAATGACTGGCTCGCGCTGCTGGAATCGCGCCATGCCGAAACCGTGATCAATATGGGCCTGGACCGCGTGCGCGCCGTCAAGGAACGCATGCAGCTGCAGTTCAGCTGTCCGGTCATCATGGTGGCCGGCACCAATGGCAAGGGGTCGACCTGCTCCATGCTGGAATCGATCCTGATGCGCGCCGGTTACAAGACCGGCCTGTATATCAAGCCGCACTTCCTGCACTTCAACGAGCGCGCCCGCCTGAATGGCGATATGGCCAGCGACGCCGACCTGGTGGCCAGCTTCAATGCGGTGGAAGCGGTGCGCGGCGATACGCCGCTGACCTATTTCGAATTCACCACCCTGGCCATCCTGCACCTGCTGGCGCACGCCGGCCTGGATGTGGCGATCCTGGAAGTGGGCCTGGGCGGCCGCCTGGACGCGGTGAACGTGATCGATGCCGATGTTTCCATCGTCACCAGCGTGGATATCGACCACGTCGATTACCTGGGCGGCACGCGCGAGCAGATCGGCTTCGAGAAGGCCGGCATTTTCCGCACCGGCAAAACGGCGATTTGCAGCGATCCGGTGCCGCCGCAGTCGCTGATCGACCACGCGATGGAAATCGGCGCCGACCTGTGGCTGATGGGTCGCGATTTCAATTATTCGGGCGACAAGCAGCAGTGGAATTACGGTGGTCGCGGCATGCGCCGCAACTCGCTGGCCTATCCCAGCCTGCGCGGCGCCAACCAGCTGCTGAACGCCTCGGCCGCGCTGGCCGCGCTGGAAGCGCTCAAGCTGGAGCTGCCGGTGGGCGCGCAGGAAGTGCGCCATGGCCTGGTGACGGTGGAATTGCCGGGCCGCTTCCAGGTGCTGCCGGGCCGTCCGTCCGTGATTTACGATGTGGCGCACAACCCGCACGCGGCGGCGGCGCTGAATCAGAATCTGGGCAATATGGGGTATCACCCCTACACCTACGCGGTGTTCGGCTCCATGCACGACAAGGATATCGATGGCGTGATCAAGGCCATGTCCGAGCATGTGGACCATTGGTGCCTGTGCACCTTGCCCTCGCCGCGCGCGGCCACCGCTTCCGAGCTGGCGGCCAAGGTGCAGATGATTCAGCCGGACCAGCATGAAAAAACCGTCAATATTTTCGATGATCCGGCCCAGGCGTTCGCAAATGCGATCAGCCGAGCCAGCGAGAATGATAGAATTGTGGTCTTTGGATCATTCCTGACTGTCGCCGGCGTCATGGCCGCGCAAAAATCCGCACTCCACTGACGCACTCGACTGAGATAATCACGCATGGGCTTGTTCTCGAAATTTGGCAAAAACAAGCAAGAGTCCACTGGCGAAGACAGTGGCTATTACCGCGCAGCCGACGACCAGTCGGTGCTTGAAAAAACAGCCCGTTCCAAGCGTGCTTCGCATGCGGGCGGCGCCACCCGCGGCAGCCGCGCGCGCGCCGGCCGCGATGCCGCCGATCCCGTGCTGCCCGAGAAAAAACGCGCGCGCCGCCGTCTGGTCGGCGCCATCGCGCTGGCGCTGGCCGTCGTAATCGGCCTGCCGATGGTGCTGGACTCGGAACCGCGTCCGGTCGCCAACGATATCGCCCTGCAGATCCCGTCGAAAGACAAGCCGCTGGAGCAGGGCGCGTCCGCCGCGGCGGCATCCGCTTCCGAATCGCGCGTGGCGCCGGGCGCCGCCCTCGATCAGAGCGAGGAAATCGTCAACGAGCCGGCCCGCGAGACCGCGCCTGCCGCCAAGCCTGGCGTTGCGCCGGCCGCACCCTCGGCCGCACCCGCCGCCGCGCAGGTGGCGCCAAGCGCCAAGCCGGCCGCCACGCCCACGGCGACCGCCGCCCATACCGTCAGCGAAGTGAAGCTGGCCGACCCCGTCAAGCCGCCAAAAGCGGAAGTGAAAGAGGCGCCAAAAGCCGCCGAAACCAAGACTGCCAAGGCTGAACACAAGCCGGAAGCGAAAGAATCCAAAGACAAGCACGACAAGCCGGAAGCCAAGCCTGAGCCGAAACATGCCGAGGCCAAGCCGGAACCGAAGGACGCCAAACCCGCCCATGGCGAGGATGCGCGCGCCCTGGCCATCCTGGAAGGCAAGCCTGCCGCCGCCGAAAGCGGCAGCAAGTATGTGATCCAGGTCGCGGCGCTGGCGGCGCAGGACAAGGTGGACGAGCTGCAGGGCAAGCTCAGTGCAGCCGGCATCAAGTCCTATTCGCAGAAGGTGAATACGGCCAACGGCGAACGCACCCGTGTCCGCGTCGGACCCTTTGCCAGCAAGGAGGAAGCGGAAAAAGTCCGCGCCAAGCTGAGCAAGATGGGCCTGAACGGCAGCCTGGTTCCCGTCTAAGCCCCGCATACTGAACGGACCTGACTGAAGTGACGATTTTCGATTATCTGGTGATATTCGTGCTGATCGCCTCAGTGGTCATCAGCACCATGCGCGGCCTGGTGCGCGAGATGCTCTCGCTGGCCAGCTGGATCGTCGCCTTTGTCGTCGCCAATGCCTACGGCGCCCAGCTGGCGCTGATGCTGCCGGACTCCGTGCCGGGCGAGGTGCTGCGCCTGATCCTGGCCTTCATCGCCCTGTTTATCGGCACGCGCATTTTGATGAGCCTTTTCACGCTGGCCGTCGACGCCTTGATCAAGGCCGGCGGCCTGACCCTGGCCGACCGCGGCCTGGGCAGCCTGTTCGGCTTCGGCCGCGGCTTGCTGATCGTGCTGGCCGCCGTCATATTGTGCGGGATGACTACCATCCCGCAGCAGGACTTCTGGAAGAACGCGCTGTTGAGTCCCTTGGCGGAATCCGGCGTGCGTACCCTGAAACCCTTCCTGCCTGCTGAATACGCACAGCATGTGCATTACTGAATTCTTTAAATCCGTAGCACCAGTCTAGGAGCAGCTCCCATGTGTGGCATCGTCGGCGTCGTTTCCCATCAACCCGTCAATCAACTGCTGTATGACGCCTTGCTGCTGTTGCAGCACCGCGGCCAGGATGCGGCGGGCATCGCAACCAATCACAGCAGCATGTTCTCCATGCACAAGGCCAATGGCCTGGTGCGCGACGTGTTCCGCACCCGGAATATGCGCGCGCTGATGGGCAATTCCGGCATCGGCCATTGCCGCTATCCGACCGCCGGCTCGTCCAGCGAGGAAGAAGCGCAGCCGTTTTACGTGAACGCGCCGTTCGGCATCACCCTGGCCCACAACGGCAACCTGACCAACTGGGAACAGCTCAAGAGCGAGATGTTCAAGAACGACCGCCGCCACATCAACACCGATTCCGACTCGGAAGTGCTGCTGAACGTGCTGGCCCACGAAATCCAGAAAGCCACCACCGGCTATTCGCTGGAACCGGCCACCCTGTTCCAGGCCGTGACGGTGCTGAACCGCCGCGTGCGCGGCGGCTACGCGGCCGTGGCGCAGATCGCCGGCGTTGGCATGCTGGGTTTCCGCGATCCCTACGGCATCCGTCCGCTGTGCCTGGGCGTGAACGAAACCCCTGAAGGCATCGAGTACCTGATCGCCTCCGAATCGGTGGCGCTGGAAGGCGTGGGCTTCCGCTTCGTGCGCGACGTGGCGCCGGGCGAGGCCATCTTCATCGATGCCGAGAACAAGCTGCATTCGCAGATCTGCGCCGACAATCCGTCGCTCAATCCCTGCGTATTCGAATTCGTCTATCTGGCCCGTCCCGACTCCGTGATCGACGGCGCTTCGGTCTACGCCACCCGCCTGAAAATGGGCGAGTACCTGGCCGAGAAGATCAAGCGCGAAATCCCGGATGGCGATATCGACGTGGTGATGCCGATCCCGGACTCCTCGCGTCCCGCCGCCATCCAGCTGGCGCTGCGCCTGGGCGTGGAATACCGCGAAGGCTTCATCAAGAACCGCTACATCGGCCGTACCTTCATCATGCCGGGCCAGGCCGCGCGCAAAAAATCGGTGCGCCAGAAGCTGAACGCCATCGGCGACGAATTCAAGGACAAGAACGTGCTGCTGGTGGACGACTCCATCGTGCGCGGCACCACCAGCCGCGAGATCGTGCAGATGGCGCGCGAAGCCGGCGCGAAAAAAGTGATCTTCGCTTCCGCCGCGCCGCCGGTGATCTACCCGAACGTGTACGGCATCGACATGCCGACGCGCGATGAGCTGATCGCCTACGGCCGCACGACCGAGGAAGTGTGCAAGGAAATCACCGCCGACTACCTGGTGTACCAGGATATCGAGGCGCTGAAACAGTCGATTGCCGACGTCAATCCTGCCCTGACCAAGTTCGAAGCTTCCTGCTTCGATGGCGTGTACGTCACCGGCGACGTGTCGGCCGACTACCTGGACAAGCTGGAATACGCGCGCCACCATCCGAAAGAGAAGGGCGCCGAGGATGCCGCGCGCACCCAGCTCAATCTGAACATCGCCACCACGGAAGCGTAATGAAGAAATACGGTTTCACCACCACCATCCTGCACAACGACCGTCAAAAGACGATCGAGCAGGGTTCGCTGCACAAGCCGGTGCATACCTCGGTCGCCTTCGGCTATGCCGATGCGCGCCAGCTGGCATCGGTGTTCCAGGGCAAGGAGCCGGGCTTCCGCTACGGCCGCCAGGGCAATCCCACCGTGTCGGCGCTGGAGGACAAGGTCAACCAGATGGAGCAGGGCGTGGCCACGCTGTGCTTCTCGACCGGCATGGGCGCCATCGGCGCCGTGTTCCAGGCCTTGCTGCGCGCGGGCGACCATATGGTGTCGTCGGCCTTCCTGTTCGGGAACACCAACTCGATGTGGCAGACGGTGGCGGGGCAGGGCGTGGGCGTGGACTTTGTCGACGCCACCGACGTCGCCAATGTGGCGGCGGCGCTGAAACCGGAAACGCGCATCGTCTTCGTCGAAACCGTGGCCAACCCGCGCACCCAGATCGCCGACCTGAAACGCATCGGCGAACTGTGCGCCCAGCGCGGCATTCTTTACGTGGTGGACAACACCATGACCACGCCCTATCTGTTCCGTCCCAAGGACGTGGGCGCGGGCCTGGTGGTCAATTCGCTGACCAAATCGATCGGCGGCCATGGCAATGCCCTGGGCGGCAGCTTGACCGACACCGGCGCCTACGACTGGAACAAGTTCCCGAACATCTACGAGAACTACAAGAAGGCCGCGCCGGCGCAATGGGGCATCGCCCAGATCCGCGCCAAAGGCTTGCGCGACTTCGGCGCGGCGCTGGGACCGGAAGCGGCCCACCACATCGCCGTCGGCGCCGAGACCCTGGCCCTGCGCATGGAGCGCACCTGCGCCAATGCCCTGGCCCTGGCGCGACTGCTGGAGCAGGACGAGCGCGTGGCGGCCGTCTACTACCCCGGCCTGGCATCGCATCCCCAGCACGGCATCGCCAGCGAGCTGTTCAAGAGCTACGGCTCCCTGCTGAGCTTTGAGCTGAAAGACGGCATCGACTGCTTCGACTACCTGAACCGCCTCAAGCTGGCCGTGCCTGCCTCCAACCTGGGCGATACGCGCACCCTGGTGATTCCCGTTGCCCACACCATCTTCTACGAAATGGGCGCCGAGCGCCGCGCCTCCATGGGCATTGCCGAATCCCTGATCCGCGTCTCCGTCGGCATCGAAGACAGCGCCGACCTGCTCGACGACTTCGCCGCCGCCCTCAACGCCTAAACGTTCCATCTCCACCACAGCCGAGCCCGTGTCCGATTTTGGGGCCAGACCCCAATCGGACACGGACTCGGCCGTAGAAGGCCTCTTACTACAGCTCAGCTCGTGTCCGATTGGTGCCTGACCCCAATCGGACACGGGCTCGGCTGTTTTTGTTTTTCTTGCAAATGAAAAGTGATTAAATAGGCGGTATTGCAATAAAAACGAAAGGGACATGATGAAGCGGATTACTCTGGCATTGCTGGCCATGGCTTGCCTATCCAATGCGTTGGCGGATGAGGCGGCGGATCGGGCGCGTGCGGCGCGTCAGGCGGACATCGATTTCTATCTAAGCCAGTATGAGGGCAGCGATGTGGAGCTGGAGAAGTTCCGGTGCGCGCTGCCGGTCTTCCCCGAACTGTCGCGCACCAAGGCGGAAATCGAGCAGGTGGGCCAGTCGGTCGATGCCTGGCTGGCTTGCTATAACCGCTTTGTCCAGGGCTTGAATGACTCGCTGCCGGTGGGAAAGGGCATTCCGGCCGAGCTGCAAGCCCTGATGACGCCCGTCGAGCTGGCGCAGGCCAAGCAGCGCATGGGCCGGGTCTATCAGATAGTGTCGGAGGAGGGCGAGGAGACGCTGAAAGCCGTGCTGGCCGCCAGCGCGGCCTGGAAGGAAAAGACCTATGCCTATGTCAATGCCGAGGCGGCCAAGCTGAGCACGGTCAAAAACCATCAGGATACGGCCGAGCGCATGCGCATCCTGAAGGGCAAGCAATAGGCGCGGCGCTGGCCACGGCCAGGCCGCTTAGTGCCAGCTGCGCAGCAGGCCGACGGCCAGGCCTTCGAGCGCGAATTCGTCGGCTTCGGGGTGGACGGTGATGATCTTGAAGTCGGGATTCTCGGGCAGCAGCTCGATGGTGCTGCCGGTCTTGCGGTAGCGCTTGACCGTCACCTCGTTGCCGATGCGGGCCACCACGATCTGGCCGTTCTTGGCGCTATCGACTTTTTTCACGGCCAGCAGGTCGCCATCCATGATGCCGATGTCGCGCATCGATTCGCCGCGCACCTTGAGCAGGAAGTCGGGCTTGGCCGAGAACAGGGCCGGGTCGACGTTGTAGCTGGTTTCCAGGTTTTCCTGCGCCAGGATGGGCGAGCCGGCGGCCACGCGGCCGATGAGCGGCAGGGCCAGCAGCGGCGTGGCGGGCGCGGCCGGGACGGCCGGCGCGTCGGCATGGCTGCCCAGCAGGCGGATGCCGCGCGAGGTGCCTGCCGTGATTTCGATGGCGCCCTTGCGCGCCAGCGCCTTCAAATGCTCTTCGGCCGCGTTGGCGGACTTGAAGCCCAGCTCGGCCGCAATCTCGGCGCGGGTGGGCGGGAAGCCGGTATTGGTGATGGCATCCTTGATCAGGTTGAGAATTTGTTCTTGCCTTGCAGTGAGCTTGATCATGATGCGGTAGCTGTGGATATAGACAGACTGTATTTTTGTACAGTGGGGCGCCGATTGCAAGGGGATTTCTTGTTTTTGGCGAAATTTTTTCATCTTGCTTCCCTCTGGGGACGCCGCCTGGCGCCCCTGGGCGGCTTGAGTTGGCGCGCAAAAGCTGCTATGCTTGCGGGCTTACCTCTTCCCACACTCGTCTTGACGCCGGGGTGGGCTATTTTTTACAGTCCTTAAGGGAGTTTTCATGCGTCACTATGAAATCGTATTTATCGTCCATCCGGACCAAAGCGAGCAAGTGCCCGCGATGATCGAACGTTACAAAGCCAGCGTGACCTCGCGCGGCGGTAACGTGCACCGCGTGGAAGATTGGGGCCGCCGTCAAATGGCGTACTCGATCCAGAAACTGGCTAAAGCACACTACATCTGCCTGAACATCGAGTGCGACAACGAGACCCTGGTCGAACTGGAAACCGCATTCAAATTCAATGATGCCGTGCTGCGTCACCTGACCGTGAAAATGAAGAAAGCGGAAACCGCTCCTTCGCCGATGATGAAATCGGTACAGCGTGAAGACGCGGCCAAGAGCCATCGCGCCGAAGCCCCAGCCGCTCCTGCTGCCGCTGCTGCTTAATTCTGCCCAGGAAAGCCACTGAACCAGACACAGTTTGTCGCCCTCATCGCCGAACGGGAAATGCTGCGGTATACCCCGGCCGGCCTGCCGATCGTGAATGCTGTTTTGCAGCACCGTTCGCAGCAGATGGAGGCCGGCATTGCCCGCCTGACCGAGTTTGAAATCGCCGCGGTTGCCGCTGGCGAGATTTCGAACCGCTTCAGCCAGGCAGCCCTCGGGGGCATGTACGAGTTCAGGGGATTTCTGGCCAAGAAAAGCCGCAATAGCAAAAGCCTGGTGTTTCACATCATTGATTTTCGTGCTGTTTAACAGCGCAATTTTTAAATACAGGAGCCTAAAATGGCATTCGGTAAAAAGTTCGACAAAAACAAGCTCAAGCTGAAAGAAAAGCGTAAGCAACAAAATCCTCTGTTCAAGCGTAAGAAGTTCTGCCGCTTCACCGCCGCTGGCGTGGTGCAAGTGGACTACAAAGATGTAGACACGCTGAAAGATTTCATCCAGGAAAACGGCAAGATCATGCCAGCCCGCCTGACCGGCACCAAGGCGCACTATCAGCGTCAAGTGGACACCGCTATCAAGCGCGCACGCTACCTGGCCCTGCTGCCTTACACCGATCTGCACCACGCTTAATTAGCGGTCAGATAAGATCCTGGAGAGAACTATGCAAATCATTCTGTTGGAAAAAGTTGTTAACGTCGGCAACCTGGGCGACGTGGTGAAAGTCAAGGACGGTTACGCCCGTAACTTCCTGATCCCGCAAAAGCTGGCCCGCCGCGCTACCGCTGCAGCCGTGGCTGAATTCGAAGTCAAACGCGCCGAACTGGAAAAAGCCGCTGCCGAGAAACTGGCCGCTGCACAAGCCCAAGGCGAAAAACTGGCTGGCATGACCGTGACCGTGTCGCAAAAAGCGGGCGTGGACGGCCGTCTGTTCGGTTCCGTGACCAACTTCGACATCGCTGAAGCCCTGAGCAAAGCTGGTTTCGCTGTGGAAAAAGCTGCCGTGCGCATGCCAACCGGCCCGCTGAAGGTCGTGGGCGAGCACCCAGTGTCCGTGGCACTGCACACCGACGTCGTGGTCGAAGTGACCGTGGCCGTCGTGGGCGAAGCTGCCTAAGTCTGGCCGGGATTTTCCTCCGCCAAGACTGTTGCACAAATAAGAAAGCCGGGTTCGCCCGGCTTTTTTATTGCCAGCAAAAAACCAAATCCGAGCACCGAACGCAGGTATAATTCGCGCCATGAACGCCGCCCCATCCGACCCGCAAGTCGACTCCCTGCGCATCCCGCCGCATTCCATCGAAGCAGAACAGTCCGTCATCGGCGGCCTGCTGCGCGATAACGCGGCCTGGGACCGTATTGCGGACTTCATGCACGCGGACGACTTTTACCGCTACGACCACCGCATCATCTTCGAACAGATGATCCGCCTGATCAACGCGGGCAAGCCGGCTGACGTCATCACCGTCTTCGAAGCCTTGACCATGCTGGGCAAGGCCGACGAGGTGGGGGGCTTGGTGTACCTGAACGCGATGGCGCAGAACACGCCGTCGGCGGCGAATATCCGGCGCTACGCCGAGATCGTGCGCGACCGCGGCGTGCTGCGCAAGCTGATCACGGTGGCCGATGAAATCTCCGGCAACGCCTTCAATCCCCAAGGTAAAGAAGTCAAGCAGATGCTGGACGAGGCGGAGTCGAAAATCTTCGCCATCGCCGAGCAGGGCGCGCGCGGCTCCTCGGGCTGGACCGCGGTGCAGCCGCTCTTGACCCAGGTGGTCGAGCGCATCGACGAACTGTACAGCCGCGAAAGCACCAGCGAGATCACGGGCGTGCCGACCGGCTTCATCGACCTGGACCGCATGACTTCGGGCCTGCAGCCGGGCGACCTGGTGATCGTGGCCGGCCGTCCTTCCATGGGTAAAACGGCGTTCTCGGTGAATATCGGCGAGAACGTGGCGATCGAAGCGGGCCTGCCCGTGGCCGTGTTCTCGATGGAGATGGGCGGCACCCAGCTGGCCATGCGTATGCTCGGTTCGGTTGGCCAGCTCGACCAGCACCGCCTGCGGACCGGCAAGCTGATCGACGAGGATTGGCCGCGTCTGACGCACGCCATCCAGAAGATGAACGAAGCCCAGCTCTACATCGACGAGACGCCGGCGCTGAACCCGATCGAGATGCGCGCCCGCGCGCGCCGTCTGGCGCGCCAGTGCGGCAAGCTCGGCCTGATCATCGTCGACTACCTGCAGCTGATGACGGGCAGCCAGGCGGGCGATAACCGCGCCGCCGAGATTTCCGAGATTTCGCGCAGCTTGAAAGGCTTGGCCAAGGAACTGCATTGTCCGGTCATCGCGCTGTCCCAGCTGAACCGCTCGCTGGAGCAGCGTCCCAACAAACGTCCCGTGATGTCCGACTTGCGCGAATCCGGCGCTATCGAACAGGATGCGGACGTCATCATCTTCCTGTACCGCGACGAGGTGTACAACCCCGATTCGCCGGACAAGGGGACCGCCGAGATCATTATCGGCAAACAGCGTAACGGTCCTATCGGCGCGATCCGTCTGACATGGATGGGCATGTATACCAAATTTGGCAATTACAGCGGCAATCTGTCTATCTATCAGGGCGACTAATACCCCCAGGCGGCCATGGACGGCGGCCTGTAGCAGTAAAACGAATCAACCAACGGAGAATAAAATGTTTGGACGCTTGATGCCCACCGAGGGCAAGTTCTTTGATCTGTTCAACCAGCACGCCGAACTGTGCGTGAAGGGCGCGAAAGAGATGCTCGGTCTGATGACCAATTTCGACGACCTGGAGAACCGCGTACACGCCATCGAAAGTATCGAAAAACAGGCCGACAAGATCACCTACACCTGCGTCGACCTGCTGCACAAGACCTTCATCACCCCGATCGACCGCGACGACATCCACAAGCTGATCACGCGCATGGACGACATCCTGGACCTGATGGAAGACGCCGGCCAGACCGTGTCCCTGTACGACCTGCACTCCGTGACCCCGGAAGCCAAGCGCCTGGCCGAACTGGTGCTGGCTTGCACCGAAAAGGTCAAGGAAGCCGTGGCCCTGCTGCACAATATGGACAATGCGCGCCAGATCGTCGCCATCTGCGAAGAGATCGACCGCCTGGAATCGGACGCCGACCACGTGATGCGCGCCGCCATGTCCAAGCTGTTCCGCGACGAGCCGGACGTGCGCAATCTGATCAAGATGAAAGCCATCTACGAAATCCTGGAAACGGTCACCGACCGCTGCGAGGACGTGGCCAATATCATCGAAGGCATCATCGTCGAGAACGCATAAGCACGCGCCTGTCCTGAAAAGCTAAAAAAGATAACCATGCAAACCCTACAAATCAGCATCTATGCGCTGGCCTTGTTGATCTTCCTGGCGCTGGTGTTTGACTTCATGAACGGCTTCCATGATGCGGCCAATGCAATCGCCACGGTGGTCTCCACCGGCGTGCTGAAACCGCAGACCGCAGTGGCGATGGCAGCCTTCTTCAACTTCATTGCCATCTTCATCGTCGGCCTGAAAGTGGCGACGACCATCGGCAAGGGCACCATCGACCCGGCCGTGGTCGACCATTACGTGATCTTCGGCGCGCTGGTGGGCGCCATCGTGTGGAACCTGATCACCTGGTACTACGGCATTCCGTCCTCGTCCTCGCACGCCCTGATCGGCGGCCTGGTGGGCGCGGCGGTGGCCAAGTCCGGTACCGGCGCCCTGATCTCCGGCGGCCTGATCAAGACCGTCACCTTCATCGTGCTGGCGCCGCTGCTGGGCTTCGTGCTCGGATCGGTCATCATGCTGATCGTTTCCTGGATCTTCGTGAAATCCACGCCGCGCAAGATCGACGGCTGGTTCCGCCGCCTGCAGCTGGCCTCGGCCGCCGGCTACAGCCTGGGCCACGGCGGCAACGATGCGCAGAAAACCATGGGCATCATCTGGATGCTGCTGATCGCTTCCGGCCACGTCGCCGCCAGCGACGCCACGCCGCCGACCTGGGTCATCGTCTCCTGCTACGCGGCGATCAGCTTCGGCACGCTGTTTGGCGGCTGGCGCATCGTGAAAACCATGGGCCAGAAGATCACCAAGCTGAAACCGGTGGGCGGCTTCTGCGCCGAAACCGGCGGCGCCATCACCCTGCTGATGGCCTCGTTCTGGGGCGTACCCGTCTCGACCACGCACACCATCACCGGCGCGATTGTCGGCGTCGGCTCGGCGCAAAAGATGTCCGCCGTGCGTTGGGGCGTGGCCGGCAACATCGTGTGGGCCTGGATCTTCACCATTCCCGCGTCTGCCTTCGTGGCCGCGATCGCCTGGTGGATCGGCACCCACATCATGTAAGCAGCCTAAGTATCGGCAAGGAAAAGGGAGTCCACGGACTCCCTTTTCTTTTGAGCTAAATCAAGAAATGTCCACCCCTGGTGTCAGGCACCAGGGTGAGACATTCCTTGAGCAAAATCAAACAATGTCCGACCCCAGTGCCTGGCACCAGGGTTGGACATTGTTTGATTTGGCGCAAAGTGGCTTGCCGGTGTTCCCATATATGAGATAGAGTCTCATATATGGGAAATTCAGATATGGAAGAGCGTTTGCTGCGGCGGCTGGCGGGGCTGCGCGAAATGCGTGGATGGTCGCTGGAGGAATTGGCGGCGGCGAGCGGGATCAGTCGCGCCACCTTGTCGCGCCTGGAGCGCAGCGAGAGCAGTCCGACGGCGGCGCTGCTGGGCAAGCTGTGCGCGGTGTACGGCATGCCGATGTCGCGCCTGATTGCCGAGGCGGAGGCGCAGCCGGCGCAGTTGATCCGCTCCTCCGAGCAGGCGGAATGGCACGATCCGGCTACCGGCTTCGTGCGGCGCATGGTGTCGCCGCCGGCGCGCGGCTTTGGCGCGGAACTGATCGAGGGCCATCTGCCGGCCGGCGCCGTCATCGATTACGAGCAGCCGCCGGTACGCGGCATGGAGCAGCATCTGTGGATGCTGGGCGGCGTGCTCGATTACACGCTGGAGGGCAAGGTCTATCGCCTGCAGCCGGGCGACTGCCTGCGCTTCCATCTGTTCGGTCCCACCCGCTTTTCCTGTCCCGGTCCGGACGATGCCCACTACCTGATAGCCATATGCGAACCATAGAAGAACTGGACGGCGCCGGCCTGCGCGCCAATCTCGACGCCCTGGCCGAGGTGCTGCACGACTGCGTGCGGCATGGCGCCAGCGTCGGCTTCGTCTTCCCTTTCACGCTGGAGGATGCGCGCCGCTTCTGGCGGGAGCTGGCACCACAGATCGAGTGCGGTGCGCGCAAGCTGTTGGTGGCGCGCGATGCCGAGGGCGCGGTCTGCGCCACGGTGCAGCTGGGATTGGCGATGCCGCCCAACGGCCGCCACCGCGCCGACGTCAACAAAATGCTGGTGCATACGCGGGCGCGCCGCCAAGGCTTGGCCGGCACGTTGCTGGCGGCAGCCGAGGAGCATGCGCGCGCGCTGGGCCGCAGCCTGCTGGTGCTCGATACCTGGAGCGGCAGTCCGGCCGAGGATTTATACCGCAAGCAGGGCTACCAGTTGTGTGGCCAGATTCCGCAATACGCGCTGGCGGCCGAAGGCGGCCTCGGCGCGACCACGGTGATGTACAAGCTGTTGGCGCCAGCCGTGCAGGTGGGCGTGGAAGACCCGTCTTCAGCCGAGGCCCGCCTGCTGCTCGGAGAGCTGTCCGATGCGCTGGCCCGAATCACGGGCGGCAGCGGCGCCGCTTCCTTTAGCGTGGACGACGTGCGCGGCGCTGGTGGCTGCTTCGTGTTGGCGCGCGATGCGCAGGGCAGGGCGCTCGGCTGCGGCGCCATCCGCCCTTTGCAGGATGGGGTGGCGGAGCTGAAACGCATGTACGCCCGGCCCGGCACGCACGGCGTGGGCAGTGCCGTGCTGGCGCACCTGGAACGGTCCGCCGCCGCGCTGGGCTATCGTGAGCTGTGGCTGGAAACGCGGCTCGTCAACAGTCGCGCGCTCGGCTTCTATGCGGCGCGCGGCTATCTGCGCATTCCCAATTTCGGCAAATACGCGAGCAACAGCGCCGCCGTCTGCATGGCGAAGCGGCTGGCAAACAGCAGTAGAAATTCTTCGTGACAACGCAGCGGCATTTCCTTCGCTTTTCGGTTTTAATGATGCGGGAGGGGGGGGTCTATAATTTATTGATTGTTAATTTTTTTTGATTGGTTTAATAATTCCCTCTTAAATTTCATGGTTTTAATATGATTGACTCATTGAGTTGGGTTCGGATAGCATTAAGCTGCGCGCGCTCAATTTAATGAAATTCTATCGAAATATAACCATGAATAATCTAAAAAAATTCTTTGTTTTCATATCCCTTACTATCGGTTTGGTAGGTTCCGCGTTTTCGCAATTTGATCCGACTGGAGTGACTTCGGCTATAGTGGCTCAGGCCGGTACGGAACTTGTGGTGGATAGGCTTTATTATTCTCCAAACAAGTTTTATTATCTTACTTTCCAGGCTGATGGCAATTTGGTCGTGTATAAAGCAGGCACTACGCGGCAGGTAATTTGGGCTGCTGCCTCAAATGGCGGGACTCGGGCTTTCGTCCAGACAGATGGGAATGTTGTTGTTTATCGAGGCGAGGTCGTGCCGCGGAACGCTGTGTGGGCGAGTAACACCGGCACGCCACACCTGCAGGAGCAGGCAAGGCTGTACATCAATAACGATGGTTCTCTGTACCTGTTTGGTAATAAGCAGTGGAGCTCGCCGGCTGACCCACGTCGTCCGCCTGAATCATGCGAGGTAGCCCGCCGCTTCCCTGTTTGCGTGCTCCCCCACAGTTCTGCTCGCTTTACCAGCTTTGTACTGGCATGCACGGTAGATGATGCTCGTCGTCAGGCCGCTGCAGGTGGCGCCGCATTCGGTGAATGCCAGTAAATAGTTTGCTGTGAGGATAAAAGGATGTGGAAACGGTTTCTGATTTTGAGCACCGGGCTTGCCTGTGGTTTGTTTTGCATCCGCCTATTCTTGCAGCATGATGTGACTGAGGCTCTCCCCTCGGCGGCATCGGAAAAAAAAGATGTCCGCTCCGAGGGAAAGCTTGTCCAGCATGCTGAAACCCGGCCTGCTGGCGGTGTACCATCATTATTTACTTCCCCATTTGGCAATGCTTCGAGCCAGGACGTCAAAATTGCGGGCCAAGTGGATGCCCGCAGCAAAAAGATGATGGAGCGAGGGTATGGCACTCCGGCCGAATATCATATTGCACCTTTGGCGCAGTTGCAGTTGATGGCCAAACAAGGTGACGTATATGCATTGCTGCAGCTTGGAGAGCAGTTGCGGAATGAGTCCGGCGAGCTGGTGAAACAGGAAGGTTATGATTTTTCAGCTTCGGCCAGAGAGCAAAGTTACAAGTATTTTGCCAAAGCCGTGGAGATCGGGCATATCCGGGCGGCGGCCATTCTGGCAAAGAATTATGCGGAAGATGGCAATCTCGTGGAAGCCTACGCATGGAATGCGCTGGCGAAAACCTTGGGCGACAATAGTAATGACGCGTGGGCGTCCGCGACTTTCAACGGAATAAGTCAGAGCGAACAAAAAGACGCGTTGAGAAAAAGTAGCGATTACTACGCTTTAGCCATTCGCCGCTTCAATAAATAGCGAAATTTGCAATGGTTTGTCATAGCCGAACGCTGCCGGCTCGGCGGGCTTACTTGATGCACACCGCCCGCACCATCTTCACATCGGTGATGCCGAGCAGGACTTTCTCGATGCCGTCCATCTTCAGGGTCAGCATGCCGTCTTCCAGCGCGGCCGCCAGCAGTTCGGCCACGCGCGCGTGCTCCTGCAGCAGCTTCTTGACGCGGTCGGTGCCGAGCATCAGCTCATGCAGGCCGACGCGGCCCTTATAACCTTTGTTGCACTCCTCGCAGCCGACCGCGCGGTACAGGGTGAAACGCCCGTCCGCATCGCCATAGCGTTCGCGCCAGCCGGCCAGCACGGTGGCGCGGCTGGCCTTCGCATCCTTCTGAAAGCCGGCCGTATGCTGTAATTCGCTGCAAAACTCGGTCAGCAGCAAGTCCAGTTCCGCCGCGCCCGGATGGTAGGCCTGCTTGCATTTGCCGCACAGGCGCTTGGCCAGGCGCTGGGCCAGGATGCCGAGCAGGGCGTCGGCGAAATTGAAGGGGTCCATGCCCATATCGAGCAGGCGCACCACCGATTCCGGCGCGCTGTTGGTGTGCAGGGTGGCGAACACCAGGTGGCCGGTGAGCGAGGCTTCGATGCCCATGCCCACGGTCTCCTTGTCGCGCATCTCGCCCACCATGATGATGTCGGGATCGGCGCGCAGGAAGGCGCGCATCACGGTGGCGAAATCGAGGCCGGCCTTACGGTTGACCTGCACCTGGCGCAAGCCTTTCTGCGTGATTTCGACCGGATCTTCCGCCGTCCAGATTTTCGTGTCCGGCGTGTTCAGGTAATTCAGCACCGAATGCAGCGTGGTGGTCTTGCCCGAGCCGGTCGGGCCGCAGACGAAGAACAGGCCATACGGCTTTTCCACCGTGGCGCGCAGGCGGTCCAGGTTGAAGGGCAGCACGCCCAGCCTGTCGAGCGGGATCGGTTCGCCCGCCGCCAGAATCCGCATCACCACGTCTTCCACGCCGCCGGTGGAGGGGATGGTCGCCACGCGCAGCTCGATATCCAGCGGCCCGTATTTCTTGAACTTGATTTTGCCGTCCTGCGGCTTGCGGCGCTCGGAAATATCGAGGTCGCACATGATCTTGATGCGCGCCACCAGCGCCGCGCGGTAGGCGGCGGGAATCTCGATGTACGGTACCAGCGTGCCGTCCTTGCGGAAGCGGATGCCGGTCTTGCCCTTGCCGGGCAGCGGTTCGATATGGATGTCGGACACGCCCTGGCGGTAGGCGTCGGTGATCACCTTGTTGAGCAGCTTGACCAGCTCATTTTCCACCGCCTCCGGCACTTCGGCGCTGTCGAATTCTTCGTCGCCTTCCTCCATGCCCGAGAGCAGCTCGCCCACGCTGGAACTGTCGCCCACCGCGCCGTAGAACTGGTCCACGGTCTGCTGGAATTCGCGCGCCGTCGTCACGCGGAACAGCAGCTTGGCCTTGGGGAAGATCTGGTTGACGACGCGCGCGCCCATCACCCGTTCCGGATCGTGGGCCAGCACGGTCAAGCCGTCCTTGCCATCCTCCAGCGGCAGCCAACCCGCTTCCTCGACGTACTGGCGCTTCAGGTTTTTCAGCAGCTCCACCGGTTTCAGGCGCTCGGCCTTGAAAGGCTCGTAAGGCAGATTGTGGAAGTGCGCCAGCGACTGGCCGATGTCGGGCACGCGCACCTGGAACTGGTCGAGCAGCACCTCTTCCAGCGCCAGGCCTTTCTGCCGCGCCGAGCGCACCGCCAGTTCCAGCTCGCCCGCCGCCAGCACGCCGTCCGTCACCAGGCCGTCGTATTTGGTGCGCACCAGTTGCGGCGGTTTCATGCGCTGGCTGAAGGCCACCGACAGGGTTTCGCACAGCTCCTTCACGCCCTCCAGCACGATGGAGGAAAATGGCCCGCCGTCGCGGTTGTTGATGAACTGGACCACGCCCAGCAGATCGTGCGATTCCACCGAGATCAGCGGCGCCACCAGCATTTCGCGCGTGCGGTAGCCGGTGCGCTGGTCCACGCCTTTCTGGAAGCGCAGGTCGGCCGAGATGCGGCGCAGTTCCGCCTCGTCGTACACGTCGGTGATGTTCAGGGTTTCGCGCGTCAGCGCCACATAGCCGGCGATGCTGTGCGGCGACACCGCCAGCTTCAGGTCGCGGAAGGTGGTCAGGCCGGTCTTGACCTTGGAGACGATGTAATCCTTCTCATGGTCCATCGCATACAGCGTGAAGCGGTCGCAATGCAGCAGGTCGCAGAATTCCATGCCCAGGTCGAGCATGATTTCATCGAGGTTGCTGGTGGCGTGGATCTTGGTGCTGACGGTTTGCAGCTTGCGGAAGAAGGCCAGGCGCAAGCTGGTATCACTGGGTTCGCTGACGGGATCGCGGGGAATGTAGGCGTCATTCATCGGCTGCTCTGCTCTTAGAGTTCGACTTCCAGACCTTCATAGGCCAGAAAGACCCGCAGGCCTTCCGGCAGCGGCGCATGGCGCGCCATCACTTCGGCAAACACCGCTTCCAGCTCGTCGTCGCTGCGGGTCGGCTCGTGGTGGGTGCAGTACAGGGCCTTGGCGCCGGTGCGGATCGCCATGGCCAGCGCCGCGTCGAAAGTGCCGTGGCCCCAGCCGCGCTTGGACGGATACTCTTCGCGCGTGTACGAGGAATCGACGATCAGCGCATCCACGCCCTGGGCCGCCGCGTCGATGGCGCGCGTGCGCTCGTCGACCTGCAACTGGCAGGCCGCATGTTCGGGATGGCCGGCGGGGAAGAGGTTGTACAGCGGCTCGTGGTCGCCGGTGAAGAACAGCGACTTGCCGCCGCTCTCGATGCGGTAGCCCAGATCGGTGACGGGGTGGCTCATCACCACATTGCCGACGCGCGCGTCGCCCACTTCTACGGTTTCGCCAATCTCCAGCGTGCGGTAATCGATGGTGGCGTCCATTTCGGCCTCGCCTACCGGGAAGTAGCTGTTCTGCAGCTGCACCCCCATCACATGGGCGATGCCGTTGCCGGTGGCCGGATCGCTGGCGCCGTAAATGCACACGCGGCTGCCCTTGATGAACAGCGGCGTGAAAAAGGGCAGGCCGTGGATATGGTCCCAATGGCTGTGGGTGATGAAGATATTCGCCTGCACCGGCGTCTTGCCCTCGGCCAGCAGTCCCTGGGCCAGCGCGAAAATGCCGGTGCCGGCGTCGAGCACAATCAGGGTGCCGTCGTCGCTGCGCACTTCGATGCAGGTGGTATTGCCGCCATAGCGCACGGTGCGCGGGCCGGGGGAAGGAATCGAACCGCGCACCCCCCAGAATCGGAATTTCATTACCGGACTCCCTCCTTGCTGTCTCGCGTGTTTTTATGTTTTTGCCGTCTGTGTCATGCATGGTAAAGACTTGCCGATGATAGCCTTTTTTTCACAATTTCTGGCTGATTCCTTGCGAATTTCCTGGCTTGCAGGCAGGATTTCAGTTGGTACGCCGCGTGCCGTACTGGCGCGGCGCGCATCGATATTGCCGAGGATAAACTTCATGCATGAACCGACGCCCAGCCAGATCGCCCAGCGCCTCGACCAGCTCACGGAACTGAGCGTGGCCCTCGGCGCCAGCGAGGACACGACCCTGCTGCTGGAGCGCATCCTGCATGCGGCGCAAAGTCTGACCCATGCCGACGGCGGCACGCTGTATCGTCCCAGCCGCGACCGGCGCAGCCTGCACTTCCACATCTCGGTCAACAACAGCCTGCAGCTGCGCCAGGGCGGCAGCAGCGGCGTGGCCGTCGATATCCCGCCTGTGCCGCTGTACGACGCGGAAGGGCGGCCGAACCTGGCCTCGGTGGCGGCATGGTCGGCGCATCAGGGCCGGGCCGTGAATATCGAGGATGTGTATCTGGACGACGTCTTCAATTTTTCCGGCATGCGCAGCTTCGACCGCCAGTTCGGCTACCACTCGCAATCCTTCCTCACGGTGCCGATGCGCGACCACGAGGGCGCGCTGGTGGGCGTGCTGCAGCTGGTGAACGCGCAAGACCCGGCCAGCGGGCGGGTGCAAGCCTTCAGCGCCACCGACCAGCGCTTTATCGAGGCGCTGGCGGCGCAGGCCGGGGTGGCGCTGACCAACCAGCAGCTCCTGCACCAGCTGGAAGAGCTGCTGCTGGCCCTCGTCAATCTGATCAATATCGGCATCGACGAGAAATCGCCCTACACCGGCCGCCACTGCCAGCTGGTGCCGGTGCTGACCATGATGCTGGCCGACGCCGTGCACCAGACCGATTCTGGCCCATTGGCCGATTTCCACATGAGCGATGCCACGCGGCGCGAGCTGTGGCTGGCCGGCCTGCTGCACGATTGCGGCAAGATCACCACGCCGGTGCACGTGGTGGACAAGGCCACCAAGCTGGAAACCCTGTTCGACCGCATCCACCTGATCGACACCCGCTTTGAAGTGCTGCTGCGCGATGCCGAACTGCACTCCCTGCGCGCGGCGGCGGCCGGCGGCGATGCGGATGCCCTGCGCGCGGCGCTGGACCAGGAATGCGCCGCCTTGCGCGCCGACCGCGCCTTCCTGCGCCATGCCAACGTCGGCACGGAAAGCATGAGCGAGGTCGACCAGGAGCGCGTGCGCCGCATCGGCGCGCGGCGCTGGGTCGGGCCGGACGGCCAGGAGCAGCCCTTCCTCAGCGAGGATGAGCTGAAGAACCTGCATATCCGCGCCGGCACGCTGACAGAGGATGAGCGCAAGATCATCAACAACCATATCGTGATGACGGTGCGCATGCTGGAATCGCTGCCCTGGCCGCGGCATCTGCAGAACGTGCCGGAATTCGCCGGCGGCCACCACGAGCGCATGGACGGCAAGGGCTATCCGAGAGGGCTGACCAGGGAGCAGATGTCGGTGCCGGCGCGCGTGATGGCGATCGCTGACATCTTCGAAGCGCTGACCGCGCGCGACCGGCCCTACAAGAAGGGCAAGATGCTGTCCGAGTCGCTGCACATCCTGGGCAAGTTCAGCGAGAACGGCCATATCGATCCCGACCTGTTCGATATCTTCATCCGCCGCAAGGTCTATCTCGACTATGCGCGCAAGCATATGGATCCGCGCCAGGTCGATGTTATCGATGAGGCGCTGATCCCCGGCTATACGCCATGAAGCGGTTTGCGCTGCGCTATGGCGCGCGCTGGCTGCTCGGCCTGGGGCTGGCCCTGTTGGCGGGCCTGCAGGTGGCGGGCGTGCTGCACAGCGACGCGGTCGAGCGCATGGACGCCTACTTCGCCGGCCTGCGCATGCGGGCCGAGGCGCCGACGCTCGATCCGCGCATCGTCATCGTGGATATCGATGAGCGCAGCCTGGCCGAAGTGGGGCGCTTCCCCTGGAGCCGCGATGTGATGGCGCGCCTGGTGCAGCGTCTGACGACGGGCTACCAGGCCGCCGCCGTCGGTTTCGACATTTCCTTCCCCGAGGCGGACACCAGTTCCGGCTATGGCGTGCTGCAAGGCCTGGCCCAGCGCGAACTGAAAGGCGTGCCGGGCCTGGACGCGCAACTGGCCCGCCTGCAGCCCCAGCTCGACTACGACGGCCTGCTGGCCGCCGCCATGCGCGGCCAGCCCGTGGTGCTGGGCTATAACACCTCGGGCGGCTCGCCCAAGGGCGCGCTGCCCAAACCGGCTTTCACCGCCGAGCTGCTGAACGGGCGCCGCCTGGACGCGTTCGAGTCCAGCGGTTACGAGGCGAATATCGAACGCCTGCAGCAGGCCGCGCGCGGCGCGGGCAGCTTCACCGTGCTGCCCGACAGCGACGGCGTGGTGCGCACCGTGCCGCTGCTGCGCAAGATCGGCGACGGCTATTATCCGGCCCTGTCGCTGGCCACCGCCGCCGTCGCCCTGCAGGCGCGCGCCATCGCGCCGGTGCTGGACAATACCGTCGACACCCTGTCGCATGCCGAGCGCGAATACGGCGGCCTGGAAAGCATTGCCCTGTTCACGCCCGAGGGCATGCTCAGCATCCCGGTGGGCGAAGGCCTCAGCACCACCGTGCAGTTTCGCGGCAAGGGCGGGCCGCAGGGCGGCGCCTTCCGCTACCTGCCGGCCGCCGAGGTGCTGCGCGGCGTCAGTCCGCCGCAGCTGCTGAACGGCGCCATCGTCCTGGTCGGCACCACCGCCCCCGGCCTGAACGATCTGCGCGCCACGCCGGTCAGCGCCGTGTATCCCGGGGTGGAAATCCATGCCAACATTATCAAATCCATCCTCGATGGCAGCTTCAAGGCGCGCCCCGATTTCGCGCTGGCGGCCGAGCTGCTGCAAGTGCTGCTGGCCGGGCTTGCGCTGAGCATCGTGCTGCCCCTGCTGGCGCCTTTCTGGACGGTGGCGCTGGCGGCGGCCAGCGTGGCGGCGGCGCTGGGCTTCAATTTCTGGCTCTACCGCAGCGCCGACGCGGTGCTGAATGTCGCCGCCATCCTGCTGCTGATCCTGGCCCTGTTCATCTTCAACCTGGCCTGGGGCTATTTCTTCGAGGTGCGCCGCGGCCGCGCCCTAGTGTCGCGCTTCGGCGAATACGTGGCGCCCGAGCTGGTGGCCGAAATGGCGCAAGACCCCGAGCAGTACAGCATGGAAGGCGAGAGCCGCGAGCTGACCGTGATGTTTGTCGACGTGCGCGGCTTCACCACCATTTCCGAAGGCCTGCCGCCGCGCCAGCTGCGCGAATACATCAATCTGTATCTGACGGCCATGTCGCGCGATATCCGCGACAGCCATCGCGGCACCCTCGACAAATACATCGGCGATGCGGTCATGGCCTTCTGGGGCGCGCCCGTGCCTTTTTCCGACCATGCCAGCCGGGGCGTGGCGACGGCCTTGCTGATGCAGGCCAGCGCCATCCGCCTTGACCAGAGCTTCCGCCAGCGCGGCTGGCCGCCGCTGAATATCGGCATCGGCCTGAACACGGGGCTGATGCATGTGGGCGATATGGGCTCGGAAATCCGCCGCGCCTATACGGTGATGGGCGATGCCGTCAATCTGGCCTCGCGCCTGGAAGGCATCACCAAAGTGTACGGCGTGGGCATCGCGGTCGGCCAGGCCACGCGCGAGGCGGCGCCGGATTTCGTCTACCGCGAATTGGACCGGGTGCGCGTCAAGGGCAAGAACGAGCCGGTCGCCATCTTCGAGCCGCTGGCCCATGCCGGCCAGGCCGATGCCGCCGCCTTGGCGCATCTGGAACGCTGGCACGCGGCGCTGGCGCTGCTGCGCGATCAGCACTGGGACGCCGCCGCTGCTATGTTGCTTGAACTGCGCGCCGCCGATCCGGCCTGCCAGCTCTATCAGTTATACATGCAGCGCATAGACTTCTACCGGCTTCATCCTCCCGGTGAGAACTGGGACGGCGTTACGAGCTTCGACAGCAAATAGCGTTTCGCGCACGCCACGCTAGCAAAAAATAATCCGCCACGCCGCGCAAAGCGGATTAAACTTTGAAGTAACAACAATTACACTCCGCTTAAGCCGGAGAGAGTTTGTTGGGTAGACAGGAGGAGGCTCAAATGACATCCTGCGACAAGCTCGTGCTGGCCGGCGCCGCATGCGTCGACCTATTGGCTGTCCTTGCATCTTCAGCTGCAATGGCGGCCCCGCCCGACCCCTTGCCCATCGGCGCACCCGGATATAGCAGTGTCTATACCCGCGATAAGCGCGACTGGAAATCCACTTTCGAATTGAGCGGCGCGCGCGCCCAGCCCGACGAATTCGGCATGCAGGCCGGCCCGCCGCCGGAAGGCTATACCGTCCGTCTGGCCGCCACGCTGACCCACGCGCTGCCGCGCGACTGGCTGCTGCGCGCGACGGTGAATGGCCAGTACACCAGCGAGGCGCCCACCGAGCAGCAGCTGTATGGTGCGCCCGCCACGCGCGCGCTGCGCATCTACAGCTCGCGCGAGGTGCTCACCGACAGCGGCCTGGCGGGCAATGTGGAGCTGCACTCGCCCAATCTGTGCGGCAGCTACCTGCGCAATGAATGCCGCGCCCTGATGTTCTACGACCGCACCTATTTCAGCCGCGTGCGCGAAGTGCATGGCGTGCTGCGCACGGGCTGGGTGCGCAGCGTGGGCGTCGGCCTGCGCATGAAAATGACGCGCCATACCGATCTGCAGCTCGATTATGGGCGCGTGCTCGGTAACAGCGCAGTCGGGCCGGAAGACCGCAACCGCATCAATCTGCGCCTGGGCTTCTCCTTCTGATCCCCGCGCCTGCCGCCTTGCAAACAGGGAGGCGGGCCGTCTTGTCTGACCGTCATCGCGGCTGTCGCATGGACGGTACAAACTGTCGTATTCACGG
Source organism: Massilia sp. YIM B04103 (assembly GCA_024437665.1). Taxonomy (GTDB): domain Bacteria; phylum Pseudomonadota; class Gammaproteobacteria; order Burkholderiales; family Burkholderiaceae_D; genus Rugamonas. The sequence goes on along the minus strand of JANCSZ010000004.1, from coordinate 104,359 downwards.
CAAAAATTTCCTCAAAGCACGATCAAATCTAAGGCGCGCAGGCCGGGATGCGCAATAATTTTCCCATCGCCGCCGCGTTGCAGGATCCGGGTATTTTTATCCATATTGATCGTGAGACCATAGATGAGATATCGCTTCGCGCACCTTGCCGCCAGCACTGTCTTTGCCGCTGCCTGTTTCTCCGTCCAGGCCCAGGAGGGCGTGATCCGCTTCGAGATCAGCCGCTTCGACGTGCGCGGCAATACCTTGCTGGCGGAGGACGAGGTGGCGCGCGTGCTGGCTCCCTTCACCGGCAGGCAGCGCGATTTCGGCGATGTGCAGCGCGCGCTGGAGGCGCTGGAAGCGGCCTTCCATGCGCGCGGCTACCAGGTGGTGACGGTGGAATTGCCGGAACAGGAGCTGGAGCGGGGCGTGGTGCGCCTGAACGTGGTGCAGACCCGCATCGGCCGCATCGCCGTCAAAAACAACCGCCACTTCGATGAAGCCAATGTGCGCCGCGCCTTGCCCGGGCTGCAGGAGGGGCGCACGCCGAATCTGCCCCAGGTCTCGAACAGCCTGAAACTGGCGAACGAAAATCCGGCGCGCAAGCTGACCTTGAAACTGCAAAGCGGCGAGCAGCATGACGAAGTCGACGCCGCCATCGAGGTAGCGGACGAGAAGCCGTGGAAGGCCATGTTCAATGCCGACAACAGCGGCACCCGCCAGACCGGCCGCACCCATCTGGGCTTCGTGCTGCAGCATGCCAATCTGTGGGGCCGCGACCATGTCGCCAGCTTGCAGTACACCACCACGGCGGAGGAACCGGGCCGGGTCAAGGTGTATGGCCTGGGCTACCATATTCCGTTGTACGCGCAGAGCGATGCGCTGGACTTCTATGCCAGCTATTCGAATATCGATTCCGGCAATGTGGCAGCCGGCGTCCTCAGTCTGGCCGTCAGCGGCAAGGGCGCGGTGTACGGCGCGCGCTACACCCATAATCTGGCCAAGCGCGGCGACTATGAATCGAAGCTGGTGTACGGATTCGATATCAAGGCATTCAAGAACAGCGTGCAGTTCGAGGGGCTGGAGCTGGGCAACGATGTGACCGTGCATCCGCTCAGCATCACTTACGCGGGCGACTGGACTTTGCCGCAAGGGGAACTGGATGTCTCGGCCACCCTGCTGCATAACATTCCCGGCGGCTCGCGCGGCGGCCAGGCCGACTTCACGCATGCGCGCATCGGCGCGCGCGACAACTACAACATCCTGCGCCTGGGGCTGAGCTATAGCCGCGTGCTGCCGTGCGACTGGCAATTGCGCGCCATCGTCAACGGCCAATACAGCAGCGATGCGCTGATTCCGGGCGAGCAGTTTGGCGCGGGCGGCGCCGGTTCGGTGCGCGGCTTTGCCGAACGCGAACTCTCCAACGATGTGGGCCTCAACGCCAACCTGGAACTGTACACGCCCAATCTTTGCGACGGCGAAGGCAAGCGGCAATGCCGCCTGCTGGCGTTCTACGACAGCGCCTATCTCAAACGCAACAAGGCCCAGGCGGGCGAGTTGCGCAGCACGTCCATCGGCAGCGCGGGCCTGGGCCTGCGGCTGCTGCTATCGACTTATGCCAGCTTGCAGCTGGATTATGGCCATGTGCTCAAGGAGGGCGCGACCGCGCGCTCCGGCGGCAACCGCCTGCATGTGCGGCTTGGCTTGGCGTATTGACGGTTTATCGAGTAGCGGAGCAAGACCATGAGGCATCAGCGTTTTTCCTGCGCCGCGAGCCGGCGCCATCGTCTGCAGCGCACCATGCTGGCGGCGGCCATCGCCGCCGCTTTCGGCGCGGCGCAAGCCAATCCCACCCTGCCGCAAGTGGTGGCGGGACAGGCGGCATTCAGCCAGGACGGCAAAACCTTCTCGGTTCGCAATGCGCCGAATACCATCATCAACTGGCAAAGCTTCTCGATCGCGAAAGACGAGATCACGCGCTTCATCCAGCAGGGGGCGGACAGCAAGGTGCTGAACCGCATCGCCGGGCAGGACCCCAGCCGGATACTGGGCGCACTGCAATCGAACGGCCAGGTCTTCCTGATCAATCCCAACGGCGTCCTGTTCGGCCGGGATGCGCGCATCGACGTGCAGGGACTGGTGGCGTCCAGCCTGGCGATCTCGAACGCCGACTTCCTGGCCGGGAAGCACAGCTTCAGCGGCGCCCCCGGTGCCGGCAAGGTGGAGAACCAGGGCAGCATCGTGACGCCGCAGGGCGGCCGCGTGTTCCTGATCGCGCCCAATGTGGCGAACAGCGGCATCATCGCCTCGCCCCAGGGCGAGGTGGTGCTGGCGGCCGGACATAGCGTGCAGCTGGTGGACTCCGCCAATCCGGCCCTGCATGTGGTGGTGTCGGCGCCCGCCGACCAGGCGCTGAACCTGGGCCAGGTGGTGGCGCAGGGCGGCCGCATTGGCATCTATGGCGCCTTGCTCGGCCAGCGCGGCACGGTGAACGCCGACAGTGCAGTCGTCGGCGCCAATGGCAAGATCGTGCTCAAGGCCAGCAATACGGCCCTGCTGGAAGCGGGCAGCCGCACTTCGGCCACCGGCGCGGGCAAGGGCGGCGCCATCGAGGTGCTGGGCCAGCGCGTGGGTGTGACGGGCGATGCGCGCATCGACGCCAGCGGCGCGCAGGGCGGCGGCAGCGTGCTGCTGGGCGGCGATTATCAAGGCAAAGCCAGCGCGGTGCGCGGCAACGCGCAAAATGCGCTGCAAAGCTATGTGGGCAAGGATGCCCAGGTGGCGGCCGATGCGCTGGAAACGGGCGACGGCGGCAAGATCATTGTCTGGGCCGACGGCACCGCGCGCGCTTACGGCAGCCTGTCTGCACGCGGCGGCAAGGCAGGCGGCAAGGGCGGACTGGTGGAGACCTCGGGCCATTACCTGGACGTGGCGGGCATCCGCGTGGATACCCGCGCCGCCAAGGGGGCCACCGGCACGTGGCTGCTCGACCCTTATGATATCGAAGTGAAGTCGGGCGGTACGGCATCGGTCGGCGATGTGGCGGCCTTCGCGGCTGGCGCGGCGAGCGGGGTGACCCTGGTCGATCCGGCTTCGCTAGCCTCCACTGCCAGCAATGTGCTGCTTCAGGCCAGCAACGACCTGACCATCACCGATGCGCTCGATCTCACCACGCCGGGCCTGGATATCAAGGCGCAGGTGGGCAATCACATCAATGTGAACGCGGCGCTCAAAACCACGGCGGGACGCATCACGCTCTCGGCCAACGATGCGGGCGCGCCGGGTAGCGATCCGCTGCTGGGCAACCTGAATATCAACGCGCCTATCGACACGCGCGGCGGCACGCTCTCGCTGAGCGGTGCCAATCTGAACCTGAATGCCATCGCAAGCATCGGCACGGGCAGCGCCGATTTGCGTACCAATGTGGCCGACGGCACGATCGCGGTCGGCGCCACGGGCGCCTTGAATGGCTTGGCTGCCGTTGCCAATGTGCCGGTGCTGTCCTTCCTTGCGAATAATGTGGTGCTCGATGGCAGCGTGAGCGCTGGCGGGCCAGGCGACAACAGCGTGGTGTCCTTCGCGCCGCTGGATAACAGCCGCCCCTTGGCAATCGCCGCCAGCAAGACCGGCAGCAGCCTGATACTGAGCGCCGATGAACTGAACCGCATCGCCGCTTCCGAAATCATTCTTGGCAATTCCGCGCATGGCGGCGGCATTGCCGTGTTGCAGACGGCCAGCCTGCATGCCGAAGTGCGCAAGCTGTCGCTGCGCACTGGCAAGGACGTGGTGTTCAATCAGCCCCTGATGATGGGGAATGCCAACGGCAGCCTGGAGGCCGCAGCGTATGGCGGCGCAGGACGCATCGATTTCGCCGGCATGGGCAAGGTGAGCGCGGCGGCCGTGGCACTGCGCGCCGACAATATGGACCTGGGCAGCACGGCGGGCACGGTGAGTGCTTCCAGCTACGTGACGCTCGATACGGACGCCGACAGCGCCGCTATCCGCCTGGGGCAGGGCGCCAGCGGCGGTACGGGAACCCTGGTGCTGGACGAGGCGGAGCTGAAAGCCATTTCCGTGCCGGTCCTTGGCATCGGCACGCGTGCCACCTACAGCGGGGCATTGAGCGTGGACGGGCCGCTTAATCTTGCAGCCATCGGCAATCCCGCGCTGGCGGCAGCCATGCCGGATGCCAGCGGCGCTGCACCGGCTGGTGCGCCAAACCGCGTCACCAGCGCTGGCGTAATCGGCGGCTCCGCCATCGGTTCCCTGAAGCTGCGCGGCGGCAGCCTCGCGCTGACGGGCGATATCGCCGTGACAAATGAGCTGGGCCTGTCCAGCTCCGGCGCGATCAGCCAGGGCGGCAAGCTGACGGCGCAGAGCCTGAACGCCAGCGGCACTTCGGTCGCGCTGGAGGGCGATAACCAGATCACCAATATCAGCGGCAGCGCCAGCGGCGGCGACTTCCTGCTCCGCTCCAATACCAGCTTCCTGCGCGTCGGCAATGGCCAGACGGCGCAAGGCATCAGCGCCAGTGGCCGCATCAAGCTGACTGGCGCCGGCTTTATCGGACAGTACGACAATGCGCCGCTGAGCGCCGCCACGCTGCAGCTGTCCGCGCCGGACGGCGTCGACCTGATGGCCGCCAACAATCAGGTTGGCGCGGTAGCTGCGCAGAATGTGGCCCGCTTCAATTTCCGCAACGTTGGCGTGCTGAAGGTGGGCGTGGACGGCAAGGGCGTTTCGCTTTCGTCCGGTAGCAGCGGGAGCGGCACCAATGCGGCACTGAATATCGACACCAGCGGCCAGCTCGATGTGGCCGAAGCGGTGAATGGTGCCGGGCAGGTAGTGCGTATGGGCGGCAGCGCGGTCCACATCGGCAATGCCGGTGCGCCATCGCACGCTAGCGTCACCGGTTCGAACATCACGCTGGATGCTAAAGGCGGCGCTGTCGCGCTGGATAGCGGCGCCGCGGTGGCGGCGCGCCGCGTGAACCTGATCGCGGGGCAGGTCAGCCTCGATCCGGCATCGTCCATCAGCGCCGAGGGCAGTGCGGCGACGGCCGATGGCGCCGTCACCATTATGCCGGGCAGCGGACGGCTGGTGAAGATTGGCGCGGGCGCGATCGACGATGCATCCACCCTTGGCCTTTCCAGCGACGAGATCAAAACCATCAGCGCCGACGCGCTGTTTGTGCAATCGGGTTCCGGCAGCAGCGGCACCAGCATCGCGGTCGATGGCCTTGATTTGAGCGGGGCCAAGCTGCACAGCGGCCTGTGGCTGAACGCCAGCGACAATATCGATCTGAACGGCAGCGTGTCTTTGCCGGTCGACCTGTTTGCAACGGCGGGCGGCTATATCGGCAGCACCGGTCTGGTCACGGCGCGCAATATCCATTTGAACGCCAGCGATTTTCTGCTGGCCGGCGGCGCGGGCAAGGGCTTGGTGGCCAACGGCCAGACCGGCGTGGTGGTGCTCGACTCGGGCACTTCGTCCAAGGCCTTGCAGTTGGGCGGCGCGGGCGTGACCACCGGTTCCATCCTGTTGTCGCAGGAGATGCTGGCATCGATCCAGGCGAATGAGGTGGCCTTGCTTTCGGCCAGCGCCATCAATGTGGCGGGCGATGTGAGCTTGCCGAGCGCCAGTCTGGATCTGAAAGCGCCCACGCTGGGCGTGCAGGCTACGCTGAACGCGGCGAAAATCGATATCCGTACCGACAGCGCTGATATTGCGGGCAAACTGAAGGCCGATATCGTCAGCATCGCTCCCGTCACGGCGGGCAAGACGATTTCGGTCGGCGCGGCCTGCGCTGGCTGCCTGTCGCTGACCCAATTGGCGAATATCGAAGCGCCTACTGTGGGCATCGGTTCCAGCGATTCGCAGAACACGGCGGGCGCGATCAGCGTGGCGGGCATCGGTACGAATGCCGGCGCCACCCAGCGCAATGCCCTCACTACCCGCATTGGCCTGATTACCGGCGCCGGTGTGCTGCAAACCGGCGCCATCGATGTGCGCGACCTTGGCATCGATGCCGGCAATAGCGTGGTGCTGAACGATGCCGGCAACAAGGTGGAAAACCTGGCCGGTATGGTGAAGGGCGATTTCAGCTTCAAGAATAGCCAGGGCTTGACGATTGCCCGGCTGACGGGCGCCGCCGGCAGCCGCGCCCACTACGATGTGAGCGGCCTGAAAGTGGATGGCAATGTGGTGCTGGACGTGGCCGGATCGCTCTCGCGCAGCGATGGCGCCACGGCTGCCGACAAGGGCGTGATCGTGGCCAACCGGCTGGACATGAAGGCGGGCGGCAGTATTGGCGCTGCATCCTTGGCCATGCTGACCAGCGTGGCCGGCCTGTCGGCGGAGAGCACGGCCACCAGCGGCGCCATGCCGATCAATATCGCCAACGTCAACAACACCGCATATGACAGCAAGCTCACGGTGTACAAGCTGAAACTGGCCGACGGCAATACCGGCTCCGTCACCTTGAACAATACCGGCGCGACCGAAGTGCCGGCTGCGGGTCTGGTACGCAGCGACAGCGGCAAGATCACGCTGGTGGCGCATAGCCCGCTCAGCATCGCCGGCACGGTCAGCAGCACCAGCGGCGATATCGAACTGGTGGCTGGCGCCAGCGGCTCCCCGGCGGACGTGCTGTCCTTCGCTTCGGGCGCGCTGGTCACTTCCACCAGCGGCGCGATCAAGCTGGCGGCGGGCCAGTCGATTACCGGCGTGGACGCGACCACGGTGCAGGCCGCGCCGGGCAGGCTGGTCACGCTGCCGAACCAGAACACAGCGCCGCCAGTCGATCCACCGCCGACCAATCCACCGCCGCCGGTGGAGCCGCCGCCCGTGACGCCACCGCCGCCGGTCGAACCGCCACCGACCAATCCGCCGCCGCCGGTCGAACCGCCGGTGACGCCGCCCCCGGTGAACCCGCCGCCGGTCGAGCCGCCACCCGTCACGCCACCGCCGGTCACGCCACCGGTCAGCGTCGACCTGTGCCAGCTCACGCCCTCGCTGCCGATCTGCCAGGTGATTGCGCCGCCCACGGCGCAGGAGCCGGTCAAGCCGGTGCAGCAGGCGGTGAACCAGGTTGTCAGCGCCGTCAATACGCAGACGCAGATGCTGGCCGATGCATCCGGCTCAGGTTCGGCCGCGTCGAAGAGCGAGGACAAAAAGCCGGAGAAGAAGGAAGAGGGCAGCAAGGGCAATTCCGCCACCGAGAAGACTGGAAGCAAAAATGAGAAAGCCGCACCCAAAATGTATTGCAATTGAGGCGGCCTGCCTTGGCCGCCTGCTGCTGCAGACCGGCTTGTGCGCTGCCCTGTGGCTGACCGCGATGCAGGCTTGGGCGGCGGTGGCGGGCACGGTGGTGCAGCTGAGCGGGCCGCTGCTGGCGAAGAAGGCCAATGGCACGGTCAAGATCCTGTCGCTCAAATCCGAGGTGGAGAACGGCGACACCCTCGTTACCGAGAAAAACACCTACGCCATGCTGCGCTTCATCGACAACAGCGAGATCACGCTGCGGCCCGCCTCCACCATGACGATCGAGAATTTCAGCTTCGACAAAGGCAGGCCTGAAGGCGACCAGGCCCATTTCAGCCTGGTGAAAGGCGGCTTGCGCTCGATCACCGGCCTGCTGGGGCAGCGCAATAAGGAAAAGTTCTCGCTCAAGACGCCGGCCGCCACCATCGGCATCCGCGGCACCACCTTTATCGTCGAGTATGTGGCGCCGGACGACGCGCCGGCCCTGGCCTCGGCGCGGCGCTTCCTGGGCGCCAGCACGGCGGCGCTGGCGCCGGAGAGCTTGCCGCCCGCGCCGCTGCAGCTGGCCCAGATGGCGCAACCCTTGCTGCCGGCGGGTGGCGCGCGCCCCGCCGGCCTGTATGTGCAGGTGGTGGCGGGCCAGATCAATGTCAGTAACGGTGGTGGCGGGCTGAATTTCAGCGCCGGCCAGTTCGGCTACGTGCCCAGCACGACGCTGCCGCCCATCGTCCTGCCGGCCAATCCTGGCCTGCAATTCACCCCGCCGCCGGCCTTCAGCGCGGTCGCCAACCCGGCCGCCCAGGCCAATCCCGGCAGCGACAGCGGCAAGGGCAAGGCCGTCGATTGCGAGGTGCGCTGAACCGTTTTGCAAAAAATGCTTGACCTTCCCATCATGGGATACTTGATGCTGGCGCTATATTCAGGCAGAGGAGTATCCCGTGACGAGTTCCACCTATACCCAGACCGTCCGCATCGACGGCATGACCTGCGCCTCCTGCGTCGCCCGCGTTGAAAAGGCGCTGGCCGCCGTGCCGGGCGTGGGCAAGGCCAGCGTCAACCTGGCGACGGAAACGGCCCGCATCGAGTCGGCCGATCCCCTGGAGTTTGGCGCGCTGCGCCAGGCCGTCGAAAAAGCCGGCTATGACGCCGCGCCGGTGGCGCCCGATGCGCCGCCCAGCGCCGCCGCCAAGGACGCCGAAACGGCGTCGGCCCTGCCGCTCATCCTTTCCACCCTGCTGTCCCTGCCGCTGATGGCGCCCATGGTGGCCGGCTGGTTCGGAGGCCACCTGATGCTGGACGGCTGGCTGCAATGGCTGCTGGCCACTCCCGTGCAATTCGTTTTCGGCGCGCGCTTCTACAAAGCCGGCTGGAAGGCGGCGCGTGCCGGCGCCGGTAATATGGACTTGCTGGTGGCCCTCGGCACCAGCGCCGCCTATGGCTTGAGCGTGTACCTGGTGCTGTCGGGCGGTGCCATGGCCCATCTGTATTTCGAAGCGTCGGCCGTGGTCATCACCCTGGTCCTGCTGGGCAAATGGCTGGAAGCGCGCGCCAAGCGCCAGACCACGTCGGCCATCCGCGCCCTGCAGACCCTGCGCCCCGAGGCGGCGCGGGTGCGCGGCCCGCAAGGCGATGTGGATACGCCGATCGCCGAGGTGCGCCTGGGCGACCTGGTGGTGGTGCGGCCCGGCGAGCGCATCGCCGTCGATGGCGAGGTGGTGGAGGGCAGCAGCCATGTGGATGAATCCCTGATCACCGGCGAAAGCCTGCCGGTGGCGCGCCATGCCGGCGAGCGCGTGACGGGCGGCGCCATCAACGGCGACGGCCTGCTGCTGGTGCGCACCAGTGCCACCGGCGCGGAAACCACGCTGGCGCGCATCATCCGCCTGGTGGAGGACGCCCAGGCCGAGAAGGCGCCGGTGCAGCACCTGGTGGACCGGGTCAGCGCCGTCTTCGTGCCGGTGGTGCTGGTATTGGCCCTGCTTACCTTGCTGGGCTGGTGGTTCGCCAGCGGCGATATCGAGCGCGCCACCATCAATGCGGTGGCGGTGCTGGTGATCGCCTGTCCCTGCGCTCTTGGCCTGGCCACGCCCGCCGCCATCATGGCAGGCACCGGCGTGGCGGCCCGTCACGGCATCCTGATCAAGGACGCCGAAGCGCTGGAAATGGCTTACCAGGTCGGCACCGTGGTGTTCGACAAGACCGGCACCCTGACCCAGGGCAAACCGGCGCTCGCGGCCCTGATCCCGCATGGTATCGACAAGGAGCGCCTGCTGCAGCTGGCCGCCGCCGTGCAGCGCGGCAGCGAGCACTCGCTGGCGCGCGCCGTGCTGGATGCGGAGCGCAGCGCCATCGAGGCGGGCGGCGCCCCGGCCAGCCTGGATGGCAGCGCCATGACCGCCCTGGCCGGACGCGGCCTGGCCGCCAGCGTGGACGGCATGCGCCTGCTGTTGGGCAGCACCCGCCTGCTGGAAGAGCAGAAGATCGACATCGCGCCGCTGCAAGCCCGCGCCGAAGTGCTGGAGCGGGGCGGCCACACCGTGTCCTGGCTGGCCGACGCGCGCGGCAAGCAAGTGCTTGGCCTGCTGGCTTTTGCCGACCAGGTCAAGCCGCATGCCGCCGCCGCCGTGCGCCGCCTGCACAGCCGCGGCATCGCCACCGTCATGCTCACCGGCGACAACCAGGGCAGCGCCCAGGCGGTCGCCGCGCAGACCGGCGTGGGCAGCTTTGTCGCCGGCCTGCTGCCGGCCGATAAGACCCAACACATCGAACGCATCAAGGCCGAAGGCCAGGCCGGCGCGCGCATCGCCATGGTGGGCGACGGCATCAACGACGCGCCGGCGCTGGCGGCGGCCGATGTGGGCATCGCCATGTCCACCGGCACCGACGTTGCCATGCACGCCGCCGGCATCACCCTGATGCGCGGCGATCCGCTGCTGGTGGCCGACGCCATCGACATCTCGCGCCGCACCTTCAACAAGATCCGCCAGAACCTGTTCTGGGCTTTCGTCTACAATCTGGCGGGTATTCCGCTGGCGGCGTTCGGCCTGCTGAATCCCATGCTGGCCGGTGCGGCGATGGCGCTCAGTTCCGTCAGCGTGATCAGCAACGCCTTGCTGCTGCGTCGCTGGCAAGCACTCAAGGAGCAGGAATGAATATAGGACAGGCGGCCACCGCATCCGGCGTCAGCGCCAAGATGATCCGCTATTACGAAAGCATAGGGCTGGTCAGCGAGAGCAGGCGCAGCGACAGCGGTTACCGCATCTACAGCGACAAGGATCTGCACGCGCTGCGCTTCATCAAGCGCGCGCGCAACCTGGGTTTTTCGCTGGAACAGATCCGCGACCTGCTCTCGCTGTGGCAGAACAATGCGCGCGCCAGCGCCGACGTCAAGGCCATCGCCCTGGCCCACGTCGATGAGCTGAACCAGCGTATCCGCGAACTCAGCGAAATGCGCGACACCCTGGCCAGCCTGGCCGATTCCTGCCACGGCGACCAGCGCCCCGACTGCCCCATCCTGCAGACCCTGGGCAAACCCTGCCACTAGACCGGCGAGCATTAATAAAAGTATAATACCCACCGTTTGGTGCCCGGGCGCGAATTCTCGCGCCCAGTTAAACGGGAAACACAGGCCGCATCGCGGCCAAGGTGTGCTGCCCCCGCAACGGTAAGCAAGCGCCGTCGTCCGACGGCAGGCCCTCTCTCAACAACCACTGTGCATTTGGCATGGGAAGGTGGGATGGTCCGACTTGCCAGCCCGGATACCGGCCAGACAGGTGGAAGCGCGCCATCCCGCGCTTCTGTTCAATCGCGCCCACGGGGAGGTGGGCCGGATTGCATTCAAAGATGGATTATCCATGACTGTGCGCAGCACCATTCTGGCCGCATCCTTGTTGGCCGCCTTCCCATACGCCCACGCCGAAGAGGCGGACAAACCCCTTCCCGCCGTTCCGCTGGACGTGGTGGAAGTCACCGGCCATTACAACAACAGCGTCGGCACCTCGGATGCCGCCAGCCAGGGCCAGGTCAAGGCCGCCCTGATCGCCAACCGCCCGGCCCTGCGTCCCGGCGAGCTGCTCGAATTCGTGCCGGGCGTGATCGTCACCCAGCACAGCGGCGACGGCAAGGCCAACCAATACTTCCTGCGCGGTTTCAATCTCGACCACGGCACCGACTTTGCCACCTTTGTCGACGGCATGCCGGTGAATATGCGCACCCATACGCATGGCCAGGGCTATACCGACCTGAATTTCCTGATCCCCGAACTGGTGGAGCGCATCGCCTACCGCAAAGGCCCGTACTACGCGGACGAAGGCGACTTCGCTTCGGCCGGCGCGGCGCATATGTCCCTGTTCAACCAGCTGAAACAGAATATGGCGACGCTGACCGTTGGCGAAAACCGCTATATGCGCGGCATGCTGGCCGGTTCCGGCGCGGCCGCCGGCGGCACGCTGCTGTATGGCCTGGAGCTGGCGCATAACGACGGTCCATGGGTGCATCCCGAAGCCTTCCGCAAGAACAGCGGCGTGCTGCGCTACAGCACCGTGAGTGGCGCCGACCAGTATGCCGTCACGGCCATGGCGTACAAGGGCTCCTGGCACGCCAGCAACCAGATTCCGCTGCGCGCGGTGGAAAGCGGGGCGCTGAATCCCTTCGACGCCATCGACCCGACGGACGGCGGCCGCACCGCGCGCTACAGCCTGTCCGGAGAATGGAAGCGCCGCAGCGGCGAGGCGCAGAGCCAGGCCAATGTGTACGCCGTGCGCTCCGACCTGACCCTGTTCAACAACCACACCTACTTCCTCGACGATCCGGAAAACGGTGACCAGAACCGCCAGACGGAGCGCCGCCGCATGCTGGGCTTTGCCGCCTCGCACAGCTGGCCCGCCACGCTGGGCGCTTTCAGCATGAGCCACAAGGTCGGCGCGCAAGGGCGCTACGACCATATCTCGCCACTGTCGCTGCTGGCCACCAAAAACCAGCAGGTGCTGAGCACCGTCAGCGAATCGAAGGTGAAGGAAGCCAGCCTGGCCGCCTACTACGAGAACACCCTGCACTGGACGCCATGGCTGCGCAGCATCGCCGGCCTGCGTTACGACAGCTACCGCTTCGACGTCGCCAGCAATATCGCGGAAAACTCGGGCAAGGTGAACGCCCATATCACCTCGCCCAAGCTGTCCTTCGTGCTGGGACCATGGCAGAGCACCGAATTCTTCCTGAACTACGGTTCCGGCTTCCACAGCAACGACGCGCGCGGCACCACGGCCCACCTGTCGCCGAAAGAGCGCGAGCCGATCGAGCCGGTGACGCCGCTGGTGCGCACGCGCGGCGGGGAAATCGGCGTGCGCAGTGAAATGCTGCCCGGTCTGCAAAGCTCGCTGGCGCTGTGGAAGCTGCGTTCAGCCTCCGAACTGGTGTTCTCGGGCGACGCCGGCGACACGGCGCCGAGCCGCGCCAGCAAGCGTTCCGGCATCGAGCTGAATAACCATTACGTGGCGCGCAGCTGGCTGCTGTTCGACCTGGACCTGGCGTACTCGCGCGGCCGCTACAGCGAAGCCGATCCGGCCGGCGACCATATCCCCGGCGCGGTGGAGAAGGTGGCATCCTTCGGCGCCACGGTGAACGATATCGGCCCCTGGTCGGGCGCTTTCCAGATGCGCTATTTCGGCCCGCGTCCGCTGATCGAGGACAATAGCCAGCGCTCCAAGGGCACGGCCATTGCCTATCTGCGCGCAGGCTACCGCTTCAACCGCAACTGGCAGCTGTCGCTGGACGTGTTCAATCTGTTCGACCGCAAGGCCAGCGATATCGACTACTTCTACGCCTCGCGCCTGCCGGGCGAAGCGGCCGAAGGCGTGCCGGACGTGCACTACCATCCGGCCGAGCGCCGCAACTTCCGCCTGACCCTGCGCGCCAGCTTCTGAGCCCGGGCGCGGACCGTCAGCGCAAGAACATATAGACGGTCAGCAGCGCGCCCACGATGACGACGAAAATGCGCATCAGGCGCGGCGGCAGGCGGTAGATCAGCCAGGAGCCGGCCAGGCCGCCGGCAATGCCGCCCGCGCATAGGACCAGCGCGGCGGGCCAGCTGATCAGGCTGGAAAAGGCGAAGATGGCGGTGGCCGCCGCGTTCATCGCCATCGCCAGCATATTCTTGGTGGCGGTGGCGGCGCGGATCTGCTGTCCGGCGATGGTCAGCGCGGCCAGCATCAGGAAGCCGATGCCGCCGCCGAAGTAGCCGCCATAGATGGCGATGCAGCTTTGCACCAGTACCAGCACGCCTTTCGGCATGCTGCTGGCGGCGTGCATGGGCTGCTTGCGGAAAGCGCCCCAGGCGAACATCGACGTGGCGAACAGCACCAGCCAGGGCACCAGGCGCGCAAAGAAGGTCGGCGGCGTAATGCGCAGCAGGATGGCGCCCAGCACGCCGCCCACCACGCTGATCAGGAACATCTGGCGGAAAGTCAGCGGCCCCACATCGTCCACCAGCTTGCGCCCGGCAACGGCGGACGTGGCCTGGCTGGGGAACATGGCGATGGTGGAAGTCATATTCGCCGCCAGCGGATTCAGGCCGGCCAGCAGCAGGGCGGGGAAGGTGATGAAGGAACCACCGCCGGCCAGCGCATTCTGTACCCCGGCGAACAGGCCGGCGGCGGCGATCAGGACGATGGTGTGCAATTCCAGCGGCGGGACAGGAGGCATGCGTGCTTTCGGTAGCGAAATTTCACGTCCGATTATAACCGTGGCGCCTGCCGTGTCCTGTAGGGTTTGTCAATACGCAACAATGCAAAAACAACCTTGTTGAAATTATTTCATTGAAATTATTGCATCGTTTTCGTAGCTGAGATACAGTGAAAGCGTAGTGGCTTTTATCTTAAACAACGCACTATCTAGAGAGGAGTTGCCTTGCTTATGATGTCCCATACCTTTAAATCGATCGCCGTAGGTGCAATGCTGCTGGCTGCCGGCGCGGCCAATGCAGATATCAAAGTCTACACCGACAAATACGATTATCGCGGCGCCGTGACCGTGTCCGGCCTGGACAGCTTCAACGATCTGTCGGTTTCCCCCGTCGATGGCCCGCTGTCGCGCAGCGCCGGCAACTTTAACTACACCGCCACCGTCGGTCCTGGCTCGACGTCGTTCTGGGGCGGCACCGGCAGCAGCGTGGATGGCTGGCTGACCACCGACAACCGCACCGACACCATTGTCTTTACCGACTTTGGCGGCAAGGTGAATGGCGCCGGCCTGTTTGCCTTCGGCAGCAATTCGGCAGGCGCATACGCGGCCGCCAACAGCATCACGCTGACCGCCAAAGACGAATTCGGCAAGCTGGCGACCTACACCATCGACAAGCCAACCCAATCGTCCTTCATCGGTTTCGTCTCCACCGGCAAGCTGCTGGAACTGACGGTCAAACTGACCTCGCAAGCGGGCGTATGGCCGACCGTAAACGATCTCTATCTGTCTTCCGTGACGGCCGTGCCGGAACCCGGCACCTACGCCATGCTGCTCGCTGGCCTGGGCATCGCCGGCGTGGCTGCGCGCCGCCGCCGCAACGCGCAGTAATCCCCTCCTCACGCTGCGGCACGCCCCCTTTCCGGGGCCAGCCGCAGCACCAGGCCATCCACGTCCGCCTCGGCGCGGGCGATGGATTGCGCCAGGCGCTCATCGCCGAATTCGTCGTACTCGATGGCGGCGCCAAAACTCTCCCGTATCCCCATATAGCCGAAAGCCGTGCGCAGCGACGGTTCCACATGGTTGATGGCGGCAACGCGTTCTCCCTCGCCGTAACCATGGTCGCCGCGCGAGGACAGGATCACCAGTTTCTTGCCCGCCTCCGCCAGCAGCGGCCAGTACGGATCGCCGGGACGGCTGCGGTCGAAGCCGAAGGTGCGGCCGACGCGCACGATATTGTCGATATAGGCCTTGAACTGGGCGGGCGGACCAAAGTTATACATCGGCACGCCGGCCACGATCACATCGGCCAGCAGCAGCTCATCGATCAGCGCATCGCTTTCGGCCAGCACCTCATGCATCCACGGTTCGCGTTTGGCGGGCGGCGTGAAGGCGGCATGTATCCAGCTGCCCGTGACCGGCGCCGGCGGCTGCATGCCGACATCGCGATAGATGATTTTTGTTCCGGGATCTTGTTCCAGCCAGCGGTCCACGAAGCGCTGGCTCAGGCGCCGAGTATGGGAGCCGAATGGATCGCTGCCGGAACGGCCGCTGCGGGCGCTGGAATCAATATGCAGAAGGGTTTTCATGGTGTTTCATCCTTTCCAGTGAAGTCTCGATGGACTCTACTGTGGGGCTTGGCGCGGGCTAGGACAAACGATCATTTTTCTGCTTACGGATGAGTTGCATTCAGGTATATTCGCAACCATGAAACGACGCCTTCCCTCCCTCTCCGCGCTGCGCACCTTCGAGGCGGCGGCGCGCCTGCAAAGCTTCAAGATGGCGGCCGAGGAGCTGGCCGTCACCGCGACCGCCGTCAGCCACCAGGTGCGCGCGCTGGAAGAAGAACTGGGCTGCCCGCTGTTCCTGCGCAAGACGCGCGCCGTGGAATTGACGGCCGCAGGCCAACTGCTGCTGCAAGCCGTGCGCGAGGGGCTGGACGTGATGGCGGCCGGCGTCGAGCGCCTCAAGCAGCGCGCTCGCAGCACGGTTACGCTGTCCGTCATGCCGGCTTTCGCCGCCAAGTGGCTGGTGCCAAGGCTGGCCGGTTTTCAGCAGGCGCATCCCCAGATCGACCTGCATGTGCAGGCCACAGGCCAGCCGGTCGATCTGCTGGGCGGCGCCGCCGATCTGGCCGTGCGCGGCGGCAGCGGCCATTATCCGGGACTGGATTCCACCTGGCTGATGCAGGCCGGCTTTGCGCCGGTGGCGAGCACCCGCCTCAAGCTGCGCCGTCCCGCCGATCTGCTGCGCCACAACCTGATCCACTTCGACTGGCAGCGCGGCTTTCGCGGCGCGCTGACCTGGGCGCGCTGGGCGCAGGCGGCGGGCATGCCGCAGCTCGACACGGGCAGCGGCGTGCGCTACACCGATGAAAGCCACGCCATCCAAGCCGCCGTGGCGGGGCAGGGCGTGGCCCTGATTTCCCTGGCCCTGGTGCGCGACGAAATGGAGATGGGCTTGCTGCAGGCGCCTTTCGGCCCGGTGCTGGACGATTTCGCCTACTACCTGGTGCATCCCTCCGGCCGCGAACCCGCACCCGCCGTGGCGGCGGTCGCAGCGTGGCTACAGGCGCAGGCGCAAGCCGCTACAATCGGCGCCAAACGCTAAGGAGGGCATATGCAGCCATACATCCTGTACTACTGGCCGAACATTCAAGGGCGCGGCGAGTTTGTGCGGCTGGCGCTGGAGGAGGCGGGTGTGCCTTACCGCGATGTGGCGCGCGAGCCCAAGGGCATGCCGCAGATGCTGGCCGCCATCGATCCGGCGCAGGCCGGGCATCCCGCCTACGCGCCGCCGGTGCTCAAGGCGGGAGAACTGCTGATCGGCCAGACCGCGAATATCCTGCTGTATCTGGGCGCGCATCACGGCCTGGCGCCGCGCAGCGAAGCGGGGCGCCTATGGTGCAACCAGCTGCAGCTGACGATTGCCGACATCGTCAACGAAGCGCACGACACCCACCACCCGATTTCCACCAATCTGTATTACGAAGACCAGAAAAAGGAGGCGAAGCAGCGCGCCCGCGATTTCACGACCGAGCGCATTCCCAAGTACCTTGGCTATTTCGAGCAGGTCTTGCAGGCCAATCCGGGCCGTGGCGGCTTCATGGCCGGATCGCGCCTGTCCTATGTGGACCTGTCTCTATTCCAGCTGATGGAAGGCTTGGGCTACGCCTTTCCCAAGGCGATGGCACGCCGGCAGGCCGCCTGGCCAGGCTTGCTGGCCTTGCGCGACAAGGTGGCGCGCCGCCCGCGCATCGCCGCCTACCTCGCATCCGAAAGGCGCTTGCCCTTCAGCGAGGAAGGCATTTTCCGGCATTACCCGGAACCGGAAAAATAATCAGGCGGCAGCGCTAACGGGGTAGCCGGCTTGCACGATGGCCGCCTTCACCTCGTCCAGCGAGGCGCTGCTGTCGACCATCACTTTTTTGTTGGCCAGGTCGATTTCCACGCCGGCCGTCATGTCCAGCGCGCGTACCGCATCGCTGACCTTGGCGATGCAATGGCCGCAGCTCATGTTTTCCACTTGCAGTTCATACATTTGAAGCTCCTTTCGCAGGGTTGATGGCGCCACTGTAAGCCTTCCCATGGAGGGAAGGTCAAGCTAGGCCTGCGAATTTATCCAATCGGCGATTTCCTGGCCAATGCGCTGGGCATGGTCTTCCTGCACATAATGGCGGCCCGCGCCCAGGTCCACCAGCCGGCAGTTATGCAGCGCGGCGGCATAGGCTTGCGCCACGGCGGGCGGCGTCAGCACGCCAGGCGCGCACTGGAACAGCAGCTTGGGATAGGTGGAGGCGCGCAGGGCGCGGTCGTTGGACGCAATCAGTTCAAAGACATCGGCCGGTTCGCCCGCGATCGGCAGCTGGCGCGGCAAGGCCAGGATGGGACGGCGCGATTCAGGCGTGGGGAAGGGCGCGCGGTAGCCCGCCATTTCCTCTTCGCCCAGCTGGCGGATCACGGAATTGGGCAGCACTTTTTCGACGAAGACGTTCTGCTCCAGGATCAGCGCCTCGCCTTCGCCCGGCGCGCGGAATTGGCGGAACAGTTCCCGCACCTGGGCTTGCGGATGGAAGTCCTCCCAGGAGGACATGGGACGCATGAATTCCATGAAAGCCAGTCCCAGCACGCGCTGCGGATGGCGGGCGGCGAAGTGGAAGGCCAGCGCGCTGCCCCAATCCTGCGCCACCAGATAGAAGCGCTCCAGTCCCATTTTCTCGATAAAGGCATCCAGATAGCGCGCCTGGTCCTGGAAGCTGTAAGCGATGTCCGGTTTGTCCGACGCGCCGAAGCCGATCAGGTCGGGCGCCACGCACCAGCGGCCCGGCGCCACCTCGGGCATGATGTCGCGCCAGATATGGGAGGACGTGGGGTTCCCGTGCAAGAACAGCACCGGCGTGTCGCCGGCCCTGCCCAGCGCGCGGTAAGCCATGCTCGAATCCAGTACCGGTAGCGATGCCCTGATCCATTCGCGTATTTCCATTTGAGGCCTCCTTGGGTTAGCGATGCTCGGGGTATTTTAGCTGCTTTTGCGCGAAATTTTGCCTATATGTTAATAGTGCATGGGGACGCTGAGCGGCAGGCGATTACTGCTATGATTTTGTTTTTCATTCAAGGATTCTGCATTGAAACATTTTCTTCTGATAGTGGCGCTGGCGCTGCTGAGCGCCTGTTCATCGAAACAGGAGGCCGGCGGCGCGCAAGGCGGCGCGGCCAACGCGAG
Organism: Massilia sp. YIM B04103; assembly: GCA_024437665.1. Lineage (GTDB taxonomy): Bacteria > Pseudomonadota > Gammaproteobacteria > Burkholderiales > Burkholderiaceae_D > Rugamonas. The sequence goes on along the minus strand of JANCSZ010000004.1, from coordinate 85,717 downwards.
CCAGCCGCGCGGCAAGCACCTGGCATATGAACACAGCATCGCCGTCGATGCCGCCGAAGACGCGGTCAAGCCGCTGATGGACAAGCTGGTCGCCGCCTGCAATGCGGAGGCGCAGCAAGGCTGCGTGCTGCTCGAAGCGAGCCTGGATACGGGGCGCGACAAGCAGGCCCATATCCGCATGCGCGCCAAGCCGGAAGCCGTGGCGCGCCTGAGCGCCCTGGCCACGGCCGGCGGCACGGTGGCGCGCCAGGAGACGCGGGCCGAAGATCTGGCCCGTCCCATCGCCGACAGCGAAAAGCGCCTGGCCATGCTGCGCTCCTACCAGCGCAAGCTGGAAGACCTGGAAAGCCGCTCGGCCAATAGTGCCGACAATCTGATCAAGGTGTCGAAAGAACTGGCCTCCGTGCAGTCGGAACTGGAGCAGGCCAGCGGCGAGAACGCGCGCCTGCTGGAGCGCGTCAACCTCGATGTGCTGAGCGTCGCCATCTACTCGCAGCGCAGCCGCTCCTTCTGGTCGCCGATCGCGCGCGCCTGCGACGAATTTGCCAGCAACCTCTCGCAAGGCATCGCCAGCGCCGTGGTGGGCATGGCCTACATCATTCCCTGGAGCCTGATCCTGCTGGCGCTATTCTTCGGCGGCCGCAAGCTGTGGCGCCGCGCGAAAAGCAAGCGCGCATGAAAAAGCCCCGCACTTGGCGGGGCTTGCGGATGCCGCGGGCGGCGCTTACAGCACGTCGCTCGCGTGGTCGGCCAGGCGCGAACGTTCGCCGCGCGCCAGGGTGACGTGGCCGCTGTGCGACCAGCCTTTGAAGCGGTCCACTACGTAGGTCAGGCCGCTCGAACCCTCGGTCAGGTAAGGCGTGTCGATCTGCGCGATATTGCCCAGGCAGAGAATCTTGGTGCCGGGGCCGGCGCGCGTCACCAGGGTCTTGACCTGCTTCGGCGTCAGATTCTGCGCCTCGTCGATGATCAGGAACTTGTTGACGAAGGTGCGGCCGCGCATGAAGTTGAGCGACTTGATCTTGATGCGCGAACGGATCAGATCCTGGGTCGCGGCGCGGCCCCATTCGCCGCCTTCGCCGTCGGACTTGTTGAGCACTTCGAGGTTGTCGTCGAAAGCGCCCATCCATGGCGACATCTTCTCTTCCTCGGTGCCGGGCAGGAAGCCGATATCTTCGCCCACCGGCACCGTGACGCGGGTGACGATGATCTCGTTATACAGCTTGGTTTCCAGCACCTGGGCCAGGCCGGCGGCCAGGGCCAGCAGGGTCTTGCCGGTACCGGCCTGGCCCAGCAGGGTGACGAAATCGCATTCGGGATTCATCAACAGGTTCAGCGCGAAGTTCTGCTCGCGGTTGCGCGCGGTCACGCCCCACACGCTGTTCTTGTTGTGGCTATAGTCGCGCAGGGTTTGCAGCACGGCGGTTTTGCCGTTGATCTGCTTGACCTGGCCGTAGAAAGGCGTCTCGCCGTTCTTCGGCTCCAGGAACACAAACTGGTTCACCAGCAGCGACGGCACGAACGGCCCGGTCACGCGGTAGAAGGTGGCGCTTTGGCCGTGCTTGTTCTCCTGCCACGATTCCATGTCCTTGCCATGCTTGTTCCAGAAATCGTCCGGCAGCTGGACGATGCCCGAGTACAGCAGGTCGGTGTCTTCCAGCACATGGTCGTTGAAGTAGTCCTCGGCCGGCAGGCCGAGCGCGCGCGCCTTGATGCGCATATTGATGTCTTTCGACACCAGCACCACAGCGCGTCCCGGCTGCTCCGCTTCCAGCGAGCGCACCACGGCCAGGATCTGGTTGTCGGCCTTCCCTTGCGGCAGGCCTTCCGGCAGGTCGGCGACCTGCAGGCGGGTCTGGAAGTAGAGACGGCCCTTGGCGTCCTTGTTGCCCAGCTTGGACAGCGGGATGCCTTGTTCGATGGCGCCGTCGTCGGTATTGGCGACCAGCGCGTCGAGGGTGCGCGAGACCTGGCGCGCATTGCGCGCCACCTCGGACATGCCCTTCTTGTGGTTGTCCAGCTCTTCCAGCGTCATCATCGGCAGATAGACGTCGTGCTCTTCGAAGCGGAACAGCGAGGACGGGTCGTGCATCAGCACATTGGTGTCGAGTACGAACAGCTTGGTGATGCCGATCTGGTCGGCATGGCGGCTGGTGGACGACTTGAGCACCACTTCCACCGGCTTGTGCTTGGCCGGATGCGGCGCTTCGGCCTTGAGCGGCGTGGCTTTGCCGCGCGCGGCAGGCGTGGCCTTGGCGCGAGCCGGAGCGACGGCGGGCGCTGGCGCTTCGGCCACCGGGGCGGCCGGCGCAGTCAGGATGGCCGCCTTGCTCTTGCCGGTTTTCTTGGCCACGGCCGGTTCGGCCGCAGGGGTGACTGCTTTGGCTTTCACGGTTTTGGCAACCGCCTTGGTGGCCGCTTTCTTCGGCGCGGGCGCTGCTACTTCTTCGGCGGGGAAGGGGACCGGATTCGCTCCGCTCGCCTTCGGATAATCTTTGGCCAGCAGCAGGGTGGCTGGCTTGCTAGGCAGTTTTGGCAGTGGCATCAGGATCTCAATCTGAAAAAGTTCCGCCCGCGCTTGGCCGCCACGGGGACGGAACGCGGGATGGATGCGGTAAATCGGAATAATAAGGCTGCCTGCGGGCGCTGATCTGGCCCGTTAAACATACCGGGTGGTGGCCCTGCGGCCACCGGGTACAGTGAGAGGAAGAACTCTGTTGACTCAAAATGGTCTTTTATTTGCTGCGGTTAAGCACTCGTGCGGAGCCTGCAGCGCGCCCCTTTTCAAGCCTGGCTTGCCACAAATTCCAGCACTTCATCGACGTGACCTGGCACCTTCACGCCTCTCCATTCTTTCACTATTTTGCCGGTAGCGTCAATCACAAACGTGCTGCGCTCGATGCCGCGTACCTGCTTGCCATACATTTGTTTCAGCTTCATGACGCCGAACTGCAGGCATAAGGCTTCTTCCGGATCGGAGATCAGTTCGAAAGGCAGTTCCAGCTTGGCCTTGAAGTTCTCGTGCGAGCGCAGCGAATCGCGGCTGATGCCGTAGATCTCGGCGCCGGCCTGGGCGAACTGCGCATGCAGGTCGCGGAAAGCCATGCTCTCGGTGGTGCAGCCCGGCGTATTGTCCTTCGGGTAGAAATACAGCACGGTGTATTGGGCCGGACGGCCGCCGAGCTGGAAGGTCTGGCCGCTGGTCATGGCAGCGGAAAAATCGGCTAAGGGGGCGAGGGTGGGGCGTTCAGCCACAGCTTTTCTCCTGGGCGGGGTGGTTGATGTTCTTGTTAGTGTTTTTATGTTGGGGCAACTCCGGCCGTTTCAAGCGGCCGGTTTTTCGATGATCAGCGCGAGCATGGCCTTGCGCCCTTCACCCATCAGGATGTTATAGGTGCGGCAGGCGGCATTGGTGTCCATGCACTCGACGCCGATGCGGCGCTCGGTCAGCGGCGCGGTCAGCTTCGGATGCACGAAGCGCTGGCGCTCGCCGGTGCCGAGGATGACCACGTCCGGCGCGTCGGCCAGCATCTGCTCGAAGTGCTCCTGGCCCAGTTCCTCGAAGCGCGCCACATTCCAGGCGCGCGGCGCCGTTTCCGGCAGCACCAGCAGGCTGTAGTCGAAAGGTTTGGCGTTGATTTCCACGCCGCCGGCGAAGTAGCCGGTCACGGTCTGGTATTGTTGGGTGCTGCTGGAATGGAGCTTCATGGGGACTATTTCACGCCAGGCGGCGCGTATCTGTTCGCAAAAGAGCGCCTATTGTAACGTTTACCTTTTATTTACGGACCCGGAAGGTTGATTAAATCAGGCGCTTTCGGCAGAATGGGTATTTTCGCAATGCAGCATCGGGCCGCGCGCCCGGCGCCATTGGGCCTCAGACGAGATAGGGATGTGATTTTGCGACCGATTCAAAAATCGAACAAGCTGGCGGAAGTCTGTTATGAAATTCGTGGTCCGGTGCCGGAAAAGGCGCGCCAGATGGAAGAAGAGGGCCACAAGATCACCAAGCTGAATATCGGCAACCTGGCGGTGTTCGGCTTCGATCCGCCCGACGAAATCGTCCACGACATGATGGTCAACCTGCCCAATGCGGCCGGCTACACCGATTCCAAAGGCATGTTCGCGCCGCGCAAGGCCGTCATGCACTACACCCAGAGCAAGAACATCGCCGATGTCGGCATCGACGACATCTACCTGGGCAATGGCGCCTCCGAGCTGATCGTGATGTCGATGAACGCGCTGCTCAACAACGGCGACGAAGTGCTGGTGCCGGCGCCCGACTATCCGCTGTGGACGGCGGCGGTCAGCCTGTCCGGCGGCCGTCCGGTGCACTATGTCTGCGACGAGCAGCAGGACTGGTTCCCCGACATCGAGGACATGCGCCGCAAGATCACCTCGAACACCAAGGCCATCGTCGTCATCAACCCCAACAACCCGACCGGGGCGCTGTACCCGGACGAGGTGCTGTTGCAGATCATCGAGCTGGCGCGCCAGCACCAGCTCATCATTTACGCCGACGAAATCTACGACAAGGTGCTGTACGACGGCAACCAGCACACTTCCATCGCCTCCCTGTGCGAGGACGTGCTGTGCGTGACCTTCAACGGTCTGTCGAAGAACTATCGGTCCTGCGGCTACCGTGCCGGCTGGATGGTGGTATCGGGCGAAAAGAAGCATGCCAAAGACTATATCGAGGGCCTGAACATGCTGGCCTCGATGCGTCTTTGCGCCAATGCACCGGGGCAGTTTGCCATCCAGACTGCGCTCGGCGGCTACCAGAGCATACAAGATTTGGTGGGGCCGGGCGGGCGCCTGCTCAAGCAACGCGATCTCGCTTACCAACTGCTGACCGAGATTCCCGGCGTCAGCGTGGTCAAGCCGAAAGCGGCGCTGTACATGTTCCCGCGCCTCGATCCGAAGATCTACCCGATCGCGGATGACCAGCAGTTCGCTTACGACCTGCTGGCTGAAACAAAAGTCCTGATCGTTCAAGGCACGGGCTTCAACTGGATCGCGCCGGACCACTTCCGCGTCGTGTTCCTGCCGAATACCGATGACATGAGCGACGCCTTCGGCCGCATCGCCCGCTTCCTGGACGGCTACCGAAAGCGACAGGGCTAACCGATCAACCGCGCCGGCCAGCCGGCGCCGTACTCCAACGAGATTTATGAAACCCATCAAAGTAGGCCTGTTAGGCATTGGCACCGTCGGTTCCGGCACCTTCAACGTACTGTCGCGTAATCAGGAAGAGATTATGCGCCGCGCTGGCCGCGGCATTGAAATCGTGGCCGTGGCCGACCTGAATACCGCGCGCGCCACCGAGCTGACCGGCGGCAAAGTGCGCGTGGTGGCGGACGGCAACGAGATCGTCAACGATCCCGAGATCGACATCGTCATCGAGCTGATTGGCGGCTACGGCATCGCCAAGGAGCTGGTGCTGAAGGCGATCGCCAACGGCAAGCACGTCGTCACCGCCAACAAGGCACTGCTGGCCACCCATGGCAACGAAATCTTCGCCGCGGCGCAAGCCAAGGGCGTGATGGTCGCTTTCGAAGCGGCGGTTGCGGGCGGCATCCCAATCATCAAGGCGCTGCGCGAAGGCCTGACCGCCAACCGCATCGAATGGATCGCCGGCATCATCAACGGCACCACCAACTTCATCCTGTCCGAGATGCGCGACAAGGGCCTGGACTTCGACACCGTGCTGAAAGAAGCGCAGAAGCTGGGCTACGCCGAAGCCGACCCCACCTTCGACATCGAAGGCGTGGACGCCGCGCACAAGGCCACCATCATGTCGGCCATCGCATTCGGCATTCCGGTGCAATTCGCCAAAGCCCACGTGGAAGGCATCACCAAGCTGCAGGCGGTCGACATCAAGTACGCCGAACAGCTGGGCTACCGCATCAAGCTGCTGGGCATCACCAAGCGCACCGTGGTCAATGGCGCCGAAGGCATCGAGCTGCGCGTGCACCCGACGCTGATCCCGGCCAAGCGCCTGATCGCCAACGTCGAAGGCGCGATGAACGCGGTGCTGGTGCACGGCGACGCCATCGGCGCCACGCTGTACTACGGCAAGGGCGCCGGCGCCGAGCCGACCGCCTCGGCCGTGATTGCCGACCTGGTCGACATCACCCGCCTGGCCACGGCCGATCCCGAGCACCGCGTGCCGCACCTGGCCTTCCAGCCCAACGCGCTGACCGATATCGCCATCCTGCCGATGAGCGAGATCACCACCAGCTACTACCTGCGTTTGCATGTGGCCGACCGTCCCGGCGTGCTGGCCGATTTGACCCGCATTCTGGCCGACGGCGGCATCTCGATCGACGCCATGCTGCAAAAAGAGCCGGCCGAAGGCGACACCCACACCGACATCATCATGCTGACCCACCAGACCCAGGAAAAGCATGTCGACGCCGCCATCGCCAAGATGGAAGCCCTGCCGACCGTGGTCGGCAGCGTCACCCGCATCCGCCTCGAAAACCTCAGCTAAGGGCTCCCGCCCGTTTGCGCCAAATCAAACAATGTCCACCCTGGTGTCAGGCACCAGAGTCGGACATTCTTTGATTTAGATCAGCAAATGTCCGACCTTGGTGCCTCGGCGGCCCCGCCTGACACCAGGGTGGACATTCTTTGATTAATGTCAAAGAGCCTCTTTGCTTCTTCCCCCCCCAAAAAAAAAGCGGGCGCTGTCGGTGAACAGCGCCCGGTAAGGGGAGGTACTTCTACTACTCTCTGGGTACAACTCACTGCGGGGTACTACGGGTACAACGGGGAAAGCTTATTTGCTGGCGACGGTCAGTTCGCTTTTCACTTCCTTGACCCCAGCCACGGCGGAGGCGGCCTGAATCGCCTTGGTGCCGACATCGGTGTTGGCGACGGTGCCGCTCAGTACGACCACGCCTTGGGTGCTGCTGACGTTGATCTGTTTCTGGTCGGCCAGGGCGGCCTTCACTTTCGCGGCCAGCGCGGCATCGGTGGTGGCGCCTGCGCCAGCCAGGGCGGCGTCTTGTTGCGGATCAGCGGCAACGGCGGCCAGCGAAGCGGTGCCCAGAGCGGCGGCGGTCAGCAGGGTAGCGATCAGATTGGTTTTACGCATGCTCTTATCTCCTTAAGTTGATGAAAACGCCGTGTGACGTTACTGCTCATGTAGCAAAGGGCGTGCCAGCTTTGAAAAACTCCATGAAATCAAAGGTTTGGGGTGGCGGGCTGATTTCGCAGGGGGATTCGGGGCGGAAAACTCGGCGAATCTGTCGTGATACAGCGACAGATTTCACCATCCTACGGTTAAGTACTTGATATTGCGGGAGTTATTCCTGTCGCTCCGGGGCGACAGCGGCGTTTTCGGTGCGGAACTGGCTGGCGTTCAGGTCGTATTTCTGCAGCAGGCGGTAGAACTCCGTGCGGTTGCGCTCGGCCAGGCGGGCGGCGTCGGCGACATTGCCGTCGGTCAGCTTGAGCAGTTGCACCAGGTAATTGCGCTCGAAGCGCTGCTTGGCCTCGGTATAGCTGAGCACCTCCAGCGAGGGCACGCGCAGGGCGCGCTGCACCAGCGAGAGCGGCACCAGCGGCGCCGTCGCCAGCGCGCAGACGTGTTCCACCACGTTATATAGCTGGCGCACATTGCCGGGCCAGGAAGCCCGTGTCAGCGCCTCCAGCGCGTCGGGCGCATAGCCTTTCACCGATTTCTGGTACTTGGCGGCCAACGCGTGCAGGAAGCGCGTCGCCAGCAGGCCGATATCTTCGCGCCGCTGCGCCAGCGGCGGCAGGGTCAGGGTGATCACGTTCAAACGGTAGTACAGGTCTTCGCGGAACTGGCCTTCCAGCATGGCTGCGTCCAGGTCGCGGTGGGTGGCGGACAGGATGCGCACGTCGACCGGCCGCCCGGCATCGGAGCCGAGCTGGCGCACCACGCGTTCCTGCAGCACGCGCAGCAGCTTCACCTGCAGCAGCAGCGGCATATCGCCGATTTCGTCGAGGAAGAGGGTGCCGCCGTCGGCCGCCTGGACCAGGCCTTCGCGGCTGGCGACCGCGCCGGTGTAGGCGCCTTTCACATGGCCGAACAGTTCGGATTCGAGCAGTTGCTCGGGAATCGCGCCGCAGTTGACGGCGATGAAGGGCGCGGCGGCGCGGCGGCTGGCGCGGTGGATGGCGCGCGCCAGCAACTCCTTGCCGGTGCCGCTCTCGCCGCGTATCAGCACGCTGGCGTCGGAGACGGCCACCAGACGCGCTTCGGCCAGCAGCTCGGCCATGGATTGGCTGCGGCTGACGATTTCCTCGCGCCAGCTCTCGTCGCTGGATGCGGCGGCGGCCGGCGGCGCGCTCAGGCTCAAGGCCTGCTCGATGCGCTCCAGCAGCAGCTTGGCGTCGAAAGGCTTGGTCAGGTAGGCGTAGGCGCCCAGCGTGGTCGCTTCCACCGCGTCGGGAATGGTGCCGTGGGCGGTGAGCAGGATCACCGGCAGGGAGGGGTATTGCCGGCGGATCTGCTGGAACAGCGCCATGCCGTCGCGCCCCGGCAGGCGGACATCGCTGATGACCAGCGAAGGCAGCTCGATCGACAGCCGTGCCAGCGCCGCCTCCGCGCTGTCTACGCCCGTCACGCGGTAGCCGTTGGCCGACAGGCGCATCGACAAAAGACGCAGCAGGTCGGCGTCGTCGTCCACCAGCAGCAGGCGGGGGCCGTGTTCCATGGCGCTCATCCCTTGCTCCCGCCGCTCGCGCCGGTGCCGGCGGAAGGCCTTACCGGCAGGCCGCGTTCGATGGCTTTCAGCGCTTCCAGCGTATCGTTGAGCTGTTCGGTCTTGCGCTGGTTGTCCTTCAATTGCGCTTGCAGCTTCTCGTTCTGTTCGGATAGGCGGCGCGCTTCGGCGCAATGGCTGGACATGAGCTGGGCCAGCGGCTTGAGCGTCACGGCTTCCGCCTCGCCGGCGCCGGCCACGCTGTCGAACAGGGACTGGGCGCGGGCCAGGTCGCCGCCGCCGCGCGTGAGCATCAGGATCATGCCGGTCTGCAGCGCGATCTTGGGCGTTTTCTGCTGCAGGCTGATGCCGCTCAATTCCTTCAGCAGTTCGCCCTGGGTCATGCGCCGCAGCGACTGGTGATAGGCCAGCAGCGGCGCCACCTCGTCCGGCGGCGCCACCGGCAGCATGGCTTGCGCCTGGGGCGCGACGGCGGGCAGCGCCGGCATGGCCGATGGCTGCGGGCGTGGATGGTAGGCGCAGGCGCTCAACAGCGACAGGCAAAGCGGCAGCAGGCATAGCCAGCGGCCGGACGGGGGCAAGGCGATGATGCGGAGTTTAGTCGTCATAAGGGAGTTCGAGATGGAAGTGCGCTCCTTGCAGGGAGGGCAGTAGTTGCAAGCTGCCGCCGTGCGCCGCGATGTACTCGCGCACGATGGACAGGCCAATGCCATTGCCGCGGCGCGCGCCCTGCGGCTGGCGTTCGCCCTGATAGAAGGGCTCGAAAATATGTTCGGCGTCGGCCGGCGCCACGCCCGCGCCCTGGTCCATGCAGTCCAGGTGCAGGCGGCCGCCATGCTCGGCCAGCGCAAAGCGCACCGTGCCGCCGCGCGGGCTGAAACGCACGGCGTTCGACAGCAGATTGCCGATCACCACGCCCAGCTTGTCGGCATCGACGGTGATGGGAGACGCCGCGCCTTCCAGCGCCACGCTCACGCCTTGCGCCTGCAATTGCAGGCGCTGGCTGTCCACCACGCGCCGCAGCAGGGCCGCCATATCGGTGCTGGCGCGGCGCAGATGCTGGGCGTCGAAGGTGGCGGCGTTGTAGCGCAGCAGGTCTTCGATCTGGTTTTGCAGCGAGCCGGTGTTCTGGCGCAGGATGGCGGCGATCTCGCGCTGGTTCGGCGTCAAGGGGCCGGCCACCTGGTCTTCCAGCAGGGAGACGCCTTCCACCAGCGCTGCCAGCGGGGTTTTCAGCTCGTGCGAGATATGGCGCAGGAAGCGCTCCTTGTCGGCTTCCAGGCCAGCCAGGCGCTGGCGCAGCCAGTCCAGGTGACGGCCCAGGTGCTGCAGATCGTCCGGTCCCTGCACCTCGACCGGCAAGTCGTAGCGCCGTCCGCCCAGCTGGCCGATGGCGCTTTCGATCTGGCGCAGAGGGCGCGACAGCCACATGCCGAAGCCCAGGGCCAGGGCCGCGGCCAGCGCGATGGAGAACAGCACCTGGCCGGTCAGCACATTGCGGCGCTGTTCCAGCTCGGCCAGCAGCAGGCCGTTGCGGCGCTCGACTTCGCGTTTGACCTCATCGGCCAGCGTGTCGTTCAGCACGGGCAGGCGGGTTAGGGCCTGGTTCAGGATCTGCTGGCGCGTGCCGCGCCGTCCTTTGGCCGTTTGCAGCACGGCCCATGCGGCTTCGCCATGCTGACGCCACTCGGCAAAGGCGGGCGCCGCCTCGCCGGGCAGGCCGGCGGCCAGCGCGTCGAGGGCGAGGCGGGCGTCGCGCCAGGCTTCGACATAGCGTTCGCGGAAGGCGGCGTCGTCCAGCACCAGGAACTGGCGCGCGCTGCGCTCCATGGCGATGCTGCGCTCGGCCAGGCGCTGGGCGCTGGCGCTCAGGGCCAGCGCATCCTGGCCCATGGCGCGGCTGTGCGCGGCCAGCCGGTCCAGCGTCAGCAGGGCGTGGATCGAGGTGGCGCTCAGCAATAGGGCTATCAGCAGGAAGGCGCCCAGCAGCAATTGGCGAAACGAGAGTTTCGTGAACATGAAGATGGCGGGCTTGGAAGCGTTAACCCGTCCATCTTAGACAAGTCGGCTGAAATCGGGCGTCCGATTGGCGGACGCCGGAAGGCTTACGCCGGAAGGCTTATGCCGGACGGCTTACTCGTCCAGGTTCCACACATACTGCATGCGGGTCCAGGATTCCTGGGCCACTCCATCCACCGTGCCCGGCTTGAAGCGGCACAGGCCCAGTCCGGCCTGGGCGGCGCGGTCCAGTTCGCGCGAGCCGCTCGATTTCTCGATGCGTGCCTCTTTCACCTTGCCATCCACGCCGATCAGGAAGGCCAGCATGACGGTGCCGGCGTCGCCGTTGCGCAGCGCCTTGGGCGGGTACTCGGGCTTGGCGCAGGCGCTGGAATCGACCACGGCGGCCACGCGCAGCGGAGCGCGCGGCGTTTCCCTGGGCGCTGGCGATGCGTCCGTGGAGCCGGCGTCGCGCGGAACAGTGTCCACTGGCCGGCTGTCGTCGGCCACGCGGGCGCGCATGGTCGACTCGCTTGGCTGTGCGACATTGTCAGGCAAGGGCGGCGCGACCAGGGGCGGCGGCGGGCGCAGATCGTCCATCATTGTGGGATGCGGCGGCGGCTCCGGATGCAGGGGCGGTTGCTGCGGGATGTCCACCAGATTTATAACGCTGGGCGGCAGCTTGGGCAGGCGGATGGTGTTGTTCTGCAGCAGGAAGCCGAAGGCGGCCAGGTGCAAAAGGGCGATGGCGACGGCGCTGCTTTTATTGCGCGGCTGCTGGAGGGAATAGCTCATGCCGGACTCCTTGGGTGGTTGTGGAAGAATGAATTGCTAGTGCATGGAATAATATTATTCCAGTAAATGGTAATTGAAAAGGGGTTTTGTTGGCATTGTTATGGTGAGATAATCTTCCTGTACATAGAAATCCAATTTCCTTTAGGTGGAAGATGAAGAAGAAAAATGCAGCCGTGCGGGTATTGCTGGCCGACGACCATCCGGTCGTGATGACGGGGTTTGCCCTGTCCCTGTCCGAGCAGGGCATCGAGGTGGTGGCGCAGGCGCGCTCGCCGCAGGAAGCGCTGGAGCAATACGCCGCACTGCAGCCCGACGTGGCGATTCTGGATATCCGCTTCGGCGCCGAACTGACCGGCCTGGATGTGGCGCGCCAGCTGCTGGCCGACGACGCCGGCGCGCACATTGTCTTCCTGACCCAGTTCGACCAGGACAGCATGATCCGCGAGGCTTACCGCATCGGCGCGCGCGCCTTCATCACCAAGGACTGCGATCCGGCCGAACTGGCGGCCGCCGTGCAGCGCGCGCACCAGGGCGAGCTGTATTTCATGCCGCGCATCGCCGAGCGCCTGGCCACGCTCTCGGTCAGCGGCGACCCGTCGCCGCAGTCGCAGCTCGACGAGCGCTCGCTGGAGATTTTCACCATGATGGCCGAGGGGCTGACCAATACCGAAATCGCCGAGCGGCTGGACGTATCGAGCAAGACCATCAGTAATACCAGCCAGGCCATCAAGGAAAAGCTGGGCGTGCACCGCGCTGCCGATATCACGCGGCTGGCGGTGCGCCATGGCCTGATCCAGGCCTGAGATGGCGGGCCTCTCCGCCTTGCGCGCCCGCTTCTGGACGCGCTGGAGCACCCGCACCCGCCTGCTGCTGATCACCGTGCTGCCGGTGACGGCCATGTGCCTGACCCTGGTGTGGTACAGCTACCAGTCGCGCCAGAACGAGGTGCGCGCCGAACTGGCCGAACGCGGCCTGCTGCTGGCGCGGGTGCTGGCCGACGGCAGCGAGGTCGGTCTCGGCACCGGGCGTTATGCGGAGCTGCGCCAGACGCTGGAAGGCGTGGTGCAGTCCGACGCCAGCATCTACCGCGTGGCCTTGTTCGACGCCGCGCACAAGGAGTTGTTGCGTGTCGAAGGGCGCGCCGGCGGCCAGCCGGAAACCCGTTTGTATGAAGCGGCGGTGCTCAAGCGCCTGATCTGGGTCAGCATGCCGGACCTGCGCGCAGCCACACCGCCGCCGCCGGGACGCTCGGTCGAAACCATCGGTTATGTGCGGGTCACGATGTCGCCCACGCGTCTGTTGGCGCGGCAGGAAAGCCGTTTCTATCTGGAGCTGCTGGTGGCCGTGGCCGGGCTGCTGGCGTGCGGCCTGCTGGCGGCGCGCATGGCGCAGGGATTCGATGCCTCGCTGCAGGCCTCGCTGCGCGCCTTGCGCGAGGCAGACGCGGAAAAGCGCCGCTTGATCCGCAGGGTGAATAGTGCGGTGGAGGAGGAGCGCAAGAGCATCGCGCTGGAAATACACGATGAGCTGAACGCCACCTTGATCGCGGTGCGGCTGGAAGCGCAGGGTATCGCGGGACTGGCGCGGCAGGAGCTGGCGGATGCGGCGTCGCCGGTTGCCGGCGCCGGGGCAGAGCCGGCAGCAGCGGATGTTGCGGTTCCGATGGGTGGACAGGACGGCACCGTCGGCGGCGCGGCGGGGAGGCAGCGTCTGGCGGCCATCGAAGGCAAGGCGCAATCGATCACCAAGCTGGCGCTGGGCCTGTACAACAGCGGCCGCACCCTGGTGCGCCGTCTGCGCCCCGAAATGCTGGACATGCTTGGTCTGCAGGGCGCGGCCGAGGAAATGGTGCGCCACTATAACGAGGCGCATCCATCCTGCCGCTTCGGCTTCGCGGCTGACGGCGATTTCTCGAAGCTTGATGGCGCGATGGCGATTTCCGCATACCGCATCATTCAGGAAGCGCTGTCGAATATCGTCAAGCACGCGCAGGCCAGCCGCGCCACGGTGGCGCTGGCGCTGCGCGAGGGCAGCCTGCATATTGAAGTGCGCGACAACGGCCGCGGCTTCGATCCGGCGCAACAGGCGGAAGGCATCGGCATCGTCGGCATGCGCGAACGCGTGGCGGCGTTTGATGGATGCTTTGAGCTGCATAGCGGCGGCGAGGGCAGCGTGGTCGAGGCCAGCCTGCCGCTGAAGGGTGGAGCCGTTCTCAGTTCGCCGGAAAGCGCAGGCGGATAAGCAGGCCGCTGCCGGATGCCGCATCGTCCAGCTCCAGGCTGGCGCGGTGCAGCTCGGCGATGTCGCGCACGATGGCCAGGCCCAGGCCCGCGCCGCCGGGATTCGTTTCCAGTGCGGCGCTGGCGCGGTAGAAGGGCGAGAACACTTTTTCCCTTTCGGCGGCCGGGATGCCGGGGCCGCTGTCTTCCACCTCCAGCATCGCGCCGGCGCCATCCTGGCGTACGCGCAGGGTCACTTGGCCGCCGGACGGCGTGTAGCGCAAGGCGTTATCGACCAGATTGGCCACCAGCTCGTGCAGCAATAAGGCTTGTCCCTGCACGGTGGCTTCCTGCTCGCCCTCCAGTGCCAGGTCGATGCGGCGCTTGACGGCGTTCAGCGCGAATTCCAGCGCCACCTGCTGCACCATGGCGCGCAAGGCCACCGGCTCCGGCGCCGCGCCGCCGCTGTGTTCTATGCGCGCCAGCATCAGCAGGCGGTTTGCCAGATGGACGGTGGAGTCGGTGGTGCCGGCGATACTGCGCACGATTTCGCGCAGCGTGGCTTGGCCGTTGCCGTTCTTTTCGCGCTCAAGCTCGCGCTGCGCCAGCTCGGCCTGGGTTTTCAGCACCGTCAGCGGCGTGCGCAGCTGATGCGAGGCATCGGCGATAAAGCGGCGCTGACTGGCGATCAAGTTCTGGATGCGCGTCATCGAGGCGTTCATGGCTGCCACCAGCGGCCGGACCTCCTTATGCACCAGGGATGGATCGAGATCGGAAAGGTCGGATACTTCGCGCGACTCGACCGCGATCTTCAGCCGCATCAGCGGCCGCAGCACCAGGCGCACGGCAAACCACACCAGCAGGGCGGCGGCGGCCAACACGATGGCTTGCCACAGCAGGGTGTCGAGCAGGATCTGGTTCGACAGGCCGCGCCGAGCATCCAGCGTTTCGCCAACCTGGATCAGGGCGATGCCGCGCATGGTGTCGTCGTACACCGGCTGCAGCAGGGCGGCGATGCGGATAGGCTGGCCGTTATAGTCGGCGTGATAGAAGCGCACCAGCGCCGGGTAGTTTTCCGAACGCGGCACATTTGGCGGCACCGATGGCAGGTCGGCGTAGCCGGACACGGTCTCGCCGCGTATGCCCGTCACCTTGTAGTAGATGCGGCCCAGGGTGTCGGTCTCGAAGCTGTCGAGCGCCACATACGGCACGTCGGCCACCACCTTGCCGCCGACGATGGAAACCCGTTCCGCCAGCGCCCGCGTGGAGGCCAGCAGCGAGCGGTCGTAAGCCATATCGGCCGCGTCGAGCGCGTTGCGGTAGACCGATACCGCGTTCAAGGCTTCCAGCAATATCAGCGGCAGCAGCAGCCAGCGCAGCAACTGGCCGCGCAAGCTGCCCAGCGCCTGCGGCGCTCCCGTCCTGCCACGCAAGAGTGCGGCCAGCGCGCGCATTCAGGCCGGCGTATTGCGCGGCTGCAGCAGATAGCCGATGCCGCGCAGCGTGGTGATCGCCGCCGCGCCATCCTCCGGCCTTTCCAGCTTCTTGCGCACGCGGTGGATATACAGCTCGATCGCGTCCAGATTGGCGTCGTCGGCCAGCGAGAAGACTTCGTCGAACAGCTTTTCCTTGGAGACGGCGCGGCCGCTGCGCGTGATCAGGGTCTCCAGCACGGCATGTTCGCGCGGCGTCAAATTCAGCACCGCGCCGAAGTAGCTGAACATGCGCGTGACGGTGTCGAAGCTGAGTTCCCCGCATTGGTAGACCAGGGTTTCGCTGCCCAGGCTGCGGCGCAGCAGCGCTTTCACGCGCGCTTCCAGCTCGGCCAGTTCGAAAGGCTTGGCCAGATAATCGTCGGCGCCGAGGTTAAGTCCCTGCACCCGGTCTTCCAGGCCGCCGCGCGCGGTCAGGATCAGCACCGGTGTCTTGCCGCGCGCGCCGCCGCGGGCGCGCAGGCGCTTCAGCACTTCCAGCCCATCCATTTTCGGCAGCGTCAGATCGAGGATGAGCAGCGCATATTCCTGCGTATGCAGCAGGGCGTCGGCATCGGCGCCGTTGTCGGCGCATTCCACGCTGAGGTGGGCGTCGCGCAAGGCTTTGGCCAGCCAGTGTTGCAGTTCGGTGTGGTCTTCAACCAACAGGATACGCATGAAAGCCTTTTGAAAGGTAGACGATTTTATAGTGGCAGCGTGCCAATGCAGCAGGGCACCTTAGAAAACTATAATCCAGGAGACAGCTTGTGAAAAGAACTTCCATCACCTTGGCCGTGCTGGCGGCAGCGGCCGCGCTCAGCGGCGGCGCGCATGCGCAATCGAATGTGCAGATCTACGGTCTGCTCGATACCGGCGTCGATTACTCGTCCGATGCAAAGCCGGGCGGCGGCTCGATGACCCGCGTCAGCTCGGGCGGCATGAACACTTCGCGCTGGGGCTTGCGCGGCACGGAAGATCTGGGCGGCGGCCTGAAAGCCGTGTTCCAGCTGGAAGGCGGCATCCTGATGGATACCGGCGCCATGGACGGCACGCTGTTCCGCCGCCAGGCCAATGTCGGTGTGGAAGGGCGTTACGGCCGCGTTGTGCTGGGCCGCTCCTTCACCAGTGTCTATGACACCGTGATCCAGTTCGATCCGATGGGCTTTGCGCCTTTCTATTCCTGGGCGACGACCGGCAACGCCACTGGCCCCAGCAAATACGGCATGACCACCGGCTTTGACAATATGGTCAAGTATTCCGGCAGCACGGGTGCCTTTAAATACGGGGTTTCCTACGGTTTCGGCGAGCAGACCGGCAGTGCCCGCGACGGCGCCAAGATCGCCAGCGCGGTGAGCTACAGCGCCAATGGCCTGGGCCTGATGGCGACCTGGGAGAAGGTCAACGGCAGCACGGTGGCCACCACCGGCCGCCGCGACGAAACCACGGTCTACCACTTGGGCGGAAACTACGAAACCGGCCCGTTCAAATTCACCCTGGCCGGCCGCAATTTCCGTACCGAGTCCGGCAAGGCCGCCACGCCCGATGTGAAAGCCACGACCTACTGGACCGGCCTGGCCTACAAGCCGGTGGAGAACGTCACGCTGACGGGCGCCATCTACTACGTCGATGTGAAGAACGTCGCCGCCGGCAAGGACGCTGATCCGATCATGTATGTGGCGCGCTACCGCTACGCCGCCTCCAAGCGCACCGACCTGTATGCCACGCTGGCTTACGCCAAGGCCAAGCACGGCCAGCTGGTCGGCTTGTCGCGCGACGATGCCGGCTTCGGCGACAGCCAGCGCGGCCTGATACTGGGCATCCAGCACCGCTTCTAAGCCATGAACCGCGCTGCCATCGCGTTTGCCACCGCTACCGCCGCCGGCTTGCTGGCGGCCAGCGCCGTCCATGCCGCGGGCGTGGAATGCATCGTGCCGTCCAAGCCGGGCGGTGCAATGGACCTGACCTGCAAGCTGGCGCGCAAGGGCCTACAGCTGCTGCCGGAGCAGGAGCAGCGGACCATGCGCATCAGCTATCTGCCGGGCGGCATCGGCGCCGTGGCCTGGCACTCGCTGGTATCGCAGCGGCGCGCCGAGCCGGACACCCTGGTGGCGTTTTCCGGTGGCTCCCTGCTGAATCTGGCCCAGGGCAAGTTCGGCAAGGCCAAGGCGGACGATGTGCGCTGGGTGGCCGCGCTGGGCGCGGACTACGGCATGATCGCCGTGCGCGCCGATTCGCCCTATAAAACGCTGGCCGAGTTGCTGGCCGCGCTGAAAAAGCATCCGCAGAAGGTGCTGATCGGCGTCAGCGGCACCATCGGCAGCCAGGACTGGCTCAAGATCGCAATGCTGGGCCGCGCCGCCGGCATCGACCCCAAGAGCCTGCGCTTTGTGGCGCTGGAAGGCGGCGGCGAGGCCTTCACCGCCATGCAGGCCAACCATGTGCAGGTGGTGTCGGGCGACGCGTCCGAAGCGAGCCTGCAGGGCAAGGGCATCCGCGTGCTGGCCGTGCTGTCGGAGCAGCGCCTGCCTGGCGCGCTGGCCGCCGCGCCCACCGCGCGCGAGCAGGGCTACGAGCTGGTGTGGCCGGTGATCCGTGGCGTCTGGATGGGACCACAGGTGGCGGAAGCCGATTACCGCCACTGGGTCGCCCGCTTCGACACCATGCTGGCCAGCCCCGAATACGCGCAACAGCGCGCCGCCTCCGGCCTCTATCCCTTCAGCCTGACCGGACAGGCGCTCAGCGATTACGTGAAAAAAGCCGTGGACGACTACGGCAAGCGCGCCAGCCAGTTTGGCCTGATGCGCTGATCCATATAAAACCAGAGGAGACAAGCATGTTCAAGCAAACCGCCATCGCCACCGCAGCCTTTCTGTTCGCGGGCGCGGCCCTGGCCCAGGCGCCGGCCGGCTATCCGGCCGACTACCAGAAAATCATCGACGCGGCCAGGAAAGAGGGCAAGCTGGTGGTCTACGGCGCCACCGACAGCAAGGCCACCCAGCCGCTGATCAAGGATTTCAACGCCCTCTATCCCGGCATCACGGTCGAATACAACGATATGAATTCCACCGAGGTGTACAACCGCTTCATTTCGGAAGTGGCGGCGGGCGGCAATACGGCCGACGTGATGTGGTCCTCGGCCATGGATTTGCAGATGCGCCTGGCCTCGGACGGCTACGCGCTCAAATACAAATCGGTGGAAGCACCCAAGGTTCCCGGCTGGTCGGTGTGGGATGACCAGGCCTATGGCACGACCTTCGAGCCGGCCGCCATCGTCTACAACAAGCGCCTGGTCGATGCCAAGGAGGTGCCGCAGAACCACGCCGATTTCGTCAAGCTGATCCAGCAGCCCAAGTTCAAGGACAAGGTCACGACCTACGATATCGAAAAATCCGGCGTCGGCTTCATGTTCATGACCCAGGATGCGCGCGAGTTCGGCAAATACATCGACCTGGCCAATGCTTTCGGCGTGGCCAAGGTGCGCGTGCAATCCTCGACCGGCACCATGATGGAACGCATCTCATCCGGCGAAAACCTGATCGGCTACAACGTGCTGGGTTCCTACGCCCTGGTGCGCGCCAAGAACGATCCTTCGATCGGGGTAGTGCTGCCCAAGGACTACACCCTGGTGATGTCGCGCGTGGTCTTCATCAACAAGGGCGCCAAGAATGTGAACGCGGCCAAGCTGTGGCTGGACTATATGCTCTCGCACCGCGGCCAGACCGTGATCGCCAACGATTCGCGCCTGTACGCCATTCGCGCCGACGTCACGGGTGAAACCACGTCGGCTGAACTGATCAAGCAGATCGGCAAGGACAATGTGAAGCCGGTGCCGGTCCACCCCATCCTGCTGCAATTCCTTGGCCCGGCCAAGCGCATGGCTTTCCTGAAGCAGTGGAAAGAAACCGCAGGCAAGAAGTAATCGCAGTCTGATACCGGGGAATCCGTCATGCATACCGCAAGCCTGGGCAAGCCGCCCATACTCAATCTGAACTGGCCGCGCGGCCTGGTGGCGGCGCTGACCGCGCTCGCCATCTTCGTGCCGCTGTTCCTGATCTTTTACCAGAGCTTCCTCTCCGCGCCTTTCTTCATGCCGGGCAAGGAGCTGGGACTGGAAGCCTACCGCTTCATCTTCGACGATCCCGACTTCATCATGGCCTTCAAGAATGGCCTGATGCTGGCCACGGGCCTGGCCCTGATTGCCGTGCCGCTGGGCGGCATGCTGGCCTTCCTGATGGTGCGCACCGACCTGCCGGGCCGCAGCTGGATCGCGCCCATGCTGCTGGTGCCGATCTTCGTTTCGCCCATGGTGATGGGCTTCGGCTATGTGGTGGCGATGGGGCCGGTGGGCTTCTATTCCACCTGGGTCAAGGAGCTGTTGGGCTTCATCCCCTGGAATATCTACTCCTTCACCAGCATCGTCGTGATCGCGGGCCTGACCCACGTGCCGCACGTCTACCTCTACGCATCGTCCGCGCTGAAAAGCCTGGGCTCGGATGTGGAAGAGGCGGCGCGCGTGGCGGGCGCCTCGCCGTTGCAGGTGATGTTCAACGTTTCGCTGCCGATGATCATGCCGGCCCTGGCGTATGCGGGCGTGCTGGTGTTCTTCCTCGGCTTCGAAGTCTTCGGCCTGGTGCTGGTGCTGGGCGATCCGGAGGGCCATCTGGTGCTGCCCACCTACCTGTACAAGCTGACCAACAAGCTTGGCACGCCGTCCTACCATTTGATGGCGGCCGTCGCCGTCTGCCTGGTGATGGTGACGATGCCGCTGGTGATGCTGCAGCGCCGCCTGCTGAAATCGGCCAATAAATATGTGTCGATCAAGGGCAAGGGCGCGCGCAGCAAGGCCATGCCGCTGGGGCAGTGGAAGTGGCTGGCCTTCGCCCTGCTGGCGGCCTGGCTGCTGTTCACCATCATCCTGCCGATTTCCGGCATCGCGCTGCGCTCCTTCGTGCAGTACTGGGGCGAGGGCGTGAAGCTGGCCGATGTGCTGACCCTGCAGCACTTCCGCGATATCTTCGAACAGCCCGCGCTGATACGCGGCATCGTCAACACCATCCTGATCGGCGTGATCGGCGGCGGCCTGGCGGTGCTGTGCTACAGCTTCATCGCGCTGGCCATGCACCGCAAACAGGATCTGGTGGCGCGCCTGCTCGATTACAGCGTGCTGGTGCCGCGCGCCGTGCCTGGCCTGTTGGCCGGCCTGTCCTTCCTGTGGGTCTTCCTCTTTGTGCCAAGCTGGCTGGATGGCATGCTGAAGGGTATGGACAACGGCCTGGCGCTCTGGCTCAGCGAGCATCTGATTCCGGCTCTGCGTTCGCTGCGCTCGACCATCTTCGCCGTCTGGCTGGCGTATTCGGTGGTGTGGATGGCTTACGGCATGCGCCTGATCTCCACCGCGCTGCTGCAGGTCGGCCCCGAGCTGGAGGAGGCGGCGCGCGCGGTCGGCGCCCGCCGTGGCCAGGTGACGCGCGACGTCACGCTGCCGCTCATCAAATATGGCCTGCTGGGCGCCTGGCTGATGATTTTCCTGATCTTCGAACGCGAATATTCCACCGGCGTGTATCTGCTCTCGCCCGGCACCGAAGTGATCGGCGCCATGCTGGTGTCGCTGTGGGCGGGCGGTTCCACCGATCTGGTGGCGGCCCTTTCCTTCATCAACATTACGCTGGTCGCCATCGGCCTGGGTATCGCGCTGCGCTTCGGCGTCAAGCTGCACAACTGAGCGAACAATCATGAAACGAGACCTGATTATGAATGAACTGACCGTCAGCGACCTGCATCTGGACTACGGCAGCGGCGCGCATGCGAATCCCATCCTGAAGGGCGTTTCCATGCATCTGCAGAAGGGCGAGGTGGTGGCCTTGCTCGGCCCCTCGGGCAGCGGCAAGACCACCTTGCTGCGCGCCGTGGCCGGACTGGAAAGCCCGAAGCAGGGCTGCATCGATATCGGCGAGCGCCGCGTCTTCGACGGCGAACGCAATTACGAAATGCCGGCCGAGCAGCGCAACCTGGGCCTGGTGTTCCAGTCCTATGCGCTGTGGCCGCACAAGATGGTGTCGGAGAACGTGGCCTATGGCCTCAAGCTGCGCCGCATGGGTTCCAGCGAAATCGCCCAGCGCGTGAACGAGGTGCTCAAGCAGCTGGGCCTGGGCCATCTGGGCGAGCGCTATCCGCACCAGCTGTCCGGCGGCCAGCAGCAGCGCGTGGCGATCGCGCGCGCCCTGGTCTACAACCCGCCCGTGATCCTGCTGGACGAGCCGCTGTCGAACCTGGACGCCAAGCTGCGCGAGGAGGCGCGCGCCTTCCTGCGCGAGCTGATCGTGCGCCTCGGCCTCTCGGCCCTGATGGTGACGCACGACCAGGACGAGGCCATGGCGATTTCCGACCGCATCCTGCTGCTCAATAACGGCAAGATCGAGCAGCAAGGCACGCCGCAAAGCATGTATGAAACGCCGGACACCCTGTTCACGGCTGAATTCATGGGCAGTAACAACCGCCTGCCCGCCAAACTGCTGCAGCGCGAGGGCAGTGCGGTGCGCATCGAGGTGGGCGGCGCGGTGCTGCAGGCCACGGCGCGCGGCGCCAATCGCGGCAGCGAGATCGCGCCCCTGATCCGGGTCGAGGAGGTGCGCGTCAGCAGCACGCCGGTGGACAATGCCCTGCAACTGGGCCTGTCGACCTGCATGTATCTGGGCGACCGCTGGGAATGCTTGTTCAAGAGCGCTGCGGGCGAGATTGCCTTGCGCGCCCACAGCAAATACCGCCTGCAGCCGGGGAGTTACTGGCTGCAGATGCCGGCCGATCGCCTCTGGGTCTTTTGATGCGCAGGCCGCGGCGCCGGATGCCGCGGCCGACGAGAATTCCATTTTTTTAAATGTAATTATCGGTAGTAAATGTTGGTCGATCACCTTTACGTGAGCTTAAGAACTTGCTTGCCTGTAGCAACATTTACTTGTCATTATTGCAGGATAAAACTATCAACATTAACTAAATCTCGTCAATTTCGTGATAATTGGTGAGATTTGACGGCAATTTCGATGAGATTTGCCATTGTTTTGCGTATATTTCTCTTAGTTAACCGACATCCCTTCGATTATAATTTTGCAGACTAAATTTGCCTGTTGGTAAATAAGTAAGGCATATAAAAATATTTCGGGATCGTCAACACTGATGCGTGTTCAGTCAGTTTCTTTTTCCATTGCGGCGCATGCCGCATGGGCGCCGGGTCTATGCTCGCCGGAGGCGTGGCTGGACTGGAGCGCGTCCCCATTCCGCATAGAAGGCGCGGCCGAACCGGCTGTGCGCGCCATGCCGCCCATGCTGCGCCGCCGCGCTGCGCCGCTGGGCAAGATGGCGCTGGAGGCGGCCTATGCCTGCCTGGGCGAACAGCGCGGCATCCCCATGGTATTCAGTTCGCGCCATGGCGACGTGGCGCGCGCGGTGGAGCTGCTGGGCCAATTGGCACAGGGCGAAACGCTGTCGCCGACCGCTTTCGGCATGGCGGTGCATAACGCCACGGCCGGCCTGTTTTCCATCGCGCGCAGCGAGCGCGCCAACCATGTGGCGCTGGCCGCCGGCGCCAGTTCGCTGGAGCATGCGGTGATCGAAGCCTGCGGCCTGCTGGCCGACGGCGCGCCGCAGGTGCTGCTGGTGGCGGCCGATTGTCCCTTGCCCGAAGTGTTCGGCGCATTCGCCGATTGCGACGAGCAGCCTTTCGCCTTTGCCTGGCTGCTGGCGCCAGCGGCGGCCGGCGGCTTGCGCCTGTCGTGGGAAGGCTGCGCTGCGGCGGACGCCGTGCAGGCCGGTGCGCGGCAAGGCCCGGGCGAACTCGATGTACTGCGTTTTTTCCTGGCGCGGCAAACGGAATTGACGCGGCTGGCGGAACGCCGCCGCTGGCGCTGGCAGCGCGATGTTTGAGCGCCTGGGGCGCTGCTGGCGCGTATTTGCCACCGGCCTGAGTTTTGCACTGTTCGGCATTGGCGGATTGCTGCTGCGGGTGGCGGTTTTCCCCATGCTGCAATTGCTGGTGCGCGATCCGGCGCGGCGCGTAGCGCTGTCGCGCGGCGTGATACGCGCCAGCTTCCGCGTGTATGTGGAGATGATGCAGGCGCTGGGCGTGCTGCGCTACGAGCTGTCCGGCATGGAGAAGCTGGAGCGCGGCGGCCTGCTGATCCTGGCGAACCATCCGACCCTGATCGATACGGTGTTCCTGATGGCCTTCGTCAAGGATGCCGACTGCATCGTCAAGGCCGATTTATGGAACAACCCCTTCATGCGGGGACCGATCCTGGCGGCCGGCTATATCGCCAACCATGGCGGGGTCGAACTGGTGGACGATTGCATCGCTTCACTGGAGCGGGGCAATAACCTGATCATCTTCCCGGAAGGCACGCGCACCGGGCGGGATGGCGTGATCAGCATGAAACGCGGCGCGGCCAATATCGCCGTGCGCGGCGCGCGCGACATCACGCCGGTGGTGATCGGCTGCCAGCCGGCCACGCTGGGCAAGGGCGAAAAATGGTGGAAGGTGCCGCCGCGCGTGGTGCGCTTCCGCATCGAAGTACAGGAAGACCTGCCGATCGGGAGCTTTATCGGCAATGGCGCGAGCGAGGTATTGGCGGCGCGCCAGCTCACTGAATATCTGCAACATTATTTTACGGGGAAGTCTCAAGGCCATGTTTGAACAGGAAGTCAAGGAACTGATTATTGAAGTGCTTCAACTGGAAGATATCGCGCCTGACGATATCGACAACGAAGCTCCGCTGTTTGTTGAAGGCCTTGGCCTGGATTCCATCGATGCGCTGGAACTGGGCGTGGCGCTGCAAAAGCGCTACGGGATTTCTTTGTCGGCCGATTCGGCCGATACGCGTCGTCACTTTGCATCGGTGCGCGCATTGGCCGCCCTGGTTGAAAGCCAGGGCAAGAAGTAAGAGGAAACGGGAAATGGTAGATCTGAATCAAATGAGCCGCGACGAGATGCAGCAATGGGTCGTCAAGCTGCTGGCTGAAATGTTTGAACTGGATGCGGCGGAACTGAAGCCGGAATCGAATCTGTATGCGGACCTGGACATCGACAGCATCGACGCCGTCGACCTGGCCGTGCAGCTGAAACAGCTGACCGGCAAGCGCCTGCAGCCGGAAGTGTTCAAGACCATCCGCACCATCAACGACGTGGTGGATGCGCTGAGCGGCCTGGCCGTGGCCGAACAGACGGCCTGAAATGCTGCTGACCGCGCTCACGGTGCTGCTTACGCTGCTGTATCCCCTGGCCATCTGGCTGGGGCATGGCAGGGTTGAGCCGCGCTGGCTGGCGCTGCTGCTGCTGCTGGCCGCCGCCAGCCGCCTGCCGGCCTTGAAGCTGAGCAGCGCGGCGCGCTGGTCGGTGGCGGGCGCGCTGGTGCTGGTGGGCTGCGCGGTGTGGAGCAATCTGCTGCTGCCGCTCAAGCTGTACCCGGTGCTGGTGAACGCCGCCTTCCTGGCGGCCTTCGGCTATAGCCTGACCACGCCGGTCTCCATGATCGAGCGGCTGGCGCGCCTGCGCGAGCCGGACCTGCCGCCCGAAGGCGTGCGCTATACGCGCCGCGTGACCCAGGTCTGGTGCGCCTTCTTCGTGTTCAACGGCAGCGTGGCGCTGGCCACCGCGCTGTGGGCGCCGGAGGCCGTCTGGACCCTGTACAACGGGGTGATTTCCTATATTTTAATGGGCGTGCTGTTCGCGGGAGAACTGCTGGCGCGCCGCCGTTTCCGCCGCATGCATGATGCCTGATTCACTGTCCAGTCTTGTCCCCGCGCTGCTCCAGCGCGATCCCGCCGCCTGCGTGGGCTGGCGCGCGGACCAGCCCCTGTCCCATGCCTGGCTGCTGGCGCGCGTGCGTGCCTGGAGCGCCTTGCTGGCCGGGCAGCCGGGCCGCGATTACGCCCTCTACCTGGACGACAGCCTGGAATTCGGCGCGGCCCTGCTGGGCGCCTGGCAGGCCGGCAAGACCGTGTGGCTGACGGCCGATACCCTGGACGCCAGCTGCGCCGCGCTGCAGGACAAGGTCGATGGTTTCCTCGGCCAGTTCCCGCCGCAATGGCAGCCGCTGGCGGCGCCGGGCGATATGGCGCCGGAAGCCGGCGCCGCGCCGCCGCCGCACTCACTCGCCGGCGATTTTCCGGCGCTGGTGGTGCACACCTCGGGCAGCACGGGCGCGGCGCAGGCCGTGCCCAAGCGTCTGTCGCAGCTGGCCAGCGAAGTGGCGGTGCTGGAGCGGATGTTCGGCGCGCGCCTGGGCGATGCCGCCATCGTGGCGACGGTCTCGCACCAGCATATCTACGGCCTGCTGTTCAAGGTGCTGTGGCCTTTGTGCGCGGCGCGGCCGCTGCAGGCGCTGAGCGTGCAGTATCCCGAAGAGCTGGCGCAGGCACTGGCGCAGCGCGCCTCGGTGCTGGTCAGCAGCCCGGCGCATTTGAAACGCCTGCCCGCGCATCTGGATTGGACGGCGGCGGCGGACCGGCTGCGCGCAATGTTCTCTTCCGGCGGCCCGCTGCCGGAAGAGGCGGCGCTGGCGGCCGGCGTCATGCTGGGCCAGGTGCCGCTGGAAATTTATGGCAGCAGCGAGACTGGCGGCGTGGCCTGGCGCCAGCGCGCGCCCGGCGCCGCGGCGTCGGTCTGCTGGCAGGCTTTCCCCAATGTCGAGTGGCGCATCGCCACGGATGCCGAACAGGGCGAAGGCGCGCTTGAAGTGCGCTCGCCCCATCTGCCGGATGCGGACTGGCTGGCGCTGGCCGACCGCGCCCGTCCGGCCGGCCCCCAGGCGTTCGAGCTGCTGGGCCGGGCCGACCGCATCGTCAAGGTGGAAGAAAAGCGCGTCTCGCTCGATGCGCTGGAGGCGGCCTTGCTGGCTTGCGGCCTCGCCGAGCAGGCGCGCATCGTGCCGGACGATGGCGCGCGCGTTCGCCTGGCAGCCTTCGTGGTGCTGAACCAGGAGGGCAAGGCGGAGTTGGCGGCGCAGGGCAAGGCGGCGCTGAACCAGCGCCTGCGCGCCGCACTGGCCCCGGTGGCCGAAGCCGTGGCGCTGCCGCGCCGCTGGCGCTATCTGGACAGTCTGCCGCTCAACGCCCAGGGCAAGACCACGCGCGCCGCCTTGCTGGCCTTGCTGGACGAGGAACCGGCTGCGCTGGAGCAGCGTCCGCGCCAGCCGCATTGGCGCGAGCTGGAACGCGGCGAGCAGCGCTTGCTGCTGGAGCTGAGCGTGCCGCCCGATCTGCTGTACTTTGAAGGCCACTTCCCCGGTTCGCCGATCCTGCCCGGCGTGGCGCAGCTGGATTGGGCCATCGGCCAGGCGCGCCAGGCCTTCGACGTGCCGCCCGTATTCCGCGAAGTCGCGGCCCTGAAATTCCAGCAAGTGATTGTGCCCGGCGCCACCGTGCAGCTGGAACTATTGCACGACCGCGCCAAGGCCAGCGTGCAATTCCGTTATCTCTCGGCGGCCGGCCAGCATGCCAGTGGCCGCCTGTTGTTCTCCGCACCCTGATCCTGAAAGAGTCCATGCAAGACAAGTCCTTCTCTCCGCCCCGCCAGACTGCCTTCGCCGCCCGTTATGAAGCGCAGAAGATCGCTTTCGGCCCCGTGGTCTTCCAGTGCATCCGCTATGCCTGGAAGCGCGGCATGCTGCAAGCGCTGGCCGATGCCGGCGCCACCGGCATGAGCGTGACGGAGCTGGCGGCCGGCGGCCAGTGGAGCGAGTACGCGCTGAAACTGGTGCTGGAAACCTGCCTCTCGGCCGGCGCCGTGCAGCTGCAGGGCGGCCGCTATGTGCTCGACAAGGTGGGCTACTGCGTCCTGACCGACAAGATCACCCAGATCAACCTGGACTTCAACCACGACGTCTGCTATCTCGGCCTGTACGACCTCGATAAATCGCTGGATGCCGAAAAGCCGCTGGGCCTGAAAGCGCTGGGCGACTGGCCCACGCTGTACGAAGGCATGTCGCAGCTGCCGGAGCCGGCCAAGAGCAGCTGGTTCGCTTTCGACCACCACTATTCCGACACGTCCTTCCCGCAGATCCTGCCGGACGTCTTTGCCACCGGCCCGCGCCGCGTGATGGATATCGGCGCGAATACCGGAAAATTCACGCTGGCAGCGCTGGGCTATAGCGCCGAGGCGGAACTGCATCTGGTCGATTTGCCGCGCCAGCTGGCCGTGGCCGAGCAGAACCTGCAGGCGGCCGGCCTGCGCGAACGCGCCCACCTGCACGCCGTCGACCTGCTCGACGCGGACAAGGCGCTGCCGGCCGGTATGGACCTGATCTGGATGAGCCAATTCCTCAGCTGCTTCAGCGAGGCGGCCATCGCCACCATCCTGCAGCGCGCTGCGGCCGCGCTGGCGCCGGGCGGACAAGTGCTGATCATGGACACCTTCTGGGACCGCCAGCAGTACGATATCGCGTCCTACTGCCTGATCAACACTTCGCCATATTTCACGGCCATGGCCAGCGGCAACAGCAAAATCTACGAGAGTACCGACTACATCCGCCTGGCCGAAGCGGCGGGCCTGCGCCTGCTGACCGCGCGCGACGGCATCGGCTACTGCCATTCCCTGCTGCGCTTCGCCCATGCTGGAGCGGCCGGTGTATAAACCCTGCATCGTCATCCCCGTCTACAACCACGAGCATGCCATTGGCGGCGTGCTGGCGGGGCTGCTGCCGCATGGCTTGCACTGCATCCTGGTGGACGATGGCAGTTCGCCCGCCTGCGCCGCCGTGCTGCGCGAACTGGCGCAGCGCCATGGCGCGCAGCTGTCCCTGGTCACGCATGAGGTGAACCAGGGCAAGGGCGGGGCGGTGATGAGCGGCTTCCGCCGCGCCGCCCAACTGGGCTTCAGCCACGCCTTGCAGGTGGACGCCGACGGCCAGCACAATCTGGACGATGTGGCGCGCTTCCTGGAACAGGGCCGCCAGCATCCGGATACCCTGATCGTCGGTTGCCCGATCTATGACGATTCCGTGCCCAAGGGCCGGCTTTACGGGCGCTACGCCACCCACGTCTGGGTCTGGATCAATACCCTGTCGCTGGACATCCGCGACTCCATGTGCGGTTTCCGCGTCTATCCGCTGGCGCCGGTGCTGGCCCTGCTGGAACGGCGCGCCCTGGGCCGCCGCATGAACTTCGATATCGAGATCCTGGTGCGCCTGTACTGGGACGGCGTGCCGGTGCTGAACCTGCCGACGCGCGTGGCCTATCCGGCCGACGGCGTCTCGCACTTCCAGGCCTGGCGCGACAATGTGCTGATCTCGCGCCTGCACGCCACGCTGTTCTTCGGCATGCTGCCGCGCGCGCCGCGCCTGCTGGCCAGAAAGTGGCTGCGGCCATGAATGCCGCGCCGCGCCACTGGGCCGCCATCAACGAAGTGAGCTTCGTGGCCGGCATGCGCCTGCTGTTCTGGGTGTTCCGGGTGGCGGGGCGCTGGCCTTTCCGCGTGCTGCTGTATCCGGTGCTGGGCTGGTATCTGCTGGCCATGCCGCGCGCGCGGCGCGTGTCGGCGGCCTATCTGGCGCGCGTGGGCGCCTACGCGCCGGTGCCGCGCCTGGGCGTGCTGCGCCACTTCGCCGCCTTTGCCGAGAGTATTCTGGACAAGATGCTGCTGTGGGGCGGCCTGTTCGACACCAGCCGCGTCAAGCTGGTGGGCGTGGACGCGGTCAACGCCATGCTGGCGCGCGGCCAGGGCGGGCTGCTGGTCTGCTCCCACTTCGGCAATCTGGAACTGTGCCGCGTGCTCTCGCTGCAAAGGCCGGACGTGAAGTTGACGGTGCTGGTGCATACGCGCCATGCGCAAGCTTTCAACCGCATGCTGGGCCGCCTGAATCCGGCCAGCCAGCTGAATATGATGCAGGTGACCGATATGTCGGCCGCCACCGCCATGCTGCTGGCCGAGCGGGTAGGGCGGGGCGAGCTGGTGGTGATCGCGGGCGACCGCGTGCCAGTGTCGGGCCAGCCGCGCGTGACGGCGGCCGAATTTCTGGGCGCGCCCGCGCCTTTCCCCATCGGGCCTTATGTGCTGGCCGGCGTGCTGCAATGCCCGGTGTACATGCTGTTTACCCTGCAGCGCGGCGATCAGGCCGAGCTGCATTTCGAGCTGCTGCGCGAGTCGCTGCGCCTGCCGCGCAAGGATCGCGATGCGGCGCTGGCCGCCGTGGCGGCGGAATACGCGGCGCGCCTGCAGCACTTCTGCGTGCAGGCGCCGCTGCAATGGTTCAATTTTTACGATTTCTGGCAATTTCCCGAACTGGAACAAAACGATGCACCTGGCTGACTTGAAACATACGCGGCGCACCGTGCGCTTTGACCAATCGCGTCTGACGATCGAAGATGTGGTCGATATCGCCCAGGGCCGCGCCGACGCCGACCTGTCCGACGACCCGGCCTTCCGCGCCATGATCGCGCGCGGCGCCGATTTCCTCGACCGCCTGCTGCGCGAAGACGGCACCATCTACGGCGTGACCACCGGCTATGGCGACTCCTGCACCGTGACCGTGCCGCCCGAGCTGGTGGCCGACCTGCCGCACCATCTCTACACTTACCACGGCTGCGGCCTGGGCGAACATTTCTCGCCGCCGCAAACGCGCGCCATCATGGCGGCGCGCCTGGCTTCCCTGAGCAAGGGCTATTCCGGCGTCAGCGTGGCCTTGCTGGAACAGATCGCGCGCTTGCTGGACGCCGGCCTGCTGCCCCTGATTCCATCGGAAGGCTCGGTCGGTGCCAGCGGCGACCTGACGCCGCTGTCCTATCTGGCGGCGGTGCTGTGCGGCGAGCGCGAAGTGTGGCGCGACGGCGTGCATGTGCCGGCGGCGCAAGCCTTGCAGGAAGCGGGCATCGCGCCGCTGCGCCTGCGTCCGAAAGAAGGCCTGGCCATCATGAACGGCACCGCCGTGATGACGGCGCTGGCCTGCCTGGCCTACGACCGCGCCAGCTATCTGAGCCGCCTGACCACCCGCATCACCGCCATGGCGTCCTTCGCCCTGGACGGCAACGCCCACCATTTCGACGAAGTGCTGTTCTCGGTCAAGCCGCATGCGGGCATGCAGCAGGTGGCGGCCTGGCTGCGCAGCGATCTGCCGACCACGCAGTGGGAACGCAACGGCAAGCGCCTGCAAGATCGCTACTCGATCCGCTGCGCGCCGCACGTGATTGGTGTCTTGAGCGATGCACTGCCTTTCTTCCGCAGCGCCATCGAGAATGAACTGAACAGCGCCAACGACAATCCCATCATCGACGGCGAGGGCGAGCGCGTGCTGCACGGCGGCCACTTCTACGGCGGTCATATTGCTTTCGCCATGGACGGCATGAAGAATGCCGTCGCCAATCTGGCCGACCTGCTGGACCGTCAGATGGCGCTGCTGGTCGACAGCCGCTACAACCACGGCCTGCCGGCCAATCTGTCGGGCGCCACCGGCGTGCGCGCCGCCATCAACCATGGCCTGAAGGCGCTGCAGATCAGCTCCTCGGCCTGGACCGCCGAAGCGCTCAAGCTGACCATGCCGGCCTCGGTCTTCTCACGCTCGACCGAATGCCACAACCAGGACAAGGTCAGCATGGGCACCATCGCCGCGCGCGATTGCCTGCGCGTGCTTGAACTGGTGGAGCAGGTGGCCGCTGCCTTGCTGATTACGGTGCGCCAGGGCGTGTGGCTGCGCCTGCGCCATAGCCCGGAAGCGGCGCTGCATCCGCAGCTGGCGCGGATGCAGGAACTGCTGGCGGCCGATATCGCCGCCGTCGAGGAAGACCGCCGTCTGGACCCGGAACTGCGCGTGCTGCTGGCGCGCATCCGCAATCAGGAGTGGGAGCTGTATGCGTAAATCGCCCGCCGCCAGCCGCTGGTCGGCCGAAATCGAAATGCAGGTCCAGTTCTTCGATCTGGACCCGATGGAAATCGTCTGGCATGGCCGCTATGTCAAATACCTGGAGATGGCGCGCTGCGCCCTGCTCGACAAGATCGGCTACAACTATGTGGAGATGAAGGCTTCCGGCTACGCCTGGCCCATCATCGACATGCACCTGCGCTATGCCGCGCCAGCCACCTTCGGCCAGGTGCTCAAGCTGCGCGCCGACATCGTGGAATGGGAAAGCCGCCTGAAGATCGAGTATGTGATCAGCGACGCCGCCAGCGGCAAGCGCATCAACCGCGCCAGCACCACGCAGGTGGCGGTGGATATCGCCACGGGCGAGATGTGCTTCGTCTCGCCGCCTGTGCTGTTCGACAAACTGGGAGTGCAAGCGCCATGAAAAAAATGATGATGAGCGCCGTGCTGCTGGCGGCCAGCGCGCTGGCGCAGGCTGCCACGCCAGTGGCGAAGATCCAGGCCATGCTGGCCAAGCCGGAAGTGCTGTGCGGCCGCTTCGACCAGACCAAGCATCTGGCAGGCATGAAAAAGCCGCTGGCCTCGAATGGCCGCTTCTGCGTGGTAGCCGGCAAGGGTATCCTGTGGCGCACGCTGAAACCTTTCCCGAATACGCTGCGCCTGACGCGCGACGAGATCGTCCACTTCCAGGGCGAACGCGTGGCCATGCGGCTGGAGGCGAAGAACGAGCCGGTGGTGCGCATGATTAACAGCGTGCTGTTCTCGCTGCTGGGCGGCGATCTGGCCCAGCTGGACAAACTGTTTGAAGTCGATGGCACGGCCGATGCGGCCAGCTGGCAGGTGGCGCTCAAGGCGCGCGAGCCGGGCCTGGCCAAGGCCATCGGCGCCATCAGCCTGGAAGGCGGCGCCTACGTGAAAAACATCGTCATGAATGAAGCCAGCGGCGACAAGACGGTGATCGTCTTCTCTGCCATGCAGACCGGCACGGCAGCCCTGACGGCGGAAGAGGCGGCGCTATTTTGAGCAAGTCCCGGCAATTCGCGCTGCTTTGGCTGCTGGCGGCCAGCCTGCTGCTGGGCCATAACGCCTGGCTGTGGCTGGGCAAGCGCATCGTGCCCGACACCGATATCCTGGCCTTGCTGCCGGTGCAGGAACGCGACCCGGTGCTGCAGCAATCCTTCCTGCATATGGTCGACGCGGCCCAGCAGCGCGTGGTGGTGCTGGTCGGCGCGCCTGATTGGGAAGACGCCAAGCGCGCCGCCGCCGCCTACCGCGCGGTGCTGGAGCGCCAGCCCGGCATGTTCGAATCCACCCCGGTCAACGAGAAAACCCAGGACGATTGGCTGGCCCTGTTCCAGCGCCACCGTCTGACCCTGTTGACGGCGGCGCAGGAAGCCCAGTTGCGCGAGCAGCCGGCCCAATTCTGGCAGGAGGCGGCGCTGGGCCGCATGTACAACGCTTTCGGCGGCCCCAAACTGGGCAGTTGGCAGGACGATCCTTTCGGCCTGTTCGCCGGCTGGGTGCAGGAAAGGGCGCAGGAGACGCCGGTGCGTCCGCGCGACGGCCAGCTCTTCGTGGCCGATGCCCAGCGCCAGTACGTGCTGCTGCCGATGACGCTGAAAGTGCCGGCCTTCTCCATCACCGCCCAGCAAACCGTGCTGCCCTTGCTGGAGCAGGCCGGCGCCGCTGCGCGCCAGGCCGTGCCGGGCGTGGAACTGCTGCCGGCCGGCGTGATCCTGCATGCGGCGGCGGCCAGCGCGCAGGCCGAATCCGAGATGTCCACCATCGGCATCGGCTCGCTGATCGGCATCGTGCTGCTGACCTGGCTGAGTTTCCGTTCGCTGCGGCCGATTCTCCTGATCCTGCTCTCGATCGGCATCGGCTGCCTGGGCGCGATCTCGGTGTGCTGGCTGCTGTTCGGACGCATCCATTTACTGACCCTGGTGTTCGGCGCCAGCCTGATTGGCGTGGCCCAGGACTATGGCATCTACTTCCTGAGCAATCGCATGGCGGCCGATCCGGCCCTCGATTCGCGCGCGCTGCTGAAACGCCTGATGCCCGGCCTGTCCCTGACGCTGCTGGCAGCCGTCATCGGCTATATGGGCCTGGCCTTTACGCCATTCCCCGGCTTGCGCGCCATGGCCGTGTTCTCGGCCTGCGGCCTGGTTTTCGCGTGGCTGACGGTGGTGTGCTGGTTCCCGGCCCTGATCGGCGGCGCGACCCTGCGCGCCGGCGCGCTGGCGCGCGGCTACGGCAATCTGCTGCCGCGCTGGCCGCTGCTGCGCCTGAAGCGCGGCACCGTGCTGGCCGGCTTGGCGTTGGCTGTGCTGGCGGGAGCCGGCATCGCCCGTCTGCAGCCGAACGACGATATCCGCCTGCTGCAAAACTCGCCCAAGCAATTGGTGGCCGACCAGATCAAGCTGGGCAAGCTGCTCGATGCGCCGACGCCGGTGCAGTACTACCTGGTGCGCGGCGCTAGCGAGGAAGAGGTCTTGCAGCGCGAGGAAGCGCTCAAGCAGCGCCTCGATGCGCTGATTCCGCAAGGACTGATCGGCGGCTACCAGGCCATGTCGAACTGGGTGCCTTCGCTGCGCACGCAGACGGCACGCCGCGCCCTGCTGGAAGAGAAGCTGCTGGCGGCCGATGGTCCGCTCAAGGCTGTTGCAGCCCAGGTGGAGGAAGACGCGGCCTGGGTCGGCGCCACGCGCGCCCGCGCCTTGGCCGCCGGTGAACCGCTGCAGATGGCGGCCTTCCTGGCGGCGCCGTCGAGCGAACCATGGCGCCATCTGTGGCTCGGCAAGGTGGAGGGTGGTTATGCCAGCATCGTCGCCCTGCGCGGCATGAATTATTCGGGCCTGCCGCGCCTGCGCAGCGCCGCCGATGGCCTGCAGGGCGTGCAATGGGTGGACAAGGTCGGCGAGATTTCCTCGGTGCTGGGCCGCTACCGCGCCAATATGGGCTGGGTGGTGGGCGCCGCCTACGTGCTGGTATTCGCGCTGCTGTTCCCGCGCTATCGCGGCCGCGCCTGGCGCGTGCTGGCGCCGACCGCGCTGGCCAGCGTGATCACGCTGGCGGCCCTGGGCTGGGCGGGACACAGCCTGCAGCTGTTCCATGTGCTGGCCCTGATGCTGCTGCTGGGCGTGGGCGTTGATTACGGCATCTTCATGCAGGAACATCCCGACCGGCGCGACCGCACGCCCTGGCTGGCGGTGGGCCTGTCGGCCGCCAACACCATCCTGTCTTTCGGCCTGCTCGGTCTGAGCCACACGCCGGCCTTGCAGGCTTTCGGCCTGACCATGCTGCTCGGCACCCTGGGTGTGTGGCTGCTGGTGCCTTGTTTTGGAATTGCAAAGGAATATGACGATGCCGCAAAGGCTTGAATTCTTGCCGCGCGCGCGCCGCGCCGCTGCCGCCGCCGGCCTGCTGGCGGCCGTGCTGCTGGCCGGCTGCGCCACCACGCCGCCGCCGGCCGCCCGCCTGGGCCTGAAGCTGGCGCCGCAGGCGCTGGGCGAAAGCATCAGCGTGCAGCAGCATTTGCGCGTGGAGCGCAACGGCCGCAGCGACGAGCTGGATGTGGCGCTGGAAGTCGACGCCGCGCATATCGAACTGGTGGGCCTGGCCCTGGGCCAGCGCGTGCTCTCGTTGAGCTACGACGGCAAGGACATGAAGACCTGGCGCCACCTGATGCTGCCGGCCCAGGTCAAGGCGGAAGACGTATTGGAAGACGTGCAGCTGACCCTGTGGCCGGCCGCCGCCCTGCGCGCCGCGCTGCCGGCCGGCTGGCAGATCGAGGAGAGCGCGCAGCGCCGCACCCTGTCGCTGAACGGCGAAACCATCATGCGCATCGAGTACAGCGCGCCGCAGCGCTGGCTGGGCACCGTGGTACTGGAAAACCTGCGCTACAAATATCGCCTGACCATCGAATCGGCGCCGGCCGAGGAGGGCCAGCCATGAGCTTCTATCTGAACGACTGCGGCATCGTTTGCGCCTTGGGCGCCAGCCGTGCCGACGTGCGCGAAGCCCTGCTGCGCGGCGCCAGCGGCGTGCAGCCGACCACGCGCTATTCGCCGGGCCGCGAACTGCCGCTGGGGCAGGCGGCAGTGGCCACGCTGCCCGCGGTCGATCATCTGCCGCCGGCCCAGCGCAGCCGCAACAACCAGCTGGCGCTGGCGGCGCTGGCCCAGATCCGGCCGGCCGTCGATGCCGCCATTGCGCGCCATGGCGCCGGCCGCGTCGGCGTGGTGCTGGGCACCAGCACGTCCGGCATCGCGGAAACCGAACTGGCCTTGAAAGCCATGCAGGAACAGGGCGCCTTGCCGCCGCAGTTCCACTACGGCCAGCAGGAAATGGGTTCGCCGGCCAGCATGCTGGCGGCTGAACTGGGTGTGAGCGGCCCGGCCTATGTGCATTCCAGCGCCTGCTCGTCGAGCGCCAAAGCCATGGCCAGCGCGGCGCGCCTGATCGCCATGGGCTCGTGCGACGCTGTCGTCACCGGCGGTTCGGACAGCTTGTGCGGCTTTACCGTGGCTGGTTTCTCGGCGCTGGAATCGGTCAGCACCGAACGCTGCAACCCGCTCAGCGCCAAGCGCAAAGGCATCAATATCGGCGAGGGCGCGGCCCTGTTCCTGATGAGCCGCGAGCCGTCCGCCGTGGCGCTATGCGGCTGGGGCGAGTCCTCGGACGGCCACCATATTTCGGCGCCCGATCCTTCCGGCGCGGGCGCCCGGCTGGCCATCGGCCAGGCCTTGCAGCGCGCCGGGCTGGAAGCGGCGCAGATCGACTACGTCAACCTGCACGGCACCGCCACGCCACAGAACGATGCGATGGAAGCGGGCGTGGTGGCGGGCTTGTTCGGCGCCGCCGTACCGGTCAGCTCCACCAAGCCGCTCACTGGCCACACGCTGGGCGCGGCCGCCGCCATCGAAGCGGCGCTGTGCTGGCTGCTGATGCAGGACGATAACCCGCAAGGCCATTTGCCGCCGCAGTTGTGGGACGGCGAGGCCGATCCCGCACTGCCGGCGCTGAACGTGGCCGCGCCGGGCGCCAGCCTGGGACGGCCGCTGCGCCGGGTGCTGAGCAATTCCTTTGCCTTCGGCGGCTCGAATGCCGCCCTGGTGCTGGGGAGGATGGCATGAGCATGCCCGAATTCCGCAGCCTGGTGCCGCACGCCGGTCCCATGGCCTTGCTCGACCGCGTGCTGGAGGCGGACCAGGAAAGCCTGTGCGCCGAAGTGGCGATCCGCGCCGACAGCCTGTTCTACGCCGAAGGTGGCGTGGGCAGCTGGGTCGGCATCGAATACATGGCGCAGGCAGTGGCGGCCCACGCCGGCTATCTGGCGCGCCAGCGCGGCGAAGCGGTCAAGCCGGGCTTCCTGCTTGGCTCGCGCCGCTACACCACCAGCAGTCCCTTGTTCGCGCTGGGTGCCGTGCTGCACGTGCGGGTGCGCCAAGTGCTGCGCGGCGAGAACGGGCTGGCGGCTTTTGAATGCAGCATCGCCAACGGCGGCGCTGCCGGGCAGGATGCATTGGCCAGCGCCACGCTGACCGTGTTCCAGCCCGAGGATGTAAATGAATTTCTGCAAGGATTATCGAATGGGAATGCAGCATGAGCGAGCATAAGAAAAACGACAATAAAAGCGTATTGGTGACTGGATCTTCGCGCGGCATCGGCAAGGCCATTGCGCTGCGCCTGGCGCGCGACGGTTTCGACGTGGTTGTGCATTGCCGCAGCCAACGCGCCGAAGCCGAGGCGGTGGCGCAGCAGATCGCGGACATGGGCCGCGCCGCGCGCGTGCTGCAGTTCGACATCGGCGACCGCGATGCGGCGGC
The DNA here is from genome assembly GCA_024437665.1 of Massilia sp. YIM B04103. Taxonomy (GTDB): domain Bacteria; phylum Pseudomonadota; class Gammaproteobacteria; order Burkholderiales; family Burkholderiaceae_D; genus Rugamonas. The sequence continues at coordinate 48,870 of JANCSZ010000004.1, read as the reverse complement.
TGCCGCGCTGCAGGCCGATATCGCGGCGCACGGCTGCTACTACGGCGTGGTGTGCAATGCCGGCGTGGCGCGCGACAATGCCTTCCCGGCCATGAGCGGCGAAGACTGGGACATCGTGCTGCAGACCAATCTGGACGGCTTCTACAACGTGCTCAATCCCCTGGTCATGCCGCTGGTACAGCGCCGCAAGCCGGGTCGCATCGTCACCCTGGCCTCGGTTTCCGGCCTGGTGGGCAATCGTGGCCAGGTCAATTACAGTGCGGCCAAGGCAGGCATCATCGGCGCCACCAAGGCGCTGGCGCTGGAATTGGCCAAGCGCGCCATCACCGTCAACTGCGTGGCGCCCGGCCTGATCGACACCGATATGACCGAAGACCTGCCGATGGATGAAGTGCTGAAGCTGATCCCGGCGCGCCGCGTCGGCACCGCCGACGAAGTGGCGGCGGCTGTCAGCTTCCTGGTCGGCGAGGAAGCCGGCTACATCACGCGCCAGGTCATTTCCGTGAACGGAGGCCTGGCATGAAGCGCCGCGTCGCCGTCACCGGCATGGCCGGCATCAGCCCGATCGGCAACGATTGGCAGGCCATCCGCCAACGCCTGGGCGAATACCGCAACGCCATCGTGCGCATGGATAGCTGGGCCGACTACGAAGGCTTGAACACCCAGTTGGGCGCGCCCGCCGCGCCGTTCGAACTGAGCGAACGCTTCAACCGCAAGAGCATGCGCAGCATGGGCCGCGTGGCCCTGATGGCGACGCGCGCCACCGAACTGGCCCTGGCCGACGCCGGCCTGCTCGATTCGCCGCTGCTGCAAAGCGGCATGATGGGCGTGGCTTTCGGCTCATCGGCCGGCACGCCCAGCGCCATCGGCGATTTCGGCCGCATGATGGAGGAGCGCAGCACGCGCGGCATCAACGCCACCACCTATATCAAGATGATGGCGCACACGGCGCCGGTGAATATCGGCGTGTTCTTCGGCGTCACCGGCCGCGTGATCACCACGTCCAGCGCCTGCACCTCGGGCAGCCAGGGCATCGGTTACGCCTACGAGGCGATCAGCTCGGGCAAGCAGACCGCCATGATCGCCGGCGGCGCCGAGGAGCTGTGCGCCACCGAGGCGGCGGTGTTCGACACCCTGTTCGCCACCAGCACCCGCAACGATGAGCCGTCCACCACGCCGCGCCCCTACGACCAGTCGCGCGACGGCTTGGTGATCGGCGAGGGCGCCGGCTGCCTGATCCTGGAAGAGATGGAGCATGCGCAGGCGCGCGGCGCCACCATCTACGCCGAACTGGTGGGCTTCGGCACCAATAGCGACGGCTGCCACGTGACCCAGCCCAATGCCGCCACCATGCAGCAGGCCATGCGCCTGGCGCTGGAAGACGCCGACTTGCCGCCATCGGCCATCGGCTATATCAACGCGCACGGCACGGCGACCCAGCATGGCGATATCGCCGAATCGCAAGCCACGCTGCAGATGTTCGGCGGCGGCGTGCCGATCAGCTCCCTGAAGAGCTATATGGGCCACACCCTGGGCGCCTGCGGCGCGCTGGAAGCCTGGATCAGCATCCAGATGATGCGCGAAGGCTGGTTCGCGCCCACCGTCAACCTGGACAGCGTGGACCCGCAATGCGCGTCGCTCGACTATATCGCCGGCGAAGGCCGCCGCATCGAATGCGATTATGTGATGTCGAACAATTTCGCCTTTGGCGGCATCAATACCTCGCTGATCTTCAAGCGCCATACAAATTGACAAGGAAAAGAATGAAAAATAATACGAAACGAACACTGCTCGCAGCTGGATTGCTTGGTGTGGTTTTGCTGCAAGGATGTGCAACCAGCATCAAGGCATCTGCCACGCGGAACCCGCAGCCAGTTGAACCGTTCAATAAATTCAGCCGCATTGAGCTCAAACACGTCGTATTCAAGGAGGGCTTTGAAGGTGACGCCATGGCTTTGAACAAGATCGACGAAAACATTCAAAAAGATCTGAGCGAGAAACTAAAGCAGTGGAATAGTGGCCCAGTCACCGGGCGCAGCCTGGTGATCGAGCCGGTCATTGACGATGTGACGCATAAGGGTGTCGTTGCACGTGTCCTGTTGGGACCATTGATTGGCAGTTCGGGCGTTCTGTTGCGAATGAATATCCGCGACGAGCAAGGCAAGCTGATTGCCAGCCCACAGTTCTTTCAGCGCGCCTCAGCCATGGCGGCCGGCTTTACGCTGGGCGTGCATGACAACTTGATGCTGACCCGTGTCGGCAATATGGCTAGCGCCTACGTCATCGCGAACTATGATGCTGCCGTAGGTGGTCCCACCGGCGCCGATGCACAGAGTATTGCAGAGTAACACCCTACCAACCGAAGGAGAAAAATATGAAAAAACTGATTTCGATGACTGCTGTTCTGGCCCTGTCGGCCGCCGCCATGCTGCCGGCGCAAGCGCGCGACACCAAGCTGACTTTCCCGATCGCCGCCGCCATGGCCGATAACGATGCGCAGAGCCGTCTGGGCGACTCCGTCAAGTTCTACTTCGGCGACCAGCCGCACCCGAAAGTGCTGGAAACCCTGAGCACCGACAAGACCAGCCAGAAAACCAATAGCGTGGGCAAAACCCCTGACCGCGCCTGCAACTGGGCCTTCCTGTCGGCCATGCTGCAACTGCAGAAGCGCGCCAATGCCCTGGGCGCCAATGCGGTGATCAATATCGTCAGCAACTACAACAACCAGCCTTGGTCCAGCGCCACCGAGTACGAGTGCCATGACGGCGCGATCATGAGCGGCGTGGCGCTGAAAGGCGAATTCGTCCGCATCGAGGCCAAGTAATCCGCATGGCCGCCGCCGCCCAGGCGGCCGTCTGGCTGCTGGACGCGGCCGGACTGGCCGCCGCCGATCCCGGTCCCTGGCTGGCCCGTCTCGGCGCCAGCGAGCGGCAGCGCTATCAGCGCTTCATCCGCGATGAGCGGCGGCGCCAGTTCCTGCTGGGCCGCATGCTGCTGCGCCAGGCCGCGTGCGCGCTGCTTGGCCTGCCGCCGGATGCCTTCACGGTGGAAGAGCGCATCGGCCAGGCGCCTTTGCTGCAACTGGTCGGCGGTGGTGCCGCCCCCTATTTCAGCCTGTCCCATAGCGGGCCATGGATCGCCTGCGCCATCAGCCGCGGCACGCCTCTTGGCCTGGATATCGAACGCATCGATCCGGCGCGCGACCTGGCGGCCCTGGCGCAGCAGGCCTTTAGTGCGCAGGAAAGCGCCGCGCTCCTGGCCTTGCCCGAACCGCGCCGCAGCGCTGCCTTCTTTTCACTGTGGAGCCGGCGCGAGGCCGAATACAAGCTGGGCCAGACGACCAGCGCTTCCCACTGTTATTTCCTGCCGCATCCCCAGCTCTCCATCGCCGTGTGCGCGGCCGTGCCGCTGGCGCCCACGCTGCACGCCATCGCCGCACTCGATTGACGCCGTCTAAGGCAGCTTGACGGTGACGCTGCGGAAGGTCATGGCGGCCGGATTGCAATTCCCGCCGTCATCGCTCAATAGCACGAACTTATTGCTGTTCGGGATGGCGAACACCGCTTCCGGCGACAAGCCTTCCAATCCTTCCACCGCCAGCTTGCGCGGCAGTTCGCCGCTCTTGCCGGACCAGCGGTATAAGGCAAAGCCACCCTTGTCGCTGCTGGGGCCAGCCACGATCAGATAGCCATTGCCGGCCGGCTCGATGCTGCGTATTCCCAGCCCATTCAGTTCCAGTTCGATCGCCTCGCCAAAGCGGGCCACCGCAGGCTTGGCATCGGCTATCAGTTCAGCGGGATTGAGCAGCGGCACCAGCAGGGCGCGGCCATGCGGCAGCGGGTTGCGGAAGCCGATCAGCAAGGTATGTTCGGGCGTGGCCGCCAGTCCTTCGATATTCAGGCCGCCGTCTTCTTCCGGCTTCTTGCCGGCGGCTTCCTTCAGTCCGTACTTTTGCGCCAGCGGCGTTTTCAGCAGGTCGTCCAGCAGCCGGGTATATGGCTGACCGTCCGTCCGCAGCGGCAGCTGGCTGGCGTCGATGGCAAAGAAGCGGTGGCGTTCCGGTTTCAGCTCTCCCTTTTTGCTGCGGCTATGGGACGAGATCCAGTAGATGCGCTGGCCGATGGTGGCCGAACCTTCCAGATCCGATTTCTTCGCCTTGAGGAAGCCTTCCAGTTCCAGCTTGCCGAGGGGCTGGGCGTTCTCGCGTTCATACAGCAGCAGGGTATTGGACTCGTCGCTGGCGACGATGAAGCGCTTGGCGTTCAGCGCGGCGGCGGCGGAAGCTTCGCACATGCCCTGGTAGACGAAGGGCTCGGAGCCGGCGGCCGGCAGGGCCAGGCACGGTACGGCGGCAGCGGCGCAAAGACGGGGCAGGATGGCCATCTTGCTCTCCCTGGAGGATAAAGCCCTACTCTACTATGTGCGGCGGGGCAGGGCGCGGCATGGCCGGAAATGAAAAAGCCCGCCATAACAGGCGGGCTTTTCGTGCATTCCAATCCGGAAGGGACTTAGAACTTGTAGCGCACGCCGAAGGACAGCAGGTTGGCTTTCAGGTTTGCGTCTTCGCCTTTAGCCACTTTGCCGAAGTGTTCGAACTCGGCAACCAGGGACACGTTCTTGTTGAACTTGTAGGAAGCGCCGATGCCCAGCAGTGGGGAGGTGCGGTTAGCGCGGTCGGAATCGTGGTAACGGCCTTCGGTGATGTCGGCGGTCACGCGGTTGCGTGCGAAACCGGCTTTAGCGAACACGTTGAATTGTTCGTTCAGTGGCAGGGTCGCGGTGCCGGCAACGTAGAAGTTGCGGGTTTTCACGCTGGCGCTGATTGGGCCAACCGATTTTTCTGCTTTGCGCAGGTCGTTGAAGCCGCCTTCGATGCCGAAGGTGTTGTTGAATTCGTAGCCAGCGTACAGTTTGTAGCCGGTGCTGTGGTCTTTCAGGGAAACGCCTTCGGCGCTCAGTTTTTGCTCGGCACGGCCGACGTTGCCGCCAACGTAGATGCCTTCAGCTTGGGCGGCGAATGGGAAAGCGACTGCTGCGCCGATCAGGGCGGCGATAAACTTGGTTTTCATCTTGTGTTCCTAAAATTGTTAGCGGTGGCGTATGGCTGCTTCCGCTCCCCTTTTACAGGGGATCGCATTATATACTAGGAGTTAAATATTGCGCAAGGGCAATATTTTAAACGATTGCCTATTGTTTTTTGCAAGGCGGCGCAGGGTTGCCGCCGCCAGGCTTGTCCTGTATGTTGCAGCTATTTCCATTTCCGCCCACCCCTTATGAGCCATTCCAGCCAGTTTGCCCTGCTCGGGCAGCGCCGTTTTGCGCCGTTTTTCTGGACCCAGTTCCTCGGCGCCTTCAACGACAATCTGTTCAAGACCGCGCTGATCGTCATCATGACTTACGATGCCGCCAGCTGGACCGACCTGTCGCCGTCCATGGTCACCAATCTGATCCCCGGCCTGTTCATCCTGCCCTATGTGCTGTTTTCGGCCACCTCGGGCCAGTTGGCGGAGAAGTTTGAAAAGTCTTCGATGGCGCGCTTCATCAAATGGCTGGAGATCGGCATCATGGCGCTGGCCGCCGTCGGCTGGCTGACGCATTCGCTCTGGCTGCTGATTGCGGCGATCGTCGGCATGGGCACCCACTCGACCCTGTTCGGTCCCGTCAAATACGCTTATATGCCGCAGCAGCTGAAGCCGGAGGAGCTCACCGGCGGCAACGGCATGGTGGAGATGGGCACCTTCGTTGGCATCCTGCTGGGACAGGTGTTCGGCGATGTGCTGGTGATGCAGCAGCCGGGTGGCCTGATGCTGGTGGCCGGCGCCACCATGCTGTTCGCCGTGCTTGGCCTGCTCAGCGCCTACCGCATTCCCTATACGCCGGCCCCGGCGCCGCAGCTGAAAGTGGACTGGAACCCGGTGCGCGAAACTTTCCGCAACCTGGCGTTCGCGCGCAAGAACCGCAGCGTTTTCCTCTCCATGCTGGGCAATTCCTGGTTCTGGTTCTATGGCGCCATGGTGCTGGCCCAGTTCCCGGTCTTCGCCAAGGATTACCTGCATGGCGACCATAGCGTCTTCGTCATGCTGCTCACCGCCTTTTCGCTCGGCATCGGCGCCGGTTCCCTGCTGTGCGAACGGCTGTCGGGACGCAAGGTGGAAATCGGCCTGGTGCCGTTCGGTTCCTTCGGCCTGACGCTGTTCGGCATTGACCTGTATTTCGCCACCCAGGGCTACGTGAACACGGCCGCCGTCGACGCCTTCGGCATGCTGGCGCAGCAGGGCGCCTGGCGCATCGTCTTCGATGTGGTGATGATCGGCGTGTTCGGCGGCTTCTTCATCGTGCCCCTGTTTGCGCTGATCCAGCTGCGCTGCGATCCCCAGCATCTGTCGCGCACCATCGCCGGCATGAATATCCTGAACGCCGTGTTCATGGTGGTCGCGGCCGGGGTGGCCATGCTGCTGCTCCAGCACGGGCTGACGATTCCCGAACTCTTCCTCGCCACGGCCATCATGAATGCGCTGGTGGCGGTGTATATCTTCTCGCTGGTGCCGGAATTCCTGATGCGCTTCCTGGCCTGGCTGCTGATCCACACCGTGCACAAGGTGAAGACCATCGACGCCGAGCGCATTCCCGACGAGGGCGCGGCGGTACTGGTGTGTAACCATGTGAGCTATGTGGACGCCATCGTGATCGGCGCCGCCAGCCCACGCCCGATCCGCTTTGTGATGGATCACCGCATCTTCAAGCTGCCCTTGCTGGGCTGGATCTTCCGCACCGCGCGCGCCATTCCGATCGCGCCGGCCAAGGAAGACCCGTGGCTGATGGAGAAGGCTTACGTCGATATCGCGCAAGCGCTGCACGAGGGCGACCTGGTCTGCATTTTCCCGGAAGGGAAGCTGACGGTGACCGGCGACGTCAATGAATTCAAGGGCGGCATCGCCAAGATCATCGAGCGCAGCAAGGTGCCGGTGATTCCCATGGCCCTGCGCGGCCTGTGGGGGCATTTGCTGAGCCGCCACCAGGACAATGCCCTGGAGCGCGCATTCCGCAAGGGCTGGCGTTCGCGCCTGGCGCTGGCCGTGGGCCAGCCGCTGGCGCCGCAAGAGGTCACGCCGGAGCTGTTGCGCAGCCAGGTGCTGGAACTGCGCGGAGACTGGAAGTAGGGCGCTTAATGCCGGTGCGGGTGGCGCGGCGCCGTGTCGGCCTGCGTCAGCTGCAAGATGGTGTCGAAGGCCACCGGCTTGACCAGGTGGTAGTCGAAACCTGCGTTGTCGGTGCGGCGGCGCGCATCGTCCTGGCCCCAGCCGCTCAGCGCCACCAGCACCGCGTCGTGGGCGGCCGGATGCTGGCGGATCAGGCGCGCCGCCTCGTAGCCGTCCATGCCGGGCATGGATAGATCCATCACTACCAGGTCGGGCGGATCGTGCTCCACGGCGGCCAGCGCGGCATAACCGTCGTAGGCGGTGCCGACCTCACAATCGAGGGTGGCGAACATGGCGCTCAGCGAGTCGGCGGCGTCATGGTTGTCGTCCACCACCAGCACGCGTTTGCGGCGGCTGTCGCTAGCGGCGCTGGCTGGCGGCGTCGGCGCCGGCGCTGCCGCGCCGCTTGCCACCACCACCGGCAAGCGGATGGTGAATTCGCTGCCGCGCCCCGGCCCCGCGCTGCTGGCCGCGATGCTGCCGCCATGCAGCAGGGCGAACTGGCGCGCCAGACTCAGACCGATGCCCAGGCCCGTTTTCAACTGACCGCCGCCGGGCTTGTTCTGCTCGAACATATTGAAGATGCGTTCCAACGCCTCAGCCTCCATGCCGATGCCGTTGTCGCTCACCGTCACTTGCAGCCATTCGTCCGCCGCCGTGGCCCGCAGGGCGACATGGCCGCCTTCCGGCGTGAACTTGATCGCGTTCGACAGCACATTCGACAGCAGCTGCACCAGGCGCGCGCCATCGGCCTGCAGCAGCACCGGCTGTGGCGGCAGGACGAGGGCGAGGCCAATCCGCTTGGCCGCCGCCGCCGCCTCGCACAGCTCTTCCACATGGGCGATCACCGCCGCCAGCGGCTGCTGCGCATACTGCAATTCCACCTTGCCGCTGGTGATGCGGGCCACGTCCAGCAGGTCGTCCACCAGCCGCGTCAAGTGGCCGGTTTGGCGCTCGATCACGGCGCCGATGTGTTCCAGCTCGGGCGACGCGCCGGCCATGCGCCGCAGCAGGGCAGCCGAGGTGCGGATGGGCGCCAAGGGATTGCGCAGCTCGTGGCCCAGGCTGGCGAGGAATTCGTCCTTGCGCTGCTCGGCCTCGCGCACCTGGTATTGCTTGCGGCGCGCGCGCAGCAGGGTGTGCAGCACGGTGACCAGGGTCAGCGTCAGCACCGGGCGCTCCAGCAAGGTCAGATTGCCCAGCCGCAGCACGGCTTGCCGCGCCTGCGGACTGTCGATGCCGCGCCGCGTCAGCAGCAGGATGGGCAGGTCGGACCAGGGCGGCTGGCCATCGACGAAGTCTTCCAGCACGCCGAAGGCGCCGGCGCCCAGCGCCTCTTCCACCGTCAGCACGCCGCCGGCGCCGGCTTGCAAGGCCGCCGCCAGATCCTCCGCCGACGCGCAGACATGGCAGCCTATCTGCGCCGCCGTCAGCACTTGCTCGGTCAGCGCGGCGTCGCGGCCGCCCGGCGCGAAGATCAGGATGCGTCTTTCCATGGCGTCAGTTGTCCGGTGGCTTGGCCGGGATCGGGGCGGCCGAAGGGATAATGCGCGGAACGCCCGTCAGAATGCCGTGGAAATTTTGCAGCACCGGGCCCACATGCACCCCCTTGCCATCCACGGTAAAGGCGCGGATGGTGCGCTCATGGCTGCTGCCGCGTTTCTTGGCGACGGAGATCGCCTGCTTGAGCATGCCCTGGGTCTCGAAGTAGCGCAGCATGATCACATTGTCGGCGATATAGCTGGCATCCACGCCGCTGCTGGGCGGTTGCCCCAGCATGCCCGGCTGCACTGACACCACGATGGTGACCACGCCGCGCTGGCCCAGATACGTAAGCAGTTCATGCAGATAGGTCGCCATGAAGCGTTCGTCCGGCACCGCATTCATATAGCCGTTCAAGCTGTCGATAACGATGACGCGCGCGCCGCGGCCCGCCGCATCGACCACCGCCTGGGAAAACTGGCCGGGCGAGAGTTCGGCCGGGTCGATCTGCTGCACGGTGAGCTGGCCGGCGCGTATCAAGCCGCTCAGGTTCATGCCGAGGGCGTTGCTGCGATTGAGCAGATTGTTGCGCGATTCTTCGAACAGGAACATGGCGCAGGTCTCGCCGCGCGCGCCGGCGGCGGCCACGAATTGCGCGGCCAGCGTCGACTTGCCGCAGCCGGCCGGGCCGGTGACGAGGGTGCTCATGCCTTCCTCCAGGCCGCCGCCCAGCAGCTGGTCCAGTTCCGCCAGGCCGCTGGAGAGCTGCAGCCGGGTGTCGGACACGCGGCTCTCGGCGGCCACCAGGCGCGGATAGACGCGCAGCCCGCCGGTGGCGATGCGGTAGTCGTGCGCGCCGCCGACGAAAGCGATGCCGCGGTATTTGACCACGCGCAGGCGGCGCCGTTCGCCGCCATAGGCCTGGTGCGCCAGATCGAGGGTGATCACGCCATGCGCCACGCTGCGCACCTGCCGATCGGTATTCAGGGCGGTGCGGTCGTCGAGGAAGATGGTGGTGCAGTTGCGGCTGGAGAGATACTGTTTCAGAGCCAGCACCTGGCGCCGGTAGCGCAGCGCGCTGTCGGCCAGCAGCTGCAGCTCGGACAGGGAATCGAGCACCACGCGCACCGGCTGCGCGCGCTCGACGGCGGCCACGATGCGCTGGCTGGTCAGCCCCAGTTCGATTTCGGACGGGTGGAAGATGGTGTATTGCTGGTCGGGCGCCAGCGAGTTTTCGTCCGGGATGATTTCCTCCACCTGAATGCCCGCCATATCCCAGCCATGCGAGGCGGCCACGGCGCGCAGCTCGATCGCCGTTTCGGCCAGCGTGATGTAGAGCGCCCGTTCGCCCTGGCGCGCCCCCTCGTTGAGAAACTGCAGGGCCAGCGTGGTCTTGCCGGTGCCCGGCTCGCCCTCGACCAGATACAGGCGGTCGCGCGTCAAGCCGCCGGCCAGCACCGTATCCAGACCCGGCACGCCGGACGATAGGCGGTGGAAGGTATCGCTGTTCTGATTTTCCATGGTCGGCAGCCTTTTCAATACGTATCAGCAAAGTCTAGCGGAGATTGCAAAATGGCCGTTTTCGATTCGATCTCGCCCTATTATTCGCGTAAGTTTGTCGAATTTGTTAAGAAAGAATCGCTTGACACATTTAGAATGATCGTTCATTCTATAGTCTATCCGAATGATTTGTTAATAAAAGGCAAGATATGACGACTCTCTTTTCGACTCCATTCCCACGGGTGGCGGGCAGTGCGATTGTCCTGGCGGTAGCGGCGCTGGCTGCCGGTTGCGGCAAGTCCGACGCCCAAGGCGGCGCCGGTGCCGCCGCCCAGATGCCGCCGCCGGAAGTGGGCGTGTACACCGTGGCGCCGGCCGCCCTGAATATCACCACCGAGCTGCCGGGCCGCACCGCCGCCTTCCAGGTGGCCGAAGTGCGTCCGCAGGTCGGCGGCCTGGTGCAAAAGCGCCTGTTCACCGAAGGCACGGATGTGAAGGCCGGCACCGCCCTGTACCAGATCGACCCGGCCCCGTTCCAGGCCAGCTTCAATTCCGCCAAGGCCAGCCTGGCCAAGGCCAAGGCCAATCTGATGACCAGCGGCCCGAAAGTGGCGCGCTACAAGGATTTGCTGGCAATCGAAGGCGTCAGCCGCCAGGACTATGACGATGCCGTGGCCCTGCACGAGCAGGCCAAGGCCGAGGTGGAAGCGGCCAGCGCCGCGCTGGAAACGGCGCGCATCAATCTGAGCTACACCACGGTGGCGGCGCCGATCGGCGGCCGCATCGCCCGCTCCAGCGTGACGCCGGGCGCCCTGGTGACGGCCGGCCAGGCCAATGCGCTGACCACCGTGCAGCAGCTCGACCCGATCTATGTCGACGTGACCCAGTCCAGCGAAGAGCTGCTGCGCCTGAAAAAGCAGATGGATGGCGGCAGCCTGAAAAAAGAGGGCAGCCAGGCGCGCGTGACCCTGATCCTGGCCGACGGCAGCAAGTACGCCGAAGCGGGCAAGCTGCAATTCTCGGAAGTGAGCGTCGATCCGGGTACCGGCAACGTGACCCTGCGCGCCCTGTTCCCCAACCCGAAACACGATCTGCTGCCCGGCATGTTCGTGCGCGCCGTGCTGGAAAACGGCGTCGACGAAAAAGCCATCGCCGTGCCGATGCAAGGCATCACGCGCAACCAGCGCGGCGAAGCCACTGCTTTGGTGCTGAACAAGGAAGGCAAGGTTGAACAGCGCACCCTGAGCACCGGCGGCACCTTCGGCGACAAATGGCTGGTGAAAACCGGCCTGGCCGCAGGCGACCGCGTGATCGTCGAGGGCGTGCAGAAAGTGCAGCCTGGCGGCCCCGCCACCATCGCCAAAAAAGCGCCGGCAACGGCGGCAGCGGAACCTGCCAAGGCAGCGCATTAATCCCGGAGAAGAATAAATGGCTCGTTTCTTTATTGATCGCCCCATCTTTGCGTGGGTGATCGCAATCGTAATCATGCTGGGCGGGGTGATGGCCATCCTCGGCCTGCCGGTGTCGCAGTATCCGGACATCGCGCCGCCGTCGATCAGCATCGCCGGCTCCTACCCTGGCGCCTCGGCCAAGACGGTGGAAGACGCCGTGACCCAGGTCATCGAGCAGAAGATGAAGGGCATCGACGGCCTGCGCTATATGTCCTCGACCAGCGATTCGACCGGTGGCATCAGCATCAAGCTGACCTTCCGCAACGGCACCAATCCGGACATCGCCCAGGTGCAGGTGCAGAACAAGCTGCAGCTGGCGACCCCGCTGCTGCCGGCCGCCGTCACCCAGCAGGGCCTGGTGGTGTCGAAAGCCACCGACAACTTCCTGGTGGTGCTGGGCTTCGTGTCCGAAGACGGCAAGATGAACCAGGACGACCTGAGCGACTATGTGGCCGCCAGCGTGATCGACTCGCTCAGCCGCGTGCAGGGCGTGGGCGAGGTGATCCAATTCGGTTCCCAGTACGCGATGCGCATCTGGCTCGACCCGGCCAAGCTGCACAGCTACCAACTGACCCCGGCCGACGTGGCCAACGCCATCCGCGCCCAGAATGCCGAAGTGTCGGCCGGTGAGCTGGGCGGCGCGCCTTCCGTGCCGGGCCAGCAGCTGAACGCCACCGTGACGGCGCAAAGCCGCCTGCAGACGCCCGAGCAGTTCGGCGCGATCCTGCTGAAGACCGCCGCCAGCGGCGCCACCGTGCACCTGCGCGACGTGGCCACCATGGCGCTGGGCGCCGAGAACTACAACTTCGTGGCGCGCTTCAACGGCAAGCCGGCCGCCGGTATTGCCATCAAGCTGGCCACCGGCGCCAATGCGCTGCAGACGGCCAGACTGGTGCAGGAACGCGTCGACCAGATGAGCCCGCAGTTCCCGAAAGGGATGAAGGCCGTGGTGGCTTTCGACACCACGCCTTTCGTCAAGATCTCGATCCAGGAAGTGGTGAAAACCCTGGTTGAAGCGGTGATCCTGGTCTTCCTGGTGATGTACCTGTTCCTGCAGAACTTCCGCGCCACCCTGATTCCGACCATGGCCGTGCCGGTCGTGCTGCTGGGTACCTTCGGCGTGCTGTCCGCGCTGGGCTATTCGATCAACACCCTGACCATGTTCGCCATGGTGCTGGCCATCGGCCTGCTGGTGGACGACGCCATCGTGGTGGTGGAAAACGTCGAACGCGTGATGACGGAAGAGGGCTTGCCGCCCAAGGAAGCGACGCGCAAATCCATGGGCCAGATCACCGGCGCGCTGGTGGGTATCGCCCTGGTGCTGTCCGCCGTGTTCGTGCCGATGGCCTTCTTCGGCGGCTCCACCGGCGTGATTTACCGCCAGTTCTCGATCACCATCGTGTCCTCCATGGTGCTGTCGGTGATCGTGGCAATGGTGTTCACCCCGGCGCTGTGCTCGACCTTCCTGAAACCGGTGGAAAAAGGCCACCATATGGCGACCACCGGCTTCTTCGGCTGGTTCAACCGTGTCTTTGAGCGCAGCAGCATCGGCTACCAGGGCTGGGTCGGCTCCATGATCAAGCGCAGCGGCCGTTCCCTGGCCATGTATGCGGCGCTGGTGCTGGTGCTGGGCGTGGTCTTCATGCGTCTGCCGACCTCCTTCCTGCCGGACGAAGACCAGGGCGTGCTGTTCGCCCAGATCCAGCTGCCGACCGGCGCCACCCAGCAGCGCACGCTGAACGTGATCGAGCAGGTCGAGCATCACTTCATGGAAGACGAGAAAAAGGCCGTGTCCTCCATCTTCACCGTGGCTGGCTTCAGCTTCGGCGGCAATGGCCAGAACACCGGTATCGCCTTCGTCAAGCTGAAGGACTGGGAAGAGCGCAAGGGCGCCGACCTGCGCGTGGACCAGGTGGCTGGCCGTGCCATGGCTTCCCTGTCGCAGATCCGCGATGCCATGGTGTTCGCCTTCGCCCCGCCAGCCGTGCTGGAACTGGGCAATGCCAGCGGTTTCGACCTGCAATTGCAGGATCGCGCCGGCCTCGGTGCGGCCAAGTTGATGGAAGCGCGCAACCAGCTGCTCGGCATGGCCGCGCAGAATCCGAAGCTGATGGCGGTGCGCCCCAACGGCCAGGAAGATACGCCGCAATACAAGATCACCGTCGACCAGCAGAAGGCCACGGCTCTGGGCCTGTCCATCGCCAAGGTGAACGATGTGCTGAGCACGGGCTGGGGCAGCTCCTACGTCAACGACTTCGTCGACCGCGGCCGCGTGAAGAAAGTGTTCATGCAGGGCCAGGCCGATTCGCGCATGCGTCCGGAAGACATGGACAAATGGTTCGTGCGTAATGTGCGTGGCGAGATGGTGCCGTTCTCCGCCTTCACCACCGGCGAGTGGATCTATGCTTCGCCGCGCCTGGAACGCTATAACGGCGTGTCCTCGATGCAGATCCTGGGCATGCCGGCGCCGGGCGTGAGCTCGGGCGTGGCCATGGCCGAAATCGAGAAGATGGCGGCCCAGCTGCCGGCCGGTATCGGCCTGGAATGGAGCGGCCTGTCGCTGGAAGAGCGCGACTCCGGTTCGCAGACCACCACCCTGTATGCGCTGTCGCTGCTGATCGTGTTCCTGTGCCTGGCCGCGCTGTATGAAAGCTGGTCGGTGCCGTTCTCCGTGATGCTGGTGGTGCCGCTGGGCGTGATCGGCACGGTGCTGGCCACCTGGGGCATGCATATGTCGAACGACGTCTACTTCCAGGTCGGCCTGCTGACCGTGGTCGGTCTGTCGGCCAAGAACGCGATCCTGATCGTGGAATTCGCCAAGGAGCTGCAAGAGAAGGGTGTCGAGCTGCGCGAAGCGACGCTGCAGGCAGTGCGCATGCGTCTGCGTCCGATCCTGATGACCTCCATCGCCTTCGGCCTCGGCGTGCTGCCGCTGGCCCTCGCCAACGGCGCCGGTTCCGGCAGCCAGAACGCGATCGGCGTGGGCGTGCTGGGTGGGATGCTCTCGGCCACCTTCCTCGGCATCTTCTTTGTGCCGGTGTTCTTCGTGCTGGTGCGCAGCATGTTTGCCTCGCGCAGCAAGGCCGCGCCGGCCCCTGTTTTGGAAGCTGAATGATGATGAAAAAGACGATGATGACCCTGGCCGCGCTGGCGCTGCTGAGCGGCTGCAGCCTGGCGCCGGTGTACCAGCGCCCGGCCGCCCCGGTGACCCAGGCCTGGCCGCAAGGCGATGCCTACAAGCCGGCCGCCAACAGCGAAAGCCGCGCCGCCGCCAATATCGAGTGGCGCGAGTTCTTCGCCGACGACAAGCTGCGCCAGGTGATTGAGCTGGCGCTGAAGAACAACCGCGATCTGCGCGTCTCGACCCTGAATATCGAGAAAGCGCGCGCCCAGTACGGCATCGAGCGCTCGGCCCTGTTGCCGAAAGTCTCGGCGGCCGGCGGCCAGAACGCCACCCGCACCGCCAACAATATGACGCCGGGCGGCGAAGGCGCGATCCAGCGCCAGTACAGCGGCGGCCTGGCCCTGGCGGCCTATGAGCTGGACTTCTTCGGCAAGCTGCGCAACCTGTCGGAAAGCGCCCAGCAGCAGTATCTGGGCACGGTGGAAGCGCGCCGCGCCCAGCAGATCACGCTGGTGTCGGAAGTGGCCAACGCCTGGCTCACGCTGGCGGCCGACCGCGAACACCTGCGCCTGGCGCAGGACACGCTGAAGAACCAGCAGATCAGCTATGAACTGAGCAAACGCCGTTTCGAGGCTGGCGCCACCTCCGGTCTGGACATGTATGAAGCCCAGACCAGCGTGGAAGCGGCCCGCAACGATATGGCCCTGTACACCGCCCAGGTAGCGGCAGGCGAAAACGCGCTTGCCCTGCTGGTCGGTACCTCCTTGCCGGCGGACCTGCAGCCGTCCGGCGCGCTGGACGCGGTGACGCGCCTGGCGGAACTGCCGGAAGGCCTGCCGTCGGACGTGCTGCAGCGCCGTCCCGACGTGCTGGAAGCGGAACGCAGCCTGCAGGCGGCCAACGCCAATATCGGCGTGGCGCGCGCCGCCTTCTTCCCCAGCATTTCGCTGACGGCGTCGGCGGGCAGCGCGAGCAGCGCCTTGTCCGGCCTATTCAAGGCCGGTTCCGGCACCTGGAGTTTCATGCCGCAGTTGAATTTGCCGATCTTCGACGGCGGCGCCAACCGCGCCCGCCTCGACATCGCCAAGGCCGACCGCGACATCGCCGTGGCGCGCTACGAGAAGTCGATCCAATCCGCGTTCCGCGAAGTGGCTGACGCCCTGGCCCAGCGCGGCACGCTGGACGAGCGCCTGACATCGCAGACGGCGCTGGCCCAGGCCTCGGAAAAGAGCTACCGCATCCACGAGGCACGCTACCGCAAGGGCACGGATTCCTATCTGAACGCCCTGGTGTCGCAGCGCGCCCTGTATACGGCCCAGCAAGGCCTGATTAACGCGCGTTTGGCAAAAGCCTCTAATCAAGTCACCCTGTACAAGGTGCTGGGTGGCGGCTGGCAAGGATAAAATGATGTCTTCAAGCTTATTTAATTGCCAGATGACGCCATGAGCAGCACAGAGAAACGACATTACAACCCGGCGCGCGCGCAGCAGCGCCGCGAGCAGGTGCTGGAAGCGGCGGCGCAGTGTTTCGCGCGCCGCGGCTTCCACGCCGCCAGCATGGCCGAGATTTCCAAGGTGGCCGGGATGAGCGCCGGTCATATCTACAACTACTTCTCGGGCAAGGATGAAATCATCAGTGCCTTTATCGAACTCGATACTGAGCGAGTGGGGGAACTGCTGGGGGAACTGGGCCAGGCCGAGGATCCCTTGCAGGAGATGGTGGACACCACGCGCGAGCATGTGGACGAAAGCCTGGAGCCGGTGAACTGGAAGCTGTATCTTGAAATCAGCGCCGAAGCTTCGCGCAACGAGAAGATCGCGTTGCGCGTGCAGGAAGGCGACCGCGTCTCACGCGAGCAGTTCGGCGGCTTGCTCAGGCGCTGCCGTGAGGCGCGAGGCCTGAGCACCGATGACGCCACGATTGACGGCCGTATGGAAATCATCATCGCCATGTACCAGGGCTTGCCCCTGCGCCTGTTACATAATCCGGAGCTGGACCGGGATGCGCTGAGCGAGTCCTTCAAGGTTGCCCTGCGAGCCTTGCTGTTCAGTTAAACTGGCTGTTTTGGCTTAACAGGACTCGCTATGAGTAACTTCGTTTTCCCGCCGCAGCAGGCCGTCGGCCTGCCGGTGGCGGGCAGCGCGGCGCTGTTCCCGGTGCGCCGCGTCTACTGCGTGGGCCGCAACTACGCCGGCCATGCGCGCGAAATGGGTTCCGACCCGGAGCGCGAACCGCCATTCTTCTTCTGCAAACCCAACGACGCGCGCGCCATCGTGCCGGTGGCCGCCGGCGTTACGGCTGAGCTGCCGTATCCGCCGCAGACCGCGAATTATCATTACGAATGCGAGCTGGTGGTGGCGATCGGCAAGGGCGGCAGCGATATCGCCGTGGCCGACGCGGCTGCGCATATCTTCGGCTATGCCGTGGGCTTCGACATGACGCGGCGCGATCTGCAGTTCAAGATGCGCGACAGCGGACGTCCATGGGAAATCGGCAAGGCCTTCGATTTTTCCGCACCCATCGGCCTTCTGCATCGCGTGGAAGAGGCGGGCGATATCGGCCAGGCAGCCATCACGCTGGACGTGGACGGCGCGCGCAAGCAGTCCAGCCATATCAGCCATCTGATCTGGTCGATCAGCGAAACCATCGCCAATCTTTCGACCCTGTTCCGGCTGGAACCGGGCGACCTGATTTTCAGCGGCACGCCGGAAGGCGTAGGCGCCGTCAAGCCGGGCCAGACCCTGGTGGGCAGCATCGATGGCCTGAGCAGCCTGACGGCGAAAATCGTTTAAATCGTTTATCTTGCCGAGGACAGCGCGTTTTCGATGGCCAGCAGGCCGTCGAGCGCGCCGGCCGCCAGTCCCACGTCGTGCCGGTCGGCCACCTCCGGCTCGCGCGGGTTGATGCGGATCAGGCGTCCGCCATGGCTCTGCAGCACATGCTGGCTGAAATGGCGCACTGAAGGCACGGCCGTTCCGGCGCCCAGCTCGATCACCAGCGGGTGCTGCACCCGCGCCAGCCAGGATTGCAGGCGTCCCGCCTGCGCCGCGCTGCGGCGTTCGACCCAGTTCCAGTCGCTGAACATCAGGATATTCGGCCGCGCCAGTCCGCCGCAATGCGGACAGACCGGCGCCGCGTTGAGCAGGCGGCAGGCGTTCGCATCCACTTGCGGCGCGAAGGCGTCGGCTTCCCAGATCGCCTGATGGCAGGAGTCCAGGCATTGCAGATGGTGGATGGAGCCATGGCATTCGTAGATGCGCTGCGCATCGAAACCGGCTTTCTGAAACTGCCCATCGACATTGCTGGTGAAGACGGCGCAGCCCTGCGGCATGCGCTCGGCCCAGGCGCGCAGCAGGTCAAAACCCGCGTGTGGCACGGTGCTGCGGTAGAGCGCCAGGCGGTGGCCGTAAAAGCCCCAGGCCAGTGCTGGATCCTGCTCGAAAGTACGGGGCGAGGCGGCGCTGGCGAAATCCAGGCGCGCCCGTCCCAGCGCGGGATAGGCCTGCCAGAAGCCGCTGTTGCCGCGGAAATCGGGCAGGCCGGAATCGACGCCCATGCCGGCGCCAGCGGCCACGATCAGGCCATCGGCTTGTTGAATCAGTTCGGCGGCGCGCGCCAGCAGTACGGGGGAAATGGACATGAAATGCGCAAAAAACAGGCAATTCAATAAGTGTGCAGCAAGTATGACAAAAATTCAAATCTCTCTGTTATAATTCGCAGCTCGTCGGGGCGTAGCGCAGCCTGGTAGCGTACCTGCATGGGGTGCAGGGGGTCGGAAGTTCGAATCTTCTCGCCCCGACCATTAGATTCAATGAGAGAGGCCAATCTTCGGATTGGCCTTTTTCATTTGCGGTTACAGAAGATTGTTGATCCGCGCCACCATGGCCAGCAGCGACATAAAGCTAGCAAACACGATGCCCAGCAGCCAGCGCATATTGGTGGCCATTTCCCGGCGCATTTCCTGCATTTCGCTGCGGTGTTCCGTGCGCATTTCGGCGATTGAACTGTGCAGTTCGGTTCTCAAGCCGTCAATGGAACTGTGCAGTTCAGTTCTCAAATCTGTTACAGCAGCATCCAGCCTGGCGTTCCCATTGCGGAAGCCTTCGCGCATATCCAGTTGCATTTGGTCGATGACTTTGACGAGCTGTTCCATGGTGGTTTCCAGGCGCGTGAGGCGGGCCTCGGTTTTCTCAGCTTCGGTGGCGGGATGGGGTTTGTCAAGCTGAGGAATGGGGGTATTGCTGTTCATGGCGGCCTCCCTCGGACGATGATCCGCCTATCTTCCTCCTTGATGGGACGGGCTGTTTGCGCTGGCGCAGAGTGCGGGCGTTTGTGGTTTGGCGCATAATTCCTGGACTAAGCGAATTGCGAGGTCTAAACGATGAGAATTGCAGCCATTTCCGATATTCACGGCAATCTGGGCGCGCTCGATGCGGTGCTGGCCGATATCGCGCGGCGCGGCGTCGACGTGACGGTGAACCTGGGCGATATCCTGTCCGGCTCATTGCAGCCGCGCGAGACGGCCGACCGCCTGATGGCGCTGAACCTGCCCACCATTGCCGGCAACCATGAGCGCCAGGTGCTGGAGCATGATCCGGCGCGCATGGGCGCCTCCGACCTGTATGCCCACCAGCAGCTGCGTCCCGAGCAGCGCGCCTGGATCGCCCAACTGCCGGCGTCCCTGCGTCTGGCCGACGATGTGCTGCTGGTGCATGGCACGCCAGCCTCGGACCTGGTGTACTTCATGGAGACGGTGACGGCAGCGGGCCAGCGTGCCGCAACCTACGAGGAGGTCTGCGAGCGCGCCGGCACGGCCCAGGCTTCGCTGATCCTGTGTGGTCATACCCATGTGCCGCGTGCCATGCAACTGGACGATGGCCGACTGATCGTCAATCCCGGCAGCGTTGGCCTGCAGGCGTATGAGGACGAACATCCCTTCCCGCACAAGGCCGAAAACGGTACGCCGCATGCGCGTTACGCGATCGTTGAGCGCAAGGGCAAAGGCTGGACGGTGGAGCAGTATGCGGTGGCTTACGACTGGGATGCCGCCAGCGCGCTGGCCGCGCGCAAGGGACGCAAGGAATGGGCGTTTGCGCTGAAGACGGGGCGCATGCCGGACTGATTCACAGCAGGTTATTGACCCGCGCCATCATCGCCAGCAGAGACATGAAACTGGCGAAGACGATGCCGAGCAGCCAGCGCATATTCGTGGCGACCTCCTTACGGAATTCATTGATTTCGTGCCGCAGTTCGGCGATGTCGGCGCGGTGCTCGGCACGCATGGTGGAAAAACCCTCGTCCATGCGCTTTTCAAAACGTTCAATGGCCTTCGCTAAATATTCCACAGTAGTCTCCGCCCGAGTCAGACGGGACTCGGTGTTTTCATCTTCGTTTGAGGGCTTGGGCTTGTCAAGCTGAGGCGTCGGCAAGTGGCTGTTCATGATGAACTCCCGCAAAGGCTGTATTGTCATTTTCCGCCTTACTGTCGCGTGCCGTTTGCGTTTGCGCAGAATTGGTTACAATCGCCGCTCGGATTGCATGGGAGACGAGATGGCGGTCGAAAGCAAGGGCAAGTCCATGCCGGGGCAAGTCGTCCTGGTATTGCAAGGCGGCGGCGCGCTGGGCGCCTATCAGCTGGGCGTGTACGCGGCGATGCAGGAAGCCGGGGCTGAGCCGGATTGGGTGATCGGCACTTCCATCGGCGCTTTGAACGGCGCCATCATCGCCGGCAATCCGCCGCAACAAAGGCTGGCGCGCCTGCGCCAGTTCTGGCAGCAGATGGAGCAGCACGCCGAACTTTTCCCGGGCATGCCGCGCGCCTTTACCAACGCGCTCACGATCACGCAAGGCATTCCCGCCTTCTTCGAACCGAATCCCGCCAGCTGGTGGAATCCCGCCGCCAAAGTGGGTGTGGAAAGCGCTTCCTACTATCGCACCGAGCCGCTGCGCCGCACGCTGGAAGCCCTGGTCGATTTCGATTATCTCAATAACGGCGGGCCGCGCCTGACCGTGGGTGCGGTGAACGCGCGCAGTGGCGCCATGCGCTACTTCGATACGCAGAAGGAGAAGCTGGACGTCTCGCACCTGATCGCCTCAGGTGCGCTGCCGCCCGCCTTTCCCGCCATGCGCATTGATGGCGAGCCATACTGGGATGGCGGCATCTACTCCAACACGCCGATCGAGGCGGTGCTAGACGACGAGCCGCGCCGCGATTCCGTGATCTTCTCCGTGCAGCTGTGGAATCCCGACGGGCGCGAGCCGCAAAGCATGCTCGATGTGCTGGAAAAGCATAAGGAAGTGCAGTACGCCAGCCGCGTCGCCAATATCGAGCAGCAGCGCCGCATGCACCGTCTGCGCCATGTGATCCGCGAACTGGCGGCCCAGCTGCCGCGCGAAGTGATGGCGCAGAAAGCGGTGCGCGAATTGGCCTCCTGGGGCTGCGGCACGCAAATGCACATCGTGATGCTGAAAGCGCCGCGCCTGAACAGCGAAGACCACACCAAGGACATCGACTTCAGCGCGGCAGGCATCGAAAGCCGCTGGCGCGCCGGCTACGAGGATACCCGCCGCGCTTTCGCGGCCGCGCCGTGGAGCGCGCCGGTCGATCCGATCGAGGGGATAGCCTTGCATGCCGGGTTTTAGCGAGCATAATAAAAGCCAGTTGAATTAATCTAAGTGAAATATTTAATATTGCTCATTTAATTTAAATCTTGTTAATTGTTTTCGTGTTTTCCTTGATTGATTCTCTCCAATTCTAACTTAATCCAAATAAAAATTCGCTTTGCTTCGATTGATGTAGTGCTTGCGCAACGATTATTCTAATTGCCTGTGGCACTATAAATAGGCATTAAAGGTTCTGTCCGGACATTTATTGTTTATTGAATAATCGGAGGTGCGAAATGGATCCAATTCTAGGTCAGATTATCTTATGGCCGGTTCCCTGGGTGCCGCAAGGTTGGGCCTTATGTGATGGCTCGGTCTTGAAAGTCAGCGACTACCAGGCTCTGTTTTCCCTGCTCGGCAATAAATACGGCGGCGATGGCCGCACGACCTTCGCCTTGCCCGATTTGCGCAGCAAGATCGCGCTTGGCACGACGACGATGAATGGGGTGGGCCAGACCAGCGGCGCGGCCACCGCCACCACCACCGCCACCGCCAGCGGTTCTCTCTCGATCGGCGTCAATAATCTGCCGGCCCATAGCCACACGGCCACGTTCACGGCTGGCGCTGGCGCGACCGTCAGTGTGGCCATTCCCGCCGATGGCACCAGCTCCAGCGACAATGTGCCGGCCACCGGCCTGGTGCTGGGCAAGGCGATGGCAGGCGCGGCGGCGGCCAAGATCTACAGCAATGCCGCTTCCAATACCACGCTTAAACCTTTCAATATCACGGTGCCCGCCGGCAGCGGTACGGTCAGCAATGACAATACCGGCGGCGGCCAGCCGCTGGCCTTCTCCGTTAATGTGCCGGTATCGCTCAGCACCCTGCAGCCCGGGGTGACGCTGAATTTCATTATTGCTACCGAAGGCATTTATCCTTCGCGTCCCTGAATTCAATATGCCGCCCGTGAAAATGGGCGGCATATTGAAAGATGATTAAAGTGGAAAGAATAATCTTTTTTGTTTCCTGAGTAATACTGATTAGCCTCCCTACTATTTTCCCGATATCCGATCTTAATTATCCCGCAAGGTCAGAAAATGCAAAGCGCTACCTATGATTTCGCCAGCAATGTCACCGCGCATACGGACTTCGATATTGGAGGCGTGAAAGTCGCTTCCCAGACTGTCAGTGGCCATATTCTGACTATGACGGCCTCCAGCGGCTCGGTGGTGGTGGCGGACGAGCAGCTTTTCGCTGGTTCCGATGTGACGGAACTGGTTGGGCAGATCTTTGCCGTCGACCCGAACGATGTGAACGGCCCGCTATCGCTCACGCTGTCGCTGGATGGCAGCAAGACCTTCGACCTGACTTCCATTGCGATATTCGACTGGGCCGACAGCATCAACCAGCTCAGGCTCACCACCAGCAAAGGCACGGTGGTCATCAATATCAACAGCAGCGTCGGGACGGCGGAAACCTTTGCGCTCAATGATTCCAAGCTGAAAGGCATCAGCTCAGTCGTCTTGACCGACCAGGCCGGCAATCCGATTTATCTGGGCCTGGACAATATCGTGCTGGACAACATCACGCTGCCCAATATCACGCCCACCTTCGTCGGCGCCACCACCACGCTGACGCTGGCGCAGAATGCGGGCGCCACCGACATCCGCTCCCTGCTGCATGTGAGCGACAACGACAGCGGCCAGACCGAAACCTGGAGCCAGAGCAGTGCGCCCAGCCATGGCACGCTGAGTTTCAGCAGCGCCACGGCCAGCTCGGGCAGCACCAATATCACGCCTGGCGGCACGATCACGTACACGCCGACGGCAGGCTTTGCGGGTACGGACAGCTTTGTGGTGCAGGTGACGGACGGCAGTGCCACGTCGACCCGCACCATCACCGTCAGCGTCACGCCGGCCACGCCCGGCGCGCCCGATCTGGCGTCGGCCAGCGACACCGGTTCCAGCAGCACCGACAATATCACCGGCGCCGCCAGCCTGTCCTTCAGCGGCACCAGCGCCGCCGGCGACAGTAGCAGCACCGTGCGCGTCTTCCTCGACAAGAACAATAACGGCAGCTATGACGCCGGTACCGACGCCACGGCCACGGCCACCGTCTCCAACGGCAGCTGGACCGTCAGCAGCCTGAGTACCAGCGGCTACAGCGATGGCAGCTACAACGCCTACGCCATCGTGACCTCGGCCACCGGGGCGCTGAACAGCACTGCCAGCAGCGCCCTGAGCGTCACGCTCGACCATACGGGACCGGCCACCACCATCGGCAGCCTGGCCTTCTCGGCCGACAGCGGCAGCGGCGGCTCGGACTTCATCACCAATGTCGCGGCGCAAACCGTCAGCGCCACGCTCAGCGCCGGCCTGGGAGCGGGCGAGGTGGCGCAGGCTTCGCTCGACAATGGCGCGACCTGGACTGACGTCAGCTCCATGGTCAGCGGCACGACGCTGAGCTGGACCGGCGTCACGCTGGCGGGCAGCGGCACGCTCAAACTGCGCGTCATCGACGAACATGGCAACGCGGGCACGGCCGCCAGCCAGGCCTATGTGCTCGACACCACAGCGCCAAGCACTACGGCTGCCAGCAGCGCCTTCTCCGCGGACACGGGTGGCAGCAGCGTGGACTTCATCACGGCCACGGCGGCCCAGACCATCTCCGGTACCCTGAGCGCCAACGTGCAGGCGGGCGAACTGATCGAAGTCTCGCTCGACAATGGCTCCACCTGGAGCACGGCCAGCAGCACGGTGGGACAGAATACCTGGACGCTGGCCGGGCAAGTCTTAAGCGGCAGCGGCACGCTGAAAGTGCGCGTCAGCGACGCGGCAGGGAACCATGGCAGCGCCTCCAGCCAGGCCTACGTGCTCGATACCGCCGCGCCCACGGCCGCCACGCCGGTGCGCGCCAACCTGGTGACGCCTACCGGCAGCTCCTTCACCTTCACCGTCACTTACGCCGACAGCGGTGGCGCGGGCATCGACGCCAGCACCTTCGGCACTGGCAATGTCACCGTCAAGGACAGCGGCAGCAATGCGCTGACCGTCAGCGGAGTATCCGCCAGCGGCAATACCGTGACCTACACGGTGACCGCGCCGGGCGGTAGCTGGGATGGCGGCGACGCCGGCAGCTACACCATCGGCATCGCAGCGAACTCGGTCAAGGATTTGGCCGGCAATGCGGTGGCGGCCAACGCCAGCGCACATGGCTTCGATGTGCTGTTCAGTACCGCGCCTGCGGTCAGTGCGCTCGGCTTGTCGGCCGACAGCGGCAGCAGCAATTCCGACTTCATCACCAATGTCGCGGCACAGACCATCAGCGCCACTTTAGGCGCGGTGCTGCCTGGCGGCGCCGTCGTGAAAGGCTCGCTGGACAATGGGGCGACCTGGACCGACATCACGTCCATGGTCAGCGGCACCAGCGTGCAGTGGACCGGCGTCACCTTGAGCGGCAGCGGCACCATCATCATCAAGGCGGTCGATTCGAATAATCTGGACGGCGCCGTCGCCACCCAGGCCTATACCCTCGACACCACCGCCCCGGCAACGCTCAACAGCAGTTCCAGCTTCTCCGCCGATACCGGCAGCAGCGGTACCGACCTGATTACGGCCACGGCCGCCCAGTCGCTGAGCGGCGTCCTGGGAGCTGCCGTGCAGACGGGCGAGGTGGTGGAAGTCTCGCTGGACAATGGCGCGACGTGGGCAACTGCCAGCAGCACGGTCGGCCAGACCAGCTGGTCGCTGGCCGGGCAAACCTTGAGCGGCAGCGGCACGCTGAAAGTGCGCGTCAGCGATGCGGCGGGCAACCATGGCAGCGCCTCTAGCCAGGCCTATGTGCTCGACACCACAGCGCCTACGGCCGGCACGCCGGTCCGTGCCGATATGCGTGTGCCGGGCGGCAGCAGCTTCACTTTTACCGTGACCTATTCCGACAGCGGCGGCGCGGGCATCGACACCAGCACCTTTGGCACCGGCAATGTCACCGTCAAGGATGGCGGCAATAATGCGCTGACGGTGAGTGGCGTCTCCGCCAGCGGCAATACCGTGACCTACACGGTGACCGCGCCAGGCGGCAGCTGGGATAGCGGCGATGTGGGCAGCTACACCATTGGCATTGCGGGCAATTCGGTGAAGGATTTGGCGGGCAATGCGGTGGCGGCAAACGCCAGTGCGCACACCTTCAACGTCACGGCCAACTCTTTGCCGCTGTTGGGCGGCACGTTCAGCACCGCGCTGAATGTGAACGATAACAGCACCGCCACGCCATTTTCCGGCGTCACCGTCAGCGATGCCGATGGCGATCCTGTCAGCATCGCCATCAGCTATGCCGCCGCCAACGGCACGCTGGCCGGTACGGGCCTGAGCGGTACTGCCGGTAATTATGTGCTGACGGCGGCCAGCGCCGCTGCCGCGCAAAGCGCCCTGCAGGCCCTGGTTTTCACGCCGACCGCCAACCAGGTGGCCGTTGGCAGCAGCGTCGGCACCGCCTTCACACTGACACCGAACGATGGCAACGCCAATGGCGCCGCCGACTCCAGCACCCTTGTGACTGCGGCGCCGGTGCGCCCAACCGCCACGCTCGCGCTCAGCGACAGCGCGCTGACGGCGGGTGAAACCGCGGTGCTGACTGTAACCTTCTCGGAAGCGGTGACGGGCTTTACCAGCGCCGACCTGACGATCCCCAGTGGCACGCTGGGCGCGCTGACCAGCAACGACGGGGGGCGTACCTGGACGGCCACCTATACGCCGCTCGCCAACACCACCAGCGCCACCAATGCCTTTACGCTCGACCTGACCGGTGTGCAGGATGCGGGCGGCAGCAGCGGCTTAGGCACAGTCAGTACCGCCAATTTCAGCTTGAACACCGTGCCGCCGAGCGAACCGCCGCCCACCGGCACGATAGACGGGGTGCCGGTGGTGCAGCAGCAGGGCACCGATCCGGTGACCGGCCTGGGTACCACCACGCTCACGGTGCCGCTGGTGCAGCCCACCCGCAATGAAGATCCGAATACGCCGAACGCGAATATGGCCGATATTCCGCTCTCTGTCAGCACGGGCGGCGTGCGCGCCGGCCTCACCGTGAGCCTGCCGACGGGGACGGGCCTGCTGGCGGAGGGGCCGAATACGCTGCTGAACCATGAGCAGGGCCTGCTGGATCTGATCCGCCGCATCGAACAGAAAACCGTCGCCGGTTCCAGCGTGCAGCAGGAGATGACAGGGCAGGGCACCAGCTTCCTCAACGACTTGCTGAGCAGTGTTCTGCTGAAGACGAATACCCTGGTTCCCACGGCTGCGGCGGGCCAGGGCGGCAATCGCACCATTGTGATCGAGGGCAGTTCCAGCACGCCGGCGCCAGGCGGCGAACCGAATAAATCGGCCATCGGCCTGGTGATCGACGCTACCCAGCTGGGCGGCAACGCCACGCTGCAGCTGGATAATGTGGACTTTGCCGCCATCGTCGGCGCCGCCACGATACGCGGTGGCGACGGCCGGAATATGGTGGTGGGCGATGGCGCCAGCCAGAACATCTTCCTTGGCGCCGATGACGATCTGCTGTTCGGCGGCGCGGGCAAGGATGTGGTCGGCAGTGCGGGCGGCAACGACCGGCTCGATGGCGGCGCGGACGATGACTTCGTCGCCGGCGGCATCGGCGACGATATCCTGATCGGCGGCAGCGGCAACGATATCCTGCAGGGCGGTCGCAGCGACAGAGGTCTGTGGGATTTTTACATGAAAGCCGACGGCACCTTGTCGGCGCGCCACCAGACCGCCATCTTCGCGCCGCTGGAAAAAGAAACCGTGCAACTGGCCGAGATCAACACGGGTTTGCGCGTCATGGACTTCCTGGCGGCCGATAAGGCCACGCTGGTCGATATCGCCCTGCTGTACCACGCCGCTTTCAGCCGCGCGGCCGACATCGGCGGCCTGAATTTCTATCTGCGCGGAGGCGCCACGGCGGCGCAGGTGGCCGAGTCCTTTACCCATTCCACCGAATGGGCGGGATTGGGACTGGACCAGTTGAGCGACAGCGCTTTCGTCACCAGGCTGTATCAGCAGGTGCTGGGCCGGACACCGGATGTGGACGGCTACCAGTTCTGGATGGACGACCTGTCCGGCGCCCATGGCGTGAAAGCCAGCCGCGCCAGCGTGCTGACGGGCTTTGCCCTCAGCGCCGAACATCGCGCCCTGCAAAATACCACCAGCGGCCTGGCTTTGGCCCAGGGCAGCGTGACGCAGGAAACGGTGTGGTTCTCCAGCAGCGGCAATGACCGGCTGGAGGGCGGCGCCGGCAGCGATGCGCTGGAAGGCGGCGACGGCATCGATACCGCCGTGTATGCCGGCATGTTGTCGGGCTATCAGTTCGTGCTGGCGCGCGACGGCCAGCTGCACGTGGTGGACAAGGCAAATGGCGACAGCGATACTTTGCATGGTATCGAGAAGGGCGAGTTCGCGGGCCAGCAGACCGACCTGGCGTTTACCCAGGCAGGCCAGGCGCGGCTGCAAACCCTGGGCCTGTTGTATGAAGCGATACTGGACCGGCCCGGCGATTTGCCCGGGTTTGCCTGGTGGGCCGCGCGCCAGCTCAATGCGGCGCAATATGCCGATGGCTTTACCTGGTCGGCGGAATTCCGCGCGCGCTACGATGGCATGAGCAACAGCGCCTTCGTGCAGACCTTGTACGCCAACAGCGGCCTGGCGGAGAGTGCGGCAGGCGGC
The DNA here is from genome assembly GCA_024437665.1 of Massilia sp. YIM B04103. Taxonomy (GTDB): domain Bacteria; phylum Pseudomonadota; class Gammaproteobacteria; order Burkholderiales; family Burkholderiaceae_D; genus Rugamonas. Next base: position 20,792 of record JANCSZ010000004.1, on the reverse strand, counting down.
GCGGCGGCCTGGGTCGGTTATCTAGACACCCACAGCCGCGCGGAGCTGATCGGCAGCTGGATCGGCCAGCAGGCCGTGATCGATGCGCAATACGCCAGCCAGGGCTTATGGCTAGTGTGAAGGCGGGCTAGGGCTGCGGCGCTCCCAGCACGTCGCGGCAGACCTCCAGCCAGGCGCGCGCCGCATGCGAAAGATAGCGCCCATTCCATACATGGGCCACTTGCCAGTGCAGCACCGGTTCGCTGACGCGCACCGCGTGCACGCGCTCGTGCGCCAGGCGGTGGATGAAAGGCTCGGGCAGCAGGGCCACGCCGATGCCGGCCGAAGCCATCTCCACCAGCCAGTCCCACTGGCTGCTTTGCGCCGCGATGCTGGGAATGAAACCGGCGGCGGTAAAGGCATTGCGCAGGCTGCGCGTCAGCGCGAAATCGTCTTCCAGCAGCACCAGAGGCAAGTCCTTGAGCGCCTTTAAGGGCAGGGTGCGGCGGTGGCGCTGGAAGGTGCCGTGCGCCGCCAGCGCCCAGATCGGGTAACTGGCGATTTTCACCGTTTCCAGCTGCAGCGCCGGATCGGCCGGCAGCACCGTCATGCCGATTTCCAGTTCGCCGGCCGCCACCAGGCGCTCGATCTCCTGGCCGGTATCCTCGCGCAGCCGCAGGGCGATGGCCGGATAGCGTTCGCGGAACGCCTTCAGCACCGGGGTAAACAGCAGGTTGATCATGGGCGGTATGCCCACCGTCAGGCTGCCGCGCTGGCGTTCCTGGGTGTCGCGCACTTCCAGCTGCAATTGACGCATGGTGGCCAGCATCTGCTGACCGCGCTGATACACGACCTGGCCGGTATCGGTCAGTGTCAGGCGGCGCCCATCGCGCACCAGCAGGGGCGCCTGCAATTCCTCCTCCAGCTGGTGCACCATCTTGCTGATGGTCGATTGTGTAACGTGCAACAGTTCGGCGGCCTGGGTGAAGCTGCTCAGGCGGGCGGTCTCGATGAAGTAGCGCAGGGAGCGGATGTCCATGAATATTTCGACTGAAATCAGGGAATAATAGTCATAAATCGACTGCTGGCCGAATTCTATACTGCTTTGTATCAGAGCAGAACAAAGTGAGACCAGCATGTACGCAGACCGCATCCGCCATCCAGCCTTACAGCAGAAACTGATGCCCGCCGCCGACGCGGCCAGCCTGTTCCGCGATGGCATGGCCGTCGGCATGAGCGGCTTTACCCGCGCCGGCGACGCCAAGGCGCTGCCGCTGGCGCTGGTGGAGCGCGCCCGCCGCGAACCATTCAGCCTGACCCTGCTCACCGGCGCATCGCTCGGCAACGACAGCGATGGCCTGATGGCCAATGCCGGCCTGCTGGCGCGCCGCATGCCGTTCCAGGCCGATGCCGCGCTGCGCCACAAGATCAATAACGGCGAGGTGATGTTCATTGACCAGCACCTGTCCGAAACCGCCGAGCAGCTGCGCAGCGGCGCGCTGCGCCCGGTCGATATTGCCGTCATCGAGGCGGTGGCGATCACGGAAGACGGCGGCATCGTGCCCACCATGGCGGTTGGCAACAGCGCCAGCTTCGTGCAGCAGGCGAAACAGATCATCGTGGAACTGAACCTGAGCGCGCCGCTGGCGCTGGAAGGCCTGCACGATATTTACGTGCCCCAGCCCCGTCCCGGCCGCGCGCCGATTCCGCTGACCGAGCCGGGCCAGCGCATCGGCAGCACCGCCATTCCGGTCGACCCAGCGCGCATTGCCGCCATCGTCGTTACCGCCAGTCCGGACAGCCCGTCCAATGTGCTGCCGCCGGATGAGGAAACCGACGCCATCGCGCGCCACGTCATCGCCTTCCTGGAAGGCGAGGTGGCCGCCGGCCGCATGACGGAGAAGCTGCTGCCGCTGCAGGCCGGCATCGGCACCATCGCCAACGCCGTGCTGCATGGGTTGACGCAATCGTCTTTCCGCGACCTGACCATGTATTCCGAGGTGCTGCAGGACAGCGCCATCGAGCTGCTCGACTCCGGCCAGCTGGCCCTGGCCTCGGCGTCCTCGATCACGCTGTCGGCGGCCAAGCATGAACACTTCCTGCGCAACCTTGAGCGCTACCGCGAACGCATCGTGCTGCGGCCGCAGGAGATCAGCAACCATCCGGAAATCGTGCGCCGCCTCGGCATCATCGGCTTGAACACGGCGCTGGAATTCGACATCTACGGCAATGTGAACTCCACCCATGTGGGCGGCACCCATATGATGAACGGCATCGGCGGCTCCGGCGACTTCGCGCGCAACGGCGAGCTGGCCATCTTCGTCAGCAAGTCGGTGGCGAAGGACGGCGCGATTTCCAGCGTGGTGCCGATGGTGGCCCACGTCGACCACACCGAGCACGATGTCGATGTGCTGGTGACGGAATGGGGCTTGGCCGACCTGCGCGGCCTGGCGCCGCGCGAGCGCGCGCTGCTCATCATCGAGCGCTGCGCCCACCCGACTTACCGGCCGGCCTTGCTCGCCTACTATGAAGAGGCTTTGCGGCGCGGTGGCCAGACGCCCCATGTGCTGGAAAAAGCCCTGTCCTGGCATGAGCAGTACTGGTTGTACGGCAGTATGAATTATAAAAATCTATCGATCTGATTAAATCAATTGTCTTTGTTAATTTACTGTGCTTCTCTAGAATGATTCCATCGTTCACCGCCAATAGAGGAGCAAGCAATGAGCAAGCCAATCACCACCGCATCCGGCATTCCCGTCGCTGACAACCAGAATTCGGCCAGCGCCGGCGCCCGCGGCCCCTTGCTGCTGCAGGACTTCCACCTGATCGAGAAGCTGCAGCACTTCAACCGTGAACGCATCCCAGAGCGCGTGGTGCACGCCAAAGGCTCCGGCGCTTACGGCACTTTCACCGTCACCCACGACATCAGCCGCTACACCAAGGCCAAACTCTTTTCCGCCATCGGCAAGCAGGCCGAAACCTTCGTGCGCTTCTCCACCGTGGGCGGCGAAAAGGGCAGCGCCGACACCGAACGCGATCCGCGCGGCTTCGCCTTGCGCGTCTATACCGAGGAAGGCAACTGGGACCTGGTCGGCAATAACACGCCCATGTTCTTCATCAAGGACGGCATCAAATTCCCCGACTTCATCCACACCCAGAAACGCGATCCGCAGACCAATCTGAAATCGGCCACCATGATGTTCGACTTCTGGAGCAAGGCGCCGGAAAGCCTGCACCAGGTGACGATGCTCTTCAGCGACCGCGGCACACCGGACGGCTACCGCCATATGGACGGTTTCGGCAGCCACACCTTCAGCCTGATCAACGCGGCTGGCGAGCGCGTTTACGTCAAATGGCATTTGAAGACGCAGCAGGGCATCCAGAACCTGGCGGCGGCCGATGCCGTGCGCCTGGCCGGCGAAGATCCAGACTATGCCCAGCGCGACCTGTTCGGCGCCATCGAGCGCGGCGAGTTCCCGCGCTGGGACGTCAAACTGCAGGTCGCGACCGAAGAGCAACTGGCCGAGTGGGAAGCGCGCACCGGCTGGAATCCCTTCGACCTGACCAAGGTCTGGCCGCATAAGGACTTCCCGCTGCTGCCGGTGGGCGTGCTGGAACTGAACCGCAACCCGCTCAACTACCACGCCGAAGTGGAACAGGCCGCGCTATCGCCCGCCAATGTGGTGCCGGGCATGGGCTATTCGCCGGACAAGATGCTGCAGGCGCGCCTGTTCGCCTACCACGACGCCCAGTTGTACCGCGTCGGCACCAACCACCAGCATCTGCCGGTGAACGCGCCGCGCTGCCCCTTCCACAACCAGCAGCGCGACGGCGCCATGGCCATCGCCAATGGCGGGTCCGAGCAGAACTACCACACGGTGGAGGCGGGCGGCAGCCAGCCGCAAGGCCTGGGCCATGGCGAACCGGCGCTGGTGCTGCACGGCGGGGCCGGGCGCTACGATGGCCGCGGCCAGGAAGACGATTACACCCAGGCCGGCAATCTGTTCCGCCTCCTGCCGGAGCAGGAGAAGCAAAACCTGTTCGCCAACCTGGCCGGTCCGATGAGCCAGGTCAGCGATGAGATCATCAACCGCCAGCTGGGCCACTTCGATAAGGCCGATCCAGCCTACGGCGCCGGCGTGCGCGCCGCCTTGAAAGCGCGCGGCCGCAATATCGGCTGATGCAGCAGGGGCAGGCCGGCCTGAAAAACCGGCAAGCTTGGAAAAAGGGCAAGCAGAAATGCGGGCCCTTTTTGCGTAAACCGCGCAAAGCGTGGACAATAGCGCCATCGCAATTCACTACAACGGAATAGCCAATGACGATCAAAATCAGCCAGAACTTCGACTCGGGCGCCATCGAGGTGCTGCGCGCCGACAGCGCCGCCACCATTGAACTCAATCTGCGCAAGGACTCGCACGCCGACATCCACCAGTGGTTCCACTTCCGCCTGCAGGGCGCGCGCGGCGAAGCCGTGACCATGCGCTTCCTGAACGCGGGCCAGGCCACTTATGCCAAAGGCTACGAGGACTACAACGCGGTGGCAAGCTACGATGGCGATAACTGGTTCCGCGTGCCCACCTCCTTCGATGGCGAAGTCATGACCATCAAGCACACGCCTGATCTGGATAGCGTCTATTACGCCTATTTCGAGCCGTATTCCTGGGAACGCCATCTGCGCCTGCTGGGCGAAGTGGCCGAGAACCCGATCGCCCGCGTGGTCGATATCGGCAGCACCGTCGATGGCCGCGACATGAACCTGGCCATCATCGGCAATCCGCAGGCGGAGAAAAAGATCTGGGTCATCGGCCGCCAGCATCCGGGCGAATCGATGGCTTCCTGGTTCGTCGAAGGCCTGCTCGACAGCCTGCTGGACGACGCCAATCCGATCGCGCGCAAGCTGCTGCAGCGCGCCGTCTTCTACATCGTGCCGAATATGAATCCGGACGGTTCGGTGCGCGGCAATCTGCGCACCAATGCCGCCGGCGCGAACCTGAACCGCGAATGGATGACCCCATCGCTGGAGCGTTCGCCGGAAGTGCTGTGCGTGAAGCAGAAGATCCACGAAGCGGGCGTCGATATGTTCTTCGACATCCACGGCGACGAAGCGCTGCCGTACAACTTCGTGGCCGGCAACGAGATGCTGGAAAACTTCACGCCCGAGCAGGCCGCGTCGCAGAAGGCCTTCATTGAGCGCTACAAGAACGCCAGCCCGGACTTCCAGGACAAATACGGCTACGCTGCCAGCAAGTACAAGGAAGACATGCTGACCCTGGCCTCCAAGTACATCGGCCACCACTTCCAGTGCCTGGCCCTGACCCTGGAAATGCCGTTCAAGGACAACGCCGACCTGCCGGCGCCGCATGTGGGCTGGAACGGCGCGCGCAGCGCGGCTCTGGGCGCGGCCATCCTGCAGCCTATCCTGCTGTCGCTGGACGACTAAGCCATGGGCGTTGAGATCGAGCGTAAATTCCTGGTGCAAAACGATGGCTGGCGCGCGCAAGGCGAGCCGGTGCTGCTGCGCCAGGGCTACCTGTCTTCGCACCCGGAGCGCGTGGTGCGGGTGCGCATCGAGGGTGAGGGCGCGGTCATGACGATCAAAAGCAAGGCGGTGGGCGTCAGCCGCGGCGAGTGGGAATACCCGCTGCCGCTGGCCGATGCCGCCGAGTTCCTCGACCGGCTGTGCGAGCAGCCCATCATCGAAAAATACCGCCGCCGCATTCCTTATGCGGGCTTCGTGTGGGAAGTCGATGAGTTCCTGGGTGCGAATGCGGGCCTGGTCGTGGCCGAGATCGAGCTGCCTAGCGAAGAGCAAGCCTTCGACAAGCCGGACTGGGTGGGCGAGGAAGTCACGCATGATGTGCGCTATCTCAACTCCAACCTGATCGGCAAGCCTTACTCCAGCTGGTAAACCTCCCCTGCGTGGTCTATGCTGAAGCATGGACCACGAATTTCACGCCTTCCAGGCCCGCATCGAAGCCATCCTGCCGACCTTGGCCACCAAGGCCGATATCGAGGCTGTGCGCGCTGATATGCTGCGCCTGGTGCATGAAACCCATAAATGGATGCTGGCTTCGGTGATCGGCATGTTCATCGGCTTCGGCGGGCTGTTCATGGCTGTCGGCAACGGACCGCGCCTGCAATTGCAGTCTGTGCCGCTTCCAGCATCTGCACCGGCTACGCAACCGGTGCCCGCCAGCACGCCGCAGACTCAGCTGCAACAAGGCAGGTCGCCTCAGCTGGCATTTATTATCATCAATCAGGGCAAAGCACCCGTGAAATAAAAAGCCTCGCACAGGGCGAGGCTTTTTGCATTCCGACTTGAACGGCTCAGTGGAAATGCTCGGTGCCGGTCGGTGCGTCTTCCGGCATTTCGGCGTGTACCAGCTCGCCGGACGGATCGGCGAACAGCGGCGCGCCGCAATCGTCGCAGAACTCGACCACATAGCGCTCGCCCAGCTTCTTGATCTGGGTGACGCCGGCCGCGTTCAGGTGTTCGACGATTTCATCCACCGGCGTGCGCGGCTTGACCAGGGCGTCGAGCAGACCGCCGATCGGGCCTTCCGGCGGCGTGCCTTCCTCGTCTTCCTGGCCGTACAGCGGCCATACCACGCCATAAATCACATCGCTGCTGGAGCGGCGCGTGAAGCCGACGCGGTATTCGTCGATCGGCGCATCGGCCGCTTCCTCACCGAAGCCGGCCACCACGGCGCGCAGCTCGGCCGGCTCGCAAGCCAGCGAATGCGTCAGGTAGTGCACGGCGGCGCGGATCGAGACCGGGCGGATCAGCTTATCGGCCTCGCGGCAAGCCATGTAATACGCTTCCGGCAGCAGCAGCTCGACGCCGCAGCCGGGCAGCAGGCGGCTGGCGGTTGGCGTGGCCTGGCTGCGCCACTGTTCCAGCGCGGCCTGGCGTTCCTCGGCCTGGTGCGCGTGGGCCGATGGCATCTGCCAGCGGAACATGGCTTCGCCGGCCGGCGCCACCACGGCCACCAGCAGGTAGCGCGTGTCGGCCAGGAAGGGCGCGGTTTCCGGCGTCTTCGTCTCCGATTTCAGCGCCACGCCTTTGAGCGCGGACTGGGCCAGCTTGTGCAGCTTGCCGTAGGTGTCGGCATGGGTGCGCGGCAGCTGGTCGATGGAGTACAGGGTGGACGCCATCGCCATGCGCGTGCCGTCGGCCAGCAGATGGGCCGAGAAATGGGCCGACAGGGTGTTCAGGATATCGCCCGGAATCGCGCCGGAGGCGATGGAGAAGCGGGTCCAGGCCAGCACCGGCGCCGCCACCAGCAGCGCATCGTACCGTTCCGTGCCGTTCTCGCCTTCGACGGTGATGGTGGCCGATTCGCTGGCCGCTTCCACGCCGTCCATCAGCACGTCGTAAGCATTCAGGTCCGCGCCGAACAGTTTGTTCAGGGCGGCATCGATGGTGTCCTGGTGGCCGGTCTTCAGCAGTTTCAGCAACTGCGTATCCAGACTGCGTTCCCAGCCGCGCTCTTCGAGCCGGCTGGCCGCCTGGCCTACGGCCTGGGCGAGGGAGAGAAGGCGCTGGCTGTCGGCGGACAATTTATGAGGTGAATCTTTAGATGGTCGACGCATAGCGCTACAGGTTTTCTGTCAGTGTAAAAGTTCTTGTTACTCGTATTGTAGTGGATTCGGCAAGGATGGGCTGTGCAAATAAAAAACGCCGGGACAAGCCCGGCGTTGCGCGCGCAGCCGCCCGCGAGGGCGGCCTTGGCTATTAAGCAGCCAGCAGCTGGCGCAGCACGAACGGCAGGATGCCGCCATGCTTGTAGTAGTCCACTTCGATCGGGGTGTCGATACGCAGCAGCACAGGCACTTCCTGCTTGGAACCGTCGGCGCGGTGGATCACCAGGGTCACTTTCTGCTGTGGCTTGATCTCGCCTTCCAGACCTTTCAGGTCATAGATTTCCTTGCCGGTGATGCCCAGCGATTCGACGCTGTCGTTGCCGATGAATTGCAGCGGCAGCACGCCCATGCCCACCAGGTTGGAACGGTGGATACGCTCGAAGGAGCGGCAGATCACGGCTTTCACGCCCAGCAGCTGGGTGCCTTTGGCCGCCCAGTCGCGCGAGGAGCCGGTGCCGTATTCTTCGCCGCCGAAGACCATGGTCGGCACGCCGGAGGCCACATATTTCATGGCGGCGTCGTAGATCGACATCTGTTCGCCGGAAGGCTGGTGGATGGTGATGCCGCCTTCGACCGCGGAACCGTCGGCCTTGGCCGGGATCATCTTGTTCTTGATGCGCACGTTGGCGAAGGTGCCGCGCATCATGATCTCGTGGTTGCCGCGGCGCGAGCCGTAGGAGTTGAAGTCGGCCTTCAGCACGCCGTTCTCTTTCAGCCATTTGCCGGCTGGGCCGTCTTCCTTGATGGAACCGGCTGGGGAGATGTGGTCGGTGGTGATCGAGTCGCCGAACACGCCCAGGGCGCGCGCGCCGCTGATGCCGGAAGCAGCCGCTTTCGGGGTCATGGCGAAGTCGTCGAAGAACGGCGGCTCGGCGATGTAGGTCGAATCCGGCCAGTTGTACACCTGGCCTTCGGTCGAGGACACGGCTTCCCACAGCTTGCCTGGCGCGCCTTTGACGTCGGCGTAGTTCGCCTTGAACACTTTCGAGTTCATGGCGAACTTCATCAGCTTGGCGATTTCCGCCGAGGTCGGCCAGATGTCGCCCAGATACACGTCCTTGCCGCCTTTGCCCTGGCCCACTGGCTCGGTCATCAGATCGCGCGTCACATTGCCGGCGATGGCGTAAGCGACGACCAGCGGTGGCGAGGCCAGGAAGTTGGAGCGGATGTTCGGGTGGATGCGCGCTTCGAAGTTGCGGTTGCCCGACAGGACGGCGGCGGCCACGATGTCGTTGCCGGTGATGGCAGCGTTCAGTTCCGGGGTCAGGTCGCCGGCATTGCCGATGCAGGTGGTGCAGCCGTAAGCGGTCACGCCGAAGCCCAGTTTTTCCAGGTAAGGCAGCAGGCCGGCGGCGGTCAGGTACTCGGTCACAACGCGCGAGCCGGGGGCCAGCGAGGACTTGATGTGCGGCGCGACGGTCAGGCCGGCTTCCACGGCTTTCTTGGCCAGCAGGCCGGCCGCCAGCAGCACGCTCGGGTTCGAGGTGTTGGTGCAGGAGGTGATGGCGGCGATCAGCACGTCGCCGTTCTTCACGTTCACGCCATTGCTGGTGGTGTAGGTCTTGGTCAGGTCTTCAGCCTTCTTGTTGAAGCCGTTCTCGCTGGTTGGCTTGGAGAACAGGTCGGCGAAGGTCGCTTTCACATTGCCGATTTCGATACGGTCCTGCGGACGTTTCGGGCCGGCCAGCGAAGGCGCCACGGTGGACAGGTCCAGGTGCAGTTCGCGGGTGAAGTCGATGTCGCCTTTTTTCGGCACGCCGTACATGCCCTGGGCCTTGAAGTAGGCGGCGAAGGCGTCGATTTCCGCCTTGGTGCGGCCGGTGCCTTCGAAGTATTCGATGGTGGCGTCGTCGACCGGGAAGAAGCCCATGGTGGCGCCGTATTCCGGCGCCATATTGGCGATGGTGGCGCGGTCGGTCACGGTCAGGGACTCGGTGCCTTCGCCGAAGAACTCGACGAATTTGCCCACGACTTTCTCTTTACGCAGCATTTCGGTGATGGTCAGCACCAGGTCGGTCGCGGTGCAGCCTTCGCGCAGGACGCCGGTCAGGTTCACGCCGATCACGTCCGGGGTCAGGAAGTACACGGGCTGGCCCAGCATGCCGGCTTCCGCCTCGATGCCGCCCACGCCCCAGCCGACCACGCCAATGCCGTTGATCATGGTGGTGTGCGAATCGGTGCCCACCAGCGAGTCAGGGTAGTACACGCCGGCGCCGTTGTGCACGCCGCGCGCCAGGTATTCCAGGTTGACCTGGTGGACGATGCCGAAGCCCGGAGGCACGACGCCGAAGGTGTCGAAGGCTTGCATGCCCCATTTCATGAACTGGTAGCGCTCGTTGTTGCGCGAGAATTCCAGCTTCATGTTCAGGTCCAGCGCTTTCGGCTCGCGGAAGTGGTCGATGGTCACCGAGTGGTCGACGACCAGGTCGACTGGCACCAGCGGCTCGATCTTCTTCGGGTTCACGCCCATTTTGGAGGCGACGTTGCGCATCGCGGCCAGGTCGGCCAGCAGAGGAACGCCGGTGAAGTCCTGCAGCACCACGCGCGCCACCACGAACGGGATCTCGTCCGTCCGTGCGGCGGTCGCGCCCCAGCTTGCCAGTTGTTTGACGTGTTCTTCCGTGACTTTCTTGCCGTCGCAGTTACGCAGGACGGATTCGAGCACTACGCGGATCGACACCGGCAGGCGGGAGACTTTGATGCCCAGGCTTTTTTCCAGTGCCGGCAGGGAGTAGAACTTACCCTTCTTGCTGCCAGAAATAGTGAAATCCTTGAGCGTATTCAGTGTGTTGCGGGACATGACCTCTCCTTCAGGTGGGTATCGTCTGTTATTAATGTTTCAGGGTATTGCAGCGCCCCCGAAAGGGCGTTTCCTCTTCCAGCTTGCCTTACGCAGCTGCGGCCGGAGTCTCCGCCGGCTTGTTCTGCTCGGGGCTCTTGCATTCGTTCGCCAGCTGGCGGCTCTGCTTCGAATCGAGCAGCATGCTCTTGGCCGGGATGCCGATCCAGACCAGGCCATACAGCTTGTTCTCGAAGCGCTGGGCGCCGGTGGTGGTGGCCACGCGCTTCAGGCGGTGCAGGCGTTTTTTCCAGCGCAGGGCGATGAAGTTCTCATCTTCGGTGTTCTGGTAGATGGTGACTTTGTTGCCCAGTTCGCAGGCGAATTCGGTGACGGCGGAACCGGTCACGCTTGGCTCGGCGGCTTCGTCCTCGCCATCGGCGGCGACAGCGGCGGTGGCGCCGGCAGCCGCCGCAGCGGCAGCAGCAGGCTTGGCGGCTTTCGCGGCCTTGCGTTTGGCGGGTTTCTTGTCCGCCTTGGCGGCCGGCTGGCCTTCGGCGTGGACGGCAGGGGCCAGGCACAGGGTGGCGGAACCGAGGGCGAGACTGCAAGCCAGGAAGAGTTTGGAGATGGACATCAGTGTGTTTCCGTTGCTGGGTGTTCAGGGGTGGCGCTCATCAGGGCAGCGACCGATTCGGGCAGCGGCAGGCCGGCCAGGCGCGCGCGCTGCAAAACCGTCCAATAATATCGGTAGCTGGCGCGGTCGTGCAAGCGGCCGTTCTGGGCAATCGGCCCCCAGGCGGCGCGCTCGGCCTCGTGCAGGATATTGGCCGCCTCGTTCACTTCGGAAGCGCGCGGCGTGAAGGCCTTGATCACAGGCTTGATCTGGTTCGGGTGGATGCTCCACATGCGGGTATACCCGAATTCGGCGGCGGCGCGCTGGGCGTCGGTGGCCACCACCGCGCTGTCCTTGATTTCGGTGGTCACATTATGCGAGGGCACTTTGCCGTGGGCATGACAGGCGGCCGCGATATCGAGCTTGGCGCGCACCACCAGCGGATGGGCGAACTGGCCCGGCGTGCGCATGGCGTTGCCGGGAATGGCGCCGTAATGGGCCGAGACGAAGTCCATGATGCCGAAGGACAGGCATTCGACCTGGGGCAGGGCGGCGATGGCGAACACGTCGCGCAGCGCGCCGTGGGTCTCGATCAGCACATGCACCGGCAGGTTGCTGCGGCCGGCCTTCAGGGCGTGCTGGTTGATGACGGCGATGGCCTTTTCCACGTCCTGCACGCCATCCGGCTTGGGCAGCACCAGGTAGGCCAGCTTGTTGGCGGCGGCGCCGACGATGATTTCCACGTCGCGCTCGAAATGCGGGCTGGCGGCGTCGTGCACGCGGGCGCCGATGCGGCCGAAGCGGTTGGCCTCGTCGAGCAGCAGCTGGGCCACCAGGCGGGCGTGTTCCTCTTCCTTGCCAGCGGCGGCGCCGTCCTCGCAGTCGAAGGTGATGTCGAACAGCGGGCCAAGCTCTTGTTGCAGGGCCATCGACTTGCGCATCAGCTTCTCGGACCCTGCATAGTGGTCGCAGGCGGGAAGCAGCAGCGGTTGGCGTTTGCCCTGGAATAAAACCTCGGATGGGTGCATCTTGGCGTTCGTATTGGCAGAATCAGGGGTTGCAGAAAGCGCTAAGGCCGCACTGCTTTCGGCAGTGCGGCTTTTGCGGCGGATCGGTGGTTTAACCGGTTCCACTTCGTTGGGCGGATTGAACCGCTGCGCCTATTATGGCAGCAGGTGCTTCACGCCTTCGCGCTCTTCGGTCAGTTCCTTGAGCGTGATGTTGATGCGTTCTTGCGAGAAGGCGTCGATTTCCAGGCCTTGGACGATTTTGTATTCGCCGTTTTCGGTGGTCACCGGGAAGCCGAACATGGTGCCTTCAGGGATGCCGTAGGAGCCGTCCGATGGGATGCCCATGGTGGTCCACTTGCCGTTGGTGCCCAGCACCCAGTCGCGCACGTGGTCGATGGCGGCGTTGGCGGCCGAAGCAGCCGAGGACAGGCCGCGCGCTTCGATGATGGCGGCGCCACGCTTGCCGACGGTCGGCAGGAAGGTGTCGCTGTTCCAGACGGCGTCGTTGATGGTTTCTTTCACCGACTTGCCGTCGATGGTGGCGAAGCGGTAGTCAGCGTACATGGTCGGCGAGTGGTTGCCCCACACGCACAGTTTTTCGATCGAGGCGACCGGCTTGCCGACCTTGGCGGCGATTTGCGACAGGGCGCGGTTGTGGTCCAGGCGCAGCATGGCGGTGAAGTTCTTGGCCGGCAGGGAAGGGGCCGATTTCATCGCGATATAGGCGTTGGTGTTGGCCGGGTTGCCGACCACCAGCACTTTCACGTTGCGCGAAGCGACGGCGTCCAGCGCCTTGCCTTGCACGGTGAAGATCTGGGCATTGGCTTCCAGCAGGTCTTTACGCTCCATGCCTGGGCCGCGTGGGCGGGCGCCCACCAGCAGGGCCACGTCGGCGTCTTTGAAGGCGGTCATCGGATCGGCGTGGGCGGTCATGCCGGCCAGCAGCGGGAAGGCGCAGTCGTCGATTTCCATCATGACGCCCTTCAGCGCTTTCTGCGCTTTTTCGTCAGGGATTTCAAGCAGTTGCAGAATGACTGGCTGATCCTTGCCCAGCATGTCGCCGTTGGCGATGCGGAACAGCAGGGAATAGCCGATCTGGCCGGCGGCGCCGGTGACGGCAACACGCATTGGGGTTTTAGCCATGATGAATCTCCAAGTGGAATAAAAACGATCTGAAGCTGGACCTACGCTTGTAAAAATATAATGATACCAAATGCGCCGCACAAATTTGACGCGCAAGGCATCAGGAACTATGCTTTTTCTGTACCGCGCAACGCCCTCGCGCGTGCAGCCGGAAACCGCATCGACGGCGAGTGTAGGCCCCGAATGCCCGTCTGTCAATCATATCTTATGTCTTATATAAGACAGATAACTTGTCGGGTTTTGCTGGACGAATAGACCCTTTTGTGGTGAAATCTCGCCCTATGAATTCCGTCCCGCCCAACCAGACCAGTCCAGCCGCTGCCGCCAGCGCGCCGGCGACCCCGGCTCCGGGCGCGACCGCCAACAGCGCGCCGAGCGCTTCGCCCACCTTCTCCCCGCTGTACCAGCAGATCAAGGCCCTGATCACGCAAAGCCTGCAGTCGGGCGAGTGGAAGCCGGGCGAGCTGATTCCCAGCGAAGTGGAGCTGGCCAACCGCTTCAAGGTCAGCCAGGGCACGGTGCGCAAGGCCATCGACGAGCTGGCCGCCGAGAACCTGGTGGTGCGCAAGCAGGGCAAGGGCACGTTCGTGTCGACCCACCATGAAGCGCGCGCCCACTTCCGCTTCCTGCGCCTGATGCCCGACGAGGGCGTGCCGCACTACCCGGAAAGCAAATTCATCGAAGTGCGCCGTCTGCGCGCGCCGGCCGACGTGGCGCGCCTGCTCGACCTGAAGTCGGGCGACGCGGTCATCTATATCAAGCGCGTGCAATCGTTCGACGGCGTGCCGACCATCGTCGAGGAGCTGTGGCTGCCCGGCCTGCTGTTCAAGGGGCTGACGGCGGAACGGTTGAATGAATACAAGGGGCCGATGTACGGCCTGTTCGAATCCGAATTCGGCACCCGCATGATACGGGCGGCCGAAAAAATCCGCGCCGTGTGCGCCGCCGAAGCCGATGCTGCACTGCTGCACACGGCGGCCGGGACGCCGCTGCTGTGCGCCGAGCGCGTCTCGTTCACGTATGGCGACAAACCGGTGGAATTGCGCCGCGGCCTGTATCTGACGGAGCGTCATCATTATCAAAATGACCTCAATTAGATAATCTTGTTGAGCCGCTAAGAAATGGGGCGGCGCAACATAATTTTTGTTATATGTAACAATACATATTGGTGGGGAAGACGAAAATCGGCGAAAATCGCGGTCTTACCGCAGTTTTACTTTCGCTGCCTCGTCGCAGTATCGAAATAATTAGCACTAAGCCATAGGGAGGTTAATGATGTCTGAAGCCGTAAGGGAAGCACCAAAAAAAGAACGGCCTGAGTTCCGTAATATCCACGTTACGCAACTGTCGAACTACCGCTTGCCTTTAGCCGGAGTTGTATCCATCTTGCACCGCATTAGCGGTTTCCTGATGTTTGCCCTGCTGCCTGTTGTCCTGTATCTGCTCGAGCAGAGCATCCGATCGGAACTTTCCTTCGCTTACTTCCAGGGCATCGCCTCGCACTGGTTCGTCAAGCTGGTGATCCTGGCCCTGGTCTGGGCGTATATGCAGCACTTCTGCGCCGGCGTGCGCCACCTGATCATGGACACCCACGTCGGCCTGGACAAGGATTCGGCGCGCAAGAGTGCTGCCACCGTGCTGGCAATCAGCCTGACCCTGACCGCCCTGGTGGCCCTGAAATTGTTTGGAGTGTTCTAAATGGCGAATAATAATATCGGCCCAAAACGCCTGGTCGTCGGCGCCCATTACGGCCTGAAAGACTGGCTGGCGCAGCGCGTGACCGCGATTCTGATGGTGGTGTATACCGCCGTGCTGCTGTTCTCTTTCCTTTCCGGCAGCAACTTCACCTATGAAGGCTGGGCTGGCCTGTTCGCCCAGCAGTGGTTCAAGCTGTTCAGCGCCGTGACGCTGTTCGGCCTGTTCTACCACGCCTGGGTTGGCATGCGTGACATCTGGATGGACTACGTTAAACCAGTCGGCGTCCGTCTGTTCCTGCAAATTGCCACCGTGCTGTGGTTGATCGCCTGCGCCGCATGGTCGGTGCAGATTCTGTGGAGTGTGTAATCGTGGCAGCAATCAAATCTGCAATCCCTACCCGCCGCTTTGACGCGGTGATCGTTGGCGCCGGCGGTTCCGGCATGCGCGCCTCCCTGCAACTGGCGGAAGCCGGCCTGAATGTGGCCGTGCTGTCCAAGGTCTTCCCGACCCGCTCGCACACCGTGGCGGCGCAGGGCGGCATCGGCGCCTCGCTGGGCAATATGTCGGAAGACAACTGGTTCTGGCATATGTTCGACACCGTCAAGGGCGGCGACTATCTGGGCGACCAGGACGCCATCGAATTCATGTGCCGCGAAGCGCCGAAAGTCGTGTACGAGCTGGAACACTTCGGCATGCCGTTCGACCGCAATCCGGATGGCACCATTTACCAGCGTCCGTTCGGCGGCCACACCGCCAACTTCGGCGAAAAAGCCGTGCAGCGCGCCTGCGCCGCGGCTGACCGTACCGGCCACGCCCTGCTGCACACCCTGTACCAGCGCAATGTGCGCGCCCGCACCCACTTCTTCGTCGAGTGGATGGCCCTGGACCTGATCCGCGACGCCGAAGGCGACGTGGTCGGCGTGGTGGCCCTGGAAATGGAAACCGGCGAATGCATGATCCTGGAAGCGAAGACCACCATCTTCGCCACCGGCGGCGCCGGCCGCATCTTCGCGGCCTCGACCAACGCCTTCATCAACACCGGCGACGGCATGGGCATGGCGGCACGCGCCGGCCTGCCGCTGCAGGATATGGAGTTCTGGCAGTTCCACCCGACCGGCGTGTCCGGCGCGGGCGTGCTGATCACCGAAGGCGTGCGCGGCGAAGGCGGCATCCTGATCAACTCCAACGGCGAACGCTTCATGGAGCGCTATGCGCCGACCCTGAAGGATCTGGCGCCGCGCGACTTCGTTTCGCGCTCGATGGACCAGGAGATCAAGGAAGGCCGCGGCTGCGGTCCGAACAAGGACCACGTGCTGCTGGACCTGCGCCACATCGGCTCCGAAACCATCAAGAAGCGTCTGCCTTCGATCCTGGAAATCGGCCACAAGTTCGCCAACGTCGACGCCACCAAGGAACCGATTCCTGTCGTGCCGACCATCCACTACCAGATGGGCGGCATCCCGACCAATATCCACGGCCAGGTGGTGGCACCGACCGGCGACGGCAGCCAGAAAGTGGTCAACGGCCTGTACGCGATCGGCGAATGCGCCTGCGTCTCGGTGCACGGCGCCAACCGTCTGGGCACCAACTCCCTGCTCGACCTGGTGGTCTTCGGCCGCGCGGCCGGCAACCACGTGGTGGCGCAGAACCTGAAGCAAAAAGAATTCAAGCCGATGCCGAAAGACGCGTCCGAATTCGCCATGGGCCGTCTGAACAAGCTGGAAACCTCGACCGGCGGCGAACGCGTGCAGAACGTGGCCAACGATATCCGCGCCACCATGCAGAAGTACTGCGGCGTGTTCCGTACCGACGAGCTGCTGACCCAGGGCTACCAGGAAATCATGAAGCTGGACGAGCGCCGCAAGCACGTGTCCTTCCAGGACAAGTCCAAGGTCTTCAACACCGCCCGCGTCGAAGCGCTGGAGCTGGACAATCTGATTGAAACTGCCAAGGCCACCATCACCTCGGCTGTAGCACGCAAGGAATCGCGCGGCGCCCACGCGCACAGCGATTATCCGCAGCGCGACGACGACAACTGGATGAAGCACACGCTCTGGTTCTCCGAAGGCAACCGCCTGGAGTACAAAGCCGTTGTCACCAAACCGCTGACGGTCGATACCTTCAAGCCGAAACCACGTACTTTCTAAGCAAGGGCCTTACAACATGGCACGTACTCTCAAATTCAAGATTTACCGCTACGATCCGGACAAGGATGCCAAGCCTTACATGCAAGATCTGACGGTCGAGCTGAAAGACACCGACAAGATGCTGCTCGACGCGCTGCAGCGCATCAAGTCCGACGTGGACGATTCGCTGGCCCTGCGCCGCTCCTGCCGCGAAGGCGTGTGCGGTTCGGACGCCATGAACATCAACGGCAAGAACGGTCTGGCCTGCACCACCAACCTGAACGAGCTGAGCGAGCCGATCGTGCTGCGCCCGCTGCCAGGCCTGCCGGTGATCCGCGACCTGATCGTCGACATGACCCAGTTCTTCAAGCAGTACGATTCGATCAAGCCGTTCCTGATCAACGAATCGATCCCGCCGGAGAAAGAGCGTCTGCAATCGCCCGAACAGCGCGAAGAGCTGGATGGCCTGTACGAGTGCATCCTGTGCGCCTGCTGCTCGACCTCCTGCCCGTCGTTCTGGTGGAATCCGGACAAGTTCGTCGGCCCGGCCGGCCTGCTGCAAGCCTACCGCTTCATCGCCGACAGCCGCGACGAAGCCACCGGCGCGCGTCTGGACAACCTGGAAGACCCGTACCGCCTGTTCCGCTGCCACTCGATCATGAACTGCGTGGACGTCTGCCCGAAAGGCCTGAATCCGAACAAGGCCATCGGCAAGATCAAGGAATTGATGGTCCGCCGCGCGATCTGATATGAGCGAAACGAACAAACATGCGCATCAATCGGACCCGGCAAACCGCGCGCGCCTGCGCTGGCGCTCGCGCCGCGGTCTGCTGGAAAACGACCTGATACTGACGCGTTTTCTCGATGCGCATGAACTGGAATTGACCGACGAGGAAGTGGACGCGCTGACGCGGCTCCTCGACTTGTCGGACAATGCGCTGATGGATCTGGTGCTGGCTCGCAGCGAGCCTGAAGGCGAGATCGATCTGCCGCATGTGCGCGCACTGCTGCAACGGTTACGCCAGGCGTAGAAATACGCGGCACCGGAAAGTTTGTGAGTTTTTTTTATTTCGCACCTCTCCAAGAAGGAAGAGTCCATGAATATCTCTGAAAATAAAGCCACCCTGTCGTTCTCGGACGGCAGCCCATCGATTGAATTTCCGATCTACAAGGGCACCGTCGGCCCGGACGTCATCGACATCCGCAAGCTGTACGGCGGCACCGGTAAATTCACTTACGACCCTGGCTTCATGTCCACCGCGTCGTGCAACTCGTCGATCACCTACATCGACGGCGACAAGGGCGAGCTGCAATACCGCGGCTTCCCGATCGAGCAGCTGGCGGTGAATGCCGACTTCATGGAAACCTGCTACCTGCTGCTGAACGGCGAACTGCCGAACGCAGTGGACAAGAAGAAGTTCGTGGAAACCGTCACCAAGCACACCATGGTGCACGAGCAGATGCAATTCTTCTTCCGCGGCTTCCGTCGCGACGCGCACCCGATGTCCGTGCTGGTTGGCACCGTCGGCGCGCTGGCATCGTTCTACCACGACTCGCTGGACATCAACGACCCGCACCACCGTGAAGTGTCCGCGATCCGCCTGATCGCCAAGATGCCGACCCTGGTGGCGATGGCCTACAAATACTCGATCGGCCAGCCTTTCGTGTACCCACGCAATGACCTGTCCTACAGCGCCAACTTCATGCGCATGATGTTCGGCAATCCATGCGAAGAGTACAAGGTCAACGACGTGCTGGTGCGCGCGCTGGACCGCATCCTGATCCTGCATGCGGATCACGAGCAGAACGCCTCCACCTCGACCGTGCGTCTGGCCGGTTCCTCGGGCGCCAACCCGTTCGCCTGTATCGCCGCCGGCATCGCCTGCCTGTGGGGCCCTGCCCACGGCGGCGCGAACGAAGCCGCGCTGAACATGCTGAAAGAAATCGGCTCGGTCGACAAGATCCCTGAGTTCATCGCGAAAGTGAAAGACAAGAACTCCGGCGTCAAGCTGATGGGCTTCGGTCACCGCGTGTACAAGAACTTCGACCCGCGCGCCAAGCTGATGCGCGAAACCTGCCACGAAGTGCTGAACGAACTGGGCCTGCAAGACGACCCGCTGTTCAAGCTGGCCATGGAACTGGAAAAGATTGCACTGAACGACGACTACTTCGTTTCGCGCAAACTGTACCCGAACGTGGACTTCTATTCGGGCATCGTGCAGTCCGCCCTGGGCATCCCGGTCTCGCTGTTCACCGGCATCTTCGCCATGGCCCGTACCATCGGCTGGATCGCCCAGTGGAACGAAATGATCGCCGATCCAGAGCAGAAGATCGGCCGTCCGCGCCAGCTGTTCGTCGGCTCCGCCGTGCGCGACGTACCACCGCTGGCCAAGCGCTGATCCGCGCCTGCCGCCACTGAAAAGCGAGCCCTTGCGGCTCGCTTTTTTTTTATGTCTCTCGACGTTGCTTGCGGCCGGCTGAGTAGCGCGGTGACTATGCGATAGTTTTTGTGGAACGTTTGCTCCATATACTGGTCACTCCTGCATACCCAAGGCGAAAACGATGAGAAAAATTGCCGAAGCAGAGGCCAGGGACATACTTGCACGCCGCACAGTATGTGAATATGAAAGGGACTGGGGCGTGGTGAAGGCTCAGCCTGACACCAGGGTGTTGACGGCCGGTTTGTTGGATGAGGATGGCGTTGGCACGCAGCTACAGCTTAAACTGCTGTTCCGGCGCGGAATGAAGACTAAGATTCTGAAATATGTTTTCTCCGTATTCAGATGCACGCCTTACGGTGCGGAGCCGCTTTATCAACTTGAGATAACTCAAAGCCCCAAACCCATAAAAGACCAACATGAACGTCCGCATGAGCATATTGGCGACAAGCGGGAATTAGGTCGTGCAGAATGGGATAAATGGGATTGCGATCAAATTCTGGCGTATTTCTGCATTCAAGCCAACGTCAGGTTTCTTAGCCTGCCACCCCATCCTGAACATTTTGAGCTTAGGTGACAATGATGATCTGCTCGAAACTGGCCGAAGTGATTGGTATGTCGTGCCAATCATTGAGCGATGACGGCAACATCGCAATCATAGGCACTCCCTTTCAGTTTGATGATGGAGGGCATATCCCCGTTTTTGTCGAAAGCGATGGTAGAACCTTGCGCTTTTTGATGATGGCGGCGTGGTCCTGCATTTGCTGGGGCGTGGCATGCAGCTGGACAATCACCGCAAGACCAGATTTCTCAAAGGCTTGACCGAGCCGCATGGGGTTCTGCTGAACAAACTTGGTGAGCTGGAAATCAAGGTGCCAGAGGAACAGGCGGCAGCGGCCTTTGCCAGTTATATCTCGTCCATGTTGGCAATTGTGCGATGGGAGCGGGAGCAGGAGGGCGTTGCCACCGACTTGTCCCTGTTATTGGATGAAGTCGCACTTTGCTTGCGAGCGTGGAAGCAACATGCCCGCTTTGAGGGACAGCCCAGCTATACGGGTATCTCAGGCCACATTTACAAGCTTGATTTCAAGCTTGACGACGACGCGGTACTTGCCATTGCGCCGCATCCAACCACGCTGAACGCCGCCGCCAAAAAGTTGCTCGACATACGTGGGAGCGACGAAAATGCGAATCTGCGTATTATTGTGGTCATCGATGACCGCCGTGATGGTGAGGCTGCCAGGCGCAAGGGACGTATCTTTGATACGCTTGGCAACGTGCTGATGATGTCGCGGCTGGAGAAAAACGCGGGTCTGAGGTAGCCTGACATTTTCGGACACTTCCATTTGATAAACTTGT
>JANCSZ010000039.1:0-5227 GCA_024437665.1 Massilia sp. YIM B04103 | reverse complement strand
GGATGCCTTGCCGCTGACGCCGAACGGTAAGCTGGACCGGCAGGCCTTGCCGGCGCCGGAAGGCGCCACCTATGGCCAGCGTGCGTACGCGCCGCCGCAGGGTGCAACGGAAGAGGCGCTGGCGCAAATCTGGTGCGAGCTGCTGCATTTGCCGCAGGTAGGCCGCAACGATCACTTCTTCGAACTGGGCGGCCATTCGCTGCTGGCGGTGCAGCTGGTGGAGCGTTTGCGCCAGCAGGGCCTGCAGACGGATATCCGGATGCTGTTTGCCCAGCCCACGCTGGCGGCGCTGGCGAGCGCCGTGAATGAGGCGGCGCAGGACGGCGGCGAAGTGGCGGTACCGCCCAACGCCATTCCGCCCGGCTGCACGGCCATCACGCCGGACATGCTGCCCCTGGTTGGGTTGAACGCACGAGAAATTGAGCAGGTAACTGCGTCGGTCCCTGGCGGCGCGGAGAACATCCAGGATATCTATCCCGTGGCGCCGCTGCAAGAAGGCATCCTGTTCCACCATCTGCTGCAAACGGAAGGCGATCCTTATCTGACTTCCACCGTTTTGGCCTTCGACTCGCGCGAGCGTCTGGACGGTTTCGTCAGCGCCTTGCAGCAGGTGATCGACCGGCATGATGTGCTGCGTACGGCCGTGCTGTGGGAAGGATTGCCGGAACCGGTGCAGGTGGTCTGGCGCCAGGCGCCTTTCGCACTGGAGCTGCCGCAGCTGCCGCCTGGCGATACCGAGGCCCGGTTGCGCGCGCTGGCCGATCCGCGCAGCTTCCGTCTCGATGTGAGGAAGGCGCCCCTGCTGCATGGTTTCGCCGCTTTCGACGGCAAGCAGCAGCGCTGGCTGCTGCAACTGCTGCTGCACCATATGGTGCTGGACCACACCACGCTGGACGTGATGTTCCGCGAAGTGGGCCTGATCCAGGCTGGCAGGACGCGCGAACTGGATGAACCGGTCCCGTTCCGCAACTTCGTGGCTTTGGCGCGCCAGGCCGGCCGGGCGCAGGAGCATGAAGCGTACTTCCGCCGCCTGCTGGGCGATGTGGAAGAAGCGACCACTCCTTTTGGGCTGGACGATATCAAGGGCGATGGCAGCCGGGTGGACGAGGTGCAGCAGCGTCTCGCCCCGGAACTGGCGCGCCGTCTGCGCCGCCAGGCAAGAGCGGCAGGCGTGAGTGCCGCCAGCCTGTTCCACTGGGCCTGGGCGCTGGTGCTGGCGGCCAGCACGGGGCGCGAGGATGTGGTTTTTGGCACCGTGCTGTTCGGCCGCATGCAGGGTGGCGCGGGCGCCGACCGCGCCATGGGACTGTTCATCAATACCCTGCCATTGCGCATTCGCCTTGGCGAGACCGGCGTGCTGGAAGGCGTGCGCCAGACGCAGGCCTTGCTGGCGGAACTGATGCAGCATGAACATGCGCCGTTGGCGCTGGCCCAGCGCTGCAGTGCCGTACCGGCCACGGTGCCGCTGTTTACCGCCTTGCTCAACTACCGCCACAGTGCCAGCGAGCGCGTGGATCGGCAGGAAGGCAGCGGCTGGGAACAGGGCATCGAGATGCTGTCGGCGCATGAACGCACCAATTATCCTTTTGGCCTGTCGGTGGACGATCTGGGCGAGGACTTCGATGTGAGCGTGCAGATCGCCGAATCAGTCGGAGCCGCGCGCATCGCCGGCTACCTGCTGCGCGCGTTGGAGCAGACGGCCGATGCGCTGGAGCAGGCGCCGCAAAAACCGGCCTGGCGGCTGGATATCGTCGGTGACGAGGAGCGGCGCGTCATGCTGGAGCAATGGAGCGGCGCGGGGCATAGCTATCAGCAGGGCCTTTGTCTGCATCAGCTGTTTGAGCGCCAGGCCGAATTGAGGCCTGATGCGCTGGCCGTGGAGTATGAGGAACTCAGCCTGAGCTACCGCGAACTCAATGAACAGGCCAACAGTCTGGCCCATTACCTGCGCCAAATGGGCGCGCAGCCGGAACAGCGAGTGGCGATCTGCATGCAGCGTGGCCTGGACATGGTGGTGGCCATTCTGGCCGTACTGAAAAGCGGCGCCGCCTACGTGCCGCTGGACCCGGCCTATCCGCAGGAGCGTATTGCCTTCATGCTGGAGGATAGCGCTCCCGTGGTGTTGGTGACGCAGGCAGATTTGAGTCGGCAACTGCCGGAAGTGGCGGGTATGCGGCTGGTGCTGATTGACGATGGGCAGCGGCCGTGGCAGGCGCTGTCCACGCAGAATCCACGCACCGCTGCGCCTGGCCTGTCGCCCCAAAGCCTGGCTTACATCATCTACACTTCCGGTTCCACCGGGCAGCCCAAGGGCGTGATGGTCGAGCATTGGAATGTTACGCGACTGTTCGATGCGACCAGGGACTGGTTCCGCTTTGACCAGCACGATGTCTGGACCCTGTTCCATTCCTTCGCCTTTGACTTTTCGGTCTGGGAGCTGTGGGGCGCCTTGCTATATGGCGGCCGCCTGGTCGTGGTGCCGTATCTCACCACGCGCTCGCCGCAGGATTTCTACCGGCTGCTGTGCGAACGCGGCGTGACGGTGCTGAACCAGACCCCCAGCGCCTTCCAGCAAGTCCTGGACCGGCAGGGACCACAGCCACACCGGCTACGCCATATCATCTTCGGCGGCGAGGCGCTGGAGGTGGCGAGTCTGGCGCGCTGGTTCGCACGCGAGGACAGCACGGCCACCCGGCTGACCAATATGTATGGCATTACCGAGACCACGGTGCATGTGACTTACCGTGAAATAGTGGCAGCCGATCTGGAAGGTCGGCGTGAGGGCAGTCCGATCGGCCAACCGATTTCCGACCTGCGTCTGTATCTGCTGGATGCGCATGGCAGGCCGGTGGCGCAGGGTGTGACGGGCGAGATCCATGTCGGCGGCGCCGGGGTGGCACGCGGTTATCTGAATCGCGCCGACCTGACCCGGCAGCGCTTCTTGCCGGACCCCTTCAGCGCCGAAGCCGGCGCGCGCATGTACAAGACCGGAGATCTGGGCCGCTGGCTGGCGGATGGGGCGATGGAATACCTGGGCCGCAACGACCAGCAGGTGAAGATTCGCGGGTTCCGCATCGAACTGGGCGAGATCGAGGCGCAGCTGGGCCGCCTGCCGGGGGTACGCGAAGCGGCCGTCCTGCCGCGCGACGATGGCCACGGCGACCAGCGTCTGGTGGCCTGGATCGTGCCGCAGGGTACCGGCTTCGATGCGACGATGATCCAGCAAGCTTTGGCCGCCGTGCTGCCAGTGCATATGGTGCCGGCGGCGTATGTGCCGCTGTCCGCATTGCCGTTGACGTCTAACGGAAAGCTGGACCGCAAGGCCCTGCCGGCGCCTGATGGTGCGGCCTATGCTCACCAGCGTTACGAAGCGCCGCAAGGCAATGTGGAATCCGCGCTGGCGGAGCTGTGGCGCGAGCTGCTGCGGCTGGAGCAGGTGGGCCGCAACGACCACTTCTTCGAACTGGGAGGACATTCCTTGCTGGCTGTGCAGCTGGTTTCGCGCCTGCGCCAGAAACTGGGAGTGGAAGTGGCGCTGGCGGGATTGTTTGCCCGGCCGGTACTGCATGCTTTCGCCACCCTGGTCAGTGCGGCGGCGGCCAGCAGTCTGCCCGGCGTGGTTGCGGATGCGCGCCCGTCGCAGCTGCCGCTTTCGTTTGCCCAGCAAAGGCTGTGGTTCGTCACCCAGATGGGCGGACAGTCAAGCACGGCCTACAATATGCTGCGCGGCTGGCGCATCGCCGGGCCGGTCGATGCCGATGCGCTGCAGGCTGCGCTGATGCTTATCGTCCAGCGGCACGAGGTGTTGCGCACCACCGTGCAGGTGCAGGACGGCCAGCCGATGCAGCGCATTGCCGTGGATGCAAACCTTACCCTGCTGCGCCAGAACTTCGGCGCGGCCATGCCACAGCAAAGCAGGGAAGCGGAAATCGCGCGCTGGAGCCGCGCCGAGGCGGACCAGCCCTTCGACCTGGAACATGGGCCGCTGATACGCGGCAGGCTGCTGCGCTTTGACGAGCGGGATCATGTGCTTCTGCTGGCATTGCACCATCTGATTGGAGATGGCTGGTCCCTGGATTTGCTGGTCCGCGAATTGCAGGTCTTGTACCGCGCCGCGCCCGATGGGCTGCCTGCGCCCACGCTGCAATACGCCGATTACACGCTATGGCAGCGGCGCTGGGTGGAGGGGCCGGTACGGCAAATCCAGCTGGGCTACTGGCAGCGCCAGTTGCAAGGTGCGCCAGCTTTGGCCACCTTGCCCACGGACCGGCCGCGCCCCACGCTGCAGCAATATGCCGGTCAAAGCCTGGCCTTTGAGCTGGATGCCGTCCTGACCACGGCGCTGCGGCGGCTGGCGCACAAGCATGGCGTCACGCTGTACATGGTGGTGCTGGCCGCATGGGGGGCGCTGACAGCGCGTCTGGCAGGGCAGGATGAGGTAGTGATTGGCACGCCGGTAGCCAACCGCAACCGCCTGGAGCTGGAAGGCGTGGTCGGCCTGCTGGCCAATACGCTGGCGATCCGCATTGATGTGGGTGGCAGCCCAAGCGTGGCATCGCTGCTGTCGCAGGTAAGACAGCGGGTGCTGCAGGCGCAGAGCCATCAGGACATTCCCTTCGAGCAGGTGGTGGATGCGCTGAAACCACAGCGCGCCTTGTCGCACAGCCCCTTGTTCCAGCTGATGTTCGCATGGCAGACGGCGGCGCATACCCCGTTGTCGCTGGACGGCGTGCCGCTGGAGGAGTTGTCCCTGGAGCTGACGGCGTCCGCCTTCGACCTGTCGCTGGAACTGGTGGAAGGGGAGGAGCATGTCAGCGGGGCGCTGACGTTCTCCACCGCGCTGTTCGAGCGTGCCACCGTGAGCCGTTACGCCACCCACCTGAAGACGCTGCTGGCCGGCATGGCGCGGGACGATGCGCAGGCGGTGGACCGGGTTGACATTATGAGCGAGGCAGAAACAGCGCAAATGCTGCGCGGCTGGAACCGTACCCAGCGCGATTATCGCCGCGATCTGTGCCTGCACGAGATCATCGAAGAGCAGGTCCGCCTGCGGCCGCAGGTGGTAGCGGTGGAGGACGGCGAGCGCCGTCTGAGCTACCGCGAGCTGGACGAGCAGGCCAACCGGCTGGCGCGCCAGTTGCGCACCATGGGTGTAGGGCCGGACCAGCGCGTGGCGCTGTGCCTGGAACGCAGTGTGGAAATGGTGATTGGCCTGTTGGCCGTGCTG
>JANCSZ010000038.1:0-5286 GCA_024437665.1 Massilia sp. YIM B04103 | reverse complement strand
AACTGGCGCGCCAGCCGGTTGGCCTGCTCGTCCAGCTCGCGGTAGTTCAGACGGCGCTCGCCGTCCTCCACCGCCACCGCCTGCGGCCGCAGACGGACCTGCTCTTCGATGATCTCGTGCAGGCACAGGTCGCGGCGATAATCGCGCTGGGTATGGTTCCAGCCGCGCAGAATCTGCTCGTGCTCCGCCTCGTTGAGCAAACTGGCGCTCTGGCTGTCCGCATCGGCATCGCGCGCCATCGCTTGCAGCACCAGGCTGTAGCTGTGCGCCATGCGGGCCGCCAGCGCGGCGGATACGCGCGCCGGATCGTGCTGCAGCGACAGATTGAGCGCCTCGCCCTCCTGCTCGACACTGAAGGTCAGCGCATGGTTGGTCGCCTCGAAAGCATAGTCCTCGAGGAACTCGAACACCTGCGTACCATGCAGGCCTTCGTAGACGTGGAAGTGAACAAAGTTAAAAGCTGTATCGAACAGCGCGCGCCGTCCGTTCTGCTGCATGATGGCAGCGTAGGGGTAGGCACGATAAGGCATAACCGCCAGTTCGGACTTGAAGGTCGCCAGTATCAGCTCCTTCCAGCTTCCCGCCGCCAGTTGCTGGCGGAACGGCAGGGTATTCAAGTACAGGCCCAGCACCTTGTCGCCATCCTGTTCGGCGGGGCGGAAATGCGTGACCATGCCAGTCAGCACATCGCTTTCGCCGGTAAACAAGGCCATCACGCGCACATGGGCCGCCAGCAGCAGGCTACGCAGAGGCACATGCAGCCGGCGTGCCAGCACCGCAAGTTCGCTTGCGAGGCTCGCCGGCAGCACAAGCGGCACACTGCGTCCGGCCTGTTCATCGCCTTGGTCCAGTGGCGGCAGGCTACCCACGGTGTGAGCGGCCAGATATTCTTGCCAGAACGATTTCGCCGCAGATGATGCCAGCACCGCCTTCTCCACCGCCACCGCATCGCGGAAGAACGAGACCAAAGGCGGGCGCTGCACGGCCTGCCCACCAGCCAGCTCCTGATAGGTCTGGAGCAGTTCAGTCACCATCGAGGCCACGCTCCAGCCATCGAGAATGGCATGATGGACACTCAGCGTAAGCTGAATATGTTCCGGTGCGCGGGTATGCACAAAAACGCGGAACATCGGCGCCTGGCCAAGTTCAAAGGAATTGCTGCGCTCCTGCACCAGCCAGGTCTTGATCAACTCGTCCTGCTGTGCGGCAGGCTGCGCCGAGATATCGCTTACAACCGCGACGATGCGCGCATTGCCGTACACCAGTTGCAGCGGCACGCTGTAGCCGCGCAGATCGAAAGCCGTGCGCAATACAGGATGGCGCGCCACCACAAGATCCAGGGCATGCTGGAAGGTCTCCGCATTCCAGCCTGCGACACGCAGGTGATGGCTGAACACATCGTGATACACGCTGCCGTCGTCCGACATCTGGTTATGGAAAAGCATGCCCAGTTGCAGGCTGCTCAGCTCATAGGCATCCTCCACTTCTTCGGGCAACGCCGCGCAGTCGGATTCCGCCAACTCCAGGCTGGCGAGTGCAGCTACCGGCGAAGGCGTCTCGTTCATGCCCAGCGCCGCCACAATGCCTGCCACCGTGCGATGGTTGAATATATGCTCGATCGCCAACGGCAGACCGCGTTCGCGCGCCCTGGAGACGATGGCAATGCTCCGCATCGAGTCGCCACCCAGTGCGAAGAAGGTGTCATGGACGCCGACCTTGTCGATGCCCAGCACCGCTGCCCAGATCGAGGCCAGAGACTCTTCCGCTGCATTGCGCGGTGCGGCATAGCCATCCTCATTGCGCGCCTCGTCCGGTTCCGGCAAGGCGGCACGGTCGAGTTTTCCGTGGCTGGTCAACGGCAGCTGGGGTAGGAACACCAGGTGGGACGGCACCATATAATCCGGCAGCTGCTGCGCCAATTGCCGGCGCAGGGCGATGCCATCCGGCGCCGCTTCGGCCTCGCGCGGCACAACCCACGCCACCAGCCGCTTCCCGCCCTGGTCTTCTTCACGCGCCAGCACCACGGCCTGGCGCACTTCAGGCAGTTGCAGCAACCGGGCTTCGATTTCGCCCAGCTCGATGCGGAAGCCGCGAATCTTCACCTGATTGTCATTGCGGCCGGCGAATTCGATAGAGTCATCGGCCAGCCGGCGTCCCAGGTCGCCGCTGCGGTAAAGGCGCGCGCCGCTGCCGGGCTGGGACGGGTCGGGGATGAAGCGCTCGGCACTCAGCTCTTCGCGGTTCAGGTAGCCGCGCGCCACACCCGCCCCGCCCACATACATTTCGCCAACCACACCCACCGGCACCGGACGGCCCTGCGCATCGAGCACCTGGATGCTAAGGTCGGGAATCGGCACGCCGATCGGGCTGCCGCTACGCTCCGCGTCTTCCGGCGTCAACGCGCGGTAAGTGACGTGGACCGTGGTTTCGGTAATGCCGTACATATTGACCAGTTGCGTGCCTTCGCCGTTGCGGACGTACCAGGGCTTGAGCATGGCCGGCTGCAAAGCTTCGCCGCCGAAGATCACATAGCGCAAGGCATGCGCCTCGCCGCTTTCGGCCTGGCTGGCGATAAACTGCCGGAACGCGCCCGGAGTCTGATTCAGCACCGTCACGCCTTCGCGGCAGACCAGGCGATAGAACTCGTCCGGAGCGCGGGCGGTGGCTTGCGGCACCACGACCAGGCGGCCGCCGTACAGCAATGCTCCCCACAATTCCCAGACCGAGAAGTCAAAGGCGCAGGAATGGAACAGCGTCCACACATCGCCGGCCCCGAAATGGAACCAGTCGCCGGTGGCGGCGAACAGACGTGTGACATTGGCATGCTCCACCATCACGCCTTTCGGCACGCCGGTCGAACCCGAGGTGTAGATTACATAAGCCAGATGCTCCGGACGCAGTCCGGCCGCCTGGGCCGCAGGATTGCTGTCCGGCTGTGACAACCATGGCGCATCGGCGGCGTCCAGATCGAGCCGTGGCACATCCGCCGCGATATCGCGCAGTGCATCATGGGCCGCGCCATGCGTCAGCAGTACTTTCGGCGCGCTATCCTGCAAAATA
This sequence comes from Massilia sp. YIM B04103, assembly GCA_024437665.1. Lineage (GTDB taxonomy): Bacteria > Pseudomonadota > Gammaproteobacteria > Burkholderiales > Burkholderiaceae_D > Rugamonas. The sequence goes on along the minus strand of JANCSZ010000038.1, from coordinate 2,226 downwards.
TGCGTCAAGCGGACAGCTGGATAGGCCGGGTCCATCGGCACATAGCCGCCGCCGGCCTTCAGCACCGCGACAATCGCCACGACCATATCGAGGCCGCGCTGCAGGCAGATGCCGACCCGCTCGTCCGGTCCCACACCCAGCGCGCGCAAATGGTGGGCCAGCCGGTTGGCGCGCGCATTGAGTGCGCCGTAGCTGAGCTGCTCGCCCTCGTACGCGACGGCCACCGCATCCGGCTTGCGTTCCACCTGCCGCTCAAACAGTTCATGTATGCACAGGGCTTGCGGGAAGCTGCGCTGCGGCTTGCTCCAGACAGCGCCATGCGCCTCGCCTGCCAGCTCCCTACCCTGCTCCAGCGCATCCGCCAGCGCTTCCAGATCCCGGCGGATTTCATCGCAGATCAACCGCGCGTCGGCTGGCGGCGCAACCTGGATCGTCAACAGGAAGTCCTGCCCCAGATCGTCGACGGACAAGCCGAACGGATAATTGGTGCGCTCCTGCGCCGACAGCACCTCGATGCCTTCGTCCCAGCGCACTTCCTGTTCTTCCTCGCGTGCCGCGCTGTGGCGGTAATTCAGCAGGGCAGAGAACAGTGGCTTGCCGCGCGCCATGCCGCTGCAGCGCTGCGCCAGCGACAGGGGCGCATGCTCATGCTGAACCAGTTCCAGCAATTGCCCGTGCAGCGCGCGGATTTCCTCCTGCGCGCCGGCCGCTCCGCAACGCACGCGCAGCGGCAAAGTGTTGATGAACAGGCCCATGGCGCGATCAGCCCCTTCACCGCCCTGCATGCGGCCAAACAGCACGGTGCCGAACACCACATCATCGCGCCCTGTCGCCCGCGCCAGCACGCGTGCCCAAGCCCAGTGGAACAGGCTGGCGGCGCTCACGCCGGCTGCCCGCGCCTGGCGGCGCAGACGCTGGGACAGCACCGGAGGCAGACGGCGCTGCAACTCTTCGATCTGGCTGCCGTCGCCTTTCACGTCGCTCAGGCCGAAGGGCGCGGTGGGTTCGTCCACATCGCCCAGCATCCGGCGGAAGAAGGCTTCGTGTTCCTGCTGCCGTCCTTCCCGGCGCGCCTGGGCGACGAAATTGCGGAACGGGACCGGTGCAGGCAGCTCTTGCGCCCGGCCGGCCTGAATCAGCGCCACTTCCTGGAATAGCACGTCAAGCGTGGTGTGGTCGATCACCATATGGTGCAGCAGCCATTGCAGCAGCCAGCATTGGCGCTCCTCGTCGAATGCGGCAAAGCCGTGCAACAGCGGTGCCTTGCGCATATCCAGGCGGAAGTGGCGCGGGCTGGCCAGTTCCACGAGCTGGGACAGCTTGTCGCCTTCGCCCAGTTCGGGTGTCTCCACTTCAAAGCGCGCCTCGCGCCAGACTACCTGCACCGGCTCCGGCAGACCGNGGTGCAGCAGCCATTGCAGCAGCCAGCATTGGCGCTCCTCGTCGAATGCGGCAAAGCCGTGCAACAGCGGTGCCTTGCGCATATCCAGGCGGAAGTGGCGCGGGCTGGCCAGTTCCACGAGCTGGGACAGCTTGTCGCCTTCGCCCAGTTCGGGTGTCTCCACTTCAAAGCGCGCCTCGCGCCAGACTACCTGCACCGGCTCCGGCAGACCGTCCCACAGCACGGCCGTACGCAGCACATCATGCCGGTCGATCACCTGCTGCAAGGCGCTGACGAAACCGTCCAGCCGCTCGCGCGAATCGAAAGCCAGCGTGGCCGAGGATAGGTATGGATCGCCCTGCCCTTGCAGCAGGTGATGGAACAGGATGCCTTCCTGCAGCGGCGCCACGGGATAGATATCCTGGATATTTGCCGCGCCGCCAGGGACAGTGGCGGCAATGCGCGCAATATCGCTTACGCCGAGCCGTACCAGGGGCAGCATGTCCGGCGTGATGGCCGTGCAGCCGGCTGGAATGGCGTTGGGCGGCACCGCCACTTCGCCGCCGTCCTGCGCCGCCTCATTCACGGCGCTCGCCAGTGCCGCCAGCGTGGGCTGGGCAAACAGCATCCGGATATCCGTCTGCAGGCCTTGCTGGCGCAGACGCTCCACCAGCTGCACCGCCAGCAGCGAATGGCCGCCCAGTTCAAAGAAGTGATCGTTGCGGCCTACCTGCGGCAAATGCAGCAGATCGCCCCAGATGTGCGCCAGCGCCTCTTCCGTTGCCCCCTGCGGCGGCGCATACGCACGCTGGCCATAGGTGGCGCCTTCCGGCGCCGGCAAGGCC
>JANCSZ010000037.1:0-5502 GCA_024437665.1 Massilia sp. YIM B04103 | reverse complement strand
GACCGCTGGGGCAATGTAATTTCCGTCAGCGACGCGCGCAACCGCAACTGGAAAACCGAGTACAGCTACAACGCCGCGAACCAGCTGGTGAGCACGACCATGGCCGAGGCCGAGGACCGCAACACCGGCAACAAGGTGCGGGCCGTGGCGCGCAATGCCTACGACAAGCTGGGCCGCCTGTACGCGGCCACTGATGCCAAGGGCAACATCAACATTACCGGCTATGACGCCAACAGCAATGCGATTGTCGAAATCCATGCCGATGGCGGCGTGGTGCGGAAAAGCTATGACGTGTTCGGCAACCGCATTGCGCTGGAGCAGGAGCGTGGCACCGGTTTGAACGGCCGGGACTTGGGCGCGATTCGTTCCGAATACGCATATGACCGGCTTGGCCAGCTGAAGACTAGCAAGTCCGCGTCCGTGACGGTCTACAAGACGGATACCTATGGCGGTGGCGGCATGACCTCCGATCTGGTTGGTACGCAGCAACTGACCGAAACTTATAGCTATGACGCTTTGGGACGCCGGGTTTCGGTAACCAACGCGCTGGATCAGACGACATATACTGCTTACGATCTGGCCGGCAACCTGGTGTGGCAGGAAGACCCCACTGGCCGGACGGTCCGTACCACCTATGACGCCTTCCATCACAAAACGGCACAGTTCGATATCAATGGCAGCATGAGTTGGACCGTGGATGCGTATGGAAAAGTGACCTCGCATACTGATATGGGGGGCGGCATCACGACGTATAAGCATAACGAGCTCAATCAGGTGGTCAATCAGATCATCGGGAAGACGGAGCGCGCCACCGTACAGGGCATTGACGTCCGTCCGGCCTCCGTGACTATCGACGGCCAGGAAAGGATAAATGAGTACAAGGACGGCCAGCTGGTTAAGGTGACGGATAAGAAGGGCGATACGGTCCTGAGTGTCACCACCTACATTTACAATCTGGCCGGACAGCGCAGTCGGGAGCGCACCGTGGACAAGGACGGCACCATCGTCCAGGATAACTTCATCCAATACGATAGTCTTGGCCGTGTGCTCGAAGCCGCAGACAACCATTTCAACGTGCAGTTCTACTACGACGTGAATGGCAACCGCACTCTGGTGAGGTCCAGCTATCGCAATGGCAAGGATCTTGAGAATACGGTGGATGCCTACAATCTGTTCGACGAGATGAACCGTGAAACCATCGCCAATGGCGAATGGGATAGCGCAAGCAAGAGTGTCGTGATGGGAAAAAATGGTCACGAGATCCGTTATGACAAGACTGGCCTGCGACTCAGCGACAGCTATCAGTATAAGCCGAGCGGGAAAGACTACACGCTGCCGACCACGGAACAGTATGACTATGATGCCGCCGGCCGCCTGGTTACGGTAACGCGCGACGGCTACCGTACTGACGAGCGCCAGTACGACGCGGCTGGTCGCGTGGTGCGCAGTGGCGCGGGCATCGGCGTGAATGGTGACAAGCTGCGTGAATTCGGCGTTGTCGCGGAAACCCGCACCTATGCCTACGATGCCGCTGGCAGGGCGACTCGCGTCAAGTACCGCAATAATGACTACTACGGCAATGATAACCACAAGAATTCGAACTTCAAGGATGATATTTATTACCGCGAAGTGAGAGAACGTGGAGGTGGTTATGACCTGGCAGGTAATCTGAGCGAGTACACCATTGTTCCGGCACGGGACGCGGCGCATACCGTTGTCAGGAACAACTACATCCGCTTCGACGGGTATAAAAACCTGAGCATATTTGCAGAACGCGAGCATTACAATGCGACGACCACCTATGAGTACGATGCCTTCGGCAATGTACTGAAGGTAAGCGATAGCGGCAAAGACTCGCTGACCCGCACCTTCACCAACGACGTCGATGGCCGTTCGCTGCGTAAGCTGCAAAATGGCGTCACGACACGCTCTTTCATCGTCAATGGCGAACTGCTTGGTGAAAGTAGCGACGAACTCAATCCTGACGGACTGGCCAGTACTTATGAGGCTGCAACGTCGGGCACCAATACGTCCGCACCGTCGATCTACTACGCGCAGGAAGGCGATAATCTGCAATCGATCGCCAAGGCGCTGTGGGGCGACAGCAAGCTGTGGTATCTGATCGCCGACGCCAACAGCCGCAGCACACCCGATGTGAATGCGGGCGAGATGCTGATCATCCCGACGCGGGCCAACACGCTGCATAACGATCACAGCACATTCAAGCCTTACAACCAGGCTGAGCAGATTGGCGATACCATGCCGACCTTGCCGGCGCCGGCAGGTCCGAAAGCGGCTTGTGGCGGTGCCGGACAAATAGTGATGATCGTGGTTGCGGTGGTGGTTACCTACATCACGGCGGGTGCGGCCGCGCAAGCGATGTATGGCCTAGCCATGAGTGCGCTGACTACTGGGCAGGCAATGGTGGTTGGAGCTATCGCTGGGGCGGCAGGTTCTGTCGCTAGTCAGGGCGCCGGTGTCGCGATGGGAATGCAGAGTGGTATTAGCTGGCGTGGCGTGGCAATGAGTGCTGTAGGCGGCGCGATTACGGCGGGGGTTAATGGTGCCCTGAACGGCTCCACATCCACGTCATTCCTGGCTGGGAACGATTGGACCGCCGTAGCTGGACGAGCAATTGTATCGAACGTGGCGACCCAAGGTGTAAGTATGATCACTGGTCTGCAAAAGGGCTTTAATTGGCGTTCGGTGGCGGCGGCCGGAGTAGGTGCCGCAGTCAGTAGGAGTGTTAGTGATGCAATCGACTTGACCGATAAAGGAGTTGAGGTAGGTGGATTGACATCCGGCGAGAAACTGTTCATGCGAACCATGACCGGTCTAGCGTCAGGCACTGCGAGTGCGATAGCGCGCGACGGTAAGATATCAGTAGCACAGATTGCAACGGATGCGTTCGGCAATGCATTGGGCAGCAGCGTGGCCAACATGGCTTCGCAATCTGGCCAGGACTCCGGCGGCGCACCGATGTCGCCACAACAGGCCGAGCGCGCTCAGTATGGCGGCCTGCGTCTGAAGCAAGTTCTGGGTGGCGAGAAAAACTACCTTGGGATGCTCGGCCCTTATAATGGTGATTACTCGTCTGCTCAGGCGGGTGGCTCCTGGGATTCGACTGTCGCCGCTTGGCGCGCCGATAACCCAACCTACCAAGTCCTGCCGCAGGTGGAGATATTCGGAAAACCGGAAACGGCTGAGTACCAACTGAGTGTAGCCTTCGGACTGAACAAGAAAGTGACATTCGCGGATGCGAACCCGTCCCGAATCGAAGCTCAACAGTCCATTTGGTCAACCTACTCGAATATTGCAAGCGCTTATCGGAGCGGACAAATTGGTTTCGGTGATGCTGCATCGATGGCCTGGAACAATACCAAGTTCGCCTATCAAGGCTCTCAGCGAACCCAAGGCGCAGTTCAAGCATTCAATGGCTTACTTGAAGGCGCGGGCGCATTCGCCATCAGCGGCACAGGAGTAGGTGCTGTAGTAGGACTTCCGCTAGCATTCCATGGCGGCGATAATATTGGTACAGGGATTCGTCGTATGTGGACGGGCAATGCGCAGAACACCCTGACATATACTGGTGTTGAGGCATTGACTGGTTCTCGCAATGCCGCTGCGTTCGTAGACAATGCGATCCCGTTTGCCGGAGGCGTGGCAAGTGCTAGCATTGTAGGCAAACTTAATACCCGTATCGGATATACTGGAGCAGGAACAACTACATACGATATTGCCTCTGAGGCGGCCTATAACGAAATTCGTGCTCTACATATGACTGACGTAGGGGCAGTGGCGCAAAACTCAGGGCTATCAGTAGCCGATGCAACCACACTCAAAAAGCAGCTGTTTTTTGGACGACACGAATATCCAATTGATGGGTCGACTATTGTTCGCGCGCGTTTTGCTGCGGATCATGAGATCGCATTTGCTTGGCAGACTGCTGCTGAAGGAGAATTGAACGCCAGTCAACAAGCGTGGATCCGACAACTTGCCGACCATGAGTTGGCAGAACGATCTTTCATGGCGCAAGGAATTCCATATTTGCGGCAAGAGGCGTGGAATGGCAGCAGTTTTGGCACCGTCCCGCCGGGTGCACATAATCTGGCACCTAAACCGCCAAATACGACATTCCCTGGCTATAAGATGCCTAACAATTTCTGGGACTAAGCATGAAACATATTGAAGAAATGATTGCGAAACTTGAGGCAGTTGATTGGATTGAATCACCTCGTCAAGCAACGAACAATGAACTCGCCTATGCGGGTGCATACCTGCATCTATTTGCAAACTACGTAAATGCAAATAAGACTTCTCTGCCAGAAAGTGTCCATCCGTTTTCTAGTCCACTTAAAGTAATAGGAATTGAGAGAAGCCTTTTGAATTCAGAGATCCTTGAACGTTGTGAGCGCTTGGTATCTCAGTCCTCAAATGCTTACGATGGCGTTTACGCTAAGAATGCACTTGAATGGGCTGCGTTATGCGATGCTCAACATCCTGCATCCAATGGCCGGGAAAGTTTGTTTAATCCTTTAGTCGAATTGGTCGTGAGCAGAGTACCTGCAATTATTAGACAAGGAAATTGGGTTGTCGGAGAGAATATTTTTCCTTTGCAGAACTGGGTGGATAGATATAGCAAAGTATAGAAGCTTGCATTTGCGCGTTTGCTCGCAGAATTGGCCCATTCTAATTGCCCCACTTTCCACTGCCTGGCAAACGCTGCCACGCGGTCATATGAGCCTTAATACCCCGGCTCCTTAAGGTCCAAGTGGAGTTGCTTCAGATTTCGTCGCTGTTTGCGTGGTTTACTCGCCTAGGCCTTGAGCCAGGCTGAAAGCTGCACCGAATATTTGTCTAAGACGCTTGACGAACGCCGCTCCGCATAGGAGGGCTCTGTGGTTTCCGACCGTAGATATCGCCGAACGGTATTGCGGGAGATGCCGAGTCGTCTCGCGATCTCCCGGAGGGGAATCTGGTCACGAAGGTGCCAGCGTCGAATTATGCCTAGTAAAGCCACGTCGATCACTCCGATCTCCTGCCAAAAGGACAGGAAGGATTGTGCTATGAACGTGGATCAGATTCCGTTGCAAATTCGTGGGAAAGGTGGGTCAATTTTCAGTGCAAATTAACACCATCAGGGCTTGACGCGGCGGTCGAGCTCCGCTTGGGCGAAAAAAGCACTCGCAAGCCGCAGAATTTCGTTTGCTTTACGAAGTTCTTTGGTAATCCCCCCGTTTTAAGTGTGCGCTAAAAGTAGAGGTTATTGGGCAAGCGCTGACTTCTGTTCAGGCAGCCTTGGCTGCCGCTGCGGCCGTTACGTCCGTAGCCGCGACCGCGCAAGCTGCGTTGGCCGCAGATCAAGCCAAGACTGCGGCAGACAAAGCCAAGGGCGCAGCGGATCTGGCCAACAAATTGGCGCAGGATCAAACCAGCAGCGAGGCGGCAGCCAAGGCCGATGCCGACGCCGTGGTGGCCGCCGCCGCCGCGCTGGTGGCGTCC
>JANCSZ010000036.1:0-6960 GCA_024437665.1 Massilia sp. YIM B04103 | reverse complement strand
TTGCTGGAGCAGGGCCGTGGCGAGGTGCTGGCCTATCCGGCCGGTCAGTGCATTCATGAACTGATCGAAGAACAGGCTGCGGCGCGGCCGCAAGCGCTGGCGGTGGCCGGCATGGGCCGCGAGCTCAGTTATGCAGAATTGAATGCCCAGGCCAACCGGCTGGCGCATCATCTGCGCGGCCTGGGCGTGGGGCCGGACGTGCGCGTGGCGCTATGCCTGGAGCGTGGGCCGGAAATGGTCCTGGCCTTGCTGGCGGTGCTGAAGGCGGGCGGTGCGTATGTGCCGCTGGACCCGGCCTATCCGGCCGAGCGCCTGGCCTATATGCTGGGCGACAGTGCGCCGGCGGTGCTGCTGACGCAGGCGGAATTGGGCGAGACGCTCAAGGCGCCGCTGGCGGCGCTGCAGGCGCGCGGCCAGGCCTTGCCACTGCTGGATGTGGCGCGCGATATCAGCCTGTGGTCCGGTCAACCGGACGGCAATCCGCCGCGCGCGGCACTGACGGCCAGCCATCTGGCGTACATCATCTACACCTCCGGTTCGACCGGCCAGCCAAAGGGCGTAATGGTGCGCCATCAGAATCTGGTGCATTCGACCTGGGCGCGGCGCCATGCGTATGGGGAGTATGGGCGCTTCCTGCTGCTGTCGCCAATTTCCTTCGACAGCTCGGTGGCCGGGATTTTCGGTACATTGTGCTGGGGCGGTGCGCTGTTCATCGCCGCCGCCGACACGGTGCGCGATCCGCACAGGCTGTGCGGCGAAATCGCTGCGCAGCGCATCGAGAGCCTGTTGTGCGTTCCCTCCCTGCTGCAGCAGGTATTGGAGGCGCCGGGTGCAGTGCCGGAGGCCCTGGTGCGGGTGATTGTCGCGGGCGAGGCTTGCCCGCGTGGCCTGCCGGACCGGATGGCACAGCGCTGGCCGCAGGCACGCCTGTACAACGAGTATGGCCCCACCGAGGCCACTGTCTGGGCCAGCGTGCATACCTGCGGCGCCGGCGTGGAAGAGGGCGCTGTGCCGATTGGACGGCCGATCGCGAACAGCCGCATTTACATTCTCGACGAAGCGCGGCAACTGGTGCCGCCCGGAGTGCGCGGCGAAATCCATATCGGCGGCGCAGGTGTGGCGCTTGGCTACCAGAATAGGGAAGATTTGAGCGCGCAACGCTTCCTGGCCGATCCCTTCAGCGGCGAGGCGGAGGCTCGCATGTATCGCAGCGGCGACATGGCGCGCTGGCTGCCAGACGGCAGCATCGAATTCCTTGGCCGCGACGACTTCCAGGTCAAGCTGCGCGGCTTCCGCATTGAGCTGGGCGAGATCGAGGCTTGCCTGGCGGCGCACCCGGACGTTGCCGAAGCGGCCGTGCTGGCCGACGGCAGCGGCAATGAGATGCGCCTGCTGGCCTACTATGTGGACAAGGGTAGCGACCCTGGTACCGATGCGCTGCGCCGCCACCTGCAGGCGCATTTGCCGGCGCATATGGTGCCGGCTGCCTGCATGCGCATGCCGCGCATGCCGCTGACGCCGAACGGGAAGCTGGACAGGAAAGCGCTGCCGCAACCGGAAGGGCCATCCGGCACCAACGGCGGGATTTATGCCGAGCCGGAAGGCGCGCTGGAACAACGTCTGGCGGCGATTTGGTCCACGCTGCTGAAGATCAAGCGTATCGGCCGCCACGACAATTTCTTCGAATTGGGTGCTCATTCGCTGATGCTGGTGGGCGCGCTGGAACGCATGCGCGAACAAGGCTTGCATGCAGACGTGCAGGGGCTATTCATGGCGCCGACCGTTGCGGGGCTGGCGGCAGCGCTGGTGGAGCCAGATATGGCACCGCCGGTTCCGGCCAATCTGATCCCGCAATGGGAGGCCGGCCAGCAAGCACGCATTACGCCGGAGATGCTGCCGCTGGTGCAGCTGACGCAGACGGAAATCCACGGCATCTGCGCTGCCGTGGAAGGCGGCGCCGCCAATGTGCAGGATATCTACCCGCTGGCGCCACTGCAGGAAGGTATTCTCTACCATCATGTGACGGCGCAGGAACGCGATCCTTACGTGATGGCGCAACTGATGTCCTTCGATAGCCGGGAAAGGCTGGATGCCTATCTGAGCGCGTGGCAGGCCGTGATCGCCCGCCACGACATGCTGCGCACCGCCGTGCTATGGCAGGGACTTAGCCAGCCGGTACAGGTGGTGTGGCGCCATGCCGAACTTCCGGTGCGGGAGGTACGGATGGCAGCCGGAACCGACCTGCAGCAGCGCATGCTGCTGGAATATGGCCCGTCGCGGCTGACCATCGATATCGCCAAGGCGCCGTTGCTGCAGGCGGTGTGGACGCACGACACGGCGTCCGGCCGCTGGCTGCTGTTGTCGCTGTCGCATCACCTGGGCGGCGACCATACAGCGCTGGATGTGATGCAAGCTGAAATCGACATCCATTTGCTGCAACGCCAGCATTTGCTGGCCCCAGCTCTGCCTTTCCGCGATTTCATCGCGCATACCCGGAGTGCCGGGCGTCAGCAGGAGGATGAGGCGTTCTTCCGCGCCATGTTGGGCGACGTGGATGAAACCACGCTGCCTGCCGGATTGGCGGCCGAAGCGGACCAACCCGGAACATTCGCTCAGGCCCGCATGAAGGTCGATACCGGACTGTCGCTGCGGCTGCGGGCGGCGGCACGGCGCTTGAGCGTCAGTGCCGCCAGCCTGCACCACCTGGCTTGGGCGCTGGTGCTGGCGCGGCTGAGCGGCCGTGAGGACGTGGTATTCGGCACCGTGCTGTTCGGCCGCATGCAAGGCGGCAGCGGCGCCGACCGCGCACTGGGCCTGTTCATGAACACGCTGCCCTTGCGCATGCGGATCGACGGCGCGCCGCTGGCCGAGGCGGTACGCTTGGCCCATGCGGCGCTGGCGGGCCTGATGCGGCACGAGCATGCCTCGCTGGCACTGGCGCAGCGCTGCAGTGCGATCGCGGCGCCGGCCCCGCTATTTTCCGCCTTGCTGAACTATCGGCACAGCGCCGCCCAGCCGGCGGAAGACACTGCCCAGGCCAGCGAGGGCATCCAGCGGCTGGCGGTCGATGAGCGCAATAACTATCCGTTGACGCTGGCGGTGGACGATCTGGGCCAGGACTTTGGTCTGACGGCGCAGGTGCAAGGCACGCTGGCGCCGGAACGGGTGTGCCGCTTTATGCATGCCGCGCTGAAGGCGCTGGTAACGGCCTTGAGCACGGACGAGGCAATGCCGCTGCATGCCGTGGACGTACTGCCGCCAGAGGAATGCCGCGAGGCGCTGGCGCAATGGCAGTCCGTGCCGACCGTCTATCCGCGCGAACGCTGCGTGCATCAGCTGTTCGAGGAACAGGCAGCGGCTACGCCGCAAGCGGTGGCGCTCCTATGCAACGGCCAGGAACTGAGCTATGCCGAGCTGAATGCGCGCGCCAACCGCCTGGCGCGCCATCTGCGCCGTCTTGGCGCCGGACCGGACCAGCGCGTAGCCGTCTGCCTGGAACGCGGCCCGCAGCTGCTGATTGCGCTGCTGGCCGTGCTGAAAGCCGGCGCCGCCTATGTGCCGCTGGACCCGGCCCATCCCGCCGAGCGGCTGGCTTATACCCTGGACGATTGCGCTCCGCTGGCCTTGCTGACGCAGGGCGAGGTGCCAGCTTGGGCCAGCCAGCTGCGCCAGCCCGTGCTGGATCTGCAATTGCCGGTCTGGGAACAGGAATCCGCGCTGGATCTGGCGCCGGACGGCTTGCAGCCGGCGCACCTGGCGTATGTCATCTATACCTCGGGTTCCACCGGCAAACCGAAAGGCGTGATGGTGGAACACCGTGGCGTGGTCAACTTCCTGCATGCGATGCATGGCATGACCGGTATTGCGGCGCACGACCGCGTGCTGTCGCTTACCACCTGCGCCTTTGATATTTCGGTGCTGGAGATGTTCCTGCCGCTGAGCTGCGGCGCCGGCGCGGTGCTGCTGCGCCAGGAGCAAGCCAGCGACGCGGCCCTGTTGGCGCAGGCCATCGCGGCTGGCGGCGTGACGCTGATGCAGGCCACGCCCGCCACCTGGAGCATGCTGCTGGATGGCGGCTGGCCGGGCGTGCCGGGATTGAAAGCCTTGTGCGGCGGCGAGGCGATGACTGCGCCGCTGGCGCAGGCGCTGCTTTCGCGCTGCGGCGCGCTGTGGAATGTCTACGGGCCGACCGAGACCACGGTCTGGTCCAGCGCCCTGCAAGTAACGCAGGATACGGCGCCGGCTGGAACGAATATGCCGCTGGGCGCGCCGATCGCCAATACCAGCATCTATCTGCTGGATGGCAGGGGACGGCCGGTGCCGGCCGGCGTGGCCGGCGAAATCTGCATCGGCGGCGATGGCGTGGCGCGCGGCTATCTGAACCGGCCGGAGCTGACGCAGGAACGTTTTGTCCCCGATCCTTTCAGCGAAAGCAATGGCGCCCGCCTGTACCGCACCGGCGATCTGGGACGCCGGAATGCCGAGGGCATGTTGGAATTCCTCGGCCGGAACGATTTCCAACTGAAGCTGCGTGGCTACCGCATCGAAGCAGGTGAGATTGAAGCTCTGCTGGCGGCGCATCCAGCGCTGCGCCAGGCCGTGGTGGTAGCGCGCAGCGACGGCACCGAAGCGCAGTTGGTGGCGTATTGCGTGGCGCAGGAAGGATACGCACCGGATGCGCAGGAATTGCGCCAGCATCTGGCCGCCGCGCTGCCGCCATACATGGTGCCGGCGGCCTATGTGCTGCTGGAAGCCCTGCCTTTGACGGCAAACGGCAAGCTTGACCGGCGCGCCTTGCCGGCGCCGGATGGCGGCGCGTATGCGCGGCGCGGCTTCGAAGCGCCGCAAGGACCGGTCGAGCAAGCGCTGGCCGAAATCTGGGCCACCGTGCTGAAACAGCCGCGCATCGGCCGTCACGATAACTTTTTTGAGCTGGGTGGACACTCGCTGCTGGTGATCGCGCTGCTGGAGGCGATGCGCCAGCGTGGTCTGCATGTGGAGGCCCGCTCGCTGTTTACCGCAACGACACTGGCGGGGCTGGCAGCCCTGACCGAGGAAATCGAGGAGATACGCATATGACGATGGAAAATTTGCTGGAACAGCTGAACGAGCGCGGCATCGTGCTGGCCTTGGACGGCGCCGAGCTGGTGGTGCGCGGCAAGAAGCAGGGGCTGGATGCTGCGCTGCTGGCGCAGCTGCGCCAGCATAAGCAAGCCCTGATCGGTTTTCTCGCGGCAGGCGGCAGCACTGATGGCCTGGCCGGCGCGGCGCGCGATGGCATCCCCGCCGGCAGCACGGCCATCACGCCAGCCATGCTGCCGCTGGTGCAGCTGGAGCAGACCCAGATCGATGCGCTGGTGGCCAGGGTGCCGGGTGGCGCTGCCAATGTGCAGGATATCTATCCGCTGGCGCCGCTGCACGAAGGTATTTTGTTCCACCATCTGCTGGACGGCGAAGGCGATCCCTATCTGATGTCGCAGCTGACCAGCTTTGACAGCCGGGAACGCGCCGACGAGTATCTGCGCGCCTTGCAGTCGGTGCTGGACCGGCATGACATGCTGCGCACCGCAATTCAATGGGAAAACCTGCCGGCCCCGGTGCAGGTGGTCTGGCGCCATGCGCCGTTGCCGCTGACCGAGCTGGAACTCGATCCCGGCGCTGGCGATATCGCGCAGCAGCTGATGGCGCGCTTCGATTCGCGCCGCTATCGTCTCGATCTGCGTCAGGCGCCGATGATGCAGGGTGTGCTGGCGCACGATCCGGCGCAGGGACGCTGGTTGCTGCTGACGCTATACCACCATCTGGTGGGCGACCGCGTGGCGCTTGAACTGCTGGACCGGGAGCTGGAAGCGCATTTGCTGGGTGCGGGCGGCGAACTGCCGCCGGCACAGCCTTTCCGCCACTTCATCGCTCATTTGCAGCGCGCTGGCAAAGGTGGGCAGGAAGCTGACGAAGCCTTTTTCCGCAGCATGCTGGGCGATGTGGATGAAGCGACTTTGCCCTTCGGCCTGCAGCCGGGCGGCTGCGAGAGTGGCGCGCTGGATGACGCGCGTCTGCATGTGGATGCGGCGCTTGCGGTGCGCCTGCGGCAGTGCGGCCGCAAGCTGGGCGTCGGTCCCGCCAGCCTGTTCCACCTGGCCTGGGCGCAGGTGCTTGCGCGGCTATCGGGCCGCCAGGATGTCGTTTTCGCGACCATCCTGTCGGGGCGCATGGCAGGCGGTGCGCTGACGGAAGGCATGCTGGGCATGTTCATGAATACCTTGCCGCTGCGCGTTCGGTTGGACGGCGGCGCGGTGGAAGCCGCGGTGCGCCAGGTACAGGCGGACTTGGTGGAGCTGATGCAGCATGAACAGGCGTCGTTGACGCTGGCGCAGCGCTGCAGCGCCGTGCCGGCACCCGCCCCGCTGTTTTCGGCCATGCTGAATTACCGGCACAGCGTCAGCGCAAGCGAGGCGCGTAGCAGTGCAGCACGGCATGCATGGCAGGGCATAACGCGGCTGGCCTCGACGGAGCGCAATAATTATCCGCTGACCTTGTCGGTTGACGATCTGGGCGAAGGCTTCCATCTGACGGTACTGGCACAGGCGCCAGCGGCGGCGCAGTGCGTCGGCCGCTTCATGGTGCGCGCGCTGGAGCAGTTGGCGCAGGCGCTGGAAACGGCGCCGCACAGCGCCTTGACTGAGCTGGACGTGATGCCGCCGGAGGAAGGCGCGCAGCTGGAGGCGTGGAATGCCAGTGCCGCCGCCTATCCGCTGGAGCGCGGCGTGCACCGTCTGTTCGAAGACCAGGTAGCGCGCACGCCCGATGCCACGGCTGTGGTTCACCTGGATCAGACGCTGAGCTATGCGCAGCTGAATGCGCGCGCCAACCGTCTGGCGCACCATTTGCGCACGCTGGGCGTGGCACCGAATGTGCTGGCCGGGATCTGCGTCGAGCGTTCGCTGGAGATGGTGGTGGGCA
>JANCSZ010000035.1:0-7638 GCA_024437665.1 Massilia sp. YIM B04103 | reverse complement strand
CGAAGCTGGTGCGCAGCGACTCATGCCTTGCCACGATGCGGGCCAACGCGCACCGCAGCGCCACACCATCCAGCGCGCCCTTCAACTGCAGCGCCAGCGGCAGATGATAGGCCGCTCCGGCACCATCCATCTGCGCCAGGAACCAGAGGCGCTGCTGAGCAAAGGACAAGGCAGCGCGCTCCGCCGGAGCGGCCGGTACGATCGGCGGCAGCTTGGCCACAGCAACCGGAGCCTGATCCAGATGGCGTGCCAGATCGGCCAGCATCGGCTGGGCAAACAGGTCGGCAAGCGTGGCTTCCAGTGCGCAGACCTGGCGCAGCCGTGCAATCATGCGCAGGGCCAGCAGCGAATGGCCGCCCAGTTCAAAGAAGTGGTCGTGCCGTCCCACCTGTTCCAGCTGCAACAGGTCGGCCCAGATGGCAGCCAACGCCGTTTCCGTTGCGCCCAGCGGCGCTTCGTAGCCGCGCTGGCAATAGGNCGGCAAGCGTGGCTTCCAGTGCGCAGACCTGGCGCAGCCGTGCAATCATGCGCAGGGCCAGCAGCGAATGGCCGCCCAGTTCAAAGAAGTGGTCGTGCCGTCCCACCTGTTCCAGCTGCAACAGGTCGGCCCAGATGGCAGCCAACGCCGTTTCCGTTGCGCCCAGCGGCGCTTCGTAGCCGCGCTGGCAATAGGCCGCGCCATCGGGCGCTGGCAGGGCTTTCCGGTCCAGCTTTCCGTTCGGCGTCAGCGGCAGGCTATCCAGCTGCACGAAAGCAGCCGGGATCATATGATCCGGCAGCACACGCGCCAACTGCGCGCGCAGCATCTCCATGTCCAACGCACAGGCCGCCACCAGATAGGCCACCAGGCGCTGGTCGCCCGGGTTGTCCTCGCGTGCCAGTACCACCGCCTCGCGTACGTCAGACTGGCGCAGCAGCTGCGCCTCGATCTCGCCCAGTTCGATGCGCTGGCCGCGCAGCTTGACCTGATGGTCGTTACGGCCCAGGTATTCCAGCGTGCCGTCGGCCAGCCAGCGGCCCTGGTCGCCGGTCTTGTACAGGCGCGCGTCTGCCTCGCCGGCGAAGGGGTCGGGCACGAAGCGCTCCTGCGTCAATTCCGGCCGGTTCAGATAACCGCGCGCCACCTGCACGCCGCCAATGTGGATTTCGCCGGCCACGCCGGCCGGCACAGGCTGGCCATGGCGATCCAGCACATAGATGCGCGTGTTGGCGACCGGCCGGCCTAGTGGAATATTGTCAGGCAGCTCAGGACCGGCGCAATGCCAGGCCGTCACGTCCACCGCCGCCTCAGTTGGGCCATATAGATTGTGCAGCTCAACTCCCGGCAACTCCTGCAGGAAGCGCCGCGCCAGCGTGGCAGGCAGTGCTTCGCCGCTGCACAGCACCCGTTTCAGGCCGGTGCAACGCGCCGCCTCGCCGCTGTCGAGGAAAGCTTGCAGCATGGAGGGAACGAAGTGCAGCGTGGTGATGCCTCGTCGCGCCACGGTATCGGCCAGATAGCTTGGGTCTTTATGGCCATCCGGCCGTGCCATCACAAGGCGCGCTCCGCGCATCAATGGCCAGAAGAACTCCCAAACCGAGACATCGAAACTGAACGGAGTCTTTTGCAGAACGGCTTCTTCGGGTTGCAGGCGGTAAGCTTCCTGCATCCACAGCAGGCGGTTGACGATGCCCACATGCTCGTTCATCACGCCCTTGGGCTGGCCGGTGGAGCCGGAGGTGTAGATCACATACGCCAGGTGCGATGGCGTCAGGCCCAGCTCCGCCACCGGCAAGGCCTGTGCGGACAGTTCCAACCAGGGACGCTCAGCGCCATCCAGGTGCAGCACCGGCAAGCCATCCGGCAGCGCCAGACTTTCGGCCACCGCACCCTGCGTCAGCAGCACGCGCGGCGCGCTGTCGCTCAGCATGAAGGCCAGACGTTCGGCCGGATAACCGGGATCGAGCGGCACATAGGCGCCGCCTGCCTTCAGCACGGCCAGCAAGCCGACCACCATTTCCGCACTGCGTTCCAGGCACAGCGCAACACGCTGGTCCGGTCCCACGCCCATGGCACGCAACTGGCGCGCCAATTGGTTGGCCTGTTCATCCAGCTCGCGGTAGCTCAGACGGCACTCGCCTTCCTCCACCGCCACCGCCTGCGGCCGCAGACGAACCTGCTCTTCGATGATCTCGTGCAGGCAGAGGTCGCGGCGATAATCGCGCTCGGTGCGGTTCCAGCCGTGCAGCATCTGCGCCCGCTCCGCCTTATCCAATATGGCGATACGGTCCACCGCCTGCATATCGTCCTGCACCAGTCCCGCCAGCAAAACCTTCAGATAGCCGAGATAGCGTTCCACAGTCTGGGCATCGAACAGCGCCGTCGCATATTCCAGTCCGCCCTCGATGGCGCCGTCCACTTCGCGCAAGGAAAGGGACAGATCGAACTTGGCGCCGGTGCGCCGTCCGGCATCCAGGCCGCTCAGCGTCAGCCCCGGCAAGCGCAATTGGTCGAACGGGTCGCTCTGCCATGCAAACATGGCCTGGAACAAGGGACTATGCGCCATGCTGCGCTGAGGCTGCAGCGCGCCGATCACCTGCTCGAACGGCAGATCCTGATGCTGCTGGGCGGCCAGGGTTTGCGCCTTCACCTGCGCCAGCAGCTGGGCCACGCTGGGATTGTTCCCCAGGTCGATGCGCAAGGCCAGCGTATTGACGAAGCAGCCGATCAGATCTTCCACCTCGCGCCGCTGGCGGTTGGCGCTGGGCGTGCCGACCACCACCTGCTCCTGGCCCGCCAGGCGGCACAGCAGAAGCGCCCAGGCAGCCATCAGGGTCATAAACAGGGTCACGCCGTGGCGCTGACTCAACTCGCGCAAACCCTGCGCCTGTCCAGCCTCAATGCGGAAGGCGGCATACGCGCCGCTATAGTCCTGGCGCGTGGGCCGCGCGCGATCCAGCGGCAGCTCCAGCAGCGCAGGCGCGCCGCTTAAGGCGCTACGCCAATACTCGGTCTGCTGCCGCAGCAGTTCCCCATCCATCTGGCGCACCTGCCAACTGGCATAGTCGTGATATTGGACCGGCAGCGGCGGCAAAGGATCGGTTTCACCGGCGACAAAAGCGCCGTACAGGCTACTCAGCTCGCGCAGCAGCACGGCCACCGACCAGCCGTCGGCCACAATATGGTGCAGCGTAAGATGCAGCAGATAGTCGCCGCGCCCCAGACAGAGCAGCAGCGCGCGGGCCAGCGGCCCCCGCTCCAGATCGAAAGGTTCCAGCGCGGCGGCGGTGCTCAGGCTTTCGGCCTGCACCTCTGCCTGCGCCGGCGCCAGCTGGCTCAGATCCTGCATTCGCCAGGCAAAGCTCTCTTCCTCCGGCGCCGCAAGACGCAGCTGAGGCTCACCGTCGACGGTTACAAAGCGGGCGCGCAGCGCGGCGTGGCGCTCGCCGATACGGCGCAAGGCGCGCTGCAAAGCTGCCGCATCCAGCGTGCCGCTCAGACGCAGCCCCAGCGGAATATGGTAGGCCGCGGCGGCGCCGTCCAGCTGCGCCAGCAGCCAGAGACGGCGCTGGGCGAAGGAGAGCACTGGCGCCTCCGCGCCGTTGCCGCTTATGCCGTCATCGTCTTTTTCCTTGCGCTGCAATTTCGCACTGCGCGCCAGTTTCAGCAACTGTTCGCGCTGGGCCGCAGTCATATCGGCGAACCGCGTCTTTTCCATCTGCTTTCCTTCTTCAGCGTTATTCATAATCAAGCCGCCAAACCACCAGCCAGTGCCTGCAACTCATCCAGGTCGAATTGCGCCAGCTGCGTCTGCACCAGGCGATCGGACAGATGGCTCAGCACCGGATGCGCAAAAATCTCCGTCAGACCCACTTCCAGTTCCAATGCTTCGCGCAGTCGCGACGACAGCTGGATCGCAAGCAGCGAATGCCCACCGAGCATGAAGAAGTTATCCTGGCGACCGACGCGCGGCAGCTGCAGCAGGTCGGTCCAGATTGCCGCCAGCAGGCATTCCATCTCGCCTTGCGGCTCCTCCTGAACACCCTCGCTATCGCGCTGCGGCGCGGGCAGCGCCTGGCGGTCCAGCTTTCCGTTGGCAGTCAGCGGCATGTACTCCAGCGCCACGTAAGCGGATGGCAGCATGTAAGCCGGCAAGCGCTGCGCCAGGGCACTGCGCAGCGCGGCAGCATCCACGCCCGGTTCCGGCGCCGCCACGTAGTAGGCGCAGAGCTGCCGAGCAGCGCCCTCGCCCAGCACTAGAACGGCCGCCTCCCGCACACCTTCGCAAGCTGCCAGCGCAGCCTCGATTTCGCCAATTTCGATACGGAAGCCGCGCAGCTTGAGCTGGCCGTCCTCACGTCCCAGGAATTCAATGCTGCCGTCGCGCCGCCGCCGGCCCATGTCTCCGCTGCGGTACATGCGGGCGTCCGGACCGTCGGCATAAGGATCGGGAAGGAAACGCTGCGCCGTGAGTTCGGGCTGATTCAGATAGCCGAGCGCCACGCCATCGCCGCCGATGTGGATTTCGCCGCGCACGCCAAACGGCACCGGCTGTCCAAGCGCATCCAGCACGTAGACGCGCGTATTGCCGATCGGGCGGCCCAGCGGAATGGCGGCACCGGCGCAATCGCTCGCGCCGATCGCATGGGTCAGGGCGAAGGTGGTGGTTTCAGTCGGTCCGTAGCCGTTCAGCAGCAGCGGCGGCGCTCCGGCCCGCAGCAGGCGTCCCATGATCTGCGGATCGAGCGCATCGCCGCCCACAATCAGACAGCGCAAACGCGCCAGTTCCGGCTGCAACTGCTGCGCGTACTGGTTGAATAGGCCGACCGTCAGCCATAGCACGCTGACCGCCTGGCGCCGCAGCGCCTGCGCCAGCCTTGCCGGGTCCAGCAGGGTATCCTGGCCAATGACGACGACGCAGCCGCCATTCAGCAGCGGCGCCCAGACTTCCATGGTGGCCGCGTCAAAAGCGGGGTTGGAGGCGAAGGCCACCCTGTCGCCGGAACTGAAACCGGCATAGCCACTATTCAGCACCAGGCGGCTGACCGCCCGATGCGGCACCAACACGCCCTTGGGCTGGCCGCTGGAACCGGAGGTGTACATCACGTAGGCGGCAGCGGCGGCATCAGACGCCAGGTCCAGATTGGCAGCATCCTCGCCGGCGATTTCACCGGCATCCATATCGATGCGCGCCAGACCCTCCAGTTCCAGCGCCGGCAACGCGCCTACCGCTACCACCCAGCGTACGGCGCTGTCCTGTACCATCCATTGCAGCCTGCTGAGCGGGAAAGCCGGGTCGAGCGGGACATAAGCCGCGCCGCATTTGAGGATGGCCAACTGCGCAGCCACCAGCTCGAGGGAGCGCCCTAGCTGGACTGCGACGCGCTGCCCAGGCTCCACGCCACGCCGGCGCAGATGCCGCGCCAGACGGTTGGCGCGCTGGTTCAGCTCCTGATAGCTCAGTTGTTCGCCGCCTTCATGCAGCAAAGCGATGGCGTGCGGCGTTGCCGCCACACGCTCCTCGAACAGGCGATGCAGCGCGGTATCGCGCGGATATTCGGCAGCAGTCCGGTTGCAGTCCACCAGTACCTGCGCCTGCTGGGCCGCCGTCATCCACGCCAGACGGCCCGCCGGCAGTTGCGGTGCTTCGGCCATCGCTTGCAGCAGGCAATGCCAATGCTCCAGGTACTGCGCAGCACTGGCCTCGTCGAACAGCGCGCTCGCGTATTCCAGGCCGCCCTCCAGCATGCCGTCGCGCTCGCCCATCGCCAAGGTCAGGTCGAACTTCGCCGTGCGCTGCGCACTGCGCTGCGGCGCAACCTCGATGCCCGGCAACTCGGGCGTCGCGTCCTCCCCGGCGCTTTGCCAGACCAGCATCGCCTGGAAGAGCGGGCTGTATGCCAGGCTGCGTTCCGGCCGCAGCAGATCGACCACCTGATCGAACGGCAGATCCTGATGTTCCTGGGCCGCCTGTACCTGCTGCTGCACTCTCTGCAGCAGGTCCGCCACGCTCGGCTCCCCGCCCAGGTCCAGGCGCAGCGCCAGCGTATTGGCAAAGAAGCCGATCAGCTTTTCGGTGCCGCCCTGGCCACGGTTGGCGCTCGGCGTGCCGATCACGACCTCGTTCTGCACCGCCAGGCGGCCCAGCAGCAAGGCCCAACTGGCCAGGATCACCGTGAACAAGCTGACGCCCTGGCTTTCGCTCAAGGCGCGCAAGCGCGCCGTCAGTTCGGGCGCCAGACGGTAAGGCAGGAAGGCGCCGGCATAGTCCTGGCGCGCCGGGCGTGGCCGGTCCGCCGGCATTTCCAGCAAGGTGGGCGCGCCGGCCAGCGTGGCCTGCCAATACGCAGCCTGTCGCGCCAGTTCGGTGCTGTTGCCCTGAGACCGCTGCCAGACGGCATAATCGGCGTACTGCAGCGCCAGCGGTGCCAGAGGATTGGCGCCGCCAGCGGCAAAAGCCTGATACAGGGCGCTCAGCTCGCGCATGAAAATGCCTTTGGACCAGCCGTCCGACACAATATGGTGCTGCGTAATGAGCAGCAGGTAGCGCCGGGGCGCAAGCCGCAGCAGACGCCCGCGCAGCAGCGGTCCGTTTTCCAGATCGAATGGCGCGGCCGCCTCCTGGGCCGCCAGGCGCAATGCCTCTTCTTTGGCTTCGTCAGCTGGCCGCGCGCTCAAATCCGTTTCAAGCAAAGCAAAGCCGCAGCCGAGATCCGCAAAGCATTGCAGCACCTGTTCGCCTTCGCGCACGAAGCGCGCGCGCAGCGCCTCGTGGCGGGCGACGATTGCATCCAGTGCGGCGCGTAATGCGTCCTCATTCAGCTCGCCGTCCAGCCACAGCCCAAGGGGAATATGGTAGGCGCTGCCGGCGCCATCCATCTGCGCCATGAACCAGAGACGTTGCTGGGCCGACGACAGCGGCATGCCATCCACGCGCGGCACCGGCTGGATGGCCTCCGACGCAGCGGACGCGCCTTGCTCCAGGCGCTGGCGCAGCAAGCCATGCAGGGCGCGCGCCGTCTTGCAGCGCAGCAGTTCTGTCACGCCCAGCTCGATCTGGAATTGCTCCCGGCATTTGGCCGTCAGCCGCAGCAAGGCCAGCGAGTACAGCCCCATGCTGAAGAAGCTGCGCTCGGAATGGAAGACCAGTCCAGGCATCAGCGCCTGCATAGCTGCGCGCAAGCCGGTCATGATGTGATCCTTGGGCGCCACATCCTCTTCCGTCTCCGGCGCCGCGCTATCCGGCGCCGGCAAGGCCTTGCGGTCCAGTTTTCCGTTCGGGCTCAGAGGCAGGGCTTCCAGTCCGACATAAAAGGCGGGCACCATGAATTCAGGCAGATGCATGGCCAGGTGGGCGGCCAGTTCCACGGCTCCGGTCTGAGCGCCGCCACGGCACACGTAATAGGCAACCAGCTGCTCGCCCGCATCGTCCTGGCGCACCATGGCCACCGCTTCGCGCACCGCCGGATGCTCGGCCAAGCGCGCCTCGATCTCGCCCAACTCGATGCGGAAGCCGCGCAGCTTGACCTGGAAGTCGCGCCGTCCGATGAATTCCAGCTGGCCATCCTCGCGCCAGCGGCCGATATCGCCGGTGCGGTACAGGCGTCCGCCCCCGGCCGGCGCATACGGGTCGCTGCCGAAACGTTCGGCCGTCTGCT
>JANCSZ010000034.1:0-8994 GCA_024437665.1 Massilia sp. YIM B04103 | reverse complement strand
GAGCAGCGCGTCATCATCGAATACGATATCAACGATTACAAGGCCAAGACCGAACTCACGACGCAAAAGCTGTTTACCACCGTGATCTCGGCGCTGCGCGCCTACGAGAGCTTGAATATGCTCGAGCGCAGCCGCATCGGCCTGGGCAAGATCCTGGCTGGCGCCACCAATCTCTACCAGATCCACTCGCTGCGCGAATTCGCCTCGGGCGTGCTGAACCAGGTGTCGGCCATCCTCGACGTCGGCGCCGACGGCGTGCTGTGCCTGATGCAGGTCGATACCGGCGAGACCACCGTGGTGGCCGCCACGGGCGGCTATGCGCCGCTGGCGGCAACCGAGCAGATGCCGGCCGACCATCCGCTCTGGCCCACCATCGCCAAGGCCTTCGCCGAGAAGCGCAGCCAGTTCGAGCATCCGGCCAATGTGCTGTTCATCCACACGCAGGAAAACCGCGAGGTGGCGATCTCGGTCACGCCGCCCTGGCCGCTGGCCCAGATCCAGCGCGACCTGCTGGAAGTGTTTTGCCAGCGCATCGCCGCCGCCTTCGATAATCTGTACATCTTCGGCCAGCTGCGCAAGGCGCAGGAAGCGACCGTGGTGGCGTTGGCCGACCTGGCCGAGTTCCGCGACAGCGGCACCGGCAGCCATGTGCGGCGCGTGCAGCGCCTGTCCTCGGCCATCGCGGCGCGCATGAAGGAGCGCGGCGTGTACGAGGACGAGCTGACGCCGCAGCTGGTCGACATGATCGGCCTGGCCAGCATCCTGCACGATGTGGGCAAGGTGGCCACGCCCGACCATATCCTGCTGAAGCCGGGCCTGCATACGCCAGAAGAGCGCAGCCAGATGCAGAACCACGCCGGCGTCGGGCGCGCCATCCTGGAGCGCGCGGCGAATATGGTGGATGGGGTCAGTTACCTGACCTATGGCGCGCAAATCGCCGGCTGCCACCACGAGCACTTCGACGGCCGCGGCTACCCGAACGGACTGACGGGGCGCGCCATCCCGATCGCGGCGCGCATCGTGGCGGTGGTCGATGTCTTCGATTCACTCTTGCACGAACGGCCTTACAAGGAACCGTGGCCGCACCCGGAAGTGCTGGCCTACATCCGCGAGCGCAGCGGCGCCCAGTTCGATCCGGAAGTGGTGCAGACGCTGTTCGAGGTGATCGAGCGCGATCCCACCTTCGGCCAGGATGTGTGAGCGTTGCGTCAATCTTCCGTGGCGCGCCGTCCACTGGCGGCGCGCAAGTTTGCTTGCTATAACTCAATTCTCTCGAAATCTCACCATGGCGTAATATACTGAGTGGCAGAAGGCCGGCGCGCGGGCGCCGCGCCAGCACTGCCATCCGCCATGAATTCCCTGAAGGGCCTTGCCGCCCTGATCATCGAACCCCATCCCGGCATGCGGGCCAGTCTGCACAATATGCTGAGTTTGTGCGGACTGAGCCGTATTGAAGATGCCGCCAGCTCCAGCCAGGCCATCCGCGCGCTGGGCGGGCGCAGTTACGACCTGATCCTGTGCGAATACGAGCTCGAAGGCGGCCAGGACGGCCAGCAGATGCTGGAAGATTTGCGCCACCACCGGCTGATGCACGCTTCCACCCTGTTCTTCATGGTCACCAGCGAGGGCCAGTTCAACAAGGTGGTCAGCGCCGCCGAGCTGGCGCCCAGCGATTACATCCTGAAGCCGTTTACGGTGGAGAACCTGACCGAACGCATCACGCGCGCCATCGAGCGCCGCAACGCCCTGCTGCCGGTCTACCAGCTGATGGACATGGGCGACCAGCGCGAAGCGATCGCCGCCTGCCTGGCCGGAGCCGAGGCCCAGCCGCGCTACCGCTGCGACTTCCTGCGCCTGCGCGCCGAACTGCACCTGTTCCTGGGCGAGCCGGCGCAAGCCGAGCCGCTGTACGCGGCGCTGTGGGAAAGCAAGCGCATCCACTGGGCCCGGCTCGGCCTGGCCAAATGCCTGTCGCTGCGCGGCGAGCACGAGGCGGCGCGCGGCATGCTCGAAGAGCTGTTGGGGCAGAACCGGCGCTTCCTCGACGCCTACGACTGGCTGGCGCGCACCCTGCAGGAGCAGGGCGAGATCGAGCGCGCCCAGGCCGTGCTGAGCGATGCGGTCGAATTGTCGCCGCATGCGGTGCGGCGCCTGCGCCGGCTCGGTGAAGTGGCGCTCGAGGCGGGCGATGTGGAGGCGGCCGAGCGCGCCTTGAAACTGGTGGTCAGCAAGACCCGCTATTCCGAATTCCGTACGCCGGAAGACCATGCGCGCCTGGTGCAAAGCCTGGTGCGCAAGGGCGATCCGGTGCAGGCGGCGGCCGTGATCCGCGATCTCGACAAGAGCATGGGCAGCCGCCGCAACGGGCCGCTGTGTTCGTCCATCGCCGCCGCCATGCTGCACGAATTCACCGGCAATGCGGCGCGGCTGGAGACGGCGCTCGACAGCGCCCTGGCCGGCTGCCGCACGGCCAGCGGCTTGTCGAGCGAACTCAAGCTGGCGCTGGTGCGCACCTGCCTCGACGCCGGCCAGGCCGAGCGCGCCGCCGATGTGATGCGCGACGTGATGCGCAATGCCGCCAATCCGGCCGCCCTGGCGAAAGCCATGCGGGTGCTGGAGCAGGCCGGCCACGGCGAGCTGGCGCAGCGTCTGGCGCAGGAGTGCCGGCAGGAGGTGGGCGACCTGGTGGCGGCCGGCGCGGCGCGCGCCAAGGAGGGCGATTTCCGCGGCGCCGTCAATCTGATGATCGAGGCGGTCGACAAGCTGCCCGACAATCCGCAAGTGGTGTTCAACGCCGCCGTCGCCGTGCTCAAGTGCCTGGAGAACCTGGGCTGGGACGAGCGCCTGGGCGGCCAGGCGCGCGAGCTGATCGGCAGTGTGCGCCGGCTCGACCCGGTCAACGCCAAACTGCATGCGTTGGCGGCCCTGCACCACGACATATTGAAGAAATACAACATCCGCCCCGGCGCCCGCCGCGCTGCGCCCCGGATGGCGGCAATATAGCGCCGGCCGGCCTTGCCCGGCGCTACAATGGATTGCCTCCCTTCATAAACGGGCATAGCGATGGCGAGCTCCTCCCACGAGGAACCGCGGCCGGTGCGCGGCTTCCTGCTGAAGAAACTGTGCCACGACGAAGGCTTGTTTGCCCTCGGCGTGTCGGTGGCGCGCGTGGTGCAGCTGGTCGACGACGACGACCAGGGCACGCAGAGCCTGGCCTACTACGTGCTGTCGGACGTGGCGCTGACGCAGAAAATCCTGCGCCTGGCGAATACGCCGAAATACCGCACGGCCGGCGGCGCCGCCGTCACCACCATCTCGCGCGCGATTTCCCTGCTCGGCTTCGACAATGTGAAGACCACGGCCCTGGCCATGCTGCTGGTCGACACCCTGGCCAACAGCAAGCATGCGCACAGCGTGCGGCAGGAACTCGAGGTGGCCCTGTGCGCCAGCCTGATGGGGCGCGAGCTGGCGCGCCTGAGCGCCTGGCAGGGCGCGGAGGAAGCGTCGATCGGCGCCTTGTTCAAGAATATCGGCCCGCTGCTGATCGCTTCGCGCGAGCACGAACGCTTCCGCGAAATCGCCACGCTGATGACTGAGGGCAAGCATAGCCAGGCGCAAGCGTCGCAGATGATCCTGGGCAGCACCTACGACACGCTGTCGGCCGCCATCCTCAATGAATGGAAGATTCCCGACGTCATCGTGCGCGCGCTGAGCGCCTTGCCGCCGGGGCCGCTCAAGGCGCCGCTCAACCGCCAGGAGTGGATGCGGCAAGTGGTCTCGCTCAGCGTGGACGGCGCGCGCCATCTGCTGCGCAAGCACCGCGAGCACGATAAGGCCGAGCTGAGCAATCTGCAGCAGCGCTATGGCGCGGCGCTCAATCTGGACGAAGGCCAGTTGCCGGCCCTGCTGGCCAATGTGCGCAAGGAAATGGACGCCCTGCTCGACAGCATGCAGCTCGGCGCGCCAGGCGAGGGCGAGGAGGAGGGCGGCGCCGGCTTGCCGAACGTGCTCTTGCTGGCCACCATGACCGGCGAGGAGGGCGGCAAGGATGGCGCCTACCCGAGCGGCAAGCCGTTCCAGGCGCGCGAGCTGCTGCTGGCCGGGGTGCAGGAAGTGACGCAGATGCGCGCCGCCGGGCGCAGCAAGCTCAACGATGTAATCCAGGCCGTGCTGGAAACCCTGTACCGCAGCATGGGCTTTCGCTTCGCCACCGTCTGCTTGAAGGATGTGCGCGCCGGCCAGTACCGCGCCCGCATCGCGTTCGGCGAGCAGCATGTGCAGCGCCAGGCCGGCTTCGTCTTCGCGCTGGACGGCAGCGATCTGTTCCACCTTGCCATGCAAAACGACGCCGACCTCATGATCGCCGACGCCAGCGTAGCCAAGATCCGCGACCTCTTGCCGGGCTGGCATCTGCGCCTGCTGCCCGACGCCCGCAGCTTCATCGTCCTGCCGCTGGTGGTGCAGGGCGCCCAGCTCGGCCTGTTCTACGCCGACCGCGCCGAAGCCGCGCCCGAAGGCGTGCCGCCCGACGAAAGCTCCCTGATCCGCGCCCTCAAAGCCCAAGTCCTCTCCGCCCTCGGCAATCCCTAATCCCCACGCTTTGCGCCAGATCAAACAATGTCCACCCCTGGTGCCTCGGCGGCCCCGCCTGACACCAGGGTGGACATTGTTTGCGGTAGATCAAGGGGCGGCGCTGGCGAGGCTGGGGTGGGCGAATTCTTCGAAGGCGGGCACGGGCAGGGGGCGGGCAAACAGATAGCCTTGCGCTTCGTCGCAGCGCTTGTTGCGCAGGAAGTCGGATTGGGCTTCGGTTTCGACGCCTTCGGCGATCACTTCCAGGCCCAGGGAGTGGGCCAGGGCGATGGTGGCGGCCACGATCACCGCGTCGTTGGGGTCGCTTTCAATGTCCTTGACGAAGCCGCGGTCGATCTTGATGCGGTCGATCTCGAACAGCTTCAGGTAGCTCAGCGAGGAGTAGCCGGTGCCGAAGTCGTCGATCGCCACCTTGATGCCGCGCGCGCGCAGTTCGCGCAGCAATTCGCGGCTGCGTTCGGGGTCTTGCATGGCGGCCGATTCGGTGATCTCGAGTTCGAGCAGGGCCGGGTCGATGCCGCTGTCGGCCAGCAGGCGGTCGAGCAGGGGCAGCAGGCCGCCGCCGTGGCATTGGCGCGCCGACAGGTTGACGGCCAGGCGCAGGTGGCCGAGGCCGGCGCTGCGCCAGCGCTGCAGCAGGCCCACCGCTTCCTGCAGCACCCAGTCGCCCAGCGCCAGGATCAGGCCGGATTCCTCGGCGATCGGGATGAAGCGGTCCGGCGCCACCATGCCGAGCTCGGGATGGTGCCAGCGCAGCAGGGCTTCGGCGCCGATCACATGGCGGCTGGTGAGGTCGATCTGGGCTTGCAGATACAGTTCGAATTCGCGCCGCTCGAGTCCCTGCCACAGCCGGTTTTCCAGCAGCAGGCGCTCGTGGGTGGCGCGGTTCATGGCTGGCGAGAAGAATTGGAAGTTGCCGCGGCCCTGGGTCTTGGCGGCGTACATGGCGGTGTCGGCGTGGCGCAGCAGGGTGCCGCCGTCGTCGCCGTCGCTGGGGAACATGGCGACGCCGACGCTGGCGCCGCTGTGCACGCTCAAGCCTTGCAGGCTGTAAGGCTGGCTCAGCGCTTCGACGATGCGCACCGCGATCGCGCCGGCCGCCTCGGGCGTCACGGTGCCGCTGGTGACGACGATGAATTCGTCGCCGCCGAGGCGGGCGATGGTGTCGATTTCGCGCATCAGCTCGCGCAGCCGGTTGGCCACGGCCACCAGCAGCAGGTCGCCGACCTGGTGGCCGTGGGTGTCGTTGATTTTCTTGAAATGGTCGAGGTCGAGGAACATCACGGCCGCGGCGCCGCCGGCGCGCCGGGTCTGGGCCAGCAGCTGATCGAGGCGCAGGTTCAGCGAGAGGCGGTTGTCGAGGCCGGTCAGCGGGTCGTGGTGGGCCAGGCGGTAGATGCGCTCCTGGGCGCGGTGCTGCTCGGTCAGATCGTGCAGGATGGCGACGAACAGGGTTTCGTCGGGCAGCTCGACTTCGCTGACCGAGATGGCGAGCGGGAAGCTGCTGCCGTCGCTGCGCCAGCCGCTGGCCTGGTGTTCGTGGCTGGTGCCGCCGGCAATGGCGCGCAGCAGGGTGGCGGCGCTGTGGCCCTCGTCGAGCGGCAGCAGGCGTTCCAGTTCCAGGCCCTGCATCAGCTCGGCCGGGTAGCCGAACAGGCGGCCGGCCGCCGCATTGGCCGACACCAGGCGGCCGTCGCTGGCGAGCGTGAGGATGGCGTCGGCTGCCTTGTCGAGGATGGCTTGCAGGCGCGCTTCGCGCTCTTGCAGGCGGGCCGTGCTGTCGCGCACCTGGGCCTGGATCTGGGCCCGTTCGCCGCTGATCAAGAGCAGCAGGGCGCCCAGCAGGGCGGTCAGGAACAGGCCGGTGGTCAGCACCATCCAGCTTTGCCAGCCGCGCTGGGCGGCCGCGTAGGCGGCCGTGGGCGCCAGCGTCAGCAGGTAGACGCGGCCGCCGAAGTGCAGGCGTTGCTGGAAATCGCCGGGCCGGGCCGGGCGCTGCAAATCGTCCAGCAGCGCGACAGGCTGGGCCGCGCTGACGTCTTCCAGCCGGGTCTGGAAGTGGGGGAAATCGACTTGCTGCAGCGCGCGCTTGAGGTAGGAATCGACTTGCAGCGAGACCAGCAGCAGGCCGATGGCCGGCTCGCCCTCGTCGGGATAGACCGCCTGCAGCAGCACGATGCCGCGCCCGATCTCGCGCCGCAGCAGTTCGAGCGGGGCGCTGGCGCTGGGCCGTCCGCTGCTCAGGGCGGCGTTCACGGCGGCCGCGCGCTGCGGCTCGGAGAGGAAGTCGGCGCCATGGTAGAGGCGGTTGCCATTCGGTTCGATGAAGGTGGCCACCACATAGCGCGCGCGCGGGCCGGCCGCCTGCAGCTGCAGGTCGGGCCCGCGCTGGCGGATGTGGAAGTCGGGCCGCACCGCGGCCCGGCCCCAGGCTTCGAAGTCGGCGCGCTGGGCCTGGGTGACGGGGCGCAGCCAGCTCATCGACAAGAGTTCGGGGCGCTGCTCCAGGTAGCCGCGCGCCAGATTGCTGAAGTCGCGCGCCGTCATATTGCGGCCGTGGCCGTTGACCGCGCGCGCCATCGCATACACGAAGCGCTCGTGCTCGCTGAGCTTGGCTTGTAGCAGGTCGCCGGCCTGCTGCGACTTGAGGCGGAAGGTTTGCATCTGCTGGCCCGATTCCCAGCGCTCCACTTGCACATAGATGGCGACGAAGACGGCGGTCAGCAGCAGCAGCGGCAGGCCGACCAGCCAGCGCCGGCGCCACCACAGCTGGCGCGGGCGGCCGATCACGATCCACAGCAGCGGCGCGGCCAGCAGCATGCCGACGCTGTCGCCGATCCACCAGGCCAGCCAGTTGCCGGCCAGCTCGGTGGCGGGAATCACGCCGAGCAGGCCGATCATGGTCAGCGACAGGGTACTGCTGGTGATGGCGAGCAGGGGCGTGAGCAGCAGGAAGCGCAGCACGTCGCGCCCCAGCGCGATCTCGGGCGCCACCCAGCGGCGGAAGGCGTGCAGCGCGACAAACGCTTGCAGGGTGGAAGCGCTGGCGGCGGCCAGGGCGGCCAGCCAGCGCGCGTTGCCCGGTTCGGGGCCGAGCGGGATCAGCAGATTCATCAGCAGCGAGGCGGCGGCGATGCCGGGCAGCAGGCGGGCGCCGCCGCTGACCAGGGCGGCCAGGGCGATGCCGGCCGGCAGGAACAGCGGGGTGGCATAGCCCGGCGACAGCGCCAGCTGCAGACCCAGCCAGCCGGTCAACAGGTAGAGGGCCGCGACGGCGGCGTTGGCGGCCAGGGTGCTGCGCCAGACAGGCCAGTTGCGGGCTCGGATCATGTACAACGGCGCTCCAGAAGGGACGGCGGTTCAGGGTGAAAATCGATTGTATAAGAAAAAGTGCAACACAAAAACACGGCGCCCGCCCGGAGTTTGATGCTGGACAGAAAGACGATAGCTTGCATGCTGGCAGCAAGCGTTGCTGGGGGCGGGGGAAAGGCGCGGGAGTCGGCAGTAAAATCGGCAGTAAAAAAACTGGAAAACAACACTTGCATTTCTCCAGGGTTAGCCTTTACAATCTCGCCCCGAAGCAGCAGTCATTCACTCAAAGCAAAGTATGCGCCAAGAGGGTTGACACAAGATGTTAGTTGCTTCATACTCTGCGGTTCCTCGCGGAGGGGTGGCCGAGTGGTTAAAGGCAGCAGACTGTAAATCTGCCCTCTTATGAGTACACTGGTTCGAATCCAGTCCCCTCCACCAAGTTTTTGCAAGGAAACTGAGTGCTAGTGAAGAAGTCGTAACCTCGCGGGTGTAGCTCAATGGTAGAGCTGAAGCCTTCCAAGCTTAAGACGAGGGTTCGATTCCCTTCACCCGCTCCAGTAAGGCTTGCAAAGCGCCGTGTGCAGCACAATATAANTCTGCCCTCTTATGAGTACACTGGTTCGAATCCAGTCCCCTCCACCAAGTTTTTGCAAGGAAACTGAGTGCTAGTGAAGAAGTCGTAACCTCGCGGGTGTAGCTCAATGGTAGAGCTGAAGCCTTCCAAGCTTAAGACGAGGGTTCGATTCCCTTCACCCGCTCCAGTAAGGCTTGCAAAGCGCCGTGTGCAGCACAATATAAGCCCTTGTAGCTCAGTGGTAGAGCACTCCCTTGGTAAGGGAGAGGCCACGTGTTCAATCCACGTCAAGGGCACCAGAATTCGCAGCATCCGCAGTACATCAATATCTGACAGACGGGCGTGCGCCCAGCATCTCATTAATTTGTTAGGAGTCTAAAATGGCAAAAGAGAAATTCGAGCGGACCAAGCCGCACGTCAACGTCGGCACCATCGGTCACGTTGACCACGGCAAGACCACCCTGACCGCTGCTATCGCAACCGTTCTGTCGAAGAAATTCGGCGGCGAAGCTAAA
>JANCSZ010000033.1:0-10519 GCA_024437665.1 Massilia sp. YIM B04103 | reverse complement strand
ATTCCCGATGCCGACGTGAAGATTTACGAATTCACCGGCGCCATGGTCTCCCTCCCCACAAACGGTCCGCCGGAAGGCCCGCCACCCGGCGGCTGCGGTGGTGGCGGCGATTGCGACGGCAACCAGCCACCCCAGCCCTCCGGTTGTGCGGGCGACCCGGTCGATTGCGCCACCGGCCTGTTCCTGAACGCGGCGACGGATTTGAGCGTGGCCGATATTATCCCGCTCAACGTTTCGCGCAGCTACCGGCCGCGCGATCCGGCCTCGCGTGCCTTCGGTATCGGCACCAACCTGTCCTACGACTTCTTCCTGGTGGGCGACACCAATCCATGGACCTACCAGGAGCTGGTCCTGCCTGATGGCGGCCGACTGCGTTACAAGCGCATTTCAGCGGGTACCAGCAATAACGATGCGGTCTATCAGCACACCACGTCCACCACGCGCTACTACGGTTCGGTGATCCGGTATAAAGGAGGCATCTGCTACTGGGAACTGAAGCTGAAGGATGGCACGACGATCTGCTTCCCCGAATCGATTAACTCGCCCGTGGCGCGGGCGGCGGCGGCCAATTCGCTGTCGGACCGTTACGGCAACACGCTGACCTTCACTCGTTCCATCCTGAACCTGACGCGCATCGCCTCACCTGGCGGCCGCTATATCGATTTCGTCTACGACAGCCAAAACCGCATCACGCAAGCGAGCGATAACGCCGGCCGCACCGTCGGCTATGAGTACGATACGGCCGGCCGTCTCGTGAAGGTGACCGATGCGCTCGGCCAGACCGAGTTGTTTACCTATGACGCTGCCCACAATATGCTGACGGTGCAGGATAAACGCGGCAATCTGATGGTAAGCAATGTGTACGATGCCAATAACCGCGTCGGCAAGCAAACCTATGCCGACGGCAGCACCAATCTATTCAGCTATACCCTGAATGCGGGCAACAAGGTGGTGCAGACCGATGTGACCAATGAGCGTGGCATCGTCAAGCGCATCGAGTTCAGTGCAGCGGGCTATCCGGTGCGCATTACCAATGCGCTTGGCCTGCCGGAACAGCAGATCGAAGTCTATGAACGCGACCCCGCCGGCAGCCTGCTGCTGTCGCGCACCGATCCACTGGGCCGTAAAACCGCGTATACGTATGATGAGCGCGGTAATTTGCTGACGCAGACCTTCTTTGCCGGGACCGCCGCAGCGCTCACGACCACCATGACGTATAGCAGCGACTACAACCAGTTGCTGAGCCGGACCGATGGCGCGGGACGCCGCAGCAGCTGGACCTATGATGGCCTGGGCAATATGACCGAGATCAAGGATGCCAACGGCAATATCATGCGCACCGCATACAATGGGGCGGGGCAGCCGGTGGAGCTGACCGACGCCGAAGGCAAGATCACGCGCCTGTCCTATGACGGTTATGACCTGGCAGGCGTGACCGATGCGCTCGGACACACCAGCATATCCGCCACCGATACGCTGGGACGGCGCCAGAGCATGTCCGACGCGCTGGGCAACCGCACGGTGTTCGAGCAGGATGCATTGGGCCGCATTACCCGCACCACGAATGCCCGCGACAACAGCACCGGCATGGCCTATGACGGCAATGGCAACGGAACCTCGGTCAGGGATGCGAAGTCGAATCTGCACCGCTTCGGTTTCGATAAAAGCAATACCATGGACAGCACGACCGATCCGCTGAACCAGAACGAAGCCTTTGAATACGATGCGGCCCACAATCTGAGCAAATTCACCGACCGCAAGGGGCAGAGCAGCCGCTTGAGCTACGATGGGCTGAACCGGCTGACGGCCGTCAGCTACGCCGATGGCAGCACCGTTGGCTACACCTACGACACCGGCAACCGCCTGATCCGGATCGCGGATAGCCTGAATGGCACCATCACGCGCAGTTACGACAGCTTCGACAATCTGACGCAGGAAACCACACCCCAAGGCCGCATCGACTACGCCTACGACAAGTACGGCCGCCGGACCTCGGTCACAGTGGCCGGCCAGCCCACCATCAGCTACGGCTACGATACGGGCGGCCGCCTGACCCGCATCGAACAGGCGGCCGGGCCGGCCAACAACAATACCGTGCAGCGGGTCGATTTCACCTACGACCGCAATAACGGCCGCAGCACCACAAGCTATCCGAACGGCGTGGTGCGCACCAATACCTTCGACGACGTCGGCCAGTTGCGCGCCATCCGCTACAACAAGGCGGACGGTAGCCTGATTGGCGACCTGACGTTCGGCTACGATGCCGCTGGACGGCGCACCGCCAGCGGCGGCAGTCTGGCGCGCGCCGTGCTGCCGGACGAGGTGAGCGAATCCACGGTGGATGCCGCCAACCGCCTGGTGAGCTTCAATGGGCACAGCCTGAGCTACGATCAGAACGGCAATCTGCTCAGCGACGGTACGCAGATCTATGTGTGGAATGTGCGCGACCAGCTGGTGCAGATCAAGACGCAGGACGGGGGGGAGATTGCCAGCTTCAGTTACGATGCATTGGGACGGCGTCAAAGCAAGACCGTGGCCGGCGTGGGCAGCAGCTATCTGTATGACGGGATCAACATCGTGCAGGAATTGAATGGGGCCAACGCCAACGGCGGCAACCCGGACAATGTGCGCGCCAATTATATTGTTGGCGGCGTCGATGAAGTGTTTGCCCAGACCAGCGGCAGCGGTGGCAGCGCGCGCGTGACCAGCTATCTGAGCGACGCCGTGGGTTCGGTGATTCGCCTGACCGATGCGCAGGGCAATAAGGTGGTCGACTATCGGTATGGACCGTATGGCCAGACCCAGGCCGATGCCGTCCATGCCAATCCTTTCCAGTACACCAGCCGCGAAAACGACGGCACCGGTTTGTACTA
The DNA here is from genome assembly GCA_024437665.1 of Massilia sp. YIM B04103. Lineage (GTDB taxonomy): Bacteria > Pseudomonadota > Gammaproteobacteria > Burkholderiales > Burkholderiaceae_D > Rugamonas. Next base: position 7,646 of record JANCSZ010000033.1, on the reverse strand, counting down.
CTACCGGGCGCGCTACTATTCGCCGGCTATGGGCCGCTTCATTCAGAGCGATCCGATTGGCCTGGGCGGCGGCATCAATACGTATGGCTATGTGAATGGCGACCCGGTCAGCAAGGTGGACCCGACCGGCGAATTCGGCGTGATCGGTGGGGTAATCGGCGGCTTGGGCAGCCTGGGATATCAGTTGTACCGCAACGGCGGCAATATAGGCTGCGTCAACTGGTGGCAGGTCGGCGCCTGGGCACTCACGGGTTCGGGTGCGGGCATCATGGCGCGCGCGGGCGCAGCCGGCATCGGCAACTTCTTCTGGAATACCAGCCGCTTCTCGAATATCAGCAAGACCTACTGGGGCGCTCGCGGTGGGGCTGGCGGCATGAGCCTGGACCACTGGTTCTTCCCGCAGGCGGCGGCGCGCAACGGTTCGCTACCATCAGGCCTGGTCAACGGCGGCTGGAATCTGCTGGAAATGCCGCGGACATTGAACACCTGGCTGGGCTTCGCGCCAAACTGGGGCGGCACCCAAGCTGCGATAGCCAATGCGGCGCGGGTCGGCATTCAGGTGGGCGTACCAAGCGTGGCGGCAGGCTCCGGCTATGCCGGTTATCAGATCGGGACCAAGGCGCAGCAGGATTCCTGCGGTTGTCAATAATGCGTGCGATCTGTATTCGTTGCGGTCATGAGAAAGGCAGTCTGCCGGAACGCTGCCCGTCGTGTGGCTTTGCCCCGCGCAGCGACGAGGACAAGGCACGCGCCCTGATCCTCTCGCTCGATTACGAGGTCGGTGGCGAGTACCGCGGCAAAAGCAAGGAGGAGTTGCGCGCGATCGGCGCCGCCATCCGCCAAGGCCAGCCCCATGCCTTCGATGAAGCCGAGGTGAGGGCGGTGATCGCATATGCGCGCGTAGTGCTGAACATTCCACCGCGCAAACTGCTGCTGGATGGCTTGCGTTGGCTGGCGCCGCCGCTGCTTTTACTGGCCCTGATCTATCTGCTCCTGTTTGCCAAACGTTAGGCGGCGAGCGCTATTGCAAGACTTAGCATGCGCAAGTTGCGGCATCGGCGGCAGCCGATTTTTCGCAGCCCGTATGCCCTTGTTTTCACTGTCCGCCGATGCAGCTCAGCAGTATTTCTACACCAGCTTTCCGGAGTAAACGCTCTCCATTTCTCACGAAAACTATGTTTTTTTCGTAATGTTGCGTGTTTATCACGCTGTTGGCTCTGTAACAAGTTTTCGCTTGATCGTGCTGCAAACTCCATGCAAAGCTATGTCAAGTTCATAATTTCCTAAGGGAAATTGCCATATTTTTTCCGTTGATTGGTTTTTGGCCAGTTTTATTGCGAAGGGGTGGCGGCAATGCGGTTTCGATCGGATTGGAGTGGTGTCCTTTTCAGCGCGCGGAGAACGATGCGCACCTTGCTGGCGGCGCTGGCCATTTGCGCGGCCGGCGGCATGGCGGCGGCCGGCGAGGTCCGTTACGTCTATGACGAAACCGGACGGTTGGTGCAGGTCATCGCCGCCGACGGTGCCAGCGTCGAATACCGCTACGACGCCGTGGGCAATATCGCCAGCGTCAAAAAGCTGAGCGAAGCCACGCTCGCCATCACCGAGTTCTCGCCCAATGCGGGCGGCGCCGGCATTCCGGTGCGGATTTACGGCAGCGGCTTCGATCCCAGCCCGGCCGCCAACACGGTGCGCTTCAACGGCGCCCAGGCCCAGATAGTCAGCGCCAGCAAGACCGAGTTGTCCGTGACGGTGCCGGCCAGCGCCACCAGCGGCAAGATCAGCGTCAGCAACGCCAATGGCACGGCCAGCAGCGTGCAGGATTTCAAGATCGGCAATCAGCTGGCGCCCGTCATCACGTCCTTCACCCCCAGCATCGGCACGCGCGGCACGGCCGTGACCATCAACGGCAGCAATTTCGCCGCCGACCGCGCCGGCAACAAGGCCAGTTTCGGCAATATGCTGGGCAATGTCAGCAGCGCCGCCGTGGATAAGCTGGTGGCCACAGTGCCTGGCGCGGGCGCTTCGGGCAAGATTGCCGTGACCACGGCGAACGGCCGGGGAGTCAGCAGCGAGGACTTTTATGCCGTGCCGACCGGCGTAAATGTGGCCGATATCGAATATACCGGCCGCCTGCAGGTGGGCGCGCCGCCGCAGTCCGTGAACATCGTCAATCCGGGCAAGAAAGCCTTGCTGCTGTTCGACGGCGCTCCGCGCGATCTGCTTACCCTGGTTTCCTCCGGCGGCAATTTCGCCAGCAGCGTGAATATCAGCGCCTACCGCAATGATGGCGTCAGCTTCCATTCCGCCGGACTGACTGCGGCCAGCGCCGTCGATCTGCCGGCGCTGCCGGCTGGCGCAAGCTATACGCTGATCCTCAGCCCCGGCTCCACCGACAAGGGCAAGATCGATCTGCAACTGAAGCCCGAAGCGCGCGGCGCGCTGCTGCTGGACGGCGATGCGCTGCCGGTGACGCTGACGCCGGGCCAGAACGGCCGCTACACCTTCACCGGCCGCGCAGGGCAGGGCATTGGCCTGGGCTATCTCAATGTGGCGACCGTGCCGGCCAGCCAGAGCATCTACTACCACGTCTTCAAGCCGGACGGCACGCAGCTGTTCAGCGACAGCTGGAGCAATAGCAACAGCAATACGCTGCCCCTGCTGCCCGTGGACGGCAGCTACGCGCTGCAGGTCGATCCGAGCGGCATCGCCAGCGCCAGCCTACAGCTGATCGCATCCTCCGACTTGGGCGGGCAACTGGTGGCCGATGGTCCGGCGCTGACTTTCAATACCAGCCGCGTGGGCCAGAATGGCCGCTATACCTTCAGCGGCACGGTGGGCCAGAAATTCTGGCTGACCTTCTCCAACGCGGCCTTCGCCGCCGGTGTCAGCGTACGCGTGTTGAAACCGGATGGCAACGCCCTGGAATCGAGTTCGGTCAGCACGGGCATCAGCAATCTGGATATCCAGGCCTTGCCGGTGGCCGGCACTTACACGGTGCTGATCGACCCGAGCGGCCTCACCATCGGCAAGGTGGATATCCAGCTCAAATCCGTACCGGCCGATAAGACTGGAACCATCGAGATCAATGGCGCCGCGCTGCCGCTGGAACTGGCCATCCACCAGAAAGCCGCGATCGCCTTCAGCGGCACGGCGGGCCAGCGTCTGGGCCTGGGCTATACCGGCGTCTCGACGCTGCCGGCCAACCAGAGCATCTACTACACCGTCTACAAGCCGGACGGCACGCAGCTGTCCAGCGACAGCTGGACCACGAACAACAGCAATAACCTGCCAGCCTTGCCGGTGACGGGCGACTATAAGATCGCTGTCTACAGCAACAATATCAGCGCCTCGCTGAATACCACGCTGACCCTGTCGGCCGATATCGCAGGCGCGCTGGAAGCCGATGGCGCCACCGTCACGCACAATAGCGACCGCGTGGGACAGAACGGCCGCTATACTTTCAGCGGCACGGCCGGACAGAAATTCTGGCTGACCTTCTCCAACGGCAGTTTCGCCTCCAGCGTCAACGTGAACGTGCTGAAACCGGACGGCAGCTCGCTGGTGTCCGGCTCGGTCGCCAAGTCCTCGGTCGACTTGGATATTCCCGCCTTGCCCGTGGCCGGCACATACACGGTCTTCATCGACCCGCCCGGCATCATCACCGGCAAGGTGGACCTGCAGCTGAAAGGCGTGCCTGCCGACCGGACGGGAACGATCGAAATCGATGGCGCGCCGCTGGCGCTGGACCTGGCCGTCCACCAGAAGGCCATGATCAGCTTTAACGGCACGGCCGGCCAACGCCTGGGCCTGGGCTACACCGGCGTGGCGACGGTGCCGGTCAACCAAAACATCTATTACACCGTCTACAAGCCGGATGGCACGCAGTTGTCCAGCGATAGCTGGACCTCGAACAACAGCAATAATCTGCCAGCCTTGCCCGTGGCGGGCGAGTACAAGATCGCCGTGTACAGCAATAACGTCAGCGCTTCGCTGAAAACGACGCTGACCTTGTCGGCCGATCTTGCCGGCGTGCTGGAAGCCGATGGTCCCACCGTCACGCACAACAGCGACCGCGTGGGCCAGAACGGCCGTTACACCTTCAGCGGCAGCGTGGGCCAGAAGCTGTGGGTGACGCTGTCCAACGGCAGTTTCGCTTCCGGCGTCAGCATCTCGGTGCTGAAACCGGACGGCTCCGCGCTGACTTCCAGCTCGGTCAGCAAGTCCGTGGTGAACTTCGATATTCCGGCGCTGCCGGTGGCCGGGACGTACACTGTCCTGGTCGATCCAAGCGGCATCGTCACCGGCAAGGTGGATATCCAGCTGAAGAATGTCCCGGCCGACAAGACCGGTACGATCGAGATCAACGGCGCGTCGCTGCCGCTCGATCTGGCCATCCACCAGAAAGCGGTGATCAGCTTTACCGGTGCGGCGGGCCAGCGCCTGGGCCTGGGCTATACCAATGTGGCGACCGTTCCGGCCAGCCAGAGTATCACTTACGTCGTGCTGAAACCGGATGGCAGCCAGCTGTTCAGCGACAGCTGGAGCAATAGCAATAGCAACAACCTGCCGGTGCTGCCGGTGGCGGGCGAGTACAGGATCAGCATCGCGCCTTCGAATATCGCCGCTTCCGCCAGCCTGGTGCTGACCGCATCGGCCGATATCGCCGGCGTGCTGACCGTCGATGCGGCGCCGCTCACCTTCATTACGGCGCGCGTGGGACAGAACGGCCGCTTCACCTTCAGCGGCGAGGCAGGGCAGAAGCTGTGGCTGACGCTGGCCAACGGTAACTTCCCGTCCAGCGTCAGTGTCAGCGTATTGAAACCCGATGGCAGCGCGCTGGTCTCGACCTCGGTCGCCACCTCGGTCAACAATCTGGATATTCCCGCCTTGCCGGCGGCCGGCACCTACACGGTCTTCATCGACCCGAGCGGAATTGTCACCGGCAAGGTCGATGTGCAGCTGAAAGGCGTGCCTGCCGACCAAGTGATTCCGATTGCTATCGACGGTAGCCCGGTGGTGCTCGATATGGCTGTCCACCAGCGTGCCACCTTGAGCTTCGACGGCGTGGCGGGGCAGCGCCTTGGCCTGGGTTATACCAATATGTCGACGGTGCCGGCCAGCCAGAGCATCTACTACACCGTGTACAAGCCGGATGGCAGCCAGTTGTTCAGCGACAGCTGGAACTCGAACAACAGCAACAACCTGCCAGTCCTGCCGGTCAGCGGCACCTACAAGATTGCCGTCTACGCCAGCAATATCGCGGCCTCCTTCAAGGTGACGGTGGGTCTCTCGGCCGATTTGCCGGGCGCGCTGGAGGCGGACGGCCCCGCACTGACCTTCAATACCAGCCGCGTGGGCCAGAACGGGCGCTTCACCTTCAACGGTACGGCAGGCAAGAAATACTGGCTGACGTTCTCGAATGGCGCACTGACGGCCGGCATCAGCGTCAGCATATTGAAACCGGACGGCAGCTCGCTGACCAGTACTTCGGCCGGTAATTCGACCTCGTACTTTGATATTCCAGTCCTGCCGGCCGACGGCGTGTACAGCATCTTCCTCGACCCGAGCGGGGTCACGGTCGGCAAGGTCGATGTGCAGCTGAAGAGCGTTCCGGCCGATTACGAGGCGGCGCTGGCCATTGATGGAACGCCGGTGGCACTCGATTTGGCCGTCCACCAGCGTGCCGTGCTGAGTTTTAACGGAAGTGCGGGCCAGCGGCTGGGCGCGGGCTACACCGGCTTGAGCACGGCGCCGGCCAGCCAATCGGTCTACTTCACCGTCTTCAAGCCGGACGGCGCCCAGCTGTTCAGCGACAGCTGGAGCTCGAGCAACAGCAATAATTGGCCCGCCTTGCCGGTCGGCGGTACCTATAAGCTGATCGTCTACGGCGCTGCGCTGAACAGCGCGGTGAAGGCCACGGTGACACTGTCGGCCGATGCCGCCGGCGTGCTGACGCCGGGCGCCGCACCACTGCAATTCCTCAGCACGCGGCCAGGCCAGAACGCGCGCTACAGTTTCAGCGGCGATGTCGGCCAGCGCCTGTGGCTGACGTATTCCGGCGCCACTTTCCCCGGCGGCGCCGGCATCTATGTGTATAAACCGGATGGCACCAGCCTGGTCTCGACCAGTTCCAGCAGCAGCACGGAGCTGGACTTGCCCGCCTTGCCGGTGGCCGGCACGTATGCCGTGTTCATCGACCCCGCCGCCGTTTCGGTGGGCCAGGCCAATGTGCAGCTGCGCGCCGTGCCGGCCGACAGCACGGCGGCCATCGCCATCGACGGCGCACCGGTGGCGCTCGACCTGCAACTGCACCAGAAAGCGGTGCTGAGCTTCGACGGCGCGGCCGGACAGCGCCTGGGCCTGGGCTATACGGGCTACGCCACGGTGCCGGCCAGCCAGTCGATCAATTACCGCGTGCTCAAGCCGGACGGCAGCCAGTTGTTCACCGACAGCTGGAGCAATAACAACAGCAACGACTTGCCAGCCTTGCCGGTCGGCGGAACCTATACCGTGCATGTGCAGCCGCCCACCACAGCCACGGCGAAGGTGACGGTCAGCTTGTCGGCCGATGTGCCAGGCACCCTGGTGCAGGGCGGGGCGGCCGTACGCTTCGCCAGCAGCCGCGTTGGTCAGAACGGGCGCTTCACTTTCGCCGGTACGGCAGGGCAGACCGGATCGCTGCAATTCAGCGGCGGCACCTTCCCGTCTTCGGCCAGCATCTATGTCTACAAGCCCGACGGCAGCGCCCTGACCAGCACCAGCGTCACCACCAGCGGAACGCTGAATCTGCCGGCCTTGCCCGTTGCAGGAACCTATACCGTTTTCATCAATCCTTCTGCTGCCACCACCGGCCAGGTCGATATCCAGTTGAAGTGATGCCGGCCGTTCGAATTCATGAGAGACAGAACCATGACTGTACGAGGGAATGCCGCAATGTCTGAACGTCACGTGATGAGCCGCCGCCTGCGCTGGCTGCCCGCCTTGCTCCTGCCCGTGTTGCTGGCCGCGCCGGCCGGGGCGCAAAACCCCGCCGCCGACGCGCAGCGTCCCAGCTTGCAGAAGCTGGCCGCGCCGGCGCCGCTGGCACGTCCGGGCCAGAGCGTGNTGTACGAGGGAATGCCGCAATGTCTGAACGTCACGTGATGAGCCGCCGCCTGCGCTGGCTGCCCGCCTTGCTCCTGCCCGTGTTGCTGGCCGCGCCGGCCGGGGCGCAAAACCCCGCCGCCGACGCGCAGCGTCCCAGCTTGCAGAAGCTGGCCGCGCCGGCGCCGCTGGCACGTCCGGGCCAGAGCGTGACCCAGTTGCCGGACGGGCGCTGGCTGCTGCTGGGCGGGCAGGGCGTGGACCAGGAGGCCGTGGCTGGCATCGAACTGCTGGATGCGGCGAGCGGCAAGAAGGAAAAGCTGTCCGGCGCGCTGCTCCAGGCGCGGCGCGGCCATAGCGCGACCCTGCTGCCCGACGGCAGCGTGCTGGTGCTGGGCGGTGTGGACAGCAGCGGCAATGTGGTGGCGGCGGCAGAACAGCTGGACCCCGTACAGGGCCGTTCCCAAGCCTTGCCGCCGCTGCCGTTGATCGCGCGCAGCGGCCATAGCACCACTGTGCTGGCCGACGGCAAGCTGCTGATCGCCGGTGGCGCCGATGCG
>JANCSZ010000032.1:0-11818 GCA_024437665.1 Massilia sp. YIM B04103 | reverse complement strand
CCGCCGCGGCCAGCTGACCGATACGGTCTCCGACCTTGGCGGCGCCAATCTGTCAGCCCATACCGACTACGACGCTTTCGGCCGTCCCGAAAAACGCCGCGATGCCAACGGCAACGTCACCAGCTTCGGCTATGACAAGCTGGGCCGCCAGGTATCGGTGCAGCTGCCGCTCGGCCCTGCCACCACGGCCACCTACGACGCCTTCGACCGCGTGCTGACGCAGACCGATGCGAACGGCCAGACCACGCGCACCGAGTACAACACGCAGCAACGCACCGTCACCTTGACTACGCCCGAGGGTTTCAAGAAGGTGGTGCGCAACAACCGCTACGGCCAGCAGATCGAACTGACCGATGGCAACGACAACACCAGCACCTTCGAATATGACCGCAACGGTAAGCTGCTGAAGACCGTCAATGCGCTGAAGGAAGAGGTGAAAAATGCCTACGACCAGGCCGGCCGTCTGTGGCAAAGCACGGACGCCAACGGCACCGTCACCGAGTTCACCTATGATGCTGCCAACCGCATCCTGAGCAAGACCGTCGACCCGTCAGGCTTGAAGCTGAGCACCAAGTACACCTACGATGCGCTGGGCCAGGTGCAGACCGTGACCGATCCACGCGGCATCGTCACGCGCAACGTCTACGACAAGAAAGGCCAGCTCAAGTCGGTCATCGTGGACGACAGTGACTCGAAACTGGAAACCAAGTTTGAGTATGACGGCCGCGGCAAGACCCTGAGCGTGACCGATCCGGCAGGCCGCGTCACCGTCTACGAGTACGACAATCTGGGCCGCCGCACCGCCGAGGTGGTCGATCCCAAATCGCGCAATCCGCAAGGCTTGGACCTGCGCACCGAATACGAGTACGACGGCAGCGGCAACGTCATCGCGCGCAAGGATGCCAATCAATCCCTGAGCCGCTTCGCCTTCGACGCCAACAACCGTCTTCGCGGCAGCATCGATCCGGCCGGCGCGGTGACGTTGAATGAATACGATGCGGCGGGCCGTCTGACGAAAACCAGCAGGATCGCCAAAGCGCTGGATCTGGAAAAAGAACTGCGCAGCATGCCGCAGCCGCGCAATACCGCCAGCGATACGGCGGCCTTGCTGGCGCGAGTCAACCCTGATGCCAGCCGCGATGGCGTGCAGTGGAATATCTACAATGCCGATGGCCAGGTGGAATATGTCGTTGACGGCGCCGGCAAGGTCAGCAAGCTGGAATACGATAAGAACGGCAATGTAACCGGCCGCACCGGCTATGCGGAAAAGATTTCAGTCGCCGGCCTGGGCACCGCGCCCGGCAAGGACAAGCTGCCAGCGCTCAAGACCAGCGGCAATGACCAGCGTCAGCGTATCGTCTACGACGCGGCCAACCGCGTTGTCGCTACCGTCACGGCCCAGCATCCGCTGGTCGACGACATCCAGGAATGGGCGGTCGTTTCTTATGCTTATGATGGCAATGGCAACCTGGTCGAACAGCGCTCGTATTCGCGGGCGATAAACAGCAACGTCATGCCGGCCAAGGAAGCCGTGCTCTTTTTCGTTTCCGGCGAGCCTAGCCAAGGTTACGGCGACAGCGTCAAGCGCTACGGCTACGATCATGCCAACCGCCAGATCCTCAGCGCCACCGCCCTCGGGGTGGATGGGCAGGGCACGCCGCAATGGGCAGTGACCCAGCAGCAGTTTGACGAGAGCGGCAACCTGCTGCAGCGCACAGAGTATCGCAATGCCGTGAGCGAAGCAGGTTTGCCGGCGAAGCCGGGAGCGGAAGCACTGCGCAACTGGATGTCCGGCGTTGCCAGCGGCGATGGCGACCGTATCACCCGCTATGCCTACGATGGCGCTGGCCGCCAGATTGCGCAGATCGACGCGGAAGGCGCCGTCACGCGCCAGGAGTTCGACCGCAGCGGCCAGGTAACGCTGCGCACCCAGTATGCCGTCGCGCTGAAGGCGCTTAAGCGCGACGAACGCGCCATCGATATGCTGGGCCGGCTGCAAGCCAACGCGGCAGCCGACCGCAGCGAACGCCGTGAATTCGACAAGGCGGGCCGCACGCGCTTTGTGCTGGATGCCGCAGGCTATATCAAGGAGTGGCGCTACGATGCGCTGGGCCGCGTGCTGTCCACCCATGCTTACCTTGCACCTGCCAAGGACGGCGGCAAGATCGAGAAGGCCGCAGCGGCGCGCGGCAACGAGGCGCGCGTCAATCGCTTCAGCTACGACGCGCAAGGGAATGTGCTGTCCAGCACCGACAGCATTGGCGCAATCGAAACCTTCAGCTATGACGCTCTTGGCAACAAGAAGACCTATACCAACAAATTAGGCAATACCTGGGAATATGGATACGATGCCGCCGGTCGCTTGACCGAGGAAGTCGGGCCACCGGTTACGGTCCACGACAACGGCATGGTGCAGGCGGACGACTGGATGAAGCCGCGCACGGGCCAGGTCATGCGTCTGAAAACGCTGATGGAGTACGATGCCCTTGGCAACTTGACCAAGCGCACCGAAGCGGCGGGAGCGGCAGGCCAGGAGCGCAGCACCCGCTATGAATACGATGCCGCCGGCCACCAGGTGAAGACCATCCGTTCCGGCTGGCGCGTCTACGATGCCGGCGCCGATAGCGGCCTGTCGCAGAATGGCTTTGGCGGCAGGACGGAACGCGATTCGGGTGACCTGGTAACCACGGTCACCTACGATATTTTTGGCCGGGCCGTACGCAATGTCGACGCCTTGGGCAATGTGTCGGAAAAAGCATATGACAATCTGGGTCGCGTGATTCTGGAGCGCGATGCGGAAAACCATGTGACCGGGTATGAGCGCGATGCCTTTGGCGACGTAAGCCGGCTGACCCGCTACAGCCAGGTTCTCTCCACCTCGCTGCTGGGGCCGTGGACGGCGCAGTCGCAGAAAAAAGCGTTGCTGGCTCAGTTGAACGCCTTGGCCAACACGGAAGACCGCACGATCTATAACAGCTACGACAAGCTGGGCCGCGTGACGCGGACCGTCGAGCCGCAAGTGTTTGTGTACGATCCGAACAGCATTAGCGCCGAGCAGAAGTATCTGGCGGCACGCGCCACTACCACCGCCTATGACGCTTTCGGCGGCGCCAAGGAGAAAAAGGTGTTTGGCGTCGACGGTGCAGGCAAGCAGCTGAGCCGTGCCGCTGAAACGCGCTATGCCTTTGACCAGCGCGGCGCCTTGGCGTCGGAATGGACGCTGACTGGCGAGGCCGGGCCGGAGCAAGGTTATGTGACGCTGATGGAGTACGACTACGCCGGCAATCTGGCGCGCAAGGTCGAGTACAGCGACAAGATCAGCAACTGGAACGCGGCCAGCGGCATGCCGCCCCAAGTGCAGGGCAAGGACCGCGAAACCCGCTTCGCGTACGACCGCGAAGGGCGCAAGATCGAGGAAATCCGCGCCAATGCGGAATACGCCGTGGGGCAGGGCAATGCCACGGTGCGCGGCGAAATCTCCACCAAGTACGGCTATGACGCCGTAGGCAATCTGGTGACGACCATCGATGCGTACGGCAATGCCAGCCATAGCTATTACGATTCGCTTGGCCATGTGACCGCCACGGTTGGACCGAATGCGCAGGCACGCACCCAGGTGACGGCCCTGTTCCTCGCCGTATTGCGCCGGGCGCCGAGTGCGCGGGAATTATCCGACTGGATCCAGGAGCTGGCAAAGGAAAATGGTCCGCTGAAGATGGCGAAGGCCTTGCTGGAGTGCGAGGAGGGCCGCCGCAATTATCCAGCGGGGCAGGACAATAACGGCTTCCTCACCACGCTTTACCAGAGCACCCAGAACCGCACTCCGGATGCGGGAGGATTGCAATATTGGGCCGACGTCATGGCCAGTCAAAATGCGTCCAAGGAGCGCATCGTGCTGGACATCGTGCGCGCGGTGACCGATTACAATGGTTCCGACCCGCTTGCCTACGGCTCGCGCCGCTGGTTCAACGCGCAGATCGAGATGGTGCTGCGGGCAACCATGCCAGCGCAGGATGTGGATCAATATGGCCGCCGCGCGCCGCTGGCCGAACTGCGCCTGGATGCCTTCGGCAATGTCACACAGCGCATCGAGTACAGCAATGGCGCCTTGTTCGCCAATGCCGCCGGTTACGCGGCCCTGGCGCAAAACCTTGCGGCCGACCGCATCACCACCACCTCGTATGACGCCGGCGGCCACGCGGTACAGGTGGTCAATGCCGAAGGCCGCAGCTCCTTTGCCTCCTACGACAAGCTGGGGCGCATCGCCAAGCAATGGAGCCATGTCACCCAGCGCAATACCTGGGCGCCCAACAATACGCTGAACAAGACCTCCTTCCTGGTCTTTGGCTACGATAAGCTGGGCCGCGCAGTCTCGACCAAGGAACCGAGCACCACCGATGGCATTCTGGAACGTAGCAGCACCTACAATGCCTTTGGTGAGCTGACGCGCCGCCACGTCGGTGGCGTGCTGGTCGAGTACAACGATTACGACCAGGCCGGCCGCCTGTGGCGCACCAATGCGGGCGACGGCGTCAGCCGCGTCATGTTGCACGACAATGCCGGCAATGTGACGGCGGAGCTGCGCAGCGCCACCCTGAAGCTGATCAACGAAGCCTACCGCGATGCCCAGCAGGTCGATGGTCTGCCGGGCCTGGTGCGCAACGAAACCCGCTACGACGTGCTGGGCCATGTGACCGCGCAAATCCGCTCGGCGCAGCAAATCGGTTCGAATGTGCCGAGCAGTCTGACGGAGTCGAACATCGGTGTGCTGGTAACCGGGCGCACCACTTATACCCAGCAGGAAGTACAGAATCCGGAAAATCCAGGCAATGGCGAGGGACCAACTTTCCGTTGGACTGGCCAGAACAGCGTGCAGCTCGATCTGCGCGGGCTGGCCAAGCTGGGCGGCGGCGACGTCAAAATTGAGGTGAGCTATGGCACCAAGGCCGTGTCGGCCGCCGAGTCGGGCAATAATGCGGGACGACCTGCGAGCGATCACAGCTACACGCAAATATTCAACGCGGCGCAGGCCGATGCCGGTCCGCTGCTGAGCTGGAACAGCCCAGGGGAACCGCTGGATGAGCTCAAGCACATCCGGGTTTGGAAGAAGGATCTGTCCGGCCGATGGTCGCTGCTGATAGACCACAATAGCGCCGGCCCCGCCGGCCACGCCCTGCTTGTCGCGGCACCGGCCGATCCCGGCATCAAGGTCGCGCTGCAATACCGCTTGCGCGGCCGTGCCGAGTGGAAGGCGGCTGAAGGATTGACCAACTTCGGCGACACCCTTCGCCTCGATACCAGCCTGCTGGCCGACGGCGAGTATGAATACCAGGTGCTGCAGTCCGGTCTGGACGGCGGCCAGGCGGTCGTGCGCGAAAGCGGCACCTGGAACGTGTCCGACATCAAGGCACGGCGCGATGTCACGCAGCTGTATGTGGCCTTGTTCAACCGTGCTCCGGACGCCGGCGGCCTGCAGTTCTGGGCCAATGCCGTACGGGGCGGTGGCGTGACGCCGCTGCATATCGCAACCCAGATGCTGGAAGGGGAAGAGGGCAAGGCCAGCTTCCCGCCGGGCGACAGCAACGCAGCCTTCATCAGCCGCATCTACAAGAATATCTTCGGCGCAGAGGTGCCGTCCGCCCGCGCCGCCAGCCTGGAGGGCCAGCTGGCCAGCCGTGGCAGGGCGCAATTCGTGGTAGACCTGATGACGGAGGTCATGTCGGATTACCGCCCAGGCACTCAGGCCGTGCGGCAGCTGTTTGCCGATAAGGTTGAAGTCGGCCTGGCCTACGGCTTCAAGCTCAAAGGCAGCAATGTGCGCAGCGCCGCCGAGCTGTTGGGCAAGGTTGCCGCGAGCGGCAAGGACGCGGTGCTGGCTGAAGCCGCTGTCACCGCCGCGCGCGAAGAGGCGCAGCGCCGCATCGCCAGCCTGTATGTCGCCATCTTCAACCGCGCCCCGGACAAGGGCGGGCTGGAGTTCTGGGTAAACGATATTCAAAGAGGTATCGAGCTGACCACCATCGTCAGCGGCATGTTGAGCGGGCCCGAGGGACAGAAGATGTTTGCCGAAGCTGCGAGAGGCGAACCTTTCCTGCAAAAGCTTTACCAGAACCTGCTGGGCCGCGCGCCCAACGCGGATGAACTGAAAACGGGACTTGGCCTGCTGGCCAATACCAGCAGGGAAGCCACGGCGCTGGCATTGGTTGATCTCATCGGCAGTTACCGCGGCAGCGATCCACAGGCCCTGGCGGCGCAGCGCATGCTGACCAACAAGGTGGTGGTGGGGCTGGCCTATGCGGTGGATATGCAGGGCACGGAACCCGATGTCGCCACGGCCCTGCTGGCCGGTGTGCAGGCCGAGGCTACGGCCGATGCGGCGGCGCGCGCCGCCAAGACCGCCGCCGACCTGATGTTGAAACAGGCGCAGCTGAAGCAGGCGACGGCGAAAGCGGCCGCCGAAGCGGCTGCGGCGGCCGATGCGGCCATGCCGATGGAGAAGAAGCGCGAGCTGATCGCGCGCCTGTATGTCGCCCTGCTGAACCGCGCGCCGGACAGCGACGGCCTGGCCAAGTGGAGCAAGGCGCTGGCGAGCGAACTGTCTGCGGGCGGGGCGACCGACAAGCTGCTGGGCGTGGTCGCCGACAGCCTGCTGCAAAGCGACGAAGGCCGTACGCTCTTCGCTGCCGGCCTGTCGCCTGAACAGTTCCTGCGCCAGCTGTACCAGCAGGCGTTCAACCGCAAGGCCGATGAGGGTGGACTGAAATTCTGGCTGGATGTCCTGGCCGCCAACCCGAAAATGTCGCGTGGCGAATGGGCCGCCAACGTCATTGCCGGCCTGGTGCGCGAGCGCCAGCCTGCTGGCGAAGTCCTCGATTCCCAGCGCCTGTTCAATAACAAGGTGGCGCTTGGCCTCAGCTATGCGTTGTCGATGGGCGGCAACGACAAGGAGGCGGCGCGCCAGATCAACGCACTGGTCACGGCCGACGATATCACGGCCGCCAGCGCGGCGGCCGATGCCGCCATTCTCGCAGCCGTCAGCAAGGCGGCACGTGAATCGGCCGCCGACACGGCCGCAGCCGCCGACAGGGCGGCGGCCGATACGGCAGCCGGTATCGCGCTGCTGCAGGCGGCGCGCGACCGCACCCGCGCCAGTGATGCAGTGGCAGCTTCGCCGTTGATCGACAATCTGCTGAAATACACCCGTCTGTATGTGGCACTGTTCAGGCGCGCGCCGAGTTTCAAGGAAGTGAATGAGGCCAGCATTGAGCTGGGCGGTGGGCAAAAGCTGGAAAAACTGGTCGAGAAAATGCTGGCGCTCCCGGAACTGCAAGCGCTGTACGCCAGCAGCCTGAGTGATGAAGCGTTCGTCAGGAGCGTCTACGCGAATGCCATGGGCCGCAGCGGCGTGAGCGCGGAGGGCATGGACTTCTGGGTACGCGATTTGCAGGTCAATAAGAATTCGCGCGCCGCAGTAACCAGCGGCATTATCGATGGCCTCATCAGAGGCGACTGGGCGCTGGACTCCGAAATGGCGGCCCGCGCCGATCTGCTGGAACGCAGCGCCAAGGCGCTGCAAAGCGCGATCGCCGAGGGCGATGCCGCAGTGGCACAGGCTCGGGCAAACGTCGACACGACCAGCATCGAGGCCAAGCGCGCCAAGGACATTGCCGCTGAAGCCAGCCGCAAGGCGGCGGCACTGACGGGCACCGTGAACCTGAGTGCCGCCGAGCAGCGCCTCTCGCTGATTCGTGTGTATGTGGCGGTATTGCAGCGCCCACCCACCTTGGCGGAACTGAGTCATCAACTGAGCCAGTTGGCCAGCGGCGTCAGGCTGGAAAATATTGTGCAAGCTTTGCTGGATTCGCCCGCAGGCAGGGAACGCTTTGCGCCGAACCTGTCCGCTGCGGATTTCATTTCGACGTTCTATACGAAAGTACTGGGCCGTACACCCGATGAGGGCGGCGGCAAGTACTGGATTGACTCCATGCTGAATGATGGGGAGACCAAAGGCAAGACGGTTACCCGCCTCATCGAGGCGGTAGTCGGCAATACCAAGGAACATGACGGCGCCATGCTGTCGCAGAAGCTGTTCGACCAGGCGGTGCTGGATGCCGCCAATGCGGTTGCGGCCAGCGCGGCCGAAGCGGCACGCCAGGCCAGCGGCGGCAAAGTGGACGCCGACAAGGCGTCGCAGGATGCCGCCAAGGCTGCTCAGGCCGCGCGCGAGCAGGCTGTCCGGGCTGCGAAGGCGCGGGACGAGGCCAGCAATGCGGCAACCACCAGGCAACTCAAGGTATTGCGTCTGGCGCTGGCCATGCTGGGGCGCGAGCCGACCTTGGCGGAATTTAATAACTGGCTGGCCCAGGCTTCGGAAAAATCGTTGCCGGCACTGGCGGCAGAGCTGGGCAAGCTGGCGGAATGGAAGCAGCAGTACGACGGTTTGGGCACCGCTGCCCTTATCCAGAAATTCTTCAAGCTGGTGCTGGGCCGCGACCCGGATACGGGCGGTTTCCAATACTGGATGGGCAGGGCGGGCGGCTTGAACACTTTCGAGCTGGTCTGCGAGATGATCGATGGCTTGATTATCGGAACGCGTCCAGAGGAGGAAGTGACGGATCCGCAGCGTCTGGAGACAATCCAACTTCTGCTGGAATCCCAGCGCCTGTTCAACGATCGCGTTTCGAAGGCCGCCAGCACCCTCTCGGCGGCGGCAGCGATCGCCGCCCACCATGCGAGCGAAGATGCGGTGAGGGCAGCCGGCGAGGCTACCCAGACCAAGAAGGCCTTGACTGAGGCGGAAGCCATGTCCGCCAACGCGCTCACGGCCGCCGATGCCGCTGCCAGCGCCTTGAAGGCGCTGCTGACGGCGCCGGCCCAAGCAACGCTGGGCGTGGTGCGCCTGGCCGTGGCCATGTTGGGCCGCGAACCTACTGGCGCAGAGCTGCAAGCCTGGCTGGCCACGTATGCGAAAAATGGTCAATTGCTCGACGTCGCCCTGGCCATGGAACAGAGTGCAACTTGGAAGCAGGGCTATGGGTCCCTGGACAATTCCAGCTTCTTGGATGCCTTCTACCTCAAGGTGGAAAATCGCAACCCTGACGAAGGCGGTAAGAAGTATTGGATGGAGCGGCTGCGAGCAGACAGCCGCAGCAAGGTCCTGTATGACATCGTTGATGAGATGGTCAGCAAGAGCAGCGCTGACCCACTCGTGATCGACTCTAAGAAATTCTTTAACGATAGTGTGGACGCCGCAATGCGCCGGGTGTCGGCGGCAGCCCAATCTGCTGCCACTGCGGCCTCTGAGGCCAGCAAGGAAAGCGCTAAAAAACTGGAAGAACTGCAGCGGAACGTGAAGCTGGCCGAGGACACCCTCAAGGCGGCCGAAGCCAAAGCCAAGGAGGCAGTAAGCGGCGTTGACAGCTTGCTCAAGACCAGTGCGAACGATCGTTTGCAGATCGTGAAATTGTATGTGCTGATTCATCAGCGCGTACCGACTCAGGACGAAATCAGCCAAGGGATGAAAGATCTGGCTGCGAGCAGTATTGAGGCGGTTGCGGACAAGATGCTGCAGTCGCCGGAAGGCCAGGCCAAATACCCGAGCACGCTTACCCGTAAAGAATTCATCGCCAAGGTGTATCAGGTGGCCTTTGGCCGGCTCACCTCCGAAGGCGGCGAGGATGGCGCCAACTGGTGGTTGGAGAGGTGGCAGCAGTCGGCCGGCTACATGCTGGTGCACGTTGCGGAAGGCGGCTACGCGTATGCCGAAGGGATAACGGGTCTTGGGCTGAAGGATCAGTCCAATTTCTTCTCCAAATTGCAATCCTACATGAAGGCGGTGGAGAGCAATGCCGCAACTGCTTCCGGCAAAATCAAAGCGGATCTTGAGACAGCCAACCGTGAGATCGTAACGAGGAACGATGAACTGACGGCTGCCAGAAATGCAAGCCAGTCCGCAAAGACTGAGTATGAAAATGTCGATAGGGCGGGCGCCAGCGCTGCAAGCGAGGCAGCGAGGGTAACTTCGGTGCAAAGCGGCACCGCCACTGCGATGCTTCGCCTACGCTTGGCACGTTTGTATGTGGGCGCGCATAACCGTCACAGTGGGACGACGCGCATCGATCTGGGGGGATTCGAAGACTGGATGCGTACCTTGGTAAGGACGCCAGCTTCCGAGATTGAACGGCAGTTGGTGATTACCACTGGAGATTTCCTCGCCGTCGCCAATAACTATCCGGCCAGCTTGACCGCAGAAGAATTTGTCACGCGCTTCTACATCAATGCATTAGGCCGCGCACCAGATTCGGCCAGCCTGGAAAAATGGGCAAGGGTTGTTGTAACCCCAGGCCAGGGACGTGCTTACGCTGTCAAAAACATCATTGATACGCTGGTCGCATATGGTGATGCGGGCGAGCGAGATGAGGCAATGGCACAGTCCCGTCAGATGTTTGAGGGCCGGGTAGTCTCCGAGCTGGAGAACCTTTCCAGATTGGCGGAAACGGAGCTAGGTGCCAAAAACAATGATGCGTATTGGGCGAGTCGCCGGTATTCCGAGTACACCGGTGTTCAGGATGCTGAACGAGCAATTGAACGGGCTGGCGTAGATAAATCCACGTGGAAGGATGAGGTTAGTAAAAGGGAGGTGAGAAAAAAATTCGCCGATCAATTAGACCAAGCCAGCTATGAAACCAAGATTAGGTTGGCACAGCTCTATGTTGCTTTGGTAGGCCGGGCACCGGAGCTGGAGATTATACGAGACGGTGCTCTGTTGCAAACGTCCGACATGAGGAAATACGCCAACAATATCCTTAACCATGACTCCGGTGAAGCGACGCGCTACTTAGGCGCGGGTCTTAGTAATGATGCCTTTGTTGAAAGATTTTTTGCTCTCACTCTGGGGCATTCTGATAGTGGCAACTGGGGCAAGGATGCATTACGTGGTCACGGCGATAGAGCGCAGCTGGTTAGCGACGTGCTTCTTAATGCAAGAACTCTAGGATTAGAAGAGGGGTTCATGAACCGCGTTCGGGCTGCTTTGGGCACGCTGATAAACGAAGCGCAGGAGGCGAAATCCTTTTACTCTCAGGCTGAACAGCAGGTGGCGGCTGCACAGACTCGCCTGGAATATGCTGCTATAGACAAAGGGGCGGCAATTGTCGAACGCGATCGGCGGTACACAGCATTAGGGGATGCCAATAGCAAAGCTACGGATGCCAGCAATGCGGCGACGGCAATGCGTGCCGGGCTCGCTATTGCAAAGGCTGATCTCGCTGCCGCAGAAGCGCGCTCCAAGGCCGCCGCCAAGATGACGGCTTGGAATGATAAAAAAAATGCCGAGTTGGTAGCGCAAAAAGCATACAACTTGGCCCAGACGACCGTGCAGAATTTGAAAAATGCCGTCGAGACAGCAAACCAGATGGCATTGGCAAATGAGTCTGCAAGCCGCCTGCTGGGCAGCATCATGACGGCGGCCAGTCTGTCGAACCAGCGGAAGAGCGCTAGCGATGCGCTGGATACTGCGAAAAATGCGGTGCAGCTGACAATGAAGGCGGTCACCGATGGCAATGAGCAGCTAAAGATCACCCAAGCAGCCGCCGAGGTTGCGACCCAGGCAGCCTTGGCTGCCGCTGCGGCCGTTACGTCCGTAGCTGCGACCGCGCAAGCTGCGTTGGCCGCAGATCAAGCCAAGACTGCGGCAGACAAAGCCAAGGGCGCAGCGGATCTGGCCAACAAACTGGCGCAGGATCAAACCAGCAGCGAGGCAGCAGCCAAGGCAGATGCCGACGCCGTGGTGGCCGCCGCCGCCGCGCTGGTGGCGTCC
>JANCSZ010000031.1:0-15139 GCA_024437665.1 Massilia sp. YIM B04103 | reverse complement strand
CGCCAACGGCATGACCATGCGCTGGACGGTGGAGAACTACGGCGCCATCAAGACCTACACCGACCTGGGCGGCAACATCACCAGCTACAGCTACGATGGCGCGGGCCAGTGGCGTAGGCACATCCAAACGCCGTTGCCATCCCAGCACACCACCTTCAACCACGTGTGGCGGCGGTTGCTGAACACGTAGGCCGCACCATCACATGGCGCTCGGCCCAGCGCTTGCTGAACATGCAACGATAGGCGGTCGATCCCGGCGCGGATATCGACCGGCTGCGTCTCCAGCCACACTGCATTTGCCTGCAGCTGCATTACAGGCTGCGTGCCATGTTGGCAAGCCAGATTGCCGGCGCACCTGCGGGTACTTCAATGGACCACCCTTGCTGGCCGCGTAAGACCAGTGCCGGTACAGTCTCCGCTGGTTTGACCACTACCGGGACCAGCGGTGCTGGCGGAGCACTCGCAATCAGCCGTTGAACCCAGTAGCCCACCTGCCGCACAAGATAGCCGTGTTTCTGAGCGAAGGCACGCTGCGACAGTCCACTTTCACGCCATTGCACCACACGCTCTTTCCGCTCTTATTCCCTTGCTTGCCTTGTCATACTGATCTCCGAAATAAAGCTCGGAGTGTGCACATGTTGCGGCTGGATTCATATGTGGAGCTACCGGACGCTTACACTGGAAAATGCGCTGCACGGTGTTCTTGTTGAAGCCAAGCAGGGGCGCAACGGTGTGATAGCCGAAGGATGGCTCCTCGTTGACCATGGCTTTGATCGGATCTGCAAAGCGTGGCTGCCCCTTGGGCGCCGCCTTGATGGACTTGTAGTACACCATCCGGCGCGGCATGTCGAACCACTGGCACAGCTTATTGATCGAAACCTTGAATCCGTCTTCTGCTAGTCCCTGGCGGATCGTATCGATCACTTCTCTCCCTCGCCCAGCAGGGACGCCAGCTTTTTTCGCGCACGCAGTTCAAGCCTTGCCTCACCATATGCTTTCTGCTGCTCTTTGATCTGGCGCTCTTACTGCTCGCGCACATCCAGCGGCTTGGCCCGCAAGGCGTTCTCCATACCACGCTTGGCCTCATCGCCCCATTCTTCGATCTCGGACGGCGGCATATTGAAGGCCTCGGCTACCGTCGTTTTTCCCTGAATGATTTGCGGCCAGCGCCGCTTTGCGCTTCCCGGTCCGGCGTTTGGCTTCCTCTTCCATAACCATGCTCATGTGATTTCCTCTCTCTATTATCACCTGAGCAGGGATTCACTGGGTCATTACAATCCCGGCCTGACTCAAACCAAGGGCCTCTTAAAATCCAGGACCAAGTCACTACTTACTTAATGTAATAATTCATTTGATTTAGTTCTTCGTCATATTCTTCCAGTACCAATACCAGTTTGGGATCTGATGAGCTGCTAATCAAGAGCATGCAGTCTTGTTCGGTACTCGTCTCGGCAGGCAACAGGCAACGGGTACCCAATTCGACACTCAACCTGGACACTATCGCAGCGGCCTTGACGTCCAAGTGAGTTTCGCATGGAGATAAACGTAATGAGAGCGAAAATTCCCCTCCAGTTTTGTTTACCAATCCGAACAGGTTAGGCTGCGAAGTTGGGGGGGCGAATTCGTCTTCAAATTGTAGCTCTACCTCATTCGCTGGAATTTCATAGACGTTCGCCAATACCCTCGCAATCCCTTCAATCGGGAAGTCTTTTTCCAAAATCATTTCAAACGCGTCAATCATGATTATTTTCCTAACGGATTATTTCCCCAATTCAGTATCTCCAAAGCACGAACTTTATCTGCAGCAGTCGTGTCTCTCAAAATAGACAACATCGATTCAGCACGCTCTGGTGGATGTGACTTATAAGTCTTTAAAGCAAGGTACTCTCCTTTGTTCAACGTAATAAATCCATCACCACTAATTGGATAAATCGAACCCTCTCGGCCATGATGGCCATATACGCGGCCGTTGATTTCCACGGTGTTACCATTGTAAGCCCCTCCCATATTTCGAAGTGCGGCGAGGTCATCCGCCACAACCTTATTCATGTCCGGATGGATGATTGTAGTTTGCGGTTGAGGCGATGCCTTACTATTGATCTTATCAAAATAGTGACGTGGCACTGGCTTTTGGAAACGAGCAGCGAACTCGGGGGCTTTCTGACTTGCTTTCTTTAATTCATACAATATCTGTCCGTCGCCACGAACGTTGTCTGGCAAGAGGTGATCGGGCGTTTCATATCGAGGTGCGGGACCATGCCCACTCCGCATATACCTATAGGCAAGCGCCCCTCCGACGACCGAGGTGGCGGTGCCGAGCGCAGCATCGATACCGAAGCCCCCCATTGCCTTACTTACCTTGGTGATGTCTTCGGCCTGTTGAGGTGTAGCATTATTAATGTCGAACGCACGCCTGGCAAGGATGTCTGATAGTTTGTCTCCCAAGTAATTCTTAGTCGGCCCAAACAACTGATCACCAAGATAGGAAAGCGCTGTACGAGGAATGCCGCCAACTGCAATTTGCACACCAAATGCAGCGGCTTCAGCTCTCCCAGGGCCGACTGCAAGAGCAAGATCAGCCATCGCGTTTCGCGTCACGTCCAATATGTTGGCGCCAGTTTTGACAAAGCCGTTAAAGCCTTTACCTCGGCCGTAGACTTCGACGCGATCTCCGCCCTGGAAATCCGCCAGTTTAGCGCCTAAGTCATCTGTTAGCATCCCCCCCAGTTTGTCCGCCAACAATGGGCTTAGGTGAGCATTCTGCTCGCTAGGAGAGAGTTCCTCAAATCGCTTTCCTGCCGCCAGTTCGGCATTACCCATTGCAGCCAGGATATCTACGGCAAACTTTACTTTTGGCCGATTTGCAGCTTCAGTTGCTTCCTCCTGGCTCATGGTTGGATTCGACGCCATCAGTTGTTCGCGCACCGCATTGGTGCCGTTCTTCGCATAATTCCGCAGCGCGTTGGAGGTGTTCGCTTTCACCGTCTCCAATTGAACACTCTGCTTCAGCGCATCGACAATGCCATTACCCAACGCATTGCCAAACGCATCTGTAGCAATCTGCGTTACCGAAATTTTGCCACCACGTGCAATCGCGCTTGCTGTGCCGGATACCATGCCGGACATAGTTTGCTTGAACAGCTTAGCGCCAGGGTCCAAGCCTTCAACAGCCTGACCATTCTTTGTTAGGCCCAGCTCTTCATTCATACTGCTGCTTACAGCAGCGCCAACACCTGCGACAGCTACGGAGCGCCAATTGAATCCCTGCTGTAAGCCAGTAATATTGCCAATGCCTTGTCCAACAACATTTGACACCATCGCTCTGGCAGCTGTGGCTTGCCAGGAAGCACCGCCAAGCCAGCTGCCACCAACCATCGAGGTGACGCCTTGTGTCGCGCCGGCGCTAACAGCAGCCAGTGCCACGCCCTTCCAACTGAAACTATCCTGGGCTCCGATCGCTATGCCAACGGCTTGGCTGGCGATGGAGCCGGCGGCGGCGCTTAGCGCTGCTCCACCTATGGCGGTCATTGTGGCGGCGGCCGCTCCGGTCACCCCCATAGCACTCACTGCTGCACCCATTAGATGCGCTGCTGCGCCTGCTGTGAGGTAGGTCACAACCACCGCCACCACAATCATCACGATCTGGCCGAGGCCGCCGCATTTCTTGCCTTTGCTTGGCGGCGGAGGCAGCGCCAGTTCTGGCGTGGTGTTGCCCACCAGTTCAGCCGCATCGTAGGGCTTGAACGTCGTCGTATCGTTATAGATCGCACTGGCCCGCTGCGGAATCGTCAGCGTCTGGCCGGTCTTCAGCGTTTCGCTGCCGTTCATACCATTGGCGTCGGCGATCAGATACCACAGGCGCTCGTTGCCCCACACCGCCTTGGCGATGGAGGCGAGGTTTTCGCTATCTTTCTGCACCACGTAGGTGCTCGGATTGTCCTCGGTGGCCGCTCCGCCGGTCAGCGATTCGTGCACGCTGCTGAAGCTCTCATACGTGCTGTTACTGCTCCCCAGCACTTCGCCATTGGCGATCAGCGTGCGCGTGACCGAGTCGGCGACGTTGCGCTTGATCTCGATCTTTTCCAGCACATGGCCGGCGCTGTCGTTGATGAAGAGGCGTGTTTCATCACCGACCACCGCCTTGGCGAGGTTGCCGTTGACGTCGTAGGTGCGTACGCTCGATTTCGATTGTGAGTCGCCGGCGTTGGAGACCAACGTGCCGGTCAGCAGGAAGCTGTCGCGCCACAACTTATATTCGTTCACCGTGGTTTGCAGCAGGCGGCCATTCCCATCGAACAGGTTGTACTGTTCCATTTCGCCGTTGGTGTAATACTTGTAGAGAACGTCGTTGCGTATCTTGGAACCGCTGCCATCGAGCATGCGCTGCTTCTCCAGGCGACCGCTCTTATCGTAGGCGTTCAGGCGCATCTCGTCCTTGTCCAGCGAGGCGACGACACGGCCGGCGCTATCGTAATGGCGGTAACCGCTGCGCTCGCCATTGCTCTGGATTTCGGACAGACGGCCAGCCGCATCGTACTTATAGGTCTCGTTATTGTCCTTAATACGGTTGCCTTGCCAGTCATATTTGATGTCGTGCGTGGCAATCGCGCTGTCGATGGAATCGGTCCAGGCCAGGCTGACGTCTTCCTCATTCATCTGGTATTGGCTCTCACGGCTGCGAATCTCGTTCGGGCGCAGCAGCATGCCGTCGCGCTTGTACGAATTCACATTGCCTGAAACCTGGATCTGACGATTCATCTCGTCATACGCGTAGTTGACGGCCACCGTCTTCCGCACATCAAGCATGGTGTTGAAGACGGTGGTGGCCTTGAGGCGGTTGCCGTTATTGTCGAACTCATAGTTGACCTGGTAATCAGCGCCGCGCACAGTGGCGTTGACTTTCTCCAGACGCATCTGGCGGTCATAGTGCAAGGTCTGGTTTTGCACATAGGCTTTTTTGCCGTTGGACCAGACCTGCTCGCTGATCCGGTTGCCGAGCACGTCATAGGTATAAGTGCTCAACTGGCCCAAGGCCGTGTCATGGATCTCCTTCAGGTTTCCGGTATTGTCCTCATACACGTAATAGATAGCCTGGTCGGTCAGCGCTCCATACTCATTGCGGTACTGGCCGCTGGCAACGCGAAGCTGATTCGATGCGTTGTAGATGTACTTGGTTTCGTTGCGTCCCAGGTCGACGTGCTTGGTCAGACGGCCCACGGAATCGTATTCCCAGGACATCCGGTTGGTCTTGTCGGGTTTCAGCTCGCTTACCTTGCGATTGAGCGCATCGTAAGCGAAGCTGGTGGCACGGCCCTCGGCATCGAAGGTCTGCACCACATTGCCGCTCAGGTCATAGCTAATGGTGCTCTTGGCACCGGCGTTCGGGTCGTCCAGGGCAGAGCCAATCCATTGCACATTATTGGTGGTGCTGATGCGACGGCCAAGCTCGTCATACGCATAAAGTTCGCCGAGCTTGGCGCTGCTCATCGCATCGCCCAGACTGGTGCGATCCCAGCTGTAGACATCCACCGCGCCGGTGGTACGGCTCAGCATGCGGCCCATCTGGTCGTAGGTGTAGTCGGTTTTTACCACCTCCTGATCCGAGCGGTAATTACTTACGCTCAAACGTTCGCCGAAGCGGTTCACCTCATAACTCACCTTGCCGTTATCGGCATGCAACTCGCCTACCTGGTAGCCATTGCTGTCATAGCTGATGCGATTGACGCGGCCGAGGGCATCGACGGTTGCCACTACCCGGCCGAGCGCGTCGTAGCGGTTTTGCACGGCCGGGGCATTGGCAGAAGGCAGCGCGTAGTGGCTCTTGGTCAGCAGCTGGTTGTTATTGTTATAGGTATAGGTGATCTGGTAGCGCTGATCGCGCAGGTCGCCGGAACTGAGCACATTGCCCCAGCGGTCGACCGTGTACAGGTTTGAACCGCCGACACTGCGCTGGCCGCTGACGCTCAAGCCGCTAATCGGCGTGAACGGCACGGTGTACAGCGTGGTGACGCCAACGCTCAAGGCTTTTTCCGCTGTCGCGATGGCCGCCTGTACCGACTTGCCATAGTTCGCCGCATCGGTCTTGGCGCGGTTCAGAGCGACATTCACCTTGTCGATCAAGAGATTGCGCGAGGTATGCGACAGCAGGTCGCTGGCGTTCGAGTTCAGCACATCGTTAATGATGTTGACGACGACTTCGCCACGTGTCTTGCTTGCCAATTGTGCGGTATAGCGGGCTTTTTCCGCATCGCTTGCGTCCCGGCCCATGGCTTTGCGGAACAGCTGGTTAATGAATTGGGCCGGTTCCTGGCCGGCGGGATACAGGGTTCCACCTTCCGCGCTGTCCAGCAAACCGTTGGCGATGGTGGCTTGGTTCGCGCTGTGCTCGCGCATGGCATTGAAGTAATAGCGCAAGCCTTGCGGGTCCGGGGCGCGTTGCAGCACGACCAGATAGGCTTGAACCAGCTGCTGCAGGCGCTGCGCATCGGGCGAAGCGGCGAAGCTCGCCTTAGCGTTGAGGTCGTAGCTCGCGGCGCTTTCACGGGCCTTGCGGTTGTTCAGGGCGATGGCCGCGTCCACATCGGCGGTATTGGCGGTGGCATTCGACAGCGCCTGCAGCAATGGACGGGTGCGGTTGTTCAAGGCGATGGTATCGGAATTGAAGACATTCAGACCACCGCTGCTGATGCCCACCGCGATATCGGCCCGCGTCATATCGCCACGGATATTCGACGCCCAGAACTCCACGCCGGAATCGGTCAGCGGCACGGTGCGCGAGAAAGCGTTGCTGTAGATGCGGGCGATAAAGGCCTTGTCGGACATCGACTGCGGGAACAGATTCTTGCTCTTGGCCTCATCGCCCTCAATCAGATTGCGGGCAAGCGCAACCAGCGCTTTTTCCGGCTCGAGCGGGGAGTTTTTGACATGCTCCAGCCAGACATGCAACTCGCTGATGGTCGGACTGCGGTCGAGCAGGCTCAGGTAAATATGTACGATGCGCTGCGCGGTGCCGCCCGCCACGTTGTTGCGGTACGCCGTGCCTTCTGCCGCTTGCAAGGCGCCAGCACTCGCTGCCGCTCTGGTCGCAGCGGAAATCAGGCCCCCCGTCGCGGCGCTGAGCCGGTAGTTTGCCGGTTTTTCATCGACCGCATTGCGATAGGCGATCTGCGCGGCGGCCAGCTGGTCCTTGACGCTGTCGTAGTCGTTGCGCACATTGCGCGCCGCGATGGCCTTGTCGTCGGCTGCGAGCTCGTACTTGAAGGCGCTGCTGGCTTCGCGCGTGGACGTTGCCGCCAGCCGCTTGTTGCTCTCGTCCTGCTGGCATATCTCGACCGTACTGGAGCGAATATCGGCATCGTAAGCATTCCGGGCAGCATTGTAGCTGGCCAGGGTGCTGCCGGCGCTGTTGAGCGCGCTCTGGTAGGCATCCCGATCGCTACGGGCACGCTCCAGGAGACGCGCGTCAAGACCGGGAATGAGGGTTACGAACTTGCCTTTCGCCTCCTCGGATTCCATGAGCGTCTTCGCCAAACTCAGGCGCGTTATGCGGCCGTGTATCAGGTGGTCATAGTAGAAATCAAAGCCGGCAGGCTCCGGATCCCGCAACAGCACGCGCTGATAGATCCTGCGAACGAACTCGGCATCGTTTACCTGATAGCCGTCCTGCAGTATGCCGGCGGTGATGGCATCAAGGTCAGGCGGCGAATTCTTCACATAGAACAGGATCCCGTCATAATCGATATTGTTATACAGGGCCGCGTACAGCCGAAGAATGCTGCCGCGGTACGGCGAATTCAGCATGAGCTCGCCCTCCCTTCCGGCCTTCTCCAGGCTATTTGCCCTGTTATTGGCATCGATATAGTCGCGATAGCGCGCTTGCTGCAGGCTGTTCAAGCTATCCCTGTTCCGGACTGCGGCAGCGGTCGCCTGTTGTGCGGAGGCGTACAGCTGGTCCGCCGCGCTGCTCATATTGCGCATCATGGCGTCGATGTTGCTGTCGATGCTACGCTTGTATGCCAACTGCGCCGCATCGCCGTTGGCATAGTCCTGCAGCTTGTCCATGATGGAGACCACCAGCTCGCCGCGGATATTGGTGCGGCCCTGCGCCAACAGCGCGAGCCCCTGCGATTGCTCCTGCGCTGTAGGCGCGCGGTTCAGGATCTGCAGGTACAGTTTGCGGATAAACTCCGGCTGCGAGTCGCCGGACGGGAATTTCTTCTGCCCTTCCGCGCTGGCGAGGATATTTTTTGCGGTCTCTTCCGGGGGGAGCTTGATCCAGAAATCGATTTCGCTTGGCTGGGGCGAACCGCTATATGGCGTGCGCTGATGCAGCAAGGCGTACATGCGCATCACGATCAGCCGCGCGCCGGCCTTTCTATCGCCCAACAGGTTTGCTGCCGCCACGGCATTGCCAGCCAGGGTTACCGCATTGCCGCGCTCCGTTTCGGCCGCCGTTTTGCTGGAAGCCAGCGAGTCCAGCCTGGTTTGCAGGCCATCGACGGTTTTCTTCAGGTCGGCCACCACTCTTTCGAGATTGGTGGCACGCTCCTGGGTGGCGATATCCAGCTTGGCAAAAGAGTCGGAAACTTTCTGCAAGAAGGCCGCGCGCGCATTCATTCGTGCCAAGGAACTGACACTAGGCTGCGCGTCTGTATAGCCGACGATGTATTGCAGAATAGTCCAAGCCATCTTGCCCCGGCTTGGCGCGCCAGCCGCACTCAGTTCATTCGTCCAGTAGGCCAGCAGCGTATCTGGCAGCCCCATCGTCGAACCGAGAATTTGCGAGCAGATCTTTTCGACGAATTCCCGGTTACTCAAGGTTGGAAGAATGTGTTTTTTCGCCTCATCGCTATCCAGGATGTGCTCGGCTTGCGTCTCGATCGGCGCCACGCCATTACCACTGAGATAGAACTCTATGCCCGGTGCGTCCGGCGGACTTTCCGGATTGCGGTTCAGCAGCACGACATACAATTGCGTCAGTTGCAAGCGCTTCAAGGCCAAGGGATTGTTCTTCACTGCCGTTAGGGCAGCATCGGCATCGATGCCGGCCTGAGCCGCCAGCGCAAGCGAGTCGCCCAAATTCCGACCAGCGCCGGCGGCGTTGCGCGCGGCTTCGAGCTTGAGTCTAATAGTATCCAGATTGGCGGCGTAGCCAGCATCCAGCGCGGTCTTGATATCGCTGGCGGTGACAAGATCGAGCACGGCTTTTTGCGCCGCCGGGCTTGGCAAATCCAGGCTTTGCGCCGCCGTCAGCGACACGGCGGTGCGGTTATCCAGCAGCGATTTATGCACCTGCTCGTCCAACAGCAACTGCGGGGTGGTCAACATGGCGTTGGCCAGGGTGGCGGCTACTTCCAAGCGCGATTTGCCTTTGTCGAGTTCGGCGACGTAGTGGGCCATTTCGTTTTCGATGGCCTTGCCGGTGGGTACATAGCCGATGGCGTTCTTGTACAGCGTGGCAATAAACTGGCTATTGCTAAGGCTTGCCCATTGGACGGCACTGCCTTCCTGCCCCGTCATAAAGCCCTTGGCAATATCGGCCCAGGTCTCCGGCGTTGAGGGATTGATTCGCACGTAGTAGTCTAAACCGGTAGGATCCGCCACGCGGTTGAGGAACATCAGATACATGCGGGCGACTGTGCGCCGGATATCTTCCAGTCGCGTCGCCCCAACCGCCGTGTCGCTCGACGCTTTCATGATTGAGGCGAGATTTGCGTTCGCCTGCAAGGTCAGCAATGCCTTGTTTGCCGCTTCCTGCGCGGTTGCCGCCGAGGTCACCCCAGCCAGCAAGGCAATAGCGCCTTCGCCGTCCAGAACCTGGCCTACGGTGACGCTGGCGGTATACGACAGGGCCACCTTGTTGCTGAACAGCGTGCGGTCGTTTACGCGCGCCGCATCGTTGCCCTCGTAGTTGGCAACGGCCTCGGACAGCTGCACGATGAACTTGCCATAGCTGAGGGCATTGGGGCCATTCAGGCGTGCCGTCCAGTCAGCCAGCTCGCCGGCGCTCGGCGGGTGGTTCAGCATCAGGCTATAGGCGCGCGTAACGAGCTGCTGGCGGTACTGCTCCGGCGTCAGTCCAAAATCCGGGTAGAGCCAAGGCGTGCGGGCCTCGGGGCTGCGCAGCATGGCGTCAGCCACATCTTCCAGCTTCAAGCCATTTTCCATGCCATTGATCCAGTAGTCGAATCCACCCTGGTCAGGGGCGCGGCCAAACATGGTGATGTACAGGCGCACCAGTTGCATGCGGGCGCTTTCCTTGATGGCGAGAGAGCGGGCCTGTTCGACGACGGTAGTGGGTTGGCTGACGGCCATCTCCATCAGCCGTTGTGTCGCCGTCGGGTCGCTGCCGCCGCTGCGGATATACGTGGCAATGGCGAGCGAGCGCGTTTCCAGCAATTTACTGACGCCATCCTTGCGTGCAATGACACTGCCCAACATGTCGGCCAGTACGCCGCCGCGCTTGTCGGGGGATTGTAGCGAGTTAGGCAAATCAGCCGGGATTGCATGCGAATATTGCTCCGCCCAGGAATAGATCTCCGATTGGCTTTGCGCCAGTTGCGCATCGGTGTAGCCGAGCGCAGTTTTGTAGATGGTGCGGATGACGTCGATCGGTGCCAGCTTGCCGAAGCGCGTGCCGGCTTCGGAGGATTTCACCATGGATTGCAGAATCTCGTCCCGGCGCAGGCCCGTGTTATAGGCTTTGAGCCAGAAATTCAGGCCGGCATTTTCCGGTGCGCGGCCGAACATCAGCATGTACAGCATGACCATTTCGCGCATCGGATCGCTGGCGACATCTTCCACCAGGCGCAGCGAGCCGGTCTCGCGCTCATACGGCGCCTGGCCGGCGGTCTGGATCAGCACCTTGTATTCGTAGTCGCCTGGAGCCAGGCCACGCGTATTGAAGACCGGATTGTTATCCAATATCTGCAGGCGGGGTTCGCCGGCATTGATCCACTCGGTGCTACCCGCCAGGCGGTATTGCAGAAGCAGCGTCCTGTCCCTGGCGACATCGCCTGAGTCGCCCAGCAGGACCAGGCTGTCGGCGGCGGATTGATTGCGGTCCAGGACCTTGCGTACCCACTTGTCGTCCACGCGCTGCAGCACGCGCACGCTCGTATCGCCGGCGGGGCGGCGATCCACCACATGGCCCAGCAAATCGTAACGGATATTGGTGCGCACCACCTTGTCGATCAGCTGGATTTCAGCAGCGCTGTTCATGCGCCGCAGGATGTCTCGGTCGTCGCTGCTGGTTTGGACGATGGCAGTGTTGTTGCCTTGTACGTCGTACAAGGCGATCTTGTCGATGCCATCGCCGTTGTTGCTGATCCATGCACGGCCGGCGCGATCGTAACGGGCATAGTTGATTTCGGTGACCGAACCATCGCCCACGGCATAACCGGTCGACGTCACTTCACCAAAGGCATTATAAACACTGGTTCGGCGCGTGAACGGAGCGCGGGTCTGATCGATCACGTTGGCATTTCCGGGCGTCCAGACTTCGGTCACCCGGCCCAAATCGTCGTAGCGCGTGATCTCATAACTGTTTTCAAGCGCATTGCCATTGCGCACGGCACGCCATTGCTTGGCGACGCGGCCGTATTCGTCATAGGACATGACGGTGCCACGCCGTTCCTGCATGAACTGCACGGCATCCAGCACTTGGCGCGCACGGCCATAGGCATCGAAGTCGGTCGCGGTAATGCGGTTTTTCGGATTCAAGGGCTGCGAGGCGACATAGCCGTCTTTGCCGATACTCACGGCACCCTGTTCGTATTCGATGCGCAGCACGGCATTGCCGTGAATATCGAGTTTGAATTCAACCAGCTGGTCACCACCGGTCACCACGCCTGACTGATACTGCAGCTGGGTTTTGGCGCTGGCGGTCAGACGGCCCAGCGCATCGTAGTAGTTGTAGGTTCGGCCTTGCAGCGCATCGGTTACGCTGTCCTGATTGCCGACGGCATCATAGGTATAGCTGGTGGTCAGGTCGCGCGACGCGGCGTTGGCGCTGCCATTGTTGTCGGCAAAGACGACGCCAACCTTGGTTTCCGTCAGCTTGTGGTTGAGCGCATCGTAGGTGTAAGAGGTGGTACGGTCAGACGCGCTCTTGCCCGGCGTGCCGTAGGTGTAATCGGTCCAGGTGCCGAAGGCGCCGGCGTATTCCACCTGCGTGCGCAGATTGCCCGCCAGGTCATACTCAAAGGTGGTGAGATAGCCGCCGCGGTAACCGCCTTTGTCCGACAGTGCCGCGATCTCGGCGATTTTCTCTCCGCGCTTATTGAAATAGCTGCGGGTAACGGCGGCTTCGGTCAAAGGCTGGCCGCTGCTGTTGGCTGCGTAGATGGAACGCTGGCGGATATCGCCGAAGGCGGTGTAATCGAACTTGGTGACCTTGGACGCGGTCAGATAGGAGGAGCCGAGGGAGTTTTGGTCGAACAGGGCGACTTCCGGTTCGCGCGTGGTTGCCACGCGGCCCAGCCTATCGTAAGTGGTTTCCAGCGCGCGGTCTTCGCTGGCGTTAATTTTCAGCAAAGACTTGACGTCGCTGCTTGCCAGCGACAGGCGCTGGGGAACAATGATCGGCGTGGCATGGCGGATCATTGTCTTGGTCGCGCCAAAGCTATCCCGCTCGTAGCTGGTCACATAGCCGGCGGCATCCACCTCGTAACGCACGCGGCCGGCGGCGTCGTAAGTCTTGTGGCTGAACTTGCCGCCGACGTCCTTATTCGAGACCGCATTCCCCAGAACGTCGTAAGTGACGACGATGCTGAGCTGGCCCGAGTCGCGTTCGTTCGCAACGAAAAGGTCCATGCCGTTCTGGCGGTCGTAATTGAGATCGTAGACGCGCAGCGACGGCCGGATGGTATGGGTCTGGCGGCCCGCGGCGTCGTAGCGGTATTCCGTCAGACGCTCGACGTTGCTGCCGGCGGCTTCGCGCCGCGCCAGTAGATTGCCCAGCGCATCGTAGTCGAGCTTGGTGATGAGCGACCGTACGGTCGGCGTTCCCAGATTGTCCTTGGTCGCCAGCAAGCCATTGCTGTCATAGGCCACGACTTCGGGACTCGTCTCCTTCTTGAGGCGTCCCATATTGTCGTAGTCGTAGAACCAGGTTCTGCCCAGCTTGTTGGTGAAGCTGGTCTTATTGCCGAGGGCATCGTAGCCGTAACGCTCCGTCGCGTGCAAGGCATCGGTCACGGTCAGCACGTTGCCGTTCGCATCGTAGGTATAGGCCGTGACGCGGGGATCGTCGTTCTCCAAGGCCTGGGCCGCCTTACCTATATCGCTGGCGGCGGCAACCCATTTCTTGTACTCGATCTTGTCCTGCAGGCGGCCTACACCGTCGTAGCGCATTTGCTTGATATAGCCGAGAGCGTCCTGCGTGAAACGCAGGCGGTTGGCGCTATCGTACTGATTGCTCTCGATGCGGTCGCTGTCCGGATTGTCCTTTTTCAGGGCCAGGATCTCTTGCGCCGTAGCCTTGCGGCCGTAGCCGGCCGGGATGTCGGCATAGCGGAAACGCTTCAGCACATTGCCGCTGCCATCGAGTTCCAGGCGCGTTATCGCACCCATCGCATCGACCGAAATGGTCTGGCGATTGGCGCCGTCATAGCCAAAGCGGGTAATGCGGTCGTTCTCGCTTTCCGAGTTGGACTGCAGCCAGCTGCGATAGGCCTTTGCATCGGCATTGGCCGGCAGGCCCGCCGCACTGAGGGCGGTCGCGAACTCGGTACGCACGATCAGATTGCCGGCAGCGTCATAGTTTTGCGCCGTCACGGCCCATTGCATCACGCCGTTCGCATCCGGACCCAAGGCTTTGGCGCTGGCGATTTGACGGTTGGCATTGTCGTAGGCATAGCGTTGCGCGGCATCGCTGTCGCTACGATTTTGCCGCGCGAAGTCCTCGATTTCCTTGGTGCTTGGCGCCAGCCCCGAGTTGCTGCGGTAAGCCGTGGCCAGCGCGCGGCGGCCGATCAGATTGCCATTGCTGTCGTACTCATTCTTGATCAGCGCCCATTGCGTGACGCCGCCGTCCTTGGCGACGACCGAGGC
Organism: Massilia sp. YIM B04103; assembly: GCA_024437665.1. Taxonomy (GTDB): domain Bacteria; phylum Pseudomonadota; class Gammaproteobacteria; order Burkholderiales; family Burkholderiaceae_D; genus Rugamonas. The sequence goes on along the minus strand of JANCSZ010000031.1, from coordinate 1,087 downwards.
CGTTGCCGTCACACGATTGGCGGCATCGTAGATGCTGACCAGGCGGCGGTCGGTTGGGGTTTCCTCCAGAACCAGGTCGCTTTCGCTCGGCGTCTCGCCCAGTTTCTCCGTCGAAACCGCTTTTGCATAAGCCTGGCGTTCGACCACGTTGCCGTTGCCGTCGCTGAGCAGTTTGGTGACACCGCCTGCGCCGTCGATTTGCAGCTTGACGCGGCCATCCTGGTCGTAAATGCTGTAGGTGCGTACATCGTTCACGCTGCCTTGCACCTGCGCCAACAGCCAGGCGGTATCAGAAACCGTACTGCGTGGCTGCGGCAGTTTCGGCATCAGATCGGCCAGTTTCAGCGCCGTGGCGTAGCTGGTGGTACGGGTGACGCGGCCGGCAGTATCGAACGCATACCGGGTTACACCGCCTGCACCGTCGATCTTGGCGCTGAGGCGGTTGTTGGCGTCATAGGCGAAACGGCTGACGTTCAGGTTGGCATCGGTGCGCGTGAGCACATTGCCGTTGGCATCGTACTCATACGAGGTGCGCAACGCGATGCCTTTCTGGTCGATCACTTCGGCGACGCGGCGGCCCAGGTTGTCGTACTCGTAGTTGGTAACACGGCCTGCCGGATCGGTCACGCTCAGGGTTTTGCCGCGGCCATCGTATTCAAACTTGGTTTCCAGCTTCGCACCGTTGTTGTCCACGATGACCGACTTGAGCTGGCCTTTCTTGTCGTAGACGTTGCGCGTTTCAATGCCGCGCGGGTCGGTCACGGTCTGCACCTGGNGGTAACACGGCCTGCCGGATCGGTCACGCTCAGGGTTTTGCCGCGGCCATCGTATTCAAACTTGGTTTCCAGCTTCGCACCGTTGTTGTCCACGATGACCGACTTGAGCTGGCCTTTCTTGTCGTAGACGTTGCGCGTTTCAATGCCGCGCGGGTCGGTCACGGTCTGCACCTGGCCCAGCGCATCGTAGGTGTAAGCGGTGGTCAGCTTCAACTGCCCGGTCGCATCGACGGTCTTGCTCAGGATACGGTTGGCGGCATCGTAGCTGAACTCGGTGACGGTGCCGTTGGCGTCCGTGCTTTGCCACAGAC
>JANCSZ010000030.1:0-18292 GCA_024437665.1 Massilia sp. YIM B04103 | reverse complement strand
GTTTTGCGAGCAATATTGCTCGCAAAACGTGGTCTGTCCCCGGTTCTTAGGCGTCCGCAGCGGCGCTGAAGCGCGCCAGCGGCAGCTTGACTTTGAGGGCGCAGCCGCGCTCGGCCTGGTCGTCGAGCGCAACCTGGCCGCCCATCTGGTGCACGATGGTGTAGACGATATGCATGCCCAGGCCGGAACCGCCCTGCCCGCGCTTGGTGGTGAAGAAGGGTTCGAACACGCGCTCGCGGATGCCGGGCGCCAGGCCGATGCCGTCGTCGGCGAAATGCACCAGCAGCCAGGGCGCGCCGCCGCCATCCTCTTCCAGCCTGGCCGCCACCTGCACATGGCCGGGGCCGCCGTTGGGATAAGCGTGTTTGGCCGAATTCATCAATAGATTCGACAGCACTTGCGAGAACTTGCCGGCCGGCAGGCGCACGCGCAGCTGCGGCGCGATATCGACCTTGACCTCGATCTGCGCCTTGCGCAATTCCGGACTATGGGCCGAGACCACGCCCTGCACATACTCGTGCAGTACCAGCTCGCTGATATGTTCGGTGCCCTGGTCCACCGCCAGTTGCTTGAAGTTGCCGATCAGCTGGGCGGCACGCGCCAGATTCTGCTCAACCAGGCCGGCCGCCCCTTTCAGGCGCGTGGCCAGGCTGGTCAATTCCGAGCGGCTGACCTTTTCCCCGCTCAGCATGCCCACCATCTGCTCGGCATAGCTGGCCAGGCCGGAGGCGGCCGTGACGGCCACGCCGACCGGCGTATTGACCTCGTGCGCCACGCCTGCCACCAGGGCGCCCAGCGCGGCCATCTTTTCCTGCTCCACCATATTGGCCTGGGCCGCGCGCAAGGCTTCGGTGCGCTGCTGCACCTTCTCTTCCAGCAGCGCTTCGCGGTCCTGGTGTTGCAGTTCGGCGGCGCAGCGCGCGGCGAAAATCGACAGCAGCGACAGCGCCAGCAGGCGCTTGTTCTCGTCGATCGGGCGCGTGTCCAGCGCCGACAGGATGCCCAGGGTCTTGCCCTCGGTATCGACCATGGGCATGCCGATATAGCTCTCGGCCTGCATATCGACCAGCAGCGTGTCCTCGGGATAGTCGGCCTGGATGCCGCAGCCGTGGAAGCACATGCTCTGGTCCGTCACGTCCTGGCAGGGCGTGTGCTTCAGGCTGTAATCCATATTCGGCAGATAGTCTTCGCCGCCCCACACGGCCAGAGTGCGGATGCCTTCGCCGTCCGCCATCTGGATCACGCGGCCGGCGATCACATAGCGCACGTCCAGCGCCTGGCCCAAATCACGCACCAGGATGCGCAGGAAGTCATCGCCGCGCGCGCGCGCCGTCGATGCGGTAATCGAGCGCAAGGCCGCTTCGGCCAGGATGCGGCCATCGCTTTCCTCGAACAGGGAGACAGGCTTGGTGGTGCTCATGGTTTCCTCGCGCTGCTGCAGCTTTTCATACGTGACGGCCACATTGGCCGAGAACAGGGACAGGAGTTCGCGGTCTTCGCTGCGCAGCGGCGCCGAGAACGCCATATACAGGAAGCTTTCGCTGCCGTCGCGCGTGCGGTGGTAGCTGGCGTGATGCAGATCGCCGTGGTGGCCGTGCCGCTCCCGCATGCAGCGTTCGAAGGCGGCGCGCACCTCGGGCGGCAAGCCCTCCATCTTGCTCTCGCCCTGCAGTTCGGCGAAGCCGGGCGTGACGGCCAGCACCTTCAGCCCGCCCTGGCGCGCCACGGCGGCATAAGCGTCAACGCGGCTGGCGCACACGCCCTCGCCGCCATGGCCGAGCAAGGCGCCGGCCTGGTCCAGCACGGCGGAACAGAAGTGCGGCAGGTTTTCCGCCTCGCACACCTGGGTGATGGCGTCGATGGTGCGGCGCAGGCCGCTGCGCGCGCGCTCCAGGCGCATCAGGTCGCGGTAGCCGCGCAGGGCGGAATAGAAGACCACGCTCAGCTTGGCATGCGTGAGGTCGGTCTTTTCGCGGTAATCGTTGATATCGTAGGCCTTGAGCACATAGGCTTGCGGCGCCTGGCCCGGCTGGCCGGTGCGCAGCACGATGCGCACCGAGATATTGCCCAGCTCCTCGCGGATATGGCGTACCAGGTCGAGGCCGGCATGTTCGCTTTCCATCACCACATCCAGCAGGATCAGGGCGAATTCGGCGCCGCGCCCGAGCACCTCGCGCGCCTCGGCGCCGGAATAGCAGTCGGTGAATTGCAGCGGGCGGCCATCGAATTCGAAGTCGGACATCACCAGCTTGGTAACCTGGTGCACCGCCTCCTCATCGTCCACGATCAGCACTTGCCAGGGCGGCAAGCGCGGACGGGCTTCGGCCGCGGCCTCGTCGTCAAACAGCATATCGTCGTCCATCCCATCCTCCGTGCGGCGCGCGGGCCGCGGACGAGGCTGCCGGCCGTATTACCGGCAGTACATTAATGATTGTACATCGAAAGTTTGACGGTTTTTGCGGCCGGGATGGTATTTCTGACCACGACGCTACAGCCAGCCGGCGCGGCGGAAGCGGCGGTACAGGTAGAAGCTCACCGAGGCCATGGCGCTCAAGGCCAGCGGGTAGCCGAAGCGCCAGTCCAGTTCCGGCATATTCTTGAAATTCATGCCCCAGATCCCAGCAAATGCCGTCAATACCGCGAAGATAGCGGCCCAGGCGGCGAGCCGCTTGTTGACCTCGCCCTCTTCCAGCGCCACCATCGACAGGTTCACCTGGATCGCCGTGCCGATGGTGTCGCGGATGGTATCGAGCGAGGCGGTGATGCGGTGCAGGTGGTCGTGCACGTCGCGGAAATATTCCTGGGTGTTCTGGCACACAGCGGGCACGCGGCCGCCGTGCAGCTTGCCGATGGCGTCCAGCAGCGGCGCGACGGCGTGGCGCAGGGTCATCACCTTGCGCTTCAAGGCGTACAGGCGCTCGATATTGTTGCGCTGCGAGCCGCGGATGAAGATGCGCTCCTCGATCGCTTCGAGCTCGCTCTCCATGGCATCGACGATGGGGAAATAGCGGTCCACCACGGCATCCATCAGCGCATACAGCACGAAAGCCGGGCCTTGCTGCAGCAACTGCGGTTCGCGCTCGGCGCGGGCGCGCACGCCGAGAAAGCCCTGCTCGCTGTTCTGGCGCGAAGAGAGCACATAATTCTGGCCGACGAAGATGTCGACCTCGCCGATCACCAGCTCGTCCAGCTCGAGCGCCGCCATCTTCACCACCACGAACAGCGAATCGCCATACTCCTCGATCTTGGGCCGCTGGTGGCCGCGGCTGGCGTCTTCCACCGCCAGCTCGTGCAGGCCGAACTCTTCCTGCATCTTGAGCAGCTCGTGCTGCTCGGCGTCGCGCAGCGCCACCCAGACGAAGCATTCGGGGCTGGCCACATATTCGCTGATATCCTCGACCGGGATATCTGCCAGCTTGCGGCCATCCTGATAGGCCACGCAATTAATCAGCATACAGTTTCCATCATAAAAAAAGCTCCAAGCCTTGCAGCCCAGAGCTTACCCGATTCCAGCGGCTGTGCGGTGCGCCACCTTGGTGCGCCACCTTGGTGCACCATGCACAGTCTCTTGCACCAGCGCGGCTGCGGCCCGGCCTCAGTCCTCGCGCGCGCCGGCGATGCCCAGCTCGGCGATCTTGCGCGTGATCGTGTTGCGGCCGATGCCCAGGCGCACGGCGGCATCGTTCTTGCGGCCATGGGTGTGCCGCAGCGCCATGCGGATCAGGGCAGATTCAAATTGGCGGCCCAGCACCGTCATCACTTCCGGCTGGTTGGCGGCCAGCATGGCGGCCGCTTCCTGCTCCAGCAAGCCCAGCCAGCCATCGGCCAGGCCCGCCTGCCCGCCAGCGCCAGCCGGCGCGCCCGCCGCCAAGCCGCCAGTTCCGCCCGCGCCAACGGGCAAGGCCGCGCCAGCCGAAGCGGACGGTTCCAGCGCCCCGCCCTGCCCCGTGCCCTCCTTGCCCTGGCTCAGTTCCAGCGGCAAGTCCTTGACCTCGACCGTCTGGCCCGGCGCCATCACGGTGATCCAGTTGCACAGGTTTTCCAGCTGGCGCACATTGCCCGGCAAATCCAGACTGGACAGGAAGGCCAGGGTCGGCTCGCTCATGCGCTTGGCTTCCACGCCGAGCTGGCGCGCGCTTTGCAGCAGGAAGTGGCGCACCAGCAGGGGAATGTCTTCGCGCCGCTCGCGCAGGCTGGGCAGGCGCAGGCGGATCACATTCAGGCGGTGGTACAAGTCTTCGCGGAACAGGCCGTCGCGCACGCGCTGCTCCAGGTTCTGGTGCGTGGCCGTAATCACGCGCACATTGGCCTTCAAGGGCTGGTGGCCGCCGACGCGGTAGAAATGGCCGTCCGACAGCACGCGCAGCAGGCGCGTCTGCAAATCGAAGGGCATGTCGCCGATCTCGTCGAGGAAGAGCGTGCCGTTCTCGGCCTGCTCGAAGCGGCCGCGGCGCGTCGCCTGCGCGCCGGTGAAAGCGCCGCGTTCATGGCCGAACAGTTCCGACTCCAGCAGATCCTTCGGAATCGCCGCCGTGTTGAGCGCGATGAAGGGCTGGGCCGCGCGCGGGCTGTGCTTGTGCAGGGCGCGCGCCACCAGCTCCTTGCCGGTGCCCGATTCGCCCGTGATCAGCACCGTCACATTCGACTGCGACAGGCGGCCGATGGCGCGGAAGACTTCCTGCATGGCCGGCGCCTGGCCCAGAATCTCGGGCGTGTCGGCCGGCCCCGCTTCCACGCTGGCTTCGCGCAGGCTCTCGTCCAGGGCGCGCCGGATCAGCTCGACGGCCTTGTCGATATCGAAGGGCTTGGCCAGGTATTCGAACGCCCCGCCCTGGAAGGCGGCGACGGCCGAATCCAGATCGGAAAAGGCAGTGATGATGATGACGGGCAGGCCGGGATAACGCGCCTTGACCAGCTGCAGCAGGTCGAGGCCGGAATCGCCCGGCATGCGGATGTCGGACACCAGCACTTGCGGCGTCTCGCTCTCCAGCGCGGCGATGGCGTCGCGCGCATTGGCAAAACTGCGGGTGGCGAGGCTTTCCCGGGCCAGCGCTTTTTCCAGCACCCAGCGGATCGATTCGTCGTCGTCAACTATCCAGATCGGCTTCATGTGTATGTATGTGTCCCGCATTCAAAGTTTCAAGACCCCGGCCTCAAGGCAGGGGCAGCAGGATGCGGAAGTCCGTGCATCCAGGCCGGCTTTCGCACTCGATCACGCCCTGGTGCTGCTGCACAAATGTCTGCGCCAGCGTCAGCCCCAGGCCGCTGCCCCCTTCCCGTCCGGACACCAGCGGGTAGAAGATGCGGTCGCGGATCTGGGCGGCGATGCCCGGTCCATTGTCGATGATATGCAAATCTAATGCCAGGTTATAGCGGACCTTGGCCAGGGTGACCTGGCGCGCCACGCGCGTCTTGAAAACGAGCTGGGCATCGCCGGCGACAATGCGCTCGCCGAGCGCCTGGGCCGCGTTGTGCGCGATATTCAGCACGGTCTGGATCAGCTGTTCCTTATCGCCGCGGAATTCGGGAATCGACGCGTCGTAGTCGCGCAGGATGGCCAGGCCGGCCGGGAACTCGGCCAGGATCAGGCTGCGCACGCGTTCCAGCACTTCATGGATATTCACGTCGCCCACGATATGCGGCCGGCGGTGCGGCGCCAGCAGGCGGTCGACCAGGGTTTGCAGGCGGTCCGCTTCCTTAATGATGACCTGGGTGTATTCGCGCAGCTGCTGCAGATGCAGCGGCGGCAATTCCATCTCCAGCAATTGCGCCGCGCCGCGGATGCCGCCCAGCGGATTCTTGATCTCGTGCGCCAGGTTGCGGATCAGCTCCTTGTTGACCTGGCTCTGGTCCAGCATGCGCTCTTCGCGGTCGAGCTTAATCTGCTGCACCATTTCGCGCAGCTCCAGCAGCACGCTGGCCGGCGGCTCGTCGAGCGCGCTGGCAATGGCATGCAGATGCAGGGCTTCGCGCCCGCCGCGCTCCAGGGTCAGTTCCTGGCGCAGGTCGGAGAATTTATGCTGGCGCGCCTGGGCGCACAGCGCGTCCAGTTCGGCCGGGTTGAGAAAGAGCGCGTTCAGCTTCTGGCGCGAGAGCGCCTTGAGCGAGCTTTCCAGCAGGTTTTCCGCCGCCGCATTGGCGTAGGCGATCTGGCCATCGGCATCGAGGATGAGCACGGCCGTGGCCAGCAAATCCAGCCCGGCCAGCGCGGGCGGCCGCTCGGCGATGGCGCGGGAAGTAGTCGTGGCAAGTTTCATCGGATAGGCTCTGAGGGCCGGCGTCCCGCACGGAGCAAGGACGTCAGCGGATATTGGCGATTTCGCGCTTGAGCGCTTCCACATTCTGTTCCGAACGGGCGATGCTGTCCTTCATCTGCGCCACCCGCTCCTGGTATTTGGCGTAATTGCGTTCGTCGCCGCGCCGTTCCGGTTCGCCATTGTTATAGTCCTTGCGCAGCTCGGCCAGCTTGGCCTGCTCGCTGCGCAGCTCCTCGCCGAGGATCTGGCGGCGGTCGGCGTCGCGCGCGCGCTGCTCGGCGCTGTCGACGCGCGGGAAGGCCGAAGGCGCCACGGCGGCCGGCGCGGGCGTGCCCGGCGGCCGGCCATGGGCGCCGCCTTCGCGCCGCGCCGGGGCCGGAATCGCCGCACCCGGCAGATCCAGGGGCTTGCAATTGCTGCCCTTGCGCGTGTCGGTCAGTTCCTTGTGGCCGCTGGCGTCCACGCACAGGTAAATCTGCTGGGCGCTGGCAGCGCCGCAAGCGGCCAGCAAAGCCAGTGCCGGCAAGTGGGAAATGCTTGTCCTCATGCCGCGACTATACAACATCCAAAAAAAACGCGAGGAAAGCCGGGCTTGCCTCGCGTCTGCTGCACACCGGCACGGGCCGGTGCGGCGTGGTGCCGATTACAGCGAGTAGTACATGTCGAACTCAACCGGGTGCGTGGTCTGGCGCATGCGGGTGACTTCGGTCATTTTCAGCTCGATGTAGGCATCGATCATGGAGTCGGTGAACACGCCGCCGCGGGTCAGGAACTCGCGGTCCTTGTTCAGGTGCTCCAGGGCTTCTTCCAGCGAAGCGCAGACGGTCGGGATCAGCGCGTCTTCTTCCGGCGGCAGGTGGTACAGGTCTTTCGACGCTGCTTCGCCCGGGTGGATCTTGTTCTGCACGCCGTCCAGACCGGCCATCATCAGCGCGGCGAAGCACAGGTATGGGTTGGCCAGCGGATCCGGGAAGCGGGTCTCGATGCGGCGGCCTTTCGGGTTCGCCACGTGCGGAATGCGGATCGAGGCGGAACGGTTGCGGGCCGAGTAAGCCAGTTTCACCGGCGCTTCGTAACCTGGCACCAGACGCTTGTAGGAGTTGGTGCCTGGGTTGGTGATGGCGTTCAGCGCCTTGGCGTGCTTGATGATGCCGCCGATGTAGTACAGGGCGAAATCGGACAGGCCGGCATAGCCGTCGCCGGCGAACAGGTTTTTGCCGTCTTTCCAGATCGACTGGTGCACGTGCATGCCCGAGCCGTTGTCGCCCACGACAGGCTTCGGCATGAAGGTCGCGGTTTTGCCGTAGCTGTGGGCCACGTTCCAGATCACGTACTTCATGTTCTGGGTCCAGTCGGCGCGCTCGACCAGGGTCGAGAACTTGGTGCCGATTTCATTCTGGCCGGCGCCGGCCACTTCGTGGTGGTGCACTTCGACCGGGATGCCCATCGATTCCAGGATCAGGCACATTTCGGAACGCATGTCCTGGAAGGAGTCGACTGGCGGCACGGGGAAGTAGCCGCCTTTGACGGTTGGACGGTGGCCGCTATTGCCGCCCTCGATGTCCTTGTCGGTCGACCAGGACGCTTCGTCGGAGTCGATCTTGACCATCGCGCCGGACATATCGATGCGCCATTTGACGGAATCGAAGATGAAGAATTCCGGTTCCGGGCCGAAGTAGGCGGTATCGCCCAGGCCGGAGGATTTCAGGTAGGCTTCAGCGCGCTTGGCGATGGAACGCGGATCGCGGTCGTAACCCTTGCCGTCCGACGGTTCGATCACGTCGCACTGCATGAACAGCGTGGTTTCTTCCATGAAGGGGTCGATGTTCGCGGTGCTCGGGTCCGGCAGCAGGATCATGTCCGACGCTTCGATGCCTTTCCAGCCGGCGATCGAGGAGCCGTCGAAGGCGTGGCCCGATTCGAATTTGTCGATGTCGAAGTGGGACACCGGCACGGTCACGTGCTGTTCCTTGCCACGGGTGTCGGCGAAACGGAAATCGACGAATTTCACGTCGTTCTCTGCAACCATCTTCAAGACTTCTGCGGCGGTCATTGCCATGCGTATCTCCTAAGTGAAAAAGGGAGCCGGCACTTGCGTGCGGCTCAAGCTCACGGTCTATTAAGCAGCTTTCGTGCCAGCTCATCAGTAAGGCGGGGCATAAGCTAATTACCGCGTGCTCCGTTGATTCTGCCGGCAACTGTTTCTAAAATGTCTGACGACGGCAATCCAGGGTGGTTGCGCCGTCTTAGTGCAGCACCAGTATGGTGCAATAACAAGGATTTGCACTATATTGGTGCGAAAAATCTGAAATGAAGCAAAAAGCGTCAGCATGGTGCAAAAACAGCCCTCGGCTAGCCGCACTATAATAAACGAAGATCAATATGGGGAAATCGCTATGAGTCCTGAGGCCAATATTTTGCAACGCGCACGCAGCCGCGACGCTGCCCTGCCCTATGCCGGCGCGGTCACGCCGCAAGAAGCGTATGAACTGCTGCAGGCCGATGCCCGCGTGCGCCTGATCGATGTGCGTACCACGGCGGAGCGCGACTGGGTCGGCCGCGTCGCCATTCCCGACACCCAGCATGGCGCGGTGCAGTGGAACACCTATCCGGGCGGCGCGCCCAATCCCGACTTCATGGCCCAGCTGAGCGCCGTGGCGGGCAAGGACGATGTATTGCTCTTCCTGTGCCGCTCAGGCGTGCGCTCGCGCCACGCCGCCAAGCTGGCGACCGAGCACGGCTACCAGAACTGCTTCGACATCCTGCAAGGCTTCGAGGGCGACAAGGATGGCGCCGGCCACCGCAAGACGCTCGGCGGCTGGTGCCACGCCGGCCTGCCCTGGCTGGGCGCATAAAAAAACCGGGGACAGACCACGTTTTCCGGGCAATATTGCCCGGAAAACGTGGTCTGTCCCCGGTTTTTTTATGCGCCCAGCCAGGGCAGGCCGGCGTGGCACCAGCCGCCGAGCGTCTTGCGGTGGCCGGCGCCATCCTTGTCGCCCTCGAAGCCTTGCAGGATGTCGAAGCAGTTCTGGTAGCCGTGCTCGGTCGCCAGCTTGGCGGCGTGGCGCGAGCGCACGCCTGAGCGGCACAGGAAGAGCAATACATCGTCCTTGCCCGCCACGGCGCTCAGCTGGGCCATGAAGTCGGGATTGGGCGCGCCGCCCGGATAGGTGTTCCACTGCACCGCGCCATGCTGGGTGTCGGGAATGGCGACGCGGCCGACCCAGTCGCGCTCCGCCGTGGTACGCACATCGATCAGGCGCACGCGGGCATCGGCCTGCAGCAGTTCATACGCTTCTTGCGGCGTGACCGCGCCGGCATAGGGCAGGGCAGCGTCGCGGCTGCGTGCGCGTTGCAAAATATTGGCCTCAGGACTCATAGCGATTTCCCCATATTGATCTTCGTTTATTATAGTGCGGCTAGCCGAGGGCTGTTTTTGCACCATGCTGACGCTTTTTGCTTCATTTCAGATTTTTCGCACCAATATAGTGCAAATCCTTGTTATTGCACCATACTGGTGCTGCACTAAGACGGCGCAACCACCCTGGATTGCCGTCGTCAGACATTTTAGAAACAGTTGCCGGCAGAATCAACGGAGCACGCGGTAATTAGCTTATGCCCCGCCTTACTGATGAGCTGGCACGAAAGCTGCTTAATAGACCGTGAGCTTGAGCCGCACGCAAGTGCCGGCTCCCTTTTTCACTTAGGAGATACGCATGGCAATGACCGCCGCAGAAGTCTTGAAGATGGTTGCAGAGAACGACGTGAAATTCGTCGATTTCCGTTTCGCCGACACCCGTGGCAAGGAACAGCACGTGACCGTGCCGGTGTCCCACTTCGACATCGACAAATTCGAATCGGGCCACGCCTTCGACGGCTCCTCGATCGCCGGCTGGAAAGGCATCGAAGCGTCGGACATGATCCTGCTGCCGGACCCGAGCACCGCGAACATCGACCCCTTCATGGAAGAAACCACGCTGTTCATGCAGTGCGACGTGATCGAACCGTCGGACGGCAAGGGTTACGACCGCGATCCGCGTTCCATCGCCAAGCGCGCTGAAGCCTACCTGAAATCCTCCGGCCTGGGCGATACCGCCTACTTCGGCCCGGAACCGGAATTCTTCATCTTCGATTCCGTCAAATGGCGCATCGATATGTCCGGCGCGATGGTCAAGATCGACTCCGACGAAGCGTCCTGGTCGACCGACAAGGACATCGAGGGCGGCAATAGCGGCCACCGTCCAACCGTCAAAGGCGGCTACTTCCCCGTGCCGCCAGTCGACTCCTTCCAGGACATGCGTTCCGAAATGTGCCTGATCCTGGAATCGATGGGCATCCCGGTCGAAGTGCACCACCACGAAGTGGCCGGCGCCGGCCAGAATGAAATCGGCACCAAGTTCTCGACCCTGGTCGAGCGCGCCGACTGGACCCAGAACATGAAGTACGTGATCTGGAACGTGGCCCACAGCTACGGCAAAACCGCGACCTTCATGCCGAAGCCTGTCGTGGGCGACAACGGCTCGGGCATGCACGTGCACCAGTCGATCTGGAAAGACGGCAAAAACCTGTTCGCCGGCGACGGCTATGCCGGCCTGTCCGATTTCGCCCTGTACTACATCGGCGGCATCATCAAGCACGCCAAGGCGCTGAACGCCATCACCAACCCAGGCACCAACTCCTACAAGCGTCTGGTGCCAGGTTACGAAGCGCCGGTGAAACTGGCTTACTCGGCCCGCAACCGTTCCGCCTCGATCCGCATTCCGCACGTGGCGAACCCGAAAGGCCGCCGCATCGAGACCCGCTTCCCGGATCCGCTGGCCAACCCATACCTGTGCTTCGCCGCGCTGATGATGGCCGGTCTGGACGGCGTGCAGAACAAGATCCACCCGGGCGAAGCAGCGTCGAAAGACCTGTACCACCTGCCGCCGGAAGAAGACGCGCTGATCCCGACCGTCTGCGCTTCGCTGGAAGAAGCCCTGGAGCACCTGAACAAGGACCGCGAGTTCCTGACCCGCGGCGGCGTGTTCACCGACTCCATGATCGATGCCTACATCGAGCTGAAAATGACCGAAGTCACCCGCATGCGCCAGACCACGCACCCGGTTGAGTTCGACATGTACTACTCGCTGTAATCGGCACCACGCCGCACCGGCCCGTGCCGGTGTGCAGCAGACGCGAGGCAAGCCCGGCTTTCCTCGCGTTTTTTTTGGATGTTGTATAGTCGCGGCATGAGGACAAGCATTTCCCACTTGCCGGCACTGGCTTTGCTGGCCGCTTGCGGCGCTGCCAGCGCCCAGCAGATTTACCTGTGCGTGGACGCCAGCGGCCACAAGGAACTGACCGACACGCGCAAGGGCAGCAATTGCAAGCCCCTGGATCTGCCGGGTGCGGCGATTCCGGCCCCGGCGCGGCGCGAAGGCGGCGCCCATGGCCGGCCGCCGGGCACGCCCGCGCCGGCCGCCGTGGCGCCTTCGGCCTTCCCGCGCGTCGACAGCGCCGAGCAGCGCGCGCGCGACGCCGACCGCCGCCAGATCCTCGGCGAGGAGCTGCGCAGCGAGCAGGCCAAGCTGGCCGAGCTGCGCAAGGACTATAACAATGGCGAACCGGAACGGCGCGGCGACGAACGCAATTACGCCAAATACCAGGAGCGGGTGGCGCAGATGAAGGACAGCATCGCCCGTTCGGAACAGAATGTGGAAGCGCTCAAGCGCGAAATCGCCAATATCCGCTGACGTCCTTGCTCCGTGCGGGACGCCGGCCCTCAGAGCCTATCCGATGAAACTTGCCACGACTACTTCCCGCGCCATCGCCGAGCGGCCGCCCGCGCTGGCCGGGCTGGATTTGCTGGCCACGGCCGTGCTCATCCTCGATGCCGATGGCCAGATCGCCTACGCCAATGCGGCGGCGGAAAACCTGCTGGAAAGCTCGCTCAAGGCGCTCTCGCGCCAGAAGCTGAACGCGCTCTTTCTCAACCCGGCCGAACTGGACGCGCTGTGCGCCCAGGCGCGCCAGCATAAATTCTCCGACCTGCGCCAGGAACTGACCCTGGAGCGCGGCGGGCGCGAAGCCCTGCATCTGCATGCCATTGCCAGCGCGCTCGACGAGCCGCCGGCCAGCGTGCTGCTGGAGCTGCGCGAAATGGTGCAGCAGATTAAGCTCGACCGCGAAGAGCGCATGCTGGACCAGAGCCAGGTCAACAAGGAGCTGATCCGCAACCTGGCGCACGAGATCAAGAATCCGCTGGGCGGCATCCGCGGCGCGGCGCAATTGCTGGAGATGGAATTGCCGCCGCTGCATCTGCAGCAGCTGCGCGAATACACCCAGGTCATCATTAAGGAAGCGGACCGCCTGCAAACCCTGGTCGACCGCCTGCTGGCGCCGCACCGCCGGCCGCATATCGTGGGCGACGTGAATATCCATGAAGTGCTGGAACGCGTGCGCAGCCTGATCCTGGCCGAGTTCCCGGCCGGCCTGGCCATCCTGCGCGACTACGACGCGTCGATTCCCGAATTCCGCGGCGATAAGGAACAGCTGATCCAGACCGTGCTGAATATCGCGCACAACGCGGCCCAGGCGCTCGGCGAGCGCATTGTCGCCGGCGATGCCCAGCTCGTTTTCAAGACGCGCGTGGCGCGCCAGGTCACCCTGGCCAAGGTCCGCTATAACCTGGCATTAGATTTGCATATCATCGACAATGGACCGGGCATCGCCGCCCAGATCCGCGACCGCATCTTCTACCCGCTGGTGTCCGGACGGGAAGGGGGCAGCGGCCTGGGGCTGACGCTGGCGCAGACATTTGTGCAGCAGCACCAGGGCGTGATCGAGTGCGAAAGCCGGCCTGGATGCACGGACTTCCGCATCCTGCTGCCCCTGCCTTGAGGCCGGGGTCTTGAAACTTTGAATGCGGGACACATACATACACATGAAGCCGATCTGGATAGTTGACGACGACGAATCGATCCGCTGGGTGCTGGAAAAAGCGCTGGCCCGGGAAAGCCTCGCCACCCGCAGTTTTGCCAATGCGCGCGACGCCATCGCCGCGCTGGAGAGCGAGACGCCGCAAGTGCTGGTGTCCGACATCCGCATGCCGGGCGATTCCGGCCTCGACCTGCTGCAGCTGGTCAAGGCGCGTTATCCCGGCCTGCCCGTCATCATCATCACTGCCTTTTCCGATCTGGATTCGGCCGTCGCCGCCTTCCAGGGCGGGGCGTTCGAATACCTGGCCAAGCCCTTCGATATCGACAAGGCCGTCGAGCTGATCCGGCGCGCCCTGGACGAGAGCCTGCGCGAAGCCAGCGTGGAAGCGGGGCCGGCCGACACGCCCGAGATTCTGGGCCAGGCGCCGGCCATGCAGGAAGTCTTCCGCGCCATCGGCCGCCTGTCGCAGTCGAATGTGACGGTGCTGATCACGGGCGAATCGGGCACCGGCAAGGAGCTGGTGGCGCGCGCCCTGCACAAGCACAGCCCGCGCGCGGCCCAGCCCTTCATCGCGCTCAACACGGCGGCGATTCCGAAGGATCTGCTGGAGTCGGAACTGTTCGGCCATGAACGCGGCGCTTTCACCGGCGCGCAGGCGACGCGCCGCGGCCGCTTCGAGCAGGCCGAGAACGGCACGCTCTTCCTCGACGAGATCGGCGACATGCCCTTCGATTTGCAGACGCGCCTGCTGCGCGTGCTGTCGGACGGCCATTTCTACCGCGTCGGCGGCCACCAGCCCTTGAAGGCCAATGTGCGCGTGATTACGGCCACGCACCAGAACCTGGAGCAGCGCGTGCGCGACGGCCTGTTCCGCGAAGACTTGTACCACCGCCTGAATGTGATCCGCCTGCGCCTGCCCAGCCTGCGCGAGCGGCGCGAAGACATTCCCCTGCTGGTGCGCCACTTCCTGCTGCAAAGCGCGCGCCAGCTCGGCGTGGAAGCCAAGCGCATGAGCGAGCCGACCCTGGCCTTCCTGTCCAGTCTGGATTTGCCGGGCAATGTGCGCCAGCTGGAAAACCTGTGCAACTGGATCACCGTGATGGCGCCGGGCCAGACGGTCGAGGTCAAGGACTTGCCGCTGGAACTGAGCCAGGGCAAGGAGGGCACGGGGCAGGGCGGGGCGCTGGAACCGTCCGCTTCGGCTGGCGCGGCCTTGCCCGTTGGCGCGGGCGGAACTGGCGGCTTGGCGGCGGGCGCGCCGGCTGGCGCTGGCGGGCAGGCGGGCCTGGCCGATGGCTGGCTGGGCTTGCTGGAGCAGGAAGCGGCCGCCATGCTGGCCGCCAACCAGCCGGAAGTGATGACGGTGCTGGGCCGCCAATTTGAATCTGCCCTGATCCGCATGGCGCTGCGGCACACCCATGGCCGCAAGAACGATGCCGCCGTGCGCCTGGGCATCGGCCGCAACACGATCACGCGCAAGATCGCCGAGCTGGGCATCGCCGGCGCGCGCGAGGACTGAGGCCGGGCCGCAGCCGCGCTGGTGCAAGAGACTGTGCATGGTGCACCAAGGTGGCGCACCAAGGTGGCGCACCGCACAGCCGCTGGAATCGGGTAAGCTCTGGGCTGCAAGGCTTGGAGCTTTTTTTATGATGGAAACTGTATGCTGATTAATTGCGTGGCCTATCAGGATGGCCGCAAGCTGGCAGATATCCCGGTCGAGGATATCAGCGAATATGTGGCCAGCCCCGAATGCTTCGTCTGGGTGGCGCTGCGCGACGCCGAGCAGCACGAGCTGCTCAAGATGCAGGAAGAGTTCGGCCTGCACGAGCTGGCGGTGGAAGACGCCAGCCGCGGCCACCAGCGGCCCAAGATCGAGGAGTATGGCGATTCGCTGTTCGTGGTGGTGAAGATGGCGGCGCTCGAGCTGGACGAGCTGGTGATCGGCGAGGTCGACATCTTCGTCGGCCAGAATTATGTGCTCTCTTCGCGCCAGAACAGCGAGCAGGGCTTTCTCGGCGTGCGCGCCCGCGCCGAGCGCGAACCGCAGTTGCTGCAGCAAGGCCCGGCTTTCGTGCTGTATGCGCTGATGGATGCCGTGGTGGACCGCTATTTCCCCATCGTCGATGCCATGGAGAGCGAGCTCGAAGCGATCGAGGAGCGCATCTTCATCCGCGGCTCGCAGCGCAACAATATCGAGCGCCTGTACGCCTTGAAGCGCAAGGTGATGACCCTGCGCCACGCCGTCGCGCCGCTGCTGGACGCCATCGGCAAGCTGCACGGCGGCCGCGTGCCCGCTGTGTGCCAGAACACCCAGGAATATTTCCGCGACGTGCACGACCACCTGCACCGCATCACCGCCTCGCTCGATACCATCCGCGACACCATCGGCACGGCGATCCAGGTGAACCTGTCGATGGTGGCGCTGGAAGAGGGCGAGGTCAACAAGCGGCTCGCCGCCTGGGCCGCTATCTTCGCGGTATTGACGGCATTTGCTGGGATCTGGGGCATGAATTTCAAGAATATGCCGGAACTGGACTGGCGCTTCGGCTACCCGCTGGCCTTGAGCGCCATGGCCTCGGTGAGCTTCTACCTGTACCGCCGCTTCCGCCGCGCCGGCTGGCTGTAGCGTCGTGGTCAGAAATACCATCCCGGCCGCAAAAACCGTCAAACTTTCGATGTACAATCATTAATGTACTGCCGGTAATACGGCCGGCAGCCTCGTCCGCGGCCCGCGCGCCGCACGGAGGATGGGATGGACGACGATATGCTGTTTGACGACGAGGCCGCGGCCGAAGCCCGTCCGCGCTTGCCGCCCTGGCAAGTGCTGATCGTGGACGATGAGGAGGCGGTGCACCAGGTTACCAAGCTGGTGATGTCCGACTTCGAATTCGATGGCCGCCCGCTGCAATTCACCGACTGCTATTCCGGCGCCGAGGCGCGCGAGGTGCTCGGGCGCGGCGCCGAATTCGCCCTGATCCTGCTGGATGTGGTGATGGAAAGCGAACATGCCGGCCTCGACCTGGTACGCCATATCCGCGAGGAGCTGGGCAATATCTCGGTGCGCATCGTGCTGCGCACCGGCCAGCCGGGCCAGGCGCCGCAAGCCTATGTGCTCAAGGCCTACGATATCAACGATTACCGCGAAAAGACCGACCTCACGCATGCCAAGCTGAGCGTGGTCTTCTATTCCGCCCTGCGCGGCTACCGCGACCTGATGCGCCTGGAGCGCGCGCGCAGCGGCCTGCGCCGCACCATCGACGCCATCACCCAGGTGTGCGAGGCGGAAAACCTGCCGCACTTCTGTTCCGCCGTGCTGGACCAGGCCGGCGCCTTGCTCGGCCATGGCGGCGAGGGCGTGTGCGCCAGCCGCGTTGACGCTTATGCCGCCGTGGCGCGCCAGGGCGGGCTGAAGGTGCTGGCCGTCACGCCCGGCTTCGCCGAACTGCAGGGCGAGAGCAAGATGGAGGGCTTGCCGCCCGAGGTGCGCGCCGCCTTCGAACGCTGCATGCGGGAGCGGCACGGCCACCACGGCGATCTGCATCACGCCAGCTACCACCGCACGCGCGACGGCAGCGAAAGCTTCCTGTATATGGCGTTCTCGGCGCCGCTGCGCAGCGAAGACCGCGAACTCCTGTCCCTGTTCTCGGCCAATGTGGCCGTCACGTATGAAAAGCTGCAGCAGCGCGAGGAAACCATGAGCACCACCAAGCCTGTCTCCCTGTTCGAGGAAAGCGATGGCCGCATCCTGGCCGAAGCGGCCTTGCGCTCGATTACCGCATCGACGGCGCGCGCGCGCGGCGATGACTTCCTGCGCATCCTGGTGCGTGATTTGGGCCAGGCGCTGGACGTGCGCTATGTGATCGCCGGCCGCGTGATCCAGATGGCGGACGGCGAAGGCATCCGCACTCTGGCCGTGTGGGGCGGCGAAGACTATCTGCCGAATATGGATTACAGCCTGAAGCACACGCCCTGCCAGGACGTGACGGACCAGAGCATGTGCTTCCACGGCTGCGGCATCCAGGCCGACTATCCCGAGGACACGCTGCTGGTCGATATGCAGGCCGAGAGCTATATCGGCATGCCCATGGTCGATACCGAGGGCAAGACCCTGGGCATCCTGTCGGCGCTGGACACGCGCCCGATCGACGAGAACAAGCGCCTGCTGGCGCTGTCGCTGCTGTCGATTTTCGCCGCGCGCTGCGCCGCCGAACTGCAACACCAGGACCGCGAAGCGCTGCTGGAAGAGAAGGTGCAGCAGCGCACCGAAGCCTTGCGCGCGGCCCAGGCCAATATGGTGGAGCAGGAAAAGATGGCCGCGCTGGGCGCCCTGGTGGCAGGCGTGGCGCACGAGGTCAATACGCCGGTCGGCGTGGCCGTCACGGCCGCCTCCGGCCTGGCCAGCTATGCCGAGCAGATGGTGGGCATGCTGAGCGGGGAAAAGGTCAGCCGCTCGGAATTGACCAGCCTGGCCACGCGCCTGAAAGGGGCGGCCGGCCTGGTTGAGCAGAATCTGGCGCGTGCCGCCCAGCTGATCGGCAACTTCAAGCAACTGGCGGTGGACCAGGGCACCGAACATATCAGCGAGCTGGTACTGCACGAGTATGTGCAGGGCGTGGTCTCGGCCCATAGTCCGGAATTGCGCAAGGCGCAGATCGAGGTCAAGGTCGATATCGCGCCGCAGCTGCGCGTGCGCCTGCCGGCCGGCAAGTTCTCGCAAGTGCTGTCGAATCTATTGATGAATTCGGCCAAACACGCTTATCCCAACGGCGGCCCCGGCCATGTGCAGGTGGCGGCCAGGCTGGAAGAGGATGGCGGCGGCGCGCCCTGGCTGCTGGTGCATTTCGCCGACGACGGCATCGGCCTGGCGCCCGGCATCCGCGAGCGCGTGTTCGAACCCTTCTTCACCACCAAGCGCGGGCAGGGCGGTTCCGGCCTGGGCATGCATATCGTCTACACCATCGTGCACCAGATGGGCGGCCAGGTTGCGCTCGACGACCAGGCCGAGCGCGGCTGCGCCCTCAAAGTCAAGCTGCCGCTGGCGCGCTTCAGCGCCGCTGCGGACGCCTAAGAACCGGGGACAGACCACGTTTTGCGAGCAATATTGCTCGCAAAAC
>JANCSZ010000003.1:483879-593976 GCA_024437665.1 Massilia sp. YIM B04103 | reverse complement strand
TTCGCTTCGCTGCTTGCGCTGCGTTGCGAGGGACAGAACTATAGCGAACCTGCGGCCGGCGCGCAAGGGTAAAATGTGACTTTTCGCGCCTCATCTTCATCCCGCCTCATGACTATCCTGCTTTCCACCCTTAATGCCCGCTATACCCATGCCTCCCTTGGGCTGCGCTACCTGCTTGCGAATATGGGAGAGCTGAAAGCGCAGACCCGCATTCAGGAGTTCGTGATCGGCGCCAAGACCACGGAAATGGTGGAACGCATCCTGGCAGCGGAACCAAAGATCGTCGGCTTTGGCGTCTATATATGGAACGTCGAGGAGACGGCCAAGCTGGTGGCGATGCTGAAACGGGTGGCGCCCAAGCTGGTGATCGTGCTGGGCGGGCCGGAAGTTTCGCATGAGACCAATGAGCAGCATATCGTCCAGCTGGCCGATTATGTGGTGACCGGCTGGGGCGATGTCACCTTCCCCAAGCTGTGCAATGAAATCCTGAACGGGCCGAAGCCGCTGATGAAGGTGCATGCGGGCATGCAGCCGCCGATGGCGGAAATCGCCCTGCCCTATTCTTTATATGCGGACGAAGACATCGCCCACCGCACTTTGTATGTGGAAGCTTCGCGCGGCTGCCCCTTCAAGTGCGAATTCTGCCTGTCGGCGCTGGACAAGACGGCCTGGCCCTTCAATATCGATCACTTCCTGGCCGAGATGGAGAGCCTGCATGCGCGCGGCGCCCGCCTGTTCAAGTTCGTCGACCGCACTTTCAACCTGAACATCAAGACCAGTTTGAAGATCATGCAGTTCTTCCTCGATAAGCTGGCAGCGAATCCGGAAGATCCGGTGTACGCCCACTTTGAACTGGTGCCAGACCACTTGCCCGATGCGCTGAAGGAAGGCATCGCCAAATTCCCGCCTGGCGCGCTGCAGTTCGAGATCGGCATCCAGAGTTTCAATCCGGTGGTGCAATCGAATATCAGCCGCAAGCAGGACAACCAGAAGGCGGCCGACAATATCCGCTGGCTGTGCGAGCATTCGCACGTGCATATGCACGTGGACCTGATCGCCGGCCTGCCAGGCGAAACGGTGGAAAGCTTTGCCGAAGGCTTCGACAAGCTGTGGGCGCTCGGCCCGCACGAAATCCAGTTCGGCATTCTCAAGCGCCTGCGCGGCACGCCCATCATCCGCCATACCGAGGAATTCGGCCTGGTCTTCGATCCGCATCCGCCCTATACGATTCTGGCGAACCGCGATATCGACTTCCCGACCATGCAGAAGCTGGTGCGTTTCGCGCGCTACTGGGATCTGGTGGCGAACTCGGGACGCTTCACGCATACCACGCCGGTATTGCTGGGCGACCGGCCTTTCTATAATTTCATGGAATTCTCGGACTGGCTTTATAAGAATACCGATGCCACCCACCGCATCGCCTTGGATCGCCTGGCGGGGCTGGTGCAGCGCTATCTGGCGCAAATCCTCGGCGAGACCGAGGCCAACGAACTGCTGGCGCGCGACGGCCATGCGGTGCGCGCCAAATCCGGCGGCAAGGACAAGGCGCAGCGCGCCGATTCGGTGGCCCCGCTGCGGCAAGCGCGCCATCTGGCGGCCTGATTTCCTGCACATTCCGCCAGCCGCGCGCTGGCCCTCTCGCTCGCAAGGCGGTAGCGGCGGAAACGAAACTCACTTACACTGGCGGCATGCCCATTGCACAAGAGCCAATATTGACCCTCAGCCCCGGCGGCGCGTCGGGACGAACCGTGACAGCCGATGGCGTATGGCAGGTGCACGCACTGGCCCAGGGCAAGCGCATGCGCGAAATCAGCAGCAAGCTGGATCAGTTACGCAGCGACGCCAGCCTGCATTGGGATCTGAGCGGCATCGGCAGCATGGACCATATCGGCGCCCAGGTTTTCTGGAGCGCCTGGGGCAATAAACGCCCCGCATCCCTAAAACTGGCAGATGGCCAGGATGAATTTTTCAAGCGACTGGAAAGCACCGGCCCACTGGAACTGCCGCGCGAGCGACGCACGCATCTGGGCTGGATACAGACGCTGGGCTTCGGCATGCTCGATTTCTTCGCGCATCTGCGCGGCTTCGTGCGTCTGATCGGCCAGGTGACGCTGGATCTGGGCCGCTTTGCACGCCACCCGATCCGCGGTCCCTGGCGCGAAATCTCGGCGAATATTTTCCATGCCGGCTTCCAGGCGCTGGCCATCACGGCCCTGGTAGGTTTCTTGATCGGTGTGGTGCTTTCATATCTGTCGGCCCAGCAGTTGCGCACCTTCGGCGGCGACATCTATCTGGTGAACCTGCTGGGCATGAGCGTGATCCGCGAACTGGGGCCGCTGCTGGCGGCGATCCTGGTGGCGGGCCGCTCCGGCTCATCGATTACGGCGCAGCTGGGCGTGATGCGCGTGACGGAGGAATTGGACGCCATGCTGGTGATGGGCATCTCGCATGGCTTCCGCCTGATCCTGCCAAAAGTGGTAGCGCTGGCGATTTCCATGCCGCTGCTGGTGATCTGGACCGATTGCGCGGCGCTGATCGGCGGCATGGTCTCGGCCAAGATTGAGCTGAACCTGTCGGCGCGCTACTTCATCCAGAAACTGCCGGATGCGGTGCCGCTGGCGAACTATATGATTGGCCTGGGCAAAGGCGCGGTCTTCGGCGTGCTGATCGCGCTGGTATCCTGCCACTTCGGCCTGCGCATCAAGCCGAATACGGAAAGCCTGGGACGCGGCACCACGACTTCGGTGGTGACGGCGATTACCGTGGTGATCCTGGCCGACGCGGTGTTCGCCATCGTCTTCAATGGAGTGGGTTACTGATGAGTGAAACGTCCACCGAAGAAAGCAGTTGCCCGAACGGCGGCAGCCAGCTGACGCTGGACGGCAGCGTGCCGGTGGTCGAGATCACCAATCTGCAGACGAAATTCGGCCGCACCGTCATCCACAATGAGCTGAACCTGACGATCGAGCAGGGCGAAATCCTGTCGCTGGTGGGCGGTTCCGGCACCGGCAAGACCGTGCTGCTGCGCCAGATGCTGGGGCTGGAACGGCCCTCGCGCGGCTGCGTGCGCATCTTCGGCGAGGATATCTCGCAAGCTTCGGCCGAGCACCTGCAGCAGTTGCGCAATCATTGGGGCATGCTGTTCCAGCAAGGCGCCCTGTATTCGGCGCTGACGGTATTCGACAATATCGCCCAGCCCATGCGCGAGCTGCATGCCCTGGCGCCGGAACTGATACGCGCGGCGGTGCTGCTGAAAATGAATATGGTGGGCCTGGGCCCGGAGCATGCGAACAAGATGCCGTCCGATCTGTCGGGCGGCATGGTCAAGCGCGTGGCCTTGGCGCGCGCCCTGGCGCTGGAGCCGCAGTTGCTGTTCCTGGACGAGCCGACGGCCGGCCTCGACCCCGACCTGTCGGAAAGCTTCGTGGCCCTGATCAAGTCCCTGCACCGCGAGCTGGGGCTGACGGTGGTGATGGTGACGCACGATCTGGATACGCTGTTCGCCCTCTCCACCCGCATCGCGGTGCTGGCGGAAAAGCATGTGATCGCGGTGGGGCCGACGCGCGAGGTGATCAAGTTCGACCATCCGTTTATCAAGGATTTTTTCCTGGGCGACCGCGGCAAGCGCGCCCTGGAGGCGCTGGAATAGCGCAGCAGACAAGGAGCAGGCATGGAAAACAAATCGCACGCTTTAATGACAGGCTTCTTCACCCTCGCCCTGCTGACGGCGGCGGTCCTGTTTGGCATCTGGTTCAACCGCGACCGCATCGAACGCAATCCCTATCTGCTGGCGACCACGCTCTCGATTCCCGGCCTGAACCCGCAGGCGGCGGTGCGCTACCGCGGCCTGGAAGTGGGCAAGGTGGACGATATCGACTTCGATCCGAACAACGCCGGCCAGATCATCGTGCACCTGAGCGTGGACCCGGAAACGCCCATCACCCGCACCACCTACGCCACCCTGGGCTACCAGGGCGTGACCGGCATCGCCTATATCCAGCTCGATGACGAATCGATCGGCTCGCCGCGGCTGGGCACCAGCAAGGCCAATCCCAGCCGCATCCCGCTGCAGCCAGGCCTGTTCGACCAGCTGGAAAAGCGCGGCAAAGCCATCCTCTCGCAATCGGAAGCCGCGGCGGCCAAGCTGAATACCCTGCTCAGCCCCGAGAACCAGAAAACCATCCTGGCCGCTTTCGCCGACGTCAGCGCCACCGCCAAGTCTTACCGCGATCTGTCGCAGCAGTTGGCACCCACCGTCGACAAGCTGCCGGCGCTGGCCGACCAGGCGCACAGCACCCTGGCCTCGGTGAACCGCCTGGCCACCGATGTGAACAAGCTGACCACCAGCCTGCAAGGGCCGGACGGCGCCATCACCCGCATCGCCGGCACGGTGGACCGCGTCGGCAATTCGCTTGATGCCGTCACCAGCGGCATCGAGCTGGAAGCCCTGCCCGGCATCACCGGCCTGACCGACGAAACGCGCTCCTCGATGCGCGCCGTGCGCCGTACCATGAACACCCTGAACGACCGCCCGCAAAGCATATTGTTCGGCGCGCCCGGCACTCCGCCCGGCCCCGGCGAAGACGGCTTCGTGGCGCCGAAAAAATGAGGACCACCATGCATAAACGCCTGCTTCCGCTCCTGGCCTGCGCCGCCATCCTGTCCGGCTGCGCCGGCAGCAAGGCCGTCCATCCGACCGCCTTCGACTTCGGTCCGCTGCCGGCCATCTCCGGCGCGCCTGCAGCGCCAGTCGTGCCGGCACTGGTGGTGGCCGACATTTCCGGCCCCGCTTCGCTGGACAGCCAGCGCATGCAATACCGTCTGCTGTATGAGGACGCCCAGCAGCCGCGCCCCTATGCCTACAATAGCTGGAGCGTGACGCCCCTGCAGCTGATGACGCAGCGCGTGAAGGCGCGCATTGCGCAGTCCGGCGTCAAGGTGCTGGGCACGCAGGACGCGGCATCCGGCCTGCCGCTGCTGCGCATCGAGGCCGACGAGTTCTCGCAGAACTTCAGCAGCCCGCAACAAAGCACGGCCAGCATCTCGGTGCGCGCCTCGCTGTTCCGCGCCCACCGTCTGGTGGACCAGCGCACCTTCAGCCGCAGCATCCCGGCGCCGAGCGCCGATGCGCCAGGCGGGGCGCAAGCGCTGGCCGGCGGCACCGACGCCATCGCCGCCGACATCCTGGCCTGGCTCGCCGCGCTTCCGCAGCAGTAAGGCATGACCGAGACCACCGTCGCGCCGCGCAAAGGCTCGCCGGTAGCGCGCGCATCGCTGCTGGCCTATCTGTTCCTGATCGTCTATGCTAGCTGGTTCCCCTTCTCCGGCTGGCATAACCAGGGGCTGTCGCCGCTGATCTTCCTCGAATCGACGTCGATGCCGCGCTACTGGACCATATTCGACGCGGTGATCAATGTGATCGGCTATATCCCGTTCGGCGTGCTGCTGGTGTATGCCATGTATCCGCGCCTGCGCGGCGTCTGGGCCTTCCTGCTGGCGGCCGTTTGCGGCTGCCTCGTCTCGGGATTGATGGAAGGCGTGCAGACCTACCTGCCCAGCCGCGTCTCGTCGAACCTGGACTTCTATACCAACGCCGCCGGCTGCGCCTTCGGCGCGCTGTTCGGCGTGCTCACGGCGCGCAAGCTGCTCGAAGGCAGTCCGCTCTACCGCCTGCGCCAAAGCTGGTTCGCGCCGCACGCCAGCCAGGGCCTGGTGCTGCTGGGACTCTGGCCGCTGGCGCAGATTTATCCGCAAAGCTTCCTGTTCGGCCATGGGCAGCTGCTGCCCATCCTGTCGGAATGGCTGTCCGAGCTGCTGGAGATGGAGATCGACCTGACCGCCTATGTGCGCCAGGATCTGGAGCTGACGGTGGAACAGTACTGGCTGTCCGAAACCATCGTCACCGCCTGCGGCATGACGGGCGCCGCCCTGACCCTGCTTTGCCTGCTGCGCAAGCCGGCCCCGCGCCCCCTGCTGATCATCGGCCTGCTCGCGGCGGCCCTGCTGGTCAAATCGCTGGCCACAGCCCTGCTGTTCTCGCCCGAGAATGCCTTCGTCTGGGTCACGCCGGGCGCCCAGGGCGGCTTCCTGATCGGCGCCATCATGCTGGCCGGCCTGGCGTTCGCGCCGCATCTGGCGCAGCGGCGGCTGGCGGCGGCCACGCTGCTGCTCAGCCTCGTGATGATCAACACCACGCCGGTCAATCCCTACTTTGCCGTCACCCTGCAAACCTGGGTGCAGGGCAAGTTCCTCAACTTTAACGGCGCGGCCCAATTCCTGTCCCTGCTCTGGCCCTTCTTTGCATTGTGGTTCCTGTGGCTGCCCTCACATAAACTCAATAAACCCTGATCGCAGGTATCATTACGCATTCAGCCTTGCGCAAGACACTGTAGGAAAACCATCATGAGCGACACCTCTTACTATAAACACCACGTCTTCTTTTGCCTGAACACGCGCGACGATGGCCGCCCCTGCTGCACCGACCACAATGCGGAAGCGGCCCAGCAATACGCCAAGAAGCGCTGCAAGGAACTGGGCATCAATGGCGAAGGCAAGGTCCGCATCAACAAGGCCGGTTGCCTGGACCGCTGCGACGAAGGTCCGGTGCTGGTGGTCTACCCCGAAGGCACCTGGTATACCTTTGTCGACAACAGCGATATCGATGAAATCATCGAGAGCCACCTGGTCGGCGGCAAGGTCGTGGACCGTTTGAAGATTTAAGAACCATTTATATGCTGAACAAGAATTCCGAAAAATTTACCCTGGCCGGCGGCGCCGGCCAGATGGAAGGCCTGCTGGACTGGCCAGCCGGCACGCCGCGCGGCATCGCGCTGGTAGCCCACCCGCATCCGCTGTACGGCGGCACCATGGACAATAAAGTGGCGCAGACCCTGGCCCGCACCTTCGTGGCGTTGGGCTATGTGGCGGCGCGCATCAACTTCCGCGGCGTCGGCGCCTCGCAAGGCGTGCATGACCACGGCCAGGGCGAGACCGACGATATGGAGCTCCTCTACCGCCATATGCGCGAACGCTTCCCCGGCCTGCCGGTGGCGCTGTCGGGCTTCTCCTTCGGCACCTTCGTGCAGTCGAAACTGCAGGAGCGCCTGAGCGCCGCCGGCACGCCGGCCGAGCGCCTGGTGCTGGTCGGCACCGCCGCCGGCAAGTGGCAGATCGCCGACGTGCCGGCCGACACCATCCTGATCCACGGCGAGCACGACGACACCATCACCCTGCAGGCCGTGCTCGACTGGGCGCGTCCGCAAGACATTCCGGTGATCGTGATTCCGGGCGCCGACCACTTCTTCCACCGCAAGCTGGGCCACATCAAGAATTGGGTGATCGCCCTGTGGCAGGGCCAAAAGGACACCGCCGAGGCCGATTAAGCGCCTATAATATTTGCCCATGCCGGAAAACCCCAGCCGGCATGCGCTCCTGTATCAATTCATTTGGATCATCGCCCATGAAAAAATTCCTCGCGGCACTGGCCACCAGTGTGCTGTTCTTCTCCGCCGCCACGGCGCAATCCTTGCCTCCACCGACCATCGCCGCCAAATCCTGGCTGCTGCTGGACGCCACCAGCGGCCAGATCATCGCTTCGCAAGACCCGAATGCGCGCGTCGAGCCGGCCTCGCTGACCAAGATCATGACGGCCTACGTCACCTTCGGCGCGCTGCGCGACAAGAAGCTGGACCTGAACCAGAAGGTCAATGTCTCGGTGCGCGCCTGGAAAGTCGACTCCAGCAGCTCCAAGATGTTTATCGACCCGGCCACCCCGGTCTCGATCAGCGACCTGCTGCATGGCCTGATGGTGCAATCCGGTAACGACGCCGCCGTCGCCCTGGCCGAAGCCGTGGCCGGCGACGAAGGCACCTTCGTCACCCTGATGAACCGCGAAGCCCAGCGCATGGGCCTGACCAATACCCGCTTCGCCAATCCGCACGGCCTGCCCAGCCCGGAAAACTACACCACCGCGCAAGACCTGTCGGTGCTGGCCAAGCATGTGATCCAGGACTTCCCCGAGTTCTACAAGATCGACTCGGTGAAAAGCTTCACCTACAACAAGATCACCCAGCCTAACCGCAACCGCCTGCTGTGGCTCGACCCGACCGTGGACGGCATGAAGACCGGCCACACCGAAGCGGCCGGCTACTGCATGGTGGCCTCGGCGCGCCGTCCGAATGGCGCCAATGAGCGCCGCCTGATCACCGTGGTGATGGGCACCACCTCCGACCAGGCGCGCACCCAGGAAAGCCAGAAGCTGCTGAACTGGGGCTTCCAGAACTTCGACACCGTCAAGCTGTACTCCAAGGGCCAGGCCGTGGATACGCCGGAAATCTGGAAAGGTTCGAAGAGCACCCTGAAGATCGGCTTCAAGCAGGATGTGCTGGTGACCGTGCCGAAAGGCGTGGCCGCCAAGATGAAGCCGGTGCTGGAGCGCAAAGACCCGCTGGTGGCCCCGGTGGCGGAAAACGCCCGCGTCGGCTCGCTGAAGATGATGGTCGACGGCAAACCGCTGCTGGAACTGCCGGTGGTGGCGCTGGAAACCGTGAACCAGGCATCGATCTTTGGCCGCGCATGGGACTCGATCCGTCTCTGGCTGAAATAAGCTGAGCCAGCTTTGCCGAAGCCCGCCTTGCGCGGGCTTTTTTATTTTTCGGCCGACATATAATCAAGATATCGGCAACGTTTATTGAAAGCGCACAAGATGGCACAGGCAATCGCACCTTCGATCCAGACCAGCAGCAACGGCCCGCAGTTATCGCGGATCGTGGCCGGCATGTGGCGCATGAACGAATGGAATATGACGGCGCAGCAGCGCCTGGCCTTTATCGAGGAATGCCTGGCGCTGGGCGTGAGCAGCTTCGACCATGCCGACATCTATGGCAGCTATGGCGTGGAGCAGCTGTTCGGCGAAGCGCTGGCCTTGAAGCCTGAGCTGCGCCAGCGCATCCAGCTGGTCAGCAAATGCGGCATCAAGCTGCTGTCGGAACGGCGGCCGGCGCACAGCATCCAGCATTACGACACCAGCCCGGCGCATATCCTCGCCTCGGTGGACAACTCGCTGCGGGCCTTGCAGACCGATCACCTGGACCTGCTGCTGATCCACCGTCCCGACCCGCTGATGGATTACGACGAGGTGGCGCGCACCTTCGAGCGCCTGCGGCAGGATGGCAAGGTGCGGCACTTTGGCGTCTCCAACTTCAGCCGCCACCAGTTCGAGATGCTGCATCGGCGCATTGCGCTGGCCACCAACCAGATCGAATTCTCGCCGCTGCACGTGGCGCCCCTGTTCGACGAAACGCTCGACGGCCTGCACGACCAGGGGATCGCGCCGATGGTCTGGTCGCCCTTGGGCGGCGGCCGCCTGTTCAGCGCCAGCGATGCGCAAAGCGAACGCCTGCGCCTGGTGATCAAGGACATCGCCGACCAGTTGCAGCGGCCCTTCGCCAGTATCGTCTTCGCCTGGATCATGCAGCACCCCAGCCGCCCGATCCCGCTAACCGGCAGCGGCCGCATCGAAGCCGTGCAAGTGGCCGTCGAAGCCACCCAATTCAGCCTGAGCCGCGCCCAGTGGTTCGACATCTTGCGCGCCGCCCGCGGCCACGAAGTCGCCTAAGTCCACCGNGACATCGCCGACCAGTTGCAGCGGCCCTTCGCCAGTATCGTCTTCGCCTGGATCATGCAGCACCCCAGCCGCCCGATCCCGCTAACCGGCAGCGGCCGCATCGAAGCCGTGCAAGTGGCCGTCGAAGCCACCCAATTCAGCCTGAGCCGCGCCCAGTGGTTCGACATCTTGCGCGCCGCCCGCGGCCACGAAGTCGCCTAAGTCCACCGTTTGCGCCAGATCAAACAATGTCCAACCCTGGTGTCAGGCACCAGGGTCGGACATTCACTGATCTAAATCAAAGAATGTCCTACTCCAGTGCCTGACACCAGGGTTGGACATTGTTTGAGATTTATCAATCGTCGTAGGTGAGGGGCGGGGGGATGCGTTTCCAGCCGGCGCGCCAGGCGAGGTTCAACACTACCGTGCCGGCGATGTAGAGGGCGAAGAAGAGGATGAAGTAGTAGGCTTTGAGCCAGATCAGCAGCCCCACATTGACGGCCAGCAGGACCAGAGCCAGGGTGCTTTTCTTTTGCTTGGAGCTGGGGAAGCGGATGGTGGAAACCATCAGGCTGCCCACCGCAAACAGCAGCAGCACGACGGCGTAGCCGTGCAGCAGGTCGTCGGGCGGTTCGGGCCAGGCCACCACGAAGGCGGCGACACAGGCGGCGCCGGCGGTGATGGGCATGCCGACGAAGTAGCGCGGGTCGGTGCGCCCGACATTCACATTGAAGCGCGCCAGGCGCAGGGCGCCGCAGGCGACGAAGAAGAAGGCGGCAATGCCGCCGGCGCGCAGCAGGGTGGGATCGGCCGGGCCGATCTGCACGAAGCCGTAGCAGTACAACAGCATAGCCGGGGCGCAGCCGAAGTTCATGACGTCGGCGATGGAGTCGAGCTGGACGCCGAACTCGGAACTGGTGCCGGTGGCGCGCGCGACAAAGCCGTCCAGGGCGTCGAAGATGCCGGCCAGGACCAGCAGCGCGGCCGACAGCTGGTAGTCGGCCGCATAGCCGACATGGGCGTTATCGACCGAGATCACGATGCTGGCGAAGCCGCAGGCGATCGAGAGCAGGGTGACCGAACTGGGCAGGGCGAACTTGGCGCGCTGCAAACGGGGATGGTGCGAGGTCTTCAAATGGGACGGCCTGTTTCGGGTTGGGCATGGCTGCCAATATTGCCTATTTTACCGCGCAGCGCGGCGCTTCCTGCGCGTGAAGTTTTGTTGCCAGCTAGTCACGGCTCATTCATATCCGCAGAAATAGGCATAGAATCGATCTTGCTTCGCCTTCTCCGCCTTAGGAGTTCTATCATGCGCCCTCTTCGACTCTGGCCCGCGCCGTCTGCTGCCTTGCTGTTCGCCGCCCTGCTGACGGCCTGCGGCGGGGGTGGCGGCGGCAGCACGAGCGGGATGGCGCCGGCGCCCGCACCGACCGTGGTGATGCCGCCAGGCGCGCCTGCGCTGAGCGGCAATACGGCGCTGGACGGCTTCAACTGGTTCAATTACCGGCGCGGCCAGATCGGCCTGTCGGTGCTGACGCGCAATAGCAATATCGATGCGGCGGCGCAAGGGCATTCGAATTATCAGTTCCTGAACAGTACCGTCACGCATGAGCAGGTCATGGGCCTGCCCGGCTTTACCGGCGCAACCCTGCGCGACCGCCTGGCTGCGGCCGGCTATGTTCTGCCGGGTACCGGCTTTGCGTATGCCGAGGTGATTTCGGCAGCTTCCGACCGCTCCGGCTTTTATCATGCGGAGGAACTGATCGCCGCCATCTATCACCGCTTCGTGATTTTCGAGCCGGTGTTCCGCGAGATGGGCACGGGGGCGGCCAGCGGCAATAACAACTACACGTATTTCACGGCCGATTTCGCCACCGTCAGCGGTTATGGCGCGGGCCTGGGGCGCAATGGCCTGGCCACGTATCCCGCCAGCGCCCAGACCATGGTGCCGCTCAATTTCATGAGCGATAGCGAATCGCCCGATCCGGTGCCCAATCTGAACGAGGTGGGCTATCCGGTCAGCGTGCACGCCGATATCGATAATCTGCTGACGGTGCAGAATTTCAGCATGCGGGCGCGCGGCGGCAGCGATCTGGCGGTGCGCCTGATGTTGCCGTCCAGCGACGTGCATACGCCAAAATCGGCGGCCGCCATCATTCCTCTGGCCCCGCTGCGCAGCAATACCATTTACGATGTCAGCTTCCAAGGCACGGTGGGCGGCATGGCCGTCAGCCGCAACTGGTCCTTTACTACCCGCTGAGGCTTATGAACGATTCCGCTCCCGCGACGCCGCGCTCCGCTCTCGATCTGGATGATGGCCTGCAGCGTCTGATGGGGGACCGTCCCTTGCTGCAGCGCCTGCTGCAGCGCTTCCGCCACGACTACCGCGATGCCGCGCAGGAAGCCGGCGCCCTGTTGGCGGCCGGCGCGGCCGAGGATGCGCGGCGCAAGGTGCATACGCTGAAGGGCGCGGCCGGCATGGTGGGCGCGCATGAGGTGCATGACCTGGCGCGGCAGCTCGAACAGCAGCTCGACGCGCCGGCCTTGCATCGCCTGGATGACGCCATGCGGCGCCTGCTGCATAAACTGGATGGGGTCCTGCCGCCGCCGGCCAGCGATCCGCCCCTGCCCGCGCCGGCCGCGGCCGATCCGGCGGCGCAGCGCGCCCTGCTCGATCGGCTGGCCTTGCTGCTGGACGAGGGCAATGGCGCGGCCATCGATTTGCTGGAACAGTCGGCGGCGCCGCTGATCGCCGCACTGGGCATCGCCACCTATCAGGAAATCGCGGAAGCGGCGCACGAATTCGATTTCGAACTCGCCCTGGCAACGCTGCTGCCGCTGCTGTGAATCAGTTCAGCGGGTGAACTCCGCTTCTTCGTCGAAGGATTCGGCGCATTCCTTGCCGCAGAAACGGCGCACGCTATCCAACGGTTTTTCGCAATACCAGCACGACCCTTTGGGGGGCAAGGATTGCCGCGTCCTGGCGGCGGGGACGGAAGGCAGCGGGGGCGTTACGCTTTCCGGGGACAGCTTGGTCTCGATCGTTTCCACAGTTTTCCCTTTCCAAACAGCACATCAAGCCTCAAGGCAAGATTACTCCACTGGAAGAAGCTGGGCATGAGCGGCATCAAATGCCCTATCCAATACCGGTATCGCCTGGGGCCATGCGCCAGACAAAGTTTCCTTTGCCTGCACAAATGATAGCAGGATTAGAACAGGAGGCTCGGCCGGCCTTTGTGCGTTTTCGCACATATGGGCGCTGTTTTTTTCAATGGAAAGATATGCCCCGATAGACAGGGCCGCGCGCCATGAAAAAAGCCCGCCGGCATTGCTGCGGGCGGGCTTGCATGATGCAATAAAGACGGATTACCAGTCGTCCTTCTTCGGCGCATCGGCCGCAGGCGCGGCAGCCTTCTTGACGACGGCGGCCGCTTTCTGCGGCTTGGCCGGCGCTTCCTGGCTGGCGTCGCCGCCGGCCGGTTTGGCGGCGGCGTGCTTCGGCGCCGCCACGGCTTCGCGCAGCTGCAGGGCGCCGGCGGCAACGCCGTCCAGCTTGACCTGCACGTTTTCCAGCGTGCCGTAGGAGAGGTTCGGCGTCACGCGGTTGATCACCACCTCGCAGCACTGGCTTTCCATATTGCCCAGGGATTGGCCGGTCTGCGGATCCTTGATCTCCTTGCCTTGCAGGTAGACGCGGTAACGGCCGTTCTCGGTCACGGCGCTGCCGCCCTGGCTCAGCACGACGTTATTGCCGTCGCGTTCCACGATCGAGATCGGGAAGGTGCGCAGCAGGATGGCGTCGGTGGCCTTCTTCACGATTTCAGCCTGCATGTCCTTCAGCAGGCCGGCTTCGTTGAAGCTGGTGCCCAGCGTGGTCGGCGCGATCGCCGGCGGTTCGCCACGCAGGGTGGTCGACTGCAGGATCTGGCGCGTGGCCAGATTGATCATGCGCTGCGACACCGACCAGGCGCCGGCATACGACACCAGCTCGCGGTCCGAAGTCTGCAGCTTGCGCGCGTTGCGGTTGTAAGCCAGCTCGTTGACCACGCCGACCCATACCAGGTCCGCGCTCAGGGCCTGGCCCAGTTTGGCGAAGTCGGTATTGGCGGTCTGGCCGGACTCGATCATGTTCAGCTCATTTTGCAGCTCGCCCTCGAACTGGCGGTCCAGCACCGTGAAGCGGCCGGTCTGCGACAGCGAATCGATGATCTGCTGGCGGATGGCCGACAGCACTTCCTGCGCCGGCACGTTACGGCCGCCGATATTGAAGCTGGCCTTGTCCGAACGCAGCGGCGCGACCACGATCTTGATCTTGCCGCTGTCCGCCGGCGCCTTGAACTTGGCGATCTTCGCTTCGATCTCGACCTGGAACATGCCGCCCTTATTGGCCGGAGGCGTCAGCTTCACAACCTTGAAGGAGGACACCGCGCCCTTGGACTGGGTCACGATCTGGTCGATGAAGGCCTGGCCCTGCATGGTCGTGGTGGCGGTCGCCGCCAGCTTGGCGGTATCGACGCCGTCGGTGACTTCGGCGTCCAGCGTTTCCGTGACCTGTTTCAGCACGTTGATGTTGGCCGAAGTGGCGTCCACCGTGGTGCCGTTGACCTGCATGATGGCCGTTTTCAGCGCATCGTTGACGGCGGCGCCGGGCGACATGCCGGAGCCGATGGCGGTGGTCGCCACCTGCTCGACCTTGCCCACGTCCGGCGTCTGGGTCAGGTTAGGGCCGGCCGGTGCGGCCTGGCCAGCCGGTGCGGCCGGCGCATCTTTCTTCTCGCCGCAGCCAGCCAGGATCAGGCCGGCCAGCAGCGCGGAGGTAATGGCGTATTTCATGGTCGATTACAGCAGTGCGGTAGCGTCGTTGGCCTCTTTAGGCAGAGGGATGTTATTGCTCTTGGCGAAATCGATCGCGGTTTTCAGGGTGCTGCCCACGGACTTCAGCGAACCTGGCAGGCTTTGCACGATGTACACAGCCGAATTGGCGGCCGCGCCCAGCGAGGTCACGCTTGGCTTGAAGCCGGACATGTCCTTGCTCACGCCGACGTACTGGATCACGCCGCGCGCCAGATCGGCCAGGCCGTTGGCGAAGCGTTTTTTGCTCTCTTCATCCATCACCACTTTTTTGCCGGCCATGTGCTCTTCCAGCGCCTTGCTGCTGTCGGTCTGCACTTTGGAGGCGCCTTCCAGCGCATCCTTGGTCGCGCCTTCGGTCAGGTTCTTGGCGTGCAGTGCGGCTTTTTCGGATTCGTCTTTCAGGCCCAGCGCTGCCAGCATATTGGCATCGGCGTTCATCACGCTCTGGGTGCCGGTCACATAGCGTTTCACGATCTGTTCGGCGCTGACGCTGCCGCCCGATTTGCCGCCACCCAGGGCGCTGGTCAGGCCGCCGAATTGGGCGGAAGCGATACCGGAGGCTGCCATCATCAGGGCGCCCAGCAGAACGGACATGCGAATTTTATTCATGGTGCTTTTCTCTCTTTTAGGTTGTCACGAAACGAAAACAGGGTGAGGCAATCAGTACACGCCAGCGGCGTTCAGGCGGCTGACGACTTCTTTGGCGGCCAGGCCCGATGCTTCTTTCAGGGCTTTGGTCTGCGCGGTGGCGCTATCGGCGCCCAGGCCGAAGTACTGCACCGGCGGCACGGAGGCCACTTCACGCGGCAGGTTGCCGCGCAGGTCCAGCACGCGGCCGGTCACGGAAACGACGACGCGCTGCATGCCGGTGGCTTCGTCCACGGCGGCCGGGTTCACGTCGAAGGTGGCCAGCGCCAGCAGCGGCACGCCGTTCTTGCGCAGGGAGGCGACGATGGAGCGCAGGGTGGCTGGCGCCAGGTCGTTACCTTTGGAGAAGTCCTGGTTGACCGATGGGATGTCTTTGTCGCCCAGCACGAATTCAGGATCGGCCACGGCGAAACCGGCTTGCGAGAAGACGCTGGTGATGGCGGTTTTCTGGTTCGCCAGGGAGAACACGCGGAACTCGGTCTGGTCGGCCTTGCGGGTGGTGCTGCCGCCGGTTTCCACGGTCACCGACTGCTTGGCCGACAGGCTGTCGTTCTTGCGCACGGAAGCGTTGGTGGAGACCGAACCGCCGCGCAGGGATTCGCCTTCGCTGCCCTTGGTGTTGGCGTTGCGCTTGACGTCGCGTTCGACGCTCATTTCGGCGCGCTGCACGACGCGGTCGTCAAAGCTCTTCACGCTGGCCACTTCGCGGCCGACGAAGACGTAGACCATCTGCGATTTCTCGCCGACGGCGGTCTTGCCTGCGGCGCTGGCGCTCTTCAGGGTGTTTTTCAGCTTGGCGACATTCAGCTCGGTGCGCACGGAGACGGAGTACTTGCGCAGATTGGGCTGGTCCATTTCGTTCAGCACGGTGGTGCTGAGCAGGAATTTGTCCAGGTTCGCTTCGATCTTGTCCTGGATCGCTTCAAAGTTCTGCGATTCGGCTTCGCCGCTTTCGGCGAAGTAGCGCTCGACGGAAGCCAGCTGCGCGTTGCGGTAGGCTTTTTCCTTGTCCATCGGGCTCAGGGTGGTCGGGTAGCTGATGGTGGCCACGCCTTTGACTTGCACGATTTGCGCGACGGCTTGCGCCGACAGCAGCAGGGCTGCGCACAGCAGGAGGAATTTCTTCATTTATTTACTCGCTTTCAGGATAGTCCGGGTTGCTTCAATCTGTTTCGTGATGTCTTTGGCGGAGGCGGCGGTGGTGACCCATTTCGGATCGGCGCCTTCAAAGGCATCGGCCAGCTTCAGGAACATGCCGCGGATGGCGTCCTGGTAAGCGGCGAAATCGTCGGTCGACACCAGGCCGGCCGGCACCACGGCGGATTCGCCGTTTTTCAGGTCGGTGTTGATGTAATCGGTGTTCAGGGTCGGCTCGAAGAAGTGGATATTGGCGTAGGCGCCGTATACATACGAGGTGCCGACGCGGGTTTCGGCCGTTTTGACCTTGGCGAACTTGTTGATCTTGATATCGAACAGGTAGTCGCCTTCGCCGATCTTCAGCTGCACGTCGTCGCCGTTTTCCAGGCGCATGGCCATGGTGCCCATGGCGTGGCCGGCGCCGGACGGCAGCACCGGCACGCCGGCCTTGGCCGACAGCACGGAGCCGAAGGAATCGGCCAGCATGGATTCGATGATCTTGGGCTGGCTGCGCAGGGCTTCCGGCATCAGCGCCAGCGCTTCAGGCGCCATCTCGGCCTTGCGCACCTGGATGGTGCGGGTGCCGGGCGCCGGCAAGGTGGCGCTGGACAGGCGGTTCAGGTATTGGGTGAACAGGCCTTTGCCCTCTTCCTTCATCAGCAGTTGCGCGACGAATTCGGCGATGCGTTCCTGCGATGGCGGCCTCGGGGTGGCATCGAACAGGGCGGCGTTGATCGGGTAGCTGCGCACCACGGTCTTGCTCTTGAAGTCGAAGATCAGCGCTTCACCGCGCAGATTGACGAAGGTCTTGTAATAGCTGCCGAAGTTTTCGGTGAGGATGGTCTCGCCGCTCAGCACCAGCACCGTCATCAGCGCCTGGTCGGCCGCCTTCAGGTTCATCATCTTTTCCGGCGCCATCAGCTCGAAGGCGGGATTCTTGACGGCGGCGCTGCGGTCCACCAGCAGACGGGAAAAACTCTGGCCCGGCATGGAGCGCATGTGCTCATACACGGCATAGCTCAGAGGGAAACGGGTTTTGGCGGTGCCAGCATCGCCGGCGAAGGCAAACCCGGCGACGGCGATATTGGAGGCTGATGCGGTTTGCGAAAACAGGCCACTTACTGCCACTAATGCCACGAACACCATGGCCACGCGCTTCAAGAACATCAGCTAACCCCTTATTAATATTAGTAGTATTGCTCTAGAGAAAGGTGTGGATTGTATACGCATTGGGGGCGCACGATATTCACCAATTGTAACAATTGCCTTAAAAGCAAGCATGCGACTTGCATTTATTTAGGCAGTTTCGCCGTATAATTGCGAGTGATTCTTATTTACATAATTTTTGGACGGCTTGGCCGGGAAAGGATGTGTTCGTGTCACCACTCAGCTGCGCATCTGGCGCCGGCATCGCCGCGCTGTATGCCGACCACCATGGCTGGCTGCTCGGCTGGCTGCGCCGGCGCCTGCGCGATTCCGTCGATGCCGCCGACCTGGCCCAGGACACCTTCATCCGCCTGCTGAGCAAGGATGCGCCGCCGGCGATCCAGGAGCCACGCGCCCTGCTGACGACCATCGCCCAGGGCATGGTCGCCAACCTGCAGCGCCGCCGCCAGCTGGAACAGGCGTATCTGCAGGCTTTGGCCGCCCTGCCTGAGCCGCAGGCCCCTTCTCCCGAATGCCGCGCCATCGTGCTGGAGACGCTGCTCGAAATCGACCGCCTGCTGGACGGCCTGCCGGGTAAGGTGCGTGAAGCGTTCCTGCTGTCCCAGCTCGATGGCATGCGCCAGGGTGAAATCGCCGCCAGACTCGACGTCTCGCTACCGACCGTGAAACGCTATATCGCGCGGGCGCTGGCACAGTGCTGCTTCGCCGATTGAGCCGCGTAGCCATGGACACCATGCTTTCCTCGACCATCCCTGCGGAAGTACGCCTGCAGGCAGCCAGCTGGCTGGTGGAGCTGCAGTCGGAGCAGGCCAGCGACGCCACGCGCAGCGCCTGGCAGGCCTGGCGCGCGGCGCACCAGGACCATGAGCGGGCCTGGCAGAAAGTGGCGGCATTCAGCGCCCGCCTGGACCAGCTGCCGCCCGCCCTGGCGCAGGCGACGCTGGCCGCTCCGCGTTCGGCCGCGCGGCGGCGCGCCGTGCAGGCGCTGGCGGTGGCGCTGTTTGCCGGCGGCGCGGCATGGATGCTGGAAGAGCAGGCCGCGTGGCGGCAATGGAGCGCGGACCGCCGCACTGGCACCGGTCAGCGCACCAGCCTGGCCCTGGCCGACGGCACCATCGTGGAGATGAACGCCAGTTCGGCCATCGATATCGATTACAGCGGCAGCGAGCGCGTGCTGCGCCTGATCGATGGCGAAATCCTGGTGACGACGGCCAAGGACGTGGCCGAGCGCCCCTTCTACGTGTATACCGGCCATGGCTGCCTCCAGGCGCTGGGCACGCGCTTCAGCGTGAGCCGGGTGGACTGCCGGCAGACCGAAGTCGCCGTCTATGAAGGCGCAGTGGAAGTGCGGCCGCTGGACGCGCCGCCGCAGCGTTTGCAGGCCGGCCAGAAGCTGCAATTCAGCGATGCCGCCGTCAGCCTGCTGGATGCGGCCGACGAAAACGCAACCGCGTGGCTGCAAGGCATGCTGGTGGCGACGGACATGCCGCTGGAACGCTTCGTGGCGGCGCTGGCGCGCTATCGCCATGGCCGGCTGGCGGTCGATCCGGCCATCGCCGCGCTCAAGGTCACGGGCACCTATCCGCTGGCCGATACCGGCAAGGTGCTCGATATGCTGGGCAAGGCGCTGCCGCTGCAAGTCAACTACATGACGCGCTACTGGGTCACGCTGACGCCGCGCTCCGCGCGCGGCTGAAAAATAATTCGTCCGCACTGATCCCTTTTCCAATCTCGCGGGGCATACAGGATAGAAGCCATCCACCCGCATAGAAAGGAATCCCGAATGAGCCAGTCCGGCCACCAGCACCGCCTTCACCCTGGCGCGGCAAGCGCGCGTCCCCGCCATGCCCTGCTTGTCCGCGCCGTAGCCCTCGCCCTGCTTGGCATGGGCGCCCTGCCCGGCGGCGCCATGGCGCACTCCGCCGCCGGCACGCCGCAGCAGGCCGAGGCAACGCGCAGCTACAGTATCCCGGCCGGCTCCTTGACGGTGGCCTTGCAGCGCCTGGGCCGCGAGGCGGGCATCATCCTCGCCTTCTCAAACGAACTGACGGCGGGCTTGCAAAGCCAGGGCTTGAACGGCAGTTATGCGGTGGCGGGCGCACTGCATGCGCTGCTGGCCGGCACCGGCCTGCAGGCGCTGCGGCAGGACAACGGCGGCTATCTGATTCAGCGCCTGCCCGCCGCAGCCGCTTCCGGCGCCAGCGCGGCGGCCGCGCCCGAAGCGGTGCTGCCCGCCGTGACGGTAACGGCCGAAGGCGGCCTGCTGGAAGAGCTGGCGGGGGCGTATGCCGGCGGCCAGGTGGCGCGCGGCGGCCGTCTCGGCGTGCTGGGGAATGCCAACGTGCTCGATGCGCCCTTCAGCCAGATCAGCTACACGGCCCAGCTGGCGGAAGACCAGCAGGCGCGCACCATCGGCGATGTGGTGTCCAACGATCCCTCGGTGCGCGTCATCGTGCCGCCTGGTTTCCCCTACGAGAATATGATGATACGGGGCTTCGCCATCGATAGCGGCGACGTCTCGCTGAACGGCCTGTACGGCGTGCTGCCGCCGCAGCAGATTCCGGTGGAGATGTATGAGCGCATCGAGGTGCTGAAAGGGCCGAATGCGCTGGTGAATGGCATGTCGCCCACTGGCAGCGTGGGCGGCGGCATCAATGTGGTGCCCAAGCGCGCGGCCGATGCGCCGCTGACGCGCCTTGGCCTGAGCTACGAATCGGATGCGCAAGTCGGCCTGCGCGCCGATATCGGCCGCCGCTTCGGCGCGAACAATGCCTGGGGCGTGCGCGTCAACGGCCTGCACTCCAACGGCGACTCCAGCCTGGATGGCCGCAGGCAGCGCGAGCAAATGGCTTCCATCGCACTTGATTACC
This sequence comes from Massilia sp. YIM B04103, assembly GCA_024437665.1. Taxonomy (GTDB): domain Bacteria; phylum Pseudomonadota; class Gammaproteobacteria; order Burkholderiales; family Burkholderiaceae_D; genus Rugamonas. The sequence goes on along the minus strand of JANCSZ010000003.1, from coordinate 573,696 downwards.
GGGGCGAAAAGCTGTCGCTCTCGCTCGACGCCTTTCATACCGGCCAGGATATGCGCGGCGGCTCCGGCCTGTTCGCCCGCTTTGCCGGCGACGTGCTGAAAGCGCCCGACGCCAAAACCAATCTGCTGCCCGGCGCTTACTCGCGCTTCCGCGACAATGGCCTGGTGCTGCGCGGCGAATACGAAATCAGCGACAGCACGGCGGCTTACGCCAGCATGGGACGGCGCCAGAACCGCCGTTCCGGCCATCTGGGCTTTGGCCCGGTGGCCGATGCCGGCGGCAATTTCACCGATGCGGCGCGTTCGGTCAGCGGCTACGAAAACACCGTATCGGCCGACGCCGGCCTGCGCGGCAAGTTCGCCACCGGCACGGTCAAGCATCAATGGACCTTCGGCGTGGCGCGCCTGTATAGCGAAGGCGGCACCGCCGTCGGCTTTGGCGATGAATTCAGTTCGAATATCCACCATCCCGCTCCGGCCCTGATTCCCGATGCGCCGGTCAGGCCGCCACGCGATACTGCATCCACCTTATCGAGCGTGGTGCTGGCCAATACCCTGTCCATGCTGGACGAACGCCTGCGCCTGACCATCGGCGCCCGCAGCCAGCGCGTGCAGACCGATAACTACAGCTACGACGATGCGGGCCAGCGCAGCACCCAGGACCGCTACGACGAGAAGGCTGTGACGCCGATGGCCGGCCTGGTATTCAAGCCGCTGCCGCAATTGGCCCTGTACGCCAACTATATCGAAGGCTTGAGCAAGGGCGACACCGTGACGGATGAAACGGCGGCCAACTACCGCGCCGTGTTCGCGCCCTATAAAACCCGCCAGTACGAGGTCGGCGGCAAATGGGATCTGGGCCAGATCACGCAAACCCTGAGCTTCTACCAGATCACCCAGCCGACCTTGCTGCGCAATCCCGCCACTGCGATCTATAGCGACGATGGCCGCCAGCGCAACCGCGGCGTCGAATGGAATACCTTTGGACAGGTGCAGCCCGGCCTGCGCCTGCTGGGCGGCCTGGCCTACACCCAGGCCAAGCTGCTGAAAACGGAAGACGGCTTGTACGACGGCCACACGGCTTTCGGCGTGCCGCGCTGGCGCTTTGTGCTTGGCGGCGAATGGGACAGCCACTGGCTGCCCGGCCTGACGCTGAATGCGCGCATGGAGCGCACCGGCCGCCTGTTCCTGAGCGAAGAAAACCGTCTGACCCTGCCGGCATGGCAGCGCTGGGACATCGGCGCGCGCTATGAGAGCCGGGTCGGCGGCAAGCGCACCGTGGTGCGCGCCGGCGTGCAGAACGTGTTCAACAAGAACTACTGGGGCAGCGCCTATTTCTCCGGCATGGCGGCACTGGGCGCACCGCGCACCGTCAACCTCTCGGTGACGACGGACTTTTAAGCGGGGCGGCGCTTCTCGTAGCGCACATCGCCCTCTGCCAGCTCAGCCGCCAGGGTCCAGCCCAGCTTGAGGTAGAAACCGTTGGCGCGCACCGGATCGCGGCCATCGGTTTCAAGCCAGATCAGTGCATGATGGCGGAACAGCAGGGCTTCCACTTCCGCCATCAGCCGCCGCCCCAGACCCAGCCCTTCAAAGCCGGGGCGGATAAACATGGCGAACACCGAGCCGCCTTCGACATCGGCCGTGGCGAAGGCCACCACCTCGCCATTCACTTCGCCGCCCCAGATACAGGGAGACTGCTCCATCAGTTGCCGGGTCGTCTCAAGGGTGACGCCCCATTCCACCATCTGGCCGCGCGATAGATGGTTTTGCAGCACGCTGGTGCGAACCTCGAAGAGGATGGGAATATCGGCCGGCGTAGCCAGGCGCACGCGGATTTCCTTCACTGGCGGCAGCGCGGGCGGCGCCGCGCGGCGCAGATGCAGCAGCGGATAAGGGCGGCCATCGCCATCCGTGGCCGAACGGCCCGTCTGCACAAAGCCCTGCTTGAGATAGAAGCCCACCGCCTGCGCGTTCTGCTCATTGACGTCGACCGTCAGCGCTGCCGGCATCTGGCCGACGTGGGCCAACAGCAGCTTGCCGATCCCCTGTCCGCGCACGGCGGGATCGACAAACAGGCTGTCCACATGCGTGCCGCTCAACCCAAGGAAAGCCACGGGCGCGCCCGCATCGTCCACCGCCAGCCACAAATCCGCCTGCGGCAGATACTGCTGGCTGACGAGAAGGTCGATCTGACGGAAATCGTCAGCCGACAGGAAATGATGGGTGGCCCTGACGGAACGGCGCCAGACTTCGGCCAGCGCGGGCGCGTCGCCCGGCTGCGATTTGCGAATCTCAAACATAAAAACCGACCCTGCGTGATGATAAAGGTGCAGCGAATTCTAGCGTCTGTATGAAATCGCTGCAGCGCAGGGCCACCTAATACCACTTACTTACCGGCATCAAAGTGGTATCAAATCTTCGCCTATCACTCAGGCACCCAAATTGCCCCATTCCGCCCGTTGTCAAAATAACTATCCTCATGAGAGTAATGGCTAGCCGTTTTATTGGTACTGTTGCAAATTTGCAAATCATGAAACCAGTTGACGCCTCATCTTTTGCCACTTACTCTCGTTGCCGAATTTGAAACACTTAGTAACAGCATCAGAAATCTTTGCGATCTTGTTTATGACAAATTCGTATTTCCATTAGCTCATTTTTTCCAAAACTTCCCAGAGGAACGAAATGATTCAACACACCATTGTTTTCAAGCTCAAGCACCCGCCAGGGTCGCTGGAGGAAAAAGAGTTTCTGGCCGATACATTCAAGTTTTCCGATATTCCCGGCGTGCAGAATTTCAAATGCCTGCGCCAGACCAGCAAGCAAAACAACTATGATTTCGGCATTTCCATGGAATTCACCTCGCAAGAGGATTACGACCGCTATACCCACCATCCAGTGCATCAAACGCTGGTAAAGGAACGCTGGATCCCCGAAGTCAGCGCATTCCTCGAAATCGATTACGCGTCGCTTGCCTGATATTCCATCGTGACATCAGGGAAAATAAAAAATGAAAAGAGACGCATACCTTTCGGGCGCCTCATACGTGCTGGGTGAGGCAGAAAAAACATTCAAACAAGCCGATGGTTTCGAACAGGCTTTGGCCGCGCTGGGCGGCGCCAATTTCCCCGAACTGTGGGGTTGGGGCAGCTATTACGAAACCGCCGATATTTATCAACTAAGCCTGCAAGCGGCGCAACAAGCCCTGGCAGCCAGCGCCGTGCCGGCCGGCGACATACAACTGGTGGTATTTGCCGCCGCTTCCTTTCCGGAAAATCCCAACGCGCTGGCGCCACGGCTTGGCCAGGTGCTGCAAACCCTGGGCTGCAGCAATGCCTTGCTGGAAAGCGCGACCCTGAACGGCTGCGCATCCTATCTGTCGGCCGTGCGGCTGGCGGCGGCGCGCATCGCGTCCGGCGAGCTGGAGAATATCCTCGTGGTCGGCCTGGGCAGTATGACGCCGGGCATGCAGCGCTTTTCCGCCTTTGCCCTGTTCGGCGACGCCGCCTGCGCCGTCGTGCTGCGCGCCGATGGCGCCAATGCGCAGTATCGGGTGGTGGATGCGATACAGCGTCTTGATCTGGAGGAGTTCGCCAGCGGCGTCACGCTGAACGACAAGAGCCAGCTGCAAACGCAAACACTGGATGCGCTACTGGAAAGAAATAAGCTGGGCAGAAGCGATATCAGCCGCGTATTCAACAACAATATCTTCCTTCCCATCAAAAAAATGCGGGATGCGCGCAGCGGATTTAAAGCCGCGCAGCTCTATACCGGCAATGTGGCCCGCATCGCCCATTGCCATGTATGCGACAGCATGATTAATCTGATCGATTATTCACGCCAAAGCGCTACGGCAAATCCAGAGCTGCTGCTGCTGCAATCCGACGGCAATGGCCATTGCGCCTGCCTGTTGCTGACTTCCATCTAACCGCTTTTTGGGCTGACCTATGACTATTGAAAACTCCATCGCGCAAGTACGCGATTATCTGCGCGAACAAAACAAATTTCCGGATATTGTCATTGAAGACGACCTGGATCTGGTCGAAACGGGCGTGCTCGATTCGCTGAAAATCATGGCGCTGGTGATTGTGATCGAAAAAATCCGCGACCGCGCCATCGAATTGGAAGAGCTTTCCATGGATAACTTGCGAACCGTGAATTTGATTCGCAAGAATTTCTTCGCCACTGCTTAATTCACGCCAGGAGGAATACCATGACGCAAGCCAATCTGGCCCGGGAAATCGTTTCCCGCCAAAGGGATTTACGCAAAAACGCTTATCTGTACAATAATACCGGCCTGAGCTACTCCAGCCTGTTCCAGCGCTCCGCCAGCCTGGCCCAGGCCCTGCGCGGACTGGGCCTGGTCTCGCGCCAGCGCATCGTGATCAGCCTGTACGACTCGCCCGCCGTCAGCGAAATCTTCCTGGCGGCCCTGTCGATCGGCGCCATTCCCGTGGTGATCAATCCGAAGCTGTCGCGCGATTCGCTGAACCATATCGTCGCCGACAGCGGAGCCAGCCTGCTGGCCTGCGAAACCGACAATCTGGACACGGTGCGCGCCGTGTGCGCGGACACCACCGCTCCGCCCCGCCTGCTGCTGCAGGACAGCTATGCCACGGTTGTTCCGGCCAAAACCGGCTATGAGGCCGCCGATCTGCTGCATCTGAGCGCGCTGACGCAACAGCAATGCGCCTTCGAGTTCACCTATATCGGCGAAAACGAGGCCGCCTTCTGGCAATACACCTCTGGCACCACCGGCCGGCCCAAGGCCGTGCAGCATTGCAGCGTCACCATGCTGGAAAACACCCAGGCCTTCGCGGTCTGCACCCACGGCTTCTCGTCCGACGACGTGTTTTACTCGGCCGCCAAGATGTTCTTCGGCTACGGCTTCGGCGCCAGCTTCTTCTTCCCCCTGCTGCTGGGCGCGACCGCGGTGCTCGACTCCGCCATGCCCAGCAACGACTACGCCGTGCTGCGCAATATCGCGGCGCACCGCCCCAGCGCCATCTTCTGCGCGCCGGCCCTGTACGCCGCACTGCTGCCGCATGCGGCGCGCCTGAAGCCTTATCTGAGCGAAGACACCGTCTTCATCTCGGCCGGTTCCGGCTTGCCGCAATCGATTTTCGAGCGCTGGCAGGAAGCTTTCGGCTTGCCGATCTACGACGGCATCGGCAGCACCGAGATGGGCCATATCTTCATCTCCAATTCGCCCTCCTCGCTCAAGGCCGGCGCCACCGGCCGTCCGGTGGTCGGCTACCAGGTCAAGCTGGAAGCCAGCGCGCAAGGCCAGGACGGCGACGGCATCCTGTGGGTCAAGGGCCGCCATCCGAATCTGGGCTACTGGAACAAGCCGGAGGCGAACGGCGAGAAATTCGTCGACGGCTGGTGCTGCACCGGCGACCTGTTCTCGCGCGACGCGGAAGGCTTCTATACCTATCGCGGCCGCAGCGACGATCTGTTCAAGTCGAACGGCATCTGGGTCACGCCGCTGGCGATCGAAAGCGAAATCCAGCGCCGCCTGCCGCAAGTGCTGGAATGCGCCCTGGTGCCGCATCAGGGCGACGGCGAACTGGCCGAGCCGGTGCTGTTCTGCGTGATCGACGCCAAACAGTGCGGGCAGGATGAAGGCATCGCCGCCGTGCAAGCCATCCTCGGCGAAGTCTGCGAAAAACACAGCCTGCCGAAGCAGTTGCTCGCGCTCGACGCCCTGCCGCGCAACGATAACGGCAAGGTGTCGCGCGCGGTGCTGAGCAAGTTCGATCTCACGCCAGCGGTTGCCGCCTGATGAAGATCGCCTGCATCGGCGGCGGCGTGGCCGCCCTCTACTTCGCCATCGCCATGAAACGGCGCCAACCCGCTGCCGCGATCGATATCTTCGAACGCGACAGCGCGGACCGCAACTCGGGCTGGGGCATCATCCTGCGCGAACCCATGCTGGAAGCCATGCAGCGGATGGATGAGGCCAGCCATGCCGCCATTCTGGCGCGCGCCGTGAGCTGGGACCAGATCGAAATCCGCCATAAAGGCGAGGTCAGCCTGCTGTCCAACCAGTTCGGCCGCAGCACCGGCCGCCATGCGCTGGTGGAGGTGCTGCGCGCGCGCGCCGTGGAGCTGGGCTGCAACATCCACTACTCGTCGCCGGCCAGCGCCGCCGACCTGGCCGGCGGCTACCAGCTGCTGGTCGGTTCGGACGGCATCAAGAGCGGCTGCCGCGAGCAGATCGGCGCCGCTGCGCCCATTGCGCGGGTGCAGTCGGCCAACCGCTTTATCTGGCTCGGTTGCGACAAGGCGTTCGACCGCATGGTGTTCGACTTCCAGCAGACCACGCACGGACCGGTGTGGGTGCACGCCTACCCGTTCAGCACCGACAAGTCGACCTTCGTGGTGGAGTGCGCGCAGCAGACTTTCGACGGCTTCGGCTTCGGCCGCCGCGCACTGTCCTCCGATCTGGCGCGGCTGGAGGACATCTTCGCCAGCCTGCTGGGCGACGCCAGCCTGACCAGCCTGTCGGACGCGCCGCATGAATGGCGCCAGTTCGAACAGATCCGCTGCGACTCGCTGCACCACGAACAGATGGTGCTGATCGGCGATGCCGCCCACACCGCGCATTTCTCGATCGGTTCCGGCACCCGCCTGGCCGTGGAAGATGCGATCGCGCTGGCCGACAACCTGCACCAGGGCGGCGCATTGCCCGAGGCGCTGGCGCGCTACCAGCAACAGCGCAGCGAAGCGGTCGGCAGCGTCCAGCAGCAGGCGCTGCATTCGATGCAATGGTTCGACCGCATCGCCGAGCATTACTCGCTGCCGCTGGCCGCGTTTTCCCGCGCCTTCCTGTTCCGCAGTCTGGGACAGGCCGCCTGATATGGCGCCGCGCCATTCATCACTTTTACCAAGCGAGTCCGATACAGTATGAATACCAAGACCGACAGCAAAATGACGAAGGAGTTCTGGGGCCTGTCGATCCCCATCATGATCGAGTTTCTGGTCGGATTTTCGGTGCCCGCGGTGGACGCCTTCTTCCTGTCCAAAATCTCGCTGGAAGCGGCGCTGGCGGTGGGCGCCGTGCTGCCGATCCTGGTGTTCTGCGACGTCTTCTACGGCAGCCTGAATTCCAGCGCCAAGGCGCTGGCCGCCCAGGCGCTGGGCAGCGGCGACACGGCGCTGGCGAAACGCATTTTCAACAGCACCCTGCTGCTGGTGCTGCTGATCTCGGCGCTGCAATTCCTGCTGTTCTACTTCGGCAGCGCCTATATGGTGGACCTGATCGGCCTGCCGGACAATGTGGCGTCCATCGCCAAGCAGTTCCTGCTGCTGATGGGTTGCGGCTATGGCATTCTCGGCTCGCGCTATCTGTTCCAGGTGATGAATGCGCTGTACGGCATCGTCAAATTCAATATCGGCGCCGCCGCCATCATCCTGCTGGTGAATATTGCGGGCGATGCGGCCGTGGTCTACAACCTGTGGGGGCTGGGCCGCTTCGGCGTCACGGGCGTGGCTTGCGTCAGCATCCTGGCCGTGTTCTCGGCGCTGGTCTTCCTGGTCGTGGTGCAAAAGATCAAACTGGGTTTCACCATACGCCTGAGCTGGCCGTCGGCCGATTTCGGCAAGATCGCCCGCCTCAGCACCGTGGTGGCCGTGCCCTCGCTGCTAGAACCGCTGTCGGTGCAGCTGTTCCTGATGTTCGTGCTCAGCATGGTGTCGGCCATCGGCCCGGCGGAGCTGACCATGCGCGTCCTGGGTGGGAACATTCTGCTGCTGTGCATCGTGCCGAGCCTGGCCTTCACCGTGACCTCGCAAATCCTGGCCGGCAACTACATCGGCGCCAACAGCTATCAAACGGTCGAATCGCTGATCTACAAAGCCTTGCGCTACAGCGTCCTGATCGTCGTCGCCATGATTCTGCCCATCGTGCTGTTCGGCCAGCAGTTGCTGACGCTGTTTACCACCGATGCCGCCGTGCTGGCGATTGCCGTCGCCAGCCTGCTGCCACTGGCTCTGGCCGAACCGGTGAAGGCGGTGAATATGGTGATCGGCTCCAATCTGAAAACGGCCGGCGACGGCATGCGGCCAACCGTGGCGGGGATTCTGATCACCTGGGCCATCTCGGCGCCGCTGGTGTATTTCTTCGGACCGTCGGCCGGCTTCTTCGCCCTGCTCTGGTTGCTGGTGCTCGATGAGTCGCTGAAGTGCGGCTACAACGTCTGGCGCTGGCTGCATGGCGCCTGGCGCATCAAGCTGATCGACAGCCTGAGCGCCCCCGCCCCTGAGGCAGCCGCAACGAACGCCGCCTGAATCCGACAAGACAGGAGATACTTTGGACATTCAAGAGAATTTGCGCGCCATCTGGTGCAAGGTGCTGGACCTGGACGAGATTCCCGCCGGCGCCAGCTTTACCGACATCGGCGGCTCCTCCATCCAGCTGATCGCCATGCTGCTGCATGTGGGGAATGCCTACCAGGTCGAAATCGCCATCGACGACTTTATCGGCGACCCCACGCTGGCGCGGCTGGAACAATGCGTGCGCCAGCAGCAGGCCGCCGCCACGGACGGCGCGCCCACCGCAGCCACCGCGCCGGACGCCGATACGTTCCCGCTGCTGCCGGTGCACTACTGGCTGTTCGAGCGCATCGACGTCAATCACTACAATGTCGGCCACCTGTACCGGCTGACGGCGCAAGACCAGCCGCAGCATCTGCGCGCCGCCATCGGCGCCGTGCTGCGCCAGCACGATGGCCTGCGCATCCTGCTGCGCCGCGATGACGCCGGCCAGTGGCAACAGCAGCTGCAGACGCCCGACGGCATGGCATCCTGGTGGCATGAGGAAGATTTGCAGGCGACGCCGGAGCATCTGCTGGCCGAGGAAATCAACCGCATCTGCGACGGTTACCAGGCCCGCATCCGCGTCGAAGAGCGGGCCTTCAGCGCCGTGTATTTCGATCTCGGCGGCGAACGCGGCGCGCGCCTGTTCGTGCTGCTGCACCATATCCTGATCGACAATATCTCGGAGAAGATCCTCTTCAACGACATCGCCAGCGCCTACCGCGCCCTGCGCGCCGGCCAGCCGGTGCGCCTGACCGCCGCCGGCCGCCGCGTGGGCGACTGGGCCAGGCTGCTGCACGACCATGCGCAGGGGCCGGCGCTGGCGCATTACGCGTATTGGCAGGCGCAGAACTGGGACGGCTACCGGCCGCTGCCGGCCGATCCCGCTCCGGCCAGCCTGCCCGTGGCCGACGGCGCCATCGCGGCGCTGGGCTTTGCTTCGCGTTCGCTGAGCAGCGCAGCCACCACCCGCCTGATCGAGTTGCAGCGCCTGCAGGCCGTCGATCCCAGCTATGTGGTGATGGCGGCGCTGCAGCAGGCTTTCCACACCTGGTCGGGCAGCGAGATCCTGGCGCTGGCCATGGTGCATAACGGCCGCATCTACCAGACCATCCCCGACGCCAATGTCCTGCAGACGGTGGGCTGGATGATCAACTACGCCACCCTGTACCTGCGCAATCCGGAACAGTTGCAGGGCGTCGCCCTGGTGGAATCCATCGTGCGCCAGGCCAAGGCGGTGCAGGACGATGCGCTGTCGCTGACCTGCCTGAAATACATGAACCGGGATGCGGCCGTGCGCGAGGCCATGGCCCGGCTGCCGCTGTACCACATCGGCTTCAACTTCATCCCGTTCGCCAGCGCCAGCACGGAAGAATTCATTTTCGAGCGCGCCAGCGAACCTTGCGGCGAGGGCGAGAAATGGTTCAGCCCCGAGATCAAGCCTTTCATGAACGTGCTGCTGGCGGGCCAGCAGTTGAAGCTGAGCATGGGCTTCAGCCCCTGCATGTACGCGCCGTCCACCATCGAAGCCTTGCTCGATGGCGTCGTCGCGCAGCTGGAAACCATTTTGCTGTCCTGAGGGCGGCGTCTTAACGATAACAAGGAGAAGATATGGATACCGAAAAAAAACTCAGCGGCCTGACCATCACCCTGCACTGGCTGGTGGCCCTGAGCATCCTGACCCTGTGCGGCGTCGGCATCTACATGGTGCAGAGCGAAGCCTGGCCGCTGTACCACATCCATAAATCGATCGGCCTGCTGATCTTCGCGCTGATCATCGCGCGCGTCGCCTGGCGCCTGGTCAACGGCCTGCCCAAGCCGGTGCGCGAGTTTTCCCGCTTTGAACACCTGGCCGCCAAAACCGTGCACTGGCTGCTGTTGCTAGGCACCCTGGCCATGCCGCTGACCGGCATGCTGTTCTCCGGCGCCAGCGGGCATGGCTTCGGCATCTTCAGCTGGGAAATCTTCCCCGCCAACTACGCGCCGGACAAACCCGGCCAGGCCGTTCCGCTCAACGCCGCCTGGTCGGACCTGGGCCAGGCCCTGCATGGCTATCTGGGCTATCTGCTGCTGGCCCTGATCGTGCTGCACGTCGCCGGCGCGCTCAAACACCATATTCTGGACAAGGACCACACCTTGTCGCGCATGCTGGGCCGCCGCGCCGAGTAAGCGTTCTCCCGCAACCATTTCAAGGATGGCATCCGTGCTGAATCTGAACGAAGACATGCTGACGCTGCTGCAGGAGCAGGCGGCCGAAGCGGAACAACTGGGCAAGCTGCCGGCCAGCACGGTGGCGCTGCTGAAGGAATCGAATGTGATTCGCATGCTGCAGCCGCGCGAATTCGGCGGCCTGGAGACGCATCCCAACGACTTCCTGCAAGCGGTGATGGCGATCGCGGCGCGCAATCCGAGCGCCGGCTGGATCGCCGGCGTGGTCGGCGTGCACAACTGGGAGGCGAGTCTGAACGACGACCGCCTGCTGCAGGAGATCTGGGGCGAACGGCCCGACACCTGGATCGCCTCGCCGTATTCGCCCATGGGCGTGGCGACGCCGGTGGCCGGCGGCTATCTGCTGAGCGGACGCTGGACCTTCTCCTCCGGCACCGACCACTGCCAGTGGCTGGTGCTGGGCGCGGTGCTGGGCGATGAACACGGCAAGCCGGCGCAGCCGCGCCAGGGCATGCATGTGATGCTGCCGCGCGCCGATTACGACATTCTCGAAGACACGTGGAATGTGGTCGGCCTGCAAGGCACCGGCAGCAAGGACGTCAAGGTCAGCAACGCCTTCATTCCCGCCTACCGCTGCCTTGCGACGACGGCCGTGATGTCGGGCGAAGCGGCGGCCGCCTGCCAGCGCAGCGGCACGCTCTACCATATGCCCTGGTCTTCGCTGTTCCCGAACGCCATCACGGCGGCCGTGCTGGGCATGTGCCAGGGCCTGGTGGCAACGGCGCAGCGCCAGATCCGCGAGCGCATCCTGCAAACCAAGGCAGTACCGGAACCGTTCATGCTGACGGTGCTGGGCGAGGCGGCCAGCGAAGTGCAGGCGGCCCAGGCCGCGATGCTGAGCAATGTGGCCGCCACCTATGCGCTGGTGGCCGACGGCGCCGAAGTGTCGCTGGCGCGGCGCGCCGCCAACCGCGCCGAGCAGGTGCGCGGCGCCGGGCGCGCGGTGCGGGCGATCAATGAAGTGTTCTGCCGCTGCGGCGGCGGCGCCCTGCATACCAGCTCGCCGCTGCACCGCTTCTGGCGCGACGCCAATGCCGGGCTGACCCACGCCACCTTTACCAGCCAGTCCGTGTACCAGGTCCATGCCGCGCTGGCCATGGGGGTGGCCAGCGACGAGCAAATCCAGCAGGCGTTGATCTGATGGGCAAACTGTCGCGCATCATCTGGCCGGCCCTGCTGTGCGCGGGCGCGGCGGCGGGCGTGGCGGCCTGGCTGGGCCGGCCGGGGCCGCCCGTCAAGGCCGTGCCCGCCATCGCCTCCGGCGAAGCCGTGCTGACCCTGGCCGCGGCCGAGGTGGCGACGGCCACGCTGCGGCCGCTGCCGGCGCTGCTGCCGGTCTCGGGCAGCCTGGTGGCGCGCCAGCGCGCTACAGTGCGCGCCAAGGTCAATGCCGAGGTGCAGGGCAGCCTGCTGGCCGAGGGCGTGGCCGTGCGCGCCGGCCAGATCCTGCTGCAGCTCGACACCGCCGATCTGCGCGCCCAGCTGGCCATGCAGCGGGCGCTGCGCCAGGAAGCCCAGGCCCGGCTGACGCTGGCGCAGCGCCAGCATGCGTCCAGCACGCAGCTGCAAGCCCAGCAATTCATTTCCCAACACGCTTACGACACCACGCACAGCAATGTGGAACTGGCCCGCGCCGCCCTCGGCGCCGCCGACGCCCGGCTGGAGATCGCCCAGCGCGCGCTGGACGACGCCGCCGTGCGCGCGCCCTATGCCGGCATCGTCAGCAAGCGCTTTGTGCAGCCGGGCGACAAGGTGGCGCCCGACACGCCCTTGTTCGCCATCGTCGACCTGGACCATCTGGTGCTGGAAGCGGCGGTGCCGGCCAGCGATATCGCGCGCGTGCGCGCCGGCCAGGAGGTCGACTTCACGGTGGACGGCCATGCGGGGCGGCGCTTCAGCGGCACGGTGGCGCGCGTCAATCCCGAAACCGAGGCGGGCGCGCGCGCCCTGCTGGTGTATATCGATGTGAACAACCGCGACCGCGCGCTCAGCGCCGGCATGTTCGCCCAGGGCAGCATCACGCTGGCGCCGGATGCGCCCAGCCTGCTGGTGCCCAGCACCGCCCTGCGCCGTCAGGGCAACGCCACCGTGGTGTACCGCATCGAACAGGGGCGGCTGCTGGCGCAGACCGTGCAAACCGGCCTGGATAGCACGGCCCAGGGCTGCACGGCCATCACGGCCGGCCTGGCGCCGGGCGCGCGCATCGTCGGCGTCCGCCTGGATGGACTGAAAACGGGCCGCCGCGTGCGTCTGGCCGGCGACGGCGCCGCGGCGGCGGCCGTACCGGCACCGGCGCCACCGCCAGCCCGCGCGCCGGAGCAAAGCTGATATGTGGCTGACCCGTACCAGCATCGCCCAACCGGTCTTCGCCACCATGGTCATGGTCGGCCTGATGGTGCTCGGCCTGTTCTCCTATCAGCGCCTGGGCGTGGAACCCATGCCCGATGTGCAGATGCCGATGATGACGATCCAGGTGGCCTATCCCGGCGCCTCGCCCGAGATTGTCGAAAACGATATCACCAAGCCCATCGAAGAAGCGGTCAACACCATCAGCGGCATCGACTTTCTCGCTTCCAGCTCCTATGAGGGGCGCAGCGTCACCTGGATCGGCCTGACCCTGCAGGCCGACGTCGACCGCGCCATGCAGGAACTGCGCGACAAGATGGCCCAGCTGCGCCCGCAATTTCCGCGCGAAGCGAAAGACCCGCAAATCCTGCGCCAGCAGGAAAACGCCGAACCGGTGGCGACGCTGACGGTCAGTTCCGCCAGCGTCGACCTGCGCCAGTTGTCGACGCTGACCGAGCAGCTCATCGTCAAGCGCCTGCGCGGGGTGGCCGGCGTCGGCACGATTGAGGTCAGCGGGCAGACCAGCCGCCGCATCCAGATCCAGCTGCGGCCGGAACGCATGAAGGCGCAGGCGGTCGGCGTCAATGAAGTCATCCGCGCGGTGCAGAACCGCAACCAGGACGTGCCGGCCGGCGCCGTCAGCGGCGAGGTGACGGAACAGCTGGTGCGGGTCGAAGGCAAGCTGAAAGAACCGTCCGCCTTCGGCAAGATCATCGTGGCGCGGCGCGCCAATGCCCCGGTCTATCTGGAGCAGGTGGCCGACGTCGTCGACGGCGAACAGGAAGCGCGCTCCGTGGCGCGCAGCAACGGCCAGCCGGCCATCAGCCTGAGCGTGACCAAAACCCAGGACGCCAATATCGTCGCAACCGGCAAGGGCATCGCCGCCGCCGTCGACAAGCTGAAGGCGGGCTTGCCGCCCGGCGTCGAACTGGCCATCGTGCGCTCCAGTTCGGAGGCGGTGGAGCGCCAGCTCGACAACGTCAAGCACATGATTATCGAAGGCGCCGTGCTGACGGTGCTGATCGTTTTCCTGTTCCTGCAATCGTGGCGCAGCACCGTGATCACCGCCCTCACCCTGCCGATCGCCGTGCTGGCCACCTTCATCGCCATGCGCCTGTTCGGCTTCACGCTGAATTCGATGACGCTGATGGCGCTGGCCCTGTGCATCGGCCTGCTGATCGACGACGCCATCGTGGTGCGCGAAAACATCGTGCGCCACCTCGCCATGGGCAAGAGCCATATGCGCGCGGCGCTGGACGGCACCCAGGAGATCGGGCTGGCGGTGATGGCCACCACCTTCGCCATTGTCGCCGTCTTCGTGCCGGTCGCCTTCATGGATGGCATGATCGGGCGCTACTTCCTGCAATTCGGCCTGACCATCAGCGTGGCGGTGCTGATTTCGCTGTTCGTCAGCTTTACCCTCGATCCCATGCTGTCCTCGGTCTGGCCGGACCCGGAACAGGGCCGCTTCGCGCGCCTGCCCTGGCTGGGCCGCCGGCTGGCCGCCTTCGAACGCGGCCTCGATGCGCTGCACCGCGCCTACGGCCGCCTGCTGCGGCGCGCGCTGGCCTGGCGCAAGACCACGCTGGGCCTGGCGCTGGCCCTGTTCGTCGGCGCCTTGCTGCTGCTGCCGACGGTGGGCAGCGAGATGCAGCCGCAGACCGATCAGGGCTATATCACGCTCAGCTTCAAGACGCCGGTCGGTTCCAGCCTGGTCTACACCGACGGCAAGCTGCGCCAGGTCGAACAGGCGCTGAAGGATATTCCGGCCATCGAGCGGGTGGTGGCGACCGCCGGCGGCGAGAACGGCGTCAACAGCGCCTTGCTGACCCTGCCCCTGGTGCCGCGCCAGATCGCCGCGCGGCCCTCGCAGCAGGTGCTGGAACAGCAGATCCGCGCCAAGCTGCAGGAGATCGCCGGCATCGATATTTCGCTCGGCTGGGGCAAGCCGATCCGGGTCGATATCCTGGGCCAGGACGCCGACACGCTGGAGGCGACCGCGCGCCAGGTGATGGCGAAGATGGCCGCCATCAAGGGCATCACCGACCTGGAATACAGCCAGGCCGCCGAAAATCCCGCCATCGGCATCCATATCAAGCAGGAAGTGGCCAGCGATCTGGGCCTGTCGCCCGAGCAGATCGGCGCCACGCTGCGCCCCCTGCTGGCGGGCGATCCGATCGGCCGCTGGCTCGGTCCCGATGGCCAGAACTACGATATCAGCGTGCAGCTGCCCAAGCACTTGCGCCAGAATGCCGGCGATCTGGCCGATCTGGCTCTGGCGGCCGGCTTGCCGGGGCCTCTGGGCACGCCGCTCGGCATGTCGCAAAGCGCGCCGGTGATGGTGCCGCTGCGCCAGATCGCCGATTTCCAGCCGGCCTACAGCCCGCAGGTGATCGGCCGCCAGTTCATGCAGCGCCGGGTCGGCATCTACGCCAATGTGCAGGGCCGGCCGGCGGGCGACGTGGGCCAGGAAGTGCAGGCGATGACGCGCGCCATCGCTCTGCCGCCCGGCGTGCAGTTCGATCTCGGCGGCGGCATGAAGCAGATGCGCGAAATGCAGCAGGCGGCCAGCGTGGCGCTGACGATTGCCGTGATTTTCATCTACCTGGTCCTGGCCTCGCAGTTCGCCAGCTTCCTGCAGCCGCTGGCGATCATGAGTTCCCTCTCGCTGTCGCTGATCGGCGTGGTGCTGGCCCTGCTGGCCACGGGCAGCACGCTGAATGTGTTTTCGGTGATCGGTTTCATTATGCTGATGGGCCTGGTCACCAAGAATGCGATTCTGCTGGTGGACTTCAGCAACCAGGCGCAGCGCGAAGGCATGGGCCAGTATGAAGCCCTGCTGCACGCCGGCCAGGTGCGGCTGCGGCCAATCCTGATGACGACGCTGGCCATGATCTTCGGCATGCTGCCGATGGCCATCGGCGCCGGCGAAGGCGGCGAGATCCAGGCACCGATGGGACGCGCCGTGATCGGCGGCGTGCTCACCTCCACCTTGCTGACCCTGGTGGTGGTGCCGGTCGCCTACAGCTATCTGGATACCTGGGGAAAACGCGCGCGCCGCTACTTCCAGCGCGCGCACGGCACGCCAGCCGCTGCGCCGGAAGCGACGTCCGGCGCGGCGGCGGCACGCAAGGAACTGCCGCTGGCGTGAGCGGCAGTTCCGCGCCGCGGCTTATTTGCCGATGCAGAAGCGGCTGAAGATCACGCCCAGCAGGTCGTCCGAGGAGAAGGCGCCGGTGATGCTGGAGAGTTGGACCTGGGCCAGGCGCAATTCCTCGGCGAAGAGGTCGAGCGACTGGTCGGTCTGGGCGGCATGCTGGCCGGCCAGGTCCAGGTGGCGCGAGGCGGAGCGCAGGGCGATCAGGTGGCGTTCGCGCGCCAGATAGAGCGATTCGCCGGTCTGCTGCCAGCCGGCGATGCGCAGCAGTTCGGCGCGCAGCAGGTCGATGCCGAGCTTCTCGTTGGCCGACAAATACACATGGGTGGCGTCGGACATCTCGTCCACCGCCGGCTTGTGGCCGGACAGGTCGATCTTGTTCCACACGCGCAGCACCGGCACGCCGGCCGGGAAGGCTTCGACCATGGCTTCGTCGGCGCGGGTCGGGCCGTGGTCGGCGTCCAGCAGGTGCAGGATGACGTCGGCCTTGCCTACTTCGCCCCAGGTGCGTTCGATGCCGATGCGCTCGACCACGTCCACCGCTTCGTCATGGCTGCGGATGCCGGCGGTGTCGATGATGTTGAGCGGAATGCCTTCGATCTGGATGGTTTCGCTGACCTTGTCGCGCGTGGTGCCGGCAATCGGCGTGACGATGGCGACGTCGGCGCCGGCCAGGGCGTTCAGCAGCGAGGATTTGCCCACATTCGGCTGGCCGACCAGCACCACATTCAAGCCTTCGCGCAGCAGCGCGCCTTGCGAGGCCTGGCGGAACACATGGTCGAGCGCTTCTACAATGCCTTTGAGCTGGCCGCGCGCGTCGGATTTTTCGAGGAAGTCGATTTCCTCTTCCGGGAAGTCGAGCGTGGCCTCGACCAGCATGCGCAGGTGGGTGACGCGCTCCACCAGGGCGTGGATGGTTTGCGAGAAGGCGCCGGACAGCGATTGCGAGGCCGACTTGGCCGCCGCTTCGGTGGAGGCGTCGATCAGATCGGCCACCGCCTCGGCCTGGGCCAGGTCAAGCTTGTCGTTCATATAAGCCCGGCGCGTGAATTCGCCCGGCTCGGCCAGGCGCAGGCCGTATTCCCGCCCCGCTTCCAGCACGCGCGCCAGCAGCATCTGCAGCACGACCGGGCCGCCGTGGCCTTGCAATTCCAGCACGTCTTCGCCGGTATAGGAATGCGGCCCCTTGAAGTAGATGGCGATGCCCTGGTCGATGATGCTGCCGTCGGCGTTCTTGAAGGGGATGTAGGTGGCGTGGCGCGGCTGCAGCGCCGTGGCGCCGAACAGGGCTTGCGCCAGGCCGTTGAGGTTTTTGCCGGAGGCGCGCACCACGCCGATGCCGCCGCGTCCGGGGGCCGTGGCGATTGCCGCGATGGGGGAAGTGTCGAGATTCATAGCGGAATTCTAGATGATAAAAAAAACCCGTGCCTGGCACGGGTTTTTCTGCAACACGCTGCCAGGCTTACTTGGCGGCGCCGTATTTGCGGGTGATGACCCATTGCTGGGCGATCGACAGGACGTTGTTCACGACCCAGTACAGCACCAGGCCGGACGGGAAGAAGAAGAACATCAGCGAGAAGGCCAGCGGCATGAACAGCATCATCTTGGCCTGCACCGGATCGGCCGGCTGCGGGTTCAATTTGGTGGTGATGAACATGGAAATCGCGTACAGCACCGGCAGGATCGCCCATGGATCGTGCTGGGTCAGGTCGGTGATCCAGCCCACCCATGGCGCGCCGCGCATTTCGACCGAGGCGTTCAGCACCCAGTACAGGGCGATGAAGACCGGCATCTGCACCAGAATCGGCAGACAGCCGCCGAGAGGATTGATCTTCTCGGTTTTGTACAGCTCCATCATGGCCTGGTTCATCTTCTGCGGATCGCCTTTGTGGCGCTCGCGGATTTCCGTCATCTTCGGCGTCACCACCTTCATCTTGGCCATGCTGCGGTAGCTGGCGGCGGACAGCGGGAAGAAGACCAGCTTGATCAGGATGGTGAAGGCGATGATCGTCCAGCCCCAGTTACCCAGCGCGCTGTGCAGATGTTCCATCACCCAGTACATCGGCTTGGCGATGATGGTCAGCATGCCGTAGTCCTTCACCAGCTCCAGGCCAGGCGAGACTTTTTCCAGCGCTTTTTCGTTCTGCGGACCGGAGTAGAGCTGGGCCGTGTTGGACACGGTGGCGCCAGGCGCCAGGCTGCCCAGCGGCTGCACCACGCCAATGGCGTACAGATTGGTGTCCACTTTCTTGGTGAAGATGTCGCGCGCGGCTTTCGCTTGCGGCACGAAGGCGGAAACGAAGAAGTGCTGCGAGATCGCGACCCAGCCGCTGTCAGCTTTGGTCGGATGATCCGGCGTGAAAGGCTTGCCCGGATTTTCCTTCTGGGTCTTGTCTTCCTTCTCGATCTTCTCGAAGCTCAGCTTCTTGTACTTGTCGGCGTCGGTGTACAGGGTCGGGCCGGTGAAGCTGCTGTTGAACCAGGAGGACTCTGGCGGCTTGTTGCCGTCGTGAACCAGCTGCATGTACAGCTCCGGCGTCAGCGCAGCCGCGCCGGTATTGGTCACGTCGTGGCGCACATCGACCACATAGTCGCCGCGCTTGAAGGTCAGGGTCTTGGTCAGCTTGACGCCGCCCTGCTCCGCTTCCAGCACCAGCTGCACCTGATTGCCGTTGGCCAGCGTGCGCACGCCAGGCTTGGCGACGAAGCCGGTGTTGTGGTTAGGCAGGCCAGGCGCGCCGACCAGGCCGGTCTGGCCCAGATAGGTCTTGCTGGCGTTCTGCTGGAACAGCACTTCATTGGCGCGCGCATCCAGATTGCTCTTGCAGGATTCGGACAGGCCGAAGCAGCCGCCAAACCAGCCAGGATTGCCGGCGGCTTTGTAGTTCAGCAGTTCCAGGCGCTTGATCTGGCCGCCCAGGGTGTCGACATCGACCTTCATCACGTCGGTGGTGATGGTGATGATTTCGCTCTTGAACGGCGCGGCGCCGTCAACGGCGGCGGCGCCTGGCGTGGCGGCGGCCGCGCTGGCGCTAGGCGCAGGCAGGCCGGCCGCTTTGGCCGCAGGCGCTTTCGCGGTCTGGGTCGCGGCCGGCGCGAACATGGACGGCTTGCCGGTGGAGATCATCCACTCGTTCCACAGGAAGACGAGCGATACGGAGAATACGATCCACAGGATGGTACGTTTATTGATATCCATTACGGTAAGTATCAAGAGTGGTTGCAACCGCAAGCGGTTGTTTGGGAATCCTTGTCTGATGCCGGTGGAACCGGATCAAGCCCGCCATTATTCCATGGATGGCAGCGGCATACACGCCGAAATGCCAGCCAGCTCCCTTTTCCCGCGCCGTGCACGCGCAGCGCTTCGAGCGCATAGTTCGAGCAGCTTGGGTAAAAGCGGCAGCGCGGCCCCAGCATGGGACTGATGGTCAGCTGGTAGGCGCGCAGCAGGAAGGAGAGCAGCGTTTTCATCGCGCAGGACGGTTCTTGGTCTGGGAGGCGAACAGGCGCGTCAGCTCCTGGCGCAATTCCAGCTTCAGTTTGGCCGTAGTGGCCGGACCATCCTTGCGGTTGACCGGTTTCGCCAGCCGCACGACGCAGTCGATGGGCGGCAGTCCGGTAACGCGGAATAATTCGCGGGTCACGCGCTTGATAGTGTTGCGCGTGACCGCGCGCGGCGCAAAGCGTTTGGCAACGACGATGCCCAGCCGCGCATGTGGCAGCTGATTCTGGCGGGTATAGAGCACGAAATGCGCGCTTTTCTGGGCCGGGCGCAAACGAAAAACGGATGAAAATTCATCCGTTTTAATGATGCGCCGAGCGCGCGCGAAGTCGTGGGAACCTTCGCCTGTCGAGCCGTTTGTACAGCTGTCCACGCGATCAGCTTGCAAGCTGTGGCTTATACAGCCAGACGCTTGCGGCCTTTGCCACGGCGTGCATTCAGAACTTGACGGCCGCCACGGGTAGCCATACGAGCGCGGAAGCCGTGGGTGCGCTTACGACGCACAACGGAAGGTTGGTAAGTACGTTTCATGTTGGTCTCGCTAAAGAAGCAAAAAAATGCAAAATCGGGTCTGACGTCCCGTCAGTTATTGGTGCCAATGACATTTCGCGCACCCATGCCAACATACCGGCACAAGCTGGCCAATCTCATCGCCCGCTTAATCCGCGCTGGTCGTAAACTGAAAAAACACGGAGTACGGGCGGGGA
Organism: Massilia sp. YIM B04103; assembly: GCA_024437665.1. Taxonomy (GTDB): domain Bacteria; phylum Pseudomonadota; class Gammaproteobacteria; order Burkholderiales; family Burkholderiaceae_D; genus Rugamonas. The sequence continues at coordinate 553,437 of JANCSZ010000003.1, read as the reverse complement.
ACCCTGAATTATCAGCATTTCGACACCGCTTGTCAACCTCGAAGCATGCCCGCCCCCACCCGCTGGCCGCCGATTTTTGCACATTTTTCGCGTGATGCCTGTGGATAACTTCGAACTTCGGGGGTAGAATAGCGTGTTACGTGTGGCGTTTAGAGTTCACTCCCGGCGCCCTCCCACAGCTTTTCAGATAGAAGATTCATGGAAAATTTTTGGCAGACCTGTTCCGCACAGTTGGAACTGGAGCTGACGCCGCAACAATTCAGTGCCTGGATTAAGCCGCTGATCCCCCTCGATTACGAGGAGGGCAAGCTGCGTATTGCCGCCCCCAACCGCTTCAAGCTGGATTGGGTCAAGACGCAATTCGCCAGCCGCATCACGGCCCTGGCAGCGCAATACTGGGAAGAGCCGATCGAAGTGCTGTTCGTGCTCGACCCGCGCCTGAATGCCGCGAAAAAGCCGGCCGCACCGACCGCCAGCAGCAGCGCCGCGCCCGTCAACCACGCCGCCGACACGGCGCGCAGCGCCGAACTGCCGGCCGCCGCGGCCATTGTGTCGACGCCGGAATTCGCCAATGCGCGCGGCCGCGAGCAAAGCCGCATCAATACCGATCTGACCTTCGACAGCTTCGTGACCGGTAAGGCCAACCAGCTGGCGCGCGCCGCCGCGATCCAGGTGGCGAACAATCCGGGCGTGTCCTACAACCCGCTGTTCTTCTACGGCGGCGTCGGTCTGGGCAAGACCCACTTGATCCATGCCATCGGCAACCAGGTGATGGCCGACCAGCCAGGTTCGCGCATCCGCTACATCCACGCCGAGCAGTATGTGCGCGACGTGGTGACCGCTTACCAGCGCAAGGGCTTCGACGACTTCAAGCATTACTACCACTCGCTGGACATGCTGCTGATCGACGATATCCAGTTCTTCGGCGGGAAAAGCCGCACGCAGGAAGAGTTCTTCTATGCCTTCGAAGCGCTGATCGCGGCCAAGAAGCAGATCATCATCACCAGCGACACCTATCCCAAAGAGATCACCGGCATGGACGACCGCCTGATCTCGCGCTTCGACTCCGGCCTGACGGTGGCGATCGAGCCGCCGGAGCTGGAAATGCGGGTGGCGATCCTGCTGAAAAAGGCCAAGTCGGAAGGCGTCACGCTGTCCGACGACGTGGCCTTCTTCGTCGCCAAACACCTGCGTTCGAACGTGCGCGAGCTGGAAGGCGCGCTGCGCAAGATCCTGGCCTACTCGCGCTTCCACGGCAAGGACATCAGCATCGACATCGTGAAGGAAGCGCTGAAGGATTTGCTCTCGGTGCAGAACCGCCAGATTTCGGTGGAAAACATCCAGAAGACGGTGGCGGACTTCTTCAACATCAAGGTGGCGGACATGTATTCCAAGCGCCGCCCCGCCAATATTGCGCGTCCGCGCCAGATCGCCATGTATCTGGCCAAGGAGCTGACGCAAAAGAGCCTGCCCGAAATCGGCGAGCTGTTTGGCGGCCGCGATCACACCACCGTGCTGCATGCGGTGCGCAAGATCGCGCTGGACCGCACCAAGAACCCGGAGTGCAACCACGAGCTGCACGTCCTGGAACAAACCCTCAAAGGCTGATGCTGGCCGGGGCTGAAGATTTGCCATTACACTGCTGGGTTTCCGCCGCCAAGGCAAGCAGCAGATGCGTCGCGCGAGGCGATGCAAAAGAATTAACGTTTAACTTTTAACTGAGGATATTTATGCAACTGGTCAAAACCACCCGAGATACGCTGCTTCGGCCACTGCAAATCGTGAGCGGTATTGTCGAGCGTCGGCACACTATGCCGATTCTGGCCAATATCCTCATCCGCAAGGAAGGCGAAAGCGTTTCATTCCTGTCCACCGACACCGAAGTGCAGATCACCACGCACGCCAATATCGGTTCGGGCGCCGAAGTGACCGGCACCACCGTGGCCGCGCGCAAGCTGCTGGACATTCTGCGCGCGCTGCCGGAAGCGGGCGACGTATCGCTGACCCTGGCCAACAAGCGCCTGGCGGTGCAAAGCGGTAAATCGCGCTTCGCCCTGCAAACGCTGGCCGCCGAAGAGTTCCCGACCGTGCAGGAAGCCGACAGCTACAACGCTTCCTTCACGCTGCCGCAAAAAACCCTGAAGCACCTGTTCAATATGGTGCACTTCGCCATGGCGCAGCAGGACATCCGCTACTACCTGAACGGCCTGCTGCTGGTCCTGGACGGCAAGAACGTGATCGCCGTGGCCACCGACGGCCACCGCCTGGCCTTCTGCCAGGTCGAAACCGAACAGGCTTTCGAGCGCCAGGAAGTGATCATCCCGCGCAAGACCATCATCGAGCTGCAGCGCCTGCTGGAAGAAAGCGACGACGCGGTGCAACTGGATATCGCGGCCAACCAGGTCAAGCTGACCTTCGCCGACATCGAACTGATCTCCAAGCTGGTCGAGGGCAAATTCCCCGACTACACGCGCGTGATCCCGAAGGGCTACAACAACGACTTCTCCATCGGCCGCGACGAGCTGCTGCGCTCCCTGCAGCGCGCGGCCATCATGACCAGCGATAAATTCAAGGGCGTGCGCTGCATCATCAGCCCGGGCAGCCTGAAAATCTCGTCCACCAACGCCGACCAGGAAGAGGCGGTGGAAGAGCTGGAAATCGACTACGGCGGCGACAATATCGACATCGGCTTCAACGTCACCTATCTGCTCGACGTGCTGAATAACCTGAAGTGCGATCAGATCAATGTGTCGCTGGGCGACTCCAACTCCTCGGCCCTGATCTCGATCCCCGACAATCCAGACTTCAAGTACGTTGTGATGCCAATGCGTATTTAACGCGGCGCATGCAGTAAGTTTTTACCGAGTCAATCAGTAATCGTTATTTGAGAAAGCAGTCCATGTCCGAAAGCCAAAACGAACCACAACTCCAGGCCAAGCTGGAAGAATACGGCGCCGCATCGATTCAGATCCTGGAAGGCCTGGAAGCAGTCCGCAAACGTCCAGGCATGTATATTGGCGATACCTCGGACGGCACCGGCCTGCACCACTTGGTGTTCGAAGTGCTGGACAACTCGATCGACGAAGCGCTGGCCGGCCACTGCTCGGAAATCCATGTGACCATCCACTCGGATAACTCGATCTCGATTACCGACAACGGCCGCGGCATTCCCGTCGGCCTGAAGATGGACGACAAGCACGAACCAAAGCGCTCCGCCGCCGAAATCGTGCTGACCGAACTGCACGCCGGCGGCAAGTTCGACCAGAACGCGTACAAGGTGTCGGGCGGCCTGCACGGCGTGGGCGTATCCTGCGTGAACGCGCTGTCCAAACTGCTGCGCGTGACCATCCGCCGCGACGGCAAAGTCCACCAGATGGAGTTCGTCAAGGGCGCGGCCCAGAACCGCGAAATCGAAATCATCGACGGCGTGCCGTGCTCGCCCATCAAGGTGATCGGCGAAACCGACAAGCGCGGCACCGACGTGCATTTCTGGGCCGACGAAGAGATCTTCACGCACGTGGAATTCCACTACGAGATCCTGGCCAAGCGCATCCGCGAACTGTCCTTCCTGAACAACGGCGTCAACATCAAGCTGAGCGACCAGCGCACCGGCAAGGAAGAAATCTTCGCCTTCGAGGGCGGCACGCGCGGCTTCGTGGAGTACATCAACAAGGCCAAGACCGTGCTGCACCCGACCGTGTTCCAGGCCACCGGCGAACGCCAGTCGGACCAGGGCACCAATATTTCGGTGGACGTGTCGATGCAGTGGAACGACGCCTTCAACGAGCAGGTGCTGTGCTTCACCAATAATATTCCGCAGCGCGACGGCGGCTCCCACCTGACCGGCCTGCGCGCGGCGATGACCCGCGTCATCAACAAATACATCGACGAGAACGACTTCGCCAAGAAGGCCAAGGTCGAAATCAGCGGCGACGATATGCGCGAAGGTCTGACCTGCGTGCTGAGCGTGAAAGTGCCGGAGCCGAAGTTCTCTTCCCAGACCAAGGACAAGCTGGTGTCGTCCGAGGTACGCGGCCCGGTCGAAGAGATCGTCGCCAAGACCCTGACCGACTTCCTGATGGAGAAGCCGAACGACGCCAAGATCATCTGCGGCAAGATCGTGGAAGCGGCGCGCGCGCGCGAAGCGGCGCGCAAGGCACGCGACCTGACCCGCCGCAAAGGCATCATGGACGGCCTGGGCCTGTCGGCCAAGCTGGCCGACTGCCAGGAAAAAGACCCGGCCCTGTGCGAACTGTATATCGTCGAGGGTGACTCCGCAGGCGGCTCGGCCAAGCAGGGCCGCGACCGTAAATTCCAGGCCATCCTGCCGCTACGCGGCAAGGTGCTGAACGTGGAGAAGGCGCGCTTCGAGAAGATGCTGTCCTCGGAACAGATCACCACCCTGATCGCCACCCTCGGCACCTCGATCGGCCCGGACGAATTCAACGTCGAGAAGCTGCGCTATCACCGCATCATCATCATGACCGACGCGGACGTCGACGGCGCCCACATCCGCACCCTGCTGCTGACGCTGTTCTACCGCCAGATGCCGCAGCTGGTGGAGCGCGGCCACGTGTATATCGCCCAGCCGCCGCTGTACAAGGTCAAGGCCGGCCGCGACGAGCGCTATCTGAAAGACGACGTGGAAGAAGCTGGCTATATGATGACCGTGGCCCTGAACACCGCCGTATTGACCCCGCGCGAAGGCGCCGATCCGATCACCGGCGAACCGCTGACCGAACTGGCGCGCCAGTACAACCTGGCCAACGCAGTGATGACGCGCCTGACCCGCGTCATCGATCGCGCCGCGCTGACCGCCATCATGACCGGCGTGACGCTGGACCTGTCGAACCTCGAGTCGGCCAAGGCCTCGGCCCAGGCGCTGTCCGACAATATCAGCGACGCTGCCATCACCGTGTCGGTGCGCTCCGATGAGCTGAGTGAGAAGCATCTGCTGTGGATCGAGCGTCTGCATCACGGCAACGTGAAAGTCTCGACCATCGACGCCGACTTCGTGCAGGGCGCGGACTACGCCGTGCTGGCGAAAGCCGCTGCTACCTTCACTGGCCTGATCGGCGAAGGCGCCGTGATCCGCCGCGGCGAAGGCGAGCGCACCAAGGACTCGGCCGTGGTGGACTTCCACCACGCCATGCAATGGCTGCGCGACGAAGCCGAACGCACCGTGTCCAAGCAGCGCTATAAAGGTCTGGGCGAGATGAATCCGGAACAGCTGTGGGAAACCACCATGGACCCGACCGTGCGCCGCCTGCTCAAGGTGCAGATCGAAGACGCCATCGCCGCCGACCAGATCTTCACCACCCTGATGGGCGACGACGTGGAACCACGCCGCAACTTCATCGAATCGAACGCGCTGCGGGCGGGGAATATTGACGTTTGATGTAGCCCACTGGTCCTGTAGGGAGTCACGATAATTGAAAAAATCGTCACTCTCGTGAAAAAAATCGTCACAACAAGTGATAAAGAACAGGGGCCATCGGCCCCTGTTCTTTTTTCCATACTATCTTCTAGAAAACCGTAGGCACTTCCCTACCACAAGTGGGAGTATCTCCTCGCATGCAAAACATAGTCTAACGAAAGCAATGTAAGCAATTGATTTCATTGAATTTATTGCTTTTTTCACGACTTTTTCTCAAGTAGAATGGGACACATTCCACACCAATAAGAAATTGATCGTGACTCCCTTCGGATTGGCGCTACACGAACTTAGACGAGATCGCCGGATGCCGCAGAAGCAGCTCGCCGGCTTACTGAACGTAGACCAGTCTTACCTAAGTGGCTTGGAAAGTGGCCGCAAAGGCTCGCCGCCAGGATCAATCGTCCAACGAATAAAGGACGCGCTAAGTTTGGACGATGTGGAAGCTACCGCGCTCCAACAAGCTGCGGATTCCTCTCACCGCAAAGTAGAGATACCCTAATAAAATGTAGGGTATCAGCGCACTTATGTCGCATCGCCTCGGCGGGCAGCCGAGCAGACGGTTAGGTCGCCGCATGCCGCGTTTTAACAGGCAACCTGGTCGCGACCGGGACGAGGCAGCACAAACCATGCGAACTCAGCTGCGAGGCCACCCAAAAATGAAACAATGTGTCGATGCGAGCATCGGCGTGAAAACGGATAAAAATGATCGAGCTTCAAATCTACTCCACAGTGCCTGAAGAAATTCGTTTAGTTGAGCGTTACTGGGCCATGAACGCGGAAGGCAAGTTCCCTGAACCCGTGGCTGATCTACTGCCCTTCCACAACATAGTCAACAGCACACAGCTCGCTGCGTTTGTACGGAACATTTCTCAGGCTTGGGACCTGAACCAAACCTGTCCACAATGCGGCGGTTACGAACAGGTGCGTAGTCGCTCAGAAGCAAAGAAGTCTCCTGGTGAGATGCGTGTGCCGTGCACGACATGTCGAGAAGTTGCCGACGAAGAAAAGCGCGAAGCAGACGCGCGAACGAAGGCCGCACTAGAGCAGCGCCTGGCCCTTGCGATAGAAAGTGCGGCGGCCCGCACTATCGACTATTCAGACCTTTCCGATGACGTAGTACTCATCTTGATGGCACTCGAGCGCGCCATCAATCCGCGCCTAACAACAGGAACGTTTATGCGGGGCGATTGCCGTGCATTGGCTCCGTGCTACGTTGGCGATTTCATCACTAGACTATATAAGGCCCGGGCGATCGTCGACATGCCAGGCAAGGCAAGACCGGGCACCTACTACGTTCGCGATGACCAGCTGTGGCACACGACCGAACACGCCGTATATCGTCTCACCCCGGACTCGACTTTGGGGTCGGGAGAGGAGGCTTTCGAGATAATTAATTCGCGAACGCTGCAGGACAATAGAGCTGTCCGCAACCTCTGGTTTGACTATGCGGCGACCGACTGCATGGCCTACCTCTTCGAGCAGTGCCATCAGCATGGACTGCGGACCACTGACGAAGATGATGTACAAATGCACAGCACCCTTCGAGCTGCGTTACAAACGTACAGTGTGTCGCATCTATGGTCAGCAATTTGGAAGGTCGTTAAAGATGCGGCCACTCTCTCAACCAGGAGCTACTATACGAGTGATACGGCCGCTGCAACCTTGCCCGGCAAACTCCGTCGGCTCCTCGAGAAGGTCACGAGCGGCGAGGCAACGCTACGGAAGTGGAGTCGGCCGGAGCATCAACCTGCCGGCACCCTGGGGCACTTGTTCAATGAACTGTATGGCATCGACGAAGACACTCCCGGCACGGCAGTGATGTCGTCTTTCGCCGATCAGGAAGATGCTTCGCCCCGCCTGGCCACCGCAGAACTTGCTGAGCTGGTACGGAACATCCTGAAGAGCGCGCTGGCGCACGACTTGGCCGCGGAGGTCATGCTCTACTTTGCAGATGCGATTCGACGTGGGCTTGACGACGCCGGCGCGATCAATGAGCTACTTGGGGCATTCCCGGAGATCGATGGGTCAGCCAGCGCGTAGACATCTACAACGGCCACGGTGCCTCAGGCGTGAGGTCAGGTCAGCGAGCACCACGCGTTTTCACGTGTTGTGACGAAAACCGCCCGATTTTTCACCAGTTCTGACTCGCGGTACAATACGCGATCGTTCACAGAAGTGAAAAAAGTCTTACAAATCAATGACCGGGATTTTCACCAGTTGTGACTCCCTACAGGTCCGCCAAAACGCCGCTTCTTAGCGGCGTTTTTTTTCGTTTTCCAACAAGGCGTACTGAAAATTGGAAGCACAGCGCGGCTATCGGATCGTTTGAAGCTGTTGCCACTCCAGCCCAAACTTCGCCAGGTATTTTTTCAGACGATCCGCATCATTGGGCTTCTCCTTTGCACTTCGCGATACGGCGAACAGCTTGCGGCCAGCGTCGGACAATGAATTCGATTGACGACAGACAGCCAGCACTGTCTTGAGCTGCACCGCATCGAATAAGTCCAGTTGCGCCGCCTGTTCACCAAGGATGACATCTAGGTCAATTTCATCATCACCCGCATCGCCAACGATCGTATGGTGCTGCCATAAACGCCGCAGACGGCGCAGTTCTTCCTGCACGACGGCGTCGGTGATGCGCCCTGCTTCGGCCAGCGTGGCCATACGTTGCACGGAGGCGGAGAGGTCACGGAAGTTACCGGCCCAGCGGGCTTCGCCGGACATGGCGAATTCCATGTAGCGGCTGCGCGCCTCTTTGTTGAAGCGCACCATCTGGCCATTTTCCGCGCCGAATTCTGCGAGCAGGTAATCGATGTTCGGTTCGATATCTTCCGGGCGGCCGGTCAAGCCAGGCAGTTCATAGGTCCACAGGTTGATGCGGGCGAACAGGTCTTCGCGAAAACGGCCGGCCAGGACTTCTTTCGAGAGGTCGCGGTTGGTGCCGGCGATCATCTGGAAGTCGCTTTGCACTTCATTGTCCGAGCCAACAGGGAGGAAACGTTTTTCTTCCACCGCCTTGAGCAGCATGGCTTGCTCGTCCAGACCCAGCTCGCCGATTTCGTCCAGGAACAGCAAGCCTTTATGCGCAGTGCGCAGCAGGCCGGGACGGTCCGATGCGGCGCCGGTGAAAGCGCCTTTGATATGGCCAAATAAGGTCGAGCCGGCGCCGTCGCCATGCAAGGTGGCGCAGTTGATTTCGACGAACTTGCCGTCTAGCTGATGGCGCGCGCGGCGCAGTTCATAGACGCGGCGGGCGAGGAAGGATTTGCCTGCGCCAGTTGGCCCCATCAGCAGCATGGGCGCTTTCGATTTGAGGGCGACGCGTTCGATCTCGTCGATCATGGCGTTGAAGCGGGCGTTGCGCGTGGCGATGCCGGACTTGAGGAAGGCGACGCCCTCTTCCTGCTCGCGCGTGAAGCGCTGGGCGATCTGATCGTACTTCGACAGATCGAGGTCAATCAGCGCGTAGCTGCCTGGATTGCCGCTGCCCTGCCTGCGCGGCGGCGCCGTTTGCAGCAGGCGGCCGGGGAAGTAACGCGCCTCCGTCATCAGGAACAAGCAAATCTGCACGACGTGGGTGCCGGTGGTGATGTGGACCCAGTATTCCTCGTTGTCGGGATCGAAGGGGTATTCGCGCGCAAAGTCGAACAGCGCAGCGTAGACCTGCTCGAAATCCCATGGGTCGTTTATCATCAGGCGGCGTGGATTGACTTCGGTTTGCGGCGACACGGAGGCGATGTCCCGCTTCACCAATTCAGTCAGGTCGCCGTGCTGGCCATTGAACAGCAGTTCGATGCGGTCGATCACCATGTCTTCATGCTGGGTCAGGCCAACGGTCGGTCGCCATTTTTCCCACCGGCCGGCGCCCTTGCCGCTATCGAGCTGGCTGCCGACAAAGCCGATGACAACAATATTCTTATGCCTCATTTTTGGATAAATTTTTATCTAAACAGATAATTTATCACAAAACATAAATCTTATAGCCATCCTCGCAATCTTTAACTATTCTCATTAAATCAAACACTTAAGAACTAAGCAAAAGACCTGGCACAGCGATTGCTATAGAAGAGGCAGAATCAGCCAAGTTTTCATAGAGAGAAGAAAATGAAGAAAGATAGTTTTGACGTTCTGAACGTAGAGCAAGGCCGCCCAGTGAAGATGTGGACGCGCGGTGTACCAGTTGAGGATGAGGCGAAGAAGCAGCTGGCCAACACGGCCAAGATGCCCTTCATCTACAAGCATATCGCCGCCATGCCCGACGTGCACCTGGGTAAAGGTTCGACCATCGGTAGCGTGATCCCAACTCTGGGCGCCGTCATCCCTGCGGCGGTGGGTGTGGATATCGGTTGCGGCATGATGGCCGCCAAGACCACGTTGACCGCTAATGATCTGCCGGATAATCTCGGCCCGCTGCGTAGCGCCATCGAGCGCGCCGTGCCGCACGGTATGTCGCCGAAGACGCGCGGCTTCAAGGGCCGCGACAAGGGTTCGTGGGATACGCCGCCAAGCGCGGTCGATGCAGCCTGGCTGCAGCTGAAGGATGGTTTCGACCGCATCTGCGATAAAACGCCGAAACTGAAGAACACCAACAACTACAAGCATCTGGGTACGCTGGGATCGGGTAACCACTTCATCGAGATCTGCCTGGATGAAGAAGGTGCAGTGTGGTTCATGCTGCATTCCGGTTCGCGCGGCGTGGGGAATGCGATCGGCACCTGGTTCATCGAGCTGGCGAAGAAGGATATGCGCACCCACTTCATCAACCTGCCGGACCAGGATCTGGCCTACCTGTCGGAAGGAACGCAGCATTACGACGACTACGTGGAAGCGGTCAGCTGGGCGCAGCAATTCGCCCGCATGAACCGCGAGGTGATGATGCAGAACCTGATCGCGGCGGTGCGCACAGTCATCACCAAGCCGTTCCAAACCCACGTGGAGGCGGTGAACTGCCACCACAACTATGTGCAAAAGGAGCATCACTTCGGTAAGGATGTGCTGCTGACCCGTAAGGGCGCGGTATCGGCGCGCGCAGGTGAGTTGGGCATTATTCCAGGTTCGATGGGCGCCAAGAGCTATATCGTGCGCGGTAAAGGAAATCCGGACAGCTTTAATAGCTGCAGCCACGGCGCCGGACGTACCATGAGCCGCACCGAAGCCAAACGCCGTTTCACCGTGGACGATCAGGTGAAGGCGACGCAAGGCGTGGAATGCCGTAAGGACGCCGATGTGATCGACGAAATTCCAATGGCTTACAAGGATATCGACGCAGTGATGGAAGCACAGCGCGACCTGGTTGAGGTGGTGCATACCCTGAAACAGATCGTCTGCGTCAAAGGATAGGAAGACAATGATTGAACTAGATGGCTCCACCGGTGAAGGTGGAGGACAAATCCTGCGCTCTGCGCTGAGCCTTTCGATGCTGACGGGCCAGCCCTTCCGCATCCGAAATATCCGCGCCAATCGCGCCAAGCCCGGCTTGATGCGCCAGCATCTGATGGCGGTGCTGGCGGCGGCGCAGGTCTGCGGCGGCGAGGCCGAAGGCGCAGCAGTCGGTTCGCAGACGCTGACCTTCACGCCCGGCGCGATCCGCAGCGGGGACTATGAATTCGCTATCGGCAGCGCCGGCAGCTGCACCCTGGTTCTGCAAACCCTGGTACCGGCCTTGCTGTTCGCGGATGCGCCGTCGACCGTGCGTATTACGGGCGGCACGCATAATCCGATGGCGCCGCCGGCGCACTTCCTGCAGCGTGCCTACGCACGCGCCCTGGCGGATATGGGCGCAACGGTCGACTTCCAATTGAAGCGTTGCGGCTTCTATCCGGCTGGCGGCGGCGAGATCGTGGCCAGCATCCAGCCCTGCGGACGCTTGCAGCCATTCGAGTGGATTACGCGCGGCGAGCGCAGGGCCGCATATGCCGAAAGCTTTGTCGCCGGCATTCCGCCTTCGGTAGCGCGGCGCGAGCTGGAGACCATCGGCGCGGGCATGGGTTGGGGCGTGGAGCAGCTGCATGAGCGGATACTGCCGACGGAGCAGGGGCCGGGGAATGCGCTCTTGCTTACGCTGGATTATGGGAACCTGACCGAAGTATTCACGGCGATTGGCGAAAAATCGCTGCCCGCCGACGCGGTGGCGCGCCATGTCATGCGCGAGATGCGGCAGTATCTGGCATCCGGTGCGGCTGTTGGCGAACATCTCGCCGACCAGTTGATGCTGCCCATGGCCCTCGCCGGCGGTGGCCGCTTCACCACGGCCACGGTATCCCTGCATGCGAGGACCAATGCGGAGGTGATCGGGCGCTTTTTGCCGGTGCGTTTCGTCTTCGATGAAGTGGATGGCGTCTATGATTGTTCCGTCGCGCCCCTGAAAAACCCATCCAGCGGTACTAATGTAGACGCGGGTCATCGTAATTGCGTGGGTCGATAACCGGCGTTGACTTGTTCTTGAGAGGATCTTCTCCAAACCGTGTACCCCGCTTATCCTCTGGCGGTGGGCTGATGAATACCAGGCTTGCCTCCAGCGGATCGCGCATATTCAGCGCGGCGCTGACGCCGCCTTCACGGTAGCTGCCAATCACGCCAATCGCCATCTGCATGAAGAAAGTGGTGGCGCCTGTGTCACCGAGGCGGCGGTCGGTGTCGATGACCTGGGTCTGTTTTGACGGATCGAAATTCTGTCCACCGCCAGCGGCGATCTGGCGCAACAGGCCGTGGAAATTGATGGTTTGCTCTGTATTGCCCAATGTCGAGTACGCGAGCCGTACCGGACCGGTCGCGCGTTCGGCTTCGGGCAGGGTTTGCAAGGCTTCTTGCCAGCCGCGGTATAGCGCTTCTTCACGATCCTGGCGCTGTCGCAGCGGGCGGCCTCGCTCATCCGAGGTTTTGATGAACACCGGTCGATGCAGGAAGCCCAGCGTCGGTAAAGAATCGAACTTCCGGAGTTGGTCTTCGCTCCATGGAACCGGGAACCATGGCGTGGGCTTCCAGTTGCGCGGAGGATGATGGCGGCCAAGGGTTTTGATGTCGTAGAAGTTCAGCTTATCCGAGCCGATGATCTCCGGCCGCGCAGCGAATTTTTTGGCTTCTTCCAGCCACTCTGGGAAGGTGGGCTGGCGCCGAGTTCGTTGAGAATCCCCTTCGAGCATCGGCATTGGTACTCGTTGCTTCAAATCCAGATAAGTAAGATACAGGCGCCGACCTATGCCATGGGCGTTAAGTTCATAGACATCACCCATGCGATCAACATCCTTAAATGCAAAAGGCCTCAGCATCTCAACCCGTTCTCGTCTCGCCAATACAAAAAGCGCCGATGCATCAGGGTAAGGCGGGACGTAATATCCATCCACAAGCTTGCGAGGAACGCCTTCTGGCCGGCAGTCGTCTCGCGTAGTAGGACTATCCTCGGACGTAAGAACAACATAGGGCACGTCGGGATTCGCATCGAAGAAAGAAAATATGTTCTCCAGTATCTTATCTGGCCTATCAGACAGCTCTCTTGGACCAGTAACAAAGAGAGTTTCAATCATCCCTGACATTCCAGCTCCACCTACCATCCCTTCCTGCGGATAATTTTCGCGGTCAGCGCAAGATTGATTCAGGCATAAGCGCTGAGCATTAAAACTTGGAGTTCCCCAATACATGGGTACGTCTCCAGCCCCATTCTCAAGCGTAGCCCCCTCCCTCCCGCCACAAATTCCTTCCTTCTCAAGTCCCTGCCAAGCGTATTTTTGGGGATCGGCTTCACGAACGGTGGAATAAGCATCGCCTTTGGACAAAGCATCCCATAACGCTCCTTGCCGGTACTTATCCAAAGTAACTCCTAAACCAACTACTTCAAGAACATAGCCCTCTTTCATGGAAAATCCTCTTAAATCAGTGGCAATTATCAAAGGCGATTTTTTAAATTTTTCTTCGACTCCCGCGGAATTTTTATCAAAAGACTTGGTCGCAAGTAAGAACACAAGTAAAAAGAAAGTGGCGCCTAGAAATATGCATCTACTTTTCATAGAACTTCCTTCTCAGTACGTTTAATCCAGCTTCGACAAAACAGACAATGGACACCCATCAGGAAATACAGGCAGATCAACAGGAAGCATCCCTGTTGAGTAGTAGCTGGCACTGTCAAGAATCAGGCGTTTTCTCCATTTCAGTTCAGATTCAAGGTAGTCCTTGAATTGCTCTCTGAACCTATCGATAAAAACGACACCATGGCGACGGTGCGTCTCGTCAATTTGCAGCCGCCAATCCGCCACCTGGCAAAGATAAGTGTAGAAATTGGGGTCGCTGGAAGCCTGGCCTCCACCAATCGCCACGTCATACGCAGTCACGTTGCGGTGGTTCTGCTTGCTGTTGAAGATCGCGCTGTGGAATGAACGGCCGGTGCGCGTGGATTGCCAACGCAGTCTGGCCTCGTCTGGCGTTTCCGTTCTTTTGATCAAAACCCGCATAGGGGTGACAGGCGTTGGAGTAAAGCCCCTATTTACGCAAAGATAGGCGAGCAATACCTTGCAGCGCTCATGATTGAGCTTCCCGCTGTTCAAATGCTCCTGAACTTGATTGGCCAAATCGTTTCGCCTCAGCACAGCCCCCTCATAGACCTTATTTCTGGGACTGTATTCAATATCCTGATAGTTCATTTTGTCGACGCGGGCCGTGAACTCAATGCACTGCCATATCTCTTGCATACCGTATGCGCTGGTAATCGCCGTGCAGGCCGTGATCTGATCCACGTCCTCCATGCCACCAGCGCGTCCTTTCGCATCAAAATAGGAAGCCTCCAGCAAGCTGGCCATAACCGGCTTTTTCAGAACCTCACCATTGATAAGGCGTGCGCCGTAGGTTCGCAATTCGTCCCGAGTGAGGCCGAGCGGAGCGTCTGCTGAACGCTGCAGGCGACCGCGCACGAGATGTCGGCTCATGACGGAATCGCTGACCTCCGTATGCGCCTGATCGTCTTCGCCGTCTGCGCGCAGATGGAAATATTCGGTACTGCTGGCGCCTACCAGAACGTGTTGTCCGTTCCGTACATGCGGTCTTTTCTTGAGAGTGAATACGCGCTGCCGGAACCCGGCACCTAGTTCGGATAGAGCATCCGCCTGCCAATCTCCCAGTTCCTTGCACAGGTAATTGGTTTTGCAATCATGTCTATCCTTGGCGCCACGCTGTTTGTCGGGGATGCCTTGCCAGCCTATACCCTGCACATTGGCCAGTGCCACTGTCATGTCTTCCGGGCAGAAGTAGAGATAGACTTTGCCGCGGTTATCGCGGTCTTCCGCCGCATTCCATTTGGGGCCGACGGCACCGTAATACCTGGCGTGGTCAGTCAAATCCGACAGGGCCGGCGCAGCCCAGCGGTTTGTCCAGACGCCGCGCACGATGTTCGCCAGCGTCGTCAAGCGTACATGCCTGGTCTGGATGCCATGGATATGGCCATAACGTCCCTGCATCATCGGGTCGGTATCCGCGTAACCATCGATCATCCGGACAATCATCGGGATGTCGTCGATCAGGCTGTAAGGCGGATTGTTCAATATGAGGGTATCGGCGCAGCGGGCGTTGGTCTGCTTTTCCTTGAAGCGCGGGTCCATCAGAAATGCTTGTGCCAGCAGCGCAATCAAACATCCCTGGCTATGCGCGACGATGGACACTGTTTCGTTCTCGTCGTAGTCGCGGATCATGCAGATCAGGGCCGCCAGCCTTTGCGCCGCCAGGACCATGTACATGCGGCCCGGATTGTTCAGCACCGGATGCGTGGCATCCTGCTGCGCCCTGTCCAAGGCGCCGTACACGCCCCACTTCCCACGATTCCACATATCCGGCAAGCTCGTGGTGGCGTTGGCGAATGGACCACCGCCCAGCGAGAAGTCCTTATCGAGCCGATTGCCATGCCGGTCAAGACATTGCCCATGCCAGGTATCCTCGCCCTTGCGCGCGAATTGCTCGTTTTCCCGGTAGCCCCAGTAGAAAGGAATAATGGGACTCAGCGTTTCCGACGTGATTTTCCTTTTATAAAACACGGCATCCGGATCATCCAGAGCGGTGGTCTTGTCGCGTGCAGTCGGCAAACGATACTCGGCGGGTTTAAGATCGCCATCCAGCCTGGTACTTAGTCCTTCGCACAGGCCGCTCTCGACGGCTGCATAGCCTGTGCCGACATCATTCACGCCATGTACGAGGATGATATTGCCGGGGGTGTTGTGGCGTACTGCGATGATCTTGTCGTTCAGGCGTTTGGTTGCATACACACCTGTCGCGCTACCCGCCGCATAAGGCAATTTTGGATAGATGCCCATTTCCTGATCCGGCTATTTGTTTCTAAGGACGTGGGCGGATGCCAGGTGCATATCGTCGCTTTGCAGCTGCGTGGTCCGGCCTCCGGTATCGCTACGCTCCTTCTTGCCGCTGCCATCGCTACTGTTCATGTCCACATGAAGGCCCGGCGCGGCAACTCCGCCCTCTTTCGCCGGGTAGTAACGGGCCTGGAACTTGATCTCCGTTCCACCATCGGAAAATTGAGGCAGAGATGCCGCCATGGTCGATGGACCTTTGAAAGGGAAGTTGGCACCGTGATGCGTGATCGTGCCTTGCGTGCCGAGCGTGATGCCACCACCGATCTTGATGAAGGAACCATCTTCCGCGATCAGTACGATTTCTTTCGCCATGCCGATGATCTTCCCTTCGGTGGAAGTGAACTTCACGTCCTTGGCGGAATTCAGCTCCGTGTCATCGTGCTGGCTTTGCAGCAGCAGCTTGCCGCGCTGGGCGATGGCTTTGATGCCTTCGCTGTGGGTGAACAGCGAGATGCCTTTGCCGGCATTGGCGATCAGGCTTTGTCCGGCGCAGAGCTGCGTGTTCTTCTGCGAGCAGCTGTCGATATTGGCGGCGTAGGTGATGATTGCCTTCGGCGTGGCGAATCCGATGCCTTCCGCTGCCGTTATGCCGATGGCAGGTTTGCCGCCGCCAGCACCCTGCGGCGTGGTGTTGCAGCCGTTTTCCCAGGCCTTGAACACTTCGCCCAGTTCCTGCTGCGCCTTGCCATCGGCTGCCATGGCCTGTCTTTGCGCAGCTGCGGTCGCGAGGCTTTGGCTGAGTTCCATGCTGTCCGCCAGCAGGGAAAGATAGTCCTGGCGCTGCAGTTGGCTGGCGTCGGCCGAGGGCAGCGGCCAGGTCGAGAGCAGCAGGCCTTTGCCGGCGCGCAGTGCGATCGCTTCGCTGCTGCGCAGTTCCGCGCCCTCGCCTCGCGGCTTGGCTTGCCCCTCTTCCCGCGGGCTGCTCAGATAGCCGAGATTTAGCTGAGTGTCGCCATGGTCGCTGGCGAGCTGCGCGCTGATCTGGCCTTCGGTGTCGTCGAAACGCAGTTGGTTGGCGCGGCCTTGGCGGATTTCGCGGCTCTTCAAGCCGGACAGGTAGCGGTTGCCGGGCAGGCCGCCACCTTTGCTCAATGCCGGTGGGCGCGCATTTTCGTTGTAGAGCTGTCCGACGATCACCGGTTTATCAGGGTCGCCTCCCAGAAAATCGACCAGCACTTCACTACCCACGCGCGGCAAACTCAGACTGCCGCATTGGCCGATGCTGCCCATCCCATCGCCCGCCCAACTGCTAACCACGCGCACCCAGGCGGAATCAGCATCCGTACCGCTGGCGCCGGGACCATTCGCATGATCCTGCGAACGCATCCCAGGAAAGCGGATCTTCACCCGCCCCAGCGCATCGCAATGCACCTCCTCGCCTTCGGGGCCGGTGACGATGGCGCTTTGCAGGCGGACTTGCGGCATGTCGCGGCGAGGATCGTAGGCCGGCACAATGTCGGTCCCCAGTCGCACCGCCGTGAAGTGGATGCGCGTGCGCGTCGGGCCAGCAGCATCGCTATCTGCGACGCGGTCGGCAAATAGTGCATCACCATCTGTTCCGGCATGCCAGCGCTGGTACGCAAACAGCTTGGCCACACGTTCGGACAAGGCTTGCGGAAGATTGTTCTCTGCACGCAGATGCAGGGCCGTCACCACGAAATCGCGTTCGGATTCGGCATGCGTGTCGATCTCGGGATGCTCGGTCAATGTGAAGTATTCGCCGGCGCAGAAATCGCGCACGCTGCCCTGCCCGTGGAAGCACTTGGATTCATAGTCGTGGCGGCGCAGACGCAGCAGTCCCAGACTGCATAAATCGTCATGGTTGTCTCCCGCATGCGGCGGCAGGATCTGGTAGTCATCCAGGCTGGCGCAGAGCGTGCCGCCGGATGGGCCTTGGTCCACATCGCTGCGCGCCGTACTCTGCATGAAGGCGGTCTGCAGGTTGCGATAGTTCCAGCTATAACGCGCCACGGAGCCGGGCTGGATGGCGCGCACCGCGCACCAGGCGGTGATACTGTCGCGCTCCTCGGTGGCGGCGTCGCGGTGGTAGCGCACGGCGCCGGCGGCATTTCTCCGCAGCGCATGCGGCGTGTCGAACATCACCAGCGCATGGGCCGGTTGCGCATCCGGCAGGGAACGGAAGTGCCAGGCGATGCCGCGCCGCTGCATCAACCGGCGGATGAAAGCGGCGTCCGACTCGTTGTACTGCATGGTGAATTCGCGTGGCGGGTAGCGCTGCTCATCAAAACCGTCTCCGCTTTCGCAGCGGAAGGCGTGGGCCAGTACGGCATTGGTCTGGCGCCATTCATCCACGATCTGGCGGATGATCTGGACCTCGCTCCTCTGGCGGAAGACGCGGGTATTGATGCGCTTTTCCAGGATGCCAAGCGCGTCGCGCAGCACCAGCTGATAGCTGGCCAGGCCACCATCGCTATCACCCGCACTGGCTTCGCTGACGATGCCGCACACGCTGCGCACGTCGCCACGGTCGGTGACGATATCGATGGCGGCCGGCAGTGCGATCAGCTCCTTCAGCGGCAAGTGGGCGTTCAACGATACGCACAGCACGCGGTACTCGACACCGCCGCACACGGCTTCACTGCCGCTGATGCGCTGCGGCAGCAGCACGTCTTCCATCAGGCCGGACGGGTGCGCCAGCCGCAGCCGCAAGGGGCGGTTGCGGGTGACCAGCTCTTTTTCCTGGGCCAGAAAACTGAACAGGGCATTGTTGTGATCCACGTCCGGCTCCTCTTGCTTGCGATGAAGGCTGGCTTCATCTTTACACAAGGCAAGTTCGGCGCATTGACGATAAGCAATACCGTTTCAGACCAGGGGCAAACTACCTGCGCAGGGCGGACAGCACAGCAGCTCGGCGCCAGAAGCCTGGGCCAGCAGATGCAAGCGGACGAAGCTGTGAGTGTGGGTATAGCGGGCGAGGAAGCGGCTCAGCACCAGGGCAAAGCTGTGCACGCTGCGTTCAGCGAAGACCTGCTCGTCAATGCTCAGATAGAGCGCCCGGCCATGCCAAGGTTGGCCGCTGCGCCACAGCGTGGCGGGCTGAGTATCCAGGCCGCCGAGACCGGCCAGCAGACGCTGGCCCTGCACATCGTCCGCCGCCACATGGCAGCGCAGCAGGGAAAGCAAGGCGGGCCAGCCTTCCCGGCACAGCAGCGATGGACGCGGCGCGAGGCCAGCCATGGCTTCGCGGTAGGCGCTTGGGTCGAGTGCGGCGGACCTTGCGGCCGACGGCCGGCGCAGCAGCCGGACCGGGAAATTGCCGATGCCCGCTTCGCTGGCCAGGTCGCCCGCCGCCTGCCCCGGCAGCAGTGCCGACGGCAACGCGCCATTGCTGCAGCTCAGTTGAACGGACAAGGTTTCGCCCGCCAGCGCAAGGGGACGCCGGTCGCGGTCCAGCAGCGCCAGCCGGAAGGCATAGCCTTCGACGGCGGCCAGCATGGCATCTTCCCGCTGCAACTGCCAATATGGGCCACCGGCCGCCTGCGGCACGCGGCCGTCCTGGAAGACGGTTGCCGGGGCGCCGCCGCCCTTGCGCAGCAAGCCTACCCCTTCAACACAGTACAGCTCGCAGGATTCCAGCCGGGCACGGCTCGGACGCAAGGGTGCGCTGGTCTCGTCTGACGCCAGCCCTAGCGGTTCCGCCGCCGCAGCGAACAGATTGATGACCGGCGTGCAGCCCAGCCGCAGATGCCAGGGCGCCAGCTGGTGCAGCAGGCGCAAGGCAGGCCGCTGGCGCAGGTCGCGCAGCACCCAGTGCACATGCAGGCTGCTGCCGACGGGCTGCCCGGCAGTGGCAGCCACAGCGGCCAGATCCAAGTCGCAGAAATCGAAGCTGTCGGGATAGGCGAAATATTCGCTGAGCAGCCGGCAGGCGGAATCGTCGCCCGGCACCGGCGGCAAGTGCATGGCTTCCGGCATGACGGGCGTCAGCGGATTCTGCGCCAGCCGCTGCCAGCGGCCATCGCATTCCACATAGCAGGCGACGGTCTGCAGCAGCAGGCTGTCGCGCAGGGCTGCGCGCAGGTCCGCTGCGCCATCGGGGAAGAGGCGCAGCATGGGCAAGCCCTGCGGTATCGCTTCCGGCGTGGACGCCAGACTGTCCAGACGCAAGCTGATGGCCGAGTGCGCGTCCGGTGGCAGCCGCAGGGTGGCCGGCGCATCGAACACGGGTTGGAAGCGCAGATCGCCAATGCGCAGCGGCGCAATGTGGACGTCCTGCACGGTACGCAGCCGGCAAGCGCCAGCCGCACCGCCCTGCAGCGCTTTCAGTTCGCTACCACGCGCGACGGTGCTCACCGCGCTCAGGCTGCCAGGGCCAAGCCCGCTCCAGTCGAACTGGACGATCGCAGCGGATGGCAGGGGTCTCAGATAGTGGGCTTGCAGCAGTTCCAGCAGGGCGGCGGCGAAGCGGTCATGACTCGTGCCGAGCCGCTGCGCCAGACGGGCATTGAGAAAGGCGGTAGCCTGCAGCAGCCACTCCAGGCTGGTATCGGTGCCCGCTTCCGCCGTCAGCGCCAGCGCAGCGGCGAGACGGGGATGCTCGACGGCAAAGCGGTGGCAGTGCTGCCGCAGCAGCGCCAACTCCTGCTCGTAATACGGCCGCCATGCCTCCATATGCCCTCCGCCTGCGCTGATCCCGCTTCCATCATGGCAGACCGGACCTTAACGACATTGACTCAAGGCAACAATCACCTTCCTTAAGGAGACAAATCCGCCGGGATTCCGCGCCGATGGCGCACAATCAGCCGCGTTCAGACGTTTCCGACAATTTTGACTTAGATCAAAGAAATTGCTGCATCGCATCACTACACTCTCAACCGTTACTTGATAACAACGTGAAAGAGGAAGTGAAATGAAGAAAGCAATCCTGGCAGTATTGGCAGTAACGGCAGGCATGATGGCAGTCAACGCGTCGGCCCAAACCACTCCATGGCAAGTGCGCGCGCGCGCCGTGCACATCGATCCGGCCGACAAATCCGACCCGCTGGGTGGCGTTGGCGCCTCCGACCGCCTGTCCGTCAGCAAGAAGACCATCCCGGAAGTGGACATCTCCTACTTCTTCACCCCGAACATCGCTGCGGAACTGGTGCTGACCTACCCACAACGTCACGATGTCAAACTGGATGGCCAGAAAATCGGTACCTTCAAACACCTGCCGCCTAGCCTGCTGGTGCAGTACCACTTCATGCCTGAAGCCCAGTTCAGCCCATACCTGGGCGCCGGTATCAACTGGACGACCTTCTCCAAGAACAACATCCTGAACAACCAGGCCAGCCTGGAACACGACAGCTTCGGCCTGGCCGTGCAAGCGGGTGTGGACTTCAAGCTCAACAAAAACTGGTCGCTCAACCTGGACGTGAAAAAAATCCAGATCCGCAGCGATGTGATGATCGGCGGCGTAAAAGCCAGCAAGGTCAAAGTTGACCCCGTGCTGATCGGCGTGGGCGTGGGCTACCGCTTCTAATTAAAAATTCCGCCTTGGAGTTCCCGCCGCAGCTCGTTCGCGAGTTCGCGGCGTTTTTTTTCGGTCGCGAAATAGCCGACCGCCACTTCCGCCTCGCGCGTGTGCAAATGGATCAGGTCGCCCGGCTGGCGCGGCATCTCGATGCGGATAAAGTCCGGATCGAGCCGGATCAGGGCCTCACGCCCGCCCACCACCTTGCGCACCAGCAGACTCCCCTGGCTCAGCACGATCTGCTCGTAATCGGCCGCATGCCGCGCGTAGCAGAGGAAGGCCACCGCCACCGCCGTCAACTCCAGCGCCGTAAACAACAGGATCTGCCACACGCCCTGCGCGATAAAGATGGCCGCCACCGCCAGCGACATCAGGCACAGCACGGCAAACGCCGCCCCCATCTGGCGCGGCGTCAGCGAGCAATTGCGGCGCAGCAGCCATTCGCGCTGGCCGAGGGGCGGATCCGGCGGCACATCCCTCTCCTTGATACATCGACACGGATATTGTACGGCTAGCCGTGGCAGCAGCACCGAACGTCTCACCGCCTACGCGTTTGCGGCTTAGGGTTTGATGTGCAGGCAACTGTCGGGGACGGGGACGGGCGGTCCTTGTTCGCTGACCAGCCAGCCGGGCAGGCGCTGGCGCAGCGCATCCAGCTCGCAGGGGTCGAAATCGATCAGCATGGTCTTGCCATCGCGTCCCAGGATGCGCGCTGCGGCGAAGCCGCGCACAATGTGCTCTGCCTCGTCAGCATTCAGGCTGGCGTTGCGGGTCGGGCGTAGGAGTAGGTGGCGCATGATTCCAGTCTACTCCATGGCCGCGCCTGGCGTCAGGGCAGCAGGCCCAGTCCTTCGTATTCGCGCGCGAAACCCATGCTGCGCGCCGCGGTATTGAGCAGGCGTAGCATTTCGATGGCGCGCTGGCTGTCGCGCGGCATGGCCAGGACTTCGGGGTGGCGCGCCAGCAGGGCCGCCGCCGCTCCCGCCACCGCCGGACAGGCCATCGAGGTGCCGCTCATCACGCCATAGCCGCCACCCGGCACGGTGGAGACAATGCCCACACCCGGCCCGGCCAGGTCGATCTCGTTGCCGATATTGCTGAAGCCCGCCGCGAACAGGCTGGCGTCGAGCGGCGAAAACGGCGCCTGGGCATCCAGTTCCTCCGACGATCCGGCCGGGAAGCTGCCGAGACGGCCCACGGCCGCCACGGCCAGCGCCTCGGGCCAGCGCGCCGGGTAACTGACGCTGCCGCGCCGGTCGTTGCCGCTGGCGGCCAGGCATAGCGTGCCTTTGTCGAAAGCGTCCTTGATCGCCTCGCGCACCGCCTCGTCGCGCATATCGCCGCCGAAGCTCAGGTTGAGCAGGTCGCAGCCATCCGCCACGCCGCGGTCGATGGCGCGGATGATGTCGTAGTTGGAGGCGCCGCCGCCGGCATTGGGGAAGACGCGGTAGCTCATCAGCCTGACGCCGGGCGCAATGCCGCGCCGGCCGCCAGGCGCCGCGCCGCGGCCGGCCAGGATGCCTGCAACATGGGTGCCATGCCCGCCTTCGACAGCAGCGGGACCGGGACCGCCGCCATCGCTTTCCGCCACCACGAAGGCGGCGCCGCCGGCCAGCATCAGATGCGGATGGCTGGCGTCGATGCCGGTGTCGATCACGCCTACCGTCACGCCCTCGCCTGCGGTTGGGCTGTTCGCGCCATACAGCAGTTGCAGATGGTCGGGGATGTTCAGGTCGACGGCTTGCAGCGGTAGGTTCGTGCCCTCGTCCAGCGTCGTAGCGGCGCGGTACAAGCCCCAGTAGCCGGCCGGACCATAAATGACCAGCACCTCGATCTTCTGGTCCTGCGCCAAAGCAAGCTGGATGCCGCCCGCCGCATCGCTGAAGCCTTCCGCGCCCAGGCGCGCGGCGAAATCGGTGAAGGCGACCAGGCGCGCGCCCATCACCGGCTGCTGCGTGGCGGCATCCACTACGCGCACGCGCAGCTGCGCTGCGGCCGCCGTCTCGCCGCGCAAGGCGGGAGCCAGTTCGAGCATGGGGCTGCGCGCCGGTTCGTAAAACACCTGCGGCAGCACGCGCACGCCCGGTGCGCTGATCTTCAGGCGCAGCACATCGCCTTGCGTCAGCGCGGCCAATTTGGGGCCATCCTCGTGCGAGGAATGCAGGATATTGGGCGTCGCCAGGTGCGCTGCCTGCTCGGCGGACAGGGATGCCACCGATGCTGACAAGGGAGCATCGGTGGCTGGTGCTTGCTGCAGCTCCGCCAGCGCGGGCGAGCGCAGGCCGCGTATCGGCAGCAGCACGTATTCCGCCGCCTCCCAGTCGCGGGCGCGGAAGTCGGATAGGCGATAGGGCGGCATGCTCCCAGCGTTAAACGCGGCGTCGGCGCTGGCATCGGTCCGCATTGCGCCAGCCTGCGCCGCGTCGGCGGCAGTGCGCAGGCGTTCGGCGGCGGCGACGATGGCCTGGCCGTCGCCGCCCAGCGCCGTCTGGAAGAAGTCCAGCAGCAGATCGACAAAGGCCAGCTTCTGCGCCAGCAGCGTGAGGTCGCGGTAAGCGTGCAGGCAGTAGTCGACCGCGCCGTTCACATGCGCGGCGGTGACGCGCGGGCTGCCCGGCTTCAGGGAGATATCCGGTCCGTCCAGCCAGACCGAGAGATTCAGCAGGCTATGCACGCGGCGCAGGATCTGGCGCTGCTCGGGCAGGCTCGGGTTCTCCGTCACCGCGCCGCAGAAATCGCCGGCCAGCGCCTGCAGGCGGGTGATCGCCGGCAGCAGCTCGGCGGCGCGCAGCACGTCGCCTTCCACGGCGCTCGCCAGCTTGCCCGCATGCGGCTGCGGCTTGCCCATCGCGCCCACCATCACGCCGGTTGCGCGCTCTGGCGCGGCAGGACCAGGCTGAATACCGCGCCTTCGCCTACGCGGCTGCTGACCGCCAGCTGGCCGCCATGCGCTTCCGCCAGCTGGCGCGAAATATACAGACCCAGGCCAAGTCCCGCCGGGGCATCCTTGCCGCCAACGCGCTCGAACGGTTCGAAGATGCGCACCTGCTGCTCGAGCGCGATGCCGGGGCCATGGTCCGCCACTTCGATCATCGCCTGCGTGGGCGTCGAACTCAAGGTGACGGCCACCGGCTGGCCACCGCCATAGCGCAGCGCATTGGTCAGCAGGTTGACGATCACCTGTTCGATGCGGAACTCGTCCCAGCAGCCGCTGACATTGTGGCTGGCGTTCAGGCTGATGAGGCTACCGGCGTTTGCGGCCTGGGTTTCCAGGTCGGCCACCACGCGCTCCAGCAGCGGCAGCAGCTCGGTATCGCAGGGACGGATCGACATGGTGCCGCTGCGGATGCGCGACACATCCAGCATATCGTCGATCAGCCGTATCATGCTGCGGATCTGGCGCTCGTCGCGCTCCACCATGCGGCGCGTCTGCGCGCTGTCGAGCGCCGGCAGGGTGCCGCGCTCCAGCTGCATCTTGCGCATCTGCGATTCCAGGTACAGCGTATTCAGCGGCGTGCGCAGCTCGTGCGCCACCATGGACATGAAGTCGTCGCGCATATGCAGGGCGCGCTGCAGCTCCTCCTGCGCGGCCTGCAGCTCGCCCATGGTCGCCTCCTGCTGCTCGACGCGGCGGCGGATCTCGCGCCGCTGGCAATACAGGTCGACGAAGACATTCACCTTGCTGCGCACCGCGTCCGCATCCAGCGGCTTGTAGAGAAAATCGACGGCGCCCGTCTCATAGCCCTTGAAGGCGTAATTCAATTCCTTGCCCGCCGCGCTGACGAAGACGATGGGAATATGGCGGGTCTTGTCGGTGCCGCGCATCAGTTCCGCCAGCTCGAAGCCGTCCATCTCCGGCATCTGCACATCGAGAATGGCGAGGGCGAAATCGTGTTCCAACAGCAGGGCCAGCGCTTCTTCGCCGCTGGCGGCCTGGAACACCGCGCGCCCCTCGCCGCGGATCAGCGCATTCAAGGCGCGCAGATTTTCCGGCAGGTCGTCCACAATCAGCAGCTTGGTACTTTCCATTTCCATCAAGTGTTCTCCAACATCGACAACAGGCAGCGGATACCGGCCAGCGGCAAGATCAGGTCCGGCATGCGCAGGCGTATGGCTTCCCCCGGCATGGTGCCGACCATGGCCTCGTCCGGGTCCTGCGCCACGGTCATGCCGCCAGCTTCGCCGATCGCCGCCAGACCGGCCGCGCCATCGTGGTTGGCGCCGGTCAGCAGGATGCCGAGCAGCCCGGCGCCATAGGTATCGGCGGCCGATATCATCATCAGGTCGATGGCGGGCCGCGCGAAATTGACCGGCGGCTCGCAGCTCAAGGAAAAACTGGCGTCCGTCTCCACCGACAGATGGTAATCCGAAGGCGCAAAATAGAGCGTACCCGGAACGATGGTTTCCTTGTCGCTCGCTTCGCGCACCGGCAAATCCAATTTTCGCTGGAAGACCTCGGCCAGCTGGCTCTGGCGCCCGCCCTGCACATGCAGCACCACGATCACCGGGCGCGAAAAATGCGGCGGCAGGCCGGGCAGCACCGACAGCAGGGCATTCACCCCGCCGGCGGAACCGCCAATGGCGACGGCCTCGATATGGCGTCCCTGCAAAGCCTGGGCTATGGTTTGGTGGGTATCCATCATAGTTTCCTGAACAAGCGTTCGCGCTTGGCCACCGCCTCGAAACGGGGAGCATAGCTGGAAAAATCAATGCTCTCCTTGCTGCCCAGGCCCAGGAAGCCGCGATGGCATAGCGACTCGTGGAACAGGCCAAGCGCCCTTTCCTGCAATTTGCGCTTGAAATAGATCATCACATTGCGGCAGCTGATGAACTGGGTTTCCGCAAACACGCTGTCGGTTGCCAGACTGTGGTCGGCAAAGGTCACGTTCTCGCACAGCGCGCGGTCGAACAGGGCCGCGTTATACGCGGCGGTGTAGTAGTCGGAGAAGGCGCGCCGGCCGCCCGAAGCCTGGTAGTTCTCGGTGTATTGGCGCATGCTCTCCAGCGGGAAGACGCCTTTCTTGGCTTTCTCCAGCGACTGCGGATTGATGTCGGTGGCGTAGATGATGCTGCGCTCCAGCAGGCCTTCTTCCTTGAGCAGGATGGCCAGGGAATAGACTTCCTCGCCGGTGCTGCATCCGGCCACCCAGATCTTCAGCGAGGGGTAGGTGCTCAGCACCGGCAGCACCTGCTCGCGCAGGCCGGCGAAATACGCCGGGTCGCGGAACATCTCGGTGACGGGAATGGTCAGGTATTGCAGCAGCGTGCTGAAGGCCGACACCTCGTGCATCACGCGCGACTGCAGTTCCGAGATCGTATGGCAATCCATCTGTCCCATGGCGTACAGCACGCGGCGCTTTTGCGACGCGCCCGTGTAGTCGCGGAAGTCATAGCTGTACTTCATGTAGATGGCCTGCATCAGCATGGCCAGCTCGATTTCGATATCGCTTTGATGGTGATGGTGGCCGGGCATGGCGTGCTCCATCCTCAGTCGGTGACCGGCATCCACACGCGCAGCAGCGAATACAGGCGCGACAGGTCGATGGGTTTGGCCAGGTAGTCGTTGGCGCCGGCCGCCAGGCATTGCTCGTGGTCGTCCTTCATGGCCTTGGCGGTGACGGTGATGATGGGCAGGCGCGGGAAGCGCGCATCGGCGCGGATGCGGCGTGTGGCTTCCAGGCCGTCCATGCCGGGCATCATCACATCCATCAGCACCAGGTCGATCTCGGGCACCGCGTCCAGCTTGTCCAGGGCTTCCTGGCCGTTGCGGCCGATTTCCACCACCGCGCCTTTCTGTTCCAGCGCGCTGGTGAGGGCGAAGATATTGCGCACATCGTCGTCCACCAGCAGGATGCGGCGGCCTTCGAATACGCGGTCGCGGCTGCGCACCGTTTTCAGCATGCTCTGGCGCTCGCTGGACAGTTCGGACTCCACCTTGTGCAGGAACAGCGTCACCTCATCAAGCAGGCGTTCCGGCGAGCGCGCGCCCTTGATGATGATGGAGCGCGAATACTTGTGCAGGTCGGCTTCCTCGGCGCGCGTCAGATTGCGGCCGGTGTAGACGATCACCGGCGGGAAGGAGGCGATCGGTTCGCGCGACATGCGCTGCAGCAGTTCATTGCCCTGCATGTCCGGCAGCTTGAGGTCGATGATCATGCAATCGAAGACGGTGCTGCGCAGCAGTTCCAGCGCCGCCTCGCCCGATTCCACGGCGCGGATTTCGATATCGTCGTCGGCGATCAGTTCCACCATGCTGTCGCGCTGGCGCGCATCGTCTTCCACCAGCAGGATGCGTTTGATCTCCTGCGTGAATTTGCGTTCCAGGCAGCCGAATACCTCGGTCAGCTGTTCGCGCGTGGCCGGCTTCAGCGCGTAGCCGACCGCGCCCATATGCAGGGCCGCTTCGGCATTCTCGGCGGCGGAGACCACGTGCACGGGAATGTGGCGGGTGAGCGGATTGTCCTTCAGCAGCTGCAGCACCGACAGGCCGGAACGGTCGGGCAGGCGGATGTCGAGCAGGATGGCATCGGGCCGGTATTGCGCGGCCAGCTGCAAGCCCTCTTCGGCGGAGAAGGCGACCAGGCAGCGGTAGCCCATCTCGTGCGCCAGATCGAAGAGGATGCGGGCGAAAGCCGCTTCATCCTCGATCACCAGCACGCTGCGTTCGGGCGGCGGCGCGTTGTCGCGGTCATCGCTGAAGGCGCGCGGCACGGCGGGCAAGGGAACATGAGCGCCGTTGACGCTGGATGCGGAGGCGGGCGCGATGCCGGCCGGCGCCAGGGAGGCGGGGCGCGCCGGCGAGGCAGCCGTTGCAGCAGCGCCCCCCGCCGCGGCCAGCTGCGCCAGCGGCGGCGCGGCAATGCCGGCCAAGGGCAGTGGCGCGCCGAATGCCCGCGCCACCGCGGGCGCAATCTGTGCCTGCGGCGGCACGGCCCATTGCGCCGGCAGGGTCAGGGTAAAGGTGCTGCCTCGTCCCGGCGCGCTGCTCAGCGCAATCGTGCCGCCCAGCAGGCGCGCCAGATCGCGCGAGATCGACAGGCCCAGCCCCGTGCCGCCATGGCGCCGGCTGCTGCTGCCATCGGCCTGCTGGAAAGCGCCGAAGATGTTCTCATGCTGCTCGGGCGGAATGCCGACGCCGGAATCCTTGACCGCGAAGCTGACCTGGCCCTGCTCGCCCGGCGACAGGCGCAGAATCACCTTGCCCTGGTCGGTGAACTTGATCGCGTTCGACAGCAGGTTTTTCAGAATCTGTTCCAGGCGCTGGCCATCGCTGAAGATGGCGGATGGCAGGCCCGGTTCCAGGTCCACCACCAGGTCCAGTCCTTTTTGCCGCGCCAGCGGTTCGAAGGCGCGCGCCAGGCGCTCGGCCAACGGTTCCAGCTGCAACTCTTCCGGCGCCAATTCCAGCTTGCCCGCTTCGACCTTGGAGATGTCGAGGATGTCGTTGATCAGATTGAGCAGGTCGTTGCCCGCGCCGTAAATCGTTTGCGCATAGCGCACCTGTTCCTCGCTCAGATTGCCCGCCTCGTTATCGGACAAGAGCTTGGCCAGGATCAGGGAACTGTTCAGCGGCGTGCGCAGCTCGTGCGACATATTCGCCAGGAATTGCGATTTGTATTGGCTGGCGCGCTCCAGATCGCGCGCCCGTTCTTCCAGCTGCTGCTGCACATCGCCTAGCGCGGCGTTTTTCTGGTCGAGCGCGACGGCCTGTTCGGCCAGCTGCTCATTGCTCTGCTCCAGCTCCGCCTTCTGGTTTTCCAGGTTGGCCTGCGACAGCTCCAGCACGCGCGACTGCTCTTCCAGTTCTTCGTTCGCGGTGCGCAGCTCTTCCTGCTGCACCTGCAGCTCCTCGTTCAGCTGCTGGGTTTCGGCCAGCACTTCCTGCAGGCGCTGGCGCGCCTGGGTGGCCTCGATGGCCGTGCCGATATTGCCCGCCACCAGACGCAGGAAATCGAGTTCGCGCTCGCCCACCGCGCGCAGGAAGCCCAGTTCCACCACGCCGTTCACGCTGCCGTCGCTGTCCACGGGCAGCACCACCACCTGCAGCGGCTGGGCACTGCCCAGGGCGGAACTGACCTTCAGATAATCGGGCGGCAGGTTTTGCAGATGCACCAGGCGTCGTCCCTGCGCCGCCTGGCCGACGAGGCCCTCGCCCGGCAGCAGATGCTGGCCGTGTTCCATATCATCATGGCTGAAGCCATAGGCGGCCACGCGGCGCAGGCTGCCGTCGGCCTCGCGTACATACAGGGCAGCCACCGCCACATCGAGATAGCGCGCCAGGAATTGCAGCAGGGTGGAGGACAGTAGCGGCAAGGCCAGTTGGCCTATGCCCTGCTCGGCCAACTGGCCCTGGCCGGAACGCATCCAGGCCTGCTGCTCCAGCTTGTCCGACTGCTCGGTTTGCGCCTGCAGCGCCTTGCCGAAAGCGCTGGACAGGCGCATCAAGTCGCGCCGTCCGAAGTAGGCCAAGGCGCCGCTCAGCAGCAGGCTCAGCGTCAGATAGGTGATGGTGGTGAAGAAGGTCACATTGCGCGACTGGCGCGCCCGTTCGCCGCGCAGCCTTTCCTCGGTCGTCACAAAGCCCTGGAACTGGGCGCGCACCTCGTCGAACTCGACCTTGCCGCGGCCGCTGCGCACCAGGGACAGGTAATCGCCATTGGCGCGGCGCGTGGCGATCATGTGCTCGGCCACGCCCTCCCACTGTTTTTGCTGGGCCTGGATATTGCGGATGCGCTCCACCTGCTGCGTATTGTCCTTGACCAGATCGGCCAGCACATTGAGCGCCGCATCGATCTTGGGCCGCGCCAGCTTATACGGCGCAAGGAAGCTTTCGTCGCCCGTCAGCAGGAAGCCGCGCATGCCGGTTTCCATGTCCACCGTCAGCTTGCGCGCCTCCTGGGCATTGCCGATGACGCGCTCGCTATGCTCAACCCAGTTGAGGGCGCTCAGCAGATAGACCAGCACCGCCACAAAGACCCCGGCGCTGACCACGCCCGCAGCCAGCGGCAGCGTGATGTTGCGGGAAAGAACACGGCGAAAACTCTGATCGTCGAGAGAGGACTGTCCGTTCATGGCGCGCGAGCCTGTAGTTCATTAAGAAATGTGCTTTATCTTATAGCAATTCCTCCGGAAGCGGCCGCACCGATGATGCAAGCCCATGCGCGCACCGCTATAATGAATTTCGTTACGTGAATAACAAGCGAAGACCACCATGCGCAAGATCCTGACCGCCCTGTTCCCGCTGCTGCTGGCCGGCTGCATCAATGATACGGCCACCTATTATGCGGACAGCACGCAGGAGCACACCTTGAGCGTGCGCCGCCAGCAGGATTATTTCTGGAGCGACGATGCGCGCATCACGCTGATGGCGGCGCGCCTGCCCGATTGCCAGCGCCAGCTGGCACTGACCGAGCTGCCGATCCTGGATACCGAAGTGGAGCTGTTCGGCAGCGGCGAGCGCCGCTGGAGCCTGCGCGCCGGCAAGCAAGTCTGGCAAGTGGAAACCGAGAGCTGCGCCCTGCAGGAAGGCGGCGAAGCGAGCGGCCAGAAGCTGGGCGTGTTCCGCGGCGATGCCGACAAGCTCGTCTTCGAACCCGCCCCGGCGCCCAAAGCCGACATCCCCGCCGACGCTCCCGCCGTCGCCGAAACCACCGAATAAGTCCGCTTCAACGGCCTTCCGGCGGACTGGGCTGTATTACATTAAATAGAGGCAAGCCACGCGGCTGAGCTTGTGTCCACCGTGGTGCCTGGCACCGATCGGACACGTACTCATCTGTGGTGCGGTAACGGTACGGCCGGGCCCGCCGGATGGCCGTCCCATCCGATTGGGGTCTGTCCGATTGGGGTCTGACCCCAATCGGACACGGGGTCAGGCATGGCTCAGGGCACGCTGTCTTGCCGGAGCGCGTTGGGTGCGCGGGGCGGACTGGGCGGCGGCTTCGCCGGCACTCAGGCGGAAGCGGCTGACCAGCTGGGCCAGGGTGGCGGCCTGCTCTTGCATGGCACCGGCAGCGGCGGCGGCTTCTTCCACCAGGGCGGCGTTTTGCTGGGTGACGGAATCCATTTCCGTGATGGCCTGGTTGACGTGGCCGATGCCGGTGCTCTGCTCGCTCGAGGCGTCGGTGATCGAGGCCATGATCTGGGTCACGCGCGAAACGCTTTCCACCACCTGGTCCATGGTGCTGCCGGCCTGCGCCACCAGGGTGCTGCCGCTTTCGATGGTGCCGACGGAGTCGTTGATCAGTTCCTTGATTTCCTTGGCGGCGGCGGCGCTACGGTGGGCCAGGTTGCGCACTTCGGAGGCGACCACGGCGAAGCCGCGGCCCTGCTCGCCGGCGCGCGCCGCTTCCACCGCGGCGTTCAGGGCCAGGATATTGGTCTGGAAGGCGATGCCGTCAATCACGGCGATGATGTCGACAATCCGGCGCGAGGACGCGTTGATGGTGTCCATGGTCTGCACCACTTGCGACACCACGGTGCCGCCCTGCTGCGCCACGTGGGCGGCCGATTGCACCAGCTGGTTGGCCTGCACGGCGTTGGCGGCATTCTGGTTCACGGTCGAGGTCAGCTCTTCCATCGAGGCGGCGGTTTCTTCGAGCGAGCTGGCCTGGGATTCGGTGCGCGCCGACAAGTCCATATTGCCGCTGGCGATTTCGGCCGAGGCGATGGCGATGGTGTCGGCGGCGCGGCGGATTTCGCCAATGGTGTTGGCCAGATTGGCTTGCATGGCCTTCATGGCGTAGAGCATGCTGCTGCGGTCGCCGCTGACCGTTTCCACCGTCACGCTGAGGTCGCCAGCGGCGATCAGCGAAGCGACTTTTTCCGCATACTCGGGTTCGCCGCCAATGGCGCGGTGCAGGCTGCGGTTGATGGCGCCCACGATCGCGGCCAGGATCAGGCAGACCACCACCAGCAGCACGCCCGACTTCATCAGCTGGGAGTAGAAGGCGGCATCGATATCATCCATATACACGCCCGTCACCAGCGCCCATTCCCAGGGCTTATAGGTGGCGACGCGGCTCAGCTTGGGCGACGGCTCGGTGGCGTTGGGACGTGCCCACCAGTAGCTGACGAAGCCGGAACCCTCGCCCTTGGCGACATTGGTGATGTCGCGGTACAGGTAGTTGCCCTTGGGATCTTTGAAGTCCAGCAGGTTCTTGCCATCGTTTTCCGGCTTGAAGGGATTCATCAGGGCGATGCCGTCGCTGCCGACGATGGACAGATAGCCATCCTTGCCGAAGCGCATGGCCTTGATGCTGGCGCGCGCCTGGGCCTGGGCGTCTTCCTTGCTCATGGCGCCGGACTGGGCCTTGTCGCCGTACAGCTTGAGCACGCTCAAGCCCACGTCGGCCACGTCGGCCAGATCGTTCTTGCGCTCTTCGATGCGCACATTGCGCATTTGCAGCGCATCGTAAATAAACACGGCCGAGATGCAGAGCAGGCTGCAAATCAAGGGAATCCACAGCTTCTGCTTGAATGACAAATTGTTCACCTGAGTCTCCTGATACCAGAAAGGTTTGTTTTGGTACTGGAGGCCAAGAATAACCGTGTTCGATTCCGAACGGAAATAAAATGGCCGCAGGGCAAAGCCAGTGCGGCCTGAATGCAACAATGTGTGTAAATTGCTTAAAAACAATAAGGCAAATCGTGGTTTAAGCGGCTATATTGGTTATTGCTTTTCGCTGTCCAGGTCAACGGTCAGATAGGCGTTGTAGCGCTCGCCGGCCGCCGCGCCGGCCGGCAGCACTTCCTCCAGACGGGCCAGATCGGCCGCCCCCAGCACCACCTTATCCGCGCCCAGCGCTTCCTGCAGGCGCTGGCGGCTGCGCGCACCGACCAGGGCGACGATGTCCTGGCCTTGCGCCAGCACCCAGGCAATCGCCAGCTGCGCCACCGAGATGCCGAGGCTGTCGGCCACCTGGCGCACGCGCTCGACCAGGGCCAGGTTATGCGCCAGGTTCGCGCCCTGGAAACGCGGGCTGTACTGGCCGCGGAAATCGGCCTCGCCCGCGCGCTGGGCACTCCAATGGCCCGAAATCAGGCCGCGCGACAGCACGCCATAGGCCGTGATGCCGATGCCCAGCTCGCGCGCCGTCTGCAACACGCCGTTTTCGATGCCGCGCGAAATCATCGAGTATTCGATCTGCAAGTCGCTGATCGGGTGCACGGCATGGGCGCGGCGCAGGGTATCGGCGCCCACTTCGGACAAGCCGATATGTTTCACATAGCCTTGCTGGACGAGGTCGGCGATGGCGCCCACGGTGTCTTCAATCGGCACGTTCGGATCGAGGCGGGCGGGACGGTAGATATCGATGTGCTCCAGGCCCAGGCGCCGCAGCGAGTAGGCGGCGAAATTCTTCACCGCCTGGGGACGGGCATCGTAGCCGCTCCAGCCGCCGGCCGGATCGCGCAGGGCGCCGAATTTGACGCTGACCACGGCCTGGTCGCGCTGCCGGCCGCGCAGGGCTTCGCCCAGCAGAAGCTCGTTATGGCCCATACCGTAAAAGTCGCCCGTGTCGAGCAGGGTCAGGCCGGCCTCCAGCGCGGCATGGATGGTGGCCAGGCTTTCGGCACGGTCGGCCGGGCCGTACAGGTCGGACATGCCCATCAGGCCCAGGCCTAGCTGGGCGGTGCGCGGGCCGGTGTGGCCGAGTTGGCGGGTTTGCATTGCGGAGCTCCAGAAGGGTTGAGGTGCAGCCATTGTGCTATTCTGGATTCAAGTAATAAATATGCTAATTCCTCCATCTTTATTCGGCCAACAATAACAATGGACCAGTTCCGCAGCATGCAGATTTTTCAGGCCGTGGCCGACAGCAAGAGCTTCACCCAGGCTGCCGAGCAGCTCAGCCTGCCGCGCCCGACGGTGACCAATGCCGTGCAGGGGATCGAGCAGCAGCTTGGCGTGCGCCTGCTGCAGCGGACCACGCGCAAGGTCAGCCTGACGGTGGAGGGCGTGGTGTATCTGGAGCGCTGCCGCGCCCTGCTCAACGAGCTGGAGGATTTGAACGCCCTCTTTCTCGGCAGCGGCAAGCGGCCCGCCGGCGTGGTGCGCGTCGATTTGCCGGAACGGATTGCGCACCTGATCGTGATTCCGGCCCTACCGGCGTTTTTTGCCGCCTATCCCGAAATCCAGGTGCGGCTGGGCGCCAGCGACCGCTTTGCCGACCTGGTCGGCGAAGGCATCGACTGCGCGGTACGCGTCGGCACCTTGCGCGACTCCAGCCTGATCGCGCGCCGCATCGGCGCCATGGAGCAGGTCAACTGCGCCGCGCCCAGCTATCTGGCGCAATATGGACGGCCGCAGACGCTGGCCGATCTCAAGCAGCACTACGCGGTGAATTTCTTCTCCAGCCAAAGCGGGCGCGACCTGGAGTGGGAATACCTCGACGCCGACGGCCAGAGCCACACGGTGGCCATGCGCAGCCGCGTCTCGGTCGGCAGCGCCGAAGCGTATGTCGCCAGCTGCCGCGCCGGTCTCGGCCTGATGCAGGCGCCCCGGCTCGGCATGGAGGCGCTGCTCGCCAGCGGCGCATTGGAAGAAGTGCTGCCCGCCTGGCGCGCCGCGCCGCTGCCCGTCTCCATCGTCTACGCCCACAGCCGCCACCTCTCGGCCCGCGTGCGCGTCTTTGTCGACTGGCTGGCCGCCACCCTGCAGCTGCACTAAGGTTCAGTCCGCCGAATGGCCGAGTCCGTGTCCACTTTGGTGCCTGGCACCAAAGTGGACACGGACCGGACTGTGGATCAGAGTGCGGGGCGCAGGGCTTGCTGGAGGGCGGGGGCGTGGGGGGTGCCGCTGAGCTTGGCGGCCAGGCGGCGGGCTTGGGCCAGGTTGCGCTGGCTGAAGGCGTCGGCGGTGGCGCTCACATCGGCCAGGATGCCGGCGGCGGCAGTTTCAATGCGCGCGCTGTCGCTTGGGGCATTGTCGAGCAGGGCGCTCAGGTAGGTGACACCCCATTGCAGACGGGTGGCGCTGCCGGTGGCGGCGCGCCAGGCTTGCTCGTAGCAGGACAGCATGCCGGCCACGTCGCCGCGGCGCTTGGCGCTGGAGGCCAGGCTCAGCATGAAGTAGTAGGGCGAATGCGAACGCGCCAGCTCGGCTTGCAGCAGGGCTTCGGCTTCGGCCGGCAGGCCGGCGTCGTTCAGGGCGCTGACGGCCGTGTTGACCAGGGTGTGGCGCTCATAGGGGTCGTCGACTTCGGCCAGCGCTTCCGCGACGCGAACGCGCACCAGTTCGGGCAGGCCGGCGGCGGCGTGGCCGAAACGGGCCATGCGCATTTGCAGGCGCACGGCGGTCAGACGGTCGGGCACGGACAGCCACATATCGTCGGCCCAGGCCTGGGCGGCTTGCGCCAGAGCGCCGGCCAGCTCGGGCTGGGTAGCGCCAGCCAGCTTCAGCAGCTGGGCGCCGCTGTTGCCGAAGATGTCCATATTGGCGCGGGCCAGCCGGGCGTCGCGGCAAACGCCGAGCAGGAAAGCATCGGTCGTGGCGGCGGCAGCGATCTCGGCAGCGCCAGCAAAACCCATGGCGGCAGCGCCGCTTGCGCTGGCTGCGCCTGGAGCGATGGCAGCGGCACCGTTGGCACCGGCACCGACTGGCGCGGCGACAGCGCCGGCGGTGGCGGGGAACAAGAGCGAAAGCAGACGCAGGCGGACAGCGGCATCAGGCGCCACGGACGCAGCGGCCTGGGCCAGCGCGGCCAGCGTGGCGCCCGGCGCGCGGCCAGCCAGCAGCACGTCTTCGTCGGTGTCCCAGGAATAGTGGCTGAGCAGCTTCCACTCGGCGGCGCTCAGGGCACGGCTGCCATCGCATGCCGCCTGCAGCGATTGCGCCGCCGTATGAGAGGCGGCGAGCGCCGTGTCGAGGGCGTCGATAAACAGTTCACCGTCGAGTTCGCAGGGCAGGCGCGTGATTTCGCTGCCGTCGGGCGCGAACAGCACCAGGGTCGGATAGCTGCGCAGCTTGAGCCGGGCGGCCAGCGCTTGCGCCCCCGGCGCGTCGCCGTCGAGCCAGAACGGCACCAGGCCGCGCAGGCGGGCGGCGACCTCGTCGCGGCTGAAAATTTCCGACTTGACCCGGTTGCAGGGCGGACACCAGCCCGCGCCCCAGTACAGGAACAGGGGACGGCCGGCCGTGCTGGCCAGCGCCTGCGCGGCGTTCAAGTCGCCGCTGTGCCATTCGATCGCGCCCGCCATCGCTCAGGGCTCGCGCGCCAGGGCCAGGAATTCGGTGCGCATGGCCAGATTGGGCTGCAGCTCGCCCAGCATGGCCGAGGTCACGGTTTCTTCGCCCGGGGTGCGGATGCCGCGGCTTTCCATGCACAGGTGACGGCACTTGACCACCACGCCCACGGCCTTCGGTTCCAGCACTTCCATCAGCGCTTCGGCGATCTGCATGGTCATGCGTTCCTGCACCTGCAGGCGCTTGGCGAAGCAGTCCACCAGGCGGGTCAGCTTGGACAGGCCAACGATTTTGCCGTTCGGCACATAGCCGACGGTGGCCTTGCCGAAGAACGGCGCCAGGTGGTGTTCGCAGTGGCTGTAGACGGGAATGCCCTTGACCACGATCAGTTCGTTGTACTGCTCGGCGCCATCTTCAAAGGCCTTCAGCAGTTCCACCGGGTTCTGGGCATAACCCGAGGTCCAGTGCTTCCACGCCTTGCTGACACGGTGCGGCGTTTCGATCAAGCCCGGACGGTCCGGGTCTTCGCCAAAGCTCTGCAGCAGGCGGCGCCAGTCGTGTTCGGAGAATTCTACGTCTTTTGACATGATGATAAAGGTCTGAAAATTGCGATTGACCCATCAGTATACAGGCTTTGGCGCGCTTGCACCGGCGCCTGACTCAAAGCCGGGGCCGCTTGGGCGCGCGCCGGACTCAGCGCGGCCGGTGGGCATTGATCAGGGCGGCGGCGATGGAGACGGTGGCGCTCATTTCCGGCCATTCATCCCCGGGACCGAACCAGCGCGCCTCGCTGATTTCATTCGGGTCGACGCGGATTTCCCCATCCAGGTAATCGGCGGTAAACGCGATCATCAGCGAATGCGGGAAAGGCCAGGACTGGCTGCCGAAATAGCGCAAGTTCTGCACGCGCAGGCCGACTTCCTCATACACCTCGCGGTGCACGGCTTCCTCGATCGATTCGCCCGCTTCCAGAAAACCGGCCAGCGCGGTAAAGCGCTTGTACGGCGCCTGCGCGTGCACCGCCAGCAGCGCCGATTCGCCCTTGCGGATCAGCACCATCATGGCCGGCGAAATGCGCGGGTACGCCGTCATGCCGCAGGCCGGGCACTGGAAGCTGCGTTCGCCCGCCGCGCGCGCCATCGGCCTGGCGCAGGCGCCGCAGAAGCGGTGGGTGCGCGCCCATTCGGCCAGCTGGCTGGCGCGGCTGGCCAGGCCCAGCAAGCCCTCGTCCATGCTGCCGAACAGGGCGCGCAAGCCGTGCCAGCCGTGCTCGGCGTCGGGCAGGGCCGGGTTGTCGGTCCAGGCCACCTGGTAATAACAGTCCTGCCACAGGCCGACCGGATGCAGTTGTTCAGGACTCAGGCCCAAAGCGTCCAGCTGCTCGGGCAGGGCCAGGTCGGCGCTGCGCAGCAGCAGCTGGCCTTGGTGGAAGAGAAAGACGCGGCGCAGGGGCGCAGCCGCCATAGCGGGCGTGATCAGCGGAATAAAGGCCGGAGGAGTTTGTAACATTATCGACTATATTTAAAATTTTTCGAGCTACCGTGTATCACGATAATACGGTTTTTAATGCAAAAATAAAAACTATTGAAATGGAAGTTATTATTTCAGTACAGTGATTTAAACGTTATTTCCCCGCCTGTTCTCAACATGGCGGCTATTGCATTCGGGATATATTGGGGCAAGGAGAACCTTACTATGCCCTCTATCGTACCCGACCTGAACACGGCGCAGATCGCCGGCCTCAGCACTTATCAGATCACGCTGCTCAAGACGGCCGATATGGCCAGCCTGCGGCCCGAGCAGATCGTCGCCTTCAGCAGCACCCAGTTGCAGGTGATGAGTTCGCAGCAAATCCGCGCCATCACCACGCGCAGCCTGCAGGCCATGACCACGGCCCAGCTGCACACGGGCTTTGGCGCGCCCCAGTTGTATGGCCTGAGCTCGCAGCAAATCGCCGCCCTCAGCAACGAGCAGATCGCCGACGGCTTCAGCACCACCCAATTCACCCAGCTCGGCAGCCAGCAGATCGCCGCCCTGAGCACCACCCAGGTGGCGGCGCTGGAAACGGAAAACCTGGCGGCCTTGCGCAGCGCCCAACTGATCGCGCTGACCAGCCGGCAACTGGCCGTGCTGCGTGCCGACCAGATCGCCGGCCTCGGCACGGAACAGGTCAGCCAGCTCAGCAATAGCCAGTTGCAAGTGCTGAACAGCGTCCAGATCGGCGCCATGGAAACCCAGGATGTGGCGGCCCTGAAAACGCGCCAGCTGATAGCTTTGGACAGCAAGCAGCTGGCCGGCTTCAATACGGCCCAGATCGCCGCGCTCACCACCCAGCAGGCGGCCTCGCTCAGCCTGCGCCAGATCGGCCTGTTGAGCAATGAGCAATTGGCGGCCATCGAGACGGAAGATTTCGCGGCGCTGAAGAGCAGCCAGTTGCTGGGTCTGCAAACCGACCAGGTCGCGGCCTTGCAGAGCGCCCAACTGGCCGCCCTGCGCAGCGCCCAGCTCGCGGGCTTGAGCACGCGCACGCTGAGCCTGCTCAGCGCGGAACAACTGGCCGCGCTCGGCACCGACAAGCTGGGCCAGCTGGCTTCGCAGCAGATCGGCGCGCTGGCCACGGCCCTGATCGCCGGCCTCGACGCGGGCCAGTTGGCAGCCCTGGGCAGCCGCCAGATCGGCGGCCTGAGCACAGCGCAGATCCGCGCCCTGAGCCTGGCCCAGGTGGCCGCGCTCGGCACGGCCCAGGCGGCGGCGCTCAGCACGCGCCAATTGTCGGCCTTGAGCAGCGCGCAACTGAATGCGCTGGAAACCCAGGACTGGGCCGCGCTCGGCACGCGCCTGATCGCATCCCTTAACATCGACCTGGTCGCCACGCTGTCGCCGGCCCTGATCGCGGCGCTCACGACGGCCCAGACCATGGCCCTGACCACCGCCCAGATGGCCTCGCTCAGCACGGCCCAGCTGGCCGCGTTCGAGCCGCAAGACTTTGCCGTGCTCAGCCCAGCCCAACTGGCGGCCCTGGGCGCGCTGCGCTTTTCCGACCTCAGCACGGCCCAGATCGCCGCGCTGAGCACCAAGCAGATCGCCGGCCTGACGCCAGGCCAGATGGCTTCGCTCAACACGGCGCAGATCGTGGCGCTGACCACGGCCCAGATGGCGGCCCTGAATACCCAGCAGCTCAGCGGCATGCGCCCCGAGCAGCTGGCCGCCCTCGAAACGGCCGACTTCGCCGCCATCAAGTGGCAGGCGCTGAACGGCTTGAATTCGCAGCAGATCGCCAGCCTGGGCAGCCAGCACATCACGGCATTGACCACGACCCAGTTGGCCAACCTCGGCACGCGCCAGCTCAGCTACCTGACCAACGAACAATTGAATGCGCTGGCCTCGGAAGATTTGCGCGCGCTGCGCCAGCTGCAGATCGCCAGCCTGTCGACCCAGGCCCTGGCCAATCTGAGCGAAAGCCAGTTGGCCCTGCTCAGCACGGCCCAGATCGGCTACCTGAGCAGCAGCCAGATGGCCAGCCTGAGCGCGGCCCAGCTGGTCGCGCTCAGCACCGCCCAGGCCGGCGCGCTGACCCAGCGCCAGTTGGCCGGCCTCAGCGGCGCGCAGCTGAACGCGATGGAAAGCCAGGATTTCGCCAGCATCAAGGCGCCGCAGATCGGCGGCATCAGCACGGCCGCGCTGGCCGAGCTGGATGCCGCCACCATGGCCGCCTTCAGCACGGCCCAGATCGTCGCCTTGAGCACGGCCCAGATCGTTGCCCTGGGCGACGCGCAGCTGCGCGCCATGGAAACGGCCGACCTCAACGCCTTGCGCTTCGGCCAGGTGCAAGCGCTCAAGGATAGCCAGTTGGCCGCCCTGCGCGACGAACAGTACACCGCCCTCGGCAGCATGCAGATCGGCGCCCTGAGCACGCGCCAGTTGAATGGCTTGAGCGCGGCGCGCATCGCCGCCTTCACCACGGCCCAGGCCGCCGCGCTGTACGGCAGCCAACTGGCTTCCTTCAGCACGGCCATGCTGGCGGCCCTGGAAACGGCCGACTTCGCCGCCTTGCGCAGCAACCAGATCACGGCCTTCCGCACGGCCCAGATCGCGGCCCTGTCCACCGACCAGATCGTCGCGCTGACCACCGACCAGGCCAGCGCGCTGACCACGGCCCAGATCGCCGCCCTGAGCAGCACCCAGCTGGCGGCCATGGAGTCGCAAGACTTCGCCGCGCTGCGCAGCCACCAGGTGGCGGCGCTGGCGACGGCCACAATTGCCGGCCTCAGCACGGAAATCCTCAGCAACTTCAGCAGCGCCGGCATTGCCGGCCTGACCACGGCCCAGCTGGGCGCCTTGAGCAGCACCCAGCTGATCGCCATGACCACCACCCAGTACGCGGGCTTGAGCAACATCCTGCTGGCCGCGCTCAACAGCTTCCAGATCAGCGTGCTCGAAACCCAGGACTTGAACGCCCTGCGCAGCAGCCAGATCGTGGCCCTGAACAGCAGCCAGATCCGCGGCCTGCGCCCCGACCAGTTGAACGCCCTGTCCAGCAGCGCCGTGCGCGCGCTGACGGCCACGCAGATCGGCCTGGGCTTGAGCACCGAGCAGGTGGCGGCCCTGGCCACGGGCCAGTTGGCCGCGTTCGGCGCCAACCAGCTGGGCGCCCTGACCAGCCTGCAATTGGCGGCCCTGTCCACCACCCAGTTCAACGCCCTCGGCAGCAGCGCCATCGGCGGCCTGAGCAACAGCCAGATCAGCAGCGGCCTCAGCACGGCCCAGATCGCCGCCTTCAACACGGCCCAGATCCTGGCCTTGCGCACCAGCCAACTGGCCCTGCTCAACAGCGCCCAGATGGCGGCGCTGGAAACGGAAGACCTGGCCGTGCTGCGCGGCGACCAGCTGGCCGCGTTCAGCTCGGCCCAATTCCGCTGGCTCAGCAGTGACCAGTTGCGCGCCTTGAACACGGCCGCGCTGGCCGTCATGAACACGGCCCAGATCGCATCGCTGACGACGGCCCAGATCCAGTCGCTGGGCAGCGCCCAGATCGCCGGTTTCGGCAGCCTGCAGATCGGCGCCCTGAACACCGAGCAAATCGCGGCGCTGACCGTGGGGCAAGCGGCCGCGCTCGGCACGGCCGCCGCCAGCGCCCTGAGCACCAGCCAGCTCAGCTATGGCCTCGGCAGCAGCCAATTCGCCGCCCTGAACACGGCGGCCGTGGCTGCGCTGAAACCGGGCCAGCTGGCGGCCCTGCGCAGCGACCAGATCGCCGTCCTCAGCACCGACCAGGCCGCCGCCTTGCGGGCCGGCCAGGTGGGCGGTTTCGGCACGGCCCAATTGGGCCTGCTCGGCACGGCACAGCTCGCCGCGCTGAGCACGGCCGCGATTGCCGCGCTGACGGCCGACCAGTTCAGCCTGGGCTTGAACACCGCCCACATCGTCGCCCTCAACACGGCGCAGATGCAGGCCATGAACAATCTCCAGCTGGCGGCCCTGGCGACCGAGCAGGTGCGCGCGCTGGAAACCGAGGATCTGGCCGCGCTCAGCACGCGCCAGGTCCAGGCCTTCAGCAGCCAGCAGATCCAGGCGCTGGCGACCGGCCAGATCGCCGCCCTCGCCACGGCCCAATTGCGTGCCCTCGGCACCCAGCAGATCGCCGCCTTCGACGCCCAGCAGCTGGCCACGCTGGCCACGGACCAGTTGCAGGCGCTGAACACGGCGCAGATCCGCGCCCTCAGCGAAAGCGCCCTGCCCGGCCTGGGCAGCGACCAGCTGGCGGCGCTGTCGAACGCGCAAGTGGCGGCGCTCAGCGGCGCCCAGATCAATGCGCTGCCGCCGGCCCTGATGGGCGTGCTCGGCACGGGCCAGATCGCCACCCTGAGCAGCGCCCAGATCGCCGTGCTCAACGCCGACCATCTGACCGTGCTCAGCACGGCCCAGATCGCCGCTCTCACCGTGGCCCAGATCGGCTACCTGAGCGCGGCCCAGTTGCCGGTGCTGAACAATGAGCAAATCCAGGCGCTCAGCACGGCCCAACTGGCCGCCATCCGCCTGGCCCAGCTGACGGCGCTGACGGCCGACCAGGTGGCCGCCTTGACGACAGCCCAGGTCGGCAGTCTGGGCACGGCCCAGATCGCCACATTGACCACCACCCA
The DNA here is from genome assembly GCA_024437665.1 of Massilia sp. YIM B04103. Taxonomy (GTDB): domain Bacteria; phylum Pseudomonadota; class Gammaproteobacteria; order Burkholderiales; family Burkholderiaceae_D; genus Rugamonas. Next base: position 510,863 of record JANCSZ010000003.1, on the reverse strand, counting down.
GATCGGCGCGCTGACGGCCGAACAGGCCGCCGTGCTCAGCGCCAACCAGCTCAAGGCGCTCAAGAACTCGCAGCTGGCGGCCTTGAATATCGACCAGATCGGCGTCCTGTCGACGGCCCAGTTGTCGGTGCTCAGCGCGGCCCAGATCGGCGCCTTCAGTTCGCTGCAGATCGGCTATTTCTCGGGCAACCAGCTCGTCAACCTCAGCAATGCCCAACTGGCCGGCCTCAAAGTCAGCCAGCTGGCCGGCTTGAGCCCGGCCCAGATGCAAGCGTTTTCCACCACCCAGCTGGCCAGCTTCAACGGCATCCAGCTGGGCGCGCTGAACAGCCAGCAACTGGGCGCCCTGAGCGCCGTGCAGTACGCGGCCCTGAGTCCAGCCCAGATCGCGGCGCTGAAACCGGCCCAGATCGCCGCCCTGACCACGCTGCAGGCGGCGGCGCTGGGAACGGCCCAGATCGCCGCCTTCACCACGGCCCAGATCACGGCCATGGAAACGGCCGACCTGGCCGCCCTCAGCGTGATCCAGATCGACCATGGCTTCACCAATGCCCAGATCGCGGCCATGACGGTGGAACAGACCATGGCACTGAATCCGGCCTCGACGCGCTATGCCACGCCGCTGGTGCTCGACCTGGACGGCGACGGCGTCAGCACCGTGGGCCGCGAGGCCGGCGTGCAGTTCGACATCTATGGCCGCGGCCAGAAAGTGCAGACCGGCTGGGCCGGCCCGCGCGACGGCCTGCTGGCCCTGGACCGCAACGGCGACGGCCGGATCAACGATGGCGGCGAGCTGTTCGGCAGCGCCGTCACGCTGGCCGACGGCAGCAAGGCGCGCGACGCTTATGCCGCGCTGCGCGAACTCGACAGCAATGCCGATGGCCGCATCGACAGCGCCGACCGGGCCTATGGCCAGTTGCGCGTCTGGGTCGATGCCGACGGCGACGGCGTGAGCCAGGCCGGCGAGCTGCACACCCTGGCGTCGCTCGGCGTAGCCTCGCTCTCGCTGCAGGCGCAAGCCTCGGAAGCGCGCCAGCACGGCAACCGCATCGGCCTGACGTCGAGCTGGACCGACACGCAAGGCCGCCAGCACGCCGCGGCCGACGTCTGGTTCGCCACCGGCCCGGCCGCCGCCGGCCAGGCTGGACCAGCTGGCAACGGCCTGCAGGCAGCCGCCAAGGCAGCCAGTGCAGGCCAGACAGTGGCCGCATCCCCTACCAACAGCGCGCAGGCGGCCGCCCTGCCGGCCCTGGCGCCGGCGGTCATCGACGCGCAACAGCCTGCCGCTGCCGCACCAAGCCTGGCGGCGCAAGCGGTCTTGGCGGCTATCCCGGCTGACGCGCCGGCAACATTGGCCACGGTGCCCATGCCGGCGGCAACGGCCCCGCGCACCGTCCACGCCAATCCGGCACTGGTGGCCGCCGCTGACGCGGCGCAGAGCGGCGACGCGGCAGCGCTGCAGGCAGCCAGCCCGCCAGGCAAGGCCGGCACCAGCCCGGCGCCGGCCCGCTTGCCCGAGCCGACGGCCGCCGCCCTGGCCTCGCCGCTGTCGCTGCAGGTGCAGGCGCTGAGCAATGCGCTCGAGCGTTTCGCGGCCGGCGGCCAGATGGCGGCGCTGCAGGCGTCGCCGGACGGCAGCCACAAGCAGCTCGAAGCCCTGCACGACAGCCAGAAAACGCAAGGCTGGCTGGCCGCCACCAAGTAAGGCCGTCCCGCCCCACCGCCTGCGGCCCGTCCGTGGGCGGAGCGGGATGGCGGCGGCACAGGTCAGTTGCTCCAAGGCCACAAAATCCCCGTCTTCCCATGCGCAACAGGGTATGATTACGCCTTCTACGCCCGTCGGCAGCCGGGCCGTTTTCAGCGAAAGAACAAGATGACCGTTTCAGCCAGCTCCGCCTCTCTTCCCGCTTCCCACCAAGCCGTGCTGAAGCAGGCAAGCCGGGGCGTGCTGCCGATCGGCGAACTGTTCCAGGCGGCCCAGGAACTGGTGGCGCGCGGCGTGCCGCAGGAGGCGAGCGCCCTGTACCGTCTGTGGCTGGACAAGACCCGCTCGCCGCTGTCCTACGCGGTCTGCTTCAACCTGGCCGTGACCCTGGGCGACCAGCGCGACGAGGCCGGCGCCGAACAGGCTTACCGCCAGGCCATCGGCCTCAATCCCAATTTCGTCGAAGCGCGCCTGAATCTCGGCTCCCTGCTTGAGCGCATGGGCCGCCCCGACGAATCGCTCGACGTGTGGCGCGCCATCCTGCGCGAAGTGCAGCCCGACATCGCCACCCAGCCCGCCCTGCACCAGCAGACCCTGAACAATCTGGGCCGCCTGCTGGAAATCCGCAAGCTGCTGCCGGAAGCCGAGCAGATGCTGCGCCGCAGCCTGGAACTCAATCCGCAGCAGCCCAACGTCATCACGCACTGGGTCCATCTGCGCCAGAAGCTATGCGAGTGGCCGGTGTACGCGGGCTTGCCGAATCTGGGCCCGGAAGAACTGAAGCGCTCCACCTCGGCCCTGGCCATGCTCAGCGCCTCGCCCGATCCGGCCGAACAACTGGCCGCCGCGCGCCGCTTCATCGACGAGAAAGTCAAAAGCAATGTGGCGCCGCTGACCGATGGCACCGGCTATCCGCACAAGCGCATGCGCATCGGCTACCTGTCCTCGGACTTCTGCTCGCACGCGGTATCGATCCTGACCGCCGAACTGTACGAGCTGCACGACCGCAGCCGCGTCGAGGTCTACGCCTTCAGCTGGAGCCGCGAGGACGGCAGCCCGCTGCGCGCGCGCGTGGTCGGCGCCATGGACCACTACATCCGCATCGACGCCATGACCGACGAGGAGGCGGCGCACTGCATCCGCCGCCACGAGATCGACCTGCTGGTCGACCTGCACGGCCTGACGCTGGGCGCGCGGCCCGGCATCCTGGCCTACCGTCCGGCCCCGGTGCAGGCCACCTGGCTCGGCTTCCCCGGCCCGACCGCGATTCCCGGCGTCGATTACGTGATCTCCGACCCCTTTGTGCTGCCGCCCGAGCTGGAACCGTATTTCACGGAAAAGCCGCTGCACATGCCGCACACTTTCCAGATCAACGATCGCCAGCGCGCCATCGGCGCCACGCCGACCAAGGCCGGCAACGGGCTGCCGGAAGATCAGTTCGTCTTCTGCTCCTTCAACAACAACTACAAATTCACGCCGGAAGTGTTCTCGGCCTGGATGCGCATCCTGCAGCGCGTGCCCGACAGCGTGCTGTGGATGGTGGCCGACACCGAGGAAACCCGCGCCAACCTGCTGCGTGAAGCGGAAAGCCGCGGCGTGGCGCGCGAGCGCCTGCTGTTCGCCGGCCGCGTGGCGCCGGCCGATTATCTGGCGCGCTTCCAGCTGGCCGACCTTTTCCTCGACACCGCGCCCTTCAACGCCGGCACCACCGCCAGCGATGCGCTGTGGGCCGGCCTGCCGGTGCTGACCTGCGCCGGGCGCACCTTCAGCGCGCGCATGGCCGGCAGCCTGCTGCACGCCATGGGCTTGCCGGAGCTGGTGACGCACGAACTGCATGATTACGAAGAGCGCGCCGTGGCCCTGGCCGGCAACCGCGCCGAACTGGCGGCCCTGCGCCAGCGCCTGCTGGCCACGCGCGAGGCCAGCCCGCTGTTCGACACGCCGCGCTTCGTGCGCGACCTGGAAGACCTGTACGCCAGCGTGATTCCCCGTCCCGAAGGCGTGCCGCTGCAGGACGAAGCGGCGCCCGGCGCCGTGCCGGCCCCGGACAATATGCCGGTGCAGCACGCCGGCATGCTGCGCATGCTGCGCAACGGCCTGCACAGCGTGGCCGAAATCGGCAATGGCGTGCTGGCGCAAGCCTACCGCTCGGCCAATCCGCAGGCGCGCTACACCAGCGTCAGCCTGGCCGCGCCGGACACGCCATGGAGCAGCGAGGTGCTGGCGGCCGACGCCGAGCAGCTCGACGATGCCGCCTGGCGCCGCCTGGGCGCGACCCAGTGCTGGGTCTTCCCCGACACGCTGGAACGCCTGCGCGACCCGTGGACCATGCTACGCAATCTGCGCCGGCACGCCACCGGCCCGGTGGAAGTGGTGGCCTGCGTCTCGAACGCGCAGAACTGGGCGCTGCAATCCTGCCTGGCCAGCGGCAATCTGCAATACCAGGACAACGGCCTGCTCAACCGCGCCAACCTGCATTGGTTCACGCGCAGCACCCTGGCCCTGCTGTTGCGCGAATGCGGCTTCAATGTGGTCGACATGAATACCGTGACCCTGCACGCGCCGCCGGAAGCGATGCTGGCGGCGATCCGCCAGATGGCCATCGCCAGCGGCGCCGATCCGGAGCTGGCGGTGCAGGACGCCCTGCCCTATCAATATCTGGTGCGCGCCGTCGCCGCCTGAACCCAGGACATCCAAAGGAAATCTCGCCCATGAGTACCGCCCACATCCCAGTCATCACAGTGTCCTACAATTCGCCCGACCTGATCGAGGCGCTGCTGCGCACCTTCCGCCAGTTCTATGCGAACAAGGTGTATGTGATCGACGGTTCCCATCCGGACATTTCGCTGCAGATCAAGGCGATCGCCGAGTCTTTCCCGAACGTGGAATTCATCCCCTTCGGCTACAACATCCATCACGGCCCCGGCATGTCCTGGGCCATCCGCAATCTGGGCCTGGAAGGCCAGGTGCTGTTCCTCGATTCGGACGTGGAAATCGTCAAGGGCGGCTTCCTGGAATCGCTGCAGGGCGAGCTGACGCCGGAACTGTGGGGCGTGGGCAGCATCCAGCAGGTCAACGAGCAAGGCTACGACCGTCCGGACGACGGCGAGGTGGCCTATCTGCATCCGGCCTGCATGCTGGTGAATATGGATGTGATGCGCCAGTGGCCGCTGCCGATCAAGCACGGCGCGCCCATGATCACGACCATGCTGGCCCTGCACCGGGCCGGCAAGGCCGATCTGCTCAAGCATGTGCAGTGGGTGCGCGACGACTTCGGTTCCGAGACCGCGCGCCACTACATCAAGCATCCCTGGCAAGGCACGGTGGTGCGCACCGGCGGCTACCACTACGACCTGCCGGCCGCCGACAGTGCCGTTGACCAGCACCTGCTGGCCTTCGTGCCGGCCGACGCGCAAAAGCTGGTGGAAGTGGGCTGCCACAACGGCGTGTTCGCCAAGGCTTACCGCGCCGCCCACCCGATCTGCGATTACACCGGCGTCGAAGCCGATCCGGCCCTGGCCAATCTGGCGCGGCCGCACTGCGATTATGTGTTCAACACCGATATTGAGCAGGCCGACGACAAGTTCTACGCCCATGTGGCCGGCGCCGACTGCTGGATTCTGGGCGATGTGCTGAGCAGCCTGCGCGACCCCTGGGCCATGCTGGCGCGCATCCGCCGCCACATCAAGCCGGGCGGCACGGTGGTTGCTTCGCTGCGCAATTTCCAGCACTGGAGCATGCAGGCGCGCCTGGCCGTGGGCGACCTGCGCTACCAGCCCGGCACCGTGCTCGATTTGCCTGATGTCCGGGTATTTACGCGTGGAACAATTCTTGATATGTTCCAGCAGGCAGGCTTCCGCATTGCGGGCGGCACGCCGGTAATCCGCGAAGAAGCGGGCCGCGAAGCCTTCCTGCCGGCGCTGCGCGCGCTGGCCCAGGCCAGCGGCAGCGATCCCGACACCGCGGTGCAGGACGCGCTGCCGTGGCAGTACATCATCCTCGCGCAAGCGGCCTGAGTTCCGCCAGCGGCCCTGCAACCGGCGCCCCGCGCCTTAAAACATAGGATGGTATATGGCCTTACCCTTAGTCAGCATCGTGATCCCGTCCTACAAGCCAGGCCACTTTGAGCAGTGCCTGCGCTCGGCCATCGGCCAGACGTATCCGAATATCGAAATCCTGGTCAGCGACAATTGCCCGACCGAGGAAATCCGCGACATCTGCGCCCGCTTCCCCGGCGTGATCTACCAGCGCAGCAGCGTGATCCGGGCCGAGAATGTGCTGGGCGCCTTCTATGGCGCCAAGGGCGTCTTCGTCAAGCCGTTGTTCGACGACGATCTGCTGCATCCTTTCTGCGTCGAGCGCATGGTGGCCGCCGTGGCCGGGCGCGACGAGGTGGAGCTGATCTTCTCGGCCTCGCAGGTGATCGATTCCGGCAACCAGCGCGTGGAAACGCGCCGCCCCTATGAAGCCAGCGGCATGATGAGCGGACGCGATCTGCACCGCAGCATGGCGCTCGGCATGCGCAACTTCATCGGCGAATTCAGCACCATCATGTTCCGCCGCAGCAAAATGTGGCAGATCGGCTGGCACAATCTGTTCAAGGTCGGCACCCACGACTGCACCGTGGGCCTGGCCGACGTGGCGGCCTACTTCAATCTGGTGGAAGGCGCATCGGCCTTCTACATCGACGAAGAGCTGAGCTACTTCCGCCGCGACCAGGCGCTGCAGTCGAACTCGAACCCGAACTCGAATCCGAATTTCGGCTACTGCTTCTCGGACTATATCGACATCCTGTACTGCTCGCACCAGATCGGCACCATCAGCACCGAAGAGCTGCTCGCCACGCAGGAACAGGTGCACGCCGTGTATCTCTCGCTGCGCGGCGTGTTCGACCAGATCGGCCGCTCGTATGAGCGCTACCTGGCCTATCTCAAGCCGCTGAAAGGATAAGCATGTCCCTGCTCGATGAATGCAAGATCATTCAGCTGCCCAAGCATTCCGACCCGCGCGGCAACCTGTCGGTGATCGAGGGCGGCAACCAGATCCCCTTCGACATCAAGCGCGTCTACTACCTGTACGACGTGCCGGGCGGCTCGACCCGCGCCGGCCATGGCCATATCGAACTGCAGCAGTTCATGATCGCCATGTCCGGCAGCTTCGACGTGATCGTCGACGACGGCTTCGGGCGCAAGAAGATCCACCTGAACCGTTCCTACTACGGCCTGTACATCCCCAAGATGATGTGGCGCGAAGTGGAGAACTTCTCGTCGGGCGGGGTCTGCCTGGTGCTGGCCTCGACCAATTACGATCCCAAAGACTATTTCCACGATTACGATGAATTCCAGGCCGTCGCGCGCGGCCAGCATCCCGATCACCCTCCCCGCTGAAAGCCATCCATGAGCGTTCCCTTTCTCGATCTGAAAGCCATCAACCTGGGCCAGCAGGCCGAACTCGAAGCGGCCCTGCAGCGCGTGCTGCATTCCGGCTGGTACATCCTGGGCCAGGAAGTGGAGAACTTCGAACGGCGCTTCGCCGCCTATTGCGGCGTGCAGCACGGCATCGGCGTGGCCAATGGCCTGGACGCCATCATGCTGATCCTGCGCGCCTACGGCATCGGCCCGGGCGACGAGGTGATCGTGCCCAGCAACACCTTCATCGCCACCTGGCTGGCGGTCAGCCAGTGCGGCGCCACGCCGATCCCGGTGGAGCCGGTGGAGGCGACCTATAACATCGACCCGGCCCGCATCGAGGCGGCCATCACGCCGCGCACCAAGGCCATCGTCGCCGTGCACCTGTACGGCCAGCCGGCCGATATGCCGGCCATCGCCGCCATCGCGCGCAAGCACAAGCTGAAAGTGGTGGAAGACGCGGCCCAGGCGCATGGCGCCCTGTGCCACGGCAAGCGCAGCGGCCAGCTGGGCGACGCCGCCGCCTTCAGCTTCTATCCGGGCAAGAACCTGGGCGCCCTGGGCGACGCCGGCGGCGTGGTCACGGACGACGCCGCCCTGGCCGAGCTGCTGCGCACCTACCGCAATTACGGCTCGCAGAAGAAGTACCACAATCTGGTGCAGGGCTTTAACTCGCGCCTGGACGAGATGCAGGCCGCCGTGCTGAACGTGAAGCTGAATGTGCTGGACGAGGGCAATGCCCTGCGCCGCGCGCAGGCGGCGCGCTACAGCGAGCAGCTGGCCGGCATTCCCGGCCTGCTGCTGCCGCACGTCCCGGATTGGGCCGAACCGGTCTGGCACCTGTACGTGGTGCGCCACACCCAGCGCGACGTGCTGGCGCAGCGCCTGGCCGAGCAAGGCATCGGCACCATCGTGCACTATCCGATCGCCCCGCATCTGCAGCAGGCGTATGCCGAGCTGGGCTACCAGCCAGGCGATTTCCCGATCGCCGAAGCGATCCACCGCGAGGTACTCAGCCTGCCGGTCGGCCCGCATCTGAGCCTGGAGCAGGTGGACCAGGTGGCGGCCGCCGTGCGCGCCATCCTGGCCAGCCTGTAAGGAGGCCTGGCCATGCCCCGCTTTATCAAGCCCAAAGCCATCCGCGGCAACAAGCTGGTGTTCCGCGACGCGACGGTGGCCGACGCCGCCTTCATCCTCGGCTTGCGCACCGACGCCAGCAAGGGCCGCTACCTGTCGGCCACTTCGCCCGACCTGGCCAAGCAGCAAGCCTGGCTGGCCGGCTATGCCCAGGACGCGGGCCAGATCTACTTCATCATCGAGGATACGGCCGGGGAAGCGGTGGGCACCGTGCGCCTGTACGACCAGCAGGACGCTTCCTTCTGTTGGGGTTCCTGGATCAAGAAGGATGGCGCGCCGTCCGGCTTCGCCATCGAATCGGCCCTGATCATTTACCACTACGCCCTGCACCTGGGCTTCGAGGGCGCGCATTTCGACGTGCGCAAGGGGAATACCGGCGTGATCCAGTTCCACGAGCGTTTCGGCGCCCAGGTCACGGGCGAGTCGGAGCTCGACTATTACTTCAAGATGGACAAAACGACCATCCTAGCCACCCTCGCCAAATACGAAAAATACCTGCCAAACGGTATTCAAATCGAGGATTAGGCCGGCAAACCAAGGTTTACAATAGCCAGCGGAGCGCCCACAATAAGAAGGCAAGGCGCCCGGCGGCGTCGCATGCGACTGCAACCACCTAACTGATCGAGAATAATATGAAAGCAGTCATTCTGGCCGGCGGATTGGGTACACGGCTGAGCGAAGAAACCACCGTCAAACCCAAGCCGATGGTGGAGATCGGCGGCAAGCCGATTCTCTGGCATATCCTGAAGCAGTACTCGACCCACGGCATCAACGATTTCGTGATCTGCTGCGGCTACAAGGGTTACGTCATCAAGGAATTCTTCGCCAACTACTTCCTGCACACCTCGGACGTCACCTTCGACCTGCAGAAAAATGCGATGGAAGTGCATGAGCACCATGCCGAACCGTGGCGCGTGACCCTGGTCGACACCGGCGACAACAGCATGACCGGCGGCCGCCTGAAGCGCGTGCGCCGCTTCGTCGAGAACGAGGAAGCCTTCTGCTTCACCTACGGCGACGGCGTGGCCGACATCGATATCGCCGCCAGCATCGCCTTCCATAAACAACATGGCCTGCTCGGCACCATGACGGCGGTGCAGCCGCCCGGCCGTTTCGGCGCGGTGGAAATGCACGGCGACGTCATCGACAGCTTCCGCGAGAAGCCGCAGGGCGACGGCAGCTGGATCAACGGCGGCTATTTCGTGCTCTCGCCCAAAGTCATCGACTATATCGCCGACGACGCCACCATCTGGGAGAAGGAACCGATGGAAAACCTGGCGCGCGACAAGCAGATCGCCGCCTACCGCCACAACGGTTTCTGGCAGCCGATGGACACGCTGCGCGACAAGTTCCACCTGGAGGACTTGTGGCAGAGCGGCAAGGCGCCGTGGAAGATCTGGACATGAACCCATCGTTCTGGCAAGGCAAGCGGGTTTTCCTGACCGGCCATACCGGCTTCAAAGGCAGTTGGCTCAGCCTGTGGCTGCAGGCGCTGGGCGCCGAGGTGAGCGGCTTTGCCCTCGCCCCGCCTTCGCAACCGAGCCTGTTCGACGCGGCGCGCGTGGGCCAGGGCATGCAGTCGGCCATCGGCGACATCCGCGATGCCGAGGCGCTGCGCGCGGCCATGCAGGCGGCGCGGCCGCAGATCGTCATCCATATGGCGGCCCAGGCGCTGGTGCGCTACTCGTATGCGCATCCGGTGGAAACCTATGCCACCAATGTGATGGGACTGGTGAATCTGTTCGAGGCGATCCGCGCCACGCCCGGCATCAAGGCCGTGGTCAACGTCACCAGCGACAAGTGCTACGAGAACAAGGAATGGCCCTGGGGCTACCGCGAAAACGAAGCCATGGGCGGCTACGACCCTTACAGCAACAGCAAGGCGTGCGCCGAGCTGGTGACCTCGGCCTACCGCAATTCCTATTTCAATCCGGCGCAGTACGCCCAGCATGGCGTGGCGCTCGGTTCGGGCCGCGCCGGCAATGTGATCGGCGGCGGCGACTGGGCGGAAGACCGCCTGATCCCCGACATGATGCGCGCCATCGCCGCCGGCCAGGCGGTGCGCATCCGCAGCCCGCATGCGATCCGGCCCTGGCAGCATGTGCTGGAGCCGCTGTCGGGTTATCTGAGCCTGGCCGAGCACCTCTACCTGCACGGCGCCGAGTACGCGGAAGGCTTCAACTTCGGCCCGCACGATATCGATGCGCGGCCGGTGGAATGGATCGTCAGCCGCCTGTGCGCGAGCTGGGGCGACGGCGCCGCCTGGGCGCTGGACGGCGCGCCGCAGCCGCACGAGGCGACCTGGCTGAAACTGGACTGCTCCAAGGCGCGCGGCCGCCTGCACTGGCAGCCGCGCTGGCATCTGGGCCAGACCATCGATCATATCGTGGCATGGCATAAAGCCCATGCCCGGCAAGAGGATATGCGCGCCTTCACGCTGGCGCAGATCCACGACTATCAACAACAGCAACACAGCGACATCAAGTAAAGGCAATACGAGCCATGAGCCAAAGCAAAGAACAATTGCGCGAACAGATCCTGCAACTGGTGGGCCAGTACGGCGCCCTGGCCAGCCAGCCGCGCGCCTTCGAACCCGGCGTGACCGTGATCCCGCCCGCCGGCAAGGTGGTGGGCGCGCCCGAAATGGAACTGATGGTCGACGCCTCGCTTGACGCCTGGCTGACCACGGGCCGCTTCAACGACCAGTTCGAAGCCAAGCTGGCCAAACTGATCGGCGTGCAGCACCTGATCACGGTGAACTCCGGCTCCTCGGCCAATCTGGTGGCCTTCAACACCCTGACCTCGCCCAAGCTGGGCGCGCGCGCGATCCAGCCGGGCGATGAGGTGATCGGCGTGGCGGCGGGCTTCCCCACCACCGTCAACCCCATCCTGCAATTCGGCGCGGTGCCGGTCTTCGTCGACGTGGAGCTGGGCAACTACAATATCGACCCGACCCAGATCGAGGCGGCGATTTCGCCCAAGACCAAGGCCATCATGCTGGCCCACACCCTGGGCAATCCATATAACCTGGACGTGATCGTCGCCCTGTGCAAAAAGTACAATCTGTGGCTGATCGAGGATTGCTGCGACGCGCTCGGCTCGACCTACCACGGCAAGATGGTGGGCACCTTCGGCGACATCGGCACCATGTCCTTCTATCCGGCCCACCACATCACCATGGGCGAGGGCGGCGCCGTCTTCACCAACAACTACGAGCTGAAACAGATCGCCGAATCCTTCCGCGACTGGGGCCGCGACTGCTACTGCCCGCCGGGCAAGGACAATACCTGCGGCAAGCGCTTCTGCTGGAAGCTGGGCACCCTGCCGGAAGGCTATGACCACAAGTACACCTACAGCCACCTGGGCTACAACCTGAAGATCACCGATATGCAGGCGGCCTGCGGCCTGGCCCAGATCGACCGCGCGGAAGGCTTCATCCAGGCGCGCAAGGACAACTTCGCCTACCTGAAAGAGCGCCTGCAAAGCTGCGCCGAATTCCTGATCCTGCCGGAAGCGACCGAGCATTCCGATCCATCCTGGTTCGGCTTCCCGATGACGCTGAAACCGGAAGCGAATGTGTCACGGGTCGACCTGCTGACCTATCTGGACCAGCACAAGATCGGCACCCGCCTGCTGTTCGCCGGCAACCTGACGCGCCAGCCGTATATGATCGGCCGCAATTACCGCGTCTCGGGCGAGCTGACCAACACCGACCGCGTGATGAACGACACCTTCTGGGTCGGCGTCTACCCCGGCCTGACGCGCGAAATGCTGGACTACGTGGTGGACAAGCTGGAAGCCTTCTTCGGCGTCAACTTCTGATGGCGGCTGCCGCAAGCCGCGCCATGCGATGACGTCCGCCGCCTCTCCCGCCGCCACGGAAGGTCCGCTGGGACTGGCGGAACTGGGGCGGGCGCTGGCCGAAGGGCGGCAGGCGCAGGCGGCCACGCTGGCGTTCGGCCTGGCCGCCGATGGCGCCCTGCCGCTGCCCGAGCTGTTCGGCGTGGCGGCCCAATTGGGCGCCAGCGGCCAGCCGGCGCAAGCCATCGCCCTGTACCGCAGCTGGATCGCGCACACCGTCTCGCCGCTGCTGCATGCGGCCTGGTTCAACCTGGCCGTGCTGCTGGTGCAGACCGAGGAGCTGGCCGGCGCGGAAGACGCCTACCGCAGCGCGCTGACCCTGCGTCCCGATTTTGCCGAAGCGCGCCTGAACCTGGGCACCTTGCAGGAACGCCTGCAGCAGCAGGAACTCGCGCTCGACAGCTGGCGCACCGCGCTGCAGCTGGTCGATCCGGCGCGGCCGGACGGCAATGCGCTGCGCATCCAGGCGCTCAACAATCTAGGGCGCCTGCTGGAAATCCTCGACCACTACGGCGAAGCGGAAGCGATGCTGACGCTGAGCCTGGAACTCAATCCGCAGCAGCCCAGCGTCATCACGCACTGGGTGCACCTGCGCCAGAAACAATGCCGCTGGCCGGCCCTGCAGCCGATCGCCGGCCTCAGTGCCGACGATCTGCTGGGCGCCACCTCGGCCCTGGCCACGCTCAGCGCCTCCGGCGACCCGGCGGTGCAGCTGGCCGCCGCGCGCCGCTTCGTGCAGGAGAAGGTGCTGCATGGCGTGGCGCCGCTGGCGCCGGCCGCCGGCTATGCGCATCCGCGCCTGCGCATCGGCTATCTCTCTTCCGACCTGTGCTCGCACGCGGTCTCGATCCTGACCGCCGAGCTGTTCGAACTGCACGACCGCCAATTGGTGGAGGTGTTCGCCTTCAGCTGGAGCCGCGAGGACGGCTCGCCGCTGCGCGCGCGGGTGGTGAATGCGATGGACCACTATGTGCGCATCGGCGGCCTGACGGACGAGCAGGCGGCCGAGCTGATACGCGCGCATGAAATCGACATCCTGGTCGACCTGCATGGCCTGACCCTGGGCGCGCGGCCCGACATCCTGTCCTACCGCCCGGCCCCGGTGCAGATGACCTGGCTCGGCTATCCGGGCAGCACCGGCCTGCCGGAAATCGATTATGTGATCGCCGACGAATTCGTGCTGCCGCCGGAGCTGGCGCCGCACTTCAGCGAGAAGCCGCTGTACCTGCCGCGCTGCTTCCAGATCAACGACCGCCAGCGCGCCATCGGCATCGCGCCCAGCCGCGCCGAATGCGGGCTGCCCGAAGACGCTTTCGTCTTCTGCTCCTTCAACAACAACCACAAATTCACGCCCAAGGATTTCGCGCTCTGGATGCGCATCCTCCAGCGCGTGCCGAACGCGGTCCTGTGGCTGCTGGCCGATGGCGAGGAAGCCAAGCGCAATCTGACGCAGGAAGCCGTCAAAGCCGGCATCGGCGCCGAGCGCCTGTTCTTTGCGGGACGCGTGGTGCCGGCCCAGTATCTGGCGCGCTTCCGCGTGGCCGACCTGTTCCTCGACACCCTGCCCTTCAATGCCGGCACCACGGCCAGCGACGCGCTGTGGGCGGGCTTGCCGCTGCTGACCCAGGCCGGGCGCTGCTTCGCGGGCCGCATGGCGGGCAGCCTGCTGCGCGCCGCCGGCCTGCCGGAGCTGGTCACCTTCAGTGAAGAGGAATACGAGGAAAAAGCCGTGGCCCTGGCGCAGTCGCCGCACGAGCTGGCCGCCTTGCGCCAGCGCCTGGCGGAAAACCGGCTGGAATCGGACCTGTTCAACAGCCCGCAATTCGTGCGCGACCTGGAAGCGGCCTATCTGCGCGTGGCGCGCGGCGAACTGCGCGCCGACGCCGGTGGCGGTGCGGCGGCGACGCGGCCGGCCGGCCCGCTGGTCAGCATCCTGCTGCCGCTGGACGAGGCCAGTCCCTCGCCGCTGGCGGCGCTGGACAGCGCGCTGGCGCAGACCTACGCCCATATCGAGGTGGTGATCGCCGACAGCAGCGCCGATGCGCGCCACGAAGCCGTGCTGGCGCCGCGCCTGCAGGCCGACGCCCGCATCAAGTACCGGCGCAAGCCGGGCCTGGACGCGGCCGACAATCTGCAGCGCTGCCTGGCGCTGTGCGGCGGCCAGTTCGTCAATGTGCTGACGGCCGACAGCCGCCTGCATCCGCACAAGCTGCTGCGCATGCTGGCCTGCTTCGCCGACAATCCGGACATCGCCCTGGTCACTTCCAGCCAGGATGGCCTCGATGCGGCCGGCCAGCCCCTGCCCGCCGCACCGCTGCTGCCGGTCGATACCCTGGTCACCGGCCCCTCGATGGGACAGCTGATGCTGAACAGCCAAAGCAATCCGCTGGGCAGCCTGAGCGCCGCCCTGCTGCGCCGCGCCGATGCCGACGCCACCCTGGGCCGCTTCGAAGGCCGGCGCTACGGCGCGCTGGAAGCGGCGGCCACCTGGCTGGCCCTGCTCTCGCAGCGCGGCTGCATCTACCTGCACGAAGCCCTGAGCGCGCAAGCCGCGCCGGCGCCGCGCGCGGGCCAGCTGCCGGCCATGGACGCCGCCATCGAATGGCTGCAACTGCTGCTGGACGCGCACCGCAAGCAGTTCTTCCAGCACGACGGCGCGGCCTTCCATGCCCTCTTGGCGGCGCGGCTGGCCGCCTTTTCCAGCTACACTGCGGAGCATTACCTGGCGCTGCGCGCCGCCCGCTATCCTGTTGAACGCATCCAGCAAATTCTGCGCCTCGGCTATCAGACTTTGCTGCTGGACGATATTCCCGCATCCCAAACGATATGAGCGACCAAGTACCTTCCCACATCGCGCCGCTGTTCGCGCTGCTGCCGCCGAATGCGCGCCAGCTGCTCGAATTCGGCCACAACGGCGGCGCGCTGGCGCAGCGCTACAAGCAAAGCTATCCCGCTACCTTCTACCAGGGCCTGGCGGCCACCGCGCAGGAAGCCGGCGCCGCGCGCGAGCATTACGATATGGTGCACCAGGCGAACCTGGACAACGTCGGCCCGGCCTTCTACACCCATTTCGCCCAGGCCGACTGCTGGATCTTCGACGGCACGCTGGAGCGCCTGCGCGATCCCTGGCGCGTGCTCGCCAATATCCGCAAGGTCATTGCGGCCGACTGCAGCGTCGTGGTCCATGTGCGCAACAGCCAGCACTGGATGACCCAGCTCGCGCTGAACCGGGGCGCCATGCTGTACGGCGAACAAGGCACGCTGTCCAAGCAGCAGCAGCGCCTGTACACGCGCGCCTCGCTGATGGCGCTGTTCGCCGAATGCGGCTTCCAGGTGGTGGGCGGCCGCACGCTGGACGGCTCGCAGCCGCCGTCCGAAGCGGTCGCCGCCGCGCTGCACCAGATGGCGCAGCTGCTGGGCGCCGATCCGGCGCACACGCTGGCCGACGCCCTGCCTTCCCATTTCCTGATCAAAGCCGTTCCCGTCTAAGGAGCGGGCAAGCACCATGGAACAGAATATCCATTTCTACTGCATCGCCCACGCGCCGTACGCCTGGCAGCTGCCCGATTTCATGACCATGATCGGCACCGGCAGCCACGTGCCGGAACAAGGCATCGCCATGAGCCAGAGCTATCCCGAGCTGGCGATGAAGAACCGCTACCTGGGCGAATACGTGGCCCTGTACGCGATCCGCCGCATGCTGATCGAATCGCAGGCCGAAGGCTTCGTCGGCTTCTGCCACTACCGCCGCTTTGCGCTGACCCAGCCCATCGGCGAACTGCGCGGCTTCAACTACCACGCCCATCCCGACCTGCTGGCGCGCGTACTGCCCGAGCATTTCTACGGCGACGGCAAAACGCCCATCATCCCGACCATGGTCACCTTCCAGGGATCGGTGCTGCGCCAGTACGCCGCCAACGGCATCGCGCGCGACCTGCTGCTTTACTTCGGCGCTGCAATCGACTGCGGCGTCATCACCGATCAGGAAGCCAGCGACTTCCTCAGCCAGAACGCCTTCATCACGGCGCCGACTGTCGCATATATTCCAATCGAGTGGTTTATCGAGATCGTCGGCGCGCTGGAAAAGGTCATGGCGCGCTTCTACCGCTATCATTACATCGAGCGCGAAGGCTATCTGGAACGCAGCATGGCCTTCTGCTGCGAACGTCTGCAAGCCCTGCTGCTGGCCAAAAAGGCCGACGCCTGGGGCTGGGACAAGCTGGTATCGAATCCCCTGGTCCTGCTGAGCGAACAAGGAGCGCGCAGCTAAATGAAGAAGCCACCCATGATCATCCTGCCTACCAAGCTGGAAGGCTGCTTCCAGATCATTCCCAACATCCTGCGCGATGAGCGCGGCCACTTCGTGAAAACCTTCCACGAAGAGCTGTTCCACGAGCACGGACTGGAAACCGTGTTCCGCGAAGAGTACTACTCCTCTTCGCAGCGCGGCGTGCTGCGCGGCCTGCACTTCCAGACCCCGCCGCAGGAGCATACGAAACTGGTCTACTGCGTGCAAGGCACGGTGCTGGACGCGGCGCTCGACCTGCGCGCCGGCTCGCCCACTTATGGCCAGCATCTGACCATGGAACTGAGCGGCGAGAACGGCCATATGCTGTATCTGGCACCGGGCGTGGCGCACGGCTTCTACACGCTGAGCGAACAGGCGCTGATGATGTACAAGGTCAGCACCGTGTATGCGCCGGCGCACGACAGCGGCATCCTGTGGAACTCGGCCGGCATCGCCTGGCCGACCGATAATCCGGTGCTGTCGCAGCGCGACCAGGGCTTTGCCGCGCTGGCCGATTTCGCCTCCCCCTTCGTCTATCGCGGGAGCGTGGCATGAATGCGCGCTCCGTCCTGCTGACGGGCGCCAGCGGCTTTATCGGCGCGGCGCTGGCGCACCGGCTGGCGCGCGAAGGCTGGCAGGTGCACCTGCTGCTGCGTCCCGATTCCGGACGCGAAGGGCTGGACGATCCAGCCCTGCACATCCACGAACATGACGGCAGCACGGCGGGGCTGATCGAGATCGTGCGCCAGGCGGCGCCGCAAGGCGTGTTCCACCTGGCCTCCTTGTTCCTGGCCCAGCACACGGCGGCCGATATCGAACGCCTGATCCAGTCGAATGTGCTGTTTTCCACCCAGCTGGCGGAAGCCATGGCCGCCAACGGCGTCAAGCTGCTGGTGAATGCCGGCACCTCCTGGCAGCACTATGAGGATGGCGAATACAACCCGGTCTGCCTGTACGCCGCCACCAAGCAGGCGTTCGAAGCCATCCTGCGCTACTACGCCGAATGCGCCGGGCTGCGCGCATGCACGCTCAAGCTGTTCGACACCTATGGCCCGGAAGACAAGCGCCCCAAGCTGCTGCACCTGCTGAAGAAGACCGCGCAAGCGGGGACTGCGCTGGCCATGTCGCCCGGCGGCCAGCTGATCGACCTGGTCTACATCGACGATGTGCTGGACGCCTTCCTGCTCGCCTACGAACGCCTGCAAAGCGGCGCCCAGGAAGAGTCCATGGCTACCTATGGCATCTCCAGCGGCGCGCCCCTGCCCCTGAAAGAGCTGGCCGCCCTGTACTCAAAAATCAGCGGCCTTCCGCTCGACATCGAATGGGGCGGACGCCCCTACCGTCCGCGCGAAGTGATGATCCCCTGGACCCGCTACCCGCGGCTCCCAGGCTGGCACCCCAAAATCAGCCTCGCCGAAGGCATCACCCGCACCCTCGCCGGCTAAGCCCGCAACAAACCCTTTGCGCTAAATCAAAAAATGTCCACCCTGGTGTCAGGCACCAGAGTCGGACATTGTTTGCGCTGGATCAAAGAATGTCCAACCCTGGTGCCTGACACCAGGGTTGGACATTTGTTGAGAAAAATCAAAGAGGCTTAGGGTTCGCGGATGGATTCGTCCAGGGCTTTGGTCAGCGGCCAGAGCAGGTAGGACATGACGCTGCGCTTGCCGACCACGATTTCGGCCGTGACGGTCATGCCGGGCAGCAGGCGGCTTTTGCCCTCCATTTTCTTCAAGCGGTTGTTGCCGTAGTCGATGCGGCTGACGTAGTAGGCGTCAGTGCCTTGGCCGGGCGTGGCTTGCTCGCGCTTGAAGGAGTCTTCGCTGACGGTGCGCACCTTGCCGTCGAGCGCGCCGTGCTGCTGGAAGGGGAAGGCGTCGAGCTTGAGGTGCACCGGGTCGCCGCGCTTGATGTAGCCGATGTCGGCGGAATCGATCTGCACTTCGGCTTCGAGCTGCGCGCCGAGCGGCACCAGCACGAACATCTGCTCGGCTTCGCGCACCACCGAGCCTTGCGAGAGCTTGCCGACTTCCAGCACGACGGCGTCGGCCGGGGCGGTCAGCTGCACCAGCTGGTGGCGCTTGTCGGCCTTGGCCAGCTGTTCGTTGATGCCGTCGCGGTCGCGCGTGGCGGCCAGCAGGTCTTCCATGGCTTTCTGGCGCCAGCTCTTGTTGAAGGCGGCGCGTTCGGCTTCGGATGCGGCCAGTTCGCGGCCCAGTTCAATCTCGCGGTTGCGGCCCATGACCATATTGCGTTCGACCTCGAGACGGCGGTCGCGCGCTTCCAGCAGGTGCATCTTGGCGCCGAAGTTCTCGGACAGCAGTTTTTCCTGCATGGCTTCGATCTCGGTCAGCGATTTGACGCGCTGGGCCAGCACTTGCTGGTCGCGGCGGCTGGTTTCGATGCTGGCTTTCAGGCGCTCGATGTTCTGGTCCATCTTGGTGCGCTGGGCCAGGAAATTGCCCTGGCGCTCGGACGCGAGCTGGCCTTGCAGCACCTGGTCGGCGCTGCCCGTGGCCGCGGCGGCCACCGGCTTGCCTTCCAGTTCGGCGCGCAGGCTGCTGGTCTGGGTATCGAGACTGGCCAGGCGGTTGCGCAGCTGCTGCTCGTCGGCCTGGGTGAAGGTCGGGTCGAGCGTGGCCAATACCTGGCCTTTTTTCACGATCTGGCCGACGCGCACCTCAATGCGCTGCACGATCGAGGTTTCCAGCGGCTGGACGATGATGTTGGGCAGGGGATTGACCAGGCGGCCGTGGGCGCTCACCACCTTCTCCACCTGGGACAGACTGGCCCAGACGATGAAGGTGATGAAGGCGGCCGTCAGCAGGTGCAGCGTCAGACGCACATAGCGCGGCAGCGGCGAGCGCTCGATGGCGTCGGCGTCGGGCAGGAACTCGATTTCGGTGTCGGCCCCGCGCGATTTCACAGGTGGCTTGTTTGCTGGTTCCATAAGTGCTGATAAGTGTCGCTGCGGGTGAGCAATTCTTCGTGGCGGCCGGCGTCGACCAGGCGGCCGCGCTGCATCACGAGGATGGAGTCGGCGTTGACCAGGGTCGACAGGCGGTGCGAAATCATCACCACGGTGCGGCCCACGGCGATGCGCGACAGGTTGCGGATAAAGATGGCTTCACTTTCCGGGTCGAGCGCGCTGGCCGCTTCGTCCAGGATCAGGATGCGCGGCTTGGCCAGCAGAGTGCGGGCGATCGACAGGCGCTGTTTCTGGCCGCCCGAGAGGTTCGAGGCGTTTTCTTCCAGCAGGGTGTCGTAGCCCTGCGGCAGGCGTTCGATGAATTCGTCGGCGCCGGCCGCCGCCGCCGCTTCGGCGATTTCCTCGAAGGTGGCGTCGGGCTTGGTGACCACCAGGTTTTCTCGCACGGTGCCGCGGAACAGGAAGTTCTCCTGCAGGACCACGCCGATCTGGCGCCGCAAATGGGCCAGTTCGATTTCGCGCGCATCGAAGCCGTCGAAGCGCACGATGCCTTCCTGGACGTTGTACAGGCCCTGGATCACCTTGGTCAGCGTGGTCTTGCCCGAACCGCTGCGGCCGACGATGCCGACCACGGTGTTCGGTTCGATGGTCAGGCTGGTGCGGTCCAGCGCATTGGTCTGCGAGCCGGGATAGCGGAAGGTCACGTCCTCGAACTTGATCTGGCCCGTCAGCACGGGACGCAGGCCGCCGGCGCCGGCGCGGCCTTCCGGCGCGCGGTTCATCACCTCGCCCAGCATGCGCACCGACAGCGCGGTTTCCTGGTATTCGTTGACCAGGCCGACGATGGAGATCAGGGGCTGGGTGACGCGCTGCGACAGCATCTGGAAGGCGATCAGGGCGCCGATCGACAGGGTCTGGTCGAACACGTCCTGGGCGCCGATGACGATCAGGGTCACGGGCATCATCTTGCCGAGGAAGTCGGTGACGGCATTGCCGGTGATCGAGATCTGGCCGACGCGGAAGTGCATATTGATCGCTTCGGCCGAGCGCTGGTCCCAGTCGCGGCGCTGGGCCGGTTCGATGGCCAGGGCCTTCACCGTGCGCATGCCGTGGATGGTTTCCACCAGCATGGCCTGGCGCATGCCTTCGGCCGTGTACAGGGCGTTGAGGCGGCGCTGGAAAGTCGGCACCATGGCCATCACCACGGCGGCGATCATGGCGGCGAACAGCAGCACCACCATGGTCAGCTTGAAGGAATAGGAGAACAGGATCGGCAGGAAGACCAGCAGCGCCAGCAGATCGAGGCCGGTGAAGAACAGGCGGCCGGTGAGGAAGCTGCGGATTTTCTCCAGCTGCTGCATATGGCGCGTGATGATGCCGGCCGTCGTCGTCTCGAAGTAGTCGATGGGCAGGGACAGCAGGTGGCCGAAGGTGCGCCGCGTCAGCCGCATATCGATCTTGTTGCTGGCGGCCAGGGTCAGCATCTGGCGCAGGAAGCCGAACAGGGCGTCGAAGGAGAGCGCCATGACGATGC
Source organism: Massilia sp. YIM B04103 (assembly GCA_024437665.1). GTDB lineage: Bacteria > Pseudomonadota > Gammaproteobacteria > Burkholderiales > Burkholderiaceae_D > Rugamonas. Next base: position 490,001 of record JANCSZ010000003.1, on the reverse strand, counting down.
CGGCGGCCAGTACCCATAAGGTGCTGATGCTCTGGTGGGTCAGCACCTTGTCGATCACCAGCTGGAAGAACATGGGCGAGGCCAGCGACAGCAGGTGCATGGCGATGGCGGCGATCAGGATGTCGCGGAAGGCTGCCTTCTGCTTGAGGATCTCGGGAATGAACCAGCGCAGGCCGAAGGGCTGGTTGGGGTCGGTCAGCTTGTGCTGGCGTTTCAGGAACAGCACTTCGCCGGTCCAGTACTCGGTGAACTGGGCGCGGTCCAGCATCACCACTTCGGCATTGCTGGCGGCGGGATTAAGCACGGCGACCTTGCCGCCCGCCCCTTCGCCGCTGGCGCCGACCACGATCACCATATTCTGGTTTTTCAGGCGGGCCAGCAGGGGGAAGACGCCGCCCTGGGCCAGCAGTTTTTCCCAGCCCAGATTATCCGATTTGGCTTTCAGGCCAATGTCGCTGGCGATGCGCAGCAGCACGCCGGGGCCGGGTTCTTCCGCCCCCAAGGCATAGTCGTCGATCAGCCGCTCCGGGTTGATCTGCAAACCGTGGTGCTGGGCGACGGCCGTCAGGCACTGGATCGCGGTATGTGGAAATTTTTCGGACATTAATGAGCTTGGCGCAGTGTTATCGCTCAAGGATTCTACTCCAGGCCGTGAAAAACAAATGAATGAAAAAAGCGGCAAGACGGGTTGTCTTGCCGCTTTTGATTCCAGGAAACGGGGGGCGGCTGCCCGCCCCCTGCCCGGTTATGCCCTCGGGCGGGGCGTCTTGCTTACTTCTGCGGAGCAGCCAGGAAGCCGTGGCCAGAAGCGCCGTTCAGGGCTTTCAGACGCAGGGTTTCTTCGCTGGAAGCCATGTTTTCCGCGCCGTTCAGCTTGTTGGCGGCTTCGAAGCTGCGGATCGCACCGGCCATCGAGGCGGCGTTGGCGGCCACGTTGCTGCCGTTCAGGGCCTGGGCGGCATCCAGCTTCGGCGCTGCCACGGCGGCCGCGTCGTTGCTGAAGGAACCGATCGCTTGCACCAGGCTGCTGACGCTGTTGGCGGCGGCGGCTGGCTTGGCGGCGAACCAGACGTCGGCGGCGGCGTGGGACTGGCCGTCGGTGGTCTCGTAGGTCGAGGTCAGACCCACCAGGTTGCCGTTGTTCCAGGACACGTTCGCCTGTGCTTTCAGGTCCAGCTTGGCGATATTCAGCTCAGCCAGCGATTTCAGCTCGGCGGCCTGGCTCACGCCGTCGGCGTTGCCATCCACCCAGACGCGCAGCTGGCCGAAGGCACTGTCGGCAGCGCTCAGGACGCCGTCGCCGTTGCTGTCCAGCTCAGCCATGGCTTGGTAGCCATTGCCGGCTTTCTGACCGTTGGCCAGGGTGGTGCCGGAGCCGAACAGTTCGGAACCATCGTTGATGATGCCGTCGCCGTTGCGGTCCAGGGCCAGCAGGCCGTCGCCGCCACCCACCCAACCGGTGTTCAGCTTGCTGCCGTTAGCCAGCAGGTCGAAGTTCACGCCGGCGTCGGTGGACAGGGTCTCGATGCCGTTGCCGTTCAGGTCCAGCACCACTGGGGTGTAGAACGGCGTGGTGAAGGCATTGATCTGGTCCGAGGTCAGGGCTTGCACCTGGGTCGAGGTCAGGGCGCATACCTGGGTCGAGGTCAGGGCCTTGATCTGGCTGGTCGTGATCGCCTGGATCTGGTCGGTGCTCAGGTTGCGGATGGCCGAGGTTTTCAGCGCCACAATGTCGGCGGTCTCGATGGCCACCAGCTGGCTGGTGCCCAGGGCGGCGACCTGGCTGCTGCTCAGGGCGCTGATGGCGCTCGACTTCAGGGCCACGATATCGTTCGTTTCCAGGGCCGCAATCGCTGCGGTGCTGAAGGCCGCCAGCTGGGACGAGCTCAGGGCCGAAGCTTGGGCCGTGGTCAGGGCCACCACCTGGTCGGTGGTCAGGCCGCTGGCGATATTGGCCGTGCTCAGGGCGGCGACCTGGTTGGAGGACAGGGCACCGAACTGGTCGGTGGTCAGAGCGGCGACCTGGGCCGATTTCAGGGCGGCGATGGCCGCCGTTTTCAGGGCGCCGACGTCAGCCGTTTCAATCGCGGCCACGGCGTTGGTGCTCAGGGCAGCGACCTGGGCGGTGCTCAGCGTGCCGATCTGGTTGGACGACAGGGCCACGATCTGGTCGGTGCTCAGGCCCGATGCCAGCTGGGCGGTGCTCAGGGCCGAAATCTGGGCCGTTGCCATCGAGCTGATCTGGTTGGTGGTGATGGCGGCGAACTGGCTGGTGCTCAAGGCGCCGATGACCGAGGTCTTCAGGGCGACCAGGTCAGCCGTTTCCAGGGCGACGATGGCGTCGGTGCTCAGACCCACCACTTGCTGGCTGTTCAGGGCAGCGGCCTGGTTCGAGGTCAGGGCCACGATCTGGTCGGTGCTCAGGCCCGATGCCAGCTGGGCGGTGCTCAGGGCCGAAAGCTGGGCCGTTGCCATCGAGCTGATCTGGTTGGTGGTGATGGCGGCGAACTGGCTGGTGCTCAAGGCGCCGATGACCGAGGTCTTCAGGGCGACCAGGTCAGCCGTTTCCAGGGCGACGATGGCGTCGGTGCTCAGACCCACCACTTGCTGGCTGTTCAGGGCAGCGGCCTGGTTCGAGGTCAGGGCCACGATCTGGTCGGTGCTCAGGCCCGATGCCAGCTGGGCGGTGCTCAGGGCCGAAAGCTGGGCCGTTGCCATCGAGCTGATCTGGTTGGTGGTGATGGCGGCGATCGGGCTGGTGCTCAAGGCGCCGATGACCGAGGTCTTCAGGGCGACCAGGTCAGCCGTTTCCAGGGCGACGATGGCGTCGGTGCTCAGACCCACCACTTGCTGGCTGTTCAGGGCAGCGGCCTGGTTCGAGGTCAGGGCCACGATCTGGTCGGTGCTCAGGGCCTTGGCCTGGTTGCTGCTCAGGGCGCCGATCACGGCCGTTTTCAGGGCGGCGAAGTCGCCGGTCTCGATGGCGCCTACTGCGCTGGTCGACAGGGCGTTCACCTGGCTCGAGCTCAGGGCGGCAGCCTGGTTGGACGACAGGGCCACCACCTGGTCGGAGTTCAGGCCCACCATGGCGGCGCTGCTCAGGGCGACAACCTGGTTGGTGCTCAGGGCCACGATCTGGTCGGTGGTCAGGGCCTTGGCCTGGTTGCTGCCCAGGGCGGCGATCACCGAGGTTTTCAGGGCGGCGAAGTCACCGGTTTCGATGGCGGCGATGCCGTTGGTCGACAGCGCGTTCACCTGGCTCGAGCTCAGCGCGGCGGCCTGGTTGGAGGACAGGGCCACCACCTGGTCGGTGCTCAGGCCCACCATCGCGGTGCTGCTCAGGGCGCTGATCTGGTTGGTGCTCAGAGCCACGATCTGGTCGGTCGTGAAGGCCGCCATCTGCGACGATTTCAGGGCGGCGATCACATTGGTTTTCAGGCCAACGATGTCGGCGGTTTCAATCGCAGCCACCGAGTTGCTGCTCAGGGCGGCGAACTGGCCGGTGCTCAGGGCGCCGATCTGGTTGGACGACAGGGCCACGACTTGGTCGGTGGTCAGGCCGGCCGCCAGCTGGGCGGTGGTCAGCGCAGTGATCTGCGCCGTTGCCATCGAGCTGATCTGGTTGGTGGTGACGGCAGCGAACTGGCTGGTGCTCAGGGCGCCGATCACGGAGGTTTTCAGCGCGGCCAGGTCGGCCGTTTCCAGCGCGACGATGGCGTCGGTGCTCAGACCCACCACTTGCTGGCTGCTCAGGGCGGCGGCCTGGTTCGAGGTCAGGGCGACGATCTGGTCGGTGGTCAGGGCCTTGGTCTGGTTGCTCGAGAGGGCGCCGATGACCGAGGTTTTCAGGGCGGCGAAGTCGCCGGTTTCAATCGCGGCCACCGAGCTGGTCGACAGCGCGTTCACCTGGCTCGAGCTCAGGGCGGCAGCCTGGTTGGACGACAGGGCCACCACTTGGTCGGAGTTCAGGCCCACCATGGCGGCGCTGCTCAGCGCGACNGGGCAGCGACCTGGGCGGTGCTCAGCGTGCCGATCTGGTTGGACGACAGGGCCACGATCTGGTCGGTGCTCAGGCCCGATGCCAGCTGGGCGGTGCTCAGGGCCGAAATCTGGGCCGTTGCCATCGAGCTGATCTGGTTGGTGGTGATGGCGGCGAACTGGCTGGTGCTCAAGGCGCCGATGACCGAGGTCTTCAGGGCGACCAGGTCAGCCGTTTCCAGGGCGACGATGGCGTCGGTGCTCAGACCCACCACTTGCTGGCTGTTCAGGGCAGCGGCCTGGTTCGAGGTCAGGGCCACGATCTGGTCGGTGCTCAGGGCCTTGGCCTGGTTGCTGCTCAGGGCGCCGATCACGGCCGTTTTCAGGGCGGCGAAGTCGCCGGTCTCGATGGCGCCTACTGCGCTGGTCGACAGGGCGTTCACCTGGCTCGAGCTCAGGGCGGCAGCCTGGTTGGACGACAGGGCCACCACTTGGTCGGAGTTCAGGCCCACCATGGCGGCGCTGCTCAGCGCGACAACCTGGTTGGTGCTCAGGGCCACGATCTGGTCGGTGGTCAGGGCCTTGGCCTGGTTGCTGCCCAGGGCGGCGATCACCGAGGTTTTCAGGGCGGCGAAGTCGCCGGTTTCGATGGCGGCCAGGGCATTGGTCGACAGTGCGTTCACCTGGCCCGAGCTCAGGGCTGCGGCCTGGTTGGAGGACAGGGCCACCACCTGGTCGGTGTTCAGGCCAGCCACGGCGGCGCTGCTCAGGGCGACGATCTGGTTGGTGCTCAGGGCGACGATCTGGTCGGTCGTGAAGGCGGCCATCTGCGACGATTTCAGGGCGGCGATCACGGCGGTTTTCAGGCCGCCGATGTCGGCGGTTTCAATCGCGGCCACCGAGTTGCTGCTCAGGGCGGCGAACTGGCCGGTGCTCAGGGCGCCGATCTGGTTGGACGACAGGGCCACCACCTGGTCGGAGTTCAGGCCCACCATGGCGGGGCTGCTCAGGGCGTCAACCTGGTTGGTGCTCAGGGCCACGATCTGGTCGGTGGTCAGGGCCTTGGCCTGGTTGCTGCCCAGGGCGGCGATCACCGAGGTTTTCAGGGCGGCGAAGTCACCGGTTTCGATGGCGGCGATGCCGTTGGTCGACAGCGCGTTCACCTGGCTCGAGCTCAGCGCGGCGGCCTGGTTGGAGGACAGGGCCACCACCTGGTCGGTGCTCAGGCCCACCATCGCGGTGCTGCTCAGGGCGCTGATCTGGTTGGTGCTCAGAGCCACGATCTGGTCGGTCGTGAAGGCCGCCATCTGCGACGATTTCAGGGCGGCGATCACATTGGTTTTCAGGCCAACGATGTCGGCGGTTTCAATCGCAGCCACCGAGTTGCTGCTCAGGGCGGCGAACTGGCCGGTGCTCAGGGCGCCGATCTGGTTGGACGACAGGGCCACGACTTGGTCGGTGGTCAGGCCGGCCGCCAGCTGGGCGGTGGTCAGCGATGCGACCTGGGCGGTGGACATCGCGCCGATCTGGTTGGTGGTGACGGCAGCGAACTGGCTGGTGCTCAGGGCGCCGTGCTGGTTGGACGACAGGGCCACCACCTGGTCGGTGCTCAGGCCCACCAACGCGGTGCTGCTCAGGGCGCAGATCTGGTTGGTGCTCAGGGCGCCGACCTGGTCGGTGGTCAGGGCCTTGGCCTGGTTGGAGGACAGGGCCACCACCTGGTCGGTGCTCAGGCCCTCCATCGCGGTGCTGCACAGGGCGCTGATCGGGTTGGTGCTCAGAGCCACGATCTGGTCGGTCGTGACGGCCGCCATCTGCGACGATTTCAGGGCGGCGATCACATTGGTTTTCAGGCCAACGATGTCGGCGGTTTCAATCGCAGCCACCGAGTTGCTGCTCAGGGCGGCGAACTGGCCGGTGCTCAGGGCGCCGATCTGGTTGGACGACAGGGCCACGACTTGGTCGGTGGTCAGGCCGGCCGCCAGCTGGGCGGTGGTCAGCGCAGTGATCTGCGCCGTTGCCATCGAGCTGATCTGGTTGGTGGTGACGGCAGCGAACTGGCTGGTGCTCAGGGCGCCGATCACGGAGGTCTTCAGGGCGGCCAGGTCGGCCGTTTCCAGGGCGACGATGGCGTCGGTGCTCAG
>JANCSZ010000003.1:0-483836 GCA_024437665.1 Massilia sp. YIM B04103 | reverse complement strand
GCCACCGAGTTGCTGCTCAGGGCGGCGAACTGGCCGGTGCTCAGGGCGCCGATCTGGTTGGACGACAGGGCCACGACTTGGTCGGTGGTCAGGCCGGCCGCCAGCTGGGCGGTGGTCAGCGATGCGACCTGGGCGGTGGACATCGCGCCGATCTGGTTGGTGGTGACGGCAGCGAACTGGCTGGTGCTCAGGGCGCCGATCACGGAGGTCTTCAGGGCGGCCAGGTCGGCCGTTTCCAGGGCGACGATGGCGTCGGTGCTCAGACCCACCACTTGCTGGCTGGTCAGCGCAGCAGCCTGGTTCGAGGTCAGGGCCCCGATCTGGTCGGTGGTCAGGGCCTAGGTCTGGTTGCTCGACAGGGCGCCGATCACGGAGGTCGTCAGGGCGGCCATCTGCGACGATTACAGGGCGGCGATCACGGCGGTTGTCAGGCCGCCGAAGTCGGCGGTGTCAAGAGCGGCCACCGCGTTGCTGCTCAGGGCGGCGAACTGGCCGGTGCTCAGGGCGCCGCTCACGGAGGTCTTCAGGGCGGCCAGCTCGGCCGTTTCCAGGGCGACGATGGCGTCGGTGCTCAGGCCCACCACTTGCTGGCTGTTCAGGGCGNCGACGATGGCGTCGGTGCTCAGACCCACCACTTGCTGGCTGTTCAGCGCAGCAGCCTGGTTCGAGGTCAGGGCCACGATCTGGTCGGTGGTCAGGGCCTTGGTCTGGTTGCTCGACAGGGCGCCGATCACGGCCGTTTTCAGGGCGGCGAAGGCGCCGGTTTCGATGGCGGCAATCGCGGGGGTCGACAGCGCGTTCACCAGGCTCGAGCGGAGGGCGGCGGCCTGGTTGGACGACAGGGCCACCACCTGGTCGGTGCTCAGGCCCACCACTTGCTGGCTGTTCAGCGCCGCAGCCTGGTTCGAGGTCAGGGCCACGTTCTGGTCGGTGGTCAGGGCCTTGGTCTGGGTGCTCGACAGGGCGCCGATCACGGCCGTTTTCAGGGCGGCGAAGTCGCCGGTTTCGATGGCGGCAATGGCGCCGGTCGACAGCGCGTTCACCTGGCCGGAGCTCAGGGCGGCGGCTTGATTGGAGGACAGGGCCACCACCTGGTCGGTGCTCAAGCCGACCACGNTGCTCGACAGGGCGCCGATCACGGCCGTTTTCAGGGCGGCGAAGTCACCGGTTTCGATGGCGGCGATGCCATTGGTCGACAGCGCGTTCACCTGGCTCGAGCTGAGGGCGGCGGCCTGGTTGGACGACAGGGCCACCACCTGGTCGGTGTTCAGGCCCAGCATCGCGGCGCTGCTCAGCGCGACAACCTGGTTGGTGCTCAGGGCAACGATCTGGTCGGTGGTGAAGGCGGCCATCTGCGACGATTTCAGGGCGGCGATCACATTGGTTTTCAGGCCGCCGATGTCGGCGGTTTCGATCGCGGCCACGGCGTTGCTGCTCAGGGCGGCGAACTGGCCGGTGCTGAAGGCGCCGATCTGGTTGGACGACAGGGCCACGACTTGGTCGGTGGTCAGGCCGGCCGCCAGCTGGGCGGTGGTCAGCGATGCGATCTGGGCCGTAGCCATCGAGCTGATCTGGTTGGTGGTGATGGCGGCGAACTGGCTGGTGCTCAGGGAACCGATCACGGACGTTTTCAGCGCGGCCAGGTCGGCCGTTTCCAGCGCGACGATGGCGTCGGTGCTCAGGCCCACCACTTGCTGGCTGCTCAGGGCGCCAGCCTGGTTCGAGGTCAGGGCCACGATNGTTTCGATGGCGGCAATGGCGCCGGTCGACAGCGCGTTCACCTGGCCGGAGCTCAGGGCGGCGGCTTGATTGGAGGACAGGGCCACCACCTGGTCGGTGCTCAAGCCGACCACGGCGGCGCTGCTCAGCGCGACAACCTGGTTGGTGCTCAGGGCAACGATCTGGTCGGTGGTCAGGGCTTTCGCCTGGTTGCTGCCCAGGGCGGCGATCACGCCGGTTTTCAGGGCGGCGAAGTCGCCGGTTTCAATCGCGGCAATCGCGTTGGTCGACAGCGCGTTCACCTGGCTCGAGCTCAGCGCGGCGGCCTGGTTGGAAGACAGGGCCACCACCTGGTCGGTGCTCAGGCCCACCATCGCGGCGCTGCTCAGGGCGGGAATCTGGTTGGTGCTCAGGGCGCCGATCTGGTTGGACGACAGGGCAACGATCTGGTCGGTGGTCAGGGCTTTCGCCTGGTTGCTGCCCCGGGCGGCGATCACGCCGGTTTTCAGGGCGGCGAAGTCGCCGGTTTCTATCGCGGCAATCGCGTTGGTCGACAGCGCGTTCACCTGGCTCGAGCTCAGCGCGGCGGCCTGGTTGGAAGACAGGGCCACCACCTGGTCGGTGCTCAGGCCCACCATCGCGGCGCTGCTCAGGGCGGGAATCTGGTTGGTGCTCAGGGCGCCGATCTGGTTGGACGACAGGGCAACGATCTGGTCGGTGGTCAGGGCTTTCGCCTGGTTGCTGCCCCGGGCGGCGATCACGCCGGTTTTCAGGGCGGCGAAGTCGCCGGTTTCTATCGCGGCAATCGCGTTGGTCGACAGCGCGTTCACCTGGCTCGAGCTCAGCGCGGCGGCCTGGTTGGAAGACAGGGCCACCACCTGGTCGGTGCTCAGGCCCACCATCGCGGCGCTGCTCAGGGCGGGAATCTGGTTGGTGCTCAGGGCGCCGATCTGGTTGGACGACAGGGCAACGATCTGGTCGGTGGTCAGGGCTTTCGCCTGGTTGCTGCCCCGGGCGGCGATCACGCCGGTTTTCAGGGCGGCGAAGTCGCCGGTTTCTATCGCGGCAATCGCGTTGGTCGACAGCGCGTTCACCTGGCTCGAGCTCAGCGCGGCGGCCTGGTTGGAAGACAGGGCCACCACCTGGTCGGTGCTCAGGCCCACCATCGCGGCGCTGCTCAGGGCGGGAATCTGGTTGGTGCTCAGGGCGCCGATCTGGTTGGACGACAGGGCAACGATCTGGTCGGTGGTCAGGGCTTTCGCCTGGTTGCTGCCCCGGGCGGCGATCACGCCGGTTTTCAGGGCGGCGAAGTCGCCGGTTTCTATCGCGGCAATCGCGTTGGTCGACAGCGCGTTCACCTGGCTCGAGCTCAGCGCGGCGGCCTGGTTGGAAGACAGGGCCACCACCTGGTCGGTGCTCAGGCCCACCATCGCGGCGCTGCTCAGGGCGGGAATCTGGTTGGTGCTCAGGGCGCCGATCTGGTTGGACGACAGGGCAACGATCTGGTCGGTGGTCAGGGCTTTCGCCTGGTTGCTGCCCCGGGCGGCGATCACGCCGGTTTTCAGGGCGGCGAAGTCGCCGGTTTCTATCGCGGCAATCGCGTTGGTCGACAGCGCGTTCACCTGGCTCGAGCTCAGCGCGGCGGCCTGGTTAGAGGACAGGGCCACCACCTGGTCGGTGCTCAGGCCCACCATCGCGGCGCTGCTCAGGGCGGTAATCTGGTTGGTGCTCAGGGCGCCGACCTGGTCGGTGGTCAGGGCCACGACTTGCGACGATTTCAGCGAGGAAATCACGGCGGTTTTCAGGCCACCGATATCGGCAGTTTCGATGGCGGCGATCGAGTTGGTGCTCAGGGCGGCGAACTGGCCGCTGCTCAGGGCGCCGATCTGGTTGGACGACAGGGCAACGATCTGGTCGGTAGTGATGCCGCTGGCCAGGCTGGCGGTGCTCAGCGAGGCAACCTGGGCGGTGCCCAGGGCGCCGATCTGGTTGGTGGTGATGGCGGCCACTTGCGCCGATTTCAGGGCAGCGATGTTCGCCGTTTTCAGGGCGGCCAGGTCGGCCGTTTCCAGCGCAACGATATTATTGGTCGAGAGATTGGCAACTTGCAGCGAAGTCAGCGCACCCGCCTGGTTGGCGGTCAGGGCCACGATCTGGTCCGTGGTCATGTCGGCGGCCATCTGGGCCGTGGTGAAGGCCGGCACCTGGTTGGTGGTGAAGGCCTGTATCTGAGTCGTCGTCAGGGCCCGGAACTGATCGGAGTTCAGGCCGGCGATATCTGAAGTGACGAGGCCGGCGATTTGCGCCGTAGTCAGTTCAGAGATCTGCTTGGTGGACATACTGGTGACGATACTCATTTTCCATTCTCCTTGGGGGTGCTGCTGCTGAAGTTTTGTCTGGATAAATGGAGACGTCGGCCGGGCCTGGGACTCCACTCTCTACCTGAATTGCTGCCGGTAATACTGTATTTTTTCTTTGTTACCGCTTAACTACTTACGCCGCGGCAAGCCCGCTTTTCATTCTTAACGTCAACAATTTGCTGAACTTTAGTTACGGAAACTAACTAAAAACTTGGCAACGATAGCTGTCTTGAGAATAAGAAGTGTCTACTGCAAAACTCAACGGGGCTTCTTGATCAGAGGCAAGTATAACCCGCCTCTGTTTCCATGCAGCACTTTATTTTCACCATGTATCGACCCCACAACTCGACGAAAAAGCAATTTTTCCTCGGTTACATGCTAGAGAAGCATGGTTTATGGCTTGGCGGCAGGCTCTTCCCTCTGGGCGGCGCGCGATCTTGGCAAATCATTAAGCTGTGTTTACAGCAAGACCACGCCCCTCCCCTAAATCGGGGATAGGGGGGAATTTAATCGTGCTTGCCAGAAAAATAACGCGCAGGGGAGTCGCCGAAGCTGCGGCGGAACATCGCGATGAAGCTGCTCGGATTGGCATAGCCGAGCGCATCGGCCACGCTGGCCACCGCCTCGCCCTGGGCCAGGCGCTCCAGCGCGCGCAACAGCTGGGCCTGCTGGCGCCACTGGGCGAAGCTGCAGCCGGTCTCGGCCAGGAACAGGCGGCTCAGGCTGCGTGCCGACAAGCCGCCCCAGGCCGCCCATTGCGCCAAGGTGCGGCCAGCGCCCGGCTCGGCCAGGATGGCGGCCGCGATGCGCTGCAGCCGGCGGTCGCTGGGCAGGGGCAGGTGCAGACGTTCGCGCGGCGCCAGCGCCACCTCGTCCAGCAGCACGGCCAGCAACCGTTCCTGGTGCGCACTGAGCCGGGATTGGCCGCTCCAGTCCGCCGCGCGCTGCACCAGGGCGCGCAGCAGGGCGCTGTTGCCCAGGACACAAGGCTGGGCCGGCAGCACGGCGCTGGCGGCCGGCGCCACCAGCACCGCCCAGCCGCTCATGGCGCCGCTGATGCTGACCTGGTGCGCCTCGCCCGGCGGAATCCAGCCGGCCCGGTGCGGCGGCAACAGCCAGGAACCATGGCGCGTGCGCACATGGATCAGACCGCTTTCCACGCAAAACAGCTGGCCGCGCAGGTGGCGGTGCCAATCGTACTCGCGGGTGCCAAGGCCGAACTCGGGGTTGCGCGCGTCGGCCGCCCATAGCGCGATCAGGGCCGGGCCGTCGGCGCGCTCGGCCGGGTCCGAAGCCGGATCGGCGGCCGGGTCGAATGGCGCGGCGCTGGCAGGCGGCGGGGACAGATCAGGCAGCATGGCTGAATTTCGCTATTTTTAGTCCAAACAACGATATCACTGCAGAACGGGCTTGTCTAACACTGGCGGCAGGGCAGCCAGCCGGCCGCCGCCATGACCAAGGAGACCCGTATGTCCACCCCCATCGCCCTGCCGCCCGCGCTCTTGCGCCCCCACCTGCCGCCCTGGGTGGCGGTCACCATTGCCTGCCTCTCCTCCTTCATGGTGGTGATGGACGGCGCCATCGTCAACGTCGCCCTGCCCAGCATGCAGGCCGAACTGGGCCTGTCGGCCAGCCAGTTGCCCTGGGTGGTCGACACCTATCTATTAATATTAGGCGGTTGCATGTTGCTGGCTGCGCGCGCCGGCGACCTGTTCGGCCGGCGCCGCGTGCTGCAAGCCGGACTGGCCGTGTTCACGCTGGCCAGCCTGGCCGGTGGACTGGCCACCAGTCCCGTCCTGCTGCTTGGCGCGCGCGCCGTGCAAGGCCTGGGCGCCTCGGCCCTGGCCACCTCGACCCTGGCCCTCATCGTCGCCGTCCACCCGCATGGCGCGGCGCGCGGCCGCGCGATTTCCTGCTGGGCCGCCTCCAGCGCCATCGCCTCGGCTTGCGGCGTGCTGATCGGCGCCGTGCTGACCGCCCAGGCCGGATGGCGCTGGGTCATGTTCGTCAATGTGCCGCCCGGCCTGCTGCTGATGGCCGCCGTCTCGCTCAGCCTGCAAGGCGGCGGCACGGCGGCACCGGGCCAGCCGCGCGAACGCCCGCCCCTGGACTTGGCCGGCGCGGCCAGCGTCACCCTGGGTATGGGCGCGCTGATCTATGGCCTATCCCAAGGCGCCGTGCTGGGCTGGGCCAGTGCGCCGGTGCGGCTGGCCCTCGGTGCGGCCGTGCTGTTGCTGGCCGCCTTCATCCAGCACGAACGGCGCGTGGCCCAGCCCCTGCTGCCCCTGTCCATCTTCCGCCTGCACAATGTCCGCATGGGCAATCTTGTCGTCTTAGGCTTGGGCGCCTCGCTGACGGCCGCCAGCTACCTGACCTCCCTGCTGCTGCAGCAAGTGGCCGGCTATGGCGTGCTCGACACGGGCCTCGCCCTGCTACCCATGAGTTTGGCACTGGCCGTGGCCGCCATCGTCTCGCGGCCGCTGATGGATGGCGGCCTGCGCCGCCTGCCCTTCTATGGCGGCCTGTGCAGCGCCGCCGGCCTGCAATGGATGAGCCGCATGCCGGCCCAGCCCGTTTTCGCCAACGACGTGCTCGGCCCCACCCTGCTGACCGGCCTCGGCCTGGGCCTGATGCTGATGACCGCCACCCACACCGCGCTGGCCGGCGTGCCCGGCCGCGAAGCCGGCCTCGCCTCCGGCCTGTTCAACACCGCGCGCCAGCTCGGCGCCGCGCTCGGCATCGCCCTGCTCAGCACCCTGGTCCACGCCATCGCCGCCCAGCAGACCACGCTGTCCGGCTACCAAGCCGCTTTCAGCGCCACCGCCGTGCTCAGTCTCGCCGCCGCCTTCGCCTCCCTGACGCTGCGCCCCTCCAGCCCCGCTTGATATAGCGCAAACAATGTCCACCCTGGTGTCAGGCACTGGAGGCGGACATTCTTTGATCTAAATCAGCAAATGTCTGCCCCTGGTGCCTCGGCGGCCCCGCCTGACACCAGGGTTAGACATTGTTTGATTTGGCGCAAAGTCGGCTGGCTCAGGCGGGTGCTTTCCTGGTGCAGAGCCAGGCGGCGACCAGGGCGGAGAGCAGGACCAGCACGGCGCCGCACAGGTAGACGGCATTGACGCCGGCCGCCGTGGCGATGGCGCCGGCGGCCGGGCCGGTCAAGCCGAGCGAGATGTCGAGGAAGGCGACGAAGGCGCCCATGGCGGCGCCGCGGCTTTGCGGCGGGGCACGGCGCACCGCTTCGACGCCAAAACCGGGGAAGGCGAGCGAGTAGCCGAAACCGGTCAGGGCGGCGCCGACGTAGGCCGCCAGGCTATGTTCGGCGCCCCAGATCAGCAGCTGGCCGAGCGCTTCGATCAGCACGCATACCAGGGCCACGCGCGCGCCGCCAATCTTGTCGGGCAGGTGGCCGAACAGCAGGCGGGCGCCGATGAAGGCCAGGCCGAAGGCGGTGAAGGCCAGCGCGGCGTTGTCCCAGTGGCGGGCGGCGAACAGCAGGGCGATGAAGGCGGTAATGACGCCGAAGCCGGTGCTGCACAGGGCCAGACCCAGGCCCGGCACCCAGACGCTGCCCAGCACCTTGTAAAACGGCAGGCGGCGCGCGGCGGCAGGAGCGATGCCGCGCACCGGCAGCACGATGAGCAATGCCAGCAGCGGCACCAGGGCGGTGGCGCTGGCGACGCCGGCAAAGCCGTAGGCGCTGTACAGCGCCATGCCGGCCGGCGCGCCAAGCGCGTAGGCGCCATACATGGCGATGCCGACCCAGGCCATGACCTTGCCCGCGTTCTGCGGCCCGACCAGGCCCACGCCCCAGCTCAAGGCGCCCGTCACCACCAGGCTTTCGCCGCAGCCCAGCAGCAGGCGTCCCAGCAGCAGCACGGCCAGCGCCGTCGAGGGCTGCCCGGTGAAGGCCAGCGAGCAGAGATAAGCGATGCCCGAAGCGGCGGCCACCAGCAGGCCGGCGAGGACGGCGCGCCGCGCGCCGCGCGTGTCGGCCAGGCCGCCGGCCCAGGCGCGCGACAGCAAGGCAAAGGCGAACTGGCTGCCGACCGTCAGGCCGATCACCAGGGTGTTCATGCCCAGGGTATTTTGCAGGTGCAGGGGCAATACCGGCAGCGGCAAGCCTATCGTCAGAAAGCCGACAAAGACGGCCAGCACGATGGGCAGCAGTTTCAGCACGATGGATGCCTGTCCCTGCGCGGCGGGCCGCGCTTGGGCATGGAGGGGTGAATGCGACATAAATTCCTTTCTAATCAGTGATCAATGGCCCTGGTCGAAACCACCGGCGACGGCGACATAGCTGCGCGCGGTGGCCAGGGCGAGGTCGCGGCTGGCGGAGAGCAGTTGCTCTTGCGCGGCCAGCGCGGTGCGTTCCGCTTCCAGCACGCCAAGCAGGCTTTCCGTGCCTTCGCGGTAGCGGATGCGCGCCAGCCGCGCGCTTTCGGCCGACAGTTCCTGCGCGCCTTGCAGCTGGCGCGCGCGCTGGCGCAGTTGCGTCCAGCTGGCGATGGCGGTATCGCTTTCCTCCAGCGCGACGGCGACGGCCTTGTCGAAACCGGCCGCCGCCGCCCTGACTTCGGCCCCGGCCGCGCGCTGGCTGGCGGCGAGCGCGCCGCCGTCGAAAAGCGGCCATGAGAGCGCAGCGCCGGCACGCCAGCGCGATGCCTCGCCGCCCAGCCACTCGCCGGCCACGCCGCTGCCGCCCAGCAGGGCCGCAAGGCTGATGCGCGGGAAGCGGTTGGCCTTGGCCAAGCCAACGCGCGCCGTGGCCGCCGCCAGCGCCCTTTCGGCAGCGCGCACGTCGGGACGGCGCCCCAGCAGCGCGGCGGGCGCATCGAGCAACAGGCTGTCCGGCAGGCGCCAGGCCTGCGGCTGGTCGAGGGCTGCCAGCGGCGCCGCGTCCAGGCGCAAACCGCTCAAGGTGGCAAGACGGTTGCGCGCGGCGCGGGTCTGGGCGCGGTAGAGCGGCAAACGCGCCGCCAGCAGGCTCAGTTGCGCTTCGTAGCGCAGCTGCTCGGCGCGCGCGGCACTGCCGGCGGCGACGCGTTCGCGCACCAGGCCGAAGGTCTGCTGCTCATTGTCGATCTGGGCCTGGAGGCACAATTCCAGCATCTGCGCGCCGCGCAGCTCCAGATAACTCTCCACTACCTGGGCCAGGATCAGGCGCCGCATATCCTCGCGCCAGGCTTCGCGCTCCTCCTGCGAAGCCTGCGCCGCTTCCACGCCGCGCCGCACGCGGCCAAACAGATCCAGTTCCCAGCCGAAGGCCAGCGCCGACTGCACAGGATTGGCGATGCGCGCCACGCCGTCCGGGCTTTCGCCCGCATTCAGGCGCGCATGGCTGGCCGCGCCTTCCAGACTGGCGCCGGGCCAGCGCGCGGCCCGCGCCACGTTGGTCTGCTCGGATGCGGCCTGCACCCGCGCCAGCGCAATGCGCAGATCGTAGTTGCCTTGCCAGGCCTGCTGCACCAGCGCCTCCAGCCGGACATCGCCGAACTCGCGCCACCACAAGGCTTGCGGCAAACCTTCGCGCAAGCCATCGCCGGCCGCGGCCACGGCCGAGGGCAGGCGCTCGGGCAATGCCGCCGCCTCCGGCTTTTGATAATCCGGACCCACGGCGCAAGCGGCCAGCCCCGCCGCCGCGCAAGCCGCCGCGCTCGCGCGCAATAGCCATTTCTTCATGCTTGTTCTCCCATCATCTGCGGCACCGCGTTCCGCTCGCGCCGGCGGCGCGCCAGCAAGGTAAAGAACAGCGGCGTAAATACCAGTCCGAAGACAGTCACGCCGATCATCCCGGCGAAAACCGCCGTGCCCATGGACTGGCGCATCTCGGCGCCCGGCCCGCTGGAAAACACCAGCGGCAATACGCCCATCAGGAAGGCCAGGGACGTCATCAGGATCGGCCGCAGACGGGTGCGCGCCGCCATGACCGCCGCCTGCGCCGCGCTGGCGCCTTCGGCATGGGCCTGGCGCGCGAACTCCACGATCAGGATGGCGTTCTTGGCCGCGAGGCCGATCAGCACCACGATGCCGATCTGGGTCAGCACATTGTTGTCCAGCCCGCGCCAGGACACGCCCAGCAGTGCCGCCAGCACGCACATCGGCACGATCAGCACCACCGACAGCGGCAGCAGCCAGCTTTCGAACAGGGCCGCCAGCAGCAGGTAGACGAAGACCACCGCCAAGGCCAGCGCCACCAGGGTGGAACCGCCCGCTTCCTTCTCCTGCAAGGCCAGCTCGGTCCATTCGTAATCGAAGCCGGCCGGCAGGCGCGCCCGCATCAGTTCCTCCATCGCGGCAATCGTCTGGCCCGACGAGAAGCCCGGCTTGGTCGCGCCCTGGATTTCCGCCACCGGATGCAGGTTGTAGCGCGGCACGCGGAACGGCGCCGTGCTTTCGCTGAAGCTGGCCACACTGCCCAGCGGCACCATGGCCCCGTTCGAGGCCCGCGTCTTGAGCGCTGCCAGGTCTTGCGGCGTGCGGCGGTAAGGCGCGTCGGCCTGCGCCGTCACGCGCCACACGCGGCCCATCAAATTCATATCGTTGACAAAGACCGAACCCAGATAACTCTGCATGGTCTCGTTGATGCGGTCCATGGTCAGGCCCAGCATCTCGGCGCGGGTGCGGTCCACATCGACTTTCAGCTGCGGCGTCAACGCGTTATATGGCGTAAAGGCATTCGCCACCGAGGGCAGCTTGGCGGCGGCCGCCACCATCTCGCGCGCCACGGCCTGCAAGGCTTGCGGTCCCTGGCCGTTGACGTCGCGGATCAGCAGCTTGAAGCCGCCGCCGGTGCCGATGCCCGGCACGGCCGGCGGCGGGATCACCTGCACGCGCGCGCTGCTGATCGGCGCCAGCGTCTTGCGCATGGCGGCCAGCATGGCGGGACCGTCCAGATGCTCGCGTCCACGCTCGTCGAACTCCTTGAACACGGCGAAAATCACGGCCGCATTCGGCGCCGAGGTGAAGGTGGCGCCATCGGTGCCGGCGAAGGCCGAGGTGTGCGCGATGCCCGGCTGCTTGAGCAGGCGCTGCGCCGCGTCGTGCACCACTTCGGTGGTGCGCGCCAGCGTGGAACCCGGCGGCAACTGAATCGAGACGATGGCATATCCGCGGTCGAGCTGCGGCACGAAGCCGGTCGGCGTCGCGCCAAAGCGCCACACCGTCAGCGCCACCAGCAGCAGGTACAGCGGCAGCATCAGCCAGCGGCGCGACAGGGTGAAACCGGTCAGGCTTTCATAGCCGGCCGAGAGGCGGCCGAAGACGCGGTCGAAGCCCGCCATCCAGCGCCCCGCCAGGCTGGCCGCATAGGCCGCGTCGCGCGGCTTGAGCAGCACGGCAGCCAGCGCCGGCGACAAGGTCAGCGACACCAGAGCCGAGATCACGGTGGAAGCGGCGATCGTCACCGCGAACTGGCGGTAGAACATGCCCGAGATGCCGTTGATGAAGGCGGTCGGCACGAACACCGCCACCAGCACCAGCGCAATGGCGATCAGGGCGAAGCCCACCTCGTTCATGCTGCGCCGCGCCGCCTCGAATGGCGAGAGGCCATGTTCGATATGGCGCTCCACGTTTTCCACCACCACGATGGCATCGTCGACCACAATGCCGATGGCCAGCACCAGTCCGAATAATGAGAGGGTGTTGAGGGTATAACCCATGCCTGCCATCAGCGCGAAGGTGCCGACCAGCGAAACCGGGATGGCGAGAATCGGAATCAGCGCCGCGCGCCAGGAACCGAGGAAAAGCAGCACGGCCAGGCAGACCAGCAGCACGGCCTCGAAAATGGTGTCGCGCACTTTCTCGATGGAGGCGCGGATGAATTTGGTCGGGTTGTAGTAAGCGTGGTAGCTGAAGTCCTCCGGGAACTTCTGCTTGAGCTGTTCCAGCTGGGCGATCACGCGGTCGGCCGTGGCCAGCGCGTTGGAGCCGGGCTTCTGGCTGACGCCGATGGCGACCGCGGTCTGGTCGTCGACAAAGCCGTTCTCGGTATAGTCGAGCGCACCAGCCTCCACCCGCGCCACATCGCGCAGGCGCACCACGCCGCCGCCATCGGCGCTGGGCGCGATGACGATGGCCTTGAATTCCTCCACATCGCGCAGGCGGCCCTGGGTCTGCACCTGCATCTGGTAAGCGCCTTCACCGGCGCCGGGCGGCTGGTTCAACACGCCCGCCGCCACCTGCACATTGGCGCGGCGGATGGCTGCCACCACTTCCGGCGCGGTCATGCCGACCGCCGCCACCTTGGCCGGGTCGAGCCAGATCCGCATCGAGAAATCGCGCGCGCCGCGGGTGTACAGGTCGCCGATGCCATCCAACCGCGCCAGCGTGTCTTTCACGTTCGCGCTCACATAGTTGGAGATGAACTGCTGGTCATGCGTGCCCTTGGGCGAGACGAAGTACACCACCATCATCAGATCGGGCGAGGACTTTTTCACCGCCACGCCAAGGCGCCGGACTTCCTCCGGCAGATGCGGTTCGGCGATCGCCACCCGGTTCTGCACCAGGGACTGGGCCTCGTCCACATTGGTGCCGGGGCGGAAAACGGCGCTGATGGTCAGCTTGCCGTCGCCCACCGACTGCGAGGACAGATACAGCATGCCATCCACCCCGTTCAGCTCCTGCTCGATGGGGGCGGCCACGGTATCGGCGATTTCCTGCGCCGATGCGCCCGGATAAGTCGCCTTGATGGTGACGGTGGGCGGCACGATTTCGGGGAACTCCGAAATCGGCAGCTTGAAAGCCGCCACCGCGCCGATCAGCGTCAAGAGAATCGACAGCACCGCCGCGAACACGGGGCGCTGGATAAAGAAATGGGAGAAGCGCATCTGGCTACGCTCCCTTGCCGCGCATCGCGGCGCCGGTTCCAACGCCAGCCGCCTTGCCGCTCGCGCCAGCCGCGCTGATCCCGGCCGCAGACTGTGGCCCCGCCGCAGCCGGCGCCAGCGCTTTCGCGTCGCTGCCCGGCTTCGCCTTGGCCGCCGGCGCCAGCTGCACCCGCTCGCCCGGCTTGACGCGCTGGGCGCCGCTGACGATCACCTGATCCTGCGCACTGAGTCCGGCCAGCACCACGCGCTGCGCGCCTACCAGGCCGCCCAGCTGCACGGCGCGCGGCGCCACCTTGCCTTCGGCATCGACCACCAGCACCAGCTTGCGCAGCGGTTCGCTCTGGATCGCCGCGTCGGGCACGGTCAGCCTTGGCTGCGGCTCGGCCGCCGCGATGCTGACGCGCGCAAAGTATCCGGGCAACAGCGCATGATCGAGATTCGGCAGGCTGGCGCGCACGCGCACCGTGCCCGATTTGCTGCTCGCTTCATTGTCGATAAAGTCGATATCGGCGCGCAGTGGCGCGGCGGCGCCATCGAACTGCAGTTGCACCTGTTCCGGCAAGCGCGGCTGGCGGCGCAAGCGCTGGAAGTCGGCCTCGGTGATGTCCACCGTCACGCGCACGGGGCTGAGCGAGACGATGGTGGTCAGCGGCGCGCCCTGGGCGGCGCCGCCCGCAACGTAATTGCCCACATCGGCGCGGCGGTCGGACAGCTTGCCGCTGATGGGCGCCGTGATGGTGCTGAACTCCAGCTCCAGCTCCGCATTGCGCAATTCGGCCTGGGCCATCATGACCGCCGCCTGCGCACCGTCCGCTTCGGCGCGCGCGCGGTCCAGTTCTTCCGCGCTGCTGGCTCCTGTTTCATGGGTGCGCGCCAGGCGCTGCAACTGGGCCGCCGCCAAGGTCTGGCGCGCCTTGGCCTGGGCCAGGCTGGCCCGCGCGCGGTCGCGCGCCGCCAGGAAGGGCCGCTGATCGATGACGAACAGGGGATCGCCCTGTTTCACCGCCTGGCCATCGCGAAATTTGATGGCCGCCAGATAGCCCGCCACGCGCGAACGCACTTCCACGCGCTGCGCCGGTTCGATACGGCCGGTGTATTCCAGGCGCTCGGCCACCAGCGCGCTGGCGGGATGGGCCACGCCCACCACGGGCAGCGGCGGCGGTCCGGACGCGGCATTCCCCGACGGCACGCAAGCCGTCAACGCGGCCGACAGCAAAGCCGCCAGCGGCAGCAGCGCGGCCGGCGCGGCAATTCTTTGTTTGGACATTGGATTTCCCTTGGACGAGTAAACGTGAGTTTTTGCTCAAATTAAAGGCAAATAATATGAGCAATTACTCAGTCCGAAAACTCGCGTCCAAGGCCATCCCGCGGGAACAGGCGTCAAGAAGGGACATGCCCACCCCAACACCCTTTTCCCGCTCCGCTACTCGCATTTCAGCCAGCCCCGGCATCCCGGACGGCGCGCTCGCCGGCGGTCCAGGCTTGCCGCTGCGACGCTCAGGCCTTCCTGCGGCGATGCGCCAGGCCCAGCATGCCAATACCGCCCAGCAGCAACCAAGCGGCTGCCGGTTCCGGCACAGGCGACACGGTGAGCCGCAGATTGTCCAGATTCAGGATGTAATTCGGATTATCGGGCAGGATGCTGAAACCATGGATTGCCTGCGTGCTGTTGAGGGAGAGAATCTGTCGCTGAGCGGCGCCGCTATTGTTGAGGATGCGGTGTGCCGCAATCACCTGGCCTGCCGCATCATATGCCGTCAGGGTGGCGTTCCAGAGGGAATAGCTTTCCACGCTGATGCCAAACACCGGAATGCTGAAGTAGCCAATCGGGTTGGTGGAACTGATAAAGTGGTTGTTTGGATTCCCGTCAAACCAGCTATTCCGGAACACCGTGCCTTGCGTGAAGTGGATGCCTGCGGGAGCCAACTGTTCACGTATCCAAAACAACTCGGAGCCGTCCTGCTCCAACGCCACGTCATCGCTGGTTCCCAGTCGCCCATCGGCCCCTGGTGCCCGTTCGAAATCGACCAATATCGTTTCCGCCATCGCCGGCACCGCCGCCGCCATCAGGCTTCCCATAAAGACAGCCATGCCTGCTCGTTTCATCCATTTCATGTTGATAGCCCTTTCGCTTGATTGAGTCTGATGAAAAGGCATTCTGCCATGCTTATTTTTTAAACAATATCATCTTTACCCCTCCAAAAACAGAGGATTGCGCCGCACGGCCATTTGATCTAGTTTTCAAACCAACTGATGCGGCTGGCCGACGCCATGCGCAGCCGCATCATGTCCAGCCTTACTGCGGCGCGCCGCCGCCGTTGCCGTCGCCCTCCGGCGTCCTGCTGCTGGCGTCGGCTGGCACGCGGCGCAAGGCCTGCACCAGCTCCAGCGGTGGGCCGCCGCCATCCACACCATCGCGCGCGCCGCCTGGCGCCAGCTGCAAGGCGCCCGCTTCGCCAATCGCCTGCAACAGCTGGGCCGAGGGCGGACCGGCATCGGTGGCCGTTGCGCCGCGCCCCGGCTCGTTGCCGGCGGCACCCAGGACGGAGGCCTCATCCGCCGCTACGCGCGGCGCGGCGCGGCTGCCGGCAGCGCCGGACTGCTCGTCGGTTTCGATCACGATACGCATATATCCCCCCTTTCAGTTCAGCACCGCGTAGCGCGCTTCGATATTCACCGCATCGGGCGTGACGTTGCGCACGCTGATCCAGTACGTCAGGTTGTTGGCGTCGGCCCGCTCGACTTCCACATCCCAGTCGATCTGCGGCGAGCCGGGACGCGGCGAAGTGGACACCACATTCCACGCCACATGCCAGCCTTGCGGCCAGTTAAAAGTGAACCAGCGGCGCGTGGCGCCTGCGGGGACCGAACCGGTAAATTGCACTCCAACTCTCATGATCTGTTCTCCTTGACGTTTTACCAGCCCAGTACCGCGTAGCGCGCTTCGATATCGCAGGGCGCGGCGCTGACATTGGTGATGGTGATCCAATAGGTAATGTAAGCATCGGAGGCGCGCTCCACCTGCACCTGCCACTTGATCTGCGGCGCGCCGGGACGCGGCGTGGTCGGAATCACCGTCCACAGCAGATGCCAGTGCGCCGGCCAGTTGTAGGTGAACCAGCGGCGGCTGGCGCCCGCCGGCACATTGCCGCGGAACTGCACGCCGACCCAGGGCGCAACGGGCGCCGTGACGGCCGCCAGGATCTGGCGCAGATTGGGCCGGTTGCCGATGCGCTGGCTGGACGGACGGCCCGGCGCGTCCTGCTGCGGCGAGCCGGTGCTGCGCAGCACATCGCGCGCCCTTGCCGGCGACAGCGGAATGCGGCCGCGCGCGCGCAGCACGCCCTGGGTACAGGCCAGCGCGCCCACCACGATGGGCGATGCGCTTGAGGTGCCGCTGAAACGGTCGGTGTACCACAGGTCCGCGTTGGTGCCGCCCTGCAGGTCGCCATAGCCGGTGGTGGTCACTTCGCGGCCCCAGCCCTGGGCGTCGATGCAGGCGCCGAAGTTGGAGAAGCCCAGGCGCGAACGGTCCGGACCGTGATCGTGGTCGTGCGTGCCCGGCGGCGGCGCGCCCGCCCCCACCACCACGGCGCCGCACTGCGGATTGGCGCGGTTGAAGGGATTGGTCCAGGTGGCGGGGAAGCCGGCGGGACGCGTGTTGTACAAGCCGTCGTCCAGATTCTCGGCGCCGTTGCCGGCCGCTTCCACCACGATGACGCCCTTGCTGCTGGCATAGCGGATGGCGGCGAAATCGTCAGGCCACCATTCGACGGCGATATAGCCCAGCTGGTCGTCGCGCCCGGCGAAGCCGTAGCGTGGGCCGGGCCGGTGGATTTCCAGCAGCATGATGTCGCCCGGACGCAGGCGGTCGGCCGCGTCGCGGATGGCCGTTGCCGTCGGCATGGAGAAGGCCACGGCGCTGATCACGGCCTCCGGCGCGATGCCGGTGATGCCGATGCCGTTGCGGTCGCCGCTGATCTCGCCCAGCACGGCGGTGCCGTGGTTGGTGTCGCTGGAGCCGGTGCCGCCGACGATGCCGCCCTGGTTCTGGATCAGGTCTTCATGGCTGAAGCGCCAGCCCCATTCCAGATCGATGACGCGCACGCCGCTGCCACCGCCACCGCCCTGGGTCCAGGCATAGCGCGCATCGATGCCGCCGGGCGCCGCATCCAGATAGCCCTGGCGGCTGGTGAAGTCGGCGGTGACGGGCGGCGCATCCTGGATGTCGGGCGTCATGGAATTCAGCGCCTCCCACTCCACGTCGCGCGCCGCGTGCGCCAGCTCGGCGGGCGGCTTCACATAGGCGGCGCTGACCATGGGCTGCTGCGCCAACTGCTTGGCAAGTTCCGCCATGCGCTCGGGCGCCGCTTCCACGCGGTAGAACACCGACAGGTCCGGCAGCTCGGCGCCATCGGCGGCCGGCGCCGCCTGCCTCTCCCGGCGCAGCCGGTCCTCATTGCCGAACAGCGGCTCCAGCACGATCTGCTCGGCCTCCAGCAGACGCGCCAGCGGCGCCACGTCGGCGCCCGACGCCGACTCGACGCCGTCGCGTTTGGAGCGCAGGCCATAGCCCGGCTCCGCCACGACGATCAACTCCCATTCGCTGCTCGGCCCCGGCGGGAAAGCGCCGTCGCCGCCAGGCGGATCGCCCGGCCGCTGCCCGGCAGAACGCTGCCCGGTTGGAAATACACGGTTCTTTTGCATCGCACATCCTCCTTGGATTGCTTGCTGCGGTCTCTTCTTTCAGGGCGCTTCGTCGCGCGGCTTGAGGTACGCTGCCTCCACGCCCCCTACCTGCAGGAGGCGTTCGATCACGCGCGCGGCGATGTCCTGATCCTGAACATCGATGTGGAAAAAGCCTGAAAGCACAGGGTCGCTGCTGCCCGGATGCAGCGCTTGCAGGGCCAGGCCCGATTGGGCCAGCACCTGCGCCAGCTCGTTTGCCGCCGCCTCTTCCCTTCGCTGCTGGAAAAGACGCGCCGTCCCTGCTTCGAGCTGCACGACGATCTGCATAGGTCTTCCTTTTAAGTGGCTCGCGCCCCTGGTTTGGAACGGAGGCGCCCAACCAATATAGGATGCGATGGCAGCGAGTTTGTCGCGAAATTGTCGGCATCTCATCTACACAAAAGCACTTGCTAAAAATGAAAACGGCTTGAGCGATGCAGGCAAGATGGGTTACGATTGCATCCGAGAAGGCTTAGGCCGGACTTCCTTCTACTCCAATTCAGTCTGGCCGCTTTCCTTCTCACCTCATGCGCGGACGATGGCCATGCCATCCTCCGCTTTTCTTTTTGTCCAGCCAGGATGGCCCCATGCAAGCAAGCTTTCCCGCCAGCGCAGCGATACTGCTGCGCCGCCAGGCCCAGGTCTTCGCCGCGGCGGGGAACGGCCGGCTGCCAGACTCGCATCTGGAAGCATTTGAAATCAACCTGGCGCAGATCGGCTATGCCATCTCGACGCAGCTGCGCGCGCGCCTGGCCACCGGCACGGCAGCGCAACTGGGCGCCTTGCAGCAGAACATACTGGCCACGCTGCTGACCGCGTTCGGCGGCCAGCGCCGCCACCAGCCCCTGTTCCGCCGCTTCCCCGAGGATGTGCCGGACAATACCTTCGACCTGTGGTGCCGCAAGGTGCTGAGCCACTTCATGCAGGCCGAAGGACAACCCTGCCTGCATTGCGGCCAGACGCATACCACGCATGTGCTGAATCCCTGCCGCCATGTGGTGTGCAGCGCCTGTTTCGATGGCAGCAATTACTCGGCCTGCCCGGTATGCGAGCGGCAGGTCGATCCCGGCTCGCCCTTCTTCCTGCCCGCCCCGGCGCGCGCCACGGCGCCGCAAGCGGTGGTGACACCACTCAAGCTGCTGACGCTGGGCGAATCGCTGGAGGCCAGCGCGCAGGCGCTCTTCGTGTCCTTCTGCGAGCGCAAGCAAGCCTTGTCGCCGGTGGACAAGGATGATTTCCAGGCCTTGATACGCGAGCGCGGCGCCGCCATCCTAGATTGGGCGCCGTCCGCCATTCCGGTGCGCGAAAACGTGGCCCTGCTGTTCGGCAGCCTGCTGCTGCACCTCGCGCCCGATGCCGTGATGGCGGCGGCTGCGCCCTACTTCAACAGCGCCACCGATATCCTGCGCCTGCTGGCAGCCTATTCCGGCGCGGATCCGGCACTGCAAGGCCAGACGATTTTCCGCGAAAGAGATACCGCAGCGCTGCGCAAGATAGCCAAGTACCAGGCCTTCTTCACCGCAGGCTCTTACTGGCTGCAGCGCCCGACCATGCCGGTGGCGCAGCAGGTCAAGCGCTTCAAGCTGGGCAAGCTTGGCCGCCCGCTGCGGCGCGCCCTGCTCGCCTATCTGGAAAGCCTCTCCCCCGAATCGCGCACGGAAGACATGCTGCGCCATCGCTCCTATTGGGTATGGCTGGGAGAATTCCTGCATCCGCACGAATACCAGAAGCGCTATCCCGGCGTGGCGCACTCGTTCGCCATCGTGCGCAAGAAAGCCCCTGACGGCACGCCGGCGCCGCATTTCCGCAGCTACTATGCGCGCCTGGAGCAAAGCGCCCTGCAAAAGGACGCCAGCGGCATGCTGCGCCTGTTGTCGCAACGCCCCGGCGAACTGGCGCGCCGCTTCGACCACGCTCTGCGTGTCGCCGGCGGCGATGCCGGTGCGGAAGAACAGCTGCTGGCCACCTTCACGCGTCTGGTGGAACGCTTTGCGACGCCGGTACTGCTGACGCTGGCGGCGCTGCTGCCGACACGCGGCGCACCGGCGGCCGCGCGCGTCTACTGGCCCAAGGGCAAAGCGGCCATGGGCGTGTTCGGCCCGGATCAGCGGCCCGTCCTGACGCCGGCGGCAATCGGCCGCGCCCTGGCGCTGGTGGAGAGCGAACTGCTGCGCCGCTTCGCGCAAAAAGAGCCTTACCGCGATTTCATCGTCGACAAGACGCTGGATGCGGTCATGGCGCCGTTTAACGAAAGAACGGCCAGCCGTTCGGCGATCCAGCTGCCGCGCGGTTCGGCCATCGATATCGATCTCGAATTCCCGAAAACGCTGCGCCTGTTCCTGCACTGGTGCGAGCCGCAGCGCGGCGGCCGCACCACCGACCTTGACCTGTCGGTCGCCTTTTACGACGAGGCCTGGACGTATATGGGCGTCTGCTCCTATTACCAGCTGAAGCTGACCGGCAAGGACGGCGACCTTATCGCCAGCAGCGCGGGCGACCTGCGCAGCGCGCGGCATCCGGATGGGGCGACCGAGTTTGTCGATATCGACTGTGGCCAGGCGCGCCAGGAAGGCATCCGCTACGCCGTCGCCGTGGTGAACAATTATGGCGGCATGCCGTTTGAAGAGCTGGAGCATGCCTTCGCCGGCCTGATGCTGCGCGACGATAAGCATGGCGCGCACTTCGATCCGCGCACGGTACAGCTGAAATTCGACCTGCAGGGCGAGAACGGCATTTTCCTGCCCCTGGTGCTCGATCTGGAGCAACAGCGCCTGCACTGGCTCGACGTCTATTCCAAAGGCGAATTCGAATTCAACAACGCCGATTCCTCGAATGCAGCCATCACCGCGATCTGTCCGGCGCTGATCGCGTATTTCGCCAGCGGCGTACGGCCTTCGATGTATGAACTGGCCCTGCTGCATGCGGCCGCGCGCGGCCAGCGGGTCAGGCTGCGCGGCAGCGAAGATCGCGTCGTCACGCGGCTCGCCGGCGAATCCGATATGGACTTCCTGGCGCGGCTGCGCGCAAGCGATGGTGTAAGCGCCGCCGCATCCACGGGCGACGGCGGCGCCGCGCCCGTCTTCGCCGCCTTGCTCAAAGGCGATCTGGCGCTGCCTCCCGGAAGCCAGGCCTATGTGCTGCAGCCAGGCGAAACCGCGGCCACCATGGCCGCCAGCGATCTGATTTCCTGACGCGAAAAAAATCCGCAGCGCCGGCCGGCGGCTGCGGATTTTTGGGACGCTATGGCATCGCTAGCGGACGCCTCCCATATTTACAGCGCCGGACCGACGAAGCAGGCCTTCCCGATACCGAAAGCAGGATCGCCAAAGGCCGCGTCGGTGCAGGCGATCGGCCCGCTCACGGTGCGGTAGAAGAACTGGCCGTTGGCGCCATAGGCCACGGTCTTGCTGCCGCTGACGGCGCATTGTCCATTCTGGGCGGAACAGTAGGCATAGCCCGCCGGGCCGGAATAGCAGGCTTTCACCACGCCGGGATTCGGATCGCCGAAAGTGCCGTTGTCGCAGCCGATATTGCCGCTGGCCAGCTTGTGCGCGAACTTGTCGCCCGCGCCATAGGCGACCGACTGCGTTCCCGCAAAGGCGCAATTCTGGTGCTCCGCCGAGCAATAGTTATAGCCGATTTTTCCGACATAGCAGGCCTTCACCGTGCCGGAAATCGGATCGCCGAAGGTGGCGTTGTCGCAGGCGATGCTGCCGCTCGCGGTGCGGTACACGAATTTGCCATTGGCGCCATAGACGATATTGCGCGTGCCGCTGAACGAGCAGGTCTGATTCTCGCCGGCGCAGCGCGTATACGCCTGGCTGTTGCGGAAGCTGGCAACGGTGGCCGCCGTTTCGTTGAGCACGCGCGCATTGTTGGCCGTGCCGGTATTGCCCATCGCGTAGCCGTTGTACGTCACCGATGGATTCGACCAGTACTGCAGGCGGTTGCAGTTGCCGGCGCAGTTATAAGCCATGATGGTGCGCCAGGCCGGCGCCGGCGAAGTGTGCTGGAAGCCATGCCCATACGGGAAGGGCTGCTGGGTCGGATCGTTGGCGATGTCGTGGCGCGCGCCCTGCAGATGGCCCAACTCATGGGCGAAGGAGTAGTAACCCGTCGCGCAACTGATATGCACCGCCGCGAAAGCGGTGGACGCATTGGCCATGATCGCATCGGCCATGCCGCAGTAATCGGACTGGTTGACGATCAGGACCGACATATCCGCTGCGGTGATATTGCGGTTATTCACCACCTCGTTCATGCCCTTGAAGTCCTGCACGATCTGCTCGTAGCTTTTGCCGCTTTCGGAATAGCCGACCTCGAAGGTGTTGACCTTGGCCAGGCGGATATTGATATTGCTGTTGATGTAGGACTGGTTGGCCTCGGCCACGGCCAGGTCGACGGTGGCGGCGATATCGCCGACCGCCGAGCGCGCCGATACCGTGTACGCCACCAGCACATTGATGATGGTCGGCCCGTCAGCCGGGGAGGCGGACTGCTTTGTCTCCGGCAGCGGGGCCGGGTTGTGGCTTTGCTTTTCCCGGAACGAAGGCGGCTCGTCGTCGGGGAATTTGCTTTGGTCCACCTTGATGAGGGCATGCACGCCTTGTCCCAGCGGCTCGATGCTGTACAGATTGCCGTTGTCGCGCACGCTGCCCGTCACATTGCCTTCACGAATGACCAGAATCGCCGTGCCGGGAATGCCGGACAACTTGCCGTACCAGGTGGCCTCGGTGGGGCTGCGCGTTTCCAACTGGGTTTTGTTGAAGTCCAAGGGCTTACTGCCCGGCATGGCCATGCGCAGGCTGCTGGCCTGGAACGCCGCGGCGTTCAGGCGGATCAGCGTCACTTCCTTGGTGGTGGCGCGGCCCTGGATCTTGCTCAGATGCTGGGATTGGGCCGCATCCATTTTGCCAAGCTGGCCGGAACTCAAGGGAGTGAAGAAATCCACGCTTTGCGCCCACCCCGCTGCGGGAATCAGCAAGGCACTGGCCAGCGTAAATTGCGATATAAAAGCGCTAAAACCCTTCATCATAAAAGTCCTTTATCTGTACAACTTAGTTGACCGCCAAGTGTGCGGTTGTAACGGTGCGGCCGCAGGCAAGCACGAAACCGCAACCCTCTTAAATTGCCGTGGGTGCATAGGTACTTTTGATTCGCCAGTTTCGCTTAATGCGTTTCTATTTCATAGTTATCTGTTTTTTGCAGAACCTGGCCATGCCATTCTGGCCTATCGGACTTCGTGCGATTCTCGCCAATTTACACAACGTTTAATATTTCCATACGCAATACAACAGTTGAGCTATAAAAAATAACTCCATGATAAAGTTAATTGGAAAATGGCCAATTCATTTTCCCTGGCAGAATCTGCGCCAGGCAACAGTAATCACTTATGGGGACTTTCATGCAAGCGACTTTAAAAAAGGGAGCGGTATGGGTGGCGTTCGCATTTGGTACTACTGGAGTACAAGCAGCAAGCCGTATCGATATCGATACGATTGTTTCCAAATATGACGCCATGCTGGCAAAGGGGACGCCAAGCATCGCTGAAAAGCTGGGGCTGAACAATGGCGACCTAAAAGCCGTTCATAGCCAGACTCTTCCAAATGGCAAAATCATTACCAAATATCAACAGCTGTACCGAGGCATTCCGGTTTTGAACAGCAATGTGGTGGAGTACCGGGAGAACAGCAAGGCCACCTCATCCCTGAGCGGCACGCTCATCCAGGACATCGCCAGCGACGTGCGGGCCGCGACGCCGCAACTGTCCTCCCCAGCCATCCTGAATCTGGCCAAAAGCAAGGTAGCGAAATCGCAATTGGAGGAAGAACAGGCTCAGCTTTATGTGCATCTGGACGACAGCCAATCCGCGCGCCTGGTGTATCTGGTGTCTTTTTTCATGCCCAATGGCAAGCAGCCAAGCCGGCCGTTCTTTTTGATGGATGCCAATACCGGCGAAGTATTGCAGCAATGGGATGGCTTGGCCCAAGTCAAGGCCGGCGGCCCTGGCGGCAATACCAAGGTTGGCCAATACGAATTCGGTGTCAACTACGCTGCCCTGGACGTCAGCAGCAACTGCGCGATGGATAATGGCAGCGTTAAAACCGTCAATCAAAATAACAGCACGGACGATTTGGAAACCGCCTTTCAATTCGCCTGTCCCCGCAATACATATAAGGCAGTCAATGGTGCCTACGCACCTTTGAACGATGCGCATTTCTTCGGCAATGCCACGATCAAAATGTATGGCGACTGGTTTGGCCTGTCGCCGCTTCCGCAGCAACTGGTGATGCGGGTGCACTATGCCCAAGGTTTTGAGGGGGCGGCATGGACTGGCGGCTCCATCATTATTGGCGATGGTTATAACAGGTTCTATCCCTTGGTATCCGCCGACGTTCTCGCGCATGAGATCAGCCATGGCTTTACAGCGCAAAACGCCAAGCTGCTCTACCTTTCACAGGCTGGAGGAATGAATGAAGCATTTTCCGATATGGCAGGCGAGGCACTGGAATATTATCTGACGGATAGCAATGACTTTAAGGTTGGCGCCAGCATTACGAAAACCGCCGATGCCTTGCGCTATATGTACAATCCGCCGCTGGATGGCCGCTCCAAAATCCATGTCTCGGATATGCTGCCAAGCGATAGCGTGCACTACATCAGCGGCATCTATAACAAGGCATTTCATCTGCTCGCCACTTCGCCGGGATGGAATACCCGCAAAGCATTCGAGGTCATGGTCGATGCAAACCGCCTCTACTGGACACCAATGAGCACCTTTAATGAAGGCGCATGCGGCGTGGAACAGGCGGCCGGCAATCGTGGATATAACGCGAACCAGGTGAGCACGGCCTTCAATGCGGTCGGCGTCAATTGCGACAACTATCAATGGCTGGTTGAGCAGCTGTATCTGGCCTATACCGGCCGCCCTGGCGAACCGTCCGGCGTCAGCCTCTGGGCCGAGCATCTGCAGGCCGCCGCCGCGCCCAAAAAGCTGGCTCAGTTCATTGAAGCGTATGACGCCAATCCGGGCGTCAAGGCCGTCGTTGACCGCTTTGCCCAAAGTCCCGAAAGCCTGGCCTTCTATCCCGCCGAGCCGGCAGGCAGCTACGATCGCTTAATTGCCGCGGTGTTCCAGAACGCATTCGGCCGCCCGGTCGACGCCGCCAATAACGCGATCTGGTCGGGCAAGCTGCAAAGCGGACAAAGCAGCCGCAATCTGGCGCCGATCCAGATCCTGTCCGACGCCTTGAACAGCCGGAATGCCAACCGCAAAAACGATGCGCTGGCTGCCGGGAAAAAAGTCAGCGTCTCCCTGCGCTTCACGGCCAACGTCAACGAGCCAGCGGAGATCGCCGCCTACAGCACGCCCTTGGCCAATAGCAAAGCGCGCAATATGCTGAAGACGGTCAACGCTTCCACGCAGGTGCAAGACTTCGTTCCGGCCATCGATGCCACGATCGCCGACATCGTCGCCAAGCACTAAGCGCGAAGATAAAAAACTCCTGGCGAATCAGATGTTTACCGGGAGTTTTTTTGCGCCGGAAAGTACTCTTTGATTGGCAGTACATCCTGAAGCCGCAGGAAAGCTACAATACGCATTGCATTTCCACATTTCTGATGCGCATTGAATCATCATGAAAATTTCTCCGCCCCCATCCAAGCCTACAAAAAAAGCAACCAATATCACGCTCTCGCTGGATGTATACCAAGCTGCGAAGAGCCTGGGCATTAATATCTCACAAGTCTGTGAGCAACGCTTGCGCGAGGAGATTCAGTTACGCCTGGAACGGCAATGGAATGAAGAGCACGCCGACTTTCTGACGGTCTACAACCGGCGGGTGGAGGCGGAAGGTCTGGCACTTGAAAAGTGGCGGTCTTTCTGATGAGCCGCTTAATGTGATCAGTGGCCAGGCAATGAGAATTGTCGTCGTTCCGCTCCGTGCCTTATTGGCGTTTTCATCGGTGACGCTTCCACCAGACCTGTTCCCCATCATCGCGGTCAACGGCGAGGATCATCACAATTTAACGCCACATATCATCTCTTCTATATCTTGAAAGTTTTCCATCTCCGCCACATTGATGGCAATCACCATATTCGCCAGTTCCGCTACCACTACAATCTTGATACATGATTCCTTGGGTCTTTTTAGCACGCGGGAATTATCCCCGATACGGAATCTTAATCCTGGTCATCTCATACCTCAGGTTTTAATCGACAACCCTCTACTGTCAGCCCGCTCATTAAGCTGAGGGTCTACATACGCCTGTTTACAAATTTTTGTAATGCCCGGCCCTTATTTACCTTCGCTGGGTTCAGAGCGGTCGTCGCAAGACGCTTTATTCTTGCAGGCAAAATGGTATTCTATTCAGAACGACCAGCCCTGCAACTGAATCCAAATTCGGTAACGTACTGCCATTGTCCAGACCTCTTACTTTCGCGACGCATGCAATCACCCGCAGAGAAAAACTCAGATAGCACCGGCAATCCGCTAGATTATCTAGATGTGCTGCGGGAAGGAATGACAGCGTTGAATGCTGCGGGACCTGACGGCTTCGAAGGGCTGATCGCGGAAGTTTTGACCCATGCCTGCGGCCGGCCATTTAGGCTCGCTGCGAGCGGTTCGCAGGGCGGGCGAGATGGTGACGATGGGACCGTGTATTTCGAGGCAAAACGATACGCCAGCGACTTGAAGAGGCCCGCCGTTTCAGACAAGCTGTTGGAACTTAGTGTGCGGGGCGTTGAGCATATTGACCTCTTCGTGCTGGCCGTTACGTGTCCAGTAAGCGCACAGCACGCTGAGTTCTACGCGAAGGCCTGTGATGACATTGGCATCGAGCTGCTGTTGTTGGACTGGGACGAATCTAGTTTAGGCACGCCGACATTGGCAGTTCTACTCTCTTTAGCCACCGAAGTCACTCGACGTTTTTTTGAGGAAAATCTTCCCGACAAAGCAGAGAGGATAGCGGGGGCGCTTTCTGGATTGGAATCCAAGGTCGACAGCCGACTGCCGGCCGAGATGTTGTCGAAGCTAACCAGCCCTCTCGCATCTTTCAGCTATGCACGTGAGAGTAGTGAGAAATGGTTCAAGAAAATTTTCGCCAGCGTTCGGGATGCTCGAGGAATCCTCCATCAGCCAGTTGCGCCTTTCGACAGCAACGCCGGCAACTACCGAGCGCGCCCTGCGTTGGCGACCGAGCTTGCGGTAGCGCTCACCTCGGCACCAGACGAAGGATTCTGGATGCTGCAAGGCTGCGAAGGGGCAGGGAAGACTTGGCTCTTAGCTTCGACTTGGAATGAGCTGGCGCGCCCACCGATTCTAGTTTTCATTCTTCCCGAGGAGTGTAGAGACCCTGCACGTCTGTATGACCTGGAAGGGTTCGTCGCAAATAAGCTTGCGATGCAGTCGGAGCAGACCATACATGGCGATGCTCTAAAGCGCTGGCGCCGTCGACTGAAAACATGGGAGACATCGTCGCAGGCTAAACGCGTCCGGTTGGTCGTTTACCTGGACGGTATTAATCAATCTCCGGATGTAAATTGGCGACAGTGGATTGAATCGCTTTCGGCCTACGTTCAATCGATTGGTGGAAGGCTCATTGTCTCGGCACGGCCGGAGACAGCACAGCGTCTAGGTGAGACGGTGGCCTCGCCGTGTCGACGGCTAAACGTCCCTGAGTGGAGTGAGCAAGAGCTGTCTGAAATTTTGAAATCGCTTGAGATTGACCCTACCCAAATGACGTCACAGGTGTTTGCGGCGCTCAGAAATCCACGTCTGTTGGGCATTGCGCTTGAAGTACTGGACAAACGCGAAATAAATGGGCTCGAAGAATTGAATCCTGAGCGACTGCTGTTCGAGTATATGAACAAAGCGTGTCGAGATAGCGCCGTGCAACTCGAACCGAGAAAGTTCGCGCAGACTTTGCAGAGGCTTGCAGCCGAGTTTATTCGCCGCATCAACGTAAATCAAACCGATGACCTGCATGTGTATTCAACCGAGTTCCCTGTGGGCCTAAGTGCGGCTGCTGACAGCCAATTTTTCCAACCGGTGCCATGGGAAAGTAATCACTATGCCATCCATCGGAACGGTCTGTCACTCGCGCTGGGGCTTTGGATTGTCTCCGAGTTGGACAAGGCGATACGCAACAATCGTGACCCAGCCGAGCATCTTGAACGTTTGATTGAGCCGATTGAGGCGCTCGATTTTACTGCCGATGCGATGCTCGCGGCAGTGATGGTCGCGTTCTTGGATACTGCCAAGGACCCTAAGGTTGGTGCTGTTCTGTTCTGCAGGTATTGCAATTTGCAGAACAGACCGTCGAGCGAAGAAGCTGCGCTCATGGGCTTGGCGCGTCGCCGAACTGGCCTGGTACTGGATGCAGCAGAAGTCTCGATTGAGAAAGGGCACTCCCCGGATGGTGGTCTCATCGGAGCCACCCTCAGCGCGATTCGTGATGATAGTCAAGCGTGGACCACTATGCATGAGCGCATAGCGGCCTGGCTTACCCTGCGGTCCGATGTTGTCGATGATATTGGTGGCGTTGACCAGGCGGAGAAAAAGCTCCGAGTTCAGAGTCGCCAGAAAGAATATCAGGAACGGCTACGAAACCTGTCGCAAGCGGAGAGGGCGATTCTGGATGAAGTGAACGGTGTGTGCATCAGCCGCGACGTTAAACCCTACCATTCGCTGGCGTTCTTGTTAATGCGCGGCCGGGAACTTGCCCCGTTTGCTCAACACATGGTGGCCTGGTCCTTGGGAACCTCTCTGCTATCAAGTTTCTACAGCTTGCATGACGAATTCCTGCAATTGGTCCAGCACAACACTGAAGACTGGGTAAACACTCGCGGCGCTATTTTGCGTGCGAGCTCAAGGCTGCGCGAACCAGAAGTGTCCGAGAAAGGAAAGTGGGCATTGTGGCGGCTGTTGACATCGACCGGAGCATTACTCGACAGCGCGGAGGCAAAAGCGCTCTACGATGAATTGACGCAATCCGACGGCCCGAGGGAGTCATGGTCGTTGAGAGAAAAAATGTGTGCGGTCGACCCGTGCGATCCTACGACTGCTATTCCTGCGAATTTGGCGGAAACTGCGACCAAGTTTGTAGACGTTAAACCCGATGATTTATACGTTCTCATGGGACAGACGGCGGAACAGTATTTCTTCAAAAATGCTGCAACAGGCATCTGCCGATTCATGCCTGAATTGGCGTCCAAAAAATATAGGGAACTGATAGCTGACGTGCTGACGCGAGATAAATTGCCGCTCCGCCAAGGCATTCAACCACTGTTAGGTGCCAGTGCGTTGATAGAGCCTTCGCTCTTCCCGGCGCTGACCAAAATCGCAATCGAGTGTAGTGCGAACGAAGCCTCGCGCGGACTCAACAATCAGGACGCACCGTTCGTGCAGCACTACGCGACCGAGGCGGTATTGCCTCATCTGGATGGCAATGAGCAATTCGCATTGTTTCAAAATTGCGCCAATACAGGCATTGCGCGCCACGCGGTGGAAATGTTGAATGCTGCTGAAGAAGGCGTTATCGAAAGAGATTGGAAGCGTATAAAAGATGGAGGCGACACGACGAAGTTGTGCAACGCCTTGCTCTTCATTGCTTACTCGAACACTTCGCTCCCTAGAGCGTTCGAGGAATCGTTGCCGCAGTTGGTGTGCCATTCGGATTGGCTAATTCGTGCGCACGCACTTGCTGCCGTTGCTCGAACAGAAGACCCCGGTCTCGTTCAAATAGTCGTTGATTCAGATTGGAGCGCGTCCACTCTGCACAATCGCCGTGAGGCCCTGGAAGGGCACGCCGGTTCACGCGTATTAGCCGCGGCATGTCGCTTGAAGATGATTGAGCCAAATGCTGCG
The DNA here is from genome assembly GCA_024437665.1 of Massilia sp. YIM B04103. GTDB lineage: Bacteria > Pseudomonadota > Gammaproteobacteria > Burkholderiales > Burkholderiaceae_D > Rugamonas. The sequence goes on along the minus strand of JANCSZ010000003.1, from coordinate 454,331 downwards.
CTTCAAAGAATGGCTTTGTCTTCGTACGGTCTCATAGCCCGGTGCGGCGCCGAAGGTATCGCTGCTGTGGCCGCTGCTGTGGCGGGTGCATTACAACGTGTTCTCAACCTGAATTACGCCCCCAACTTGGCAGCCATCGAAGAGAGGGAAGTTAGAGACTTCGATTTGCTGCCCCCACTGCTTTCTTCCCGTATTCCAAATGAACGGTCACGCAATCCGCTTGAACCGATGACGGAAGACGAGAATGAGAAGGCGTGGGATGCTTGGCAGGATGCCGTGTGGACCAGCTATTTTGCTCTTGAGTCCAAGCTGTCTGACGATGATGCCAAATTGGCGTTGGACCATCTCAGCCAGGATTGCGTGGAGGCTATCGTTCTCGCGGCCCCCGTTGTTGCTGAGACCTGGCTTGGATGGATAGGGACTGCGGGGCCAACTCAGCAACGTTTGATTGCTCATTTTTGGCAACAACTGGTAATGGGTTTTGCCCATGTCCGGAAAGATGCTAAGCCGTTGCTGGCGTTGGTGCACCTTCAGCCTTTGACGAATGTCGTCCGTAGCTACCACGGAATTTCAGTCTTTACCTGGTTACTCTGGCGCAGCGCAGATTTGCCCGACGTGTCTCAAATCTGTTTCGATAGATTGAACCTCGCGCAGAGCGACACTGAAATCGCATATGAAGTTTATGCGGCGGAGAGTGCCGAGCAAGGGAGAGCACTTGACGACTATATCGCACAGCAATTAGCGGTTGGAGAGCCCGTCAATCTTTGCCGCGCTCTCACGGTTGCAGGCTTCCGCGACGAATGGCCGCAATCCGTCCGGTTGTTGGAGCAGTACGCAGAAGCGACCGGGATGGTCGGAGAGGCACGAGAGGCCGCTTGGCAGGCTTACCAGCGAAACAGATGGGCACGTCACTGGTTCGACTTAATGCAGCGTGCGCCGTCCAAAGAAGACTTCTGGAGGCAGTCACGCCTATTCTTGAAGATAACCGATGCCCGTTATCAGATGTGGCCATTGAGCTCTGATGCTGCAAGTCCGTTCGCACAATTCTTTGTGACGCTGCATGCGGAGTTGAATGACCGTCTGGAGAAGTGGAGTCGCTCGCGTCGAGACAAATTGTATGGACAAAAACGTCCTTGGTGGCTGCATTAACCGTCTGCAGATTTCTCGATGAATGTGTGAAAAGAACGGGGGAAGTTTAGATTTCTGGATGAAAGTGCGGTTTTTTCGCAGGCTTCTGACCCTCCTTTTCAAGGATGCCCGAACTTCTCATGCTGCCTCTTTGCATAGCTAGAAAGACGCCGGCAGGATTTGATTTTTATATCACTCATGAGTGCATTTTGATGACAAACCCCTACCAAATTCACATTGACTATTTCAATCGCATTTTAGAAAGCTGGAAGACAGCAATAGGGCATGTTCTGGTTGAATCGGTCGCCGTGAGAGAGCAAACCGGTTGGCTGCTACTGTCGGCGCGGGTTTTTTTGAGTGCGTTTCCCATGCCTAGCAAGGCTGACGAAGTCATTTCGGTTAGTGCATTTAGGTTCGCCAGAGAGCGAGTGGCGATGGATGTGGAAGAACTGAGTTTGTTCGTAAAAAACTTGCGGGCAGGTCACCTGCTAGTGCACGACACGTCATTGAACTTTCCTGGAAATTCAACAATTTCAGAGTACGTACCGACTTCCCAGAATGAGCCAGAATTCTTCACGCCACAACTGCAGGTGCGTTCAGAATCGCGCACTATGCAGAGCCGGGTACTCAATTATTCTGAAATAAATTCCGAGCTGAGAGCTGGGGAAATGCCTTTTGATGGGCTAATCGATGCTCTCGATTATTTTGGATTTGGGCAAACTGCAATACTGCCGCATGAGCACCAAATCACTTTGACAATCCAGCCACCGGGCGATTTGCGCATTGACGAATGTTCTTTGTCCCAAAACACCTTGAAAATTTCGCTGCAACGAAAAACTTCGTTCGCTCCTGATGATTTCGGAGTGGGGCTTAGACAGCACCCCGACCCAGTTACCGGCCGCAGGAAGCAGTTGACGGACTCTGTTATGTGGTCGAACGGAAAAGAAGAATTTCAGGATGGTGCTCTCGAGATAGAGCTGGATAGCTGTGCAATGGCGGAGGTGTTCATTACCGCTGGCGGGTTTAGCGTTCGTCGTGCGCAGATATCCGACCCGGCAAAAAGTCTAAATCATAGGTTGGCGGCCTACCGATTCATTGACCCAGGGCTTCAGCAATTAGAGAAATTTTTGTACGCTACCAAGAAGGAAGCGCGTGAGCTCGAAGATGCCGTTGCCACCTTGTTTTTTCTTCAGGGCGCTAGTGCGCTGTTGCCACTCCCTACAGATTCACCGGACATAGTGATAGAAACAAGAGCGGGCCGCCTTGCTGTGGTCGAGTGTACTATTCGCTCAGACAATTTGCGGGAGAAGGTTGGAAAGCTTATCCGACGCCGTGAAAATATGATTCTTGCTGAGGAACAGGCGGAAATAAATAGACCTGTGCTGAGTATTTTAGTTGTTAATCAGGAGCGTAGAACTGTTGCGAAAGAAGAGCAATATTTAGTCGACAATCAGATAGTTTTGCTGACGGTCGAAGACCTTCGAGCCATGGTGGCGGAGCTACCGTTTCATTTTGATTTCGATAAATTTTTTGTTGGCAAGCTGAAACTCTTTATGCGCAGCTCCCAAAATATCTTTGATAGTTTGCCTCTGCCGGCCTGATTGTAGATATGGCGCCACCTAGAAGAAGGGAGCGCTGTGACTAGCGGCAAGCAGCGAGCCCGCCCCTATCTATAAATGTTATGCGATAGTGAAAGGGGTGTGTGATGGGCAAAGCAACTAGTCAATTTTTTGCTGAATTGGGATATCCATTTCGAAATATTCGCTGGTCCTGGGGGGGGCAAAAGTGCCCCCCTTCAATTCTTCTTCGGACTTGGGAAGACGAATATTCTTTCAAGCAGCGCAGGTTGATGACTCGCAATGCTGACGGGTAATCCAGAGCACGCATCGCGAAGCAGCACAAATATCTTGTCGCGATTCGCGACCAATTAATCGCCAGCCTCAGTCAGCTGTAGGTTTTTAATGGATTAAATTTACCGTCTATTTTCCAAAACTCACAATTGCGGAGCTTGCTGCGGCAGGGAACTACCCATCCCAAAATAATTCTAACAGAGTTAAATATGAGTCGGAAGTAGTATCTAAATATAGGGTAGGGCTACCCACAATTCCTAAGTAGTAGTTGATATAAACATCTAGTTCACCAAAAAATAAAAGTGTTGGTAAAGAAAAAGCCCACATCCTCTATAGGATATGGGCTTCTATCAACAGAATAACTACAAGGTAGGTTTTAGAACGGAATATCGTCATCCATATCCGAGAAATTCGGCGCTGGACGCGCGGCCGGACGTGGTGCCGGGGCCGGGGCTGGCGCCGGGCGTGGTGCTGGACGGCTGACTGGCGCGGCGTCGTAGCCCATGCCGTCGTCCATCGAGTCGCCACCGCCCATGCCTTGGCGGCCACCCAGCATCTGCATGTTTTCAGCGATGATGTCGGTCGCGTATTTCTCGACGCCATCCTTGTCGGTGTACTTGCGGGTCTGCAGGCGGCCTTCGACGTAGACGGAGGAGCCTTTTTTCAGGTACTGGCCCACGATTTCAGCCAAGCGGCCGAAGAAGGAGATGCGGTGCCATTCGGTCAGCTCTTTCTGCTCACCGGTGTTGCGGTCCTTGCTCTTGTAGGAGGTAGCGACGGCGATATTGGCGATGGCATCACCGCTAGGCATGTAGCGAATCTCCGGGTCACGGCCCAGATTGCCGACGATGATGACTTTGTTGACAGATGCCATGTATTACTCCTGCGGTGAAATTAAGCAAACAAGGATTATATGCCAGCGCCGCGGGCCGGCCTGCGGAAAATTTGAGGCGGACGCCAGCGTGCAGTTTTGAATACTGGTATTATATACAGTATTTGCCGGACGCTAGCTGATGCAGCGCAAAGCTGTCCACAGCGTTGTTTCGCAAACCCGGCTATAGTACAAGGTTCACCGTTTTTGGCCCACCGCTACCAAGGCACAGACAATGGAACAGATCCGCATCCGCGGCGCGCGCACGCATAACCTGAAAAACATCAATCTCGACCTCCCCCGCAACAAGCTGATCGTCATCACCGGCTTGTCGGGTTCGGGCAAATCCTCGCTGGCTTTCGACACCCTGTATGCCGAAGGCCAGCGCCGCTATGTGGAGTCGCTGTCGGCCTATGCCCGCCAGTTCCTGCAGCTGATGGAAAAACCGGACGTGGACCTGATCGAGGGCCTGTCGCCCGCCATCTCGATCGAGCAGAAAGCCACCTCGCACAATCCGCGTTCGACCGTCGGCACCGTGACCGAGATTCACGATTATCTGCGTCTGCTGTATGCGCGCGTGGGCACGCCTTACTGCCCCGACCATCCGGACAATCCACTGGCCGCGCAATCGGTGTCGCAGATGGTGGACGCCGTGCTGGCCATGCCGGAAGGCACCAAGCTGATGATCATGGCGCCGGTGGTGGCCAATCGCAAGGGCGAGCACGTCGACCTGTTCGAGCAGATGCAGGCCCAGGGCTTCGTGCGCTTCCGCGTACAGAGCGGCACCCACGATGCCAAGATTTATGAAGTGGACGAGCTGCCCAAGCTGAAGAAGACCGAGAAGCACACCATCGACGTGGTGATCGACCGCATCAAGGTCAACGCCGAGCTGAAACAACGCCTGGCCGAAAGTTTCGAGACCGCGCTGCGCCTGGCCGACGGCCGCGCCATGGCTTATGAGATGGATACCGGCGTGGAGCATGTGTATTCCAATAAATTCGCCTGCAATACCTGCGGCTATTCGCTGCAAGAACTGGAACCGCGACTGTTCTCCTTCAATAACCCGATGGGCGCCTGCCCGGAGTGCGATGGCCTGGGCCATATCGAGTTCTTCGATCCCAAGCGCATCGTCGCCTTCCCCAATCTGTCGCTGGCTTCCGGCGCGGTAAAGGGCTGGGACCGCCGCAACCAGTTCTACTTCCAGATGCTGACCAGCCTGGCCGATCACTATGGCTTCGATATCGACGAGCCTTTCGAGAAGCTGCCGACCAATGCGCAAAGCGTGGTGCTGCACGGTTCGGGCAAGAACGCGATTCCATTCTCGTATGTGAACGAGCGCGGCAAGACCGTCATCAAGGAGCATACCTTCGAGGGCGTGGTGAACAATCTGCAGCGCCGCTACCGCGAAACGGATTCGATGGCGGTGAAAGAGGAGCTGGCGAAGTTCATCAACGAGAAGAAATGTCCGTCCTGCGACGGCGCGCGCCTGCGCGTGGAAGCGCGCTACGTGAAAGTCGGCAGCGGCAAGCAGGAAAAGGCCATCTACGAGATCGCCGAGAAACCGCTGCGCGATACGCTGAGCTTCTTCGAGCAGCTCAAGCTGAAAGGCGCGAAGAAGGATATCGCCGACCGCGTGATCAAGGAGATCGTGTCGCGCCTGACCTTCCTGAATAATGTGGGCCTGGACTACCTGTCGCTGGACCGCAGCGCCGACACGCTGTCGGGCGGCGAGGCGCAGCGCATCCGCCTGGCGTCGCAGATCGGTTCCGGCCTGACCGGTGTGATGTACGTGCTGGACGAGCCATCCATCGGCCTGCACCAGCGCGATAACGACCGCCTGATCGACACCTTGCGCCATCTGCGCGATATCGGCAACAGCGTGCTGGTGGTGGAGCACGACGAGGATGCGATCCGCACCGCCGACTACATCGTCGACATGGGCAAGGGCGCGGGCGTGCATGGCGGCGACGTGATCGCTTCCGGCTCGCTGAAGGACATCCTGAAGAACAAGCAGTCGCTGACGGCCCAGTATCTGAGCGGCGCGCTGAAAATCGAAGTGCCGAAGAAACGCCACCAGCCCGACCCGGACCGCCAGCTGAGCATCAGCGGCGCCACCGGGAATAATCTGAAGAAGGTCTCGCTGGATATTCCGGTCGGCCTGCTGACCTGCGTGACCGGCGTCTCCGGTTCCGGCAAATCGACCCTGGTCAACGATACGCTGTATCCGGCCCTGTCGCGCCACCTGTATGGCTCGCAGACGGAACCGGCGCCGCACGACAGCATCAGCGGCCTGGAACACTTCGACAAGGTGATCTCGGTCGACCAGGCGCCGATCGGCCGCACGCCGCGTTCGAATCCAGCCACCTACACCGGCCTGTTCACGCCGATCCGCGACCTGTTCGCCACGGTGCCGGCGGCCAAGGAACGCGGCTACAGCGCCGGGCGCTTCTCCTTCAACGTCAAGGGCGGCCGCTGCGAAGCCTGCCAGGGCGACGGCGTGCTGAAAGTGGAGATGCACTTCCTGCCCGACGTGTACGTGCCTTGCGACGTCTGCCACGGCAAGCGCTATAACCGCGAAACCCTGGAAGTGCATTACAAGGGCAAGAGCATCACCGAAGTGCTGGACATGACGGTGGAAGACGCGCACGAATTCTTCAAGCCGGTGCCGGTCATCGCGCGCAAGCTGCAAACCCTGCTCGACGTGGGCCTGGGCTATATCAAGCTGGGACAGAGCGCCACCACGCTGTCGGGCGGCGAGGCGCAGCGCGTCAAGCTGTCGCTGGAACTGTCCAAGCGCGACACGGGCCGCACCCTGTACATACTGGACGAGCCGACCACCGGCCTGCACTTCCACGATATCGACCTGCTGCTGAAGGTGATCCACCGCCTGCGCGACCAGGGCAATACCCTGGTCATCATCGAGCACAATCTGGACGTGATCAAGACGGCCGACTGGATCGTCGACCTCGGTCCGGAAGGCGGCGCGGGCGGCGGCAAGATCATCGCCGCCGGTTCGCCGGAAGACGTGGCGGCCAATCCCGCCAGCGTCACCGGCAAGTATCTCGGCCCGCTGCTGAAGAAGAAGTAAGCCTTATGGCTGCTGGCGCGCTTTCAAGCGCCAGCCGCGAAATCACGCAAGGCGCTATCGGCCATCCGGTAGCGCACCCACTCCGCCTGCGGCTGCGCGCCGATCGACAGGTAGAAATCGATGGCCGGCTGGTTCCAGTCGAGCACACTCCATTCGAAACGTCCACAACCCTGCTGCACGGCCACTTGCGCCAGGTGGCGCAGCATGCCTTTGCCGGCGCCCACGCCGCGCGCGGCGGGCGAGATGTACAGGTCTTCCAGGTACAGTCCCTTCTTCGCCTGCCAGGTCGAATAGCTGAAGAAGTAGACGGCATAGCCGACAGCTTCGCCATCGACTTCGCAGATCAGGGCGCGCGCCGGGCTGTCGGCGCCGAACAGGCTGGAACGGATGGTGTCGACGGTGGCGGCCACCTGGTCGCCGGCTTTCTCGTAGACGGCCAATTCGGTGATGAAACGCAGGATCAGGGCGGCATCTTGTTCGCCGGCGGCGCGGATATGGATAGTCATGCTCGGGGGCTCTTTAACTCTGGTGCTGAAAGTGCCTATACTAGGACATTCCAACCATGCATGCGCTGCATTTATTTCAGCCAATCGTGAACATCATGCAGCATCCCATCCTGCGCCGCCTCGACCTGAACCTGCTGCTGGCTTTTGACGCCCTGCTGCGCCACCGCTCGGTGAGCGCGGCGGCCGACGAGCTGGCGATGAGTCCCTCGGCCTTGAGCCATGCGCTGGCGCGGCTGCGCGCCACGCTGGGCGACGAGCTGCTGGTGCGCGCCGGCAGCGGCATGCAGGCCACGGCCTTCGCCGAGCGCATGGCCGAACCGCTGGCGGCGGCGCTGGAACTGCTGGCGCGCGGCCTGTCCGACGCCTCCGCCTTCGATGCCGCCAGCAGCGAGCGCACCTTCGTCTTCGCCGCCACCGATTACACGGCTTTCGCTATCCTGCCACAGCTGATCGCCGCCGTGCAGCGCAGCGCGCCGCGCCTGCGCATCAAGGTGGTGTATACGCTGGGAGGCGAACCGGCCGAGGACCTGGCGGCGGGCCGCATCGATTTCGCGCTTGGCTACGAAAACGATCCGATGCAGCCCCTGCCCGGCATCGAAAGCTTCGACTGGCTCAGCGACGAGTACGTGGTGATTACCTGCCACAAACATCCGACGATACGCGGCAGCCTGAGTTTGGAGCAGTACCTGGCGGCGCGCCATGTGGTGGTCACGCCCTGGAACGATGCCAGCGGCACCATCGACAAGGCCTTGCAGCGCCAGGGCCTGCAGCGCGATGTGGCAGTACAGCTGCCATCGGTGCTGGCCGCGCCCTTCATCATCGCCCGCTCCCGGCTGATCATGACGGTGCCGCGCCTTGCGGCGCAGACCTTGCAGGATTCGGCGCCGGTGGCCATCTATCCGGCGCCTTTCGAGCTGCCACCATACACGCTGAAGGTCTATCACCATGTGCGCCACAGCGGCACGGCGGCCCATGCGTGGATGCGCGCGCAGTTGCTGGCCCTCGCCGCGCGCTGAAGCAAGCCTTACGCCGCCTGGCGCTGCGCGGCCAGCCAGGCTGCCAGCTGATCGAAACGGTCGTTGCCCCAGAACGGTTCGCCATCGGCAATCACGAAGGGGACGCCGCAGACGCCCAGCTCCATCGCCTGCTCGCTCGCCTGCTTGAAGCGCGCCTTGACGGCGCTCTCGCCCATGCCCACCAGCAGCGCCTCGCGTTCGACGCCCAGCGCGGCGGCAATGCCGACCAGGACTTCCTTGTCGTCGATGTCGACGCCGTCGGCGAAGGACGCCCGCATGCAGTTGCGGGCGAAGGCGGCCGCCTTGTCGCTGCCGTAATGCTCCTCGATCCACAGCATGGCGCGGCCGGGATCGACCATCAGCTTGGGAAAGCCGGGCGGCAGGCGATAAGGAATGCCGGCGGCGCGCGCGCTGCGCTCCAGGTCATGCTGCACATAGCGCCACTTCAGCGGCACCAGCGGCGTGGGCTGGTTGCCCATGGCTTGGAACAGCGTCACCAGCAGCACGGGACGCCAGCGCACCTTGCGTCCATACGCCGCCGCCAGCTGGTCGATGCGGGTGGTGGCCAGGTAGGCGTAAGGCGAAATGAAGTCGAAGTAAAAGTCGATGGGTTCTTGCATGGCGGTCCTCATAAAACGAAGTCTTCGTTACTATTGGGGAGGGCACGCAGCACGGAAATCAGGCCGCGCGGATAGGCCAAGTATAGGGCCAGGGGGATTAACAGCAGCAGGATGCTCATTTTCAACCTCCGTTTCGCACAGGCGTGCGAAATTTAATTAAAGAAAAAGCCGCAAACAGGCCGCGGCCGCCTTCTTACTCCATATCGTTGAAGCTTTTGTACGTCGAAATCAAACGGTTGAAGGCGCGCTGCATATGGCGCGGGGCATCCGCGTCGCGCAGGAAGCGCACATCGTGTACCAGGCCCACGATCAGGCTGTAAATCTCGAACACCAGCTGTTCCGGTTCGGTATCCGGACGCAACTGGCCGGCTTCCATCGCCTGCAGGATGGTCTTGCGCATGGAAGCGCGCCAGCGCAGGGCGCCATCCTGCAAACGGTCGCGCAGCACGCCGCCGTCCTGGTCGTCGAACTCGAAGGCGCCCGCCGTGTAGAGGCAGGCGCTGCTCAGCGCCTCGTCGCAGGCGCGCTTGATCCAGTTGCTGACCTGGGCCGTCAGGCGCGGCAAGCCGCGCGGCAGCTGCAGCGTGGGCAGGAAGACCTGCTCGGCAAAGCGCCGGTCGTACTCGTCCAGCACCGCGATTTGCAAAGCTTCCAGCGAGCCGACGCGGGAAAACACCCCGCTCTTGCTGATGCCGGTGCGCTTGGCGATCTCGCCCAGCGACAGCTTGCCGATGCCCTCGGCCGCCGCCATCTCACAGCCGGCGGCAATGATGGCGGTATACGTAGCTTCACTTTTTGCGGTCAGGGCATCCATGCAAATCACTTTAGCACAGGTGTGCGAAACATGCCAAAGCTTTCTCGTGCCCACCCGGCGAACTCAGCTGGTTATGGGGTGACGTGGAAAACTTCGCCGCGCGGGGTGAATGGCAGGCGACGGCCGTCGGCCATCAGGTAGGCGTGGTCCATGCGGGTTTCGAGCCTGTCCTCGCACCAGCCGTCCGTGACCACGAGCACCGGGCCATGTACCGGCAGCTCCCCTTTGTTTGCCAGATCCTGCAGGTGGTCGAAACCCGGCTGCAGCACGGTGCCCCCGCGTCCGCGCAGGGTGAAGCGGTGCAGCAGGTTTTCCGGTTCGACCCAGCCGCAGTCGTAGGCCGCAGCATCGCAGCACACCAGGCGCACGGCAATAACGTCGCGCGCCATGGCATAGCTGGCGATCGCGCCCAGCGCCTTGCCCAGCATGGCCGGCTCCATCGAGCCGGAAGTATCGAGCAGTACGGCAAAGACGCGGCTCTTGCGCTCCTCCTCGGGAGGCTTGCATAGCGATGGGCGCGGAATATCCGGCGTTGCGCCCTGCCGGCGCGATGGCCGCGCATAGCTGCGGCGCATTTCGAGCGGCGGAAAGCGCTCGTCGAACCAGTGCGCCAGCCGGGCATCCCAGGGAATCGGCGGCTGCGCCAGGCTGCGGATTTCTTCCAGCAGGCCGGCCGGTACCGTGCCGCGGCGGCCATCGTATTCCCAGCGGTCCATGCCTTGCGCGAGCGCCCGGCGGCAGTATTCCTCGGCATCGGTGAACTGGCTGCCGCTGTCTTCGCCGAGAAGATCGGGCTGGCCGGCGCCGCGCATCGTGGCCAGCTTGCGCGCGCGGCGGATATCGCACGCCAGGCCATCGTAGATTTCGTCGGCGGATTGTCCCGCCAGCGCGGCGTCGTACAGCAGGCCGATGGCGGGTGGCGTCCCTACCTGCATCTCGATCAGCCAGCTGTTGATCGCAAAATCGCAGGCGACGTTCCACAGCACGGGATCGCGTCCGCGCCGCCGCGATGCATGGTTCAGGCCCGCATGCAGCAATTCGTGGGCAAGCACGAACAGTGTCTCATCGTCGTTCAAGCCGGCCGCCGGATTGATCCAGATGCGGCGCGCGCCAACGTCGATGGCGGCGACACGGATCTCGTATTGCTGGCAGATGCGGATATCGTTCTCCAGGTCGAAGCTGGCCGCCAGCGCGCCGAGCAAAGGATAGCAATCCATCATGCGGCGGCGCGCGCGGTGCTCGCGGCTGTGCGGCTTGCCTGCCTGCTCCATCGGCGCGCCGCCTGCAATGGCAAGGGCCCTGCCGACGCCGCGCGCAATGCCGTCCGCCAGCAGTTCGTGCCAGAGCGTCTTGCGCTGCCATGGCGGCGGTTTTTCATCGAGCGCGACCAACAGCTGCCCGCCTCCCGAGATGTCGGCATGCCATGCCTGCAGCGGTTCCGGACACCCATCGATGCAGAAGCGCTGGAACAGGCTTTCCGCGCTGGCGTCTTCGCATTCGGGCAGGCGCCATTCTTCCGGCAGCTCGCCCAGCTTCAGTTCCGCGCAAAAGCGCAAGGCAGTCACCAGGCTGGCAACTTCCCACAGCACGGCAGGCTCACGCTGGCGCACCAGCCCAAGACCGAGGCAGGAAAGAACGATGCCGATGACGCGCGCCCATTCCTCCGGCTGCGCGCGCCGCTTTGGGTGCAGCCACACGGCGCCATCGGGCGCAACGGCGAGCCAGGCTTTGGCCGGCACGAAGCGCTGCTGCTCGTCGAGGCAAAGCCGGGCGCCCTTTGCGACAGCGCCCAGCACGGGATGAGCGCGTACCTGCTCGATCCCGGCCTGCCGCGCCAGCGTCGCCGAATCCGATTTTTTGTCCTTGCTCATGCGCTCTCTTTCTGGCCGCGCCCAGCCAGGCGTGGCAGGTCGCGCGCCACCTCCACCAGGAACCAGGCCGGCAGGCGGCGGCCTTGCCCATCCTCGCCCAGGATCGATTGCGCGATTTCGACGCTGATGCGCGCCAGGTCGCGCAGCATGTCCTTGGCGCGGATCGACAAGGCATGGTGGGCGCTGCGCACCGACGCTTCTTCCTCCGGCAATTCCTTCAGCAGATGCGCGCGGAAGGATTGCGCCAGGAAGTACAGCACGTCGCGGTCGCCCGGCGCGTCAGGCCAGTGCTGCTCGCCTTTCAGGATGGCGTGCAGGCCGTGCTTATGCCGCAGTTGCTTGAGGAAACCCTTGAAGTTGCCGGCATGGGTTGGCGACAGCAGGCCGTAGGCGAGTGCGTCCAGCATATCGTCGCCGGTCTCCTCGCCGAAGGAATGCAGCGCATCGGACAGCATATGCCAGCTGCGCGGCGTGGAGAACGGCTCCTCATGCTTCGGCGGCTCGCTCCACAGGTGGTCGGGACGCAGCTGGATGTACTCCAGCACCCATGGATGGATGCCGCCCTCCGTGGTCGCCCACTCCAGCCATTGGCGATGGTCCGCGCGCAGGTGGATGTGCACCAGACGGTTCACCAGCGCCGACGGCATGGGCTTGACGATGGCCGCATCCTTGGCGCGGTTGCCCGCGCCGATCACGACCGTCCCTTTCGGCAGACTGTACTCGCCGATGCGCTGGTCCAGGATCAGCGAATAGAACGCCTTCTGGATCTCATGCGAGGACGCATTCAGCTCGTCCAGGAACAGCACGAACGGTTCGTCGCGCACGATGTTCGCCGGCGGGAAGAAGCGCGAGCACTTGCCGTCGATCTGCGGGATGCCCAGCAGGTCTTCCGGTGCCAGCTGGCTGCCCAGCAGGGAGACGCACTCCATGCCCACCGCATCGGCGAAGCGGCGCACCAGCGCACTCTTGCCGATGCCCGGCGGCCCCCACATGAATACCGGACGCGCGATCGCCACGTGCAGCAGAAAATCGATCGCCTGCTGCTGGTTCAACATGATTGCAGATTGCATATACTTACTCCTCGCGCGCCAGTTGGCGACGCAGTTGCTGTTTCAATTCACGCCGCGATTGTTCGCTGCGCTGGTGGCCGCCGGCCTTGCGCTGACGTGCCAGCACGGCCAGCGGGTTGCGCGGTTTCGGCAATTTGATGCTTACCTTCATTGCTTATCCTTTCACGCACACGACCTGTTTCAGCGTGTGCACGATTTCGACGAGGTCGGACTGGTGCGCCATGACCTGGTCGATGTCTTTATAGGCGGCGGGGATTTCATCCACCACGCCGCCATCCTTGCGGCATTCGATGCCTTGGGTCTGCTCCGCCAGATCGAAACGGTTGAATTTGCGTTTCGCCTCGCTGCGGCTCATGCGGCGGCCCGCACCGTGCGAACAGGAGCAGAACGATTCCTCGTTGCCCTTGCCGCGCACGATGTAGCTGCGGGCGCCCATGCTGCCGGGGATGATTCCCAGTTCGCCTTCGCGCGCCGAAATCGCGCCCTTGCGGGTGACGTACAGCTTGTGGCCGAAGTGCGATTCCTGCGCCACGTAGTTGTGGTGGCAGTTGATCGCCTCGCCATCGAGCTTGAACGGCGGGACATGCAGCTCCAGTGCGGCCACCACGCGGCGCATCATTTCGCGCCGGTTCAGCATGGCGTAATCCTGGGCCCAGTCCACCGCTTCCACATAGTCGTCGAACAGCTCCGAACCTTCGCTGAAGTAGGACAGGTCGCGGTCCGGCAGGTTCACCTTGTGCCGCATCATCTCCTTGCGCGCGGCGGAAATGAAGTAGCGGCCGATGACATTGCCGATGCCGCGCGAGCCCGAATGCAGCATGATCCAGACGCGCTGCTCCTCGTCGATGCACAGTTCGATGAAATGGTTGCCGCCGCCCAGCGTGCCAAGCTGGCAGATCCAGGTCTGCGCGAACTTGTGCTGCATTTTCATGATGCCTTTGTGGCGCGCCACGAGGCGATCCAGGCGGTCGTTGAGCGGACGGCCGACGCGGGCATGGGCCGAGCCGCGCACCTTGTCGAAGGCGTGCTGCTCGAAACCGACCGGCACCAGCGTTTCGATGGCGCTGCGCACGCGGGCCAGGTTGTCGGGCAGCTGGCTCGCGCTCAGCGTGGTGCGCACGGCATTCATGCCGCAGCCGATGTCGACGCCGACGGCGGCCGGAATGATGGCGCCGCGCGTCGGGATCACGCTGCCGACGGTTGCGCCAATGCCGGCATGGACGTCGGGCATGGCCGCCACGTGCGGATGCACGATGGGCAGGTTCGAAATATTCAGCAGTTGCTGGATGGCCGAATGATCGATGTCATCCGTATAGATGTGCACAGGCACCAGGCCTTTGTGCAGGCTTTGTTTAATTGGCATAACGTCTTTCGTTACGCCGGGGTTCTGGAAAACAAAAAACCCCAGCAAGTTTCCTCACCGGGGTTCATGTCAGAAGAACGACCGGCTCAGGGCGGCAATATTGCCTGGCCCCGAGCGCGCTGCTCAGGGCTATCGAGTGTGCTGCGATGTGATAGCCGTGCGTGGCATGGTCGTCCTTTCTAAGAATTGGGGTTGAACAAAAATCAGTGGAGCGGATTCTGCACCCGTCCCGAATCCGGTGTCAAGCGTTTTTTGATCACCGCGTGCACGAAATGGCAGCTGCGCGCTACGCATTGGCGCATCCGCGTGAGCGCCGGATTCGCATAAACGACATGCTGGCAATGGTGCGCAAGCCGGCCTTGCGCGCCTTTTTCAAACGTTCTCTTTTACCAGGAAGTCAGCATGTTCATCGATATCTCGCAAGCGCCATTCGTCTACATCAGGGAAGAAGTGGAATCCAGCATCCCCGTTACCGAGCAAATCCAACAGCTCCTCGCGCAAGACCAGCCCTTCGTCCTGATCACCAATCACAGGCACGATGATCATCAGGATGAAACGGCAGAGGAACGCAAGGAGAAGGCGCTGTTCTTCAAGAAGGTCAAGGAGCGCATGCGGCAGCTATGCCGCGGGATGATTGTCGTCGAAGGAGAGAAGCCTATTCCGGCAGCGATGCGCTTGGTGGCGGCAACGGCCAGCAAGGCTTTCGGCTTCGCGGTGAAATTCGCGGCCAGCGAAGAGCAGGCCATCCAGCAAGGCCGGGAATTGCTGGCCGGGGACCAGTGAGCGATGCGGCGCTCAATCGCCTGGAGCGCCGCGCTGCAGACGCTCCCGATAGACGGCCGGCGTTGCCCCGAACGTGCGCCGGAACAAGGTGATGAAGGCCGTGGCCGAGGAATAACCAAGGTCGATGGCGATGCGCGTCACCGGCTCGCCGGCCGCCAGTAGTTCGAGCGCGCGCATCAACCGGGCGCGCTGGCGCCAGGCGGTGAAGCTGAAGCCCGTCTCGTCGACGAAGCGGCGGCTCAGCGTGCGCGTGCTGACGGCGCCCCAGCTTGCCCACTGCTCCCGATCGCGCTCGTCGGCGGGATTGTCGATCAGGGCGCGCGCTATGCGCAGCAGGCGCGCATCCTTCGGCAGCGGCAGGCCGAAGGTTTCGGCCGGCAGGTGGCGGATTTCATCGAGGATGACGGCGGCCACATGCTCGCGCGCGCCGTCCAGGGCTTCGTACGGCCAGGTGCCGGCACGCAGCACCGCTTCGCGCAGCAGGCCGGACACGCGCAGGGTGCAGGGATGCTTGGGCAACGTCTCGCATACCGCTTCCGCGATGAAGACGCTCCAGCCGTTGAAGGGGCCGTGCGAGCGCACAGAATGCAGATGATGGGGCGGCAGCCACACGGCATGAATGGCCGGCACCACCCACACTCCACTCTCGATGCCGACCGATAACAGGCCCTGCAGCGAGCCGAAAAGCTGGCCGCGCGAATGCTGGTGCGGCCCTTGGGCAAACTCGGTGTCCGGGGCGCGGCCCGCCGCGACAAACAGGAGCGGGCCATCGGAGGTATCGACCAGGGCGCGGTCGAGTGTCAGGTCAGCCATGCTGGCATCATCGGAAGATTTTTCACCGGATGCATTCTATAACGGCCAATAAAAAAATGCCCCGCACATGGCGGGGCATCTCATCAAACCGGGACGGCTTGCAGAATCAGGCGTTCAGGCGCTGCTCGATGGCGGCCTTGGTGTCCTTCAGTTCCTGCGGCAGGTGGTAAGCCAGCTTCTCGAACAGTTCGGCGTGCAGCTTCAGTTCTTCGCGCCATGCATCCTTGTCGATCGAGGTGATGGTTTCGAATTCTTCCGCGGTGAACGGGATGCCATCCCAATTCAGGTCGCCGTAGCGCGGGGTGGTGCCGAAGACGTTTTCCACGCCGCCAGCCTGGCCTTCCACGCGTTCCAGCATCCACTTCAGCACGCGCATATTGTCGCCGAAGCCTGGCCACACGAAGTGGCCGTTTTCGTCGGTGCGGAACCAGTTGACGCAGAAGATCTGCGGCAGCTTGGCGCCGGCGTCGCCCAGCTTCTTGCCCAGGTTGAGCCAGTGCTGGAAATAGTCGCTCATGTTGTAGCCGATGAAAGGCAGCATGGCGAACGGATCGCGGCGCACCACGCCCATCTGGCCGGCAGCGGCGGCGGTGGTTTCGGAACCCATGGTCGCAGCCATGTACACGCCTTCCACCCAGTTGCGCGCTTCGGTGACGAGCGGCACGGTGGTGGAGCGGCGGCCGCCGAAGATGAAGGCGGAGATCGGCACGCCGGCTGGATCATCCCAGGCCGGATCGATCACCGGATTCTGGGTCGCAGCCACGGTGAAGCGCGCGTTCGGGTGCGCTGCCTTGGTGCCGGAGGCTGGCGTCCAGTCCTTGCCTTGCCAGTCGATCAGGTGCCCAGGCACTTCCTTGGTCAGGCCTTCCCACCATACGTCGCCATCGTCGGTCAGCGCGACGTTGGTGAAGATGGTGTTCTCGCCCAGGCAGGACATGCAGTTCGAATTGGTCTTGGTGTTGGTGCCAGGGGCAACGCCGAAGTAGCCCGCTTCCGGATTGATGGCGTACAGACGGCCATCCTTGCCCGGCTTGATCCAGGCGATGTCGTCGCCGATGGTGGTGACTTTCCAGCCCTTGAACGATGCGGGCGGAATCAGCATGGCGAAGTTGGTCTTGCCGCAGGCCGATGGGAAGGCCGCCGCCACATAATGCTTTTTGCCTTCCGGCGATTCCACGCCCAGGATCAGCATGTGCTCGGCCAGCCAGCCGGCGCCGCCGTTCTGCGCGTCCTGGTGGCCCATATTCGAAGCGATGCGCAGCGCGAAGCACTTCTTGCCCAGCAGCGCGTTGCCGCCGTAGCCGGAACCGTAGGACCAGATTTCGCGCGTTTCAGGGTAATGCACGATGTACTTGGTCGGATTGCATGGCCATGCCACGTCTTTCTGGCCGGCTTTCAGCGGCGCGCCCACGGTGTGCACGCAAGGCACGAACTCGCCATCGGTGCCCAGCACGTCGTACACGGCCTTGCCCATGCGGGTCATGGTGCGCATGTTCACGGCCACGTAGGGGGAATCGGACAGTTCCACGCCGATGTGGGCGATCGGCGAACCCAGAGGGCCCATCGAGAACGGCACCACATACATGGTGCGGCCGGCCATGCAGCCGTCGAACAGGCCGTTCAGGGTGCCGCGCATTTCGGTCGGGTCCATCCAGTTATTGGTCGGACCGGCTTCCTCTTTGGTTTTCGAGCAGATGAAGGTGCGGTCTTCCACACGCGCCACGTCGGTCGGATCGGAGCAGGCCAGGTAGGAATTCGGACGCTTTTCCTGGTTCAGCTTTTTCATGGTGCCGGCGGCGACCATTTCGCCGCACAGGCGGTCATACTCTTCTTGCGAACCATCGCACCAGTAGATGCGGTCCGGTTTGGTCAGGGCGGCGATTTCCGCGACCCAATTGATCAGCTTTTGCTGTTTGATGTAAGCTGGCGCGTTCACTGTTGCAACGCCTCCCATAACGGGCTGATTCATAGTACCTCCAATGCCAATAAAGAATTCTGGTCTTGTCCCGGCACGGCAGGATCGTCGTCAGCTGATAGCTTGCGCTCGGAAAGTCATTCGAAATGCTTCGGCGATACGGCGGTCATGTCGATAGCGCCCGATTTCTCGAGGGCGCGCAACCCGGTCAGGATAGCCGGGCTGATGGAACATCTGTTGCGGGAGCCCAATGCTGAGCTCCAAAGGTGGGCCGATTGTACACCCGTCCATGGCTCGCACAGACAAAAATGTAGGAATAATTGTTGACCAAAGTAGTAGGCTATTCGTGTTTTTGACAAACCCGTTAATTCGCTACTTCCAGCCCCTGAAAAAGCGCTAAAAACCATGAAAATTGCGATACTTGACGATTATCAAGATTCTGTTCGGAAACTCGACTGTTTTCAGTTGTTAAATGGACACGACGTCAAAGTCTTCACCAACTCCAGCCGCGGCCTGGGCCAGCTGGCCGCCCGCCTCGCCCCGTTCGACGCCCTGGTCCTGATCCGCGAGCGCAGCAGCTTCAACCGCGCCCTGCTCAGCAAGCTGCCCAACCTCAAGCTGATCTCCCAGACCGGCAAGGTCAGCGGCCACATCGACGTCGATGCCGCCACCGAACTGGGCATTGCGATCGCCGAAGGCATCGGTTCGCCCACCGCCCCGGCCGAGCTGACCTGGGCCCTGATCATGGCCGCCCAGCGCAAGCTGGTGCCATATGCCGCGCGGCTCAAGGAAGGCCAGTGGCAAACCGTCTCCACCAATGAGCGTTTCAACACCATCGGCACCGTGCTCAAGGGCCGCACCTTGGCGATCTGGGGCTACGGCAAGATCGGCAAGCTGATCGCCGGCTATGCGCGCGCCTTCGGCATGGACGTGCTGGTCTGGGGCAGCGAGGCCAGCCGCCAAGCCGCCGTTGCCGACGGCCTGCGCGCCGCCGCCACGCGCGAAGCGTTCTTCGCCGAAGCCGACGTGCTGACCCTGCACCTGCGCCTGAACGAGGCCACGCGCGGCATCGTCACCGCCGCCGACCTGGCACTGATGAAAGCCGATGCCCTGTTCGTCAACACCAGCCGCGCCGAGCTGGTGGCCGACGATGCGCTCGAAGCCGCCCTGCTAGCCGGCCATCCCGGCGCCGCCGCGCTCGACGTCTTCACCACCGAACCGCTGCCGCCCGACTCGCCGCTGCTGCGCATGCCCAATGTGCTCGCCACGCCCCACCTCGGCTACGTCGAAAAAGACAGTTACGAGTTGTACTTCCAGCACGCCTTCCAAAACCTGCTCGATTTCGACGCCGGCCGCTGCCAGACCATCCTCAACCCCGGCTACCACCGCCCGTCCGTTTGATCCAGCGCAAACAATGTCCGACCCTGGTGCCTGGCACCAGGGTGGGACATTTGTTGAGGAAGATCAAAGGCGGGGCGCTCAGGTTTCGGGGATGCCGCTGAAGTCGGGGCGGCGGGCGGGCAGGACGTGGACTTTGCTCCACAGGCCGTGCCAGCCGGGCGGCCAGCCGATGTCGGGACCGCTGTACGGCGGCAGGGTGGCGCGCACGGGGATCACAGGAACCGCTGGCGCGTCCAGCAAGGGGCCGCCTTCGGGACGCTGCATGTCGAGACTGTACATATAGCCCGGCAGCAGGGCGTCGCACACTTGCTCGAACCAGGCGCTGTGGTCCTCGTCGCGGCCCAGGGCTTGGGCCAGGCCTTGCGGATCGAAGCGCGCCAGGGCATCGATCAGCTCGTGCGTGCCGGCGCCGGGCTTGTCGCCCCAACCCATCACGGGGTTGACGTTGTAGTCGGCGCCGGAGCCGTACCAGCCTTCGCGCCAGGAGCGCTGCATCCAGTCGCGCGGGCCGCTGAACAGGTGCCAGCGCCAGTGCAGGCCGGAGGGCTTGGGCCAGGAATACAGGTAGAGCTTTTGATAGCCGGCGCGGTGCAATTCACGCACCATGGCCATGAGCCGCGCGTGCGGCATGCGGTCGGGCGGTGCGCGCCGAAACAGGATCGCTTCGCCGTCGGCAAATTGCACTTCGTCGGTGGACAGATTGAGGTCGAGCGTGCGCGACTCGCTGCCGAAACGGGCGGCGATCCAGCCGGTCAGCAGATTGACGCCCGTGATCACGCCATAACCACGATGGCGGTGGAAAATCACGGTGCCGGGTGCGAGCGCTTTCATGGGTCGGGAGCTTGGCAAAAAATCCAGTGTACTCAACGATGCCTCACTTTGCCAGAGTACGGCGGCAAAGATTTTTTTGCGGCGGCCCGGCCGCACAGGCTGCGGGCTTCACGTTATCATTGTCCCATTTTGCAACCTTTAGATGACAGAACCATGACCTTGCGCATCATCGCCACCGGCGGCACTTTCGACAAGCATTACAATGAACTGAACGGCACCCTGGGCTTCTCCGACAGCCACCTGCCCGCCGCCATCGCGCGCGCGCGCATCACCGTCGGCGTGCAGCTGGAGCAGCTGCCCCTGCTCGATTCGCTCGATATGCAGGACGGCGACCGCGAACGCGTGCTGGCCTCCTGCCGCGCCGCCGCCGAGAAAGCCATCGTCATCGTGCACGGCACCGACACCATGAAGGAAACCGCCGCCGTGCTCGGCCCGGCCGATCTGGGCCAGACCATCGTGCTGACCGGCGCCATGATTCCCTACGAGATCGATAACTCGGATGCCTTCTTCAATATGGGCTTTGCCTGCGCCGTGGCGCAAACCCTGCCGGCCGGCGTGTACGTGGCGATGAACGGCCAGATCTTCGCCTGGGACAATGTGCAGAAGAACAAGGCAGCCGGCGTGTTCCAGCCGCTGTAAGACACTAGCAAGCCAGCAGCAGACCAGGCACCGGCCGCCAGCGCGCGGCCGGTGCTTTTTTTCGCCTACCGTACGCCAATTCGGCACAATTCGATATATATTCGACAACCAACTGAAATCCCGGCCTTCGCATCAACCACTTTCAACAGGAGTTGTCATGCCCGATTGGTCTTCCGGCTATGTCGCCGATATCGCTTATACCTACGGTACGTATTCAGAGCTGAACCAGATGCGCGCGCGCCTGGCCTTTCTCTACGCCGGCCTGGTCTTCCCTGAAGTAAGTAACTGCTGTGAACTGGGCTTCGGCCAGGGCATGAGCATCAATATCCACGCCGCCAGCTCGGGCCACACCTGGTATGGCACCGACTTCAACCCCTCCCAAGCCGGCTTTGCGCAGGAGCTGGCCAGCGCGTCCGGCGCCCCGGCCCATTTATACGACCAGGCCTTCGCCGAATTCTGCCGCCGCGACGATCTGCCCGACTTCGACAGCATCGGCCTGCACGGCATCTGGAGCTGGATTTCGGATGAGAACCGCGCCGTCATCGTCGACTTCATCCGCCGCAAGCTGAAGCTGGGCGGTGTGCTCTACATCAGCTACAACACCCAGCCCGGCTGGGCCGCCATGGTGCCCATGCGCGATCTGCTGACCGAGTACAGCCAGGTGATGGGGGCGCCCGGCAAGGGCATCGCGCCGCGCATCAACGATGCGCTGCAGTTTGCCGAACGCCTGCTGGGCAGCGGTCCCGCCTTCCTCGCCGCCAATCCGCAGATCGCGGCCAAGATCGAGGGCATGAAGAAAATGGATCGCAGCTATCTGGCACATGAATATTTCAACCGCGACTGGCTGCCCATGTCCTTCTCGTCGATGACGAAATGGCTGGAGCCGGCCAAGCTGAATTTCGCCTGCTCCGCCCACTATCTGGACCATATCGACGTCGCCAATTTCAGCCCCGAGCAGTCCAAGATTCTGGACGAAATCGAGGATCCCTCGCTGCGGCAGACCGTGCGCGATTTCCTGGTCAACCAGACTTTCCGCCGCGACTACTGGGTGCACGGCGCGCGCCGGCTCAGCCAGCAGGCGGGCCGCGATAAATGGCTGGCGCAGCGCATGATCCTGGCCATTCCGCGCCACCTGCTATCGCTGAAAGCCAATACCGCGCGCGGCGAAGTCGATCTGCACGAGCGCGTTTACCGCCCGGTGGTCGATTGCTTGGCGGACTATCAGCCCAAGAGCGTGGCGCAGATCGCGCGCACCTGTGAAGCGCAGGGCGTGACGCAAGGCGAAGTCATCCAGGCGCTGTTCATTCTGGCCGGCACCTTGCAGGTGCAGCCGGTGCAGGACGAGGACAGCATCGCCCGCGCCCAGCCGCTGACCGATAAGCTGAACCGCAAGCTCTGCCAGCTGGCGGCGGAAGGTCTGGAACAGGGCGCCCTGGCATCCCCGGTCACCGGCGGCAGCGTCACGGCCGACCGCTTCCATCAGCTCTTCCTGCTGGCGCACCAGGAAGGCCAGCGCACGCCGCAAGACTGGGCCCGTTTCGCCAACGGCATCCTGCAAAGCCTGGGACAACGCATACTGATTGAGGGCAAGGCGGCCGAATCCGACCAGGAGCAGTTGGCTGAACTGGAACGGCGCGCGGGCAAGTTCGGCGAGTTCCTACTGCCCATCTTCAAGGCGCTGGGCGTGGCCCGCTAAGCAAACAGGCCCGCAATGCGGGCCTGTTCGGGAAAAGCCAGCGGCCGGAATCAGGCCGTCGCTTCGCCGCCCAGCGCTTCCACCACGTCGGCCATCAGCTTGCTCAGCTCACCGGTCATCAGCATGAAGTCGCCGTCGAAGCGTTCTTCGTCGTTGCGGGTGGACGATTCGTTTTCCTTGATGACGTCCAGCGGCTTGATGCCCTTGATCGCCAGCGATTCGGTCAGCACGAAGGAAATCTTGCTGTCCCAGGTCATGGCCAGGCGGGTGCACTGCTTGCCGGCCGCGATGTGGCGGCGCACTTCTTCCGGCTCCAGCGAGTGGCGCACATAGCGCACCGCCGCCTTGCTCTCGCCGGTGGCGCGCAGTTCGGTATCCATATCGATGGTGAAGCCGGCCGGCGCCTCGTCTTCCTGCAGCCAGGCGGTCATCACGCCCACCGGGGAGCGCTGCACGCGCAGGCTTTCCAGCGGCATGCGGTCGACGGCTTTAAGCAGCAGCTTGATGACGTCATCGGCCTTGGCCGGGCTGGCGGCATCGACCACCAGCCAACCGTTGACCGGGTCGATCCAGGTCCACACATTGCTGCGGATGGTGAAGGCGCGCGGCAGCAGTTCGTCGGCCACGCGCTCTTTCAGTTCCTTCATGGCTTTCTTGCCAGGAGCGAAACCTTGCTGTTCTTCCATCTCGGCGGCGCGCGCCTTGGCCACCTGGTTGATCACGGTGGACGGCAGCAGCTTTTTCTCGGTGCCGAGCAGGATCAGCATCTGCTTGTTGACGACATGGACCAGGCCACCGTTCGGACGCGGCGTATCCCAGCCCTGGCGCATCAGCTCATTGCTGCTGGCCGGCGTGAATGCATGCGGACGGAGCGCTTCTTCGAGTTGTTCGGGAGTGTAAGCCCACGGAGCGGGCAGACGATAAATCTGTAGATTCTTAAACCACATAAGTTTTGCTTGCCTTGTTGATCTTAATCCTTGGGGATCGACATTTTACATGGCCTAGTTTGGACACGTCACCATAAATGTCTGCTCGGCGCCGTCGTAGCGTCGCTTGAGGCGGATGCAGTAGGTGTAGATCGGTGTGCGCATCTTGGCCAGCACCTCGCCGTTCGGGAAACGCTTTTCCCAGACGATGCCGAAGCCGCGCTCCTTGTAGGCTTCGCCGATTTTGCGCGCCAATTCCGGCTCGTGCGGCGGCGCGCGGTCGGCGGCGTTCAGGCTTTCCTTGCGCAGCTGCTTGTCGATGCCGGCGGCAGCGCGGCGCGCGCGCTCGGCCAGTGTTTCGGCGGGCGCCGCCGGCTGGGCAAAGGGATCGGCGGGCAGCGCCGCAGAAGGCGCCGGCTCCTCCGGCGGTGCCGGCAGGGTGATGGCCTGCGGCGCGGTTTCGGCCGGCGCGGCGGCGGTGGATGGCCTGGCGGCCGTCTCCGGCCGCGATGCCCGCGCGCTGGATTCAGCGGGACGCGTTTTCGGCGGGTCTGCAGGCGTGGGGGCGAGATCAGGCGGCGGCCGCATCAAGCCCATGCTCAAGGGCCGGGCCCAGATCATGGCTTGCGGCGCATGCAACTGCATGGCGGGGCGCCAGGCCAGCAAGGCGGCGAGGTGCAAGAGGGCGATCGCGCCCAGCCAGGGCCAATTCCGCGCGGCCCGGGCGTCGTCTGTATTCCAGTACATTCGTCTTCCGGTGGTGCAGCCGGTCCGCGCCGGCTCGCGCAGGCATTATGCATGATTTACAAGCAAAAATAGCAAGTATTTGTTACCGGCTTTTACAGACTGGCGAACAGCTCGCCCTGCACGGCGGCGCGCTGCTCCGGCGCCTCGTCCATGCTGCTCAAGGCGCTCACGCGCACGCCCAGCAGACGCAGGCGCTGTTCCAGCGGCACGCGGCGCAGGCATTCGCCGGCGGCGCGCCGGATCGCGGCGGCATCGGCGGTGGCGTGCGGCAGCGTCACATCGCGCGTCACGGTGCGGAAATCGGCGTAGCGCAGCTTGATGCCCACCGTGCGGCCAATGCAGCGCTTGCGCAGCAGGTCGGCGGCCAGCCGCGTGCACAGGGTGGTGAAAATCCCGGACAAGGCGGCGCGGTCCTGCTTCGCATGCAGATCGCGTTCGAAGGTGGTTTCGCGGCTGATGGTCTTCGGCTCGGAACTGGTGACGACCGGACGCTCGTCCAGCCCATGGGCGACGCGCCGCAGCCACTCGGCGTAATTCAGGCCGAAGTGCTCCTGCAGCAGATGGGCTTCGGCGGCGGCCAGCTGGGCCACGGTCTCGATGCCGAGCGTGGCCAGTCTTTCAGTGGCCTTGGGGCCGATGCCGTTGATCTTGCGCACCGGCAGAGGCCAGATGCGGGCCGGCACATCGTCATGCGAGACGATGGTCAGCCCGTTCGGCTTTTCCAGGTCTGAGCAGATTTTCGCCAGCAGCTTGTTGGGCGCGATGCCGATGGAGCAGGACAGGCCGGTGGCCTCCTTCACCGCCTGCTTGATGCGCTGCGCCAGCGCGCGCGTTTCGCCCGCCACCTCGCTCAGGTCGAGATAGATTTCGTCGATGCCGCGGTCTTCGATCTGCGGCGCGATGTCAGCCACGGCCGCCTTGAACTGGCGCGACAGGCGGCGGTAGGAATCGAAGTCGGTGGGCAGCAGCACCGCCTCGGGCGCCAGCGCCGCCGCCTTCATCATGCCCATGGCGGAAAACACGCCGAGGGCGCGCGCCTCGTAGGTCGAGGTGGTGACCACACCACGGCCCACATAGTCGCGCAGCAGGGCGAACTGGCGCGTGCCGTCGGCCAGCTGGCGCGGCTGCGCCGCGGCGCCGCCGCCGATTACCACCGGCCGGCCGCGCAGTTCGGGATAGCGCAGCAGCTCCACCGACGCGTAGAAAGCGTCCATGTCGAGGTGGGCAATGCGGCGCGCGGCAGGCATGGTCAAAAATGAAATCCAGATACTGTGAATGCATACAGTATATCAAGGATGTGGCCGATTGCACATTTGTGCAACAAGCGCCAGTTTTGCCGTCGGATCGGCGACAAACAGGGTTACTATCGTAGCTCGCCCACTCCTCCCGGAGCAGCTATGACGCGTCTTCCCCTGCTGGCCGCATGCTCGTTCTGCACCCTTGCTGTGCCGGCGCTGGGCCAGACCCAGGTATCGGTGATGGGCGTGATCGATGCGTATGTCGGCACGCTGCGCAATAGCGGCGACGCCACGCGCCGCAACGTGGTCGGCAGCGGCGGCATGACGACGTCCTACTTCGGTTTCAAGGGCCGCGAAGACCTGGGCGGCGGCCTGCGCGCCGAGTTCGCGCTGACCGGTTCCTTCCTGGTCGATACCGGCGCCTCGGGACGCTTCGCGGGCGATCCCATGTTTTCGCGCGACGCCAATGTGGCCCTGGCCGGGCCGTTCGGCCGCCTGATGTTCGGCCGCGCCGCCGCGCCCAACTTCCTGTCCAATGTGCAGTTCAACCCCTTCGGCAATTCCTTCACGTTTTCGCCGCTGATGCTGCACTCGTATATTCCCTCCGGCCCGCTGGGCGCGCGCAACTGGACGCCCAGCAGCGCGGGCGACAGCGGCTGGAGCAACCAGGTCGCCTACACCACGCCGGAGGTGAATGGCCTGAAGGCCAGCGTGCATTTCCAGCCCGGCGAGCGCCAGGGACTGGCCGGCATGAACAATATCGCGGCCAATGTGTTTTTCACGCGCGGACCGCTGGCCCTGACGGCTTTTGTGCATCGCGTGCGGGAGAGCAATCCGAACCAGGGCAATCCCATCATCGACGCCATGCGCGCGCCCATCAACTACGCGGCCGTCGACAACCAGCGCGCCTATTTCGGCGGCATCGCCTATGACTTCACGGCCGTCAAGCTGTACGCCACCTTCCAGCGCACCTTCAACGACACGCCCGGCGGCCTGCACATGAACGACCGCGTCGCCAGCGTTGGCCTGAGTTCGCGCCAGGGACCGGGATCGGTGCTGTTCGGCTATGCCAATACGCGGCGCGCAGGCAGCCTGTTTGGCCCCGAGCGCACGCGCGCCACGGCCACCGTGGGCTATCTGTACCCAGCTTCGAAACGCAGCGAGCTGTATGTGCTGGCCATGACCGACCGGGTGAGCGGCAAGCCGCGCGAAACCAGTGCGGCAACCGGCATCCGCCACAGTTTTTAATACCCACCACCGCAAACGGGAGGTTTTGTGAACCTGTCCAATATGAAAATCGGCGCCCGCCTCGCAATCGGCTTCGCGCTGACCATCGTGATCATGCTGATCATGTCCTTCAGCGGGCTTACCAGCATCTACCATACCAGTTCGCTCACCGACCGCATCGTCAACGACCGCTACGTCAAGGTCACGCTGACCAACGATATGCGCAGCTATTCGAACCGCGGCGCGCAATCGCTGCGCAACGCCATGCTGGCCCACGATAACGGCAGCTCCCGCAGCTTCCTCGACAGCATGGCGGAGGCCGAGCGCGTCGGCGCGGAGGCCGCCAACAAGCTGGAAAAGATCCTGGTGCGGCCGGAAGCCAAGAAACTGTTCGCCGACCAGCGCGCCGACTACGCCGTCTATGCGGAAAAACGCGACCAGGCGACCAAGCTGCATATGGACGGCAACCGCGATGGCGCCATCCAGTATCTGTTCAAGGAAGTGATTCCGGCGCAGACGGCGTATTTCCAGCGCCTGGACGCCATCCTCAAGTATCAGAGCCAGCTGATGGCGGAGGACGGCCAGGCGGCGGCAGCGGCGGCCCATGATGCCACCGTCATGATGATCAGCATGCTGGTGCTGGCCACCCTGCTCTCGGCTGTCGGCGGCTATCTGATCACGCGCTCGGTGACGGTGCCGATCAACGAAGCGGTGGACCTGGCCGAAACCGTGGCGCGCGGCGATCTGAGCACCCATATTGCCGTCACGCGCAAGGATGAAACGGGCCGTCTGCTGAACGCCCTGAAAGAGATGGTCGACTCGCTGACCCGTACCGTGGGCGCGGTGCGCAGCAGCAGCGACACCATCACCACCGCTTCGGCCGAAATCGCGGCCGGCAACCTGGACCTGTCCTCGCGCACCGAACAGCAAGCCTCCAGCCTGGAGGAAACCGCCTCCTCGATGGAGGAGCTGACCTCGACCGTCAAGCAGAATGCCGACAATGCGCGCCAGGCCAACCAGCTGGTGGTATCCGCCGCCGAATTCGCCCAGCGCGGCGGCCAGGTGGTGGGCGAAGTGGTCAGCACCATGGGTTCGATCAAGGAAAGCTCGAGCAAGATCGTGGACATCATCGGCGTCATCGACGGCATCGCCTTCCAGACCAATATCCTGGCCTTGAACGCGGCGGTGGAAGCGGCGCGCGCCGGCGAACAGGGACGCGGTTTCGCCGTAGTGGCATCCGAGGTGCGCAACCTGGCGCAGCGCTCGGCCAGCGCCGCCAAGGAAATCAAGGCGCTGATCGACGATTCGGTGCAAAAAGTGGATGCGGGCGGCCGTCTGGTGGACGATGCCGGCGCCACCATGCAGCAGATCGTCAACTCGGTGCAGCAGGTGGCCGACATCATGAGCGAGATCACCATGGCCAGCCAGGAGCAAAGCCAGGGCATCGAACAAGTCAACGTCGCCATCACCGAGATGGACACCACCACCCAGCAAAACGCCGCCCTGGTGGAACAGGCGGCAGCGGCGGCGGGCAGCATGCAGGAACAGGCGGTGCGCCTGTCCGAAGCGGTGGCGGTCTTCCGCCTCAGCGACAGCCGCACCATCGCGCCCGTGCAGCGCGCCATGGACCGGCCGCTGATACGCCCCGCCGCCAAGCCTGTCAGACTGCCTGGCCGCAGCACGCGCCCGGCGGCCGCCAAACCCGCGCCAGCCAGGGATGCCGCCGCGGCGCCGGCGCGCGCGGCCACCGCCGCCAAGCCGGCCAAAGCCCCCGCCAGCACGGCCAACGACGAATGGGAAGAGTTCTAAACGCGCTGCTCGCAAGCCGCTAGCCCGGCACGGAAGGCGGTGGTACACTGCGCGCAGTGTTTCGACCACCGACTTCCGTTACATGGACTTGCGTTCCTTCCTCACCGGATTACTGGCTGCCAGCATCACCTGCACCGCAGGCGCGGCGCCCGTTCTTTGCCCCGAGCGCACGGTGGTCGGCATCAGCGATTTAGGCTATTCCTCCTACCAGCAGGACGGCGAATTGCGCGGCGCGGGCGTGGAAGTGATGCGCGAAGTCGGCCGCCGCACGCGCTGCACCGTGAAGTTCGCCTGGTTCCCGCGCAGCCGCCTGTTTGCCCAGCTTGAAAACGACCGCATCGACATGACCGTCAGCTCGGTGCGTTCGTCCGAGCGCGACCGCACCGGCCAGTTCGTTCCCTATGTCTACACCCAGTTCGAGTTGCTGCTGTCGACGCGAGTGGCGGGCAGCTTCACCAGCCTGAGCGACTTCGTCGAGCGCAGCGATGCGCGTCTGAACGTGGTGCGCGGCATGGCCTACAGCGCCGACGTCGCCGCCCTGCTCGACAAGCTGGCGCAGGCGGGCCGCATCGAATACGTGCCCGACTTCGACGTGGTGTTCCGCAAGATCGCCGCCAGCCGCGCCGACGGCACGCTGGCGCCGCCCGTCATCTATATGTGGCATCTGGCCCGGCTCGGCATCGCCGCCCAGGTGCGCGCGCTGACCGTGCCCGAATCGCCGCGCCAGCTGGCCGGCCTGTATCTGTCGCAACACAACCTCTCCTCCGAGGTGCGCAACGCCTATGCCCAGACCATCCGCGCCATGCTGGAAGACGGCACCATCCTGCGCATCTACGAACGCAATATCGGCGCGGCCGCCACGCGCCGCCTGTATGCGGGCGGCATGCGCGAAATCCTCGACTTCTACGCGCGGCCGCAGTAAGCGCGCGGCTGGCGTTCAGCCCTGATGGCGCGCCTTGAACCAGGCGGCGCTGGCCTCATCGGCCGGGAAGAAGGCTTCCAGCCGCAGCTCGTGCACCGTCACATCATGCGGCGTGCCGAGCGTGGTGATGGTGGTGAACAGGTTCAGCTCCACGCCATCCTTGCGTAGCGTGACCGGCAGGAAGGGCAAGGCGCGCCGGTCCAGGTTGGGCGTCTGCGCCGCCATGCCGATACCGGGATATGCGCCCAGCTCCGCCAGCAGCGCGCCCGCCTCGCTGCCGGGGCCATCGCTCATCGCCTCGCGCTGGATCCACAGCAGCTGGTCGGCGCAGACCTCTTCCCAGTTGACGATATGCTTGCGCATGGCGTTCGGGTCCAGCATCAGCTTCAGCACATTCACCGAACCGTCGCGCGGAATCGGCGCATGCGGCGGCATATCGAGCAGCCAGCGCACCATGGCGCCGGCCGGCTCGTTGCACATCACCAGATTCCACAGACGGTCCACCACCAGCGCCGGATACGGCGCCTGCTGCGCCAGCATGAAATCCAGCGCCTGCTTCACCGCCTGCATTTCCGGATCGGACAGATTGCGCTCCTGATAGGCCGGCGCGTAGCCGGCCGCCAACAGCATCACATTACGCTGGCGCAGCGGGATATCCAGCACCATGCCCAGCTTCAGGATCAGCTCCCGGCTCGGCTGCGAGCGTCCGCTTTCCAGAAAGCTGATATGGCGCTGCGAGATGCCGCTGTCGGTGGACAGGCGCAGCTGGCTGTAGCCGCGCTTGCCGCGCCAATAGCGCAGGGATGCCGGGAAATCACTGAAATACTGGTCCGGCACGCCGGATGCTGCGGTATTCATGCTCGCCTCGTTCAGATGGGATGGCACAATCTAGCGTGTATCTGCGCTCGGCTCAAGCGGCGGCTCACGCCAGGCTGTTCAAAAAGCCGGTGACGCGGCTCAAGCGTCCATCGGCAGCGACCACGGCGACATCGGTGCCATGGGCCACCTGCTGGCCTTCCGGGCCGTTCAGCGCCCAGGAAAAGCGCACCACATCGTTATGCCCATCCGGCGTGCCCGAGAGTGCAAAGCGGTGGCCTGGAAAGTGGTCTTGCGCGCCGGCGATCAGCGCATCGATACCGGCATGGCCCGCGCCTTTCATCATCGGATCGGCATAATCCGCATCCAGCGTAAAGGTGGATGCCACTTTACTGCGGCGCGCGGCGGCATCGCGCTCATTCCAGACAGCCAGGTACTGCTCAGCGATTTCAAAAGCCTTGTTCATAACGATCTCCCCTTGGTTAATGTCGCAATCGACAGAAACCATTCTCCGGAAAAAGCCGTATGACGGCGATTACCTCCCAGGTAATCATCGCCATCTGATCTACATCAACAAATGTCCAACCCTGGTGTCAGCACCCTGGTGTCAGGCACCAGACCAGGACACTCTTTGATTTAGATCAGCAAATGTCCGACCTTGGTGCCTGACACCAGGGTGGGACATTTTTTGATTTAGATCAAAGGATGGAGGGGGTTGGAGTCAGCAGGCTGAGCTGTGCGGCGCCGCGGTCTTCGCCATCAAGCTGGATCAGGGCTTGCAGGAAGGTGGCGGCGGCCTGCGTTTCGCAGCGGACATGGAACTGCCGGGGCGGCGTGCGGCTCTTGTCTTCTTCGGCCAGCAGCCTGGCTTCGATGCGCAGCTGGTTCGGCGCAACGTGGCTGAATGCCAGGTTCGCTGCGCCGCCGGCAAAGTCGGAGCCGAAGTGGCCAAGCTGGCAGGCCAGTGCCGCGCCCTGGTGCACGATTTTTCCCAGGGTGTGGGCGAAGCACAGCAGGGTATCGTCGTCGCCCCAGAGCGTGACCTCATGCCGCTGGCCGTCCAGCGCAAGGCTGACCGTCAGCAGCACGTCCTCATTCTTCGATTTGGCAATGCTCAGGTAGTTGTTCATGGCGCGTTGACCAGGATGGCGCGGAAGTCGTTGACGTTGGTGCGGGTGGGGCCGGTCAGCAACAGATCGCCCAGCGCGGCGAAGAAGCTGTAGCCGTCGTTGTCGGCCAGCAGGGCGGCGGGGTCGAGGCCGAGCGCCAAGGCGCGCGCCAGGGTGTCGGGCGCGAGCAGGGCGCCGGCATTGTCTTCGGTGCCGTCGATGCCGTCCGTGTCGCAGGCGATGGCATGCACGCCGGGCAGCCCTTTCAGCGCGATGGCCAGCGCCAGCAGGAATTCGGCATTGCGCCCTCCCCGGCCTTGGCCGCGCACGGTGACGCTGGTTTCGCCGCCGGACAGGATGACGCAGGGCGGCGCCAGCGGCTGGCCGTGCCGCCGCGCCTGGCGCGCCAGGCTGGCGTGGACGACGGCCACTTCGCGCGCCTCGCCTTCCATGCTGTTGCTGAGGATGAGCGCCGCATAGCCTGCCGCGCGCGCCGTCTGCGCCGCCGCTTCCAGCGCTTGCTGGGCGGTGGCGATCACCACGGCGCCATGGCCGGCCAGGCGCGCATCGCCGGGTTTGGGCGTTTCCCGGGCCGGGTCGCCGAGCAGGGTTTGCACGGCGGGCGAGATCGGGATCGCGTATTTTTGCAGGATGCGCAGCGCATCGGCCGCCGTGCTGGCGTCGGCCAAGGTGGGGCCGGAAGCCACCACGGCGGGATCGTCGCCCGGCACGTCGGACAGCACCAGGGTGAAGACGCGCGCCGGCGCACAGGCCAGCGCCAGCCGCCCGCCCTTGATGGCCGACAGGTGCTTGCGCACGCAATTCATTTCGTCGATGGGCGCGCCGCATGTGAGCAGGGCGCGATGGACCTCACGCTTTTCCTGCACGCTCAGGCCGGGCGCGGGCAGCGACAGCAAGGCCGAGCCGCCGCCCGACATCAGGCACAGCACCAGATCGTCCGCCGTCAGACCACGCACCAGTTCCAGCATGCGCAAGGCCGCGTCGTGGGCGGCATCGTCCGGCACCGGATGGCCCGCCTCCACCACGTCGATCCGGCGCGTCGGCGCGCCATGGCCGTAGCGCGTGACGACCAGGCCGCTGAGCGCGCCCGGCCAGTGCCGCTCCACGCCTTGGGCCATGCGCGCCGCGGCCTTGCCGGCGCCGATGACGATGGTGCGGCCCTTGGGCGCGGACGGCAGATGGCCGGCGATGATGTGCAAGGGATCGACCGCCTGCACCGCCGCCTCGAACAGCCGCTGCAGCAGCGCGCGTTCGCCGCCCGCCGTGACTTGGTGTGCGTTCGTCATCGCATTTCTCCGCTCGACGTGGTGGATAGCAGCACCAGCGCGCCGCCCAGCAGCAGGCTCACAGCCAGCATCAGCATGCCGTTGGCGGTGCTGGTGGTGGCGTCCTTGATGGCGCCCACCAGATAGGGACTGAGGAAACCGGCCAGATTGCCGATCGAATTGATCATCGCAATCCCGGCGGCGGCGGCCGTGCCGCCCAGCATGGTGGTGGGCAGGCTCCAGAAAATCGGGAAGGTGCTCAAGATGCCGGCCGTGGCCAGGCTCAGCGCCGCCATCGCCAGCGCCGTGTGGTGGCCGTAATGGACCGACGCCAGCAAGCCCGCCGCGCCGGCGAACGCGGCCAGCGCCGCATGCCAGCGCCGCTCGCCCGTACGGTCGGAATGGCGCGCCGCCACGAT
Source organism: Massilia sp. YIM B04103 (assembly GCA_024437665.1). GTDB lineage: Bacteria > Pseudomonadota > Gammaproteobacteria > Burkholderiales > Burkholderiaceae_D > Rugamonas. The sequence goes on along the minus strand of JANCSZ010000003.1, from coordinate 421,557 downwards.
CATCGCCAGCGCCGCCACGGCATACGGAATCGCCGTCAGCAGGCCGATCTCGAACACATCGCTGACGCCGGTATTGCGGATCAGCTGCGGCAGCCAGAAACTCACGCCATACAGGCCCATCACGAACAGGAAGTAGATCAGCGCCAGCAGCCAGACCCGCGCGCTGGACAGCACGGCCAGCAGCGGCATCTGTTCGCGCCGTCCGCCGTCGGCCGCCAGCGCGGCCAGCACGGCGGCTTTGTCCGCCGCCGACAACCAGCGCGCCACCGCCGGGCCATCGTCCAGATAGACCAGCGTCCACAGGCCCAGCACGATGGCGGGCAGGGCTTCCAGCAGGAACAGCCACTGCCAGCCATGCAGGCCGCCCGCGCCGGCAAAGGCTTTCATGATCCAGCCCGACAGCGGTCCGCCCAGCACGCCGGCCACCGCCACCCCGCTCATGAACAGGGCCACGATGCGGGCGCGGCGGCGCGCGGGATACCAGTAGGTCAGGTACAGGATGATGCCGGGGAAGAAGCCCGCCTCCGCCACGCCCAGCAGAAAGCGCAGCAGGTAAAAGCTGGCCGGCCCGGTAGCGAACATGGTGGCGGCCGACACCAGTCCCCAACTGAGCATGATGCGCGCGATCCAGCGCCGCGCGCCGACGCGGACCAGCAGCAGATTGGACGGCAGCTCGAACAGGAAGTAACCGAGGAAGAAAATGCCCGCGCCCAGGCCGTACACGGTATCCGACAGCGCCAGATCGGCCTGCATCTGCAATTTGGCGAAGCCGACGTTTACGCGGTCGAGATAGGCCACCACGTAGCATAGGAACAGGAACGGTACCAGGCGCCGCCCGATGCGGCCGTATAGCGCGTCGTCCTGCGGCGTCTCCCCAGAGTTGTTTCCCATCTGTATCACTTTCTTATTTTTCAATGTATCATCATTGCACAAAAAATAACCCAAGGGAGTCGTAGTGAAGATAGTGAAAGCAAGTACCCTCGCCCCGGCCCTGGCCTCGTCTTTGGCCATTATGGCAGCCCCGGCCCTGGCGCTCGAGGCCCCGGTCGCGGCCAAGCGCGCCTGGCAGGAAACCCGCCACGGCGAAGTCGTGACGGACGATTATTACTGGCTGCGCGAAAAAAGCACGCCCGCCGTCATCGACTATCTGAAAGCGGAAAACGCCTATACCGAGTCGATGACCGCCAATATCAAGCCGCTGGCCGACAAGGTCTTCGCCGAGATGAAGGGTCGCATGCTGGAAGCCGAGCAGAGCGCACCGCTGCGCAGCAAAGGCTATTACTACTACTCGCGCATCGAAGCGGGCCAGCAATACCGCTCCAACTACCGCCGCCGCGCCGGCGCCGATAACGCCTATGACCCGAAAGCGCCGGAAGAGCTGCTGCTCGACCGCAACAAGCTGGCCAAGGGCAAGAAATTCTTTGCGGTGGAAGGCTTTGCCGTCAGCCCCGACTCGCGCCTGCTGGCGTACACCTCCGACACCACCGGCTTCCGCCAATACCAGCTGCATATCAAGGATCTGAAAACCGGCAAGCTGCTCAGCACCACCATGCCGCGCATCACCTCGCTGGCCTGGGCCAGCGACAACAAGACCCTGTTCGTGGTGCAGGAAGACGCCACCACCAAGCGTTCCGACCGCCTGTTCCGCCTGCCGCTGGGCGGCAAGCCGACCCAGCTCTTGCATGAAGCGGACGAGCTGTACAACATCGGCGTCGAAACGAGCTCGGATGGCAAGTATCTTCTGCTCGGCGCGCACAGCACGGACACCAATGAAACGCGCCTGCTGCCGGCCGACCAGCCCAAGGGCGAGTTCAAGGTACTGCTGCCGCGTGAAAAAGGCCACCGCTATTTCGCCGACATGCGCGACGGCCAAGCTTACCTGATGACGAATAAGGAGGCGAAGAACTTCCGCATCGTGAGCGCGCCGCTGGCCACGCCGCAGCCGCAGCACTGGACCGAAGTGGTGGCGCACGACAAGGACGTGCTGCTGCAGGGTTTCTCGCTGTATCAGGGTTTCCTGGTGGTGCAGGAAAAGAGCCGCGCCCTGCCGCGTACCCGCATCTATGATTTCGCCGCGCGCAACTGGAAAACCGTGCAGTTCCCGGACCAGGTCTACGCCGCCGCCACCCTGGGCTCCGCGCCAGGCAGTGTCCCGGCCGACTTCGACGCGCGCGAACTGGTGCTCAACTATGAATCGCCGGTGGCCCCGCCCACCCTGCTGGGCATCGACATGAGCAGCGGCCAGCGCCGCGAAATCTGGCGCAAGGTCGTGCCGGGCTATGAAGCCGGCAAATACGAAACGCGCATGCTGTGGGCCACGGCGCGCGACGGCGTGCAGGTGCCGCTGTGGACCCTGGCGAAAAAAGGCGTGGCGCGCGACGGCAAGGCGCCGCTGCTGCTGTATGCCTACGGTTCCTACGGCATGGGCATGAACGCCACCTTCTCGGCCCGCAACCTGAGCCTGGTCGACCGCGGCGCCGTGTATGTGATGGCCTATATCCGCGGCGGCAACGAGCTGGGCGAAGCCTGGCACGACGACGGCATGCTGATGAAGAAGAAAAACACCTTCACCGACTTCATCGACGTGGCCGACTACCTGGTCAAGGAAAAATGGACCAGCCCGGACCGCCTGATCGCCGAAGGCGGCAGCGCCGGCGGCCTGCTGATGGGCGCGGTGACCAATATGCGTCCCGAGCTGTTCCGCGGCGTGCACGCGGCGGTGCCGTTTGTCGACGTGATGAACACCATGATGGACGCCTCCCTGCCGCTGACCACCGGCGAGTACCTGGAATGGGGCAATCCGAACGAGAAGCCGGCCTACGACTATATGCGCAGCTATTCGCCGTACGACAATATCGAGCGCAAGGCGTATCCGGCCATGCTGGTGACGACCGGCCTGAACGACAGCCAGGTGATGTACTGGGAACCGGCCAAGTACGTGGCCAAGCTGCGCGCCCACAAGACCGACAAGCAGCCGCTGCTGCTGAAGGTGAATATGGGCGCGGGCCACGGCGGCGCGTCGGGCCGCTACGACGCGCTGCACGAGCAGGCTTTCCAGCGCGCCTGGATGCTGTCGCTGTGGGGCATCACCGAGTAAGCCGGAAGCGGCAAACCGGGGTTTTCAAAGAAATTGAAATATTTTTGAGAAAACCCTTGCGGAACAGCGAAACGCCGCATTACAATACGGCCTCTTCTGAACGTTGTGACAAACGTTTGAAAGTTTCGAAGCAGGATGAGGGCGCTTAGCTCAGTTGGTAGAGCGGATCCCTTACAAGGATTAGGTCGGGAGTTCGAGCCTCTCAGCGCCCACCAGCAACGAAATGGAAATGAAGAATTGGAGCGGTAGTTCAGTTGGTTAGAATACCGGCCTGTCACGCCGGGGGTCGCGGGTTCGAGCCCCGTCCGCTCCGCCAATATTCCGAAAGAAGCCCGGTTCGCCGGGCTTTTTTCATTTCCGCAGCCGTTTTCCTCCCGGCACTGGCGGCACTGTTGCAAGCCTCCCCAATATTTCCGTTTTTTCATTTTGGTCTAAGACTTGCTCTGCAGACTCGCTGCGATGAGTCCTCTTCGCCAGCCCTACCATCCCTATCTGCGCTTTCGCTACCGCATGGCGCGCCACGCCCTACTGCAGTTTCTCGCCAGCCTGAAAAATTCGCTGGAAATCCTGCTCTTCTGTTTCATGCCCGTGCTGCTGGGCCTGTTCGCCATGATTGCGCTGCCGCTGATGGCGGCCATGACCCTGGCCTGGCCTTATGCTGTGGCCGCGCTGGCGGCCCAGGCGCTGCTGGTGGCCGTGCCGGTGATCCTGCTGCGCCGGCGCCTGCATCCGGCCGCATGCACAGCCTGGGCGCGCGCGCTGCCGATTCCGTCCGCGCTGGCCTGGACGGCCGATGCGCTGGTGGCGGGCTTGCTGGTGGGGCCGCTGGCCGTCGTGTATGCGGTGTCGATGGGCATCTGGCTCTATCAATGGCCGCTCTGGCTGCGCCCCATCGCCGGGCCGGCCATCGCGGCGACCGCGCTGTCGCTGCTGCTGGGATGGCTGCTCGCCACCCTGGTGCTGGCGCGGCGCCGCCAGCCCCTTCCGCGCACCGGCCTGAGGCATACGGGCCTGACGCGTACAGGCCAGCCGGCAACCGTACCTGGCATCGGCGACGCGGCGGCCGGTAAATCCGGCGCGCCAGCGGCCATCGCCAGCGCGGAAGCCTCACGGAACACAGCCGCGCAGCGCAGCAGCCATGACGGCGCCGGCCAGGCGCGCGCGGCCTATTCGGCACAGGCCCTGCATCCCTTCTATCCAGCCTTGTGGCACCGCCTGTTCTGGCTACCCTGCTGGCGCGCCGAGAATGCGACCGGCGTACAGCAAACCGTCTTGCTGCTGGCCGCGCTGGCCGGGATCGTGCTGTGGGTGTGGCATCCCGCCGCTGTCATCCCCACCGCACTGTGGGGGGCGTATGCCAGCCTGATGCTGATCCTGCTGACCGACCGCGGCGACCAGGCCGTGCGCGAACAAAGCGCCCTGCTGCATCCGGTGCTGGCCAGCTGGCCTGTGGCGGCGCGTCCCCTGCTGCTGGGCGCGCGCGCCTTCAGCCTGCTGCCCGCCCTGCTGGTGCTGTCCAGCTTCGCGCTGCTCATGGCGCGCGTCCCGCAGCAGGCCTACAAGCCGCAGCTTGCCCACAGCTGGCTGCTCGCCGCGCTGGCAGCCAGCAGCGCCATCGTCGGCCTGAACCTCAGTCCGCGCGGACGGGTGGTGCTGGTTGCCTTGTCCACCCTGATTCTCACCGCCATTGGAAGCGAAGTATGGAAATGAATACCGTGCTGGAAATCAGCAGCCTCAATTACGAATTCAGCACCCGCGTCCTGTTCCGCAATCTGAGCCTGAAGCTGGGCGCCGGCATCACCTGGCTGCGCGGCGAAAACGGCGCCGGCAAAACCACCCTGCTCAAGCTGGCGGCCGGCGCCATGGCGCCGCACGGCGGCAGCATCCGCCTGCACCAGGACGGCCAGAGCGCCGCGTTCGACTGTGCAGCCACGCCGCTCGCTTACCGCCAGCAAAGCCACTTCTGCGGCGGCGACACGCCCCAGCTGCCCTGGCTCACCGTGCGCGAAGTATTCGACCTGCACCTCGCCCTCTATCCCGCCGCCGACGCGCAACTGCTCAACCAGCAACTGCAAGCGCTGCGCCTGCAATCCACGCTGGAGCAACCGGTCACCACGCTATCGCTCGGCCAGCACAAGAAGATGCAGCTCGCGCTGGCCCTCACCCTGCCCGTGCGCCTGCTGCTGATCGACGAGCCCTTCAACGGCCTCGACGCCGAAGCCGTCGCCCATCTGCAAGCCCAGCTCGCCGATCCCGCCCGCCTGAGGCGCCAATGCATCATCCTCACCAGCCACGTCGAACCGGCCATTCCCCTGAGCCGCACCCTCCACCTCTAGCCGCCTTTTGATCTACCGCAAACAATGTCCGCCCCTGGTGCCAGGCACCAGGGTTAGACATTCTTTGATCTAAAACAAAAAATGTCCCACCGTGGTGCCTGACACCAGGGTGGGACATTGTTTGATTTGGCGCAAAGGCCGGGGAACTTTTAGGCGGCGTGGACGTCGTCGCTGCTGCGGATCAGGTGGTCGAAGGCGGCCAGGGAGGCTTTGGCGCCTTCGCCGACGGCAATCACGATCTGCTTGTACGGCACCGTCGTCACGTCGCCGGCGGCGAACACGCCGGGGATCGAAGTCTGGCCACGGGCGTCGACCACGATTTCGCCATGGCGCGACAGTTCCATCGTGCCTTTCAGCCATTCGGTATTCGGCACCAGGCCGATCTGCACGAACACGCCTTCCAGTTCGACCTTGTGCGAGTCGCCACTATTGCGGTCGGTGTAGCTCAGGGCGTTGACCTTTTTGCCGTCGCCGTGGATTTCGGTGGTTTGGGCCGAGACGATCACCTTGACGTTTTTCAGCGAGTGCAGCTTGCGCTGCAGCACGGCGTCGGCGCGCAGTTCGGCGCCGAATTCGATCAGGGTCACGTGCTCCACCAGGCCGGCCAGGTCGATCGCCGCTTCCACGCCAGAGTTGCCGCCGCCGATCACGGCCACGCGCTTGCCCTTGAACAGGGGGCCGTCGCAGTGCGGGCAGTAGGCCACGCCATGGTTGCGGTATTCCTTCTCGCCCGGCACATTGATTTCGCGCCAGCGCGCGCCGGTGGAAATGATCACCGATTTGCCTTTCAGCACCGCGCCGCTGGCGGTGTGGATTTCGCTGACCTTGCCCGGCACCAGTTTCACGGCGCGCTGCGTATTCATGATGTCGACTTCGTAATCCTTGACGTGCTGTTCCAGGGCCACGGCGAATTTCGGGCCGTCGGTTTCTTTCACCGAGACGAAGTTTTCGATGGCGAGGGTGTCCAGCACCTGGCCGCCGAAGCGGTCGGCCACGACGCCGGTCTTGATGCCTTTGCGGGCGGCGTAGATCGCCGCGGCCGCGCCGGCAGGGCCGCCGCCGACGATCAGCACGTCGAACACGTCTTTCTTGTTCAGCTCAGCGGCCTGGCGTTCGCCGGCACCGGTGTCGAGCTTGGACAGGATCTCTTCCACGCTGCTGCGGCCCTGGCCGAAGTGTTCGCCGTTCAGGAACATCATGGGCACGGCCATGATCTGGCGCGCTTCCACTTCCTGCGGGAAGACGCCGCCGTCGATGGTGGTCACTTTGATGCGCGGATTGATCACCGACATGGTGTTGAGCGCCTGCACCACTTCCGGGCAGTTGTGGCAGCTCAACGAGATATACGTCTCGAAGTTGTAGTCGCCGTCGAGGTTGCGGATCTGTTCGATCACGGCCGCGTCCAGCTTGATGGTGTGGCCGCCCACTTGCAGCAGTGCCAGCACCAGGGAGGTGAATTCATGGCCCATCGGGATGCCGGCGAAGGTCACGCCGATATCGCTGCCAGGGCGGTTGATCGAGAAGGAAGGCTTACGCTTATTGGCTTCCGGACGCTCGATCACGGTAATCTTGTCGCTCAAGGACTGGATGTCCTGCAGCAGACCTTGCAATTCCTGCGATTTGGCGGAGCCGTCGAGCGATGCAACGATCTCAATCGGCTGCACCACCTTTTCCAAATAGGCTTTCAACTGGGTTTTGAGATTGGCATCCAACATGACGTTTTCCTTTATTCGGGTTCTACTTGATACTGGCCGGGGGGCGGACAGCCCCGCCGGCCGGTATGCGGGGCTTGCTAAAGCTTAGATCTTGCCGACCAGGTCCAGCGACGGGGTCAGGGTGGCGGCGCCTTCGGTCCACTTGGCCGGGCACACTTCACCTGGGTGGGAAGCCACGTACTGGGCGGCTTTCACTTTGCGCAGCAGCTCGGACGCGTCGCGGCCGATGCCGTTGTCGTGCACTTCCAGCACTTTGATGAAGCCTTCTGGATTGATCACGAAGGTGCCGCGCAGGGCCAGGCCTTCTTCTTCGATCATCACTTGGAAGTTGCGCGACAGCAGGCCGGTTGGGTCGCCGATCAGAGCGTATTGCACTTTCTTGATGGCGTCGGAGGTGTCGTGCCAGGCTTTGTGGGCGAAGTGGGTGTCGGTCGAGATGCCGTACACGTCCACGCCCAGTTTGGCGAATTCAGCGTGGTGGTCCGCCAGGTCTTCCAGTTCGGTTGGGCAGACGAAGGTGAAGTCGGCTGGGTAGAACACGAAGACCGACCATTTGCCTTTCAGGGATTCTTCGGTGAGGTCAACGAACTTGCCGTTGTGGTAAGCGGTGGCCTTGAACGGTTTGACTTGGGTGTTAATCAGGGACATTGTGGTTTCCTCGTGAAGGGTTGTGGATCAATGAGTTGCCAGTCTAAGGCTTTCGAGGCTATTTGAAAAATTGATTGTTCCAATAAACTCAATTGAGTTTAACTATCGCAATGCATAGCCAGCGCGTATTATCGCCGTTTGCCGGCAATCGGGTTGCCGGGCTGTCAGGATTGGCGGGATTTCAAGACCGTTGCGCCGGCCTCAAAACGGAAGGAGCGGAATTCAGGGATGTCGATAACGCTGGGGCCCAGCAACGCCATCAGTCTTTCCGGGGCAATCGCCTGGCTCAGCACAACGCAAAACTTGCCCTCATGCGGGAAAATCTCGCCGTCCAAGGGTTCTGGATTGGCGGCCTGCCGGGCACGTAATGCGGCAGCGGCCAACTGATAAGCAGTATTCGCGTCTACCGGCGTTTTTTTGGGGCTAGTCATCAGACATCCTCCCTCAGAGTGGTATATAAGTAGTCTAGCAAAACCATCCATGAACGGCTGCCGGGGGACAAATCGAACTGCATGGTACGGCCACTGCCGTAACGGCTCCACCAATCCGCATCAAACGCACGGACTTGCTGGACTGTGCGGCAGGCCTGCAACCCAGGCCGCTCATCGCGATTCAGCTCAGCGGGATCGACTGGCGCATCGAAACCCAGCTTGGGCCAGACTTCATAGCCGATAAACAGATCCCTTTCATGTCGCGCTATGGGGCCGTGCCCAGCCGCAAATAAGTAGATACTGGAAAAGCCGAGACGATAAGCGCTCACAGCCATTAAACCAAATCCCACGGTTGCCAGATGAGCGGGAGCATTATCGGCCAGCATCATGCGCTTGATGTATAGGGCAGTCCGGCCAGTCAACAAATCTTCCTGAAAAGCGATAACACTATGCTTTTCATCCTCGGCAAATAATGGTGAGCATGCTGCGACCTGTATGCCTGCTGGAGCGTCTTCATGCTCTATCACCCGCAATATCCGTACGAGCGAGCCATCGGGCACCATAAAGAGCCGCGCGATCACAGTCCGGTCAAGTTCCAGCTTTCCCCCTTGTGCATCCGCAAGAACCAGGGGCTGAAGTATTTGATTGCTTCCGTTATATAGCTCACCAGAGAAATAGCGGCGCGCCACCTCATGCTCAAGAAGCAGCCTTTCAGTTGCTTGCAAGTTGGCGCGGTCAAATACGGTATCCATGGCGAGCGCAGCATAGGAGGGAAGTTCCTACGCTACGCCCTTGCGCCACGGCCGGTACTGCGCCGGCTCAAGCCTGGGATTTGAGCAGGGTGTCGAAGTCGGCGGCGGGCAGGGGGCGGGCGAACAGATAGCCTTGGCCGTAGTCGCAGCCGGCGGCGGCCAGCAGGTCGCGCTGTTCGGCCGTTTCCACGCCTTCGGCGATCACCATCAGGTCGAGCTTGTGGGCCATGACGATGATGGCGTCGGACAGCGCCATATCGCTCGATTCCGGCGCCAGGTTGCGCGTGAAGCTGCGGTCGATCTTCAGGTAATCGATGTCGAATTTCTTCAGGTAGGAGAGCGAGGAATAGCCGGTGCCGAAGTCGTCCAGCGCGACCTGGATGCCGGCGTCGCGCAGCTGCAGCAGCTTGTCGGTGACGGTGCTGCTGGCGTCGAGCAGCAAGCCTTCGGTGATCTCGACCACCAGCGACTGGCCCGGCAAGCCCAGCTGCTGCAGGGTGCGCAGCCAGTTGGCGTAGCTGGCGCCTTCGCGCTGGAATTCGAGCGGCGACTGGTTGATGCTGACCTGGAAGTCGGGATGCACTTCGCGCCGCCAGTGCTGCACCCAGCGCGCCGATTCGTGGAACACCCATTCGCCGATCGCCACCACCAGGCCGCTCGCCTCGGCCAGCGGGATGAATTCCAGCGGACTCACGAGCCCGCGCTGCGGATGCTCCCAGCGGATCAGCGCCTCGGCCTTGTGGATGCGGCCGGTGGCCAAGTGCACGATGGGCTGGAAGTAGAGCTTGAACTGGTTGCCCTTCAAGGCGCCGCGCAAGTCGTTGGTCAGGCGCATGCGGTTCAGGGCCGCCACCTGCAGGGCCGGCGTGAAGTAGCTGAAGCGGTTGCGGCCCGCGCCCTTGGCGGCGTACATGGCCTGGTCGGCGTGCTTGAGCAAGTCTTCCACGCTGGCCGCGTCGTCCGGGTACAGCGTGATGCCGATGCTGGCCGAGACGAAGGCTTGCTCCTGCCCCAGCGGGAAGGGCGCCAGCAGGCTGTCGATGATGTTCTGGGCGATGCTGTCGACGCGCTCCACATCGTGCAGCTCGGGCACGATGACGGTGAATTCGTCGCCGCCCAGGCGGGCCACGGTGTCGGACTGGCGCACGCAGGCGCTGATGCGGCGCGCGGCGTCGATCAGCAGCACATCGCCCTGGTGGTGGCCGAGCGTGTCGTTGACTTCCTTGAAGTGGTCGAGGTCGATGAACAGGATGGCGATGCGGGTGCCGTCGCGCCGGCTCTTCAGGATGTCGTGCTGCAGGCGGTCGAGGAACATGCGCCGGTTGGGCAGCTGGGTCAGGGTGTCGAAATTGGCCTGCTGCCAGATCAGGGCCTCGGTTTCCTTTTTCTCGGTCACGTCCTCGATCATGCACAGGTGGTGCGGGTGGCTCTCGGTTTCGATGGCGTTGATCGAGGCGTCGACCCAGACCACGCCGCCGTCGGGCCGCAGCATGCGCTTGGTGAGCTTGAAGCCGGTCACTTGCTGGGCATTGAGCTGGGCCATCTTGTCCTGCTCGGGCGCGACATCGTCGGGATGGCTGATGTCCATCCAGCGGCTGGCCTTCATTTCCATCGGCGTGCGCCCGGCGATTTCGAGGAAACGCGGATTGACGTCGCGGAACTGGCCGCTGACCGAATCGATCAGGGCGATGCCCATGGGCGCCGCTTCGAACATGGTGCGGAAGCGCTGCTCGCCCTTGCGGATGGCCTCGTCGGTGCGGCTGCGCTCGCGCGCCAGCAACGTGAAGTGCACGCCGGCGCCGAGCACCAGCAAGGTGGCCGCCGCGCCCAGCACGCGGTACAGCCAGACCAGGTTGGCGCCGCTCTCCATGTTGTACAGGAAGCCGTCGAAGGAAGCGCCCTTGGGCAGCATGCCCTGCTCGGCGTAGATGTCGGCGATGTGCTGCCAGCGCTCCGGGTTCATATAGCCGATTTCCACCAGCACCGGCTGCACCAGCGGCACCATCTGGCGCGCCTCGTACAGCAGGTGCAGGCGGTCATGGCGGCGCGAGTATTTGTTCAGGATCAGGTCGGCGATTTCTTCCTGATGGCTCATGGCGTACTGCCAGCCGCGCATGCTGGCGGCGCGGAAGGCTTTCACACGTTCCGGATTGGCGTTCAGTTCCTGCTCGCTGGTAAACAGGTTGTCGCCGTAAAAATCGATGCCGGCCGAGCGCGGGCTGAAGACCTCGTAGGGGAAGCCGGCGCGGTCCAGGTAATCGGGTTCATTGGTGACGAACACGGCCATGGCGTCGGTGCGCCCGACGATCAGGTCGTTGGGATCGAAACTATGCTCGAGGCGCACGATGTCGCTGGTATTCACGCCCTCCTTCTTCAGATAAGCCATCAGCTCGTCGATCTGCGGCTGGGCGTCTTGCAGCGAGCCGACCATGACGCGCTTGCCGGCGATGCGGCGGATATCGTTGCCCGGCCCTTCCTGGCGCATGGCCAGCGCATAGGGCGAATGCTGGAACACCACGGCCAGCACCACCAGCGGCTTGCCGGACAGGCGCGACAGCAGCAGGCCGCTATCGCCCACGCCATACTGGGCCTTGCCCGACAAGACCGCTTTTTCCGGCTCCAGCCCGCCATGGCCTTCGACCAGTTGCACGTCGAGGCCGGCCTCGCGGTAATAGCCTTTTTCCAGCGCGGCGTAATAGCCGGCGAACTGGAACTGGTGGGTGTGCTTGAGCTGGAGCACCACTTTCTGCTGGGCTTGCGCAAAGCCGGCCAGCAGGCACAGCGCGAGGACGGCGCAGACAAAAGCAAAACGGCCAGCAAGGCTGGCGCGCGGCGGAAGAGGGAGTCGGAGGGGGCTTGCGTGCACTGAATTTTCCGGAGACGGGGTTAAACGGAACAGCAGCCTCAGCAGATTGTATCCGCTTTGGCTGCCGGCACGCTGTCTTCGTTTCCGGTCCTGCGGGCGGCGGGGCATGCCGCCCACCGCCCGCAGACCTGCGCTCAGGGCAGGATCTGGGTCGGCGTGACCAGGTTCAGATTATTGCCGTTGCCGAGCTGACCCTGTTTATTGGTGCCCCAGGCCCAGACCGAGCCGTCGTTGCGCAGGGCCAGGGAATGCTGGCCGCCGGCAGCCACCGCCGTCCAGGTGGTGGCGCTCGATACCTGCTGCGGCGCGCCGTAGTCGTTGACGGTGCCGTCGCCGAGCTGGTTCTCGCTGTTCGCGCCCCAGGTCCACAGGGTGTTGTTGGTCCGTACCGCCAGCGAATGGTTGTTGCCGGCCGCGATGGTGGCCCAGTCGTTGTCGGTGCCGACCTGCACCGGCGCCGAGGCGTTGGCGCTGCCGCCATTGCCCAGCTGGCCGTTGCCGTTGCCGCCCCAGCCCCACAGCGTGGCGTCGGAACGCAGGGCCAGGGTATGGCTGGCGCCGGCCGTCACATTGATCCATTTCAGGGTGCCGACCTGGGTCGGGACCAGCACGTCGACGGTGCCGCCGTTGCCGACCTGGCCCGAGGCATTGCCGCCCCAGGCATACAGGCTGCCGTAGTTGGTGCCGCCGGTCGAGCCGGCGCCGGTGCCGGTGCCGGTCGCGTCGGCGCGGATGCCCACCGTATGGGTGGCGCCGGCCGCCACCATGCGCCAGAACAGCGTGCCGATCTTGGTCGGCACCAGGCGGTCGACCACGGTGCCGTCGCCCAGCTGGCCGTTCGCGTTGCGGCCCCAGCCGTACAGCACATTGCCCTTGTTGATCGCGAAGCTGTGCGATTTGCCGGCCGCGATGAAGACCCAGTCGGTGGCGGTGCCGATCTGCACCGGTTCCATGGCGTTATTGGTATTGCCGGTGCCGAGCTGGCCGTTCTGGTTGAAGCCCCAGGCCCACAGCGTGCCGTTTTCGCGGATCGCCAGGGTGTGGAACTCGCCCGTCACCACCATGCGCCACGGCAGGCCGGTATTGTTTTTCACCAGGCCCGGCGTGTTGCGGTCGATCTGGCTGCCGTCGCCCAGCTGGCCCCAGTTGTTCGCGCCCCAGCCCTGCAGATTGCCATCGGCCTTGCGCACCAGGGTCTGGTTGCCGCCGGCCACCAGGCCGGAATACGGCAGCTTAACGTTGAAATTGGTGCTGGCCGTGACCGTTCCCACGGTCGCCGTCACGGTCTCGCTGCCCACGGCCTTGCCGCGCACGCTGCCATTGCTGAAGGCCTCGGCCACGCTACTGCCCTTCAAGGTCCAGGTGATGCCGCTGGTGATGGCGGCGGTCTTGCCGTCGGAATAGCTGCCGGTGGCCGTCAAGGCCTGGGTCTGGCCCACGGCGATGGTGAAGTTGGCCGGCGTGATGACGATCGAGGTCAGCGTCGCGCCGTTGGGCGTGGACGGCGTGGAGCTGCCGCCGCCACCGCCGCCGCAGGCAGCCAGCAGGGCCAGCACGGGCACCAGGAAGAGGGATTTGAACTTGGGCATGGTAGTCATAGGAATCCGGAATGAAAGAGAGCAGCTTGCCGTCTAGTGTAAGGCGGGAACGGGCCGCGCCGTCGCGCGAGCAAGCCGGCATTTGCCTTGCTATTGTGCGGAATGGCGATCATACAACGTTGCCAACCAGAAATCCAATGCCAAAGGGGGAGCCGCAGCTCCCCCTTTGGTGTCCCGTTCTTCGCCCGGGGCTTACTTGCGGCCGCCGCGCGCCGGCTTGGCGCCGCCCGCTTTGGCCGGGGCCGCCTTGGGCTTGACCTTGATGGTGTCGAGGATCGAGGCGCGGACCTTGGTCTCGACGGTGGTGCGCGCCGTCAGCGAGCCGGTCAAGGCGTTGGCGCGCTGGCCGCCGCGACCAGCGGCCGCCGACGCCGCTGCCGGGCCACGGCCGGCGCCGCGCGGCGCTGCCGCCGCCGGACCCTGACCAGGCGCGGAACGCGGCTTGGCGCCCGGCGCCAAGGTCGGCATGGCGCGCTTGCCTTCCGGCGCCGCCTTCAGGTTTTCCTCGCCCGCCGTCCAGGCGGGGATCAGGTGGCGCTCGCCATTGCCGATCAGGTCGGCGCGCCCCATGCGCTGCAGGGTTTCGCGCAGGATCGGCCAGTTCTCCGGATCGTAATAGCGCAGGAAGGCCTTGTGCGCCTTGCGCACCTTGCCGCTGCGCGCCGTTTCCACCACTTCCGAATCGGCCGTCACCTTGTGCAGCGGGTTCTTGCGCGAGTGGTACATGGTGGTCGCCATCGCCATCGGCGTCGGCATGAAGGCTTGCACCTGGTCCAGGCGGAAGTTGTTCTTCTTCAGCCACAGCGCCAGGTTCAGCATGTCCTCGTCGGTGGCGCCCGGGTGGGCCGCGATAAAGTAAGGAATCAGGTACTGCTTCTTGCCCGCTTCCAGCGAATACTTCTCGAACATGGCTTTGAACTCGTCGTAAGCGCCGATGCCGGGCTTCATCATCTTGTTCAGCACATTCGGCTCGGTGTGCTCGGGCGCGATCTTCAAGAGGCCGCCGACGTGGTGGGTCACCAGCTCTTTCACGTACTCGGGCGAACGCACGGCGAGGTCGTAGCGCAGGCCGGAGCCGATCAGGATCTTCTTCACGCCGGGGATCGCGCGCGCCTTGCGGTAGAGCGAGATCAGCTTGCTGTGGTCGGTGCCCAGGTTGACGCAGATGGAAGGATAGACGCAGGACAGGCGGCGGCAGGTTTCCTCGATCTTCTTGTCCTTGCAGGCCAGGCGGTACATATTCGCGGTCGGGCCACCCAGGTCGGAAATGGTGCCGGTAAAACCCTTGGTCTTGTCGCGCACATGCTCGATCTCGCGCAGGATGGAGGGTTCGGAACGGCTCTGGATGATGCGCCCTTCGTGCTCGGTGATCGAGCAGAAGGTGCAGCCGCCGAAGCAGCCGCGCATGATATTGATCGAGAAACGGATCATTTCCCAGGCCGGGATGCGCGCATTACCATAGCTCGGATGCGGGGCGCGCGCATAGTTCATGTCGTAGACGCCATCCATCTCGTCCATCTGCAGCGGCAGCGGCGGCGGATTGATCCACACATCGCGTTCGCCATGGCCCTGCACCAGGGCGCGCGCATTGCCGGGATTCGATTCCAGGTGGAACACGCGCGAGGTGTGGGCGTACATCACCGGATCGTCCTTCACCGTCTCGTAGGACGGCAGGCGCACCACGGTCTTGTGGTGCTGTTCTTTCGCCAGCGCCAGGCGCTCTTCGCGCGTCATGATGACGATGGGTTTCACCACTTCCGGCGCGGCCGCGGCGTTGTCGGTGGCGCAAGCCTGCTTGTCTTCCTGCGCCATGGCGTAGGGATTCGGATGCACGTCGACCTTGCCCGGCACATCGACGCGGGTCGAGTTGTGCACGGCCCAGTCGGCGCCAGGCAGCCAGCCCTGCGGCACCATGAAGGCCGTGCCGCGCAGGTTCTTGATGTCCTTGATGTCCTCGCCCGCCGCCAGGCGGTGGCTCAGGTCGACCAGGGCGCGTTCGGCATTGCCGAAGATCAGCAGGTCGGCCTTGGAATCGGGCAGCACCGAGCGGCGCACCTTGTCCGACCAGTAATCATAGTGGGCGATGCGGCGCAGCGAGGCTTCGATGCTGCCGATGATGACCGGCACATCGGCATAGGCTTCACGCGCGCGCTGGGCGTACACGGTGACGGCGCGGTCGGGCCGCTTGTTCGGCTCAGCGTTGGCGGTGTAGGCGTCGTCGGAGCGGATCTTGCGGTCGGCCGTGTAGCGGTTGACCATGGAATCCATATTGCCGGCGGTGACGCCGAAATACAGGCGCGGCTTGCCGAGCGCGCGGAAGGCCTCGGCCGAATGCCAGTCCGGCTGGCTGATGATGCCGACGCGGAAGCCTTGCGCTTCCAGCAGACGGCCGACCAGGGCCATGCCGAAGCTCGGATGGTCGATATAGGCGTCGCCCGTGATCAGGATGACGTCGCACTCGTCCCAGCCCAGGGCGTCCATTTCGGCGCGGGACATGGGAAGAAAAGGCGCAACAGCAGCGCGCGCAGACCGCTTCGGGACGGTCGCAAAAAGATTAGCGGGGGAGTTCATTGGCGGCATTGTACCGGAAATGCCCGGGCCTTAGCACGGCGGCGGCCGAATTTCACGCCGAAAAACTCTTAATTTTCAACAACTTGTATGAAAAGCGCAAGGCGGCCGCTGCCTGAAAAATAGCAAAAGTACATTGCTTTGCGTAGCATTTTTGCTATAACGAGAAAAACCACCCTCGGGAGACACCATCATGCGACGCCGCCTGTACTACATGCTGCCCGATCTGCCCAGCGCCCGCGCCATGCTCGACGAGATGCTGCTGGCGCGCATCGAAGAGCGCCATATCCGCTTCATGGCACGCGCGCCGCTGCCGGACGATATGCCGGGCTGCAGCTTCATGGTGAAAACCGACCTGATCCATGGCGCCCAGTGGGGCACCATCATCGGCGGGGTGGTCGGCCTGGGCGCCGGCATCTTCCTATCGTTTTTCCCGCCCGAAGGCATCACCCTGCGCACCGCCAGCATCCTGCTGGTGGCCCTGGGCGGCGCCCTGTTCGGCGGCTGGGCTTCCGGCATGAATGCGGCGGCCATTCCGAATAAGAAACTGGAGCAGTATGCGCCCCGTCTCGACCAGGGCCAGGTGCTGATGATGGTCGATGTGCCGGTGCGGCGCATGAAAGACATCGAAGCGGCGATCGCCCGGCGCCATCCCGATTTCGACTTTGGCGGTGAAGAACCGCCCATGCTGGCGTTTCCGTAACGCTAGCCGCCCGGGGTGGTGTTTGCCCCGGGTCCTATGCCAAGCGGGACAGTCTGCGGACTGTCCCGTTTTTTTATGCGCGGCTAAAAGGTCCGCTCAGATGCCCATATTGCCGAGGATGCGTCCCAGCTCGCGCAAGGTCGGCTCCAGCGATGGATGCTGGGCCGCGAAGCGCGCCGTCAGCTCCTGGGTGCGCTCGGCCAGGCCATAGGTGGTGGTGCTTTCCGGCTGTGCCGCCGCGCCCTGCTCCAGCAGCGACTTGATATCGCCATCGAGCTGCTGCAGCAAGTCCAGCAATTCCTCATCGATCGGCCCCGTTTGATGCAGCTGTTCATGCAGGGTTTTCAATTGCTCTTTCAGCTTATTCATATCCCAAATCCAAATGAAATGACCATAGTGAATTTATACACCGAAACGGCCCATCCAGCCATGACCTAAGCAGCGTCTTACAGCCGAGACCGCCGGATGGCCGTCCCGTCCCCTTGGGGTCAGACCCCTTTCGGACACGAACGCAACCGTAGTGGCCCCGGGGAAGCGAACTAAAGCTCAGCCCGTGTCCGATTGGGGTCTGACCCCAAGGTGGACACGGACTCAGGGGTGGCTTACTGGCCCGTCAGGCCGCGGCGTTCGAGCAGCGGTTCGATCTTGGCGTCGCGGCCGCGGAAGGCGCGGAACATTTGCATGGCGTCCATGGTGCCGCCGCGCGAGAGCAGCATCTTGCGGAACCAGTCGCCGTTCTTGCGCAGCATGCCGCCATTTTCCTTGAACCATTCGACGCTGTCGGCGTCGAGCTTTTCGCTCCACAGATAGCCGTAGTAGCCGGCCGCGTAGCCACCGGCGAAGACGTGCGAGAAGTAGGTGGTGCGGTAGCGCGGCGGCACCGCCGTGAAGTCGACGCCGGCATCTTTCAACGCGGCCGCTTCGAAGCCCAGCACATCGCTCGGTACTCGCTTGGCGCCCAACTGGTGCCAGCGCTGGTCGATGATGGCAGCGGCCAGGTACTCGGTGGTGCGGTAGCCTTCATTGAACTTTTTCGCGGCCTGCACCTTGTCGAGCAGCTCTTGCGGCATCGGCGCGCCGGTCTGGTAGTGCTTGGCGTAGTTGGCCAGCACTTCCGGCCAGGTGGCCCACATCTCGTTGACCTGGGACGGGAACTCGACGAAGTCGCGCGGCACGCGGGTGCCGGCGAAGCGCGGGTAGTTCACGTCGGAGAACATGCCGTGCAGGGCATGGCCGAATTCGTGGAACAGGGTGCGCAGCTCGTCATAGGTGAGCAGGGTCGGCTCGCCGGCCGAGGGCTTGGGAATGTTCAGGTGGTTGGCGATCACCGGCTGGGTGCCCATCAGTTTGGATTGGGACACATAGGCATTCATCCAGGCACCGCCGCGCTTATTGCCGCGCGCGTAGAAATCGGCCAGGAAGATGGCCAGCGGCTTGCCGTCGGCATCGAACACGTCGAACACGCGCACATCCGGGTTGTACACCGGCAGGTCCTTGCGCTCCTTGAAGCTCAGGCCATACACCTTGTTCGCGGCGAAGAACAGGCCATTCGCCAGCACATTATCGAGCTCGAAATAGGGCCGCAGCTGGCTCTGATCGAAGGCATAGCGCGCCTGGCGCACCTTGTCGCTGTAGAAGGCCCAGTCGTGCGCGCCGACGGTGAAGCCGCCCTTCTCGGCATCGATCACCTGCTGGATATCGGCCGCTTCGCGGCGCGCATTGGCCACGGCCGGCTTGGCGAATTCGGCCAGCAGCTTGTTGACGGCGCCCGTGTCGTGCGCGGTCTGGTCTTCCAGCGCATAGCTGGCGTGGTTGCGGTAGCCCAGCAGGGCCGCGCGTTCGGCGCGCAGCTTGGCGATCCGGGTCACAATGGCGCGGTTATCGAATTCGCCGCCATGGCTGCCGCGCACTAGCGAGGCTTCCAGCAGGCGTTGGCGCGTGCTGCGGTTGCTCAGCACCGCCAGCGGCGCCTGGCCGGTGGTATTGCTGACGGCGATGGCGAACTTGCCCTCCAGGCCGCGTGCCTTGGCGGCAGCGGCGGCGGCATCGATCGCCTTCTCGCTCATGCCAGCCAGCTCTTCGCGCGTATCGACGATCAGGGCCGAGGCATTGGCTTCTTTCAGCACATTCTGGCTGAAGGTCGTTTGCAGGGCGGCCAGCTGGGTGTTATAGGACTTCAGCTTTTCCTTGTTGGCAGCCGACAGCTTGGCGCCGGCGCGCACGAAATCGGTGTGGTAGCGCTCGAGCAGGAACTTCGACTCGGCGTCCAGGCCCAGCGTATTGCGCTTCTCGTACAGCGACTTGATGCGCTGATACAGCTTGCCGTTCAAGCGGATCGCATCGCTGTGCGCCGCCAATTTCGGCGCCAGCTCGCGGTCCAGCGCTTCCATGCTGTCGTTGGTATTCGCGCCCGACAGATTGCCGAACACGGACGACACGCGCGCCAGCAGCTGGCCCGAACGCTCCATCGCCACGATGGTGTTCTCGAACGTCGCCGGCTGCGCATTATTGGCGATGGCCGTGATTTCGGCCGCCTGCTCGCGGATGCCCGCCTCATACGCCGGCGCATAGTCCTCGTTATGGATCTTGTCGAAAGCCGGATACTGGAAAGGCAGCGCGCTCGGTTTGGCGAACGGATTCGACTCCGCCAGCGGCGCCGCATGGGCAGAAGCAAAACTCGCCAGCGCCAGACTGGCAGCGATCAAAAGCAATTGTGGGTGTTTCATGGAATACGTAACTCTAAAAAGAAAAAAGTGCGGCTACGCCCGAGCCCGTGTCCGATTTTGGGGTCTGGCCCCAAAATCGGACACGGGCTGGGCCGTTGGGGCTTACTTGCCGTTCAGGCCACGGCGGTCGAGCAGGGGTTCGATCTTGGCGTCGCGGCCGCGGAAGTCGCGGAACAGTTGCAGGGCGTCGGCGGTGCCGCCGCGCGAGAGCAGCGTTTTGCGGAACCAGTCGCCGTTCTGGCGCTGCAGGCCGCCGTTTTCCTTGAACCATTCGACGGTGTCGGCATCCAGCTTCTCGCTCCACAGATAGGCGTAGTAGCCGGCCGAGTAGCCGCCTGCGAAGCTGTGGTTGAAGTAGGTGGTGCGGTAGCGCGGCGGCACTTCGGCCAGGTCGACGCCCGCCTCTTTCAGCGCGGCCGCTTCGAAGCCCAGCACGTCAGACGGCACTTGCGCCGGCTTGATCTGGTGCCAGCGCTGGTCCAGCAGCGAGGCGGCCAGGTATTCGGTGGTGGCGAAGCCCTGGTTGAATTTCTTGGCGGCGCGCACCTTGTCCAGCAGCTCTTTCGGCATCGGTTCGCCGGTCTTGTAATGCTTGGCGTAATTGGCCAGCACCTCGGGCCAGTCCATCCACATCTCGTTGACCTGCGACGGGTATTCGACGAAGTCGCGCGGCACGCTGGTTCCGGAGAAGCGCGGATAGGTCACGTTGGAGAACATGCCGTGCAGGGCGTGGCCGAATTCGTGGAAGGCGGTCTTCACCTCGTCCACCGTCAGCAGGGTCGGCTCGCCGGCGGGGGGCTTGGGAATATTCAGGTGGTTGGCCACCACCGGCAGCGTGCCGTTCAGCTTCGACTGCGACACGTATTCGTTCATCCAGGCGCCGCCCTGCTTATTGCTGCGGGCGTACATATCGGCCAGGAAGATGGCGAGCTGCTTGCCGTCGGCGTCGAACACGTCGAAGACGCGCACGTCCGGGTTGTACACCGGCAGATCCTTGCGCTCCTTGAAGCTCAGGCCATACAGCTTGCCCGCCGCGTAGAACACGCCGTTAATCAGCACACTATCGAGTTCGAAATACGGCTTGAGCTGCTTCTCGTCGAAGGCGAAGCGCTGGGCGCGCACCTTGTCGGTGTAGAAGTCCCAGTCAGAGGCGGCGATCTTGCCGCCGGCGACGGCTTGCAGGTCGGCCGCTTCGCGGCGCGCGTTGTCGGCGGCCGGCTTGGCCAGCTCGGACAACAGCTTGTTGACGGCCGCCGGATTCTTCGCCGTTTCCTCTTCCAGCGAGTAGGAGGCGAAATCGGCATAGCCCAGCAGGACCGCCTGTTCGGCGCGCAGCTTGGCCAGCTTGCGCACCACCTCGCGGTTATCGTATTTGCCGCCATGGCTGCCGCGCTCCATCGAGGCTTTCAGCAGGCGTGCGCGGATGGCCGGATTGGTCAATTCGCCCAGCGCCGGCTGGCTGGTGGTGTTCATCAGCGGCAGCACGAATTTGCCGGGCAGCTTGCGCGACTTGGCTTCGGCGGCGGCGGCATCGATGGCCGCTTCGCTCAGGCCCGCCAGGTCGGCGCGGCTGTCGAGCACCAGGGCCGAGGCATTGGTTTCCTTCAGCACGTTCTGGTCGAAGGTCGTTTGCAGGCTGGCGATCTGCGCGTTCAGGGTTTTCAGCTTGGCTTTCTGCGCGGCCGACAGCTGGGCGCCGGAACGCAGGAAGTCGGTGTGGTAGCGCTCCAGCAGATGGGCCGCTTCGGCATCCAGGCCCAGCTTGTCGCGCTGCGCGTACAGCGACTGCACGCGCTGGAACAGCTTGGCGTTCAGGAAGATGGCGTCGCTGTGCGCGGCCAGCTTGGGCGACATGCTGCGGCTGATTTCATCGAGCTTGTCGTTGGTGTTGGCGCCCTGCAGATTGCCGAAGATGGTCTGCACGCGGTGCAGCATCTCGCCCGAGCGCTCCATCGCCACGATGGTGTTGTCGAAGGTGGCGGGCTGCGGATTGTTGGCGATGGCGGCGATTTCCTTCAGGTTCTCGGCCATGGCGGCCTTGAAGGCGGGCGCGAAATGCTCATCCTTGATCTGGTCGAAGGCCGGATACTGCAGCGGCAGCGTGCTGGCCTTGAACAGGGGATTGGCCGCTGCGGCGGCGGTGGCCGCGGCAGGCTTGGCGACGGGGGCAGCGTGGGTCATGGAGGTCAGTGCCAGGCCAAGGCTGGCGGCGAGAACGAGCATTCGAGGATGGGACATATCATCTTTCTTATCAACGCCAAGGAAAATGCTGCCTCTGCGGACAGCACGTAAGCGTCAGATAATAGCAGGCCGCCGTGGCCGCGTCACGGCCTGTCCCGCGCACCCCTCACGCGCTGGTATCGATCATATTGCCCTTGGCCTTGTCGCTGATCTTCTGCATTTCCTGCTTGGCCAGATCGCCCATCTGCTCGTCGACCTTCTTGCGCTCTTCCGGCCCCATTTTCGCCAGATCGTCTTCGCTGAGGCCGAGCTTTTTCAGCAGCGCCTCGCGCATGCGCTGGGCCGGACTCATTTTCAGATAATCCTCCAGCTCCGCATTCAATCCCTTGCTGCCGGTGGCCGAGGCGCCCGCCGTCTTGGCGCCGCCGGAAGCACTGAAGCCTGGCGACATTATCTGGCTGTCGCGCGCGCCGATCGGGGAGATTGCCATGCTTGTCCTTTAGATGGTGTGTAAGTGGAACGGCTATGCGGAGGGAGGAAAAAACCGCGTTCAATGCTCCAGTTGCCGGGCGATGCGCCGATCCGGAATGAACCACAATATCGCCACCAGCGCGTACAGGCCCACACCCAGCCAGGGATACCAGGCCGAGGCGGCAATCGCCAGCAGGTACAGCACGATGGAATACACTTCCTTGCCCTGCCGGCCCATGGCCTCGGCCAGCGGCGACTGCTTGCCATGCAGGGCGCTCAGCGCACACGCCAGGACCAGATAGGCGATGGCGCACATCAGCAGCACCACGCCATACATCGTGACGGGCAGCGAAGCGTAATGGTTCTCGCCCATCCAGCCGGTGACGAAGGGGATCAGCGAAAGCCAGAACAGCAGATGCAGATTGGCCCACATGACGCGCCCATCGACCTTGCTGGCCGCGTGCAGCATATGGTGGTGGTTGTTCCAGTAGATGCCGACATAGATGAAGCTCAGCACATAGCTGAGGAAGATGGGCAGCAGCGGCCCCAAAGTCTCCCAGCTCGTGCCGTGCGGGACTTTAAGTTCCAGCACCATGATGGTGATGATGATAGCGATCACGCCATCGCTGAAGGCTTCAAGGCGGCTCTTGCCCATGGTCGTCCTGTCGGTCGGATTACGTCCGGAATTGTGGCCGCGCACGGCCGCTATGGCCCGCCAGTGGCAAGCCGTTGAATTATCAATTTGGAAATTGAAGCGATTTTACATGGGCCTTTGTTTCAGCAAAAACCGGAATAGCTGGCCTTATGCCCCACTCCTCGCCTCATTGGCCTCTGCCATATGGACTGGCGATCTTAGTGATAGTCGTCCTCGCGCTGATGGCGCAAGGCGAGAACAGTTACGGTATTGGCGTTCTCTATCTCAAACAAGGCCACATAGCCTGATGCGCCAAAAGGAATGATTAACTCGCGTAAAAATGGGGTATCCGCCCGGGCTTTACGGCAGCTGACTTGGCAGCAGCCAGCATGCCTTCCAGGCGCTGCAGGACAGCTTCCGAACTCACATAGTTTCCCGTACGCTTTGCGTCTTCGCGCGATGCCAAACCCCGGGCAAGAAACTCGCGCTGATAACGACGACGCTCAATGCTTTCCCTGATCGACTGCTCGACAAAGCTGGAAAGGGTCTCTCCTTCGTGCAGGCTCTGCTCAGCAGCCTCCCTCAACTCCGGCTCCACTCGTAAAGATGGAAATGTCGCAGTTTTCATCATCAGCCTCGTGCGTTGCAATTACGATGCATTGTGATCCTATTCTGAGGCTTCTGCAATCAAGGGCAAGAGGCGCATCGAGCTACGTTTCTGCTCCGCAAACCGGATCAGCTGCGGGAAAAACTGGTCGAAACCGGCGGCCAAGGCGTCGTAGTGTTCGCGCACATCGAGCAGGCCTTCGCGCATCAAGTGGCCGTTGCGGCTCAGGCGCTGGGAGATGCGCTTGATGGCCAGTTCGACGCTAGCCAACTCCTCATAGCTACCCAGCCAGTCCTGCGCCACCATATGCGGCAGGATGGCGCGCAGGCGCTCAGGCAGCAGCGGCTCGTATTGCGCCACCGCTAGGTAAAACCGCTGGATCAGCTCTGCTTTCGGGCCGCTGCTGTACTCCGCCCAGCGGCGCGACAGCAGATGGTCGTAGAACACGTCGAGCACGATGCCGGCATAGCGCCGGCGCCCCTCGCCAAACCGCTGCACGGCCGAGCGCACGATGGGATGGCTGTCGGTATAGCTGTCGATATAGCGGTGCAGCTGGATTTCCTGCACCACTTCCGCAGGATAAATGGCTTGCGCATTGACCTTGACGAAATCGCCCAGCAGGGCACCCACCATGGCGTCGTCGCTATGGCGGGCAAGGTAAATATGGGCAAGGTAGTTCATGGCCGGTCGCTGCGGATGGATACGGCTACCTTAACAGAATCGGCCGCAGTCTTCAGGCGGCGGCCCGGCGGCGCGCGACCGGCGGACCGCGATCAGTAGTGCGGCGGACGCTCGTTGAGCGGCGTCTGCCCATGCTGGGCATTGTTGCGCAGATGCTCGGCCACGGCGTTCAGCATGGCTTCCAGCTTGTCGATCTGCTTTTGCTGCTCGTAGATGCGGGTGTTGAGCGATTCCACCAGATCCTCCTGGTGCGCGAGCTTGATTTCGATGTCGATAAAGCGGTCTTCGTCGCTCACGGCGTACTCCTTGCGGCAAAAACCGGCATTGTAACAGCGGCCCCAGCCTTGCGCGGCGGAGCGCGAGTGGGGCAGTCCGCATCACCTGCCTCGATCAAATGCTCTCGTTTCCCCTTCTCGTTTTATCGCGTTTCATCTCGTTTGAATTCGCCCCCCCCTCTTCCTGGTCCAACGAGAAGAAACGAGGACAAATACGATACAACGCGGAAGGAGAACGAAAATGAATGATCGAGCATCCCGCAATGAACTCCCCCCATCGGTATTGGCCGAACCGGGCGACTTCCTTGGCTCGATCCGGCATGAGCGCCGCGTTCCCAGGCACCGGCCGCTGATCGACTACTGCAAGGCCGATTGAACGGCCGGCCTCACGCCGGCTTGACGTCCTTCGGCGTGGCCAGCAGCTCCTTCATGCGCGCCAGGCGTTCGCGCGGGGTCAGGACTTCGCTTTCCTTGGGCGGGGCGTCGCCCACGTCGAGCTGCATTTCGGCGATGAAGCGCGAGACGTCGCAGTGCACATGCTCGCCGCCGCGCTTGCGCTTCTTGCACCAGGTGATCTGCAGGGTGCGCTGGGCGCGCGTGATGCCGACATACATCAGGCGCCGCTCTTCCTCGATGCGCTGGGCCAGCGTTTCCACCGGCGCATCCGGGTCGCCCTTGTGCGGCAGGATGCCCTCTTCCACGCCGACCAGGAAGACGTGCGGATATTCCAGTCCTTTCGAGGCGTGCAGGGTGGACATGCGGATCGCGTCCGGCTCCTCGTCCTTCCCGTCCAGCATGGACATCAGCGCCACCATCTGCGTCAGCTCCAGCACATTTTTTTCCTCGCCATCGCGGTCCTTGCCGCCGCGCCCGCGGTCCTTGAGCCAGTTGACGAAATCGAGCACGTTCTGGTACTTGCTCTGCGCCGCGCGCTCTTCGAACGAGTCGTACAGATAATGCTCGTAGTGGATGGCTTCCATCATATCGTCCAGCACCTGGGCCGCGTTGTCGCCGCTGCCGGACGGGCCGGGACGCGTGGCGCGCGCTTCCAGGTCGCTGATGAAATTGCAAAAATCGCGCAGGGGCTTGAGCTGGCGGTCGGTCAGCTTGGCTTCGATGCCGCCCTTGAACACGGCTTCGAACAGCGAGCATTGCCACTGTCCCGAGAAGGAACCGAGTGCCTCCAGCGTGGACTGGCCGATGCCGCGCCGTGGCGTGGTGACGGCGCGGATGAAGGCGGGATCGTCGTCCTGGTTGGCCAGCAGGCGCAGGTAGGCGATGATGTCCTTGATCTCGGCCTTGTCGAAGAAGCTCTGGCCGCCGGAGATCGTGTAGGGGATGCGCTGGTTGCGCAGCGCCTGTTCGATCACGCGCGCCTGGTGGTTGCCGCGGTACAGGATGGCGTAGTCCGACCACTTGTTCTTGCGCTCGAAGTGGTCGGCCGAAATCATGATGGCCACCTGGTCGGCTTCCTGCTCGTCGTTGGGCATGGCATGCACCTTGATCGGCTCGCCCAGGCCGTGCTCCGACCACAGCGCCTTTTCGAACAGCTTGGGATTGTTGCTGATCACCGCATTGGCCGCCTGCAGGATGCGCGTCGTGGAGCGGTAGTTCTGTTCCAGCTTGATCAGGCGCAGGTCGGGGAAATCGACCTGCAGATTGCTCAGGTTCTCGATGGTCGCGCCGCGCCAGGCGTAGATCGCCTGGTCGTCGTCGCCGACGGCGGTGAACATGGGTTTCTTGCCGAGGCCCGTGACCATCAGCTTGACCAGCTCGTACTGGCAGGTATTGGTGTCCTGGTATTCGTCGACCAGCAGGTAGCGCAGGCGGCGCTGCCATTTGTCGCGCACCTGGCCGTTGTTGCGGAACAGTTCCACCGGCAGGCGGATCAAGTCGTCGAAGTCGACGGCCTGGTAGGCGCTCAAGGTCGCCACATAACTGCCGTAGATGCGCGCCGACTGCGCCTCGTCCTCGTCTTTCGCGTGACGCAGCGCTTCGTCCGGCGTCACCAGGCCGTTCTTCCACAGCGAGATATCGTTCTGGATGCCGCGGATGAGCTGCTTGTCGGTGGTGATGGCCAGGTCCTGCACCAGGGAATAGCAGTCGTCGCTGTCCATGATGGAGAAGCGGTCTTTCAGGCCCAGGTGGTTGGCTTCCTGGCGCAGGATTTTCACACCCAGCGAGTGGAAGGTCGACACCGTCAGCAGCTTGGCCTGGCGCGGCTGTTTCAGCAGCTTGCCGACGCGCTCCTGCATTTCCAGCGCGGCCTTGTTGGTGAAGGTCAGCGCGGCGATGGTGCGCGGGTCGTAGCCCCGGTCTTCGATCAGATGGGTGATTTTCTGCGTGATCACGCGCGTCTTGCCCGAACCGGCCCCGGCCAGCACAAGGGCGGGACCGTCGAGATAGAGCACGGCTTCGCTTTGCGGGCCGTTCAGGCCAAACTGTGGTGCATTGGACATGATTTCCAGACGGGATGGGCGGTACAGCGGAGCATTGTACCGCCTTGCCCATTGATTATTGCCCGCGCGCCGGAATATAGTGGTGCCAGGGCCACCACAGGCCAGCCATTCCGCCGGACAGTCTTATGAAATTTGAACACCTCATCGAAATCAACGATCCGCTCAACCCGCTGGTCGACACCATCAGCGCCGCCCAGCTATGGCGCGGCCTGGTGCTGCGCGCCGAGTCGCCCAAGCTCTTCGTGCCGCATCTGGACGAGTGCCAGATCGACGAGCGCACGGCCGGCGGTTTCCGCCGCCGCCTGCGCTACGGCCAGGTGGTGATCGTTGACCGCGTGCTGCTGGAACAGCCCGACCGCATCCGCTACGAGGTGCCGGCCCAGGGCGAAATCAGCGCTTCCAGCCTGGTGATGTCGATCGAGTCGCCGCAGCCCGAGGTGCTGTTCGTGCGCTTCCAGTACGACGATGGGCACGACGCGGCCACCGATGCGGCCAATGCCATGTACGACGATTTCCGCCGCTCGGCCTATGTGGAATCGGATATCGACACCATCCGCGTGCTGCGCGAGCTGATTGCCGATGGCCGCCTGGACGCCACCCTGAACTGAGGCGCCCTTAGAGCGCGGCGGCGCGGCCCCAGATCCGGTCCATGCGCAGCGTGAGGCCGACCTGGGACGCGCTCAGCACGTCGCGGATGCCATTCAGGTCGCCGCGCGTGTCGCGCTGCAGGAAGACGTCGAGCGGCGCGCCGCGCGGGCCGATGATGGATTCGACCCAGGGCGCGGTGGAGTTCAGCCCCTTGCGCGCGACCACGCCCACTTCGCCGTTGAGCAGGCGCACATAGCTGCCGATCGGGTAAATCCCCAGTTCGCGAATCAGCACCGAGGCAATCTGCGCGTCGAGCGTGCTGCGCGCTTCAAGCAGGATGTCGCGCAAGGCTTGATTGGGCAGCATGGGCTTGCGGTAGCGCCGCTCGGAGACGCGGGCGCAGTAGCGGTCGGCCAGCGCCAGCAGCTTGGCCAGCTCGGGAATCGCGGCGCCGGCCTTGCCCAGCGGGTAGCCGCTGCCATCCTCGTTTTCGTGGTGGGCCAGCACGCAGGCAATCCAGTCGTTATCCTCGATGCCGGCGCGGCGCAGCAGCACGGCGCTGACCTGCGGATGCTCGCGCACCAGGCGCTTGTCGGCCTCGGACAGCGGCGCCGTGTCGCCATGCAGGCGCTGTTGATGACCCAGCATGCCTAAATTCATGGTCAGCGCGGCCAGGGTCAGGGTGCGCAGCTCGTCCGGGCTTTTCTTGAGCGCCAGCGCCGCGGTCTGCGCCACCACGGCGGTGTCGATACAGTGGCGCACTTCGTAGGCCACGGCCTGCTGGTTGTGCAGAATGCAGGCCACGGCCACGTCGGCATTGGTGGCGACAGCTTCGCCCACCAGGGCGGCGATGGCTTCGAGCTCGCCGCGCAAGCCGCTGGTGCCGGCCGCCAGCGACGGCAGCGCGGCCTGCAGACGCTGGGCGGCTTCGTTCAGCATGCGCAGCACGGAGGGCGGGTCCTTGTATTCCTTGAGCGTATCCAGGCTGCTGTCTTCGATGAAGCCGCGTTCGACCAGATTGTCGACCTGGGCCTCGCTGGCCAGCACAAAGCCCTGGCGCACCAGCAGGGCGCCATTTTCGCCATAAACATCCCAGGCCAGGGTCTGCCCCAGCCGGATATCGCCGTGTGTGATGCGCCGTATCGCCATTCCGCCTCCGTCATTGCCGCCGCGAATGCAAGGAGGCCTGTTTCAGGGTAGGCCGGGATTGAATGCGCGCAAGATTGCGGATAGGCGTGAGGGCCTATCCCATTTCCTAGGATCAATAGTTTATATCAGAATGTAAAATTCTCAAGCAGGAAAGTGTTACCGGCACGCGCATCCGGTGCGCCACTGTTGTATGCGCGCCCAACGGCACGGTCCGGCCTCAGGTGCCGGGCGTGCAGTCGGGGCAGGGCTGGGAGGGCGGTGGCGTCGTGGCCAGGTGCTCGGCCAGCTCGCGCAGGGCGGTGCGCACGCCTTCTTCGATGACGGGATGGTAAAACGGCATGTCGAGCATGGCGCGCACCGTGAGGCCGGCCTGGCAGGCCCAGGCCAGCAGATGGCCCAGGTGCTCGGCGCGCGGCCCGATCAGCTCGGCGCCCAGGAAGCGGCCGCTGCCGTATTCGCCATACACGCGCAGCAGCCCCTTGTTTTGCAGCATGACGCGGCTGCGGCCCTGGTCGGCGAAGTCCACCTTGCCGGCGGCGAAGCGGCCCTCGTGGCTGCTGCACAGCTCCTCGTAGCCGGCGCCCAGGGTCACGATCTGCGGCTCGCTGAAGGCGATGGTCAGCGGCGTGCGGCGCAAGCCCGGTTCCACGGCCGGGAAGGCGGCGGCGTTGCGGCCGGCGATCTTGCCCTGGTCGGCCGCCTCGCCCAGCAGCGGCAGCTCGTCGCTGGCATCGCCCGCGATGAAGATGGCGCTATTGCCGCACTGCATGGTGTGGCGGTCATGGACGGGCACGCCGTCGCCGTCCAGCGCGATGCCGGCCGCCGCCAGGTTCAAGCCATCCACATTCGGCGCGCGGCCGATGGCGGCCAGCACATAGTCATAGCGTTCGCTGCGCGCCGCGCCGTCCGCCCCCTGGCTGCGCAGCAGCAAGCCGTCGCCATCGGCTTCGACGGCCGCGACCTGGGTGTGGAAACGCAGGTCGAGTTCCTCGGCCAGGACCGCGCGCGCCGCCGCCAGCACCAGCGGATCGCCGAGCTGGGCCACGCTGTCGCCGCGCGCATACAGGGCCACGCGCACGCCGAGCCGGTGCAGGGCCTGGCCCAGCTCCAGCCCGATCACACCGCTGCCGACCACGGCCACGGCGGCCGGCAAATCGGTCCACTCGAACACGGCTTCGCTGCTGATCACGCGTGCGCCCGCCGCGCGCCAGGCGGCCGGCACAATGGGGCGGGAACCGGTGGCGATCACGATGGCGCTGGCCTCGACCGTGGTGTGCCCGTCCACCACGAGGGTGCGCGGGCCGCTGAAGCGCGCCTGGCCGCGCAGCAAATCTTCGGCCGGCAACTGCGCCATATTTTCCAGCACGAAGCCGACAAAGCGGTCGCGTTCGCGCCGCACGCGCGCCATGACGGCCGCGCCATCGATGCGCAGCGGTCCGGGATGGACGCCAAACGCGGGCGCGGCGGCCACGGCGTGGGCCGCCTCGGCGGCCGCGATCAAGAGCTTGCTCGGCATGCAGCCGACGCGGGCGCAGGTCGTGCCGTAGGGACCGCCTTCGATCAGCACGGCGTGCCGGCCGGCGGCGCGCGCCTGGCGGTAAGCGCTCAAGCCGGCCGTGCCGGCGCCAATGACTGCCACATCGCAAGTTATCGTCTTCATGCGCTGCCTCATGGGGAATTAGTCTGCCGATACTACACTTTCAGGCGCGCGCTTGCTGACAAGTGACACGGTTGGTATTAGTATTGCTTATCTTTGTCGAAATGTATAAGTACAACTTATGGAAAATCTGGACTACCGCGCGCTGGCGGTGCTGGATGCCGTGGCCAGCCACGGCAGTTTCGAGAAGGCGGCCCTGGCGCTGGGAATTTCCCAGCCCGCCGTATCCCAGCGTATCAAGGCGCTGGAAGATGCGGCAGGCCGCCTGCTCATCGTGCGCGGGGCGCCCGCCCTGCCCACCGGCCTCGGCCAGCGCCTGATTTCGCATTACCGTAACGTCAAGCTGATGGAAGCGGCCCTGGACATCGACCTCGGCAACACGGTCAGCATGCCGGAAATCGCCGTCGCGGTGGATGCCGCCAGCCTGGCGACCTGGTTCCCGTTGAGCCTGGGGCCGCTGCTGGCGCCGCCGCGCTGCCAGCTCGAAGTGCAGCAGCTCGAACGCGACGCCGCCCTGCACCTCTTGCGCGAAGGCAGCGTGTTCGGCTGCGTGGCCGCCGCCGGCGCCCTGCCGCCGCCCGAATTGAACGGCGCCGGCGTCACGCCGCTGGGCGGCATGCGCCATGTCTGCGTCGCCACGCCGGCGTTTGCCGCGCGCTGGTTCGGCGATGGCTTCAGCGCCGAAGCCGTGCAACTGGCCCCGGCCGTGACCCACGAACTGGAACTGACGGCACGCTTCCTGGCCCAGCACCTCGACGTCAAGCGCGCCTTCCCGCACCACAAGGTGCCGCTCTCGACCGCGCTGACCGACTGCCTGTACGGCGGCCTGGCCTATGGCTTGCTGCCGTATCTGCAGGCGGCGCATGGCTTGGCGCAGGGCACGCTGATCGACCTGGCGCCGGGCGCCTACCTCGATGTCGAACTCAACTGGCACAGCTGGCAGCTCGACACGCCGTTTACGCGCGCGCTGTCGGAGCAAGTACTCACCACGGCCCGGCGCTACCTGGTTCAACCGTAAAAACCCCGGACAGACGGGGACGCACGTTTCCCGTCGGTCCCCGCTTCTAGATATCCAGCGGATCGACTTCGAGCGACCATTTGACGCGCGACTTGAGCGCGCGCAGCGCCGCCGTCCACTCCTTGAGGAAGGCTTGCAGCGCCGGCCGCGAGGCCGATTCGACCAGCAGCTGGGCGCGCTCGACATTGTGCACGCGCGTCATGCTCATCGGGATCGGCTCGTTGACGGTGATGCCCTCGTGCGCCGTGCAGTCGCGCGCGGCGCGCAGGAAATCGAGCGCCACGGCCAACTCGGCCGCTTCGGCGCGCAACAGGGCCTGGAACAGATAGGGCGGCAGGCCGGCCTGGGCGCGCTCGGCCAGCAGGGCGCTGGCGAAATGGTCGAAATCGTGGGCCACCACGGCCCCATACAGCGGATGGCGCGCATAGCGGGTCTGGATCAGCACCTCGCTGACGCTGCCGCCCTCCTTCTGCGCGGCGCGCCCGGCGCGCCCGGCCACCTGCATCAGTTGCGCGAACAGACGCTCGCTGGCGCGGTAATCCTGCGAGAACAGGGCCGCATCGGGGTTCAAAATGCCGACTAAAGTCAGCTTTTTGAAGTCATGTCCCTTGGCCACCATCTGCGTGCCGATCAGGATGTCGACCTCGCCCCGGTGCACCGTGTCGAAGGCTTCGCGCGCACTGCCCTTGCGCCGCGTGGAGTCGGCATCGATGCGCAAAATGCGCGCTTCGGGGAACATCTGCTGCAAAGCTTCTTCGATGCGCTGGGTGCCGCGCCCGACCGGCTGCAGGTCCACATTGCCGCAGTCGGGGCAGTGGCGCGGGATGCGCAGCTCCAGGCTGCAGTGGTGGCAGCGCAGCCGGTGCTCGGGCCGGTGCAGCACCATATGCGCCGTGCAGCGCTTGCACTCGCTGACCCAGCCGCAGGATTCGCAGCAGATCACGGGCGCATAGCCGCGCCGGTTCAAAAACAACAGCGACTGCTCGCCGCGCGCCATGCGCTGGCGCAGCGCCGCCAGCAGGTTGGCGCTGAGGCCGTCGCGCGGCTTGTCGCGCTCCAGGTCGATCAGCTTGACGGTCGGCAGCACGGCTTGCCGCACGGCGCGCTCGCGCAATTCGAGCAGGCGGTAGCGGCCGGACTGGGCATGGTGCCAGCTTTCCAGCGAGGGCGTGGCCGAACCGAGCACAATGGGAATGCGCAACTGCCAGGCGCGCCACACGGCCAGGTCGCGCGCCGAATAGCGCAAGCCTTCCTGCTGCTTGTAGGAAGGGTCGTGTTCCTCGTCGATCACGATCAGTTGCAGGCGCGGCAATGAAGCGAGGATCGACAGCCGCGTGCCCAGCACGATGCGCGCCCTTCCCTCGTGCGCGGCCAGCCAGTGCAGCATGCGCTCGCCTTCCGACAGGCTGCTGTGCAGGGTGGCCAGCATCAGCCCCGGGAAACGGGCGCGGATATTGCCTTCGAGCTGGGGCGTCAGATTGATTTCCGGCACCAGGATCAGGATCTGCGCCGCGGGATCGCGCGCCAGCACCTGGGCGCAAGCCTGCAGATAGACTTCGGTCTTGCCGCTGCCCGTCACGCCGTACAGCAGGGCCGGCTGGAAGCCCGTGGCGCCGCCGATGAAATCGGCGGCCGTCTGCTGCGCCGGATTGAGCACCGGCATGCCGGCCGGCGTCGGGTCGTGGGGGGCGTCGAGCTTGCCCAGCTTCTTGATGGCGCGGTCCAGGGCCACCGTGGTCAGCACGCGCAGGTTCTTGGGCAGGCCGGGCAGGGCCACCTCGCCCAACGGACGCTGGTAATAGTCGGCGGCAAAGCCGGCCAGCGCCAGCCACTGGGCCGACAGCGGCGCCAGCTGGCTGCGCACGGCCAGCGCATCCTTGAGCTTGTCCTCGGCCACCTCGCTTTCTTGCGCGATGGCCACGATCAGCCCGACCACCTCGCGCCGCGCGAACGGCACCAGGGCCAGCTGGCCGACCAGCGGCTCCTGGCCCGGCTCGCAAGCCCAGCGGTAATCGAAGACCGCATTCAGC
Source organism: Massilia sp. YIM B04103 (assembly GCA_024437665.1). GTDB lineage: Bacteria > Pseudomonadota > Gammaproteobacteria > Burkholderiales > Burkholderiaceae_D > Rugamonas. The sequence goes on along the minus strand of JANCSZ010000003.1, from coordinate 388,367 downwards.
GGCGTATCGAGGGCAATTCTAAGGATGCAATGCGCCATTCGAACCTGTTTTTCCCGCCGTTTTGAACTATCCACAGATTCTGGGGATAACTTTGTGGACAATGCGCGGGCTTTCTAGCGTCCTGCTCGTCGCCCCTCCCGCATTCCTTCCGGGAAGCCCCCAAAACGGCAATTTTTCTCTTTAATAATCAAGTACTTGCAAAACGCGCCCCAGGGCAGTCCAAAACCACATATTTTTCTGCGCTCTGTGCATAAGTGAAGTATTTAGGGACAAGTTTTCGCCTGAAATCAAGCATTTTTTGTCATCAAACTGTCAAAAAAACCCGCATGCTGCACCACAGCAGCCGCACGGCCTGCTGGCGTAGCAAGGTTTACGCCTAGGCAAGCACTTTCCGCATCAGAAAGCTTACCGAAAATTCATGCGGCGCAACAGAATCCTCGGCAAAAACTTTAACATTAAGACTAAGTAACGGTTTACTAAGGGCTTTTCTCTTTTTTCCACAGTTTTTGTGGATAACTTTGTGGAGAATGGGCTAAAAAGCTTGCCAGCGCCTTGGGATAAGCTTTAGTTATCACCAGACCCAGCCTCGCAATCCGATTTTTCACCCCTTATAAATCAAGTACTTAGAGATGTCTTCGGGGCGAGCATGGAATCACTGCCTGTTATTTCCGCAGCAAAAAAAATTGTGCATAAGTCGGTCTTGCCGCGCTGCCGTCAGAATGGAAAAGGGCGCGTTTCCGTGGGAAACGCGCCCTTTCGCCAGAGAAAATCAGGCCGCGCGCAGGCTGCGGCTATGGCTGTGCACGGCCTCGACCATGGCGGACACCGATTCCGGCGGCGTGAACTGGGAAATGCCATGGCCCAGATTGAACACGTGGCCGGTATTGTGCTTGCCGAACGCGTCCAGCACGCGCACCACTTCCGCGCGGATCTGCTCCGGGCTGGCGAACAGGATGGCCGGATCGAGATTGCCCTGCAGCGCCATCTTGTCGCCCACCAGGGCGCGCACCTTGCCGATGTCGGCGCTCCAGTCCAGGCCCATGGCGTCGGCGCCGATGGCGGCGATGTCCTCGGCCCAGTGGCCGCCGCCCTTGGTGAAGACGATGGCGGGAATCTTCACGCCGTCTTTTTCGCGCTGCAGCTGCGCTACCACTTTCTGCATGTAGTGCAGCGAGAACTGCTGGTAGGCGCCGTCGGCCAGCGCGCCGCCCCAGGAGTCGAAGATCATCACAGCCTGGGCGCCGGCGTCGATCTGGGCGTTCAGGTACTCGGCCACGGCGCGCGCATTGGTCTCCAGGATGTGGTGCATCAGGTCCGGACGGCTATACAGCATCTTTTTGATGGTGTGGAACTCGCGCGAGCCCTGGCCTTCCACCATATAGCAGGCCAAGGTCCACGGGCTGCCCGAGAAGCCGATCAGCGGCACGCGGCCATTGAGTTCGGTGCGGATCTGGGTCACGGCCTTGAACACATAGTCGAGCGAACCGGCTTCCGGCAGGCGCAGCGCCTTGACGTCTTCCTCGGTTTTCAGCGGGCGCTGGAATTTCGGGCCTTCGCCTTCGACGAAGTACAGGCCCAGGCCCATGGCGTCCGGCACGGTCAGGATGTCGGAGAACAGGATGGCCGCGTCCAGCGGATAGCGGTCGATCGGCTGCAAGGTCACTTCGGTGGCCAGGTCGGGATTGGTCGCCAGGCCCATGAACGATCCGGCACGCGCGCGCGTGGCGCGGTACTCAGGCAGATAGCGGCCGGCCTGGCGCATGAGCCACACCGGGGTGTACTCGGTCGGCTGGCGCAGCAGCGCGCGCAGGAAGGTATCGTTCTTGAGTGGAGCAAAAGATGGCATGGCAGACAATCAAAAGCTGGAAGAAAGGCGCTATTATCGCATCCCGCAGGGCGTTTACGCGCAAGCGAACCCCATACCAGAGCGGACAAATCAAGAATCGGAGCAAATCTATGACCTCGAGCACCCTCCCCGCGCCGCATGGCGCCTGGCCTTCGCCGATCAGCGCCGCCACGGTGGCCGCCGGCGCCACGCCGCTGAGCCAACTGGCCCTGGGCGGGGCGGACGGGCGCGACATCTTCTGGCTGGCCGGCCGCGCCAGCGAGGCGGGCCGCAACACCCTGCTGCGTCGCCACGGCGCGCGGGTGGACGAACTCACGCCGCTGCCGCTGAATGTGCGCAGCCGGGTGCACGAATATGGCGGCGGCGCCTACGCCGTCGATGGCGCCACCGTGTATTTCTCCCATTTCGCGGACAACCGCCTGTACCGCCAGAGCGGCGAGGAAGAAGCCCAGCCCTTCACCGCGCCGGGCAGCCAGCGCTTCGCCGATTTCATCGCCGACCGCGCGCGCGGCCGCCTGATCGCCGTGCGCGAGCTGCACGCCGCCGACCCGGCCAGCCACACCGAGCCGGTGAACACCCTGTGCGCGGTGGGTATGGACGGCACGGAGACCGTGCTGGCCGCGGGCGCCGACTTCTACGCCGCGCCGCGCCTCTCGCCCGACGGCCGCAGCCTGGCCTGGATCAGCTGGAACCATCCGCGCATGCCCTGGCAGGGCAGCGAATTGTGGCTGGCGGACTTCCTGGCCGACGGCACGCTCGGCGCGCCGCGCCGCATCGCCGGCGGCCCGGAGGAGTCGATCTGCCAGCCCGAGTGGTCGCCGGATGGCAAGCTGTATTTCGTGTCCGACCGCAGCGGCTGGTGGAACCTGTACCGCTTCAGCGCCGAACGCATCGAAGGCGTCTGCCCGATGCAGGCCGAATTCGCCGGCCCGCACTGGGTCTTCGGCGTCTCGATGTACGGTTTCCGCTCGGCCGGCGAAATCATCTGCACCTATATCGAACAGGGCGTGAGCCGCCTGGCGCGCCTGCTGCTGAATAGCGGCAAGCTGGAAGCCATCGCCAACCCCTACCAGGAAATCCGCGAGCTGCGCGTCGGCCCGGGCTTCGTCGTGCTGCTGGGCGGCAGCCCGACCATTCCGGCCGAAGTGGCCTGCATCGATTTCACCAGCGAGGAAGTGGAAGTGCTGGCGCGCTCCATCGAGACCCTGCCCGACGCCGGCTACCTGTCGGTGCCGCGCAATCTGAGCTACCCGAGCGCCAACGGCCGCACCTCCTACGCCTTCTTCTACCCGCCGCAGAACCGCGACGTGCAGGCGCCGCCAGGCAGCAAGCCGCCCGTCATCGTCATCAGCCACGGAGGTCCGACCGGCATGGCGGCCAATACCCTGAAGCTGGCCACGCAGTTCTGGACCAGCCGCGGCTTCGGCGTGCTGGACGTGAACTATGGCGGCAGCACTGGCTTCGGCCGCGCCTACCGCGACGCGCTCAAGGGCCAGTGGGGCATCGTCGATGTGGAGGATTGCATCGCCGGCGCGCGCTACCTGGTGGAGCGCGGCCTGGCCGATGGCGAACGCCTGATCATCCGCGGCGGCAGCGCGGGCGGCCTGACCACCTTGTGCGCCCTCACCTTCCACGATGTGTTCAAGGTCGGAGCCAGCTATTACGGCGTGTCCGACCTGAAAGGGCTGGACCAGGATTCGCATAAATTCGAATCGCATTACAACGAGTACCTGATCGCGCCCAAGGCCGAAGCGGATGCGGTGTATGCCCAGCGCTCGCCCAGCCACCACACGGCGCGCCTGTCGCGCCCCATGATCTTCTTCCAGGGCCTGGACGACAAGGTGGTGCCGCCGCAGCAATCGGTGGCCATGGTCGAGGCGCTCAAGCAGCGCGGCGTGCCGGTGGCCTATGTGCCGCTGGAAGGCGAAGGCCATGGTTTCCGCAAGGCCGAAAACATCATCCGCACGCTGGATGCGGAGCTGTACTTCTACCAGCGCATGTTCGGCCTGCACGACGCGGCCGCGCCGGCGCCGGTGCATATCGATAATCTGCCCCAGTAAAGCCTCGCCGCATGTCCGACCAGTCCCTGCTTGCCGAATTCGACGCGCTGCACCGCGCCGAGAAAATGATCCTCGCCCTGCTGTCCCTGATGGGCGATCCGGTGGGCCGCACCGCCATCCTCGACCATATGGTGAAGGCCGGCGTGCAGGACGGGCAGGAGCAGGTCTTCACTGTGGAGACGCTGGACGACGCCATGATCCGCCTGGAGCGCCTGGCTTTCGCCAGCGTGGTGACGGGGCGCGGCTACATCTGCAACAACAAGCTGCGCTGGCCGGCCATCCGCGCCGCCATCGGCGCCCATCTGCTGGACGATCTGTGCAAGGCGCACGAGGCGCTGACGCCGATGCGCCAGAGCTGGAACGGCAGTTATGAACCGCGCAGCTACCGCCACGGCGTGGCGCGCTTGCGCATGGCCCTGCTGCGCGGCCAGGGTCCGCAGCAGATCGCGCCCCTGCTCACCGCCTGCATGGTGTGCTACGAGGCGGCCCAGCTGCATCCGGTGGTGGATATCTTCACCCGTCCTTTCGAGGCGGGCATGCTGCTGCTGGTGCATCCGCTGCTGCAGGACGATGTGCTGATGCTGCTCCTGCAGCACGGCCAGCGCGAACTGGCGCTGGCGCAGCCGGTGCGTGCCTACGCCGAGCGCCACTTCCAGCGCCGCCTGGCGGCCAAGGACAACGTCAGCGACGCGCTGCGCCTGGCGCTGGCCGAGGATGCGATCCTGTGCGGCCGCCTGGCCGACGCGGGCCGCTATCTGCAAGGCGTGGAAGGCGCGCTGGCCCAGTTCTTCGCCAGCGTGCTCCTGATGCTGCGCAATGACGTGACGGGCGCGCTGGCCGGTTTCGAAGCGGCGCTGAAATCGATCCGGCGCGAGTCCGGCAAGCGCAAGCACCTGTTCCAGGGCATCGGCGGCCATCTGTATGTGCTGGCCCTGCTGCGCCAGGGCGACAGCAAGACGCTGAAGGCGGCGGAAAGCTATCTGGAGCTGGCGGTGCATGCCCAGCATAATCCGGACAGCGCCGTGTATCAGCAATTGAGCGCCCTGCGCCAGATCCGCGCCGGCACAATGAGCACCGATATCGTGCTCTCGCGCGGCTGGGAATCCGCGATGCAGGCGCAAGTGTTCCAGGGGCTTCTGTATTTCTGGCTCTCGCTGCCGCAGCTCAAGCAGCGCCGCGCCGAATTGCAGGACGTGGTGCAGCAGGCGGAAAGCGCAGGCTATCTGCTGATTGCCGGCCAGGCCGCCGGCCTGCTTGGCCATCTGGGCGAAGAACACTACGGCGAGCGCGCCGCCGCCCTGCGCGAGCAGCATGGCTTTGCCGATATGGCGCTCTGGTTCGAGCGCCAGGAAGCCTGGCAGCGCCAGCTCTCGGCCCTGATCAAACTGCAGCAGGGCGGCAGCAGCGACAGCGGCGCCGAAACGCGCCTGGTGTGGATGGTGTCCTACTCGCCGCGCCACGGCATCGCCGAAATCGAGCCGCGCGAGCAGAAGCGCGATGCGCGCGGCCAGTGGGGCAAGGGCCGTCCGGTGGCGCTCAAGCGCCTGCGCGAGGAGACGGCGCAGTTGGACTATCTGACGCCGCAGGATATCCGCATCAGCAGCACCATCGCGCCTTCGCGCCAGGCCTATGCCTCCGGACTGCGCTACGACATCGATACCGAGCAGGCGGCGCTGGCCCTGGTGGGCCACCCATTCGCCTACTGGATGGATGCGCCGGACATGCGCGTGGAACTACTGGCCGGCCAGCCCGAGCTGCTGATACAGCGCCGCAGCGGCCAGCTGCTGCTCACCATGCAGCCCGCCATCACGGACCCGAACAGCCAGGTGGTGGTGGTGAAGGAAACGCCGGGCCGCCTGCGCGTGGTCAGCGTGCAGGACGAACACCACCGCATCGCCGCCATCATCGGCGAAGGCTTGAACGTGCCGCTGCATGCGGAAGAACAGGTGCTGGAAGCCATCGGCGCCGTGTCCTCCATGGTGACGGTGCAGTCGGATATCGGCGGCGCCGCCGCCAGCTCGCAGCAGGAAGACGCCGATGCGCGCCTGCACATCCACCTGCTGCCCTATCAGCAGGGCTTGAAGATGCAGATCCAGGTGCGGCCCCTGCCCACCGGCGCCTATTACGCGCCCGGCTCCGGCGCCGAGAGCGTGATTGCCGACGTCAATGGCAGCACGGTGCAGGCGCGCCGCAGCCTGGCCGGCGAGCGCGACGCCGAGCGCCAGCTGGTCCTGAAATGCCCGGTGCTGGAACAGGCCGAACTCGATCACGGCGAATGGCTGCTGGGCCAGCCCGCGCTGTGCCTGCAGCTGCTGGCCGAGCTGCAGGCCTTCGATGCGGAAAAAATCGTCATCGGCTGGCCCGACGGCGAAGCATTCCGCGTCACGCAGCAAGTCGAAACCAAACAGCTGCGCCTGGCCATCAAGAGCAAGAAGGACTGGTTCGCCGCCAGCGGCCAATTGCAGATCGACGAGAACAAGGTGATGGACCTGCGCTCGCTGCTGGAACTGATCAAGGCCAGCAAGAGCCGCTTCATCGAGTTCGGCGACAAGCAGTTCCTGGCGCTGTCGGAGGAGTTGCACCGCCGCCTGTCGGAACTGAACGACTATGGCATGGATGACGACGGCGGCGTGCGCGTGCACCGCCTGGCCGCCTTCGTGCTGGAGGAGCTGGCCGCCGAAGTGAGCGGCGTCGAGGCCGACCGCCTGTGGCGCGAGCATCTGCAGCGCATCGAGGCGCAGGCCAGCTATATTCCGCGCCTGCCCGGCACCTTGCAGGCCGAGCTGCGCGACTATCAGCTGGCCGGCTTCGAATGGCTGGCGCGCCTGGCCCACTGGGGCGTGGGCGCCTGCCTGGCCGACGATATGGGCCTGGGCAAGACGCTGCAAGCCCTGGCCCTGATCCTGCTGCGCGCGCCGCAAGGTCCGGCCCTGGTGGTGGCGCCGACCTCGGTCTGCCTGAACTGGGCCAGCGAGGCGGCGCGCTTCGCGCCCACCCTGCGCGTGAAAATTTTCGGCGAAGGCGACCGCGAGGAAAGCGTGGCCAATGCCGGGCCTTTCGATCTGCTCATCGTCAGCTACGGCTTGCTGCAGCTGGAATCGGAGCGCTTCACCAAACAGCAATGGCACACCATCGTGCTGGACGAGGCGCAGGCGATCAAGAATGCCGCCACCAAGCGCTCGCAGGCCGTGATGGCGCTGCAAGGCGATTTCCGCATCGCCGCCACCGGCACGCCGCTGGAAAACCATCTGGGCGAGCTGTGGAACCTGTTCCGCTTCATCAATCCCGGCCTGCTGGGCAGCCTGGAACAATTCAATCTGCGCTTCGCCGGCCCCATCGAGCGCCAGCAGGATCACCGCGCCGAAGTCGGCGCGCGCAACCGCCTACGCCGCCTGATCCAGCCCTTCATCCTGCGCCGCACCAAGGCCCAGGTGCTGCGCGAGCTGCCGGCGCGCACCGAAATCGTGCTGGAAGTCGATCTGTCGGCGGAGGAAACGGCGCTCTACGAATCGCTGCGCCGCGAGGCGCTGGAGCATCTGGCTTCCATCGAAGGCCCGGCCGACAAGAAGTCGATGCAGATCCTGGCCGAGATCATGAAGCTGCGCCGCGCCTGCTGCAATCCGAACCTGGTTTCGCCTTCGCTGAAACTGGCCAGCAGCAAGCTGGCGGCCTTCGACCAGCTGCTGCAAGGCTTGCTGGAGAACCGCCACAAGGTGCTGGTATTCAGCCAGTTCGTCGACCATCTGAGCCTGATCCGCCAGCTGCTCGATGCCAAGGGCGTGAGCTACCAATACCTCGATGGCTCGACGCCGATGGCGGCGCGCAAGCAGCGCGTGGACGCCTTCCAGGCCGGAGAAGGCGATGTCTTCCTCATCAGCCTGAAAGCGGGCGGGGTCGGCATCAATCTGACGGCGGCCGACTATGTGATCCATATGGACCCGTGGTGGAATCCGGCGGTGGAAGACCAGGCCTCCGACCGTGCCCACCGCATGGGCCAGCAGCGCCCCGTGACCATTTACCGCCTGGTGGCGCGGCATACGATCGAGGAAGGCATCGTCGATCTGCACCAGCACAAACGCGAGCTGGCCGACAGCCTGCTCGACGGCAGCGACGGCGCGGCCCGCATGTCGGCCGAGGATATGCTGGCCATGCTGGCCGAAGGCTTGCGCCGTTGAGCGGCCGGCCAGCTTGTTCGGCGGGGGCATTCATGCCATCATGCGCCATTCCGATTCAAGATATGCAAGGCCATGGAAGAAGATAACAATGCCCGCATCGCGCCGGGCGCCACCCTGCTCAGCGTCAAAGCCTGGACCGCCTATATCGGCCCGCTGCTCATGGCTTTCGTCATGCTCTTTGTGCTGCGCCTGGCCTTCACCTATTCGGAGTGGCTGGCGGCCGGCGTGCTGTTCCTCTCCACCGTGGTGATCGGCTACCGCGTGCTGCTGATCCGCAGCGTGCAGCTGTATTGCGACGATGTGGGCGTGTGGATGTATGCCGGCATCCTGCCCTGGGCGCGCGGCGTGCAGGGCGTGAAGTGGCGCGACCTGGACGAAGCCACCTTCGTGCAGTCGTTCTGGAGCTGGCTGTTCCGCTCCTACTCGATCCGCATCGGCCACCGCTTCACCAAATCGAGCGAAATCCTGCTAAGCCATATGGCGCGCGGCAAGGAGGTGGTGGCGCAGATCAACGAGCGCCATCAGCAGCTTATCCGCGGCGATGCGCTGAACTGAAAACGCGTTTGTAGCGTCGTGTAACACGGGGCGCTCAAGCGGGCGGAATAATGATAATCTCGCACGCTGCACGCTCCAATTCAAGAGGTTCCCCCATGATCAAGACCAAGATTGCGCTGGCCGCCGTAATGGCCTGCCTGGCGCTGTCCCCGGCCAGCGCGGCGAAGAAGCCGCAGAAATCCGGCAAGCCCGCCAAGACGGCGAGCGCGCCGGCCAAAAAATCCAGCAAAGGCAAGGGCAAGGCTGCCGCCGCAGCCGGTGCAGGCGCCGCCGCCACCGCCGTGGCCGCGCCGGTGGCGCAGGAGCGCCGCCAGGACCGCAGCTTCGGCAATGTGAGCAACCAGTTCCTCAGCGCCCTGTGGCGCGCCGATCCGGAACTGGCCATTTCGGTCGGCAAATACGATACCGCCGCCAATCTGACCATTCCCGATGCGGCCAGCCGCCAGCGCCAGCTGGCCTTTATCGACGACTGGCTGCAACGCTTCGGCAAGCTCGATGCGCGCCAGCTGTCGCCGCGCCAGCGCACCGATCTGGGCCTGCTGCAGAACAAGCTGAATAGCGACCGCTGGTACCTGACCACCTTCCGCGAATTCGAATGGAATCCGGCCTCCTACAATATCGCCAGCCCGCTCGACTTCATCCTCAATACCGAATACGCGGCCAAGCCGCAGCGCCTGCGCACCCTGCTCAAGCGCATCGCCAGCGTGCCGGCCTACTACGATGCGGCGCGCGCCAGCATCAGCAATCCGACGCGCGAACACACCCAGCTGGCCGTGGCGCAGGCGCCCGGCGTGGTGGCGGTGCTGAACGATATCCAGAAAGAGGCGCAGGCCTCCATCCTGACCGGCGACGAGAAGCAGCTGTTCGCGCTGCGCGTGGCGGAGGCGAAAAAGGCCGTGGAGTCGTACGCCGCCTGGCTCGGCGAGCTGGATAAGACGCTGGAGAAAACCGGCGCGCGTTCCTTCCGCATCGGCAAGGAGCTGTACGAGGCCAAGTTCGGCTTCGACATCCAGGCCGGCAGCACGGGCGAGCAGACTTACCAGAAGGCCCTGGCGGCGCGCGAACAGCTGCTGGCGAATATGGACCGCATCTCCGACGAGCTGTGGCCCAAGTATCTGGGTGATACGGCGAAACCGGCCGAGCGCTACACCAAGATCGGCATGATGATCGACAAGCTCTCCGCCAACCACGTCGCGCGCGAGAACTTCTTCCCCGAGATCCGCCGCCAGATTCCGCAGCTGCAGGACTGGGTGGTCAAGCACAATCTGCTGACCCTCGATCCGAAGAAGCCTTTGGTGGTGCGCGAAACGCCGGAGTACCAGCGCGGCGTGGCCGGCGCCAGCATCGAGGCGCCCGGCCCCTTCCGTCCGCAGGACCGCACTTACTACAATGTGACGCCGCTCGACAAGGAAACGCCGGAACAGGCCGAGAGCAGCCTGCGCGAGTACAACCACTGGATTCTGCAGATCCTGAACATGCACGAGGCAATTCCGGGCCATTACGCCCAGCTGGTGTATGCGAACAAATCGCCGTCCGTCATCAAGTCCATCTTCGGCAATGGCGCCATGGTGGAAGGCTGGGCGGTCTACAGCGAACGCATGATGCTGGAATCGGGTTATGGCGACAACGCGCCCGAGATGTGGCTGATGTATTCGAAGTGGAATCTGCGCAGTGTGACCAACACCATCCTCGATTACAGCGTGCACGTGCTGGGTATGAACCAGGAGCAGGCCATCGACCTGCTGACGCGCCAGGCCTTCCAGACGCCGCGCGAGGCGGCCGAGAAATGGCGCCGCGTGCAATTGACGTCGGTGCAGCTGACCAGCTATTTCAGCGGTTTCAGCGAGATCATGGAATTGCGCGAGCAGCGTCGCCAGACCCTGGGCAGCCGCTTCGTGCTGAAGGACTTCCACGAGCAATTCCTCAGCTACGGCAGCGCGCCGGTGCGCGTGATCCGCGAGCTGATGCAGTAATCCCGCCCTACCCCGCCAGCCTTTGCGGCCGCGCAAGCGGCGCCGGCAGGCTGGCGGCTAGCATGGCATATGGTGCGGACGCCGGCGCGGCGTCCGATCTGCTATCCTGAGTCCAAGGAGTTGCAATGCCCATGCCCCTGCCTTTCGACAAGCTCGAGTATTCCCGCATCCTGCAAGCCAGCGGTGTTCCGCAGGCGCAGGCGGAAGCCCATGCCGATGCCCTCTCCTATGCGCTGAGCGAGCCGGTGCTTCTCTCTTCCGATCTGACGATTTTGAAAGCGGAAATTCTCGCCTAAGTCAGCGAGATGTTTGCAAAATTCAAAGAGGAAATAAAGGCCGAAATTCTGGCGGAAGTGGATAAAAAGCTCAGACCCATCTATTGGATGCTGGCGGCATCGCTATTGATGCACGCCATCACCCTGAGCAAGCTTTTTTGACAGGCTTATTCCTGCTGTTCGCTGGGCGCCTGCGTGACTTTGACGAAGATCGGCGAGAGCAGCACGCCCACCTCGAACAGCAGCCACATCGGAATCGCCAGCGAGAACTGGCTGACCACATCCGGCGGCGTCACGATGGCGGCGATCACGAAAGCGGCCACGACCACATAGCCGCGCCATTCCTTCAGCTTGGCCACCGATACCAGGCCCATGCGCACCAGCACCACCACCACCACCGGCACTTCAAACGCGCAGCCGAAAGCCAGGCACATCGACATCACGAAGTCGAGATAGTTCTCGATATCGGGCGTGACCGAAATCGAGGTCGGTGAAAACTCCGCGATAAAGGCGAACACCCGCCCGAACACGAGGAAGTAGCAGAACGCCACGCCCGCCATGAACAGCAGCGAGGACGAGATCACCAGCGGCGCGATCAGGCGTTTTTCATGCGCGTACAGGCCGGGCGCGACAAAAGCCCACATCTGGTACAGCACCCAGGGCAGGGACAGGATCAGGCCGATCACCAGCGTGACCTTCATCGGCACCAGGAAGGGCGCGATGACGCCGGTGGCGATCATCTTCGAGCCGGCCGGCAAGGCGCTCACCATGGGCTGGGCGATGATGTCGTAGATATGCGAAGGACCGGGCCAGAACATCAGGGCCAGCGTCACCAGCAGCACGCCGATCGAGGCCTTGACCAGACGGTCGCGCAGCTCGATCAGGTGGGAGATGAAGGTTTCTTCGACGGGTTGTTGATTGCTCATTTAATAGAACGATGCAGATTTGCCGCTGCGCGGACGGAAGCGCGCCACGCGCGCCGCGCCGGACACCACATGGCTGCGGCCGCCGTTGCGCTGCTTGTACCAGAGCGGCACGGCCGAGGTGCGCACCAGGCGCTTGCGGCGGAATTCCTTGGCCTTGCGCGACAGATCCTCATTGGTGGCGGTGATCAGCGGCGACTGCGCCGCATCGTCGGCGCGGAAGGCGTTTTCCACTTCCGACATATTCTGCGCGATGCTTTCCTCCACGCCGCTTTTGATCGACTGGGCGGTTTCCTGCACTTCCTTGTGCAGGTTTTTCAGCTCTTCCAGTTCGATTTCGCGGCTGACTTCCGCCTTCACATCATGCAGATAGCGCTGGGCGCGGCCATACAGGGTGCCCGCCATGCGGGCCACCTTGGGCAGCTTTTCCGGGCCGATCACGACGAGGGCAACGACCCCGATGATGGCGAGTTTAGAGAGACCGAGATCGATCATAGGCTATCGGCGCATGCCGCCGGCCATCGCTGGCCGGCATGGCATCACAGCTTGTTTTTCTCTTTGGCGTCGACGTCGATGGTGCTCTTGTCGGCCACCGCCTGGGTCGGCGCAGCGGGCGCGGCAGGCTTGTCTTCCTCGCCTTTCACGCCATCCTTGAAGCCCTTCACCGCCTTGCCGATATCCGAACCCATATTGCCCAGTTTCTTGGTACCGAACACCAGCATTACCACCACCAGCACGATCAGCCAGTGCCAAATACTCATCGAACCCATCATTTTCCCCTTGCAGGACGCTCAGCGCCCAAAAATAAACCGGTAACACACACAGTATACGCGAAGCGCGCCCGTCATGTGCTTGTCATATTTACCAAAGGCAATACCCTTTAGCGCATCGCGCGCCACGGGCGCGGACCTCCGACCATATGCAAGTGCAGATGGTACACTTCTTGCCCGCCGTCGGGACCACTGTTTATCAAGGTTTTATAACCTCGTGTCGGTTGGCCCTCGGTGTCGTAGACCACGGAGACGCCATGTTCCTCGGCCAGACGCGGCGCCAGCGCCAGCATGCGGCCCAGCAGCGGCGCATCGTCGCTGCCGCAATCGGACAGGGTGCTGTAGTGCTTCTTCGGGATCACCAGCAGGTGCACCGGCGCGGCCGGGTTGATGTCCTTGAAGGCCAGCAGCTCTTCATCCTCGTATACCACCGAGGAGGGAATGGTCTTGGCAGCAATCTTGCAGAACAGGCAGTTGTCCACGTTCAGTCCTTATGCGTTGAGATTAATCTTGGTCCGGGCGCGCGGCCTTCTCGTCCAGGCCGGACAGGCCTTCGCGCCGCGCCAGCTCGTCCAGCACCTGCTGCGGGGTCAGGCCGAACTGGGACAGCAGCACCAGCGAATGGAACCACAGGTCGGCGCACTCGTACAGCAGCTTGGCCGGATCGCCGCCGTTGCGCGCATCCTTGGCGGCCATCACGGTTTCCACCGCTTCCTCGCCGATTTTTTTGAGGATGGCGTCGTCGCCCTTGGCGAACAGGCGCGCCACATAGGAGGCGGCCGGGTCGCCGCCATTGGCCGGCTTGCGCGCCTCGATGACCGCGGCCAGGCGGTCCAGCACTGTCGTCATTTCTTGGTTTCCGTATAAATCGTTTCCGGGTCTTTCAGCACCGGCTCCACATTCTGCCAGTCGCCATCTTTCGGATCGCCCAAGAATTTATTGAAGAAGCAGGAATGGCGGCCGGTATGACAGGCGATGCCGCCCGCCTGCTCGATCTTCAGCAACACCACATCCTCGTCGCAATCGAGGCGGATTTCCAGCACCTTCTGCACATGGCCCGATTCCTCGCCCTTGTGCCACAGCTTCTTGCGCGAACGGCTCCAGTACACGGCCTCGCCCAGCTCCACTGTCTTATACAAGGCGTCGCGGTTCATCCAGGCGAACATCAGCACATCGTTGCTGCCCGCCTCCTGGGCGATCACCGGCACCAGGCCGTGTTCGTCCCACTTCACCTTGTTCAGCCATTTTGCCTTGGCGACGCTCGCCGCGACTCCGGTTGCCATATTTCGTCCTCTTTCTCAGACCAGGCGCATGGGAATGCCCTGCTCGGCCATGAAGCGCTTGGCTTCCTGCACGGTGTGCTGGCCATAGTGGAAAATGCTGGCGGCCAGCACCGCATCGGCGCGCCCCAGCTTGATGCCGTCGGCCAGATCCTGCAGGCCGCCCACGCCGCCCGAAGCGATCACCGGCACCTGCACCGCGTCCGACACGGCGCGCGTCAGACCGAGGTCGAAGCCGGACTTGGTGCCGTCGCGGTCCATGCTGGTCAGCAGCAGTTCGCCCGCGCCCAGGCTCTCCATCTTGCGCGCCCATTCGATGGCATCGAGGCCGGTGGCGTTGCGGCCGCCGTGGGTGAACACTTCCCACTTGCCGGGCGCCACCTGCTTGGCGTCGATGGCCACCACGATGCACTGCGAGCCATGCTTTTGCGAAGCGTCATACACCAGCTGCGGGTTGCTGACGGCCGAGGTGTTCAGGCTGACCTTGTCGGCGCCCGCGTTCAGCAGGCGGCGCACATCGTCCACCTGGCGCACGCCGCCGCCCACGGTCAGCGGGATGAAGACCTGGGACGCCACCGCCTCGATGATGTCGAGGATCAGGCCGCGGTTATCGCTGGAAGCGGTGATGTCGAGGAAGGTCAGCTCGTCGGCGCCCTGCTCGTCGTAGCGGCGCGCGATTTCCACCGGGTCGCCCGCGTCGCGCAGCTCGGTGAAGTTGACGCCTTTGACGACGCGGCCATTGGTCACGTCGAGGCAGGGGATGATGCGCTTGGCTAGCATGGTTTACTCTTCTTCGATCTCGCCCGACAGTTCGTCGGCGCGCAGCTGGGCCGAGTTCAGGTCGAGCGTGCCTTCGTAAATGGAACGGCCGCAGATCACGCCTTCGATGCCTTCGTCCTGCACCGCGCACAGGGCTTCCACATCGCTGAGATTGTGCAAGCCGCCGGAGGCGATGATGGGAATGCGCACCGCCTGCGCCAGGCGCACGGTGGCTTCGATATTCACGCCGCCCATCATGCCGTCGCGGCCGATGTCGGTGTAGACGATGGACTCGACGCCATAGGTTTCGAATTTCTGCGCCAGGTCGATCACCTCGTGGCCGGACATCTTGCTCCAGCCGTCGGTGGCCACCTTGCCGTCCTTGGCGTCCAGGCCGACGATGATGTGGCCGGGGAAGGCGCCGCAGGCGTCATGCAGGAAGCCGGGGCTTTTCACGGCCGCGGTGCCGATGATGATGTAACTGATGCCATCGTCCAGATAGCGCTCGATGGTGTCGAGGTCGCGGATGCCGCCGCCCAGCTGCACGGGAATTTCGTCGATATCGTGTTCCAGCGCGAAATCCTGCACAGTTTTCAGGATGGCTTTCACCGCGCCTTCGTTCTTCGGCTTGCCGGCGAAGGCGCCGTTCAGGTCAACCAGATGCAAACGGCGCGCGCCCTGCTGCAGCCAATGACGCGCCATTTCGGCGGGGTCTTCGGAGAAAACAGTAGCAAGTTCCATATCGCCCTGTTTCAGGCGAACGCAGTGACCGTCTTTGAGGTCGATGGCAGGAATGAGCAGCATGGTGTCTAAAGTGTCAAAGAAAAAAGGGTGGGGATTCAGGGTTGCCAGTGAACGAAATTCTTGAACAGCTGCAGGCCGGCAGCTGCGCTTTTCTCCGGGTGGAACTGGGTAGCGAAGATATTATCGCGTGCCACGGCGCAGCAGAAGGGCGCGCCGTAGACGGTTTCGCCGACGCTGTGCGCCGCCTGCCCGGGCTGGGCGTAATAGCTGTGCACAAAATAGAAGTAAGCATTGTCGGCGATGCCCTGCCACAGCGGGTGAGTGGCAGTCTGCTTCACCTGGTTCCAGCCCATCTGCGGCACCTTGAAACGCGAGCCGTCCTCCTGCAACTGGCCGTCGAGCTGGAAGCGCACCACCTTGCCGGGCAAGAGGCCAAGGCCGGCGGCGTCGCCCTCCTCGCTGCGTTCGAACAGCATCTGCTCGCCGATGCACACGCCGAGCATGGGTTTGCCGGCGGCGGCGCGCAGGAGCGCTTCCTGCACGCCGGATTCGCGCAGGCTGCGCATGCAGTCCGGCATGGCGCCCTGGCCGGGCAGGACGATGCGCTCGGCGCTATCGATATCGGCGGCGGCGCCGGAGATCAGGATCTCGGCTTCCGGCGCCACGGCGCGCAAAGCCTGCGCCACCGAGCGCAGATTGCCCATGCCGTAGTCCACTACAACAATTTTTTTCATATGCCGTTCAAAGCCGGAGGGAGATTACAGGCTTCCTTTGGTCGAAGGGATGGTGCCTGCCGCGCGTTCGTCATGCTCGACAGCCATGCGCAGAGCGCGGCCGAAAGCCTTGAACACGGTTTCGCACTGGTGGTGGGCATTGGTGCCGCGCAGATTGTCGATGTGCAGCGTGACCAGGGCATGATTGACGAAGCCGCGGAAGAATTCCAGCGTCAGGTCGACATCGAAGCCGCCGATCATGGCGCGCGTGAAAGGAATATGGTATTCGATGCCGGGACGGCCCGAAAAATCGATGACGACGCGCGACAGGGCTTCATCCAGCGGCACATAGGCATGGCCGTAGCGGCGGATGCCTTTGCGGTCGCCGATGGCTTTCGCCACCGCCATGCCCAGGGTGATGCCGACGTCTTCCACCGTATGGTGATTATCGATATGCGTGTCGCCGGTCGCTTCGATATCGAGATCGAACAGGCCATGGCGCGCGATCTGGTCCAGCATATGGTCGAGGAAGGGAACGCCGGTGTTCAGTTTCTGCACGCCGGTGCCATCCAGATTGATGGCGACGCGAATCTTGGTTTCGTTGGTGTTGCGCGTGATTTCTGCGGTGCGGTTCATGGAAAGGCTCATGTCTTAGTCTGCCAGCGATGCTTTCAAAGCGCCGAGGAGGGCTGCATTCTCGTCCGGCGTACTGACAGTCACGCGCAGGCAATTGGACAGCACAGTATGCATTCTACCCACATTTTTGAGCAATACCTTGTGCGTAAGGAGTTTCGCGTAGGCATCGTCGGAATTGGGCACCCGAATCAGAATAAAATTCGCCGCCGACGGGAAGACCGCGACGCCGGGCAAGGCCGCCAGCGCCTCTGCCAGCAGGCCGCGCTGCTCGCGCAGCAGCGCGGCCTGTTCATCCAGCACTTCAAGATGGTCGAGCGCGAATTCGGCGGCCGTCTGGCTCAGCACATTGATGTTGTATGGAGGCCGCACTTTATCGAATTCGGCCAACAGCGCGGGCGCCGCCGACATATAGCCGAGGCGGATGCCGGCCAGTCCCAGCTTGGACAGGGTGCGCATCACGATCAGGTTCGGGAACTCGGGCAGGCGGCCCATGAAACTCTGGCGCGCGAACGGCTCATACGCTTCGTCCACCACCACCAGGCCCACGCCGTCGAGGGCGCGGATGATTTCCACCATGTCGCCGGCATCGTACAGATTGCCGGTCGGGTTGTTCGGATAGGCCAGGAAGGTCAGGGCCGGACGGTGTTCGGCGATGGCGGCCAGCATGGCGTCCTTGTCCAGCGTCAGATCGGCGCGCAGCGGCACACCGACGAAATCCATGCCGGCGAATTGCGCCGAACGCTGGAACATGACGAAGCCCGGCACGGGGGCCAGCAGCACGGCGCGTTTTTCCTGCCGCGCGCAAGCCGTGGCCATGATGGAAATCAGTTCGTCGGAACCGTTGCCGAGGATGACGTCATAGCCGGCCGGCACGCCCAGCTTGGCGCACAGGCGCTGCTTGAGCGTGGCGTAGGAGGCGACCGGGTAGCGGTTCAATGCCACATCGGCCAGGCGCCGGCTCAATTCATGGTGCAGATGCTGCGGCAGCTCATACGGGTTTTCCATCGCGTCCAGTTTGATAAAACCGCTCGCATCCGGCACATGGTAGCTGCCAATGGCGCGCACGTCGGAACGGATGGTTTGGCTGATCAGATCATCGAGGGAAGACATCTTTGCTGCACTCCTGTGGTTGGCTAGACAGTGACTTCTTTGGGGGGAGACTTCTTCTTTTTCGCCGTGGTCTTTTTCGCGGCCGGTTTGGCGGAGACTTTCAATGCGGCCTTGGTTTCAGCCTGCACGGATGCCTTCGCGGCACGGGCGCGACGCGGCTTGGCCGGCGCGTCGGGCGCAGCGGCGGCAGCCAGTACTTCGGCCGTTTCCAGCGCCGCCAGTTCCAGCGCGGCCAGGCGGGCATTGGCGACTTCGCAGTATTCGGGATTGAGCTCGAAGCCGACGAAGTTGCGGCCGCAGCGGCGCGCCGCCACGGCCGTGGTGCCGCTGCCCATGAACAGGTCGAGCACCACCCCGTCCGGCGGGCAGGATGCTTTCAGCATGCGCTCGATGATTTCCAGCGGCTTCTGGGTCGGATGGTCGACGCGCTCGGCATGCTCGCGGTGCAGACGCGATACGCTCCACAAATCCTTGGGGTTGTAGCCCACTTCCAGCCACTTGGCGCCGACGAAGATCGAACGCGAACGGGCTTTCTTGGTTTCGGCATCGTAGGGAATGCGCACCGCGTCCAGGTCGAAGTAGTAATCCTTGCGGCGCACGAAGAAGCCGATCGTGTCGTGCACGGAAGAGAAGCTGCGCACGCTGCCGCCCATCGAGGGCACGCGGCGGTCCCAGATGATTTCGTTCATCATCGTCATGCGCTTTTTGAGCATGACGAAAATCTCCGGCGAAAAACGCCAGGTCAGGAAGATGTACAGGCTGCCGTTCGGCTTGAGCTTGGGCAGGGCGGCGTCGATCCATTGCTCGGTCCAGCGCAGATAGTCTTCCACGCTTTGCTGGTCGGAGGCATTGCCGTAATCCTTGCCCAGGTTGTAGGGCGGATCGGTCAGGATCAGATCGATGGAGCCGTCCGGGATGCGCGCCAGTCCGGTCAGCGCATCCTCGCAGTACAGCTGATTGAGCCAGCTGCTCATGCGCCCTGCTTCAGGCGCAACTCGGCGCTGCGGGCGTGCGCCTGCAAGCCTTCGCCATACGCCAATTCGGCGGCGACCTTGCCCAGGGTCTGGGCGCCGGCCTCGCTGACCTGGATCACGGAAGAGCGCTTCTGGAAGTCGTACACGCCCAGCGGCGAGGAGAAGCGCGCCGTGCGCGAAGTCGGCAGCACGTGGTTCGGGCCGCAGCAATAGTCGCCCAGCGATTCGGACGAGAAGCGGCCCAGGAACATGGCGCCGGCGTGGCGGATCTGCTCGGCCCACTGCTGCGGATTCTCGGCCGAGATTTCCAGGTGTTCGGCGGCGATGCTGTTGGCGATGGCGCAGGCTTCGGCCATATCGCGCACCAGGATCAGGGCGCCGCGGTCGGTCAGCGAGGTGCGGATCACGTCCTGGCGCGGCATGGTCGGCAGCAGCTTGTGGATGCTGGCTTCCACCTTGGCGATATAGTCCGCGTCGGGACACAGCAGGATGGCTTGCGCCAGCTCGTCGTGCTCGGCCTGGGAGAACAGGTCCATGGCCACCCAGTCGGGATCGGTCGTGCCGTCGCAGATCACCAGGATTTCGGACGGGCCGGCGATCATGTCGATACCGACGGTGCCGAAGACGCGGCGCTTGGCCGAGGCCACATAGGCGTTGCCGGGACCGACGATCTTGTCCACCGGCTGGATGGTTTCGGTACCGTAAGCCAGGGCCGCGACGGCTTGCGCGCCGCCGATGCCGATCACGCGCGTGACGCCGGCAATGGCGGCGGCGGCCAGCACCATCTGGTTTTTCACGCCGTCCGGCGTCGGCACCACCATGATGATTTCCTGCACGCCGGCCACGCGGGCCGGCACGGCGTTCATCAGCACGGAGGAAGGATAAGCCGCCTTGCCGCCGGGGACATAGATGCCCACGCGGTCAAGCGGCGTGACGCGCTGGCCCAGCACCGTGCCATCGGCCTCGGTGTAGCTGAAGCCTTGCAGCTCCTGCTTCTGGCGCTCGTGGAACAGGCGGATGCGTTCGGCCGCCGTCTGCAGCGCCAGGCGCTGCGTCTCGGGCAGCGCGGCCAGCGCCGCGGCCAGCTCCGGCTGCGGAATGTCGAAGGCGGCCATGCTCTGCGCGCCGCCGTCGGGAATGCGGTCGAAGCGGTTGGTAAATTCCAGCACGGCCTCGTCGCCGCGCGCGCGCACCTGGGCGATGATGCCGCCCACGGCCTGCTCGATCGCTTCGTCGGTGGATGCTTCAAAGGCCAGCAGCGCGTCCAGCGTTTCCTGGAAATCGGGCTGGCGGGAATCGAGCTTGCGGATCTGGATCGTCATGATGGTTACGCTGGTTGGGCTTGCGCCTGCGAGGCGCGTTCGAAAGCTTCGATGATGGGTTGCAGGCGCGCGCGCTTGAGCTTCAGCGCGGCCTGGTTCACCACCAGGCGCGAAGAGATGTCCATGATCTCTTCCACTTCCACCAGATTATTGGCGCGCAGGGTGCTGCCGGTGCTGACCAGATCGACGATGGCGTCGGACAGGCCGATCAGCGGCGCCAGCTCCATCGAGCCATACAGCTTGATCAGGTCCACGTGCACGCCCTTGGCGGCGAAATGCTCGCGCGCCATCTGGGTGAACTTGGTCGCCACGCGCAGGCGGGCGCCCTGGCGCACCGCGGTTTCATAATCGAAGCCCGCCTTCACCGCCACCGACATGCGGCAGCGCGCGATGTTCAGGTCGACCGGCTGGTACAAGCCTTCGCCGCCGTGCTCAAACAGCACGTCCTTGCCGGCCACGCCGAAATCGGCCGCCCCATGCTGCACATAGGTCGGCACGTCGGTGGCGCGCACGATCAGCACGCGCACGTGCGGATCGTTGGTCGGCAGGATCAGCTTGCGCGACGTCTCCGGATTCTCGGTGACGGTGATGCCCGCAGCCGCCAGCAGCGGCAGGGTGTCCTCGAAGATTCGGCCTTTGGAGAGTGCCAGAATCAACTGGGAATCGTTCCCGGCCTGGCTGGTGATTGCGTTCATGATGGGCTTTCGCTGTTTTGCTTTATTTGATGCGGCTGATATTGGCGCCCAGCGCCTGCAGCTTCACTTCCATGCGGTCGTAGCCGCGGTCGAGGTGGTAGATGCGGTCGACCAGGGTTTCGCCCTTGGCGGCCAGGGCGGCGATCACCAGCGAGGCGGAAGCGCGCAGGTCGGTCGCCATCACGGGCGCGCCGATCAGCTGGTCCACACCCTTGATGAAGGCGGTGTTGCCGTCGGTTTCGATGGCCGCGCCCAGGCGGTTCATTTCCTGAACGTGCATGAAGCGGTTTTCGAAAATGGTTTCCGTCACCTTGCTGGCGCCGTTGGCGATGGTGTTCACCGCCATGAACTGGGCCTGCATATCGGTCGGGAAGCCAGGATACTCGGTGGTGCGGAAGCTGACCGGATTCGGGCGGCTGTCCATCTGGGCGCGGATCGTATCCTTGCCGATGGTCATGCGCAGGCCCATTTCGCGCAGCTTGTCGAGGGCCGCATCCATGATGTCGACGCGGGTGTTGCGCAGGGTGATGTCGCCGCCCGCCGCCGCCACGGCGCACAGGAAGGTGGCCGCTTCGATACGGTCGGGAATCACGTCATGGCTGGCGCCGTGCAGTTCGGACACGCCCTGGATCACCAGGCGGTCGGTGCCGATGCCTTCGATCTTGGCGCCCATGGCCACCAGCAGATTGGCCAGGTCGGTCACTTCCGGCTCGCGCGCGGCGTTTTCCAGGATGGTTTCGCCTTCGGCCAGGGTGGCGGCCATCAGCAGGTTTTCCGTGCCGGTCACCGTGATCATATCGGTGACGATGCGGGTGCCTTTCAGTTTTTTGCACTTGGCGTAGATATAGCCGCCGTCGATGCTGATGTCGGCGCCCATCGCCTGCAGACCCTTGATGTGCTGGTCGACCGGACGCGAACCGATGGCGCAGCCGCCCGGCAGCGAAACCTTGGCCTGGCCGAAGCGCGCCAGCAGGGGACCAAGCACCAGGATCGAGGCGCGCATGGTTTTCACCAGCTCATACGGCGCTTCGAGCTTGGTGATTTTCGCACCGTTGAGCGTGACCTTGTCGCCGTCCTGGCTCACCTGCAGGCCGGTCTGGCCCAGCAGTTTCAGGATGGTGGAGACGTCGTGCAGTTTCGGCACGTTCGACAGCTTCACGTCGCCCGACGTCAGCAGGCCGGCGCACAGGATCGGCAGGGCCGCGTTCTTGGCGCCGGAAATGGTGACGTCGCCCATCAGGCGCTTGCCACCCTGGATAATCAGTTTGTCCATGTGGGCTTATCCTTGGAATTCTTCAGGGGTCAGGGTTTTCATCGACAGCGCGTGGATTTCTTCGCGCATGCGGTCGCCCAGCGCCGCATACACCAGCTGGTGGCGCTGGATCAGGCGCTTGCCGGCGAAGGCCGGCGAGACGATGGTAGCCTGGAAATGCTGGCCGTCGCCTTCCACTTGCAGGTGGGTGCATTCGAGGCCGGCGGCGATATAGCTGTGGATTGCTTCTGGTGTGGTGCTCACGATTTTTCCTTGTGCAGAGTGTTTTAGTGGCGCAGACGGTAGCCGCTGCGCAGAAGACGGATGGCCAGCAGCGACAGCACCGCGAGGAAGCCGGCGACGATGGCGAAACTGGTCCAGGGATTGACGTCGGACTGGCCGAAGAAGCCGTAGCGGAAGCCGTCGATCATGTAGAAGAACGGGTTCAGGTGCGAGACGGCGAGCCAGAACGGCGGCAGCGAATGGATCGAATAGAAGACGCCCGCGAGGAAGGTCAGCGGCACGATCAGGAAATTCTGGAAAGCGGCCAGCTGGTCGAATTTCTCGGCCCAGATGCCGGCGATCAGGCCCACGGTGCCGAGGATGGCGGCGCCCAGCAGGGCGAAGGCCAGAATCCACAGCGGCGCGGTGAAGCTCAGTTGCGCGAACCAGGCCGTGACGATGAACACGCCGAAACCGACCGTGATGCCGCGCACCATGGCCGCCAGCACATAGGCCGAGAAAATCTCCCAGTGCGACAGGGGCGTGAGCAGCACGAACACCAGATTGCCCGTGATCTTGGACTGGATCAGCGAGGACGAGGAGTTGGCGAAGGAGTTCTGCAGCACGCTCATCATCACCAGGCCCGGGATCAGGAAGGCGGTATAGCTGACGCCCTCATACACCTTCTGCCCGCCCAGCACATGGCCGAAGATCAGCAGGTAGAGCATGGCCGTCAGGACAGGCGCGGCGATGGTCTGGGTGGCGACCTTGTAGAAGCGCAGCGTTTCTTTGTAGACCAGGGTGCGGAAGCCGGTTGAGAGCATTATTCGCCTCCGTTCATGATTTGCAGGAAGATGTCTTCCAGGTCCGCCTGCTGCAACTGCATTTCGTCGATGACGGCGCCGCTTTCGCGCAGGCGCGCCAGGATGCCCTCCACCTCTGCATAGTCGTTGATGCGCAGGCTGTATTTGCGGCCGCTGTCGGCTTCCAGCGGGTGCGTGATCAGGTGGCGCATATCGTCCGGCAGATCGCCGCGCTGCATATGCACGATCAGCTGGGAGCCTGAAATGCGGCGGATCAGGGCCGCCATGGTGTCGGCCGCCACCACCTGGCCGGTTTTCAGCATGGCGACGCGCTTGCACATGGCTTGCGCCTCTTCCAGGTAGTGGGTGGTCAGCACCACGGTGTGGCCTTCGCGGTTCAGGCGCGAGATGAACTTCCACAGGGTCTGGCGCAGCTCCACGTCGACGCCGGCTGTCGGCTCGTCGAGCACGATGACGGGCGGCTTGTGCACCAGGGCCTGGGCCACCAGCACGCGCCGCTTCATGCCGCCGGACAGGGCGCGCATATTGGTGTCGGCCTTGGGCGTCAGGTCCAGGTTGTGCATGACCTCATCGATCCAGGCGTCGTTCTTGCCCAGGCCGAAATAGCCCGATTGCAGGCGCAGGGTTTCGCGTACGGTGAAGAAGGGATCGAACACCAGTTCCTGCGGCACCACGCCGAGCTTGCGGCGCGCGGCGCGGAAATCCCCGACCACGTCGTGGCCATGGATCTTGACCGTGCCCTTATCGGCGCGGATCAAGCCGGCGATGATGGAGATCAGGGTGGTTTTGCCGGCGCCATTCGGCCCCAGCAGCCCGAAAAACTCACCTTCCTCGATGGAGAGAGACACGCCGCCCAGCGCCTGCAGCGATTGGTAACGCTTCTCGACATTACTGATTTGGATTGCTGTCATGCTTGCTTAGTTAGGTTTTTGATGCAACGGCGACCGTTGCTCGGACGGCCCACAGGGCCGGGGGATGCGAGCGCCGTGGCTCTCAAGGGCAACGGCAACGGTCAATTATATTGGAATTTTGGTTCGGCATCGCCGGACCGGGTAAAGCTGGGGCGGGGGGGTGAGGCGGGGGTCAATGATGGTGCAGGTTAGCCGGGCTCAGGGCCGGCTCTTCGGCCACGGAGGCCGGGGCGCTTGCGATCAGCGGGCAAACGCCATACAGCTTGGTCAGGCTTTTCAGCGGGTCGGGCAGGTTTTGCAGGTTCAGGCGGACGCCAGCCTGGGCAGCGGCGCGCTGCCAGGCCAGCATCACGGACACGGCTGCCGAATCCACCGCCGTCACCTGGCTCAGGTCAAACGTGGTCTGGCCGGCGCGGATGGCGGCCAGACCCTGCTCCAGCGCCACCGTGGCGTTGGCCACGGTCAGCGAGGTCAGGGACAGCGAGTTGTTGTTGGCAGCAGACATCGGTCTTGGTATCCGGCTTATTTCTGGACGGTTTTCAGGGGCTTGTTGGCCAGCTGCTTGTTCTTGTTGGCCAGCGCCTTGATCAGGCCGTCGATGCCGCCCTTGCTGATTTCGGAAGCGAAGGTGCCTTTATAGGTTTCCACCAGCCAGGCGCCCAGCACATTGATGTCGTAAATCTTCCAGCCGGCCGCCGATTTGGCGACGCGGTAGTTCAGCGGCACCGGCTCGCCACGGGTCACGTTCACTTGCGAACGCACTTCCACTTCGGTGTCGCTCGGGTCGGCGCGCAGGGGCTTGAACTCGATGGTTTCATTCTTCACCTGGGACAGGGCGCCCGAGTAAGTGAAGATCAAGAGGGTGCGGAACTCGGTCGACAGCTGTTTTTGCTGGTCCGGCGTGGCTTCGCGCCAGTAACGGCCGGCGGCCAGCGAAGTCATGCGCTGGAAATCGACGTAGGGCAGGATCTTGGTTTCCACCAGGTCCATCACGCGTTTCTGGTTGCCGGCCTGAATTTCCTTGTCGGCCTTGGCAGTGTCCAGCACTTCCTGGCTGATGCGTTTCACCAGAGCGTCCGGCGCTTCGTTGGCCGGGGCCGGTGCGGCCGTCGCGCTGACGGCAAAGGCCACGGTGGCCAGGGCGATGAGTTGCTTAATCAGTTTCATGGCTTTTTACCTATATTGGTTGTGCGGCAATTACAGGCTGGCCGTGTTGGCAGCCGGTGGCGGCATTATAGCCTGAGGCGCCGCCGCTTCGCTGTCAGCCTGGGCCGTCGCGGGCTTGCCTGCGGCCGGGGCGGCGTCGGACTTGCTTTCCGGCTTCGCTGGCGGGCTGGAGTCGTCTGGTTTGTCTTCGGCGGCCGGTTTGGCTTTCAGCGGCCAGACATTGTGGCGCGGCTGGTCTTCGCCATCGTTGACCCGGTTTTCGCGCGCTTGCAGGAAGCCGTCGCGGATGAATTCATAGCGGTCCAGCGCGGCGTCTTCCAGCAGGGTGGAGGCGTCGAGCAGGGCGGCGCGCTGGTCGACGACGCGCACGGCGGTGCCGACATTGCGCACGCGCATATTCCGGTTGTGGACCCAAGGATCGGCCGCGATGTCGAGCGGCAGGCCGACCGTGTCGCGCACGGTGGATGGGCCCAGCAGCGGCAGCATCACATACGGGCCGGACGGCACGCCCCAGGCGCCCAGGGTCTGGCCGAAGTCTTCCTTATGCTTTTTCAGGCCGGCTTCGGACGCGATGTCGAGCACGCCCAGCAGGCCGAAGGTCGAGTTGATGGCCACACGCATCACGTCCGACATGCCTTCCTCGCCCTTGCCCTGCATCAGGTTGTTGGCGGCGGTCCACACATCGGCCAGATTGCCGAAGAAGTTGCCGACGCCGGTCTGCACGAAGCCCGGCAGCACATTCTTGTAGACCGTGGCGGCCGGTTTCAGCGCGGCCTGGTCGACGGTGTCGTTGAATTTGAAGACGGCGCGGTTGAAACCTTCATACGGGTCGCGCGGATTGGTGCTGGCGCAGCCGGTCAGCGCGGCGCCCGCAGCGAGCACCAGCGCCAGCTGGCGCAGCTTGAAGGGAGTGGCTTTTTGCATTATTTGCTATCCTTTCCTTCAGCGGCCTTGCTGTAGATAAACTGATTAATCAAGTCTTCCAGCACGGCGGCCGATTGGGTACGGGCAATCTTGTCGCCGCCAGCCAGATTGGCCAGGTCGCCGCCCGCTTCGATGCCGATGTATTGCTCGCCCAACAGACCGGAGGTCAGAATCTTGGCCGAGCTGTCTTTCGGGAATTTGTAGCCGGTTTCCATGCGCAGCGTGACCAGCGCCTTATACGTCTTGTCGTCGAAGGTGATGTCGGCCACGCGGCCCACCACCACACCCGACGCCTTCACGGCCGCCTGGCGGCGCAGGCTGCCGATATTGTCGAACTTGGCGGTGATGTCATAGGTCTGGGCGAAGGACATCGAGCTCATATTGCCAGCCTTGAGCGCGAGGAACATCAGTGCGGCCACGCCGAGCGCGACGAACAGACCCACCCAGATATCCAGAGATTTACGTTGCATAGAACAATCCTATCGTTTTATGGCGGCGCAGCGCGCCCGCCAGCTTATTGCTTCAACTTAATAACTTACTTGCTGAACATCAAGGCCGTCAGCATGAAATCGAGCCACCAGATCATCAGCGAGGACACCACCACGCTGCGCGTGGTGGCGCCGGCCACGTCTTCCGGCGTCGGTTTCGCTTCATAGCCCTGGTACAGCGCGATGAACGTGATGGCGACGCCGAAGACCACGCTCTTGACGAAGCCATTGAACACGTCTTTCCAGATATCCACGCCGCCCTGCATCTGCGACCAGAACGCGCCATCGTCGACGCCGATCAGTTGCACGCCGACCAGATAGCCGCCCAGCACGCCCACCGCGCTGAAGATCGACGCCAGCAGCGGCACGGCCAGCACGCCGGCCCAGAAACGCGGCGCCAGCACGCGCGCGATCGGGTTGACCGCCATCATTTCCATGGCCGACAACTGCTCGCCCGCCTTCATCAGGCCGATTTCGGCCGTCAGCGAAGTGCCGGCGCGGCCGGCAAACAACAGGGCGGTGATGACCGGCCCCAGTTCGCGCGTCAGGCCGAGGGCAACCAGCAGGCCCAGCGATTCGGAAGCGCCGTATTTATTCAGCGTGTAATAGCCTTGCAGGCCCAGCACCATGCCGACGAAGAGGCCGGACAGGGTAATGATGAGCAGCGAATAGTTGCCGATGAAGTGCAGCTGTTCGACCACCAGGCGCGGACGGCGCAGCAGGCCGACCGACAGGCCCAGCATGGCGAAGAAGGTGCGGGTGGCGTAACCCAGGCTTTCCACATAATCGCGCAGGGTGGCGCCCATATTGCCGAGGACGCGGGTAATCATGGACGGCCTCCCAGTCCCAGGTCTTCCGCCAGGGTCTTGCCCGGGTAATGGAAGGGCACGGGGCCATCGGCCTCGGCGTGCACGAACTGTTTCACATACGGGTCGGTGGACACCGTCATCTCTTGCGGCGTGCCGTGGGCGACGATCTTGCCCTGCGACAGGAAATACACATAGTCGGCGATCAGGAAGGATTCCTTCACATCGTGCGAGACCAGGATCGAGGTCGAGCCGAGCGCATCGTTCAGATTGCGGATCAGGTTGGCGGTCACGCCCATCGAGATCGGGTCGAGGCCGGCGAACGGCTCGTCATACATAATCAGTTGCGGATCGAGGGCGATGGAGCGCGCCAGCGCGACGCGGCGCGCCATGCCGCCCGAGATCTCGCCCGGCTTGAGCTTGGCGGCATTGCGCAGGCCGACGGCGTGCAGCTTCATCAGCACCAGGTCGCGGATCAGCTCTTCCGGCAGGTCGGTATGCTCGCGCAGCGGGAAGGCGACGTTATCGTAGACGGTCAGGTCGGTAAACAGGGCGCCATGCTGGAACAGCATGCCCATTTTGCGGCGCAACAGATACAGATCGCGGGTTTTCAGCGTGTGGACGATCTGGCCATCCACATTCACCGTGCCTTTTTGCGGGCGCAACTGGCCGCCGATCAGGCGCAGCACCGTGGTTTTACCGCTGCCGGAACCGCCCATGACAGCCACAACCTTTCCACGTGGAAAGTCCATCTGGAGACCGGAGAGAATGCTCCGCTTCCCATAGGAGAAGTGTAAATCACGGATTTCGACAAGATTAGGCACAGGCTAGCTCTTTATTTTTAAGGCCATATTGTAGTGCAGAAACGCTATGTTCTGCTTAAGACTCCCCAAAAGAGGGCAGGCGCGCCCGCTACAGAATGTACATGATACAACATTACTAACCGTAAAGTCAGCAAGTTACATCTGGAAAACAGTTTTCCATTGCTGCATAGCACAATGTCCAGTTTTGGGGCCAGACCCCGAAACCGGACACAAGCTCAGCAATATCACTGGCGGAAACGCAGGCAAAGACTGCCGAGTCCGTGTCCGATTTTGGGGTCTGGCCCCAAAATCGGACACGGGCTGGGCTGTGGGTGGGGCTTAGCGGGGGAGGTGGCTGTGGCCCATGAGGTAGGCGTCGACTTCGCGGGCGCATTGGCGGCCTTCGCGGATGGCCCAGACCACCAGCGATTGGCCGCGCCGCATGTCGCCGGCGGCGAACACGCCAGCCACCGAGGTTTGGTAGCAGCCGGTGCCGTCGGTCGTGGCGCGGGCATTGCCGCGGGCATCCTTGTCGACCGCGAAGGCGTCGAGGACTTGTTGCACGGGAGATACAAAACCCATGGCCAGCAGCACCAGGTCGGCTTTCACCTCGAACTCGGAATTGGGCACTTCGCTCATCTTGCCGTCTTTCCATTCGACGCGGCAGGCGATCAGCTTCTCGACCTTGCCGCCCTTGCCTTCGAAGCGCTTGGTGGCGACGGCCCAGTCGCGCTCGCAGCCTTCCTCGTGCGAGGAGGAGCTGCGCAGCTTGGTCGGCCAGTAGGGCCAGACCAGGGGCTTGTTTTCCTGCTCGGGCGGCATGGGCAGCAGCTCGAACTGGGTGACGCCGGCCGCGCCGTGGCGGTTGGAGGTGCCGACACAGTCGGAACCGGTGTCGCCGCCGCCGATCACGACCACATGCTTGCCGGCGGCCTTGATCTGGTCTTTGACCTTGTCGCCAGCGTT
This sequence comes from Massilia sp. YIM B04103, assembly GCA_024437665.1. Classification (GTDB taxonomy): domain Bacteria; phylum Pseudomonadota; class Gammaproteobacteria; order Burkholderiales; family Burkholderiaceae_D; genus Rugamonas. Next base: position 359,194 of record JANCSZ010000003.1, on the reverse strand, counting down.
GACCTTGTTTTGCTGGGGCAGGAAGTCCATGGCGAAATGGATGCCCTTGAGCTCGCGGCCCGGCACCGGCAGGTCGCGTGGCTGTTCGGCGCCGCCAGCCAGCACCACGGCGTCGAAGTCCTTGTCGAGGTCTTCGGGGAAGATGGTTTCCTTGGCCCAGTTGTTAACCGTGGCCGGGAAATCCTTGCCGATCAGTACCGAGGTACGGAAAGTCACGCCTTCGGCTTCCATCTGCTCGACGCGGCGGTCGATATGCGACTTTTCCAGCTTGAAGTCGGGAATGCCGTAGCGCAGCAGGCCGCCGATGCGGTCGCTCTTCTCGAAGACGGTGACGGCATGGCCGGCGCGCGCCAGCTGCTGGGCCGCCGCCAGACCGGCGGGACCGGAACCGACCACGGCCACTTTCTTGCCGGTCTTGTGGGCCGGCGGCTGCGGCACCACCCAGCCATGTTCCCAGCCTTCGTCGATGATCTTGTGCTCGATCGACTTGATGCCGACCGGGTCGTTGTTGATGCCGAGCGTGCAGGCCGTTTCGCAGGGCGCCGGGCAGATGCGGCCGGTGAACTCGGGGAAGTTATTGGTCGAATGCAGCACATTCAGCGCTTCGCGGTAGTGGCCGCGATACACCAGATCGTTCCAGTCCGGGATGATGTTGTTGACCGGGCAACCCGAGTTGCAGAAGGGGATGCCGCAATCCATGCAGCGCGCGCCCTGCACCTTGGCCTGCTCGTGGTTCAGGTGCAACACGAACTCTTTATAGTTTTTGACGCGCGCCGCGACGGGCAGATAGCCCTCTTCCTGGCGCTGAAATTCCATGAAACCGGTGATTTTTCCCACTTTGCTATCCTTTCAATTCCTGGGTCAGCCTTAGGCGGCGATGGCCTGGGTTTCCGCTTCGATGGCGGCGTTATCGGCCAGTTCCACCAGGGCGCGCTTGTACTCGCTGGGGAAGACCTTGATGAACTTGCCCCGGCTCTCGGCCCAGTTGTCGAGCAGCAGGCGGGCGCGCGTGCTGCCGGTGTACTTGAAGTGGCGCTCGATCAGGCGCTTGAGGATGATCTCGTCGGCCTCCGGCTCGCCATCGCGGTGCTGGCTGTGCCAGGTGGATTTGTCGACCATCTGCTCGGCGGCCGGCAGCACCTCTTCCAGGCTGACCATGGACAGATTGCATTTGCGGCCGAACTCGCCATCGGGGTCGTACACATAGGCGATGCCGCCCGACATGCCCGCCGCGAAGTTGCGGCCGGTGGCGCCCAGCACCACCACGGTGCCGCCCGTCATGTATTCGCAACCATGGTCGCCCAGGCCTTCGACCACGGTGGTGGCGCCGGAATTGCGCACGGCAAAGCGTTCGCCGGCCACGCCGTTGAAGAAGGCTTCGCCGGCAATCGCGCCGTACAGCACGGTATTGCCGATGATGATGTTGTTCACGGCCCAGCCGCGGAACTCGGTGTTCGGGCGCACGATGATGCGCCCGCCCGACAAGCCCTTGCCCACATAGTCGTTGCCCTCGCCCACCAGGTCGAGCGTGATGCCGTGCGCCAGGAAGGCGGCGGCGGACTGGCCGGCCGTGCCTTGCAGCTGGATGTGGATGGTGTCGTCCGGCAAGCCGGCATGGCCGTAGCGCTTGACCACTTCGCCCGACAGCATGGTGCCGACCGTGCGGTTGACGTTGCGCACCGGCGAGATGAAGGACACGCGCTCGCCTTTTTCCAGCGCCGCCTTGGCCTGGGCCACGAGCTTGTGGTCGAGGGCGCGGTCGAGGCCGTGATCCTGCTCCTCGGTGTGGAAGATGCTCATGCCTTCCTTGGCCTTGGGCTGGTAGAAGATGTTCGTGAAATCCAGGCCCTGCGCCTTCCAGTGCGCGATGGCTTTCGATTTGTCGAGCAGGTCGGCGCGGCCGATCAGTTCGTCAAAGGTGCGGATGCCGAGCTGGGCCATCAACTGGCGCGCCTCTTCGGCCACGAAGAAGAAGTAGTTCACCACATGCTCGGGTTTGCCCTGGAATTTGGCGCGCAGTTCCGGGTCTTGCGTGGCGACGCCGACCGGGCAGGTGTTCAGATGGCATTTGCGCATCATGATGCAGCCCTCCACCACCAGCGGCGCGGTGGCGAAGCCGATCTCGTCGGCGCCCAGCATGGCGGCGATGACGACGTCGCGGCCGGTGCGCATCTGGCCGTCGGCCTGGACGCGGATGCGGCTGCGCAGGCCGTTCAGTACCAGGGTCTGCTGGGTTTCCGCCAGGCCCAGTTCCCACGGCGTGCCCGCATGTTTGACCGAGGACAGCGGCGACGCGCCGGTGCCGCCGTCATGGCCGGCCACCACCACGTGGTCGGCCTTGGCCTTGGTGACGCCGGCCGCCACCGTGCCGATGCCCACTTCCGACACCAGCTTGACCGAGATCGAGGCGTTCGGATTGGCATTCTTCAGGTCGTGGATGAGCTGGGCCAGATCCTCGATCGAGTAAATATCGTGGTGCGGCGGCGGCGAAATCAAGCCCACGCCCGGCACCGAGAAACGCAGGGTGGCGATGTATTCCGACACCTTATGGCCCGGCAACTGGCCGCCCTCGCCCGGCTTGGCGCCCTGGGCCATCTTGATCTGGATCTGGTCGGCCGAGTTCAGGTAGGCCGCCGTCACGCCGAAGCGGCCGGACGCCACCTGCTTGATGCGCGAACGCAGCGAATCGCCTTCCTGCAGCGGAATGTCAGCTGCCACGCGGTCCTGGCCCAGCACCGAAGCCATGGTTTCGCCGTTCTTGATCGGGATGCCCTTGAGTTCGTTCAGGTAGCGCACCGGATCTTCGCCGCCCTCGCCCGTGTTCGACTTGCCGCCGATGCGGTTCATGGCGACGGCCAAGGTGGCGTGGGCTTCGGTGCTGATCGAGCCGAGCGACATGGCGCCGGTGGCGAAGCGCTTGACGATTTCCTTGGCCGGCTCCACTTCGTCGAGCGGGATGGCTTTGGATGGGTCGAGCTTGAACTCGAACAGGCCGCGCAAGGTCAGGTGGCGGCGGCTCTGGTCGTTGATGATCTGGGCATACTCTTTATAGGTGGAGTAATTATTGGCGCGGGTCGAGTGCTGCAGCTTGGCGATGGCATCCGGCGTCCACAGATGGTCTTCGCCGCGCACGCGGTAGGCGTATTCGCCGCCCGCGTCGAGGGCGTCGGCCAGCAGCGGATCGTTGCCAAAAGCGAGGTTATGCAGGCGCAGGCCTTCCTCGGCCACTTCGAACAGGCCGATGCCCTCCACATTCGAAGCCGTGCCCTTGAAGTATTTGTCGACCAGGGATTTGTTCAGGCCGATCGCTTCGAAAATCTGCGCGCCGCAGTAAGACATATAGGTGGAGATGCCCATCTTCGACATCACCTTCATCAGCCCCTTGCCGATGGCCTTGGTGTAGTTGTACACCGCCTGCTCGCCGGACAGGTCGCCCGGCATGCCGTGCGCCAGTTCCATCAGGGTTTCCAGCGCCAGATAGGGGTGGACCGCTTCCGCGCCATAGCCGGCCAGCAGGGCAAAGTGGTGGGTTTCGCGGGCCGAACCGGTTTCCACCACCAGGCCGGTGGAGGCGCGCAAGCCCTTGCTCACCAGGTGCTGGTGGATGGCCGACGTGGCCAGCAAGGCCGGAATGGCGACGCGGTCGGCGCAGAGCGAGCGGTCGGAGACGATCAGGATATTGTGGCCGGATTTGACCGCATCCACCGCTTCGGCGCAGAGCGAGGCGAGGCAGGCTTCCACACCTTCCTTGCCCCAGGCCAGCGGGTAGCAGATGCTCAGCTCCCAGGACTTGAACTTGCCGCCCGTGTGCTGGCTGATATTGCGCAAGCGCGCCATATCATCGAAGCCGAGCACCGGCTGCGCCACTTCCAGGCGCATGGGCGGATTGACGTTGTTGGTATCGAGCAGATTCGGTTTCGGGCCGATGAAGGACACCAGGGACATCACCATCGCTTCGCGGATCGGGTCGATGGGCGGATTGGTGACCTGGGCGAACAGCTGCTTGAAGTAGTTATACAGCGGCTTGAGCTTGTTGGACATGACGGCCAGCGGCGAGTCGTTGCCCATCGAGCCCACGGCTTCCTCGCCGGCGGCGGCCATCGGCGCCATCAGGAAACGCAGGTCTTCCTGGGTATAGCCGAAGGCTTGCTGGCGGTCCAGCACGGAAGCCACCTGCTTCTCGCCATGGGCCGTGCCATATTTCGCGACATTGTGCTGGAGCTGGCTTTCGCTGAGCTTGAGTTCGTCAAGCTTGATGCGCACGGCGTTGATCCAGGCTTTGTAAGGTTTGGCGTTGGCGTAAGTGTCTTTCAGTTCCTTGTCGTCGATGATGCGGCCCGCTTCGAGGTCGATCAGGAACATCTTGCCCGGCTGCAGGCGCCATTTCTGGATGATCTTGGATTCGGGAATCGGCAGCACGCCCGATTCGGAGGCCATCACCACCAGGTCGTCGTCGGTGACGATGTAGCGCGCCGGACGCAGGCCGTTGCGGTCCAGGGTGCCGCCGATATAGCGGCCATCGGTGAAGGCCATGGCGGCCGGGCCGTCCCACGGCTCCATCATGGCGGCATGGTATTCGTAGAAAGCGCGGCGGTTGTCGTCCATCAGGCCATGGTTTTCCCAAGCTTCGGGAATCATCATCATCATGGCCTGGGCGATCGGGTAACCCGCCATCAGCAGCAATTCCAGCGCATTGTCGAAGCAGGCGGTGTCGGACTGGCCCTCATAGATCAGCGGGAACAGTTTGCCCAGGTCCTCGCCCAGCACGGCGGACTTCATCACGCCTTCGCGCGCCCGCATCCAGTTGAAATTGCCCTTCACGGTGTTGATCTCGCCGTTGTGGGCGATCAGGCGGTAAGGGTGGGACAGCGGCCATTCCGGGAAGGTATTGGTGGAGAAGCGCTGGTGCACCAGCGCCAGCGCCGAAATGCAGCGCGCATCCTGCAAGTCTTTGTAGTAGACGCCGACCTGGTCGGCCAGCAGCAGGCCCTTGTAGACCACGGTGCGGGCCGACATCGAGGGCACGAAGAATTCCTTGCCGTGGATCAGCTTGAGCGCCTGGATGGCGTGGCCCGAGGATTTGCGGATCACATACAGTTTGCGCTCCAGCGCGTCGGTCACCATGATGTCCGGGCCGCGGCCGATGAAGATCTGGCGGATCACCGGTTCCTTGGCGCGCACCGTGGGCGACATCGGCATCTCGGTGTCGATCGGCACATTGCGCCAGCCCAGCACCACCTGGCCTTCAATACGCACGGCGCGCTCGATTTCCTGTTCGCAGGCGATGCGCGAGGCGTTTTCCTTGGGCAGGAAGACCATGCCGACCCCATATTCGCCCGGCGGCGGCAGTTCCACGCCCTGCTTGGCCATTTCGTCGCGGTAGAACTGGTCGGGAATCTGGATCAGGATGCCGGCACCATCGCCCATCAGTTTGTCCGCGCCCACCGCGCCCCTGTGGTCGAGATTTTTCAGGATCAGCAGGCCCTGCTCGATGATGGAGTGGCTTTTGCTGCCCTTTATATGAGCAACGAATCCGACACCGCAGGCGTCATGTTCATTGGCTGGGTCGTACAAACCTTGCGCTTTCATGCGTTTCTCCGAAGCTTATTTGGAAAATTGAAAATTCAGAGTAGTGCAACGCAACAAAAAACTCAACAAAAATAATTAGGGTCGGAGTCACATTAAATTTCACGAAATGACTCATGAAATTAATTGGGGACATAGTGATATGCAAGCCGTTTAAGGCCGCCACCTTCCCTCTAGGCAGGGCTCAAAAAGCACCGCCAAAACGCCTTCAGCAAACCTTCCATGCCACAACTTGCAGCATGCAAGCACCGCTTTGGCGCCGCCGTTGACTCATGGCGCTATGCAGCAAAGCCGCTGTTGTGTAATTGAAACATCTTGTTACATTTAGCATTGCGTCAACTGTCGGGAAAAATTACACTTTTGTAAAAATTACCAAAATATTTCAATGGTCTTTGTGTTAAATCAAGGACTTGTCAAATTTGGCATATTTTTTGCTTGGTGGAAATCATGTAGAAAATTTCTGAAGGGAACCCCGAATTTCTTGAAAGAAGTTTCTACAGTACCCGTCCCTGGGACGCTGCCAAACGGCGTCCCGACTAACTTTTGGAGGCTATAGCGCAATGATTAAAACTACTCTCAGTGCCCTGGTGTTACTGGGCGCGGCTGCCTCGGCTCAGGCCGACGTGTTACTGCAAGAAAACTTCAACGATATCGGCGCCCTCGGCGCGTCCGGCTGGGTCTTCAACAACGCCAGCTCGCCCATCGGTTCGAATAGCTGGTTCCAGGGCAATACCAACCTCTTCCACGCCCAATCGGGCGCCGCCAACTCCTACGCAGCCGCCAGCTATGGCAGCGCAGCAACCGGTGGCGTGCTGAACAACTGGCTGATCACCCCGGAATTCTCGACCGCCAAGAACGTGTCGATCTCGCTGTGGGTGCGCGGCGCGGGCGAAGCCGGGTTTAGCGACCACATCTCCTTCGGCCTCAGCAAAGGCGGCAGCGCCACCAATGACTTCGTGCTGCAGCCTTCGTTTGAAGCTGCTGGCGACTGGACCAAGTACACCTTCAATATCGGCGCCCTGGGCACCGGCACGGTCGGCCGCTTCGCCATTAACTACAACGGCGTGGGCGACAGCTCCAACTATGTTGGCATCGACAACCTGTCGATCGCCGCCGTTCCCGAGCCAACGTCGATCCTGATGCTGGGCGCGGGCCTGTTCGCAATTGGCGCCCTGCGCCGCCGTCAGCGCGGCTGAGCGCTTCGCCCTACCTGGAGAACCCTATATGAAAACCATCAAATCCAGCCTGCTGGCTGGCCTCGGCATCGCCGTGCTGGGCCTGAGCGCCCTGCCTGCCCAGGCGGAATCCGCCCAGGCATCCTCCGTGCAGAGCGCCGACGCCCTGACCGTGGTGCGTGATCCCGTCACCGGCGAACTGCGCGCCGCCACCGGCGAAGAGCAAGCCGCCCTGCAACAGAAAGCCAACGCCGGCAAGCGCCTGCGCCAGTCCGCCGCGCCACAGGCACAGCAAAAATTCCATGCCAGCGGCGCCCGCGGCGCGCGTGTGACCGACGAGTTCCTGAGCTCGTCCGTCGTGACGCGTCTGCCGGACGGCAGCATGCAGAAACAATGCTTCGATTCGCACGACGCCGCCGACAGCGCAGCACAGACCGGCCACGTCCACGTCACCCCTCAGATTGCAACGGAGTAAACACCCATGCGGACCAAGACCAACCGTAACCTGACCCGCTCGCTGATCGCCGCCGCTTGCGCGCTGGCCTGCTTCAGCGCCGAAGCCGCCAAGATCGTCATCACCAGCCGCGATGCGCCGGGCGTGGGCTTTAACGACCCGACCCCGGTCTCTCCGGTGGGCGGCAATCCCGGCACCACCCTGGGCCAGCAGCGCCTGCATGTTTACCGCTATGTGGCCGATATTTGGGAAAAGAACCTGCAAAGCAATGTCGACATCACCGTCAGCGCAGGATGGGAAGCACTCACTTGCACCTCCAGCTCGGCCGTGCTGGGCAGCGCCGGCGCCTGGAACTTGTGGCATGACTTCCCAGGCGGCAAAGCCGGCACCTGGTACCCACAAGCGCTGGCCAACAAGATCGCCGGCGTGAACCTGTCCGGCAACGAGCCAGAAGGCCCGGGCGAATACAACAATGTGGACATCAAGACCCAGTTCAATGTGAACCTGGGCAACCCAGGCTGCCTGGACGGCTCGCCCTTCTACCTCGGCCTGGACGGCAATGCCGGCACTAAGGTCAACTTCGTCGAAACCCTGCTGCATGAACTGGGCCATGGCCTCGGCTTCGCCGTCTCCACGGTACAGACCTCGACCGGCTACCGCTACGCCGCCGATGGCAGCGGCTTTGGCCCGACCGGCGGCTTGCCGAGCGTCTGGGAAAGCTTCATGTTCGACAACACCAAGCAGAAGAGCTGGCTGCAAATGACGAATGCCGAGCGCAAGGCATCGGCCATCAACCCGCTGCAACTGGCCTGGACCGGCGGCAATGCCGTGGCCGGCGCCACCATGCTGAAAGCCACCCAGCAGGTGAAAACCAGCTCGCTGGCTCCAAGCGGCAATACCGTGGCCGATATCAGCCCATCGCTGTTCGGCCCGGTCATTCCGACCAGCGGCAATCTGGGCGTGCTGGCCAATATCACGGCGCAAGCCGGTGAAGTCGGTCCTGGTTGCGATCCCTTCAATGCCGCCAACCGCGCCGCGGTCTTCGGCAAAGTACCGGTCATCAGCCGCGGCGGCTGCGCCTTCGCCATCAAGGTGAAGAATGCTCAGGATGCGGGCGCCGTCGGCGTGCTTCTGGCCAATAATACAACTGGCGCCTTCACGCCAGGCGGCACCGACAGCAGCGTCACCATTCCTTCGGGCGGCATTGCCCAGGCAGCCGGCGATGCACTGAAAGCGGCGATCAAAGCAGCCGTGCCGTATGGCTCGCGCCTGAAACCCGGCACGGTGGCAGCCGCCTTCGGCATTGACAGCACCCGCATCTCGGGCGCCGACAGCCAAGGCCGTCCGCTGCTGTATACCCCGGCTACGCTGGCGCCAGGCTCGTCGGTGTCGCACTGGGACGTGACGGCCACCCCGAACCTGCTGATGGAACCGAATATCAGCACCGATCTGGGCACCGTGCTGACGCCACCGAAAGACCTGACCCTGCCACTGCTGAAGGATATCGGCTGGTAATCCGGTTTTGACGCCCTGCCGCCCCGGCAGGGCAGCACATCCGCGGCGCGCCTGAAACGGCGCGCCGTTTTTATTCCACAGCCACGTCTTTCACCTTGAAAGGCCGGCCGCGTTTCGCCGGCAAGACCTGGCGCTTCATGCGCTGCTGCAATTCCGTCTTGAACTTGTCCGAGCCCAGGGGCCAGCCCTTGAGCACGGCCGCTTCGATGGCGGCCGTCTCGGCGCCGCCCAATCCCCGTCCCGCCAAGTCGCTATAGGCCGCCTCGCGCTGGAAGGGCGTATTGCCCAGCGCCCAGTAGAGCGGATGATCGGTAATCATGCCGTCCGGCTTGATGCCGGCATGGTGGGCATAGCTGGACCAGGGATAGTCTTGCGGCCAGGCCGCCTGTCCGGCGCGCACCGGCGCGAACTCGATATAGCGGCTGCAAGCCAGCAGATAGTGTTCGGCATCGATCACGGCCGTCTTGTAGCGGCCCTGCCATAAGGTGCCGGCCCGGCGGTATTTCTGGTTGAAGTAAGGCACGTAGTAGCGCCCGACCCACTGCATCATCTGGCCCAGGCCATCGGTGGTGGCCGGGGTTGCCAGCAGGTGGAGCTGGCCGGGCAGCAGCACATAGGCGTGCAAAGCGACTTTATAGCTGCGCGCGGCGCTGCGCAGCCAGCCCAGCAGAGCCTGGTAATCGTCGGCGTCCTGGCACACCAGCTGGCCATTCAAGCCATGCTGGATCAGGTAATGGGGCTGGCCGGGCACGACCAGGCGCGGTAAACGGGCCATAGAATGCAAAAAGGGTAGATCGGAAGCCCGATTCTACCCAGATTGCTTGACTCTGTCCCTCATTAATTCCGCACAAGGAAAAATAGCGGCGACTCTGTCCCTGATTAAGAGAGATTGAAGCTGGCCGACAGGCTATAGCCCTCGCCATAGGCGCTGCGCAGGGGCAGATCCTGGCCCAGGCCGCTGCGCGCCTTCTTGCGCAGGCGGTAAACCAGCATGTCGACGCGGCGTCCCGCATCGGGATCGTCGCCGCCGATGCCGGCCACGATGACCTGGCGCGGCACGGGACGGGTGTTGATGGTCAGCAGGTGCAGGAAATTGCACTCTTTCTCGGTCAGCGTGATGGCCTGGCCCTGCAGTTCGAGCTGGCGCGCGCTGACCTTCAAGGTCCACTTGCTGGGCAGGGGCAAGGCTTCCTGCGGGCCGACGCGGCGGTCGAGCGCCTCGATATGGGCGGCCAGCTCGGGGAACTTGATGGGCTTGGTCAGATAATGGTCGGCGCCCAGGCGCAGGCCGAGGATGCGGTTGTCGAAGGCGACGCGGCCGGTCAGCACGAGCAGGCCGATCTGCGGATACAGCTGGCGCATGCGCGGGATGACATTGAACCCGTCCTCGTCCGGCAAGCCGAGGTCGAGCACGACCACGCCCACATTGCCCTGGCTGAGCGCGGACCACATTTCGCTGGCGTTATTGGTGATATGGACTTCGTGTTCAAGCTCAGTCAGGAATTCCGCCATCTCCTCGGCGTACTCCAGATTGTCTTCCACGATCAGTATTTGCGTCATTGATGCGCCGTTTTTCCAATAGGTTCAGCAAGCCCATGGCTTGCGTCAAAGAATTATCACGGTTGGTTCTGCCCTATGCAAGATATTTCCCCGCTCAAACGGCAATCGGCAACCAAATCCGAAACTTTTTGCCGCTTTCAGAAAGGTTTTCCGCCGTCAGGCTGCCGCCATGCGCTTCCGCCACCGCGCGCGCCATATACAGGCCCAGCCCGGATCCGGCAATGCCTTCGGCCGCGCGGCCACGAAAGCCACGCTCGCCGAGACGGGCGATTTCCTCGTCGGAAAGGGCGGAACCATGGTCGATCACCGAGAACTCGACCCCGCCTTCGCTTGCTTTTTTACCTACTAATTCTATCGCGGTATCGGGTGCTGTGTACTTAATTGCATTATCCAGCAAAATATCCAGGCAAAGCCGCATTCCTTGCGGGTCGCAACGCAGCCATGGCGGCAAGCCAACGACTTCCACCTTGATAGCGTTACGCCGTATACGCGCCGCTTCGCCCACCGTTTCGAGCAGGGCTTCGGGCGAAATTTCATTGGCCTGGCGCTTGCGGCCGATGCTGGCCAGCCGCTCGGGCGACAGATAATCGTCGATCATGGCGATCAGGCGGTCCACCGCCATCTGGATCTTGCGGTAGCGCTTGCGCGTGGCTTCATCGGCATTGCTTGAGGTCATTTCCAGGCGCTGCACGGCGCCGTCGATGGTCGACAGCGGGGTGCGGAATTCGTGCGAGAGCATGGAAGCGAAACGCTTCTGCTGCGTTTCCCATTCGGCGCGCTCGGCCAGCTGGCGGCTCAGGTCGCGTACCACGCCGGCCAGCTGCAGCGGCTGGCCCTTCTTGTCGAGCACCAGGGCCGACTCGATTTCCACCGTCAGGCTGCTGCCGTCGGCGCGTTCGAGCAGCAGTTCGCGCCGCAGGCGCAGGCGGCTGGCATCGCCCGCCTTCCAGCGCGCCAGGCGCGCCGGCAATTGCGCCAGCAGCCGGTCGGCATGCTGCTGGGCCGCCTCGGCGCTGAAGCCGAGGGTGGCGTGGGCCGCGCTCAGATACAGCAGGCGCCCGCTGGCGCAGTCGATCAGCCAATGCACATCGCTGCTGCTGTCGAGCAGCAGCCGGAGTTGGGCAAGTTCGCTCATATCAGTCCACCAGTGGGGCGAAGATCTGCTGCAGGTCTTCCTGCGTCAGCGCCAGTTTTTGCGATTCGCCTTCCGCCAGCACCGATTGCGCCAGATCCGATTTCTTCTGCTGCAAGACCTGGATCTTCTCTTCCAGCGTGCCCTTGGCGATCAGCTTGTAGACAAACACGGGTTTGTCCTGACCGATGCGCCAGGCGCGGTCGGTGGCCTGGTTTTCAGCGGCCGGGTTCCACCACGGATCATAGTGGATTACCGTGTCGGCCGCCGTCAGATTGAGGCCGACGCCGCCGGCTTTCAGGCTGATCAGGAAAATCGGCACCGCGCCCTGCTGGAAAGCCGCCACTTGCGCGCCGCGGTCCTTGGTTTCGCCGGTGAGGATGGCATATGGAATGTCGCGCGCATCGAGTTCTTCCTCGATCAGTTCCAGCATGGAAGTGAATTGCGAGAACACCAGGATCTTGCGGTTTTCTTCGAGCAGGTCCTCGACCATCTGCATCAGGTCGGCGAGCTTGGCCGAACCGGCCGCCTGCTGTTTGCGCGCCGGCAGCGATTTGACCAGGCGCGGATCGCAGCACACCTGGCGCAGCTTGAGCAGCGCTTCCAGGATCACGATCTGGCTGCGCGCCACGCCCTTGCGGTCGATTTCCTCGCGCACCTTCTGGTCCATGGCCAGGCGCACGGTTTCGTACAGATCGCGCTGGCCGCCGCTCAATTCGACCTTGCGCACCATCTCGGTCTTGGGCGGCAGCTCTTTGGCCACGCTGTCCTTGGTCCGGCGCAGCAGGAAGGGCTTGATGCGGCGGTTCAAGAGCGCGCGCCGCAGCGGATCGTCCTGGCGCTCGATCGGGTGGCGGAACTGGGTGTTGAAGGTCTTCTCGTCGCCCAAGAGGCCGGGCAGCAGGAAGTGGAATTGCGACCACAGCTCGCCCAGGTGGTTTTCCAGCGGCGTGCCGGACAGGCAGAGCCGGTGCTTGGCGCGCAGCAGGCCGGCGCTCTGGGCCGCCTTGGAGCGGGTGTTCTTGATGTAGTGCGATTCATCGAGGATGACCAGGTGGAAGTCGTGCTCGCGCAGTTTTTCCTCGTCGCGCGGCAAGAGCGCATAGGTGGTCAGCACCAGGTCGGCTTCGGGAATCTGCTCGAACATCTGGGCCCGGTCCTTGCCTTGCAGCAGCAGCACCTTCAGGCCGGGCGCGAAGCGGGCGGCCTCATCCTGCCAGTTGCCCATCAGGCTGGTGGGCGCGATGACCAGGGCCGGATGCGTCAGGCGGCCCGCCTCTTTTTCCACCAGGATGTGGGCCAGGGTCTGCACGGTCTTGCCCAGGCCCATATCATCGGCCAGGATGCCGGCCAGGCCATATTCGCGCAGGAACTGCATCCAGGACAGGCCTTCAGTCTGGTAATCGCGCAGCGTGGCTTGCAAGCCGGCCGGGGTGGCGATGCGTTGCACCGAGGCGAACTGGTTGAGGCGGCGCCCCATGGCGCGCAATTCCTCGCCGCCGGTCCAGATGAAATCGATATTGCGCGCCAACTCGTCCAGGCGGGCCGCGTCGAGCGTGGCCATGCGCACCGCATGGCGCACTTTTTCGCTGAAATACAGCTCGCCCAAGGTCGCCAGGATCGGCTTCACGCGCTTCCAGGGCAGGGCCACGCGGCTGCCGTCGGGCAGGGTGGCCAGCATCTGGTCGGCGTCGGCGTGCGCTGCCAGCGCCTTGATGTTGAAGTCCTGCGGCGCCGTACGGATCATCTGCACCAGCACCGGCAGCAGCGGCACGCGCTCCGCGCCGACGGTGATGCCCAGCTCCAGCTCGAACCAGGCATTGCCGGTGTCCGGCCCCTCTTCCTCGACCTCGGCATACCAGTCGCCGACGGCGCTCAGGTCGTAGCGGTATTTGACGGATTTCTCGACCTGCCAGCTGGCCGCGCGCAACTCTTCGATGCCGACCTCGGCAAAGCGGATCCAGTCCGCCTGGCTAGCAAGCAGCAAGCCGCCACGCACGCTGGACAGCGGCAGCGCGCCCGGCTTGCGGAAGCCCAGCTCGGTCAGCGTGTGCAGGGCGGCCGCTTCGGCTTCCTCGTTGCGCTGGATGATCTCGGTCACCTCGCCGCGCTGGCGCACCACGCGCTGCGCCGGATCGAAGGAGACGCGCTCGCCATCGTAGTCGTAGGACAGCACGGCGTAATCGTTCCAGCGCTGCACCGAACCATCGGCCAACTGGGCACTGTCAAGCAGCAGGATGGGGCGCGGCGGCACATCCTTGCGCAGGCGCTGCGGCAGCTGCTGCGGCAGCGGCAGCAGATGCTGCAAGCCGTGCGCCAACAGGAGCTGGGAGACGCGCATCTTATCGTTGGCCATCAGCAGCGGCGCCTGGGCCACCAGCGCCTGCAATTCGGCCAGGGCGATATTGCTGCCGCCCTGGTTCAGATACAGCTCGCCGCACGAGAGGTTGTCGATATACCAGGGCGGATCGGTCGGCAGCATATAGTCGATCTGGTCGGCGCCCGGGTGGCGCGCGCCCTCGGGCGGTTCGACCTGCCAGCCCAGGCGCAAGCCCTTGCCCTCTTCGCGCCAAGCCAGATTGGCTTCGCGCAGCGGCCCGGCTTTCATCGGGTACACCATGCCGTTGCCGACATCGGCCCAGGAATTGGCCCACAGCAGCTTGCCCTGGGTCGACAGCATGGTCAGCAGGGCGGCGCCGATCTTGCCGCGCGGCTCGGTGGCCGTGCCGGTCTGGGAATTCGGGCCGCTGCGCATGGCGACGAAGAAGCGGATCAAGTCATCGTCGCCGGCTTCCAGGAAGGCGGGCGGGGCCGAGAGCAGGGAAAACACTTCGCTGATCGGCGTGGCGGCCGCCACGTCGCCGTTCGGCCGCAGGCGCGCCTTGTACAGGCACAGCGCCACATGGCGGCCGCCGCTGGTGGGCGCCAGCACGTAAATCAGACGGTGGTTGCTTTGTTTCGGGTCCGCTTCGACCGGCGTCAGCTTCGCTTTTGGATGCGCGGCCGCATCCACCCGCTGCAGCCAGGTGGCGACGGCATAGGGTAGTTGCGTCCCCGGCGCGCCGGCCGGAACAGGGGTGGGGGCGGCAGGAGCTTCGCGGGTTTCGTCGCGGGTTAAATCCATTGGGCGCATGTACGTTTGGAAGGTTCAAAAACAACAACACGCAATATTATCCGCCAAGTATGGTTCTGTGTTTGTGAAAGTTCTAACTTAGTGTTACCGCACACCCGTTTTCCCCTATCCATCCCTTGAATTGGTTATGATTCCGGCCTTGAACTGAGGACTATCACATGCTGCCTGCTATCGAACAACGTCTTGCCCTGGAACTGGCCGCCAAGCCGGCCCAGGTCGCCGCCGCCATCGCCCTGCTGGATGAAGGCGCCACCGTCCCCTTCATCGCCCGCTACCGCAAGGAAGCCACGGGCGGCCTGGACGATATCCAGCTGCGCCTGCTCGAAGAGCGCCTGCGCTATCTGCGCGAGCTGGAAGAACGGCGCGCCGCCATCGTGGCCTCGATCACCGAGCAGGGCAAGATGACGCCCGAACTGCTGCAGGCCGTCATGCTGGCCGAGGACAAGACCCGGCTGGAAGACCTGTACCTGCCGTACAAGCAAAAACGCCGCACCAAGGCCCAGATCGCCATCGAAGCGGGCCTGACGCCGCTGGCCGAGGCCCTGCTGGACAATCCCGCCCTGAACCCGGACGCCGAAGCCGGCAACTACCTGCGCGAAGCCTTCACCACGGCCGACGGCAGCAATAATCCCGGCGTGGCCGATGCCAAGGCGGCCCTGGACGGCGCGCGCCAGATCCTGATGGAGCGCTTCGCCGAAGACGCTACACTCTTGCAATCGTTGCGCGAATACGTGCAGGAGCACGGCGTGGTCGATTCCAAGGTGGTCGAAGGCAAGCAGGACGAAGGCGAGAAATTCGCCGACTATTTCGACTATTCGGAAGCTCTCCACGCGATTCCCTCGCACCGCGCCCTGGCCCTGCTGCGCGGCCGCCGCGAAGGCATGCTGGACGTCACCCTGCGCCTGGACACGGAAGCGGAAAAACCGAAATGGGATGCGCCGCACAATCCCTGCGAAGGCCGCATCGCGGCGCGCTTCGGCATCCGCCAGCAAGGCCGGGCGGCCGATAAGTGGCTGGGCGATACGGTGCGCTGGACCTGGCGCGTGAAAAGTTTCATGCATCTGGAAACCGAGCTGATGGGCGCGCTGCGCGAGCGCGCCGAGCTCGATGCGATCACGGTCTTCGCTACCAATCTGAAAGCCTTGCTGCTGGCGGCCCCGGCCGGCCAGCGCGCCACCATGGGCCTCGATCCGGGCCTGCGCACCGGCGTCAAGGTGGCGGTGGTGGACGCCACCGGCAAGGTGGTCGATACCGCCACGATTTATCCGCACCAGCCGCGCAATGATTGGCACGGTTCCTTGCACACCCTGGCCCAGCTGGCGGCCAAGCACAATGTGGCGCTGATCTCGATCGGCAACGGCACGGCCTCGCGCGAGACCGACAAGCTGGCCCAGGACCTGATCAAGCAGCAGCCGGAATTGAAGATGAATAAGATCGTGGTGTCGGAAGCGGGCGCCTCGGTGTATTCGGCCTCGGAATTCGCCTCGCGCGAACTGCCGGAACTCGACGTTTCGCTGCGCGGCGCCGTCTCGATCGCGCGCCGCCTGCAAGATCCGCTGGCCGAGTTGGTGAAGATCGATCCGAAATCCATCGGCGTCGGCCAGTACCAGCACGATGTCAGCCAGACCCAGCTGGCGCGCACCCTGGACGCCGTGGTCGAGGATTGCGTCAACGCCGTGGGCGTGGACGTGAACACCGCCTCGGCGCCGCTGCTGGCGCGCGTCTCCGGCCTGTCGGCCAGCGTGGCGCAAAGCATCGTCACCTACCGCGACCTGAAGGGCGCGTTCAGCTCGCGCGCCGGCCTGAAAGCCGTGCCGCGCCTGGGCGACAAGACCTTCGAACAGGCGGCCGGCTTCCTGCGCGTGCTGGGCGGCGACAATCCGCTGGACGCTTCGGCGGTGCACCCGGAATCGTATCCGCTGGTGGAAAAAATCCTCGGCGATATCAAGAAGGATATCCAGGCCGTGATCGGCGACGGCGGCTTGCTGAAAACCCTGAGCCCGGCCAAATATGCCGACGAGAAATTCGGCGTGCCGACCGTGAGCGACATCCTGCGCGAGCTGGAAAAACCGGGCCGCGACCCGCGTCCCGAATTCACCACCGCCACCTTCAAGGAAGGCGTGGAAGAAATCAAGGACCTGCGGCCCGACATGATCCTGGAAGGCGTGGTGACCAATGTGGCCGCCTTCGGCGCCTTCGTCGACATCGGCGTGCACCAGGATGGGCTGGTGCACATTTCCGCCCTGTCCAACAGCTTCGTCAAAGATCCGCACAGCGTGGTCAAAGCCGGCCAGGTGGTCAAGGTCAAGGTGCTGGAAGTGGACGAAAAGCGCAAGCGCATCGCCCTCACCATGCGCCTGACGGACAGCGCACCGGCCGCCGGTTCCCGTCCCGAACAGCGCGGCGACCGCAACGACCGCCGCGCCATGGGCCAGCAGCAAAAACAGCAGTCGCGCGAGCCGCAAGTGCAAAACTCCATGGCCGCCGCCTTCGCCAAACTGCGCGGCTAAGGCCACCGTTTGATCTTCGTCAAACAATGTCCACCCTGGTGTCAGGCACCAGGGTCGGACATTTTTTGCGCCAGATCAAAGAATGTCCGGTTCCAGTGCCTCGGCGGCCCCGCCTGACACCAGGGTTGGACATTGTTTGATTTGGCGCAAAGTGCCTGGGGTTTGGCGGCTTTTCGGCCGCGGTCGGCGTTTTCTTATAAAATAGAAGCATCTTTTCTTTTTCTTAGAGGCAGCAATGAGCGACGATGTGCAAAAGTGGATCAAGGAAACCGTGACCAATACCCCGGTGGTGCTGTTCATGAAGGGCACCGCCCAGTTCCCGCAGTGCGGTTTTTCCGGCCGCGCCATCCAGATCCTGAAGGCTTGCGGCGTCGAGAATATCGCCACCGTGAACGTGCTGGATGATCCGGAAGTGCGCCAGGGCATCAAGGAATACTCGAACTGGCCCACCATTCCGCAGCTGTATGTGCGCGGCGAATTCGTCGGCGGCTCCGATATCATGAGCGAGATGTTCGAGTCGGGCGAGCTGAAAGCACTGCTGGATGCCTGATCGCCCGCGGCGGATCGTCATTGCCATCACCGGCGCCACCGGCGCCGTTTATGGGGTGCGTCTGCTGCAAATTTTGAAGGATATGCCGGCCGTCGAGACCCATCTGGTGGTCTCGGAAGCGGCCGTGCTGACCCTGCACGAGGAAACCGGCTTGCAGCGGCGCGAGGTGGAGGCGTTGGCCCACGTCGTGCATAAGCCGCAGAATATCGGCGCCTCGATCGCCAGCGGCTCGTTTCAGAGCGACGGCATGGTGATCGCGCCCTGCTCGATGAAGACCCTGGCCGCCGTGGCCCATGGCTTGTCGGACAATCTGATCGCGCGCGCCGCCGATGTGATGCTGAAAGAACGCCGCCGCCTGATCCTGATGGTGCGCGAAACCCCCTTCAACCTGGCGCACCTGCGCAATATGACCGCCGTCACCGAGATGGGCGGCATCATCTTCCCCCCCCTGCCCAGCTTCTATCACCGGCCGCAAAGCATTGCCGACATGGTCGACCACACGGTGGCCCGCGTCATCGATCTGCTGGGGCTGGAGCATCAGCTGGCACCGCGCTGGAGCGGCTTGAACGGCGCTTGATCTGCCGCAAACAATGTCCACCCTGGTGTCAGGCACCGAAGTCGGACATTTGCTGATCCAGATCAAAGAATGTCCGGTTCTGGTGCCTGACACCAGGGTTGGACATTAGTTGATCGGGATCAAACGGAGACTGGTAGGCCTGGCGGCCCGCGGGGCTAGCGCCCCGAAGCCCTAGCGGCCTTCGTAAGGCGAGTAGGTCGCCCGCTTCAATTCCTTGGCTTCTTCGACCATGCGGCGCTGCGCATTGCGCTTACGCAAGACTTCGGCGTGCTGGGCCGCCGTCATCGGCGGGGCGGTCATCAGGTCTTTCAGCTGTGCTGCATTGCTGTAATTGCTTTTGAACAGAGGACTCATGCTACTCCTTGCAATTCGCGCGGGGGCGGGGCGCCTTGGCGCTATTCTGCATCAAAATCATGTCAGATCGGTGACATTTCGCATTTTGAACCATTTCATTACATGAAGATACAAAGTGGTATGGTCGCACGGCAGCCGCTGCGGGCAAGATGCGGGCGGCACAAAGCTGCGCAAAAATGCGGCAAAACGGGCTGAAAATCGGGTGCGCGGGGGCAACGCGGGTGTCGGATGGGGACGCGCGGGGGAGGAGGCGGGAAGCGAAAGCGGACTGCAAAAACGGCGAGCCTGCGCGGGACTAAGCCGTGATTTCTTGTTACTTTTGGTAGTTGACGCGGACCAGCATGCGAATAAATTCACGTGCAATTTGGCGGTGATGCTCGTCCAGACGCTGTAAATCGGCTATCAATTTGACATCGGCGGACTCAAAGCGCGATAAACCATTGGCGCCTTCGCCATTGGCCGCAGCATTTTCCGCGCCGCCAAAACGCAGCCATTCGGCAGGCACGCCCAGCCACTGCGCGATCATGCGCAGCTTTTCCTGGGTTGGAATAGCCTCGCCTACCAGCCATTTACGGGCGGCATGGACGGTGATGGGACGGCCGTCAAAGCGGATATTGAATTCCCTGGCCAGCCGGGTCGGACTGTCGGGGGAATAATGGGCGTTTTTCAAAGCTTGCTGCAGGCGCTGGCTAAAGCTTTCGCGTTCATTTGAAGAATTCATAGTTGCACTATTTCATGACACGGCATGAATGTCAGTCTCTGGAAAGGTCAGACCAATTGTGACAAACAAAAACTTAACAATTAACATTTTGCGCTTGGTGACCACCTTTGCCCCCACCTGTTCCACCAAATAAAATATTGCCGAAACCCCGTTGAGTAGCAAATCTTACTAGCCATTTCTGAAAAGAAAGAATTAACTTTAGAGCAATCTTGACGAAAAAATGGGCGGGACAAACGGCAGTGTAATCCGGCTGTTAAAACTCCGCTGGTATTAAAACGGGAGCCATTTGCGTTAACGCAGATGCGGACGCAAAAGCACGCTCGTTCAGCGACCATTAGTTTAAATGAACAGTTTGTGGCGAATCACAAGTAACCTGGAATCGCGGGACGTTTCATTATAGGCCGCTCTGTCAAGCCGCGCTCACGGGTACTGAAGCGGACATGGCTTACTACCGGCAGGCGCGCTACAATGTGCTTGACGTTACGTAAACGGAAGATCCATTGTACGCCATGCCGACCTATACCATTACCGAACTGGCGCGCGAGTTCGACATCACCGCCCGCGCCATCCGCTTTTATGAAGACCAGGGCTTGCTCAGCCCCTCGCGCGAGGGCGCGGGCGGACGCAACCGCGTCTACACGCCGCGCGACCGCACCCGCCTCAAGCTGACCCTGCGCGGCAAGCGCCTCGGCCTGTCGCTGTCCGAGATCAAGAGCCTGGTCGATATGTATGAGTCGCCCAAGGACACGGCCGCCCAGATGAACCGCTTCCTCGGCGTGCTGGCCCAGCACCGCGAAACCCTGGAACAGCAACGCGAGGATATCGAAATGTCGCTGGCCGAAATCAGCGCCCACGAAGACGAGTGCAGACGCCTGCTGGCCGCCATCGCGGAACAGAAGGCACCAGCGGCCTAAGCCAGGCGCCAGGCGCGCCGCCAGACTTGACGGCGGCCCCGCCAAGCCAGCTGGGCAGCGGTTTGAGCGCCCGGCTTGCAGCGCTTACTTTACGTTTACGTTAACGTCACATCGGCGTATGATTTGCGCTTCCATACCTTAACCAGAAGAATGAGGATGACATGCTCCATCTCCCAGGCCTGACTTTTGACCACGGCGAGGATATCGCCGCCCTGCGCGAAGCGGTGCAGCAATTCGCCGCCGCCGAAATCGCCCCGCGCGCCGCCGAGATCGACCGCAGCGACCAGTTCCCGATGGACCTGTGGCGCAAGATGGGCGAGCTGGGCTTGCTCGGCATCACCGTCGGCGAAGAGTATGGCGGCGCGAATATGGGTTATCTGGCCCACATCATCGCGATGGAAGAGATTTCGCGCGCCTCGGCCTCGGTCGGCCTGTCCTATGGCGCCCACTCGAATCTGTGCGTGAACCAGATCAAGCGCAACGGCACGGCAGAGCAAAAGCAGAAATACCTGCCCAAGCTGATCTCGGGCGAACACATCGGCGCGCTCGCCATGTCCGAGCCGAACGCCGGTTCCGACGTGGTCAGCATGAAGCTGCGCGCCGACTTCAAGGGCGACCGCTGGGTGCTCAACGGCACCAAGATGTGGATCACCAACGGCCCCGACGCCGACACCCTGGTGGTCTACGCCAAGAGCGACCTGGAAGCCGGCCCGCGCGGCATGACCGCCTTCCTCATCGAAAAAGGCTTCAAGGGCTTTTCGATCGCGCAAAAGCTCGACAAGCTGGGCATGCGCGGCTCCCACACGGGCGAGCTGGTGTTCGAGGATTGCGAAGTGCCGGCCGAGAACGTGCTGGGCGGCCTGGGCAAGGGCGTCAATGTGCTGATGTCGGGCCTGGACTTCGAACGCACCGTGCTGTCCGGCGGCCCGCTGGGCATCATGCAAGCCTGTATGGATGCCGTCGTGCCCTATATTCATGACCGCAAGCAGTTTGGCCAGCCCATCGGCGAGTTCCAGCTGATGCAGGGTAAGATTGCGGATATGTATTCGACCATGATGGCTTGCAAAGCCTACGTCTACGCCGTGGGCCAGGCTTGCGACCGGGCGACGACGCCGGAACAGGTGCGCGCGCTGCGCAAGGATGCGGCCGGCGCAATTCTGTATAGTGCTGAGAAGGCCACCTGGATGGCCGGCGAGGCGATTCAGACCCTGGGCGGCAACGGCTATATCAATGAATATCCGGTCGGCCGCCTGTGGCGCGATGCCAAGCTGTATGAAATCGGCGCCGGGACCAGCGAGATCCGCCGCATGCTGATCGGCCGCGAACTGTTCGCGGAAACGAAGTAAGCGCGGCTGCGGGGAACCGGCAGAGGCACTACATTCGATGAGAAAAGGTATGAGCCAGGCTGCGTTCCCCAAACTGCTGTCTTCCCAGATCGCCTTCGATATCGCGCGCACCATCCGCGAAGGCTTCGACAAGCATTACCGCCTGTTCCGCCAGACCAGCCAGGCCGCCAAGCAGCATTTCGAGCGCGGCGACTGGGCGGTGGCGCAGCAGGCCGCGCGCGAACGCATCGGCTTTTACGATAAGCGCGTGCAGGAATGCGTGCAAATGCTGGAGGACGAATACGACTCGGCCGAGCTGACCGACGAGGTCTGGCGCGAATGCAAGCTGCACTATATCGGCATGCTGTCCGATCACAAGCAGCCGGAGCTGGCCGAGACCTTCTTCAACTCGGTGTGCTGCAATATCCTGCACCGCAGCTACTTCCATAACGAATTCATCTTCGTGCGGCCGGTGGTGTCCACCGAATACATCGAGACCGAGGAACTGGCGCCCACCTACCGCGTCTACTACCCGTCCAACGATGGCATGCACTTCATGTTGAAGCGCATCATCACCAATTTCCAGCTCAATGCCAAGTTCGCCAACCTGGACCGCGACGTCGACCAGGTCGAAGCGCGCCTGAACCAGGTCTTCGGCCATGCGGCGCTGGAACCGAATGCCCAGGTGCAGGTGCTGTCCAGCCTGTTCTTCCGCAACAAGGGCGCCTACATCGTCGGCAAGGCCATCAACGGCAATCGCGAATTCCCCTTCGTCGTGCCGATCCTGCACAACCGCGCCGGGCAATTGGTGCTCGACACCGTGCTGTTCGACCTGGAGCAGATCGTCATCCTGTTCTCGTTCACGCGCGCCTACTTCCTGGTCGATATGGAAGTGCCCTCGGCCTATGTGCAGTTCCTGCGCAGCCTGCTGCCGCGCAAGCCGCGCAGCGAGATCTACACCATCCTCGGCCTGCAGAAGCAGGGCAAGACCCTGTTCTACCGCGATTACCTGCAGCATCTGAAGCATTCCTCCGACCTGTTCGAGATCGCGCCCGGCATCCGCGGCCTGGTGATGCTGGTGTTCGCCCTGCCCTCCTTCCCCTATGTGTTCAAGGTGATCAAGGATTTCTATCCGCCGCCGAAGGAAACCTCGCGCGCCCAGATCAAGGAAAAGTATCTGCTGGTGAAGAACCACGACCGCGTGGGCCGCATGGCCGACACGCTCGAATATTCCGACGTGGCGTTTCCGCGCACCCGCTTCGCCGAGGAGCTGGTGGCCGAGCTCAAGCAGTTCGCGCCCTCGCTCATCGAGGAAGAAGAAGAGCAGATCGTCATCAAGCACCTGTATATCGAACGGCGCATGGTGCCGCTGAATATCTGGCTGACCCAGGCCGAGCAGGCCGGCGACGAGGCCGCCATCGAACATGGCGTGCTGGAGTACGGCAACGCCATCAAGGACCTGGTCGCGGCGAATATCTTCCCCGGCGATATGCTGTACAAGAATTTCGGCGTCACCCGGCATAAGCGCGTCGTCTTTTACGACTATGATGAAATCGAATACATCACCGACTGCGTCTTCCGCCATATTCCGCAGCCGCGCAACGAGGAGGACGAAATGGCCTCCGAACCCTGGTATCCCGTGGGACGCCACGACGTCTTCCCCGAGCAGTTCGGCAAATTCCTGCTGGGGAACACGCACATCCGCAAGTATTTCCTGAAACACCATGCCGACCTGCTGACGCAAGCCTGGTGGCAAGCGCACAAGGAACGCATCGAAGCCGGCATTATCGAGGATGTCTTCCCCTATCCTCAGCACATCCGTTTCTGCAATCAAACTTCCGCACAAACCCTGGCGCCTGTGACGCCACCACTTTTGGAGACTGTTGAAAATGAATGATCCTATCGTTATCGTCGGCGCCGCGCGCACCCCGATGGGCGCCTTCCAGGGCGATTTTTCCAGCCTGAGCGCCAATGACCTGGGCGCCGTGGCGATCAAGGCCGCCGTCGAGCGCGCCGGCGTCAAGCCGGAAGCCGTGGAACACGTTTATTTCGGCAACTGCCTGATGGCAGGCCAGGGCCAGGCGCCCGCGCGCCAAGCCCTGATCAAGGCCGGCCTGCCGACCTCGACCGGCGCCGTGACCCTGTCCAAGATGTGCGGCTCGGCCATGCAGGCGGCCATCTTCGCGCATGACGCCCTGGCCGCCGGCAGCGCCGAGGTGGTGGTGGCGGGCGGCATGGAATCGATGACCAACGCGCCCTATCTGATCCCGAAAGCGCGCGGCGGCTACCGCATCGGCCACGCCATGATGTTCGACCACATGATGCTGGACGGCCTGGAAGACGCCTACAACCGCGACGAAAAAGGCGGCGGCCGCTCGATGGGCACCTTCGCCGAAGAGTGCGCCACCCAGTACAAGTTCACGCGCGAAGCGCAGGACGCTTTCGCCATCGACTCCGTCAAGCGCGCCCAGGCCGCCACGGCCGACGGCAGCTTCGCCTGGGAAATCGTGCCGGTGACGGTGTCCGGCCGCGCCGGCGACGTGGTGATCGAGAAGGATGAAGGTCCGGGCAAGGCCAAGCTGGACAAGATCCCGGCCCTGAAACCGGCGTTCAAGAAAGACGGCACGATCACCGCCGCCTCCTCGTCCTCGATCAACGACGGCGCCGCCGCCCTGGTGATGATGCGCGAATCGACCGCCAAGAAACTGGGCCTGACCGTGCTGGCCAAGGTGGTCGGCCACGCCACCCAGGCGCAGGCGCCGAACCTGTTCACCACGGCCCCGGTGGGCGCGATCCAGAAACTGTTCGCCAAGAACGGCTGGAAGGCCAGCGAAGTCGATCTGTTCGAAGTGAACGAAGCGTTCGCCGCCGTGCCGATGGCTGTCATGCACGATCTGGACATCCCGCACAGCAAGATCAATATCCACGGCGGCGCCTGCGCCCTGGGCCACCCGATCGGCGCTTCGGGCGCGCGCATCATCATCACCCTGCTCGGCGCGCTGCGCAAAACCGGCGGCAAGCGCGGCGTGGCCGCCCTGTGCATCGGCGGCGGCGAAGCGACCGCGGTCGGCATCGAACTGGCGTGAGCTAAGCCGATGGCGACCGCACTCATCATTGGCGCCTCGCGCGGCATCGGCCACGAACTGGTGCGCCAGTACCTGGCCGCGGGCTGGCGCGTGATCGCCACCGCGCGCAAGGCGCAAGACTGCGATGCGCTGGAGGCCATGGGGGCCGACACGCATGAACTCGACGTCAACAATGTGGAAGCGGTTGCCGCGCTGGGCTGGAAGCTCGACGGCGAACATCTGGACGTGGCCATCCTGAACGCGGGCGTGTATGGCCCGCGCCACGACGGCTTCCCGACCCAGGGCGACTTCGACCAGGTGATGCACACCAATGTGCTGGCGGCGATGCGGCTGTTGCCGATCCTGGCGCCGCTGGTCAGTCTGGCGCGCGGCAAGCTGGCCGTGCTGTCCTCGCGCATGGGTTCGCTCAGCGAGCGCAGCCATGCCAGCGGCTCGCTCTACCGCGCCAGCAAGGCCGCGCTGAACTCGGTGCTGATCGACACCGCCCTGCTGTACGGCGGCAAAGGCGTGACCTGCGTCGCCTTCCATCCCGGCTGGGTCCGGACCGAGATGGGCGGCGCCGGCGCCGACATCTCCGCCGAAGAAAGCGCCGGCGGCTTGCGCGCCACCCTGGCCCGCCTGCCCGCCAGCGACCAACCCGCCTACCTCAACTACGACGGCAGCCCCATCGCCTGGTAAGCGACAAGCCACCGCCGAGCCCGTGTCCACCGTGGTGCCTGGCACCGATCGGACACGAGCCTGGCCGTTATACAGCTGAGTTCGTGTCCGATTTTGGGGTCTGGCCCCAAAATCGGACACGGGCTGAACAGTCAGAAGGATTGCAATGATTTTGAGTGAAGAGCATCAGATGATTCGGGACGCGCTGCGCACGTTTGCGCAGGAGCGGCTGGCGCCCAATGCGGGGCGCTGGGATAAGGAACATTATTTTCCGCAGGCAGAGCTGAAAGAGCTGGCGGCGCTGGGCGCCTTCGGCGTGGCCGTGCCGGAAGAATTGGGCGGCGCCGGCCTCGACTATGTGTCGCTGGCCTTGGTGCTGGAAGAGATCGCAGCCGGCGATGGCGGCACGTCGACCATCATCTCGGTCAATAATTGCCCAGTGTGCAGCATCGCCATGATGTATGCCAATGCGCAGCAGAAGGAGCAATGGCTGCGTCCGCTGGCCCAGGGCGAACTGCTGGGCGCCTTCTGCCTGACCGAGCCGCATACGGGCAGCGACGCGGCCGCCCTGCGCACCACGGCCACGCGCGATGGCGAGCACTATGTGCTGAACGGCGTGAAGCAGTTCATCACCAGCGGCAAGTATGCCGATGTCGCCATCGTGATGGCGGTGACGGACAAGGCGGCCGGCAAGAAGGGCATTTCGGCCTTCTGGGTGCCCACTTCCACGCCGGGCTATATCGTGGCGGGCCTGGAACAGAAGATGGGCCAGCATTCCTCCGACACGGCCCAGATCGTGTTCGAGAATTGCCGCATCCCGGCCGAGAACCTGATCGGCGAGGAAGGCATGGGTTACAAGATCGCGCTGTCGGGCCTGGAGGGCGGCCGCATCGGCATCGCTTCGCAATCGGTGGGCATGGCGCGTTCGGCCTACGAGGCCGCGCTCAAGTATGCGCGCGAGCGCGAAACCTTCGGCAAGCCGATCTTCGAGCACCAGTCGGTGCAATTCAAGCTGTCCGATATGTCGACCCAGCTCGAGGCGGCGCGCCAGCTGATCCTGCATGCGGCGGCGATGAAGGATGCCGGCCTGCCCTGCCTGAAAGAGGCGGCCATGGCCAAGCTGTTCGCTTCCGAGATGGCCGAGCGCGTCTGCTCGGATGCGATCCAGATCCACGGCGGCTACGGTTATGTCAGCGACTTCCCGGTCGAGCGCATCTACCGCGATGCGCGCGTGTGCCAGATCTACGAGGGCACCAGCGATATCCAGAAGCTGCTGATCGCGCGCGCGCTGTAAGGCGCATGCCGCCACCGGCAGCGGTGGCGGCATTTGTCATGAAAGTGTATTCATTTGTCCTCAAGTCTGGCGCATTGCGCCTTTTCCTTTTTCACTCTTATAAAATAGCTATCTTCGATGGAGGATGGCCATGTACCAAGTATTGCTGGTGGAGGACGATGCGCGCCTGGCCGAGCTGGTAACGGAATACCTGGGCGCCTATGAATTCAAGGTGACGGTGGTGGGCCGCGGCGACCTGGCGCTGGCCAGCTTCAAGGCCAGTCCGGCCGATGCGGTGATCCTGGACCTGATGCTGCCCGGCCTGGACGGCATGCAGGTGTCGCGCCAGTTGCGCGACATCAGCAAGGTGCCCATCCTGGTGATGACGGCGCGCGAAGATTCCTATGATGAAGTGTCCCTGCTGGAACAGGGCGCCGACGATTTCGTCAACAAGCCGGTGCAGCCGCGCGTGCTGCTGGCGCGCCTGCGCGCCCTGCTGCGCCGCGCCCAGGACAAGCAGGCCAGCAATGGCATGGTGTTCGGCGCGCTGAACATCGCCACCAGCGACCGCACCGTGACCTGGCGCGGCGAGCCGGCGGTGCTCAGCAACACGGAATACAAGCTGCTGCTGGTGCTGGCCGAATCGGCCGGCCGCGTGCTCTCGCGCGACGCGCTGCTGAAGAAAATGCGCGGCATCGAGTTCGATGGCCTGGACCGCAGCATCGATAACAGCATCTCCAAGCTGCGCCGCAAATTCGACGACGGCGAATCGGAAAAAATCAAGACGGTGTGGGGCGAAGGCTATCTGTTCTCGCCCTCGGCCTGGAACTGATCACTCGATCACGGGCACGATGGCGAGCGGTGCGTTCTGGCTGATCAGCTGCACCTTCTCCGGCCAGTCCTGGAAGCGGTAGGCCACGAGGCGAAAGCCGGTGTTCGGGTCGGCGTCGAAGATCGCGCCTTCGGTCACCGGCAGCAGATGTTCTTTCTCGCCGTCGCGCACGCGCACCTGGGCCTCGCCCTTGCGCAGGAAGCCGAAACGCACGCCGCCGCAGCGCCGGCTGCCGTAGGCGGCCGCCTCCAGGTAGCGCTGGTACTGCAAGGCCTGCTCGCAAGCGCTGCGCAAGTCCAC
The DNA here is from genome assembly GCA_024437665.1 of Massilia sp. YIM B04103. GTDB lineage: Bacteria > Pseudomonadota > Gammaproteobacteria > Burkholderiales > Burkholderiaceae_D > Rugamonas. Next base: position 331,540 of record JANCSZ010000003.1, on the reverse strand, counting down.
GCCCTCGTACAAGCCGTCCAAACGCACGATGATCGACAGGCGCGGCTGGAAGGTGTATTGGCTGATCTTGCGGTTCAGGACCAGGGCCGCGTTCTCGTCGTACGCGCTTTTCAGCAGCGGGAAGGTGGTGCGGCCGGTGGCGTCCAGCGGCAGATTGAGCTGGCTGGCCTTGACGTTCAAGGTCAGGCGCAAGCCGTCGGGCAACTGGCCGTCGCGCGCGCTGACCTGGTAGTGGTTTTGCAGGAAGTGTTTGGGCTTGCCGTACTTCTCGAACTGCACCATGACGCGGTAGGCGTCGCGATAGCTGATCCACTCGCCCTGGGCGAACGCCATCCCCGCTGCCAGCAGGGACAGCCAGGCCGGAAGAAGTCGCAAGGGCTTCATGATGAAAGTTGAGAGGCCGGCGTATGGCCCGCGCTCAGTCCAGCCGCGTGGCGCCAGGCAAGGCCGCGCAGGCGTGAAGGAGACGGGGGCGCATGGAATGGGCGAGGGGCAGGCATGCCCGCTATTCTAGCTGAGCTGCGATAGACACATTATCCTGGACAGAGCAGAAACCGGACCGTCCAGCCATGGCGATGGGTGATTTGCTCATAGGGACTCCTTGTTATCAATGAATTCATCTTAGTGCCCGCACGGTAGAGATTCGTCCTGCAAATGCGGGCGAATTGTCATAAATTTGTAAGTGAAACGTTTGGCGGAAGCTTAACTCTTATACAATCCCGCCCATGAACCGCCTGTTCCGCCGCTTTGCCGTACTGGTGACGCTGTCGATCAGCGTGGCGGCGGTTATCGCCTATTTCGCCATGAGCTGGCTGTTCGGCGACCCGCAGGAAAGCATCGCGCGGCGCCAGGCGGCGGGCCAGATCTTCCTGCTCGAGCAATATGTCGACCAGGCGCCGGCCGACGAGTGGCTGGGACGCCTGAACAAGGTGCGCGAAGTGTCCGACGTGCGCTTCGACCTGCTGCCGCTGACGGCGGCGCGCCAGCTGCTGCCGGCCAGCACCCACGCCGCCTTCGAGCGCGGCGAGGTGGTGATCGACGTGCGCCACAAGGCCTTCCTGCGCCGCGTCGATCTGATGGGCGAGCGCTATATCGGCAGCAACGAAGAAGCCATCCACGCCCAGGATTTGCCGATCGACGTCGGCCTGGCGCTGAAGATGGAGGCGGTGCGCTATCTGATCGTGGCGCTGGTGGTGCTGGTGCCGATTGCCGCCTGGTCGCGCACGCACTGGCGCTCGCTGCAAAAGCTGGCGCAGATGGCCGATGCATTCGGCCAGGGCCAGTTGTCGGCGCGCGTGCACCTGCCGGCCAGCGAAGCGATCCATCCGCTGGCGGAATGCTTCAACCATATGGCCGAACGCATCGAGCGCCTGCTCGACGCGCAAAGCAGCTTGCTGCATTCGGTCTCGCATGAAATCCGCACGCCGATTGCGCGCCTGGAATTCGCGCTGGAACTGCTGCGCGACGCGGCCCAATCGCCGGCGCTGGAAGACCGCATCGCCGCCATGGAGGGCGATCTGCATGAGCTGAACCAGCTGGTCAGCGAGCTGCTGGGCATGATACGCATGGGCGACCAGCCGCTCAAGCGCGAACGCTTCGACCTGGCGGAAACCCTGCGCAGCGTGGCCGATTCGCTGCCGCACGCCGCCCCCGCCCTCGACGTGCTGGTGGCCGACAATGTAGACAGCTATCGCGGCGACCGCCGCCTGCTGCTGCGCGCGGTCTGCAATCTGATGCGCAATGCGCAGAAGTATGCGGCCACGCGGGTGGCGCTGTCGGCGGCGCGCCGCCTGGACGGCGTGCGCATCGTGGTGGAAGACGATGGTCCCGGCATTCCGGAAGCGGAGCGCGAGAAAATCTTCGATCCCTTCTACCGCCTGGACCGCAGCCGCGACCGCAGCACTGGCGGTTTCGGCCTGGGTCTGTCGATCGCGCGCAAGGCCATCGAACTGCATGGCGGCACCATCGCGGTGGACAGCTCGCCCATGGGCGGCGCGCGCTTCACCATCCGCCTGCCGACCGACTAAGCCTGTTCCAGCGCCGCCAGGCGGCCGCCATCGCCCGCCACGCATTCGTACTCGGCGATGACCTGGGCGCCGAACAGCAGCAGGGTGGCGCCGATCTCCAGGCTGAACATGACGACGATGGCCGTGGTCAGCGAGCCATACACCACATTCACCTGCGACAGGGTGCTGAAGTACCAGACCAGCAGGTGGCGCGCAATCTCCCACAGCAGGGCCGCCGTGGCGCCGCCCAGCAAGGCGTGCTGCCACGACAGGCGGCCGACCGGCATCACCATATAGATGGAGCTGAGCAGCAGCACCTCGCCCGCCATGCCGAGCAAATACAGCAGCACGCCGGACAGGCCGTTGAGCGACCATTCATGGCCGAACAGGCGCACGCTTTCCTCGCCGATCACTTGCAGGCTGCCCGCCACCAGCGTGACGACCAGGGCGCCGATGCCGAGCGAGAGGATGTAGCAGTAAGGCAGGATGGCGGAAATCAGGTAATGGCGCCGCCGCACCTCGGCGCGGTGGACAAAGATCACGCACATGGCGCTTTCCAGCACGGAGAAGGCGAGCGAGCTAAAAAACAGCATAGTCAGCACCAGCACGCCGCCAATCAGGTCGCGGTGCTGCAGGAAGTGGGCAATCTCGGTCACGATGGCGCGCGACTGGCCGGGCAGCAGCCATTCGAGGTAGCGGCCCATGGTGGTCAGCAACTCGGCCGGATCGATCACATGGGACAGGGCCACTACTACCAGCATCAGCAGCGGCACCAGGGACAGCAGCGAATAATAGGCGACGGCGCCCGCCAGCAGCAGCCCTTGATTGGCGCGGAAGCCGCGCAGGCATTGCAGCAAAAAATGCAAGGGATGGCTGGCCACATAGGCAACGGCCTTGCGGTTGAAGATGGCCATGCGGCCCATTCTACCGCCGCCGGCATTCAGGCGGAGCGCGCATAAAAAAACGGCGGCACCGTCAGGGAGTGCCGCCGTAAAGGGCAGAACCAGCGTACAGGGGCTGGCCTCAGACTACATGAACTTGTACTTCAGCAGAATGGACAGGGCGCGGCCGCGCGGATCGGCTACGCGGGGGTCCCAGCCGGCGCCGACCACTTCGTCAACATTGTGGGCGGTGAACGGCGGTTCCTTGTCGAACAAGTTCTGGATGCCGACCGTCAGCGTGGTGTTGCGGAAGCCGGTGTAGGTGGCCGACAGATCGTATTTGGCGTAGTGCTTCACATGCGGTTCGAAGCCGGCCGGCGGCGCACTCTTGCCGCCGTTCGGCAGCTGGTCGGCATAGCCGGACGAATAATTCTGCGTCAGCATGGCGCTCCAGTCGCCCTTGGCGATGCGGATATTGGCGTTGTGGCGCCAGCGCAGGTACACGTCGCGCGTGGAGAATTTGCCGACCAGCTCCTTGTAAGGCTGGCCTTCGAATTCGGCGAACTTGAAGCTTTTCAGCCAGGTGCCATCGAGCTTGGCGCTCCATTTATAGCCGCCATCGAGCTTGCCGTCGGCGTTCAGACCGATGTCCAGACCGCGCGTTTTCAGGCCGGCGGCATTGATCCAGCCGGCTTCCACGTGATCGATCACGCCGGAAGCGTCGCGCACGATGTACTGCGGCAGGTACTGCCAGTTGTTCAGCACCACTTGCGGCGTGCGGTTCAGGATGCGGTTCTCGATATTGATGGCCCAGAAATCGAAGGAGGCCGAGAAGCCGTCGATGGGCGCGAGCACCATGCCCAGCGTGCCTTGCTTGGACGTTTCGGGCACCAGCGATGGATTGCCGCCGGTGTTGTAGGCCAGACGCGGAATGGCGCAGTAAGCCGGATCGCCTGGATGCTTGGGGCAGCCTTCCTGGTCGATCACCCCGTTCGGCAATTCCTGCGACAGGCGCGCCGAACCAAGCTGCACGAAGCTGGGCGCAAGGAAGCCCTTGTTGGCCGAGCCGCGGAACAGCAGGCTGGCGGTGGGCTGGTAGCGGAAGGAGACCTTGGGATTGGTGGTGGCGCCGATCACGCTGTAATGATCGCGGCGCACGGCCAGCTGCACTTCCAGATCCTTCAGCACCGGCACCAGCAGCTCGGCATACACGGCCTTCACATTGCGGCTGGCATCGCGCAGCGCGCCGTTACCAGGTGAGAGGAAGACGGTGGTCGCGTCGATATCCTGCTCGAAATTATAGGTTTCGCGGCGCAGGTCGAAACCGGCCGCCATCGACAGCGCGCCGGCCGGCAGTTGATAAATTTCGCCCGAGATGGCGCCATCGAGCTGGGTCATGGTGGTCTTGCCGTGCTGCAGGGCGCCACGGAATTTGGCCGCTTCCAGCAAGGCCGTGGTTTCCGGCGTCTGGCCTTGACCAGGACCAGCCCACAGATTGACCTTGCCGCTGCCCAGCAGCGCATTCAGCTTGTCGGTATAGGCATAGCCATCCAGCAGCGACACCTTGGTGGTGCTTTCGGCGCGCGACAGGCCCAGTTTGTAATCGTATTTATCCCACAGCAGGCCCTCGGCGCCGACCAGCACGCGCGCATTCTCGCCGACGATCTGCTGGATGCGGCGGCCCAGATCGGAGGCGCGCCATTTGTAGAGAATCGGCTTGCTGCGGTCGAAGCCCGGCACGATGCCGGTCAAGTCCTGGTAGTAAGGACCGTTGACCGGATAGGCATTGCCGGCCTTGAAGGAAGCCTGCACCTGGACCGGCGTCAGCTCGCCGGTGGCCTTGGTGTGCGAGGCCAGGACTTCGGCAAACAGCTTGTGGTCAGGACTGATCTGCCAAGTGGCGCGCGACACGCCATTGGTGCGCTCGACCGGGAAGGACATCAGGTAGTCCGAACCGTAGTCATAGGCGCAGGAGTACTTGGTGCGGGTGACGGGCGTGACGTTCGGCCACAGCTCGGAAGCGTATTGCGACATGCCGGGAACGGAATCGCATTTGCCCTGGAAGCTGAGCAGGTTTGCCTGCAGATACTTGGTCGGATCGCCCGGCATATTGAAGCCCGTGCCGAGGGCCGAACCGGTGTCGGCCAGCTGCGTGGCGTATGGCGTGCCGGTGCTGTCGGGCGAGAGGCCGCGCCAGGGCTGGTAGCCGTTGGAGAAGCCGCGCTGGCGCGAATCGAGCTTGTCGTTGTTGTCGTGGGTGATGCTGGCCATGATATTGAAACCCTGGTCCAGCAGCGAGCCATAGCCGGCCAGCAGGGACACACGGCGCTCCATGCCGCCGCCCGCCTCCGTGCCGTTCAGGGTGGTGGACAGTTCCAGCCCCTGGTAATCGGTCTTCAGGATGAAGTTGATCACGCCGCCGATGGCGTCGGTGCCGTAGATGGCGGAAGCGCCATCCTTCAGGATTTCGATGCGGGAGATGGCGCCCAGGGGGATCGAGTTCAGGTCGACCGCCTTGCCGCTGGCGCCGTGGTTGCCGACGCGGCGGCCATTGAGCAGCACCAGGGTGGCGTTCGGACCCAAGCCGCGCAGCGAGGCGAAGGCCGCGCCGCCGGAGACGCGGTCGGCATCGGCGCCGAAGACGTTATTCCCCGAGGTCATATTGTCCGCGCCCACGCCGTTGGCGGCGATGGTGCGCATCAGCTGGTCGGTGCTGGTGATGCCGGCCTTTTCGATGGCGTCGAAGCTGATGGTCTGCACCGGCAAGGCGCCTTCGCGCGCCACGCGCTTGATGCTGCTGCCGGTGATTTCCACGCGCTGCATGCTCTGCGGCGCCGCCACCTGGGCCATGGCCGGACTCACTACCCCAATCAGCGCCATCATCTGCGCCAGCTGCTTTACCTTCACAAGCCTCTCCCTGTATGCGGATTGCATATGTATTGTTACTAAATTCTTATGAAACCCAGAGTAGCGCGCAGCAACTCCCGGTTGCTAATGAAATTCTCTTCTGCAACTATAACTTTTTGTAATGTATGAGTAAATTTCAATTCATTTTGCGCTTTTGCGCGCCGCGCCCGCCTCTGAGCGCTGCTGCGGGTCCAGGTCCAGATAGCGCCAGTTGCTGAACTCGACCGGGTGGCGCATGTAGTTTTTTAGCCACGGCTGGCGGATATCGGCCGAAATCGGATGGGTCAGCAAGACCCAGGGGTTGTAGGCGTGGATCAGCTGCGCCAGTTCGCGGTACAGCATGCGCCGCTGCGGCGAGTCGCCCATCTGGCGCGCCTGCTCGTAGCGGCGGTCGTATTCGGGTAGCTTGAAATTGGCGTAGTTGGCGCGGCCGCTATTGGGGCCATACAGCAGCTGGTAGAAGTTGTCGCCATCGGGGAAATCGGCCACCCAATTGGTCTCGAACATCATCACCTTGCCCAGGCGCGAAGCCTTGATGATCTCGGTCTTCTTGTCGCTCTTGAATTCGACGCGCAAGCCGATGGCGTTCAGGTTCTTGCGCCACAGCTCATCGCGCAGGCGGCCCACCATGGAAGGCTCGGTATGCATCACCAGCGTCAGCGGACTGCCATCGGGACGGCTGCGGAAGCCATCCTTGCCCTTGCGGTAGCCGAAGCGGTCCAGCAAGGCGCGCGCCAGCACCGGGTTGTAGCTGACCGGGCTGCGGTAGCTCGGGTCGTAACCCAGCACATTCGGCGGCAGCGGGGTCTGAGCCGCCAGGGCCAGGCCTTTTTTCAGCAAGGCGATATCCTCGCCGCTGTTGTAGCCGAGGGCGATGGCGCGGCGCAGCGCAACCTGCGCCTTGCCATAGCCGCCGATCACCGGGTCGTCCATATTCATCCACATGTAATAGGTCTGCAGCACCGGGAAAGGCGTCAGCTGCATGCCGCGCCGCGCCAGTCCGGGTTTCAGCACGGGCTGCGATGAATCCGGGTCGAGCACCATATCGCGCATGGATTCGGGCACCTGCTCGATGAAGTCGAATTCGCCGTTCAGGAAACCCAGCACGCGCGACTGGTATTCCTCCATGATCTTCACTTCGATCTTGTCCAGCAGCGGCAGGCGCTTGCCTTCCAGCCCGGCCGCGATGGCGCGGCTGGCGGGATCGGCATCAGGGCCGGGACCGGGACCGGCGTGAAAGACGGTGGGACGGAAGCCGGGATTGGCCAGCAAAGTGATCTTGTCGCTGCGTTTCCATTCGCCGATCATGAACGGGCCGCTGCCGACCGGATGGTTGCCGACCTGGCTGCCGTAAGCCTCGGCCACTTCGCGCGCCACCACGCCGCTGGCGGGCAGGGCAAGATAGAAGAGGAAGCTGGCGTCGGGCGCCTTGAGGCGGATGCGCAGGGTGTACTTGTCCAGCGCCTGCAGGCCGGGGATAGGGCTGTCGTAGCTGAAATCGCGGCGCAGCGCTTCGTCGCCGACGATCTTGTCCTCGAACAGGAAGACCCAGGGCGACTTCAGGGCCGGGTCGTACAGGCGCTTCAGGCTATACACATAGTCCTGGGCCGTGACCTCGCGCGGCTGGCCCTTGAAGGCCGCATCGGGCGTGAAATGGATGCCCGGCTGCAGATGGAAGGTGTAGGTGGTGCCCGCCGCATCCACCTCGGGCATGGCGCGCAGGGTGTTGGGCTGGAGTTTGACCGGGCGCGCCAGATAATCGTAGCGCAGCATGGGGTCGAACAGGTTTTCCAGCAGGGTGAGGCTGGCCACATCGGAGGCCACGGCCGGGTCCAACCCCGTTTCGCCGGTGGAGAGGAAGGCGTGCAAGACCTTGGGGGGATCGTTGGCCGCGGTGGCGGAGGGCGCGGCGCAGGCCGCGAACAGGACGAGCGACGCGGCGGCCAGCCCGGTTTTCCAGAGAATCTTCATAGTCGCTTGGAGGGTGTCAGCCGCAAGAGAATACGCCAGCATGGGCGGACGCGCCAGCGCTCTTATGAGTTTTTCTCATGCCCGATTCGCATTCTTTCATCCCGAAAGCGCGGGCTGGGCCTATACTTTCGCTGCAAAATCGCTCAATCATCTACGTTCTTTCGGAAATCGCGCTTTTATGTCTCTCAATTACATCTGGTCTGGCTTCTTTCTGGTGGGCTTCGCGGCCGCCCTGGCACAGTGGCTCTTCCTGGGGGATAACGAGATTTTCAAGCGCATCATCGACGGCACTTTCGAATCGGCGCGCATGGGGGTGATGGACATCGCCCTGCCGCTGGCCGGCGTGATGACGCTGTGGCTGGGCATCATGAATATCGGCGAGAAGGCCGGCGTGGTGGGCTGGCTGGCGAAGGTGATCTCGCCCTTCTTCTCGCGCATATTCCCCGATGTGCCGAAAGACCATCCGGCCACCGGCCATATGGTGATGAATTTCTCGGCCAATCTGCTGGGCCTGGACAATGCAGCCACGCCTTTCGGCCTGAAGGCGATGGAGAGCCTGCAGACGCTCAATCCCAACAAGGACGAGGCGAGCAATGCGCAGATCATGTTCCTGGTGCTGCACACCTCGGGCCTGACCCTGATTCCACTGGCGATCATGGCGCAGCGCGCGATCCTGGGCGCGGCCGATCCGTCCGACATCTTCATCCCCTGCATGATCGCCACCTATGTGGCGACGGTGACGGGCATTATCGCGGTGTCGATCCGGCAGCGCATCAATCTGATCAACTCCGTGGTGCTGTCCTGGCTGGGCGGCATGACGGCTGCCATCGTGGCGCTGATCTGGTACTTCACCCAGTACCTGAGCAAGGAACAGATCGAGACCGTGTCCAAGGTGGTCAGCAACCTGGTGCTGATCGGGGTCATCACCGTGTTCATCGTCGGCGCGCTGCGCAAGAAGGTGAATGTGTACGAAGCTTTTATCGAAGGTGCGAAAGGCGGCATCCAGACTTCGCTGACCGTGATTCCCTACCTGGTCGGCATGCTGGTGGCGATCAGCGTGATCCGCAATGCGGGCGTATTCACCTTCGTGGTCGATGGCTTCAACTGGATCTTCAGCGCGCTGGGCTTCAACACCGATTTCGTGCCGGCCCTGCCGACCGCGCTGATGAAACCTCTGAGCGGCAGCGGTTCGAAAGCCATGATGATCGATGCGATGAAGACCTACGGCCCGGATTCCTTCGTGGGCCGTCTGTCCTGCATCTTCCAGGGTTCGGCCGACACCACCTTCTATATCGTGGCCCTGTATTTCGGCTCGGTCGGCATCCGCAAGACGCGCTACGCGATTTCCTGCGGCCTGATCGCGGACCTGGCCGGCGTGATCACGGCGATCGGCGTGGCTTATGTCTTCTTCGGTTAAGGAGGACCGCAGCATGTTGAAACGCCTGGTACTGACTGCCCTTCTTGCCGCTTGCGGCCTGGCTCGCGCCGAACTGCCGGAACCGGTGGCCAAGGCCGCCGCCGCGCATGGCATTCCCGAGGACGCCATTGGCCTCATGGTCATGCGCGGCAACTCGGTGCTGCTGTCGCACTATCCGGAGCGCGCCATGGCGCCTGCTTCGGTGATGAAGATCGCCACCACGGTGGTGGCGCTGGAACAGCTTGGCCCCGTCTTCCGCGGACGCACGGAGCTACTGGGCAGCGGCGAGGTGGTGGACGGCATGCTGCAGGGAGACCTGCTGCTGCGCGGCGGCGCGGACATGGATTTCAACGAGGATGCGCTGGTGCATATGCTGGAGAAGCTGCGCCTGAAAGGCGTACGGCGCATCCGCGGCGACCTGCTGCTGGACCGCCAGCTGTTCCAGCCGGCGCGCATGGACGTGGGCGTGCCACCCTTCGACGAATCGCCCGAGGCTTACTACAACGTGATTCCGGATGCGCTGCTGTTGAATAACAATATGCTGCAGGTGGAGATGGTGTCGGACGCCAGGAGCGTGCGGGCGCAAGCCCTGCCCATGCTGCACAAGGTGGCGGTGCGCGCCGATATGAAGCTGGTCGACGCGCCTTGCGCCCGATGGGAAGACGGCTGGCGCCTGCCCGGCTATGAACGCAATGGCGAGCAGCTGACCGTGGTTTTGCGCGGCACCTTCCCGCGCAATTGCAGCAAGACCTATGCGATCAATGTGCTGGAGCGGCAGGACTATCTGGAGCGTCTGTTCCGCGCCGCGTGGTCGCGCCTGGGCGGTGAATTCAGCGGCGAGGTGCGCGAGGCCCCCGCCAGCGCGCTGGCATCGGCCAGCAGCGCGACGGAGAACGCGCCGGTGACTGCGGCAGCCACGGCGACGACGGCATCAGGACGCGCGGGCAGTCCGGCGCCAGCTCCGGCCATGCGCCTGCTGGCCGAACATGTCTCGCGGCCCCTGCCCGAGCTGCTGCGCGATATCAACAAGTGGTCGGACAATGGGCTGGCGCGCACCCTGTATCTGAGCCTGGGCAGCCTGCAGGCCGATGCAGCGCTGGGCAGCCGTCCGCTTGAGCCGCTGCAGGTGCTGGGTCCGGACGGCAGCGTGGTCGCGCCCCTGCCCAGCGCCGCGCGCGCCGAACAGGCCATACGCGAGTGGATGCGCCAGCGCCGCATCAACGACAGCGGCATGGTGATCGATAACGGCTCCGGCCTGTCGCGCACGGAGCGCCTGAGTCCCGCGCAGCTGGCCGGCTTCCTGTCGGCCGCGCAGAAATCGCCCTGGGCGCCCGAATTCCAGGCCAGCCTGCCGATCGCCGCCACCGACGGCACCATGCGCCGCCGCCTGCGCGACAGCCCCGCCGCTGCCCACGCGCGCATCAAGACCGGCACGCTGAACGGCGTGGTCGCCATCGCCGGTTACGTGACCGACGCCAACGGCGAACAATGCATCGTGGTCGGCATGGTCAACCACGAGCGCACCGGCAACGGCGCCGGCCGCGGCATCACCGACGCGCTGATCGACTGGGTGGCGCGCAACTCGGCGGCGTTAAAAGTACTGCCCTGAAATCAAAGAACGCGGGTATAGGTGGCGCGCACCTGCACGCGGTCGCCGCAGTCGAAGTGCCACCACTCGCTTTTGATGCCATGCCAGCCCGCCTGGAACATGGCGTCGCGCAGCAGCTGGCGGTTGGCGACGTGCTCGGGACGGATGGCGCCGCGCGCCAGCAGCTCATCCTCCAGCGCGGGATGGGATAGTTCGCTCAGATCGTCGAAGCCGGTGCCCATATCCAGCTCGCGTCCCTGCTCATCGACGATGGTGATGTCCACCGCCATGCCGAAGGAATGGATGGAGCCGCGCGACGGTTCGGCGATATAGCCCAGCAGCTCCGTGCCCTGCAAGGCTTGCCACAACTGCTCCTGCACGCGCTGCGGACGCAAGGCGTCCAGCACCAGCAGGCGGCAGCCGGGACGCTGCGCCGCCAACCAGGCGACGGCGCTTTCCAGCGCGGCGGCGGCATCGCGGTGCAGCCAGGCGCAGTCCAGCGGCGTGTACAGATCGCGGCCGACGAAATTGGCCGGCGTGGCGTAGCGCAGATCGATGCCAATGCCCGCGATGCTGCTCAGATGCCGGTAAGCCGGATCGGAGGCAATCTGCTCGCTGGGCAGGGTTTTCATTCCAGGCCCCGGAACAGACAGGCGCGCGCCGAGGCGGCGATGCTGTCGGCCAGTTGGCGGCAGCCGTGCGACAGCGGCGAATGGCCGGCCGTCAGCAAATACAACTGGATCGGAATGGCCGGCGCCCACGGACGGCGCTGCACGCGCACCGCCGAAGCCGAAGCGGCGGTAAACGGATCGACCACCGCCATGCCGGCGCCCGCCTCCACTAGCGTGCGCGCGATCTGGTAAGTCTGCACCACGGTGCGGAACACGGGCTGGATGCCTTGCGCCTCGCAGGCCGCCACCACCATCTCGCCCAGCGGATCGTTGTCGGCATAGCCGATCAACTCTCCGTGCAGGCCGGCGGCCGACAGCGGCGTATTCAGTTCCGATTCATCCCAGGTGCCGGCGGGAGCGATCACCGTCATCAAGCCTTGCGCCAGCGGCTCGGCGACGATGCCGGGATGGCGCGGGTCTTGCAGCGACAGCGCCAGATCGGCTTCGCCCAGACGCAGGGCGTTGACGATTTCGCTGGTGTGGTGGCTGGCCAGTTCGCAGCGCGTGCCGGGGAAATCCTTGCGCCACTCGCTCATCGCCTGCGGCAGCACGCTCAGGGCCACGGTCGGCGTGGACACCAGGCGCACGGTTTCCACCGCATGCCCTTTCAGGCTGGCGGCCAGGCGGCGTATGCCCTGCAAATCGCGGTGCAGTTTTTCCGTTTCAGCGAACAGGCGGTGCGCTTCCGGCTTGGGATAGAGCTTGCCGCGCACGCGCTCGAACAGCGGCATGCCCAGTTGCAGCTCGCAGTGCTGCAAGACCTTGGTCACCGCCGGCTGCGAAATATGCAGCACTTGCGCCGCGCCGCTGATGGTCCCGACCTGCATGATGGCGTGGAAAACTTCGATGTGACGCAGACGCATGCCGGCTTCCTTACTGTGCGCCAGCCGCGCCCACGACCGGGGCGGCGGAAGGCGGATTCGGCGCGGCGGCAGCGGCGGTCGCCGTCAGCGTATCGAGGATGGCAGCGGTTTCCGCATCGGGCACGCCATCGAATTTGCTCTGGCGGTATTTGGACTGGAACACGCCCAGCACATTGCGCGTGGCCTCATCGAGCACGCCGGTTTGCGGCGTGGCGTAGCCATGTTCGGCCAGCTTCTTCTGATACCAGGAGATTTCCGGCGGCAGCTGCTCGAAGACAGCGCGGCGCTGGGCCACCTGGTTTGCATCCGGCCAGGCGATCAGGCCGGCGTCGGCCAGCTGCTTCCAAGGAAAGAGCGGACCAGGATCCTGCTTGCGCTGGGGCGCGATCTCGTTATGGCCGAGGATGAAGTCGGGACGCACCTGGTGGCGCGCCACAATCTGCTTGAGCAGCGGGATCAGCTGGTCGATCTGGGCCTGCTTGAAGGGATACCACACGCGGCCCTCCTGCGTATCCTTGAAGCCGGCGTTGACGATCTCGATGCCGACCGAGCTGGTATTCAGCTGGGTAAAAGCCTTCCAGCTGCTGTTGCCGGCATGCCAGGCCTGGCGCGATTCATCCACCAGCCCGTAGAGCACCGGTTGATCGGTATCGGTCAGCAGATAATGGGCGCTGACCTCCTGCTCGGTCAGAATCTTGATGGAGCGCGGCGTATCGGCCACCGTGTAATGCAGCACGATGAACTTGACGCGGCTGGACTGGCCGCGCGCGCTGTAGCTGTTATCGATGCGGGGAACCTGGGTGGCGCAGCCGGAAAGCACGGCCATCAAGAGAATCAGCAGCAGTTTCTTCATTCAATAATCCTTGTTCTTCAATTCCTGGGCCTTGCGGCCATGCGGGCGGCGGCGACGTGCGGCCGCACCGGGCGGTGTTCGAAAACCTGATCCTCGGGCAGGGCGGCGCGCATCGATTCGGCGATCAGCGGATGCAACTCGGACGCGCGTCCCGACAGCAGCACGGGGCGCTCGCCAAAACGCGCCACCAGGGCCAGCGCCAGGCGCGCCAGTTCGCGGCCCGCCTGCTGCAGGATATTGCGCGCGGCGGCATCGGCATCGGCACTGGCAGCGACGGCCAAGGCCAGCTTGCCCACCTCGCCGCGCTCCAGGCCATAAATGAACTGGCGCGAGAAGGTCCAGTCGCTGCCGCCCACGTGGCGGAACACGGCTTGCGCCAGCGGCGAATCCTGCCAGGCGCCGGGCTGCTCGTCCTCGCGGCGCCAGATGCGGCGCATGGCCTCGCGCGCGATCCAGAAACCGCCGCCGCCATCGTCGAGCACCACGCCACGGCCGCCGGCACGGTGGAAGGCACCCTCTTCATCGATGAAAGCCGCGATCGAACCCGTGCCCGCATACACCAGATAGCCCTGGCCGGGCTCGAAACAATCCAGATAGGCGATCTCGATATCATTACATAGACTAACCGATTCCGCCGGCAGCGCCAGCAAATCGGCCAGCCAGCCAGCCGGCAGATGGCTATCGCCGCCAAAGCCGGTCAGCCCGGCGCAGACCCGGCCCGGACGGCCGACCGCCAGCACCTCCGCCGCCAGCGCCGCAAAGGCCGCGCGCACCGACTCCCGGCCCGCCGCGCTGCTTAGCTGCAGCGCCGACAACCCCTCGACCCGGCCCTCGGCCACCACCACGCCGGCCGGATCGGCCAACGCCCAACGAGTTTGCGTGCCGCCGGCATCGATACCCAGGCCCAGCACGCCATCAGAAGCGAAATTCAACATAATGCGACGAGTGTAAAGCGAATCAAGCAGCATTTCACCATGAAACCTTGCAATTCCCCCATGCCCGCCAGTTATACCCTCTTTGATCTATCTCAACAAATGTCCAACCCTGGTGTCAGGCACCACGGTCGGACATTTGCTGATCCAGATCAAAGAATGTCCGGTGCTGGTGCCTGACACCAGGGTGGACATTTGTTGAGGAAGATCAAAGGGTGGGGGCGGTGATGCGGGGGCTTTCGTTACCGAGGCGGTCGACGGCGGTGACGACGACCGCGCTGACGGGGGCGCCGGCGGCGTCGGGCAGCAGGATTTCGGTCAGGGCGGCGGGGGCGGTGGTGAAGCGCCATTCGTCGCCGTACTTGGCCCAGATGGCGTATTGGACGACATTTTTGTCGGCGCTCAGCTTTAGCGACATGCCGTTCGCGCTGCGGCGGGCATTCACGGCCGGGGCGGCAGGGGCGGTGGCGCCGAGCCAGGGAGTGGCCGGGATCAGCGCGGCGCTCTGGTAGCTGCTGCGCAGCCGTTCATACACGCCTTTGCGGTTCTGCATCAGCGGGGCCATGCTGAAGTGGATATGGCCTGCGACGCCGGCGCGGCTGCGCGTGACTTCGATCTGCTGGACGATTTCTTCGGGCGTGAACGAGCGGGCGCTGTCGTCGATGCGGCTGGTGTACAGGCCGGGCCACAGGTGGCGGCCGCGCCGGTTTTGCGCTTGCCAGTAGTCGAGCAGCACGGGGAAGGCTTGCGGCGCTTGCGCGATCGGCCAGTAGAGCTGGGGCGCGAAGTAATCGAGCCAGCCGTTTTGCAGCCACAGTTCGGCGTCGGCGTACAGCTTGTCGTACTGGCTGAAGCCGACGATGCCGGGTGGACGGCGGTCCGGACGGCCAATGCCGAAGGGACTGATGCCGAAGCGCACCCAGGACTTCTCCTTATGCACGCCGGTATAAATCACTTCGATCATCTGGTTGACGTTCTGCCGCCGCCAGGAGGCGCGGTCGAGCTGTCCGCCGCCCTGCACATAGCGCTGCCATGAGGCCTGGTCGGGGAATTCGAGTTCGGCGCGCTGGCCATTGGACGGGACGGCATCCAGCGCGGCGGCTTCGGCGCCATTCGCGCTGGTCGCTTCGACCGGGTAGGGATAGAAGTAATCGTCGATATGGACGCCGTCGATGTCGTAGCGGCGCACCACGTCCAGGATCACGTCCAGGGTATGCTGGGCGGCGGCCGGCTCGCCCGGGTCCATCCACAGGTACTTGCCGTATTGTTTGACGAGCTGCGGCTTGCTGTTGGCGATGTGTTCGCGCGCCAGCGGCGAGCGCGCGCCGGCATTGCGCACGCGGTAGGGGTTGAACCAGGCGTGCAGTTCGAGGCCGCGCGCATGCGCTTCGGCGATCCAGAACTGCAGCGGGTCGTAGGCGGGCTGCGGCTCCTTGCCCTGCAGGCCGGTCAGGTATTCCGACCAGGGTTCCAGCTTGGACGGATAAATGGCGTCGGCGCTGGGGCGCACCTGCAGCACGATGGCGTTCAGGTTGATGGCCTTGGCGCGGTCGAGAATGGCCAGGGCTTCGGCCTGCTGTTTGGCCACGCTCAGATTGCTGCGGCTGGGCCAGTCGATATTGGCGACGGTGGAAACCCAAACCGCGCGGAATTCGCGCGGGGCGGGCGGCGGCTGGTCGCCGGTGAAACGCGGCGGCTGGGGTGTTGTTGGCTGCGGCACAGGCCCGCCCGGCGTGGACGGTGCGCCGCTGCGGTCGCCCATCGGCGTGCTGGAACAGGCAGCGAGCAAGGCAGCCAGCACGCCGGCCGCGCCAGCGCTCAGGCTAAGCCGCTTTTTTGCATTGAAACCCACAACATTCCCCCGATTCTTTGAAGCCCATTATTGTAATCGCTGGGCCGCGCTATTCGCGTCCGAATGCGGGGTCGATTTTGACCAAGGCCGTCATGATGAAGGCGGGGACGGTGGCGAAGCAGACCCAGATGAAGAAGTGCTGGTAACCCAGCATATTCTGGATCCAGCCGCTGGCCATTTGCGGCAGCATCATGCCCAGCGCCATGAAGCCGGTGCAGATGGCGTAATGCGCGGTTTTGTGTTCGCCATCGGCCACCATGATCATATACATCATGTAGGAGGTGAAGCCGAAGCCGTAGCCGAACTGCTCGGCGGCGATGGTGGCGGAGATCAGCAGCAGATTGTCGGGCAGGGCGCTGGACAGGTAGACAAAGACCAGGTCCGGCACGTGCACGGCAAAGGCCATGGGCCACAGGCAGCGTTTCAGACCGAAGCGGGCGATGGTGACGCCGCCCAGCAGTCCGCCCAGGGTCAGCGCGACCACGCCGATGGTGCCGTAGGCCAGGCCGACCGCTTCATTGCTCAGGCCAAGGCCGCCGACGCGGGCAGGATCGAGCAGGAAGGGCATGGCCATTTTCAGCAGCTGGGCCTCGCCCAGGCGGAACAGCAGCAGGAAGCCGAGAATGACGAGGATGCCGTCCTTGCGGAAGAAGGCGGCGAAGGTCTGGAGGAATTCGCGCAGCAGATTGCTGCTTTCCGGCGCCGGCTGGTCGGCCGGAGGACGCGGCAGCATCCACTGGTGGTAGGCGAACAGCGCGAGAAAGACGGCGGCCAGAACGAAGAACACCACCGACCATGCCGCATGCGGATCGCCCAGGCGCTTGATCAGCAGCCCGGCCAGCGCCACCAGGCCACCCTGCCCCGCAATCATGGCCAAGCGGTAGAAGGTGCTGCGCACGCCGACGAAGGCGGCCTGCTGCGGCTTGCGCAGCGCCAGCATATAGAAGCCGTCGGCCGCGATGTCGTGGGTGGCGGAGCTGAAGGCCATCAGCCACAGCACGGCAAGGCTCATCTGGAAGAAGCTGGGCAGGTGGGTGGTGAAGGCCACCAGCGCCAGCGAGGCGCCGATCAGCAGTTGCAGGGCGACGATCCACAGCCGCTTGGTGCGGAACATTTCGACCACGGGCGACCACAGGGGCTTGATCACCCACGGCAGGTAGAGCCAGCCGGTGTACAGCGCGATATCGGTATTCGAGATGCCGGTGTTCTTGTACATCACCACCGACAGGGTCATCACGACCACATACGGGATGCCCTGGCCGAAATACAGGGTGGGAATCCACCACCAGGGGTTTCGCTGTTGCGCTGCTTGTTCCATCACTTCCTTTGTCATCCGTTGGGAGGAAGCGGGAACGCGGCCTGTCTCTAGAGGGCCAGCGCCGCGCGCACGCTTCCTTTCGCCTGTTCCAGCAGGGTCTCCGCCTGCGCCACCGTGGCCTGCCTGAGCAGGGCCACGATCGCCACCTTCACGTGGAAGCGGCATTGTTCCAGCGTGCGCCGCGCCGCGGCTTCATCGGCGCCGGTGGCGTGCATGGTCAGGCGCACGGCGCGCCGTACCAGCTTGGCGTTGGTGGGCTTCAAGTCTACCATCAAGTTTCCATAGACTTTATGCAAACGCACCATCAGCGCGCTGGAAATGGTGTTGAGGACGATTTTCTGCGAGGTGCCCGCTTTCAGGCGCGTGCTGCCGGAGATGACTTCGACGCCGGTGTCGAGGGTGATGCCGACTTCCGCCTGCAGCGCCACCGGCGCGTGGTCGTTGTTGGCGATGCCGATGGTGAGCGCGCCGGCGCCGCGCGCCGCATGCAGGGCGCCCAGCACATAGGGCGTGCCGCCCGATGCGGCCAGCAGGAAGACCACGTCGTTGGGCGTGGGCGCCAGCGCCAGCAGATCGCGGCCGCCCTGCTCGCGGTCATCCTCCGCGCCTTCCACAGCCTGGAACATGGCGCCCATGCCGCCGGCCAGCAGGGCCAGCGCGCGGTCGGCGGGCCAGGAAAAGGTGGGATACAGTTCGACGCTGTCCAGCACCCCCAGCCGGCCGGAGGTGCCGGCGCCGGCATAGATCAGGCGTCCGCCCGCTTCGATGCGCGGCACGGCCATGGCAATGGCGGCGGCGATGCGCGGCGCGGCGTCGCGCACGGCCTGCACCGCCTGGAACTGGTCGTCCACAAAGGCGGAAACCAGGTCGAGCACGGAATACTGATCCAGCTCGGTATGCCTGGGACTGGGTGTTTCGGTTTTGAGCATCGTCATCTGCGGGGAATGGATACGATGAAAACCAGTGTAATACCAAACCGCCTAGACCACAGCGCGCCTTCCCATGAAAGCTGGCAGTATTAGCATGCCGAAAAGTTATGCGCGGTCCTCAGCCCGAGCGGCGCATCTCGGCCACGAAATCATAGTGATCGCTATGGCAGTAGGAATGGGTCAGCTCGACCGCCTCGCCCGATTCCAGGTAGGCGATGCGGGTGATGAACAGGACGGCGCGGCCTTCCGCCACTTCAAGCTGGCGCGCCAGCTCAGGCGAGGCGTTCATGGCGCGCACGTGCTGCAGCGCGCGCGCCGGCAGCTTGCCGACCGAATCCAGGTACTCGTACAGCGAATCGCCCACCGCGTCCGGCCGCGGCAGCACGGCCTCGGGCAGCACGCTGACCTCATACGCCATCACCACATCGTCGGCCAGGCGCAGGCGCTCCAGGCGCGCCACCTTGCTGCCGGGGGAAAGCGCGAGGCTGAGCTGCTCGTCGGCGCTGGCCACCACCACGCTGCGCTTGAGCCAGCGCGAGCCGGGCTTATAGCCGCGCTGCTGCAGCTGTTCGGAAAAACTCGTCAGATGTGATAGTGGTTGTTCGATGCGCGGCGCGATATAGTTGCCGGAACCGCGGCGGCGCACCACCAGTCCCTGTTCCACCAGCTGGTCGATGGCCTTGCGGGCCGTCACGCGCGAGACATTGAGCTGTTCGGACAGCGTGCGCTCCGAAGGCAGGGCCTGGTCCACCTGGTAGCGGCCATTGCGCACTTCGTCGCTCAGTTTGCGGGCAATTTGCATATACAGCGGCGAACTGTCCGCTTTGAATTCAACGCTGGTCTGGCTCATTACACTTTCTCCAATTTCTATTAGTTTAATAGGGACTGAGAATTTGCGCTGATTTTTAAAGACATGAAAAAATGCTAAAGCCGCATGAAGGCCGGTTATAGACGGCATGGCGCGGCGGAAAAGCCCGCCGGTGTTGGCAATCCGCGACGGCTGGCAGGCTGCAACCGGGCGGCGCATGACGCGCGGTTATGGCGGCCGCACGAGCTTTCATTGGCCCCGGCGCGGTCGCGGGCCTAAGCTCAACCCTCGGAAAATTCATGGTGGGGTCCAATGCAGCACAATTCTTCGCAAGTCTTGGTGATCGGCGGCGGCGTGGTCGGCCTGGCGACGGCCTGGTGGCTGCTGGAAGCCGGTTTCCGCGTCACCTTGCTGGAACGCGAAGCGGAGGTGGGTTGCGGCGCCAGCTTGCGCAATGGCGGGCAGCTCAGCTACCGCTATGTGTCGCCGCTGGCCGATGCGGGCGTGCCGCTGAAGGCGCTGCGCTGGCTGCTGCAGGATGCCGGGCCGCTGCGCTTTCGTCCCGAAGCCGACTGGCGCCAGTGGCGCTGGCTGGCGCAGTTCCTCGCCAACTGCAATGCCGCCAGCAATGCGCGCACCACGCAGCGCCTGCTGCTGCTGGGAGAACTGAGCCGCTGCATGATGTCCGAACTGGCGCTGCAACTGCCGCTGGCGGAATTCGGCTGGCGCGAAGCGGGCAAGCTGGTGGTCTACCGCACGCGCGGCGCTTTCGAGGCGGCCGTCGCCAAGCGCGATGCGGACGGACGGCGCCAGATCCTGTCCGGCGCCGAATGCGCGCAGCTGGAACCGGCGCTGGCCACGCTGGCGCCGCGCCTGGCGGGCGGCGTCTTCAACGCGGGCGAAGCGGTGGCCGACTGCCATGCCTTCTGCGTGGCGCTGGAAAAGCGCCTGCTGGCCCATCCGCGTTTCGAAGGCCGGGTGCAGGCCAAGGCGCGCGCCATCGTCATCGAGGACGGCAGCGTGGCGGGCGTGGCCAGCAGCGCGGGACGGCTGGAGGCCGAGCACTATGTGCTGGCGGCCGGCATCCAGAGCCGCGGCCTGGCGGCGACGGCCGACATCGACCTGCCCCTGTATCCGCTCAAGGGCTACAGCCTGAACGCGCCGATCCGCCCCGGCGACCAGGCGCCGGAAATCAGCGTCACCGATTTCGAGCGCAAGGTGCTGTATGCGCGCATCGGCTGGAATCTGCGGGTGGCGGCCATGGTCGACCTGGTGGGCGAGGACGCCAGCTACGATCCCAAACGCGCGGACCAGTTGTTGCGACTGGCGCGCCGCACCATGCCCCATGCCGCCGACTACGACCGCGTGGAAGGCTGGGCCGGACTGCGCCCCGCCACGCCGGACAGCGCGCCCATCCTCGGCCCCAGCCCCTACCCCAACTTGTGGCTCAACGTCGGCCACGGCCCGCTCGGCTTCACCTTCGCCTGCGGCTCGGCCGCCATCCTGGCCGACCTGATGCGCGGTAAAGCCCCTGCCATTCCGCTTGACGGCCTGCTGCTGCGCTGAGCAAAGCTTGTTCAGCAAACTGAAATAAGCACGCCGCATATTTCGGTTTTGGCCCGAAGTCAAAACAAGTCCCAAGCGAGCCGCCATCGGCGCGCCAGCACCCCGTCCGCCGATATGGCGGATAATGGCGGGATTTTCCGCTGTCCGTCTTATTAAATGACCAAGTCCAAGACCCCGGTGGGCTGTCCCTGCGGCGGCCCAGTGCTGGCCGCGTGCTGCGGCCCTTTCCTCGACGGCGCCGCCGTGCCGCCCAGCGCCGAACAGCTGATGCGCTCGCGCTATACGGCCTACACCCTGCGCAATGAACCGTATCTCTTATCAACCTGGCATGCCAGCACCCGTCCCAGCGAGCAAATTATCGACCCCAAGGAACAATTGCAGTGGCTGGGACTTGAGGTAAAATCTGGTTTACGTTTACGTCAACGTAAAGCAGAAGCGAAGCCGGATGAGGATTTCGTGGAATTCGTGGCCCGCTGCCGCACCGGGGGCCGCGCCCAGCGCCTGCATGAGATCAGCCGCTTCCTGCGCGAGCCGGATGCGGCGGGCACGCCGCGCTGGTTCTACGTTGACGGTGAATTTCCTGAATAGGAGGCTGTTTCAGACCTCCCGGCCAAACCGCGTCGGAGACTACGCGATCTAATAAGAGGAACCCGAATGCCGCACATCGAAAGCAAACTCAATCCGCGCAGCGAAGATTTCAAGGCCAATGCGGCCGCCATGCAGGCCATCGTGGACGACTTGCGCGCCAAAGTCGCCAAGGTGGCCGAGGGCGGCGGCGAGGCAGCCTGCGCCAAGCATGTGGCGCGCGGCAAACTGCTGCCGCGCGACCGCGTGCAGATGCTGCTCGATCCCGGCACGCCCTTCCTCGAATTCTCGCAACTGGCCGCCTACGGCATGTATCCGGACAAGGGCGCCGACGCGGCGCCGGCGGCCGGCATCATCACCGGCATCGGCCGCGTGGCGGGCCAGGAATGCGTCATCGTCTGCAATGACGCCACCGTGAAGGGCGGCACCTACTATCCGATGACGGTGAAGAAGCACCTGCGCGCCCAGGAAATCGCCGACCAGAACAATCTGCCCTGCATCTACCTGGTCGATTCGGGCGGCGCCAACTTGCCCAACCAGGACGACGTCTTCCCCGACCGCGACCACTTCGGCCGCATCTTCTTCAACCAGGCCAATCTCTCGGCCAAGGGCATTCCGCAGATCGCGGTGGTGATGGGTTCCTGCACGGCCGGCGGCGCCTATGTGCCTGCCATGAGCGACGAATCCATCATCGTCAAGGAACAAGGCACCATCTTCCTCGGCGGCCCGCCGCTGGTGAAGGCGGCCACCGGCGAGGTGGTGTCGGCCGAAGACCTGGGCGGCGGCGACGTGCATACCCGCCTGTCGGGCGTGGCCGACCACCTGGCGCAGAACGATATGCATGCGCTGTCGATGGCCCGCACCATCGTCTCGAACCTGAACCGGCAAAAGCCGCAGCAGGGCGCGCTGCGCGAATCGGTGGAGCCGAAATACGCGCCGCAAGAGCTGTACGGCGTGATCCCGGTCGATACGCGCAAGCCTTTCGATATCCGCGAAGTGATCGCCCGCATCGTCGACGGCAGCGAATTCGACGAGTTCAAGGCGCGCTACGGCACCACCCTGGTATGCGGCTTCGCCCACATCTACGGCATGAAGGTCGGCATCATCGCCAATAACGGCATCCTGTTCTCGGAATCGGCGCTGAAAGGCACGCACTTCATCGAACTGTGCTGCCAGCGCAAGATTCCGCTGGTCTTCCTGCAGAACATCACCGGCTTCATGGTCGGCCGCAAATACGAGAACGAAGGCATCGCCCGCAACGGCGCCAAGATGGTGACGGCGGTGGCGACGGCCTCGGTGCCGAAATTCACCGTCATCATCGGCGGCAGCTTCGGCGCCGGCAATTACGGCATGTGCGGCCGCGCCTTCTCGCCGCGCTTCCTGTGGATGTGGCCCAATGCGCGCATCTCGGTGATGGGCGGCGACCAGGCGGCATCGGTGCTGGCTACGGTCAAGCGCGACGGCATCGAGGGCAAGGGCGGCCAGTGGTCGGCCGAAGAGGAAGCGGCCTTCAAGCAGCCGATCAAGGAACAGTACGAGCATCAGGGCCACCCCTACTACGCCACCGCGCGTTTGTGGGACGATGGCGTGATCGATCCGGCCGATACACGCATGGTGCTGGGCCTGGGCCTGTCGGCGGCATTGAACGCCGAAATCCAGGACACCAAGTTCGGCGTGTTCCGCATGTAAGGAGATGAATATGGACTATCAGACCCTGAGCATCTCCATCGCCGACAAGCTGGCCACCGTGACGCTGAACCGTCCCGATGTGCGCAACGCCTTCAACGAGCAGACCATCAACGAGTTGACCCTCGCCTTCAATGAACTGGGCCGCGACGACGTGGTGCGCGCCATCGTGCTGGCGGCGAACGGCCCGGCCTTCTGCGCCGGCGCGGACCTGAACTGGATGAAGAAAATGGCGGGCTACACGCACGCCGAAAACCATGCCGACGCCATGCAGCTGGCGCAGATGCTGCGCGCCATCTACCTCTGCCCCAAGCCCGTGGTGGCCAAGGTGCAGGGCGACTGCTATGCCGGCGGCATGGGCCTGGTGGCCGCCTGCGATATCGCGGTGGCCGTGGAAGAGGCCAACTTCTGTTTGAGCGAAGCGAAGCTGGGACTGATTCCGGCTACTATTTCGCCTTATGTGATCAAGGCCATGGGCGAAAACGCGGCACGCCGCTACTTCCTCACGGCCGAACGCTTCAGCGCGCGCGAGGCGCACCGCATCGGCTTCGTGCACGAAACGGTGGGCGCCGACGCGCTGGATGCGAAAGTCAATGAAATCGTCAAAGCACTGCTGACGAACAGCCCGAACGCCGTGAAAGAGGCCAAGGTGCTGGTGCGCGAGGTGGTGAACCAGCCGGTGAGCGATGCGCTGCTGGCCGACACCGCGCTGCGCATCGCGCAGATCCGGGCGTCGGAGCAGGGCCGCGAAGGCGTGCAATCCTTCCTGGAGAAGCGCAAGCCGAACTGGCTGAACTAAAGAATGGAGCAGTAATTTTTGGAAGCGAACCGACAAACCGACTGGGTAGCGCGCAGCCTGCGCAGCGTATGGCATCCCTGCACCCAGATGCAGCATCATGAAAGCACGCCGCTGATTCCGGTCAGCCACGGGCGTGGCGCATGGCTGTACGACCACCAGGGCAACCGTTATCTGGACGCGATCAGCTCCTGGTGGGTGAATCTGTTCGGCCACGCCAATCCGCGCATCAACGCGGCGCTGCGCGAGCAGCTGGACATGCTGGAACATGCGATGCTGGCCGGCTTCACCCATGAACCGGTGATCCAGCTGTCGGAACGCCTGTCGGACCTGACCCAGAATACCCTGGGCCACGCCTTCTACGCCTCGGACGGCGCTTCCGCCGTCGAGATCGCGCTGAAGATGAGCTTCCACGCCTGGCGCAATAATGGCAAGGGCGACAAGCAGGAATTCCTCTGCCTCAAGGGCAGCTATCACGGCGAAACCATCGGCGCCCTGGCCGTGACCGATGTCGCCCTGTTCAAGGATGCCTACGGCCCGCTGCTGCGTGCCGCGCAGACCGTGATGTCGCCCGATGCGCGCCAGGCCGAACCAGGCGAAACGGCGCAGGACGTGGCGCGCCGCGCCGCCGCCGACGTGGAGCGCGCCTTCCAGCAGGCCGAAGGCCGCATCGCGGCCATCATCATCGAGCCGCTGGTGCAGTGCGCCACCGGCTTTGCCATGCACGATCCCCTGTATCTGCAACTGGTGCGCGCGCTGTGCGACCGCTACCAGGTGCATATGATCCTGGACGAAATCGCCGTCGGCTGCGGCCGCACCGGCACCTTCTTCGCCTGCGAGCAGGCCGGCATCTGGCCGGACTTCCTGTGCCTGTCGAAAGGCATCAGCGGCGGCTACCTGCCGCTCTCCATCGTGCTCTCGCGCGAAGAGATTTACCAGGCTTTCTACAGCGAAGACGTGACGCGCGGCTTCCTGCATTCGCACTCCTACACCGGCAATCCGCTGGCCTGCCGCGCCGCGCTGGCCACGCTGGACATCTTCGCCGAAGACCATGTGCTGGAAGCGAACAAGGCGCGCGCCGCCCGCATCACCGCGGCGCTGGCGCCGCTGGCCCAGCATGAGCGCACGCGGCATTTCCGCCAGCGCGGCATGATCTGGGCCTTCGACGCCATCGATGCGGCGCCGGGCTTCTCGCGCCGCTTCTTCGCCAACGCCACGCAGCAGGAACTGCTGCTGCGCCCCATCGGTTCCACCGTGTACCTGATGCCGCCGTATATCCTCAACGACGAGGAAATCGGCATCCTCGCCCAGCGCACGCTGGCCGTGTTCGAACAAAGCCTGGCGGAATGACGATGGAATTGCTGGAAAAACTGGAAAGCGAGCTGCAAGGCTTGCAAGAGAAAAACCTGATCCGCAAGCGCCGCGCGGTGGAAACGCCCTGCGGCCCGCGCATGAAGGTGGGCGGCCGCGAACTGCTGGCTTTCTGCAGCAACGACTATCTGGGCCTGGCCAGCCATGCGCTGATCGCCGAAGCGCTGCGCGAGGGCGTGGACCTGTACGGCACCGGCAGTGGCGCTTCGCACCTGATCAGCGGCCATAGCCGCGCCCACGTGCAGCTGGAAGAGAAGCTGGCCGAATACGTCGGCCCGAATCTGGTCGAGCCGCGCGCGCTCTACTTCTGCACCGGCTATATGGCGAATCTGGCCGTGCTGACCGGCCTCGCGGTGGGCGACAAGAATACGGAAATTTTCTCCGAGTCGCTCAACCACGCCTCCCTGATCGATGGCGCGCGCCTGGCGCGCACCAGCTTGAAAGTCTATCCGCACGCCGACGTGGCGGCGCTGGAGGGCATGCTGCAAGCCAGCACTGCCAGCAACAAGATCGTCGTCACCGACGCCGTGTTCAGCATGGACGGCAATCTGGCCCCGCTGCCGCAATTGCTGGCCCTGTGCGAACGCCATGGCGCCTGGCTGGTGGTGGACGATGCCCACGGCTTCGGCACGCTGGGCAGCCGTGGGCGCGGCACGCTGGAGCATTTCGGCCTGCAATCGCCGCATATCGTCTATGTCGGCACGCTGGGCAAGGCCGCCGGCGTGGCGGGCGCTTTCGTGGCGGCCCACCGCAGCGTGATCGAGACCCTGGTGCAGCGCGCCCGGCCCTATATCTTCACCACGGCCGCGCCGCCGGCCCTGGCCCACGCCCTGCTTACCAGCCTGGATATCCTGGGTGGCGCCGAAGGCCGGGAGCGCCGTGCGCACTTGCAGGCTTTGGTGGCACAATTGCAGGATGGCCTGCGCCTGCAGCGCTGGCGGCTGCTGCCCTCGCACACAGCAATTCAGCCCATCATCATCGGCGACAATGCGGAAACCATGCGCGCCGCCGCCGCCTTGTACGAGCAGGGCATCTGGGTCGGCGGCATCCGCCCGCCCACGGTGCCGGCGGATACGGCGCGTCTGCGCATCACGCTGTCGGCCGGCCATAGCACGCGCGACGTGGCGCAACTGATCGCCGCGCTCAACGAACTGGAAAGGACTTAAGATGGCCCTGGAAGATCCGGTGATCGCACCTCAAACCGAAACGGCGCCCGCCGCCAGCGGCATGCCGCCCCGCTTCTCCTGCTTTGTCACGGGCACCGATACCGAAATCGGCAAGACACTGACCTCGGCCGCCATGCTGTATGCGCTGGCGCGCAGCGGCGCGCGCGCCTGCGGCATGAAGCCGATCGCGGCCGGCGCCGTGCTGCGCGACGGCCGTCTGCACAACGACGATGCCGATATGCTGGCCGCAGCCGGCAATGTCGCCATGCTGCCCGAGCTGACCACCCCTTTCATGTTGAAAGAACCGGCCGCGCCGCATATCGCCGCCGCGCTGGAAGGCGTGGCGATCGATCCGGTGCCGATTCTGGCGGCCTACCTGGAAATCGCCGCCGCCACCGACGCCACCGTGGTGGAAGGCGTGGGCGGCTTCCGCGTGCCGCTCAACGACGACTACGACAGCGCCGATCTGGCCCAGCAATTGAACCTGCCGGTGGTGATGGTGGTGGGCATGCGCCTGGGCTGCATCAGCCAGGCCCTGCTGACCGCCGAAGCGATCGCCGCGCGCGGCCTGAAGCTGGTGGGCTGGGTGGCCAATGCGCTGGAAACGGAAATGAGCTTCTTCGACGAGAATATCGCGGCGCTGGAAGCGCGCCTGGGCGCGCCGCTGCTGGGCCGCGTGCCGCGCCTGGAACAGCCCACAGCCGCCGCCGCCGCCGAATACCTGAACTTTACGAGCCTGCCCAACTGGCCGGTCCGTCATAACAATTGAACGTGTAAGGAAAGAAAATGCCGCAAACCCTGCAAGAACCCAAAACCGTCGCCCTGCACCGCCCCACCGCGGCCATCAAGCTGCCGGAAGCGGCGACCTGGCCGCGCGAAGAGGTGCTGGCCCTGTTCGAACTGCCTTTCCCCGAGCTGATGTTCCGCGCCCAGCAAGTCCAGCGCGCCAACTTCCCGGAAGGCGATGTGGAACTGGCCACCCTGCTGTCGATCAAGACCGGCGGTTGCGAAGAGGATTGCGGCTACTGCCCGCAGGCGGCGCGCTACGACACCGGCGTCGAAGCCAAGAAAATCCTGGGCATCGACACCGTGCTGGAAGCGGCCCGCCAGGCCAAGGAAAACGGCGCGACCCGCTTCTGCATGGGCGCCGCGTGGCGCAGCCCGAAAGAGCGCGATATGGACAAGGTCGAAGAGATGGTGCGCGAAGTGAAGGCGCTGGGCCTGGAAACTTGCGCCACCCTGGGCATGCTGGAAGAAGACCAGGCCGAGCGCCTGAAAGCCGCAGGCCTGGACTACTACAACCACAATCTGGACACCGCGCCCGAGTTCTACGATAACGTGATCTCCACCCGCGAATACCAGGACCGCCTGGACACCCTGGGCCACGTGCGCAACGCCGGCCTGAAAATCTGCTGCGGCGGCATCGTCGGCATGGGCGAAACGCGCGAGCAGCGCGCCGGCCTGATCGCCCAGCTGGCAAACCTGAATCCGTATCCGGAATCGGTGCCGATCAACCACCTGGTGCAGGTGGAAGGCACGCCGCTGTACGGCATGGAACGCCTCGACCCGCTGGAATTCGTGCGCACCATCGCCGTGGCCCGCATCACCATGCCGAAAGCGCGCGTGCGCCTGTCGGCCGGCCGCCGCGAACTGGGCGAAGCGGTGCAGGCGATGTGCTTCATGGCCGGCGCCAACTCCATCTTCTACGGCGACAAGCTGCTGACCACCGATAACCCGGAAGCGAACGACGACCGCGCCCTGCTGGCCAAACTGGGCCTGCCGACGCGCGCCGCCACCCTGGAATCGGTGCAGAAGGAAAGCTGCGGCTGCTGATCCCGGCCTTGAAACCCTCGACAAAAAAACTTCCAGCCATTGAGCTGTAAAGAGAGAGACCATGTTCAAAAAAATCCTGATTGCCAACCGCGGTGAAATCGCTTGCCGCGTCGCCGCCACCGCTCGCCGCATGGGCATCAAAACCGTTGCCGTGTATTCGGAAGCGGATGCGAACGCCAAGCATGTGGCGGTGTGCGACGAAGCGGTGCTGATCGGTCCTGCGCCCGCCAAGGAAAGCTATCTGCGCGGCGACAAGATCATTGCCGTGGCACTGGCAACGGGAGCGCAGGCCATCCATCCCGGCTACGGCTTCCTGTCCGAGAACGCCGAATTCGCGGATGCCTGCGCCGAAGCGGGCCTGGTGTTCATTGGCCCGCCGGCTTCGGCCATGCGCGCCATGGGTTCCAAGTCGGCCGCCAAATCGCTGATGGAGAAAGCCAAAGTGCCGCTGGTGCCCGGCTACCACGGCGACGAGCAGGATGCCGATTTCCTGCAGAAGGAAGCGGACCGCATCGGCTATCCGGTGCTGCTGAAGGCTTCGGCCGGCGGCGGCGGCAAGGGCATGCGCGTGGTGGAGAACACGGCGGCGTTCAAGGATGCGCTGGCCTCCTGCAAACGGGAGGCGATCAGCTCCTTCGGCGACGACAAGGTGCTGGCCGAGAAGTATCTGCAGCGTCCGCGCCATATCGAGATCCAGGTGTTTGCCGACACGCTGGGCAACTGCATCTATCTGTTCGAGCGCGATTGCTCGGTGCAGCGCCGCCATCAGAAAGTGCTGGAGGAAGCGCCGGCACCGAATATGACGGCGGAACGCCGCGCCGCCATGGGCGACGCCGCCGTGGCGGCAGCCAAGGCGGTAGGCTATGTGGGCGCCGGCACGGTGGAATTCATCGCCAACCAGGACGGCAGCTTCTACTTCATGGAGATGAACACCCGCCTGCAGGTGGAACACCCCGTCACTGAAATGGTGACGGGCACCGACCTGGTGGAATGGCAGCTGCGCGTGGCCGCCGGCGAGCCGCTGCCGAAAAAACAGGATGAGCTGAAGATCACGGGCCACGCCATCGAAGCGCGCATCTACGCGGAGAACCCGGAGAAAGGCTTCCTGCCTTCGATCGGCACGCTGCGCCATCTGGAAACGCCGGATGCGGTGAATTTCGAACTGGGCGGCATTCCGAACCTGCCGTCCGCCGTGCGCATCGATTCCGGCGTGCGCGAAGGCGATGCGATCTCCCCCTTCTACGATCCGATGATCGCCAAATTGATCGTCTGGGGCGCCGACCGCAAACAGGCACTGGCGCGCATGGCCCAGGCGCTGGCGCAATACCAGATCGTCGGTCTGGCCACCAATATCGCCTTCCTCAAACGCCTGGTGGAAGGCGACGCCTTCGCCAACGCCGATCTGGATACGGGTCTGATCGAACGCAACCAGGAAGCCCTGTTCCCGCCCGCCCGCTCGGTGCCGGCTGCAGCCGTGGCCCTGGCCGCCGTGGCCCTGGTGGAAGAGGAAAAAGACCGATCGGCCGCGCAGTCGGGCGCCAACCGCGCCGATCCCTGGGGCCAGGCCCTGGGCTGGCGCATGAATACGGCCTATGCGCGCAAGCTGTCCTTCAGCGACGAGCATGGCAAGAACTATCAGCCGCAGCTCAGCTATCTGCACCAGGGCTGGCTGCTGGCGATGGAAGGCATCGAGGCGCATGTGGGCCTGATGTCGCAACAAGGCGTGGATTTGAGCATCAAGCTGGGTGAAACCTCGGTGCATGGCACGGTGCGCCGCGACGGTGAGCTATTCCATGTGTTCACCGGCGGCGGCCACTATGCGCTGGCCTATAACGACCCAATGGCACATGCGGGCGAAGCGGAAGCCGAAGGCGGCCGTCTCACCGCACCGATGCCGGGCAAGGTGGTGGCGGTGCTGGCCAAAGCGGGCCAGCAAGTGAAAAAGGGCGAGGCACTGGTCATCATGGAGGCGATGAAGATGGAGCACACCATCACCGCCCCGCATGATGGCCTGGTGGACGAGATCCTGTATGCCATCGGCGACCAGGTCACCGACGGCGCACCGCTGCTCGCGTTCAAAACAGCTTGAGGAGAGGACACCATGCGTATATTGCTGTACCGCGCGGACGGCCAGACCGGCCCGTGGATAAAGGACTTTGCCGAGTTCCTGCCTGAGGCGGAAGTCGTGATCTGGCAGGATGGCGTGAAGGCGCCGCCCTGCGACTATGCGGTGGTGTGGTCGCCGCCGGAAGC
The DNA here is from genome assembly GCA_024437665.1 of Massilia sp. YIM B04103. GTDB lineage: Bacteria > Pseudomonadota > Gammaproteobacteria > Burkholderiales > Burkholderiaceae_D > Rugamonas. Next base: position 301,288 of record JANCSZ010000003.1, on the reverse strand, counting down.
CATGCTGCGCGAGCTGTCGGAAGTGAAGGCCATCTTCCTGACCGGCGCCGGCGCGGACGCCATCATGAAGCACGAGCATACGATACCGCGCGAGATTCCCATCGTGCGCCTGGGCGATGCCGGCATGGGCGTGCAGATGGCCGAATATGTGGCGCATGCCGTGCTGCGCTATTACCGCCGCCTGGACGAGTACGAAGTCCAGGCGCGCAATGGCCAGTGGCTGCAGCTGCCGCAGCACGAGAAGGAGGAATTCTCCGTCGGCGTGCTGGGCATGGGCATGCTGGGCAGCCGCGTGCTGCAGGCGCTCAAGGAATTCGGCTTTCCGCTGCGCGGCTGGAGCCGCAGCGAGAAGCGCGTCGACGGCGTGCAATGCTTCCACGGCAGCGAGGGACTGGATGCCTTCCTCGGCGGCTCGCGCGTGGTGGTGTGCATGCTGCCGCTGACCTCCGAGACCAACAATCTGCTGAACCGCACGAATATGCTCAAGCTGCCGCAGGGCGCTTACCTGATCAATGTGGCGCGCGGCGGCCATGTGTCGGAACCGGATTTGCTGACGCTGGTGAAGACCGGCCATATCGCCGCCGCCACGCTGGACGTGTTCCGCAACGAACCGCTGCCGATGCAGCATCCGTTCTGGGAAGAGCCGCGCATCACCATCACGCCGCATATCTCGGCGCTGACCTTGCGCCGCGAAAGCGTGCAGCAGATCGCCCACAAAATGCGTCTGCTGGCGAAGGGCGAGCCGGTGGCCGATGTGATCAACCGCGAGCAGGGGTATTGATATGAGTTTGCCTAAGCAAGTCAAAATCGTCGAAGTGGGGCCGCGCGACGGCCTGCAGAACGAGAAGGAAAGCGTGCCGGCCGAGGTCAAGATCGAGCTGGTGGACCGTCTGACCTCGGCCGGCTTCGCCAATATCGAAGCAGCTTCCTTCGTGTCGCCCAAATGGGTGCCGCAGATGGCCACCAGCAAGGAGGTGATGGCGGCCATCGCGCGCAAGCCGGGCGTGATCTATTCCGCGCTGACGCCGAATATGCAGGGCTTCGAGGCGGCGCTGGCGGCGCGCGCCGACGAGGTGGTGATCTTCGGCTCGGCCTCGGAAGCGTTCTCGCAACGGAATATCAACTGCTCGATCGCCGAATCGATCGCGCGCTTCGTCGACGTGGCGAAAGCGGCCAAGGATAACGGTTTGCGCCTGCGCGGCAGCATCAGCTGCTCCTTCGGCTGTCCGTACCAGGGCGACGTGCCGCTGGACGCGGTGGCCGATGTGGTGGGCCGCATGCGCGACCTGGGCTGCGACGAGATCGACATCGCCGACACCATCGGCGTCTCCACCCCGCGCAAGACGCAGGCGGTGATGGCGGCGGCGGCGCGCGAGTTCCGCATCGAAGGCCTGGCCGGCCACTTCCACGACACTTACGGGCAGGCGCTGGCGAATATCTACGCCAGCATGGAAGCGGGCATCGCCATCTTCCACTCCTCGGTGTCGGGCCTGGGCGGCTGCCCGTATGCCAAGGGCGCGACCGGCAATGTGGCGACCGAGGACGTGCTGTACATGATGCAGGGGCTGGGCATCGAGACCGGCGTGGACCTGGACATCGTGGTCGATGCCGGCCAGTTCATCTCGCAATTCCTGGGCCGCAAAGGCGCCAGCCGCGCCGGCAACGCGATCGCGGCCAAGCGCGCTGGCTGAACAAACGGGGGGCGCCGCTGGCGTCCCTTGTTTTTTGCGGCCGGAATGGAAAAATCCCGTGCGACGTTGCCGTCACACGGGATTTTAAATTTTGGTCGGAGTACAAGGATTCGAACCTTGGACCCCCTGGTCCCAAACCAGGTGCGCTACCGGGCTGCGCTACACTCCGAAGAAGCAAGATAATACAAGCAGCTCAGCCGGTCGTCAAGCGCCTCCGCAAAAAAACTTCATCCGGCCTTCATGCGGGGCGTGCTAAATTGCTTATGTTGGTACCGAGGTAAGCAATCATGGATCAGAGCAGCACCGCATACGACACGCAAGCCGCATTCAGCTCCGCCGCGCGGCGGCCGGGCGGCATACTGACCGGGATCGCCGTTTCGCTGCTGGTGCATGCGCTGCTGATCCTGATGTACCGCAGCGGCGCGCCGCAGCCCCAGTTCGCGCCAGTGGACGAGGCGCAGCGCAGCACCACCGTGTGGCTGCTGCGTCCGGCGCCGCCCAAACCCACAGCGGCACCCGTCGCGCCGGAAGCGCCGCCGCCCGTGGCCCAGGCCAGGCCCGAGTCCGAGCCGGCCGCCAAACCGGCCAAACGCCGGCAGGAACTGGCCGTCCGGCCGCGTCCCGCAAAGCGGGAAGCCCAAGCCATCCACGAACAACCGGCCGAACCGGCCATCGCCGCCAACCCGGCCCTGCCCGCCGATCCCTTCGCCCAGCCGGCCGCGCCGGCCAGCAATGGCAAATTCGACATCGATGCCGCGCGCAAGTCGGCACGCCAGATTGCCGCCGAACCCGAGCTGCCGGACGACGCCCCGCTGGCCCGTCTCAAAGCCCAGCAGCGCCAGCGCGAAATCCAGGAACGCAAGCTCGCGCGCGAAATGGCCAAAGCCGCCCGGCCCGACTGCAAGGACGGCCTCCCCGGCGGCCTGCTCGCCCCCCTCTTCCTGCTGATGGACAAAAAAGACCACGGCTGCAAGTGGTAGTCCCTACGGTTGAGCTCCTGTCCAATCGGTGCCTGGCAACAATCGGACACAGGCTCAACTACAATTCCAGCTCTCCGCAATGGCCGAGCTCGTGTCCGATTTTGGGGCCAGACCCCAAAATCGGACACGTGCACAGCCATGCTTCCACGGCGGAATTACTGTTGAGTCGGTATCCAATTGGGGTCTGACCCCAGGGTGGACGGGACGGCCATCCGGCGGGCTCGGCTGTGGCCTCAGGCATTTTTGAGCTGGAGGGCGCGGTCGTAGAGGGCGTTTTTCTTGCGGCCGGTGATCTGGGCGGCCAAAGCAGCGGCTTGCTTGACCGGGAGCTCGGCCAGCAGGATGCCCAGCACGCGCTCGGCTTCGGCATCGTCTTCTTTCTCGGCGGCGGGGGCGCCGTCGACCAGGACGACATATTCGCCTTTTTCGCGGTGGATGTCGGCGCGCAGCCAGGCTTCAGCGTCGGCCAACGGGCAGCGGTGGATTTCTTCGAACAACTTGGTCAGCTCGCGCGCGAACACGACCTGGCGTTCAGGGCCGAACGCGTCTTTCAGCGCGGCGGCGCATTCGAGAATGCGGTGCGGCGCTTCGTAGAATACGAGTATCGGCTTGGCGGCGGCCAGGCTTTGCAGCACGCTCTCGCGCTGCTTGGCTTTCGAGGGCAGGAAGCCGACGAAGTGGAATTCGTCGTTGACCAGGCCACTGGCCGAAAGCGCGGTGACGGCGGCCGAGGCGCCCGGCAGCGGCACCACCTTCAGGCCGGCGGCGCGCACGGCATCGACGATGCGGGCGCCGGGGTCGGACACGGCGGGCGTGCCGGCGTCCGACACCAGGGCGATGCGCTCGCCGGCTTGCAGGCGCGCGATCAGCATCTGCGCCGCCTCCCTTTCGTTGTGCATGTGCGCGGCCAGCAGCGGCTTGCTGATGCCGAAGCGGTTCATCAGCTGGGCGGTGTTGCGCGTGTCTTCGCAAGCCACGGCATCGGCCAGGCTCAGGATGTGCAGCGCGCGCAGGCTGATGTCGGTGACATTGCCGATGGGGGTCGCCACTACATACAATGTTGCGCTAGGATAGGTCTGGTGCGCAGCTTCGCCCATGATGGGCAGGTTGGCGATCGGGCTGGAATCTTGAACTGTCATTGGGGGTATGGATGCTGGCTAGGAAAATAAGAATACTGTTACTGGGCCTCGCTGCGGCTCTTGTCGGCGCATGCAGTGCGCCTTGCGGCGCGCCCGGCCGATTGTGCGCGCCAATCGTGTCGGTGACAAGTGCGCCGCCGCAACCGGCGCCCGCGCCGCCGCCGGCCAAGGCCGAGGAACCGCCGCCGCAAGCGGCGCAGACGTACACCGTCGCCATGCCCGGCGCGGCCGGCGAAGAAACCGCGCCGCCGGCCGCCGTCCAGCCGAAGGCGGGCCAGCCGGTGCGCATCGCCCTGCTGCTGCCGCTGCGTTCCGAGGCCCTGGGCCAAGCCGCCGACGCCTTGCGCGCGGGCTTCCTGGCGGCCTGGGAGCGCGACCGCGACGGCTTCACGGTCACGGTGGTGGAAACCGGCGATGCGGCGCAGGATGTCCTGTCCAGCTACGCCGCCAGCCTGGAACAGCAGGATATCGTGGTCGGCCCGCTGGCCCGTTCCGCCGTCACCGCCGTGGCGGGCAGCGCGCTGGTGAACAAGCCGACCATCGCACTGAATCATCCGGATGGCCGCAGCGAGACGGCGCTGCCGGACAAGATGCTGGTCATGGGCCTGTCGATCGAGGACGAGGCGCGCCAGGCCGCGCGCTGGGCGGCGCAGGAGCATCCCGGCGCCACCGCCCTGGTCCTGAGCGGCAACGCGGCCTGGCAGCGCCGCATCGCCAGCGCTTTTTCCAGCCAGTGGCAGCGCCAGGGCCAGCCCGCGCAGACGCAGGAGATGAGCGCCATCAACGGCTATCTGAGCGATCCGGAACTGGTGGCCCTGCGCGCCCGCCTGCAGACGGCCGGCCCCACCGTGCTGTTCGCCGCCCTCGACACCGACCAGGCGCGCCAGCTGCGCGTGGCCCTGTCGGCGCCGCCGCTGGGCGAGATTCCGATCTATGGCACGTCCTCGCTGAATCCCGGCCGCAGCCGCCTGCTGCCCGGCCCTGATCTGGACGGCGTGCGCCTGCTCGACCTGCCATGGCAGCTGCAGCGCGACCATCCGGCGGTGATGGTGTATCCGCAGCCGGTGCCGCGCGACGATGCGCGCCTGAGCGCCGATATGGAGCGCCTGTACGCGCTCGGCATCGACGCCTTCCGCGTGGCGCGCGAGATCGCCCTGCGTCCGGGCGCGCGCTTCACGCTGGACGGCGTGACCGGCCAGCTCTCGGTCAGCTTCGGCCAGGGCGCGGCTTACTTCGAACGCACCGAACTGCCGGCGGTGTACCGCAACGGCATTCCGGTGCCGCTGTCCACCCAGCCCTGAGCGGCAAGGCCATGGCCCGCACCAGCCAGCAGCTGACGGGCCAGGCCAGCGAGGACGCGGCCCTGGAATATCTGCTGGGCCAGGGCCTGCAACTGGTCGAGCGCAATTTCCGCTGCAAGGTGGGCGAACTTGACCTGATCATGCGCGACGGCGCCGTCCTGGTCTTTGTCGAGGTACGGCGGCGCGCCAGCAAGCGTTTCGGCGGGGCCGCCGCCAGCATCACGCCGGCCAAGCAGCAGCGCCTGCTGCGCGCCGCCCAGTTCTATCTGCTGCGCTGCCAGCCGCTGCCGCCCTGCCGTTTCGACGTCATCGCCATCGATGGCGGAGAACTGGTCTGGCTGCGCCACGTACTCGAAATGTAAGCATTTTTTACAGGGCTTGTCCGACCCACCCTACGCCTGCACTATAATCATGCACACTATGAATAATCAACGCATCCTCTCGCACTTCCACGAAAGTGCCGAAATCAAGATCCAGTCCGCCACCGCTCTCGCGCAACCCATCGCGCAGGCGATCGAACTGATGTTTTCCGCTCTGTCGAACGGGAACAAGATCCTCGTCTGCGGCAATGGCGGCTCGGCTGCCGATGCCCAGCACTTCGCCGCCGAGCTGGTAGGCCGCTTTGAGCGCGAACGCTTCCCGCTACCAGCCATCGCGCTGACCACGGACACCTCGATCCTGACGGCGGTGGCGAACGATTACAGCTACCGCGAAATCTTCTCCAAGCAGGTGCAGGCATTCGGCCAGGCCGGCGATATCCTGCTGGCGATTTCCACTTCGGGCAATTCGGGCAATGTGATGGCGGCCGTCGAAGCGGCGCTGGAGCGCGAGATGCGCGTAGTGGCCCTGACCGGCAAAGGCGGCGGCGCCATGGGCAAGATGCTGACCGACGCCGACGTGCATATCTGCGTGCCGGCGGAACGTACCGCCCGCATTCAGGAAGTCCATCTGGTAACCATCCACTGTATTTGCGACGGCATCGACGTCGCCCTGTTCGGAGGAGATGTGAATGAGTAAATCGCGGGGCTTGCATGCCCGTTTGGCGCGCCCTGTGGCGCTGGTCCTGGTCGGCGGCGCGCTGCTGAGCACTTTATCCGGCTGCGTGGGCCTGGTTGCGGCGGGCGCCGTGGCCGGCACGGTGGCCGCGTCCGACCGCCGTACCTTCGGCGCGCAAACCGAGGACAAGGCGATCGGCCTGAAAGCCGATGTACGGCTGCCGAATGTGCTGGGCAATGCAGGCCACGTGAATGTGAACGCATTCAATCGCAAAGTACTGATCACCGGCGAAGTCGGCGACGAGGCGATGAAAGCCACCGTGGAACGCGAAGTGAAGGCGATCGAGAATGTGGAGACGGTGGTCAACGAGCTGGAAATCGCCGGCCCGGCCAGCTTCACCTCGCGCTCCAACGACGCCCTGATCACCACCAAGGTCAAGGCCAGCCTGATCGACTCGCGCGATATCTCGGCCAACAGCTTCAAAATCGTGACCGAGCGTGGCGCCGTCTTCCTGATGGGCCGCGTGACCCAGCGCGAAGGCAATATCGCCGCTGAAATCGCGCGCGGCGTGAGCGGCGTGAGCAAGGTTGTGAAAGTCTTCGAGTACATCACCGAAGAGGAGTGGAAGCAGTACCAGCCCACGCCTCAGCAGCAGCAACCGGCAGCGGCACGCTGATGCCGCCGCGGCACCTGGAAGCCGGCCGGCTTTCAGGCTCGCTTCAGACAAGCCGGGGGCGGCCGGACTATAATGGCCGCATCCCGCGTCCAACCGCCTTAGCACCATGACAAGCTCCTCCAAAGCCTGGGTCAAGCCCGCCATCGCCGCCGTCCTGCTGGCCGCCGCCGGCCTGGCCGCCTATTCCACGCTGAACACCAAGAACAGCGCGCCCGCCGTGACCTTCGTCGACATCAAGGGGGAGAAGATCACGCCCGAGAGCCTGCGCGGCAAGGTGGTGATGGTGAATTTCTGGGCGACGTCCTGCACCACCTGCGTGGCTGAGATGCCGCAGATGGTCGAAACTTACAATAAGTACAAGGACAAGGGCCTGGAATTCGTCGCCGTCGCCATGAAATACGATGCGCCCAACTATGTGGTGAACTTCACCGAAACGCGCCAGCTGCCCTTCAAAGTGGCGCTGGACGTGACGGGCGAAGCGGCCAAGGCCTATGGCGACGTGTCGATGACGCCCACCACCTTCGTCATCGACAAGGACGGCAAGATCATCAAGCGCTATGTGGGCCAGCCGGAATTCCCGGCCCTGCATAAGCTGCTGGAAGAACACCTCAAGGGGTAAAACAAAGGACGCCGCAGCGTCCTTTTTTCATGGCCGCCTGCTTAGAAGCCGGCTTGCAGCGACAGATACCAGCCCTTCTGTTTCTTCTTGTTGAGCACCGTGATGTCGCCCAAGTGGGCGTAGGCGGCCGTCACCGATAAATTCTTGTTCGGGAACCAGGCGATGAAGGCGTCGTAATATGCCTTCTCGTCGTCCAGCATCAGATTGTGCGGCTTGCGGCGGTATTCGGCGCCCAGCGCCAGCTTGCGGTTCACGAGATACGCCAGCGAGACTTCCGGCATCAGGCGCGTGCTGTCGTTACGGTCGCCGCCGAAACCGAGGATGCCCATCTGGTTGGCGCGCGTGGCGCGCAAAGTACCGTTCAGCAGCAGGCTTTGCTCGAACAGGATCTTGGTGGCGGACACATAGTAATCATAGCCGCTGTCGTCCTTCGCGCCCAGCTGGGTCACGTTGGTGACGCCCAGCGCGCCCAGGCCGCCCACGCCCTTGTTCTTCTTGTACAGGATGCCGATGGCGATCTGCGGCAGCCAGCGGTCCTGCTCATACACGGCGTCGCCCGCCACGCGCAGCTTGAGGCCGACGATGTCCTGCTTGATCTGCAGCTGGTCGAGCGGGGCCAGGCTGCCCTTGAAGTCCTGGCGCGCCAGCGAGACTTCCACCTTGTCGGCGATGCCGACCGCCACGCCATACGTGCCGAGCGAGTAGTCCTGCGTCTTCACATGGGTGTAGTGGACATTGCCGCCCCAGCTGTCGCGCGTGCCATAGCCGCTGATCAGCGCCCAGGGCGTGATGCCGCCGCCGCCCGCGCCTTCCAGCTGGCTGACGCCGCCGGTGGCGAGGAATTTGCCCATATCGGGGCGGGACTGCGCCAGCGCGGGAGCGGTGGCACAAGTGGAAAGCAGCAGCGCTGCGAAGATGGTGGTCCGCATCGGCTTCTCCTTATGTGGTCACGCTCATTTGGTCACAATATCGCGCTGCATCGGCGCCAGCTTGGCAATCAGCTTGTTCGCCACGCTGTTCGGCACATTGTTGCGCTCCATGGCGATCTGCAAGTCTTCGGCCAGGGCATTGAACTGGGCGTTGCTGATCTTCAGGTCGATATGCACCGACGCCATGTCCTTGCCCTTGTACTTGCCGGTGTATTTGCAGGGGCCGCCGGAAAATTCGCAGAACTGCTCGGCCAGACGTTCGGCCAGCTGCTTCATATCCGTGTCTTCGAACGTGGCCTTGATGCGTTCATCGGCCAGGATCAGGGGGATGAAGGTATCGACTATCTTCCTGATGCCTTCCTGGCCGCCGAGGCCGCGGTAAGTGGAATCCTCGGTATACGGCGTTTGCGCGCAAGCCAGCGCGGTGGCGAGCAGCAGGCTGGCGCCTGCGAGGCGATGCAGAACCATGACCATCCTTTCTCCGGCGCGGCCGGGTGGATATTCAAGGCTCCTATTATTTCGGATACAAGATCATTTGTGTACAGCGGAACAAGGCAATCGTGCGGCCTGTGGCTTTATCCACCACAGTGGCGTCCCACACCTGGGTGGTGCGCCCCATATGCACGGCGCGTGCCGTCACCGCCACCACGCCTTCGCGTGCCGTGCCGAGGTGATTGGATTTCAGCTCGATAGTGGTGAAGTTGTTCGCGCCCTCAGGCAGATTGGTATAGCAGGCGTAGCCGCAGGCCGTATCGGCCAGGGTCACGATGCTGCCCGCATGCAGATAGCCGTTCGGCGCCAGGTGATGCGGCGCGACGGTGAATTCGGCACTCAGCTCATGCTTGCCCGTGCCGGTGACTTGAATGCCAAGGTGGTCGGGCAGCGTGCCCTTGCCGAAGCTATTGAAGTAATCCAGGTCGTGTGCGGGCGTATCCATGAAATACCTTTGCTGGCGATGCGTCTCAGGCCCAGGCGATGGGCGTTTTGCCCTTGGCCGCCAGGTAGCCGTTGGCGCGGGAGAAGGGTTTGCTGCCGAAGAAGCCGCGATGGGCAGACAACGGCGACGGATGGGGCGAGGTGATGATGTGATGCTTGCGCGCGTCGATCAAGGCGCGCTTGGCGATGGCGTAACTGCCCCACAGGATGAAGACCAGGTTCTCGCGCTCGGACGAGAGACGGCTGATGGCGCTGTCGGTGAAGTTTTCCCAGCCGCGCTTGGCGTGCGAACCGGCTTGGTGGGCGCGCACCGTGAGCACGGCGTTGAGCAGGAAGACGCCCTGCTGCGCCCAGTCCGACAGGTCGGTGCTGCTGCGCGCCACGCCCAGGTCCGAGCCGATCTCCTGGAAGATGTTCTGCAGGCTGGGCTGGGGACGGTTGCCGTCCGGGACGGAGAAGCAGAAGCCCATGGCAGCGCCGGGCGTGTGGTACGGGTCCTGGCCGAGGATGACGACTTTGACCTCGTCAAAAGGCGTCAGATCGAAGGCGCGGAAGATGTTTTTGCCAGCCGGGCAGCACTGCCCGGCCGCATACTCGGCGCGCACGAAGGAAGTCAGGCTGTCCCAATAGGGCTTGGCGAATTCTTCCTGCAGCTGCTCCTTCCACGACGCTTCGATGCGTACCGTCATTGGCCTTAGCCGGCTGCCAGCACGTTATGCGCCTGCACATCGGCGTGGTAGGAGCTGCGCACCATGGCGCCGACGGCGGCGTGGGCGAAGCCCATCTTGTACGCTTCGTCCTCGAACATCTTGAACACGTCCGGGTGCACGTAGCGGCGCACCGGCAGGTGGCTGTTGGACGGCGCCAGGTACTGGCCGATGGTCAGCATGTCGATGTCGTGGGCGCGCATATCGCGCATCACTTCCAGGATTTCCTCGTCGGTCTCGCCCAGGCCGACCATCAGGCCGGACTTGGTTTTCACGTCCGGATACAGCGCCTTGAAGTCCTTCAGCAGCTTGAGCGAGTGCAGGTAATCGGCGCCGGGACGGGCTTCCTTGTACAGGCGCGGCACGGTTTCCAGGTTGTGGTTCATCACGTCCGGCAGGCCGCTGGCGAAGATGTCCAGGGCTTTTTCCAGGCGGCCGCGGAAGTCGGGCACCAGCACTTCGATCTGGGTCTTCGGCGACAGATCGCGCGTCTTGGTGATGCACTCGACGAAGTGGGCGGCGCCGCCGTCGCGCAGGTCGTCGCGGTCAACGGAGGTGATCACCACATAGCTCAGGCGCAGCTTGGCGATGGTGTTGGCCAGGTTGCCCGGCTCGTTCACGTCCAGCGGATCGGGACGGCCGTGGCCCACGTCGCAGAAGGGGCAGCGGCGGGTGCACTTGTCGCCCATGATCATGAAGGTGGCGGTGCCTTTGCCGAAGCATTCGCCGATATTCGGGCAGCTCGCTTCCTCGCACACGGTCACCAGCTTGTTCTCGCGCAGGATGTCCTTGATTTCGTAGAAGCGGCTGGAAACGGAAGCGCCTTTGACGCGAATCCACTCCGGCTTTTTCAGGCGCTCCACCTGCTCGATCGGCACGATCTTGATCGGGATGCGCGAGGTCTTGCTGGCGCCTTTTTGCTTTTCGCTGGGGTTGTAAGCTGGGGCTGGGCTGGAAGTGGTCTCGATGGTCATAAGCTGCGTGGCCCAATGGGCCTAAGTAGTTGATTCGGTTAGTCCTGCGCGACGGGTTCGGGTTCTGCTACGCCCAGCAACTGGGTCAGTTCTTCGGCCAGCGCGTCCTGCACATCGGCCAGGGGCGCTTCGACGCCCATGCTGCGCATGTCCACGGTTTCCAGGCCGGCGTAGCCGCAGGGATTGATCCAGCCGAACGGCGCCAGATCCATGCCCACATTCAGCGACACCCCGTGGTAGGTGCAGCCGTTGCCGCGCACTTTCAATCCCAGCGCGGCGATCTTGGCGCCCTTTTTCGGGCCGCCGGCCATATAGATGCCGGGCGCGCCTTCAACGCGCTCGCCAGCGAGATTATACGCCGCCAGCACATTGATGATCGCCTGCTCGATTTTATGCACGAACTGGCGGGCATACAGCTTGCCGCCCGGCTTGTTGCGGCGCAGGTCCATTAGCAAATAGATCACAACCTGGCCCGGGCCATGATACGTCACCTCGCCGCCCCGGTCGGTCTGCACCACGGGAATGGCGCTGGCGCCGGCCAGCAGGTGGCCGCGGTCGGCGCCCAGGCCCAGCGTGAAAACAGGGGGATGTTCGACGATCCACAGCTCATCGGGCGTGTCGGGCGTGCGCGCGTCGGTAAAGGCGCGCATCGCGGCAAAAATCGGCTCGTATTCGGCTTGTCCGAGATGGCGAATCACCGCCGGTTCGGGTCGGATCGTGGACATGGGGGGCTTGTTAGGTTGGCAAATGCCCCGCCATTATAAGTCAGCTTGGCCTGGACCTGCCGATTCGCCCCCGGGCGAGGGCCGGGCGGCCTGACCGGAACTGGATGCCGGCCGCTGAAAAAACAGGCGCCCGACCTACCAGGACGGCGGGGCGGGCGCCTTGCGGTGCTACCTTAGAACTTGAGTTTGAGCGCCGCGTAGACCGAACGGCCCATGCCCGGCACCGTGATGCCGTACGGCGCGCCGCCGCCGTTCAGCGACATGGTGACGCCCTGGCCGATATAGGCGCCGCCCAGCGGCTGCGAATAGAACTTGTTGAGCGCATTATCCAGGCCGATGTCGATGCGGTAAGCCTTGGCTTCGTAGCTGGTGCGCAGATTCAGCAGACCATAGCCACCGGTCTCCATCTCGTTACGCACCTGGGACAGCTTGGACTTGGAGCGCACCAGCACTTCTTCCACGGTGGTGGTCCAATTGCCCATGCGATGCTCCACGCTCAGGCGCGCATTCAGCGGCATGATGTTGTAGAGGTTATCGCCATCGGTGGTCTTGCCGCGCACATAGCTCACGACACCCTTGCCGGTGAAGCTGCCGACGCCATCGATCTTGCCCAGGTTGGCGGAGCCGGACAGGTCGAAGCCATACAGCTTGGCGTCGCGGTTCACCACTTTCAGGTAGTTGAAGCGGTTCGGGCTGCACTTGGTGAGGCAGGCCGCGTCGATATAGTTGTTGACGCGGGTGAAGTAGGGCGCGACTTTCAGATCCCACTGCTTGCCGGCGCCGTCGTGCAGGTCCATGGACAGGCTCAGGGTGTGCGCCACTTCCGGCTTAAGGTTGATGTCGCCCACATAGCCATTGCCGTCGTTGATCCAGTTATTCATGGTCATGCCCATGCCATTGGTGGACCAGGTGTAGCGCTCGTACAGGCTGGGCGAACGCGCTTTGCGCGCATAGCCGCCTTCGAAGCTCTGGTTGGCGTTGACGGTGTAGCGGGCCAGGGCGGTCAGGTTGTAGTTATTGTCGGTCTTTTTGCGGTCGGCGGCGTTGAAGCGGGCCGCGTCGTTGCCATAGCCCATGGGCATGGTGTTATAGCCCTGCACATTCCCGGCATTCATGCTGACGCGGTCGGCGCGCAGGCCAAGCAGCGAAGTCCATTTCGAGGTCCATTCGCGTTCCCACTCGGCGTAGGCGTCGAAGCGGTCGCGCTTGCCGTTATTGATGTTCATGAAGGTGTTGGGCGACATCATCATGGAATTGGCGACCGGCGGCCACCAATCGTCGAGGCGGTAGCGCTGCAGTTCGCCGCCCACGCGCAACTGGTCGATCGGGCTCAGCGCGATATCGGCCTTGACCGACACGCCATTGTTCTTGCCCTTGGTTTCCATCGGCATGCCGGCGACATTGCGCGCGGCGCCATACCAGAACAGTTTGTCGTTCGAGAAGTCCATCTGGTGGCGCGTTTTTTCCTGGTACAGGCGCGTCACCAAAGTGCCCCAGTCGAACTGGCCGGTGTAGACGAAATTCAGCTGGGTGCTGCGGTTCTTCGTCATGTCCATATGCTGGTTGGGGAAGCCCTGGTAGGGCATGTCCTGGAAGCCGGCCTTGAATTCGAACAGGTGCTGGCCGCTGCGCATGGCCAGGTTGACGGCATGGTTTTCCGTCTTGTAGCTGGAGGACGCCACTTCGTCGCCGCCAATCCAGTGGTCGCCGATCTTGGTGGCGACGGCGGTGACGCCCGGCTTGAAGTCGCGCGCCGCTTCGTAATTGTCCGAGCGCGCGGTGGCGCCGTTATAGCTGAAGCTGAAGTTCTCGTTGGCGATGGTGGCGGCGGCCTGCACGCCACGGGCATGGCCGTTGGAGCGGTAGAAGGTGCCCAGTTCGCCGGTGGTCAGCAAGCCTTCGCCCGGTTTGGCGAAGCGCGGGTTCTGCGAGGCGACCACGATGGCGCCGCCGATGCTGTCGCCGCCCAGGCTGACCGGAATCAGGCTGGTGTAGACCTTGATATTGCCCACGTTCGCAGGGTCGATATAGGACAGGGGCGGATTCATGTGGTTGGCGCAGGCCGAAATCAAGTCCATGCCGTCGATCTTGATGCGGTTGCGGTCGTCGGCCAGGCCATGGATTACGGGCAGGCTGGAGACGGCGCCGCCGCCGGCGAGGGACATGCCGGGCACGTCGCTGAGCAGCTGGGCGGTATCGTTGAGCGCGGAGCGCTTGCCGGCCATCTGTTCGGCGCCCAGGCTGCCGGCGGTCACCGGCACGGGCACGAATTTGGATGCGGTGACCAGCACGGTCGGCATCTGCTGGGCTTCGTCGGCGTAGGCGGCTGGTGCGGTTCCCGAAATCAGCGCGGCGACCGCCAGGGCCATGGCGCTAGGACGGACTGGATATTGCATGAAATTCCCCTTGTAGTATTGCTTGGCACTTAACTTATTTCTAATTTGCAATACGAATTATGGGGAGGTCGCTAGCAGTTGGGAATGCGACCAATTGTCGCACTTGGCCTGCGACAAGGCCGTTTTATGCCTCGGCGGCACCGCATCGGCGGCGCTAAGTCCTTATTTTGCAACGGGTTTTTTGCCGAGCTTTCTTTGCAGGGTGCGCCGGTGCATGTTCAGGGCGCGCGCCGTCGAAGAGATATTTCCTTGATTTTCGATAAGAATGCGCTGGATGTGCTCCCACTCCAGACGCTCGACCGTCATCGGAATCAGCTGCTGCGGTTCGGGCAGCGGCGCGCTGTCCTCGGCCTGGAATTGCAGCGCCGACAGGATGGAGTCGACATTGGCCGGCTTCGCCAGATAATCGTCCGCGCCGAGCTTGATGGCGTGCACGGTGGTGGCGATGCTGGCGTAGCCGGTCAGCACCAGCAGGCGTGCCTGCGGCAGGGCCTGGCGCAGCGGCGCAATCCATTGCAGGCCCGAATCGCTGGCCAGGTGCAGGTCGATGGTGGCGTAGTCGAAGGCCGTCTGGGCGGCGGCCTGCATCGCCGCCTCGCCGCTGTGGGCGACGGTCACGTCGAGGCCGCGCCGGCCCAGCGAGCGGGCCAGGGTGGCGGCAAAGACTTCGTTGTCGTCGAGGATCAGGAGTTTAGGCTTCATGCAGCGGGATGGTGACGGTGGCCGTGGTGCCGGTGCCGGGGGTGGAAGTAAGGTCGATGCGGCCGCCGATCTGGCTGGCGGTGGCGAAGGCCAGCATCAGGCCGATGCCCTGGCCGCCCGAGGTGCTCTTGACCTGTTCGCCGCCCAGCCGCTTCAGCCGCTCGCGCGCAATGCCGGGGCCATGGTCTTCGATGCGGATCCAGGCGTTGGCGCCGGCCACGCTCAGGGTAATGGCGAGTTCGGTATCGGCGCGGCTGGCGGCAAAGGCGGCGTTGTCGAGCAGGATGAGCAGGATCTGGGCCAGATCCTGGGCATTGCCGATGCGCGCCTCGCTGGGCGGCAGCGCCAGCTTGAGCTTGGTCGCCGGACAGCGCAGCCGCCATTTCTCGATGAACTGGGCTAGCCAGTCGGCCACCGGCACCACCGTGCCCGGCGCCGCGGCGCCCAGGCGCTGCAGCGAGGCCTTGCACAGCGCGATCTGGGTTTCGATGGTGGCGATGTCGGCGCGGTAGGCGGCGAAGTTGGCGTCCTGCGCGAAATCGTGCTTGAGGTCGTCGGCGATCAAGGCGATGGTGGACAGCGGCGTGCCCATCTCGTGGGCGGCGCTGGCGGCCTGGGTGCCGAGCGCGATCATCTGCGCGCTTTTCAGGTGTTGTTCGCGCGCCAGCGCCAGCTGGGCGTCGCGCTCGCGCAAGGTGCGCGAACGGCGGCCGACAAACCAGGTGATCAGGCCGGCCGACAGCGCGAAATTGATCCACATGCCGACCAGGTGGTAGTTCATGGCCATGTGGTGGTCCATCACATGCAGCGGCACATAGTGGGTGATCATGGCCGAGTAGGCAGCCAGCGCGGCGATGGCGAGCACCAGGGCCAGGGCCAGCGGCAGGATGGCGGCGGCCACGGCCAGCGCCGGCAGGTAGAGCGAGACGAAGGGATTGGTGGCGCCGCCCGTCAGGTAGAGCAGGGCCGACAGGGCCAGCACGTCGACCAGCAACTGGTAGAACAGGCCGATCTCGCCCACCGGCCGCGGATTTTGCATGCGCCACCAGGACCACATATTGAAGCTGGCCAGCAGGGCCATGACGACGAGCGCGGCTTCGATCGGCAGGAAGACGTCGAGCCACAGCGACGCCGCCAGCACGCCGCAGGTTTCGAAGGAAAGCGCGATGGCGCGCATCCACACCAGGCGGCCGAGCGCTTCGTGCTGCGGCAGGGAGCGGAAAATGGCAGGTAGTTGCATGCGGCAATTATAGCCATGCAAGCAAGTTTTCAGGCGATTTCGCGCAGTAGGCGGCAGATCGCCGCTACTTCCCGGCCGCAGCAATACCCGTCCGCCGGAACCAGCCGCCGCGTTGATAGCGGACGTGGAATCCCTGCCCACAGTCGCGCGGCACGTAGGTGGACGATGCGGCGGTTCGGCAGCCAGGCACCCCAGCAACGCAGTGGCTTAGCGATTAATCCGCTTCAGCCACTCCTGCACGGACTCGCGCTGCCATTGGCGCGCCACGTAATCCTTGAGCTTTTGCGGCACCGGATCGCCGTTCATGACCAGGCGGCTGAGCATGACGGCCAGGTCGGTGTCCGCGATGCTCCAGTCTTCGAACAGGTAGGCTCCCTGTATCCAGCGCTCGGCGGCGGCCAGCAAGCGCGCGGCATCCTCCTGCGCAGCGGTGGACAAGGGCAGCTCGGCGCGCTGGTAGAACACGGTGTGGGTGCTGCGCTCGGTGCGCAGGGCCGGCAGGTCGCTGCGCAGCCAGGCCTGGACCTGGCGCGCGACGGCGCGTTCCTGCGCCGCGGCCGGGTACAGGGCGCGCTGGGCCGGATCCGGGAAAACCTCATCCAGATACTCGCAGATGGCGCTCGATTCGGTCAGCGCGAAACCGTCGTGGACCAGGCAGGGAACGCGGCCGGTCAGGGCTTGGGCGCGGTAGGCCGGGTTCTTGTTGGCGCCGGCATCGAGATCGAGGGTTTCCAGCTCGAAGGGCAGGCCTTTTTCCTTCAGGGCGACAAAAACGGACAGGGCGTAAGGGCTGGTGAAGGCACTGTCGGCATACAGTTTGAGGCTCATGGCGGCTCCGGTTGTTGAATTTCATTCACATGCTACGGGCTTGCAGCATGGGCCGCATAACGATATATTTTCTTTATCGTTGTTAGTTTTCCTCACATAGACACCATGTCCGACCTGCGCCGCCTGCCCAATCTGTCCGCCCTGCGCGCCTTCGAGGCGGCGGCCCGCCACGAGAATTTTTCGCGCGCGGCGGAAGAGCTGCACCTGACCCACGGCGCGATCAGCCACCAGGTGCGCGGGCTGGAGAACGACCTGGGCCTGGCCCTGTTCGCGCGCAAGGGAAGGCAGGTGAAGGTGACGCCGGAAGGCCGGCGCTTCGCGCTGACGGTGGGCCGCGCCCTGGGCGAGATCGCGGCGGCGGCCGAGGTTCTGCGGCCGGGCCGGAATTGCCAGCGGCTCACGATTTCCTCGATTCCCTCGTTCGCGGCGCGCTGGCTGGCGCCGCGCCTGGGCCGCTTCATCGAATTGCATCCCGAAGTGGAGGTGGTGCTGCAGGCCAACAGCACCTTGCAGGATCTGCACCTGGAAGGCATCGATGTCGGCATCCGCTTCGGCCGCGGCCAGTATCCGGGCTTGCTGTCGGAGCGCCTGATGGGCGATATCTATTACCCGGTAGTAAGTCCCCGCTATCGCGGCGGCGATCTGCCCGCCACGCCGGCGGCGCTGGCCCAGGCCACACTGCTGCGTTCGAACGAGCCCTGGCTGCCCTGGTTCCGCGCGGCCGGGCTGCACCTGGCCGAGCCGGCCGGCGGCGTGATGTTCGAGGATTTATCGATGCTGATCCGTTCCGCCGTGGATGGGGACGGGGTGGCGCTGGTGCGCCATGTGGTGGCGATGCAGGAACTGGCGTCCGGGCAGTTGCGGCGGCTGTTCGAACTTGCCACGCCCAGCCCGGACGATTATTACTTCGTGACGCCGCCCGGCGCGGCGGCCAAGCCGCAGGTGCAGGCCTTCCGCGCCTGGCTGCTGGCCGAGATCGCGCAATTCGCGCCGCAGCTGCGGCTTACATGACGATTTTCACCATCGGGTGGCCCGACAGTTCGGTGTACAGGGCGTCCAGCTGCTCGCGGCTGGTGGCGCGCACGGTCACGGTCAGGCCGGTGAAATTGCCCTTGGCCGACGGCCGGGTTTCCATCTTGCCTTCGTGGAAGCTGGGGTCGTGCTTGAGCACCACGGCCAGGATGGTGGCCGCAAATTCCTCATGCGTCGGTCCCATCACCTTGATCGGGAAGTCGCTCGGGTATTCGATGAGGGACTCGGACGGGGGGATCGCTGCCATAAAATTTCCAATCGTTTAACAAATAAAAAGAAGCGGCACGCGTTTGCGCGCCGCTTCCTATTTTAGCCAAATTCGGCGCATGGCTCCGGTTTCAGGCCGGAACCCGCGCCGCAGGGGCTGATTAAGCCGCCGCCGGTTTGCTCGACAGGCGTTTCAGGCGCTCCAGCGCCGATTCGCTGGCCGGCTGGCTCACCGATTTGCGGATGGCGTCGATCTCGGCCGCCTGGTCGTAAGGACGCTGGCCGATGTCGGAGACGATCTTCATGCCTTCGGCCTCGTTGCTGATCTGCTGGGCGCGGCGGGTCAGCGCGTTCAGGGCGCTGGTGTTGCCGCGCATGCCCGACAGGCCGGCCAGCTCGCTCTGGCGCTCGGCGCGCACTTCCTGCAGCTCGCGCTGGGCCTTGGCGGTGGCCAGGGCTTGCATGGCTTTCTTGGCGGCGGCGTCGAAATCGGCCAGCTGCTGCGACAGGGCGTCGACGATTTTCTGCAGCTCGCTCATGTATTCCTGGGCGTCGGCCTCTTCGCGCAGCTCTTGCGGCAGGCGCGCCTTGTTCGCTTCCAGCTCGTCGCAGAACAGGTTGATGGTCGCTTCGGAAATCTGGCCGGCCGCCAGGCGCTCGGCCAGGGTTTCGGTGGCTTTCTCGTCGGTGGCGATCAGTTCGCGCAGCTTGATCACGTCGTCGCGCTCCTTGTTGAAGGCGGAACGGGCCGACGCCAGTTTTTGCGCGGCATTGCGCAGGGTGTCGGCCAGGCGGTCGCGGTCAGCCTCGGTGGCCGTTTCCGGATCAAAACTGGCAATCGCTTCGGCAAAACGGTCGCCCAGGGCGCCAAAGTGCTTGGAAATCAGGCGCGCGGTCAAGCCCCAGCCATTCGAATTGCTCATGTCATCTTTCCTTTCGTTGATTTGAATTACTACACCACACCGGTGTCATCACTGGATGACGAGCCGTTCCTGCTCCACCGGTATCCCGACCACAAAATCGACGTGGATACCGCGTTTCCCTGCGCCGTTCACGCTTTGGAGAATCTCCGTCGTGATCAGCAGATATTCCTTGCCGCCATCGTTCAGGCTGCGCGCATAGGGCATGAAGTACAGCTCCTGGCGCAAGCCCTGCATGCCGCCCGCGTCGTCGATGCGGGTTTCGGTGCCCGTGAACGGCGGCACGAAGCCGCCGCTGCCCACATCGCGCTGGTACTCGGCACCTTCGTTCGATCCGAAGGCGGCGTCCAGCACGCTGGCGGCATAGCCCTCCCCGGCCAGCTGCTCGCGCCACAGCGTGTAGCTGGGGTCGCCCAGGCCGTAACCCTGGCTGCCCGTGTAGGCGTCCTGGTCCTCTTCCGTTTCCGGGATCACGCGCGCCAGCTGGCTGCAGTACAAGATTTCGGCCACTTCGCCCTGCTCGTTCTGGTAGAGCTGGATGAAGCGCTCCTGCGCGTCGTCGTCGCCCTTGGCCAGATAGTAGCGGTACAGCTTGCCCGACAGGTTCAGCTTGAGCTGGGAGATGGCGACGATGCGCGGACCGCCTTCGTCGGGCAGCGCCAGCAGGGAACCGGCGGCGCTGGCGCGGATCAGCGGCGACTGCTGCACATTCACCAGGCTGCCGATGCGGGCGCCCAGCGGCAGATCCCCGTCTTCGCGCAGCTCCTCGCCCACGCCGCGCTTGGCGGCGCCGGCGCGCAGGTAGCCGAGTGCATCTTTCCAGCCCATATCAATTCCTTTCAAACGAATAATTAGCCTTGCGTTCGGACGTGCGGCGCAGGCGTTTGACGCCAAAGTAAAGCAGCCAGCCCAGCGTCCCCAGCAGCGCCAGCCAGAGGAAGGTGCGCAGTACCGCGCCGCCGAAGGAGGATTCCTTCACCTGCGCCTGGGCCGCCGCTTCCAGCGCGCCGCCAGCGCTGCCGCCGCCACTGGCTTCGCTGCCGTTGTTGCCGCTATTGCCATTACCACCGCTATTGCCGCCGTTGTCGGAGCCGTGATGGCCGCCGCCGTGGTTATTCATCGAGCGGCCCAGCATATAGCCGCCCAGGCCGTACAGCAGGCTGTTGTCCTTCTGCTGCGGCGCCGCGACCGGCGGCGGTGGCGCGGGCTGGCCGTACTGGCCCTGGTTGTACTGGCCGCCGCCATTGCCTGGCGCGGAGTTGGCCTGGCGCGGCATCACCGGATCATGCAGCGGCGGCAAGGCGTCACCATGGGTGGCGGCCGCACCGGCCGCGCCGCCGATGGCTGCGCCCGCCAGACCGACGCCGGCCGCTTTGCGCGCATCGAGGCTGCGCAGGGCGCGGTCTTCAGCCGTGCGCTGGCCCAGATCGCGCGACAGGGCAGAACCGCTGCGCGAACCAGCGCTGCCGCCGTTCTGCGCGCCGTCGTCGCCGCTGCGGCGGCCGAAGGAGCCGAAGCTGGACTGGCGGCTCGGCGCATCGGCCGCGCTGTCGCTGGACGAGCGGCTGCCGAAACTGCCGGAGCCGGACTGGCGGCTGGGCGCGTCGGCCGTGCCCTCGCGCGCCGAGCGGCTATTGAAGCTGCCGAACCCCGATTTGCGCGCCGGTTCGGCGTCGGCGCTACGGCTGCTGCTGCCGCTGAAAGAACCATAGCTGGAGCGGCGGCTCGAATAATCCGGCGCGGCCTTGGACGGCGCACTCCTTGCCGGGCTGCTCTTTTGCGACGAAAATCCGCTTTTATACGAGGAGCTGGGCCGCGCGTCGGCCGCGCCCATGCTGGCCAGCGGCAGCAACAGGGCGGCGATGAGGGCGGTGCGGAATAACTTCATCTTGGCTTCCCGGAAAAATGGTTATATTGCTAGTTGAATGAAAGACAGCATACTGTCCAGCCCAAGTCATTGCAACGGTAAAAAAGGATCAGCTTCACCATGACTCGCAAGTATCTCGCTATGAACCAGCACGACGCCCTGTACACCGTGGCGCGCGGCTACCCCGGCGGCATCGAAGCCCTGGCCCTGGCCATGGACATCTCGGTCAATGTGCTGCGCAATAAGCTGGCGCCGACGATCGCCTCGCATTACCCCTCGTTCGAGGAAGTCTCGGCCATCGTCGAGCTGTGCCACCAGGCCGGCGTGGCCGACGCCATGCGGCCCCTGCACGCGCTGCTGACGCGGCACGGCATGGCGGCCTTCGTCGTGCCGCTGCCCGAGCAGGTCAGCCAGGACGATCTGTCGCAGACGGTGTGCAAGGTGATGAGCCAGGTCGGCGCCGTGGCCGAGGCGGTGGCCAGCGCCCTGCTGGACGGCAAGGTGTCGGTGGCCGAAGCCGATCTGATCGAAAAAGAATTCCATGGCGCCCTGTCGGCCTTGGGCGAATGGCGCGAGCGCATCCGCCAGCGCGCGCGGGATACAGAATAGGGAATAAAAAAAACCAGCCCCAAGGGGCTGGTAAAAACTATTCTCGTTCATGCGGAATGAAAATAGTCGGGACAAAACCGGGGTGGAGAAAAACAAAAGCGGGCGGTGCGGACATTCAAAGTCCTGTCGTCGGCACTGTTTTGCATATTCCACTGTCGACACTCTACGGAATAGCGCAGAGCGAAACCACGGTATTGTGACAGACTGTTCAATTCGGCGCTTGAAAGACAAAAAAAGGCGGATGAGCTGCAATATCCGCCGCCGGAAAGCGGCGTTTACGCCGCCAGGGCCAGGGCCGAGGCGGTGATCAGGGCCACCAATAGAATGAAATGAAGAAATTTGCGTTGCATGAAGTGTCTCCTTGTGTAGCCATATATTAAACGCCGGAAGCGCCGCTTATGGCGACCGGCGTTACAGTTTTTTTCATATCCTGCAGCGTGCTGTTTTATTTATTCCGCAAGATAAAGCGCGCTTTTTGCGCCGCGCTGGCTACAGTATGCGCCTTTTTCTCAGGCATGACTGCCGCGTTTAACAAAGAACAGGGCGGCGCCGACCGCCATCAGCAAACCGCCGAATACGCGGTTTTGTTTTTTCACGGCGCCCGCATCGCGGAAAAAGCGCTGCATGGACGAGGCCAGGAAGGCGTAGCCATGCATCACGATGCAATCGATGGTGACCATGGTGGCGGCCAGGATCAGCAGCTGGGGCAGCACAGGCTGGCCCTGGGTGATGAACTGGGGCAGCACGGCCACCATGAAGATGATGCCTTTGGGATTGGTGGCATTGGTCAGGAAGCCGGTCATGAAGCGGCGCCGCAGCGAGGGCGCCTGCGGCCGCCCGGACGCCGCATCCACGCCCAGGCCGGCGGCCGTCTTGGCGCGCCACTGGCACAGGCCGAGGTAGATCAGGTAGAGGGCGCCCACGGTCTTGACCACGCTGAAGGCGAATTCCGAGGCCAGCAGCAGGGAACCGACGCCCGCGCCGGCAATGCCGATCAGCAGCAGCAGGCCGGCGATCAGGCCCATGATGGTGGCGCTGGCCTTGCGCACCCCGTAGGAGAGGCCATGCGACATCGACAACACGGCGCCGGACCCGGGCGAGACCGAGATGATGCAGGCGGCAATGACAAAGGTGATCCAGGCGGCGAAACTCATCGTGGCTCCCAACTTAAATATTTCATTCTAGCGCCTGGCGGCGGTATTCGCCGATCTTGGTCTGGGGTAAGATTGCTCTTTGAATCAGCTTTCTTATTTCCTATGTCTATGCGCACCACCTTCCAGGGAGGCCTCTGATGGCCGGAACCAGCCTGCTGGCACTGATCGACGATATCGCCACCATCCTCGACGATGTCGGCGCCATGAGCAAGGTGGCGGCGCAAAAGACCGCCGGCGTGCTGGGCGACGACCTGGCGCTGAACGCGCAGCAGGTGGCCGGCGTGCAGGCCGAGCGCGAACTGCCCGTGGTGTGGGCGGTGGCCGTCGGCTCGATGAAAAACAAGGCCATCCTGGTGCCGGCCGCGCTGGCCATCAGCGCCTTCGCGCCCTGGGCCATCATTCCCCTGCTGATGCTGGGCGGCGCCTACCTGTGCTTCGAGGGCTTCGAGAAGATCGCCCATAAATTCCTGCACAGCGCCGAGGAAGACGCGGCGCACCACGCCGAGCTGGCGGCCGCCGTGGCCGATCCGGCCGTCGACTTGGTGGCACTGGAAAAGGACAAGATCAAGGGCGCCATCCGCACCGACTTCATCCTGTCGGCCGAGATTATCGTGATCGCGCTGGGCACCGTGGCCGAAGCCAGCTTCGCCCAGCAGGTGGCGGTGCTGGTCGGCATCGCCGTCGTGATGACGGTGGGCGTGTACGGCATCGTGGCCGGCATCGTCAAAATGGATGACGCCGGCCTCTACCTGAGCCAGCGCGCCGGCGCGGCCGCGGCCGGCGTGCGCGCCTTCGGCCGCTTCCTGCTGGCGGCGGCGCCGGTGCTGATGAAATTGCTGTCCGTGGTCGGCACGGCCGCCATGTTCATGGTCGGCGGCGGCATCCTGACCCACGGCATTCCGGCCGCCCACCATGCCATCGAACATGCGGGCGCGGCAGCGCAGGGCGTGGCCGGCATCGGCCCCGTGCTGGGCGTGCTGACCCCGAGCGTGTTGAATGGCGTGGCCGGGGTGGTGGCCGGCGCCATCGTGCTGGCCCTGGTGACCGTGGCCGGCAAGCTGTGGCGCGCAGTGCGCGGCCACGGCTGATAACCAAACGGGCGCGCCCATCCGCAGCGCGCGCCTCCAGGGGGCTGTAGAGACCAGCCTCCTGCCTTCACGGCTTGGTGTTCCGCTTATTGCATTGTTCGCAATAAGGCAAGACCTGCTTTGCCGAAATTCCCTTAATTTTGATCTACATCAATAAAACTAATGGCCCAACTGCGTAAACTTTGACCTGTAACTTGCGATAAAGCAAGAATGGAGACAAGAAGCCAGTGGCTCGGAGGAGAGTATTCAAATGCGCAACAACCTGCCCGTAACGAATCAGGAAGTGGAACTGTCGGAAGATCAGGCCATCGTCTCCAAAACGGATCTGGACGGTAACATCGTCTATGTGAACCCCTACTTCATGCAAGTGAGCGGCTTTTCGGAAGAAGAGCTGATCGGCGCGCCACAGAACATCGTGCGCCACCCCGACATGCCGCCCGAAGCCTTCGCCGACCTGTGGCGCTCCATCAAGGCCGGCACGCCGTGGACCGGTCTGGTGAAGAACCGCTGCAAAAATGGCGACTTCTACTGGGTAAAAGCCAATATCACCCCGATCAAGGAAAACGGCCGCACGATCGGCTATATGTCGGTGCGCACCCGGCCCGAGCGCGAGCAGATCGCCAGCGCCGCCGCCGCCTACCGCGCCATCCGTCAGAACAGCGACCATGGCATCACCATCAAGAACGGCCAGATCATCCGCTCCGGCATGGGCAATCTGCTGGCGCGCCTGAGCCATGTTTCGCTCGGCATGCGCATCTGGTTCTCGACCAGCGTGGTCAACACCCTGTTGATGATCGTCTGCGCGGCCAGCCTGTTCGGCGACGGTTCCTCGCCCTGGATCCGCTACGGCATCTTCGGCGCCACCTTCATCGGCCTGCTGATCAACGTCTTCCTGTGGTGGACGCTGCGCGTGGGCGTGCTGCAGCCGCTGGGCCGCGCCCTGGAAGGCGCGCGTCAGATCGCGGCCGGCGACCTGTCCGGCAGCTTCGACACCGACAGCACCGACGAAGTGGGCCAGCTGCTGCGCGCCCTGCAGCAGATGAACAATAATCTGATCGCCACCATCCGCGATGTGCGCGTGAACGTGGAAACCATGGCCGTGGCCACGCGCCAGATCGCCGCCGGCAATAACGACCTGTCGGGCCGCACCGAGGCGCAGGCGGCCAGCCTGGAAAAAACCGCATCGAGCATCGACGAATTCTCGTCCACCGTCAAAGCCAACGCCGACAACTCGCTGCAGGCCAACGACCTGGCGCAAGCGGCATCGAACGTGGCCGAACAGGGCGGCGAGATCGTCTCCGACGTGATCGCCACCATGGACGAGATCAACAGCTCGTCGAAGAAGATTGTCGACATCATCGGCCTGATCGAGGGCATCGCCTTCCAGACCAATATCCTGGCGCTCAACGCGGCGGTGGAAGCGGCGCGCGCCGGCGAGCAAGGCCGCGGCTTCGCCGTGGTGGCCGGCGAGGTGCGCAACCTGGCGCAGCGCTCCTCGGTGGCGGCGAAAGACATCAAGAACCTGATCAGCATCTCGGTCGGCAAAGTCAGCGACGGCATGGAACGCGCCCAGCGCGCCGGCGCCACCATGGAACAGGTGGTGAACTCGGTCAAGCAGGTGACGGCCATCATGGGCGAAATCTCGGTCGCCTCGCGCGAACAAAGCATCGGCGTCGACCAGGTGAACCAGGCCATCGCCCATATGGACCAGGTCACGCAGCAGAACGCCGCCCTGGTGGAGCAAGCCGCCGCCGCCGCCAACAGCCTGGCGGAAGAAGCCAGCAGCGTGTCGCAGGCCGTCAGCCTGTTCAAGTTCGGCAAGCCCGTGGGTGCCGCGCGCCGCGCCAGCCGCCCCGCGGCCAGTCCCAAACGCCTGGCCGCCTGATACCTTATACGTAAAGAAGCCTTATGCACACCATCGCCCCCGCAGCCGAGCCCACGATCGAGTTCGATCCCGAGATCATCGGGAAAATGAGCCAGTCCGGCCCGCGCTATACCTCCTACCCGACGGCCGACCGGTTTACCCCCGACTTCGGCTACGGGAATTTCCTTGAGGCGCTGGCCAGCCTGAAACTGCGCGGCGGCCGCCGCGCCCTCTCGCTGTACGTGCACGTGCCGTTCTGCGACACGGTGTGCTACTACTGCGCCTGCAACAAGATCGTCACCAAGGACCGCAGCAAGGCGGCCACCTACCTGAGCTATCTGAAGCAGGAAATCGAGATGCAGGGCAAGCTGTTCGCCGGCTTGAACCGCGTCGAGCAGCTGCACTTCGGCGGCGGCACGCCGACCTATTTCAGCGACAAGCAGATGGGCGAGCTGATGGCCCACCTGCACCGCCAGTTCGAGTTCGCGCCGGACAGCGAGGGCGAATACTCGATCGAGATCGACCCGCGCACCGTGACGCCGGAACGCGTGCATTCGCTGCGCGCGCAGGGCTTCAACCGCGTCAGCCTGGGCGTGCAGGACTTCGATCCCGAGGTGCAGAAGGCGGTCAACCGCATCCAGCCGATGGAAGAGACGCTGGGCGTGATGGAAGCGGCGCGCGACGCCGGCTTCCGCTCGATCAGCATCGACCTGATTTACGGCCTGCCGAAACAGAACCTGACCACCATGTCGCAGACGCTGAGCAAGGTGATCGCCTCCAACCCGGACCGCATCGCGCTGTACAACTATGCGCACATGCCGCACCTGTTCAAGCCGCAGCGCCGCATCCTGGATGCCGACCTGCCGTCGCCGTCGGTCAAGCTGGGCATGCTGGCCGAGTGCATCGGCCGCCTGACGGCCGCCGGCTATGTGTATATCGGCATGGACCATTTCGCCAAGCCGACCGACGACCTGGCCGTGGCCCAGCAGCAGGGCCGCCTGCACCGCAACTTCCAGGGCTATTCGACGCACGCCGAGATGGACCTGGTGGCCTGCGGCGTGTCGGCCATCAGCTCGGTGAACGCGACCTACAGCCAGAACGAAAAGACGCTGGACGAGTATTACGCCAAGCTCGATCAGGGCAAGCTGCCGATCGCGCGCGGCATCCAGCTCGGCACCGACGACCTGCTGCGCCGCATCATCATCCAGCGCCTGATGTGCAATTTCGAACTGTCCATCGTCTCGCTGGAACAGGCGTATCCTATCGTCTTTAAAGGCTATTTCGCGGACGAGCTGAAACGGCTCGCCGAGCTGGCCCAGGACGGCCTGGTGACGATCGACGCGGAGTGGATCTCGGTGACGCCGAAAGGCCGCCTGCTGATCCGCAATATCTGCATGGTGTTCGACCGCTATCTGAACGCGGCGCGCGCCGCAGCGGCGCACAGCCCCGCAGTCCAGCCGCTGCGCTATTCGAAGACAATCTGAGGCGGTTAATGAGCGGTTTGAATCTGTTGCCGGTGTTTGCCGTGGGCCTGGCCGGCAGCGTGCATTGCATCGGCATGTGCGGCGGCATCGTGGGCGCGCTGAGCGCGGCCCAGGGACCGGCGCGCCGCGTGATTCCCATCGTTCCCGCCGCCGGACCGGCCGGCCTGGCCCTGCCGCAGGCGATCGACAGCCTGGCGCGCGTGTTCGCCTATAACGCCGGGCGCATCGGCAGCTATATGCTGGCCGGCGCCATCGCCGGCGGCCTGGCCGGCGGCGCCGTCAGCCTGGCGCGCCTGACCTCGATCCAGACGGCCGGCCTGTGGGCCGCCAACCTGATGCTGGCCGCCCTCGGCCTGTACCTGATGGATGCCTGGCGCGGCCTGGCGCGGCTGGAAGCGGCCGGCGGCCTGCTGTGGCGCCATGTGCAGCCGCTGATGAAGCCCCTGCTGCCGATGAATACGCCGCTCAAGGCCCTGGCGCTGGGCGGCTTGTGGGGCTGGCTGCCCTGCGGCATGGTGTACAGCGTGCTGCTGACGGCCATGCTGAGCGGTTCGGCCGCCAGCGGCGCGGCCGTGATGTGCGCCTTCGGCCTGGGCACCCTGCCCATGCTGCTGGGCCTCGGCCTGGCCGGCGCGCGCGTGCGCCAGTATATGCAGCAGCGCAAGGTGCGCATCGCCTGCGGCCTGCTGGTGCTGGGCTTCGGCCTGCTTGGCCTGCTGCGCGCCAGCGGCCTGTCCATGCCCCTGCTCGATGCGCTCGGCCTGACCCACGGCGCCGGCCATGGCTGGCTCGATACCTTCTGCGTCACCCCTCGCCCATGAATAACGCCAGCTCACGAGCGGCGCGCCCCGACGACACGGCCGCCGCCCAGCCCCCCCTCGCCACGACCGCTGCCGCCGGCCAGGATATGCTGGACGCGCTGGCGGCGGCCGCCTTTGCCGATACGGAAGAGATCTGCTTCCACTGCGGCCTGCCGCTGCCGCGCACGGCGCCATGGCAGGTGACGATCGACGGCGCGCCGCGCAGCATGTGCTGCCCGGGCTGCGCCGCCGTGGCCCAGACCATCGTCGACATCGGCCAGACCGACTACTACCGCAAGCGCACCGGCTTTGCCGCCACCGCCGACCAGGCCAGCCTGGTGCCGCCGGAACTGGCGCTGTACGACAACGACGATCCGCGCTTTGCCGCCGACGGCGAGTATTGCGAAGCGACCTTGCTGGTGGAAGGCATCCGCTGCGCCGCCTGCGTCTGGCTGATCGAGCACCGCCTGCAGTGCGTGGAAGGGGTGGCCAGCGCCAGCCTGAACGTCTCGACCGAGAAGCTGCAGGTGCGCTGGCAAAAAGACAAGCTGCAGGCCAGCGCCATCCTGCAGGCGGTGCGCGACATCGGCTACGCCGCCTTCCCCTACGACGCCGAGCGCCATGGCGCGCAGCTGCAGCGCGCCAGCCGCACTCTGGGCCGCCAGCTGTTCGTGGCCGGCCTGTCGATGATGCAGGTGATGATGTATGTGGCGCCCTCGTATATGGCGGGCGACGACGGCACGCTGGACGCCAGCATGGCGGCCCTGATGCAGTGGGCCAGCCTGCTCCTGACCCTGCCCGCCGTGGCGTATTCCGCCCTGCCCTTCTTCCAGGGCGCGCTGGCCAGCCTGCGCGCGCGCGTGCTGGGCATGGACGTGCCGGTGGCCATCGGCATCGCCGCCGCCTTCCTCGGCAGCGTGGCGGCCACCTGGCGCGGCACGGGCGAGGTGTATTACGACTCGGTGACGATGTTCATCTTCCTGCTGCTGTGCAGCCGCTACCTGGAAATGGTGGCGCGGCGCAAGGCGGCCAGCGCGCTGGAACGCATGCAGCAGGCCCTGCCCGCCTCGGCCGCGCGCCTGAACCACTGGCCGCAGAGCCGCGACAGCACGGTGGTGCCGGCCGCCGCCCTGCAGCAGGGCGACATCATCCTGGTCAAGCCGGGCGAGGCGATCGCCGCCGACAGCGCCATCGTCGAAGGCCGCACCGCGATCGATATGTCGCTGCTGACCGGCGAAAGCGCGCCGCAGTCGCGCGGCCTGGGCGAGGAAGTGCCGGGCGGCGCCATCAACGCCAGCGCCGCCGTGCTGCTGCGCGTGCTGCGCCCGGCGCGCGAAAGCACCCTGGCCGACCTCTTGAAACTGATCGAACGCGCCGGCGGCGCCAAGCCGCGGATCGCGCAATGGGCCGACCGCGTGGCCTCCTGGTTCGTCAGCGCCCTCTTGCTGTTCGCCCTGGCCACCTTCGCCTTCTGGTGGTGGCATGACGCGGCGCGCGCCTGGCCGGTGGCGATCGCGGTGCTGGTGGTGTCCTGCCCCTGCGCGCTGTCGCTGGCCACGCCCTCGGCGCTGGCGGCGGCCACCGACTATTTATTGGGCAGGGGCGTGCTGATCGTGCGGCCGCATGTGATGGAAACCCTGCACCGCGCCACCCATATCGTGTTCGACAAGACCGGCACCCTGACCATGGGCAAGCCGGTGGTGCAGCAGGTGCACAGCTTCGGCGACAACCGCGAGGCCGTCAGCCTGCAGATCGCCGCCGCGCTGGAAGCGGGCAGCGCGCACCCGATCGGGCGCGCCATCGTGGCCGCGGCCGATGCGGCGGGCGCCGGCGCCGGCTGGGAGGCCGAGGAGGTGCAGGAACTGCCGGGCCAGGGCTTGGCAGGCCGGGTCCAGGGCCAGCGCTACCGCCTCGGCAACCAGGCCTTCGTCACCGGCCTGACCGGCAGCGCGCCGGCCTTCGACGGCGACGGCGCCACCGCCGTGTACCTGGGCACGGACGGGCGCTGGCTGGCCTGCTTCCTGCTCAGCGATGCGCTGCGGCCCGACGCCCAGGCCACGGTCGACTACTTCCGCAGCCAGGGCAAGCAGCTGGTGCTGCTGAGCGGCGACCAGCATGCGCTGACGCGCAGCGTGGCGCTGGACCTGGGCATCGGCAGCGCCCACGGCGAATTCCTGCCCCAGCAAAAACTCGATTACGTGCAAAAACTGCAAGCCGAGGGCGCCGTGGTGGCAATGGTGGGCGACGGCATCAACGATGCGGCCGTGCTGAGCGCGGCCGACGTTTCCTTCGCCATGGGCTCGGGCGCGGCCCTGGCCCAGGCCCATGCCGATACGGTCTTATTGAATGGACAACTGGGCGCCGTGGCCGACACGGCGCGCGCGGCGGCGCGCACGATGGGCGTGATCCGGCAGAACCTGGCCTGGTCGACGTTGTACAATCTGGTGGCGATCCCGGCCGCCGCTTTCGGCTGGCTCAATCCCTGGCTGTCCGGGGTGGGCATGGCGCTCAGCTCGGCCGTGGTCATCTGCAATGCGCTGCGCCTGCGCCGCTAGAAAAATAGTGAATCGACAAGATGGAAGTCCTGTATATCCTCGTTCCGCTCAGCATCGCCATTGTCTTCCTGGCGATCTGGCTGTTCTTCAAAGCCTCCGACAGCGGCCAGTTCGACGACCTGGTCGGCCCCGGCCTGCGCGTATTACAGGACGATGACCGCAGCGAGCCGAAAGACCCCCAGCAGTAATTCGTTAGGGCAATTTTGATCCACATCAAAGTTTTTTGACGTTCATCCCGCTACTCTTTGATATACATCATCAAAGCGTTCTCGGGAGAACATCAAAGTGGATCAATCATTGAACTACAACTACAAGATCGTGAAGCAATTCGCGATCGCCACGGTAGTGTGGGGCATTATTGGCATGCTGGTCGGCGTTATCATCGCCGCCCAACTGGCCTGGCCCGCACTGAACCTCGACATCCCCTGGCTGACGTACGGGCGCCTGCGTCCCTTACACACCAATGCCGTGATTTTCGCTTTCGGCATCTCGGGCTTGTTCGCCACCTCTTACTACGTCGTGCAGCGCACCTGCCAGGTGCGCCTGTTCTCCGACAAACTCGCCAGCTTCACCTTCTGGGGCTGGCAGGCCGTGATTCTGAGCGCCGTTGTCACCTTGCCAATGGGCCTGACCCGCGGCAAGGAATACGCGGAGCTGGAATGGCCGATTTCCATCCTGATCGCCGTGGTCTGGGTATCCTACGCGGTGGTGTTCTTCGGCACCATCATCAAGCGCAAGGTCCAGCACATCTACGTGGCGAACTGGTTCTTCGGCGGCTACATCCTGGCCGTGACCATTCTGCACGTGGTCAACGGCATGAGCATGCCGGCTTCCCTGTTCAAGTCCTACTCCATGTACAGCGGCGTGCAAGACGCCATGGTGCAATGGTGGTACGGCCACAATGCGGTGGGCTTCATCCTGACCGCCGGCTACCTGGGCATGGTCTACTACTTCATTCCGAAGCAGGCCGAGCGTCCGGTGTACTCCTACCGCCTGTCGATCGTGCACTTCTGGGCACTGATCTTCACCTATATGTGGGCCGGTCCGCACCACCTGCACTACACCGCCCTGCCTGACTGGACCCAGTCGCTCGGCATGGTGTTCTCGCTGATTCTGCTGGCGCCATCGTGGGGCGGCATGATCAACGGCATCATGACCCTGTCCGGCGCATGGCACAAGCTGCGCACCGACCCGCTGCTGAAGTTCATGATCGTTTCGCTGTCCTTCTACGGTATCGCGACCTTCGAAGGTCCGATGATGTCGATCAAAACCGTGAACGCATTGTCGCACTACACCGACTGGGGCATCGCCCACGTCCACGGCGGCGCACTGGGCTGGGTTGGCTTCATCACCATGGGCTCGATCTACTACCTGCTGCCACGCCTGGCTGGCCGCGAACAAATGTACAGCATGCGCCTGGTCGACCTGCACTTCTGGGTGGCCACCATCGGCATCGTTCTGTACATCGCCGCAATGTGGATCGCCGGTGTGATGCAAGGCCTGATGTGGCGCGCAGTGAATCCGGACGGCACCCTGACCTACACCTTCGTGGAAAGCGTGAAAGCGACCTACCCGTACTACGTGGTGCGCGTCGCAGGTGGCGTCCTGTACCTGGGCGGCATGATCATGATGGGCTACAACACTTGGATGACGCTGCGCGGCCGTGAAACCGTCACCGCCCGCATCCCTGAGCTGAAAACCGCGGCACACGCCTGATTTGGAGCAAAGAATGAAATTTTCACATGAATGGATCGAGAAGAACCCCTGG
This sequence comes from Massilia sp. YIM B04103, assembly GCA_024437665.1. GTDB lineage: Bacteria > Pseudomonadota > Gammaproteobacteria > Burkholderiales > Burkholderiaceae_D > Rugamonas. The sequence continues at coordinate 269,101 of JANCSZ010000003.1, read as the reverse complement.
CTGATGATTGCCCTGGTCACGGTGGTGGTGTCGGTCGGCGGCGCCGTTGAAATCGTGCCGCTGTTCTTCCAGAAGTCGACCACGGAACCGGTGGCGGGCCTGAAGCCTTACTCCCCGCTGCGCCTGGTGGGCCGCGACATCTACGTGCGTGAAGGCTGCTACGCCTGCCACTCGCAGATGGTGCGTCCTTTCCGCGCCGAGACCGAACGCTATGGCCACTACTCGGTGGCCGGCGAATTCGTCTACGACCGTCCCTTCCAGTGGGGTTCCAAGCGCACCGGCCCGGATCTGGCCCGCGTGGGCGGCCGCTACAGCGATGAGTGGCACCGCACCCACCTGAACAATCCGCGCGACGTGGTGCCGGAATCGAATATGCCGAACTACCCGTGGCTGGCGCAGACCAAGCTGGTTCCGCAAGACGTGATTCCGAAGCTGCGCGCCCTGCAGCGTCTGGGCACGCCATATTCCGAAGAGGATGTGGTCAAGGCACCGGACGACCTGAAGGACAAGACTGAAGAAGACGCCCTGATCGCCTATCTGCAAGGCCTGGGCACCCAGATCAAGACAAGGAACTGACATGGCTATCGATAAACTGTTTGACAGCGCCAGCAGCATCATGACGGTGGTGTCATTCATCACCTTCATCGGCATCGTCTGGTGGGCCTGGGCCGGCCGCAACCAGGCGGGCTTCGCGCAGGCAGCGCAACTGCCTTTCGCCGACGAGGAGAAGCAAAATGGTTGAATTCACCAGCGGTTTCTGGAATATCTACATCATCGTCCTGACGGTGCTGGGCGTGGTCGGCTGCGGTCTGCTGCTGTACATGCAATCGACCCATGAAGTCGACCCCAACGCCAACCCGGACGCGCCGGTGGGCACCACCGGCCATATCTGGGACGAGAACCTGACGGAGCTGAATACGCCGATGCCACGCTGGTGGATGTGGCTGTTCTACATCACCATCTTCTTCAGCGTCGGCTACCTGTTCCTGTATCCAGGCCTGGGCACCTACGCCGGCAAGCTGGGTTGGGAATCGACCGGCCAGTACAAGGAAGAACTGGGCAAGGCCGAGAAGGAATACGGCCCGCTGTTCGCCAAGTATCAGAAACAGGATCTGAAGGCCGTCGCGGCCGATCCGCAAGCGCGCGCCATCGGCGAGCGCCTGTTCCTGACCTACTGCGCGCAGTGCCACGGCTCGGACGCCCGCGGCAACAAAGGCTTCCCGAACCTGACCGACAAGGACTGGCTGCATGGCGGCGAACCGGACACCATCAAGACCACCATCATGAACGGCCGTACCGGCATGATGCCTCCGATGGGCGCGGTGCTCGGCTCCGACAAGGATGTCGAGAACGTGGCACACTACGTGCTGAGCCTCTCGGGCAGCACTTCCGATCCGATCAAGACCTCCTTCGGCAAGGAAAAATTCGGCGCCTGTATGGCTTGCCACAGCGCCGGTGGCGTTGGCAATCCCGCGCTGGGCGCGCCTAACCTGAGCGACAAGGTCTGGCTGTACGGCGGCAGTGTCGAAACCGTGATGGAAACCATCCGCAAAGGCCGTACCAACACCATGCCAGCGTTCGGCGAATTCCTCGGTGAAGGCAAGGTCCATCTGCTGTCGGCTTATGTCTGGAGCCTGTCGAACAATCCAGAAACAAAGTAAGAAGTAATCGAGAGAAGCTGCAATGAACGCGCCAGAAGTTAAAGTCATCAAGATGTACGCCCCTCGCGAGGAAATCTATCCGCGCGAGGCCAAGGGACGCTACGCCACGATCCGCTGGCTGTGCGTGTGGGCCACTCAGCTTGCCTTCTATGGCTTGCCGTGGCTTGTCTGGAACGACCGTCAAGCCTTGCTGTTCGATCTGGGCGCGCGCAAGTTCTACATCTTCGGCCTGGTGTTGTGGCCGCAGGACTTTATCTATCTGGCCGCCCTGCTCATCATCTGCGCCTATCTGCTATTCCTGGCGACGGCGATAGCGGGGCGGGTCTGGTGCGGCTTCTCTTGTCCGCAAACTGTGTATACCGAAATCTTCCTGTGGATCGAAAGGAAGATCGAGGGGCCGCGCAGCGCCCGCATGGCGCTCGACAAGCAAGGCCCATCGCTCAAGAAATTCACGAAGAAGACCTCGAAGCATCTGATCTGGGGCGCCGTGGCGCTGTGGACCGGTTTCACCTTCGTCGGCTACTTCACCCCGATCAAGACCCTGGTCACGGCCGTGCAGACCCTGGACTTCGGTCCGTGGGAATGGTTCTGGGTGCTGTTCTACAGCTTCGCCACCTACGGCAACGCCGGCTGGCTGCGCGAACAGGTGTGCAAATACATGTGCCCTTACGCCCGCTTCCAGAGCTCGATGTTCGACCGCGACTCGCTGATCATCACTTACGATGCCAAGCGCGGCGAACCACGCGCCCCACTGGGCAAGAATCCCGACAGCGGCTCCTGCATCGACTGCAGCCTGTGCGTGCAGGTCTGCCCTACCGGCATCGACATCCGCAACGGCCTGCAGTATGAGTGCATCGGCTGCGCCGCCTGCGTCGACGCCTGCAACACCGTGATGGACAAGATCAAGCAACCGCGCGGCCTGATCCGCTACAGCACCGAGATGGCGATGGAGAAGGGCTACGACTCGGCGCAGATCCGCAAGCGCACCCTGCGTCCACGCGTGCTGATTTACACCTCGATCCTGGGCCTGATCGTCGCCGCGGTCTGTCTGACGCTGTATGTGCGCACGCCGCTCAAGGTGGACGTGATCCGCGACCGCGGCTCCATGGGCCGCGAGGTGGAAGACGGCATGATCGAAAACGTCTACCGCCTGCAAGTGATGAATACGACCGAACAGGCGCACACCTTCCGCATCAAGGTTTCGGGCATGGATACCCTGACCCTGACCACGGCCGAGGAAGTGACGCTGCAGGCGACCGAAACGCGCGCCGTGCCGATCCGCATGCGCGCCGCCCACGGCGCCGGCGTCAAAGGCTCGAACAAGATCCAGGTGGAAGTGACGGCCGTGGACGATCCGAGCCTGCACGTGAGGGAAAACGCGGTGTTCATCGTGCCGCGCCGTTAAGCAGTAGAATGCAGGAATGAAGGAGCAGAAAGTGAGCAATGCAATGAGCCTGAATACGCCGCAAGGCGCGAACCTTCCCTGGTACCGCCACCGCTGGCCATGGCTGCTGATGCTCGGCCCCTCTATCGTCATCATGGGCGGCCTGTACCTGGGCTACCTGGCATTCTCCCAGCCCGATGCGCTGGTGGTGGGCGACTACTACAAGAAGGGCAAGGCCATCAACCAGGACTTGCGGCGCGACCAGGCCGCGACGGCCCTGGGCGTGGCGGTCGGCCTGCGTTATGACGCGGCGCGCGGCGTCCTGACCGGCAAGCTGGAACTGCCGGCCGGCCACCAGGAACGCAGCGTGCAGATCCATCTGGCGCATGCCACGCAGCCGGCAAAAGACGTGGTGCTGACGGTGGCGCCGGACGCCGACGGCGTGTTCGGCACGCCCCTGGCCCTGCTGGAACGCAGCCGCTGGCAAGTGCTGGTGGAAGGCGAGAAGCGCGACTGGCGCCTGGAAGGCGTCTGGCAATGGCCGGCGCAGCACGAGATCGACATCCGCGCCGACGCGCCAGCGCCGGCCAAATAAGCCGCCTCAGGCGGCAAAGCAAAAGCCCGGCATTGCCGGGCTTTGTTTTTTGGGGAGCGCGCCTGGCCGCGCGCGGACCTCAGTGGCAGACGTCGGTGCCGGCGGTGATCGCTTTCAGCTTGACCGGATCGAGCACTTCGATCTCGCGGTTGCTGACGCGGATCAGGCCTTCCTTCTTGAACTTGGCCAGCAGGCGGCTGATGCTCTCGATGGTCAGGCCCAGGTAGTTGCCGATCTCCTCGCGCGACATGCGCAGTTGGAAGGCGGTCGCGGAATAGCCGCGCGCCTCGTAGCGCGACGCCAGGTTGACCAGGAAGGCGGCGAAGCGCTGGGTCGCCTGCATATTGCCGAGCAGGAGCATCACGCTCTGTTCGCGCGTGATTTCCTGGCTCATCATGCGGTGGAAGTGGCGCAGCAGGGTCGGCATATCGCGCAGCAGCTGCTCCAGGCTGGAGAACGGGATCTCGCAGACTTCGCTGTCTTCCAGCGCCTCGGCGCTGCAGTGGTGGCGGTCGGCGCTGATGGCGTCCATGCCCAGCAGTTCGCCCGCCATCTGGAAACCGGTCACCTGCTCCGAACCGTTGGCATTGATCTGGTAGGTCTTGAAATGGCCCAGACGGATCGCATACAGGTTGGTGAAGGGATCGCCGATGCGGAACAGGGTGCCGCCGCGCACAACCTTGCGGCGGCGGCCGATGATCTGGTCCAGTTTGTCCATATCACCCATGTCCAGGCCCATGGGCAGGCATAGCTGGTGCATGCTGCAGGTGGCGCACTTGGCCCGCAGGTTTTCGACGGTCATGCCTGGCATGGCGAGGATTTGATGCTCTTGTGTCATGATTTGATTGCAGTAGCGCAACTGGGCGTAGCTGCCAGTTTACTGCATCGTGAGACAACGCGCCGCGAATGATGTGAAAGCTGGAGTCAGATGATCAACTATTCCCCATCGGAAACATGCATTTTGCAAGTTTTCGATGAGTGGCGGCGGCCGGCGCGGCTCGCGGCGGCGGCGTTTTTTTGTTAGGCTACGGCCCATATTGTCCTGAAACCCACGCCAGTCCCATGCCGAAGAAAACCCCACCTACCCTGGCCCAGCACCTGTGCTACAAGCTGTATTCGACATCGCTGAAGATGACGCAGCTCTACAAGCCCCTGCTGAGCGCCCTGAACCTGACCTATCCCCAGTATCTGGTGATGGTGCTGCTGTGGGAAGAAGAAGGCTTGGGCATCAAGGATGTGGCCCAGCGCCTGCAGCAGGATTCCGGCTCGGTCACGCCGCTGGTCAAGCGTCTGGAAGCCGAAGGCTATCTGTTGCGCGAACGCGACCCGCGCGACGAGCGCAACCGCGTGCTGACCCTGACCGCGGCCGGCCGCGCCCTGCGCGCCCAAGGCGTGGACGTGGCGCAAGCCATCGTCGACGGCTGCGGCATCAGCCTGGACGAAGCGCTGGCCCTGATGAGCGGCCTGGACCAGCTGAGCGCCAATCTCGACGCGCGCGGCCAATAGCATGGAGACCGTTGACAATCACCGCGCGACAACTCAAACTGGAAATACCACTCATCTCTTGCGCTGTCATTTGTTTGGCTTCGCTTGAGACGGAAAAGCCGCTCAGCTGGGCGGCTTTTTCACATTTGGAGGAAGACAAAAGTCATGCCTGCCAATGAAAAAAGCGCGAGAAAGACGACCGTCTATGTCGATGGCTACAATCTCTACTACGGCAGACTGCGCGGCACGCCTTACAAGTGGCTTGACCTGGTACAGCTTTTTGACACCATGCTGGCACAACGCGACCAGAATGAAAGCCTGGAGATGGTGCGCTTTTTCACCGCCCCAGCCTTAGCCAACTTCGCCAGCCATGGCAGGGCATCTGTCGAGGCGCAATCAGCCTACCATCGCGCCCTGAAGGCCCGCCATCCCGATCGCTTTGACCTCATTTATGGTGCCCATGCCTACGACAAGAGCGGCACCCTTTTGCCTTGTTTTGTTACTGGCCAGCCGTATAACCGAGCAAACCGGACCAGAGTCTGGAAACTGGAAGAAAAGAAAACAGATGTCAATCTAGCGTTAGGCATGTATCGGGACGCTTGTAGACGGGCGGTTTCCCGTATGATTCTAGTCTCCAACGACAGTGATGCGGAACCGGCCCTGGCCGCCATCCGAGAGGACTTCCCCGACATCATGCTCGGCTTGATAGTACCAATTCGCCCTTCCATATCTGACCGGCCTATACATCGAAGGACAAGTGGCTCTCTTGCGAAATTCGCAGACTGGATCGTGCCGAGCCTCCCGGACCATCAGCTTCTGCAGGCCCAGCTCCCACCTATCGTTCCGGCCAGAAAAAAGCCTATTCATAAGCCAGTTCATTGGTAGCTCAACCAAAACTTCGCCAATTTTCAAAAACAACTTGCGCGCTAACGATTAATACACTACATTTACATCATGCTTAGCGCACTAAGCAATAGCGATCAACCTAAACTGAAAGGAAGCATCATGACCCGCTCCATCCGTACCGCCCTGTTCGCCTCCACCCTGCTGGCCGGCGCCAGTCTGATCCCGGCCCAGGCCGCCGCCAGCGACACCACCGTGGTCCTGGTGCATGGCGCCTTCGCCGACGGCTCCAGCTGGCAGAAAGTGATCCCCCTGCTGCAAGCCAAGGGCGTGAACGTGGTCGCGGTGCAAAATCCCTTGAGCTCGCTGGCCGACGATGCGGCCGTCACCCGCCGCATCATCGCGGCGCAAAGCGGCAAGGTGGTGCTGGTGGGCCACTCCTGGGGCGGCGCCGTGATCAGCGAGGCCGGCACCAGCGACAAGGTGAAGGCGCTGGTGTATGTGGCCGCCTTCGCGCCCCAGGTGGGCGAGGCGGTGGGCGCGCTGGGCAAGGAATATGGCCCCTCGGTGGGCGTGGCCAGCTTGCAGGCCGATAGCGCCGGCTATCTGAGCCTGCCGGCGGCGTCGGTGGCCGCCAATTTCGCCCAGGATGTGAGCGCGGCCGAACAGCGCCTGATCGCCGCCACCCAGGGGCCGATCCATAGCAAGGCGTTCGGCGAGCCGCTCAGCGCCGCGGCGTGGACCAGCAAGCCAAGCTACTACATCGTCGCAAGCAAGGACCGCATGATCCAGCCCGCCCTGCAGCAGGACTTCGCCAAGCGCATGCAGGCGAAAGTGACGACGCTCTCCAGCAGCCATGTGCCGATGCTGTCGCAGCCAAAGCAGGTGGCGGAGGTGATCCTGGCTGCGGTGCGGCAGCCGTAATCAGCGGCGCGCGCGGCAAATACGGGCCGCCGCGCGCGGCCGTTTTGACGTGTGGCGCGCCAGCCTTGCCAAGCCCGGCCTTTGATAGGAGAATTTCCCAGCGCTCCCTGCACAAAGGCCCGTATGAAACCCCTCGGTATCAAAGTCAAGGTCGCCCTCGCAACGAGTATCACGTCGATAGTCATTATCGCGCTGGTCTCCGCCTTACAGATTCAGCGCATGAAGCAGGACTTCACGCGCGTGCTGTTCGCCCAGCAGGATGCCCTGATCCAGCACACGGCCGAAGAACTCGACGGCAAGCTGCAGATGCTGCTCGATATCATCGCGGAGTCGGCGCGCATGCAGCCGCCGGCCATCGCCAACGACGAGGCGGCGCTGCGCGCCTACTATGGCCAGCGCGCCATGCTGACCCTGTTCGACGATGTCCTCATCGTCAACCGCGACGGCCTGGTGGTGGCCGACCTGCCGCGCCTGCCGGGCCGCGCGGGCCGCAATGTGGCCGACCGCGCCTACTTCCAGCAGGCGATGGCCGGCCGCAAGCCGATGATCGGCGATCCAGTGCTGGGCCGCAGCCATGGCAAACCGCTGATCCAGGTGGTGGCGCCGGTCTTCGACGCCAACGGCGAAATCGTCGGCCTGCTGATGGGCATCTTGCAGCTGTACCAGAACAATATGCTGGGCAGTCTGCGCACCGCCAAGGTGGGCAAGACCGGCTTTTACTATGCGCTGACGCGCGGCGAGAATCCGGTGTATGTGCTGCATCCCGATCCGGCGCGCATGCTCAAGCCGCGGCCACCGCACGCCAATCCTGCCACCACCCTGGCCTTGAACGAGAACTTCGAAGGCACGGTCATCAGCACCAGTTCCAGCCAGCTGCAAGCGCTGAACAGCTATAAGGCGTTGCAGACGGTGAACTGGGTGCTGGGCGCGTCGCTGCCGGTGGACGAAGCCTTCGCGCCGTTTGAGGGCGCGCTCTACCGGCTGGGCGCCATCACCCTGGTGGCGGCGCTGGGCGCGGCGGCGATCCTGAGCTGGCTCACGCTGCGCCTGCTGGCGCCCGTGGGCCGGCTGCGCGACGCCATCATGGCCTTGCGCTCCGAACCCTCGCGCTTTACGCCGATCCCGGTCAACCACCAAGATGAAATCGGCGAACTGACCCTGGCCTTCAACGACCTGATGCACGAGCGCCTGCAGGCCGATGCGCGCCTGGAGCATGAGCGCGACCGCGCCGAAGCGGCCAACCGCGCCAAGAGCGATTTCGTGGCGAATATGAGCCATGAAATCCGCACGCCGATGAATGCGGTGCTGGGCATGGTCTACCTGCTGGGCAATACGCCGCTGACGCCGCAGCAGCGCAAATACCTGTCGATGGTGAAGACGGCCGGCCACTCGCTGATGGGCATCCTCAACGATGTGCTGGACTTCTCCAAGATCGAGGCGCGCCGCATGGAGCTGGCGCCGGTGGAATTCGACCTGGACGAGGCCATGGGCACGCTGGCGACGACGATGACGATGAACGCCAGCGAAAAAGAGCTGGAGCTGGCGGTGGTGGTGGAGCCGGACGTGCCCAAGCTGCTGTGCGGCGATGCGCTACGCCTGCAGCAGATCCTGGTCAACCTGGCCGGCAATGCGATCAAGTTCACCGAGCAGGGCGAGGTGGTGGTCAGCGTGCGGCGCAGCGAACGGCAGCCGCAGGAAGAGGACCAGGTCAGCCTGCGCTTCGACGTGCGCGATACCGGCATCGGCATCAGCGAGGAAAGGCAGGCGCAGTTGTTCACCGCCTTCTCGCAGGGCGACGAAAGCATTACGCGGCGCTTTGGCGGCACCGGCCTGGGACTGGCGATCACCAAGAGCCTGATCGAATTGATGGGCGGCGAAATCTTCCTGCGCAGCGCGCCCGGCAGCGGCAGCCATTTCTGGTTCGAGCTGACGTTCTACGCGCTGTCCAACCGCACCGAGGAAACGCGCCGCCCTTCCATCGGCCCGCTGCGCGTGCTGGTGGCCGACGACAACCGCACCAGCCGCGAAATGGTGAGCCGCCTGATCACGGCCTGGGGCTGGGAGGCCGACGAAGTCGATTGCGGCGAGGCGGCGATCCGCCAATACCAGGCCGCCCTGCAAGCGCCGCGCGCCTACGATGTGGTGATGGCCGACTGGCATATGCCGGGCATGGATGGCCTGGCCACAGCCAAGGCGATCCGCGTGGAAGCGGGCACGCGCAGCCAGCCCATCGTGGTGATGGTGAACGCCTTCGCGCGCGACCAGCTGGAGGATATTTCGGACACGCCGGAGGCGGACGTGGTGCTGGTCAAGCCGATCACCAGTTCCAGCCTGTTCGAAGCCTTGCACCAGGCGGTGGTGGCGAAAAATGGCGGCGATGAACGCAGCGCGCAGCACGGCGCGCGTATCCGTCTGGCTGGCGTGCACTTCCTGCTGGTGGAAGACAATCTGCTGAACCAGGCGGTGGCGCGCGGCATCCTGGAACACGCGGGCGCCACGCTGGACGTGGTGGGCGACGGCCAGCAGGCGGTCGACGTGCTGCGCGCGGAATCGGACAATTACGACGTGGTGCTGATGGATATGCAGATGCCGGTGCTGGACGGCTTCACGGCGACTGAAATCATCCGCCGCGAATTGCGGCTGGAGCTGCCGGTGATCGCCATGACCGCGGGCGTGCTGGCCTCGGAGCGCGACCGCTGCATGCGGGCCGGTATCAGCGACTTTATCGCCAAGCCGGTGGTGGTGGAGGAAATGATGGCCGTGATCGCGCGCCATCTGCCCGAGCGGCGCCGCCTGCCGCGCGCCGGCGACGGCAGCGGCGCGGGCGGCACGGTGCTGGCGCCGGCCTCTCCCCTGCCCCTGGCCGCCGCCGTCACGTCGACCGTTTCCACCGCCACGGCCCTGGCGGCGGCGCTGCCGCCGGCCGCGCCGCCGGAGCCGGCGCCAGCTGCGGCGCCGGCCGACGCGGCCGGCGAGCAGGTATTCAGCATGGACAGCCTGATGCGCGTGATGGGCAAGGATGCCAAGGGCCGCGCGGTGATGTTCAAGATGGTGCGCGGCGCGCTGAACGGCGGCATGCAGCCGGCCGACGATGCCGACAAAGCCCTGAGCGAGGGACGCGCCGCCGATGCCGCGCGCATCTTCCACGGCCTGCGCGGCGCGGTCGGCACGCTGGGCGCCAAGCGCCTGATCCGCGCCACGCTGGAAGCGGAAACGGCGATCGATTCCGGCGCCGATGCGGATTTGCCGGCCGCCTTCGCCGCCGTGCGGCGCGAGCTGCAGCGGGTGCTGGAGTGCGGCCGCAGCTGGCTGGAACGCGAGGAGGCGGGCGGCATCGGCGGCGCCGCGCCCCGCACCGCAAACGCGCCGAGCGACAGCCGCGCCACCATGGGCGACTAAGCACCCGCTGCGGCACGGCAAATGCCCGTGCCGACCGTCTTTTACAACAAAAAACATAGTTCCACATGGCAATTTCTCGCCCTGCCGGAACCCATCTCCTATAATCAGCACACGCAGACAAATATACCTACAAGCTTGATTTCAATGGTTTTTTTCTTGCTTTCAAATTAATAGCAGTTCACCAACAAGAAGAAAACGAGGACATCATGACGCGCAAACGCCTTGCTTCCAGCCTGTGGAAATGGCTGATCTCGGCCCTGGCCTTAAGCTCGGCCTTACTTCTGGTATTTGAACTGAGCGCCGGCATCCCTGCCCTGTTGATCGACGGCCGCCAGGGCAGTCTGGGCGCGCGCCTGAACGACCAGCTGGGCGAAAGCGAGGAAGCGCAGTCCAGCCACTACCTGACCATCCTGGAGCTGGCGCCCGATTCCCCGCTGCGGGCGGCAGGCGCCCTGCCCGGCGACAAGCTCAAATTCGACCGCCCGGTGGACCGCTGGCGCAAGTTCCTGGTGGGCGAACCGATTGGCCTGACCCTGTACCGCGGCGACAGCGAGCGCCATCTGCGGCTGGCGGCGCAGGCCGCGCGGCCCACCTTTGCCGAACAATTCGATTACTGGGGACGCTTCCTGGTGGGCGCGACCTCGATCCTGTTCAGCCTTCTGATCGGCTTCAAGCGCGCCGAGGTACGCTGCTACCGCTATCTGGCGGCCGTCTTCGCGGCATTGAGCCTGATGTACTTCTTCACCTTCAGCTACTCGCCGCCGAACTTCTTCTACCGCTTCAGCAAGGCCGCCAACCTCACCACCTATCCGCTGGTGTGGTACTGGTGCGTGTGCTTCGCCCTGCTCTACCAGCCCTATGCGCAGCAAGGCTTGCGGCGCTGGCTGACGCGCAGCCGGCCCGTGTATGGCACGCTGGCTTTCGGCACCGCCGCCTATTCCTGCTGGTTCGCGCTGGGCCATGAGGCGCCGCTGCTGTGGCTCATGATCTTCCTCTCGATTATCGGCGGCCTGGGACTGACCATCGTCAGCCTGTACCAAGGCTGGCACGCCACGCGCGGCGAGATACGGCAGCGCCACGTCTGGCTGATGGCCTCCTTCCTGACCGGCGCCGTGCCGGGCATGCTGGCCTTCATTCCGGCGCTGGACGCGAGCTACAACGGCATGCGCATCACCGCCTTCGCCGCCGTCAGCGGCCAGCTGCTGATGTATCTGGGCCTGGCGTATGCGGTGCTGCGCGTGCGCGTCTTCAGCTTCGACTTCGCGGTGCACCGCATGCTGGTGTACACCGTGCTGTCCATTCTGCTGCTGGCCCTGGTGGGCTGCATGGAATGGCTGGCGAAGACGCTGCTGAAAGGCGGCGGGCCGCAGCACAGCATGGCCTTGTTCACGGCCACGGTGCTGGTCGGCTATCTGCTGCTGCACCAGTTGCACCGGCACATCGAACGCTGGGTGCGGCGCATCTTCTTCGGCAAGTGGCATGCAAAGGAAAACCAGCTGCGCCACTACGTGGAGGAAGCGGAGCACATCACGGCCATGGATGCCCTGCTGGCCTCCTGCCGCGCGGCGGTGGACAACTTCACCGGCCAGGCCGGCTGCGCCATCTATCTGCGCCAGGCCGGGGGCGAATACACGCTGGCCACCAGCACCCTGGCCGGCGTGCCCTTGGCCGTGGCCGAAAGCGACGCCATGCTGCCCGCCCTGCGCGCCGAGATGGATGCGCTGCTGTTCAAGCAGGTCGGCACGGCCATGCGCGGCGAGATCGCGCTGCCCATGGGCCATCGCGGCGCGCTGAACGGCTTTATCGTGGTGGGCGCCAAGGCCGACGGCCTGGCCTACCGTCCCGACGAATGCGAAGTGCTGCACTACACCGCCCATCAGATCGGGCTGGACCTGCATGCGCTGCGGGTGGCGGCGCTGGAGAGCGAACTGCGGCAGATGGAAAGCAAGGCGGCCGAGCAGGGCGCGACGCTGGCGGCGCTGGCCGAACGCGGACGGCAGGCCCGCTCCCTGCTCTGAAGCGGCGATTTTATCCATGCGCCAAACGCATGGATGACCGGCGCCGGGTTTACGCATACAATGCGCTCTTTACCGCCAGCCGGAAAGCACCATGCGCCATCCCCTGATCGCCCTGCCGCCGCTCGATGCGCTGCGCGGCTTTGTCGCCGCCGCGCGCCGCCTCAGCATCACGCAGGCCGCCGAGGATTTATGCCTGACGCAGTCGGCGGTCAGCCGCCAGATCCAGACGCTGGAAGAACGCCTCGGCACCCAGCTTTTCACGCGCAGCAACCGCAGCATCACGCTGACCATGGCGGGCGAACAGCTGTTCCGTCTCTGCTCGCCGTGGATGGACAAGCTGGCCGAGCTGAGCGACTCGCTGCGCGAGGAAATCCGTCCGCGCACGGTGACGATATCGGCCAGCATCGGCGTGGCCTCGCTCTGGATCCTGCCGCGCCTGGGCGCCTTCCAGGCCGCCCATCCCGATATCGACGTCAGGCTGGCGGCCAACAACCGCGTCGAAGACCTGGCGCAGGAAGACATCGACCTGGCGATCCGCTACAGCGCCGCCGCCCAGGCCGGCCCCAATGCGCAGCACCTGTTCGACGAACAGATCGTGCCGGTTGCCAGTCCCGCCGTCGCCCAGCGCGTCCTGGCCCACCCGCGCGGCCTGCTGAGCGAAGTGCTGCTCGACCTGGAAAGGAATAGCCGGCCCTGGCTGCGCTGGTCCTACTGGCTGGAACGCAAGGCGCCCGGCCTGCGCGCCAAAGGCTTCCTCTACTTCCACCAATACGACCAGATCATCCAGGCCGCGCTGGAAGGGCACGGCGTCGCGCTCGGCCGGCTGCCGCTGATCCAGAACATGCTCAAGGATGGGCGCCTGCAGGCCCTGGCCTCCGTCCCCCAGGGCGTGCCCGACTACGCCTACTGGCTGCTGCAAGCCGTCCCCGAACCGCGCGAAGAAGTCCGCCACTTCCGCGACTGGCTCCTCCACTGTTTGCGGTAGATCAAACGGGTTCGAGGCGCAGTTCGAAGGTGACGGGGGCGTCGCGGGTGAGGCTGCTGAGGTGGTGCAGGCCGTGCTTGCTCAGCAGGGCGGCCTGGCCGGCTTGCAGGATGTGGTCTTCGCAGTCGGCGCCCACGATCCAGAGGATGCCGGCGACGCAGCGCACGCGCAGGGCGCCGTCCAGCGCCAGCCGGGCACTTTCGCGTGGTCGCAGCCCCAGCGCCATGCCGGGGGTGCTTTTTCCTTGCTGGCTTTCCTGCGCCATTTCGAGCGTCAGGCGGCCACCGATTTCCAGTTGCGCGCGCGGCCAGTGTCGCAGCATCGCGGCTATCTTCATGACATCCTCTCCGGCTTTTTTCGATGTTCCCATTCTGCTGCGGCCGGCGCATCCATTCAAGCGTTTTCGGCTCATGCTATCCATGCGTGCTGCGCATGGATAGCATGCGAAATCACCGCTCGCGCCAACGTCTGAAATTCCTATACTGGGTCATGCTTATTGCTCTTTGGGAGTCGCTTGTGAAGATATTGAAATCGCCTTTGGCCGCTGTGATCTGCGGCGGGGTCATCATCGGTCTGGCGCTGGGGATGCGCCATGTGCAGGGTCTGTTCATGCTGCCGATGATCGGTGCGCGGGGCTGGAGCCGGGAACAGTTTGCGCTCGCTCTCGCCCTGCAAAACCTGGTCTGGGGCTTGGCACAGCCGTTTACGGGCATGCTGGCCGACCGTTTCGGTTCGCTGCGCGTGCTGCTGGTGGGCTGCCTGCTGTATGCGCTGGGGCTGTGTTTGATGGCGTATTCGCGCAGCAGCACGGAATTGGCGCTGAGCGGCGGCTTGCTGATCGGGCTGGCGCTGTCGGGGACGACCTTCGGTACGGTGTATGGCGCCTTGAGCCGCATCGTCGCGCCGCAAAAACGCGGCTGGGCACTGGGACTGGCCGGCGCGGCGGGCGGGGTAGGGCAGTTTTTGATGGTGCCGGGGGCGCAGGGGCTGATCGATAGCCTGGGCTGGATGGGCGCTTTGCTGGCCATTGCGGTGCTGCTGGCAATGGCTACACCGCTGGCGGCAGGCTTGAACGATGGCAGCGCGCTGGCGGCGGCGCAGCAGAAGGGGCAGCGCATGGGGCAGGCGATACGCGAGGCGCTGTCGCATCGCGGTTTCTGGCTGCTGAATCTGGGCTTTCTGGCCTGCGGCTTCCAGCTGGCTTTTATCGCCAGCCATTTCCCGGCGTATTTGCTGGATAAGGGCTTCAACGCGCATACCGGCGTGGCGGCACTGGCCATCGTGGCGCTGGCGAATGTGGGCGGGACGTATTTGTGCGGCTTGCTGGGGAATAGCTACCGGCGCAAGCATCTGCTGGCGTATCTGTATCTGCTGCGCTCCGCGGCCATGCTGCTGTTCTTTGCGCTGCCGCTGAGCCATGCCAGCATCTATGCGTTTGCTTTTCTCATGGGCGCACTGTGGCTGGGGACCGTGCCGCTGACGAATGGGCTGGTGTCGCAGGTATTCGGCGTGCAGTATATTTCGACGCTGTTTGGCCTGGTCTTCGTGGGCCACCAGATCGGCAGTTTCCTCGGCGTGTGGCTGGGCGGCGTGGTGTTCGATGCGACGCGTTCCTATGACGCGGTGTGGATCGGCGCCATCGTGCTGGGACTGGTGGCGGCGGCGCTGCATTGGCCTATCGATGACCGCGCCGTGGCGCGCGTGCAGCCGGCATGAAGGCGCGCGCCGCCCTGCTGTGCTTTGTCGGCTTGCTGGGCGCCTTGTGCGGCTGGGCGGTGATAACCATGCTGCGGCCGGAGAATGTGCTCTCCATGGCAAATCTGCTGACGCTGTGCTAGAGCGGGAAGCAGGCGCGGTACTGGTCGCAGTTCAGGCATTTGGGCGGACGCAGTTCGGGAATGCCTTGCGCCGCGCCCAGTTCCAGGTACAGGAAGCGCTTCCATTTCAGGTCGCGCGTATTGCGCTGGAAGAGGGGGCCGAAGTAGTGGCTGAGCAGGGCGGAGACTTCCTGCCGCCCATTCAATCCCAGATCCTGCCACAGATGGCGGCCACCAAGGCTGGCGGCGGCGACGGCGCGCGCGGCCCAGGCGGCGTGGCGTTCATCCACGGCGGCGCTGCGGTTTGCTAGCAGCAGGGCGCTGAGATCCTTGAACACGGCCGGCGTGCTGTCGGCAATCGCCCGGTATTTCGACTGCGGCACGGCGCCAGGCCATGGATGAGGATCATCCTCGGCCGGCGGCGGCAGGCAATAGGCCACCATGGCCGCCAGTTCCGCCAACGGCAGTCCCAGCGTGCGCGCAAACGGCGGCAGCTCGCCTTGGGCGGCGTGGCGCAGCACGCCCGCGACGGCCGCCGCCATCAAGGCGGCAGGATCGTGCAGCGCTGGCGTGGCGAACGATCCGCCCGCCACACCAGCGGGCATGCCCTCGCCATGGCTGGAGGATGCGCTCATTCCGTGATGCGGCGCACTTCGATCGATTGCAGCCATTTCACGTGGCGCGGGCCGGTACGCGTGTCCTGGCTGGAGACCATGGCGATACGGCCTTCATCGTCGCCCAGCAGCTTGCCGTCCTTCTCGAAGAAGACCAGCACGCCGTCGCCCAGCTTGGAATTGAACAGCTCATTCCAGGAGAAGACGGCTTTGTAGCCATCGCTGGCGGTGGCGATGATGACCAGCTTCTTGAAGTCGTTATGCTCGCGCGACACCAGCTCGGCCTTGTTGAGGATATCGCGCAGCAGCACGCCCTTGAAGTTTTCCAGCTTGCCCATGTTGGCGCCGGACTGGCAGATCAGCGGCATCTCGCCGACCTGCTGCGGCGGGAATTTGCGCAGGTCGTCCACTTTCAGCGTGAGCGCATGCTGCACGGCGCCACTGACGCTGACGCGCTCCGTCACGTATTTGGACGGGTCGGCCGGTTTGTGCTCGGCCATGGCCGACGCGGGCAGCAGCAGCAGGCCAGTGGCGGCGAAGGCGAGGGCATAGCTGCGGATGGTCTGGATCATGTTTTCTCCTTCGGTCAGTATTGGTAGCGGATATTGGCGAACCAGTTGCGGCCCGCGCTGGGGAAGCCGTCGGCCAAGGCGTAGTTGCGGTCGGCCACGTTGTTGACGCCCGCTTCCAGCGCCAGCTGGCACGTGAGGCGGTAGTTCGCTTTCAGGTTGGCGGTGGTGAAACCGGACAGCTCCAGCGTGTTATTGGCCCAGCGTCCGCTATTGTTTTCAATGAAGGCGATCAGCTCCAGCTGGTCCATGGGGCGCAGCAGGGCGTGCGCCGTGAGTTTGCGGCGCGGGATATCGGTCAGCTTCACGGCCGGCGCGCTGACGTTCTTCAACTCCGTATAGGTGAAGTTGGCGCCATATTCCAGCCACGAGGCGTATTGGCCGCTGACGCCCAGCTCCAGCCCGGACAGGTGAACCTTGCCGATATTGCGCATCTGCGATTTATTGCCCAGCACATTGGCCTGGCTTTGGATCTTGTCGCTCACATCGCTGTAGAACAGCGCCGCTTCGGCCTTGGCGCCCTGCCATGCGCGGCCCTGGTAGCCGATCTCGTAGTTGAGCGCTTCTTCCGCCTGCAGATTCGGGTTTTCGATGAAGGTGCCCAGGCGCTGGGAATAGCGGTCCTTCAGCGTCGGCAGGCGGGTTTTCTGCGCTGCCGTGGCGTACAGGCGGCCGATGCCGCTCCAGTCGTAGTACAGGCCTGCCTGTACATTGTTGGCGCTCTTGCGGCCGGGGACGGAGTAGGGGTTGCCCAGGCTGTAGACGGTCTTGGCGCGCTGCTCGTGGCGGCCGGCGCCCAGCGCCAGCATGAACGATGGCGAGAGCTGGATATTGTCTTCCACCGCGTAGGACAGGAATTCGTCCTTGAAGTTGGAGTTCAAAGTGCTGTTGGCGTCCGTCTCGCGGTGGTCGTCGGATTTGAAGTGGGCCACCAGGCGCAGGCTGTGCGCGTCCCAGAGCGAGGATTCGAGGGTGATGGAACCGCCGTTGGTCTTGTCCTTGTAGATGCTGCGGCCGGTGCCGACACTGCCCGAGCCGGAAGGCTTGAGCGTGGTGTAGTTGCCATTGGTGTAGCTGTCCACCTCATTGCCGTAGCGGTCGTGGTACAGGCGCACTTGCAGCAGCTCGCTGCGGCCCAGCGCCGTATTCGAGATGAGGTAGAGGCTTTCCTTGTCCCAGTAAGGCCATTTCCAGTAGCGCGCGGCCGTTGGGTCGGTCGACGGCGGCTGTCCCTTCTTGCCATCCTGCTTGTAGTAGCTGACGGCATATTCGTCGCTGGCGTTGGGCATGAAGCCGACTTTGAGCGAGACCTTGCTGTCCTTGCGGTAGGCGTTATTGCGCTCGCCGCCATCCTCGGTGGCCGTGGGGCGGAAGTCGGAGGACAGCGGGAAGCTGTCGCTGCGCAGCCAGGACACGCCGGCCTGCAGATACCAGCGGCCCTGGCGCGTGCCGACGTTGGCCGAGGCCTGGCGCTCGCTGCCTTCGGCAAAGCCGATGCTGGCGTCGCCTTCCAGCACCTTGGTGGGCTTGCGCGAGATCAGGTTGATGGCGCCGCCCATGGTGTTGGCGCCGTAGGCGACGGAGCTGAAGCCTTTCGCCACCTGGATCGCCGCCAGGTCGGCGGTGCTGAAGCGGTTGAAGTCGACATAGCCGTCGTACGGCACATAAACGGGAATGCCGTCGATGAAGAGCGGCACCTGGCGCGAATCGAAGCCGCGCACGGAAATGGTTTTCTCGTTGCGCGAGTTGTTGGAGAGCGTGACGCCGGACAGCAGGTTCAGTGCATCGCCCACATTGTCGCGGTTAAAGCGCTGCATTTCCTGGCGGCTGACCACGGACGCGACCTGGTCTTCGCCCACTTCGCCGGCCTGCGGGCGCTTGCCCATGATGGTGACGGTGCCCAGTTCGAAGACGGTGCCGTCCTCGCCGTGCGCCCATGCCGGGCTGGAACCGAATGCCGCCAGAATGGCGGCGGCCAGAATGCCTTGTCCTGCTTTGCGCAGTTGCGGCTGCTTGCCACGCTGATTCACGTCGTACTCCCTTATCGCTATAGCCAGACGTATATAACGCCTGCCGAAAAAATGGCCGCCCAATGCGGCCGACAGCGCAATATACATGACTATATAGCGTTTTTGTCGGTGAAAATTGATATGGCTTATGCTTGCGGAAAATATATCCGCACCGCGCCAGGCCGCATCAAGCCTGGGTTTTGACCACTTCGCGGGCGGTGTCGATAAAGGCTTTGGCGGCCGGCGACGCCTGGCGCAGGTCGCGCAGGGCCAGGCCGACACGGCGCCGCACGGCAGGCCGGAAAGGGCGCAGCGCCACTTGCGGATAGGCGCGCTCCATGTCCTTGGGCAGGGCCAGTTCCGGCATCACGGTCACGCCGTCGCCGCTGCCGACCATGCCGAGGATGGTCATGATCTGCGAGATGCGGTAGCGCACCTTGGGGCTGACGCCATGCGCGGCGAAGACCGGCTGCATCAGGGACGCGCATCCGGCCTCGCCCAGGATATACGGCACATCGGCCAGATCGTTGACGGTGATGGCGCGCCGTTCGGCCAGCGCGTGGTCGGCGGGCAGCAGGGCCACCAATTGGTCCTCCACCAGCGGTACGGTGTCGAAGCGTTCGTCGGGCAGCACGACGAAGCCGATATCGACGCGGCGGTCCAGCAGCCATTGCAGCACATCGTGGTCGCCGCCCTCGTCGATCTGCACTTCGATGCCGGGATAGCGCTTGTGGAAAACCGCCAGAATCGCCGGCATCAGCTTGAGCGAGGCGGTGGGACCGAAGGAGCCGATACGCAGCAAGCCTTGATTCAGGCCGCGCGCGGCGGCCACTTCCTGGCGCATGGCTTCGGCCAGGCCGAGGATTTCGCGCGCCCGCGCCAGCAGGCGCTGGCCCACCTCCGTCACCTCGGCCGTCGCTTGCTGGCGCAGGATCAGCGGTGCGCCCAGTTCCTGCTCCAGCGACTTGATGGCGTGCGAGACGGCGGACTGGCTGATGCCCAGGCGCATGGCGGCGGCGGTGAAGCCTTGCAGCTCGGCCACCAGGGCGAAAATCTCCAGCTGGGTGAAGGTCATGATGAGTAATCGCTCATTTTGAGATGAATGCGGATAAGTATTAATGTATGCACATTCCAACTCTCGCGCAAGGCAAGATCATGACTACCGCTTCCGCACAATGTCCGGCCGCCGGCCCGGCTGCCTGCCCGGCCATCAGCGCCATGCCCACCGCGCCCAAGGCACAGGCCGTGCCAGCCAAGGCCGCCGTGCCGGTGGCGGTGTACGCCAAGCTGGTGGCCTGCACCTTCCTGTGGGGCGGCACCTTTATTGCGGGCCGCCTGGCTTCGGCGGCGCTGCCGGTGACGGTCGCCGCCACCGTGCGTTTCGCCATTGCCGCCGTGCTGCTCCTGCTGGTGGCCTGGCGGCTGGAGGGCGGCCTGCCGCGCCTGAGCCGCGCGCAAGTGCTGGCCACGGCCTTGCTGGGCCTGAGCGGCATCTTCCTCTACAACCTGTGCTTTTTCGGCGCGATGACGCATATTCCGGCGGGACGCGCGGCGCTCTTCATCGCCCTCAATCCCATCGTCACCGCGCTGGCCGCCGCCGTAGTGCTGCGCGAGCGGCTGACGGCGCTGCGCTGGGGCGGGATCGGGCTGGCGTTCCTCGGTGCGGCCATCGTCATCACGCGCGGCGATCCGCTGGGCGCCCTGCACGACATCAGCCAATCGCTGGGCGTGGGCGAGCTGCTGATGCTGGGCGCGATCAGCTGCTGGGCCGCCTATACGCTGATCGGCAAGGCGGCGCTGAAAGGCTTGTCGCCGATTGCCGCCACCACCTATGCGGCGCTGTGGGGCTTGTTCTTCCTGACCATTTCCTCGGCCAGGCAGCTGGGCGGCATCGACTGGACGGCGGTGAGCTGGCAGGTCTGGGCCTCGCTGTTCTATCTGGGCGCGTTCGGCACCGTGTTCGGCTTTATCTGGTGGTATGAGGGCGTGAAGGCGATTGGCGCTTCGCGCGCCGCCGTCTTCAATAATCTGGTGCCGGTATTCGGCGTCTCGCTGGCGGCGCTGGTGCTGGGCGAGCCGGTGCTGGCCTCGATGGTGACGGGCGGCGTGCTGGTGGCGGCCGGGGTGACGCTGACGAATATGGTCAGCCCTCCAGCCCCTCCAGCAAAGTAGTCAAGGCTGCTTCAAAGGCGTTGTCGCCGACTTTTTCCGGCAGCAGCAGGCCGTCGATGGAGAGCAGGGTAAAACCGTGCACCTGCGCCCAGCAGGCAGCCGCCTGGCCCTGCACGGGACGCTGGCGCAGCACGCCCTGCTGCTGGCCGCGTTCCAGGATGGCGAGCAGCAGACCGAAGGTGGCCATCGGGATTTCGCTCAGATAGAGATCGTGGATCTTGCCCGCATCGGCGCTGAACATCAGGCGGTAGAGGGCAGGATTGGCGGCGCCGAAGCGCACATAGGCGTCGGCCATGGCGAAGAAGACGCGCCGCACCTCGTTCTGCGGCGCGGTTTCGATGGCGGCCGCCAGTTCCTGGCGCATCTGGGCGAAGCCGAGCAGCGCCAGCTCGGTCAGCAGGGCGCCCTTGTCGGGGAAGTGCTTATAGGGCGCGGCATGGCTCACGCCCGCGCGGCGCGCGACTTCGCGCAGCGTGAACTGCCAGCCGCGCTCCTCGCGCAGCATGTCCAGCGCCGTTTCGATGATGACCCGTTTCAGGTCGCCGTGGTGGTAGGGCCGTTCCTTTTCCTGCATGGCTATGTCCGGGTAAAAACGCAGTATAGCGGAGCGCCACGGTTCATAAAAATATTGTTGACAGTGCCTACATTGAGGCGTAGCCTGCCTTCACAAGTTACCACTGTCTACATTTCAAGACGCTATGAACTCTCCTCATGCCAATCCCGCCAGCGTGCATCCCAATTTCCTGCTGGCGCGCCAGCGCAGCGCCTTCCTGCACGAGGGCGCGCCCACGCTGGCCCAGCGCCGCGCCGACCTGCGCCGGCTGAAGGCGGTGATCCTGGCGCGCCGGAGCGAGATCGAACAGGCGCTGAAGGCCGACTTCGGCCACCGCTCCACGCATGAGACGACGGTCATGGAGCTGGTCCCGCTGGTGCATGGCATTAACTACCTGCTGCGCAATCTGCGGCGCTGGATGCGGCCGCAAAAGCGCCAGGTGCCGCTGCACTTCCAGCCGGCCAGCGCGCGTATCGAATACCAGCCGCTGGGCGTGATCGGCATCATGGTGCCGTGGAACTACCCGATGTCGCTGGCCCTGATGCCGCTGGCCACCGCCATCGCCGCCGGTAACCGCGCCATGATCAAGCCGTCCGAATACACGCCGGCCACCACGCGCCTGCTGCAAGCCATGATGGCGGAGCTGTTCGCGCCGGAGCAGGTGGCGGTGGTGACGGGCGACGCCAGCGTGGGCGAAGCGTTTTCCGGCCTGGCGTTCGACCACCTGGTATTCACCGGCAGCACGGCGGTGGGCAAGGCGGTGATGCGCGCAGCCAGCGAGCATCTGGTGCCGGTCACGCTGGAACTGGGCGGCAAATCGCCCGCCATCGTGGAGCGCGGCCATGACCTGGACCGCGCCGCCGGCAGCATCGCCTACGGCAAGCTGGCGAACGCGGGGCAGACCTGCATCGCGCCCGATTATGTGCTGGTGCACGAGGCGGAGGTGGAGGGCTTTGTGCAAGCGTATGACCGGGCGGTGCGCACGCTGTATCCGGAAGGGCCGTCCAGCGCGAACTACACCTCCATCGTCAACGAACGCCATTACAGCCGCATCTGCGCACTGCTGGACGATGCCCGCGCCCACGGTGCGCGCGTGAGCGAGGTGGGCGCGCAGCCGGACGATGCGCGCCAGCGCCCGCATACGCTGGCACCGACGCTGGTGCTGGGCGCAAGCAACGAGATGCGCATCATGCAGGACGAGATTTTCGGCCCAGTGCTGCCGGTGATCACCTACCGCACGCTGGACGAGGCGATTGCCCATATCAACGCCCATCCGCGTCCGCTGGCCCTGTATTACTTCGGCTTCGACCGTGCCAGCCAGCGCCAGGTGCTGAATCGCACCACCTCGGGCAATGTGACGCTCAACGATACGCTGCTGCACTTCGCCCAGGACGACCTGCCTTTCGGCGGCGTGGGGCCGAGCGGCATCGGCGCCTACCACGGCATCGAGGGTTTCCGCTCGCTCAGCCATGCGAAGGGGATTTTCCAGCAGAGCAGGATCAATTTCAGCGGCCTGCTGCGGCCACCGTTCGGCAAGCTGGCGCAATTGATCGTGAAGTTCCTGCTGCGCTAAGTCAGGGGCGAAATATCAGCTTGATCTTTTGGGCAGGCTGGCTTACCACTACCTTGGTGCCCTGCTGTGCCACCTTGCCGCCCGATGCGGCGGTGTCCAGTGTCCAGCCGGCAGGCACTTCAAAGGCCAGCTGGCTGAAGGGCGCGGGGGCGGAGATATCGGCGACGATATTTCCGCCTTCGCGCGCCACATCCACTTCCACCGCATCGCGCGCCTGCCACCAAGCGCCGAACGTGCGCAGATTGCCGATCCAGGCATCCATCTTCTTCGCTGCGGGCAGCAGCGCTTCCAGAAACGCCAGTTTGTCGTCGAACACGTCGGGGTGGATCAGGACCACGCACATGCCACCGTATGCTGCCAGCCTTTGCAGGATGGTTTGTGCGGCGGGCAAGCGGCCGGTCATCGGACGCTCGCGCTCATCCTCAATCGTGATGGGGAATTCGTAGATCGGCGTTTCGGCCTTGTTCTCGCGGTTGTAGTTCAGGCGGAAGGGCAGATGGGTGGCGGCGGTGCCGCTGGCAACCGAGGAGCTGTAACGGTAGCCGGTGGCGTCCAGCGCCTGCGGCAGGCCGAAGGGATATTCCAGATGGCCAGGGCGGAAACTGAGCACGCGCAGCTCGGGCACCTGGCTTTCGAGCAGAAAGCGGCTGACGCGCAGCTCACCCAGGATGCTGGCGTCGCGCGTGTCGGTGCGGGTTTTGACGAAGGGGGCGTAATCCGGATAGCGTTCCTTGCCATCGCCCATGGGAACGGTGGAGAACACGCGCGAGTGCGCCACCGAATGGCTGGCGATTTCCATGCCTTGTCCGTGCAGCTTGCGCGCGATGGCGGCGCCCTCCTGGTTGTAGAAGATATCGTCGTTCCAGTCGCGCACATACTTGGTCTGGATGAAGTAGGTGGCGCTGATGCCGCTCTGCTTTTCCACCTCGGCATAGCGCTGGGCGTTGACGATGGATTTGCCGTAGTCGATATCGTGGGTGACGATGAGGGACAGCGGCCTGCCATCGGGGGCGGTGGACAGCGTCACGGCCAGCGGCTCGGCCTTGCGGTACAGCGCCAGCAAGGTGCGCAGCACGGTGTCGACGGCGGGCCGGTAGACATTGATATAGGCGCCATCGACTTCCTGCCGTCCGTTGTAGATCTTGGCCAGATAGGCGCCGAAATCGAGGCCGATGGCGAGCGTGCGTCCCGCGCCGAAGTCGCGGCCGACGATGGCGGCGCGGCCATCGTCGTAGCGCGCCAGCACCTTGCCGCTACTGGCTTCAAAAGCGTAAGTCGCCATGCCGGTTTCCTTGCCGGCCAGGGGAATGAGGCGTTCCTCCTCCTGCTGCAGCCCCCAGGCGCGCGCTTGCTCCGCTTCGATGCCCAGGGTCTTGTGCGTGCGGAAGCCGGCTGCCCCGCTGATGCCGAAAACGTCGTTCATGCCGCCGCCCAGCACCTGGAAGCCAAGCAGAGTGCCGCCTTTGCGCGGGAAAGCATCCAGCGCCTGCAAGGCATCCGCGCTCAAGACCTTGCCGGAAATGGTGGGATAAACCAGCACCAGCTTATGCGCAAGTGCGGCCTGATAATCACGCGTGAGCACAAACGGAATGCCGATGGTACGCAAGCCGTGGGCCAGTCCCAGCCAGTCGGATTCCGGATCGGTGACGAGGATGGCGAGACGGCTTTTGCCACCTTTGCCGAAATCCTCCAGCTGCGCATTGCGCGGCGGCCGCAAGCTGTCGGTCTGCGCGGGGCCGCTCAGACCGGGAAAGTGGTAAACCGTTTTCCCGCCACCGAGAAACCACACGGCAGCGGCAATCAGCAAGAGCAGCAGCAATACGACAGCCAAGCGCGAACGTTTCATGAACCCGCCTTTGCCTTAAGAGCATTGATGTGCTGCCATCATAGCCTGAGCTGCCGGGGCAGAGAAGACACGTCAAATACTTGCATACAGCAAGCATTGAACGGTCTATTCTCCTTGCAATTTTCTATAATTCGCAGATTATTTAATCATTAGAATCCTAAAGATGCTGACAACAATGTCGACCGAAATTATTGATCACGCGACTTTGACAGCGTTGGCCGAAGCCGGCATTGTCGAAAGTGCATATGTCATTGGGCATGCTGGCGGATGGGGCATTCTTGTGAAGGATGGCAGCGCCAAGCGCATGCTGGCGGCACAGCGCGGCCAGCCGGCACGCGTCTTCCGCGAACTCGAGACGCTGGTGGCATATCTGAAAGAACTTGGTATTCAGCGCTTTGAAGTGGATGCAGCGCACTACACACCAGAGAATCCTGCAGCCGCTGCCTCATATACCAAGTGGCTGAAAGCCGAGGTGCAGGAGGCAATTGACGATTCCAGTCCAACCGTCGATCACGACGAGGCAATGCAGCAGATACGCGCTGCCATTAAACAGCCTTGAGAGTGGCGCGTGCATGCCATTCATTGGAAGCGGCAGGCCATTAACGATCTGATTAAGATCGGTCAGTACATTGCCAGGGAAAGTCCTGCGAATGCGGCCAAAATGGTCGATCTCATCGAAGGCAAAATTTCTCCTCTCGCCACACATCCCCGCCTAGGCCATATTGGCCGCAAACGAGGAACATATGAGCTGGTTGCGCATGAAAGCTATGTCGTAATCTACCGCCTAATCAAAGACAAGGTTGAAATCCTGCGCATAAAACACACAGCGCAGCAATGGCCATCTGGTGGAAAATAGCATCTGATATGCTTACTTCGCCGCTGCCGGCATCACGCCGGAGCCATCATCCTCGCTGCGTTCCACATTGGCGAAGTAAATGGCCAGGTCGTCGGCGGGCCGGAAGTTTTTCAGGCGCACTTGCAGGGTTTGGGCGTCGATCCTTTTGAAATCGCCGGGGAAGCATAGGCTGACCAGTTCCGCCGGGTTGCGCTTGACGATGTTCAGTGTGAAGTCTTCGATGCCGCGCTTCCAGGTATTGCCGGTCTTGAGGATGTAGGAGACAGCGCGGGCGTTGGGGTAACCGCCCTCAGTGCGCGCCGCTATTTTTTCGTGGGCTTTGAAGAAGGCTCGGTCGGCGCAGTAGCGCTGTGCGAAGTCGTCAGCGGTCGTCGATGCGCCGGTGCCGGCGGAGACGAAGGGACGGTATTCGTGGTGCACGCGCAGCACTTTGTTGGCTGGGAATTTCTGCCGCCAGATGTAGTTCACCTGCACCGACCAGCGCGAGCCGATTTCGCCATCCGCCAGCTCACCTATCAGCCCGAGTTCCATCAGCTGCTGCCGCTGCCGGGAACTCAGCTCCGGTACTTTGGCGCCGTCCTTGAAGGCGGCACTGAAAGCGATCTGCGCGTCGCTCAATCCGGCTTTCTTCAGTTGAGCGGTGACGTCGCGCTCATCGAGCGTGGCCTGCACGCGGGTGGTGAAGCCGACCGGCCGGCCATCCACATGGATTGAAAAGCCGCTGGGCTGGCCGTAGTAGGTATTCCCCATCTGGATCGCCACCGGATATGCAGGCAGCGGGAAGACAATCGTTTCCTCCACATCGCGCGGCGATTCGTTCACAAACTCGTAGTCCACGCTGATCAGATCATGGCTGACGTTAAGTACTTCCTTCTTCATGGCGATGGCGTCGGTCTTGCGGAAGACGATGCCGCCGGTACTGACGGCGCCGATGCCGTCGTTGGCAAAGGCGATGGAGGGAAGGAGCAGGGCGGCAAAAAATATTTTCATGGCTAAGAACAAAAAACGAATTTTGCTAACTTAGCACAATTGCAGAAACTCCCACAGCCGCTACATCCTGGGCAGCCACATGCCCATGGCCGCTACGGCCACGCCCACGGCGGTGGCGGCGCTCGATGCAAACAGCACAGCAGCCATGGCGCAGCGGGCTGCCGCGTTGCCGCGCTCACGGCAGCGCAGATAAAGTTCCAGCACGGCCAGCGGCAGCAGGTACTGGGCATAGGCCAGAAAGCTCAGGAAAGGGCCGGTAAAGGTCTTGGGATCGAAACCGGCAGGACCGCCATTCAGCGCCAGCCAGAACATCAGCCCAATGCGGAAGAACCAGACGCCGCTGACGCATAAAAACAGGCGCAGCGCCCAGCGCCGGTGCACAGCGAAACTGCGTGCCAACGCGGTACGCAGGGCCATGCCGCTGCACAGCAGGATCAGCGCGGCATTCAGGCTGGTGCCGATGTGCTGGACCGTGTCGCCCACCGCGCCGCGAAACCACAGCATATACAGGCCGGTCAAACTGCCCACCACGGCGCCCGTGAGATAGACGCGTCCATTCCAGCGGTGGAAAGTGGGCGCCAGGGTGCGCAAGCGGGGCATCAGCTGCAGCGCGCCGCCCAGCATGATGACGGCCGCCAGCAGCAGATGCGCGCCGATCGCCATATTGCCGGCGCGGTCGCCGGCCACATAACCGTGGCTCATGACCTGGTTCCAGCCCTGCAGGTCGCCGCGCACCACCGCGCCGCCATACAGGGCGACGATATAGGCCACGAAGATCAGCTGGCCCGTCAGCGTGAGCAGAAACCACAGCGTCGCGGCCGCGTTCAGCGCAGCCGCCGCCCACGAGGCGCCGCGCGCCGGATGCATCGGCTGGGAGTAGAGGGGAGTGGAGTTTGCGGATATGGCGTCTGGCATGGCACGGTCTCCTGGTTTGTTGGATATGCGCCAGAGTAGCCAAGCATGCGCGCAGCTTGTGCGCCAAAGCGGGATCCATGCGACCGGCGGCGGTTTTAGGGGCTTGAACGACGGTTGGCTTACGGTTATTGTGGCGCGATGACTCCCGCGCCCTCCGCCGTCCGTTCGTCCCGCAGCGCCCTGCCCACCCTGCGGCAGGCGGCGATCGTCATGGCGGCCACCTTGCTGCTGTCATGGCTGCTGCATGCGCTCACCAGCACGCCCTTTGCCACGGTCTTCGGCCGCGTGGGCTTTGTGGGCGGCTGCCTGCTGATGGCCTATTCGGCGGCCGGCAAATGGCATCCGCGCTGGTTGACGCCGGGGGCGGCCCGGCTGTTTGCCATTGTGCTGATGGCGCCCCTGGCCTCGCTGGGTACAGCGGTGCTGAGCCAGGGCGGCAATGTGCTCGCCTATCTGCACAAGACCGAAACGCTGATCGGCCACATTCTGATGGTGATTCTGGCGCTGGTCTTTGGCCTGCTGTTCTCCCTGCTGGCAATGCGCAACGAGCGCAGGGCGAACGAACGTGCCGACCGGCTGCAGGCGGAGCTGGAAAGGAATACGCTGGAACGCGAACTGCTCGATGCGCGCATGCGTCTGCTGCAGGCCCAGATCGAGCCGCATTTCCTGTTCAATACCCTGGCGAATGTGGAAGCCCTGGTCGCCGCCGGCTCCAGCAATGCGGGGCCGGTGCTGCGCCACCTGATCGCCTATCTGCGCGCCGCCATGCCGCGCCTGGGCGATGCCGACGCGACGCTGGAAACGGAATTGCAACTGGTGCGCAACTACCTGGAACTGATGCGCCTACGCATGCCGGATCGTCTGCAATTTACCGTGGCCGAACTGCCCGCGCTGGCCCATCTCCGCTTTCCGTCCATGGCCTTGCTGACGCTGGTGGAAAACGCGGTGCGCCACGGCATCGATCCCAGCGTGGACGGCGGCCATATCGAAGTCGGCGGCCAGCGCGATCCTGCGGACGGCAAGGCCCTCTTATGGGTAAGCGACAGCGGCATGGGCATGTCCGAAACGGCGCAGCCAGGGACGGGCTTGAGTAATCTGCGCACCCGCCTGCAAGCGTTTTACGGCGGCGACGCACATATCGAACTGCACGAGCAAACGCCGCGCGGCCTGCGCGTGGAACTGCACTTTTATCCGGAACCAAAGCCATGACGCCTATCACCGCCCTCATCGCCGATGACGAGCCGCTGCTGCGCGAGCGCCTGCGCAGCCATCTGGCGCAGCTATGGCCGGAACTGCGCTTGACCGGCGATGCCCGCAACGGCGCCGAGGCGCTGGAACTGTTCGAACAGTTCCAGCCGCAGATCGTGTTCCTCGATATCCATATGCCCGGACTGAACGGCATTGAAACGGCCAAGGCGCTGGCGCGCCGCGCGCACCTGGTCTTCGTTACCGCTTACGAGCAGTATGCGCTGCAGGCATTCGAGCAAGGCGCCATCGACTATCTCGTCAAGCCTATCGATGCGGAACGCCTTGCCGATACGGTGCAGCGTTTGCAGCGCCAGCTGGCGGCGCCGTTCCAGGCCAACCAGGCGTTGGATGCGGCGCTGGACCTGCTGGCGGGAAGGCTGGAACAGCGCATCCCGCCGCGGCGCTGGCTGCAATGGATCAAGGCATCGGTGGGCAATAGCGTGCGGCTGATACCGGTCGAGCAGATCAGCTTTCTGCGCGCCGAGGAAAAATACACCCTGGTGGCGTGGGACGAAGGCGAAGCGCTGATACGCAAGAGCATCCGCGAACTGGTGGAGGAACTCGATCCCGAACGCTTCGTGCAAATCCACCGTTCCGCCATCGTGAACCTCGGCTATGTCACGGAAGTCGTGCGCGGCGTGAACGAAACCGCCGAACTGCATCTGCGCGGACGCAAGGAGGTCTTGCCGGTCAGCCGCAGCTACCTGCATCACTTCCGGCAGATGTGATGCAAGGCGCCGCTTAGCGTGGCACGGAGTAGTTCACCGGAATGAAGGTATAGCCTTTGCCGCTGGCTTTCAGGTGGCCCAGCGCCGGGAAGGGAAGGTGCGCGGCGCCGATCAGATAGCCACCCTTGGCGGCCGCCGCAAATGCGGCTTTGCGTTCAGATACGGCGGCCTTGCCTTCGCTGTCGAAAGCCATGCCGACAGAGGGGTTCTCGAACTGCACCGCTGCGACGTGGATCAAGTCGCCCAGCAGCACCAGCTTTTCACCCTTGCTCTCGACAATGTAGCTGATGTGGCCTGGCGTATGGCCGGCGCTGGCATAGGACTTGATGCCGGGAGTCAGTTCGCCATTCTGCGTGATCGGCTGGAACTTGTTGGCGCCGATATACGGGGCCATGGAGCTGATCGCGCCCTGGAAGAATCCTTTCGTGTCCGCTGGCGCCTTGTCCATATTCGCCTGGCTGAGCCAATAGTCGGCATCGGCCTTGCCGGCGCGGACCACGGCGTTGGGGAAGGCCGCCTCTTTGCCGGCGGCCAGCCCGCCCACGTGGTCGAAGTGCATATGGGTGATGTAGATTTCATCGACCTGCTCCGGCTGGTAGCCGGCGGCTTTCAGGTTGGTGGCCAGCTTGCCCAGCGTGGGGCCGAACAGGCCGGCGGCGCCGGTGTCGATCAGAACCAGCTTGCTGCCGGTATTGATCAGGAAACCGTTGAAGGAGGTCTCCAGCGGGCTTTTCGTGAACGCCTTGCGCAAGGCCTGGTTGTTCTTCTCGGCAGGCTGCTGCAGCAGCTTATCGACCGGCAGCTCGGTGGTGCCGTCGCTCAGCACCGTCACTTCGAAGTCGCCCAGCATGGTGCGGTAGAAGCCCGGCGCCTGGAACTTGGCCATCGGCGCGGCTGCCTGCGCCGGGGCGATGGCGAAAGCGGCTGCCACGGCTACTGCCACGGCGACGGGCTGGGACGATTTGAACAGGGTATCGAACATCATGGTCTTCCTTATTTCGGATTGAGTTGTTACTGCGGGGGATTCAGCGTGCGCGCGACGGCGGGCAGCCAAAGCGTTCGCGGAAGCGCGAGGAAAAACGGGAGCTGGCCTGGTATCCGGACGCCTCGGCAATCTGGGGAATGCTCCACGCCGTGGTCTGCAACAGCGTCATGGCGTGGTGCATGCGGATATCCAGCAAGAGGGTTTCAAAGCGCAGGTTTTCGCTGGCCAGCCGGCGCCGCAGCGTCGCTTCGCTCATCGCCATTTCCTGCGCCGCCATTGCCGTTGTCCAGCGGCGCTGTGGAGCGGGACTGAGCAAGCCTTTCAGTCTGTCGCCAATCTGCAGGACGGAAGGGCGGGGGAAGACGCAGCCGCGCTCCGCCAGCGCGAGCAGAAGCCCGATCAGCCTATGCCGCTGTTCGCGGTCGCTGACCTGGGCCGCCAACATACCGCGCACGCAGTAGTCCAGCGTATCGGCCAATTGGGTATCGAGGTCGAGCCGCTGTGTGCTGCTGAGGGGCGAAGATAGCGCGGCTTCGCTCTCGTATTGTTTGTAGAACTCCAGAATCACTTCGGGCGGCAAGGCCAGGAAAGTGGAGCGTAAGACCCGCTCTTCCCCGCCAGGGGTTTTGCGAACGTCGGCGCGGGTGTGCTGGGCCACGGCAAGCAGCGTCAATGGCGTGTCCAGGAGCTGCTCGGTTGCGCCGATGTCGAGCGTCAGCGTTCCCGAACGGACCAGCAAGAGCGTGGCATCGAAAAACTGGAAACCGCAAACGGCCTGCTCCCGGCGCAGCAAGGGTTGAGCCATCATGCCCACGCCGTCGCGCACAGCAAGCGTGTCTGGCGGGAGCGGCAACCGGGTGGCTCGCTTGGTCGGGGTGCGTGGGGGAAGGTAGAAATCCATGCCGAAATTATATTTCACGCATGTTTTTACAAACCTACCTATCCGATCAATAAACTACACAAAACCGATCAATATGACTGGCTTAGTTCGAATACTCCAGCATCAGGCGATCCAGGAAAACGAAAAGCTTCTGGTTCATGGCGGCGTAGCTGTTGGCGCGCAATGCGGCTGGCTGCTGCACGTAACGGTGCGCGGTCAGCGTCGCCAGCTCCGCTTCGGAAGCGGCAATGAGCAATTCCACCGCCTCGGGGGTGAACTCCATATGGCATTGGAAGCCGTAAACCCGATCGCGGTACGCGATGATCTGGCGCGGACAGCCCTCGCTGGCGGCAATCACCGTCGCAGCCGGGGTCAGGCCGGGCATATCGCTATGCCAGTGACCTGTTTCCAGCGTGTCGCCAAAGTGGGCAAATTTCGCGTTGGCCTTGCCCGCGGCGGTGAGCGTGATGGGGAAATTACCGATCTCCTTTTCGGGACTAGGCTCACTTGGCGCACCCAAGGCAGCACCTATCAGCTGGGCGCCGAGACAGACGCCCACCACGGCCTTTCCAGCATCCGCGCATTTGACGATGAGCGCCTGCTCGGCGGCGGAGTCGAAATGCGGACACTCTTCCTTGGTAGTAGTTGGCGACTGCGGGCCGCCCAGCACCACCAGCAGGTCGATGGCGTCCACCGTCTGCGGCAACGGGTCGCCGGCATAAACGCGCGAATAGCTTGCCGTGTAAGCGCGTGTCTTGACCCAGGCTTCATAAGCGCCGGGCGCTTCGAAGGCTTCGTGAACGACAAAATGGATATGCATGACGGCTCCTTAAGCCTGTGCGGCAGGCCAGTAATATGCGTCCGGCGTGGAGCGGGCGCCAAAGATGGCCTGGCCCACGCGCACCACCGTGGCGCCTTCTTCGATGGCGATCTCGTAGTCGCCGGACATGCCCATGGATAGTTCATCGAGACCGATGCCATCCGGCGCCTCCTGGCGCAGACGGTCGCGCAGTCCTCGCAGCAGGGCAAAACACTGGCGCACGCGCGAGGCTTCGGCCGACAGCACGGCCAGCGTCATGAAGCCGCGCACGCGCAGCGCGGAAAAGGCGGGCAGGGCGCGCAGGAAGGCGCCCACTTCCTCAGGCGGCAGGCCGTACTTGCTGGCCTCGCCCGAAGTATTCACCTGCACGAAAACATCCAGTGCCCGGCCTTCGGCCTGCAGGCGCCGGTCCAGTTCCTCAGCCAGGCGCAGGCTGTCTAGCGCCTGGAATTCGGTGGCGAAGCGCGCCACCAGCTTGGCCTTGTTCGTCTGCAGATGGCCGATCACCGACCACTGCACATCGGACAGGTCGGCCATCGCTTCCCATTTGCCATGCGCTTCCTGTACCTTGTTCTCGCCGAGCTGGCGGCAACCGGCGGCATAGGCCAGGCGGATGCGCGCTTCGTCCACGGTCTTGCTCACCGGGAGCAGGCGCACGCTGGCGGGGTCGCGTCCAGCACGCCGGCAAGCTGCGCCAATGCGCTCATGGACAGCGGCGAGATTGCGCTGGAAATCGGCCACGGAGGCGGCTTGCGGCCAGCGTCCATGCTGGTCGTGCAAGGTCGGGGTTTCCAAAGGTATGCTGACGTTTTCCGCATTCATTGCATTCACCTCGATATCAGAAAGCCATGGTGTACAATTTGTCCTAGGCCAAATGCTATCACGTCCTAGATTATTATGGGTATTATAGGAAAAACCGCGGCAGACATATTCGACAGCATCCGCATGCTGACTCAGACAGGCGCCTTGACGGCCGGCCAGGAGCTGCCCACGGTGCGCGACCTGGCAGCCACGCTGGGCGTCAACCGCAATACGGTCTCGATGGCCTACAAACGCCTGGCGGCAGCCGGCATCGCCGCCACGCAAGGGCGGTTGGGAACGGTGATCCGCGCGCAGAGCGGTCCCGGCGAGCAGGAAGGCGCGCTGCCTGGTTCACCGCTGACCGACCTGGGCAGCGGCAACCCGAATGCGGCCTGGCTGCCGGATATCGGCGCCGCGCTGGCCCGCAAGCCCTATCGCGCGCGCCTGTATGGCGAACCGCCGGTCGATCCTGAACTGGAAGCCGCGGCGCGCCACTGGCTGTCCCAGGATTGCCCGGAGCAGCTGGACATCAATCTGACGCACGGCTCGGTGGATGCGATCGAAAGGCTGCTGGCGGCGCACCTGGTGGCGGGCGATAAGGTGGCGGTGGAAGATCCCTGCTTCATCAGCAGCGTGAATGCGCTGCGCGCCGCCGGACTGCAAGCCGTGGGCGTGGCCGTCGATGCGCAAGGCATGCAGGCCGAGGCGCTGGAAGAGGCGCTGGCGCAGGGCGCGCAAGCCGTCATCGTCACGCCGCGCGCCCACAATCCAAGCGGCTGCAGTCTGAGTCCGGCCCGCGCGCGCAGGCTGCGCGCCGTGCTGGCAAGGCATCCGCATGTGCTGGTCATCGCCGACGATCATTTTTCCCTGCTGTCGGTGATGGACTATCAGGATGTGATTCCGCCCACGGCCCGCCGCTGGGCGCTGATACGTTCCGTCTCCAAGATGTTCGGTCCCGACCTGCGCCTGGCCTTCGTGGCAAGCGATGCGCAGACCTCCCAGCGCCTGCGTCTGCGCCTGGCTCCGGGCACGAACTGGGTCAGCCATCTTTTGCAGGATGCCGTTGCGGCCTGTCTCTCTTCGCCGGAGGTATCCGAGCAAATCGCCCGCGCCAGGGATGGCTATGCACAGCATCGTGAAATCATGACACGGGCGCTGGCGCAG
The DNA here is from genome assembly GCA_024437665.1 of Massilia sp. YIM B04103. Lineage (GTDB taxonomy): Bacteria > Pseudomonadota > Gammaproteobacteria > Burkholderiales > Burkholderiaceae_D > Rugamonas. The sequence goes on along the minus strand of JANCSZ010000003.1, from coordinate 235,267 downwards.
CAAGGCATCGCCGTCGCGTCGCCTGCCGATGGCTTGAATCTCTGGCTGCCATTGCAGCAAAACGCCCAGGCGCTGGTATTGGCATTGGCGCAGCACGGATGGCTGGTGCGCGGCGGCGAATCCTTCGGCCTGCAAGCGCCGGCACACGGCTTGCGCATCACCATCTCCACGATCACCGAGGAAAAAGCGCAGGAATTCGCGCGCGTTCTGCGCAAGCTGCTGGACCAGGGCTAGTTGCATGCTGTCGCGCCGTGGACTATGCTTACTTGTACAACTTATCGCACATCCTTCTAAATTGGCGCAACCATGAGAATCATCAATTTCTCCGATGCTCGCAGCAACCTGCGATCAGTAATCGATCAGGTGGTGGAAGACGCAGATGTAACGGTTATCTCACGGCGCGATGCGCCGGATGCGGTATTGATGTCCTTTGAGCACTACAGCAGTCTGATAGAAACCGTTCATTTATTAAGCTCGCCAGCAAATGCCGCCCATCTGGCGAAGTCGATAGCCCAAGCCCGATCCGGAAAAGCACAGCGCAGGAAACTCATCGAGCCGGCCGACGCCGAGTAGGCGGATGCGCAATTACAGGTTCACGCTTGCCGCCTGGGACGACTATATTTACTGGCAGGGCCAGGATAAAAAGACCTTAAAACGCATCAATGAGCTGATCAAAGCCGCCGGTAGAACACCTTTCGAAGGTATCGGCAAACCTGAACCGTTGAAAGGCAACCTGACCGGGCTTTGGTCACGCAGGATCGATGGGTGCAATCGGCTGGTGTATGAAGTCACCGAACATGAATTGATCATTATCGCCTGCCGCTATCACTATGAATGAGTTCCCCGAGCAGAGGGCAGGACTTTGAGGCCGCCGAGTGCGGTTGCCTGGCTTAGCGCGGCCGGATAGCTGATCTCAGCATCCTCAAAACAGACGTCGATCACGCATAGCTCGCCGCTGGCGCGCAGGCGCTGGGCGCGGAAGTAGTGGGCGGCGTTGGCGGCCAGCGGCACCGCGCGGCTGGCCAGGGGCGCGCCCCAGCGCGCGATCTGGAAGCCTTGCGCTTCGAACCAGAGGACGAGCTTTTGGAGCTGCTCAATATCGTCAGGCACCAGCAGATCGACATCCGATGGCAGACGCTCAAGCGCTTCGCCGTGCAGCCAGCGCGCGTAGCTGCCATACACCACGAAGTCAGGGAAGGCTGCCGCCAGCGCGCGCAGGCAACTCAGCGATGCCTGCAGGTCGATGGCGTGGGCCTGGTTGCGCGCAATCAGCGCGTATTCGTGGGCACGGTTGCTTTGCACCTGCAAGGCAGGCACCGGCTGCCTGGCGCGCTCGTACAGCAGGATGCGCTCGTCAACGAGATCGTAGCGTTCGGAGAGGATGCGCGCAACGTCCCAGGCCATCGGCACAAAGTGCTGGCCTATGCGCAAATTCTCGGCCATGACAATCACATAGCCGCCTTCGCGCACGACCGGCTTCAAGGCCTTGAATACCAGGTAAATCTGTTCCAGGAATGCCGCGTAGGTGGTGGAGTTATACAGCTGCGCATCACCCTCCTCGGGCCAGCGGCAGCCGAAGTAGGGGATATTCGTCAGCACCAGATCGACGGGCGGCAGCTGGGCGGCAGCCTTGACGCTATCGCCTGCCAGCACGCTCTGGCATGCCGCACCGGCACGGCTCATGCGCTCCTGCGCAATGCCGGCGCGCGCCGGCTCAAGCTCGACGCCAATGCCCCGCCGTCCTTCAAGATGGGCCGCCATCAGGGTCGTGCCAAAACCGCAGAAGGGATCGAGCAGCAGTCCGCCTTCAGGGCAGAACTGGCGGATGAAGGGACGCATCTGTTCGACCCAGCCGCAGTCGCGCGCGCCGAAGGGATCGCGGGCGGCCAGGTCTTGCGGCAGGCGGTGCCCGGCCTCCTGCTCTTGCAGCAGCAGCCAGCTATTGTTATCCAATCAGTGCCTCCTCTCGGGCGGATGAAAACAGAATATGCCGCTCGGGATTCCAGCCGGCGCACAGATTGCCGTTGGCGTGGAATACCAGTTTGTACACATTGCCGGAGCCATGCTGGCGGTGCATGAGGGCGTAGTCCGACGCTTCAAACGTGACGCGCATGCCCCGGTAGCGGCCAATCAGATTCCAGAAGTAATAGCCTTCGGTGACTTGCTCAAACCCGAACTGAGTCGCAAATTCGGGCTGGTTCAGGCATTGCTCCAGCAGGCCCGCCATTGGGATGCGCGTGCCGGCAATATAGCGCGAAGTCACATTGTCCCTATAGCTGTCGTCAAGCTGCGAGAATTCACGGAAAACGACCGCTTCCACGCCAAGATTGCGCGCCCAGCCGAGGTAGTCCAGCGCATCGCCAGCTGTGGCGACGCCGCCCGCCTGCACGATGCAAACCAGCTTCACCGGCATGCGGCCGCTCAGCCGCTGCAGCATGGCGGCAAAGCGCTCCTGCTGCCGCACTTCCACACCGGATCGAAAACGCATGATGGACTGATTGGTGTCTTCGCGATGGTGATGGCGCGACAGTTCGACCCAATCCAGGCCGAATGCGGCAAGGCGCTCGATCAGCGCCGCGCCATGCGCCGCATGCGCCAGCCCCGAGCCATTGGTATACAGCACCCGGTCGTTGACAGGCGAAGACTCGGCATGCCGCTGCAGCGCGTCGAGCATTTGCCGCATCCATTCAGGATCGTCCGTCGTTTCCAGCCCGGACAGGGAGTAGGAGATGGGCAAGCCTGCCAGCTCGCGCAGCGCGGCGCGCAAATTGTCGAAGTAAGCGCTGCCGGGCCGCAGCGAGCTGGATGGCTTCGTTGCAGCCTTTTCGATCAGGCTTTCCGAACAAAAGCGGCAGCGCGCCGAGCATGGCTTGGCCGAGGCATAGGGCGTGAACGTGACCGGCTGCGCAATCCGGTAGTTGCGCTCGCCGATGGTGTGCGTGCGCCAGCGCTTGTCGTCCATCGCGGCAGGCGCGCGGTAGGCGACTGTCGGCACGGTTGCGGGCAGTTTCGCCAGCACCGGCGCCGCGACCAGCTGTGCGGCCAGTTCCCCGGTCAAAGGCTGGATCGGAATGATGTCTCTGTCGTGCATATTCAAGCCTTGCTGCTAGTGCCATTAATTCGGCTCATGGGAACAGTGTAGCTTACTTAGTTTAAAACGTAAACTAACTATGCTATAGTTCCCCTGCCGACGAAAATGGAGCCGGATATGCAGCAAGTGATTTGTACTGTCGATGTGGTTCTGCTGACGCTGCAGGACAGCGCGCTGAAGGTGGCGCTGCTGAAGCGCGGCCGCGAGCCATTCAAGGACGTGCAAGCGCTGCCTGGCGGCTTTGTGCATCCCGATGCGGATGCCAATACGCGGGATGCCGCGCTGCGCATGCTGGCGCAGAAGACGGCGATCCAGCCGCCATATCTGGAGCAGCTGGCGACCTTCTCCGGCCCGGCGCGCGATCCGCGCGGCTGGTCGATCTCGGTGGTGTACTACGCATTGGTGCCATTCGATGTAATCGGGCAGGCCGGCCATGCGGACGTGAAGCTGGCCAGCGTCGACAAGCTTCCGCGGCTGTCCTTCGACCACCGCGCGATCATCGGCACGGCCGTGCAGCGCCTGCGCGGCAAAAGCCAGTATTCTTCACTGCCCTGCTATCTGGCGGGCGAGGCATTCACGCTGCCGCAGCTGCAGCGGATTTACGAGGCGCTGATGGGCGAAGCGCTCAACAAGGTAAGCTTCCGCCGCAAGATGATGGAAATGGATATGCTCGAAGCCATCGCCGGCGAATTTTCCGCTGGCGGCGCGCACCGGCCCGCACAGCTCTACCGTCTCAAGCCGGCCTTGCGCGATCGGTTGGCGCTGATCGAGCGGGGCCTGTAAGCCAGTCCCGCACGGCCTTCCCAGCGCCGTCTTTTCACGATCACCACCGCACAGCAACTGAACGTAGCGACTAGCAAAGCAACCGTCGCGATAACTTCAGTGCGCTGCTTGTCTTAAGCAACCCTAAAGCATACGTCAAAAAAAGTTTCTTGCGTCCGACGCACCTTTGATATTTATCAAACGGGCTAGCAAATGCTTAGGTTAATGTCTAGCCAACTTTTGATTTTCATCAAGAAATCCAATCTGAGCTTGAGCAGCGACGCAGCGGAAAGAGCCCGATGCGCCGTACGACTTGGCCGCCCCTGTAAAACTTGGCAGTAGCATCCCGCAACTTGGGAATGTAAAGTCACGCTGCCTTTTTTCAGGAAAGCACGATCCCCGGACATTGATTGCCAACGGCCCCTTCTCGCGCCGGTCCGGGAGAAGTAACGAGATGCGCATAGGTGAATTCGTAGACGGCACTTTTTCTTGAGCCTCACCCGCTGCGCGCAAGTGGCGGGCCGTTGCCCGGGACAGAACAAGTGCCACCCAAATCGACCGTTCTTGATTAACGAAAAGGAATTCCGGATGACGAATTATTCTGACATTTGCATAGTTGGCGCTGGCATCGGTGGACTGACTTGCGCAACCCAGCTGATCAACGCCGCAGCCGGGAAAAACTTACGCATCCGCGTATTCGATCTGAATACGTCGGTAGGCGGCCGTATCCAGTCGCGCGAAATCGACGAAGAGGAAATCGCCGAACTGGGCGCCGCGCGCTACTCGCCGCAACTGCATCCGAACTTCCAGCAACTCATGCAGGAAAGCGGCCTGGCCCATGCAACCTATCCGTTCACCGAAGCGGTGTTTCGCGAGCGCGAGCAGGAAAAACTGAAGGACACCCTGCTGAGCCTGAGCCCGATGGTGAAAGAGCATCCGGACGATTCCTTCCTGGATTTCGTCAGCAACTATCTGGGCGTGGAGGAGGCCAACCGCATCATCAAGGCCACCGGCTATGACGCCCTGCTGTTGCCGATCGTGACGGCCGCCATGGCTTACGACATCATCAAGAAACACCCGGAAACGCAAAACTTTACCGAGAATGCCGCCAACCAGTGGCGCTATGCCACCGACGGCTACAGCGAGCTGCTGGGCCAGCTGCAACGCCAGGCCCAGTCCGGCGGCGTGGAGTTCCAGTTGGAACACCGCTTGCTGTCGGTTAAAAAAACCGGCGCCGAGTATGTGCTGTCCTTCAGCCATATGGGCGACACCCTGGTGCACCGCACCCGCCATCTGATCATGGCCATTCCGCCCTCCGCCATGGCCGGCCTGGACCTGGACTTCCCCGCCACGTGGAGCCCATTCAAGTACGACTCCCTGCCCTTGTTCAAAGGCTTCCTGACGTTCGACAAGTCGTGGTTCCAGGGACTGGGCCTGACCGACAAAGTACTGATGGCCAACAATCCTCTGCGGAAAATCTACTTCAAGAGCGACAAATACCTGGTGTTCTACACCGACAGCAAAAGCGCCACGTATTGGCGGGACAGTCTGGAGCAGGGTGAAGAGGTATATCTGGAACGGGTGCGCAGCCATCTGGAAGAAGTCTTGCCGCTTAATGGACAGCCACTGCCGCCGATCAAGACGCATTTCTACAAGCACTGGCCGCACGGCGTCGAGTTTTACCTGGAGCCGGAAGCGGAACATCCGCCAGTCCTGCTGCATCCGGACGGCATCATCTCCTGCTCGGACGCCTATACCCAGCATTGCGGCTGGATGGAAGGCAGCCTGATCAGCGCGCGGCAAGCCACCCATCTGCTGCTGGAACGGCTCAGCGAAGCAGCGGAAGAACCCGGTACTGACGATAAGCTCGCCACCTCCTCGAACTGAGCGCCTATGAGTATTCTTGATTTTCCGCGCTTCCATTTCCGAGGCTTTGCCCGCGCCAATGTGCCGACTGCAAATCGCAATACGCACGGCCATATCGATATCGCCAGCAATACGGTATCGATCGCGGGCGAGCCTTTCGATCTGGAGCGGCCGCCATCGGAATTCCATGCGCACCTGAAACAGCTTGCGCCGCGCTTCGATGCCGCGGGCAAGCCGGATCCGGAAGGCATTTTCAGCCAGGCGGCGGGCTACAACGCTTGCGGCAATAATCATTTTGCTTGGGAGAACGCCAGAATCACCGGCGTTCAGCTGCAGGAAGGCGCAGTCGATACCGAAGACAATCTGGTCGGCGCCAAGCTGGCCTTATGGGGGCATTACAACGACTATCTGCGCACGAGCTTCAACCGCGCCCGGTGGGTCGACCACAATCCCGCCGAACCGGACAGCACGCTGATTTACGCCGGCCAGTTCACCCTGAGCGGCAAGCAGGCCACGGCGAATACGCCCAGCCTGTTCAGCGCCGACCTGCCGCAAGCGCATTCGGTGCGCTTGCTGGGCCATGGCCATATCACGGAACGCAGCGGGCATTTCCTGGACGATGAATTCGGCCGCTCCCGGGTGTTCCAGTTTTCCGTGGCCAAAGAGGAGGCGAATTTCCTCTTCAACCAGGAGGCGGCGCTGCCGGCCAGCCTACGCGCCTTGCAGGAAGCGCTGGCCGATGAGGATGTGCTGGGGCTGACGGTACAGTACGCCTTGTTCAATATGTCGACGCCGCCGCAGCCCGATTCGCAAGTGTTTTACGACATGGCCGGCAGCATCGGGCTGTGGCGGCGCGACGAGCTGGCCACCTATCCGGCTGGCCGTCTGCTGCTGCCGCGCCAGAGCCGCCTGGGGCCGGTGCTGGTGAAGGTGCATGCCGACCGTGTTTCGCTGAATATGCCGACCGCCATTCCCTTCACCACGCGCGCGGCCAGCGCCGTGTCGGAGCAGCATCCGACCCATGCGCTGGGCGGCAAGCAGGCGCTGGGCGACCTGCTGCTGCACGGCGCCGATGGCGCGCTGCTGGCGCGCATCCCGGAACAGCTGTACCTGGATTACTGGCGCCACCATGGCGTCATCGACGTGCCGCTGCAGCATGCCGCTGCGGCGTCCGGCGCGCTCAGCCTGAGCAGCGCGCAGGCGCAGTGGGACGAAGCCGACTGGGTGCTGCAGTCCGACAGCAACCTGCTGTATCTGGAAGCGCCGAACCGGAAGAAGCAGCACGACTTTCCGCAAACGATCACGCTGCAAAGCCGTTTCCGCGGCGCGCTGGCGGCCCATCCCGCGCTGGCGGTGCAGGCGCAGGACGGCGAGATGCTGGCCCTGGAACTGGAGTCCTCCACACAGGGAATGGGCTACGCCGAGCTGCGCATCACGGGCCGCCGCTCCGGCGCCACCCGCGTCATGCTGGGCGCTGGCCGGGAGGCGCAATACATCGGCGTGCGCGTGCTGCCCGACGACTGGCATCTGGACGAGGTGCCGGCCGAGCAGGTCGACTATGCCTTCCTCTACCGGCATGTGATGAGCTATTACGAGCTGATCTATCCCTTCATGTCGGACAAGGTGTTCAGCCTGGCGGACCAGTGCAAGTGCGAAACCTATTCGCGCCTGATGTGGCAGATGTGCGATCCGCAGAACCGCGACAAAAGCTATTACATGCCGAGCACGCGCGAATTGTCGCTGCCGAAATCGCGCCTGTTCCTGAAATACCTGACCCAGGTCGAGGCCGCCGCCAAGACGGCGCAGCCGGAAGCGGGCACGGCGCATGTCATCCGCTGTAAAGGCGAGCTGATCGAGGAATTGAAGAAGGCGATCGACCTGGAACTGTCGCTCATGCTGCAGTACCTGTATGCCGCGTATTCGATTCCCAATTACGAGCAGGGGCTGCAACAGGTGGCGGCGGGGCGCTGGCTGCCGGCCGAGCTGGAACTGGCTTGCGGCGGCGAAGACCGGCGCCGCAACAGCGGTGCGCGCGGCGCCCTGCTGGAAATCGCCCATGAGGAAATGATCCACTACCTGCTGGTCAACAATGTACTGATGGCGCTCGGCGAACCGTTCCATGCCGGCGTACCCGTGCTGGGGCAAGAGGCGCGGCAGCGCTTCGGCCTCGATACGGAATTCGCCTTCGAGCCGTTCTCCGAACACGTGCTGGCCCGCTTCGTGCGCTTCGAATGGCCCGACTATATTCCGACGCCGGGCAAGTCCATCGCCAGCTTCTATATCGCCATCCGCCAGGCGCTGGCTGAGTTGCCAGAGCTGTTCCAGGCTGGCGGCGGCAAAAGCGGCGGCGAGCACCACCTGTTCCTCAAGGAGCTGACCAACCGCGCCTATCCCGGCTACCAGCTGGAGGTGAGCGACCGCGACAGCGCGCTGTTCGCCATCGACTTCGTCACCGAACAGGGAGAGGGCGTGGCGGTCGATTCGCCGCATTTCGCCTCCTCGCATTTCCAGCGCCTGCGCACCCTGGCCGGCAAGTTCGCCGCCTGCGCAAAGCCGTTCGAACCGGCCATTCCGGCGCTGAAAAATCCGGTGCTGGAAGCGCGCCCGGACTGCAATGTCGTGACCGATCCCAAGACGCGTTCGCTGATGCAGCTGTACCAGGGCTGCAATGAGCTGACCTTCGCGCTGATGGCCCACCATTTCGCGCAGCAGCCGCTGGGCAGCCTGCGCCGCTCGCGCCTGATGAATGCGGCCATCGACATCATGACCGGCTTGCTGCGGCCCTTGTCGGCCGCCCTGATGAATATGCCGTCCGGCCTGCCCGGGCGCAATGCCGGACCGCCCGTGCCCACGCCGCTCAGCAGCCAGATCAGCAGCGACTACGGCACGGGCTGCGAGCAGCTGGCGCAGAAATGCCTGGCGCTGGCGCAGTACGCCCGCAGTCTGGAAGCGGGCGTGGTCGGCTTGGCGCCGATCGAAATGTTGGAGTTTTTTAATCAGCAACTGACCGATTTATCTCGGGGAAAGATGTCAAGAGAGGCCTGAATGCACAAAATCATCATCGTCGGCGGCGGCTTGGCAGGTAGCCTCACCGCCATCTATCTGGCGCAACGCGGACACCACGTCCAGGTTGTCGAAAAGCGCAGCGATCCGCTGCAGGAAAATCCCAAAGCCGATCCGATCAACTCGCGCGCCATCGGCGTCAGCATGACGGTGCGCGGCATCAAGGCGGTGCTCGGGGCCGGCATCAGCAAGCAGGATCTGGATCAGTGCGGCGAACCTGTGATCGGCATGGCGTTTTGCGTGCGCGGCCAATACAAGGTGCGCGAGCTGCATCCGCTCGAAGGCCTGTATCCCCTGTCGCTGAACCGCAATGCCTTCCAGCGCCTGCTCAACAAATACGCCGCCCTGCACAAGGTGAAATACCACTTCGAGCATAAATGCCTGGACGTCGACCTGGACCGCAAAACCGTACTGATCCAGGGGCCGGACGGCGCGCTGCAGCATCTGCATGGCGACCTGATCATCGGCGCCGACGGCGCCCACTCGGCGGTGCGGCGCGCCATGCAAAGCAGCATGCGGCGCTTCGAGTTCAAGCAAACCTTCTTCCGCCACGGTTACAAGACGGTGGTGCTGCCGAATGCCGAGGCGCTCGGCTTCCGCAAAGATCTGCTGTACTTCTTCGGCATGGATTCGCGCGGCTTGTTTGCCGGCCGCGCCGCCACCATCCCGGACGGCAGCATCAGCTTCGCCATCTGCCTGCCCTACACCGGCACGCCCAGCCTGTCGACGCAAAATCCGGAAGCCATGGCCGAGTTCTTCAACCGCTATTTCAGCATGCTGCCGCCGGCCAGCCGCAAAGAATTGATGGAGCAGTACATCGCCCTGCCGAGCAACGACTTGATCAATGTCCGCTCCAGCACCTTCCACTACAAGGGCAATGTGCTGCTGATCGGCGACGCGGCGCACGCCACCGCGCCGTTCCTGGGCCAGGGCATGAATATGGCGCTGGAAGACGTGCACGTCTTCGTCAAGCTGCTGGAAAAGCATGGCTATGCGCTGGACCTGGCCTTGTCCGACTTCACGCGCCAGCGCAAGGTGGAAGCCGACGCCATGCAGGATATGGCGATTTCCAATTATGAAACGCTGAGCAACCCGAATCTGATTTTCTTCCTGCAGACCCGGTACACCCGCTATATGCACAAGAAATTCCCCCGCGTTTATCCGCCCGATATGGCGGAGAAACTGTACTTCACATCGGTTCCCTACGATGAGCTGCAGCAAATCCAGAAGAAGCAAAACGTTTGGTACAAACTTGGAAGGGTAAATTAATGAAGATTCTCGTTATCGGCGCCGGACCCGCAGGATTGATTTTTGCCAGCCAACTGAAGCAGTCGCAGCCTGGCTGGGATATCAGCATCGTGGAAAAAAATACGCCGGATGAAGTGCTGGGCTGGGGCGTGGTGCTGCCGGGACGGCCGCCGCGCCATCCCGCCAATCCGCTTTCGTATATCGACGAGCCGGAAAAGCTGCATCCGCAATTCCTCGAAGAATTCAAGCTGGTGCACAATAACCAGCCGAACCTGATGAGCACCGGCGTCACGCTGTGCGGCGCCGAACGGCGCGGCCTGGTGCATGCGCTGCGCGCCAAGTGCGTGGCGGCCGGCATCCCGATCAGCTACGAAACGCCGCCGGCCAGCAAGGAGCAGCTGGAAGCCGAGTACGACCTGGTAGTGGTGGCCAACGGCCTCAATTACAAAACGCTGGACTTGCCGCCGGCGCTGGCGCCGCATGTCGACTTCGGCAGCAATAAATACATGTGGTACGGCACCACCCAGCTGTTCGACCAGATGAACCTGGTGTTCCGCAGCAGCCCGCACGGCATTTTCGTCGGCCATTCCTACAAATACTCGGACAAGATGAGCACCTTCGTCGTCGAGTGCAGCGAGGAGAGTTTTGCCCGGGCCGAACTGGAAGCGCGCTCCGAGCGCGACGCCGCCGCCTATATCGCCAAGGTCTTCGAGGCCGAACTGGGCGGGCATGAGCTGCTCAGTCAGCCGGGCCAGGGCTGGCGCAACTTCATGACCCTCAGCCACGATCTGGCCTATGACGGCAAGTTCGTGCTGATCGGCGATGCGCTGCAAACCGGCCACTTCTCGATCGGCCACGGCACGACGATGGCGGTGGTGGTCGCGCTGCTGCTGGCGAAGACCCTGAATACCGATGCCGGCGTGCCCGCCGCACTGGAGAACTTCAATGCGCGCGCGGTGCCGCTGGTACAGCTGTTCAAGGACCACGCCAACAGCAGCCGCCTGTGGTTCGAAACCGTGGGCGAGCGCATTGCGCTGAGCAACGAGGAGCTGACCGCCAGCTTCGACGCCCGCCGCAAGGACTTGCCGCCGCTGCAGGATGCGCTGATGGCCAGCCTCGGCTACGCCCTCGGCCGCTAAGGAGAAACCATGCCCGCACACGCCACCCCGCCGCTGCTGCCGCTGCAATGGAGCAGCGCCTATGTCTCGTATTGGACGCCGATGCAGGAGGACGACCAGATCACCTCCGGCTATTGCTGGTTCGATTACGGCCGCAATATCTGCCGTATCGACGGCCTGTTCAATCCCTGGTCGGAAAAGGAAACCGGCCACCGGCTCTGGATGTCCGAAATCGGCGACGCCCGGCGCGAGCAAAGCCGCAAGCAGAAAGTGGCATATGCCAGGGAAGCGGCGGGGGCGGGCGTCGAGCTGTACGAAACGGCATTGCCGGATGAGGTGACGCCCTTCCATGAGCTGTTCCTGCCGCAGGCCATCCTGGTCGACGGCGAGGCGCGCCACGACGGCCGCCACACCGTGCTGGGCCAGGAGGCCGACGCCTGGGTGCTGGAACGGCCGGGCAAGGCGCCCTCGGTCTTCTACCTGCAGGCCGGCGGCAACCACCTGCTGCGCATGGTCACCGGCAACGATGCGCAGCATCAGTCGGTGCGCGATTTCCCGAACTTCCTTGCCGGCGAAATCGCGGACAGTATTTTTAAACTGGAAAGAAGCGCCATTTCATCCCGCTAGCAGCACAAACCGGCCCGGCTGGTGGACGCGCATTGGCGTCCACCAGCCGGGCTGTCTGGGCGTTTCTCCGCCATAGTTTCTCCGCCAGCTTAACCATTCCATTTTCTTGCCAATTGCTCTCGAAGGAAGCCGTATGCCGCTGCTTGTCTACATTCTCGGGTTGACGATCTTCTCGATAACCACGTCCGAATTCATGGTGGCGGGCATGATGCCGTCGCTGGCCCAGGCCATGGGCCAGCCGCTGGCGCAGATCGGTTACCTGATCTCGCTCTACGCCATGGGCATGGTGATCGGCGGGCCGCTGTTCACCATCGGCTTGCTCAAGCTGCGCATCCCCAACAAGCAAGGACTGCTGTGGCTGCTGGGCCTGTACGCGCTGGCCCAGGCCGCCGCCGCCTCGGCCACCAGCTATGAATTCATGGCCATGGCCCGGCTGGCCACGGGCGTGGCCGGCTCCGTCTGCTTTGGCCTGTCGCTGGCGATCTGTGCCGACGTCGTCCCGCCGCAATCGCGCGGCCGCGCGGCGGCCGTGGTGATCGGCGGCCTGATGCTGGCTGGCGTGGTGGGCGTGCCGGTCAGCACGCTGATCGACCAGCACTTCGGCTGGCGCGCCAGCTTCTGGCTGGTGGTGGTGCTGGCCGGCCTGTGCCTGGCGCTCATCGCGCTGCTGGTGCCGCGGTCCAAGGCATCCGACACGGTCAGCCTGGGCGACGAGCTGCGCGAGTTCCGCAACCGCCACCTGTGGGCGGCCTATGCCAGCAGCGCCCTGATCATCGGCGCGATCTTCGCGGCCTTCAGCTATTTCACGCCGATCCTGACCGAGATCAGCGGTTTCCCCGCGTCTTCCATTCCCTGGCTGCTGGGCGTGTACGGTATCGCCAACGTGGTGGGCAACGGCGTGGTGGGCCGTTTTGCCGACCAGTACACCATTCCCCTCATGGTGGGCGGCATGATCGTGCTGGGGTCGAGCCTGGCGCTGTTCGCCGTCTTCGCGCATAACCAGAACATCAGCATCGTGCTGCTGATCGTGACCGGCCTGGTCGGCATGTCGATGAATCCCGCCATCATCGCCCGCGTGATGCGGACCGCGCATCCGGGACCACTGGTCAACACGGTGCACACCTCCGTCATCAATATCGGCCTGAGCGTCGGCTCCTGGGCCGGCGGCGCCGGCATTGCCGCCGGCTATGGCCTGCGCTCGCCGCTGTGGGTCGGCGTCGCGCTGGCCTTCCTCGGCTTAGTCAGCCTGCTGCCCTACCTCGGGCAAGGACCGCGCGATGCAGGCGCTGCCGCCTTCCCTGCCGGCGCCGATTGAATCTCCGCAAGGCATAGCGGTATTGCGGGAGCGGAAAATCAGAAAGCTCAGCGCCGCCAGTATCCACACGCCAGCGCCGCCATACAGCATCAAGGCAGCGAAGCCCTGCGCCAGCGCCGCCTGGGCCAGGGGTCCGGCGGCATCCAGCCGGCCTGCGGCGACCGCTTCGGCGGCACTGCGCAGCTGGGCCGGAGACAGGGTGGCGGAAGCGTGCTCGCGCAGATAAGCGAGCACGCTTTCGAACAGCAAAAAGCCCATCACGGCGATATTGATGGCCAGGGTGATGAGCCGCGCGCTCATATCGATGCCCGATGCCATGCCGGCCCGGTTTCCCGGCACCGCACCGGTCGCGGTATTGGTCACCGGCGTGTTGGTCAAGCCCAGTCCGGCGCCGGCGATCAGGCATCCGGGCAGCATGCTGAGCCAGCCGGCGTGCTCAAGGCCGCTGCCATGCCACATCAGCATGAAGCCGAGCCCCAGCGTGAACAAGCCCGCCGGAATCACCACGCCCGGCCGGTAGCGCAAGGACAGGCGTTCGGCGAACGGCGGCACGATCAGGGTCGGCAAGGTGTAGGCCAGCAGCGCCAGGCCCGCGTCGACGACGCCGTAGCCCAGCACGGCCTGGAAATACAGCGGCAGATAGATCATCAGCGGCCAGAAGCTGAAGTTCATGCCGATGGAGCCGAGCAGCGCGCCGGAAAACGCGGGAATCCTGAAGACGGAGAAATCGAACATCGGATGCGCAACGGTCTTTTCCACATACAGGAAGAGCGCAAGAGAGCATATTGCCGCGCCGAGAATGGCCATGCCGGCAGGGCTGGCGAAGCCGATCTCCGGCCCCTGCGTAATGAAGTAGGTCAATCCAAACACGCCCAGCGACAGCGCAGCGATGCCGGCCAGATCCAGCTGCTTTTCTTCCGGGTCGCGCGATTCCAGCACGCCGGAAAAAGCCAGGCATAAGGTCAGCACCGTCAGCGGCACGTGCACCAGAAACACCCATTCCCAGCTCAGCAACGCAACGATGGCGCCGCCGATCAGCGGGCCGAAGCCCAGGCCTGCGCCGAACACGATGCCGAATACGCCGAAGGCGCGGCTGCGCTCGCGTTCCTCGCGGAACTGGTGCGACAAAATCGCCAGCAGGCAGATCACCATGGCGCCACCGCTCATGCCTTGCAGGAAACGGCTGACGATCAGTACCGTCATACTCGCCGCCAGGCCGCAAATCAGCGAGGTGAGGCCGAAGCAAAACAAGGTCAGGAGGAATAGGCGCTTGCGCCCGTAGCGGTCGGCCAGCGTGCCGGCCGCCATCAGCACGGTGGTGCAGGCGATGGTGTAGGCGTTCATGATCCATTGCATGTCCTTGAGGTCGCCGTGCAGCAAGCGTTCCAGCGTCGGCAGGATGACCGGCACGCTGGAAATTTCCAGTCCAAACATCAGCGCGGCGAGGCAGACCGATGCCAGCGCAAAAAAATTTCTTCGGGCGTAAGAGAGAGTCATCAGCGAATTCCCATCACAGGTTCATGGCATCCGGACTGCCGGGGCGGCCGGAACGAGAGAGCGATTCTGGGCGAGATCGACTCATGCCACAAATGATTTAATTTCGTATAATTCATTAACAATCTTCATTAATAAGCACCCGACCGGACGCCATGAATCTGGACCCCGCCCTGCTGCGCACCTTCGTCGCCGTCCACGAGACGGGCAGCTTTACGCGCGCCGCCGAGCGCCTGCACCTGACGCAATCGGCCGTCAGCCACCAGATCCGCCGGCTCGAAGAGCAGCTCGGCCGGCCGTTGCTGCAGCGGACCACGCGCAGCCTGACTCTCACCGAGGATGGCGAAGATCTGCGGCCTTACGCGCAGCAGATCTTGCTGGCCTTGGATGCCCTGGGCCAGCGCTTCCGGCCCTCTCCCATCTCGGGCGAGGTGCGCTTTGGCGCGCCGGAGAATTTCGTCGGCGACCGCCTGCCGTCCCTGCTATGCCAGTTCGCGCGCGCCTTTCCCTCGGTGCGCCTCGACGTGCGCGTCAATATGCAGCTCGATCTGCGCGCGCTGGTCAGGGAAGGGGAGCTGGACCTTGCCGTGATCATGACGCCGGGCGATTGCGAAGAAGGCAGGCGCATCCGGCAAACACAGCTGGTCTGGGTCGCCGCCGAGTCATTTGATTTGCCGAAAGGCAGTCCCGTGCCCCTGGCCTTCTTTCCCTCGCCCTGCATCAACCGCCGGGTCGGCATCAGCGCGCTGGACGAAATTGGCGTACAGTGGCAAACCGTGTTCACCTCGCCGAGCCAGCAAGGCATCAGCGCGGCGATCCTGTCGGGCCTGGCCGTTTCGGTGCTGCCGCGGGAAGACGTGGAGGAGGGCATGCGCATCATCGACGGCTGCTACGGCCTGCCCGCATTGCCGAAGGCCAGTTTCGCGCTGATCTGCAGCGGCGAGGAAAAAACCCCGGCGGCCCAGGCTTTCGGCCAGCTGATCCTGGATTTATCGGCGAAGGCGGTGGAGCCAAAAACGAAAAAACGGAGACAACGCTGAGTATGATCGACCATCTTGACCACCTCGTCCTGACCACGCGCGACAAGGAGCGCTGCATCGATTTCTACACACGCGTGCTGGGCATGCAGCTGGAAACTTTCGGCGCGGGCAGGGTTGCCTTCAAGTTCGGCGCGCAGAAAATCAATCTGCACGAGTACGGCAAGGAATTCCTGCCCAAGGCGCAGGCGCCGACGCCAGGCTCGCTCGACCTGTGCTTTATTGCCGCGCTTCCGCTGGACGAGGTCATTGCCCGCTTACACGCGGAGAACGTGGCCATCGAGGAAGGCCCGGTGACGCGCACCGGCGCCAACTGGCCGATCCGTTCCGTGTATGTGCGCGATCCGGACCTGAACCTGATCGAAATCTCCGAGCAGGCCTGATCTGCCGCGCCGGATGGCAGGAGGGCCAAGCGGCGGCGGACGCCGCAGGTGCAGGCGTTGGAAATCCGCCGCCTTTTTGCACATGATGTTGTTATAATAACCACGTACTGCATGCCACCTGCAGGCCCAGGCGTTATTCCTCCACCGAGACGTCGATGACAGACTTCTGCGATTTTCCTACTGACAGTCAACAGAGCTCCTGTTTGCCAGTGGGACGTCTGGCGGGCCACTACGAATTCAAGAAACGCCTTGCGGAAGGCGGTTACGGCGAAGTATTTGAAGCGTGGGATCACAAGCTGCAGCGCAGCGTGGCGATCAAGCGCATGCGCAAGCAGGAGAGCGTTGGCCCCATCGGAAATTCCATGCGCGAAGCGCGCATGGCCGCATCGCTGCAGCATGCTTCCTTTGTGAAAGTCTACGCCGTCGAAGACGATGGAGCGAACCAGCTCATCGTCATGGAACTGGTGGCAGGACAAACAATCAGGCAGTTGAGCGCAGACAGGCCGATCCCCCAGGACACCGCACTCGACTGGGTAGCCCAAGTCGCCGCGGCGATGCACGACGCCCATGCCAGCGGCCTGGTGCACGGCGATCTGAAACCCTCGAATCTGATGGTCGAAGCGGCGGGCCGCGTGCGCATTCTCGACTTCGGGCTGGCCGTGCGCCACGACGCGTTGAGCACCGGCGCGCTGGACGATCCGCAGCCCAGCGGCACCATTGCCTATATGGCGCCGGAACGCCTGCAGGGCGCGCCGCCCGATGTGCAAAGCGATGTGTACGCGCTCGGCATTGTGCTGTACGAGCTGGCGTGCGGCGCGCGCCCCTATCCGGGGCTGGATGGGCTGCCGCTCGCCGCCGCCTGCCTGCAATCGAACTCCGCGACCTGGCCATATCCCGCCAGCCTGCCAGCGGGCCTGGTGGCGCTGATTCATGGCATGACCATGCGCCGGCCGCAGCAGCGTCTGGCGACCATGGCCGAGGTTCAGCGCAAGCTGCTGGAGCTGTCCGCCAAGCCCGGCGCCATGCCGCGGGCGCGGCGCGCCTGGCACTGGCCCGCGCGGCGCTGGCTGCTGGCCGGCGGCGCGGTACTGGCCAGCGCCGTGCTCTGCGTCGGCGCCTGGCAGCTGAGCCCCCATGTGGCGGCGTTGCTGGAACACGCCGCGCCCTACTCGCCCACACTGGAGATGCAGGCGGGCCTGGAAGCGCTGAGACAGTTCGACCGCCCCGGCGCCACGGACCAGGCGGGCCGGCACTTCGCGCGCGTGCTGGAACATACGCCCGGCAATGCGGCAGCGGTGGCGGGCATGTCCCTGGTCTACACCTTGCGTTACACCGGCGATAGCCAGGACGAAGTCTGGTTGCAAAAAGCCGCGGCGAGCGCGCAGCAGGCGCTCAAGCTGAACGACCAGCTGGCCTTGAGCCACATCGCCAATGGCGGGGCGCTCGATGCGCTCGGCCGCCATGAACCCGCCTTGCAGGCTTACGCGCAAGCGCTGCGCCTGGACCCGGGCAACTACTTCGCCTGGTATGGCAAGATCCTGGCGCTGCGCCATGCCGGCCGCCTGGCCGATGCGCTGCAAAACCTGAAACAGGCATCGGCCCGTTTTCCGCAAGAGCGCGTTTTTGCCGATGAGCTGGGCGCCGTGTACTACGAACAAGGCGAATATTCCCTCGCCGAGCAGGCCTTCCGGCGCAGCATCGCCTTGCAGCCGGACTCGGTCGTCGCCTATGCCAATCTGAACGCGGTACTGCTGGGACAGAACCGCCAGGACGAGGCGCTGCGCCTGCTGCAGCAAGGCTTGCAAATCCGGCCCAGCGCCCAGTTATACGGCAACCTGGGCAATGCATTCTTCATGCGCGGCGACTATGTGCAAGCGGTCGCCGCGTTTGAAAATGCCGTCTCGCCCAGCCATGGCGCGCCCGGCGAGTACCTGAACTGGGCCAATCTGGCCGATGCGCTGCTGCTGATCCCCGGCCGCGAGCCGCAGGCGCGCCAAGCCTACGACAAGGCGCGCCATCTGCTGGCGCCGCGCCTGGCGCGGGCGCCAGACGACGTGACGCTGGTGTCGCGCATGGGCTTGTATGCGGCCCGCAGCGGCGACACGGCCACGGCAAAAAAAATGCTGGCGCACGCCGTCGCGCTCGCCCCCGACAACGCCAGCCTTCAGTTTCGCGTCGGACTGGCGTATGAATTGCTTGGTAATCGCCAGATGGCGCTGGCAGCCATCCTCAAATCCCGGCGTCTGGGCTATCCGTCCAAGTTCATTGAAGCAGAACCCGACCTGGTCGCGCTGCGGCGCGATCCGGGCTACCCGCAAGACTGAGGCCCCACTTGCGTCCGCCGGAGCGATCCGGCCTTATCGCGCGCTTTGAAAGGAAAAGCTATGACCCAGGCCCACCGCTTTAACGTTCAATACGATGAAACCATCGATCTTATCGAATGGAGCTACGATGGCGGCTACGATTCCCCCTTATGCGCAATCAACGTCGGCGACACGGTGACGTTCTCCTGTCAATTCGTGGGCAAGGGCGCCGCGCCGGCCATCCTGAAATGCTTGCTGGTCGCCAGTCCCGCGAACAAGGCGCAAGCCGAGTCGCCCTTCGTGGAAGGCGATCCTGTCAATCTGCTGGCCTCGCCGACGCTGACGGTGGGCTCGGCACAGGGCAACTGGGCCTTCATTATTACCTTCGCCGTGCAATCACAAGGCGGTCCCGTCACCTGGCGCTTTGTGCCGGACCCCGAACTGCAGGTGCGCTCCCGGCCGCCGAAATGATCAGTCCAGCAACTGCAGCTTGTGCAGGAGGCGCCGCAGCGGCTCGGCGGGCGTCTGGAGCAGGGCGGCGCAACGGGCGACATCGCCGCGGCTGTCGGCCAGAGCGCGCTTGATCTCGTCCGGCGCGATCTGCTCAGGCCGTCTGATAGCGGAATGCCGTTCCAGCAATTTATACAAAGTGGGCCGCGAGATATCCAATGCGGCGGCCGCGCTCTGGATGGTCCAGCCATGCTGGGCCATGGCCTGGAGAATATCCTGCTCGCCCAGTTCAGAAGGCTTGCGCCGGACCGGCGGCGCAGGCGCCACCGGCGGCGCGGGTGGCGGCGCATCGCTGCCTTGCTGGCGCGGCAGCCGCAGCAACTGGTCGAACAAGGGTTCGGCGCCGACATCCAGCGTCAGCTTGGCGCGCTGCAGTGCGCGCACCAACTGCCGGATATTGCCGGGCCAGTCATAGCACGCGAGCTGCAACACCAGGGCGTAAGACAAACGCGCCGCCATTTCCCTGCCCATCAAATGCACGAGCAGCACGCCAAAGTCTTCGCGCCGCTGGCGCAGCGGCGGCAGCTGGATGACAAAGCCTTCCAGCCTTTGCAATAGCGCCTGGTTGAAAGCGGCGCTGTCCAGCTCCTGATCGGTCGCCGCAATCAGCCTGGCGGTCGAGCGCCGGTCCTGCGCCGCGCCCAACGGCCGATAGTCGCCCCCATCCAGCACGCGCAGCAGCATCGGCTGCACCGTGGCCGGCGCATTGCCGATTTCATCGAGAAACAAGGTCGCATCGTCAGCCTCGGCGAACAAGCCCTTCCGTTCCGTCTGCGCGCCCGTATATGCGCCTTTGACGGCGCCGAACAGGTCGGCGGCAGCCAGGGATTCGGTCAGCGCGGCCATATTCACCGTCACCAGCTTTGCGTCGCAACGCTTGCTGAGCGCGTGAATGGCGCGGGCGGCAATCTCCTTGCCGGTTCCCGTTTCGCCCAGCATCAAGACTGGCATATCGGTCGGCGCGACCATGCGCAGCTGGTCCCGTATCGCGATGGCGGCACTGCCCACCCCCACCATGCCGGCGATCTGATTGGCCTTGGGCAGCAAGCTCATCCAATGCACGCACAGCAAAACGGCCCGGCCCAATCCCAGCAGCTGGCCGGCGCCGATCTGGGCAGCGTCCAGACGGGTCCGGTCCTGGGCGATTACCCCGTTCAACTCCACGACCATACGCGTGGCAGGCAGATGCAGGGTCACGCCGTCCTGCGCATCGCGCACGATGCGCATCGGTTCGCGCGAAATGCCGCCGTGGCCCAGCGCCAAGCCGTCCCCATCCGGTTTGCAAAACAAAGGCGAATAACGGTTCAGTTCCAATGCGTCGCTGTGCGCGCCACTGACAAACTGGTCGCCGATGCGCGTGACGTCGGGATGCCAGACGATGGTCAGCGCCAGCAATGGCCGGGCCGCGAAATCGGGCTGGCCAAGCGGCGAGGTAAGCGTGCGGGTTGCGTCTGTCATGAAAGAGTCGTGCCGGCGATGTAAAAGACCATGCTGTTTCCTGTCAAAGCTATGTCAAGTTTTACACACTTTCCTCGTTCCCGTTCTGCTAAATCCAGCAAGCACGCAGGCCATGGCCCCATAAATGCCCCTGGCATGGGAGTTGCGATGTGATCCATCAGCGGCATGACTGAAAAACATGCCGCAGCGATGCCGGCACCGATGCCGGCCCCATTTTCAGGAGAACATCATGTCCGAAAACATCTTCCCCGTTACTCAACTGGTGCTGACCACGGGCAGCCGGATGCGAGGAGAAGCCCGCCTGCAACTGACCCTGCTGCACAACCCGGAGCTGGGCCAAACCACGGTGGTCGGCATCGGCTTTATCACGCAAGCGACGCTGGCGCCGGCCATCGAAATTCCCATCGTCAGCGGCCAGGTTGTGCCGCTGGAAGCGCCCAATGCGGAGCGCGTACTGCGGGTCGAAGGAAGCTATGTGCGCGATTGGCCAGGCACCCAGCCAGGGCAAAGCCAGGAACACTTCTACGGCACCTTCCTGATCGACAAACAGTGGAATGGCCGCGGCACCTTCAGCTATGGCAAGCACGTTGTGCACGATGTGCTCATCGAGCGCGTCATTCCCGACAACACCTTGCAGGCTGCGGCATAAGCACCGGCAATACCCCGCGCCGCCAGCTGGCGTGCGCACTTCCCCCACCACCCAAGGAGAATCATGATGGCACAAGCAAGCACCCCGAATTCGGTTACCAGTAAAGTCCAGCCTGCAAACAGCAATACGCTGGTCGTCAGCTGGCTTGGTCCGATCGACAATGGCAATGACAAGTTTTCCATCCAGTTCGTCAGCCGCAATAACAGCGGCGGCACGCCGGTGCCAGCCCCCGGACAACCAGAGGGCGGCTTTCCGGTCACCGCCACCGGCAACAGCTATTCTCAAGCGCTGACCTTTGCGTCGCCCACGGACGCCAGCAACTACGCCGCGCAGTTCCAGGCACAAGTGCAGGCGCTGGCTGACGAGCCCAACACGGCCAGCAACTGGGGCCTGCAAGCATGGTGGAATGTCGGCTTCTCGCTCACCATCACCGTCGGCAGCACCGAGATCACGCTGAACCAGCTACCGGGCATGGGGGTTTACCGCTTGCCCGTTTCCAAGGAAGACCCGCTTTCGGTCACGTATGCCGACCTGAGCAAATTCGTCGAAACGATGGACTCGGACTTGAAGATGCCGACCACATTTCCAAACGGCGCCCCCATCACCGCGTCGCTGAATATCACGGAGTGCATGGTCGACACCATCAACCGGACGTTCGCGTTCGATGTCTCGGCCACCTTGGGCAAAGGATGGGAAATCTTCCCGGGGCTGACCTTTAACGCCATTGGCCTGGATATCCAGCGCACCAACGGCAGCTACCTGATGGCGGCATAAGGCCATCCATGCCCGGCCGCATCCTGAAAGCGGCCGGACATGCAACCACTCACTCCCCTGGAGCCATCATGCAGCCGATACCAGCAAAACTGCGCCTAAGGTTTGCCGCCTATCTGGACATCGGCGAAGGTGTGCTCCTGCTCGCAGGCGACAATGGCACGGACGAGCAATCCGCCGAATACTCCGGCACGCTGCTGCCTGGCAGCGCCAGTTTCAACCTGACCGCGTTCGCCAATCGCATCCTCGGCGCGGCCTTCCATATCAATCTGCCTTCGTTCTTCCCGGCCATCCTGATTGACGCCCTCTCCGGCACCATCTGCCTGGCCACCCAAAACCTGCCCGCCAGCTATGCCTTTCAGGCGCGCTCCAGTACCGTAATCCAGCCCTTGCCGCTCGTTCCTGGACTCAAGTTCAACGGCTTCGACATCACGCTGGCAAACAAAAGCGGCAACGTGATCCAGTTGGCCTCCAGTGTGCTGGCGAGCGGCGCGCTCAAGTGGCTAGACGGCCTGGCGGGAGAATTGACGCTGGTGGACAAGGCCTATGCCGTAAGCCTGCGCTTCAGCCACAGCCTCGGCATAGAGGGCTTGCTGCATGACTTGTTCGATTGCGAAGTACCGGCCGGCCTGGCGTCCCTCCTGCCCAACTTCCTTCCGCTCTCGGCCAGCCAGCCCATACGCATGTACCATGCGGATACCAGCTTTACGCTCCCCGGCGGCGCAACGTTTGCGCAGGGCTACCACCTGGACCAGTGCGCAGTACAAATGCTGGGACTGACGTTTGCCATCAAGTTCGACTGGCAAGACGCGAACAACTACACCTTCACGGCCGCCGCCAGCACGCTGGACTTTTACCTATTCAAAATGGTGGCGCCATCGGCGACGCCCGCACCCAGCGCCGCCCTGGACGGGCCTCAGGTCCAGGTCGTGAAATCGCCGGACGGGCTGCAGGTGAAGCTACAGGCCGATCTGCAATTCAGTAAGCCATCCCTGACGCTGGGACTCGCGCTCACGGCGCAGCATGATTTTGATGTTTTTCAGGGGACGCTGACCTACGGCCAACTGCCGCCGCTGACAATCGCCTGGAGCAAGGCCAAGGGGTTTCAGCTCGTCGACTTCCCGCTGGCCGACTTGCTGCCAGCCGGCTTCATCGACTTTGCGCGAATGATGGAACAGCTCTCCGAACAGTCGTCCGGCAGCTGCGGCAAGATGGTCGATCTTGCCTTCAGCAACACGGTCACCACCTCGTTCAAAACCGATGTCGAGCTGGGCAGCGGACAGGCGTCGAACCGGCCAGGCATCCGGGTCAGCGGGACATATACCGTAAAAGTCTTTGGCGCGGATATTTGCACGGTGCCCTTCGATCCGATCACGCTGACCGGCGTCATCCCCAGCAGCCTGGACGATGTGGGGCAGGCCATCGCGACCACGCTCCAGGACAATGCGCTGGCCCTGGTGCAGGCTTTGTGGAATGACCGTGAAGCCTACTTCAAGTTCATTGCCGCGCAGTCCGCACAAAAGCTGGGCAAAACTTTAACGGCGCAGCTGATCTGCCATGGCGGCGGCGAGCAATATGGCCAGTCCGTTGTGAGCGAAGCGGCAAGCGACTTGCTCAAGGACGCCACAAGTGGTGCGCTCGATACGCTGGCCGAGGCGGCCCAGGTATTTTCCGCAGCGAGCGCGGTGCTGAATTTCTTCGCGAATATCGCCAAATGCCTGAGCCCGAGCCAGAAGAGAGAACGCGAGCAAGCCGATGCACGCCAGCAGGCAGCTCAACAGGCCATCAATGCACTGCTGGCGATCAACGACCTGGCATCCAGCTATGTCCTGCGCGACGGGCAGTGCCACGCGACGGCCAGCTGGACGCCGCTCTCGGTCGACGACGACAATGCATCGCTGC
This sequence comes from Massilia sp. YIM B04103, assembly GCA_024437665.1. GTDB lineage: Bacteria > Pseudomonadota > Gammaproteobacteria > Burkholderiales > Burkholderiaceae_D > Rugamonas. The sequence continues at coordinate 211,670 of JANCSZ010000003.1, read as the reverse complement.
AGCTGACGCTAGTCGCAAGCGACGGTTCCGAACTCGCCGCTACCCAGCCCGGCTTGCACGACGATGCGGCGGAACTGGCGTTTGCCCTGACTCCCGGCGCGCTATACACGGTGGTACTGCAAGGCGTCTATCAGTACAACGGCGCCACGTTTTCCGGACAGGCGGCCATTGTTCCCATCCAAACTGCGACTCTCGCCCTGGCCACGCCGCGCAGCGTCTACGACCCGGAAAAAAATACCGTCACCGCGAACTGGGTTCCCGCACCGGCCTTTGCCACGCCCGACGGCACGACGATCGCCGTCACGCAATACACGGTCAGCCTGTGGAATCAGACGCGCGACGCGCAGGTTGCCGGCATGCGCGCCGAGATTATGCCATTCACGCAGCCTTCCAATCCGGGCACTTACACCTTCGCACTGCTGCGCGATACACCACCGTACTTCGTGCCGCAGCCAGGAGATACGTACCAGGTCCGCCTGTCGGCCAACACCAGCTACAGCGTCTTCGATGTCGCGAACCTGCAGAGCGGCGCGTTCCAGATCGCCCTGGGCGTCGGCCATAGCCTGATCGGCATGAGCTTCAAAATTTTTGACCATCAAACCTGAATTGCCGGGGGAAATATCATGAATAATCTTCGCGCGGACGAGTTGGAAAAGCTGTTTGCAACGGGCTGCATTCCGAGCGGCGCAAATTTCGCTTCCCTCATCTGCTCCAGCCTCAATCTGCAGGATGCCGGCGTCACGGTCGACACCTGCCAACGCATCGGACTCGGTTGCACGCCCGCCGCCACAACGCTGGCCGTGCAGTCGCAATACGTCCCGATCAGGGGAACCATCAGTGTCGGCAATGGCGCCAGCGCCGTTACGGGCGTGGATACGGACTTTTTGGCGGATGCGCCAGCCGGCACCACCCTGCAAATTGCCGGGGCGTTCTACACGGTAAGCTCGGTACAAAGCGCGGTCATGCTGACCATCAGTCCACCGTTTCCGGCAGCGCCCATGCCCGCCGTGGCCAGTGGCCAGGCTTACCGCGACAGCGACAATCTGCTACAGCTGAGCAACGCGGATCGGCAGCAACTGCTGCTGCTCGACCGCACCGGTACGCTCTTTGCCGCCGGGGCGATCCAGGCGCAAAGCGTGACTGTCGGCAAGACCGTCACGGCAGCGCAATTTGCCGGTTCGGGAGCGCAATTGAAGGATGTGCCCATGAGCGCGCTCACCGGCACCTTCACAGCGGAACAGCTGCCTGATTTACCGGCCACGAAAATCAGCGGCGTGCTGCGCGTCGCACAAATTCCAAGCCTGTCGCGCCGCGAGGTGCTCATGTACGCGCCGACGCCATTGCTCGGCAGCGGCCAGACAGGAGCATCGGTCTGCTGGAAAGCCGACGTCGCCTATGCGCTGACGCTGGAATTCCAATTCAACGGACAAGTCATCAAACGGCCCTTGGGGCCACAGGGGACGCTCTATATCCCTCTTACCCAGTCAACCCTCTTTACGCTGACAGCGCGTCTGCAAGGCGTGGTCCAGGCACAGCGGCAGATCACAGTCGATGTTGCCCAGAATTGAACAGGAGAGCGCCATGCCCGATCCGCCGCAGTGCAGCCCCGCAGACCACGCCACCACCCATCGTTATTTGCTTTAAAGGAGAAATATCATGTCCAGCTCAAACCTTGCCGTGCTTGTCACGCAAACGCTGCAGGAAGCCCTGAATGCCCAGAACACCATTGCGCCCGCCAGCACGCAATGGCAAGCCTGCCTGCAGTCGGTGTACAACCAATACCTGCCGGCTCTGGATCAATTTGCCCAAGCCATTTATACGGCATGGACCACGGCGGCACCGGTTCCCGCCATTGCAGACCGCGTGACGTTCAATCAGCTTTCCGCAGGCCTGCTTGCCTTGAAGGATGGCCAGGGAAACCAGATTTTTGATGCCGATGACGTCAATACCGCGGTCAACGCGTTCTACATGGAAGTCAGCATTCTGGTCGATGCGGCCGGCCTTAGCGGGGCGTATCTCCAAAATGGCGAAACCTACGACGCCACGCAATACATTTTCATCAGCGACAATCACCCGTCCACATCGATCGACGAACACGGCCCCGAACTCGATGACGAGGGACTCGCACCGAATATGACCGTCAACTGGTCGGCCAGCACATTGCAGGGCAGCCCGGTTCAGCTGGTGCAGTTCATCGCATCAGATCCGGCAACCTGGTCGCTCTTAATGTACGACCCCATCCAATTGGCGCCAGGTTCGGCCAATCAATGGGTGGCGTATGCAAAACCGAAGCTCCAGCCCAATACGACTGCCGTCTATCACTTCCAATTCACCATCCCCGGCAGCAACAATACCTACACCTTCGACCCCTATATCGGCGACGACCGCGAACCGCCGAACTAAGCGCTGCCACCAAACGAAAAAAAGCCCGCGAACCATGCGGGCTTTTGCGTTCCTCCAACCCGCATCCGCGATCAAAGCCGGCGGAATAGCAGGCTGGCGTTGACGCCGCCAAAACCAAAGCCATTGGAGAGCGCATATTCCGTCGCGATCTTGCGGGCCGATCCGCTGACGATGTCGATGCCCTCCGCTGCCGCATCAGGCTGCGCCAGGTTCAGCGTGGGAGGCGCCATCTGGTCGCGCAGCGCAAGCACGGTGAAGATGGCTTCCACGCCGCCAGCCGCGCCCAGCAAATGGCCTGTCGCGGACTTGGTGGCCGATACGGCGGGGCCTCGGCCTGCGCCAAAGATGGCCTTGATCGCCGCCAGCTCGCTGATATCGCCCACCGGCGTGGACGTCGCATGCGCGTTCAAATGCCCGATCAGTTGCGGCTCAATGTTGGCTTGGCGGATGGCCAGCTCCATGGCCCGTCGCCCGCCGGCACCATCTTCGGGTGGGGAGGTCATGTGGTATGCGTCGGCGCTGGTGCCATAGCCGAGCAGCTCCGCAATCGGAACGGCGCCACGGCGCAATGCGTGCTCCAGTTCTTCGATAACCAGGATGCCGGCGCCTTCGCCCATGACAAAGCCATCACGTTCGATATCGAAGGGGCGCGATGCCTGGGTGGGATGGTCAGTAAAGCCGGTGGACATGGTTCTTGCGGCGGCGAACGCGCCAAAGCTGACCCGGTCGATGCAGGCTTCGGCGCCACCACACACGGCAATATCGGCTTCGCCGGCACGGATCAGGCGCGCCGCATCGCCAATGGCCTGTGCGCTGGCGGCGCATGCGGTAACAGGCGCGCCAAGCGGGCCATGGAAGCCGTGGCGGATGGAAATGTGTCCCGCCGCCATATTCGCCAGAAAACTGGGAACGGTGAAAGGAGACAGGCGCTTTGGTCCACGGCCATCCGTGACTCGGACGGCCTCCACAATGGCGCCAAAACCGCCGATGCCGGACGCCACGATGGTTGCCGTCCTTTGACGCTCACTTTCAGTTTCAGGCTGCCAGCGGGCCTGGTTCAAAGCCTCCTGCGCGGCGGTCAGGGCAAACATGCTGAACCGGTCCATCTTCTTCTGGTCCTTGGGTTCGACTGCGAGGGCCGCATCGAATCCCCATGGGGTGTCTGCCGTCAACGCCGGCACGACGCCGCCGACCTTTGCTGCAATCCCTTCCGTGACCTCGTCTGGCAAACCAACTAATCCGGAGCGGCCATTCAGGAGATGTCCCCAGGCGGCCTCAACTCCACATCCCAACGGCGACACTACGCCCATGCCTGTCACGACAATACGTCTTGAATTCAAACCATGCTCCTTCAAGTTGATTAACGAGGATATGCAAATATCGATTGGCAAAATACGCCATGCGGCAGCCATTGCAATCTGCAGGCACCGTAGAAATTACAGCTCAGTATAGGGAGATTGTTCGGCAGGAATTGGCACATCGCGCCAATTCATATGCAAAATGCGCCATAATTGAAGAACCATGAAACTGTCCTGGCAAAGCTCCCTCACCGTTTCGTCGCACTTCCTGCACGGGATGCTGCATTTCATTCGCACCCGCCATGGAGAAGACGCGGCAGCACAAGCACTCGCAAGCGCCGCCATTCCTCAGTCCCTTCTTGTTCAACCTGATGCACGGCTGACGCGCCAGCAATACGTCGCGCTGTACAGAACGGTGGCAGCGACACTCGATGATGAAATGCTGGGATTGTGGTCCAGGCCGATCCGGACCGGCACCTTGAAGTATCTGATGCTCAGCTTGCTGGATGCGCCGACGGTGCTGGTGGCGTTGAATCGTTTCGTGCGCTTTTGGAATCTGCTGCTGGATGACTACCGGCTGCAAATCTCAACGAAAAGCAATCTGGTGCGGCTGGCTCTGGCGGAAAGGACGGCCGGCACGCCAGTCACGCCACTGGGGCATGAGCTAATGATGAAGCTGATTCACGGCATCGCATCGTGGCTGCTTGGCAGGGAGATCAGCCTGCACCGGATCGAGTTCAGCTTCGCCAGACCGAGGCATGCGGAGGACTATGCTTTCCTGTACCCTGGTGAGGTGCGCTTCAATGCCAGCATGACGAGCATTTTTTTCGCATACCAGGATTGCGCGGAGCTGTTCAAACGCGAGAAGCACGAGCTATGGGCCTTCCTGAAACGCGCGCCGGAAGACTGGACCTTCAGCGCGTTTCATCCCGGTTCCATTACCGCGAAAACGCGCGAGTATCTTGAGCAGAACATCGCGCTATCGGCAACCATACAGGATCTTGCGCAGGCACTGCACATTTCCGTCCGCACGCTCAACCGACGGTTTGCAGAGGAGGGAACACATTTCCAGTTGGTGAAGGACGGACTGCGACGCGATATCGCAGTTCATCGGCTGACCAATTCAAACACTGGGGTGGCCACACTGGCGTTTGATCTGGGCTTCTCGGATGCCACCGGCTTTTGCCGCGCCTTCAAACATTGGACCGGCAGCAGCCCTACCGACTATCGGAAGGGTACTCGGCAGGGGGAGTAATGAGGAAAGCGCCCGTCTGACCTGAGTTGCCTGACAAAACTTTACTGGCCTAGCGCTGGCGGAGCGGACACCGACGTGGAAAGCGTTGAGGAAAACCATGAACGCGCTGCTGCCAGCATGGGCGATGGTATGGATCCTATGTCTGCAGATGAGGAACCGCATGTCGCCAGTGAAGCCGAAGCCATGAAACACCCGCAGCATCGATGGACGAGAGGCCGCAGGGCGTGGCTTTGCAAAGAATGGGAGGAGTAAACGTGGAACTGATTGAACCAGAGGAAATGGCCGAGTTCAGACATATTCTGACGACCAGGGGATTGGATCTTGCCGACTTCGCACTGGAAGAAGTCGATGCGACTGATCCCAAGAGCGATGAGGTTGCGCCTTTGCAGGGATATCTGACAGTGCGGCGCAGATCGACCGGCCAGACGAGGCAGTACCTTATTGGCGATGGGTCGGTCTGGCTGCGGCTGCTGAGTGAGGACTTGGGAGCAGGGGCTTTTACCGCCTGAGAATCCGCGGGCGGCTGGCTTATGCCAATTATCGATGGACATGCCGGTGACATGCCCGGCGAAGTAATGGAGACATAATGGGTCTGGATATCTTCCTGCGTTCGGCCGAAGCCTACGATCTCGACAGACTGGGCGTGCTCAAACTAGAGTCCTCGCTGGCATGGGGAGACCATGTCGAGGCACTTAGGGCGCTGCCGGAAGCCCGCATCGTACCGCTAGTTCACCTGCCCTTCATCACGCTTGCCGAGCAGGCCGGGGAGATCGTGGGCTTTGTGACTGTCATCGTCGATGGGGAGGAGGGCCGTGCCATTCTCGAAGACCTTTTCGTTACGCCGGCGGCATGGCGCAGGGGCATCGGTGCGCAATTGCTGATCGAGGCCGAGCGGCGCGCACGGGTCTGGGGGGCGACGCATCTCTGGCTGGTCGCCAATGAACGGGCGCAGCCATTCTACGAAGCCCATGGCTTTCGCTTTGTCGAAAGGGTGGAAACCGAACTAGGCAGCGGCGCCACGCTGCAAAAAGCCATTGCCGCCGCTCCGGTCACGATGCAGTCGTAAAAGTGGCCATCGCGACCGACGACGATGGCCGCCATCTCGATCACGCGGCATCAATCCGGGCGGTGGCGACTGCTGTGCGTGATGGTGGCACCGAGCCTGGCCTCATTTGATGGTCGTGTTAGTCGGGGTCAACGCCGCATCGCCTCGATACGCAGGCCCGCAGCCTGCCATCCAGGAAAACCATCCTCCAGACGTTGCGCTTTGAATCCCTTCGCCCGCAGCAGCGAAACCGCTTGGATAGAAAGCACACAGTAGCGCCCACCACAGTAAGCAAGAATGTCCTGGTCGCGAGGCAGCTCGGCAAAGTGCTGCTCTAGCGCCTCGGTCGGGATATTGATTGCACCTGGAATGTGTCCTGCGGCGTAGTCCTCCTCCGAGCGCACATCCAGCAACAGAACACCTTCCTCCAATCTGGCGATCAGTTCTTCGATAGAGACACCTTCCAGGTGCTCCGGGTGGTGAACATTGCCTGAGACGACACGCTGAATCTCTGCCTGCTGGAAGTCGAGATAGTCGTGCAAGGCGGCGAGCACATTGGCAACTGGTCCGGTCCCGATCCGATACAGGACATGCTTGCCGTCACGGCGGGTTTGGACGAAGCCTGCGCGCCGGAGCTGCTGCAAATGCTGGGATGTGTTGGTGATGGACAGGCCGGAGAGTTGCGTCAGGCGCTCCACCGAACTCTCACGTTGGAAAATGGCCTCCAGCAAGGCAAGACGATGAGCATGACCCAGCGTCTTGGCAATGTCAGCCAGCTCGTTGAGGGGCTTGGTGGCGGGATCAATCATCTTCATAGCAACGGTCCAGAATTTCTATTGACGTAACAGTATCATCTACCTATTATTCCATCAATTATTGGAATGATGGAATAAATCAATTCTTAGGGAATCAAATATGACCTCGATAGCAGCAGCCCCTCAAGCCTCATGGAGTGAGTTGTTCCAAGGACGCAATGGTTTGCGCTCTATCGCGCTGGCGGGGGGCGTCGCATTGCATGCAGTGAACATCTATATCGTTACCACGATCCTGCCGACGGTGATCCAGGAGATCGGCGGTTTGGCCTATTACGCCTGGAACACGACGTTGTTTGTCGTGGCGTCGATTGTGGGATCGGCCGTTTCTGCCAGGCTCATCGCCACAATGGGGCCGCGCCTGACCTATCTGCTTGCCTTGGTCGTGTTCTCGCTTGGCGCCGTGGTCTGCGCCTTGGCGCCGTCAATGCCCATCATGCTGGCAGGCCGTACGGTGCAGGGGGCGAGTGGCGGCGTACTGTTCGCTCTCAGCTATGCCCTGATCCGGGTAGTGTTCGATTCGCACCTGTGGCCTAGAGCGATGGCGCTGGTTTCAGGCATGTGGGGTGTGGCGACACTTGGTGGACCGGCTATCGGTGGCATTTTTGCGCAGAGCGGCCAGTGGCGGCTAGCGTTTTGGGTAATGTTGCCCGCAGCGCTACTGCTGGCCGTCATCGTGGCCACCCAATTTCGCGGCAAGGAAGCCGGGGCTACGGCCACAGGGCGCCTGCCGATTGTCTGCATTGCATTGCTGGTGCTATCGGTCCTGGCTATCTCGGTCGCCAGCCTGTCGCAAAGTCTCGTATGGAACGCGGGGGGCATCGCCATCGGACTGATCATTGCCGGTTTCATTGCGCGGATAGACAGTCGAGGCGGCAGCAGGATGTTACCTTCGGGCGCCTATTCCTTGTCCGCCCAACTCGGCGTGATATACGCAATCATGAGTTTGCTGGTGGCGGGCTTGACGACGGAGATTTTCGTTCCCTACTTTCTACAGGTGATCCATGGTCTGACGCCGCTGGCCGCTGGCTACATGACAGCGGCAATGGCGGGAGGGTGGACCCTGGCTTCGCTCTACAGCGCGGCTAGCGATGACACCCGGGCGTATCGGCTGATCCGGATCAGCCCTATCGTCGTCACAATAGCGTTGGCCATCCTGGCGGCGACGATACCGATTGCGACCTGGCAGAGTAAGGTCATTGGCATTGTAGTTTATTGCATTGCTCTCACGTGTGTTGGCTTCGGCATTGGTTTGAGCTGGCCACACCTGCTCACGCGCGTCTTCGCGGTCGCCGCTCCTGGCGAAGAAACACTGGCATCCGCTTCAATCACGACTGTTCAGCTTTATGCGACGGCACTTTCCGCTGCACTCGCTGGCGTCATTGTCAATGGCGCTGGGTTGACCAACCCAGGCGGAGTTGCAGGTGCCCAGGGTGCAGCTTTTGCGTTGTTCGCCGCGTTTGCTATCGCATCGGCGCTTGCTGTCCTGCTGTCGGCGCGTGTTAAGCGATGACGATTGGACGCGGCAAGGCGGAATGTCTTTGATTACATCGGGATGATCTACAATCCCAAGCACCGGCAGCCTTCTTGCCGCGCTAGAGATACGGACTTCTCAGCGGCTCCCTGTGCAGCCACATCGGTGCTAAGCGTGCGACCGCTGGGTTGCTGAGTGATCTTTCCATCGTCGGCCCGCACTCTGGTTTGTCGCCACCATACAATCACGTTAGTGCGTCTGCTCATTCTCGCAAGCCGTCTCGACTTTCCCATATCATGTGGGATTTGGTGTATTTTTCTAGCGTGCAAGATGCTATTCTGCTGAACATCAGGAGAGGCCGGCAATCTGCTGACTTTCGATTCTTTGAGTAATAAGTGCAGGGGTATTTGGGTGGGGGTTGAGCAGTATAGCTATTTATGGGATGGATCCCAGCCGGGCTGGATTTTGCTTCGTATAGATGGCGAGCGTGTTCAGCTAACAATCGAGTTTGCAAAAGACAGACCGTCGGCACGAGAACTCGGATCCATAAGGAAGGTTGTCCCAGATTTCCAAGCGCTGCCTTTAAGCTCTGTTCTTGATCGCCTCAAAGGCCAACCATCTCTTCCGTTGGGAGAGTTCGAATCTAGTGTGGCCCGCAAACTCGCCCAGTCATGCAGAGACGCCGGTCTTAATGTCGTTCAGCTGGTGAATGAACGCCCGCGGTATTTGCTGGTCAATGAATTGACCAAGCACACATTGTTGATTGAGGACGATGACCTGGCGAATCGCGTTAAGGATGCGGCTCTTCAGCGGCGTATTCCGATACGGCATATTGAAGCTTGACTAGGGAGAGGCAAGTGCAATGAAATTTAACCGGCATGTCTCGCCTATCGAGAACGATGTTCAGGATCGAACCACGGATGCCTGGAAAGCTTTGTGCCGTTATATCGACGAGCTTGAGGCAAGCGGGGTGGAAGAGTTTTCACCGTTAGAGGCACTCGGCCCTGAACTCTACGCCGGCATTTTCACTCTTCCGGAATCGATCGGCAAGCTGAAGCGCGTCACCAAGATTCATCTTTACGGCAGTAAGCTCAAACGCATTCCGCCGGAAATCGGTGAAATGACCGCGTTGACGCACTTCGATGTCTACACTTCGTATGGCTTACAGTGGCTTCCGTACGAACTAACACGGTGCAAGAGCCTGGTGCAAAGTCGCGTCAGCACCCGCGTCCTGTATGGCAATTACAAAAACCGTCTCCACTTCCCTTGGCTGAAGGGGAATCCGGTCCGCTATCATGGCGACACGGTCAAATGTAGTGTCTGCCGCTGCGAGATCAGCTATGACAAGACGTGGCAATTGTGGATCAGTTTGAAGGTAGGTACCGATGTGCTTCCACTTTTGGTTAACTCATGTTCCAAACAATGCACAGATTCGCTTCCCACGCCACACCCCAACTATGTACAGCATGCCCATCGAGGAGGTACATCCGTTGAGCAACCTTCCGATTCCGATGAAAGGACCGGTACGGCCATCCCCGGGCTCCAGGAGAAGCCAAAAGAGGCTGCAGTCATGAGTTATGTCTCCAAGCAAAACGAATCGCAGAAGCTTCCACTACTCAAAGTGATCTGGAAGATCTGGGAAAAGTGAAACGCTTTTAGGCCTTTGAACTCATATGCTAGCGATGAAGATTTCGTTCTTGAATGGCGACGTATCAGCGTTTGAAAAGTCTCTTCTTGTAGGCTCATTCGATTCCAGCGACGCTGTGTCTGCCAGCGTCGGAATCGTGGTTGGTGGCAGAGACTTCCTCCGAATCGATTTGGCGGAGACCTTCGAGTACACCTGTTTCCAAGATGTTCGAATGCTGGGAAACAAGGCGTTTATTGGCTTCGGACAGCGCTTATTTGTAGTCGACATCACTACGGAGCACGTGGCCCTCTACAAAATGGATGGGTATTTTAGCCATCTCTTCGACGCCGAAGAGCTCGAGTATGCCGGTAGCGATTTTTCCATTCTGGCGAGTTCTGCATCTGAGCTACTGGCATTCGATCAAAATGGAACGCTGTTGTGGAAGACAGAGGAACTTGGGATTGATGGCCTCATCGTCCACAAGGTCTCTTCAACTGGTATCGAAGGAGACGGAGAGTGGAACCCAACGGACGGATGGGAACCCTTTGTCTTGTCGTCGCGCACAGGCGAGCGCATCAGCGGCGGCATCGCGCCCAAATGGTAGACATGATGATTGATACTTTCGGCGGCGCGGTGGCAGAGGGCACGGCGGGCCTCAGGCTTTAGAAGGATTGTTATGAATGACAGATGGGAACGAATTCGAGGCGGTCTTTATGGATTGCTCGTCGGTGATGCACTCGGTGTACCCTATGAGTTCTCGCCACCAGCAGCGATCCCGGCACGCGATCTCATCGAAATGTCACCACCCGCCGGCTTTGCGAGAGCGCACCCTGCAGTACCTGTCGGTACTTGGAGTGATGATGGAGCGCAAGCGCTCGTTTTGCTGAATTCTTTGGTCGAGGATTCTTCGCTCAATCTTCAACGATTCACTGAAGGGCTGCTTACTTGGTATCGCGCCGGCTTCATGACACCTGACAAGCAAGTTTTCGACGTTGGCATCCAAACTATGCATGCCCTCGAAAACTATGCCCGAAACAGAAATCCCCTTACATGTAGCCCTTCCGATGAATGGAACAATGGGAATGGATCTTTGATGCGCACACTTCCGTGTGCTTTCGTTTTCGCATCGAGCTCAACGGATGTTATCGCACGTGCCAGACGCCAAAGTATGCCAACGCATGCACACTTACGCTCGCAACTAGCTTGCGCGCTCTACTCGCTCATGGCATGGCGGATGGTAGATGGCGACTCGCCCGTTGATGCTTTGGACTACGCACAAGATGCGCTTGAGGGAACCCTCCATCAAACCGAACGGCATGAGCTAAGCATCCTGTTGGACAGTCGCCTGGAACCATCACAGGGGTCTGGGTATGTCGTCGACAGTCTATGGTCCGCGATTCGATGCGTCCTTGCTACTTCGAACTACGAGGACTGCCTCCGGAATGCGATTGCCCTTGGAAATGATACCGACACCACGGCCTGCATTGCGGGCGGCCTGGCTGGCATATTCTACGGCGAGCGTGGAATCCCAGATCACTGGAAATGTGCATTGAATGGCAGAGTCATTGTCGAAGAATTGCTCAGTCGCCTCGCTAGGATCCAGGCTGAGAACTAAGTAATCGGCGAAGTGCAGCTTGTGCTCAGCCGCTCATCACATTTTCAAACCAAGGACGTCCAATGCATCTCGTAATGCTCGATACTTGTGTCTGGCTCGACTTGGCGACTCAGAAGGCAGAACTGCCAATGCTCGCTGCAATAGAGAGCCTTGTTCGAGATGAAAGCATCAAAATTTTGCTACCTGAACTAGTAAGGGTTGAGTTTGAACGAAACAAAGAGAGGGTCATCGATGCGACACGACGGCGCCTCTCAAGCGAGTTTCGAGTAGTAAAAGGTGTTATCGAATCGTTTGGCGGAGACGACAAGGGCGCCGCTCTCGAAACCTTGGACGACCTAAATCTGAGGCTGCCTATACTTTCCGAGGTAACGCACAGCACAGCGAATCGCGTTCTCGCTCTATTCGAAACAGCGCTTGAGATTTCGATTTCCGATACCGCCAAGGTCAGAGCAGCGGAACGTGCAATCGCCAAGAAGGCTCCATTCCATCGACAAAAGAATAGCGTTGCCGACGCTGTGCTCGCTGAGGCATTTCACGAGTTCCGAACAGCCTACGCAGGGGACTACTTAACCTTTAGATTCGTCACCCACAATGTCACTGATTTTTCTGGCAAGGATCACAGAAAGCCGCACGACGACCTCTTAGAGATCTTCGACGGCACCAACACTTTTTACTTCAATTCGACCAGCCTGGCGATCGAAGATCTCCTCGACCTCGATGAGTTCCATTACGAGTACGGATTTGCTTGGGAGGATGAGACTCGAGGGCTACAGGAAATAGTTTCGGCATTGGACGAATTGTTCGACAAGGTTTGGTACAACCGCCACATGAACTTGATTTACCACATAGAGAATGGTGACGTGGAGATCGTTCCTGCTGGCACAAAGCGCTACGGCAATGAAGTCGTCCACGAAGATATTCTAATCGGGGCGAAAGCTGCTGCCCAAAAGGTGAGGGAAAAATACGAGGACACGGGGCCGTGGGATGATTTTGAATGGGGAATGCTCAACGGAAAACTTTCTGCGTTGAGGTGGGTGCTAGGCGACGAGTGGGACATGCTCGACACGTGAACGCGGATTGCGTCTCTTCGTGACAACCATTTGACTCAAGGGACATGCAAACTCTTAGATCATCCAGCAGTAGAAGCCTTGGTTTTCGAGTTCTGTGAGCAGCTCGGAAATCCGAGGAATATCTGACTCAGAAATCACCGCTCCACCAGTAAGGGGCTTATGCAGCATGCATACCTTGAACTTTGTTTCTTCATAGGCCTTAGCATCGAGCTGCATTTGCTCCGCAAATAGCAGCAGCTGTGCCAAGCGCACTTCGTTCAGGGAATGCCAAGCAGCCAATCCTTCACTCGTCAATGAAGGAATATCTCTCAGCTCGAGCTGCATCCTTTCAAGGAGGGTACACGCCTTCAACAAGCCTTGAGACTCTGGAGAGTCGAGGTTCGATAACATCTTCCGGTACGGATAGTGACAACGGCGATATCCAAATGCTGGCCAACCGTTGTAGAGAGCCGCCTATATGACGGACATCCAGTCACACGCTGCAAGGTTTTTGATGACGTCGTCAAATGTCTCGGCAGCGATGATACAGCTAACGCGATAACCGCCTTTTGGGTGCATTTCCTCTATCTTGGCGGCCGAAACTCCCAGCAAAGAGTTGAGCAACGACAGTAGTGCGCCTTGTTCGCTCGGTGTATATAACATCTCGCCTTCGCGTCGAATCAGTCTCAAGTACCCCATCGTTTTTGCGGCCCCCAATTAAACGGATACGTCAAGATTCTTTAGACAAAGGAAAGCCTGTCATCTCGACTCGTCAGTTCGCTGAGCTATTCTTCGCTCCCTCGTCCAAGGTAATGTACCTGCGCCCCAAAAGGAACATCCTGGCGGCCGCTAGTCCGGCGGCCGCCAAGTGTCAGACTTTATTATTTTGTGTCAGTCTTTTTTATTTTGTGTCCGACTTTATTATTTGTCGACACATACTCAAAGATCACTATCAGACCTTACTCCACCGTCACCGACTTCGCCAAATTACGCGGCTTATCCACATCGGTGCCACGCGCCAGCGCAGAGTGGTAGGCCAGCAGCTGCAGCGATACCACGTGCAGGATCGGCGACAGGTGGCCGTAGTGTTCCGGCAAGCGGATCACGTGCACGCCGTCGCCCGAGGTGATGCGGGAATCGACGTCGGCGAATACATACAGCTGACCGCCGCGCGCGCGCACTTCCTGCATATTCGATTTCAGCTTCTCGATCAGCGCGTCGTTCGGGGCGATGGTCACGACCGGCATTTCTTCCGTCACCAGGGCCAGCGGGCCGTGTTTCAGTTCACCGGCTGGATAGGCTTCGGCGTGGATGTAGGAAATCTCTTTGAGCTTCAGCGCGCCTTCCAGGGCGATCGGGTAGTGCATGCCGCGGCCCAGGAACAGGGCGTTCTCTTTGCGGGCGAATTCTTCGGCCCAGGCGATGATCTGCGGTTCCAGCGCCAGTACCGACGAAATGGCGGATGGCAGGTGGCGCATGGCTTTCAGGTGCTGCGCTTCCTGTTCTTCGCTGAGGCGGCCGTTGACCTGGGCCAGGCTCAGGGTCAGCAGGAACAGTGCGGCCAGCTGGGTGGTGAAGGCCTTGGTCGATGCCACGCCCACTTCAACGCCGGCGCGGGTGATGTAGGCCAGTTTGCATTCGCGCACCATGGCGCTGGTGGAGACGTTGCAGATGGTGAGCGTGTGTTCCATGCCCAGTTCGCGCGCGTGTTTGAGGGCGGCGATGGTGTCGGCCGTTTCGCCGCTTTGCGAAATGGTGACGACCAGGGTTTTCGGATTCGGCACGCTGTCGCGGTAGCGGTATTCGCTGGCGATTTCCACGTTGACCGGCAACTGGGCGATGGATTCGATCCAGTATTTGGCGGTCAGGCCGGCGTAGTAGCTGGTGCCGCAGGCCAGGATCAGCACGCGGTCGACTTCCTTGAATACCTTGTAGGCGCCGTCGCCGAACAGCTCGGGCATGATGCCGGTGACGCCTTCCAGGGTGTCGCCGACCACGCGTGGCTGCTCGAAGATTTCCTTCTGCATGTAGTGGCGGTATGGACCCAGTTCGGCGGCGCCGGTGTGGGCGTGCACGGTTTTGACTTCGCGCTGCACTTGTTTGCCGTTGACGTCGACGATCCAGGTGCGGCCCAGCTGCAGGTCGACCACGTCGCCTTCTTCCAGGTAGATGATCTGGTCAGTGGTGCCGGCCAGCGCCATGGCGTCGGAGGCGACGAAGTTTTCGCCCTGGCCCAGGCCCACGATCAGCGGCGAGCCTTGGCGCGCGGCCACGACGCGGTGCGGTTCTTCGCGGCTGAAGACGGCGATGGCGTAGGCGCCGTGCAGGCGTTTGACGGCTTGCTGCACGGTTTCGAACAGGTCGCCGTTGTACATATGGTCGACCAGGTGGGCGATCACTTCGGTGTCGGTCTGGCTCTGGAACACATAGCCGAGGGCCGTCAGTTCGGCGCGCAGTTCGTCGTGGTTCTCGATGATGCCGTTGTGGACCAGGGCGATGCGGGCGTTGTCGGAGCTGGGCGAGAAGTGCGGGTGGGCGTTGTGCGAGGCTGGCGCGCCGTGGGTGGCCCAGCGGGTGTGGGCGATGCCGGTGAAGCCTTTCAGGCCGACTTCATCGATCTGCTTTTCCAGATCGGCCACGCGCGAGGTGCTGCGCGAACGCTGCAGCTGGCCGTCCACGTGCAGGGCGACGCCGCAGGAGTCGTAGCCGCGGTATTCAAGGCGTTTCAGGCCTTCAACCAGGATTGGGGTGATATTGCGTTGCGCGACTGCGCCGACGATTCCGCACATGATGGCCTCTGCTCGTAAGAAATTGACAATGGAGCCATCGTAGTTGAGTTGGAATGAAATATGCGTTCAGAGTTTCGCATTTCATGAAATAATATTTCACACACTACCATACGTGAAATATTATTTCATCTCATTCGAAATTTTTTATGAATTCATTATCCAATCTCGACGAAATCGACCGCCGCATCCTCAACGCCCTGCAAAATGACGCCGCGCTGACGAATAGCGAGCTGGCGCAGGCCGTGCATGTGTCGCCACCGACCTGTCTGCGACGGGTCAAGCAGCTGACCGAGAGCGGGATTATCGAGCGCCAGGTGGCCATCGTGGCGCCGGATAAGGTGGGTGCGCGCCTGACGGCCATCGTGGAGATCACGCTGGATGTGCAGGCGGCCGAGCGCATGGAGGAATTCGAGGCCCATGTGGCGAAGGAGGAGGCGGTGCTGCAGTGCTATCGGGTGTCGCCGGGGCCGGACTTCGTGCTGGTGCTGCAGGTGGCGGATATGCCGGCTTATCACGCGCTGGCGCACCGCTTGTTCGCCACCCAGACCAATGTGCGCAATGTGAAAACCTACTTTTCCACTTTCCGCAGCAAGTTCGAAACGCGCATCACCGTGTGAGTTATCCCGGTTTATGCACGCAGTATCCAAGCTTTATCCACCGGCTTTTCCACTGCCAATCACAGGCTAATCACACGTTTTTCACAGACTTATACACTGACTTATGCACGAGATAAGCGGACTTGTACGCCGCTTATCCCTAGCTTATGCAGCACTTACCCCAGTACTTACCAACAAGCTTATCCACAAGCCATAAACCAGGGAAAACGCCGCCAAACCCGCAGCCAGCCTAGGCGCGTAAGGCAGCAGAATGGCCAGCAGCAGGGTGCCGGCCGTCAGAAAACCAGCCCAGGCGACGATGCCCGCGCCGCCACCCCATAAATCGATGCAGGGCAAAAGCGCCATCACCAGCAATATGCCGCCCAGCACGCGCAGGATATTGCGCAGCCGCGGCGCCACGTCGCGCTGGCGCAGTTGCTGGTGGTGGCGGTCCATGGCGAGCGCCAGGGCGCTCATGCCGGAAAAAGACAAGGCCAGGGCGGCCAATGCCATTGCTGTAAATCCCATCATGCTCCCGCCCTTTCCGTTTGCAGTACAGCGCTGGCCTTGGCCTGCGCTTTGGCCGATGCCGCCGCAATGCGGCTGCCCACCTTGCGGGCGGCATACAGCAGGCCCAGGCCGCAGACCACCGTCACCAGCTCCACGCTGCCGCGTTCCACGTCGCCATTGAGCCAGTAGCCGAAGAGGTGCTGGCCTGCCGTGATCCAGTTCAGCAGCGGCAGGAATACGCACATCGCCCCGCCCAGCAGCAACTGCTCGCGCCAGCCTTGGGCCGAAGGACGCAGCAGCGCATGCAGCAGCGCCACCAGCCACACGCTGAAGAAGACGGCGATTTCCCAGTCGTGGCGTTCATGCAGCTTGACCGGCAGCAGGCGGTTGCCCCACAGGTAGCCGATGCAGGCCAGCACCAGGCCACCGATGGCGGCCAGGTTCAGCACCTCGCAGATGCGGTAGAAGCGCTGCGTGCTGTCGCCGAATTCGCGCAGCGATTTCTGGCGGCGCTTGACCATGAACAGGATGGCGCCGGTCGCCATCAGCGCCGTGCCGGCCAGGCCGGATACGAAGTAGAGCCAGCGTATCGTGGTGCCGGCGAAATGCAGGCGGTGCATATCGTCCAGCGCCTGCATGGTGGCGCGGGCCGGATGCGGGTCGACGGCATGGGCCAGCTTGGTTTTCAGCAGAGCGCCGCTGACACCATCGAACTCCAGCATGCCGCGCGCGCTGAGCAGATGCTTTTGCTGGATGTCGGGATTGGCCATGCCATATACCTGCACCTTCATGCCCGCATCGCCGGGATGGTTGACCACCACGGCGAAGGTGTGGCTTTGCAGCGTGGCTTCGGCCTGCTGCACCAGGGGCGGCAGGGCGGTCAGCTCGCCCTTTTGGCCGGTGGCTTTGCCTTGCGGCCCGAAGTCGCGCACTTCGGCCGCTTCACCGGTGCGCACCACTTGCGCCCAGCGCACGGCGGGGACCAGAGTGTCCCAGCTGATCGCCACGCCGCTGAACACGATAATGAACAGGAAGGGCAGGGTCAGCACGCCCATCAGATTGTGCGCGTCGAGCCAGGAACGCTGGCCCTTGGCGGGGCGGAAGGTGAAGAAGTCCTTGAAGATGCGCTTGTGCGTGATAACGCCGGAAATCAGCGCCACCAGCATGGCGATGGATGCCGCGCCCACGATCCACACGCCCGCTGTTCCTGCATGCAGGCGGTAGTGGAAGAGGATGAAATGATTGCCGCCCGCGGTTTCGCGCACGTCGGCATGCTCGGCTTCCGTCACCGGCAGGCCGGTGGTGGTGGACAGGCGCGCGTCGGCGAAACGGTTCTTCTCATCGAGCCAGTAGACCATCACGCTGTCTTCGCCGGCGCGTGGCCACATCTCCCACAGGCTGCTGTTGGGCGCATGTTCGCGCAGATAGCGCAGGCCGTGCTCCAGCGCGGCCGTGTGGCCGGATGGGGTGACGAAGGCGGGTATCTCCTTCTCCGGCGGGTGTTCCGGCTCCATCCAATGCGTGATGGGGCCGGAGAACACGCTCAGCGTGCCAGGCAGGAAGATGATGAAAGCCAGCCAGCACACCCACAGTCCGCCCCAGGTATGCAGCCAGGACATGCGCTGGCGCAGGCCGCCCTGGATTTCATTCGCAGCTGCCTTCATGCCGCACCTCCGCGCATGGTCAACAGCAGGCCGGGTACGACCAGCAACACGGAACCGATCAGCAGTCCGGCCCAGGCGCGGCGCACGCTGCGCGTGGCGAAAGCCCAGGTGATGGCGATGGCATACATGGCGAGGCCCAGCAGGCCGCCGCCCAGCATGGCGTGCTCCGGCGATTCATGCGGCGTCAGGCTGAGCGCCGTCAGCAGCACGCCGGCGGCGGAGGCGAACAGGTAGCCTCCAACCAGCGCGGCCAGGGTACGCGACAATGTGGGATGCGGCTGGCGTAAGGCTTGCAACAAAGAGCGGCTCTGGCTCGCGGCGGCGTGCGTGGGCTTCATGGCGTCCTCAGAACTTGTAGGTCAGCGTAGCGGTGATGTTGCGCGGCTCGCCCCAGAACACGCTGTCGTAGAAGCCCACGTTGCGGTAGTACTTCTTGTCCAGCAGGTTGCTGATATTGAGCTGGGCGCTCATGTGCTTGTCGATCTGGTAGGACGCCATCGCGCCCACCAGCGCATAGGAACCCTGCACCAGGCGCTCTTTCTGCGAACGCGGGTAGGTCGGACGACCATACCAGGTTTCGCCGTAAACGCCGCTTTGCGCAGTCACGTTCATGCCCAGTTTCAGGCCTTGCAGCTGGCCGCCGAAGCTGTAGGCGGTGCCAAAGCGCAGCAGGTGGCGCGGCTGGCTAGGCACGGCGCGGCGGCCGTCCTTCTCTTCCGCCTTGAGCAGAGTATAGCCGCCGCTGACATTCCAGGCCTGGCTGATCTGGCCCGACACATCGAACTCCACGCCGCGCGCCTTGATGCCGTCGCCATTGGCTACATAGGCGTCGTCGCCCTGCGGCAGCTTGAAGCCTTGCGGCACGGTTTTATCCAGCTCCGCCAGATTCTTCTTGCGGGTCTGGAAAACGGCGGTGGAGGCGTTCAGCTTACCGCTGAAGAATTCGCCCTTCACGCCCGCTTCCATATTGGTGCCGGTTTCCGGCGACAGGAAGTTGTTGAACTTGTCGCGATTGGTCTGCGGGTTAAACAGGGTGGTGTAGCTGGCGTAGGTCGAGATCTGCTCGTTCAGGTCATACACCAGGCCCACATAGGGCGTGACTTCGTCTTTGGTTTCGGCAAAACCGCTGGTGCCGCTGTACTTGTTCTTGTTATCGAACGCGCGGGTTTCGGTGGAGTAGTTGCTGATGCGCGCGCCGACGATCACGGTGAGCGGATCGGCCAGGCTGAAACGGCCAGCCAGATAGGCACCGGACAGGCGCGTGAGTTCTTCGGTATGGGTGCCGTCAGGCTGGAACACCGGGCGCGGCAGATCGCCGGTCCAGTTGCGGTAGTCGGGAATCTCGTCCGGATACTGCTTCGGCGCATCGCCGCCCTGCGAACGGCTGTTCTGGTTGCCGCCATTGAAGCCGGCGATCACCGTATGGCGGCGGCCGAACAGCTGGAAGGGACCGGTCAGGTACGCTTCGTAATTCTGATTCGTGGCATAGCCTTCGCCCCAGACGCCAGTCCACAGCGTCATGCCTTTGCCGGTGGCTGGGTCGGGATAGCCGGCGCCGCCATAGGCCAGGGAAGTGTTGTTGCGGCTATTGGTGCGGGAGTAGCCGGCATGCAGCTTCCAGCCGCTGCCGAAATTGTGGTCAACGGTGGTGAAATAGGTTTCCTGTTCGTTGGCCCAGCTGTTCCACTTCGCGCTCAGGCTGAAGTTGCGCGGCAGGTTGGCCAGGCTGCCATCCTTGTTCCAGTAAGGGATGGCGCCCCAGGTCGAGCCGCGCGGCTTGTTGTGCTGGAAGTCGGCGCCGACGGTCAGCAGGGTATCCGGCGTGATGTCGGCTTCGACGATGGCCATGCCGATGGTTTTGCGCTCGCCGTAGCGGTCCATATAGGAATCGCGGTCCTGCCAGGCGAGGGCGACGCGGCCGCGCACCTTGCCGCTGGCGCTGAGCGGGGTGGAGATATCGGCTTCGGCGCGGCGGTTGTTCCAGCGGCCGTATTGCAGCGAGGTGCTGGCCTGGAGCTCGCGGGTTGGACGCTTGCGGACCATATTGACGGTGGCGGATGGGTCGCCGGTGCCGCCCATCAGGCCCGTGGCGCCGCGCACCACTTCGATGCGGTCGTACAGCACGGTGTCGGTCAGCGGCGAGTTCACGCCCTGCGGCAGGCCATCCACCTGCACATTGTTGATACCGAAGCCGCGCGAGTAGTAGCGGGTGCGTTCGCTATCCTGCTGGCCGATCATGATGCCGGTGGTCTGGGCCAGGGCCTGGTCCAGGCGGGTCACGCCCAGGTCGTTCAGGCGTTCGCGGGTGATGACGCTCACCGATTGCGGGGTGTCGCGGATCGACATATCCATGCGGGTGGCGGTTTTCATTGAGCCGCCGGTGTAGGAACCGCTGTTTTCGGTGTTGGCGCCCAGGCCTTGGCCGGTCACGGTAATCTGCGGCATAACGGATGCATTTTTGTCGGCGCCGGGCAGCTTGCGCAGCACATAGACGCCGGCGCTGCGTTGCGCCACTTCCAGGCCGCTGCCTTGCAGCAGGCGGGCAAAGCCATCGGCGATATTGAAGCTGCCTTGCAGGCCTTTGGTGCTCAGGCCTTCGGTCAGGGCCGCGTCGGAGGACAGGGTGATGCCGCTCTGGCCGGCGAATTGGGACAGGGCCGGGCTAAGCGGGCCGGCGGGAATGCTGTAGCTCTTGGCGGCGCTGGCGGCGGCGGCCGGCGCTTCGGCGGCATAGGCCTGCATTGGCGCGGCGGCCAGGGCCAGCGCGGCGGCAACCATCAGGGCGGCCGGTTTCAGCGCGGGCAGGTGTTTGGAAGAGGATGCGTGTTGATTCATGAAACTGTCCTTCTACATGGATAGTGGTCGATATGCTTCTCCCCTCTATGACCCGCGAGATTGCAAAAAGGGACATGCCGTCCCAAAAATATTTTCAGGCGTGGGTCAGCGTGACCCAGTAGCGGGTACGCGTCTGCACGCGCACGGGGAGGGAGGCGGCCAGCGCCTGCAGGATGCTGTCGGTATCGCGCAGCTGGAAGGCGCCGGAAACGCGCAGGCGGGCGGCGGAAGGATCGCAGCGCAACAGGCCCGGACGGTAGCGCGCCAGTTCGGCCACGAAGTCGGCCAGCGGCATTTTTTCGGCGTACAGCACGCCGCTGTTCCAGGCATCGGCATTCGGGTCGAGCACTTCGGTCGCGCCGCCAGCGGCGTTGAAGCGGCTTTGGCGGCCGGCGCGCACCACATAGGGCGCATCCGGATGGCTGGCCGGACGTACTTCGACCGCGCCTTCCAGCACGCCAAGGCGGGTATGTTCGCCGTCCAGGCGCACCACGAAGCGCGTGCCGATGGCGCGCATGGCGCCTTGCGGGCTTTCTACAATGAAGTGGCGGCCCAGCGGATCGGCGGCGGTCTGCACCAGGATTTCGCCTTTGTAGAGACGCAGGCGGCGCGTGGCGCTGTCGTATTGGACGTCGAGGGCGGTGGCGGTGTTCAGCACCACGCTGCCGCCGTCGGGCAGGCTGATTTCGCGGCGCTCGCCGGCGGCGGTCTGCTGGTCGGCATTCCACTCGTCCCAGGGCGTGGCGCGCCAGACGGCCCAGCCCAAGGGAACGGCGCCCAGCGCCAGCGCCAAGGTCTTGAGGGCGGTGCGGCGCTGGCTGTCGCCGGCGGCGTTGCGCAGGGCGGGAGCGCCCAGGGCGGGCGGCACCATGCCCAGCTTGTGCGCCACCCTTTCGGCGCGCTGCCAGGCTTTTTCGTTTTCGGGATCGCTGGCGCGCCATTGGGCGCAGCGGCGCTGGTCGGCGGCGCTCATTTCGCCGGAGTGCATGCGCATCATCCAGCGCGCCGCTTCGCGCGCGGCGCGCGGATCGACGGCCGCCGCGGATGCCGGCGCGCTTTGGCCGCTCATGCAGCGTCGTCCAGCAGCAGGATGCACTGCTCGAAGGCCGCCGCCATATAGCGTTTGACGGTGCGCACGGTGACATCCAGGCGCTCGCCGATTTCGGCATAGGTCAAGCCTTCCAGCTGCGAGAGCAGGAAGGCTTCGCGCGCCTTGCTGGGCAGGCCATCCAGCATGGCGTCGATTTCATGCAGGGTTTCCAGCAGCATCAGGCGCGTTTCGGGCGCCGGCGTCTGCGCCTCGGGCAACTGGGCCAGCACGTCGAGATAGGCCTGTTCCAGCGACTGGCGGCGCACGTAATTGATCAGCAAGTTGCGCGCGACCGTGGTGAGGTAGGCGCGCGGCTCCTGCAGCGGGGCGCGCTTCTGGTCCGGCTGGCAGAGGATGCGTACGAAGGTGTCGTGCGCCAGGTCGACGGCATGGTCGGCGCCATTGAGCTTACGGCGCAGCCAACCCACCAGCCAGCCATGGTGTTCCATGTACAGGGCGGCAAAGTCACTGCGCGGCGCAAGATCGTGGGCTGACACGGCGTGGAGTTCCTTGAGAATCGCCGGTCGGGCCGGACGGCATTTAAATGCGAATGATTCTCATTATATACAATTAGCTTCATTTTAGGAACCTTGCTGCCAACCGCCGCCCAAAGCCTGGTGCAGCGCGACCGATGCCTGCAGGCGCGCCAGCTGCAGTTGCAGGGATGCATCCTGGGCCGCATACAGGGTGCGCTGGGCATCGAGCAGGGTCAGGGCGTTCTCGGCGCCGGCGCGGTAACGCGCCTCGGCCAGGGCCAGGGCGCGTCCAGCCTCGCGCAATTCCTCGTCCTGGGCGCTGCGCTGAATGGCCAGCGAACCGATGGCATTCAGGGCGCGTTCGACGTCGGCAAAGGCCACTATCACGGTGCGGCGGTAAGCGGCCAGCAGCTCGCTGCGGCGCGCCCCGGCCAGATCGCGTCCCGCCGCCAGACGGCCGCCATCGAACAGCGGCGCGCCGATGGCAGCGGCCAGGCTGTAGACAGGATTATCGAACAGTCCAGAGAAGCCCTTGGCGGAAGAAGCCAGCGCGCCATCCAGCGTCAGGCTCGGGAACAGCGCGGCGCGGGCCGCGGCGAGATCCGCATCGGCCGCCGCCAGTTGCGCCTCCGCGCTGGCAATATCCGGCCGCCGCGCCAGCAAGCCCGACGGCAACCCCGCATCCGCCGCCGGCAAGGCCAAGCGCTGCAGCGGCACCGCCGAGCCCGTGTCCGATCGGTGCCAGGCACCAAGGTGGACATTGGCGGCGGGCTGGCCGAGCAGGAGGGCGAGGGCGAGGTGGCTGTCTTCGTGTTGCTGGCGCAGTTCGGCGCGCTGGCGCTGCTGGGCGGCGAGCAGGCCGCGCTGCTGGGCCAGTTCGAGCGGGTGGGCGGCGCCGGCGCGGACGCGGGCGGCGACCAGCGCCAGCATGCGTTCGGCGCTGGCGATGTTGGCGTCGGCGATGGCGAGGCGTTCGGCCAGCGCGCTTCTTTGCAGCCAGGCGTTGACGACGGCGCCGGTGACGCTCAGGCGGTTGGCCTCGCGTTCGTATCGGCTCGCTTGCAACTGGGCGGCGGCGCTGTCGCTCAGGGCGCGGTTGCGGCCGCGCAGATCGATTTCATAGCTGGCGCGCAGGGCGGCGTTGTAGGAAGCGCCGCTGGCGCTGCTGGCCTGGCGCGTACCGAGACGGCCGTCACCGCCGCCGCTGGCTTGCGCGTTCAGGCTGGGGAGGCGGCTGGCGTCAGCCATGCGCAGGGCGGCGTAGGCTTGGTCGACGCGCGCGGCGGCGGCGGCGAGGTCGTGATTGTCTTGCAGGGCGCGCGCCAGCAGTTCATCCAGTTCGCGGCTGCCGAAGGCGTGCCACCATTCGGCTTGCGGCGTGGACTGGTCCCTGCCGGCGATTCGCCCAGCCCTTGCCTCGCTGCGGGGCGCGGCGGCGGGCGCATCGGAGCTGGCCGGGGCGGCGGACGTCCTGGCATCGCGCGGCATAACGGATGCGCCATCGTTGGCAAGCGCTTGGGCCATGCCAGCATCGGCATTGCGCCATGCGGCTGGCATGGCGATGTCCGGCGTGCTTTTACTCGCAGGCGCTCCGGCGCAGGCGGCCAGCAGCGGCAGGATGGTCAGGCAGAGCGGCACGGTTGTGTGTTTCATCGGTATTCCATTCATTCGGAGGCGAGGGCTTGCACCGGGTCGAGGCGGGAGGCGGTGCGGGCGGGCATATAGCCGAATACCAGCCCGGTGATCAGGGCGCAGCCAAAAGCGCCGCCAATGGCGCGCAGCGAGAAGATCAGGGCGACGTCCCACCACAGCAGGGCGGCACCCAGCGCCAGCCCCACCACGACGCCTATCAGGCCGCCGGTCAAGGAGACCAGCACCGCTTCGGTCATGAACTGGCGCAGGATGTCGCGCTGACGGGCGCCGGTCGCCATGCGGATGCCGATTTCGCGCGTGCGTTCGCGCACCGTCATCAGCATCACGTTCATGACGCCGATGCCGCCCACCACCAGGGAGACGGCGGCGATAAGGCTGAGCATCAGGGTCATGGTGTCGCTGGTTTTCGCCTCGGCGGCAATCGAGGCGGCGGCGTTGCCGACGTCGAAGTCGCGCAGGCCGTGACGTTCCAGCATCAGCGCTTCCATCGCGGCCTGGGTCTGGGCTACGCGGCTGACGTCATCGACGGCGATCACGGTGTACGTCGGCTCGCGCTGGCCGAAGACTTTCAGGCCGGCGGTGCTGAAGGGCAGCAGCAGCACATTGTCCTCGTCGCGGTCGCCGGTCAGCGCGCCCTTTTCGCTCATGACGCCGATCACCTGCAGCGGCAGATTGCCGATCAGGATGATCTGGCCAATCGGGTCGGCCACATCGGGCATCAGTTCCTGCGCCAGCTTGTGGCCCAGCACCGCGACGTTGGCCAGTTCGCGCTCATCCTGCTCGGTGAAGAAGCCGCCGCGCGCCAGCGGCCAGGTCTGGATGCTTGGCAGGGCGGCGCCGCTGCCGCGCACATAGGTCTGCACATCGCGGTTGCGGAAGCGCACCACCTGGTTGCCGGTGACGTTGGGCAGCACATGGCTGATATTGGGCAGTTCGGCCACCGCTTCCAGGTCGGCCAGGGTGATGCTGCGTCCCGGCAGGCGCGAGCTGTTGCCGATGGAGGACATATACATCAGGTTGGAGCCAAAAGCGCCCAGCTGGGCCACGACCTTCTGCCGTGCGCCCATGCCGATCGCCAGCATGACAATCACCGATGCCACGCCGATCACGATGCCGAGCAAAGTCAGTCCGGTGCGGAAGCGGTTCACCCACATCACGCGCCATGCGGCGCGCGCCGCCTCGCGGATATCGGTCCAGAAGGAAGCCCCGCCGCCATAGCCGTTCTGCCGCGCCACCTGGCGCATATCGGGCGGCGGCAAGGCGCGTTTGCGCGGCTCGCCTTCCGCTTGCACCGCTGCGCGGCCTGGCACCTGGCCACGCATATCGCTGGCGGAACCGGCGCTGATGTCATCGATTGCGTGCACGAAGCCATGACGATACCCATTGCCCGAGTCGCTGACCACCTGGCCGTCGCGCACTTCGATCACGCGGCGCGCCTGCGCCGCCACGTTGCGGTCGTGCGTAATCAGGATGATGGTGTGGCCGGCGTCGGCCAGTTCGTGCAGCAGCGCCATGACTTCGGCGCCGCTGGTGGAATCGAGGGCGCCGGTCGGTTCATCGGCCAGCAGGATGCGGCCGCCGTTCATCAGGGCGCGCGCGATGGAAACGCGCTGCTGCTGGCCGCCCGAAAGCTGGTTGGGACGATGCTCCATGCGGCTGTCCATGCCCAGGCGCTGCAGCAGCGCCTGCGCCCTTTCCGCGCGCTGCGCCGGCGCCATGCCCGCATACACGGCGGGCAGCTCGACGTTTTCGCGCGCCGATTCAGTGGCGATCAGGTGATAGCCCTGGAACACGAAACCGAACGCTTCGCGCCGCAGCCATGCCAGCTGGTCGGCGTCGAGCGTGGCGACGTCTTCGCCGGCAAAGCTGTAGACGCCTTCGCTGGGGCGGTCGAGACAGCCCAGCATATTCATCAGCGTCGATTTGCCCGAGCCGGAAGCGCCGACGATGGCGACGAATTCGCCGGCGTGGATATCGAGCGAAATCCCGCGCAGCACCTCGACCGCCGGTGCGCCATGGCCGCCGCCATAACGTTTTCTTATACCCTGCAGGGAAATCAGCGGCTGCGGAGATGCCACGGCCTGCGGATGCTCCGCCGCCTGCGCTGGCGACGGGGCATGCTGCGGCGGCGAAGCCGGTCCGTTCACCGGCAACTGGTCCGCACTCACAGCTGGAACCTGCTGGCGCTATCGGATGGCATCTCGCCCGTCACCAGCAGCTCGCCTTCGCGCAGACCGCCCAGCACCTCGGCCGATAAGCGGTTGCGCACGCCGACCTGCACCACGCGCTGCTCGATGGCGCCATCCTGGTTCATGACGCGGGCGGAAAACTGGCCCGGCTTGCCTTCCAGCGCCGTCAGCGCGGGCAGGGGCGCCACCAGCACATTCTTGACCGAGGCGGTGACGAAATGCACCTGGGCCGTCATCTGCGGCATCAATTCGCCGTCGCTGTTATCCACATCGAACAGCGCGGTGTACAGCACCACCTTGCCCGAGGAGGGCGTGATGGCCGTGCCGTTGTTGCGCGCCTCGGCCTGGGGCGGGGCGGGCAGCAGCTGGCGCACCTTGCCATGCCAGCGCCGCTGGTTGCCGCCCAGGGTGCTGAAATACACCGGCATGCCGGGCTTCACGCGCCGCACGTCGGCTTCCGAGACTTCGGTCCACACCGTCATGCCCGACAGGTCGGCCACGCGCAGCACATTCGGCGTCTGGTAGGTGGCGTTCAGGGTCTGGCCTTCGCGCGCCTCGACCGAGACCACGGTGCCGCTCATGGGCGCGTAGATGCGGGTATAGCCCAGGCGCGCCTCGTCGGCCTTGAGGGTGGCTTGCGTCTGCTGGATCTGGGCCTGCAGATTGGCGATGCGGGCCGCCGCCGTTTCCAGCGCGGCCACGGCCAGCTGCATATCTTCCTCGCGGGTGGCACCGTCGCGCGCCAGCTGCTGCTGGCGGACGTGCTGCTGGCCCGCCAGACGGTGCTGGGCGCGCTGTTCGGACAGTTGCGCGTTCAGTCCCGCCAGGGCGGCCCGTCCGGCGTCCACGGTGGCTTGCTGCACGCTGGGATCGATTTCGACCAGCAACTGCCCCTTGCTGACGGTGGCGCCGGGCGTGACGTGCAGGCGCAGAATCTGGCCCGACACCTGGGCGCCGATATCCACATAGCTGCGCGGCTGCAAGGTGCCGACCGCCATCACATTCGCTTCGATGCTGGCCTTGGCCAAGCGGGCGGTCTCGATCTTGGGCGCTTTGCGCTGCTGCTGCCACCAGAAGGCGCCAGCCGCGCCCAGCGCCAGCAGAAGGGCTGCCGCCAGCCGGCGGCGGGTGAGGAGCTGTTTCGGAAAAGCCATGCACAAACCTTATTCGGGCGAAGCGGACAGGGCGTCCGCTCTTCATCTGCTATGACAGACCAGCCCGAAAAAGGGGTCAAAAATTGTTGTAAACAGGTTTATCCACGGAGTTTTCCCTGCATTTCCACAAGTTTATCCACATGATTCCTGCTGGAAAAATAGGCGGAATTGCAGCCATACAGGCTTATTCAGCAGTTTTCCAGCACTTACCCACGCGCTTAATCACAAGCTTATCCACATTTATCAAAAAGGCCATGAAAACTAAAATATTCAGTCTGAAAAGAAAATTATTCAGCCGTCTTCCCCAGCTTATCCTCCTGCTTATCCATGGGCTTATGCCCCGCTTTTCCTTAGGCTTGCACACAAGCTTATCCACAGGCGAAGGTAAACGAAAAACGGCGCCCGAAGGCGCCGCCGTTCCTACTAGGAACAGTTTTACTTCTTGACCTTGACCGGACGCGTCCAGCCTTCGATGGTCAGCTGCTTGGGACGGGAAATGGTCAGCTTGCCGGCCGGCGCATCCTTGGTCAGGGTGGTGCCGGCGCCCAGGGTCGCACCCGCGCCCACGGTGACGGGCGCCACCAGCTGGCTGTCGCTGCCGATGAAGGCGTCGTCCTCGATCACGGTGCGGAACTTGTTGGCGCCGTCGTAATTGCAGGTGATGGTGCCGGCGCCGATATTCACGCGCGAACCGACAGTAGCGTCGCCGATGTAGGCCAGGTGATTGGCCTTGCTGTGCGCGGCCACCTGGCTGTTCTTGATCTCGACGAAGTTACCCACGTGCACATCCTCGCCCAGCTCGGTGCCGGGACGCAGGCGGGCATACGGGCCGATGATGGAAGCCGGCCCAACCACAGCCTCTTCGATATGGCAGAAGGGCTTGATGGTGGCGCCGGCCGCCACACGGGCGTTCACCAGCACATTGTAGGGGCCGACAGTGACGCCATCGGCCAGCTCGACGCGGCCTTCGAAGACGCAGCCGACATCGATGGTGACGTCGCGGCCGCAGATCAGCTCGCCGCGCACATCGATGCGGTGCGGGTCGATCACGGTCACGCCTTTTTCCAGCAGGGACTTGGCGATATTGTTCTGGTGGATGCCTTCCAGCTCGGCCAGCTGCACCTTGCTGTTAACGCCCAGCACTTCCCACTCGGCGTCCGGATGGGCCGAGACCACATCCACACCCTCGGCCACGGCCTGGGCCACGATATCGGTCAGGTAGTACTCGCCCTGGGCATTGTCGTTCTTCAGCGCGGTCAGCCACTGCTTCAGACGGGCGGTCGGCGCCACCATGATGCCGCTATTGATTTCCTTGATGGCGCGCTCAAATTCGTTGGCGTCCTTCTCTTCGACAATGCGCATGATCTGGCCGCCGACGCGCACGATGCGGCCCAGGCCGAAGGGATTGTCCTGCACCACGGTCAGGATGCCGAGCTTGTTCTGGCCAGCCGCCTCGACCAGGCGCTGCAGCGAGGCGGCGCTGGTCAGCGGCACGTCGCCGTACAGGATCAAGGTCGGCGCATTGTCGTCGAGTTCCGGCAGCGCCTGCATCACGGCATGGCCGGTGCCCAGCTGCGGTTCCTGCAGGGCGGCGGTGATCTGCATGCCGTCCGGCTTTTTCTGTTTTTCCAGCGATTCCAGCACGGCTGCGCCGCCGTGACCGTAGATCACGCATAATTTGGCGGGAGACAAGGTGCGCGCGGTATCGATCACGTGCCACAGCAGCGGCTTACCGGCCAGGGGATGCAAAACTTTCGGCAGGGCGGACTGCATGCGTTTGCCCATGCCGGCGGCGAGAATAACTACGTTCATAGGCCGAAAATTCGAGTGAGTTAAAAATATGCAAAAGTTTAACACGCAGCACTCTTTTTCCCGGCGCGCCAGCCTGTATATCGTGCTGGCCCTGGCCTTGCTGGTCACGGCGTGCAGCTCGCTGCGCCTGGCGTACAACAATGGCGATACCTTGCTCTATTGGTGGCTGGACGGCTATATCGATTTCGACGGCGAGCAGAAGGGCGAGGTCAAACACGATATCGACGAACTGTTCCGCTGGCACCGCAAAACCCAGTTGCAGGACTATGTGCAAGTGCTGCAAAAAGCCCAGGCCCAGCTGCAGCAAGGCAAGGTCAGCCGCGCCGACCTGCTGGCCAGCTATCACGATGCGCGCAGCCGCACCCAGGCTTTGCTACTGAAGGCGGCGCCCGATATCGCCGACATGGCGCTGACCCTGCATCCCGAGCAGCTGGCCCAGATGGAAAAGAAATTCGCCAAGAACAATGCCGATTTCCGCAAAAAGAATATGAAGGGGGACCGCGAGCAGCAAAACAAGTTCCGCTATAAGAAGTCGATGGACCAGTTCGAGCTATGGTTCGGCAATTTCAGTTCCGAGCAGGAAGCAGCGATCCGCCGCGCCTCCGACGCCCGTCCGCTCGACAATGAAATCTGGCTCGACGAGCGCATGCGCCGCCAACGCAGCATCCTGGAGCTGGCGCAGCGCGTCGCGCGCGAGCAGCCCAGCCGCGAGCAAGCCATCGCCTGGGTGCAGAGCCTGATCCGCGAAAGCTTTGCGCGCATGGACAATTCCGAGCGCAAACCTTTCATGGACGCGTATACCAGCAGCACCATCGACCTGGTCTACACCGTGGTCCAACTGGCCACGCCGGCGCAGAAAGCCCACGCCCACAAGCGCATGCAGGGCTGGATCGACGACTTCAACACGCTGGCGGCCCAGGCCAAATAAGAGGGCGTTTCAAAATGGGCGTGGCTAGGCGCAGCGCCAAGGCGGGGCGACGAAAACAGTGCGCCTGCACGGCAAGGAGCTGCGCCAAGGCGGAGCAACAACGCCACACCCATTTTGAAACGGCCTCTAAGGGCTGGCGGGGAGGGCTGCGTGGTATAGTGGCCGCCGTTGAACCACCTCCCCGTTGTCCCATGCAAAAGAAGAAGCCCGCCAAAGTCCCCGTCCACGGTCCCCAGCACGCCAAGCAGGTGCGCATCATCGGCGGACAATGGAAACGCTCGACGCTGCCCGTGCTGGAAGCGCTGGGCCTGCGTCCCACGCCGGACCGCGTGCGCGAAACGGTATTCAACTGGATCAACCATCTGCGCGACGGCGAATGGGCTGCGGCCCAGGTGCTGGACCTGTTCGCCGGCAGCGGCGCGCTCGGCTTCGAAGCGGCCAGCCGTGGCGCACAGAACGTGCTCATGATCGACAGCAATAGCGCCGTGGTGCGCCAGCTGGACAGCATCAAGGCCAAGCTGAACGCCGCCAATGTGACGCTGCAGCGCGGCGACGCTGTGGCCAGCGCCCAGTCGCTGGCGCTGCGCGGCCAGCGCTTCGACCTGGTCTTCCTCGATCCGCCTTACCAGCAAGACTTTCTGAGCAAGGCGCTGCCGCTGTGCGCCGGCCTGCTCAAGGAAGATGGCCTGGTGTACGCCGAATCCGGCCTGCCGCTCACGTTCGAAGGGGAAGAAGTGCCCGAGTGGATGGCGGCTTGGGAGGTGGTCCGGGCGGATAAGGCTGGCATGGTGTACTATCACTTATTGAAATTGCGCCTAAAAAATTAGCAGCAGCGATTTCAGGCATAATGCGCGTTTTGGTGCATATCGCAGGGAGCCGCAATGGTTGTAGCAGTTTATCCGGGAACTTTCGATCCGCTGACCCGTGGTCATGAGGATCTGGTACGCCGTGCCTCCGGCCTGTTCGACACGCTCGTGGTCGGGGTGGCCGATAGCCAGAATAAAAAGCCTTTCTTCTCGCTGGAAGAACGCCTGACCATCGCCAACGAGGTGCTGGGGCATTATCCGAACGTCAAAGTGGAGAGTTTCTCCGGCCTGCTCAAGGATTTCGTGCGCCAGCACGATGCGCGCGTGATCGTGCGCGGCCTGCGCGCCGTGTCCGACTTCGAATATGAATTCCAGATGGCCGGCATGAACCGCTACCTGCTGCCGGACGTCGAAACCCTGTTCCTGACCCCGTCCGACCAATACCAGTTCATCTCCGGCACCATCGTGCGCGAGATCGCCCAGCTGGGCGGCGACGTCTCCAAATTCGTTTTCCCCTCGGTCGACCGGTGGCTGCAAAAGAAGATCGCCGCGCTGAAAGCCGAGCAACCAGCCTAGCCTTAACGTTTTACCTGTATTGCGAGTACTGCCATGGCCTTAATGATTACCGACGACTGCATTAATTGCGATGTATGCGAGCCCGAGTGCCCGAACGACGCGATTTATATGGGGCCGGAAATTTACGAAATCCACCCGGATAAATGCACCGAATGCGTGGGACACTTCAGCGAGCCGCAATGCCAGCAAGTGTGCCCGGTGAGCTGCATTCCCTTCAATCCGGAACGGCGCGAAACCCAGGACCAGCTGTACGAGAAGTTCGAGCGTCTGCAAGCCGCGAAGGCTTAAGCGTCGCAAAATAGCATGGGCGTGCACAATTAGGCGCGGCCGGTGGTATATTTCACCGGCAACCACACTAATTGGAGACAGCATGTCCATCACCCGCCGCACCCTGATCCAGGCAGCCGCCGCTGCCCTGATGTTCTCTGCCGCCCCGGTTTTCGCCAGCACCGACGTGGCCGGCGTGAAATTCGAGGAAACCGCCACCGTCGCCGGCCAGCAGCTCAAGCTGAACGGCGCCGGCCTGCGCACCAAGGTCATCTTCAAGGTCTATGCCCTGGGCCTGTACCTGAGCGAGAAAAAAACCAGCATGGCCGACATCCTGGCCGTGCCGGGCGCGCGCCGCATCCAGATCGTCAGCATGCGCGATCTGAGCTCGGAAGACTTCGGCAAGGCCTTCATGGATGGCCTGAACGCCAATACCGACCAGACCGAACGCACCAAGATCCTGCCGCAAACCAAAACCTTCGGTGAAATGTTCGCCGCCATCCCCGGCCTGAAGAAGGGCGATGTGCTGCTGGTGGACTGGATTCCCGGCGTCGGCACGCAATGCCAGCTGAATGGGAAGAAAATCGGGGAAACCGTGCCGGATGTCGCGTTTTACAACGCGATTACCCGCATCTGGATTGGGGACAAGGCAGTGGACAGCTCGCTGAAGCCGAAACTGCTGGGTGAAACGAAGTAAGCTTCGATGCTGCAATGCGGCAGACGGGCTTTCCCGCTGCCGCCACTTTCATTTCTCAGGAACGCGATGCCAGGGCATACAGCTCGGCGGCATGGCTGGGCGAGCCATCGGGCGAGTTCAGCATGCTTTTCAGGAGCATCGCGTCATGCATCTTGCGGCGGTTCAGCTGCTCCTCTTTACTCATTTTTGGCTTAACGACCATCATTGCAGCGCGTGCCACGCCGCGCAGCAGCGGCTGGAACAGCATCACGGTGCCGAATACCAGGGCCACGCCCAGCAGCACCAGGACGGCGTCCATGAAGGAGAGGTCTTGCAGAAAAAGTTGCGACGCGGAAATGAAGGTAGACATGATATTTCAGTTGCATTTAGAATCTAGCGTAACTATAGTGCAGCGCAACATATAAATCTAATTTTGTTTCCCAATAATAATTATAATTATTGTGAATAATCATTCGCGCCGCCCCCAACCTGACCGCCAAACACCATGAGCTTTCTGACGCTGGACCTGAACCTGTTGCGCGTCTTCGACGCCGTGATGACCGAGCAGAACCTGACGCGGGCAGCCGGCCACCTGGCCATGACCCAGCCGGCGGTCTCGAACGCCATCAAGCGCCTGCGCGAAAGCCTGGGCGACGACTTGCTGATCCGCACCGCCTACGGCGTCAAGCCGACCCCGCGCGCCGAAGCCCTGTGGCCAGCCGTGCGCGGCGCCCTGGCCTCGCTGGAAGCGGCGGTGGCGCCCGGCACCTTTGACGTCTCGCGCGCCCACGCCACCTTCCGCATGGCCATGGCCGACGCCACGGCCGCCTTCTGGCTGCCCTCGCTGATGCGTTCGATCGAGCGCGAAGCGCCCGGCGTGAATGTGAGGATGGTGCCGCTGACGACGCGCGAACCGCGTCCCATGCTGCTGCGCGGCGACATCGACCTGGCGGTCGGCTTCTTCCCCGGCGTGGCGGCCCAGCTGATGAGCGAACCGAGTTCGCCGATCCGCCACGAGCGCCTGTATTCCGGGACATATGTGTGCGTGATGCGGCGCGACCATCCGCTGGCCAAGGGCGAGCTGACCCTGGACAGCTACTGCGCCACCAACCACCTGCTGGTCAGCTTCTCCGGCCGCGCCCACGGCCTGGTCGACGAAGCCCTGGCCCAGATCGGCCGCGAACGGCGCATCCTGCTGACGGTGAACCAATTCTTCACCGCCGGCCGCGTGGTCGCCAACTCCGACCTGGTGACGGTGCTGCCCAAGCACCTGATCGCCTCCACCGGCATGACCGACGCGCTGATCTCGAAAGAGCTGCCGTTCCAGCTCCCCGCCGTCCACCTCGACATGCTCTGGCACGAACGCGACGCCCGCAGTCCCGTGCACAAATGGCTGCGCAGCCACCTCGAAAGCATGAACAGCGTCACCCAGCGCACCGCACCCGGCACCGCCCCCAAGAACGACACCTACTAAGCCGCAAGCCTTTGATCTAAATCAGCAAATGTCCCACCCTGGTGTCAGGCACCACGGTCGGACATTCTTTGAGAAAAATCAAGAAATGTCCAACCCTCGTGCCTGACACCAGGGTGGGACATTGTTTGATTTGGCGCAAACGGGCTTATTTGATGGGGAGCTTGCTGGTGTTTTTGACTTCTTCCATCACGGCGTAGGTGTGGGTTTCGCGTACGCCTTTCTGCAGCAGGGTCTTGCCGAGGAATTCGCGGTAGGCGGCCATGTCCTTGACGCGCGCTTTCACCAGGTAGTCGAAGCCGCCGGCCACCATATGGCATTCGAGCACTTCGGGGATGACCTGCACGCTTTGCTTGAAGGCGTCGAAGACTTCGGGTGTGGTGCGGTCGAGCACGACTTCGATGAAGACGAGCAGCGACACGTCCAGCAACTGTGGATTAAGCTGGGCGGTGTAGCCCATGATGTAGCCGGATTCGTGCAGCTTGCGCACGCGCTCCAGGCAGGCTGCCGGCGATAGATTGACGCGTGCTGCCAGTTCCACATTGCTGATGCGGCCGTCGCTTTGCAGCTCCATCAGAATCTTCTTACTGATCTTGTCCAGCATGGATTCATCCCCTAATTAATTTTATTTGGTCAAATTCTCTCACTAAAAACTATGTATTGCTAGTCCTAAGCAATACCAGAATTAATCCAGAAGAATCCCGCATACAATCAAATCATCAGCAGCACCGTAGAACACGCTCCGCAAACAGGGTTTGTCGGGCGTGTTTTCTTATGTGCTCGACCTCATTATTTCTTCGATAAAAGAGCCCCTTCATGCATCCAGCAGCCCCTCCGTCCCTCGTCCCGTTTGCTACTCTGCAAGCCGAAATCCTGCGCGATCCCAGCCCCTTGCGTGCCGCCGTGACTGCCGCTTACCGCCGCGATGAGCAGGGCGCCGTGCAGTGGCTGCTGGCGCAGATCCGCGAGGGTAGCGCCGAAACCACGCAGCAGGCGCAGACGCTGGCCCAGCGCCTGGTGAACTCGGTACGTGAAAAACGTACCCGCTCGTCGGGCGTGGATGCGCTGATGCACGAGTTTTCCCTGTCGTCGGAGGAGGGCGTGGCGCTGATGTGCCTGGCCGAAGCACTGTTGCGTATTCCAGACAGCGCCACCGCCGACCGCCTGATTGCCGACAAAATCAGCAAGGGCGACTGGCGCAAACACCTGGGCGAGTCGCCTTCGCTGTTCGTGAACGCGGCGACCTGGGGCCTGCTGGTGACAGGCAAGCTGGTCAGTTCGAGCAGCGAGCAGGGCCTGGGTTCGGCCCTGACCCGGCTGATCGCCAAGGGCGGCGAGCCGCTGATCCGCAAGGGCGTGGACTTGGCGATGCGCATGCTGGGCAACCAGTTCGTGACCGGCCAGACCATCGATGAAGCGATCAAGAACGGCCGCGAGAACGAATCCAGCGGCTACCGTTATTCCTACGACATGCTGGGCGAGGCGGCGCTGACCGAGGCGGACGCGGCCAACTACTACGCCGCCTACGAGACCGCGATCCACGCCATCGGCCGCGCTTCGAACGGCCGCGGCATCAAGGAAGGCCCGGGCATTTCGGTCAAGCTGTCGGCCCTGCACCCGCGCTACAGCCGCGCCCAGCGCGAACGCGTGATGAATGAGCTGCTGCCGCGCCTGCGCCAGCTGGTGCTGCTGGCCAAGGGTTACGACATTGGCCTGAATATCGATGCGGAAGAAGCCGACCGCCTGGAGCTGTCGCTGGATCTGATGGAAGCAATGGCGTTCGACCCGGCCCTGGCCGGTTACGACGGCATCGGTTTCGTGGTGCAGGCTTACCAGAAACGTTGCCCCTTCGCTATCGACTTCCTGATCGACCTGGCCAAGCGCAGCGGCCGCAAATTCATGGTGCGCCTGGTCAAGGGCGCGTATTGGGATGCCGAGATCAAGCGCGCCCAGGTGGACGGCATGCCCGGCTACCCGGTCTACACGCGCAAGGTGTACACCGATGTGTCCTACCTGGTGTGCGCGCAGAAGCTGCTGGCCGCGACCGACGTGATTTATCCGCAGTTCGCCACCCACAATGCGCAAACCGTGTCCACCATCTACACCTGGGCCAAGCGCGACGGCATCGACGACTACGAATTCCAGTGCCTGCACGGCATGGGCGAAACCCTGTACGACCAGGTGGTCGGCGCCGACAAGCTGGGCAAGGCCTGCCGCATTTACGCCCCGGTCGGTTCGCACGAAACGCTGCTGGCCTACCTGGTGCGCCGCCTGCTGGAAAACGGCGCCAACTCGTCCTTCGTGAACCAGATCGTGGACGAGAGCATTCCGGTCGAATCTCTGGTGAAAAACCCGGTGGATATCGCGCGCGAACAAGGCGGCCTGCCGCACCCGGCCATCCCGCAGCCGCTGAATCTGTTCGGCGCCGAACGTCTGAACTCGGCCGGCCTGGACCTGGCGAACGAGGATGTGCTGCGCCATATTTCGACCGTGCTGGCCGAGCAGCGCAGCTGGAGCGCCGTGCCGCTGCTGGCCGTGGCCGCCAGCGAGGGCCAGCCGGCCCAGCCGGTCGTCAATCCGGCGCAGAAGAGCGATGTGGTGGGCCAGGTGACGGAAGCCAATGCCGCCGACGTGGAAAACGCGCTGGCCAGCGCCAGCCATTTCGCCATGGACTGGCAAACGGTGGAACCGTCGCAGCGCGCCGCCGCCCTGGTGCGCGCCGCCGAGCTGTTTGAAACCCATATGCTGGAATTGATGACGCTGGCAATCCGCGAAGCGGGCAAATCGCTGCCGAATGCGATTGCCGAGATCCGCGAAGCGGTGGACTTCCTGCGCTATTACGCCGCCGAGGTGGCCGGCGCGCCGAATACCCTGGCCCTGGGTCCGGTCACCTGCATCAGCCCGTGGAACTTCCCGCTGGCCATTTTCACCGGCCAGGTTGCCGCGGCACTGGCAGCCGGCAATGTGGTGCTGGCCAAGCCCGCCGAGCAGACCCCGCTGATCGCTTTCCGCGCCGTGGAATTGCTGCATGAAGCCGGCATTCCGCGTGCCGCGCTGCAATTCCTGCCGGGCCGCGGCGAAGTCGTCGGCGCCGGCCTGTGCAACGATGCCCGCGTCAAGGGCGTGATCTTCACCGGCTCGACCGAGGTGGCTCAGCTCATCAACCGTTCGCTGGCCAAGCGCGCCGCAGCCGAGCATGCCGATATCCCGCTGATCGCCGAAACCGGCGGCCAGAACGCCATGATCGTCGACTCCTCCTCGCTGCCGGAGCAGGTGGTGCAGGATGCGATTTCCTCGGCGTTCGACAGCGCCGGCCAGCGCTGCTCGGCCCTGCGCGTGCTGTTCCTGCAGGAAGATATTGCCGACAAGACCATCCGCATGCTCAAAGGCGCCATGGCCGAGCTGAAAATCGGCAGCCCAGACCGCCTGGTGACCGATATCGGCCCGGTAATCGATGCCGAAGCGCAGCAAAACCTGCTATCCCACATCGAAACCACGCGCAAAACGGCCGTCAACAGCTTCTCGCTGGGCCTGCCAAGCGATGTGAACGGTACGTTCGTGCCGCCGACCGTGCTGGAAATCCGCTCGCTGAACGAGCTGAGCAAGGAAGTTTTCGGTCCTGTAATGCACGTGATCCGCTACAAGCGCGCCGATCTGCCGAAAGTCATCGGCGAAATCAATGCCAGCGGCTTTGGCCTGACCCTGGGCGTGCATTCGCGCATCGATGAAACCATCGATTTCATCACGTCGCGCGCGCATGTGGGCAATATCTACGTCAACCGCAATATCGTGGGCGCCGTGGTTGGCGTGCAACCGTTCGGCGGCGAAGGCAAATCGGGCACGGGGCCGAAAGCCGGTGGTCCGCTGTATCTGAAACGTCTGCAGCGCCACGCGGTACTGGCGTCGACGCCGGAACGCCGCACAACGGCCGCTTTCGACGCGTTGGCGGCCTGGTCTAAAGCCAAAGGCCTGGACACGGTCAGCAAGCTCAGCGACAAATACGCCCATAGCAGCCTGCTCGGCAGCACCACCGTCCTGCCAGGTCCGACGGGCGAGCGCAACACGCTGAGCTTCACCACGCGTGGCGCCGTATTGTGCGCAGCCAGCACCCAGCCAGCCCTGCTGAACCAGATTGCAGCCGCCATGGTCACCGGCAACCAGGCGCTGGTACTGGAAAGCAGCCCGGCTTTGCTGCCAGCCGACCTGCCGGCAGCCGTCAAAGACCGCATCCAGGTCTTCAGCAAGCTGAACGAAGTCAAAGCCGGCTTCCAGATCGCCCTGGTCGAATCTTCGCTCAGCGCCAGCCTGCGGCCCGAGCTGGCAGCCCGTGACGGCGCCCTGGTCTCCGTCATCGACAGCAACGACGACAGCGAAATCCCCCTGTGGCGTCTGGTAGCCGAACGCGCCCTGTGCGTCAACACTACCGCAGCCGGCGGCAACGCCAGCCTGATGACGCTAGGCGCCTAAACCTCCCCTTTGAGCTGAATCAACAAATGTCCACCCTGGTGCCAGGCACCAGAGGTGGACTTTTTTTGCGCAAAATCAAAGAATGTCCAACCCTGGTGCCTGACACCAGGGTTGGACATTTGTTGAGAAAAATCAAACGGCTAGCTGCGGCAGAAGTTTTTGAGGATGCCGTAGGCGTAGCGGGAGGCGACGGTTTTGACGAAATGCATGAAGTCGGTGGCGGCGTATTCGTTGGCGTCGTCCGATATCGTGCGTATCACCGCGAAGGGGATGCCTAGCTCGAAACAGACCTGGGCTACGGCTGCGCCTTCCATTTCTACTGCCAGCAGGTCGGGCAGCTGTTTTTTCAGTTCGGCCAGCTTGGCCGGGTTTTCCATGAATTGATCGCCACTGCCGATCAGGCCACGGTGGATGCGGCTTGGCAGTTTTTCGGTTTCCAGGTACTGGCGCGTGGCAGCATGCAGTCGCCGGCTGAGTTCGCGATCGGACATCAGGTGCGAAATGCCGGTCAGCGGGACTTCAAAACGGGGAAACAGGGGACTGGCATCCATATCGTGCTGAATCAGCGATTCGGCCACCACCACATCACCGACGCGTACGCCAGAATCGGCACTGCCAGCGACACCGGTAAAGACGATGTGGGTAACTTGAAACTTCTCCACAAGGATTGCAGCGGTCATCGCAGCAGCAACCTTGCCAATTCGCGATAAAACACACACAGAATCGATTTCCCAGAGTTTTCCGGCTGTGTACTCACGCATGCCGTGGATGAGCTTGTAGGGGCTCTCCATGGCTTCTATGAGGCCGTGTTGTTCTTCAGCTAAGGCTGAGATGATTCCAAGACGTATTTTTTGTGGTGAGTTCATGGGTTTTCCAGGGTTTGGACCTTGCTCGCGTGAACGACGACTTTTCCTTTTAATATAGATAAAAGTAGATATATAAAGAATGGTAGTAGATAGTAAACGCGCGGTCTACTGTGGATAAGCCTGTTAACATCCACAAAATCAGAAGTTTACGGTCGTGTAAACTGGCTGGACAAACCTTGCGTCTGCAAAGGACGAGTTTTGGACAAATTTTCCAGCTGTGGCTAACCGGGTCGTTTACGCACATTCGATCCTGTGGATATTCAGGCACTTATCAACAGACGAGGCTGACTTTCTCCAGTTTGTCCTCTGAAACCGGCTCGGAAAGCAGATGACCCTGGCCAAAATCACTGCCGGCAGCCTTCAAAATCTCCAATTGGGCTGGATTTTCGATGCCTTCCGCGATCACCTGGATGCCGAGCGTATGCGCCATGGCAATAATTGCTCTGCACAGCTCCTGGCCATGGATGCCATCCTCCAGATTGGCAATGAAGGCCGGATCGATCTTCAGGTAGTCGATCTGGAAGCGCCGTAGGAAGCTGACCGAGCAGTAACCAGTGCCAAAGTCATCCAGCGCCAGCTGTATGCCGGCTTCCCGCAGCCGTTTCAGCTGGCCGGTCGTTCGGCTATTCGCATCCATCAGCAGCTTTTCCGTGACTTCGATGACGATGCTGCGCGCGTCCACCTGTCTTTGCCGTAGAAATTCCAGCCAGCTTTCCACATTGCAGTCCTCGCTGCGGAATTGCAGGGCCGATTTGTTCACGCAGACCTGGAAATCCGGTCCATAGTCGGCCTGCAAGCGCTGAGCCAGCAGCACGGCCTGGCGGAAGATCCAATCGCCGATGCCGACGATGGCGCCGGAATGCTCGGCCGCGGCGAGGAATTCAGCCGGAGTCAGCAGGCCGCGCGATGGGTGCTGCCAGCGCAGCAGGGCCTCCACCTTCTGCATTCGGCCGCTGGCCAGCGCAATCACGGGTTGGTAGACCAGGCGTAACTCATTGTTTTCCAAGGCTTGGCGCAGCTCGTGTTTGAGCGTGACGCCTTCCTGCATGGCCGGAGCGAAGTAGTGGTAACCGTTGCGGCCCTGCTGTTTGGCTGCATACATGGCTTGATCGGCGTTTTTCAGCAGCGTTTCGGCGTCTGCGCCATCCTCCGGATAGCTGGTGATGCCGATGCTGGCCGAAATCTGGACCTGGTCCTTGCCCAGATCGAAGATGTCGGCCATGCCGGCCAGCACATCGTGCACCACGCGCAGCACATCCGATGCCTGGTGCACCTCGCTGAGGATGAGGGTGAACTCATCGCCGCCCAGCCGGGCCACGGTATCGCTGCTGCGCACGCATTGGCCCAGCCTTTCCGCCACTTTTTGCAGCAGCACATCGCCCATGGCGTGGCCCAGGGTGTCGTTGACGCTCTTGAAGCCGTCCAGATCGATGAAGAGCAGGGCCATGGGCAGGCGGTGGCGTTGCGCTTTCTTCAATTCCTGGTGTAGGCGTTCGTTGAACATGCGGCGGTTGGGCAGACCGGTCAGCGCGTCGAAATTGGCCTGTTTCCAGATCAGTTCTTCCGAAGCTTTGCGCTTGGTGATGTCGGAGAACAGGGCGACGCGGCGGTAGGCCACGCCATTTTCATCGCAGACGCTGTCGAAGCGCAGCGCAACCAGATAGTGTTCGCCGTTCTTATGCTGGTGCCAGAT
Source organism: Massilia sp. YIM B04103 (assembly GCA_024437665.1). Classification (GTDB taxonomy): domain Bacteria; phylum Pseudomonadota; class Gammaproteobacteria; order Burkholderiales; family Burkholderiaceae_D; genus Rugamonas. Next base: position 170,574 of record JANCSZ010000003.1, on the reverse strand, counting down.
TTCGCCTTCCCAGCAGCCGGTGTGCAGGATGGATTGGCGCATGCGGCTGAAAAATTCCCGGTCCTGCAGTCCGGCAGTGAGCTGATAGGCGGGACGGCCGACAACTTCTTCCTCTTCGTAACCGCTGATGCGTGAAAACGCCGGGTTGACGGACAGGATCGTGCCTTCTTCATCCGTCACCAACATGCCTTCCGAGCTGTTTTGGTACATCAAGCCGGCCAGTTTCATCGATTCTTCGTGCTTTTTGCGACCAGTGATGTCTTCCACCATGGAAAACAGGCCGACAACCTGGCCTTTCTCATCAAAATCGGGCACGTAACAGACGCTATCCCAGCGTTCGCCATGGGAAGTGAGCACTTTGCGTTCGTATCTGGTGTTCTGGCCGCTGAAAGCCTTGTCCAGATGTGGCAGGACAATTTCGTACAGCTCCTGGCCGACTGTTTGGGCGGCGGATTTGCCGATCAGGCTTTGCCCTATCTGGCCGAATCTTTCCTCGAAGCGGCGGTTGGTGAAGCTGTAGCGGCCGTCACGGGTGACGTAGGCGATCATGATGGGCAGGTTGTCGGCAATCAGGCGCAGGCGCTGCTCGCTGGCCGTCAGTTTGCCTTCGGTTTCCCGGCTGCGCACGTACAGCTGGCGGTAGCGGTTTTCTCTTTCTTCCACCTTGGCGTAGGAGCGCAGGGCGAAGTGGCCGCCAGCCAGCATGATGCCCAGCAATAGCGTCAGGCCGAGTACGCCAGCGAAGATATGCTTGTCCATGGCCAGGCCGACGGCGGTATCGGAACTGCCCGAGACCACGATCAGGGGAAAGTCTTGCAAAACGGCGTAGCTGAAGACGCGGGAAACGTGATCGATGGGGCTGACGGTGTTGAAGGTGCCGGTTTTGCTTTGAGGAATATGTTTGAACAGCTGGTTGTTGCGCAGATCCCAGCGGAAAGTGCGTTCGAATTGCGGTGCGCGTGCAATCAGGCGGCCTCCCATATGCACCAGGGAAATCGACACATCCTTGCCGAGCCGCGATTTTTCAAATACTTCGGCAAAACGGCGCGCATCCAGCGGAGCGGCGATCACGCCAAGAAACTTGCCTTCAGCACTTTCCACGCGACGGCTGATAACGAAGAGCCGGCTTTTGGTGATGTGGCTGAGCATGGGTTCGCTGATGAAAAGCTTGTTGCCCAATTTGTTTTGCAGATGCGCCTGGAAGTAGTCGCGTTGGGAGAAATCGGTGCCGGCAATCGGCAGATCGTTGGAGGCGGCAACGCCTTGGCCTTGTGCATCGATGAAAGCGAGCCAGTAGACGCCTTGAAAGGAACTGCCGCGGGAAGAGAGCAGGGCAGCAATGCGGCTGTTCACATTGGCCTGGTCGGCAGGCAGCAGCTTGATGGCATTGCTGAAACCAGTGAGGGAGAGGTCGACGAATTCGATGGTCGATAGAACCTGGGCTTCGATCGCTCGCGTGTAGTGCTGGGTTTGGCGCGCGATGGCTTGTTCGCGTTCTTGCGCTGCAGTGTGGATTTCCCAGACAACAATCGCGGTAGTGAGCACAGCCATGGTCAGCAGACCGGCGATCAGCCGCTGTCGAAAGCGCAGGTAAGCGTTCGATTGGACGGTTGGCTTGCCTGAGCGCTGTTTGGACAAAGCTATCCTCAGCTGTGCAGTTTGGGTTTTTGGGTCGAATCAGTATAGGGGAAGCTGAACGCGCAGCGTAGCGGGTGTTGGATTTTTGCCTGAGCGAATGAAAAGCTCGCTTCGTTTACATGTGAATAGTGTGTATACAAGATAGTAATGGTTGTTAACAAGTGCCTGTTTTTGTGGATAAGTAGGTAAACCAGAGAAAAATCAGGGATTTGGCGCTTGTATAAGGCGGCGCGTAAACCTTGTATGGGACAGGAACTGTTTTTGGACAAAAATAGCGGCCCCGAAAAATGTTTTGTTTACTCACAAACGGTACCTGTGGATATCCAATCACTTATCAACAGCTTCAAGAGGGGCTTTTTAGGCGTATCCTGACAATCTTTCCGCATTCTCAGGAGTAATGCCGATGGAACTGCTCTCCCTCTTCCCCCATCCCATCATCCAGGGGCCGACCGCCGGCGGTTCGAATACGCCAGCCCAGATTGCGGCGGTCTCGAATGCCGGTGGACTTGGTTCTTTGGCCGCTTCTTTGTTGACGCCGGATGCGCTGCGCGCCCAGGTGGCTGAAATCCGCCATCTGAGTGGGAAGCCTTTTGCGCTGAATTTCTTCGTTCAAGGCACGCCGACACCCGATAAAGCCGAGCTGGAGGATGCCGCCGGGCTGCTCAAGCCGGTGTGGACGGCGCTGGGCTGGCAGGAATTGCCGTTGCCGACTAAATGGTGCGAAGACTTTGCGATCCAGTTTGAAACCTTGCTGGAGTTGAAACCGGCTGTCGTCAGCTTTACTTTCGGCATCCTGCAGCGCGCGCAGGTACAGCGTCTGCACGAGGCTGGCATTGCCGTGATCGGCACCATCACCACGGTGGAGGAGGCGCTGGCCTGGCAGGAGATCGGCGCCGACGCGGTGATTGCATCCGGCGTGGAGGCGGGCGGGCATCGTGGCACCTTCCTCGGGCCGCAGACGGAAGCCACGCTGGGCGCGGAGGATTTGCTGCGGGCGACGGTGGCGGCGGTGGGCATTCCGGTCATCTCGGCCGGCAATATCATGAATGGCGCCGATATCAAACGGCGGCTGGCGCTGGGCGCCAAGGCGGTGCAGATGGGGACGGCCTTCCTGGTGGCGGATGAATCGGCCATTCATCCGGCGTACAAGGCGCGCTTGCTGAATCCGGGCGATACGCCGACCCGGCTCACGCGCGCCTTCTCCGGCCGCTATGCGCGCGGCCTGGAAAACCGTTTTATGCGCGAGATGGCCGGGGTGGAAACGCAGGTGCCGGCTTATCCCTTGCAGAATGCGCTGACCGGCAGCATCCGCGCCGAGGCGGCCAAGCGCGGCGATACGGAATGGATGTCGCTGTGGTGCGGCACGGGCGTGGCCAAAGCGCGCGCCATGCCGGCGGCAAAGCTGGTCGAAACCCTGGTGGCGGAAATGCAGGCGGCATAACACTCGCGTGAAGGAGCGGTCTTTGGAATCAGCTGGACAGTTCGACTACATCATCGTTGGCGCCGGCACGGCCGGCTGCGTGCTGGCCAACCGCCTGACCCGCAATTCGAAGGCGGAAGTGCTGCTGATCGAGGCGGGAGGGAAGGATGATTATGTGTGGATCCACATCCCGGTCGGCTATCTGCATTGCATCGACAATCCACGCACCGACTGGCTGTTCCGCACCGAGCCCGAGGAAGGACTGGGGGGACGCAGCCTGCTTTACCCGCGCGGCAAGGTGCTGGGCGGCAGCTCCTCGATCAATGGCATGATTTATATGCGCGGCCAGGCGCGCGATTACGAGCAGTGGGCGGATCTGTGCGGCGACGACAGCTGGCGCTGGAAGGCTGTTTTGCCGCTGTTCATGCGCAGCGAAGACCATCACGGCGGCGCCAACGATTTTCACGGCGCGGGCGGCGAATGGCGGGTCGAGAAGCAGCGCCTGTCGTGGCAGATCCTCGATGCCTTCCGCGAGGCGGCGGCGCAAAGCGGTATTCCGAAGGTGGAAGATTTCAACCGCGGCGATAACGAGGGCTGTTCTTACTTCGAAGTGAACCAGCGGCGCGGCATCCGATGGAATACGGCCAAGGCTTTTCTCAAGCCGGCGGCGCACAGGCCGAATTTGACCATCATGACCGGCTGTCATGTGGAAAAGCTGCTGATTGAAAAAGGCGAACTGGGGCTGGTGTGCAAGGGCGTGGTGTTCAGCGGCGGCGGCACGCGCTACCGCGCCGATGCGCGCCGCGAAACCCTGTTGGCGGCCGGTTCCATCGGCTCGCCGCAGATACTTCAGTTGTCGGGTATCGGCCCGGCCGCCGTGCTGCAGGAAGCGGGCGTGCAGCCGCTGGCCGATCTGCCCGGCGTGGGCGGCAATCTGCAGGACCATCTGCAACTGCGCATGGTGTTCAAGGTGCAGGGCGCGAAGACGCTGAACGTCATGGCCAGCAACTGGCTGGGCAAGCTGCGCATCGGCCTGGAATATGCCTTGCTGCAGAGTGGGCCGATGTCGATGGCGCCATCCCAGCTGGGCGCTTTCGCCAAATCGCATGCCACGGAAGCGACGCCGAATCTGCAATACCATGTGCAGCCGCTGTCGCTGGAAAAATTCGGCGATCCGCTGCACGCTTTCCCGGCCTTTACGGCCAGCGTGTGCAATCTGCGTCCGACTTCGCGCGGCCATGTGCGCATAGGCTCCGCCGACTCCTATGCGCCGCCGAAAATCCTGCCCATGTATTTGAGTACGGAAGAGGACCGGCGCGTGGCTGCCGCGGCGCTGAATCTGACGCGCCGCATCGTGGCATCGCCGGCGCTGGCGCACTATGCGCCGGAGGAATACAAGCCCGGCATCCATTACCGCAGCGACGAGGAACTGGCGCAGGCGGCGGGCGCGATCGGCACCACGATTTTCCATCCGGTCGGCACCTGCAAGATGGGGCGGGACGGCGATGCGTCGGCCGTGGTGGACAGCCAGCTGCGCGTGCGCGGCGTGGCCGGCTTGCGCGTGGTCGATGCCTCCATTATGCCGGCCATCACCTCCGGCAATACGAATTCACCGGTGATCATGATTGCGGAAAAAACCGCGCAATTGATTCATTCGATGTGGGAATGAAGCGACAGGCGTTTTAGCGAATCTCAAGTGGCACAAGAGCAAGCCAGTCGTAAACTGCTGAAGATCATGGTAGTTATACCGTATTGTGACGAAAATTTATTCTGTGTATGATCTAAAAAACTTTAGCTTTATGCAAAGAATAACCAGGAGACACAATGTCAAACTTTATCTTGGAAACAAGAGATTTGACCAAGGAGTTCAGGGGATTCACTGCTGTAAACGGAGTCAACCTGAAGGTGGAGCGCGGCCATATCCACGCACTGATCGGCCCTAACGGGGCTGGCAAAACCACTTGCTTCAACCTGCTGACCAAGTTCCTGGTTCCCACCTCGGGACAGATTCTATTCAACGGAAAAGACATCACCGCCGCCCGGCCGGCGCAGATCGCGCGCATGGGCGTGATCCGCTCTTTTCAGATTTCCGCAGTCTTCCCCCACCTCACAGTGTTGCAAAATGTCCGCATCGGCTTACAGCGCAAGCTCGGTACGACCTTCCATTTCTGGAAGAGCGAGCGCAGTCTGGACCAGCTGAATGGCCGCGCCATGGAGCTGCTGGAGGAGGTGGACCTGGGCAGCTTCGCCGACACCATCACCGTCGATATGCCCTACGGCCGCAAGCGCGCGCTGGAAATCGCCACCACCCTGGCGATGGAACCGGAGCTGATGCTGCTCGACGAGCCGACCCAGGGCATGGGCCACGAAGATGTGCACCGCGTGACCGAGCTGATAAAAAAGGTCTCGGCGGGACGCACCATCCTCATGGTCGAACACAATATGAATGTGGTGTCCGGCATCTGCAACAAGATCTCGGTACTGCAGCGCGGCGCCATGCTGGCCGAAGGCAGCTACGCCGAAGTGTCGAAGAACGCCCAGGTGATGGAAGCGTATATGGGCACCGAAGCCACCGAGCTGGCGGGAGCCCATTGAGATGACGAGCGCACTCGAAATCAGCAATTTGCAGGCCTGGTATGGCGAATCCCACATCCTGCACGACGTGAACATCACGGTAAAACCGGGCGAAGTGGTGACCCTGCTCGGCCGCAACGGCGCCGGCCGCACCACCACGCTGCGCGCCATCATGGGTCTGACCGGCGCGCGCAAAGGCTCGATCAAGATCAATGGCACGGAAGCGGTGGGCCTGCCGACGCATAAGGTGGCCCACCTCGGCGTCGGCTACTGCCCGGAAGAGCGCGCGATTTTCTCTTCGCTCTCCACCGAAGAAAACCTGATGCTGCCGCCCACGCTGAAGATCAACGGCAAGGGCATGGAGGTGGACGAGATCTACTCCATGTTCCCGAACCTGAAGGAGCGCCGCAACAGCCAGGGCACGCGGCTTTCGGGTGGCGAGCAGCAGATGCTGGCCGTGGCGCGCATCCTGCGCACCGGCGCCAAATTGCTGCTGCTGGACGAGATATCCGAAGGCCTGGCGCCCGTCATCGTTCAGGGTCTGGCGCGCATGATCACCACCCTCAAAGCCAAGGGCTACACCATCGTCATGGTGGAGCAGAATTTCCGTTTCGCCGCGCCGTTGGCGGACCGGTTCTATGTGATGGAGCACGGTCAGATCGTCGAGACTTTTGCTGCATCCCAGTTGGACGCCAAGATGCCGGTGCTGACCGAGCTGCTGGGCGTGTAATACCAAGTGTAAGTAGTACACAGCAGTATAAAAATCGATTACTACAATCCTCGAACGGAGACAAAATGAAACGCAAAGCTCTCGCCACTGTGGCTGCTGCCGCCTGTGCATTTGGCATTTCCGGCGCTGCCCAGGCGCAGGTGTCGGGTGACACCATCAAGATCGGTTTCATCACCGATATGTCAGGCCTCTATTCCGATATTGACGGCTTAGGCGGGGCGGAAGCGATCAAGATGGCGATTGCCGATGCGGGCGTAGTCATCGCCGGCAAGAAGGTTGAATTCATCTCGGCCGACCACCAGAACAAGGCCGATATCGCCGCCTCCAAGGCGCGCGAATGGTTCGACCAGCAGGGCGTGGACCTGCTGATCGGCGGCACCAATTCCGGCGCCAACCTGGCCATGGCCAAGATCGCGGCCGAGAAGAAACGCGTGTTCATCTCCATCGGCGCAGGTTCCTCGCGCCTGACCAACGAGGAGTGCACGCCCTTCACCGTGCACTACGCTTACGACACCGTGGCGCTGGCGCGCGGCACCGGCGGCGCCATCGTCAAGCAGGGCGGCAAGAACTGGTACTTCCTGACCGCCGATTATGCTTTCGGCCACTCGCTGGAAAAGGATACGGCCGACGTGGTGAAAACGGCGGGCGGCAAGGTGCTGGGCGGCGTCAAGCATCCGCTCTCGGCATCGGACTTCTCCTCCTTCCTGCTGCAGGCGCAATCCTCGAACGCGCAGATCCTGGGCCTGGCGAATGCCGGCGGCGACGCCATCAACTCGATCAAGGCTGCCAACGAATTCGGCATCACCAAGAAGATGAAGATGGCGGGCCTGCTGATCTTCATCAACGATATCCACTCGCTGGGCCTGAACACCACGCAAGGCATGTACCTGACCGACGGCTGGTACTGGGATATGAACGACGATACGCGCGCCTGGTCCAAGCGCTATTTCGCCAAGATGAGGAAAGAGCCGTCCATGCTGCAGGCGGCCGATTATTCGGCGGCGGCCAACTATCTGAAAGCGGTGAAGGCGGTCGGCAGCGACGATTCGGAGAAGGTGATGGCCCATCTGAAGAAAACGCCGATCAACGATATGTTCACCAAGAACGGCGTGATCCGTCCCGACGGCCGCATGGTGCACGATATGTACCTGATGGAAGTGAAGAAGCCCGCGGAATCGAAATATCCCTGGGACTACTACAAGGTCGTGGCCACCGTGCCCGGCGACCAGGCCTACCTGACCAAGGCCGAAACCAAGTGCCCGCTCTGGAAATGATGTAGTCGGAAGAGGGCGCGGCGCGATTGCGCGCGGCGCCTGTCGTTTATCCCCGGCGCAGCGCCCTCGTCCCGGTTTTGCTGCGCCGTTTTTTTCACTTCCTCTCCTGAGTGCCGCCATGGATATTTTCGGTGTCCCCCTGCCAGCCTTGATGAGCCAGTTGCTGCTGGGTCTCGTCAACGGCTCCTTCTATGCGATGTTATCCCTTGGCTTGGCGGTCATCTTCGGCCTGCTGAACGTGATTAATTTTTCCCACGGCGCCCTGTACATGATGGGCGCTTTCCTGGCGTGGATGGGCATGAGCTATTTTGGCCTGAGCTACTGGGTGATGCTGATCGCCGCGCCGCTGGTCGTCGGCGTGCTGGGCGTGATCATCGAGAAGACCATGCTGCGCTGGCTGTACAAGCTCGATCATCTGTATGGACTGCTGCTGACCTTCGGCATCACGCTGCTGATCGAAGGTGTGTTCCGTTCCTTCTACGGCGTCTCCGGCCAGCCGTTTGAAACGCCGTCCCAGCTGCAGGGCGCGACGGACCTGGGCTTCATGGTGATGCCGAATTACCGCGCCTGGGTGGTGGTGGCATCCCTCGTCGTGTGCATCGCCACCTGGTATGTGATCGAGAAAACCAAGCTTGGTTCCTATCTGCGCGCCGGCACCGAGAATCCCAAGATGGTGGAGGCTTTCGGCATCAATGTGCCGCTGATGGTGACGCTGACCTATGGCTTCGGCGTGGCGCTGGCGGGCTTCGCCGGCGTGCTGGCGGCACCCATCATCCAGGTGACTCCGCTGATGGGTTCCAACCTGATTATCGTGGTGTTCGCCGTGGTGGTGATCGGCGGCATGGGCTCCATCATGGGATCGATCCTGACCGGTCTCGGATTGGGGGTGATCGAAGGCTTGACCAAGGTCTTCTACCCCGAAGGTTCGTCCACCGTGGTCTTCGTGGTGATGGTGATCGTGCTGCTGCTGCGTCCCGCCGGCCTGTTCGGCAAAGAGAAATAAGGGAGTCTGGAATGAACAAGAAAATCGGCTACGCGATTGCCCTTGCCGTTACCCTGGCCGCGCCCTTTGTCGGCTATCCGGTCTTCCTGATGAAGCTTCTGTGCTTTGCGCTGTTTGCCTGCGCCTTCAATCTGCTGATCGGCTTTACCGGCCTGCTGTCCTTCGGCCACGCGGCCTTCTTCGGCGCGGCCGGCTACGCCACCGGCAACGCGCTGCGCAACTGGGGCTTGCCGTTCGAGCTGGCGCTGCTGGCCGGCGTGGCGGCGGGGGCGTTGATCGGCTTTGTCATGGGATCGCTGGCGATCCGCCGCCAGGGCATCTACTTCTCCATGATCACGCTGGCGCTGGCGCAGATGGTGTATTTCGCCGGCCTGCGCTTCACCGATTTCACGGGCGGCGAGGATGGCTTGCAAGGTGTCCCGCGCGGCAAGCTGCTCGGCATGATCGATCTGCACGACGATCTGACCATGTACTACGTGGTGCTGGCGATCGCGGTGGGTGGCTTTGCCCTCATCATGCGCACCGTGCACTCGCCCTTCGGCCAGACCCTGAAGGCGATCAAGGAAAACGAGCCGCGCGCCATCTCGCTCGGCTACGACGTCGACAAGTACAAGCTGATGGCCTTCGTGCTGTCGGCCTCCCTGACCGCGCTGGCCGGCGCCACCAAGACCGTGGTGCTGGGCTTCGAGACCTTGACCGATGTGCACTGGGCCATGTCCGGCCTGGTGATCCTGATGACGCTCGTAGGCGGCATGGGCACCCTGGTCGGGCCGATTATCGGCGCCATCATCATCATCGCGCTGGAAAACAAGCTGGGCGACTTCGGCACCTTCGTCGCAGTGCACACCGGCGTGGAATGGTTCAACACCCTGGGCGAGGCGGTGAATATGGTGACGGGCCTGATCTTCGTCACCTGCGTGCTGCTGTTCAGGAAAGGCATCGTGGGCGAGATTGTCGCCCTCACAGGCAGAAGAAGATCTGCCTGAAGCAGGACCCGAAAGCGCCGGACGATGTCCGGCGTTTTTCTTTTCTGAGGTACTTGTAGCAAGCAAGTTGCTGGACCCACTTTTCATGACCGAAGAATAAGGACACGATATGCAAACCAAAAAACTGGCCGTCGCCAGCGCCGCCATGCTGGTGCTGACATCCTGCAGCAGCGATTTTTCCGATAGCGTCAACACGAAACCATCCTTCCTCGGCACGGTCACTGTCAAGAACTACGACGGCACCAGCGACGACCTGCTGACCGCGGGCCTGGGCAAGACCGGGTTGGCCGGCGCCCAGCCGGCCTACGCCGACCCGAACAACCCCACCGCCGCTGAGCTGCGCCGCAACGCGATCTGGGCCAATTACCGCGCCGTGCTCGATATCGCCGCCAACAGCGGCTACGGCACCATGTATGGACCGAACGTGAACGCCGCCGGCGTGGTGACGCCAAGCGAGGGCAAGATCGCCGGCACCGAGTACATGGCGTACACCGACGATGGCAGCGGCAAGCAGAACGTGACCTTGCTGGTGCAGGTGCCGGCCAATTTCGACCCGGTCAACCCCTGCATCGTCACCGGCACGTCGAGCGGTTCGCGCGGGATTTATGGCGCCATCGGCAGCTCGGGCGAATGGGGCTTGAAGAACAACTGTGCCGTGGCCTATGCCGACAAGGGCAGCGGCAACGGCATGTACACCTTCGACGACGATAGCGTGAACCTGCAGAACGGCGTGCGCGCCACGCGCACTGCGGCGGGCAAGGATGCCCACTTCGCGCCCATCCTGACGGATGCCGAGCGCGCCGCCTTCCTGCGCGACTATCCCAACCGCGTCGCCTTCAAGCATGCGCACTCGCAGCAGAATCCGGAGAAGGACTGGGGCAAGATCACCCTGCAGGCCATCGAGTTCGCCTTCTATGTCCTGAACGAGAAATACGGCGCGCTGTCCGACGATGGCAAGAGCCACCAGATACGCCTGAAGCCGGAGAATACGGCGACCATCGCTTCCAGCATTTCGAATGGCGGCGGTTCGGCCCTGCTGGCGGCGGAGCAGGACAGCAAGGGCCTGATCGACGCCGTGGCCGTGACCGAGCCGCAGATCCAGCCCAAGTCCGGCAGCTACACGATACGGCAGGGTGGGGCGGCGGTACCGGCGCAGGGCAAGCCGCTGTTTGATTACACCACCTACGCGGCGCTGTATCAGCACTGCATTGCCGGCAGTGCGGCGCGCTGCTCGGCGCTGGTGAAGAAAGGTCTGCTGAACGGCGCCGACCTGGCCAGCCAGCAGAGCGACGCCATGGCGCGGCTGAAGGCTTATGGCTGGCAGGCCGATACCGACGTTATACAGGGCGCGCATGCGCTGACCAATATCCTCGTCGCCACCACCTATTTAAACGCCTATGGACGCTTCTCCGTGATCGACAGGGTGTGCGGCATCAGTTTCTCGTCCGTGGACGCTGGCGGCGCCCTGATCCCCTTCACGGCGGCGCAAAGGGCGGCCAGCTTCGCGGGGCAGAACGGCATCATCGGCACGCCCGTATATGAAAATTCGGTGGGCGGCGCGAAATCCTATGCCTTCGGCACATCGCCCTCGACCGGCGAAGCCGACCTGTCGCTGGACGCCTTCCTCTGCATGCGCTCCCTGGCCTTGGGCGTGGATGCCATCAGCGGCGCGGCACTGTCGCCCGAAATGGCCGCGCTCAGCACCAAGGTCCGCAGCGGCATCGGCGAAGTGCAGGCCAGCGGCAATCTGAAAGGCAAACCGGCCATCATCGTCTCCGGCCGCAGCGACGCCCTGATTCCGGTCAACCACGCGGCCCGCGCCTATGTCGGATTGAACGCCGCCGCCGAAGGCAGCGGCAGCAAGCTGCGCTACATCGAAGTCACCAACGCCAACCACTTCGACTCCTTCAGCTCCGTCTACCCGACGCGCATCGTCCCGCTGCACGTCTACCTGGGCCGCGCACTGGACGCCGTGTACGCCAACATCAAAAACAGCAGCACCGCCTTGCCGCCATCCCAGCTGATACGCACCGTCACCCGCGCCGACGCCACGGTTCCCATCACCGCCGGCAACCTGCCCGCTTTCAGCAGCGCTCCCGGCGCCAACGCCATCACCACCACCGGCACCCGCATCGACATCCCCGACTAAGGCGCTTTGATCTTCCTCAACAAATGTCCGACCGTGGTGCCTCGGCGGCCCCGCCTGACACCGGGGTTGGACATTTTTTGATCTGGCGCAAACGGATTTCGTTTATTCCGTACAATGTGAGACCTCTTATAACGATGTTGTGCGGGGTTTCATGCTTGAGTTTGCGATGTTGGCGGTGGCGGCGTTTGCTGCGGGTCTGGTGGATGCGGTGGTCGGGGGTGGGGGATTGATCCAGATTCCGGTGCTGTTTTCGGCTTTCAGTTCGACGGCGCCGGCCACACTGTTCGGTACCAGTAAGCTGGCGGGGATTTTTGGCACGGCCGCCGCGGCGGTGAATTATTCGCGCCGGGTCAGGGTGGCATGGTCGGCCGCGGCGCCGGCGGCAATTACGGCGTTTATCTTTGCCTTCCTCGGCGCGGTAACGGTGACCAAGATACCGGCCGACTTCATGCGCATCCTCCTGCCCTTCGTGCTGATCGCGGTGGCGATCTATACCTTCCGCAAGAAAGACCTGGGTAGCGTGCATGCGCCGCTGCATACCGGCACCAAGGAAAGGGTGATGGCTATCGGCGTCGGTGCGCTGATCGGTTTTTATGACGGTTTCTTCGGTCCGGGCACGGGCAGCTTCCTGGTCTTCCTGTTTGTGCGCTGTTTCGGCTTCGACTTCCTCGGGGCGTCGGCGGCGGCCAAGGTCGTGAATGTGGCCTGCAATCTGGCGGCGCTGATGTGGTTCGGCTATAGCGGCCATTTGCTGTGGCAGCTGGGTCTGATGATGGCGGTGTGCCAGGTCGTTGGTTCTTTGCTGGGGACCAAGCTTGCACTCAAGCATGGCAGCGGCTTCGTGCGTCGCATCTTCCTCGTGGTGGTGGCCATCCTGATCGTGAAGACGGGCTTTGATGCCTGGCAACGTTGGTGATTGTTTCACGTGGAACAGCCGAGTAGCAGACTCGGTGACCAAGCAAGCGCCGCTTCGCCGGCGCTTTTTTTATGTTTCACGTGGAACAATCGCGAGGAAAATTTCTGCCTAAAAAATTCGCAGTCGCAAAAAGACTCTATAATCTGGTCTTAACTCCCCGATTTACCCAATTTCTCCACCATGTTATTTCCTACTGAATTCGACGTTATCGTTGTCGGCGGCGGCCATGCCGGCACCGAAGCGGCCCTTGCTTCGGCCCGTATGGGGCAGAAGACGCTCTTGCTGACGCATAATATTGAGACCCTGGGCCAGATGTCGTGCAATCCCTCCATCGGCGGTATCGGCAAAGGCCATCTGGTCAAAGAGGTCGATGCCATGGGCGGTGCGATGGCGATTGCTACCGACGAAGCCGGCATTCAGTTCCGTATTCTGAATTCCTCCAAAGGCCCGGCAGTGCGCGCCACGCGCGCCCAGGCCGACCGCATCCTGTACAAACAGGCCATCCGTTCCCGCCTGGAAAACCAGCCGAATCTGTGGCTGTTCCAGCAGGCGGTGGACGATCTGATGGTGGAGCGCGACCGCGTGGTCGGCGCCGTCACCCAGATCGGCCTCAAATTCCTGGGCCGCGCCGTGGTGCTGACGGCCGGGACTTTCCTCGACGGGAAGATCCACGTCGGCCTGCAAAACTACTCGGCCGGCCGTGCCGGCGACCCGCCCGCGCTGTCGCTGTCGGCCCGCCTGAAAGAGCTGAAACTGCCGCAGGGCCGCCTGAAAACCGGCACGCCGCCGCGCATCGACGGCCGCAGCATCGACTTCACGCAGATGACGGAACAGCCTGGCGATCTCGATCCGGTGCCGGTGTTTTCGGTCATGGGCAATGCGTCCATGCACCCGCAGCAGCTGCCGTGCTGGATCACGCATACCAACCAGCAAACCCACGACATCATCCGTGGCGGCCTGGATCGCAGCCCCATGTATACCGGCGTGATCGAGGGCGTGGGACCGCGTTACTGCCCTTCGATCGAGGACAAGATTCACCGCTTCTCGGCCAAGGAATCGCACCAGATTTTCCTCGAACCCGAGGGCCTGACCACCCACGAATTCTATCCAAACGGCATCTCCACCAGCCTGCCGTTCGATGTGCAAATCGCCCTGGTACGCTCGATGAAGGGCCTGGAAAACGCCCATATCCTGCGTCCCGGCTACGCCATCGAATACGATTATTTCGACCCGCGCGGCCTCAAAGCCTCGCTGGAAACCAAGGCCATTGCCGGCCTGTATTTCGCCGGCCAGATCAACGGCACCACCGGTTATGAAGAGGCGGCGGCGCAGGGCATGCTGGCGGGTATTAATGCCGCGCTGCAAACCCAGGGCAAGGATGCCTGGACCCCGGCCCGTTCCGAAGCCTATCTGGGCGTGCTGGTGGACGATCTGGTCACCCAGGGCGTGCAGGAACCGTACCGCATGTTCACCAGCCGCGCCGAGTACCGTCTCAGCCTGCGCGAGGACAATGCCGATATGCGCCTGACCGAAATCGGCCGCCAATTGGGCTGCGTCGGCGATGCGCAATGGGAAGCGTTCGACCGCAAACGCGAGGCGGTGGCGCGCGAACTGGAGCGTCTGCGCTCGACCTGGGTCAATCCGCGCATCGTGGAAGCGGCCGAATCCGAGCGCGTCATCGGCCAGGCCATCGAGCGCGAATACTCGCTGGCCGACCTGCTGCGCCGTCCGAACGTGGACTACGACACCCTGGTGACGCTGACCGGCGCCGAAGGCCAGAACCTCGGCGGCCCCGGCGTGGAAGACGCGGCGGTGCAGGAACAGGTGGAAATCCAGCTCAAATATGCCGGGTATATCGAGCGCCAGATCAAGGAAGTGGAGCGCCACGAGCACTACGAAAACCTGAAACTGCCGGAAGGTTTCAACTATCTGGACATCGCCGCGCTGTCGATCGAGGTGCGGCAAAAGCTGGCGAAACACCGTCCGGAAACCCTGGGCCAGGCTTCGCGCATCTCGGGTGTGACCCCGGCGGCGATCTCGCTGCTGCTGGTGCACCTGAAGAAAGCCGGCTATGGCGGCTTCGTCACGCTGAAAGACGAGGCGGTGCAATGAGGCTGTTTGACCGCGCCGCGCTGGCGCAGATGCTGAACAAGGGCCTGGATGGCCTGCAACTCGATTTGAACCAGGCCCAGCAGGAGCAATTGCTGGACTACCTGGCCCTGCTGAACAAATGGAATGCCGTCTATAACCTGACTTCCGTGCGCGATCCGATGCAGATGCTGACCCTGCATCTGCTCGATTCCCTGGCGGCCGTGGCTGCCTTCGCGGGCGCACAGAACGTGCTGGACGTGGGAGCAGGGGGCGGCTTGCCGGGCATCGTGCTGGCCATTGCCCGCCCGGAGATGAAGGTGTCGATGATCGATACGGTACACAAGAAAACCGCCTTCCTGACCCAGGTCAAGGCGGAGCTGAAGCTGGCCAACGTCACGGTGTACACCAAGAAGGTGCAGGAGCTGGAGGTCCAGCAGCCCTTCGACGTGATCACTTCGCGCGCCTTTGCCGACCTGTCGGACTTCGTCAACTGGTCCGGGCATCTGCTGGGCGAGGGCGGACGCTTTATCGCCTTGAAAGGCACGGCGCCAGCCGAGGAAAGAGAGCGGCTGCCGGAGCCGTGGCAAGTGCGGGAATTGCGGGCTTTGCAGGTGCCGGGACTGGACGCGGAGCGCCACCTGGTTTTCATCGGCAAGGCTTAATTTTATAAACAGTATAAATCGTTTATACGGTATAAATTGAATAAACTGTATAAATGATTTATATCGTATAAATGGTATAAACAAAACAAAAGATACATGGCGAAAATATTCTGCGTAGCGAATCAAAAAGGCGGCGTGGGCAAAACCACCACCACGGTGAACCTGGCCGCCGGTCTGGCCAAACTGAACCAGCGCGTGCTGCTGGTCGACCTGGACCCGCAAGGCAATGCCACCATGGGCGCCGGCATCAACAAGGCCGGCCTGCAGGCTTCCACTTATGAAGTCATGCTGGGCCACTCCGATGTGGCCACGGCGCGCCAGCGTTCGGAAGCGGGGCGCTTCGATGTGCTGCCGGCCAACCGCGAGCTGGCCGGCGCCGAGGTGGAGATGGTGCAGCTGGATAACCGCGAGCGCCGCCTGAAGGATGCGCTGGTCGCGGTGGACAAGGAATACGACTTCGTCCTGATCGACTGCCCGCCCGCCTTGTCCATGTTGACGCTGAACGGCCTGTGCGCCGCCCATGGCGTGATCATCCCCATGCAGTGCGAATACTATGCGCTGGAAGGTTTGTCCGATCTGGTCAACACCATCAAGAAGGTGCACGCCAACCTGAACCAGGATTTGAAGATCATCGGCCTGCTGCGCGTGATGTTCGATCCGCGCATGACGCTGTCGCAGCAGGTCTCGGCCCAGCTGGAGCAGCACTTCGGCGACAAGGTCTTCAAGACCATCATCCCGCGCAATGTGCGCCTGGCCGAAGCGCCGTCCTACGGCATGCCGGGCGTGACTTTCGATCCGGGCTCGAAAGGCGCCCAGGCGTACATCGCCTTCGGCGCCGAGATGGTCAAACGCATCAAGAAAATGTAATTACGGAATTCCCTTCAATGGCAACGAAAAAACTCAAAGGCCTCGGACGCGGCCTCGATGCGCTGCTTGGCGGCGACGGCGATCCATCCAACCCGGCTTCCGATGCGAAGCCGCACGAGCTGGCGATCGAGCAGCTGCAGGCTGGCAAATACCAGCCGCGTACCCGCATGGACGAAGGCAGCCTGACCGAGCTGGCCGCCTCGATCAAGACCCAGGGCATCATGCAGCCGATCCTGGTGCGCCCGGTGGGCCAGGCCAACGGCAAGACCAGGTACGAGATCATCGCCGGCGAACGCCGCTTCCGCGCGGCGCAAATGGCCGGCCTGGAAAGCGTGCCGGTGCTGGTGCGCGATGTGGACGACACCACGGCCGCCGCCATGGCCCTGATCGAAAATATCCAGCGCGAGGACTTGAATCCACTGGAAGAAGCCCAAGGTATCCATCGTCTGATCACGGACTTCAGCTTTACCCATGAACAGGCCGCCCATGCGGTGGGCCGTTCGCGCAGCGCGGTGTCGAATCTGCTGCGGCTGATGAATCTGGCCGCGCCGGTGCAAACCATGCTGATGGCGGGCGACATCGATATGGGCCATGCGCGCGCGCTGCTGGCGGTCGATGCCGCCACCCAGATCACGCTGGCCAATCTGGTGGTGGCCAAACGGCTGTCGGTGCGCGAGACCGAAAAACTGGTCCAGCGCAGCCAGGAAGAGCAGAATGCCAAGGAGCAGGCCAAGCCGCGCGAGAAATCGGGCGACATCCTGCGTCTGGAAGAAGAACTGTCGGATACCCTGGCCACCTCGGTCGTGTTCAAGATGGGGACCAAGGGCCGTGGTCAAATGATTATCGATTTCGCCGATCTGGAAATTCTGGACGGCGTGCTCGCCCGCCTGCGCGGCTGAGCCTACAATTTAAGCAAGGTTGCATGCACCAAACCGGTGCATGCCCCAGCCTTCGCATCCCCAAAAAGCGAGCAATGTTGCTTGCGGTGCCATGCTGCGCCGCAGCATGTTTGACGCAGCTCCCGAAAGCAACCTATAATCCCGTGTCTTTGGGTCAATAGGCTATCTCTGGGAACGTGGCAAGTGAGTGATTCTTCGCAAAGCATTGCCAAACCAGTGTACCGAGTAGTTGCCCTGCAATTCACCATCGCCGTCCTGTTTGCCGCCGCCACCGCGTATTTTGCGAGCGAAAGCAAAGGGTGGTCTGCTGCCATGGGCGGCGCAATCGCAGTCGCCGGCAGTCTGGCGTACGCGCTGATGGTGGCCAAGGGGAACCCTGACGCCAAGCAAGCTTTTCGGACGCATTTTCGTGCCGAATTGATAAAGATTTTTATCACAGCAGTGCTGTTTATTTTGGCACTGGTGCTGTTTCAGTCGGCCGCCTGGTTATGGCTGATCTTGGGTTTTGTGGTGGCGACCATGGCGTATTGGTTGTCATTACTCGCGGTTTAATCATCTTAATTTCAACTTATGACCACTGAACACGCTACTGGGGGCCACGCAGGCCCGGCAAATGCCACGGAATACATCCAACACCACCTTTCGCACCTGCAAAGCGCGGACGGCACCATCAATCTGGATACGTTCTGGGTTTCCGCCATTCTCGGCCTGATTTTCCTGGGCATTTTCTCCCTGGCTTCGCGCCGCGCCACCGCTGGCGTGCCGGGCAAGCTGCAAAACTTCGTTGAATGGGTCATGGAGCTGGTCAATGACACCGTCAACAGCGCCTTCCACGCGAAAAGCGCCGTCATCGCTCCGCTCGCCATCACCATTTTCGTCTGGGTCTGGCTGATGAACGCAATGGACTTCCTGCCGGTTGACGCCCTGCCGCGCGTGCTGGAACTGTTCGGCGTGCACAAGCTGCGCGTGGTGCCGACCGCCGACGTGAACCACACCTTCGGCATGTCGATCGGCGTGCTGCTGTGCATTATCGGCTTCTCCATCAAGGCCAAGGGCATCGGCGGCTGGGGTAAAGAACTGTTCACCGCGCCGTTCCACGCGCACGGTCCGGCCGCCATCCTGCTGGCCCCGATCAACTTCCTGTTCCAGATGCTGGAATTGCTGGCAAAACCAATTTCGCTGTCGCTGCGACTGTTCGGCAATATGTATGCCGGCGAACTGATTTTCATCCTGATCGCGTTGTTGCCATGGTGGGCACAGTGGCTGCTGGGTGGTCCATGGGCAATCTTCCACATCTTGATTGTAACTCTGCAAGCTTTTGTGTTTATGGCGTTGACGGTTGTGTACCTTAGCCTCGCGGTTGAGAAGCACTAATCAGCAACTTTATATTTTGTTTTTTTAGTATCTTTCGTTTTTTAAATTAGGAGAAATCTAATGCAAGCTCTGATCGCACAAGTACAAAGCATGACCGTTCTGGCAGTTGCCATCATCATCGGCCTGGGCGCCATCGGTACCGCACTCGGCTTCGCTATCCTGGGCGGCAAGTTCCTGGAAGCTTCGGCACGTCAACCAGAACTGATGCCACAACTGCAAACCAAGCTGTTCGTTATCGCTGGTCTGCTGGATGCGATCTCGATGATTGGCGTTGGTGTTGCTCTGCTGTTCACCTTCAACAACCCATTCCTGACCGCCCTGGCCACCGCAGTAGCTCAGTAATCCACGCTCCAACCGGGGAAACTCTTTTTAGGAGCAAGGTATGAACATCAATATGTCTCTCATCGGCCAGATGATCACCTTCGCGGTGCTCGTATGGTTCTCGATGAAATTCGTATTCCCAGCGCTGAACAATGCGCTGGATGAGCGTGCCAAGCGTATTGCCGACGGTCTGGCAGCTGCCGACCAGGGCCAGGCTTCCATGGTGATCGCTGAAAAGCGCGCCAACGAAGCCCTGGCTTCGGCCCGCGACGAAGCTTCGCAGCGCGTTGCGGACGCTGAAAAACGCGCTCAGCTGATCGCTGAAGAAATCAAAGCCAACGCTCAAGCCGAAGCCGCCCGCATCATTGCGCAAGCCAAGGCCGAAGCCGACCAGCAAATCACCCAGGCCCGCGAAGCACTGCGCGCCCAGGTGGCCGATCTGGCCGTCAAGGGCGCCGAGCAAATCCTGAAGCGCGAAGTGACCGCGTCGGCCCACGCCGACCTGCTGTCGCGTCTTGCGACCGAGCTGTAATCATGGCAGAGCTCGCAACCGTCGCTCGTCCATACGCGGAAGCCCTCTTCCGCGTAGCCCAAGCCGGCAACCTCGCGGCGTGGTCCGAACTGGTGTCCGAACTGGCCCAGGTCGGCAGCCACCCCGAGGTGCTGTCGTATGCACGCAATCCGAAAGTGTCGGATAGCGATGTTGCCGCGACCATTCAAGCATTGGTGAAGGCTCCGCTCAACGCGGAAGCGCAGAACTTCCTGTCGATGCTGATCGAAAATGGCCGTATTGAATTGCTGCCGGAAATCGGCGCCCAGTTCCAGCTGTTGAAAAACAGCGCGGAAGGCGCGGCCGATGCCGAGATCACGAGCGCATTCGATATGAGCGCAGCCCAAACGGCTGAGCTGGTCAACACGCTGGAAAAGAAATTCAGCCGCAAGCTCAACCCAAGCGTCACGGTCGACCCATCGCTGATCGGTGGCGTGCGCGTGGTGGTAGGTGATGAAGTGCTGGACACTTCGGTGCGCGCCAAGCTGCAACAGATGCGTGTTGCGCTGGTAGCGTAATTCGCACCCGCTTCGGCAGACCCATATACCCTCGCGCAAGCTGAGAGAAAACATTTAGGAGTTAGTATGCAACTCAACCCATCTGAAATCAGCGAGCTGATCAAGAGCCGGATTCAAGGCATTGATGGCGGCGCTGAAGTGCGCAATCAAGGCACCGTAATTTCCGTTGCCGACGGTATCTGCCGCATCCACGGTCTGTCCGAAGTGATGCAAGGCGAGATGCTGGAATTCCCGGGCAACACCTTTGGTCTGGCCATGAATCTGGAGCGCGACTCCGTCGGCGCCGTGATTCTGGGTGCTTACGAGCACATCTCGGAAGGCGACACCGTCAAGTGCACCGGCCGTATTCTGGAAGTGCCGGTCGGTCCTGAACTGCGCGGCCGCGTGGTCAACGCCCTGGGCCAGCCGATCGACGGCAAAGGTCCGGTCGACGCCAAGCTGACCTCCCCCATCGAAAAAATCGCCCCCGGCGTGATCGCCCGCGAGTCCGTGTCGCAGCCAATGCAGACCGGCCTGAAATCGATCGACGCCATGGTGCCGATCGGCCGTGGCCAGCGTGAGCTGATCATTGGCGACCGCCAGACCGGTAAGTCCGCCGTTGCGGTTGATGCCATCATCAACCAAAAAGGTCAGGGCATGACCTGTATCTACGTGGCGATCGGCCAAAAAGCCTCGACCATCAAGAACATCGTGCGTTCCCTGGAACAGCACGGCGCGCTGGAATACACCATCGTCGTGGCCGCTTCGGCCTCCGAGTCCGCCGCCATGCAGTACATCTCGGCCTACTCCGGCTGCACCATGGGCGAATACTTCCGCGACCGCGGCGAAGACGCCCTGATCGTGTACGATGACCTGTCCAAGCAAGCTGTTGCCTACCGTCAGATTTCCCTGCTGCTGCGCCGTCCACCAGGCCGCGAAGCGTACCCAGGCGACGTGTTCTACCTGCACTCGCGTCTGCTGGAACGCGCCGCCCGCGTGAACGCCGACTACGTCGAAGCCTTCACCAAAGGCGAAGTCAAAGGCAAGACCGGTTCCCTGACCGCGCTGCCGATCATCGAAACCCAGGCTGGCGACGTGTCCGCCTTCGTGCCGACCAACGTGATTTCGATTACCGACGGCCAGATCTTCCTGGAAACCTCGCTGTTCAACTCCGGTATCCGTCCTGCGATTAACGCCGGTATCTCGGTGTCGCGCGTGGGTGGTGCAGCGCAGACCAAGGTCATCAAGGGCCTGTCCGGCGGTATCCGTACCGACTTGGCACAGTACCGTGAACTGGCTGCGTTCGCGCAGTTCGCTTCCGACCTGGACGAATCGACCCGTAAGCAGCTGGACCGCGGTGCCCGCGTGACCGAACTGCTGAAGCAGTCCCAGTACTCGCCGCTGTCGATCTCCCTGATGGGCGCCTCGCTGTTCGCCGTGAACAAGGGCTTCCTGGACGATATCGCTGTGAAGCAAGTGCTGGCGTTTGAAGCTGGTCTGCACTCGTTCCTGAAGGCCAAGCACGCTGCTCTGCTGACCAAGATCGAAGAAACCAAGCAACTGGACAAAGACGCCGAAGCTGCGCTGTCGGCCGCCATTGCTGATTTCAAGAAATCCGGCGCATTCTAAGATGCACGGCGGCCTGGCGACAGGCCGCCCTCAAGCGCAAAGGAGTAAGGACTCATGGCAGTAGGCAAAGAGATACGTGGCAAGATCAAGAGCGTAGAGAATACGAAGAAGATCACCAAGGCGATGGAAATGGTCGCCGCATCGAAAATGCGCAAGGCGCAGGATCGCATGCGCGCCGCCCGTCCCTACAGTGACAAGATTCGGAACATCGCTGCGAACCTGGCAAATGCCAACCCGGAATATACGCACCCGTTCCTGGCGGACGCCAAGGGCACGGAAGCGAAGGCAGTGGGTTTCATCGTCGTCACGACCGATAAAGGTCTGTGCGGCGGCCTGAACACCAACGTGCTGCGTATGGTGACGGCCAAGACCCGCGAGCTGGAAGGCGCAGGCAACAAGATTGAAGCAGTGGCAATTGGTAATAAAGGTTTGGGCTTCCTGAACCGCGTTGGCGTGCCCGTGGTCGCCCAAGCTACCCAGATCGGCGACACGCCGCACCTGGAAAAGCTGATCGGCCCGGTCAAAGTCATGCTGGAGAAATTCCAGGAAGGCAAGCTGGACGCTGTTTACCTGTGCTACACCAAGTTCATCAACACGATGAAGCAGGAACCGATGGTCGAGCAACTGCTGCCGCTGACGGCAGACAAGGTGCAGGCTGACAAGGGTAATCACAACTGGGATTACATCTATGAGCCGGACGCTGCGACCGTGATCGACGAACTGCTGGAGCGCTATGTAGAAGCGCTGGTGTACCAGTCGGTGGCGGAAAACCTGGCGTCCGAGCAATCGGCCCGTATGGTGGCGATGAAAGCCGCCAGCGACAACGCCGGTAACGTCATCGGTGAACTGAAGCTGGTCTACAACAAGACCCGCCAGGCTGCAATTACCAAAGAACTGTCTGAAATCGTCGCCGGTGCGGCAGCGGTTTAAACGAATTTAACTATATTTGAAGGAACGAACATGGCTGATGGCAAAATCGTTCAGTGTATCGGCGCTGTGGTGGACGTTGAGTTCCCACGCAATGCGATGCCTAAAGTTTTTGACGCGCTGAAAATGGAAGGCTCCGAGCTGACCCTGGAAGTGCAACAGCAGTTGGGTGACGGCATTGTCCGTACCATTGCACTGGGCTCCTCCGACGGTCTGCGTCGCGGCATGAGCATCCAGAACACCGGCAAACCAATCATGGTGCCAGTGGGCAAAGCAACCCTGGGCCGTATTATGGACGTGCTGGGCAACCCGATCGACGAGTGCGGTCCAGTTGCTCACGACCAAGTGGCTTCGATCCACCGCGTGGCGCCTGCGTACGACGAACTGTCGCCATCGCAAGACCTGCTGGAAACCGGCATCAAGGTGATCGACCTGGTCTGCCCGTTCGCCAAAGGCGGTAAAGTGGGTCTGTTCGGCGGCGCCGGTGTCGGCAAGACCGTGAACATGATGGAACTGATCAACAACATCGCTAAAGCGCACTCGGGTCTGTCCGTGTTCGCCGGCGTGGGTGAGCGTACCCGTGAAGGTAACGACTTCTACCACGAAATGGCCGACGCCAAAGTGGTGGACCTGGAAAACCCAGCCAACTCGAAAGTGGCGATGGTTTACGGTCAGATGAACGAACCACCAGGCAACCGTCTGCGCGTGGCGCTGACTGGTCTGACCATCGCGGAATCGTTCCGTGACGAAGGCCGTGACGTGCTGTTCTTCGTGGACAACATCTACCGCTTCACCCTGGCCGGTACCGAAGTGTCCGCACTGCTGGGCCGTATGCCTTCCGCCGTGGGCTACCAGCCGACGCTGGCCGAAGAAATGGGCCGTCTGCAAGAGCGTATCACCTCGACCAAGACCGGTTCGATCACCTCGATCCAGGCCGTGTACGTGCCAGCGGATGACTTGACCGACCCGTCGCCAGCGACCACCTTCGGTCACTTGGACTCCACCGTGGTTCTGTCGCGTGACATCGCCGCCCTGGGTATCTACCCAGCCGTGGACCCGCTGGACTCGACCTCCCGCCAGCTGGATCCGCTGGTCGTTGGCCAGGAACACTACGACACCGCGCGCTCCGTGCAGGGCACCCTGCAGCGCTACAAAGAACTGCGTGACATCATCGCGATTCTGGGTATGGACGAGCTGGCGCCGGAAGACAAACTGCTGGTGGCTCGCGCCCGTAAGATGCAGCGTTTCCTGTCGCAGCCTTTCCACGTTGCTGAAGTGTTTACCGGTTCGCCAGGTAAATACGTTTCGCTGAAGGACACGATCAAAGGCTTCAAGATGATCTCCTCCGGCGAACTCGATCATCTGCCAGAGCAAGCGTTCTACATGGTTGGCACGATCGAAGAAGCAATCGAGAAAGCCAAGAAACTCAACTAATCGTTGAGTTTGGCGCGGCGCGGCCCCATGGGCGGCGCCGCTTACACCCGATAGGACACACATGGCAAACACTATTCACGTTGACGTGGTCTCGGCCGAAGAAGAAATCTTCTCCGGCGAAGCCACCTTCATCGCGTTGCCGGGCGAACAGGGCGAGCTGGGTATCTACCCGAAGCACACGCCGCTGATCACCCGTATCCGTCCGGGCGCGGTGCGCATCCAGATCCCAGGCAAGGCTGAAGAAGAGTTCGTCTTCGTCGCCGGCGGCCTGCTGGAAGTGCAGCCGAACGCCGTGACGGTACTGGCCGACACCGCGATCCGTGGTCACGATCTGGACGAAGCCAAGGCCCAGGCCGCCAAGAAACTGGCGGAAGAATCCCTGGCCAACAACAAGACCGGCATCGACTACGCGAAAGCGCAAGCTGAACTGGCAGCCGCTATCGGCCAGCTGGCAGCGATCGCCAAACTGCGCCAGACCAAGCACTGATCGGTCCGCAGCACAGCAAAAAAGGCAGCTTCGGCTGCCTTTTCTTTTTCTGGCGCTAAGGGATCATGTGAAGGCTGCGAGGCTGGATATGATCCAGACAGGCCAGGATGGCGGGTATTATGCTGCGCAAGGTATCGATTCGGATTCTCCTAGGCCGCAGAACGATTACTGCCAGGGGAAGGGCCAGCAAACGCTGCTGGCTGGGTAGATTCTGATCCGCCGTGATAAAGACATCGAAGGCTTGCGACGCTTGGCGAAGCAACTCGCCATTTTGCACCCCGCCCCAACCCATCTCAACGACAGTTTGTACGTCATGGCCAGTAAATTCGGCCTTAAGCTTTCTCGGTAGCGATTCGTCGAGCAGGAGGCGCATGGTCTACCAGGCTTTCGTGAGCCATCTCCAACGCTGCCAAGGCATTGGCGCGGCTTACTGAGGGAAAGTCTTCAAGAAAGCTATCCAGGTTTTCGCCTCCGGACAAATAATCAAACAGATTTTTCAAGGGCACGCGGGTACCGGCAAAGACTGGAGTTCCCCCCATGATTTGTGGATTGCATTGGATAATATCGAGCTTCATACACAAACTCTCCAGGCTTTCATTATTTCAGGTACATAAACCGTAGGCTTTGCGGTCGGCGAAATAACGGTAGGTGAATGTGCGCACCGGATAACGATTACCACGAATAATCGTGGTGGGTGGCGTGACGTCGAAACGCTCCGGCAGTTTACCCGTATATCGGAAGGAATAGCGGAATTGGGTTTCATCCGAAGTGCCGACTGAAATCATCATTAATGGCACTTCTTTAATCACTTCCACCAGGTCGGCGCGCTGATTGGTGCCGCGCTGGTAAATGCTGACGACTTCGGCCGGCGCAATGACTTCGCCTTTGGGCTGGCTGATTTTAAAAGCGCGGCTGGTGAACTGCACTTCATTGCCGCGCGGGACCATATAAATCATCGCAAATTCCACACCGCCATCGGGCAGGGTAGTGGGAGCCGTGGCCGACACGGTAATGCCGCGCGGCAGCTGGAAGGTTGAGCCTTCGGCCCAGGTTTTGCACTCGGGCGTGGTGGCCATGTACAGGCTGGGAGCGGTGTAATTGTCGCTGCAGCCAGCGAGGACAAAAACTAGGGCAAGGGGCGCAAGTCGGCGCATGGTAAGCGGTCACTCTCATTAGGGCTGATACAGCCGGAAGCTATAGTGTACTCCCAGCTTGGAGCAAAGTCCGGCGCAGAGGGCGCTTGCCTTGGGTTATATGCAATATTTCAGCTTGATCAAGCTAAATATTGGTGCAAAAGCAAGGCGAAAAGGCCGCGCCTCGATCCGAGGATCAGGCGCGGCCGAGAGGCTTACTGGCTGCGTTTCTCGCGTCCCCGTGTGCGGCTCGCCTTGATGATGACTTTCCACTTGGAGCGCGCGGCGATTCTTTCCAGCGGCGTTTGCTGGCTGCGCTGCACATCGCGCAGCAGCTTGTGGTAATTCAATAAGCGGTCGGGGTCGATTTTGCCGCGTACCGCGCAGCCTGGTTCCGTTTCATGCTGGCAATCGTGGAATTGGCAATTGGCGGCCAGGCTTTCGATATCGTCAAAAGTCGCGGCTAATGTTTCTTCATCCGCATCGGGACGCCAGGTGCGCAATCCCGGCGTATCGATAATGCAGCCGCCATCCGGACAGATATGCAGCGAGCGTGCTGTGGTCGTATGCCGTCCGCGGCCATCGCCTTTGCGATTGCCGCCGGTTTCCTGCTGCGCCGAAGTCAGGGTATTGGTCAGCGTGGATTTACCGGTGCCGGATGCGCCTAATAGACAAACCGTCTGCCCATTTTCCAGCCAGGGTTTTAATTCGGCATAGGCGGTATTACTGTGGCCATTCACCGCAATAATCGGAATATAGGCTGGCAGGCGCCGGCGCAATTCATCGACGCGATTATCCACATCGATGCCGATATCGGCTTTGCTGAGCACCACGACCGGCGCCACGCCGGCCGCCTGGACTAATGCGATATAACGTTCCACGCGGCGCGGATTGAAATCGTGGTCCAGGCCCATGACCAATAAGGCGGTGTCGATATTGCTGGCCAGCGCCTGGCGGCGGCCGTCATTGGCGCGGCGCGCGATATGGGCGAATGGGGATAAGCGCTGGCTTATCCACAGCTCGCCGTGGGCATGGCTTTCCACCACGACCCAGTCGCCCACGGCCAGGCTGCTGCCCTGTTCCTGCAGGGCGCTGAGCAGGCGGGGCAGGGCGCGCGCGCTGTGTTCGGTCTGGCCGTCATGCACGGTTTGCCAGTCGCGCTGGACTTCGGTCAGGCGCATCAATTGGGCGCCGGGGGCGGCCTCGGCCGTGGAGAGCTGGGCGAGGATGGAGTTGTTCAGGCCGATATGGCGCAGTACTGCGAAATCGAATTCGATCATGATTGAGCGGTGTTCCCGGATTCAGTTCGCTCGCGGCGCGCGCGAGCACAGCCAGCCGCGCAAAGGCGGAGGCACGAAAAGCAAAAGGGGAAGGTCGGCGCGCGATCAGGCGCGGCTCGTTACCGGCTCAAACAGATGGTGTTGCGAGCTTGCGAAACGCGGGGGATCAGGCTGCCGACAGGAGGGCAATGTCCAATTGACGCATTTTGTAGTCTCCTGTGGTGGTGGTTGATGAAGGCGCCAGTGTGGCACCGCCTTGTCAGGAAGTCAACCGGCACGCGCCAGCAGCTTGGGCGGCGCGCGGCGCACCGTGTGCAGCTCGCAATGGGCCGGCTGCAGGGCGGCGCGCAGCAGGTCCAGGGCCAACTGGGGTTGTGCCGCGCCGCACATGAAGATGTCGGCGGCGGCAAAGCCATCCTCCGGCCAGGTATGGATGGAGATATGCGATTCGGCCAGCAGCACCACGCCGGTCACGCCCTGGCCCGGGCCGAAACCATGGAAATGGCTGTGCAGCACGCAGGCGCCGGCCGCTTCGGCGGCGGCGCGCAGCAGCTTTTCGATGGCGGCGCAGTCCCCCAGGCGCTGCGCGGCGATGCCCGACAGATCGGCCAGTAAATGCGTGCCGCTGGGCAGATGGCGGTCGTCGGTGCGTGAGTATGCGCTCACTTGTGTCCTCCGCCGCCACCGCCGCCCCAGCTGCCGCCGCCGGTGCGCGAGGACCAGTTGCTGCCGCCGTGCGTGCTTTCGTCGCCGGAGAACATGCGTATCCAGCTTGCCGACATGCTGAAGATGGTCACGACCATCGCATACACCAGGAATTTACCCATCTTACTTATCCATCGCGTCCAGAATTTTGGCGGGAATATAGATCGCCAGCGCGGCGATCACGCTATACATGAAGGTACTGGTGAAAGACGCCAGCAGCGGTATCGCGTTGATCGCCAGCAGCATCATGATCATGCCCTTGGCCACCGAGGTGTAGCGCTTGCCCGCCGCCGAGTCGAGCAGTGGCGCGCCCGGTTCCGGGCCGCGATACGCTGCGCCAAACCAGGCCTTCACCTGGTCGCGCGACATCGGCGTGGCGCGCGACCAGCTCAATTCCTCGCCGCTCAGTTCGGCCGCCAGCTGCACCACGCCCTGTTTGAATTCGTAGACCTTGGCCTCGTCGCCCACGCTGACGCGCCAGTTGAAGGCGCCCGCCGCGAACATGACCTTGGCGCTGTAGTCGTACAGTTTGGCGTAGTTGATCTTTTCGAAGGTGCAGAGCAGGGCGGCCGGGCCGGACCAGCTTGGCCACTTGTCCATCACGTTCGAACGGAACCAGCCCTCGTCCGTCTCCACCAGCCAGGTAAAGCCTTTGCGGCCGCTGTACAGCAGATACTCGGTCCAGCTGCTGCCCTCATCGTCCTGGCGGCGCAGGATGCCGAGCACCGTGTATTCCTGGTTTCCCAGCTTGCCGCTGGCGCCCAGTTCCAGCGAAGTGGGCACTTGCTCCAGTTTTGCGCCGGCCGCCAGCACCTGCGCCTGCGGGCTGGCCGCATCGATGCTCGTCTGGCAGGACTGGCAGACCAGGCTCGCGGTCAGGCCGGGCAGGTATTTGATGGTGCTGCCGCAGGAAGGGCAGTTCAGCGCATCGAGCTTGCCCCGGTAGCGCCCTGCAGTGCGGCGGATTTGCTCGTCGTCGCGCAGCAGCTGCATCTGCATGCTGCCCAAGGTGACGGCGATGCCGTGATACAGCTGCGGCTGCGGACCGTCCGAATAATCGAGCGTGACAAAGCTTTCGCCCAGGCGCAGGTCGGCCACGCGCGCCTGCCAGCCATCGCCCACCTTGAAAGGCAGTTCGCCCTGGCCGCCGCTGCACTCGGCGCTGCGGATATCGGCCGCCGTATACGTTTCCTTGCCGATGGCGTACTGCTTGCCCGGCACCAGTTGCTCGAAGGCGGGCAGCCCGCCTTCCAGCTTGCGCAGCGTGGTCACGGTGTACTGGCCGGAGGCATCGCCCAGCCAGCCGTTGCTGCCGTCATCGAATTGCAGATACCACTCGTTCCACATGCCGGCCGCATAGCGCAGCTGGATGCGGCCGATCACGCTGAAGGCGCGGCCACCCAGCACGCCGCTGGCGTTCAGGCAGAGCGGCGAATAATCCTCCAGCACGGAGCCGATCTTGCCCAGGTTCTGGACCGCGTCGGCATCCTTGAGCACACGGGTATTGCAGTACTCGCACACGGCCATGACCGAGGCGTGCGAGCGGAAGCTGACTTCGGCGCCGCAGCTGGGGCAGGAAACTACTTGCATCAGGCGCGCTTAACCGATCAGTTTTTTCAGTAGCTCGGCCTTGGTGCTGTCGTAGTCGGCCGCCGAGATCAGGCCTTTGTCGAGCAGGGCTTTCAGCTTGCCCAGACGGGCTTCGATGGAGTCGTCCGCCACCGCAGGCGCGGCTGCGGCCGGCGTGCCCACCTGGGCCATGCTGGCGCCCACCGCCTGGCCCATGGCCTGGCCGATGGTCACGCCCGCGCCCAGGCCGGCGCCGATGCCGGCGATGCCGCCTTCGTTCTGCGCCGCCAGCGGAATGGCGCTGGCCACCTGGTATTTGGTGAAGCCGCCCAGCTTGTCGGCCGAGAGGCCGCCCTTCATGCCGGCCGAGATGCGTTCGTCCAGCGCCGCCTGCAGCTCTTCCGGAAGGCTGACGCTGGCCACATTGAATTCATCGAGGCCGATGCCGTAACGGGCGAAGGCGTCGGCCAGGTCGCCTTTGACTTCCTGCGCCATCAAGGCCTGGTTGGCCGCCATGTCGAGGAAGGCGATGTTCGAGCCGCCCAGCGAGCTGGCCATGGTCGCCATCAGGATGCCGCGCAGCTGGTCTTCCACCTCGTCGCGGGTATAGGCTTCGCGCGTGCCGCTCACTTCCGTGAAAAACTTGCGCGCATCCGTCACGCGGTAGGAATACATGCCGAAGGCCCGCACGCGGATCATGTCGAAATCCTTGTCGCGGATGGTGATCGGCTGCTGCGTGCCCCATTTGCGGCCGGTCTGCACGCGGGTGCTGAAGAAGTACACGTCCGACTTGAAGGGGGAGTCGAACAGCTTGTCCCAGTTCTTCAAATTGGTCAGCACGGGCAAGGTCTGGGTGCTCAGCTTGTGGGTGCCGGGGCCGAAGACGTCGGTGATCTGGCCTTCGTTGACGAAGACCGCCACCTGCGACTCGCGCACCACCAGCACGCCGCCGTTCTGGATTTCCGCGTCCTGCATGGGATAGCGCCAGGCCAGTACGCCTTCCGTGTCCTCGTTCCATTGCAGGACGTCGATAAACTGCTTCTTGATAAAGCTGCCGATACCCATGATGTGGTCCTCGCTTGAATGCTAAGTGTCAGGAAATGCAAGCGGCGTTGATGCCGCCGATGGAGAGCGAAATTGCGCCCAGCAGGCCGCCGAAGGCGCTGTTGTCGGCCTCGATCTGGTCCTTGGCCATGCGCAGCAGGCGCGTGGTGACGGCATAGGCCAAAGCCTGCACCACCATGGCGCCGCCGGCCCAGGCAAAGAACTGCTGGTAATTCGCGGTGTGCAGCAGGCTGGAAGCGATCGTCAGCGAGAAGCCGATCAGGGCGCCGCCCAGCGACAGGGCCGCGGCGTGATTGCCCTGGCGGATCAGCAGAACTTCATCGTAGGGCGTCATCCAGGTGTACGCTTTGAAGAACACGCCCAATAAAAAGGCAGCCAAAAACAGGTGGATCAGATAATTCAGGATGGCGTACACGTCTTTCCCCGTGGCTGAGTATGTGTCAAACTTGCTTGCATAGAAACATATTAGAGCAAAAGCACGTAAATGACCAAAAAGATTCTGATCCTGTCCGTCTTCGTGGTCGCTTCCTGCGGGTTGGCCTACGAATTGATCGCCGGGGCGCTCGCCAGTTATCTGCTGGGCGATTCCATCCTCCAGTTTTCCACCATCATCGGCTGCTACCTGTTCGCCATGGGCGTCGGCGCCCACCTGTCCAAATACGTCAAGGACGAGGATGTGCTGGCCCGTTTCGTCGACATCGAACTGGCTGTGGGCCTGATCGGCGGCGTGTCGGCGGCCCTGCTGTTCCTGGCCTTCTCGTGGATGGGCGCGCCCTTCCGCACCATGCTGTATGCGATGGTGTTCATGGTCGGCGCCATGGTCGGCATGGAAGTGCCGCTGGTGATGCGCGCCCTGAACGCGCGCCAGACCGGCTTCAGCGAACTGGTAAGCCGAGTGCTGACCTTCGATTATCTGGGCGCGCTGGCCGTGTCGCTGCTGTTCCCGCTGGTGCTGGCGCCGCATCTGGGATTGGTGCGCACCGGCTTCATGTTCGGCATGCTGAATGTGGGCGTGGCGCTGTGGACCATCTATGTTTTCCGCCGCGAGCTGGAAAATCTGACGGGACGCCTGCTGCGCGCCAGCGCCGTGCTGGTGGCGCTGGTGTTCGGCTTTATCGGCGCCGACCGCATGACGCAGTTCGGCGAGCATGGCCTGTTCGGCGACGAGATCGTGTATTCCACCACCACGCCGTACCAGCGCCTGGTCATCACGCGCTGGAAGGACGATCTGCGCCTCTACATCAACGGCAATCTGCAGTTCTCCTCGCGCGACGAATACCGCTACCACGAAGCACTGGTGCATCCGGCCATGGAAGCGCTGCCCTGGGCGCGCCGCGTGCTGGTGCTGGGCGGCGGCGATGGCCTGGCCCTGCGCGAAGTGCTGCGTTATCCACAGGTGGAACAGGTCACGCTGGTCGATCTCGATCCCGCCATGACCCAGGCTTTCGCGCGCCGCGAGGAACTGGTGAAGCTGAACCAGGGCGCCTTTTCCGACAAGCGCGTGCGCGTCGTCAATGCCGACGCGGCGATCTGGCTGCAGAACACGGAGGAGATGTTCGACGCCGTCATCATCGACTTCCCCGATCCCTCCAGCTTCGCGCTGGGCAAGCTGTATTCGGTGCCGTTCTACGGCATGGTGAAGCAGCATATGGCGGCGAACGGCCTGCTGGTGGTGCAGTCGACCTCGCCCTTCTTCGCCCCGCATGCTTTCTGGACCATCGACGCCACGCTGCGCGAAGTGGGCCTGCGCACCAGCCCTTACCACGCCTATGTTCCTTCCTTCGGCGAATGGGGCTTCATCCTCGCCTCGCCGCAGCGGGAGTACAAGCCGCCCGAGTCTTACCGCCTGCCGATGCGCTACCTGAATGCGGAAACCACGCGCGCCATGTTCAGCTTCCCGCCCGATATGAAGCCGCTGCCGATGGAACCCAACCGCCTCAATACCCAGTCCCTCGTGAATGAATTCGAGCGCGACTGGCGGCGGAGCATACGCTGATGCTGCGCCGCTCCTTTCTGCTGTGGGCAGGCGCCAG
Organism: Massilia sp. YIM B04103; assembly: GCA_024437665.1. Taxonomy (GTDB): domain Bacteria; phylum Pseudomonadota; class Gammaproteobacteria; order Burkholderiales; family Burkholderiaceae_D; genus Rugamonas. The sequence goes on along the minus strand of JANCSZ010000003.1, from coordinate 138,361 downwards.
CGGCGCGACCGCCGCCGCCGGCGTGGCGGGCTTCCTGCGCTGGCAGGAAATCACGCCCAACATCAATATGCCGGGCCGCGACGAAGGCCACTTCCTGCGCGACCGCAAGGCCTTGCCGCCGCCATCGCCAACGCTGGAAACCGATGTGCTGATCCTCGGTTCCGGCATTGCCGGACTGACGGCCGCGTGGAAGATGGCGAAGGAGGGCAAGCGCGATTTCCTCATGCTGGACGGTCCCCAGCCTTATGGCAATGCGGCCGGCGGCAGTTTTGGCGATCTCGCCTTCCCCACCGGTGCGCATTACCTGCCTTTACCGACGCAGGACTGCTTCCATGTGCGCGAAATCCTGGCCGACCTGGGCGTGATCCAGCGCGACGCCATGGCGCAAAAGCCCTACTACGACGAGCGCGCCGTGCTGCACGCGCCGGAAGAGCGCCTGCTGTTCAACGGCCAGTGGCAGGAAGGGCTGGTGCCGCACGAAGGCGTGCCGGCGCAGGAGCTGGAAGAACACAAACGCTTTTTCGCCGAAGTCGAACAACTGCGCCAGGCGCGCGGCAACGACGGCAAGCGCGTGTTCGCCTTCCCCACCGTGAATTCCTCGGACGATGCGGCATGGCTCAAGCTCGACGCGATCAGCTTCAAGCAATGGATAGAGCAGAAAGGCTACCGCTCGCCCAGTCTGCACTGGTATCTGAACTACTGCTGCCGCGACGATTACGGCGCGCGCTACGACAAGGTATCCGCCTGGGCCGGCCTGCATTACTTCTGCGGCCGTGGCGGCGAAGCGGCCAATGCAGGGCAGGGCGCATGGCTCACCTGGCCGGGCGGCTTGCAAACCCTGGCCTCCGGCCTGGAACGGCGCTCCGGCGCGCAGCGTTTGAACGGCACGGCCGTTTCGCTGAAGCGCGTGGACAAGGGCGTGGAAGCGCTGTGCTTCGCGCTCGAAGGCGGCAAGCCGCGCAGCTTCCTGGTGCGCGCCCGCAAGGCTATCTGCGCCATGCCGCTGTATGTGGCGGCGCGCGTGGTGGAGAATATCGCCAGCTACGGCTTTAACCCCGCCCAGCATACTCCCGTGTACGCACCGTGGATGGTGGCGAATTTCCTGCTCAAACGCTTCCCCGAAGAAAAGGGGCCGGCGCCGCTCTCCTGGGACAATGTGGTGTATGGCGAGCCGGGGCTGGGCTACGTCGTCTCCACCCACCAGGACATTCGCGTGCGTCCGCCGGAAAAGACCGTATTCAGTTCTTACGTGGCCCTGTCCGACCGCACGCCTTCCGGCGCGCGGCGCTGGATGATCTCGGCCAGTCCGCAAGAGCTGCTAGCGCTGGCAAGCGCCGACCTGAAAGCCGCCTACGGCGCCAATTTCGCCTCCTGCGTCGAACGCGTCGACATCACGCTGCGCGGCCATGCCATGGCCTCGCCATCCCCCGGCTTCCGCAGCGACGCCGGCTTGCGCGCCCTGCTCGAGCTGGATGGCCCGATTCTGTTCGCCCACTCCGACCTGAGCGGCTTCTCGGTCTTCGAGGAAGCTTCGTGGTGGGGCTATCGCGCCGCAAGGCTGGTGCTGTCGTAGGCGCGTTTTCTGCTACGCTGCTTCCGAAGGCATACTCCCGCAACAGAACAGGAACCATCATGAAAGCACGCGACCATTTCCGGGCACCCGCCAAACTCAAGCTGCGCGACAAGGATGCCGACCGCGCGCCGCTGGAGCCGGGCAAGGATGAGGAAAAAGCCCGCATGGAAGCCCTCAGCGAACGCATTGCCACGCTGCAGACCATGCTGCTGGCCGAGCGCAAACGCAAGGTGCTGGTGGTGCTGCAGGGAATAGACACGGCGGGCAAGGATGGCGCCATGCGCGCCCTGTTCAAAGGCATCAATCCCATCGGTCTGCGTCCCGTGGCCTTCAAGGCGCCGACCGAGGCTGAGCTGGAACGCGATTACCTGTGGCGCGTGCACCGCGAAGTGCCGAAAGCGGGCGAAATCGCCATCTTCAACCGCAGCCATTATGAGGAAGTGCTGGTGCCGCTGGTGCATGGCACGATCAAGACGGCCGAGTGCAAGCGCCGCTATGCCCAGATCCGCGATTTCGAACGCCTGCTGGCGGAAACCGGCACCGTCATCGTCAAAATCTTCCTGCACATTTCGCGCGACGAACAGCGCGAGCGTTTGCAGGCGCGCCTTGATGAGCCGGAAAAGCGCTGGAAGTTCGATCCCCAGGATTTGAAGGAGCGCGAGCTGTGGAATCAGTACCAGAAGGCTTATGAGGACGCCATCGCCGCCACCGACGCCGACCACGCGCCCTGGTATGTGGTGCCGGCCAACTCCAAGCCCCACCGCAATGTCGCCGTCGCCTCGCTGCTGCTGGAAACGCTGGAGAACATGAAGCTGAAATGGCCGGAACCCGCGCCGGAGCTGCTGAAATTGCAAGTGCGCTGAAAAAACAGGCAAGCGGCCAGCGGCGCTGCAAGGCTTGGCCCCATATGGCATAGTGGCGGGATCAAGAACACAGCCGGAGGCCATCATGCAACTCAAGGACCCAAGCCTGCTGCGTCAGCAAGCCTACCTCAACGGTGCGTGGAGCGATGCCGATACTGGCGAAACCCATGCCGTCACCAACCCCGCCACCGGCGAGAAGATCGGCACCATTCCGAATATGGGCGTGGCCGAAACCCGCCGCGCCATCGAAGCCGCCAACGCCGCCTGGCCTGCGTGGCGCAAGAAATCGGCCAAGGAGCGCGCCGTCGTGCTGCGCAAATGGTATGAGCTGATCCTGGAAAACGCCGATGATCTGGCGCTGCTGATGACCACCGAGCAGGGCAAGCCGCTGGCCGAATCGAAAGGCGAAGTCCAATACGGCGCCTCCTTCATCGAATGGTTTGCGGAAGAGGGCAAGCGCGTTGCCGGCGAAACCCTGGCATCGCCTTGGCCCGACCGCCGCCTGGTCGTGACCAAGGAGCCGATCGGCGTCTGCGCCGCGATCACGCCATGGAACTTCCCGATTGCGATGATTACGCGCAAAGCCGGTCCCGCGCTGGCTGCTGGCTGCCCCATGGTGCTGAAGCCGGCCGAAGCCACGCCATTCTCGGCGCTGGCCCTGGCCGCGCTGGCCGAGCGTGCCGGCATTCCACCCGGGGTGTTCAGCGTGATCACCGGTTCGTCGCGTGAAATCGGCGAGGAAATGTGCCGCAACCCCATCGTGCGCAAGCTGACCTTCACCGGTTCCACCGGCGTGGGCCGCATCCTGATGCAGCAGTGCGCGCCGACGATCAAGAAGCTGTCGCTGGAACTGGGCGGCAATGCGCCCTTTATCGTATTCGACGACGCCGACCTGGATGCGGCGGTGGAAGGCGCCATCGCCTCCAAATACCGCAACGCGGGGCAGACCTGCGTCTGCGCCAACCGCCTGTATGTGCAGGATGGCGTGTACGAGGCCTTCGCCGAGAAATTCGCGGCCGCTGTCGGCAAGCTGAAAGTGGGCAATGGCGTGGAGCAGGGCGTGACCCAGGGGCCGCTGATTGACGAGAAAGCCGTGCAGAAAGTCGAGCAGCATGTGGCGGACGCCTTGTCCAAAGGCGGCCGCCTGCTCCTGGGCGGCAAGCGCCATGCGCTGGGCCACAGCTTCTTCGAGCCGACCGTGATTGCCGATGCCAACGACCGGATGCAGGTGGCGGGCGAAGAGACCTTCGGCCCGCTGGCGCCGCTGTTCCGCTTCAAGACCGACGAAGAAGCGCTGGCGCTGGCCAACAATACCGAATTCGGCCTGGCCAGCTATTTCTATTCGCGCGATATCGGCCGCATCTGGCGCGTGGCGGAAGGGCTGGAAAGCGGCATGGTGGGCGTGAACACCGGCCTGATTTCGAATGAGATCGCGCCCTTCGGCGGCGTCAAGCAGTCGGGCCTGGGCCGCGAAGGTTCCACTTACGGCATGGACGATTACCTGGTCGTCAAATACATCTGCCTGGGCGGTATCTGATTCCCCTCAGCCAGCCGCAGGCTGCTGCAAAATCTCCAGCAATTGCTTGCGCAATTGCTGGAAGTTCTTGCCGTCGCGGCGCTGCAGGTCCAGCACATCCTTGTAAATGCTGTCCGCCGTGGGGCTGTAGCGTTTTTTGATCTCTTCGATTTTTTCCCTGGTGCTGCGCAGCGCATCCAGCGCACTGCCTTTCTTCGCAGTCTTTTCCTTGATTTCCTTGACCTCGTCCAGCAGCACATCGGTCAGCCAGCCGATTTGTTTGCCATAGGAGGCGACCTCGTGGACGACATCGCCTTCCACCGCGCCGTCGCCCGCATGGCTGGGCAGGGTGCGCAGCAGCTGCCTTAGGTCGAACTGCTGGGCCACATGGCCGCTGAGGGGAAGATTCAATTGCGGATTCCAGAACCAGAGCCATGGATACATGCATACCTCGCTGAAAGTTTAGGGACAGGTACCGATTTCGTAGTAGTCCGGCGCCGTGCGTTTGAGAGTGGTGCGCGTAAAGATATTGTTCAGCCCCATCCGCTGTTCCGAACCGTTGGCGTAGACATAGAAGCCGTTCGTATGGGCGCGGCCTTCCTGCACATGGGTGTAGTTGCTGGCATTGAAGCAGGTGGCTGGACCTGGGCCGGGTCCGGGATCGCTGCCGCCGGTCAGGCGGTCGATCATGAGCTTCACGGCCTTCATCTGGCGGCCCGACTGTTTGGCGTAGTTGGGATCGTCGTAGCTGAACCAGTCCCAGCATGCATTCGGATTCGCCATCGGGAAAACCGGCGCGGCTTGCGGATACAGCACCAGGATATTGTTGGCGTCGGCCCAGCCGTTATAGCCGGCATTGCGGATAAAGGCATCGCTGACGCTGGCCTGATCCTGCTTGCAGCCGTGGAAAGCCACATGCAATTTGCAAGCCTGAGCGTTATTCGCATCGCAGCCCGGCGGCACATACAGCACGCCGGTGGCGGCCATGCCATGCGACTGCGGGCTGCCCAGGAATTCGGCCTGGTCGAAGCTGATAAAGCGTCCGGCCGGATTGTTGCTGGACTTTTGGACCAACGTACCGTAAATCCATTTCAGCAGCTCGCCCGCCGCATCGTAGCCGCAGTTGCTGATATAGGGCGACCCCAGGGTCGAACAGCCATTGCCGAAGAAGTCGGTCGGCATCGCATGCTGGGCCGCCAGATCCTTTTTGTAGCGGATATTCGCGGCCGGCACATAGTTCTGGTAATAGCTGGCCAGGTCGTCCATCACCGGCGTCGGCACCAGCGTGTCGGCGCTGCCGGAGAACAGCCAGATGCGCTGGCGGTTCATGCCCGCCACGGGATCGATGCTGCCATTGCCGGCGTTCTGGCTGGTGATGGCGGCCAGGCCCGACACATCGGTACCGCCCGCGCTCACATGGCACATGGCGGGCAAGGTGGTGCAGCTGCACACCGTGGTGGCCGTGCTCACATTGCCGCGCGCGCAGTAGTAGGGGCCGCCGGCGATCACGCCCGCGCCCTCCACAATGGCCGAGTAAGCGACGCCAAACTGCACCGCCATATACGCGCCGGAGCTGAGTCCGGAAACGGAAACCTGCTTCGCCTTCATGGCGGGCAGTGGCGCGGCCTGTGCCTGCGGTACGGACAGGCACAGGGCGGTGGCCAGCAAAACCAGGCTGGCTACAAAGCGGCTAGCGATATGGCGTGCGAAGAACGGACGGCAGCGTGGCATGGCAATCTCCTGGCGTGAGCGACAATGGAGCTGCAATTCTGCGAGAACTTCTGAAGCGGCATTTAAAGCCGCTCAATCGTACAGCAGGAACGTTTGCCGCGCTGCGGGGTCGTTCAGCAGTGCGGATGGCTTTGACATAGAATGGTTTTTTCTCACTTTTCTTACTTGTGCCGGAATAGCCATGTCCCCTACTCTCCTCAAATTTTCCGTGCTGTCCGCGCTGGGCCTGATGAGCGCCGCCAGCGCTCTCGCTCAGCCGCAATCCGCGCCGGCCGCGCCAGCCGCTTCCGCCGCCGCACCTGCCGTCCCTGGCGCCAGCTGCCCGGCCATCCTCAAGCAGAACTTCAAGCGCCTGCAGGATGATGCGCCCCAGGATCTGTGCCAGTACGCCGGCAAGGTGCTGCTGGTGGTGAACACCGCCAGCTATTGCGGCTACACCAACCAATACGAAGGCCTGGAAGCGCTGCACGCCAAATACGCGTCCAAGGGGCTGGTGGTGCTGGGCTTCCCGTCCAACGACTTCGGCAAGCAGGAACCGGGATCGAGTAAGGAGATCGCCGACTTCTGCTACAACACCTATGGCGTGAAATTCCCCATGTTCGCCAAATCGGTGGTGTCGGGCAGCGCGCCGAATCCCTTCTACGCCAGCCTGATCAAAGCCACCGGCAAAGCACCCGCCTGGAACTTCCACAAATACCTGATCGACCGCAACGGCAACGTGCTCGAAAGCTTCCCCAGCAAGGTCACGCCAGGCGACAAGCAACTGGTCGGCGCGGTTGAAAAAGCGCTGGCCATGTAAGGAACTTTCCCCCTTGCCGTGTTAAGCGGCGGCTGCGCTGGCGGGTGTGGTGGCGAGGGGGAAGCCTTCGTCGAGCCAGCCGGTGATGCCGCCGGTCATGATCTTCACGGGACGGCCCAGTTGCGCCAGGCGGATGGCGGCGCGGGCGGCGCCGTTGCAGTGGGGGCCGGCGCAGTAGGTGATGAAGACGGTGCCGGCCGGGTAGGCGGCCAGGCGCGAGCCGATGATCTTGCGCTGGGCCATATCGATGGCGCCGGGGACGTGGCCGGCCGCGTATTTTTCCGTGCCGCGCACGTCGAGCAGCACGAAGTCCTGCTGTGGCGTCCCCATCACGCTGTGCACGTCCCAGCAGTCGGTTTCGAATTGCAGCGCGGCTTCGAAATGGGCCTGCGCAAGGGCGCTGGGGGCGGCGGCGATTTCGGTGACGATGGACATGGGCATTCTCCCTGTTTGGTCCCGCCGGAATGGCGGGCGCTCTGTACATGGCCTCCATTATCGAAGCGGCCGGCTGAAGCCGGCAGTGGCGCAAACGCCATTCTGCGTTAAGATTGCGCCATGGACTCCCCAGCAAAAAAGCATCTGGTCGTGGCCTTGGCCTATGACGGTTTGTGCACCTTTGAATTCGGCTGCACCGTCGAGTTGTTTGCGCTCGACCGTCCGGAACTGGGCGTGGACTGGTATGAATTTGCCGTCTGCGCTGCCGAGCCGGGACCGATTCGCGCCGCCGGCGGCATCACGCTGCAGGCGCCGCATGCACCCGAGCTGCTGGCGCGTGCCGACACCATCGTGATCCCCGGCTGGCGCAATGCCGATGAAGAGCCACCCGCCGCGCTGCTGCAGCAGATCCGCGCCGCGCATGCGCGTGGCGCGCGCCTGTGCAGCATCTGTTCCGGCGTCTTCGTGCTGGCCGCGGCCGGCGTGCTCGATGGCCGCAGCGCCACCACGCACTGGCGCTATGCCGAGCGGCTGGCGCGCCGTTATCCGCGCATTCAGGTCCGGGAAGACGATCTGTATGTGGATGCAGGGCAGATCATCACCTCGGCCGGTTCCGTCGCTGGCCTGGATATGCTGCTGCACCTGGTGCGGCGCGACTACGGCGCCCGCGTCGGCAATCTGGTAGCCCAGCGCCTGGTGGTAGCGCCGCACCGCGAGGGCGGCCAGGCGCAATTCCTGCCGCGTCCCATGGCGCATGACGAGCAGGGACGCTTATCGCGCCTGATGGACTGGCTGCGGGAATATCCAGCGCGCCGCCATACGGTGGCCAGCATGGCCGAACGCGCGTCCATGAGTGCGCGCACCTTACAGCGCCAGTTCCAGGAGGCGACCGGCATGGGCGCGATGGAATGGCTGACCCGCGAGCGCGTCGCCATCGCCAAGGATCTGCTGGAAACGCCTGAGCTGCCGCTGGCCCAGGTGGCGGAGCGCGCCGGCTTCGGTTCCGAAGAGTCGCTGCGCCACCATTTCCGCCGCCTGGCCGCTACCACGCCGGGCGCCTACCGGCGCCGCTTTGCTCCCCCTGCCTTGTAGCCGAATTGCAATGATTGTAATTTCAATCGAACGTGGCTAAGCTGATGCCACGGTGCGCGGCACCCCGGCTGCGCCTGACTGAGCAAGGAGAATGCGATGCCTTATGTTGACGGCTTTCTGGTTCCCGTGTCACAGAAAAATATCGATGCTTACCGTGAAATGGCGCAAAAAGCCGGCGCTATCTGGCGCGAGCATGGCGCGCTGCAGTTCCGCGAATGCATGGCCGACGATGTGAAGCCCGGCGTGCACACCTCCTTCCCGCAAGCGGTGAAGCAGGAAGAAGATGAGCTGGTGATGTTCTCGTGGATCGTCTACGAGTCGCGCGAGCAGCGCGACATCATCAACGAGAAAGTGATGAACGACCCGCGCATGAAGGAGATGATGGACCCCGCCAAATTCCCCTTCGATGGCAAGCGCATGATCTTCGGCGGCTTCAAGATGATCGTGGACTTATAAGCCGTAGCGACTCCGCATCTGGTCGACGTAGCGGTGGCGCGAACTGCGCTGCCTTTCGTGCGGCGCGAACGGGCTGCTGGCCGCGTCCAGCAGCGCCACCGCCTCGGCCAGCCTGGCGCGCCGCTCGGGCGCAAGCGGGTCCGGCGCGTTGCTCAAGCGCTGGATGCGGACGATGGCCAGCTCCTTGGCGGCGATATCCTCCGGCAGGCCGCTGCGCGTGCACAGGCCATAAGTGCCGCTCAGGAAGTGGCCCCATTCCGCCGCCAGGTCCGGCTCCATACCGCCTCCCAGTTCCTGCAAACGCGCCAGATAGCGGCGGCAGAAGAATTCATAGGCATCCTCCGGCTTCAGAAGCAGCAGGCTGCCAAGCCAGCTGGGAGAACCCTTGGCGTAGTAGCGCTGCTCATGCTCCTCATGATGCGGGCCAAAGATCAAGGAATCGCAATCGATATTCAGCCGCAGCCGGTAGGACGCCTGCGGCATGACGCCGGCCGCTTGCAGCGCGTGCAGCTGCCCGGCGCCGATGCCGGCGGCGGCAAGCAGCTGGGTCTCCGTCAGGAAGTGATGTTCAAGGTAGTGAAGCAGGGACATGGCAGCCTTTCGTTGAATGAGTAACGCAACGATAAGGCTCCCCGCGTCCCCAAGCTTCGGGCGCGGACGAAATATGGAATGCTTACAGCGTCGCCCGCAGCGCTCCGCGCAAGGCGTTGCAGACGACGATTTCCTCCGCCTGCGCCAGCATCTCGCGCGTGATCACGGCTTCCTCGGCTTGCCACGCTTCGAGAATCACCGCGCGCATCACGCCGGGCAGCAGTCCGCAAGCCAGCGGCGGCGTGACCCAGCGGTCGTTCAGGCGCAGGAAGACGCTGGAGCGCCCGCCCTCGGTCAGCTCGCCGCGCTCGTTGAAGAAGAGCTGGTCGAAAGCGCCTTGCGCTTCGGCCGCCTTCCAGGCCGCGTCGTAGCGCGCGCGCAGCGTCGATTTATGGCGCAGGAAAAGCTCGCTGGCGCAGGTGGCCTCGGGCGCCAGCAGCACGCGCACCGGTTCCGCCAGCGGCGTGAGCGCGCCGCTTTGCGCGGCGAAGGCGCCGGCCTGGTTCATCGCCAGGCGCAGGCGGTGCGGCGTGGCTGGCGGCAGCGCATTGCAGGCCATCTGGATATAGGCGCGCGCCGCCGCCTCGTCCCAGGCGAAGCCGAAGTAGCGCGCCGAGGCTTCCAGCCGCTGCAGATGGCGTTCGAGATGGCGCGCGCCGCTTTCGCGCGTGGCGTGCATGGTTTCGAACAGCTCGAAATCGTTGGAAAGGCCGGTGAGGAAGCGCGCCTTCAATTTGCACTCGGCGAATTCGTCCTGCGGATTGCTGTCGTAGACGATGCCTGCGCCCACGCCCATCTCGCCGCGCCGCACGCCATTTTCAGGCGCTTGCAGATACAGGGTGCGGATCGGCACCGACAGGCAGAAATTGCCGAAGCGGCGCGCGGCCTGCGCCGTGGGAGCGGCGTTTTCTGCTGCTGGCGGAGAGGTGGCCATGCCTGGCGTCTGCGCCGGCGGGTCGAACCAGCCGATCGCGCCGGTGTAGATGCCGCGCGGCGCAGCTTCCAGCTCGGCGACGATCTCCATGGTGCGGCGCTTGGGCGCGCCCGTGATCGAGCCGCAGGGGTAGAGCGCGTCGAAGACTTCGGCCAGGCTGGCGTCGGCGCGCAGTTCGGCGCGCACGGTGGAGGTCATTTGCAGCACGCTGCTGTAGCGCCGCACTTCAAACAGATCGGGCGCCTGCACGCTGCCGGTGACGGCCACGCGGCCGATATCGTTGCGCAGCAAGTCCACGATCATCAGATTTTCGGCACGGTTCTTGGGATCGCTGGCCAGGGCCTGGGCGCGGCGCTGGTTTTCCTCGGCCAGGGCTGCCGCATCCTGCATGGCGGGCGAGGGCAGGGCGGCCGGCGCCGTGCCCTTCATCGGGCGCGCCGTCAGCACGCCGTCCTGGTGCTGGACGAACAGCTCGGGCGACAGCGAGACCACCGCCGTGCCGTCTTCCAGTCCGATCAGGGCGCCGTAAGGCACCGGCTGGCGCGCGCGCAGCCTTTCGTACAGGGTGTAGATGGAACCGAAGGCGTCGAAGCGCAGGCGGTAGGTGTAATTGACCTGATAGGTGTCGCCCGCCGCGATATAGGCGCGGATGCGTTCGATCGCATCGCTGAATTCCGCTTCCGTCACATTGGCGCGGATATCTGCCAGTCCGGCCGCCGCCGCGGCATCGCTGGCTTCCTCGCTGGAGCGCTCGGCCAGCCAGGCCGCGACCTCGGCCTGGCCGAGCAGCTCGCAGCGCTCGAACAGCAGGATCTGCGCCAATGGCGGCTGGCCGTCTTGCGCCGCGCGCGGCGGCAGGCCATGCAGGTGGCCGCCCAGTTCATAGCTGCACAGGCTCACGGCGTACTGGCCGCGCGCCAGCGCCGCCTGCATCTGGTCCAGCAATTGCGGCCAGTGCGCGCTGTCGCTGCAGCTCAGGGTGGCGGCGTGGCCGGTGTACAGGCGCGAGCGCGGCGCCAGGGTATCGCCAGGGCTGGCGTCGTCCAGCAGCGCAAAGCAGGGAAAACCGGTGAAGCTTGTATCGTTCATTGCAGCAGTAGTGCGATCTGGATGGGGGCATCCTGTGAGGGGTTTTGCTTGAAGCCACTCTTGGCGTAACGGTGCCAGCAGCCCAAAACATAGTTGACCAGCATGGCGGCGCGCGCCGGCACGTCGGCTTCGTGCGCCAGGCCTTCGCTGGCGGCCAGGCGCAGCGCCTGTTTCAGCGCCAGCTCCACGCGGTCGTAAAACTGGTTCATGCGCGCCTGCAGGCGCTCGTCCTCGTTCACCAGCGCGTCGCCGATCAGCACCCGGGTCATGCCCGGATTGCTGCTGGCGAAATGCAGCAGCATGGCCAGGATGTCGCGCGCCTGGGCCAGGCCGTCCTGCTGCTTTTCGGCGATCTGGTTGATCAGGCCAAAGACCGTGGACTCGATGAACTCGATCAGCCCCTCGAACATCTGCGCCTTGCTGGCGAAATGGCGATACAGGGCAGCCTCCGAGAATTCCAGCTTGCGCGCCAGCGCGGCGGTGGTGATTTTCTCGCCTTTCGGGTGCTCCAGCATCTCGGCCAAAGCTTGGAGGATTTGCAGCCGGCGTTGGCCTGGCGGGGTACTAGCCATGTGAGTTCGACCTAAGATTGAAAAGAGGGGATCAGCGCAGGCGCGACAGCCGCGCCGGCAAGTGTTTGACAGATTTTACTTTGACATCGACCCAAGCGGGCCGGTTCAGCCTTTTCGGCGGGTGGGCCGCGCCGATCGGATCGCCCACTTTCAGGTATTGCGTGATCCAGGCCGTGCGCATGCCCAGCGCGTGCGCCGTGCGCAGATTGGCCAGCGTGTCTTCCACCAGGATGCAGCGGCGGGCCGTCACGCCCTGCTTGCGCATCAAGGCGCGCAGCATCAGCTTGGAGGGCTTGGGCCGCAGCTCGCGGTGCACCCGCATCGATTCGATCGAGATATGGTGGGAGAACTGGCGCTGCAGGCCCATATGCCGCAGCACCGCCGTCGAGTAGCGGTGCGGCGCATTGGTCAGCAGGATTTTGCGGCCGGGCAGGCGCTTGAGCAGGCGGCCCAGGCCTTTTTCATGGCGGATCATGGCCTGCAGATCGTCCATGTGGTGCGTCTCGTGCAGAAAATGGTCGGCGTTGACGTCATGGTGGCGCATCAGGCCCAGTAGCGTGGCGCCATAGCGCCGCCAATACAGGGTGCGCGCGGCGTTCACCGTGGCCGGATCGGCCGGCGCGCCGTCCTTGCCCAGCACGCGCGCCAGATAAGCATTCATATTCGCGGAAATCGCCGGGAAGATGGCGTGCGAGGCATTGTGCAGGGTGTTGTCCAGGTCGAATAGCCAGACCGGAGCGGAGCGTTTAATATTCACGGGAGATTAACCAGAGAGCAAGCAGCCAAGGAAAACATGCGACGCCTGATTATAGTGATCTTTTACAGTCTGTTCTGCCTGACCTTGCAGCCCGCCTGGGCGCAGCAGGCGCCATCCGCCGCCGCGGCCATTCCCAACCGCGGCGTGCTGTTCAAGGCGGAGCAGGGTGGCAATACGCTTTACCTGTTCGGCACCATCCACGTCGGCTCGCCCGATTTCTATCCGCTGGAGCCGCGCATCACCGAAGCCCTGATGCAGGCCAGCGTGCTGGCGCTGGAGATCGATCCGCTGGCGGACCAGAAACGCATGCTCAACGCCGTGCGCAAATACGGCGTCTACGCGCCCGGCAGCAGCCCGGCCTGGACCCAGCTTTCTCCGGCCTCGCGCGCGCGCCTGGAGCGCGCGCTGCGCAAATACGGCATTCCGCTGGAAGCGGCAGCGCCCTTGAAGCCATGGATGCTGACCAGCGCCCTGACCATCGCGGAATTCGGCGCCCAGGGTTATCAGCCCTTCCTGGCGGTCGACGCCTGGCTGTCCAAACAGGCGCGCGCGCGCCGCCTCAAGGTGGAGGAGCTGGAATCGGTGGAAGGCCAGATGGCCCTGTTCGGCCGCCTGAGCGACGCCGAACAGCTGCGCATGCTGGAAGAAGACCTGCAATCGATCGAAGACGAGAAATACGCGGGCGAGGCGCGCGAATTGATGGACGCCTGGAGCAGCGCCAATCCGGCCGCCTTGGATGCCGTGGCGCGCAAACTGTCCAATGATGCTACTTTTTCGGGCAAATTTATGAAAAAGGTATTGCTGGAAGAGCGCAATCCGCAACTGGCCGACGGCATTGCCAAACTGCTGGCGCGCGAAAAACTCAGCGTGGCCGCGATCGGGGCGTTGCATCTGGTCGGTTGGGAGAATGTGCCGGAACTGCTGCGTCGGCGGGGTATTGCGGTGGAGCGGATCTACTGAAGAGGAATGGTGCCCTTGACGTGGATTGAACACGTGGCCTCTCCCTTACCAAGGGAGTGCTCTACCACTGAGCTACAAGGGCATTCACATTTCAGCGGCGCTGTGGTGTTCTTGCGCCGCTAAAAAATTTAGTGAGACCGGATCATAGTGCCAAATGCCTGTTCGGTCAACACCTCAAGCAATAAACTGTGCTCAATCCGCCCATCGATGATGTGCACGGTGTTCACGCCGGACTTGGCAGCGTCCAGTGCTGAGGAAATTTTAGGCAGCATGCCGCCCGAAATCGTGCCGTCGGCGAACATCTCGTCGATCTCGCGCGCCGACAGGTCGGTCACCAGATTGCCATTCTTGTCCTGAACGCCGGCGATATTGGTCATCATGATCAGCTTTTCGGCCTTCAGGATTTCCGCGATTTTGCCCGCCACCACGTCGGCATTGATGTTGTAGGCCTGGCCGTCCTGGCCGAAGCCGATCGGCGAAATGATGGGGATGAAGGCGTCGTCCTGCAGCGCCTTGACCACCGCCGGATTGATCGCGTCGATCTCGCCGACGAAGCCGATGTCGAGGAACTGGCCCGGATTTTCGCGGTCCGGCATGGCCATCTTGCGCGCGCGGATCAAGCCGCCGTCCTTACCGGTCAGGCCCACGGCTTGGCCGCCGTAGTGGTTAATCAGCATCACGATATCCTGCTGCACCTCGCCGCCCAGCACCCACTCCACCACTTCCATGGTTTCTTCGTCGGTGATGCGCATGCCTTGCACGAACGTGCCTTGCTTGCCGATTTTTTTCAGCGCGTTGTCGATCTGCGGACCGCCACCGTGCACCACGACCGGATTCATGCCTACCAGTTTTAGCAGGATCACATCGCGCGCGAAGCCGTGCTTCAGGCGCTCGTCGGTCATGGCATTGCCACCGTATTTGATGACGATGGTCTTACCGTGGAAATTACGGATGTAGGGCAGCGCTTCGGCCAGAATCTGAGCCTTGATCTGCGGCGAGACCGCAGTCAGGTCGTTTTGATTCATGTCCAGGCTCAGATTAGGCAAAGAGGTCATGGCGGGTCCGGTTAGAAATTTGTGCGATTTTACAGCCAATCGCCGCTTGCAAGTGTGAATTTTCGGCCCAATCGGATTGTCAATCCGGCACGCTTCCGCTAGGCTGGCCGCATATGCCTGCCAACGAAGAACTCCATAGCCAGCTTGAAGCCATGCGGCCCTTGCTTGTCCGCTTTGCACAGTTGCAAATACGAAACCAAGCCCTGGCCGAAGATGCCGTACAGGATGCCCTGATCGCCGTGCTGGAACGGCCGGGACGCTATGCCGGCCAGTCCTCGCTGCGCACCTATGTGACCGGCATCCTCAAATACAAGATCATCGACGCCCTGCGCAGCGCCACGCGCGAACGCCAGATCGAACCGGACGAGGGCCAGAGCGAGGACGAGGCCATCGATGCCCTGTTCGCGCGCGACGGCCATGCGCGCGAGCTGCCGCGCCAGTGGGGCGATCCCGATCGCAGCCTGGAACAGAAGGACTTCTTCCGCGTGCTCGAAGTCTGCCTCGACAAGCTGCCGGCCAAGACCGCGCGCATTTTCATGATGCGCGAATGGCTGGAACTGGAAACCGAGGAAATTTGTAAGGAATTGGCGATTACCACGGCTAATGCCTGGGTACTGCTGTATCGTGCCCGTATGCGCCTGCGCGAATGCCTCGATTTGAACTGGTTCGGCCAGCACGCTCACTAGACCCTATGGAAAAGCCCGGCCTCAAGCCCACCTGCCGCGAAGTACACCGCCTCGTCTCCGAAGGCATGGACCGCAAGCTCTCGCTGGTGGAGCGCATCCGCATGCGCCTGCACCTGACCGTGTGCGACGCCTGCACCCGCTTCAGCGGGCAGATGGTTCTGCTGCGCCAGGCCATGCGGCGTTTTCCCTTTGACGACGAGGAGAAGCGATGAGTACATGCACACGCTGCGGCGCCAGTTTTTCGTGCGCCATGGTCGATGCGGGGCCAGACGGCAAGCTGCCCACGGAACCCTGCTGGTGCACCTATTTTCCGCCCGCCGTGCCGGTCCCGGTCCCGGTCCCGGTAACGGTGCCGGAGTTGCCAGCGGTGCCAGTGGGCGATGCCGCCAGCGCCGCCGAGGCGGCCGTGGGCTGCTGGTGCGCGGCCTGTTTGAGAGACCATATTGCCCAAAAGCAGGTTAACATGGAGGGTGTAGCCGAGGCGACCCGCGCCGGCCGATAGAGTTTTAAGGAAGTTTTATGCGTTTTAGGGACATACGGATCAGTGTTCGCATCAACGCGGGTTATGCGATCCTGATCTTTCTGATGATGAGCGTGATTCTGGTCGGCGTCAGCCGCATCTACGCCATCCGCGCCGAGGGCGACCGCATTCTGAGCCAGGATTGGGCAGCCTACACGGCCATCAACAATATCGATATCCATTCGCGCGACGCGTCCACCCGCATGGTGACGCTGATCATGCAGAGCAATCTGGCGCAGCGCGCCCACAGCTACGCCCGCATCGAGGAAATCAAGCGCGGCATCGACCGTGAACTGGGCCAGCTGGCCGAATTGCAGAAAGCGCCGGAAGCCCAGCACCTGATTGAGCGTATCAAATCGGCGCGCAGCGAATACTTCGACAGCTTCGCCGCCGTGGCCGATATGGTGGAAGCGGGCGAACGCGCCAGCGCCGAAGACCGATTGGACAATCTGGCCACGCCCGCGCTGAACCGCCTGCAAGGCGCCATCCGCGAACTGAGCGCGCTGCAAAAGCGCTCCGTGCTGGCGGCCGGCGCCGAGGCGCGCGCCGACATCAACGCCTCGCTGGTGTGGATGAGCGCCATCGGCCTGGCCGCCGTGCTGGTGGGCGTGGCCTTCGCCATCTCGGCGCGCTCGATCACGCGGCCGCTGGCCGAAGCCGTGGCCATCGCCACCCGCGTCGCCAAAGGCGACCTCAGTTCCGTTATTGAAGTCACTTCGAAGGACGAAACGGGCGAGCTGCTGCTGGCCCTGAAGGACATGACGGCGGCGCTGGCGGCCGAACAGCAGCTGCGCCACGCGGTGGAAGTGGCGGAAGACGCCACCAAGATGAAGTCCGACTTCCTGGCCAATATGTCGCACGAGATCCGCACGCCGATGAACGGCATCATCGGCATGACGCATCTGGCCCTGCAGACCGAACTCACGCCGAAGCAGCGCAACTACCTGGAGAAGGTGGAATCGGCGGCGCGCAACCTGCTCGGCATCGTCAACGATATCCTGGATTTCTCCAAGATCGAGGCGGGCAAGCTGGCCTTCGAGAACGTCGACTTCTATCTGGAGGACGTGATGGCCCATATCGCCGACCTGTCGGTGATGCGCGCCCAGGACAAGGGCCTGGAACTGCTGTTCGACATCGCGCCCGACGTGCCGGTGGCCCTGGTGGGCGACCCGCTGCGCTTCGGCCAGGTGCTGATCAACCTGACCAATAACGCCATCAAATTCACCGAGCAGGGCGAGATCGTGGTCACCATCCGCGTGCTGGACAAGAACGACGATCAAGTCAGCCTGCGCGTCGATGTGCGCGACACCGGCATCGGCCTGACCCCGGCCCAGCGCACCAAGCTGTTCCAGGCCTTCACCCAGGGCGACACCTCGACCACCCGCCACCACGGCGGCACGGGCCTGGGCCTGACCATCAGCAAGCGCCTGGTGGAAATGATGGAGGGCGAGATCGGCCTGGAAAGCGAAGCCGGCGTGGGCAGCAACTTCTTCTTCAGCGCCCGCTTCGGCCTTCCCAGCTCGCATACGCCCGACATGGCGCCCGATTCCGACATCGCCGGCGAACGCGTGCTGGTGGTGGACGACAATGCCGCCGCGCGCGAAATCTTCGTCGCCATGCTGACCTCCCTGCAGTTCGACGCGGTGGGCGTGGGCAGCGGTCCCGAAGCCGTGCTGGCCGTGTCCCAGGCGCGCCA
Source organism: Massilia sp. YIM B04103 (assembly GCA_024437665.1). Taxonomy (GTDB): domain Bacteria; phylum Pseudomonadota; class Gammaproteobacteria; order Burkholderiales; family Burkholderiaceae_D; genus Rugamonas. The sequence continues at coordinate 121,036 of JANCSZ010000003.1, read as the reverse complement.
GGCCGGCCAGCCCTTCGGCCTGGTGCTGATGGACTGGCAGATGCCGGAAATGAACGGCATCGAAGCGATCCAGGCCATCCGCGCCGATGCCGGCTTTGTGCCGGATGCGCTGCCGCGCTTCATCGTCGTCACCGCCTACAACCGCGACGTGCTGATGGACGAGGCGCGCGAAGTCCATGTGGACAGCGTGCTCAATAAACCGGTCAGCGCCTCAACCCTGATGGATTCCATCTCCACCGCCTACGGCAAGGACTTGAACCGCTGCCGCACGCGCCGCCGCGAAGCCGATTACCAGTCGGCGGCCCAGTCCATGCGCGGCGCCCACCTGCTGCTGGTGGAGGACAATGAGGTCAACCGCGAAGTGGCGCAGCAGCTGCTGGGCGATGCCGGCGTGCGCGTCGACGTCGCCACCAACGGCGCCATGGCCCTGGCCAAGATCGCCGTCACCCATTACGACGGCGTGCTGATGGACTGCCAGATGCCGATCATGGACGGCTACGACGCCACCCGCAAGCTGCGCGAAAACCCGCGCTACTCCGAGCTGCCCGTGATCGCCATGACGGCCAACGCCATGGTGGGCGACAAGGAAAAATGCCTGGCCGTCGGCATGAACGATTTCATCGCCAAGCCGATCGACGTGAGCCAGCTGTTCGCCACCCTGGCGCGCTGGATCAAGCCGCGCCGTCCGGCCGCCGGCATGGCGGCGGCGCGCGAAGAGGCGCAGGAAAGCTTGCCGCAGATTCCCGGCCTGCAAATGGAAGCGGCGCTGCAGCGCGTCGGCGGAAATGCTAAGCTGATGCGCAAGCTGCTGATACGCTTTGTGGAAACCCAGGCCGATGTGATGGATCGCATCGCCGCCGCCGTCGACAACAACGACCTGGCGGCCGCCACGCGCGAGGCGCATACCGTCAAAGGCCTGGCCGGCAATATCGGCGCGGCCGGTGTGGCCGACAGCGCGGCGCAGCTGGAATCCATGCTCAGTCATGGCGTGGAAGAAGGGCGGGACGCAGTGACTGCCGCCATGCAAGCTGAATTGCACGACGTGGTGGTCAGCATCACCATGACCCTGCGCCTGGGGGCGGGCAGCGTCATCGACCCGGCGGCGCTGCAAGGCGGCGCGGCGCGCGCCAAGGTGCAGGCCGGCGAGGCCAGCGCCCCGGCCGCGGCGGACCAGCAAGACCTGGTGGCCCTGGCCGCCAGCTTGCAGGAACTGGCGTCGCTGCTGGAGCAGGACGACTCGGCGGCCCTCAAGCTGGCCGAAAAACTCTGTACGCAGCTGGCGGCGGCAGGGCAGGGCGAGCATGCGCGCCAGCTGCAGCGCCAGATCGGCCAATACGATTTTGATGGCGCACTGGCGCAACTGAACGAGGCGGCCTCCGCGCTGCACCTGAAGATCAACGAAAGAACGGCATGAATACGCAGGGCAAACCCACCATTCTGGTCGTGGACGATACGCCCGACAATATCGACGTGCTGTGCGCGCTGCTGGAAGACGACTACCGCACCAAGATCGCCGTCAACGGCGAGCGCGCCTTGAAGATCGCCAACGGCGAGGCCAAGCCCGACCTGATCCTGCTCGACATCATGATGCCGGGCATGAGCGGCTACGATGTGTGCAAGGCGCTCAAGGAAAATCCCGCCACGCGCGATATTCCGGTCATTTTCGTCACCGCCATGAGCGAGGAACTGGACGAGCAGCTCGGCTTCTCCATGGGGGCGGCCGACTACTTGACCAAGCCCCTGTCCGCGCCCATCGTGCTGGCCCGCATCAAGACCCAGCTCTCGATGAAGCGCATGCACGACTTCCTGCGCGACCAGAACAAATTCCTGGAACACGAAGTGGAAGAGCGCACGCGCGAAGTCACGGCCCTGCAGGACGTGACCATTCACGCCATGGCCTCGCTGGCCGAAACGCGCGATAGCGAAACCGGCAACCATATCCGCCGCACCTCGCTGTATGTGAAGGCGCTGGCGCAAAAGCTGCGCCAGCATCCGCGCTTCAGCGCCTTTCTGACGGAGAAGACCATCCAGCTGCTGTACAAATCGGCGCCGCTGCACGATATCGGCAAGGTCGGCATCCCCGACCGCATCCTGCTCAAGCCGGGCCGCTTCGAACCGCACGAGATGGAAATCATGAAGACCCACACCACGCTGGGGCGCGACGCCATCATCGCCGCCGAGCGCGAGCTGGGCCTGAGCGTGGACTTCCTGCATTTCGCCAAGGAGATCGCCTACAGCCATCAGGAGAAATGGGACGGCAGCGGCTATCCCGAAGGGCTGGCCGGCGAAGCCATTCCCATCTCGGCGCGCTTGATGGCGGTGGCCGACGTCTACGACGCCCTGATCAGCCGCCGCGTGTACAAGGAGCCCATTCCGCATGCCGACGCCGTCGCCACCATCGCCAAGGGACGCGGCAGCCATTTCGATCCGGACATGGTGGACGCCTTCCTCGCCATCCAGGACGAGATGCGGAGCATCGCCCAGCGCTACGCGGACAGCGAAGACGATATCGGCGAAAAGCGCAAGCGCCTGGCCATGTTCGCCGACCCCATGGGCCATGGCGATGGCGCTTGACGCCGACCTGCTCGGCTTCATCGCCGCCTTCTGCACCACGTTTTCCTTCGTGCCGCAGGTGCTGCTGGTATGGCGGCGGCGCAGCGGCGAAGGCATTTCCACCGGCATGTACCTGATTTTCAGCCTCGGCGTCTTCCTCTGGCTGTGCTACGGCGTGCTGACGAATGCCGGGCCGGTGATCGCCGCCAATGCCGTCAAGCTGCTACTGGCGCTGTGCGTTCTGGCGATGAAATGGCGCTTTGGGCGCGCGCGCCCACGGTGCTGAAAAAGCGCATCATCTCGCGGCTGGCGTCCGGTCCTTTGGCGTCGGTATAACTGCCGTCGGCGCTGCCGCCCGACCACGCATGGCCCGCGCCATGGATCACCCAATGCTCGCCCAGCGGCGTGCCGCCTTTCAGCCAGTGCCGCGTATGCGTGTATTCATGGCCGCCCGGCGTCTGGCCCGATAGCGTGGAGTAGCGCGCGCTGCGTCCCAGCGGATGGCTGCGCAGTCCCTGGGCGATCACATCCTCCCCATTCACCGGATGCACCACCTCGTCGCGGTCGCCGTGAAAGACGATCACCGGCTGCGGACCATAGTTGCTGTCGCGCGCGCTGGCCGCGCCGCGCCGCATCGCACCCAGGGCCGAGGGCAGATCCTGGGCCGACGCAAAGGGCAGCCCGGAATGCACGCCGACGGCGGAAAATACATCGGGATACAGGGTGCCGACGATGGCCGCCATCGCGCCGCCGGCCGACAATCCCGCCACATACACGCGCTCCGGCATCACGGGGTAAGCATCCATCACCAGGCGCGCGATGCCGGCGATGATGGAAGGCTCGCCCTGGCCGCGTTTCTGATCGAGGGCGCTGAACCAGTTCCAGCAGCGCGCGCCATTGGCCTCGGGCGACTGGGCGGGATAGACCACGAAGCATTCCTCTTCCTCCGCCACCTGGTTCATGCGCGTGCCGGCGGCGAAATCGTCGGGGTCTTGCGTGCAGCCGTGCAGCATCACCAGCAGGGGCATGGGCTGGCCGCGAAAACTGGCCGGAACATAGAGCTTGTAGCCGCGCGCGCCGAATTCATTGCGATACAGGCCGGCGATGAAACGCGGGCCGGGCTGGTGGTGCGGCAGGCTTTGGCCGGGCGCGTCCTCGTCCGGCGGCAGGGTGGGGAAGGGAAGGCCGCGGCGGCGCATCCATAATCGCCGCACAGCCTTGCGCAAGCTGGCGAGCCAGGAAAAATTCAGCTTCATGCTATACCTCGGATACTTGGTGAATACGAGAATGGGCGTGAGTCCCCTCAGTCTCCGTGGCATGGCAAGCCATCTGTTTGGAATATTGTAAAAGAAGCACGAAGCAATGCAAGCGAATTCCGGCCGCACGCTAAAAATGCAGACGCAGGATAAAATACGCCTAATTTCCCCAACCACCGCACCAATGAGTCATGATCTGCCACCCGGCGCCCCAGAATTGGCGACGCCGGTGCCATCGCCCTGCATCAGCCTGTGCAAAATGAACCGCGACAGCGGTTTTTGCGAAGGCTGCCTGCGCACCATCGACGAAATCGTCGCCTGGTCGCAGGCCGACGACGCGTTCAAACGCGGCGTATGGGCGGAAATTCGCCGCCGCGAGCAACTGATCGATTTCGAATAAATTCATGCAGACCTACCAACCCGAGCGCGTGGTCTCTGGCCCCGCCTATGGCAAGGGCTTCAAGCTGTTCGCCACCTTCATCACCATCGTGCTGGCCGGCTACACGCTGAATGTGGCGCTGCGCTTCCCGCTGCTGCAGTTCGGTCTGGGCGTGAAAGCCCTGCTGATCGGCGCGGGGCTGATGCTGATCGTCAGCTATTACTGGTTTCTGCGCGCCACCACCACCATCGACGGCAGCGGCATCCGCCAGACCTGGCTGTACGATAAAAAGGTGGAATGGCGCGATGTGCGCGGCGCGAAACTGATTGGTATTCCGTATCTGTCCTGGCTCTTCCCGCCGCGCATGGTGGTGCGCACCGGGAACGCCTTCGTCACCTTCAATGGCGGCTCGCAGGACGTGCTGGTGGAATTTGCCAGGATCTCCCTGGCCTTCCAGATGAAAAAATGATTACTTTGCCTTCTTCCATCCACGTCTTCGAGCGTGGCTGGCTATCCTCGAACAATGTGTTGCTGCTGGGCCGCCACGACGCCGCCCTGATCGACAGCGGCTACATCAGCCACGCCGAGCAGACCCTCGCGCTGGTGCGCCACGCCCTGCCGGGCCGCCGCCTGGACCGCCTGTACAACACCCATCTGCACTCCGACCACTGCGGCGGCAACGCCATCCTGCAGGCCCACTACGGCTGCGATACTTTCGTGCCCGCCGAGGACGCGGAAAAAGTCCGTCACTGGGACGAGGAAGCGCTGACCTTCAAAGCCACCGGCCAGCAATGCGAGCGTTTCCGCATCGACGGCGTGGTGCAGGCGGGCGAAGTGCTGACCCTGGGCGATATGGAATGGCAGGCGCTCGGCGCGCCCGGCCACCACACCCACTCGCTGATCTACTACTGCCCGCAGGAGAAGGTGCTGATCTCGGCCGACGCCCTGTGGTGGAACGGCTTCGGCGTCATCTTCCCCGAGCTGGAAGGCGAAGACGGCTTCGAGGAAGCCGGCGCCACGCTCGACCTGATCGACACCCTGGACGTGCGCGTGGTCATTCCCGGCCATGGCGCCATGTTCGAAGACGTCAAAGGCGCGCTGGGACGCGCCCGCAAGCGCCTGGCCTTCCTCTCCGCCGACCCGGTGCGCAATGCCGAATACGCGGTCAAGGTCATGCTCAAATTCGTGCTCCTGGAGCGCCAGCGCATCCCGCTGGGCGAGGTGGCCGGCATCCTGTCCGGCATGTCCGCCCTCGCCACCGCCAACGCGCGCTACCTGCACCGCAGCGACGACGAGCTGGCCGCCTGGGCCATCAAGCAGCTCACCCGCGCCTGCGCCGCCCGCCTCGACGGCGACTACCTCCTCAACGACGGCTGAGCCCGTGTCCACCTTGGTGCCTGGCACCAAGCGGACACGAACACAGCCGTAGCCAGCGGCTGAGGTGGTGCGATACGGCCGAGCTCGTGTCCGATGTGGTGCCAGGCACCAAGGTGGACAGGGACTCGGCTGTAGCGGTAGAGGCTTTTGCCTAGATTCAGCACGATCGTACTATTTCGGGGCTATAATCGGCTGGGTCCGATTAACCATTTTTTAGCGAGCGTGCCATGGCCTTGCCTCCAGTGCTGCAAAATCTGTCTCTTCCCGTCATCGCTTCGCCGATGTTTATCGCCAGCGGCCCAGCCCTGGTGGCGGCGCAGTGCAAGGCCGGCATCGTCGGCTCCTTCCCGGCGCTTAATGCGCGTCCGGCGGAGTTGCTGGATACCTGGCTGACCGACCTGCAGGCGGAGCTGGCCGATTATCAGCGCGCCCATCCCGGCAAGCGCGTCGGCCCGATCGCGGTGAACCAGATCGTGCACCAGTCGAATGACCGCCTGGCGCATGATGTGGAAGTCTGCGTCAAGCACCAGGTGCCGATCATCATTTCCTCGCTGCGCGCGCCGCCCAAGGAGATGCTGGATGCGATCCACAGCTATGGCGGCATCGTGCTGCATGATGTGGTCTCGATCCGCCACGCTGAAAAAGCGCTGGAAGCGGGCGTGGATGGCCTGATCCTGGTGGCCAGCGGCGCCGGCGGCCATGCGGGCACGCTCTCGCCTTTCGCCCTGGTGGGCGAGGTGCGCAAGTTCTTTAAAGGCCCGATCGCGCTGTCCGGCTCCATCGCCACCGGCGACGCCATCCTGGCGGCGCAAGCCATGGGTGCGGATTTCGCCTACATCGGCTCGCGCTGGCTGGCGACCCAGGAATCGAATGTGAGCCAGGGCTATCGCGACGCCATCGTGGAATCCGCGGCGGCCGATATCGTGTACACCAATCTGTTCACCGGCGTGCACGGCAACTACCTGAAAAAATCCATCGTGGCCGCCGGCCTCGATCCGGAGAACCTGCCGGAATCGGATAAGAGCAAGATGAGCTTCGGCTCGGGCAGCGCGAAAGCCTGGCGCGATATCTGGGGCGCCGGCCAGGGCGTGGGCCTGATGGACGATGTGCCGACCGTGGCTGAGATGGTGGAGCGCCTGACGGCGGAATACCAGGCGGCGCGCGCGCGTCTGGCGTTGTAAATTCGATTCCCCCGACTGGATCCGAACCGGTATATGCAGTTTGCGGCCCCCGGCGCGCCCGGTGGGCCGCGATGTCGTGAGAGCCGCCTGCTGCCCCGCGCCTAGCGCTGGTTCAGATCCTCATTGCGGATGGCCCACAGCCCTGGCAGATTGCGCCAGTAGCCATAAGCATCCATGCCGAAACCGACCACGAAGCGGTTGGGGATGGTCAGTCCGACCAGATCGGCCTTCACCGGCTTCGGCTTGCCGATCGCCTTGTCCGCGAACACGGCCAGAATCACTTCCTTGGCGCCCATCTCCAGCAGGCGTTCCTTGACGTGGGCCAGCGTCTCGCCCTCGTCCAGAATATCGTCCACCACGATGATGGTGCGGCCGGCCACGGTCGGACGCGGAATCACCTTCCACACCACCTTGCCGCCCTGGTCGTCGTCGCCATAGCGGCTGACATGGATATAGTCGAATTCGAGCGGGAAGGTCAGCTGCGGCAGCAGATGGCCGGTGAACACCACGGCCCCGCCCATCACGCCCAGCACCAGGGGAAATTCCTGGTTCTCGTCATGGTCAAAGCGGGTATTCAGCTGGTCGGCGATGCGGGCGACGGAATCGAGAACGGCTTGTTTATCGAAGATTTCTTCTGCGTTTTTCAGCAGGGCGCGGGCGCGGTTATGGTGAAAGTCTTGCATAATAATTCTGTGGCGGTGATAAATGGCTCAAGAATGGCTTCATTATCCGCCATAAATCCGGCCCTCGCTTTTGCAGTTGGATTCGCGCCACAGCTAGCTGTAATCGCGCACATCGTCGATGATCTTGCCGTCATTTGGCAGGCTTCCCCGCTCTGCGAAGCGCACGTCGCCGCGCAGTTTGGTCAGCTCGCGGATCGAATTGACGATGGCGGCGGCATTGCGCAGGTCCATGGGATCGTCCACTTCGCAGTGCAGGGTCATGACGTCGCTGGCAACCTTGCCTGAAATGACAAGGCGCGCCTTGTGGATTTCGGGATGGCGCTTGGCGATTTCGTTCACCTGCGAGGGATGGACGAACATGGCGCGCACCTTGGTGGTCTGGTCGGCCCGGCCCATCCAGCCTTTGATGCGGGTATTGGTGCGGCCGCAGGCCGAGGGCGGCGCATCGGTCAGGATGGCCGACAGGTCGCCGGTGGCGAAGCGGATCAGCGGATAATCCGGGTTGAACAGCGTGACCACCACCTCGCCCACCTCGCCCGGCGGCACCGGATCGCCGCTGCCGGGACGCACGATCTCCAGGATCACGTCCTCATCCAGCACCATGCCGGGATTGAGCACGCCGTTGCTGCGCGTCTCATAGGCGATGCTGCCGATATCGGCCGAGGCATAGGTCTGGTACACATGCGGCACGCCGTTCTCGGCGAACCAGCGGCGCAGCGATTCGGGCAGCGCTTCCGCGCCCATCATGGCCTGCTTCACGCTGCTGATATCGGCGCCCATCTCGCGCGCCTTCTCGATGATGATCTTGAGGAAGGAGGGCGTGCCGATATAGGTATCGGGCTTCAGCTCGGCCATGGCCTGCACCTGCATCTCGGTCTGGCCGCTGCCGGCCGGGATCACGGTGCAGCCGATGCGCGCCGCCCCCGACTCCACCATGAAGGCGGCCGGCGTGAAGTGGTAGGAGAAGCAGTTCTGCAGCAGTCCGCCGGCGCGTACGCCGGCCGCATACATGGGCCGGGAAAAGCGCCACCAGTCGGGCGCGCGTCCCTCCGGATCGAAGATGGGACCGGGCGACATATACACCCGCGCCAGCTGGCTTTGCGGCGTGCTGTTCAAGCCGCCGAAAGGCCTCAGATCATGCTGCAGGGTTTTCAGGTCGGACTTGCGCGTGACCGGCAGGCGCGCCAGCGCGGCGCGGTTGTCGATGGCAGCGGCATCCACGCCCTGCAGGATGCGCGCCCAGCCCGGTGCGCCCTGCGCCTGCGCGATCAGACCCGGCAAGCGCGCCATCAGCTCGCGTTCGCGCTCCTGCGGCGCTCTCGTTTCCAGTTCGTCCAGCGTATCGCCACTCATACCTGCTCTCCGATTTCGCGCTGCATTTTCTTGCTCAATTTGGCGAACACCAGCTCATAGGAACGCCGCAGCAGGGCCTTGGCCTCATCCTCGGCCACGGTTTTCACGTCTTCGATCATCACCCACTTGGCGCGCGCCAGATACGGTGCCGGCACAAAGCCGGGCCGGTCGGACAGTTCCAGAAAACGTTCGTCTTCCACCTTGAAGCTGATGCGGTTCGATTCGCCGTCGGCATCGGTGCAGGCGAACATTTTTTCGCCCACCGTGAACACCAGCACCTCGCCCCATTTCACGCTCTCTATCGCGCCGGGCAGGCTGCGGCAGAAAGTTTTTGCCTTGTTCAGATTCATACCGTCCTTAAGCCAGCCAGCGTTTGCGGCGGCGGTAAAACTTCATGTCGCGGAAGCTTTTGCGGCCCGCGCCGGACATGCCGAGATAGAACTCCTTCACGTCCTCGTTGTTCGCCAGATCGTCGGCCGCGCCTTCCATCACCACGCGGCCGTTTTCGAGGATGTAGCCGAAGTCCGCATAGCGCAGCGCCACCATGGTGTTCTGCTCGGCCAGCAGGAAGGAGACGTTTTCCTTGGTGTTCAAGTCCTTCACGATGCCGAAGATTTCATCGACGATCTGCGGCGCGATGCCCATCGACGGTTCATCCAGCAGGATCATGGAAGGCTTGGCCATCAGCGCGCGGCCGATGGCGCACATCTGCTGCTCGCCGCCCGAGGTATAGCCGGCCTGGCTGCCGCGGCGCTCCTTCAGGCGCGGGAAGTAGTGGTACACCTTGTCCAGCGCCTCGCGCAGCTCGGCGCGCGAGAGCGAGCGGGTATAGGCGCCGGTCAGCAGGTTTTCCTCGATGGTCAGGTGGCCGAAGCAATGGCGCCCTTCCATCACCTGCGACAGGCCGCGCTTTACCAGCTCGTTCGGCGTGAGCTGGTCGATGCGCTCGCCCTTGAACTGCACCTCGCCCTTGGTCACGTCGCCGCGTTCGCCGCGCAACAGGGTCGAGATGGTTTTCAGCGTGGTCGATTTGCCGGCGCCGTTGGCGCCCAGCAGGGCCACGATCTTGCCCTGCGGGACTTGCAGGGACACGCCTTTCAGCACGAGGATCACATGGTCGTAGATCACCTCGATATTGTTTACCGACAGATAAGGCTGGGGCACTGCCGGGGCAGAAGGCACCGCATGTAATGTAGTCATAGTCTGCTCGCGAAACTGTTGCAACCGGGGTCTGTCCCCGCCGGGGACAGACCCCCTTCTTCTGGCGGCCTTACTTCATGCAGGCTGGCGTGATTTTCTTCTCCGCCGCGTACTTGTTCGAGGACTCCTCCACCAGCTTGCGCACCAGCGCCTTGTCGCCCACGATCCAGTTTGGCGTGATGGCGTTCCACTTCTTGCCATCCCACTGCTGCACTTTGACCGCGCCTGAACCTTCGTGGTCGTCGCAGGAGGTTTTCACCGGCGGGAACATATTCAGCGCGCCGATGGCTTTCTGGCGCGTCTCGTCGATGTTCAGGTTCTCCAGGCCCCAGCGCAGCTGCTCGCCCGACACCGGCTTGCCCTTGCCGAATTTCTCCTGCGCGGTGCGCATGGCTTCCACGAACAGAATACCGGCCGTCACGCCGCGCATGTGGTACACGGAGCCGATGCGCGACTGGTCGGCCAGATTGCCCTTGCCGCCGGCGTAGATCTTCTTGCGGATCTCATCCAGCACCGGGTAGTTGCCTGGCGTGTTGAAGGACATTGCGGTATAGCCCTTGGCCGCATCGCCCGACGGCACGGTGTCCTCTTCCGAACCGGCCCACCACACGCCGAGGATTTTCTCGCGCGGGAAGCCGTTGCGCTGCGCGGTCTTGATGGCGACGGAATTCATCACGCCCCAGCCCCACAGGATCACATGGTCGGGTTTCGCTTGGCGGATCTGCAGCCATTGCGACTGCTGCTCGCTGCCTGGCGGCGCGACCGGAATCTTGATCAGTTCAAAGCCATGCTGGGCGGCCAGCGCTTCCAGCACCGGCAAGGGTTCCTTGCCGAAGGCCGAGTCGTGGTACAGGTGCACGATCTTCTTGCCTTTCAGCTTGGCCACGCCGCCATCCTTATCGCCCAGGTACTTGATCATGGCGGCGGCCTGGCTCCAGTAGTCGGAGATCAGCGGGAAGACATAGGGGAAGACCTTGCCGTTGGCCGCATCCGAGCGGCCATAGCCCAGGGTCGTCATCGGGACCTTGTCTTGCGGAATGCGGTCCAGGATGCCGTAGGCGATCCCGGTGGACAGCGGTTCGACCATGGTGGCGCCGCCGTTCTTGGTTTTCAGGCGCTCATAGCATTCCACGCCGCGCGATGGGTTGTATTCGGTTTCGCACTCTTCCCAGCTGACCTTCACGCCATTGATGCCGCCGTTGGCGTTGACCAGGTTGAAGTAATCGATGATGCCGCCATAGAAGCCGGAACCGCCGGCCGCATAAGGGCCGACGCGGTAGGACGGCAGGGCCACGAACTGCTCCGTGACCTGGGCTTGTGCGGAGGCGAAGCTGCCGATCAGGGCGACGCTCAGGGCCAGGGTTTTCAGGGCTTTTTTCATTTGTGTCTCCTCAATGGTTTTTATCCGCTGCTCAGTGGGGGAAAGGCCACAGGCGCAGTTTTTCTTTACCGATTTGCCATAAACGCGCCAGACCGTGCGGTTCCACGATCAGGAAGAAGATGATCAGGGCGCCGAAGGTCATCAGCTCCAGGTTCGATGCCACGCTGGTGGGCAGGGCCAGGCCATGCGCCAGGATGTTCAGGAACACCGGCAGCAGCACGATGAAGGCCGCGCCGAGGAAGGAGCCGAGAATGGAACCGACGCCGCCGATGATGATCATGAACAGGATGCGGAAGGACAGGTCGAGGTTGTACGCTTCCGGTTCCACCGTGCCCAGATAGGCGAACGCATACAGCGCGCCCGCCACGCCGCAGTAGAAGGAGCTGACGGCGAAAGCCAGCAGCTTGGTGCGCATCAACCGGAAGCCGATCACTTCGGCCGCCACGTCCATATCGCGCACCGCCATCCAGGAGCGGCCCACGTTCGAGCGCAGCATGTTCTTCGCCAGCAGGGCCATGATGGCCACCACGCCCAGCACCAGCACATATTTGCGTTCCGGCGTGTCGAAGGCATAGCCCAGGATTTCCATTTTCTGCGCTGTGATCACGCCGGACGAGCTATGGCCGGTCAGCCAGGGAATCTTGGTCAGGCACCAGACCACGAAGAACTGGGTCGCCAGCGTGGACGCGGCCAGATAGAAACCGCGGATGCGCAGCGAAGGCAGGCCGAAGGCGATGCCCACCATGGCGGCGCACAGCCCGCCCAGCACGAAGGCCAGCAGCACCGGAATGCCGGGAATGCGCGCCACGAAGTTGTACGAGGCGAAGGCGCCCACCGCCATGAAGGCGGCCGTGCCGAGCGAGAGCTGGCCGGCGTAGCCGGTCAGGATGTTCAGCCCCAGCGCCGCCAGCGCAAAGATCAGGAAGGGGATCAGAATCGCCGACAGCATGTACGGCGAGGAAATCAGCGGCAGCGCCAGCAGCGCCACGGCCAGCGTCGCGAACAGGGCGATGCGGTCCTGGCGGATGGGTAGGATCTGGCCGTCCGCTTCGTAGCTGGTCTTGAATTGTCCTGCTTCACGGTAGAACATGGTGCGATCCTCTCAAATCCTGCGGATGATTTTTTCGCCGAACAGGCCTTCGGGCCGGACCAGCAGGAACAGCAGGGCCAGCACATAAGGGAACCAGCCTTCGATGCCGCCGCCCACCAGCGGGCCGATATACACCTCGGCCAGTTTTTCCGAGGCGCCGATAATCAGGCCGCCGACAATCGCGCCCGGCACCGAAGTGAAGCCGCCCAGGATCAGCACCGGCAGCGCCTTCAGCGCGATGAAGGTCAGCGCGAACTGCACGCCATTGCGCGCGCCCCACAGCAGGCCCGCCACCATGGCCACCAGCCCGGCCACGGCCCACAGCACGGCCCAGATGCGCTGCAGCGGAATGCCCACGGCCAGCGCGGCCTGGTGGTCGTCGGCCACGGCGCGCAGGGCGCGTCCCACCTTGGTCTTGGCGAACAGCAGGGCCAGCACGATCACCATCACGCCGCAGATGGCGGCGGCGATCACGTCGAATTGCGACACGATGATGTTGAAGTTATCCAGCAGGTATTGCAGCGGCACGTCCTCGATCGGCAGGTCTAGCTTGTGCACCTGCGAACCCCACAGCAGCTGTGCCAGGCCTTCGATGAAGAAAGCCAGGCCGATGGTGGCCATGAACAGCGCGATCTCGGGCTGGTTCACCAGGGGCCGCAGCACCACGCGCTCGATGGCCAGGCCCAGGATGATCATGGCGACCATGGTGGCCGGAATCGCCAGCCACAGCGAGAGGCCGAATTTATCCATGATGCCGACGCAGGTCAGCGCGGCGAAGAAGACCATGGCGCCCTGCGCGAAATTGAAGACGCCGGATGCCTTGTAGATCAGCACAAAGCCGATCGCCACCAGCGCGTACATCACGCCGGACAGCAGGCCGCCGATCAGCACCTCGAAGAAGAAACTGATATTCATTGCTTGCTCCTAGTGGCTGCCGAGATAGGCGTTGATCACATCCTGATTGCCGCGCACCTCGTCGGGCGTGCCGTCGCCAATCTTCTTGCCGTAGTCGAGCACCACCACGCGATCCGAGATATCCATCACCACGCCCATATCGTGCTCGATCAGCACGATGGTGGTGCCGAACTGGTCGTTCACGTCGAGGATGAAGCGGCACATATCCTGTTTTTCTTCCACGTTCATGCCGGCCATCGGTTCGTCCAGCAGCAGGATTTCCGGTTCGGCCGCCAGGGCGCGGCCCAGTTCCACGCGCTTTTGCAGGCCGTAGGGCAGGCGGCCCACCGGCGTTTTGCGGATATGCTGGATTTCCAGGAAGTCGATGATGGCCTCGGCCTTTTTGCGGTGCTCGATTTCCTCGCGCCGCGCCGGTCCCCAGTACAGGGCCTGCAACAGGAAGTTGGACTTCATCTTCAGGTTACGGCCGGTCATGATGTTGTCCAGCACCGTCATGCCCTTGAACAGGGCGATGTTCTGGAAGGTGCGGGCGATGCCGGATTTGGCGGCCTGGTAGCAATCCATATTTTTTCGGTGCTGGCCGCGGTAAATGATCTCGCCCTGCTGCGGGCGGTACACGCCGTTGATCACATTCAGCATCGAGCTTTTGCCGGCGCCGTTGGGGCCGATGATGGCGCGGATTTCATGCTGGCGCACGTCGAAGGAGATATTGGTCAGCGCCTTCACGCCGCCGAAGGACAGCGAGATATTCTGCAGATCGAGTATCACCGGGCCGGTCTTGCGCGCCGAGCCGAAATGCATGTCGGGTTCATTCATTATCATGGTGGGTTCCTCGATCATGCTGCGGCCTTCCCGATGACGGGAAAGGTTTTGCTGTCCTGGATTTGCAGGTCGGCGGCGATCATGCCGCTGCGGCCATCCTCGAATTTCACCTGGGTTTCGATATGCTGCACGGCCTTGCCGCTGTAGAGCGCATCGATCAGCACCGCATATTTTTCGGCGACGAATTTGCGGCGCACCTTGCGGGTGCGGGTCAGCTCGTCGTCGTCCGGGTCCAGTTCCTTATGCAGCACGAGGAAGCGGTGCACCTGGGTGTCGCCCATCAGCGCCTCGCTGGCCAGGTCGGCGTTGACCTTTTCGATGCACTCCTTGATCAGATCATAGGTCTGGGCGTGGGCCGCCAGGTCGGTGTAGCCCGAGTAGGCGATATTGCGCCGCTCGGCCCAGTTGCCCACCGCTTCCATATCGATATTGATGAAGGCCGTGACCTGGTCGCGCTGGTTGCCGAACGCCACAGCCTCCTTGATGAAGGGGAAGAACTTCAGCTTGTTCTCGATATAGTTGGGCGCGAACATGGCGCCGCCATTCAGCTTGCCCACGTCGGCGGCGCGGTCGATGATTTTCAGATGGCCTTCGCTGTCGAACAGGCCCGCATCGCCGGTGTGGAAATAGCCTTGCTCGTCGATGGCTTCGCTGGTGGCGTCGGGGCGCTTGTAGTAGCAGTCCATCAGCGTCGGCGATTTCACCAGCACCTCGCCGTTGGCGGCCAGCTTCACTTCCACGCCGGGCGCGGGCAGGCCCACGCTGTCGAACTTGATCTTGCCGTCCGGCTGCAGGCAGATATAGGCGCAGGTTTCGGTCGAACCGTAGAACTGTTTCAGGTTGATGCCGATTGAGCGGTAGAAGCGGAACAGGTCGGGCCCGATGGCGGCGCCCGCCGTGTAAGCCACGCGCACGCGCGACAGTCCCAGCACGTTTTTCAGCGGGCCATACACCAGCAGGTCGCCCAGGGCGTAGGCGATGCGGTCGGACAGCGGCACGTCCTTGCCGTCCAGGATGTCGGCGCCGCAGCGGCGCGCCACGTCCATATAGTGCTGGAACATCTTGCGTTTCAGTGTGCCCGCGTCTTCCATGCGTATCATCACCTGGGTCAGCATGTTTTCGAAGATGCGCGGCGGGGCGAAGTAGTAAGTGGGGCCGATTTCGCGCATATCGGTCATCACCGTGTCGCTCGATTCCGGGCAGTTGACGGTAAAGCCGGCCACCATGGCCTGCGCCAGCGAGAACAGGCAGTCGCCGACCCAGGCCATGGGCAGGTAGGAGAGGATGTCTTCGCTGTCTTTCAGATTGTCGAAGCCGATGCCGCCGGTGGCGGCCGCGATCAGGGCGGAGTGGGTCTGGCACACGCCTTTCGGCTTGCCGGTGGTGCCGGAGGTGTAGAGGATGATGGCGTTGTCGAATTCCTGGCCGGCGGCGATGGCCGCTTCGTAGAAGCCGGGATTGGCCTTGTCGTAAGCGCGGCCCAGCTCCTGCAGCCTGGCGAAGGAGGTCAGCTCCGGCTGCGTGTAGTTGCGCATGCCGCGTTCGTCCTCGTAGGCGATATGGGCGATGTCCGGGCAGCTGGCTTTCAGCTCCAGCAGCTTGTCGACCTGCTCCTGGTCTTCCACCACGGCGTAGCGGATTTCCGCGTTCTCCAGCACGAAAGCCATATCGGCGGCCGGCGCGTCCTGATACAGCGGAACCGGCACGCCGCCCAGGCACTGTGCCGCCAGCATGGCCCAGTACAGGCGCGGACGGTTGTCGCCGATGATGGCCAGGTTCATGCCGCGCTGGAAGCCCTGCGCGGCCAAGCCGCAGGCCAGGGCGCGCACTTCCTCGTTCACCTGCGACCAGTTCCAGGTCTGCCAGATGCCCAGGTACTTCTCGCGGAACGCCGGTTTGAGCGGGCGATCCTTCCCGTGCTGAAGCAGGCGGCGCGGGAAAGTGTGTAATTCAGTCTGCACCAGTGTCTCCTTAGCCCTCTCTTGGGGGCGCTTATAATGGTCTGGACCAGCACTTTTCTTGTGTGATGATATTAACGTGCGTTTTTGGGCCATGTTGTCTTTTCGAAGACAATTCCCGGACTTTTGATGGTGCGTCGCAACAATGGATACTAAACAACCGACCCTGAAGGAAGCGCTGCACGCGGCAATCTGGGCCAAGACCCTGACGCCCGGGCAGATGGCGCGCGTGGAGGCGACCACGTTTGAAGTGTTCGTGCCGAAGGGGGGCTATGTCTGCCACAAGGGCGAGGTGGTGGACAACTGGGTGGGCATCCTGAGCGGCATGGTCAAGATGAATAATTTTTCGCCGTCCGGCAAAAGCGTGACCTTCACCGGCGTGCCGCCCGGCGGCTGGTTCGGCGAAGGCTCGCTGCTCAAGGACGAGCGCCGCAAGTACGACGCCATGGCCCTGCGCGACAGCCGCATCGCGCGCATGCCGGCCGAGACCTTCCTCTGGCTGCTGGAAACCAGCCTGCCGTTCACGCGCTTCCTGCTGATGCAGCTCAACGAGCGCCTGGGCCAGTTCATCGGCCTGGTCGAAAGCGAGCGCCTGCTCGACCCCGACACCCGCGTGGCGCGCTGCCTCGCCTCGCTCTTCCATTCGCATTTGTATCCCGGCAGCGAACCGCTGCTGCAGATCTCGCAGGAAGAAGTCGGCCTGCTGTCCGGCGCCTCGCGCCAGCGCGCCAACCAGGCCTTGCAGCTGCTCGAACGGCAAGGCCTGCTCAGGGTCGACTACGGCGGCATCCGCATCCTCGATCTCGACGGCCTGCGCCGCTTCGAGGCTTGATCAGCCAGCGCTTTGCGCTGCCTGCTCATCCTGTTCTTTCCAGGTCTCACTGGATTCGACTGATAGGCGCATCCCGACTGCCTTCAGCACGGCCAGCAGAATGCGTAATGTTGGATTCCCCTTCGGCGACAAGGCGCGATACAGTGCTTCACGGCTGATGCCAGCTTCTGCCGCCACGGCGCCCAGCCCGCCGTAGGCTTCGGCGACGGTACGCAGCGCCAGCAGGCCCGCCGCCCTCTCATTGGGATCGTCCAATGATTCCATGGCGGCTTTCAGGTATTCGGTTGCCAGCTCCCGGTCGGCGCGCAATTCCTCGATTTCCCGTTCAGTATGCGAAACGGCACTGCTTCCTTTATCCATGTTCCCGACCTTTCCAATCCAGCCAGTATTCCTTGGCGCGCCGTATATCTGTGCTTTGACTACTTTTATCGCCGCCGCACAGAAGGATGACGATGGCTTTTCCATGTTGAGCAAAATAGACCCGATACCCGGCACCAAGATGAATGCGCAACTCCATCACGCCTTCTCCAACTGAGGCGGTGTCGCCGAAATTGCCTGTTTCAAGCTGCCGCAATCTGATACGGATGCGAGCTTGAGCAACCTTGTCCCGCAGGCTGCTCAGCCATTCGGTAAAAGGTTCGCGGCCATCGTTGCGGCGATAACGGAGCAGTTTAAGCATGCTCCCAGTGTAGTTTATAAGCTACGGAAATTAAGGCAAGAGTGACGTCACCTTGTTCTGCGTCATAGTTGGATGCGTTGGTAAGCCTGTCCGACCCTGCGCCCCGGCGCTGGAAAGATCGCTGTATCATAGAGCCATGCCGCGCCGCAGTGGCGCGCCTGATAAGAATTCGACGAAGCTCATGCAAAATCCAGAAAATTCCACGATCGCCGGCCGGCTTGCCTCGCTGCGCCAGGCGATGCGCGCGCACCGGATCGATGCCCTGATGGTGCCGTCCGCCGATCCGCATTTGTCCGAGTATCTGCCGCCGCGCTGGCAGGGGCGCGAATGGCTGTCCAACTTCACCGGTTCGGTCGGCACTTTCATCATCACCGCCGATTTCGCGGGCGTTTGGACCGATGGCCGCTACTGGACCCAGGCCGAATCCGAGCTGGCCGGCACCGGCGTGCAGCTGATGAAGATCTCCTCGGGCGCCAGCGTGCAGTATGTGGACTGGCTGGCTGCCACCCTGCAGCGCGGCCAGACCGTGGCCGTGGATGGCGCGGTCCTGGGCCTGTCCATCGCCCGCCTGCTGCAACAGGCGCTGCAGGCCAAGGGCGTGGACCTGCGCACCGACCTCGATCTGTTGGACGAGGTGTGGCAGGACCGTCCCGCCTTGCCCGATGCGCCCGTGTATGAACACCTGCCGCCGTATGCCGTCACGCCGCGCGCCGCCAAACTGGCCGAGCTGCGCGCCGAGATGGCGCGCCTGGGCGCGCAGCACCACATCATCTCGACCCTGGACGATATCGCCTATTTGCTCAATCTGCGCGGTTCGGACGTCAACTACAACCCGATCTTCCTGTCCCACGCCCTGATCGGCGCCGGCCAGGCCACGCTGTTTGTGGCCGACGGCAAGGTGCCGTCGGAGCTGGCCGCCACGCTGGCGCAGGACAAGGTGGCGCTGGCCCCATATGCCGCCGCCAATGCCGCGTTGGCCGCGCTGCCGCCGGGCAGCACCCTGCTGCTCGACCCGCGCCGCATCACCAGCGGCACGCGCCAGGCGGTGCCGGCCTCGGTGAACGTGGTGGAGGCGATCAACCCGACCACCTTCGCCAAGTCGAAAAAGACCGAGGCTGAAGCCTTCCATGTGCGCGACACCATGGAGCAGGACGGCGCCGCGCTGTGCGAATTCTTCAGCGAACTGGAACAGACCCTGTCCAATCCCCAGCGCGCGCCATTGACCGAGTATGAAATCGGCACCCGCATCACGGCCGCGCGTTCGCGCCGTCCCGGCTTCGTCAGCCCCAGCTTCGGCACCATTGCCGGCTTCAAGGCGAATGGCGCCATCATGCACTACCGCGCGCCGGTGGAAGGCAGCGCCGTCATCGAAGGCGACGGCTTGCTGCTGATCGATTCCGGCGGCCAGTATGTGGGCGGCACCACCGACATCACGCGCGTGATCGCGGTCGGCCATATCGCGGCCGAGCACAAGCGCGACTTCACCCTGGTCCTGAAAGGCATGATGGCCCTGTCCGTGACGCGTTTCCCGCGCGGCACCAAGTCGCCCATGCTGGACGCCATCGCGCGCGCCCCGATCTGGGCCGAGGGCGTCGACTTCGGCCACGGCACCGGCCACGGCGTGGGCTATTTCATGAATGTGCATGAAGGTCCGCAATCGATTTCGCCGTCCGCCATGCCGGAAGCGCATACCGCCATGGAGCCGGGCATGATCACCTCGATCGAGCCGGGCATCTACCGGCCCGGAAAATGGGGCATCCGCATCGAGAACCTGGTGCTCAACCGCCTGGCGGGCGACCACGGCTTCGGCCCCTTCCTCGCGTTCGAGACGCTGACCCTGTGCCCGATCGACACGCGCTGCGTCGACAAAGCCCTGCTGCGCGCCGACGAGGTCCAATGGCTGAACGATTACCACGCCACCGTGCGCGCCCGCCTTAGCCCCCATGTGGGCGGCGCGGCCCTGGCCTGGCTGGAAGAAAGGACGGCAGCCATATGAGCGGCGCCCGTTCCACCAGGGCCGCCAATGCGCTGGCGCGGCTCAAAGAGCGCAGCGGCAACGCCGCCTATTCGATGACGCGCACCGGCAACGGCCATTTCTTCCTGAGCGAAGGCGCCGGCAAGCCGCCGCTGTGCGCGCCGATGGAACTCGACGATTTCGTCGCCTTCCTCAACGCCCAGGGACCGCAGAAACCCAAGCGCGTCAGCAAGCTCGATGTCGAGTTTGAAAAACAGCTCGGCAGGAAGAAAGCCGACTAACCAGGAGAAGAGGCGAATATGCCCTCCATTGAATTTTTGCGCGCCTACTGGTCCACCGGAGAACTGGCGACCAATGGCGTGATTCTGTTGAATTTGCTCGGCGCGTTGCTGCTTGGCCTGCTGGTCGGTTATGAGCGTTCCTATCACGGCCGGGCGGCCGGCATGCGTACCTATGGTCTGGTGTGCATGGCGTCGGCCGCCCTGACCGTGATCGGCGGCTATCCGGCCCACTGGTTCGGCGGCCATATGACCGAGATGCTCGGCGTCGACCCCACCCGCGTCATCCAGGGCATCGTCACCGGCATCGGCTTCCTCGGCGCGGGCGTCATCATGCGCGAAGGTTTCAATATCAGCGGCCTTACGACGGCCGCCTCGATCTGGGCCTCCTCGGTGATCGGCGTGCTGGTGGGTGTGGGCTTTTACGCCTCGGCCATGGGACTGGCCTTCCTGTGCGCGATGTCGATGATTTTCCTGTCCAAGCTGGAGGCCTGGCTGCCTTCGCGCCACGCGATTGCGATTTCCATGCGCTTCAAGCCCGGTTTCGAGCCGCGCGAAGATGCCTTGCGCAAGGTGGCGCTGGAACGCGGCTATGAAATCGCCGGTGGCTCGCTGACCATTGGCCTGGAGCGCGGCATGCAGGAGTGGCGCTTCGTGGCGCTGGCCCTGAGCAAGCGCAGTGGCTCGCCGCTGTCGCAGCTGGCGGCCGAACTGGCGCATTTCGAGGGCATCGACGGCTTCCAGCTGACCCACGCCCGCAACTGAAGGAGACGAGTGTGATCATCACTTCGCAAGACATACTGGATTTCTGGTTCCTGCCCATCGGCGTCAAAGGCCATAATGCGCAGCGCCAGGAATGGTTTGCTCAGGATCCGGTCTTCGACGCCGGCATCCGCCTGCACTTCGGCGCCCTGATCGAGGAAGCCATCAGCGGCGGCTTGCGCCAGTGGGACGACGAGGGCACGCAAGGCACGCTGGCGCGCATCATCGTGCTGGACCAGATGACGCGCAATGCCTATCGCGGCACGCCGAAAGCCTTCGCCGGCGATGCGCTGGCGCTGGAAGCGGCCAAAGGCCTGGACGATTCCGGCGCCAACCAGACCTTGCCGCCGGTGCAGCGCTTCTTCGCCTATCTGCCGTTCGAGCATGCGGAAAACCTTTCGCTGCAAATGCGCTCGGTCGACCTGTTCGATATGCTGAGCGCGGCCGTGCCGGGCTTTGACGTGCCGCTCGACTATGCCAAGCGGCATTTCGACGTGATCCGCCGCTTCGGCCGTTTCCCCCACCGTAACGCCATTCTCGGCCGCACCTCTACGCCGGAAGAGCAGGAATTCCTGCGCCAGCCCGGCTCCAGCTTCTGATGCCGACGCTGTCCATCATCGGCGGCGGCCATGTCGGCCGCGCGCTGGGCCGTCTGCTGGCCGGACAGTTCAGCGTGCAGGACGTGCTCACGCGCTCGCCGCAGTCGGCGCAGCTGGCGGTGGATTTCATCGGCGCCGGCCGCGCCCTGCATGACTATGCTCAGCTGCGCCCGGCCGATGTGTATCTGCTGGCCGTCAGCGACGACCAGATCCTGTCCGCCTGCGCGGCGTTGGCGGCGGCCGTGCCGCTGGCCGGCGCCGTGGTCTTCCACTGCAGCGGCGCGCTGGCATCCGACCAGCTGAAGGTTGCGGGCGAAGCGGGCGCTTACACTGCCAGCGTCCACCCGATCCGCAGCTTTGCCGATCCGGCCGCCGTGGCCGCCAATTTCGCCGGCACCTTCTGCGGCGTGGAGGGCGATGCGCGGGCGCTGGCCGTGCTCGATCCCGCGCTGCAAGCCATCGGCGGCCGCCCGGTCGCCATCGATGCCGCCGCCAAGACCGTGTATCACGCGGCGGCCGTCTTCGCCAGCAACTATCTGGTGACGGTGCTGGACGCCGCCCTGCGCGCCTACCAGGCGGCCGGCATTCCGGAAGCCGTGGCGCGCGAGCTGGCCCGTCCCCTGGCCAGCGAAACCCTGAACAATGTCTTCCGCATGGGCGCCGCACCGGCCCTCAGCGGCCCGATCGCGCGCGGCGACTTCGCCACCGTCGCGCGCCAGCAGCAGGCGGTGGCGGCCTGGGATGGCGCCACCGGCGAGCTGTACCAGGCCCTGGTCGCGCCCACCGTGGCGCTGGCGGCGCGCAAGACCCAGGGCTGAGCGCGCCGGAGGATGGCGCGCAGTGTTTCGCCCTGGACAATGTTGCCGCACATTTTGTGCGCACGCCAGAGAGACCGGCTTGCAAATTATTGATGCGAAAGTATATTTCAGTAGCAGGCCGGCTTGTCTCTACGGCGAAAAGCGTTGTGGTAGAGCAAAAAAATCGTCGTTTGCATCGACAAAATGGCTCGGAAGCAATAAGCTAGGTTACTTGCGGTCGCCCTGCGATCGTGTGTCTAAGAATTCATCATCGGTGCTGCGATCCGGCGCCGAACAGGGGATAGCCATGTTATTTTTGAAATCCACGACCGTGACCAAGGCGCCGGGCATTTACGAAGTCGATATTGCCGCCAAGCCGCCAGGCAAGACTTACGGTGTCTACATGGCAACCGATCCGGACAATCCGCCCACCGCGGTGCTGGAGGCGCTGGCCGCCCTCGGCTTCCAGAACACCCACAGCTCCGGCTACGTGCATAAAGACCGCGGCAAGGTGCTCGACCTGCACTTCCAGAAAGATGGCACCGACCTGTTCAAGGGCTGGAAAGCCGAGGAATGCGAAGCCAATATGGCCGCCATCACCAAGCTGTTCGGCGACATCGGCATTGCCATCGCGCCGCGCGTGATGACTCTGGCCGAAGCCTACGCCTAAGTTTCCGCTGCAGGCTCAGGCCTGCACTTCAATGTGGTACAGCGCCCAGGGGCAGAGCGGAAAACGCTCCGCCACGGGCTTGGCCGCCATCTCCGGCACGCGGTCGGCGTCGTATAGCGCCCATAGCGGGCCGAGGCCGCCGAGCGCCATCGCCGCGCCATCCAGATGGGTGGCGACGATGAAGCGCTGCGCGCGCGCCTGCGCCACCGGCAGGCTGACCGCATAGCCATCCACCGCCCGCAACACCAGCTTGCCGCCCTCGTTCAGCGTGGCGCCGGCCGTTTTCAGCACGTCCAGCAGCAGCGGGCCGCGCAGGGTATGCGCCTTGCCGTCGTATTCCAGCGTGGGACGGATGGTCTGGGCCGGCAGCGCCATGATGGCGGCGAAGTCGAAGACATAGGCCTTGTCGAAGCTCAGCTTTTGCTTGTGCATCATCTGGTCGGCCACCGGGTCGAAGCGGCTGCGGTTGGCCCGGGCGATGGCGCCCGTCACGGTCAGCAGGGCTGGGCCGCGGGCAGCTGGGCCATGCGCAGCGGCTTTGGCGGCACCGGGGGCGGCGTGCAGAACAGGCAGGGCGCCGGCCGCCGCCAGCGCGCCGAGGAAATGGCGTTTTTTCATGGTTTTTGGGCGAAGAATCAGTTTTCGCTATCATAAGCCCTATGGACTTGTTTGCCGCCGATGACGATGCGATGCAGCCCATCCCGGTCGAGGATGGCGAACTGCGCTTTTTGCGGCAATTGAAGCTGCCCCTCTCCAATGCCGCGCTGATGCGGCGTTTGCAGGAGGAAATCGCGTGGCGCGTGGACACCATCATTGTCTTCGGCAAGGCGCAGGCCCAGCCGCGCCTGAGCGCCTGGTACGGCGAAGCCAGTTATACCTATTCGGGCAAGACCTTCCACCCGCTGCCTTTCACGCCCCTGCTGCTGGAGATCAAGGCTGCCGTCGAGGCCGCCAGCGGCTGCCGCTTTAACAGCGTGCTGCTCAATTATTACCGCGACGAGCGCGACAGCATGGGCTTCCACAGCGACGATGAACCCGAGCTGGGGCGCAATCCCGCCATCGCTTCGCTCAGCCTGGGCGCCACGCGCCGCTTCATCCTCAAGCACAAGCAGCGGCCGCTCGCTCTGAAACTCGATTTGACCGATGGCAGCCTGCTGCTGATGGCTGGTGCGTTGCAGCATTGTTGGCGGCATGGCATCAATAAATCCAGCCGCGCCCATGGCCCCCGGATTAATCTGACGTTTCGCCTGATTCACTGAAATTACCTTAAGATCAGCTTAATTGCAGGCAATTTTCGGCAACTGGTGGCGATCTCCCTGGTTTCAAGGGCGCTTACATCTGCTAACATTTATTACTGAAACCTTCAGCCTAAGTTGATGTTGCAGTGCTATTGTGATCGCAATCGCAATTACCTGAGAGATTGCGATCCCAGGCAACAAGACATTTCAAAACTTTTAGCTGAAAGATCACATCATGAAAAAGACCGTACTCGCACTTATCGCTACTGCCGCCACTCTGGGCGCCGTGACCGCCCACGCTGCTGAACCAGGCCCATACATCGGTATCGGCGGTGTGTACAACAAGAACCAGTACAACATCGCCAACGACAACACCGGCGGCGACAAGAAGTCCAATGAATTCGGCGGCAAGATTTTCGGCGGCTACCAGATCGACAAGATGTTCGCGGTTGAAGCCGGCTACACCCAGTTCGGCAAGGAGAAGTACAACTACTCCATCGGCGCCGACAAGGGCAGCGTCGAAGCCAAGGCCAAATCCTTCTACATTGCTGGTAAGGCCGCTTACCCGATCAACGAACAGTTCTCCGTTTTCGGCAAGCTGGGCGTCGGCCGCAACAAGAACGACGTGAACGCTTCCGGCCTGGCCGCGAACCTGAACAACAGCGGCAACAAAACTGCCCTGTACGCCGCGATTGGTGCCGAATATATGGTCACGCCGAAGCTTGGTCTGGAAGTGTCTTACGAGCGCTACGGCAAGAACAAAACCGACCAGGGCCGCAAAAACGGCGCTTTCGGTTTCGGCGCCCGCTACCACTTCTAATGATCACGCGGGTTGATGCCCGCTACCGATCGAGGCCGGGTGCGACAGCGCCCATGCCTGGGGCGTGGGGCGCTGTCCCTGCGCCCGGCCTCCCCCGCTCTCCTCTTTTCACGTTTCCTTAGTTATTTCACAGACTACCCGCTTCAAGGGGTAGTCTATTTTTTTGAGCTTGCCTTTGAGCATGCCCTCGATGCTGGCGCTGACGGCCTGGGCGCTGTCGCGGCGGTAGATGATGCGCTGGGGGAAGTCATGCTGGGTATTTTCAAACACCACCTCCTTTTCGCTCAGGCGCAGCAGCGCGAAGCTGCCCTCGGCCTCGCGCCGCGGCTTGGCCGTAAACACCAGCTGGCCCGGCTCCGTTTCCTCGATGCGCATGAATTCCCAGCCCACGGCGCGGCCGTTTTTGACCGTGCGCGCGGTGCCCAGCATGACGCCGCCGGCCGCCGTCATCCATTGTTCGCCGGTGCCGGCCTCGCCATCCGTTTGCGTCCAGCAGCCGGCCAGCCAGTTCAGGCTGCTCAGCGAAGCCGCATCGGCGGCTGCGGCAGCGTGCATCGCGCCGGCGCTGGCCAGCAGGCCCAGCAGAGATAAGCATTTATGCATAGCGGTCTCCGAAAATAAAAAAGGCACGCTGTTGAGCGTGCCTTCGATCTTAGCCTGCTTATACCGTCAGCGGCTTGTAGCGGATGCGTTTTGGCTTGGCGCCTTCTTCGCCCAGACGTTTCTTCTTATCGGCTTCGTATTCCTGATAGTTACCGTCGAAGAAGACCACTTGGGAATCGCCTTCGAAGGACAGGATGTGGGTGGCGATACGGTCGAGGAACCAGCGATCGTGCGAGATCACCATCACGGAACCGGCGAATTCCAGCAGCGCATCTTCCAGCGCGCGCAGGGTTTCCACGTCCAGGTCGTTCGACGGTTCGTCCAGCAGCAGCACGTTGCCGCCCATCAGCAGGGTCTGCGCCAGGTGCAGACGGCCGCGTTCACCGCCCGACAGGTTGCCGACGACCTTCTGCTGGTCGCCGCCCTTGAAGTTGAAGCGGCCCAGATAGGCGCGCGACGGCATTTCGAAGCGGCCCACCTGCAGGATGTCGGCGCCATTGCTGACGGCCTGGAACACGGTCTTGTCGTTGTCCAGCGCATCGCGGCTCTGGTCGACGATGGACACCTTGGCGGTCTTGCCGATCACCACTTCGCCGCTGTCCGGCTGTTCTTTGCCGGTGATCATCTTGAACAGGGTCGATTTACCGGCGCCGTTGGGGCCGATAATGCCGACGATGGCGCCAGGCGGAATGGTGAAGCTCAGATTGTCGATCAGCAGACGGTCGCCGAACGCTTTCGAAACATTCTTGAACTCGATCACATCGTTGCCCAGACGCTCGGCCACAGGAATGAAGATCTCCTGGGTCTCGTTGCGCTTCTGGTATTCGTGTTCGCTCAGCTCGTTGAAGCGGGCCAGACGGGCTTTCGACTTGGCTTGGCGCGCCTTCGGATTCTGGCGCGACCATTCCAGCTCTTTCTGCAGCGCTTTCTGGCGCGCCGATTCGGTGGCCTCTTCCTGCTTCAGGCGGTCTTGCTTCTGGTCCAGCCAGGAGCTGTAATTGCCTTTCCAAGGAATGCCATGGCCACGGTCCAGTTCCAGGATCCATTCGGCGGCATTGTCGAGGAAGTAGCGATCGTGGGTGATGCCGACCACGGTGCCGGGGAAGCGCAGCAGGAATTGTTCCAGCCACTCGACCGATTCCGCATCCAGGTGGTTGGTCGGTTCGTCGAGCAGCAGCATGTCGGGCTTGGACAGCAGCAGGCGGCACAGCGCCACGCGGCGCTTTTCACCGCCGGACAGCACGCCGATCTTGGCGTCCCATGGCGGCAGGCGCAGCGCATCGGCGGCCATTTCCAGTTGCAGGTTCAGATTGCCGCCATCGGCCGCGGCCAGGATGGCTTCCAGACGGCCTTGTTCGGCGGCCAGGGCGTCGAAGTCGGCGTCCTCTTCCGCATAGGCGGCGTACACGGCGTCCAGCTTGGCTTGCGCTTCGAACGCTTCGCCCAGGCCGCTTTCCACGGCCTGGCGCACGGTCTGCTCCGGGTCCAGCTGCGGTTCCTGCGGCAGGTAGCCGATGTTCAGACCCGGCATCGGGCGCGCTTCGCCCTGGATGTCGGTATCGATGCCGGCCATAATTTTCAGCAAGGTCGACTTACCGGAGCCGTTCAGGCCCAGCACGCCGATCTTCGCCCCCGGGAAGAAGGACAGCGAAATATCTTTCAGAATCTGGCGCTTGGGCGGGACGATTTTGCCCACGCGGTTCATGGTATAGACGTAATTTGCCATTAGGAAATCTCGATTTTTTTACAAAGGTCAACAAGGATACGCCAAAGCGCGTCCGCAAGCCATGCTTTTGCGCCTTTACGCGGCGCGCCGGCTGGCCCACCAGCCCTCGGCCATATACAGGGCCAGCGCGCTCCAGATCACGATGAAGCCGGCCAGGCGTTCGGACGAGAAGGCTTCGTGGAAGACGAACATGCCGAGCAGCATTTGCATGGTCGGCGAGATGTATTGCAGCATGCCCAGCACCGACAGCGGAATGCGGCGCGCGCCGGCCGCGAACAGCAGCAGCGGGATGGCGGTGATCGGCCCGGCCGCCGCCAGCAGCCAGCGCATGGCGCTGCTGTCGGTATTGAGGAAGGTATTCGCGCCGTGCAGCGTGAGCCAGACGACATAGCCGGCCGCCAGCGGGAACAGCAGCAGGGTTTCAAACGACAAGCCTTCCAGCGCCGCCAGCGCGGCGGTCTTGCGCAGCAAGCCGTAGCCGCCGAAGGAAATGCCCAGCAGCAGGGCGATCCAGGGCAGTTGGCCGGCCTGCCAGGTCAGCCACAGCACGCCGCTGGCCGCCACACCGATGGCCAGCCACTGGCCGCGCCGCAGTTTTTCCTTCAGCACCAGCAAGCCCAGCAGCACATTGAACAGGGGATTGATGAAATAGCCGAGGCTGGCGTCGATCACATGGCCATTGTTAACAGCCCAGATATACACAAACCAGTTCGCGCTCAGCAGCAGGGAACTGGCGATAAAGCTGGCCAGCACCTTGGGCTGGCGCAGCACCGCGCCCAGCCAGCTCCACTGGCGCCGCAGCAAGAGCACGACGGCGAGGAAGACCAGAGACCACAGCATGCGGTGCGCCAGGATTTCCATGGCCGGCATGGCGCCCAGGGCGTGGAAATATAGGGGAAACAAGCCCCAGCACAAAAAGGCCAGGACTGCATAGAGGATGCCGGTGTTCATGGTTGCGCGCAAAAGACGGTGGGCGGAACCTGGAATTATCGCGGAAATGCACAATTGGCGCTGAGCAGCCCCGCCCGGGGCTAGAATGGGATGCTTGGAGCGGCCGCCGCAGCCGTGGCAAAATCGCTTGCAAATTGCATACACATCTTTTATTGTGCGATGCACCATAACAAAATCGGGTGAGAACTTGACGTCGCAACAACATAAAAAAAGCAGCCTCGTCGCACTGACGCTGGCGGCCGTCGGTATCGTGTATGGCGATATCGGCACCAGCCCCCTGTACACCCTGAAGACCGTGTTCGATCCCGAGCACGGACTGGTTTTGAATGCCCCCAATCTGATCGGCATCGTTTCCCTGATTTTCTGGGGCCTGACCCTGATCGTTTCGCTCAAATACGTGACCCTGGTGCTGCGTGCCGACAACCGCGGCGAGGGCGGCATCATGGCGCTGATGGCGCTGGCCCTGTCCTCGGTCAGCCGTCATTCGCGCTGGCACACCATGCTGCTGCTGGTGGGCGTGTTCGGCGCCACCCTGTTCTATGGCGACAGCGTGATCACGCCCGCCATCTCGGTGCTGTCGGCCATCGAAGGCCTGGAAGTGGCGACGCCCGCTTTCAGTCCCTATGTGGTGCCGCTCACCATCGTCGTGCTGGTGGCCCTGTATGCGGTGCAGTCGCACGGCACGGCCGGCATCGGCAAATGGTTCGCGCCGGTGATGGTGATCTGGTTCGCCGCGCTGGCGGCCATGGGCATCGTCAATATCGTCAAGTCGCCGGCTATTCTGGCGGCGCTGAATCCCTGGCATGCGCTGGTCTTCATGTATGAAAACCGCTTCATCGCCTTCGTCGCGCTGGGCGCGGTGGTGCTGGCCTTCACCGGCGCCGAGGCGCTGTATGCCGATATGGGCCACTTCGGCAAAAAGCCGATCCGCATGGCCTGGTTCCTGATCGCCTTCCCGGCGCTGGCCCTGAATTATCTGGGGCAGGGCGGTCTGTTGCTGGCCCATCCCGAGGCGATTTCCAATCCCTTCTATCAGCAGCTGGGCGCCTGGAGCGTGTATCCGCTGGTGATCCTGTCCACCATGGCGACCGTGATCGCCTCGCAGGCGACCATTTCCGGCACCTTCTCCATGACCAAGCAGGCCATCGCGCTTGGCCTGCTGCCGCGCATGCGCATCTGCCATACATCGGAAAGCGAGATCGGCCAGATCTACATCCCGGCCGTGAACTGGCTGCAGCTGGCCGTGGTGCTGCTGGCCGTGGTCGGTTTCGGCTCCTCGGAAAACCTGGCCGCCGCCTACGGCATCGCCGTCACCGCGACCATGCTGGCCACCACCATCCTGACTTTCTTCGTGATCCGCTACCGCTGGAAGCTGCCGCTGCTGCTGTGCTTTGCCGCCACCGGCTTCTTCATCGTGATCGACATCATGCTGTTCTCGGCCAGCACGCTCAAACTGTTCCACGGCGGCTGGTTCCCGCTGCTCTTGGGCGGCATCCTGTTTACCACCATGCTCACCTGGCGCACCGGCCGTCAGCTGGTGTTCAAGAACCTGGAAAAGCACGCGATCCCGCTGGAAGACTTCCTCAATTCCCTGTTCATGGCGCCGCCGCTGCGCGTGCCCGGCACCGCCATCTTCCTGCGCGGCGAGAGCGACGGCGTGCCGCATGCGCTGCTGCACAACCTCTCGCACAACAAGGTGCTGCACGAGCGCGTGGTCTTCTTCACCATCCATATCGTGGAAGAGCCCTGGGTGCCGCCGGCCGAACAGGTGCGCATCACGCCTTTGGGCCACGACTGCTACCAGCTCAATGTGTACTACGGCTTCAAGGACGAAGCCGATATTCCGAAGGTGCTGGAGATGTGCGCCGAGCATGGCCTGCAGTTCGAGATGATGGAGACTTCCTTCTTCATCGCGCGCCAGACCGTGATCTCGGCGCCCGGCGCCGGCATGGCGCCGTGGCGCGAGCATCTGTTCGTGGCCATGTCGCGCAATGCGCGCGGCGCGGCCGATTACTATCAGATTCCAACCAACCGCGTGATCGAACTGGGCACGCAGGTGGAAATTTGAGACATAAATTTTGTAAGAAAATGTACTTTTAAATTCCGTCCGGGGCAGTCTGCTAAACTGCTGCTCCGATCGGCGCACGGATGCGTGTGCGACCACTCCGACATCCAGTAAAACAGAAGGCGAAGATGAACTCGATTTTCAAACAGATTGCTACCCTGGCATGTGCCCTGGCTCTCGCAGCCTGCGGCGGCGCTAAAGACTATTCCGAACCCGTGGTCCTGGACCCGCTGACCCAGGTCGCCGAGCTGACCAAGACCGACATCGCCGTCGGCAGCGGCAACCCGGTCGTCAACGGCGACCGCGTCGACGTGCGCTATGTGACCTATATCTACAACCGCGATGCGGTGGACAAGAAAGGCACCAAGCTGGACGCCGGCCAGTTGAGCGTTCCGCTGGGCGCGGGCAACAACTATGTGCCTGGCTTTGAAATGGGCATCCTCGGCATGCGCCTTGGCGGCAAACGCCTGGTCGCCGTGCCGAGCGCCCTGGCTTACGGCCCGAACGGCCGTCCGCCGGCAGTCCCGCCGAATACCGGCCTGCTGTTCGAGTTCGAGCTGGTGAGCGTCTACCCGAAATAAGCCTTACGGCTTAAGCGAAAAGGGCGGCCTGCGGGCCGCCCTTTTCATTTCCGGCTTGCGCTTCAGGCGTCCTGCAGGCGTAGGGCCAGCACCGGCGGCAGCCGCAGACCAGCCAGCATATGGCGGCCGGTGGCAAGCAGGGCGATCAGCATGGCCAGCAGCAGGGCGGCAAGCAGGGGCCAGTAGCCCATGGGCGCGCGCTCCGCATATTCGGCCAGATAGCGCTCGATGGCGAACGCCGCCAGCGGCAGGCCGCAGAGGGCGCCCAGGGCCAGCAGCAGTGTGTATTCGCGGCCCAGCAGGCGCACGATAGCGCCGTTGCTGGCGCCATGCAGCTTGCGCAGCACGATCTGACGTTGATTGCGCTGCACGCTGTAGGCGGCCAGCACATACATGCCGCAGGCGGCCAGCGCGATGGCGATCAAGCTGGCAAGACCCAGCATCTGCGCCTTGCCGCGGTCCCGCTCATAGTTTTCCGCGAATAGGCTGGCAGCGGGGTGCAGCACCATCGTTTCGTTGGCAAAATAGCGCTGCCACACAGGCTCTAGCCGGCGCGCCAGCTCGGCGCTGGTCAAAGTGCTACGCACGCTGGCCACGCCACCGCTTGCGCTGCCATCGTCGAGTTCATACACGATGGTTCCCGCCTTGCTGTACAGCGAGTGATGGCGTATATCCGGCGCCACGCCCAGTACCATCTCTCGTCCAGCGTTGCGGATAGTCTGGCCGACGGCATCCTCCGCCTTGTTGAAGCCAAAGCCTTTAAGGGCGGTCGCATTCAGGATCACGCCGCGAGCCTTGCCTTGGTCGCGCTGCGGTGAGAACAGTTCTCCGGCCAGAGGCTGGATGCCGTATGCCTGAAAGAAGGCGGAATCCACGATCTGCGCTTCATAGTTCAGCATAGGGCTGTCCTCGTTTTTGTAAAACCGGAATATGCGGTCGCCGAGATTGCCGCCCACTGCCGCCAGCGAGCTGGCGGCAGCCTGCACCCCCGGCTCGCGCCGCAGCGCCTCGACAAAGGCCTTCCTGCTTTGCGCCGTGGCTTTGCCAGGTAGGCCGATGATGTGCAGATGGGTCGTGTCGAAACCTGGATCGGCATGGCTGGCGTACCAGGTTTGCCAGGTGATGGCGGTAGCCGTGGCGACCAGCCCAATTGCTGCACCGAATTGCAGTACCGTCAGGGCGCGGCGCATATTCAGCCCTGTCCGTTTCTCGCCGCTATCGCGGTTAGCCAGAGGCTGGGCCGGATGCACGTTCAGCGCCACCCAGGCGGGATAGGCGCCGGCCACGATGCCAACGGCAATCGCCAGCAGCAGCGCGCTGGCGCAATACGCCGGATTGAATAAGCTGCCCAGGTCGCGTTCCAGCCAGTTGCCCAGCAGCGGCTGGAATAGCCATGCCAGGCCAAGGCCAAGCGCCATCGCCAGCAGCGCCGCGAGGATGGATTCAGCCAGGAAGAGGGTAGCCACGCGCCCGATGCCGGCTCCCATGAGTTTGCGGATGGCGATCTCGCGCTGACGCTGCAAGGTGCGCATGGTGGCCAGATTGACGTAGTTGATGGTGGCCAGCAGCATGATCAGCAAGCCAGCGGCGCTTAGGCCATACGCATCGCTCAATTTTCCATGCGGCTGAAACTTGCCCCAATCCTCCAGGTCAGGATCCAGGTAGAGCTCTGGCAAGCCGACGAGAGCAATGTCGACCGGCTTGCGTCCGCCCAGCGCGGCAGCCATGACGCCGAGTTTGACCTCGGCCAACGGGGAGCTGCGGTCGGTTTCCGCCTGCAGAAAAGCTTTCAGACGCGCCGGATCGACATTGTCGCGCAACTTCAGCCAGATACGCGCCAATCCCCAGTTCATGACCTTTTCGCGCTCGGCTTGCGGCCAAACGAGGCTATTGCTGCCGACCAGCGCCCGATATTGCAGACTGCAGTTGCTTGGCGGGTCGGGCAGCAGGGCCATGACTTGCAGCGTACTGCCTCCTGCTTGTACCAGTTGTCCAAGGGCTGGCATGGCGCCAAATATTTTCTGCGCCATGCTCACGCTGAGAGCCAGGCCTTCAGGCCGCGTCAGCGCGGCCTGTACATCTCCTTGCACGGCATGCAGGCTGAAGATGGCCGCCAGCGCCGGGTCCACGGCACGCAAACGCGCGTTATGTAGATGCCCGGCGTGTCGCAGCTGCAGATCCAGAGCAACTTCGATGCTGGCTTGTTCCGCCAGACCGCTGCGTAGCGCCGCATCGCGCAGTGGCGCATAGCTTGACTCGCTCCAGCTGGCATCGGACTTCAGATTGGGGCGGTATTTGACCAGTTGGATGCGCTCAGTCTGCGGCACTTGGCGGTTGAAGCTCAGGCTGAAATGCAGAAAGCCCAGTAGCAGAAAGCAGGTGGCAAAGCCTACGCTGAGACTGAGGATGCTGACGGCCGACCAGGCGGGCTGCTGCCACAGCACGCGCCAGCCGATGCGGAAATCGCTGAGTCTCATGCCGCGCGCAGGGCATCGACCATGATGCGGCCATCGAGCAGGTTCAGGCTGCGCGAGGCCTGGGCGGCGTGGGCCGGGGAGTGCGTCACCATCACCACGGTCGTGCCTTCGGCATTGATCTGGCGCAGCAGGCGCATGACCTCATCGCCGTGGGCGGTGTCCAGGTTGCCGGTCGGTTCGTCGGCCAGCAGCACGGCGGGGCCGGCCACCAGGGCGCGCGCGATGGCCACGCGCTGCTGCTGGCCGCCGGACAGCTGCGAGGGGCGGTGCTTGGCGCGGTGGGCGATGCCCAGTTTTTCGAGCATGGCGTTGACCTTGTCCTTGCGTTCGCGCGCGGCCATGCCGGTGTATTCCAGCGCCAGTTCCACATTCTCGAACACGCTCAGCTCCTCGATCAGGTTGAAGCTCTGGAAGATGAAGCCGATGCGGCCGCGCCGCAGCTTGTTCAGCTGGGCCTCGCTCCAGCCAGCGACATTGGTGTTTTCGAACCAGTAATCGCCGCTGCTGGGCACATCGAGCAGGCCGAGAAGGCTGAGCAGGGTCGATTTGCCGCAGCCGGAAGGGCCGGTAATCGCCACGTATTCGCCGGCATCGATTTCCAGGTCGATGCGGTCCAATGCGGTGGTCTGGACTTCGCCAGCCACATGGATTTTGCTGACGCCTGCGAGTTTGATCATTGCGTGCTTCCTTTCGATGAATGGAGTGGAGCTTACTGTGAAATTTGCAACTTGAGGGATTTGCCGAAAGCGGCATAACTGGAAACGATGACGCGTTCGCCCGGCTTCAGTCCTGCCAGCACCTCGACCTGGCTGTTATTGCGTCGCCCGCTGCGGATCTCGCGCCGTGCCGCATGCCGCCCGTCCGGCGCCAGCACGAAGACCCAGGCGCCGCCGCTGTCGGCGATGAAGGCGCTGTTGGGCAGCAGCAGGGCTGGCGCCGGCTCGCCCAGCGTGATCTGCGCATCCAGGCTCTGGCCGGGATTTAGCGCGGGCGGCTGTTCCTTGCTGAACATCAGCTCCACGGTGAAGCGGCCTTCTTTCACCTGTGGATAAATGGTGCCGATGGCGACCGGGTAGCTGCGCTCGTCCACGCGCAAGCTGCCCTGGCGGCCCACCGCCACCCGGTTCAGGTAAAACTCGTCCACCTGGGCCGACAGCTTGAAGCGGTGCGGATCGTCGATGCGGCCCACGTTCTTGCCGGTGACGATGGACTCGCCCACCTGCGGGCGGAAGTCGGTCAGGCGGCCGGCCACCGGGGCGCGTACGGCCAGCGCTTCCACCGTGGCCCGCACCAGCTGCAGGCCGGATTTCAAGCCATTCAGCGCGCTGCCCAGCTGGATCAGGGCATTGCCGCGCACCGCGGTTTCGGTGGCGTCGCTGGCCTGGGCCTGGGCCAGCGCACGCCGGCGCTGCGCCAGCGTGTCGCGGGACTCCTCCAGTGCGACGGCCGAGATAAAGCCCTCGCCCGCCAGTTTCTCGTTGCGCACGTGCCTCTTCTCTTCCTGCTGCAAGGTGAAGGCTAGATCATCCAGGCGGCGCTGATGCTCGCTGCGGCTGGCCTCCTGCGCCACGCGCAGATTCGACAGATTGGAAATCTGCTGCGCATGTTCTGCCTGGCGCGCCAGCAGTTCCAGATTGCGTTGCGGATTCGAGATGCGGAACAGCAGCTGGCCCTGACGCACCATATCGCCATCGCGCGCATACACTTCCTCCACCCGGCCCGATTCCACGGAATCGAGGATCACCGAGGACAGCGGCTGGGCGCTGGCGCGCACCACGATATCGTCGCGGAAGATGCCGCGCTCCACCTGGGCGATTTGCAGGTCTTGGCCTTGCACCAGCAGGCCGCGCGGCGCCCAGTGCCACAGCGCCAGGCCGGCCGCCACGACGGCCGTTGCCGCCAGCGCGGCCAGCGCGGCCAGCGCAAGCGTCCTGCCGTGCCTGCGCGGCACAATGCGGTCCATGGCGGCGCCGCTGGCGGCGGCTTGATGCTGGTGCAGGGTCATCGTTGCTGGGATTTGGGATTCATGAAGACGTACTACAGCAAGCCGCGTGCCAGACTTGCGGGCAGACGGCGCAAGCCGCATGGATACAGGGCTGGCGCTGCGCGCCTGGCGGTGCCGGATGTGCAATGCAGCGAGCCGGCGGCGGCCGCTGTGCGGCTTCGAACAGCGGCAGCTGTCCGTTTCCGGACAATATTCCGGCGCTGCGCAGGCCGGCGTTTGCCGCCTGCGGAGGGACTGCTAGAATGCCCGGCGAGTCCCACCCATTCCCACGCCATGGCCGATTCCGCCGCACATATCCTGATTCTCGACGACGATCCCGACGTCGCCTACGCCGCGCAGATGCTGCTGCGCCGCCATCACGGCAAAATCTCGGTGCTGCACGACCCGGCGGGCCTGCCCGCCTTGCTGCAAGCCGCGGCCCCCGATCTGGTGCTGCTGGATTTGAATTTCACTCCCGGCCGCACCGATGGCGCCGAAGGCCTGGCCACGCTGGAACTGCTGCGGCGCCAGCCCGGCGCTCCCGCCGTGATCGCGCTGACCGCCTATGCCGATGTGCCGCTGGCGGTGGAAGCGCTGAAGCGCGGCGCCAGCGATTTCATTACCAAGCCCTGGGACAATGCGCGCCTGCTGGCGGCGGTGGAAACGGCGCTGGCGCGCCAGGAACGGCGCGCCGACAGCCTGCCTTCAAACGCGGCCACGGATGCGCTGATGGGCGAATCGGCCGCCATGCGCGCCGTGAAGCGCATGATCGCCAGCGTCGGCCCCACCGCTGCCAATGCGCTGGTGCTGGGCGAGAACGGCGTGGGCAAGGAGCTGGTGGCGCATGCCATCCATCTGGCGTCGCGCCGCGCCGCCGGCGTCTTCCTGCCGGTGGATATGGGCACGCTGCCCGAGGCGACCTTCGAGAGTGAGTTGTTCGGCCATCGCAAGGGATCGTTTACCGACGCCAAGGCCGACCGCGCCGGACGTTTCCAGGCCGCGCGCGGCGGCACGCTCTTCCTGGACGAAATCGGCAATCTGGGTCTGGCGGCGCAAGCCAAGCTGCTGACGGCACTGGAGCGGCGCGAAGTCACGCCGCTGGGCGCCGACCGCGCCGAAACCATCGATGTGCGCATCGTCAGCGCCACCAATCTGGACGAGGCCAGCCTATTCGATCCGGCCGTCTTCCGCACCGACTTGCTGTTCCGCCTGAACACCATCGTAATCCGCGTGCCGCCCTTGCGCGAACGGCGCGACGATATTCCGGCCCTGCTGCATCACTACCTGGCGCATTACAGCCGGCAGTACCAGCGTCCGGCGCGCGTGCTGAATGCAGCGGCCTTGCAGGTCTTGCAGGCGCATGCCTGGATCGGCAATGTGCGCGCGCTGCGCCACGCCTGCGAGCGCGCGGTGATCCTGTGCGCGGGCGAGGAGTATCTTGCCGAGGACTTTGGCCTGAACCTGGGCGCCGGCAGCGTTCGTGCCGGTACGGAACCGGCGGCAGGAGCACTGCTGGCGCAAGCGCCGGGCCTGCGCGGTGCGCCGGACGAGTTGAAGCTGCATGTGCTGGAGCGCGATGCGATCGCAGCGGCGCTGGCCCAGTCGAAAGGCAATATCAGCCACACGGCCCGTCTGCTGGGCGTGAGCCGCGCCGCCCTGTACCGCAAGCTGGGCAAGCATGGCATCTGAGCGCGGTCCCAAGCTGGCGCTTGCCGCTGGCGTGCTGGTTTTGATGGCCATGTCGGCGGCTGTGACAGCCTTGCTGTACGCGGAACCGGACAGCCCGCGCCTGCTGGCGCTGTGCGGCATCGGCGCGGCGGCGGCGATGGCCTTGATGTGGCATGGCTGCAGCAAGCTGGAAGTGCGCCAGCCGCGCCGCGAAGCCCCGGCCAGCGCCTTTCTGCCCGTCAGCCGCGCCACGTCCGCTGCCGATGACGATGACGATGACGATGACGATGAGGGCGTGGATGGCTGGCGCGGCTTGCACCCCGCCGCGCTGGTGATGGAAGCTCGCCTGGAGCATGCGCCGATTGCGCTGTTCCGCATCGTCCACCTGAGCGGAGCGGGCGAGGTCACGCCATTGAACGCCAACGCGCGCCGCCTGCTGGCGCCGGGCCGCGCCAGCGCGCCGCAGCAGCTGTGTGAGGTATTGGCGGCGCAGCCGGCCGACCAGCGCAATTTGATTAGCTTCGATACCGAACGAGGCCTGGAGCGCGCCATGCTGGCCGTCTCCGCGCTGACGGTGCAGGGCGAGGGCCAGCGCATCGCCGCCCTGCTGCCGGTGGAGAGCGAGCTGGAAGCGGAGGCCCTGAACGCCTGGCGCCAGCTGGTGCACATCCTGACGCACGAGATCATGAATTCCCTGACCCCGGTTGCTTCGCTGTCGCGCACCGCGCGCGAGCTGGTGGAGGAAATGCAGGCGCCGCAGCTGGAACCGACACAAGCCGCGGAATTGGCGGACGATCTGCGTACCTCGCTCGATGCCATTGCGCGCCGCGCCGCCAGCCTGGCCGATTTCGTCGGCAGTTACCGCAGCCTGTCCACCGTGCCGGAGGCCCGGCCCGAGCGCGTGCGCCTGAGTGCATTGTTTGCCCGCCTCGCAGCCCTGCTGGCGGCGGACTGGCAGGCGCGCGGCGGCAGCGCCGAATTTTCGGTTGAACCGGCGTCGCTGGAAGTGCTGGTCGATCCCGGCCAGCTGGAACAGGCGCTGATCAATCTGCTGAAAAACGCGGCGGAAGCCACTGCCGCGCAAACTCGTCCCACAGTCGCGGTCAGCGCCCGCTTAAGCCGGGGCGGGCGGCTGCGCATCGAAGTGGCCGACAATGGCCCGGGCGTGCCGGACGAGCTGGCGGCGCATATTTTCACGCCCTTCTTCTCCACCAAAAAACAGGGACGCGGCATCGGCCTCGCCATGGTGCGCCATCTGGTGCATGGCAATGGCGGCACGGTGCGTTATGCGCGTACCGTCAGCAGCGGCGCGCGCTTCATCGTGACTTTCTGAGCGCTCAGCGCAGCATGTCGATGTGCGCGATGCCGTCTTCGTCGTAAGGCGCGGAGATGGTCTGGAAGCCAAAGCCGGCATAGAACTGTTCGAGATGCGCTTGCGCGCCGATGCGGATGCGGTGGCCCGGATGCTGCAATTCGGCCTGGCGCACACCTTCGGCCACCAGCAGCCGTCCCGCGCCGATGCCGCGCGCGGCGGCCGTGGTCAGCACGCGGCCCAGCGACATTTCGGGGAATTTCACGCCGGGCGCGATGCAGCGCAGATAGGCGGCCAGCTCGCGCTTGCCGCCAACCTCGCGCCAGCCCAGCAGGTGGTGGGCGCCCTGGTCGTAGCCGTCCAGATCGGGATAGAGGCACTGCTGCTCCAGCACGAACACGTCCTGGCGCTGGCGCAGCAGCTCATACAAGTCCCGGCCCGGAATGCCGTCAAAGTCCCGCCATTGCCATTCGATCATGATCGCCCCTATGAAATGAGGCGATCATTGTACGGCTTCTTAAACGATGGTC
This sequence comes from Massilia sp. YIM B04103, assembly GCA_024437665.1. Classification (GTDB taxonomy): domain Bacteria; phylum Pseudomonadota; class Gammaproteobacteria; order Burkholderiales; family Burkholderiaceae_D; genus Rugamonas. The sequence continues at coordinate 82,341 of JANCSZ010000003.1, read as the reverse complement.
AGGGTCACATCGATATTGCCGCGGGTGGCGTTCGAGTAAGGGCAGACGATGTGGGCGGCCTGCACCAGTTTCTCGGCAGTGGCGCGGTCCAGGCCTGGCAGCGAGATTTTCAGTTCCACTTCGATGCCGAAGCCGGTTTCGATGGCGCCGATGCCCACGGTGGCGTCGATCGAGGTGTCCGCCGGCACGGCGATCTTGTCGCGGCCGCCGACGAATTTCAGGGCGCCGATGAAGCAGGCCGAGTAGCCGGCAGCGAACAGCTGTTCCGGGTTGGTGCCGACGGCGCCATTGCCGCCCAGTTCCTTCGGCGTGGTCAGTTTCACGTCCAGCACGCCGTCGCTGCTGACGGAACGGCCTTCGCGGCCACCGGTGGATTTGGCGTTGGCGCGGTACAGAACTTGTTTGATCGACATGATGAAATCCTTTCAGCTTAATAGTTAACGATTCAGTAGTGTGCTATTTATAGGGATTCCGCTTAATGTTTGCAGCGCCCATGTGCACACTATAAGTAGTGTGCGATTGAATTGCAAGCGATTTTTATGAATCTTTTTGTGGGGCTGCGGTGGCCGCCGCCAGCGGGGAATGCGCGATTCTTCCTTGATGCCCTCACACGATTGCATTTACAATCGTTGTAATTGCAATCGTGTGGTAGAGGCATGCCATGGTTTGGGAACGTTTTCATCAACCGGATTCGATGCGGGAAATGCGTCATGCTGCCGCGCGCTGCCTGGACCGGCTGGACGACGACGTACTGAATGCGCAGTGCAGGAGCGCTTCGCCGCATGCAGCGATGCGTGCGATAGCCAACCGCCTGGAGCAGGGCAGTGCCTGGATTGTCCGGGCGGTGGAGCGGGAGGAGGATGGGCATGCCGGTGCAGCAGGCGGCCATTGCAATATCAGCGCCTGGCCCCTGTGGCTGCGCGGTGAGCGCCAGCGCTGCGAGAAGCCGCTGCTCTACCTGATGCGTTCGGAATCCGTGGCGGGGCTGCGCGCGGCGCTGGCGGAAACAACCAGCCAGGGCATCTTCTGCAACGACGCGGAGGCATTTAGTTCGCGTTGGCCGAAGAGCGTACAGCCGGCCTTGCCCCTGTGGCTGTCCGCCATTGCGGACGGTACGCCATACGACCCCGCCTCTGGCGCCGAAACGCTCGCCATTTTGCGCGCGGCGCTGCACGCGCTCTACATAGACGGCGAACCGGGATTCGTCTATTTCTCGGCGCATGCCGACGACGGCGATGCGCGCCCGCTGTCGGCGATCGACGGGCAGCACGCCTTCAAGGGTATGTACCGCATTGCGCTCCTCCGGGGCATGTCCAAGGCAAGCGTGCGGCTGCTGGGGGCGGGCCAAGCCTTGTCGCAAGTGATGCATGCGGCCGAACTTCTCCAGCAGGATTGGGATGTGGCGAGTGAACTCTGGAGCTGCCCAAGCTATACGCGTCTGGCGCGCGATGCTTATGCGGCGGAGCGCTGGAATACGCTGCATCCCCGGTCGGGGAAAAGAAGCTCGCATCTCCAGTCTTGTCTGTCAGGCAGCGCGTCTCCGGTGGTGGCGGTGACGGGATATGCGCAGAACATTGCCAGTCAAATCGGCGGTTTCGTGCCGGCGCGCTTTGTGGCGCTGGGCGCTGACGCGTACCCGTTGTACGGAAGCACGGTCAGTGCCCAATGGATTGCCGCCATGACGCTCAAAGCACTGGGCGACGATGGAACCATTCCGCTGGGCCGCGCCGAAGAGGCGCTGGAGCGCTACCGGCTTGCATAAGGCTACTGCCCCGTCGATGCCTTGACGGCTTCGATCGTTTGATCAAGTCCATCCGCGAGGGTTTTTTGTTCGCTAACGCTGAACTGCTTGAGGAATAGTTCGGCGACGGTGGATTCGTACACCTTCCACATCTTCTTGCGCAGCGCGCGGCCTTCCTTTGTGATGGCGGCATAGGCGGCCCGGCCGTCTTCGGCGGAACGGGAACGCGTCACGAGTCCCTCCTGTTCCAGGCGGTCCACCAGCCTTGTCAGGTTGTAGCGCTCGATGGCCAGCGCGTCGGCCAGTTCGTGCATCCGCCTTGTCCCATCAGGTCCGCTTTCCAGACCCCATAGCGTGTCATACCAGGCGTAGCTGGGCAGGCCGGCTGCCGCCAAACGCCGCTCCACCTCCCGAATCATCGTTCGATGCGCGCGCACAAATGAGAACCACAGATCCGGTTCCTTCGCTGTCATAAGCATTTCCTCCCGCCTTGTTTCGATTACAAATGCAATTCTATCCCACACCCAAACGATTGCAAATGCTATGATTGCAAATGCAATTCATGGATCATTACGTCTTGCATCCATGAAGCAGCCCGACAACATTGCCTTTTCTATTTTCCAGGAGATATGCCATGACCCAGCCCCTTGTAATTTCCGACGTCGATCCGCAAGAGACACGAGAGTGGCTGGCGGCGCTGGAAGCCGTCGTCGCGGCCGAAGGCCGGCCGCGCGCCCACTATCTGATCGACCAGCTGACGGATTTCGACCTCACCCAGCACGGCGATCTGCACGGACGGGTGACGACGGCGTATGTCAACACCATTTCCCGCGAGCGCCAGCCAGCCTATCCGGGCGATCTCGGAGTGGAACAGCGCCTGAATGCCTACATCCGCTGGAACGCCATGGTCATGGTGCTGCGGGCCGGCAAGCATTCCAATGTGGGCGGGCACATCGCCACTTACCAATCCGCCGCCGTCTTGTATGACGTCGGCTTCAATCACTTCTTCCGTGGCCGCACCGACACCTTTGGCGGCGATATGGTTTACATCCAGGGCCACTCGGCGCCCGGCATCTATGGACGCGCCTACCTGGAAGGACGCATCAGCGAAGCGCAACTGGACAACTTCCGCCGCGAAGCGGGACGCGAGGGCTTGTCGTCCTATCCCCATCCGCGCCTGATGCCGGACTTCTGGCAATTCCCCACCGTGTCCATGGGCCTTGGCCCGTTGACGGCGGCCTACCAGGCGCGCTTCATGCGCTATCTGGAATACCGTGGGCTGCTGAAGCACCAGGGCCGCAAAGTCTGGGCCTTCCTGGGCGATGGTGAGATGGACCAGCCGGAATCGCTGGCGGCGATCTCGCTGGGCGGCCGCGAACGGCTCGACAATCTGATCTTCGTCGTCAACTGCAATCTGCAGCGCCTTGATGGACCGGTGCGCGGCAACAGCAAGATCGTTCAGGAACTTGAAGGCACTTTCCGCGCAGCCGGCTGGAACGTCATCAAGGTACTGTGGGGCAGCGGCTGGGACGAATTGCTCAAGCGCGATACCACAGGCTTGCTGCGCCAGCGCATGATGGAATGCGTCGACGGCGAATACCAGACCTTCAAGTCGCAAAACGGCGCTTATGTGCGCGAGCATTTCTTCGGGAAATATCCGCAGCTGCTGGAACTCGTGGCGCATCTGTCGGACGACGAAATCTGGGCTTTGACGCGCGGCGGCCACGATCCGGAGAAAGTCTACGCGGCCTATGCGCAAGCCGTGCGCACCGAGGGCCGTCCCACGGTGGTTCTGGTCAAGACGGTCAAGGGTTTCGGCATGGGCGAGGCCGGCGAAGGCCAGAACATCAACCACCAGTTGAAGAAGATGAGCGCGGATGCGGTGCGCGCCTTCCGCGACCGCTTCGCACTGCCGGTGCCTGACGATCAGCTGGCGGAGATGCCCTACCTCAAACCCGCGCCGGACAGCGAGGAAGCGCGCTATTTCGCGCAGCGCCGGGCGGACCTGGGCGGCTACATCCCAGCCCGCATCGGCAAAGTGGCGCCGCTGGTGGTGCCGCCGCTTAGCACCTTTGCCACGCAACTGAAGGACAGCGGCGAGCGTGGCGTCTCGACCACCATGTCCTTTGTACGCATCCTGACCACGCTGCTGAAAGATCCGCAGCTGGGCAAACTCGTGATCCCCATCGTGCCGGACGAATCGCGCACCTTCGGCATGGAAGGCCTGTTCCGCCAGATCGGCATCCACTCCTATCTTGGGCAGCTCTACACGCCGCAGGATGCAGGCCAGCTCAGTTACTACAAGGAGGCCAAGGACGGTCAGATCCTGCAGGAAGGCATCAACGAATCCGGCGCGATTTCCTCCTGGATCGCGGCCGGAACGGCCTACAGCAATCATGGCCTGGCCACGATTCCCTTCTATATCTTCTACTCCATGTTCGGCCTGCAAAGGGTGGGCGATCTGACCTGGGCGGCGGGCGATGCGCGTACCCGCGGCTTCCTGCTGGGCGCCACCTCCGGCCGCACCACCCTCATGGGCGAAGGCTTGCAGCACGACGATGGCCACAGCCATGTGCTATCCTCGGTCATTCCGAACTGCGTTTCCTACGATCCGACCTTTGCCTACGAGCTGGCGGTCATCATCCAGGACGGGCTGCGCCGCATGTATGTGGAACAGGAAGACATCTACTACTACATCACCCTGCTCAATGAAAACTACCCGAACCCCGCGCTGCAGGAAGGCACGGAAGAGGGCATTCTCAAGGGACTCTACCTGTTCAGTGACGGCAGCGCGGCACATGGCAAGCCCCATGTGCAGTTGATGGGCTGTGGCGCGATCCTGCGTGAAGTGATTGCTGCGGGCGAATTGCTGAAGACGGACTTCGGCGTATCCAGCGATGTGTGGAGCGCAACCAGCTTGACCGAGCTGCGGCGCGAAGGACTGGCGGCGGAACGCTGGAATATGCTGCATCCCGAAAGCGAGCCGCGCGTTCCGTATGTGCAGCAATGCCTGCGGGATCGCGCGGGTCCGGTGGTGGTGGCGACGGACTATATGAAGATCGTTGGCGACCAGATTCGCCCCTTCGTCGAGCAGCGCCGCTTTGTCTCCCTGGGCACGGATGGTTTTGGCCGCTCCGACACGCGCGAATCGCTGCGCACGTTCTTTGAAGTGGACCGCCACTTCATTGTGCTGGCCGCCTTGAAGGCTCTGGCCGACGATGGCGCGATTCCGCGCAGCCGGGTCGCCGAGGCGATCCAGCGCTACGGCATCGACGTCGGCAAGGTCGATCCGGCCTCCGTGTAAATCGCCGTAGTATGGGCGCGCCTTAACCCTGTATGCGGCGCGCTTGGTAAGCCTTGCCGGCACCTGTTTTGCCGCCTTTGTTGTTCTGGATGGCGATGCGGTTGTTGGCAAAGCCCATCAGCCGGCGCTGCCAGCGCCGTTCCTGCGCCAGGGCGCCGGATTCGGATTTGCTCCAGGCCCGCTGCAGCAGGAATTTGCCGGCGGCCAGGGCGTCCGGTGAGCGGGCCGAGAGTTCGGCGGCCAGGGCTTCGGCCGCCGCCAGCGGATCGTCGGCCAGGTGGGTGACGAGCTGGAGTTCTTTCGCCTCCGCGCCGCTGAAGACGCGCCCGGAGAGCACCAGCTCCTTGGCCACGTCGATCGGCACCAGCTCGCGCAGCAGGGCCACGCCGCCCATGTCGGGAATCAGGCCCCATTTCGCTTCCATCAGCGACAGGCGCGCATCCGGCGTGGCGATGCGGATGTCGGCGCCCAGCGCGAGCTGGATGCCGCCGCCGAAGCAGTTGCCATGGATCGCCGCGATCACCGGCGCCGGCACGTCGCGCCAGCCCATGCTCCAGTCCTGGAAGTTGTTGCGCCAGCAGTACCACAGCTGGGCATAGTGCAGCAGCCCGCGCATGGGGCGCGCCAGCACGCTTTTGAAATCGAGGCCGGAACAGAACGATGGGCCTTCCCCATGCACGATCACGGCACGCACGCCCGGCTGCTTGCGCAGGCTGCGGGCGGCCTTCACCACCGCATGCAGCATGTCGAAATCGATGGCGTTGTGCTGCTCGGGCCGCGCCAGGCGCACATAGGCCAGGCCGTCGGCAATGGTGGTGGTGACGCGATGCTGTTTCGTCATGGTTGCAAGAAGGATATGTGGACACTGTTCACATATCCTAGCAGGGCCGGCCCCGTTCCGGCTAGCTGCGCCTCACCGAAAGGCAGTTTTACGGCGCGGTTGAATCAGAATTCTTCCCAGTCGTCGCCGCCCGCCGCCGGTTTGCTGGCGGCCGTGCTGCGCGGGGCGGCGGCGCTTTTGACGGCGGCGATCTTGCGCGGCGCCGGCTTGGGCATTGCCGCCGCCGGGCGCGCCTGCGGCTTGGCTGCACTGGCATAGCTGTTCGCCGCGCCGCCGTTGATCTTGAAGACGCTGACCACCTGCACCAGGCCTTCGGCCTGGTCCTTCAGCGAGCCGGCCGCCGCCGCCGCCTGTTCCACCAGCGAAGCGTTCTGCTGCGTCACATCGTCCATCTGCACGATGGCCTGGTTGACCTGGGAAATGCCGGTCGACTGCTCCACGCTGGCCGAGGTGATTTCGCTGATGATGTCGCTCACATGCTGCACGCTCTTCACCACTTCCTGCATGATGCCGCCCGCCTCGTCCACCAGCTTGCTGCCGGTCTGGACTTTTTCCACCGAGTCGCCGATCAGGGCCTTGATCTCCTTGGCGGCGGCGGCCGAGCGCTGCGCCAGATTGCGCACCTCGGAGGCCACCACGGCGAAGCCGCGTCCCTGTTCGCCGGCGCGCGCCGCTTCCACCGCCGCGTTCAGGGCCAGGATATTGGTCTGGAAGGCGATGCCGTCGATCACGCTGATGATGTCCACGATCTTGGTGGCCGAGGCATTGATGGCGCCCATGGTTTCCACCACTTGCGTGACGATGCTGCCGCCTTTTACCGCCACCTCGGTGGCCGACACCACCAGCTGGTTGGCCTGGCGCGCATTGTCGGCATTCTGCTGCACGGTGGAGGTCAGCTCCTCCATCGAGGAGGCGGTTTCCTCCAGCGAACTGGCCTGCTGCTCGGTGCGCGAGGACAGGTCCATATTGCCGTTGGCGATTTCCGACGAGGCCACGGCAATCGCATTCGTGCCATGGCGCACCCGCCCGACAATGTCTTCCAGGCTGCCGCTCATCTCCTTCAGTGCCCTCAGCAGCAGGCCGGTTTCGTCGCTGGTGTTCACATGGATTTCGCGCGTCAGGTCGCCCGAGGCCACGGTCTGCGCCGCCTGCACCGCGGCATTGATCGGCTCGGTCACGCTGCGCGTGATCCACCAGGCGATCGCCAGGCCGAAGACGATGGCCGCCGCCGTCAGCGCCAGCATCCAGTTGCGCGCATTGGAATAGACCACTTCCGCCTCCTGGATCGCTTCCTGGTTCAGCTTGTCCTCGATGGCAATCATGGCGTTGATGTCGTCCAGCCAGCGCTGCTGGGCCGGGCGCACTTCCTTCATCAGGAAGGGCGTCGCTTCCTCGCTCTTGTTGGCCAGCCCGAGTTCGGCCAGCTTGCGCACCAAGGGTTGCGCCGCCTGTTCGCTGGCGCGGATCTTCTGCATGCCGGCCTTTTCCTGCTCGGTGGTTTGCGGCAGCGCGGCGAACATGCGGTTCAGCTCAGTTTCGGCATCACGGTATTTTTTCTCGGCCTCGTCAATCAGGGCCGCTTCCGGCTTCATCTCCGCCATATCGGTCAGCAGGACCAGGTTGCGGGTGGCGATGGCGCGATCGAGGATGGTGACGCGCATCTTGACCAGCAGCTGGGCCTCGACATTATTGACCTTGGCGATATCCAGCAACTGATCTTCGATCTGGCGCATGCGCACCATGCCCAGCACTGCCATGAGCACCACCAGTATCAGCAGAATCACAAAGCCGCCGCCGATGCGCGCGCCGATTTTCAAGTCCTTGATGCCCATGCCTGATCCTCCTCTTTGTGCGGAATACCGACAGTCTTGCGAACGTCTGTCAACAATATCGCCGAGGTAGGGGCAGAGCAAGGAGCGCGATGTATCTGGGGTCGAATAGCAACACTTAAGTGACGCTTTGACCATATTGCCTGCAGATGAGAACAGAAACGCCCTTATGGCGCGGTTTCAAAGCCTTCCAGCACATTCACCACGTTCACGCCCAGTTCGCGGATGGCGCTGCCGCCTTCGAAGATGAAAGCGGTGGGCAGGCCCAGATAGGCCAGGCGTTCGCCCACGCGCAGGAAGTCGGCGCTGAGCAGGCCCAGGCCGCCGTGCGGATCGCCCTGGAAGGTGTTGACGCCAAGCGCCACCACCAGCGCTTCCGGCCCGTACATGGCGAGGCGCACGCAAGCCGTTTCCAGCGCCGCGAACCAGGCCTGGGCATTGGGCTGCTGCGGTGCCAGCGGCATGTTCACGTTGTAGCCATAGCCGGCGCCGTCGCCGGTTTCGTCGGCATGGCCCAGGTAGTAGGGATAGCTGGAACGCGGATCGGCGTGCAGGGAGATGCACAGCACGTCGGCGCGGTCGTAGAAGATGCTTTGCGTGCCGTTGCCGTGGTGGCAGTCGAGGTCCAGCACGGCGACGCGGCGCAGGCCGTCGTCGAGCAGATGCTGGGCCGCCAGCGCAGCATTGTTCAGGTAGCAGGAGCCGCTGCTGAAATCGGCGCCGGCATGGTGGCCCGGCGGCCGCGTCAGCGCGAAGCTGGCGCGCTCGCCCAGGCGCAGCGCATGGGCCGCGTTCACGGCGCAGTCGGCGCCGGTCTTGGCGGCGGTCCAGGTGCCGGCCGTGATAGGGGAGATGGTGTCGCGCGAATACAGGCCGAGGCGGGCGTCGAAGCCTTGCGGTTCGATATCGGCGCGGAAGCTGCGCACCGGCCAGCCGGAGGGGAAAGCGTCCTTGCCGGCATTGGCCGGCGCCAGCGCCTGCCACTCGGTCCAGGCATGGCGCAGGAAATGCAGATAGCGCGGCTGGTGCACGCGCTCCAGCGACATCAGCGGCACGCCGTGCGGCGTGACGATGCGGCCCAGGCCGCGCCGTCCCAGCTCGGCCAGCACGGCTTCGGCGCGCGCCGGCGTTTCCAGGCAGGGCGTGGCTTCGCCGCGCACCAGCTCATGGCGGGCGCGGTGCTGGTCGTGCTGTTCGTTGTAAAAGGTCAGCATGCTGCTGCTCGTCTTACTCGCAGTTGGGACAAAGATTGCTGGCGCGGTAAGCCTGCACATAATCGTCGAAGCTGCCGGTCTGGCTGCGTTCCAGCGCGGCCTGTTCCGCCAGCGATTCCGCGGCCAGCTGGCCGAAGTAGGCTTCCTCGTCGCGATTGGCCGGGTGGGCGCGGAAGTAGGCCGCATGCCGCTCGCTCTGGCGCAGGCCGAAGGCGGCGAACGAGCCGCCATTGGCGCGCAGCTCGGCCAGCACGCGCGCCGAGGGCGTGCGCTCCGGATCGTCCAGCTTGGCCGCCTGCACCGCCAGCGAGGCGGCGTGCACGCCGTCGCCGCGCGCCTGGTCCAGCAGGGCCGCCACCGGGCGGATGCGTTCCAGCAGCGCCAGGCCCCAGTCGCGCAGCGCCACTTCTTCGCCGTCGCGGCTCAAGGTCAGGCCGGGGCGGCGGCCTTCCTTCACGGTGCGCGCGAAATTCTGCGCGTACAGGCGGCTCTGGTCTTCGGAAATGGTGGGGCTGTCTTCCAGCGCGCAGAACAGCAGGAAGGCGTCCAGGAAGCGGCCCGTCTCCAGGCTGATGCCGACCGGCTCGAAGGGGTCGACGTCCATGCAGCGCACTTCGATGTACTGCACGCCGCGCAGGCACAGCGCCTGGATCGGCCGCTCGCCGGTGCGGATCACGCGCTTGGGCCGGATGGTCGAGTAGTACTCGTTCTCGATCTGGATCACATTGGTCGACAGCTGGACCCATTCGCCGTCGCGTTTGGTGCCGATGCGCTGATACGGCTCGTAAGGCTGGTTGACGGCGCGCGTCAGCGTCGCCACATAGCTGTCCAGCGAATTTTCGTGCGGGCTGAGGCCGGACTGGGCATCGTTCTGGTAACCGAGATCGCTCATGCGCAGGCTGGTGGCATGCGGCAGGTACAGGGTGTCGGCCGACAGCGTCTCGAGCTTGTGCGGCTGGCCGCGCAGGAAGCCGCTGGCCAGGGCCGGCGAGGCGCCGAACAGATACATCAAGAGCCAGCTGTAGCGGCGGAAATTGCGTATCGCCGCCAGATAGGCTTCCGACTGGTACGCCTTGGCGGTCAGCTTGCGGTCGCCGTTTTCTTCATGATTGAGCAAGGCCCACAAATCCTCGTCCAGCGAGTAGTTGTAGTGGATGCCCGCGATGCATTGCATGGCCTTGCCATAACGCAGGGCCAGGCCGCGCCGGTACACATGCTTGAGCATGCCCAGATTCGACTTGCCGTACCAGGCGATTTCGATCTCGTCCTCGGACGGCAGCTGGCAGGGCATGGACTGGCTCCACAGCAGCTCCTGGCCCAGCTTGCCGTAACTGAAGCGGTGGATGGCGTCCAGCTTGTGCAGCGTGTCGGCGATGTCATGTTCGGCCGGGGTGATGAATTCCAGCAGCGTTTCGGCGTAATCGGTGGTGATCTGCGGATGGGTCAATGCCGAGCCCAGCGCCAGCGGATGCGGCGTGTGCGCCAGATGGCCGTCCGCCTGGACGCGCAGGGTTTCGCGCTCAATGCCGCGTAGGCCTCCGCTCAGCAGCGGGCGGTGCTGGGCATCGGCCAGCAGGGCCAGGCGGCGTGTCAGAAGATTGGGCAATTGATGTTCCTTTCGAGTGCAGCAATAAAAGATTGGTGCAGAGAGTAACCGAAATCGGCCAATTCCGCCGGGTGCGGCAAAAAAGCCATTTTAGCAAAGCTGGCAAGCTGCTCGTCAGACCACACTTCTTGATAGACGAATAAGTTTAGATTTTGCGCGCACGGACAAAGCTTTTGCGCGCGGCGAATATTTTGTGAATAGGACGAATCTCCCGATAATCGCCTCAAGTCTGGCCCGAATATCCCTTTGTTTGCAGGGCTTCCTTTGTTGGCAAGGAGTCGTCCCATGAACCATCCCGCGCTGCCATTTGGCCGCTTTGCCGACAGCCTGGCGGACCCGCCGCTGCGCCGCAGTGTGCTGTTCATCGATCCCACGGTGGCCGGCGCCCAGGAATTGGCGGCCGGCGCCAAGGCCGGCGTGCAGGTGGTCATGCTGGACGGCCGCCACGATGGCGTGCGCCAGATCGCGGACGTGCTGCAAGCCTATGAGGAACTGGATAGCATCCAGATCGTTTCGCATGGCGCGGCCGGCCAGCTGCGCCTGGGCGGCAGCACGCTCGATAGCGGCACCCTGGCCGGCTATGCCGACGCCTTGCGCGACTGGGGCGCGGCCCTGCGCAGCGGCGGCGACATCCTGCTGTATGGCTGCAATGTGGCGCAGGGCGGCGCCGGCCTGGCCTTCGTCGATGGCTTGGCGGCCGCTACCGGCGCCGATATCGCCGCCTCCACCGGCCTGACCGGGGCCGGCGCGCGCGGCGGCGACTGGCTGCTGGAGTACAGCCATGGCGCGATCGAAGCGCCGGCCGCCATCAGTTACGCGGCCCTGGATGATTATGACTACACCCTGGGCTTGGTGAATGGCGGCGTCAGCGGCACCATCACCTGGGGCACGGTGCCCCTCACCAGCGTGGTGGCGGGCGCGCTGACCGGCATCCTCAGCGGCCAGACCATCTCGGTGCTGAACGACCTGGGCACCGGCTTCGATCTCTATGCCAAAAGCTCGGGCGGCGGCGGCCTGACCATCAGCAATATCACGTCCTCGCTTGGCCTGTGGAGCTCCCATGTGCGCGCCACCGGCATCCTGACCGCGCCCGAATACCTGGAGCTGCGCGCCAATGCCGGCATCTTCGACCTGACCAGCCTGAAATTGAGCAGCGCCGACCTGGCCTGGCTGTTGTCGGGCACCTTCACCGTGCAGGCGCTGGACAGCAGTTACGCGCCGATCGGCACGCCGGCCACGCTGACGGGCGTGGCGATCAATACCTTCGGCACCCTGAGCCTGGCGGGCAACAGCAACTTCCAGGGCATCGGCGGGGTGCGCATCTCGGCCAGCGTGGGCGCCCAGATCGCGGTGGACGATATCGTGGTGGTCAATCCGCGCGTGGCCGCCACCATCTCGGCCGCCGCCTACAACGCCGGCAGCGGCGTGCTGAGCGTGACGGCCGTGGGCATCAACGCCGGCGACGCCATCGATCCCAGCAAGATCACCTTGAGCGGCCAGGGCGGCAGCTACACCCTGACCTCGCCCGTGGTCAGCGCCCTCAGCAACACCCTGTTCAGCATCACGCTGAACGCGGCCGACAAGCTGGCCATCAACGGCCTGCTCAACAATAACGGCGTGCTGGCGGTGGACGGCAGCACCTTCAATCTGGCGGCGGCGCTGAACTGGGACAGCAATGCCGGCGCCGGCGTCGACCTGACGGCCAACGCCATCGTCGTCACCAATGTGCAGCTGCCGGTGATCACCTCGGCCAGCTATGACGCCACCACCCATGTGCTGACCGTGACCGGCAACAATCTGGTGAGCGTGGTGGGCGCGGCCAACGACATCAATGTCGCCAAGCTGATCCTCAGCGGCCAGGGTGGCGGGACGCGCACCCTGACCACTTCCGGCAATGTGGAAGTGACCAGCGCCACCTCCTTCTCGGTCACGCTGAGCGGCGCCGATGTGGCGGCGGTGGCGGCCCTGATGACCAAGGATGGCGGCACCGCTTCCAGCGGCCACGCCTACACGCTGGCCGCCGGCGACGACTGGAACAGCGTGATCGGCAATGTCAGCATCGCCGTCGGTTCGGTGCCGATCACGGTCTCGAATACCAGCAATAGCGCGCCCACCATCAGCGGCGCGGCGGCCGCCAGCGGCAATGATGGCGCCAGCCTGCTGCCCTTTGCCAACGTCACCGTGGCCGACGCCAATGGCGACAATGTCAGCCTGGCCATCAGCTATAACGGCGCCAACGGCACCCTGAGCGGGACCGGCCTGTCCGGCAGCGCCGGCAGCTATACCCTGAGCGCCGCCAGCCCGGCGGCGCTGACCGCTTCCCTCAAAGCCCTGCAGTTCACGCCCACCGCCAACCAGGCCGCCGTGGGCGCCGTCGTCAGCACCACGTTCACCCTGACGCCGACCGACAGCAAAGGCCTGGCCGGCACGCCGAACACGGGCACGGTGCTGAGCATCGCCTCGGTCAACGATGCGGCGGCCATCGGCGGCGCCCAGGCCGGCCAGGGTGTCGCGGCGGGCGGCACGCTGCAGCCCTTTGGCGGCATGACGGTCAGCGACCCCGATGTGGGCGCCACCGTCATCGTCACCATCACCCTGGACAGCGCGGCCAAAGGCGTATTCACGGCGGCCTCGCTGGCCGCCTCCGGTTTCAGCAGCAGCGACGGCGGCGCCACCTATACCCATGCCGCCGCCGCGCCGGCCGCGGCCCAGGCGGCGCTGCAAGCGCTGGTCTTCCAGAGCGCGGCGGGCTTGAGCGCCACCACCACCTTCACCGTCAGCGTCAACGATGGCAGCGCCGTCACCAGCAACAGCACGACCACGGTGACGGCGGCCGTGCCCAGCAGCACCACGGCGCTGACCGTGGCTTTTTCGGCCGACAGCGGCAGCAGCAATAGCGACTTGATTACCAATGTGGCGGCGCAAACCATCAGCGGCACGCTGAGCGGGGCGCTGGCCAGCGGCGAATCGGTCCAGGTTTCGCTCGACAATGGCGTCAGCTGGAGCACGGCCAGCGCCGCCGTGGGCGCCAGCACCTGGACGCTGGCCGGCCAGACCCTGAGCGGCAGCGGCACCCTGCAGGTGAAAGTGGCGAATATCGGCGGCAGCGGCACGCCGCTGACGCGCAGCTATACGCTGGATACCACGGCGCCCGCCACCAGCGGGGCCAGCGTGGCCTTCTCGGCCGACAGCGGCAGCAGCAGCGACCTGATCACCAATGTGGCGGCGCAGACCGTCAGCGGCACCTTGAGCGCGAATCTGGCGGCCGGCGAGTCGGTCCAGGTTTCGCTCGACAACGGCAGCAGCTGGAGCACGGCCAGCGCTAGCGCCGGCAGCAATGCCTGGACGCTGGCCGGCCAGACCCTGAGCGGCAGCGGCACCCTGCAAGTGCGCGTGACGGACGCCGCCGGCAATAGCGGCGCCGCCACCAGCAATCCCTATGTGCTCGACACCAGCGGCCCCACGGCTGCCATCAGCAGCAATGTCAGCGTGCTGAAAAGCGGCGAAAGCGCCATCATCACCATCACCTTCAGCGAAACGCCGGCCGGCTTCTCGCTGGCCGACCTGACGGCGGTCGGCGGCACCCTGTCCAATCTGAGCGCCACGGCCAACGCGCGCATCTACACCGCCGAGTTCACGCCCAACAGCGGCTTGAGCGGCTTGCTGGGCGGCGTCTCGCTGGCCAACGGCAGTTATACCGATGTCGCCGGCAACAGCGGCGCCGGCGCCGCCTCGCTGGCGATCTCCATCGTCACCCTCGGTCCCAGCCTGAGCATCAGCAGCGACGTGGCGGCGCTGAAGAGCGGCGAGACGGCCACCATCAGCTTCACCTTCAGCAGCCTGCCGCTGGGCTTTGCGCTGGGCGATATCGCCGTCAGCGGCGGGGTGCTGGGCAATTTCGCCGTCACCGGCAATCCGCTGGTGTATACGGCCACCTTCACGCCGGCCGCCAACACCCAGGGCGGCACGGCCAGCATCAGCGTGGCCAGCGGCGCCTACAGCGACCTGCTGGGCAATCTGGGCGGGGCTGGCAGCACGCCCACCATCGCCATCGATACCAAGGCGCCCACCGTTACCATCGGCAGCAGCGACAGCGCGTTGAGCGCGGGCGAAACGGCCACCATCAGCTTCACCTTCAGCGAGGTGCCGGTAGGCTTCACGGCCGGCGATGTGATCGCCAGCGGCGGCACCCTGAGCGGCTTTGGCGTCACGCTCAATCCCCTGGTCTACACCGCCGTCTTCACGCCCACCGCGGGCCAAGCCAGCGGCACAGCCAGCATCAGCATCGCCGGCGGCGCGTATGCCGACCTGGCGGGCAATGCCGGCACGGCGGGCGGCACGCCGTCCATCAGCATCGACACCCTGCCGCCAACGACGGCCATCACCGGCGTCGCCTTCTCGGCCGACACGGGCGCCAGCAGCAGCGATCTGGTCACGAACACGGCGGCGCAGAGCATTTCCGGCACCCTCGGCACGCCGCTGGCGGCCGACGAACGGGTCGAAGTTTCGCTCGACAATGGTGTTAACTGGAGCATCGCCAGTGCGGCGGTGGGCGGCAGCAGCTGGACCCTGGCGGGGCAGACCCTGGCGGCCAGCAACACGCTGCAGGTGCGCGTCAGCGACGCCTTCGGCAACCATGGTCCGGCTTACAGCGCCGCCTATGTGCTCGATACCGTGCAGCCGGGCCTGAGCATCAGCAGCGATGCCAGCAGCCTGCGCGTGGGCGAAGTGGCGAACATCACTTTCACCTTCAGCGAAGCGCCGTCCGGCTTCAGCGCGGCCGACGTGGCGGTCAGCGGCGGCACCCTGAGCGGGCTGGCGGCGACCGCCAACCCGCTGGTGTACACCGCCGTCTTCACGCCATCCACCGGCGTGAACGGCGGCACGGCCGGCATGTCGGTGGCGGCCGGCAGCTGGAGCGACCTGGCCGGCAATGGCGGTCTGGCGGCGAGCATGCCCGCCATCAGCCTCGATACCCAGGCGCCGGCAATGACCATCACCAGCAGCGCCTCGGCCCTGAAAGCGGGGCAGAGCGCCACGCTGACCTTTACCTTCAACCATGCGCCGGCCGGCTTCAGCGCGTCCGACGTCAGCGTCAGCAACGGTACCCTGAGCGGCTTTGCCGTCACTGCCAATCCGCTGGTGTACACCGCCGTCTTCACGCCGACAGCCAGTCTGGCCGGCGGCGCGGCCAATATCAGCGTGGCGGCCGGCAGCTATGTCGACACGGCCGGCAATAGCGGCAGCGCCGCCACCGGCCCGGCCATCAGCATCGACACCCTGGCGCCCAGCCTGACCATCAGCAGCGATACCGCCGCCTTGCGCGCCGGCCAGACCGCGAATATCACCTTCACCTTCAGCGAAGCGCCGTCCGGCTTTGGCGCCGCCGATGTGACGGTCAGCGGCGGCACGCTGAGCGGGCTGGCCGCCAGCGCCAATCCGCTGGTGTACACCGCCGTCTTCACGCCGACGGCCGGGGTGCAGGGCGTGAACGCCGTCATCAGCGTGGCCGGCGGCGCCTTCACCGACGCCGCCGGCAATAGCGGCAGCAGCGGCAGTCCGCCCAGCCTCGCCATCGACACGCTGGCGCCGCTGACCACCGGCGCCAGCGTCAGCTTCTCGGCCGACACCGGCAGCAGCAACAGCGACCTGCTGACGAATACGGCGGCGCAAACCCTTTCCGGCACGCTCAGCGCCCTGCTGGCCAATGGCGAGAGCGTGCAGGTTTCGCTGGACAACGGCGCCACCTGGAGCGCGGCCACGGCCAGCGCCGGCAGCTATAACTGGACCCTGGCGGGCCAGACCCTGGTCGGCAGCAATACCTTGATGGTGCGCGTTGCCGATGCGGCGGGCAATACCGGCCCGGCCTATGCGGCGGCCTATGTGCTCGACAGCGGCACGCCGGGCGTCGTCATCAGCAGCAGCGCCGCCGCGCTGAAAGGCGGCGAGACCGCCCTCATCACCTTCACCTTCAGCGAAGCCCCGGCCGGCTTCAGCGCCGCCGATCTGACGGTCAGCGGCGGCGTCCTCGGCACGCTCAGCGCCACCGCCAATCCGCTGGTCTACACCGCCGTGTTTACGCCCGACCCGGGCCAGAATGGCACGACCGCCAGCATCGTGCTGGCGGCGGGCAGTTATACCGACGCCGCCGGCAATGCCGGCGCGGGCGGCAGCGTGCCCGGCATCAGCATCGATACCCAGGCGCCCGCCACCACCGGCGCCAGCGTGCTGTTCTCCAACGACAGCGGCGCCAGCGCCACCGATCTGATCACCAATATCGCGGCGCAGGACCTCTCCGGCACCTTGAATGCCAACCTGGCCGCCGGCGAAAGCGTCGAAGTCTCGCTCGACAACGGCCTGACGTGGACGGCCGCCAGCGCCAGCGCCGGCAGCAATGCCTGGAGCCTGACCGGCCAGACCCTGGGCGGCGCGGGTGTGTTGCAGGTGCGCGTCAGCGACGCCGCCGGCAACCACGGCACGGCCTACAGCAGCAGCTACGCTTTCGACACGGCGGCGCCCAGCCTGAGCATCACCAGCAGCAAGGCCTTCCTGTCCAGCGCCGACACCGCCAAGCTGACTTTCACCTTCAGCGAAATCCCGGACGGCTTCACGCAGGGCGATATCACGGTGGCGGGCGGCACGCTGAGCGGCTTTGCGGCCAGCGCCGATCCGCGCGTCTACACGGCCATTTTCACGCCAACCGCCGGCCAGGCTTCCGGCACGGCCTCGATCACGGTGGCGGCCGGCGCCTACGGCGACCTGGCGGGCAATGGCGGCCAGGCGGCGCTGACGCCAGCCATCAGCTATGCCACGGTGGCGCCGGGCGTGGCCATCACCAGCAGCAGCGCGGCGCTGAAAGCGGGTGAAACGGCCACCATCAGCTTTACCTTCAGCACCGCGCCGGTCGGCTTTACGGCCTCCGACATCGCCGCCAGCGGCGGCGTGCTGAGCGGACTGGCGGCCACCGCCGATCCCCTGGTGTACACCGCCGTGTTCACGCCGGCCGCCGCCCTGGCCGCGGGCAGCGGCGCGATCAGCATCGCCGCCGGCCGCTTCCAGGATAGCCTGGGCAATGCCGGCACCGCCGCCACGATGGACCCCATCATGATCGACACCCTGGCGCCCACGTTGAGCATCGGCAGCAACGCCAGTGCGCTCAAGGCCGGCGACACGGCATTGATTACCTTCACCTTCAGCGAAGCGCCGGCCAGCTTCAGCCTGGGCGATATCAGCGTCGGCAACGGTACGCTGAGCAATCTGACGCAGAGCGCCAACCCGGCCGTGTATACCGCCGTCTTCACGCCGACAGCCGGCGTCGCCGCCGGCAACGCCAGCATCAGTGTGCTGGCCGGTGCGTATACCGACGCTGCCGGCAATAGCGGCCAGGCGGGCGGCTCGCCCAGCATCAGCCTGGATACCCTGCCGCCGGCCATCAGCGGCGCCAGCGTGCTGTTCTCGGCCGATACCGGCAGCAGCGCCAGCGATCTGGTCACGCGCACGGCGGCGCAAACCATTGCCGGTACCTTGAACGGGGTGCTGGCGGCGGGCGATAGCGTGCAAGTCTCGCTGGACAACGGCCAGACCTGGCAGAACGCCGCCGCGAATGTGGGCGGCAGCGCCTGGACGCTGGCCAACCAGACCCTGAGCGGCAGCAATACCTTGCAGGTGCGCGTCACCGATGCGGCGGGCAACCATGGCGCGGCCTATAGCAGCGCCTATGTGCTGGATACGGCTGCGCCCACGGTGGCCATCAGCAGCAACGCCAGCAGCCTGAAGGCCGGTGAAAGCGCCACCATCAGCTTCACCTTCAGCGAAGCGCCGGTGGGCTTCGGCATCGGCGACCTGATCGCCAGCGGCGGTGCGCTGAGCGGCTTCACCGCCACCGCCAATCCGCTGGTCTACACCGTGCTGCTGACGCCCACGCCGGGCTTGAGCGGCAGCGCCACGGTCACGCTGGGCAATGGCTTGTACAGCGACCTGGCCGGCAATAGCGGCGCGGGCGGCAATACGCCCGCGATCAGCGTCGATACGCTGGCGCCCACGCTGAGCATCGCCAGCAGCGCCACCAGCCTGAAAGCGGGCGAGAGCGCCACGCTGACCTTCACCTTCAGCGATGCGCCCACCGGCTTCTCGCTGGCCGACATCGCGGCCAGCAATGGCAGCATCAGCGCGCTGGCGGCGACCGCCGATCCGCTGGTGTACACGGCCGTCTTCACGCCCAGCGCCGGCCTGGCGTCGGCCAGCGCCAGCATCACCGTGGCCGGCACCGCCTATTTCGATGCGGCCGGCAACCCGGGCAGCAATGCCAGCGCGCCCGCCATCGCCATCGATACGCTGGCGCCGGCGACCCAGGGCAATGCCATCAGCTTCTCGGCCGACTTCGGCGCCAGCAACAGCGACCTGTTGACCAATGCGCCGCTGCAAACCATCAGCGGCACGCTGGACGCCAATCTGGTGGCGGGCGAGCTGGTGCAGGTCTCGCTCGACAACGGCGCCAGCTGGGCCAACGCCGCCAGCGGCGCCGGCAGCAACCAGTGGGTGCTGGCCAGTCAGCTGCTGAGCGGCAGCGGCAGCATCCAGGTGCGCGTCAGCGATGCGGCCGGCAATACCGGCCCCGCCTTCTCGGCCGGCTATGTGATCGACACCAGCGCGCCGACGATGACGGTGAGCAGCAGCGCCACGACGCTCAAGGCCGGCGAGAGCGCCACCTTGACCTTTACCTTCAGCGAAGCGCCCACCGGCTTCACCGTGGCCGATCTGGTGGCCAGCAACGGCAGCCTGAGCGCCTTCGGCGTCACCGCCGATCCGCGCGTCTACACCGTCGTGCTGACGCCCACGGCGGGCTTGAGCGGCAGCAGCGGCGTGACGCTGGCCGCGGGTCAGTACACCGATGCGGCCGGCAATGCCGGCGCCGCCGCCGCCTCACCCCTGATCAGTGTCGATACGCAGGCGCCGGGCCTGAGCATCAGCAGCAATGCCGCCACGCTCAAGGCGGGCGAGCTGGCCACCATCACTTTCACGTTCAGCGAAGCGCCGCTGGGCTTCAGCGTGGGCGACATCACGGTCGGCGGCGGCACGCTGAGCGGCTTCGGCCAGAGCGCCAACCCGCTGGTGTACACCGCCATCTTCACGCCCGCCATGGGCCAGAGCGGCAGCAGCGGCACCGTCACGGTGGCGGGCGCCAGCTACAGCGATGCGGCCGGCAATGCCGGCGCGGCGGCGGCCATGGCGCCCATCATCATCAACACCCAGCTGCCCGGCAGCACGAATGGCAGCGTCAGCTTCTCGGCCGACAGCGGCACCAGCAACAGCGACCTGGTGACGAATATCGCCATGCAGACCATCAGCGGCACGCTGAGCGCGCCGCTGGCGACGGGCGAGGTGGTGGAAGTATCGTTCGACCAGGGCGCGAACTGGGTGGCGGCGGTGGCCACGGTGGGCGCGCCGGGCTGGGCGCTGGCGCCGCGCGTACTGTCCGGCAGCGGCAGCATGCAGGTGCGCGTCACCGATGCTTCGGGCAACCATGGCGCCGTCTCCAGCGCCGCCTATGTGCTCGATACCAGCCTGCCGACCATGAGCATGAGCAGCAGCGCCAGCGTGCTGCGCGTCGGCGAAACGGCGACCTTGACCTTTACCTTCAGCGAAGCGCCGCAAGGCTTCACGGCCGGTGACCTGACGGTCAGCGGCGGTACTTTGAGCGGCTTTGCCGTCACCGCCAACCCGCTGGTGTACAGCGCCGTGTTTACGCCCACGCCGGGCGGCAACGGCCCGGCCGGCATCAGCCTGGCGGCGGGCCTGTACAGCGACCTGGCGGGCAATCTGGGCGGCGCCGTGGCGGGACCGGCGCTCAGCATCGACACCCTGGCGCCGACCCTGGCCATCACCAGCAGCGCCGGCGCCCTGCATGCGGGCCAGACCGCGCTGCTGACCTTCACCTTCAGCGAAGCGCCGGCCGGCTTTGCCGAGAGCGATATCAGCGTCAGCGGCGGCACCT
Organism: Massilia sp. YIM B04103; assembly: GCA_024437665.1. GTDB lineage: Bacteria > Pseudomonadota > Gammaproteobacteria > Burkholderiales > Burkholderiaceae_D > Rugamonas. The sequence goes on along the minus strand of JANCSZ010000003.1, from coordinate 61,812 downwards.
TGAGCGGCTTTGCCGTCAGCGCCAACCCGGCCGTCTACACGGCCTTGTTTACGCCCACGCCGAATACGGCCAGCGCCACGGCCAGCATCAGCGTGGCGGGCGGCTTGTACAGCGATATCGCGGGCAATGCCGGCGGCGCCGCCAGCGGCCCGTCGATCAGCATCGACACCCTGCCGCCGGTGGCGGCGGCCGGCAGCGTCGCCTTCTCCAGCGACAGCGGCGTCAGCGCCACCGATCTGATCACCAATAGCGCCGCCCAGGACTTGAGCGGCACGCTGAATGCGCCGCTGGCGGCCGGCGAAAGCGTGGAAGTCTCGCTCAACGATGGCGTCAGCTGGCAAAGCGCCGCCACCAGCGGCGTGGGCGCCACCAGCTGGACCCTGGCCGGCCAGACCTTGAGCGGCAGCGGCAATCTGCGCGTGCGCGTGGCCGATACGGCCGGCAACCACAGCGCGGAACTGATCCTGCCCTACGCCATCGACAATACGCCCACCACGGTCGCCATCACCAGCAATGTCGCCACGGCCAATGGCGTGACGCCAGCCCTCATCAGCTTCACGTTCAGCGAGGCCCCCAGCAGTTTCGGCATCGACGATATCGTGGTCAGCGGCGGCACCCTGAGCAATCTGACGGCCAGCGCCAATCCGCGCGTGTATACGGCCCAGTTCACGCCCACGGCCGGCGTGCCGAACGGCACGGCCAGCATTACCCTGTCCGGCGCCTATACCGATGCGGCGGGCAACGCCGGCAGCAGCGGCGCCTTGCCGGCGCTGGCGATCGATACCGTGGCCCCGGCCGCGCAGGCGGGTGGCGTGGCTTTCAACTCGGACAGCGGCAGCAGCGGCAGCGACCTGATCACCAACAACCCGCTGCAAAGCCTGAGCGGCACCCTGAGCGCGGCGCCGGCCGCCGGCGAGGTGGTGGAAGTCTCCTTCAACAATGGGCAGAGCTGGACAGCGGCCCAGGTCAGCGGCAGCAGCTGGAGCCTGCCCAACCAGACCCTGAGCGGCAGCAATGTGCTGCAAGTGCGGGTGCGCGATGCGGCAGGTAATGCCAGCACAGCCTATGCCGCCAACTACAGCATCGACACCACTGCGCCCACGGTGAGCATCGGCGGCAGCGCCTCGGTGCCGCAGGGCGGTTCGGTAACGTTGACGCTGACCCTGAGCGAAGCGGGCGTGCTGACTATCGACGATCTGCTGGCGACGGGCGGCAGCTTGTCCAACTTCAGCGGCAGCGGCACCAGCTACAGCGTGCTGTTCTCGCCGCTGCTGGGCGCGGGCAATGCGTCGCTGCAGGTGGTGGGCAACGCCTTTAGCGACGCCGCCGGCAATGTCAGCGTGGCCAGCGCGCCGTTTACGGTCGCGGTGGTCGCGCCTAATCCCGGCAACCCGGGTACGCCTAGCACGGTGGATGGCGTCACGGTGCTGATGAGTAACGGCAGCGACCCGCGCACCGGCTTGCAGACCATGAGCATGCAGGTGCCTGTGATCACGGCAGCGCGGGCGGAAGATCCGAACACGCCGCACGCGGCGTTGGCCGACATCCCGCTCGGCATCGCCGCCAACGCGGCCGGCATTAGCGCCAGCCTGATCGCCAGCCTGCCGGTTGGCATTGGCCTGGAGGCGAGCGGCCCGACCATGTTGCTGACCATGGCCCAGGCCGGCATCGACCTGATTGGCCGGGTCGATGACCGTACTCAGCTGGACCCGGTGTCGCGTGCGGCAATGGAGGAGCAGGCCCGCCTCTTCCTCGACGGCTTGCCGCCCGGTGCTTGGCTGGCTGACCGGACGCTGGTGCTGAGCGCCAGCCAGGCGCCGGAGCAGCCCATCCTGATTACCGGCAATGCCGCCGTCTCGGGCGCGCCCGGCAGCGGCGCGCCGGCCGAGGGCAGCGTCACCGCGCTGGTGATCGACACCCACGGCTTGAACAGTAGTTCCCTCATCCAGCTGGAGCATATCGACTTTGCCGCCCTGGCCGGCGCCGCCAATGTGCGCGGCGGCAGCGGCAAGAATTTCATCATCGGCGACGAGGCGGCGCAAAGCATTGTGCTCAGCAGCGGAAATGAGAACGACACCTTGTACGGCAATGGCGGCAACGATGTGCTGGCTACGGCGGCCGGCAATGATTACCTGAACGGCGGCAGTGGCGACGACCGCCTGGCCGGCGGCGCCGGCAACGACCGGCTGGAAGGCGGCAGCGGCAGCGATGCGCTGCAGGGCGGCCGCAGCGACGTGGGCGCATGGCAGTTCTACCTGACGGCCCAGGGCGCCGTGGTGGGCAAGCACCAGATGGCGCTGAGCAGCAGCACGGCGATGGAAAACATCGCGGCAGCGGAACTGAACGGCAGCGAAGCCCTGCTGCATTTCACCTCTGCCAGTGCGGTGCGCCTGCAGGAATTGTCGCTGCTGTACCACGCCGCCTTCCATCGCGCGCCGGACCTGCCTGGGCTGAATTTCTGGACCACCAGCGGCCTGAGCGGCGAGGAACTGGCGATCCGGCTGCTGGAGCCGCCCGAAGGCCGCGATGGCATTGTCCAGTTGGGCAGCAGCGCCTATGTGCAGCAGTTGTACCAGAATGCGCTGGGCCGTGCCGCCAGCGGCGTCGAGCTGGCCGGCTGGTTGCAATATTTCGACCGCTTGCCGCTCAAGCAGGCGCAGGGCGCGGTGCTGAGCGGCATCGCGCAACTGACCGAGCACAAAACGGCCTGGCTCAGCGCGGACGGCTTTGCCCTGGGCGGCATCGTGCACCAGCGCGAGCAGGGCTGGATCGCCAACTCTGGCAACGACCGGCTGGAAGGCGGCGCCGGCAGCGACTGGCTGGTGGGTGGCGACGGCAGCGATACCGTCGTCTATGGCAGCGCCAGCAGCCAGTACACCCTGTCCCTCGGCCGCGACGGTACGGTGCTGCTGGGCGACGCGCAGGGCGTGCAGGATGGTTTGCGCCAGATCGAGTTTGGCGAGTTTGCCGGCCGCACCGTCGACCTGGGCTTTACCCAGGCCGCGCCGCAGATGCTGCAGGAACTCGGCATGCTGTACCACCTGACCCTGGGCCGCGCCGCCGATGTGGGCGGTTTCCGCTACTGGGCCAACAGCGGCAACCAGGATGGGCCGCTGGCGGACGCTTTCCTGCACTCGGCCGAATTCATCAACCGCTTCGGCCAGCTGGACGATGCCGCTTTCATGCGCCAGCTCTATCTGAACTTGCAGCAAGAGCCGGCTGCGGCCTCGGCGCAACAATGGCTGGCCTATCTGGCTGCCCATGGCCGGGCCGACACCGTGGCGGCCATGGCCGAGGATATCACCCTGGTGGGCAGCCAGTACGGGGCGGGCGGCCTGAGCCTGGTCGGCGCGCTGTGAGCGCAGCTTGTCCCGCGCATGGCTTGCATCATAATTGCTAATGTGAAAATGTTTTGTGCGCAGGATAGAGGCAGCGCATAATCGGAATACGCCTACCGATTACCGCCATGGGTGCCGTCATAGACCATCACTTCAGCCGCCTGGAGCCGCCGCGCATCTTGATCGTGGACGACTCGCCGCAGCAACAGCGCGCCCTGGCCGAACTGCTGCGGCGCCAGCGCTACCGCGTCAGCGCCGTCAGCGACGGCCACCAGGGCTATCAGTGCGCGCTGGCGCGTCCGCCCGATCTGATCCTGCTCGACGTCTGCATGCCGGTGATGGATGGCCTGGCCGCCTGCCGCCTGCTGAAAGCCGATGCCGCCACGCGCCATATTCCCATCATCTTCCTTTCCGCCCACGACGATCCCGACGAGCGCGTGGCCGGCCTGATGGCCGGCGCGGTGGACTATGTGCGCAAGCCGTATAGCGCGGAAGAAGTGGCCCTGCGCGTGCGCATTCATCTGGAACTGGCGCGCGGCCGCGCGCGGGCGCCGCGCGAAACGGTGCGCCACGATCCAGAGCAGGTGCTGGTGGACGCCGTGCGCCAGCTGCTGAGTACCCACCTCGATGCCTTGCTGACCTTGGCCGATATCGCCGATGCCGTGGGGACCTATGAAAAACGCCTGAGCCAGGTGTTCCGCCAGCGCACCGGCATGACGGTCTTCGCCTGTCTGGCGCGGCAGCGCATGGAGCGCGCGCGCGAACTGCTGGCCGGCACCGACCTCGATATCCAGGATATCGCCCTGCAAGTGGGCTATAACAGCGCCGCCAACTTCGCCACCGCCTTCCGCGCGCATATGACGCTGACGCCGCGCGCCTATCGCCAGAGCATGCGCCGGCAGGAAGCGCCGCAATGAGAGAGGGAACCGACAGCCTGCCTGCCGTGCCGGCGCTCGAAGCCCAGGTGCGCAGCGCCATGCTGGCTGCCCTGGCGCACGATCTGCGCGCGCCCTGGGCCCGCCTGCGCCAGCAGGCCGCCCTGCTGGCGGGGGAAGCGGGCCAGCCGCTGGCCGCCAGCGCGGAGCAGCAGCTGGCGCTGCTGGAGGATTTGCAGGACTTCGTGCGCTGGGAGCTGCAAGGGCCGGAAACGGTGGCCGCTCCCGTCTATCTGCATGGCTTGCTGCAGGAAGTGGCCGCGCTGGGCGCGCGCCTGGCGCGCCAGCAGGAGGCGGCCTTCCACTGCGATCTGGGCGTGTTGCCGCCGGTGGCCGTCATCGACTGCGACGCTGTGCCGCGGCTGCTGGGCAAGCTGCTGCGCCATGCCGCCGCCGTCAGTCCGGGCGGCAGCGTGCGGCTGGCGCTGGCCTGGCAGCAGGAGGCGGGCGGGGCCTGGCTGCATTGCAGCGTGGCCGGCAGCGGCGTGCCAAGCGGCCACATGGAGCATCCGCTGCGCGGCCGGACCCAAGCCCCGGCCGCAGCGGCCCTGGCCTTGGGCAGCGCCGTCCAGCTGGCGCAAGCGCTGCGCAGTCCTTTGCGGGCGCAGGCCGCGCCCTGGCCCGGACACGCCATCGCGCTGGCCTGTCCGCTGGCGGCGGAGAGCGAAGTGCTGCTGCCCGTGCCGCCAGCGCTGGCCTTGGCGGCGGCTGGCCGCCGCATCGTCGTGCTGGAACCGCTGGCGGCCATGCGCGACTACCTGACCGAGCTGCTGCTGGGTGCCGGTTGCGAGGTGCTGGCCGCGCACGATATGGAAGACGCCCTGCAGCTGGCTGGCCAGCTGGGCCGGGACGAGGCGCTGCTGTGCGCCGACCAGGTCTCCGGCATCGACGCCAGCCTGCTGCGGCAACGGCTGCGCGCGCGCCATGGCGCGGCGGCGCCGGCCCTGCTGCTGCATGCGGCGCAAGCGCCACTGGAAGAATACGATGCGCTGCTGTACAAGCCGGCCAGCGCCGGCGCCCTGCTGGCCGCGCTGGCCAATCTGGCGCAGCGCGCTTAAGGCAGGCGGCCGCCCGTCACGCGCTCGATGCCGGCCAGATCCTGCCAGCTCTGCACCTCAAGATAGCCCGCGGCGGCGAGCAGGGCGCGCACGGCGGCGGCCTGGTCATAGCCATGTTCCATCAGCAGCCAGCCCTGGCCGAGCAGATGGCGCGGCGCGCCGGCAATCAGCGTGCGCAGGGCCGACAAGCCATCGGCATGGTCGGTCAGCGCGCCCACCGGCTCGAAGCGCAGATCGCCCTCGGACAGATGACGATCGCCGCTGGCGATATAGGGGGGATTGGAGACGATCAGTTCGAAGCGCTCGCTGTCCTCCAGCGCCGCGTACCAGCTGCTGTGCAGGAAGCGCACCGCGGCCTGGTTGGCCGCCGCATTGCGCTGTGCCACGGCCAGCGCCGCGGGACTGACATCGAGCGCGCTGACGGCGGCATCGGGCCGGCTATGCGCCAGCGCGACGGCAATGGCGCCGCTGCCCGTGCCCATATCCAGCACCCGGCCGCGCGGCGGCAGACGCTCCAGCGCCAGTTCCACCAGCAGTTCCGTTTCCGGGCGCGGAATCAGCACCGCCTCGCTCACCTCGAACGCCAGGCCATAGAATTCGCGCTGGCCGATGAGGTAGGCCACCGGCTCGCCGCGCAGGCGGCGCTCGATCAGCTCCGACAGGCGCACCGCCTCGTCCTCGGTCAGCGTGCGCTCCGACTGCGTAATCAGGCCGACCCGGTTCAAGCCCAGCGCATGGCAGACGAGGATGCGGTTATCCACCGCATCCAGGCGCGCTTGCTGCTGCAGCGAAGCGACCGTCGCACCGGCCTGCACGTGCTGGCTCATGCGCGGCGGCGCAGCAGCGTCCACAGCGACACCAGCGCGAAGATGCCGAACCACACCACGGCCCACTGCGGAATCGACAGGCCGAAGAAGCCCTCGGTGGCGTTCTCGCACAGGCCATCGGCCTGGAACACCCACGGCAGGAAGGTCGCGGTCGGGATTTTATTGAGGAAGGTTTCCATCGGATCGATGCCGCAGGACAGGCCGGGATGGGCCAGCACATACAAATGCTTGGCGCCGACGCCGACGCCGCCCAGCGCCGCCAGCAAGCCCAGGCCCGCGCCCAGCTTCGGCTTTTTGGCAAAGGCCCCTATCAGCGCCGTAACGCCGATCGCGATAAACAGATAACGCTGAATCACGCACAGCGGACAAGGCAGCAAATCCATCACATGCTGCAGATACATTGCCACCGCGATCATGCCGAAGCTGGCCGCGGCCACCGAAATCAAGACAGAGCGAGAAGTCATCGTTAAAAGAAAGAAATAAAAGTAAGATCCGCGCCATTCTCCCACAAACCCCGCGCCCCCGGCCTTATACCGCCCTTAACCCCCACTTTGCGCCAAATCAAACAATGTCCACCCTGGTGTCAGGCACGAGAGTAGGACATTCTTTGATTTAGATCAGCAAATGTCCGACCGTGGTGCCTGACACCAGGGTTGGACATTGTTTGCGGCAGATCAAACGCGGGGGCTTAGTCGCCCAAGGCGGCGAGCTGCTCGGCCTGGTGTTCGGCGGAGAGGGCGCTGGTCAGTTCGCTGAGCTCGCCATCCATGATCATGTCGAGCTTGTACAGCGTGAGGTTGATGCGGTGGTCGGTCATGCGCCCTTGCGGGTAGTTGTAGGTGCGGATGCGCTCGCTGCGGTCGCCCGAGCCGATCAGGCTCTTGCGCGTGGCCGCTTCCTTCGATTGCTGCTCGCGCAGCTGCACGTCCTTGATGCGCGCCGCCAGCACCTTCATGGCCGAGGCCTTGTTCTTGTGCTGCGAGCGGTCGTCCTGGCATTCGACCACGATGCCGGTCGGCAGGTGGGTGATGCGCACGGCCGAATCGGTCTTGTTGATGTGCTGGCCGCCCGCGCCCGAGGCGCGGTAGGTGTCGATGCGCAGGTCGGCCGGATTGATGTGCACGTCTTCGACTTCGTCCGCTTCCGGCATCACGGCCACGGTGCAGGCCGAGGTGTGGATGCGGCCCTGGGTTTCGGTGGCCGGCACGCGCTGCACGCGGTGGCCGCCCGATTCGAACTTGAGCTTGGAATACACGCCGTTGCCGATCAGGCGCGCGATCACTTCGCGGTAGCCGCCCAGATCGCTTTCCGAGGCGCTGACGATTTCCACCTGCCAGCGGTTGCGCTCGGCAAAGCGGGTGTACATGCGCAAGAGGTCGCCGGCGAACAGGGCCGACTCGTCGCCGCCGGTGCCGGCGCGGATTTCGAGGAAGATATTGCGCTCGTCATTCGCATCCTTGGGCAGCAGCATTTTCTGCAGCTCCAGTTCCAGCTCGGCCATGCGCGCCTTGGCCGCATCGATCTCGTCCTGGGCAAAGTCCTTCATCTCGGGATCGGCCAGCATGTCCTGGGCGGCGGCGATGTCGGTCTGGGCTTGCTGGTAATTCTTGTACAGCGCGACCAGCGGGCCGAGTTCGGCATGCTCGCGCGTCATCTTGCGGTAGCTGTCCATATTCGCCGTGGCGCCTTCGGCCATCAGCAATTCGTCGAGTTCGACGAGACGGTTGGCGAGTTGGTCCAGCTTGGCCAGCATTGATGGTTTCATGGCATTCGATTCGGTGAGGGGCGCGGGGCGCGCGGGAAAAACGGCAAGGCCGCCGCAGGGTGCGGGCGGCCGCAGGACAGGCGGGCGCTAACGGCGGCCGCGGAACAGCTGGGGCAGCAGGGCGGCCAGCTGGGCGCGCTCGTCGCCCTGGGCACGGTGCAGGGCCTGTTGCGGGCCGTGCATGAATTTGGCGGTGAGGCCTTTGGACAGGGCTTCCAGCACGGCTTCCACATCTTCGCCCTTGGCCAGCATCTTGCGCGCGCGTTCCAGTTCCAGCTGGCGGATCGCTTCGCCGCTTTCCTGCAGTCCCTGGATCACCGGCACCACGGCGCGGTCGTCGATCCAGTGCATGAACGATTGCACGCGGGTTTCGATGATGGCTTCGGCCTGGGCCACGGCGGCCTGGCGGTTTTCCAGGCCGGTCTGCACCACCTTGCCCAGATCGTCCACGGTATACAGGAAGACGTCGTTGAGGCGGCCCACTTCCGCTTCGATATCGCGCGGCACGGCCAGGTCGACCATGAACATGGGCTTGTGGCGGCGCGCCTTGATGGCGCGCTCCACCAGACCCAGGCCGATCAGCGGCAACGAGGACGCGGTGCAGGAAATGACGATATCGTACTGGTGCAGCTGGTTTTGCAGGTCGGCCAGGCGCATGGCGCGGCCGTTGAAGCGGTGCGCCAGCAGCTCGCCGCGCTCCATGGTGCGGTTGGCGATGGTGATCGACTTCGGATTCTGCGCCGCGAAGTGGGTGGCGCACAGTTCGATCATCTCGCCGGCGCCGATGAACAGCACGTTCTGGTCGGCGATCTTGTCGAAGATGCGCTGCGACAGGCGCACGGCGGCGGCCGCCATCGAGACGCTGTGGGCGCCGATTTCGGTGGTGCTGCGCACTTCCTTGGCGACCGAGAAACTGCGCTGGAACAGCTGGTGCAGATAGGTGCCGAGGCCGCCCGCTTCGTCGGCGGCGCGGATGGCGTCCTTGATCTGGCCCAGGATCTGGGTTTCGCCCAGCACCATCGAATCCAGGCCGGACGCGACGCGGAAGGTGTGGCGCACCGCATCGTGCTGGGGCAGCAGATACAGGTGGGGCCGCAGTTCGGCGTAGTTGAGCTTGTGGAAATCGGCGAGGAAATGGGCGCCCGCGTCGAGGCCGTTGTCGGCGCCGCTGGCCGCGTACAGCTCGGTGCGGTTGCAGGTGGACAGGATGGCCGCCTCGTCGCTGAAACGGTTGTCCAGGCGCTGGAACCAGTTGCGCGCCGCCGTCACCGCCGTACCGAGCTGCTCAGGCGCGAACGCCAGCCGTTCGCGCAGGGCGACAGGCGCAGTGGTATGGTTTAGGCCAACGGCAAGAACTTGCATTTCTGGGATTTTGGTAGGCGTTGGCCGACATTATACCGTGATGTTCCTCCCGGTACATTTTCTTGCCCAGACTGTGGCGGCGCTGTCAGACGCCAAGTTTCTCCAGCCGGTAGCCGTAACTGTAGACCGGCACCAGGCGAAAACCGTTCTCCGGCTTGAGCTGCAGCTTATTGCGCACGCGCGACACATGGGTATCCATGGTGCGCGAAGGGACATCGGTTTCGCGTATCCACACGGTCTCATGGATGTAAGCGCGCGACAGCGGGCGGCCGATATTGCGGAAAAACAGCAGGGCCAGCGAGAATTCCTTGTGCGTCACATCGAGCACCAGGCCGTCGCGCAGCAGGCGGCCAGGACGGGTTTCAAACACATACTGACCGAATTGCAGCTGTTCCGCCCCGTTCTGGGCTGGATAGGCGCGCCGCAGCATGGCTTGCACGCGCGTCACCAGCTCGCTGCGCCGCAGCGGCTTGACCAAGTAATCGTTGGCGCCGGCGGCCAGGCCGGCCACGATATCGTCCTCGCCCGCGGTGGTGGTCATGAAGATGACGGGCGCCGGCTCCGGCAGGCGCTCGCGGGCGCGCCGCAGCAGCTCGGCGGCATTGATGTCCTCGGTTTGCCAGTCGAGGATCAGCATATCGTAATTCTCGCGGCGCAGCTGGTTCAGCGCATCCTTGCCGGACTGAAAGCCATGGCAGACATGGCCGGCGGCGCTCAGCACCTGGCAAATCAAGTCCGTCTGGTTGCGTTCTTTATCGAGTACAACGATTCTCATAGAAGACAGGCTTGTTAAACAATGGTTACAGGAATAATAACAGGGATTTACAATTCACATCTTCACGAACTGTAACGTTCCATTAAGAAATTCCATCCTGAGGCGGTGCGGACCCGTCTGGCGATAACACGGTACACTGGAAAAACACGCGAATCAATAAAATTTTACAAAAATTGCAATATTGCATAGGAGAGCCGCAGCATGCCCGACTGGACCTTGATGCCCGCCTCGGAGCGCGATATTGAAGAAGTGAAAGCCCGCTGCCGGCGCATCGTCAAGCGCCGCGCCGCCGTCTCGGCCGGGATTGCCGCCGTGCCGTTGCCGGGCGTGGATTTGGCGGCCGACCTGGGCCTGTTCGCCGCCGTGATCGACGACATCAACCGCGAATTCGGCCTGACCCCGGCCCAGATCGAGCGCCTGCAGCCGAAATTCCGCCTGATCGCGTATGAAGCCGCGCTCAGCGTCGGCGGCATGCTGATCGGAAAATTGATTACCAAGGAGCTGGTGCTGCAGCTCTTGCGGCGCAGCGGCGCCAAGTTGCTGGCCAGGCAAGCCACCCGTCTGGTCCCGATCGCCGGCCAGATCGCCTCCGCCGCGATCGGCTTTGTGGCCTTCCGCCAGATCGGCAACCAGCACATCGACGCCTGCGCCAAAGTCGCCGCCGAACTGCTCGCCGCCCGCTAACCTTTGATCCGCATCAAACAATGTCCCACCCTGGTGTCAGGCACCGGGGTAGGACATTCTTTGCGCTGGATCAAACAATGTCCACCGCTGGTGCCTGACACCAGGGTGGACATTGGTTGAGGAAGATCAAACGGTGGGCTCAGGCGTCGGGCAGGACGACGTTGACGTCGAGGACTTCGAGGTTGCCTTGGCGGTCGAGCGAGATCTTGATGTCGTCGGCGTTGACCTTGGTGTACTTGGAGATGACTTCGATCAGCTCTTTGTGCAGGGCGGGCAGGAAGTCGGGTCCGCTACGGCCGTTGCGTTCGCGGGCGATGATGATTTGCAGCCGTTCCTTGGCCGCATTGGCCGATTTCGGCTTGCTGGGGAATAAAAAGGAAAGCAGGGCCATTTACTTTGCTCCAAAAATACGCTGCAGGAGACCTGGCTTTTCGTAGTTGGTATAGCGCAGCGGCGTTTCGTGGCCGAGGAAGCGCGAGATCACGTCTTCGTACGCGTTCGCGACGTCGGTGCCCTTGAAGTGGATGGCGGGATTGCCTTGGTTCGAGGCGTGCAGCACTTGCTCCGATTCGGGAATGATGCCGATCAGGGGAATGCGCAGGATCTCTTGCACGTCGGTGAAGGACAGCATTTCGCCCGCTTCCACGCGTTTCGGGGCGTAGCGGGTGATCAGCAAGTGCTCTTTCACCGGTTCGCCGCCGGACTGGGCGCGGCGCGATTTGGCCTGGATGATGCCGAGAATGCGGTCGGAGTCGCGCACCGACGAGACTTCGGGATTGGTCACGATCAGTGCTTCGTCGGCGAAGGTCAGCGCCATCAGGGCGCCGTGCTCGATGCCGGCCGGCGAGTCGCAGATGATGTACTCGAAGCCCATATTGATCAGCTCGTGCAGCACCTCTTCCACGCCCTCTTCGGTCAGCGCGTCCTTGTCGCGCGTTTGCGAGGCGGGCAGGATGAACAGGTGGTCGCAGTGCTTGTCCTTGATCAGGGCCTGGTTCAGCGAGGCTTCTTTATTGACGACATTGATCAGGTCGTACACCACGCGGCGTTCGCAGCCCATGATCAAGTCCAGATTGCGCAGGCCAACGTCAAAGTCGATGACCACGGTTTTGTGTCCGCGCAGGGCCAGGCCGCTGGCGAAGCTGGCGCTGGAAGTCGTTTTGCCGACACCGCCCTTGCCGGACGTCACAACAATAATTCTTGCCACAAATAATCCTTTTTTGAGTGCCGTGCTTTATGCGCGGGTTGCGGAATTGACAGATTGTATATCCAGTCGGTCGCCGACGAGCCTGATTTGTGTGGGCTGTCGCGCGTGGGCCGCAGGGAAACCGTCTTCGAAGGTGCTATACACACCGGCGATCGACAGCAGTTCGGGCGCCATCGACAGCGCGAAGATGCGGGCGTCGGTTTTGCCGGACGCCCCGGCCAGCGCGCGGCCGTTGAGGGTGTTGTAGACGTGGATGCTGCCGTCGGCGATCAGTTCCGCGCCGTTGTTGACCACGGCCATGACGATCAGGTCGCCGCCGCGCGCGTAAATGCGCTGGCCGGCGCGCACCGGGGTGTCGATGATCATGGTGCCGCCGGCGCCCACGGCCGGAGCCGGGGCCGGGGCGGCGGCGGCGGCGGCGGCGGCGGCGGCCGGTGCGGCGGGTGCCGCCTTGGCCGGAGCGGGCGCGGGTGGCGCCGGCTCGTCGCGCTTGCCGCTGTCGAGCGAGAGGCCGTGGGCCTGGATTTCTTCCACCATGTCCGGCGTGGCGTTGCGCACGGCCACCGGATTCAGGCGGTATTTCTTGAGCAGGGCGATGGTGCTGCCCCAGTCGATGCGCTCGCTGCCGGGCGCCAGGGAACCGACGTCGATCACGGCCAGGTCGCCTTCGAAGAAGTCCGGCACGCCGCCGGTCATTTCGTTCAGTGCGGCGTCGAGCGCGATGCGATCCGAGGTGTAGAGGATGGCGGAAACGGCGACGACGGTGGAAATCTTGATTTCGATGGGCTTCTGGAACGTGCTTTTGGACATAAACGGTAGTAAGAAGGTGGGCTGGCCCGGCCCCAGCATTCTACTGTGGAAAATCAAGAAAGGGGAGTGGCTTTGCTTGAATCAAAGCGCGCTCCCCCTAGCATCCATGCGTGTTACAGCCGTTTTTATGCCGCCGTGGCCTTCGTCTCAGCCCGCAGCTGGCGCGCCGCGCTGACCATATTGGCCAGGGCCAGATTGGTTTCGTCCCAGCCGCGCGTCTTCAGGCCGCAGTCCGGGTTGACCCACAGATTGGACGGCGGGATCACGGCGCTGGCCTTGCGCAATAGGGCCGTCATCTCGGCGGCCGAAGGCACGCGCGGCGAGTGGATGTCGTACACGCCGGGACCGATCTCGTTCGGGTAGCGGAACTGGCCGAAGCCGCGCAGCAGCTCCATATCCGAGCGGCTGGTCTCGATGGTGATGACGTCGGCGTCCATGGCGGCGATCTGCGGCAGGATGTCGTTGAACTCGGCGTAGCACATATGGGTGTGGATCTGGGTTTCATCGCGCGCCACGCCGGCGCTCAGGCGGAAAGCTTTCGTCGCCCAGTCCAGATAGGCATGCCACTGGCTGCGGCGCAGCGGCAAGCCTTCGCGCACGGCCGGTTCGTCGATCTGGATCACGGCGATGCCGGCCTGCTCCAGGTCGGCCACCTCGTCGCGGATGGCGAGCGCGATCTGCAGCGCGGTGCGCTCGCGCGGCTGGTCGTCGCGCACAAAGGACCATTGCAGGATGGTGACGGGGCCGGTCAGCATGCCTTTCACGGGCTTTTGCGTCAGGCTTTGCGCATGCACGGTCCAGGCCACCGTCATGGCGGCGGGACGCGCGACATCGCCATAGATCACGGGCGGCTTGACGCAGCGCGAGCCATAGGACTGCACCCAGCCGTTCTGGGTGAAGGCGAAGCCGTCGAGCTGCTCGCCGAAGTATTCGACCATATCGTTGCGCTCGGCCTCGCCGTGCACCAGCACGTCCAGGCCGAGGATTTCCTGGCGCTCGATGGCGTAGGCGATTTCCTCGCGCATCGCGGCCTCGTAGGCGGCGGCCGTCAGCTCGCCGCGCTTGAAGGCGGCGCGCGCGCCGCGGATGGCCGGGGTTTGCGGGAAGGAACCGATGGTCGTCGTCGGGAAGGCGGGCAGCTGCAGGCGCTGGCGCTGCACTTGCTGGCGCTGGGCGAACGGCGCGGCGCGGCGGTCGGCCTGCGGATCGGCCGCCACGGCGTCCAGGCGCGCCGCGACGGCCGCATTATGGACGCGGGCGCTGGCGCGGCGGGCCGCGATGCGGGCGCGGGCATCGGCCAGCGCCGCCGTGGTCGCCTCGGCGTCGGCCGCGGCGGTGGACTGACCGGCATCGGCAGCGGCGGCGGTGGGGGACGGCTGGCCGGCGCCGGCATGGCCTGCGTCCCCCGCCACCGCCGCTTTCAGCACGGCCAGTTCTCCGAGTTTTTCGGCGGCGAAGGCGAGCCAGCTTTTCAGTTCCGGATCGAGCCGGGTTTCGGCATCCAGGCTGAACGGCACATGCAGCAGGGAGCAGGAGGTGGACAGCCACAGCTTGCCGTCGCGCTTGGCCAGCACGGGCGCCAGACGGGCCAGGGCCGCATCCAGATCGCTGCGCCAGATATTGCGGCCGTCGAGGATGCCGACCGACAGCACCTTGTGCGCCGGCAGCCAGTCGGCCACATTGATCAGCTCATGCGCGGCGCGCACGCCATCCACATGCAGGCCGGCGACCGGCAGGCGGCAGGCCAGGCTCAGGTTTTCTTCGAGCGGGGCAAAATAGGTGGCCAGCAGCAGCTGGGCGCCGGCCTGGTTGAGCTGCCAGTAAGCCTGCTCGAAGGCATTGCGCCAGGCGGACGGCAGGTCCAGGCCGAGAATCGGTTCGTCGATCTGGACCCAGGCCACGCCCTGTTCCTTCAGGCGGCTCAGCAGCGCGCCATACACGGGCAGCAGGCGCTCCAGCAGGTCGAGGCGGGAGAAGCCCTCGGCCGCCGCGCGCTCCTTGCCCAGATACAGGAAACTCAGGGGGCCGAGCAGCACGGCCTTGACCGGATGGCCCAGGGCTTGCGCTTCCGCCACTTCGCCCAGCAGGCGCTCGCCGGCCAGGGCAAAGGCGGTCTGCTCCGAGAATTCCGGCACCAGGTAGTGGTAGTTGGTGTCGAACCACTTGGTCATTTCCAGCGCGTGGCCGGCATGGCCGCAGCCGGGACCGTGGCCGCAGGCGGCGTCGGAACGGCCGCCGCGCGCCATCGTGAAGTAGCGCGCCAGGGCCGAATCGTGCGCGCCGAAGCCGAAGCGGGCCGGTTCGCAGCCGAACAGCTGGATGTGGTTGGCAACGTGGTCGTAGTAGGCGAAATCGCCGACGGTGACGAGGTCGAGTCCGGCGGCGCGCTGCTGCGCCCAGTGGCGCGCGCGCAGTTCGCGGCCGGTCGCTTCCAGCTCGCTTTCGCTCGCTTCGCCGCGCCAGTGGCGTTCCAGCGCGAATTTCAGTTCACGCGCGGCGCCGATGCGCGGGAAGCCGGGGATATGGGTCTGAATTGCATTCATGAAATTGTCATCCGCATTAAATATTGGTGATGTAGAGTGTGCGACAATTCTTCCCATAACAAAAACGAAAGATTTTGCGTCTTAACTTGAAAGATTTTCATATAAAACCATGCTGGAAATCCGCCATCTCCGCACCCTGTCCGCGCTGCGCTCGGCCGGCAGTCTGGTGCGCGCTGCACAACTGCTGAATCTGACGCAATCGGCCCTGTCGCATCAGATCAAGCTGCTGGAAGACCGCTACGGCGGTCCCCTGTTCGAGCGCAAGACCGTGCCCATCGGGTTTACCGCCACCGGCGCGCGCCTGTTGCGCCTGGCCGACACCCTGTTGCCGGAAATCGAGCAAGCCGAACGCGATGTGGCCCGCCTGTCCCAGGGCGACCAGGGCCAGTTGCGCGTGGCGCTCGAATGCCATACCTGCTTCGATTGGCTGATGCCGGTCATGGACGAATTCCGCCAGCGCTGGCCGGAAGTGGAAATCGACCTGGTGTCGGGCTTCCACAGCGAACCCTGCGACCTGCTGCGCGCCGGCAATGCCGACCTGGTGATCGGTTCCAACTACGCCAGCGAGTTCGCCACCTTCCCGCTGTTCCGCTTTGAAATCCTGACGGTGATGGCGCTGAAGCACAAATTGCAGGCCAAGCGCCGCCTGCAGGCGGCCGACTTCGAAGGCGAAACCCTGATCACCTATCCGGTGCCGGAAGCGCGCATCGACCTGATCCGCGAAGTGCTGAAGCCGGCCGGCATCCATTACCAGCGCCGCACGGCCGAGTTGACGGTGGCCGTGCTGCAACTGGTGGCGAGCCGCCGCGGCGTGGCCGCGCTGCCGAACTGGGCCATCAAGAACTATGTGGATTACGACTATGTGAGCGCGCGCCCGGTCGGCGACCAAGGCTTGTGGAGCGATCTGTTCGTGTCGGTGCCGGACGCCTTGCGGCAGAAAGCGTTCGTGCTCGACTTCGTGAATGTGATACGGGAACAGTGCGCGCGCACGCTGGACGGTATCGAATTATTGTCGTGACGACAATTGTCTTTTTGTGCACAATTGCTGCAAGCTTGATTTAAATCAAACGCTCCTTTTCTTCCAACAATTAGCATTTCTGCTCTACGTCAATGCACACCCCAGATTTCCAGTAAGAGACTACTGGAATAGGCCCACGCTGTTCGTTAGAATGAAACCAACGATATCGCTTGACCAACCTCGCTGAAAAACTTTCAGCACACTGGAGAAACAAATGGATGATGTAGTTATCGTAGCCGCGGGCCGTACCGCGGTCGGCAAATTTGGCGGCAGCCTGGCCAAGATTCCGGCGTCCGAACTGGGCGCCCACGTCATCAAGGGCCTGCTGGCGCAAACCGGCATCGACCCCAACCTGATCAGCGAAGCCATTCTGGGCCAGGTGCTGACCGCCGCCGTGGGCCAGAACCCGGCGCGCCAGGCCGTGATCAAGGCCGGCCTGCCGTCCGCCATTCCCGCTTACACCATCAACAAGGTGTGCGGCAGCGGCCTGAAAGCCACCCATCTGGCGGCGCAAGCCATCAAATGCGGCGACGCCAATATCATCATTGCTGGCGGCCAGGAAAACATGAGCGCCGCGCCGCACGCGCTGAACGGTTCGCGCGACGGCTTCCGCATGGGCGACGCCAAGATGGTCGACACCATGATCGTCGATGGCTTGTGGGATGTGTACAACCAGTACCACATGGGCGTGACGGCCGAGAACGTGGCGAAGAAATACGAGATTTCGCGCGCCGAGCAGGACGAGTTCGCGTTGGCCTCGCAACTGAAAGCCGAAGCGGCGCAGAAAGCCGGCAAGTTCAAGGATGAGATCCTGCCGCTGGAAATCGTGCAGAAGAAGGGCAGCATCGTCTTCGACAGCGACGAATACATCAAGGCCGGCTCCACGCTGGACGCGCTGTCGTCCCTGCGTCCGGCGTTCTCGAAAGAGGGCAGCGTGACCGCCGGCAACGCTTCCGGCATCAACGACGGCGCCGCCGCCGTGATCATGATGACGGCCACCCAGGCCAAGCAGCTCGGCCTGAAACCGCTGGCGCGCATCAAGTCCTACGCCTCCTCCGGCCTGGATCCGGCCGTGATGGGCCTGGGTCCGGTGTCGGCTTCCAAACTGTGCCTGCAAAAAGCCGGCTGGACGCCGCAGGACCTGGATCTGATGGAGATCAATGAAGCTTTTGCCGCGCAGGCGATCGCCGTCAACCGCGAAATGGGCTGGGACACCAGCAAGATCAACGTCAACGGCGGCGCCATCGCCATCGGCCACCCGATCGGCGCTTCGGGCGCGCGCATCCTGGTGACGCTGCTGCACGAAATGGCGCGCCGCGACGCCAAGAAAGGCCTGGCCTCGCTGTGCATCGGCGGCGGCATGGGCGTGGCGCTGGCGCTCGAAAGGGATTAAGAAGCAGTTTTTTTGAACGCAAAACAGGGGATAACATATGGCACGAGTTGCATTGGTAACAGGCGGCATGGGTGGTCTCGGCGAAGCGGTATGCATCAAACTGGCAGCCTTGGGCTACAAGGTAGTAACCACGTATTCCCCATCGAACAAGACGCATGAATCGTGGCTGGCCACGATGCGCGACCAGGGCTATGACTTCAAGGCCTATCCCTGCGACGTGGCCGATTACGATTCGGCCCAGACTTGTGTCGCGGCGGTCGAGCGCGATATCGGTCCGGTCGATGTGCTGGTGAATAACGCAGGCATTACCCGCGACATGACGTTCAAGAAGATGGACAAAACCAATTGGGACGCGGTGATGGGCACCAATCTGGATTCCGTCTTCAATATGACCAAGCCGGTAGCGGACGGCATGGTGGAGCGCGGCTGGGGACGCATCATCAATATCTCCTCCGTGAACGGCCAGAAAGGCGCTTTCGGCCAGACCAACTACTCGGCCGCCAAGGCCGGCGTACACGGTTTCACCAAGGCGCTGGCGCTGGAAGTGGCGCGCAAAGGCGTGACCGTGAACACCATCTCGCCGGGCTATATCGGCACCAAGATGGTGATGGAGATCCCGCAGGAAGTGCTGGAATCGAAAATCCTGCCGCAGATCCCGATGTCGCGCCTGGGCAAGCCGGAAGAAGTGGCCGGCCTGGTCGCCTACCTGGCGTCGGAGGAAGCGGCCTTCGTGACCGGCGCCAATATCGCCATCAACGGCGGCCAGCATATGTATTAACCAGCCCGCGCTGGTGTAAAAAAGCCGTCCCGCTTCTGGCAGGACGGCTTTTGTTTTATGCGGCGCCGGCTTAGAAGTAGTAGTTGCCGAAGATGCCGACGTGGTTGCCGCTGGCCTTGCCGGTGTATTTGCCCGATTTCGGCTCATACTTCTCGCTTACGGCGCGCAGTTTCACGCCGAAGTTATTGTTGACGAAGTATTCGGCCTCCAGCACGGCGCCGGTGGTGTTCTTGAAGTCCATATCGATATTGGACGCTGCGCCTTTGCCGTTCAGTTCCGGGCTGGCCACATAGCGCACACCGCCGCCCACACGCCACTGGTTGTTCAGGTGATAGTAGGCCAGCAGCTCGACTGGAATGCGGGTGAAGCTGGCGTCGCCATTCGATGCACTTGGGGTGAAGTGAACATGGTAGCCCAGGGTCGCTTGCAGCGATACCTGTTCGGTCACGCGGTAGTCCACGCCGCCCAGTACTTGCAGGCCGGAGCCGGCCTTGATGTTGACGCTGTCGCCATTGGTGTAGGTGGCGGTGGCCAGCTTGTCGCCGCCGATGGTCAGGCCAGCGCCGACAACATAGCGCAGGGTACCGGCATTGTCCGCCGCGGCGTTGAAGGAAGCGGCGATCAGGGCAGCGAAGAGAATCTTTTTCATGGTCAATCTTTGTTGAAGTAGTTTGAAATTGTTATTTGCGGTATTTAAGCGCCGCGCATGATAAAGTTTAATTGAGTAAACGGCAATAAAAAATGCTTTTTATCAATTAATTTATAAACTCCCTGAGGAAAATCCCCTTTCTGAATGCGGAACTGCGGAAAACCAGGCACCAGCGCAGAAGTAAGGATGGAAAGAAAGGATAGATAGGTTCATAGGAGGGCTGATAAGGGCCAGTCCCCTCATTGTTATGAATGCAAGTGCAGCCAAGTGACCGGGCGTCCTGTGCGGCCCTTAAATTTTTCTAATGCGGCCGGTGAAAAAGCGTTGCTGGCCTTTGCGGCCGGGCTTGTGTACATTCTGTGCAACATTCACCAGACCGGACCCGCCCCATGCTGCCAGTGCTTCGCAAAACCCTGTTCGCCACCGCCGCCACCCTGCTGTGCCTGAGCGCCAGCGCCGCGCCGGTCGGCAATCTGAACAAATTCAGCCAGAAGGACAGCAAGCTGGAACTGGCGACGGACAAGGGCGTGGCGCTGCGCGTGGAGCTGCTGCGGCCGGACGTGTTCCGCATTCTGGCCGGACCGCAGGGCAAGTTCAGCGGTGCGGGCGACAAGGCCGCGCCCATCGTGCTGAAGACCGATTACGCCGCCGTGGCCTTCCGCCACAGCGAGCAGGTCGACCATCACCTGATCCAGACCGAGGCGATGGCCCTGCGCATCTACAAGAAGCCGCTGCGCTTCGAGCTGTACAAGGCCGATAACCAGACCCTGGTCTGGCGCGAGATGCAGCCGCTGGAGCTGTCGGCCGACAGCAGCTTCCAGACCCTGTCCACCACGGCGAACGAACATTTCTTCGGCGGCGGCCAGCAGAATGGCGCCTACAGCTTCAAGGGCAAGGAGCTGCCGATCTCGTATTCGGGCGGCTGGGAAGAGGGCGACCGTCCCAGCCCGGCGCCGTTCTATATGACCAGTGGCGGCTACGGCGTGCTGCGCAATACCTGGGCCAACGGCAGTTACGATTTCCGCTCGAATGAGTTCATCACCGCCGGCCACCGCGAGAACCGCTTCGACGCCTATTATTTCGCCGGCGGCTCCATCCACAAGGTGCTGAATGCCTACACCGAGCTGACCGGTCGCGCCGCCCTGCTGCCGCGCTGGGCCTACGAGTATGGCGATGCCGACTGCTATAACGACAAGGACAATGTGAAGAAGCCCGGCACCACGCCGCCCGGCTGGAGCGACGGCCCGACCGGCAGCACGCCCGATGTGGTGCTGTCGGTGGCCGCCAAATACCGCGAGCACGATATGCCGGGCGGCTGGATTCTGCCCAACGACGGTTACGGCTGCGGCTACACCGATCTGCCGAAAGTGGTGGAAGGCTTGAAGCAGTATGGCTTCCGCACCGGCCTGTGGACCGAGAACGGCGTCGACAAGATCAAGTGGGAAGTCGGCACGGCCGGCAGCCGCGCGCAGAAGCTGGACGTGGCCTGGACCGGCCAGGGTTACCAGTTTGCGCTCGATGCGAACAAGGCGGCGGCTGACGGCATCCTGTCCAATTCCGACGCGCGTCCCTTCATCTGGACCGTGATGGGCTGGGCCGGCATGCAGCGCTACGCCGTGACCTGGACCGGCGACCAGTCGGGCAGCTGGGACTATATCCGCTGGCATATTCCGACCCTGATCGGCTCCGGCCTGTCGGGCCAGGCTTACGCCACGGGCGACGTGGACGGCATCTTCGGCGGCAGTCCGGAAACCTATACGCGCGACCTGCAATGGAAGGCCTTCACGCCGGTGCTGATGGGCATGTCCGGCTGGGCCAAGAACGAGCGCAAGCATCCCTGGTGGTTCGACGAGCCTTACCGCAGCATCAACCGCGACTACCTGAAGCTGAAGATGCGCCTGACGCCGTATATGTACACCTATTCGCGCGAGGCCGAGCAGACCGGCGCGCCCATCGTGCGCGGCCTGATGTGGGATCACCCGGCCGATCCGCATGCCAACGACGAAGCATACAAATACCAGTTCCTGCTGGGCCGCGACTTCCTCGTGGCGCCGGTCTACCGCAGCCAAGCGGCCAGCAAGGGCTGGCGCAAGAATATCTATCTGCCGCAGGGGCAGTGGGTCGATTACTGGGATGGCCGTGTGATTGAAGCGGGAGCATCCGGTAAAGTGATCGATTATCCGGTCACGCTGGACAAGCTGCCGGTGCTGGTGCGTGCCGGCGCCATCATCCCGATGTACCCGTCCGCCCTGTATGACGGCCAGGTGCCGAAGGATGTGCTGACCCTGGATATTTACCCGCATGGCCAGTCCGCCTTCACCATGTACGAGGATGACGGCAACACGCGCCAGTACAAGGACGGCGCCTTCAGCAGCCAGCAGTTCGCGGTGCAGGCGCCGCAGGACCGCGCCGGCGATATCAGCGTGGAGGTCGGCGCGGTGCAGGGCAAGTATGCGGGGCAGGAAGAGCAGCGTGTCTACCGCCTGCAAGTGCATACCCGCGTCAAGCCGCAGTCGCTGGCGCTGGGCGGCAAGGCCTTGAAGGAATACGCGACGCTGGCCGACTTCGAAAAGGGCGGCGCGGGCTGGTTCTATGACGCGCAAGCCAAATACGGCACGGTGCACGCCAAATCGGAGAAGACCAGCGTGCGCGCGGCTTACCGCTTCGACCTGGCCATCGCCAGCGACGCCGTGCTGGCGCAGACGCCGGCCTTCGGCAGCGCGCCCGACCTGGGCAATGCGGTGGCGGCCGACAGCATCCTGGTGCTGAACCGTCCGGCCGAGGAGCCGGGCCACAAGCTGGAAAACGCTTTCGACGACAAGCCCGACACCTGGTTCCGCACCATCCGCGACCAGTCGCAGAAAACCGGCGCGCACGAATTCACGCTGGCGCTGGGCGAACGGCGCATGATCAACGGCTTCGAAATCTCGCCGCGCAACGACAAGCACTGGCAGAGCGGCCAGGTGCGCGACTTCGAGATTTATCTGGGCGACCACAATGGCGAATGGGGCCAGCCGGTCTTCACGGGTCGCCTGAAAATGGTGGAGGGCAAGCAGAAGGTCGAATTCCCGGCCAAGGCGGGCAGCTTGTTCCGCTTCCGCGTGCTGAGCACCCAGGAGCAGGGCCAGGACGAGAACACCAACGATCCGATGGTCACCGCCACCAATGGCAACGCCAAGCAGGCCAAGGCCTTCAACGCCTTCCTGCCGCCGCAGGTGAACCCGATCACCATTTCCGAATTCCGCGTGCTGGAAGCGCCCGCGCCGAACCGCGCCAAGCAGCAGCTGGCGCTGTCGGCAGCGAAGCCGGATCTCAGCCGCAATCTGAGCAAGCCGCGCCTGCTGCAGATGAACGGCCTGAAATTCAGCAAGGGCTTGCCGGTGGCGGCGCAAAGCCAGATCGATTATCGCCTGAGCGGCGACTGGCAGCTGTTCCGCGCCGACGTCGGCATCGACGACAGCTGCCGCCAGGCGGGCGGCCTGCAATTCCAGGTGCACGGCGACGGCAAATTGCTGTTCGATAGCGGCTTGATCGTGGCGCCGGCCGTGGTCAAACCGGAGCTGGACATCCGCGGCGTCTCGCTGCTGAGCCTGCGCACCCTGGGCGCGCACGGCAAGGATGCGGCCAAAGTGTGCGCCAACTGGGCCAATGCTACAGTGATTGGTTTCGAGGGCGACAAGGCAGGCAAATGATGAGGAAAACTTCGGCATACCGATCGCTGTATGCCTATCCCTGGGACGTGGCGGAAGAGGGCGTGGCCGCCTTCGCCGCCAAGGCGCGGGAGCGCGGCCTGAATGGCGTGACGCTGGCGGCCAGCTACCACGCCGGAAAATTCCTGCGTCCCAACGCGCGCAGCGGCGGCCGTGTCGTCTTCCCGCAAGATGGCGTGGTCTATTTCGATCCCGATCCCAAGCGTTATGGCGAGCTGCGCGCCCAGCCGCATTCCGATCCGGCCCTGCGCCGGCTCTTCGCCGAGCTGGCCGACGATGGCCGCCTGGACGTGCATGCGTGGACGGTGCTGCTGCATAACAGCCGCCTGGGCGCGGCCTATCCGCAGTACACGGCGCGCAATGCCTTTGGCGACAGCTATGTCTACAGCCTGTGTCCAGCGCAGCCGGCGGTATTTGAATATGCTGTGGCGCTCGCGTGCGACGCCGCCAGACAGGGCGTGCGCAGCGTGGTGCTGGAAACACCGGGCTGGCTGCCCTATGCCCACGGCTACCATCACGAATTCGCCCAGTTGCGCAGCAATGTCTGGCTCGACACCATGCTCGGCCTGTGCTTCTGCGACGCCTGCGTCAAGGCCGCAGGCGAGTCCGGCATCGACGGCTCAGGCCTGCGCCAGCGCGTCGCCGGCCGCATCGACGCCTATCTGAAAGCGCCGGTGGACGCCACCGAAGCGCAAGCTGCCGCCTGGCTCGCCGCCGACCTGCTGGACGACCAGGAGCTGGCCACCTACATCCGCCTGCGCCAGGCATTGGTAACCGAACTGGTAAAAACCATCCGGTTCGGGCTGCCCGCGAGCATCCAACTGGCCGTGATCCCCACCGTGCAGCGCCCCACCGCCCAAAGCTGGATCGAAGGCAGCGACCTGCGCGCCCTGGCGGCGGCGGCCGACTGGCTCGAAGTCCCCTTCTACGAAGCCGACGCCGCCCGCGTCATCGCCGACGCCCATGACACCCTGCGCCGCCTGCCCGCTACGGCCGAGTCCGTGTCCACCCTGGTGCCAGGCACCAAATCGGACACGGGCTCGGCCTTAGTGACGCGACATTCCACTCCCAGCGCGGCTCAGCTTGTGTCCGATTCGGTGCCAGGCACCAAGGTGGACGGGACGGCCGATCCGGCGGGCTCAGCCGTGAAAGTGCGGGCGATTTTGCGGCCGGGGGCGCCGGATCTGGCCGATGGCGCGCAGCTGCCGCAGGCGCTGGCGGGGCTGGCGGCGTTGGGTATCCGCGATTTCGCGTTTTATAACCATGGGTTGCTGCGCAGCGAGCGTCTGGATGCGCTGGGGGCGGCTCTTCATCATTTCGATCGGAGCGCATCATGAGCCGCGTAGTTCTTATCACCGGTGCCTGTGGCGGTATCGGGCGCGTTTTATGCGAACGTTTCGCGGCGCAGGGCGACCATGTGTTGGCGCTGGACCGCGACGCGCAGCAGCTGGCCGAGCTGGCGGCGTCCATCGCCAATTGCACGCCGCTGCAGGCCGACATCACCGACGCAGCCGCCACCAAGGCGGCCGTGCATGCGGCGGTGGCTTTGCATGGCGCGGTCGAGGTGCTGGTGGCGAATGCGGGCGCCGCGGCTTGCGCCACGCTGGCGGCGACCACGCCGGAATCCTGGCATGGCGATATCGATCTGAATCTGCATGGCACCTACAACACGGTGGAGGCGGTGCGTCCGGCGATGCTGGAGCGTGGCAAGGGCAGCATTGTGCTGATCGGCTCCGTCAATGGCCTGACGGCGCTGGGGCATCCTGCCTACAGCGCGGCCAAGGCGGCGCTGGTGAGCTATACCAAGGCGCTGGCGCTGGAAAGCGGCCGGCGCGGCGTGCGCGCGAATATCGTTTGCCCAGGCACGGTGAAAACCCAGGCCTGGCAGGCGCGCGTGGACAAAGATCCGCAAATCCTGGAGAAGCTGAAGAAGTGGTATCCGCTGGGCGACTTCGCCACGCCGGACGATATCGCCGATGCGGCCCTTTTCCTGTCCTCGTCGGCCGCGCGCGTGATCACCGGCGTGGTGCTGCCGGTCGATGGTGGCCTGATGGCGGGCAACCGCGTGATGGCGCAGGAACTCACGCTGGAAGATTTCTAAGGCATCCATCACATGGCAACCGTTCAGCTCCAGGGTATTTTCAAGCGCTACGGCGACAACCAGGTGGTGCATGGCGTCGACCTGCGCATCGCGCATGGCGAGTTCATTGTGCTGGTCGGTCCCAGCGGCTGCGGCAAGACCACGCTGATGCGCATGGTGGCCGGGCTGGAGGATATCAGCGGCGGCACCTTGCTGATCGATGGCACGCGCGCCAACGAGCTGCCGCCGCAGCAGCGCAATATCGGCATGGTGTTCCAGAGCTACGCCTTGTATCCGCATCTGTCGGTGTACGAAAACATCGCTTTCGGCCCGCGCCTGCGCAAGGAGCCGGAATCCAGCTTCCGTCCGCGCATCGAAGCGGCGGCGCGCATGCTGAATCTGACGCCGTATCTGGAGCGCCTGCCGCGCGCCCTGTCCGGCGGCCAGCGGCAGCGCGTGGCCATGGGCCGCGCCATCGTGCGCGAGCCGGCCTTGTTCCTGTTCGACGAACCGCTGTCGAACCTGGACGCCAAGCTGCGCGTGCAGATGCGCACCGAGATCAAGGCCCTGCATCAGCGCCTGAAGAACACCATCATCTATGTCACCCACGACCAGATCGAGGCCATGACCATGGCCGACCGCATCGTGGTGATGAATGCGGGCCGCATCGAGCAGGTGGGCGCGCCGCTGGAGCTGTACGATCGTCCAGCGAATCTTTTCGTGGCGGGCTTTATCGGCTCGCCCGGCATGAATTTCATCGAAGGCGAAATCCAGCGCGAGACCTACGGCGCAAGCCTGGTCTGCGCCGACGGCACGCGCATCCATGTGCAGGCGCCCGGTATCGAACATGGCAGCCGCGTCACGCTCGGCATCCGTCCCGAGCACATTGTCGCCGGACAGGGCGAGGTGCGCGTGAACGTGGAGGTGGTCGAGCCGACCGGCGCCGAAACCCATCTTTACGCGAAGCTGGGCGGCCAGCCCTTGTGCGTGGCCGCCGCCGGACGGCTGGCCGTGCAGCCGGGCGATGCGCTCTCGCTGCTGTTGCCGGAAACGCGTCTACACTATTTCGACAGCGCCACCGGGGCGCGACTCAACCAGGATCATCCCCATGAACAAGCTGCCTGACGGCGGGCTGGCGCTCGCCTCCCTTGAAGAGCAATTGCTGCAACCGGGCGTGAAGGGCTTGCCCATCACCGAACCCCTGCGCCAGGGCGCCATCGGCGTGCAGCGCTGGAATGTGCTGGCGGGCGAGACCAGCTTCCCCGTGGCTGTGCTCAAGCAGTCGGCCCTGCAGCACAATCTGGACTGGATGCAGCGCTTCTGCCAGCGCTACGGCGCGGTGCTGGCGCCGCATGGCAAAACCACCATGAGTCCCCAGCTGTTCGGCGCCCAGCTGGGCAATGACGCCTGGGGCATCACGCTGGCTACCATCAGCCAGGTGCAGATCGCTTATCACTTCGGCGTGCGCCGCGTGCTGCTCGCCAATGAACTGGTGGCGCCGGCCGATATCCGCGCCGTGCTGCACCTAATGAAGGAGGACGCGGGCTTCGAGTTCTTCGCCCTGGTCGATTCGGCCGAAGGCGTGACCCGTCTGTCGCAGGCGGTGCAGCACAGCGGCTTGCAGCGCCCCTTGCCGCTGCTGGTGGAACTGGGCATTGCCGGCAAGCGTGCCGGCTGCCGCAGCGCGCAACAGGTATTGGAACTGGCGCGTGCCGTGGCGCAGGCGCCGGGTCTGGAGCTGGCCGGTATCGAAGGCTATGAAGGGCTGCTGGTCAGCCATGACCGCGCCGCCGATGTGGACGCGGTATCCGCCTTCGTCGCGCAGATCGTGGAGATTGTGCGCCAGGCCGACAAGGAAGGCCTGTTTGGTGCGACGCAGATTCTGCTCTCCGCTGGCGGCTCGGCCTATTTCGACCTGGTGGCGCGCGGCTTCTCGCGCATCGATGGCCTGTCGCGTCCCGTGCTGCCGGTGCTGCGCAGCGGCTGCTACCTGACCAATGACCATGGCTTCTACCATGGCCTGACGCAGGAACTGGGCGAGCGCGAAGGCGCGGTGCTGAAGGATGGCCTGCTGCCCGCGCTGGAAGTGTGGAGCGTGGTGCTATCGCGTCCCGAGCCGACGCTGGCGATTCTCTCCATGGGCAAGCGCGATGCTTCCTACGATATCGACCTACCATTGCCCCTGCTGGCCCACCGTCCCGGCGACGCCAAGCCGCAGGCTTTGCCCGAAGGCGCGCGCATCGAGAAGATGAACGACCAGCATGCCTATCTGCGTCTGCCGGAAGGCCATGCGCTATGCGAATCGCTGCAGGTGGGCGATCTGATTGGCTGCGGCATTTCCCACCCCTGCACCACTTTCGATAAATGGACGCTGCTGCTGGCAGTGGATGATGACTACACCGTGCACCATGCCATCAACACCTTCTTCTGATCTGCTGATCCGCAACGCCGAGGTCTACGATGGCAGCGGCAGCCCCGCCTTCCGTGCCGACGTGGCGCTGCGCGCAGGCCGCATCGCCGCCATCGCCGCCGCCGGATCGCTGCAAGCGCAGCCCGGCGCGCGCCTGATCGATGCGCAGGGCCTGGCCCTGGCTCCAGGCTTCATTGACGTCCACACGCATGACGACCGCCAGGTGCTGGATGCCCCGGCCATGCTACCCAAGCTGACCCAGGGCGTCACCACTGTCATCACCGGCAATTGCGGCATCAGCCTGGCGCCGTGGCAGGCGACGATGGCGCCGCCCGCGCCGCTGTCGCTGATCGGCACCCAACCCGATTACCGCTATGCCAGCGTGGCCGATTACGCCAGTTCCGTGCAGGATGCGCGGCCCGCCGTCAATGTCGGGATGCTGATCGGCCATTCGACCTTGCGCGTGAACGCCATGCGCGATACCCAGGCGCCCGCCACGGCGCAGGAGATCGAGGCCATGCGCGCCTTGCTCGACGAAGGCATGCGTGCCGGCGCGCTCGGTTTCAGCTCGGGTCTGTTCTACAAGACTAGCAGCCACGCCAATAACGAGGAGGTGATCGCGCTTGTCAGCGTGGCGGCCGAACATGGCGGCATCTACACTTCGCACATCCGCGACGAATACGACGGCGTCATCGACGCGCTCAACGAAGCCTGCGACGCTGGCCGCGCGGCGCGCTTGCCGGTGGTGCTGTCGCATCACAAATGCGCCGGTCCGGCCAACTGGGGCCGCAGCAGCGAGACGCTGGCCCTGATCACGGAGCGCCGCCGCACGCAGGCCGTGGGCCTGGACGCCTATCCCTATGTGGCCGGTTCCACCGTGCTCGATCCCGATTATGTGGATGGCGTGATCCGCATCATGGTCAGCTGGTCGCAGGCGCACCCGCAGATGGCGGGGCGTGATTTGTCCGACATCGCTGCCGAATGGGGCGTGGATCAGAAGGAAGCGGCGCGCCGCCTGCATCCGGCCGGCGCGGTGTATTTCCAGATGCGCGAGGATGATGTGCGGCGCGTGCTGTCCTATCCGCATACCATGATTGGCTCGGACGGCCTGCCGCACGACGCCCATCCCCATCCGCGGCTGTGGGGCAGCTTCCCGCGCGTGCTGGGCCACTACTGCCGCGAAGAGCAGCTGTTTACGCTGCCGGAAGCCATACGCCGCATGACCAGCCTCTCGGCCGATACTTTCGGCCTGAAACAGCGCGGCCGTGTCGCCGTCGGTTGCTGGGCCGATCTGGTGCTGTTCGATCCGGCCACCGTGGCCGACCGCGCCAGCTTCGCCCAGCCCAAGCAGGCGGCGGCCGGCATCGTCTGCGTGCTGGTGAACGGCGAAGTGGCGCTGGAAGGCGGCGTGCCGGCAGCGGCGCGCCATGGCCGCGTACTGCGGCGGCAGGAAGAACGCTACTCGCCGGCGGAATGATTCAATTCGGCCAGCAGCCAGCTGCGGAAAGCCTGGAAGGCCGGATTCTTGCGCGTTTCCGGCGCGTGGATCAGGTAGTAGTGCAGGCGCAGCGGCGTGGCGATATCAAACAGGCGCACCAGGCGGCCCGCCGCCACGTCGTAATCGATCAGCAGGCGCTGGGCCAGCGCCACGCCCTGGCCGTCGATGGCCGCCTGCAGCGCCATCAGTGCCTGCGAGAACACCAACCCTTGGCGCACATCGACATCGCCCACGCCCGCCGCCGACAACCACTCTTCCCAGTTGGGATAGTCGGCGTCGTTGAGGGGACTGACTTCATGCAGCAGCGTGATATTGGCCAGATCGGAAGGCGTGCGGATGCGCGCCTTCAGCTCCGGGCTGCACACCGGGATCAGGCCCGTGGACAGGAAAGGTTCGACACTAAGATCGGCAAAGCCGGCGCGGCGCGAATCGATGGTGATGTCGCTGTTGCGGTAATTGCGTTCGCCATCGGTATTGATTTCGACGCGGATCTCGGGGTGCTGGGCCAGGAAGCGGTACAGGCGCGGCACCAGCCACTTCGCGCCGAAAGTCGGCGCCACCGCCACCTTCAGCACCGCATTGTTCTCGTCCATCAGTTCATCGGTGGCCTGGGCCAGGGCGCGGAACGCTTCGCGCACGCGCGGCAGATAGCGTTCGCCCGCCACCGTCAGGGCCAGCACATTATTGGTGCGCACAAACAGCTTGATGCCCAGGTGGTCTTCCAGCAGTTTGATCTGGTGGCTGACCGCCGCCGTGGTCACGCACAGCTCTTCCGCCGCGCGCGTGAAGCTCAGGCGCTGGGCAGCCGTTTCAAATACGCGCAGTGAATTAAGCGGGGGGAGCTTGCGTGCCATATTGCTGTTATATTGATAATCGTGGAGCAATCGATCTCAATAATAACCCAGATCAAATGAATTTCACAATTCCCTTATTGAAATTGTGTGCGAGGCACGCCGCAGCATGCTCTTTCTAGGCATGAAAGTTCATAAAATCAAAGGCTTGAACCACCTTAATTTTTTTTGAACGACTGCCTTAATATTCGTCGCTGTCGCAATTTGCGGGAAACGGTTATATTCGAAAAGGTAATAATGGCGATAATATTGAGCTTGAATATCACGGCGCCTGCCATTTAATTTTTTATTCAAATCAAATGAAGATATTGACGATCGATACCGGCACGACGAATACCCGCATCACGCTCTGGCGCGATGGCAAGGCGGTCAGTGTGGCCGCCACCCAGGTGGGGGTGCGCGACACCGCCATCACCGGCAGCCGCAGCAAGCTCGATGAAGCGGTGCGCGATACGATCGCCGCCGCGCTGGAAAAAGGCCAGGCCACGGTGGATGAGGTGGATCTGGTGCTCGCTTCGGGCATGATCACCTCGAATGTCGGCCTGCACGAGATTCCACATGTGCTGGCGCCCGCCGGCATCGCGGACCTGGCGCAGGGCATGGAGTGCGAGCTGCTGCCGCATATTTTCAGCAAGCCTATCTGGTTTGTTCCCGGTGTGCGCAATGATGTGGAGAACATCGGTCTGCACAACTGCGAAGAGATGGACATGATGCGCGGCGAAGAGGTCGAGGTCATGGGCCTGATCGAACGCCTGTCGCTGCGCGGCCCGGCCATGCTGATCATGCCGGGATCGCATTCGAAATTCGTCTGCATCGACGAAAGCAACCAGATCACCGGCTGCGTCACCACCCTGTCCGGCGAGCTGCTGCACATCATCACCCACAATACGATCCTGGCCGACTCGCTCGACCGCGATTTCGCCACCGAGATCAATCCCGAGATGCTGCTGGCCGGCGCGGAGCTGGCCAAGCGCATCGGCCTGGGGCGCGCCTGCTTCAATGTGCGCACCCTGGACCAGTTCACCATCTACCAGCGCAACGACCGCGCCAACTTCCTGCTGGGCGCCGTGCTGGGCGCGGACCTGCTGACGCTGAAGAACAGCAACGCCATCCGCATGCGGCCCGGCATCGACGTCATCATCGCCGGCAAGCCGATTTTGAAGCAGGCCTTGGCCCTGCTGGTGCAGAACGACGATTACTTTTCCGGTGATGTCACGGTGGTGCCGGACGACTTGCAGCCGCAGCTTGCGGGCCTGGGAGCGATCGCCGTCGCCCGCGCCAGAAAGCTGGTGACGCCATGATGAAGCTCGAAATCCTGCAGGCCATCCGCGAGGCGGGCATGGTCGCCATCGTGCGCGCCGATTCGGCGCAGGAAGCCTTGCTGCAGGCCGAAGCCTGCATCGAAGGCGGCGTGCGCGCGCTGGAAGTGGCCTTCACCACGCCCGGCGCGCTGGACGTGATCAAGGCCCTGCGCGAACGCCACGCTGGCCGCGTGCTGATCGGCGCGGGAACGGTGCTGGATACGGAAACCGCGCGCCTGGCGATTCTGGCTGGGGCGCAGTTCATGATTGCGCCGAATGTGAATGTGGACGTGATCCGCCTGTGCAATCGCTATCAGATCGTGTCCATGCCGGGCGCGCTGACGCCGACCGAGGTGGTGCAGGCGGCGGAAGCGGGCGCCGATATCGTCAAGGTCTTCCCGGCCGATGCGGTCGGCCCGCATTACGTGGCCGCACTGCGCGCGCCGCTGCCGCATATCGCCCTGATGCCGACCGGCGGCGTGACGCTGGAAAACCTGGGTACATGGTTCAAATACGGCGCCGTCGCCGTTGGCATCGGCGGCAGCATGACGGGACCGGCGAAGAAGGGCAATTACGCCGAAGTCACTGCCAACGCCGCAGCCTTCGTGGCGCGCCTGGCCGCCATCCGCAAGGAAGCCGCCGGGGCATAGAGTCAAGCTGGGAGGGGGCCGCGCTGAAGCGGCGGCCCCGGCCAGTTTAGTCCAGCGGCTTGTAGGCCACCACTTCCATTTCGATCTTACAGTCCACCATCATCGCCGACTGCACGCAGGAACGCGCGGGCATCGGGTCTTTGAAATATTCCTGATAAACGCGGTTAAAGGTCCAGAAATCGCGCGTGTCGTCCAGCCAGATCGTGACTTTGATCACGTCTTCCAAGTTGCAGCCGGCCAGTGCCAGCACCTTCTGCACATTGCCGATGGTGGTGCGCGTCTGCGCCTCGATGCCGCCGTATTCGATCTCGCCGTTTTCCTTCATCGCCACCTGGCCCGAGATGTAGACGAAGTCGCCGGCGCGCACCGCTGGCGAGAAGGGCAGGCGCTGTCCGCCCGCGCCGGACGGCACATTGCCGTAGGCGATTTTTTGTTTGCTCATGCTGCTTTCCTTGCAGTGGTTGGGATTATTTAACGGAACCGAGCGCCAGCCCGCCCACGAGGAAGCGCTGCAGCCAGGCGAAGAGGACGGCGACGGGAATGGTGGCGCACAGCGTGGCCGCCATCACCAGCTGCCACTCCACGGTGTATTGGCCGGCCACCATGTCCACGATCTGCACCGTCAGCGTCTTGTTTTCTGGTGAGCGGATCAGGGTGTAGACCACGGCGAATTCGTTCCAGGCGTTGATGAAGGTGAAGATGAAGCTGACCGCGATGGCGGGCGTCGCCAGCGGCAGGAAGACGCGCAGCGCGGCGCGTCCCTGGCCGCAGCCTTCCAGCCATGCTGCTTCTTCCAGATCGCGCGGAATGGTGGCGAAGTAGGACGACAGCATCCACACGGCGAAAGCGATATTGAAGGCGGCATAAGCGACGATCACGCCGAAGTGGCTGTCCACCAGATTGGCGCCGTCCCATGAGATATTGGCTGCCATCTTGAACAGGCCCAGCACCAGCAGGATGGGGGAGAGCATCTGCGTCACCAGCAGGAACTGGCGGTAGTGGCTGCGGCCACGGAAGGGGAAGCGCGCCATCGCATACGCGGCCGGCACGCTGGCGGTCAAGGTCAGCGCGGTGGAGGCCATGCTGACGATCACGCTGTTCTTCAACGCCGGGCCGAAATTGGCCCTATGCCACATATCGATGAAATTCTGCCAGCGCCACTGCACCGGCAGCCAGCGCGTGGGGAAGCTGAACACTTCCTCGGCCGGTTTCAGCGCGGTGAAGAACATCACGGCGAAGGGAAAGAGAATGATCACGACGAAGGGCGAGAGCGCCAGCCAGGCCCACAGGCTGCGTTTCAGTTTCGGATTCACGCCGCTTCCTCCTTCGGCTGCATGCGGATATACAGCCAGGTAAACGCCAGCAGGATGGCCAGCATGATGAGCGAGATCGCCGCCGCCTGGCCCGGACGTCCCAGGCGGAAGCCCAGCTCGTACAGATAGGTAACGAGGATATGGGTGGAGTTGCTTGGACCTCCCTGCGTCATCACCCAGATGATGGGGAAGGAGTTGAACACATAGATCACGTTCAGCACCACGGCCATATTGATGAAGGGCCGCAGCGAGGGTACCGTCAGCAGGCGGAATTGCTGCCAGGCCGTGGCGCCCTCCATGCGCGCCGCTTCGTAAATATCCTGCGGCACCGAGGACAGGCCACCCAGCAGCAAGGTTACTGTGAACGGCATCGATACCATGATGCCGACCAAAATTTCGGCCGGGAAGGCCAGCGCGGCGCTGGCCAGCCACTGCACCGGCTTGTCGATCATGCCCAGCGCCTGCAGGCTCAGATTGACCATGCCGAATTCGTCGTTGAAGGCCCAGCGCCAGACGATGGCCGTCATCGTCAGCGACACCGCCCAGGGCAGCATGATGATGGTGCGCGCCAGCGAACGGCCGTGGAAGTCCTGATTCAGGATCAGGGCCAGCGGCATGGAAATGAGCAACGAGCCGCCCACCACGGCCACCGTCCAGATCAGGGTGCGCAGCAGGGTGGCGTGAAATACCGGGTCGATGAAGATGCCGGTAAAGTTGCCCAGGCCGGCGAAGCCGCGCACCACGCCGAAGCGCGAAATCTCGTGCAGCGACTGGTAAGCCATGTGGAACACGGGATAACCGATGATGAACAGCGCCAGGGCCAGGCTGGGCGCAATCAGCAACCAGGGTTTGCGTGCGGACGTCATTGCTGTCACCTTCAATTTTTCTTAAGCGCCTGCTCCGCCTGGGCGGCGGCCGCGCCCAGCGCCTGCTCCGGCGTGGCCCGGTTCAAGTACACGGCTTGCATGGCGTTGCTGACGGATTTGGCGATGTCTTCCCAGGCTTGCACGGTGGGCGTGAAGCGGGCCGTGGGCAGCATGTCGACAAAGGAGCGCGTGAGCGGATCGGCGAAGGCGGGATCGGCGGCCTCCTCCTTGGTGGTCGGCATAAAGCCTTCCGTGCTGGTGAAGGCCACGCGCGGCGCCTTGGTGAACAGGAAGTCCATGAACTTCCACGCCGAGCGCTTGACGCGCGAGTTCTTGAACAGGATCAGGGAGTCGGTGGTGGCAAAGGTGGCGGCGCGGCCGGCTGTGGGAATAGGGACGATACCCCATTGCAGGCCGGGGACTTCCTTCTGCAGCTGCTTCACCACGAAGGGCGCCGAGATCATCATGCCCAGGCGGCCCTGCTTGAACAGGTTCTGCACGTCTTCGCGGCTATAGCTGGTGACGCCGGGCTGGGTCAGGCCTTCGCCGATCAGCGATTGGTACAGCTTCGCCGCTTTAATGGCGGCGGGGGAGGCGAAAGCGGGCTTGCCTTGCGCGTCGAGCAGTTCGCCGCCGTGCGTCCATAGCGCGTAGTACCAGTACACATCGGTTTCGATCTCCTTGCCCTGCAGGCCGAAGCCATAGCCGCCGTTCTGCTTGATGCGGCGCGCCGCCTGCAGCACATCGCTCCAGGTGGCGGGACCGTCCGGGAAGCCGGCCTTGGCCAGCATCTGCTTGTTGTAGAACAGACCGCGCACCGAGGCGGCGATGGGCAGGCCATAGGTTTTGCCCTGGGCCTGGCCGGGCGTGAGGAAGGCGCCGATGAAACGCTCGCGGAAAGCCGGGTCCATATAGCCGTCCAGCGGCTCGACCAGATCGTCCTGCAGCATTTCGGGCAGCCAGCGCGTGCCGATGATGGAAATATCGGCGTTCACGCCGCCGGCCACGTCGATCTGCAGCTTCTGCAGCAGGCTGTCCCAGTTCACATCCTCGACCTTGATGCGGATGCCGGGATTGGCGCGCTCGAACTGCTCGGCCATCTGGCGGAAGTAGGGTGCCGTGCCATTGCTGTAGTGGGCCACAGTGACGCGCACGGTTTCCATGCCATAGGCGGCCGGAGCGCACAGCAAGGCGCCGATCAGCGTACTGAATGTCAGTCCCTGCAAACCCTTGAAGAAGTGTGATCGCATAGCCGTGTCATGGTGGTATTCCAGAGACTATAAGTCGCTCCCCGGCATGCGGCCAGCGACTAAATTTGATGCGGTCCATTATAAATAGTTAAGGAAAGTGGGCGTTTTCTCTTGCTTCCCTCGGAGTGCGGCCAGCTTCAAATTTTTCTAATGGTGTTGATTAGATATGCTCGATGGCGCGCCTGGAAGGCCCGGCCTATCGTGGATTGGCAATCTAACCACTTCACGAAGAACGACCATGCACACCAAAAAAACTACGATCAGGAGACAGGTGATGGCGCGGGCAGTCGCCATCGCATTCGGCAGCAGCATTGTTTCGGCCGCGATGGTGGCCCCGGCTTTCGCTCAGTCGAACGCCACCGGCACCATTTTCGGCCAGGTCAGCGAGGCGGCGGGCAGCACCGTGCTGCTGGAGAATCTGGCCACCGGCGTGCGCCGCAGCGTGACGCCGGATGCGCGTGGCCGCTACCAGGCCACCTCCATGCCGCCCGGCCGCTACAAGGTGCAGCTGCAGCGCAATGGCGCCGTCGAGCGCACGCTGGAAGTGGAAGCGCTGGTCGGGCAGGGCATCGAAGCCTCGTTCGACGCGGTGCAGACGGTCACGGTGAGCAGCGTGCGCAAGACCATCGACGTCAGCAACACCAATAACGGCGCCATCTTCAACGCCAAGCAGCTCGACAACCTGCCCATCGCGCAGAATGTGGGCGCCATCATCCAGCTGGCGCCCGGCACCAACCGTGGCGACAACCGCATCCCCGGCCCCAGCTTCGGCGGCGCGGGCGCATCGGAGAATGCCTTTTACATCAACGGCTTCCCGGTCACGAATATCCTGACCCAGGTGGGCAGCTCGGAACTGCCTTTCGGCGCCATCGCCAATGCCCAGATCCTGACCGGCGGCTATAGCGCGGAATTCGGCCGTTCCACCGGCGGCGTGGTGAACATCACCACCAAAACCGGCACCAATCGCTGGGAGGCGGGGGCAAGTGTGCAGTACGCACCCAATAGCCTGCGCGCTTCGCAGAAAAATACCTACTACCCGAATACCGGTTCCAATCCCAAGACCGACGGCCAGCTCTACCAGTGGAACGAGGCCAACAAGACCACCAGCCGCACCGTGGGCGCGTATGTCGGCGGCCCGCTGATCCGCGACCAGCTCTTCTTTTTCGTCGCCGCCGAACAGCAGCGCAGCGAATCGGAAAGCGTGGGCGCCACCACGGCCACGCTCAATTCCAGCGGCGGCTATACCGAGAACGTGAGCAAGACGCCGCGCTATCTGGCCAAGCTGGATTACCACCTGAACGACAACCACCACTTCGAATACACCCGCATTTTCGACAAGACCGAGGCCAATTCGCGCTACTACGGCTGGAGCAACGCCACCAAGCAGCGCGACAATGTGTACAAGAACGGCATGAGCTGGGTGAACTGCTGCGGCCCCGCCAATGCCGGCGCCACCGACAATATCTTCAAGTACACCGGCTATCTGACCGACAAGCTGACCCTGACCACGCTGTATGGCAAGTCCAAGACCACCCATGTGCAGACGCCGGACGGCTACAACCCGGACATCCTGCAGGTGACGGCCCCGGTGGAGGCCCAGATTCCCGGCTTCGCCTACACCACGCCGCAAACCGTGTCCGGCAATTTGCCCGCGCCCGGCTCGGGCGACTGGCAGCGCACCCTGCGCGTGGACGTCGAGTACAAGCTGGGCAACCACTCCCTGCGTATCGGTATCGACCGCAACAAG
This sequence comes from Massilia sp. YIM B04103, assembly GCA_024437665.1. GTDB lineage: Bacteria > Pseudomonadota > Gammaproteobacteria > Burkholderiales > Burkholderiaceae_D > Rugamonas. Next base: position 24,994 of record JANCSZ010000003.1, on the reverse strand, counting down.
GTACGCTCCGTCACGGGTGAATCGACTGCGGGCGGCGGCTACTGGACCTACAACCGCTACGCCGATCCGGGCACCCTGCCATACGGCGCGCAGATTTCGCCGGCCCTGGCGGGCGGCTACGGCAAGCAGGGCTACTTCGCCACCAAGCATATGTTCTACGACACGGCGCGCCCCAGCACCGACCAGTCGGCGCAATATATCGAGGACCGTTACCAGGCCACCGACAATCTGCTGCTCTCCATCGGCCTGCGCAACGAGCAGTTCACCAACTACAACACGGCCGGCCAGCCCTTCATCTCGCAGCGCCACCAGCTGGCGCCGCGCCTTGGCGTGAGCTGGGACGTGAAAGGCGACAGCTCCTTCCGCGTCTTCGCCAACGCTGGCCGCTACCATCTGCAAATGCCGACCAATGTGGCGCGCAACGCGGCCGGCAATACCCTCGCCACCGACACCTACTACGTCTATTCCGGCATCGACCCCGCCACCGGCGCGCCCACCGGCCTGGTGCCGCTCGGCCCCACGGTCTCGGTCAGCAACGCCTGGGGCCAGCCCAAGGATGCGCGCCAGGTCGCGGCCCAGAACATCAAGGCCAACTACCAGGACGAGCTGGCGCTCGGTTTCGAGAAAGCCTGGTCCGACAGCCTGAATATCGGCGCCATGGCCACCTACCGCAAGCTGCGCAGCACCAACGACGATTACTGCGATCCGCGTCCGATCCACGCCTGGGCCGTGCGCAACAAGGTCGACGACAGCCACTTCGGCTTCCAGTGCGCCATCATCAATCCGGGCGCGGACAACACCCTGCTGCTCGACATCAAGGGCGACGGCAATCTGGTGCGCGTGCCGCTGACGGCGGCCGACATCGGCCTGCCCAAAGTGCGCCGTACCTATGTCGCCTTGAATCTGTTTGCCGAACACCCGCTGCGCAATGGCTGGTACGGCAAGGTGCTGTACACCTGGTCGCAGAACAAGGGCAATAGCGAAGGCCAGGTCGACACCACCACCGGTTCCTACCAGGTGGCCGTCACGCCGAACTGGGACCATCCGGAGCTGATGCGCTACTCCACCGGCCTGCTGCCCAACAACCACACCCACGTGGTCAAGGCTTTCGGCTACTACCAAGTGACGCCGGAGTGGAATGTGGGCGGCAATTTGAACCTGACTTCGGGACGCCCCATCAACTGTATGGGCAACCTGCCGAAATCCGAGAACCCGGACGGCCAGAATCCGGCCGGCGGCTACGGCTCCAACTTCTTCTATTGCGACGGCAAGCCCGCCCCGCGCGGCAGCCGCGGCATCCTGCCATGGGATGTGCAACTGGGCCTGAACGTGGCTTACCAGCCGCTGTTCCTCAAGGGACTGCGCATGAAGGTGGACGTGTTCAATGTGCTGAACCGCCAGACCGCGCTCTCCGTCAGCGAAACCTATAACACCGGCGACCGCGTCGACCCGTCCTACCAGCGCATCCTGAGCCGTTCCTCGCCGCGCGCAACCCGCTTCACGCTGGAGTACAACCACAAGTTCTGATCAAACGCTTTCCCGCTGTACCCTTTCGGCCCGGTAGCCTCCACCGGGCCTTTTTTTTCATTTCGCCCCGGTGTTTTTGCTCCTCCGGCGCCGATTCGCTACAATCAGGCATCAACCGCAAAGGACAGCCATGCCCGAACTCTCCACCTCCCTGTTCCCGCCCATTAGCCCCCTGCGCCACGGCATGCTTGCGGTCGATGAGCTGCATACGATTTACTGGGAGGAGGTGGGCAATCCCAACGGCATACCGGTGATCTTCCTGCACGGCGGCCCTGGCGCCGGCCTCTCGCCCCAGCACCGCCGCTTCTTCGACCCGCAGCACTACCGCGTGATCCTGTTCGACCAGCGCGGCGCCGGCAAATCCACGCCGCTGGGCGAGGTGCGCAACAACACCACTCAGCTGCTGATCGCCGACATCGAACGCCTGCGCGACATGTTCGGCATCGAGCAATGGCTGGTCTTCGGCGGCTCCTGGGGTTCGACCCTGGCGCTGGCCTATGGCCAGGCGCATCCGGAACGCTGCCTGGGCTTCGTCCTGCGCGGCATCTTCCTCTGCACCCAGCTGGAGGTCGACTGGTTCCTCGACGGCGCGCAATGGTTCCACCCCGAGCTGTACGAGGAATTCGTCGCCCCCATCCCGGCCGACGAGCGCATGGACCTGCTGCAAGCCTACGTCAAACGCATCGGCAGCGACGATCCAGCCGTATTCTGGCCGGCGGCGCGCGCCTGGAGCCGTTTCGAAGGCCGCCGCGTCTTCCTCATGCCGCAGCCGGAAGAACCGCCTTCGGACACGCTCGACCTGGGCGTGGGCCGTCTCGAAACGCATTACATGGCCAATCTCGGCTTTTTCGAGGACAACCAGCTGCTGTCGAATATGGAGCGCATCGCCCACCTGCCCGCCACCATCGTGCAGGGCCGCTATGACGTGATCTGCCCGCCCTATGTGGCCTGGCGCCTGCACCAGTCTTGGCCCGGATCGGTGCTGAACCTGATCCCCGACGCCGGCCACGCCGCCATGGAAACGGGCATCAGCCGCGCCCTGGTCAACGCCACCGAGCAGTTCCGCCAGAACGGCCGTTTTGGGTAAGGGCGGCGCGGGCTGCTAAACTAAGGGCTTAGACCTATAAAAAATCCGGGACTCCATGAACATTCAGTTGGGCGACATCGGCCACACGATCCAGTTGGCGATTGCGCCAGTTTTCCTGCTGACCGGCGTGAGCACCATGCTGGTGGTGCTGACCAACCGTCTGGCGCGCATCATCGACCGTTCGCGCGCGCTGGAAGACCGCCTTGATGTAGGCTATAACGAAAACTACCTGAATGAGCTGGACATCCTCTACAAGCGTTCGCATTTAATCAATGTTGCCATTGCGCTTTCAACCGCCTGCGGCCTGCTGGTCTGCATCGTGATTGCATTGCTGTTCGTCGGCGACACCACCAATGTGGCGCTGGACAAGTACGTGGCCGGCCTGTTCGTGATCGCCATGGGCACCTTGATCGGAAGCTTTGTATATCTGCTGCGCGAGATCTTCATTGCCTCATCCTTCATGCTCTCGCACCGGCACGTCCGCCATACGCCACGCACAGCTAGCGATACCGGCACGGCCAGCGCCGTCCTCAGTCCCAATAAAGAGTAAAGAAACACCATGCACGACTATCAACGCCCCCCGACCCTGCACCGTTACGGCCCGCGCAGCGAACTTGAACAAGCCCTGACGACGGGACAGTTCGTGCTGCGCCCGGCCAACGGCTTCCTGACCCTGAGTTTTTCGCAAGCCTGGGACCGCGAGCTGTTCGCCCACTTCGGCGCCGACAGCTGCCTGGTCATCCACAATACCGAGGAATTCGGTGAGCGCATCCACCGCGCCGTGCAGCGCACGCTGCCGAATTGGGCGGGCATCGACGGCGCCGTCGAATACGGCGCGCGCGCCGCGCTGGGCGCCGCCTTCACCAAGGATGCGCATGACGAAGTCGAACAGGAATGGCAATTCGCCTGGCGCGCCATGCAGAGTCAACTCAGCTTGAATCCGGTGGTGATCCGCATCGGCAGTCTGGAAAACTTCGCCGAGTTGCGTTCTCCCGATTACTACCCCGCCTGATCCAAACGGATCACTGCTCGCGCTTATCCAGGCGCGAGAGCACGGCGACCATCATCCGCTCGATGTCGCCGCGGATGATGTTCGTCCCGAGTAAGCCTGGCACGTAGAAATTGGGGACCATGCGGCCGCTGTAGAGCACCCGCGTGCCGCCCGTTTCCGGCACCGGCTGCAGCTCCCAGCGCGATTCGTAATGCTTCATATCGCCCGAAATCAGCGCGATGTCGATGGTCGACATGGGCTGCTCGGTGGCGCGCACGATCAGGTGGATGGATTTGGACATGAACAGAAAGCGCGCCGTGCCGAACTGCTCGATGATCACCTCATTGCCATTGCGCGAGAGCACGCGGCAGGACTGCAGGTCGGGCACGAATTCATCCATCTTGTCATAGCTGGTCAACACCTTCCAGACACTGGCTGGCGATGCCTGCACGGTGCCGCTGGCGCCCACCTCATACATATGCAGGGCGTCCAGATTCACGCGGTTGACCGACACTTCCAGTTTGGGCGGGTCCAGCCTTGTTGCCTGCGCCGGGCTGGGGGCGGGTGCGACTAAACCAAAAAGCAATAACAAGAGTAGAGGCTTCATTCTCCCAGCGTAAGGGAACTGGTGGCAGAATACAAGCGCCGCACGCTTCCACTGTTAGCCAGCGCACAGAACCATCACGATAAACCATGACAACCAGCTACCCCCACCTGCTTGCCCCCCTCGACCTGGGCTTCACCACCCTGCGCAACCGCGTCATCATGGGCTCCATGCACACCGGCCTTGAGGACCGCTTCTTCAATTACGGCAAGCTGGCCGCCTTCTACCGCGAGCGCGCCAAGGGCGGGGTAGGGCTGATCGTTACGGGCGGCATCTCGCCCAACCGCCAGGGCTGGCTGCTGCCTTTCGGCGGCACCATGAACTTTATCGGCGACGTGCTGAACCACCGCCGCGTCACCAGCGCCGTGCATGAAGAGGGCGGCAAGATCCTGATGCAGATCCTGCACGCGGGACGCTATGGCTACCAGCCGCTGGTGGTGTCCGCCTCCGGCAAGAAATCGCCGATCTCGCCCTTCAAGCCGCGACCACTGACCGAAGCGGGCATCGAAGCCACCATCCGCGACTATGTGCGCTGCGCGCGCCTGGCGCAGAAGGCCGGCTACGACGGCGTCGAAGTGATGGGCAGCGAAGGCTATCTGCTCAACCAGTTCCTGTGCGCCCGCACCAATCTGCGCACCGACGGCTGGGGCGGCAGCATCGAAAACCGCATGCGCCTGCCGGTGGAAATCGTGCGCCGCATCCGTGCCGCCGTCGGCACCAACTTCATCATCATGTACCGCCATTCCCTGCTCGACCTGGTCGAAGGCGGCAATACATGGGAAGAGGTGGTGTCGGTTGCCAAGGCCTTGCAGCAGGCCGGCGCCACCATCCTGAATACCGGCATCGGCTGGCATGAGGCGCGCGTGCCCACCATCGTCACCTCGGTGCCGCGCGCCGCCTTCGCCAGCGTGGCGGGACGGCTGCGCAAGGAAGTCAGCATTCCCGTGGTGGCATCGAACCGCATCAATATGCCGGGCGAAGCGGAAGATATCCTGGTCCGCGGCGATGCCGATATGGTGTCCATGGCGCGCCCCTTCCTGGCCGATCCCGAGCTGGTGAACAAGGCCGGCCAAGGCCGCGCCGACGAAATCAACACCTGCATCGGCTGCAACCAGGCCTGCCTCGACCACACCTTCCAGAACAAGCGCGCCAGCTGCCTGGTCAACCCGCGCGCCTGCCATGAAACGGAACTGGTCTACACCCGCAAATCCACGCCGCGCAAAGTCGCCGTGGTGGGCGCCGGGCCGGCCGGCATGTCGGCGGCGACGGTGGCGGCCGACTGCGGCCACGACGTCACCCTGTTCGACGCCAGCGACAGCGTGGGCGGCCAGTTCAAGGTCGCCATGCAAATCCCCGGCAAGGAAGAATTCGCCGAAACCCTGCGCTACTTCCGCCGCAAGATCGAACTCAGCGGCGTGAAACTGAAACTGGGCCAGCGCGTCACGCGCGACGAGCTGCTGGCGGGAGGCTATGACGACGTGATCGTCGCCACCGGCATCCAGGTGCGCAAGCCGGCGATTGAAGGCATTGAACATCCCAAAGTGCTGTCCTACCTCGACGTCCTGCGCGACAAGAAACCGGTCGGCAAGCGTGTCGCCATCATCGGCGCGGGCGGCATCGGCTTCGACGTCGGCGAGTACCTGCTGCACAATCCAGCGCACGAACTGCCGCTGGCCGTCTCCCTCTGGACCTCAGAATGGGGCGTCGACCTGCACGCCCGCAGCGGCGGCGGCCTGGTGCCGCCGGTTGCCGGCGAACCGGTGCGCCAGCTCTATCTGCTGCAGCGCAAAACCAGTAAACCTGGCGCTGGCTTGGGCAAGACCTCCGGCTGGGTCCATCGCGCCGTGTTGGCGCGCAACGGCGTCGTCATGCTCGCCGGCGTGCAGTACAACAAAATCGACGACCACGGCCTGCACATCACGGTAGGCGGCGAAGAGCGCCTGCTCGCCGTCGACAACGTCGTGATCTGCGCCGGCCAGCTCAGCCTGGCCGACCTGATGCCCGAAACACCGGCGGCAAGCGGCCCGCGCTTCCACAAAATCGGCGGCGCCTCCCTGGCTTCCGAGCTCGACGCCAAACGCGCCATCAAGGAAGGCGCCGAACTCGCCGCCAGCCTCTAAGCGTTTGCGCCAAATCAAAAAATGTCCACCCTGGTGCCAGGCACCAGAGTAGGACATTGTTTGATCTACATCAGCAAATGTCCGACCCCAGTGCCTGACACCAGGGTTGGACATTGTTTGAGGCAGATCAATGGCGGGTGGTCTGGAACTCGTGGAGGATGTGGGCGGACATGCCCTTGGCCAGCTCCTGCTCGCCGATGAAGACTTGGCCGGCGCGTTCGCGCTTCAATAACTCGGCTTCCTCGTCGCTATGGGTGCGGACGACGGTGCGGATGTTCGGATTGAGCGCGCGCGCGGTTTCGATCATGGCACGGACGTGGAAGGTGTCCGGCGTGGCGATCACCAGCATGCGGGCGCGCGCGATGTGCGCCTGGATCAGTACCGCCGGCTCGCCGGCATTGCCCGCCACCGCGGGAATTCCTTGCTGGCGCAGCTGGTCGACGATCTCGCGGTTCTGCTCCGCCACGACGAAGTGGATGCCCTGCGCGGTCAGCGTCTCGGCAATGCGCCGTCCAACGCGGCCGTAGCCGACCAGCACCACCTGGTCGGCCAGCTTGGTGGATGCGGTACTCATCGGCAGCTCGGCCAGTGGATCGGCGCTGCGGTCGAATTTGGCGGCCAGGGCTTTGTCCTTGCCGAACCAGCGCTCCAGCGGGCCGGTAAGGGCGAACACCACGGGATTCAAGGCAATGGAGATGATGGCGCCGGCCAGGATCAGGCTTTGCCCTTCCTGCGGCATCAGCCCCAGCGCCATGCCCAGCGCGGCCAGGATGAAGGAGAACTCGCCGATCTGCGCCAGGCTGGCCGAGACCATCAGCGCCGTCTTGGCCGGATAGCGCAGCAGCAGCACCAGCAGGAAGGCCGCCAGCGATTTGCCGAAGACGATGATGACCACCACCGCCAGCACTTGCAAGGGTTTCTGCATCAGGATGGCCGGGTCGAACAGCATGCCGACCGAGACGAAGAACAGCACGGCGAACGCGTCGCGCAGCGGCAGCGACTCCTCGGCCGCGCGGTGGCTCAGCTCCGATTCGCGCAGCACCATGCCGGCGAAGAAGGCGCCCAGCGCGAAGGAGATGCCAAACAGCTTGGTGGCCGCATAAGCGATGCCCAGCGCGGCGGCGATCACGCACAGGGTGAACAGCTCGCGCGAGCCGGTGCGCGCCACCTGCCACAGAATCCAGGGGAAGAGTTTGCGTCCCACCAGCAGCATGAAGGCGATGAAGGCGCCGACCTGGCCCAGGGTGATGGCCATGGTTGTCAGCAGGCTGGTTTCAGCCTGTCCGGGAAGGGGCGTGCCGCCCAGCGAACCGGCCAGCGGCGGCAGCAGCACCAGCACCAGCACTGTCACCAGATCCTCCACCACCAGCCAGCCGACCGCGATGCGGCCGTTGAAGGAGTCGAGGATGCCGCGTTCTTCCAGCGCCCGCAGCAGCACCACCGTGCTCGCCACCGACAGCGCCAGGCCGAAGACCAGGCCTCCGCCTATGCTCCAGTCCCAATACCACGCCAGCCCCATGCCCATGACCGTCGCTGCTGTAATCTGCAGCAGCGCGCCGGGCAGGGCCACCCGTCTGACCTCCCATAAATCGTCCAGCGAAAAGTGCAGACCGACGCCGAACATCATCAACATCACGCCGATTTCGGCCAGCTGGCCGGCCAGTTCCGCATCGGCCACCATGCCGGGCGTGGCGGGACCGAGCAAAATACCGGCAGCCAGATAGCCGACCAGGGCCGGCAGCTTGAGGCGGGTCGCAATAAAGCCGAACACCAGGCCAAAGCCCAGCGCGGCGGCGATCGTGGTAATCAGGGGGACGTCATGGGGCATGCAGGGTGGGTTCCTTCCATAATTCGTTGCGGATGGCGGACGCCAGCCGCAACGAGTATAAACCGGGAAGGAAAAATGCCCGATTTTTTGCTGAGCCCGTGTCCGGTTTTGGGGTCTGGCCCCAAAATCGGACACGGGCTCAGCCGTGGAACGATGTTACAGCTTGCGCACGACGACGCTGCCGATCGAGTAGCCGGCGCCGAAGGAGCAGATGACGCCATGCGCACCGGCCGGCATATCGTCCTGGTATTTGTGGAAGGCGATGATGGAACCGGCCGAGGAGGTGTTGGCATAGGTGTCCAGAATCACCGGCGCTTCCTGCGGTTCGGCGTCGCGGCCCAGGATCATGCGCGAGATCAGCAGGTTCATGTTCAGATTGGCCTGGTGCAGCCAGTAGCGCTGTACCTGCGCGATTTCCAGGCCGGCGTTGGCGACGGCGTTCTTGATGGTCTCGGCGGCCATCGGACACACTTCTTTGAACACCTTGCGGCCCTGCTGGCGGAACAGCTTGTCGGCCTGGCCGATGCCGCTTTCGTCGAAGCGGTTCATGAAGCCGAAGTTGTTGCGGATATTGTTGGAGAAGGCCGTTTTCAGCTTGGTGTCGAGGATCGCGAACTGGTGCTTGGAGACGGCGCTGTCGGCCGCTTCGATCACGATGGCGGTGCAGGCATCGCCGAAGATGAAGTGGCTGTCGCGGTCGCGCCAGTTCAGGTGGCCGCTGGTGATTTCGGGATTGAGCACCAGCACGGCGCGCGCCTGGCCGCTCTGCACGGCGGCGACGGCGGTCTGGATGCCGAACGTGGCCGAGGAGCAGGCCACGTTCATGTCGAAACCATAACCGTCGATGCCCAGCGCATGCTGCACCTCGACCGCCATGGCCGGGTAAGCGCGCTGCATATTCGAGCAGGCCACCAGCACCATATCGATGTCGGCCGGCGCGCGGCCGGCGCGGTCGAGCGCCTGCTGCGCGGCTTTCACGCAGATCTCGGCCTGCAGCGACAGCTCCTCATCGGCGCGCTCGGGGATGCGCGGCACCATGCGCTGCGGGTCGAGGATGCCGTCCTTTTCCATCACGAAGCGGGCCTTGATGCCGGACGCCTTTTCGATAAAGGCGGCGCTGGACGGTTCCAGCGCCGTGATGCTGCCGTCCGCGATGGCGCCGGCATTGTCGGCATTGAACTGCTCGACATAAGCATTGAAGCAGATGACGAGTTCTTCGTTGGAGATGGAGTGGGGGGGAGTAAAGAGGCCGGTACCGCTGATGACGGCTTGTTTCATGATTAAGCTTTCAGATCTGATAATGGGCGAAAGCCCAGCAATGGGGCTGATTTTACCCCAAAGCGCCCATGAAAAACGGCGCCCCGAGGGCGCCGTCTAATTGTTCTACTGTGCTCAAAGACTGTTTATATAAACAGTATGGCTCATTTTTTTGCCTTGCCCTTGGGCGGCAGATCGGCCTGCACCAGCTTCGATTCGCCCTTGGCCAGATGCACCGGCAAGCCTTTCAGATGGTTCAGCGCCTGGCGCAGTTGGAAGTCTTCCGTGCCGCCGTATTCCAGCGGTTTGCGTTTCTTCTCCAGCGCCAGGATGCGGATCTGCTCTTCCATTTCATCGCGCTTGGCCTTGCCGCTTTCCTGCTCGCGGTCATTGGACAGATGCTTTTCCAGATCGGCTTCGCGCATGCGCAGGCTGTTCAAGCCGTCGCCGTCCTCGTTCTCGTCCACCGCCAGGTCGGGCACGATGCCCTTGGCCTGGATCGAGCGGCCGTTCGGCGTGTAGTAGCGCGCCGTGGTCAGCTTGACGGCCGTGTCGGCGCTGAGCTGGCGGATGGTCTGTACCGAACCCTTGCCGAACGTCTGGCTGCCGATGATGGTGGCGCGCTTGTAGTCCTGCAGCGCGCCGGCCACGATCTCGGAAGCGGACGCGGAACCGGTGTTGACCAGCACCACCAGCGGCACCTGCTTCACCGCTTCCGGCAGCTTGGCCAATGCATCGCCGTCGCTGCGCAGGCTGTAATACTCGGCGCGGCCGTAGAAGGTCTGTTTGGAGTCGGGCAGCTGGCCATTGGTGGAAACGATGGCCGTATCCTTGGGCAGGAAGGCCGCCGCCACGCCGATGGCGCCTTGCAGCACGCCGCCCGGATCGTTGCGCAGATCGAGCACCATGCCTTTCAGATTCGGGTCTTGCCGGTACAGATCGCTGATCTTGGCCGCCAGGTCGTCGACCGTCGGCTCCTGGAACTGCGCCACGCGCAGCCAGGCATAGCCCGATTCGACAATCTTGCCCTTCACGCTTTTCTGGTGGATTTCCTCGCGCACGATATTGAACACCAGCGGTTGCGGCTCGTCCTTGCGCAGGATGGTCAGCGTGACCTTGGTGTGCGGTTCGCCGCGCATCTTCTTGATCGATTCGTCCAGGCTCAGGCCCTTGACCGGCGTCGAGTCGAGACGAGTGATCAGGTCGCCCGCCTTGATGCCGGCGCGGTAGGCAGGCGAATCCTCGATCGGCGACACGATCCGGATATAGCCATCGTCGCTCTGGCCGATCTCGATGCCCAGGCCGACGAACTTGCCCTGCGAGCCTTCGCGCAGCTCGGCGTAAGCCTTCTTGTCGAGATAAGCGGAATGCGGATCGAGCGACGCGACCATGCCGGAAATGGCTTGGGTCAGCAGCTGCCTATCCTCGACCGGCTCGACATAATCGGATTTGATCAGGCCATACACATCGGCCAACTGGCGCAGCTCATCAAGCGGAAGCACGGGTTCGCCGGGCTTCTGCGCCATCGCTGAAAACTGCATGGAGACGGCCATGCCGGCCACCACCCCGAGCCCGATCAGCCCGGCATTATTGAGTTTCTTGCCCATGTGTCACCTGTGTCGTGCGCAGCGGTCACGCGGCCGCCGGTAAATTCAGTATAAACCTGATTCTCAGCAAGCGTAGTAGCCCAAGTGTAATAAATCCTGCTTAAGCCACGCTTTACGCTAACACGATAGTCACCGGTCAATATTGCGATTTGTAAGCGCGCATATGGCGAAGATTTACGAGAGTAAGCATTTGTAAGAAAAGCGGAAAGAGCGCCAGGCTGGACCTACACTGAATTCGTAATTTCTCTCTACCCTGAAGTGGTTTTATGCCTGCGTTCCCACGCAGGCTTTTTTTTGCACGGAGCAAAAATGTCTTCTGTTTTCATTTTGAAAAGCTTGCGCGCCGGCGTGCTGGGACTGGCCCTGCTGGGCAGCGCAGCCCACGCCACACCGTTGATGGACATGCGCAGCGACGATCTGATCATAATGGCGGCTGAGCTGAAGAAGTCCCTGCAGCTGAACGCCAACCAGCAAATCCTGTGGCAGCAGACCGAAAGCCGCAGCAAGACCCTGCTGCGCGAACGGCAGGCGCGCCGCGAGCGGCTGCACGCCGCCACCCGTCAGTCGCTCGACGGCAAGGATGTCGAACTGCGCGAGCTGGGCAGCGCCATCGACAGCGAAGCCGCCACCGCCGCCGCCGAGGACAAGCAGCTGCGCGAATGGTGGCTCCAACTCAACGACGCCCTCGACGACAACCAGCGCCGCGCCGTCGCCACCTTCCTCAGTGAACAGTTGCAGCGCCAACCCGACGCCGCCCCGCGCGCCGCCGGCCCCAAAGCCGACGGCGGCGAGCACCGCAGCGGCCACCACCGCGACAGCCGCCCGGCCCGCCCCGGCAGCTGAAGCCGCCACGCTTTGCGCCAAATCAAACAATGCCTGACACCACGGTTGGACATTTGTTGAGAAATGTCAAAGGGGCGGCTGTGTATCGAAAAGTAAAAATCGGTGCCTGGGGCGGCTTGGGCGGCAGCGGGGCGCTTAAAATGCGGGCGCGGCAACCTTTTTCCGAGCCAGCTGTCTGCCAGCCAGGCCGCACGGCGTCCTTTCTTGAGTATCCATGAGCAAATTGATCCCTTTTGCCTGCGCTGCGGTTCTGAGCGCGGCGACGGCACAGGCCCAGCAGCAGCCTGCCGATTCCGCGCCCGCCGAGGCGCCTTCCGCTGCTTCCTCTCCAGCCAAGGGCAGCGTGAAGGCCAGCGCGCCGCCGGCGACGGGGACGGACGGCAAGGTGATGCCGCAGGTGACCGTCAGCGGCGGCCGCCAGAGCGATATGGATGAGCGCCGCAACGCGACCGCCGGCAAGCAGATTTATGGCCGCGAGGAGCTCGACCGCAATGGCGACACCAGCCTGGGCGATGTGCTCAAGCGCCTGCCGGGCGTGACCATCGGCGGCCGTCCTGGCCGCGGCGGCGATGTGCGCATGCGCGGCCTGGGCAATGGCTATACGCAGATTCTGCTGAACGGCGAACGTCCGCCGGCCGGCTTTTCGATGGAGTCGCTGTCGCCCGACCAGGTCGAGCGCATCGAAGTGATGCGCGGCCCGGTGGCCGAGCACAGCGCGCGCGCCATCGCCGGCACCATCAATATCGTGCTGCGCGACGGTTATCAGCAGCGCGATATCCAGGTCAAGCTGACCGATTCGATCGAGGAAGGTCTGCATTCGCCGAATCTGTCCGTGACCTTGCCGGGCAAGGTGGGGGCGCTCAGCTATACCCTGTCCGGCTCCCTCGGCCAGCACCGCAGCCAGGACAAGGGCGGCCGCAGCATCAGCCGCGACATCCTGGACGACGGCACCGTGCAGCGCGAACAGCTGCTGCAGGATGAAAGCTCGGGCAATGCGAAGAATCTGCATTTCGCGCCGCGCGTCTCCTATAAATTCGAGAACGGCGACACGCTGAATATCCAGCCCTTCCTGATGGCCAGCCGTGGCGACACCGGTTCGAAAGGGACGCTGGAGCAGCCCATCGGCAAGGAAGCTCCCGACTACAACGCCTTCACCCAGCAGGCCCATTCCAGCATGACCTTCCTGCGCGGCTTCGGCAACTGGGTGCATAAGCTGGACGGCGCGGCCAAGCTCGACGTGAAGTTCGGCGGCGGCATCGGCAAGCGCAATAGCGATTCGCAGCGCACGGAATTCGATGGCAGCGGCAATCTGCTGGACCGCTTCACCGACACCGACTCTACGCGCGACCGCAACTTCAGCACCGGCGGCAAATACACTTCGCCGCTGGGCCGGGGCCATTTGCTGGCCGCCGGCTGGGATCTGGAAAGCAGCCACCGCGAGCAGACCAAGGTTTCGGTGGACAAGGACGGCAAGCCGCAGTTTGCCGAATCCGGCGACAACCTGAACGCCGACACCCGCCGCGTCGCCTTCTTCGCCCAGGACGAGTGGGACATCACGCCGCAGTGGGCGGTGTATATGGGCGCGCGCTGGGAAGGCATCCGCACCAGCAGCGAGCGCAGCACCGGTAGCATCAGCAATACCAGCAAGGTATTCAGCCCGCTGCTGCATGGCGTCTGGCGCATTCCCGGTTTCGAAAAAGACCAGGTGCGCATGAGCCTCACCAAGAGCTACAAGTCACCCAATGTGCAGGATCTGATCGCCGCGCCCACGCCATCGCGCGGCGTGAACCGCCCGGATCGCCCGGACCGCGTCGGCAATCCCGACCTGAAACCGGAGCTGGCGACCGGCCTGGATCTCGCGTATGAGCACTACCTGGGCCGCAACGGCATCGTCAGCGTCAGCGGCTTTGTGCGCGATATCGATAACCTGATCCGCCGCGAAGTGACGCAAAAGCAGATGGCCGACGGCCTGCACTGGGTCTCCATGCCCACCAACGTCGGCCACGCGCGCACCAGCGGCATCGAGCTGGAAGCCAAGTTCTCGCTCTCCGAGTTGATGGAGAATGCGCCGAATATCGACTTCCGCAGCAATTACAGCCGCTTCTGGTCGAAGGTGGACGGCATCCCCGGTCCGGACAACCGTCTCGACCAGCAAGCCAAGCAGACCGCCAATCTGGGCATGGATTACCGCATGAAGGACATGCCACTGACCCTGGGCGGCAGCTTTAACTGGACGCCATCGGTGCGCGTGCAGACCAGCCAGACGCAAACGGTGGATACGGGCAGCAAGCGCGTGCTCGATATGTACGCGCTGTGGAAATTCGATGCCCGCACCCAGCTGCGCTTCTCGGCCTCGAACTTGCTGGCCGACGATTCGCTCGGTCATAATCTGATGTACGCTAAGGGCCTGTCCATTACCTCGGACTCGCTGAATCCCACCTACCGGGTGTGGAGTATCAAGCTGGAAACCAAGTTCTGATCGAACTGACCATATAAACAAGAGAGGATACAAGTGAAGAAAACCCATCTGCTGAGCACTCTGGCCTTGAGCGTCATGGCCGCTTTCTCCCACGCCGCCGACGTTCCGCTGTCCGGCATCGACACCCAGTACATCGACGCCAGCGTGCGCGCGCAGGATGACTTCTTCACCCACCTCAATGGCCAATGGCTGAAAACCGCCGTGATCCCGGCCGACAAATCGAGCTGGGGTTCCTTCGCCAAGCTGCGCGACGACACGCTGCCGCAGCTGCGCGGCCTGATTGAAGAACTGCAGGCGAAAAAGCACAAGGCCGGCACCGAAGAGCAGAAGATCGCCGACCTGTACGCCAGCTATATGGACGAGGCCAAGCTGGAAAAAGCCGGCGTGCGTCCGCTGGCCGGTGAGTTCAGCCGCATCCGCGGCCTGAAGGACAAGAAAGGCCTGCCGGCGCTGATCGCCCACATGAACCAGATCGGCGTGGCCGCGCCTTACGGCTTCTATATCAGCCAGGATGCGCGCGAATCGACGCGTTATGCCGTCTACCTGTCGCAAAGCGGCCTGGGTCTGCCCGACCGCGACTATTACCTGAAACAGGACGATGCCCGCTTGGCCGATGTGCGCGTCAAATACGAAGCCCATATCGGCAAGATCCTGGGTCTGGCCGGCGTGAAGGACGCGCCAGCCAAGGCCAAGGCGATTCTGGCGCTGGAAACCGCGCTGGCCGAAGTGCAGTGGTCCAAGGTCGACAACCGCGATCCGGTCAAGCGCTACAACAAGAAGAGCTTCGCCGAACTGGCCGCGCTGGCGCCCGCCTATGACTGGAAAGGCGCGCTGGCCAGCACCGGCATTTCGGCCAAGACCGACTATGTGATCGTCAGCCAGCCGAGCTACTTCTCGGCCCTCGACAAGGTCGTGCAGGATACCCCGCTCGCCACCTGGCAAGCCTACTTCGAATGGCAGCTGCTGCGCGACGCCGCGCCGTACCTGTCCAAGGCTTTCGCCGAACAGAACTTCGCCTTCTACGGCACCGTCATCTCCGGCACCAAGGAACAGCCGCCACGCTGGAAGCGCGGCGTGGGCGTGGTGGAAGGCGCCATCGGCGAAGGCCTGGGCAAGCTGTATGTGGCCAAGTACTTCCCGGCCGAGCGCAAGGAGCGCATGGAGCATCTGGTGCAAAACCTGCTGGCGGCCTACAAGCAGAGCATCGACACGCTGGACTGGATGGGACCGGAAACCAAGCAGGAGGCGCAAGCCAAGCTGTCCAAGTTCACCTACAAGATCGCCTATCCGAACAAATGGCGCGACTACTCGGCCCTGCAGTTCACCGCGGGCGACCTGGCCGGCAATATGCGCCGCGCTTCGCTGTTCTCCTTCCAGCGCAATCTGAACAAGCTGGGCAAGCCGATCGACCGCGAAGAGTGGGGCATGACGCCGCAAACCGTGAACGCCTACTACCGTTCCACCACCAATGAGATCGTGTTCCCGGCCGCGATCCTGCAGCCGCCGTTCTTCGACGCGCGCGCCGACGATGCGGTCAACTATGGCGCCATCGGCGCCGTGATCGGCCACGAAATCAGCCACGGCTTCGACGACAAGGGCAGCCAGTCCGACGGTGACGGCAATCTGCGCGACTGGTGGACGGCCGCGGACAAGGCCAACTTCAAGACCAAGACCGACGCCCTGGTCAAACAGTACGGCGCCTATAGCCCGCTGCCAGGCTATAACGTCAACGGCGAGCTGACCCTGGGCGAGAACATCGCCGACAACTCCGGCATCGCCGTCGCCTACAAGGCGTACAAGCTGTCGCTGAACGGCAAGGCCGCACCGGTGATCGACGGCCTGACCGGCGAGCAGCGCTTCTTCATGGGCTTTGGCCAGGTATGGCGCAGCAAGATGCTGGAACCGCAGCAGATCATGCAGGTGAAAACCGATCCGCATTCGCCGGGCCAGTTCCGCGCCAACGGCACCGTGGTCAACCAGCCCGGTTTCTATGAAGCCTTTGGCGTGAAGGAAGGCGACAAGATGTACGTGGCGCCGGAGCAGCGCGTGATTATCTGGTAAGCGCATAAGCTTCTGCAAAACCGGCTGAATCGAGCCGGCCCTCTACAAAAAGACCACATCGCGTGGTCTTTTTGTTATTCATGCCTGTTGCACTGTGCTAGAGTCGTCAGCTCGGCAAAAGTCCGAGAAAACCACTGTCTAAAACTAGAGGGGAAATATCAGTGAAACGACATCTGTTAAGTGCATTGACCTTGAGCCTGCTGGCTGGCGTATCCAGCGTAGCGGTTGCGGCTGAAGGCGCCACCAGCGCCGTTGCCGGCAAGGCTGCCGTCAGCGCGGCAAAAAACCTCGGCTCCGGCATCGACACCCAGTTCATCGATCCAGCCGTGCGTTCGCAAGACGACTTCTTCGTTCACCTGAACGGCAAATGGCTGTCCACCACCGAAATTCCGGCCGATAAGTCGAGCTGGGGCACCTTCGCCAAACTGCGCGACGATATCCAGCCGCAGCTGCGCGCCATTATTGAAGCATCGGCCGCCAAGGCCAATGGCGCCGACGCCAAGCGCATCGGCGACTTCTACGCCAGCTTCATGGACGAAGCGCGCCTGGAGCAGCTGGGCATCAGCCCGGTGAAGGCCGATCTGGACCGCATCGCCGCCATCAAAGACAAGAAAGAGCTGCCGCTGTTGCTGGCCGCCGCTGCGCGCAACTTCGTGCATTCCCCGTTCGGCTTCGGCATCCACCAGGACAACAAGGATTCGACCAAATATGTGGCCGACATCTTCCAGGACGGCCTGGGCATGCCTGACCGCGACTACTACCTGAAAGCCGACGACGCCAAGCTGGCCGACACTCTGGCCAAATACGGCAAGCATGTGGAAGAGATGCTGGCCCTGGCCGGCGACGCCAATGCCGCCGCCAACGCCAAGGCCATCGTTGCCTTCGAAACCGAGCTGGCGAAAATTCAGTGGACCAAGGTCGAACTGCGCGACCCGGTCAAGGCCTACAACAAGGTCGCCCTGAACAAGCTGCCGGAACTGATGGCCAACTTCGACTGGAACAGCTATCTGCAGGCCACCGGCCTGGCCGGCAAGGTCGATTATGTGATCGTCAGCCAGCCCACCTATCTGAAAGCGCTGGACGGCCTGCTGGCCGCCACCCCGTTGGAAACCCTGAAGTCCTACTTCCAGTGGCAGACCGTGCGCTCCGCCGCGCCTTACCTGTCGAAGTCCTTCGTCGACGCCAACTTCGCCTTCTACGGCACGGCGCTGAGCGGCGTGACCGAGAACCGTCCACGCTGGAAGCGCGGCGTGGAAGTGACCGAAGGCGCGCTGGGCGAAAGCATCGGCAAGATCTACGTCGAGCAGCACTTCCCGGCCGCCAACAAGGCGCGCATGGAAGAGCTGGTGAAGAACCTGCTGCTGGCCTACAAGCAAAGCATCAATAAGCTGGACTGGATGACCCCGGCCACCAAGAAAGAGGCGCAAGCCAAGCTGGCCAAGTTCACCACCAAGATCGGCTACCCGAACAAATGGCGCGACTACGCCGCGCTGAACGTGCAGCGCGACGACCTGCTGGGCAACGTCAAGCGTTCCAATGAGTTCGACTATAACAAGGAGCTGAACAAGCTCGGCAAGCCGATCGACCGCGATGAGTGGGGCATGACGCCGCAAACCGTCAACGCCTACTACAACCCGGAGATGAACGAGATCGTCTTCCCGGCCGCGATCCTGCAGCCGCCGTTCTTCGACGCCAACGCGGATGACGCCATGAACTACGGCGCCATCGGCGGCGTGATCGGCCACGAAATCAGCCACGGCTTCGACGACCAGGGCGCCCAGTACGACGGCGACGGCAATCTGCGCGACTGGTGGAGCGCCGCCGACCACAAGAACTTCAAGAAGAAGACGAGTGAGCTGGTCAAGCAATACAGCGCCTTCAGCCCGCTGCCAGGCTACAACGTCAACGGTGAGCTGACCCTGGGCGAGAACATCGCCGACAACTCCGGCGTGGCGATCGCCTACAAGGCTTACAAGCTGTCCCTGAAAGGCAAGAAAGCGCCCGTGATCGACGGCCTGAGCGGCGACCAGCGCTTCTTCATGGGCTTCGCCCAGGTATGGCGCAGCAAGATGCGTGAACAAGCCCAGATCGTGCAGATCAAGACCGACCCGCACTCCCCAGGCAAGTACCGCGCCAACGGCACCATGCGCAACCAGCCCGGCTTCTACAACGCCTTCGGCGTGAAGCCCGGCGACAAGATGTACCTGGCCCCGAAAGACCGCGTCATCATCTGGTAAGGCCACCGCCGAGCCTGTGTCCACCTTGGTGCCTGGCACCGATCGGACACGGGTTCAGCTGATTACCTTGTCCGATTGGGGTCTGACCCCATGGCGGACACGGGCTCGGCTGATTACCGCTGCCGCCGCGGCGGTGAAGGCGAAAAAAAAACCGCTCGGATGAGCGGTTTTTTTTATGGCGGCGAAGATTTATTCTTTCTTCTCTTCGGCCGGGGCAGCGGCCGGTGCCGGCACTGCGGGTTCTTTCAGATTGCCGCCGGACTTGTTGGCCATGTAGACCACGGCGCGGGCCACTTCCACATCGTCCAGATCCGGGTTGCCGCCTTTGGCCGGCATGGCGCGCAGACCTTCGATGGCGTGCTTGAGGATGGTGGCTTCGCCTTGGGCCAGACGGCTGCTCCAGGAGCCGTTGTCGCCCACTTTCGGGGCGCCGGCTGCGCCGCTGCCGTGGCAGGCTGCGCAAGTGGAGGTGTAGATGGCTTCGCCGGTCTGCAGCACTTTCGGCGCGTTGCTGTCTTTCAGGATGTAGTCGATGTCGCCAACCGGTTTCAGGCGGGCTGCGAGGGCTTCGGATGACTGGCTGTCGGAACCGTGGCCGGTGAGTTTTTCCTGGGTCACGAATTGCACCAGCAGGGCAATCCCGATAACAGTGATGAGGAAGAAGCCTACCACGGCAGCAACGAGTTGCTTAGGCGTTCTGATAGCGGATTCGTGTTCGTTATGTGCGTCGCTCATGATTTCCTTAGTACAAAGATCGAAACTGGTGGCGGTTGGCGTTCTCGTTTTTGCACGTCGGCGCGCAATCACTCGCCAAACCCGCGATTATAGACCCAAAATTACCACTATGGAACGTAAATGATTTGTTGACCTCGCTACAACGGCTGGTGTTAAATTGTCTTTATGACACTAAAATAATACAGCAGCTGCGGAGGCTGGCAAATGACGGATACGACGTTTGCAGTACGGCTGGAATCCTTCGGGACGCGCTTGGCGATCGTGGCCGATGACGGCTGCTTCTGGTCCTACGCCCAATTGGCCGCCGCCGCCGACCGCGCCGCAGCCGCCCTGCAGGGGCCGCGCCAGCTGGTTATCGTCGAGGCAGCCAACCGCATCGAATGCGTCTGCGCCTATCTGGCCTGTCTGCGCCGCAGCTGGCCCGTGGTGCTGGCTGAACCCGGCTCCACCGCACGCGATTCCCGTATTGCCGATACTTTCCAGGCCGGCCTGGTGTTCCGCGAGAACGAAGACGGCGGCTGGGCATTTCAAACTTTACCAGGGGCAAGGGAAGCAGCCCTGCATCCCGAGCTTTGTCTCCTTCTGTCGACATCGGGCAGTACCGGCAGCCCGAAATTGGTCCGTTTGTCGCTGACAAATATCGAAAAAAATGCCCAAGCCATTGCTGAATATTTGGGCATTTTGACCACGGATAAGGCTATCACGGCGCTACCGTTGTTTTATTCCTACGGGATGTCCGTACTGAATTCCCATCTGGCGGTGGGCGCGACCGTGCTGCTGAGCGAATACTCGGTGGCCCAGGACGAGTTCTGGCAGCGTTTCGAGGCCGAGGGCGCCACCTCGCTGGCCGGCGTGCCTTTCAGCTTCGATGTGCTGGAGCGGATCGGCTTCCGCCAGCGCCGTTATCCCGCGCTGCGCTATCTGACCCAGGCCGGCGGCCGCCTGCCGGCCGAGCGCGTGCTCGCTTACGCCGACTGGGCGCGCGCGCAGGGCAAGCAGATGTTCGTCATGTATGGCCAGACCGAGGCCGCGCCGCGCATGGCCTATGTGCCGCCAGCGCAATTGAGCGAGAACCCGGACTGCATCGGCGTCCCCGTGCCCGGCGGCGCCTTTGAACTGGTCGAGGAAGATGGCACGCCGGTGACGGCCGCTGGCCAGCCGGGTGAGCTGGTATATCGCGGCCCGAATGTGATGATGGGCTATGCCGAAAACGCGGCCGACCTGGCGCGTGGCGCCGGCCCCGCCGAGCTGCGCACGGGCGACCTGGCCTGCCGCAAGGCCAATGGCCACTACTATATAGTGGGCCGCAAGAGCCGCTTCTCGAAAATCCTCGGCCTGCGCATCAGCCTCGATGAGATCGAGCGCTGGCTGGAACAGCGCGGCGTGTATGGTGCCGTGGGCGGCGACGACAAGCTGATCGCCGTCGCCATGGTGCAGCGCGCAGGCCGCGCGGAATTGAAACAGGCTTTGCTGGAACGCTTTGGCCTGCCCGCATCGGCCGTCGAAGTGCGCGTGCTCGATCCGCTGCCGACGCTCCCTTCGGGCAAGGTCGACCACCGCGCCGTGCTGCGCCTGGTACGCCAGGCGGCGGGCGAAGAGCTACCGGAGGCGCCGCGTTCGCTGATCGAAGCCTACAGCGTGGTGCTGGGCGTGCAGGACGTGCGGCCCGAGGACAGTTTCCTCGACCTCGACGGCGACTCGGTCAGCTTCGTCGATATCTCGCTGCTGATCGAAAGCTATCTGGGCCATCTGCCGGAAAACTGGGAAGCGCGCTCGATCGCCGAGCTGGAAGCGCTCAAGCTGCCCGCCGCAGTGGCGCAGGATGAGCACAGGCCGCGCCGCTTCGCCGCCGCCGCCATGGTCGCCTTCTCGCTGCTGGCCGTGGGCGAAGCTTCGCTGCAGATGCGCCACTACCTGAAAACCGGCCGCAGCGCCGCCTCCCTGCTGACCGGCAGCGGCGCCATGGCCTTCAACAAGGATTGGGGGCTGACCACCTACCGCCCGCATTTCTCGCGCACCGTGCTGTCCAATGGCGGCCGCTTCGAAGTCAATTCGCTCGGTTTCCGCAGCCCGGAAATCGCGGCCGCGCCGCAGGCCAACGAGCTGCGCGTGGTGGTGGCGGGCGCTTCCACCGTCTCCGGCGCCTATGCTCCCACCAACCAGGACACCTTCCCCAGCCTGCTGGAGCAGCGCCTGCGCCAGCAGATGCCCAGCCGCCCAGTGAACGTGGTGAACGCCGGCATCGAAGGCTATACCCTGGACGATATCGAACGCCTGGTGGAACGCGCCCTGATCGGCATGAAACCGGCCGCCGTGGTGATCTACCCCGGCTTTAACGATATGAGCGGCATCTGCCGCGCCGCCCGCAGCCATGAGAAACCGGCGCACGCGCCGCAGCCCTCGCTGCCGCGCTGGATGCTGACGCGCGAGATCCTGTCCAAGAACACCGTCTCGCTGCGCGAGCCGCCGGTGCGCGCCGCCGTGGTCGATCCCGCCCAGCACATGACCGACGGCTATGCCGCGCGGCTGGACGCCATCGTCGCCCGCCTGCAAAGCGCCGGCATCGTGCCGGTGCTGATGACGGTGGCGCGCGCCACCAAGCATGAGCGGCAGCCCGGCAGCGTGCAGCTGGCGCAGACCGCGCTGTTCTACAACCCCTGCCTCGACCTGTCAGGCCTGCTCAAAGCCAGCGCCATGTACAACCGCGCCATCGCCAATGTGGCGCGGCAGCGCCGTACCGCGCTGGTTGACCTGGCGCGCGCCATGCCGGGCGGGCGCGACTACTTTGTCGACGGCGGCCACTTCACCGCGCGCGGCGAACGCTTCACCGCCGACTACCTTTTCCGCAGCATGTACAGCCACCCGGAACTGGCACGCGGCCTGGGCATCCCGCAGCGCATGGAAGTGGCCAGCGGCGGCGCGTTCACCAGCAAAGACAAATAAGGTCCGGCCGTGGAATTGACGGGCTTCGCCTATCTGGTGTTTTTCCTGCTGGTGCTGGCGGCCCACCACTATCTGCGCGCGCATGGCGGCTGGCAGAAAGCCATGCTGACCGCCGCCAGCTACTACTTCTACGCCACCATCGACTGGCGCTTCATGGGCCTGCTGGCCGCCTTCACCGTCATTAACTACAGTGCCGGCGAAGTGGTGATGCGCGCGCGCAGCCTGGCCCTGCGGCGCGCAGCGGTGGCGGCGGCCGTTGTCGCCAGCCTGGCCATGCTCGGCTACTTCAAATACCTGAACTTCTTCGCCGCCATGCTGAACAGCGTGGCCCAGTGGATGGGACAGGACGCGCTGCTGCCGCTGGTGAGCGTGCTGCTGCCGGTGGGGATCTCCTTCATGACCTTCCAGGCCATCAGCTACCCCATCGACCTGTATGCGGGACGGCTGCAAAAGACCTGCAGCTTTGGCGACTTCGCCTTGTTCATCGCCTTCTTCCCGCGCCTGCTGGCCGGGCCTATCGTCCCCGCCGCCTACTTCCTGCCGCAGCTGGAACAGCCGGTGCGCGTGAGCGAGGACCAGCGCTTCGAAGGCCTGGCCCTGGTGCTGCGCGGCGTGGTCAAGAAAGTGCTGCTGGCCGATACCCTGGGCAGCCATCTGGTCGATCCCGCGTTTGCCAACCCCGGCGTGTATTCCTCCGCCTTCCTCTGGCTCGCCATGTTCGGCTACAGCCTGCAAGCCTATCTGGATCTGAGCGGCTACACCGATATGGCCCTGGGCGCGGCGCGCATGCTGGGCTACCGGTTGCCGTCCAACTTCAACCGGCCCTACCTCGCCACCAGCGTCGCCAACTTCTGGCAGCGCTGGCATATCAGCATGTCCTCCTTCTTCCGCAACTACCTGTACACGCCCTTGTCGGCGGCATGGAGCGCGCCGGCCTGGCTCAATTTGCTGATCGTCTTTGTGGCGATTGGCCTGTGGCATGGGGCAGGCTGGAATTTCGTGGTCTACGGCCTGCTGCACGGCAGCCTGGTGGCGCTGGAACACCTGCGCAGCGAAGCGCGCACCGCGCGCGGCCTGCCGGCGCCCGTGTACCGCGGCCTGTGGCTGGCGCTGCAGGTGGCGCTGATCTTCAGCATCGTCTCGCTGACGCGCATCCTGTTCCGCAGCGAGAGCCTGGAGGTGGCCGGCTCCTACCTCGCCGCCATGGCGGGACCGCTGGATGGCCGCTTCCCCTTGTCGCTCTCGGCCTTGCTGGCGCTGGCCGCCGCCGCCCTGCTGCACTTCACCCCGATGCGCTGGCGCGAACTGCTAATGGCGGCCGTCAACCGCCAGCCCGCCTGGGCCTTTGGCGCCAATTTCGCCGCGATCACCTATCTGAGCATCGTTTTCACGCGCGGCAACGGCGGCTTTATCTACTTCCAATTCTGAGCTGGCTGGGTCTTTGATGCGATTTGTGCAATAATTTCCGCATTCTCATGGACGGCGGCGGCGAAAGCCGGTATCCTTCGTCTCACTTCCGACATCCCACCCGCGCGGCTGTAGCTCAGTGGATAGAGTATTGGCCTCCGAAGCCAAGGGTCACTGGTTCGATCCCAGTCAGCCGCACCAAAAAAAGCAGTAAAATCAAAAGCTTACCTTTGCATAGCATTGCACTGCTTTGCATAAATATGCAGTATTCGGCACAGTCACTGTGCCAAAATTGTGCCAGAATTTCTTACTTAGACCAAGCTCCTCACCCTCCTTTGCTAGGTCTATCATCCTTATTTCCTGCCAGATCTACCTTTTTCTGCTGGAGTACAGCCTATAAATCCCAAACTGTATCTGTTGCATTTTTGATGTGGGTCAAAAGTTCCTGACTTTTTCTGGTGTCCCATTTCAGCCTAATTGGCGCCAATTAGCTGTCAGGATGAATTCCTTCTCCCTGATCCGGCTCCCAAGGATTGATTTTCGCTGGAGGATTTCTTAGTCGGTCCTCGTATTGGCCGAACAGCACTCTCATCGAATGAATCCTGACCTCACGTTCCCAAGTGAGGGCGTTCAGCTTCTCCCAATCCTTATCCCAATCCTTTGACGTGGTATAGGCTCGCGTATCTTCGGCGCACTTATCTTGCATCTGCACAGCTTGCTGGAGATATTCCGCAGCATTTTTCGTTCTGATGGCGTTGTCTTCCGGCCAGGTTGCCGAGTTAGAGACCGTTGGCGGAGCGTTATGGCCGTATTTGTTCGTTTGCTGGCAGGATTGACCCTGTCAGATTGACCCGCCCTCCATACCCTCGCGAACGCCGCGACCCTGTCGTAAGACCCCTCAAAGCCCAATTCTCTTAGGTCCTCATGGATTTGTTTGAGCGTGCGTCGTTGTTTCCGGGATCGAGCCGCTTCTGTCTTGAGCATGGCCGAAAGCTGGAGCGAATATTTGTCGATTGCGCTGCGTGGGCGCCGCTCGGCGTAGGCCGG
Source organism: Massilia sp. YIM B04103 (assembly GCA_024437665.1). GTDB lineage: Bacteria > Pseudomonadota > Gammaproteobacteria > Burkholderiales > Burkholderiaceae_D > Rugamonas. Next base: position 221 of record JANCSZ010000003.1, on the reverse strand, counting down.
CTCAGTGATTTCAGCGCGCAGATAGCGCCGAACAGTGTTTCTTGAGATGCCTAAACGTCTGGCGATCTCTCTCAGTGGGACTTGGTCGCGAATGTGCCAGCGTCGAATAATGCCTAGTAGTGCCACGTCGATCACTCCAATTCCCCACTCAACTTGTTGAGTAGGATTGTGTCTTAAACGTGGGTCACCCATTAGCCGTCCAAAGTCAAGGGCGCAAAACT
>JANCSZ010000029.1:0-20317 GCA_024437665.1 Massilia sp. YIM B04103 | reverse complement strand
CCAGGATCAAACTCTTCAGTTTAATCTCTGTTGTCCGGCATTGCTGCCGGGGTCACTCACTCAAAATACTGACGATCCCTTCTTACGAAGGTCACGTTTAATATATTTGCATGAGCGTTTGAATCTATTATTTGAGCTTCAAGACCGAAGTCTTGGGCACATCATCAAACGCCCACACTTATCGACTGTTAATTTTTAAAGAACCGCTGCATCGAGACAAAGCGTTGTGTTTGTCAGCAGCAGAGAAGCGAGATTATCTAGTGTTTCGTGCGATTCGTCAAGCTTCTTTCTTTTCCTACCGTTTCGCGATTTGCATCTGCGTTGCGGCGGGGACAGAACTATAGCTAAAGGCCATGGGGTTTGCAAGGCCTTTCACAAATTTATATGTGAAATAGACGATGGCGCAGGCGATCCAGGCTGACCATAAGGTATGCGTGAGGAAGTGGGCGCCGCGCAGCTGCTGCATCCAGCCCACCATGCCGCCGAACAGCAGCATGGTGCCGGCTACCGCCGCCGCCATGCGCGGACGCCGCGGCCACCAGAAGGCGGACAGCGCTACCAGCCACAGGGCGCTTGAGGCGTGGCCGGCCGGCATGCAGTGGCCTGCGCTCAGCCCCGCCGGGAAGACTTCCAGCAGTCTTATATAAGGTTCGGTACCGCCATAGCGCTGCAAATCCCATGGACAGTGCGACTGGCTGAAGTGTTTAAGCACACTCATGGCCGTTGGCACCAGCACAGCCGATATGGCGACCACGCGCAGGACGATGCGGCGCGAACCATCCCAACGCGGGCTTGGCCGGAACCAGTCCCAGATGCAGAGGGCGACAAAGGCGCCGCCCAATATGGAGAGCGCGGCCTTCAGGATCACATGGTTGAACTTCTCTGCAATCCAGGCGTGCTGCATGGGGAAGCTGCGGCTGGCCGCGTCGTAAGCAGCATCGGCCAACCGCAGGTCGATATCCGTGTAATTGCCGAGCCAAAGAATGAGCAGGGCCGTGTTCAGCAACACGGCGGCGGCGAGACGGCCGGAATGGAAACGGATTGACGGCTCAAGTGCCGCTGCTGCATGCATGGAACAGATCCAGTTTAGGGTTGTAGACCGCCGTGCTCACATTCAGCATGCCCAGCGTGGAGTGGAAGACGTTATCATGCGAGAACTCCTGCCGACCGCGCGCGGCCAGGCAGGCGCCGTCGATATGGAAGCGGGTGCGGAAACTGTCCGACAGCCAGAGCATCATCGGCACGTGGCGCTGCTCGATGGGCGAGATGATGTAAGGCGCGCCATGCAAGTACATATTCTTTTCGCCCAAGGACTCGCCGTGGTCGGAGAAGTACAGCAGCGAAGTATCGACACCGCTGTCGGCGCTGGCGGACTTCAGCACTTCGATTGCCTTGTTCAGCACATGGTCGGTATACAGGATGGTATTGTCGTAAGCCGCCATGATGGCTTCGCGCGAACACTGCTCCAGCTCATTGGTCTGGCAGATCGGCGTGAACTTGGCGAACTCCTTGGGATAGCGCTTCCAGTACGCCGGGCCATGGCTGCCCTTCTGGTGCAGGACGATGACCAGGTCTTTCTTCGCATCGCGGATGATCTGGGGCAGATTTTGCAGCAGACGCTCGTCGTAGCACTCCTCGTCATTGCAGAATGGATCTCCGGCTACCGGCTGGGACAGGTCTTCATAACGCACGCGGTCGCACACCCCCTTGCAGCCGGAGTTATTGTCGCGCCAGAGCACGTCAAAGCCGGCATGTTTCAGCACATCGAGCAAACCTTCCTGATTCCTGGCCTTGTCAGCCGAATAGTCCTCGCGGCCAAAGGCGGAGAAGACGCAGGGCACCGAGATGGCCGTGGCCGTACCGCAGGAGCTGACGTCCTGGAAATTCACCAGGCCAGTCTGGCGCGCCAGTTGCGGGTTGGTTTCACGCGCATAGCCATTCAGCGAGAAGTTCATGGCGCGCGCGGTTTCGCCGACCACGATCACCGTTACCGTACGTCGCGCATTGGCGCCGGCCGCGCTCCACAGCATGCCCTTCTTCGCATCCGTGCCCAAGGATGCAACCACCGTCGGCACGGCCAGCTTGCGCTTCAGATAACCATGAGTGGCCTGGAACATATTGGTGGGCGTGAGCAGGAAGCGCAGTTCGCGGTGTTCGCGCACGGCGGGCGCCAAGGTCTTGAACAGCAGGAGCAGCAAGGCGCCGGCAGCCAGCAGGGACAGGCAGAAAATGCCGCCCTTGATCAATAAGCCCTTGCCAATCGAGGCAAAGCGCAAGTCGGTGCGCCATACCAGCAGCGACGGCAGGACGCCCAGCAGCGCGATGGTCAGCAGCATCTTCCAACTGAACAGCTCACCGGCTTCACGGACATCGGTTTCGACCACGTTCTGCACCATGGAGGCATCGATGCCGATGCCATACTGGCTCATGAAATAGCTGAGGCCCGAAGTGGCGAGAAAGAGGAAGATCAGGACTGGTTTGATCAGCGGCCGGAAGCTGACGATGGTCAGGAAGGCATTGAAAATACAGACCAGCACCAGGAAGGAACCGGCATAGACGGGCAGATTACTGAGCTTGATCCCGCCGGTCGCCTGGACGAAGGCGCGCCAGAAGTTGACGTTATACGCAAGAACAAGAAATGCCGAAGCCAAAAGAGTAAACAATGGCGCGTTGATGCGCGGCTGGGCTTTCAGGTTCACTAGCGGGACTCCGTTTGGACAATCCCGTGATCTTAATGAAGGATGGGTAAGTATCCTGTGAAGGGCAGATTAAGATTTCGTTAAGAGCCCTCGGAAATGCAGCTCGAAACGCGTGCCGCCTTCGGCTCCTTCGCTCACTTGCAAGTCGGCCCCCAAGTAAGCGCTGATGCGCTGGACCAGCGCCAGCCCCAGGCCCGTGCCGGAAGAACCGCGCGCTTCGGCCGGCATCGGCTCATTGCGCAGCGCGGCCATGGCGGCGGGCGGCAGGCCCGGCCCGGTATCTTCGACGATGATGGATTGGGTTCCCAGGCTGACGCTGACGGCGCCGCGTTCCGTGTATTGGCAGGCATTGCGTATCAAATTGCCAATGGCGGCAACCAGCAGTTCGCGCGGCGCGCGCACGGCGAAATCTTCGCCGCCAAGATAGTCCAGGGTCAGCGAGCGCTCGGCCACCAGATGCTGGTAGCGCGCCACCTCGTCTTGCGCCATCGCGGCGGCCGACAGCGATGCCCATTCCAGCACCTCGGGCGAACGGGCGAGACGCAATAGCACGGAGACCGATTCCGCCGCCTCGCGCGCCGCGCGGTAAATGCGTTCGGCCGGTGCGTGCAATTGCGGCTGATCCTGGGTTTGCGCCATCAGCACCTCGGCCGCGCCGCTGATCACCGTCAGCGGGGTGCGCAGTTCGTGGCTGACGTCACCGGTGAAGAAACGTTCGCGGTCGAGGAAACGGGTCAGCTCTCCGGTGTGGCCGGCGAAGGAGCGCGCCAGCAGGCCCAGTTCATCCTTGCGCTCCTGCAGCGGCAAATCGGGTTTGCGCTGTTCCACCGCGCCGGCCAGCTGCATGATCGGCACGATGATGCGGTTGGCGACGAAAGTACCCAGCACCGCCGAGCAGCCGAGGAAACCGAGGAAGCCCAGCGCGAACAGCGAATACACCACCAGCTCGATCTTTTCGTATTCGCTATCGTGGTCCACCACCACGTAGTCGCCATTTTCGTCCTGTCCCACCAGCAGATGCAGGTCCACGCCGTCCACGGTTTTTTCCTGGACGCCGGGCGGCAGGTTGCGCAGGGAGAGTGGAATGTCGGCGCCGTGGTGGAAACTCATCCCGGCCGGCATTTCGACCGGCAGCTTGCCGGCATAGCGCGGCGAAGCCCACATGGCGACGTCTTCCAGGCGTTCGTCCACCAGCCGGGTTTCGATGCCTTCCACGGCGATGCCGGCGATGATGGCGAAGAAGGCCGATGAAATCAGCGCGAACAGCAGATAGGCGACGACAATCGGCCGCCGCAGGGAATTAGACCTCTTCATGCGAGGCCACCAGTTTGTAGCCTATGCCGGAGATGGTGCGCAGCATGGCGAAGGCGTAGGGTTTGTCGAGCACCTGGCGCACGGCGTGGATATGGGTGCGCAACGCATCGCTGTCGGGGCGGTTGTCGCCCCAGACTTCGTTTTCGATCTGTTCGCGCGTGACCACGCGCGGCGACTGTTTCATCAGGCAGCCCAGGATGGTGTAGCCGGTCTTGGTCAGCACCAGCGGACGGCCGGCGCGGCGGGCGTCGAAGGTGGCGGTGTCGAAAACCAGGTCGCCCACCGTCATGGTGCTGCTGCGGCCATGGGTACCGTGGGCGCGCCGCACCAGGGCTTTCAGGCGCACTTCCAGTTCGATCAGGGAGAAGGGCTTGACCAGATAATCGTCGGCGCCGCTTTCGAAGCCGGCCACCTTGTCCTGCAGGGTGTCGCGCGCGGTCAGCATCAGCACCGGCGTGTCCATTCCCAGTTCGCCGCGCAGTTTCTGGCACAGCTCCAGGCCATTCAGGCCAGGCAGCATCACGTCCAGCACGACGGCGTCGTACTGGTTCTGGGCGGCCAGCGCCAGCCCTCCATAGCCATTCACCGCCGAATCAAGAATATAACCCTTGGGTTCGAGGAAGCCGTAGAGATTGGCGATAATATCCGGATTGTCTTCAATAATGAGCAGGCGCATGCTGGAATTATAATTCCGTGATTGCCAATCCGCTGAAACCTATGTCCATCCCAACTATCGTCCCCGTACAGAACGCGGCACTTGCCCTCCAACTCGGCAAGGCCATCGACAATAAAACCAAGCCGCTCGGCAGCCTTGGCACGCTGGAAGCACTGGCGCGCCAGCTTGGCCTGATCCAGCAAAGCACCGTGCTTGCCGTGCACGCACCGGCCATTCTGGTCTTTGCCGGCGACCACGGGGTGGTGGCGGAAGGGGTTTCGGCCTATCCCCAGGACGTGACCTGGCAGATGGTGGAGAACTTCCTGGCCGGCGGCGCCGCCATCAATGTGTTCGCGCGCCAGAACGGCTGCGCCCTGCAAGTGGTGGATGCGGGCGTCAACCATGACTTCGGCCCGCGCGCAGGCCTGGTGGACTGCAAAGTGGCGCATGGCACCCGCAACTTCGCCCAGGAAGCGGCCATGACGGCCGCCGAGTGCGACCGGGCGCTGCAACATGGCATGGCGCTGGCCGCCGAGCTGCCTGGCAATGTGCTGGGCTTTGGCGAAATGGGCATCGGCAATACCACGGCGGCCGCCGCCCTGATGCACAAGCTGACCGGCATTCCGGTACGCGATTGCGTGGGCGCCGGCACCGGCTTGTCGGCCGACGGCATCCTGCGCAAGCAGCAGGTGATCGAGGCGGCCGCCGTCAAGCACGCTGGCGTCAGCGCGCCGCTGGACGTGCTGGCCACTTTCGGCGGCTTCGAGATCGCCATGATGGCGGGCGCCATGCTGAAAGCGGCCGAACGCCGCATGGTGCTGCTGATCGATGGCTTTATTGTCACCAGCGCCCTGCTGGTGGCTGCGCGCATGCAGCCGGCAATTCTCGATTATTGCGTGTTCGCCCATTGCTCGGACGAGAGCGGCCATAAGCGGATGCTGGAGCAGCTGGGCGCCCGTCCCCTGCTGCATCTGGGCCTGCGTCTGGGCGAAGGCACCGGCGCCGCCCTCGCCCTGCCGCTTTTGCAGGCCGCCGTCAATTTCATGAACGAGATGGCGACCTTCGAATCGGCCCAGGTCAGCGAGAAGTCCGAATAAGCCATGCAGCAGTTGCGCTTCTTCTTCATCGCCCTGCAATTTTTCACGCGCCTGCCGATTCCACGCTGGGTAGGCTTTGAGCCGGGCTGGTTGCAGCATTCATCGCGCTATTTCCCGCTGGTCGGGCTGGTGGTGGCAGCCATAGGCTGCGCAGCGTATGCCCTGGCGGCCCTGGCGCTGCCCGCGCCGCTGGCAGCCCTGCTCTCGACCGCTGCCACTATATATATCACCGGCGCCTTCCACGAAGACGGTTTCGCCGATGTTTGCGATGGTTTCGGCGGCGGGCTGACGCGCGAGCGGGTGCTGGAGATCATGAAAGATTCGCGCGTCGGGGCTTACGGCGCGATCGGCATCGTCTTGCTGCTGGCGGTGAAAATCGCGGCGCTGGCTTGCATGCCCGCCCTTACCGCACTGGCGGCGCTGCTGGTGGCGCATCCCGTGTCGCGCCTGATGGCGGCGGCGCTGATCTGGCGCATGGAGTATGCGCGGGCCGAAGGCAAGGCCAAGCCGCTGGCGCAGGAAATGAGCAGCGGCGAATTCGCCATCGCCGCCCTATGCGCCGCCCTGCCCCTGCTGCTGGCCGGGGCCATGGGCTGGCTGTCCTGGCGCGCCCTTGCCTGCGGCGTGCTGGCGTCGGCGCTGGCGGCTTTCTGGCTGGCGCGTAAATTCCGGCATCGCATTGGCGGCTATACGGGCGATTGCCTGGGCGCGGTGCAGCAGCTTACGGAGGCCGTCTTCTATTTATGCGTGCTGGCCAGCGCCAGCAGCCTGCATCCGGCATGGAACTGATCCTGGTGCGCCATCCGCAGCCGCTGGCTGCGCCGGGCGCCTGCTACGGCAGCAGCGATCTGGCGGTGGAGGATGAGGAAATGCAGCGCGTCCACGCCGCCTTGTGCACGGAGCTGGCAGCCATGCCCGGATTGGCGCCCTTGCGCATCTATTCCAGTCCGCTGCGGCGCTGCGCCGGTCTGGCCAAGCTGATGAGCGAAGAGGTCTGCTTCGACGCCCGTCTGGCCGAAATGGATTTCGGCGCATGGGAGCTGCGCCAGTGGGACCAGATTGCGCGTGCAGAGATTGATGCCTGGGCCGCCGACCTGCTGCATTACCGCCCCGGCGGCGGTGAATCCGTGCTGATGATGGCGCAGCGCGTCGCGCAGTTCTTGACCGGCCTTCAGGACACAATGGCCAAGCTGGCGCCTTGCCAGCCGCTGCTTGTCTGCCATGCCGGCAGCATTCGTCTCATTGGCGCTCTCGCCTCCGGCCTGCCCCTGCAGGAAGCTGCGCTGGCCGCCGCCAGCAGCCCGCACAAGATCGCCTATGGCGCCGTGCTGCGGTTGCCCTTGGCATGCAAGCCCGTATAATGTCGAGGTTTTGGTGCCCGCGCTTGAGTCCTTGAGCGCAGTTAAACGGGAAACACGGAACCGCTCCGGCGGCCAACGTGTGCTGCCCCCGCAACGGTAAGCAAGTGCCGCTCCGCGGCAGCCGTCTTCTGCAACCACTGTGCTTCGCATGGGAAGGTGAGACGGCCAAACCTGCCAGCCCGGATACCGGCCAAATCAGGTGGAGACGCCGCCGTCCGCGGCAGGCGTCTCTGTTCAACCCGGCCCACGGGGACATAGGCCGGTTGCTCACTTACGAAGATTGTCATGACCTTTCCTGTATCACGGCAGGCGGCCCTTGCGTCGCTCGCACTGGCTATTGCCGCGCCCTCCGCATTCGCACAAAACGCTGCGCATAGCACCGTTCTCATTACCGCCAGCCGCACGCCGCAGCCAGCCAGCGAGGTGCTGCGCGACACCCTGACCATTGGCGCCGATGAAATCCTGCGCTCCGGCGCAGGTTCCATCAGCGATCTGCTGCAGCGCCAGCGCGGCATCGAAATCACCCGCAATGGCGGCCCGGGGACCAGCGGCAATGTGTTTATCCGCGGCGCCAACGGCAACCAGAGCCTGGTGCTGGTGGACGGCGTGCGCATTGGTTCGGCCACCACCGGCACGGCCAGCTGGAACGCGATTCCGCTCAGCGCCATCGACCATATCGAGATCGTGTACGGCCCGCTGAGCACCCTGTACGGCGCGGACGCCATCGGCGGCGTGATCCAGATCTTCACCAAGAAGGGCAAGGGCGATGTGGACGTGACGGCATTCGTTGGCGCGGGCAGCGATGCCACGCGCGCCGCCGATGCCGCCATCTCCGGCAGTTCGGGTCCGGTCAGCTACTCGCTGAGCGCCGGCCGCGAACGTTCCGACGGCTTCTCCGCCAGCCTGCCCGGCGCTTCGGGCTATAACCCGGACGATGACGGTTACGACCGCCGCAGCGCCGCCGGCCAGGTGTCGCTGCAACTGGCGGAAGGCCATGAGCTGGGCGCGAATTTCTTGTACAGCAAAGTGGACGCCCAGTTCGACAACGGCAAATCGGACTACGATGCGCGCAGCAAAACCCGCATCAGCAATACCTCGGCCTATCTGCGCAACCGCATCCTGCCGAATTGGACCAGCCTGGTGCAAGCATCGGAAAGCAGCGATAAATCGGGCAGCTTCACCGGCGTTGCATCCACCACCAGCCAGATCGACACCAAGCAGACCGGCTTCTCCTGGCAGAACGATGTGCAACTGGGCCGCGACACCCTGCAGCTGCTGTACGAATTCCGCAAGGAAGAGGTAACGTCCACCTCGTCCGGCATCGCCGAGCGCAAACGCCATACCCGTTCGCTGGCCGCCACCTATGGCATGCAGCGCGGCGACCATCTGTTCAGCGCCGGCGCGCGCCACGACGACAACTCGCAGTTCGGCAGCAAGGCCACCGGCTCGCTGGGCTATGGCTACCGCATCTCGCCCGCGCTGCGCGCGAACGCCAGCGTCGGCACCAGCTTCCGCGCGCCGACCTTCAATGAACTGTACTACACCGGCTACGGCAACGAGAATAACAAGCCGGAAAAAGGCCGTAACGGAGAGGTTGGCCTGCACTACGACGACGGCAAGACCCAACTGGGCGCCGTGTACTACCACAATAAGCTGGACGATTTGCTGGTCAGCACCACGCCCTGCCCCTACTCAGGCTACAAATACGGCTGCGCCTACAACGTCAACAAGGCCGTGCTGAAAGGCCTGAGCCTGTCGGCCGAGCGCCAGTTCGGTAATCTGAAACTGGGCGCCAACGCCGACTTCCAGGAGCCGCGCGACGATACCACCGGCAAGCTGCTGCAGCGCCGCGCCAAGCGTCACGCCAACCTGAATGCGGAATATGCGCTGGGCGCGCTGCATGCGGGCGCCGAGCTGCAACTGTCCGGCCGCCGCTTCGAGGACCAGGCCAACCGCGTGGAACTGGGCGGCTACAGCCTGCTCAACCTGCACGCCACCTGGCAGTTCTCGCGCGACTGGTCGGCCCTGGTGCGCTGGAATAACGTGGCGGACAAGAAGTATGAAGTGGCGCGCTTCTATGGCAGCGCCGGTTCCACCTTCTTCGCCGGCCTGCGTTACGGCATGAAGTAAATGGTGTAACCTGCCGGGCGTAGCGAATGCGCCCGGCAGCGCAACATCCCAACGCAGCACCCCGAATTCTGAAGGCAGTACATGCAAGCAAATCCCGTCCGGCTGCGCAAGCGCGCCGCCGTCCTCAATCTGGCGCTGATCGCCGCCACCCTCGCCAGTCTGGTCCTGGCGGGCATGGTCGGCTCGGTCACCGTTTCCCTGTCCGAGATTCCCGGCGCGCTGCTGGAGCTGCTGCGCGGCGAAGCCAGCTCGCTGGCAGCCACCCTGCTCGACCTGCGCCTGAGCCGCGCGCTGGTGGCTTTCGTGACCGGCGCTTCGCTGTCGCTGGCGGGCGTGATGATGCAAGCCTTGCTGCGCAATCCCCTGGCCGATCCCTATGTGCTCGGCATTTCCGCCGGCGCCTCGGTCGGCGCCCTGGCCGCCCTCTTTTTCGCCTGCGCCGCCTGGATGGTGGACAGCGCGGCTTTCGTCAGCGCCGTCGTGGTCTCGATCCTGTTGTACACGCTGGCGCGGCGCGACCTGCGCGGCGGCGCGGCGGCCGATGGCGGTACCGCCCTGCTGCTGCTGACCGGCCAGATTTTCTCCTCCGTCTGCATCGCCCTGGTGACGCTGATGCTGTCGATCGCGCCGGAAAGCCGTCTGCGCAGCATGGTGTTCTGGCTGATCGGCGAACTGGCCGGCGCGCCGCTGCGCCTTCTGCCATGGCTGGTGCTGGCGGCAGTGCTGGTCTTCACCCTGCGCAATGCGCGCGCCCTGAACGTGATGGCCCTGCATGCTGAAGCCTCGGCCACGCTGGGCATCCGCGTCGGCACGCTGCGCAAAAGCCTGTTCTTCTGCTCTGCCCTGCTGACCGCCACTTCCGTCACCAGCGCCGGCAGCATCGGCTTTGTCGGCCTGATTATTCCGCACGCCTGCCGCTTCGCCTTCGGCCCCGACCACCGCCTGCTGGTGCCGGCGGCCACGCTGGCCGGCGGCGCCTATCTGGTACTGACCGATATCGTGGCGCGCACCATCATCGCGCCGCAGCAGTTGCCGGTCGGTGTCATCACGGCCCTGATCGGCGCGCCGGTCTTCCTGTACCAACTGCACCGGCTGAGGAAATAAGATGCTCTCGACCCAGAAACTCAAGCTGTGCATAGGCCAGCGCACGCTGGTGGAAAACCTCGACTGGCGGGTGGGCGATGGCGAATGCTGGAGCGTAATCGGCCGCAATGGCGCCGGCAAAAGCACCTTGCTGCGCACCCTGGCCGGCCTGCGCCAGCCGGATGGCGGCCAGGTGGCGGTCGAAAATCGTCCGCTGCAGGACTGGCCGCTGGAAGAGCTGGCGCGCAGCCGCGCCTTCCTGGCGCAGGCGCGCAACGATGCCTTCTCCTACAGCGCACTGGAAACCGTGCTGTCGGCACGCCATCCCTACCATAGCCAGCGCTATTGGGAAGACAGCGACGACCACCAGATCGCCATGCGCGCCCTGGCCGCGATGGAGGTCGACGATCTGGCCGCGCGCGATGTGCGCACCCTGTCCGGCGGCGAACGCCAGCGGGTCGCCATCGCCGCCATGCTGGCCCAGGACACGCCGCTGCTGCTGCTGGACGAACCGGCCAATGCCCTGGACCTGGCGCACCAGGTCAGCGTTATGAGCCTGCTCGCGCGCCTGTGCCGCGAGCAGAAGAAAACCGTGGTCATGGTCGGACATGACCTGAATCTGGCGCACAGCGTATCGAGCCACGCCCTGCTGCTGATGGGCGACGGCCGCTGGCAGGCAGGCAGCGTGGACGAGACCATGCAGCCGGCCATCCTGAGCGACTACCTGGGCCACCCGATCGACATCATCCGCCACGGCAACCGCAGCATCTTCATTCCACTTGAGGTAAGCGCATGAACCCAATGACTTCCGACGGCACCGCCGCATTGAACGAGCGCCATCGCGCCCGCATGGAGCGCAAGAAAGCCATCATCGACGCCAAGATCGCCGCCGCCGACAAGCAGATCGGCATCATCATCGTCAACACCGGCAACGGCAAGGGCAAAAGCTCCAGCGGTTTCGGCATGGCGGTGCGCGCCATGGGCCATGGCATGAAGGTGGGCGTGGTGCAGTTCATCAAGGGTGCGATGGCGACCGGCGAAGAACTCTTCCTGCGCCGCTTCCCGGAAGAAGTCAGCTTCCACGCCATGGGCGAAGGCTATACCTGGGAAACCCAGAACCGCGAGCGCGATATCGAAAAAGCGCAGGCGGCCTGGGAGCAGGCCAAGCGCTTTCTCGCCGATCCAGCCATCGGCATGGTAGTGCTGGACGAACTGAATATCGCCCTCAAATACCAGTATCTGGATGTGGAGAACGTCATCGCCGACCTGCTGGAGCGTCCAGCCATGCAGCACGTCGTCATCACCGGCCGCGGCGCGCCGCCGGAACTGATCGAAATCGCCGACACCGTGACCGAGATGAATGTGGTCAAACACGCCTTCAAGGCGGGTATTGCGGCGCAAGCCGGGACGGAGTGGTAATGAGCGAAAAGATCGCCGTGCGCGCCATGCTGCTGGCCGCCGTATCCTCCGGACAGGGCAAGACCACAGTCACAGCGGCACTGGCGCGCAAACTGGTGCAACAGGGGCAGCGCGTGCGCGTGTTCAAATGCGGGCCGGATTTCATCGACCCCATGCTGCTGGAACGCGCCAGCGGCGCGCCGGTCAAATCGCTCGACCTGTGGATGGTGGGCGAGGATGCTTGCCGCCAGCAGCTGGCGCAAGCCGCGGGCGAGGCCGATGTGATCCTGATCGAAGGCGTGATGGGCTTATATGACGGCACGCCCTCTTCGGCCGACTTGTCGCGCACCTTCGGCGTGCCGGTCATGGCGGTGATCGATGCCGGCGCGATGGCGCAAACGGCCGGTGCGCTGGTGCATGGCTTGCGCGACTATGGTCCGGTGCAAATGGCTGGCGTGATCGCCAACCGCATCGCCAGTCCCGGCCACGCGAAGATGGTGGCCGCCTCGCTGCGCGATATTCCGCTGTTCGCCACCCTGCCCAAGCAGGCGCGCTCCCTGCCCGAACGCCATCTGGGTCTGGTGCTGCCGGGCGAAGTCGCCGATCTCGATACGCTGCTGGACGAGCTGGCGGCACAGCTGGATTTCAACCAGCAGGCATGGGACAGCCAGCCGCTGGTCGAACTGGACCTGCCGCCCACGCCGCAGCCCCTGCGCCAGCATCTGCAAGGAAAAACCATCGCCATTGCGCGCGATGCGGCCTTCATGTTCCTCTACCCCGCCAATCTGGAGACGCTGCAGGCACTGGGCGCGCGCCTGGAATTCTTCTCGCCGCTGGCCGACGAGGCGCTGCCGCCGCATGCCGACGCCATCTACCTGCCAGGCGGCTATCCCGAGCTGCATGCCGGCGCGCTGGCCGCTGCTGGCAAGTGGAGCGCCTCCATCCGCGCCGCCCACGCGGCCGGCCTGCCCATCGTTGCCGAATGCGGCGGCATGATGGCGCTGGCCGATATGCTGTGCGACAGCGAAGGCAGGGAGTGGCCCATGGCCGGCCTGCTGCCGGGCCGCGTCGAAATGCAAAAGCGCCTGGCCGGCCTGGGCGCGCAGGCGCTGCCGACGGAGCATGGTCCCTTGCGTGGCCATACCTTCCACTATTCGCGGCTGACGACCGAAACAACGCCTGTTGCGCATACGGTGAAAAATCCTTCCGGCGTTGAAGGCGAAGCCGCGTACAAGATCGGCTCCCTGCACGCCTCCTATTTCCACGCCTACTTCCCCTCCAATCCGGAGGCGGTGGCGGCATTGTTCGCGCGGAGCGAGTCATGAGCAATACCCTGGTGCTGGGCGGCGCTCGCTCCGGCAAAAGTCTGTATGCCGAAAAACTGGCCGCCATCTCGGGCAAGGAGATCATCTATATCGCCACTGCGGCCGCAGGCGATGGCGAAATGACAGCCCGCATCGAACATCACCGGCAACAGCGCCCGGCGCACTGGATCACGGTGGAAGAGCCGCTCGCGCTGGCCCGGGCGCTGCAGCAATGGCGCGCGCCGCAGCGCGTGGTGCTGGTCGATTGCCTGACCCTGTGGCTGACCAACCTGCTGTTCGCCGATGGCAGCGAGTATCCCGATGTGGGCCAGCTTACCCTGCCTGCCCGCTTCCATCAGGAGCGCGCGGGCCTGCTGGCGGTGTTGGGCGAGGCGCAGCAAACCGGCGACATCATCCTGGTATCGAACGAGGTGGGGATGGGCATCGTGCCTTACGGCGCCATTTCGCGCGCCTTCACCGACGAAGCAGGCCGCCTGAACCAGGCCGTTGCCGCCGTTTGCGAGCGTGCCGTCTTCGTGGCGGCAGGCTTGCCACTGGTGCTGAAAGGCGCCCCATGCTGACGGGACTGGGCTGGCCGCTGCTTGCGCTGCTGATGACGGCCGGCATCGCGCTCGATATGCTGCTGGGCGAGGCGCGGCGCTGGCATCCTCTGATCGGTTTCGGCAATCTGGCAATGCACATCGAAAAGACCTTGAATCGCGGTGCGGCCCGGCGCTTGCGCGGCATACTCGCCTGGTTGCTGGCGGTCGCGCCTCTTGTCGCACTGTCCTTCTTCCTGCTCGATGCCGCTGGCGGCATGCTGGCCATCGCGCTGCATGCCATCCTGCTCTATTTCTGCATCGGCCTGCGCAGCCTGCGCGACCACAATCTGCCGATTGCCGACGCCCTGCAGCAGCAGGACCTGCCAGTGGCACGCATGCTGACAGCCCGTATCGTCAGCCGCGACACGGAGCAGGCCAGCGAAGCCGATCTGGCCAAGGCCAGCGCCGAATCCCTGCTGGAAAACGGCAACGACGCCGTCTTCGGCACGCTGTTCTGGTTCGCCGTGGCGGGCGGCCCCGGCGCCTTGCTGTTCCGGCTGGCGAACACGCTGGACGCCATGTGGGGCTACCGCAATCAGCGCTTCCTGCATTTTGGCTGGGCCGCCGCGCGCATCGACGATGCGCTCAACTATCTGCCGGCCCGCTTGACGGCCCTGTCCTATATCGTGCTGGCGCCCACCCTGCAGGACAAGCGCCGCGCACTGCGCTGCTGGCTGACGCAGGCTCCGGCCTGGAGCAGCCCGAATGCGGGTCCGGTCATGTCCAGCGGCGCCGGCGCGCTCGGCCTGGCATTGGGCGGCGCCGCCACATATGACGGCGAAGTGGAACAGCGTCCGCCGCTGGGCAGCGGGCAGCCTGCAACGGCGGCCGATATCCGGCGCGCCTGGCGTCTGGTACTGAATACCACCCTGCTATGGCTTGGCATGGCCATCGCCACCGCTGCACTGATCCACCTTGCCATCCCTGCGGCGGCGCACATCATCGTCAAGGAGGCGCCACATGCTTGAACATGGCGGCAATCTGCGCGACGCCGCATTGCGCTTCGGCCGCAGCGATTGGCTCGACCTCTCGACCGGCATCAACCCCGCCTGGTATCCCGTGCCGCCGCTGGCAGACCAAGCCTGGCACCGTCTGCCCGAAAACGATCCCGCGCTGGCGGCGGCGGCATGCGCCTTCTATGGCGCGCCAAGCATGCTGCCGGTGGCAGGGACGCAGGCGGCGATCCAAAGTTTGCCGCGCCTGCGCGCGCCCTCTCGCGTGATCGTAGCCGCGCCCTCCTATGCCGAACACGCCCACCATTGGGCGCAGCACGGCCATGCAATGAGGCAGGTTCCTTATGCGGAGCTGGATGGCGCGGTGGAGCAGGCCGATGTTCTAGTCATCTGCAATCCCAACAATCCGACCGGCGCTAACGTGCCTGCATCCGACCTGCTGCGCTGGCACGCCCAGTTGGCCGCTCGCGGCGGCTGGCTGGTGGTGGACGAAGCCTTTGGCGATACCGACGGCGGCAATAGCATCGCCGCCCATAGCCACCTGCCTGGCCTGATCGTACTGCGCTCCATCGGCAAATTCTTCGGCCTGGCCGGTCTGCGCCTGGGTTTCGTCGCAGCCCATGGGGAGATACTCAAGCCGCTGGCCGACATGCTCGGTCCATGGAGCATCAGCGGTCCAGCCCAGCAGATCGCCATTGCCGCGCTGCGCGATCACGCATGGCAGAAGCAGACCCGTCGCCGGCTGCGCGACTCCGGCCAGCGCCTGCGCAGCCTGCTGGCGGCACAGGGCATCGCCTCGCAAGGCACGGACCTGTTCCAGTGGTGGCCGGAAGCGCAGCCCGAACAGTTTCACGAATTCATGGCGCAGCATGGCATCTGGGTGCGCCTCTTTACGCAAGCGGCGCGCGGCATCCGCCTCGGCCTGCCGCCGGACGAAATGGGTTGGCAGCGCCTGCAAACCGCACTTGAAGATTGGAGCAAGGAGAAACGATGAAAAAATATCTGCTAACGCTGGCCTGCCTGGCGGCGCTCCAGGCGCAGGCCGCCATCACCGTCAATGACGACGATGGCAAAGCTGTCACCGTACAAAAACCGGCACTGCGCGTAGTCTCGCTGGCGCCGCATGTGACCGAGCTGCTGTTCGCAGCTGGCGGCGGCGACAAGATCGTGGGCGCAGTCACCTATAGCGACTACCCGGAAGCGGCCAAAAAAATCCCGCGCGTCGGCGATAACCGCCAGGTCGATATGGAACGCCTGATCGCACTCAAGCCCGACCTGCTGGTGGTCTGGCGCCATGGCAGCTCCGAGCGCCAGATCGACATGCTGCGCCAGCTGAATATCCCCATCTTCCATAGCGAACCGCAAACGCTGGATGCCATCCCCGAAGGCCTGATCCGTCTCGGCCAGCTGATGGGCACCGAAAGCGCGGCCCAGCCGGCCGCCGCCGAAATGAAACGCAAGCTGGCCGCGCTGCGCGCCCAGTATGCGGGCCGTCCGCCGGTACGCACCTTCTACCAGGTCTGGGACAAACCGCTATACACGCTGAACGGCAGCCATATCGTCAGCGATGCCCTGCGCGTCTGCGGCGGCGAAAACATCTTCGCCAGCATGAAAATCACGGCACCGGTGGTCAGCGTCGAAGGCGTGCTGCAGGAAGATCCGGAAGCCATTTTCGGCACGGCCGAGAAGGACTACGGCGGCGTCAATCTATGGCGCCAGTACGGCACGCTGAAAGCCACGCGCCAGGGCAATCTGTTCACGGTGGAGGGCGACCTGCTCAACCGCGCCGGGCCGCGCATGATCCAGGGTACGGCCGTTCTGTGCGAAAAGCTCGAACTGGCACGCCAGCACCGCAAGCACTGAGATGGACTTCCCCTACACCACCCTGATGGTGCAAGGCACCACGTCGGACGCGGGCAAAAGCACCGTGGTAGCGGCCCTGTGCCGCCTGTTGAAGCGCAATGGCGTCAGCGTGGCGCCTTTCAAACCGCAGAATATGGCGCTCAACAGCGCCGTCACCGTGAATGGCGGCGAGATTGGCCGCGCCCAAGCCTTGCAGGCGATTGCCGCCGGCCTGGCGCCGCACACCGATATGAACCCGGTGCTGCTCAAGCCCTCCAGCGATATCGGCGCCCAGGTCATCATCAACGGCAAGGCGCTGTCGAATATGAACGCGCGCGACTATCACAACTACAAGCTGGTGGCGATGGAGGCCGTGCTTTCGTCGCATGAGCGCCTGCTGCAAAAATACGGCAAGGTGATGGTGGAAGGCGCAGGCAGCCCGGCCGAGATCAATCTGCGCAATCGCGACATCGCCAATATGGGCTTCGCCGAAGCGGTGGATTGTCCGGTCATCCTGGTGGCCGACATCGACCGCGGCGGCGTATTCGCCCACCTTGTCGGCACCTTATCCTGCCTCTCCGAAAGCGAGCGCCATCGCGTGATCGGCTTTGTCATCAACCGCTTCCGCGGCGATATCTCGCTGCTGGAGCCGGGACTGGAATGGTTGGAGCAGAAGACCGGCAAGCCCGTGCTGGCCGTGCTGCCTTATCTGCATGGACTCTTCCTCGATGCCGAGGATGCGGTGCAAGCGGTACAGGCTGCGCAAGGCGCTTTCCGCGTGGTCGTTCCCAGCGGGCCGCGCATGAGCAACCATACCGACTTTGATGCGCTGCGCGCCCACCCCGAAGTCGATCTGCGCTTCGTGCGCGAAGGCGAGCCGATTCCTGCCGCCGATCTGATCATCCTCCCCGGCAGCAAGAACACGCGCGGCGACCTGGCCTGGCTCAAGTCGCAGGGCTGGCCGGACAAGATCTCCCGCCACCTGCGCTATGGCGGCAAGGTGATGGGCATCTGCGGCGGCTTCCAGATGCTTGGCCAAAGCGTCCTTGATCCGCATGGCGTGGAAGGGGAACCCGGGGAATCGGCCGGTCTCGGCCTGCTCGATATCCGCACCGAGCTGACGCAGGACAAGCGCCTGGAGCAGGTCAGCGGCAACTGCGCCTTTGCCGAAGCCAACGTGACCGGTTACGAAATCCATATGGGCGTCTCATCCGGAAGCAGCATGGAACGTCCCGTCTTCCACATCGGCGGGCGTCCGGAAGGTGCCATCTCGGAGGATAATCAGGTGCTGGGGACGTATCTGCATGGCCTGTTCGACACGCCGCAAGCGGGCAACGCCTTGCTACGCTGGGCCGGCTTGCATTCGGATACCACCGTGGATACATCCGCCCTGCGCGAAGCCAGTCTTGAACGCCTGGCCGATGCCACACAACCCTTGCTGGACGCCTTGATACAGCTGAAAAAATGAGCCACGCCTACCCTCCCGAACAAGTCGAAGGCATCTACCGCGCTATCCGCGAGCGGCGCGACGTGCGCCACTTTGCGCCCGGGCCGCTGCTGGAAGGCCAACTGGAACGCTTTATCACTGCTGCCCACAATGGCCCCAGCGTCGGTTTCATGCAACCGTGGCGTTTCATCCGCATCAGCAACATGGCGCTGCGGCGCGCCATCCACCAACTGGTGGACGAGGAGCGCGAGCTGACGGCACAGGCGCTGAACCAGCGTTCGGAAGAATTCATGCGTCTGAAGGTGGAAGGCATCCTGCAATGCGCCGAAGTCCTGGTAGTGGGCTTGATCGACAAGCGCGAGGACTTCGTCTTTGGCCGCCGCACCATGCCGGAGATGGATCTGGCCTCGGCCTCCTGCGCCATCCAGAACTTCTGGCTTGCAGCGCGCGCCGAAGGCATAGGCGTAGGCTGGGTCTCGCTGTTCGACCCGCAGCGCTTGCGCCAGCTGTGCGGCATGCCAGAAGGCAGCCAGCCCATCGCCGTGCTGTGCGTGGGCCAGGTCGACGAATTCTACAAAGCGCCGATGCTGGAACTGGAAGGCTGGGACAAGCGCCGCCCCATCGAGCAAATCGTCTACGAAAACAGCTGGGGGAAGCGCGGCGAATAAGTCAGGAGAAAACAGAGCTTCGGCTTTTATGTGACAATCATTGGACACCAGCTCTGTGTCCTCCCATGACCGCCCCCGATTCCAGCAAACGCTATCTGCCTTGGGTTGTCGCTACAACCCTCTTCATGGAGCAGCTCGACTCCACCATCGTCAACACCGCCGTCCCCGCCATCGCGGCCAGCCTGCAGGTCACGCCGCTTAGCCTGAAAGCCGTCGTCACCAGCTATATCCTCAGCCTGGCGGTGGCGATTCCCGTCAGCGGATGGATGGCCGACCGCTACGGCACGCGGCGCGTCTTCATGAGCGCCATCGCCATCTTCACAGTCGCCTCCATGCTGTGCGGTCTGTCGGTGAACTCGCCCATGCTGGTGGCGGCGCGCCTGCTACAGGGTTTCGGCGCCGCCATGATGATGCCGGTTGGACGCATCACCATCATCCGCACCTTCCCCAAATCGGAACTGCTGCGCGCCATGAACTTCGTCATCATTCCGGCGCTGATAGGGCCGTTGCTGGGGCCAACCGTGGGCGGCTTGATCGTCCACTGGCTGTCGTGGCGCGAAATCTTCTTCATCAATGTGCCGGTCGGGCTGGTGGCCATCTATCTGGCGCGGCGCTATATGCCCGACTATCGCGGCGAGAAGACACGTCCGCTGGACATGATCGGACTGGTTTTGTTCGGCACCGGCATCGCCCTGCTTTCATGGCTGCTGGAGATCTTTGGCGAACACAAGATCGATCCCACTTCAGGCGCCGTGCTGCTGCTGATTTCCTGCAGCCTGCTGGCAGCGTATGCCTGGCATGCGCGCAGCGAGGCGCATCCCTTGCTGCGGCTCGATCTGTTCCGCATCCGCACCTTCCGCGTGTCCGTGTTTGGCGGCTTCGCCACGCGGCTCGGCGTCAGCGGCCTGCCCTTCTTGCTGCCGCTGCTATATCAGTTGGGGCTTGGACTGCCGGCCTGGCAATCAGGTTTATTGATGATGCCTTCCGCCGCCGCTGCCATGGGCATGAAGTTCATTTCAACCCGGTTGCTGGGACGCTTCGGCTATCGCCAGGTGCTGGTGGTGAACACGGTGCTGATCGGGATCACGATCAGCATGTACTCGTTCGTCAAAGCAGGTACACCCTTGCCGCTGATCGTGGCGATCAGCCTTTGTCTGGGATTTTTCAATTCGCTGCAATTCTCCAGCATGAACAGCATCGCTTATGCCGATGTGGATGCGCAGGATTCCAGCATGGCCAGCACGATCGCTAGCTCGATGCAGCAGCTGTCAGTGAGTTTCGGCCTGGCCTGCGGCTCGCTGGTGACTGGATTCTTTTTGGGCGATGCGCCCCAATCAGACCGCGCGATGCTCAGCAACGCCCTGCACTACGCTTTTTTGACCTTGGCCGCACTGACGATACTGTCCTCATTCACTTTCTGGACCTTGCGTCCAGCCGATGGGGAGGCAATCAGCAAGGGAAGCTGAGTTATTTTGGCTTCTGCGCTTTTATCCGGGCCCAGAATTGCGACAAGAAACGGTCGCTAATCACGAACCAAAGGGCCGCAAAGGCAAAGTAATAGGCTGCATTCAGAAGCGGGAAGGAATTCAGCGCCTCACCGCTGATTAGGCGCTGAACTAAATGAAGACCAGTGAAAATTACAGTAGCAATCACTGCCTTGCCAACACTGAAAAGCATATGGAAACCCGGTTGTTATACGCATCTGGAAAACGAAAAAAACCCCGACTGCAAACGCAGCCGGGGCTTTCTCTTTATAACTAGCCT
>JANCSZ010000028.1:0-21005 GCA_024437665.1 Massilia sp. YIM B04103 | reverse complement strand
TTGCGGTCGCTCCTTGGTGGCAATGAGGCGGACATTCTCGCGCTCTCAGCCGGTTTGGCCAGCGCTGACGATGCCGTTGTCAGCTACACCTACGACAAGCGCGGCCTGCTGATCAGCCAGACTGACGCCCTTGGCTTCGTCACGACCATGCATTACGATGCGTTTGGCCAGCTCGACTCGCGTACCACGCAGATCAAGGATGGTCGGACCGTCACCGAGACCCTGGCCTACAACCACCGCGGCCAACTGACAGACACCGTGTCCGATAGCGATGGTGCCAAGCTGTCCGTACATACCGACTACGACGCCTTCGGCCGTCCCGAAAAACGCCGCGACGCCAACGGCAACGTCACCAGCTACGGCTACGACAAACTGGGCCGCCAAGTGTCGGTGCAACTGCCGCTCGGCCCGGCGACCACCGCCACCTATGACGCCTTCGACCGTGTGCTGACGCAGACCGATGCGAACGGCCAGACCACGCGCACCGAGTACAACACGCAGCAACGCACCGTCACCTTGACTACGCCCGAGGGCTTCAAGAAGGTGGTGCGCAACAACCGCTACGGCCAACAGGTTGAACTGACCGATGGCAATAGCAACACCACCATCTTCAAATACAACCGCGACGGCAAGCTGGAAGCGACCGTCAATGCGCTGAATGAAGAGGTGAAAAATGCTTACGACCAGGCCGGCCGTCTGTGGCGAAGCACCGACGCCAACGGCACCGTCACCGAATTCACTTACGACGCCGCCAATCGCATCCTGAGCAAGACCATTGACGCGAACGGGCCGCTGAAGCTGAGCACCAAGTACAGCTACGATGCGCTGGGCCAGGTGCAGACCGTGACCGACCCGCGCGGCATCGTCACGAGCAACGTCTACGACAAGAAAGGCCAGCTCAAGTCGGTCATCGTGGACAACAACGGCGCGAAGCTGGAAACCAAGTTCGAATACGATGGCCGCGGCAAGACGCTGAGCGTGACCGATCCGGCGGGCCGCGTCACCATCTATGAGTACGACAATCTGGGACGCCGCACCGTCGAAGTGGTCGACCCGAAATCGCGCAATCCCAAGGGGCTGGATCTGCGCACCGAATACGAGTACGACAGCAACGGCAACGTCATCGCGCGAAAGGATGCCAATCAGTATCTGTCCCGTTTCGCCTACGATAAGAACAATCGTCTAAGTGCGAAAATCGATGGTGCCGGTGCTGTTACCGAATACATCTTTGATGCCGCGGGCCGTATTCTGACCACCACGGCTCACGCCAAAACGCTGGACCTCCAGAAGTTCACGCCATCAGGCAACACCATTGCCGATACCGCAGCCTTGCTCAAAACGGTGGCGTCCCTTCCGGAGACGGACCAAGTACTGCGCAATGTTTATAACGCCGATGGCCAAGTCGCCTATACGGTGGATGGCATTGGCGCGGTAAAGAAACTGGTCTACGACCGCAACGGCAATATTACCGAGAGCATTGCCTATGCCACAAAGATCTCCTTGTCCAATCTGGGCGACAATCCCTCCGCAACGGATATCGCAGGCCGCATCGCTACGGATGGCAGCGATCAGATGCAGCGCGTCGTCTACGACGCCGCTAACCGTTCGATTGCCAGTGCCACCGCGCAGCGCCTGCTGGAGAGCGGCATGCGCGAATGGGCCATCATCAGCAATGAATACGACAGCAACGGCAACCTGACCGCGCAGCGCCGTTACAGCACCGTTATCCAGGGCGTTATCGCTCCGCTGCCAAACGATATCAAAACCTTCATCGCCAACCCAGCCAACCAATCAGCTACCGATGCCGCAAAACGCTATGTCTATGACCGGGCTAATCGGCAAGTTGCCATCGCCACCGCACTGGGAGAAAACAGTCAAGGCTCGTTGGAATGGGCGGTGGTAGCCCAGACTTACGATAAAGCTGGCAATCAGAGCATGCGTACGGAGTTCGCCCAGACCCTGAGCACCAATACGCTCTCGCCGAATCCGGATATGGGAGCGTATGCAAGATGGATACAGAATATTGCTCCCAGCAATGACGACCGCATCTCTCGCTTCGGCTACGATTCGGCAAATCGCCTCGTAGTATCGATCGATGCGGCGGGTGCAGCCACGCGCCTGGAGTTGGATAAGAGCGGAAATGTGCTCAGTCGAACCCGTCATGCAAGTATGGCCGGCTTTTTGCCCCCCTCCATCGGCCTGGAAGAGGCGCTGAAACTAATCGCAGCCGATCCGGAGCAAGATAGGATAGAACGCAACGAATTCGATGCTGCGGGACGGCTGCGTTTTAGCCTTGACGCGGAGGGATACATCAAGGAGCAGCGCTACGATGGCCTAGGCCGCGTAAGCACGGTGGTCCTTTATACTCAGCCAGCCAAAGGTGCGTCCAACATCGCGGCCGCAGCGAAAAAACCAGGCGCCAAATTCTATACCACTACGTTCTCCTACAACCCGCAAGGCCACGTCATCAGCAACACCGATGCCTTAGGCCTTTCGGAATACTATCGCTATGATGCTCTGGGCAATAAAGTTGGGTTCACCAATAAGCTAAACCAAACGTGGCAGTACACCTACGATAGCGCAAGCCGTTTAGTTCTTGAAATCAGCCCTAAAGTGCTGGTTTATAAAGACGGCGTCAATGCGACCATGGGCAACTGGGGAACAGGTACGCTCACAGAAATTACCACAGCCCTCGAGCACGACGCACTCGGCAATCTGACGAAACGCGTTGAAGCCACCAATATCAAGGGGCAGGAACGGGTAACGAATTACAAGTACGATTCGACTGGCCGGCAAATCCAGACGATCAAGCCTTCATCCCTGATTTATGATAGTGGCAGCGATCCTCGGAACGCATATCAGCGCGGCGGGCCTTATGAAAAAGCATCGGGCGATATCACCATCACCGTTCTGTATGATGCACTCGGAAATGCCGTTCGAAATATAGACGCTGCAGGCCAGTCCAGCTACAAGATATATGACCGGCGTGGTCACGTGATCTACGAAATTGACGCCAAAGGATATGTAACCGGGTATCAGCGCAATGCCTTCGGCGAGGTGACGCTTACCATTCGGTACAGCACTCCTTGGAACAGTGCCAGCACCGCGCCGCTCAGTTCCCTGGACGCCAACCAATTCGCAGCGGGCCTGTCGCGTAACGCGGCCAATGATCGCACGCTTGCCAGCAGCTATGATGCACGAGGTCAGATACGACGCGTCAGCGAGGCTGTGCTTAACATTTACGACCGGAATAGCCAGCGGGATACCCTCTATCTGGATGCGGGTAAAGTTACAGAGCGCGCATACAACGCATTTGGCGAAATGCACCAGCAACTGGTTTACGGGGCTGATGCGGCCGGCAATCAGCTGACTGTCGCAGCAGAAACCGCGCTGTACTATGACCTGCGTGGCAATAAGAAAGCTGAAGTAGTTAAAGTTGCAGATGCGAACGGCGAGCGTAGCGGATATCTAACCTGCTATGAATATGACGCAGCCGGCAATCTTGCTCGAAAGAGTGAATTCAGTACTGCGGTCCAGAATTGGGATAACCGTCAATATGCTGTTGCGCCCTCTCTAGCCAGCGATCGCATCACCGTTTATGAATATGACGGCAATAACCGCCTGTCCAGCGAGAGCAAGCTGAATACCAGCTACGCGAGAATCTCGGCAGGTGGCGCTCCCGAAACCGTCTCGGGAACGTTGACCACTTTGTATGGCTATGATGCGGTGGGAAATCGTACCAGCGTCACCAGTCCGCTTAATGCCGTTAGCTACAGCTATTACGACGCCCTGGGCCGCCAGGTTGCGAGCGCCGACTTCAAGGCCCAGGACGCAAGCAGCAAGGCACCGCTGACTGAGCTTAAACTTGATGCGCATGGCAATACATTACTTCGCATCGACTATGCTGACGGCTGCCCGGCAAAAGCTACTGCCAGCAGCGCTGGCGAAATCAGTCAAGCCATGCAGTGCAACGCCGACAATCGCGTCACAGCCTACAGTTACGATGTATCTGGCCGTCTTATTCGCACTATAGATGCCGAACAATTCTCGCGAGCGCCGGAAAAGCGCTCGGCACTGGTTCTTTCCTATGATGTACTAGGCCGTGTCGCCAGGCAGTCGCGTGAAGTCAGCGATCACTACGGGAATATTTTGCAGAGTTTCCAGATTAATCGCTATGACGAACTTGGGCGGGTTATTGAAACGGAATCGCCTGGCAATATCAATCTGATCAGCCAAAAGTCGATCTCCAATCTTCTCCGTCGCTATGCCTATAACGCCTTCGGTGAGATCGAAACCATCAGCTATATCGACGATAAGGGTGAGCATATCCAGGAGCGGAATAAGTATGACCGTGCCGGCCGCCTATGGCAAAGCAATGCCGGCGACGGCGTCGATAAAGTCATGCTGTTCGATGCCCAAGGCAATGTGACAGCTCAAATCGCCAGCACCAGCGCACAAGCATCGCCTTTTGCACAACTGACCGACAGCAAGGCAGTTCTGGCCATGAGGCAATTGCAGCGAACCGAATCACGCTACGACCTGATGGGCCGAAAGATCGATGAGCGGTTGGCGATCGACAGCCAGGTACAGTTTGTGGTTCGCGATGCGGCATCCGGCAGCTGGATCAAGCAATCGGCGGCCAGCGACGCGCCGATCGGCGAACGCCTGTTGCTGGTGGGCGCTACCGAAGACAAAGGTAAGAACATAAGAGTTTTGTATCGTCTGAACGGTAGCCAACAGTGGATTGACGAATCGGCGGTGCGCGTGACTCGTCTCGGCGAGCATGCCGACTTTAACATGGCCGGTATGGCGGCTGGCACCTATCAGTACAAGGTGATTGTCCAACCCGCAGGCGAGGCAGCCTACGAACGTTCGAGCGGCACCCTCCAGCTGCAAGAGGTTTCAACGCGAGAACCGCAAATTCAGTTGGCCCGCATCTACTCGGTACTTTTAGACCGAGCACCCGACCTTGCCGGGCTAAATCATTATATCGAGTTGCTAAACCAAGGTCACCGGCTCGCAGAACTGGTCACGCACTTCATCGGCAGTAAAGAAGCCGAGAGCCGCTTATCCGGCAGCAGCGAACAGATTATTCGCAGTCTGTTGCGCGATGCCTTTGGCCGCACCGGACTAAACGATCCGGCTTATGCCAACGATCTCACTCTATGGACTGACCGATACGAGACAGCACGCAAGGCCTCGGATGGTAGTTTGGGACAAGTTGTACTCGACCTGATTGACAGCATAGCCAACTACAAAGGGCAGGACGGCGCGATGCTGAACGCTCAGCGCCGCCTTGGCAATCGAGTCGAAGCGGGCCTGCAATATGTACTGGACTTCCGCGGCAATGATAAGGCCACTGCTGCAGCGATATATGCCCGGGCAGAAAGTGATCTGGCCGGCGCCAAAGAGCAGGCCAAGTCCGCCGGCGCCGATGAACTGCGCCGCAATCAGATTGCACAAATCTATCTGGTGCTGTTTAGCCGTGCTCCCGAAAAAATTGGCATGGAAGCTTGGTTAAAGGCCTTACAGCATATTTCGATCGAGGCCGCTGCTGAAGGCATTCTCAATTCGATTGAGGCAAAGGACGCCCTGCTCTATCCTAGCGAGGGCCTTAGCACCTCCGAGTACCGTCAACAGCTGGTAAGGCGCGCCTATCAACACGCACTGGGCCGCGTGCCGAATGCGACTGAGGAATCGCGCTGGCTCGCCAGTATCGAGGCTGACCAGGACAAGCTTGGCAACGTCTATGGGCGCTTCATAATCAGCCTGGCAGAAGAAATATCTTCGTACGGCGGCAGCGATAGCGCACGCCAAGCAGAGAAACAGCTGTTCAACAATCGCCTGAACGTCGCACTTCGATTTTCGCAGCAGGATTTGACCGGCGCACCTGAGACCGATTTCCGCTTGATTGCCCGTTCCGCGACTCTGGCAGTGACATCGGATGGCGCCGTAAAAACAGCCGCCGACATGGCCGTCAACTTCGCCGCAGCCGCCGCCCTTGTGGCGGACTCCGTCAGCAAAGCCACAAATGCGGCAGCGGCGGCAGTTCCGCTGGAGGACACGCGCCTGCAGTTGGCGCGACTGTATGCTGCATTGCTGAATCGCACTCCCGACAGCTCAGGTTTTGATTTTCAGATCAGCAACCTGGCAAATACCAGCCAAACACCACCCACAGCAGCGCAATGGCATCAGCTGGTAAGTTCGCTCCTGACCGGTGCTGAAGCGCAGAGAGATCCAAGCCTGCTATCCGATCCAAATCTGACGGCTACGCAATTCGTCGAGCGCATTTATAGCATTGCGCTGGGCAAAGTTCCCACTAGCGCGGCGGCTCAACGCGAGATCGCTGTCTTCGCCGAGCAATTGCGTAACAAGAGCCGAAGCGAAGTGGCATGGAATGTGGTTAACGGCATGCTCGGCTTTAAAGAGCTTTCGGCTGAAGAGCGGTCCATGAAGGCCTTGTTCGACAACAAAGCGGCAGTGGGCCTTGCTTGCGCCATCAACTTGGGGCCGTTCGGCTGGGCCAACGAGGGAAAAATTCAACAAGGCCGTAAAGCACTGTCGCTGGTGAGTGCCACCGACGTCAACACTGCCCTGAGCTATGCTTACGCGGAAAGCCAGATGGCATTCAAGGCTACGTCCGCCTCGCTGATCGAGGCGGCCGGCAAAGCCGCCAGTTCAATGCTGGATGCCGCGCAGGCCGGCGCCGCACTGGTGGAAGCTCAGGCCGCGCTGAAAGCGGCAGAAGCCGCTGCTGCCGCTCAACCCACAGCTGCCGCTAGACTTGCCCTTATGCAGATGTACGTCGGCTTGCTGGGCAGGGATGAGTCTTCCTTCAAAAAGAATCCGGACTTAAAAGGCTTTAATTTCCAGATCGATCTTAGCTCCACGCGTGGCATGGAGCTACTCGCGCAAGGCATTATCGACAGCGATGAGGGTAAAGGTATTTATGGCCGCATAGATAGCAACGAAGGCTTTGTTCAAAAAATCTTCGCTACCATATTCAACGGCGCCCAGCCGACGCAGGCATTGATTGCAAGTTGGGCCAAGAAACTGGGAGGAGCTACTCCGCTTTCGCGTGGCCAGATAGCCTGGGGTATTCTTGAGAGCGTTATCAGCTTCACCGTTCCGGTGCCCGATACCGACGCCCCCTTATATCAGCAAGCGCGGCCCCAGCTATCTGCGCGTGTGGCAAATTGTCTGGCCGCGATGAGCGTGGCGCAAGATGCTGCCGTAGTGTCCGCTGCCGCACAGCTGGCCAGCCTACAGAATTTGAAAACTGGACTTGAGCAGGACGCCCAAACCAAGGCCAACGATCTCAAAGCGAAGACCGACGTCGCCTCGGCAACACAAAAAAAAGCCATCGATGCTTTGAATGCGGCAAATAACCTGGGTGACGGCAGCGCCGAAAAACGCCTGACCATCAACCGGCTTTACGCCACGCTGCTAAAACGCACCGCACCGCCGCGACTTGATGAAGTCGCAGCGCATCTGAACACGCGCTTGGATGCTGTTGCCCAGTCTATGATGACCTTGCCAGAGGCGGGTTCCAGCTTCCCTGTGGACAATGCCTCTTTTGTGGCCGAACTGTATAGGCGCATCCTGGGCCGCGAACCAAACGCAGGGGATGATTTGTCTCTTTGGACGCGCAAGCTAACGGCAGACAGCTCTCCGTATGCGCGTGGCAGCATTGCTTTGGAAATACTCAATAGTTACGTTACTTCCTATACCGATTCCAAATCGGAGGAACTTGGGAACAAAGTTGCCTTTGACCGAAAAATTGACAGTTTCCTCGCTGCGCAACACAACGCCGCCAGAGAAAACTATCTCAAGGAAAAAGAAATAGCTGATAGGCTGACCATCGATGTGCAGACTGCGCAGCGCAACTATTTGGATGCGCAGAATAACACCCGAGCGAAGGAGCGCATTCAAGCCGACAGTGAAACCAAAGCTGCGCGCGGTCAAATTCTAGTCACGCGTGCGTCGTCCTTGCGCCAAGCGACCGCTGTTTATCTTGGCTTGCGCGGATATACGGATATTGATGGCATTATTACGCAAGTAGAAGTGATGAACCGGCCGGTGGCTCCACAGGATATCTATTATGTGATTGATGAGCTACGCCGCGCCAACGACTATCCGGTAGAACCGCGCAGTTACGTCGCCATGTTGTATAACAAGGTCCTCGGACGTAACGCGACTGAGGCGGAGATTACCCATTGGACCAGTAAAGCAGCAACACATGCGCAGGTTGCCTACGACATCATTACGTCGGCAGAGGGAGAAAGACGTTGGGCAGCGCAGATCAGTAGCGACTGCGCCAGCAGTACTGCAACGGTCCAGGGCTGGAGTCAGATCGCCACGGTTGACCGAAGAGCCTCGGAAGAGGCTCGGAGGGATGAGCGCAGTAAATTCGAAATCTACGAGCGATTGAACACAAGCTCCCGCGACGCCAATACTAGAGCAAGCACCGCCGGCACGATCAACGGCAGCACCAGCGCCATCGCCAACGCACATACCTTGGTTGCGCCAGCTACGCAGGCAAAAAAAGAGCTTGAACTGGCTCGTAGCGCGTATCAGGACGCCAAGGCAAAACTGGACGCTTACCCTGTGGACCTGCTGAAATCCCAGACAGAAAGCAAGGATGCTCAGCGCCACGCCGCTGGCGATCGTGCTGGCCTGCAACTGGCGCAGGCCACGGCGCAGATGAACAAAGCCCAGGCCCAACTTGCAACGGCTTCCACAGCCGGCGCAGCCACGCCACTGCAACGCTTCAGCACACAGACTGCGCATTTATATATGACGCTACTGAATCGTCCACCGCTGTTGGTGGAAATGCAGTTCTGGGTCGGAAAATTGAGCAACGGAATGTCGCTAAGCGCAGCAGCGAATGTTTTGCTCTCTACACGGGAGGCTATCATTCTCTATCCCGCTGGCCAGAGCGACAGCGCCTTCGTCACCCAGCTCTTCCTTTTTGGTTTGGGACGTAATTTTGAGCGCGACCCGAACGGACTTGAATTCTGGAGCAAGAAGCTGAGTGGTTCTCAAGCCAAGAGTCGTGCCGATGTGATCGAAGAATTTATCAGTTCCATTCCTCGGAATGGCAATGACGATACTGCGATTTTTGCTCAACGTGCCGCCAGAAATCTGCAGGCAGTTGTGACCGAAGCGAGCAGCCCTGCCGGCGCCAATCTGCTGCCATCGATCCAACTGGCGGCCGAAGCCGCACGCAACGAGGCCCTGCGCTACGACAGTGCGGGTGTGAACCGTTTGGCGGGCGTTCCAAATGGTCAGTACATCAAGCCACTCGTTCAACTGTACGTGGCGCTGCTCGATCGCGCCCCCGATGCACCAGGCATCAGCTCCTGGATTGCGACAATGTCCCGCGCCAACAGCAGCACGCTGCAGGAAGTCGCAGATGGCTTTATCGAGTCGCAAGAAGGCCGCGTTTTGTATCCGCAAGGTATAAGCGATCACGATTTCATGCAGCAGGTCATGACACGAGTTCTGGGCCGGGTTCCCACCGAAAGTGAAATCAACGCATATACTCAGCAGATGCCACGCAAGAGCCGTGGACAGTCGGTGCTCGACCTGATCGCCACAGCCACCAATACAAGCGGCGGCGACTTGCAGCAAATGGCGGTACGTTCGGTCTTTGAACTGCAACTGACCGGGGCATTGCGACAGCTGGCGGCGGATGCCGCCCGTGACGCCATGGTTGCAAATGCCGCGTTGGCGGCGCTCAAGCAAATCGCCAACACGAATCCCGTCGATGTACATACGGAAAAGCCGGTTCCGGCCATAGGTATCGTCTTACAGGCTGCAGAGCAAATCGATCGCAGTCCGGCTACGCTGACGCTGGATCGATGGGGCAATGTCTTGGCCATCGCCGACCGTAGGGATCCGAACTGGAAAATCAACTACAGCTATAACCACAATAACCAGCAGCTGATAAAAACCGCCAATACCCTGGAGGGCCAGTCGGTTTCGTTCATCCAAAGCTTCTATGACGCGCAAGACCGTCTGATTGCCAACATAGACGCCAACAAGAACATCAGCAAGTTCAGCTACGATGCCAATGGCAACGTTGAGACGGAAATCCATGCCGACGGCGGCATCGTGCAGAATACCTATAACGTCTTCGGCAACCGTACGAGCATGCTTCAGCCGCTGAGCGGTGGGAATGTCGTCCTGACACGCTACGCTTATGACCATATGGGCCGTCTGGTCTCACTGGGAACCAGCTCCGCCGATCCGCAGCGTCTGATCAGCGTTTACTCCGCATCGTTGGACTATGCCACCAACCCTGACTTCTTCGCCCGCGTCAGCTTCAGTGGCGAGCTTAAAGAGTCGCATGTCTATGACGAGCTAGGCCGAAAAATCAGCAGCACCAACGCCAACAATGAAACGACGAAGTTCGAGTACGACCTTGATGGCAACCAGACTGTCAGCATCAACGCCTTAGGCTACCGGACTTTTACCGCCTACGATGCATTACGCCGCCGCATTGCCAGTCAGGATGCCAACGGTGAGCGCATGAGCTGGGAATACGACAGCGCCGGGCGTCTGTCCACCCACTTCGACCTGGGCGGCGGAAAGATCAGCTATACCTACAATGCCGCTGGCCAAAAAATCGAACAGTTGACCGAGCGCGGCAACGAGAAAGGCGCAATTCGTTACATTTACACCGATGGCCGTGTAAGTCGCATCATCGACGAAGTCAGCGGCATGGCCACGACTTATACCTATGATGCAGTCGGCAATCGCCTGAGCGAAGTTCAGGAGCATAGCCGTCTGGATAATTTGCCGCTGCGCCGGCAAAACAACAAGCTCAGTTACGATATGCAAAATCGTCTGGAAACGGTACAGGACGATCTATACACCCTGAGCTATACCTATGACTTGAACGGCAACCGCAAAACCATCCGCACCCAGTTCGGCAGTCAGGACTTCACTGTCTACAATGAGTACGACAGTATGAATCGGCAGACCCTGGTCAATGGTGAACTGGATAAGGACAGCGGGCAGCTTGTCATCGGCAAGAGCGGCCATCGCCTAAGCTATGACTTGGCGGGCAACCGTTTAAGCGATACCTTCCGTGGTTCCCGAGTCGACAAGTATATTGGTGGCTATACCATAACGGAAAATCAAACCGTCACCGAGAGCTATACCTACGACGCGGTCGGCCGCCTTGATACCACGACTCGCGACGGTGTATTGCGAATAGAGACCCGTCATTACGATGCGGTGGGACGCATTATCGAGTCCGGCTTCCTTGGTAGTTACGATTCGACCAATGGCAATGTCGAAGACATGGCGAGCAAGCTCGGCACCGAAGCGCTGACCACCACTTATCATTATGATGCAGCCGGGCATTTGGAACGCCAGAAGTCCCGTCGTCTGGATGGCGTCATGCGCCGCGAAACCTATTTCGTTCCAGACGGGGGCAATCCTACCGGTGGTTACGACGCAGTCGGCAATCTGCTTGGCTATACCACTCTGGAGCAGAATGGCAGTAAAAATATCTATACGATCAGCTACAACAAGTTCGACAGCTATAAAGAAGGTCAGATCCGCCTTCGAGACGGTGCTACGCATACCAGCGATTACGATG
Source organism: Massilia sp. YIM B04103 (assembly GCA_024437665.1). Lineage (GTDB taxonomy): Bacteria > Pseudomonadota > Gammaproteobacteria > Burkholderiales > Burkholderiaceae_D > Rugamonas. The sequence goes on along the minus strand of JANCSZ010000028.1, from coordinate 9,394 downwards.
TGCACGGCAATCGGACCAAAGTCAGGGATGGCAGCAAGCCCCTGATCCATCTCTGGTACGATGCCGACGGCCATGTTCAATCCAAGGAGGATCGCGATACGCCGAGCTTTAATCTGATCGTCAACGGCGAAGTTCTCGGTGTGGAGAGTGAGAAAACGGAAGATGTATTGGGCACCATCTATACAGGTGTCAGTTCGCCAGCCCTGAAGGCTGCGCCCAGCTCATACAGTGTTCAGAGCGGCAACGAGACGCTGCAAACTATCGCCCAAGCCGTCTGGGGCGACAGCAAGCTGTGGTATCTAATTGCCGATGCCAACAGCCTGGAAATCAATTCCAAGCTGAAGGTCGGAGATATTCTGAACATCCCCTTGCGCGCCAATACCGTTCACAATGACTATTCGACCTTCCGCCCTTATGATGCGGCCGAGGCAGTGGGCAATACCACGCCAATGCCCGTACCAAAGCATGGTGGAAAATGCGGCGGGGTTGGACAGCTTGTAATGATCGTGGTGGCGGTAGTGGTAACGTATTTCACCGCTGGCGCGCTGGGCGGAGTAATGGGCCAGGTAATCGGCGCCGCTGCCGGTTCGGTGGCAAGCCAAGCCGCTGGCATGGCCATGGGCATCCAGGACAAGTTCAGCTGGAAAAGCGTGGCTCTTGCCGCAGTGAGCGCTGGTGTCACTCAGGGTGTCGGCTCGATGGTCGAGGGTAGCTGGTTAGCGAATAGCGGTTGGCAAGCAGCTGCGGGCCGTGCCGTTATCTCGAACGTGGTCTCTCAAGGCATAGGCAACATCACCGGTTTGCAGAGCGGTTTCAACTGGCGTTCGGTGGCCGTAGCCGGAGTAGGCGCAGCTGTCAGCACCAGCGTCAACGAAGAGCTTGGCTTGAACGTGAATGGCCGGGAGGTTGCCGGACTGAACCCAGTCGATAAGCTGTTCAAACAAACCATGTCCGGCCTAGCATCGGGTACTGCAGCCGCAATTGCACGTGGCGGCAAGATTTCGGTAACGCAGATTGCTACAGATGCATTTGGCAATGCGCTGGGGAACAGTATCGGCGAAACGCTGCATCCCACTTCAATGAGCGACCGTCGAATGACCGATCGCTCTGACGAAATTGCGCGTAAGGCTAAGCCTACAGCGCAGCGTGAAATGATCGAATTCGACCTGCCAGAGTCCACGCGTTCAAGTCAAACCTCTGCAGATGCGCTGGCTCGATTGCAAGCGCTGCCTGAAATTTCTTCTAAGGAAGATTTAGAATATGCAGATAATTCGTTCTTCGATACTCCTGCAGGCAAAGATGTACTTGAGCGCGGCGGGAAACTCGGATATGGCCTTCAAAATTCCAGCTATTCAAGTATAAGTCAGGGTAATACACGGCCCACTGCTGATGTTTTGCGCATGAAGGAAAATGAGCAGCGTGAGATGGCCCGACAGCTCAGCAAACATGCAGATTGGGCATTTGATCAGGGTGAAGATGTTGCTGGCAAGGCTTATCGAAAGGCTGCAATAGAGGCAAATTATGCCGCTGCGGCTTATTCCAAGAGCGCAATGGACGTAAGCGCGGAAACTCAGAAGATTGCTAGAGCCGAAGCAAAATTCTCAACTCATTCCTCTCTATTCGACAAAAACTGGAATACAGGTGATTACTCAGCCGGTATTCCCAAAGGAGCAACAAAATTTCCAGATGGAAATTATGGCATTGGCTACTATTCTATATTGGGAATGGAAGTTGAGGTCGGGGTGGCAGATAATGAAATTACAGATGTAAAATTTGGAATGGGTTTCGGGGTCGGCGGGCACATAAATTTGGCAACTCGCTCGATTGGAAGTGAAATTATAAAGGGACCGGTTACTGGTTGGAAAAAGGATATAAATTATCTGCAATTTGGCAATACACAAATGCCAAATGATTATAGGATAGGAGTTGGTTCAGGATTTGGACTAGGCTTTGGACCAATCGGCGTGGAATATGCAGGGTCGACTGGAATTTACATAAACAGAAATGGTGGTGGCGGAGGCTTTATTGAAGCCAAACCAAGCATAGTAGTATCCCCTGCCTTCCAGCCAAAGTTACAGGCAGAAGCGAAATTTAACTTATTTGAAACGTCATTCAAAAGAAAATGAAAATTCCTCTAGGGACAAGATCACCGTTAGATTGGAAAAATTTATCTCCAGATTTGGTGATTAAAATATTTTCACGGCGCCATAAAACAGCTCTGACTCTTGGTATCTTAATTATATTTTTAAATATTATTTTGCCATTTATTTTTATTAAAATTATTGGAATTGAGAAAGATGTGTACGTGAGCTGGGGGCTGCCTTATACAGGAATATTATTACCGATCGGCGTCCTATATATAATTTTTCGCTATCGATGCCCTCGTTGCAATGCGCCGCCTACCTCTACAAAAGTAGGTGCGCAAGGGGTATTGCTTTTTCCAAAGAAATGCGGAAATTGTGGAGTGGCATTATTACCACATCACCCGTGGAGCACGGATTAATTCAATTTTATCGAAAAACCCCTATTTTCCTAGATTGCACAATAGGTTTTAAACGTGTTTTCAACAGCATCGTCATCGTTCAGGAAGGCTATCGATTCAACGTAACGCGCCACAGGCCGGCGCGTCAACAGCTCTGAGGTTGCTGCTGGGCAGTACTTTTTTGCTTTGTTTTTTCAAAAATTTCCCAGAAGCGCCTAAGCTTTTTTCGAAAACCTATGGATACATTGCTTGAAAGCAGCTAATTGTGTTGGCTGCAAAAGCAAAAGCCAACCGGCTTGGTCGCCACACAACTAGCAGCAGCGGCTAAAGCCGCCCGATCCCTGCAAGGAGCCAGGGTTGGGGCGGCTTTTCTATCAAAGAAATTAACTGAGATAAAATTGAATCCCTTTGCCGACGACTTCAACAGTCACTGTAATGACCCAGCGAAATCTGCTCAACTTACGCGGCTAATGTAAAAGCAGCCGCAGGGGTTTGAATCCGAAGCGCCTGGTGCGGACGCGTGTTGTTGTAGAACCGAATCCAGTCGCCGATCACGCGGCTAGCATGCTGCAAAGTCTCGAAACGATGCCGGTGCGTGCACTGCTCCTTTAGCGTGCGGATTACCCTCTCCACCATGCCATTTTGCTGCGGGCAGTGCGGCGTGATGAACTCCTACCTGAGGCCATAGCCACGCACCAAGGCCGTGAAGCTGCGGCTGGTGAAGACTAGGCCGTTGTCACTGCGCAGCAGGAACGGCGCCGGCACACGACCCAGTGTGCCAAAGCGGGCAATCAGAGCGTGCTCCAGCGCGCTTGACGCCGTACAGGCCTTGCCGCTGCGCGATAAGTGCCAGCCCAGCAGTTCTCGGGTGTGGCAGTCGATCACCAAGGCCAAGGTCGCCCAGCCATCCTTGCCCGCCCAGATCCGGCACATATCGGTTGACCACCGCTCGTTGGGTGCTTGTGCCACGGAGGGCAATGCCTGAATACGCGGCCGAAAGCCGATGGCCCGTTTGCGCACCTGCGATCCCTTAAGCTGGAAAATGCGTTGGACAGTGTTTTTGTTCATGCCCAGCAGGTAGGCCACAGTGCGATAGCCGAAGGATGGCGATTCCTCGATCATGGCCTTGATGGGCCCGGCCAACTCCGACTTGACCTTCGGCGTTGCCTTGGTCGGCTTGTAGTAGGCCGTGCGACGCGGAACCTCCAGCCACTTGCATAGCTTGCTCACAGGGACGACCAATCCATCTTCTTTTAGTCCCTGGCGGATCATCTCGATCACTTCTCGTCCTCGCCCAACAGGGACTGCAGCTTTTTTCTTACCCGCAGCTCCAACATCGCTTCGCCGTAGGCTTCCTGCAATTCCTTGATCTGACGCTCGTACTGTTCCCGTACATCGAGCGGGTTGGCGCGCAGCGCGTTCTCCATGCCACGCTTGCCATCGTCGACCCAGGCTTCAACTTCCGACGGGGCCAGGTCATACGCGCGGCTCGCTTCCGCGATCGTCGTTTTACCTTGGATGATCTCCAGCACCAGCGCGCTCTTGCGCTTGGCCGTCCAGCGTTTTACCTCTTCGTCCATCTTTGTACTCACTGTCAATTTCCTCAATTATGACGTGAGCAGGAATTCAGTGGGTCGTTACAACAACGCGGTCGAGAATGCGATCCGCCCGATCGCCATCGGCAAAAAGAACTGGATGTTCGCCGGCTCCGAGCGTGCCGGCCGGCGTGCCGCCGCCATTCAAACGCTGCTTGGCACGGCCAAGCTCAATGGCCTCGATCCGCTGCGTTGGCTGGCCAGCGTATTGAAGCCCCAACAGCCAGATCGATCACTGCTGCCCTTCCCGAACTCTACGCAGTCGTAATCCGTTCGGTTGGTGTGGGGTGGCTGGACGCTTACGCCCTACGGTTACTGGATGAAGGTAGTTGGTACAGCCTCAGTTAACCACACGCCGTTCTCAGACTGAAAGAATTTAAAGCCTTGTTCATGCATGAGCAATGCTTTTATTTTTAGTACAACCGGTTTGCCATGCCGCTGTCCGACAGCAATGGCAGTCTGCTCATCTTGCGACAGATGCACATACTGGCGTGAGCCAGGTAGCAGCCCTTTTTCCTGAATAGACTCAAGAAAACGTGTGGCGGTGCCATGGTAAAGAAGTTCCGGTGGTCGCTTCGCGACAAATTCGATATCTACGCTTTCGGCGGAGTGCCCTTGAACTGCGCGAATGCGCAATCCATCGGCGGAAATAGCGAACCGCTTCTTGTCGCTGCCGGCAACCACTGCCTGGAGTAAGTCAGCGTCAAGCTGCTTGCCATCATTCGCAGCGGCTGCGATCAATGCAGAGATATCGACCCACCCTTCACGATCAAGGGTAATGTCTATCGCATCAGGCTTGTGGCGCAGGACAAAGCTCAAAAACTTGCTAATTTCGGTGTGTTGCTTATTCATATTTAATAAAATCCTTGCTCATGCATGAACAAGGCTTTAAATTCTTTCAGTCTGAGAACGGCGTGTGGCTAACTGAGGCTGTACCAACTACCTTCATCCAGTAACCGTAGGGCTGCGGTATAAATCAATCATCGTAGTCTTTGGCGTCTTCTTGCGCCGCCAGCATCCATGCTTGAAACGATGAAAATTCCGCACGTTCCTCCCAGCCGGGAGCAGAGAAGTCGTGCACTATAAATACATGTGTCGGCTGTCTAGAATCCCAGCACGCCACATCATCGTCATCGAGTCGCCGAGCAAATGGAACCAAGTCACGGTCAGGGAACCGTTTTTTTAACCCCTCATGCCGAACATGTAGCCACTGCCCCTTCAAGATTTGCCATGGACCAATATCACCAAGGCCAGCTTGAACTTGTTCCACAAAATCACTGGGGTACGTGAACCACGTTGGTAACTCATCAGAGTTGAGTAAATCTGTTTTCATTAGTGAGCCGATCCTATGTACAGTGAACCATTGGGGTAAAGATTGCGGTAGGCCGAGCTTTGATTGCTGATTCGATTTTGCACAGCCTCACCGAAAGTAGTCGGGACTTCACCCTTCCTTCCAATAAATCGGGAAACATAATCCAGATCGTCAGGAAGCAGGTCAGTATGCTCAAATACCCGAGCTTGAATGGTCACGCCGGCGCGTTGCGCCGCAAGAATTCGAGTGTTATCAAGCGACGTAAGTCCTCCATCCGGCATACGAACAACGTCAATCAAACGATCAGGCTCGACTACAAAACCATTTTTTCGCATACTTTCGACCAGTTTAGGGATTGTCGCACCTTGCTGCTTAACCGTGGTTTGAGTGGTGCGGATTGCAGTTGGATTCAATTCAACCAATCCCAGATCGTTACTGGCCGTACGAATCGAACTTCCCCGTGACAGCTCATGGGCAAATGGCGAGATACTAACATCCGGTGCCAATGCACCCAAGCGATTGCGTACGCTGGTGAGGATGTTGGATACGCCACTCAGACGGGTCAATGCGCCACCGATGCCGGTCGCTGCCATTGTTCCCAAGGTTAATCCGCCAACGCCTCCGCTCATTGCGTCATCAGCTCCATAACCAACTGACGAGAATCGATCGGCGAAGTTGTTGATGATCGCCTCCTGACCATGCTCGAGCATCTCCCCGACTGGGGTGAAATTGGTAACGGCTTTGCGCGCCGCCCAAATCGCCGGGCCAGCTGCAAAATCGAGACCCTCGAGTGCGTAGCGTGCTAACGGATTAGCAGCAAGTGTTTCACCGAAGGAATTTACCAAGCGGCCGCTACCTTGTAAGACACCGTCGACTGCCAGTGCCCCGAACGCCGCAGTGCGCTCAGGTGTAGCGGCGCCAGTCAAAATCGCCTTGTTGACATTGCTCATGTCATCGCTTGGAATCGCCTGAACGTCCCGGCGGCCATGGAATGCATTACCGAGTCTGCCAATGACGTCATTGACATCATCGCTACCCATGCCGTACATGTTCAGCTGGTCCCTGTAACCATCCAGCCTGCCTGCGACCGTTCTCCGGCTGCGTGCTTCCACAATGCCGCGAATGGCATCCATTGAGTCGCTATCGCTGGAGTTGATCGGGTCCAAGCCCCGGATCGATCGCTCAGCGTTAATCGTCGAGCGCAGCGCTCTGGTTTGCATGTAATCGGTGTTATTGATGGCATCGGCCAGGCTGCTCCCCAACGCATTACCAAACGCATCTGTCGCGATCCGCGCAACGGAAATCTTACCGCCACGCGCAATTGCGCTTGCTGTACCCGAAGCCAAACCAGAAATGGTTTCCTTAAACAACCGCTCACCGAACTTCAGCCCGCCTACCGCAACGCCCTTGTCGCTCAGGCCGATTTCGTCGTTCACACTGCTGTTGATAGCGCCACCTACCCCGGCTGCCGCCACCGATCGCCAGCTAAAGCCATCCTGCAAGTGAGTGATATTACCTATGCCTTGAGAAATCACGTTCGAGATAACGGCACGGCCCGCTGCCGCTTGCCAACCGGCACCAGCTAACCAGCTACCCTCGACCATTGAGCCGACACCCTGGGTGACACCCGCGCTCACTGCGGCAAGGGCCACGCCCTTCCAGCTAAAGCTGTCTTGAATGCCCAAGGCCATACCAACGGCTTGGCTTGCCACGGATCCCATCGCTGCACCCAGCATTTGACCCATCACGCTCCCCGCCAGGCCGCCGGTGAAGTAGGTGACGACCACCGCCACCACCACCATGATCAGCTGTCCAGCACCGCCACAAGCCGCTTTTGGGCCAGCCGGCGCCGGCAAGGTCGGCATGGTATCGCCAATCTGCTCAGCCTGGTTGTAAGGCTTGAATGTGCTGTGATCGTTATGCAGCGTGTTGGCCCGCGTCGGGATGATCAGCATCTCGCCCGCATTCACATCGGGTGTGCTGCGGCTGTTGGCGTCGGCGATCAGATACCACAGCTTGCTGTCGCCCCACAGCGCCTTGGCGATCGATTGCAGATTATCGCCTTCCTGCGCATAGTAGATCGACGGCGCGGCCGTGTTCGCGCCCGAGTTGGCAGGCTCGTACGGATTGGCCAGCCCATCAGGATTGAGCTGGTTATTGCTCTCGCCCAGCAGCTCGCCGTTCACGATCAGCGAGCGCGTGAGCACGCCATCCTGCTGCTTGCGCAAGACGCGGCCATCGGTGTCGTTGGTAAAGGTACGGGTGAGCGCTTCCTTGCCGCTATCGCTCACCTTCACCACGTTGCCGAAGGCGTCGTACTCATACGTGGTGGTGGCCTTGTGCTGCTCGCGCTCAGCCTCCACCGTCAGGCTCTTGTAGCCATCAAAGCGGATGTAATTGTTCCTGACGACCGTATGCTCCGCGTACTTGGGCGGCACGATGCTATACGCGCTCAGATTGCCCGCCAGGTCGTAGCCACCACCGCGCTCGTTGACGGAGGCGTAATAGATGTCGTCCTTGAAATTGGTATTTTTGCTGCCGTTGTCCTTACCGTAGTAATCGTTGTTCCGATACTTCACACGGGTTGCCCGACCGGCTGCATCGTAGGCATAGGTACGCGTTTCCGCCACCACGCCGAAGTCGCGCAATTTATTGCCGTCCTCGCCTATTCCCGCGCCGCTGCGCACCACGCGACCGGCCGCATCGTATTGCCGCTCATCGGTCAGGTAGCCGTCGCGCCGGACCATGGTCAAACGGCCAGCGGCGTCATATTCGTACTTTTCAACGGTGGAATTCGAATAGTCCTTGCCCGTCGGTTTGTACTGGTAGCTGTCGCTGAGCCGCAAGCCGATCTGGTCGTATGCGATCTGGTGGCCATTTTTCCCTTTGACCACCCTATTGCTTGCGCTGTCCCATTCACCGTTGGCGATGGTTTCACGGTTCATGGCGTCGAACTCGTTGTAGGCATCGACCGTATTCTCCTGGTCATTGCCGACGACGTAGTGCGACTTGACCAAGGTACGATTGCCGTTCAGATCGTAATAGAACTTCACGTTGAAGTGGTTATCGCCCACCTCCTTCATCCGTCCGAGGGTGTCGTATTCGATGAAGTTATCCTGAACGACCACACCATCCTTATCCACGGTCCGTTCACGGCTGCGCTTACCAGCGAGGTTGTAACTGTAGCTCGTAGTGCTCAGCACCTTGCCGCTCGCCTCCTCCCGATCCGTGACCTTCACCAGCACGCCGTCACGATATTCATAGCTCCGCTCCTGGCCTCGGATCGTCACGGCGGCTTCCCGGACGTCAATACCTTGCACGTTGGAGCGGCTTACCGTGCCAATGGACTGCTTCGTTACCTGGTTCAGTTCATTGTGCTCGTACGTCGTTTTCCCACCACCCAGGTCGGTATGGGACGTAATTTTTCCGTACGCGTCCACCGTCCAGAACATGCTGCCGTTGACGTCGCTCTGTTCAGTCTTATGGTGGAAGGCATCGTACGTGCTCCAGGTTTTCCTGCCTGTTGCATCTTCCTGCATGGCGAGATTACCGGCCAAGTCATAGCCCGTGTAAGTAGTCTGTTCCATGGCATTGGTAACAGATACCCGGCGCCCCAGCTCATCGTAGCCGTACTTCTCGGTTAGCTTTTTCTTGCTATCCAGTTTAGCCATCATGCCGCCACCGCTTTGGATGTTGGTCCAATACACATCCACCGCCGCCGACGTACTGCTGGTCAGCTGGCCCAACCTGTCATAGCCATACTCCGAGCTGATGATGCCCAGTCCCGCTCCGCGCTCCTGCTCCAGCGCGATGCGGTTGCCGAACACGTCATAGCCTTTCCGCACCACGCCGCCATCGGCATGGATTTCGACAATCGCATTGCTGTTGGCGTCATAACCGGTGATGTTGACGTTGCCCTTGGCATCGGTGGCCGCGTACAGGCGGCCCAGCTTGTCGTAAGCATTGCGCGCCACGGCCCGCACCTTGTTGCCGGTGTTGCGGTCC
>JANCSZ010000027.1:0-21245 GCA_024437665.1 Massilia sp. YIM B04103 | reverse complement strand
TCCTGGGCTAACCTGGCCAGGAATTCCTGCTCAGATTCGCCATCGTAAGTCGAAATATCAATGCCTTGAATGAACGCCGATCGGAACGATACCGGGGAGGTTTCTGGCAGATCAATCAGGAAGCGCCCCACGCACACGGTCTGCATTTTCTCGGTCATCTTGGCCACCTTTTCCCTATCCTTCATGCTCGACACGGCGTCCACCGTCCAGGCCGCAACAGCGACAATCCCAAGTGCAACCAGTCTTCTATTCCATTTCTTGCTTGGTAAGGCAATCATTTGGCCTCCTGTGCGATCTTGGCAATCAAATATTGAGTCAGCAATAACATGTCCTCATTCTTGAAACCATCCTGGTGCCCAAAGCCCCGGGTTTCGAATAGCTGCCGGACCTTTCCCTTTGGTCCTGCGCCTGAGTGGCATGCCACAGTGCCATCTCCCAAAGCATCCTGTTGCTCTGGCGCGAAGAAGAATGCGCGGCCTTCAATGTTCACGTTGCGCCGGCCATCATGGGTATGGCTAAGAAATTTTGCCTGTTCGACAGCACTTGTTGTGATCGAGAAACTCAAATGATCGGGCTGATGCCCCACCCAGCGGATACTTCCGTACGAGATGTGTTCGGGGTCAGCCCCATAAAAGGCATAGCTGCGGGGGTGATAATAAGTATCGATACCCTGCCTATGAAAATGCTCAGCATCGTTAATTGCCGCAATTATTCTATTGATTACATCACCAGGGTGCTCTTGGAACGCGCCCGCCGGATCGGCAATATCAGGATTGATCACGCGATACCATGATTTCAAGTCACGGTACATGTCATAGGGACTGCCCCTTGGCAGCCGCAGGTGTTCCATGTATTCCGGTGGCGCGCCCGGACTATGCGAACTTCTGCTCATCCCGGCAGTTAACCAGTACGGCGGATGCAGATGATTCGGCAGCAGTTCGAGCACGCCGGGTGCGACCGCCATCACCGGCGTTGTCGCATCGGGCGTCTCACCAACAATCTCGGCGAATTTGCCAGCCACAAAATTTTCGAGCCGGTCATTGACCGGACTGGAATGCTCTGTCCCGCAAGCAATCCGGCGATAGCACACCGGTGCACCGAGTGCCGGCATTACGCCGTGCACGACGCCGGCAATCTGGTCCGGGATGCGCTTCGCGCAGGCACGAGCAACCAGCCCGCCCATCGAGTGCGTGACAAGAATGACTTGGGTACAAACGTGCTTGGTCCCAGTCCAGAACTCAATGACTTCGCGGACTTTTTTCTCCAGACGATCGGCGGATTTGGCACACGACTCAAGCCAGTTATAACCACAGGCATACACCGGATACTGGAAGCGCGCAAACCGTTCAAGTTCGGCTTCCGTCAGCGGAGCTATGCTTCGGACACCCCAGCGCTGCGGATCGCATTCCATCACGCGCTTCCAGCGTCCACGGATTTGCCGTTTGCCGAGGCCGTCCAGCCTGAAGGTGTAATCGAGATGGCTTTGCAATGTGTACAGCACTTGGGCATAGCTGGCGGCATGGAGTTCTCCCCAGCCGCGCTTGCGCATTTCCCTTGGGTCGAGCGAGCATGGCGGAATCACAATATCGCCGCCATCGTCCACCTCCAGCGTTGCCGCGTCGAGAATGCGCTGACGCTGCTGTGGGTTGCGCCCCTTCCATCGACCCGTTTCCCTGAACCCATCGACACTGCCGTTCGGCATGCGCCAAGCCGGTGCGCCAGGCTCCAGCTCCAGGTTCTTTTCCGCTTTGTCTCTCGGATTTTTCTTCGCGCGCAGATTGGTGCCCATAATTCCTGGTACGAATATGATAGGAATGACGAACCGGCTGGGAATCGTCGCCATGCCGCGCGTCTTGAAGTTTTCGTGGGACGTGTGGCTGACGACGAGCAAATCGCCATCGGGAGTAACGGCCGGGTCGCGCAGTGGACGGGTTGGTTCAGCCATTTGAGCCACCCTCATTAGCCGCACGGTGCACCGTAATTTCGACCTGACCCATCATCTTGCTTTTGATGAGGTGAGTGCCGCCCTCATCGTCGGTAACACCCTTGGCCTCCGAGCCGTCCTCGTGGCGTGCCGTGTAAGCCTGATTTTTCACCGGTAAAAGCGTCTGCCGATCGCGCAGAACAAACCGCTCATCAGTGTTCAGGTCCGTGCGGGGAAAAGTCAGGCCAGCCGGACTGCCACCGCCGGGGCCGACTTTCGCAAAAGTGGCTGACTTGACCACATACGCCCCGGTACACTGGTGGGTGATCGCACCCGCTCCCCAGTCAGTTTGCGCGCCCTTGGAAAGCACCTTGATCTCGGGTGCACGCAGGTCGATGCCCTCTGCCGCGTCAAGCGAAATACGCCGTGCCGACTTGATGGCGACGTTGCCTTGATGCGTCTCGATGACGATATCGCCGCGGGCCGCAATGAGCTTGACGCCAAGCTTGTATGTGAACAGGCTGATACCTTGGGCTGCGCGCATGAGCAGATTCTTGCCTGTGCTGACCTGGGTGTCGCCTGCACACAGAATATCGATCTTGGTCTGTGCGCCAACTGCGATACTGTCCTGGCTGCCCAACACCATGCCTGCTGGGGCACTGACAGCGACTATGGGAGTTCCGCCGGGCTGTGTCGCGCCGCTGCTCCAGCGCTCCAGTTTCTCGACCAGGGCGGCCAGTTGAAGCCCGTTGGGATTGTCCTGCGAATGGGTCGCCGCCAGCGTGCCTAATTCATCGGCGAAGCTCTTGAGCATTCCTGCCAAGCCAAGCAGTCCCGCGCGCGCGAGATGGGTGTCGTGCGCTTCGGATTCGGCGCTGATCAGCACTCCCTGGCTTCCCCGAACAGAGATTGCGTGATCGCTGCGCAGTTCCGCACCCTCGCCTCTCGGAGCGGCTTGCCCATCTTCCCGTGAAGTGCTCAGATAACCCAGATTGAGCTGGGTGTCGCCATGGTCGCTGGCGAGCTGCACGCTGATCTGGCCTTCGGTGTCGTCAAAGCACAGCTGGTTGGCGCGGCCTTGGCGGATTTCGCGGCTCTTGATGCCGGACAGGTAACGGTTGCCGGGCAGGCCGCCGCCTTTGCTCAATCCGGGTGGGCGCGCGTTTTCGTTGTAAAGCTGTCCGACGATCACCGGTTTATCGGGATCGCCTCCCAGAAAATCGACCAGCACTTCACTACCCACGCGCGGCAAACTCAGACTGCCGCATTGGCCGATGCTGCCCATCCCATCGCCCGCCCAACTGCTAACCACGCGCACCCAGGCGGAATCAGCATCCGTACCGCTGGCGCCGGGACCATTCGCATGATCTTGCGGACGCATGCCGGGGAAGCGGATCTTCACCCGCCCCAGTGCATCGCAATGCACTTCCTCGCCTTTGGGGCCGGTGACGATGGCGCTTTGCAGACGGACTTGCGGCAGGTCGCTGCGAGGATCGTAAGCTGGCACGATCTCCGTGCCCAACCGCACCGCCGTGAAGTGGATGCGCGTGCGCGTCGGGCCAGCAGCATCGCCGCCTGCGACGCGGTCGGCAAATAGTGCATCACCATCTTTTCCTGCATGCCAGTTCTGGTGCGCAAACAGCTTTGCCACACGTTCGGACAGGGCTTGCGGAAGATTGTTCTCTGCACGCAGATGCAGGGCTGTCACCACGAAATCGCGTTCGGATTCGGCATGCGTGTCGATCTCGGGATGCTCGGTCAATGTGAAGTATTCACCGGCGCAGAAATCGCGCACGCTGCCCTGGCCATGGAAGCATTTCGATTCGTAGTCGTGGCGGCGCATGCGCAGCAGTCCCAGACTGCATAAATCGTCATGGTTGTCTCCCGCATGCGGCGGCAGGATCTGGTAGTCGTCCAGGCTAGCGCAGAGCGTGCTGCCGGATGGGCCTTGGTCCACATCGCTGCGCGCTGTACTCTGCATGAAAGCGGTCTGCAGGTTGCGATAGTTCCAGCTATAACGCGCCACGGAGCCGGGCTGCATGGCGCGCACCGCGCACCAGGCGGTGATGCTGTCGCGTTCCTCGGTGGCGGCGTCGCGGTGATAGCGCACGGCGCCGGCGGCATTTTTCCTCAGTGCGTGCGGCGTATCGAACATCACCAGCGCATGGGCCGGTTGCGCATCCGGCAGGGAACGGAAGTGCCAGGCGATGCCGCGCCGCTGCATCAACCGGCGGATGAACGCGGCGTCCGACTCGTTGTACTGCATGGTGAATTCGCGCGGTGGGTAACGCTGTTCATCAAAGCCGTCGCCGCTTTCGCAGCGGAAGGCGTGGGCCAGCACGGCATTGGTTTGGCGCCATTCCTCCACGATCTGACGGATGATCTGCACCTCGCTCTTCTGGCGGAAGACGCGGGTATTGATCCGTTTTTCCAGGATGCCAAGCGCGTCGCGCAGCACCAAGTGGTAGCTGGCCAGACCGCCATCGCTGTCACCCGCACTGGCTTCGCTGACGATGCCGCACACGCTGCGCACGTCGCCACGGTCGGTGACGATGTCGATGGCGGCCGGCAGTGCGATCAGCTCCTTCAGCGGCAGGTGGGCGTTCAGCGATACGCACAGCACGCGGTACTCGACACCGCCGCACACGGCTTCGCTGCCGCTGATGCGCTGCGGCAGCAGCACGTCGTCCATCAGGCCGGATGGATGCGCCAGCCGCAACCGCAAGGGGCGGTTGCGGGTGACCAGCTCTTTTTCCTGGGCCAGAAAACTGAACAGGGCATTGTTGTGATCCACGTCCGGCTCCTCTTGCTTGCGATGAAGACTGGTTCATCTTTACACACGGCAAGTCCAGTACATTGACGAGAGGCAAGAGTTATCGGTGAAAACCTGAAGTCTTCCGCTGCCGGTTTTGGAGCAAGTCATATTTATTGCAACTGCGCAAGCTATTGCGCAATTAATATCGCCATGCGAGCATACGGCGTGTCTAAATTTCAGGGGATGAAATATGGCGGGTTCGTATAACGCGGCGCTGCTGATTGGCGCGGTGCTGAGTGCGATTGCGGCGGCGCTGCACCTGGCGATTATCGTGGGTGGGCCGTCCTGGTACCGTTTCTTCGGTGCGGGCGAGCGCATGGCGACAATGGCGGAACAAGGCAAGCTGTATCCGGCCGTGCTCACCCTGGGCATCGCCACTGTGCTGGCGGCATGGGCTGCGTATGCGCTGTCGGGTGCCGGGCTGCTGGCGCCGCTGCCTTTGCTGAAGGCCGGACTGTGCGTGATTGCCGCCGTGTATCTGTTGCGCGGTCTGGCCATTGTGCCGCTGCTGACGGTCTCCCGTTCGAAATCGACGCCGTTCCTGGTCTGGAGTTCGCTGATCTGCCTTGGCTACGGCATCGTGCACGCCATCGGGCTGCAGCAGATCTGGAACACGCTGTAAGACGCGCCCGCTAGGCCGCGCTCAGACCCGGTGCGTCTCGCGCCAATGGCGCGTCAAGGCGCGGGCTGAGCCCAGTTCCTCGACGGAGAGTTTGCTTTCGATCAAAGCGCGGCTATTGCAGGCGGCGGCGTCGCCGGCATCGGCTGCCAGCGAAATCCACATGTAGGACCTCACCTGGTCCGGCTCGACGCCGCGCCCGGCCTGGTACATGCCGCTCAGGTTGTACTGGGCCAGCGCATGCCCCTGCTCGGCGGCCGCGCCATACCAGCGCACGGCTTCGGCCTCATCCTGGTCGACGCCCTGGCCGTTGGCGTACATCACGCCCAGATTGTTCTGCGCGCTGGCGTCGCCCTGTTCGGCCGCCAGGCGATACCAGACTGCGGCGCACTCCTCGTCCTGCGCCACACCCTGCCCGTTCGCATACATCAGCCCTAAATTGAACTGGGCATTGGCCGCGCCTTTCTCGGCAGCCTGGCGGAAATATTCCACAGCCCGCTGCGGGTCGCGGCCCACGCCACGCCCGTGCACATACATGCTGCCCAAGCTGTACTGGGCATCCGCATTGCCATGCTGGGCAGCCAGGCTGAACCAGGCGAAAGCGCGCTCCTGGTCGGACTTGATGCCGCGCCCCTCGGCATAGGCGGCGCCGAGCTGGAACTGGGCCTTCGGCAAACCTTGCGCCGCCGCCAGGCGGAAGAATGCCAGCGCCTGCGCATCGTCGCGCGGCAAACCCTGTCCATTCTTGTGCAGCAAGCCCAGATTCAGCTGCGCCAGCGCATCGCCCTGGGCGGCGGCTTTGCGGAACCAGGCCAGGGCCAGCGCGATGTTCGCCGCGCAACCCAGCCCGCGCGCATAGTGCACGCCCATCATCGCCTGCGCGCCCGGCACGCCCTGTTCGGCGGAACGGCTGAACCAGGCCAGGGCCAGCTCATCGTTCTGCGTCACACCGCGTCCCTTGCGGTACATCTGGCCAAGATTTTGCTGGGCGGCCGGCTCGCCTTGCGCGGCGGCAGTGCGGAACCAGTACAGCGCTTCCGTATCGTCCTGCGCTGTGCCACGTCCGTGGAAATACATGGTGCCCAGATGATTTTGCGCGAAGGCCAGTCCCTGGCGCGCCGCGCACCCCATCCAGATAAACGCGACATCCTCATTGCGCTCGGTCTGTTCGCCGCGTTTGTACTGCAGGGCCAGATTGAACTGCGCGTAGGCATTGCCCCGTTCCGCCGCCTTGCGAAACCAGAGATAGGCATCACACTCCTGCTGAATATTCTGTTTGGACATGGGGCTCTCCCTACCGGGAACGATATTATCTAAAGGATAATTTCAGCCCGCCGCACCGGTTTGTGCGTACGCAAAGCCTATAGCAGTTTGCTAGCATCGGCGCGACGTTGCAGCGACAAAAAAACCCCCGCACCATTGCTGGCCGGGGGTTGCGGCAGGGACGAGTCCGCTGAAAGCTGGTCTTGCTTGAATCAGAAGCGCGTACGCACGCCGAATACCAGGCTGCGGCCCGGCAACGGCGCAATGTCTTTCAGCACCGAGGTGGAAACGCGGATCTCTTCGTTCAGCAGATTGCGGGCGATCAGGAACCAGGTCACGTCCTGGCTGCCCAGCTTTTGCGTGTAAGCGAGATTGGCGTTGAGCTGGTTATAGCCCGGCGTGTTCGTGGTCTCGAACGAGGCCAGACGGTCCTGACCTTGCGCATACACCAGGGACAGGCCGCCACGCCAGCCGCCTTCGCGGTAGCCCACGCTGGCGCCGATGCGGTTGGCCGGCTGCAGCGGCAGATTGCCGCCGGCATCGAGCTTGCCGCGCGAGGTGTCGGCGAAGAGGCGGCCCGACCAGCCCAGACCACGTTCGTTGTAGCCGATTTCCGCCTCGGCGCCGCGCACCGTGGCGTTGGCCTGCTCGAAGACGCGTTCGCGCAGTTCCTCGCCGGGATGGCCGTCCTCATCCAGCATATTGCCGGTGATGTGGCCGTAGATGAAGTCCTTGATCTTGTTGCGGAAGACATTCACCTTCCAGCGCAGCTGGCCCGAGGTTTTCTGCAGGGTCAGCTCGATATTGCGCGAGGTCTCTTTCTTGAAGTCGGGGTTACCGATATCGAAGGTGGCGGTGGCGTCGTGCGGGCCGCCCGAATACAGTTCCTCGATGGCCGGCGCGCGCTGGGCGTAGGACAGGGTCGCGCCCAGGCCATAGCCCGGCACGAAGGGCCACATGCCGCCCACCGACGCGGAGCGCAGGTCGAAGGAACGGTTCAGGCCCGTCACCGGCTTGCGTTTCACGTTTTCGATGCGGGCGCCGGCATTCATATGCACCGGGCCGGCATCGACTTCCTCCACCAGGAAGGCGGCACGCGAAGTCGAATGGGTGACCGGAACGGTGTCCGGCCCGCCTTCCGCGCTCAGGGCGGAAAAGTGCTGGTTCTCGGTCTGCATGCCGAAGGTGCCGTTCCAGCCCGCCACCGGCTTATGCGCCAGCTCGGCGCGCGTTTCCAGCGAACGGTTCTTGAACACGACTTCCGGCAGATTTTCGTCGTTCAGCTCGGCGTGCTTGTAATCGGTATAGCCGGCCTTGAACTTGAAGGATTCAAAGCCGGAGAACGGCGCGCGCACCAGGCTGTCGATATCGTAGCGGGTCTGTTTCTGGTCGATCTTCGAGCCTTCGTCGCTCGGAATGCCGTACAGATTGCTCAGGCGCGACACCGAGGCGCCAACAAAGCCCCAGGACTCGATATACGACGCGCCCAGCCCGCCGCTGCGTTCGCGCGTGGCCGAATGCGGCAAGCGGCCGGATTCGGAATCGGGATCGCCCGCCTTGCGCGGCGCGGGAATCTTGTAATCGTCGGTATTGCGCCAGCTGCCGTCGGCATGCCAGGCCACCTTGCCCGCGCTGCCATCGACGCCGCCGGACAGGGCACGGCCCTTGTCGGCCGTGCTGTAGCGCGCTTCCAGCTGGCCGGTCGGCTTGGCTTCCAGCTCGGTGGGAATGCGCTCATTGACCACGTTCACCAGGCCGCCGATCGCGCCCGAGCCGTACAACAGGGCCGCCGGGCCGCGCAGGATTTCGATCTGGCGCGCGCTCGCGCCTTCGGACGACACCGCGTGGTCGTTCGACAGGCCGGAGACATCCGACACCGCCATGCCGTTTTCCAGCATCTTCACACGCGAACCTTCCAGACCGCGGATGATCGGCCGCGACGCGCCCGCGCCGAAGGCCGATGCCGACACGCCCAGTTCCTGCGACAGCGTTTCGCCCAGCGAGGTGCCGGCCTTGTCGCGCAGCTCGTCGCCGGCCAGCACTTTGGCCGGGGTCAGGATCTGGTCGTTTTCGGCCGTATGGAAAGGCGTGGCGGTGACGATGATTTTCGGCAGTTCCGCCGTTTCGGCGTGGGCCAGCGTGGACAGAGCGGACAGGACGGCGCTAGCCAGCAGCGTGTGTTGGATCTTCATGGGTAAACCTCAAGCAAAAATAGATGACAGGCAGCGTGCCGGACGCGCAAAAACGCGCGCGGCACAGGGCTGCGAAAACGGAATACAACAGGGCTGTCAGGCTTGAGGCGGGCCGCGTGGCTGGTAGGCATGGAGCGCGAGCAGGCCGGCAGCCACGGTCGCCGGCAACATGGCGGCGGCATAGGCGCAGTCGCGCACAAAGAATTTGAATTCGGGACTGCCCAGGGCCGAGGCGAAATGGCTGGCGGCCAGACAGATGGCGCAACCATGCTCGGGCGTGAGCGATTTTTGCTGCGACTCGTCGCTGCTTTCCGCTGCCTGGATCTGAGCCAGGGCCAGCGGCCGTCCGCTCGCCCAATGCGAATAGCCGTGCGACAGCGCCAACTGCTGCGAAATCAGCAGCAGAAGCGAGATCAGCACACGAGCTAGCAAGTGGCGTGTCATGCGGTATGAAGGAAATGAGTCGGTCAACGGCGCTATTCTAACCGCAACAGTGTCAAAGCTTCCAGCGTTTCCGCATTCAGACGCCTTGTTGCTTGCGCAGGAAGGCCGGCACCTTGGCCGCAGCCAGCTTGTTCACGGCCAGCAGCAAGGCCGCGTCGACGGCGGCGATGCCGTATTCGCGCGCGATATGGCGGCCGATGTGCAGCAGCACTTCAGCCGCCACCTCGGCGTCGGCCTCGGCCCGGTGGGCCTGGCCGTTGAAGCGGATGCCCAGGCTTTCGCTCAACAGCCCCAGCTTGTAGCTGCCCAGTTGCGGCAGCACGCGGCGCGCCAGCTTGAGCGAACAGACCGTGGCCGCATGGCCGGGCGCCAGGCCAAGACGGGCGCTTTCGGCGCGCAGGAACTTTTCGTCGAAGCTGGCGTTGTGGGCCGACAGCGTATCGGTGCCAATAAAGTCGAGCAGGCGCGGCACGACTTCGGCCGCCGGCGGCGCATGATCGACCATGTGCTGGGTGATGCCGGTCAGGCTGGTGATGAAGGCGGGAATGCGCACATTGCAGTTGACCAGGCTGACATAGCGCTCCACCACCCTGCCCTCGGCGATGCGCAGGGCCGCTACTTCGGTGATGCGGTCGCCCATATCGGGCGAGAGGCCGGTGGTTTCAAAGTCGAGCATGACAATGGATTGGCTTAGCATGGCGATCTCCATGCCCGGCCCCGGCATGCTCTCGCGCCGCCGGTCGGCAACGCCGCCGCGAAGCCTGCGCTGAAGAAGAATGGGTTCAGCATCGCCCTCTCCTAGCCGAACTTGCGCACGGCGTCCAAGGCTAGGCCGGCGCCGATGCTGCCGAACAGATCGCCCTCGACCTTGCGCGCCGACGGCACCAGGGCGCCGATGCGTTCGCGCAGCAGGCGCACGCCGCTGGAACCGCCGGTGAAGAAGACGGTGTCCACCTGCTCCGGCTTGATGCCCGCATCGGCCAGCAGCTGGAGCACGGTCTGCTCGACGGAGCCGACCAGGTGGCCGACGGCCAGGTCGAAGGCGGAGCGCTGCAGCTCGAGCGTGACGGGCGGCGCCAGACGGTCCAGTTCCAGCGCGAAGCTGTCGGCGCCGGACAGGCCGATCTTGCCCTCTTCCACCTTCATCGCCAGCCAGTGGCCGGCGCGCTCGTCGATCAGCCTTTGCAGGCGGCCCAGCTTTTCCTGCTCCTTGGCGTCGCGCAGCAGCTCCGAGAGCTGCACCCACATCTTCTTGGTGTAAGCCTGGTTGATGGTGTGCCAGGTCGCCAGGTTGAAGAAGTAGCTCGATGGGATTTCGCTGTTATTGCGCAACTGGCTGCCATAGCCGAGCAGCGGCATCACGGCTGCCAGGCTCAGATACTTGTCGAAATCGGTGCCGCCGATGTGCACGCCACCATTGGCCAGAATATCGTCGCGCCGCTCGGCCTTCCGCGCGCGCTGCGGCGACAGACGCACCAGCGAGAAGTCGGACGTGCCGCCGCCGATGTCGGCGATCAAGACCAGTTCCTCGCGGTCGATCTGCGACTCGTAATCGAAAGCGGCGGCGATCGGCTCGAACTGGAAGGCGATGTCCTTGAAGCCGACGGCGCGCGCGATCTCGCCCAGCGTGTCTTCGGCCAACTGGTCGGCGGCGGCATCGTCGTCGATGAAATGCACGGGGCGGCCGAAGACGGCCGACTCGAATTTGCGTCCCGCGGCCTGCTCGGCGCGGTGCTTGACCTCGCCGATGAACTGGGCCAGCAGCATGCGGAAAGGCAGGGCGCGGCCGCCGACCTCGGTCTGGCCGTCGATCAGGCTGGTGCCCAACAGGCTTTTCATGGAGCGCATCAGGCGGCCCTCGTAGCCGGCCAGGTATTCGGCCAGCGCTGCGCGGCCGAAGCTGACCTGATCGTCGTCGGCGTTGAAGAAGACCACCGAAGGCAGGGTGGTTTTGCCATCCTCCAGGGGCAGCATCAGCGACTGGCCGGGACGTACCCAGCCTACGGTGGAATTGGAAGTGCCGAAATCGACGCCGCAAGCATTAGCCATGAGTCCCGTCCTGGAAAAGCAAAGGGGCGGTATTCTAGCAGAGTCCGGCCGCCCCGGCGGAAAACCGCCATTTTCTTCATGCTGGTGCGGCGGCGCGACACCTACGCCCCAAAACAGCGCAAATTATTGCCAGAAGGTAAGATCTTCAGTTATGCTCAATAGCAATACTATAAGTCGCGGATAAGACCACTTCCCGTGGAGGCGACGGCAACAGAGACGATGACCAAGACTAAACCTCCTCAGGCGCTCAGCGCGGCGGACCAGAAGGCCGCCATATTGCGTGAAGACCGCCGGGTGACTTCCTACGACGTGGCCATGCTGGCCGGCGTATCGCAGTCGGCAGTATCGCGTTGTTTCAAACCGGGCGCCAGCGTTTCCAAGGCGACCTATGCACGGGTGATGCAGGCGGCCGAAGGGCTGGGCTATATCCCGAATGCGGCGGCGCGCAGCCTGATCACGCGGCGCTCGAACACGGTGGCGCTGCTGATCTCGAATGCCTCAAACCTATATTATCCCGAAGCGCTGTCCGAGCTGAGCCAGCAGATCACGCGCCACGGCAAGCGCGCCCTGCTCTTCACCATGCAGTCGGAAAGCGATGTCGGCGAGATTCTGAACGATGTCTGGCAATACCAGGTCGACGGCGTGATCGCCGCCGCCGCCCTGAGCGAAGCCCAGATAGCCGAATGCGAACGGCGGCGCGTGCCGCTGGTGGTCTTCAACCGCCACCTGCGCGACAGCCATGTGGCCAGCGTCTTCTGCGACCAGTACGAAGCCGGACGCATGCTGGCGGCGCGTCTGGCAGCGGCCGGCCACCGCCAGTTCGGCATCATCGCCGGGCCGGAAGAATCGACGGTAGCCAGCGAACGGCGGCGCGGCGCCACCGAAAAACTGCTGGAACTGGGCCTGCCTGCGCCGGCCCTGGCCTACGGCTGCTTCGACTACGGCAGCGGCGCCCATGGCCTGCGCCAGATCATCGCCCAGCTGGGCGGCGCGCCCGACGCCATCATCTGCGGCAACGACGTGATGGCCCTCGGCTGCCTCGACCATGCCCGTCATGAGTTGCGGCTGGACGTGCCCGGCGACCTCTCGGTGGCCGGCTTCGACGCCGTCGAACCATCCAACTGGCTCAGCTACAACCTGACCACGCTGCGCCAGCCGATCCAGAAGATGGCCCTGGCCGCCGCCGACCTGCTGGCCGGCCTGATCGACGCCCCGTGCGGCAGCGCCGAAAAGCGCGTCTTCGCCCCGCAGCTGATCGAAGGCGCCACCGCCCGCCTCACGCCCCGCCCCACCGCCCTCGCCGCCTGAGTCCGCCCACGGGTTTGATCCAGCACAAAAAATGTCCCACCGTGGTGTCAGGCACCAGGGTAGGACATTCTTTGATCTAAATCAGCAAATGTCACACCGTGGTGTCAGGCACCGGGGTAGGACATTCTTTGATTTGGATCAGTAAATGTCCACCTCTGGTGCCTGGCACCAGGGTGGACATTGTTTGATTTAGCGCAAAGGCGCTTAGCCGGCGGCGACGCGTTGGGCGATGTGGGCCAGGGCTTCTTCGACCTGGTCGACGAGGATCAGGCAGAGGTCGCCTTCCTTCAAGCGGCCCAGCGCGGTATCGATGGCGAGGAATTCGCCGTAGATGTCTTCGACGTGGCTGGTGCGGCTGGCGCCGGTCAGACCTTGGCGCAGCAGGGCCAATACTTCGCCGTCGGCGCGGCCGCGCTGGCATTGGTCCTGGTACAGCAGCACGTCGTCGAAGGCGCGGCCGAGAATCTCGGTCTGCTGGCGGATGTCCTGGTCGCGGCGGTCGCCGGCGCCGCTGATCACCACCGAGCGGCGTTTGGCGGGCATGGCGTCGACGGCTTGCACCAGGGCCAGCATGGCGTCCGGGTTGTGGCCGTAGTCGGCGATCACGGTGGCGCCGCGGTAGTCGAAGACGTTGAAACGGCCCGGCGCATTGTCGCTGTCGTTCAGGAAGGTGCGCAGGCCGGCGCGGATGGCGTCCCAGCCGATGCCGGCGCCCCAGGCCGCACCCACGGCGGCCATCACGTTTTCGACCTGGAAGCCGATGGTGCCGTTGCGGGTGATCGGCACGTCGGCCAGCGCGATGCGCTGTTCGGACTTGCCTTCGACCGCGACCAGCTGGCCGTTCTCGACGTAGATGGTGCGGCGGCCTTGCGCGATATGGCGCGCCACGACCGGGTGTTCTTTCTGCGCGCCGAAGAAGGTGACTTTGCCGCGGCAATTGGCGGCCATGCCGGCGACGATAGGATCGACGGCGTTCAGTACCGCCATGCCGTTTTCGTCGACGTTCTGCACGATCACGCGTTTCAGCACGGCCAGGTCTTCCACCGTGGTGATGTAGTTCAGGCCCAGGTGGTCGCCCGCGCCGATATTGGTGACGACGGCCACTTTGCAGCGGTCGTAAGCCAAGCCTTCGCGCAGGATGCCGCCGCGCGCGGTTTCGAACACGGCGGCGTCGACGTCGGGATGCTGCAGCACATTGCGCGCGCTGCGCGGGCCGCTGCAGTCGCCGCTGTCGATCTGGCGGCCGTTGACGTAGACGCCGTCGGTATTGGTCATGCCCACGCGCAGGCCGCTGGCGGCCACCAGATGGGCGGCCAGGCGCACGGTGGTGGTCTTGCCATTGGTGCCGGTGACGGCGATGACCGGAATGCGGCCGTCTTCGCCCTCGGGGAACATGGTGGCGATGATGGCTTCGCCCACCGCGCGGCCCTTGCCGTAGGACGGCGACAGGTGCATGCGCAGGCCGGGCGCCGCGTTCACTTCGACCACGCCGCCGTTCTGTTCTTCGATGGGACGCAGCACGCTGTCGCACACCACGTCCACGCCGCAGATATCCAGGCCGATCATCTGCGCCGCTTCCACCGCGCGCGCCGCCACATCGGGGTGCACGTCGTCGGTGACGTCGGTGGCAGTGCCGCCGGTCGAGAGGTTGGCGTTATTGCGCAGGATGACGCGCTGGCCCTGGGCCGGCACGGAGTCGGCTTCCAGGCCTTGCAGCTTGAGGCGCGCCAGGGCGATATCGTCGAAGCGGATCTTGGTCAGCGAGGTCGAATGGCCGGAACCGCGGCGCGGGTCGGCATTGACGATGTCGACCAGTTCGCGCACGGAATGCTTGCCGTCGCCCACCACATGGGGCGGATCGCGGCGCGCCGCCGCCACCAGCTTGTCGCCGATGACCAGCAGGCGGAAATCGTGGCCGGCCAGGAAGCGCTCGACCAGGATGTCGTCGCGGAATTCGCGCGCGGTGGCGAAGGCGGCGTCGATCTGTTCCTTGGTGGTGACGTTGACCGTCACACCCTTGCCCTGGTTGCCGTCCTTCGGCTTGACCACCACCGGCAGGCCGATTTCCTGGGCCACGGCCCAGGCTTCCTCGGCGCTGTCGACCGAGCGGCCGATGGGCACCGGCACGCCGGCCGCATCGAGCAGCTTCTTGGTCAGTTCCTTGTCCTGCGCGATGGCTTCGGCGATGGCGCTGGTGCTGTCGATTTCAGCGGCCTGGATGCGGCGCTGGCGGCTGCCCCAGCCGAAGCTGACCATGCTGCCGCTGGTCATGCGGCGGAAGGGAATCTTGCGCGCGACGGCGGCCTGCACGATGGCGCCGGTGCTCGGGCCAAGGCGCAGGTCCTCGTCCAGGTCGCGCAGCTCGGTCAAGGCGGCGTTCAGGTCGAACGGCGTGTCGTCCTGGGCCGCCTTGCACAGCTTCTCGGCCAATTCCACGGCCAGACGGCCCACGGCTTCCTCGGTGTATTCCACCACCATCTGGAAGATGCCCGTTTCCAGCGTCTGCGTGGTGCGGCTGAAAGTCACGGGGCAACCCGCCTCCGCCTGCAGGGCCAGCGCGGCCAGCTCCAGCACATGGGCCATCGGCACATTGTCGGCGTGGCCGGACGGCTGGAATTGCGGGATGCGCGGGAACCGGCTGCGCAGACGCTCTTCGAAGCCGGGCAGCGTGTCCACCGCATGTTCTTCCGGCGTGCAGGAGACTATCGCCTCGACCGCCATGTGGTGGCTCCAGAGGTTTGGGCCGCGCAGCGCGCGGGTACGAATCACTTCCATTTGTATTCCTGTCTGTTTATTCTTGACCGGCGCGCTCTTACGCCGCGCTTTTACGCCGCTTTACTGCTGTTCCAGTCGAAGGTGCGCAGGGCCGCGCCCATCAGCTCCGGCTCCAGGCCCAGCGCCCAGCCGGCGCCGATGGCAGCCAGCACGGCTTCCTGGTGCGCTTCGTGGCCGGCCGGCAGGCAGCTTGGCGGCAGCACGGCCAGTTCGTCGGAACCGGAAGCCAGCACGAAGCCGTCGGTGCTCAGGAAGACGGCGCGGTTGCCGTCCTGGCGGTGCGCCGCCAGCGCCGGCACGTCGGCGTTCAGGCCGTAGAAGATCACGGCGCCGTCGCACAGCTCGGCCATATCCACCACTTGCGCATCGGAGGCGTTCAGCACCGCCGCGCCTTCCGGCAGCACCACGTCCACCTGGGTGCGCAGCACGCCATACATTTTTTCTTCGGAATCGATGTAGAACTCGCCCAGCTCTTCGTGGCCGCTGGCGTCGGTCACCACGCCCACGGTGCACTTGTCGTAAGCATAGCCCTCGGTCAGCACCATGCGGTTGCTGTTGTCGAAGACGGCGGCTTCCACGTTCTTGTTGAGCAGCAGGCGCTGGCCGGATTCCCATTCGCTGAGGGGACCGCGCGCGACCTTGCGGCCATTC
Organism: Massilia sp. YIM B04103; assembly: GCA_024437665.1. Classification (GTDB taxonomy): domain Bacteria; phylum Pseudomonadota; class Gammaproteobacteria; order Burkholderiales; family Burkholderiaceae_D; genus Rugamonas. The sequence goes on along the minus strand of JANCSZ010000027.1, from coordinate 5,205 downwards.
AGGTAAATGCCGTCTTCGCAGCTCAGGCCCACATGCTTGGCATTGGTCTGCAGCATCCAGGCGGTGAGGCGGGCGATCAGCGTGGTGTGGCGCTGGCCGGACACGCCGACGATAGGAATGCGGCCGTCTTCGTCGTCGCCAAACAGTTCGTCGACGATGGCGGCGCCGACCGGACGCACCTTGCCGCCGTGGGCGGGTTTCAGGTGGGCCAGCAGGCCGGGACTGGCATTGACTTCGATGATGGCGCCGCCCTGCTCTTCGAGCGGACGGGAAATGTCTTCGACCACCAGGTCGATGCCGGCGATGTCGAGACCGACCACGCGGGTGGCCAGGGCGGCCATCTCGGCCACGCTCGGATGCACTTCGTCGGTCACGTCGTTGGCGACGTTGCCGTTCAGCTGGATCAGCACCTTGCGGCCCGCATCCGGCACGGAATCCGGGGTCAGACCCTGGCGCTGCAGGTCGAGCAGGACTTCTTCCGATTCGCGCGGCTGCACGATATTCAGCGGGAATTCCTCGGTAGTGCCACGGCGCGGATCGGTGTTGATCTGGCTGTCGACCAGTTCCTGCACGGTGGACTTGCCGTCGCCGACGGCCCACAGCGATTCGCCGCGCGAGGCGGCGATCAGGCGGCGGCCCACCACCAACAGGCGGTGCTCGTTACCGATGATGAATTTTTCCACGATCACGCTCTTGCTGCCGCCACGGGCCACGGCGATGTCGTAAGCGGCCTTGACGTCGGTCTCGGTGTTCAGGTTCAGCGACACGCCACGGCCATGGTTGCCGTCATACGGCTTGACCGCGACCGGCAGGCCGATATCCTGGGCTTCTTCCCACGCTTCGTCGGCGCTGCGTACCAGCACGCCCTCCGGCACGGGCACGCCGGCCGAGGACAGCAAGTCCTTGGTCATGTCCTTGTCGCTGGCGATGCCTTCGGCGATGGCGCTGGTGTTGTCGGTTTCGGCGGTCCAGATGCGGCGCTGGCGTGCGCCATGGCCCAGCTGCACCAGATTGCCGTCGGTCAGGCGGATATGCGGAATCTTGCGGTCGGTGGCGGCATCGACGATATTGCCGGTGCTCGGACCCAGGCACAGCGACTCGACCAGGTCGGTCAGGCTGGCGACGGCGCCGGCCACGTCGTAGGGACGGTCTTCGATGGCGGCCATCAGCAAGTCGCGGCCAGCGGTCAGCGCGGCGCGCCCGACCTGTTCCTGGCGGGTGCGGAATGCCATTTTGTAAATGCCGCTGCCTTCGGCGGTCTGGCGCGTCTTGCCGAAACCGGTGCGCATGCCGGCCAGGTTTTGCAGCTCCAGCACAACGTGTTCGAGAATATGGCCGGCATAGGTGCCGCCGCGCAGACGCTCGAGGAAGCCGCCGCGCTCGCCCACGCCGCAGCGGTGCTCGATCAGATTCGGCAGCATGGCGGTCAGGCGCTCATACAGGCCGGGCAATTTATCGGAGGGGAATTGCTCGAGTTCTCCGATGTCCAGCCAAGCTTCGATCACCGGGCGATAGGTCCAGATATTGGGTCCACGCAGATGCGTTACGCGGAGAACTTCTATGTCTTTCTTCTTTGTCATGTTTTTGCTCTAGTACCTCTTGCGGTATACTCCGCAAAAGCAGGCCGCCCTCTTCTAAGTCTAATGATGCATAGCTGACAGAATACCGTAAATAACAGCTACCTTCCGCCGCTATTGCTACTCGTGTTAGCGTTTCGCTTTTTAAGGCCCGGTCCGATATTTTCCCACTGTTTCGCCATCCTTGCCAGTTTGCAAGGACCGCCCTGGAGTATGTTGCACAATGATAAAAACCCAGCTTGCCCTTGAATCCAGCCGCACAGAACTGCCTGAAGTGTGGCGCTCCGAGGTGCAAAACCAGCTTTCCACCGGGGAAAACGTTTTGAGTGCGCTGGAGGTTGACCTCGACGCCAAATTACATTTCGCCAAAGGTATCGTCCTGCTCACGGAGCGCCGCATTATGGCACGCGCACCGGGGCAAACGGTATGGCAGCAATGGGCTTATCGTCGTGGAATGTCTCTAAAATTGCACGACCACGCGGGCGTCGGCCACCTGGAGTTATTCGATGAACAAGGCCGCCTGGGCGCTTGGCGTTTCACGCTGGGCCAGAACCTGCAGGCGCTGCGCCTGAGCGAATTCTTCGCGCCGGTGCTGGACAGCCACCTCTCCGGCCAGCCCCTGGTGCGCGAGGAAGAACATGCCTGTCCGACCTGCAAGGCGCCGCTCGAGCCGGACCAGGAAGAATGCCCGATCTGCACCAAGGTGGTCCACACGCCGCCGTCCACCTGGACCCTGTTTCGCCTGTGGCGTTTTGCCAAGCCTTACCGCTGGCCGCTGCTGGCCGGCTTCCTGCTGATGCTGGCCTCGACCGGCGCGCACATGATTCCGCCCTACCTCAGCATGCCGCTGATGGACAATGTGCTGATCCCTTATCAAAACGGCAAACCGGTCGATACCCACCTGGTCTTCCTGTACATGTCCGGCCTGACCGCGTCCGCCGTTCTGGCCTGGGTACTGGGCTGGGGCAAGACTTATGTGCTGGCCCTGGTCTCCGAACGCATCGGCGCCGACCTGCGCACCACCACCTATGAGCACCTGCTGCGCCTGTCGCTCGAATACTTCGGCGGCAAGCGCACCGGCGACCTGATGTCGCGCATCGGCAGCGAGAGCGACCGCATCTGCGTCTTCCTGTCGCTGCACTTGCTGGACTTCGCCTCCGACTGCCTGATGATCATCATGACGGGCCTGATCCTGTTCACCATCGATCCCTGGCTGGCCATCGTCACGCTGGCGCCCCTGCCCTTCATCGCCTGGCTGATCCACCTGGTGCGCGACCGCCTGCGCACCGGCTTCGAAAAGATCGACCGCGTCTGGGGCGAAGTAACCAATGTGCTGGCCGACACTATCCCCGGCATCCGCGTGGTAAAAGCCTTCGCCCAGGAAGCGCGCGAAGCGAACCGCTTCCGCACCGCCAACAAGCACAATCTGGCCGTCAACGACCGCCTGAACAAGGTGTGGTCGCTGTTCTCGCCCACCGTCTCCTTCCTGACCGAGCTCGGGATTCTGGTGATCTGGGTGTTCGGCATCTGGCAGGTATCGAAATCGCACATCACGGTCGGCGTGCTGACCGCCTTCGTGACCTACAGCACGCGCTTCTACGGCCGCCTGGATTCCATGAGCCGCATTGTGTCGGTGACGCAGAAATCGGCGTCGGCCGCCAAGCGCATCTTCGATATCCTGGACCACGTGTCGAGCGTGCCGGAACCGGCCAATCCGGCCAAGCTGGAAAAGGTGGAAGGCAATATCACCCTGCGCGAAGTGGGCTTCCGCTACGGTAACCGCGCCGTCAACCGCGGCGTGTCGCTCGATATCAAGGCGGGCGAGATGATCGGCTTGGTGGGCCACAGCGGCTCGGGCAAATCGACCCTGGTCAACCTGATCTGCCGCTTCTACGACGTGGCCGAGGGCGCGATCCTGCTGGACGGGAAAGACATCCGCTCCTTCGCCGTCTCCGACTACCGCCGCAATATCGGCCTGGTGCTGCAGGAACCCTTCCTCTTCTTCGGCACCATCGCCGAGAACATCGCCTACGGCAAGCCGGATGCCACGCGCGCCGAGATCATCGCCGCCGCCCGTGCCGCCCACGCCCACGAATTCATCCTGCGCCTGCCGCAAGGCTACGACTCGATGGTGGGCGAACGCGGACAAGGCCTGTCCGGCGGCGAACGCCAGCGCATCTCGATCGCGCGCGCCCTGCTGATCGACCCGCGCATCCTGATCCTGGACGAGGCGACCGCCTCGGTCGACTCGGAAACCGAAAAAGAAATCCAGAAGGCGCTGGACAATCTGGTGGCCGGCCGCACCACCATCGCCATCGCCCACCGCCTGTCCACGCTGCAGCGCGCCAACCGCCTGGTGGTGATGGACCGCGGCAAAGTGGTCGAAGAAGGCCCGCACGACGAGCTGATGGCCAAGGAAGGCGCCTACTACCGCCTATATCAGGCCCAGGCCCGTAACGTTGACACCGATCTGGATGACACTGCAAAGAAACGCTATGACGACAATTGATTTCAAACTCACGCGCGACAGCTTCGGCCGCCTCAACCTGACCACGGCCGACGGCGTGCTGCACGAACATGTGTCGCCGGTGCGCGCCTTCCCCATCCAGGCCCCGCTCGACGGCCTGGCCCTGGTCAACACCGACGGCAAGGAAGTGGTCTGGATCGAACGGCTGGAAGACCTGCCGGCCGATTACGCCGCCATGGTGGCCGAGGAATTGGGCGGGCGCGAATTCATGCCCGAGATCAGCCGCATTATCGACGTGACCAGCTTTGCCACGCCCTGCACCTGGACCGTGGCCACCGACCGCGGCGAAACCGACTTCGTGCTGCGCGGCGAGGAAGACATCCGCCGCATCGGCCGCGATGCGCTGCTGGTGTCGGACACGCACGGCATCCACTTCCTGATCCGCAACCAGTGGGAGCTGGATAGGCATAGCAAGAAGATTCTGGACCGATTCCTGTAAATTGACCTGACGAGCCCCATAAAACAGCCCCTTGCGGGCTGTTTTTTGCCTGCGCGATCCGCATCGTTCCCGATGACATTTGCAGCTCGGGCAGACCACTTTTCTTCGCCTTGAAAAAAAACTGAAAAAAACCCTAAACTTTTCCAAAAATCCCTGGATACCTTCTTTTGAATAGAGCGCATGGCTGAGGAAACGCCGGCGCCTGCCATTCCCGTGCGGATGGCATTACTAATTAATCAATAGAAGGAATGGTATGGTAGCGATTGTCGGCGGTAATGGTCTGGGTCTGGTCAACAGCACGGGGGCCACGCTGGGCCAGCGCGGCCAATTCGGTGCCGCCCAGCTGGGCAGGAATGGCGATAATATCTACGTCAATGCCGCCACCGGCAACCTCGTGCTGCAGCACCAGGACGAATTCCTCGCCGCCACCGGCCTCGGCCAGTCGCTGATCCGCACCTACAATTCCCAAGGCCAGTTCAACGACGACAACGGCGACAACTGGAAACTCAGCCTGTCGCGCAGCGTCGGCAACCTGAGCGGCACGCTCAATACCCTCAACAGCACCATCAGCCGCGTCGGCGGCGACGGCGCCATCACCGTCTTTACCTACGACCGTTCGACCCAGACCTACCGCAGCAGCGATGGCGCCGGCGCCTACGACA
>JANCSZ010000026.1:0-27498 GCA_024437665.1 Massilia sp. YIM B04103 | reverse complement strand
GCTGGAGGCGGCAGTCAATGCGCTGAAGGAAGAGGTGAAAAATGCCTATGACCAGGCCGGCCGTCTGTGGCAAAGCACGGACGCCAACGGCACCGTCACCGAATTCACTTACGACGCCGCGAATCGCATCCTGAGCAAGACCATCGATGCGAACGGGCCGCTGAAGCTGAGCACCAAGTACAGCTACGATGCGCTGGGCCAGGTGCAGACCGTGACCGACCCGCGCGGCATTGAAACGCGCAACGTCTACGACAAGAAAGGCCAGCTCAAGTCGGTCATCGTGGACAACAACGGTGCGAAGCTGGAAACCAAGTTTGAATACGATGGCCGCGGCAAAACCCTGAGCGTGACCGATCCGGCAGGCCGTGTTACCGTCTATGAGTACGATAATCTGGGGCGTCGCATCGCCGAGGTGCTGGATCCCAAGCCGCGCAATCCCCAGGGCATGGATCTGCGCACCGAGTACGAGTACGACGGCAACGGCAATGTGATCAGCCGCAAGGACGCCAACGGAGCGATTACCCGCTTTAGCTATGACGCCAATCAGCGCCTAAGCGCAAAAATCGATGGTGCCGGCGCGGTTACGCGTTACGAGTTCGACGCGGCCGGCCACGTAACGCGCACCACCAGCCATGCCACCGCGCTCAAGCTGGACGAACTGATGGCGAAGCTGCCGCAACCGCGCAGCACAGCCTCGGACATTGCCTGGCTGCTGCAACAGGTGAAGAGCGATGCAGTCAAGGACCGCGTTACCTACCTGATTTATGACAAGGACGGCCGTCTCAAGCTGCAAATCGACGGTGCCGGCGGGGTCACCAGGCTGGTAAGCGACGGCAACGGCAATGTCATCGAACGCCAGAGCTACGCAAAAGCGATTTCAACGGCACAACTGGGCGCAACGCCAAGCGAAGCCGATATCGTGCTGCAGGAAAGCGCTGCCGACCGCCGCCTTATCAACATCTACGACGCCGCCAATCGCCTGACGGCAACGGCCACCGTCGTCAGCAAGGATGGCGGTTCGACCCAATGGGCTCTGGTTCAAAACGAATATGACAGCAATGGCAACCTGATTGGCCGCCGCGCGCTGGCCACGGCATATGGCAAGAATTCCCCCCTGGCCCCAAGCGCCAAGGAAATCGATGACTTCGCGCAGCAAAACCGCAGCGACCGCGACGCCGCACAGCGCTATGCCTACGATAACGCCAACCGCCAGATCAGCGTGGCCAAAGCCTTGGGAGCGGATGCGAACGGTGTGGTGCAATGGGCAGCCACGGCGCAGGACTATGACCGCGCCGGCAATCTGGTAACACGCACTGAATTTACCAGCGCACTCAGCGCCGCCAAGCTGCCGGCCAATGCCGATGCGAAGGCCTACCGCGCCTGGCTGCTGTCCGCCTCGGAAAGCGAGAACGACCGCATTACCCGCTTCGGCTATGACGGCGCCAATCGCCAAACCATCTCGGTCGATGCGATGGGCGCGATAACGCGCCTGCAACTCGATGGCAGCGGCAACGTGGTGAAGCGTTTCAGCTATGCCGACGTCCCAACCGGCTACAGCCGCAAGGCTGCCGCCGAAGAGATTCTGGCCCTGAAGAAGGATAACCCAGGCAGCGATCGCATAGAGCACAAGCAATATGACGCTGGCAACCGCCTGCGTTTCACGCAGGATTCCCTCGGCTACATCAAGCAGCTGCGTTACGACGCCATGGGGCGGGTATTGGACTCGATCGAATACCGGGATTTCGCTGCAATGACAGACGATATTGGTGCAGCGGCCAAAGCTAAAGAGAACACCAATCCCCGTATCACGTCCTATACCTACGATGCGAACGGCAACGTGTTGAGCTTGACCGACGCCATGAACGCCAAGGAAAGCTACGTTTACGATGCCTTGGGCAATAAAACCAGCTTCACCAACAAGCTGGGCAAGACTTGGCTGTATGCCTATGACAATATGGGGCGTCTCAAGCTGGAGACCACGCCCGAGGTACTGGCCTATGACAGCAATGGCCTGCTGCTCAGCAAATACGACCTCGGCCACCCAACCATGCAGTCCCTCAAGACCCAGCTCGAATACGATGCCTTGGGCAATCTGCTGTTCCGCCGCGAAGGGTATGAATCCCCGGTCATGCGCCAGACCGAATACCGTTATGACGCCGCCGGTCATCAGATTCAGATCATCCGCCCGTCGACACGCATCTACGATGCGGCGGCCGATCAGCAGCAAGGATTCAAATCGCTCGACGTTACGGAAAAGGACTCTGGCTCGCTGATAAGCACGGTCAGCTACGACGTGCTCGGCAACGCCGTAGCCAACAAGGACGTTGGCGGCGAAATGAGCTACAAGCTGTACGACGCGGCAGGCCGGGTGCGCTATGAAGTGGACGCCAAAGGCTACGTCACGGCATACGAACGCGACGCATTCGGGGCGGTCGTCTTAATGACCCGCTACGCCAATCCGGTCGCCGTGCCCAACACCCGTCTTGCCAGCCTGTCTCCTGCCGAGCTTGCCCGTCAGCTCTCGCCGGACAGTGCGCAGGACCGCACCCTGGAAACCCGCTACGATCGCTTGGGCCGCGTTCAGCAAACGCTCGAACCGACCCGCTTCATCTATGATCCGGCCGCACTTGGTTCACCTTATCTGACGGCGGCAAAAACCACCGTCCTTGAATACACCGCCTTCGGCGAAATCCGCAAGCGCTCCGTATATGGTTCGGATCAAGGCCGCGCGGTGACCGAAGCCGCCGTCACGCTCTACTACTTCAACAAGCGCGGCGAAAAAAGCGCTGAAGTAGCAGTGTTGTCGGACAAGCCAGGCGATCGCAGGGGCTATCTGACCACCTACCGCTACGATTTTGCGGGCAATCTGGAATCCCAGACCGAATATAGCGGCGCCTATGGCGGCTGGAGAGAGGACGGCTATGAGCCGTTCACAGCCGATTCGCCCAAGGACCGCAGGACAGCTTATACCTATGACGATCTCAATCGCCGTCGAAGCGAAACCAAGGCCAACGTAACTGTCGCCAAAAACAATGGCGATGCGGATAGCACCCTGGTCAATCTGAAAACGGAGTATACCTATGACGCCGTGGGCAATCAGCGAAGCATTACGGATGCGCTGCAAGGCCAGACTTTCTATTACTACGATGCTTTGGGCCGTCAAAGCGCCATCGTCAAAACCCTGAAACCCGGCGCCAGCGATATCGTCAACGGCGGCGATCTGCTGACGGAATTCGCGCGGGACCTGCATGGCAACACGGTATTGACCATCGAGTATGCGGACGGTCCGAAAGCCGGCTCGGTCAGCGAGCAGACCTATCTGGCGACCTCCGCAACCAACGAGCGCAACCGCATGACGGCCAACCGCTACGACGCCAATGGTTTGCTGGTCGAGACGATGGACGCGGTCCAGTTCATGGGCCAGCGCGGCAGCACGCATATCTCATACGACGTATATGGCCGTGTTGCCAAGAGCTGGCGCGCGGTCAGCAATGGCGATAAGAAGGAAAGCAGTTACGAAATCACCCGTTACGATACGCTGGGCCGCATCAGCGAAGTCCTGACGCCAGGCAATCAAAATATCGTCAACAACACCGGCGCGCCATATACCCGCAAGACGAGCAGCTACAACGCCTTCGGCGACGTGACGTCCACCGGTTATGCGATCGGCGACGGTGCGGCGACCGAGATTTCCTACGCCAAGTACGACCGCGCCGGCAATGCTTGGCTGAGCAATGGAAAGGATGGCATCGACAAGGTCGCCTTCTACGATGCCTTTGGCCAAGCCACCGCAGTATTCCAAAGCACGAGCACCGACGCCTCCATCCTGTCCCGCTTGCAGCGGCCGGAAGACGTTTTGAGTCTGGAGAAACTGGTCCGCACCAACACCCGCTACGACCGCCTTGGCCACGTGGTGGATCGCCGTCAAGCCGGCGATCCCCGCCTCATGGTGCTTCAGCTCGTTGACGGCAAATGGCTGCGCCTGCCATTGGCCGCCGGAGAGTCGGCCAAGGACAGTCTCCTGGTCCTGGGCGACTCGTCCATGATCGGCGAAGGAAAATCGCTGTTCATGCACTACCGCGCCGCCGGCAATCCCGATTGGATCATGGCGGAATTCCCACGCCTGCAAGTAGTAGATGGAAATCCCGTATTCAATACGCGTGGCATGGCGCCGGGTCAGTATGAATACAAGGTGTTCACGCAGGTTGCCGGACAGCCGCTTATCAACCGTGAAGGCGGTACCATGACCCTGGCGGCCGATCCAGCCGTCGACCCAACGCGTGAAATCGTCATGCTGTACATGCTGGTGTTTGGCCGCGCGCCCGACATCGACGGCCTGCGCTTCTGGCTGGGCGCATACGGCAAAGGCTATCGCCGCGACGAGATCTTGCAGCACATGCTCGTATCCGTCGAAGCACAGGGCCGCTTCAAGGACATGAATGCGGCCAAGGTCATCGAAACGATCTATCAAAGCGCCTTCAATTACTCCAGTGCGCAGCTGATCGAAAAACAGGGCGAAATAGGTAACTGGGTCAGCCGCTATGTGCGCGCCACCTCGCCCGCCGATCAGCGCGGCACCGTCCTGGCCGACCTGCTGGGCAGTACGCTCGCCAAGCGGGACGCCACCAGCCAGCTGGTGGAAATCCGCGCCCTGACGCTGTCCAACTTCATCCAAAACGGTGGTAGCGACCCAGCTGTAGCCCGTGAACTGATGGCAGCCGCCGCACTGCGGCCGGCCACGGTGGCCAATGAAGCCATTCAGCGCGGCCGCCTTGAAGGCAGCCAGGTTCAGCTGATTCGACTTTACCTGAGCATTTTCGGCCGGGCACCGGATAAAGGCGGTTTCGACGCATGGCTGAAAGTCATGCTGGACGGCGTCAAAGCCGAGGCCGTGGCGGAAGAGATGCTGCGCAGCCCGGAGGCGATGCAACCGTGGATGCAGCCCGTTGCCGGTTTGACCGCTGAACAATATCGAGAGCAGTTGATCACACGCGCCTATGACAATATGCTGGGCCGCAAAGTCAGCGCCGACGAATTGTCTTCCTGGACGGCGAAGATGAGCGGGTCTACAGGCCTGACCCGTGGCCAATTTATCGTTCAATTGGCCGGCACGATCGCTGAATATCGTGGCAACGACGCGGCAAGAATCAACGATCGTACGACCTTGAGCAATAAGCTGGCCCTGGCCTACACGGCCAGCGTCACGCTGGGCGGCAATCTCGACAGCGATGCCGCGGCGGCATTGCTGAAAGACGTTAAGGTCGGCTCGGATGTCAGCGAAGCGGTCAAGCAAGCCATCCAAGACATGACGGTGAAAGCCGCCGCGACCAAACAGGCGCTGCAAGCGGCGACGACGGCTGCGGGATCGGCAGTGATGGAGAACCAGTGGCGCACTTTGACGCGCATGTACTTCATGTTTACCCAGCGCCCGATCGACAATTCGGGCCTGAGCTTCTACCTGAAATTCTATCAAGACTATCTGAAGACCGATCCCAAGGAGCTCAATGGCTGGACGCAGACCGCCATGTTCCTGATGACGGATCAAAAAGAGCCCAAAGATGTGCTGGGCAACTGGCAGGCGCTCAGCAACGACGACTTTGTCGCGCTTATGTACCGGAACGCTCTCGGGTATGCTCCCAACAGCCCAGGCATCGCCGCGGAAATGGCGACGTTCAGCCAGGATTTAAGAAATGGCAAGAGCCGTTTTGAGGTTGCGGCATCCATTGCGATGTACATGCTGTCTTCCCCACAGATGCAGCGCAGCGATCAGCCACATCGCGCCATGCTGGACAACCGGACCACCATGGCTCTGGCCATGACCCAAGTGCTGGATCTGTCCGACAAGACGGTAAGACAGGAAGTCATGCAAAAGGTGAGCGCCACCGATCTGACGGCCGCCACCGACTACGCCTATGCAGCGTATTTGAATGTGTTGCAAAGCCGGCTGGTTACAACTCAGAATGCGGCGCGCTCCGGTTTGTCCGTAACGCAACTGATGGATTTGGCATCGAAGGCAACCCTCGATGCCAACAGCCTCAACAATCTTCCCAAGGAGTCGGTGGCCTTCCGTCGTCTGCAATTGACGCAACTGTATGTGGCTTTGCTGCAAAGGGGCGGCGCGAACCCGATCGATGCCAAAGGGTTGGAGTTCCATCTGAGCAATGCGGGTGCCCTTTCGCTTGAACAAAGCGCCCAGTTCCTGGTTACTTCGAAAGAATGGAATGATCTCCATCCCCCATTGGGCGACCGCGCGTTTGTCGAGACTGTATGCAAGGGCTTTGTCTCTTCTCTGTCAGGAATACCAGAAGCCAAGCTGCAGGAATGGACCAATATGGCTGGTGCCGGCGGATCAACTCCGCGCGGCAACGCGGTGGCTGGGATCCTGCGCTACATCATGGAGTACTCGGAGTTCCAGCCGAAAGATGCAAACAGCCTGAGCTTGATGCAGGCCCGCGCGGGCTTCCTGCAAAAGGTCGCCAATGCCTTTGTTGTGCTCGATAATGAAACCAAGGGCATTGTTCAACAGCAGCAGCAAGATCTGGCAAGCAAGAAAGCTGAACTCGACCAACTGACTAAAACGCTGCGCGAACTGGAAGAAGCGAAGAGAAATCTTGAAGCGCAAGCAAAACCGGCCATCGACCGCGCTCAAGAAGCTATTGCAGCCGCCTCTACGGCCAACGGTAAGAAAGTCGCGGGGAAATTGGGAGCGCTGCAACTGTATGTGCTGTTGAATAATCGCTCTGATAGCAGGCTGGTGGAACCGTGGGAAGTGATTCTATTTGATAGCCCGTCGAATACGATTTCACTGGCAAAAGCAGCCGAGTTCATTCTAAACGACAACGAAGCCAAGACAACCGGCGGCTTCCCAGCCACCGATAGTCCCCAGCAATTCGCTGAGAAAATATATAACCGCCTCTTTGGCCGCTCGCCCACGCCTGAAGAGTTGGCAAAGGCGTTGGCACAACTTGGCACTGGCACCAATTTTGAGCTTCGCGGCCAGCTAGTGGCCGAACTGCTGGAGAGGCAAAACAGATTTGAAGAAACCTCCATTCGAGGCATGGAATATAAGAAAGCCTTCGATACGCAAGTCGCCAGCTTGATGGATAGGCTCGTCCGCCGCCAGGAAGGAATTATCCGGGACAAAAATGCTGAACTGCAAAATCTTATCCAGAATGGCCGTAATATCGATGAAGCCATTTCAGCTTCCCAACAAAGGCTCAACACAGCGTACAGCGAGATAAACTCTCTTGGAAGCAAGGTGGCTGATGCGCGCTGGCTGCTGGCATCGCCCGATGCCTTGAGCAAGGCGGCGAAGATTTATGCTGCCTTGCGCGATAAAGTCACCTTCGGCGAAATTATCTTCCACGCCCAGCATTTCGCCAACAGGGACGAGGTAACGCACACCAAGGATATGATCGCGGCGATTCTGCAAGATGATAAGTATCCTTCGGATAATAGCGCTTTTGTAGACACTGCCTATCAAGCCATCTTCAAGCGCCACGCCGAGCCAAATAATTTTTATGTGGGCAGGCTGAATGCCGGGAAGACGAACAAAGTCGATGTTGTATATGCCTTGATTGGAGATACGGAAGGCATTCGCAATTGGAGTAATGAGAAATCCATTATAGAAAATTCCATGCGGCAGGAGGCACGCGACTACATCGATAGATATAACGCTGCACAATATACTGTAAGCAATGAGCCAGCAAATATTGAGCGCCTGCGGCAAGGAAAGGCAAGAAATGAAATTTCTGTCAACGAAAAATACGCGGAAATAAACGACAGCAATGCTCACTTAAATACTTTTAATGTTGCAAATAAGGCATCGCAGGACATTCTCAATGCAAATAAAGTGCAGACGGATGTTGTGTCGACCAAGGTCAAATTCGCCGAAACCCAGGCCAAGCTCAAACCCGCGCAGGACGCCTTTGATGAGCTGAAAAAATACGCGGCCCGCTTCCAGGCCAGCGCCGACGCCGGGTCCGATATACAGAAAGCGACCAGCGCGATTGCCGCGGCGACCGCCAAGCAAGCCGCCACGGCGTCGCAAAACTTCACGAATGCCGACGCCCTCGCGGCGCAGCGCATCGTGCACGTTTACCTGGGCGTTTTGAATAAAGGCCCGTCGGTCAGCGAACTGCAGTACTGGCTGGAGCAAGCGAAGATCGGCTCAATCGGCCTGGACAAAGCATTGCTGCGGTTGGCCGATAGTCTGATGGCCGGACCGGAGGCGCAAAAGCGAAATCTCTTCCCAGCCGGGATGTCGAACCTGGACTTTGTGAAGCAGATTTACATCAACGGACTGGACCGCAGCGACTTTGCCGGCGACACCGGTCCTGCCGCGTGGGCGAACTTGCTGCAGAACGGCGCAAGCCGCGCGCAACTGGTGTTGAACATCACCGAGGGCGCGCTCAAGAGCTTTACTTCGGATGGTCTGAAGCTGAATAACAAAACCAGCGTCATTCTGGAGAAGCTTGCAAACGCCAAAGTGGCCGATGAGGATGCCAAAGCCCCCCTCACGCTGGCGATCAACGAAGTCAATAATACGGCGGCTAAAGCCGATGCGGCAGGCCAGCAGCAATTGAATGGATCGCCTGCGGCCCAACTGGTCGTGCGGATCGTCCAATCCTACCTGATCCTGTTTAAGCGGCAGCCGGATCCGTTCGGCATGCGCTTCTACTTCCAGAATATGAGCGCGGCCAACAGGACGGACCAGGCTTTCTTGCTTGAGCACCTGCTGAAGAGCGATGAGGCGGCTGCGCTCTATCCGCCCACCATGACGAATGAGGACTTGATCCATCAGCTCTTCCGCAATGCGATGAACCGCTCCGCCACGCCGGACGAGCTGGCGAAGTACATGGGCCAGCTGCAACAGGACAAGCGTGAAAATGTCATCGTCAAAATCATCAACGATATGCTTCAGCCAAAGCCCAAGGACTTGGCGCAGCATATTTCGCGCAGCGCGTTTGCCGACAAGATTGCTGCTGCACTGAGCAAGACCCAGTTTGATTTCGAGAACTACGGCAAATCACTGCAAAGCGCGATCGACCTCGCGCAAAAAGCGCTGGCGAACGGCGTCAACACGCCTTCGGTTCCCATGACTCCGGTGATCGGCACCAGCATCAGCGGCTCACGCGTGGAATTTGGCAGCGATCAATATAAGGTCGACCGCTGGGGCAATGTGCTCGAGGCAGCCGATCTGCGCGATTCCACCTACAAGATCAGCTACAGCTACGACCATAACAACCAGCTGTTGGCCAAGAGCCATAACGCTATATCGCCCTCCTCCCCCCCTGGCGTGCAAAACCGCTATGACGCTGTGGGCCGTCTGGTGGCGACCCGCGACGCCAATGGCAACGTCAATAAAATGGCTTACAACAGCAATGGCTACCAGATCGCCGAAACGCATGCGGACGGCGGCGAGGTTATTTATGAGGTAGATAAATTCGGGCTGCGCACTTCGGTGAAGACCTCGCGCGCACCCAAAGAGTACGTTAAGACGACCTACGTCTACGACCAGCTTGGCCGCCAGCTCAGCAGTACCAGCGACGAAGTCCGCATGTATTTCTGGGATGGGCTTAGCACGTCGGCCAATGGGCTGATGGGACGGCAGCTGGAGGTATACGCATACGACGAACTGGGCCGCCGCATCAGCGCGGTTAAGACGGCCTTGCCTAACGACCAGGCTAATTTCGGCCAGAAGTTCATCGACCCGAATATGAATGCCACGACGCGTCTCCGCTACGATCTGAGCGGCAACGTCATCGAAACGACCGACGCAGCTGGACGCTCGACCCAGTTCGTCTATGACGCGCTGAACCGGAAAATCGCGGAACGCGGCCCCAATTTGAGGGGTAAAACATGGGCGTATGACGCGCAAGGCCGTCTGCAGAACCATACGGATTTGGATGGCAACCTTACGACCTACAAGTACAACGCATCGAACCAGCTTGTCAGTGCTAAAGGCGAGTATAAAAATGAGTTCGGCGGATTTGATAAGCAGGAGCTGAAATACTCCTATGAAGACCATACCGGCCAGCTTAGCCAAATCGAGGATACCAACCTTGGCCAAACCAGCAGCTATACCTATGACGCCTTAGGCAATCGAATTAGCGAGAAGGTCAAGACGAAAAATGGCGCCTATATCCAGAACCAGATCTTGCATTATGACTGGCAAAATCGTCTCGAAGCTGTTAACGCTACCCTGCAGGATAGCCACTATCAAATCACGTACAAATATGATTTGAACGGCAACAAAACCGGCGAAAAAACAATCTTCAATACCACCTTGGATACGAAGAAGACGATTACCGTCGCCTATAAGTATGACAATATGAACCGGCAAACCCAGGTTTCCGGGAATATCGAGGTCATCCAGGGCACGCAGTCTCGTCCTACCGAAATTCAATCGAAGGATAAATTCTATAAATGGAATGAAGAAGAAGTGGCGCTGCCATGGGAAAACGCGACCAATACGCTCATTGCCACCCACGACTTTGAATATGACCAGCAAGGCAATCGTACCCGCGACAATCAAGAAAACTACAGCTACGATGCGCTAGGCCGGCTTTCGACAATTATGGTGGGCAATACGATTACCGGCTCCCGCCAATACGATACCGCCGGCCGCGTGATTGCGTCGAATGGCGGTGGAGAGATCCGTCTGAACGCCTACGACATATCCGGCCGGCTTGAGAAGCAGCGCGTGGTGGATGGAAATAACTACACTACCCGCAGCGACATTACCTATAGATATTTCATCAATGGCGAGCTGGAAATTTACGCCCTGTACAACGGCGCTGGAGATCTGCTGCAAACCACGAATAACGACTATAAGTTGGCGCGGGAAGGCTATTTGTTAGCCGGCACCACGGTCCGTAACTATGGAACAAATACTGATTCCAAAACCAGCGTGTTGAGCTATGACGTGAATGGCAATCTCTCATCCACGATTGTGGCTAATGTGATTCGCAATTTCACCAATGACAGCAACGGCCACGTTCTGGAAAAGGTTGAACTGAAGAGCGGCGTCGCAACTTCAGTGTCCCGTACTCTGATCGTCAACGGCGAAGTCCGGGGCAGCAACGACAGCAACTACGAAACCTTCAGCAGCGTCTATGAATCCCTGACCGGTTCATCCGCCACGGAAGCCAACCCAAGTACATACGTGGTGCAAAAAGACGGCGAAACTCTGGCGTCCGTCGCCAAAGCAGTATGGGGCAACGAGCGCTTGTGGTACCTGATTGCGCAGGCAAATGGCCTGAACGGCAGCGAAACGCTGAAAGCCGGCCAGCCATTGACCATTCCACAAAAAGCCAGCGCGATCTACAACGACGCCACCACATTCAAGCCCTACGATGCGGCCGAGCTGGTGGGCAACACCACGCCGGAACTGGCACTGCCTCCGCCTCCGAGCAAAGGCAAGAAATGCGGTGGCCTAGGCCAGATCATAATGATCGTGGTGGCTGTGATAGTGACCATCTATACCGCAGGTGCTGCGGCAAGTCTGATCGCCAGCGGCGGTGCCACCATTGGTGGCAGCATGGCCGCTACCTTCACAGCAGGTCTCGGCGTAATTGGTGGCGGTGCCTTTACGGCAGGTACGGCCATGGCGGCTGGCGCTATCGGCGCCGCAGCAGGCTCGATAGCCAGTCAGGGGTTTGGTATGGCCGTCGGCATTCAAGACAAGTTCAGCTGGCGTGGCGTTGCCACGGCGGCAATTGGAGGCGGTATCTCAGCCGGTGTGGCGAATATGGCTGCGACGGCGCAAGCAGGTAGCGTGGCCGCCATGTTCCAGGGCGACGGTGCTGCTGCTGTTGGCCGAGCCGTGCTATCGAACGTGGCATCCCAAGGTATCAACACGCTCACCGGTTTGCAGCAGAGTTTCGATTGGCGTGGGGTTGTCGCATCAGCGGCTGGAGCCGGCGCCGGCCAGCTCATGGGTAAGGCGCTGGCTGGTGACAATATGCTTGCCAAGCTAATGGCTGGCAATAAACTCGCGCAAAGTACGACGATCGGCTTTGCGGCCGGTGCGACGGCGGCAATTGCCCGCGGCGGCAAGGTTGATGTGGCGCGCATTGCAACGGATGCGTTTGGCAATGCGCTGGCTTCCAGCATGGCCGAGCAAATGCGTGGCAGCTCCAGCTCACTGACAGAGGCCCAGACTGAAGCGATGAAGCGAGGCTTTGGGCCGCTAACCGATGAGGCAGCGAAATCTAAAATAATGGGATTGCAGATAAACGAACCTGCACTTCTTGGAGGTGTGTCGGATGGCATCGCCGATGCGCAAAATCCTGCTCCAGGTGCACGACCGAAGTCAGTCATGCGATCAATACCAGAGCTGAAAGTCCTTGACGGTGCTTTGCCTTCTTTCGACAAATCGCCACTGGCTAATTTCTCGTTCCTGAACGACATCCGGTACAAGCAGTCATATGAAAGTGGGACTGAGTCCAGGGTTCTGGGGGAGCCTCAGGACTTTGATCCTATTCGTCGCACTACTTCGCTCGGAAAAGTAGAAGATTTGCAATATCGATTCCGAGGGGGGGCGGCAGACGTGGATGCTCGCTCACAAGAGGTGCAGATAGGTTCCAATGTCGTGAATGTGATTTATCCGAAAAACCCTACTGTTGGGACGCCGGGCTTTGTCACGCCGAGTCTGGATAGGGTTGTCAAAGCACTGGGACTTGTCGAGGACGTGCAACTGAGTGAGCTCAGGACGGTTGTGCTTAATTCGAATCAAAACCCTTCGGATGCATATTGGGCTCGGGAGTACAACAGGCCAGATTTCAGAAGCGCAGCGTCGGCTGGTGCTGGGGTTGTAAATTTCTATCCCTCTATTCCGTATGGCAGCGACCAATCCGTTGTTGATGCTACGATAATTCATGAGGTAGGTCACTTGTGGAGCGCCAAGCTCTGGCAAAGCGAACCGGTTAAACAGGCCTGGGTAGCAGCAATGACTGCAGATTCACGCACACCTTCTAGTTATGCAACTGCCGCTGCAACAGAGGATTTCTCTGAGGCTTTGGTGATGTATCGAATGAGTAAGGGAACTTCAAAGTACGAACCAGTGGCGCGGCAGCTCTTCCCTGCTAGGTACGGCATTTTGGATAATTTGCATGTGCCCGTAGCCCCGCGTACTAAGTAAGTAGGTTAGATATTTGAAAGGAAAGAAGATGGATGCAATGTGTCATGAGCCACTTCAGGCTGGCCCAGCTGTTGTGATTGTCGACATGGGTTCTAAAGAGCGTAAAACTGAGCGCTTTGAAAACCTGCCTGAGGACGTTAGATACAAACCTCAACTGCGAACGTGCAATGAGGTGGAAAGGACAGTTATGGTTCCTGTCGCGGAAATCAGGGTTTCTCCAGTTGATAATGCCGGCAAGCTAGTCCAAAAGGAGCAGGCGTCAAGTTTGCTGATTGAATATTTCGATAAAGACGGCAAAGTCTTGGAAGTTGTTCGAATGGCAAAGTAGCAACTAGCCGCCCGCGAACTTCACTCAAAAGCGGTTTAGCATGTCGCGGGCACGGCCAGCGGCATGCTGGGCAATGCGGTCGCGCCATGAGCGAACAGCGGGCTGGCGTGGTGGTCTACATGATAGTGCAAAGAACGAGGTGCAAAAAGCACAGACAGCGGAAGCCACTAAACGCGACCAGGCAGAGGTCACCAGAGTCGCTGCCGAGGTTGCGACTCAGGCAGCCTTGGCTGCAGCTGCGGCCGTTACGTCCGTAGCTGCGACCGCGCAAGCTGCGTTGGCGTAAGCGTCCAGCCGCCCCACACCAACCGAACGGATCACGACTGCGTAGAGTTCGGGAATGGCAGCAGTGAATCGATCTGGCTGTTGGGGCACGTCGGGAGACGTTCCAATACGCTGGCCAGCCAGCGCAGCGGATCGAGGCCATTAAGCTTGGCAGTGCCGAGCAAAGTCTGAATGGCGGCAGCGCGTCGGCCGGCGCGCTCGGAGCCGGCGAACAGCCAGTTCTTTTTGCCGATGACGATGGGGCGAATCGCGTTCTCAACGGCATTGTTATCGATCGGGAACGCTCCCGATTCGACGTAGCGTACCAGCGCAAGCCAGCGCTTCAGCGCGTGCTCAACAGCCTTGGCGGTGCCGCTGCCGGGGGCGACGGCCCGCTGCATCGTCTGCAGCCAAGCATGCAGTTCGGCCAGCACCGGCTTGGCCTGCTGCTGCCGTACTTGCAGGCGCGCCTCGGCGCCCAGATCTGCGGCCTGCCCGTTCAACGGCATACAGGGCCGCGATGCGCCGCAGCGCCTCGGCCGCGATGGTGCTGCCGTTGGCCGCGTGCAGTTCGAAGAATTTGCGGCGCACATGCGCCAGGCACGCCAGTTCGGTCACGCCGTTGGTAAACAGCGCTTTATAGCCGCCGTAATCGTCCACCATGAGGTGGCCTTGCCAATTCTGCAGGAAGGCGCGCGCGTGCGCCCCGGCGCGGCCGGTTTGGTAGTCGAACACGATGATGGGCGGCCCCTTGTCGAACTGGTTCGAACGATAGGCCCAGAGATAGGCCTGCCGGGTTTTTCCTTGCCCGGGATCGAGCTGGCGCACCGGCGTTTCATCGGCATGCAGGCAAGGCCGCTGCCGCAGCAGCTCGGCAAGGCGCTCGCTCAGCGGTTGCAGCGCCACGCCCAGTTTTCCCATCCAGTCGGCCAGCGTGGAGCGCGCCAGCGGCAGGCCCTGGCGGGCCGCGATCTGTTCCAGTCGGTACAAGGGCAAATGGTCGGCGAACTTGCTGACCGCCACCCAGGCCAGCAGGCCAGGGGCGGCCATGCCACCATCGATCACCGCTGGCGGAGCCGGCGCCGCCGTCACCGTCTCGCAGCCCCGGCAGGCGTACTGCGGGCGGATATGGCGGTGCACGAAAAAGCGCGCCGGTTCCACGTCCAACTGCTCGCTGACGTCCTCGCCGATATTCACCAGCGCATGGCCACAGACACCGCACTGGCAGGACGCGGGCTCGTGGCGGTGCTCGATGCGTGGCAGTTCCGGCGGCAACGGTTGGCGGCCAGCGCGCTTGCGCTTGGCGGCGGGCTGACCGCCCTGCAAGGCGGCGAGATCGGCCTCCATCGCGGCCAGGTCGGCGTCAACGGCTTCGTTGAACAGGTCGAGTTGATCACCGCTGTAGGCTTCGCTCGCTTTGCCGAAGCGGATGCGCTTGTGATGCGCCAGTTCCAGCGTCAGCGCCTTGATCTTGCATTCACGCTCCGCGTTGAACGCCCGCATGAACTGCAAGGTTGCGTCCTTGTCCGCAATGGCTTGCTCTTGCCGTGTGATCTGGGCATCCTTCTGCACCAGCACGGCACGCCACTGTGCAATGCGCTCCTTCCAGATTTCCTCTCTTGCTTGGTTCTCCATTGTGTCCTCCGAAATGAAAACCGGAGTGTGCAAAATTGTGGGCCACGCTCACAGGTGGGACGGTCGGACGCTTACAATCCACTGAACAGGTGGGGCGGTTGGACGCTTACAGCACAACACATCGGCTAGCTTGTGAAAGCTGCTCACCGAGGTTTGTACATGGAAATTTTTTACTTTTTTTGAAAAATTTCCACAAAGCACCTAAACTTTTCTCAAATCCTATGGATACATTGCTTGAAAGCAGCTAATTGTGATGGCTGCAACAAGCAAGATTCAGCCGGTCTGCGCGCCGGCGTCATAGGAGAAGAAGAAAATGGTTGCAATCGTCAGCGGCAATGGCTTGGGCGTACAGAACAGCTCCGCCAGTATCCTCGGCCTGAATGGCATTTTTGGCAATGGCGCGCAAGGCAGCAACAGGGAAGCCGCTTACATCAATCTGTTCAACGGCAACGTTACCCTGCAGGAGAAGGACGAATTCCTGGCCGCCCGCAGCATCGATGCCGGTCTGACCCGCAGCTATAACTCCCAGGGCGCGGCCAGCGGCGGCTTCGGCTGGCGTCATGGTCCGGCACGCCGTCTCAGCTTCGACGGCGCTCCGAACTCGGCCGGCAGCAAGGTCACGCTGACCGATGCGGACGGTTCCGCTTCGCTTTACCTGTTCGACGGCCAGCGCTATGTCTCCACCGACGGCGGCGGCGCTTTCCGCACCATCGTCTACGATGCCGGTTCGCAGCAGTGGACTTGGCAAGACAACCACAACGACCGCTCCGGCCTGTACGAGATCTACAACAGCAAAGGCCTGCTGCAAAGCACCTGCGACCTGGGTGGCATGGTGCGCAGTTATGAATACACCACCATCCTCGGCCAGGATCTCATCAGCACCGTCAAGAATCCGGCCAGCGACGACGTCACCAGCTATGCCTACGACGTCCGCGGCAAACTGGCCCAGATCAGCACCATGGCCGGCGGCAAGACCGTCAGCCGCACCACCTACGGCTTCACCGCCGACCGCCTGACCAGCGTTTCCGTCGATCTCACGCCCGAAAACAGCAGCGATGCCGTGGTCTACACCACGACCTATGGCTATGACGCCGCCAACCGCGTCAACCGCATCACCCAGTCCGATGGCAGCGTCCTGGGCTTCGACTATGATGCCACGGGCCGCGTCACCGCCTTCTATGACGATGCCGGCCGCAAGACCGGGATCACCTATGCGGCGGGCCGCGCTACCGTCACCGATCCGCTCGGCTACAAAACCACGTATGTCAGCGGCGCCAACGGCCTGCTCAGCGAAGTCATCGTCAACGATGGCTTGGCCGCCAACCTGGTTCAGCGCAGCAAGTACTTCTACGACGCCAGCGGCAACCTTGAGCGCATGAGCGATATTCGCGGCATCGAGACCAAGTACACCTACGACAAGAATGGCAACTGGCTGACGCGCCGCGATTCCGCCGGCCTGCTGGTCACGCGCCGCTACACGGCCAATAATCTGCTGGCCAGCGAAACCTCGTATCAGGTGGCCGACACCGACGGCGACAACGCATCGACGGCGCCGATGACCACGCGCTATGTCTACAACGGCCAGAACCAGCTGCGCTTTGTGCTCAGCGCCGAAGGCAAAGTCACCGAATACCGCTACGATGCCCTGGGCCTGCGCAGCGCACAGTGGCAGTACAACGACCGCAGCTACCCTGTCAGCGCCGACCCGGCCGTGATCGTCAGCGAGGAGGCGCTGAGCGCCTGGGTCGCCAGCGCCGACCGGACCCAGGCGCAATTGCAGGAATATGCCTACGATGCGCGTGGCACGCTGACCACCAGCACCAGCTATACGGAAGTGGGCGCCGACGGCAAAGGCAGCGCCGCCGTCGTTCAAAGCTATGTGCGCGATCATGGCGGCCAGATTCTGGCCAGCTACGCCGGCACGCGCAAGACCGCCGATTACGCCTATGACGGCCTGGGCCGCGTCATCAGCCAGACCAAGGACGATGGCAGCACCCTCTACTCCTATAACGGCAACGCCACCACGGTCAGCGTCACTCCGACGGGCGCCAATCGCCCCGTGCGCAGCACGACCTCGACCTACGATACGGCCGGCCGCCTGCTGAGCGCCACCGAAACCACCGCCGATGCGGGCGACAGCAAGATCACCAACGTCTACGACAAAGACGGCCGCTTGCACTCCAGTACCGATGCCAATGGACTGACCAGCTATAACTTTTACGACCAGGCCGGGCGCCTGATCTTCACCATCGATCCTAGCCGCAGCGGCACCCGGTACATCTATAACTCCCTGGGACAGCTGGTGCAAACCACGGTTTGCGCGGTTTTGGTCCCAGTCGGCAATATGATGCCGTCGCCTGGCGTGCCCACGAGCCCGTCAAGTTTCGGCACGGCGAATGCCTATGACCGTCACAGCTACATCAGCTACGATTCGGCCGGCCGCATCCTCGACACCGTGGATGCCGAGGGCTATGTCACACGCCGCTTCTACGACGGAGCTTCGCGGCTGATCCGCAGCACGGCCTACATCGCGCCGCTGACTCCGGCCCAGCTGAAGACGTATGCAACCACGCCCGTCGCCCCGACCGCCAGCACCATCGGCGCCGACCGCGACACCTATAATATTTACGACAGCGACGACCGCCTGATTGGCACCGTGGATGCTGATGCGTATCTGACCGAACTCCGCTACGACGCCGACGGCAACGTCGTCAAAAAAATCCGCTACGCTAACCAAGTGAAGAACCCGGCAGCCAACACTTTGGCTGGACTGCTGATCAGTGCCAATCCGGCCGAGGACCGCGTCACCGACTTCCAGTATGGCGCAGGCAAACGCCTGCTGCGGCAAAGCGAATCCGACGGCAGCTACCAGAAGCTCAGCTATGACGGCGCAGGCAATATCGCCGGCATCGAACGCGGCACCGACCGCATGACGATGGCCCGCTATGATTCCCAAGGCCGCGTCATTTCCGAACTAAATGCCGAAGGCGTGTTGCGTCTGCGCCAGCTGCCACCCGGCATATCGCTGGAAACCGTCTGGCAGCAATATGCCGTCAACTATACCTACAACAGCGCCGGTCAGCGCACCAGCGTACGTGACGCCATCGGCAGCCGCACCCTCTTCCACTACGACGGCCATGGCAAGCTGCGCTTCACCGTCAACGCTTTGGGCGAGGTCAGCGAAAACCGCTACGACAGCAATGGCGTACTGCTCAAGACAGTGCAATACACCAAGCGTATCGGCCTAGCCAATCTGGCGCAGCTGCGCGGTGGTGATACCCAGGAGCTGCAAACGCTGGTGCCCGCCCTGCGCGACGATACCCAGGACCAGGCCAACACCTTCTATTACGACGATGGCGGCCGGCTGCTGTTTACCGTCAATGCCGGCGGGCGCGTGCAAGGCCTGCAATACAACGTCTTCGGCCAGGTTGCGGTCAAAGTCAGCTACAACACCATACTGGCGGATAAAACAGTCAAAGGCCTGGTGGGGGGGCGCGGCAAAACCGCGCTGGCGGAACTGGCGGGCTTCCCGAACAAGGACGTCAAGAATGCACGCGAGGCTGCGGTTTACGACATCAAAGGCCGCCTGCGCTTCACCATCAACCCGGCAAGCCAGCAGCTGGGGGTGACCGGCTATACCTACAATGAGTTTGGTGAGCTGAAGGATAAGACGCTCTACAACCGTCAAAACGACCCCAATATCTTTGATGGGGCAGTGGATGACATCATACGGGTAAATAGCCAATCCGCATTCGTCCAGAGCGTAGAAAGCTACACCTACAATAAGCGCGGCATGCGGGTCGACACGGTCGATGCGCTGAAAAACCACACACTCACAGGCTACAACGCTTTTGGTGAAGTCAGCGTGGCCAGCAAGCTGGCGACCGCCAACAGCATCGCGCGCAGCAGCCTCGATATTTCCCTGCGCACCATTTACGACCGTGGCGGCCGAGTATTGGCCACCATCGATGGCCGTGGCGCCCTGGTCTACAACCGTTACGACGACAACGATAATCTCGTCGAGCGCATCGCCTACGCCAATCCGCTGAATCCGGCCAAAGCCGACAGCGCCACCGCAGCGGACATCGCCGATATCGCCGCCGCCAACACGGATCTGGAGCACGACCAGCGTCAGCGCTTCGTCTATGATGCCAACAATCGCCTGACGTCCACCCTCACCTCGCAGCGTTACGACTCGGCAGCCAAGTCCACCGCCTGGTCGGTCAGCAGCCAGGAATACGACAAGCGCGGCAATGTCGTCATGCGCAAAGCCTATGCGCAAAGCCTGTGGCTGAACGACGCCGCCGGCTTCGCGACCGGCGCACCGGCTGCCGACCCGGCCGACGCCATCACCCGCACCAGCTATGACGCCCTGAACCGGGTGGCCGCCACCGCAACCTTGCAGGGGGTGGAAGAGAGCGTCAAGGTGTGGTCGCTCGCAGCGCAACGCTATGACAGCTTTGGCAATATCTTCAGCAAGATTCAGTACGCCACGCCGTTGCGCGGCAACGACCTGCCTGCCGATCTGCTTAGCGCAGCGACCGATTCGGCCGCCGACCGCCGAACCTTGTTTGCCTACGACGCACAGAACCGCGTGCGCCTGAGCGTCGACGCGGAAGGCGCGGCCACGCAGTTCGGCTACGACAGCCGGGGCAACGTGCTCACGGAAACCCGTTTTGCGCGTGAAGTCAGTCTGGGCGACAGTATTCCGGCAGACTTTGTTCCGCCCGCATCGGACCAGGACCGCGTTGTCACCAACGAGTACGACCTGGTCAACCGCCTAGTCAAGACCTCCAACGCATTCAGTCAGACGGAAAAACGTTATGACATGAGCGGCAATCTGCAGTCAGTCACCAATCTAGGAAACCCTGTCCGCACTGAGTCTTATCTCTACGATCTGAACGGGCGTGTGCGCTTCTCGTTCGGAAACAACATGAAGGAAACCCGCTATAACGCGCTCGGCCAAACCGTAAAAACCGTGCTGTATATGGACGGTTCTGGCCTTCCCTTTATGAGTAGCCTCCCCAAAACCGCGGCTGAGATGGAGGCCCTGGTTGCAAAAGCGAACGTGAGCTATCCGGAAGAGCTTTATCAACGCATTCAGTCCTTCGAGTACGACGCGCAAGGCAATCTGGTCAAATCCACCGATGCGATGCAGAACAGCGAGAGCTATGGCTACGACGCAATCGGCCGCAAGACCAGTTTCACTAACAAGCTGGGGCAAACCTGGACATATGGCTATGACGCCGCCGGCCATCTGGTTTCCGAGCTGAGTCCCGAAGTCAAGGTATATATCCACGCGCTGGCTACCACGATGGGCAATTGGGGCGCAGGCAATGCGGCCCGCATGCTCACCAAAATGGAGTACGACGCGCTCGGCAATCTGATCCGGCGCGAAGAAGGTGCCGCCGGCGAACTGGGACGGGTCACGGAATACCGCTACGACCGCGTGGGGCGCCAGATCGAAACGATCCTGCCAGCCGCCGAGGTGGATGCGGGCGGCGTCCCTGGTTCCCGTAACGACTTCTGGGTCCGGGGTTCGATCAAGGTTCGCTACGATACATTTGGCAATGCCGTGTCCAACATGGACGTCGGTGGCAAGCTGAGCTACAAGATCTACGACAAACTGGGCCGTGTCCGCTTTGCCCAGGATGCGCTTGGCTACGTGACCGAGTACGAACTCAATTCCCACGGCGAAGTCACCACGCTGACCCGCTACGGCCAGCCGCAGCGCTCGGCAGCGGGCCAAACCGAAGCGGATTTCAAGCGCGATCTGATCCTGGATGCTGCCCAAGACCGCAGCATCAAATCCAGCTACGACAAGGCTGGCCGCCTGCTCAAAACGGTAGAACCCCTGGCCTGGTCCTACGACCAGCAGTCGATTGCCTCCTCCATGTATGTGGAGGCGGCCAAAACTACTGAATACCAATACAACAGCTTTAACGAAGTTACCCGCGAAATCGTCTATGGCGCCGCTGCGGATGAAACCCGCGTGGGCAACCAAAAAGAAACTCAATACGCCTATGACACACGCGGCTACAAGATTGCCCAGCTCAATAGCGGCTATCTAACTCGCTTCTTCTATGATGCGACGGGAAATCTCACTCAGCAAAAAGAATTTGCAGGCGCCTACTCCGGCAAGTGGGATGACATTAAGTACAGTATGTCGACCGATAGTGGTGGCCTTGATCGCACAATCAATTACACCTATGACAAAAACAATAACAGGCTGACGGAAACGCAGTACATGGTGCGCTTCCTTGACGCCAAAGTAGGCGAGAAATTCGAATCGGTAACCACGACCACCGCATACGATGCGCTGGGCCGCGCCATCAAGGTTGAAGATGCGCTGAAAAACGCCACCTTCACCTACTACGATGCCCTGGGCCGCGTCACCGCCATCGCCAAGCAATTGAATGAGCGCGAAAGCAAGCTCACCGAGTTCAAGCTGGACATTTACGGCAACGCGGTTCTGAACATCGAGTACGCCAAGGCCGCGCTGAACGCCTCCATCGCAGCGCCGCCCACCGTGGTCGACGCCGCGTCGGCCGACAACCGCGTCACAGCCACCCGCTTCGACCTCAACGGCCGCGCCATGGAAGTACTGGATGCGGTGCGCTTTGCCAAAGGCGAAACCGGCAAAACCATCCACTACGCCTACGACATCTTTGGCCGCGTCGCCAAGCAGTGGCGCACCGTCACGAGTGCCGGCCGCGAAGAAATCTCTTACCAGATCAACGGCTACGACAGCCTAGGCCGCCAGACCTCCGTGCGCACGCCTGGCAATGCCGATCTGGTGGATCACAGCAAAGCCGTCGAAATCGAGAAAACCACCAGCTATAACGGTTTTGGCGAGATCACCGGCACCCGCATCAAGGACGCCTTTGGCGACCGGGAAACCAGCTACAACCACTATGACCTTGCCGGCCGGGTCTGGCGCAGCAACGGCGAAGACGGCATCCACAAGGTCTTCTTCTACGACGCCTACGGCCAGCAAACGGCGCTGCTGCGCAGCACCAGCGCGCAAAAAGATGCGCTGCTGGGGCTGACGGAGGCAAAACAGGCTCTGAAACTGACGGATATCCTGCGCACGGATAAGCAGTACAACGCGCTGGGCCATGTGGTCGATGTCCGCGAAAATGCCCAGCAAAGCGTGCTGCGCCGCGACAACGGCACCTGGGTCAAAGCTGCGGCCCAGGACGGCTTCAGCCAGGACGATCTGATCGTGCTGGCCAATGCGCCCGAAAAGGGCCGCATCGCCAGCCTGCGCTACCGCCTGTCGAAGGACAGTGTCTGGACGGATGCGCCTGTCGAGCGCCTGCAGGAGCTGGGCGGCTATATCGTCTTCAGCATCGGCGGCATGGATGCCGGCGACTACGTGTATGAGCTGAACATCAAGTTGGAAAACGCGACCTCGTATCAGGCCGCGAGCGGCAGCCTGACCATCCAGGCCGGAACGCCGGTCGCCCAGCATGCCCAGCTCTTCGGCTTGTACCTCTTGCTGTTCAACCGTGCAGTTGATCCGGGAGGCATGAACTTCTGGATGGACAAGTACAACAAAGGCTTCACCCTAAGCCAGATTGCGGCCGATATGTATGCCAGCAAGGAAGGCAAAGCCCGCCTTCCCGCAGATCGCGCCGATCTGGTCAAGCAGCTCATGGCCGTGGCCAAACGCTCGCCGTCGCAAGACTTGAGCTATCCACTCGAATTCGAGCGCTGGCACAGCGCCTTGTTGAAGGCGGAGGCGGACCCGCAGGCCTGTGGCGCCGTGCTGGCCGACATGGCCGCCTATTACCGCGCGCCGCTGCAGAAGCGCGTCGATGCCGCCATCAATTACGTTGTCACTGGGGGCGGCAACGACCAGGCAACGGCCGACCGCCTGGTGGCGCTGGCCGACACCTCGCCCGATGGCGCCATCGCCGAAGGCAACCAGGCCGCAGCACTGGATCGCCAGCGTTCCCAGTTGGCGCGCCTGTATGTCGGCCTCCTGTTGCGCGTGCCCGACAAGCCCACTTTCGATGCGCGCTGGGCTGCGCTCAGCGCAGGCGCGTCGATGGAAAGCGTGGCGCTGGAAATGCTGAAGAGCAGCGAAGGCCAGGCCACCATGCTGGTAGGCGGCATCATGCCCACCGGCGATGCCTATAACCGCCGCCTGATTGCGCTGGCATACACGAACTTGCTCGGACGGGCGCCAAGCGATCTGGAAATGACCTGGGAGCTTGGCCGCCTGAGCCAGCAAGCACCCGATCTGAGCCATGGCACCTTCCTCGTCGCCCTGTCCGACCGGGTCGCCAACGCCGCCGCAGGCAAAGCCGATATGACCCAGGCACGCCAGCGGCTGTTCCTGAGAGCCCAGCTGGGGCTGATGTATGCGAAAGCCCCCATTCCGCCGACCGAGGCCAGCATGGTGGCGGCCTACTACCGGACGGTGCTCGCCAATATCCGCACCGACCTTGATGTCAACGGGGCAGCCGCCGCAAGTCAGGCTGCCTTGAAGAACCTGGCAACGGATATGCAGCAATTCGTCACCGACAGCAAGGCGGCCACCGGCTTCACGCCGCTGGACGCGCAGCGCCACAAGCTGGCGCGCCTGTATGCGGTATTGCTGAACCGCGCGCCGGACCAGGGTGGTTTTGAATTCTGGCAGAAGGCGCTGCAATCGGGCGTCAGCTGGAAGGACGTGGCCAACTCCATGCTCAACGGAGAGGGCAGCAAGGATGCCTTGTATCCAGTCATGCAGTCCTATAGCGACTTCATTGCGCGCGTCTACCGAATCGCTTTCGGGCGCGATGTCGATCACCTGACCATCGCCCCCTGGCTGGAGCGCATTCCCTTCAGTTCAAGGGCCGAGGTGGCGCTGGAAATTATCGATGCCGTGCTCTCCAGCACCAAGCCCGAAGATTTCAACAGCAGGGACTTGCTGATCAACAAGGCCAGTGTCGGTCTTATGTACGCTCTCCATCTGGGCGGCAACGATGTGGCAGCGGCGCGGCAGATCAACGAAATGGTCACGGCCACCGATATTCAGTTGGCCAACCAGTTCGCCCTCACCGCCAGAGCACAGGAAATCACCGATCAGGCGCGCGGCTTGAGCGACTCGCTCACCGTTGCGGCGGCCCGTCTGGCCAGCGCGCAAGCGATCACACCGCAAGTGATGCAGGCGGCGGACAATGCCGCCAAGGCGCTGGCGGCGGCCAAGGCCAATCCGCTGGCGCTGCCGATGCTGCGCGCAGCCTATCTATACGTGGGTCTGTTGAACCGCACCGGCGCCGGCAGGCCAGGCCTCGAACTTGGCGGCCTGGCCGCCATGACCTTGCAGATGCGCGATGGCGCGACCGATATCGCCATGGCGCAGAGCATGCTCGACTCCGACGAGGGCAAACGCATCTTCCCTGCCGAGAACTATAACGCGCAGGACTATGTGAGCCAGCTGTACCGGCAGATGCTCAACCGCGAACCCGATGCCGGCGGCCTCGCCTTCTGGACGGCAACCGCGACCAAGGTCGAGAACCGGGCCGCGGTTGCCATCGGCGTGCTGAACGGTTACCTGGAAGGCTTGCCGGACGACGCCAGCAGCTACAAACTCACCAATCTACAAGGCCGGATCGAGTTCTACCAGCGCATCGGCTCGGCGCTGGACGCAATCAGCGCGCAATTGACGAACGCTGCCACGCTCGCCAACGAAGCGGCCAAGATCTCCAAGGATATCGAGACCCGGCAAGCTGCCGCCAAGACCAGCCAGACAGCCTATGACGTCGCCCTCAAGCAGGCCGAGGGCACCAACTCGCAGGCCATGATTGAAGTCGGCCGCCTGTTCGTGGGCTTGTTCAACCGGGGCAATGCGCCTGGCCAGAAGGCGATCGACATCTCGGGCTGGAACTTCTGGGCGCGCGGCCGCATCCAGGGCGTCAGCCTGGCCAGCATCAGCGAAACCTTCCTCGGCGCGGACGATGGCAAGGCGCTGTTCCCACCTAGCCAGACGAATCAGGAATTCATCGACCAGCTGTGCCGGCAAGCCCTGGGCCGGCCGGCACAGGCGGGCGATCCCTGGCTGGCTATCCTGAACCGGGGCGAGCATTCGCGCGCCTGGGTGGCCGCCGAGCTGATCAGCAGCCTGACGGAACGCACCGCCCCGAACGAAGCCGATTACCTGGCCAAGGCCCGTCTCGATCAGCGCGTGCTCGATGCGCTGAAAACCAGCGAAGCCGCCGCCAAGACCGAAATCGCCGTCGCCCAGCGCGATCTGGACGCCAAGCTGGCCGCCAAGAATGCCGCCGACCAAAGCGATACGGTGGCCCAGCGCAAACGCGAGCTGGATGCGGCCAGCCGCGTGACGCTGGCCGACTTCCCTGCCGTCGAACAGGCCAGGATCCTGGCCGCGCCGTCCCTGGCCCTGCTCGCCAGCGCCAATTTCGGCGCGCTGAACCGGCTGTTGGTGGCCTTCAATCAAAAACCGAGCTACCAGGAATTCTGCAAGCTGCTGCAAGACCTGGACGCCAGCAAAATCGTCCTGGCCGATCTGCTGCGGCCGCTGGTAATGCCGCTGACCGACCGTAAGGCCTTCTTCACCGATCTGTACAAGACCGTTCTGAAGCGGGAGCCGGACGAAGGCGGCTTCCAATGGTGGCAGGAGAATAACTACACCAATGGCATGACCGATCCGGCGAAGGTTGCCTGGGAATTCTATGACGCCGCCCGGCAAGAGCTGCGCGAACCGATTGCCGGCCTGAGCAAGCGCCTCGACTTTGAAGCCGAAGCCACCAGCAGCGAAGCCGCGCTGCGCAGCCGTCTCCAAGGCGAGGCCGATGGCTACCTGCGCACCGTGGCCAACATCCAGGAGCAGATCGACGCCCGCTACCGTCAAGCCAAGCAGGACTACGATGCGGCCGTGCGCGCCGTGGCCGAGGCCGATCTGGCCTGGCAACTCGCCAGCTCCTACCTCAGCATCGCCCAAGCCGCCCCGGCGGCGATTGCCGCCGCCATCAAGGTCGGCACGGCGGCAGTGGCGGCAGCCAACGCGACGGCGGCGCTGATTGTCGTCCAAAACCAGTTGGCCGCCATCAAGGACAAACTGGGCATGCCGGCCGATGCGACGCTGGCCCAATTGAACGCCCTCGCCGCCTCCGCCAGTGGCATGAGCACGGCCATGCCGCTGCTGAGCACCCTGCTCCGCGCGCGCTCGGCCGCCGACCAGGCCAATGTCGAGCGCACCAAGCTGGCACAGCAGATGGACGCCGATCCCGTGCTGGCCAACCGTGCCACCGCGCTGATCCGGGTGTTCATCGCGCTCACCAGCAGAACGCCAACCCTGACCGAGCTGAGGACTTACCTACGTTCGATGGACGCCGGCGCTACCCTGGTCCAGGCTGCCGACGCCATGGTCACCGCCATCATCGGGGCGACTGGCGGCGACTACATCCTGCGGGTGATGTATCCCTACACTACCGGCATGCCCGGCCTGCCTCCGGACGCAGCCCAATGGGTCAAAGCCCTGGAAACGCAAAGCCGGGGCCAGGTCGCACTCGACTTCACACGCCGCCTCGCCATCGGCGAGCTGAACGCCGACTCCAAGGCTTACCACGGCAAACTGGCCACCGCCTTCAACACCCTGCTGCTGCCGCTACAAAAAGAGCGCGACACGCCGGACGTGCAAGCCGCGCTGCTGGCCAACACCGCCAAGCTGCGCGCCGACGCCGACGCCATCACCCAGCCAGCCTACCGTGGCTTCAGCTCCAACACGCGGATCGTGATCGAAACGCACGAACTGTATGCCCTGATGCTGGGCCGCGAGCCGACGGCCGAGGAAATGCTGGCCGCGCGCGATATCCTGACCGCCACCAGGAGCATGGTCGGCGTGGCCGAGCGCATCCTCGCTTCGGCCGAAGGTCAGGCGCGCCTGAACACGGCCGGCTCCGCCGCGCAGTATGCAAGCGCCCTCTTCCGCACCGGCTTCAGCCGCGAGCCCAATGCGGCCGAGCTGACCGCCCTGGTCAATGCCATCAACGGCACCGGCAAGGCCAAGGCCGCCTACGATCTGGCGCTGGGCACCTATGCCAACCAGTACAACGCACTCGACCAATTGACCGGCCGCGCCGCGCTGATGGCGCGGGTCGATATCGGCTTGGCG
>JANCSZ010000025.1:0-35567 GCA_024437665.1 Massilia sp. YIM B04103 | reverse complement strand
AGCAGACGGCCGAACGTTTCGGCAGCGACCCGTATGCGCCGGCCGAGGGCGGACGGCTGTACCGCACCGGCGATATCGGCCGCTGGCGCGAGGACGGCCAGCTGGAATTCATCGGGCGGCGCGACTTCCAGGTCAAGCTGCGCGGCTTCCGCATCGAACTGGGTGAGATCGAAGCGCGCCTGGCCGAGCATCCGGCGGTGCGCGAAGCGCTGGCCATGGTGCGCCAGGACGGTGAGACAGAGCAGCTGGTCGCTTACGCCACCCTGTTCGACAGCAGCCAGATCGAAGGCTTGCCCGAGCTGCAGGCGGAGCAGGTTGCCGCCTGGCGCGACACCTACGACAATACCTACTCGCATTCGCACACGGATAACGCGGTGATGGACTATGCGGGCTGGGTCAGCAGCTATACCGGCGCTCCGATTCCGCTCGAAGAGATGCAGGAGTGGCGCGAGAATACGGTGCGGCGCATCCAGGCGCTGCAGCCGCGCCGCGTGCTGGAAATCGGCTGTGGTTCCGGCCTGCTGCTGTTGCAACTGGCCCCGCTGTGCGAGGAATACGTGGGCACCGATATCTCGCCCGAAACCTTGCTGCGCCTTGGCGAAAAGCTCAACGAAAACGGATTGGCGCAGGTCAGCCTGCACGAGCGGGGCGCCGACAATTTCGAGGGTTTTCAGCCTGGCCAGTTCGATACCATCGTCATTAACTCGGTCATCCAGCACTTCCCGGGCGCCGACTATCTGATGAAGGTGATCCACGGCGCATTGCGCCTGTTGTCGCCGCAGGGCAAGCTGTTCCTCGGCGACCTGCGCAATCTGGATCTGTTCGGCGCGTTTCATGCCTCGACCCAGCTGTTCCGCTCCGCCGACGGCGATGGCGCCGTCGATGTGCGCACGCGCGTCCTGAAGGCCATGGAAATGGATACCGAGCTGCTGTTGGCGCCCGATTTTTTCCTGGCACTGAAGACGGTGGAGAGCGCCATCGGTTCCCTGCAGATCCTGCCCAAGGCGGCCCGCTACCGCAATGAATTGACCGACTACCGCTACGATGTGGTGCTGCACCGCGCCACGCTGGCGTCGCCGGCCTCGCCGCTGCAGCTGGATTGGGAAGGCGACCGCTTGTCGGCCCAGGATCTGGCGTCGCGGCTGGCGCGGGACGCTGGGCCGCTGGTGCTGATCCGGAATATTGGCAATGAGCGCGTAGTGTGGGATGCGCAGCTGTACCAGTCGCTCAGTGCCGCCCGGGGCGAGGCCGAAGGCAGCGCTGCGGTGCTGAGCCGCCATGCGCGCGATCCCCTGCATGCGCTGCACTGCCTCGATCCTGAACGGCTGGCGCAGATCGCCGCGCAGGCAGGCTACGAGCTGGAATTGAGCTGGACCGGCTGCGATGCCGAGGGACGTTATGGCGCCATCCTGCGCCGTCATGGCGATACGGCGAACGCGGAAGCCTTCCCGCATGAGTGCCTGGCGCAAGGCCTGCTGCCGGCGCAGCCGCGGCGCTATGCGAACGATCCCCTGCAGTACTTTATCCGTTCCCGCGTGGGCGAAACGCTGAAGCAGGCCTTGCAGGCGGCGCTGCCGGAGTACATGGTGCCGGCGCACATCGTCTTCCTCGACCAGTTGCCGCTGACCGCGCACGGCAAGATCGACCGCGCAGCCTTGCCTGCGCCGGGGCTGGCGCGCCAGGATACGGACTACATCGCGCCGCGCAGCGCGCTGGAACGGCTGCTGGCGGATACCTGGGCCAAGCTGCTGAAAGTGGAGCGCGTTGGCTTGCACGACGATTTCTTCGACCTCGGCGGCCATTCCCTGCTGGCCGTGCAGGCGGCGAATGTGCTGAAGCAGGCCGGCGTGCTGATGCCGGTGGCCGATCTGTTCAAATACCGCACGGTGGAATTGCTGGCGGCGCAACTGGCGGCGCATGCTGGCGCCAGCGCCGACCGTCAGGCATTGCCGATTCGTCCCGGCGGCCGTCAAAAGCCTCTCTTCCTGGTGCACGACGGCAGCGGCTCGCTGCTGTACGCAACGGCGCTGGCCCAGCATCTCGACAGCGAGATTCCGCTGTACGGCCTGCCGCCCGAGCCGCTGGGCGAGACCCGGCTGCAGACCATCGAAGGCATGGCCAGCCGCTTGATCGGCATGATGCGCACGGTGCAGCCGCATGGTCCTTACCGGGTGGCCGGCTATTGCGCCGGCGGCACCGTGGCGTATGAAATCGCCAGCCAGCTGCTGGGCGATAACGAAGCAGTGGAATTTCTCGGCATGCTGAATACCGCTTACATTCCGCCGGGCGCGTATATGCAGTACCTGATGCCGCCCAAGGCGCGCCTGCTGGCGCAGGCGGCGTCGGTGGCCGAAGCCGATCCGGCACTGCAGCCGCTGCTTGCGGATTTGCGGCAGAAGGCGCCGGAAATGAGCCTGCGGCAGTTGATCGAAGCTTGCCAGCGCCACGGCATGCTGCCGCCGACGCTGGCCGGCATGGCGGCGCAGGAGGTCGAACAGGTGCTGGAGCGGCTGCAGGCGCTGGCGATTGCCGCCGACGGCGGCAGCTATGTCACCCATCCGCTGCCGGTGCCGGTGCATTATTTCAGCGCGGCTGAAAATCTCGCCGGCGCCGCCACGCGCGGCTGGGACGCCGCGCTCGCGGCCGGACAATGCCACCTGACCGTGGTGCCGGGCAATCACCAGAGTATGCTGCAGCCGCCCCATCTTGCCGAGCTGGCG
This sequence comes from Massilia sp. YIM B04103, assembly GCA_024437665.1. Lineage (GTDB taxonomy): Bacteria > Pseudomonadota > Gammaproteobacteria > Burkholderiales > Burkholderiaceae_D > Rugamonas. The sequence goes on along the minus strand of JANCSZ010000025.1, from coordinate 32,847 downwards.
GCCTGCATGGCGCGGCAGCTGCGCGCCGCAGGGGAAAGCCCGGTGGTGGAACGGGCTTACTCGCCCGTGGTAGCCTTGCAAACAGGGGCGCCGGAACATACGCCGGTGTTCTGCATTCCGGGCGCCGGCGCCAACGTCGGCAGCTTTGTCGCGCTGGCGGCGGCGCTTGGGAAGGAGACGCCGGTGTATGGCCTGCAGCCGCGCGGCCTGGATGGCGTGGCGGTGCCGTATGCCAGCGTCGAAACCGCGGCCGGCGATTATGTGCGCGCGATCCGCCAGCTCTATCCCGATGGCCGCGTGCATTTGCTGGGCCATTCCTTCGGCGGCTGGGTGGCCTGCGAAATCGCGCGCCAGCTGCATGCGGCTGGATGCGGGCGGCCCGCGCTTGCGCTGGTCGACAGCCTGCCGCCAAGCGCATCAGGCGCCTGCGCCGAATACACGCACGCCATGGCGTTGCGCGAAATGGCCGCCGTGCTGCAGGAGGCGGCGGCGCGGCCGCTGGACCTTGCGCTGGACGAGCTGGAACAGGCCAGCGAGGCTGCGCAGTATGCCTTGCTGCATCGCGCCATGGTGGACGCTGGCCTGATGCCGGAGCGCTCCTTGCCGAATGCCCTGCGCGGACCGCTGCGCAGCTTTGCGCGCTGCCTGCGCACTGTCTATGCGCCGGAAGGTCAGTATCCAGGGCCGCTGCTGCTGGTGCAGGCCGCCGGCAGCGCGGCGGCGGCCGGCGAGCCGGCGCGGCGCGAGCAGGAGCAGGCCTGGCGCACTTACGCGCCGCGCCTGCGGGCCTGGTGCGCTCCCGGAAATCACATGACCGTATTGGGCGCGGCGCATGCCGGTGCGCTGGCTGAGCGTCTGCGCGCGCAATGGACGGAGGTTGCGAAGGTGGCGCTGGCAGCGCAGTAGTTGGCGGTGCGGCAAAATATCGTTGACGGCGCCGCTATTTAAGGTAGACTGGTGCTATTGCTTTTATTGCTATCCATCATCGATTGTATGCTGTGCACCATTCCGCTGAACCCTGCCGCCCGGTACAGGCGGTGGGGTTTTTTTGTTTCGGATCTTTGCGTGAAAGGGAAAGCCCATGGCTAACTGGGGATTCTGGCTTTTGGCCGCAGCCGTTGTAGTGGCTTGCGAGCTGCTGAGCGGTACTTTTTATTTGCTGATGATTGCCATCGGCCTGGCCAGCGGCGCGCTGGCGGCGCTGGCGGGCGCGGAGACGCCTATCCAGGTGCTGGTGGCCGCTGTGGTTGGCGTGATCGCCACGCTGCTGCTGCGCCGCAGCCGCTTTGGCCGCAGCGCCAAGGTCGATGCGGCAGCCGATCCGAACGTGAATATGGATATCGGCCAGACCGTGCACGTGACGGCATGGCAGGACCACACGGCGCGCGTCATGTACCGCGGCGCCTTGTGGGATGTGGAACTGGAGGCTGGCGCCGAGGCGGCGCCCGGCGTATTCCGGATTCATGAAGTACGAGGCAGCCGGCTGATTGTCGGCGTCTGATTGAGTTTTTATAAGGAGCGGTACATATGGAAATTACCTTTGGCAGCGTGACGCTGGTTCTCTTCGTTCTGGCCCTGGTCTTCGTCTTCAAGACCATCAATGTGGTGCCGCAGCAGCATGCCTGGGTGGTGGAACGCCTCGGCAAATACCACTCGACGCTGGGTCCGGGCCTGAATATCGTGATCCCCTTCATCGACCGCATCGCCTACAAGCATGTGCTCAAAGAGATTCCGCTCGACGTGCCGCCGCAGGTCTGCATCACCAAGGACAATACCCAGCTGCAGGTGGACGGCATCCTGTACTTCCAGGTGACGGATGCGATGCGCGCTTCCTACGGTTCGTCCAACTACATCGCCGCGATCACCCAGCTGGCCCAGACCACGCTGCGTTCCGTCATCGGCCGCATGGAGCTGGACAAGACCTTCGAGGAGCGCGATCACATCAACACCACGGTGGTCAACGCCATCGACGAATCGGCCGCCAACTGGGGCGTGAAGGTGCTGCGCTACGAGATCAAGGATTTGACGCCGCCGACCGAAATCCTGCACGCGATGCAGGCCCAGATCACGGCCGAACGCGGCAAGCGCGCTCTGATCGCGGCATCCGAAGGCCGCAAGCAGGAACAGATCAATATCGCCAACGGCGAACGCGAAGCCAATATTGCCCGTTCCGAAGGCGAGAAGCAGGCCGCCATCAACCGCGCCCAGGGCGAGGCCGCTGCCATCGTGGCGATCGCCGATGCAACCGCCGGCGCGCTGCGCCAGGTGGGCGCAGCGATCAAGGAGCCAGGCGGCGAGGAGGCGATGAATTTGAAAGTGGCCGAGCAGTATGTGGACGCTTTCGGCAAGCTGGCCAAGACCAACAATTCGCTGATCGTGCCGGCCAACCTGGGCGATATGAGCGGCTTGATCGCCACCGCCATGCAAGTGGTGAAGACGCAGAAGTAATCCTGTGCGCCGCCGCCGGGGCGGCGCTACAATGCGGCTTTAATGGGAGACAGCTATGGGAACTTGGGCCATCGGACCTTACGGCAATGACTGCGCGCAGGATTGGGTAGAGGATCTGCAGGAATCGAAAGACCTGTACTTCATCGAAGAGACGCTGAGCAATGTGCTGGCCAGCGAGGGCGCGCAAGAACTGGAGGCGCCATATGGGGAAGAGGGCATTGCCGCCGCCGAGACCCTGGCCCGCCTGGAAGGCAAGGGCGCTGCTGCCGACGAGGGTACCAGCGAAGTCGACGAGTGGGTGGCGGCCGTGCGTCCCAAATACAAGCACCGCGCCGATCTGGTGGAAAAGGCCGGCCGCGTGCTGGACCTGGTGCTGTCCGAATCTTCCGAACTGCGCCAGTTGTGGCAAGAGGCCGAGGAATACGCCGACTGGCGCGCCTCGGTGGAAGGCATCAAGGCCCGCCTGGCTTCCTGATTCTGCAACGCGAGAGGATAGCCATGGCTGCATTCAACAGACAGCGCCCGCGCGGCGCGATGAAGGCATTCGCACTGGCGGCGCTGACACTGGCGCTGGCCGCTGCCGGTCCGGCCGCCGCGCAGACCGCAGGCGCGGCGCCTTCTCCCGGCGCCGCCGATGCGCCTATCCCGACTCAATCCAGCGCCATGGCGGAGCAGGAAACCGGCCGCCGTCTGGCTGCGTTGCGGCTGCTGCCGCTGGCTAGCGGCGAGGCAGCCATCCACGCGCAGCGCCGCCAGCTCGATAACAACTGGCGCTATTTCGGCGACAACCGGAGCGCCGCCTTGCCGGTGCTGCGGCGCGAGCTGGCCGCCGAACTGCGCAAGGCCAGGCCGCAGGCCTTGCTGCTGCTGGAAACCGGTTACTTCCTGCGCCAGTTGGGTGAGCCTGCCGACCGCGCGCTGGCGATGCAGGCCTTGCTTGCGCTGGACGCCGGCGATCCGGCCATCGCGCAAAACAGCGCGCAGCTGTTCCGCTTCGTCCATCTGAGCGCGCAGGAGCGCGATGCGCGCCTGCTGCCGCTGATCGACAAATTCTTCCTGCGCGGGAAAGTCGCGGTCTTCATTCCACAGCATGGCTTCACGGTCGATGAGACTTCGGTCTGCGTCTTCCTGTACGGCCAGTATGGCCGCGCCGGCGAAGCCCATCTGCGCGCGCTGTTAGGGGATGCCGGCATCGCCAACAAGGTGCTGGAAATCCTGATCTGGACCGGCTCGCCCGACAGCGTGCCGGCCGTGGCGGCGCTGCTGCAAGCCAAGCGCGATGCCGACACTTTCTCGCGCGCGCTCAGCTTCCTGCTGCGCAGCGGCGGCCCGCAGGGCAGGGATGCCTTGCTTGCCTTCGATCCACGCCAGCTTGAAGGCAAACCGCGCCAGTTTTATGAGCAGATCCAGCCGCAATTGCGCGACACCAGCTTTGCCGCCTTGCGCGAGCAATTGGACGAATTGCCGGTATCGCCACCGGCCGGCGGCCAAGTGCAGAATTCCCGCTCCAGCCAGGACGACGCCAGCATGCGCCAGCGCCTGAACGAGGTCTACGAGCATTACGGCCGCTACGAGAACGTGCAGCCGGCGCAAATCGCCGCCTCCACCTTGCCCGGCGCATTCCTGATCGAGCAGGTCACCCGCATCCGCGAACGCAGCTTCCTGCGCGTGACCGGCGAGGCGCTGAGCGACATTGATATGAGCAACACCCTGCTGAACACCCTGCGCTACCGCCCCGACGCGGCGGGCGCCAAGCCCTGAAGGAGCAGCTTTGCCAAACGCGCCATTGGATGACCGACAAGCCGATTTGCCATCGGAAGAAGGCGCGGCGCTGACGCTGCATGCGGCGTCGGTGCCGGTATTCCTGCACTATCTGGAGCGGCTGGACGCCTTGGTCACGCTCGCCGAGCGGCACGACGCAGGGCGGACGTCAGACGCCTCCCTGCTGCATGCCGCCCTGGCCGAGGGCATGTTCGCCTTTGCCCAGCAGGTGCAAATCGCCGCCGGCTTTGCCGTGCGCGCCTGCTGTCCCTTGCTGGACATCGAGCCGCCGCAGCTGGCCGGGGGCGACGGCAGCTGGGATCAGCTGCACGAGCGGATCGGCGCGGCGCGCGCCTTTCTCGCCGCAATCGATGCGCAGCGGATGAACGCCAGTGCGCGGCGCGAACTGAGCACGGTCGCCGGCCGCGCCTCGCCCAGCTTCAATGGCGCCGATTTCGTCTTGCGCTATGCCTTGCCCAACTTCTTCTTCCACCTGGCCATGGCCTATGCGATCTTGCGCAAGGAAGGTCTGCCGGTCGGCAAGCAGGACTTCGACGGCTACCATGCCTACCCGGCTGGATTCAGTTTTCTATAAGCCTTAGCGCCGCCGCTACCGGGGGCGCCGGCCGGCGATTCGTTCGGTCGGCACTGCCACATCCATCCACGTTTCGACCAAGTACCGCCGCCTCATCCCCTGGCGCGGCGGCGGTCAACTATTTCAAAAAACCATGATAATTCCTAATTGAAATTGTCAAATTGAAATGTTATAGTCGCCCGGACTTATCTTTTAGTAAATTATTTCCAGCAACTAAGTTTGGCGCAGACGCCGCTTGTTGCCGGTTTCTAATAAAAAGGGGGCGGGATGACGTATCCGCGATATACCAAGACGATGATGCTGCTGGCGGCTTGCCTGACTCTGTCCGTGGCCCAGGCCCAGGCCCAGGCCCAGGCCCAGGCCCAGACGGCCAAGGCGCCGAAACCGCCGGCCGCGGCGCAGAAAAAAGCCGCCGCAGCGCTGGCGGCGGGCGACGAGTTGCCCAGCAATACCATGACCGCGCATGCCGGCCTGCAGAGCCAGTATGGCGGCCGCGCCGCGGCGCGCGGTTTTCATGAGGTGGTGGACCCGTACAGCGGCAATCTGACGGTCAAGATGGAAGCGCTGACGGTGCCTGGCAATGGCGGCCAGGACATCAACGTCGGCTGGACCTATAAGATGGAAGGCCTGTCGAACTATGGCAGCAGCAGTCCGGCGGTCGACAGCAAGGCGGCTTTTTCGACCGCGGGCCATGCGCCCTGGCAGCTCGATGTGGCGCCGCTGGTGGTGTTCAGCTATTCCAACGATGCCGGCGCCTTCCCCGACGCTTGCCAAGCCTCCAGCAGTTCGCCGCTGTATGTCGGGCGCCAAGTGATCCTGCAGACGGCCGGCGGCCGTTCCGAGTCCTTCTACTTCATGGCCTCGGGTATTTATGAGACCAAGAGCCATTGGCGGTTGAGCTGCGATAACGCCAGCAATACCCATGTGCTGCGCAGTCCGGACGGCAGCAGCTACCGCCTCGGCATGAAGAGCGAGCACACTTTCCCTGAACTGCAGGTCGGCCAGAATCAGACCACATATCAGACCACCCGGGTCACCGACCGCAACGGAAACTACTACGACATCGCCTATCAGGCGGTGACGCGCCAGCATTGCTTCGATTTGCAGTCCAATGGCACGACCACCGTGCGCCTGCCGTCGCAGATCAGCGCCAGCGATGGCCGCGTCATCAAATTCAATTATGACCTTGGCGAACAGAATTGCGGCAACCGCGATACCTGGCGCAGCCCACGGCTGCAAAGCGTGGAGGGAGCCGACGGCGCGGTGTGGCGCTTCGAGTATCATCCCCGCCCTTACAAAAATACCACCGCTATCCGAATGGCGTCGGCACCTACTACTACGTGGGTGGGCAGCTGGCCAAGGTGATCCAGCCGGACGGCACCTCCTACGCTTTCAGCTATCCCGACAGCTGCCCGACGACAAATGCCGCCGGCATCCTGATGCTGTGCGATTTCGAGCCGCTGAAAACGATCACGCTGCCCACCGGCGGCACCAGCAGCTATACCTATCGCACTTTCTTCGATTTCCCGGCCGAGGGATATTCCACGTATGCGCTGGAAGGATGGTCGAGTCCACCAAGCGAGGAGTACCTCGATACCTGGGACTATATCCTGGAAAATGCGCATATGGCCTGGGGCCAGCCCGATGTGCTGGAGCGCCGCACCAGCGATGGCGGCGTCTGGACCTATAGTTATGACCGGCCGATCTCGAAAAACGTGCCCGAGGGTAGTTTCGACACCGTCATCATCGACGGCCCGGCAGGGCGCGAGGTGCGCCGTTTCTATGGCCTGGGCTACTTTACGCCGACCGCGCTGGCTGCCGTTCCGGCCTGGCATAACGTCTGCAACACCAAGCGCCCCGAGTACAACACCTACTGCGGCATCGCCGGCAAGCCCGGTGCCTGGAAGATCGGCTTGCCGGTCGATCTCGCCCTGGGCGACGGCTACCGGGAGAGCTATGTGTACCAGCCGCGCGTGCTGTCCACGGCCGATACGCAGGAAGTGGCTGGCCGTCTGCGCATCAGCGACAACCAGGTCCTGGTTCCCGACCTGCAAAGCAAGACCATTGTCCTCAATGGCATCAGCTTCACCACCAGCTATGCGAACTACGACGCCCACGGCAATCCCGGCACGATTACCGAAGCCGGGCCGCGCGGCGGCAACCGCAGCACCAGCGTCGTCTACTACAAGGATCTGGGCAAGTGGATCCTGAAGCAGGTCAAGGACGAAAGCTTCACCGGCAGCGCCACCACGCGCAGCTTCGACGGCAACGGCAATCTGCTGTCCGTGACCACGGACGGCGTGAAGACCTCGTATACCTACGATAGCCAGGGCAATGTGGCCAGCGCCACCTTCCCGCGCAATCTGGTGCACAGCTATGCCAACTACAAGCGCGGCATCCCGCAAAGCGAGACCCAGCCGGAAGGCGTGCAGATCACGCGCACCGTCAGCGCGGCCGGCGCGCTGCTGTCGGAAACCAATGGCGAGGGCAAGACCCGCAGCTATGGCTTCGACACGATGAACCGGATGACGTCGATTACTTATCCGCGCGGGAACGCCACCAGCATTTCCTACAGCGCCAACGGCAAGACCATGACGCGCGGCAGCCTGGTGGAAAGCACGGCGTATGACGGCTTTGGCCGCCCGCAAAGCGTGACCCTGGGCGGCATCACGCGCAGTTACAGCTACGATGCGCTGGGCCGCAAGACCTTCGAATCGCATCCGGGCAGCTCGGCGGGAACCAGCTACCAGTACGATATCCTGAACCGTCCGACGCGCGTCTCGAACGCGGACGGCAGCTCGCAGACCATCAGCTACGTTGGTGTCGACAAGACCGTGGTGGACGAGCGCAATAATTCGACCACCCTGCAGTACCGCGCTTACGGCAATCTGCAGCAGTTGTTCCTGATGGGCGTGGTGGCGGCCGAACCGGCGATGAACGTCGGCGTGGCGCGCAATACGCGCGACCTGACCACCAGCGTGAGCCAGGGTGGCCTGACCCGCAGCTACGGCTACAACGGCAACTATTATCTGACCTCGGTCACCAATCCGGAAACCGGCACCACCACGTATGGCCGCGACGAAGCGGGCAATATGACCAGCCGCCAGGTGGGTTCCTCCGGCCAGGTGACGTTCGGCTACGATGGCCGCAACCGCGTCAAGACGGCCACCTATCCGGGCGGCACGCCAGCGGTCAGCTATACCTACACCAAGACCGACAAGATCAAGACCATCTCGTCCAGCGCCGGCAACCGCGTCAACGACTATGACGCGAACGATAATCTGAGCAGCGAAAGCGTGAGTGTTGACGGCCTGACCTTCACCACCGGCTATGCCTACAATGCCAACGACCAGCTGGACTCGATGACCTACCCGCGCTCGGGCCGGGTGGTCTCCTTCGTGCCCGACGTGCTGGGCCGGCCGACCCAGGTCTCCGGTTATGTGACGGGCATCGGCTACTGGCCTTCAGGACAGATCAGCCAGATCAATTATGCCAACGGCACCAGCAGCACCTATCGCCAGCATGCCCGTTTGTGGCCCAGTTCCTTCAGCACGGTCAAGGGTGGCGCCACGTATTTCGACAACAGCTACGACTACGATGGCGTCGGCAACCTGACCGCGATCCGCAATAGCGTGGACGGCAGCTACAACCGCACCCTGGGCTACGACGGCGCCAACCGCCTGACCAGCATTGCCGGCCCTTGGGGCGCGGGCAGCATCCAGTACGATGGCGCCGGCAACATCAAGAGCCAGACCTTCGGTTCCAGTGCGCTGAACTACAGCTACGATGGCGCGAACCGTCTGGACAGCATCTTTGGCGAACGCTCGACGCGCTTCACTTACGACGCCTACGGCAATGTCAGCACGGCCTCCGGCAATGTGTACGCCTACGACGACATGCCCAATCTGCGCTGCGTCAACTGCGCCAATGCGGCCCTGAAGACCGAATACAGCTATGACGGCGCGAACCGCCGGCTGGTGGTCAACAAGGCTGGCGTCAAATCCTATGAGATCTACGGCTCGCATGGCAACCAGCTGATTGAGTTCACGCCGAGTCAATCCAATAAATTGGTCGAGTACTTCTATTTGGGCGGCAAACGCATCGCTCAAACGGTTACTCCCTGATCGGCTAACGCATAAGAGAAAACGTTCATGACATATCCACTCAATCCGTTTGCCTGGTTGGTCCAGTGCTGGAGAAAACTGGGAACCCAGGCTCTGAGCCTGCTGCTGTTGCTGATCCTGGGCGGCCTGCTGTCGCCGGTCCAAGCCCAGATCAACGATGCGCAATTCGTCGCGCAGGACCTGCCTGCCGTGGCGGTGAAACATAGCGGCGGCAAGATTTATAGTGAAAGCGCAAGCGTGGCGGCGTCTTCGTCCGGCGGCACCACGTATTTCCACAACGACGTGGCGGGCACCCCCATGCTGGCCACCGACAGCAACGGCAACGTGGTGTGGAAGGAGAACTACCGTCCCTATGGCGAGCAGCTGAACAAGCCAGCCGCCGGCAGCGGCAACAAGCTCTGGTTCGCCGGCAAGCCGTATGACAGCAATACCGGCTTAAGCTATATGGGCGCGCGCTACTACAATCCGGAACTGGGCCGCTTTTACGGCATCGATCCGGCCACGGTCGATCCGGCCGATGTGCACAGCTTCAATCGCTATGCCTATGCCAACAACAATCCCTACCGTTTCGTCGATCCGGACGGTCATAGCCCGCTCGACGTGGCCTTCCTCGTCTACGATCTGGGCAAGCTGGGGCTGGCCGTTTATACTGGCGTGGGTGTGGGCGCGGCCATGGTCGATGTCGGCCTGAGCGTGGTCGGCGTCGCCAGCCCGGTTCCCGGCGTGGGCCAGGCCTTCAAGGCGCTGCGCGCGACCGAGCATGCGGTCGGCGCGGCGCGCGCGGTGTCGCACGGCCTGTCGGGCTTCCAGAAGGCGGCCAACTACGGCATCCAGTCGTACAAGGATCTGAAGAAGCTGACCGCCGGCACCGGCCTGGAAGCCCACCACCTGATCGAAAAACGTTTCGCCAGCGTGCTGGGCGTGGCCGAGAAGGAAATGAAGTCGATTGCGCTGACCGAGGCCGAGCACCAGGCATTCACCAATGCCTGGCGCAAGCTGATCCCTTACGGCGAAGGCACGGCGAACGCGACCAAGGACCAGGTGGAATCGGCGGCCAAGCAGATTTACAAAAATTATCCGGAAATCTTGAAAGCCTTGGGCTTGTAATAGCGAGTTTATGAAGATCATGCACCACATCGGGCTGGCGGTTGAGGAGGCGGAAAGACAAGCCTTCCTGGCCGCCGGCGTGGAGCTGGAAACCGGTTTTGCCGCTTTCCAGATTGAAGAAAGCGATGCGCGCTGGCCGGCGGTCGAGGCGCTGGCGCGCCGCTTCGGCGCCGTCGATACCGTCAGCACCAGGTTCAGCGCCGCCGAACTGAAAGGCGCGCAGTACCTGGCGCTGGCCCCGGCCTGGCATCATGGCTATCCGGAACCGTCCGAGGATCGCGGCTATCTGGCCGCGACTTACGACTTGAGCGGCTATTGCGAGGCCTGTGGCGCGGGCAAGCGCCAGATCCAGCCATTCCGCTTTGCCAAGGCGCCGGTCTGGGGCAAGAACGATGTGCTGCAATTGAATTGGGTCTTCGATGAATATTTCGTCAAGCCCGAAGTCTGGTCGGCGCTGTTCGAGCCTTTCGGCATCGCCTGCCGGCCGGTGCTGCTGCAAAAGAGCGGCGCCGCGCTCGATTCGGTGGTGCAGCTGGACGTGGGCACGCAGGCCGAGCTGGATCTGTCGCATCTCGCCGGCACGCCGTGCAGCTGCTGCGGCCGGACCAAGTATCCGCCACCATCCAGGGGCTTTCATCCGCGTCCGGAGACGGCGCCCGCCGCCGCCTTCAAATCGGCGCAGTACTTCGGCAGCGGCGCCAGCGCCAGCCGGGCCTTCCTGGTGACGCGGGAGCTGTATGCCAAGCTGGCCGCCGCCAATATCAAAGGCGTCAACTTCAAGCCCTGCGCCAGCTAGCGATCCGTGAACGGTGTTAGGATGCCGTTCATGAATCAATCCGAACAGATTGCCGGCCTGGCCCAGTTCCTGGAGCGCCACCGCCGCGTGCTGGCCCTGACCGGGGCCGGCATCAGCACAGCCTCCGGCATTCCCGATTACCGCGACAAGGACGGCGAGCGGCGCGGCAAGCTGCCGGTGCAGGGGCCGGAATTCCGCCGTTCCGACGCTGTGCGCCGCCGCTACTGGGCGCGCAGCATGGTGGGCTGGCCGACCCTGGCTGGCGCTGCGCCGAATCCCGCCCATCACGCCATGGCGGCGCTGGAGGAGGGCGGCCATATCGCCTCCCTCATCACGCAGAACGTCGATGGCCTGCACCAGCGGGCCGGCAGCCGCGCCCTGATTGAGCTGCATGGGAATATCCACACCGTCGTCTGCCTGGAATGCCAGACGCGCTTTGCGCGCGCCGATATCCAGCGGCAGCTGGCCGAGGCCAATCCGCACATGGCGAATACGCTGGCCCAGCCCCTGCCTGACGGCGATGCCCAGCTGGAACCGGAGGCGCTGGAGGATTTTCAGATTCCCCACTGCACCGGCTGCGGCGGCATGCTGCAGCCCGGCGTGGTTTTCTTCGGCGATAACGTCCCCAAGGCCACCACCGAAGCGGCGCTTGCCATGATGGCGCAGGCCGACGCCTTGCTGGTGGTCGGTTCCTCGCTGATGGTGTTTTCCGGCTTCCGCTTCTGCAAACTGGCGGCGGAAAGCGGCAAGCCGATCGCCGCCATCAACGCCGGACTGACGCGCGCCGACCATCTGCTGGCGCTGAAGGTGGGCGAGCCGGTGGAGCTGGTCTTGCCGGCCTTGGCGGCGGCGCTGGTCTAAACCGAATTGCCCAGGACAGTCTGCGCGGCAGGGTGGCAACGATGTCGCAGCTGCTTACAAATTCCCTGTCCAGCATGCGGGAATTGGGCTAACATTTCTCGATAGCAAGGAAGTCCGCCCCACCCAGCCCGCCGTACTGGAGCCGCCATGAATGCGACCATGCTTTCCGCTTCCCCCGCCACCGCTTTGGCCCTCGGCGCCGGCGCCGCCATGCTCGGCGCTTCCGGCCGCGCCATGGCCGCCGTCTCCGACGCCGAAGCCGCGCGCTTCCTGGCCCAGGCCAGCATAGGCGCCAGCCGCGTCCAGATCGCCCAGGTGCAGTCGCTGGGCTATGCTGGTTGGCTCGATGCGCAATTTGCCATGCCCGCCAGCGGCTGGCGCTGGGATTGGCTGGTGGCCAAGGGCTTTAGCGCCATCACGTATAAAAACTCGGAAGCGGGCTTCGACCCCGCCGTCTGGCGCAAGCTGATTGCATCGCCCGACACGCTGCGCCAGCGCGTCACGCTGGCCCTGTCCGAAATCCTGGTGACTTCGATCGGCGGCTTGGTGGGTTCCGGCTGGCGCCAGTTTTCCGCCGCCGCGTATATGGATCTGCTGGAAGCGAACGCCTTCGGCAATTACCGCACTTTGCTGGGCCAGGTTTCCACCAGCGCCGCCATGGGCCAGTACCTGACCTATCGCGGCAGCCGCAAAGCCAATCCGGTCACAGGCGCCCATCCGGACGAAAACTATGCGCGCGAGTTGATGCAACTGTTTACCATCGGGCTGGTGCAGCTGAACCAGGATGGCACGCCGCAGACCGGCAAGGGCGGCTCACCGCTCTACACCTATACCCAGGAAGACATCAGCGGCCTGGCGCGCATCTTCACCGGCTGGGATTTCGACCTGGCGGGCGGCGACACCAGCACGCCCGACTTCCTGCGCCGTCCGATGCAGCAGATCGCGGCGCGCCATGAAAGCGGCGCCTCCAGCTTCCTTGGCAAGAGCGTGCCGGCGGGGCTGGGCGGGGCCGATGCCTTGAACGCGGCCCTCGACATCATCTATGCGCATCCGAACGTCGGCCCCTTCATCGGACGCCAGCTGATTCAGCGCCTGGTGTGCAGCAATCCCAGTCCGGCCTATGTGTGGCGGGTGGCGGCCGCCTTCAATAACGACGGCACGGGCGCGCGCGGCAATCTGCGCGCCGTCGTCAAGGCCGTGCTGCTCGACCCGGAGGCGCGGCGCAGCGATGCGGCGGCGGCGGGACAGGGCAAGCTGCGCGAACCCATGCTGCGCTTCCTGGCCTGGGCGCGCGGCTATGAGGTGAAGTCGGCCAGCGATGCCTGGGCCGTCGGCAATACCAGCGACCCGGCCAGCAAGCTGGGGCAAAGCCCGCTACGCTCGCCCTCGGTATTCAACTTCTTCCGCCCCGGCTATGTGCCGCCCAACAGCGGCATCGCCAGCGCCGGCCTGGTCGCGCCGGAATTCCAGATCGCCAATGAAACCTCGGTGGTCGGCTATGTGAACTTCATGCAGCGCGCCGTCAGCGGCCGCCTTGGCGACCTCGCTGCCGATTACACGTCCCTGATGCCGCTGGCCGAAAACGGCAATGCCTTGCTGGCCGAGATCAATACCGTGCTGGCCGCCGGCCAGCTGGGCGCGGAATCGCAAGCCCTGATCGTGGGGGCCATCAATGCCATGGCGCGCGGCACGGATGCGGCGCGCCTGAACCGCATCCGCGCGGCCCTGACGCTGGCGCTGGCCGCGCCCGATTTCGTCGTCCTCAAGTAAGGAGCCATCATGAGCCGTTCGAGCACGATGAATGCGTCGCGCCGCGCTTTCCTGCAAAGGGCGTCGGCCCTTTCCGTGGCGGGCGTGGCCGCGCCCTGGGCGCTGAACCTGGCCGCGCTGGCCGAGGCTTCGGCCGCCACCGCCAGCGATTACAAGGCGATTGTCTGCGTCTTTCTGTATGGCGGCAACGACTACGCCAATACCGTCGTGCCTTACGACGCCAGCAGCTATAACGCCTACTACAATCTGCGCCCCAAGCTGGCGCTGGCGCGCGACGGCCTGACCGCGACCTTGCTGAACCCCGCCAGCGCCCCGGCCGATTCCAGCGGGGTGCTGCGCCAGTATGCGCTGGCGCCCCAGCTCTCGCCGCTGCTGCCGCTGTTCGACGCGGGCAAGATGGGCGTGCTGCTGAATGTCGGGCCGCTGATCCAGCCCACCACCAAGCAGCAGTATCTGGCCAAGTCGGTGCCGCTGCCGCCCAAGCTGTTTTCGCACAACGACCAGCAATCGATCTGGCAATCCTCCGCGCCGGAAGGGGCGGTTTCGGGCTGGGGCGGGCGCATCGGCGACCTGTTCGAGGCGGGCAATGGCAACGCCACTTTCACCTGCGTCAACGTGTCCGGCAACGCCGTCTACCTGGCCGGGCGTTCGGCCGTGCAGTACCAGGTATCGAGCAGCGGGCCGGTATCGTTCGATGCGCTGCAAAAGCCGCTGTTCGGCTCCACTGCCGCCAGCAGCGCCCTGCAGGCCATGCTCACCCAGCCGCGCGCCCATTTGCTGGAACAGGAATATGCCCGCCTCACCAAGCGCTCCATCGATGCCAATGCCACGCTGAGCACCGCGCTGGCCGGCGCTCCGGCCATCAATACCGCCTTCCCGGCGTCGAACAGCCTGGGCGACCAGCTGAAGATGGTGGCGCGCATGATTGCCGCCTCTGGAGCGGTGGGGGCGAAACGGCAGGTCTTCTTTGTGTCGCTGGGCGGCTTCGATACCCACGATGGCCTGAGCACCGTGCATCCGGGCCTGCTGGGCGGCGTGGCGAACGCGCTGTCGGCGTTCTACGCGGCGACGGTGGAGCTGGGCGTGGCGGACAAGGTGACGACCTTCACCGCCTCGGACTTCGGCCGCACGCTGACGGTGAATACCGATGGTTCGGACCATGGCTGGGGCAGCATGCACTTCGTGCTGGGTGGGGCCGTGAAAGGGCGCAGCTTCTACGGCATGCCGCCGCTGGTGGCGAACAACGGCGCCGACGATGTGGGGCAAGGACGGCTGCTGCCGACGACATCCGTCGATCAATATGCGGCAACGCTGGGGGGCTGGCTGGGCGTCTCGGACAGCGCCTTGCTGGCGCTGCTGCCCAACCTGGCCAATTACAACGCGTCGGCGCGCAGGCTGGGCTTCTTGTAGGAAGGAGGAGGGGGCTTAGCGCTGCAGCAGCATCGAGCGCACGATGCCTTCCTTGGCCAGCACATAGTCATGTCCGGCCAGCACGTAGTTGGTGTTGGGCTGCACCACCTTGATATTGACAAAGACCATATCGCTGGTCTCGGCATAGGAACCGACCACGATGGCCTGCGCCTTGTGCGTCAGCGCCACTTCGCCCAGTTCGCGCGTGAGCATCAACTCGCCCTGGTTGCGCTTCATATAGATGCTGTTGCGCAGCTTCATTTCCAGCATCTTGCTGCCGCCTTGCGCCATGCGCGTGGAAATCTGTTCCGAAATCAGGCGGCCCAGGGTCGACGTCTGCTCCAGCGCATCGATATTGACCACGGTGGCCATGATCACCGGCTTGTCGGCCTGCAGCTTGCCGGCCAGCTGGCGCAGCAGCGAGTCGGCGGCGTTGTAATTGGCGGCGACGAACTGGTTCGACGACACGGTGTTGTAATTGGCTTCTTCCTTGGGCTGGTTGGCGCAGCCGGACAGCAGCAGGGGCAGGGCCAGGACGCTGGCGCAAAGGGCTTTAACAGGGCGCATTAGCGGTCTCCACGCAGTTTGTATTCCTTGATCATGCCGCCGTCATACAGGGCGACGTCGGCATCGGCCACATAGTAGGCGGAGCTGGTGCGCGCCAGATAGCGGTATTGGTCGCTGACCGAGACCGTCACGATCACTTCGGTTTTGGGCGTGGCGCCCGGCGCGAACTTGGCGCGGAACCACTGGTAGGCATCGGCCGCCGCGATGGTGCTGACCAGGCCCACGGCGGGGTCGATATCGGTCAGGGCCCAGATGCCAGCCGCCAGGACGGTCGGTTCGCCGCGGTAGGTGTACTGTGGACGGTTGGCGGCAAAGCTGACCGCCTGCACTTTCACATCCACCTTCAGCGCGCCGGCCGGCGTCAGCGACACCGTATGGCCGGCATTCACCATCGACGTGATCAGATTGCTGGCCAGGGCTTGCTCGAATTCGGACGCGCCGCTCTTCGGCTCCGCCACATAGAAGGGGCGTGGCGAACTCTTTTTCAGCTCGTTCGACAGATTCTTCTGCACATGGCGCGCGATCACGTCCCAGTGGGCGGCCGCCTGCAGCTTGGGCTGTTCGGTATTCGGGAAATTGGTCGCTACCGGCACCGGGGAATAGCGCATGGCACAGCCGCCCAATGCGCAGGCGGCCATCAGGGCAGCAGCGGCTTTCACATCCATTGTTTCCTCCAGCTCGGTAAGTTCTTCATCCCGGCGAGTGTAACATGAATGTTTCTACTTGGAAATTGTTGCCGCCGGATTTGAGGCCCGGCGGCGACACTTGGATCAGCGGCGGTTTTGCTTCATGGCCGACTGGATTTCGCGGTTGCTGTCGCGTTCCTTCTCGGTGGCGCGCTTATCGTGCTGTTTCTTGCCCTTGGCCAGGCCGATCTCGCATTTCACGCGGCCGCCCTTGTAGTGCAGGTTGAGCGGCACCAGGGTATAGCCGGCACGCTCGACCTTGCCGATCAGCTTGTCGATTTCTTGACGATGCAGCAAGAGTTTGCGGGTGCGCACGGCTTCCGGGTGGATATGGGTGGACGCCGTCGGCAGTGCGCTGATGTGCGCGCCAAACAGGTACAGTTCCTTATCGCGGATGGTGACGTAGGCTTCCTTGATCTGCACACGCGTATCGCGGATCGCCTTGACTTCCCAGCCTTCGAGCACGAGGCCCGCTTCATAGCGGTCCTCGATGAAATAGTCGTGAAAGGCTTTACGGTTATCGGCAATGGTCATGAGTGGTAAATATGCGCAGGTCGGTTAAACTACGGTTTTTCGCGCGGGGCGCGGCAATCCAACATCATAGCAAACGGTTACGCAATGGCAGTAGTTCACAAGTCGGTATTTCTGGGATACAGCGCGGAACAAATGTTCGAGCTGGTCGCAAAGGTCGAAGATTATCCCAAATTTTTGCCCTGGTGTGGTGGCGTTGATATTCGCGAGCGCAGCGAAGACAGCGTGGTGGCCAGCGTCGGCATCCATTACCACGGCATCCGCCAGCATTTCACGACCGCCAACACCAACACCCGGCCCAGCCTGATCAAGATGAAGCTGGTGGACGGCCCTTTCAAGACCCTGGACGGCACCTGGACCTTCAAAGCCCTGCGCGACGACGCCTGCAAGGTCGAACTCGACCTGCACTACGAATTTTCCAGCCGCCTGCTGGAACAGGTGGTCGGTCCCGTGTTCGGCATGATTGCCAACAGCATGGTCGACTCCTTCTGCAAGCGCGCCGAGACGGTGTATGGCTGAGAATATGGCTGAGAAAATCAAGATCAGCGTCTGCTACGCCCACCCGGAATCGGCGCTGCTGCGCGCCCTGGACGTGGACGAAGGGACAACTATCGGCCAGGCCATCGAAATGAGTGGCGTGCTGCAAGACGCGCCCGAGATCAACCTCGTCACCATGGCCGTCGGCATCTACGGCAAGAAAAAGACCCTCGACACCGTGTTGCACGCCCGCGACCGCATCGAAATCTACCGACCCCTGATCGCCGACCCCAAAGACGCCCGCCGCCGCCGCGCCCGCAAACCCGCCTAAAGTCGCGCTGCCGGATGGCTGAACCCGTGTCCACCTTGGTGCCTGGCACCAAGGTGGACACAGGCTCAGCCATTCGCCGGACGAGGCTGTGGGGTTGTCAGCGGCGCTGGGCGAGTGGGGGTTGGGCGAGGAAGACGGTGAGCTGGGCTTCGTCGATGCGCTCGCCGGCGATGCGGCGCAGCAGGGAGTCGATGCGGTCGGCGCCCCAGAAGAGTTCGCCCTGGTAGACGAAGCTGGGTACGCCGAAAATGCCGGCGGCAATCGCTTGCTCCGTGTTGTCGGCCAGCGCCTGCTTGATGGCGGGCGTGCCGGCGGCGTCAAGCAGGGCGGCGCCATTCAGGCCGCAGCGCTCGGCGACACTGGCGAGGGCGGCGGCATCGTGCGGGTTCAGACCGTCTTCCCAGATGGCGGCAAACAGGGCGGTGACGAAACGCTGGCGCTCGCCGTTGTCGCCGATGGCGCTTGCCATGCGCAGGGCGGTCAGCGGATTGAAGGGATGGCCGGGCGGACCGACGAAGCGCAAGCCTTGTGCCTTGGCCTGGCGCATCACATCACGGAAAGTCAGTTCTTTTTTGGCCGGGATTTCTGCCGGACCTTTCTGGCCGTGCGCATTGAGCATGGCGGCGAACAGGATGGGTTGCATTTCCACGCG
The DNA here is from genome assembly GCA_024437665.1 of Massilia sp. YIM B04103. Taxonomy (GTDB): domain Bacteria; phylum Pseudomonadota; class Gammaproteobacteria; order Burkholderiales; family Burkholderiaceae_D; genus Rugamonas. The sequence continues at coordinate 14,731 of JANCSZ010000025.1, read as the reverse complement.
TACCCCAGCCGCTTCGATGCGCGCGATTTGTTTGGTGGCCAGCCAGGCAAACGGGCTGATCGGGTCAAAGTAAAACTTTACTGTCTCCATGCAGTCTCCATTAAAAGTGGTTTTTCCATTCTCTCAGTGCAGCAAAGACTTCCAGTGGCGCCGCGCCGCGCGCCAGCTTGCCTGCGCTGTGCAGCTGGCTGGCGATGGCCGGCTCACGGTAGCGCAGGAAGGGATTGGTGGCCTTTTCCAGGCCGATGGTGCTGGGCACGGTCGGCACGCCATGTTCGCGTTTCCGATTGTCGCTGACGACACGGTCGCGCAGGACGGCATTCTCCGGCTCGGCCGCGCAGGCAAAACGCAGGTTGGACAGGGTATATTCATGCGCGCAGTAGACCAGGGTGGCGTCGGGCAGGGCGGCCAGCTTGTCGAGCGAGGCGGCCATTTGCGCCGGCGTGCCTTCGAACAGGCGGCCGCAGCCGGCGGCGAACAGGGTGTCGCCGCAGAACAGCCAGGGTTCGACGCCTTCGCGCACATAGGCGATATGGCCCTTGGTGTGGCCCGGCACATCGAGTATGCGCAGACGCAAGTCCAGTCCCGGCACCGTGATGACATCGCCATCGCCCAGCGCCTGCGTGACGGCCGCGATGCCGTCATGGCGCGGCCCGAACACCGGCACGCTGCCGTGCTGCAATAGCTGGGATACGCCACCGATGTGGTCAGCATGGTGGTGGGTGAGTAGAATGGCGGAGAGAGTCAGGCCATGCGCGGCCAGCGCGGCCTGGACCGGCAGCGCGTCGCCCGGATCGACCACGGCGGCATGCTGGCCGTCATGGATGAGCCAAAGGTAGTTATCATTGAATGCAGGAACGGTCAGAACTTGGAGAGCGGAATTGGTCATAGGGCAGTGGCATGGATAGTGCGACATCCGAAAAATCCATTATAGCGCTGGACGGCTGGCTGCAAACGCCGGCCGGCGCCTACGCGCGCGCCTGGGAGCAGGCCACGCTGGACGCCTTGACCGCCGATATCTTCGGCTTCAACGCGGTGCAGATCGGCACGCCGCAAATCGACGCGCTGGCGGCCAGCCGCATGCCGAACAAATGGCTGGCCGATACGCGCGCGCGGCGCCAGCCCGGCGACGCGCGCCAGGTCGCGGTCACCTTCGACTATGCCGAGCTGCCGTTCGCCTCGCAGAGCCTGGATCTGGTGGTGCTGCCCCATGTGCTGGAATTCGCCGCCGAGCCGCACCAGGTCTTGCGCGAGGTCGAGCGCGTGCTCATCCCCGAAGGCAAGCTGATCATCTGCGGCTTCAATCCGGCCAGCCTGTGGGGCGTGCGGCGCGTGACGGGGCGCCTGACCGGCAGCCATTATCTGCCGCAGGCGGGCGAGTTCATCTCTATGCCGCGCATCAAAGACTGGTTAAAATTGCTGAATATGGAAGTCAGCAATGGCCATTTCGGCTGCTACGCCCCGGCGTGCCGCACCGAAAAATGGCTCAAGCGCTATGCCTTCATGGACCATGCCGGCGCCCGCTGGTGGCCCTATCTGGGCGCGGTGTATGCGGTGCAGGCCATCAAGCGCGTCAAAGGCATGCGCCTGATCGGCCCGGCGTGGAGCAAGAACCGGGCAGCGGCCGCCGTCGGCGTGCCGGCCACGAATAAACATAGAGAACGGCAGGATGGATAAAGTAGAAATTTTCACCGACGGCGCATGCAAGGGCAATCCCGGCATCGGCGGCTGGGGCGCCTGGCTGATCGCCGGCGAGGCCGAAAAGGAATTGTTCGGCGGCGAGCTGAACACCACCAACAACCGTATGGAGCTGATGGCGGTGATCGAATCGCTCAAGGCGCTCAAGCGGCCTTGCGACGTGGTGCTGCACACCGATAGCCAGTATGTGCAAAAAGGCATCAGCGAATGGATCCACGGCTGGAAGGCGCGCGGCTGGAAGACCGCCTCCAAGGAACCGGTCAAGAATGCCGACCTATGGCAGGCGCTGGACCAGGCCCAGGCCATGCACAAGGTCGAATGGCGCTGGGTGCGCGGCCACAATGGCCACCCCGGCAACGAGCGCGCCGACCAGCTGGCCAACCGCGGCGTCGACTTGGTGCGCCGCAAATAAGTCTTTACGGCCGGGCTTTGCTATACTGCCCGGCTTGCTTGATTCCTTCTTCTACCGCACAGATCCATGCGTCAAATCGTCCTCGATACTGAAACCACCGGCTTTAACCCGAAACTGGGCAACCGCATCGTCGAGATCGGCTGCGTCGAGCTGCATAACCGCATGCTCACCGGGAACAATCTGCACTTCTACCTCAATCCCGACCGCGAATCGGAAGAGGGCGCGTTGGCGGTGCACGGCCTGACCACCGAGTTCCTCAGCGACAAGCCGCGCTTCCATGAGGTGGTGGAAGAGTTCCGCGAATACATCCGCGGCGCCGAGCTGATTATTCACAACGCACCGTTCGACTTGGCCTTCCTGAACCACGAGTTCAAGATGATGAACCTGCCGCCGTTCGATGGGCACTATGGCAGCATCATCGACACCCTGGTGCAGGCCAAGGAAATGCGCCCCGGCAAGCGCAATTCGCTGGACGCGCTGTGCGACCACTTCGGCATCTCCAACGCCCACCGCAAGCTGCACGGCGCACTGCTGGATGCGGAATTGCTGGCCGATGTGTACCTGGCGATGACGCGCGGCCAGAACAGTCTGAGCATGGATGTTGAAGTCGAGGCCGCCGGCGGTGGCGTGCATCTGGAACATGTGGCGCTGGCCGATGTGCTGGTGCTGTCCGCCAGCACCGATGAAGTTGCTGCCCACGAAGATTTGCTCAACGGCCTGGACAAGGCAGTGAAGGGCAGCTGCGTCTGGCGCGCGGCAGCCGCTTGAGTGCTTGTCTGCAATTAGTTTTATTTGACCCTTTTACTTTTTGTGTTCGTCGTCTATAATAGTGCCACTTCGGGAGGTTAGCTCAGGGGTAGAGCACTGCATTCACACTGCAGGGGTCGCAAGTTCGAAACTTGCACTTCCCACCAAGAATTCATGAAAAAGCCTGCGATTATTCGATCGCAGGCTTTTTTGTTTTTGGGCTGGATTTTTGACAGGTTCTCTGATGTGAGCCGAGCTGTCACCTTCTGAATAGTTGAAATATGAACGCCCGCCAATGGATTGCTTTTGGAACCCTTTGTTGTGCCTGGCCAGGATTCGCACTGGCCATGTGTTCGCGCCCGATCAAGGTTCCCCTTGCGCCGCATGGGATGACCGTCGTCGTCAAAAACGGCAATGCGGCGGGCGTCGTTCCCGAAATGCTGGAAGTATTCGGCGACAAATATGGTTGCAAGTTCGGATTCCCTGTCGTGCCGCGCGCCCGGCTCGAAATGCTGTTTCGCACAGGAGATGCCGATATTGTGGCGATAGCGACGCGCTCGCCTGAACGCGACCTGTCCGGCACCTTTGTCCCTGTCTTCAAGTACCGCGCCGTTTTGCTTGGCCTGAAGCCGACAAACACTGTGGCACAATCGGTCGACGAGCTGATCAAGCATACGGACTTGCGCATCGGCTTGGTACGCGGCTTTGACTACGGTCCCGCTTACCGACGACTGCTCGAACCGGACATGGCGGGGCGGGTGCAGTACGCCAATGACTTGAGCGATCTGATGCGCAGGATTCAGGCCAAAATTGCCGATGTGACGATCCTGCCGTATAGCAGCGCCTACAACACCATTGTCGAGGATGCCCGCTTGAGCGGTTTGGACGCCAAACTGGCCATCAGCCCCCTCGAAGACTTGCCTTGGCAGGACGCAGGATTCTATGTGTCAAAGCGCACCTTGAACCCTGCGGACCAGGCCGTTTTAATCGAGATGCTGGGTAGCGACGAGGTGGGCAAGCATTTCCTGAAGTCTTTGTCGAAGCTGATCCCGCCTGCCGTCTTGGGCCTGACGGTGAAACGAAGCTAAGCGCGGTGGCTCCGTCCCTGCCAGCTCCAGGCTGAGCGCGCGGATGAGGTCAATACGGCGCTGCTGGCATTCCTGCGCTTCTTGCCGTAGACGGCTCGCCGGCATGCGCCTTAAGCGGCGCGGCCGGTAGCAGGTGCGCCGCCATGAAGTCGACGAAGGCGCGCACCCGCGGCAGCAGTTGCCGGTTGGACGGCCATAAGACCCAGAAGGTGCTGGCGGCGCCCGTCCACTCATCCAGCACTGTCGCCAGCGCACCGTCGGCGAGCGCTTGCTGGACGGCGAAATCTGGTAGACAGGCGATGCCATGGCCCTGCCGTGCCATGTAGAGCAGGGTTTCGATGTGGTTGCTGGTCATACCGGGAGGAAGCCGGACGTCGACATCCTGCCCGGCGCGCCGCAAGGGCCATTTCTCCAGCAGGCCGGTGCTGGGGAAGCGATGCAATAGGCAGGCATGGCTGGCCAGATCGGCCGGTTGTACCGGCAGGCCGTGGCGGGCGAAATAGGCGGGGGCGCCCACGCACAGGAAGCGGCTGCTGCCAAGGCGCTTGCTCAACAGGCGTGAGTCGCTGAGTTCGCCCGTACGCACGACGGCATCGAAGCCTTCGTCGATCACATCCACCAGCCGGTCGCTGAAATCCAGGTCGAGTTCGATCTGTGGGTAACGCGCGGCGAAGGCCGATAGCACCGGTAGCATCAGGCCGCTGACCAGCGGCAGGCTGACCCGTAGGCGACCTTGCGGGCTGGCCTTGGTACCGGCCAGCTCATTTTCCGCCGCCGCCACTTCGGCCAGGATGCGCCGGCTGCGTTCCAGGAAGAGCACTCCCTCAGATGTCAGGCTGACGCTACGGGTGCTGCGCTGAAACAGGCGCACACCGAGTTTTTCTTCCAGCCGCGCGATGCCCTTGCTGACGGCCGAGGCGGAGATGCCCAGTTGCCGCCCCGCCGCCACGAAACTGCGCAGTTCGGCCACCCGCACAAAGATGCTCATACCACTCAGGCTATCCAATTCATTTGCCATTGATGAAGAATCAGTCATGTTTGTAGGGATGGTACGCCTATTTTTCGATATTTGATTCCTGGGTAGCATTAATGCTCTCAACCATGCGCAGGAAACCTGATGACTAGCACCGCTATACTTGTTCCGAACGGCGTCCGTCCCGCCCCCCTCATCTTGACCGGTTGCCTGACGGCGGCGGTTATTCCCCTGAGCATTGCCGGCCCGGCGGTGGTCGTCCCCTCGATCAAACAGGCCCTGGGCGGCAGTACGGCCGAGCTCACCTGGCTCATCAACGCCTACATCCTCACCTACGGCAGCGCGACCCTGGCGGCGGGAAGCCTGGCCGATACTTATGGGCGCAAGCGGACCTGGCTGGTAGGCATGCTGTTGTTTGCGCTGGTGACGACGGCTATTCCCTTCATGCCCTCCGTGCTCTGGATCGACCTGCTGCGGCTGATGCAGGGATTGGCGGCGGCGGCGGCTTTCGCGGGCGCCATGGCGGCCCTGACGCAGGAATTCGAAGGCCATGCCCGCACCCGGGCATTTAGCTTGATCGGGACCACCTTCGGTGCGGGCGCGGCCTTCGGTCCCTTCCTGGCCGGGCTGCTGACCGACAAGTTGGGTTGGCAATGGGTGTTCCTGTTGCCGGCGTTGCTGGCGTTGCTGGCCGTGATCCTGGTTATGCGTTTTGCCCGCGAGACGCGCGATCCGCAGGCCACGGGCTTGGATTGGCCCGGCGCCATCAGTTTCACTGCCGGGTTGGCGTTGCTTATTTTTGGGATGGTCCTGGCTCCCGGGAAGGGTTGGGGCCATGTCACGGTGCTGGCTTCGCTGGCCAGCGCCGTTGCGCTGCTGTGCGCCTTCGTCCTCCTTGAGTTGCGCCGCGAGCGACCGATGCTCGACCTCTCGCTGTTTGCCAATGCGCGCTTTGTCGGCGTGCAGGTGCTGGCGATCGCGCCGGCCTACGCCTACATCGTGCTGCTTGTCATTCTGCCCGCACGCTTCATCGGGGTGGAAGGGGAGAGCCCGCTGATCGCGGGCAGGATGATGATCGCATTGTCCGGTCCCTTGCTGATCGTTCCCTTCATTGCCGGCCAGTTGGCGCGTTGGATCAATGTCGGTACCTTGTCGGCGATAGGGCTCCTTATCGCAGCAATGGGTCTGGCATGGCTGGGTCAGAGTATTTCCAGCGAAACCGTAAGCCGCTATCTGGCGATGGCCGTCATCGGTATCGGCATCGGCCTGCCCTGGGGCGTGATGGATGGCCTGGCCGTCAGCGTGGTGCCCAAGGAACGGGCCGGCATGGCGGCGGGCATCTTCAATGCGGTTCGCCTGGCCGGCGACGGCATCGCCCTGGCGGCAGTCGGCGCCATGCTGTCTGCCCGGATTCTGTCCGGATTGTGGACTGCGGCGGCCGATGGCCGCTCAGGCGGTGCACTGGACGGGGATCTGGTGGCGGCGTCGAATTGGCTTGCCATGAGCGATATGGCGCAGGCACTGGCTTACTTACCGACAGCGGGCAGTGCGCTGCTGCTGGAAGTCTACGAGGCGGCTTTGCTGTGGCAGTTGCAGATCTTAGCCGCAGCGGCGGCAGCAACGGCGGTGGTGATTTTCCTGCTCATGGGCAGGACGGGATCACGTAAATGAGGTTTCGCTCATCCGCCGTGGCGGCATGAGCATGAGCCAGCTCTGGGGCGGGCAAGCAGAGTAGCGCTTGCAAGGCATATGCGCTGCACACTGAATTCGTCCTGGAATTCACGAATGAAGGTGCACCTTATCCGCCTGGTCGGCGCCCTCATGCTTGAGCAGAACGACGAGTGGTCGCTGGAGCGGTGTCCGGAAGCAAAAAACTTGGGGCAGACTTGGGGCAATGCGCGGTGCCTATAGAGTATTTGGGCGAATCGAAAAGGGGCGAGATTGTCACTGCGCCTCTACGCCGAAGGCAACCATGGTGCGCTAAAGTTGCTTGATGGCCAAGTTTGAAACCTGCACTTCCCACCAGAATTCATAAAAAGGCTTGCGAATTTATTCGTATGCCTTTTTTGTTTTGCGCGCCGAAATACAGCGGGCAATGTTGCTCGCGGGGAAGATGTTGATATTACAATTTCCCCACATCTTCGTGACGGTTTGATTAATTCGGCCTGCAATACTGTCCTTCCACTTATGCATGAGGTCGCCACGCTGTTCCGCGCTGCGGGGAGCGGTAGCGCCGGCCAATCACACGGGAAACGACAGATGACTTCTCCAAAAGCAACTTTTAAATTCCAGGACTACAAGGGCATCCTGCCCTATGCAAGCGAGCTGTTCGGTGTCTACCAGCCGCTGCTGGGATGGAAATCCAAGCGCAACGAGCGCCGCTTCGCGCTGGGCGCAGCAGTCGACCATTTATCCCAGCTCGAAGAGCTGTCCTTGGAATTTTCGCCGACCCTGAGCTACGATTTGAAACGCGATGCCGGCTTGCACCTGGTGGGTTTCGAGCCGGGGCGTCCGGCGGCGCAGGTGACGCGCAGCCCGAGCCTGCTGCTGACGGCGCTGCGCAAAAACCTGCAAGCACGGTACGCCGATCGCGCCGATCAGCTGACGGACGGCGAACTGTCCGAATTCCTGTCGCTGCCGGCGATGACCAAGACGCTGCAGGATAATGTCATCGGCGCCGTCAATGCCTATCTGCTCGGCCAGCCGGCCGGCAAGGCGGCGCAGACGGCCGCGATGGCGGCCGCCCCGGCGCCCAGCACGACCACGCCGGCGGCGCCGTATACCGTGGACGACGCCAAAGCCACCATGGCCTACGAGGCGCGGCTGGCTGCCAGCATGGTGCAACTGAGCGACGCCCGGCAATTCACCGCATTGCGCAATCTGCTCTTTCCGACCGACTGGAAACAAATCCGCAGCGGCGCCCGCGCCGCCCTCAATAGCTCCCATCCGCTGCTGCAATACGTGCCGCGGCCGAGCGATCCGCTCGACAAGATGGACCCCAACTTCGACCTCGACCGCATCGCGCTGTCGCCGATCGGCATCGTCCATTTATTCCGCCAGTATTTCTTCGAACTCGACACCTTCCTCGGCAGCCCGGTCGGCCATGTTTGGTGCAGCCCCGGCACCAGCCTGGAGCTGATCGAGGTGAGCACGCGCAAGCAGATCGTCGAGCGCACGCTGGAGCAGGCCACCGACAGCACCAAGAAGAGCGAGATGGGCGGTACCGAGGAAGACGAGTTATCCGATGCCATCAAGCAGGATAACCAGCAGGACATCAAATTCGGCGCCAGCGTCACAGCCAGTTATGTGGGCGTGACCGCAACCTCGAATTTCGATATGCACAATACGCAAAAGCAGGCGCGCGAAAGTGTGCATAAGCACATGCGCCAGCAGAGTTCCAAGTTGTCGACCGAGATCAAGACCAGCTTCAAAACCACCTTCAAGTCGGTCACCGAAACCAGTGACCTGGCGAGCAAGCGCTATGTGATCAGCAACGACTCGTCCACCCTGCAGAACTATGAGCTGCGCCGCAAGATGCGCCAGGTCGCCGTTCAGGTGCAGGACGTGGGCAGCTATCTGTGCTGGCAAACCTTCGTCGATACGCCGGGCGATGCGCTGGAGCTGTCGACCATGATCCATATCGCCGAACCGGCTGACCTGGGCAGCATACCGCACCCCGATGAGCCGGTGGCGCTGGAGCCGATCGCGAAGGACTATCCGGTCGATTTCCAATACCAGAGCTTGACGACCAATTGCGAGCAGGATGTGGTCTTCTACTACGGCAACGATCAGGAAAGCGATCCCGACATCAACGACGCCATCGTCTGGCAGCGCGTGTTCGTGCTGCCCGCTCCCAAACTCGGTTACACGCTCGACCCGCTTTCGCTGCAAGTCGCTTCGCTGCACAGCGCGATCTGCGTGCCGCACATTGAAATGGTCGAGAATAGCGGCACGGTGAACGTCTGGCTGTCGCAGGTCGATTTCGCCGATATGCCAAGCGTCAAGCTTCAGATCAGCGCTAGCTGGACCCCGCCGCCGCAAACCAAGGCGCTGGCGCAATATCAGGAAAAAATGGCCGAATACACTTACGCCAAGGCGCGCGCGCAGAAAGAGGCGTTCTACAAGGCGATGCGCGAGCGGGTCACGCTGGCCAGCCGCATCGCGCCGCGCCCTGCCGACGACCTGCGCGAAGAGGAGCGCATCACCATCTACCGCCAGTTGATCCAGGAGATGCTGTTGCCGAAGGCCTACCGCGCCGGTGGCTCGGCCAGTGGACAAAACCTGCCGCTCGCGCAGGTGGAAGCCAACCAGGCCAACCGTCACGTCCTGTCGGAACTGATCGCGAGCATCTTCGATGTCGACAAGATGCTCTATTTCGTGGCGCCCGAATGGTGGACGCCGCGCGAACGCGCCACGCAGAATATTGGCTTGGCTGGCCACAAAATCCGGCCGCGCATTCCGACGAATGCCGACCTGAAAGAGAAGGCCAAGGGCAGCTTCGAACTCGACTCGGCCAACAAGAAAATCGATGTGGCCGACCAGATCGGCTGGGACAATGCCAAGGGCGCGGCCGCGCCGCATTACTTCATCACCGAACAGTCCGCGTCCGCCAAGCTGGGCAGTTCGCTGGGCTGGCGCATGCAGCTCGATGGCGACGACCAGCGCAATGCCTTTTTGAATGCCCCCTGGGTCAAGGCCGTTATGCCGATCCGTCCAGGCAAGGAGAAAGCCGCGATCAACTGGCTCAAGCATGTGGAAGGCTTTAACGGCATCACCAAGGCCGATATCTATACCGGCGAGGGCAGCGACGACTTGGGCAAGCCGATGCACGGCAAGCCGATGACGGAAGTGCTCGATATTCTGGCTGCCTCGGTGACCAAGAAACACGGCGAGAGCATGCAGGCCAAGCCCTTCGACCTGACCGATCCGACCTTGCCGCACGATCCGGACAGCGTCGTCACCAGTACCCCGATTGACCGCGTCTGGGAGCACGGCTTCAATCCGCTGGCCGGCGGCTTCCAGGCCAGGCCGCTCGACAGCGGGGAACCGAACAGTAATGGTTCCGCCTATTTCCAGACCTTTGACCAGTGGGTGGAGATCCTGCCGACCGACCAGGTGGTGCCGGTCGCGGTGGAGTACGATCCGCGCACGGGTCGCCTGAAAATGCCGGCCCTGTGAAGCGCCCATACTTAAGCCCGCTTGCCGGCGTGGCCAGCCCCGCCGCCCGCGCGGCGGCAGCGCCGGCCGGCGCTGGCGGGATGCCGGCGCTCCGGGATCCCAGGGCGTCGGACCCGGTGCGCCCGTCCATCGCGCCGATCGCCGACCCGGCGCGGCCCGCGGTGGGGGGAGGGCTGGCCGACCCGGCGAAACCGGCCCCGGCGGTCGTGCCGCAGGTGGCGCCGCCGACGCCGGCGCACGATCCGGCGCCGGCCGGTGCCGCTGCCGGGAAATGGTTCAAGCGGGCGCCGCGTGACCCTGGCATCTGGAATCCGAAGCAGGTTCCCTTGCCTGTGGCGGGCAACCTGGTGCAGCCCTTGATCGGCGTACTCGAGTATTACGCGGCGGTGGCCGCCACCATCCGCGATGCGCGCGACCATATGGGCGATTCGATCTATATTGCGGGCTGGACGCTGGACCTGAGCACGCCGATTGAGGGCAAGCACGGCAAGAGCCTGGGCGAGCTGCTGGCTGAGGCCGTCCAACGCGGCGTGGAAGTGCGGGTGCTGCTCGATTCGTCGCACCACAACGGCCCGGCCAATGCGGTGGTCGCCGCCAATATAGCCGCGTTCGGCGGTGGCGCCGTGGTCGATAATTTGCGCTACATCTTTGGTTCCCAGCATCAGAAATTCCTGATCGGCCGCACCAAGGGCGGGATTGTGGCCTACTGCGGCAGCGCCGATTTCGAGAATGCCCGCATGGGACGTTACGGCAACGGCGGGCATATCGTGAAACTCGATTACTTCAATGCCCACCCGGAGGTGTACAAACACGTCGGTAATCCTTGGCACGAGGTCATGGTGCGCATCCAGGGGGCCGCGGCGGTCGATATCTGGCAGACCTTCGTGCTGCGCTACCGCGCAGCCTGCGGCCCGCAAATGGCGCTCGTCGGGAAGGTGGCCATATTCGGCCCCACCAGCCTGATTGACCCAAGCCCGGCGGTGGCGGCGATGACGCCGGGCCAGGTGATGGTTCAGATCGTCAGAACCTTCCCCAACCCGCGCGCCGGGATCGACGTGCTCCAAGGCGCCTCGTTGACCGGGGCGCAGAAATTTTTCTACGAGCCGCTCAAATCCGCACTAGGCATGAGCGCGCCCCAGCCGGCAGGCTACGATTTCGCTCCCGCGGGCGAGACCAGCTACTACGAGGCCCTGCTGTATGCGATCAGCCAGACTGAGCACACTATTTATCTGGAAGACCAGTACCTGGTCGACGCGGTCAGCACCAAGGCCCGGACCGCAATCACCGCCGCACTGGCCCGCGCCATTGCCAAGCCGGGTTTCAAGAAGATGATCATCCTGATCGCCGGCACCCCCACGATCCAGGACGAACTGGCACAGGCCGCCTCGCGGCGACGCGAATTCTTTCTCCAGCTGGGGAGTGCGGCGGCGGCCAAGGTCTCGGTGTTCTGGTACAAATTCGATATGCATAGTCCCTACTGGTTCCACTCCAAGACCTGGGTCTTCGACGATGCCTGCGCCGTGGTCGGTTCGGCCAATTGCAACCGGCGCAGCTATGCCTGCGACAGCGAACTCGGCGCGGTCTTTGCGGACGGCAACAGAGATCGGATGAGCATGGTCAAGCGCATGCGCATGGACCTTTGCCTGAAACACCTGAACAATCACGCGGCCGCAAGCGTGGGCGCGACGGCGCACCAGGATAGTGCCGTGGAGGATTTCGTGACTGCCGCGGCCACCTTCGACAGCGTTGCCGCCGCCGGGATCGGAACCCTGGTGGTCGCCCCCATCGGCAGCGACATGACGCCTGATGTGACGCCCAAGCCGCTGCGCGAGAAGATCATCGCGACCTTCGGCAGTAGTGCCGCAGTGCTAAAAACCATGGCCGATTTCACCCGCAGCACGCGCAAGGAGCAATGGGATGTGATCGACGCGCAGGCGCAATGAGTAATGCGCGGCGAGCGGGGGCCACTTGACAGCATCAGCCCGCAAAATGGCGCGATCAGTGGATGCCGGCCCCGCATCTTGTCGCCTGGTGAAAATTGATCTCTATCAAAATTCCTTTGTTTCTATGTAATATTCTCATAAAAAATTGATGTAAAGCAATTATAATTGTCATCGTTTATTTCTTTACTGGTAAAAAACGATGACCGTCAATGCTGCGCCGCCTGATTTTGTATCCTTCGATCTCGAAACTGCTACGCCCTGGGAGGATGGCGATGGACTTATGCAAGAGCAGGGCGGTCATCGGCTGATATTGCAGACCGACATCAAGGTAAGTACATATAACGAGGGAACTGGGCAGGGAGAGCCCGCCATGCTGGGCTCCTACCTGCAGCTTAAGCCCGACGAGTCGCACCACACCACCAACCGCCTGGCGGTCCAATTCGATGACGGCAAACCGTTTAACCTGGAAGCCTTGTCGATCTATTCGCCGAATCAGCCTATCGGCAAGTTCCTGATCTCGAATCAGGGCCGAACCGTGACCGTGACGGTAGCGGAGAAAACCGGAACCATTGTTTTCACCGATCCGGCAGACCGTAGCATTTTAAGCAATGCCAGCTCAATCACCATCCGCCCTGAAGATCCCAAGCAGGAATGGGCGGTGGACAATCTGAAGCTCTCGCCGGCGGTGGTGAATACCGCTCCTGTCTTCGTGGGCGATATTTCGCCGCTCAAAATCGTCTCGAATGGCGGCGTCATCGATCTCGGCGCTCTGCTGCATGCCAGCGATGCCGATAGCGGCCAGAAGCTGCAATGGACGGCGGGCAGCGGCAAGGCCGGCCATGGCACGCTCGTGATCGACGCCAGCGCCGACAGTGGCAGCACGGACATTGCGCCCACGGGCACGCTGACCTATAAAGCGGCGCCTGGCTTTAGCGGCACGGACAGCTTTACCGTGGTGGTCAGCGACGGCGTCTCCAGCGCCGAACGCCAGATCGACGTCGAGGTGACGGCACCGGAACTGCAGGTGTACGGCCTGAGTTTCAGCGGCCTGAATACCAGTATGCTGACCAATAAGTCCAAGGAAGACATTGCTGGAACGCTGAGCAAGCCCTTGAAGGAAGGCCAGACCCTGTTCGGCAGCGTGGACCACGGCAAGACCTGGACGCTGATCAGCGACAAGCCGGGTAACCAGGTGATTTGGAAGAACGTGGACCTGAACGGCAGCGATGTGCTGCAGTTTAAATTGAGCGACGGCCAGGGGAAAAGCGAGATTGTCGCTGAACAAGCCTATGTAGTGGACCGGGTCGCCCCAGTGCGGACGATCAAGGATGTGGCGCTCTCGAATGACACCGGCATGTCGTCCACCGATTTCATATTCAACTCCAAGACGCAGACGCTTACCGGCAAGTTTGACGCGCCGCTGGCGGCGGGGGAGATGGGCCGTCTGGAGTTCACCAATCACAATGCCGCCAGGCTGGTGGTAGATCCGCAGGATCCGCTGAGCTGGTCGGTCGATATGAGTTCTATCTTATGGACTGGCAAGGGCAGCTTCTCGGTATGGGTGCAGGACGAGGCCGGGAACAGGGGGCAAGCCTTCACCCATGATTACGAGTTGATCACGACTGCGCCCAATATTTCCATGCAATGGCAAATGTCGCCGGATCCTGCCCTGAACAGCTTTGCCCTTGAGCTGGGCTTACAGTCCGGCATGGTGGGCAGCGGAGTTGGGGTGGACCCCAGCTCCCTGAAAGCAGAGAACCTGAGCATCAAGGATGGCCGAGGGCATGAGCTGACGATCATCAAAGCCGAGGCGACCGGCTCCAATTCCATGCGCTATATTGTCAGCGCTCCTGGCGGCAGCTGGGACAAGGACGAATACGGGACGTATGTCGTTAGCCTGAACGGTGATTCGATCAGGGACCAGGCTGGCAATGCTGCGAAAGCCGTTGCCGAGCTTGGACGGGTGTTTATTGTGGAACGCAAGCCGGAACCGCCAACGCCGCCAACGCCGCGTCCGGACCCGGTGAAGCCGCAGCCGGTTGCGGAAGTGGTGGATGGCGTGCCGGTGAATAAGAGCACGGTGGCCGATACGGTGACCGGCACCACGAGTTCGACTGTCACCGTGCCGACCGTGACGGCTGGCCGCCAGGATGACAGCAAGACGCCGAACAAGGGGCTGGCCGATATCGGCCTGGATGTCGCCAGCGGCGGCCGCGAAGCTAAGCTGACCGTGAGCCTGCCGGTGGGTGCCGGCCTGGACGCGGAAGGCNTGGTGGATGGCGTGCCGGTGAATAAGAGCACGGTGGCCGATACGGTGACCGGCACCACGAGTTCGACTGTCACCGTGCCGACCGTGACGGCTGGCCGCCAGGATGACAGCAAGACGCCGAACAAGGGGCTGGCCGATATCGGCCTGGATGTCGCCAGCGGCGGCCGCGAAGCTAAGCTGACCGTGAGCCTGCCGGTGGGTGCCGGCCTGGACGCGGAAGGCTCGACCGTCCTGCTCAGCAAGGAACAAGCCTTGCTGGACCTGATCCGCCGCATCGAGCAGAAAACCGATGCCGCCTCGTCGGCGCAGAAGGATATGAAAGGCCAGGGCACCAGCTTCCTCGATGGCCTGGGCAAGGACGTGACGGTGCTGAGCAAGACCATCACCCCAAGCCTGGTCTCCGGCAGCGATATCAAGCAGCCG
>JANCSZ010000024.1:0-43914 GCA_024437665.1 Massilia sp. YIM B04103 | reverse complement strand
CGCGCTGTACGCCAACAGCGGCCTGGCCGCCGACGCGGCTGGCGGCGAAGCAGCGTGGGTGAACTATCTGGGCACCCACAGCCGCGCCGAATTGATCGGCAGCTGGATCGCGCAGGATGCTGTGCTCCAGGCCCAGCAAACCGGGCAAGGTCTCTGGCTGGTGTAATCCTGTCTGAACCAGCGGCCGCCTGGATAGTAGATCATCCTGCTGCGGTTCTTTGATTTTCCCAAAAAAGCCGGCCCTCATTGCGAGGCCGGCTTTTTGCTATTTGCAGCCGTTAGCGCCTCCCATACCGCCCATCCCGGCATCGGTTGATTTTTAGCGAGCGGCAGGTAGAGAAGCAACCATAGAAGTGGGTAGGCGGGGCGCGAATGCATGACAGGCTCCGGGACGGCTCAAGGTGGGGCCACTATATATGCCAGATCTGGTCCGGATGTATGGCTTTTGTAATGCCAGCGATGGAATTCAATGACAAGAAGTGGAGTGCCCGGCATGGCGGCCGGCCCTATCGTAGACACCTATCTGTCATGCGAAAGGAGCAGAAATGAAGCTGTTAAATAACAAGGTAGCCATCATCACCGGCGCCAGTTCGGGTATCGGCTACGCCACCGCCAAGCTGTTCGCGCAGGAGGGCGCGAAGCTGGTCCTGGTCTCGCGCCGCCAGGCGGAACTCGATGCGCTGGTCGCCAGCCTGGTGCCGGGCAGCGCCGTGGCGTGTGCAGGCGACGTGGCCGACGAGCGCTGCGCGTGCCAGGCCGTTGCCACTGCGCTGGAGCGTTTCGGCCAGCTCGATATCGCTTTCAATAACGCTGGTACCTTGGGCGAAATGGGCGCCACCAGCGATGTCAGCGTGGAGGGTTGGCGCAAGACGCTGGACACCAATCTCACCAGCGCCTTCCTGGCGGCAAAGCACCAGATTCCGGCCATGGCGGGCCGCTGTGGCGCATCGCTGATTTTCACTTCCACTTTTGTCGGCTATACGGCGGGCATGCCGCAGATGGCCGCCTACGCCGCCAGCAAGGCGGGCTTGATCGGCCTGACGCAGGCGCTGGCGGCGGAGCTGGGGCCGCAGGGCATCCGCGTCAATGCCATCCTGCCCGGCGGTACGGATACGCCGATGGGCCGCGCCGTCGCCAACACGGAAGAAGCCAAGTCCTTCGTCGCCGGCATGCATGCCTTGAAGCGCCTGGCCTCGCCGGATGAAATCGCGCGTTCGGTGCTGTATCTGGCTTCCGACCTGTCCAGCTTCACGACCGGCACCGCCATGCTGGTCGATGGCGGCGTGTCGATCAACCGCGCCTGACAGTTTGTTGCGGACGGCTATTCGATATCGCCATACTTCTTCTGGATCGCTTTCGAGGTGCCGTCCTTTTCCATGGTCTTCAGCGCGCTGCCCAGGCGGGACACCAGCTCGGCATCGCAGCTTTTGGAGCAGGCCAGGTAGTTGTAGGTGGGGCCGAGCGGCGCGCTGACCTGCACCCGGTGCTCGGCATCGCTGGCTTTGACCCACGCCTTGCCTTCCGCGACCGGACCATACCAGGCGTCGATGCGCCGGTTCAGCAGCATTTTCTGGGGTGTCTGATCCTGATTGAGTTCGTAAATCTGGCCATCGGCAAAGCCGTTCGCGCGCAGAATGTGCACGCCCGCCGTGCCCCGGGCCGCGCCGATGACCTTGAAGGCGCTGCGCGCTTCGTCAAAGGAATTGACCGCCTTATCGAGGGAAAAGAAGGCGCGGTTGACTTTGACGATGGGGGCGATCCAGGTGTATTTCTCTTCGCGCGCTTCGACCCGGGCGAGCGGAATGATCAGGGTGTTGCGCGAGGTGGGGTTGGCGACGGCGGCCAGGGCGCGGTTGCTGGGCACCACCAGCAGCTTGGCTTCGTAGCCGGCGCGGCGCATGGCTTCCAGCACGATATCGCCCACCACGCCTTTGCGTTCCGCCGTATTGATGGTCAGCGGCGGCACTTCCATCAGGTACATGGTGAGTTCCTGCGCCGCGCAGTTTGCCGCGGCGGTGGAAAGAAGCATCAGGAATCCAAGACGTCTCATGGTTCGCCCCCCCTTGCATGCTGCCCATTATACGGGCATGGCGGGGGCTGCGGCCGCTTTCTCTGCTTGTCTCAGGCGGCGGACAGGGGGAGGGCGGGGTTGAAGCGTCCCAGGACGATGCCGCCCCGGCGGCAAGCCTCGCCAAAGCGGTCGCTGGCCAGATAGGCATATTCCAGCGCGCGGCTGGCGCCGATAGGGTCGTCCTTGTCGTTGGCGGCGAGACCCGGATGGCACATCATCAGCGCGCCGGAAGGGGCGTCTGCCAGCCACTTTTCCATCAGGTCGGCGAAATCGGCTTCCGGCGAGAGGGAATACATGCCGGCGAACCAGGACGGCGTTGCGTACCCAAGCTGGTTGGCCTGGTAGGAAAAGCCGTGGGTGAGCAGGCAAAGCAGATGCGACTTGAAGTGGTCGTCGCCGGGATTGGCCAGCAGGTCGGGGGCGCGCAGATACGGGCGGTTGTCGCCGGTCCAGCGCTGCTCCATGGCCTGGAACAGCGCGGTGCGCGCGCAGGGCAGGGCATGGATGTGCTGATGGCCGTCGAGGAAATCCGGCAGGCGCCCGAAGTGATTGCAGAAGCGGTCGATCTGGTTCAGGAAGATGCCGCGCAGCTTATCGATGGAGAGCAGGCGCAGCTGGCTTGCCACCAGCCAGTAGGACAGGGGACGCACCTGGTCCTCGCCCTGGCTGAAATCATGGGTCAGGTTCAGGTGCAGGCCGATATCGGCATCCTGCGAAAAGCGGCGCAAGGGCGCGGCCAGCACCGGCCATTCGCGCGACTCGCTCATCACGCTGGTGGCGGAAAGGCGGCCTTGTTCCAGCAGGCGCAAAATGGCTTCGCTGATGGCGGCCGACTGGGCGAAATCGTCGGCGCAGAGTATCAGTTTGCGCATCTCAGCTGACGCCTTTCTTCGCCAGTTCCTGCTGGCCGAGGATGCTGTGGTCGATGCGCTCGTCCAGAATGTACAGGGGGCGCTGCTTGGTTTCCTCGAAGACGCGGCCCAGATACTCGGCGATCACGCCCAGGCAAAGCAGCTGGATGCCCGACAGGAGCATGATGCCGGAGGCCAGGGTGGCCCAGCCCGAAACCGGATTCCCATAGATCAGGGTCTCGCCCAGGATGTACACGCCGTACGCCAGGGCGCACAGCGAAATGATGGCGCCGACAGCTGACACCATGCGCAGCGGGCGCATGGAAAAGGAGGTCATACCCAGCGAGGCCAGGTCGAGCAGTTGGCCCAGACGGAATTTGCTGCAACCGGCCATGCGCTCGGCGGCGGCAAAGGGTACGATGCTGGTCTTGAAGCCCAACCAGGCGTACAGGCCTTTCATGAAGCGGGCGCGCTCCGGCATCTGCATCAAGGCCTGCACCACGCGCCGGTCCATCAGGCGGAAGTCGCCGGCATTGGGCGGAATCGTGAAGCGTTCGCCGCTTTGCAGGAAGCGGTAGAAGCGCTGCTTGGCGTAGGCCAGCAAGCGGTTCTCGTGCTTGCGGTCGGACTGCACCGCCACCACCATATCGTGGCCGGAGCGCCATTCCGCCACCATGCGCTGGATCAGCTCGGGCGGATGCTGGCCGTCGCCATCCATGCACAGCACGGCGTCGCCGCGCGCGGCAGCCAGACCTGCCGTCAGCGCGGCTTCCTTGCCGAAGTTGCGCGAAAGGCGCAGCAGCTGCACGTTGCTGTACAAGCTTTGCTTCTCGAACCTGGCCACCACCTCTTCCAGATTGTCGCTGCCGCCGTCGTTGACGATCACCAGCTCCCAGTCGACGTCGCAGCGCGACAGGGCCGCCGCCAGTTCGGGCAGCAGCAGGGACAGCGAGGCTGCCTCGTTCAGCACGGGCAGGACCACCGAGATGGCTTTGCGCCCGGCGCGGTTCAGATTGATCGAAGGCGAAGACATTATTTCACCTCCACCAGCGAACGGCGCGCGCCGTGAAAGCGGATGCGGTCTGCGGGAATGCGCAGGCGCTGGGCCTCTTGGTTATCCATGACAACGACCTTGCTATGACAGTCGCCTTTGCACAGCGCTCCCCGGGAGTAGAAAGCGGAGGAAAAGGCGGGGTGGGTTTGATAATTCAGTTGCGCGCCCGCAGGCGCATGCTGCAGGAAATTCTGGATCAGCTCGCGCTCCGAGTTGGCATTCATCTGGCGCTGGATCAGCGGCGCGCAAGTGAGCACCAAGGCGGCGAAGGCGGCCAGCCCCAGGGCGCTGCGCTGCTGCAGGCTCTCGGCGCTGTTTTCCAGCCATTGCGCGGCCAGCACGGCGAACGGCGGAATCGCGGTCAGCGCGTACGTCCAGATGATGTTGCGGCTGAAAGTGAAGAACAGCAGCGGCGCCAGCGTGGCGCACCACAGGAAGCATTCCAGTGGCGGTATGGCGGCCGGCCGGCTTTTCCAGCGCCGCGCGGCGCGCAACAGCAGGCAGCCGAACACGCCTATCCACGGCAGGATGGCGCCGGTCCAGAAAATCCAGATGGCGCCCAGCGGCTGGCGATGGGCCGTGCCATAGCGGTCGCCCAGCCAACCTGGCTGCAGGAAGCGCGCGAAATGTTCGCCGACGATGAAGTAGTTGAGGAAGCCGGGATAGCGCGCTTCGGCCGCGATATACCAGGGCAGGAAGATGGCGACGGCCAGCAGCAAGCCCCGCATATCGGCGAGGCGGCGCAGCAACTGCACGGGTTTGCCTTGCATGGCGGCGAAGGAGACCAGGGGCAGCGCGATCAGCACCCAGGTCGCCAAGCCCTTGGACAGTGCGCCCAGGCCGACCATGGCCCAGAAAGCCAGGCGCCAGCGGGCTGTCTGCGGCGCGTCGCGCCAAACCTGCCAGGCGCAATACTGGGCGGCCAGCACCACGCCCATTTGCACGGCATCGGTCATGACGGCGCCGGCGCTGGCGAAGAACAGCGGCGAGGACGCCAGCACCGGTATCACCAGCCAGCGCTGGCGCAGGCCCAGTTCGGCCGCCATGCGCATGGCGATCCAGACGGCGCCCAGCGACATCAGCAGCGCCGGCAGGCGCGCGGCGAACTCGTTGACGCCGAAGACGGCCATGAAGGCGGCGCTGCTCCAGGTGGAGAGTGGCGGTTTGGCGAAGAAGGGCGTCTGCGGGTCCATATGGGGCATCAGCCAGAAGCCGTTGCTGACAGCCTGGCGCGCGATTTCCCCATAGCGCGCTTCGGTGGTGTCGGCCAGCGGCGCAAACCACATCAGGCCGAGACGGGCGAACAGCAGCAGAGCAGTGGCCGTCAGCAGCCAGGCCTGCCAGTTGCGGCCGACATCTTCGATGCGCGCGCTGGCGGCGATGGCGCTGTGGGGGAGTGGAGCCGCGGCGGGCCAGCCGGGGCGATGATCTGCAAACATGAGCGTACCTTGGAAAAATAGTCGGTCGAACGTCTCTGTGGTCCGGGTTGGCAAAAGAAGAGAGTTCACTTTCGATCTTAGTAAGGTGCGGCTTAATTCTGCATGAAGGTTATGTGAAACAAACATTAAATGTACGCGAAAGGCACGACGAAAAGTAGCCCAAGGCGCAGAATCTTCACGAAGCGCTAAGGTTGGATAACGCCCGTGGTTGAGGGAGAAACGAGGAGGGAGGAGGACTGCTGCACTGCCAAAAAAGAGAGGCGCGTCTCCATGCGGAGCGCGCCTCAGTGAAGCCCTTAGTGGGAGCTTAGCGGGGGGGTATTGAAGATTTAGTGGGACATCAGAACCGGCAGCGTCATGCACTTGAGGATGGTGCGCGTTACGCCGCCGATCAGCAGCTGGCGGAAGCGCGCGTGGCCATAGCCGCCCATCACCAGCAGGTCGGCATCGATATCGGCCGCCAGCGACAGCAGCGCATTGCCCACGTCCATGGTGGTCTGCTGCTCGCTGACCTCGACCTTGACGCCGTGGCGGCTCAGATACAGGGCCAGATCGGCGCCCGGCTGTTCGCCATGCTTGCCGTAGCGTTCATCGGGGTTGAACACGGCCAGCGTCACCAGGTCGGCCGCCTTCAGCATCGGCAGGGCGTTGGCGATGGCGCGCGTGGCTTCCATGCTGGCGTCCCAGGCCAGCAGTACCTTGCGGCCGACGCGCTCGAACTTGCCCGCATACGGCACCACCAGCACTGGCCGGGCCGAGTTGAGCATCACATACTCCGGCAGATCGGGGCGGGCGGCGGCGCGCTTGTCGTCCGGGTCGTACTGGCCGACCACTACGAGGTCTGCGTAGCGCGCCTGCACCATCATGCCGCCCTCTGCATCGTCGTCCACGATGCGTTTTTCGGCCGAACTGACGCCGGCCGCGCGCGCGATGGCGTCGAACTGGCTGAGCGAGCTTTGCGCGTCTTCCCGCATCAGCGCCATCTGCGTGGCCAGGGCCTCGCCGCCCAGCTCAAAGCTGCCGGGCAGGATCAGGCCGAGCGTGCTGGTCAGCGCCGCGCCGATCAGGTGGCCATTGCCGGCATTGGCCAGTTCGGCGGCGATGCGGATGCGCTGCGGTGCAGCGCGCGACAGATCGGCATGAACGAGGATGGTTTTATAGCTCATGTTTACTCCAGACGAAGGGAAAAGGGTTTGGGGATTCAGGCTGGGGCGGCCGCCGTGCGGGCCTCATGCCAGGCCAGGGCCATGGCCAGCACCGCATCCATGGTTGAAATATGCAGTTCGAACCAGTCCGGCAGCAGCACGGCGGCGCGGCGCGCCGGCCCGTAGTCGCCTTGCTGCAGCGCGGCCAGCGAGTGGTGCAGGCCGGCGAGTACGCGCGCGTGCTGCTCGCGGTGGGCGGCCAGGCCGGGGAAATCGATCGCTTCCATCATGTCTTCTTCCTCGCGGAAGTCGCGGCCGATGGTGTCGCACAGCGCGCCGAAGGCGTTCTGGAAGCGCTCATTGTCCAGCGCCGGGAGAATGGCGAACTGGCGCAGCAGGGTGCGGTGCGGCTCGTCGAGAGCCGCAATGCCCAGGGAGCCGGGCTGGTAGCCGAGGTTGCCGTCAAGTGAAGTCATGGTCTTCTCCTAGCACACGGTTTGGTGTCGCATTGCAAGAGGTACGCAGGCAGTGTCGTATTCCGGACCTGCAAAGTCCTTGATCCAAGTCAAATTTCCCTGTCTTGACGCCGAGGCGGTATCGACGTGCGACGAATGTCGCACAAAGCGCTTGCCCCTGTGTGACAAGTGTCGTACTATCGTGGCTCCAGTCATATAGGAGTGCCGATGCTGATTCCCTCGACAACCGAATTGAGTTTGCTCAAATGCCTGTGGAAGGCGCATCCGCTGAGCGCGCGCGAAATCCACGAGCGCGTGGCGGAGGAACTGGCATGGTCGTATTCGTCCACGCGCAAGACGCTGGAGCGCATGCTGGAAAAGCAGATGGTGCGCCAGCATTCGGTGCACGGCGTGCATGTTTATGAAGCGACGCTGGAAAAAGTCGCCACCCTGGCCGCCTTCGCCCACGATTTCGGCCGCCGCGTGATGGAGATGGACGGCCCGCTGCCGGTCAGCATGTTCACCGGCAGCAAACTGGTGGACAAGGGCGAACTGGCGCAGCTGGAAGATATGCTGCAGGACTGGCCGGCGGAGGACGAGTAATGGTGTCGGATTTCTTCCTGCTTTTCCTTCAGGCCAGCCTGACCAGCATGCTGACCGGCGCGCTGGCATGGGGTCTGTTGCACGTGGCGGCGCGTTTCTGGCCCGCGCTGGCGATGGGACGGCGCGTCTGGCTGCTGGCGCAACTGGCCGTTGCCGTCAGCTTTGCCGCCGTGCTGATGCCGGGCAGCGCTGGTTTCAGCCTGCTGCCCGCGATTGAGCTGCGCGATGCGCCGCCTTCAAGCATGGCCGCCGAAAGTGGCCAGCCTGTGGACATAAACGAGACGGATGCCCATACCGATGATGCCCACGAGGCAGCCGGTGCAGCCGCGAAAGGCAGTGCGCCTGGCGCCGCGCATGCCGGCACTCCGGATGATGCCGGTGGCGGCATTACATCCGGCCTGCGGATGGCCGGCCAGGCCTGGCTCGCGGTCTATCTTTGCGGCCTGTTTGCCACCGCCGCGCGCTGGCTGCGCGTGCGCCGCCTGCTGTCCGCTTTGCTGACGGCATCCTACGCGCTGGATGCGCGCACGCTGCGCCTGCATCCCGGCTTTGCCCGCGAGGACAGCGCCGCTTTGCTGAACAAAGGCTTGCGCATCCGCGAAACCAGTGCGCCCATTTCGCCGATGCTGCTGGGCTGCTTCCAGCCCATGCTGCTGCTGCCCGAACATCTGCGCGGCATGGACCCGGGACAGCAGGAACTTATCGTCGCCCATGAGCTGACGCACTGGCGCAGCCGCGACCAGCTTTGCCTGCATCTGAGCCTGGCCTTGCAAACCCTGTTCTGGTTCAACCCCGTGTTCTCGCGGTTGCGCGAAAAGCTGGCGCTGGCCCAGGAACTGGCTTGCGACCGGCGCGTGCTGGCTGGCCGTCCGCTGGTCCAGCATAAGAACTATGCGGCGGCTTTGCTGGGGCAATTGAAAGTCCAGCAGCAGTCCATGCAGACCAGCCAGTATGCATCGCTCGCTTTTGGCGGCGACGGCCTGGCTGCGCTGGGCATGCGCATCCGCCTGATTCGCCAGCCGCTGGCTGCGCGCCTGAACTGGGCTGGCCGCGTTTCGCTGACGGCATCGCTATGCGCGCTGCTTGGCGCCAGCATCCTGCTGCAGCCGGCGTTTGCCTGGCGTGGGGAAGAGCAGAGCCGCGCGGGTGCGGCTATTTCCGCAGCTGCGGCCACCGCCGCAACGCCATCCCGCGTTATTGCTGGCGCAGCCGGCAAAGCGCAATGGCTCAAACCCATACCCGATGGCCGCGTCAGCAGCTTCTTTGGCGTGCCCCGCAAGCGCTCCGCCGATGGCGCAGGCATGCCTGCTGCCGCCAGCATCCACCATGGCGTCGACTTTGCGGCCAGGACCGGCTCCGAAGTGCGCGCGGTGGCCGAAGGCGTGGTGGCCGAATCCACCGACCTGTATGCAGGCCAGGAAAAATACGGCAAGGTCGTCGTCATCGAACACGCGGACGGCTTGCGCAGCCTGTATGCCCACCTCGATAGCCGTTCGGTGCGGCCCGGCGACAGCGTCAAGGCTGGCCAGCTTATCGCCCGCTCCGGCGCCAGCGGCCGCGTCTCCGGCCCCCATCTGCACCTGGAAGCCTTGAAGAACGGCCAGCATATCGATCCGCAAACCCTGATCGCCAATCTGGAGCAGGGCGCGTTCAAGTCCGCGCTGCGCAAGCGCGACGCGGCCAACGTGCCATCCAGCGGACCGCCGGCCAACGGCAGTTAAATCCCCGGTGCCGCCCATGGCGCGGCGGCACCCATCCCCATCCAACGAAAACGAAATCGCGGCTGCGGCCTTGCGAGGCGGGCTTTCGCTCGTCCCTTGTGGCCGGAGCACGCGAAAGAAAAGGAGAAATTATGCAGATCATGCGTTGCGCCCTCGCCGGTGCGCTGGCCCTGTTGCCCGCCGCCGCGCGGGCTGCCGACCAAACCGCCAGCCAGCCTATGGACAAAGTCCAGGTCACGGGCAGCAAGCTCGAACAGCGCCGCCAGGAAACCGCCAGCACCCTGCTGGTGGGCCATGAGGAGTTGATGAAACAGGGCGACCGCTCGCTGGCCGAGGCGTTGAAACGCATTCCCGGCATCAGCCTCGGCGACGGCGGCGGAGGCAAGGGCAGCGAGATCCGCATGCGGGGACTGGGCAGCGGCTATGTGCAGATTCTGCTGAACGGCATGGCCGTGCCGAACGGCTTTTCCCTCGACTCGATCGCGCCGGACCTGATCGAGCGCGTGGAGGTGGTGCAGGCAGCCAGCGCGGAACTCGGCACACAGGCAATCGCCGGCACCATCAATATCGTGCTGCGCAAGGTGGCGTCGCGGCCGGTGCAAGAACTCAAGCTGACGCTGGGCCGGCAATGGCAGCGCCTTCTGCCTGGCTTGAATGGCCAGATATCGGGCAAGACCGACAGCTATTCCTATCTGGTGGGATTGGACCTGCAGCGCTCCGTGGAAGACGAGCCGCGCATGGTGGACGATATCCAGCGCAGCCGGGACGGGGACTTGATGCATTGGCGCATTCGCGGCGAACGCGAAACCAATAGCGCCAATATGCTCAATCTTTCGCCCCGCATCAGCTGGAATCTGGGCGAAGGGGAAACGCTGACGTCGCAGAGCTTCATCGGCGTCACGCGCCGCAAGGTGGCGATCTCCGGGCAGGAACGGCTGATCGCGGGCGAGGCCGGCGAGTATCCGGATGGCGGCAGCGTCTTCCGCGCCAAGGCCCTGATGCTGCGCAGCGACCTGCATTGGCAGCGCGAGCTGGAGGCCGGCGGCGGCAGGGAATACAAGCTTGGCATCCAGCACAATCCACGCAGTACGGAGTACGATTTTGGCGGTCATCCCAGCAGCCCGGGTCTCCCGTTGCGCCGCCACGTCAGTGCCGATGTGAGCGAAACCGGCGTCACCGCCTCCGGCAAGTACGCGGCTCAGCCCAGCGGCGGCCATGCGCTGAGCGCAGGCTGGGAGCTGGCGCATATCCGCCGCTCGCAAGACCGCCTTGAAAACGAATTCTTCGCCACGGGGGCGGTGAGACCTGTGCCGGACGAGCGCTTCAAGGGCAGCAGCAAGCGTTTCGCCGCCTACGTGCAGGATGAGTGGGACTTGTCGCCCGCATGGGCCTTCTCGCTCGGTCTGCGCGGGGAGCTGCTGGAAACCACGATTCAGGATCGCCAGCAACAGGAAATCAGCAAGCGCTCGCCGATTTTGAGCCCCATCCTGCAGGCAGCCTACAAGCCTTCGGCCGAGCATAAATGGCGTGCCGGCATCGCTCGCACCTACAAGGCGCCGACCATGGCGCAGCTGTTCCCGCGTCGCTTCACCATCGATGCCAACAATAGCGCCGTCCGGCCCGACATCCAGGGCAATCCCGACCTGCGCCCGGAACGCGCATGGGGGCTGGATGCGGGTTATGAACGCTATGTGGGCAAGAGCGGCCTGCTGGCGGCCAGCGTCTTCCTGCGCCGTATCGACGATGTGATACTACCCTTGCTGGTCAAGGAGGGGACGCGCTGGCTTGCCACGCCCACCAACCAGGGCCAGGCCAATGTGCATGGCTTCACGCTGGAGGCCAAGCTGCCGCTGGCTTCCTTCTTGACCGATGCGCCGCCCTTGGCCTTGAACGCCAATCTGACGCGCAACTGGTCGCGCGTGAAGCGTTTGTCCGGCCCCGACAACCGCCTGGCCCAGCAGCAGCCCGTCAGCGCCAATCTCGGACTCGAATACAGCAAGGACCAGCTTGACCTGGGCGCCGATTTCAATTATCAAGGCGGCGGCAGGGCGCGGATCGGCATCGATACCGCCAGCGTGAATCCGGCCTCGCGGGAGTTGGACCTGTACGGCGTATGGAAACTGGAAAACGGCAGCCGCCTGCGGATCGGCGTCAGCAACCTGCTGCACCACGACCAGATCTCGCGCGAGGAATATCTGGCGCAGGCATTTTCCCGCGAGCAGATCAGCACCGCGCGCAGCGGCGCCGTGCTGCGCATCACTTACGAATTCGGTAAAGGCAAGGAATGAATATGGTACAAGCAAGCCCGCTGCGCAACGCGCGCATCGACCTGCTGCGCGGCGTGGCGCTCAGCTGCGTCCTGCTGCTGCACTTCACGCTGGCTTATGGCCTGAAAGACAGCCCGCTCGGCACGCTGATCCCGCACAAGCTGCTGGGCGCCATGGTCTACAACGGCAACTATGGCGTCACCATCTTCTTCGTGATTTCAGGCTTCCTGATTACTTCGGGAGTGCTGCAGCGCTGGGGAAGCCTGGGCCGCATCGATATGCGCAGCTTCTATGCCTATCGCGCGGCGCGCATCCTGCCGCCTTTGCTGGCGGCCCTCGCCATCGTCGTCGCGCTGGGCAGCATCGGCGTGCCGCATTTCAGCAATACCGATGGCGGCCACAATCTGCCCGCCTCGCATTTCCTGCTGGGCGCGGGCTCGGTGCTCACTTTCTGGCACAACGTCCTGATGCAGTCGTATGGCTATTTCAACTACTGTCTGAACGTGTACTGGTCGCTGTCGGTGGAGGAAGTGTTCTATCTGGCGCTGCCGCCGGCCTGTCTTGTCCTGCGCCGCAACTGGCTGTTCGTGGGCCTGTGCTTGCTGCTGGTGCTGTACGCGCCGTTCTACCGCGCCGCCCATGCCGATAACGAGATCTACTATATGTATGCCTACCAGGCCTGCTTCGATGCGATCGCCATCGGCTGCCTGACCGCCTTGCTGGTGCGCCGCGCATCGTTGCCGCTTCAGTGGCGGCGACCGCTGCGTCTTGGCGCTGCGGCCGGCATGGCGGCGGTTTACCTGATCGGCTTCGGCGGACACGAGGCGCTGGGTTTCAGCATGATGGCCTTGTTTGCCGCGCTTTACCTCTATGCGGCGGCTGGCGACACCCGGCCAACGCTTTGCGCCGGTGGCCTGGGCGTGCTGCTGCGCTGGGCCGGACGGCATAGCTACGAGCTGTATCTGTTCCACGTCATCGTGCTGGCCCTGATGCGCAATGTGCTGAGCAAAAAGGAACTGACGTATGTCAGCCGCCTGCCGTGGCTTCTGCTGTTTTTGCTGCTCAGTGGCGCAGTGGCATGGCTGGTGGCGCGCTACCTGGCGGAACCGGCCAGCCGCCGCATCCGCGCCTGGGCCGAGGGCCGCAGCCGATCACCAGCGCAGGCTGGAGAACTGCATGGCGAGATGGTCGATCAGAAGACGGGTGCGGGCCGGTAACCGCGTGCTGGCATGCCAGACCGCCTGCACCGGTATCGGCGGCGGTTCATAGGCGGCCAGCATCAGCGCCACCCTGCCTTCATCGAGCAGGCGGCGTACCTGCCAGTAAGGCGCCATGCCGGCCCCCACGCCGCAAGCCACCGCCTCGTTGCAGGCAGCGGCGTCGTTGGCGCGGAAAGTGCCCGCCACCCGCACATGCCGGACTTCGCCATCGAGCATGTAGGGCCAGCGATTGCCATCCCGGCCGATGGTGCGCACCACGCAGGGCAGATTTGCCAGCGCTTCCGGCGTTTCGGGCTGGCCGTGCGCGCGCAGCCAGGAAGGGCTGGCGAAGAAGACGCGCCGCAGATTGCCCAGCGGGCGCGCATGCAGCGAGGAGTCGGGCAGGGCGCCCAGCCGGATTGCCAGATCGAGCTTGTCGGCCACCAGATCGGCATGGCGGTCGCCCAGCACCAGATCGATTTTCACCTCGGGCCAGCGCTGCATGAAGCTGGCCGCCATGCCGGCCAGATAGCTGGAGCCGAACAGCGCCGGGCCGCCGACGCGCAGGCTGCCGCTGACCACCCGGGTTTCGCTGTGCACTTCGGCGCGGGCGGCGGCGATGTCGGCCAGGACCAGCTGCATGCGCTCATAAAAGGCGGCGCCGGCCGGCGTGGCGTGCAGCTTGCGCGTGGTGCGCTGGATCAGCTGCGCGCCCAGGGCGGCTTCCAGCGCGGCCAGGGAGCGGCTGACCGATTGCAGCGAACGCCCGCTATTGCGCGCCGCCGCCGTCAGCGAGCCGGCATCGACGATGGCGATGAAGTTCAGATAATCGTCCAGGCTTTCCATGATTCTCCCGATTTTCGGGATAGTCTATCATTCTGAATCTGGATTGTTATGACTCGGATTTATAATTAAGCTGGCGGCATGTACCCGAAAACTTCCCCCGCCACCGTACGCCTGGTCCATATCGACTCTTTCACCCGCATCCCATTCCGGGGCAACCCGGCCGGCGTGGTGCTCGACGCGGACGGCCTTTCCGGCCTGCAGATGCAGGATATCGCACGCGAGCTGCGTCATTCCGAAACCGCCTTCGTGCTCAAGCCCCATGGCCCGGACCACGATCTGCATATCCGCTACTTCACGCCTTCGGTCGAGGTGCCGGTGTGCGGCCACGCGACCATTGCGGCCCACTATGCGCGGGCATGCCAGCTTGGCCTTCGCGCGACCAGCCTGGTGCAGAAAACCGGCGCCGGCCTGCAGCGCATCGAGATTCAGCAGCATGAAGGCGATTACCGCATCGTCATGCACCAGGGGCCGATTTCCTTTGGCGATCCCTTCGATGCGGCGCAGCGGCAGCGCATGGCGCAGGCGCTGGGCATCGGCGCCGCCGGTCTTGAAGCGCATCTGCCGGTGCAAATCGTCTCCACCGGCCACTCCAAGGTGCTGCTGCCGCTGCGGCGGGATTTTGAGCTGGAAGCGCTGCGCCCGGATGCCGCCGCCCTGAGCGCGATCAGCCGCGATATCGGCTGCAACGGCTTCTATCCCTTCGTGATCCGGGACGACGAGAGCACCGAGGGCCGCATGTTCGCCCCCGCCATCGGCATCGCCGAAGACCCGGTCACGGGCAATGCCAACGGTCCTTTGGGTGCCTATATTGTGCGCCACGGCCTGCTGCCGCACGACGGTCGCCGCCTGCGCTTCGACGGCCGCCAGGGCCGGGCCTTGCGCCGCGATGGCGTGGTGCGGGTGATGGTGGAAATCGACGCTGGCGAGGCAATCGGCGTCGCCATCGCTGGTGACGCGGTGCAGTTGTTCGCGGCCGATCTGCGCGTGGCCTAAACGCGGGTCGGCAAGGTCATGATAAAGCTGGTGCCTTGTCCCAGCTCGCTGCGTACCTCGATCTTGCCGCCCAGGACGCCGTAGACAATGTTGTAGACGATGTTCAGGCCCAGGCCCGAACCGCCCCGTCCCAGCTTGGTGGTGAAGAAGGGGTCGTAGATGCGGCTCATATTCTCCGGCGCGATGCCGGCGCCGTTGTCGCGCACCGTCACTTCCACCCACTCTTCCTCGGCCATGCTGGCGCTGATCCAGATTTCGCCTTCGCGCCGCCCATCGAAGGCGTGCATCAGGCTATTGTTGACGAGATTGATCAGCACCTGGCCGAAGGGGCCGGGATAGCTGTGCATCAGGATGGTCTGCGGCACGTCCTGCCGCACCAGGATGCCGGAATTCTTAAAGGTCGGCATCAGCACCAGCAGGATTTCGCCCGCCAGGTCGCACAGGCGGAACTCGCGGCATTGCGAGGTGGC
This sequence comes from Massilia sp. YIM B04103, assembly GCA_024437665.1. Classification (GTDB taxonomy): domain Bacteria; phylum Pseudomonadota; class Gammaproteobacteria; order Burkholderiales; family Burkholderiaceae_D; genus Rugamonas. The sequence continues at coordinate 28,800 of JANCSZ010000024.1, read as the reverse complement.
GCGGTCCACCGCCACCTGCTTGAAGCTGGCCACCAAGTCCACCGCCCGGTGCAGATTGCGCAACACGATCTGGCCGCCGCCGTTCACGTCGGTGATATAGGTTTCGAGCGTCGAGCGCTTGATGCCTTGCGCGCACTGCTTCTGGAATTGCGTGGTCTGGTCGATCAGGGTGCTGACCGCCAGCAGGCTGTTGCCGATCGGCGTGTTCAGTTCATGTGCCACGCCCGCCACCAGCGATCCCAATGCCGCCAGCTTCTCGCTGCGCACCAGCTCATCCTGGGCGCGGCGCAGGGTTTCCAGCGATTCGGCCAGGTCGCGGTTGGCCTCCATCATTTGCGCGGTGCGCACCTGCACCAGTTCCTCCAGGTGGTTGCGGTACTGGATCAGTTCCAGCTCGCTCTTCTTGCGGTCCGAGATGTCGGTGGAGACGCCGCCCATGGCCCAGGTCTGGCCATGCTCGTCGATCAGCGGGAATTTTTCCGAGACATAGGTGCGGATCTGGCCCGCGCTGTCCGGCGCCGTTTCCTCATAAGTGTAGGCGTGGCCGGATTCGATCACCGCCAGGTCGTTGACGCGGAAGCTGCTCGCCACTTCGGGCGCAAACACTTCGTAGTCGAAATGGCCGAGCGGATCGTTGGCGCCGGGCGCCAGGATCATGCGGAAGCGCTCGTTCACCAGCAGGTAGCGCCCCTCCAGATCCTTCACATAAATGATGGCCGAGGATTTTTCCACGATATTGTGCAGCAGCGATTGGCTGCGCCGCAGGGCCGAGTTGCGTTCGGCCGTCGTCGCCAGCATGGTGTTGAAGGCGAGCGCCAGGCGGCCCACCTCGTCGTCGCTGCCGAGCGGCGCGCGCAGGTCGTAGCGCTGCTCGCGGGTGACGCGGTCGGCCACGCGCGAGAGCGCGAGCAGGGGCTGGGTCACCAGGCGGCGCAGGCTGAGCGAATACAGCAGGCTGCCGATCAGGAGCGTCAGCAGCACCACGGCCAGCACCAGTGCATACTGGCGTAGCCTTTCCGCCAGTGGCGGCAGGGCGTAGTCCACCTGCAGATAGCCGACCACGTCGCGCTCGAAGCGCACCGCCGCCATCATGGTCAGCGAATCGCCGTGGAAGCGGTGGCCCATGCCCGCCTGTTCCGGCCAGGCGCAGCGCAGCTGGGCATTGCCCGCGCCCCGGCGCGCATACTGGGCAAAGACTTGGTGGCCGGCGTCGAACAGGCAGGCGCTGTCGATATCGCGGCTGCTGCGCAGCGCTTCCAGGGTGCGCGTGGCGGCGTTGCGGTCGCCGAAGTTCAAGTCCACATCCAGATTCAGCGACAGCAGCTCCATGCGCGCCGCCAGATCCTGCACCAGGCGCGGACGCGCCACCACCACGTCGTAGGAGGCCAGGGCGAGCAGGGCGGCCAGCAGGGCCGCGAAGGTGGTCAGCACCGAGACCAGCAGCAGCTTGCGCTGCAAGGCCAGGTTGCGGAAATGGCGGCGCAGGCTGGTCATTTCGGCGCGCCTCCCAGCACCCGCTCGGCCAGCGCCAGTACGCGCGGATTCAGGCTCATGCCCGAACGCTTGGCCGCCGCCAGATTGACTTCGAAGCGGATGCTGCCTTCCACCAGCATCATATTGATGATGCCGCCGTCGGCCAGGAAGGAGGACGAGTCGCCGATCGTCAGCACGGCCTGGTCGCGCAGGCGCGCCAGCAGGGCGCTCTGGCGCTGGCGTTCGCCCTGGCCCAGGTAGACGGCATGGCATTCGCCGGTGTCCTCGATGCGCGCCGGCGTGCGCAGTTCCAGCGGCCGCCCGCCGGCGGCCCGGTTCTGCAGCTGGCGCGCGATGTCGGACGCGCCCTGGCCCATCAGGCAAATCACCAGCGGCGCGCGCGGATCGGCCAGCGCGGCGCCCGGCCAGCTCGCGTAGCGGGTGAAGTTCAGAATATAGGCGGCCTTGATCTGCTGCTCCGGCACGGCCGTTTCTTCGGCCAGGGGCCAGGCCGGGAGCGACGCGGACAGGGCGGCCAGCAGACTGCACGCCCAATAGCGCAGGCGCCAAGGCGTTTGCCGTCGCGTCGTCATGCTCGCCATCTTCTCCCCGTCGTGGCCGGACATGGTTGCCGGTCACAAGTTTTGCGTCAGGTAATCATCTTAGCTGAATCGCCTGGGGTCCGGCCAAGCTTTTTGCCGCCCCGTGTCCCTGCTGCTGCAGGGCAATTTTGTTTCCTGTTGTATTCTTCCTACAGGCCCGACAGCCCCTATGGATAGCAGTAAGATACGGCAGAGACAGGCGTCGCTTGTTCATAGGGGAAAGGAATCCTCGTGGCGAAAAGCACAGAACGCAGACCAAGGGAGACGCGCCGCCGGGAAGGTCGGGCGGCGCTGCTGCTGGCCATTCTGGCGCTGCCCGGCGCCGCCCGCAGCGTCCAGACCCAGGATGAATCTGTGTTCGAGCTGAGCCTGGAGCAACTGCGCTCGGTAAAGGTGCTGACCGCCACCAAGACCCCGGTCGCCCTGCACGCCACGCCCGCCATCGTCACCTTGCTGACGGCCGACGATATCGCCCGCTACGGCTACCAGACCCTGGCCGAAGCCTTGTCCCATATGGCTGGCTTTGTCGAGAGCGACGACCGCCTCAATCACAGCTTCGGCGTGCGCGGCATCAGCGCCGGCGCGCAATCGGCGGGGCGCGGCATCAAGATCCTGCTCGACGGCCAGCCCATCGCCTTTCGCAGCACCCAGCAGCAGTGGACCGGCGAGGAATTCATCCCCATGAATATGGTGGAGCGGATCGAGGTGGTGCGCGGTCCGGTCTCGGTGCTGTACGGCGCCGACGCGCTGCTGGGCGCCGTCAATGTGATCACGCGGCGCGGCAGCAGCGGCCAGCGCCTGGCCGCCAGCTATGAGCGCGGGCGCGAAGGGCGCCATGGGGCGCTGCTGTCCGGCAGCGGCAGCATGCAGCGCGAGGGCTACTGGTTGTCCTGGGGTGTGCAGGCAGGGAGCGGGGAGCGCGGCAATCTGGCCTTGCCGCGCATCTCGCCCGACTACCGCCGCTTCGCCAGCCGCGCTTTCGCGCCGGACGACGCGTCCAAGCCCCGTAGCCTGTATCTGCGCGGCGGCTGGCGCGGCGAGCGCGACGACCTGACGGCCAGCGCCTTCTGGCAGCAGCAGGATAGCGACCATGTTTTCTCCAGCCTCAATCCTTTACTGCGCCCGCCCAGCCATGCCGCCCTGCACCAGGGTTTTGTGCGCCTGGCCTACAGCCGCAAACTGGACGAGCGCAATACCGTGCGCGCCAGCCTGAGTTATGGCGAAGGGAAACCGGGCAGCGGCGACCGCGTGCAGACCGGCGCCACCGATTACTATCTGCTGCGCGACTTCGGCTACAAGGCGCTCGACGGCAGCGTCGAATGGCTTTGGCAGCCGCGCGAAAACAGCAGCCTGCTGTTGGGCGCCGATCTGCTGCGCGACCGCGAAACGCTGGAATCCTTTCGCCGCCGCAGCCTGGCCGACGGCAGCGATTTTCAATTGAGCCAGCCGGGCGAACGCCGCCTGCGCAATACCGGCTTTTACCTGCAATGGCAATTTCCCCTGTTTGGCAAGTGGCAGGCCATTGCGGGCGGCCGGCACGACCGCCACTCGGTGTTCAGCAGCCAGCAATCCTGGCGCGCCGGCGTGGTGGGCGAGCTGCCGCGGGGCTGGGGCTTGAAGCTGCTGGGCGGCACGGCGTTCCAGGCGCCATCGTCGGAACTGCTGTACCGCAGCTCGGTGCAGCCGGGCGATGTGCGCGGCAATCCGGACCTGGCGCCGCAAAAGGCGCGCACGGTGGAACTGCAACTGAGCACGCCGGCGGCGCCGCACTGGAATGCGGCGCTGACCTTGTACCGCACCAGGGTGACCGATCTGGTGACGCTGGAACAGGCCTTCTTCAATCTGGTGGCGCGCAACAGCAGCTCCAGCACCGTCAAGGGGGCGGAGCTGGAGGTGCGCTATCAATGGTCCTGGCTGAACGCCTACGCCAATTTCAGCCACGCCAGCACGCAGCGCGGCCTGAACCGCTACACCCTGGCGCCGCTGGCCCAGCGTCCGGACGGCGAGCTGTTCCCGCGCAACAGCGCCAACCTGGGCCTGAGCGCCGGCCTGTTCGGCCAGCAACTGGTGCTCAGCGCCGACAACCGCTATGTCGGGCCGCGTCCCGCCGCCACCGCCAATGTGCTGCTGGCCAACCAGGACTACCGCCTGGGCGGTTACTGGGACACCACGCTGAGCGCGCGCTGGAATCTGAGCCTGCATTCGCATCTGCGCCTGCAGGTGCGCGATCTCTGGAACAGCTGCTACGTCGATCCCGGCGTCGGCGGCATCGACTATCCTTCGCTGGGACGCCGCTATGCCATCCAATACGAATACCGCTTCTAGCGCGCGCCGCCGCGCCGCGCCGCTGCTGGCCGCATTGGCCTTGCTGGCAGCCTGCGGCGGCGGCGGCGGGGGCAAGGATGCCGGCACGCCGCTGCCCGCCAATCCCATCCAGGCCATGGTCGATCCCAACGCCATCAATATCGGCTCGGTTGGCTGGCGCACCTCCACGCGCGACGCCGTGCTGCTGGCGGCGCGCCGGATCAACGAGGCGGGCGGGGTGCTCGGCAAGCGCCTGAACGCGATCGCCCTGGTGGCGCGCGATAACGACGAGGCGCAGGCCATGGGCCAGCAACTGCTGGATGCCGGCGTGCAGATCCTGAACGTCTCGACCTCGACCCGCGTCCTGAACCTGCTGCCGCTGGCGCGCGCCAAAGGCGTGCCGATACTGACCGAATCGAGTTCCTCGCCCACATTGAGCACGGTGGCCGACGACGATCTGGTTTACCGCATCGGCGTCTCCGACGTCGACGCCACGCCGGTGCTGGCGAAAGTGGCGTTCGATGCGGGCAAGCGGCGCGCGGTGGTGGTGGTCAACGAGGGCGATGCTTTCGGCGCTGGCTTGAACAGCTTGTTCACGCCCGCGTTCCAGGCCCTGGGCGGGCAGGTGGTGCGCACCGTCGCCATTCCCTTCGGCCTGAAAAGCGGTTTCGACGCCTATCTGAAACAGGTGTTCGAGGCCAAGCCGGACGTGATCCTGAACGGCATTCTCGCCGCCGACATCGCCGCCAATGTGCTGAACGAAGCGCTGCCCTACAACTACCCCGATCTGTGGCTGCTGCCCGGCACCGCCGCCGGCAACCAGACCTTTGTCGACAACCTCGCCAATCCGAACAGCATCATCGGCGGCGCCAGCGGCTCGGCCGCCACCATCGGCGTCTACGGCAGCGCCTCGTACAAGGCCTTCCGCAACGCCTACATCGCCCAATACGGCGGCGAACCGCAGGACTTCACCGCGCCCACTTATGACATCGTGATGGTGATGGCGCTGGCCATCGAACGCGCCGGCCTGTCCACCGGCAGCCGCAATCCCAGCGGTCTGCAGATCCGCGACGCGCTGCGCTTTGTGATGAACGGTCCCGGCGACAAAGTCAGCCCGCAGGATATCGGCGCCGCCCTGGCTGCCGTCAAGCAGGGCCGCGATATCGACTACAGCGGCGCCTACGCCGACATCGACTGGGACGCGCGCGGCGACATCGTCGGCCCGGTTCCCTTCAGCATCTTCCAGCTCGACCGCGCCGCCCGGCGCTGGGACGCGTCGCAGCAAATCCTCATTGCCCTACCACGTTGAACCTTAGGCAGTTCTTAATATTGTCAGTAATCAATTTGCAAATAATTCTTTCCAGGGGGTATAAGATGTTGTAACTATTGTGTTAGTATGTAACAACCAATTTACAAAAAAACTTGTAACTCTGTACATTTTCAATTGACTTGTGTGATTTTTTGTGAGTATTTATACCGTTGATGCCATGGCCATTGCTGCGGATGGAATGCAGAAAGATGTGCTCAAACTCAAGGCTGTCAGCCAGAATCTGGCGAACGCCATCACCCCAGGCTATAAAAAACAATTGCTTGTAACGCAAGCCTTTGCCTTGCAAATGGAGCAAGGGCTGGCTGCCGCGCCATCTTCCCCGGTTTCCTCTTCCTTTGTCATCGATCCAGCCGCAGGAACTTTGCGCCCGACGGGCAATCCTCACGATATCGCGATCGAGGGTGACGCTTACCTGGAACTCGCTGCGCCCGAAGGCTTGCGCTACACCCGGCAGGGTGGGTTGCGGGTGGATGCGCGCGGCCGCCTGGTCGGCAGCCAGGGCTTGCCCGTGCTGGGCATGGGCGGCGAAATCGTGCTGGCGGGCGAGGACTTCCGCATCGAATCCAATGGCGAGGTGTGGCAGCGCGGAGCGGTGGTCGGGCAGCTCAAGCTGGCGCGCTTCGAGAATCCGGGCGCGCTCGAACCGGCCGGTGGCGGCATGTACGTCCAAGGGGCGGCACGCGCGCTCGACGTGGCCGGCATGGCCCGCGTCCGCATCGCGCATCAGGAAAACTCCAATGTCAACTCCGCGCAGGAAATGGTGGCGCTGACCGAAACGGTGCGCCATTTCGAGGCGCTGGCAAAAGTCATCCAGGGCTATGACGACAATCTGGAAAAAACCATCAGGAAGCTGGGGGAGTTTTAACGATGAATGATTCGCTGTACATCGCCGCGACCGGCATGCAGGCGCAGCAAAAAAGCGTGGACACCATTGCCAACAATCTGGCGAATGTGAACACGCCGGGCTTCAAGAAGGGCAAGGTCAGCTTCGAAGACATGGTTTACCGCGGCATCGGCCGCGCTGCGGCGCCGGACGGCGTGACGGGCCAGAACATGTGGCAGGGCAGCGGCGTGTCGGCCGCCGCGCTGATGAAGGTCTTTGGCGCGGGCGATTTGAAGAAGACCGATGGCCAGCTGGATCTGGCGATCCAGGGCGAAGGCTTTATCGAAGTCACCGGCGCCGACGGCGCCACCGCCTATAGCCGCGGCGGCGCGCTGAGCGTGGACAAGGATGGCTTCCTGGCGACGGCCGAAGGCCATGTGCTGAAGCCGGGCATCCATGTCGGCCTGGACATGAAGGACCTGAGCATTGCCGCCGATGGCCGCGTGCTGGCGCGCAGCCGCGACCAGCGCGAGGCCGTCGAAGTCGGCCGCATCGAACTGCTGCGCTTTGCCGACACCAGCGGCCTGCAGCCTGTCGGCGGCAATCATTACCGCCCCAGCGAGCGCTCGGGCGAGGCCATCAACGGCAGACCGGGCGAAGATGGCCTGGGCACGCTGGCCCAGGGCTATCTCGAATCGTCCAACGTCAAGCTGATCGAAGAGATGGTGGACTTGATGGCGGCGCAGCGCGCCTACGAAAGCAATGTCAAGGTGATTCAAGCCTCGGATGAATTGCTTGCCATGAGCAACAACCTGCGTAAGTAAGCGGCGCCATCTTGCTGCGCCGGGGCCTGTTCGCGTTTTGCCGCCTGCTGGTGGCACTGTGCTCGATACTGCCTGCCGATGTTTGGGCGGGCAGTATTGTTTTGCGCCTGCGCGAGGAGGCCACGCTGGCCGGTCCGAAAATCCGCCTGGCCGAACTGGCCGAGATCGAGACGGCCGATGCCGCCTTGCGCCAGGCGCTGGCGGCATTGCCCATGGGCGCGGCACCTTTGGCGGGCCAGCTGGAAAGACGCAGCCGCGCCGAATTGGAAAACGCGCTGCGCAGCCAGCCGCTGGCGCTGGGGCAGCGCATCGAATGGCAGGGCGCCGCCAGCATCGGCCTGCGCACCGCCAGCCGCAGCATCGACGGCGCGCAGTTGACGGAGTTGGCCCGCCGCCATCTGCAGGAGCGCCACGGCGCCGCGTATGCCGCGCTGGACATCGTGCCGGCCGGCGCGCAGGCCGACGTGGCGGTGCCGGCCGCGGGGCGGCTGGAGCTGCGCGTGCGCGCAGTGCCGGACAGCCCCTTGCGGCCGCATGCCGCGGTATGGGTCGACATTCTGCTCGACGGCGCGCTGTATCGCTCCAGCGTGGTGGCCTTGAATATCAGGGCCCAGCGCCGGGTGCTGGTGGCTCAGCGCGATCTGGGCGCGGGCGCGGCGCTGCAGGCGGCGGATTTTGCCTTCGCCTTGCAGGATCTGGCCGGCTTGCCGGCCGAGCCGGCGGCAGCCGCCGATATGGCTGGCGCGGTGCGCCTGCGCAAGCCGCTGGCGCAGGGGCAGGTGTTGGCAAAGCCGATGCTGGCGCAGGCCGGCATGGTGCTGCGCGGCGACCGTTTGCGCCTGCTGGCCGGCGGCGCCGGCGTGCAGGTCGAAACCGTGGCATACGCGCTGGCGCCGGGCGCTGCCGGCCAGATGGTGCAGGTGCGCCTGGAACAGGGCGGGGAAACGCTGGCGGCCCGCGTGGTGTCGGCCGGCGTCGTCACAGTGGATGGAAGGTAGGAATGCGGAAGATGAAATCTATATATTGGAGCCTGCTGCTGGCCGGCGTTCTGGGCGCCCCGGCGCAGGCGACCAGCCTGTACCAGGCCGGCAGTTACCAGCCCTTGACGTCCGATTTGCGGCCGCGCCGGGTGGGCGACTTGATCACCGTGATGGTGTACGAAAATTCCAGCGCCAGCACGGCGGCCAACACCAGCGCCGGGCGCGATGCCGGCGTCGGCTTCGGCCTCGATGCGCGCGCCAACCAGGGCAAGAACCATGAGCTGGCCGCCCATGCCAAGAGCCATAACCAGCTCGACGGGCGCGGCCGCACCGTGCGCGAAGGCCGCGTGCTGGCCCAGCTGACCGTCAGCATCCGCGCCATCGACGAGCGCGGCGACCTGCTGGTGGGCGGCGAGCAGCTGCTCGAAGTGAACAATGAAAAACAGCAGATCCGCCTGGAAGGCCGCATCCGGCCGCAGGACGTCTCCGATGCCAACGTGGTGCTGTCGACCCGCATCGCCGACGCCAAGATCAGCTATGCCGGCCAGGGCGACCTGGCCGATATGCAGCGCCCCGGCTGGTGGCAGCGCTTTCTTACCTTGTTTGGACTGTAATCATGATGCGTAAGCTGTTTTGTATTGCCTTGCTGGCGGCGGCCGGCTGTTGCCAGGCCGCGGTCAACGATGCGATCCGCATCAAGGACCTGGGCAAGATTTCGGGCTGGCGCGAAAATGCGCTGACCGGCTACGGCCTGGTGACGGGCCTGGCCGGCACCGGCGACAGCGCGCGCAACAAGGCGACGCGGCAATCGATCGCGAACATGCTGTCGCGCTTCGATATGACGGTGGTGGCCGACGATGTGCAAAGCCGCAACGTGGCGGCCGTCATGGTCACGGCCAGCCTGAGCCCCTTCGCCCGCGCCGGCGACAGCATGGATGTCACCATCACCTCGATCGGCGATGCGCGCAGCCTGGTGGGCGGCACCCTGATCCTGGCGCCGCTGAAGGCGGCCGACGGCCGCATTTACGCGCTGGCGCAGGGACCGGTCTCGGTCGGCGGCTACAAATACGATATGAACGGCAATGTGCAGCAAAAGAACCATCCGACCGTGGCCTCGATTCCGGCCGGCGCCACGGTGGAGCAGGGCATCGTCAACGATGTGACCCAGGGGCGCGGCAGCGTGACCTTCGTGCTGAGCGAACCCGATTACACCACCGCCAGCCGGGTGGCGGCCGCCATCAACGCCAGCCTGGGCAGCCAGCTGGCGCAGGCGGCCGACGCCGCCGGCATCGAGATCCGCATCCCGGACGCCAAGCGCGCCCGCCTCAGCGATTTCCTGATGGCGGTGGAAAACGTCACGGTGACGCCGGACCGCCGCGCGCGCGTGGTGATCAACGAACGCACCGGCGTGGTGGTGGCCGGCGGCGATGTGCGCATTTCGCGCGTGGCCGTCTCGCACGGCGAGCTCAAGGTCAGCATCCTGACCGATAACACGGTGTCGCAGCCGCTGCTGGTCAGCCATGGCGGCGAGGGCATCCGCACCGCCATGGTGTCGAACAGCCGGGTCGAGGTCGACGAGCGCGGCGAAGCCGGCTTTGTCACCGCCAACGGCAATACCGTGGCCGACCTGGTGCAGTCGCTGGCGCGCATCAAGACCAATACGCGCGACATCATTTCCATCCTGCGCGCCGTCAAGGCCGCGGGCGCCTTGCATGCCGATCTCGTGGTGCAGTAAGCACCGGCGGCCTCATTCATAGGGAGTAACGTGGTTTCCATTATTGAAAGCAGTACCGTGGGTCTGCTCAGCCTGGCGCTCGATGCCACCAGCATGCGGCAGCAAGCGATTGCCCGCAATATCGCCAATGCCGGCACGCCCGGCTACCAGCGCGTCGGCGTCAGCTTCGAAAGCCGCCTGGGCGAGCTGCGCGAAGCGATGCGCGCGGGCCAGACGCCGGCGCCGGCCATGAGCGCGCAATTCCGTCCCGTGTTTGCCCTGCAGGGCCAGCCCGGCGAAGCCGTGGCCCTGGACCAGGAAATGGCGGCGCTGTCGGAAAATACCTTGCACCATCAAGCCTTGCTGAAAGCGCTGAACAAGCATATGTCGGTGATGAGCGTGGCCATCAGCGAGGGCAAACGCTGATGGACTATAACGCAGCCTTCCAGATCAGCGCGAGCGGCATGGCGCTGGAAAAACTGCGCCAGAGCGTGACGGCGGCCAATCTGGCCAATATGCACAGCGCCGGCCCGAACGCGGCCCAGACCTACCGCCCGATGCGGGTGATCGCCCAGGCCAGCGCCGCCGGCAGCGGCGCCTTCGGCCGCCTGCTGGGCGGGGTCGAGGTGGTGGCGCTGGCGCCGCAGGCGGGGCCGCCGCGCATGGTGCATGAGCCGGGCCATCCCTACGCCGATGCGCAGGGCATGGTGGCTTACCCGGCCGTCAACCATACCGAGGAAATGATCAATCTGAACACGGCGCTGCGCGCCTACGAGGCGAATGTGGCGGCCATGAGCGCGGCGCGCGCCATGGCGGCGCGCACCCTGGAAATTGGAGGCCAGCCATGATCGAAGCGATCGCCGCCATCGGCGCCAGCGCCGAGCTGGCAGCACTGGCGCCTGCCGCCACCACCGGCTCCGCGGCGCCGGCCGCGCCGGGCTTTGCCACCTGGTTCAGCGAACAGGTGGGGCAGGTGAATACCACCCTGGTGCAGACCGACCACGAGGTGCAGGCCCTGGCCGCCGGCGAGGCGGGCAGCCTGCACGAGGTGATGATCCATCTGGAAGAGGCCAAGCTGTCCTTCCAGCTGCTGGCCCAGGTGCGCAACCGCATGCTGGAAGCCTATCAAGAAGTTATGCGGATGCAGGTTTAGGAGTAGAAAGTGGCAATGTTTGAAACATGGAAGAGCCTGAGTACCCAGGCCAAAGCCGGCATCGCCGGCGGCGCGATCCTGATCCTGGGCTTGACGGCCGGCCTGGGCTTCTGGGCATACCGCGCCGATTACCAGGTGCTGTTCGCGGAAGTGGCGCCGGCCGATGCGGCCGCCATGACGGCAGAACTGGACCGCATGAAAACGCCGTACCAGCTGGCCGACGGCGGCAATACCATCCTGGTGCCGAAGGACGTGGTGTATAAAACCCGGCTGCAGCTGATGGGCAAGGATATCCCGCTGCATGGGGCGGTCGGCTTCGAGGTCTTCAACAACGCCGACTTCGGCATGACCGAATTCGTGCAGAAGGTCAATTACCAGCGCGCCGTGCAGGGCGAGCTGACGCGCACCATCCTGTCGATCGAGGAAATCCAGGCGGCGCGCGTGCACTTGGCGCTGCCGGAACAAGGCTTGTTCAAGAAAACGGCGGCCAAGTCCAAGGCTTCCGTGACGCTGACCATGAAGCGCGGCCAGACCCTGCAGCCGGAACAGGTGGCCGGCATCCAGCGCCTGGTGGCGGCATCGGTGCCCGAAATCGCCAGCGCCGACGTCACCGTGCTCAACCAGCACGGCGTGGCGCTGACGCGCGTGGCGCACGGCGAGGGCGGCGAGGCCGAGCTGTCGGCCAGCCAGCAGCTCGACTCCAAGCGCGGCGCCGAGGAATACCTGCTGAAGAAGGTGAACACCGTGCTGGAGCGCACCTTCGGCCCCGGCGAAGCCGTGGCCAGCGTGGACGTGCTGCTGGATATGGACCAGAGCCGGGTCACCACCGAGGAAGTGCTGGCGGCGCGCGGCGCGCCGAGCGACGCCTTGCCGGCCGGGGTCATGGTGCGCGAGCGCCAGACCACGCGCGAAGGCGGCGCGGCCGGCGTGGTGGCGGGCGCGGCCAAGTCCGATGCGGGCGCGGCGGCCAGCACCACCGAGACCGATTACCAGGTGGGTCGCCGGGTCGAGCAGCAGGTGACGGCCAGCGGCAAGCTGAAGCGCATGACGGTGGCGGTGCTGGTCAAGCAGCCGCTCAATGAAGGCCAGCTGGAGCGCCTGAAGGAAGTGGTGGCCCTGGCGACCGGCTTGAATGCCGAGCGCGGCGACGCCATCGTGGTGCAGTCGATGGACCAGTTTGCTTCGCCGCTGCGCCAGCCCGTGGCGGCGCCGGCCGACAGTGCCGCCGCCGATGCTGCGGCCGCCGCGCCGCGCGCGGACGCGGAGAGCGGCCTGGCGCAGGTGCCGGCCCTGTTGCTGGTGCTGCTGGGCGCCCTGGTGCTGGGCGTGGGCAGTTACCTGGCCCTGGGCCGCCGGCGCCAGGCTGCGCCGCGCCTGGCGCCGGGCGAACGCGAGCAGATGCTGCAGAATGTGCGGCAATGGATCGGCGCTCCCGGCGGCAAGGATGCGGCGGGAGGCGGCCAGTGAGCGGCCACCGCCAGGCGGCCGTGGCGCTGCATGCGCTGGCTGCGGCTGACCGTGAACTGATTCTGGCCGAATTGCCGGCTGCGGACCAGCACACCTTGCGCGGCTATCTGGCCGAGCTGCGGGAACTGGGTTTCGAGTCCGGCGGCAGCGGCACCTTGCTGGCGGCGGCCAAGGCGGGCGGCGCCGCCGCCATGCCGGCGCTGGAGCGCCTGCAGGCGGCCACGGCGCAGCAAATCTATGCCGCGCTGGAGCGCGAACCGGCTTCGCTGGTGGCCCAGGTGCTGGCCGCCCAGCACTGGCGCTGGCACGCCGAGTTTCTGGCCCTGTGCACGCCGGCGCGCCGTAGCGCCGTACAGGCCGCAGCGCCGGCCGCCAGCGGCGCGGCGCCGGCGCGCCGCCGCTTCCTGCTGGAAGCGCTGGCGCAAAGGCTCGGCCAGCCGGCATCGGCCGTCCAGGCGGGCCATGCGGCCGCGCCGGGCCGCCTGCTGCAAAGGATGTTCGCATGGATGCGCTGATCCGCGCCGCCGACGTTTCCGCGAAGCCGCGCCAGTTGCGGCGCCCGGGTGTTGCCGAGGTGCACCCGGTGGCCCCGGCCGCCGCGGTGGAGGGCCAGGTGCAGCGGCCGCAGCCGCGGCCATCGCAGCCGCCTCACTCGCAGCCGCAGCTGTCTCAGTCTCAGCCTGAATCGCATTCCCAGTCGCAGCTGCCGCAGTCTGAGTCACCGTCAACTCAGCCGCCCATGCAGCTCCCGCCGTCCGTGTCTGCGCCTGCGCAAGCCAAGAACCCAGCGGAATCGGCAGCGCTGACTCAGCCGTCCAGCCAGCGTTCGCCCCAGTCGTCCAGCCCAGCGCCGGCCACACCGGCCTTGGCCGCCGGCCTGTTTGCGGCCGGCGCCGGCGCATCACGGCCATCGCCGGCGCTGGCGAATGTCCCGTTCGCGCCTGAAACACCAGCGACTGGGCCAGCGGCCATGTCGCCGCTGCTGCCCGCGACCCAGGCCGCTAACGTGATTCAAGCCGCGAACGCGGCTGGCGCGCACGCCGCGGCGACGGCCCTGGGCGAGCTGCTGTCGCCCCAGGACCTGCAAGCGCAGGCGGCGCTGGCCGTCCGCGAAACGGCCCTGGCGCGACGCGAGGAGGAGGTTTCGGCCCTGCGCGCGCGTCTTGAAAAACAGGAGGCGGAACTGGCTGCGGCCCGGCGCGAGCTGGACGGGCAGGCCGCGCAGCGCCTGGCCGACGCCGAACAGCGCGGCCTGGCCCAGGGCCAGGAGCGCGCGCTGCAGGAAGCCCAGGAGGCGGCGCAGAAAGCCCAGGAAGCGGCCGCGCAGCGCCTGGCGGCCCTGGATGCCGCGATCGCGGCCTTCGACGCGGCCCGCAGCGCGGGCGCGGCCGAGCAGGAAGATATGCTGGTGGAAACCATCCACGGCGTGCTGTGCCGCATGCTCGGCGACAGCGCGGCCAGCCCTGACGGCGTGCTGGCCCAGGCCCGCCGCCTGGTCGGCGCAGCGCACGACAGCGCGCAGCTGCGCCTGCGCCTGCATCCCCAGGATGCCGAGCTGCTGCGCGGCATGCTGGCGGCTGGCGCCCACCAGCTCGATCCGCGCGTGAGCATCCAGGGCGATGCCAGCGTGGGCCTGGGCGGCGGCCTGCTGGACAGCGAACGCGGCACGCTCGATGCGCGCCTCGATATTCAGCTGCAGCAGCTGCGCCAAACCTTGCTGGCGGTGCGCCAGCGCCGCGCCCAGCCCGAGGTGGCCGACTGATGCAAGCTTATCTGGACGCCGTACGCCAAGCCACGCTGACGCGCCGCGTCGGCCGCGTGCTGGCCATTTCCGGCCAGAGCATCGAAGCGCAGGGGCCGGACGCGGCCGTGGGCGAGGTCTGCCATGTGCGCGCCGGCGCCGACGGTCCCTTGTTGGCGGCCGAGGTGGTGGGCTTGCGGCCGGGCCGGATGATCTTGATGCCGTATGGCGATACGCGCGGCGTGGGCGCCGGCAGCGAGATCGTGGCCAGCGGCCAGCCGCCCGGCATCCCGGTCGGCGATGCCCTGCTGGGACGGGTCATCGACGCTTTCGGCCAGCCCCTGGACGGCGGTCCGGCCTTGCCGCCCGGCCCGCTGCGCAGCCTGTATGCGGCGCCGATCAATCCGCTGACCCGGCCGCGCATCACGCGTCCGCTGGAAACCGGGGTGCGCGCCATCGACGCCTTGCTGCCGCTGGGACAGGGACAGCGCGTCGGCATCTTCGCCGGCAGCGGCGTGGGCAAGAGTACCTTGCTGGGCATGCTGGCGCGCGAAGTGCGCACCGACGTCAATGTGATCGCCCTGATCGGCGAACGCGGGCGCGAGGTGCGCGACTTCGTCGAACAGCAGCTCGGCAGCGAAGGCTTGCGCCGCAGCGTGGTGCTGGTGGCCACGTCCGACCAGCCGGCCCTGGTGCGCACGCGCGCGGCCCATGCCGCCACCGCCATCGCCGAGCATTTCCGCGACGCTGGCCAGCAAGTGCTGCTGATGATGGATTCGCTCACCCGCTTTGCGATGGCGCGCCGCGAAGTCGGCCTGGCGGCCGGCGAGCCGCCCACGGCGCGCGGCTATACGCCCTCGGTGTTCGCCGAGATCCCGGCCCTGTGCGAGCGCTGCGGCACCACCGATTCGGGCGGCGCCATCACCGCGCTGTACACGGTGCTGGTGGAGGGCGACGACTTCAACGAGCCGGTGTCGGACATCGTGCGCGCCACGCTGGACGGCCACATCATGCTGTCGCGCCAGCTGGCCCACGAAGGCCATTACCCGGCCATCGACGTGCTGCAGAGCGCCAGCCGGCTCGCTTCGGAACTGAGCAGCCAGAGCGAGCAGCAGCTGATGGCGGCTGCCGTCGATCTGCTGGCCAATTACGAGCGCAACCGCCAGATGGTGGAAATGGGCGCTTACCGCGCCGGCAGCAATCCCGCCGTCGACCGCGCCATCGCGGCGGCGCCGGCCTTGCGCGCCGTGCTGCGCCAGCGCGTGGGCGAGGCGGCTTCGCGCGCCGCGGCGCTGGCCCAGCTCGGCAGCGCCGTGAAAGGGGCGGGCGGCTGATGGGCGGGCGCTTCCGTTACGCGCTGGAACCGGTGCGCCTGAGCCGCGCCTGGGAGCTCGACGCGCTGCGGCTGGCCTTGGGCGAGAGCCAGGCCGTGCTGGCGCAGCGCCAGGCGGCCGTGGACGCGGCCCAGCAGCGCAGCGAGGCGGCCGCCGCCGGCTGGCACAGCCTGGCCGGCGCCAGCCAGGCGCTGACGGCCGACCGGCTGCTGTTGGCGCAGCGTTACATCGCCGATTGCCGCCGCCAGCTGCAGGCCGAGCAGGCGGCGCTGAGCGCGCGGCAGGCCGAACACGAGGAATTGGTGGCGCAGGTGCTCGCAGCGCAGCGCGCGCTGGACGCCGTGGAAAAGCACCGCAAGCAAGCTTTGGGCGAATTCAGGAAGGCGCGGCAAAGCCTGGAGTTCAAGGACGCCGATGATCAATGGGGTATTTTGCAAGCAGGAATAGGCAGATGACAGTCAATCTCGAACAAATGGGCCGTGCCGGCGAGGCGCCGGCCAGCCACGCGCGCCGCCAGCCGCAAGCGCGGCAGGAGCGCTGGTTGTATGAGCTGGAGCACGCCATGCTGCAGCAGGAACAGAAGAAGCCGCGCCAGGCGCCGCCGCCGTTGCAAGCGGCCGCGCCGGTGCACGCCAGCATGCTGCCGCCGGCGGCGGCCGAGTCCGCGCTGGCGGCGCCAGGCGGCAGCGCAGGAATGCGGCAGGAACAGGCGGCGGCAGCGCCGCCGGCGGCCGCTGCCGCGACGGCGTCCGCCGCGCCGGCGGCGCAAGCGGCAGAGGCGGCAGCCGAGCCGGCGGGGACGGCCGCGCGCGCCGCGCCGGCCACGGGCCAGGCCGCGCCGGCGGGCGGCAGCGCCGCGCCCGTTGCCGCCCATGCGCAGCCGGCTGTGGCGCAAGCGGCCGCAACCCAGGGGGAGAGCGCCCTGGCCGCCGCCCAGGCTGGGCGTCCGGCTGGCGTGGCCGTCGTGCTGGAGAGCGTCGCCAGTGCCGTCTCCGCATTGCCGGCGGCGGCCGGCGCCGAGCGTTTGAGCTTGCCGTTCGGCGCGCCGGCCGAGGCTGAACCGGCCCCGGCCCAGGCCCAAACGGCGGCGCCGGAGCCGGAGGAGGCCGGCGCCACCGGCAGCGCCGCCGAGCATGAATACCACGCGCGCCAGCTGCATGTGTACCAGGACGCGCAAGGCGTGCAAGCCTGGGTGCGCGATGCCGGCCTCAGCGCCGCCCAGGCGCTCGGGCTGGCGCAAGCCATGGCCGGCGAACTGGCCGGCAGCGGCGCGCGCCTGACGGCGCTGACGCTGAACGGCAAGAAACTCCTGGAGGCCGCACCGGCCGCCGGCGGCGATGCGTTCGCCGCCGCGCCGGCGCCGCGCGCCTTCCTTCCCATCGATGCAAAAGGACCAGTCTAATGGCTATTTCCCCCAGCTCCGCGGTCGGCTCGGCCCCGCTCTCGCAATCGGCCAATATCGGCATCCAGGATTTCCTGAAGATCCTGACGGCCCAACTCAACAACCAGGACCCGCTGAAGCCGGTGGACAACCAGGAATTCGTGGCGCAGATCGCGCAGTTCGCGACCCTGGAACAAAGCCGCCAGCTCAATGAAAAAATCGAAGGCTTGCTGTCGGTGCAATCGTCGATGCAGTCGATCGGCTTGCTGGGCAAAACCGTCGACGTGGGACAGGGCGGCGGCATGCTGACCGGCCGCGTCACCGCGATCGACGTCAGCAGCGGCACGCCGATGCTGACCCTGACCACGCCGACCAACACCTTCCTGAACAATATCAATATGTCGCAAATCATCAATATTCGCTGAGGACAGACCCATGCTGGATACCTTATATATCGGAACGTCGGGCCTGCTGAGCCATGCCAAGGGCTTGCGCGTGGTCGGCAATAACCTGGCCAATGTCAACACGCCCGGCTTCAAAAGCGCCCAGCTGCAGTTCGGCGCCCTGTTCGAACAGGGCGGCGGCAGCGCGCCAGCCGCCACCGCCCAGCACGCGCTGGGGCGCGGCGTCGACGTGGTGGGCACGCGCCTGCTGCTGAAAGCCGGCAATGAGCAGGGCACGGGCAATCCGCTCGACCTGAGCATCAACGGCAACGGCATGTTCGTGGTGCGCCGCGACGACAAGCTGATGTACACGCGCAGCGGCGATTTCCAATTCAACGCCAACAATGTGCTGGTCAACGGCGCCGGCGACCACGTGCAGTCGCTCGACGCGAACGGCAAGCTCGGCGACGTGACTCTGAACGACTTGGCGCGCAACCCGGCCAAGGCCACCACCACGGTCAAGCTGAGCGGCAACCTGCCGACGCCGCCGACGCCGCCGGCCACGCCCAGCGACACCGTGCTGAACGGCGTGACCGTCATCGATACGGCCGGCGTCAGCCGCGCCGTCAACCTGGTGATCAAATCTACCGGCATCGGCAGCTACAGCGTGGCGATCAACGAAGCCGCCACGGGCGGCGGCGTGCTGGGCAACGGCACCCTCAAGTTCAACGGCCTGGCGCCCGATCCGGCGTATAGCACGATCAACTTCAATTACGCGGTGGCCGGCGTGCAGCCTTTCGCCGTCAAGCTCGATTTCAGCGCCGTCAACTCCCTGCTCTCGCCCTCGACCTTGAGCGCGACCCAGGACGGCTATCTGGGCGGCGTGCGCTCGGACCAGAGCATCGGCGCCGACGGCACCATCAATGTGCGCTACTCCAACGGCCAGACCGGCAAAGGCCAGCGCCTGGCCCTGGCCGACTTCCGCTCCGAACAGGATCTGGACCAGGTCGCCAGCGGCATGTTCGTGCAAAAAGGCGAGAACGCGGTGCGCTACGGCTTGGCCGGCGTCGAAGCGTTCGGCAATCTGCAGCCGGGCCGGCGTGAAGGCTCGAACGTGGATCTGGCCGAAGAGTTCGGCAACCTGATCCTGATGCAGCGCGGCTACCAGGCGTCGTCCCACGTGATCAGCACTGCCAATGACATGATTCAGCAGCTGTTCGACATGAAGGGGAACCGCTGATGGCGTACCGCCCGTATCGCCTGCTGGGCCACTCGGCGCTGGCGGCCGTGCAGGAAGTGCTGCAGGGCGCGCTGGCGTCCTGGTGCGCCGACTGGGGGCTGGTGGCGGCCGATTGGACGCTGCATTGCCAGGCGGCCGCCGACGGCGCCGGCAGCTGGCCGCTGTGGCGCCAGCGCCGCGCCGGCGGCCCGCTGGCGCTGTGGTATGGCTGGGGCGAGGACTTGCCGTTCCAGCTGCAGAAACAGCTGTTCCCGCCCGAGCGCAGCTATGCCCAGCCTTCGGAATC
This sequence comes from Massilia sp. YIM B04103, assembly GCA_024437665.1. Taxonomy (GTDB): domain Bacteria; phylum Pseudomonadota; class Gammaproteobacteria; order Burkholderiales; family Burkholderiaceae_D; genus Rugamonas. Next base: position 9,765 of record JANCSZ010000024.1, on the reverse strand, counting down.
GCAAGCCGGCCTGGCCGGCGAGGGCGCGGCGGCGGCGCTGGCGGGCTTGCTCGACGCGCTGGCCGGCCTGGCCCACCTGCCGGGCGCGCCGGCCGCCGCCGAGGCCGAAAGCGGCCCGGGGGCCGAATTGGCGCCCGGTTCGGGCGCCGTGTGCGCCGTGCTGCGCAGCGGCCGCTGCACGCTGCATTGCGTGCTGAACGGCGCCTTGGCCGACGCCTTGTGCGCGCTGGCGCGCCAGCAGCCGGCCAAGGCCGCGCCGCTGGCGCCGCTGGCGGCCCTGCCGTACAGCGCCGTGCTGGCCCATGTACCGCTTAGCCTGCCGGTTGCGGTGGGCCGGGCCAGCGTCAGCCTGGGCAATCTGCGCACGCTGGCGCCGGGCGATGTGATCCGCCTCGACAGCCTGGCCGACCGGCCGCTGACGGTGGCCGCGCCGCAGGGCGGCATTCTTTTTGCGGGCTATCTCGGCCTGGCGCAACAATCGGTGGCGCTCGAAGTGCTGCCGGCACAAGCATAATTTGGAGTAAGCAATGACAAGCAATCACAAGACGGCCAAGGCCCAGACCCAGCTCGTGGAGCTGGCGGAATTGGCCGGCCAGACCCCGTCCGGTCCCGCCATTCTCGGCGATAACCTGCGCCTGCTCGACAGCGTGCCGGTCAGCCTCGAGGTCAAGGTCGGCAATGTGCAGACCACGGTGGGCGAGCTGATGGGCTTGAAGGAGCAGGCGGTGCTGAAGATCGACCGCCACACCGAGCAGCCGGTCGACGTCATCGTCAACGGCAATGTGGTGGCGCGCGGCCAGCTGGTGGTGGTCGACGACAATTTCGGCGTGCGCATCACCGAGATCGCGGCGGCCGCATGAGGCCAGGTTTGCGACAGGCGGCGGCGCTGCTGGCGGGCGCGGTCCTGAGCGGCCTGGCGTGCGCCGAGCCGGCCGCGTCGGCCATTCCCTTCAAGCGCGCCGACGCGGCCGCGGGCGGCGCCGGCGGCGCCGGCTTGGCGCTGCTGCTGCTGAGCGCCGTGGCCATCGGCCTGGTGTATTGGCTGCGCAAGCGCCTGCGCCTGACGGCGGCGGGCGGCGCCGACGGCCGCCTGCTGCGCGTGCTGGAAACGCGCCGGCTCGGGCCGCGCGCCCTGGTCAGCGTGGTCGAATTCGGCGGCCAGCATTACTTGCTGGCGCAAAGCGAGCAGGGCGTGAGCTGCGTGGCGAGTACGCCCGCGCCGGCGGCTGCACACCCGGCCACGGCACCGGCAGCGGCAGCGGTGGAGGGCGGCGATGCGCGCTAACTGGCAACGCTGGACCTTGCTGGCGCTCTTGCTGACGGCCGGCGCCGTGGCCTGGGCCGCGCCGCCGGTGGCCAGCGTGGGCGGCATCGGCTTGCGCGTCGACGGCCTGGGCCAGCCGGCCGAAGTGTCCTCGGCCATCAAGATCCTGCTCGGCCTGACGGTGCTGAGCCTGGCGCCGGCCATCCTGATGTCGATGACGTCCTTCATCCGCATCGTGGTGGTGCTGTCGATGCTGCGCCACGCGCTGGGCATGCAGGAAACGCCGCCGAATACCGTGGTGGTGAGCCTGGCCCTGTTCCTGACCTTCTTCACCATGGCGCCGGCGCTGCAGCAAGTCAATAGCCAGGCCTTCCAGCCGTATATGGCGGGCAAGCTGGCCACCGATGTGGCGGCCGAGCGCGCCATCGCGCCGCTGCGCGAATTCATGGTGCGCCAGACGCGCGAACAAGACCTGGCCCTGATGGTGGAGCTGGCCAAGGCCGAGCAGCCGCGCAGCATGGCCGACATCAGCATGGTGCAGCTGATCCCGGCCTTCATGCTGTCCGAGCTGCGCGCCGCCTTCCAGATCGGCTTCGTCATCTTCCTGCCCTTCCTGCTGGTGGACTTGATCGTCTCCAGCGCGCTGATGGCGCTGGGCATGATGATGGTGCCGCCGGCCTCGATCTCGCTGCCGCTGAAGATCCTGCTGTTCGTGCTGATGGACGGCTGGAACCTGGTGGTGCGTTCGTTGCTGGGCACGTTTGCTTAGGGCGTGGACATGCGGGCAGGCGAGGCGCAGATGGCAGCGGTCGAACTCTGGCAAGCTTTCCGCAGCAGCGGCGATGCCGCGCTGCGCGAGCGCCTGGCCGCCTGCTATCTCGAGTTCGCCCGCATGATGGCCGGCAAACTGTACGCCGGCCGCGCGTTTACCGGGCTGGAGTTTGACGATTATCTGCAGTTTGCGCGTCTCGGCCTGCTCGAAGCGATCGACCGCTACGACCATGCGCAGGGCGCCAAGTTCGAAACCTATGCCGCCTTGCGCATCAACGGCGCTATACTCAGCGGCATCCGTTCTTATAGCGAGGTGCACGAGCAGATCGCCGCGCGCAAGCAGATCGCGGCCACGCGCGTGGCAGCGCTGAGCCAGGCGGCGCCGGACGGCAGCGATCCCGACGCCCTGTTCAGCCACCTGGCCGAACTGGCCATCGGCCTGGCGGTCGGTTTCGCGCTGGAAGGGCAGGGCATGTACCGGGACGGCGAGCTGGAGTACCCGGACAATACCTACGCGCGCGCCGAGCTGCGCCAGTTGCGCGAGCGCATCATCGCCCTGGTGCAGGCGCTGCCGGCGCGGCAGCGGCGCGTGATCGCCGGCCACTATTTGCAGGGCCAGCCTTTCGAGGAAATCGCCGCCGAGCTGCAACTGAGCAAGGGCCGCGTGGCCCAGCTGCACAAGGAGGGCCTGGCCAGCTTGCGCGCGCAAATTCGCAGCGGCGCCGCGCGCGAATGGGAGTTTTAGCGGCGGCCATGATTATTGTTTTTTTAACTGAAGCCCCGGCTTCTTGATCGGATTGGATTATGAATAACGGCACACTTGCGATGTTGGACCAGGCGGAACTGTTTCAATTGGCGCTCAACGCCAGCGCCAATGGCGATTCGGCCAGCACCATCGCCTATCTGAAAGAAGCGGTGGCGCGCAGCGACGCCAGCGCCCACGCCCACTACCTGCTGGGCGCCGAGTATGCGCAGATCAAGCTGTATACGCGCGCCATCGACGAGATGGAAGCGGCCCTGGCCATCGATCCCGGCCTGGCCGCGGCGCGCCTGCAGCTGGCCATGCTGTGGCTGGGCCAGAACGATGGCGCGCGCGCCGCCGTGGTGTTGGGACCGCTGCAAGCGCTGGGCGAGGACGAGGCGCTGCGCCACTTCGGCCAGGGCCTGGAATTGTTGATCGGCGGCGACAATGCCGGCGCCATCGCCAGCCTGGAGCGCGGCATCGCGCTGAATGTGGCGATCCCGCCGCTGAATGGTGATATGCAGCGCATCATCGCCGAGGTGCAAGCCTTGTCGCAGGCGCCGCAAGAGGGCGCTGCGGCGGCCGACGAGGGCGGCCAGCACATCCTGCTGTCGGCCTATTCGGGCAACCAGCAGTCCTGAGCGCCGGACGCTAGCGGACGTCAGCCATGAGCACATCCATCGGGCCGGTGGGCCAGCTGGTCGCGGTGCTGCAGGCGCAGCTGGCCGCGCGCGCGGCGCCGCGCCGCAGCCGCGCCGCCACGGCGGCCGGCAGTCCCCAGCCGGCCCAGCAGCAGCTCGCCGCCCTGATCGAAAAACGCGTGCGCCAGATCCAGCGCGACGATCCGCAGCGCGGCCGCAAGGCCTTCCGCGTCTTTCTGGAAGCGGTGCTGCTGGAACATTTCGGCGCCAGCCTGATGCACGATCCCGCTTTTCACCAAGTGGTCAGCGAGGTGCAGGACGCCATGGAAGGCGATCCGGCCTGCCGCCGCCTGGTGGATGAGGCAATCGCCCATCTGCTGTCGCAACAGTAAATCATTGGAGAGGAATTATGCAGTCTGAACAACAGAGCGCCGCCGCCGAGCGGCTGGTCCGCATCGAAAGCTATCTGGCGGCCGATGCGCAGAACAAGGAATTGCTGGCCGAAGCCATCGATCTGAGTCTGGCCGCCGGCGCGCTGGCGCGCGCCGCCGAGCATGCGGCGGCGGCCCTGGCCTGCTACCCGGACGACGCCTTCTTCCAGGCGCGCCAGGGCCATGTGCTGCTGGCGCAGCAGCAGTGGGAAGCGGCGGCCGCCTTGTTCGGTGCTTTGCTCGAGCGCCATGCCGACGTCAACCTGGCGTACAACTTCGCCTATGCCGCCCAGATGCTGGGCCGCTATGCCGAGGTGGTGGCGGCGCTGGCGCCGTTCGCCGCCGGCGCCACCCTGCGCGCGCCGACCGCCGCCGTGCTGCTGCGCGCCTGGCACCATCTGGGCGAGTACGACGCCGCGCTGGAACTGATCGCGCGCCAGGAAGCGGACGGCGCCGTCGATGCCGGCTTCTACGGCGTGGCCGGCGCCATCTTCTTCGACGCCGACCAGATCGAGGACGCCGCCCGCTGCAGCCAGGCCGCGCTGGCCGACGCCAAGGCGCCGCTGGAAGCGCTGGTGGTGGGCGGTTCGCTGGCGCTGGCCAAGGCCGACGGCAGCGCCGCCGCCAGCCAGCTGTTCGAACAGGCGCTGGCGCGCAATCCGGCCGAAGGGCGGGCCTGGTCGGGCCTGGGCCTGGCCAGCCTGTTGCGCCAGGACCTGGCCACGGCCCAGGAGCAGCTTGAGAAGGCCGTGCAGTATCTGCCGGGCCATATCGGCAGCTGGCATGTGCTGGGCTGGTGCAAGATCTTCCGCCAGGACCTGGCCGGCGCCGAGGCCGTGTTCCGCCACGCGCTCGAACTCGACCGCAACTTCGGCGACAGCCATGGCGGCCTGGGCGTGGTGCAAGCCTTGCTGGGCCAGAAGGCCGAAGCCGAGGGCAGCATCGAACGCGCGCTGCGCCTGGATCCGCAAAGCCTGTCGGCGCGCTACGCGCAGATGGTGCTGGCGGGCGACACCAGCGATCCGGTGCGTTTCCGCGCGCTGGCGCAGCGCCTGCTGGCCGGCCGCCCGGCGCCGCTGGGCGGCACCATGGCCGACCTGCTGCCGCCGGCGAAGGAGCGCTAAGATGGCCGCGACCGTGCGCGCCGGCCGCGGAGGCCCGCGATGAGGGCTGATCTCGCCTTGCAGATGCTGGCCGATATGCTGTGGAACGGCTTGCTCATTTCGGCGCCGCTGCTGGCCGTCACGCTCGGCGTGGGCCTGCTGATCAGCGTGATCCAGGTGGTGACCCAGGTACAGGAAAGCTCGCTCAGCTTCATTCCCAAGATCATCGCCTCGGTCATCGTGCTGGTGGTGTGCGGTCCGTGGATGCTGAAGCGCCTGCTGGCCTTTTCCACCGCGCTGATCGGCAATATCCCCTCGTATTTTTAGGCGGAGCGGCGTTTGCAGATCCATATCGATGCCGGCTGGGCGCTGGCCGTGTTCTATACCTCGCTGCGCCTGGGCGCCGTGCTGCTGCTGTCGCCGCTGTTGGCCAGCCTGGGCCGGATGACCACCATCCGCGTGCTGCTGACCCTGGCGCTCAGCGTGCTGCTGGTGCAGGGCTTGCACCTGCCGCCGGTGGCGGGCACGCCGTCGCTGGGCGCCATCGTGGCCGGCTCCGCGCAGGAAGTGGCGCTCGGCGCCACCCTGGCCTTCGGCGTGTTCGCCGCCTTCGGCGCGTTCTCGGTGGCCGGCAAGCTGCTCGATGTGCAGACCGGCTTCGGCATGGGTTCGGTATACGACCCGGTGACGCGGGCCGGCGCGCCGATGTTCGCCGGCATGCTGAATATGCTGGCGGTGGTGGTGTTTTTCAGCCTGGACGGCCACCATGCCTTCCTGCGCGGCCTGGCGTTCTCGCTGCAGCAGGTGCCGCCCGGTGCCGACCTGTGGACCTTGCAGGCCGAGCCGGTGATCCGCCAGTTCGGCCTGATGTTTTCGCTGGGCGTGGCGCTGATCATTCCGGTGCTGCTGTGCCTGCTGTTGATCGAGACCGGCCTGGCCCTGGTTTCGCGCCTGCTGCCGCAGATGAATGTGTTCGTGGTCGGCGTGCCGCTGAAGATCGTGGGCGGGGTCACGCTGTTCGCCATCACGCTGCCGACGCTGGGGCCGGCCATGGGCCGGGTGTACGCCTCGGTGTTCAAGTATTGGGAAGGGGTGCTGGCGTAAATGGCGGAACAGGATTCGGACCGCTCGGAACAGGCGACACCGCATAAGCTGGACGAGGCGCGCAAGAAGGGCACGGTGGCGCGCAGCGCCGACATGACCGCGCTCGGCATCATGGCCGCCCTGGTGCTGATCGTCTACGCCTATGCCGGCACGGCGCTGCGCGACCTGGTGCGGCTGCAGCAGCGCGTGCTGGGCCAGGCCGGCCGGCGCGACTGGGGCGCCGACGCCCTGGCCAGCTGGCTGGGCGAGTTGCTGGTGGCGACGCTGGGCATCCTCGGTCCGCTGTTCATGAGCCTGATGATCGCGGCGGTGCTGATCAACCTGGTGCAGACCGGGCCGATCTTCAGCTTCCATCCGATCAAGCCCGATATGGACCGCATCAATCCGGCCAGCGGCTTCAAGCGCATTTTTTCGATGCGCACCCTGTTTGAAGGCGCGAAAAGCATCTTGAAACTCGTGATTCTCGGCACGGTGGTGTATTTCGTGCTGCGCAGCATGGTGCCCGGTCTGCTGGGCCTGCCGCAAATGGACCCCAAGAGTTATGCCAAGGTGATGCTGGACCTGTGCGCCTCGCTGCTGAGCAAGCTGGTGCTGACCCTGCTGGCCATCGCGATGCTCGACTTCAGCTTCACGCGCTGGGAATTCGCCAAGCGCATGCGCATGAGCAAGCGCGACATCAAGGATGAGAGCAAGAACCGCGAAGGCGATCCGCGCATCCGCTCCCGCATCCGCGAGCTGCGCAAGGAAATGCTGCAGCGCAGCCGCGCGCTGGGCAAGGTGCAGTCGGCCGACGTGCTGATCACCAACCCGACGCGCCTGGCCGTGGCCCTGAGCTACCGCCACGGCGAGTCGGGCGCGCCGCAGGTGGTGGCCAAGGGCGCCGGCGAACTGGCGCGCAAGATGCGCGAACTGGCCGCGCGCAAAGGCATTCCCGTGGTGCAGAACCGGGCGCTGGCACGCACCCTGTTCCGCGAAGTCGATTTCGATGCTTATGTGCCCGAAAAGCTGTATCCCCAGATCGCCAAGATCATGATCTGGGTTTATTCAATGCGCGCTGCCCGGCGCGATTCTGGAAAGGTAGTCTGATGTTGTTGTCCCTCCGCCGCGTATTCGACCGCAATACCGACCTGGTGATGGTGTTGCTGGTGATCGGCATCCTGACCGTGCTGTTCGTGCCGATTCCCTCGGGCGTCCTGGATTTCCTGATCTTGACCAATGTCAGCTTCGCGCTGCTGATCCTGCTGCTGACCTTCTATATCGGGCGGCCGGTGGAGTTCTCCACCTTCCCCTCGCTGCTGCTGATCGCCACCCTGTTCCGCCTGTCGCTGAACGTGGCGGCCACCCGCCTGATCCTGTCCAACGGCGAGGCGGGCAGGGTGATCGGCGCCATCGGCTCCTACGTGGTGGGCGGCAACTATGTGATCGGCCTGATCGTCTTCCTGATCCTGGTGGTGGTGCAGTACGTGGTGGTGACCAACGGCGCGCAGCGCGTGTCCGAGGTGGCGGCGCGCTTCACGCTGGACAGCATGCCGGGCCAGCAGATGAGCATCGACGCCGACCTGAACATGGGCTTCATCGACCAGGACGAGGCCAAGCGCCGCCGCAAGCTGCTGGAAAAAGAATCGGGCTTCTATGGCGCGATGGACGGCGCCAGCAAATTCGTCAAGGGCGACGCCATTGCCGGCATCGTCATCATGCTGATCAATATCGTCGGCGGCCTGGTGATCGGCGTGATGCAGATGGGCATGCGCTGGGACCAGGCGCTGCACACCTTCACCCTGCTGACCGTGGGCGACGGCATCGTGACCCAGGTGCCGGCGCTGGTGATCGCCGTGGGCACCGGCATCATCGTCACCCGCTCCGCCTCGGACGGCAATCTGAGCGGCGAGGTGCTGCGCCAGATCACGTCCTTCCCCAAGACCCTGTTCATCGTGGCGGCGGCGCTGTCGGTGCTGGTCTTCCTGCCCGGCATTCCGGCCGGGCCGGTGCTGGTGCTGGTGCTGGGCTTGCTGGGCACTGGTTTCGTGGTCCTGCGCCGCAGCAAGCAGGAAGGCGGCAAGGATAAGGAGGAGAGCGAGGACGACGCCAAGGCCGAAGGCGAAAAAGACACCTACGATATGCTCAAGGTGGAGCCGGTCGAGGTATTGGTGGGCAGCGGCCTGGCGCCCATGGTGGGCGGCGAGCAGACCGTGTTCATGGAACGCATCTCGGCCATCCGCAAGCAGTACGCACTGGAATCGGGCATGGTGCTGCCGCGCGTGAAGTTCCGCGAAGCGCCGCAGATGGGCCAGAACGCCTATGAGCTGCAAGTGTTCGGCGTGCCGGCCGGGCGCGGCGAGGTCATGACCGACCGCACGCTGGCGATCCGCGGCGGCGGCGACGTGCGCCCGATCCGTGGCATCGAAACGCGCGAACCGACCTATGGCCTGCCAGCCGTCTGGGTGGAGGATGCCGACAAGGAAATCGCGCGCGCGGCGCGCTATACCCTGGTCGATCCGGCCACGGTCTTCATCACCCACCTGAGCGAGGTGCTGAAGCAGCAGTCGGCGGCGCTGCTGACGCGCGGCGAAACCGACCGCCTGCTGCAGCGCGTGCGCCAGGAGCAGCCCGGCCTGGTGGAAGAACTGATTCCGACCGTGCTCTCGGTCAGCGACTTGCAAAAGGTGCTGCAAAACCTGCTGCGTGAGAAGGTGTCGGTGCGCAATCTGGAAGTGATCCTGGAAACGCTGGCCGACGTAGCGCGCGCCAGCAAGGACTTGAGCTACCTGACGGAGGCGGTGCGCCAGCGCCTGGGCGCGGCCATCTGCCAAGCCTTGCTGGGCGAGGGCGGGGCGCTCAGCGTGCTGACGCTGGACCCGGGCATCGAGCAAGTCCTGATGCAAAGCGTGCGCACGGCCGATATGGGCAGCACCCTGGTGGTGGAGCCGAAATATGCCGAGCAGCTGCTGTCGCGCCTGGCCGCCCAGTCGGAACGCATGATGAAGGGGAATATGCTGCCGGTCTTGCTGTGTTCGCCAGAACTGCGGCGCCATATCCGTTCGCTGTCGGAGCGGGTGGTGCCGCATCTGCGCATCCTGTCGATGGCCGAGGTGCCGAATACGGTGAGCTTGAAGGCGTTCGCCAGCGTCAGTTTGTAGTTAACCAAAAGGCAATAAAAAATATTTTTCAAAAACCACTAAACTTCCCTCCAAATCTCTGGATACCTTCTTTTGAAAAGGTCGTCGGCAGAATTCTGCCGGCACCCGCCTGCCTCGGGCAGTGCGACTAACTCTTCAAATAAAAGNGCAATAAAAAATATTTTTCAAAAACCACTAAACTTCCCTCCAAATCTCTGGATACCTTCTTTTGAAAAGGTCGTCGGCAGAATTCTGCCGGCACCCGCCTGCCTCGGGCAGTGCGACTAACTCTTCAAATAAAAGGGAATGGTATGGTAGCGATTGTCGGCGGTAATGGTCTGGGTCTGGTCAACAGCACGGCAGCAATTCTGGGTCAGCGCGGCCAATTCGGTGCCGCCCAGCTGGGCAGGAATGGCGATAATATCTACGTCAATGCCGCCACCGGCAATCTGGTGCTGCAGCACCAGGACGAATTCCTCGCCGCCACCGGCCTTGGCCAGTCGCTGATCCGCACCTACAATTCCCAGGGCCAGTTCAACGACGACAATGGCGACAACTGGAAACTCAGCCTGTCGCGCAGCGTCGGCAACCTG
>JANCSZ010000023.1:0-46016 GCA_024437665.1 Massilia sp. YIM B04103 | reverse complement strand
CGCATCGGCGCCACCGGCGATCAGCAGCTTGCCGTCGGCCAGCACGGTGGCGCTATGGCCGCTGCGCGCGATCAGCGGCAGCGGCGGCAAAGCCTGGGAACGGACTTGATCCAGATCGAACCGCTCGGCCAGCGCCACCACATTGCCTGCGCTGTCCACGCCGCCCAGCACCAGTACAGCGCCATCGGGCAACAGGCTGGCGCTATGGCCGCGGCGGGCCTGCAACAGCGTCGCAGCCAGTTTCTCGCTCTTTCCGGTCTGCGCATCGAGCAGTGCGACGCCAGCCACGGCTTCCCNAAAGCCTGGGAACGGACTTGATCCAGATCGAACCGCTCGGCCAGCGCCACCACATTGCCTGCGCTGTCCACGCCGCCCAGCACCAGTACAGCGCCATCGGGCAACAGGCTGGCGCTATGGCCGCGGCGGGCCTGCAACAGCGTCGCAGCCAGTTTCTCGCTCTTTCCGGTCTGCGCATCGAGCAGTGCGACGCCAGCCACGGCTTCCCGGTCCACGCCCTGCCCGCCCAGCAGCAGCCAGCGCCCGTCCGGCAACTGGGTGACACTCTGGCCCGGCCGCACCAGCGGCGCCGGCGTGGCCAATTTTTGCAGACTGGGAAGCATTGCAACGGATGCGGTGTTTTGGGCCCTGGCTGGCGCGGCCAGCAACACCGGCAGGAGCAAGGCGGACAGCCAGCGCAGGCGGCGACTCGTCGTTTCACGTTCAGGCATGGCAGCATTCCCTCGTACAGTGATGGCACGATCTCTCATGAATTCGAAACGGCTGGCATCACTTCAACTGGATATCGACCTGCCCGCTAGTTGCAGCAGGAGGATTGATGAAAACGGTATACGTTCCGGCCAGCGGCGAGGCGGGCAGATTCAGCGTGCCGCTGGTGCCGACACTGGTATTGGCGACGATGGCGCCATCTGGCCTGAACACCAGGACACTGGCCGATGACGGGAAGGTGCCGCCACTGAACTGCAACGATCCGGTCTGCCCTGCCGCAGCGGCGAAAGTGAAGCGCCCATTCTGGCCCGCGCGGCTGCTGACAAAGCGCACGGCCGGACCACCCTGCACCAGGGTACCCGCCACATCGGCCGACAGCGCCAACGTCACCTTGGCCGACGCCGCTCCGGCCGGCTGCACTTGCAGCGTATACCGGCCACTGGCGGGCAAGGCCGGCACATCGCTGCTGTAGTTGCCATTCCAGCTCTCGCTGAACAGCTGGCTGCCGTCCGGCTTGTAGATGCGGTAATACACCATCTGGTTGGCTGGAACGCTGCTGAAGTCCGTATAACCGAGGCCCAGGCGCTGGCCGGCGCTGCCCTCGAAGCCAAGCACCGCTTTCTGGCGCAATTGCAGGTTGAGCGTCACGGCGGGGCCGTCGATGGCGATAGCGCCGATGCTATCGGGCGGCAAAGTGCGCAACTGTATATTGGCCTGGCCCACGGCGATATTCACCGGATCGACAAAAACGGCGTAGCTGCCGGTTACCGGCAAGGCCGGCAGATCGATGTCCGTACTGCTGGTGGAATGGGTTTGCGCCATGCTGGTCCCATCCGGCCGCAAGACCGAGATGGTGGCGCCGCCGGAGAAGGTCGATGCGGAGTAAGTCAGTCCCAGGAGCTGGCCCGCATTGCCGTTGAAGGTAAAGCGCGCATTCTGGCCCGGCCGCGTGCTGATGAATTGCAGCGGCGGCGCATCGGCGCTCAGCAAGCCGGGGGCATCGGCCGACACCGTGACCGTCGCCTTCAACGCTGTGTTGGGCGCCACTCCGGTTAGCGCCAGCTTGTATACGCCGCTCACCGGCAAGGCCGGCGGATTGGTGCTGGCGTTCGAGCTGCCGCTTTCGTTGACCAGGACCGTGCCGTCGGGCTTGAAGAGCGTGAAGTACATCGATTGGTAGAGCGGCGTTGTACTCACGCCGCTATAGCCGATGCCCAGACGCTGGCCTGCCGCGCCATTAAAGCTCAGCATGGCGCGCTGGTGGACCGCCAGGTCAAGCGTGACCGGCGCGCCATCGATGCTCAGCGCCGCCTCGTAATCGGCCGGAACCTTCTTCAGCTGCACATCGACCTTGCCGGTCGTGGCGCCAATCGGATCGATGAGCACCGCATATACGCCGTCGTCCGGCAAGGCAGGAATATCCAGGTTCACCGGCGCAGTGGCAACTGCTGTGCCGACAAGCGTGCTGCCGTCCGGCTTCAACACGCGCACATTGGCACTGGCGGGGAAGGCCACATTCGAGAAGGTCAGCCAAAATTTCTGTCCGGCCGTGCCGCTGAAGGTATAGCGTCCATTCTGGCCGGCCCGGCTGCTGTTGAAGCTCAGGGCCGGGCCATTGGCCGCCAGTTGCCCGCCCAGGTCGGAAGACACAAGCAGTTGCAGGCTGGCGCTGGCCACGCCTGGTGGATCGAGCAGCAAGGCATAACTACCGTTCACCGGCAGCGGCGGCAGCATATTGCTGTTGCTCACGGTGTCGCTGAAGAGCTGGGTGCCGTCCGGGTTCAAGATGCGATAGCTGATGCTTTGGCCAGCCGGCTGCGTCGCCACATTGACAAAGCCCAGGCCCACGCTCTGGCCCGCGCGGCCAGTGAAGGCATAGCGGCCGTTCTGGCCTGGCGTCAGCGCCACCGGCAGCGGATCGCCATCCAGCATCAGGACGCCGCGCGCTTCCGGTTTCAATTGCAGGTCGATCTTGCCCTTGTCGCCGGCGCCGGGGCCAAGAATCAAGGTATAGGTGGCGCCGGTCAGCAGCGGCGGCAAGTCCACCGCGCTATTGGCGCCCAGGCTCGTAAAGAAGAAGTTGGCGCCATCGCTGCGATAGACGTTGAGGTTCACGTTGCCGGCAAAATTGCCGCCGGCAGCCAGCAGAAACAGCAGATCGCGCTGATTGCCCTCAAACAGCAGCATTGCCTTCTTGCCGGGATTGAGGATGGTCACAGTCTGCGGCGGTGCACCGACCTGCAGGCGGCCGGTGTACTCGATATCGGCCGCGTTCACGCCATGCGGCACCGCGTAGAATTCGGCGCTGCTGACCGCCCGGCCCTGGACCGTGCTCACGGAAATCCTGCCCGACGCGCCATTACCCGGCGCTGTGGCGACCAACTGTCCGGGAGCTGCGCTGCTGACATTGCCCTGCATGACGCCGAAGCCGACCTTGTTGCCCGCCCGGTCGGCTGCGAAGTTGCTGCCGACGATGGTGACGACGGTGCCGCGTTCACCGATGGTGGGCGCGAACGAGGTGATGGTCGGCGCGCCCTGCCTGCCGACCTTGTAGTCCTGGACGCTGTTGGCTGTGCCATTGGCGTTGGCGACGCTGATCTTGCCGCTGCTGGCGCCGGCCGGCACCGCCACGCCCAGTTCCACCTTGCTGGCGCTCAGTACCTGGGCCTGGACGCCGTTGAAGCGGACCGTATTGGCAGCCGGGCTGGGATCGAAACCGCTGCCGTAGATCTGCACCGTATCGCCAGCGCCGCCGGAATGGGGCGAGAATGCGGTGATGGCGAGGGTGGCGGCGCTGAGCTTTTTAACGCTGCCGATATTGCCCACCGCATCGTAGCGGTATTCGACGCTGGAGCCGTCCGCCACCACCATCTGCACCAGCCGGCCGCTTTCGTCGTAGACGTAACGGATATCGTCGGCCATCGCTGCGCGGCCCAGGCCGGCGCAGGCCAGCACCGCCAGCAAGGTATATGACGTTCTTTGCGCCCAGAACAGCGCACTTCTCCAATCCGATCGAAACCGCATTGCCGCCACCCCTTCGCAAGAAAACTGGCCCAGAACCAATCAACGGGAAAAATATGGCAATTTCCACAAGGAAATTAAGACATGCATAGCTTTGCATGGAGCGCTAACGTCAATCAAGCGAAAACTTGCCAATAAACTAAATCCATAGTAAACATACAACGTTACAAATAAAATATGGGCTAAGTGAAAAATGGAGAGTATCCGCCCCGGAAAGCTGGTGTAGAAACGCAGCTGGGCTGCATCCGAAAGCAGCGGGAACGAGGAGAGAAATGCAGCGAGAAATCTGGCGCCGTCTGCGCCGCAACTTGCGCACGCTAAGCCTTGGCGGGCTGCTGGCCGCCGGCAGCGCCATGCCTGCGCTGCTGGCTGGCGAGAATGGCACGCATCCAAGCGGCCTGCCGCCGCTATCCGCGGCAAGCTCCGACAATCCGGCCCGCATCGCGCTCGGCAAGACCCTGTTCTACGACAAGCGCCTGAGCGGCAATGGGCAAATCAGTTGCGCCAGCTGCCATCAGCCCGAACGCGCCTTCAGCGATGGCGAGGCACTGGCCAAGGGCATCGGCGGCAGGAGCGGCACGCGCAATGCGCCGAGCATTCTGAACGCCGCCTACAACGCCAGCCAGTTCTGGGAAGGCCGCCAGCCCACCCTGGAAGCGCAGGCGCTCGATCCCTTCACCAACGCGCGCGAACACGGGCTGGCCAGCGAGGATGCCCTGCTGGCTATCGTGCGCGCCGATCCAGCCTATCTGAGCCAGTTCCGCCTGGCCTTCGGCGCCACGCCGCAGTCGATCACGGCCAGCCAGGTCGCACAGGCCATCGCCAGTTTCGAGCGCACCCTGATCGCCGGGAATTCGCCTTTCGACCGCTACTACTACCGTGGCGAACAGGCCGCGCTGAACGCTGCGGCGCGGCGCGGCCTGGCCCTGTTCCAGGGCGCGGCCAAATGCGCCAGTTGCCACCGCATCGAGCGCAACAGCGCGCTATTCAGCGACGACGATTTCCATAGCCTGAGCGTGGGCTTGCAGCGCATCGCGCCGCAGCTGCCGGCGCTGACCACGCGCCTGGTGCGCCTGCGCGCCCAGTCCGAAAAATTGGGCGACCATGTGCTGAGCGAGGAGGATGTGGCGGAGCTGGGCCGTTTTGCGCTGACGCTGAAACCGGCCGACATCGGCAAGTTCCGCACGCCCAGCCTGCGCAACGTCGCCCTGACCGCGCCGTATATGCACGACGGCAGCGTCGCCACGCTGGAAGAAGCGGTCGAACTGGAGATTTACTACCGCAGCGCGGAAGCCGGCTATCCCCTGATCCTGACTCCGGCGGAGAAACAGGATCTGGTGGCATTCCTCAAGGCCTTGAACAGCCCCGAGGCCAGCCAGCCGCCCGCGCACTGGCGTTGAGCCGCAGGTCTATGCCGCCAGCGCGGCGGCCGGGCCGAAGAACTCGTAATGCGTCTGGTTTTCCGGCACGCCCAGCTCGCGCAGCGACTTCTTCACCACCTGCATGAACGGCAGCGGGCCGAGGAAGTAGGCGTCGATATCGCGCGTTTCCGGCAGCCAGGCAGCCAGGCGTTCGCTGTCCAGCAGGCCGACGGCATCCGGCTTGGCGTGGCCGTCGCGCGCTTCGGCGTAGCAGTAGTAGCGGCGCAGCTGCGGATATTCTTCCGCCAACTGGTCCACCGCATCGCGGAAGGCGTGCACGCCGCCATGGCGCGCGGCATGGATGAAGTGGACTTCGCGGCCGCTGCGCAGGGCGCTGGTCAGCATAGCCAGGGTCGGCGTGATGCCGACGCCACCGCTGATCAAGGCCAGCGGGCGTTCGCCGCTGCGCAGGGTGAAGGCGCCCGAGGGCGGGAACAGGTCCAGCACATCGCCCGGCTGCAACTGCTCATGCAGCCATTCCGACACTTTGCCGCCCGGCTCGCGCTTGACGCTGATGCGGTAGTCCACGCCATTGCTTTCGGCCGACAGCGAATATTGGCGGCGCATTTCGGCGCCGTCGATTTCCACGCGCAGGCCGATGTACTGCCCCGGTTCGAAATGCAGCACCGGCTTGCCGTCGGCGGGTTTCAGCAGGAAGGAGGTGATTTCCTCACTCTCGCAGGTCCGCTCGGCCAGGATAAAGGTGCGCGCACCGCTCCAGCCGCCCGGCGCGGCGGCCTTGTCTTCGTAGGTACGGCCTTCGGCGTCGATCAGGATGGCGGCCAGCTGGCCGTAGGCGGCGGCCCAGGCGCTCAGCACCTCGTCCGTCGCCACTTGCGGGCCAAGCACCTCGCTGATGGCTTTCAGCAGGCTGGTGCCCACCATCGGGTAATGCTCCTTGCGGATTTGCAGGGCCACGTGCTTGTTGACGATGGTGGCGACCAGCGGTCCCAGTGCTTCCAGCTTTTCGATATTGCGGGCATACATCAGCACCGCGCCGGCCAGCGCGCGCTGCTGGTTGCCGCTTTGCTGGTGCGACTGGTTGAACAGCGGCGCGACCTGCGGGAAATCGCGGAACAGAACCTGGTAGAAGTGGCGGGTCAGGGCTTCGCCGCCCTCTTCCAGAATCGGCACGGTGGCGGAAATGATGGCTTTTTGTTCAGTGGACAGCATGGATAATCGCTCCTTTTTTAAACATGCATTTATTGTGCATGTTTTAGATGAATGGCGTCAAGCGCTGTTTCAATCGGACGCGCAAGGCGTCCGGGCTTCAGGCGGCCTTGCTGCCGGCCTTCTTGTCCTTGCCGATGAACTTGACCGGCTGCGCCTTGCCGGCGCTGCGCGGCTTGGGCAGCAGATCGGCCAGGGTGACGCCATCGAGCACCTGCAGGAAGGATTCGGTGGCCTGGCCCAGCTTGAATTTCAGGAAGCAGGCGCCATCCAGGGTGCAGCTATTGTGGTCGCTATCGAAGCATTCGGCGATGAAGAAATCGGTTTCGCTGTCGCGCACCACTTCGCCGATATTGATCTCCTCCGGCTCGCGGTTCAGGCGCAGGCCGCCATTGCGGCCGCGCACCGTTTCCACCAGCCCCGCCACGCCAAGCTGGTGAATCACCTTGGTCAGGTGGTTTTTCGAAATGGCGTGCAAATCGGCGATATCCTGGATCGTGACCAGCCGATCCCGGTTCATGGCCAGGAACATCAGGGAGCGCAGCGTGTAATCGGTGAAAGTAGTGAGTCGCATGTGTGGGCGTGATGCATGCCAAATCCGGCATTGTAAGTATATGTTAAACCATTCCGGCCGCCGCAGGTTGGCTCTTACAATCTTGCTAAAATACCGCTCTTTGCCAAACAAGAAACAGCATGAAAATACTGCTCGTCGAGGATGATCTGGGGCTGGGCAACGGCATCCGCAACGCGCTGGCGGAACAGGACATGGATATTGTCTGGGTACGCTCGCGGCAGGATGCCCGCCAGCAGCTGGCCGCGCATAGTTTCGGCCTGCTGCTGCTCGACCTGGCCCTGCCCGACGGCGACGGCCTGGGCCTGCTGCGCGAACTGCGCGGCGCGCAGGACAGCTTGCCGGTGCTGATCCTGACCGCGCGCGACGCCCTGCACGACCGCCTGATCGGCCTCGATAGCGGCGCCGACGATTATCTGGTCAAACCCTTTGCGCTGGCAGAGTTGCAATCGCGTATCCGCGCCCTGGCGCGCCGCAGCTACGGGGCGAACAGCGACAGCCTGACCCTGCGCGGCCTGCATATCAACCTGTCCTCGCACCGCGTGACGATCGAGGGCAAGGATCTGGACCTGTCGCGCAGCGAGTATGTGCTGCTGACGGCGCTGGCGCGGCGCTGCGACCGCGTGCTCACGCGCAGCACGCTGGAGCAGGAGCTGCACCAAGCCGGTTCGGCCAGCGACAGCAATGTGCTGGACGTGCATATCTCGAATCTGCGGCGCAAGCTGGGCAGCGGCTTTATCCGCACCGTGCGCGGCATCGGCTATGTGGTGGACCGCGAGCCGCTGCAGGCCACCGGGCAGAGGACCGCGTGAACACGCGCTGGCGCCGCCTGTGGCAGCCTTCACTGGCGCAGCGCATGCTGCTGGCGCAACTGGGATTGCTATCCTTGCTTTGGCTGGCACTGTGCGGCTATGCCATTTACGACACGGTGCACCAGAACGAAGACCTGGGCTTCGACCAGCGCTATGAACTGGCGCTGGCAGCGGCGCGCAATCTGTCCGGCGATCCGGTGCGCCAGCGCGATATGCTGCAACATATCGACCGCATCAACCGTGGCGACGGTGTGCAGGAGTCCAATCCGAGCTGGCAGTTGCTGATGGAAGTCTGGCAGGATGGGAAGATGGTGTACGCCTCGCCGGAACTGGAACAGCCCATTCGCGGCACGCAGCTTGGCGTGACGCAGCAGGTGCAGACCGGCCAGCGAAAATGGCTGGCGCGCACCCTCGCCTCGCCGGATGGCCGTTTCGTGGTCACGCTGGCGCAGCCGGCCGACCTGGCCAGCATCTATCTCACCCATAGCGGCTTCCTCTTGATGCCACTGCTGGTCTGCCTGCCCTTCATGCTGCTGCCGGCCTGGATTTCGGTGCGCCTGGCGCTGCGCCCCTGGCGCAGGGTCAGCGCCGAAATCGCCGAACGCGGGCCGCACGACCTGGCGCCGCTGGACTACCTGCCGCCGCACCGCGAGCTGCATCCGCTGGTGGACAATATCAACCGTCTGCTGGGCCGCGTACGCGAAAGCGCGCGCCGCGAACGCAACTTCATCGCCGACGCGGCGCACGAAATCCGCACGCCGCTGGCGGCCATGCAGGTGAATATCGAAGCCGCCATCCAGCGCACGCCGGACACGCACCTGCGCGCCCTTCTCGACGGCAGCCTATTGGGCGTGCAGCGCGCCAGTCATCTGGTGCACCAGTTGCTCGCGCTGATGCGCAGCGAAGCGGCCGGCGCCGGACGGCCGCAAAATCCCCTGCCCCTGCACACGCTGCTGCAGGAGTGCTGCGCCATGCTGGCGCCGCTGGCCTGCCAGCGCGGCGTGGAGCTGGAACTGCAGGCCGACGGCGATGTGAAGATCAGCGGCGATACCGAAGGCATGCTGTCGCTGTTCGAAAATCTGATCAACAACGCCATCAAATACAGCCCGGACGGCGGCCTGGTGCGCATCGCCGTGCAAAGCGATGGCGGCCAGGCCGTGGTCACCGTCAGCGACGAAGGGCCGGGCGTGGCGCCGGAACTGTATGAGCGCCTGTGCGAACGCTTCTTCCGCGTGCCAGGCCAGCGCCAGGGCGGCAGCGGCCTGGGACTGGCCATCGCCGCCGTCACCGTGGCCCGCCACGAGGGCCGCCTGCGCTTCGGTCCCGCCAACGGCGGCGGCCTGCAAGTGACAACCACCCTGCCGCTGGCGGCTTAAGCCTGGCGCGCCTCCTTCACAAAACTGCGGAAGAACAGCCTGGTTTTCTCGCGCACCAGGCGCAACGCATCCTCGCCCCGAACCGAATGGAACATTGTGGGGTCCAGCTCCACTTTGCCGGGATTGTTGCGGTTGTACCGCTCCACATAGAACTTCTGGTCGGAGAAGTCGCCATGGCCGAAACCCGCCAAGACCTCGGAGCTGCCCACATCCTTTTGCAGCTTCATGATGGCGAGATAGCTCGGGTCCATCGGCCTTTCGCTGGCCACGATCAGGAAAGGCTTGCTCCAGGGCTGGCTTAAATCGCCATACACCGTGCCGTCCAGGTTGATGGCCGCCCTGACCCGCGCATCCTGGCGCTGCAATTGCAGGCTGGTGGCGCCGCCAATGGAATGCCCGTAGGCGCCGATGCGCGCCAGGTCCAGGTGGCCGCCGAGCGGATGGCCGCTGTCGGCATTGCGCTGCGCCAGCCAGTCAAGCACAAACGCCTGGTCCTTCACCAGCACGTCCAGCATCTCGTCCGAGCCCTCATCGTCCGGCACGCGCTCGTTGCGAATGACCTTACCCTCGCCGTTCACGATCACGCCGAGATGCGGCCGTGGTTAATGCCGACCACGATATAGCCATGGCTGGCCAGATCCTCCGCCAGCGCGGTGTACATCTCGACCACCGCGCCCAGGCCCGGCGCCAGCAAAATCACCGGATAGCGCTGCCCATCCGCCATCGGTCCGCCGGCGCGGGCATTGGTGCGCGGGGCGTTCGGGCCCAAATCGATACCCATGCCTTGCATCGTTTCCTTGCCCGCATACTCGGCACGCGGCTGGCTGCTGCAGGCGGCGACCGGATACCAGATTTTCAGCTCCACTTCACGCCGGTCCTGCGGATTGCTGGAATAGGGGTCGCTGCGCCGCGGATCGCTCAGCGCAAAACCGGCTTTGGCGATGCAGCGCCCGCCGGTCGGCTCCAGCATCCGGTAAGTTTCGCTGGATGCGGCGGGCAGGCCGCACAGGCTGGCATAGCTCAGCTCCGGCGGCAGGGTTTCATAGCGCTCGCTGTCGCTGCTGCCGCCGCATCCGGCCAGCACGGCCAGCAGCAGGCCCGCCAGCAGCGGCCTGTTGGTCGAAAAAGTCTTCATGGCGTTCTCTTTCAAGGCGAGGCAAGACGGTACCGGCCCCCATGGCAGGCAAGCTTGCCTTCGCCTCCAGTGTAAAAACCGGCCGCCGCGCCGGATGAAGATTGGATGAAGCTTTCTTGAACGTTGTTTTAAGTTCCCCGCCCTTGCCGGCGCGCGCCACTGCGGCTTGACTCCTGCCGCCATTTCTTTGGCTCCTGGGGCCAATGCGTAACGGTCTGACAAGCTTCCGTTTCGAATTAATATCGATTCACAGACGTGTTGTCGCATTGTTATCAACCGATATAAATAGAAGACTGGGACGCCCATGGAAAGCGCGATACAGCAAACGGCACTCGATGTGCAAGCCACCCTGGCCGGCAAACAGGTTTTCCTGACCGGCGCCACCGGTTTTCTCGCCAAGGTCGTGCTGGAAAAGCTGATACGCGCCGTTCCCGACATCGGCGGCATCACCCTGCTGATCCGCGCCGGCCGCGACGACACCGGCGCGCGCGCCCGCTTCCAGCTGGAGATCGCTACTTCCTCGGTATTCGACAAGCTGCGCGCCGAGCGCCCGCATTTCCTGGAGACGTTCTTCGCCGAGAAGATCCACTGCATCACTGGCGAAATCACGGAACCGGCCTTCGGCCTGCCGCTGGCGCGCTTTGCCGAGCTGGCGCGCAATACCGACCTGATTATCAACGCCGCCGCCAGCGTGAACTTCCGCGAGGCGCTGGACGAAGCGCTGGCCATCAATGCCCACAGCGTGCAGAATGTGGCGGCGCTGGCGCGCACGGCCAACGCGCCGCTGGTGCAGGTCTCGACCTGCTATGTGAACGGTTTTAACAAAGGCGAGATGCGCGAGAAGATGGTGCATCCGGCGCGCGCCGCCATCGCCCGCCACCGCCACGGCCACTACGACCTGAGCGGCCTGCTGGCGCATCTGCAGCGCCGCATCGACCAGGCGCGCAAGAGCGTCAGCGAACCGGCCGAATTGGCACGCCGCCTGACCGACATCGGCATCGAGGAAGCCAATTACTTCGGCTGGAACGACACCTATACCTTCACCAAATGGATGGGCGAGCAGTTGGCCGCCGAAGCCATGCACGGCCGCGCGCTGAGCATCGTGCGGCCCTCCATCATCGAAAGCACCTTGCAGGAACCCGCCGCCGGCTGGATCGAGGGCGTGAAGGTGGCCGACGCCATCATCCTCGCCTATGCGCGCGGCAAGACCAGCTTCTTCCCCGCCAAGCCGGAGGAAATCGTCGACATCATCCCGGCCGACCTGGTGGCCAACAGCATCGTGTTGGCGGGCGTCGAGGCGCTCAACGACGCGCCCGCCCATCGCATTTACCAGGCGTGCTCCGGCTCGGGAAACCCGGTCCGCCTGGGCAAGGTGATCGAGCTGATACAGAATGAATCGCGGCGCAACTGGCGCAATTACGAGCGCCTGTTCTTCAAGGCGCCGCGCCACCGCTTCCGCGTGGTGGGCCGTCCCACTTTCCTGCTGATGCTGCGCGCCATGGCGGCCGGGCTGGCCCTGCGCAGCGGCCTGCGCCAACTGCTCGGCCTGGGCGAATCTCCCGCGCTGGAAGCGCTGCGCACCACGCAGACCCTGGCCCAGACGTTTTCCTTCTACACCGCGCCGCAGTACCGCTTCCACAACGACGGCCTGCTGGCACTGACGCAGCGCTTCAGCGCACAGGATGAACTGGACTTTCCAGTCGACCCGCGCCTGATCGACTGGCGCGATTACCTGTGCCGCATCCATATGGGCGGCTTGAACCGCTACGCCCTGCGCGCCCGCCCCGCCGGCCAGCGCCCGCCACCGGGCGAAAAGCATGCGATGACGCGGCGCGACTATGCCTGGCACCGCATGGATACGGAAAAGAACCTGATGGTCATCAACAGCATCCTGCTGTTCGAAGGTCCGGTCGATATGCAGCGCCTGACCGCCACCATTGCCTACCGCCTGCCCAATTACCCGCGCTTTACACAGAAGGTGAAACGCCGCCTCGGCCTGCCGCAATGGGTCGAGGACGAACATTTCGACATCCGCCAGCATATCCGCCTGGAGAGCACGGAGAAGGAAGTCGGCCTGGCCGAGCTGCAAAGCCGGATGACGGAGCTGGCGCACCAGCCGCTGGAGGAGGACCGTCCGCTATGGCATATGACGGTGATCGACCAGGCCGGCGGCGGCCACGCCATCGTCTTCCGCGTCCACCATTGCATCACCGACGGTCTGGGGCTGGTGCATGTGCTGAACCATCTGACCGACGACAATGGCCTGCATGGCCAGACCCCATCCCTGGCCGGCCACCCGCACCGGGCGCTGGAAGCCGAGGGCACGTATGCCCCCACGCTGGCGCGCGCCAGATCAAGCCTGAAGATTGCCGCCCATATCGGCCGCCTCGGCATGCTCTGGCCCGACCTGCGCACCCGCCTCAAGGCGCCGCTCAGCGGCCAGAAACAACTGGTCTGGCTGCCGCCGCTGGATCTGCAGAAAGTGCGCATCGCCTCCAAGCGCATGGGCGCCACGCTGAACGATATCTGGGTGGCCGCTGTTTCCGGCGCGCTGCGCCAGTATCTACAGGAGCGCGGCCAGGATGCCGATAGCCGCGCCCTGCGTGCCGCCGTCACTTTCAATCTGCGCGAGAAGGCCAATGCCTTCCAGCTTGGGAACGAGTTCGGCCTGGTCGCGGTCGAGCTGCCCACCGATCTGGATGATCCTTGCGAACGCCTGCGCCGCTCCAGCGCGCGCATGACGGCCATCAAGCGCTCGCACCAGCCGCGCGCCACCATGGCCTTCCTGTCGCTGGCTGGCTGTCTGCCCACCGCCTTGCAGCACTTCGCCCTGAATCTGTTCACGTCCAAGGGTTCGGTGGTGCTGACCAATATCGAAGGCCCGGGCAGCCGGCGCTATCTGGCCGGCTCGCGCATGACCGACCTGATTTGCTGGGTGCCGCAGGCGGGTCGCATCGGCGTGGGCCTGGCCTTCATCTCCTACGCCGGACAAATCCAGCTGGCCCTGTTCGTCGACACGCATCTGGTGCCCGATCCCGGGCGCCTGATGGAACTTACCCAGCAAGCCTTCGCCGAGCTGGATCTGGCGACGCGCGACGCAGCGGAGGAGGTGGAAGGCGTCGCCACGCCGCTGGCATCGGCCGGTTAATGCGCCGCCTGCTCTAAACACAACAAGACCATCCGCTCCTGCGCACCGCAGGTTTACCGCGCTTGCCTGTACCGGGAAAAATGCGCTAGGCTGATTGTGAAGCGTATCCCTTCACAGCCAGCCAGGGTAAGCCGTGTCCACATTGCGCTCTGCCGATCCGCAGCAACTCCGCTCATGGCTGTTCGCCTCCGCCAGCCGCGACGCCCTCGCCTTCCGTTCCCTGTATGACGCCACCGCGCCGAAACTGTTCGGCTTCGCCTTGCGCATATTGCGCAAGCGGGAGCTGGCGGAAGAAGCCTTGCAGGATAGCTTCGTCACGATCTGGCACGCGGCGGGCAGCTACCAATCCCACCTTTCCGCGCCGATGACGTGGATGTCCACCATCGTCCGCAACAAGGCGCTGGACATACTGCGCCGCTTGGACGACGCGGTGGAGATCGACGCCAGCCTGTTCGATAATGAGGTGATGCAAGCCATGCAGGGCCAGGACGCCACGCCCGACAACGCGCTGGAACTGAGCGACGATGCGCGCAGCCTGGCCCACTGTCTCGCCACGCTGGAAGCGCGCCAGCGACAGGCCATAGGCATGGCTTTCTTCCATGATCTATCGCACAGCGAAGTGGCGCAGCAACTGACTCTGCCGGTCGGCACCGTGAAGACCTGGATCAGGCGCGGACTGGAAAAGCTGAAAATCTGTCTGGCGCGCCGGGAGCGGCCATGAATATCCGCCACAATGAAGCGCTGCGCGAACGCCTGGCCGCCGAATACGTGCTTGGCTCCTTGCGCGGCGGTGCGCGCCGCCGTCTCGAAAGCTGGATGCATGACGATGCGGCTTTGCGCCGCAGCGTGGCCGAATGGCAGGACAGGCTGACGCCGATGACCGAATTCACCGCTCCGGCAGCGCCACGGCCCCAGGTGTGGGAAGCCATCGAAGACCGCTTGCAACTGCCGCATCCGATCAAACCATGGCAATTCTGGCACCGCGACCGGGCCGCCGTATGGCGCAATCTCAGTCTTGCCTCCGGCACGCTGGCGACGGTGCTGGCCATCCTGCTGCTCATCGGCCAGCCCGAACCGGTGCGCATCGACCATATCGCCACCCTCAGCGACGATAAGGCGCAAACGGTGCTGCTGCTGACCGGCGACAGCCGCCGCCGCACCATGGAGGTGCGCGTGGTAAGCCAGCTGTCCATCGCCAGCGACAAGACCTTGCAGCTCTGGGCCGTCCCGCGCCAAGGCGCGCCTCGTTCTCTTGGCATTTTGCCGGACAACGGTAGCGCCAGACTGGAACTGAACGAGCGCGCCACCGGCAGCGACGTCGCCTTGCTCGCCATCAGTCTTGAGCCCAAGGGCGGCTCGCCCGATCCAAACGGGCCGACCGGGCCGATTCTATACAAAGGACAGTGGCTGCGGCTGTTGTAGCCGGCCGGCCTCAAAAGCGGCGCGTCAGCGTCAGCCGGAAGGAGCGCGGCTCGACCGGATGGAAGTGGATATCGCCGACGCCTTCAGCCGCCTCGCCGGGAAGGCGCGATCGGTAAAAATAGTCGATATCGCTGGCGCGCTTGTCGAACACATTGAAGACATCGAAGGACAGGCTGGTGCGGCTGTCGATGCGCCAGGCAAGGCGGGCGCTGGCCAGCGTGGTGGCGGCCGAACGCACGCTATTGTCTTCCGTCAGAGGACGCGGGCCGAAATGGCGCAGATTGAAACTGCCCCTCCAGCCATTGCGTCCATCCAATGTGACGCCGAAGGACGCTACCCGATTGACCGCACCTGGAACGAAGCTGGCCGCGCTATCGCCCTCCGTATAGCGGGCGCGCGACGCGGCCAGGTCCAGATCGAATTGCAGCCATGGCGAGGCGATATAGTGGTTGTTCAATTCGATGCCCTGGCGGCGGCTACGGCGGCTAGCTTCCGTCTGGCCCGCATCGCCGAGATAAACCAGCTCCGAACTCAAATCAAGCCGCCACAACGCCAGCGAAGTTTGCAAGCCAGGTAGCAGCTCGCTGCGGGCACCCAGCTCCGCGCCCCGCGTTCCGGCCAGCGCGGCCACCTTGCCGCCCTCTTCGCCGACGGCCGCGCCGACGACGCCGCGCGCATCGTTGCTATGAAAGCCGCGTCCGTAATTGAGGAAGAATTCGGTCTTCTTCCACGGCCCAAGAATCAGCGACAGCTTCGGCGAGGCCTTGGAGGCGTTGACTTCAGCACCATTGACGTTGAAACGGTAGCGGTCATAGCGTAATCCGGCAACGCTGCGCAGCGACGGCAGAAGTTGCGCGCTGTTCTCGTAGTAGAAGCCGGCGCTGGCTTCGCGCACGTTGTCCTCGCGCAGCACCGCCGTACGCTGCCGCATCACGCTTTCGTACAGGCCAACGGGCGCAATGCTGTCGTAGCGCAGTTGTACCCCGGCGCGGTGGCGCATCTCGACACCACCCATCGCGCCTGGCCACGACACGCTGGCATTGCCACCGGCTGTGGCGCGTCTTTCACTTTGGGCGAACTGGTCGCCCGCAGCGGGATGGGCCAGCGCATAGCTGAAATTACTGAACAGGTCGAGGCTGGAACGGATCGCATATCCATCCACCTCCACCAGCCGTTCGCCGCTGCGCTTGCGCATGGCGTAGGAAAGGCTGTAGCGCGAGCTGGCGCCGCCATCGCTGGCGTCGATGCCGCCGAAACGGCCGATCCGGCCCGACTGCACAGCGCGCAGTGGAATCTGGTCGGTCGCGTTCCAGCGGTTACGGTAAGCCATTGCGGTTACGTTGAAGCCATCGTCGCGGCTGCCCTGGCTATAGCGCAGCACGGCGCTGTATTTGCGCACCCGCTCCGGCGTTTCCCACGGCCCGTTGTTGCGGCCCAGCTCCAGGCCATAAAGCAGCGTTCCATCGGCGGCAGCCAGGGAATCCGCCAGCAGAAGGCGGCGATAGCCATAGCTGCCGGCCGATAGGCTGCCGCTGCCCTGTTCCAGTTTCGATGCGAGCCGGATATGCGCCGCACCAGCAGAGGCAAAGTCGCCTTCGTCCGCAAAATATGGTCCTTTGCGATAATCGATGCGCTGCACCAGTTCGGGAATCAGGAAGTTCAGATCCGAGTACCCCTGGCCGTGCGCATGGGAGCGCATATTGACCGGCATGCCGTCCACGTAGGTGGCAAAGTCGGTACCGTGATCCAGATTGAAGCCGCGCAGAAAGTATTGGTTGGCCTTGCCGTCGCCGCTATGTTGGGTAACGATCATGCCGGGCACGAACTCCAGCAGTTCGCCGGTACGCAAGGCTGGGCGGTTTTCGATGAGAGAGGCGCGCACCGAGCCTGCGCTGGCAGCATCCGAACTGCCTATGGATTGGTTGTAGTGGCCAACTACCTGCACCACCAGCGGTACTTCATCGGCGCGCGCCGCGCTAAAGCAAGCGCCCACGGTAGCCATGCCGCAGATTCGAACGATTGCAGGATTCATGGTTCACCTCAGATGCCGGTCAGTTTCATATCCAGGGCGCGTTCCAACAGCCAGACGCCGGCCAGCAGCGCGATGGCGGCGGAGCCGCCGTGCAGCAACGGACGCTGATAGAACCAGGTGGCGCGCAAGGCATAGGCCAGCGGCAGGAAGACGGCGACAATTGCCAGCTGCCCCAATTCCACGCCCAGATTGAAGCCAGCCAGCGACAGCAGCATTGCTCCTGCGGGCAGTCCCAATCCCGCCAGAACGCTGGCAAAGCCAAAACCGTGGATCAGGCCAAAACCAAAAGCTGCCACCCAGCGTTTACGCAACATGAAGGGAACCAGATTGTTCAACGCCGCCACAATCACCGATGCGGCAATCGCCGCCTCCACCAGACGCGATGGCAGGGACATCAGCTCCAGTGAGGAAAGGCTGAGCGTCAGCGAATGCGCCAGGGTGAAGGCCGTTACGACCTTGCAGACTTCGATGGCGGCGGCACGCAGGCTGCCAGCCTGGCGCCAGCCATGGCCGCTCCAAACCAGCACGGCGGGCAGCAGCAGGGAAATCAGGAACAGAATATGGTCGAATCCCGCCCAGATATGCTGAACGCCAAGCTCCATGTATTCGAAGAACCCGCGCCGGCGCGACGTGGCGCCACCGTCCAGGTGCAGCACCTGCTGCGGGTGGTCGGCGCCCAAAATGGCGGTCTGCACGCTTGCACCCTGCCGGATGCGCAACAGGCCTTTGTGCTGCGCATCGGTATCGGCAAACAGGCGGTAAGCCACTGCCAGCTGCTCCGGCGCCGTGGCGCATTCGCCATGAAAGCGCAGCACGGCGTATGCACCATCGGTATGGCGATCGCTCAATTGCTCGACAATGCCGACCGTGCACAGGCCGCCGCCGCTGCGGACTGGGGCCGTAGTGGCAGGCTGCGCGCCATCGGAGATACTCAGCCGCGACAGCGCGTATGCCGCAATCCGGCCGTGCTGGCTACGCACCTCGCCCCAGGTCAGGCGGCCGTCGCCATCGCTGTCCAGGCCAAGGGCGAAATCCAGATCGCGCAAGGCGATATCCCATTGCCCCTCGATCTGCCGCCCAGTCACCTCAAGACTCAGATAACTGTCGCTGGGTTTATGGGCGAAGGCGGCGGACGTCGGCAGCAGCAGGAGCGATAGCAGCAGCATGTATTGCAGGCGGCGCATCATGCCGCCCTCCGAACTCTCGCTTCAAGCTTGCCTAGCAATGCGGCAAGCGCGTGGTCTTCCATTCCCGCCGTCCTGATCCAGCGTGCGGCGGGAGCGGCGGCCTGCGGCTCGTTCGCGGCCAATGCCGCTTCAAGCAGAATGCGCGCATCGGCAACCTCCTTCTGCACCTGCCAGTTCGCCAGCGCCAGGCGCAGGGCTGCCTTGCCATCGCCGCGCAGATGCAAGGCGTAGCGCGCCTCTTCCCGTCGATGAACCGTGTCGCCGCGCATGGCGGCCGCCTGAAAGCGCGCCTGCAATTCATTGCCGGCGGCGGCCAGCGCGGCCGCGTCCTTGCCGGATTGGCGCAGCGCCAGTGCATAACGCAGCAGCAGCGCGTCGGCGCGGCCATGCATGCGTAACAGGCCAACAACCTCGTCCGCGCGCTTCTGATCCAGCAGAAAATCGGCGTAAGCACCCAGCAGATAGCCGTCGCGCGGGTCCGTCGCCAGCGCGCTACGGAAGCTTTGTTCCGCAGCAGCGGCATCGCCACGCCGCGTCGCCATCTCGGCCAACAGGGTTTGCGCCCAGACACGCAGGCCGGCGGCTTCGTCTGGATAACGCTGCAATACCGCTCGCAGCAACCCTTCGCTTTGCGCCAGATCCCCGCTCAAACCTGCGGCATTGGCGATGCAGGCAGCGCTGACCAGGGGGCTGGCCAGCAGCGATAGTCTGGCGCAGGCGGCCTTGGCCTCGGCGTACTGGCCTTGCGCCACATGCACGGTGGCGCGGGTCAGCCAGGCTTGCGCATCGCCTGGATTCTGCTCCGTTAGCGCAAGCAGGTCGGCCTGGGCTTCGGCGAAGCGGTGGCTGTTCTGCAGCAGCGTGGCCCGCAGCAAGCGCACTTCGGCCGGAGGCGCAGCTTCACGCCACCAGGGCTGCAGCACGGCCTGCGCATGGCCGAAGTAGCGCGGATCGCTTTCCCCCCGCCCGGCTTCGATATAACGGCGCGCCAATGCTGTGGCAAGCTGCAGCTGACGCGGCGAGGCGTTCAGTTCGGCGCGCATGCGCAGCAACTCCCGCGTCTGTTCATCGGCCCTGCGAGGCAGAATCTCCAGCACTTCCGTCTCATTGCGAGGCATGCGGGGGCTGGCGTCCGTCCACGCAGGCCAGGCCATCCAGACCAGCAAGGGCATAATAGGAATAGCAAAGGCTTTCATGATTCCGCTCTCCTTGACCATGCCGCCACCAACGGCAGGACCGGCCCGTCCGTGGCGGCAAACGCTTTACAGTGGCGTGGGTTCCGAATCTTCCGGCATGGTGGCGACCAGCGTATCCAGCTCGGTCGGTTCGCTTTCCTCACCGCTCATGCCGGCCTTGGCCTGTACTGCCGACAGGAAGACATCGGCCGCAGTGACAGGCAGTGGCGCGGGGGGATCGGGCGGTGAGGCTACGTCGCCATAGCCGCCGTTTCCACCGCCGCCGCAAGCGCTCAGCAGCAAGGCTGCGCTCAGGATCAGTCGTCTCATGATCTTCTCCTTATTGCTGGGGTGAGCCGGGAATCGGCGTTTTCAGATATGGGAAGGAGGCGGTAAAGAAGCTGTCGTCCAGATACGCGCCATCGGTAAAGCGGATGGCGCCGGTCGGCGCGTCGGCCGGGGCGCAGCCCAGGTTCAGCGTGCACAGCTTGCCCATGGCGACACGCAGTTCGATGTCGACCACGTCGTCGCCGGGCCGGCGGCCGTTGGGAAAGCCCGCGTTGTCGCCATCGATCACGCCCAGGCGCTTCTGCGCGCCCATCGCCATCGGCGCGATTACCGTGTTCAGGCGCAGCATTTCGGACGCTTTCACGTTCGCCGGCTGGTTCAAGCCTTTCACCCCGGTCAGGAAGGTCGCCACCAGATCGTTGCGCGGGAAATTGGTGGGCGCCTTGGCGCCGGCATTGCCGAACAAGACCTCGACCAGGGCCGGCAGCGTGGGATTCGTCACATAGGTCGCGAACTGGCCATCGGCGGCCGGCTTGCTGTGATTGAAGCGGTCCTTGTCCTTCAACCCGATCACCAGTTCGTTTACCAGCGGCATGCCGAGGCGCGAGACCTGGGTCCAGGCGCCCCCCTCTTTCGAGGCGCCGACGGCGTCGCCGGGCACTGGGTTCAACAGCCGCCCCTGGCGCAGGCTGGCCGTGGTCCAGCCACCGATCACGGGATCGGCCGAACCCGGCGCGGTCAGGCAGGCGGCGGCGACTTCCAGCGCGATGGTCGTAACATTCTTGTCGGCCAGATCGTCGCGCGCATTCTTCTCGGCGTTAGGCAAGAACTCCACCGCAGGCGCCTTGTAGTTGATGAGGTCAAACGTCTCGCCCAGGTTGACGGCGAAGGAATCCTTGCGCTGGCCGACGAACATGCGCGCCGGCGCTTCGCAGCCGGGAATCTTCACGCTGTAGATATGGCGCCCCGCATAGCCCGCATAATCGGGAATGGCCTTATTGCCGATATTATCCACCGGCTTATCGAATACCACTTTACCGTCGCCGGCGTTGCTGAGCGCCGCGCGCGAACCGCCGCGCCGGTCGCCCCGCACTACAGTAACCGAATACGTCTCGCGCACATTCAGGCCGGCCGGATTTACATCGTTGATCGGGCCGCCGTTGATGACCAGCGGGATGGGCACTTTCCTGCCGCCCACCGTGAACTGCGCATTCTTCACAGTATTCGTGAAGCGGAACTGGAAGCTGATGTCCTCCTTCGCATCGCCGTTGTTATCGATATGGATTTCGTAGAGCGCATCCGGGTCGAGCTGGAAGTAGTTCGGGCCACCGTAGGCGTCCTGCAAAGGAAGATAGTTCGCAATCAGCGTCACGAATTTTTCGCGGCCAGGCTCGTAGCTGCGGAACATGTAAAAATCCGTGGCGTCGGCCTTGGGAACGCGGGTAATGAAGGGCGCTTCGCGGTGGCTGGACGCCAGAACAGGCGCCGCCGCCAGTCCAGCGAGCATGCCGGCCACCAATGCGGCCCGCAACGGGTACTTGACGATATTTTCCATCTGATCCTCCTGCTTGTTTGAACGGGAAGGTGCTGCCCTTCCTTATACGCAGCGGGGATGCGGTTGGATTCAGAATTTTTTTGTTACACAAACCATCTGTAACGCTGACGTTTTAGCAATACCTGCTTATAATCGCCAAGATATGAATATCCGCGCCTCATGCCTGAAACCCGCTCTGCTGGCCTTGTTTGCCGGCTTGGGCTGCTCCATGGCCGCGGCGCAAACCATGCCCACCATCACAGTGGCGTGGCGCTTGAAACCACCCTATCACTATGCCGAGAACGGCGAGCTGAAAGGCCTGCTGCTGCTGCGCGCACAAGCCATCTTCGCCGAGGCGGGCATTGCAACCCGCTTCGTGAACGAGCCGCAGCGGCGCATCTGGAACAATCTGGCGCATGGCGAACCGAATTACTGCTCGGTGAGCTGGTATCGCCTGCCCGAGCGCGAGGCGGTGGCGCAGTTCAGCCAGCCCTTCCACATGGACCAGACCCATATCGTGCTGACCGCTACGCGCAACCTGGACGAGATCAAGGCGCACGCCACCCTGCCCGAGCTGCTGGCCGATAAGGAACTGACGCTGGGAGTGATCGACGGCGTGTCCTACGGCCCGGAACTGGACGGCATGATGGCGCGCAGCGCCAACCAGATCATGCGGCGCACCGTGGACACGCCCTCAATGCTGCGCATGCTGGCCGCCGGCCGCGCCACCTATGTGATCGTGGACCGCGCCGACTGGATATTTTTCAGGGAGCGCGATCCGCTGGCGCAGACGCTGGCCATGCTGGAATACCCCGATATGCCGGCCGGCCTGCCGCGCCACATCGTTTGCAGCACCAATGTGCCGGAAGGTTTGATGGAAAAATTGAACCGCGCCATCGCCAGCACGCCCGGCACGCCAGGCCCATCCGGCGGTGCGGGAACGCCGCGCAGAAGGCGCGGCGAAGCGTTCAGGAATGGCCAGGCGCGGCCGATGCCGCCGTGGCGGACCTCCGCGGCCGAAGGACCGAGAGGCAAAGAACGCCGGGCGGACTGCAGAACGCAGCCCGCCCCCCAGGCCGATTAGAACTCTTCCCAGCCGTCGTCGCCGCTGACGGACCCCGGTTTGGACGCCGCCGGTTTGGATGCGGGCGCTGGCGCCTTGCGGGCCGGCGCCGGCTTGGCCACTGGCACCACAGCCCTTGGCGCGGCCGCGCGCTGCATGGCCGGCGGCGCAATGCCGCTGTCCATCTTGAACGCGCTCACCAGCGATACCAGCTTGGCCGCCTGGTCCTGCAGGCTTTCCGCCGCCGCTGCCGCTTCCTCCACCAGGGCCGCATTCTGCTGGGTCACGCTGTCCATCTGGGTGATGGCCTGGTTGACCTGGCTGATGCCGGTGCTCTGCTCGACGCTGGCGGAGGCAATCTCGCCCACGATGTCGCTGACGCGGCGCACGCTGGACACCACTTCATCCATCGTGCTGCCGGCACTGACCACCAGCTGGCTGCCCGCTTCCACCTTGCTGACCGAATCGCCGATCAGTTCCTTGATCTCCTTGGCCGCCGCCGCGCTACGCTGCGCCAGATTGCGCACCTCGGAGGCCACCACGGCAAAGCCGCGTCCCTGTTCGCCTGCGCGCGCCGCCTCCACCGCCGCGTTCAGCGCCAGGATATTGGTCTGGAAGGCGATGCCGTCGATCACGCTGATGATGTCCACAATCTTCTTCGAGGAATCGTTGATCGACGCCATGGTATCGACCACCTGCGACACCACCACGCCGCCCTTGGTCGCCACCTCCGAGGCCGATGCCGCCAGCTGGTTGGCCTGGCGCGCATTGTCGGCGTTCTGCTTGACGGTGGAGGTCAGCTCGTCCATCGACGCCGCGGTTTCCTCCAGCGCGCTGGCCTGCTGCTCGGTGCGCGCCGACAGGTCGGCATTACCCTGCTTGATTTCGCTGCTGGCCACGGCCACGCTGTCGGAACTGGTGCGCACCTCGGTCAGCACGGCGTGGATCTTGCCGATGAATTCATTAAAGCCCTTGCCGATCACGGCCAGTTCGTCGTTGCCCTTCACCTCCAGCCTTGCGCTCAAGTCGGCGTCGCCGCTGGCCAGGCCGGTCATGGCCGTACCCAGGGTGCGCAGCGGCTGCGTCAGGCGGTACAAGATGGCAACCAGGGCCACGGCGGTGGCGAAGGCGCACAGCAGCGATACGATCAGGGTATAGCCCATCAGCTCGCGCGCCGAGGCGGTCGCCACACTGCGCGGGAAATTCAGCTGCACCGACCAGGCGCCGATGTCCGGGTGCAGGAAGATCGGTTGCAGGATGTGGACGATGCCCTTGTCGTCCTGGTATTCGTAAGGCTGGCCCTGGCGGATGCGTTCCAGGCCGGTGGCCGGAATGTCTTCCGCCTTCTTGCCGATCAGAGCGGCGCTCGGGTGGCTGGCATACAGGCCGCCGTTCGACACCAGCGCCAGCGTGCCCTGGTCGATGGTCTTCATATCGGCCAGGATCTTGGTCAGATAAGTCAGCATGAAGTCGGCGCTGGCCGTGCCCTGGAATTTGCCGTCGATCGTGATGGGCGCCACCAGGGACGCCATCAGCACATCCTTGCCGTTGACCGGGTAAACATAAGGCTCGGTGAAATACACCTTGCCGCTGCGCTTGGGAATGTCGTACCAGTCGTTGGCGCCGGCCTGCGGCGAGAACACGATCGGCTCCACATTCACGCCGCCGGAATCGTTGCGGGTCCAGTAAGGCATGTAGCGGCCGGTATCGTCGTACTCCGGCTTCTTGCCCGCGTATTCAGCATCCTTGCCGTCCAGCGCATTCGGCTCCCAGGTCACGGCTGCGCCCAGCAAGTCCTGCGAGGACAGCAGGGCCGCCTTCACCACTTCGCCGGTCTGCTCACGCGTCATCGGCTGCTTGCTGCCGCGCGTGGCGCGCATGCTGTCGGCCACGCCGCGCACGGTCGCCAGATTGGTTGTGATGCGGCTTTGCAGCGCACCGGCCGCCTCGCGCGAGGCGGTGCGCGCCAGATTCATGGCGTCCGCTTCGGCAGTATTGCTGCTCTTGATGCCGATTACCGTGGCGGTCACACCGAGGCTGAGCACCACGAGTATGGTCGCCGCCGCGCAGATTTTGGCATTCAGCGACAGCGAGAGGCCAGCCCGGGTTGTGTCCACAAGCTTAGCTTTTAATTGCTTCATCCTACTACTCCTTAAATTCAGAAGGCCTTACTGACGGACAGCACCAGCGTACCTTTGGCGACATCCTTGTATTCCACCACGCCGTTCGCATTCGGAATGCCGGTCGTGTAATTGCTATAGCCGTTGTTGTCGGAGCGCGCCTTGGTGTAGGCCATGGCCACGCTCCAGCCCTTGTCCAGCGCCTTGGTCACGCCCACTTTCATGTCCTGCCAATCCCAGAAATCATTGCCGGTGCCGGCCACGCGGCCATCGCCCAGATGCAGATTGAGCGTGTAGCCGGAACCCATATCGTAGTTGGCGCCGATATCCAGATAGCCTGTGCCGCGCGCATTGGTGATGCCGAAGAAGTCGCGCGACACGGTGCGGTTGTATTTCGCGTAGAGGAATTTGTAGGTCAGGCCCAGCGACACCTCGGTGTAATTGAATTTGGTGCCGGTAGCGTGGATCTCGGCGCGCGGATATTTGTAGTAATACAGCAGCGCGCTGTAGCCCACATCGCCCACCGTGCCGTTGTAGCCGCCGTAGATATCCCATTCCAGCAGGCCATCCTCGATGAAATGCTTGCTCACGTTGGACATCCAGGTGCCGACCGACCAGCCGCTGGGATGAACATAATCCAGTCCGGCCTGCAAAGCGGGCTTGTCCCAGGTCTGGCGGATGCCGCGCGATACGTATTGCGAGGCCAACGTCACGCTGCCCGTCAAGGCGGGAGCTGGCGGCGCTTCGGCCGCCTTGCCCGCTTCCTCATTTGCCTGCGCCTGCACCGCACCTGTCCAGAACAGCAAGGAACATGCAATCGGCGCCAACTTGGCAAAATTCTCTCTCATAATGCCTCCCTATTAATTGTGACAATAAGTTATGTAATCTTGGGAAAGCATGAATCCAAGCGGAAACAAGTTCTTCGCGACAACATCTCATACTTTCTCAGATTTTGGAAGGGAAAGTCCAATCGTGCGCCAGATATTGGACAGTCTGTGGCTAGAAAAACGACGCCATTACTTGCATATGACAAGCTAAATGGAAAACGTTCTCATTTGTGAATAATGGTTATTTTCCAACTCTGGCCGCGCAGGTGTAAAAATTGGCTCGCAAAACCTGTCGATTCATTGCCGAACTGGCATCGCTTTCTGTTTTAATGGCTTTATCTTTTTTCATCGAACAGGCCGAAAATGAATAAAAACAGAAGACTCCTCGCCCTCAGCATCGCCCTGGCCGCCCTGCCCACCCAGGCTTTCGAGCTGCTGCCGATGGCATCGATGGACGACAACCACGTATTCAAGCTGGAAGTGCTGCAGGTGACCGATATCGAGCCCTATCAGGAAGCCCTGAACGGCTTTCTCGACACCCTGAAAAGCCAGGGCATTGAACAGGGCAAGAACCTGAAGGTGAACCGGGTACGCATCGATTTCGACGTGGAGAATGGCGGCTTCTGGAGCCGCCTGGGCGTGTTGTTCCGCATCCGCCAGGAAGCGGCGCGCATTGCCGCCACCAAGCCCGATCTGGCGCTCACCATCGGCACGCCGGCCACCCGCCACGCGCGCGGCATCCTCGAAGATGCGCGCGTGCCGCTGGTCTTCACCGCCGTGGCCGACCCGCGGGAAGCGGGATGCGCCTCGCTCAACGACGGCGGACCGGGCGTGACCGGCTCCACCTTGTACGTGGACATGCGTGACTCGGTGCGGATGGTGCAGCAGGTTTTCCCCGCCGTGAAAAAAATCGGCATGATCCATACCGACGACGAGAACGGCGTTGCCAACGTGGCCGCCGCCAGCTCCAGCGCCAGCCAGATCGGCATGTCGGTGACGGCGCGCCAGGTAGGCAAGAGCGACAGCATCGTGCCTTCGCTGAAAGCCATGTTCCAGGATGGGAAAGGGGTGCAGATGTTCGCCGTGCCGCTGGATACCTACTACGGCCTGCACCGCTACGAACCGGCCATCGATCTTGGCGAATTCGGCGCGGCCCACCAGATCCCGGTGGTCACGCTGGCCATGGTGCATGTGCCGGGCGCGGTGATGTATGTGGGCGCCGATTTCCGCCAGGTCGGCAGTTTGGCCGGCGTGCAGGCCG
Organism: Massilia sp. YIM B04103; assembly: GCA_024437665.1. Taxonomy (GTDB): domain Bacteria; phylum Pseudomonadota; class Gammaproteobacteria; order Burkholderiales; family Burkholderiaceae_D; genus Rugamonas. Next base: position 19,727 of record JANCSZ010000023.1, on the reverse strand, counting down.
GGAAGATACTGCGCAACCGCACCAAGCCCGACGTGCTGCCCATCCTGCGCCAGAAAACGCCGACCATGCTGATCGACCCGGAACGGGCGGCGGCGCTCAAGCTCGACCTGCCGTCCGCCATCCTGGCGCACAAGACGGCCACGCGCAACGGCTTCTGGCAGGTGGATTGGGAGCAGGTGCGGCCGCAGTAGGCCGCGCCGGCGCCATTTCGCCTATTTGGCGCCCTGCTCCATCAGCGCCGTATAGCGGCGCTGCATTTCCTCGGGCGAGACCTCTTCGATACTGTGGCCGATATTCCAGCGGTGGCCGAAGGGGTCGCGCACCACGCCACTGCGCTCGCCATAGAAGGCATCGGCCGGCGCGCGCTCCAGCGTGGCACCAGCTTCGACGGCGCGGCCGATCAAAGCATCGGCACTGTCCACATGCAGATGGATGGTCACTGGCGTGCCGCCGATGGTGCGCGGGCTGGCGATATCGCATTCCGGAAATTCATCCGACAACATGACGATCGTCCCACCGAAGTCCAGCTCGGCGTGGCCGACGCGGCCACTGGGCTCGGTCAAGCGGAATTTCTCTGTCGCGCCGAAGGCTTTGGCGTAGAAGGCAATCGCCTGTTTGGCGTCGCTGACGCAGAGATAGGCGAACAGTTCGTGGATCATGGCATGCTCCTTGTGAATGGAGTCTGCACTATAGGCGCGTTTCCCACCGTGGTCTTGAAGAAAATTGACCTGGTAAGCCTTTGTAGAATTGGTGCTCCACAGGTAAAGGTCAGGTTCCGGCCGGTAGCATCTGATGCATTACCTTCTACGCATGCGAGGTAAGCGCTTTCCAGGTATTCCAACATACCGGTCGATTGATCGCCGTCCCACGCCATTTTCTACAGTCACCGTGAAATGGGGTCCATAGACGGCATCGGTTCCAAATCTAGCCTGCAGAACTCTAATATTCTGCGAATCAAAATCATGCCTTGCGCAGAATTCCGGCAGCGCATCGCGATAGAGGCCGACTGCGCGTTGCAGACTTTCCGACGCAGGCGAGCCTGACGTTGTCCCATTGAGGAAGTCTACGATCAAGTATCCATCCTTCGCGGCGGCTGCCTCGGCGAATACATCCATCGCATAGTATCCGATCAGTAAGCCAATTCCGCTCGCAAAAGAGTCTGCGAAATTGTGTCCGATAGCCTTAAGCGTGCCCAGTTTCATCGTCGAGATATTGCTATAAATCGTGCCTGCGTCAAAATCAATGTCGCATCTTGGCCGAGGCCGGAAGCTAACGACCTTAATTTCCAGCATGCCGCACTGCCGCGCTTAATCCCGCTTCATGGCAGTGCCGTAGCTCAAGCCAAGCAGTAATTTTTCCATGGCAAGCGAGAATTCCGGGCCAAGCTCGTAAAGCTTATCATCGGGATCGGTGAACGCGTAAAAGCCATGCGAGCCGACGTAAATAATGATGTGGTCATGGTGTGCCGTGGCTATCGCTTCGACTTCGCCGGTTTGTCTCTTCCAGGCGTTTAGCACTCCGCTGGCCTTGGGGTTCAGCTCTGAATAGAAGCAAACGTCACTCTTTGCCAATTCGACGCCGGCGCCAACGCTGCCAACCTCCAAGCCAGCAAACTCGCTGAGCAAGGCAAGCGCCTTCTCCCGCGGCGATTGCGGTATGTCGGCGTGAATATTGCTCGGCACCCAGCCGGCCTTCTTAAAATAATGGCGGATGCTTTCAGATAAGTCGAACATCTCTACAGTAACTCCTAATATTTCCGGCAATCTTTCATTTTACCAAGCGTCCCTCTTTCCCGCTTGCACATGGAAGCCGCAACCCTGAAATTGCCGTGGACTCGATCGCGAAAAGCATGCCGCGCTCAACGTCGAATATATGTGTCAGGAAATTGGGCCAGGCTGAAACTTTGGTGCGCGAAGCGATGTCCCAGACGGTAGTACCTGATTCGTCGGCAATGTACAGGCGCTGTCCATCGCTGAACAGTTCCCGGACCTTGCCGCCATTCAGGTCTATCGGCCAGCGCTCGGGAGACGCCTGCTCCTTCGATTCCGCATCCAGAATCTGTACGCCCGGCCCTTTGGCCACTTCCTCGAATTCGTCTTCGTCCCATTCGGAAAGTCCCCATAGCGCGACATGTCTGTCATCGATCCAGCAAGCAGGGATATTCCAGTCTTCGCGAATCGGGAAGTCGACGATGGATGGGCCGTCCTCGCTCTCCCATGGATTAGACCCGAGCCAGTCGCTGACGGACCAGATGCGCGGCACCGACACCGGGTGCCATACCCAACCATCGTCAAAGATTCGGCTTCCGTCGGGACTAAGGCGCAGTTGCCCATGGAAGTAGTCAAGGTAATGATCCGGCCTTTCGCCGCCCGTCTCATAAACAGCGATGTCGCGGCTGGTGAGCGATTCGCCGGTAGCGGGGTCCACCGCGTCGAGCCGGTTCCAGGCCGTTCGGTGTATGAGTACATCCCGCCCCTGGAAGCGGGTAAAACCTGCGCTGAAGGGCACGGTGTGCTCGTGATAATCGCCGCCATCGAGATGCATCGTCAGTTTTCCGGATGCTATGTCAACTACGATGCCCGTCCTTCCCTTGTCCACAACGACGGCGGCAAACCGCCCGTCCGCCGACGCGTGCAGGCGGAATGCGGGAACGCCGAAATAGCTGCCCTCATCTCCACCGGGCAGTTCAGGAAGGCTTATGCGGCAAAGGAGTACCGTCTCTCCTTTGTCCAGATGAATGCCATGGAAAGTGCCATCTTCGGTAAGCACCAGTAAGTGACCATAATAGGCTTTGACTGAGCGGGCATCCAGGATGGGGACGTCCGAGACTGGGAAGGAGTGGATTGCGACTGTTGCGGTATTCATGTGCTCCGAAATTTTAGGAATCATCTAGCCGGCAGACCGTCTGACATGGTTGGCGGCCTCCGGCGCCAGCAGGCGGTATTGTAGCGGCGTGAGGCCGGCGAATTCGCGGAATTCGCGGTTCATATGGGCCTGGTCGCTATAGCCCAGGAGCAGGGCCAGTTCGCTCAGGGAGGTTTGCGGCTGGGCGCGCACGGCGGCCAGCAGCGCCTGGAAGCGCAGCAGGCGCGTGTAGCGCTTGGGACTGAATCCGGTGGCCTGGCTGAACAGGGCATTGAAGCCGCGATGGCTGTAGCTGCTGGCGCGCACCATCTCATCCACCCGTGTTTCATGCGTGATGCCGCCCAGGATCTGCGCTACGCCGGGATGCAGGCCGTGGACGCGCGGCAGCCGTGCCGCCAGCCAGCTCTCCAGCACGGCCAGCTTTTGCGGCGCGCCAGCCGCCTCGCTCAATTGCTGCAGCAAGCTGTCGCCCTGCCCTCCGCATAGTTCGGACAAGGGCGTATGCCGGCCGGCCAGTTCGGCAGCGCTGACGCCGAACAGGGCCTGCAGCGCGCCTGGTTCCAGCTGCACGCCCACGCTCAACACCGGTTGTCCCACTTCCTTGATATAGAAGCTGCTGCGCGGCCCACCCAGCACCGGCTCGCGCAGCACAGCCCCATTGGCATCATCGGCATCGGCATAGATACGTAAAGGCGGCCCCGCCAGACGAAAGACCAGATGCGCCAGACCGGTGGGCAGCACATGCTCGCGGCCGGGATGGGCCGTTTGGGCGGCATCGTGTACCCAAAGCTGTTTGATGAAGGGCCGCAGCGCGGCGCCTGGCGGTCTGCAAAGCATAAGCGTCTGGTTAAATTTGATGCGCCTACTTTAGCAGATCCGCACAGACCGGCAGCTGGCCGCTCAATGCCGCAAAGGCCAGCGGCCAAGGATGGCATACGGCTCGCCGCTGCCGATCCGGCTGCGGGCGAGTACGAATTCCTGCACCGGCCACCTGACCGGCTGCACCTGGACCGGCGCCAGATGCAGCTTTTCATAGGATAGGGTGAGATGCGGCATGATCTGGCGCGGCACGCGGCGAAAGCCGGCCGCGCGCAGGCGCTGAGCCAATGCCTCGTACAGGATGCGCACGCCCTGCACGCCATCGTCGCCGCTGAGCACCAGCGCGTGCCGGCCCTTGGCGTGCATATGACCGCCGTCGAAACTCATGGCGGTATCGAGGCACGCTGTAAAGCATGGCGCATCAACCGTGGCAAGCAGCCGGCTCAAACCGGAAACCAGGCGCGGTGGCAGGCCGGGAAAATCGCCGAAACCAGCCAGCGTGATATGCATGCGGCCCGGGATAATCGGCGGGCCATGCAGCGGATAGCGCATGCCCAGCGCATGCCGCCGCTGGCAGACCTGCTGCGCGGCGCCGTCATCCGGCAACAGCACCAGCATCAGCCGGTCGCTCAGGACCGGCTTGGGTTCGATGCCAGGCAAAGTCAGTTGCTCAGCCATATCCGCCTCCGTTCGTCCGGAATACACAGCGGATATGATAAACCCGGCCCGCCGGCCGCGGCGCCTAACCGTGTTGGGCCGCCAAGGCGGGTTGCATTTGGTGCGCCACCAGGCGGGCATAGTAAGGGTGGGAACCCAGCAGCTCCATATGCCGGCCCACGCCGGAAATGCGGCCATCCTCCAGGAAGTAGATACGGTCGGCATGCACTACCGTTGCCAGCCGGTGCGCCACCACGATATTGGTGCGGCCCGCCATCAAGGCTTCCAGCGCTTCCCGGACCTGGTATTCGGTTTCGCTGTCCAGGTTGGACGTGGCCTCGTCGAGGATCAGGATGTCGGGATTGCGCAGGAACATGCGGGCGATGGCGATACGCTGGCGCTGTCCCCCCGAGAGGTTATTGCCCTGTTCAATCAGCGAAGTGTCCAGGCCCTGCGGCATTTGTTCGATGAAGGCCAATGCCCCGGCGCGGGCCGCGGCGGCCAGCACCATTTCATCCGGATAGTCGCCTGCCAGGCCATATGTGATATTGTCGCGCACCGTGCCGGGCATGATGGGCGCGCCCTGCGCCACGTAGCCGATCCGGCCGCGCCATGCGGCCAGCGGCAGGCTGGCGATGGGCCGGCCGTCGTACACGATCTCGCCGGCGCCGGGGGCGTAGAAGCGCTCGATCAGCGACAGGATGGTGGTCTTGCCGCTGCCGCTGGTGCCCACCAGCGCGGTCGTGGTGCCGGGCCGGAAAACCAGATCGATGTGCTGCAGCACCCGCTCCTCCCGCCCCGGATAAGCGAACGACACGCCGCGGAAAGCCAGCTCGCCGGGCCGGCTCTCCTGCGCCAGGCCCGCCAGACTGCCCTCTTCCGCCTCGTTCAGCAAGATGGCGATGCGGGCCGAGGCGCCTTTGGCTTTTTGCAGCTCGGCGGTGAAATTGGTGAGCTGGATCAGCGGTGCCGCCACGTTGAAGATGTACAGCAGGAAGGCGGTGAGCGTGCCCATGCCGATGGCGCCGCTGCTCACGCGCAGCGAGCCATACATCAGGATCACCAGCAGCGCAGCCGTCAAGGCCAGACCGATGATGGGTTCCAGCCCGGCGTTGATGCGCGCCGTGCGCAGACCGAGGCGGCGGATTTCCTCGATCTCGCGGCCAGCGCGCTCCTGCTCGCGCGCTTCGGCCGTGAAGGCTTTCACCAGGCGGATCTCGGAAAACACATGGGCCAGAATGCCGGCCAGGCGCGCGGTGCGGTCCTGGGTGCCGCGCGCCAGCCCTTCCAGCAGCTGCGCCAGGGGAATGACAATGGCAAACGCCACGGCCAGGCAGGCGAACAGCGTGAGCGTGAGCTGCACGTCAAGCAACAGCAGCACGACCACGGAACCACTCAGCAGCATGATGCCGGTCAGCAGATTGACCGATTGGCGCGTGGCCAGCTCCGAGATCGAATCGCAGTCGCTCAGCACACGGCTGACGCGCGCACCGGTGCTGTCCTCGTCGAAGGCGGGCACCGGCATCTTGAGCAGCTTGCCGACCAGCAGGCGGCGCAGCCCGGCCACCAGGCCGTGGCCGGTGCGCGCCAGCAGGTAAGACGAGACGGCAGACGCGATTGCCGCTGCCACCAGCACCACCGCCATGGCCGCTATGCTGGGCGGTTCCAGCCGACCGCCGCCCAGCTCATCGACCATGCGCTTGGCCAGCAAGGGGAAATACAGCGTGGCGGCGGCCGACAGCGTGGCCGCCAACGCCGCTGCGCCCAGGGCGGCGCGCGAAGGCCGGGCCAGGCGCACCAGCTGCCACAGCTGGCGCAACGATGAGCCGGTGCCGCTCACAGAATCAGCTCCATCTTGCCGAACAGGACGTCGGCCTGGCGGCCCTCGGTACGCAGCTGCTTCTCGACGATGCGCGCCTCCTTGAACTGGGTCGACTCCTCGGAATACATGATGCTTGTGATATGAGTCAGCCATGGTTCCGCCCCCATGGCGTAGACGAACAGGCGCTCGGGATTGAAGAAGCGGTGCATGTTCAGCGCCTTGGCCGAGTCGCAGCCATCCAGGCGGCGCGACTGGTCCTCGCCGCGCGTCAGCATTTTTTGCAGCATCGGGCCATACAGCCAGGTCGCCGGCGCGCCCACGCATTCCATTCCGAGGAAGAGACAATCGACGCGCGGCATCATCTTGCGCAATGGCTCGTAGAACTCGGGCGCGGGTGGATTGGAGTCGGCGAAGAACAGGCAGTTCGCGTCATGCATCTGCACGCCGAAGGCCAGCTTGGTGCGGATATCCAGATCGGCGTGCTCGCCGTAGAACGGCGCGCCGATGATGCGGCCGCCCGCGAATTCCAGGGTCTCGTACTCGCCCAGTTCAACCACGCGCTCGAAGCCGGTCTTGTGCAGCATGAGCTTGAGCGAGATGTCCTGCAGATTGCCGCCGCCGGCACGGCCCACCACCACGCAATCGACCTTGCTGCGCAGGCGCAGCAAGGTTTCGAACACGATATGGTCCTGGTGCGGATGGGTGATCAGCACGTAGTCCAGGCGCGGCGGCAGATCGTCGAAGGTGTAGTGGTCGATGGCGGATTCGCCCGGATAGCTGATCAGGGGATCGATCAGGATGCTGACGCCGGCGCTTTCCATCAGCACGCAGGCGTGGCCGAGGTAGCGGATGCGCACCGAATCGGCCGGAATGGCATTGCGTCCAGCCTGGGCGGCGCGCTCGCCCAGCATGCCTTCCAGCAGCGGCAGCTCGCGGCGCGGATCGGCCAGATGGCCGCGCAGCCTTTCCAGCAGGCCGCCCGCATCTTCCGTGCCGCCATACAGCTCATTCCACAGCGGGTCGCCGAACGGCAGGCGCAGTTCCACCGTATCGCCTTTGTGGCGGATCTGCGGCGTGCTCAGAACGAAAGTGCGCTGTTCATAGCTGGCTTTTTCCAGCACACAGGTTTGCAGCGATCTGTCGTACAGCGGGCTGTCATAGAACACCGATTCGATAAAGCGCGCCACCGGCTGCTTGCATAGGTCGTAGGACAGGTCGACGCCGTGGCGGATCTGCGGGTCGATCTGGGCATATAGGCCGGGCACGCCGGCGCCCTTGGCCTGGGTCATCAGCATCTGATACATGGCGCCGATGGCGTCGGCGCTGCGCAGGTGCTGGGCACAGCGTTCGCGCGTGCCGTCGCGGAAACGCTCCATGTCGGCCGGATCGCCGTCATAGTTGATGAAAGGGCCGCCCAGCAGTTCTGGAATGCGGGCCGACTCCAGATGCTGGGCCGGATCTTCGACGAAGGAATCGAGCATGGGCAGGTGGGCATGTTTGGTGTACAGGCCGAAAGTCAGCGGCGACACCAGATAGGGGTGGGCAAACCAGGAATTGACCAGTGGGATGCTGCGGACGTTGGGCGCAATGGCTTTAAGCGTTTTCATGGCTGTCTCACATTTCATTTGATAGAGGTTTGGAAGAACTGGCTATCCTGCCGGCCCCAGGCCTGTTTCAGCGCCGCGGCGATGACGGCGGCATGCGGCGCTTTCAGGATATTCATATGATTGCTGCCTGGTAGTTCGCGCATGGTGGCTGCCGGCGCATACTGGCGCCAGCGCTCCAGCTTCTGCTGCGCCGTCGCCACCGGCCGCCGCGTTCCCGCCTGGGTGACGGCGGCATCCGCGTTCAACAGCACAAGCGGCCCTGCATACGGACTGGCAGGCGCATAACTGGTATTCAGATTGGCACTGAATACACGCAACAGGCCTTGCAGCTTGGCCAACGGCGTGCGCGGCGGGAAGACGCCGGCTGCGCACAGGCTGGCCAGCAGCATCTCCAGCTGCGCATCCGCTTCCAGCAGCGCGAACTGCTCGCGGTCCAGATTCAAGGCCTGGCCCCGGTCCATCTCCAGCAGATCGATCAGCAGGTTCAGGGCCGCCAGCCGGTCCGAATAGCGCACCGCACCGGGCGGTTCGCAATCGACCAGCACCACCGGCGCCACCGTATGGCCCGCCTCGCTCAATAGGCGCGCCAACTCCAGCGCGATCCAGCCGCCGAAGGAATGGCCCAGCAGGCGATACGGGCCGCGCGGCGTAGCTGCGCGCAACTCCGGCAGATAGGCCCGCGCCGCCGCTTCCACGCTGGCATGCGGCACAGTGCGGCCATCATGGCCGCGCGCCTGCAAGCCGAGTACCGCCTGCTCCGCGCCCAGCGCATGCAGCAAGGGCAGGAAACAGGTGACGTTGGCGCCCGCGCCCGGTATGCAGAACAGCGGCGCGCCACCGCCGCTACCGCCCTGCAGCATGATGGCGGCCTTGTCGGCCACAGTGTCCAGCGCCGCGCCGCCCGCCTCCGCCTCGGTCAGTGCATGGCGCATGCGGTCGGCCAGGGTCTGCATATGCGGCGCCTCCATGATGGTCTTATGGCTGCCGCCAACCGGCACCAGACGCAGATTGCGTCCCAGCAGCTCATCCCAGCCACTGTTGGCGTCCGCTCCCGGCGCGACGTCCGCCGCGAACAGATGGACGTGGATAGGCAGGGATTGCGGCTGGTACGCCGCGCAGCTGCGCACCAGCTGGGCAAAGCGTTCGGCGCGCCAGCTCAGTTCTTCCAGCGTGAAGCCGGCCGGCAGCCAGCCGGCTTGCTGGCAATGCGCCAGCGCCGCCGCGATATCGCCCTGCTGCTGCAAGGCGCGCACCGCCAGCATATCGACCGAGGTGTCGAGATAAGCCGCATACACCTCAAGGAAGACCCAGCGCATCTGCTGCGCATCCGGCATTTCCTCGGCCGGTTTGTGGCCGGGACGGCCGCTGTCGATCAGGCCGAGGAATTCCACCGCCTCGTCCTCGCCCAGCAGCTGGACCGCCATCTCGTAGGCCAGCAGGCCGCCGCCGGACCAGCCGGCCAGGCGATAGGGGCCATGCGGCTGCACCGCGCGCAGCACGGCCACATAGCGCCGCGCCAACTCTTCCAGGCGCGGCGTATGCTCCGCATCCACCCCGCCGGCCTGGATGCCGTAGATTGGGATATCGTCGCCGAAGCAGCGCGACAGGCGTTCATACGACAGCACTTCCCCGGTCGGTTCGTGCAGGAAGAACAGCGGACGGCGCGCGCCGCCCAGCCGCAGCGGCACCAGATGCGGCGACTGCGCCACGTCATCCGTCCGCCTTGCCAGCAAGGCCAAGTCCTTCAGGACGGGCGCGTCGAAGACGGCGCGCAGCTCGATCTGCCAGCCCTCGCGGCGCAAGCCTTCGACCAGCTGGATCGCCAGCAGCGAATGTCCGCCGAGGGCGAAGAAATCATCGTCGCGGCCAACCTGCTCCTGCGCCAGCAGCTTCGTCCAGAGCCGCGCCAGCAACGCCTCAACGCCATCCTGCGGCGCGGCATAGCTGCGCTGCGCGTAGGCCGCCGCCTCCGGCGTGGGCAAGGCGCGCCGATCCAGCTTGCCGTTCGGCGTCAGCGGCCAGGCATCCAGCGGCACAATGGCGGCCGGCACCATATAGTCCGGCAGACTTTGCGCCAACGCTTCGCGCAGGACTGCGGCGCTGGCGGCATCGGCCTTGTCGTGGCAAAGCACATACGCCACCAGGCGTTTATCGCCGGACCGGTCCTGGCGCGCCAGGACCACGGCGCCGCGCACGCCCGGCTGCATGCTGAGGCGGGCCTCGATCTCGCCCGGCTCGATGCGGAAGCCACGCAGCTTGAGCTGATGGTCGCTGCGGCCCATATATTCCATCCGGCCATCCGGCAGCCAGCGTCCCAGGTCGCCGGAACGGTACATCCGCGCGCCGGGGACGGCGGCGAAGGGATCGTCGATAAAGCGTTCGCGCGTGAGCTGCGGCTGGTTCAGATAGCCGCGCGCCACACCGGCGCCGCCAATGTGAATTTCACCGGTCACGCCTTGCGGCAACAGCTGGCAATGGCTGTCCAGCAGATACAGCGCCGCATTGGCGATTGGCTTGCCGATGGGTGGCCTGCCCTGCGCCGTCGCGCCGCCGTCCGCCACGCAGATCTGGTAGCTGCTCCAGATAGTCGCCTCCGTCGGACCATAGGCATTGACGAAGCGGCGTCCAGGCGCCCAGCCTTGCACCAACTCGGCGCTGCACGCCTCGCCCGCCACCACCAGGGTGCGCAGCGTGACCGGAGCGTCAGCTGGATCCAGGCCGTGCAGCACGGCCGGCGTCACCGTCAAGTGGCTGATATCCAGGCGCGCCAGCGTCTCGCTCAGCACCGGCCCAGCCATCAACGCGCCCGGCGTGGGCAAATGCAGGCAGGCGCCCTGGCACAGGGCCATCAGCATCTCGAACAGGCTGGCGTCGAAACTCAGTGAGGCGCATTGCAGCACGCGGCTGCTTTCATCGACCTGCAGCACGGCCGCCTGTTCGGCGGCGAGATTGAGCAGACCGCGATGTTCCACCATCACGCCTTTCGGCCGGCCGGTGGAGCCGGAGGTATAGATGACATAGGCCAGGTTGCGGCTATCCAGGCCCAGTTCCACCGGCATCAGATCGGTGGCCGCCTCGCTTTGCCAAGGCTGCACCTCGCCGTCCAGTTCCAGCACCGGCAAGCTGGCCGGCGTTTCCAGGCCGACGTAGAGCACCGCCTGGGTCAGCAGGGCCATGGGCGCGCTATCGCGCAGCATATAGTCCAGCCTTTCCTGCGGATAGGCTGGATCGAGCGGCACGTAGGCGCCGCCGGCCTTCAGCACGGCCAGAATCGCCACCACCATATCCAGGCTGCGCTCCATGCAGATGGCGACCCTGCCGTCGGGCCGCAGGCCAAGCGCCAGTAGATGCCGCGCCAGCCTGTTGGCCTGTTCGTTCAACTCGCCATAGGCCAGACGGCGGCCATCCTGCTCCAGCGCCGTGCGCCATGGACGCCGCTGCACCTGGCGCTCGAACTGCTGATGAATGCACAACAGCTCCGGGTAGTCCTGCTGTGCGCCCCGGCCCAGTTCCAGCAGCCGCCGCTGTTCGGCCGCATCGAGGATGGCACTGCGCCAGGCCGGCTGCTGCGGCGCCTGTTCCAGCGCCTGCACCAGTTCCTCCAGCGCCCGTTGCATATAGCTGCAAACGCGTTCGGCACCCGCTGTCTCGGCGATCTGGGCGCTCAAGGCAAAGTCCTGTCCACGGTCATCCACCGACAGGTTGAAGGGATAGTTGCTGCGTTCCTGGGCCGCCAGCACTTCGATGCCCTCTTCCCAGATGCGCGTCACGCTGGCGTCGACCGGCGGCGCGCTGTGGCGGTAATTGAGCAGGGCCGAGAACAGCGGCGCCGAAGACGGCAAGCCGCTGCAGCGCTGGGCCAGGGCCAGCGAGGCATGCTCGTGCTGCATCAACTGCGCCAGCAGTTGATGGGTGGCGCGCACGCCATCCTGCACGCTGCCTTCCTCCAGGCGTACGCGCAGCGGCAAGGTGTTGATGAACAGGCCCATGGCGCGGCCGGCGCCCTCGCCCGCCTGCATGCGGCCCAGCAGCACGGTGCCGAAGACGACGTCGCCGCGGCCGGTGGCCTGCGCCAGCACCTGGGCCCAGGCCCAGTGGAACAGCGCCGCGGCGCTGACGCCATGGGCGCGCGCCTGGCTGCGGATGCGCTGCGACAGCTGCGGCGGCAGCAGACGTTCGGCCACCTGCACCGTGCTGCCATCGCCGCGCACATCGGCCAAGCCGAAGGGAGCGGTGGTTTCGTCCACATCGCCCAGCATGTCGCGGAAGAAGGCTTCGTGCGCGGCCACGCCGGCGCCCAATCTTGCCTGGGCCACGAAGTCGCGGTAAGGCACGGCCGGCGCCAGTTCCTGCTCCCGGCCCGCCTGCACCAGCGCCATTTCCTCGAACAGAATGTCAAGCGTGGCGTGGTCGGTGATCAGGTGATGCTCCAGCAATAACAGGAGCCAGCGGCCACTGGCGGCGTCGAAGGCAGTGAAACCGCGCAGCAGCGGCGCCTGGCGCAGGTCCAGCCGGTAGCTTGCCGAATCGGCGTGGGCGCGTAGCGCGGCCGCCGTGTCGCCTGGCGGCAGTTCCAGTTCCTTTAGCGGGAAGGGAGCATCGCGCCAAACCACCTGTACCGGTTCCGGCAAACCCTCCCACAGCACGGCGCTGCGCAGCACATCATGGCGCAGGGCGACGCGGCGCAAGGCATGAGCGAAACCGTCCAGGCGCGCGCGGTCGTTGAAGGCCAGCATGACCGAGGACAGATAGGGATCGCCTTCCGGCTGCAGCAGATGATGGAAGAGGATGCCCTCCTGCAGCGGCGCCAGCGGATAGATATCCTGAATATTGGCGGCGCCGCCCGGCACCGTGGCGGCGATGGCGGCAATCTGCTGCGCATCGAGCCGCACCAGGGGCAGCATATCCGGCGTGATGGCGGTGGCGCCATCCGGAATGCCGTTGGGCGGCACCGCCAGTGCGCGCCAGCCCACACTGGCGGGATCCTGCAGCGCCTCGGCCAATGCGCTCAGCGTGGGGTGCAGGAACAGGGTACGGATATCGAGCGGCAGCTGATGGCGGCGCAGCGCTGCCATCAGTTGCAGGCCCAGCAGGGAATGGCCGCCCAACTCGAAGAAGTTATCGTCGCGGCCCACCTGTTCCACCTGCAGCAGCCCGCCCCAGATCCGCGCCAGCGTCTGTTCCAGCTCGCCCTGCGGCGCAGTGTAGGCGCGCGCCGGCCAAGCCTCGCTGTCCGGCGCCGGCAAGGCATGGCGGTCCAGTTTTCCGTTCGGCGTTTGCGGCCAGGCGTCCAGCAGGACGAAGGCCGAAGGCAGCATGTACTCGGGCAGCGTACGCGCCAGCGCTGGGCGCAGCGCGGCCGTTTCCGGCGGTGGCGCATCCTGCGCCGCCACCAGGTACGCGACCAGGCGCTTGTCGCCCGGCCGGTCCTCGCGGGCCAGCACCACGGCCTGGCCCACCCCAGGCAGGCGCGCCAGCTGGGCTTCGATTTCGCCCAGTTCGATGCGGAAGCCGCGCAGCTTCACCTGATGGTCGTTGCGCCCCAGGTATTCCAGCGTGCCGTCGGGCAGCCAGCGCGCCAGGTCGCCGCTGCGGTACATGCGCGCGTCCGCTTTGTCCGCAAAGGGATCAGGCAGGAAGCGTTCGCCGCTAAGCTGCGGTTGGTTCAGGTAGGCGCGCGCCACGCCCGGTCCACCGATATACAGCTCGCCCGCCACGCCCGGCGGCACCGCCTGGCCATAGCGGTCCAGCAGATAGACCGGGGTATTCGGCAGCGGACGGCCGATGGAACGAGGATGGGTATCGGGAGTGCACAGCAGAATGCTGGCGTTCACCGTGGCCTCGGTCGGGCCGTAAGCGTTGAACAGGGCTGGACGATGGCCCGGACGCTGCCACCAGGCCGCCAGCGCAGCCGCGCCGACGCCTTCGCCACCAATACTGATCTGGCGCAGCGCCGGCGGCAGTGCCGCTTGCGGCGCCTGCGCCAGCTGCTGCCAGAACAGGGTCGGCAAGTTGGCTACCGTCAGGCCGTGGGCAGCGGCAAGCTCGCTCCAACGCTGCGCATCGCTGATCCATTCCAGTGTCGCCAGCACCAGCGTAGCCCCGCTCAGCAAGGCGCCGAAGATTTCTTCAACCGACATATCGAAACCTGGCGCCGCAAACTGCAGCACGCGGTCCGCCGCGCTCAGTCCATACAGGGACTGCAGGGCCGCGATCTGGTTGCACAGGCCGCGGTGTTCGATCAGCACGCCCTTCGGCCTGCCGGTCGAGCCGGAAGTGTAGATCACATACGCCAGATGACGGTTATGCAGGCCCAATCCAGCTGGTTCCGGATTATGCGCAGGCAGATCCTGCCAGCCAGCCAGTGGCCGGTCGATTTCCAGCACCGGCATGGAAGGCGGCGTTTGCAGTCCACCGCGCAGGGTGGAGAGCGTCAGCAGGGCCAGCGGCGCGCTGTCCTCCAGCATATACTCCGCGCGTTCCTGCGGATACGCCGGGTCCAGCGGCACGTAGGCGCCACCCGCTTTCAGCACCGCCAGCAGGGCAACGACCATCTCTATGCTGCGGCCGATGCGGATGGCCACGCGCTGATCGGGCTGCAGGCCCATGGCAAGAAGATGGTGGGCCAGCTTGTTGGCGCGTTCGTTCAGCATGCCGTAGCTGAGGCGACGGCCTTCGTGTTCCAACGCCGTCGCATGCGGCGCGCGCGCCGCATGCTGCTCGAAAAGCTGGTGCGCGCAAACCTGGTCCGGATAGGCGGCGCGGTTATGCCGCCATGCCGCGTGCAATGCAGCCATCCCAGCGTCGTCCAGCAGCGCAATGCGATCCACAGCCTGGCCATCATCGCGCGCCATGCCCGCCAGCACCCGGCGCAACTGGTCCAGATGGCCCTCTACCGTCGCCCGCTCATACAGGGCGGCGGCGTACTCCATGGTGCCGATAATGCGGTCCTCGGTTTCCGCCATGGTCAGCGAGAGATCGAACGGCGTGCTGCGGTCTTCGCGTTCCGCCAGCTCCTCCAGCGCCAGATCGCCCAGACGCAGTGCGGGCTGCGGCATATTCTGCCAGGCCAGCATCAGCTGGAAGACGGCGCTATAGCCCATCGCGCGCTCGGGATTGAGCGCTTCCACCACTTGTTCGAAAGGCACGTCCTGATTGTTCTGGGCTTCCAGCACGCGTTGCTTCACCTGCGTCAGCAACTGGCCGGCGCTCGGAGCGCCTTCCAGGTCCAGGCGCAGCGCCACCGTGTTGACGAACAAACCAATCAGCGGTTCCAGTTCGGCGCGGCCGCGATTCGCCAGCGGCGAGCCGATGACCACCTCGTCCTGTCCCGCCAGGCGCGCCGCCAGCGCTGCCCAGCCGGCCAGCACCGTCATGTACAGGGTGACGCCATGCTTGCGCGCCAGCGCTTTCAGGGAGGTCGTCAGCTTCGCATCCAGCTCGAACGACAGGCTCTGGCCGCGATAATCCTGCTGCGCCGGGCGTGGATGGTCGGTGGCAAGCCCGATCAGCGCCGGTGCGCCGGCCAGCTGCCGCTTCCAGTAATCGAGCTGCTGCTGTCCCACCACGCCGGCCAGCCAGCCGCGCTGCCAGAGCGCATAGTCGGCGTACTGCACAGGCAACGGCTCAAGCGGATCGCTGTGCACGGCCACGCCATCCACGGCGTAGGCCTGGTACAGGGCGCTGAATTCACGCGCCAGCACGCCCATGGACCAGCCGTCCGACACCACATGGTGCAGCGTCAGCAGCAGCACGTGCTCCTGGGCGGCACAACGCAACAGCCGGGCGCGGATCAGTGGACCGTGTTCCAGATCGAGCGGCATGGCCGCCTCCACCTGGCGCCATTCAGCCAGCGCCTGCTCCTGTCCGGAGTCGGCGAGATCATGGCGGCTCAGCGCAAAGCGCGCATCGGCATCGATGAGCTGCACCGTTTCGCCCTCCTCCAATACGAGACGGGTACGCAGCACCTCGTGGCGCTGCACGATGCGGTCCAGCGCGGCTTGCAGCGCCGCTTCGTCCAGCGACCCGCGCAGGCGCATGCCGCCGGTGATGTGATAGGCGGCGTTGGCCGCCTCGCCCAATTGCGCAATGAACCAAAGACGCTGCTGGGCAAAAGAAGCCGGCAGGCGCGACGGCCGCGCCGCCGCCACGATGGCTTGACGCGCATCGGCCGGCGTCTGGCGCGCCAGGCTGGCGAAGCCGGCCAGCTGCGGCTGGGCAAACAGGTCGGACAAGGCCAGTTCCAGGCCAAGGCGCTGCTGCAGGCGCGAAATCATCTGCACCGCCAGCAGCGAGTGGCCGCCCAGTTCAAAGAAATTGTCGCGGCGGCCCACGCGCTCCACCTGCAGCAATTCGCTCCACACGTCCGCCATCGCCGTCTCGACCGGGCCTTGCGGCGCCTCGTAGACACGCACGCCGAAGGCCGCGTCCTCGGGCGCCGGCAATGCGCGCCGGTCCAGCTTTCCGTTCACCGTCAGCGGCAGCGCATCCAGCCGCACATAGGCAGCCGGCACCATATACTCCGGCAGGCTGACCGCAAGATGGGCGCGCAGCGCTTCCGGTGTGCACTCGGCGTCCGGCTCGGCGCTGAAGTAAGCGACCAGGCGGCGCTGGCCGGTCTGCTCCGCGCGTGCCTCAACAACGGCCTGGCGCAGCCCCGGTGCAGTCAGTAGCGCAGCCTCGATTTCGCCCAGCTCGATGCGGAAGCCGCGCACCTTGACCTGCGTATCGCGCCGTCCGGCGAACTCGATGCTGCCATCGGCGCGCCGCCGTCCAAGATCGCCGCTGCGGTACATGCGGGCGTCCGTTTCCTGCGGTCCGGCGAACGGATCTGGCAGGAAGCGTTCCTGGCTCAATTCCGGCCGGTTCAGGTAGCCGCGCGCGATGCCGGCGCCGGCGATATGGATTTCGCCCGCCACACCCTGCGGTACCGGCTCGCCATGCTCGTCCAGCAGATAAATGCGCTTGTTGGCAATCGGCTTGCCGATGGGCGGATCGCCCTCCGCCGCCGCATCGCAATAGTGGACGGTGGCGCAAACTGCCGTTTCCGTCGGCCCATAGCCGTTGATCAGTATACGGCCTTCCGCCCAACGCCGCACCAGGGCCTGGCCGGACGCCTCGCCCGCCATCACCAGCATGCGTACCGAATCCATGCGCGCCGTCTCAGGCAACGCGTTCAGCACCGCCGGCGGCAGGATCGCATGGGTCACGCCATGTTTCGCCGTTATCTCCAGCAGGCTGTCGCCAGCCAACGGCAAGTCCGAACCGCTCATGACCAGCACGCCGCCATGGCATAGCGCCAGCACCACTTCAAAGATGCAGCCGTCGAAGCTGAAGGAGGCGTATTGCAGCACCCGGCTGTCCGCACTGGCTGCAAAGCTGGCAATCTGCGCCTGCGCCAGGTTGCATAGGGCCGCGTGCTCCATCATCACGCCCTTCGGCGTACCGGTGGAGCCGGAGGTGTAAATCACGTACGCCAGGCTGGATGCTTTCAGCCCCAGCGCCTGCGGCTCGGGATTGGCCGCGGAACGGCGCAGCCACGGTGCGGCCGGATCGTCCAGCTCCAGCACTGTGGCCGTGAACAGGGCGCGGCTGGCGGGCAGCCGTTCCTGCAACGAGGCTTGGGTCAGCACCACGCGCGGCCGGCTGTCGTCCAGCATGAAGGCCAGGCGCTCGGCAGGATACGCCGGGTCCAGCGGCACATAGCCGCCCCCCGCCTTCAGCGTGGCGAGCAAGGCGATCAGCAGGTCCGCACCACGCGGCAGGGCGATGGCAACCCGTGTCTCCGGCTTCACGCCAAGCGCGATCAGATGATGGGCCAGGCGATTGGCGCGTTCATTGAGTTCGCCATAGCTCAGCGTCACGCCGCCATCGACCACCAGCGCGGTCGCTTGCGGCGCCAGCGCCGCCTGGCGCTCGAACAGCTGATGGATGCAGCTTTCGCGCTCATACCCGCCAGCCGTCTCGTTCCAGCCGTGAATCAGTTGCCGCCTTTCCTCCGGCGGCAGGATATTCAGAGCGCGCACCGGAGTGTCAGGCTTCTGCTCCAGCGCCTGCGCCAGGCTTTCCAGCGCCGTGTGCATGTAGCGGCAGACCTGCAGCGGATCGATCGGGCGCAGGGAATTCGCCGTCAGCAGGAAGTCTTCGCCCAGATCGTCGGTCTTCAGCACCAGCGGGAAATTACTCAATTCTTCGCCGTGCAGCACTTCCATGCCTTCCCATTTCTGCTGTCCAGCGGCGCTGTGCCGGTAGTTGAAACCCGCCGAGAACAGCGGCACCGAAGGCGGCATGCCGCTGCTGCGCTGTGCCAGCGACAGCGGCGCATGCTCGTGATGCAGCAGCTCGGCCAGCGCCGCATGGGTGGCGCGCACCGCCTGCGCGACCGGAGTGTCGTCCAGTTTCAGGCGCACTGGCAAGGTATTCATCAGCAAGCCCAGCGCGCGGTCGGCGCCGCTGCCGCCGCGCATGCGGCCAAATAGCGCCGTGCCGAACACCACATCGGCACGGCCGCTGGTACGCGACAATACCTGCGCCCAGGCCAGGTGGAACAGGCTGCCCGGACTCACGCCCAGACGGCGTGCCTGGGCGCGCAGGCGCGCCGCCAGCTCCGGTTCTACCTGGATGCGAGCTTCGTCCACGTTCGAGCCGTCGCCCTGCATATCGGCCAGGCCGAATGGCGCTGTCGTCTCATCCACATCGCCCAGCATGCGGCGGAAGAATTCCTCGTGTTCCTGTTCGCTGACGCCAAGCCGCGCCTGGGCTACGAAGTTACGGAACGGCACCGGCTCAACCAGCTCCGCTTCCCGTCCCGCCAGAATCAAGGCGATTTCCTCAAACAGCACATCAAGCGTGGTGTGATCGGTGACGATATGGTGCAGCAGCAGCTGCAGCAGCCAGCGCCGGCCTTTGGCATCGTAAGCGCTAAAGCCATGTATCAGCGGCGCGCGCGACAGGTCCAGGCTGAAATGGCGGGGATCGGCATGCTCGCGCAGCGCTGTGGCGATGTCATCGCCTTCCAGGTCCAGCGCCTCGACCTCGCAGACAGCTTCGCGCCACACCACCTGCACCGGTTCAGGCAAACCTTCCCAGACCAGCGCCGTGCGCAACGCGTCGTGCCGCGATGCTGCCTGCTGGAAGGCTTTGACGAAGGCGTCTATCCGGCCCTGGCTGTCGAAAGCCAAAGTCGCGGAAAGCAAATATGCATCGCCTTTGGCTTGCAGCAGATGGTGGAACAGTATGCCTTCCTGCAGCGGTGCGAGCGGATAAATGTCTTTGATATTGGCCATCCCGCCAGGTACCGTGGCGGAAATCAGGGCAATCTGCTGCGTATCCAGCTTCACCAGGGGCAGCATGTCCGGCGTGATCGCTGTACAACCGAACGGGATGAGGTTTGGCGGCGCCACCACGTCGCGCCGCCCACTATGGGCAGCAGCCTCGATGGCGGCAGCCAATGCCGCCAGCGTAGGCTGGGCGAACAGGATGCGGATATCGGCGTACATGCCATCGCGCCGCATGCGCTCCATCAGCTGCACGGCCAACAGGGAGTGGCCGCCCAGTTCGAAGAAATGGTCGTGGCGGCCCACCCGTTCCTGCTGCAGCAGTGCGGACCAGATGCGCGCCAGCGCCACTTCCGTCTCGCCCTGCGGCGCTTCGTAGGGGCGCTGTGCATAGGCCGCGCCTTCGGGCGCCGGCAAGGCTTTCCGGTCCAGCTTTCCGTTCGGCGTCAGCGGCAGCTGGTCCAGCAGCACAAAGGCCGCCGGCACCATATGCTCGGGCAGAACGCGCGCCAGTGCGGTGCGCAGCGCCGGCAGATCCGGCACATCCGCCACTAGATACGCCACCAGGCGCTGATCGCCCGGGCTATCCTCGCGCGCCAGCACCACCGCTTCGCGCACGCCGGCCTGGCGCAGCAACTGCGCCTCGATCTCGCCCAGTTCGATGCGCTGGCCGCGCAGCTT
>JANCSZ010000022.1:0-47929 GCA_024437665.1 Massilia sp. YIM B04103 | reverse complement strand
CCCCGGCCTGACCGAAGGGAGGACGGCTAGATGATTATCAGATTCCGTTGCAAATTTGTGGGGAAGGTGAATCAATTTTTAATGCAAATTAACACCGCCAACTTATACAAGTCGGTCTCCCCAAAAAACGAACGGGTTCAACCCTTAGCCAGAACGGCATTTTGAAGATGGGTGCGGCGGCGCTCACGCGGGAGCTGGAATGGACTGCTTGTCGGCTAGTATGTCGTCCGATACGCCACATGCTGGCGATCAAGACGGTGTGGTCGTTTCCGGCGGTTCAGACGGGCGACTCCGGCGGCGTGGTTGAGGGCGTTCCTACTGCTCTTCTCCTGTCGCCGGTCCCATGACTGCCATATGGCCGCCGCGCACCGGGTGGGGCGGAGAGGATGCGCTCGATAACATGCGCAGGGACGCCGCACTTGACCATGTGCCGCCGCGCTTCTTGCTCCCCTGCGACGAAAAAGAGCGACACGCCGAACTGTACGGATTCGGCCATACTGGCGTTCGTGCGCCGGTGCTCATTTCTTCTTTGATTCATGTTTAACTCCTTTTACCCGAGCGTGCGCTGTGCTGTGCAATGACGGCGCAGATGTTGCGAAATGATCCGTGAAGTAAAGGGGGAGTACGGCAATGATGCGACGCGCATCGCACCTCTGTGAATTCAACGAACCCCTTGGCCACCTGCGCAAAGGGCACCGGTGTCCGTTTTGCCAGAGCATCAAACAAGGCCGCGCGGCTGTTTCCGGCTTTCATGTGTCTGCATGACTATCCGATTGATATGTTCATTTCATCATAGTCGCAATGCGCATGCTTTCGGCAACAGAACGCACAGGTCTTCTGGATACCAATGGTCTGGCGTTCTGGACTGGCGGTGGTTGCGCTGTTGCCCACGGCACACCGTCGGCCAATTCACGCATGCCCTGGCTGGCTTGGACCTCAGCGTGGCTAGATGCGCCAGGTGCGCCGTATCGAAAGACGGCTTGCGCGTTGGGGGTCTACGCGGTCTGCTTTTCCTGGACCCATACCCAGTTGTCGGCCGCAACCGGCGCATCGCCAGGTGGCCATGATTGAATACGGGATCGGGGTCGGGATCGGAGAGCCGCTATGAGGGCGGGGATATGGTTGACGATGCCGCAGACGATGAGGGCGAACTGCCGAAGACTGCATGCTCACTATTTTGCAAAGCGAGAATAGCCTCCAGCGCGGCAAGAATCGGCTTGCCGGTTTCGCCCAGTGAGGTGCTCATTGCGCCAGGCTCGAAAGGGCGTTCTGCCAAAGTGCCGGACGCCCCGGTGTAATCGCCGAGCCGGTTAGATCTTGCGTAAGATGAGGTGCATCCAGTTTCCACGTGGCTTTGACAGTATCTCGCTTATCTTGCGCAGCCCGAATGCACATTTAGTGGCGATGAGTTGGCCCAGATCGCGGCGCGGCGGCGCAATGAGTCGGCGATCGCAATAAATGCAAGGTTCCTCCTGCTCGTAAGTGCCATAAGGGTTCCCGGCGAAATCCATCAGCGCCGCCGACAACCAATTGGACCGTGCCGTGGTCAATCCGACAAACGAGATGGATTCCAGCGTGCAGGATGGGAATAGCTTTGCTATGCGCTGCTCGTCAAATGCGTTCACATGGCCCCAGGGCGGATTGCGCTTCCCACAAGAATAGCAAGTCGTTCTACCCACCCGGGTGTCCTGTTTATAAGGAACCCCAATCAAGATACGGTCACTGACCACCCTCGCCATTTCCTGGCAGGCTTTCTGCAGGATCGCGATGGGTAGGTGTTCGAGCACTTCGGCGCAAAAGACAAAATCAAATGTGCGATCGGCGAACTGCATGCGGGCGGCGTTTCCCTTGATACAGCGCACCCTTGGGTGGGGGATGTTCGGATGCGTTAGATCCAGCGCGGTTACCTCTTCAAAGCGATCGGCCATGAGCAAGGAGAAATGCCCATCGCGGGCACCGATGTCCAAGGCACTGCGGCCCTTGGTGGGCATCAGGCGGAGGAGGTCGGCAGTTCTCTGCTGCTCCGACGATGATGCGCGGTACTCAGTCAAGTTCATAGGTGGCCTCAATGGTTGAGACGAATAGCGCACAGGTCAGCCCGTGCGCTTTCGTGCGGTCGTGATGATTGCCTGGCTAAATACAGACGTTACGTTTCGTATCTCTTATGGGTAGCTGGCGCTGCCAAGGGTGGAAATCGCCAAGTCAATGTTCGTAGCCAATGCCTGGACTGCGAAGAGTGGGGGCATCGCAACGTGTGGCCGGCCTATTTCGATAAGCTCGCCGAGCCTTGCCCGAACGATGTTCTCGATGGGCGGTGGACGCAGAGCTGTACACGGTAGTGTGCTCGCGATGTACGTTAAATGTAGCATGCTGGCGCGCAGAAGTGCGTGCCAAGCGGCCTTCCGAAGGGGTTGCCTGTTGCGGAAAAGCGCATAGAGTGTATGGGCACACTATTTTCTTGAAAGGGGTGGCGCCATGCCTGTTAACAATTGGCGACAGCTCGGGCGCGCTGTCGTGGATGTTTCCAAGATCTCCGTTATAAAAAGCGCAGATCCGGAAGACGAGGAATATCGCCTCTGCTTACTCATCGACCGGGTGGAGCTGGAACTAGCCCATGTCACCCGTGATGAAATCGCCGGCCTATTTGATGTATTCAACTTGAACTGCGCTGAATTTTTGAGCCGCAACGCTACTTTTTCGCGAGGAGCAGGTGCATCTCGAACACCGTGGCTGTCGAGCTAGTCAATGATGGATGGGACTGAAAACTCACCGAGGCGGGCATGGATGGCCTGCACAATATGTTATGTAGGCATGTCGCAACAACGGGAGACAGAAGTAGTCGGCCGCTGCATCGGCAGGCTGCCCGTCATGCCGATCTTCGCCCAGCGTAAAGGCGCTGTAGACGGACCACGCAAAGTTGGGCAGCCCATGCCCATCATCGCCATAGGCCCATTCCAGCAGGTGGGTCATTGCTGCGTCGGCGGATCGCCAGTCGATACTGCCGGCGAAGTAACGTTCGGCGAGATCGAGCGCAATGCCGTCACACAGCACTGAAGGCGACATGCCGTTGGCTAGGCACAACGGAAACATGTCGGCGTTCGAGAGCTGCCGGTAAGCGGCTTTTTCGGCCAGCGCGCTCAGCTGTGCTCGCACATCGCCCCTCCAAATTGGTGTTTGGACAGCCACGTTCACTTGGATGGCACAGCGACGGGTTGCTTGACCGCTAGCGGAATACGAGCACCGGAATGCTACTATGGGTGAGCACCTTCTGGGTTTCGCTCCCCATCAGCAGTCCTTTGAGGCCGCGGTCGCCATGCGACGCCATGGCGATGAGGTCGCACTGCCGTTGCTGGGCTTGCTCGATGATCTCGGAATAGGGATGTGCGTTCGTCACCTGAATGGTCTCGCAGGGAACGTCAGCCTCCTTGGCCGCATTGGCGATTTCCAAAAGATAACCGCGTGCAAGGATGGTGCAGTCGTCTTCGAACCGTGTCTTGGCGTCTTCCAGCAATCGATAGTCCATCGACATCATGTGGTATTTCGGTTTCACGCACAGCCCGGTGACCTTGGCGCCGATGCTTTTGGCAAAAGCGACGCTGGTCTGAATGGCGCGCGACGATGCGGGAGAACCATCGGTAGGAATGAGAATATGCGTAAACATGTTATGTCCTCTTTGCCATCGGGATTTGCTGTCTTCATCACCAGGTTCTCGCAGGCTGTACATCGTGGCGACGGCACCTTCAACGACGACGACTGCCGGATCCTGGGATTGCGTTGTGCATCGTTTCCTTCAGCGCCTGCAGCGTCCGCTAGCGCAGGACGAGCACCGGTATGGTGCTGTGTGTGAGCACCTTTTGGGTTTCGCTTCCCATCAGAAATCCTTTCACACCACGCCGGCCGTGCGAAGCCATGGCGATCAGGTCGCAGTGGTGCAATGTGGCCTGCTCCATAATCGCTGCGAAGGGATGATCGTTGGTCACGAAGATGGTTTCGCAGGGGACGCCTGCACTGTTCGCCGCACGGGTGATCTCGGCCAGGTAGCCCTGGGCCTGCAGAATGCACTCCGCCTCGAATTGCTCTCTGGTGTTTTCCAGCATCTGGTACTCGTATGCCAACGCACGGTACTCTGGCATGACATGCAGTCCGATGATGGTGGCGCCAATGCTTTTGGCGAAACTGACGCAGGTCTGAATGGCACGCTGAGAAATTTCGGTGCCGTCCGTGGGAAGAAGAATATGTTTAAACATGGGTATCACCTTATCTTGCAAGCTGGCGGCATTTAGTGCCACACCCTCGCCGGGCAGGCCGGATGATTGACAGGCAGCACCGTCTCGATGGTGGAGAAATGATCGTATAGCCAGTAAGGAAGCATGGCGACCATATGTCGGATGTCGCGCACGTTGCCGGATGTGGCTGAAGGGACGGCGCGGTGCAAGGCACCCAGCATCCGGGCATGCCACTCTCGCTGGGCATGCAGCTCCGGATAACCGGCAGCTTCCATGCGCTCATCGGCGAGGCGGAATTCGAACTCGATGGCCTCTGTCAGATCAAGCAGGCCTTTGGCCATCTGGGTGTCTGGCACATACTTCAATCTTGCCAGAGCATCAAACAGGGCAGCGTGACGCTTTCGGGTTTTCATGCTGAGAGCATTGCAAATTGATTGTGGCGATCATTTCATCATAGTCTTAACGAACGGTTTTTCAGGAAAAGAACGCATATCCTTTGGCGGCGCGCAACGCTCCGGTGGCGGACACGCTTAGGGGGCAAGCAGTTGCGCCTTGCCAATAGCGTTCCAGGCAGCGTTCGTGCTTTGCGGCCACCATTTCCGGAAGCAATGGCTTGCACGTTGTCCCGCTTCAGTCTCTGGTTTTCTCTATGCGGCTTCACGTGATAATTGGAGAGATTTCCATCGAGATTCTTGTGCAATCATCATTTATGCCTGACGCGCTTTGGGCGCGCTTGGCACCATGCAAGTGTGTACCGGTGTGCTTCGCGCCCAGGCCGCTTGAGGCGTGGTTTGCGGTTCCGAAGCCAAGCAGAGGGAAGCGCGCCGAGCGTACGCATTGTTGCGCAACCTTCACCTGTCGAGACCGAGAAACCGAGCCCTTATGGCATTGAACAGCGGGTCGTCGAAGTCTGTGCTTTTATGCCGCAGCGGACAGCAGTTGTATGCCTTGCCGTTGGCCTCTGTGCGTGAAACGATGCGCGCGCTGCCGGTCGAACCGGTACCCGCCATGCCCGATTGCCTCCTGGGTGTTTCAGTGATACGCGGCGCAGCGGTGCCCGTCGTCGACTGTCGGCGGCTGGTTGGCGCCGGGGCATCGGCACTGGCGTCGCGCTATGTGACCCTGGTATTGGGTGAACGCCAGGTCGCACTGGCTGTGGATGCGGTGCTCGGTGTGCGTCGGCTCGATGCGGCGATGCTCGCCGAGGTCGCGCCCCTGCTAGACGGCGCTGAAACCGGCATGATCCAGGCAATCTCCGTCCTTGACGCTGAATTGCTGATGGTGCTGCAGGCAAGCTGCCTGGTGCCTGAGGCGCTGTGGGATGCACTGGCGCAACGGGAGGGCGCAGCATGATCAGGGAGCCGACCTCCGGCGAGGTAATGCTGTTTCGTGAGCTGATCGCGAAGCGCTTGGGACTGGAATTCGACGACACCAAGCTGGGGCAATTGGCGCGCGTTCTAGCCCTGCACGGCGCCGGCAATTGCGCCCGCTATTTGACCATGCTGGAAACTGCGCCCGAACCGCTGGAGGCGTTGCACCGCCTGGCGGCCGACCTCACGGTGACCGAGACCTATTTCTACCGCAATGTCGAGCAGATCCACGCCTTTACCGAACTGGCCATGCCCACCTGCTGGCAAACGCATGAGAACGGCAGTCCGGTTCGCATACTGTGTGCAGGCTGTGCCTCGGGTGAAGAGCCGTACACGTTGGCCATCGCGGTGCGTGAGGCGGCGGGGCTTGGGGCGCACAGTGTCGATATTCGCGCCGTGGATGCCAATCCCGCCATGCTGGAGAAGGCGGCGCGCGCCCGCTACTCGGCCTGGTCGCTGCGCGAGCTGGGGCCTGAGATGCGCGCGCGCTGGTTTATCCGGGATGGCGACATGAGTACACTGAGGGAGTCCGTGCGCCGTTCCGTGGTGTTCGAGCAGCGCAATCTGGCGCTCGATGATGACGAACTCTGGGGAGTAGGCCGCTACGATATTGTGTTTTGCCGTAATGTGCTGATGTACTTCACACCTGCCCAGGCCCAGGCTGTGGTGGCACGCATGGCGGCCGCGCTGGTGCCCGGCGGCTATCTGTTCCTGGGGCATGCGGAGACCCTGCGGGGACTCTCGCATGAGTTTCACCTATGCCATAGCCATGCCACGTTCTATTATCAGCGGCGGCAGCACACGCGCGAAGAGCGGCGTTCCGTCGCTCCCAACCCGTTTAACGCGAGGGCGCTGCCGCGGCTTCCGCCGCTATTGGATGAACCACGCCGATGGGGCGATGTGATTGCACGGGCCAGCGAACGCATCCATACGCTGGCCGCGGCGGTGCCTCCGCTCGGAGGGGACGCCGGGGCGCCGGCCGGCCCAGATTTACGCCAGGCTTTGAAATGCCTGCACGAGGAACAGTTTGAGCAGACGCTGACGCAGATCAACCAGCTGCCGCCGCAGTATGCGGATGATCCCGATGTCCTGCTGCTGAAGGCGGTCTCGCTCAGCCAGAGCGGCGCCCTGGTGCTGGCGCAGGATGCTTGCCTGAGGTTGCTGGCGCGTGACGAGTTGAGTGCAGGCGCCCATTACGTATTGGCCTTGTGCGAAGAAGAGAGCGGGTCTTACGCGGAGGCGCTGGGGTGTTACCGCAGCGCCGCCTACCTCGACCCTGGTTTCGCCCTGGCCCGCCTGCACATCGGTGTGCTGGAACGGCGCATGGGCGAGACGGCGGCCGCACGACGCGACCTGGCCCAGGCGCTGGTGCTGCTGCAGCACGAAGACCCGGCCCGACTGCTGCTCTTCGGTGGCGGCTTCCCCCGTAGCGCATTGATCGCCTTGTGCCAGGCCGAGCTGGCCGCGTTTGGGGAGGCGGCATGATTCCTGGGGCATTAGGAGACGGTCGAGGGTATAGCGCTCAGACGCTGCGGGAGCAGTTCGATCGGTCGTTTGCGCTGGCCCCGGCCTTGCCAGCTGCCGGCAGCCTCAGTGTATTGACCATCCGTGTCGGTGACGAGCGGTATGCAATCGGCCTGCCGGATATTTGCGGTTTATATGTGGACCGCTCCATTCTGGCGCTACCGGGCCCGCTACCTGAGTTGCTGGGCGTGACCGGTTTTCGCGGCCAGAGCGTACCGGTGTATGAGCTGGCCGGCATGTTGGGAAAATCAGGGGGCGCCGCACCGCGCTGGATGGTATTGATGCAAACCAGTGCGCCGCTCGCCTTCGCTTTCGATGGTTTCGAAACCCATCTTTGCGCCACAGCCGACCAGTTGATCGCCGCGGCCAATAGCGCTGGCGCACAGTGTAAGTATGACGCGGTGCGTACCGACGGCGGCGTGTTGACGCTGCTGCCGATGCGCGAACTGGCCGCGCAGATTGCGCAGCGTGTCGCCCAGATACAGCGGAGGGCGCATGGCTAAGGATCCCTACCGCTATTTCCGCGTCGAGGCGCGCGAACTGGTCGACCAGCTCGGCAAGGGGATACTGGCACTGGAGCAGGACGGCCATGGAGCGCAACAGGTCGCGCTCCTGTTGCGCTGGGCGCATACCTTGAAAGGGGCGGCACGGGTGGTGCGTCAAGCCGCCATCGCCGACCTGATACACGGTGTAGAGGAGGTGCTTACGCCGCTGCGGGGCGGAAATGCGCGTGTGCCGCGCAGTACGGTGGATCACTTGTTGGCGGTCCTTGACCAGGTCAGCGTACACCTGGCCGGCCTGCCGCTGCCCGCGGACGATGCGGGTGTGGCGGCACCGGCCGCCGAGCCGGCGCCGCCACTCGATGTCCCGCAGCGCATCGTCCGCGCCGACGTGTTGGAAGTGGATGTCTTGCTCGAAGGACTGGGTGAAATCGGAACAGAACTGGCAAGCATGCGCCGCACCATCGGTCAGTTGGACACCTTGCGCGACCTGGCGCTGGCCGCAGGGGCCGCGGCGCCGCAAGGCATGCGTGCCCTGGTCGAGCAGCTCGGTGCGATCGAGCGGAGCATGGCCGGTGGTGCCGAACGGATCGATCGCGAACTGCGCCAGACGCGCGATGCGGCAGAACGCCTGCGCCTGATCCCGGTTGCCAGCGTCTTCACCACACTGGAGCGGTGCGCGCGGGATGCCGCCCACAGCTGCGCCAAGCAAGTTGTGTTCGAGGCCGAGGGTGGTCAGTTGCGCATCGATGGCGAGGTGTTGGACGTGGTATTGGGCGCTTTGCTGCAATTGGTGCGCAACGCGGTGGCGCACGGGATTGAGACGCCGACCGAGCGCAGCGCCGCTGGCAAGGCGCCCGCCGGCCGTATTGTGCTGGAGGTGAGCCGGCAGGGATATATGGTCTGGTTCCGTTGCCGCGACGATGGCCGGGGCGTGGACCTGGACGCGTTGCGGCGCGTGCTGCGCCAGCGTGGCGAGCCGGTACCGGACGACGACGGCTTGCTGCAGGTGCTATTGCAAGGCAGCATCAGTACTAGCCGCGTGGTGACGGAACTGGCCGGGCGCGGTATTGGCATGGACGTGGTGCGCGCCGCGATGAGCAAGCTGGATGGGAAAGCCGCTGCCAGCACCTCTTCCGGCCAAGGGACCGTGTTTGAATTGTGCGTGCCGCTGTCGTTGGCGGCGATGAACGTGTTGCTGGTCGACGCCGATGCGCAGGCCATGGCGCTGCCGCTCGATGCGGTGTGTGGTGCGTTACGCTTGCCGATGGAGCACATTGCGCAAACGGCCGAGGGGCGCGCCATCGTCTATGAGGCGCAACTACTGCCCTTGTTGCCGCTGACCGTGGGCGGGCGTGGACGCGCGGCGCACCAGTGGTCGCCGCGCACGCTGACCGCCATCGTGATCCGCAGCCGGGGGGAACTACTGGCGCTGGCCGTCAACCGCCTGGTCGGGGTCGATAGTGTCGTACTGCGGACCCTGCCGGCCTTGCTGGCGGTCGAACCGACCGTGCTCGGCCTGTATCTGGATAACGAGGGCGAACCGCGCATGGTGCTCGATCCGGATGAGCTGGGTGGCGCACTGGCACAGCGCCGCAGCAGCGGGCAGGAGACGGCGCCACCCGCTTTGCCCATCCTGATCGTGGACGATTCGCTGACCACGCGCATGCTCGAAAGCAGCATCCTCGAATCGGCGGGGTATCAGGTGGCGCTGGCCGCGTCGGCGGAAGAGGGGCTGGCGCTGCTGCGGCAGGGGCGTTTTGCGATGGCGCTGGTGGACGTGGAAATGCCGGGTATGGATGGCTTTAGTCTCATTGAGGAGATCCGCGCCGACCCGGAGCTGCGCACGATTCCGACCTTGCTGGTGACCTCGCTCGATACGCCGGAGCACCGGCGCCGCGGCAGTGCCGTGGGCGCCAATGGCTATATCGTCAAGAACGCTTTCGATCAGACCGCCTTCCTGGCGCAGATCGGGGAACTGGTGCAGCGATGAGGCCATTGCGCGTCCTGGTGGTGGAAGACTCGCTGACTGTGCGCATGCATCTGTGCGAGCTGCTCGCCAGTGACCCGGCCATCGAACTGGTCGGGCAGGCAGAGGACGGCAAACAGGCCATCGAGCTGTGCCAGGCGCTGCGGCCGGATGTCATCTCGCTCGATATGATGATGCCCGTCATGAGCGGGCTGGCGGCCACGGAATACATCATGGCGTACTGCCCAACCCCGATACTGGTGGTCTCGTCGTCCGTCAACCGTGGCGAGCTCTTTCACACATACGATGCCCTAGCCGCGGGGGCATTGGATGTCATGGAGAAGCCGCTACCCGGGCAACAGGGCTGGGAAGCGAACTACCTGGCAATGCTCAAGCTGGTGGCACGTGTCAAGGTGGTCACCCACCTGCGCGGGCGCAGTACACCACCGCCGCCGCGTGCCAATCCACCCGCCGCGCTGACGCCGGCAAGGCCGCTGCGGCTGGTGGCGCTGGGGGCGTCAACCGGCGGGCCCAGAGCCTTGGTCGAGGTCCTTGGAGCACTGCCTGTCGATTTTCCACTGCCGCTATTGATTGTGATCCACATTGCCGAACCTTTCGGCAGCGCCTTTGCCGAGTGGCTCAACGATCATTGCGCACTGGGCGTGCGGCTGGCGCGGCACGGCGAGGAACTGCCAACACGCGGTGTGTTGCTGGCACCGCCCGACCAGCATTTGCAGTTGCGCGGGCGGCAGCTGGTTTGTGAACAGGGACCGGCACGCCAGTTCTGTCGCCCCTCGGTTGATGTGTTATTCGAATCGCTGGCGCAGGAATGCGGATCGGCTGCGGTCGCCGTGCTCCTGACCGGCATGGGCCAGGATGGTGCCCGCGGCATGCTGGCCCTGCGCACAGCCGGTGCGCTGACCATTGCCCAGGATGAGACCAGTTGCGTGGTATACGGCATGCCGCGTGAGGCGGCGCAGTTGGGGGCGGCGCAGCGTATTTTGCCGCTCGATGAAATCGGGCCGGCGCTCGCTGCACTGGCGCACCCTGGGAAGCGGGGAGTGTCATGACGGCCGCAGTCCTCATCGTTGACGACAGCCTGACTGTGCGCGCTGACCTGGAAGAGGCATTTTCGGCTTGCCAGATCGCCACGCTCGCCTGCACCACCCTGGCTGAGGCGAGCGCGGTATTGGCGCATCAGGCGATTGGCCTGATGATACTCGATGTGATGCTGCCCGATGGCGATGGCGTGGACTGGTTGCGGACGGTACGCGCTAGCGATGCGGGCGCCAATTTGCCCGTGCTGATCTTGTCGAGCGAGGCCCAGGTGAGCGATCGCATCCGCGGCATGCTGACCGGCTCCAATGACTACGTTGGCAAGCCTTACGACCGTGACCGCCTGGTAGCGCGTGCCATGCAACTGCTATCCGTGACAGGCGAGGCATCCGATGCCCGTCCGATGATACTGGTGATCGATGACAGCCTGACCTACCGCGAGCAATTGGCCGAGTTGTTACGCGGCCAGGGTTACCAGGTGGCGCTGGCTGCCTCTGGCGAGGAGGGGCTGCGCACGATGGCACTGCGGCGGCCGGCGGCCGTGGTGGTCGACGGCGTGCTGCCGGGGATGGATGGCGCCGAGGTGATTCGCAAGCTGCGTTTGGATCCCGCCTTGCGCACCACTCCCTGTATCCTGCTCACCGGTGCCGATGACGAAGGGGCCGAGCTGCATGCGCTGGACTCCGGCGCCGACGCGTTCGTGCGCAAGGATGGCGATGCCGGTATGTTGCTGGCGCGTTTGGCTGCGGCCCTGCGCAATGTCGATGGCGCCAGGCCAGAAGCGGCGCTGATGCAGGGAGGGCAGCGGATTTTGGCGGTGGACGATAGCCGCACCTATTTGCACCAGCTGGCCGAAGTATTGGGCGGTGAGGGTTATGACGTCATTCTGGCCGAATCGGGCGAGCAGGCGCTGGCGCTCATGGCGGTGCAGCAGGTGGACTGTGTGCTGCTTGACCGTCTGATGCCCGGCCTGTCCGGAACGGAGACCTGCCGCCGGATGAAAGACGAAGCGGCCACGCGTGACGTCCCTTTGATCATGCTCACGGCGATGGAGGACCGGGAGGCGATGATTGAGGGCTTGTCCACCGGCGCCGATGACTATGTCCTGAAGTCGAGTGAGTTCGATGTGTTGAAGGCCCGCTTGCGCGCCCAGCTACGGCGCAAACAGTTCGAGGACGAAAGCCGGCGCATCCGCCGGGAGCTGATGAACAAGGAGCTGGAAGCGGCCGAAATGCGCTCTGCGCGTGCCCTGGCGGAAAGTCGGGCTGAATTGCTGACGATGCTCGAACAAAAAAACCACGATCTGGAGCTGGTGGTGCGCGCGCTCGAAGAGCGCCAGTGCGAGGTGGATGAAAAAAACCACCAGCTGGAGCAGGCCAGCCGACTCAAGTCCGAATTCCTGTCGAACATGTCGCATGAGCTGCGAACGCCGTTGAACTCCATCATCGGCTTCTCGGATGTGCTCGCTGGCGGCATCGCCGGCGAACTCAATCCGAAGCAGCTGACCTGTGTCGGCCACGTCCAGGCGAGCGGACGCCACTTGCTGGGTTTGATCAACGACATCCTGGACCTGTCCAAGGTGGAAGCGGGGCAGATGCAGCTGCAGCTGGAGTCGGTCGACGTAAACGTCGAAGGGGGCACCAGCCTGTCCATCGTGCAAGAGAGCGCGGCGCGGCGCGACATCTCCCTGGAATTTGTGCCTATTGCCGAGCTGGATCGGGTGCAGCTCGACCTGCGGAAATTCCGCCAGATGCTCTATAACCTGCTCTCGAATGCCGTCAAATTCAGCCGGGATCAGGGGCAGGTGACGTTGTCGCTGCACCATGCCAGGCGCGCGACGCTGGGCCATGCGGCCAAGAGCAGCTGGCCCAACCGGGTGCTGCCGCTGCCGCCTGGCGTCACCGAGGAGTTTCTGGAAGTGCGGGTGCGTGATTGCGGTATCGGGATCGCCGAGCCTGACCTGGCCGTGCTCTTTCAGACATTTCGCCAGCTCGATGCTTCGATCTCCCGCGAGCATGAGGGCAGCGGCCTGGGACTGGCGCTGGTGAGCCGGCTGGCGGAGCTGCATGGCGGCACCGTTGGTGTGGCCAGCCTGCCGGGGGAGGGAACGCAATTTTCTTTCTGGCTGCCGGTGCATCGTGACGTGGATGGAAATATGTCTTCGAAGGCCGGGCGCAGCGTCTTGGTGATCGAAGACGATGAACATGCCGCGCAACTACTACGGGTTCACCTGGAGAGCATTGGCTTTACAGTGCGCTGCGCGCGCGATGCCGCGTCGGCCCTGTCGTGGGCGCGCCAGCAGCGCCCAGACCTGATTACCCTGGATCTGCTGCTGCCCGATGCTAGCGGCTGGGCGGTGCTGGAGGAGATCAAGAGCCATCCGCAGCTGGCCAGCGTGCCGGTCGTCATTGTGTCGATCGTGGCCGAGGAAATGAAGGGGTGCGTATGGGGCGCGGTCCAGGTACTGCAAAAACCTGTGCCGCATCAGCGATTGCACGATGCTGTCTATGCGCTTGGCCTGGGGGCAGACCGGGCGTTGGCGCCTTCGGTCTTGATCATCGACGACGAGGCGACCACCAACCGCCTCAGCGCGGACCTAGCTGCACTGAATTATAAAGTGCGCTGCTGCCATGACGGTGCGCAGGCGCTGGCCGCGCTGCAGGACGGTCCAGTTGACCTGCTGATCATTGGCTTGGTGCTGCCCGACATCAGCGGCTTTGAAGTAATTGATCGATTGCGCGCGCATGGCGCGACGGCGGACCTGCCAGTGTTGGTGCTGAGCGACCGCTCGATCAATGAGCCCGACAGGCGGCGCATGAATGGGCAGGTGTTGAAAATCATGGAAAAAGGCAGCTTTACCCGGCAGCAATTCCTGTTGGAGGTCGGCCGTGCGTTGCAGCAGGAGCAGGTGGATACCAGAGCACGTTGCTGACCAGGTGAGAGGGGGACGGTGATGGCAAGAATACTGATTGTCGAAGACACGCCCGGCAACATGGTGCTGGCCAGCATGCTGCTCGAAAGTAAAGGACATACCCTGTTTTGCGCCGAGCGCGCTCAGCCTGGTATTGAAATTGCCCGGAAAGAAGCCCTTGATCTGATCCTGATGGATATACAGCTGCCGGAAATGGATGGGATCACGGCGCTGGGTATCCTCAAAAGCGACATACGCACCAACGCTATTCCGGTGGTGGCACTGACTGCCCACGCCATGAAGGGGGATCGGGAAAGGCTGCTGGCATCGGGGTTTGACGGCTATATCGAAAAACCGTTTGACTTTGTGCATTTCCTGGCGGAAGTGGAACGCCTTACCGGGAGCCATAATCACCAAAGACGGCAGTAACTGCCTCTTGAACAGAGCCTGATCACCAACTATCCGGATACGGTGCGACGAACCGTTTCGTTTGATGAGGGAGTGTTTAACCATGAATAAGAACTGGACCTTTGGCAGGAAGCTGGCCTTCGGTTTTGCGGTATCGACCACCTTCCTGATCGCCATTGGGATTGCCGCCTATTGGAGCATCTATGTTCTCGTCGCCACTGCCGGATCGGTGACGCACACGCACAAGGTGTTGGAGCAGGCGACCAGCCTGCTTAGCCAGATGAAAGACGCCGAGACGGGCCAGCGCGGTTATTTGCTCACCGGAGATCCATCGTACCTGGACCCGTTTGAATCGGCCAACGCGGGCGTGACCTTGGTGCTGGCGGAACTGCGCGCGCTGACCGCCGACAATCCCAATCAACAGGCCAGGCTCAGCCAGGCAGAAGCATTGACGACGGCGAAATTTAATGAGCTCAAGCGCACCATCGAATTGCGGCGTGCTGGCCGTGCGGAAGAGGCCATGAAGATCGTGCTCGGTGGGGAAGGCAAGAAGATTATGGATGCGCTGCGCGCGGTGAGCGAGCAGATCAAGCGGGAGGAACGGGATTTGCTGAGCAAGCGGGAGGCGGAGGCGGAGGCGACCACCAGCAGTGTCAAGACAACGATCCTCGGCGGAACCATCCTGTGTCTGCTGTTTGTCGTGGGAGCCGGCATCATGATCACGCGTTCGCTGACGGACAAACTGGGCATGGCGGTTGGCCATGTTCAAAGCTCTTCAGCCGAACTGCAAGCGGCTGCCACCCAGCAGGCATCCGGCGCTAGACAGCAGGCCAGCGCCATGAGTGAAATCAGCACCACGATCAGTGAACTGGGCGTGACGTCGCGCCAGATTGCCGAGAGTGCGCAGCGGGTGGCGCAGATTGCGGAACAGACGGCGCTGGCGGCGCGCGACGGTGAGGGGACGGTCGACAAGGGGCAAGAATCGATCGCGGGTATTCGGCGCCAGACGGATCAGGTGGTTACGCATATGCTCGACCTGGGCCGCAAGTCGCAAGAGATTGGCGCCGTGCTCGATATCGTGTCGGAGCTGGCGGAGCAGACCAATATCCTGGCCATTAACGCCACCATCGAGGCCAGCGGCGCTGGCGAGGCGGGGCGCCGCTTTGCTGTCGTGGCCGAAGAGATCCGCAAGCTGGCCGATCGGGTGGCGGCGTCGACCAAGGGGATCCGCATCCAGATCGATGAGGTGAGGGGGGCTGTCAATACCACGGTGATGGCCACCGAAAGCGGCGCCAAGGCGGTGGACCTAGGGGCGCGCCAGTTCGCTGAAGTCGCCCAGGCGTTCAAGCAGATTGCCGGCCTGGTCAGTACGACCACCGAGGCGGCACGCGAAATAGAATTGTCGACCAAGCAACAGGCGACGGCGGCCGACCAGGTGCGCGTCGCTGTGTCTGACGTTGCGCAGGCCACACAGGAAACGGAGACGAGTTCGACACAGACACTGCAAACCGCGTCGCAGCTTGCCGGACTGTCGATGGATTTACGGCGCCTGGTGCATCCGCAGGCGGTATAGCTGGTGGGCGCGATGTATCGCCATGCCCCTATTTCGCCGTGGACATTACGGACGGCCGCATGACCAAGTCATCGACGATCATTACTTTCAATTAGATATGTATGGAGCGCAGCATAGAATAACTTGAACCGCGCCCGCATACTGCGGCGCGGATCGGCGATAGGGAGGTCATCGTGAATCGGACAAGTGCGGCTGTCGTCGCAAGCCTTGTTGTTCTCGTCTCGTTCGCTCCTTCTGTGGGGGCGCAGGTCAAAACCCATGTCATGGTCACCCCGGCGGAGCTGAAATGGATCGATGTGCCTTCGTTGCCAGCCGGTATTAAGCTGGCGGCGATTGAAGGGAAACTGAATGCCATTGAGCCATTTACCTTCCGATTGAAACTGCCCGCCAATTACCAGGTACCGGCCCATTGGCATCCGACAATTGAGCATGTCACCGTGATCTCCGGGACGATCAATATGGGAATGGGGGATGTGTTGGATAAATCGCGCACGACGCCGCTTACCGCCGGCAGCGTTGCCATCATGCAGCCCAAGACCAATCACTATGTGTGGACATCGGAGGAAGCCATCGTCCAGATTCATGGAATTGGGCCATGGGGCATCACGTATGTGAATCCTGCGGACGATCCCCGGAAAAAATAGTGGTCTTGTAGTGATCTGCTTTGGAAAAATGAGGGGCGATCCAGTGGCCTATAGCTGGTGTCTCTGGCGGCGCAGATTTCGTTCTGGATCCCGATAGGCAACGTGACGGAGGCATCCGGTAATTGCACGGCGCCATTCGCTGTATGCCTGCATTGGCAGGTGGCCCAAGGCCGCGCAGTGCGCGGCCGGCCGCATGCCTCTTTGCAACGGCAGCGCTACTGGCTTGGTGCGGCGAAGCGGCGCAAACGGAGCGCGTTGCCCAGCACGAAAACACTGGACATGGCCATCGCGCCGGCGGCGAATATTGGCGACAGCAACACGCCCCATGTGGGGTACAAGGCGCCTGCTGCCACCGGAATGAGGGCGGTGTTATAGGCAAACGCCCAGAACAGGTTTTGCCGGATATTGCCGATCGTCGCCTTGGACAAGGCGATCGCATTCGGTACGCCCTGCAGGTTGCCGGACATTAGGACGACGTCGGCGGATTCGACCGCCGCATCGGTGCCGGTGCCAATGGCCAGGCCGACATCCGCTTCGGCCAGGGCTGGCGCGTCGTTGATGCCGTCACCGACGAACGCAATGGCGCCGTGGACCGCACGCAATCGCCGTACGGCCTCCACCTTGCCGTCGGGGAGTACCTCGGCCACCACTTCATCGATGCCCAGCTGGCGCGCGATCGCATTGGCCGTACGCCCATTATCGCCAGTGATCATGGCCACTTTGAGTCCCAGGGTGTGCAGTGCTTTGATCGCATGCGGTGAAGTCGGCTTGATGGGATCGGAAACCGCAATAATCCCTGCCATCTTGCCGTCGATAGCCGCATACAGCGGCGTCTTGCCTTCATTGCCCAACCGCACCGCCATGGCGGCGAAGCCATCAATACTCAAGCCCAGCTGCTGCATATAGCGATCCGCCCCCACATCCACACGTCTGCCACCGGCTGTCGCATACACCCCCATGCCGGTCACCGATGCAAACTCGGTCAACGGCGGCGGGACCAGGCCAGCCTGCTGCGCGGCATCGACGATGGCGCGCGCAATGGGATGTTCCGAGCGCGACTCCACTGCAGCGACCAGCGCCAGTAGCTCGTCGCGCGCGAATTCTTCGGTCACGTCCAGGTCGGTCAGCACCGGGCGCCCTTCGGTCAGGGTGCCTGTCTTATCGACGGCGACGACACGCGCATCCTTGAGCAATTGGAGTGCTTCCCCTTTGCGGAACAAGACGCCTAGTTCGGCACCGCGGCCGGTGCCGACCATGATCGAGGTCGGTGTCGCCAATCCCATGGCGCAAGGACAGGCGATGATCAGCACGGCGACCGCATTCACGAGCGCAAAGCTCAACGCAGGGGACGGGCCAAAGACCAGCCAGAGCAGGAAGGTGAAGGCGGCGGCGAACATCACGGCAGGCACGAACCACAGCGTGACCTTGTCGACCACGGCCTGGATCGGCAACTTCGAGCCCTGCGCCTGCTCGACCATACGGATGATCTGTGCGAGCATGGTCTGGTTACCGACTGCCGTGGCGCGTAACCGGAGGGCGCCGTGCTGGTTGACGGTGCCGCCCACGAGGGTGCTGCCTGCCGATTTTTCGACAGGAACCGGTTCGCCCGTGATCATGGACTCGTCCACGAAGCTGTGGCCCTCGCTGACCTCGCCATCGACCGGAATCCGCTCGCCGGGACGCACTTCCACGATGTCCCCCAGTGCCACCTCGCTAATGGGAATGTCCGTGACGAGCTCACCACGCACAATGTGGGCCACCTTTGCCTGCAGTCCGACCAGGCGCTGAATCGCTTCCGAGGTGCGCCCCTTGGCCTTGGCCTCCAGAAAACGGCCCAGCAGGATCAGCGCAACGATCACGGCGGCGGCCTCATAGTAGACATTGACCGTCCCCTCTGGCAGCAGCTGGGGCAGGAAGGTGGCGACGACGGAATAGCTGTAGGCGGCGGCCGTGCCCACCGCGACCAGGGAGTTCATGTCCGGCCCCAGGCGCAGCAGTGCCGGCAGGCCTTTTTGGTAGAAGCGCCTGCCGGGAATGGCCAGCACCAGAGTGGTGAGGAGAAATTGCATGGTCCAGCTTGCCTGCATGCCGATGGTCGCCATGACCCAGGCATGCACGGCTGGCACCAGGTGGGAGCCCATCTCCACCACGAACACAGGGAGGGCGAGCACGGTAGCGATAATGAGATCGCGTTTGAGTGCGGCACGCTCGGCGTCCTTCTTTTCCGCCGTCCCGCCGCCATCGGCAGCCGCACCGCCAACTTCCTTGGCCGTATAGCCGGCCGCCGCGATGGCGGCAATGAGCGCCGCGGTATCGGCCGTGCCACGGATGGTCGCGCGTTCGGTCGCGAGGTTGACTGTTGCTTCGCTGACGCCCGGAACGGCTTTTAAGGCCCGCTCCACTCGGCCCACGCAAGATGCGCAAGTCATGCCTTCGACGGCGAATTCGGTGGCGGCGGCGGGCACGGAATAGCCGACTGTTTCGATGGCCTGGATGAGCGCCATGCGGTCCACCTGGCCGATCGGGCGGATATCGGCGCGCTCCGTGGCCAGATTGACCGAGACTGTTCCTACGCCTGCGACTTTGGCCAAGGCCGCTTCAACGCGCCCGACGCAGCTTGCACACGTCATGCCGTCCACCGGCAAAGTAATGGGCGCTGACGATGCGTCGGCGATTTTCACGCTTGATACGTTCATGTTGACTCTCTTCCTGGATGGGATATGGACACAGCGTGTGCCTTCCCTGGGTGGGAAGGTCAAACACTTTTTTGCCCAAGCGCGTTGATCGCCAAGCGCGGCGAACGGGCGACGGTAGTGACGATCTAGCCTTGTTCCTTGGCGTGGTTGATGGAGTATTTCGGGATCTCGATCAGCAGTGCCTCCCCCCCGATCACCGCCTGGCACGACAGGCGCGACTGGGCTTCGATCCCCCATGCGCGGTCGAGCATGTCTTCCTCCGCGCTGCTGGCGGGATTGAGGGATGCAAAGCCTTCTCTGACGACGAGGTGGCAGGTGGTGCAGGCGCCTACCTTGCCGCACGCATGGTCCATCTCCACGCCATGGTCGAGCAGCGCATCGCAGATCGAAGTTCCCGGCGAGGCCGCGAATGTTTGCCCATCGGGACAATAGTCTGGATGGGGGAGTACGGTGATGTTGGTCATGTCTTCTCTCTTGAAGAAAAAAGGGACGCCGCAGCAGGGCGTGTCCGGTGATTGCCCATTTACATGTCGGCCCCGTCATTGGTCGCGTAGGGGCGATCGTTGCCGCTTCCGGATTCCCAAGGCAGGTCCGGCCACATCATCAGAAAGGCCATATAGGCCGGTAGATTCGGCCCGAGATCCGGGCGAGATCCGGCGCCGCGGCATGCCGGGCGAGCGGCCCCATGCGGGTGGTGTTCCGTCTCCGCCTGGATACGGTTCTCGGCGACGCGATCGGACGCGCAGTCTTCCAGAAGGACCTGCAAAGCGTTCTTCAATTGCGCCATATCGCGCGCTTTTTCCTCCAGCTTGGCGAGATATTGTTCGGCGCGGCAGCGTCCGCCGGTACCATGAACTGAACGGTCTGCTTTCAGTTCAACCAAGATACCGATATCATGGATGTGAAAACCCAGATTTAAGGCGGTCCGAATGAGCCGCAGATTGTCGACGTGGCTTTGGGAATAGGTCCGATAGCCGGACTGTGTGCGCTGGACCGTGGGAATCAGGCCGATCAACTCGTAGTGCCGGATCATTTTGGCGGACACGCCCGACGTTTTGGCGACGCTGCTGATGTTCATGCTGACGAATTCCTTTCAAAGATCTAATGGACGGCAGGCTAGCCACGCAGGTTGCGCAAGCGCAGGGAGGGGATGCCCTTACGCTACACGGTGGATATCGGTTGGGACGTGTGCGGACGCATAGCCGGCACAAGGCGTGCCCCCGTCCGTGTTGACAGGCGCGACGACAGCGCGGCAGGTGGCTGGCCAAACGGGTTTGACAACATGGTCGATCACCACGCCGACCAGGCACGCTTGGGAATGCCTACCCTATTCCAGAGGACCGATCGTGATCGGGGCCATTACGTCGCACGGGCATGGCATCTGTTCGCATTTGGAGTGCGGTGTGTGCCGACTTATGGCTCTTCCGCTGGAAACAGGTTCGCGCGCAGGGCCGCTTCGATTTTTTCTCGTGCCGATGAACTCTCCACGGTCACCAGGCGGTTTGGTGGATCGGTAATGACCTTCGCATTGGGATCGACTGCGAGAATCGCCTGGGTGACGCTACGCGCGCAGCCGCCACAAGTCATGTTGGGAATCGTGAACTTCATGGTGAATCTCCTTGTTTGGATACGATAGATCCAGTCTGGGGATTGTCATAGTGGGAAGGTCAAGCGATTTTGTTTGACTGGCCGGCGGCGGGAAAATCGAGACTAAAGCAAGTCCTGCCACCGCCAGAGGTGGCGCTGGCCGTGCCGCCATGTGCCAGAGCGATAGCCTGGGTGATGGCCAGCCCCAGCCCCGCACCATCGCCGTCGGCGCGATGGCTGCGATCCTTTTCCACCCGGTAGAAGCGCTCGAAGACATGGGGGAGGGCGTCGGCGCTGATATCCGGGCCGGGATTGCCAACCTGTAGGCGCAAGCCGGTGGCCGTGGGTTCCACCGCTACCTCGATGGTTCCTCCCGCTGGTGTATGACGCAGGGCGTTGGACAGTAGATTGCCGATGGCGCGCCGGATCATGAGCCGGTCGCCACAGATGGTGCCGGCGCCGCTGGCCCACAGGGAGACTTTGCGGTCCTCCGCCAGCGCTTCGTAGAACTCGAACAGGGCCGACACCTCGCGTTCGAGCGCGATGGGCTCGCGCGATGGCAATGTCAATCCATGCTCGGCCTTGGCCAGGAACAGCATGTCCGACACCGTGCGCGCCAGCCGGTCGCATTCCTCCGCGTTGGAGGCCAGGGTTTCGCGATATTGCTCCGCTGTGCGCGTCTGGCTCAGCGCCACCTGGGTTTGCGTCATCAGATTGCTCAGCGGGGTACGCAGTTCATGGGCGATATCGGAGGAAAAATCCGACAGGCGACGAAAAGCGTCTTCCAGACGGGCCAGCATCTGGTTCAGCGACAGCGCCAACTGCGCCATTTCCGCAGGCACCGCATCGACCGGCATGCGCACGTCGAGCTGGCCAGCGCCGACGTGCGCCGCCCGCTGTTGCATCGCATACAGCGGTTGCAGGCCGCGCCTGGCCGCCAGCCAGCCCAGACCGGCGCTGCCCAGCGCGGCCAGCGCCACATACGCGGCCAGCGCCTTGCTGAAGTCGGCGAGAAAGGCGTCATGATGGTCGACATCGACCATGATCGCCAGGCGCAGCGGCTGGTCGGTGGCGCGCGCCGGTACCGTGCTTGCCAAGCTACGGAAGTGGTGGCCGTCCCGCTGCCAACTGCGCATAGCCGGTGCGGTGTCTGGCGGTGCGACGCTGGTCAGGAGCTGGGCCAAGGCGCCATCCCCGGCGCGCATTAGCAGGTGGCCATCGGCCGACCACAGCACGACCGCCATATCCTGGTGGCCGTCAAACACAACGCGCAGCTGTTGGGCCAACGCCGCGCTGCTACCGGCGCCGGCCGCCAACTGGCGCGCCAGCTGCATCTTCCCGGAGAGCAGGTCGTGGTCCTGCGCTTCAAAGTGGCGCGCCACGGCCAGTAGGGTGACGCCCCCCAGGGCAGCAAGCGAGAGGCTGGCGACAATGGCAAACAGGATGGTCAGGCGCGAGGTTAGCGACAGTGGCCGTTTCATGCCTGCGCCTCGTCGTCCAGCACATAGCCCATGCCGCGCACGGTCTGGATCAGTTTGCGCTCGAAGGGATCGTCCACTTTGCTACGCAGGCGCCGTATGGCCACCTCCACGACATTGGTATCGCTGTCGAAGTTCATGTCCCAGACCTGGGAGGCGATTAGCGAGCGCGGCAATACTTCGCCCTTGCGGCGCAGCAGCAGTTCGAGCAGGGCAAATTCCTTGGCCGTCAGGTCGATACGCCGGCCATGACGCAGGACACGGCGTCGCAGCAGGTCCAGTTCCAGATCGGCCGCCGTCAGCATGGTCACTTGCGTGCTGCCTTGGCCGCGCCGCAACAGGGTACGGACGCGGGCCAGCAGCTCGGCAAAGGCAAAGGGCTTGACCAGATAATCGTCCGCCCCCAGTTCTAGTCCCCGCACCCGGTCTTCCACCTGGTCGCGCGCGGTCAGGAAGAGGATGGGCATGGCGTGCCCGGCCTGACGTACGATCTGCAGTAGCTGCCAGCCATCCATGCCTGGCAGCATCACATCCAGGATCAGCAGCTGGTAGTCGCCGCCCAGCACCAGGTGCAGGCCATCAGGGCCGTTACGCGCCAGATCGGTCGTATAGCCGGCTTCGTTCAGGCCCTGGCGCAGGTACTCACCGGTCTTGGCTTCGTCCTCGACGATCAAGATTTTCATGCGGGGTTCTCCTTGGTTGCACGGGCGTAGTGTGCCGCAAGGATGCTGCCGCCGGCAAAGATTACGTAAATGTAATCCTGGCGTCACCGATGCGTTGCCCCGCACCCGACATACTGAGCGCGTCTTGTGTGACGTATTGATATGAAAGGAAAGTATGTGTAATACACCATTGAACGGGCAGGCCTCGCGCGACGCCCTGTCGCGGCGCCGTTTTGTGCAGGGGCTGGTGGCCGGCGGCGTGTTAAGTGGCCTGGGGCCATTGGCGCTGGCCGCCGCAGGAATGCCGCCGGGGCGCGGCGCCGAGCTGCGTGGCCCCCATTTTGAGCTGGAAATCGCCGAAACCCCCGTCAATTTTACCGGCCAGGTGCGGATGGCGACCACCATCAATGGCAGCCTGCCGGCGCCCACCCTGCGTATGCGCGAAGGCGATACGGTCACGATCCGTGTGACCAACCGGCTGCGGGAGAGTACGTCGATCCATTGGCATGGCATTATCCTGCCCTTCCAGATGGATGGGGTGCCAGGCATCAGCTTTCCCGGCATCGCGCCGGGCGCCACCTTTACCTACCGCTTCAAGCTCGAGCAGAGCGGCACCTACTGGTATCACTCGCATTCGGCCATGCAGGAGCTGACCGGCATGTATGGCGCGCTGATCGTCGAACCGCGCGATGGCGAGCGTGTGCGCGCCGACCGGGACTATGTAATGCTGTTCTCCGACTGGACCGACGACGATCCGATGCGGGTGTTTGCCAAGTTGAAGGCGCAAAGCGACGTCTATAACCGCAACCGCCCAACGGCCAGTGATTTCCTGCGCGACGCCTCACGCGAGGGCCTGGCCGCCGCGCGCGAGAAGCGCGCCATGTGGAATGCCATGCGCATGAACCCAACCGACCTGTCCGACCTGTCCGCCAGCGTACTGACCTACCTGGCCAATGGCACGACACCGGCGGGCAACTGGACAGGCCTGTTCAGCCCTGGCGAGCGGGTGCGGTTACGCTGCATTAATGGCGCGGGCAATACCTTCTACGATCTGCGCATTCCCGGCCTGAAAATGACGGTGGTGCAGGCCGATGGCGTGGACGTCGAACCGGTCACGGTGGACGAGTTCCGCTTTGGCCCTGGCCAGACCTGTGACGTATTGGTGCACCCCCAGGACGAGGCCTATACCATCTTCGCGCAGTCCATGGACCGCACCGGTTATGCGCGCGCCACGCTGGCCGTGCGAACCGGACTTGTCGCTCCCGTTCCGGCGCTCGACCCGGTCCCTTGGCTGGCGATGTCCGACATGATGGGACGGATGCAGCATGGCCCCGATATGGATCACGGTGGCATGCAGCATGGCAGCACGGGGCCGGTTGGTGCCGGTGCAGGCGCGTCCCATGGTGGCATGGACCACGGCGCAATGCATCCTGGCGGTATGCATGCGGCCCCGGCG
Source organism: Massilia sp. YIM B04103 (assembly GCA_024437665.1). Taxonomy (GTDB): domain Bacteria; phylum Pseudomonadota; class Gammaproteobacteria; order Burkholderiales; family Burkholderiaceae_D; genus Rugamonas. Next base: position 23,869 of record JANCSZ010000022.1, on the reverse strand, counting down.
GCCGGTGCCGCACTGGCCCGTGCGAGCCAGACCGTGCGTCATGCCAGCAGCGAGTATGGCCCCAGCACCGATATGCGGGTGGACATGCCGCGCATCAATCTGGATGATCCGGGCATCGGCTTGCGCAACAACGGCCGGCGCGTTCTGACGTTGTCCGACCTGTCCACCATTGGCGGCCCGCTCGATGCGCGCGGCGCCGAACGCGAGATCGAACTGCACCTGACCGGCAATATGGAACGCTACACCTGGTCGCTGGACGGACTGGAGTTCGGCAAAAGCACGCCGGTGCATCTGCGCTACGGCGAGCGGGTTAGGGTGATCCTGCAGAACGACACGATGATGACGCACCCCATGCATCTGCATGGCATGTGGAGCGAGCTGGAAACGGCGGACGGGCAATTTCAGGCGCGCCTGCATACGATTCCCGTGCAGCCCGCCCAGCGCCTGAGCTTCCTGGTCACGGCCGATGCCCTGGGGCGCTGGGCCTGGCACTGCCATCTGATGTTCCATATGGATGCGGGCATGTTCCGCGAGGTGGTGGTGGCATGAACCGGGTAAGACGAAAAGGAAACGCAATGCAGATGCACCGCTTCGTGGGCACCCTAGTATGTGGCGCCATGTCCCTGCCGGCTACCTGGGCGCAGGATAGCGGCGCACAGGATGCTGCCGCCGTCCGTGATCCCCATGCCTATGCCGACACCTATGTCCTGGGTGTGGGCCAATATGCCATCGGGCCGCAGCGCCTGCTCCATATGGCCGATGAACAGCTGTTTTCCAGCTTGTTGATCGATGGTCTTGAATGGCGCAGGGGCGGCGGCGATGGCAGTGCGGCGTATGAGGCGCAAGCCTGGTACGGCAGCGACTACAACCGTCTTGTGCTCAAGGCCGAAGGCGACGTGGCCAAGGGGCGGTTGCGCGAAGCACGCACCGAACTGTTATGGGGCCATGCTATTTCCCCTTACTGGGATACGCAACTGGGCGTGCGCAAGGATCATGGTCCGGGGCCACGCCGGACCTGGCTGGCGCTGGGCCTGCAGGGCCTGGCGCCATACTGGTTCGAGGTCGACGCCACCGTGTATGTCGGCAGCGGCGGGCGGACGGCGTTACGTCTGAATGCCGAATATGAATTGCTGTTGGCGCAAAAATGGGTATTGCAACCCCGTACCGAATGGACTGCCTATGGCAAGGCCGATCCCGCTGCGGGTGTCGGCAGCGGTTTATCGGAAGGCATGTTTGGCCTGCGCTTGCGCTATGACCTGTCGCGCCAGTTTGCGCCCTATGTCGGCGTGGAGTGGAACCGAAAATTTGGTGGGGCGACTGTAGCGACGGAACGAGCGCGCGAAACCCGCTGGGTTGCGGGCCTGCGGTTTTGGTACTGAAGAGGGGATGTCCCTCATTGCTTGATTGAAAATGGAGATTATATGCACACGAAAAAACTGTTTACCTTGTTACTCGCATCTCTGCTGCCTGCTTGGGCACTGGCCGATGGCCAGCATTCTGCCGCAACCAATGGCAAGCCGGGCAATCCGGCCAAGGTCGACCGCGTCATCGAGGTGAGCATGGACGACAGCATGCGCTTTACCCCGGCACAGATCGAGGTCAAGGCAGGCGAGACCATCCGCTTTCTGCTCAAGAACGCCGGAAAAATGGAGCATGAAATGGTGTTGGGGCAGATGGCGGAGCTGAACGCGCATGCCGAGATGATGCGGCGGATGCCCGAGATGCAGCATGCGGAACCGAATATGGCGAAGCTCAAATCGGGACAGCGCGGCAGCATCGTCTGGCAGTTCACGCGAGCCGGCGAGTTCGATTTTGCCTGCACCATTCCCGGCCATCTAGAGGGCGGTATGGTCGGCAAGGTCAGCGTGAAATAAGGCAGGCCAGCGCATCGCCGGCAAGAACATCTCTCGGCCCGTCAGGAATGGACGGGCCGTGTATGGTGCCGGCGCGAGCAATACGCGGGGTGGCTGGCAGAAAAAGACAGCCGCCGCGTATGCCAGCTTGTTCGGCTGTCGACCTTCTTAGTTCTGATGGCCTTGTTGTAACAACAGATCGAGCTTTCCGACTTCGTTGCCGACGACTTCGATCTTGCGGTCATCATTGGTTTCCACAACCTGCCCCTTGCGCAATGAAACGGCGCGGCCATACTTGTTCTCCAGGGCCATCTTGCCGTCCTTGAACACATGGAGTGTGCCGCCATCCTTCAGGCTGTAGCTGCGCACGGCCTCGTCCTGGAGCGCATGCCCGGCGGCCGCCGGCACGGCCGCCAGCGCCAGGGTGAGGGCGACGAGATATCCTGTTGCGTCGATTTTCATGGTTTTTCCTTTCATTGTGTTTTCAATAGCGCAGGCAAGGGAATTGCCGTCTGCTCGCCAAGCAGTGTAAGGAGGTGTGAGAGACTGGAGCATGACATGGAGATTACAAATACGTCAGGTAGTAGCGCCGATAAGGCGCGTGCTGGACTGGCAGGTAATTGAATGGGAAAAGGTTGCGGGCGATCGCTATCCAGCAAGATAGCTGGGGCAAGCCAGAGAGAAGCCCGCCGTACTTGTGGGTGCCTGTTGACCATGGTGTTGGCTTTAGATATCTACGGATGGCCCAAATAGCTCAGAGGAGGCGACGGACATGGCGGCGGTTTCTGGAGAAACTTTACTAGTGGGTGTCGACGGAAAATCCGATAAGGCAGGCGCTGTCTGTGCCAATAACCCCGCGTGGGCGAGTGTTCGGAGGCGGTTGACTCTGCGTCCACCTTTGGGAAATCTGGCCAATTCATCATACAGTGGTGGATTGTCGGCCCGCTCCAGCTCGAAGTTGATGCGCAGCGGCTTATTCATGATCGCTATCCTGGAATACGGAGGACTTCACTACGCAAAGGGTTTTCGCCAGTTCGCTCCCCGCATACTGGAATCCTTTGACATTGGCAAAGATGGGTTCCTTCACTTCATGGATCGTGTGGTGCGGAAAGGCAGCCTTCAACGCGGGCTTGTAGAAGAACGCGCCGCCACCGACGAGAATGATGTTCTTGATGTCGCCGGCGTCGCCGACATAGTGCATCATTTCCGCCACCGCTTGCTCCGGAATCTTTCTGGCCAGCGGTAGATGGCGGGCCAGGTCGTATTCTCTCTGAAACACCACCGGCTTTTTCCCAGTGCGTAAGGCAGCATCGATCAGTTCGTATTCGCGGTAGTGCGAATCGGTAGCGCGGCTGATGCCTTCGACGATCATGTGCAGTACATCGTGCATACCGCGTGGTACCGAATGGCTGCGCTTGTCGATTTGCTGCATGCCCTGGGTAACCAGCCAGTCGAAGGTGCGCCGGCCGGGATCGACGATCAGGCTGCGTTCTTTGCGCAGCTGCGCCACGCGATTTTGCATCATGCCGTAGTACATCAGCGCACCAGCCGGCTGCGCGATGGCCTTGGCGCGCCGCACCGCGATTTTGCGTCCTTTGCCGAGTTCGTGCTCGCCAGTCAGGCGCCGTTCCAGGGCCGCAACCTGGCGTTTGAGTTTATAAGTCGCCACGGGCAGGCCGATCACCAGCAGGTCAATCCGGTCAAGCTGCATATGGTGCAGAGCGCCCAGCAGCAAGGCCAGATACTCCGGCGCGTCGCAGTACCGGTCATGCTGCAGGACGTTGGCATTGAAGATGTCGGCCGCCAACTGGACATCGGGGCCGACCTCGTAGACCAGCCCGCCGACCGGAATGCCGACAGTGCGGCGCTTCATGCCCCATCCTTCGTATTCGCTGACGGCTTCGGTGGGGTGGGCTTGCGACGGAAACATCTCGCAGGACAGCTCGCCGTTTTTCACCCCGGCGATGAATTTGGTGTTGCCGCGTCCAACGTCCACGGCCCGCACAATGGCTTCCATCGTTCCCCCCCCCCTGGTCCAAATGCTTGCAACGTTAATCCGGTTCGCCGGATGTATCCAGGAGAAAGGCTGGCGTTCCAGCGGCGTTTTTGGTGCAATGCCTGATGCAGTACGACTGCGGCGCTGCTCCAGGGCGACTGCGCTACGGAAGATTGTGTGGAAGGTCGTGATGCGCGGGAATAGATGTCGCCGGGTTGTACTGGCGGCCGGATCGCCGGTCGGCCGAGGCGTACAGAAGGGGCGGGGGCGAATGGTCAGGTGTTGGCCTTTTACAATCAGAGGTATCTTACTTTGGCGCCGTTCATAGGGAACACCTCCGCATACGCGCACTTACACTTTAAATTGCCGATAAATTACCATTTTCCGCACCCGCTCGCCACCTTGACATCGGCCCATCGCTTTCCTATCCTGCTCTCACTGTCTGGACCCGCTTCCATGAACATCGCGTTCTCAATGCGGCGCTGGCGCGCGACAAGGCCCGTCGCAGTCGTTACCTGCCACCCGAAAGCACGATACCGTGCTACGGCCGCCAAAAGCGGCCAGATCGCTCCAGCAGCACATGCCTCAAAGGAGGCGCTTGCCGCTGGCGCCGTTGTTTTCTTCCGAGCTGTACTCGATGGCCTCACCGCCTGATCGCGTGAGCGCGCTGTCATGCCGCTCCCGCGCCATTGACGCCCAAGGCGTCCCTCTTCGCCCCTGATCCAATCGCGGGCGACGGGACCGCAAGCCGGTCCGAGATAGACACAATCCTTCTACCGTATGGCCACCGCCTGGCGGTGCCTTGTTGTGACGTGGCCGCAGAAGCCCCGGTCAACCAGGTATGTACGGTAATCGCGAAGCGGCCCGGTGGTAGGGCTGGGGGATAACCGTGAGGAAGGAGGCTTTTCGTGCTGTGATGCCAGATTGGCCGGCACAACCCCATGACGTTGCTGCGCGGCGCGCGGCACGGTCCGCTCAAGAAGCGGGGATTGGCGCAGAAGGCGAAATCCACTGCCCAGTTTCATCAGCATTTTTAAGACACCACGCGTCACAGCAAATCCTTATCCCACTTCCGCTCCTTCAATGGGAGAGGGCGGAAGCAGCAGACCCCTTCGCGCGGATACGCAAGGCCAGTGTATCTGGGTGGCAGGAGCAGGGCCGATCAATCGCGCTTGTCCGGCAGTGGCGTGCGCAGTCAGTCAAGTACATGAGTTCGAGTGAATCGAGAGCGACAAGCGGCGTCAAGCTGCCGCATCCGCAATGGCGATGGCGGCGCCGGGGATTGCGCTGTCGGGGCGTGGCTTAAAGGAGGACGAAAGTGATGAGAGTGAAGAAAAGTGAATACTGGAAGGCGCAGCTGGGCAGCATCATCGATCGCCATAACGATGTCCATGCGAGCCGGAGCAAGATCATTTCCTACAACACCAGGCAGGCGCGCAGGCAGGGGCTGTTCCGTATATTCGTCCTGCTCCGCCAATTGGGCTACAGGCCGAAACCCAAGAACCTGTCCGAGCGGCATATCAGGGCATTGCTGGCCTACTGGACCGCACAGCCGGCGCCGGACGCTTGCCAACCCGCGTTGGTCAATCACGCCCCGCGTCTGAACGCGCCATTCAGCGCGGCCTACATCCAGCAGCAGTTGAGCTTCCTGCGCGTGTTCGCTGGCTGGATTGGCAAGGCGGGATTGGTGCGAGAGGCGTCGTTCTACGGTGTCGATCCTGCGCTGGTGGCGCGTACCTACACTGCGCAGAGCGATAAGAGTTGGGCTGGCAACGGCGTGGACGCGGGGGCCGTGCTCGAGCAGGTGAGACGGATCGATGTGCACGTGGCCGCGCAGCTATGTCTGATGATCGCTTTTGGTTTGCGGCGCAAGGAAGCCGTGATGTTTTCTCCGGCGGCTGCGGAAGTACCGGCCGATGCCTTGCCGACGAACCATCCGGCGGGTGAGCGTTACGTGTGCTTCTTGCAGATCAAGCGTGGCACCAAGGGTGGCCATCTGCGCTATGCGGCGGTGCGCACCGAGGCCCAACGCGAAGCGCTGGAGCTGGCCCGCCAGCTGGCACCGGAGCCGGATGACCACATCGGCCGCCCTGGCCTGAGCCTGAAGCAATCGCTCGACCTGTTCTCCAATGTGGTGCGCCAGGTCGGCCTGACGAAGAAAGAGCTGGGCGTTACGCCCCATGGCCTGCGCCACCAGTTCGCCGGCGACCTGTATTTCGACATCGCGCAGCTCAAGGCGCCGGTGCAGGGTGGGGAGATGGACGCCGATCCGCATGCGCTCAAGGAGGCCTACCGCCAAGTGGCCGAGCAGCTGGGCCACCACCGTCCCCAGATCAGCAACGCCTATCTCGGCTCGCCACGTAAAGCACCACGCGCGTCCGCCGCGCAGCGTACACCGGAGGCGCCATGACACGCTCGGAACGCATGCAAGACGCGCCCGCCTCCCGGCAGGCCGCAGCCGTGCCGGGAGGCAGCGGAAGAGCGCGGCAGCCGTCATCGCGCTGGCAATGGCAGGCGCCTATTGTCGCCGATCCGCAACGCGACACCGTGGATGCCATGATGGCGCGGTTTGGCATCCGTATCGCCTCGCGCCTTGTCAACGCCCTGCGCCTGGTGCACTTACCGTTGCACTGTCGCAATGTGCGCCGCTCGCGCGCCGTCCTGCGCACGGTGCGCGGTTTCACCGGGCCGGGGAGGGCGGGGCGCTGCCTGTGCTATCTGCGTCGGGTCGATCCGCTATTGTTCGAGGAAGTGGTACTCTCGATGCTGGAAGACGCCGGATTGTTCGTGCTGCGTAATCGCCGCTACACCGGCGACGGTGGCGTGGATGGCGCCGTGTGGATGCCGGGGCGGGGCTGGTACGCGGTACAGGTCAAGCGCTACCGCAACCATATCTGCGAACAGCATGTGGGACAGTTTGCCGAGGTGGTGCGGCGTCAGGGATATGCCGGCGGCCTGTTCGTGCATACTGGCCGTAGCGGGGCGGCGGTCTATAGCCATCTCGTCGCTGGCAAGATAGTATTGGTGAGTGGAGCAACCCTGGTGCGCCTGGCGCTGCGCACCCACCGACATAGTGGAGAGGATGATGGTGATCTTGACTAACCTGGCAACGCAGCCAGTTCACACGATTGGCGCGACCTATACGGTGATTGCAAGAAGCGGTCAGCGGGGAACCGAGTACGACGATCCGCGACAGGCGGCCATGGCGTTTCACGAAGCCTGTGCCGACGATCATCCCTTTGTTCTACGCAATCACGCCAACATCTCCTGCGTGGTAGCGCTGACGCGCGCTGGAAAGAAAACCGTCGTTCCTTCCGGTAAAAGTAGCGGCGACTTTCAACGTGCGTACGAAATACTGCGCAACCAGGAAGCGGAGATCTGTCCGACCAGCGAAATGGGCGACCCATCGTACACATTGCCGACGCATCCGCTCCGCTGCCAGCGGCAGGATACTGGGGGTTAGTGGCTGGAGGTGTTCATGGCGGGAGCGTTGGAGGTGAAACTGGACTTACGATGACTGGGTGCAGGCCGGAAGTGTTTTGATCGACGCGGAGCAGCGCGGGACGATCGCCCCATTGTCAGGTTCCTAGTCTTATCCCTAGCCGTAAGGACAGTGCATAAACTGTGACAGGTGATTCAGGGGGAAGGAATTGCATCAGGATGCAGCTGATGTCCGCTTCTGGCTGATGCTAGTCGGCCACATACTCGCGCCACTTCCCGCTGTTGGCCATCTTGACCGCCAGCTTGAAGGCATACTTGGAGTATGGATCACCAGCTGGTGTTTTATGTTGCCGAAGGCTGTTGGCCACGATCGCCATGAATTGCTGGGCCGCCGCAGAGCGCGTCGGCGATTCCTGGACGCAGCGTAAAGCGATGAGCATCAGCTCAGGGGTATTCTGGATATGCCTTGCAACACGCGCATCTACGGCAATCGACATGGCGTCTCGGTGTCGTGGTGGTGCGAATAACGATAAACGATCCTTGTGGGTGACGCAAGTGCGGTGGCATGACATCGGCCACATTAGATGGCGTCACCGCCGCGGCAAAGCTGGCGGCCTCGCCGCTAGGAAACCTTCGATCGCGTGCCGAGCGGAACCATGCGTTGGGCCTGTCGGTATTCGTGGGACGCACGCGACGAAAAGTGCCTTTCAGCACTTGTGTGCTTGCCGCAGACATTAACAGGGCATCGATCGACTGCCAGTTGGTGCGGCCAAAACGTGTGTCCCAGCCTTGCCATACGCCGGACAACACCTCCGATGTGGTCAACGTGCCGAGCATGATGTGCTGGGTGCGACGCGACCAGATGCCATCATTTAACGGCGTGACGAGTCCTGCTATCGAAGCCGTGTGCCGAATGAACTTTCGAAGTACACCACCATCTTCAAGTGCCTGTGCTCGTCCACCACCAGGGTTTCGTGATGGAAATCCTGCTGTTGTCTCGCTGTGCTCAGGATCGATCCGATGCCACGTTGGGCCACCGCATTGCCTGGTGTGCCCCACTCGCGGCGAAAGCTCGGAGACAGCACATTCATCTCCTCAATCAACGCCAGCATGGCGGGGTCTTCCGGTGCGACGGCAACGTCATAACGAAACTGCGCAAGTAACCGAGGTGCATCGTCCTGCCAGGCGCACAACCGCCGTCGCATTTGGGGGTCGGTGAACATCATGCGCAGCAGGTTCCGGCCTTCCCGTGACCTGGCCCCCAGGCCAAACAATGCGTCTGCCGCGGCATTCCATGCCACCACATCCCAGCGCAGGTTCTGAACATAGGCGGGCCTGAGGAGATCATCGAGCAATTGCTGGATGCCAGGCGTCACCGATACCCATTGATGCGCTTCCGGCGGCGGTGGGCGTCTGTGCGCCAGAAGAAACAGGTGGCTACATTCGGCATCGTCCAGTTTGAGCGCATAGGCCACGCTCAACAGGAATTTCTCCGACACCTTGACTTCGCGACCCTGTTCGAACCAGGTGTACCAGGTCAGCCCCACGCCTGCCAGAGCCGCAACCTCTTCCCGGCGCAGTCCGGGCGTGCGACGTCGTTCGGTCGCCGGTAAGCCGACATCGCCCGGCGTTAGCTTCTTGCGCTGGCGCATCAGAAATTCGGATAGCTCATGTCGCGTGCGGCTTAGGCTGCGTTCTCGCGTTGCTATTGTCATTGGTAATAGGATAAATAGTTAAATTGTCATGTGACTATATTGCACGGAAGATTGAGCTTTCGCAATCGCGTAGCGCGAGGACCAGCCGCCCATGACACAGCAAAAACCATCTGCGCCCCTTATCCCCATACCCAACGGTAATCGTCAAAAAGATGTCGGGCGCGCCGGGCCACTTGCCTGGGCGGGGCTTGCCCTCCTGTCTCTGCCAACAGTCATGCTCGGGTTGGATCTGACGCTGCTGCATCTGACCTTGCCGGCGTTGGCTGCTGATCTGCAGCCCACCAGTTCACAAGCGCTGTGGATCATGGACGCCTACGGCTTCCTGATCGCAGGCTTTCTCATCACGATGGGGACGCTGGGTGACCGGATTGGCCGTCGCAAGCTCCTGCTGATCGGCGCGGTCGCGTTTGCCGCAGCCTCGGTGCTTGCCGCTTTTTCGACCAGCGCCAACATGCTGATCGCGGCACGGGCGGCGCTCGGTGTGGCAGGCGCCACACTGATGCCATCGACGCTGGCACTGATCAGCAATCTATTCCCCAGCCCGCGCCAGCGGGCGCTTGGCATCGGCATCTGGGCAACGATGTGGGGGATTGGATATGCGTTGGGGCCGGTCGTGGGCGGACTGCTGCTGGAGTGGTTTTGGTGGGGGGCAGCGTTCCTGATTGCCGTTCCGGTGGTGATCCTGCTGCTGTTGCTCGCCCCATTGCTGTTGCCCGAGTACCGTGCGCCAGACGCCGGGCGGCTGGACTTGCCCAGTGTGTTGCTATCGCTGCCTGCCATGTTGCCGTTCGTCTATGGCATCAAGCAGATCGCCAAATCCGGTATCACGCTCGATGCCATCGCCGCCATCCTGGTCGGCGTGCTGTTCGCTTGGATCTTCATCAAGCGTCAGCGACGCTTGGCCGATCCGTTGCTTGATCTGAGCCTGTTCTCCAACCGGACATTCTCGGTTGCACTCATCGTGCTGCTGTTCGGTCTTGTTGCGGTAGGTGGCACGATGCTGCTGGTCGCCCAGTACCTACAGTTGGTGGCAGGTCATTCTCCTGCAACCGCAGGGTTGTGGATGGGCCTGGCGGCGTTGGCCATGATCATCGGCGGCACGGGTGCGCCGCTCATGGCCCGGGTCATCCGACCCGGATTCGTGGTCGCAGGTTCATTGGCGTTGTCGGTGGCGGGTTACCTGATGCTGACGCAGATAACGCCCGACGCGGAAGGTGTGACATTGGCGGTTGCCGCACTGGCCTTGGCGTATCTGGGCAACGGCACGATCGCGGCGTTGGGAACCGACCTGGTGGTCGGCTCTGCACCAGCAGAAAAAGCGGGATCGGCCTCGGCAATGACCGAGATGGTGCAGGACTTGGGAATTTCGTTAGGCGTTGCGCTGCTTGGGAGCATTGCCAGTGCGGTTTATCACCGCGCGATGTTAAAGCATCTGCCCCGTGACCTTGAGGCGGGCATGCGCGAAGCCGTCGTTGATAGTTTGTGGGCGGCGTCCTCACTTGCGTCGGAGTTACCTGACGGCTTGATGGCGCAGGCACAAGTGGCGTTCATGGCAGGACTACATGGCGCCGCCATTTTTAGCGCAGCAAGTGTTGCTGTGTTGACCGTGCTATCCGCCGTGGCGTTGCGCCATGTGGGCGTGGTCATTCCGAGAGAAGGGGCGTGACCGTGGAACTCCGTCATCTGTGCTGTTTCCTGGCTGTCGCCGAAGCACTGCACGTCGCTCGCACCGCCGAGCCGGGAACTTGTCGGTCCAGCGCGGCGGCGGATGCCATTTTTCGCGCAAACTAACGGCCAATGCCGGTCAGCGCGGCTGAGAGTGCCCAGAGACGCTCGGCCTGGCGTGGGTCGATGGCGTGCGAACGGACACCGGCAAACGATGGCGGCGTGCTGTCGTCGATGGCGGCGATCTCGCAATCCTCGCAATACAGGCCGCCCAAGTCTTGCAACTGGATGGCTGTGGCGGCCCATACCTGGGTCGCGGCACCTTGCTGTGGCGTCTTGAACGTCGGATCGGCGGGATGGCCATGGGCGTCAAGCCAGCCCGCCGCGGTCATCTCGTCTTGCGTCAGGTGGCGCTGCAGCGGCGTGAAGATCTTGCCGGGGTGCAGGGAGAAGGCCCGGATACCCTCGCGCTGTCCGAGCCGGTCGAGCTGGACGGCGAACAAGGCGTTGGCCGTTTTCGATTGGCCATAGGCCAGCCACTTGTCGTAACCGTGCACGAAGTGCACGTCGTCCCAGCGCATCGCCGATTGGTGATGTCCCGCTGATGACACCACCACCACCCTGGCGCCCCCCTGCAGCGCCGGCCAGAGCAGATTGACCAGTGCATAGTGCCCCAGATGGTTGGTGGCGAACTGGGCCTCCCAGCCCGGTCCCACACGGCGTTCCGGGCATGCCATGATGCCGGCATTGCAGATCAGGATGTCGATGTGCCGGCACATTTCCAGACAGCGGCGGGCAAAGGCGCGCACGCTGGTCAGGTCGGCAAGGTCCAGTTCTTCGACCTGCACCTTGGGCATGTCGCTGCAGCGCGCGCGTGCGGCCGCGACGTCGCGTGCGGCAACGATGACCCGCGCACCGGCAGCGGCCAAGGCGCGCGTCGTCTCCCAGCCCAGGCCGGAGTGTCCCCCGGTGACGATGGCGGTGAGTGGGGACAGGTCGCGCTCGGCAAGCACCTCCGCCGCGGTTGTTGCCGCGCCAAAGCCGGAATGGAGAGGGGATTGTGTACTGTTCATGAGGCATCCTTTACGCCGGAAGAAGGGGGTGGGGAAGCGAGTGTTCGGCATTGTCCGGGTTAAAATCGGGACTGTGAATGCAAAAAACGCTCATTCTTTGTCGAGATCGTCCGAATCTGCCATGGATCCCCTGTCGGACGTCCTCTCCGTCCTGAGTCTGCAAAGCTCGGTATTCGCCGGACTGAAAGCCGGTGGCGACTGGGCCATCGATTTTCCGCCGCCCAAGGGAATCAAGTTCAACGCCATCGTCGAGGGGACGTGCTGGTTGGCCGTGGACGGCATGGAACAGCCCGTTCAACTCCAGGCGGGCGATTGCTTTTTGCTGTCGCGCCAGAGCGCGTTTTCGCTGTGCAGCGACTTGGCGCTGCCAGCGATCGAGGCCGACATCATTTACCGTGATGCGAGTAATGGTGTGGCCCGCTGTGGCCCGGGCGATGCGTTCTTCCTGATTGGCGGGCGCTTTGCCTTTGGTGAAGAGGCCAGCCTGCTACTCGATGGTTTGCCGCCGGTCGCCATCATCAAGGGTGGTTCAGATCAGGCACAGGTGCTGAACTGGGCGCTGCAACGACTTGCCCATGAGCTTGCCACGCCGGCGCCAGGAAACGCGATCGTGGTGCGCCATCTCGGCCATATCATGCTGGTGCAGGTGCTGCGCTTGTATTTGGCCCAGGAAGGAAACAACACGCCGGGATGGTTGCTGGCGGTATCCGACCGCCGGATTGGTGCCGCCATCCAGGCGATCCACGCCGATCCTGCGCGCGCCTGGACGGTCGCAGCGATGGCCCATATTGCGGGCGTATCCCGCTCGACCTTTGCCTTGCGCTTCAAGCAGAAAGCCGGCGTCGCGCCGTTGGAGTACGTTTTGCGTTGGCGCATGCAGTTGGCGGCGCGGTCACTGAAATCGCATCGTGCCAGCATTTCCGTGATCGCGCAGAGCTTGGGCTATGACTCCGATAGCGCGTTTAGCCATGCGTTCAAGCGCATCATGCGATGCTCGCCTCGTCAGTACAGGGACAAGCAGGCGAACATGTCGCAGCCGTAGGGTGTCGGCCAGGGAATGGGCGGCCGCCTGAGGAACTCGCCCGAGATGATGCAAGCGCTTGGCCTGGATTGCGTAACCGCAGTTGCTGGCTAAGCGTCGGCCTATATGCCGATGATGCCGGGTGCCAAGGCCCCGCAGGCGCTGGCCAGCCGGCAGCCTATTTCACGAGATAGTCGGCGCAGTTTTTCCCCACCAGCCATTTGGGCATGCGGCCGAGGCCGCACCAGGTATCGCCGGTGGTGTTGCGGTATTTCGGGGCAAGCCGCTGACCGGATGTGGCGCGACGCGGAGCCGGGACGCCGAGGTCCGCCGCGCTCAAGCCGTATTGGCGCATGATGGCGAAGATGGTGTCGCGTGCACTGGTGATTTCCTGGTGGCGGGCGGTATCGGCCAGGCGCTGCAGCTGTGCGATCTCATCCTGGTAGTGCTGGTAGGAATGCATGGGATTACTCCTTGCAAGAGGGCGTGGCGGTGGACGCGGGCGCGCGGCTTGCGCACCGGCTGATGGCATCTTACCTCGGGCATGGCAGGAACGGGACGCCCAGCCGCCGCAGGGCGCTTTTCTCCCCGTTCGCGTAGCGTGACGGCGACGCGCACCATACCGCGCCGTTCGGCGGGCGGTGCCGCATGGCAGACTAGGCGTTTGTTAGATGTCCGGCGTAATTATTACGTGCTGCTGGTGTGACGAATCAGGAACCCGCGGCTTTATTGCGCTCTTTGGCGTATGTGTCATTTGCGGCTTAAACCCGCACACCCCGGTGTGGCGTAATGCCGCGTCTATAGGTGAAATCCGGAAAGTATGTAATCGGTATAAACGGATTGAGCTTTGGTTCCAGATTGCGCAAGCGAATCACCAGATGGTCGTACGGTTTTCCAGCTTCCGTGGGCAGATCCGGGCGCGCGCCAACCGTGACCACGAGGCCTTTATCGGCGGAGTATCCGGCGTCCAGCTTTGTCGCCTCGCATGCCTGCCACAGAAAGGCCCCCGGCTTGCTCCACTCGAAGGAAATGTGCCAGTCTGGGCCATTGACATGCGCAATGGCTCCGACCTGGCCGGCAAACGATCCTCCGCCGCTCAGTCCGCCTGAGCCGCGCACTTCGAGCTGAATGTCGAAAGGAGAGTGCTTCGACAGGATTTCGATATCCCATTTTCCATAGAAATCAATGAGCGTAAACATGATTGGATTGCCTCTGTTTGGCATCGGTCAAAAAGGTTCGAGCCCGGTGCGGCGGGTGAATGCGCTGCTGAATCCGGTCAGTTGGCCATTATTGCTTAGCACCTTGAGCGCATCACGCCATCGCGCCATCGCGCTTGTGGCATTGGTGCCCGGATCGCCGAAGCGGGCCTCGATATGGGCGCGGGTCGATTCATTGCGCTGCCCCCAATGTAATATGCCCTTGAAGGTGGGATCGAGCGCCAGCGTGACGGCGAAATCCATCAGCTCTTTGGTGCCGACCGCATCCGCTAAACCGGCCACTTCTACGGCGCAGGTCACCGGGAATTTCTGCGGTCCCAGCAGTGCATGGGTTTGCCCCATGAATCGCAAAGAAATATAGCCAACGAAGGCGCGTCCGTGGTTAAGCTCCTGGCCTGCTTCAAACGTCAATAACGCGTCAACGAAGGCTGTCAGCATCGGGTCGGTCGCGTCGAAGAAAACTTCCATCGACTGCGCATTGACGTTGCAGCTCAGATCAAGATAATCGTGCGTATCCATCACCGCGTAACTGATGGCCGCGTAATCCGAGTTATCCTGTTGCTGTTTGAATATCGAAGCGGCGATCATCTGCCAGATCAGCAAGCCGGCCTTGCGTTTTTGCGGGTCGGAATCGCTCAGCAGCGCAACCCGGAGCTGATCCAGGACGTTGCCGAAGCGGGGGGCGGCATTGCTTTCGATGGAAATCGCCAGCGCGGCGAGAATGGCGAGGAAGGGGAAGAGGGCGGCGAGCAATGCCAGCAAGCCGGCACCGCCGACGGCGGCAACACCGGCGATACCCCAGCCAATGTCATTGCCATTGCTGGAGATAAAGTCCTTGATCTCCTGCATGACTTCCTTGACCACCCCGGCGATAAAATTGGCGTCGGAGCAGGCCAATTCAAGAAAGCTGGCCGGCAATGCCGCACCGGGATGGTCCGGATCGGGTTTGTATGGGTGGCTGGCGCCAGCTGCGGTAAAGCGCGGCCCCTGGATCTGCGGGTCAAACAAATTGATGACGGCGCCGATGCGTTCGGCGCGGCCGGACGGAACAATCGAGTTGGGCACGATGGCCATCGGCACGTTGCGGCGCTTGGTGACGGCCGCATGGTGCAGTTGGAAGTTAGCGTGCGGCGTGACGCTAATGGCGATTTGCAGGAATTTATTGCGCGACTGCAAAGGGTCCGCCATGGTGGTGTAAAGGGGACTGTTCGTATCTTTCACCTGCGACTTGACGGCTTCCCACGTCGTCAAGCGGCGTTCCTGATGCAAGGTATATTGCCGCACCGTCGCCACGACGATCGAATAAACCACGCCAAAACGGCCAGCCGACACCAAAACTGCGTTGAACAGGTCGTCATTGCGAAGAATGGTGAAATTATCGGGGCCGCCGAATTCGTCTTTGCCGTAAAACGCCTTTAGTTTAGCGTCGTCAGTCAAGCGCGCCTCGATGCCAAACCGCTGCGCTTTTGGTTCGAGCCAGAAATGGTGGCCGCCATCGACCACCAGATGCATCGCCATCACCGAATCAGCAATTGGGGGCATATGAATATCGCCGCCATGGGTTCCGGTATGCAAAGCGCCAAACACCGTCTGTCCGCCAGCGCCTCCCAGGGTTTTGAACGCCCATGGGCCGAGATAATCGGCGTTGCCGAATTTGTCAGCGAGTAGATTGGCGAGGCTTGCTGGTGCGGTATCGCCGCTATCCAGTTCCGCGTAGGCCTGATAGATTCGTTTGCCGGTTTCGATATGAATCGGATAAAGCCCTTCGTTTTCAGAAACCGCTTGCGTGTCAAACGGCTTGACCTTCCGCTTGGCCAATTCGGAAATAAAAGCATTATTCATGCAATTCGGAATAACGTCGTAGAGCGTCCTGCCCATGGCCGGGTGCAAACCGCTGGGGTCATGGGTATTGATGAAAGTGTGATCGGAAATTGCCGCTTCGGAGAGTGCCCAATGGCTGCCTGCGGCATGAAGACGCTGATCGGGTGGGCGCGTGGTGCAGATGTGTATCAAATCGGCCAGGCCGGTTGGATAAATCGTCCGCGGCGCGATAGGGACTTTCGGGACCATCGGGTTGTCGTGTTTCCGGCTCCACGCTTGACCAAACACTTCATCGAGTGACATTGAAATCCCCGGTTATGTGTAATGTATTTAACGGTACACCAAATTCAATGTTAAATAGATATTTTTTTGCGACACCAGCTTCATGCGTAGCGTGCACGCTGCGAGCGTCTGCTTCGTATCGTCTTGGACGAGACGGCGGCTTTCCCTTACGATGGAATCATGCCGGACTTGGCTGGCCAACACCCCGAGCATCGAGGTCTGTATATAGTAACGGGGCGTTGGCGTGAGAACACGCCGCCAATGCGCTCCGGGGATACGATTCCGGTGAACGCTTGTCCCGTTCCACCTTGAATCGGCCCGTTGCCAGTGCAAGAATGAACACGCTAACCGTGAGAATCGTTCTCACAATGCTCCTGTCGCGTGCCATCGCGGTTCGCTGACAGGATCCTGCGGTGTTGTCGCCGTAGGCGTTGCGGTCGTTACCCGTCCTTCAATGACCGACGTTCCCGCCGGTCCTGTCGCGCCAAGCGACTGCTGCCGACCTGACACCTGGTCAGGCCAGATTGGCAGGGGCATGTTCCATGCGCCCTTACTCTGGGAAGTCTTCTTGTTCACGCTTCCATGATTGCGGCCCTGGTTCGCCTGATCCATGGGCCGCCCTTGCGCGTTGCGCGCGTCAGCCCTGCCATGCCGCATTTCGGTATGGCATTCACGGGGACATCAGCATCCCCGTTCCGGGGCACTGGTGTCTCCTTCTTTTTGAGGAGAGTCATCATGTCTCACGCAATCTATGATCGTGCGCCGCAGTCGGCGCTGTGCATGCTGGTGGGCGGCGGACGCCAGGTGGTTGAAGGGTTACCGAAAGCCGATGGCCTGCGTGCAGGCCTGCGTTCAGGCAAGCCGCATCGGGCGCGCCTTTTTTCGTTCAGGTGGCCGGCTTGGCTGTCCGGTCGGCATCAACACCCTTGGCTGCGCGCCATCCGGCGTGCCCCTTCCTTTTCCGCGCGGGGCAGGCGGCAGGGCAGGGCCGCATTGCTGCAGGCGCCGGCCGGTGTGTCGTGCGGCGCGAAAGCGCTGTGGGGATGGCCCCGTTATTCAGCAGGGAGGCAGTCATGAAAACTGATGCGCAGCAAACTGGTGACACCACGCCGGAAGACAATCCGGATGAGGTCTGCTATCGGGATGTCTGCCCGAGCTGCCCCAGCACGGAGGCGCGGTACCGCTGCTGGGAAGTGCAGGACGGGGACTACATGCACCTGTACTGGCGTGTGTTCTGTCGGGACTGTGGCCACATGAGCAGCGGTGTCCACACGGTTGAAAATAGCCAGTTCAAGCAAGCCCATGCCGTGCAGGGCATCACGCCTTGACAGGTAGGGGACAAAAAACAGTCATCGTGTCAGAACCTGATGCGGGAACACGGTTGTTCCCGCTTCGGGAGCCGGTGCTCCCGCTGTATTTCATCGGAGGGCATCATGCACAAAGACAGTGAGTATCGTGGTTCAAAGCGGGAGCGTCATATCGACCGCGAAGAGGACCGGGTTTGGGCGGAGTTTTATCGGCGTGTGGCCGATCCGTCCGTGGCTGCCGAACTGATTGCTTACATGGATCAGGACAGCGAAGCGAAGGCCAGGCATGCCGGCCTGTATCTGCGGTGCCGCCAGTCACTGCGCCGCGAGAAGGCCCGCATCATGCGGGCACGCAGGGCCGGCGTTGTGGTCCGCGCGCTACTGCATGGTGTGTTCGTCCTGCCATGCAGCATGGCGGTCAAGGCACTGCGCTTTTGCGGCGCCGCCGGCATGGCATGCGCCGCACCGCACGCGGAACCTGCGATCACCCAGTTGAGCAAGATCGGGCGGGGTGCAAATGCCAGCCAGACCCAAGACGCGCCAGCAGCGCGGGAAAAACCTGCGGGTCGCCGTGCCAAACAAGGCTGAACATCTGATCGGTGTTTATGCAATGCAGCGCGCCAGCGCCTCGTCGATTAGGCGATGCAGCTGACGCGTCTGGCTGGAGTGGCCCCAGTAGTGGCGCTTGCAGCGCTTGATGTAGGCATTGAGGTCATCGAGACTTTTGATCCCCACCGGTTCGATATCGGTGAGGTAGATGAAGTACGCGATCTCCGGTGATGTCAGTCGAATATGTTGTCCCAGTCGCAGCATGTTCCTGTGCCTGTCCGGCACCCTCCTAGTGGATACGAATCCCGTTTGCTGGCCCTTGTGGCCACGCAATGGGTTGGTACTCATGATAGGCACGGAGTGTGGACGTTTCAACCATCTGTACGCGTACCGGACACGCCGGCGGCGTGTTGGTGGGACAGGGGAAACAGCGTTGCGCGGGTGTAATGGAGGACATGATGAAACGAAATCAGATGGATAGGGTAGGCGGCGTTGCCCGGTATCCGGGGCAGCAGGTCGTCGTTGACGCGCTCATTGCGCGCCTGGAAGCGCTCGCGCCGGGCCGGTGCCTGCAAGCGCGGGACGGCACGCCGTTCATCCGCACCGACCGGATCTGCGCCTGTTTCTGCAATCTGGTTACTGGCGCCCTGTGTTCCGCCAGGGACATCTGCTACCGCTATGGCGGGGTCGATGAGGCTGGCTTGCCTGCGGGGCGGGTTGTCCAGCCGGGAGGGCGCAATGGATGAGACCGATACCGTGGCGGGCCATGCCGTGCTGGCACAGTTGGTGCAGGCCAGGTTTGCCTACCACCCATTGCTGCCGCAGGCCGTGGCGGGCTTGGACAGGGCGCTTACGCAGCTCTATCGGCATGGCTATGACGCTTTCTTTTCCGGGGCGATGGCCATGCCGGAGTTGCTGGTGGCGGACCGGATGGCCGCCGGCATGTGGATGAGCGGCTACCAGTGCGCACGCTGCGATGCCGCCAGCATCGCGTGTTGTTGTGGTTGCCATCGCGCTGCCAAGGCTGGCATGGATCAGCGGTGCTGCCGGGCCGCCGCGCGACGGGCCGCGCAGGCGCTTCGCGCGCAGCGTGTGGCACAGTTGCGGACGGCCCTGTATGCGCCTGGGCAGCGGTGCCTGCCGCAATGAAGAAGCCAAGACGTGGCGCATGGGATGCCGGCATGACATCCCATGCGCCGCAGTGAGGGTGCCACGGTCCCGCATCAAGGTGTTGGCGGTGCAGTGATGGGGGCGCTGCGCTTGGTCGCCAGATTGCACACCACCCCGTGGTGGAGCAGCGCCCCTTGGGAGAAGAGTTCGTACAGCAGCTGGGCGCCGAAGCGCACCGCGACGTCGTTGATGAAGAGTCCCTGGCTGGCCAGCGCGATGCGCACGGAGCACGATGGCGTGGTGTCGTCGGGTACGGCGGCGTCAAGCAGCTCGGGATACCGTTCGGTGACGCAGGGCAGGCGCGGGCCAGCCTGCGCCCGCCCGGACGATTGGCTCGGCGGCTGCCCCAGGACCACCTGTGCGTCGGCTTCGCGGTTGCCCAGATCGAGCCAGTAGCGGTAGCGTCCCCTCGAAAACAGGAACATGTGGATTGCGCGCCGCGCCGCCCGGCTGTCGACGCAGCTGATCAGGATGTCGGCCATGGCCCGGGTGTGCTGGCCCTTGTTCTGCCAGTACGCTTCGATGGTGCTGGGCACCGCTTCCCAGTCGAGGCCGTAAAAGTGATTCAGCCGCGTCATGGTCACCACCGCTTTGCACTGCCCGACGTCGGCCGGGCTGTACAGCTGCCGGCCCACATTCGCCTCGCTCACCGTATCCGGGTCAAAGGCCGTCACGGCGAGGCCATATGGATGGCCGAGCGCGCGCATGGCAATATCGAGCCGGGCCAGGCATGCCGCCATTTGCGCGCCATTGCCGCCCGCGCCCGCCAGGTGGACGGTGACGCGTCGCGTCAAGAGTACCGGATCAATCCGATGGCTGGCATTTGCCATGGTCAAGCACCGCGTTGGTGAACGTCGTCGCGCGCGCCGTGCAGGTGGCGCGCCGCCAGCGCGTCCAGGGTCATGTTCAGCGGTACCAGCACTCGCGCAGGAAACCGGCGGAAGCGCTGGTCGAGCTGGGCGCGCCAGAAGGCATGGGCACCGCCCTGAAAGCGCAGCAGACGCTCGTGGACATTGGGGTGGGTGAACAACGAGGAGAAAAAGGCCGTTTCCCAGGCGGCGAGCTGGTCCGCCACGGGGCCGCTGGGCAGGATGACATTGCCCCGGCAGATGCCACCATCCTCGTAGACGTTGAAGTAAGGCGCCTGGTACAGCGGGCTGTCCGGCTTGGGGCGGTGCGCACCCTTGAGCGCCCAGACCCGCCATTGGCTGCCGGATGCGAAAAAGACCAGCGCCGGGTGGGGTACCTCGGCGCCGCGTTCGCCGATTAACGGATCGCCGCTGCGAAACGCGATATGCCGGCGTTGGGGCGGGCACCACCAGATCAGGGCATCGCCATCGGCGTACAGCACGCTGCCCGGCAGAAAACCGGCATGCCCAACCTGGCGCGCCAACTCTTGGGCCAGGGTGAGTGCGCTGCGTGGCGTCATCGGCTTCCCGGCGAGCAGCACCGGACGGCCGCTTGTGGTGTCGATCCGGTGAACGCTGGCATAAGCGCGGCCGGGGTGCGGGCCGCTGATACGGTAGATGAGCACGGCATCGGATAGCTGCAGGCTACCGGTGTCGCCAAGACGGAGATGGCATTGGGCGCTGTGCATGAAAACCTCCTATAGGAACTGTTATTCTCGCGCCGTCAGGTGCCACAGCAAGCGGTCGAGCAGGCCGATGGCGCGCAACTGGCTTTGCATGTCGCGCAGCCAGCGCCGCAGGGCGTGCGGCGCGTCCAGGGCGAACACCACGCGGCCGATCAGGTCGCAGTACGCGTCCTGCCATGCCAGTTGGGCATAGTCGTCCGAGATACGCACGGCCAGATCGTTCTCGCGCCAGCACAGCACCGCGCCGAACCCGGTGAACGGCACTTCGGAGTCGGCGCTGTAGAGTGCACTGGTGGGCGTGGCCAGCAAGTCGCGTGCGAGTGCTGCGGCATGCCGGACATAGGGGCAGGTGTGCTGGGCGGCCAGCGTGGCGAGCTGGCGCGGGGGCCGGCAGTCCGCACGCGCCAACAGCGCCCAGGCGGGGAAGTCCGCATCGATATCGGCCCGTGTCACCATATCGCGCCGCATCGCCTCGCGCGCGTCCAGGTTGTTGCCGCATTCCTCCAGCATGATCGTTTCGTCGTCCTCGCCGCACCAGTACAGATACGACGCCTCGTCTAGCGCCAGGCGTGGCGTAAAGAGCGGATAGGCATGCCCGCCTTTGCGTTCCATGATTGCGAGTACCGTGGCGCCCAGCCCAGGAGCGGCGTGTTCCAGATAGTCCAGCCCCGCTCCCACGCTCCAGTGGCAGACTGCGCTCTCGGCCCAGACAATCTGGATGCCGACAGTGTCCTGCGCGCCGCCGCGACGCTCGGCGTGAAGGCTTTCCGGCATGTCCTCCCGGGCCACCGGCTCCAGCACAAAGCGCGGCGAGAAGCAGTGCAGTTGGCCCACATGCTTGGCCAACCAGGTATTGAGCACGATGCTGCACCCCTCCAGCATATCGTCGCAACCCGCCGGCCAGGTCCGTGCGCTGACGGCGCCGGCATCGATGAGAAATTGCGCCACGTGGGCGGCCAGTTGCTGGCCCGATGCGGGAACGATGCGTGTCGGGATATCCCGCGCGAAGGCAGGCAGGGAAAGAATGCCCTCTACGCGACCGGCGGCAGGTGCCAGGATGCCGCCAGATGGCGCTTGCCCCGTTCGCCGAGTTCCGTCTGCAGGCACGCGGTAGTGAATCTGCTCCATGCTCGGGCGCATCGCAACATCTCCTTCTTGTTCAAGGCGCGGTGGATGGCCGCCGCGCTGGCACCGATGTTTCCGGAGGCCAGCGCGGCGGCGTGCCGCTGCAATTCGGCGAACTTCACGTCAGCCCTTGGTGCCGACAGCGCGGTGGAAGGTGATTTCCTGGATGCCGCCAGCTACTTCCCCGGCGACGATGTCCGCGCTGATCAGTTCCGGGTAGAGCGCGCTGTGCAGGTCGCGCACTTCCAGATCGGATAGCCCGGGCGGGGCGGGCAGCGTGACGCCGTTGTAGCGGTAGCGCTTGGTAATGGTGTGTACTTCGATGCTCATGATGGTCTCCTTATCAGAACAATGCCGGCTGGCGGTTCGTCATCCCGTCCTGGCTCGGGGGGGCGTCCGGTTCGTCCTGCACCGCTTCGCCCCCTTCCGGCGGCGTGGTAACGGTACTGCATGCCGTGTTGCCGCGCCGTGCCGATTTGTTGCTCGTCCGGCTCGCAGCAGGGCGTGATGCCTCGGCAGCGGCACGGCTTGTCTCGGCGAGCGCATTGGACGTCGCTGCCGCCTGCTCTAAGAGGGGAGCGAGCTGGCGGCTGTAGCCGGTCAGCGCGGCCAGAAAACTCGCGTCGAATTCCTCCGGTGTCGCGGTCAGCGTCAGATCGGTTGACAGCGCCGGTTGTGCGCCCGGTTGCGCACGGGGCATGACGCTGATGGTCATTTTTCCGGTGTCGTGGTCGGCGGTGACCAGCATGGCTAGCCGTGTGTGGCGCGTGAGCGCATAGAGTTCCGTGAACAGTCCCATATTTCCTCCTTCTGGCGGGTTAAGGATACGGCCAGGATAATTGGGGTCTGCTTACTGTCTACTCAGGGAAAACAGATTATTAAGTTGCACGGAAAATTGACCCACTTTCCCCAAGAATGTACAAAGAAATCTGACCCGCATCAGGCGCACAATTGTTCCGGTCTCATCGGCAAGAGACCGCCGCGTTCAACGTGGTTTTGTTAGGCATAATGCGATGTTGGCGCCTTCTTGAGCAGATCTCCGTAGGAGCGCGCGCCCGATGACTGGGTATCTATCGCAATACCGTCCGACGATATCTAAGATCGGAAATCACGGAGTCCCCTATGCAGAGCGGCGATCTTCAAGCGGTTTGCATAAATAATCGGTACGACTGTCAGGCTGGCTCAAGGCCGGTGTTGACAAAGCGCGTCAGCGCCGGGGCAATGTGGGACATCCCATCTTGATCAGGAAGAGCAGGATATGAAGGAGCGCATGACCGCGTGGCAGCCTCTGCCAGGCAGTGGACGATGAGGCAGACAAAGTGGGCAACGCTACGAGCAGTTGAGCAATAGCTGATTAGCGCGCAGGATGTCCGCAATCGTTCCTTACTTCAGCGTTGTTGCATTTAGGGAATTCCAGTATCCCGCCTCTCGGCACCCTACGCCGCTCGCGTCGCACAAGCACCAGGTCAGAACCGGGCACGATGGCTTCAAATAACTGATTCCCTTGCTCCCATGCACAATCATATGAAGGGCATGCGATTTGCTGATGCATATCATCTGCTCGTGCAATAACGAGCATATCAAAATCCATGCCAACTTTCCGGACGAGATCTCCGGCTTCGAAGACAGACATTTTCCACCTCATCAAAAAATGACTGAAGCGCCGAGCTTCCTCTCCATGAAATTTCCGGCGGGTCGCCAGATAGCTAGTATTGGCGTGTCATCGAAAAAAGACAAGTCCATGGTTAAACTTAACTTTCCCCCTACCATTGTCTGGAGGCGGAACCTTGCAGATGCGATAGGGGCCAGGGCGGCGACGCGATCGAGGCCAGCCCCTAGGCAAAATGTGGCTGCGCACAGTATCGGCGAGCTCAATGATGGTATCCGCCATGGCTGCCAGCTCCGGTGTATGTGAGATGGGATACCGGTGACGTCATGCTGGTTCGCGACGGCTATCCCTGTTTTTATGGAGACAGGACTGCTAGGCGACTGGCGGCATGACGGTTCTCTGGGTTCAATTCGAGAGACCGGCGGTAATGG
>JANCSZ010000021.1:0-59892 GCA_024437665.1 Massilia sp. YIM B04103 | reverse complement strand
TTCGGCCATCTGCTTGATCTGGTCGATGCCCAGCAGGCCGATGTCGTTGTCCTTCTGGAAGTCGTGGATGGTTTTGGCGGCGCCCGAACGCGAGGGCAGATTGCTCTGGCCGTCCAGATCGTCCAGATCCTCGTCCAGTTCGAGGGTAATCTCCACCTGGTGCGAGCCGCGGCTGCTGCCCCGGCTGATGGTGCCGTCCTCCAGCGCTTCGTCGAAGTCGCCCATGCCGAGCTGGCCGTCATGCTTGCCGTCCGTGGCCGACTCCATCTTCTTGAACAACTCGCCGTTATTGGCCATCATCGCGCGCGCCGCGTCCTGCACTTCTTCCGGCACCTGGATCGACTTGCCGTCCTTGTCGGTGAAGTAGCCGGTTTCGGCCATCTGCTTCAGCTGGCCCACCGACAGCAGGCCGATGTCGTGCTCTTTCTGGAAGTCGTTAATGGTCTTGGCCGCGCCGTAATCGCTGGGGCGGTTCGTCGAAATATTGCCGCTCATGATGGCGGTCAGGAAGTCTTCCCGCGAGATGCCGCGTGGGCGGTGCGTATGGCAGCCATCGCCATTGCGCGAAATCGTGCCGTCCTTGACGGCTTCGTTGTAGTCGCCCTTGCCCAGCTGGCCGTCGTGCTTGCCGTCGGTGGCCGACTCCATTTTCTTGAACAGCTCGGCGTTATTGGCCATCATCTTCTGCGCCGCCAGCTGCACTTCTTCCGGCACCTGGATGGTCTTGCCGTTCTTGTCGGTGAAATAGCCGGTTTCGGCCATCTGCTTCATCTGGCCCACCGACATCAGGCCAATATCATGTTCCTTCTGGAAGGCGTTGATGGTCTTGGCCGCGCCGGAGTCGGACGGCAGGCGCTGCCCGCAATCGCCTAAACCCAGGCTATGCTTGGCCCTTTCCTTGATCCAACCCGGCAGCGGCAGATCGTCGATGGCGTCGGACAAGGCATCGCGGCCGTGCCCGCCGTGCCGGTGGCCATGTTCGATATCGCACGATTCCGTGCCATGGGGTTTGCCGCTCACATGGTGGCCGCCGACGTGGAACGAGGGGTCGTTGTTGAAGGTGGTGGTGATGGTGGTGGTGATCGTGGTTGACATGCGGGTTTCCTTATAGAGTAAGTGAATGCGCGCCTACAGCGCCGACTGCGTGACCTCTTCCGCCTTCTTGATCAACTTGGTGAACACCGCCACATTGTTGATATCGCTTTTGGCTGCGCTGACCTCCTCCATCTGGCGCCGCGCGTGCCTGCTGTCGTCGCGCCCCGGCCTTAATTTCACGTCGGACATGGAAGCTCCTATTGCTGATCGTTGATGGTCTTGGCCATGGTGTTAAAGACCTTCAGCTTGGCCAGCGAGGTGGCCTGCTGCGACACCCACAGCTGAAACTCCATCGCCTCCGCGGCGCCCTGCTGGGCCGCCCGGCCGATGGGCGTGGCGGTGGTCTGGTCCATGCTCTGGCCCGGACGCGGCTGGGAGCCGCCGGATAAACCGTTTTGATAACTGCTCATTTCGTCCTCCCGTAAACACTGCGCGCCGCCGTGGCGACGCAAGAAAGCAATGAAGGCGGAGTACAGCACCCCGCCTTCATCGCCCGAGCGCTGTGAAGCGGCTTAGATCAGGGACAGCGAATTGTCCTCGCCCGCCTTCTTCATCTTCAGCTTGGCGTTGTTGGCATTCAGCGCGCTTTTCGCTGCTGCCGTTTCTTCCTGATCTTCAATGCCTTGTTGCGCGCCTTGACCTGCCGAACGTCCGACCTTACCCATATTGAGCTCCTTTGATTAAGTTGGTGTTGCCGCCCTGCGAAACTGCATCGCCGCGGTAACGATATGTGGAGGCGCAAGCGGCGCCGGTTCCATGGCCGGCAGCGATATCGCATTCCGGCATCGGCGGTGGAACCGTTTGCCCTGGCCAGGCGACCTATCGAGGCATTGCGCGCCCGGCTCAGTCCGCGGCGCGCGCGCCGGCCCTGGCCCGCCATGCGCCGCTTTCCCTCAACCACAAAGGATCAAACATGAACATCAGTTTCCGCTCATCCGACCCGTTCGGTTCCATGCCGCCCACCACGGAAGGCTTCAAGGAAGGCTTGAAAGACAAGAGCACGGAAGACCTGGTCAATATGCTGAATAAGGGCGGCTTGAACGAGGCCCAGATGAAGGCCGTCGGCCAAGAGCTGGCCTCGCGCCTGAAATCCGAAGGCAGCGAAGAAGCCGGCGGCAGCGGTGGCGGCGGCGAGGAGGACGAACTGCAGAAACTGCTGAAGAAGCTGCAGGACGGCACCATCACGCCGGAAGAACTGAAGAAGCTGACCGGCCTGCTCAAGGAAGCCGAAAACAAGGGCGAGGAGAAGCCGGAAGATATTCAAGGCGGCTAAGCAGAAACCCGGCGTTAACGACAGGGGCCAGAAGCGGCGCAAGCCGCTTCTGGCCCCTGTGCACATCAAGGCCGGCTGCAGCATGGCGCCACAGCCGGCCGCTGGCGTCAGACCTTGCTGTCTTCCTGCATTTCAGGCGGTTTTTTCGGCGCAAGCGACATCAGCTTGCCGACGCCATTGGCGAGATCGGCAATAGCGCCGCCACCGGCGGCGAGCAGGGGCAATATAGGCAGGGACATGAATGACTCCTTCGGTAAATGCACGGTTTGTTGCGTGCGTTGGTGGAATACTGCGGATAAGAGGCGCAGCTCCGCGCGCAGCCGGAACCTGCCTCCCGCTATCAGTGGCAACGGCGCGGCGCGGCGTTCCATCGTCCGCGCCGGGCGGAACCGGGGTCGGCGCCAGCGCCACCTATCGCCAGGCCTGGTCTGTGCGCGCCTGCGCCGGCCTGTCAGCGCTTGCCGGCGTTCCCTCCATGAGACAAACCTATGCATTTTGCCGAACCCCATCCGCCCTCACCGCTTGCGCACGCCGGCCAGCTGGCCTTCTGGCTGGAGTTGAATCCCGATCTGGACATCAGTACCACGCCGCTGGCCCGCCCCGCGCCCACCGTTCTGCCCGCGCTGCTCGATGGCCGGCGCCATGCCGCCGACGCCATCAACGAAGGCTATTTCCAAACCACGTCCGTGATTCCGCGCAGCCATGCCGGGCGGCTGGCGCAGGCGATCAGCGGTCTGGTGCAGCGCGGCATCCCGCCCGTCTTCTGCATGGTGTACGACGCCTTCTGGCAAATGTTTGCGCCGCTCGATCCGGTCTTGCGCCAGCTGCTGGGCGAGCGCTATCAGATGATGCCCACCGACATCTGGGCCTGGCATGTGCCGCCGCGCGAAGGCGCCAGCGGCTGGGGTCCGCACCGCGACCTGCCGCATCCCGAGGCGACCGGCGCCGACGGCCGGCCGCGCCTGGTCAATATCTGGCTGCCGCTGACCGATGTCGGTCCGCACAACGCCTGCATGTATGTGCTGCCGCAGCACCTCGACCCCACCCTGGGCGCCGATGACGCGGCGCGGGAGCTCGATCTCAGCGACTGGCACAATATCCGCGCCCTGCCCGCCCAGGCCGGCACGGCGCTGGGCTGGAATACCCAGGTGCTGCACTGGGGCGGGCGCAGCAGCGCCCTGGCCACCCAGCCGCGCATCAGCGTCGGGATTTACTTCCACAACCGCGACTGCGATCTGCACCGGCTCAATCCCGACACCGCGCGCAACGGCTTCAGCTCGGTTGATTTCTGGCCGGGCCTGCAACTGCCATTCGAAACGCGCCTGCAAGCCATCGCCGGCGCCATCTATATGTATAACCGGCGCATCCCGGACGACTTCCCCGACACCTGGGAAAGCATCTTCCAGTTCGCGCGCCAGTACCGGCGCTAAAGAAAAGAACCCCTGAGAATCAGGGGTTCAAACGCACGACGGCGCAACCGCTGACGGGTGGGGCTTACATTTCCATGGCCGATGCGGCGTCAACGGCCGCCATCACGATACTGCGATTGGTGGGCACCAGATCCATCTCTTTCATCGTTCGCCGGTATTCATGCGAAAACCGCGCCAGTCCCTTATCCGTATCGTCGATATTGTTCAGGATCTGAGTGAGCTGCTGGTCCGACCCGCCATTCCCGGATTTGACGAACACACGCATCGTTCCATAGTTATTGACATCGGCCCCACCCTGCTCATTTTTCAGTCCACTCGACACCAAATACAACACCCCGGGGAGCGGCGCATCCTTGAATTGATTGAGCACTTCGCCCATTTTCTTCGTAGTAGCACTGGTCGTATCGATAATCCATGCCTTGGCATTTGGAAACTCTTCGGCAATGCCTTTCCCGCTTGACGATTCCTGACCATCGGTGACGCAGGCGTTGATGTCCTTGATGACGATGGCGGCCTCCCCGCCTTTCTTAGCGGCGACCAGGCCGCTCACCGTCTCCTTGATCGCACCCGGCGTCTCATAATACGGATGCGCATAAGCCACCGTCGGAATGCTGCTCTTGTCCGCGTCGGTCAGCAGCTTGAGCGCCGATTCGGCGGCCTTGATCAGACTACGCATGCCATTGTGCGTGATGACTTTGGTTGCATTCAAATTCTGTATGCCCTTACCCGCCTTATCCTCGATATCCTCCAAATCCGAATCGCTGCCATAGTCCACATCCAGCACATCCGTCTGCTCGCTAGCCATGTCTAGGGTCTGCTCGCTAGCCATCTTGTCCAGGGTATGCACCATCAGCAACTGACCGGCCACCTCCAGGGAGCCGGCCAGGTCAGGATTCCCGCTGTGGAGAGCGGCGGCCAGGGCGTTCATATGGCTGCGGGTGACGCCATCCGGGTTCGAATCGGCGAGATGTTCGAACTTCTCGCGGTACTCATTCAGATAGTCCGCATACGCGGCTGCCAGTCCCGCAGGGGTGGCTAAGGCGCTTGGTGCCGGATTGGCATCCTGGCTCATATCATAAGAACCAGGCGCGTCAGGCAGCACCGAGGTGCTGGTGGATTGATCGTCCTTCACCCTCACCTCGGCAATCAGGTTCTTCAGT
Organism: Massilia sp. YIM B04103; assembly: GCA_024437665.1. Lineage (GTDB taxonomy): Bacteria > Pseudomonadota > Gammaproteobacteria > Burkholderiales > Burkholderiaceae_D > Rugamonas. The sequence goes on along the minus strand of JANCSZ010000021.1, from coordinate 54,934 downwards.
GTGTTCTGAAGGGCGCCGCCGTGCGCAATACCGGGTGCCAGGTGCTCCCGGTAAGATGCGGCATCGATCGAATTCTTAACGCTCATATTACGCACGGCGTTGGAGATCAGTCGCTTCCCTCTCGACTCCACGCGAGAGAAAGCAAGTTGGAGCAGATTGTTGGTCTGCGCAATCTCATCGAAACATGCGGAGTTGCGCATTTGCTCCAGACTGACGCCATGGGGTTGGCTGAGCGAGGCCTTAAGACTGCCCAGCTCTGCGTTCAGAATCCGTAAGGCGATGATATGGACCTCCGCATAGGCTGGCGGCATCATCCCCAGATTGATGCGGAAGCTACTACCGGTGACGGCCACGGAGGGAGCGTGATGGCCAAAACTGGAACGCTCGACCATGGGAGTGGTTATCCCCCGTTTTGCGGCCTCTGCATTGACGAGGCCGGCGTAGTGACTCATCAGAAATTCGTTGAAGGAAGTGTTCGCCGCCTCAAGTGCTTTAAGCTGCGTCTTGTTTTTTTGGCCCATCCATGTCCGTGCGTCGAAATGCACCATGACGGCGGGATAGTCGTTATACATTTGAACCTTGAGGCAATCGAGGGTCTTCAGACTATCGGCTACATGTTGTGCGCTCTGCGCCCGGTAAGCGAGAGATTTGTCATAGAGTTTGCCTGTTCCGTTCTTGCTGGAAGTGCTGCGTGCCCCCTTCAGTGATCCGCTTCTATGGGCCTCGAGCAACGTATGCAAGGCGTAAGTCGGGACATTAGGTATATGGCCGCTATTGGCGGCTTTGTCCGCTATCGCAGCCCCATTTTTCGCCACCATATCCGTCACGACCTTCTGCTTCGTCTTGTCACTGCGGTAGCCCGTAAATTGATCGTGAAAGAAGCTGCGCACATAGCTGCCGCCCCCACCTGGCGCTGCGAAACTGAAAAGATGAGAATCACCGGCATTAAACGGACTGGCAAGACAGAGCGTTCTTCCCAGCATGCTTGCCGCGCTTTTCAGATGGTCATCGGTACTGCTTTCAAACTCGGCTTTTTTTGTGCCGATATACATGCGGGCATCTTCCAGCGTCTGCCTTGATGCAGCAAGATCGAAAACCGAATTATCGTTGAGAGACATACGTTCGACACCCAGACCAAGACGGCTGCGCTGGCCATCGTCCTTCTGGTGTTTTTTCATCTGATCCGTCCGTTCCTCCATCACCGTATCGGTAGTGCAGCGCTTGGTGCTGTTCATCGGTGCTTGGTTACCGGCACTATGGGTCTGATCGATTTCCATCGATGTCGGATACGCAGAGTTACTACCTGACACATTCAAATTGATCATCTTTAGCCTCATCTGAAAAAGCAGAATTACCGCCCGCCATCAGGGGGCGATTCACGAAGCCCATTCAGGGCTCTGCTTTTTAAGTGTCGAGGCGGGAAATACGGTTCCCTATCGCTACGCTGGGCGAAGGCCGGGCGTGGCACGGAACCGAGCCGGCTGGCGAAGGGTTCGCGGCCGTGCTTACAGAGGAGAGGTACGGCCGCTCAGGCCGGATGGCGGCGGCGCGCCAGCATGTCCATGATGGCGACCACGCCGCTGTCGCCCACTTCGCGCGCCACCTCGACCGGGGAGACGCCGTCGGCATTTTGCACGGCCACATTGGCGCCGCGCAGCAGCAGGAAGCGGAAGAATTCTTCGCTGCCTTGGCGGATCACGCGGAACAGCGGGGTCTCGCCGTCGCCGCCCACACTGTTGATGTCGGCGCCATGCGCCAGCAGGGTGTCGATGGCGTCCTTGTTTTGCCATGCGCTGGCGGCGTGCACCGGCAGGTCGCCGGAGACGGCGCGCATATTGACGTCGAGCTCCCGCCCCGCGAATTCGGGCAGGGTGGACACTTGCTGGAGCAACGCGGTCAGATCGTTCTTCATGGGATCTCCAGAAAAAGCCGGCACAACAATCGGTTTCGAAGGGATTAATATTGCCAAAGGGCAATTATAGCCAAAAGTGTTGGGAGGAATCTATCGAAAACTCACTCGGCCATGATATTTGCTATGAACTCTCAAGCCACTTACTTGCAGCATGCCTGCAAATCATTCGTATCAATATTGAAATATTGAATTCCATGAAGAAATAACAATTCCCCGTCTCTCAGAGGGAAACCGGCCGCCGCCGCGACGCAAGCGAGCACGGCGGATACGCGCCGGGCAGCGCCCTTGTTCGGCTGCCGGGGCCATGCCAGTATATTGTCAAGACGTCTTGCCAATTTTGCAGGATAGCGGCCGGCCCAGGCAGCCGGCCGCCGTCTATTTCTGTCTGCCGTGTCGCCTAACCGTCGCGGCTCTCTGAGGAGACTCCGGCCATGACCCGCCCCCCTAACGCCGATACCGCCAGCGCCGCCGACCACGCAAGCGGCGCCATCCTGTCCCCGGACGCCGAAGCGCCGCCGCAGGAAGGCTTGCAGCGCGATGCTTTCGAACAGGCCGCGAGCCAGCAGGAAAAGCCCGATCTGGTGGGCGACGAGCAATTCTTCGGCATCCGCCTGGTCGATACGCCCGACGGGCGCAACAAGGCCAGCATGCTGATCAGCAAAATGTACGCGTGGCGCGGCCTGGAAGGCGACCATGGGCTGACGGAAGATCCGAACCGGGTCACGCTGATGGCCCACCGCAAGGGCGAGCCGGTGGGCACTTTGACCCTGGGCCTGGATTCCACGCGCGGCCTGCTGGCCGACCAGCTGTTCCAGGAAGAGATCGACGCCTACCGCGCGCGCGGCGCGCGCGTCTGCGAGTTCATCAAGCTGGCCTTCGATATGGGCGGCCAGTCGCGCCCCTTCCTGGCGGCCCTGATCCACCTGGCCATGATGTATGCGCGCGATATCCACCAGTGCGACCAGCTGTTCATCGAAGTGACGCCGCGCCACAGCGGCTTTTATTCGCAGATGATGGGCTTCACCCAATTGGGCGACGCCAAGGTCAATCCGCGCGTCAATGTGCGCGGCGTGCTGATGCGCCTTGACCTGGCGTATATGAAGGAGCAGGTCGAGCTGTACGGCGGCCAAGGCGACCAGGCCGAGGGCGTGCGCTCCTTCTACCCGCTGTTCTTCTCGCCGCGCGAGGAAGCGGGCATTATCAACCGCTTGAAAACGATGTGATCATGGCCGAATCCCACCAGCCCTCCCCTGCCGCTTTCTCTTACGAGCAGGCGTTTTCCCGCAATATCGGCTGGCTCACCACCGCCGAACAGGCCACGCTGCGCGGCAAGCGCGTGGCCATCGCTGGCTCGGGCGGCGTCGGCGGCTACCATCTGCTGACCCTGACCCGGCTTGGCGTGGGGTCCTTCCACCTGGCCGATTTTGACAGCTTCGACATCGTCAATTTCAACCGCCAGGCCGGCGCCTTCGTCTCGACCCTGGGCCAGCCCNATCGGCTGGCTCACCACCGCCGAACAGGCCACGCTGCGCGGCAAGCGCGTGGCCATCGCTGGCTCGGGCGGCGTCGGCGGCTACCATCTGCTGACCCTGACCCGGCTTGGCGTGGGGTCCTTCCACCTGGCCGATTTTGACAGCTTCGACATCGTCAATTTCAACCGCCAGGCCGGCGCCTTCGTCTCGACCCTGGGCCAGCCCAAGGTCGAGGTGGTGGCGCGCATGGCGCGCGACATCAATCCGGAACTCAATCTCAAACTCTTCCCCCAGGGCGTGAACCAGGACAATCTGGGCGAATTCCTCGACGGCGTGGACGTGTATGTGGACGGTCTCGATTTCTTCGCCTTCGATGCGCGCCAGCGCACCTATGCCGAATGCGCGCGGCGCGGCATCCCGACCACCATGGTGGCGCCGCTGGGCATGGGCGCGGCCTGCCTGAACTTCCTGCCCGGGCAGATGACCTTCGAGGAATTCTTCGGCTGGGGCGACCATTCCGAACTGGAGAAAGCCCTGCGCTTCCTGGTCGGCCTGGCGCCGGCCGGCCTGCACCGGCCCTATCTGGTGCAACCGTCGGCGCTCAATCTGGCCGAGCGGCGCGGCCCCTCGACCGATATGGCCTGCCATCTGTGCGCCGGCGTGGCGGCGACCCAGGCTCTGAAGATGATGCTGGGACGCGGCAAGGTGCTGGCGGCGCCGCACGGCACGCACTATGACGCCTACCGCGACAAGATGGTGCATACCTGGCGGCCGGGCGGCAACCGCCATCCGCTGCAGTGGTTGATGCTGCAGCTGGGGCGGCGCAAATACGCCAAGCTGCTGGCGGAGCAGCTATGAGCGCGCCGCGCATCATCGAGCAGATCCTCGACCTGGCGCGCTGGGCGCCCAGCGGCGACAATGTGCAAACGCACCGCTTCGAAATCCTCGACGAGCAGCATGTGCGCATCCACGCCAGCGACACCAGCGCCCACTGCGTCTACGACCTGGATGGCCATGCCAGCCAGATCGCTTTCGGCGCGCTGTTGGAAACCATGGCCATCGCCGCCAGCGAGCATGGCTGGCGCATGGACTTTACGCGCCAGCAGCGCGCGCCTGCATTCGACAGCGAGCTGATTTTCGACGTGGCGTTCACGCCCCAGCCCGGCCTGCAGCCCGATGCGCTGATCCCCAGCATCGCGGTGCGCGCCGTGCAGCGCCGCGCCATGCGCACCCGGCCGCTGTCGCCGGCGGAGAAGCAGGAGATGGAAGCGGCCGCCGGGCCGGGCTACCGCATCCGCTGGCTGGAAACGCCGGGCGAGCGCTGGCAGGCGGCCCGCCTGATGTTCCACAACGCCAAGCTGCGCCTGACCATGCCCGAAGCATTCGAGGTGCACCGCCGCATCATCCATTGGGGCGTGACGCACAGTCCCGACCGCGTGCCGGACCAGGCCCTGGGCGTGGACGCCTTGACCCTGCGCCTGATGAAATGGGCCATGTCCAGCAACTGGGGCCGCATGGCGACCATGAACACCCTGTTCGGCACCTGGCTGCCGCGCCTGCAAATGGACTTGCTGCCCGGCTTGCAGTGCGGCGCCCATTTCGTGCTGCAGGCGCGCCAGCCGCTGCGCGGCATCGACGACCATGTGGCGGCCGGGCGCGCCGTGCAGCGCTTTTGGCTGACCCTGACCAAGCTCGGCCTATTCATGCAGCCGGAAATGACGCCGCTGATCTTTGCCCGCTACATCGCCGAGGGCCGCGCCTTCACGCGCGAGGCCGCGGTGCAGGCGCGCGCCGAGCGCCTGCGTCCGCAGGCCGTGGAATTAATGGGTGGAGAAAATGCCAACGCGGTATTTATCGGCCGCCTCGGCGCGGGGCCGGCGCCGGCCGCGCGCGCCGTGCGCAAACCCTTGGCGGAATTAATGCTGCGCTGAAGCCCCATTTAAAATCTGATTTTCTCGCATGCCGGCCGGGTTTAATTGCATATTAATCCCGGCTTTTTCACGGCCCTTCCCAAGCGCTGCCGCCAGGCCGGAAAGCGTGTTCGCTGATGCAATATTGAGCAACTTATAATATGCAAGTTATTGATTTTCAAGAGAAAAGTTAAAAAATGGGTGTCGGATAACTTTACACTTAATGCCATAGTGCATTTATTACCAAAGTGAAAGCCAGTGGCAAGTCCTTGTTTTCAATAGAATAACATCGTTATGGCATAGGAATTGCTTAAGACTATTGGCGACACTGCGTCAGGGACGTCACAAAACTTTATCTCTCATCGGATAAATACCTTTTCAATACTCACGCATAATCACTGGAGATATAAATGCAAGCCCTTACCAAACGAATCCGCGTCCTGGCCGCGCATGCACTGGTCGCCGCCGGCGCCCTGGCAGCCTTCGACGCAGCGGCCGCCCCGGTCTTCACCGTCAACCCCAATTCCAACGGCGGCGTCCTGACCAATAACGGCGGCTCCTTCCAGGCCACGGCGATCAACGGCTTCTCCTCGAACCGTATCGTCAACACCAGCGGCACCAATTACACCGCCGACGGCTACATCGTCTTCAACGGCTTCTCGCTGAACAGCGTGCCGGTGTCGACCTCGCTGAGCCGCGTCAACCTGGACTACGGCCTGTACGCCACCTTCACCCAAACCTTCAACTGCTCCGGCATTCTGGCCCCGGGCGTGAAGTGCCAACCGACCTCGCTGACGCTGGACCTGTACGGCGACCCAGGCAACGACAACAGCTACCAGGTGGCGTCCGTGGCGGCCGATCCGACCGTGACCAAGATCGGCGCCCAGGTGCTGCTGGCCTCGGCCAATGTGGTGTATGAAGGCGAAGGCGGCCTGAGCGAGCAAGGCGGCGCCTACCAGAACGTGAACATGAACTGGCTGATGACGGCCGAAGGCAAGAACTACTTCGCCGCGCCGATCCCCTTCTACTCGGCCTCCTTCGCAGCCTTCAACAACACCTCGCAGGGCCTGACCTGCGACGTGGCCAATTGCAACGGCGCCAAAATCGTCGCCATCACCTCCGAAGCCGGCATCCTGGACTTCAACGGCAAACGCGTGCCGGAACCAGGCGCCCTGGCCCTGCTGGGCATCGGCCTGATGGGTCTGATCGCCGCCCGCCGCAAAAGCCTGATCTGATCGCAGGCCACACGGCCCGCAGCACGCCTTGCACGGCGGCTGCGGGCCGTTTGTTTGTGCCCGCCGTTTTCTGCTTTCGCCCTGCAAGTCTATGATTTCAAAGGTGAAAAATGCAAGTTACTGCCGGAAATTTTTACACGCTTTGAGAAAAATCAAATATTGCAAAATGCAAGTTTCCTCTAAGTCATTGTTTTCAATCATGCCAGCTGAGCTGGGCATAGTAATTGCTGAAAGTAAAATCGTGGCCCGGCAGCACAACAGCCATTGGCAATCCGAGGGATCCCTGTATTGGAGGCATGATGCCGATCTCATCCAAACGCATCCACGTCCTGGCCACGGCCGTCCTGCTGGCGGCAGCCACCAGCGCTGCCGCCGCACCGGTCTTCACCGTCAACCCCGGCAAGAATAACGGCCTGCTGAGCAAAGCCGGCAAGGCCTTCGAAGCCAGCGCCCTGAACGGCTTTTCCTCCAACCGCATTGCGCACACCGGCCAGGGCAATCAATACACCTCGGACGGCTATATCGTCTTCAACGGTTTTTCGCTCAACAGCATGCCGGTCTCGACCGCGCTAAGCCGGGTCAATCTGGACTATGGCTTGTACGCCACCTTCCACCAAAGCTTCAACTGCGACGGCCTGCTGGCGCCGGGCGTGCGCTGCCAGCCGACCGCGCTGACCCTGGACCTGTACGCCGATCCGGACAACGACAATAGCTATACGGTCGCCACGCTGGCCGCCGCCGCCCGCGTCGGCGCCAAGGGCGCGCAGATCCTGCTGGCTTCGGCCAATGCCATGCTGGCCGGCGTGGCGGGACTGGACAGCATGGGCGGGGCGTTCGAGAACGTGTCGATGAACTGGCTGCTGAGCGCGGCCGGCAAGGAGTATTTCGCGGGCAGCCAACCGTTCTACCGGATGGCGAACGCCGCCTTCAACAATACGGCGCAAGGCCTGCAATGCGATACGGCCAGGTGCAAGGGCGCGCGCGTGGTTGCGATTACCTCGGAAACGGGGATTCTGGACTTCCAGCACAAGGTGCCGGAACCAGGCGGACTGGCCTTGCTGGGCATCGGCCTGATGGGGATGGGACTGGTGCGGCGCCGGCTCAGCGCGATTGCAGACGGCTCATGAGGGTGAGGAAGGCATACAGGCCCAGTCCGAGACAGGCGCAAACGATGAGGATGGAGTACAGCAGTTCAGTCATTCTTGATCCGTGATGAGCCACAACAGGGCGCGGCGGCCGCCCGCTTGTGCGAAGGCAATATTATGCTGCATTTGCACATGAAGAAGTCTATCGGAAATCCACATTTTCTTGCGTTCCGCTGGTTTTTCTTATTGCAATGCGCAAAAAAAGGGCCGCACAGGCGGCCCTTGATGGCATTTCGCTAATTTTTATTTCGTCTTGCTGTCTTTCACGGGCGTGAAGGCCAGGTCGGCGAAATCGTAGCTGAAGTCGGTTTCCGTGGAGACCGGCGCCATCTTCATGCGCTCGATGCTGCCATCCGGGTTCAGGGCGAAGCTCACATAGGCGTCGGCGTTGAAGTTGCGCTCTTTCCAGCGCACGATGAAGGTGTCGTGCTGGAAGTGCTCCAGCTCGCCGACCAGGTCGGGCGTGCGGTCGAAGCTCAGCAGCTGCTTGCGGCCTTCCTGGCGGATGGTGACGGTGCCATACCAGGCATCCTTGTAGGCGCCGTTATAGGCGGCCAGGGCCAGCGAAGGCTGCGACTTGGCGGCGCGCGCGGCAACGGCCTTCTTCTGCTTGTCCAGCTCCTCCTTGTGGCTCTCTTCCTCCTGCCGCGCGTAGAGCTTGATCCAGTCGCTCGGCGCCGCGCCCATATAGTGGTCGAGGATGCGCCATTGCAGGGCCGTCATCGACGCGCCGTTTTCGGCATTGGTGAAGATGGCCACGCCCAGCTTCTCTTCCGGCACCAGCAGCACGCGCGAATAGAAGCCTTGCAGCGCGCCGCCGTGCATGGCGATCTTGCGGCCGCGGTAGTCGCGCAGATTGAAGCCCAGGCCATAGGCATTGAAATTGGGCTTGGTGGCAGCCAGCGCCGGCTTCGGCTCGGCGATCTTCATGGGCGTCTGCGCCGTCCACATTTCGCGCGCCTGGGCCGCGCTGAACAGGCGCTTGCCGCCCTCGAGCTTGCCTTCGTCGAGCAAGGCCGTCATCCATTTGGCGATGTCTTCGGCATTGGTGTTGATGCCGACCGCGCCCACCGCGTTCGCCACCTGCATCGGTTTCACCACGGCGGCCTTGCCGTTGATCTTGCTGTGCGGCGCCGAGTGGTCGGGCGACTTCAGCATGGCGTCCACGCTGGTGGTGGTGCCGCTCATGCCGAGCGGGTCGAGGATGCGTTCCTGCATGGTCTCGCCCCAGCTCTTGCCGGCCTTGTCGGCAATGATCTTGCCGGCCACGATGTAGAGCAGATTGTCGTAGGCATAGCTGTTGCGGAAGCTGGTGGCCAGCTTCACATGGCGCAGGCGTTCGATGATTTCGTCGGTGCTGAAGGTGGTGGTGGGCCACCACAGCAGGTCGCCCGCGCCCAGACCGAGGCCGCTGCGGTGGGTCAGCAGGTCGCGCACGGTGATGGCGCTGCTGACGTAGGCATCGCTCATCTGGAAGCCGGGCAGGTGCCGGCTGACGGGATCGTCCCATTTCAGCTTGCCGTCGTCGACCAGCATGGCCAGGCCGGCGGCGGTGAAGGCCTTGGAATTGGAGGCGATCTCGAACAGGGTCTTGCCGGTGACGGGGGCGGCATCGCCCAGCTTGCGCACGCCAAAGCCCTTGGCCGCCACCACCTTGCCGTCCTTGACGATGGCGATGGCCATGCCGGGCACGTCGAAGGTCTTCAGGGCGAGGTTGACGTCGGCATCCAGGTCGAAGGCGGGCGCGGCGGCCGCCGTGCTGACGGCCGACGGTTCGGGCGCGGCGGCCAGCACCGGGGCGCCGGCGCCCAGGGCCAGCAGCATCAGGGCGGCGAGACGGGTTTTCTGCAGCATACGCGTTTCCTTATATATCGTTTATACCGATTTCTTCATCAGCTTATCCACCGAAGACTGGGTCTCGGGGTGGTAGCGCGGACGGGCTTTGGCGTACACGCCCTTGGCCCAGGCCTGGTCCTTCTCGTTCTTGAGCAGGGCGTTGTAGAGCGGCACCACGAACTTCTGGCGGCCCACGCTCAGGAGGAAGCCGTTGAGCGGCTCGCGCACATCGTAGCCCGCCTTGACCGAGGCCAGGTAGAAGCGGAAAGCGATTTCGTTATTGCGGCTGCCGCGCAGGGCGAACGCCTCGTCCAGCTCCTTGAGCTGGGCGGCGCTGGCCTTGCCGTCGATATCGTTCAGGAAGTGCATCCATTCGGTGGCGTTCCAGGCCTTGGTGCTCAAGTCCTTGGTGGCGGTTTCGCCTTTCAGCCAGGCGTCGCGCTGGGCGTCGAGCGCGGCCAGGCGCGGCGACACGGCGCGCTGCGCGGTGGCCGGCACGCCGGGGCCGTACAGCCATTCGGCCAGCTCGTTTTCGCCCATGATGTCGGGACGCTTTTCCAACAGGTTCTTGCGCAGATAGGCCAGGAACTGCTCGGTGGTGGCCGACTGGAAGGCGTGCTGGTCGAACCAGCCGCGCAGGAAGGGATCGAAGACCTCGCGGCCGGCGCGCTGCTCCAGCGTGTGCAGCAACCAGGCGCCTTTCGGATAGGCCAGGCCTTCGTCGGTATAAGTGGCCGGGTTGACGTCCGCATCGCGCGTGAGCAAGGCTTGCTTGGCGACGGGGATGTCCTTGAGCGAGGCAAACAGCTCTTCCTGCTCCAGCTGCAGATTCATCTGCGCCACATCGGCGCCGTACAGGCTTTCCACGATGCGGCTGGTGACGTAGGTGGTGAAGCCTTCGTTCAGCCACCAGTGCTTCCAGGAGGCGTTGGTCACCAGGTTGCCGGACCAGGAGTGGGCCAGTTCGTGCGCGATCAGGTCGTTCAGGCTGCGGTCGCCCGCGATCATGGTCGGGGTGAGGAAGGTCAGGCGCGGGTTTTCCATGCCGCCGATGGGGAAGGATGGCGGCAGCACCAGCATATCGTAGCGCCCCCAGCGGTATTGGCCGTACAGCGATTCGGCGGCGGCGATCATCTTCTCGGTGTCGGCCAGCTCGTAGGCGGCCGCGTCGATGCGCGCCGGCTCGGCGTACACGGAGGAGCGCGGGCCGACGCTGCGCACATCGATCTCGCCGATGGCGATGGCCAGCAGATAGGCCGGCACCGGCTGCGGCATGCGGAAGCTCCAGCCGCCCGCGCCGGTCGCCTGCGGATCGTTCTCGGCGCTCATCACCACGCGCAGGCCGGACGGCGCGGCGATGCGCGCGCTATAGGTGAAGCGCACGGCGGGCGTGTCCTGCACCGGCGCCCAGGAGCGCGCATTGATCGACTGCGACTGGCTGAACATGAAGGGACGCTTGCCCGACATGGTCTGCTGCGGCGTCAGCCACTGCAGGGCGCTGGCGCCGGGCGCGGTGCTGTAATAGATGCGCACTTTTTCGGGCTGGCCGGCCAGGGCGATGCGCAGGGCGCGGCCCTTCTCGGCGTCCGGCTTGTCCAGCATATACGAAGCGGCGGCCCAGCGGCCGGCCGCGTTCAGCACCTGCACCCGCGCGATCTTCAGGTCGCGCGTATCGAGCGCCAGATTGCGCGCCGACTTGTCGAGCCAGTTCAGGGTCAGTTCGGCGTAGCCGCTCAAGGTCTTGCGCGCAAAATCGGCTTTCAGGTCCAGGTGCAGATCGCTGGTGCGCACCTGGTCGTAGCGCGCGTAGCTGAGGGGGTCTTGCGCGTGGGCGGCAAAGGCGGTCTGGATCAGCAGCGCGCCGGTCAGCAGGCGCAGGGCAGGTTGTAAATGCATATTCTCTCTTCCGTGATAGCGGGGCGCGAAGCAGAATAGCATACCGGGGCGGAAATATTGCCGGGCCGGACCGGGGAATCTGCTATCATTCGCCCGTTCTTTGGGGAGTAGTCGGCTTCCGGTCCCACCGGAAGGATCTGCGTCAACATAATCGGCCCGCAGGCCGTGGCGCAGATGGCCGCAAGGCTTGGCGAGACCATTGATCCACGGGCGGCCGGATTGGGCCGGGGTCGCCCATGGGTCATTGGTAGACGTCCGGCCCCCACCATCTCACCCGTCATCATGGAAGCCTTCCTTATTTCGAGCGGCATCGTCGCTCTCGCCGAAATCGGCGACAAAACCCAGCTGCTGGCCTTCTGCCTGGCCGCCCAGTTCCGCCGTCCCCTGCCCATCGTGGCCGGGATTTTCGTCGCCACCATCGCCAACCACGCGTTTGCCGCCGCCGTCGGCAGCTGGCTCACCGGCCTGTTCGGGCCGGACGTGCTGCGCTGGATACTCGGCCTGTCCTTCCTCGCCATGGCGGCCTGGATCCTGGTGCCCGACAAGATCGACGAAGACGAGCAGCCCAATGCGCGCTATGGCGTGTTTGCCGCCACCGTGGTGGCCTTCTTCCTGGCCGAGATGGGCGACAAGACCCAGATCGCCACGGTGGCGCTGGCAGCCCGCTTCGACAGCATGCTGGCCGTGGTGGCCGGCACCACCTTCGGCATGATGCTGGCCAATGTGCCGGCCGTGTATCTGGGCAAAAAAGCCGCCACCGCCGTGCCGCTGAAACTGGTGCACGGCATCGCCGCGCTGATCTTCGCCCTGCTCGGCCTGGCCACCCTGCTGGGCGCCGGCAGCCGCTTTGGTTTCTAACTGGCAACACGCCACCCCTGGCTTGTCTGTGCGCCAGCGCACAGACGGCTCAACATTGCCAATATAGTATGTTTAGCGAATAAACATTGCAGAGGATGCCATGACACTCTTAGGCAAACTGGCGTTTGCGGCCCTGGTCGCCGCCACCTCGGTCGCCACCCGCGCCGCCGATGCCGCCCCCGCCGCAGCGCCGACCGCGCCGAAGCAAGCCGCCGCCTTCACCCAAGCCGGCTGGCTCAACGATATGGCCGCGCTGCCATCCGCCTTCGCGCCGGCCGCCGTGCGCCTGCGGCAAGCCACGCCGCCGCCAGCGCCGGCCGCACGCAGCCCGATTCCCGCCGCCAGCGGCATGCTCGTCCTCGCCGCCCTGCTGCTGCTCTTCGCCGGCCGCACCCCCGCCCCCACGCCCTGGCAAACCATCCAGGTCGACTAAACCCCTCGTTTGATCTACCGCAAACAATGTCCACCCTGGTGTCAGGCACCAAGGTCGGACATTTGCTGATCTAAATCAAAGAATGTCCTACCCTGGTGCCGGACACCAGAACGGGTGCGCCGGCCGCACGCAGCCCGATTCCCGCCGCCAGCGGCATGCTCGTCCTCGCCGCCCTGCTGCTGCTCTTCGCCGGCCGCACCCCCGCCCCCACGCCCTGGCAAACCATCCAGGTCGACTCAACCCCTCGTTTGATCTCCCGCAACCATTGGCCACCCTGGGGTCAGGCACCAAGGTCGGACATTTGCTGATCTAAATCAAAGAATGTCCTACCCTGGTGCCTGACACCAGGGTGGGACATTCTTTGATTTTTCTCAAACTGTTCGGGTGCGGCGGGGGAGGCGCAGGGTGACCTGGTGCTCGCGGCCGTCGTCGTGCAGGGGGATTTGCGGGCTGCTCTGCGGGATGCCGTCGATTTCCAGGCTGGGCTCTTCGCCGCGCTGCACGGTGATGGCGTAGACGCTGCCGCCGTGGCGGTAGCGCAGGGCGAAGCCGTCCCAGTCGTCGGGGATCAGCGGGGCCAGCGTCAGGCTGTCGGCCTGGCGCGTCAGGCCAAGCAGGGATTCGAGGATCAGCCGGTACATCCAGCCGGAGGAGCCGGTGTACCAGCTCCAGCCGCCGCGTCCCACATGGGGCGCCACCGCATACACGTCGGCCGTCACCACATACGGTTCGACCTTGTAGACGGCGCTGCTCTCGGCGTCGGCGCCGTGGCTGACCGGATTGATCATGCGCATCAGCTCCCAGGCTTTGTCCACCTCGCCCATGCGCGCGAAGGCCATCACGGTCCAGATGGCGGCATGGGTGTACTGGCCGCCGTTTTCGCGCACGCCCGGCACGTAACCGCGGATATAGCCGGGATTCAAATCGGCCTTGTCGAACGGCGGATCGAGCAGCTGGATCAGGCCATAGTCGCGCCGCACCAGGCGCGCATCGACCTGGCGCATGGCGCCTTCCACGCGCTCGCGGTTGGCGGCGCCGGACAGGATGCCCCAGCTCTGCGAGATCGAGTCGATCTGGCATTCCTCGTTTTCGCGCGAACCGAGCGGGGTGCCGTCGTCGAAGTAGGCGCGGCGATACCATTCGCCGTCCCAGGCATGCTGTTCGACATTGGCGGCCAGGCGCTGCGCCTGTTCGCGGCATTCGCCGGCGAAGGCCGCGTCGCCATGCCGCAGCGCCACCTCGGCGAAGCGCTGCAGCACTTCATACAGGAAGAAGGCCAGCCACACGCTCTCGCCCTTGCCCTCCTCGCCCACCTTGTCCATGCCGTCGTTCCAGTCGCAGGAACCGATCAGGGGCAGGCCGTGCGCGCCGAAGCGCAGGCCGTTGCGGATGGCGCGCTGGCAGTGCTCATACAGGCTGCCGCTCTGGCCCGAACGGCCCGGCATATCGTAGTAGGAATCCTCGTCGGGATTGACGGGACGCCCTTCCAGATAAGGCGCGCTTTCATCGAGCGCGCTCAGGTCGCCGGTGCTGGCGACATAGCGCGCCGCCGCCAGCGGCAGCCACAGATAATCGTCCGAACAGTGGGTGCGCACGCCGCGGTCGGAGGGCGGATGCCACCAGTGCTGCACATCGCCTTCCACGAACTGGTGGGCGGCGCACAGCAGCAGGTGTTCGCGCAGCAGCTGCGGCTGGGTATGCACCATGGCCATCGCGTCCTGCAGCTGGTCGCGGAAGCCGAAGGCGCCGCCGGACTGGTAGTAGCCGCTGCGCGCCCACATGCGGCAGGCGATGGTCTGGTACATCAGCCAGCCGTTGGCGATCACGTCCAGCGCCGGGTCGGGCGTCCGCACCTGCACCGCGCCCAACACCTCGTCCCAATGCGCCTGGACGGCGGCCAGCGCGGCATGGGCGGCCGCCGCGCCGCCATGTTTTTGCACCATGGTGCTGGCGTCGGCGTTGCGGCGCCCGCCCAGACCCAGCACGAAGACGATCTCGGCCTCTTCGCCCGGCATCAGTTCGAACGGGGCGTGGATGGCGGCGCAGGCGTCGAGGGCGCTGCCGACCTTGCCCGACAGGCGCACGCGGCGCAGCGCCGCCGGGTTGGCCAGGCTGCCGTTGCGGCCGATGAATTCGGCGCGGTCGGCGGTATGCGAGCGCGCGCCCGCGTCGGCGTGGAAGAAGGCGACGCGGCCCTGGAATTCGGTGTTGTAGGCATTCTTGGCGAACAGGGCGCCGCTGACCGGGTCGGCCTCGGTGACGATGTGCATGCCGGATTTGGCGCGCATATCGCCCAGCACCCATTCCACATAGCCGGTGACGGACAGATGGCGCGCCACCGGCGAATCGTTGCGTACCTTGATCACGGTGTATTTGACGGGCGCGTCGAGGGCGACGAAGCTGGTCATGGCCGAAGTGACGCCCGCCTCCGTGTGCTCGAACACGCTGTAGCCGAAGCCATGGCGGGTCAGGTAGTCGCCGCTGCCGCGCGCCGGCAAGGCGGTGGGCGACCAGAACTGGCCGCTCTCCTCGTCGCGCAGATAGAAGGCTTCGCCGCTGGCGTCGCTGACCGGATCGTTATGCCAGGGCGTGAGGCGGAATTCGTGGGCGTTCTCGTGCCAGGTATACGCTTGCCCGCTTTCCGACACCACGCTGCCGAACTGCGGATTGGCCAACACATTCGACCAGGGCGCCGGCGTGCGCCGTCCCGGCCCGGTGACGATGGCGTATTCGCGCCCGTCCGGCGTGAAGCCGCCGATGCCGTTGCCCAGCAGCAGGCCATGCGGCTGGCGCGTGTGCGGGCCGGCGTCGTCGTACTGGCCGCGGCTGTCGGCCACCAGCGGCGGCATGCGCAGCGGCGACGGGCTGGCGCGCTTGATCTGCTCGGCCAGGGTGCCGCGGCTGTCGACCAGGATGGCGCGCGCCACCGTCTGCAGCAGGATGCGGTCTTCCGCCGAGATCTGGTCGAAGGGGCGCACGAAGATGCCGCCCGGCCGGTCGATGGCCTGGGCGTCGATGCCGGAGGCGATCAGGCCGATGATCTGGTCGTGCAGGGCCTGGCGGTAGCCGGACAAGTCCTCGTACCAGATCACCAGGTCGACCACCAGGCCTTTCAGGCGCCAGTAGGCGTGCGCCTGCACCATCTGCCGCGCCAGTTCGATATTGGCCGGGTCTTTCATCTGCAGCAGCACGATGGGCAGGTCGCCCGATATCGCATAGGCCCACAGGCCGGACTGGCCGCGCTGGTTCCGGATCAGCACCGCCGCCTCCGCGCGCAGGGCCGGATTGGGATAGATCACATGGTTGGCCAGGCGGCCGTACAGCTGGGCGTCGGCCTCGCTGGCGTTGAGCTGGCGCAGCACCACCTGGCTGTGGGTCCAGGCCAGCTCGAACACGCGGTCGGCCATGTGGCGGTCCTGGTATTTGTCGATCAGGTATTGGGCGCCGTCGCGGGTATCGGTCATGCCGGTGACGATATCGACGATCGCCGCCTGGTCCGGTTCCAGCACGATGCGGTAGCGGATCGCCACGATGGGATCGAGCACCGAACCCTGGCTGCCGGACAGCTCTTCCTCTTCCAGCATGGCGCGCGGCGCCTGCGCTGTGTTGCCGCGGCCGATGAAGCGGGCGCGGTCGGTTTCGTAGGACACGCCCAGCACCTGGGCGTCGTGCACCGTCATCACATGCAGCAGATACGGCGTGTGCTCGCCCTTGCCGCGCGGACGGCGGGTGCACAGGATGGCGCTTTCGTCGGGCACGATCTCGGTCTGCACGAACAGCTTGCTGAAGGCCGGGTGGGCGGCATCGGCGGCGGCCGGCGCCATCACCACTTCGGCGAAGCTGGTCACCTCGATGGTGCGGCGGCGGTTCGATTGATTGGTGACGCGGGTGCGGCGCATTTCGATATCGTCTTCCGGCGACACCACCATTTCCGTGTACAGCTCGATCTCGCGGTCGGTGCGGCGGAATTCGGCGCGCCCTTCGGAGAAGATCACTTCGAAGCGGCGCGGCTCGGCCAGCGTGGGCTGGTAGGTGGTGGACCAGAAAGCGCCGTCATCCAGGTCGCGCACGTAGCAGAACTGGCCCCAGTTGTCGCGCGTGCTGTCTTCGCGCCAGCGCGTCACCGACAGCTCGCGCCAGCGGCTGTAGCTGCCGCCGGCATTGCTCACCATCACATGATAGCGGCCGTTCGACAGCAGCTGGGTTTCCGGCACCGTGGTATTGGGCTGGGTCAGGATGCGCATCGGCATGGCCTGCTCCGGCGCGGTGGCGCGGATGGCGGCCTGCTCGGCGCTGTTGGAGTGGAAGGCGCCGGCCTGCGGGCTGCGCTCCTGCAACACCAGCAGGGTCGATTGCAGCAGCGGGTCGGATTCGAAGCGGCGCTGCATGGGGCGGTCATGCAGCAGATAGCTCAAGGCCAGCAGACCCATGCCCTGGTGGTGCACCATATACGATTTGATGACGGCGTGGTTCTGGCCGCGCGGCAGGCGCGCCGGCGTGTAGTCGATGGCCTCGTAGAAGCCGTAGCGGCCCATGAAGCCCAGGCCCGCCATCTTCTGCAGGTTCTGACAGGAGGCGTCGGCATCGACCATCAGGCCCAGCATGCAGGCATACGGCGCCACCACCACATCGTCGCCCAGGCCGCGCTTTAAGCCCAGGCCCGGCACGCCGAAAGCGCGGTACTGGTAATTCAGCGCGGCGTCGGTGGTGTTGTAGCCCGATTCGGAAATCCCCCAAGGCACGCTGCGCTGCTTGCCGTATTCGATCTGGGCCGCGATCACCGACTGGTAGGTCTGGTCCAGCAGGGTGCTGGGATAGGTCGGCATCACCAGCAGCGGCATCAGGTACTCGAACATGGAGCCGCTCCAGGACAGCAGCACGGGCTGGCCGTGCACGATGCACAGCTGGCGCCCCAATGCGAACCAATGCTCCTGCGGCAGCTGGCCCTGGGCCACGGCGACGAAGCTGGCCAGGCGCACCTCGGAGGCCAGCAAGTCGTAATAGCTGGCGTCCAGCCGGCGCTCGCTCAGGTTGTAGCCGATCGCCAGCAGATTGGTGGTCGGGTTGTACAGGAAGCCGAATTCGGGATGTTCGAACTGCTGCGCCAGCTGGCGCAGCGCGGCGATCTGCTGCAGGCGTTCGCGCGCCGCCTGCGCGCCCTGGCGCACCGGATCGTCCGCCGCCGCGCTGGCCAGGCTGCCTTCGGCCGGCAGCAGCGCGCCGCCATCCATGGCGGCCAGTTCGCGCAAAGTGGGCACGCGCGTGAAGGTATCCGCCACGGCCGCGTCCTGCGCCGGCGGGCCGCTGGCGGCGCTGATCCACGGCGCCAGCACGCCCAGCTCCGCGCTGACGGCGCGCAGCTGGTGCAGCAAGGCCGCCGCCCACATGGCGGCGTTGGCGTCGCTCAGCGCGGCGTCGCCCTGCATGGCTTCGGCGGTGCGCAGCAGCGCCGACAGCCAGTCGCGCCATTCCTGCAGCGTGGCCGGATACCAGGGCTGCCCGGGCGAGGCCAGGGCGTGCAGCGCGTCCCAGCCCTGGGGCCGGGCATGGCCCGCCGCCGCCAGCGCTTCGTCCAGCACCAGCCAGGTGGTGGCGACGCCGTCGGCCAGGCGCGGGCCGAGGATGGGCTGGTCCTGCAAGGCGTCCAGACCCGGCTGCAGCACCAGCAGGTGGCCGGCCAGATTGCCGCTGTCCACCGTCGAAATATAGATGGGCAGCAGCGGCTGCATCGACACCGTGTCGTACCAGTTGTAGAAGTGGCCCTGGTGGCGCTCCAGCTTTTCCATGCTGCGCAGGGTGTGTTCCGTGCGCGCCAGCAGTTGGCCGCCGGTGATGTAGCCGAAATCGTGGGCGCTCAGATTGGCCAGCAGGGACAGGCCCATATTCGTCGGCGAGGTGCGGTGGGCCACGGTTTGCGTGGGGCGCTCCTGCATATTATCAGGCGGCAGCCAGTTGTCCTCGGGGCCGACGAAGGTGTCGAACCAGGCCCAGGTCTTGCGCGCCAGCAGATGCAGGAAGCGCGTCTGCTCCTCCTTGAGCTGGGTCTGTTCGCGGAGGATGGGGCGGCTGATCCACCACGCCACCACGGGCGCGGCAAACCAGGCGAAGAGGAAGATCAGCGAGGCGCTCAGCGCGCGCGGATGCCAGAACGCCAGCGCCGCGCCGGCGGCCACGGCCAGCAGCGGCGAAATCCACATGCGGCGCCAGCTGCTGCCCAGGTCCGCGCCGGAGCGCAGCAGGGCCGAGGCGCGCCACTCCAGCAGGTGCTTGCGCGAGATGAGCAGGCGCCAGCCGGTGCGCACGATGGCGTCCAGGCTGATATAGGCTTCGTACGGCAGGAACACCAGCGTCAGCAGGCCGTGCGCGAACTGCAGGCCGCTGCGCCGCAGCGAGGTGCGCAGATGCTGCTCCCACAGCGTGTCGGCCGGCTTGTTGCCCAGATCGTAGAGGGCGCTCACCAGCGGCGGCAGGAAGATGATGGCCAGCACGGCGGCGGTCCAGAACCAGGGATGGTGCAGCGCGCTGAAGGCCAGCAGCAGCGCGGCCATGAGCACCGGCGCCACCAGGCTGCGGCGCAGATTGTCGAACAGCTTCCAGCGCGACAGGGGCGACAGCGGATTGCGTTCGCGCCGGCCGCCGCGCAGCGGCACCGGCCCGGCCAGCCAGGACAGCAGCTGCCAGTCGCCGCGGATCCAGCGCTGGCGCCGGCTGACGTCGTCGTGGTAGCGCGCCGGATACTGTTCGTACAGCTGGGCGTCGCTGACCAGGCCGGCGCGCAGATAGCAGCCTTCCAGCAGGTCGTGGCTGAGGATGCGGTTGTCGGGCAGGCGCTCGCCCAGCACGTCCTCGAACACATCGACATCGTAGATGCCCTTGCCGATAAAGGAGCCTTCGAAGAACACATCCTGGTACACGTCGGACACGGTGCGCGTGTAGGGATCGATGCCCGGCTCGCCGCCGCACAGGCGTTCGTACAGCGAGGCCTGTTCGCTGGGCAGGCTGACCGCCACGCGCGGCTGCAGGATGCCGTAGCCTTCCACCACGCGCCGCGTGTGCTGCTCGATGCGCGGCTGGTTCAGCGGATGGCGCATGGTGGCGATGAACTGGCGCGCCGCGTCGCGCGGCAGCTGGGTGTCGGTGTCGAGCGTGATGACGTATTTGAAGCTGTCCAGGTCCGCGGTCTCGCCCTCCACCAGCGCGAACTTGTCGCGCGCGCCGCCGCGCAGGAAGCGGTTGAGGTCGGACAGCTTGCCGCGCTTGCGCTCCTGCCCCATCCACGCGCCCTCGGCGCGGTTCCACAGGCGCGGCCGGTGCAGCAGCAGGAAGGGGCGCATGGCCTGGCCATTGCCCGCCACCGCCAGCGGTTCCGGCACGCCGTTCGGCACTTCCGGCGGCGGCGGCGGCGCGTATTTTTCGTTCAGGCTGCGGATATGGGATTGTGCCTGTTCCAGCAAGCCCGCATCGTCCGGCATCACCTCCTCGCGCGCGTCGGCGAAATCGGTGAGCAGACAGTAGCGCAGGTTCGGATCGCGGTTGGCGAGAAAACGCACTTCCAGCTGCTCGCACAGCTCGGCCACATTGTCTTTGCTGAAGAGCAGGGTCGGCACCACCACCATGGTGCGCGCGTCGGACGGCACGCCTTCCTTGAAGTCCATGCGCGGCAAGGGATGGGGGCGGGTCAGCAGGGTCGCGGCCCAGTTCACCAGCGCCAGCGCCAGCTGGCTGCTGCCCATCAGGCCCAGCACCGCCACCAGCGCCAATTGCCAGGGTTCGGCGCCGTCGCGCAGCGCGCGGCCCAGCATCAGGGCCGTAACCAGCAGCGAGATGGCGGCGATCGCGCCCAGATAGGTCGCCAGCGGCGCGGCGCGCGCGGCCTTCTGCAGCGCGGCCCAGGAAGGCAGGCGCATCTCGGCCCGCTTTTCCAGCAGCGGCAGGCCGCGGCCGATCAGGTAGAAACCGATATGCGCCAGGCGCGCTTCGCCGCCATTGCCCTCATGCAGGCGCGCCAATTCCAGCGCCTGCCGCGCCACTTCCACTTCCGTCAGCGGCGAGCGGCGCGCCACTTTCTCCACCACGTGGCGGTACTGGTCGCGCGTGGCGAAATCCATGGCGCCATACACATTGGCGGGATCCTGGCGCAGCACCTGCTCCACCGCGCTCATGGTCTCGACGAACTCCTGCCAGTCCATGGTGCCGAGGAAGCGCAGGCTGCCGATGCTGTTGGCGATCGAGACCTGGTCGGCGGCCTGCTGCTGGATCTCGATCTGGATTTGCTGCTCGATGGTTTGCTCGCTCTCGGCCAGCTTGTAGGTGATCCAGTTCAGCGCCAGCGTCAGGGCCGGACTCTGGCCCTGCAGGCGGCGCGCCAGCTCGGCCACGAAAGCGCTGGTGATGGGCGGATTGGAGCGCGCCATATCGGCCACCAGCAGGATCAGGCCGCTGGAACTCTTGTCGGCCACCTCCACCATCTGGTCGGCCCAGGTATTGGCCAGATCGCGCTGCACGCGGTTCTCCGCCACGCGCGCCGCCACGCGGCGCAGGTTCTCGATTAGGGCCAGGCGCAGCATGATGGGAATGGCCCACAACTCGCCCAGCTTGAGCGGCGCTTCCTCCTGGTAGGCATCGACAAAGCGGCACAGGCTTTCCGGGTCGACGCGGCCGTCGCCGTGGGCGATGATTTCCAGCGCGATCTGGTAGGCGCGCGGCGTGCCTTCGGGCGCGCCTTTGGCCAGGCGCGGCAACTCCTTGCTGTAGTGCTTGGGCAGATGGCGGCGCGCGGTGCGGATCTGTTCTTCGATGAGGTAGAAGTTATCCAGCAGCCATTCGGAGGCGGGCGTGATCTGGCGCCCGCTCTTCACCGCCGCCGTCAGCTCCTCGCAGGTAATGGCGATGACGGCGCTGTTTTCGGCCAAGCGCGAGAGCAGCCGGTCGCGTCCTGCGTGCTGGCTCAGCGCATGGCTGCGCGCCAAGGCGCGGCCATGGTTCGCCATCTGCTGCGCGCTGTAGAGTTCGGCGCGCAGCGGCGAATCGTCGTCCCGGTCCGCGCCATGCAGCTGGCCGGACATGGCCTCCCGGAACCCCGCCTGCAAGCCGGGCACGAATTTGGTGAAATCAATCAAAACGGCCTCGCTTCCTTGAACCGATGCTGTTTCCCCCTTGGGGGATTAGCAGTATGGGTCAGCCCATCTTAAGCAGGCGCACGGCAGACGACAGTGCGCTAGCGTACACATGCGCGGAGGCAAAGGTTTGATCTACATCAGCAAATGTCCGACCGTGGTGTCAGGCACCAGGGTCGGACATTTGCTGATCTGGATCAAACGCCGGGAGAAAAAAACGGCGGCCGAGGCCGCCGTAAAGGACAGAACAGGTAGGCGCTCAGGCCGCCAGCGCCAGGATGGGGGCGGCGCTGGCCAGGGCCATGCCGCCCACCAGATGCCAGCATTGGCTGTGGCCGAGGCGACGCAGGCAATGCACGGCCTTGGCGCTGCGGTTGCCGCTGCGGCAGAAGAAGACCAGGGGCTGGCTGGGGTTGTGCTGCCAGGCTTCGATTTGCTGCGCCAGACGGCTGAGCGGGATGTTGAGCGCGGCACGGCCGCCGGGACCGCCGGCGCTGGCAGCGTGTTCATACGCTTCGCGCACATCGACCAGCAGCACATTGGGATTGCTTTGCAGGAAGGCGGCCAGGCCGGCGGCGTCCAGGTTGACATCGTCGGCGGCAGTCTGGCCAGCCCGCGCTTCGGCGCGCAGGCTGGTACAGAAGGCACTCTGTGCTTCGCTGGCGGGACAGATCAGGCTGTCGGCGCCCAGCAGTTCGGCCAGCGGCGCCAGCGCGGCCTGGCCGGTGAAGGCATGGCGCACGGCGGCCGGCGCCAGCGTGGTCTGCGCCGCGTCGGCGCGGCCCAGCAGGTAGATGGTGGCGTCGGCCACGCGGCAAGGCAGCAGCAGGCGCGCGCCCAGGCGCACCGGCGCTGCCGCGGCGGCGGCATCGCCGGTGCGCAGGCTGGCGCCCAGGGTATAGCCGCCGCTGTGCAGCAAGGCGTCGATGCGCGCCTGCAGTTCCGGCTGGGCATCGATCACGGCGGCAGCGCGGCTGGCGGCGTCGAGCACCAGCCAGCTGTGGCGGCCGGCATAGCTCAGCTGCACCACGCCATCGGCCGCCGGCGGGACTTTGGCGTCGGGCAGCAGGCCGGCGCTGCGCAGCGCGGCGCCGCAGCGTTCGATGCGGGCGCAGGCGTCGTCGATGGTGGCGCTGTCGATGGTGGCGCCGAAGGACATGCGGATGGCGCTGCTGCTGCGCCAGTCGGGCAGGCCCATGGCTTGCAGCACATAGCTGGGCGCGGCCTTGGCGGCGGAGCAGGCGCTGCCCGAGCTGACGCGCACGGCGGCGGCGTCGAAGACATCGAGCAGTTCGCGCGAGGCCAGGCCCGGCACGGAAAAATTCAAGGTGGTCGGCAGCGCATGCTCAAAGGCGGCGTTGAAGACGATGCCGGGCAGGGCGCGGCGCAAGCTGGCCGCGA
This sequence comes from Massilia sp. YIM B04103, assembly GCA_024437665.1. GTDB lineage: Bacteria > Pseudomonadota > Gammaproteobacteria > Burkholderiales > Burkholderiaceae_D > Rugamonas. The sequence goes on along the minus strand of JANCSZ010000021.1, from coordinate 31,720 downwards.
GGCGTTCGCGGAAGCCGCTCAGCTCGGCATGGCTGCGGAAGGTCTTGCCCTCTTCCAGCGCATGCAGCACGGCGCCCAGCGCGGCGATGCCGGCCATATTCTCGGTGCCGGAGCGCAGGCCGGTTTCCTGGCCGCCGCCCATGATCAGCGGCGTGAACGGCGCCTCGGCGCGCACATACAGCATGCCGATGCCCTTGGGCGCGAACAGCTTGTGGCCGGAGAACGGCGCGTAATCGATGCGCGTCGCTTGCAGGTTCAGCGCGAGCTTGCCCAGGCCTTGCACGCAGTCCACCATCCACAGCGCGCTGCTGTCGGCCAGCGCGGCGCCGATGCCGTCCAGGTCGGAAATCACGCCGGTTTCATTATTGGCCGCCATGGTGCAGACCAGGGCCGCTTCCGGCGCCAGCGCGCGCAGCGCATCGAGGTCGTGGCGGCCGCTGGCGTCGACCGGCAGCGCGTACAGCAGCAGGTCCAGGCCGAGCAGGTTGTTCCAGTGCGCCAGCGCTTCCGGCACGGCCTTGTGTTCGGTGGCGCCATACACTAGCAGGCTGCCCACGCGCTGGCCGGCGGCGCGCCGGTCACGGATCGCGCACAGGGCCGACAGCACGGCGGTCTGGATGCCCTCGGTGGCGCCGCTGTTGAAGATCAGGCGGCCTTCGCCCACACCCAGCAGGCGGCGCGCGCAGGCGCGCGCATCGTCCATCAGCGCCTTGGCCTTCAGGCCGGCGCCGTGGCTGCTGCTGGGATTGCCAAAGCCTTCGCCCATGGCGTGCAGGGCGGCGTCGATGGCGGCGGGCAGAACCGCGGTAGTGGCGTTTCCGTCAAGATAGATTTCGGTGCTCATGGGGCAGGAAGACAAGGAGATATGGATAGCTTACGCAATTTAGGCGAAAGATTTATTCCAAAATCTCCCCTCATCGCCTAGTATTTGGCATATACATACTACCAATTTCAAATTCATAGAATGAATCATCTTGACCGCTTCGATTATGCGATTCTCGCCGCCTTGCAGGCCGACGGCACCCTGTCAATTGCCGAGCTGGCCGAGCGCGTCGGTCTGTCCAGCACGCCATGCTGGAAGCGCCTCAAGCGGCTGGAAGAGGATGGCTATATCGAGAGCCGGGTCGCCATCGTCAACCGGCGCAAGGTGGGGCTGCCGGTGACGGTCTTCGTCAGCGTGCGCACCAGCCAGCACGACGAGAAATGGCTGGCGCGCTTCGCCGCCGCCGTCACCGCCCTGCCCGAGGTGCTGGAATTCCACCGCATGAGCGGCGACGTGGACTATCTGTTGAAGGTGGTGACCACCGATATCGAAGGCTATGACCGCTTTTACAAGAAACTCATCAAGGTGGCCCATCTGACCGGCGTGTCCTCGGCGTTTTCGATGGAACAGATCAAGTCGAGCAGCGCGCTGCCGCTGGAACTGTTGTCGCACGGCCTGCCGAGCTAGGGAAAGCATTGCAAAATGGCCATGGCGTAATTGTTGCGCCTGGCCGCGCCAGGCGCACGGCCTGCCGAGTTGGCCGGAACATGGGATAATCGGGGGTACGATGTTGAAACCCCTGCTGGAGCGCTGGCTCCCCCTGCCCCATACCGCCAGTCTGAGCGAACGCCTGCGTGCCTGCACCGGCGCCATGCTCGGCCTGCTGCTGACCGCCGTGTGCAGCCATTGGCTGCTGGGCGATGCCGCCATTTACCTGGTGGCGCCGATGGGCGCCTCCGCCGTCCTGCTGTTCTGCCTGCCCGCCAGTCCGCTGGCCCAGCCCTGGTCCGTGATCGGCGGCAATGTGGTGTCGGGCCTGGTGGGCGCGGCCTGCGTGCGCTGGCTCGGCCCCGGCATGGCCAGCGCCGCACTGGCCAGCTGCGGCGCCATCGCCGCCATGTTCGCGCTGCGCTGCCTGCATCCGCCCGGCGGCGCGGTGGCCCTGACCACGGTGATCGGCGGCCCGGCCGTGCATGCGGCCGGCTTCGGCTTCGCGCTCGGGCCGGTGCTGCTGAACTCGGCCGTGATGGTGCTCGGCGCCGTCCTGTACAACAACCTCAGCGGCCGGCGCTATCCGCATGCCCAGCACGCGCCGCCCAATCCGCACGCCACGCGCGACCCGCTGCCCACCGGCCGCCTCGGCTTCCAGCCGGCCGACCTGGACGCGGTGCTGCGCCAGTACGGCCAGGTGCTCGACGTCAGCCGCGACGACCTGGAAACCATCATCCAGCAGACCGAGATGCGCGCCTACCAGCGCCGCTTCGGTCAGATCCGCTGCGCCAGCATCATGTCGCAGGATGTGGTGACGGTGGAGTTCGGCACGCCGCTGGCGGCGGCCTGGCAGCTGATGCAGCACCACCGCGTGGCCGCCCTGCCCGTGCTGAATCCGGGCCGGCGCGTGATCGGCATCGTGACCCAGGGCGATTTCCTGCGCCACAGTGGTCTGGACGACTTCACCAGCCTGCCGGCGCGCCTGCGCCATTTCCTGCGGCCCAGCGGCCGCAGCCACGGCGACAAGCCCGAAGTCGTGGGCCAGATCATGACGACGCGCCCGCAGACGGCGGCGCTGGACACGCCCATCGTCGACCTGGTGCCGCTGATGGCGGACAGCGGCCTGCACCATATCCCCGTGGTGGATGAAGCCGGCCGCTTCGCCGGCATCCTGACCCAGTCCGACCTGATGGCCGCCCTGTACGAAAGCCGCCTGGCCGACATGCAGCAGGCCGCCTGAGCGGCCTGAATTGTGGCTTGAAGCGCGGCCTCAGTTGCGGCGCACCAGGGTCATCTGCTCGCCATCGCGGCGCATCTCGAAACGGTTGAGGAAGGAATTGCCAAGCAGGATGAGCGGCAAGCCGCTTTCGTGCACCACCGCCTCCAGCCCGTTGAGTTCGATCTCGCCGATGCGCAGCGTATCCAGGCGCACGCGGTAGACCGGCACCACGCCGCCCGCCGTGCTGCTCAGCATGGGCTTGCCCTTGCGGTAATCGATGCCCATGCGCCGCGCCTCGGCCGCCGGCAGCGCGACCAGGCTGGCGCCGGTATCGATCAGCATGCGCGCCGCCTGGCCATTGATTTCCCCGTTGACCAGATAGTGGCCCATGGCGTCGGGCGCCAGCGTGATCTTGGCCGATGCGCCGGCGGCGCTGCGCGGCGCATTGGCGCCCAGCACGATGCTGTAGCGCCGGCCGTTTTCCTCGATCACGGCCTGGTTGCCGCTGACCGCCACCAGCTTGCCGCCGTCGGGCAGGATGGCGCCCACCGCATACACCTTGGGCGGCGCGCCATCGACGGCCAGCATGGCCTTGTTGGCCACCACGCCCAGCAGGCTGACGTCGCCGGCCTGGGCCGCCGCCGCGCCCAGCAAGCATGACAGGAAAACACGCAGACGCATGATGGCCACCTCCAGACCTGGATTTTGCCACATTTCCACGCAGAAATTTGCAGCCGGCCGGCCTTGCGCGACACGGCAGCCGCCGCCAAACAACAGCGGCAGGCGCCGGCAAGGTCAATAGTGACAGGACAACCATTTTTTCCTTCCGGCCAGAACACCGTTTCGCGTATGCTAGGCAGCTTCTTTCTGTTCCCTTCACCCACAGGAAAACCCATGAACCACCGCATCGCCCTGAGCACGCTGGCTGCCGCCGTTTTTCTGGCCTGGACGCCAGCCCAGGCGGCCACGGCCGCCCCCGCCGCCAGCCCCCTCGCCGTCCCGGCCCAAAGCCAGGCCGCGGCAAAAAAACAACTGATCACGCTGGCCGATGCCTATTACGATGCGCTGGCCCGTTTCGAACCGGTGGGCGCCACCGAGAGCGGCGATAACCGCTTCGACGACCAGCTCGGCCTGTCCATCGCGCCGGCCAAACGCGCCAAACAGTTCGATCTGTACCGCCAATTCGCCAAGCGTCTGGCCGCTATCCCGCGCGCCCAGCTCAACCGTGCCGACCAGATCCACTACGATGTGCTCGACTTCGAACTGAAGAGCCTGCTCTCCTTCGAAGCCTTCCCCGAACATCTGCTGCCGCTGAACCAGATGGACAGCATGCCCGTCACCCTGGCGAATTATGCGGGCGGCGAAGGTTCGCAGCCGCTGACCACGGTCAAGCAATACCAGGCTTACCTGAGCCGCCTGCGCCAGTTGCCAGCCTGGATCGACCAGGCCATCGCCAATATGCGCGAAGGCATGCGCCAGAACGTGGTGCTGCCGAAGGCGCTGGTGGTGTCGGCCCTGCCGCAGTTCCAGAAGCTGCTCAGCGCCAGCCCGGAACAGAGCATTTACTACACGCCGGTCAGCAAGCTGCCGGCCAGCTTTTCGGCCGCCGACAAGGCCAAGCTGAGCAAAGCCTACCGCAGCGCCGTGGGCCAGCTCGAGCCGGCCCTGCAGCGCCTCGCCAGCTTCCTCGAGAAAGAGTATCTGCCGGCCAGCCGCGACAGTGCGGGCCTGGGCGCGCTGCCGCAGGGCGCGGCCTGGTACCAGGCCCGCATCGCCGCCTCGACCACCACCAACCTCGATCCGGACACCATCCACGCCATCGGCCTGAAGGAAGTGGCGCGCATCCAGGGCCAATTCGCCGTGCTCGGTCCCAAGCTCGGCTACGACGGCCCGGCCGCCGGCCTGCCGGTCTGGGTCTCGCAGCAAGCCAAGTTCTTCCCGTTCAAGACCGAGGACGAGGTGCAAGCGGTCTACCGCAAGCTCAACACGGTGCTCGACAGCAAGCTGCCCGCCATGTTCACCCTGCTGCCCAAGGCCCCGCTCGACCTGCGCCTGGAGCCGGAACTGAGCCGCGCCACCGCCGCCGACCACTACACGGCGCCGGCCGCCGATGGTTCGCGTCCCGGCGTGTTCTGGTCGGTGGTCAACGATCCTACCAAATACGGCAATACCGGCATGAACACCCTGTTCCTGCATGAAGGCAAACCCGGCCACCACTTCCACATCGCGCTGATGCAGGAACTGGACATGCCGAAGTTCCGCAAATTCGGCGGCAACAATGCCTTCACCGAGGGCTGGGCGCTGTATGCCGAAACCCTGGGCCAGGAAATGGGCTTGTTCGACGATCCGGCCCAGTACTTCGGCCACCTCAACGACGAGCTGCTGCGCGCCACCCGCCTGGTGGTCGATACCGGTCTGCACGCCAAAGGCTGGAGCCGCGAACAAACCATCCAGTATATGAAGGACACGCTGGGCTACGACGCCGTGGCCAAGAGCGAGACCGAGCGCTATATGGCCTGGCCCGGCCAGGCCCTGGGCTACAAGATCGGCTCGCTGAAAATCGTCGAGCTGCGCAAGCGCGCCCAGCAAGCGCTGGGTGACCAGTTCAGCCTGCCGAAATTCCACGAAGTGGTGCTGGGCGACGGCACCGTCCCGCTCAGCCTGCTCGAAGCCAAGGTCGATCGCTGGATCGCCGACAAGCAGCCGGCGCGGTAATCCGGCGCCGCCCGCGCGGACAAGGCCGGCCCTCCACCGCGCGGCCGCCACGGCACGGCGGCCGCGCCCGCAGCCGCCGGCGCGGGCGGCCTAGCTACTCAGCTCATACGCCTTGATGCGCTTCAAGGCCCGTTCCGGCAGCGCGGCGATCTGTTTGCCATGGTCGGCAAAGACGATCTGCTGCCGGCCCACGGCGACCGGCAGGCTGTTGGCGTAGAAGCGGAACTCCAGCCAGAACGAGCAGCGCCGCACATCGTAGGTGTTGACCTCGCAGCGCACGTCTTGAAACGGAAAGGTTTCCTGCAGATAGTCCTGCTCGGCGCGCTTGGTGATGAACACGCCCTCTTTCTGCAGCATATCGCGCGCAACGCACTCGAAAAACCACTTCTCGCGGCAAATGCCCTGCCATTCGAAATAACGGGCGAAGTAGGTATTGCCGTAGGCATTCGAATCTTTCAGATAAATCGAAATCTGGTGGTGGAAGGTCAGCTCGGCATCGGTGTTGGCGTCGTTGGCGACGGCGGCGTACATGAACATGGTTCTCTCCTGGGTGGGCATTTCCTGAATGGACTGTTACTGGCGGCCTCTGCGTGCCGCATATGTTCACTAAAGGAAACTTTTGCCCCTACCTCTTTGATCTGGCACAAACCCTGTGCGAATCACGGAGCTGAGCAGGCTCAAGCGTTGTTATGATCCCAAGCGTTGACACGTGGTCTGTTCCAGGGGATTGCCCATGTTCTCCATCTTGCCCGCGCTGGTTTCGCTGCTCTTCCTTGCCTATGGCGGCTATGTGCTGCACTCGCGCGGGGCGAACCGCGCCAGCCTGACCTTTTTCCTGGTCTGCGCCACCACCTGCCTGTGGCAAGCCTCGTGGGCCCTGCTGTTCCAGACCGACGCCTCGGCCCTGGCCCTGATCCTGGCGCGCTTCGGCTATGTGCCCATCCTCTTTCTGCCGACCACGCTCTACCACTTCATCACCGAGCTGACGCGCCAGCCCGGCGAAGGGCGCTGGGTGACGGCCTCGTATGGCCTGGCGGCCGTGCTCAGCGTGTTCACCGTCGGCACCGACTGGCTGGTGAGCGGCCTGCACGCCTATTTCTTCGGCTACTATCCGCGCGCCGGCTGGCTGCACCCGCTGCACCTGCTGCAAACGGCGGTGGTGATGCTGCGCGGACTGTACCTGCTGTACCGGCGCCAGCAAGCGGCCGTGTCGACCGAGCGCGCGCGGCTGCGCTACTGCCTGGTCAGCGTGCTGATCTACTTCAGCGCCGCGATCGACTATCTGTGCAATTACGGCTATGAGTTTTATCCGCCCGGCGTGCTGTCGCTGGCGGCCAGCCTGGGCCTGATCGCCCAGGCCATGGTGCAGCACAATCTCTTGGCCGACCCGATGGCGGCCGCGGCCTCCATCGCGCATGAGATGCGCACGCCGCTGGCCACCATCCGCAGCCAGTCGCGCCTGCTGGCGAAAAGCTTGCCGGAGCTGATCGCCGGCTACCAGAGCATGGCGCAGCAGCGCGCCCACAAGCCGGTGCTGAGCACTGAGCAGTTGCAGTATCTGGGCGGCCTGGCCCAGCATATCGAGCAGGAAGTGTCACGCTCAAACTTTATCGTCGACATGCTGCTGGCCTCGGCCACGGCCGAGAATTTCCGGCGCGACGAGTTCCGCCATTATTCGGTCAAGGCTTGCGTCGACGAGGCGCTGTCCTGCTATCCCTTCGAGGAGGGCATGCGCGAACGCGTCAGCGCGCAGGTGCGCAACGATTTCCGCTTCCACGGTTCGGACGTGCTGCTGATCTATGTGCTGTACAACCTGCTCAAGAATTCCCTGCATGCGATCCGCACCGGCGGCCAAGGCCAGGGGGCGGTCGAGGTGGAGTGCTTCAGCCTGGCGCGCCACAACTGGCTGGTGGTCACCGATACCGGGCCGGGCATCGAGGCCGACGTGCTGCCCCATGTGTTCGAACCGTATTACACCACGCGGCGCCAGGGCGGCGGCTCGGGCATGGGCCTGGCGTTCTGCCAGCGCGTGCTGGCCGCGTTCGGCGGCGCCATCCGCTGCGAATCGGTGCCGGGCAAGTTCACGCGCTTTTCGCTGACCTTCCCGCCCTGCGTGCCGCTGGGGACGCCGGTGACGGCGGTCGAGGTGTGCGCGCCGCTGGCCGGCGAGCAGGCGCGGCGCGCCTAGGCGGGGCGCCTAGGCGGAGCGCTTAAGCGGGGCGCTTAAGCCACGTTGGGCAGGGCCGGGCTGTCTTCGCGCAGGATGTCGTCGAGGTCGGTGTCGTCGCCCAGCACGAAGACCTTGCGCTCATCGAGCACCTGCAGGATGAAAGGCTGCTGCTCGCGCAGGCGGCGCCGGAAATCGGGCACGGAATACAGATTGGGGTTGATCTTGCGGCGCAGCAGGCGCTCGGCCACCGGCAGGCGGTTGAGCAACTCGCCATAGGTGGTGTTCTCGCCGATCAAGAGCAGCTCGATGGCGTCGCCCGAGCCTTCCTGTTCCTTGGCCGTCTTGCCGTAGACGAAGGCCACATTGAGCTGCTGGCGCAGCGGTGCCAGCGCCGAATTCAGCACGCTGAGCAGGCCGAAGGTTTTCTTCACCAGGCTGCTCAATTCCCCGTACACCAGGCTGTCCTTATTCGGCCGGAACTGGCGCACATTGCCGATGCGCTCGGAGACGATCAGGCCCGACTCGTGCAGGCGCTTGAGTTCGCGCTGGGCCGAGGCGCTGCCCAAACCGGTCAGGCGCATGATCTCATTGAGGTGGAATCCCTCATTGACGCGGACGAACAGCAAGCCCAGCAGTTTTTGCTGGGCCGGAGTGAACAGGGCTTGGGCGATCATGAGCCAAATATTAGCATGGCAGCCGCCGCGTCCGGCATGGATTCGGCCGCCGCACGTTGCTAGAATAGCCCAGCCATTGCAAGGGCAGGACCGCTTGCGCTGGCCACTTTATAACAATCCACTTACAGGTGAACAGTGAAAAAACACATGCTTCTCGCCCTGGGCCTGGCCGCCAGCGCCCTGCCGCCCCTGGCCGTGGGCGCTGCGCCCGTCGCCGCCAACCGTCCCGGCGCCAGCGCCCCGGCCCAGCCCGCCGCCTTCGAGCGCCAGGCGTATGCCATTCCTTACAAAAAATTTGTGTTGCAGAATGGCCTCACCCTGCTGGTGCACGAAGACCATAATGTGCCGGTGGTCGGCGTGAATATCTGGTACCACGTCGGCTCGCGCAACGAGAAGCGCGGCAAGACCGGCTTCGCCCACCTGTTCGAACACTTCTTCTTCAACGGCTCGGAAAACTATCCGCACGGCTTCCGCGAAGCGATGGACGACCTGGGCGCGAACAACCGCAACGGCACCACCAATGGCGACCGCACCAACTTCTTCGAAGACGTGCCGGTGTCGGCGCTGGAGCGCACCCTGTACCTGGAAGCGGACCGCATGGGCTTCCTCGGCAACTACATCTCGAAGGAGATGCTGGAGCGCGAGCGCGGCGTGGTGCAGAACGAAAAACGCCAGGGCGAGAACCAGCCCTATGGCCGCGTGCATCTGGAACAGGTGGCGCGCATGTATCCCTACTCGCATCCCTATTCCTGGTCCACCATCGGCAGCATGGACGACCTGAACGCCGCCTCGCTGGACGATATCAAGGAGTGGTACCGCACTTACTATGGTCCCAACAACGCCGTCGTCGCGCTGGCCGGCGACATCACGCCGGAACGCGCGCTGGAGCTGGTGAAGAAATACTTCGACTCGATTCCGCCCGGCCCGCCGCTGCCGCGCACCGAAACCTGGATTCCCGCGCTCGAGCGCAATATCCGCGACGAGATGGAAGACCGCGTGCCGCAGCAGCGCATCTACCGCAGCTACCACGCGCCGGCCTGGAAGGATCCCAGCCTGCAGCATCTGGCCCTGTTCGCCGACGTGCTGGCCGGTTCCAAGAGCGCGCGCCTGGACAAGCGCCTGGTCTACGACAAGGGCCTGGCCACCAGCGTGCGCGCCGGCATCGACGACGGTGAGCTGGGCAGCACCTTCAATATCGTCGCCACCGTCAAGCCGGGCGTCGATCCGGCCCTGGTCGAGCGCGAGATCGACGCCGTGCTGAACGAGCTGCTGGCGCAGGGACCGGCGCCGGCCGAACTGGCGCGCACGCGCGCCGCCACGCTGGCCAAGTTCGCGCGCGGCCTGGAACGCCTGGGCGGCTTCGGCGGCCGCGCCGACGTGCTGGCGCAAAGCATGACCTATGGCGGCAAGCCCGACGCCTACCTCGACCAGCTCGACGTCTACGCCAAGGCCACGCCGGCCGAAGTGAAGGCCACGGCCGGCCAATGGCTGCGCGCCCACCACTACACGATGACGGTCAAGCCCTTCGCCAAGCTGGCCGCCGCCAAGTCCGAGGTGGACCGCAAGCTGCTGCCCGCGCTGGGCCAGGCGCCCGACGTGAAATTCCCCGCCATCCAGCGCGCCACGCTGTCGAACGGCTTGAAGGTGATGCTGCTGGAACGCCATTCCGCGCCCATCGTCAACGTCGCGCTGGCGGTGGATGCCGGCACGGCGTCCGACACGCCGGCCAAGGCGGGCCTGGCCTCCCTCACGCTCGACCTGCTGGACAAAGGCACGGCCACGCGCAACGCCTTCCAGCTGTCGGACGCGCTGGAGGGCCTGGGCGCCCAGCTGCAAACGCATAGCGGCAACGACCAGTCCATCGTGCGCCTGCAAGCGACGGCGGCCAAGCTGCCCGCCGCCCTGCAGCTGATGGCCGACGCGGCCCTGCATCCGGCCTTCCCGGCCGACCAGTTCGCGCTGCAAAAACAGCGCCGCCTGGCCGCCATCGCGCAGGAAAAAGCGCAGCCCAACGCGCTCGCCATGCGCGTGCTGCCCGGCCTGCTGTACGGCAGCGCCCACGCTTACGGCAAGCCCGCCAGCGGCTACGAAGCCTCGGTGCAGGGCTTGACGCGCGCCGACCTGCAAGCCTGGCATGCGGCCTGGTTCCGGCCCGGCAGCGCCACCCTGGTGCTGAGCGGCGACACCACGCTGGCCCAGGCCCTGCCCGCGCTGGAAGCGGCTTTCGGCCAGTGGCAGGCCGGCAGCGCGCCCGCCAAGCCGGCCCCCGCCGCGCAAGCCAACCAGGGTCAGCGCCTGTTCCTGATCGATAAGCCCGATGCGCCGCAATCGACCATCGTCGCCGCCCACCTGGCGCAGCTGCAAGGCCAGCCGGAAGACCTGGCGATGGAACCGGTGATGCAGAACTTCGGCGGCATGGCGACCTCGCGCCTGAACCGCAACCTGCGCCTGGACAAGCACTGGAGCTATGGCAGCTCCGGCCAGCTGAGCGCCGTGCGCGGCCAGCGCGCCTTCATGGTGGTGGCGCCGGTGCAGACCGACAAGACGCGGGAAGCGATGCAGGAAGTGGCCAAGGAGGTGCGCGGCGCGGCCGGCGCGCGGCCGCTGGCGGGCGAGGAATACGGCAGCATCATGCGCAATATGACGGCGCGCCTGGCGGGCCGCTTCGAGACCATCAACGCGCTGGAAAACGCGGCCCTGAACAGCGTCAACCTGGGCCTGGACGACGCCTACTGGCCCAGCTACGCGGCGCGCATGCGCGCCCTGAACGAAGGCCAGCTGGCCGGCGCCGCCGCCAAATTCATCCGCCCCGATGAACTGGTGTGGCTGGTGATCGGCGATCTGCGCAAGATCGAAGCGGGCATCCGCGAACTGGGCTGGGGCGAGGTGACGCTGCTCGACGCCGACGGCCAGCCGCTGCCGCGCTAAGCGCGCAAGGCCAGACGCGAAGGGCGCTGGGCCAAGCCGGAAGCTTGCATTGCGGGCCGGCGGCGCAACGCCCAGCGTCCGTTGCCGATCGCAAAAGGGGCGCCCGCGGGCGCCCCTTTTGCTATGTGCCGCCGCAGCCGCTCACAGGCGCGCCAGATCCGGCCCGCCCTTCTTGCCCAGCCAGGTGCTGTCGAAGCGCTTCTGGGCGGCGGCCAGCGCATCCTTGTCGCCGCGCTGGCGGTAGACCTCGATCAGGCCGCGCAGCGCCCAGCCATTGCTCGGCGTGCGCAGGAAGGAGGCGCGGAACACCTGTTCGGCCGCTTCCAGCTTGCCGGCGCGCAGCAGCACCACGCCGAGCGACTGGCGCACCGGGTAGTACCAGTAAGGCGGCTCGGTATAGGGCAGCCCATCCTGCACCGTCACCGCTTCCTCGTAGGCCTTGATCGCGCCATCGAGGTCGCCGCGCGCATCGGCCAGGCGACCGCTGGCGACGGCGCGCGCGGTGTGCACGATGTCCGGCGCCGGCACGCCCCAGGCCGTGATGGATTTGAAGTCGGCCGTGCGCTCGATATTGACGAGCGCATCGACTTCCTGCTGCGCCTCGGCCAGCGCGCCCTTGCGCGCATAGCCGACGGCGCGCGCGTAATGCCACATGGCGTTCACCAGCACATGCTCCGGCCCCGGATCGGGCAGCGCGATCAGCACCTCCGGGCTGCTGAACTGCACGTGCGAGAAGTACGGTGCCGACTTCACCGGCTGCAGCGAAGCGAAGGCTTTCATCGAGTCCGTGCTGATCGCCTTGTCCAGCTTGGCGGCGGCGTCCAGCGCCGTCTTGCCGTCGCCGCCCATCAGGGCCGACACCATCACGAAGTGGATATTGTGCGGGTAGTAGGCGCCCTTGTAGACCGGGTCGCTGTCGGAGCGGCCGAAGTATTTTTCATCGACGGCGATGGCGTCCAGATTCGACTGCAGCGCATCCTTGTACAGGCCGACGCGGTAGTAGATATGCGAGGGCATGTGCACCAGGTGGCCGGCGCCGGGAATCTGCTTCGCCAGCAGGCGCGCGTAAGGCAGGGCCTTGTCCGGGTGGGTCGACGCTTCCATCGCATGGATGTAGTAATGGTCGGCGCCCGGATGGTTGGGATGGCGCTCCAGCACGCGCTCCAGCGCATCGACCATTTCGGCGGTGCGGTTCTTGGGCCGGCTGCCGGCCGCTTCCCAGTAATCCCAGGGCGACAGGTCCATCAGCGACTCGGCGAACAGCACCTGGATCGTATCGTTATTGGGGAAGGCGCGCGCCGCCTCGGTCATGGCGTCGGCATAGGCACGGTCCAGCGGCGCACGGTCGGCCGGCGCGGGCGACTGATAGCGCTGCGCCACGGCCTTGATCAGGGCCTGCTCGGCGGGCGTGGCGGAGGCGGCCAGGGCCACCGCCTTCTTGGCCGCCGCCACCGCCGGCTCCACCGCGTCCGGGAACATGGGCGCGTTGATATTCGGTCCCAGCACCAGCGCCTCGCCCCAGTAGCAGATGGCGCATTTCGGATCGTAGTGCTGGGCGGCGCGGAAGGCGCGCGCCGCTTCGGCGTGGTTGAAGCCGAAGGTCAGGCGCAAGCCCTGGTTGAAGTAAGCCTGCGCCTTCGGCTGGCGGCTGCTGATCGGCATATTCAAGGTGCCGAGATCGGTGTACAGCGGCGGCAGCTTGGTCGCCGCCTCCTTGCGTTCCTGCTGCAAGGGACGGAAGGGCGCGGTCTCGGCCTGCGCCAGCACCAGGCGGTCCAGCAGGACGGGACGGCCCTTGGCTTGCGCCGCGCAAGTGGCGCCATTCAGGTAGAGCGGATCGAAGCTGGGCTTTTTTTCCGCCAGCGTGGGGCCAATGACGGCGAGGGCGAAAACACCAATGCCAGCCGTGACGGCCAAGGTCTTGATCTGTTTCATGAGTACCCTTTCAATCGAAAAGTGCAGCTCAGAGAAGATGGTTTTTCGCGTGGGCGATTGTCGATTCTAACGCCCCTTGGGTTTTAGTCAAGCCGGTAGCGCGTCTCCCCTTTTTTCGGCCGAGGCAGGCAGCAGGCGTATTCCTCATCCATGCTTTGTCCCGTCGCCGTATCGTAGCGATAGACCGTCCATTTTTTCGCGGCTTCCGGCCAGCCGCTGGCGATATACAGGCGGAGGCCGGCGGCGCTCGCATAAGCCATATGCGGGTAGGCCCGCTCGGCAAAATCGAGGCGCTGCACGCGGCCGCCCCGATAGCGCATGATGACGCCCTTGGGGTAGCCGCTGCTGTAAAACTCGCCCGCCAATACCAGCAGCTTCTCGCCCCGGCCGACGCAGCCGGTCTTCAGCTGCGAGGCGCGCGAGTCTTCGCTGTCCGCATTGCCGAACAGGGCTTCAGTTTTGCCGCCATGGCGCAGATAAATAATCTGGTCGCCAGCGCCGGCCTGCTGCGCCAGCACCGCCACCGGATAGCCGCCACCCGGGCCCAGGCCGCAGTTCTCAAGCTGCCCCGCGCTGCTCGCGCCACAGGCCGCGGCGCAAGCCAGGCACGCCAGGAACCGTAAAACTGAAGTCACTTACACTCTCCCACAGGATTTGCATCGATCCCGGATCTTAAGCCAATTTGCCGCCGTTGCCGATAGCGCAGCGCCGCCGGCGCAGCGCTGGCAGGCGGCGCGCAGTCCGGCGCGTGCCTACGCTATACTGGCAGCATTCTTGCTTGCCGCTGGCCGGCTGCTTGCCTGGTTTTCAACCTCTACCCCGAGCTCGATGCGCGTCTTGCCGCTGTTATCCCTGTCGATAAGCGTCCTGCTGGCCGGGCATGCGGCGGGCGCCTGCCCTACGCTGCGCTACGGCTATACCGACAAGGCGGTGCCGCCCTACTATCTGGGCACGGGAGCCAAAGCGCCCGAGCCGCCCGGCGCGTTGGCCGAGCTGGCGCGCGATGCGGCGGCCAGCGCCCACTGCCCGGTGCAGATGGTGCGCATGCCGCCGGCGCGCCTGCATAAAAGCCTGAACGAGGGCGCGATCGACGCCATGTCGCTGTTCGCGCCGGAGGTGGTGGGCGAGCTGCCGAATGTGGTGTATCCGCGCGACAAACAGGGCAAGCTCGATACCACGCGCGCCATGCCGCTCTACACCGTGGTCTTCGTGCGCGCGGCCGACCACCTGCCGGCCGACGCCGATCCGGTGCTGACCATGCGCGGGCGCATCATCGGCGTGTCGCAGGGCGCGCCGCATATCAAGTACCTGCAAAGCGTGGGGGTCGAAGTCGACGCCGGCGCCTCCAATCCCGACCTCAATTTCGAGAAGCTCAAGCGCGGCCGCATCGATGGCTTTGCCATCTCGCTGTCGACGCCGGAGGACATGGATGCGCCGGTGGCGGCGCGCTATGGCCTGCAGTTCATCCGCCTGCGCAAGCCGCTGCTCATCACCAATTCCTGGCTGGCCTTAAACCGCAACTATTACGAAAATAACCGCGACGCGGCGGAAACCCTGTGGAACTGGTACGGCGCCCATGGGCGCGCCCGCCTCAACGCCCTGCTGAAAAAATACGGGCGCTAGGGCGGCGCTGTTGCGTTTCGGCCAGCGCCCACGCTTTCTTATTTACAAGCCCGGCCCTCCTTGCGTACATTGTTCATAGAAAGAAACGCCTGTTGGCGCGGAGGATGGGCAATGAGGAGAGATGCGTTTTGGGCGCGCAAGCCGGGCCATATCGCCTTGTGCGGCATGGCCGTCTGCGTATCGGCGGCATGGGCCGACGACGGCGCGGCGCCGCTGCAAAAAGTACAAATCACCGGCAGCCGCGTCGCCGCGCCGGGCGCGGAATCGCCCTCGCCCTTGCAGATTTTGACGGCGGCCGATATCGCCGCTTCCGGCGCGGTGAACCTGCAGGAACTGCTGCA
Source organism: Massilia sp. YIM B04103 (assembly GCA_024437665.1). Classification (GTDB taxonomy): domain Bacteria; phylum Pseudomonadota; class Gammaproteobacteria; order Burkholderiales; family Burkholderiaceae_D; genus Rugamonas. The sequence goes on along the minus strand of JANCSZ010000021.1, from coordinate 16,641 downwards.
GAAAAATCCCACGCTCGGCTCGCCCACGCTCAACCGCAGCAACTCGAACTTCCTGCCCGCCAGCGGCGGCGTCAGCACCGTCAATCTGCGCAATCTGGGCGATGCGCGCACCCTGGTCCTGGTGAACGGACGGCGCTTCGTTTCCGGCGTGCCGGGCACCAGCGCGGTCGACCTGAACGCCCTGCCCACCGACTTTATCGAGCGCGTCGAACTGATGACGGGCGGCGCCTCGGCGGCCTATGGCTCGGATGCGGTGGCCGGTGTGATCAACATCATCCTCAAGCAGCGCCTGCAAGGCTGGCTGCTTGATGCCTCGGCCGGCCGCGCCAGCGCAGGCGACGACCTGAAACGCAAGCTGGCCTTGAGCTACGGCCGGTCCAGCGCCGACGGCGCCAGCCAGCTCATGGCCCATCTCGGCTACAGCAAGCAAGGCGCCGTGTTTTCGCGCGACCGCGACTTCGCCGCCTCCGACCAGATCTCCAAAATGCTCAGCAGCGGCCAGGCGGCCGATGCCTTTGTCCCCGTGCGCAACTACTCGGTAGCCGCGCCGCAGGGACGCTTTTTCTTCAACCGCGACGCCAGCGGCAAGGCAGGCGAATTTTCGTACGACCGCAACGGCAATGTGATCCCCTGGTCCACCAACGGCACGGCCACGCTGGCGGCTACCGGCTTTAACCGCGCCGCCTACCGCACCATCGCCGTGCCCACCGAACGCCTGCTGTTCGCCGGCAAGGGCGACCTGGCGCTGAACGCGCAGCACAGCGCTTTCTTCGAAGCGAATTATTCGCGCACCAAGGTACGCACCATCATCGAGCCGCTGGCCCTGTCCTCGGCCGACATCTTCAGGAGCAGCAACGGCCAGGTGGCGGCGGAAACCATGGTCAACGGCGTGGCCGTGCGCAACCCGCTGGTGCCGCAGTATCTGTACGAACGCAGCGCCGACAGCAATGGCGACGGCCTGCGCGACTACAGCTTCAGCCGCCGCATCGCCGAAGCCGATACGCGCGTGGCGAAAGTGGACCGCGACACTTACCGTCTCGCCGCTGGCTTCAAGGGCAGCCTGCGCGACTGGAATTACGACAGCTATCTCGCGTATGGCAAGAGCAAGGAAAAGCAGCGCTCGACCGGCCAAGTGAATGTGGCGAAGTTCCGCGCCGCGCTGCAGGCGATGCCCGACGTCGGCGGCAACGCCATCTGCGCCGATGCCGCCGCGCGCGCCGACGGCTGCGTGCCGCTCAATCTCTTCGGCTACAACACCATTGCGCCCGGCGCCTTGCAGTATGTGAGCGCGCCGGCCGCGCTGGATACGGCCATCACGCAAAAGCTCGTGGGCGCCAGCATCAACGGCGAGTTGTTCCAGCTGCCGGCAGGCCGGATCGGTGTGGCGGCCGGTTTCGAATGGCGTTCGGAAGCCTCCTCCAGCGTGCCCGATGCGCTGACCCAGGCCGGCCTGAATTCCGGCGGCGCGGTGCCGGTGACGGCCGGCCGCTTCACCGTGCGCGAAGCCTTTGCCGAAGCGCGCGTGCCGCTGCTGAAGGACCGGACCTTCGCGCGCAGCCTGAACTTCCTCGGCGCCTTCCGCACCGGCGACTACTCCACCGTGGGCCGCGCCAATAGCTGGAACGCGGGGCTGGAGTGGCGGCCGCTGAACGAGGTGAAGCTGCGCGCCACGCGCGCCCTGTCCACGCGCGCGCCGAATATCAACGAGCTGTTCGCCACCGCCACCCAGGTCTTCCCGACCGGGATCGTCGATCCCTGCGTCGGCGTCACCGCCGCCTCAAGCGGCACGTATGACGCGGCCTGCCGCGCCATCCCCGCCGTGGCGGCGAATATCGCGGCCAACGGCAAGTTCACCGTCAGCCAGGCCGACATCCAGAGCCTGAGCGGCTTCAATCGCGGCAACCCGGAACTGAAGGCCGAGAAAGGCCGCTCCACCACCGTGGGCCTGGTGCTGACGCCGGTCTCGATTGCCGCGCTGAGCAAGTTGACGCTGACGGCCGACTACTTCCGCATCAAGATCGCCGACGCCATCGTCTCCACGCCGCGCCAGTACGCGCTGCAGCAGTGCTACGGCGGCGGCAATGCCGACTTCTGCAAATTCATCACGCGCCGTCCCGCCAACGCCGGCTCCTTCAATTCGGGCGCGGTCACCTTTATCGACAGCGCCGCCACCAATAGCGGCGGCACCGGCACCAGGGGCATGGACTGGACCGTGGCCTGGGCCGACCAGCTCGGGCCGGGACGCCTCAGCGCCCGCCTGGCCTACACGCATCTGAAGGAGTTCTACAACGTGCCGCTGGCAGGCGCCAAGCCCGACGCGGCGACCGGCGAAATCGGCTACCCGCGCAACAAGGCGGCACTGCAGCTGGGCTACCAGTGGGGACGCTTCGGCATCTCGTCCAGCACCAGCTATATCGGCGCCTCCGCGCTGGACGACCAGTTCCTGGCGCAGTTCTCGATCCCGCCCGGCACGGTGCGGGTCGGCTCGAAAACCCTCAACGATTTCCAGTTCACCTACGCGCTGAAAAAATCGCTGGCCCTCTACGCCGGCATCGACAATGCCTTCAACGTCAAGCCGCCGCCCATCATCAGCGGCTTGACGGGCGACGTGATCGGCACCGAAACCAATACCAGCATGTATGACGCGATCGGGCGGCGCTTCTATCTCGGTGTGCGCGTCGGACTGTGATCCCTAAGAGCGAATGCCGTACCTCTTTCGCACTGCCTCGGGCATTGGTACTCGTTTGGCTGTCGTATTCTGTCTCTTTTTGTCGCATTTGAACTTTCGCGCGGCACCCTGGACCCGACAGACAAAACGAGACCAAATGCGACAGAACCAGACCGTGAAACGAGTATGGATGCCCAAGGCAGTGGGAACGCGCGCGCCATCACTGCCGCCTTGATTGATGGCTGTTATTTCGCGCGGTGCCGCACGTCCGTCACCAGCGTCGGCAATTCCCAGGGGCCGCCCAGGGCCACCATGCGGCACATGCCGGTCGTGCGCTTGAGCGTGGCGTGGAACTGCTGGCCATCCCATGCCCACTCTTCATGCGACCAGCAATCGCCCAGGCCGCGCCCCCTGTGCGAAGCGCCCACAATGCCGCCCATATACTCGTTACCCGAAGTGGTGACCAGCACGGGGTTGAACGGCGCCTGGGTGTCGATGACCCAATAGCCTTCGCCAAAGTTGTAGGCGGCCAGCCAGCAAGGAGCGCTGACCAGCAGCTTGCTCTCCGACAGGCGCACGATGCGCAGCGGCCGGCTGCTGCTGCCCAGTTCCGCCTCCATATCGCATTCTTCCTTCCACTCCGGCTTGAGCAGCTCGCCGACCAAGATGGCTTGCTGCGCGGCGCTCAGATTCACGGTAGTGGCCTGCTGCTGCGCCGTGAACGGCACGTTGAGCACTGGCACGGCCAGCGCCGGCAGCACCTGCGCTTCGCTCGCGCTGCCCTTGCGCATCAGCGCGCCCGGCGTGCCGAGACGGCCCTGGAATTCGTCCATCTTCAGCAGCACGGCCGCCGCGCCCTTGCCGGACAGCTCCCACTCGAATTCGCCGCTGGACCAGACGATGCGGCCATTGCCCTTGAGCGCGTTGAGCAGGGCGTTCACCTGCTGCGCCGGCATCTCGGCCGATACGCCGTCCTTGCCCAGCGCCAGTGTGCCTTGCGGCTTGCCGTCGATGCGCAACTGCAGCTTGGCATTCGGCCGCAGCTGGGCGACCGCCGGCTCCTCGGCAGCATCGCCCAGCTGCAATTGGGCGCGTACCGGCTGCTGCGCGCCAGCCTTGCGCGTCAGCAGCACGGACATGGCGTGCGCTTCGCGGTCGTCGGGATGGTAGCCGGCGGCGCGGCAGGTGCGCGTATTGTCGCAGGCGATTTCCCAGTCGTGATGGCTGAACGCGAGGCCGGCGGCGGGTGCGGCGGCGGCGGCGGCGGCGGCGGCGGCGTGGCCGATCATAAGCAGGCCGGCGACGGCGGCCAGCAGCCGCCAACCCAGCGCGCCGGACAAAGGTGCAAAACGGTGCATAGTCAAACTCGCTCTCAAATGAAAAACGCCACCCGAAGGTGGCGTCTTGTTGGCGCAGAAGCTTACGCTTCGTCGCTGTGGTGCGGCACTTCTTCCGCTGGCAGTTCGGCCACGATCGCAGCGCGCTCTGCATCCAGCAGCGCTTTGCGTTCTTCGGCTTCCCAGACTTCCTTCTCGCGGCGGGCGCGGTGGAAGGCCAGACCGGTACCGCCTGGAATCAGACGGCCCACGATCACGTTTTCTTTCAGGCCGCGCAGACCATCGCGCTTGCCCATGATCGCCGCTTCGGTCAGCACGCGGGTGGTTTCCTGGAACGATGCGGCCGAGATGAAGGAGTCGGTCGACAGCGATGCCTTGGTAATACCCAGCAGCACGTTTTCGTAGGTGGCTTGCAGTTTGTTCTGCGCCGCCAGCTTGTCGTTCTCATCCAGCAGCTCCGAACGCTCCACCTGCTCGCCAACGATGTAGTCGCTGTCGCCGGCATTGGTGATCTGCACGCGGCGCAGCATCTGACGCACAATCACTTCAATGTGCTTGTCGTTGATCTTCACGCCCTGCAGACGGTACACGTCCTGCACTTCGTCGACGATGTAGCGGGCCAGCGCTTCGATACCCAGCAGGCGCAGGATGTCTTGCGGATCGGCCGGGCCGTCCACGATCATCTCGCCCTTGTTCACCACCTGGCCGTCGTGCACCAGCACTTGCTTGTCCTTGGTAATCAGGAACTCGTGCTTGTTGCCGTCCATGTCGGTGATTTCCAGACGCTGCTTGCCCTTGGTTTCCTTACCGAAGGCCACCGTACCGGTGACTTCCGCCAGCATGCCGGCGTCTTTCGGGGAACGGGCTTCGAACAGCTCGGCCACGCGCGGCAGACCACCGGTAATGTCACGGGTTTTCTGCGATTCGGTCGGGATACGCGCCAGAACCTCACCCACGGACACTTGCTGGCCGTCTTTCACCATGATCAGCGCGCCAACCTGGAAGCCGATCGCCACGGCGTGTTCGGTGCCGGCGATCTTCACTTCGTGGCCGTCGTCGTTCAGCAGTTTCACCTGCGGACGCACGGTCTTGGTCAGCGAACCACGGCGTTTCGCATCGATCACCACCAGGGTGGCCAGACCGGTCACCTCGTCCACCTGACGGGCCACGGTCACGCCTTCTTCGACGTTCTCGAAGCGCACCATACCGGCGTACTCGGTAATGATCGGACGGGTCAGCGGATCCCAGGTCGCCAGCGGCGCGCCGGCTTTCACGGTCATGCCATCCTTGACGATCAGGGTCGCGCCGTACGGCACTTTGTGGCGCTCGCGCTCACGGCCATGGTCGTCGGTGATCAGCACTTCGCCGGAACGGGAAATGACGATCTGCGCGCCCTTGCCGTTGGTGACGTAACGCATGGTGGCGGTGAAACGGATCACGCCGTTCGACTTCGCTTCCACGCTCGATGCCACTGCCGCACGCGATGCCGCACCACCGATGTGGAAGGTACGCATGGTCAGCTGGGTACCCGGCTCACCGATCGACTGCGCTGCCACCACACCGACGGCTTCGCCGGAGTTGACCAGCAGGCCGCGGCCCAGGTCGCGGCCGTAGCACTTGGCGCACAGGCCGAAGCGCGTGTCGCAGGTCAGCGGGGTGCGGACTTTGACTTCGTCGATGCCCATGCGTTCGATGTCTTCAACCATGTCTTCGTCCAGCAGCGTGCCGGCTTCGTACACGGTTTCCTGGGTTTCAGGATTGACGACGTCGGTGCCTGCCACGCGGCCCAGAATACGGTCGCGCAGGGCTTCGATCACTTCACCGCCTTCGACCATCGCCTTCATCAGCGTGCCGTTGGAGGTGCCGCAATCGTCCTCGATCACCACCAGATCCTGGGTCACGTCCACCAGACGGCGGGTCAGGTAACCGGAGTTCGCGGTTTTCAGCGCGGTGTCGGCCAGACCTTTACGCGCGCCGTGGGTCGAAATGAAGTACTGCAGAACGTTCAGACCTTCGCGGAAGTTCGCGGTGATCGGCGTTTCAATGATCGAGCCGTCCGGCTTGGCCATCAGACCGCGCATACCGGCCAGCTGGCGGATCTGGGCAGCCGAACCACGGGCGCCCGAGTCGGCCATCATGTAAATCGCGTTGAACGATTCCTGGGTGGTCTGCGTGCCGTCGCGGCGGGTCACGTCTTCCACTTTGAGCTGGTCCATCATGGCCTTGCCCACTTCGTCCGAGGTCTTGCCCCAGATGTCGACGACCTTGTTGTAACGCTCGCCGGCGGTCACCAGACCCGAGGCGTACTGCTGCTCGATCTGTTTGACTTCCGATTCGGCGGTCGAGATCAGGGTCTTCTTCACCAGCGGCACCAGCATATCGTCGACGCAAATCGAGATACCGGCGCGGGTCGCCAGGCGGAAGCCCGACTGCATCAGCTGGTCGGCGAACACCACGGTGGCGCGCAGACCGCACTTGCGGAAGGAGGTGTTGATCAGGCGCGAGATTTCCTTCTTCTTCAGCGGACGGTTCAGTACCGAGAACGGCAGACCCTTCGGCAGAATTTCGGACAGGATGGCGCGGCCGACGGTGGTTTCGTAGCGCGTCAGGGTGCGCACGAATTCGCCGGAGACCGGATCTTTCGGGTTCTCGACGATACGCACGGTGATGCGGGTCGCCAGTTCCACTTCCTTGTTATCGTAGGCGCGGATGACTTCGGACACGTCCGGGAACATCATGCCTTCGCCCTTGGCGTTGATCGCCTCGCGGGTCGCGTAGTACAGACCCAGCACGATATCCTGCGACGGCACGATCGACGGTTCGCCGTTCGATGGGAACAGGATGTTGTTCGAGGCCAGCATCAGGGTGCGCGCTTCCATCTGCGCTTCGATCGACAGCGGCACGTGAACGGCCATCTGGTCGCCGTCGAAGTCGGCGTTGAACGCCGCGCAAACCAGCGGGTGCAGCTGGATCGCCTTGCCTTCGATCAGCACCGGCTCGAACGCCTGGATACCCAGACGGTGCAGGGTCGGCGCGCGGTTCAGCATGATCGGGTGTTCGCGGATCACTTCTTCCAGGATGTCCCACACCACCGGTTCTTGAATCTCAACCAGTTTCTTCGCCGCCTTGATGGTCGTTGCCAGACCCATCAATTCGAGCTTGTTGAAGATGAAGGGCTTGAACAGTTCCAGCGCCATCAGCTTCGGCAGACCGCACTGGTGCAGTTTCAGCTGCGGACCCACCACGATGACCGAACGGCCCGAGTAGTCGACGCGCTTACCCAGCAAGTTCTGACGGAAGCGGCCGCCCTTACCCTTGATCATTTCGGCCAGCGATTTGAGCGGACGCTTATTGGCGCCGGTCATGGCCTTGCCGCGGCGGCCGTTGTCGAGCAGCGAGTCGACGGCTTCCTGCAGCATGCGCTTTTCGTTGCGCGTGATGATCTCTGGAGCGCGCAGCTCCATCAGGCGTTTCAGACGGTTGTTACGGTTGATGACGCGGCGGTACAGATCGTTCAGATCGGAGGTCGCGAAGCGGCCGCCGTCCAGCGGCACCAGCGGACGCAGCTCCGGCGGCAGCACCGGCAGCACTTCCATGATCATCCACTCGGGCTTGATGCCGGAACGCTGGAACGCTTCCAGCACTTTCAGGCGCTTGGCGTATTTCTTGATCTTCGCTTCCGACTTCGATTCCTTCAGTTCCACGCGCAGCGCTTCGGCATCGCGGTGGATGTCGATCGAGCGCAGCAGTTCGCGGATACCTTCGGCGCCCATGAAGGCGGTGAAGTCGTCGCCGTATTCTTCATACTTGGCGGCGTAATCGTCTTCCGACATGATCTGGCATTTTTTCAGCGGGGTCATGCCGGGATCGGTCACGACGTATGCTTCGAAATACAGCACGCGTTCGATATCGCGCAAGGTCATGTCGAGCACCATGCCCAGACGCGACGGCAGCGATTTCAGGAACCAGATGTGGGCGGTCGGCGAGGCCAGTTCGATGTGGCCCATGCGCTCGCGGCGCACCTTGGCCAGGGTAACTTCGACGCCGCACTTCTCGCAGATCACGCCGCGGTGCTTGAGGCGCTTGTACTTGCCGCACAGGCACTCGTAGTCCTTGATCGGGCCAAAGATCTTGGCGCAGAACAGGCCGTCGCGCTCAGGCTTGAAGGTACGGTAGTTGATGGTTTCCGGCTTTTTGACTTCGCCGTAGGACCAGGAACGGATTTTTTCAGGCGAAGCGAGACCGATTTTGATCGCGTCAAACGTCTCGTTTTGCTGTACTTGCTTGAATAGATCGAGCAGGGCTTTCATGTATCACTCCAGGTAGTGATGAATTCTTTAAACTGCCCGGCCGCTGCGTCAGCGGCCGGGCGACGTGCTGTGGTCTTAGCTGCGTTCCAGGTCCATATCGATACCCAGGGAACGGATCTCTTTCAGCAGCACGTTGAACGATTCCGGCATGCCGGCGTCGATCACGTGATCGCCCTTGACCAGGTTCTCGTACACTTTGGTACGGCCGTTCACGTCGTCGGACTTCACGGTCAGCATCTCTTGCAGCACGTAGGACGCGCCGTAAGCTTCCAGCGCCCACACCTCCATCTCACCGAAGCGCTGGCCGCCGAACTGGGCTTTACCGCCCAGCGGCTGCTGCGTCACCAGCGAGTAAGGACCGGTGGAACGGGCGTGCATCTTGTCGTCGACCAAGTGGTGCAGTTTCAGCATGTGCATCACGCCCACGGTGACTTTGCGCTCGAACGCTTCGCCGGTGCGGCCGTCGTACATGGTGACCTGGTTCTTGGACGGGGTCATACCCAGCTTGCCTGCGATCTCGTCCGGATACGCCAGGTCCAGCATGCGGCGGATTTCCTCTTCGTGCGCGCCGTCGAACACCGGGGTCGCGAACGGCACACCTTTTTTCAGGTTGTGCGCCAGGCCCATGATCTCGTCGTCGCTGAAGTCGGCGATCTCTTCCTTCTTGCCCGACTCGTTGTACACGGTGGTCAGGTATTTGCGCATCTCTTCGACCTTGATCTGCGCTTGCAGCATTTCGCCGATACGGATGCCCAGGCCTTTTGCCGCCCAGCCCAAGTGGGTTTCCAGGATCTGACCCACGTTCATACGCGATGGAACGCCCAGCGGGTTCAGCACCACGTCGGCCGGCGTGCCGTCAGCCATGTACGGCATGTCTTCCACCGGCACGATGCGCGAGACCACACCCTTGTTACCGTGGCGGCCCGCCATCTTGTCGCCCGACTGCAGGCGGCGTTTCACGGCCAGGTAGACCTTGACCATTTTCTGCACGCCAGGCTGCAGCTCGTCGCCCTGGGTCAGTTTCTTGCGCTTCTCTTCGAAGGCCAGGTCGAACTGGTGGCGCTTCTCGTTGATCGATTCCTTGATCGCTTCCAGGGCGGTGGCGGCATCGTCCTCGGCCGGACGGATGTCGAACCAGTGGTATTTATCCAGATCGTCCAGGTAATCCTTGGTGATCTTGGCGCCCTTGGCCAGCTTCTTCGGACCGCCGTTGACGACTTTACCGATCAGCATTTTTTCCAGACGCTGGAAGGCGTCGCCCTCAACGATACGCATCTGGTCGTTCAAGTCCAGGCGGAAGCGCTTCAGCTCGTCGTCGATGATCTGCTGGGCGCGCTTGTCGCGCGGGATGCCTTCGCGGGTGAAGACTTGCACGTCGATCACGGTGCCGACCATGCCCGACGGCACGCGCAGCGAGGTGTCTTTCACGTCCGACGCTTTTTCGCCGAAGATGGCGCGCAGCAGCTTCTCTTCCGGGGTCAGCTGGGTTTCGCCCTTCGGCGTCACTTTACCGACCAGGGTGTCGCCGGCTTGCACTTCGGCGCCGATGTAGACGATGCCCGACTCATCCAGACGCGCCAGCTGGTTTTCCGCCAGGTTCGAGATGTCGCGCGTGATTTCTTCCGCGCCCAGCTTGGTGTCGCGCGCGACCACCGACAGTTCCTCGATGTGGATCGAGGTGTAGCGGTCGTCTTTCACGACGTTTTCCGAGATCAGGATCGAATCCTCGAAGTTCAGACCATTCCATGGCATGAAGGCCACGGTCATGTTCTGGCCCAGTGCCAGTTCGCCCAGGTCGGTCGATGCGCCGTCGGCGATCACGTCGTTTTTCGCCACGCGGTCGCCCACTTTGACGATCGGACGCTGGTTGATATTGGTGTTCTGGTTGGAACGGGTGTACTTGATCAGGTTGTAGATGTCGACGCCGACTTCGCCGGCTTGCGCCTCTTCGTCGTTGACGCGGATCACCACGCGGCCGGCGTCGATGTAATCGACCACGCCGCCACGCAGGGCTTGCACGGTGGTGCCGGAGTCGACCGCCACGGTGCGCTCGATGCCGGTACCGACCAGGGCTTTTTCCGGACGCAGGCAAGGCACGGCCTGGCGCTGCATGTTGGCGCCCATCAGTGCACGGTTGGCGTCATCGTGCTCCAGGAATGGAATCAGCGACGCTGCCACGGACACGATCTGGCCCGGGGCCACGTCCATGTACTGGATGCGCTCGGGCGACACCAGGATGGTCTCGCCGGCTTCGCGGGCCGACACCAGCTCGTCGCTCAGCTTGCCTTCGTTATTGATGGTCGCATTCGCCTGGGCGATGATGTAGCGGCCTTCTTCGATGGCGGACAGGTAATCGATCTTGTCGGTCACCATGCTGTTCTCGACCTTGCGGTACGGGGTCTCGAGGAAGCCGTACTCGTTCAGGCGGGCATACAGTGCCAGCGAGTTGATCAGACCGATGTTCGGACCCTCAGGGGTTTCGATCGGGCACACGCGGCCGTAGTGGGTTGGGTGCACGTCGCGCACCTCGAAGCCGGCGCGTTCGCGCGTCAGACCGCCCGGGCCCAGGGCCGAGACGCGGCGCTTGTGGGTGATTTCCGACAGCGGGTTGGTCTGGTCCATGAACTGCGACAGCTGGGACGAACCGAAGAACTCGCGGATGGCGGCCGAAATCGGCTTGGAGTTGATCAGGTCGTGCGGCATCAGGTTGTCGGCTTCGGCTTGGCCCAGACGCTCCTTGACGGCGCGCTCGACGCGCACCAGGCCGGCGCGGAACTGGTTCTCGGCCAGCTCGCCCACGCAACGCACGCGGCGGTTGCCCAAGTGGTCGATATCGTCGACTTCGCCGCGGCCATTGCGCAGCTCGACGAGGATCTTGATCACGGCCAGCACGTCTTCGTTCGACAGCGTCATGGCGCCGGTCAGTTCATCGCGGCCGATGCGGCGGTTGAACTTCATGCGGCCCACGGCCGACAGGTCGTACCGGTCGGCGCTGTAGAACAGGCCGTTGAACAGGGCTTCCACCGACTCTTCGGTCGGCGGTTCGCCAGGACGCATCATGCGGTAGATCGCCACGCGCGCGGCGGTCTGGTCGGCGGTGTCGTCGATGCGCAGAGTTTGCGAGATGTAGGCGCCCTGGTCCAGATCGTTGGTGTACAGGGTCTGGATCGCGCTGATATTGGCGTCGCGCAGGCGGTTCAGCACCTCTTCGGTCAGCTCGTCGTTGGCCGAGGCCACCACTTCGCCGGTTTCCGGGTCGACAATGTTTTTCGCCAGCACACGGCCCAGCAGATAGTCTTCCGGCACCGAGATGTGGGCGATGCCGGCCGCTTCGATGTCGCGCACATGCTTGGCATTGATGCGCTTGTCTTTCATGACCAGGGTCTTGCCCGACTTCGGATCGACGATGTCGAAGCGCGCGACTTCACCGCGCAGGCGTTCGGACACGAACTCCATTTCCGCGCCTTCCGAACGCAGGTTGAAGTTGTCGAAGACGAAGAAGTTGGCCAGGATCTGTTCCGGCGTCATGCCGATGGCCTTCAGCAGGATGGTGACCGGCATCTTGCGGCGGCGGTCGACGCGGAAGTACAGCACGTCTTTCGGGTCGAACTCGAAGTCCAGCCAGGAGCCGCGGTAAGGGATGATGCGGGCCGAGAACAGCAGCTTGCCCGAGGAGTGGGTCTTGCCGCGGTCGTGCTCGAAGAACACGCCAGGAGAGCGATGCAGCTGCGAAACGATGACGCGCTCGGTGCCGTTGATGACGAACGAACCGGTCGTCGTCATCAGCGGCAGTTCGCCCATATACACTTCCTGTTCCTTCATCTCCTTGACCACCGGCTTGGTCGGCGATTCCTTGTCCAGGATCACCAGACGCACCTTGGCGCGCAGCGGCGAGGCGAAGGTCAGGCCGCGCAGCTGGCATTCCTTGACGTCGAAGGCGGGATCGCCCAGCACGTAGGAGAGGAACTCCAGACGCGCGAAGCCATTGTGCGATACGATGGGGAAGATGGAGGAGAAGGCCGACTGCAGGCCTTCATTCTTGCGCGTCGAGGGAGCGGTGTGCTCCTGCAAGAAGTTTTCGTAAGACTCGAGCTGGGTCGCCAGCAGGAACGGAACGTTGTGGACGTTGGCGCGTTTCGCGAATGATTTGCGAATGCGTTTCTTCTCAGTAAATGAGTAGTGCATGGACACTCCGTGAGTGACAGGAAAGGATAGAAAATTCAGGTTTCGGCTGTGGAACACAGGGGAAACCTCAAGGCACTACGCTTCCAGCAGGTTGCAAACAAGACAGGGGAACTACGGCACAGCGAAACGGCAGAGCTATAAATACGGCACAGACGACAAAGGAGCCAAAGTCGGACCTCCCCCTCTGGGGAGGAGATCCGCAACTTTGGCTCAGGCGCAAAAGACTGCCAGCGCCGGTACTAAAATTACTTCAGGTCGGCCTTGGCGCCAGCTTCTTCCAGCTTTTTCTTGCCGGCTTCAGCGTCAGCTTTCGACAGGGCTTCTTTCACGGTCTTCGGTGCGCCGTCAACCAGATCTTTGGCTTCTTTCAGGCCCAGACCGGTGATTTCGCGGACAGCTTTAATCACGCCCACTTTGTTCGCGCCGACTTCGGACAGCACCAGGTTGAACTCGGTTTGCTCTTCAGCAGCAGCGGCGGTAGCGCCACCAGCGGCAGCTGGAGCAGCCATTGCAGCAGCGGACACGCCGAATTTTTCTTCGAAGGCCTTGACCAGTTCGTTCAGGTCCATCACGGACATTTCGCTCACTGCGTTCAGGATATCGTCTTTGCTAATTGCCATTTGAAACTCCTAATGTATTTGTAATGCTACAGAATTGGTATTGACTAAGAAAGCGGGCACGCGATTAAGCGGCTTCGGTTTCTTTCTTGGCTGCCAGAGCAGCCAGACCACGTGCAAAGCCCGACACCGGAGCCAGCATAACGCCCAACAGCTGCGAGATGAGGACTTCACGGCTAGGAATGCTCGCCAACGCGGTAACAGCGGCTTTATCCAGCTGTTTGCCTGCGAAGTTACCAGCCTTGATCACCAGTTTGTCGTTGGTTTTGGCGAAGTCGTTGATGACTTTCGCTGCTGCAACGGCGTCATCCGAGATCGAATAGATCAGCGGACCGGTCATTTCATCGGCCAGGGCGGCGAACTGCGTACCTTCCACGGAGCGGCGGGCCAGGGTGTTCTTCAGAACACGCAGGTACACGCCTTGGGTACGCGCTTTAGCACGGAGTTGCGTCAAGTGACCAACCTGGATGCCACGGTACTCGGCCACGACGATCGTTTGCGCAGTTGCTACTTTTGCGGAAACTTCGGCGACGACGGCCTTTTTGTCATTCAGATTGAGACCCACGGTCAACCTCCTTAAATGATGCGCGGCAAAGCCTTTGCATCGGTTCGAACAACGGCGTCCGAGGTTTAGGAGTCCTATGGACTACGAAACTTGTTCGGGTACACCATCTGCGCTGGGAGCCTTCGCTATTAACCCCTTGCCTGCCTGCTGCAAGCGGCCCAACGGTCTTTGATTGCCTGGCGGCGCGCTTGCGCGCGCCGCCAGCCCAAAGATGCGCCCGGCAAAAACTGCGCCGGGACTTGATTCTTGACTTAGGCAGCCAGACCAGCGTGGTCGACGCGCACGCCCGCGCCCATCGTGGACGAGATCGCCACTTTGCGCAGGTACACGCCTTTCGACGAGGCTGGTTTTGCCTTGTTCAGGGCGTCGATCAGGGCCAGCAGATTGCTCTTCAGGTCTGCATCGCTGAACGATTTACGGCCGATGGTGGCGTGGATGATACCGGCCTTGTCGGTACGGTACTGCACTTGACCGGCTTTCGCGTTTTTCACGGCGGTTGCCACGTCAGGCGTCACGGTGCCGACTTTCGGGTTTGGCATCAGGCCGCGTGGGCCCAGGATCTGGCCCAGGGTACCGACGATACGCATGGTGTCAGGCGAAGCGATGACGATGTCGAAAGGCATGTTGCCGGCTTTGACTTGCTCAGCCAGGTCTTCCATACCAACCACGTCGGCGCCGGCGGCTTTCGCTGCCTCAGCCTTGTCGCCGGAAGCGAACACGGCCACGCGAACGGTTTTGCCGGTGCCGGCTGGCAGCACGACGGAACCACGCACGACTTGGTCCGATTTCTTCGGATCCACGCCCAGTTGCACGGACACGTCGATCGATTCGTTGAACTTGGCGGTTGCCAGTTCTTTAACCAGAGCAACAGCGTTGTCGAAAGCGTACACTTTGGTACGGTCTACTTTAGCCTTGATGGCTTGAGCGCGTTTGGACAGTTTTGCCATGATTAGATGCCCTCTACCGTGATGCCCATCGAACGTGCGGAACCAGCGATGGTGCGCACTGCAGCTTCCATATCGGCAGCGGTCAGATCCGGGGTTTTCAGTTTAGCGATTTCTTCCGCTTGTGCGCGGGTCAGCTTGCCAACCTTGTCGGTATGTGGCTTCGGCGAACCTTTTTGCACGCCGGAGTGCTTCTTGATCAGGTAGGTTGCCGGCGGGGTCTTCATCACGAAGGTGAAGGACTTGTCGGCGAAAGCGGTGATCACCACTGGAATCGGCATGCCTGGCTCCAGACCCTGGGTTTGGGCGTTGAAGGCTTTGCAGAATTCCATGATGTTCAGGCCGCGCTGACCCAGCGCAGGACCGATTGGAGGGGATGGGTTTGCCTTACCAGCTGGCACTTGCAGCTTGATAAAGCCAATGATTTTCTTTGCCATGTTGGGCACTTCCTATCGTTGGATTTGAGTAGTAGCGCCCCGCCGATCCTACATGGCAGGGCTCCTCTTGGCGGATTTTGCTGGAACCAGGTTCCGGAGCAGCGCTCCGTGGGCGCTTCTTGCTTATACTTTCTCGACCTGGCCGAATTCGAGTTCGACCGGCGTCGCGCGGCCGAAGATGGTGACGGAGACGCGCACCTTGGATTTCTCGTAGTTGACTTCTTCGACATTGCCGTTGAAATCGGTGAACGGGCCATCCTTGATGCGGACTTGCTCGCCCACTTCGTACAGCACTTTCGGCCGCGGTTTCTCCACGCCTTCCTGCATCTGGTGCATGATCTTTTCGATCTCGCGCGCGGGAATCGGGGTCGGCTTATTCGATTTGCCGCCGATGAAGCCGGTCACTTTGCTGGTATTTTTCACCAAGTGCCAGGTTTCGTCGGTCATTTCCATTTCAACCAGTACATAGCCCGGGAAGAAACGGCGCTCGGTCACCGATTTTTGGCCGTTCTTGACTTCGACCACTTCTTCGGTCGGCACCAGGATCTGGCCGAACTGGTCTTGCATGCCGGCGCGTTCCACGCGCTCGGTCAGCGCGCGCTGCACGCTCTTTTCCATACCGGAGTAAGCATGCACCACATACCAGCGCTTATTGCTGACAGGCACGCTGAGCGCCGCGCCAGCATCTTGTGCCGGGACGCTGCCCGGCACTTCGTCTTGCACATTTTCGCTCATTATTGTTTCCAACCCAGGATGACGTCGTACAACAGGAATTCCAGCAGCTTATCCGTGCCCCACAGGAACACAGCCATCACGAGGACGAAGGCAAACACGATCATCGTGATTTGCATGGCTTCTTTGCGCGTCGGCCAAACAACTTTCTTGGTTTCGCGGATGGCTTCCTTGGCGAAATTCAGGAAATCACGGCCGGTGGCGGAGGTGTATGCGATGCCAGCGGAAATAAGCAAACCAACCACAAGCGCAGCTGCCCGCACCAGGGTTGGTTGACCTGCCAGGTAAAAGAACCCGACTACGCCTGCAATCGCTGCAACCACTGCCAGCACGACTTTGAACTTGTCGTTTGACGTGCTAACGGTTTGCACGGATTGATTAGACATTCTATTTTACTTTCGGTGCCCTGCACCAGGTTCGGTGGCAGGGGCGGAGGGCATCGAACCCCCAACCTTCGGTTTTGGAGACCGACGCTCTGCCAATTGAGCTACGCCCCTACGTAAAACTTTATCAGTGAATCCGTTATTCTAGCATCCAGCGCTGCCGGATGCTAGTGTTTGGCAGGATTCTTAAGCGATGATTTTTGCAACCACGCCGGCGCCGACGGTACGGCCGCCTTCACGGATCGCGAAGCGCAGACCTTCTTCCATCGCGATCGGGTTGATCAGCTTGACGGTGATCGACACGTTATCGCCTGGCATAACCATTTCTTTATCGGCTGGCAGCTCGATCGAACCGGTTACGTCGGTGGTACGGAAGTAGAACTGTGGGCGATAGTTGTTGAAGAACGGGGTGTGACGACCACCTTCGTCTTTCGACAGCACATAGATCTCGCCGGTGAAGTGG
>JANCSZ010000020.1:0-60258 GCA_024437665.1 Massilia sp. YIM B04103 | reverse complement strand
CAAGCTTCTTATCTTTCGTTTCGCAGCGCTTGGCGCTTCGAAACTCCCTCGCTGCGCTGCTTACGCTGCGTTGCGAGGGACAGAACTATATCAAAGACCATCGAACTTTGGCAAGCGCTTTTCGAGGAAGGCATGCATGCCTTCGCGCTGGGCCGGCGTACCGAAGGCGGCGTGGAACAGGCGGCGCTCGTAATTCACGCCTTCGGTCAGCGTGGTTTCGAAGGCGCGGTTCACGGCATCCTTGATCATCATGGCGACCGACAGGGGCATGGCGGCGATCGTATTGGCCGCGGCCAGCGTCTCTTCGATCAGTTTGTCGGCGGGGACGATGCGCGAGACCAGGCCGATGCGCTCAGCTTCGGCGGCGTCGATGGTACGCGCGGTCAGCAGCATGTCCATGGCCTTGGCCTTGCCGATGGTGCGCGGCAGGCGCTGGGTGCCGCCGGCGCCGGGCGTGACGCCGACCTTGATTTCGGGCTGGCCGAATTTGGCGCTGTCGGCCGCGATCAGGAAATCGCACATCATGGCCAGCTCGCAGCCGCCGCCTAATACATAGCCGGCCACCGCGCCGACCACGGGCTTGCGCACTTTGAGGATGTGCTCCCAGTTGCGGGTGATGTAGTTGTCGCGGTAGGTGTCCTGATAGGTGTAATCGGCCATGGCGGCGATGTCGGCGCCGGCGGCAAAGGCCTTTTCACTGCCGGTCAGGACGATGCAGCCGATATTCGGGTCGGCATCGAACTTGGCGAAGGCGTCGCCCAGCTCATTCATCATGCGGTCATTCAGCGCATTCAGCGCCTTGGGACGGTTCAGGCGGATCAGGGCCAC
Source organism: Massilia sp. YIM B04103 (assembly GCA_024437665.1). Taxonomy (GTDB): domain Bacteria; phylum Pseudomonadota; class Gammaproteobacteria; order Burkholderiales; family Burkholderiaceae_D; genus Rugamonas. The sequence continues at coordinate 59,430 of JANCSZ010000020.1, read as the reverse complement.
TTTGTCGTGCACTTCAACGATCAGGTCTTCGTATTGCATCGATGTATCTCCTCCATAGTGAAAGGTGTGCGGCGATTGTAGCCTTTTCATCCGCTGCACTGGTATATTCAAGCCTCAATGTTTACGGTCTTTCGCTCCTACCTCGCCGAACAGCTTAGCAAGGACGCCCTGCTGCGCAGCGCCGATTTCCGCCGCTACTGGATCAGCAGCATCCTGAATGGCTTCGGCGGCCAGATCAGCGCCCTCGCCCTGCCCCTATGTTCCGTGCTCTTGCTGCACGCGACGCCGGCCCAGATGGGCATGATGACGGCGGCGCAAGCCATTCCCTTCGCCCTGTTCGCCCTGCCCGCCGGCGTCTGGCTGGACCGGCGCGCCAAGCTGCCCATTCTTTTGGCAAGCAAGATCGTGCAGGCACTCACGCTGGCCAGCGTGCCGCTGGGCTGGTGGCTGGGCATGCTGTCGATGCCGTGGATGTATGCGGTAGCCTTCACCATGGGCATGTGTTCGGTGGTCGGCGGCGGCGCGGAGCAGATCTTCCTGACCTTCATGGTGGGCCGCGATGGGCTGATCGACGCGCAATCCAAGTTCGCCGCCACCGATTCCGCTTCGCGCCTGATCGCGCCGGGACTGGCCGGTGTGCTGATCCAGTGGCTGAGCGCACCGTTCGCCATTCTGGTCAATGCCCTCACCTTCCTGATGTCGGTGCAGCTGATGCGCAAGGTCAGCGCGCGCGATCCGGTGCCGCCGCCGTCCGACAAGCATCCGCTGCGCGATATCCGCGATGGCCTCGCCTATATATGGCAGCAACCGCTGCTGCGCGCCCTGGCCTGGTCGGCCGGCGCCTGGCATTTGCTGTTCTACGGCTATTCGGCGCTGGTACTGCTGTTTGCCACGCGCGAACTGGGCATGTCGCCCGGCGTGCTCGGAACGGCGCAGATGCTGGGCGGGATCGGCGTCTTTGTCAGCTCGCTGCTGCTGAAGCCGCTCAGCAAGCGCTATGGCCAGGGGGTGACCATTCTGCTGGGCGTGGGCGCGACCGCGCTGGGCTTCGTGCTGATGCCGACGATCCCCGCCACGCTGTTTGGCAGCGCGACGGCCAGCGCCGTGGCGTATGCGGCCCTGGTCTTCTTCTTCGATTGCGGCGTGATGCTCTACTTCGTGCCCTACATGGCGCTGCGCCAGAAGGTGACGCCGGACGAATTCCTGGGCCGCATGATCTCGACCATGCGCTTTCTGACGGTGGCGACGGCGCCGCTGGGCGCGCTGGCGGCGGGCTATGTGGCCGACCACTTCAGCATCCGTACCGGCCTGGCCTGCGTGGCGGCGGGCGGCGTGGCGCTGACGGTGGCGATGCTGCTGTCGCGTCCCATCCGAAGCGTGCGCCCCTGAGCCAACAAGGGTTCTACACTGGCCTCTATATAGGAGGTTGCCATGTACAAGAGTATTTTGCTGCCGACCGACGGCTCCGAGCTGTCGCACAAGGCGACCGAAACGGCCATCCAGTTCGCCAAGTTAAACGGGGCGCGGCTGGTGACCATTTCGGTGGCTCAGCCCTTCCCCTTCGTGCCGATGGGCGATGGCGTGATCGTTCCCGACGCCACCGTATTCGAACGCCAGATGGACGCGGCGGCCCGCGCCAGCGTGGAGCGGGTCGCCCTTGCCGCCAAGGAGGCGGGCGTGCCTTGCGAAGGCGTGGTGGCGGTATCGCCCACGCCTTACGATGAAATCGTGACTGCCGCCGAGAAGTTCGGCTGCGACATCATCCTGATGGCCTCGCACGGACGGCGCGGCCTGAACAAGCTTTTCCTCGGCAGCGAGACGCAGAAGGTGCTGGCCCACACCACGCTGCCGGTGCTGGTATTGCGCTGATTCAGCGCCAGTTCAGCGCCAGTTCAGCGCTGCAGCCGCGGCAGCAGCACCCAGACATTGCCGGACTGCTTCATGCGGCCGGCGTTTTCCGCCGCTTCCGGGCCGAAGCCGAAGAAGTAATCGACGCGGATGGCGCCTTTGATGGCGCCACCCGTATCCTGCGCCATCACCAGTCTTTGCAGCGGCACTTCGCTGTTCGGCTGGGTGGTGGCGATGAACAGCGGTGCGCCCAGCGGCAGCTGCGCCGCGTCGACAGCGACGGAGCGCTGCGGCGTCAGCGGCACGCCGAGCGAGCCTTTCGGCCCCACTTTCGGGTCGGGCAGCTTCTCTTCGCGGAAGAAGATATAGCTCGGGTTGGCGTTGAACAGCTCCTGCTGGCGCGTCGGATGGCCGGCGATCCAGGCTTTGATGCCCTGGGCCGAGGCCTGGTCGGCCGTCAGCTCGCCCTTCTCCACCAGGTATTTGCCGATGGACTTGTAAGGATGGCCATTCTGGTCGGCATACGCCACGCGCACGGTTTCCTGGGTGTCGCCCAGCTGGACGCGGCCCGAACCCTGCACCTGCAGGAAGAAGGCTTCCACCGAGTCGTCCACCCACATCAGCTCCTTGCCCTTGAAGTCGGCCTTCTCGATTTCGGCGCGGGTCGCATACGGCACCACTTTCTTGCCTTGCAGGCGGCCGCGCAGACGCATGCCTTTCAGCTGCGGATAGACACTGGCCAGCTCCACCGTCACCAGATCGTCCGGCGCTTTATAGAGCGGGGTCTGGAATGGGCCGCCGCGTTTGCGCGAACCTTGCAGCAGCGGTTCGTAATAGCCCGTGACCAGGCCACTATTGGCGCCGTCGGCCGCCACCACCTGGTGCGGCTGCAGGAAGGATTCGAAGAACAGGCGGATCGCCTTCTCGTCATTGCCGTTCACACCGCGCGCGATGGTGCACGGCTCTTTCCAGTCGGCCTGCTTGGCCAGCACGCCGCAGGAAGACATGAAGGCGGGCCAGGCGGCGCGCACATCGTCGCGCGTCCATCCCGGCAGGGAGGAGAAGCGCACCGGCACGAATTCGGTCTTGGCCGGACGCGCTGGCGCGGCGGGCGCGGGCGGCACCGGCGCCGGCTGGGCGGGCGGCGTGGCCGGCTGCACTGGCACGGGCTTGACCGGCTGGGCCGGCGGCGGCGCGGTGCCGCAAGCGCTCAGGAGCAAGGCCAGAGTGGCGGCGGCGACGGGGACGGGAGAAACGAGTAGACTACGGCGTGCGAATAACATGAGGATTATCTATGTGGTATCTAATGATTGAAGCGCTGGTGGCCCTGTTCCTGCTGGTCTTTATCGTCTGGTGGACGCTGCCGAGCAAGAAGAAAACTCCACCGGTCAAGGTTCTGCCGGAAAAGAAGGACGACCAAGGCGTCGAGTAAAGCAGGCAGCCCGCAGGCTGCGGCACGCCCACCACCGGCGTGCCTTGGATGCCGCTCCTGCCAATCAGTGCAGGGTGCGCGGCAGGGACAGAACGAATTCCGGAATCTTGGCTTCGAACTGGTGGCCGTCTTCGGCCACGCAGAAGTATTCGCCCACCATCGAGCCTTGCGGCGTGGCGAGCTGGGTACCGCTGGTGTATTCAAAGGTTTCGCCCGGCTGCAGCAGCGGCTGATGGCCGACCACGCCCAGGCCGCGCACTTCTTCCTTGCGGTTGTTGGCGTCGGTGATGACCCAGTGGCGCGAAATCAGCTGCGCGGCCACGGTGCCCGTGTTCTGGATCGTGATCGAATAGGTGAACACGAAGTTGGTGCGTTCGGGATCGGACTGTTCCGGCAGATACTGGGTTCTGACCGCAACGGTGAATTCATACTGGGGCATCGAGTTTCCTTGATTGGGCGGCAAACATGCCTCGAACGTAATTATGGCGTTTTGGTATCGCGCGTCCCACATTGCACCGCAAATCCGGCGCGGGCGCAAGGTGTGTCCCTCTTAAATGTCTCGCGGCGGCTGCGGGATGTGTCATGGCAGCGTAAAATAGCGCATCTTTTTAAGGCAAGCCCCACCATGACTACTTTCCGCATCGCTCCCAGCATCCTGTCCGCCGACTTCGCCCGCCTGGGCGAGGAAGTGCGCAATGTCGTCGCCGCCGGCGCCGACATCATCCACTTCGACGTGATGGACAACCACTATGTGCCCAACCTGACGGTCGGCCCACTGGTGTGCCAGGCCATCCGTCCGCACGTGCAGGTGCCGATCGATGTGCATCTGATGGTCAAGCCGGTCGACCGCATCATCCCCGACTTCGCCAAGGCGGGCGCCAACATCATCACCTTCCACCCGGAAGCTTCGGACCATATCGACCGCACCCTGCAACTGATCCGCGACAACGGCTGCAAGGCCGGCCTGGTGTTCAACCCGGCCACGCCGCTGCACCACCTGGAACACGTGATGGACAAGATCGACATGATCCTGATCATGTCGGTCAACCCGGGCTTCGGCGGCCAGTCCTTCATCCCGCAGGCGCTGAAGAAGATCGCCCTGGCGCGCCAGATGATCAATGAATCCGGCCGCGACATCCTGCTGGAAGTGGACGGCGGCATCAAGGTCGACAACATCGCCGCCGCCGCGGCAGCGGGCGCCGACACCTTCGTGGCCGGTTCCGCCATCTTCGGCCAGCCGGACTACAAGGCTGTGATCGACGCCATGCGCGCCCAGCTGGCGACGGTGTAAGCATGACGGCGGCGTCTGTGCTTCGCGGCGTGCGCGCCGCCATCATCGATCTGGACGGCACGATGCTCGACACCGTGCCGGACTTCCACGTCGCCATCAACCGCATGCGCGCCGATCTGGACCTGGCGCCCATCAGCGCCGAGCGCATTCAGATCATGGTCGGCAAGGGTTCGGAAAACCTGATCCGCAGCGTGCTCGCACTGGATCACGAGGCCGATGGCGTGGAGCGCCATTTCCCCGCCGCGATGGACGCCTATCAGCGCCACTACCTGGCCATCAACGGCAATCACAGCACCTTGTATCCGGACGTGATGGCCGGCCTGCAGGCATTCAAGGATGCGGGACTGCGCCTGGCCTGCGTCACCAACAAGCCGATCGCCTTTGCGCGCCCGCTGCTGGCGCAAAAAGAATTGGATGGCTATTTCGAGATTGTGTATGGCGGCGATTCGCTACCGAAGAAGAAACCGGACCCGCTGCCGCTGCTGCAGGTATGCCGCGATTTCGGGCTGGAACCGGCGCAGGTAGTGGCCATCGGCGACTCTTCCAACGACGCCGAGGCGGCGCGCGCGGCCGGCTGTCCAGTGCTCACCGTGCCATATGGATATAACCACGGAGAGTGTATACACAAAATCAATTCTGATGGTATAGTTGCCTCGCTGCTCCAAGCGGCTCAATTAATTAGCTTGCAAAACCCAATCGCAAACTGACCTTTCTAAAGACGATGTTTCTCAACAAAAGACACAATGTCACCCACCGCGGCTCGATTGAGGCCTGGCTGTGGCGACGCTGGCAATCGTTGGCTAACTAAGCCGTATTGATTGCTGCCGTTGCGTTCCTACGCGTTCGCTCCCGGCAGGTTTTTTGAACCTCACCGCCACCACCACATCCAAAGCTGGCGGAATGGAGAGATACATGACCGAACTCGAATTCAAATCGCTGGCCAAGGAAGGCTATAACCGCATTCCTCTGATCGCGGAAGCTTTCGCCGATCTCGAAACGCCCCTGACCCTGTACCTCAAGCTGGCGCAGATCCAGAACAACGGCAAGAACACCTTCCTACTAGAATCGGTAGTGGGCGGTGAACGCTTCGGCCGTTACTCCTTCATCGGCCTGCCTGCCAGCACGGTGCTGCGCACCACCGGCAGCCGCACCGAGGTCGTCAAGCACGGCGAAGTGATCGAGACGCATGAAGGCAATCCGCTCGAATTCATTGAGTCCTTCCAGGCCCGCTTCAAAGTCGCCCTGCGTCCCGGCATGCCGCGCTTCTGCGGCGGCCTGGCCGGCTACTTCGGCTACGACACTGTGCGCCATATCGAGAAGAAGCTGGCGCATACCCAGCCGAAGGACGATCTGGGCCTGCCCGACATCCAGCTGATGGTGACGGAAGAGCTGGCGGTGATCGACAACCTGTCCGGCAAGCTGTATCTGATCGTGTATGCCGACACGGCGCAGCCGGAGTCCTTCTCCAAAGCGCGCCAGCGCCTGAAAGACTTGCGCGCGCTGCTGCGGCGCGGCGTCGATACGCCGCTCACCTCGGCTTCGGTGCGCACGGAAATCATCCGCGACTTCAAGAAGGAAGACTATCTGGCCGCTGTCGCCAAGGCCCACGAATATGTGATGGCGGGCGACCTGATGCAGGTGCAGATCGGCCAGCGCATCCGCAAGCCTTATGTGGATTCGCCACTGAGCCTGTACCGCGCGCTGCGCTCGCTGAATCCTTCGCCGTATATGTACTTCTACAATTTCGGCGATATGCAGATCGTAGGCGCATCGCCGGAAATCCTGGTGCGCAACGAGACCCTGCCGGACGGCGAGAAAAAAGTCACGCTGCGCCCGATCGCCGGCACCCGCCCGCGCGGCGCCACGCCGGAGCGCGATGCCGAGTTGGCGGAAGAGCTGCTGGCCGATCCGAAGGAAATCGCCGAACACGTGATGTTGATCGACCTGGCGCGCAATGACCTGGGCCGCATCTCGGACATCGGCACGGTGAAGGTCACCGACCGCCTGGTGATCGAAAAATATTCGCATGTGCAGCACATCGTCTCGAATGTGGAAGGCAAGCTGAAAGCAGGCATGTCCAATCTGGACGTGCTGCGCGCCACCTTCCCGGCCGGCACCCTGACCGGCGCGCCGAAAGTGCGCGCCATGGAAGTGATCGACGAGCTGGAAATTTCCAAGCGCGGCATCTACGGCGGCGCCTGCGGCTATCTCTCCTTTGGTGGCGAGATGGACGTGGCCATCGCCATCCGCACCGGCGTGATCAAGAACGGCATGCTGCATGTGCAGGCCGCCGCCGGCATCGTGGCCGACTCAATACCGGAGATGGAATGGCAGGAAACAGAGAATAAGGCGCGCGCCGTGCTGCGCGCCGCCGAACAAGTGCAAGATGGCCTGGATGGGGGGATCTAACATGCTGCTGATGATCGACAACTACGACTCCTTCACCTATAACATCGTGCAGTATTTCGGCGAACTGGGCGAAGACGTGCGCACCTTCCGCAACGATGAAATCACCATCGCGGAAATCGAAGCGCTCAATCCCGACCGCATCTGCATTTCGCCCGGCCCGAAAGCGCCGGCGCAGGCAGGCATTTCCGTCGAGGTGCTCAAACACTTCGCGGGCAAGAAACCCATACTCGGCGTTTGCCTGGGCCATCAGGCCATCGGCGAAGCCTTTGGCGGAAACGTCATCCGCGCCAAGCAGGTCATGCATGGCAAAACTTCCTTAATCGCGCATACGGGCGTTGGCGTATTCAAAAACCTGCCAAGCCCCTTCACAGTCATCCGCTACCACTCGCTGGCTATCGAACGCGCCTCGCTGCCGTCCTGCCTGGAAGTCACGGCATGGACCGACGACGGCGAAATCATGGGCGTGCGCCATAAGGAATTCGACATCGAGGGCGTGCAGTTCCACCCCGAGTCGATCCTGTCGGAACACGGCCACGCGCTGCTGAAGAACTTCCTCGAACGCTGATAGCTGCCGGACGCTGCGCGTCCGGCACCACCGCTTTGCGCTATTCATTCTATTGAAGGAATTGTCATGCCAATTACCCATCAAGAAGCCCTGCTGCGCTGTATCGAACACCGCGAAATCTTCCACGACGAGATGCTGCATCTGTTCCGCCAGATCATGTCCGGCGAAATGTCGCCCGTGATGATCGCCGCCCTGACCATGGGCCTGCGCGTGAAAAAGGAAACCATCGGCGAAATCACCGCCGCCGCGCAAGTCATGCGCGAATTCTCGACCAAGGTGCCGATGGCCGACGCCACCAACCTGCTCGACATCGTCGGCACGGGCGGCGACGGCGCGCACACCTTCAATATCTCGACCGCCTCCATGTTCGTGGCCGCCTCCGCCGGCGCGCGCGTGGCCAAGCACGGTGGACGCAGCGTGTCCTCCGCCTCCGGCAGCGCCGATCTGATCGAGTCGCTCGGTGCGAATATCAATCTCAAGCCGGAACAGATCGCGCAATCGATTGCGCAGAGCGGCATCGGCTTCATGTTTGCGCCCAACCACCACGCGGCGATGAAGCATGCCGCGCCGGTGCGGCGCGAGCTGGGCGTGCGCACCATCTTTAATATCCTTGGACCGCTGACCAATCCGGCCGGCGCGCCGAATATCCTGATGGGCGTGTTCCACCAGGATCTGGTCGGCATCCAGGTGCGCGTGCTGCAGCGTCTGGGCGCGCAGCACGCCATCGTGGTGTATGGCCGCGACAATATGGATGAAGTGTCGCTGGGCGCTGGCACCCTGGTGGGCGAGCTGGTGAACGGCGAGATCCGCGAATATGAAATCCATCCGGAGGACTTCGGCCTGCAGATGACGGCCAGCCGCAATCTGAAGGTGGCCAATGCGGCAGAATCGAAAACCAAGGTGCTGGAAGCGCTGCAAGGCGTGCCGGGACCGGCCAGCGATATCGTGGCGCTCAACGCCGGCACGGCGCTGTATGCGGCCGGCGTTGCCAGCTCGATCGAAGACGGCCTGCAGCGCGCGCGCCAAGCAGTGTCTTCCGGCGCGGCGCTGGCGAAACTGAAGCAGTTCGTGGAAGTGACGCAGGCGCTGGGCGCGGGCAATTAAGGAGGCGCCATGTTCGGCATTCACGACCTGACGCTGTTCATCATTTCCGGCCTGCTGCTGAATATCATGCCGGGGCCCGATTCGCTGCTCATCATGGCGCGCAGCGCGACCCAGGGCTGGCGCGCGGGCTGCGCGGCGGCTCTCGGCATCGGCACGGGCACCATGGTGCATGTGCTGGCGGCGGCGGTGGGCTTGTCCGCCCTGCTGGCGACATCGGCCGCCGCTTTCAATGCGGTGAAATGGGTGGGCGCGGCCTACATCGTGTACTGCGGCATCGGCATGCTGCGCGCGCGGCTGAAGAACGATGCGGATACGGCGGAACAGCAGGCGCAGGCGGCAGCCACCGCTGCGCGCGCCCTGCCCTATGGCCGCATCTTCGTCCAGGGCTTTCTGACCAATGTGCTGAATCCGAAAGTGGCGCTGTTCTTCCTCGCCTTCGTACCGCAATTTATCGATGCCGGTGCGCCTAACAAGGCGCTGGCTTTTGTGATCCTGGGCTGCATCTTCAACTTCAACGGCATGTTGTGGTGTAACGGCCTGGCCGTGTTCACCGCCTTTGCCAGCGCCCGTCTGAAAGTCAAACCTCTGGTGGCCTTGTGGCTGAACCGCGTGACCGGCGGCCTTTTCCTCGCACTGGGTGCACGCCTGGCCCTGTCCGAACAACATTGAGAGCAAGAGCATGTCCGACATTCTGAATCAAATCCTGGCCGTGAAGGCCGACGAGGTGGCTGCGGCCAAAAAGCACCGCAGCCTGGAAAGCCTGCGCCGCGAAGTGGAAAGCGACAAGGAGGCGCGCGCCGCCATCCGCGGCTTTGAAACGAGCCTGCGCAAGCGGATCGATGCCGGCGCGGCCGGCGTGATCGCCGAAGTGAAGAAGGCATCGCCATCGAAAGGCGTGCTGCGCGCCGACTTTCGCCCGGCCGACATCGCGGCCAGCTATGCGGGCAATGGCGCGGCCTGCCTGTCGGTGCTGACCGACGAGCAGTTCTTCCAGGGCGCCACCGAGTATCTGCAACAGGCGCGCGCCGCCTGCGCCATTCCGGTGCTGCGCAAGGACTTCATGGTCGATATGTACCAGATCTATGAAGCGCGGGCCATGGGCGCGGACTGCATCCTGCTGATCGTGGCGGCGCTGGACCATGGCCTGATGGCCGAAATGGAAGCCTGCTCGCATGAACTGGGCATGGACGTGCTGATCGAATCGCACGACGGCGATGAACTGGCCGCCGCGCTCAAGCTGAAAAGCCGCCTGATCGGCATCAACAACCGCAATTTGCGCACCTTCGAAACCTCGCTCGACACCACGCTCGGCCTGCTGCCGCGCATTCCGAAAGAGCGCCTGGTGATTACCGAATCGGGCATCCTGAATGGCGACGATGTAAAGCGCATGCGCGACGCCGATGTGCACTCCTTCCTGGTGGGCGAGGCCTTCATGCGCGCCGCCGATCCGGGCGCGGAACTGAGCCGCCTGTTCGCCTGATCCCGCGCGGCCTGCTCAGGCCACGCTGCACCACTCCATCGAGCAGGGATCGTCGTCCAGTTCGACGCGGTTCCTGCCATTCGCCTTGGCGCGATAAAGCGCCACATCGGCGCGCGCCAGCAAATTGTCCAGCGATTCATGCGAGGAATACTGGCAAGCGATGCCGATGCTGGCCGTGTACGCCGGCAGATGCGCGCCACGCAGCTCGCGCAGCATGTTCTGGATACGCTCGGCGGCGCCGGCCGCCGCCTTCAGCGTCGAATCGGGCAGCAGCACCACGAATTCCTCGCCGCCGAAGCGCGCCACGTAGTCGCATTCGCGCACCGCATAGCGGATAGCGCCCGCCGCGTGCACCAGCACCTGGTCGCCGGTCGAGTGGCCATGGCGGTCGTTGATTTTCTTGAAGTGATCGAGATCGATGTGCATCAGCGCCAGCGGACGGCCTTCGCGCCGCAGCAGGGCCAGCTGCGCATCATAGCAAGCGCCGAAGCCGCGCCGGTTCAGCACATTGGTCAGCGGATCATGGGTGGAGCGGCGTTCCAGCACGGTCTGCAGGCGCCGCATCGCCATCATCAAAAAACCCACCGCCAGCAGCAGCGACATCATATTGGAGACAGCCAGATACACGGTGGCCAGGGCACTGCCTTTTTGCAGATCCACCGTGGACAGGTCGGCGGTCAGCGCCATCACGCCGCGCACCAGCACCGGCAAGGCTTGCAGCGCCAGCAGGCCAGTGAAGAAGTAGCTGGAGAAGTGGCGCGCGCCGTAGCGCAGCACGGCCGCGATCTGCACTGCGTAGAAGGCAAAGGCGACGGCCGAAAACACGGCGATGCGCAGCGGAAAGCTGGAAATCGCGGCGAACCAGCAGAGCAGCGAAGCGCCGCCCGCCCAGCCGGCATGGAACAGCAGCCAGGAAGGACGGCGCCCCAGCAGCATCTGCGTGCCGAGCATGGTGCGGCCCAGTCCCCACAGCACCACGCCGTTGGCGATCGGCACGATCACCGGATCGGGCAGGATGCCGTACAGCTTATACAGCCAGATGCTGGGCGCCAGCGCCAGCAGGCCGGCCGCCCACTGGTCGAGGCCTTGCACCTCGCGGCCTGCGCTGCGATGCACGGAATACAGCACCACGCTCATGACCGCGCACATCAGCGTGGTCATGATCATGATGGTTCTTACGTCGAGCGAGGCAAACATGCGCCAGCGGACTTACACTGCGGTCGGACGCTTCGGTCCCGCGCCTTTCTTTTTGGCGTCGTCCAGCGCAATGCTCACGCCCGGCGCGCGGTCGCCTTCGAGCTGCGCGCTGAACGTCATCAGCTCGTCGCGGCGGAAGGCATGGATCTCCACCGTATCGCCAATCTTGTAGCGCGCCAGCAGGCCTTCCAGATTGGATGGGCTACCGGTCACGCGCAGGCCGTCCACCGCCACCAGCAGGTCGCCCGCCGACAGGCCGGCGCTGTGCGCCGCGCCGCCTTCATGCACGCTGGCCAGCTTGCAGTCGGCGCCGTCGCGGCCGATGTTCACGTCCAGGCTAGGCTTGCTGCGCTTGCGCTCATCGCTGTATTTGACGCCGAATGGCGCCAGCAGCTTGGCCAGCGGCAGGTCTTCGGTGCCGCGGATATAGCGCTCGAAGAAGGACTTCAGCTTCATGCCGCTGATTTCGTCGAACAGGGCTTCCACTTCGGCCGGGGTCACGCCGCGCGCGCCGCCCTGGTAGAAGTCGCGGCCATAGCGCTGCCACAGGGCCAGCATGATGTCGTCCAGGGAGCGCTTGCCGGCGCTCTTGGCGCGGATGGTCAGGTCCAGCGCCAGGCCGATCAGCGAGCCCTTGGTGTAGTAGCTGACGATGGAATTCGGCGCGTTCTCGTCCTGGCGATAGTATTTGCCCCAGGCGTCGAAGCTGGAATCGGCCACGCTCTGCTTGGTGCGGCCAGCGCCGCGCAGCACGCCGTTGACGGTTTTGCCGAGCAGCTTGTAGTAGGCCGCCTCGCTCATCAAGCCTGCGCGCACCAGCAGCAGATCGTCGTAGTAGCTGGTGAAGCCTTCGAAGAGCCACAGCAGCGGGGTGTAGTTCTCCACCTGCAGATCGTAAGGCGCGAAGACGGCGGGCTTGATGCGCTTGACGTTCCAGGTGTGGAAGTATTCATGGCTGCACAGGCCGAGGAATTTCATATAGCCCTCGCCCGGCTCCTTGTTCTGCTGGGCTGTGGTGGGCAGGTCGGCGCGGGCGCAGATCAGGGCGGTGGAGGCGCGGTGTTCCAGGCCGCCGTAGCCATCGCCCACGGCCATGGTCATGAAGACGTAGCGCGCCATCGGCGCTTTCTTCGTTTTCGGCTCGAAGAAGGCGATCTGGGTTTCGCAGATGGCTTTCAGGTCGGCGCTCAGGCGGGCCATGTCCAGATTCGGCACGCGGCCGGTGATCACGATATCGTGCGGGATGCCATTGGCCTTGAAGCTGGCGAGCGCAAAGTCGCCCATTTCGACCGGGCTGTCGATCAGCTCATCGTAATTGGCGGCCGCATAGGTGCCGAAGCCATAGCGCTTGGCCTTCAGTTCCTTGAGCGCGGTCGCCACGCGCCAGCTGCGCGCCGCTTCGTCGGCGGGGCGCTGGATGTCGACCACATGCTCGGCCTCCTCCTGGCCCAGCACGCGCAGGAAGACGCTGGTGCCGTTGAAGAAGCCGTGGCTGCGGTCGAGGTGGGCGGCGCGCACCGACAGATCCCAGGCATAGACTTCGTAATGCACGGTCAGCTTGCCTTTGACCGGGGCGGCTTGCCAGGAATGCTTATCCAGCTTGGTCAGCGCCACGGCTTCGCCGTTCGATTCGGCACTGATCCGCACGATATTGCGCGAGAATTCGCGGATCATATAGCTGCCGGGAATCCATGCCGGCAGCGCCAGGATCTGGCCTTCCGCAGCCGGAGCATCGACGGTCAGCGCCACCTGGTACAGGTGGGCGGACAAGTCCTTGCCGACGATGGCGTAGGCGATGCCGGATTTTTTCTGGGTGGTTTTCTTTTGCGTGGTCTTGATCATAATAGGTCGGACGGGGTATCGATATCCAATAGTATGCCTGGATCTTCCACCGCCACTTCGTTGACGGGAAAATTCTTGACGATGGCGCGCGCGCCCTGGTCGCCCTTCAGCGCCAGCAGCAGGGGCAGATGGCGGCGGCCGAAAGCGACGGGATTGCCGCGCCGGCCTTGGTAGATGGGGGCGGCGATGTCGGCGCCCTCCGCCACGGCCCGCGCCAGCGCGGCCATGGTGGATGGCTGCACATAGGGCATATCGCCCAGCGCCAGCAGCCAGCCGGACGCTTGCGGCGCCTGCTGCAAGCCATGCACCAGCGAGGCGGCCATACCCTGCGCGGCCTGCGGGCAGACGCCCACTTCGCAGCCCAGCTTGCGCAGCAACGCAGCGCTTTCTTCATCCGCGGGACGCACCACCGCGACCACGCGCGGTAGCGTGGCAAGCATATTGCGCGCGCTGGCCTCCAGCACGCTGGTATGGCAGAGGGCCTCGCCGGGCGCGGCAGCGTGGGAAGGCAAGGCTTGCAGCAGCTTGTTGCGCGCACCGGCCGGATCGAAGCGGCTGCCTCGCCCGGCCGCCAGCAGAATGCCGACGATGCTCACGCTGCTGCCGCCATCATCATGCCGTCGCCAGATCGAAAGGCAGCTTGCGCAGGCGCTTGCCGGTCAGTTTGAACACCGCGTTGGCAAAAGCCGGCGCCAGCGGCGGCAGGCCCGGTTCGCCCATGCCGGTGGGCGGCTCGGTGGACGGCACGATATGCACCTCCACCTTGGGCATGTCCAGCATGCGCGCAATCGCGTAGTCGGCCAATTGCGACTGCTCCACCACGCCGTCTTTCAGCGTAATGGCGGCGCCGGGCAAGGTGGTGCCGACCGCCATCAGGATCGCGCCCTGGATCTGCGCCTCGATGGTCAGCGGATTGACCGGCTGGTTGCAGTGCACGGCGGCAGTGACCTTGTGCAGCTTGGGCACGCCATCCTTGATCGAAGCGACAACCACATAGGCTGCCACAGTGTTGAAGGACTCGTGCAGCGCCACGCCCCAGGCCTGGCCCTTGGGCAGCGCCTTCTTGCCATAGCCGGACTTGGCAACCGCCAGGTCCAACGCCGCATGGTGGCGCTTGTGCTTGGGATCGATCAGCTTTTTGCGGTAAGCCACCGGATCGGCGCCGGCCGCGTGGGCCGCTTCGTCGATCAGGGTCTCCATCACAAAAGCGGTGTGGGTGGAGCCGACCGAGCGCCACCACAGCACCGGCACATTGGCCTTCACGTTATGCACGCTCAGGTTCAGCGGCACGTCGTAGGGATCGCCCATGCCTTCGACCATGGTGGCGTCGATGCCATCCTTGACCATGAACTGTTCGAAAGGCGTCCCCGTCAAAATCGACTGGCCAACGATCACATGGTTCCAGCCCACGATCTGGCCTTTGGCGTCCAGCCCCAGTTCGGCGCGGTGCACATGGGAGGGTCGGTAGTAGCCGCCTTTGATGTCGTCCTCGCGGCTCCAGATCACTTTCACCGGACCGGATTTGCCGCTGGCCTTGTAGGCCTTGGCGACATTCACCGCTTCCACGATATAGTCCGAGGTCGGCACGGCGCGGCGGCCGAAACCGCCGCCCGCCATCATGGTATGCAGCGTGACCTGCTCCGGCTTCAGGCCGGCGGTGCGCGCGGCGGCCGCCTGGTCCATGGTCTGGAACTGGCTGCCGGCCCACACGGTGCAGGAATCGGCTTTCAGGTCGACCACGCAGTTCAACGGCTCCATCGGCGCATGCGCCAGATAGGGGAACTCATAAACGGCGCTGATCTTTTTCGCCGCCGATGCGAGCTTGGAGGTATCTGCCTTCTTCGCCGGCAAGCCGGCCTTGGTGGACAGCTCCTTGTACTCGGCCAGCTGCTTCTCGCTGCTGACCTTTTCCACGTCGCTGCTGTCCCATTCGATTTCCAGCGCCTCGCGGCCCTGCTTGGCGGGCCAGTAGCCGTTGGCGATCACCGCCACGCCGCTGCCGCCACGGTCGGTCGGCACTTGCAGCACCTCGACCACGCCGGGAATCGCCTTGGCCTTGCCGGCGTCGAACTTCGCCACTTTCGCGCCGAACACCGGCGGCCGCGCCACCACGGCGACCTTGCAGCCATCCGGCTTGAAGTCCATGCCGAACTGCTGCTGG
The DNA here is from genome assembly GCA_024437665.1 of Massilia sp. YIM B04103. Classification (GTDB taxonomy): domain Bacteria; phylum Pseudomonadota; class Gammaproteobacteria; order Burkholderiales; family Burkholderiaceae_D; genus Rugamonas. Next base: position 44,101 of record JANCSZ010000020.1, on the reverse strand, counting down.
CCGTTGGATTTGGCGCGCGCGTCGAGGCGCGGCGTGGGCTTGCCGATGATCTTGAAGTCTTTCGCCTCCTTCAGCACGACCTTTTCCGGCATGGCCTGCTTCATGGCCGCATCGGCCATGGCGCCGTAGCTGGATTTCTGGCCGTTCGGCCCGAGCAGCATGCCTTTCGATGTCTTGACCTGGGCCGGATCGACCTTCCACTGCTCGGCCGCCGCCGCGATCAGCATCAGGCGCGCCTTGGCGCCGATCTCGCGGTACTGGTTCCAGGAGTGGGCCACCGTGCCGGAGCCGCCCGTGATCTGCATGCCGAAAACCGGATCTTTATACGCATCGCCGGCCGGCGCCAGGGCGCCGCGCATCTGGCGCCAGTCGACGTCCAGTTCTTCGGCGATCAGCATGGGCAGCGCCGTATGCACGCCCTGGCCGAATTCCAGACGGTTGACCTGCACCGTCACCGTATTGTCCGGCGCGATCTGCAGGAAGGCATTGGGCTGGTATACCGGCTTGGCCGCTTCGGCCGCGCGCGCAAAACGGTTGCCGCCGCTGATAAAGAAACCCAGCACCAGGCCGCTGCCGGCCAGTGCGCCCGCCTTCATAAAGCCGCGGCGCGACACCCCGGCGCCCTCGCCCGCCGCAGCCGCATCGGCCACATTGATCACGCCGGCCATCGCTGCATCCTGCTTCATCCATTCTTTACGCATGGCGCTCTCCTTCAGGCGAGGGATTTGGCCGCGTCCTTGATGGCGGCGCGGATACGCTGATAGGTGCCGCAGCGGCAGATATTGCCGGCCATGGCGCTTTCGATGTCGGCATCGCTGGGCGACTTATTCGTTTTCAGCAGGGCCGTGGCGCTCATCACCTGGCCGCTCTGACAGTAGCCGCACTGCGGCACATCATGCTTGACCCAGGCGTTTTGCACCGCCTTGCCCACCTTGTCCGCTTCCATCGCCTCGATGGTGGTGATTTTCTGGCCCACGGCCGAGGAGATCGGCGTTACGCAGGAACGGATGGCCTGACCGCCCATATGCACGGTGCAGGCGCCGCACAAGGCGGCGCCGCAGCCAAACTTGGTGCCCGTCATATTCAGGTTGTCGCGCAAGGCCCATAGTATCGGTGTCGATGGATCGGCATCGATCTTGGTATCGCGTCCGTTGATATTCAGCGTAATCATCTCTTACTCCTTGGCGTTGGCTTGGGCTTAGTGAAAGAGGTACAGGCACGCAAGCGATATGCGCGCCAATATGATGCTGAGGGATGGCGAGCCTAGGCCCGGACATCCCTTCCGATGATGCTTACTGCTTGATTGCGGACAGCTTGGATTCCAGCGTCTTGGCGTCAATCGCGCCAGGAACGCGGCTGCCGTCGGCGAAGAAGATCGCCGGCGTGCCGTTGATGCGCAGCTTCTGGCCCAGGGCCAGCACCTTGTCGTTCGGCGCCACGCAGCCTGACGGCGCGGCCGGCGCGGCCTTGTTGGCGACCATCCAGTCGTCCCAGGCCTTGTTGCGGTCGGCCGAGCACCAGATGTTTTTCGACTTGGTGAACGAATCCTCGGACAGGATGTTGTACATGAAGGTGTACACGGTCACATTGTCCATCTCGTTCAGGGTCTGCTTGCGGAAGCGCTTGCAGTAGCCGCAGTTCGGGTCTTCGAACACGGCGATCACGCGCTTGCCGTTGCCTTTCACGGTTTTCAGCGCCAGTTCCAGCGGCAGATCGCTGAACTTGATCTTGTTGATGTCGTCGATGCGGGCCTGGGTCAGGTCTTCGGTGGTCTTCAGATTGAAGATATGGCCCACCATCAGGTAAGTCGCGGTCTTGTCGGTATAGCGGATTTCGTCGCCGATGCGGATCTCATACAGGCCGGCGTAAGGGGTTTCCTTGACCGAATCGACCTTCACATTGTCGCCCAGGCGCGGTTCGATCAGCTTTTTGATATTTGCTTCGGTGGGGTTTTCCGCTCCGGCGCAAGACATCAACAGGGCCGACATGAGCATCAATGCAAACTTACTCTTTTTCATACATTCTCCGGTTTACTGCTTTCCAAGTGCTTGAGAAATCAGCCGGCGCTTCAGGCCCGGCAATTTGTCCAGCAAGTTTAATCCCAAATTGCGCACGACGCGCAGCGGTTCCAGATCTGCGCCGAAAAGACGTTGCAAACCATCGGTGGCGATCTGCATCAGCAGCACGTCTTCCTTGCGCGCGCGGGCATAGCGCGCCAGCACGCGCTCGTCGCCCACAGAACGCTGCTCCTCGCGTTCGGAGATCACGCGGAGCAGGTCTTCCACATCGCCAAAGCCCAGATTCATGCCATGGCCAGCCAGCGGATGCACCACATGGGCTGCATCGCCCACCAGGGCCACGCGCTGCGACACCAGGGAATGGGGGCGCATCAGGCGCAGCGGGAAATCGCGCACCACTTCCGGCTGCAGCGGGGTCAGTGCGCCCAGCTTGTCGGCCGCGAATTCGGCCAGGCGCGCGGCCAGACGCTGCGCGCCTTCGCTGCACAGGGTATCGGCCAGCGCATCGGGCGCCGACCAGACCAGGGACACCTGGTTGCCCGGCAGCGGCAGCAGGGCCACGATGCCCTGCCCGCAGGTGAACCATTGGTGGGCCGCGCCATGGTGCGGCTTTTCGCAGGCGAAGTTGGAGACCACGCCGCGCTGGTGATAGGGACGGTAATCCATGCCGATATCGCATTGGCCGCGCACCCAGGAGTTGGCGCCGTCCGCGCCCACCACCAAGGCGGCTTTAATCACGCTACCGTCGTCCAGGCGCACGCTGGCGCCGTCGTCCTCGCGCACCAGGGCGGTGGCGTGGCCGGAAACCGTATGCACGTTCTGCGCAAAACGCAGCGCCGCATCCAGCGCCTGGTCCAGATTGCGCTCTTCCACGATCCAGGCCAGGGTGCCGGTATGGGCGCCATAGGCATCGAAGTGCAGGCCGCCGGCATGCGCGCCGTCGCCGTTGACCAGCATGGAGTCGACCGGCGCGACGCGCGCCTGGTCCATCGCGCCCCAGACCTTGAGACGGGACAGCAGGTTGTAGGCGGTGTGATTCAGCGCATACACGCGCACATCCCAGCTCGCTTCCTCGCCAGGCTTGGCAGCGCTGGAGGGTGGCGGTCCGAGCAAAGTGACGCTATGCCCGGATTGGGCGAAGGCCAGAGCCGTGGTTTTGGCGATGGCGCCGTTGCCGACAATGCAAACCGCAGTCTGCACGTGGTGCCGCGTGGACGATGTGGACAGATTGTTCATCCGGCCATTATAGCCCTTGCCATAGGGCAGGATGCCCTGGACGAGAGGGAATTTCTGGCTTGATACAGGGCGTGCGGCCAGCCCTTCCTCTCCCGAGTCGGCAATTTTTCGCGGAAAACTTGCCGCAGGCTATTGCAAATGCTTTTTCGCGTGCTATAATCTTGCCTNGTCTGCACGTGGTGCCGCGTGGACGATGTGGACAGATTGTTCATCCGGCCATTATAGCCCTTGCCATAGGGCAGGATGCCCTGGACGAGAGGGAATTTCTGGCTTGATACAGGGCGTGCGGCCAGCCCTTCCTCTCCCGAGTCGGCAATTTTTCGCGGAAAACTTGCCGCAGGCTATTGCAAATGCTTTTTCGCGTGCTATAATCTTGCCTCTTGGCCTGGTAGCTCAGTTGGTAGAGCAGAGGATTGAAAATCCTTGTGTCGGTGGTTCGATTCCGCCCCGGGCCACCAAGAATAAAAAGAAAACGCCACCTTCGGGTGGCGTTTTTTGTTTTTTGCTTCCGTCTTTCTGGCCCTGGAAGAATTGGGCTACAATCACGAAAGCCGTACACGTCGGCTGGCTCACCCACAATTTGCGAAGTGATGTTTGCAACGTGTTCTCCATATTGATACTTTCCTTGGGCTGTCATTGCCTTGGTGTGTGGGTGCGCTGAAGAATGGCAGCATGGGGAGCTATCATGCCGATCAAGTTCAATCCTGAACAAATTCAACAATTCAAACTTCAAGCACGAATCCATTCGCGGTCAAGCGGATCCAGCCGAACTTCGGAACTCGATCAAATCGCTAACCAGCATGGCTTTGAGTCTTGGGCCTTGCTTATGAAGCATGCTGGCCCGGAAACCCAAACGAACGCATCATCGTTAGATCAATTTGCGGATATTGTGCGAGGCAATGAGTTTGCTACTTATTTCAGTCCTGCACCTACCAAATGCGATATGTGCCGAAAAGACTTATCTGATGAGAAGTACTTTGTTGACGCGGTGATACGAAATTCCACAACCTGGGCGTGCATGTGTGAAAAGTGTTTCAACGAACTTGGAGCAGGAATCGCCTGGGGGGAAGGGCAGCTATATCAGAATCAAAGAAACAGCAGGTGGCTGATGGTAGGAGGTTTTCCACCAATAGCCCCCTAATCTGAAAAATCCTCGTATCACTGGCTCGATTCCGGCGCGGGATTTCTCGCCGCTACCTGCAACGCGCTATACTCGCGCCATGATGAATCAGGCCGCCACTCCTGCCCGCTGCAACACTGCCTCCCTGAACGGGAGCGCAGCAGGCATGCCTGTCGTTGCCGGCCTGCTCTTCAACCGCAATCTCGCCTGGCTTTCCTAGGCTCGGTGGGGCCGGCCGGACCAATCCGGCACTCTTCGCCTCTCCGAGCCGCCTCCAGCTTCCCGCTTCTTTTCAAGCAGAACCGAAACCCAGGAGAATTTCCATGAAACCCCAGATCACCATTTCCTCTCTCGACGCCGAGCGTCTCGAAGACCTGATCGGCGCCCTGCGGCCCGACGACGCCACCGGCCAGGCTCTACTCGACGAACTGGCGCGCGCCGACATCGTGGCGCCGGAAGATATGCCGTCCGACGTCGTCACCATGCATTCCACCGTGCGCTTTGCAATTGCCGGTTCGGGCGAGGTGCGCAGCCTGACGCTCGCCTACCCCAAGGATATGGCCCAACTGCCGGACGGCATTTCCATCCTCAGCCCAATCGGCGCCGCCCTGCTCGGCCTATCGGTGGGCGATACGATCGACTGGCCCCACCCTGACGGCCAGTTGCTGAAAGTGCGCCTGCTGGAAGTGGTGTACCAGCCCGAGCGCGCCGGGGAATATTTCCGCTGACAGCACATGCCACCCTGCCGGCTTGCCGTTGCCACGCTACTGGCACGAGAAGCTCAAACTGTAGGGAACCACACCATGGTCGCGCCGCGCCCGCCAGCGCGCGGCGCATTTGCGCGCATTGGCAAGCTCAAGGCCGGCATAACGATCCGTGCCGGCATATACGCATCAACCTCATTCTTGAATCCTGCGCTCCTGCCAAGACCGCAGCACGGCAAATAACTGCAATCAGATAGGCAATATGGTTCTACCCTTCAATTCTCTCCAATATTTGCTTGGGGTAATTTTTTTATTGCACAGAGAAAATGTTAACGTTATTATTTAATAATTGCATATAGATAAACATTGTTACTTTTAAAATGCATGCTTATCGAATGCAATAAATACTGCGATTTTTAACAATTTTCAAAAAGGCAACAAAATGTCGTCTACGACTTTCGAAATCGAAAAGCTGTACATTGAATTCTTTAACCGCCCGGCTGATCCTGGTGGCCTGCAATTCTATAGCGATGCCGTCAACAACAAAGGCCTCACCATTACCGATATTGCTCATGCCATGGAGCAGTCTGCTGAGTACAAGCAAAACTTCACTTCGACCCCAACATGGGGCCTGGACGCCGCGGTGGACCGCGCGTTCATGAACATGTTCGACCACCACGCCAGCACTGCCGAGCTGAACTACTGGGGCCAAAAGTTCGGCAACGCCCTGTTCTTCAACGGTCATAGTTCCGACGTCATCATGCAAATCGCGGATTCCGCCACCGGCGCCGATCTGCAGCATTTCATGCAAAAAGTAACCAATGCCCTGCCGGCTCAACTGGTAGGCGTGCACACCGCTGATACGGCTGAGATCCTCATCGCCTGATCATCCCGCAGCCGCAGCCCATCGCTCGCCCAGGCAGGACGTAATTGATGGGCTGCACTTGAATTTCGAAGCAACAATCCGCTATCACTCTCACCCACTTGCTGCGCCGCATCATGCTAGAATTCTTGCATTCTTAGCCATTTCATGGGCCAGCGTATGAAACGGGTGATCTTCAATCAGAAGGGCGGGGTCGGGAAGTCGACGATTGCGGTGAATCTGGCGGCTATTGCGGCGCACCAGGGCAAGCGGACACTCTTGATCGATATCGATCCGCAGTGCAATTCCAGCCGCTACGTGCTGGGCGCGGCGACCGCCGACGTGGCGCCGACATTGGGCGCCTACTTCGAGCAGATGCTGAGCTTTTCCATGTTCGCCAAGGAAGCCAGCCACTACGTCCACGCCACCCCGTTCGAGAACCTGTCCATCATGGTGGCCCACCCCGAGCTGGGCGACCTGCAGTCCAAGCTCGAATCGCGCCACAAGATTTACAAGCTGCGCGACACGCTCAAGGAGCTGAGCCAGCAATACGACGAAATCTTCGTCGACACGCCGCCCGCGTATAACTTCTTCACCCAGTCCGCCCTGATCGCGGCCGACACCTGCCTGATCCCCTTCGATTGCGACGACTTCTCGCGCCAGGCCCTGTACACCCTGATCGATAACGTGAAAGAGATCAAGACCGACCACAACGCCAACCTGACCATCGAAGGCATCGTGGTCAACCAGTTCCAGCCGCGCGCCCTGCTGCCGCAGCGCCTGGTCGACGAACTGAAGGAGGAAGGCTTGCCGGTGCTGGAAAACAAGCTGTCGAGCTCGATCCGCATCCGCGAATCGCACGAGCGCAACCTGCCCATGATCCATCTCGACCGCAGCCACAAGCTGAGCCAGGAATTCCTCGCGCTCTACGGCGAGCTGCAAGCGGCGTAAAGCATGTGGTGCCAGCGCCAGCCACCTTCGGGTGGCATTTTTTTGGCCCGAAGTTTCAACGCAGCAACATGATATGATTGCCATCTTTTTCAGCGTTGTAGACAGAGGGAAGATTTAATGAAGAACATGGCGATTGTCATCACCGCCGCCCTGGCATTGAGTGCCTGCGCGACCAGCAAGGAGCAGTCGCGCATCACCGAAATCGCGGGTACGCCGCTGCGCGATCTCAACATTTCCAAGCCCGACATCCCCGCCGCGCTGCGCGAGGCGCTGGACAAGCCTTACGCCATGCCCGCCAAGCAGGATTGCCCCAGCCTGAACGCCCAGCTGGACACCCTCGACGATCTGCTCGGCCCCGACATCGACGTGCCGGAAGAAAAGCAGGACCGCACGGAAATGGCCCGCGACATGGCCGGCAAGGCGGCCACCGGCGCCCTGCAAAACACGGTCGAGGGCGCCATCCCCTTCCGCGGCTGGCTGCGCAAGCTGAGCGGGGCGGAACGGCATTCGAACGAAGTGCAGCACGCCCTATTGGCCGGCAAGATCCGCCGCGGCTTCCTCAAAGGCATGATGCACGCACGCGCCTGCAGCGTGGCCTGAAGCAGCCCCCGCCTTTTCGCTGATTCGCAATGAACAAGTTCGCTGAAATGCATTTTTTTGTGGCGGTGGTCGATGCCGGCAGCATGTCGGAGGCCGCCAAGCGCCTGGGCACCACCAAGTCCATGGTCAGCCAGCGCATGCAGCAGCTGGAGCAGCGCCTGGGCGTGAGCCTGCTGGCGCGCGGGCGGCAGATGATGGTGACCGAACCGGGCCAGATCTTTTACGCTCACAGCGCGCGCATCCTGACCGAGGTGAGCGAGGCGGAAAACGCGGTCCTTGCGGGGCAGGCCTGCATGCGGGGCAGCTTGCGCATTGCCGCGCCGATGGCCTTCAGCATCGGCCACCTCGCGCCCATGCTGGCGCGCTTCGCCGGCCTGCATCCCGAGCTGCGCATCGACATGGAGGCCGACGACCGCCGCGTGAACCTGAACGACGAGAATTACGACCTCGCCATCCGCCTCGGCAATCTGCAGGATTCCAGCCTGGTCGCCAAGCGCATGGCCGTCAACCGCCATGTGATCTGCGCCAGTCCGGATTATCTGGCGGAGCGCGGCACGCCCCTGCGGCCCGAGGAGCTGCAGGATCATGAAGGCTTGCTGTACGTGCACCGCGAGCCGCAGGGCATGTGGCAGCTGCCGGTCGACGGCGAGGTCAAATCCTTCCGCATCCGCAACCGCATGCGCACCGACAGCGGCCATCAGCTGCTGGAGGGGGCCAGGCTGGGCCTGGGCCTGGCCATCCTGCCCACCTTCCTGTGCGCCGACGCCGTCGCCAGCGGCGCGCTGCGCATCGTGCTGCCCGAATTTTCGCCTTCCGGCGGCATGGTGTCGGCGGTGTACCGCCAGTCGCACCGTTCCTCACTCAAGATCCAGACCCTGGTGAACTTCCTGATCGAGGAAATCGGTTATCCGCCCGTGTGGGAACTGCCGATCCAGGAGCAGCTGCAAGCCGTTTCCAGCGATCGTTCGGAAAAAACGAACTCCTGATTCGTGATTCATCGGCTTATGCAAAATCGCCAATCCCCGTAGTCTTCGGTTCGCGGATGTCCCGCGGCTTTGGAGACTAAGAGATGAACGACGCAGTGCATGGCAAGCAGACCGAGAATGCTGTTTTCGACGTGATCGTAGTGGGCGGCGGCTCGGCCGGCGCCGTGATGGCGAACCGCCTGAGCGAGGACGGCAAGCGCAACGTCCTGCTGCTGGAAGCGGGACAGAGCTACGAGCCGAATGCCTTCCCCGCCATCATCGCGCAAAGCGACATCCTGGGCGCCAACGGCGATCCGCAGCATGAATGGGGCTACAAATCGGAAGCGGGCTATGTGGGCCACCCGATCGCGGCCATCCGCGGCAAGGTCCTGGGCGGCAGCTCGGGCGTGAATGGCGCGGTGGCGCTGCGCGCCCGTCCCGAAGATTTCCAGCGCTGGAATCTGCCTGGCTGGAGCTATGAGGACATGCTCCCGCATTTCAAAAATCTGGAAAGCCGTTCCGGCGGCAGCGACGAGCTGCACGGCCGTTCCGGCCCGCTGCCGGTGCGCCAGCTGGAACGCGCCGACATCACGCCGATGCAGCGCGCCTTCCTCGACGCCACGCTGGCCAACGGCCACCGCGAGATCGCCGACTTCGATGCGGCCGATGCCAACGGCGCCGGTCCTTACCCCATGAATATTGTCGACGGCGTGCGCGTCAACACCGGCATGGCCTATCTGACGGACGCCGTGCGGGCCCGGGAAAACCTCTTCATCCACGGCGACAGCACGGTCGATAAAGTCCTGTTCGACGGCAAGCGCGCCATTGGCGTGCAGATGGCGAACGGCGCCCGCCTATACGCCGGCGAAGTGGTACTGTCGGCCGGCAGCTATGGCAGTGCGGCCATCCTGCTGCGTTCCGGCGTCGGTCCGCAGGCGCATCTGCGCGAGCTGGAGATTCCGCTGGTGGCCGACCTGCCGGTGGGCCTGAACCTGATCGACCATCCTTTCTATTACAACGCCTACGCCGCCAAGCCGGAAGCCATCGGCGCGCAAACGCCGGTAATCGGCGCCAAGCTGTGGACCCACAGCAGCAGCGCGGCCCAGGGCGAGCTGGATGTGCATATCACCGCCACCCACCTGTTCCCGCATGAGCAAAGCCCGACCAAGGTCGGCTTCGTGCTGGCCGTGGCGCTGACCCGCCCCCTGTCGCGCGGCCGCCTGTCGCTGAACAGCCGCGACCCGCTGGCCGCGCCGAAGATCGATCTGAACTTCCTGGCCGAGCCGGAAGACCGCGCACGCCTGCTGGAAGCGGTCAAGCTGTCGCGCCGCATCGGCCAGACCGCGCCGTTGGCGGCCATGGTGTCCAGCGAACTCAATCCCGGCCCCGACGCACAGTCCGACGAAGCCATCCTGGCCTCGATCAAGGCCACGCTGGACACCTATCACCACCCGACGTCCACCGCGCCCATGGGCCATGCCGGCGCGCCGCAAGCCGTGGTCGATTTCGAGGGCAAGGTGCATGGCCTGAGCGGCCTGCGCGTGGTGGACGCCTCGATCTTCCCGGACGTGCCATCGGTCGCCACCAATGTCACGACCATCGCGGCGGCGGAACGCATCGCCAGCCGTTTCGCCTGAACCCACAACATACATATATAAGGAGCACCAACATGAACAAGAATATCGCCTTGAACTGGATCGGCGGCGAGTGGACCGACTCCGGCGTGCATAAGGATTCGATCAATCCTGCCAACTATGAAGTGATCGGCCAGTACGCCGATGGCGGCCTGCGCGAGGCGACCGACGCAATCGCCGCCGCCAAGCGCGCCTTCGCCGAAACGGAGTGGAAGGAAGACCGCGCCCTGCGCGCCAAGGCGCTCAACGAGCTGGCCGACGCTTTCGAGCGCCATAGCGCGCAGCTGGTCGATCTTCTCGCCACCGAAAACGGCAAGGTGAAGGGCGAAGCCGAGTTTGAAGTCAGCATGGTGCCGTCCAAGCTGCGCTACTACGCCTCGCTGGCACGCACCGAGTATGGCCGCGCGGCCGATCCCAAGCCGGGCAGCCTGTCCCTGGTGCTGCGCGAAGCGATCGGCGTGGCCGGCATCATCGCGCCATGGAACTCGCCCGTGGTGCTGATGATCCGCTCGCTGGCCCCGGCCCTGGCGGCCGGCTGCACCACCGTCATCAAGATGCCGGGCCAGACGGCGCAGACCAATGCCCTGGTTTCCCGCATCATGTCGGAAGTGACGTCGCTGCCGACCGGCGTGGTCAATCTGTTCAGCGAATCGGGCGCGGAGGGTTCCAAATGGATGATCGAATCGCCCGACGTGCCGGCCATCAGCTTCACCGGCAGCACGGCCACCGGCCGCGCCATTTCCGCCGTCGGCGCGCAGCGCCTGAAACGCTTCGGCCTGGAGCTGGGCGGCAAAACGCCGATGATCGTGTTTGACGACGCCGACATCGAAGCCGCCCTGCCCAAGCTGGAAAAAGCCCTGACCGTGTTCGCCGGCCAGTTCTGCATGACAGGTTCGCGCCTGCTGGTGCAGTCGGGCATTGCCGGCAAACTGCGCCAGCGCCTGGCCGAACGCCTGGAGGCAGTCAAGGTCGGTCCGGCTTCCGATCCGGCCAGCGAGATGGGACCGCTGATCGACCGTCCGAATGTCGAGCGCGTGAACCGCGTGGTCAACGAGGCCATCGAAGCGGGCGCCAAGGTGATCGTGCGCGGCGGCCCGGTGACGCAAGGCCCGCTGGCCCAAGGCGCCTTCTACCGTCCCACGCTGCTGGAAGTGAGCGCCCCGGACATGGATATCGTGCAGAAGGAAACCTTCGGCCCGGTGCTGACCATGCAGGTCTTCGACAGCGAACAGGAAGCCATCGCGCTGGCCAACAACAGCGAATACGGCCTGGCCGCCAGCGTGTGGACGCGCGACATCGACCGTCCTCTGCGCGTGGCGCGGGCACTGGAAGCGGGCACGGTCTGGGTCAACGACTGGGCCGTGGTGTATGACGAGTTCGAGGAAGGCGGCGTCAAGCAGTCCGGCCTGGGCCGCCTGAACGGCATGGCGGCGATGGACGATTTCATCCAGTTCAAGCACATCACCATGACGCACGGCCTGGCCCAGCGCTAATCCGGCACCGCTCCTGCCGTGGCCCGCCGCCACGGCAGCTTCCCTCCCCTCTTCTGAAAGACCCAGCTTGTGAACAAGGATAAGCTCTACGACGATATGCTCGACGCGCTGACGGCCAGCTTTGGCAGCCATGAAGGCTTCCGCGTCAGCCATGCCAAGGGCATCGTTGCCCTCGGCACCTTTGTCGCCGCGCCAGGCGCCGCGACCATCACCCGCGCGCCGCATTTCCAGGCCAGCCCCGTTCCGCTGCAACTGCGCTTCTCCAATTTCAGCGGCGTGCCCACCACGCCCGATGGCGACAGCATGGCCAATCCGCGCGGCCTGGCCTTGCGCTTCCAGCTGGAAGACGGCAGCAGCCATGACATCGTCGCCCATTCCCACGACGGTTTTCCGGCCGGCTCGCCCGAGGAATTTCTCGGCTTCCTGCAGGCGATAGCCGCCAGCGTCGCGCCGCAACCCGATGCTGAACGCCTGGAACGCTTCCTGGAACAGCATCCGCGCGCCAAGGCCTATCTGGAAGCCCCCAAGCCCGCGCCGAAAAGCTATCTGTCCGAGCACTACTTCGGCCTGAACGCTTTCCGCTTCATCAACGAGGCGGGCGAGTTGCGCCATGGCCGCTACCGCATCGACCCGCTGGCGCCAGCCCCGCACCTGACCGATGCCGAAGCGCTGGCCATGCCGCCCGACTTTCTCAGCGCGGAACTGGCGCAGCGCCTGGATGCCGGGGCCGGCCTGATGCGCCTGATGCTGCAACTGGCCGCGCCGGGCGATGTGCTGGACGACTGCTCGCTGGTCTGGCCGCGCAGCGGCCCCGAAGCGCGCCAGGAGATCATGCTCGGCACCATCCGCGTGGAAGCGCTGGCGGCCGATGCGGCGGCGCAGCCGGCCTTGCAGCGCAGCCTGGGCTTCAGTCCGGGCGGCGCGATCGACGGCATCGAAGCCTCGGACGATCCGCTGATTCCGCTGCGGCGCGAACTCTACGCGCGCGCCATGCAGCGCCGCCAGCGCGCAGCGGCATGAGCTCCCCACCCTCGTCCGACCTGAGCACCAGCGTGATCGTGCACGATGTCCATCCCCGCCATCGCGCCGATTACGAACGCTGGATGGAGCGCGCCACGCAGGCGCACCAGCGCTTTCCCGGCTATGTCGCGACCGACATCCTGATGCCGGCCGGCGCGGGCCTGCGCTATGTGGTGATTCTGCGTTTTTGCTCGTCGGCCAGCGCCAGCGAGTGGCTGCTGTCGCCGCTGCGCCGCGCCCTGCTGGAAGAGGCGCGGCCCTGGCTGCTGGCGCGCGACCGTTTTCGCGTGCATGACGACGCCGAATTCTGGTTCGCGCCGTCGCAGAACGGCCCCGCGCCGGCGCGCTGGAAGCAATGGCTGCTCTCCACCTCGGCCGTGTTGCCGCTGACGGCCATCGTGCCGCCCCTGGTCAAAATGCCGGGACAAAGCTTTGCGCCCGGCATTCCGCTGGCCGCCGAGATGCTCGCCTCGGCCGCCATCATCTCGGCGCTGATGGTGTACTGGATCATGCCGCGCCTGACCCGCGCGGCGTCGGTCTGGCTTTCGCGCTAGTCGCGCCGGAATATGACAGCTTCATGACGGAACTTAACCTCCCGTCATGAACCCGTCACACACCATTGGTATGGTGCTGGCTTTTCGACACCCCGGACTATCCGCCATGCCAAAGTTCCCACTGCGCGCCGCGATCGGCGTATGCGTTGCTCTTGCCCTTGCCGCCTGCAGCAGCAGCGACAATAACTCGAGCGACACCACCGCTCCAGTCACGCCCACCACGCCGCCGAAGAACGTCATCTTCTTCCTGGGCGACGGCATGGGCCTGACCACCATGACCGCAGCGCGCATCTACTCGGTAGGCGAAGATGGCGACCTGACCATGGACACCCTGCCGGAAACGGCTTTCGTCAAAACCTTCTCCAACGATTCGCAGGTGACCGACAGCGCGCCATCGATGGCCGCCTATATGACCGGCGTGAAGATGAATAACGAAGTCATCTCCATGTCCAGCGACACCACCGCCATCGATCCGGTGGCCGACGCTGCCGGCAACAAACTGGGCAACAACTGCGGCAGCAAGAACGGCACCCCGGCCACCACCCTGCTGGAACTGGCCAAAGCCAAAGGCCTGTCCGCCGGCGTCGTCACCACCACCCGCGTCACCCACGCCACGCCAGCGGCCACCTATTCCCATATCTGCCACCGCGATCTGGAAAACGATATCGCAGCAGCCGTGGTGCCAGGCGGCGCAGGCTATAACAGCGCCCTGGGCGCGAATGGCCTGGACGTGCTCCTGGGCGGCGGCAGCCAATTCTTCTCGCCGGTCAAAGGCGGCGGCAAGCGCGCCGACGGCCGCGACCTGATCGCCGAACTGAAAGCCAAGAACTACGCCTTCGCCAGCAACGCCGCCGAATTCAACGCCATCGACGCCAGCAAGACCGAGCGCCTGGCCGGCCTGTTCACCTCCAGCCATATGAGCTACGACCTGGACCGCGATCCGGCCAAGGAACCCAGCCTGGCCGAGATGACGACCAAGGCCATGGACGTTCTGGCCAAGAACAGCAAGGGTTACTTCCTGATGGTCGAAGGCGGCCGCATCGACCACGCCCTGCACGAAACCACCGCCAAGAAAGCCCTGCACGACACCGTGGCCTTCGACAACGCAATCAAGGCCGCCATCGCCAAGGCCAAGCAGACCGACCCTGAGCTGAAAAACACCCTGATCGTGGTCACCGCCGATCATGATCACACCCTGGTGCTGAACGGCTACGCCAAACGCACCGGCAAGACCGCTGCCGGCAATGCGGGCGTGCTGGGCGTGGTGAAAAACTACGTCACCGGCGCCGTGGAAAAAGACGCCGATGGCGCGCCTTACTCCATCATCGGCTTCGGCAACGGCGAGAACCGCACCCAGGGCAGCCGCTCCGCTCTTTCCAGCCTGGACGACAGCGTCACCAGCGCCAACACCTATCACCAGGAAGGCGTGATCCGCGTCACCGCAGGCAACGAGACCCACGGCGGCACCGATGTCTTCCTCGGCGCGATCGGCATGGGCTCCGAAACCTTCCTCGGCACCATCGACAACACCAAGGTGTTTGGCCTGATCAAAGCCGCCGGCGGCCTGTAACAAGCCTTGTGAGGGCCGCGGCGCGCGCCGCGCCCTCCTGCAATCAATTCTTTCTGGACTGGATCCAAATATGAAACGCAATCTGCACCGCTCCCTGCTGGCCCTCGCTGTCGGCACGGCATTCTCCCAGGCCGCCGTGGCGGCCGATGCCAAGAACATCATCTTCTTCCTCGGCGACGGCATGGGCCCGGCGACCGTGACCGCCTCGCGCATCTACAAATACGGCGAAGACGGCAGCCTGACCATGGACAAGCTGGAACGCACCGCCCGCATCAAGACCTTCTCCAACGACGCGCAGACCACCGACAGCGCCCCGTCCATGGCCGCCTACATGACCGGCGTGAAGATGAATAACGAAGTCATCTCCATGTCGGCGGAAACCGTGGCCACCGACCCAGGCAAGGACGCCAACGGCAATCTGGGCGTGAACAACTGCGCCGCCACCAATGGCAAGCCGGCTGTCACCATACTGGAACTGGCCAAGGCCAAGGGCAAGGCTGTGGGTTCCATCACCACCACCGAACTGACCCACGCCACCCCGGCCGCGACCTTCTCCCACATCTGCAACCGCAACGCGCAATACGCGATCGCCGCGCAGGTCGTGCCAGGCGGCGCCGGCTACAACAGCGCCCTGGGCGACGGCGTGGACGTGCTGATGGGCGGTGGCCGCAACCACTTCACCCCATTCGACGCCACCAACAAAGGTGGCCGCGCCGATGGCCGCGACCTGCTGGCCGAGCTGAAAGCCAAGGGCTACACTGTGGCCGCCACCAAGGCCGAGATGGCAGCCGCGCCGCTGGACAAGAAATTCATTGGCCTGTACAGCGCCAAGAGCCATCTGCAGTATGAGCTGGACCGTGCCAGTGCCGCAGCCGGCAGCGAAGGCGCCAATCAGCCTAGCCTGGCCGAGATGACCACCAAGGCCATGGACCTGCTGTCGAAAAATCCGAACGGCTACTTCCTGATGGTCGAAGGCGGCCGCATCGACCACGCCCTGCACGGCACCAATGCCAAGCGCGCCCTGGTCGACACCATCGCCTTCGACGACGCCATCAAGGCGGCGCTGGACAAGGCCAAAGTCCTCGATCCGGAGCTGAAAAACACCCTGATCGTGGTCACCGCCGACCATGACCACACCCTGACCATCAACGGCTATTCCAAGCGCGGCAATCCGATCCTGGACATCAACCGCGGCTACCGCGACAACAAGCCAGGCACGGACGCCGACGGCAATACCTACTCAACCCTGGTCTTCGGCAATGGTCCTAACCGTCCAAACGTGCGCACCAACCTGGATAGCGCCACCGTGCAGGGCAACGACTATCTGCAGGAAGCCGGCGTGCGCCTGAGCAGCGAAACCCACGGCGGCGGCGACGTCAAGCTGTTTGCCACCGGTTCCGGCGCCAAGGCATTCAAGGGCACGCTGGACAACACCAAGGTGTTCGCCCTGCTGAAATCGGCCTTCGGCTTCTAAGCAATACGGAGCAGCATGAAATCCCTGAAGTCTTTTCTGCTGTTCGCGGCCAGCCTGTGCTCCTTCGCGGCACAGGCTGCGCCTGCGGCCCCCGATCTCGATCTGGGCATCAGCTTTTACAGCAAAATCATCACCGAAGAAGGCGTGACGCGCGAAAGCCGTTACGAGGAACGCTGGCTGCGCCGCACCGGCCATGTATGGGTCGAACGCGTGCTGCCGCAGCGCGCCAAGGACACGCATGAACACAAGGGCAGCGGCCACCGCCACTTCAATCCAACGCTACTGGCACGCCATGTGACGCTGGAAGACGGCAAGCTGAAACTGGAGTACGTGGACGCCCACGCGCGCGAACGCATCGCCGTGCCGCCGGGCGAATATGGCAATGTCAGTTTCAACGGTTCCTGGGACAGCCAGTTCTATCTGGTGGCGCCGAAGATGATCGCCGAACTGCCGCTATCCACGCGCGTCTCGAACGTGCCTGGCGCGCGCTGGCGCGAACGCGAGAAGAACGGCCAGTTCCAGCGCGTGCTGTGGGACGATGAGCGCCAGATCGCCCTGGTGATCGAAAGCGGCGACCGTGCCGGCCAGGAATTCCAGCGCATCGAAGCGCGTCCCTCCAAAGCCAGTGCCGCCGCGCCCTGGAACAAGCTCGCCGGCTACAGCCTGCGCGAGTACGCCGACTTCCTCGACTGAGAAGCCGGCCGATAGCGCGGACCGGATAAGCTCACCGGCCGCGCATCCTCCTTATACCAATCCCGTCAGGTAATACACGCCGATCACGAAGAACACCGCCGCCGTCTTGATGATGGTGATGCCGAAGATATCCTTGTAGGACTGCTTGTGCGTCAAGCCGGTCACGGCCAGCAAAGTGATCACGGCGCCGTTGTGCGGCAAGGTGTCCATGCCGCCGCTGGCCATGGCCACCACGCGGTGCAGCACTTCAAGCGGGATATGCGCGGCCTGGGCGCCGGCGATGAAGTAGTCCGACATGGCGGCCAGCGCGATGCTCATGCCGCCCGAGGCCGAGCCGGTGATGCCGGACAGCGTGGTCACCGACAGCGCCGCATTCACCAGCGGATCGGGCACGCTTTTGAGCGCATCGCTGACGGCGATAAAGCCCGGCAGCGCCGCGATCACGCCGCCGAAGCCGTATTCGGAGGCGGTGTTCATCGAGGCCAGCAGCGCGCCGCCCACGGCCGCCTTGGTGCCTTCCGCAAAGGCGGCGCGGATGCGGCCGAAAGCGGTGACGCAGACCAGCAGAATGCCCAGCAGCAGCGCGCCCTCCACAGCCCAGATGCCGACCACCGTCTTGACGGTGGTGGTGACCGGCGCGTGCAGGCCAGGCAAGGTGGCGTTGGTCAGCTCATGGCTGGCGCCATAAGCGTCGCGGATCAGATTGGTCAGCACGAAGTTGGCCACGCCCACCAGCAGCAGCGGCGCAATCGACAGCAGCGGATGCGGCAAGTTGTTTGCGTCCTTGCGCGCGTCCTTGCTCTCCTGGGCGGCGGCGCTGTCGGCGCCATAGCCCTCGCCTTTGGCCATGGCCGCGCGGCGCCGCCATTCCAGGTAGAACAGGCCCACCGCCACCGTCATCACGGCGCCGCTCACGCCCAGCCAGGGCGCGGCCCAGCCGGTGGTCTGAAAGAAGGTGGTGGGGATGATGTTCTGGATCTGCGGCGTGCCGGGCAAGGTATCCATGGTGAAGGAAAAGGCGCCCAGCGCGATCGCGCCCGGCATCAGGCGCTTGGGGATATTGCTTTGCCGGTAAAGCTCGGCGGCGAAGGGATAGACGGCGAACACCACCACGAACAACGAGACGCCACCATAAGTGAGCGCGGCGCAGACGGTGACGATCACCGCATTGGCGCGCGAGCGGCCGATATAGCGGATGGCGGCCATCACGATCGCTTCGGAAAAACCGGACAGCTCGATCAGCTTGCCGAACACGGCGCCGAGCAGGAAAACGGGGAAGTAGAGCTTGACGAAGCCCACCATCTTTTCCATGAAGATGCCGCTGAAAGCGGGCGCCACGGCGGAAGGGTCGGTAAGCAGCACCGCGCCCAGCGCGGCAATGGGGGCAAACAGGATCACACTGTAGCCGCGGTAAGCGGCCAGCATCAAAAAGCCCAGTGCGGCCAGAACAATCAGCAAGGACATCAGCAACTCCCTCAATGAATTTCCGGCAATACTACATTATTAAAAATTACATCTGGGTATTTCCTACTGGACCGAAAGCCCTATTTTTTCGCGCGCAAAAATAGTCCGGAATTAGCTTGTCATTTTTGATTTACATCAAGGAATTACAGGAAAATCCACCGTAAGATGCGCGGTTTTGCCTGCCTTCCCACCATGTCCCGCGCTCCCGAACTCCTCCTTCCCGCCGGCTCGCTCGCCAAGATGCATGCCGCCTTCGACTATGGCGCCGACGCGGTCTACGCGGGCCAGCCGCGCTACAGCCTGCGCGTGCGCAATAACGATTTCTCCACGCTGCAGTCGCTGCAGGAAGGCATCGAAGGCGCGCATGCGCGCGGCAAGCTGTTCTTCGTGGCCAGCAATATCTTCGCCCACAATTCCAAGCTCAAGACCTATCTGCGCGATATGGAGCCGGTCATCGAGATGAAGCCGGACGCCCTGATCATGGCCGATCCCGGCCTGATCATGATGGTGCGCGACAAGTGGCCGGACGTGCCGGTCCACCTTTCGGTGCAGGCCAACGCCGTGAACTGGGCCGACGTCAAGTTCTGGCACCGCATGGGGCTGACGCGCGTGATCCTGTCGCGCGAACTGTCGCTCGACGAGATCGAGGAAATCCGCCAGCAATGCCCGGAGATGGAGTTGGAAGTCTTCGTCCACGGCGCGCTGTGCATCGCTTACTCGGGCCGCTGCCTGCTGTCGGGCTATTTCAACCATCGCGACCCGAACCAGGGCACCTGCACCAATTCCTGCCGCTGGGATTACAAGGTCAAGAACGCGGAAGAAGACGCCAGCGGCGATCTGAACGAGATGAAGGTGATCCAGTTCGACTTCAACCAGGCGCTCGATGAAGCCAACAGCCGTCCGCTGTCCTCGCTGGGCCAGCAGCCGCGCCACCCGCTGGCCGACCGCCCTTACCTGATCGAGGAAGGCGGCCGGCCCGGCCAGATGATGCCGATCCTGGAAGACGAGCACGGCACCTACATCATGAATTCCAAGGACTTGCGCGCCGTCGAGCACGTGGCGCGCCTGGTCAAGATCGGCGTCGATTCGCTCAAGGTCGAAGGCCGCACCAAGTCGCTGTACTATGCGGCGCGCACGGCCCAGGTCTACCGCCGCGCCATCGACGACGCGGTGGCAGGCCGGCCTTTCGACACCGGCCTGCTGGGCCAGCTGCAAGGCTTGGCGAACCGCGGCTATACCGACGGCTTCTACCAGCGCCACCACACCCAGGCGCACCAGAACTATATGCGCGGCGCTTCCGAAACCGACCGCAGCCAGTATGTGGGCGCGGTGCTCGGCATCGAGAACGGCTGGGCGCGCGTCGATGTGAAGAACCGCTTCGCCGTCGGCGACCGCATCGAAATCATGCACCCGAGCGGCAACCGCGACATCACGCTGACGCGCATGCTCAACGACGAGGGCGGCGAGATCCAGGTCGCCCACGGCAGCGGCCACATCGTGCGCATCGAACTCGATCCTTCGCTCGACCGCGCACTGCTGGCGCGCTATCTCTAAGCGCCAGCCCACCGCGCGCCGGCACCGCCCGGCCCGGCGGCTGCGGTCGGCGGTCGGCGGTCGGCAGCCAAGGGTGGCATGGACGCCCTGGCGCCTTCCCGCTTCGCCTACAAGAAGGACAGCACAGCGTCCAGGAACTCGCCCTCGCGCTCCACATTCGGCAGATGCACGGCTGGCAACAGCACCAGCCTGGCGCCCGGAATGGCGGCGGCGAGTGCCTCGCTGTGCGCGGCCGAAGTCACGGTGTCGTGGCGGCCGCCGATCACCAGGGTTGGCGCCCTAATCAGACTGATGGTGCGGCGCAGGTCGGCATCGCGCACGGCGGCGAAAGCGCCGGCCAAACCTTGCGCATCGGTCGCCTGCACCATGGCGCGGAAGCGTTCGATCACCGGCCCCTGTTCTTCACGCATGGAGGCCGGGAACCAGTTGGCGAGGAAGGTTTCCGCCGCCTGCCGCAAGCCGGCATCGTCGCGCAAGGCGGCGATGCGCTCGTCGAACACGGCCGCCGGGCCAAGCTGCGCGGCGGTATTGCTCAGAATAAGTTTGCCGATGCGTTCGGGCGCGTGAATGGCCAGCCACTGGCCGATAAAGCCGCCCAGCGAGAGGCCGAGGAAATGCACGCGCGCAATCCCCAAGGCATCCAGTAATTCCTGCACATCGCGCCCCAGCCGGTCCAGCGAGTAGGCGCCGGCCGGCGCGCCGGACTGGCCATGGCCGCGCGTATCGTAGCGCAGCACGCGGAAGCGCTGCGCCAGCGCGGCGACCTGGCCGTCCCACATGGCGTGGCTGGTGGCGATGGAGTTGGACAGCATCAGCACCGGCAGGCCGGGCGCGCCATCGAAACGGTAAGCGATGCGAACGCCGTCGCCGGCGGTGATGAAGGAGAGGTTTTCCATGTTGCGCTGCCTTTCAGTCCAGGGTTGGTGTAGACCCATGGTAGGGGCAGGCTCAGTAAAAAAATATTATAAACTTTTAGCATTCTTTGTAATAAATACTGACAATGAGCGCCTTCACCCTGCACGACCTGCAATGCTTCGACGCCGTGGCCCGCACGGGCGGCTTCCAGACGGCGGCCGACGCGCTGCACCGCTCGCATCCGGCCGTGCATGCGGCGGTCAGCAAGCTGGAACGCCAGCTCGGCCTGCGCCTGCTCGACCGCAGCGGCTACCGCGTCAGCCTGACGGAAGCGGGTGCCTCCTTCCACCGGCGCGCCCAGGTCTTGCTGCAGGAAATGCACAGCCTGCAGGTGCATGCCCAGCAGCTGGCCATGGGCGAGGAAAGCGAACTGCGCGTGGTGATCGGCGATTTCTGCCCGCGCCGCGAAGTACTGACTATGCTGGGCGCCTTCGGCAGCCTGAATCCGCATACCCGCCTGCACCTGCATGCCGAGGCCGTGGGCGGGCCGCTGGAGCGCTTGCTGGCGGACGAGGCCGATCTGATCCTGCATACGGTGAACAAGAGCGATCCGCGCCTGGAATGGCTGGACTTGTGCGCCGTGCCTTTCGTGCCGGTGGCCGCGCCCGGCTTCCTGGGCTTTGCCGAGAGCAAGTCGATCCGGCCCGAACAGCTGCGGCCATATACCCAATGCATCATCCGCGACACGGCACGGCAGGCGAACACGGCGGATTACTTCATGATCGCCGGCGCCCACCAGTGCACCGTGGCCGATCAGCTGATGAAGAAGGAAATCATCCTGCAAGGCATGGCCTGGGGCCATATGCCGCGCTTCCTGGTGGCGCAGGAATTGCGCGACGGCGCCCTGCTCTCGCTGGCCGGACGCTATCTGCCGGGCAGCGTGGAAGCGCTGGTGGCGGCGCGCCGCAGCGACCGTCCGCACGGGCCGGCGGCGCAGCGCCTATGGATGCATCTGCAGCAGGCCGCAGCGCAACTGCACTTGCCCGAGCCGCTTTAAGTTTCCGCTAAGCCACAACGCCATCACGGCCTTATGCGCCCGCCAAATAAGGCGCGCCACGAAATCGCTTCATTTGTGGCTTATTCGCCGCAAGCTGAGCAATATTGGTAGAACACACAACACTTACAAAAAAAGCATGCAATAATTGAATCACAGTTCTCAGCCGTTCCCGAGGGCTGTCTCCATCGCTTCTTCCCTTACCAATACTAAACGGAGCATAAAAAGATGAGCATCGTAAAGTTCTTTAGGGTTGTACTTGCTGCGGGTATTCTGTTCGCTGGGCTGACGCAAGCAGCCCGCGCCGATATCAAAACTTTCACTGGCGATACTTCGGCCGGTCCAACCTTCCACCGTCCCGTTGAATCGCTGCTGGGACTGTCGGCAGTCGGCACCAATGTGCGCTACGACTCTTTCGCTTTCACCGTATCGCAAAGCGGCACCTATACCTTCCTGACCACCGGTCTGTTCGACACCTTCCAGCTGCTGTATGAACACTCGTTCAACCCAGCCGACTCGCTGACCAACGCCATCGGCGCCAGCGACGACCTGCTGGGCCAGACCACCTCGGGCTTCTACGGCCCGCTGAGCGCTGGCGTGACCTATATCTTCGTCTCGACCGGTTTCGAAAACACGGATCACGGCCAGTACAGCGTCACCATCGGTGGTCCTGGCCTGATCACTGCCGTGCCTGAGCCTGCCACCTACCTGATGCTGGGTCTGGGCCTGGCTGGCATCGCACTGGCAAGCCGCCGCAAAAACCGCCAGGTTTAAGACCTCAGCCCGGCAAAAAACGCCACCTTCGGGTGGCGTTTTTGTTTTTCAGATGCGGCCCTGGAAGGCGGGCCAGGCGCGCAAGGCTTCCAGGAATTTCTGCGTGATGCGGGCAAAGCCGCCCGGCGTCGGATGCAGCTCATTGGCCCAGTCATGCGCGCCCAGCGTGCCCTGGGTTTTCACGTGGATGAAATTGGCGTGGCGCGTTTGCAGCTCGTCCAGCAAGGCGGAAAACTGGCTCAGCAACTCGCGCACGATGACTTGGCCGTCGGCCAGCGCTTCCCAGCCCCGGTCCAGCAAACCCGGCTGCAGCCACGGTCCCGCACCGCACACGCCCTTGCCGTCCGGCAGCGCGAAATCGTAGCTGTGCACAAAGATAGGGATGGACGCGTCGATGCGGTCGCGCGCCTGGGCCAGATCCTCGTAAGCGGCGCGCACCACGGCCAGGACGCCATCCACGCGCGGCTGCAGCAAGCCCTGGGCCGGGTCGCTGCCGGCGCTCACCGCATCGCGCACCCACAGGCGGAACTGGTCGCCGGCCAGATCGTTGCCGCCGCCCGAAAACAGGATGGCGTCGAAATGGCCATTCTGCGGATCGCGCAATTCGCGCAGCAGCTCGTGCAGCTTCTTCACGCCCAGCATGCTTTCCGCCGCCTCGCCATGGTGGGCCAGGGACAGGATTTCCGGCCCCTTCGGCACATTGCGCAGATGCGCGATCACATCGCTGGCGCCCGGAAAGGGCAAGGGATAATCGAACCAGCTGTCGCCCTGGGCGATCAGGTTCAGCGGCTGCGGCGCCGCCAGAGCGGCCGGTCCGGCCATAGTCCGCATGCGCTGGCGGTTGGCGATGCGGGTCTGATGTTCCTGGATGCGCTGTTCCTTGTCCTTCTCAATCGCGGCCTTGGCCTGGGCATAGTCGAGCATGCAATCTCCGCTCAACGCTTGTAGACGCCGGCGCAGACCACGCTCTCATCGAGCTTCTCGCAATACATTTCCTTGGGCAGCACACCCTTGGTGACGGGGTCGACAAACACATAGTTCTGCCAGAACTTGCCCTTGCTCTTGGCCAGTTCGACCCGCTCGCGCACATAGTAATTGCCTTCCACGTCGCGGATATCGATCAGGTTCTTGCCCACCAGCTTGGGATTCTGGCCATGCGCCAGCACCTTGCCCTGCAGGTCGTAGACCACCGGATACAGTTCACCATGCACCCAGGTCGCATCCTTGGCCGTGATGGCCGACAGCGTGCCATTGGCGTCCTTGCGCATGGCGCTGGTGACTTTTCCCACCAACTGCTCGGCCTGCTGCCGGGTCGCAAAGGTTTCAGCAGCATTCGCCTGGACAGCAGCACCGATAAAGGCCACGGCAAGAATCGCATATTTCATGATCGGCTCCTGTGTTTGAGATATGCCTAAGATACGCCGATTTGCCTTGCCCGCGCCACAGATTTTCATCGGGCAACGCGGCGCCCATCACGGCGCTTTTGCGCGATACTGGTTTCACGCAACGCTTGCAAAGAGAAAGTCATGAAGCGCCATTTCGCCTGCTCGCGGCACGCTGGCACGCGGGCGGCATCTGCTGCTCTGTTGATCCTGCTGAGCCTGTTCTGCCTTGGCGCCCGCGCCCAGTCCCCGCCAGCGCCTTCGGCCGTGGTCACCGTCCCCAACACGCGCAGCCCGGTCGACAAGTCCTACCGCAAAATGGTGCGCGGCATGGAGCGCTTCGCGCGCGAGCAGGCCCGGCTCGCACCCGGCGCCAGCTTGCGCTTTCGCCTGCTGCCGCGCCTGCCCTCGGTGCAGCTCGACGACGTGACGCTGCACATCGTCGGCGACACGCTGAGCCTACCCGTGGTGCTGGCAGCCGACCACAGCTTCACGCTGGAGCGCAATGACACCGCGCTGCGCGAAGATGCCGCCCTGATCGCCAACCGCAAGACCAGCAGCCTGACCTGGCGCGCCGAAATCCACAGTCCCGGCGTGCCGGACGGCATGCGCCGCCTTGGCGATCTGCGGCTGGAATGCCTGGTCGGCATGGAAGCGGGACTGATCTCGAACAATGCGCGCCTGTTCGCCTGGCTCGGCGACTGGCTCGCCAGCAGCGAACGCGTGTGCACGGCGGCCGATGGCAACTACCTGTTCTTCAGCGAACGCCCGCTGTTCAGCGTGATGCTGCAGGCGGGCGCGCGCCGCGCCGTGCTGCCCTTCCGCCAGCAGTACGCGGGCGGCACGCAGGATGCGTCCACCCTGCCCTACTGCGATTGCCAGGTGCTGCTCGACCGCAGCTACTATGCGCCGCTGTGGGACGCCAACTGGCCCGACGACACTCTGCTCTCTTTCGAATACATGGATGAACCGGCACCGCCGACGGCATCGGCCGTGGCGGGCATCCAGCCCGGCGCCACGCGCGCGCAGTTGCGCGCCAGCCTTGGTGCCGCCACGGAAATCGGCTTCGACAGCGGCATGGCCGTCTGGCTCTATCCGCCGCTCGCGTCCAAGCAGGCGCGCACGCCGCAGCCGCAAGCGCTGCTGCTGTTCGGCGCCGATGGCCGCCTGCTGAAGAGCCGGCAGCTGCCGGCGGCGGCAAGCTCAGCGCAATAAGGCCGTGCGCGCTTTCAGATCGTCCAGCACCGGCACGATGGCCATCAGCACCAGCAGCAGCGCCAGCGGCACCGTCGCCAGATAGCCGATGCGCGCAAAGCCCAGCGCCCCGAGCAGGCCGCCGCCAAAGAAAGCCAGCGCCAGCGCACACAGCAAGCGCAGGCGGGGCCGGTTGGCAACGACCGGCGGCGCTGCCGCCTGCCCCGCATTCCAGTACACCGCCTTGCCCAGCTCGATGCCAATATCGGTGACGATGCCCGTGATATGCGTGGTGCGGATTTCCGCGCTCGACAGCTTGGTGATGACGGCGTTCTGCAAGCCCATCATGAAACACAGCAGCGTCACCGTGGCGGGCAGCACCAGCACGTCGATATCGGCCAGCCAAGTCCCGAGCACGCCGAAGCACAGCAGCAGCACCGCCTCCAGCAGCAGCGGAAAGGCATACTCGCCATGCATCTGCCGCCGCCGCGCGTAATTGATCATAATGGCGCAGCAAGCCGCCCCCGCGACGAACGCCGCCAGCGCGCCGCCGCCGGCCAGCACCAGGCTCAAGGCGCCGATCGCCAGATTATCGGCCATGGCCGAGACAATGCCCGTCATATGCGAGGTGTACTGCCCGACCGCGACGAAGCCACCCGCATTGGCCGCCCCCGCCACAAAGGCCAGCACCACGCCCAGCTGCCGGTTGCTGGCCACGGCACGCTGGCGGCCGGTCAGACGGCGCGCGTAATTGATGGGCATGGCGGCGGTCGGCGCAGGGGCCGGGCAAGGGCTGGCATAGGGGAAATCTCTCCGGTGGAGGTCAAAATTTATACCTCCGGAAAAAATCCGTCAATCCGGACTAGGCAAGCCAGCTTTCACCCTGCTATAATTGCGCGCCTTGGCCTGGTAGCTCAGTTGGTAGAGCAGAGGATTGAAAATCCTTGTGTCGGTGGTTCGATTCCGCCCCGGGCCACCAAGAACATCCTTGACGAAACGCCGATCCATGCAGATCGGCGTTTTTGTTTTCAGAACAAAAAGTCCTCATGTCCGGTCAATTTCCGGTACATCTGCGACTCCGTCTCTCCTTAAGGCTAAGGTCAGGCGTAGGCGGCTTCACCTAATGCGCGCCGAAGACGTGTGACGCAAGTACGTAGCGCGTCAGCTGGAGCACCATGCTTATTTTGTTCGTTTGCTCGCTAAATTGACCCGATCATTTTGATCCGCCCGCCATACCCTCTCAAATGCTGCGCCCTATATTGGACACCTTCAAACCCCAATCCCTAAAAGTCCTCATGGAGTCGCATAAGCGTGCGTCGTTACTTGCGCGATTTAGCAGCTTCGGCTTTCAACTTTTCCGATAGCTGGAACGTGTATTTGCCGATCGCGCTTGTCGTTCGCCGACCGGCATAGGGAGGCTCGGTCATTTCCGAGCGCAGGCAGCGTCGGACGGTATTTCGAGAGATAACCAATCGCCTAGCGAGCTCTCCCTGTGGAGTCTGGTCACGAATGTGCAAGTATCTAATAATTCCAAGTAGTGCTACGTCGATCACCCAGTTCCCCTACTCATCATAAGTAGGATTGCGGTCTAAACGTGGGGCAGATTCTGATGCAATCAACACTCCAGGGGCGATTAGATGTTGCGCATGAAACAGAGGGAATGTGCCAACACCGCTAATTACGCCAAATCGACGCTCGTCCGTTTCGGTACGCCCCTACCTTTAGAGGTTCAAATTTCGATTGAGCCTGGAACAAGGTGTTCTGCAATCGTCAAGACAACGGGTTCGAGATCAGCAAGAACGTCGCGCGCGTTGTCTGCACTCAAGTGCGATACATAGCTACTCAAGGCCGCCTTGTAATCGCGTCCGATCTTATTTGACAGGATCAACAATTCGTCGGCATCAAATCCTCTACTTTCAAGTGCCGCTGTAAGCGAGACCGAGACTACCTCTCGCCCCAATTTTGGATTTTGCGCTATCAGATCGGTTCGCTGTTCGAGCCAGCCCCGATTCTGTGCATGACTCCAGGCACCGGCACTGAGCATTTCTTCAACCGCGATGCCTATTGTCAGCCCCTTCTGAAAAATGGACTGCATCCGCTGGGAAGCCTTCAGCGTAAATACGCGAACCTCGCGTTGCTTCGAGTATTTCGGATTGGCTGTTACCTTCTTCTTTCCCGCGCTTCCTTGTGCATCGCCGTCAAACAGCCCGGCAGCACGCACCACCTCTCGATTGTGCAGCCATGCAGTCAACATATCTGTCACAAAACCTTCGCCGCCGCCATGATGATCACTTGTCTTGATCGTGATTTGCTCTTGTACCTCTCGAGCAAAGATTGAAAAGGCACGACGCAAGATTGTTACATCAGATGGCCCCTCGACAAAAAGCGTTGCCTTCTTTGTTTGATTCTTGATTAGCTCATTCGCTGTTTCAAGCAATGCCTGGTAGTTTGCGACGGCGTTTTCGACGTGTGGTGCCACGACTGGCATGACGCCCATTAGTTCATCCAATTGACCGCTCGATGCCAAGTCAACGCGCGTGACAACGCTGCCACTGGACTCCATGTTTTTGAACACGTGGTAGACGTTGGCCCCACTTTGGTGCAGCCCGTAGAATGCAGGCGAGTGTGTGGTTAGAATTACCTGTACTTCATTGGAATATTCTATGAACTCCTTGGCAAGAGCAAACGCCTTTGAGAACTCCAGATTGTTCTCTGGTTCTTCATACCCCCACACGTGACTAAACTTGGGGCTCCCGTGGTCTCTCAATGCATTGTCCTGATCCGCCAGGAACCTGAGAATGATCGGTATATGACGCGCCTTAATCCCATCACCGCGCTGTTGCAGTGATAACTGCGTAGTGTCCGACTGAAAATCAAGACTTGCAAAAAGAGTCTTCAAATCAGCGGGAAGTTGTATCGAGCTACGAATTCCCAGGCGGGCTGCAAGCTCTTCAAAAATTGCCTGAGTGTGGCGATTTATAGTTGTCGTGAAGGCTTTGGCGGCCTGCTTGATCTGGTCGTCAACCGTGCTAGACAGAGAATCATGGAGATCACCAAGCAGTTCAGAGAAATAGTCTAGCCCCTTTGTCGCAGGCACATACTTATACCGAATTCGCGACAGCCACGTATTGAATTTCGTTCGTCCTGAAATCTCGCTACCATCGACGAACAGGCGGACTTCACGCTCGGGAACAAACCCATCTCGACGCCAAACTTTCCGCCATCGGATATCTCGGGCGTTTTTGTAGTTGCTTGGCGGTGTGAGGGTCAGCTCAATTACGATTTCCTTTGCCTTGTTCGTCGCGACGACGGCATGATGATTAAAGTCATACGGAAAATAGAATGGTCGATTGCCATCCGTTCGATTGTTGAAGAACAGGTTGATCGCCCGCAGGATGTTTGACTTGCCCACATCGTTGTCGCCCATTACGACGGTAAGTTCCGCCAAGTCAATCTCTAGATCGGCGATGGAACGGAAGTTTTTCACCCTTATGCCTTTGATAATCATTTGCAATCCTGGCGAGCATGCGATTCCTCAAGGTAACCCTGCTAAGGCTCTCACTGTCAATACAAGAATGTCAAGCAGCAGATAGTTTCCGGGGGCATTCACTTCCCGCAGATAGGTATGCGGAAAGGGTATCGACCATCAATGCTTCTTCACCTCATTCTGGCCTATGACCACAAGCATCGTCACATTTCCGACCGGAGCGTTCCGCATGAATTCCAGAATGCGCAGCAACTACTCGGAGATTTGCCGACGTTGACCGCGTTCTACAGGAGGTAAAAAAGCGATGAAAGCGATGGTGATCGGCATCATGCCGCAAGAAAAAATCCGCGAACGCGTGCTTGCGATCGCCCGTGGAGAGGTCACGCCGAAGCCCAGCGATCCCAAGATTTGGTTCACTTCGATGAAGTCCCTGGCCGAGGTATTAAGCGACGATAACCGCGCCTTGCTGCATGTGATTGCCAAAACGAAGCCGAACTCCATTTCGATGTTGGCCGAGGCAACCGGGCGCAAATCCAGCAACCTGTCTCGTACGCTGAAGACCATGGCGAACTATGGCATCGTGGAGCTTAAACGGGAGCAGAATCACGTGCGTCCGGTGGCAAAGGCGACCGAGTTTCACATCGTCGCCGCCTAAGGCATCGTTCTGGAAGGAGGCAGGCGGAACCCGATTTCTATTGGATAACAAGAAACTCTTCTGCAGTCCCATCCCGGCTTGTGGCGATGCATTCAGTCCCCTAATATGAATGCATCGCAGGCATTTACATAAGGTGATGCTATGGCAATGCTTACTATTCGCAATCTGCCCGAAGACGTGCATCGCGCCTTGCGCGTCAGAGCGGCACAAAATGGGCATAGCACCGAGGCCGAAGTCCGCGCCATTCTGTCCAGTGCGGTCAAGCCGGAAACGCGCATCCGCATGGGGGAAGCACTGGCCGCATTGGGCCGCGAAATTGGTCTCACCAGCGAGGATATCGAAATCCTTGGACAAATAGCGGATAAAACCCCGGCCGAGCCCTTGCAATTCAAATGATCGTTCTGGATAAAAACGTCGTATCCGAAGCCATGAAGCCTGCGCCCCACCCTGCTGTGCGGGCCTGGCTGAACATGCAGGTGGCCGAAACGCTGCATCTGTCGAGTGTGAAGACGGCTTCATTGCCGCGATCGCTGTGTCGCGCAAATTCATCGTCGCCTCGCGCGACACCGGCCCCTATGAGGCGGCCCATGTCCCGGTAATTAATCCGTGGAAATCGTAAAGTGCCGGGTTTTTTGGCCTACTATGGCAATAGGCATTCGCAGGCGCGGCCAGTGTGCCGCTTTCCAACCACCGGTATTGGAGGATGTGATGGGACTACTTGATCAACTGGCAGGCCAGGTGCTGGGTTCGCTCGGTTCGCAGCAGCAAGACCCGGTGCCGCAGGGGGATTTGCTGAACAGCGTGATGGGCTTGATTAACCAGGCGGGCGGTTTGCCGGGTTTGCTGCAAAAGCTGCAGTCCAGCGGCTTGAGCGACCAGGTCGCGTCCTGGGTCGGCACGGGCGAGAACCAGCCGGTGTCCGGCGACCAGATCCGCGATGCGCTGGGCGCGGACAATATCGCGCAGATCGCGCAGCAGGCGGGGCTGCAGTCTGAGCATGCCTCGACCGGCCTGGCCCAGCTGCTGCCGCAGATTATCGACACGCTCACGCCCGACGGCCAGGTGCCGCAGAACGAGCTGCTGGCGCAGGGACTGAACCTGCTGCGCGGCAAACTCCTCGGCTGAGTATCTCCGGCGCGGCTGGCGGCTGGGCCGGGCCGCGCGAAACGCTTAGGCGCGCGCCGGACGGCGTTCCGCGTGCAGCGCGTCGAGTTCGGCGCGCAGTGCCTTGACTTCGGCGGCGAAATTGTCGCGCGCGGTGGTGGCGCCCACCAGTTCCATTTCGGCCGCCAGACGGGCGTCCGATTCGGCAGCCAGCGCGGCCACATTGCGTTCGATCTGGGCGCGCAAATCGTTCAGTTGACGGTCCTTGCCGTCGATGGCCAGCTGGTCCTTGGCTTTGCCGACCAGGGCGTCGGACGCAACCTGGCGCGCATCGCGCAGCTCGGTCGTCAGGCGCCGGACCTCCTCATCGCGCGCAGTAACCACGGCCTGCGCTTCCTCGCGTTCGGCTGCGCTTTGCTGGCCCGATTCCAGCAGCGCCTGCAAGTCGCTGTCGGACTCGGCCAGCGCGTCGCGCGTGCTGGCGCCGGCTTCTTCCGCATATTGCAGCGCCCAGTTGCCGAGGGCGGCCAGCAGCGCCGGCGGTAGTTCCGCCTTGGGCGCTTCCGGCTGGGCACGGCTGGCGCGCCAAGCGCGCAGATGTGGGTGAATGGCGAGGGGCGAGGCAGCGTCCAGAACTCCGCTCACGGCTTCGATCGTGACCTGCTGGCCTTCGCTCTCCAGGCCATTGGCTGCCGCTGCAACCTGCTCGAAAGTGAGTTCTTGACTTGCCATTGCTGTCTCCGATAAGGATGGGGTTATCATTGTTGCCAGTTTCGATTACGGGCAGCGAAACGCAATACGATACAGGATGACCTTGCCTGACAGCAAGTGCTTAGGAGGCCGCTTCAAAATCGCCGTGGCTAGGCGCCACGACGAAGACAGTGCGCCTGCACGGCAAGGAGTGGCAACAACGCCACGGCCATTTTGAAACGGCCTCAAAGCCTTACCACATCAGATCGTCGGGAATCTGGAAGGCCGCGTATGGATCGTCCTCGTCGACTTCCGTACTGGCTTTTTTCACCTGCACCACCAGCGTGGCGTCGCGCTCGGCAATCTTCTCGGCGATGACTTTCGGCACCAGCTCATAATTCTCGCCAAGGCAGACGATGGCCAGGCGGCCCGCGATCAGATGGGCCTGCACGTCGGCCGACACGTGGAAGCGTTCGATCTTCGTGCCATAGGTGAAGTTGTAGGCGATATCGCCCTTGCCCTTGCTCTGGCGGTTCTTTTCCACCATCTGCACGATCTGCGCCATGATGGCTTTCTGGTTGGCGGCGGCGTCGCGCTGGGCGTTCATTTCGCGCGCGCGCTCGGCGTTCTTGCGCTGCATTTCCTGGGCCGCCAGGCGCGCCTCGTCCACGCTCTGGGTGCCGGTCTGGCGCTCGACCTTGCGCTGCTTGGTCTTGTCCTGGTTGATCTTCTGGGCTTTTTTCTTGTCGGCCAGGCCAGCCTTCATTAGCTGCTCTTGCAGGGAAACCATGTTTCTAACTCCGTGTGAGGAAAGCGCCAGCGACGGCGCAAAAGCGCAAGCATAGCAAACCCGGCCGGCGCGGCGAACCTTCACACCATCTAAAGATTGCCGGATTGACATTCCAAACCACGCAATTACACTGCATCGACCAAGCGGTGACAGCCTTCCCATCCTACCGGAGCACGGCAATGAATACAGCGATCGAGCGTGGTTTGCGCACTTACTTTTATCTCGGCATGGGCCTGCTGGTGCTGGCCGTCGTGCTGCTCGGCTTCCTGCCGCGGCTGGACAAGGGACTGCTTCATCCCGAACTGCCGCCGCCCTTCATCCTCTACATCCACTCGGCCGTGTTCAGCGCCTGGGTCGTCATCCTGATCGCCCAATCGCTGCTGGCGCGCAGCGCCAATGTGCGCCTGCACCGGCGCCTGGGCTGGAGCGGCGTGGCGGTGGGCGCGGTGCTGCCCTTCCTCGGCATTGCCACCGCCCTCGTCATGCAGAAGTGGCGCGCGGCGCAAGGGCCGGGAAATCCAGCCTTTCTCGCCGTCTCCTTCAACGATATGCTCAGCTTCGGCATCACCTTCGCGCTGGCCGTCTACTGGCGCAAGCGCATCGAATACCACCGCCGCCTGATGGTGATGGCGACCTGCTGCCTGACCGTGGCCGCCATCGCGCGCTTCCCGGCGGGCTGGGTGCCGGCCGGCTGGTGGTATGCCGGCGTCGACCTGCTCATCATCCTCGGCGTGGCGCGCGACTGGCTGGTGCAAAAACGCGTGCACGAAGTCTACCGCTACGGCCTGCCCTGCCTGGTCGTGGGCCAGTTGGCGGCCATGTACCTGTTCCTGCAAGCGCCACCAGCCTGGATGAGCTTTACCAGCAGCCTGGTGGCCTAGCCGAGCTCCATGCTGGCGATGCCGTACTGCAGCGCCAGCTCCAGCGAAGGTTCCGCGCCGGCGTACATGCGCGCCGCCTCGAACACCGGTTGCAGCCGGTGGCGCGCCGCCAGCGCCACGGCGGCCGGATTGGCTTCCGGCACGTCGATAAAGATCGGCATATCCGGCGCCACCTGGCCTTGCAGCGAGAGGAAGAGCTGCTCGGCCAGCTCGGGCGTGTCGGCGAACAGCGGCGCGATCTTGTAGCCGTTGCGGCAGGGACGCAGCACCGCATAGCCGCGCAATCCCTGTGGGCCGAAACTGCCGACCGCCTTGTGCTGCGGCTGGCTCAGCCAGGCTTGCAGGAAACGCTGGCGCTCCCCGCCAAAGCAGGCGCGGTCGTAGCGGCTGACCGCCACCAGGTCTTGCGCCGACAGGCGGACAATCTCTTCGGCCGCCAGCGCTTCGCCGCTGCCGCGTCCTTCATGACGCACATGGCGGTAGGCGGCGCGAAAGCCCGAGCGCGCATAATTGCCCTGCTGCGCCACCACGCCATCGAGGCCGATATTGCAGCCATCGAGCC
Organism: Massilia sp. YIM B04103; assembly: GCA_024437665.1. Lineage (GTDB taxonomy): Bacteria > Pseudomonadota > Gammaproteobacteria > Burkholderiales > Burkholderiaceae_D > Rugamonas. The sequence goes on along the minus strand of JANCSZ010000020.1, from coordinate 10,761 downwards.
GCGCCATGGCGGCCTGCCACAACGCCAGCCCATGGCCCAGGCCGCGATAGGCGGGCTTGACGAGATACAGGCCGATAAAGCCGAAATTGCCGCCATAGCGCACGCAGGAAATGCCGGCCACGGCTTCGCCCCGCAGCTCGCCGATCAGGAAGCCGCCCGCGTCGGCCGCGTGGAAACAGGCGGCGTCGTGCAGGCCGGGATTCCAGCCTTCGGCGGCGGCCCAGCCCAATACGATGTCCAGCTCGGCCGCCTCGATTTGCCGGATGTTCAGGGATTTTTCCTGCATGAAGTCCTCCATTCCTGATCGTAAGAAAAGTGACTTGCAATCTGCTTGACATCGCCTGCTGCCGTATTAGGCTGAGTTGACCGGCTGGCGTCGGCTGGCCGGCCTACAGGAGGGATGCCATGAATGCACAAGAAAATAAAAAACTGGTAATGGAAGGCTACCAGTTATTTCAGGCCGGCGATATCCGCGCCTTACTCAACCGCTATCACGACGATGCGGAATGGGTCGGACCGGAATCCGACTACCTGCCCTTTGCCGGCTGCTTCCACGGCAAGCAGGGCATTGCGCAGTTCTTCATGAAGCTCGACGCCACCGTGCAGGCGCTGCGCTTCGAGCCGAAAGAAATCGTCACCGAGGGCGATACCGTGGTCGTCATGGGGGAATCGAGCTGGCTGGCCAAGTCGACCGGCATCAGCTATGACAATCCCTGGGTCCATGTGTTCAAAATCCGCGACGGCAAAGTGGCCCTATTCAAGGGCTATTGGGACACCTCGCCGGCCGAACACGCCCTGCATCCGGCCATGACCGGTGAACAGGCGGGCGCCAAGCCGCTGCACCACTAACTCTTCAACACAGGCCCGGCGCAACGCATCATTCGCCGCCGGGCATTCCTCCCGCGCCGCATTGCAAGGGCGCCATAAAGCCGTGCAGCAAATGGCCCATCAACTCGTCCTCAGAAAAGGCGGGCGCCACATGCCATAGCGATTGCGGGTCCAGCATATACACCTCGATGGCGCAGGCCAATTGCAGCACGCCAAAGCGCAGCGCCGCCGCTGGCGCGGGATGGCTGATTTCTCCCGCATGGCGCAGCAGCAGCTCCACAATGCATTCGACATTCGCGCGCAGCAGGCGGCGCGCCTCGGCCACGAAAGCCTGGTCACTGTCATTCTCGATAAAACGGGTCAGCGCGCGCAGCAGTTGCGGGTGCTGGCGGTATTGCGCGAACAGCAGCGCCAGCAGCTCGCGCGCCGTGGCGGCCAGGGTGGCGCCCGGCATCAGCAGCGCCAGCTCGGCGCGGCGACTCTCATTGCTCCGGTCCAGCACGTGCAGAAAGGCGGCGCGCAGCAAGGCATTCTTGTCGGCGTAGCGGCGGTAGACGCTGGCCGGGGCCACGCCCGCCAGCGCGGCGATGCGGGGGATCACGGCGCCATCGAGTCCGGCTTCGTCGAGCGTGGCGATGGTCGCTTCAAGCAGGCGGGTGGCGGTGGCGCGGCTGCGCTCCTGGCGGGCGGCAGGGATGGGGATTTCTTTGGGCATGGCCAAGTATAGACTTTTTTCCGCTTTTATGCGAAAGTGAATTCACATTCACATAAAGAGAAAACTGCCATGAATCTTGCCGAGTTCGCGCCCGCGCTTCTGCAGTGGGCGTTCGTGATTGCCGTGCTGGTGCTGGCGGCCTGGGAACAGCCGGGCGCGCGCCGCTTGAAACGCTTCAGCAGCTCGGCGGCGCGCCTGGCTGTGGCGCGCCGCGGCATCGTCATGTGGTGGCTGCTGGCGCTGGCGGCGCTGGCCCTGGCCTGGCCGCTCGACCTGTTCCACCTGCCGCCCCCGCCCAACGGCCTGGGCTGGTTATGGGACAGTCCCTGGGCGCGCGCACTGGCCGCCGCCGTCCTACTGCTGTATTTCGGGCTGGCGCTGGCGCCCGCCCTGCAATGCCGCGTTCACCCGCGCCTGCGGCTGAAATATGCGTCAGCGGTGAACTACCTGCACTTCCTGCTGCCGGTCTCACCCCAGGAACGGCGCTGGTGGCTGCTGCTCAGCCTGACTGCCGGGGTGTGCGAGGAACTGATGTTCCGCGGCTTCCTGCTGCACTTTCTGACGGGGCAGATGGCCGGCGGCCTGTCCCTGAATCTGGCGGGCGCCTGGCTGCTGATCTCGCTGGCCTTCGGCCTCGGTCACTTGTATCAAGGCGTGGCGGGCGTGCTGCGCACCACGCTGGCGGGATTGATGTTCGGGCTGCTGGCCCTGCTCTCGGGCAGCCTGCTGCTGCCCATGCTGCTGCACGTGCTGATCGATGCGGCTGTGCTGTGGATCTATCACCCGCAGCAAGACCATCCCCAGGCGGCGGCACGCCTGATTGCAGGCTGCGACCCACGCCAGGCCCACGCGCCCGGGGAAATGCCGGCCACCTGAGCGCAGACTCTTTGCTGTTGCATTGGCAAGAAATTGGTCTATGATTGGTACACACAGTCAAAGCCATGGAGACCGCATGTTCGCTGCCCGCTCCTGCCTCGCCCTTGCGCTGACGCTGGCCCTGCACGCCAGCGCCGCCGATCTGCCTCCTAGGCTGCAGCAATGGCCGGTCGCCAGCAGCGATCCCGCCCATGACGACTTCCACGACCTGCAGCCGTTCGCCGACGCCATCGGCACTGCGCGCGTCGTCGGCCTGGGCGAGCAAAACCACGGCGGACGCGGCGAATTCCAGCTGAAACTGCGCCTGCTGCGCTTTCTGCACGAACGCCTGGGCTTCGACGTGCTGATCCTGGAAAGCGGCTTCTTCGACGTCGGCCAGATCGCGCGGCGCATGGAACAGGGCGAAAAGCTGGACGATATGGCGCCCGGCAATATCTTCTTCATGTACGCCAACAGCGCCGAAGGGCGCGCCGTGCTGCAATATGTAGAGCAGCAAAAAACCAGCGGCAAGCCGCTTGCCCTGGCCGGCTTCGACAGCCAGCACAGCGGCCTGCTGTCGCAAACCGAACTGCTCAAGCAGCTGCAAGCCTTCCTGCAAAAAAGCCGGCCGGCGCTGGCCGGCGGCAAGGACTGGGACGCGTATGTCCAAGCCGCCCAGCCCCTGTTCGCCATGCAGCGCGCCGCGCCGCCAGCCGACATCCAGGCCGGCTTCGAGCGCCACAACGCCGCGTTGAACAGCGCCCTGTGCGCCTCCAGCGAAGTGGCCATCCACAGCGCCGGATGGTGGTGCCAGGTGGTGAAAAGCGTGCAGGCGCAAGCGGCCACCTACTGGAGCAACGATATGAACTACCAGCGCGACAACCAGATGGGCGACAACGCCATCTGGCTGGCCGAGCGCCTTTTCCCCGGCAGGAAAGCGGTCGTGTGGGGCCACACCTTCCACATCGCGCGCGGCTTCGAACCGGCGCCAGGGATTCTGCAATCGGGCGAAGTCATGCACCGCCGCTGGGGTGCGCAATACAAGGCCGTGCAATTCAGCACCGCCGAAGGCAGATTCCTCGATTACACCAATATGCAGATCGGCAAGGTGCCCCAGCCTGAGCGCGGCAGCCTCGAATACCAGCTGGCGCGCAGTGCCAGCGCCCCCATCGTCGGCGTGACCAGCAGCAGCGTCGTCGACCTGCCCCAGTTCACCTTCGACTACGCCACCCAGCCGCTGGGCAAGCTGGGCCAGCACTGGGACGTGCTGTTCTTCGCGCGCGACATCGGCCCCGTCAAAATGAGCCGCTGAAACGCCGCTTAGGCCACGCTGCGGAAGACGGTGCTGGCGCCGTCCTTACGCACCAGCAGCACATCATATTTATCGCGCCGGCCGCCATAGGCCGGACCATCCATGCCCGGCGAACCGACCGGCATGCCCGGCACCGCCAAGCCAAGCGCCGCCGGCTTGGTCTGCAGCAGGCGCAGCACATCGCTGGCCGGCACATGGCCCTCGACCACATAGCCGCCCACCAGCGCCGTATGGCAGGAACCGTAGCGCGGTGCCAGGCCGAGACGGGCGCGCGCCGCCTCATTGCCCTCCTGATACACCTTCGCCTTAAAGCCGTTCTGCTCCATATGCGCGATCCAATCCTGGCAGCAGCCGCAGCGCGGATCCTTCCACACCTCGAACGCCACCGGCGCCTTCGCCGCCCGCGCCAAAGGCAAAGCCGCCAATGCCGCCAAACCGGCGCCACGCAGCATCCAATTCCGTCGCGACCAAGCCATACCGCCTCCATTCCAAAGCAAAAAATTCATCTTACTTCAAGCCTACCGCCCCATCCTTTGATCTGCCTTAAGCAATGTCCCACCCTGGTGTCAGGCACCAAGGTCGGACATTTGCTGATCTAAATCAAAGAATGTCCGGCTCTGGTGCCTCGGCGGCCCCGCCTGACACCAGGGTTGGACATTGTTTGATTTGGCGCAAACGGAAGGCTATTTGTCGCGACGGCCCAGGCATTCCTGGCGCAGCTCGTCGGGGGGCATTTCCGCAACTTGTTGCCGCATTTTCTCCAGGGTTTTCAAAAACTTGGGGTCGGCTTTCAGCTTGGCATAGGCGGCTGGGTCTTCGGCCGTCAGCATGTCCAGCTGTGCCTGCATGCGTGCGGCTTGTTCCGGGTACTTTTCTGCGCAAACCTGAGTAAATGCAATGATTAGGGGATAGAAGGGATTCGGCCCGCACTTTTCGGCTCCGGGTGGGCATTGGGTCGTGGCCGAGGCGCTTTGCAGCGCTAAAAGGATGGGTAATGCCAGCAGTATTTTGAGTTTCATGGATTCTTTACGACGAAAAAATAGCGTACGCCAGATTCTAGTGCAAGGCAGGCGATACGCGGCGGCCTGTTGCGCGCGCCGCCTCCCTCGATCGAGGTAGCGCAGCGTCCCCCTTCCGGCCGATTCCAGCCTTCCTGCGCGTGGCTATCCTGTGCGCAGCTAGCGCTACTCCCTTCAACTCGTAGAAAGATAAAAAATGACTGACTCGAATCAGCCAGTGGACAGCCGCCGCCGCAACGTTCTGATGGGCGCGGCAGCCGGCGCCGCCGTTGCCGTCAGCACTCCGTTCGCGGCCAGCGCCGCACCAGCCGCCAAGGCCAAAACTTCCGCCAACCTGAAAGGATCACAACATATGGGCACCATCACCACCCGCGACGGCGTTGAACTGTATTACAAGGATTGGGGGCCGCGTAATGGCCAGCCCATCGTCTTCAGCCACGGCTGGCCGCTGAATTCGGACAGCTGGGAATCGCAGATGATCTTCCTGGCGAGCCAGGGCTATCGCTGCATCGCCCACGACCGCCGTGGCCACGGCCGTTCCAGCCAGCCTTGGGATGGCAACGATATGGACCACTACGCCGACGACCTGGCCCAGGTGATCGAGCATCTGGACTTGAAAAACGCAGTGCTGTTCGGCTTCTCCACCGGCGGCGGCGAAGTGGCGCGCTATATCGGCCGTCACGGCAGCAAGCGCGTGGCGAAGGCTGGCCTGATTTCGGCCGTGCCGCCGCAGATGCTGAAAACGGCGAACAATCCAGGCGGCCTGCCGATGTCGGTATTCGACGGCATCCGCGCCGGTTCGCTGGCCGACCGCGCCCAGCTCTATCTGGATATCGCGGGCGGCCCCTTCTTCGGTTTCAACCGTCCGGGTGCGAAAGTGTCGCAGGGCCTCATCAACTCCTGGTGGGCGCAGGGCATGCAAGCCGGCCATAAAAACACCTTCGACTGCATCAAGGCTTTCTCGGAAACCGATTTCACCGAAGACCTGAAAAAGATCGACGTGCCAACCCTGATCGTGCATGGCGACGACGACCAGATCGTGCCGATCGACGCCGCCGGCCGCGCCGCCGCCAAGCTGGTGAAGAATTCCACCCTGCTGGTCTACCCAGGCGCGCCGCACGGCCTGACCGATACCCACAAGGACAAGCTGAACGCCGATATGCTGGCCTTTATCAAGAACTGAGCAAAGGCTAAGCAATGAACAAGCTTTTGACCACGGCAGCCGGCGCGCCGGTTGCCGATAACCAGAACGTGCAGACCGCAGGCCCGCGCGGCCCGATGCTGCTGCAGGACGTCTGGCATCTGGAAAAGCTGGCGCATTTCCACCGCGAAGTGATTCCTGAGCGCCGCATGCACGCCAAGGGTTCCGGCGCTTTCGGCACCTTCACCGTGACGCAGGACATCACGCGCTTCAGCAAAGCGGCGCTGTTCTCCGCAGTGGGCAAGAAGACCGAGGTCTTCCTGCGCTTTTCCACGGTGGCGGGCGAGCGCGGCGCTGCCGATGCGGAACGCGATATCCGCGGCTTCGCCGTCAAGTTCTACACCGAGCAAGGCAACTGGGACGTGGTGGGCAATAACACGCCGGTGTTCTTCATGCGCGACCCGCTGAAGTTCCCGGACTTGAACCACGCCGTGAAACGCGATCCGCGCACGAACCTGCGCAGCGCGGAAAGCAACTGGGACTACTGGACCCTGCTGCCGGAAGCCCTGCACCAGGTGACGATCCTGATGAGCGAACGCGGCATCCCGGCTTCCTACCGCCATATGCACGGTTTCGGCAGCCACACCTTCAGTTTCCTCAACGCGGCCAACGAGCGCTTCTGGGTCAAGTTCCATTTCCAGTGCCAGCAAGGCATCCGCAATCTGAGCGACGAGGAAGCGCAAGCCGTCATCGCGCGCGACCGCGAAAGCTCGCAGCGCGATCTGTACGAGAGCATCGAGCGCGGCGATTACCCGCGCTGGAAGCTGCAGGTGCAGGTGATGCCGGAAGCCGATGCGGCCAGCTGCCGCTTCAATCCCTTCGATCTGACCAAGGTCTGGCCGCATCAGGACTATCCGCTGATCGAGGTGGGCGTGCTGGAGCTGAACCGCAATCCGGAAAACTACTTCGCCGACGTCGAGCAGGCCGCGTTCACGCCAGCCAATGTGGTGCCGGGCATTTCCTTCTCGCCCGACCGCATGCTGCAATCGCGCCTGTTCGCATATGGCGATGCGCAGCGCTACCGCCTGGGCGTGAACCATCACCAGATTCCGGTGAACGCGCCGAAGTGTCCCTTCCACAGCTATCACCGCGACGGCGCCATGCGCACCGACGGCAATCACGGCGGCAGCATCGGCTACGAGCCCAATTCCAAGGGCGAGTGGCGGGAGCAGCCCTCCTTTGCCGAGCCGCCGCTGGCCCTGCAGGGCGATGCCGCCAACTGGGACCACCGCGCAGACGACGACTATTTCAGCCAGCCGCGCGCCCTGTTCCAGCTGATGACGCAGGCGCAGCGCCAGACCCTGTTCGACAACACCGCGCGTGCCCTGAGCGGCGTGCCGGAACATATCCAGCAAAGGCATATCGACAACTGCGCCAGGGCCGACGAAGCCTATGGCGCAGGCGTGCGCGCCGCGCTGGAGAACCAGCGCACTCTCTGGTAAGCCACCATTTTTCAACCGAAAGGATCAACACCATGACTATCAAAGCCACCCCAACCCCAGGCGCCCTGCTGCTGTCGCCGCAGGATCACACCCTGATCATGATCGACCACCAGTCGCAGATGGCTTTCGCCACCCACTCGATCGACGCCGTTTCGCTGCGCAATAACGCGGCCCTGGTGGCGCATGCCGCCGCCGGCTTCAAGGTATCGTCCATCGTCACCACCGTGGCTGAGAAGAGCTTTTCCGGCCCGGTCTTCGACGAAATCAAGGATGCGTTTCCGGGTACTGAAATCACTGACCGCACTTCCATGAACACCTGGGAAGACGCGAATGTGATCGCCCGCGTCAACGCCATCGGCAAGAAACGCATCGTGCTGGCCGGCCTCTGGACTTCGGTCTGCATCGTTGGCCCAGCCCTGTCGGCCCTGGACCAGGGTTTCGAGGTGTACGTGATTTCGGACGCCTGCGGCGACGTGTCGGCTGAAGCGCACAACAGCGCCATGCAGCGCATGATCCAGGCTGGCGCGCGTCCCATGACTTCGCTGCAATATCTGCTGGAACTGCAGCGCGACTGGGCGCGCACCGACAGCTATGAGCTGACCACCGGCATCGCCAAGAAATTCGGCGGCGCCTACGGCCTGGGCATCATCTACGCCCAGACCATGTTCCACGCCAAGGAAGGCTGATGCAAAGGGCTGCGGCGGTGAAGGGCCGCAGCCCTTTTCTCTCGGAACAACACCCATGAAAATTTATATCGCATCCCTCGCCGCCGGCCTGCTGGTGGGTTTAATCTATGGCGTACTGAATGTGCGCTCGCCCGCGCCGCCGGTGGTCGCTCTCATCGGACTGCTCGGCATCCTGCTGGGCGAGCAATTGCCGCCGCTGGTCAAGCAGTGGTTCAAGCCGCAGGACGGTCAGGTTTCCTGGTTCAGCGCACAGGTCAAACCGCATTGCTTCGGTGAGCTGCCGACGGCGGACAAGAAGGACGACGCCCAGCGCAGCGTCTGAGCAAGCGCAAACCGCACCGGCCATCGCCCGGTGCCAGCAGATTCACCTTTTCGGAGCAGTACATGAACACGCCCAGCCATCCAGACCTCATCCTCTATCGGGGTCAATTCACTACCCTGGACCGCAGCAATCCCCAGGCCGACGCGGTCGCTATCCGCGACGGCCGCTTCACCCATGTGGGCAGCGCGCAGGAGATCCTGGCGCTGGCCGGTCCCGCCACCGCCAGGATCGACCTGCAAGGACGGCGCGTACTGCCCGGCCTGATCGACAACCACCTGCACATCATCCGCGGCGGTCTGAATTTCAATATGGAGCTGCGCTGGGACGGCGTGCGCAGCCTGGCCGACGCCATGGCCATGCTGCGCCAGCAGGTCGCCATCACGCCGGCACCGCAATGGGTGCGCGTGGTGGGCGGCTTCACCGAGCACCAGTTCGTGGAAAAACGCCTGCCGACCATCGAGGAATTGAACGCCGTGGCGCCCGATACGCCAGTCTTCATCCTGCACCTGTACGACCGCGCCCTGCTGAACGGCGCCGCGCTGCGCGCCGTGGGTTACGACAAAAACACGCCTGAGCCGCCGGGCGGCCGCATTCTGCGCGACAGCGCCGGCAATCCGAGCGGCCTGCTGCTGGCCAAGCCGAATGCGGCCATCCTGTACGCCACGCTGGCGAAAGGGCCGAAGCTGCCGCCTGAGTACCAGCTCAATTCCACGCGCCATTTCATGCGCGAGTTGAACCGCCTGGGCGTGACCGGCGCCATCGACGCGGGCGGCGGCTTCCAGAATTATCCCGAGGATTATCAGGTGATCCAGCAGCTGTCCGATGCAGGACAGCTGACCGTGCGTCTGGCCTACAACCTGTTCACGCAAAAGCCCAAGCAGGAGAAGGAGGACTTCCTGAACTGGACTTCCAGCGTCAAATACCAGCAGGGCGACGACTACTTCCGCCACAATGGCGCGGGCGAGATGCTGACCTTCTCCGCCGCCGACTTCGAAGACTTCCGCGAACCGCGTCCCGATATGCCGGAATCGATGGAAGACGACCTGGAAGGCGTGGTGCGCATCCTGGCGCAGAACCGCTGGCCGTGGCGCATGCACGCCACCTACGACGAAACCATCAGCCGCGCCCTCGATGTGTTCGAGCGCGTCGACAAGGAGATTCCGCTGCAGGGTCTGAACTGGTTCTTCGATCATGCGGAAACCATTTCGCCGGAGTCGATCGACCGTATCGCGGCCCTGGGCGGCGGCATCGCCGTGCAGCACCGCATGGCGTATCAGGGCGAATACTTCGTCGAGCGTTACGGCGCCGCGGTGGCCGAGGCGACGCCGCCCGTGAAGAAGATTCTGGAAGCGGGCGTCAAGGTGTCGGCGGGAACGGATGCCACCCGCGTCGCGTCCTACAATCCCTGGGTCTCGCTGGCCTGGCTGGTCAGCGGCAAGACCGTGGGCGGCCTGCGCCTTTACCCGCAACGCAATTGCCTGGACCGCGAAACGGCGCTGCGCATGTGGACCGAGAACGTGACCTGGTTCTCCAACGAGGAAGGCAAGAAGGGCCGCATCGCCGTGGGCCAGTTGGCCGACCTGGTCGTGCCCGACCGCGACTTCTTCGCCTGCGCCGAAAGCGATATCGCCGACACGTCCTCGCTGCTGACCATGGTGGGCGGCAAGGTGGTGTATGCCGCCGGCCCCTTCGCCAGCCACGACACGCCGCTGCCGCCCGCCATGCCCGACTGGTCGCCCGTGCGCAACTACGGCGGCTATGGCGCCTGGGGCAGCAATGGCAACCTGTCCTTCGAGGGACGCGGCGCGGCGGGCCATGCCCACAAGCAGGCCGCGCAGGCGGCGGCTTGCGGCTGTTCGCGCCAGTGCAATGTGCACGGCCACCAGCACGCCACGGCATGGACGCGCAGCCTGCCGGTCGCCGACCTGAAAAGCTTCTGGGGCGCCCTGGGCTGCGCCTGCTGGGCTGTCTGATGGCCGGCGTGATGAAACCCGCACCGGGCGCGCAGACCCATCCCACCAGCACGCCGCCGCGCTGGCACGCGTGGGCCACGGCGCCTGCCCTGCACTGGCTGGCGCTCCTGCTGCTGTGCGCCGCCTATCTGCAAGGCGGCTTGAACAAGCTGATGGATTTCGGCAGCGCCGTCGCCGAGATGCGCCATTTCGGCCTGGCGCCGGCGGCCCCGCTGGCAACGGCCGTCATCGCCGGAGAGCTGGGCGCGGCGCTGCTGGTGCTCAGCGGCCGCCTGCGCTGGCTGGGCGCATTGGGACTGGCCCTGTTCACCGTGGCCGCGACCTTCGTCGCCAACCGCTACTGGCAGATGCAGGGCATGGAACGCTTCATGGCGGCCAACAGCTTCTATGAGCATCTGGGCCTGGCCG
>JANCSZ010000002.1:5842-799762 GCA_024437665.1 Massilia sp. YIM B04103 | reverse complement strand
CTCGCCTTTCGCATTCACGCTGAAGCTCCATGCGCCCTGGTCGCTACGGCCACCCTGCAGCACATCGTTGCCGCTGCCGCCGATCAGCGTATCGTTGCCGATGCCGCCGGCCAGGAAGTCGTTGTCGGCGCCGCCGTCCAAGATATCGTTGCCGCCCGCGCTGCCCAGAATATCGTTGCCGCCGCCGCCTTTGAGCACGTCGTCATCGGCGCCGAGGAAGATGTTCTGGCTGGCGTTGTCGCCCACTACGTAGTTGCGGCCATCGCCGCCGCGCAGCGTCGCTTCGCCCACTACCGCAGCGAAGTCCACGTTGTTCAATTGCAGCACGGCGCCCTTGGCCAGCTGGCTGGTATCGATCACCAGGCCAATCGCGGTGTTGTTCGCACCGCCGCCCGCTGGCGTGGTCGAGCTGCCGCTGATCAGGATCGGCTGCTTGATATCGCTGCCGGAGACCAGGCTTGGGGTGATGGTTTTGCTCAGCACCGTCACGTCCTTGCCCAGGCCATCGAGGAAGGAAGTCCCCTGGCCTTTCATATCTTTCTGCGTCGACGAGGCGGCATCGGTTTTCTGCTCGATGCGGCGGATCAGGTCCAGCAAGGCTTGTTCCTTGCTGAGCAGGACGGTCGAACCTTCCGCGCCAAGGCCGGCACCCACCGGCAGACTCACGGTCAGCTTGGCTTCGCGGCCGCCGCTGGCGACATCCAGGCCGATATCGGCCAAGCCTTTGTTGGGCGTCTTGCCGTCATCCTGGCGGCCAGCCGTCACCGTCGGCACCGTGACCGTGGCAGTCGCGGCACCGGTCAGCGGGTCAGCCTTGCTGGTCTTCGTGACCGGAACACCATCCACCAACTGCGGTTCGGGCACAGGATCGACCGGCGTTGGCGTTGGCGTTGGCGTTGGCGTTGGCGTGCTCTTGTCTACGGTATCGATCGAGAACGGCGCGGACTCCGCCGGTTCAGTGGAGGGATTGCCACCCAGGTCCTTGATGCCCTTGAGATCCAGCTTGATGAGCGCTTCCTTGGTCTGGATATTGGCATTCGGCGTAAAGGTCGCATACCAGGTCTTGCCTTCGTCCGTGGTTTTCAGATCCGAGAATTTGCCATGGCTGGCCTTCAGATTATCCAGCGTGAAGCCGGTCACGATCTCGTTGAACTTGACGCGCACCTGCGTGGTTTCGCCCTTTTCCAAGGCTGTTTTCGTTACCTTGATCCTGCCGAAAGGAGCCGATGAGCCCACGTCGAGCAGCACTTTGACCGGATCGCCGGCCGGATGCTGCTCGTCGCTGGCAGTCAGAGTAAAGGTGTTGAGAACCGACTCTCCCGCCTTGACCTGATTTTTGGTAGGGGAAAATATCAGCTCGCGCAGCTTGGCCTGCGCATCCGCCGCAGAGCTGCCGCTCACCACGAACTCGCCATCCTTCACATGCGAGCCGATACCACTCAATTTGCCATTCTTCGCCTCATAGGAAATATGAATAGTGACTGCATCGCCATCCGCCTCGGTCACAGTCATCCGGTCGAAAGGCGTGGTTTCCAAATCATCGGGCATGGCGCCGACGCCAGGCACGTTCCCGAGCACCGGAGCCGCACCACCATTGCCGGCCGGCAGATCGGTATCGCGCAGCACGCTGAGCGGATCGCTCAATTCGCTTACCACCTTGCCATCGGCCGAGATGACCTGGGCGTAGACATTATTGCGGCTGTTCATGCCGCTGGCGTCCAGATCCTTGACGCTCCATTGGCCGTCCTTCAGTTCGCCCGTGGCGGAAAGGTCGCCGTCGTCGAATTTGCCATTGCCATTCATATCGACGAAAACCCGCACCTGCTGCGCATCACCGCTGGGGCCGCGACCGGAGAAGCTGAGTTTGCTTGCGCCGGTAATATTGTCGTCATGCTTGTCGCCCGTATCGCTGCCGGCAGCCAGATCCGGGGCCCCTGGCTTTGCAGGCGCGACCTCGACCTTGACCACGCTCGTCACACTGCTTTTTCCATCGCTGACCTTGATGACAAAGCTGTCTGTGCCGGAAAAGCCGGGCTTCGGTGTATAGCTCAGTTTGCCCTCGGGCGCGACGTCGGCACTGCCGCTTGCCGCCTGTGCCGCAGCTTCCACGCTGCCATGCGAAGCCGCCGTTTCCAGTTCCCACGTCAACTGCTGGCCAGCATCGAGGTCTTTTACATGCAGCAGGCTGGCAAGGTCGAACGCCGCGCCGTCCTGCGTGATCTGGAACTTGGGAGCATCCGTCAGGAAACCAGGGCTGGTGTTGGCCGCCGACTGGGGCTCGATGACAATATTGTCCAAGCCAGTCCGCAAGGTGCCGCCGATCGGGCTAATCGTTATGCGGTCCACATCGCGGAAAAACTCGCTCTGCGGCAGGGCGGTGAAATTCACCGTCTCGCTCTCGGCACTCAACTGGATAATCGCCTCGCCTTTGCTGGTGGCAAACTTATATCCCCCTTCATTGTTAAACAGACCAAGGGAATGAAGGGAAAATTTTGCACCACTGGCCAAGCTAAGAACCAATGACTCAGCCCCCGCGTCATCGGCGCCCACGCCGTAAAAGTAACCGTCCATTGTTGGCAAGTCCCCGCCTGGCCCCTTACCCTCGTGATAGATCGCCCCCTTTAAGCGCGCTCCCGCCGGCCCTTGGATCGCCAGCATCAGCGTTTCCTGCCCTACCTTTTGCGTCACAACCTCGCTCAGGACCTCCGCATTGACATTCACGTCGCTGGAAAAGTCGAATGTAATTTTGCTCATAAGATGCTTATGTAAAGGAAAATTGAATTTTGGAAATTATCTTTCTTATTGAGCAATATGTACAGACGTCATGGACAAAATGAGGTGCCATCTTGGGAAATTCAGGGCCAGAAGGGCTTCGACACACACCAACGAAGAATTTCTGATATGCCTGTCTTGAAATCGCATATGAGCGTCCCTATAATTGGCACTCGTTAGTAGAGAGTGCTAACAAAGACTTTTCTTACCCGTTTAGCAACAAACCATTGAAAAAAGGAGTTTTGTATGAACCTTCGCCCTTTGCACGATCGCGTTATCGTCAAACGTCTCGACCAGGAAACCAAAACTGCGTCTGGCCTGATCATCCCTGATGCCGCTGCTGAGAAGCCGGATCAAGGCGAAGTACTGGCCGTGGGCAATGGCAAAGTGCTGGAAGACGGCAAAGTGCGCCCACTGGACGTCAAAGTCGGCGACCGCGTACTGTTCGGCAAATACTCCGGCCAGGCTGTCAAAGTTGACGGCGAAGAGCTGCTGGTGATGCGCGAAGAAGACATCATGGCCGTGGTCAACAAGTAATCACGCCCAACCGTATTTGACTGAATTCAGGAGAAATAAACATGGCAGCTAAAGAAGTAGTGTTCGGCGACGCAGCGCGCGCCAAAATGGTTGAAGGCGTCAACATCCTCGCCAACGCAGTGAAAGTCACCCTGGGTCCAAAAGGCCGCAACGTCGTGCTGGAGCGCTCCTTCGGCGCCCCGACCGTGACCAAGGACGGCGTGTCGGTCGCTAAAGAGATCGAACTGAAAGACAAGCTCATGAACATGGGCGCGCAGATGGTCAAGGAAGTCGCTTCCAAAACCAGCGACAACGCCGGCGACGGCACCACCACCGCGACCGTGCTGGCCCAAGCCATCGTGCGCGAAGGCATGAAATTCGTGGCCGCCGGCATGAACCCGATGGACCTGAAGCGCGGCATCGACAAGGCTGTCGCCGCCACCGTGGAAGAGCTGAAAAACATCGCCAAGCCATGCACCACCTCCAAGGAAATCGCCCAGGTTGGCGCCATCTCCGCCAACTCCGACGCCTCGATCGGCGAGCGCATCGCTGAAGCGATGGAAAAAGTCGGCAAGGAAGGCGTGATCACCGTGGAAGACGGCAAGTCGCTGAACGACGAGCTGGACATCGTGGAAGGCATGCAGTTCGACCGCGGCTACCTGTCCCCATACTTCATCAACAACCAGGAAAAACAGGTTGCCGTTCTGGACAACCCATTCGTCCTGCTGTGCGACAAGAAAATCTCCAACATCCGCGACCTGCTGCCCGTACTGGAGCAAGTGGCCAAAGCCGGCCGTCCTCTGCTGATCATCGCTGAAGACATCGAAGGCGAAGCCCTGGCGACCCTGGTGGTCAACAACATCCGCGGCATCCTGAAAACCTGCGCAGTGAAAGCGCCAGGCTTCGGCGACCGTCGCAAAGCCATGCTGGAAGACATCGCCATCCTGACCGGCGGCCAAGTGGTGGCTGAAGAAGTCGGCCTGACCCTGGAGAAAGTCTCCCTGGCCGAACTGGGCCAAGCCAAGCGCATCGAAGTGGGCAAGGAAAACACCATCGTGATCGACGGTGCTGGCGAAGCGTCGGCCATCGAAGGCCGCGTGAAACAGATCCGCGTTCAGATCGAAGAAGCGACCTCGGACTACGACCGTGAAAAACTGCAAGAGCGCGTGGCCAAACTGGCTGGCGGCGTTGCCGTGATCAAGGTTGGCGCTGCCACCGAAGTCGAAATGAAAGAGAAAAAAGCCCGCGTGGAAGACGCGCTGCACGCAACCCGCGCTGCCGTGGAAGAAGGCATTGTGCCAGGCGGCGGCGTTGCCCTGCTGCGCGCCCGCGCTGCCCTGACGCTGAAAGGCGACAACCCAGACCAGGACGCCGGCATCAAGATCGTGCTGCGCGCCATGGAAGAGCCTCTGCGCATGATCGTGCAGAACGCCGGCGAAGAATCGTCGGTGGTGGTGAACGCTGTGCTGGCCGGCAAAGGCAACTACGGCTACAACGCCGCCAACGGCACCTACGGCGACATGGTTGAAATGGGCGTGCTGGATCCAGCCAAAGTGACCCGTTCGGCTCTGCAGAACGCCGCGTCGATCGCTGGCCTGATGCTGACCACCGACTGCATGGTTGCTGAAATCGTCGAAGACAAAGCTGCCGGCGGCATGGGCGGTATGGGTGGCATGGGCGGTATGGGCGGCATGGACGGCATGATGTAATGCCTCCGCGCTGAACCTTCCCGGTTCGCCGCAAACAAGCCTGCAAGGTTCGCGCCTTGCAGGCTTTTTTCATGTTGTTGCGCCCAAAAAACAGGCATTTCATCTTGCTACTGATATAATGATGCTTAATTAAAAGAAATATATTTTTCCTTTCATTAACTACAAGAGTTCAATAAGATGAAAAAACTGTCGGTCGCCCTGCTGGGCGCTACTACCCTGCTGGCGGCTGCCAGTACCTTCGCCGCACCGATCCAACTGGTCAAAAATGGCGGCTTCGAAAGCGATATCATTGGCAATTCCAACTGGATCCAGGGCAATACGCTGAGCGGCTGGACTGTCGGCGCCAATGGCGTCGAGATCCGCAACGACGTCGCCGGCAAGGCCTTCGGCGGCAATAACTTTGTGGAGCTGGACACTTACGGCAACAGCTCGATCAGCCAGAACCTGGCCACCACAGCCGGCGGCACATACACGCTGAGCTTCTACTACTCGCCGCGCGAATTCACCAGCAGCGCCACCAATGGCATCGAAGTGCTGTGGAATGGCGTGTCGAAAGGCATCTTCAGCGCCAATGGCGGCAGCAGCGGCAATCTGTGGCAGCAGTACTCCTTCAATGTGAGCGGCTTCGGCCCCTCGACCGCGCTGGAATTTCGCGCCGTCGGCGCCAGCGACAGCTTCGGCGGTGGCCTGGACAATGTATCCGTGACTTCGGCCGTGCCGGAACCGGGCAGCATGGCCCTGATGGGTCTGGGCCTGGGCGTACTGGGCTTCTGCGCGCACCGCAAGCGTCCGGCCGCCTAAGCCAGGCGTCAAGTTTCACCGCGGGCGGCGTCTTGCCGCTCCTGGGCCTTTGGTTTAGTATGCAGGCAACTTTTCTTTCTTTGCCAAAGGCCGCCCTCTCCATGTTTCCCCTCTCGCGCCGCGCCCTTGCCGTGCTGAGCGCCGTCCTGGCAGCGGGCCTGGCCGCCTGCTCCCCGCGCAGCGCCGAAGCGCCAGCGGCAAGCGCATCGGCATCCGCGTCCGTGCCGGCGGAAACCGCTGCCCCGTCCACGCCGCCGGCCGCCGCACCGATTCCGGCCAAAAAGCTCAGCAAGGACCAAGCCATCGGCGTGCTGATGGACCTGCCCGAACTGAAAGCCTGGTCGGACAAGATCGAGAAGAACTCCAAGGGCCAGTCCCATGGCGCCCTGATCGAATTCGACGCCGCGCCGTTCGAACACAAGGGCAAAGCCTACTACCAGTTCAGCTTCGTCGAAAACACGCCCGAAGCCGTGCAGCGCTGGGAAAACTTCCTGATCGCCCCCGGCGACGGCGAAATCCTGATCGAAGACCAGATCAGCGGCGAACTGCTGTCCCTGGCCCGCTGGCGCAAGGACAAGCAGCCGCTGCGGCGCATTCCTTAACCTCCCCGCATACAAGGACGCCCTCTTCTTCAGCCTCCTTTGCAATCCATTCAAATCAGCTGCAGCGTCCGGGCCTTGAGCGCCGCCGCGGCGCGGGTGCTGCAACCGAGCTTGCGGAAGGCGCTTTCCACATGGGTGCCGACGGTGCGGGGACTGATCGCCAGTTGACGCGCCACTTGCTTGTTGGTCTGGCCCAGGCTGATGGCGCGCAGGACTTCGCTCTCGCGCTCACTCAGGCTGATTCTGGCTGCGGCCCATGCCGATGGCGCCGCGCCGTCCCGCGTGCCGCGCAGCGCATCGACCACGCCGGGATGAAAGCGCCCGGCGGCCGCTTCCTGCGCCAGCATCGCACCTGCCAGCTCGCTTGAATACGCGGAACGCCAGGGGCGTGCCGCTTGCAGTGCGACCCAGGCCGATGCGGCGGCCAGCACCTGGCCCTCCAGCGGCGTGGCGGCGCCGGTAGCGCCGCGAAAATTGCCGGAACCATCCAGCCGTTCGCCCACATAAGAGGCGATCTCCGCTTCCTGCGCCATGCCGCTGACTGCGCGCAGCGCGCGCCAGGTCCAATAAGGCGCCAGCCGCAATTGCTCGCGCACGGCCGCGGGCAACGGCCCGGCCACGTTCCAAAGTTCGCTGGGGATGGCGCCACGGCCGATACCGTGTACCAGGCCGGCACGGTAGCAGCGCTGCTGCATCTGCTCATCAAGCCCCATCTGGCTGGCGGCCCGCTGCGCAGCGATGGCGACGCGGCGGGAGTGGCTGCATAGCCAGGGTTGCTGCAGATCGATCAGATCAGCCATCTCTTCCAGCGACAGCATACCGCTGGGGCGCTGGTCCGCTGCCAGCGGAGGGCGGCGCAAGGCATCCATCAGCCAGGGCGGATGCGGTGGACCGCACGCCCCTGCAGCGGCCAAGTCGCCGACGAACGCCAGCGCGCGCAGGCATTCGGCAATGCTGACCAAGGCCGGAGCGGGTATGGCGGAAGACCCGGCGGGCTGCGGCCTTGCGCCTGCAGGACGTAAGGCGGTGGAGATGTTCACTGGTAGCCGTTTCGATTTACGAATATATATCGCAGCAATATATATCGCGATATATATTTACGATATCCGCTTTGAATACCGATGTCCAGTAAAATATGTCACGATAAGTATTTTCCATCCCTGACCCATGCGAACGCCGCCTACCGCCCCGCTGGAAGACCAGTTGTGTTTTTCGCTCTACCGCGCCAATCTGGAAATCGGCCGCGCCTACCAGCCCTTGTTCGACACCCTGGGCATCACGTATCCGCAATTCCTCGTGCTCAACTCGCTATGGGAAAAGGATGGCCGCAGCGTGGGCGAAATCGCCGAGCGCCTGTCGCTGGAATCCAGCAATATCACGCCGCTGATCAAGCGCCTGGAGGCCTCCGGTCTGCTGACGCGCCAGCGCAATCCTCTGGACGACCGCCAGGTGCTGGTAACGCTGAGCGAAGCAGGCCGCGCGCTGCGGCAGCGCTGCACGCTGACCGAGGTTCTGCTTGGCGCGACCGGAATGAAGCCGGAGCAATTGACGGCGCTGAACGCCGCCATCCAGCGCCTGCTGCGCGCCATCGACAGCACGAAAGAAAAAAGCGCGCAGTCAGGATAGGCGCGCAACCCAGCCGCAAGGCCGGCTTGGGCGGCTTGGGCGGCTTCGCGGCCGACATGGTGCGGCTTCCCCGGCGCTTGACCGTAACGGCCATTCGCCCCAACCGGCGCCTCGGGTGAATGCCCGAGGCGGGCCGGATTCCTTGACAGTGCCTGCGGCAGGGATGCAACCTAGCGCTCCTTAGCAACCGCCATCAAGGAACAACAATGATCTTGGAACGACAACAGGACCGCCAATGGGCGGAGACCGCAATTCCCGGCATGCGGGTCGCAACTGTCTGGAGCGACAACGCCGATGGCAGTTACTTCGTCCGCTTCGACGAGGGCGCGCGCTTCCCCCTGCATGACCACGACGGCTGGGAGCAGATCCTGATGCTGAGCGGCCGCATCCGCTTCGGCGAGATCGAACTGTCCGCCGGCGACACCCTGCTGCTCCAGCAGGGCGAGCAGCATGATGCCCAGGCGCTGAGCGACGCCACCTTCTTTGTGGCGCACCGCGGCAATATCACGCTGCTGGACTGAAGGGCTGCGGGCGGCGAAATCGCCGCCGCCCGGCCGCGATGCCGTATCATGGCGGCATTCATGAAGCCAGCGGCAGATATGTTCGACAAACTGAAATCCCTGTTCGGCGCCAAGGCGGCGCCCGCCCCCACCAGCTTTGATCCTGCGTCCTACCAGCCGTACCGGCAGGATGAGCTGAA
This sequence comes from Massilia sp. YIM B04103, assembly GCA_024437665.1. Lineage (GTDB taxonomy): Bacteria > Pseudomonadota > Gammaproteobacteria > Burkholderiales > Burkholderiaceae_D > Rugamonas. Next base: position 791,036 of record JANCSZ010000002.1, on the reverse strand, counting down.
CCTCGTCTACAAGCTGATGTTCTGCGACGAAGCCGCGCTGTTCGCGCAGCGGGAAAGCACCCTGCCCCTGTTCGGCGACAACCCCGATCCGCAAGTGATCCGCGCCATCGCGCAGGACAGCAATGAAGAGAGCCGCGTGCGCCTGCTCGCCTTCAACTGGCTGCGCGAACGCACGTACGCGGTGCCGCCCAAGGAAGCGCTGGGCGTGGTGCTTGAAGTGCCGCTGGAGAATGGCCTGGACGTGCTGGCCGCCTATGCCGACGGCCAGGTTCAATACATCAACCAGACCGGCCGCCTGGCCGTGTTTGAAGGCAGTCCGGCCGAGGTGGTGCAGCAAGCCAAAGTGCTGGTGCAAAGCGCCGCGCGCGGCCTGGCGAAAAACGCCGGCCAGGAAGGCGGCAAGCTGCGCCGCCCTCCGCCCGCCGCCGGAGCGCTGCGCGTGACGGTGCTGGCGGCCGATGGCCTGCATATCAGCGAAGGCAGCTTCGCCGAGCTGCATGGCAAATCGGCCAGCAGCGCCGTGCTGAAACAGGCGCAGGCGCTGCTCGACCTGGTGGTCAGGCAGGCGAACGGATAACTTCCTGCGAAGGCGCGCTGCGCACATTGCTCACCCACCAGCTGGTGAACAAGGTCAGGCCGACGGCGATCCAGCCTGCCGTGCCGTAGCCATAGATATGGCCATCGTCGCCGTTGACCAGGCAGATGCCGCCCACCAGCGCGCCGATGCCGGTGCCCATCTGCACCACCGCCATATTCGCGCTGAGGAAGGCGCCGCGCTGCGCCGGATCGGGCACCGTCGTCATCAAGGCCTGCAAGGGGACATTCCGTCCCGACAGCAGCACCATAAAGATCGGGAACAGGCAGATAATCAGCGTCAGCGACATCTGCGGCATGTGGGTGATCGTCAGCATCGGAATCATGGAAGCCAGCGCCACGATGCGGTAGATCTTATGCTTGCCCGCGCTGTCCGACCAGTTGCCCAGCCGGCGCGCGCTGAACAGGGTCGCGATACCGCCCGCCAGATAAATCCAGGTGATCTCGGCCGGCTTGATGCCGAGGTTACTCACCAGGACAGGCGAGATGAAGGGAATCACCATCATGCCCGCCATCGCATTCAAGCCGCTCAGCAGGAAGGCCCGCAGATGCGCGCCGACCGTAAACAGCGCCAGCAGATTCGGCAGGATCGCCGCCAGCGGCACCGGCTTGCCCAGATGGCCGCGCAGCGACGGCAGCAGGCTGACGCCCGCCAGCCACACCACCATCGACAGCAACACCAGCAGATAGAAGGTCGAAGCCCAGCCATAGTGCGCCGACAGCATGACGCCCGTCGGCACGCCAGCAATCGCCGCTATGCTGAAGGACGTCATCATGATGCCGGTGGCGTAGCCGCGCCGGTTGGGCGGAATGATGTCGCCGATGATGGCCATGCCCATCGCGCCCATCACGCCGCCGGTCAAGCCGGCCATGGCGCGCGACAGCACCAGCACCTGGAAGTTGGGCGCCAAGGCGCAGGCTAGGTTCGATACGTTAAACAGCAGGAAGACCGTCAGCAGCAGGCGCTTGCGGTCGAAGCGGTCGATATAGGTGGCGGCCAGGATGCCGGACAGGCCGGCGCACCAGGCGTAGACCGAGACCGCGCTCGATACCTTGGAAGCGCTGATCGAGAAGGCCTGCATCAGCTGCGGCGCCAGCGGCATCATGACCATGAAGTCCATGATGACGGTGAATTGTATAAAGGCCAGCAGCCAGAGAATGGCGCGCTCGCGCGCCGGGGTAAGGTGTAAGTTGGTACTCATCTTGTTCCTTCAAAGCGGGCAAAGCTCAATCGAGAGCTTCGATCTCGGCGCGCGCCCGTTTCAGAATAGCGCGGATCTGTGCCAGACGCGTTTCGGTGGCCGTGTAGTCGCGCGCCCGGAGGACGATGACCTCTTTCAAGGCATGCATCAGTGAACGCAGGTCTTCGCTTTCATCGACCGGTTGCGATATGCGCGCCATCACGGCATCGACCATCTGCCGGTTCTCCGCCAGGAAGGCTTCGCCTTCGGGCGTGATCGTGTGCAGTTTCTTGTTGCCGTCGGCGCTGGCCGACACGTGGCCCATGTCCAGCAGCATGGACAGCAGGGGGTAAATGGCGCCTGGGCTGGGCGTGTATGCCCCACCCGCGCGCTGCGCCAGTTCCTTGATGATTTCATAGCCGTGGCGCGGCTTTTCGGCGATCAGCTGCAGCACCACATAGCGCATGGCGCCGGCATCGAACATTTTGGGACCGCGTCCGCCGCCGCCACGATGGTAGTGGCCGTGGCCGTGCATGTGGCGATGGTGTCCGCGAAAGAAATGGTACATGGAGTTTCCCCTTAAGATATGTCGAATTGAGATATATCTTAAACGTTTTTTTACAGAACTCAAGCAGTTTTTGCGAACGCGAGTGGTATTATCGCCAGAGCAATATTGCCCTTGACCCATAACTCAATTATGAAAAATCTGATCCGCTATATCGCAATGTTATCGATGGCTGCCCTGCTGGCCGCCTGCGTCTATGTCGACCAGCCGGCCGGCAAGCGCCTGCCGCTGCCGCAGGAAATGGCCGGAAAATGGAATGTGGCCCTGAAGCTGGGCAAGAGCGGAAAAGACCGCCCGATCCAGGCCCGCATCGAGGGCGAGACCCTGGTCCTGCGCTGGTACGACGACGACAAGGAAGGCAAGGCGCAGCTGTATGAGCACGCCGGCCAGCGCTATCTGGCCCTGGTCAACGATGGCCGCTCCGGCGGCTATATGATGCTGCGCATCGCCGCCGCCGACGCGGCCCACATGACGCTGCAGATGATCGACCCCGCGCGGGCGGAAGCGCTGCTGAAGGAAATGCAGCTGCCGGCCGAATTCAAGAACCGCTCGCTGTACCGCGAGCTCAATATGGGCAAGGCCAGCCTGGAAGCCCTGCTCGCGCAGCATGCCGACGCCATTTTCGACAAGACCGAACCGATCGAACTGACCAGGCTCGATTAAGCCGCGCCGGCAGCGCCTAGCTGTCGAGGTGGGAGATCAGCAGGCGGCGGCTTTCCTGGCTGCCGCCATTGCCCTTGTGTTCCAGCACCAGCGAGGCATTTTGCTCGTCGAGCGAAATGCCGACCGAAAGAATATCGATCAGCAGCAGTTGCAGGATGCGCGAGATCATCGACAGGAAGGTGGTGCTGTCCTCGGCGTGATCGACGGTCAGGCAGACCGTGGCCTTCTTCGCCAGCGGCGACTGGCTGCTGGTAATCGCAATCACATCGGCACCCGCCGCGCGCGCCGCCTCAACCGCCTGCAGCAGTTCCGGCAATTTGCCTGAATTGGAAATGGCGATCACCACATCGCCCGCCTGCAGCAGCTCGGCCGCCAGCGTGAACAGATGCGCGTCGCCATACAGCGCGGTGGGGATGCGGAAGCGGAAGAATTTATGCTGGCCGTCCAGCGCCACCACGCGCGAATTGCCCATCGCGTAGAACTCCACCTTTTTCGCCTTGCTGATCAGTGCAATCGCGCGGTCCAGCGAACGCACGTCGAGCTGGTCGCGGAATTTGAGGATGGCCGACACGGTGTTGTCGATCACCTTGGCGCTCAGGTCATGGGTGCTGTCGCTGACGCGCACCTGGCTGTGGCGCACCGGAATGGCGCCGGTCAGGCTGCTGGCGAATTTCAGCTTGAAGTCGGCCAAGCCCTGGAAGCCGAGCGAGCGGCAGAAGCGGATCACGGTCGGCTGGCTCACTTCGGCCAGGCGCGCGATATCGGCAATCGGCTCGTTCAGCACCAGGCGCGGCTGCTCGATCACCAGCTGGGCCACGCGCTGCTCGGCCGGCGTCAGCTCGCTTTGCAGGCTTTGCACGCGGTCCATCAGCGTATTCGCGCCGCTGCGGCCGCGCAGATGTTCGGACAGGATGGTGGCCACGCCGTAGAAAGCCGGATTCGGCGTGGTGATCACGTAGGTCGGAATCTCCGCCAGATAGGACGAGAAGCGGCCCTTGGCTTCAAAGCGGGCGCGGAAAGGCGACTCCAGGAACCACTCGCCCATGCGCGGCACGATGCCGCCGCCGATGAAGATGCCGCCGAAGGCGCCCAGCGTCACGGCCAGATTGGCGGCCGCGCCGCCCAGCATGGCGCAGAAGCATTCCAGCACCTCCTTGCACAGCGCGTCCTGGTCTTTCAAGGCGCCGGCGATGATCTGCTGCGACGTCAGGTCGCGCACTGAGACGCCGTTGCGCTTGGCCAGCGCGCGGTAAATGATCTCCATGCCGGGGCCGGAAATCAGGCGCTCATTCGATACGTGGGACCAGGTTTGCCAGGCGTATTGCAGGATGAAGTATTCACGCTCGTCGGCCGGCGCGAAGTTGGTATGGCCGCCCTCCGAACCGAGGGTGATGAAACCGTCCACCGTCGGAATCACGCCGGAGCAGCCCAGGCCCGTGCCGGGACCGAGCACGCCGATCACCGAGGTCGGCGCCGCCGTGCCGCTGCCGACCTGCATCAGATCGGCCGGCTTCAGGCCGGGGATGGACATGGCCAGCGCCGTGAAATCGTTCACCACCAGCAGCGTGTGCAGGCCCAGTTCGCGCCGCACCTCGTCGGTGGAGAACTGCCAGTCGCGGTTGGTCATGCTGATGTAATCGCCATGCACCGGGTTGGCCAGCGCCAGCGCCGCATGGTTCAGGTTCAAGCCGGGATGGTCTTCCAGATAGCTGCGCACCAGGGGCACGATGCCGCTGAAGTCGTCGCATTGCAGCACGCGCACGGAACGGAATTCGTCGGGCGCGGTTTGCAGCGCAAAGCGGGCGTGCGTGGCGCCGATGTCGGCCAGCAGACGGGGGCCGTCGGCAAAGGCGGTGCGGCTCAGTTTAAGATCAGCGTCGGCTTGTTTCATCGTCGATTCTCTGGACAATCAATCACTGCAGAAGGCGGCAGCATACCTGAAATGCACGATGTTAAAAAGAACAAGAGCCTGCTTGGGGTTCAACTTTTAGCACGCTAGTGCCAAAAAGACCTTGCTTCGCCGGCAAGACCGCGGAATAAGGAAAGGGCGCCGACCGGGTCCGGGCGCGGGCAGGGCCGCACCGCCGGCCGCCTGGGACGGCTGATGCGTTCAGGCGAAATGGGCCGCCGGTACCGGCGCAGCGCGCTGCCGGGCATAGCTCAGGGCATCGGCCAGGTGCTCGTAGCGGTAACCGTCCAGCAGATAATAACCGGCGGCAAAGCCGATGCCCCAGTGCGCCATCTGTTCTTGCTGGGCCGGACCGGGCTGCCAGGGCGCGTCCCAGCGCGCCACGAAGGCCGCATCGGGCTGGAAGCCCGGCCTCGCCTGGTCGAGGCGGGCATAGCTGAGCGCATCGGCAAAGTGTTCGTAACGGTATTCACGGTACAGATAGCGCCGGCCGTCGTAGCCGATTTCATGGCGCGCCGCGAGGGCGGCGTCCGCTGCGCCGGCAGACGGGAAGGGAACGCTGGATGGGCACATATACTCTCCTAGGGCTTAGCGGGCACAACGCACGTGCCGGTGTTTTTGCTGATACATCTCAGCGTCGGCCATTTGCAGATAGTCGGCCAGGGAAGCGCTGGAAAAGGTATCGCAGCTGACCACGCCCACGCTCAGCGAGAGCGCATGGGGAAAGCGGCCACTGCGGTTAAAGTCGGTCACGCGGACGCGGAGACGGGCGTGAATGGCTGCCGGCGCCGCATCGTCGAAGACGAAGGCGGCAAATTCGTCGCCGCCAAGGCGGGCGACGACATCGGCGTCCTGAAACGCGCTCTGAAACACGACGCCTCCGTAGCGTATCAGCTCGTCGCCGCGTTCATGGCCCAGCTCATCGTTCACCATTTTCAGGCCATCCACATCGGCAAACACCACGGCGCAAGTCAAGGCCTGCTGCCGCGCCAGCATGAAGCAGTGTTCGGCCTGCGCGAAAAAGCCGCGCCGGTTCAGCAAACCGGTCATCACATCCTGGCTGGCCAGATCGCGCGCTTCGGCCATCTGCGCCACGCTGCGCCGCATTTCCGCGGCATGATGGCGCCCAGCCTCGCGCAGCGTGGCGACACGGGCGCTGAGGCGGTCTTCCCGCCCCTGCTTGGTGTTCAAGCCGGCCAGGCAGGCCCCCGCCAGTTGCGCGATCTGCAGCAGCAGCTCGCGGGTCTGCTCCAGACAAGCCACCTGCTGGCGGCTATACCAGTTCAGCAAAAGCACCCCCTCGCAAGCCGCCGACGGAAATGCCACCAGCAGCGTACTGCCGCCAGTCCGCTGCAGTACGGTCCCGTGGCAGTCCGGATGTCCGCGCCCCTTGCCAACGCGCGACGGCGAGCCGTGGGTGTGCATCAACGCGTGCAAGGCCAGCTGATACAGGGCGGAACTGAGCTCGGCAGGCGCGGCCCGCGCGGCGCCGTTGAAACGCAGATTTTGCGTGGCGCCCCGTTGGCGCAGCACAATCATTGCTTCATCCGCGTTGAGGCGGGCCAGGGCGGCACCCGTGACCTCAAGGGCGGCGCGCACCGTGCTCGCCGTCAGCAAACGGCGGGCCAGAGCCAGCAAATCATGCAGGCCGGGGACGCCGGTGCAGTCATCCTGCTCATCCATGCTGCGCCTCCGTGCCTGGCGGCGCACCATCCTCGCTCGGCGCGATGCCCCGCAACTGCAAGGCAAGGCGCGGGTGGCGGCCCATCACGCGCCGGCGGCGCATATCGAACAATACCCGCATGATGGTGGGCGTATCGACCGAGTAAATGCGCAGCAGCGCTTCGGCGTAGTGGCGGTTGCGCACCGTCATCAGCTGGATGGCATGGTCGATCAGGCTGGCCAGCTCGTGGTTGGTGCGGGGCAGCGGAAAGGGCCGCACCGCCACGCGCGCCGCCTCTCTTTGGGTGGGCGCCTCGGCGACGGGCGGCGGCGCCAGCCGGCTGTCGCGCACGGCGGGATGCTCCTCATCCGCAGCGCGCCGCGGCCCCGCTTTCGACAGCACGCGCAAGGCAACGGGACGTGGAACATTACGGCTGCGCATATACGCCCAGGCGTTCACGCAGCCCCACAGAATATCGAGATTAAGGCCGGCATTGACGACCTGGGTCATTTGCCCATCCTTGCGTTTGCTTGCTTCCATGATGGCGAATCTCCGCTGAGGCAGCCGCAAGATGGCGAAGGCCGGACAGCGCAGGCCGGCGGCTGAGGCCTGCGGCATAGGCAAGAATGGCGCCGGAACGGGGTTGACGATCAGACTGGAGGGCACGCAAAAACAAACTCTGCTGGCCAGCTGCGGGGCAAAAGCGTCAGGCTTTCTTTATGGTGTAAAGCGAATACGACCATGCACCGACAATAGCATGAACGGCGGCAGGCCGGGGTTCTTTCCCGTACCGTACGCCGGCCCACCCGCGCCGCACGGTCTTTCCGCCTCCGGCGTCAGGCGGCCCCGGCCTTAGCCGCTTCCACCTTACAGCCGCCCTAGCGGGCGTAGCCGTACCAGGCGCCGTGCGGCGGCAGGCTGACCTGGCCGTCCACCACCTCGCCGGCCAGGCCGGGATTGTCCAGCTTCTCGGCGCCCGCCGCCTCGGGCAAGGCGAAGCTGGCCGGCTGCGCGCCCAGGTTGAACACGGCGATCACGCTGCGCTCGCCTTCCAGGTCGCGGCGCAGCGCCAGCACCGGCTCCGGCGCGTCGAAGAAGACGATCTCGCCGCGCGTCAGCTGCGGCATGCCGCGGCGCCAGGCGATCATGCGGCGCGCAAAGGACAGCATGGAGTCCGCATCCGCTTCCTGCACCGAAGCGGCGGCGGCGATATGCTCCGGCGCCACCGGCAGCCAAGGCTGGCCGCTGGTGAAGCCGCCGTTGGCCGCCTGGGTCCAGGCGATCGGCGTGCGGCAGCCGTCGCGGCCTTTGAACTCGGGCCAGAAGGTTTTGCCGTAAGGGTCTTGAATCAGCTCGTATGGCACGTCGGCCTCGGTGAAGGCCAGCTCGTCGCCCTGATACAGGCAAGGCGTGCCTTTCAGCGAAAGCTGCATCGCCAGCACCAGCTTGCCGAAAGCCGGCGTCGGATGCGCGCCGCCCCAGCGCGTCATCACGCGCTGCGCATCGTGGTTGCCGACCGACCAGGAGGCCCAGCCATCCTTGACGCGCGCCTTGAAGTCCTCGACCTGGGTGCGGATATGCTTGGCGGTGCAAACGGCGGTCAGCAGATTGAAGCTGTAAGCCATATGCAGCTTGTTGCCGCCCGCCGTGTATTCAGCCATCACGGCCAGCGAATCGTCGGCCCCCACTTCGCCGATGGCGACGGCGCCGTATTCGTCCAGCAGCGCGCGCAGGCGTTCGAGGAAGGCCACGTTCTCGGGCTGGCTCTTGTCGTGGATGTGGGCCTGCATGCCGTATGGATTCACATCGCTGACGGTGGCGGTGTCTCGCACCAGCGCCGGCGGATTGCTCTTGAGCGAACGGTCGTGGAAGTGAAAATTGCAGGCATCCAGGCGCACGCCGTCCACGCCGCGCGCCAGCCAGAAACGCAGGCAATCGAGGTGGGCTTGCTGCACCTCGGGATGGTGGAAGTTCAGGTCGGGCTGGCTGACCAGGAAGTTGTGCAGGTAATACTGCTTGCGGCGCGAATCCCATTGCCACGAAGAGCCGCCGAACACGGACAGCCAGTTATTCGGCGGATTGCCGTCCGGCAGAGGGTCGGCCCAGACATACCAGTCGGACTTGGGATTATCGCGGCTCTTGCGGCTCTCAACGAACCAGGGATGCTCTTCCGCCGTATGCGACATCACCTGGTCGATCATGATCTTCAGGCCCAGGCTGTGCGCCTTGGCGATCAGCCGATCGAAATCGTCCAGGGTGCCGAACAGCGGATCGACGTCGCAGTAGTCGGACACGTCGTAGCCGAAGTCGCGCATCGGCGATTTGAAGAAGGGGGAAATCCAGACGATATCCACGCCCAGTTTGGCGATGTATTCCAGGCGGTCGGTGATGCCGGGCAGGTCGCCCACGCCGTCGCCGTTGGTATCGAGATAACTGCGCGGATAGACCTGATAGATGATCGCTTCGCGCCACCAGGCCGGGGACAATGCTTTGCTCACGTTAGCTTCCTTAGGAATGGGAGTGGATTTGTAGACAATATACATCATGAATACCCGATATTCAATCACCACACCCTAGTGACGAATTCCTTAAATATATATACATTTCAAATACTTATGGATTTTCATCCAATTTCACAAAGTAGCCAAACTACATAAATATCGCAAAAAATTTGTTAGCAAGCACCGGTGCATACCAGTTGCCAAGCCCAAGGGCTTCGCATAGCATCCCGATCTGACAAAATCAGGAGACCTCTACATGTCACAAGCTGACCAGCACGCAGGCAACGGGCCGCTACCGCGCCAGATCCCGTACATCATCGCAAACGAAGGTTGCGAGCGTTTTAGTTTTTACGGGATGCGCAATATCCTGACGCCTTTCCTGATCAGCACCCTGCTGCTGTTCATTCCACTGGAAGACCGCGCCAGCGAAGCCAAGCACGTATTCCACACCTTCGTCATCGGCGTCTACTTCTTCCCCTTGCTGGGCGGCTGGCTGGCCGACCGCTTCTTCGGCAAGTACAACACCATTTTCTGGCTCAGCCTCGTGTACGTGGCCGGGCATGCCTGTCTCGCCATCTTTGAAGACAATCTGAAAGGCTTCTATTTCGGCCTGTTCCTGATTGCGCTCGGCTCGGGCGGCATCAAGCCGCTGGTCTCGGCCTTCGTCGGCGACCAGTTCGACCAGACCAACAAGAAGCGCGCCAAGGTCGTGTACGACGCCTTCTACTGGATGATCAACTTCGGCTCCTTCTTCGCCTCGCTGCTGATGCCCCTGTTCCTGAAGAACTACGGCCCAGCCGTCGCCTTCGGCATTCCCGGCATTCTGATGGCCGTCGCCACGCTGGTCTTCTGGCTCGGCAACAAGAAGTACGTGCATATCGCGCCGCAAAAGCACAATCCCCACTCCTTCACCAACGTCGCGCGCACCGCCCTGCTGGCGCGCAAACCGGGCCAGTCGCGCCCCGGCCTGACCGTGGCGCTGTTCGGCGCAGCGGCGGGCGTGGCATCGCTGTGCATGTCCTTCTCCTGGGGCTTCGTGATCGCCGCCTGTACCGCGCTGGTACTGCTGCTGGCCTTCGGCGGCATCGGCACCGCCATGCAGCTGGAACGCGCGCGCGGCGCGCACCCGGATGAAGCCGTGGAAGGCGTGCGCGCCGTCCTGCGCATCCTGGTGGTGTTCGCGCTGGTGACGCCGTTCTGGTCCCTGTTCGACCAGAAGGCATCGACCTGGATTCTGCAGGCGAACAATATGCAAAGCCCGATGCTGTCGCTGTTCGGCTGGGAGTTCAAAGTGCTGCCGGCGCAGATGCAGGCCGTCAACCCGCTGCTGGTGATGCTGCTGATCCCCTTCAACAACTTCGCCATCTTCCCGCTGCTGCGCAAGATCGGCATCGAACCGACCCCGCTGCGCCGCATGACCGCCGGCATCGCGCTGAGCGGCCTGGCATGGATCATCATCGGCTGGATCCAGCTCTCGATGGATGCCGGCACCCCGATGTCCATCCTGTGGCAGCTGCTGCCGTACGCCGTGCTGACCATGGGCGAAGTGCTGGTCTCCGCCACCGGCCTCGAATTCGCGTACAGCCAGGCGCCGGCGCCGATGAAAGGCTCGATCATGAGCTTCTGGACCCTGGCCGTCACGGTCGGAAACCTGTGGGTACTGATCGTCAACTCCAGCGTCAAAAACGACGCCGTGTTAGGCCACATCGCCACCAGCGGCATGAGCGTGATCGCCTTCCAGATGTTCTTCTTCGCCGGCTTCGCCCTGCTGACGGCGCTAGCGTTCGGCCTCTACGCCACCCGCTACCGCATGGTCGACAACTACCGCAGCGACGACGGCCAGACCCAGACCTGCTACGGCACCACCCCCACCAAGTCCTAAACCGTTTGATCCACATCAACGAATGTCCCACCCTGGTGTCAGGCACCAGAGGCGGACATTCGTTGATATTTCTCAAAGAATGTCCGACCGTGGTGCCTGACACCAGGGTTGGACATTTTTTGATTTATCTCAAAGGTGGAGGGCGGAAATCCGCACAGTGGGCTGGCTGATTCCGGGAATCCGCACGGCGTATCTGATACGGTTTTTCTTGCGGCATTGCAGCAAATGAAATAAATCAAGGGCTTAGCTAGTATGCAAGTGCTGGCATGAAAGCTGCTCTCTAGCCGGGGACAATAACCCTGCTTTGGAGACCAGCATGAATAAGCTTCACCTCTTGACCCTTTCCCTCGCCGCCGCTTTCAGCACCACCGCCGGTGCGCAGGAAGTGGTGCGTCTCGGCAATCTCAAATTCGCGCATTACGGCGCTGTCTCGTATATCAAGGAAATCGCGCCGAAGTGCGGCATCAAGGTCGAGGAGCATGTCTTCGCCAAAGGTCCGGATGTGATGCAGGCGATTCTGGCGGGCGAGCTGGATGTGGGCGCAACGGCGTCGGAAGCGGCGATCGCGGGCCGCGCCAATGGCGCGCCGATTTATGTGGTGGCCGGTTTCGCCAAGGGCGGCGCGCGGCTGGTGGCGCGCCCCGATGCCGGCATCAAGTCGGTCAAGGATCTGAAGGGCAAAAAAGTCGGCGTGACGCGCGGCGGCATCCATGAGGTGCTGCTGGTGGCGGAGCTGGCGCAGCATGGCCTGACCGCTTCCGACCAGCCGGGCAAGGATGTACAACTGATCTTCCTCGCTTTCGCCGACCTGAATCAGGCGCTGCTGGGCAAGAACCTGGACGCCATCATGCAGTCGGAGCCGCAGTCTTCGCAGGCCATCAACAAGGGCTTCGGCGTCGAAGTGATGAAGCCTTACGACACGCCAATCGGCGAGCCGGTGCGCACCATGGTGATGAGCGAGAAGTTCTACAAGGAGCGCCGCGCCACCGCCGTCAAATTCATGAACTGCTTCATGCAGGCGACCAAAACCTTCATCGACCAGAAACCGGTCGCTGAAAAATACGTGCGCGAAGTGATCTTCAAAGGCCAGATCACCAAGGACGATTTCGAGGATGCGATCAGCAACTCGCCCTACACCTACGATATCTCGGCCCAGCATATCCAGATCACCACCGACGTCATGGCCAAACATGGCATCGGCAAGATGCGCAAGCCGCCGGTTGCCACCGAATTCGTCAAGACCGACCTGCTGGACGAAGCCAAGAAAAGCCTGAACATCAAATAAGACGGAGACATCATGGCAAAGCAGAACTGGCGTGAAATCGCCGCGGGCGCCGTGGTGCCCGTTGTTGTCATCGCCCTGTGGCAGGCCAGCGCGCAGCTGGGCTGGATCAATCCACAGGTATTGCCATCGCCGCTGGCGGTGGTGCAGAAGTGGGTGGAATACCTGCTGCCGCTGACGCCTTACGATCCGGCGGCCGGCATGTCGTGGCTGGGCTGGGCGCTGTCGGGCGAGCTGCTGACCGATACGCTGAGCAGCATGTACCGCGTGGTGGTCGGCTTCGCGGTCGGCGCCGGCCTGGCCCTGCCCTTTGGCCTGCTGATGGGCTCCAGCCCGCGCATGTATGCGTGGCTGAATCCACTGATGCAGGTGCTGCGCCCGATCCCGCCGATTGCCTATATTCCGCTGGCGATCCTGTGGTTCGGTCTGGGCAACGCACCGGCCGTGTTCCTGATCGCGCTGGGCGCCTTCTTCCCGGTGCTGATGAACACCATCGCCGGCGTGCGCCAAGTCGACGGCATCTACATCCGCGCCGCGCGCAATCTGGGCGTGAGCCAGCGCACCATGTTCGTGCGCGTGATGCTGCCGGCGGCCGTGCCTTACATCCTGTCCGGCGTGCGTATCGGCATCGGCACCGCCTTCATCGTGGTGATCGTGTCGGAGATGATCGCGGTGAACAATGGCCTCGGCTTCCGCATCCTCGAAGCGCGCGAATACTTCTGGTCCGACAAGATCATCGCCGGCATGATTTCGATTGGCCTGCTTGGCCTGATCATCGACGTGGGCATGAACAAACTGAATAACCATCTGCTGCGCTGGCACCGCGGCCTGGAGAACTGAGATGAGCCATATCACCGTTAAAGGCGTCAACAAGGTATTCAAGACCGACAGCCGCGAAGTGGTCGCGCTGAAGGACATCAATCTGCACATCCCGCAGGGACAATTCGTCTGCCTGCTCGGCCCCTCCGGCTGCGGCAAGTCGACGCTGCTGAATGCGATTGCCGGCTTCTCGCTGCCATCGAGCGGCGAGATCACGGCCGATGCGCAGCTGATCACCGGGCCAGGGCCGGAGCGCGGCATGGTGTTCCAGGAATACGCCCTGTTCCCATGGATGACCGTGGAAAAGAACATCGCCTTCGGTCTGGAAGTCAAAGGCATGGCCAAGGACAAGATCGAGCAGACCGTCTCGCAGCTATTGGGCATGCTGTCGTTGAGCGACTTCCGCCACCGCTATCCGAAAGACCTGTCGGGCGGCATGCGCCAGCGCGTCGCGATTGCCCGCGTGCTGGCCCTGGACTCGCCGATCATGCTGATGGACGAGCCTTTCGGCGCGCTGGACGCCCTGACCCGCCGCAATCTGCAGGACGAGCTGCTGCGCATCTGGTCCGAGCTGAAAAAGACCATCATCTTCGTCACCCATAGTATTGAAGAAGCGATCTACCTGGCCGACCGCATCGTCGTCATGACCTACCGTCCCGGCACGGTCAAGCGCGACATGCTGGTCGAGCTGCCCCGCCTGCGCGACCCCGCCTCGGCCGAATTCAACGCCCTCAAGCGCGAACTCGGCCAGCTCGTGATGGAAGAGCAGCAGCGCCACCACAACGACGAAATGCGCCTCGCCGCCGTTGATTAATATTAAAGAATGTCCAACCCTGGTGCCAGGCACTAAGGTCGGACATTCTTTGATTTTTCGCAAAAAATGTCCGACTCCGGTGCCTGACACCAGGGTTGGACATTTGTTGAGATAGATCAAACTGTGGGGTGGCGTTGTAGAATTCGACATGCGCGCGAGAAACTCATTTTTATTGCTGGTGGGGCTGCTGGGGGCCGTGGCGGCCGTGGTGGCGGCGTTCTGGTTTGGGACGCTGCGGGCGCGCGAGGATTCGCTGCTGCAAGGGCATCGCCAGCTTCAGTTGATGGCGCCGGATTTGCAGTCGGTGCTGCAGCGGTTCGAGACGCTGCCCTTCGTTCTGGCGCGGCAGCCGGATTTGGCGAATGCGCTGGCCCATCCCAGCGATCCCGCCGCAATCGCGCGTTTGAATGGGACGCTGCAAATCATTCAGCAGCAGGCGAAGGTCGGCGCGCTGTATCTGATGGACCGCAATGGTCTGACTTTGGGGGCGAGCAATTGGGATCAGCCTCTGGGTTTCGTCGGGAAGAATTTCTCTTATCGTCCTTATTTTCATGCGGCGCTGCGCGGTCATGCGGGACTGTTTTATGGCATCGGCACCAGCACCTCGGAGGCGGGTTACTTTATCGCGCAGCCGGTGTATGCGAATGGCAGCGCGGGCGGCCAGGTGGCGGGCGTGATCGCGGTCAAAATCAGCCTGGCGGAGTTCGAGCGTACCTGGAGCAGCAGCGATGATCCGATCGCGCTGGCTGACCGCCATGGCGTGGTCTTCCTGAGCAACCGCGCGGACTGGAAGTATCACAGCCTGCATCCCTTGCGCGAGGCCACGCTGGCCGAGCTGAATCACACGCAGCAGTACACCGGCAAGAACATCACGCCCTTGCAGCAGACGCCCGGCCCCTTCGTCACCCTGCCGGTGGGACGCCTGGGCTGGCAGCTGATGCTGTTTCCGAATCAGTCGCGCGTCACGCGCGTGGGCACGCTGTGGGCGCTGGCGGCGGCTTTGCTGCTGGCGTTTGCCGCGGCTTCGCTGTGGGCGCTGCATCAGCGCCGCCGCCGCATGGAGGAGCGCCTGGCTTCGCGCGAGGCCTTGCAGCAGGCGGCGCAGGAGCTGGAGAGCCGCATCGCGCAGCGCACGCAGCAGTTGAGCGAGACGAACCAGCATCTGGAAACGAAGTACCACACGCTGCAACAGACGGAGCATATGCTGCGCTCGACGCAGAATGAGCTGGTCCAGGCGGGCAAGCTGGCCATGCTGGGCCAGATGGCGGCCGGGATCACGCATGAACTGAATCAGCCCTTGGCGGCGATCCGCGCTTTCGCCGACAATGCGCGCACTTATCTGGAGCGCGGCCAACCCGAGCAGGCGGCCAGTAATCTGGTGCATATCGGCGCGGCCAGCGCGCGCATGGGCGCCATCATCGGACAGTTGAAGGGCTTTGCGCGCAAGGACCAGAATGTGGCGGCGGTCGACCTGGCGCATTCGGTGCGCGCTTCGGCTTTCCTGCTGGAGAGCGAGTTCCAGCGCCGCGAGGCGCTGCTCGACATCGATACCGGCGCGGGCGCGATGATCGTGGCGGGCGATGCGGTGCGCATCGAGCAGGTGCTGATTAATCTGCTGCGCAATGCGCTGGATGCGGTGGAGGCGGCGCCGCTGCGGCGCGTCCACCTTGTTTTGAGCCGCGAGGACGATCAGGCCGTGGTGCGCATCCGCGACAGCGGCGAAGGCATTCCCGAGCAGGTGGCGGCCCATCTGTTCGAACCGTTTTTCACCACCAAGCCGTCCGGCAAGGGACTGGGGCTTGGCCTGGCAATTTCATCGTCCATCGTGCAGGCGATGAATGGACAATTGAGGGCGCATAACCGCCCCGAAGGCGGCGCCGAATTCGAGATGCGCCTGCCGCTGCAAACCGATGGAGGCACGATTTGAGCGCGTTGCAAGCGATCCTGGTAGAAGATGAAGCCACCCTGCGCATGGCGACCGCGCAGACGCTGGAGCTGGGCGGCTTTGCCGTGCAGGCCTGCGCCAGCGCGGAGGAGGCCTTGTCCCTGCTGCGCGCCGACTATGCGGGCGTGATCGTGACCGATGTGCGCCTGCCGGGACGCTCCGGCCTGGAGCTGCTGGCCCAGGTGGTGGCGCTGGATGCGGAGCTGCCGGTGATCGTTGTTACCGGCCATGGCGATGTGAGCATGGCGGTGACGGCGATGCGCAGCGGCGCCTACGATTTCATCGAGAAGCCTTTCGCTTCCGAGCGGCTGATGGACGCGGTCGACCGCGCCCAGGAGCGCCGCCGCCTGGTGCTGGAGAACCGCCAGCTGCGCGCGGCGCGCGCCCTGCATCCAGACACGCCGGACCTGATCGGCCGCTCCGATGCCATCGAACGTCTCAAGCTCCTGATCCGCAATATCGGCCCGGCCGGCGTCGATGTGCTGATCAACGGGCAAACCGGCACAGGCAAGGAAGTGGTGGCGCGCCTGCTGCACGCGGCCAGTGGGCGCAAGGGTAATTTCGTGGCGATCAATTGCGGCGCGCTGCCGGAATCGGTGTTCGAAAGCGAAATCTTCGGCCATGAGCCGGGCGCTTTTACCGGCGCGCAAAAGCGCCGCATCGGCAAGCTGGAATACGCCAACGGCGGCACGGTCTTCCTCGATGAGATCGAAACCATGCCCATGGCCTTGCAGGTCAAGCTGCTGCGCGTGTTGCAGGAGCGCCGCCTTGAACGCCTCGGCGCGAACGAAGGCGTGGAGCTGGATTGCCGCATCGTCGCCGCCTCCAAGGCCGATCTGCTGCAACTGAGCGCGCAGGGACTGTTCCGCGAAGACCTGTATTACCGCATCGGCGTGGTCAGCATCGACCTGCCGCGCCTGCGCGAGCGTTGCGAAGATATTCCCCTGCTGCTGGCCCATTTTGTGCAGGAGGCGGCGCTGCGCTACCAGCGTCCCCTGCCGACGTGGACGACGCAGGAGATGGAAAGCTGGCAGGCCGCCGACTGGCCGGGCAATGTGCGCGAACTGCGCAATTTCGCCGAGCGCCTGACACTGGGCCTCACTCCAATGCCGATGCCGCCGGCAGCATCGGCAGGCCAGCATTCCGCAGCCGGTGGCATCCCCGTGGCGGCTGGCAGCGGGAGCGGCTTCGCTTCCATCCCATCGGAAGCTGCGGCCAGCGTGGCCGGCTCGCCCGCCGCAGCCGCCGCCGGACAAACGGGCGACGAGACAGCCCTTCCCATGCAGGTCGACGCCTTCGAGCGCAAGCTGATCCTGCGCGCCATCGACGCCGCCGAGGGCAACGTCGCTCTCGCCGCAGACAACCTGATGATCCCGCGTAAAACACTCTACGACAAACTCAAAAAATACCAGATCGGCACCGGCAGGAAATAGCCGCGCCTCGACGAATTAGTAGTACAGCTACATAAATTGGATTACCATACAGGTGATTTAAGCCTCATTAGAGCGCTTCAATGTAGTCAAACTACCAAATTCGCTGGAGACAAGGTTTATGGCAGAGAAGGTACTGCGCGGGCGTCGGCACGCCCTGAAATGGTCGCTGGGGGCATCGCTGGTGCTGGCCGCTTTTGGCGCGCAGGCGCAGGCGCAGGCAAATGGCATGCAGCTGGCCAGCTGCGACGGGCCGTTCCAGCAGATGCTGCAAGCTTCGCAGACTTTCGATGCGCGTGCCGTTTGGCTCGACCGTCATCTGATTAAGTGGCCCGGCGCGGACGGCAAGGCGCAGTTCAAGCTGTACCACTCGGCGCAAGGCTTGCTGAATGCGAAGCCTGGCGCCAAGGTCGGCGGCGCCGATGGCGCGCTGACGCTGAAGGTTCACGATGCCGCGCTGTCCGCCGAACTTCAGCAGCGCTTCAAATATCTGGGCCACGCGCCGACTCTGGGCCTGCAAGCGGCCGATGCCGCCAAATTGCCGGAACTGCTCAAGCAGCAGGTGCTGATCGTGCAGGAAAACGCAGACGGCACGGTGCGCGATGTCACCGGCCTGCAAACGGCCGGCGTGCTGGACGATCTGTACGCCGCAGCCGAACAGGCGCAAGACCTCGGCGCCACCGTTCGCAAGACCAGCACCAGCTTCCGCCTGTGGGCGCCGAGCGCGCGCCAAATCGCCGTGTGCAGCTACGACACCGGCTACGGCAAGGCCGCGCGCATCGAGCCGATGCGCTTCGACGCTAAAACCGGCATCTGGTCGATGGGCAAGCGTGGACGCCATGCCGGCAAGTACTACAGCTATCTGGTGGATGTTCATGCGCCAAGCGCTGGCCTGGTGCGCAATCTCGTCACCGATCCTTACTCCGTCAGCTTGACCACGGACTCCAAACGCAGCTACATCGCCGATCTGGACGATCCGAAGCTGAAGCCCAGAGGCTGGGACCAGCATCGCAGCCCTGCCCGCGTGCAGGCGCAGCCCGATATGTCGATCTACGAGCTGCATGTGCGCGACTTCTCGATCAACGACGCCAGCGTAAGCGCGCCGAATCGCGGCAAATACGCGGCCTTCAAGGAAAGCGGCTCGAACGGCATGCGCCATCTGGCTGCGCTGAGCAAGGCTGGCATGACCGACGTCCACCTGCTGCCCGTGTACGACATCGGCAGCGTGCCGGAAAAAGGCTGCGCCGTCCCTGCGCCGCAAGGCGCGCCGGACAGCGATGCCCAGCAAGCCGCCGTCATGGCGGCGCACAAGACGGACTGCTACAACTGGGGCTATGATCCGTACCACTACAGCGCGCCGGAAGGCAGTTACAGCAGCGACCCGGCCGATGGCGCGCGCCGCATCAGCGAGTTCCGCGACATGGTGATGGCGCTGCATAAAACCGGCCTGCGCGTGGGCATGGACGTGGTGTACAACCATACCTATATCGCGGGCCAGGATGAAAAATCGGTGCTTGACCGCATCGTGCCTGGCTATTATCACCGCCTGAACCCCAAAGGCGAAATCGAACGCTCGACCTGCTGCTACAACACGGCTACCGAGAACCGCATGATGGGCAAGCTGATGGTCGATTCGGCCGAGCTGTGGACGCGCCATTACCGCATCGACTCCTTCCGCTTCGATCTGATGGGCCATCAGCCGCGCGCCGCGATGGAAACGCTGCAGGCGCGCGTCAACAAGGCGGCGGGCCGGCATATCAATCTGATCGGCGAAGGCTGGAATTTCGGCGAGGTGGAAAATGGCGCGCGCTTTGTGCAGGCATCGCAACTTTCGCTGAACGGCAGCGGCATCGGCACCTTCAGCGACCGCGCGCGCGATGCGGTGCGCGGCGGCGGCGCCGGCGATTCCGGCGAGCGCGTGTTCTCGCAGCAGGGCTATATCAATGGCCTGGTGTATGACGCCAATGCCATGGCCCGCCCACGCCCATTGGCCGATCTGCTGAAAGCATCCGATCTGGTGAAAGTGGGGCTGGCCGGTTCGATCCGCAGCTATCCTCTGCAAACCCACACCGGCGAAGTGCGCGAGCTGCAAGCCATCGACTACGCTGGCCAGCCGGCCGGCTACGCGGCTCAGCCCGGCGAAGTGGTCAACTATGTGGAGAACCACGACAACCAGACCCTGTACGACGCCAACGCCATGAAGCTGCCGCTGAATACCAGCAGCGCCGACCGCGCCCGCGTGCAGATTCTGGGCGCTGCCATCAACGCTTTCAGCCAGGGCGTGGCTTACTATCACGCGGGCTTCGACGTGCTGCGCTCCAAATCGCTGGACCGCAACAGCTTCGAGTCGGGCGACTGGTTCAACCGCCTGGACTGGACTTACCGCGACAACTACTTCGGCACCGGCCTGCCGCCTGCCGCCGACAACGGCAAGGACTACGCACTGCTGCGCCCACTGCTGGCCAATGCCGCGCTCAAACCTTCGCCCGAGGATATCGCCTTCACCCGCGATGCCTTCCGCGACCTCTTGAAAATCCGTGCCAGCAGCACTTTGTTCCGACTGCGCACGGCAGAGGACATCAAGCAGCGCCTGCACTTCCTGAACACCGGCCCATCGCAGGCGCCGACCGTGATCGCCGCCCATATCGATGGCAGCGGCTATGCCGGCGCGGGCTTCAAGTCCGTGACTTACCTGATCAATGTGGGCAAGTCCGAACAAAGCATCGCGGGCCAGGCCGGCAAAGCCTTCCGCCTGCATCCGGTGCACAGCAGCGCCAGCGCCGCCGACAAGCGCGCCGCGCAAGCCCGCTACGACGCAGCCAGCGGCCGCTTCACCATTCCCGCCCGCACGGCGCTTGTTTTCGTCGAATAAGAATTCAGAGACATCATGAAGAAGAACACGATTGCCCTTGCCGCCCTCTGCCTGCTGGCCAATACCGCCCTCGCCCAGAACGCCGAACGCCGCCTGGAGAGCTTCGCGCAACATCAGAATACGCTGGAGATCAGCACCAGCGACGGCAAATACCTGATCCGCCCTTACTCCGCCACCGTGGTGGAAACCGCCTTCATCCCGAAGGGCGAGCAGTACGATGCGAACTCGCATGCCGTGGTGCTGGCGCCCGAGGCGCTGGCCGCCACACTAAAGGACAGCGCGGCCAGCATCGAATTCGCCACGCCCGGCATTGTGGTCACGGTGCAGAAATCGCCCTTCCGCATCAGCTATGCCTACAAAGGCCAGCCGCTGGTTTCGGAAAAGCTGGGCTATGTCCGCAAGGATGGCATGCAAGCCATCGAGTTCAATCTGGACCAGGACGAAGCGCTGTATGGCGCCGGCGCGCGCGCCGTGGGCATGAACCGGCGCGGCAACCGCTTCCAGCTGTATAACAAGGCGCACTACGGCTACGGCAACCGCTCGGAGCTGATGAACTTCACGATCCCGATGGCGCTGTCGTCCAAGCGCTACGCCATCCACTTCGACAATCCGCAGATCGGCTATCTGGACTTCGACAGCAAGAAGGACAATACGCTGAGCTACGAAACCATCGGCGGCCGCAAGACCTACCAGGTGATCGCCGGCGACAAGTGGGAAGACGTGATGGCCAGCTACACCAGCCTGACCGGCCGCCAGCCGCTGCCGCCGCGCTGGGCCTTCGGCAATTTCGCCAGCCGCTTCGGCTATCACACCGAGGCGGAAACCCGTGCCACGGTCGACAAATTCATTGAAGAGAAAATCCCGCTCGACGCCATCGTGCTTGACCTCTACTGGTTCGGCAAGACGGTGAAAGGCACGATGGGCAATCTGGCCTGGGACAAGGACAGCTTCCCCAATCCGCAAAAAATGATGGCCGACCTGGCGGCCAAGGGCGTGAAAACCGTCGTCATCACCGAACCGTTCGTGCTGACCACTTCCTCGCGCTGGCAGGAAGCCGTGCAGCGCAAGGTGCTGGCCACCACCAAGGATGGCGCGCCCTACACCTACGATTTCTACTTCGGGAACACGGGCCTGATCGACCTGTACAGCCCACTGGGCCGCGAGTGGTTCTGGAATATCTACAAGGACTTGAAGCGCGACGGCGTTACCGGCTGGTGGGGCGATCTGGGCGAACCGGAAGTGCATCCCTCCGCCCTGCAGCACGCCACCGGCTCCGCCGACCAGGTCCACAATATCTACGGCCATGACTGGGCGCGCCTGATCGCGGAAGGCTACCGCAAGGACTTCCCCAACGAGCGCCCCTTCATCCTGATGCGCGCCGGCTATTCGGGTTCGCAGCGCTTCGGCCTGATTCCATGGTCGGGCGATGTGGGCCGCAGCTGGGGCGGATTGCAATCGCAGATGGAGATCGCGCTGCAGATGGGCATGCAGGGCTTGGGCTATATGCACTCCGACCTGGGCGGCTTCGCCTCCGCCGTGCTGGATGATGAGCTGTACGCGCGCTGGCTGCAATACGGCGTGTTCCAGCCTGTGTTCCGCCCCCACGCCCAGGAGGAAGTGCCGGCCGAACCGGTGTTCCGCAGCGAGCGCGCCAAATCGCTGGCGCGCGAGGCGATCCGTCTGCGCTACGCCATGCTGCCATATAACTACACCACCGCTTTCGAAAACAGCCAGAGCGGCATGCCGCTGATGCGCCCCATGCTGTTCGAGGAACCGCAGAACGATGCGGCGCGTTCCATCTCGGGCGCTTACCTGTGGGGCAAGGACTTCCTCGTGGCGCCCATCGTGGAGCCGGGCGCCACGCGTAAGGAGCTGTACTTCCCGGCGGGCAGCTCATGGTTCGACTTCTATAGCGGCCAGCGCCACGGCGGCGGCATCACCGAGGCGCTGAGCGTGGTGCCCGAGCATATTCCGGTCTTCGTGCGCGCTGGCGCCTTCGTGCCGCTGGCGCAGCCGGTGCAGAGCACCAAGGATTATTCTGCGCGCCAGATCGACCTGCACTACTACCACGACCAATCGGTAAGCGCATCCAGCGGCAAGCTGTATGACGACGACGGCGCCACCGCGCAAGCCTATGAGCAGGGCAAGTATGAGCTGGTACGTTTCGCCAGCAAGCTGCAAGGCCGCGAGCTGCTGCTGTCGCTGGAGACGGAAACCGGCCGCGCCGCGCAGGCTGCGGAACGCGGCTACAAGGTCAGCGTGCACAATATCGTGGCCAAGCCGCAGCGCGTGCTACTCGATGGCCGCGCAGTGAAGTTCAGCTGGAATGCGGCGCGCAAAATGCTGCAGGTGAGCGTGCCGGCACGCCGCCAACTGTCCGCCAAGCTGGCGGTGAGCCTGTAATCGGACCACCAATTTATCTGTTGTTTGACTACATTTCACTCCACCACAGCCCATGAATGCGGTGGAATGTCCGATTGACAGGCAAAATTCGTCATGTTATTTTGCTACAAATTTACGCAAATATACTTATAACGGGGACAGGCAGGCATGAATCCTTCAACCATCAAGGCGCGGCTGTCGTTCTGGCAGCTGTGGAATATGAGCTTCGGCTTTTTCGGCATCCAGTTCGGCTTTGCCCTGCAAAATGCCAACACCAGCCGCATCTTTTCCACGCTCGGCGCCAATCCGGATGAACTGCCTTTGTTGTGGCTCGCCGCCCCCGTGACCGGTCTGCTGGTGCAGCCCATCATCGGCTACCTGAGCGACAACACCTGGCATCCGAAATGGGGCCGCCGCCGTCCCTTCTTCTTCATCGGCGCCCTGCTCGCCTCCATCGCCCTGTTCCTGATGCCGAATTCCTCCGCGCTGTGGATGGCGGTGGCCGTGCTGTGGATGATGGATGCGGCCATCAATGTCTCGATGGAGCCTTTCCGCGCCTTCGTCGGCGACAAGCTGAATGCCTCGCAGCAGACGGCCGGCTTTGCGATGCAGACCTTCTTCATCGGCTGCGGCGCGGTGATCGCCTCGCTGCTGCCTACGCTGTTCGGCGACGTGCTGGGCGTGAGCAATGTGCCCGTCAACGGCGGCATTCCCGACACCGTGCGCTATTCCTTCTATGCCGGCGGCGCGGTATTCTTCTTCGCCGTGCTGTGGACCGTGCTGACGGCCGATGAACTGCCGCCCGAGAATCTGGAGCAATTCCGCGCCGAACGCCAGCGCAGCAAAGGCCTGGGTCACGCGCTGAACGAAATCTTCGGCGGCCTGCTGCGCATGCCCAAGACCATGGCGCAACTGGCCGTGGTGCAGTTCTTCACCTGGATCGGCCTGTTCGCCATGTGGATCTACAGCACCTCGGCCGTGGCCGACAATGTGTTCGGCACCACCGATGCGCAGTCGGCTGCCTTCCAGGATGCGGGCAACTGGGTCGGCACCATGTTCGCGGTGTATAACGGCGTGTCAGCGCTGGCGGCCTTCATTCTGCCGGTGTTCGCGCGCGCCACCAGCCGCAAATTCGTTCACATGAGCTGCCTGGTGATCGGCGGCCTTAGCCTGGTCAGCATCTTCTTCATTCAGGACAAGCAGCTGCTACTGGCGCCGATGGTGGGCGTGGGCGTGGCCTGGGCCAGCATTCTGACCATGCCGTATGCGATCCTGGCGGGTGCTTTGCCGGCCCGCCGCATGGGCTACTATATGGGCGTGTTCAACTTCTTCGTGGTGATTCCGCAGATCGTCAGCGGCCTGCTGCTGGGTTACGTCACCACCCACTTCTTCGGCGGCCACACGATCAGCACCCTGGCGCTGGGCGGCGCCTCGATGGCATTGGCGGGCTTGCTGACCATGATCGTCAAGGACACGGCGACTCCCGCAGCCTGATTTTGCGGCCTTCCGCGCCGCCCGTATTGCGCTACACCGATGTTGCAATTGTGCCACCATCCGGCATATTTTTAGCAAACGCGGAGCAATCATGGCAATCCACACGGTAGCAACTTCCCCCTACCCCGGCCAACGGCCGGGGACTTCCGGCCTGCGCAAGAAAGTGGCCGTCTTCAGCCAGGCCAACTATCTGGAAAATTTTGTGCAGAGCGTGTTCGACACGCTGGGCGATGTGTCGGGCAAGACGCTGGTGCTGGGCGGCGACGGCCGCTTCCACAACCGCGCGGCGGTGCGCGTGATCCTGCGCATGGCGGCGGCGCACGGCTTTGCGCGCGTGCTGGTGGGGCAAGGCGGCATTCTTTCCACGCCTGCCGTCAGCTGCGTGATCCGCAAGCACGGCGCGCTGGGCGGCATTGTGCTGTCGGCCAGCCATAATCCGGGCGGACCGGAGGGCGACTTCGGCATCAAGTACAACATCGCCAACGGCGGTCCCGCGCCGGAAAGCTATACCGAGGAATTCTTTCACCGCAGCGAATCCATCGCTCAGTACCGCATCAGCGACGCGCCGGAGATCGACATCGACCGCGTTGGTCATGCGCGCATCGAAGAGATGGATGTGGAAGTGATCGATCCCGTCAGCGATTATGCGGAACTGATGCAGCAGCTCTTCGATTTCAGCGCCATCCGCCAGTTGTTCGGCAGCGGCTTCCGCATGTGCTTCGACGCGATGAGCGCCGTCTCCGGTCCTTACGCCAAGGCTATCCTGGAAGGCATGCTGGGCGCGCCCGCCGGCACCGTCATCAATGGCGTGC
Organism: Massilia sp. YIM B04103; assembly: GCA_024437665.1. Taxonomy (GTDB): domain Bacteria; phylum Pseudomonadota; class Gammaproteobacteria; order Burkholderiales; family Burkholderiaceae_D; genus Rugamonas. The sequence continues at coordinate 766,228 of JANCSZ010000002.1, read as the reverse complement.
CGCTGGAAGACTTTGGCGGCCACCATCCCGACCCGAATCCCGTCAACGCGGCCCAGCTGATCGAGCTGATGGCCGCGCCCGACGCACCGCACTTCGGCGCGGCTTCGGACGGCGATGCCGACCGCAATATGATCGTGGGCCGCAAGTTCGAAGTCACGCCTTCCGACAGCCTGGCTATCCTGGCGGCCAACGCCGACGTGGCGCCCGGCTACAAGGACGGCCTGAAAGGCATCGCCCGCTCCATGCCCACTTCGCGCGCCGCCGACCGCGTGGCCGAAAGCCTGGGCATTCCCTGCTACGAAACGCCAACCGGTTGGAAGTACTTCGGCAATCTGCTCGATGCGGGCAAGGCCACGCTGTGCGGCGAGGAGAGCTACGGCACCGGCTCCTCGCATATCCGCGAAAAGGATGGACTCTGGGCCGTGCTGTTTTGGCTTAATCTGCTGGCCGTGCAGCGCCAGCCGGTCGAACAGATCGTGGCCGAACACTGGGTACGCTTCGGCCGCCACTACTACTCTCGCCACGACTACGAAAACGTCGCCGCCGAAGGCGCGCACATGCTGATGGAAGACCTGCGCATCAAGCTACCCTATCTGCCGGGCCAACAGCTCGGCCACTACACTGTCGCCAGCGCCGACGATTTCGAGTACGCCGATCCCGTGGACGGCTCGCTGGCGCGCCAGCAAGGCATACGCATCATCATGACGGATGGGGCGCGCATCATCTACCGCCTGTCCGGCACCGGCACCGAAGGCGCGACCCTGCGCGTCTACCTGGAACGCTACGAAGCCGACACGATGCAGCACCGCATCCCAACCCAGCAAGCGCTGGCGGGCCTGATCGCCATTGCCGACAGCGTGGCCAGCATCATTATGCATACGGGACGGAACAATCCCTCCGTCATCACCTGACCTCAACAAGGAAGCCCATGAAACTACACGCACTCGCCTTCTCCCTTCTGCTGGCCGCCATTGGCAATCCGGCGCTGGCCGCTCCCAAGCCCTTCCTGTGGGAGAACGCGACCGTGTACTTCATGATCACCGACCGCTTCCAGAACGGCGACACCGGCAACGACCTGGCCTACGGCCGCAAGGCCGACGCCGCACCGCTGCGCGGCATGATGGGCGGCGACCTGAAAGGCGTCACCGCCAAAATCAAGGAAGGCTATTTCGACAGCTTGGGCGTGAACGTGCTGTGGCTTACGCCGCCGGTCGAACAAATCCACGCCGGCACCGATGAAGGCACGGGCAAGACCTACGGCTTCCATGGTTACTGGGCGCGCGACTGGACGACGGTGGACGCCAATCTCGGCACGGAGCGGGACTTCCGCGAGATGGTGGATGCGGCCCATGCGCGCGGCATCCGCGTGCTGCTGGATGTGGTGATGAACCATACCGGCCCGGTCACGGATACCGACACCGTCTGGCCTTCCGGCTGGGTGCGCACCGAGCCGACCTGCACCTACAAAGACGCGCCCACCACCACACTCTGCACCCTCGTCCCCAATCTGCCCGACGTGCGCACCGAAAGCGATGCGCCGGTCGAACTGCCCGACTTCCTGGCCGCCAAGTGGAAGGCCGAAGGCCGCTACGAACGCGAAGTCAAGGAGCTGGACGAGTTCTTCGCCCGCACCGGCTATCCGCGCGCGCCGCGCTATTACCTGATGAAATGGCATGCCGACTGGGTGCGCAAATACGGCATCGACGGCTTCCGTGGCGACACCGTCAAACATACCCAGCCCGGCGTATGGAAGGAACTGCGCGTGGTCGCGGAAGCCGCCCACACGGACTGGAAGCGCGCCAACCCATCCCGCGTGCTCGGCGACGGTAAATTCTTCATGGTGGCCGAGGTCTATAACTACAACATCGTGCACGGTCACAAATTCGATATGGGCGGCGGTGAATACTGGGACTTCTACGACAACGGTTTCGATAGCCTGATCAACTTCGGCCTGGTGCACGATGCCAAGCAGGATTACGAAAGCCTGTTCAGCAAATACTCGGCCCAGCTGCATGGCCCGCTGAAGGGCTACTCGGTGCTGAACTACATCGACTCCCACGACGACGACCATCCGCTCGACCCATCGCGCAGCAAGCCTTTTGAAACAGCCAGCAAACTGCTGCTGGCGCCCGGCGCGGCGCAAATCTACTACGGCGACGAAACCGCGCGCCGGCTCGATTGGCCGCAAGCCCAGGGCGACGCCAAGCTGCGCTCGGACATGAACTGGCAGGAGCTGGCGCAAAATGCACAGCGCGACGGCTACCGCATCGCCGAGGTGCGCCGGCACTGGAGCAAGCTGGGACAGTTCCGCCAGCTGCATCCCGCCATCGGCGCCGGCGAACATGCCAAGCTGGCCGGCAAGCCTTACACCTTCGCGCGCACGCTGAAGCGCGGCGCCATCGACGACAAGGTGGTGATCGCCCTCGAAGCGCCGACCGGCAAGCCGCTGCCGGTCAGCGTCGCGGGCGTCTTCAAGGACGGCGCCAAGCTGCGCGACCACTACTCGGGTGCCAGCTACACCGTCAAGGGCGGCAAGGTGCTGACCAAGGGCCGCCACGCCACCATTCTGCTGGCGCCTGCGGCAAAGGAGGCGCGGCGCGATAACTGAGTTATATTAGCGGGCATTTTCACGCAAAAAGGGAGACTGAAGTGCCAAAACAAATCCTGAAAAAGCCCGCCGTAATCGCCGTGATGCTGGCCCTGGCCGCAGCCGGCGCGCACGCCGCCACGCCTGCCAAGAAAGGCAAGGCCACCGTCGCGGAAGCCGAGCGCTTCCTGGCCGATACCGAAGCCAAATTCGACAAGCTCAATCTGGAGCAGTCGCAAGCCCAGTGGATCGCCGCCAACTTCATCACCGACGATACCGAAGCCCTCGCCACTTACTTCGGCGAGAAGACCCTGAACGCCACCGGCGAAGCCGCCGTGGCCGCGCGCCGCTTCAACGGCCTGCGCATGTCGGCCGACGCCGAGCGCAAACTCAAGCTGCTGCAACTGAACCTGGTGCTGTCCGATCCGAAGGAACGCGAAGCCTACGCCAGCGCGCAGGCCGCGCTGCAAGGCGCCTACGGCAAAGCCAAATACTGCCCACCCGGCACCGGCGACGGCAAGGAAGACTGTCTGGCGCTAGGCGATATGGAAAGCGTGCTGGCCACCAACCGCGATCCGGCCAAGCTGAAAGAAATGTGGCTGGGCTGGCACAGCCAGTCGCCATCGTATAAACAGCGTTATACCGATTACGTGGTCCTGTCCAACAAGGGCGCGCGCGAAATGGGCTTCGCCGACACCGGCGCCATGTGGCGCTCGCAGTACGATATGCCGGCCGACGCCTTCGCCGCCGAGATGGAGCGCCTGTGGCAGCAGGTCAAGCCGCTGTATGAATCGCTGCACACCTACACCCGCTACAAGCTGTACGAAACCTACGGCAAGGACGTGGTGCCGCTGAACGGCCCCGTGCCCGCCCATCTGTTCGGCAATATGTGGAGCCAAAGCTGGGACAATCTCTACCCGATCCTGAAACCGGCAACCGGCGCCAGCAGCTTCGACCTGGGCAATGTGCTGGAAGGCCGCAAGACCAGCGCCAAGGAAATGACGCAATATGCGGAACGCTTTTACACCTCGCTCGGCATGCAGAAGCTGCCGGAGACTTTCTGGGAGCGCTCGCTGCTGACCAAGCCGCGCGACCGCGAAGTGGTATGCCACGCCTCGGCCTGGCCGATCGACGCCAAGGAAGACGTGCGCATCAAGATGTGCATCAAGCCGACCGCTGAAGAGTTCACCGTGATCCACCATGAGCTGGGCCACATCTACTACTTCCTCGCCTACCAGAAGCAGCCCAACCTGTTCCGCAACGGCGCCAACGACGGCTTCCACGAAGCCATCGGCGACACCGTGGCCCTGTCGATCACGCCCGACTACCTGAAAAAGGTCGGCCTGATGGATCAGGCACCGGACGCCAATGCCGACGTCGGCGAACTGCTCAAGCGCGCACTGGCCAAAGTCGCCTTCCTGCCCTTCGCCTACTCGGTCGACAAATGGCGCTGGGACGTCTACTCCGGCAAAACCAAACCGGCCGACTACGACAAGAACTGGTGGCAGCTGCGCGAGCAATACATGGGCGTGAAGCGTCCCGCCCCGATCGAATCGAGCGGCTTTGATGCCGGCGCCAAATACCACGTCGCCGCCGACGTGCCGTATGCCCGCTACTTCCTGGCCAATATGCTGCAATTCCAGTTCCACCGCGCCCTGTGCCGCGAAGCCGGCTACACCGGCCCTCTGCACCGCTGCTCGGTGTACGGCAACGAGAAGGCCGGCAAGAAGCTGCAAGCGATGCTGGAAATGGGCCAGAGCAAACCATGGCCGGAAGCGCTGAAAGCCATCAGCGGCGAAGAGCGCATCGACGGCGGCGCGCTGCTGGACTACTTCGCACCGCTGAAAACCTGGCTGGATGAGCAGAACCGCCAGCTGGCGGCGAAGTATCAGAAGAGCTGATACTTGAGTAAGCAGATTTCGTCCAGCACTGAGTGCCGGACGAAATCTCGCCATCATCCATGATCAGTGGAACGGCAAAAATACATCTCTTTCTTTATCGTGCTGCTGACAAACTCCGCTTCCAATACTTCAGGCGGCAGCGCAGGGTCTTGCCAATTCACTTCAAAAGCAGCCCAGAAAGTGCGACATGTATCATCAGGGCCTTGCTTCGCATGAAGCTTTGAACAATAAATCATGGGTACGTTTTCAATAGTGAAGCGATCTATGCTCCCCTTTGCCAAGGTAGGAAGCATTTTATATCTTAGAGCACATTGAAACCCCTCGTTGCTTAACTGGCGCATTGCCGTCTGCGCAATTTCCCCGTTGAAGTGATGCGCTTTTTCAAATTCTCTTTCGATCGCCATCAAGGTGTCTGCTTGCCTGACTGTTTCTTCCCACAACTGCGCATATGATTTTGAGGCTCCTCCGGTAGTTGAGCCGCATCCAGCAACAAGGAAAACAAAGAAATACAAAGTAATCATTTTCATGTATGAGCATGACATATCGATACCTCCTTGAAAAAACTTCCTCAGAATTTAATACTTGAAGAAGGTGTGCCAACCTGATATCCAGGTACGATACCTTTCAAGGACCATATTTTTGTGTCATATATCTGGCCAATTTTCATATTCTTATATTTAGAGAAGGCAGGTGATGTTTGGGAAAAATCCTGCAAAATATCTTGTGCTGCCTGCATCCCTCTACTGGCAAAGATACGGGCCTCCTCTTCAGTGCCGCCTAAAAAATGCCGGGTTTCCGCCACGGTTTCTTCATAAGTGATTTTTCCGCGCCAGAACGGTATCGGCAGATCTTCAGTCGGAGAAAGAGGCTTCATTTCCGCCCCCAGCATTTCCGTTACCACCTTACGAAAATTCAGCTCCATTCGTTCGTTTTGTTTCGGTAGAGAATTCGCCGCCCCAGTCCCATAAAACTCATCCATTCGGCTGAAATGGAGGTCTTCTTCAATTGTGAGCGCTCGTGCTCGACTAAGTGCTGCATTCACCGAAGTCATGGCCTGAGCCTTCTGCTCGTCGCTCAAACGTATGCCTCCTACGGTCTCGAATGCACTCATCAGTTGTCCTGCTGCACCTCGCGCCTGATCTTCCGAAATGTAATCTGGTTCGCTACCGTGCAGCCCGTGACCAAGGGGAGCTTCATAAGTAAGGTTTACGCCATTCACAGAGCGGGAGTGAAAGATCGAATCCACCAAACCGTGCATGGCGATGCCGACTCGCGCATCGTCATCTTTATGGTTGGCGATTTCCTTTTGGTAGAAAGTCAGATTCTCGCCAGTAGTCCTGCCATTTAGTGCATGAATTGCGCGCTCCGAATATTCTCCAATCTGGGCAGGCTCATAATTCCGCCCTGCCATCTTGCTTCGAACCCCATTCGTGTAACCATCCAGGGCAGATACCTGGTCGGGGAACTGGGAATAGGCTGCGATGGTTCTGCTGCGTTCATCAGAAAGACCGACCATTTTCCCGAGCATTAAGGGAAGATAGTAATGTCCTCCCGCTTGGGCCGTATGAAGCATTTGGGCTGCACTGCCGTATGCCGCATAATTCAGGCCGTCGATCACTGAGGATGCGCCAGGAAGAACGTCTGCATCCCACTCCGGCAATGCAGCCGAGGTTTCCTTCCCGCCGCACTCGCCCTGGCTCTTCGCGAGCGCGTCATTTGCGGCGCTGCCGGCGTCGGATTGATCTTCGATGGTCATCTGATGCTGGGTGGCGATCAAGATCGCACCGCAAGCCGTCTTCATGCCTTCAACGGCTGTGCCTATCCCTGCAAATGTATGGAAGTCCAGTCCATCATTGATCGGGAATTTCCCTTTGCATTGCGGGCACCAAGTCTGATGCCCTCGCTGTGCAATGGGACGACCGCCGATAGTAGCGTCCTCATTACCTTCGAGAACCTTTCCCCCATGAGAGGTCGGATCACCTTTGCAGACTACAGCACGGGCCATGGCAGTCTCCTTTGCATACTGGAAACTTCACTTTAGCTGCTGCACAGAGGGGGATTTTGACCAACGGCAATATTTCTCACATGAAGAAGCCGATGATACATCCTTGCCAGCCCAACAATTCCAAGCTACAATTGAGAATAATTCTCATTCACGAATAGCCAGCCGCACTCCGCATCGCCAGCCTTTTCGCATCACAGGACTTCAAGGTAATGGCGTACCCGCATCAGATCAAACTCACTCCCCTGGCAGCCGCTTGCGCGCTGCTGCTGGCCGCTGGCGGCGGCGTCGCCCAGGCGCGCGGCGCCGGCACGGCAGACGCGAATGGCGAAGCCGCCGAGGCCACCATGGCCGTGATCAAGGTCGAAGGCCGCCGCGAGGACGGCGATGTGGGCTTCAATGCCAAGCGCGCGGGCGCCGCCACCAAAACCGATACGCCGCTGATCGAAACGCCGCAGGCCATCAGCGTGGTGCTGCGCGAGCAGTTCGAGGTGCAGGGCGCGCAGACGCTGCGCCAGACCGTGGGCTACAGCGCGGGCATGGTGACCAGCTATTTCGACAGCCGGGGCGACAGCATCAGCGCGCGCGGCGGCTCGTCGACGCAGATGCTGAACGGCCTGCAGACCAACTTCGGCTTCTATAACAACGCCCGTCCCGATCCATTCACGCTGGAGCGCGTGGAAGTACTGCGCGGCCCTTCGTCCGTGCTGTATGGCCAGGGCGGCATTGGCGGCATCGTGAACATGGTGTCGAAAACCCCGCAGGCGCAGGACCGCCGCGAAGTGCAGGTGCAGATCGGCAGCCATAATCGCAAGCAGATTTCGGCTGACGTGAATCAGGTGCTGGACCAGCGGGGCCACTGGATGGCGCGCATCGTGGCCGTGGGCCGCGACAGCGATACGCAGGTCAAGCACGTTGCCGACGATCGCAAGGTGCTGGCCCCTTCCCTGACTTGGGCGCCGGATGCGAATACCTCGCTGACCTTGATGGGCCAGTACCAGAAGGATGAAAGCGGCTCGATGATCGGCTTCTTCCCATGGCAAGGCACGCTGCAGCCGTCCAAATACGGCCAGATTCCGACCGATACCTTCATCAGCGAACCGGGTTGGGACGCGTATAACACCAAGCAGAAAATGCTGGCCTATATGTTCAGCCACAAGTTCAACGACAACATCACGCTGCGTCAGAATCTGCGCCGCAGCGAGAGCGAGGTCGATTACCGCAGCATTTACACCAGCTTCGCCGCCGACAAGAAAACCGGCCGCCCGGCGCGGCCCGTCTTCAATGCCGACCAGCGCACCGTGAACCGCGATCTGGTCCAGCAGCTCAATGAGCTGGATTCCACACTGATCGACACCCAGCTGGAATCGCACGTCAAGACCGGTCCCGTCGAACATACCCTGCTGGTGGGCTTCGACGTGCAGCGCGCGGAAACGCGCCAGGCTGCGGCACGCCTGGCGGCGCCGGCTATCGACGTGTATGCGCCGGTGTATGGCAACTTCACCCGCCCCGGACCGATGCTGCATCAGCCGACCACCAATCTGCATCAGAAAGGCCTGTACGTGCAGGACCAGATGAAGATCGCGCAGAAGTGGGTGGCGCAGCTGGGCTGGCGTCACGACTCGGTGCAGAACGATATCGAGGGCCGCCCCGCCGCGCGCACCGACGACAAGGCCAATACGCGCCGCGCCGGCCTGCTCTACATCGCGGACAGCGGCTGGTCGCCATATATCAGCTACGCCGAATCGTTCCAGCCGCTGGGCGGCGTGGATCTGAACAACAAGCCTTTCGTTCCGCAGCGCGGCAAGCAGTGGGAAGCGGGCCTGAAGTGGCAGCCAGTCGGCCACAATATGACGACCACGCTGGCCATCTACGATCTGCGCGACCAGAACCGCAAGACAACCGATCCAAGCAACCCGACCAACAGCATCCAGGTGGGCGAGGTGAAGGTACGCGGTCTGGAGCTGGAAAGCACGGGTGCGATCAACCATAGCTGGGACTGGATCGCCTCCTATGCCTACACCGATGCCACCGTTTCGCGCAGCAATGGTCCGGATCTGGGCAAGCGCGTGAGCAGCACGCCGAAGCACAGCGCATCCGCATGGCTGACGCACAAGTTCGCGCTGGCCGGACGCTCCGGCTTCAGCACCGGCGGCGGCGTGCGCTATGTGGGCAAATCGTGGGATGGCATGGACGATATCGTCACGCCGTCGGCCACCCTGCTCGACGCCATGCTGTCGTATGAATCCGGCCCATGGCGCCTGGCCCTGAACGTAACGAATTTGACGGACAAGGTGCAGATCACCACCTGTCTGAACCGCGGCGACTGCTTCTACGGACAGCGCCGTACCGCCGCCCTTACCGCGCGCTATATCTGGTAAGGCATGTAAAGACCACCCTTTCGGGACAGGGGGTACTCCCCAATCAGCTCTCTGTCCTTTTTTTATTCCAAGCCAAGGAGTTCCCCATGCGTCTACCGACACTTTCGGCAAACGCCAGCTACCGCGCCGGCATCGCCTCGCGCACGCTGGCGGCGGTGCTGGGGGGCTACTTGGCCACCTCCGCCGCAGCATCGCTGCTGGCGCTCGCACTGCCCGCCATGGGCGCTTCGCGCGCCGATGCCGTCGTCAATTCCACACTGCTGTCTTTCGCCCTGCTGACTTGCGCCGTGCTATGGGCGTTTGCCGCCCGCAGCGCCGCGCGCGCGTGGCTTGGACTGCTGCTACCATCCGCCGTCATGAGCGGCATCGCTTACGCCCTGTATCGGAGCCTGCCATGAAAGAAGGATTCCGCCAATCGATGGCGTGGCTGCATACCTGGACCGGGCTGCTGGTCTGCTGGGTGCTGTTTCTCGTTTTCAGCGCCGGCACGGCGACCTACTTCCGCGACGAGATCACGCTGTGGATGAAGCCCGAGCTGCACGCATCGGCCATGACGCCAGTGCCTGTGGCCCAGGCCACCGAGACCGCCATCCAGGCCTTGCAGCAAAGAGCGCCGGATGCCTCGCGCTGGTTCATCACGCTGCCGACCGAGCGCGCGCCGGCAACACGCATCGGCTGGTCGCCCAAGGAGAAGGAAGGCGGCGGCGAAAAGAAAGGCCGGCGCCGCTTCAAGAACATGCTGATCGATCCTGCCACCGGCGCGGAAGCTGCCGAAGCGCGCGAAACGCGCGGCGGCGAATTTCTCTATCGTCTGCACTTCGATCTGCACTATATGTCGCCGCTGACGGCGCGCTGGATCGTCGGCGTATGCGCCATGTTCATGCTGGTGGCGATCATCAGCGGCGTCATCACGCACCGCCGCATCTTCCAGGACTTCTTCACTTTCCGTCCCGGCAAAGGGCAGCGCTCCTGGCTCGATGCGCACAATGCCACAGCCGTTCTGGCCCTGCCCTATCACCTGATGATCACCTACACCGGGCTGGTGACGCTGATGTTCATGTTCATGCCCGCCGCTTCCACGATTGCATACAAGGGCGACCACGACACCTTCAGCGCCGAAGTCTTCCCCAGCGCAGGCAAGCCACGCAAGGCTTCCGGCGAGGCTGCGCCGCTGGCGCCGCTGCGCCCCATGCTGGAACAGGCCGAGAAGCATTGGCAAGGCCAGCATGCCGGTTCGATTTCCATCTCCGCGCCGAACGACGCCAATGCCACCGTCTCGATCACCCGCGCGGCGGGCAAGAATCTGTCGCACAAACAGCCGGCCATGCAGTTCGACGGCAAGACCGGCGCCCTGCTCTCTACATTCGGCGATGATCTGATCGACGGCGGCAGCACGCATGGCGTGATGTATGGCTTGCATCTGGCACGCTTTGCCGGTCCGCTGCTGCGCGCCCTGTTCTTCATCTCCGGCCTGGCCGGATGCGCAATGGTGGCCACGGGCGCGCTGCTGTGGGCAGTCAAGAGCCGCCAGCGCCAGGCCAAGGTGCTGAAGGCGGGCGGAAGCATCGGCTTCGGCACGCGCCTGGTGGAAGCGCTGAATATCGGCGCCATCGCAGGTTTGCCGATCGCTTACGCCGCTTACTTCTGGGCCAACCGCCTGCTGCCGGTGGGGATGGCGGAACGCGCCGAAAGCGAGATCACTGTCTTCTTCGCAGTCTGGGGCATTGCGGCCTTGCTGGCCCAATTGATGCCGAACCGCGCCATGTGGCGCATCCAACTTGGCGCCGGCGCCTTTGCCTTCATGGCGCTGCCGCTGGTGAACCTCTTTACCAGCCAGGCCCACCTTGGCGTCACGCTGCCGCAAGGCGCATGGGCGCTGGCTGGCTTCGATCTGACCGTGCTGCTGCTTGGCGCCACACTTGGCTACGCCGCATGGCGCCTGGGACGCGGACAGGCCAAAGCCGCCCGTCCCACCGCCGCTGCCGCGAATGCAAAAGCGATGCAGGAGGCAGCATGAACGGCATGCTGAATATGGCGGCCATGTTCGCCTTCTGCTTCACCGGGCTGGCCGCCCTCTCGCTGGCGATGGAACGGCACTACGCCGACATCCACGGACGCGGCGCCACGCCCCCCGCTGCACTTTGCCGCAGCCTGCGCATGGGCGGCGGACTGGCGCTGCTGCTCGCCTTCTCCGCAGCCCTGCGCGACGGCAGCGTCGGCCACGGCATCCTGCTCTGGCTAGGCGGACTGACGGCCGCCGCCGTCGCCCTCGTACTCCTGCTCTCCTACAAGCCCCGCCTGACCGGCCGCAGCGTCCTCCTCTCCGCCGCGTTCGCCATGCTCACCTTCCTCAGCGCCTAAACCCACAGCCGAGTTCGTGTCCGATTTTGGGGTCTGGCCCCAAAATCGGACACGGGCTCGGCTGTCGGCGAAAAAAAACCTCGCCGGAGCGAGGTTTGGAAGCATTGCGGGAGAGTTTTTAGAATTTGTAGTTGGCGCCTAGCAGGACGGTGCGGCCGTATTTCTGGTACTCGAGCGGCTGGTTGCGGCTGCCGGCGTAGGTTTCGTAGGCGGCGTTGCGCAGGTTGTTCACTTGCAGCAGCAGGCCCAGGCCTTTGAAGGTGCCGCTGTTGAAGGTGTAGCCGACCTGGAAGTCGATGATGTTTTCGCCGACCACGTAACGCAAGGTGCGGTTGTTGGCGAAGTTGCCGATCTCGCCGACAAAATCAGAACGCTTGCGCTGGCTGACGCGGGTCTCGAAGCCATTCTTCTCGTAGTACACCGTCAGGTTAGAGGAGTGCTTGGACAGGCCTGGCAGCGGGATGTTCTTGCCGATGCTGCTGTCCGGGTCTTCGATCTTGATGGAGGAATCGGCATAGCTCCAGCTGCCGCTCACGCCGAAGCCGTCCAGCACTGGGGTCAGCATGTTCAGCGGCAGGGAGCCGGACAGCTCGACGCCTTTCAGCGAGCCGCCCTGGCCGTTGCGAGGCGCCTTGTAGTCGCCGAAGTTGGTGATCGCTGGCGTGCCTGGCGTGAACTTCGAAAAATCATAGTTCTGCGTCATCGTGTAGATGTAGGTCTTCAGCTTCTTGTGGTAAGCCGCAGCTGCCACATAGGCTTTCTTGCCGAAGTACTTCTCATACGACAGGTCGAGCGCCGTGGCGCGCCATGGGTCGAGCTGGGCGTTGCCGCCTTCGCCGCCCGGTTTGAAGGTGTTGGTGGCGACGTTGAAGTCGAGCGCGGAGCGCAACTGGTCGACGCGTGGGCGGGCCAGCTGCTTGGCGGCGGCGAAGCGCACGGTCTGGTCGTGGGCCAGGCCGAACGACAGGTTCAGGCTAGGCAGGTAGTCGGTGTAGGTCTTGCCGTCGTGGACTGGCTTGACTTGCTGGCCGGCCGGCGCGGTGCCGTCCCAGAACTTGGCGTCCGATTCCTGCTTGGTGTGCTGGGCTTGAATGCCGACATTACCGCGCACGCTGATGTCGCCGATTTCGGCTTCGATATTGGCTTTGGCGTAGGCGGTGGTGATCTTCTCGCTCACGTCCCAGCCCTTGGAGATCAGGTAGCTCTGGGTGTCGTTCGGCGCGAAGATCATGTATTTGGAGACCACGCCCGGTACATTCCACGCCGGGATCACGCCGGTGCCGGAGAAGCCCAAGTCCACGGAGTTGTACAGGAATTCGGATGGGATGATGAAAGGCTTATCCTTCAGCAGCATGGCGCCTTCCGGCTGGCGTTTTGCCTTGCTGCGGTCAGCGTAGTTCACGCCCACGTCCACGCCGGAGAAGATTTTTTCCAGCGCGTCGAACATCGGCAGGCTGGCCACCAGCTTGAAGCCTTTCAGCTCGTCTTCCACGCGCGGCACTTTGCCGTAGCCAGAACCGTAGATGGTCGGGCCGACATACAGCTTGCTGGCGTCGCTGTAGTTGCGGTTGGCGGTCAAGGTGGGGAAGCCGCCCTGGCGCAGGGTCAGGTTGACGGTATCCAGGAAGGGATCGAGAGCGGCGTTGGTCAGCTGGGTATTGGCTTCCAGATTCAGTTCATCGCGCGTGGCCTTGGACCAGTTCACGTCGGCGAACAGCGACCATTTTTCGAACTTGATGTTGTTGCTCCAGCCGACAGCCTTGATGTCGTCCTTGCGCTTGTTGTACATGCCGCGCACCAGCGGATAGACGCCGCTGGCGCTGCCGCCGGCGAAGGTGCCGTTATCCAGGACCACGTTCTGGAAGTCCAGGCCTGGCTTGTTATTGCCATTAAAGCCGCCGACATGCACTTCGAACTGGTTGGCGGTTTCCTCGCGCTTGAAGCGCGACGCATAGACGTCGAGCATGCTGGTCCACTGCTTGTTCGGACGGTACTGCAGCACGCCCATGATGCCGTCGCGCTCATTCTTGCCGCTGCGGCCCAGGGACTTGATGCCGTCGGTGATATAGGTGCCGGTCGGAATGCCGGAACGGTCTTCCTTCTTCCATGGCTCATACAGGCCGGTTTCCTGCTGCAGGATGGGCGATTCGAAGTGGGCATAGCCGATTGCCACGCCGATGGTGCGATTGGCAAACTGGTCGATGTAGCTGGCGCTGAAGCGGTTGCCGCGCGCGGAGGCGTTGGCGATGCGGCCCAGCGAATTCTTTTCGCCGCGCACATTCATGGCCACGGTGCGGCCGCCGAAGGAGAGCGGACGCACGGTCTGCATATCCAGCGTGCCGGACAGGCCTTGGCCTACCAGGCCGGCGTCCGGGGTTTTGTACACGGTCACGCCACTCAGCAGCTCGGAGGGGTATTGGTCGAATTCCACGCTGCGGTTGTCGCCGGTGCTGACCTGCTCGCGGCCATTCAGCAAGGTGGTGGCAAAGTCGGGCGACAGGCCGCGCACGCTGATCACCTGGGCGCGGCCGGCAACGCGCTGGGCGGCCAGACCTGGCAGGCGGGCGATGGATTCGGCGATGGAGGCATCGGGCAGCTTGCCGATGTCTTCAGCGGAAATGGCTTCGACGATGGAGGTGGAATCTTTTTTCACGGAGATCGCGTCTTCGATGCCGCGGCGGATGCCCGACACCTTGACCGACGTGATCGGCTCCTGGACCGCCGCTTGGCCACTGCTCTGGGCGAATGCCGGCACCGCCGCCATGGCCGTCACAAACAGCGCGCAGCCGGCCGCGACCGGACTCAGTGGGAAGGCGCGCTGGCGGCGCTCAGTTGCGAATTTATCCATTTTAAAAAGTCCCCTCTCAACAGTACGAAATTTTCCCGCAACTCAAGCCTAGGTCATTTGAATTCGACTACACGGGATCCAAGGAAGCAAACGTTCTTATAGACGTTACGCAAGAATTTTGTACTAAAACTAGATACCATGTCAATTGAAGCTCAGTAGAACTACGCAATATCAAGGATTTGCGCAGAAGCCCTCTCTGCGCACCTGGGAGTCGCGTTGTATTTGAGCTACACGAAAAATAGATGGATTATGTAGTGATACTACAATTACTCTATTAATACCACTTTAGCGTCACAAGCCCAGTGCGGCAGCCTACAATCAGGCGGCCGCGTCACCGATGGAGATCACATGCGATTGCACGCCCTTGCCCTCTTCAGCACCCTGCCCCTGCTGGCCAGCGCCGCGCCGGATTACCGCATCCAGCACCTGGAGCCGATGTTCTGGTGGACGGGCATGGCGCATAAGCAGCTGCAGTTGATGGTGCACGGGCCGCGCATCGCGGAACTGGAGCCGGCGCTCAGCTACCCCGGCGTGCGTCTGAAGGGCGTGCAGCGCAGCGACAATCCCAATTACCTGTTCCTCGACCTGGAGCTGGCCGACAGCGTGCAGCCGGGCAGCTTCGAGCTGGCCTTCCAGCGCGCGGGCAAAACAGCACTGACATATAACTACCGCCTACTGCCGCGCCAGCCCGGATCAGCCCAGCGCCAAGGCTTCAGCAGCGCCGACACGATTTACCAGCTGATGCCCGACCGTTTCGCCAACGGCAATCCCGCCAACGACAGCCTGTCCGGCATGGGCGACCCGGCCAATCGCCGCGACGGTTCGGGGCGCCACGGCGGCGATCTGCAAGGCATGGGAGAGCACCTGGGTTATATCGCCGCTATGGGCTTCACCCAGATCTGGCCCACGCCCCTGCTCGAAAGCGATATGCCGCAGCACAGCTATCACGGCTACGCCGCCACCAACCATTACCGCATCGACCCGCGCTACGGCAGCAATGAGGACTACCGCCGCTACGTGGCGCAGGCACGCGCGCAAGGCATGGGCGTGATCCAGGACGTGGTACTGAACCACATCGGCAGCCGCCACTGGTGGATGCAGGACATGCCGGCGCGCGACTGGATCACCCATCAAGGCAAATACGTCCCCACCGCCCACCACCGCGCCGCCGCGCAAGACCCATATGCCTCGCAAGAGGACGTGCGCAACTTTACCAGCGGCTGGTTCGTCGACAGCATGCCGGACCTGAACCAGGCCAATCCGCTGCTGGCGGCTTACCTGATCCAGAACAGCATCTGGTGGATTGAGTATGCGGGCCTGTCTGGCCTACGCGTGGACACCTTCGGCTACTCCGACAATGCCTTCCTCAGCCAATGGTCGCAGCGCGTGATGCAGGAATATCCCAAGCTCAATCTGGTCGGCGAAGAATGGAGCGCGCACATTCCCTTCGTCGCGCGCTGGCAGGAAGGCAAGCAAAACCACGACGGCTACCGCTCCCACATGCCCAGCATGATGGACTTCCCCCTCAACGATGTTCTGCGCAAAGCGCTCGCCGCGGGAGCGGAAGATACAAATGGGCTAAAGGATCTATACGAAACCCTGGCGCAGGATCACGTGTATCCTAATCCCGGCCAGCTGGTGCTATTTGAGGGCAACCACGACCTGTCGCGCCTGTACAGTGCGTTGAACAGCGACCCGGCCCTATTCCGCCTGGCGATTGCCTACGTACTGACGGTTCCGCGCATCCCCCAGTTCTACTACGGCACCGAAATCCTCATGCCCAGCAGCGTCAAGGGCCGCGACGATCCCTCCTATCGCCAGGACTTCCCCGGCGGCTGGTCCGGCGACAAAGTGAATGCCTTCACGGGTGAGGGCTTGAGCGGCGAACAGCGCGCCGCCCAGGCTTTCGTCAAGAAGCTGGTCAACTGGCGCAAAACCCAGCCCCTGGTCCACCACGGAAAAATGATGCACTACGGCCCCGAGAACGAGGTCTACGTCTACTTCCGTTATCAGGATCAGAAAAAGCTCATGGTCATCCTCAACAAAAACCCCAAAGAAGTCAGGCTCAGCTTAGGCCGCTTCCACGAAATGCTGACAAACAAGACCGGCGCCACCGACATCATCAGCGGCAAAGACCACATTCTGCGCGACACCCTGACGCTCCCCGCCCGCAGCCCCCTCATCCTCGAGCTGCACTAACCGTCTTTGATAAAAATCAAACAATGTCCAACCCTGGTGTCAGGCACCAGAACCGGACATTCTTTGATTTTTCGCAAAAAATGTCCGACCGTGGTGCCTCGGCGGCCCCGCCTGACACCAGGGTGGACATTCTTTGAGCCAGATCAAGCTGGGAGGGCGCGTAGGGCGCGGGCGCCGGAAAGGCTGGGGGCGTCGTGCAGCTTGAAGATGGAGACGGCTTCGGCCAGGCTGCTGGCTTGCTGCTGCAGGGCGTCGGCCGCGGCGGCGGCTTGTTCGACCAGGGCGGCGTTCTGCTGCGTGACGCTGTCCATCTGGCTGATGGCGTTGCTGATCTGCTCGATGCCTTCCTGCTGCTCGCTGCTGGCGACGGCGATTTCGCCAATGATGGCGGTCACCCTTTCCACGCTGGCGACCACTTCTTCCATCGTGACGCCGGCTTGCCCCACCAGGCGGCTGCCGGCTTCCACGCGTTCCACGGAGTCGCCGATCAGTTCCTTGATTTCCTTGGCGGCAGCGGCGGAGCGGTGGGCCAGGTTGCGCACCTCGCCGGCAACGACGGCGAAGCCGCGTCCTTGCTCGCCGGCGCGCGCGGCTTCCACCGCGGCGTTCAGCGCCAGGATATTGGTCTGGAAGGCGATGCCGTCAATGACGCCGATGATGTCGACGATCTTGCGCGAAGATTCGTTGATGGCGCCCATGGTCTGCACCACTTCCGATACCGTGGCGCCGCCTTTGACGGCCACTTCGGAGGCCACGCTGGCCAGCTTGCAGGCCTGTCCGGCGTTCTCGTTATTCTGGCGCACGGTGCTGGTCAGTTCGACCATGGAGGAGGCGGTTTCCTCCAGCGAGCTGGCCTGCTCTTCGGTGCGCGATGAAAGATCCATATTGCCGGTGGCGATTTCGCTGCTGGCGCCGGCGATGGTCTCGGTGCCGCTGCGCACGCGGCCAACGATATTCGCCAGGTTCTGGCTCATCTGCTTGAGCGCCTGCAGCAGGTCGCCCACTTCATCCTTGCTTTTCACATCGACGTCGCAGCGCAGATCGCCCGCCGCCACGGTCTTGGCGATGTCAATGGCTTGCGTCAGCGGCACGGTGATGCCGCGCACCAGCCATACCAGAATCACGCTGCCCAGCACCGCCGTCACCAGCAGCATCACCAGCAGCGAGATGGTGGCGCTGCGGTTGGCTTTCTCGCTGTCGGCCGCCACTTCGGCCATCAGACGGCGCGATTGCTCGTCGATGAAGGCGACGATATCGTCAATCAGCTTGGTCGGCGCGCGGTCCATGCCCTTCACCAGGCCGTCGACCACCTTGGCGCTATCGGGATTGGCCGAGTCGTATTTCTGCAAGGCGGTCAGGTACTTCTTGCCCAGATCCTCGTGGGCGCGCATGGCTTCATCGACCAGCGGCGTGCTGAGTTTCAGCTCCTTCAACAGACCATTCAGCTTTTGCAGCTCGGCAGAAGTCTGCTTGCCGCTCTTGACGAAGGCCTGGGTGTAGCGGTCCAGCACCGCAGGGTCGCTGCCGCGCAGCAGGATATTCTTCCACTCCTGCACCTGGATCTTGAACTCGACCTGTGAGCTGCGCGCGGTGTCGACCGCCTTGGTCAGCAGCACCGAGCGCTGCATGCCTTCGGCATTGCGTTCCTTGATGAAGTTCAGCGCGGTCCAGCCCTCGAATCCCACCGCCAGAATAGCCAGCAGGAAGAAGCCGCCGAGCAGCCCCAGGCGCACGCCGATTTTCAGATTGGCGAGTTTCATGATGTATCCCCTGTATGAGCAAAATGTCTCTATTGGACAGACTGCAACGCCGCCTTTCTCCTTATGGATACGCGGTCTCTGTGTAATACATCATGCGCCGTGGATGGGCAAAAGCCAAGGAGGAACTAGCATTCAAGTATCAAGCGTGGCGCGAAGGAAACTCCAGGCTATACAAATTGGTGTCGCTGCCATCATCCTTGAAACGCACCACCCTCACAAAGCTCAGACCCAGCTTTTTCAGCAGATTATTCGATCGTAAATTTTGCGGAGAAGTTATGCCCAGCAGGCGCACCAGGCCGACGCTGTCGCGCGCATGCAGCACCACCGCCGCCGCCGCTTCATAGGCATAGCCCTCGCCCCAGTATGCGGGCCAGATGGCATAGCCGATGTCGGCATCGGGCAGCGCATCGCGCTTGATCAAGCCGCACAGGCCGACCGGCACGCCGTCGCTGCTGCGCTCGACCAGATACAGCGAATAGCCAAGCCGGCGCTGCATCAGCACCGGTCCCTGCTCGATATTCTTTTCCGCCTCCTCCACGGTGCGGATGCCTTTGTCGCCGATATTTTCGATCCACGAAGGATCGTTGATCATCTGGAGGAAGAAGGGCGCGTCGCTGGTTTCCAGCGTGCGCAGCGTGAGGCGCGCGGTGGCGAGTATCTTCATTGTTCCGGCCACCCGTTGGGGTCGGACAGGAATTTATACATGACGTAGACATCGACAAAACCCAGCTGCTGATGGCGGTATGCCTTGGGCAGCGTGCCGATCACGGCGAAGCCGAGCCGCTTCCACAGCAGCACGGCGGAGACATTGGTGCTCACCACATAATTGAACTGCATGGACAGGAAGCCGCTGGCGCTCGCCTGCTCCAGGCAATGGCGTCCCAGCAGCTTGCCGATGCCCACGCCCTGCGCCGCCGGACTGACCATCAGCGAGGCCGTCGCCACATGGCCGCCGCGGTCGCGCTGGTTGGGCAGGATGCGGTACATGCCGAGCAGACGCTCCTCGCCATCGATGCCGCTGCTGCGCGTGGCGGCCCAGGTCTGCACGCCGGGACCGAACCAGAAATCGTGGCAGTCCTCGCGGCTGGTGTCGGCGGCGAAGTAATAGGTATCGCCGCTGGCGATCAATTCCTGGAAGATGGTCCAGATGGACTCGGAGTCGGCCGGCGTGGCCGGGCGGATCTGAATATCGTTCAAGGTCGCTCCATGGCTCGGGGAGATAATAAATTCTCAGGTATTTTCCGGCGCAAGTCCAGCGCCGCGCCGCAGGCGGAAATCGGTCTGTGGCGGACGTCCCGGCAGATTCAGGCGCGCTTGCGCGCGCGGCGACTCGGCTACCACTTTGCCGCGCCGCAGCACCAGGCGCCGCGCCGCGCGCAAGCGGATCGCTTCCACCGCATCGCCCGCATCGAGCAGCACCAGGTCGGCATGGCAGCCCGGCTCCAGGCCATAGCCTTCAAGGCCGAGAATGCGCGCCGGCGTTTCGGTGACGGCGGCGAAGCAGGCGCGCATGGCGTCCTGCCCCGTCATCTGGGCCACATGCAAACCCATATGCGCCACCTCCAGCATGTCGCCCGAACCCAGGCTGTACCAGGGGTCCATCACGCAATCGTGGCCGAAGGCGACGTCGATGCCGGCCGCCAGCAGCTCCGGCACGCGCGTCATGCCGCGCCGTTTCGGGTACGTGTCGTGACGGCCCTGCAAGGTGATATTGATAAGGGGGTTGGCGATGGCGGCCACGCCCGCCTCGCGCATCAGCGGCAACAGCTTGCTGACATAGTAGTTGTCCATCGAATGCATGGAGGTCAGGTGGGAACCGGCGACGCGGCCTTGCAGGCCAAGGCGCTGCGTTTCGTAGGCCAGGGTTTCGATATGGCGCGACAGCGGATCGTCCGACTCGTCGCAATGCATATCGACGCGCAAGCCCTTGGCGGCGGCGAACTCGCACAGGATGCGCACCGACTCCGCGCCCTCGGCCATGGTGCGCTCGAAGTGCGGGATGCCGCCCACCACATCCACGCCCATGGCGATGGCGCGCTGCAGATTGGCCAGCGCGCTGGGGCTGCGCAGCAAGCCGTCCTGCGGAAAGGCCACCAGCTGCAGGTCGAGATAGGGCGCGACGCGGCGCTTGACGTCGAGCAGCGCCTCCACCGCCAGCAGGCGCTCGTCGCAGATATCGACATGGCTGCGGATGGCGAGCAGGCCGCGCGCCACGGCCCAGTCGCAGTATTGCAGCGCGCGCTCGATCAGCGCCTCCTGCGTCAGCTGCGGCTTCAATTCGCCCCACAGCGCAATGCCTTCCAGCAGCGTGCCGGAAGCGTTCACGCGCGGCAGGCCGTAGCTCAGCGTCGCATCCATATGGAAGTGGGCATCGACAAACGGCGGCGCCAGCAGGTCGCCGCCGGCATCGATTTCCTGCGCGCCCCGCACCTTCAAAGCCAGCCCCACGGCGGCGATACGGCCATCGGCGATGGCGAGATCGATATGACGGCGACCGTCGGGCAAGCTGGCGTTGCGGATGACCAGATCCATGGCTGCTCCCTGCATATGAATGATGGGGCGATTGTTTCAGAGACTGTACTTCCCCGCAATCGGTCGCCGACTTTCCCTGCGCCAAGAGCTTATGCTGCATTGCATAAATTAAGCTACTAATGATGAGAAAAATAACTTCCCAGCACCGAAAATCACCGCTAAAATCAGTTTATTGCAGCGCACCATTCCAATCGCCTCAGGAGAGCTTATGTCTTCGATTACTGAACAGTTGTCTGCAGCAACGAAAACGCAGCTGGAATCCCAGCTCAATATTCTGAACAACATCGCCAGCACCACCTTCGACGGCGCCCAGCAAGTGATCGCCCTGAATCTGAGCACCACCAAAGCCTCGGTCGAAAACTCCGCCGCCGCCGCCAAACAATTGCTCGAAGCCAAGGATACCGGCGACCTGCTGAGCCTGGTGCAAGCGCCCGGTTTCGACCGCCTCTTCGCCTATGGCCGCGAACTGTTCGCCATCGTCAGCAAGACCCAGGCCGACCTGCTGCAAGCGGCCAAGGAGCAGTTCCAGGACGCCAGCGCCGCCGTCGCCGCCGCCGTTCCCCAGCTGAGCGAAGTGGTCAGTGAACCGGCCGCGCAAGTCGTCCAGGCTGTCCAAGCCGTAACAGCCGCCGCCCCGGTCGCCGCGCCCGAGCCGCTGGTCGTCGCCCAGCCGGAGCAAGATACCGGCGAGCAAGACGAGCCAAGCGACATCGCCGCGGCCGTCAAGAGTGCCATCAAAGCCAAACCTGCCGTATCCAAACCATCCCTCGAAGCTGCCGCCGTCGAACCGGAAGACATCAACCCGGCCAAACCCGCTGCCGCCCCCTTCCCCGAAGTCAAACCCGCCGTCAACCTGAAATCCGTCGGCACCAAGCCGAAGAAATAAGCGGCCTTCCCTTTGATTTAGCACAAACAATGTCCAACCCTGGTGCCAGGCACTGGGGTAGGACATTCTTTGATTTTGCTCAAGGAATGTCCACCTCTGGTGCCTGACACCAGGGTGGACATTATTTGATTTTGCGCAAACGCTGGGGGGTCTGCGGGATTTTGCGGGGTGAGGTATGCTAGCGGGCTTGTTCCCGGGGATACTTCATGAGTTTATCGAGGCTTATTGGCGGCTTCGTGCGTGTGCAATGGCGCGCGTACGCGGCGGCCGGCGCTATGCTGGCGGGCGTGGCGGTGCTGACTATTTTGGTGCCGCGCAAGATCGGCACGATGATCGACCGTCTGGCGGCGCATGAGCTGTCCGGCTCGGCCTTGCTGCTGGAAATCGGTGAGCTGCTGCTGATCGGCGCGCTGATTTATTTTTTGCGCGTGGGCTGGCGCTTGAAGCTGTTCGCGGCCGCCTATCAACTGGGCGTGGAATTGCGCACGCGCTTTTACCGCCGTCTTTCCCTGCAGGGTCCGGGCTTTTACCAGAAGCAGCGTACCGGCGACCTGATGGCGCTGGCGACCAACGATATCGATGCGATCGAGATGGCGGCCGGCGAGGCGATGCTGGCCGGTTTCGACGGCAGCTTGTCGCTGCTGATGGTGCTGGGTGTGATGCTGCTGGGCGTGGATTGGCGCCTGGCGCTGATCGCTTTGCTGCCCTTCCCTTTGATGGGATTGGCCTTCTGGCGCATTTCCAGCCATATCCATACGGCGTCCACCGATTCCCTCAAGCGCTTTAGCGCGCTAAACGATCATGTGCAGGAAACGCTGTCCGGCGTGCGCACCTTGCGCGCGCTGGGCCTGGAGCAGCGCAGCAGCGCCCAGTTCTCGGATCTGGCCGGCCATGCGGCCGCCGCCAGCCTGACGGCACAGCGCTGGGAAGCCGCTTACGAACCCGCGGTCGGCCTGACCTTGACGGCGGCCACCGGCCTGACCCTGGGCCTGGGCAGCTATCTGGTGTGGAATGGCGAGCTGACGATCGGCGCGCTGACCAGTTTCAGCATGTATCTGGGCCAGTTGATCTGGCCCATGTTCGCGGCCGGCTGGGTGCTGTCGCTGATCGAGCGTGGCCGCGCGGCGTTCGCCCGCCTGCAACCGATGCTGGACGAGCCGTTGGCGATCGACGATCACGGCACGCTGAACAAGCGCGCACCCGGCGCGCTGGAACTGCGCGATGTGGGCTATGCCTATGCCGGCCAGCTGGAGCCGGCGCTGTCGAGCATCACGCTGACTTTGCAGCCGGGCCAGACGCTTGGGCTGGTGGGGCCGACCGGCAGCGGCAAGTCGACCTTGCTGCGCCTGATCCTGCGCCAGCTGGCGCCGCGGCATGGCGCCTTGCGCTGGGGCGGCCATGGCCTCGACGAGTATCAGCTCAAAACGCTGCGCGCGGCGATCAGCTGGGTGCCGCAGGAATCCTTCCTGTTCTCGGCTTCGATTGCCGAGAATATCGCGCTGGCGCATCCGGAAGCCAGCCGCGCCGAAGTCGAACAGGCCGCGCGCCTGGCGGCGATCCACGACGATATCCTGCTTTTCCCGCAGGGCTATGAGACCGAGGTCGGCGAGAAGGGCATCACGCTCTCCGGCGGCCAGCGCCAGCGCGTGGCGATCGCGCGCGCCCTGCTGGCCGATAACGACTTGCTGCTGCTGGACGATGCGCTGTCGGCCGTCGATACCGGCACCGAAACGTCCATCCTCGAACACCTGGAAGAATTGCGCGCCGCGCGTCCCGGACGCAGCGCCGTCATCGCCAGCCACCGCCTGAGCGCCGTGGTCAACGCCGACCTGATCGTGGTGCTGCACCATGGCCGCATCGTCGAACAAGGCAGCCACGATGCGCTGCTGGCCCTGGACGGCTGGTATGCCAGCCAATGGCGCTATCAACAACTGGAGGCCAGCCTCGATGCTCTCTAAACCGCAAGACCCTTCGCTGAAGCGCCAGGCCGCCAAGGCCTCCGCCCTGCTGCGCGCGGCGGCGCGCCCCGACCAGCACCATCTGTACTGGGCCGTGCTGTGGCTGATCCTGGCCGCCGCGCTGGAAGTGGTGGGTCCCCTGCTGGGCAAGCACCTGATCGACGAGCACCTGCTGCCCAAGCATCTGGACTGGCCGCGCATGGCCCTGCTGCTGGCCGGCGTGCTGCTGACCGGCTGGATTTCCACCGGCCTGCGCTATCTGCAGCTGGTGCGCCTGTCCGGCCTGGCCATGCGCTCGGTGCAGCGCCTGCGCGAGCAGGTCTACAGCCATGTGCTGCGCCTGCCCATGGCCTTCTTCGACCGCGCCATCACCGGCCAGCTGGTGTCGCGCGTGACCAACGATACCGAGGCGGTCAAGAGCCTGTATGTGCAGGTGCTGTTCGTGATCCTCGACAGCAGCATCGTGCTGGTCGGCACGGTGGCGGCCATGGCCTTCCTCGACTGGCGCCTGATGCTGATCGTGCTGGCCCTGCTGCCCTGCGTGCTGGCCATCGTCTGGCTGTATCAGCGCATGAGCGCTCCGGCCGTCAGCAAGGCGCGCCAGCTGCGCAGCGAGATCAATGGGCAGATGGCCGAATCCATCGGCGGCATGAGCGTGCTCCAGGCCAGCAATGCCGAGGCGCGCTTCGCCGCCCGCTTCGGCAAGACCAATGCCGATCACTATACGCAGCGTATGGCCGAAATCCGCGCCAACGCCTGGCTGCTGCGGCCCGCGCTCGACCTGTTGAACGTGCTGCTGCTGGCGGGCGTGATCTTCGCCTTCGGCCAGCGCGACATCAGCGCGGCCGAGGTGGGCGTGCTGTACGCCTTCATCAACTACATCGCGCGCGTGATCGAGCCGCTGATCCAGATCACCATGCAGTTCAGCCAACTGCAGCAGTCGGTGGTCGCCAGCTCGCGCGTGGCGGCGCTGCTGGACGAGGAAGGCGCGCCGGAACACCGCGCCGCCGGCAAGGCAACCGGCTCCGGTACGCGCGCGGCGAACGACGCCGACACGCCGGGCGTCTCGATCCGCAGCCTGGACTTCGAATACAACGCCGGCCAGCGCGTGCTGCACAATCTGTCGCTGGACATTCCGCAGGGCGCATTCTTCGGCATTGTCGGCCATACCGGCAGCGGCAAGTCCACCCTGCTCTCGCTGCTGCTGCGCTTCTATCCCGCACCGCACGGCAGCATCCTGATGAACGGCCAGCCGCTCGATGACCTGGGCAATGAGCAGTTCCGCGCCGACGTCGGCCTGGTGCCGCAAGACCCCTTCCTGCTGGCCGCTTCGGCGCGCGAGAACATCGACATGGGACGCGGCCTGACACAAGCCCAGATCGAGGCCGCCGCGCGCGCCGCCCACGCCCACGACTTCATCCTGGCCATGGAAGACGGCTACGACACGGTGCTGGGCGAAGGCGGCTCGCGCCTGTCGAGCGGACAGAAGCAGCTGATCGCCATCGCGCGCGCGCTGGCCGGCCAGCCGCGCATCCTGCTGCTGGACGAGGCGACTTCGCATATCGACAGTCAAACCGAGCAAATCGTGCAGACCGCGCTCAGCGAGCTGCATGGCAAGGTGACGGTGATCGCCATCGCCCACCGCCTGTCCACCATCCGCGACGCCGACCGCATCATCGTGCTCAATCACGGCCGCATCGCCGAAGCCGGCCCGCACGATGCGCTGATGCAGATCGAGGGCGGTTTGTACCAGCGCCTCTATCTGCTGCAGCAGCTCGCCACCTGATTAAAACGTCAACAAACTTGTCGATGACGCCACGAAAAATGTGCAATTTTGAGGAAAATCTGCAAGGGTATTGACGTTTCCCACTTGCAACGAGCATATAATTGTCCGGACACTTAGCGCCTCAAATCCGCGCAGTGCAGCACAAGGACTCCCACGTTGTCAGGTCTACAGGAACAGCCGATTTCGCATCGCATTCGTCTGCTGGCAGCGGCTTGGCTGCTGGCGCCGGCGCTGGCTTTCGGCCAATCGCTCGATGCGGAAATCGCCACCATCCGCGAACAGGTCCGCTTCACGCCCGACAAGGCACTGATGCAGCTGCAGCAGATGGAGGCTTCGGCGCGCGCCGCGCCGCCCGCCACCAAGGGCGAATTCCTGTCCCAGCTTAGCCTGGCCTGGCGCTACCTGGGCCAGTACGAAACGGCCATGGTGCTGGCCGACGAACTGCAGGCCTTCGGCAAATCCCAGAACGATCCGGCGCTGAACGCCAAGGCGGTGCTGACGCGCGCCTACGTGTATTCGGCGATGGCCGACGCCAAGACCGCCCACGCCCTCGCCTTCGAGGCGGAACGGCTGGCCAACGCCACCAATGACGTGAAACTGCGGGTGCAGGCCACCATCACGGCCGGCCAATGCTATGCCGAGCAGGGCAACTTCCCGGCAGCGCTGGCGCGCCTGCAGACCGCCACCGACCAGGCGCGCCAGATCAAGGACGACCTGATTCCCCTGGCCAGCGCGCTGAATGCCCTGGCCCAGCTCTATACGCAGATGAAGGAATTCGGCAAGGGCTGGGAAACCCTGGCCGAATCGGTGGAAGTGGCCGAGAAAATGAATTCGCCCGGCCGCCTCGCCTCCGCCATGAACACCGAATACGGCCTGGCCATCGACTCCATGCAGCCGCGCCGCGCGCTGCAAGCCCTGCTGCGCGCCCTCGACCTGGCGCGCCGCCTCGGCGCGCGCGGCATGGTGGCCGACCTGCTGGTCAATCTCTCGGACAGCTATCTGAAAGAGCACGATTACCAGCGCGCCATGCGCTACGGCCAGGAATCGATCATCGCCGCGCGCGAGATCAACAACGCCGCCACCGAAGCCACCGCCCGCGTCAACATCGGCCAGGCCTATCTGGGCATGGGCCGCGTGGCCGAAGGCAAGAAGCACTTCGAAGCGGGGCTGGCGCATTTCGAAAAAACCGGCGGCAAGGTCGAACTGCAGGTGATCCTGCAGGAATACGGTTCGGCGCTGGAACGCGCAGGCGACTTCGCCGGCGCCATCGCCGCCTACCACCGCGAGCGCACCCTCTCCAACGAGCTGTTCGAACGCCAGCGCCAGAAAACCATGCTGGAGCTGCAGGAAAAATACGACACCGAAAAGAAGCAGCGCCGCATCGAAACGCTCAGCCAGGAGAACCGCGTCAAGAGCGCGGAGATCGACAACCGCCGCCTGCAGCAGCGCGTGTGGTGGCTGCTGGCCGTGGTCCTGGCGCTGACGGCCATCATCGTCGGCCTGCTGTACCGCAAAGTGCGCCATGCCAACGCCAAGCTGGAAGAGAAGAACCAGGAGCTCAAGCAGCAAAGCGCGCTCGATCCCCTGACCCTGCTCTACAACCGCCGCCACTTCCAGGAATTCATGCGCAGCCACAAGCCGGAGCGGCGCGGCATGGGCAACGAGGATATCGTCGGCGCCTTGTTCCTGCTCGACGTCGACCACTTCAAGCACGTCAACGACAGCTACGGCCACGCGGCCGGCGACGCGGTGCTGAAGATGATCTCCGAGCAGCTGCGCATCGCGCTGCGCGAGACCGATATGATCGTGCGCTGGGGCGGCGAAGAATTCCTCGCCTTCCTGCCCGCGATTCCGCGCAATGGCGTGGAAGAAGTGGCGCGGCGGATACTGAACACCATCTCGGCGCAGAGGCTCGACTACCAGGGCGTGCCGATCAGCGTCAACGTCTCGGTCGGCTTTGCGCCCTTCCCGCTGATCCCCGGCGACACCCCGCTACCGTGGGAGCGCGCGGTGAACCTGGTGGATATGGCGCTGTACCTGGCCAAGGCCCACGGCCGCAACCGCGCCTACGGCGTACGCGGCTTCGACAACTTCAGCCAGACCTCGATGGAAGACATCGAACAGGATCTGGAACGCGCCTGGCGCGCCGGCTTCGTCGACATGAGCGTGGTGCTGGGCGGCTCGCCCGAAGCGCCACCGCCCGCAGCCGGAGAACATAGCAATGTGGTGCCTTTGAAGCCAGGCTTCAAAGCCAGCTAAATAGCCCGCTTCGCACCGCCGTGATCACCTGCTCGAACGCATTGAGGACACGCGTTCGCAATCCGGCGCCACTTGCTTGACGCTTAGTGCCCAGCGCCTTCCTTGCGTTCTTCACGCCGTTCGCGGGCGGTTTCCTGCATCTTTTCGCCCGCGCGTTCGACCTTGCGGCCCAACTCCTCGGTCGCCTGATTCAGCTTCTGCCCTGCCTCGCCAGCAGCTTTGTTCAGCTGCTCGCCGGTTTCCTTGGCGGCGCCGCTAAGCTGTTCATTCGCCTTCTCCAGCTCCGTCGCCGCCTTGGCGGTCGCCTTATCGATCTCGCGGCCGGCACTTTCCGCCGGCCCCACTTTTGGCGTCGCCGGCTCCTCGCGTTTGCAGCCTGCCAGCGCGGCCGCCATCACCATCCCCATCACCCAATATTTGGCTTGCATCACAGTCTCCTGAAAACAGTTCTTGCCTTTCAGATTAGCAAAAAATCCCCTAGCGATGCGCACAACAGTGATATCTATAGTCCCCTTTTGGGACGGCGCCTTTCATGATCCACAGCTATCACTTCCAATGTGGTTTGGTCCACGGTGTAAAAGAGACGAAAAGGGAAACGCGTGAGCTTCCAAAACCGTAACCCTCGTCCGGGAAGCAAGTGCGAGAAACGCGGCGATCCGACTTGGGGATTTTGTGCCAGCAGATCAATTGCCGATTGTAGCGCGCTGATAAACCGACGGGCTACAGCAGGTGAGGCATTGGTGTAGTAGTCAACCACATCTTCAATTTGCGCAGCAGCTCCTGGCCGGATTTGCACGCGCAGCATGACTTATTCGGTTTTAGGCAAACGCGACTTGAGACGTTCGAAAAATGCTTCGTCAAGAGGTATCGGATCTCCGCTCTGCAAGCCGTCACCTATCAGAGCACGGAGGCGTTCCTCCTCAGTTGCAGGAACAGTGCTCTCCTCCTGCGCCTCTGGCAAGGGAGCAGCCCGGGTGCTGCGCTGATCGTGGGAGGGAGAGGTCATGCATCTATTTTAGCTCGCTCACTCTCGTCTTCAGCAAAAAATATCCTGTTGCGACGTGTATTATTGTAGTGATACACTAATTCGCATGAACTTCGACATCGCCCCTACCTCACCTGTCCCGATCTACAAGCAGATCGTGGAGCAGGTGCGCCGCATGGTGGCGAGCGGACAGCTGGCGCCGGGCGAGGATATGCCTTCGGTGCGGGCGGTTGCGCAGCACCATGCGATCAATCCTATGACCGTCAGCAAGGCCTACAGCATGCTGGAAAGCGAAGGCTTGCTGGAGCGCCGGCGCGGCGTCGGCATGGCCGTGGCGGGCCAGCGCGGCAAAACCTCAACGCAGGACAAGGCGGCCATGCTGCGTCCCGCGCTGGAGGCGGCGGCCCGCATGGCCCACCAGCTGGCGCTCAGCGACAAGGAAGCGCTCGCCCTGTTCCAAACCTGCCTGCAAGAACAACACAACAAGGAATCCGCATGACTTACCTCGCGATCGAAGCGCAACACCTGTCCCTGCGCCAGGAAGGCAAGACCATCCTCGACGATATCTCGCTGGCGATTCCGGCCGGCGCCGTGGTCGGCCTGGTGGGACGCAATGGCGCCGGCAAATCGACGCTGCTGCGCTGCCTGGCGGGCCTGAACGAACCGACCGGCGGCAAGGCCAGCCTGCTCGACTGCCCTTCGCTCGACCTGAGCGACGCGGTGCGCGAGCGCCTGGGCTATGTGGCGCAGACGCCCGACCTGTTCGAGTGGATGGGCGTGGCCGAGCATCTGGAACTGGTGGGCAAGGCGTATCCGAAATGGGATCTGCACCGCTGCCTGGCGCTGGCGGCGCGCCTCGACCTGCCCATCGGCAAACGCATCCCGCACCTGTCGGCCGGCGAAAAGCAGACGCTGTCGGTGGTGCTGGCGATGGCGCATAATCCCGATGTGCTGCTGCTGGACGAGCCGGTATCGAATCTGGATCCGCTGGCGCGCCGCGAGTTCATGCGCTCGCTGTTCGATGGCGAGGATGGCGAGCGCACGGTGCTGATCTCCAGCCATATCCTGAGCGACCTGGAACGCGTGGTATCGCATCTGGCTTTTATCCGCGAAGGCAAGCTGCAGCTGTTCGATACCTGGGATGCGATCCTGGAACACTACCGCCTGATGACCTTCACCACGGCGCTGCCGCCGCAGGCCATCGTCTGCGCCCGCAAGACGGAACGCATCTGCGTGGTCGATACGCGCCGCGCTCCGCAGCACGCGGCGGAAGGCCGCCCGCTGACGCTGGATGAACTGTTCGTGGAGCTGAACACATGATTTCCGAGAACAAGGATTACGCAAGCCCCTGGCAGCAGAACTTGAGCAAGGCGGGACTGGGCGCCATCGGCCTTGCCTGGATCGCCACCATCCTGCTGGCGAAAGCGCCCGTGGACGAGGCAACCGCCGGTTCAGCGGTACTACTAATGGCGATTGCGCTGGGTGGCTTCGTCTATGCCTTCTTACGCGCTGCATCGCTGGCGCGCGCCTTCACCGTACTGGGCGGCTTGCGCGCGCCGTCCCGGCTGTGGCGCAAGGCTGCGGCGCGCTTCATCCGCCAACTGACACTTGCCTGGTTCGGCATCGGCCTGGCCGGAGCGGTGCAGATCGTGCTGTGCTCCTCGCGAGCGGAATGGAGCGCTGCCTTTGCCCTGTCGGCGCTGGCGCTATGCGCCGGTATCGCCTATCCCCTAAGCAAGCAGAATCTGCTGCCCTTCCGCCAGCATAAGGCCGTGCTGTATGGCCTGCTGGCGCTGCTGGCTATCGTACTACTGTTGGGGCCAGTGCAACTACTCAAACCGTTCTTAACCCTGCCGCCACCTCTGCTGCTGGCTATCGCCCTGGCTTGGCCTGCGGCGGCATGGACCTTGCATCGGCATTGGCAAACGGCATCTCTGCGCGGGAAATCAGGCGCCGCGGAGGGCATGAAGCTCTGGCAACCGCTCAAAAGCTATCTGCAACGCTTTCATCCCCTGCTATGGGGTTCGGCCATGGGAAACAGCGCCGCAGGCGCGGAGCGCAATGCCACGGGCATAAACTTCGCTCGCGGCCTCAATACCATCCTGCTGGCCTATATGGTACCCAACTGGCTGGGCAAGCCGTGGGGAGCACCGTTATCGATCATG
Source organism: Massilia sp. YIM B04103 (assembly GCA_024437665.1). Taxonomy (GTDB): domain Bacteria; phylum Pseudomonadota; class Gammaproteobacteria; order Burkholderiales; family Burkholderiaceae_D; genus Rugamonas. The sequence continues at coordinate 735,618 of JANCSZ010000002.1, read as the reverse complement.
AATCTATTCGTCCTGGCCGTCCTGTGCGCCAATGCCGCAAGTGTGCTAACCATTCGCGACCTGCACTGGCGCTCTTTTGTGATGCCCGGTGGACTGAAACGCGGACGCATCGGCACCAGTATTCTGCTGGCGACCATACAGATCATGATGCTATGCTGGTTGCTCGGATGCGCAATAATATTCTTGTTCTCGTATGCGATCCTGGATAATGCGCCGCTCGAGATCCTGCAGTCCTTCACCGGACACCTTATCGCACTGCCCGAAATGATCTTCGTCGTGTCATGCGCCATCGCCATACGCTCCAGATCACTCATAGTTTTTGGCTGGGGTTTCACGCTTCTTGCCCTCGGGGGATGGACATCCTACCTCTACCTCAAGGATCTGCCGCCAACGCCTTTCGAGTCGCTGGCCGTAGGACCGGCTTACCTGGCCTGCCTGCTGGCCGGCAGTGCCGCGCTGATCGTCTTTGCCAACCGGCGCTGGACACAGCAGCGCCTCTTCGACAATACGCGCTTTGGCATGGCGCCCAGGGCCGCTACAGACAGCGACCGTTAGACCAGGTCATGCCGCCCATGATGCAGCGCTGGTACTCCCGCTCCAGACGCTCGGCCTTCTCGTGCAACTGCTGGCACTCGCGGTTGCCGGGATCTGTCTGGGTCATGCACTGGCTGGCGCGGCCGATGGCGGCGCGGTAATTGCCTTGGGCAATCTCGCGCACGGCATCCGTCTGCAGGCGCTGCACCTCGCGCGCGGTGGCGCTGGCCGCTTCGCTCTGCGGCGCCGGGCTTGAGGCCTGGTCCAGCAAGGTCGATTCCAGCAGGTGCGACAGGCGCTCCTTCAATTGGCGGATGCGTTCCTCGGCCTCCGGACGCTTTAGCTTTTCAGCGGCCTTGATGCGGGCCTCCAGGCAGGGGCGGTCGTTCTTGCGCAGGCAGGCGTCGGCTTCGTCGAGCAGGTTCTCGGCGCGCTTGGCGTCGATGCGGCCCGCCAGCTCCTTCGTTTCCGGACTTTCTCCCCATTTGCGCGTGAAGCCGGACAGGCGCTCGGCAGCGCGTTCCGCCGCGCCGGACTTGGTGGCGCTTTCCAGAATCGGCGCCAGTTCCTTCCATGCCTTGTCACGGCGGACTTGCTTCTCGCAGCCGGGAGCAGCGCCGGCGATGGCGTCCTGCAGGCGCTTGGTCTGCGCCCTGGGAGCCTTGGCTTCCGTCAGCGCCGCCAACTCGGCGCGCGCATCGGCAAGGCGGCACTCGGGCAGCATGGCAATGGCCTCGTCGACGCGGTGCGCGGCTTTTTTGGCGGCGCTCTCGGGACGCATCAATAGCCAGACCGCGAGCAGGCAAAGCGCCACCATGGCCCAGGTGGTTTTGCTGATCGGCTTGCGCAGGGGCGCGCCGGAACGTGGCGCCTCGGCGCGCGGCGCGGCGGACTGCTTGCCGCCGCCGGCATTGGCCCGCTTGCCGGAGTTGATGCCCTGAGCCGGCGGCGCGGGCATTTCGTCCGGCGCCAGCTTGCGCGCCGGCGGCGCGGGAGATGCCCACTCGGGCATGGCGGACGACAATGCCGGCCCCTGAGCCGCTGGCGGCTTGTTCGGCGCTCCACCCTGCTCCGAGTTCCAGGCCAGGTTGCCGCCGCGCGGCGCCCCCTCGGTCTCGCCATCTGCACGCGATACTTCGGCCTGCGCCGAAGCGATGGTTTTCGCCAGCGATGGCGGCGCCAGATCGCGGATCGCGGCATTGGCATGCGTCAGCGATGGCGGTTCGAAATCCAGCTCGTTTTGCGCGGCGCCGGTGCTGGCGCCAATCGACGTGGCGCCGCCAGTGGCGGCAGCATGCGGCGGCTGCGCGGCGGCCGGCGTGGCGGCGCGCTGCTCAACCGGCGCTTCGCTGGCCGCCAGCTGCTGCGTGCCGCAATAGGGACAGAAGGCCACCTGCCTTGGCCATCGCCTGCCACAAGCGTCGTTGCTGCAGCGGTAGATCAACTCTTGAGTCACTGGCCGGTTTCCTTACTCCGGATCGGGAATGTCGTCATACGGATCGGGAATCGCGGGCGAGAACAGCGCCGCGATCTCCGCAATATCGGCCGCCGCCTTCCACTGGTCCACATGCGGCGTCCACGCCATATTCCACACCTTGGTGGCGCGTTCCACCTCGCCGCGCGCGATGCGCTGCGCCAGCTCCGCCAGAGAATAGGGCCCCTGCTGCGCCTTGTTCAGGAACACCTTGTACAGCGCGCCTCCGCCTGCAGCCGGCGCGGCATGCGCCGCTTGCGCCGCGCGCGGCTGCGGCCCGCGCAGCACGGCCGCCGCGGCATTCTCGCTCGCCAGATATTCGGCACGCAGCACGCGCTTCTCGACGCGGTGCTGCACTTCCCACCCATAGGCATCGCTGGCCGAGCCATCCACCGCATCGCTCCACTGCGCCAGCGCGGCCAGCGCCTGCTCCACCGAAGCCGGCGACAGCGACGCTTCCAGCGACTGCGCGCGCCGCAGCCATTCGTCGTGCAGGCGCTTGGCCGTGATATTCGGCAGCGATGGCGAAGGCAGCTCGGCCCCGGTCTCGTCCACCTCCAGTTTAGGCTGATACACGCGCAGCTGATAGTGGCGCATCAAGGCCGCCAGCAGCACCAGCTGGTAAGCGCCCACATGGGCCAGGCGCTGGCGCACTGCGGCGATCACCTGCTCGCGATAATACGGCGGCAGGCCGTTGGAGCGGATGGCAAATTCATTCCCGATCTGCAGCCACTCGCCGGAACCCTGCTCCACTTCGAACAGATACTGCCCCTTGGGCTGGAACAGCGCTTCGCGGTCGGCCAGATCGGCCTTGCGCTTGATGACGCCCAGCGCGATCGCCTGCAGGAACCACTCGTAATCGTCGGCCAGCCGGTTCAGCTCATCCATATTGGGCGCGATCGGATGGCGGAAGCGGGTCGCATCGAAATGCAGGTGGGTGGGAATCTTGGGATTCTCGATCTGGTAGGAGGTGCGCCAGGTCGGCAAACCGCGCAGCACCGTCATCGGGAAGCCGGACAGCTCGATATAGCAGACAGCCTTGCCCGAGATACCCGTGTTTACGATATTCACCAGCTCACCGTGGAAGAAACCGGTCGGCACGGCGGCCTTGATTTCGGCCTCCAGCTTGCGCCAGGCATTGACGTCGCCCACGCCGATAAAGCATTTGAACTGGTCCGCGTTGGGCGTGAATTCGGCGCTGAAGCGCGCGTTCATCCAGGGCATGGCGCTGCGTATCCACTCGCCGAAGATGCGCTGGCGCTCCTGCGGCGACAGGGCCGAGAGCCGTTCCAGCAGCGGATCGGGCGGCGCGGTGTCGCCCAGCTGCTCGGTGCTGAGCTGGGTCTGGGCGCGGCGGAACAATTGCAGCAGCAGCGAGGCACGCAGCTTCTCGTCGCCCAGTTGCGGGAACAGGCGCTCGGAGCCGCCGAATTCGGTCAGCACTTCCTCGCTCCAGGCACTGACGTCGCCCGTCAGCTTGACCGGTTCGGGCAGGGTTTCCGGCGCCAGCTTCATATACGTCGCATGCTCGTGCCGGGCATCGGCGCGCAGTTGGGCGATGCGCTGGTCGATGGCGACCAGCATCGCATCCACGCAGCGCCGGCCCTCCTGGAATTCGCCGGCGACGCCGCTCCATACCGGTTGGCCCTTCTCGTCCACCGTTTCGATATCGCCCAGCCAGGATGACATATAGCGCAGCACTTCCATCGCCTGTCCCGCCGCCACCGCCAGCAGGTGGAAGCGCAGATAGTCGGAGATGTCGCGCTTCAAATGGCCCATCACTTCGCGCGCCTGCGCTTCGCGGCCAAACAGCTTGCCCGCCGCCTGCGATAGATTGTTCAGCGATTCCTCGACCTGGCGCGTGCGCAGGGCGTCGCGCATATCGCGGTAGCGGCGCGCATTGCGCTCCACATGGGCCAGGTCGCGCAGCGAGATGCGGCCTTTGATCTGCTCCAGCAGCGAGAGCACGAATTCCAGGCCGCCCTGCTTGCGGTCGTCCAGCAGCAGATACAGCTTTTCGCGCACGCGGCCCTTCAGGCTTTGCAGCAGCTCGGCGGTGTGGCGCTTCAGCCTGTCCTCGCTGGTTTCGGCGGTGGCGCCGGCCTCGCGGATGGCATCGCGCTCCAGATGCGGCAGCAGCTCCGCCATTTTCTCGCGCCAGGCTTTCAGCTCGTAGGAACCCATGATGCGGTCGATTTCCAGCTGCACCTTGCTTTCCACCCGCTCCAGCAACGAACGCTGGTCCTTGTCCAGCAGCAGCTGGTCGGTCAGGGCGTAATCGTAGAAAGGCGTCACGTCCACCGTGCCCTTGCGGAAGTCGGGGAATTCGTCGAAGGGACGCTCGCTCATGCCCATCTGCTCGCGCATGAAGACGTCGCGTTCCTGGTCGCCCGCCCTGCGCGCCGGCACGCCGTCGCTGCCCATGATGCCGAAGAAGGCCTTCACCATCAGGGCCGACAGCTCATAGGCGCGGATATCGTCGCGCAAGCTTTGCTGGGTATCGAGCACCGCCTGGCCGAAAGCCGAATACACCTTGGAGTAGGACAGGCGCATATCGCCGAAGCGCTGCTCCGGCACGCGCGGATTGAAGGGGCCAAGCTTGTGCTGCTGCTGGTTGACCGCCACCGAGCGCTTGCGGTTGGCAAAGTCGGCGGAAGCGAAATCCTCGAACAGGGAATCGGCCACCATCTGATACACGTCCTTGACGTCCATCGTGGCCTTGTTGGCGAGGTTGGCGGTATCGACGAAATACACATCGTCGAAAGGCGCGCCGCGTCCCACCAGGCTGTCGGGATCGGCCCAGCGCACTTGCGCGTTCATATCGCGCATCGCCGTTTCCAGCTCCATCAGGGTGGCGTAGGCATTGGCCTCGGTGCGCTCCTTATTGGCCTTGGCGTAACCGGAAGGCATCAGCATCACCAGGTCGACCTGGCTTTCCGCCACTTCCTGGCGCGCCACGGCCTTGGCGATCCAGCCCAGATCGAGCGCGCTGCCAGCGCCGGTGCCGCCCGCGTTCGACGCGATCACCACGATGCGGAACTTGGAGGTATCGACCTGCAGGCCGAGGCGCTGGTAATTCTCCTTGCGCTCATTGCCGGCATTGCTGCTCAGGAAATTGAGCGCGCCCTTGATGCGGCCGCGCAGCTTGGGATATTTGTCGAACAGGTAGAGCCGCGCCAGCGCGCGGATCTGGCCCGCGCCCTTGGACGGGTCGATGCCCAGCGAGCGCAGTTTCTTGGGCCGCAGCGGCATCCAGTTTTCGATCAAGGGAAAACGCGCCAGGCTGTCGTCCGATTCATGGTATTGCGGCAGGTCGATATGCTCGACCAGGCGCTCTTCCTCGCTCAGCTTGACCAGCTCATACCAGGGGTCGGTGCGCTGCGACTTGCCCTCGTCGATCAGGGCGCCGCTGTCCAGATCCACGTGCAGGAAGCGCGCCACCGGGAACTGGCCGATGGAATCGACGCGCACCGGATGGTGGCGGTTCCACACTTCGGACAGGATGCGGCGGCGGATGCGCATCATCACTTCCATGCCGGTGCCGCCCGCGCCGATGAACAGCGTGGGCCGCAGGTCGACCTTCAGCTCGGCCTTTTTCTCGATGCTGGGATTGGGGAATTCAGCCATGGCGATATTCTTTCTTTCAGCGGCGGCCGGTCAGCGCGGCGCCCACCAGCGAGGCGATGCCGAACACCAGCAAGGTGCCGGTGATCGCCACGCTCAGGAAGCGGTCGGAGTTGATCACGCCCAGCACGGCGGCCGCGCTGAGGAAGGACAGGCCGCAGAACAGCAGCCAGCCCGCCGTGTCGGCCGAGGATGGCGCCACGCGGCGCTTGACCAGGTGGTTGGCGAAGGCGTTGCGCACGAAGACGAAGACAATCAGCAGCACCACAAAGATGCCGCCGCCGATGATCAGGTCGCGCGAGCTGGTATCGGTGGCGGGCGCGCCGGCCACCGGCGTCACTTCGATGCCGCTGGCCGGCGGCGTGCCGCTCAAGCCGCCGTTGCTGCCGTCCGGCGCGGGCGCGGCCGGCGTGCCGGCGGGTGCGCTGGCGGCAGGCTGGCTGCCCGATGGCGCCGGCTTGTCGCCGCCCGGAATCTTGAAGCCGGGATCGGTGTTGGCCTGGGCCAGCTGGATATCGTTTGATTTCTGCATCGGGTTTCCTCTGAGGGTCATTTTTCCAGGCGGACCTGCGCGCCTTCGCGCAGATCGTTCAATGTGCTTGCAAACAGCGTGGTATGCAGTTCGGCCACCTTATTGCCCGCCTTGTCGTGGATCGGCGTGCGCATGCCCGGCTTGGTGTGGATGGTGCGCGGCTCGCCCTCGACCACCAGGCGCACCTTGCGGCCGCGCGTCAGCGCGATCACCAGGCCGGCGGCCAGCGCCAGCAGCGCGCCCACCAGTCCCAGGGCGGCCAGCAGCGGCGCGATGCCATAATTGACGCGCACCTCGACCGGCAGCACGGCGCGCGAGCCCTGGATCTGCTCCGGCGGCGTGAAGATGTCCGGCAGCGGATCGCCGGGGAAGAGCGCGGCCATGCGCTGGCGGAAGGCTTGCGACAGTTCCAGCTTTTGTTCGCTGAGCCGCACTTCGACGCGGCCCGGCAGCAGTTGCGCCGAACCGGCCGCCTTCACTGCCGCCAGCGACCATTTGCCGGGCAACTGGGCCACCGGCAGCTGCAACGACGACGACAGCGGCTGCGGTTTTCCCGGGGCCAGCTGGTGCACGCTATCGCTGCCCAGCGCGATGGCTTTCTGTTCGCCCGCCAGCGCCGATGCGGCCTCCAGATGGGCGCTGACGATGGTGTAAGGATAGATGGCGTTTTCCAGCTGCCAGCCGATGCGGGCGGCGGGCGCGCTGCCGCCTTTCGCCGTGGCGCCCGCATCCACGTCGGCGCGCAGCATGCCGTTCGGCAGCGTGGAGAAATTCACGCCCGGCACGTTCTCGACCCGCACCGGGCGCAGACGCACCGTGTCCTGGTCCAGCGGCTTGAGGCGCGCCGGCGTTTCGGTGATCACCTGCCGCAAACGGCCGGAGCGCAGCAGCGCATCCAGTTGGGCCGCCCCCGCGTCGTGGATGGCGAAGACATACACCATCAGGCCATTCGCGCTATAGGTCTTGCCCTTCACCGGCATATGCAGCGGGAAGGCCAGCGCCTTGCGGATCGCGCTGCCGTGGTGGATCAGCTCATAGAATTCGCGGTTGCGCGCCGCCGTGGCCTGGTCGTTGTTCGGGCTGTTCTTGTTGTTGGTGAACAGCCAGACCAGGCCTGGCTTATTCTCCAGCGCCGTGCCGATGGCGGCGCCGACCGCCTCGCCCAGATCGGTGTCGGCCAGCGCACTGCCGCCGGGCTTCTTCGCCACGCCCAGCGGCGACAGCGCCGCCGCCACGTGCTGGCGCAATTGCGCGCCAGCGGCGCGCTCAGACAACAGGGCCTTGGGCGATGGCGCGCCGGGCTGGCTCTGGTTGAAGGAGGCCAGCACCACGGCATCGCCCTGCCCCGTCGCCGCCAGCATCACTTCCGTCACCAGCGCCTTGTACTGCGAGGACGGATCGCTGAAGAAGGGTTCCATCCAGCCCGAGTTCTGCACCAGGAAAACCTGCGGCACGGCCAGCGCCGCCCCTGGCAGCAGCAAGGCTGCCGCTGCGCTCATGACCAGGCGCTTCATGCCAGCGCCTTCAGTTGCCAGCCCCGGATCTCGTTCCAGGTGGGATGGTGCAGCCACAGGCAATCGTCGTACACGAAAGGCAGGCAGTCGCCCGGACGGCTCAGGCGCACCGCCTCGTCCAGGATCACATTGCGCTGGCCGATCCACTCGATCAGGGTGCGCGGCAAGATCGCGCTTTCCAGCGCCGCTTCGGCCTTGCCCGTGAATTTCTCGAAGCGCAGCACCAGGCCCGTGGGCTGGCTGCGCGTGCTGCTCAGGTTTTCCAGCAGCGGCAGCACCAGCGCATCGCTGTGGCGCTGGTCTTCCACATCCTCGATGGCCCAGGGTTCGTCCTTCACCTGGTGGCCACGGCGGAACAGCAAGGTGCCGAAACCCAGGCGCGCGCCGTCGATGGCCTCCACCTGGGCCTGGGCCACGCCCAGTTCGCGGAAGGAATAGCCCTGTCCATCATGGCCGATCAGCCACAGGCGGCCGTCGCGGCTGCGCACCGGACCGCCCAGAATCAGGCGCGGCGTCCATGGGAAAGGCCAGGCCAGCCATTGCGGCTCGGCGCCGGGACGCCAGACCAGATGGCCTTGTTCGTGCAGCCAGATCAAGCTGCCGTCGTAGCTGACGGGACGCGACCAGCCGCCGCTGGGCGCAGCGCCGCCCGCCACGGCAAGCGCTTCGGGATTGGCGCCGTCGGCATCGGCTGCCCATAGGTGGACGCCGTCGTCGTCGGCAAACAGGCAGGCGATATGCTTGCCCACCGCGCCCGGCGCGCTGGCCAGGCGGGCCAGGAACACCGCCTCGGTGCGGTAGCTTTCGCTGACCGGATTGATACGCAGGCGGAACAGCCCCTGGGCTGCCGGCACCAGGGCCACATCGCCGCGCCGCCCCGCCGCCGCGTCGAGCGGCAGCCAGGCATAGTCGGACGCGGTGAAGCGCAGATCGGATGCATAGTCTTCGGCCGCCATCACCTGCCAGTGCTGGGCCAGCGGATCCCAGTACTGCAGCACATTGCGGGTATAGGCCAGCGCCAGCAGACGCTGGACGCGGAAGCCGAAACTGGCCGCGGCGAACACGCAGACGGCATTCGGCGGCACGGGCAGGCGGCGCTCGGCCTGTCCCACATGCGGTTCGGGCGGACGGCTTTCCAGCGCGGCCGCGAGCGGCAAGGCGGTCAGCGGCAGGCCATGCGGCGCATGCTTGGGCAAGGGGTGGGAACTGTCCGGCAGGGGCGCGCTGGTGGCGCCCCACCACTCCGGCGCGTCGGCCTGGGCGGCGGGATGGCGCAGCGCAGCGCCGCATTCGGGGCAGAACTGGAAGTCTTCGGGATAGATGGCGCCATGCTCGCAGGATTGCGGCAGCGCCGCGCCGAGCAGGCTGGCCACATCCGGCAGCCGGCTGCGCGCCTGGGCCGGCCACTCGGTATGGCCCAGTCCATTGCTCTCGGCAAGTTGAAACTGGCCCTTGTCCTGCTCCAGCCAGGCGCTATCTTCGGATTCCCATCTATAAGCCATGCTTCATCAACTATATTGCCCCCTTGGGTGTGAGGGCAATCATAGCGCATTTGCCACATTGCACCAGACAAAAAAATAGCCCCGCACAGAGCGGGGCGCCGTCTTATTTGTAGATGCCGACGCCGATCAGCACATCGCCGTACTTCTCCACATAAGTGGACTTATCTTCCATATTCTTGCTGATGGAATTCGGCCATTTATAGGATACCCAGCCCTTGCCCGCCGGGCTGCCGGCCAGCTTGAGGAATTCCTTGATCGGATACACGCCGCCGGCATTCAGTTCGGTCAGGTTCTTGTTGACCATCTTGGCGTTCTGGCCGTGGGCCAGGGCCACGCCGCGCTCCTCGCCATTCATGCCGAACATGAAGACGTACAGGTCGCCCTTGATGAATTCGCCCTTGGAATCGTTAAATGCGGTAATCGCCTTCTCGCGGCCATTCTTTTCAAGGAAGGCGCCGGCGCGCTTGACCATGGCCACCGCCTCGTCGGCCGTGCCGCGCTGGGCGTCCTGGGCCAGGGCCTGTCCCATGGCGAATGCGAACAGGGTCGCGAGCAGGGTCTGGAATACTCGTTTCATCTTGCATTGTCTCCTCTGGAATCCGGTCTGCGACCGTGTTGTGACGGGCCGCGTGATAGCCCGAAACCAGATTAGCACATGCAATTCAGCAATAAATCATGCCACATGAAAAAATCCATACAGCAACAACAACGCCCGGTTTAATCGCCCGCCACGATCTTTTTCGGCGGCGGCGGCGGCGCCCAGGTCACATGGGCCTCGGCCGGCGCCGATTCCGGAATGCCGGAATTTTCCAGCCAGCGCACCAGGCTTTCCATGCGGCGGATATTGATGCCCTTGCTGCTGATATAGCCGATCTGCTCGAAGCTCTCGATCTTCACCACCATTTTCGAGGTCGTGGGCAGGTTGTCGAGCAGGCGGTCATAGGCCTTGCGCGCCTTCTGCTCCCATTTCGCCATCTCGGGTTCGTTGAAGCGGTTGCACTCGTAATAAATCGTCAGCGTGCGGTCATGGTTGCCGAAACCGACGATGGCCGCGCCATTGCGCAGCGCCTGCAACACCTCTTCCTTGATATTCGTCGTGGGGACGAACAGGGCGGCCCGGCTGTCTTCCTTGTCCGGCCGCTGCAAGGGCAAATCTTGTCCAAACTGTATGCTCATTCTTGCCCCGCTCCATGTGAGGCCGGTTCAAAGGGATGTTTCCCACCGGCTATATTTGGTTGATTCTACAACGCGCCCCGGGCGGGGACAAGCGGACTGTCGCGGCATTGCCGCGTCGTATAATGCGCAACGCTCATCCCTTCTAACGTTATAGTGCAAAATGATGTCCTTTTCACCTGATGTCCAGGACCAGGCGGCGCGCCATGTCGGCGACCTGCTGGCCATGGCCATCGAATACGCCCCACCCCAGCGCGCCCTGATCGTGCACGACCGCCGCAGCGACCTGAATGCTGTGCTGACCGAAGCCTATCGCCGCGCCATCCCCGATGCGCGCTTCATCGACTTCGACGCCGTCGAACCGCAGGAAGTGCTGGACGCCTTCGCCGCAATGCAGTCCGGCGACCTGGTGGCGCTGATCCAGACCACCAGCTTCCGCCTGGAAGCCTTCCGCATCCGCATCGAGCTGTTCAAGCGCGGCCTGAAAGTGATCGAACACCTGCACCTGTCGCGCATGCCCGGCGCGCAAGGCCTGGCCTATATCGAAGCGCTGGCCTACGACCCGGCCTACTACCGCGGCGTGGGCCATGCCCTGAAAGCGCGCATCGACGATGCCCAAGGCGGCGTGGTCGACAGCGGCGACGGCGCAAAGCTGGTCTTCGGCAGCCCGTTCGAAAGCGCCAAGCTGAATATCGGCGACTACAGCGCCATGAACAATGTCGGCGGCCTGTTCCCGATCGGCGAAGTATTCACCGAAGCCCAGGATCTGGAAGCGGTGAACGGGCGCGTGCGCGTCTTCGTCTTTGGCGACACCACCTTCCACGTCAACCGCCCCGACGTGCCGATCACCATGATCGTCGAAAAGGGACGCGTGGTCGGCGCCGAAAACAGCACGCCCGCGTTTGACGAAATGCTCTCCATCATCCGCGCCCACGAAGGCGAAGTATGGGTGCGCGAACTCGGCTTCGGCATGAACCGCGCCTTCTCGCGCGACAGGATGGTGGACGACATCGGCACCTATGAACGCATGTGCGGCATCCACCTCTCCCTGGGCGCCAAGCACGGCCAGTACCAGAAACCCCAATTCAAGCGCAAGGACACCCGCTACCACATCGACGTCTTCGCCGTCACCGAAGCCGTCCACCTCGACGGCGAGCGCATCTACGCCGACGGCGCCTGGCAAGTTTGACCTATCTCAAACAATGTCCAACCCTGGTGTCAGGCACCAGAGGCGGACATTCTTTGATCTAAATCAGCGAATGTCCTACCTTAGTGCCTGACACCAGGGTGGGACATTTTTTGATTTGGATCAAAGGATGGGGGCGAGGGCGCGGTCCCAAGGGGGGATGGGGTGGTATTCGGCGAGTAGAAAATCGATCAGGGCGCGTACCTTGGGCGATGGCTGGCGGCTCGCCGGGTATAAGGCGCTGAGGTGATTCAAGGGCAGCTCCCACTCGCTTAGGACGGGGATCAGGCTGCCTTCGAGCAGCTGGCGCCATGCGAGAAAAGTGGTGCTGTAGACGATGCCCAGCCCGCGCAGCGCGGCGTGCTGCAGCACCAGGCCATTATTGGCGGTGAAGCTGGCTTCGACCCGCACGACTTCCTCTTCTTCGCCGCGCCGGAAATGCCAGGCGGTGCCGTCGGTCAAATGGCTGAAGTGCAGGCATTGGTGGCGGTGCAGCTCATTCGGGTGCTGGGGCTGGCCCCATTTTTCCAGATAGGATGGCGCGGCGCACAGCACGCCGCGGCAGGGGGCCAGCGGCCGGATCGAAAGGGCGTGGCTGTCGGGGATGCCGCCTACCCGTATCGTCAGGTCGAAGCCGTGTTCGATGGGGTCGAGCAGGGCGTCGTCCACATGCAGCAGGGGCTTGAGCTGGGGATGCGGCTGGGCGAAGCGCGCCAGGGCGTCGGCCAGCCATTCGCTACCGAAACTCGATGGCGCCTGGATGCGCAGCGGTCCGGCCAGACCTTCCCCCGCATGGGTGACGATGCGGGCCGCCTCCTGCGCTTGCCGCACGGCGGCGGTGCACGGTTCCAGATAGGCGCTGCCGACGTCGGTCAGGCTCACCTCGCGCGTGGAACGGTGCAGCAGGCGGGCATTCAGCTTGTCTTCGAGCTGCATGATGTGCTTGCTGACCATGGCGCGCGTCAGCCCCAGCCGCCGCGCCGCCTCGCTGAAGCTGCGCAGGCGCGCCACTTCGACAAATATCTCCATTGCCCTTAGCTGGTCCATGCCGCCAATTGTCTCCATTTCAGAGACAATGTGTCAACCGTTCGCGCATTGTTTGATACAGCCCACCTCCGTACAATGCGGGCATTGAATCAATTCAGGAGCCACGAGCCATGCTGAGCGAGGTGCAGAAAGCGCAATATCTGCGCGACGGTTTCATCGTCATCCCCAATTTCAAATCGGCCGGAGAAATCGCCGCCCTGCGCGCCCGCGCTGGCCAGATTGTCAACGATTTCGATCCAGCCGTGGCCCAGGGCATCTTCACCACCAAGGAGCAGGAGAAGAAGGCCGACGATTACTTCCTAGCCTCCGACAACACCATCCGCTGCTTCTTCGAAGAAGAGGCGTTCGGCCCGGACGGCGCGCTGAAACAGGCCAAGGAACTGTCGATCAACAAGATCGGCCACGCCATGCACGATCTCGACCCGGTCTTCCGCGCCTTCAGCGCCGATGCGCGCCTGGTGCAGCTGGCGGCCGATGTGGGCCTGGGACAGGCCCAGGTCTGGCAGTCCATGTATATCTTCAAGCAGCCCGGCATCGGCGGCGAAGTGCGCTGGCACCAGGACGCCACCTATTTCGACACCACGCCGATCAGCGTCACCACCTTCTGGTTCGCGCTGGAAGACGCCACCCTGGACAACGGCTGCCTGTGGGCCGAGCCGGGCGGCCACCGCGGCCCGCTGCGCGAGCGCTTCCTGCGCCACGGCGACAAGGTCAGCGTGGAAAAACTCGACAGCACGCCATGGCCGGACGATTCGACCGCCGTGCCGCTGGAATGCAAGGCCGGCAGCCTGGTATGTTTCCACGGCCTGCTGCCGCACTACAGCGCGCCGAACCGCTCGCCCATTTCGCGCCACGCCTACACCCTGCATGTGACCGACGCGAACACCGTCTACTCGCCGCAGAACTGGATTCAGCGCGACGCCGCCTTCCCCGTGCGCGGCTTCATTTAAGGCGCGCCATGGATATCCGTATTTTCGCGCCCCACTGGGGCAGCAATGAGCTGGCGCCGCAGGTGTTCATCGAGCGCGTGCTGGCGGCCGGTTTCGACGGCATCGAAATGTCGCTGCCGCTGGACGCGGCCGAACGCGACCAGTGGGTGCGCCTGATCGGCGATGCCGGCCTGGGCCTGATCGTGGCCCAGTGGGAAACCGTTTTCCATCCCCAGTTCGAAGCGCACAAGCACGCGCTGGCCCAACTGCTGAACAATGCCTGCGCGGCCCATCCGCTGCTGGTCAATTCGCACACGGGCAAGGACTATTACACGTCCGAGCAGAACGAGGAACTGATCGCTCTAGCCGACGCCATTTCGCAAGAACACGGCGTGGCTATCGTCCATGAGATCCACCGCAGCCGCTTCAGCGGCCACCCGATGCTGCTGCTGCCCTACCTGCAGCGCATGCCGGGCCTGCATCTGACGGCGGATCTGTCGCACTGGTGCTGCGCCTGCGAATCGCTGCTGGAAGACCAGCCGCAGACGCTGGCCGCCACCCTGCCGCGCGTGCGCCACATCCACGCCCGCGTCGGCCATGCGCAAGGCCCGCAGGTGGCCGATTTCCGCGCGCCGGAAGCGGCGGCCGAACTGGAAGCGCACCTGGGCTGGTGGGACCGCATCATCGAGCTGCGCAAGTCGGAAGGCGCGCAGCGCATGACGCTGACGCCGGAATTCGGCCCGGCGCCCTATACCTTCCAGCTGCCTTACAGCCAGCGCCCGATAAGCAATGCCTGGGAGTTGAATGTGGCGATGCTGAATCTGCTGCGCGCCCGCTACGGGCGCCGCCGCTGATCCAGACAGCAGGCAGCTGCAGCGCCTGCACGGGCGGCCTCTCAGGCCGCCCGCTCCATTTCGCTCGCCGGCACGCTGCGCGGCAAAGTCAGCACCACCGTGGTGCCCTGCCCTAATTCGGAACGGACTTCGATGCGGCCTTTGAGCACGCCCGTCACAATGTTATAAACGATATTCATCCCGAGCCCGGAACCGCCCTGCCCCATCTTGGTGGTGAAGAAGGGATCGTAAATCTGGCGCAGGGTCCTGGCGCTCATGCCGATGCCGTCGTCGCTGAATTCCAGCACCGCGTCCCCCTCGCCCTCGGCGCGCGCCGTGATCGTGATCAATCCCTGCGTCCGTCCTTCGAAGGCATGCAGGATGGCATTGTTAATCAGATTGCTCAGCACCTGGCTCAAACTGCCCGGATAGGACAGGAAGTCCAGCGCCTCCGGCACGTCCACCTTCACCTCGCAGCTGGCGCGGCGCAGCTGGGCCGAATAGGTGGCCAGCGTATCGTGCAGCACGCTGGCCAGATGGAAGCGGCGGCGCTGGTCGGAAGTCTGGTCCACCGCCACCTGCTTGAAGGAGGTGATCAGATCGGCCGCCCGTCCCAGCGAGCCGGCGATGATGGTGCAGGCGGCCTTGGCGTCGGCCAGATGCACGTCCAGGGTCGAGCGCTTGATGCCGCCTTCGGTCAGCCTGCGCTCGAAGTCCGCCACCATGTCGCTCAGCGCCGACACCGTCAGCAGGCTGTTGCCGATCGGCGTATTCAGCTCGTGCGCAATGCCGGCCACCAGCGCGCCCAGCGACGCCATTTTTTCCGAGGTGATCAAAGTGGCCTGGGCCTGTTTCAGCGCGGCCAGCGCCGAGGACAGCTCCTTGTGCGCCTCGTCCACCCGCGCCTTCTCGCGCGCCAGGTCGGCCAGGCTGCGCTCCAGTCCCTGCTTGGTTTCCACCAGCGCCGCCTCGGCCGCCTTGCGGTCGCTGATGTCGGCGATCACCCACACGCAGCCCTTGGCCGGCTCCTCGGGATCGAGGCGCCGCCCGTTCACCATGCACCACAAGGGACTGCCGTCGCGCCGCAGCAGCTCCAGCTCCAGGTGGGCCGGCTCGCCGCAGGGGCCGCAGGCAAAGGGATCGATGGCGCCGCCGGCGCGCAGCAGCACGCTGCTGCGCATGCCCACCAGGCCGCCGCCGGGATAGCCGGTCATTTCTTCCAGCCCGCGGTTGCAGCGCAGGATCAGGCCATTGCTGAACAAGCCGATGCCCACCACCGCCGTATCCTGGAAGGCGCGCTGCTCGTTGAGCGCATTGCGCAGCTCGCGCGCCAGGGCGCGGCGGCGCTGCCAGGCCACCAGCAGGGCCGCGATCAGGGCGCTGATGACGACGCCCGCCGCGCCGGTCACGCCGATCACCATCCAGTTGCGGCCATAGCGCTGGCCCGCATGGCCTTCGAATTGCAGCAGCCAGCGGCGCTGGCCCACGTTCAGGCTGACGCGCCGCGACAGGCCGGGCAAGGCCGGCAGGCGCGCCTCCCCGGCCTTGCCGGCGCTGTCGAACAGCAGGTTGTCGAGACTGGGCGCGGCCGTGCCGCCATCGCGCAGATAGCCGCCGTCGTTGATGCGCACATACAGATGGCCCAGCAGCGGGCTGTCGATCACTTCGCGCATCAGGTTATTGACGCGGAAGACGATGGCGACAAAGCCGATCAGGGCCGCGCGCCGGCTGGCCAGCGAGTCGAGCACCACGCCGGGCCGGTACACCGGCAGGCGCGCCACGAAACCCGGCTGGCCGCTGGCGTCCTGCACCAGGGTGATGCGTTCGGTGGCGATCACGCCGCCATTGTCGCGCCCCATGCGCAGCGCCTCGTAATGCGGCGGCAGCGCCGCCAGATCGAGGCCGAAGGCGTTTTCGTTGCCGCGCATCGGCTCGTTGTACTCGATGATGAAATGCTCATCCTGAACGCTTGCGGGATGAACTTTAAATTCTGGGTAACCGCCCGCCTGCAAGGCCGCGTCGCGGCGGATGGCGTCGGCATAGACGCCGAGCTGGGCGCGCGGCACGCGCCGCACAAACTGGATCGCCTGGAAGCCGGGATAGCGTTCCGTCAGATTCAGTTCGCGCACATAGCGGTGGAAGGCGGCGCGGTCCAGGTTCTGGCTGACCGCGAACACGCCCTTGATGCTAAGCAGCATGTCGAAATAGGTTTGCAGGCGCAGCGTGGTGTCGCGCGCCACCTTCTCGGTGTCGCGCTGGAAGCCGTTGCGGATCTGCTGATCCTGCACCTCCATCACGAACAGGCAGACCCAGACGGTTACGCAAACCCCGACAAGAAAAGCCAGGTATCCATGTATCCGCATTCCAGGCGCCCCGCTCAGCTGATCGTGAATTGACTATATCAAGGGCAATGGCCCATTCACAAGGGAAATTTCTTACTCTGTCGCATCGGCGTAGCGCGCCGCGATGTCCTGGAATTGCTGCTCCACCGCCAACAGCGCATCGACCACATCCGGGTCGAATTGCTGGCCGCTGGACTGGCGTATCAGCTCCAGCGCCGTCTCGTGGGTGAAGGCCGGCTTGTAGACGCGGCGCGAAATCATGGCATCGTACACGTCGGCCACCGCCAGCAGGCGCGCCGAGACCGGAATCGCGTCGCCCGCCAGGCCTTGCGGATAGCCGCTGCCGTCGAATTTTTCCTGGTGTGAGTAGGTCACTTCCTTGGCAAAGCGCAGGAAGGTATTGCTGAAGCCCAGGCGCTCTTCCACGCCGGCGATGGCGTCGCGGCCATACACGGTGTGCAGCTTCATGATGGCGAATTCGGCCTCGGTCAGGCGGCCCGGCTTGAGCAGGATGGAATCGGGGATGCTGACCTTGCCGATATCGTGCAGCGGCGCGGCCTTGTACAGATACGCGATATTCTCGTCGCTCAGCTCGTGGGCGAAGCGTGGATGCTGCTGCAGGCGCTGGGCCAGGGCGCGCACATAGTACTGCATGCGGCGCAGGTGGTTGGCCGTTTCGTAATTGCGCGTTTCGGCCAGCGAGGCCAGGGCCCAGATCACGGCATCGACCATCTGGCGCAGTTCGCCGGTGCGCTCGTCCACCAGATGCGCCAGGCGGTGGCTTTCGTGCTTGAGCAGGCTGCGCGCCTGGCCCAGCTCGATTTGCAGGGCGCTGCGCGCCAGCACCGCCTCGGCCACCAGCGGGCGCAGCAGCACATCGGCCGCGCCTTCGGCAAAGCCGCGCTGTTCCGCGTCGGCGCCGGCGGGCGCGATCAGCAGCAGGGGAATGCCGGCCGTGTCGGGATCGCGTTTGAGCTGCTGGCAGACGGCGAAACCGTCGGGCTGCGGCAAGTCGGCGGCGAGCAGGATCAGGTCGGGGCGGGGCAGTTGCTGGGCGATGCGCAGGGCTTGGGCGCCGCTGTCGGCCAGCTTGATTTCGTAACGCTCTTGCAGCAGGCTGTTCATCCAGATCAGGTTGCTGGCCACCGCATCGGCGACCAGCACCACTGGCTTTGCTTTCACATTCATCTAAAACATCTCCCCTGGCCCGGATGGCCGTACTGCCAGCATGATACCCGAGGCGGGCAAGGCCGGGTCAGTCGGACAGGGCGGGCGTGCCGTCCGGCAAAAAGGCGCCGAAACAGCGGGTGCAGTGGAGACAGAAGAGATGGGCAACGCGCACGCTGCGCTGGCGCAACACCAGCTGCAGATGACCTTCTTCGCAAATCGGGCACATTTCGCGCATGGAACCGCAGGCGTAGACATCGTCTGCGAGATAGTTATCGTCGTAGCGGGTACCATCGACGATAGCCACTGGGTCCAATTCCACCAGATTGAGCTGGAGCGAACCCAGGCGTTGTTCCGGCAACGGCGAACCAGCCGTGCGGCGGTGCACTGTCAAATCCATTGTCATCCCCCTGCCGCATTGTGAACGGAGCTACGCTTGAACGATAGCCAAATTGCCATCGCCTGACAAGCAAAAAAATGGACTAGCAAGCTACAAACCAGGCGGGCCGCCAGCGCCCTCGCTGTCGTACAGCAGACGCAGGCGGCGGCCCCCTTCCAGCCCCGGCTCCGGCCGCTCCTGGCCGGGCCTCTCCTTGCCGGGCCTCTCCTGGCCGGGCCGCCCCACATGGCGGCGCACTTGTTCGAACAGCGCGCGGAAACGCTCGTCGCGGCAATGCGTGGACGCAGCCAGGCCGCCGCTGCCGCAGAGGAAATGCTCGGGACGGCGGTCGAACAGGCTGCGCGTGTTGGCGTCCGAGCAGACCTGGCTATCAGACTCGACATACACATAGCGCTCGTCGATCAGATACAGGCGCAAGTGCGACGCGCAGCCACTCTCCTGTTCCAGCACCAGAAACGGCGCCAGCTCGGGGACGGCGGCCGTCGCGCAGGCGCCGAGCAGCGCGCCCAGGCTCAGCCAAAGAGGTAAAAAAGCCATGCTTGCCACTTTGTGCATATCCACTCCTGGACGCGCAGTCCTGCCTTAGTTCTGCTTGATGGCGATGGTATACGGCACCAGCCCATAGAACGGCGCAATGCTGTTCCAGTTGCGGTAAGCCTCGAACACGATGTCCTGCGCCACGCCAGTGTTGTTGGTGTAGCTTTGCAGCAGGCGGGTGGCGCCGTAGGACGACGTGACAGAACTCAGTTGTGCGTTGGCGCTATTGAAGGTGGTCAAGGTCCAGTTGCTGCCCCGTTTCGGAATCCAGCCCCCCACGAAGTCGGCCGTCACAGTCTTGCCCGGCGCCACACTGACGCGGAAGTACTGGCTGGCCGCCACATCCACCGCGCCGCGCACCCCCGACGCAGCCGCCTGCACCACGTCGGCGCTGCCAAAGGCGGTATTGCTGCCCGAGGCTGCTTGCACCGGACCGATGCCGGCCGGCGCCGTCACGAACCAGACCGGCAGGCCGTTCGGGCTGGTGATGACCATATTGCCATCGTCACGCACCGCCAGCTGGGCACCCGGCGAGTGATAGGTGTTGGCGTTCCACAGCGGGGTACGGCTGGCACTCTTGTAGACCACCAGATTGCCGTCTTCCTGGAACACGCTGTAGGCGCCCGGATTGCCATAGGTCTGGGCGTTCCAGAGCGGCACATTGCCGCTGCGGTACAGCACCAGATTGCCATCGCCCTGCATGATCAGGGTGTATTGGCCATTGCAGGATTTGACGCTCTCGCCAGCCACGAACTCGCGGCCCGCGTCCAGGCGGCCGCAGGCCTGGGCAACCCAGGCCTGCCCCACATTGATGGCGCGGAAGGCGTTCCACACCGCGATCTCTTCGGCCGAACCGGCGCCGTACAGCTCCTTGGCGGCCGCGATGGCCGCTTGGCGCGCTGCCACATAATCGCTGGTCGCAGTCAAGTAGACGGTCACGGCGCGATACCAGATGCGGGCCGCGCGGTCGATGCCGATGCCGCTCATGCCGCCCGGCAGATAGCTGCTGGACGTGTCGCCCGAGGTGGTGGCGCCCTTGCTCATGAAATAGAAGGCGCGGTTCATCGGGCCGCTGGAGTAGTGGACATCGCTTTCGCCCATGCTCAGGCTCCAGGCGTCGTGGCTGACGCCATCGCGGCTGGGCTTGTCCATATAGCGGGTCAGCGCCTGCATCACGCCCTCGCCGATGTTCCAATTGCCGCCGCTGGCCGGAATACCATACGAACCGGCGGCCAGGCCGCCGCCGCGCACATAAAATTCCAGTGCCGTCCCCAGAATGTCCGAGGTGGCTTCGTTCAGGCCGCCGGACTCGTCCATATAGACCAGTTGGGCCGTGCTGCCGGTCAAGCCGTGCGCCATCTCGTGGCCAACCAGGTCCAGGCTGGTCAGATTCTTGTAGTAGCCGGAACTGTCGCCGTCGCCGAAACGCATGCAGAAGCAGGCATCGCTCCAGCTCGCATTCACGCCGCCCGACTTCAGTTGCGGATCGTGCACCACGGCGAAGGTGGCCTTGCCGCTGCCGTCGATGCCGTTGCGGTTGAAAATCTTTTTGTAGAAGTCCCAAGTCGCGCTCATGCCGTAGGCCACGTCCACCGCGGCGGTCTGGTAGGTGTCGGTAGTGGTGGGCGAACCGGGCAGATAGTTCTGGCCATCGCCCCAGGTGTTGGTGGCGTCGGTGAAGATATCGGCGATGGACGGGGTGGCCGACACATAGCGCAGCACCACATTATTGCCGTAGCTGCCGCCCGTGCCGCGCAGCATATCGCGCAGCTCGTAGCCGCCGCTGATGCTATTGGTGTTGAGCGACACCGTGCCGCTGTACTGGGAGCGCGCGCCGCTGGCTACAACGTGCGCCGTTTCCAGGCTGTTCCATTGTTTCAGGATGGCGCCGTCGTGGGCGTCGATCATGAAATCGCGCGCCTGGGCGCCATCGTCCGCATTGTGCACTTCCACATGCACATGGTAGGCCAGCGCATGGCGCAGTACCTCGCGCCGCACCTGGGTGGCGTCCAGCTGGCCGTTCTTGCTGTCGACGGTCGGCGTCTTGACGACGATCGGGAAGATCAGCAGTTCCAGCTTGGGCTGATAGGCGTAAGGGCCTTTCACGCCCATCTGCGCGGCCACGACGGCCAGGGCATCTTCCGCACTGAGCGTGGGGAGCGGGTCGAGCGAGATATTTTTTTCCAGCGCGTTGGTGGGAGCGGCGTGTTTTTCCTCGGCATCCAGGTGGGTGATGATTTCGCCGCCCCAGACTTTGAGGCCGGCGTAATGCTGCTGGAAGCGGGTGTGGCTCTGTCCGAAGGAATCGGTGATCGTCTTGATGGGCTTGAATTCCGCCCGCGCATCGAGTCCCAATTCGCTTTTCAGCGTATCGAGCTGCTGGGCCGCCTTCAGCTCGCGGCCTTTTTCCGCCGCCTGCAGGCGCACCAGCACATCGTCCGCCAGGGCGCGCACCTGCGCCTGCGTGGGGCCTGCTGCCAACAGCAGGGCCAGTATCACACCAGAACCATATACCGACTTCTTATGAGATTTGATCATAGTATTTGCGTCGCTATTTAGTACCGCTAATCGTCAATGCCATGGGAGGACCATGGCGCCAAACCCGGCCGATACTGCTGAGCCGGGGAACCCTGACCTTAAGCAATAATTATAAAAATATCAATTGTTCCAGTATTCTATGCAAGCTTGCAGCGTCGGGAATGTTGTTTTTTTATTCATTGAAAGGATGTTGCGCCCATCCAAAATAGCTTGCAAGTAGATAGCGCACTATCTATACTGGCTGCATGGCTACTCCCTCTTCCAATCCCCTGCACCAGGTTCCGCGCCTGGACGCCCAGCTTTGCTTTGCGCTGTATTCGACTTCGCTGGCGATGAACAAGCTCTACCGCAAGCTGCTGCGCAAGTTAGGACTGACTTACTCGCAATACCTGGTGATGATGGTGTTGTGGGAACAGAACGAACAAACCGTGTCGGCCCTGGGCGAGCGCCTCTTCCTCGATTCGGCCACCCTGACCCCGCTGCTCAAGCGCATGGAACAGGCGGCGCTGATCCACCGCAACCGCTGCCCCAATGACGAGCGCCAGGTCATCATTTCGCTGTCGGAACAAGGCGACAAGCTGCGCGAAGAAGCGGCCAAGCTGCCCGAGCAGGTGCTGTGCGCCAGCGGCTGCGATGTGGCGCAGATTGTCGACATGAAGGAAACTCTGAATACCCTACGGGCCAGCCTGATGAAAAACGCCTGAACGGCCATGGAGGCCGCTGCAAAATGGCTGTGGCTAGGCGCGCGACGAAGACAGTGCGCCCGCACGGCAAGGAGCGGCAACAACGCCACAGGCATTTTGCAGCGGCCTCCTATATTCGTTTTTGTTTCATGGTTGTTACAAATCAGTCGAACCATGACACATTTTCTGCGCTTAGAATACCCTGCAATATTTCCTAAAACTAAAATATTTTCAGGGGATTCAATGAAGCGTTTGCCTTTCGGCCTGGCTGTGTTCAGCCTGGCTCTTTCGGCTGTTGCCGCCGAACCGTTCGACGACAAATTCCGCCAGCTCGACGAACTGCTGCCCACCGCCACGCCTTACCGCACCGCTTCCGGCGCGCCTGGCCACGCCTACTGGCAGCAGCGCGCCGATTACACCATCCGCGCCACGCTGGATGAGGCCAAGCGCGCCATCAGCGGCAGCGGCCAGATCACTTACCACAATAATTCGCCCGACACGCTGCGCTATCTGTGGCTGCAGCTGGACCAGAATATCTACAAGCCCGACTCCGACGCGCGCCGCATGCTGACCGCGCCATCGCGCGAAGCGTGGACCCGCGCTCGCAACGAAGAAGAAGGCATGAAGTTCGAAGGCTTGCGCGGCATCCTGGCCGGCCGCGAATTCGACGGCGGCTTCAAGATCGCCGGCGTGAAAACGGCTGGCGGCCAGACGCTGAAGCACACCATCAACCAGACCATGATGCGCATCGATCTGCCCACGCCGCTGAAACCGGGCGAGCGTTTCAGCTTCGGCGTGGACTGGGAATACAAGATCAACGAGCAGAAAGTGCTGGGCGGCCGTTCCGGCTACGAGTACTTCGAAGCGGACAAGAACGCCCTGTTCGAAATTGCCCAGTGGTTCCCGCGCATGGCGGCCTACTACGATGTGGCGGGCTGGCAGCACAAGCAGTTCATCGGCTCCGGCGAGTTCACGCTGGAATTCGGCGACTATGACGTGAAGCTGACCGTGCCGGCCGACCACGTCGTCGCCAGCACCGGCGAGCTGCAAAATCCGAACGAGGTGCTGAGCGCGGCCCAGCGCGAGCGCCTGCAGCGCGCGCGCAGCAGCAGCAAGCCGGTGGTCATCGTGACCCAGGCCGAAGCCGAAGCGGCCGAGAAGTCGGTCAGCAAAGCCAGCAAGACCTGGCACTTCAAAGCGAAGAACGTGCGCGATTTCGCCTGGGCCTCCAGCCGCAAATTCATCTGGGACGCGCAGGGCTACAAGAAGGACGGCACGGACGTGATGGCCATGTCCTACTATCCGAAGGAAGGCAATCCGCTGTGGGAGAAGTACTCGACCCCGGCCATCGTGCATACCATCGAGCAGTACAACAAGTACAGCTTCGACTATCCCTACCCGACCGCGATCTCGGTCAACGGCCCGGTGGGCGGCATGGAATATCCGATGATCTCCTTCAATGGTCCGCGTCCGGTCAAGGACAAGAAGACCGGCGAGATCACCTATTCCAAGCGCAGCAAGTATGGCTTGATCGGCGTCATCATCCACGAAGTGGGCCACAACTACTTCCCGATGATCGTCAATTCCGACGAGCGCCAGTGGACCTGGATGGACGAGGGCTTGAACACCTTCGTCCAGTATCTGGCCGAACAGGCATGGGAAGAGCACTATCCGCAGTCGCGCGGCGAACCGCGCGCCATTGCCGACTATATGCGCTCGAAAAACCAGGTGCCGATCATGACCAACTCGGAGTCCCTGCTCCAGTTTGGCAATAATGCCTACGCCAAGCCGGCGGCGGGCCTGAACATCCTGCGCGAGACCATCCTGGGCCGCGAGCTGTTCGACTATGCCTTCCGCGAATATGCGCGGCGCTGGAAGTTCAAGCGCCCGACGCCGGCCGACTTCTTCCGCACCATGGAAGACGCTTCCGGCACGGACCTGGACTGGTTCTGGCGCGGCTGGTTCTACACCACCGACCCGGTCGACATCAGCGTCGATGGCATCAGCGAAGTGGGCGTGAGCAGCAAGAATCCGGAAACCGAAAAGGCCTGGAAAAAGGCGCGCCGCGACGCCGAGCCGGAATCGGTCACCGACCAGCGCAACAAGGGCATGGCGCGCCGCCTCGACGCCCATCCCGAGCTGAAGGACTTCTACAACGAGCACGACGACTTCACGGTCACCAACAAGGACCGCAACAAGTACCAGGAAGATGTCGAGAAGCTGGAGCCGTGGGAGAAGGAGCTGCTGGCCCAGGGCAAGCATATCTACCTGGTGGACTTCAGCAATCTGGGCGGCATGGTCATGCCCCTGATCCTGGAACTCGAACTGAAGTCGGGCAAAAAATACATCGAACGCGTGCCGGCCGAAGTGTGGCGCTACTCGCCGAAGAAGATCACCAAATTGATCGTCACCGACGAGCCGCTGGCGAGCCTGACCCACGACCCTTACTGGGAAACGGCCGACATCGACAACAGCAACAATTCCTGGCCGCGCAAGGTCACGCCGTCGCGCCTGGAACTGTACAAAATGGAACAGGGCCGCGATAACCTGATGAAGGACTTCGCCACCCCGCTCAAGACCAAGGAGCCGGAAGACGAGAAGAAACCCGCCAACGGCAAGGATGCCAAGGCGGATGCGGAGATCGGCAAGAAGTAATGCCAATGCCAGTCCCCCGTCTTCTGCGCGCGACCGTGGCCGCCGCCCTGCTCTGCCTGGGCGCGGCCGGCCATGCCCATAACTACCATATGGGCATCGCCGACATCAGCCACAATGCGCGCACCGGCAGCACCGAAGTGGTGCACACCTACACGGCGCACGATGTGGAGGCGCTGCTGACCAATCTCTATCAGCGCCAGTTCGATCTGGGACGGGAAGAGGACCAGCAAGCCTTCCGCCGCTATCTGGACAAGCAGTTCCACCTGAGCGTGAACGGCCGCCGCCTGCCGCTGCAATGGGTCGGCATGCAGCTGCGTTCGGACACCGTGACCGTGTTCCAGGAAATCGAAAAGACCGCCCTGCCTGCGGGCGCGCTGCTGCACAACGCCGTGTTGAGCGACTTCCTGCCCACGCAGATCAATACCGTCAATATCGGCGCCGCCAGCGACGGCCGCGCCGCCCAGACCCTCATCTTCAACTCGCAAAAGAACGAACAGACGCTGCCCTGAGCGCGGCCTGTTCGCAGACCGCCTTCATGACACGCCATTCTTCCGCACTCCGTCTCTGCTCCGCCACCTTCCTGCTGCTGTGCGCCCCGCTCACCGCGCTGGCGGACGATCCCTTTGTACAGCGCGTGCTGGTCGACGGCTCGCGCATCAGCCAGCTCGGCCTGGCCGATGCGGCGGGCATGGGCAGCGTCAGCCAGCGCCAGCTCGAAGCGCGCACCAACTACCGTCCCGGCGAACTGCTGGAAGCGACGCCCGGCCTGATCGTCAGCCAGCATAGCGGCGAGGGCAAGGCCAACCAGTTCTACCTGCGCGGCTTCAATCTGGACCACGGCACCGACCTGCGCACCACCGTCGACGAGATGCCGGTCAACCAACGCAGCCATGGCCACGGCCAGGGCTGGACCGACCTGAATTTCCTGATCCCCGAACTGTCGGCCCGCCTCGATTACAAGAAAGGCCCGTATTCGGCGGCCGAAGGCGACTTCGCCTCGGCCGGCGCGGCGTCCATCACCTACGCCAACCGCCTGCTGCGCGGCGTGGCCAGCGTCACCGGCGGCCAGAACGGCTATGCGCGCGCCCTGCTGGCCGACTCGCCGGAACTGGGCAAGGGCGCCCTGCTGTACGCCATCGAAGCCCTGCACAACGACGGCCCCTTCACGCGCGGCGACAACTACCGCAAGCTCAACGGCGTGCTGCGCTACAGCGAAGGCTATGCCAACAACGGCTTCAACATCACGGCCATGGCTTACCGCGCCAACTGGAACGCCACCGACCAGATTCCGCAGCGCGCCGTCGCCAGCGGGGAATTGGGCCGCTTCGACGCCATCGACAATAGCGACGGCGGCGCGGCGCGCCGTTTCAGCCTGTCCGGCCAATGGCGGCGCACGGCGGAAGACAGTTCGTCGAAAATCAGCGCCTATCTGATCGCCAACCGCCTGCAGCTGTTCTCCAACTTCACCTACTTCATGGACGATCCGGTCAACGGCGACCAGTTCGCCCAGCCCGACCGCCGCGTCACCAGCGGCGTGAACGCCAGCCATAGCTGGCACCGGCATGAAGGCGGCCTGGCCTCGACCACCACCGTCGGCCTGCAGGCGCAGAACGACAATATCCACAATGGCCTGTACCACACCAAGGCGCGCCAGACGCTGGAGGTGACGCGCGCAGACCATATCGTCGAATCCAGCCTGGGCCTGTATGTGGAAAACCAGACGCGCTGGACGCCCACCTTCCGCACGGTGGCCGGGGTGCGCGCCGACCATTACCGCTTCAAGGTCGCCAGCGACCACGCGGAAAACTCGGGCAAGGCCAACGACACCCTGCTCAGTCCCAGCCTGAACCTGATTTTCGGCCCCTGGGCGCAGACCGAGTTGTATGTCAACGCGGGCAACGGCTTCCACAGCAACGATGCGCGCGGCACCACCATCAGCGTCGATCCGAAGAGCAAGGAGGCGGTGGACAAGGTGACGCCGCTGGCGCGCTCGCGCGGCCTGGAAGTCGGGGTGCGCAGCGAGTGGGTGCCGCGCCTGCAAAGTTCGATCTCGCTGTACCGCCTGGACTTCGACTCCGAGCTGGTCTTCATCGGCGACGCCGGCAATACCGAGGCGGGCCGCCCGAGCCGCCGCTACGGCGTGGAATTCTCCAATTACTACAAGCCCCTGCCCTGGCTCAGCATCGACGCCGACATCGCCTTCGCCAAAGCGCGCTACCGCAACGACGATCCGGCCGGCCGCCGCATTCCCGGCGCGGTGGAAGGCGTGGGCCAGCTGGCCGTCACGGTGGACAATCTCGGCCCCTGGTCGGGCGCCCTGCGCCTGCGCTACTTCGGCCCGCGCCCGCTGGCCGAGGACAACCAGGTGCGTTCGAAGGCCAGCACCACGCTGAATGGCCGCATCGGCTACCGCTTCAACAAGGATACGCATCTCGAACTGGAAGCTTTCAACCTGGCCAACCGCCGCGTCTCGGCCATCGACTACTACTATGCTTCCCGTCTGCGCGGCGAAGCCGAGGCGGTGCAGGATGTGCACTTCCATCCGATCGAAGCGCGCTCCTTGCGCCTGACCCTGAGCCGAACTTTCTAGTTAGTAATACAATAGACTGATCATTCACCGCTACCGCTGCCGCCCATGAGTTCTGCCGCCCCCACCTTCACCCATCCCGCCCAGGTCAGCGAGGCGCTGCGCGCCCATGGTTATGCCCTGTTGCCGCCGCAGGACGTGGCGGCGCTGGCCGGTTGCAAGGTGGCGGAGCTGGACAGCCTGCTGCCCAGCTGGGAGCAGCTGGAGCTGGACAATTACCTGAAGGATGGCGGCCGCTATCGGCGCCGCCGTCACGCCTGTTTCGTGCAGACGCCGCAGGAGCTGAACCAGGCGCCGCACCGCGCCCACTGGCAGCCGGTCGAATACAACGCCCTGCACGGCGGCATGCACCGCCTGTTCGAACCGGTGCAGGCGCAGACCGTTGCCAATCCGGCCTGGCGAGGCCTGGTGAACGGCATCGGCCGCCTGTGCTTCGCCGCGCGCCCGCAGCCGGCATGGTATGTCGAGGCCCACCAGTTCCGCATCGATACCGCCGACGGCATCGGTCGCCCGACGCCGGAAGGCGCCCACCGCGACGGCGTCGACTTCGTCGCCGTGCTGCTGGTGGCGCGCCACGAGATCAAGGGCGGCGAGACGCGCATCTTCGAAGCCGATGGCCCGAACGGCAAGCGCTTCACGCTGAGCGAGCCATGGTCGCTGCTGCTGATGGACGACGCCGTGGTGATACACGAATCGACGCCGATCCAGCCGCTGACGGATCACGGCCACCGCGACACCCTGGTGCTGACCTACCGCGCCGGCGGCTTCCAGGGCGAAAGCAACTAAGCTGTGGCTGTGGCGCACGAAAGTGCAAGGCCTCGGGGCTAAAATCCGATATAGTCACAACAGCTGTGCATCCTCATAGGGAGGTAGTTCGTGGACTCAAGCTATGAAATCCAGCCGGATGAGATCGAGATTCTCATCGTCGAAGACAGCCCGACCCAGGCCGAGCGCCTGCGCCGCCTGATCCAGTCGATGCGTTACGGCGCCCGCGTGGCCGCCAACGGCAAGCTGGCGCTGGAATCGATCCGCGAACGCAAACCGCACCTGGTGCTGTCCGATATCGTGATGCCGGAGATGGACGGCTATACCCTGTGCCGCGCCATCAAGAGCGATCCCACGCTGCGCGACATTCCCGTCATCCTGGTCACCTCGCTGACCGATCCCAAGGACATCATCCGCGGCATCGAATGCGGCGCCGATAACTTCATCCGCAAGCCCTATGCGGAAGACTATCTGCTCAACCGCATCGGCCATATGCTGGTCAACCAGAAGCTGCGCAAAGACCAGAATATGGAGGTCGGCATCGCCCTCTATCTGGGCGACCAGAAGCACTTCATCAACGCCGAGCGGCAGCAGATCCTCGACCTCCTGATCTCCACCTATGAACAGGCGGTGCAGGTCAACAGCGAGCTGCAGGCGCGCGAGCGCCAGGTGATCGAACTGAATATGCGCCTGGCCCACCACGCCGGCGAGCTGGAAACCATCAACCGCGAAATCGCGCTGAAGAATCTGGAACTGGCCGAAGCGAGCCGCATGAAATCGGCCTTCATCGCCAATATGTCGCACGAGCTGCGCACGCCGCTGAACGCCATCATCGGCTTTACCGGCGCGCTGCTGATGAAGCTTCCCGGCCCGCTTACCGATGAGCAGGACCGCCAGCTCAACACCATCCGCAACAGCGCGCGCCACCTGCTCTCGCTGATCAACGATATTCTCGACGTGGCCAAGATCGAGGCGGGCAAGGTCACGCTTTCGGTCGAACATGTGCAGTGCCAGGATCTGATCCGGGAAGTGGCCGACACCCTGCGCCCGCTGGCCGTGCAAAAGGGCCTGGAGCTGGAAATCGAGCTGGCGCCGGAACCGGCGGAACTCGATACCGACCGCCGCGCCCTGACCCAGATCCTGATCAACCTGGCCAACAACGCCATCAAGTTCACCGAGAAGGGCCGGGTGAAGATCAGCCTGAACCAGCGCAGCGAAGGCGGCCACCGCATCACCGAATTCGCCGTCGCCGACAGCGGCGCCGGCATCCGCGAAGAGGACCAGGCCAAGCTGTTCCAGGCCTTCTCCCAGCTCGATTCGACCTCCACCCGCCATGCCGAGGGCGCCGGCCTTGGTCTCTACCTGTGCCAGAATCTGGCCAATCTGCTGGGCGGCGCCCTCTTCTTCACCAGTGACTTCGGCAAGGGCAGCGTGTTTACGCTGGCAATGAAAAGCAAGCTGCAATAGGGGACACTGACACCCCTCGGGAGGCGGCGATGGCGGCACGCGTACTGATCATCGAGGACAACCAGGCCAATATGGATTTGCTGGTCTACCTGCTGGACGCCGTCGGCCACCAGCCGCTGTCGGCCTTCGATGGCGAACAGGGCGTGGCGCTGGCGCACAGCGAACGGCCCGACCTGATCGTCTGCGACCTGCACCTGCCCAAGCTCGATGGCCACGGCGTGCTGCAGGCCCTGCGCAGCCATCCCGCCACGCGCGCCATTCCCGTGATCGCCGCCAGCGCCCTGCCGGTCAACGACAACGGCGCCGCGCTGCGCCGCGCCGGCTTTACCGGCTGCGTGCCCAAATCGCTGGAGCCGGACGTGCTGGTGCCGGCGCTGGAAGCGTATCTGCCGCCTGCGCTGCGCATCGGCCATCTGCCGGCCGGGCATGAAGAGATCGTGGCGGCGCCCGCCACACCGGCCGGCGGCCGCGCCGCCATCCACATCCTGCTGCTGGACGCCGCGCCCGAGTATGCGGGGCTGAGCCGCAGCCTGCTGTCCCACTTCGGTTACCGCCTGACGGTGGTCTCGGAAGCAGCCCAGATCGCGGCCTGCACGGTCGAACGGTTCGATTTGCTGCTGTGCGACATCGGCCTGCCCGACCCCAGCCGCCAAGCCTTGGTCGCGCAAGCGCTGCGCAGCTTCGCGCAACTGCCCGCCATCCTGATCCAGCCCGACGACGGCCCGCCGCCCGCCCGCCGCGCGCCGCCGCTGCGCCTGCTGTCGCACCCGCTCGAGCCGGCCCAACTCGCCGCCGCCATCGACAGCCAGCTCGCCGCGGTCCAGCCTGAAGCAAGCGATATTATGGACATTTCGTCATCGTAGTTCTACGGTATTGCAGCGCAACATGGAGAAGCCTATATTGGAACTGTCTCCTCCAAGCGTTCAAAGAACATTGGAACTTGCCCGCTCCCGCAGCGGGCTTTTTTTGTCCCAACTCCCCTTCCGTTTGATCTCCCTCAACAAATGTCCAACCCTGGTGTCAGGCACTGGAACCGGACATTCTTTGATTTGGCGCAAACAATGTCCGACCGTGGTGCCTGACACCAGGGTGGACATTCGTTGATACAGATCAAACGACTTTCGGTATTTTGCTTAGTCTTTTCTTAAGATTGGCGGCGGCGGCCGGTGGTAGGCTTAGACAGCTTAGTACATAAGTAAATCAAATGACTGATTTAGTTATATCAAATGTTTTAATTGTATGCTTTAATGCTGCATGATTGACAAAACCCCCACCCGAAAACCCCGCTCCGACGGCGAGCAGTCGCGCGAACGCCTGCTGTTGGCGGCCATGCGCCTGTTCGCGGAACAGGGCTATGCGCGTACCTCGACACGCGAGATTGCCTTGGCGGCGGGTGCCAATGTGGCTGCGATCAGCTACTACTTTGGCGATAAGGCAGGCTTGTACCGCGCCAGCCTGACCGATCTGATGCCGCTGCCGGAATCGAATATCGAGATGTTCAACCAGCCGCATTTCACGCTGCGCCAGGCGCTGGAGGGTTTCTACGCCCAGCTACTGGCGCCCGCGATGCAGGGCGAGTTGGCCCAGCTGTGCATGCGCATGTGGATGCGCGAGATGATCGAGCCGACCGGCTTGTGGACCGAGGAAATCATCAACGGCATCAAGCCTGAGCATCTGGCGATGACGGAGGTGCTGGCGCGCCATCTCGGCGTGCCGCTGCCCAGCGACGATGTGCAAAGGCTGGTGCACGCGATCGCCGCCATGGCAGTGCAGCTGATGATCGGCCGCGATGTCATCCATATCTGCTCGCCGCGCCTGATGGAGGGGCCGGACCCGATCGGTCACTGGATTCAACACCTGGTCCGTTATGCCGAAGCCCTGGTGGCGGCGGAGAAGACCAGATTACAAGAAGAAGGGAAAGCATGAAGATTCGTTCAAGCGCGCTGGCCGTGTCGGCAGCGCTGGCGCTGGCCGCTTGCGGCACGTCCGGTCCGGCCGTCAAGGCCGCGGCCGCGACGCCGCCGCAGTGGCAGGCGCCTTTGCCGCATAACGGCAGCATCGCCGATCTGGCCGGCTGGTGGCAGCACCAGGGCGATCCACTGCTGGTGGAGCTGATCGGGGCGGCGCAGCAGGCCAGCCCGAGCATCGCCAGCGCACAATCGCGCATTGCGCAGTCGCGCGCGGCGCGCGTGGCGTCGGGCGCGGCGCTGGCGCCGCAACTGAATGCGGTGGCGACGTCGACCCGCATGAGCAAGCAGTCGGAGGCGCCGGTGAATACCACCTCGCAGGCCATGCTGCAGGCTTCGTGGGAGATCGACCTGTTCGGCGCCAACCGCGCCGCGCGCGATGCGGCCCAGGCGCGCTATGAGAGCGCGCAGGCGGGATGGCACGAGGCGCGCGTCTCGGTGGCGGCGGAAACGGCCAACCAGTACTACAGCCTGCGCGCCTGCGAACGCCTGCTGGCGGTGGCGCATGAGGACAGCCTGTCGCGCCAGCAGACGGCGAACCTGACGCAGCTGAGCGCCAAGGCCGGCTTCCAATCGCCCGCCAACGCGGCATTGGCCAGCGCCAGCGCCGCCGATGGCCGCAGCCGCGAGGTGGCGCAGCGCGCCGCCTGCGATATCGACATCAAGGTTCTGGTGGCGCTGACCGCGCTGGACGAACCGGAACTGCGCCAGAAGCTGGGCGCGAACGCGGCCAAGGCGGCGCTGATGCCGGCGCAAGGCGTGAGCATCGCCAGCCTGCCGGCGCACACCCTGAGCCAGCGTCCCGACGTGTTCACCGCCGAACGCGAGGTGGCGGCCAGCAGCTTTGAAGTGGCGGGCGCGCAGGCGGAACGCTTCCCCAGCCTGTCGATCAGCGGTTCGGTCGGCCGCGGCCGCATCCACGCCAACGGCGCCAACGTGACCGCCAATACCTGGACCGTCGGTCCGCTGCAAATGACCCTGCCCATCTTCGACGCCGGCACGCGCCGCGCCAATGTGGATGCGGCCAAGGCGCGCTACGAGGCGGCCGTGAGCGGCTATCGCGGCAGCGTGCGGCAGGCGGTGCGCGAGGTGGAGGAGGCGCTGGTGAACCTGGACAGCACGGCGCAGCGCGGCAACGATGCGCAGACGGCGCTGGATGGCTACCGCGTCAATTTCACGGCCACCGAGGACCGCTACAAAAACGGCCTGGCCAGCCTGTTCGAGCTGGAAGACGCGCGCCGCACGCGCCTGGCGGCCGAAACCACGGTAGTCGGCCTGCAGCGCGAGCGCAGCGCCGCCTGGATCGCCCTCTACCGCGCCGCCGGCGGCGGCTGGCAAGCACAATCGACTGATACGGAAAAACCATGAAGAACATCAAGATGAAACCCGCCGCCCTGGCCACGCTGGCCGCCCTGGCCGTCGCCGCCGCGGGCAGCGCGCTGTACGCTCCGGCCTCGGTGGCCGCCGACGAGAAGAAGGCCGAGGCGCAAAAACCCGCGCTGACAGTGACCACCGCCCGTCCGCAGAACGCGACCCTGCCCAACCGCCTGACCGCCAACGGCAACGTGGCCGCCTGGCAGGAAGCGAGCATCGGCAGCGAATCGAACGGCCTGCGCCTGACCGAAGTACGCGTGAACGTGGGCGATGTCGTGAAAAAAGGCGAAGTGCTGGCCGTGTTCTCGGCCGATACCGTCAACGCCGAACTGGCCCAGGCGCGCGCCACCGTGCTGGAAGCCGAAGCCAATGCCGCCGAAGCGAAAGCCAATGCGGCGCGGGCGCGCACGCTGGAAAGCAGCGGCGCCCTGAGCGCCCAGCAGATCAGCCAATACCTGACCGCCGAGCAGACCGCCAATGCGCGCATCGCTTCCGCCAAGGCGGTGCTGGCGACCCAGCAGCTGCGCCTGAAATACACGCAGGTGGTGGCGCCCGATGCCGGCGTGATCTCGGCGCGCAGCGCCACCGTGGGCGCCGTGGTGGGCGTGGGCACGGAACTGTTCCGCATGATCCGCCAGGGCCGCCTGGAATGGCGCGCCGAAATCACCGCCTCCGAACTGCGCCGCATCAAGGTCGGCGCCAGCGCGCTGGTGAAAGCGGCCAACGGCAGCGAACTGACGGGCAAAGTGCGCATGATCGCGCCGACCGTGGATGCGCAGACCCGCACCGCCCTGGTCTACGTGGATCTGCCGCCGAACAGCAGCCAGGATGCGCCGTTCAAGGCCGGCATGTTCGCCAGCGGCCAGTTTGAACTGGGCAGCAGCGACGCCATGACCGTGCCGCAGCAGGCCATCGCCGTGCGCGATGGCTTCAGCTATGTGTTCCGCCTGAACGGCGACCAGCGCGTGAGCCAGGTCAAGGTGCAGACCGGCCGCCGCCTGGGCGACCGCATCGAGGTGCTGAACGGGATCAGGGGCGATACGCCGGTGGTGGTGAGCGGCGCCGGCTTCCTCAACGACGGCGATCTGGTGCGCAATGTCGCGCCATCCGCCGCCACCGCCTCGGCCAAGCCGGTCAAGGCCGGCAACTAAGGAGCGTCCGTGAACTTTTCCGCCTTATCGATCAAGAATCCGATCCCGGCCATTATGCTGTTCGTGCTGCTGACCCTGGCCGGTCTGCTGGCATACAAGGCCAATCCGGTGCAGGACTTCCCCGATATCGAACTGCCCATCGTGACCGTCAGCGCTTCGCTGCCGGGCGCCGCCCCGGCTCAGCTGGAAACCGAGGTGGCGCGCAAGATCGAGGATTCGGTCGCGACCCTGCAGGGGATCAAGAATATCTACACCAAGGTGCTGGACGGCACCGCCACCGTCACCGTCGAATTCATCCTGGAGAAGAATATCTCCGACGCGGTGAACGATGTGCGCGACGCCGTGGCGCGCGTGAAAGCCGATATGCCGGCCGAGCTGCGCGACCCGGTGGTGAGCAAAGTCTCCACCGCCGGCCGCGTGGTGCTGACCTTCGTCGTCACCAACAGGAAGGACAGCGGCACCCGCCTGGACGACCAGGAGCTGAGCTGGTTCGTCGACAACGCCGTTGCCAAGCGCCTGCTGTCGGTGCATGGCGTGGGCGCGGTCAAGCGCGTCGGCGGCGCCAGCCGCGAAATTCGCGTCGAACTCGATGACGAACGCATGGCCGCGCTGCGCGTCTCGGCGCTCGACGTGTCGCGCCAGCTGCGCCAGGTGCAGAAGGAAGCGCCGGGCGGACGCGGCGACGTCTCCGGCGCCGAGCAGTCGGTGCGCACCATTGCCACCGTGCAGACGGCGGCCGAACTGGCGCGCATGGATATCCCGCTGGGCGATGGCCGCCATGTGCGCCTCGACCAGGTCGCCACCGTGAGCGATACCGTGGCCGAATCGCGCGCCATTGCCACCCAGGACGGCAAGCCGGTGGTCGGCTTCGAGATCTTCCGCACCAAGGGCGCCAGCGAAACCGACGTGGCGCGCGATGCGCGTGCCGCCGTGGAAGAGCTGCAGAAGGCCAATCCGAATATCGAGATCAAGCAGTCGATCGACAACGCCCAGCCGGTGGAGGAAAACTTCGACGGCTCGATGGAGCTGCTGTACGAAGGCGCGCTGCTGGCGGTGCTGGTGGTGTGGTGGTTCCTGCGCGACTGGCGCGCCACGCTGGTGGCCACAGCCGCCCTGCCCTTGTCGGTGCTGCCGGCCTTCCTCGGCATCTATTGGTTCGGCTACACGCTGAACACCGTGACCCTGCTCTCGCTGGCCCTGGTGGTGGGCGTGCTGGTGGACGACGCCATCGTGGAAATCGAGAACATCGAACGCCACCTGCATATGGGCAAATCGCCGATGCAGGCCGCGATGGAAGCGGCCGACGAAATCGGCATGGCGGTGATCGCCACCACCTTCGCCCTGGTGGCCGTGTTCCTGCCGACCGCCTTCATGGGCGGCGTGCCCGGCCTGTTCTTCAAGCAGTTCGGCTGGACCGCCGTGCTGGCGGTGCTGGCATCGCTGGTGGTGGCGCGTCTGCTGACGCCGATGATGGCGGCCTATATGCTGAAACCGGCCAAGCCCAAGGCGCACCAGGGCGACGGCTGGCTGATGCAGCGCTATATGAAGACCATGCGCTGGTGCCTGACCCACCGCCACATCACGGCGCTCGCCTCGCTGGCCTTCTTCGTCGGTTCCATCATGCTGGTGGGCCTGCTGCCGACCGGCTTCGTGCCGGCGGCCGACCGCGCCCAGACCCAGATCAACCTGGAACTGCCGCCCGGCTCCACGCTGGCAGAAACCAAGGCGGTGGCCGAGCAGGCGCGCCTGGCCGCCATGCGCGTCAAGGGTGTGACCGAAGTGTTCAGCTCCATCGGCGGCGGCTCCAGCGGCGACGCTTTCGCCCCCGGCGCGGCAGCCGAGGCGCGCCGCGCCGTGCTGACCATTACCACCACGCACCGCAACGACCGCAAGGAATCGATGCCGGATATCGATAACGGCCTGCGCGAGCAACTGGCCCATATCCCCGGCGCGCGCTTCAATGTCGGCCCGCCCGATACCGGCGTGAAGATGCAGCTGGTGCTGCGCAGCGAAGATCCGCTGGCCCTGACGGCGGCGGCGCAGAAGGTGGAGCGCGAGCTGCGCACCTTGAAAGGCATCGGCAACGTGACCTCCAGCGCCTCGCTGGTGCGTCCGGAAATCATCGTGCGTCCCGACTTCGCCAAAGCCGCCGACCTGGGCGTGACCGCCGCCGCCATCGGCGAGACGGTGCGCGTGGCCACGGCCGGCGACTACGACTTCGACCTGACCAAGATGAATCTGCCGGAGCGCCAGGTGCCGATCCGCGTCAAGCTGCCGGACGCCGTGCGCGCCGACCTGGACGCCATTGGCCGCCTGACCGTGCCGGGCAAGAACGGTCCGGTGATGCTGGCCAACCTGGCCAGCATCACCATGGAAAGCGGCCCGGCCCAGATCGACCGCCTGAACCGCAGCCGCAACGTGACGCTGGACGTGGAGCTGGGCAACCGCCCGCTCGGTGAGCTGAACGAGGAAGCGCGCGCCCTGCCGTCGATGAAGAACCTGCCGCCATCGGTGAAGATCGCGGAACTGGGCGACGCCCAGGAGATGGCGGCGCTGTTCGCCAGCTTCGGCCTAGCCATGCTGATCGGCGTGCTGTGCATCTACGGCGTGCTGGTGCTGCTGTTCAAGGACTTCATGCAGCCGGTGACGATTCTGGCGGCGCTGCCGCTGTCGATCGGCGGCGCCTTCGTGGCCCTGCTGATCACGCACAGCGCGCTGTCGATGCCGTCCATGATCGGCCTGATCATGCTGATGGGGATAGTGACCAAGAACTCGATCCTGCTGGTGGACTACGCGATCCTGGCGCGCCAGGCGGGCATGGGCCGCTTCGAAGCCCTGGTCGACGCCTGCCACAAGCGTAGCCGCCCGATTCTGATGACCACCATCGCCATGGGCGCGGGCATGATGCCGCTGGCCCTGGGCTGGGGCGCCGATCCGAGCTTCCGTTCGCCGATGGCGATCACGGTGATCGGCGGCCTGATTACCTCGACCCTGCTCAGCCTTCTGGTGGTGCCGGCCGTGTTCACCTA
Organism: Massilia sp. YIM B04103; assembly: GCA_024437665.1. Lineage (GTDB taxonomy): Bacteria > Pseudomonadota > Gammaproteobacteria > Burkholderiales > Burkholderiaceae_D > Rugamonas. Next base: position 698,608 of record JANCSZ010000002.1, on the reverse strand, counting down.
TATCGACGATGCCGAACATCTGCTGGGACGCATCATGCGCAAGCTGCGCCGCCATAAACACGAAACCCCGCCTGTCCATCAGGTCTCACCTTCCAAATAAAGGAGATAGTAAGTGGATGTGAAAATTGTCGACTTCCCGCCCACCACGGTGGCTTACCAGCGCTATACCGGCCCATTCGGTCCGGCCATCGCCGACTTCTGGGACAAGATCTTCAACCCATGGCGCGAGCAGCATGGCTTGGGCAAGCGCGTCACCTATGGCATCGGCCTGGACGATCCGCACAGCACGCCGCCCGAGCAGTGCCGCTACGACGCCTGCGTGGAGGTGGCAGCCGACTACGTGGCGCCGGCGCCGGCCAGCGTCGCCACCCTGCCGGGCGGCCGCTATGCCGTGGCCCGCTTCAGGGGCCAGCCCCAGGACATCGTCAAGGTGTGGCAGGAGTTCTACGCCAAGGTGCTGCCATCCATGGGCCTGGAAGCGCGCCATGCGGCCTGCTTCGAGCGCTATGACGCCGAATACGTCGAGGAAGAAGGCGGCGTATTCGAGTGCGATCTGTTCGCGCCAGTGAAGTAATCCCTCAGGGCTGGACGGGGGCGGCGTTCCAGCCGCCCCCCATGGCCCGGTACAAGTCCACCGACGCGGCCAGGAGCCGCGTTCTCAATTGCAGGCGCAGCACGTCGGCGCTGTACAGGGTGCGCTGCGCATCCAGCTCCTCCAGATACGAAGCATAGCCATTGCGGTAGCGGTTGCGCGCGATGCGCAGGGTTTCGGCCGCCGTGTCGCGCCGCGCGTCGTTCTGCACCGCCTGTTCGCGCAGGCGAACGATGGCGTCGATGCCGTTCTCGGTTTCCGCCAGCGCGGTGCGCACCGTGTTTTCGTAAGCGTAAATGGCCTGGTCGCGCTGGGCGGCGGCCGAATCGGTCTGGGCCTGCACCCGGCCGCCGTCGAACAGCGGCGCGCCGACGCCGGCGGCCAGACGCCACAGCTTGATGGGCGAGTGCAGGAAGTCGCTGAAATCGCTGGACTGGATGCCGCCCGCCGCCGTCAGGCGGAAAGACGGCAGCAACTGATCGCGCGTGGCGGCCAGCGTGGCGTTGGAGGCCGCCACATTCTGCTCGGCGCGCGCGATATCGGGGCGGCGCCGCAGCAGCTCCGATGGCAGGCCCGCCGGCACGGGCGGCGGCGCCAGCTCGGCCAGCGGCTTGCCGCGCCGGACCGGTCCCGGATTGCCGCCCGCCAGCAGGGACAGGGCATTCTCCTGTTCGAAGATCTGGCGCTGCAATTGCGGTATCTGTTCGGCCGCGGCCTGGTATTCCGCCTGCGCCTGCAGCCACTCCAGGCGCGAGCTGTAGCCGACTTCGAACTGGCGCCGCGCCAGATCGCGCGAGGTCGCGCGCAGCTTGAGTGTGGCCTCGGCCAGTTCCAGTTGCGCGTCCAGACCGCGCAGATTCAGGTAGCCGCTGGCGGCGATGGCGGCAATGGACAGCGCGGCCGCATCGGCGCTGGCCTGTTCGGCGCGGTAGGACGCGGCAGCGGCCTGCGTCAGGCTGGAAAGACGGCCCCAGACATCGATCTCATAGGCCGCCTGCACCTCGGCCTGAAACGCATTGCCCACGCGCGGCAAGCCATTCGGCGCCAGCGCGCGCGCCCGCCCCGGCCCGGCGCTGGCGCCCAGCGTCGGCTGTTGCGCCGCGCCGGCAGCGGCCAGGCGGGCACGGTAGTCGGCCACGCGCGCCTGGGCGATGCGCAGGTCGCCGTTGCGTTCCAGCGTCTGCGCCACCAGGGCCGTCAGCGCGGCATCGTCAAACGCCTGCCACCACTGGCGCTCCACTGCCTGCCCCTGGCTTGTGGGGCCGATGTCCATGCGCCATTGCGCCGGCATTTCCAGCGTCGGCGCGGGCGGCACGCCCACCTTCGCCGCGCAAGCGCTCAGCAGAAGCAGCACAGCGCAAGCGGCAATGGAGGCTGTGGCACGCCCAGCCGCGTGTCTTCCCGCAGTCCGCGCTTTTCCCGCTTCGGCGCCAGCTGCCGCCGCGCGCAAGCCTGGCGTTTGCGCTCCGGCCCGACAGAGGCCATTCCGCGCCTGGCTCATGGCCGCGCCCCCTGTGCCTTGCTACGCGAGGCCGGCGGCGGATTGCGCTCCACGTCATTCAGCACCGCCGAGGTGTCGATACTGACGATCACCGACATGCCCGGCCGCAGGCGCGCCGCCAGCTTCTGCCCCGGGTCGATGCGGATGCGCACCGGAATGCGCTGCGCGATCTTCACATAATTGCCGGTGGCGTTATCGGCCGGCAGCACGCTGAATTCCGAACCGGTGGCCGGCGAAATGCGTTCGACCTGCCCGGTCAAGGTGGCGCCGTCCAGCGCATCGACCTTGAAGGTGGCCCCCTGCCCTACCTGCACATTGCTCATCTGGGTTTCTTTGAGATTGGCGATCACCCACATTTGCTGCGGCACGAGGCCCATCAGCTGCGTCCCCGCATTCACGTAGGCCCCCTGGCGCACCGTGACCTGTCCCAGCTGCCCATCGGCCGGCGCGGTGATGCGGGTATTGTCCAGGTCCACCCTGGCCGCCTTCAGCGCCGCCTGGGCGTTGGCGACGGCCGCTTCCAGCGAAGCCTTGTTCACCGTGACCGACTGCGCCTGTTGTTTCGAGATTTCCAGGCTGGCGCGCGCCTGCGACACGGCGGCCACGGTCTGCGCCCGCGCCGCCTTCTGCGAATCCTGCTCGCGCACCGAGAGCGAACCATCGGCCACCAGCTGGTCCACGCGTCCCAGGTCGGCCTTCGAACGCGCCGCCTGCGCCTCGGCATTGGCCAGCGCCGCCTGGTTCAGCGCGATGCTGGCCTGGGCGCTGCGGTGCGATTGCTCCCAGTTCGCCAGCGCCGCCTGCTGCGCCGCCAATTGCGCCTGCGCCTGTTCGAAGCGCTGCTCGTAGATGCGCGAATCGATGCGCGCCAGCAGATCGCCCGCCTTCACATGCTGGAAGTCCTGCACCTTCACCTCCACCACATAACCCGGCAGCTGGGTGCCGATCAGCGTGACCTGGCCGCGCACCAGCGCATTTTCGGTGGAGACAATGGGACTGGTGAACGGCGGCAGCCGCCACGCATACAGCACCACCAGCACGCCGATCAGCGCCACCATTCCAAAGCCCGCCGCCGAATACCACTGATGGCGGCGATCCGGCTGTTCGGGCATGGGCGCCGCTGCGGGCGCGGGGACGGCGCCATCCTTGTTCTCTGGCGTGGTCGGAGTGGTCGGTGTACTCATTGCGATCCCGAGTTATTGAGTGAGACTTGGGCCATGCCGGCCTGCGCATTCTGCGCCATGGGGCGGGCCTTGCTTGCGGTGCAAAGATTCCAGAAGTGGTGCAGCAGCATCCAGGCGATGGTGCCGATGGCCACCAGCGCGATCATCAGGAACACGTCGTTATACGCCAGGATATTCGCTTCGCGCGTGGCGGCCGCGCCCAGCGAGGCCACGCCTTGCGCGCCACGCAGACCGGGATCGGCCAGCGCGCCGCCCAGCGCAGCACTGCCGGACTGGATGCGCGCCGCCACTTGCGGATCGAGCAGGGTCAGATGCTCGACCAGCTGGCTCGAATGGTATTTCTCGCGCAGCACCTGGAAAGTGCCGACCATGGCCGATCCCAGCAGGCCGCCCAGATTCTGGGTCATGGAAAACATCAGCGAAAAACTGATCAGGTTGCGCGGCTCGGCGATCACCGCGCCAAAGCCGGAAATGAAGACCGGTCCCAGTATGAAGACGCCGCTGAAGGCCAGCAGGAACTGGCTCGCATACATTTGCGCGGGCCGCGTCAGATTGCTGGCATGGGCGTCCATCAGCGCGCCCACCGCCATCAGCGCCAGCGCCGCCAGCATTGATGCGGGAATGCGCGCCGGCGTGATCGTCAGCGCGCTGCACAGCATGCCCAGCACGCTGGCCGCCAGCGTCACCAGCCACAACACCTGCATCTGGTCGTTGTTCAGGCCCAGCGCCTGCAGGAAGCCCACCGTGCCGCTGGCTTCGGACTGCACGATGCGGATCAGCACCACAGCCAGCGCCAGACGCGCAATGGTGGACGTGGCCAGCCAGCGTGTATTCAGCAGCGGCCGCGCGCGATTGTGCTCGACCAGCAGGGCGCCGCTCACCAGCACGATGGACGCGGCCAGGCAATACCCCAGCCAGGGCGTCTCCAGCCACCATACCGTGCGGCCCAGCGCCAGCACGGCGCACAGCAGGGCCACGCCCGGCGCAAACAGCGCGAAGGTCAGGAAGTCCAGCTTCTCGAAAGCCTTGACGCGGTCGCCCGGCGGCAGTTTCAGCAGGAGCACGCAACCCAGGGACAGCAAGGCCATGCCCAGTTCGAAGAAGTACAGGCCGCGCCATTCGCCGATCTCCAGCAGATCGGTGGAAAACAGGCGTGCCAGCGGCAAGGCCAGTTGCGCAAAGCCGACGCCGATCACCACGCCCTTCAGCCGGTGTTCCTTGGGGAAGGCTTGCAGCACGTAGTACAGGCCCAGCACCGTCAGCGCCGCGCCGGACATGCCGTGCGCCGCGCGTACCGCGATCGCCGAGGCCAGGCCGTGCACGAACAGGTGGGCCAGCGTGGCAATCACGTACAGCAGCAGGAATAATTCGGTGAACAGGCGCAGGCCATACTGCTGGCGGAACTTCACCAGCAGCAGATTCATGGACACATTCGCCATCACATACACAGCCGGCAGCCATTGAATCTCGAAGGGATAGACGCCCAGCGCGCCTTGCAGATAAGGCAAGTTGACGGTCACCAGCGCATTGCCCAAGCCGCCCGTCAGCGCGACGATGAAGCCGACCAGCAGATACGCTAAACGCCGCCCCGCCGAATGATGGGGCGTGGACGGGGAACCCGGCAGCATCGGCCGTTCATGCGGCAACCACGTTTGAGGGGCATAGACATCCATGCAGGCGCTCAGGGCTTATGGCTCATCAGCCCTGAGCATAACACTAACCCGGCCTGTTTCACACGGCCGGCGGATCGCTTTCGCGCTGCCACACACGATGGCCGGCCAGCACTTCCGTGAACTCCTTCAGCGCCGCATCCTGGGTGTCGCGCGTGGTGCCGATCATGCCGGGGTCGGGCGTGCCGTCCGGCAGCGCTGCCGGAATGCCGGCGCGCGACAGCAGCAAAGCGGCTGCCCCCACCACCATCAAAGGCTTGCAATGGCGGTATTGCAGGCGCACGAATTCCAGCACCTGCGCGTCGGCGCTCAGCGTTTCGGCCGCCTTAACGCCATCGGGCACCACCACGGCATCGAACAGGACCGAGGGCGCGGCTTCCAGCGTCACCTCGATATCCAGCGCGCCGTCCTCGCCGTTTTCGCCGCTGGCCCGGCCCATGCTGCGGCCCACCAGCCGCGGCACGGCGCCCTGCCGCAGCAGATCGGTATAGATGGCGCGCGTGCCGCCCGCATCGCTGCCGTCGGCAATTAGAAGCGCCACGCGCCGCGTATGAATCCCGGCCTCGCCGCAACGCGCCGTCAGCGACAAGGCCGGCGATGGCGCCAGCTGCGGCAAGGGCAAATCTGTCGCCCGCGCTTGCGGGGCCGGGACGGCCATGCCCAGGCCCGCGGCCACGGCGCCGGCCAGCGCATCGTCCACATTGGCCAGCATCGACAGCATCCGTTCGCGGATGGCCGGCACCTGCACCCGCGTCAGTTCAAAGCGGAAGCCGCCAATGATATGGGCTTGCTCCACCGGCGTCTGGCTGTGCCAGAACAAGCGCGCCTGGGAATAGTGTTCGGCGAACAGTTCCGGCTTGCCGCGCACCTTGTCCTCCGCGATCGCTTGCGGGAAGCTGGTGAACCCCGCGCGTCCAGCCTGGAAGGGACAACCGCCGCCGAGCGAATTCGGCTCGTAGGCGACGCGGCCGCGGTTGATCGTTTGCCGGTGCATGCCGTCGCGCTGATTATTGTGCACCTGGGCCAGCGGCGCATTGATGGGGATTTCGTGAAAATTGGGGCCGCCCAAACGGCTGATCTGCGTGTCGATGTAGGAGTGGATGCGCCCTTGCAGCAGCGGGTCGTTGCTGAAATCGATGCCAGGCACGATGTGGGCGGCGCAAAACGCCACCTGCTCGGTCTCGGCAAAGAAATTGTCCGGATTGCGGTTCAGGACCATGCGCCCGACCGGCGTCAGCGGGACCAGCTCTTCGGGAATGAGCTTGGTCGCATCCAGCACGTCGAAGGGAAATTTTTCCGCTTCCTCCTCGGTAAAAATTTGCAGGCTCAATTCGTACTCTGGGAACTCGCCGGCTTCGATGGCCTCCCACAGGTCGCGCCGATGGAAATCAGGGTCGGCGCCACTGATGCACACTGCCTCGTCCCACACCAGCGAATGCGTTCCCGCCAGCGGCGACCAGTGGAATTTGACGAAGACGCTGGCGCCCGCCTCATTCACCAGACGGAAGGTATGCACGCCAAAGCCCTGCATCATGCGGTAGCTGCGCGGAATGGCGCGATCGGACATGGCCCACATCAGCATATGCATCGACTCCGGCATCAGCGAGGCAAAATCCCAGAAGGTATCGTGCGCGCTGGCCGCCTGCGGCATGCCATTGTGCGGCTCCGGTTTGACTGCATGCACCAGGTCGGGGAACTTCATCGCATCCTGGATGAAAAAGACGGGAATATTGTTCCCCACCAAATCCCAGTTGCCTTCCTCGGTATAGAACTTGACGGCGAAGCCACGCACATCGCGTGCCGTGTCGCTTGAACCGCGCTCCCCCGCCACCGTCGAGAAGCGTACGAACACCGGCGTACGCTTGCCGGCATAAGCAAAAGGCGCGGCGCGCGTAATGGCGCTCAAATCCTTGCGGCATTCGAAATAGCCATGCGCGGCCGAGCCGCGCGCATGCACCACGCGTTCCGGAATGCGCTCGTGGTCGAAATGCGTGATCTTTTCGCGCAGGATGAAATCTTCCATCAAGGTCGGACCGCGCAAGCCGGCCTTCAGCGAGCTTTGATTCTCGGCCACCGGCACACCTTGATTGGTGCTGAGGGCGCGACCGCCGGAATCGGCGCGCACCCGGTCGAGCGGGCCGCGGACCAGATTCTCCCCCAGCGGCGGCACCCCGGCGCCCACCTTGTCCGATGCCGTTCCCTCGCTGGCGGTGCTGGCCGTCGCCAGGCTGCTGGACGGCGAGGCCGTGGCGCCAGGCTGCGGCGTGCGCGCCGCCGCGCCATACTCACCGGGCTTATTGGCATTACCGGAGCGCTGTGCCGCCAGATCAATGCCGCTGGCGGCCTTCTCCAGCAAGAGCGCGCCCTGGGGAGCATCGCCGCCCAAGGTTTCAGGCGGCGGGGAATCGGACGGACCGGCGATCGTACTCAGAATGGAGCCGGCGCCATCGGCCGGGGATGGATTGGTTTTGCGCGTAGCCATAGGTGCTCTTCAAGGAAGGGAAGAAAAAGGAAGGGACAGCCGCCCCGCAGAGGCGAACCGTCCCAGGAAACTGCAGAGTCACGGCACGCGGCCGTCGTCAATGCTTGCGCGAGCCGATCAGCTTCGACACGGCATAACCGGCGGCCATTGCCACCAGCACCGAGAGGGCCGGGCTTTTGCGCACATAACCGCGGCCCGTTTCCGCCATGCGGTGGCTGGAGTCGGCCAGGCGCTTGTAGTTGGCGCTCAGCTGCTCGCCCTTGCCGCTCAGCTTTTCTGTCAGGGAGTTGACCTTATCTGCCACCTTGTCCACGCTATTGTGGGCGCTGGTGCTGAAGCGGTCGGCGGCGGCCGGCACCTTCTCGGCGACCTTGTCGATCACGCTGTGCAGTTCACTGCGGGGATTGCTGGTGGCGTTGGCGATATTCGCAGCCTGCTTCTCGGTTTGATTCTCGATATTGCTGTCCATGGTGAAGTCCTCACTTGAGTGTCATCGAAATAGCCAGGATCAACAATATGCCTGCCTCGGCGCGCGCACCGTGCGGCAGCTAACCGAAGACGCTGATCGCCGCCATCTGTTAGCCAGCCCACATAAGACGGACCTCAAATCTGGCATGCTGGTCTTTCTTCTCCATGCAGGTGCGCTCATGCTTTCCATTCCCTCTGTTGCCGAGCCAGGCGCGGTGTATCGCGCGCCGGAAATCAATCCCGTGCAGGCGGCGAATGCTGTGCCGCCTGCCGTGCCTGCGGCAGCCAGCGCCGAACTATCGCCGCTTGGACATTACCTGTCGCTGGTGGCGCTGTCGCAGAAGCGCCTGGGCGAGCTGCAGCAGAATGCCGGCACGGGCGCCGCCAGCGCACTCGATTTCAGCGCATTGCATGAAACGGCCTTCGCGCTGGCCCAAGCTTATGAAGGCCTGCAAGGCGTGAATGCGGCGCAAGGCAATACGTCCATGACATTGCCGACCGAATTGGCGCAACTGGGTTTCGCCATGCAGCCATCGCAACTGAACGAGGAACTCGACACGCTGAACGTCGACAGCCCGCGCTTGCGGGCCGCTTTCGAGGCCGATCGCGGCGGCACGCTGGCGCAGCTGGGCTCCGCCGCGCAGCAACTGGACCAGATCGGCGCCACCCTCAGTACCGCCGCCACAGCACAAAATGCGCCCCTCGATGCCAGCCGCAATACAGGCGCTTTTGGCACGCCCGCCGCCACACCCGGCGTCACGGCCGCCACTGCCGGGGTGCCGGCCGCCGCGCCGCCGCCTTTTGCGCAGCCGCCAGCGCCGGCCGCGAACGCCGTGCCGACGGACGCGGAAAGCAGTCAGCCGCCCGACGCATCTCAGCTGCTGGCCGTCCGCGCCGAACAGGAAGCAGCGCTGCAAGCCGAGGCGCAAGCGGCAGCGCAAATCAACACCGCAGCGCAAAGTGCTCAGGATGCGCGCCGCGCCGCCGACCAGCGCGCGCTCCAGGCGCGCCTCGACGCCACGCGCCAGAGCGCCGCGCAACAGGAAACCCTGGGCCTGCAGGAGACGCGGCAGGAAGCCGCGCGAATCGATGCGAATACGAATGCGAATGCCGCGCCGGCAGCCGAGGCGCGCCAGGATGCGCAACGCCTGGAAGCTGCGCGGCAGGAAGCGGCGCAAGCCAATGCCAGCGCGAACACGGCACAATTGAACGCCACGCAGCAGGCGGCGCAACGGCTGCACGCCGCGCGGCAGGAAGTGGTGCGGACCAGCGCCAATGCCAGCGCAGCGCAGCTGAACACTGCGCAATTGCGCACCGCGCAGCTCGAAGCTGAACGGCTGGAAACGGCACGCGCCGCCGCGAACGCCACCAATCCTGCCGCGCTCACGCAGGAAGCGCGGCAAGCTGCCGACCGCCTGGCCTTTGCGCGCGAAGTCGCCAATGCCGAGCTGCGCAACAGCCAGCTCGAGGCAACCCAGCAAACACGCGCGGCGGAAGCCCAGGCCGCCGCCGTGCGCCAGCTCACCAGCACGCGCGAGGAAGATGCGGCCGCCACGGCATTGGCCGATCGCCTGGCGGCCGAACGCCGCGCGGCGGCCCAGGCAGCCGACCAGGAACAATTCAATCTGGCGCGCGCACAGCGCCAGTCCGCCGAGCAATTGACAGAGCAGCAGGCCGCCGCCCTCCGCACCGCACGGCAGCAGCAACCGCGCGAGGCGCAGGACCAGGCGCGCCAGCCGCTGCCTGGCGACCAGCAGCAATCCCGGCGCGATGCCGGCGCCGCCGTGCAGCGCCAGCAGGATGCACAGGCGCTGGAGCGCCTGCGCGCCCAATCCGAGACCATCGACGAGGCGGCCATTCGCAGCGCTGGACTGGTCCGCCAAACCCAGGCCCGGCGCCAGGAACAGGCGGCGGCTGGCGCCGCGCGCAGCCAGGATGCGCTCGCCGCCAGCACCAATCGCCAGGCTGCCGCCGGAGCAGCCGCCGATGCGCAGATCATCGCCCGCAATGCCGCCAACGCCAATGCCGCCGCCGAAGCAGCAGTGCGCGCGCAGGCTTCGCTGGCGGCCGCGCAGGCACCGGCTGCAGCCGAAGTTCCCGCCATGCCGCCAGCCGCGCCGGCAGGAGCCGCCGCCAACACGCCCGCTGCCGCCGCGCCAGCGGCAGCCGAGGGCACAGCCGCGCCGCCAGCGGCCAACCTGCAGCGCTCCGCCCGCGATATCGCCAGCGACCCGGCCACTGCCGCCGCCGTCGCCGCCTACCGCCTGAACGAGTCTGGCGCTGCGGCAGGGCGACAGACGGCGCAGCCGGGATCGCAAGCTGATATCGTCGCCCCGGTGCGTCCCGTCAGACGGGTAGCTTCCGTCAGTGCCGTTGATGCCGAAAGTCCCAACACCAATCCGTCCTCCTTGTCCTCGTCTGGCAAGCGGCCCGGCTGAGGTCAGCCGCGCGGATTGTGATAGGTTTCACAGCTGCCGATAAAGTGTCCGCCCCAGACGCGGATCAGGTCCTTGGGCGGCGCCACCTTAAGCAGGGTGCCAAGCACGCCATCGATCTCCTTTTCCACCTGGTCGAAGCGGATAGCCTCGCTCACGGCAATAATCAGCTGCGCCAACTGCTGTTTTTTGCGCGTGTCCAGCACGTCGTTTTTCTTGTAGTTGCCAATGGCCCGCACGGCATGCAGCAGCGACTGATCCGAGATCGGCGGCAGCGCATCGCAACAATCGAGGCTGGCATAGCTGCCATCGGGATTGTCTGGCAGGCGAGCCGCGCCGGCCGGCAACTCAAGACCATCGATGGAAAAGAAATACGCGCCGGTCGCCGATCGAAAACCCACGGCATATAGAGAGCCGTTCATTGCCTCCTGCTGTGGGTTCGGATCATAGGCCAGATGGAGATAGAGGTCTACCGTCTGCGCCTCCATGGGATGCTTCACGGTGACTACACCGATGGTCGCCTCGCTGCCATTGCTTCGCACCAGCTTGCGCAGTGCCTGAATGCCGCTCCGATATGCACCGCCCTTCTGCAAACTCAAATTCATTTCCATATCCAGATTCACTCGCATATTTCCTGTGCTTGAGGTGCGGCGCCCCAGCCTTATCTACTGTCCAGACCGCCGCCACCTCACTGCGAATATCAATCAAATAGGGCATGGATCCATGATGCGAACAGAGCCTGCACCGCTGTTGTCCCTTAAGTTGTTCCACAAGCGGTCCGCTGCCACCTCACCATAGCTGGTCGCCGCCCGAGGCGGCAACAGATACAGCTTGCTGCCCGGATGAGGCTCGCCACCAATGACTTCCATGGATGGCGGCATGGCGACGCCATGCGCGGCGCTCCATATCTGGGTATGGCTGCCGAAGCCGCCGGCATGTTGTTGCTGGCTCAAACCGTCGCAGTTGAAAGCGTAGGCATTGGGCGCCGCCGCATTCGCCGGACAGAGGCAGATCGATTGGCGCTGTAAAAACATGCCAGCGGACGGCACCAGCTGAATATTGACCTCTTCGTTGGCGGCACGGATACGGCCAAAATTATTGTTCGGTGCGCTGATGGCATGGTCGAGACAGATCTCGATGCCGAATTTCAGGCGCGTGCCGTGGCGGTCGCCCACCGAGTCGAATTGGAAGAGTGAACTTGCATTACCCAAGCTGGTCTCGACCAGGCGCCGTGCGGTGGGATCAAGATGTTCGACATTGTTGCCGTGCTGCGCGGCGCCATACCAGCTGAAGAAATCAATGCCGGACATATAGTGCTTGCGCGTGACGTGGCTATTGGCACGCCCATCGGAGGCGCTGCCACCACGCTGCACCAATGCGGAGTTGTACACCTCGGCCACCTCGGCCACATTTAACTGGCGCTTACCCTGCGGGGAGTTTTGGGTGTGGAACGACGCACTCACGGCTGTACCGAAGACAACGATCCAATGCTCATAATTCTCGTGGGCGACCAGGTTGCGCAGTTGGCCGAACAAGCCGCCCCAGGCGCCACTGTAGATCGGCGGCAAACCAAATTCCGCCGGTGCCGTGGACCAGCCGTCGAGCAAATCGTGCAGGTAAGCGCCGCCGGCGCCACGGTACAGAAATTCCGGCGCCATAAAAACCTTCAACGTCCTGGAACTGGGATCACTGCCCTTCAAGGCCAGCTTGAGTGCCTCCTTCGTAAAGGCGACACGCGCCTCGATGTCCCAGCACTGTCCTTCGGCATCAGTACGTTTGTCGTCCACCGGATTCCCCAAGCCGGTATACAGACCGACGCCCTGGCCATGAATATAGGGACCGGTATGGACTTCCCAGGAAATGAATTGCACTTTTTCATACCTGTTCTTGGTCAAAGGAGCTTCTATTTCCATCTTGCTTGAATTCTTGGTCAAAGGAGACTCTATTTCCATCTTGCTTTGGTTCTTGGTCAAAGGAGCCTCTATTTCCATTGCGTTTGTGTCTTTGGTCATGATTTCACCTCAAAAAAATCAATTGTTTTCTGGCGCAACCACGGCTTAGGCCACGTCGACGCCGAGTACCTGCTTGGCATGCCGCCACAGTGCGCGGCGCTCGTCCTTCGCGGTCAGGCCGCCATTGATGCGGTGCGTGATAAGGTCGAACTGCTCGTCCGCTTTGCCGCCTAGGGCCTGGTCGGCCAGCTCATTCAGGCCTTGCGCCTGCCAGAACCACGCGGCGGACAGCGCGGCGCCCACCGGATGCTGCAAAAAGTCGGGATTGTTGAGCGCATCGAAACCGGTGGCGCTGGAGAAGCGCGCATAGTTGTCGCGTCCCGTCAGCTGGATCAGGCCACGTCCGCGGTACTTCCAGCCATCGCCGCTGGCCGCGTCGCCATTGCCCATGCGGTTCGCATAGACGAGATTGGCCAGTGCCTGCTCGTTATTACAAAACGGAATGGCGGCCACCTCACTGGCAAAGCGCTTGGGCCAGACGGCGCACAGCTGGGCGGGGTGCTTGTACACCAGGTCTTCTTCCAGATGCTTGAGCTGCCCCGACTCCAGCAGAATCTGGGCCAGAAAGGCCGCCTGCCGCCTTGCCGTCGTAATCGAACCTGCCTGCATGCACTGGTTGAGCGGTTCCAGCCAGACCTCGGCACGCGTCTCGGCATCGTTCGCCGTCAGCAGCGCGCGCAGCTGCTCCTGCGTGATGATGTTCGTCGTCATAAAACTCCTATGGGATATGCGGGAGGCAAATGGACCCGCAGGTCCATTTGCGGTGTTGCCGGCTTACGCGAATCAGTGCGTGGTTGGCGCGGCTGGCGCGGCCACGCGCGGCTGGATCGAGGTTTGCAGGATGTCGAGCACGCGCGCCAGGCCCTCGGGCATGCCGTTGTCCTCGGCCAGCACCTGGACGTGGTATTTCGCCGAATTGTCCGAGCTGCGGGTGTTTTCCTTGTGGGTGGCAACCGAGCCTTCCAGGTGCACGGAAACGCTGACCGGACCCCAGCCCGCCTTGACGTCGGCGGAGAACTTGCCCGATTTGTCTTCCGTTTCCTTGGAGGCGAAGGAGGACTTCACTTCCATGTCGAAGGTGATGTCGACCTTGGTGACCGACAGGCTCGGGATCTTGACGATCGCCAGCAGCGGCACGTCCAGGGAAACCGCCTGGTCGATCTGCTTGCTTGGATCGTTGGGATCGGTGACCGGACGGGTGAAGGCAAAGTGCGCCAGGCGGGTCGCGCCGACACCGCCTTTGTCGGCATCGGTCGGCGGCAGGAAGCCAACGTGCTTGATGAAGTCCGCCGTCGCCGTCGCCAGCTTGACCTGCGCATCGCAGGCCGCCGACAGCGGACCACCAATCAGATCGCCCATGGGCAGACCCTTGAACTGCGACGCCATATCGATAATTTCAGCCATTTTCTACTCCTGATAAATGAGGCTCTTGCGAGCCGAAAGAAGCCACATTGCTGTGGACCGTTATCGGCAACCGCGCTTGCTGTCTGCGATTGCGATATGGCTAGATTAGGTTCTTGGCAGAGGCTTTATATGGCGGTTTCTGACTGCGGCGCCAGGCTTGACGCAAGCGCTAGGCCGCGCTGCCGCGGCGCGCAAAAGCACCGCTGCCCTGCCGGCAGTCGTAATCGATCTGGCTGATTTGCTGCTGCAGCTCCGGCGTCAAACGCCAGATGCAATTCGCCCGGCTCCGGCGCGTGCCGGGCCAGGCGGCACCGATGGTGATACTGCATCCATCCTGGTTCACGCACACGCGCAGTTCCAGCAATGGCGCGCGCTGCAGCAGGCGCTGCCAGAAAGGCGGCGGACGGGTACTGAACGCCGCTTCCCTGATGCGCTCCCAGCCGAATTGCCGGTAGATGCAATAGCCATGAATGCTGAACTCCAGCGTCTGCAGGTGCAGGCCGGGCAGGCCGACGCTGCCTACCCCGTATGCCTGCCGCAGCAGCTGGCGCAGTAACTCAACCCGGTACTGGACCACAGGATCAAGCCGCAGCATGGTCGTCAAGGTAAAGTGGTTTGCGGTCGAAGCCAATGTGATAGACCGCATACTGCAGCACGATCTGGTGTTCGCCGATATTGTATAAGCCGAAGCTCTTCTCGACATTCAACAGATACCCGCGCGGCGTCGAGGAAAGACAGCGGTTCACCAGGTCCATCGCTTCCTGGACTTCGGCTTCGGTCCTCATGTTTTGCGGATTGTCGTTGCCGACCACGATGCGCTTGATGAAGCGGATATTGGTCATCTGAAAATTATTGCTGCTCATGGCATCCTCCAGAATCAAGAAAGAAACGCTCAGCGGCGGCTCGTCTTCGTGGGCGGCGCCAGGGTCGGCCCCTGCGCCTTGACCACGTCGTTGAGCAGGCGCGCCAGTCCCTCGGATTTTTCCGTGGCCACCAGCTTCAGCTTGATATGGGCCACATTGCCGCTCTTGTTGGCCAAGCCGCCATTGCCGGGACTGACCAGCAAGCCGGCCTTCTTGTCCGCCGGCGCGGCCCGTCCCAGCTGATCGAGAATGCCTTCATGCACGCCGCTGCGATCATGCTCTTCCAGCGCACCGAGTTCCACATCCAGTTCGATTTCGGCCTCGCCGATGATCAGCGAACTATGCGGCACCAGCGACAGCACCGGCACTTCGTACAGATAGCGCGCGCCCGGTTCGGCGCTGCTGTGAATGGCGGGTAGTTCGACCGCGATCGCCGTGGGGCGGTGCTGATCGTCAAAAAACGAGGCGATGTTCGCCAACTGCGCTTTCTCCACCATGTGTTGCGCATTCATGATGGAGCCGGCAATGGCGCGCACCATGTCTTCCAGAGTCGTCAGGATAGCCATAGATTTTTCCAGTAAGGTTTGTGGGTTCGCCGCCGGTTCCGACAGCCAAGCAAGCTTAGTGGCGTCAGCCTCCGCCTGGCTGACCAATTCTGGCAAGCCTCGCTGCCAGAGACCGTCAGCCGCGCCGTCCAAACCGCTGCCTAGCATGAACAGGTTCCCGCAGCCGCGGGGCCTCCCTTCAACCAGCCAGGTGAACACATGAAACAATGGTTCTGTATTTTTGCTTGCGGTCTGTCTCTCGTGCCCGCCGCCGCCGCCGGCCTTCCACCCGCCGAGATCTGCTCCCCCCTGCATGCCGGCAGCCTGCCGGCGCAGGCGCGGGTGCAAGCGATGCGCGCGCCCATCGCGGCGGCCATCGCCGCCCTTGACAATGCCAAGATCGAACTACCCTCGCCCAGTCTGGCCAGCGGCAATGTCAGCTATCTCAGCATCACGCCCAATTTTGCCGAGCAACTCGACAAGGTCTGCGTGCTCGGGTACTTCGAGCTGGAGCGCAAGGACGAGGTCCAGGCCATCCCGCTGCTGGTCGAGCATGTCGAGGTCATCCAGCGGCCCCACCCTGGCGATCCGAACCAGGCCATCGCCAGTACGCGCATTTATTTCCGCACGCCGCGGATCGAAGAATTCGCCAACGCGCGCGATATGCGCGGCACTTGGCGCTTCTGGCAGCGCCATCAGACCGTGCAGCTGAAAATCGCGGCCTTCCATTACGACGATGGCCAGCGCGGCGAAGTGTATTTCGGCCGCAAACTGGCGCTGACGGTTTCCAACAAAAGTTCCAGCGTGCTGGCCGCCCTCCTGTTCGCCACGGCGTTTTACCTGATTGCGGCCGCCGCCGCCCCCGCGCCGCAGCTGCCCGGCTGGCGCAGCGCCTGCACCCGGCTGCTGCCCTGGAAAATCAGCAGCGGCCAGGCCAGCCTGTCGCAATTGCAGATGCTGGTGTTCACCCTGATTGTGGCGACCCTGCTGTTCTATCAATGGCTGCGCACCGGCCTGTTGCAAGACATCTCCAGCGATCTGCTCTACCTGATCGGCATCTCGACCGTCGGTGCGGCCAGTACCCAGATCACCACCTCCGTCAAGAAGACCCTGGAAACGGACAGCTACGCCTATGCGCAGCAACTGGGCTGGTTCAACGCCCCACCGGCCGGTCCGGCGCGCCGGCCGCGTGCGCGCGAAATGCTGATGACCGAGCAGCGCTTCGACATCTATAAATTCCAGATGCTCGTATTTACCTTCGTGATTGCCGCCTACGTGATTGCCAGCGGCGCCGACCAGCTGGGGCATCTGCAGATTTCGGCCACCTTGCTGGCCTTGATGGGCATGAGCCAGGGCGCCTATGTCGGCGGCCATGCGACGGCGGATAATCTGCGGCCTTTACAGGAACAGCTGCAAGGGATGCTCAGCCTGCAACAACGCTACCAGGCCAGCAACGATGCCCAGATCCGGGCCGAGCTGCAGTTGCGCTTCCGCCAGGCCGCCACCCAGGCCGCCACCTTATTCGGCAGTATTTATAGCCGCGTCCTGTCGCCGGAAATGCTGGAACTGCCACTGGAAGCACAGGCCCCATCCGCACCGGCTTGAGCACTGCCGGCGTAAAAAAACCGAGTCCTGCGCTATGCAGGCTCGGTTTTTTGCCAAAACAGCCGATGGCGCAGCATCCGCCGCCGGCCTGCTCCACCTTACTCGCCGCGTGGCGCGCTGGCCGCCGCCGGGGCTGCCGCGCCGATCAGCTCGTCCAACACCTTGCCGCTCAGGATGCCGGCGGCGGCGCTTGCCGAATTCAGCAGCGTGAACGCCTGTTCCGCATCTTCCTTCAGCCGCGCCCCCATATCGGTCAAGGCGCCGCCCAGGACCATCGTGGCCTCGTCCTGGGTTTGGGTCTTGCGCAGATCGGCGCAGTACATCTTGCCGCGTTCGGAAAAGGCTTGCCAGCTCTCTTCCTGTTGTGCCGACCAGCCGGCCTGGAACTCGGCCCACTGGCGCGGACCAAAGCCGGACATTAGCGGCTGCAGCAAACCAGCCTGCAGGTGCAGCAGGCTGGTCAACGCTTCGGCCTGCAGCTGCTGCCGCTGCTTATCGGCGTCCAGCAAGGTTTTGAGGAACTGGGCGCACTGGGCTTGGCCCGCAGGCAGTTGCTGGCGGGCCTCGTTGAGCATGGCGGCGGCGGAACTGCAGCAGGCCAGCCATGGGGTAAACAGATTCTGCGACATGATAGGGATCACTCCATAGAAAAAATTCAGGGTTTGGCCGAACGCGGCTGGCCCAGACGGCGGATCATGGCCACCACGGCGGCCATCTGCGGCGCCTTGCGGGTGTAGAAGGCAGGCTGCTTCACATCCTCGTCCGAATAGCCCCAGAAGTCCCAGCAGCCTTTCGGGTTGAAGGGAATGCCGTTGCTGGCTTTGGCCTGGGGATACAGCACGATCATATTGTTCTTGTCGGCGAACTCGTTGTAGCCGGTGCCCTTATAAAAACGGTCGCCGATCTTGCTGGCCCCCTGCAGGCAGCCATGGAAGGCGACATGGACCACGCAGGCGCTTTGCTCGCAGGACTTCGGAATATAGGCGTAGGCCTCATCGTCCATGCTGCTGCGCGTGCCGGTAATGAATTCGCTTTGCTTGAACCGGATGAATTTGCCTTCCAGCGGGCCGTTGCCGGACGGCGCGCTGCGCTCGCCATAGATATGGCGCAACAGCACTTCCGCCTGCTTCACGCCGCAGTTATTGATGAAAGGCTCGCGGGTATCGCTGCAAGCGACATCGCCTTCCCGGTCCGTGACAATCGAGTGGCCGGCATTGATATTGTTGGCATACTGGATTTGCGCCTTGCCAGCCCCCGCCAAGGCGTAATATTTGGCGACCTCGTCCACCACCACGGGCTTGACCGTGCGGTCGTTCGCGCCGCTGAAGATATAGACGCGCTGGCGGGCCAGATTACTGACCGCATCGATCTCGCCGGCGGCGGCGAAACGCTGGGCGTTGCGCCACGACACCGCGGCGTTGGCGGCCACGGTCGAATCCAACGGCGACATGCAGGCTGCCGTCGCGTTTTCCAGGAAAGACTGGTCCGCATAAGTGCCGGCGCAGTAGTACGGGCCGGCTGCAATGACACCGGCCCCAACGAACAGGCCGGAATAGGCGGTGGCCAACTGGGCCGTCATGAAGCCGCCGGAAGAAATGCCGGACACCGAGGTGCGCGTCAAATCCGCTCCCATTGCGGGAAGAGAATCGGACTGGGCGCACGCGAGTGCCGGCCAGGCCATTAAGCAGATGCTGCGGCGTAGCAGCAGAAAAGCGCTTTCTTTCATTGAATATCCTTTCTATCGTCGGAAAAATCCGGCCGGATCGGCCGTTTTTGACTATAGAAGAGATAATTCCTGCGCTTATGACATTTGCTGACCGAGACCGCCGCCGCTTAATTCATGGATCGATGATCAGCACATCATCGAAAGAAAAACCGCGCACCCGCACGGTATTCAGCGGAAGTTTAATTCCCAGATGGTTTTCTATTTTTTGGCGCAAACGGCGCACCATGGTATCCAGGCGATTCTGGTCATAGCTTAGATAATCCTCGCCAAATGTCTGCACAATTTTTTTGCGCGAAACCGCCTCCCCAACTTCTACCATGGTAAAGATTTTCATGAAATTGAATTCCAGACTGGTCAGCTCGATACCGGCGCCGTTTGGCGCCTCCAGACGGCGATGGCGCAGGCCGAGCCGCCAGCCGGGCGCCAGCTGCCGCGCCAGATCCATGATGCAGCTAAGCAGCTGCGGCTGACCGGAACTTGCACTGAGCATCGCCGTATCCAGGATTGTGACGCCCTTCGTCGGCGCGGAAGGAGCGGCATGATCGATCTGATCGGAAGAGATATCGCTAGATTGCCGAAATTCAGCTTGCAAGCGCCGGCAACAGGCGCCCACATTATCGACTTCAATTACATGATAGCCGGCTTGCCGAAAAATCGAGCGCAATTCATGGGTACGTTGGGGGCCGCATCCCAGTAAAAGTAAATCTGTCATGAACCTCTTTGCCTTATTATATTCACAAGGAAATGTTATGACAAAGATTATTTTCTATTCTGACAATAACTGACCAATAATGGCAAAAACTGACCATTATAAAGTTGCGTTTTAGCCTCTTTTCTGGCCAATGCGTTTTTACCTTAGGAAATTGGCGGCGCGCTGCTTGCGGCCGCAGCGAATGTCGGAATCCGCTGCATTTTCCTTGCCCTGCCCACCGGATCGTGGATAATTCAGCGCAAGCAAACCAATCAGAAGGAGACCCAATGAACTTGAAGCACACCGTGGGCGCGATCGCGCTGCTGGGCTTTGCCGCTGGCGCCAGCGCGCAGGAAATGCTGGTCAAAATCGGCCACACCGGCCCCCTGTCCGGCCCACAGGCCTTCTCCGGCAAGGACAATGAAAACGGCGCGCGCCTGGCGATCGAGGAATTGAACGCCAAGCCCATCACGGTGGCGGGCAAGAAGCTCAAGTTCGAACTGCTTTCCGAAGACGATCAGGGCGACCCGAAAGCCGGCGTCACCGTGGCCCAGAAACTGGCCGACAATGGCGTGAAGTTCGTCGTCGGCCCGTATAACTCGGGCGTCGCCATGCCCGCCTCGCGCGTCTACAACGACGCCGGCATGGTGGTCTCCACCGTCGCCACCAATCCCAAGGTCACCCAGCAGGGCTACAAGAACCTGTTCCGCGTGAACGCCAGCGACACCCAGCTGGGCGCCAAGATGGCCCTGTACACGGCCAATGAGCTGAAACTGAAAACCGTGGCCGTGATCGACGACCGCACCGCCTTCGGCCAGGGCCTGGCCGAAGAGTTCAAGAAGCAGGCGCGCCAGTCCGGCCTGGCGGTGGCCGGCCACGAATTCACCACCGACAAGTCCTTCGACTTCACCGCCATCCTGACCAAGCTGAAAACCAAGAAGGTGGATGCCATCTTCTTTGGCGGCTACGCGCCGCAAGGCGCGCCGATGGCGCGCCAGATGAAGCAGCTGGGCATCAACGCCAAGCTGCTGGGCGGCGACACCATCTGCACCCCGGAGATGGGCAAGCTGGGCGGCCCCGCCGTCGGCGACAATGTGCTGTGCGTACAGGGCGGCGCCCTGCTGGAAAAAGCCGCCGCCGGCCCCGCCTTCAAGGCCAAGTTCAAGAAGCGCTTCAACGCCGATCCCGACGTCTACGCTGCCGCCTACTATGACGCGGTGCAGATGTACGCCGCCTCGATGCAGAAAACCAATTCGGTCGATCCGGCCAAGGTCGGCGCCGATATCTCGGCCAACAGCTACAAGGGCGTGACCGGCACGTATGCCTTCGACGGCAAGGGCGATATGAAGCAGTCGCCCGTCACCATCTACACCTTCAGGAACGGCCAGCCGGCGGCCATCGCCAGCTTCTAAGCCTCAGACCCCAGGCATCAGGCCCTGGCTGGCGCCCGGATCGGCACCAGGGCCGTCGCCGCGCTGCGCGGCACTGCGCCACCCTTCAGGCGGAAGATGCTGACTGCCCTGCCCAGCGCCTGCGCCTGTTCCTGCAGGCTCTCGGCAGCGGCGGCGGCCTGTTCGACCAGGGCCGCATTTTGCTGGGTGATGGAATCCATCTGGCCGATGGCCACATTGACTTCGCCGATGCCGCTGCTCTGTTCCTGGCTCGCGCTGGTAATGTCGCCCATGATGCCCGCCACCTTATGCACCGAGGCCACGACGCGCTGCATCGTTTCGCCAGCCGCATCGACCAGCCGGCCGCCCTCCTCGACCCGCGCCACCGAGGCGCCGATCAAATCCTTGATTTCCCTGGCCGCCGCCGCGCTGCGCTGCGCCAGATTGCGCACCTCCGAGGCGACGACGGCAAAGCCGCGCCCCTGCTCCCCGGCGCGCGCCGCCTCCACCGCCGCATTCAGCGCCAGGATATTGGTCTGGAAGGCAATGCCGTCGATGACGCCGATGATGTCGCTGATGCGCGCCGACGAATCCCGGATTGCGCCCATGGTCGACACCACCTGCGACACCACGCTGCCGCCCTGCTCGGCAACGCTGGCCGCATCGGCCGCCAGCCGGTTGGCCTGCTGGGCGTTGCTGGCGTTCTGCTGCACCGTGTCGGTCAGGGTTTCCATGGCGCTCGCGGTCTGCTCCAGCGAGCTGGCCTGCGATTCCGTGCGCGCCGACAGATCGGCGTTGCCGCTGGCGATTTCGCTGGTGGCGACCGTCATCTGGTCGGTGCTGCTGCGGATATTGCCGATCATCTCGGCCAGGCTGCCGTTGATGTGCTGCATGGCCTGCAGCAGCTGGCCGATTTCGTCATTGCGGCTGGTGTCGATATCGTGGCTCAAATCGCCGGCCGCGATGCACTTTGCCGTGTCCACCGCCTGCTGCAAGCCGCTGCGGATATAGCGGTAAGCAAACAGCAGGCAAGCCACGGCCGCCAGCACGGACAAGCCTTGCAGCCACTGCGCCAGCGTTTGCGCGCTTTCAAAAGCCGCCGTGGCCGTCGCCACCTGGGCGCTGGTGCGCTCATCCAATAGGGCGAGAAAATCGTTCACCGGCCGCATGATCTTGGCCTTGTTCTGGTGGTAGGCCAGATCGTGCATGATGCGGCGCGCCATTTCCGGATCGGGCTCGCCGCTGCGCGTGAAGCCGCCCTTGCCATCGTCGAAGTGGCCCTTGACCGCGTTCATCGCGATCACCTCGGTGCGCACCAGCTCATTGGAATTCGCTTCCGCTTCCTTCAGCTTGGCGAATTCCTTGTCGCTGAAGCCTGAGCGCTGCATCAGCTCCTGCAGCGACACGGTCTGGCCGGAGGATGGCGGCAAAGGCGCATTGGCGGCGGCAAAGTCCCAGTAAATGCGCTCGTAATGCTCGGGACGCGGTTTCTGGCCGTTGCGGATGGCCAGAATGTCCAGATACTGGCGCTCGTAGCGTTCCTCGCCCGACACCACATAGGTGCGCGCCAGCCGGGTCAGATCGTCGGAACTCTGCCTCAGCTCATCGGCCAGCAAATAGGACTGGTAGCGCGAATCGGCCGCCTGGCGGGCTTCCGCCTGCTTGGCCGAGACCCGCAGCAGCGATAGCATGGTGAGTGCCGCCAGCACAACGGTGATGATGAAGAGCGCAACAAAAATACGCTTGATGGAGAGATTCTGGTACATGGTGCATCTCCTCTGGGGTCAGGAAAAGACACTGTCAGTACGGCTATCTCATATTAAACTACAAGTCTTGCTTTTCGTGCGCCCGCCAGCTCGGCCCCCCATTGCGGGTGAAATAGATACCTTGCCAACAGCCCCGAAGGCCGGCTGCTATTCGTTTTGTCGAACAAGACCGCATTCCCGATCACCAGGAAGCTGTCCTTGGCGCGCGACACCGCCACGTTCAGCATATTCGGCTTCTGGTCGTAGAAGGCGCTGCCCGTAAACGATGGGCCATAAGTGGGCGAGAAGATGACGATGCTGCGTTCCGCCCCCTGCAATGCATGCACGGTGCCCACCGTCAACCGCGCAGACTTGTGCAGCAGATCGGGCATCTCCTTGCGCAGCAGACGCTGGATGGCGCCCGCCTGGGCGGCAAAAGGCGTCACAATGCCCAGCAGCTTCCACAGAGGCGTGGGCTTGCCCGACGAGTCGGCATAGTGCCGTTCAATATCGGCCCGGTTGGCCTTGAGCCAGTCCACAATCGCCTGCGCCTCCTCGGGATTCTGGCGGCTGGCGCCGGCCCTGCGGTCTTGGCCTGCCACGTTCAGCCAGCCGAACGGCGGCAGCAGGCGCTGCTCCTGCGGAATGCGCTGGCGCAGCGCCTGCAGGCGCCCCGAGTAAATCAGCTCATTGCAATAGCCAATCAGTTCCGGCACGCAGCGCCGGTGTTCGGTCAGCATCAGGCCGCGCACATCGCGATACTTCTGCACGCGGCAGGCCTGGTTCGCCACGCGCATCAGGCTGCCGCTGGCCGGCGCATAGCCGCCCTGCTCCATCGCATCGTAGCGCGTGTCGGCGGTATCGGACAGCAAACCGAATTTCACCGCATTGGCGCGGTCGCAGCCCTCGCCATTGTTCCAGATTGGCTCGATCTGATAGGTATCGCCCACCACCATGGCTTTGCGCGCCAGCGCGAACATGGAAGCGCCGACGTCCGGCGCAACCTGGCCCGCCTCGTCCACGATCAGCAGATCGATCGTATTCCAGAACGGCATATCGCGGCCCTGCCAGGCCGTGAAGAAGGCTGGCGCCATGTGGAAGTTCGACACCAGGCAAGGCGCCAGCTTGGCAAAGCGGCGGTACTTGGCCTCCAGCCTGACGCGCCCCTTGGAATCGCTTTCGCCATTGATCAGGCGCTGGCGCATCTCCAGCAGCCACTGGCCCGACCAGTAGCGGTCGGCCAGTCCGAACATCACCGCGCGGATCATGATATCGATGGCGTCGTTCAAGTCGTTCAGCGCCATATCGCGCATGGCTTCATAGCCATCCTGCAGCGCCGCCAGCCAGTGACGGAAGATGCCATCGATTTTTGCCCGCGCCTGATGGGCCGCTTCCCGCCGCTGCGCTTGCGCAGCCAGGTTAAGTTCCACTTCCGCGCGGCGCTCCTTGAGCGCAAGCAGGGCCTGGGAGCGGTGGCGCGCGGCCCTTTCGCGCAGCGCCTTGAAGTGCTGTTCCAGGCCATCGTCGCGATGCCGCAAATCGGCCGTTAGCGCATTCGACAGCAGGAAGCTGCGGTCGCGCGCCTGGCGGCGGCGCAGCACCGGCGGCAGAAAACTCAGCAAATCCATCCACCACGGCGTGCCTTCCAGATAGGCCAGCCAGGCTTTCTCGGCGCGGTCGATATTCTCGCGCATGCGCTGATGACTGCCTTCCAGCACGCGCGCCTGCTGCTCCTGCGCATCCAGCTCGCGCTGCGCCGCTTCAATGGCTGCCTGGGCCGCCTCGATCAGCGCCTGCTGTTCCGCCAGCAGGCGCTTGCAGGAGGCTTCCGCGCCTTCGCCGGGATCTTCTCCCGCCGCCCTGAACAAGGCGTAACGGGCGGCGACGATGTCCTGCATTTTGCGCTGCAGGTACTGCAAGGTCTGGCGCAACGCCGCGCTCACGCCCTCCACCGTATCCTCTTGCGGGAACAGGGCCGCAGCCTTGGCCAGGTAATACTTCTCGGCGCGGGCAACCGCTTCCGGCGTCTCGTGATCGGTGAAGGAGTGGTTCCATGCCGTGCAGGTCGGATGGTGGCTTTCGCGCGACTCCGAAGCGAGGAAGAGGCCAAAGCCGCCCTGATACGGCAGCCAGCGTTCATGCCCGGTCTCTGCGCAGATTTTGGCAAAGCTGTCGAGCACATTCTCCACCGCCTTGACATTGGTGGACGCCACCAGGATCAAGGGACAGTCGGCGCCATTCAGGGCCGCATCCACCCACTGCTGGGCCACCACGCTTTGCAGCAGCGTGGTCTTGCCGGTGCCGGGCGGGCCATTCACGGCCAGGATGGCGCCATCTTTCAGCCGCGCCAGTTCCACCATCGCTTCGCGCTGCGACGGCGAAAGCGGATGCTCACGGTTGATATGTCCAACCGTATTGGCATGCCACGGTTCCGCCTCCGCGATGGTGGGCGGCCGCGCTGCCGGCCGCTCGCCCACGGTCCGCAGGCAATCCAGCAGCGGCAGCGCCGGCTGGTCGCCGATGATCTGGTCATACAGCCGGATCAGGTGGCGCGCCACCACGGGCGGCTCGTACGGCAAGCCATGCCACTCCGAAACCAGCTCATGGCCTTCCAATGCGAACTCCGGCAGCGGCCCGCCATCTTCGGCAGCCGGTAGCAGCGGCAAGGCGGCGCCCGTCACCTGCGCAAACAATTCCGAGGCAATCTTCAGCGCATCGCCCAGCGAGGCCGCCTTGAGCGGCAAGCTGCCGATGAAACGGTCCTGGCTGGCCAGCTCGCCGACGACGACCGGCTTCATGGTCGGCGCCAGCAGATCGCGCGGAATCCAGGGCTGGCGTTCGGGATCGGGCCGCAGCACGCCGGAACGCTCCAGCAGGCAGGGAATGCAGAGCAGCGTGCGGCCAAGATGGATATCGCCCGCGCCCCATTTCACGCCGTGGCGCGCCTGTTCGGACAGCCTTGCCGGAATCAACAGAAAGGGAATGGCCCGCGCCTCTTTGCCATCGGCGCGCGCCTTGCTGGCGGCGAACTGCGCGGCGGCCCAGGCGGCAACGCTGGGCGCAGCCTGCAGTACCCGCCACTCGCCATCCTCAAAGCCAATCGCCAGCGGCTTGCTTGCCGCCGGGATTTCCGGGTGCAGCAGGCTGACCTCCGCCAGCGCGGCGCGCCAATACGGTAAGGGAATGCGATCGATGGAGCTGGCTCGGTTCATGCGCAAGCGGTCTTATTATTGGTTGAGTTGGCAGATCCGTGCGGCGGCCGGAAGAGGACCGCACGGGGCCGAATGATAGCGCATCGGCGAAGCTGGCGAGACCTGGCCACCTTCGCCCCTGGCTGCGCCAGCCGTGGAGCACACGCATGCAAGTCGCTGTCTGGCCGAGTCAACGCAGGTATTGCAGCGCCGCCAGCGTCACGCCCGTCTGCACGGAAGATATCGTGGCGACGATGGCGAGTGTCCAGCGGAGATTGGATTTTTTCACCGCATCAAGCTTCACACAGAATTCCTTGCTCAGCTCAGCTGCGACATGATCGATCTTGGCATTCAAGTCTGCTGCAACATGATCGATCTTGGAATTCAAGTCTGCTGCAACATGATCGATCTTGGCATTCAATTCCGCAGCAACACAATCAATCTTTGCAGTCAATTCAGCGGCAACGCGATCAACCTTTTCATTCAATTCC
Source organism: Massilia sp. YIM B04103 (assembly GCA_024437665.1). Classification (GTDB taxonomy): domain Bacteria; phylum Pseudomonadota; class Gammaproteobacteria; order Burkholderiales; family Burkholderiaceae_D; genus Rugamonas. The sequence continues at coordinate 672,612 of JANCSZ010000002.1, read as the reverse complement.
GCAGCCACACGGTCAATCTTTGCATCCAACCCCATCGCAACGCGGTCGATCTTCGCATCCAACTCCGCCGCAACGCGGTCAATCTTCGCATCCAATTCGGCAGCGGCGCGATCGATCTTCTCATTCAGTTCCGCAGCCGCACGGTCGATCTTTGCATCCAGCGCCTCCGTAACGCGGTCGATTTTCACGTTAAACTCATCGTAGACCCGGTCAATTCGGCCATTCAAGATATCGACAGCCCGATCGATCTTCGCCGCCAGCCACTGCCGCTCAGGCTGTTGCCTAGACTGCTGGGCTTCCACGGTCAGGCTGAGCACGGCCACCTCTTTCATTACCTCCCCTGTCACCTCGGCTTGCAGATCGGCCTGCTCTGCGGAAAAGCCGACCGCAACCAGGCGTTTGGAATAGTTTCGGCTGTCAAAGTCTGCGGCACTCATGATTGGCTCCATCTTGGTGGGTTGCCTCTTCACGAACAGTTAGACCATGGACGCTAAAAAAGGTTGCAAGGTCCAGCCGGCGCCAATGACGGACGCGCCAAAACGAAAAAAGCCGCATGTTTTCACATGCGGCTTTCCAATTCTGGTGCCGGAGATAGGAGTCGAACCTACGACCTTCGCATTACGAATGAGCAGTAGCGAGGATTTCGCGACATATCGAGGTGTTGAAACACACCATCATTCCCCTTTTAATTCAATACATTAGCGCTTACAGACAGCCAAAGTTGTGTTGAATGAAATTGCCCGATATACTGCCCATCGGGTTGGCTTGACGATAAGCCAAAACCTCATCCCATGGAACGCATAATTCTTCACCCGGCAGCCAGGCTGGTTTGTTGGTGATAGTGCTGCCACCCCAGGCTATTTGCTGGATCTCTGACTGGAGGAGCGTGACAAAACTTGCCTTGATCGCTGGTGCAGGACGTGTGACCAGCATGCCCTCCTAAAGTGCCTCGCGCGCATGAGCGAGGTTAGGTGTGCCCGTTCCGCTTCCTAATCGAAGATCGGCCTCTCCATCCAAGCTCCAATCAATTAGTGGCAATGGAGCTGGCCTTACCTATTCAGTCACCTCAGGTTCCAGCTTCTCAAGCTGTGCGATTTTTGCGAGATCTTTCGCGAAGATCTTTTTAGCGCATTCGGAACAGTAGTGATCCCAGCCCAGCCCATTTCTTACCTTCAAGCGGACGTCCCCTTTGTTGATCCGATGCCGACTATTTGCTTGGCAGTCGTGGGCGCGTCCTGCGATATCGATTCGGCAGGTTACCAACAAAGATTTAGTGCTCATCGAATACCTCCTGAATGGCCGCTGCAACTATTGCTTCGTAATTTTCATCAATCCGGTCAAGGTCTTCACGACGAAATTCGCTACGCTCCCCGGCACCACGACCGACAACACTATTGACATGACGGTCCAGGGCGGACTTCATGAAGATTAAGTTGGTGCGCATGTGGCGCGGGTCAAGCGTACTGCCGCCTGGATTAATTCCCCGGCCATGCAAAATTCTCGCGGCCTCTTGCATGTTTCGTTCGGCAAGACCCTGCCTCATTGCTTGTCGCACGCGGACCCGCGTTGTCGGGACGGGAGTAAGAACTTGGCTTTCGGGGTCGAAATCTGCCGGAATTATTCCGCTCTCTTGAAGAAGACGAATTGCGGCGGCTTGGTCTTGATTAAGAAGAGGGATCTCCTGCATATGAACATCGGTTTGCGCGCGAACCACAAGCTCATCTAGCGTTCGTTCAATGTCGATTTCACGTTCACCATCACCTGAAGACGGATCAATGCCTTCAACAGGCAAAAGCGCATCAAAGAACGCTTGATCGGCTTCGCTATATGTACGGAAATCTTCCCAACGCTGGGCAATATTTGCACCAGCATGGTAGACGACCACTCCTTGGTTTAACGGACTATGCGGGTCATTTTGCACAATCACCCGCATGACCCTGCCGACAAATTGAACGAACGGAGAAAGGTTGCTGAAGATGCTAAATACAGCGGCGACGGACAGCCATGGATGATCAAAGCCCTCCCCAAGTTTTCTGACTTGAACAATTACATCAAGCTCATGTTGATTTAGCCGTCGAAGTACTTGCTCGTTCGCCGCACTGTCCTCACGCGAATGAACAAAATCAGCCCTGAGATTTCGTGCACGATATGCCTGAACAATTTGACGGCAATGCTCGAAATTCAGTGCCGAGGCAATAATCTTGAGTCGCTGATCTCCATTGTTGGCAGCTCGTCGCTGCTCGAGCGCACGGATGGAAGCATCAACGATGGTATGTAAGGTTTCTTCGGATGTGACGATACTGCGTCGAAAATCAGCGTCCTCCTCGCCAAGCCGCCTTACTTCTTCAAGAGTTACTTCGACCTCCCTTTGATCCTCCCTGCGAACATACCTCAATGTGCGCGGGTTCAACTGCACCGCCTTTAAACGCTTCACGTATCCAGCCTGAATTGCCCGGTAGATAGGATAGGCGTAGACCACTCGCCCCGCCATTACCTGTCCATCGGCGCGCATGGGTGTGGCGCTAAAGCCGACAATTTTGGCATCGCTGAACTTCTGCCTTAATGCCGCCCAGCTCTCCGCGACGCCATGATGACCTTCATCAAAAAGAATTAGATCGAAAAAATCGTCCGGCAACGCTCGAATCCAACGATTACCGTCTCCTCCTTGGAGCTGTTGGATATTCGTAATTACGATGTCAGCTTCTTCCAAGTCCCCGAGGTTCGACTCTCGGCCGCGAATTTCGACCGGCTCGGGAAACTGGCCACCATTCAAGACCGCGCACTTTAAGTAAAACATTTGAGGATTGGTGGGTTCAAACTCGCGCGCCAATTGATCAGCAATATTCAATCCAGGAGCAACTACCAGCGTTCGCTTGGAATGGAACGCAAATGGCGTGATAGCGATAGTGCCGGATTTCCCGCACCCCACTGGAAGCACGACGCCAAACTCAGTCTCGCCGTTCGCGCGGTCAATCTCTTGCAATGCTCGGAAAGCCTCTGCTTGCGGAGTACGAATCAGCTCATTCCCGTCAATGTTCGGTTGTGTGTCTCGGAAGAAATACGGCATCGTCAATCCTTCAGAAAGAAACTGAATTCTAGATTGACATAATTTTGTCGAAAGAGAAATAAACTTCCATTTTGCAATAGACAAAAAAACGACCGAATAGATTCGGAATCACTCGATGCCTCTATTGAAGCCCTCGCACGCCGTTTCTCAGTGATGCTCGAGACTTTGGATCGCATCGAACGGAAGGTCGATCTGTTGGGCCAGTAATGTTCTTGCCCATGGGAAATCATGAAATTCAAAATCTACGCATAAAAATGCATTTTTATGCGTAAACATGATACTCTATGCACATACAAATAAACCTATGGAGAGAACGATGGCCTTCCGAGCAGACGAAGCCGCGCGATTGGGGTACGAGGATGTCGAGTCCTACTTCATCCCGCGCGCGCGCGACATGGATGAAGCACAACGTACCCGTAGCAGAGTAGCCCTACAAGATTTAGCTGACACCCTTGGGCCAGTCGTGGATGCATACCCGTCTTGGCATCCTTTAGTCTCCCATCATGAAGGCCATTTTCCCGTCGTATATCCCAGCGCGCAGTGCGGCTATCAGGGCCTTGACCACACGCGGATGTTCGCTAATGGATTTATCACCTGCCCCTACGGCGATGGGCAAGAGGTGATTGATTCTGTTCAAAGTCTTCCTTATAACCCTGCGGCGACAATCACCGCGGAAAGGCTAGATTTTCAGTTATATAACCCTGATGTCACGCCAATCGTTGTGAAATGCATATGGAAGAATGGGCTCGAACGGGATGGAACAATCCCTTTGGCGACGGCCGCTGCGCTTCTTCTCGCCAAGGAAATACCCTGCTGGGAATCAGCCCAAGTAGCAGAAACCTGGGAAAGCATGCGCCCCTATTTCATGGGTAGGCCACATGGAAGCCGCTCTTCGCTTTTCGTAAACCAAGAGACCGGACAGGCTCTAAAGAAGGTTTGGAACACGATAATCTTTACAGGTATGTTTGGCCCCATCAAGGTGTAGCAGTCATTAAGCAGTTCGTTATGCAGTTCCCCACTAAATAAACGAATCATCGAGGACGTAGCAATGGCAAGTCGCAAACCACCACAGCAACCCGTTCATGCCAGCTTGAACGCGGCACAAATGCAAAAGGGAATATCCAGGCTGGAGAAAATTATCTCGGAGATCGATGCCTTCGACGTGAACGCCATATCCAAACGATGGGGATCTGAACAGAAGGCGTTGGAGACTCATATCGAAGGCGCGCTATCTTCAATCTTCGGCCATGACACGGTCGAATATCGGCGCTACGCCGATGCGACATCTCTCGATAATGGGCCGGTGCAAATGGTCTGGGGGGATGGCATTCCCGAGCAGCGACACGATGTACAACTGTACATCAGCGAAGGCAAGGAAAACGCTGTTTTAATTCTGAAATCTGCGATCAAATGGTTGCGCGATGAGCTTGGCGATGAGAATGATATTGGTGAAGCAAAATCAGCAGTGGCCCCGAGTATAACGTCGTCGCAGAAGATCTTCATCGTTCACGGCCATGATGATGCCGCTCGCCAAGCTGTAGCACGTTTCATTGAGCGCATTGGGTTCGAGGCAGTAATCCTGAGTGAACAGGCCAACCAAGGGAAGACGATTATCGAAAAGATTGAGGCAAATCGCGACGTTGGATTCGCCGTAGTCTTGCTCACCCCGGATGATGTTGGCGGAAAATCAGTAGATGCGTTGAGACCGAGAGCCCGACAAAATGTACTGCTGGAGCTTGGCTATTTTATGGCCCGTCTTGGCCGAGAACGAGTATGCGCACTCGCCAAAGGCGATATCGAGATTCCCACTGATTTCGCTGGCGTCGTCTGGACCCCATTAGATGAGCACGACGCCTGGATGCAAAAGTTCGCGCGCGAACTAAAAGCCGCAGGTTACGCAATCGACTGGAACAAGGTTATGGCCTAGAGAAAAGGCACAGCCCAGCCGCGACCAAAAGCCGGGGAAGATTTCGCGCAGAACCATTTCTCCCTCGGCTAAAGAACCTCCTCGAGTGGTCGCACTTGCAGGTCGCCGTTTCGAGCCAGGCGCTCAATCTTCACCGCTCGAGTCTCGTTGTGCCCGTCTGGCCGCACGGCTTTAAGCACGGCTACCGTGAACATCGCGGAATGCCAATCACCTCCCCTAGCTCACACGATTCCGCGCTCTTGGCCTTTGGCCAAGCTGTCCGCGCAGAACGCACGGCCCAGGGAGTATCGCAAGAAGAGCTGACACTCAGATCTGGAATTGATCGGTCCTACCTAGGTGCGATTGAACGTGGAGAGCAGAACCCCGCTCTACTCCATCTCGTTCGTATTTCTCTTGCACTAGACGTGCCATTGTCCAAATTGATGGCGCACGCCGCGCTTAAGCCCCACGATAGGGGCTGCACGCTTCATCAAACACCGAGATGTTGTAGCCCAAAACGAACAGGCGATTGATGTGCGCGGGTTACATGGCGGTTACATGGCAGTGCATAAGCGGATGAAAAAAGGGCTACACACCGAAGTATGTAACCCTTTGATCCTACTGCTAAATTCTGGTGCCGGAGATAGGAGTCGAACCTACGACCTTCGCATTACGAATGCGCTGCTCTACCAACTGAGCTACACCGGCAAAGGCGCTCATTCTAGCAAACAATTCTGCTGTTTTGCTAGTGTTGCGCGCAAATATTGTTGTTCAGATTGCAAATCCAGCGTTTATTCGTGGTGATAGCCCGTCACCACGGCCACTTCATCGCGCGAACCGAGGAAGACCGGCACGCGCTGGTGCAGCTTCTCGGGCTGGATGTCGAGGATGCGGTGCTTGCCGTCGGTGGCCATGCCGCCCGCCTGTTCCACGATGAAGGCCATCGGATTGGCTTCATACATCAGGCGCAGCTTGCCCGGCTTGGACGTGTCGCGCAGGTCGGCCGGATACATGAAGATGCCGCCGCGGTTCAGGATGCGGTGCACGTCGGCCACCATCGAAGCGATCCAGCGCATATTGAAGTCGGTGCCGCGCGGGCCGGTGGAGCCTGCCAGCAGCTCGTCCACGTAGCGCTTGACCGGCGGATGCCAGTGGCGCTGGTTCGACATATTGATGGCGAATTCCTTGGTCTTGGCCGGGATCTGCATATTGCGCTGGGTCAGCACCCAGGAACCCATCTCGCGGTCCAGCGTGAAGCAGTTCACGCCATTGCCGGTGGTGAGCACCAGCATGGTCTGCGGGCCGTACACGGCGTAGCCGGCGGCGACCTGCTTGCTGCCGGCCTGCATGAAGTCCTGCTCGCTCGGAGTGGTCATGCCTTCCGGCGCGCGCAGCACCGAGAAGATGGTGCCGATCGAGACGTTGACGTCGATGTTGGAGGAGCCGTCCAGTGGATCGAACAGCAGCATGTATTCGCCCTTCGGATAGCGGTTCGGGATCGGGTGGATGGATTCCATCTCTTCCGACGCCATGGCCGCCAGGTGGCCGCCCCACTCATTCGCTTCCAGCAGGATCTCGTTGGAGATCACGTCGAGCTTTTTCTGCACCTCGCCTTGCACGTTTTCCGATTCCAGCGCGCCGAGCACGTCGCCCAGGGCGCCCTTGCCCACCGAGTGGCTGATGGTCTTGCAGGCGCGCGCCACCACTTCGATCAGCAGCCGCAGTTCGGCCGGAATGCTGTGGTGCTGGCGCTGTTCTTCGACCAGATATTGAGTAAGGCTGATACGTTTCATGAAACTTCCCTTTTGGTTTTAAATTCTTGGTATGGCGCTCTCTTAATTCGCCAAGGCCTTGCTGACTACTTCCATCACATCGTTCGACAGGGGCGACGTGCCGGCCACCTGCTCCAGCGCGCGCCGCATATGCACTTGCAGCTCGGGCGCATAGCGGCGCCAGCGGTCCATGCTGCGCGCCAGGCGCGCCGCCACCTGCGGGTTGAGCGCATCGAGCTTGATCACATGCTCGGCCCAGAAATCGTAGGCGCTGCCGTCGGCCGCGTGGAACTGGCTCGGATTGCCGTTGCAGAAGCTGAAAATCAGGCTGCGCGCGCGGTTCGGATTTTTCAGCGTGAAGGCCGGATGCTTCATCAGCTCGCGCACGGCCGCCACGTCGGCGTGCGGCGCGGTGGCCTGCATGCCGAACCACTTGTCCACCACCAGGGCTTCGTTGAGGAAGTCCTGATAGAAGCGGTCCAGATATTTGCCGGCGTCGGCGCCGCTGTGGATCAGCGAACTCAGTGCGGCGGCGCGGTCGGTCATATTGCCGGCGGCGTCGAACTGCTGCTGCGCCAGGCGCAGCGCGGTCTGGTCCGGCGCCACCATCAGATAGGACAGCGCCAGATTCTTCAGCGCGCGCTTGCCGGCCGAAGCGGCGTCCGGGCTGTAGGCGCCCGGCGTCTGGTTGGCCTCATACACGGCCAGCAGCTCGTTGCGCAGCACGGTGCCGATGGTACGGCGCATGAACTGGCGCGCGGTATGGATGGCTTGCGGATTGACCACGTCCAGATGCTCGGCGATCACCGTTTCCGACGGCAGGATCAGGGCCTGCTCACGGAAGGCGGCGTCCAGCGCGGTATCGGTCAGCACGGCGCGCTGGGCCGCGATGAAGGTATCGTCCAGCTCCAGGCGCTGGCCGGCGGCGGCGGCCGGCACCAGCTTCAGCAGACGCTCCAGCGCCAGGCGCTGGCCCGCCTCCCAGCGGTTCACCGGATCGCTGTCGAATTTGAACAGGTGCAGCAGCTGGGCATCGCTGTAATCGCACTCCAGCACCACCGGCGCCGAGAAATCGCGCAGGATGGACGGCGTCGGCTCCGCCTTCACGCCGGTAAAGCGGAACGTCTGCTCCGCCTCCGTCAACTCCAGCACCAGCGTCGTCACCGCCGAGCTTGTGTCTACTTCGGTGCCTGACACCGATCGGACACGGGCTGAGCTGGAGGCAATAGCAGAGCTTGTGTCCGATTGGAGGCTGCCCCCATGGTGGACGGGACGGCCGATCCGGCGGGCTGAGCTGGGGACGGTTTCCAGCGTCAGCGGCAGGTCTTTGCCGTGGGCGTCCAGCAGGCCGACGGCGACGGGGATGTGGAAGGGCAGCTTGTCGGCCTGGCCGGGCGTGGCGGGGCAGCGCTGGCTCAGAGTGATCTCGTAGGCCTGGGCGGCCGCGTCGTAGCGGGTGCGCGCGGTCACCACCGGGGTGCCGGCCTGGCTGTACCAGCGTTCGAACTGCTTCAGGTCGCGGCCGTTGGCGTCGGCCATGGCGGCGCGGAAGTCGTCGCATTGCACGGCCTGACCGTCGTGGCGCTCGAAGTAGAGGTCCATGCCCTTGCGGAAGCCGTCGCGGCCCAGCAGGGTCTGGTACATGCGCACCACCTCGGCGCCTTTTTCGTAGACGGTGACGGTGTAGAAGTTATTGATCTCGACGAAGGAGTCGGGACGCACCGGGTGCGCCATCGGCCCCGCGTCTTCCGGGAACTGGGCCTGGCGCAGCGTGCGCACCTGGTCGATGCGGGTCACGGCGCGGCCGCTGTCGGTGCCGATCATGTCGGCCGAGAATTCCTGGTCGCGGAAGACGGTCAAGCCTTCCTTCAGCGAGAGCTGGAACCAGTCGCGGCAGGTGACGCGGTTGCCGGTCCAGTTGTGGAAGTATTCGTGGCCCACCACGGCTTCAATGCCGGCATAGTCGATATCGGTCGCCACGCGCGGATTGGCCAGCACATACTTGGTGTTGAAGATATTCAGGCCCTTGTTTTCCATCGCGCCCATATTGAAGTCGCTCACGGCCACGATCATGAAGCGGTCCAGGTCCAGCTCCAGGTCCCAGCGCTCTTCGTCCCAGCGGATCGAGTTCTTCAGCGACTGCATGGCGTAATCGGTCTTGTCCAGATTGCCCTCTTCCACCCACACCTGCAGCAGCACCTCGCGGCCCGACTGCAGGGTGTAGCGCTCTTCCTGGCAGACCAGGCGCGCCGCCACCAGGGCGAACAGGTAGGACGGCTTCTTGAACGGGTCTTCCCATTTGGCGTAATGGCGGCCGTCGCCCAGCTCGCCCTCCTCCACCAGATTGCCGTTCGAGAGCAGCACCGGGAACTGTTCCTTGTTCGCGCGCAGCATCACCGTGTATTTCGCCATCACGTCGGGACGGTCGGGGAAATAGGTGATGCGGCGGAAGCCTTCCGCCTCGCACTGGGTATAGAAGCTGCCGTTCGACACGTACAGGCCGGACAGCGTGGTGTTCTGGTCCGGCGCGCACAGGGTTTCGATTTCCAGCACCACATTGAGCGGCGCCTTGCGGATGGTCAGCGTATTGGCGCCCAGCAGGTACTGGCCCGGCTCCAGCAGCGTGCCGTTCATGCGCAGCGCCACCAGTTCGATGTCCTCGCCGTGCAGAACCAGGTCGCGGCTCTTGCTGTCGGGGTTGTGACGCAAGGTGATGCGGTTGGCCACGATGGTGCGGGCCGGGTCGAGGTCGAAACCTAATTCAACAGTTTCCACCAAGTAACTAGGAGGGGTATAGTCTTTACGGAAAATCGTCTGAGGGCTGTCGGTGCGCATAGGGTTTCGAGAGACTGAGACAAAAAGCTATTTTACCAACACCGGGCGCAGGGGACGCTCGATTCTTTTCCGGTTTCCCGGCCTCCGTAACATTCTGTAATAATGAAGCGGAGAGCCTCCCTTAGTTCTAAACTAATCGGTAGGAAAGAAATCTTTTTATCAGGGGAGCAAGATCATGAAAGCCTTGGCCATCGTGGTTGCAGCAGCCAGTCTGTTGCTGAGCGGCTGCGCCACCACCATCCGCAGCAATGTCACCGTGTTCCACGAGTGGCCGGCGGACACCCAGGAAAAGACCTATGTCTTCGAGACCCCGGCCCCGGCCGAGGACACGCTGGAATACCGCAGCTATCTGAATCTGGTCGGCGGCCAGCTGGCCAAGCTGGGCTTCGCCCAGGTCAATGCGCCGGAGCAGGCCAAGCTCAAGGTCGGCATGCAGTTCAGCACCATCGACCGCCCGACCAAGGTCTTGCAGAGCACCGATCCCTTCCTGACCTCGCGCTACTACTCGCCGTGGGGCTATCCGCGCTTTGGCTGGGGACCGTACTACCGCTACCGCTATTACGGCTACTACCGTCCCTACTATGACCCCTGGTTCTACGGCCCGACGGAATTCCGCGAAGTCATCCAGCACAACTACGACCGCAATCTGCGCGTGACCATCAACAGCATGAACGGCAGGAAGCTGTTTGACGTCACCGTCCAGAACACCAGCCGCAAGCAATCGACGCCCGCCGTCATGCCCGCCCTGGTACAAAGCGCCTTCACCGGCTTCCCCGGCGAAAGCGGCAAAGCCCGGCGCGTCGACCTCGACATCGAATAGGCCGGCTTGGGCAGCACTACCTCCGCGCTCTAGAGCTGAGCCCGTGTCCGATCTGGTGCCTGACACCAATCGGACACGGGCTCAGCCGTTTTTCAGGAGTAGAAGGCTTCGCTGGCGAAGGTGATGACGCCGATCAGGCCGACGACCAGCAGCAGGACGATCAACAGGCGGCCGAATTTGGGGTTGCCGTCATCGTCGGCGGGAGAGGTCTGTTTGCTCATGGTTGCGGTATCAGGATGGTGGAGCCGCTGGTCTGGCGCGATTCCAGGGCGATGTGGGCTTGCGCCGCGTCGGCCAGATTATAGCGCTGGTTGACGGCGATCTTGACTTCGCCGCTGGCCACCACGCCGAACAGCGATTTGGCGGCGGCTTCCAGCTCGGCGCGCTGGGCGACGTAGTGGCCCAGCGTGGGCCGGGTCAGGAACAGCGAGCCGCGCGCGGCCAGTTCGGACAGCGCAAACGGCGCCACCGCGCCCGAGGAATTGCCGAAGCTGACCATCATGCCCAGCGGCGCCAGGCAATCGAGCGAGCCGATGAAGGTATCCTTGCCGACCGAGTCGTAGACCACGGACACGCCCTTGCCGCCGGTCAGTTCGCGCACGCGCTCGGTGAAGTTCTCCCGGTTGTAATTGATCACATGCGCCGCGCCATTTTCGATGGCCAGCGCCGCTTTCTCTTCCGAACCGACGGTGCCGATCAGGTTCACGCCCAGCACGCGCGCCCATTGGCAGGCGATCAGGCCGACGCCGCCCGCCGCCGCATGGAAGAGCACGCTATCACCGGCCTTCAATTGCACCGTGCGGTGCAGCAGGTATTGCACGGTCAAGCCTTGCAACATCATGGCCGCCGCCGTATCGAAGCCGATTTTCTCGGGCAGCACCAGCAGCAGGCTGGCCGGCAGATTGCGCACCTGGGCGTAAGCGCCGTTGGGACGGCCCGCATAGGCCACGCGGTCGCCCACCTTCACTTCGGTCACGCCCTCGCCCACCGCTTCCACCACGCCCGCGCCTTCCTGGCCCAGGCCGTTGGGCAGGGGCTGGGGATACAGGCCGGTGCGGAAATACACGTCGATAAAATTGACGCCGACCGCCTCGTGGCGCACCCGCGCTTCGCCGGCCGCAGGCGGACCGACGTCGACGTCCAGATACTCCATCACTTCCGGACCGCCGGTCCGGGCCATGCGTATCGCCTTGCTCATCAAACCTCCTTGCGGTTGGGATGGTTAAAGCGCGCCGCCTGCCTGCCGCTCGCGCAAATGCGACAGCAGCATCTGGCCGCTGGCCGGATTGGTGGCGCACGCCACATTATGGACGTCGCAGGCGCGCACCAGTGCATTAATATCCGGTTCGTGCGGCTGCGGCGTCATCGGGTCGCGCAGGAAGATCACGGCGTCGATCTGGCCCTCGACCAGCATGGCGCCGATCTGCAAGTCGCCGCCGAAGGGGCCGGAATGCTTGCGCTCCACCGTCAGGCCCAGCTCGTTGGCCAGGCGGCCGCCCGTGGTGCCGGTGGCGCACAGGGTGCACTCGCGCAAAAACTCCACATACTGGCGGGCCAGGGCAATCATCTCGTCTTTTTTCTTGTCGTGGGCGATCAGGGCAATGCGCGCTTTCATATCGGCTTCCATTCAGGGTTGAGGTTCAGTGCTTCACTTTCGACAACAGATAAATGCCCGCCAGCACCAGGGCCGTGCCCGCCAACTGCCAGCCGGTGACGGCCTCGCCCAGGATCAGGGCGCCGAGAAACAGCGTGGACACCGGGCCGATCATACCGGCTTGCGAGGCGGCGCTGGCGCCGATGCGCTGCACCGCCACCATGGTCATGAACACCGGCATCACGGTGCACAGCAAGCCATTCACCAGCGACAGGCCATACACGGGCAGCGGCTGCAGCAGCAATGCCGCCGGGCGCAGCAGGAAGAATTGGGCGATGCAGGCCGCGCTCGACACGCACATCGCATACGACACCAAGCGCAGCGAGCCGAGGCGCTTGACCATCTCGCCCGAAGCCAGCAGATACACGGCATAGCTGGTGGCCGAACCGAGCACCAGGGTCGAGCCCAGCGCCACATTGCTGCCGCCATCCTTCAAGTCATGCAGGAAGACCAGCACGATGCCGGCATAGGAAGCGAGCAGCGCCAGCCACTGCTTGCGGCTGATGTGCTGCTTGAGCCAGGTGGCCGAGATCAAGAGGACGAAGGTGGGGGTCAGGAACAGGATCAGCCGTTCCAGGCCGACCGAGATGTATTGCAGGCCGAGAAAATCGAGAAAGCTGGACAGGTAATAGCCGATCAAGCCCAGGCCCAGCAGACGCCAGCGGTCGCCCGTGCTGAGCGGCGCCGCCGTGCGCATCTGCCACAGCGCGATGGCGGCAAACACCGGCAGCGAAAACAGCATGCGGAAAGCGATCAGCGTCACCGCGTCGATCTGGTAGCGGTACAGCAGCTTCGCCACCACCGCCTTGGTCGAAAACAAAACGGCCCCGCCAATGGCGATGGCCAGTCCGCCCAGATAGGCGGTACGCGCGCCGCCGCTGGCGGCCGGGTCCGGCAAACTTTTCATCATGCAAGGATTGTAAAGGCAAACGACCGCGCCTGCCGGCCCGCCCCGTCTGCCTCCCCAGCCCCCGCCTTTGATCTTCCTCAAACAATGTCCACCCTGGTGTCAGGCACCAGGGTAGGACATTTGCTGATTTAGATCAAAGAATGCCCAACTCTGGTGCCTGACACCAGGGTGGGACATTCGTTGATTTAGCTCAAAGTGGCGCTTGCTGCTTTAGCTGATCGTGACGGCGGGGGTGCCGGCGGCGACGGTGGCGGTGGTGATGCGGGCGATCACATTCGCCGGCGCGGCGGCGCCAACCAGCTTGTTGACCTGCTTGAACTGTGCCACCAGCTTGCCGGGCGTGAGCGTGACCACGGTGTAGCCTTGAGCATCGGTGTTCAGATGCTTGAGCCAGGGATTGCTGTTGAGGCTGGCCAACTGCTGGGCCAGGCCGAGCAGGGTGGTGCTGAAGCCGCTGTTGGCTTTGAGGCCGGCCAGCAGACCCAGGGTGAGGGTGTCGAGCTGGGCTTCCGGCACGCCCTTGGCCGCCAGCGCGCCGCGCAGCTGCACCTTGACCTGTTCCAGCAGGGTGTCGACGGTGGGTGCGGCCTTGCCCATGGTGTAGTCGAGCAGGTTGACCGAGAGGCTGACGGCGCCCAGTTCCGGCACCGGCAAGGTCAGCGGGTAGGCCACCAGCGCGCCCAGCTCGCCCAGCGCGGCCGAGGCGTCACGCAGGTAGCTGAAGAAGGAATCCGAGCTGATGCCGGCCGAGACCAGGTCCACCATCACCGGCGTGCCGCCGCCAGCCGCGTCGTAATCGTCGCTGACGGTGCCGGCGAAGAAGGCGTGGATGTCGCCGGTCAGCGCCACCACATTGCCGATGGCATTGGTTTTCAGGTGCGACATCAGGGCTTTGCGTTCGGCGTTATAGCCGTCCCACTGGTCGCAGTTGAGCAGGAAGCGGCGGAAGTACGGCGCCAGTGCTGCCTGCAGCCCGGCGGCGGCGACGAAGGGCGATTCCGCTTTCTTGGCCTGCACATCGGGCTTGATGTAGCCGACGGCGATGGCCTGTGCCGCTGCCGTGGCCTGGGCGCTGGCGCCGCCGGCCGCCACCGACTGGGCCATGCCGAAAGCCAGCACGGCAACGCCGGCCTGGATCTGGCTCAACCCCGCGCCCATGGCGGCCGTGGTGCGCGCCACGGTGTCGCCATTGGCGGCGGCCGCGGCGGCAATGGCGCCGGCGGCGGCCTGGGCCTTGTCGGGCGCGGCGCCGGCCGTGACGGCGCCGACGATGGCGCCGGCGACGGCCACATTGCCGCCGGCCTGGGCCGCCGTGCTGCCGATCTTGCCGGCCAGGTCGGGCAGCGCCTTCAGCGCCAGCAGGGTGGCGATGGCGTCCACGCCGCTCAGGCCCATGCGCAGCAGCGACACTTCATTGCCCCACAGCTTCCAGGTGGCGCTGGCGGACTTCATCGTGCTCTTCCACCAGTCGCGCTGGGTGGCGCCCAGCATGGTGGTGGCGGCCAGCGCATCGCCGGCCGCGCCGGCGGCGGCCATTTTCTGCGCCTCGGCGGCGTTGAACACGTCCTGCGCCACCATATAGCGCGTGCCGATGCTGCCCAGCGCCTTGCCGGTGGCCGGATTCGGCGTCGCTTCCGGGATCACGTGGTCGGCGCGGTACAGGCGCTGGTCGGTCATCACCAGCTGGGCCAGTTTGCCGAACTGGAAGTCGCGGTAAATCTTGATGTTCTGGAAGCCGCTGGCGGCCGTGTCCAGGCTGACGTCGGCCGGCATGTATTCGAACCAGGCCTGGTTGGCGCTGCGGCGGCGCTGCGGCTGGCGCACATGGCTGCCGTCGGCGGCCAGGCTGCCCTCGTAGGTCTGGGCATCCTGCCAGGCGTCGTCGGTGAATTCGTGGTCGTCCCACACGGCGATGAAGGGGAAGCGCTCATGCACGGCCTGCAGACGGGTATCGCTGCGGTATTTTTTGTACAGATAGCGGTAGTCGGCCAGCGTGGACGCGTATTTGGCGCCCGCGCTGCCGTTCTTGAAGGTGCCGTCGGGCAGCTTGAGCGCGTCGTGGCGCGACTCCACCAGGCCGGTCTGGAAGCTCTCGCCCACCGTCTCGTAAATGTAGTCGCCCAGGTGGACGATGAAGTCCAGTTTTTCGTTGGCGGCGATATGGCCCAGCGCGCCCCAGTGGTTGATGCTCCAGTCCTGGCAGGTCAGGTAGGCGAACTGCAGCTGCTCGACGTCGGCCGTGGCGGCCGGCGCGGTCTTGCAGCGGCCCACATTCGAGCGCACGTCGCCGGCCACGAACTGGTAGTAGTACGTCTGGCCAGGCTGCAGGCCCGTGACCTTGTGGCGGATGGTGTTGTCGAACTCTGGATTGAGCGGCAGGCGCACATCGCTCAGCATGCTGCCATTCAGGGCCGCATTGCTGCCCAGCAGGGCGCTGTTGTCACTGGCCGTGAGCAGCAGGCGCAGCGTGACTTCGGCCTTGCCGCTGACGGCGGCCACGCCATCGCTGGCGGCCGGCACGGCGCGCGTCCACAGCAGGATGCTGTCCGGACGCGGATCGCCCGAGGCCACGCTTTGCGGGAATTTCCAGTCGCCGCCGGTGGCGGGCGGCAAGCCGCCCGGCGCGCTGTCGCCGCTATTGCTGCTGCCGCCGCAACCGGCCAGACCCGCACTGGCTACCGATACCGTGATGAAGCCACCCAGCTTCATAAACTGCCGTCTATCCATCGCTACCGCTCTCAGAGTTGTTATTGAGAAAGAAATCCTAGCAGTTCTATATGTCAGGGCAATGACGCGGCGAGCCAAAATTGCACGATCGTGCGCATCTGTTGCGCACGATTGGCACGCCATTCGACATGCGCCGACTTTCGGTGCAATATCGACTATATTTTTTAACAATATTTACAATCCAGGAGGCAATCATGGCTGAGGAAAAACCCATTTTTCTCAATGGCACTACCGGCGATGACGATCTGCGCGGCGGCGCCGGCGACGATGTTCTGGAAGGCAATGGCGGCTACGATAGGCTCAACGGCGGCGATGGCAGCGATACGCTGAAAAGCGGCGATTTCTACGACCAGGCCAGCAACTTGCGCCTGCCCGACAAACTAGGCGATGTGCTCGATGGCGGCGCCGGCAACGACCACCTGTTCGGCGCCAGCGGCCGCGACCTCTTGCTGGGCGACACGGGCGACGATGAACTGCGCGGCGGCGGTGGCGACGACCTGCTGCTCGGCGGAGCCGGCAACGATCTGCTCGACGGCGACGCCGGCCTCGACCGCGCCCAGTTCAGCGGCCAGCGCACCGGCTACAGCGTTGCCAAAAATGGCGAAGGCTATACCGTCAGCCATGGCGCGGAAAGCGACGTCACGCTCGGCGTCGAGCGCCTGGTGTTTAGCGACCGCGCCCTTGCTTTCGATTTGGAAGGCAATGCCGGCCAGATTTACCGCGTCTACCAGGCCGCCCTGAACCGCGCACCCGACTTGGGCGGCCTGGGTTTCTGGATCAATGCTGCCGACCTTGGCGTTTCCATGCTGGACGTGGCCGCCGGCTTCACCCACAGTGCGGAATTCGCGCGCCTGTATGGCAACACCGTCAGCAATGAAGCCTTTCTCAATCAGCTCTACCTGAACGCCCTGCACCGCCAGCCCGACCAGGGTGGCTTCGCTTTCTGGCTCGGCGTGCTGGATAGCGGCATCTCGCGCGAGTCGGTTTTGCTGGGTTTTGCCGATAGCCCCGAGAACCACGCCCAGGTCATCGGCAGCATCCAGAACGGCATCGACTACATCCCCGTCTAAGCGCCCGCCACGCCCCCTGGGACGGCGCAATTTCAGGGGGGCGGTATGCTAGAATATCGCCCTCGATTGCATACCGTCTAAGGAAGATTGAACATGGCAGGACACAGCAAATGGGCCAATATTAAGCACAAAAAAGCTGCAACGGACGCCAAGCGCGGCAAAATCTGGACGCGCCTGATCAAGGAAATCACCGTGGCCGCGCGCATGGGCGGCGGCGACGTGAACGCCAACCCGCGTCTGCGCCTGGCCATGGACAAGGCGGCCGACGCCAATATGCCGAAGGATAATGTGCAGCGCGCCATCACGCGCGGCACCGGCGGCGACGAAGGCTCCAGCTACGAGGAAGTGCGCTACGAAGGCTACGGCATCGGCGGCGCCGCCATCATCGTCGACTGCATGACCGACAACCGCGTGCGGACCGTGGCCGAAGTGCGCCACGCCTTCAGCAAGTTCGGCGGCAATATGGGCACCGAGAATTCCGTGTCCTTCATGTTCAAGCACTGCGGCCAGTTCCTGTTCGCGCCCGGCACCGACGAAGCGACCCTGATGGACGCCGCGCTGGAAGCGGGTGCCGAAGACGTGGTGGCGGACGAGGAAGGCGGCTTTGAAGTGCTGTGCGCGCCGAACGATTTCTCCGGCGTCAAGGACGCCCTGGAAAAAGCCGGCTTCAAGGCCGAAGTGGCCGAGATCATCATGAAGCCTGCCACCGAAACCGTGTTCACCGGTGAGGAAGCGCTCAAGATGCAGAAGCTGCTGGACGCCCTGGAAAATCTGGACGATACCCAGGAAGTCTATACCAACGCCGTGATCGAAGACTGATCCGCACCCCACCCGCGGCCGCAGGGCCGCTCTTCCGCGCTTACAAAACGAACGAACGGTCCTTATGAAAATTCTGGTAGTCGGCTCCGGCGGCCGCGAACATGCACTGGCCTGGAAACTGGCCCAATCCGAGCGCGTACAAATGGTCTACGTCGCGCCCGGCAACGGCGGCACGGCGCGCGATGCGCGCCTGCAGAACGTCCCCATCACCGATCTGCACGCGCTGGCCGATTTCGTCGAGCAGGAGCATATCGGCCTGACCGTGGTCGGCCCGGAAACCCCGCTGGCCGGCGGCATCGTCAACCTGTTCCGCGCGCGCGGCCTGAAAGTGTTCGGCCCGACCAAGGAAGCGGCCCAGCTGGAATCGTCCAAGGACTTCGCCAAGGCCTTCATGCAGCGCCACGGCATCCCGACCGCCGAGTACCAGACCTTCTCCGAACTGGCGCCGGCCCACGCCTATATCGACGCCAAGGGCGCGCCCATCGTCATCAAGGCGGACGGCCTGGCCGCCGGCAAGGGCGTGGTGGTGGCCATGACCCTGGAAGAAGCGCACCAGGCGGTCGACCATATGCTGGCCGACAACCGCTTCGGCGATGCCGGCGCGCGCATCGTCATCGAGGAATTCCTGGCCGGCGAAGAAGCCTCCTTCATCGTCATGTGCGACGGCAAAAACGTGCTGCCGCTGGCCACCAGCCAGGACCACAAGCGCCTGCAGGACAACGACCAGGGTCCGAACACCGGCGGCATGGGCGCCTACTCGCCGGCCCCGATCGTGACCCCGGCCATGCACGCGCGCGTGATGCGCGAGATCATCAACCCCACCATCCAGGGCATGGCCAAAGACGGCATCGTCTTCACCGGCTTCCTGTACGCGGGCCTGATGATCGACGCCGCCGGCAATCCGAAAACCCTGGAATTCAACTGCCGCATGGGCGACCCGGAAACCCAGCCCATCATGTCGCGCCTGAAAACCGACCTGCTGAGCGTGATGGAACACGCCGTCAACGGCACGCTCGACGCCGTGGAGCTGGAATGGGACCGCCGCACCGCCGTCGGCGTGGTGCTGGCCGCCGCCGGCTATCCGGACAATCCTACCAAGGGCGACGCCATCAACGGCATTCCGGCCGAAAGCGCCGAAGCCGTCACCTTCCACGCCGGCACCACCGAAGTGGACGGCAAGCTGGTCACCAGCGGCGGTCGCGTGCTGTGCGTGGTCGGCCTGGGCGACAATGTCAAGATGGCGCAGAAGCAGGCTTACGAAGTGGCCGACAAGATCCACTTCGACGGCATGCAGTTCCGCCGCGATATCGGCTGGCGCGGCCTGAAGCACTAAGCGCATGCCCGGCCGGGCGCAAAAACGCCCGGCCTACCCACCCGGAAAAAGCAAAAAAAATGAACACAGCTGCCGCCATGCCCTCCCCCGCCGCCGTCAAGGCCTATCTGCTGGATCTGCAAGAACGCATCGTGCAAGGCCTGGAGCAGGCCGACGGCCGTCCCTTCCTGCGCGACGAGTGGCAGCGCGAGGAAGGTGGCGGCGGCATCACGCGCCTGATCGAAGACGGCCATGCGCTGGAACGCGGCGGCTGCAATTTCTCCCATGTGATGGGCGAGAAGCTGCCGCCATCGGCCGCCGCGCACCGGCCGGAGCTGAACGGCCGCGCCTGGGAAGCGATGGGCGTGTCGCTGGTGCTGCATCCGCGCAATCCGTATGCGCCGACGGTGCACTTCAATGTGCGCTTCTTCACCACCAGCACCACCGAAGGCAAGCCGGTATGGTGGTTCGGCGGCGGCATGGACCTGACGCCCTTCTACGGCAATGCCGGCGATGCGCGCCACTTCCACCAGACCTGCCATGACGCGCTGGCGCCGTTTGGCGGCACGCTCTACCCGCGCTTCAAGAAATGGTGCGACGACTACTTCTACCTCAAGCACCGCAAGGAAGCGCGCGGCGTGGGCGGCATCTTCTTCGACGACTTCAACGAACTCGGTTTCGAGCAGAGCTTCGCCATGGTGCGCAGCGTGGGCGAGGCCTTCCTGAATGCCTACCTGCCGGTGCTGAACGCGCGCAAGGACCAGCCTTACGGCGAGCGCGAACGCGGCTTCCAGGCTTACCGGCGCGGCCGCTACGTCGAATTCAATCTGGTGTTCGACCGCGGCACCCTGTTTGGCCTGCAGTCGGGCGGGCGCACCGAAGCGATCCTGATGTCGATGCCGCCGGTGGCGCAATGGCGCTACGACTGGCATCCGGCGGACGGCTCGCCGGAGGCGGCGCTGTACACCGACTTCCTGCCGCAGCGCGACTGGCTGGCTGAGTGAACGCCTGCATCGCGCTGCTGGGAGGCACATTCGATCCGGTGCACAAGGGCCATCTGGCCCTCGGCACCCATTTCATGCAGCTGCTGGGCGCCGACCAGCTGCGCGTGATCCCCAGCCTGCCCTGGCAGAAGGCGGCGCTGCAGGCGACGCCGGAACAGCGGGCGGAAATGGCGGCACTGGCGTTTGTCGGTCTGCCCTTCCCAGTCGTCATCGACCGCCAGGAAATCGCCCGTGGCAAGGCGACGTACACCATCGACACCCTGCGCGCGATCCGGGCCGAAGTCGGCGCCGACGTGTCGCTGTGCTTCCTGATGGGAGCGGACCAGCTGCAAAACCTGGACAGCTGGCAGGAATGGCCAACCCTGTTTGAACTGGCCCACTTCTGCGTGGCGGCGCGGCCCGGCTTTGCGCTGGACGATGCCAGCGTGCCGACCGCCGTCGCAGAGCAATTCCAGCGCCGCCTGGCCAGCCCTTCCCGGCTGCGCGGCGCAGCGGCCGGCCTGACTTGTCTGGCCGCCGATCTGGCCGAGGATGTCTCGGCCACCGGCATTCGTGCTGCATTACAACGGGGGGAGAGGGCGGCCTCGCTTATCCCGCCGGTAGTGCTAGACTATATTGAACAACATAATCTTTATAAGAATTAAATGGATATCAAAAAACTGCAAACCACCGTCGTTGATGCTCTGGAAGACGTGAAAGCCCAGGACATCGTCATGTTCGATACGACGGGTCTCACCAGCCTGTTCGACCGCATCTGCATCGCCTCCGGTACCTCCAACCGCCAGACCAAGGCGCTGGCGGCATCGGTGCGCGACAAGGTCAAGGAAGCCGGCGGCGACGTGATCGGCGTCGAGGGTGAAGACACCGGTGAATGGGTGCTGGTCGACCTGGGCGACATCATCGTCCACATCATGCAGGCGCCGATCCGCGCCTACTACCGTCTGGAAGAAATCTGGGGCGAGAAGCCGGTCAAGCTGGGCGCCGCCAAGCGCAAGTCCTCGGTCGAAGGCAAGGCCGCCAGCGAAGCCGAAGCCGCACCGAAAAAGAAATCGGGCCACCTGGCCGCTTCCAAAGCCGCCAAGCCGGCCGAAGCCGTGGTGGAGAAGAAGGCAGCGCCAGCGCGCAAGCCTGGCACCGTGAAGGCCGCCGCCGCTGCCGGCGCCGCCGCCAAGAAAGCCGCCAAGAAAGCCACGCCGGCCGTCGAGGCGCCGGAAGGCAAGAAGGTGAAGGTTGCCGCGTCCAAGACTTCCGTGGCATCGGCCAAGGCCGCCAAGGAAGCCAAGGCCAAATCCGCCGCCAAGGCAGCCGAGGCGCCGGTCAAGACCGTCATCAAGCGCATCAAAAAGCCCGCAGCCGAGTAAGGCGTGCAGCTGATTATCGCCGCGGTCGGCCACAAAATGCCGGCCTGGATCGAAAGCGGTTTTGCCGAGTACACGAAGCGCATGCCGCCCGAGCTGCGCATCGTGCTCAAGGAAATCAAGCCGGTCGAGCGTTCCGGCAGCAAGACGGCCGCCACGGCCATGGCGCTGGAACGCGAGCGCATCGAGGCGGCCTTGCCGAAATCGGTGCGCATCATCGCGCTCGATGAACGCGGCAAGGACCTGACCAGCGTCGGCCTGTCGCAGCAATTGCAGCAATGGCAGCAGGATGGGCGCGATACCGCCTTCCTGATCGGCGGCGCCGACGGCCTCGATCCCGAATTGAAAGCCAGGGCCGAAGGCCTGATCCGCATCTCCAGCATGACTCTGCCGCATGGCATGGTGCGCGTGATGCTGGCCGAACAGCTGTATCGGGCGTGGACAATTACGCAGAATCACCCGTATCATCGCGTGTAATTCGAATAAAAAGACTCCGATGAAACCGGTCGACAAGAAAATCTATCTCGCTTCCAAAAGCCCGCGCCGGCGCGAACTGCTGCGCCAGATCGGCGTGGACTTCGAGCTGCTGCTGCTGCGCAGCGACGGCCCGCGCGGCGCCGACGTGACCGAGGAAGTGAATCCCAGCGAGGATGCCTACGCCTATGTTGGCCGGGTCGCCATGGAAAAAGCCGATTTCGCCTGGAACCTGGTGCAGCGCCGCCATCTGATGCACCGCCCGGTGCTGTCGGCCGACACCACCGTTTCCATCGACGGCGCCATCCTCGGCAAGCCGGCCAATACGGCCGAAGCCATCGCCATGCTGCAGCAGCTTTCCGGCCGCACCCACCAGGTGCTGACGGCGGTAGCGGTGCGCCATCGCGATTTCGCCGGCCAGATCACCCAGGTCTCGGACGTGCGCTTCGGCGCGCTCTCGCCGGCCTCGATCCAGGCTTACTGCGCCACCAGCGAACCCTACGACAAGGCCGGCGCCTACGGCATCCAGGGCCTGGCCGCCCTGTTCGTGGAACATATCGAAGGCAGCCATTCCGGCATCATGGGTCTGCCCCTGTTTGAAACGGCGCAGCTGCTGCGCCAGGCCGGCCTGCCCCTGCCCTGAAGGCGCCCATGACTGAAGACATCCTCATCAACATCACCCCGCAGGAAACGCGGGTCGCCCTGATCCTGCAAGGCGCCGTGCAGGAACTGCATATCGAACGCACCCTGACGCGCGGCTTGGCCGGCAACGTCTATTCCGGCAAGGTGGTGCGCGTGCTGCCGGGGATGCAGTCGGCCTTCATCGACATCGGCCTGGAACGCGCCGCCTTCCTGCATGTGGCCGACATCTGGGAAGCCCGCCCGCACGACGGCCAGAACGCCGCGCCCACGCCCATCGAAAAACTGCTGTACGACGGCCAGATGCTGACGGTGCAGGTCATCAAAGACCCCATCGGCACCAAGGGCGCGCGCCTCTCGACCCAGATCTCGATCGCCGGCCGCATGCTGGTGTATCTGCCGCAGGATTCGCACATCGGCATCTCGCAGAAGATCGAGAAGGAAACCGAACGCGAGTCCCTGCGCGCGCGCATGCAAAGCCTGGTGCCGGCCGAAGAAAAAGGCGGTTACATCGTGCGCACCCAGGCCGAAGACGCCAGCGACACCGACCTGCAGGCCGACATCGAATACCTGCGCAAGACCTGGGCCGCCATCACGCACGGCGCGCGCACCCGTCCGCCCACCAGCCTGCTGCACCAGGACTTGAACCTGGCCCAGCGCGTGCTGCGCGACTTCGTGCACGACGAGACCGCGACCATCCAGGTCGACTCGCGCGAAAACTACCTGGCCCTGTCCGAATTCGGCGCCACCTATACGCCCAGCGTGCTGCCGCGACTGCAGCACTACACCGGCGAGCGTCCCCTGTTCGACCTGTACGGCGTGGAAGAGGAAATCCAACGCGCCCTGGGCCGCCGCGTCGACCTGAAATCGGGCGGCTACCTGATCGTCGACCAGACCGAGGCCATGACCACCATCGACGTCAACACCGGCGGCTATGTGGGCGGGCGCAATTTCGCCGACACCATCTTCAAAACCAATCTGGAAGCGGCGCACGCCATTGCGCGCCAGCTGCGCCTGCGCAATCTGGGCGGCATCATCATCCTCGACTTCATCGATATGGAGAACGCCGAGCACCGCAACGCCGTGCTGGCCGAGCTCAAAAAAGCCCTGTCGCGCGACCGCACCAAAGTCTCGATCAGCGGCTTCTCGGCCCTCGGCCTGGTCGAAATGACGCGCAAGCGCACGCGCGAATCGCTGGCCCATATCCTGTGCGAGCCCTGCCCCGCCTGCACCGGCAAAGGCCAGGTTAAGACCTCGCGCACCATCTGCTACGAAATCCTGCGCGAGCTGCTGCGCGAAGCGAAGCAGTTCAACCCGCGCGAATTCCGCATCCTCGCCTCGCAAGAAGTGGTCGACATGTTCCTCGAAGAGGAATCGCAGCACCTGGCCATGCTGGGCGACTTCATCGGCAAGAAGATCTCGCTGCAGGTCGAAACCGCCTACCACCAGGAACAGTACGACGTCATCCTGATGTAAAGCCATCCATTTCGAACGCACTGCCAGGGCGCGCCGCAAGGCTCGGGCAGGCACCTCCCTGGAAGCACAAGTCTGATGAATAAGCTGGTCATGCCCACTCCAAGCCTGAGTTTCCGCGCGTCCCTTGCCACCAGCACCGGGCACAGCATTCAATTCGAGCGGACGCAATGGCCGGTTGGCCATGGCGGCTTTCATACCGGCCATCTGCGACGCCAGGATGGCGAGTCGCTGCACTATTTTTTTGATTGCGGCTCGAAGTCCAAGCCAGATGAGCTGATCAAGCGCCATCTGGAAAACCATCTATACGAATTTGGGGTGCTTTCCCACTTCCACACCGATCACATCGCAGAGCTGCAGCATGCAAAACTGAAGCGGATTTTTCTTCCCTATCTGACCGAGATTGACATGCTGTTTGAGATCATCGGCCAGTGGGATGAGTTAGACAGGACCCAAATTGCCAGCGCGCTGGCGACGCTGAAAAGCTGGGAACAGAGTGGCACTCTGGTGTGGGTGCAGCATGGCTCCGGTGAACCGGCGCTTGATGACGAAGCCAATCCTGAAGCCGACCAATTCACGCTCGAAGCGGTGCCGCCAGCGCTGGCCGGGCAGCCGGCCACGCTGAACGACGGACAAACCATCTGGATCCGCGACCGCGTGCGGCTGGTGGAGCTCAAGTTCTTCAACTACCGTCATACGAAAGTCAGCGCTGCGTTCGAAAGCGAGCTGAAAGCGCTCATAGCGGCAGGCACCTTGCAGACCGCGGCAGGCCTTGCTTACGCCACCGTGTCAGACTTGATGCTAGCCATCCGCAGCGATCCCGTTAGGACTATCGAAACCAACAAAGCCGCCTTGACCGCGGCCTACGCGCAAGCTTGCAGGGCCACTTCGCCGAAAATGAATTTCAATCTCAGTTCGCTGACCTTGTTCTCGGCTTCCTGCAATATCCCGCAGTGGCTGCGCAGCGCACCCTTCATCAAATCGACACCGTTCAGCTGTCCTGCCCCCGTCGAATTTGATGGCTGGCTCTGTAGCGGGGATCTGGAATTGGAATATCCTGCTTGGCGGGCCTTTCATGAACACTACAGTACGCGGCTGGAGCAGTGTCTCGCTTTCAACGTACCCCATCACGCCAGCGAGCATGCGCTCTGCGACGAAGCGCTGCATAGCCTACGCGGCAATAAATTCCTACTCTTGCCGGTGCCGGACAAGAGCCGTCACCATCCGCATCCGGATATGATGAAACGGTTTGCGCTCCACCAGGTGCCTGGCGTGCTGCGCGTAAACAAGCAGCCGGAATCGGCTTTCAGCTTGCTCACAACATGGGAAAATCTCCGATCGTCCGGCGCCTATGTGATGTTCCGCTCGGCGTAGCGCGACAGCCCTGCGCGCAATCTGGCGCAGGACGCCTATCCGAGTCAAAAATGGGCGGTTCAGAACTCTTCCCAGTCGTCGGTGGCCGGTTTGCTGGTGGCGGCAGTCCTGCCGCGCGCCTCGGCTTCGGGATGCGCGGCGCGGCGGGCCGGCGCATCGCGTGATTCCGCCACTGCCCGCGTTGCTGCCGAAGAAGCGCCACCGGCATGGCGGGCACCGGTGCCTGCCAGCGCCTTGCGCGCCGGCGCGCTG
Organism: Massilia sp. YIM B04103; assembly: GCA_024437665.1. GTDB lineage: Bacteria > Pseudomonadota > Gammaproteobacteria > Burkholderiales > Burkholderiaceae_D > Rugamonas. The sequence continues at coordinate 647,146 of JANCSZ010000002.1, read as the reverse complement.
CGGCCGGCAATCGCGGCGGCGGGACGCGGTGCGGCGGGACGGTGCACCGCGGCATGCGCCATCATGGCCGCGTCGAGGCGGAACACGCTGACCACCTGCGACTGATTGGAGGCCTGCTCCTGCAAGGCTTCCGCCGCGGCCGCAGCCTGTTCCACCAGCGCCGCGTTCTGCTGCGTCACCGTATCCATCTGCGTGATGGCCGCGTTGATCTGCTCGATGCCGCCGATCTGCCGGCTGCTGGCGCTGGCGATATCCTCGATGATGGTCGTGACCCGCTCCACGCTGGCCACCAGTTCCGCCATCGTCTCGCCGGCCTGGTTCACCAGGCGGCTGCCATCCTCCACCTTGGCGACCGAATCGTCGATCAGCGCCTTGATTTCCTTGGCCGCCGTGGCCGAGCGCTGGGCCAGATTCCGCACCTCGGTCGCCACCACGGCAAAGCCCCTGCCCTGCTCGCCGGCGCGCGCCGCTTCCACCGCCGCGTTGAGCGCCAGGATATTGGTCTGGAAGGCGATGCTGTCGATGACGCCGATGATGTCCACCACATTGCTGGAAGAGGCCTTGATCGCATCCATCGTGCCCACCACCTGGCTCACCACCGCGCCGCCCTTGCGCGCCACGTCGGATGCGGCGGAAGCCAACTGGTTGGCGGCGCGCGCATTGTCGGCGTTCTGGCGCACGGTGCCGGTCAGCTCTTCCATCGAGGACGCGGTTTCCTCCAGCGAGCTGGCTTGCTGCTCGGTGCGCGCCGACAGATCCTGGTTGCCGCGCGCGATTTCGCCGGTGGCGTTGGCGATCGTGTCGGTACCCTTGCGCACCTCGCCGACGATGTTCAGCAGGCTTTGCTGCATATCGGCCAGGGCCTGCATCATCTGCCCCGTTTCATCGCGCGAATCGGCGCGGATGGTGCCGCTCAAATCGCCCGCCGCCACCTGGCGCGCAATCGCCACCGCCTGCTCCAGCGGCGGCACGATGGACCGGCTCAGCATGCGCGCCAGCAGCATGGCCAGGCCGGCGGCCAGCAAGCCGCCGAACAGCAAGATATTGTTGGTCAGGCGCTGCAGGGCCAGCGCATCGCGGGCGCGCTGCTCCAGCAGGCTTTGCTCGGCGCCGCCGATATCGTTGAGCAGGGCGCGCATACCATCCATGCCGGCGCGGCCCTTGCCCGCCTTCTCGAACGCCTGCACGGCATCCAGGCCCGCCTGGTCGGTGGCGGCCCGGCGCAGCTTCAGTACCGGCTGCACGGCATTGGCGAACCATTCCGTTTGCGCCTGCTCCAGCCGCGTCAGGCGCTCCTGCTGCTGCGCATTGTCGGCGGTCAGCGCGCGCGTTTTGGCGAGATGGGTTTTAAAGGCCGTCTGGCCGGCGCCCAGCGGCGCCAGCGAGGCTTCGTCGCCGGTAAGCGCGAAGCCGCGCTCGCCGGTCTCCATATTCAGCAGGCTTTCAAGCAGAAACTGGGTTTCCGCGATGACTTCGTGGGTATGGTTATTCCAACCGTTGGCCTCATCCAGGCGCGACAGATTGGTGTAGGCGCTGCCCAGCAGCAGCGCCAGGATCAGCACAACGGCGCCAAAGCCGAAGTAGAGTTTTTGCCGGATACCGAAATCGCTCAGCCGCATTTCCCGTCCCCCTCATAGCAAGATGAAAGAAAACCCGCTTGCCTGCAAAGAGAAAAATGTAGCACAAAGCCGCCGCCGATAAAGGCGGACGATACGCCGAAGCGGGAATACGACGAATTAAGCGGCGCTGCCGATACGGTTGCGGCCGGCGGATTTGGCGGCGTACAGGGCGCGGTCGGCGGCTTCGATCAGGGCGCCGGCCTGGTCCACGCCACGCTGCGGCCGGATGGCGGCAACGCCGGCGCTCACCGTCACCACCTGGAACCGGCTGCCCGGATGGGGAATCTGCAGCGCTTCGATGGCGGCGCGGATGCGCTCCGCCACGGCGCGCGCGCCTTCGGCATCGGTATTCGGCAGCAGCACGCCGATTTCCTCGCCGCCGTAGCGCGCGGCCAGATCGCCGGGACGCTTGGGCGTCTGCATGCGGATGCTGCGGCTCAGCGCGCGCAGGCAATCGTCGCCGGCACTATGGCCCTGCAGATCGTTGTACTGCTTGAAGTAGTCGACGTCGATCATGATGAAGGCCAGCTCGCTGCTCTGGCGCACGGCGCGGCTGAACTCATTGCCGAGGGTGACGTCGAACTGGCGCCGGTTCGCCAGGCCGGTCAAGCCGTCCTGCAAAGCCATCTTCTCGAGCTGGCGGTTCAGGCTTTCCAGCGCGTCGCGCGCCTGCAGCAGCTCCTGCTCGGCCTGCAGGCGCAGATGGATCTGGCGCACCAGGCGCCGGCCGAAGAAGCCCAGCAGCACGGCCAGCATGCCCACGCCCAGCGTATGCAGGAAGGTGTCGCGCCGCCAGTGTTCCAGCACCTCGTCCTTGGACAGCGCGGCCGAAACAAACAGCGGATAGTTTTCCAGCGCGCGGAAGCTGTTCAGGCGCACCTCGCCATCGAGCGTGGAACGCCAGATGCCGGTGCCGGCCTTGCCCTGCATATACGCCTGGTACAGCGGCGAGCCGCGCAGATCGCGGCCCATCAGCTCGGGGCTGAAGGGCCGGCGCAGCAGCGTCGTGCCGCCGTTCGAGACCAGGATCACGGCGCCATGCTTGCCGATGTCCAGGCTTTGCTGGAAGCGCTTCAGATACTCGACGTCGATGGTGGCCAGGGCCACGCCGGCAAAGCTGCCGTCGGCATGGGTCACGCGGCGCGAGACGGGCAGCACCCATTTCCCGGTCGAGCGGCTGACCACGGGCACGCCGATATATGGCCCGCGGCCCGGATTGGCGCGGTGGTATTTGAAGTATTCGCGGTCGGCATTGTTGAAACGCGTTTCCAGCACGGGACGCGAGTTGACCAGCCAGCGGCCCGCCTCGTCATAGGCATACAAGCCATTGAGCTGGGGCAGATTGCCGACCTGGCTCGTCATCACGCGGTGCAGGCGCTCCAGCGCGGCGGGAGTCCGGCCATCGGCTTCCAGGCGCTCGACCACATCGGCCAGGCTGGTGTCGGCCGCCTTGATCGTATCGTCGGCCTGCTGCGCCATGGCGCGCGCCAGGTTGGCGGCGGCGCGCTCGGTATCGGCCAGCAGCACTTCGCGCGCATTCCAGCTGCGCCAGGCGTCGCTGGCCAGCAGCGAGACACAGACCACGGTGACGAAGAGCGTCGCCCAGAACGTAATGGGTAAGCGTTTGTACATGAAAAGCGCTGCTACCCGTTTAGCGCGATGCCGCCAGCATCGGTTCCAGCGTCTGCCAGACTTGTTGCGGCGCCAGTTTGCGCATGCAGTCCTGGTGGCCGAGCGGACATTCGCGCTGGCGGCAGGGCGAGCATTCCAGGCGCAGGGACAACGCGGCCGCCAGATCGGAGAACGGCGGCGCATGGTCCGGATCGGTCGGTCCATAAATCGCCACCACCGGCCGGTTCAAGGCCGAGGCGATATGCAGCAGGCCGGAATCGTTGCTGACCACGGCCGAGGCATGGCCGATCAGGGCGATCGCCTCGGCCAGCGAGGTCTGTCCCGCCAGATTATGGATGGCGGCGGCAGCGCCGGCGGCGGCCAGCACGGCCTCGCACGTTTCACGGTCCTTGGGAGAGCCGAGCAGCGCCACCTGGGCCGCAGCGTCGCGCGCCAGAATCGCTTGCGCCAGGGCGGCGAAATGTTCGGGCGGCCAGCGCTTGGCGGCGCCGAATTCGGCGCCCGGCGCGAACACGATCAGCGGGCGCTGCGCATCGAGGCCGCTCTTGGCGCAGGCGGCCGCCACCTGCTGCGGCGCGACCGCCATGCGCGGACGCGGCACGTCGGGCCGCAGCGGCGCGCGCGGCGCGCCGGCCAAGGCGGCGTAGAACGGCACCATGGGACGCGGCGGCACATCGTCGTAATGCATCACATTGATCAAGCCATAACGGCTCTCGCCCTTGTAGCCGACACGGCGCGCAATGCCCGCCAGCCAGGGAATCAGCGCGTATTTGAGCGTATTCGGCAACACATAGGCGGCCGCATAGCCGCGCTGGCGCAGCAGGCGCGCATACTTCCAGCGCTCCTTCAGCTGCAGGGCGCCATGGCGGAACGGGGTCTCCAGCACCTCGGCCACCTCCGCCATCTGGCGCCAGGCCGGCGTGACGGCGGGCGGCGCCAGCACGTCGATGGGCGCGTCGGGATGGGCGGCGCGCAGCAGCTGCAGCAGCGGCTGGGCCATCACCGCATCGCCGATCCAGTTGGGCGAGATGACCAGGATGCGCGCGGGCTTAGTCATGGCCCGCCTTCGCGTTCAGGCACAAGCCCATGATCAGGAACAGCATCATGGCGTAGAACAGGCTGCTGCGCATGGTCCAGAAAATCACCTCGGTCAGGCCGAAGCTGAAATAGCCGACCACCAGCAGCAAGCCCGCCAGCGCCAGCGGCGTCACGCCGGGAAGGTCGGCGTCGCGGCTGCGCAGCAGGCGCAGGAAGAACAGCAGAGGCAGCACCAGGGTCGAAGCCCAGATCAGCATACCGGGCAAGCCGCCATACACGGCCGCCTGCAAGGCATCGTTGTGCACGTGCTCGAATTGCAGCACGAAGGGGTCGAGGCGCTGCTCGGCCACGGCCTGCTCGAAGCCCTGGCGCATCTGCTGCGGGCTCGATACGCTCCAGGGATGGCGGCTGATCAGCATGCCCGCGCCCTTCCACAGCTCCAGGCGCACGCCGACATTGGTAAAGGCATTGCCGCCGTTATAGTAGCTGGTGACATCGTTGACGCCCTCGGCCACGCGCTCGCGCAAGCCGGTCTGCGGAATCAGGTAGACGGCCGTGAGCAAGGCCAGCACGGCGCCGCCGATGGCCAGCACCTTGCTGCCGCGCATATGCCGGCCGTAATACAGCAGCAGCGGCAAGGCCAGCAGCGCGCCCAGCCAGCCGCCGCGCGTACCGGTCGCCACCGAGCCGACCAGGCCGGCCAGCACGCCCAGCGCCGGCCACCACAGGGCGCGGCCGCGAAAATCCAGCATGCCGGCCAGGCACATCAGGCCCACCGCGAGCATCAGGTCGCCATAGGTGATGGCATTGATCAAACCGCCGGGACGCTCCATGCCCAGGCCCCAGCGCTGGTAGCCGATAAAGGCGGCGCCGGCAATGGCGCCCAGGATCAAGCCATGCCAGAACAGGCGGCGGCGGGGCCGCAGCGCCAGCACCACCAGCAGCACGCTGGCGGCGGCCAGCATGCGGCTGGGCTTTTCCAGCCAGCGCAGCTGCAATTCCGGATGCAGCAGCAGGCTGCTCAGGGCAAACAGGAAGGCCAGGGCAAAGCCTGTCAAAACCCAGCGAATCTCGCTAAGATGGCGGCCCAGCAGCGCGCCGCCCGCCTTGTGGTACAGGATGGCGAGCAGCAGGAAGGCAAAACTGCAAAAACCCGTGCCGGAGTTGCTGAGCAGGGTCAGGGCGGGGAAACACAGCAGCAGGCAATGGAGAAAGATGACGGCGGGTGACTTCGCTTGACTCTTGGTTAAGGTATTATTCATTAAATAGGCAGGCTGTACTTGCATAAAATCAACACGGGCACAATCGACTTCATGCAGCAAGCGTCAACAATCTCCGTCATTATCACCACGTATAACCGGCCCGATGCGCTGACTGCCGTGGTGGAAGCGTGTTTTGCGCAGGACGACCGGAATTTCGAAATCATTATCGCTGATGACGGCTCGACGAACAACACGCGAGAGCTGGTCGCGGCCCTGAAAGCGCGCTCTCCCGTACCTTTGACCCATGTCTGGCAGCCCGACGAAGGTTTCCGCGCGGCACGCGTGCGCAACCTGGGCACGCTGGCCGCGCGCGGCGACTATATCGTGTTTTTGGATGGCGACTGCATTCCGCCGCGGCATTTCGTGGCCCAGCACCGCAAGCTGGCCGAACCGGGCTATTTGGTCTCCGGCAGCCGCGTGCTGCTGAGCCAGGACTACACGGCCCGGCTGCTGGCCGAGCATCTCGACCTGCCGCGTCTGGGCGTCTGGGGCCGCCTGCGCCTGCGCCTGGCCGGCCACAGCAACAAATTCCTGCAAACGGCGCTGACCTGGCCCGACCTCGGGCGGCGCCGCAAGCGCTTCAGCTGGCGCCGCATCAAAAGCTGCAATCTGGCCGTCTGGCGCCGCGACCTCGACCTGGTGAACGGCTTCGACGAAAGCTTCCTCGGCTGGGGCCATGAAGACTCCGACCTCGTGGTACGCCTGTTCAACGCCGGCGTGCTGCGCAAGGATGGCGCCTGCGCCACCGAAGTCTTCCACCTCTGGCACAAGGAAAACCAGCGCGACCAGGAGAGCAGCAACCGCGCCGTCGTCCTGCAGCGCGCCGCCGACCGCACCACCCAAGCCACCGTCGGCCTGCGCGACATGGCCTAAGCCCTTTGATCTTCCTCAACCAATGTCCACCCTGGTGTCAGGCACCGGAGCAGGACATTTGCTGATCTAAATCAAAGAATGTCCTACTCTGGTGCCTGACACCCAGGTGGACATTCCTTGAGAAAAATCAAAGAATGTCCGGTACCGGTGCCTGGCACCAGGGTCGGACATTGTTTGATGCGGCTCAATCGCCGGTGAGCAGGGAGAGGCGGACCAGGTCGGCGACGTTGTCGACGCCGAGCTTGCTCATCAGGCGGCCTTTGTGCACTTCGACGGTGCGCACGCTGATGCCGAGCTGGGGGGCGATTTCGCGGTTGTGGTGGCCGCCGACGACCAGGCGCATGACTTCGCGTTCGCGCGGGGTCAGTTCGTTCAGGCGCTCGCGGCTGGCGGCGCTGTGCAGCTGGGCGCTGCGGTGCCGGCTTTCGTGGGCGAACGCTTCTTCGATGGCGGGCATGAGCTTGGCGGCGTCGCAGGGGTCGTCGATGAAGTCGAGCGCGCCGGCGCGGAAGGCGGCGCGCGCCATGTCGACGTCGCCGCCACAGGCGACCAGCACCATCGGGATCTCACAGCCGAGTTCGACCAGGCGGCGCTGCAGGGCCAGCCCGTCCAGCTCGGCCATATGGACGTCGATCAGCAGACAACCGCTCCAGTCCGGCCGCCACGCTTGCAGGAAGGCGGCGCCGCTGGCGAAGACGGCAATGCGGTAGCCGGCCGCGCCCAGTTGCAAGCCCAGCGCGTCGCGCACCGCGGGATCGTCGTCAACAATAAACACTGTCAAGTTGGTGGACAAATTTGCACTCCCGGCTCTCCCAGCCATGCCACTACGTGGTTTACTTATTCATCCCAAGAAAACGCTTAAGGGCGTCCTCCCAGCCTTGTCCTGTCCAGAACATCCTTATAGTCAAAACCCGTAAGGATTTTTTCTAATTGCCAACTTTCATTCCTGCCGATAACATCACGCGCATTGTAACGTAATGTATCGGCTTGTGGCTATCATGTAACGACACCCCTGAGCCGCTCAACCGGATAAGCCGGATTGGAAGTAGCCCCATGTCGTCGATTACCCTGCAGACTTGCCTGACCGGCGCGCCGCTGAATGTGAACTATGTGCGCGATGCGCTCAAGCTGCGCCTGCGCGCCTGGCGCAACCGCCGCCCCACCGCCGAATGGCTGGCCATGCTCAACTCGCATCCGGCGCTGCGCGAACTGGCGCTGGCCCACCCGCGCCTGATCCTGAAGATTTACCGTCCTTACCTGAGCCACCACCTCGATTGCGCCCAGCGCGCCAGCCTGCTGGCCAGCCACTACCGCTTCCTGCTGGAACAGGGCTGGGGCAGCCTGGCGCTGCAAGCCTCGCGCGGCGCGGTGCCGCTGGTGCCGTTTGCCGGCAAGTCCGGCGCGCCCTATGCGATCGAGTTGCAGACCGTATGGCCGATGGAGCGCGAAGGCGAACTGGTGCTGCAGCTGCGCGCCGGCCAGGATCTGGTGTATTCGGTGGCCTTCAGCTTCTTCCAGTCGAACGGACAGATGGCGGTCGGCATCGGTTGCATCCAGGGTCCGCAAGGCGAGCGCGGCCTGGAGCTGAACCGCGAAGCGACGCGCGAGCTGCACGGCCTGCGGCCGAAAAGCCTGATGGTGCGCCTGGTGCGCCAGCTCGGCCATCTCTATGGCTGCCAGGAAATGGTCTTGGTCAGCAATGCCAACCGCGCCGTGCGCCATTCCATGAGCAAGGGCCTGGTGCTGGCCGATTACGATGGCCTGTGGCAGGAAATGGAAGCGCGCTTGCGCGCCGACGGCGATTTCGCGCTCGACTGCATCGCCCTGCCCGCGCCCAATATGGAAGAGATTCCATCGAAGAAACGTTCGGAAGCGCGCAAGCGCCATGAGATGCAGGAAGAGTTGTTCGCCGCCCTCGGCGCCGCGCTGCAAGCGGCCAGCGATCTGCCCAAGCCGGCGCGAGCGGAGTAAAATTTAGGCGGCGCCTCCATGCGGGGCCGCTTTGTCAGAGTTCTGCCGATCAATCCATTCTGGGAGGAAACGCAATGCGTCTGGACATTTACCGCCGCCACGAACACAACGGCCATTTCTCGTATCTGGCCGTCCCCGAAGGCAAACCCATCCCCCAGGAAGCCATCAACACCGATTGGCAGCCCGAAACCCGGGCGCTGGAAGTCGACGACAGCGCCGCCACCCTGCCCCAATTCCATATCGAACAGCTGGCCCAGCAGATCGGCCTGAAAGGCTATGCGATCACCGGCCTGAAAGATATGGGCTGAGCCGCATCGGCCGCGGGCGCGCGCAGCTGGCGCGCCTGGGCCAGCACCTCGTCCACCGAGAAGCGGGCGATATCGTCGGGGCTGTCCGACAGCACGATGGCGCTGCGGCATGAGCGCGGCCCCCACTGCACCGGCTTGACCTGGTTGTTCTGGTAGATGCCGATCACCGGCGTATCGAAGGCCGAGGCCAGGTGGATCAGCGCGGTATCCGGGCTGATCAGCAGATGGGCGCGGCTGCACAGGTCGAACAGGCGGCCCAGATGGCCGTCGCAGTTGACGGCGCAGCCGTCCACGCCGGCCTGCGCCAGCACCGCGCGCGCCGCCGCCTCGCTGCCGTTGGTGCAGACCAGCACCAGCTGGGCTTGCGGCGCCTGGGCGCGCAAGCCTTGCAGCATGGCCGCCGCCGCCGGCGGCGGCACATTGCGCTCGGCATCGGCGGCAAACAGGTTCAGCACGATCAGCTCGCAGCCCGCGGCGAGCTGGCGGTCGAGTTCGGGACAGGGTTGGACCGGCGCCAGATCGTAGCGCAGCTCGGCCACTTCCCGGCCCGTGATGGCGCGCACGGCGCTGCGGCTGGTTTCGATCTGGTGCTGCAAGCCGTCTTCGTAAAAGCCGCGCAGGTCGATCACCTTGCCCGGCCGCGCCAGCCACAGCAGCGCCTTGTTCTTTTCGCTGCGCATGCGGCGCCAGGTCACGATGTAATCGAAGCGCTCGCGCCGCATGGCCAGGCCGGTGCGCCAGATGGCGCCCCAGGAACGCAGCGCCAGCGGCCAGCGCTTGGCGATGCGCCCATCCAGGGTCCAGAAGGCATCGGTCACGCCGGCCACCGTGGCGTGAATTTCGCAGTCCGGATGATGGCTCAGCAAGCCGTTCACAAAAGCGGTGTTAACCACCGCATCCCCCAGCTTTCCGTCGTGCGAAAAGAACAGGACTTTCATGGCTTAGTACTCGATGGCCACGTCGGAGGCGCCGAGCTGCTGCTGCAGCGCCAGGTTCAACTCGTCGGACGGCGCCACGCGCCATTCCTCGCCCAGCTGCAGCACGCAGCTCACGCCCTGCGGCTGGATGCGCGCGGCCACCGGCAGGCCGGCCGGATTGCGGTGCGGCGCCAGCACTTCGGCGATCTTCTTACTGTCCAGGGTGGCCGGCAGCGCCATGCCGAGCTGGCGGCCATACTGCACGCGCGCCGTGACGATATCGAACACCTTCTCGGCCGAGATGCGCAAGCCGCCCGAGAAACGGTCTTCCGACACCTTGCCCACCACGGCCAGGAATTCGTCTTCCTTGAACATGCGCTTGTTCGGCTCGAACACCTCGTTGTAGACGGTGACTTCGACCACGCCGCTCTTGTCGTCCAGCGTGACGATCAGCAGCTTGCCGCGCTGGGTCATCTGCGGGCGGATGCCGGTGATCACGCCGCACAGCATGCGCGGCTCGCGCGACGGCTCCAGCTCCGACAATTTGGTGCGGGCAAAGCGGCGCGCCTCGCCGGCGAAGGAATCGAACATATGGCCGGACAGGTAGAAGCCCAGCGCCAGCTTCTCTTCGGCCAGCTTCTGGCGGTCGCTCCAGGGCTGGGCCTTGACGTATTCGGGCGGGGCCACCAGGTCGCTGTCCTCGCCACCGAACAGGCTGACCTGGTTGGCGGCTTTGGCGTCCTGGTCGGCGCATTCCATGGCGAAGCTGACCGAGGCAAACAGCACGGCGCGGTCGACGCCGAAGCTGTCGAAGGCGCCGCTGCGGATCAGGGCTTCGATGGTGCGGCGGTTGATCTGCTTCTTGTCGACCCGCTTGCAGAAGTCGAACAGGCTGGTAAACGGGCCGCCCGACTCGCGCGCGGCAATCACCGCCTCGATGGCGTTCTGGCCCGAGCCTTTGACGGCGCCCAGGCCGTAGCGGATCTGCGTCACCTTCTTGCCCGTGACCGAAGGCGGCGGGCCGTCGGGACGGAAGCGGTAGTCGGACAGGTTGATATCCGGCGGCAGCATGGTCAGGCCGCACACCTCGATCGAATCCTCGACCAGGATTTTCACCTTGTCGGTGTCGTCCATGGCCAGCGACATATTGGCTGCCATGAAGGCGGCGGTATGGTGCTGCTTCAGGTAGGCCGTGTGATAGGACAGCAGCGCGTAAGCGGCGGCGTGCGATTTATTGAAGCCGTAGCCCGCGAACTTCTCCATCAAGTCGAAGATCTCGTCGGCCTTTTCCGTGGTCAGGCCACCCTTGGCCGCGCCCTCGCGGAAGATCTGGCGGTGTTCGGCCATTTCCTCGGCCTTCTTCTTGCCCATCGCGCGGCGCAGCATGTCGGCGCCGCCCAGCGAGTAGCCGCCGATGATCTGCGCCATCTGCATCACCTGCTCCTGATACACCATGATGCCGTAGGTTTCGGACAGGATGCCCTCGGTGCGCGGATCGGGATAGTCGAACTTCTCGCCGTGCTTGCGCTTGCAGAAGTCGGGGATCAGGTCCATCGGGCCGGGACGGTACAAAGCCACCAGCGCGATAATGTCCTCGAAACGGTCGGGACGCGCATCTTTCAGCATGCCCTGCATGCCGCGCGACTCCAGCTGGAAGACCGCGACCGTTTTGGCCTTGGTCAGCAGATCGTAAGAAGCGCGGTCGGTCAGCGTTACCTTGGCCAGGTCGAAATCGGCCATGGCCGGATCGAGATCGCGGATGTAGCGCACCGCGCGGTCGAGGATGGTCAGCGTGGTCAAGCCCAGGAAGTCGAACTTCACCAGGCCGACGGCCTCCACATCGTCCTTATCGTATTGCGACACCACGCCGCCGTCGCCGCCCTGGGTGTACAGCGGGCAGAAGTCGGTCAGCTTGCCGGGGGCGATCAGCACGCCGCCGGCGTGCATGCCGATGTTACGCGTGATGCCTTCCACCTGCTGTGCCAGGTCGAGCAGCTGGCGCACTTCCTCCTCGCCCTCCAGGCGCTCTTTCAGCATCGGCTCTTCCTCGATCGCCTCGGCGATCGTCACCGGCTTGCCCGGCTTGAAGGGAATCAGCTTGGAGACGCCGTCGCAGAAGGTGTAGCCGAAGTCCAGCACGCGGCCCACGTCGCGGATCGCGCCTTTGGCCGCCATGGTGCCGAAGGTGGCGATCTGCGAGACCGCCTCCTTGCCGTACAAGTCCTTGACGTGCTGGATGACGCGGTCGCGCCCTTCCTGGCAAAAGTCGATATCGAAGTCGGGCATGGAGACCCGCTCGGGATTCAGGAAACGCTCGAACAGCAGATTGTATTGCAGCGGATCGAGGTCGGTGATCAAGAGGCAGTACGCCACCAGCGAGCCCGCGCCCGAACCCCGGCCCGGCCCCACCGGCACGCCATTTTCCTTGGCCCACTGGATAAACTCGGCCACGATCAGGAAGTAGCCCGGGAACTTCATCTTGCAGATGGTATCGGTCTCGAACTTCAGGCGCTCCTCGTAGCGCGGGCGCTTGGCTTCGCGCACCACCGGATCGGGGAACAGGTGTTCCAGGCGTTTTTCCAGGCCGGCCTTCGATTCCGACACCAAGAACTCGTCGATGGTCACGCCCGGCGGCGTCGGGAAGTTCGGCAGCTGCGGCTTGCCCAGGGTCAGCGTGAGGTTGCAGCGCTTGGCGATTTCCACCGAGTTTTGCAGGGCGCCCGGCAGGTCGGCGAACAGCTCGCGCATCTCGGCCTGGGACAGGAAGCGCATCTGCTCATTGAAGCGCTTGACGCGCTTGGCGTTGGCCATCATCTCGCCCTCGGCGATGCAGATGCGGGCCTCGTGGGCGATGAATTCGTCCTGCGACAGGAACTGCACCGGGTGCGTCGCCACCACCGGCAGGCCCAGTTTCGAGGCCAGCGCCACCGAATGGCGCACCTGGGCCTCCTGGTTGGGCTGGCCGGCGCGCTGGATCTCGACATAGAAATGGCCGGGGAAGATGGCGGCCCACTTCTGCGCCTGGCGCTCGGCCAGCTCCAGATTGCCGTTGTCGATGGCCATGCCGATATCGCCGAATTGGGCGCCGGACAGCGCAATCAGGCCGCCCGCCCCGCTCTCGCCGGGCAGCACCTCGTAGCTATTGGTGGCCAGCGCCTGCAGCCACTCCAGGCGGATTTCAGCGCGGCCCTTGTACTGGTTGGTCAGCCAGGCGGTCGACAGCAGCTCGCACAACTGCAGATAACCCATGCGATTCTTCGCCAGCAGCAGCAGGCGCGAAGGCTTGTCGCGGTTATCGTCGTTGGTGATCCAGGCATCGACGCCGACCACCGGCTTGATGCCCTTGCCGCGCGCCGCCTTGTAGAAGCGCACCATGCAGAACAGATTGGCCAGGTCGGTCACGGCCAGCGCCGCCTGCTTGTCCTTGACGGCCTGCTTGACCAGGTCGTCGATGCGCACCAGGCCGTCAACAATCGAATACTCGGAGTGCACCCGCAGGTGGACGAAATCCGGGCCGGCCGGCGCCGCCGCTGCCACCACGGCCGCGCCGTTTTCTTGTTCGATTGTTGCTATATTCATAAACACTGCCAGTCAAAACTCAGGAAGCCAACATTGTAACGCCTGGCCGGGGCGGCTTCTACACCAATACCTGGCCGGACGGGCTTGCCACGGCAATTGCCGCTTTTTTGGGCGATTGATACAAACTTGCATAGCGATAAGGCTTATAATGTCGCCTATCCCGCTTTTACCGATATTCACCATGCAAGCAACTGTTTCGAGCGCGCCCGCACCGGCCGGCGCGGCCCCTGCCGTTTACGTCAACATCGCGGCGTATAAATTCATCACCCTCGACCATCTGGACGAGCTGCGCGCCCAGTACCAGGACATCGTGGCCCGGCTGGGCCTGAAAGGCACCATCCTGCTGACGCCGGAAGGCATCAATATGTTCCTGTCCGGCACCCGCGCCCATATCGACGAATACCTGGCCTGGGTGCGCAGCGACGCGCGCCTGGCCGATCTGGAATGGAAGGAAAGCCTGTCGGCCGAACAGTCGCACAAGCGCATGCTGGTCAAGATCAAGCAGGAAATCATCACCATGCGCATGCCGCTGATCAAGCCGGAAGACGGCCGCGCGCCCTTCGTCGAGGCGCACACGCTCAAGCGCTGGCTGGACCAGGGCCACGACGACCAAGGCAAGCCGGTGGTCATGGTCGACACCCGCAACGATTTCGAGGTCGACGTCGGCACCTTCGACAACACGGTCGACTACCGCATCCGCAAGTTCACCGAATTCCCCGAGCTGATCGAACAGCACAAGGCCCATTTCGACGGCAAGACCGTGGTCACCTTCTGCACCGGCGGCATCCGCTGCGAGAAAGCGGCGATCCATATGCAGAACATCGGCTACGACAATGTGTACCAGCTCGAAGGCGGCATCCTGAAATACTTCGAGGAAGTGGGCGGCGCCCACTACACGGGCGACTGCTTCGTGTTCGACTACCGCACCGCGCTCAATCCCAAGCTGGAGCCGACCGAAACCGTGCAATGCTTCGCCTGCCGCGCCGTCGTCACGCCGCGCCAGCAGCTGGCGCCGGAATATGTGCTGGGCGCATCCTGCCCGCATTGCCACGGCAAGCCGGCCAGCTAAAACCATCGCGCCCAATGACAATGGCCCCGCATCCAGGCTGGATGCGGGGCCATTTTTCTTGTCGCCAGCCGAAGCTTACTGCCGCGTGCGCGGCACCAGTTGCTGCAAGGCGTTCTGGTAAGCCATGCGGGCCGTGGCAAACACGGCCAGCTTGGCTTGCAGATCGGCGATCTGGGCGTCGACGTACTGCAAGCTGGTGGCCTGGGCTTGCGCCTCTTCGCTCAGCTCGCTGAGACGGTAGGTGACGCCATCGACCGTGACTTCGACTTCCTCGTTCATGCCGATCCCGTCAGCGGAAATTCGCCGCGACTTCGCGCAGATCGTCGTAAGCGAGCACGCCGGCGGCCGCGCGCAAGCGCAGCGTGGACATCAGGTAGTTGTAGCGGGCTTGCGCCAGATCGCGCTTGCTGGTGAACAGCTGCTGCTGCGCATTCAGCAAGTCAAGATTGATGCGCACACCACCCTTGATGCTCTGCTCGGTGGCCTTGATCAGCAGCTTGCCGGAGTCGACCGACTTCATCAATGCCTCGATGCGCGCCACACTGCTGCTCATCAAGTTGTAGTTCTTGCGCAGCTCGACAGTGACCTTATCGGTCTGCGTTTGCAGATCAGCCTTGGCTTTTTCCTGATTGGCCACCGCCTGGCGCGAAGCCGCGTTGACCGAGCCACCGCTATAGATCGGAATATTGACCTGGATGCCAATGCTGCGCACCATGGTTTCCTGGTTATAAGTGGTGATGGAGTCGGCCACGCTCTTGCC
Source organism: Massilia sp. YIM B04103 (assembly GCA_024437665.1). GTDB lineage: Bacteria > Pseudomonadota > Gammaproteobacteria > Burkholderiales > Burkholderiaceae_D > Rugamonas. The sequence continues at coordinate 632,118 of JANCSZ010000002.1, read as the reverse complement.
ATAGGTGCCGACCAGGTCCACGCGCGGCACATGGCCGGAACGCTGCTTGTTGACTTCCTGGCGCGCGATCTCGACGCCATAAGTCAAGGTCTTGATGTCGGGGTTGTTCTCCAGCGACAGACGCTTCCACTCTTCAAAGCTCTGGCCGCTGCCGGTGCGCACACGAAAATCCGGCGACAGGCCATCGAGTTGGCCCGGCTCGCCGCCGATGATGCCGGCCAGATTGGTCAGGGCGGTGTTCACATCGTCCTGCGCTTCCAGCACCTGGGCTTCGGCAACGTCAAGGCGGGCCTGGGTTTCCAGCATATCGGTCTTGGCGGCCTCGCCCTTTTCAAACAGGCGGTCGTTGACCTTGCGCTGTTCCGCATACGTATTGCGCTGCGCTTCGGCCAAGGCCAGCTGATCCTTCTTCAGCAACACCTCGAAGTAGGCCCCCGTCACGCGCAGAATCACTTCCTGTGACTGGCTTAGGTACTGCATGTCGGCATAATTGGTTTGCGCGACGCCTTGCTTGTAGCGCGCAAAACCATCCATATTGAACAGGGGCTGGCGCACTTGCAGCGTGGAGCTGCGCGAGATGTAATCGCGCGGCATGTCGGTCTTGCCTATCGTCTGCGTATTGCGGTTCTGGCTGCCGCTAAAGCTGCCGCTCACGCTAGGCATCAGGTTGGATCGGCCCAAGATGCGGTTCTCCTGACCGGCATCATGCGCGGCGCGCGCAGAGCGGAAGGCAGGGTCGTTCTTCAGCGCAGCTTCATAAGCTTGCAGCAAGCCCAAGGCTGAAGCGCCGCCCGTTTGCAGCAGCAGCGCGGCGCCCAGGGCCAGCGGCAACAGCCGGCCAGGCTTGCAAGTCTTGCTATGGCGAGCCATGGATCAATCCTCCGACAGCGAAGAATGAGCACGGTCGAAGACCGGTTTGAGCAGGTAGCTCATCAGCGTACGTTCGCCGGTTTTCACGAACATCTCGACCGGCATGCCCGGCTGGATATCGAGCTTTTTATGCGCGATCAGCTTGGCGCCTTCCTGCGAAACGCGCGCGCGTACCTTGTAATAGGGCACACCGGTACGCTCGTCCACGGTGCGGTCGGCCGACACATTGCTCACCACGCCAGGAATATGCGGGGTCTTGTTGGTGTTGAAAGCCGAGAATACCAATTCGACCGGCAAGCCATTGTGTACGCGGTCAATCAGGTTGACCGGCAACTGGCCTTCCACGATCAGCGGATCGTCGCTCGGCACGATGTCCATCATTTTCGCGCCGGGGCCCACCACGCCGCCGCGCGTGAAGACCGCCAGGCCTACCACGACGCCATCCACCGGCGCCCTGACTTCGGTATTGTGCAAATCGTATTCCAGGCCTTCCAGGCGGCTGGCCAGGGCTTCCGCTTCGCGCTGGGTATCGGACAGCATGCCACGCACATCTTTCTGGAAGTCCTGCGTGCGCTGCATGCGGCGCAGGGAGATTTCCAGGACTTGGCGCTGGCTACGGCCCAGGTTCCCCACATCTTCGGAAACGGCACCGTTCAGCTGGGCGTAGGTCCGCTCCAAATCCAGCAAGCGGCTACGCGCGACATAGCCTTCGCGCGCCAGGTCGCGGGTGTTCTCCAACTGCTCCTTAAGGAAGCCGATCTGCGCTTTCTTGGCATCGCGCGACTCTTCCACACCCTTCATCTGCGATTTCAAGCCAGCGATATTTTCATCGTAAGCGCCCAGCTCGCTCTCGAGCGAGGCGTGGCGCGAGCTGAACAATTGATTTTGCAAAGCGAAGCCGCCGACCACGCGCGGGTCGTTCTTCAAGGCGTCCAGCGCAGCAGGAAATTCCAGCGCCTTCTTGCCATCGCGCTCAGCCACCAAGCGGGCCTCGGTAAGACGGGCGGTAATATATTGCGCACGCGTCGTCTCGATCTGCGAACTGGCTTGCACACTATTCATGCGCACCAGCACCTGGCCTTTTTTCACCGTATCGCCATCCTTGACCAGGATATCGGCAATGGTGCCGCCAGTCTGATGCTGCACGGTTTTCCGGTTGCCTTCGGCCGCCACAAAGCCAGGCATTGGCACGCCTTTATCCAGCGGCGCCAGGCTGGCCCAAAGCAGGAAACCACCAAAGCCCAGCAGAATCATCAGCCAACCCAGTTTGCTATAGCGGCTGGCATCGGTTTTCACCTCCAGCGGAGTGACATCATGCGCGATGACTTCCGCCGCTGCGGATTTTTTAGGAACCATATTCGTCATCATTACTCCTGTTCGGTGGAAGCTTGCTGGGCAGCGGCAGCTTGCGGGGCAGTCTGCTGGTCATGCAAGGCTTGCGCAGCGGCCTGGGCTTGCGCCTGTTGTTGTGCCTGCGCTTGCTGCTGTGCCTGCAACTGCTTCTGGTTGGCCTCTTGCAGTGCCGCCAATACATCACGGGTCGCGCCGAAAGCGCCCACCATACCGTCGCGCAGCAGCAAGAGTTTGCTGGTGGCGCCGATGATATTGGTGCGGTGAGTGATCAGTACGATGGTCTTGCCGCGCTGGCGCAGATCGTTGATCGCTTGCAGCAGCGCCATCTCGCCGGCGTCATCCAGGTTCGAGTTCGGCTCGTCGAGCACGATCACCGCCGGATCGCCGTACAGTGCACGCGCCAGGCCTAAGCGCTGGCGCTGGCCGCCGGAGAGGCCGGCACCGCCATCGCCCAGTATGGTGTCATAGCCCTTGGGCAGGTGCAGGATCATGTCGTGCACGCCGGCGCGCTTGGCCGCCAGCACCACCTTCTCGGGATCCACTTCGCCAAAACGCGCAATGTTTTCGCTGACGGTGCCGGCAAACAGTTCAATATCCTGTGGCAGATAGCCCAGATTCGGCCCCAGCTCGGCCTTGTTCCACTGGAAGATATCGGCGCCGTCCAGGCGCACCTTGCCCACGGCGGAAGGCCAAACGCCGACCAGCAAACGCGCCAGCGTCGACTTGCCGGAACCGCTCGGGCCAATCACGCCCAGCACATCGCCAGGGGCAATCGCAAAGTTCACGCCTTTCAATACCGGCACTTGGACGCCGGGCGGCGCAGCCGTCACGCCTTCGACCGCCAGGCTGCCCATTGGCTTCGGCAACTCCATGCCAGCCGAGCGAACAGGATTCGCTTCCAGCAGTTTGGTCAGGCGCTCATAGGCGCTGCGGGTACTCGCAAAGGATTTCCAGACACCGATCAGCTGCTGCACAGGTTGCAGGGCGCGGCCCACCAGGATCGACGCGGCAATCATCATGCCGGGGGTAATTTTGCCTTCCACCGCCAACAAAGCACCGTAACCCAGCACCAGCGATTGCAGGGAGACCTGCACAAACTTGGTCGCGGCCCCCACCTTGCCGGCTTTTTCGCTGGCATCCGCCTGCAATTGCAGAAACTTGCCTTGCAGCTTCAACCAGCGGCCCATCAAATTGGGCAGCATCCCCATGGCTTCGATCACCTCGGCATTGCGCAAGTTATTCGTGGCCAGGTTGGAAGAGGCAATCGCCATGGAGTTTGCATCGGCCAGCGGCTTATGCGACACACGCTCGTTGACGTAGGCCAGCACCACCAGAATCGCCGTGCCGATCAGCGCAAAGACACCCAGCGACGGCTCAAACAAGAAAATCACCACCAGATACACGGGGAACCAGGGCGCATCAAAGAAAGCAAACAGCGCGTTGCCGGTCAGGAACTGGCGGATATTGGTCAAATCGACCAGAGACTGGCCGGCGTTGCCCCCTTCTTTCTTCAAATTCTGTTCGAAAGCCGCGGTATAGACACGCTTGTTCATGTCCATGTCGAAGCGCGCGCCGACACGCACTAGCACGTAGGTGCGCAGCAGTTCCATCAAGCTCAGGAAGAGATAGGCGCCGAGCATCATCAGCGTCAGCATGAGCAGCGTGGTTTCGTTGCGGCTTGGCAGCACGCGATCGTATACCTGGAGCATGTATAGGGAAGGCACGAGCATCAGCATATTGGTGACCGCGCTGAAGCAGCCCACAGTCCAGAATACGCCCTTGAACTTGGCTAGCGCCTGCTGGATCTCGTTTTGGATTTTCATGTTTTTCATTTAATGCATCACCGTGCAATCGAAAGTGGCGGCAAGCCGCCCGAAACGTCAGGTTACATCGCAGGCGACCACAAAACCAGGCCGATGCATAGGGCAGCAGCATACGATGACAAGCAACATTATCGCTCAAAAATCGCGCAACATGTGACGTGGATCACAAATATTTTTTCTGCCGAAAAAAAACCCACCATCTTGCGATGGTGGGTTTTCGCTATCGTCCTCCCCGCCTAAGCGGGGAGTTCAACCGTCAATTAGGCGGTCAGGACGAAGGCGGCGGCGGTGATGGTGGTCACGCCGGTCAGTTGGATCACGGTGTCAGCAACGCCGTTGCCGTCCAGGTCGATGTACAGCTTGCCGGACGAGGAGTCCAGAGCAGCGCCGAAGGCGTTGTCTTTAGCTGGATCGGTTTCAGCTGCCAAGTTGGCCAGGAAGGTGGTCGCATCCGAAGCGTTGCTTGCCACGAAGGTGAACACGCCGTCAGCCAGCACAGCAGCGCCGATGCCGGTGAACTTCAGAACGTCGCCGGTCCACTTGGTGGCGTCGGTACCAGCACCGGTGCCAGCAGCGCCGTTAGCGCCACTGCCGAAGGTGTTGGCAGCGAAGTCGCTGATGATGTCCATGCTCGACAGGGTCGACTGGGCAGCAGCGGTGTACACGAAGGTATCGTTGCCAGCGCCGCCGGTCAGCTTGTCAGCACCCAGGCCACCGGTGATGGTATCGGCTTTCGAACCACCGATGATGGTGTCGGCCAGGCCGGAACCGGTCAGGCTGTTGGCAGCGGTTGCCGAACCTTTGATGCTCAGCGCGGTGCCGGCTGCCACGTCGGTGTTGGTACCGTCGATGGTCACACCGCCGGTGTTGGTGGACGCGTCGATGGTCGCCAGCTTGGTCATGCCAGCCTTGGTAGCGAAGGACAGTTTCTGCGCGCCGGACACATTCAGGGTTACCAGAGCGTTGTCGGTCAGGTCCAGGGTGGTGTCGACCTTGTCAGCCAGGGTGCCAGCAGCACCGGCGAACTTGGCGGTGGCGGTGCCGGAAGCAACAACGTTCAGGGTTTCGATCAGCGATGCGTCAACCTTTTGGGTCACAGCAGTGGTGCTCGAGGTAGCGTCGTTGTTTTCCAGGTATTTCACTGCCAGGGTCAGGTTCAGCACGTCGGCTGCAGTGTCGGTTTTCAGCGACAGAGCCAGGTCGCCACCAGCGGCACCAACTGCCGAACCAGCGGTTACGACAACAGGGGTGAAGGTGGTGGATGCATCAGCACCGTCCACGTTACCATTGCCGGTCACAACCAGTGCTACATTGGTTTTGCCGGTCAGGGTGATCTTGTCCGTAGCGGTATCGTAAGCAGCGGTAACCAGAGCGCCAGTGGTGACATTGGCGTTGATTGCAAGAACCAGAGCGGCGCCCACAGCGTCGTTGTCCGCATAGGCGGAAGCAGCAGTGGTCACGGTCGTACCGTTGATGGTGATCGAGTAGGTGTCGGTTGCAGCTGCGGCGCCGGTCAGGGCAGCGATACCAACAGTGGTCACGCCAGGAGCAGCAACGGAGCCACCTTTCAGGGTCACGTTGGAGTTCGCGCCCAGGTTGGTGACGGAAGCAGCGCCGCCAGCAGCAACACCTTTGTCAGCCACGAAGTTGGTCACGCCAGCGATTTTCGATACATCGGTGGTCGAAGCATTGGCCAGCGCGTCGGTGATTTTCAGGGTTTCGAAGCCGGTGATCAGTGCCAGCTGTGGAGCGGTAAAGGTACCGGTCACAGCAGTGTAACCTGCCGATGCGAAGCCGATGGTGTCGTTACCAGCACCGCCGGAAACGGTCACGCCAGCGGTTGGGGTAGCAGCGAAGGTCACGCTGTCATCGCCATCGCCCAGGGTGATGGTCGAGGTAGCAGCGGTAGCCGAGGTGATGGTCACGGTGTCGTTGCCTGCGCCGGTGTTGATCGCGGTCAGGTTGGCACCGGTAACTTTGATCGAATCAGCGCCAGCGCCGGTGGTCACGGTCACAGCGGTTGCGCCGTTGCCGGTCAGGTCGGCGGTCAGAGCACCAGTAGCTGCGGTCAGCGAGCCAACAGCGGTCAGAGCCACGCCGCTCAGGTCCACGGAACCTGCGCCGGTCACAGCAACGGTGGTGGCAACAGCAGCCACGTCGGTCAGGGTGACGATGTTGCTGCCGGTTGCAGCGATGTTTACGGTTTTGTAAGCATCGTTGTTGGTGGAATCCAGCTTGACGGACGAATTGTCCACAGCCAGGTTAACCGTGGTAGCAGCGTCAGCGGTAGCGGAATCAGCAACGATGGTCACTTCGGTACCGTCAGCCTTGGCCACGTTTTTCGCGCTGATGCTCAGGGCGGCAGCGGAGGAACCGGTGAAGGTTGCGTCAACAACTTGGTCTTTCACGCCCAGAGCTGCGGCGCCAACACTCTTCACGGTGCCGGCCACAACGCTGTTCGCTTGGGTGACGTTGGTCACGCCGGTCGCGGCGGCCAGTTCCAGGCTGCTACCACCAGCGGTGAAGCGCACGTTCACGTTCTCGATGCCAACCAGGGTTGGGGTGACGTTGGCTGCGCCGTTCAGGGTCACGTTCAGGGTGTCGTTACCGGCACCGCCATTCAGGCTGTCGAAGTTCTGCAGGGTTTCTTTGGCGTTGCCTTGGCCGTCCAGCGACACACCAGCGTTGAACACGTCGTTACCAGCGGTACCGCTCAGGGTATCTTGGTTCAGCGTCAGGGTGGTGGTGGTGGCAGGGATCGAGCCGGTCACGATGGTGTCGATGGTCGACAGCACGGTAGCGTGGTAGTCAGCAACAACGGTGGTGCTGGTCACGCCAGCCAGCAGGCCGCGTGCGGCTGCAGCAGCGGTTTCGCCGGAGAAGGCGTTGATTTCGCCGATGGTGTCCAGATTGGTGGTGAAGTCTTTCGCCACGCCCAGTTTAGCCAGCACAGCTGCCTGGTCTTTCTTGGCTTCGTCGGAGGTGTTGGCGAAGGCGCCTTGGGTGATCGACAGGGCGGCGTTAGCGCGGGTTACGCGGCCGCTCACGATTTCGTCGATCCACCATTTTGCACCACCAACGTCGGCTTCGCGGCCGAAGATGTTTTGGTACAGGGCAGCAACGAATTTCGACACGCCCAGTTGGGTGTTGTCGCTACCGTACAGCTTGATCGATTCGTCGGAGTTGTTGAAGCTGTTTACCAGGGCGTTCAGCGCTGGTTTGGTTTTGGAAGCAACCAGGGTTTCCAGTTCAGCGATGGTTTTTGGCGCGCCCAGAGCGTCCAGTTGTTTGGTGTAGCTGTCCAGGCCGTAAGGATCGGCTGGACGACCGAAGTAGGAAACATACAGTTGCTGTGCTACGTCGATGTAATCGGCTGCTGCCATGATGGTAAGTCCTTTATATAAAGTGGTGTGAAACCAAAATTCTGCAATCCAGGGCTAACAGCGCTGTCGGCCGCAGGACGCTTTTTTGCAGAAGTGCGAAGTATATTGCCACACCAGGGGGGAGATGTTGTGACAGCCGTCACAAATCAACAGTTTTTATGAATATTTTCGTGTTTTTCCGTCACTTTTTTCGATTTTTTTTGATCTGCCTTGCATATTGCACATCGAATGTGAACATTTGTGAGTTTTAATATTCGCTGCAGCGATAAACATATAAATAAAAACGCAGGCCAAAAGCCTGCGTTTTTACGAACTACACCTACAGATATTTAACGCGACCAGCTGGTTGCACCCATTACCGTCGTTCCCGATCTGGACGAGTCCTTGAATATATAACCAGCCTGTTCGGCACGGGAACCGCCAACATAACCCTGGATTTTTGTATTGGCCATAAAGTCGCTGTTTAACTCGCCTTTATCGTTGATGCTTCCAGAACCTGTCACATCCAGCCGATTAGTGCCAGCGACCACGCTCAATCCCGTGGAAAAGCGGCGCGCCGCGAAATCCATATTTAAGCGGCCCGTTTCAACGGCAGCCGCGATTTCTCCCTCGCCTGTTTTTTGTATGATGGCAGAGCTATCGATCAGCTTAAAGGAAGCCGTGCCTTCTTTCGGCAGGATCAGGTCGCTGGCCTTGAGGCGGGTAATGGCGTAGGCGCCAACAAAACTGGGCGCCACCACGTCGGCAGACTTCATCCGCGCATCCATTTCCGTGACGCCGGCAACGACCTGCCAGCGCCCCCAAAAAATCTCGGGCGGACTCGTCTTAGGCGGCTCGGACGGCGTCACAATCACCGGCGGCGTCACCACCACCGGCGGCTTGATGGTCTCGTCGGTCTTGGGCACCACCGTTGCCTTCACAGTCTCCAGCGATTGTGCCGATTTCTGCGGATCCAGGTTCACCTGGACCGGCGCCAGCGTCGTCGCCGCCACCTTGCCCACCGGCTCGTCGGAACGCGGCTTCTCGTTCTGGTCGGGCGAGAGCGAGGGATTGTTCAGCAGCTGCGGGGTTTTCTGGCCACGCTCGACCTGCAGCAGCATGCCCGCCTGACCGGCGAACAGTTCGCGGCTGGCCGCGCCTTCGCACGGTCCCGCGCCGTCGGCGCGGCAGGCGCCGTCAAAACCGCTCATCACCACGCCGCCCGAGACCACGGCCACGCGCGAAGTTTTCTGGTCGGTATAGACAATAAAGTCGGTACCGCGCACGCCAATGGCCGCCACCGGGGTATTGAAGCGGAAGTTCTGGCGCGCCTGCTTGACGCCCTGGCCGGAAATGGCGCGCGCCACACCCTGCATCAACTCCAGTTTGACGCGGGTATTGGCGGGATTGTTCTTATCGACCTGATACGCCGTCACGCGCGCCTTGCTGTTCGGACGCAGGATCAGAAAGCCGCTGTCGACCGTCTTGATGTAGACGTAGCCGTCGGCGCCCGTGCTCAGCTCGTCGCCTTCCTGCACCGCCGCATCCAGCGCGGCAGCTTGGTTGGCCAGCTGGGCCTGGCCGGTCACGAAGACCACCCGGCCCGCTTCCGCTGCGGCCGCCAGCGAGGCGGTGGCGCTCAGCAGCAGACCTGTCGCGTAGATGTAGTTGCGTAGCATAAATAAATTTCTCCTTATGCCGCATTATCCGCGCAAACCACAAAATCTCTGTGATTCGGGTCACAATTTACAATTGTTACAGCCACTGTTACATCCTCCCCCGGCATTTACATGGGGCATCATTCAGAGGTTATACTAGCAATTTATTCACATTCCTACCCCTACCGCAACAGCATCCGGCACGCCGGCTGACCCTGACCCAATGACGATTCCGGCTTCCCTTCGCACCCTAGTCTCCAGCACCGAGGTGTTGCGCGGCGCTATTGCGCTGGCCGCCATCCTGCTGTGCGCCTGGCCGCAGTGGTCGGGCGCGCCAATGCTCTTGCATGCCGGAGATGCCTGGCTGCGCGACCGCATCGTGCGCCTGCAGGCCAGCGAGGAAGCCGAAAACCGCATCCTGGTGGTCGACATCGACGAATCGAGCCTGGCGCAGCAGCCCTGGCCTTGGCCGCGCGGCCGCATCGCCGATATGGTGGAAATCCTGCTGGCCGGCGGGGTGCGCGGCGTGGCACTGGATATTTTGCAAGAAAAACCGGCCGATGCGGCCGGCGACGCGCGCATGGCGCTGCTGGCCGCCAACGCCCCCCTGGTGCTGGCCCAGATGTTCGACTACCTGCCGCGCGCCACGCCCCTGCAGGGCGGCCAGCTGGGCGGCGGCCAGCCCTGGGCGGCGGCGGGCGCGGCGGTGCCGGCCAGCGGCTTCATCGGCAACCATGCCGGCCTGGCCGCGGCCCGCCATTTCGGCAATATCGGCGTGCAGACCGATGCCGACGGCGTGCTGCGCCACGTGCCCATGTTCACCTGGTATGCCGGCCATGCCTATCCGACCCTGTCGCGCGCGCTGCTCGCTTGCTGCAGCGGCGCGCCGGCCCCGGTCACGCCGGCCGGTCCGGTCCGCATCCCCTACCAGCGCAGCTGGGAAGCCTATGATGTGGCCAAGGCCGCCGACCTGCTGGCCGGCCGGGTGCCGGCCGAGTTCATGCAAGGCCGCCTGGTGCTGATCGGCTCTTCCTCGCTGAGCATCGGCGACCGCATCGCCACCCCCTTGCACGCGTCGACCGCCGGCCTGCTGGTGCACGCGGCCATGCTCAGCGCCCAGCTCGACACGCAAGCCGGTCTGGCGCCCCATCCGTGGCCGGGCCGCTGGCTGGCCCTGCTGTTTACGCTGAGCGTGGTACTCTTCCTCAGCTATACCCTGCCGCGCCTGTCGGCCGCCGCCAATACCGGCTTGCTGGCCGGCAGCTCGCTGCTGTGGCTGTCGCTGGCGTATGCCATCACGCCGCACGATCCCGCCTTCGCACCGGCGGCGCCGCTGCTGTCCAACCTGTTCCTGCTGGCGGTGGCCGTACCCTTCCACTGGCAGTTGGCGCAGCAGCGCTCGCGCCAACTGCTCGGCACCCTGCGCCAATACGTGGCCAAGGCCGTGGTCGACGAGCTGCTGCGCAGCGACCTGAAAGACCCCTTGGCGCCGCGTCTGCTGCAAGTGACGACGCTGATCGCCGATATGGAGGGCTATACCAGCCAGGTCGAGTCGCTCAGTCTGGAAGACGCGTCGCGCCTGACCACCGATTTCCTCGACTGCCTGACGCGCCCCGTGCTCGAGCAGCAAGGCACGCTGGACAAGTACACCGGCGACGGCTTGGTGGCCTTCTGGGGCGCGCCGCTGCCGAATGCGGACCATGCCGACCTGGCCCTGGACGCGGCCCAGCAGATCCTGCGCGAGGTGGCCCAGTTCAGCCGGCTGCGCGCCGCGCGCGGCCTGCCGCCGCTGCGGGTGCGCATCGGCATCGAGAGCGGCGAGGCGATGGCGGGCGACTATGGCACCAGTTTCCGCAGCATCTACACGGCCGTGGGCGACAGCGTGAACACCGCGTCGCGCCTGGAACAGGCGGCGCGCGACTATCCTTACGACGTCATCGTCGGCGAAGGCACGGTCAGCCGCTCGCGCCGCCACCGCTTCCTGCCGCTGGGCGAACGCCAGTTGCGCGGCAAGGGCAAGCCGGTGCAGCTCTACACGCTGGAGCCGCAGCCATGATGCGTCCTCCTTGCTGGCTGCTGGCCAGCCTGCTGGGCCTGGCGTTGCCGGCCCAGGCCCGCCTGGCCGACCTCAACAACATTCCCGCCCCGCTCATGCTGGCGGCGGCGCCGGTCACGCCAGCCGCCGAGGCGGCGGACGCCGCCCTGCCCGACCTGCCGCTGCAGCAGGAAGAGCTGTACCGCGCCGCCCTGCGCGCCTTGTCCGAGGGCCGCCAGCAGGACGCCAGCGAGCTGCTGATGCGCCTGATCGACAAGCAGCCGCAGCATGCCGGCGCCTGGCTGGAACTGGCCATCACCCAATGCGAACTGGGCAACGGCATCGAGGCCGAGCGCCTGTTCAAGGAAGTCGAAACCCGCTTCGACCCGCCGCCCGGCATCGTCGAAGTCATCGTCGGCCACCGCGCCACCGGCTGCAAGGGCAAGCCGGTGCGCGAACCGTCATGGATGCTGAGCCTTGGGCGCGGCCACGACAATAATGTGAACCAGGGTACCAGCAACCCCTATTTCACCTTCGACAACAGCAACGACGAATTCGAGCTGGCGCCCGAGTTCCGCCCGCGCGCCGACAGCTATCGCCTGGTGAGCGCCTCCTATCTGCGTCCGCTCAACAACCGCGGCACGCTGGGCATCGTGCAGCTGTATGCGCGCCAGCACGACCATATGCGCGAGCAGGACAGCAATTCGCTGTTGGCCGGCCTGGAACACTCGACCAATCTGGGCCGCTGGCGCGCGCGCGCCACCGCGGCCGTGGGCCTGGTCACGCTGGACCGCGCGCTCTACCAGCGCCAGCTGCAAGCCCAGCTGCGCCTGGCGCCGCCCATGCAATTGCCGGAAAACTACGACCTGGCGCTGACGGCCGGCCTGACCAAGGTGCGCTACCCGACCCGGCCCAATTACGATGCCAGCACCTATGAGCTGGGCAGCGTGCTCAACTACCGCACCCGGGCCGACCAGGTGGCACTCAGCCTGAGCGCCCAGAGCGACCGTGGCGAGGACGGCCGCCCCGGCGGCGACCGCCACGGCTGGTTCGCCAGCGCGCAGTGGTATACTGCGCTCGGCAGCGGCCTCTATGGCGAGCTGGGCCTGACCCATCAGCACTGGAAGAGCGCGGCGCCCTATCTGCCGGGCCGCATCGACCAAGTGCGGCGGCAGAACGCCACCACGCTGCGCGCGGCCGTGCAATGGTATATCCAGGCCAATTACAGCCTGCACCTGGAAGTGCGCGATACCCGCAACCGGGAAAATATTTCGCTCTTTCAATATAATAGCCGCGCCGTGCAGCTGAACCTGCGCTGGGATAATTTCTAGCCGGGGCAGCGCCGCTGGCGGCGCACTCTGGATTTTCGTAGACTTTATTGGCTGGGCATAGGCAGGCATCATGGCGTGGGAATGGATTGGTTTTGGGCTGGCCCTGGCTGGCGTGGCGTTGGGTTGCCTGCTGCCCGCCGGCTGGCTGCCCTTGTTACCGCATGACAAGTTGCTGCATTTTCTCGCCTTTGCCGGCCTGACCGTGCTAGCCGGCCGCATCGCGCCCGACTGGGACCAGCTGCAATATTGGCTGCTGGGCCTGCTGGTGGCCGGCTGGCTGATCGAGGTCTTGCAAAAACTGGTGCCCGGCCGCAGCTTTTGCTGGCGCGACCTGGCCGCCAACGCGGCCGGCATCGCCGTGGCCGCCAGCGCCATCTTGCTGGTACAGGCAATTTAAGACATGACGACGAGCAAAAAGAAAACCGAACAGCCAGACGCCGGCCTGCTGGCCGACCCGGCCGCCGCGGCGGCCGCCGCGGCCGAGCCGGGCGCACCGCAGCAGGTCAATCTGCAAATCCATCTGCGCAAGATTCCCTTGCTGGCCGAGCTGACCGACGAGGAAATGCTGCGCGTCAAGGCCGACCTGCGCATCCGCCAGTACGCCAAGCGCGATATCGTGCTGCAAAAAGGCGCGGCCGGCGACAGCCTGCTGTTCCTCTTGACTGGCCAGCTGCAGGTGATCGACGTCACCGAGGATGGGCGCGCCATCGGCCTGCGCATGCTGGCGCCGGGCGACTTCTTCGGCGAGATCGCCGTCATCAACGGTTCCATGCGCTCGGCCTCGGTGGTGGCGCTGACCCCGGTACTGGTGGCCCTGTTGCCGCGCAGCACCGCCCTGCACCTGTTCTCGCACTCGCCCTCGGTGGCCAACCATATGCTGCGCTTCCTGGCCGAAAAAGTGCAGCGCGATTCCGAATTCCGCGCCCTGCTCAGCATTCACAATACCTCGCGCCGCATCTACACCTTCATCGACCTGCTCAAGGAGAAAAAGGAGGGCGATGTGCATGTGGTGGAGAATCTGCCGACCCACCAGGATATTGCCAATATGATCAATACCAGCCGCGAGACGGTGACGCGCACCCTGCTCACGCTGGTGCAGCAAGGCATCGTGCAAAAAGGCACGCACCGCCTGATCATCGTCAATCCGGAGGCGCTGCAAAAACTGGCCCAGGGCTAGGCGCGCACGGCTGGGAGGGGGCGGCCCCCATGCTATAATCCGCCCTTTTTCCGCGCCTTACATGACCCAGCCGATTTTCCCCGCTGCGCCACGCTGCGCCTTGCCCGTCCGCGCGGAGGCGATATGATTTCCCTGTCCATGCTGGGCGGCGTCTGGCGCTACCGCGGCTTCATCCGCGGCAGCGTGCAGCGCGAGTTCCAGTCCAAATACCGCAATTCCCTGCTCGGCGCCACCTGGACCATTCTGCAGCCGCTGGCCATGATCGTGGTCTACACCGTGATCTTCGCGCAAGTGATGGGCAGCCGCCTGAAAGGGGCCGATTCCAGCTTCGCCTACAGCATCTATCTGTGCGCCGGCGTGCTGACCTGGGGCCTGTTCGCCGAGATCACCAGCCGCAGCCAGTCGGTCTTTCTGGAAAACGCCAACCTGATCAAGAAGCTGCAATTCCCGCGCATCTGCCTGCCCATCATCGTGGTGCTGAATGCCTGCGTCAATTTCGCCATCATCTTCAGCCTGTTTACCGCCTTCCTGATCGTCTCGGGCAATTTCCCGGGCTGGGTCTTCCTCGCCATCGTGCCGGTGCTGGCGCTGCAAATCCTGTTCGCCATCGGCCTCGGCATGACCTTGGGCGTGCTCAATGTCTTCTTCCGCGACGTCGGCCAGTTCTTTGCCATCCTGCTGCAATTCTGGTTCTGGTTCACGCCCATCGTCTATCCGGCCAGCACCCTGCCCGAGCCGGTGCGCGCCCTGCTGGTCTGGAACCCGATGAGCGGCGTGATCGCCGCCTACCAGGACATCCTGGTGCACGCGGCCCTGCCGCATTGGCGCGCCCTGCTGCCGGTGGCCGTGCTGGGCCTGCTGTTCTGCGCCCTGGGCCTGCAATTGTTCCGCAAACGCGCGGGTGAAATGGTGGATGAACTGTAATGGGCAGCATACTCGTCAGCAATCTGGGCAAAGCCTACAAGCAGTACCCGACCCCCTGGAGCCGCCTGGCCGAATGGCTGTTGCCGTCGGCCGCGCCGCGCCACCGCCTGAAATGGGTGCTGCAAGACATTAACTTCCAGCTGGCGCCCGGCGAGGCGGTCGGCATCATCGGCATCAACGGCGCCGGCAAGAGCACCCTGCTCAAGCTGATCACCGGCACCGCCCAGCCCAGCGCGGGCGGGGTGCAGATCAGCGGCCGCGTCGCCGCCCTGTTGGAGCTGGGCATGGGCTTCCATCCCGACTTCACGGGCCGGCAGAATTGCTATATGGCGGGCCAGCTGCTGGGCCTGTCGGTCGACGAAATCGCGGCCCTGATGCCCGAGATCGAAGCCTTCGCCGATATCGGCGACTACATCGACCAGCCGGTGCGCGTGTACTCGTCCGGCATGCAGATGCGCCTGGCCTTCAGCGTGGCCACGGCGCGCCGGCCGGACGTGCTGATCGTCGACGAGGCGCTGTCGGTGGGCGACGCCTATTTCCAGCACAAGAGCTTCGACCGCATCCGCGCCTTCCGCAAGCAGGGCACCACCCTGCTCATCGTCAGCCACGACCGCGCCGCCATGCAATCGATCTGCGACCGCGCCATCCTGCTCGACCGCGGCCGCCTGGCCAAGGAGGGTTCGCCGGAAGAGGTGATGGATTACTACAATGCCCTGATCGCCGAACGCGAGGGCAGCACGGTGGAGCAGGTCGTCACCGAGTCGGGCCGGGTCCAGACCACCTCCGGCAGCGGCGAAGCCAGCGTCACCGAGATCGCGCTGGAAAACGCCGACGGCCAGGCGCAGGAAGTGCTCAATGTGGGCGCCGCCGTCACGCTGCGCATCCGCGTCAAGGTGCATGCGCCGCTGGAACGCCTGGTGCTCGGCTATATGATCAAGGACCGCCTGGGCCAGCAGATCTTCGGCACCAACACCCACCATCTGGAGCAGGCCCTGAGCGGCCTGCGGGCCGGCGAGACAATCGATTACCGCTTCCGCTTCCCGCTCAACCTGGGGGCCGGCAGCTATTCGATCACGACCGCCCTGACCAGCAATGAAACCCATCTGGCCAACAACTATGAATGGCGCGACCTGGCCGCCCTGTTCATCGTCATGAATATGAACCGCCGCGAGTTCGTCGGCAGCAGCTGGCTGGAACCGCAAGTGGAGATCGCCCGATGACGCCCATCGCAAGCCAACCGTTCTACCGTGCCTTCGAAGACCGCTACCGCGGCGCGCGCGCCACCATCAAGGACCGGCTGCGCGCCTACCTGCCCTTCATCGCGCCGCTACTGGCGCAGGCCGCGCCCGGCTCGCGCCCGACCGCCCTCGACCTCGGTTGCGGCCGCGGCGAATGGCTCGAACTGCTGGGCGAACAAGGCTTTGCCGCGCGCGGCATCGACCTCGACGAAGGCATGCTGGCGGCCTGCCACGAGCGCGGCCTGGACGTCGAGCTGGCCGATGCGCTGCGCGCGCTGCGCGCCCAGCCCGACCACAGCCTGGCCGTGGTTTCGGCCTTCCACCTGGTCGAACATATCCCCTTCGACCTGGTGCGCGAGCTGGCCAGCGAAGCGCTGCGCGCGCTGCAGCCGGGCGGCTTGCTGATCATGGAAACGCCGAATCCGGAAAACCTGACGGTGGGCGCGACCAGCTTCTATATGGACCCGTCCCACCTGCATCCGCTGCCGCCCAATCTGCTGGCCTTCGCCGCCGAGCATGCCGGCTTCGCGCGCCAGCAGATCGTGCGCCTGCAGGAAGACCCGCAGCTGCACACGGCCGCGCCGGTGGGCCTGATCACGGTGCTCGAAGGACCGAGCCCGGACTACAGCATCGTCGCGCAAAAGGCCGCGCCGGCCGCGCTGCTGGCCGCCTTCGACGCCAGCTTCGCCGCCAGCTACGGCGTGGCGCTGGGCGCCCTGGCCCAGCGCTACGACGCGCAGGCGGCGCGCCAGCATGCCGAGGTCCACGCCATCTTCGCGCGCCAGATGGCCGAGATCGGCGCCGCCCACAGCGCCCTGGCGCGCCAGGAGGAAGCCCTGGCCGCCCTGCGCGCCGACAGCGCCCGCCTGGAACTGCGCCTGGCGCAGAACGAAGCGTACGCGGCGGCCATGAGCCAGCGCGTGGTCGACCTGCTGGACAGCACTTCCTGGCGCATCACGGCACCGCTGCGCTGGCTGATGGCCTGGCCGCGCCGCCTGCAGTCGGCGCGGCGCGAGGGCCGCCTGGGCAGCGGCCTGAAACGCCGCCTCAAGGACGCCGTGCTGGGCCTGGCGCGCGCCGTGCTGCGCCGGCCGCGCATCAAGCGCCTGGCGCGCGCCGTGCTGCAACACCTGCCCGGCCTGCAGGCGCGCATGCAGGGCCTGCTGTACCAGGCGGCGGCCGAATCGGCGCGCGCCGCCGCCGCCGAAGTCCATGGCGAGCTGTCGCCGCGCGCCACGCGCGCCTACCACGAGCTGAAGAAAGCCTACCAGACAAGGAAGAACTGATGCGGATAGTGATCGACCTGCAGGGCGCCCAATCGGAAAGCCGTTTCCGCGGCATCGGCCGCTACTCGCTGGCGCTGGCCCTGGGCATGGCGCGCAATGCCGGCCCGCACGAAATCCGGCTGGTGCTGAACGCCGCCCTGGGGGCGGCGATCGAAGACATCCGGCACGCCTTCGCCGGCCTGGTGCCGCGCCAGCATATCCATGTGTTCGACATCGCCGGCCCGGCCGCCGAGATGGCGCCCGAGCACAGCGCGAACGCGCGCGCCAGCGAGCTGCTGCGCGAGCACTTCATCGCCCGCCTGCAACCGGACGTCGTGCTCGTGACCAGCCTGTTCGAAGGCTATGTCGACGACAGCGTGACGTCGATCGGGCGCGCCGTGGGCGGCGCGCGCTGCGCCGCCGTGCTGTACGACCTGATCCCCTTCCTCAAGCCGGACGCCTATCTGGCACTGCCGGCCCAGCGCGCCTACTACGAGCGCAAGATCGCCTCGCTGCGCCGCGCCGGCCTGCTGCTATCGATCTCCGACTATTCGCGCCTGGAAGCGCTGCAGGCGCTGGACCTGGCACCGGAACAGGTGGTGTCGATCTCGACCGCCGTGGACGCAAGCTTCCAGCCCGGCCAGCTCGATACCGAACAGCTGGCCGCGCTGCGCGCCCGCTTTGCCATCGCGCGCCCCTTCCTGATGTATGCGCCGGGCGGCTTCGATGCGCGCAAGAATATCGACGGCTTGATCAGCGCCTTCAGCCAGCTGCCGCCGGCCCAGCGCATGGCGCACCAGTTGCTGATCGCCAGCAAGATCGGCGAACGCGAGCGCGCCCAGCTCGAACAGCATGCGCGCCGCTGCGGCCTGGCGCCGGGCGAGCTGATCCTGACCGGCTATGTCAGCGACCGCGAGCTGATCGACCTGTACCGCAGCGCCACCCTGTTCATCTTCCCCTCCAAGCACGAGGGCTTCGGCCTGCCGGCGCTGGAAGCGATGGCTTGCGGCGCGCTGGTGATCGGCGCCGACAATACCAGCATTCCGGAAGTGATCGGCTGCGCCGAAGCGCTGTTCGACGCCGCCGACCCGGCCGCCATCGCCGCCCGCATCGCCCAGGTGCTCGGCGATGCGGCCTTGCAGCAACGCTTGCGCGCGCACGGCCGCGAGCAGGCGGCGCGCTTTTCCTGGGACCACAGCGGCCGGCGCGCGCTGCGCGCGCTGGAGCAGCTGGCGCAGCAGGCCGACGCTGCCGAGCAGGCCGCGCTGCAGCAACTGGCGGCGCCGGCGCGCAAGCGGCGCCTGGCCTTCGTCACGCCGCTGCCGCCCGAACGCACCGGCATCGCCGACTACGCCGCCCAGCTGCTGCCCGCCCTGCTGCCCTATTTCGACATCGAGCTGGTGCTGCAGCAGGAACAGCTGCAGCTGACGCCCGAGCTGGCGGCCCTGCCGCGCCGCAGCGTGGCCTGGTTCCGCGAGCACGCCCACGAGTACGCGCAAATCCTCTACCAGTTCGGCAACAGCCCCTTCCACAGCCATATGTTCGCCCTGCTGCAAGAACATCCGGGCGTCGTGGTGCTACACGATTTCTTCCTGAGCAGCGTGCTGGCCTATGAGCAGATGACGGGCGGCCTGCCCGGCGCCTGGCACCGCGCACTGCAGCACAGCCACGGCTATGCGGCGCTGCAGGCCGGCCTCGATGCCGCCGGCCAGGAGGCCGCCAAGGACCGCTATCCCTGCAATCTGGAGGTGCTGGAAGGCGCCACCCGCGTCATCGTCCATTCCGAGCATGCGCGCGAGCTGGCCGGCCAATGGTATGGCCCGCAAGCCACGCACAACTGGAGCGTGGTGCCGCTGCCGCGCAGCGCGCCCGTGCTGGGCCAGCGCGCCGCCGCGCGCGCCGCGCTCGGCATCGGCGCCGACCGTTTCCTGGTCTGCACCTTCGGTTTCATCGCGCCCACCAAACACAGCCTGGAATTGCTGCAAGCCTGGCTGGCCTCGGCCCTGCACCAGGATGCGCGCTGCGAACTGGTGTTTGTCGGCGCCAACCATGGCGGCGACTACGGGCTGCAGATGACGGCCGCCATCCGCGCCGCCGGCGCCGGCGCCCGCATCCGCATCGCCGGCTGGACCGACGAAGCCGATTACCAGCGCTATCTGCAGGCGGCCGACGCCGGCGTGCAGCTGCGCAGCATTTCGCGCGGCGAGACCTCGGCCGCCGTGCTCGACTGCATGAACTATGGCTTGCCCACCATCGTCAACGCCAACGGATCGATGGCGGCGCTGCCGGCCGACAGCGTGTACCGCCTCGACGAGCACTTCAGCCAGGCCGCGCTGGCCGCCGCGCTGGAAACCCTGCATGGCGACGCGGCGCGGCGTGCCCAGCTGGGCCAGGCCGCCGCCGCCCTGCTGCACACGCAGCACAGTCCGGCCTACTGCGCCGGCCTCTACCGCGACGCCCTCGACCTGGCCCTGCTGCAAGCGGCGGCCGGGCGGCCGGCCCTGTATGCCCAGCTGGCCGCCGAGGCCGAGACCGCGCCGGACGAGGCCCAGCTGCAGCAGCTGGCGCGCTGCGTGGCGCGCGCCCCCGACGCGCTGGCGCCGCGCCAGCTGCTGGTCGACGTCACGGCCATCGCGCGCCACGACCTGAAGACCGGCATCGAACGCGTGGTGCGCACCCAGCTGCTGGAATTGCTGCAGCTCGAACGGCCCGGCCTGCGCGTGGAACCGGTCTACCTCAGCGATGAGGGCGGCCACTGGCATTACCGCTATGCGCGCAACTACGCCTGGCGCCTGACCGGCGCCGCCAGCCTGCACGGCGACGATCCGCTGATCGACCTGCAGGCGGGCGATCTGTTCTACAGCGCCGACTATTCGCCGGGCGCGGTGATGGCCGCCGCCCACGCCGGCGTGTACGCCAATCTGCGCGCGCGCGGCGTGGCCGTGAATTTCCTGGTGCACGATCTGCTGCCGGTGCTGCGGCCCGAATTCTTCCCGCCGCGCGCCGACCTGACCCATGGCGCCTGGCTGGCCTGCGTCGCCGCCGAGGCCGACTGCCTGCTGTGCATCTCGGCCGCCGTGCGCGACGAGCTGGCGGCCTGGCTGGCGGCGCCGGCCGCCGCTGCCGCCACTGCCACTGCCGCCGCGCGCCGCGCAGCGCCGCAGCTGGCGGTGCTGCACCACGGCGCCGACATCGTGGCCGAAGCGGGCGCCGCACCGGCGGCGACGCCTGCCGCGCCGCCGCCGGCCGACACCGCGCTGCTGGCCCAGCTGGCCGGCGCGCCCAGCTTCCTGATGGTGGGCACCATCGAGCCGCGCAAAGGCCATCTGCAGGCGCTCGACGCCTTCGAGCGCCTGTGGGCCGAGGGCGGCAACGCCCAGCTGGTCATCGTCGGCAACGAAGGCTGGCGGCCGCTGCCGGCGGCCGAGCGGCGCACCATTCCGCGCATCGTGCAGCGCCTGGAAAATCATCCGGAACTGGGGCGCCGCCTGTTCTGGCTGCGCGGCGTCGACGACGCCCTGCTGCAGCAGATTTACCAGGCCAGCGCCTGCCTGCTGGCGCCGAGCGAGGGCGAAGGCTTCGGCCTGCCCCTGATCGAAGGCGCGCGCTTCGGCCTGCCGCTGCTGGTGCGCGATATCCCGGTCTTCCGCGAGGTGGCCGGTACCGCGGCCGTCTACTTCAGCGGCCTGGACGGCGAAGACCTGGCGCAGGCCGTGCGCGCCTGGCTGGCGGCAGCGCCGCCGCCCGCCAGCCAGGCGGCCGGCCTGGCCTGGATCACGTGGCGCGAGAATGTGCAACGCCTGCTGGACTTGCTGGAGGGACCGGCCGCCGCGCTGGCATAAGCATTTAATTAAAATATCAAAATTAATCGTTTCAGTATAATTGGGGAGCGGGTTTGCCAAAATTCCCTGCCTGACCCAAATATAAACGAGATATGAACGATATATCCCTGCCGCGCCGGCCGGTGATTGCCGTGGTCATTCCCAGTTATAAGGTGACGCGCCAGATTCTGGGCGTGATCAGCGGCATCGGCCCGGAAGTGCAGCATATTTATGTGGTGGACGACCATTGCCCGGATGGTTCGGGCGACGTGGTCGCCGCCCAGTGCCGCGACCCGCGCGTGACGCTGCTGCGCCACGCCGCAAACCAGGGCGTGGGCGGGGCCGTGATGAGCGGCTACCGCGCCGCCCTGGCGGCCGGGGCCGACCTGATCGTCAAGATCGATGGCGATGGCCAGATGGACCCGGCCCTGCTGCCCGCCATCGTCGACCCCATCCTGGCCGGCCAGGCCGACTACACCAAGGGCAACCGCTTCTTCAACCTCGAGCAGATCCGCCAGATGCCGCCGCTGCGCCTGTTCGGCAACGCCATGCTCTCGCTGCTGAACAAGCTGTCCTCCGGCTACTGGAATGTGTTCGATCCCACCAATGGCTATACTGCCATCCACGCCGACGTGGCGCGCCAACTGCCCTTCGCCAAAATCAGCACGCGCTATTTCTTTGAAACCGACATGCTGTTCCGCCTGAACACCTTGCACGCGGTGGTGATCGACGTGCCGATGGATGCCCATTACGGCGACGAGGCCAGCAATTTAAAGATTTCCAGAATCATTACGGAATTTGCATTCAAGCATGTCCGCAATTTCGCCAAGCGGCTGTTCTACAATTATTATTTACGCAATATGTCACTGGCCTCGATCGAAGCCCCGCTCGGCCTCGGCCTGCTGCTGGCGGGCGGCAGCTACGGCCTGTGGCATTGGGTGCATTCGGCCCGCCTCGATGTACCGACCCCGGCCGGCACCGTCATGCTGTCGGGCCTGTCGGTGCTGATGGGCCTGCAGTTGCTGCTGGCCTTCCTCGCCTACGATATCGCCGCCGTGCCGCGCCGCCCCATCCACCGCCGCCAGCCAGGCCGCGTCGTGCTGCTGCAGGATTGAACGTCGGCGCCCGCCCGTTTTCGCCCACCAGAAAGGGAGTCCCGCCCCCATGACCGCTGCCCCCACCCGGCTGACGCCGGCCGCCTTCCGCAGTCTCGGCCTGCTGAGCCTATTCTTCGCCTTCGTCTACCTGACGCTGCGCAATACCGGCCTCTACCCCAGCATCTTCGGCGACGAATGGAGCTATAGCAGCGCGGCGCGCCTGCTGCCGCTGCGCGAGGCCCCGCTGCCCTCCTATCTGTATTTCCTCTTGTACCGCAGCACCAATCAGTGCGGCGAAGGCTTCCTGGAATGCGCGCGCAGCCTGAACGTGCTGTTCTTCGTGGCCAGCACGCCCTTTATCTACCTGCTGGCGCGGCGCCTCTGCTCGCGCCCGCTGGCGGCCTGGGTCGCCCTGCTGTCGCTGCTGCGCCCGGCCAACAGCTATACCGCCTTCTTCATGCCGGAAGCCATGTATTACTGGGGCTTCTGGCTGCTGAGCTGGCACGCCTTCCAGATCCACGAGCGGCCCGACTGGCGGCGCGCCAGTCTCGGCGGTGTGCTGCTCGGTCTGCTGTTCCTGGTCAAGCTGCATGCCCTGTTCCTGCTGCCCGGCTACGCCTTGTTCCTGCTGTATTGCAGCCGGGCCGCGCGCACGCCCGGCGCGCCCTGGCTGGCGCGCGGTCTGCTGCTGGCCGGCCTGAGCAGCGCACTGATGCTGGCCGTGCGCTTCGGCCTCGGCTATCTGCTCGGCGGTCCAGCCAGCCTGAGCCTGACCGGCACGCTGTATGCCGGCCAGACGCCAGCCCAGATCCCGGCCAGCCTGGCGGCCCTGCTGCTGCCGGCGCTGGCCAATCTGGGCGGCCACCTGATGGCGCTAGCGCTGCTGCTGGGCCTGCCATTGGCCGGCTTGCTGCTGCAGGGCTTGAGCCGCCAGCAGCGCGCGGCCAGCGCGCCGCCCGTGAATGCGCTGGCCCTGTACAGCTTCCTGATGCTGGGCCAACTGCTCGCCGTGACCGTGCTGTTTACCGCCATGGTGGCGGGTCATGGCGCGGAAAGCACGGCGCGCCTGCATATGCGCTACTACGATTTTATCCTGCCGCTGTTCCTGATCCTGGCGGCGGCCCAGGCCGAAACCGGGCCGGTGCCGGCGCCGCGCGCCGCGCGCCTGCTGGCCGGCTTGGCGCTGGCCGGCCTGCTGGCCTATGGCGCCGTGCGACTGGCCAGTTTCGCTCCCAACTACATCGACAGCCCCGAGCTGTTCGGCGCAGCCCGCACCGCGCCGCTGCGCTACGGTCTGGCCGGCCTCGGTTTGCTGTGCCTGCTGCTCTGGCTCGGCGCGCCACGCCGCGGCGCCCGCCTCTATCTGTTCGGCCTGCTCCCGCTCTTCGTGCTGGCGGCCGGCTACCAGCTCAACGTCGAGCTGCGCCAGACCCTGCGCCCCGACCTGCATGCCCAGGCTGGACAAGTGGTGCGCCATTACCTGACGCCGGCCGAAACCAACTACCTGACCCTGGTCGGCGACGATGCCGCCGCCCTGTTCAAGACCCGCTTCTTGCTCGACAATGCGCGCACCGCGCTGCTGCTGCGGCCCCAGGGCCACCTGCTCGACAACGAGGAACTGGGCGGGGCGGACGCCTGGGTGCTGGCGTTCGGCGACTACCGCCTGCCGTCCGGCGCGCACGCCTACCTCGGCCAGCGCGGCTATACCTTGGCGCGGCTGGCGCCCGAGAGCGGCCAGCGCCGGCCCACCAAGTTCAATGAACCGGAAGCGGAATGGAGCGTCGTGGCCAGACAGGGGCTGGCCGGGCCGGAGTCCTGGGGGCGCTGGTCCGATGGCGATGAGGTCATCCTCGAATTCAAGCAGGATTTACCGCCGGCCTGCACGCTGCGGCTGGACGTGGCCGCCTACGGGCCGAATGCCGGCCAGAACTTCACCTTCCACCTCGGCGGCGAAACGCGGCAAGCGCGCGTGGCGGGGCAGCGCCAGAAGATCGATCTGCAATTTGCGCCGGCCGCCGGCGCGCGCACCTTGCGCATTCGCGTGCCGCAAGCGGTGTCGCCGCGCCAGCGCGGCGAAAGCGACGATGGGCGCCGGCTCGGCCTGGCGTTCTACCGCCTGCACGTGCTGGCGCACGGCGCGCCAGCCCAGGCCAGCCGCTAAGGCGCGGCGCCCGCTGCGGCGCCGGACGCCTGGCGGAACACTGGACACATGCGATAGGTCCAGGACGTGCTGCCTACCCAGGCCGGATAGTTGCGGCAAGCGGCGCCCTCCACGCCCAGGCCGTAGCCGGCCAGCTTGCCGGCGGCGGCCTGCAGCGCTTCTTCGCTACGCTGGCGCGCCTGTTCCGTCTCGGCCGCGCTGCGCGGCAGGTGCGGCGGATGGCGGTCGGTTTGCAGCATCACGTATTTCGGACCGCTGCGCTCGGCCAGCATGGCATCCACACGGGCACGGAAGGCCGGCGACTCGGGGAAGCCGGAACCGAGCGCCACAAACGCCAGGCGCTGCGGGAAGAACGGCACCAACCACCCCATGGGCGGATCGCCATGCACGGTGACGACCATGCTCTGTTCCGGCTGGCTAAAGGTCGGCACTTGCACATCAAAGGCACGCCAAGTCCAGCGCGCATGGCCCCAACTGCCGGAGCTATACAGCGGCAAGACGGCCAGCAGCAGCAGCAAGGCCGCCGCGCTACGGCCCGCGCCCGTTGTCAGGCGCTGCGCCAACACCCAGAACAGCAGGGGCGCCAGCAATTCCAGCGGCACCAGATAGCGGTAAATGCTGAACAGGTTGAGCCAGATCAGATAGGCCACGCCGATGAAGGTCAGCAGCAGGCGCGCCTGCGGCGTCAGCAGCGGGCCGGCCGCCGCCTGGCGCCCATTGGCCTTGCCCTCGGCCTGCCAGCCACGCCGCAGCACATCGGCCGCCAGCGCTAGCACGGCCAGATACAGCAGGGGCATGAGCGGATTGCGCAGCATCAGCTCGCTCACCCGGCGTGGATCGAAGGTGAAAATAAACGGCCACAGCAGGCGCTCGCGCCAGCTGCGCGGCAGCCAGCCCGTATCGCCGATACCGAGCGGCGCCGCCAGTTCACCCTGGAACAGCTGGTTAAACTGCGGGAACAGCGGATTGCCGAATACTTCCCACATGCGCCAGAACCAGTGGCCGGAGCTGAGGGCAATGCCCGCCAGCACGGCCAGGCCGAAGACGAAGGCGGCGCGCAGGCGCAGACCCCAGCTGCCGGGTACAACCAGCAGCGCCAGGCATAGCGCCAGCGCATAATTGGCATTGGTCAGCTTCAAGCCGGCGCCAAAGCCGGCCAGCAGGCCGGCCAGCAGCGGCCAGACCAGGGCGGCGGCCGGCGCCGCCAGCGGCAAGGGCTGGCGCAGCATCAGCAGCAAGGCACCCAGCACGCACAGCGCGGTCAGGTTATCGCCCATGGTATTGCCCATCTCGGACAGATAGGCCGGTCCCAGGCAGCCGGCCAGGGCCAGCAGCAGGCACAGGCCATAGCGCGGCCGGCCGGCCGCATCGGGCGGCAGCAGGCAGCGGCCGATGGCGGCCAGCAACAGGAAGTTCAAGCCGTGCAGCACCCCCATCAGGAAACCGGCTACCGGCGCCGGCAGGTGCATGACCAGGCCGTAATACAGCAGGTCGAGCGTGGGATTGAAATAGCTTTGCCACTGGCCCGGCGCCAGATCGTAGCCGATCTTGCCGTTCAGCAGCGCGAACGGGTTATACAGATGGTAGTTGTGTAGGTCCCAGTTATCATCCTGCCCCATCGCCAGCGACAGGCAACCGGCGAACAGCGGCGCCAGCCACATGGCCCAGCGCCACCCCGACAGCGTATCGGCCCGCTGCCACAGGCGTCGGCACCAGCCGCCCATTTAGCTCTGGCGCGGCGCAGGTGCCGGCAAGCTCAGGTAGGCAAAGCGCTTCTGCTCGATGCGCCCCTTGGTCACCGTGTCCAGGATCAGGCCGCAGCACAGCAGGAGCACGCTGAACAGGCCGATGCCGGTGCACAGCACGGCCGTCGGCACGCGCGGCACCAGGCCGGTGCTCAAATAGGTTTGCAGCAGCGGCGCCGCCAGCCCCACGGCCAGCAGCAGGAACAGCAGCGCGCCCAACGCGTAAAAATGCAGCGGCTTCTCGTTCTTGAACAGCTTGAGGATCATCATCAAGATGCGCGCGCCGTCACGATAGGTATTGAGTTTGCTGACCGAGCCTTCGGGACGCGATTTGTACACGGTCGGCACCTCGGCCACCGGCATGCGCAACTCCAGGGCGTGCACGGTCAGCTCGGTTTCCGTTTCGAAGCCGGCCGAGTGGGCGGCGAAAGACTTGGCGTAGCGGCGCGAGAACAGGCGGTAGCCCGACAGCATATCGCCGAAGGTATTCCCGAACACCATGGCCACGCAGCCGGTCAGCAAGCGGTTGCCGAAGCGGTGGCCGAAGCGGTAAGCGGCCTGCTCTTCGGTGACGCGGCTGCCCACCACCATGTCCAAACCTTCGCGCAGCAGCTTCTCGGCCAGCTGCGGCGCCACGCTGGCGTCGTAGGTATCGTCGCCATCGACCATGATGTAGATGTCGGCATCGACGTCGGCGAACATGCGGCGGATGACATTGCCCTTGCCTTGCAGCGGCACGCGGCGCACGATGGCGCCGGCCGCTTCGGCCACGGCGACCGTGGCGTCGGTGGAATTGTTGTCAAAGACGTAGACCGGTGCATCCGGCAGGCAGGCATTGAAATCGCGCACGATGGCGCCGATGGTCAGGGCCTCGTTATAGCAGGGAACGATGATGGCGATGCGTTGGTTGGCGAGTATGGTCACGGTATTTCGAGGGTTGTGGACGGGGCCGGACCCCGTTCAGGGCTTAACTGAGAGAAACTAGCAATTATATAAGAAGAATAAGCCGGCGCATCGCTGGGCCGGCTTCCGCTTACACTTCTTACACTTTCCTGCGCTTTAAGCCTTGGGCAGGCCGCCCAAGAGCGCCGCCAGCTTGGCCTTGGGCTTGGCGGCCGGCAGCGGCGCGCTGGCGGCCGGCGCCGCGCTGCGGCTCGGCTCATACGGCTTCAGGAACCACGGGTCGACCTTCTCGCGGCGCGCACCGGAACCGCCCGCACCCCGGCCGCGTTCGCGTTCGCGTTCGCCGCCCGGGGCGCGTTCGGCGCCACCGCGTTCGCCGCGGCTGCGGTCGGCTTCCGAACCACGGCGCGCACGGCGTTCGCCATGGCGCTCGTCACCGCCGTGGCTGCCGGGCGCAAAGCCCTGCAGTTCGGCGCGGCGGATGGTCTGCTTGATCAGCTTCTCGATATCGGTCAGCAGGCGCTCGTCCTTGTCCGAATAGATCGAGATGGCGTCGCCCGAGGCGCCGGCGCGGCCGGTGCGGCCGATGCGGTGCACATAATCTTCGGCGTTGTACGGCAGGTCGTAGTTGACCACGCACGGCAGGTCGGAGATGTCGAGGCCGCGTGCCGCCACGTCGGTGGCCACCAGCACGTCGATCTCGCCTTTCTTGAAGGCGTCCAGCGCGGCCATGCGTTCCTGCTGGCTCTTGTCGCCGTGGATGGCCGTGGCTTTCATGCCCTCTTGCTCCAGGCCGCGCGCCAGGCGCGAGGCGCCGATCTTGGTGTTCGAGAACACGATCACCTGCTTCAGCTCGCGCTGGCGCAGGATGTGGGCGACGGCGTCGCGCTTGTGCTCTTCGGCCACCTTGTACACCACCTGGGTCACCTTGTCGGCCGTGGCATTGCTGCGCGCCACCTCGATCGAGACCGGGTTGTTGAGGAAGCTGTTGGCCAGCTTCTTGATCTCGGGCGAGAAGGTGGCCGAGAACATCAGGTTCTGGCGTGCCTTGGGCAGCAGGTTGATGATGCGCTGCAGGTCGGGCAGGAAGCCCATGTCGAGCATGCGGTCGGCCTCGTCCATGACCAGCATCTGCACCTGGCCCAGGCTGACGGTCTTCTGCTCCACGTGGTCGAGCAGGCGGCCCGGCGTGGCGATGACGATTTCGATGCCGCTGCGCAGGGCGGCCGTCTGCGGCTTCATGTCCATGCCGCCGAACACCACGGTCGAGCGCAGCGGCGTATGCTTGCAATAGGCTTTGACATTGTCGGCCACCTGCACCGCCAGTTCGCGGGTCGGGGTCAGCACCAGGGCGCGCACCGGATGGCGCGCCGGCGACATGCTGCTATTGGCATGGGCCAGC
This sequence comes from Massilia sp. YIM B04103, assembly GCA_024437665.1. Taxonomy (GTDB): domain Bacteria; phylum Pseudomonadota; class Gammaproteobacteria; order Burkholderiales; family Burkholderiaceae_D; genus Rugamonas. Next base: position 603,953 of record JANCSZ010000002.1, on the reverse strand, counting down.
AGCAGCTGGATAATCGGCAGCGAGAAGCTGGCCGTCTTGCCGGTGCCGGTCTGGGCCGCGCCCATAACGTCGCGCCCTTGCAGCACGACCGGAATGGCCTGTGCCTGGATCGGCGTCGGGTGGGTGTAGCCCTGCTCGGTCAGCGCGCGCTGGATATCCGGCGACAGGCCGAAGTCGGAAAAGCGGACTTGCGCCGGGGCGGCAGCGGCGCCCTCCGGCGCCAGGGTGATCTCGGTGTCAGACATATTCGTGGTCGGCCATTCAGCGATGGCCATCTTTCTTCAGGAAAACAACAATTTGCGCGAGCAAAGGCCGCGGCGGCCAACCCTGGATGATACCTGTTTCAGCAGTCCTTCGCACAAAAACGAGGGATTTTGCTGGAAAATCTTGCAAATTAAGACAATATAAGCGTCCCATGGCCCCCAAATCCCCCCCGTCCACGCCCGCCGATCCCCGTCCCGCCGCCCCGCCGCGCCCGGATGCCGACGAATGCTGCCGCGGCGGCTGCGACTGGTGCGTGCTCGACGAGTACGAGGCCGCGCTGGAGCGCTACCGGCGCGCCCTGGCCGAATGGCAGGCGCGCCAGGCGTCCTGACGCTGGGCCCGGGAGCGCTGGCCGCTTAGCTGCGCTGGCGCATCGCTTCGTTGATTTTCTTGTCGGTGTTGTACTGGCTGAGCGAATACACCGCCCAGATGGCGGCGGGAATCCAGCCCAGCACGGTCAATTGCAGCAGCAGGCAGATAATGCCGGCGAATGGACGGCCGATGGTGAAGAAGGCCAGCCAGGGTAGGAACAGGGCAATCAGAAGGCGCATAAAGATAATCCAGAAAATCCCGTGACGCGGGAACGTCGTAAGCGGTTGCTTGCGGAAATTGTACAAACAGAATTGCTAGAAGGGAAATTTTGTTTGATGCGCCAGCACGGCGCCGCACCATGGTACGCCAGCGTACCGACGCGGCAGCGCGGCGGGACCATGCTGGGCTGCCATGACCACCGTCCCGCCCTCCCCTTCCGCTGCCGGCAGTGCCAGCGCGCCCAAAGGCGGTGCCGGCCTGCTCGGCCAGCTTGGCCCCGGCCTGATCACCGGCGCGGCCGACGACGATCCCAGCGGCATCGCCACCTATTCCCAGGCTGGCGCCCAATTCGGCTTCGGCCTGCTGTGGACCATGCTGCTGACGTATCCGCTGATGGTGGGCATCCAGATGGCCAGCGCCAGCATCGGCCGGGTCAGCGGGCGCGGCCTGGCCGGCAATATGCGGCGCCACTGCCCGCCCTGGCTGCTGCACGGCATCGTGCTGCTGCTCCTGCTCGCCAACACCATCAATATCGCGGCCGACATCGCCGCCATGGGCGAGGCGGCGCGCCTGGTGCTGGGCGGACGCGCGCCGCTGTATGCCCTGGGTTTCGGCCTGCTCTCGCTGCTGCTGCAACTGCTGCTGCCCTACCAGCGCTATGCGCGCCTGCTCAAATGGCTGACCCTGGCCCTGCTGGCGTATATGGCGACGGTGCTGGTGGTGCACGTGCCGTGGGGCGCGGCGCTGCGCGCGGCCCTGCTGCCGCAGCTGGTGTGGGAGCGCGGCTACCTGACCACGGTGGTGGCCCTGTTCGGCACCACCATCAGTCCCTATCTGTTCTTCTGGCAGGCGGCGCAGGAAGTCGAAGAACTGCGCGCCGATCCGGCCGCCGCCCCGCTGCGCCGGACGCCCCAGCACAGCGCGGCCGAGCTGCGCCGCATCCGCGTCGACACCCTGGTTGGCATGGGCTTTTCCAATCTGGTGGCCTTGTCCATCATGCTGACCACGGCCGTGACCCTGCATGCCCAGGGCGTGCGCAAGATCACGTCCTCGGCCCAGGCCGCCGCCGCGCTGCGGCCGCTGGCCGGCGAGCTGGCGTTCGCCCTGTTCAGCCTGGGCATCATCGGCACCGGCCTGCTCGCCATTCCGGTGCTGGCCGGCTCGGCCGCCTATGCGGTGGCGGGCGCCTTCAACTGGCGCAGCAGCCTGGCGCTGCGGCCGCGCGCGGCGCGCAAGTTCTACGCCATCATCGCCGCCGCCACGCTGGCCGGCGTCGGCATCGGCTTCCTGCCCGTCGATCCCATCCAGGCCCTGTACTGGAGCGCCGTCATCAATGGCGTGATCGCCGTGCCCATCATGGCGGTGACGATGCTGCTGGCCAGCCGGCCCGCCGTCATGGGGCCGCTGCCGCTGGCGCCCTGGCTGCGCGCGCTGGGCTGGCTATGCACGGCGACCATGGCGCTGGCGGTACTGGCGATGCTGCTCACATCGGGCTAAGCTGTACAGCAATCCCATCCGCCGGAGCCGACCATGCCGAACCGCCTTGCCTGCGCGCTTGCCGCTTGTCTACTGCTCTTGCCGGCCGCGCGGGCCGAGGAACGCAGCTTTCCGCCCGCAGCGCGCAAAGGCCTGCTGACGCCGGGCTATTTCCCGGAAGTGGAAATCGATGGCCGCCTGCGCCGCCTGGCGCCGGCCGGGCGCATATTCAACCAGGACAATCTGATCGACACCCCGGCCACGCTGCGCGGCCGCCGGCTGCCCATCGCCTACACCGAAGACCGCGACGGCCTGATCGACCGCATCTGGCTGCTCAGCCGCGAAGAGGAAGGTCGCCAGCTGAAAGTGAACGCGCCGCCGCGCTAGCGCCTGCCCGGCGCGCCGCCGTCCTCGCCCCGCAGCTGCAAGCCGGGCAGGCGGGCGATGAAGGCGTCCACGCCGGCGGTGTAGGCGCTGGGCTTGCCCAGCAGCAAATTGAGCTCGCGGTGGCTGAGCTTTTGCTCCAGCACGTCGGCGATGATGCCCAGCGTGCGGGCGCGGCCGGCGAAGGCCTGGGCCTGGGCGCACGCTTGCTCGCGCAGCAGCGAGCACACCAGCAGCAGCGGCCGCACCTCGTGCGCCCCATCAAGCGCATGGTAGGGCGACAGGCTGCGCCAGGTGGCCGGATGCTTGCCGAACGCCTGGTCGTACAGGCGCAGATGGCGCTGCTCCATCAGCGCCACCAGATCATAGGCCGCGCTGTCGAGCGCGATGGTGCCGAGCCAGGGCGCGCAGCCGGCCTCCGACACCAGGGCTGGACGGGCCGCCAGCAGCGTCGCCAGGTGCGCGCCGGCCGAGTGGCCCATCAGCACGAACTGCTTGCGGTCCGCGCCCCAGGACGCCGCCATGCCCTGGGCCGCCGCCAGCGCGCGCGCCACGTCGCGCACCTGCTCCAGCGGCTCGGCCTGGGGCAGCAGGCGGTAATCGGCCACCACCACCACATAGCCCAGGGCCGTGAAATGCGGCACCTTGTTTTCCACCACCGCCGCCTCGCTCTTGCTGCCGCTGCGCCAGGCGCCGCCATGCACCATGAACAGCACCGGGCCGCGCGGCTGGGCCGGCAGATAGACGTCAAAACGCTGGCGCGGCTGCTCGCCATACGCGATATCGCGCAGCACGCGGCCGCCGCCGCCCTCCTCCTGGCCGTGCGCGGGCGCACCATGGCGCGCCGCCAGCGCAAGCCCGCTGCTCAAAGCCAGCGCCAAAAACAGCGCAAACAGGCGCACGACGTTGCTGATGAGCGACATTCCCTTCCTCCCGTTCCAGCGCCCTAACCGCGGCAAAATACGCACATTTTCACTCTGCGGCGCCGGTGATTTTTCGATAGTTTCTTTAAAGAAATTGCAAGTTCTTCGTTGCAATGGCCGATGCTCTCGCGCTAGGATCGTTTCAACGGCCCTCCTAACGCCGGCCACCTCTGCGCAGCCCGCGACCCCGCCTGCCACCACCACACGAATGGGTGCAATATGAACAAACATACTCGCAAGGCAAGACTCTTGGCAACCGCCGCCGCATTCGTGCTGGCCGGCGCTGCGCAGGCGGGCACCATCGGCGCCGCCTCGCTGGACGACGTGACCCTGGGCGGCAGTGCGACCGCCTACTGGTCCGACGCCCTGAACTACTATGGCAGCAATCCCGGCAGCGACGCCAGCAGCTTCGCCGCCGCCTTCGCCAGCTATGGCGGCAGCGCCTGGAACCTGATGGGCACGGCGCAAGGCAACTCTTTCACCGTCGCCAACAGCGCCTTCAACTACAGTTTTAGCAAAGATGCCGGCAACAAGAGCGGCACCTGGTCCATCACCAATCTGGGCCTGGCCCAGGTCGTGCTCGACCTCGCCTTCTCCATGCACACCGGCGACGCCGGCACCGCCTTCCTGTTCGACAACCAGGCGATTGGTGCCGGCCAGACCCTGCAAGGCAGCTGGAAGATCGAATGGCTCAACAATGCCGACAACATACCGAACTTCTCCAATATGAACCTGTTCAGCCGCGACCTGAGCGGCGGCGCCGGTGCCGGCGGTGGAGGGGGCGCGGCGGCAGCCGTCCCCGAACCGACGACCTGGGCCCTGTTACTGGCCGGCCTTTGCTGCATGGGCCTCGTCTTGAAGCGCCAACCCACGCGCGTCAAGAAAAACGCATAGCAACAACAATAAGCCGTAGTACGCTAGCCCGGATGACCCCATCCGGGCTTTTTTTCGCCCCGAAGTTTGCGCCAGATCAAAGGAAGATGATGAGGGCGGCGATGCCGACGATCAGACCGAGCTTGGTGAGCTTGTAGACGGTCTTGTTCCAGGCTTTGAAGCGGCGGCGGTATTTGCCGGCGTAGAAGGAAACGCGGAACAGCTTGCTGACCAGGCCGACCTGGTCGCCGCTTTCGTTGGGCGAAGCCGCCGCCGTCATCAGCGTGCGGCCGAGGAAGCGGTTGACCGCTTGCGCCCAGCCGAAGCGCATCGGGCGTTCGATGTCGCAGAACAGGATGATGCGGTCGCTCTCGCTGCCGTTGATGGCCCAGTGGATATAGGTTTCGTCGAACATCACGCCGACGCCGTCGCGCCAGCTGTGGCGCTCGCCATCGACGTCGATGAAGCAGCGGTCGTCGTTGGGCGTGGCCAGGCCGAGGTGGTAGCGCAGCGAGCCGGCGAAGGGGTCGCGGTGCGGGTTGAGCTTGCCGCCCGGCGGCAGCTCGGCGAACATGGCCGCCTTCACGCTCGGGATGCTTTGCAGCAGGGCGAAGGTTTGCGGACAGAGTTGTTCGGCCGACGGGTGGCTAGCGTCGTACCACTTCAGGTAGAAGCGCTTCCAGCCGTTCTTGAAGAAGGAGTTGAAGCCGGCATCGTCGTTCTGTTCGGACGCCTTGATCTTTTGCAGGCGCAGCAGATTCTCGGCTTCGGCGCGGATCACTTGCCAGTTCTGCTGCAGCGGTTCGAGTTCCTTGAAGTCGGCCACCGGCAGCCAGGGCGTGGACGGCACTTTGGAGAACCAGTGCATGAAGATATTGATCGGCGCCATGAACGACGAGTGATCGAACAGCTGGCGACCGAACGGCAGGCGCACCTTGCCGCGGAAGTGGATGTGCAGGACGGAGAGCGCGTAAAAAGCAACAATTGCCCATTTCATGGTGCAACCTCGTTTCGGATTCCAAACCGGGCATTTTATCTCAGCTCGGCCGGGGCGGGGCCGGGGGACTGTCTCATTACAAAGAAAGCACTAACAAAATAACAAGTATGATAGCCTTTCTAACAGGAAAAGACTTTCCATTATTCAAAGGAGATTGCCGCGATGCCCCACTCTATCCGTAATTCCGTTATGGATGCGATAGGCCATACGCCTCTCGTCCGTTTGTCGCGCCTGTTCGGCGAGAGCGCCGAAATCGTGGCCAAGCTGGAATACATGAATCCCGGCGGCAGCATCAAGGACCGCATGGTGCGGCATATGCTCGCGCGCATGCCGGCCGGCCGCCAGCGCGTGGTCGAAAGCTCGTCCGGCAACACCGGCGCGGCGCTGGCCATGGCGAGCGCCGTGCATGGCCTGCAATGCGATGTGACCGTGCCGGGCAAGACCAGCGTGGAAAAGGTCAAGCGCATCCAGGCTTATGGCGCCCAGGTGCATGTCTGCGCCGCCGATGTGCCGGAGAAGGATGTGCGCAGCTACTACGCGGTGGCCGAGGCGCTCGCGGCCGAACACGGCGCCTACCATCTGGACCAGTACCGCTCCGAGCTGAACCGCCAGGCCCACTACGCCGACACCGCGCCCGAACTGTGGCAGCAACTCGACGGCCAGCTCGACTACTTCGTCTGCGGCATCGGCTCGGGCGGCACCATTTCCGGCATCGGCCGCTATCTGAAGGAGCGCAATCCGCGCATCACCGTGATCGGCGTCGAGCCGCGGCATTCGGCCTACCGCAAGCTGGTGACGGACGCGCCGCCGACGGGCGAGTTCCGCAGCGCCATCGAGGGTGTGGGCAAAAGCGCGCCCTCGCTCGCCTTCGATCCGGCGGTGGTGGACGATGTGGTGCAGGTGAGCGACGAGGAAGCGCTGGAATACTGCCAGCTGCTGGCACAGCGCGAAGGCATCCTGGCGGGCGGCTCCAGCGGCTGCGTCAGCGCCGGCATCGCCCAACTGCTGCCGCGCCTGGCCGGCGCGCGCGCCGCCACCATCTTCCCCGATTCGGGCGTGTACTACCTGTCCAAATACTTCTGACGCGCCGCAGGCCCGGCGCGCCGTTCAGGCCAGCTTCCACAGCGCCCTGGCCTCGGCGGCCAGCAGCGCGGGCTTTTCCTCCGGCCAGAACAGCTTGCTGCCCGGCAGGCGGCGCAGGCCGCGTCCATTGCCGAAAGCCTGCTCGAAATAGCGCGCGCTGGCGGCGGTGAAAATATCGTCGGCCTCGCCCCACAGCACGCGCACCGGCACCGGGCTGGCCTTCAGCGCGGCGCTGATGCCCTGCAGCGAGTTGCGCTCCAGCGCGACGGCATAGGCATGCATCTGCGCCTTGCGCTGCGGGCTGCTGACCAGCGGGCCGAGATAGCACTCCAGCGCCTCGTCGCTGGGATGGGCCGGATCGGCGTAGCACATGCCGCCGATGCCCTGCGCGCTGCGCGCCAGCGCCTTGTCGGCCAGCCAGGGCTGGAACCACTGGTCGGCAAAGGTGCCGGCCTTGGCCAGTTCGATCACCGGCGCCAGCGCGGCGGGCGGGCATTCCGGCTCGCTGTCGCAATTGGTCAGCAGCAGGCTGCGCACGCGCTGCGGATAGCGCACCATAAAGAGCTGGGCGGCGGCGCCGCCGCTGTCGTTGGCGATCAGGTCAACGCTATCGATCTGCAAACGGTCGAGCAGTTCGGCCAGCATCGCCACCTGGTCCTGCGGCGCCATGCCCTGGCCCGGCGCCACCTCGGTATAACCCAGGCCGAGAAAGTCGGGCGCGACGCAGCGCCGGTAAGGCGCCAGCAGCGGCAGCGCGCCGCGCCACTGGAAGCTGTTCAGCGGGAAGCCATGCAGGAACAAGGCCGCCGGTCCGCTGCCTTGCTCGAGATAAGCGATGCGGCCGAAGCGGGTCGGCTGGAAGCGGCGCGCGGCGTGGAAGGCGGCTGCGTCCAGCGGCTGCCCCGGCGCGGCGGCCAGGACGCCAGCCACCGCGGCTGGGACGCCATGCGGCCGGCCCGGTCCTGCTTTGCCCGCTGGCGCGGCCAGTGCCGACAACGCCGTGCCGCCCAGGGCCGTGGCGGCGACGGCGCTGCCGGCCAGTGTCAGGAAATGTCTGCGGTCCATGCTGTGCTCCTTGTAGTGGGATAGGTGAACACATTATTGGCGCGCCAGATCATCGGCTCAATAACCTCGGAGGTCATGGCGGTCCGCACCCGGCCGCGCTAAGATAAGCCGCATGAAAACCCATGACGCGCCCCTCGCCCCCGCCCCCGCCCGTACCGGCATCCTGCTGCGCGAATGGCGCGCGGCGCGGCGTCTGAGCCAGCTCGATCTGGCGCTCGATGCCGAACTCTCGGCCCGCCACCTGAGCTATATCGAAACCGGCAAGGCCCAGCCCAGCCGCGAGGTGCTGGGCCGGCTGGCCCAGGCCCTCGACATGCCGCTGCGCGAGCGCAATGCGCTGCTGGTGGCGGCCGGCTATGCGCCGCACTATCCCGAATCGGCGCTCGGCGCGCCGGATATGGCGCGCATCGAGCAAGCCATCGGCCTGATGCTCAAGCAGCAGGAACCCTATCCCGCCTTCCTGTTGAACCGCTACTGGGACATCGTGGCGGCCAATGGCGCCGCGCTGCGCCTGAACCGCTTCCTGCTCGATGGGCGCGACAGCCCGCACCGCAATATGCTGCGCCACGTCTTCGATCCGCAGGACTTGCGCGCCGTGCTGGCCAATCATGCGGAAGTGGCGGGCGACCTGCTCGGCCACCTGCACGCCCTGGTCGCGTCGTCGCCGGGCGACGCCAAGGCGCGCGCGCTGCTCGACGAGGTGCTGGCCTATCCCGGCGTGCCGCAGCGCTGGCGCCAGCGCGAACCGGGCGCCGCGCCGGCACCGCTGCTGAGCACCGTGTTCCGCAAGAACGGCCAGGAGCTGCGCTTCTTCTCCACCATCACCACCTTCGGCACCCCGCGCGACGTCACCCTCGACGAGCTGCACATCGAATCCTGCTTCCCGCTGGACGAGGCCACGGCCGCTTTCTGCCAGACGCTGGCGCGCTCCGAATAAACGCCGGTTTGCCGCTGGCAGCCGCGTGGATAAAACGGTTTTTATTGCAGTCGCTGCAAATTTGCAACTAAATCAAATAAATTCGTTGCGAATACATTTTCACCCATGCGAAATTAATGGCTCCCGAATAAAGGGAGGCATGCTCGGTTAATTGCATAACAATAGTAAATAACCGCGCTACCGATTTGATTAGATGTACTTTTGCATTTCTTCGCACCACAACACTATTAATATGAAAGCGAGAGTAATGATGAAGACTCTGAAAAAAGCCAGTCTGTTTCTGATGTTTGGCCTGAGCATGGGCCTGTCCTATTCCGCCGCAGCCCTCCCTAGCACCGCCTGGTGCGAAACCATGGCCCCGATCTGCGACGAAAATCCAAAAGCCCATGGCTGCCCAGCCTATTTCCGCTATTGCCCACAACTGTAAATCAACGGTGATTTTGGATATGAAAAGCCTGAAGAAAATAGCCTTTGTTGCAGCACTGGGACTGGGATTGGGCGCATCGCTGTCGGTCTATGCCATTCCAAGCGAACAGGCCTGCCGTTCCGCATGCGCCAAGTGTGCGCAAGGTATCAAACTGTCCTGCGATTTCTTGCGCGGTCCATGCGATGCCTACCGCCCATTCCTGTGCGAAGACTAATCGAAGCATCGGTATTTAAATCATCTATAACTTTAAAGGTAAAACTATTATGAAAAGCCTCAAAAAAATGATTTTCATTGCAGCGCTGGGTATGGGTTTGGGTGTTTCGCTGTCCGCATCGGCGTTGCCGCCGGAAGAAGATTGCCGCGATGCTTGCGTGGCTTGCAAGGAAGGCGATCAAGCCTCCTGCAAGTTCTATCGTGGCGCTTGCCGCGTCTATGGTCGGCTTTGCTGATTTAGGGATCGCCATGAAAAAAATGAAACTGGTTTTGCTGGCTGTGAGCATGGGCCTGGGCATCGGCATGTCGCAAAGCGCGTTCGCCCTGCCTGATCCGGACTGGTGCCTGGAACTGATGAGCGAATGCCGCGACGGTGGCGAATGGGCTTGTAACTTGTTCCGTACCTACTGCCACGGCTAAGCACCTTCAGCGGTAGATCCCAACAGCCCCTGCGGCGTTAAGCAGGGGCTTTTTTATTTGCTGTCGCCAGCCATCGCTATTCTTTGTCGGACGATCTACAATACAGTCTGCATTCAATTCATGAAAGAGGGGCAGGCAGCATGGCAGGCAGACCACGGGAATTCGACCGCGACAACGCGCTGAAGCAGGCACGCGATGTATTCTGGACGCACGGTTATGAAGGCACAGCCTTGTCGGATCTGGTCGAAGCCCTGGGCATCGCCTCGGCCCGCATCTACGCCGCCTTCGGTTCCAAGGAAGCGCTGTTCCGCGAAGCGGTTGAACTCTATGAGGCGGAGGAAGGCAGCTTCGCCCAGCGCGCGCTGGCGAAGGAAGACGGCAGTGCGCGCGAAGCCATCGAGCGCATGCTGACCGATGCCGCCGAACTGTACACCCGGCGCGGCAAGCCCAAAGGCTGCATGGTGGTCAGCGCCGCCACCAATTACAGCAGCAGCAACGAGTCCGTGATGACATGGCTGGCCGAACACCGGCAGCAGCGTACGGCGTCGATCGCGGAGCGCATCCGTCAGGCCGTGGCCGGCGGCGAGCTGCGCACCGACACCAACGCCGAAGCGCTTGGCGATTTCTATGCCGCCCTGCTGCACGGCCTGTCGGTGCAGGCGCGTGACGGCGTGCCGCGCAGCCGTCTGCTGGCCTTGATTCCGCCCGCCATGAGCGTGCTGGCCGCCAGCGCCAAGCGCTAAGAACAGCTGGCATGAAAAAAGGCTCTTCAGGATGAACTGAAGAGCCTTTTGCTTTTATGCCGCTTTATTCGCCGCGCAGGAAAGGCAGCAGCTCGGCCAGGAAGTCGAGCGGGCTTTCTTCCGTCACGAAGTGGCCGCAGTCGGGCAGGATGGCGCCGCGCAGATCGGGCGCCAGCTTCTGCATCGTCAGCAGGGGCGCGTCGCGCGTCGCATGCTCGGCACCCAGCGCCAGCACCGGCATGGGCAATGGCGTTTCGGCGCGGCGCAGATTCTGCTCGATGGTCTGCGGGATCGCGCGGTAGTAGGCGAAGCCGGCACGCAGCGCCCCCGGCGCGGCATAGGCTTCTGCATACACCTCAAACGCCACCGCATCGCGCCGGTAAGACCATTTGTCGAACATGAAGGACAGGTATTCGCGCTCGCGGCCCTGGATCAGCGCTTCCGGCAAATCGCGCACCTGATTGAACATGAAGTGCCACAGGAAGATGTTGTGCTCGGGCTGCACGAAGATCGAAGGCGCCGGCGCCAGGCCGGGAATCACGGCTTCGGTCAGCGCCATCCGCTCCACCGCCTGCGGATAATCGCTGGCCAGCGCATAGCCTATCCACATGCCGATATCGTGGCCCACCACGGCATAGCGTTCGTGGCCCAGCTGCTGCATCACTTCATGCAGGTCGGCGGCGGCGGTGCCGGTATCGTAGCCGTCCAGCGGACGGTCGGAGTGGCCGATGCCGCGCGGGTCGACGGCGATGGCGCGGAAGCCCGATGCGGCCAGCGCGCGCATCACGTGGCGCCAGGTGTACCAGGTCTGCGGCCAGCCTGGGATCAGCAGCACCGGCTTGCCTTCGCCGACGCTGACGTGGTGGATGCGGCCCGCCGCCGTGCGCGCGTAGCCGTGGGTGAATTCAGTTGTCATGCCTTGTTCCGTTTTCAGTTGTTGTTGCGGGAGATTCATGCGATCCCCAGCAGGCGGTTGATCTCTTGCTGCGTGATGCCGGCGCCGGCGAAATCGTCGAACACCTTGTCCGTCACCTGGATGATGTGCTGGTTGATGAAGTCCACGCCTTCGCGCGCGCCATCCTCCGGCTGCTTCAGGCAGCACTCCCACTCCAGCACGGCCCAACCCGAGTAGCGGTACTGCGCCAGCTTGGAGAAGATGCCCTTGAAGTCCACCTGTCCGTCGCCCAGCGAGCGGAAACGGCCGGCGCGTTCGGTCCAGTTCTGGTAGCCGCCGTAGATGCCTTGACGCCCGCTCGGATTGAACTCGGCATCCTTCACATGGAACATGCGGATGCGCTCATGGTAGATGTCGATATAGTCCAGGTACTTGAGCTGCTGCAGCACGAAGTGGCTGGGATCGAACAGGATGTTGCAGCGTTCATGGCCGCCCACGCGATCCAGGAACATTTCAAAGGTGGCACCGTCGTGCAGGTCTTCGCTCGGGTGGATTTCGTAGCACAGGTTCACGCCCTGCTCGTCGCAGACATCGAGGATGGGTTTCCAGCGCCGCGCCAGTTCATCGAAGGCCGTCTCCACCAGCCCCTGCGGACGCTGCGGGAAGGGGAAGAAATAAGGCCAGGCCAGCGCGCCGGAGAACGTGCCCATCTCGCTCAAGCCGAGACGGCGCGAAGCCTTGGCCGCCAGCTTGACCTGCTCGATCGCCCAGGCGCTGCGCTGCGCCGGTTTGCCGCGCAGCTCGGGCGGCGCGAAGCCGTCGACCAGCGCATCGTAGGCCGGATGCACCGCCACCATCTGGCCCAGCAAATGGGTCGACAGCTCGCTGACTTCCATCCCGCGTTCGGCCAGCATGCCTTTCACATCATCGCAGTAGGCCTGGCTCTCGGCCGCTGTTTCCAGATCGAACAGGCGGCGGTCCCAAGCCGGCACCTGCAAGCCCTTGAAGCCCAGATCGCCGGCCCAGGCGGCAATGCCGGACAGGCTGTTGAACGGCGCCGCATCGCCAGCAAACTGCGCCAGGTGCAGGCCCGGGCCCTTCATGGTTCCAATCGCAGACATGAGTTTTCTCCTTCATTGTTTGTCGAGCGGCAAATAATACATCAGGGCGCGGCAAGGTCAAAGCATTTTTTAACGAACGACAAATAATTGAGAAGAATGAGGCAGGCCGTGGAGGGCGGCGGACGGGCAGGCCCAGGGCCGGCAACGCTGGAATTTTCCTCGGGAAAAGCGCAAATAATTGGTATTTTGTATTGCCTAAATAAAAATAAATAATGCTATGATGATTTTGGCGTATCAAGGTGAAACCATGGCTCGCGCCTGTCTGGCTGCGATGGAAGTGCGTGGTTCGCGGTGGCTCCTCCCCTTGGTCCGTCGCATCAGTTTCATTTTGCAATTTAATAATCCACAAAGGCGACAAATGAATAAACTGAAGAAAGCCTTGCTCGTCCTCAGCGTAGGAACGGGCTTGGGCCTGGGTGTGTCGTATGCAGCGTGGGCCGTGACCCCGGAAGCCTGCGAGCGTTATAACGAGGAATGCCAGGAAGGCAATCTGCAATCCTGCCAGAACTATCGCAAATACCACTGCGACCGTTATATTCCGCCACCCGGCACGGGCAACTAAGCCCCGATCCAGCGCAAGCTGATCCACAAGCCCTTGCCTTGACGCAAGGGCTTTTCTTTGGCGTGCAAAGGTGCTTGGTTATTTAGGTTATAATCAAATCAAACTAACCATCCTCACCCAAGGAGGCTGCCATGACCAGCGCTCTCAAGCATCCGGATAGAGCCGATATGCAAACCCTGAGCGGCACGCCGGCCAATGTGCGCAGCCAGCTGAACCAGGTGCGCGCCCCGTACGTGGTGGCCGTCACCTTACCCGGCACCACCGATAGCGAAGCCAGCCGCCTGAGCGAGCTGTTTTCCAAGGTCGCCCTGCTGGCCCGGCAAATCATGGCTAGCCGCCATGAAGAGCGGCTGGAAACCCTGGTCGAGGCCTTGCTGCCCGACACGGTGCCGACCCCGAATGAATTGAAGGAAGTGACGATGCTGGCCCAGGCCCGCTCGGCCGTGCTGGCCAGCGGCGACTGGATGAGCGCCGGCGACATCGCCCAGGCGGCCGGCTTCAGCGCCAGCAATCCCAGCGCCCAGCCCAATAAATGGAAACGCGACGGCAGCATTTTCGCGCTGCGCCATCAGGGCAACGACTATTTCCCCAGCTATGGACTGGGGCCGGACCACCGTCCGCTGAAACCGCTGGCCAAGGTGCTGGCCGTGTTCGGCGCAGCCAAGGATGGCTGGGGCTTGGCCTACTGGTTCATGTCGGCCAACAGTTTTCTCGGCGGGCAGCGGCCGCAAGACTTGCTGGCCAGCGCGCCCGAACGCGTGCTCGCCGCCGCCCACGACGAAATGGAAGCCGTGGCCCATGCCTGAGGCCGGCCTGATCGGCGCCCCGCCCGCACAGCTGCATCTGGCACTGACGATCTGGAAAAAAGGCGAGCTGCTGCATCGCGTGCACCAAGACAAATACGCGGCCGATCAGTGCAATCCCGGCCTGGCCGGCAATGCCCGCTTCAGCCCGATCCAGGACGCGCAAGGCCAGCCCATCCCCACGCTGTACGGCGGCGCCAGCTTCGCCTGCGCCGCCATGGAAACCGTCTTTCACGACCTGCCTTTTGCCGCCGGCCTGAAGACCTTCGACAAGGCCAAACTGAGCGGCCAGCTGCATTCCCAGCTGCGGCCCCAGAGCGATCTGCTGCTGGCCGATTTAAGCAGCAAGGCGCTGCGCCACCTCGGCATCGAGCGCAAGCAATTGATCGACACGGAAAAAGACCAGTACCCACTCACGCGCCCCTGGGCGGCCGCCATCCACGCCCAGCGCCGCGAGATCCAGGGCCTCTGCTGGACCTCGCGCCAGGACGATGAGGCCAAGGCAGTGATGCTGTTCGGCGACCGCATCGCGCCCGGCCTGCTGCAGGCCGCCGCGCCTTCGCGCAGCCTGAGCGGCGATGCACCAGCCTATGGCGAACTGCTCGACCTGGCAGCCCTGATCGGCGTGCTGATCGTGCCGGGCCAACAAGGCAAGGATGCCGGCTGACAGCTTCGGCTGATAAACGCTATTTGCTGGATGGGGTGGTGGGCAGGCGCAGCAGGTAAATCGTGACGCCGATGGCGATCAGCGCCAGCAGCACTTGCAGGGCCAGGAAGCGCACGCGGTACATCGAGTACAGCATCGAAGGCCACATCATGCCGATTGCCAGGATCTTGCCGCGCAAGGGAATGCCGCGCCCATCTTCATAGTCGCGCAGGAATTTGCCGAACGTCGGATCGTTGCGCAACCGGTTATGCAGACGCGTCGAACTGCGCGCAAAGCAGGCCGAGGCCAGCAACAGGAATGGCGTGGTCGGCAGCAAAGGCAGGAAGGCGCCCAGGATACCGAGCGCGACCGAAATACAACCGATGATGATAAGCAGAATTCTCATGAGATAGCGCTAGTGTACCCGCTCGCGCCGTTTGCGCCACATCAAACAATGTCCACCCCAGTGCCTGACACCGCAGTAGGACATTTGTTGAGGAAGATCAAAGGGGTGCAGTTGCCATAAGATCGGGTTCGGCGCTGAACAGGGTGGCAGCCCAGGCGGCAAATGCTTTCAGCTTGGGCGTGACGGGACGGCCTTGCGGGTAGACCAGGGAGATGGGCAGGGACGTGGGCGGAGTATCTGCCAGCAATTCCACCAGCTCGCCGCGCGCGAGATGGCCACGCACCAGGTAGGCACCCGGCTGGATCAGGCCCAGACCCTGCAAGCCGCAGCTCAGATAAGCGTCGGCATCGTTGACGGCAACGGTGCCACGCATGTCGACGCGCTGCACGGCGCCATCCACCACGAACTCCCATGGAAAGGGACGGCCGGTACGGCCGGAATAGTGCAGCACGGCGCCATGCTGGACCAGCTCGTCCAGCGTGGCGGGCGTGCCGTGCGCCGCCAGATAGGCCGGCGCGGCGCACGTCAGGAAGCGCATGCTGCCGATGCGGCGCGCCACCATGGCCGAATCCTGCAACTCGCCGACGCGGATGGCGCAGTCGATGCCCTCGCGCGTCAAGTCCACCAGACGGTCACCCAGGCCCAGCACCAGCTCGATCTCGGGATAGGCGCGCTGGAACTCGCCCAGGCGCGGCACCACCCAGTTGCGGCCCAGGGTGCCGGGCAGCTCGATGCGCAGCTTGCCGCGCGGACGCTCGGCACTGGAGCGGAATGGCGCCTCGGCTTCGTCCACCGCCGCCAGGATGGCCTGGCACTGGCGCAGATACTCGGCGCCGTCACTGGTCAGGGCCAGGGTGCGCGTCGTGCGCTGGAGCAGCCGCGTGCCGAGATACGCCTCCAGCTGCTGGATGGTGGCCGTCAGCGAGGCGCGCGGCAAGTCCAGCGTGGCCGCCGCCTTGGTGAAGCTATTGGCTTCGACGATGCGGACAAAGGTGTGCATGGCTTTCAGCCGGTCCATGAATGCCCCATTGTTCATAAAGAATGAAAAATTAGAGCAGCATTATGCGGCAAATGCCGGACCATCTTCACCAGCTTGCGGTTGAACTCCAGGGAGTGCCGGCGGTACTTGCCGCATGGCCCGCGCTGAATGACTGAGACACTACTGCTGCATTCGCAACGGGGACCTCCGTATTCTCTGTCGCAGGCAGCGCCGTATTTAAGGTCCGCCAGCGACAACCATGTCAACTTTGCCTATGGCCTGAACGCCTACATCGGGATGCGAAGAGAACCGGCCGGAACTTTCAGCGAATGCGACACACTCATAAGCTTGATTAACAGCAGAGAAGCTATTCATGCATGCAATCCGCGCAGGTCTAAACGCCCTCTCGATACAGGCATCCGCCAATAACAGCTCTTCCTCAACCACGTCCGTGCCGCAACAAGCGGAGCAGACGAACCGCGCAGGCAACGCCGCACAAGCCCGCTTTCCGCCCGGCCAAGCCCGCTCCGAACAGCTGCGCACTGAACTGGCGGTAGCCCAGCTCCAGGAAAATCCAAGCGAGTTCGCACTGAGCCATGCCCTCAGTGGCGATGGCATCATCAAGGACGGCACGCTGCCGACGGAAGGCCGTGCGAAGCTCCTGCATCTCGGCAATGGCACTTATGAATTCCGGCTGGCCCAGGAGACCGACCCGCATACCATTCCCGCCCATTTCCTCGCCTATAACTCCATTTCCCAACAGGGCATCAGACCGGCGTATGTCGATATCCCCAAAACAGCGGGCGACAGCAAATTTCTGTTTACCGGCTCGCTCAGCGGCTGTTCGGTCATCGTGACAGACCTCAATCCCGATACCTACCGCGTCTTTCACGACGCCAGACCGAATAGCTCCACGCTGCATGAGAATGCGGTAATGGCAACCGACTTCAAGGATTATCAGGTGCATGGCGCGCAGGAAGGCCTCGCCAATGTTTTTCTGCATTTCAAAGACGGTCAGTGGGCAATGCACGCTCAGCGCCAGGAATATGAACGGGATGAAAATGGCGGTACCCGGCCGAAGCTGAGAGACGATGCCAAGATACTCTCTGTGCAATATGCCAGCCCAGACTTGACGGTCCGGACACAGCAACAGTTGGCCGATATTCGCACTCGTTCGCAAGCCGCATTGCTGGAGAGCGCCCAGAAATTAGGCATTCCATTCAATCCAGAGAATATAAGCGACGGCGCGTATGCCGCTGGAAATGAGGTCTCGGAACACCATCCAAGCATTGCGGCCTGGCAGGGCTTGCGCAATCAGATCAGGGAGGAATGCGCGGAGCGAACGCAGGAGATCACTAACAAAAAAATGGACTTGCCTCGTACCAGAAATGCCAGTCAGCAACAGCAGTTCGACGCGCTCGAGGCCAATCGCGGCTACTACGAGCAGCATGTCGATGTTACCAAAGAGTCGCTGACCGCGGATCTGACCTGGCTGCGGGAACAGAAGAAAAGCGCGGAAGGCGCGGCGTCCGTTGTGGCGGTATAAAGCGCGCAGCGCTGAGGCCGAGAACTCAGCTCGTGCAGGAATAGTGCCTCGGCCAGCGCCGCCTTGGTGAAGCTATTCGCTTCGACAATGCGGACAACGGTGTGCATGGCTTTCAGGCAGTTCGTGGATACTTCGATTGTTCATGAAAAATGAAAAGTAGAGAAGCATTATGCGGTAATTATCTTTAGCCCTGGCTTTTTTAGAATGGCTCCATCGCATCTTTTCCCTGGAGTCCATATGAAAAACGATATCTCGCGCGGCATGGTCTGGCTGCTGGCCACGGCCTGCGGCCTGATCGTCGCCAGCCTCTACTACGCGCAAACCCTGGTCGGACCGATCAGCGCCGCCACCGGCCTGTCGCCGCAAGCGGCCGGCCTGATCGTCACCCTGACCCAGGCCGGCTATGCGCTGGGCCTGCTGTTCATCGTGCCGCTCGGCGACCTGGTGGAAAACCGCCGCCTGGTCTTTATCGCCCTGCTGGCCGCATCCGCCGCCCTGGCCCTGGCCGCCGCCAGCCACAGCGGCGCCCTCTTCCTGGCCGCCTCGCTGGGCATCGGCCTCGGTTCCGTCGCGGCCCAGGTGCTGGTACCGTTCGCCGCCCACCTTTCGCATGAGGCAACGCGCGGCGCAACGGTGGGCAAGGTGGTCAGCGGCCTGCTGCTGGGCATCATGCTGGCCCGTCCCGCCGCCAGCCTGATCGCCGACCATGGCAGTTGGCGCCTGGTCTTCGGCATCGCCGCCGTGCTGGTGGCCGGCCTGGCCTTCGTGCTGCGCGCCACGCTGCCGCAGCGCGTGCCCAGCGCCGCCCTGCCCTATGGCCGCCTGATCGGCTCACTGTGGCACCTGCTGCGCGACACGCCCGTGCTGCGCCGCCGCGCCGCCTACCATGCCGGCCTGTTCGGCGCCTTCAGCCTGTTCTGGACCGTGGCGCCGCTGATGCTGGCCGATGCGCCCTTCCACCTGTCGCAAAGCGGCATCGCCCTGTTCGCCATTGTCGGCATGGCCGGCGCCATCGCCTCGCCCATCGCGGGCCGCCTGGCCGATGCGGGCCACACCCTGACCGCAACGGCCGCCGCTCTGCTGCTGGGCGTGGCGAGCTTCGCGCTGCCGCTGCTGGCGCCCGCCTCGCGCACGGCCTCGCTGGCCCTGCTGGTGGCCGCGTCCATCACGCTCGATATGGCGGTGGCGGCCAATCTGGTGCTGGGCCAGCGCGCCATCTTCAATCTGGGCGCGGAAGTGCGCAGCCGCCTGAACGGCCTCTACTTCGCGCTGTTCTTCAGCGGCGGCGCCTTCGGCTCGGCAGCGGGCGGCTGGATGCTGGCGACCCATGGCTGGCGCGCCGCACTGCTAACGGGAATGGCCTTGCCGGCGCTGGCTTTGCTTTACTGGATCAGCGAAGCGGTGGGTGGCGAGAGCATGTCTCAATCTCAGCTCCCGGACGCTTAATCCCATACGATCAAGCAAAGGCCGATGGTCTTTCCTATCGACACTTAACTTGACCAACAGCAACACGCAGCCCCAGAAGCTGGATAACAATATCTTGTACTCCTTCAACAGACTCTGGAGAAATCATGGCAATTGACGTCTATCTCAAAATCGACGGCATCAAGGGCGAATCCAGCGACGTGGCGCATATGGGCTGGATTGAACTCACCTCAGCACAATGGGGCGTAACACAACCTAAAAGCGCTACTGCCTCAACCGGTGGTGGTCATACGGCGGAACGGTGCGAACATCAGTGCATTTCGATCACCAAATTGGCCGACCTCTCTTCGCCGGTTCTCATGCAAACCTGTTCTTCGGGCCGGACAATTGCCAGGGCCAAGCTCGAGTTCATGCGGGCGGATGGCCTAGGCGAGCGGGTGAAGTATTACGAGGTCGAGCTTGAAAACGTATTGATTGGCAATATCAGCCAAGTAGTTCATGGGGGTGACGTTTTGCATGATTCCATCGGCCTGAAATTCTCGAAAGTTAGATGGAAATATAGTCAACAGAAGATCGCTGGCGGCGCTGGCGGCAATACCTCAGGCGGTTGGGATCTGGCCATCAACCGTATCATTTAAGGAGTTTCTTCATGCTAGAAGTTCAGCCCAAAGATAGCCGCAGCTACTTCATGCTTCCTCAAGCACCTGAAGATGCAGGATATTACGTCTATGGCACACCTACCCATGGCGCTGCACAATACGCTCACCCCAGAATGATGACCTTGATTCTTGCCGTGGAGCGGGATTGGCAAGCAAGCGAGCATCGTAAATTTGGTGTTGGCAATATCAGCCGAGCCGACGGATTCAAGACCGATCATGCATCCCATATAAAGGGACTAGAAGTGGATATTCGCCCAATACGTAAAGATGGGCACCATGTTAGCGTCACCTATCTTGATAGCGCATATGATCGCGCCGCGACGGAGAAGCTGATAAATCTCTTCCACGCCAACGCACCCGGACAACTGAAGATCTTTTTCAACGACACTCGAATAGCTTCCGTTGCCCCCCTCAAGAAGCATGACAATCACTTCCATGTCCAATTCTCCTAGTAACACAAGGAGGTCCTATGAAAAAGTTTTTGATACTGCTTGCGGTGGTATTTCCACTACCTCTGCTGCTGCACGCAAATACTGACAAGCCATGGGATGGCGGCTATGCAGCATACAAGGGATACTACTTCGTCTACTCAAATGAGCTGGGTGAACAGCAACCACCCACACGCCAGGATCGAAAAATAGCATTTCTGATCGAAGGAAAGATTGCGAAAGAAATGTTCGAATCGATTGGCCCCGACCTCAAGAGTGCTTGCGGAGCTTCTGCCCGTCTGCGAATTAGAGAAAAGGGCGATCTCGAGTGCACTCTCGACAAAGACACACCTTCATCGCCATATACCTGCCGCTTTGGCCTGAACCTCAAGACTGGCAAGAGTATTCCTGGTTCAACCTGTTAGTGCCAGCGAATACGCGAACTGGAGGCGAGGTATGTATAAGCACAGGCTATTGATCCTCACTGCAAAGATCATTACATTTTCACAGTCCGTTTATGCTGACGAGGCTGACCATGCGCCCAATCAACTGGCTTAGTTTAGGCGCACTCACAGCGGCGCTGTCGCTGGCCCATGCAGCCGATCTTTCAAGTGATCCGTATGGCCTGTGGAAGCCATTCCGACACGCCATCTACAAAATTCATTCAGGTGTGGTGGCTGATCGTTCGCCAGCAACAGCTAAAGACCGCATGCTCACCATCCTTGTCGATGGCCCGATAGCAAAAGATATCTTCGATTCCATCGCGCCTGATTTGCCGGGTAAATGCAGCTCGGAGAGCGGCGATCGGGAGCGTACCAAGAAAGGCATCATGTGCACTTATACGGTACAGCTGGATAGTCCGAAAGACAGCCATTATCGGTGTTGGATCGGATTGGATCTGCGCACTGGCAATAGCGTCAGGACCATAAGCTGTTAATTGAACTGTATCTACTTCGTGCTGTTCTTCAGCGGCGGCGCGCTTGGCTCGGCCACCGGACGCGCCGCTCTAGCGCCTTATTTCAGTACCGCCCCGGCATCGATCATATCCACACCTTGCAGCTGGCCAAGCCACTCGTCGAACCAGGGCTTGTGCGTGGCGCCGACGATGGTCAGGACGCGGGCGCCGGGACGTTCGCGGAAGGTTTCGCGGATATTGGCAACCATGCGCAGATTGCGGATTTCCCAGCCCGCCACCCAGATCTGCGGATAGCCGTCCGGCGATTTAGCGCGCATGGTGGCGGCAACATTCCCCTCGGCCACCACCCGCAAGCGTTCCGGGTCGTTGATGAAGCGGTACAGCGGTAGCAGATCGGCAGCCTGCGCCATGGCATCTTCCTGCTTTTGCTGCGCCTTCATCGGCGCGCCGCCAGCGGCCCAGGCCGCCTCAATCGAACGCACAAAGGCTTTGATATCGGGCACGTCGATGCGGTCGCCGGTATGGTTGTCCACGGCGTAGACGCGCTGCAAGCCCAGCCGCGCCGCCAGGCGCGCGGCCAGCTGGTAGCTTTCGTTATTGCGTTTGCCGATCTTGCCGAGCTGAGCGGCCAGCGCCGGGTCCAGGCTGTCGCCCGCGCGGCGCTCCGCCTCGGGCAGCTGCAGCCATTGCACATAGGCCGAGGCGATGTCATTCGCCGCCAGGAACAGGGCGGCAAGGCGGCGGCGCTGGGCCGGTGCCGCTTGCGCCGGCCACGCCTTGAGCGTCTTGTCGACCTCGACCATGGCGGACGGCACATCCAGGCCGGTGGCCGCCTTCGCTGCCTCGGTCGAAGGACAGTAGTCGGCGCCATACTTGACCGGATGGCGCGCGGCGAGATCGCATTCCTCGCCGGATTCGGTTTCGATGGTGATGATCTCGGGCTTGTATGCCGCCAGCCGGTCGAGCAGGCCATCCAGCGCGGCGGGCTTGAAGCCGGGCGGCATGCTGTTCAAGTGCACCGTACCGAGCACCAGTATCTGTGCGCGTGGACCGGCCATATCGCGGTCAAGATCGGTCAGCTTGACCTGGGAAAACGCCGGGATGGAAATCAGTGCACTCAGCAACAGCCAATATTGACGCATGGAACCTCCGGATAGTAGGAAGGTGCATGCTAGGGCAAGTCGCGGCGCCGCATGCCGGCGATGCGACGGGCTGCAAGATTGTTGGGCTGGATTGGCGAATGAGCAGAATGTCACGACAGCAGCTTGCGGCAATTCAATGGCAGCCGCATGGCCGCTTCTCGATGCGGTTGCTACTGAGCGATGGAAAACTGCCGTGCCTTTGGCTGCCGGGAAATAGCAGGACGGGCGGGCGCCGGCAAGCGCTCATTCAGCTTGAACACGCTCACCATTTTGGACAAATTGCTGGCCTGGTCCTGCATGGCTTGCGCCGCAGCCGAAGCTTCTTCCACCAAGGCCGCATTTTGCTGGGTGACGCTATCCATCTCCGTAACCGCCCGGTTGATTTGTTCAATCCCCTGGGCCTGCTCGGTGCTGGCCGCCGTGATATCGCTCATGATGTCCGTTACGCGCTGAATGCTCTGCACAATGTCCTGCATGGTGGCGCCGGCTTCGCCCACCAGCCTGCTGCCGCTATCGACCTTGCCAACCGAGTCGTCAATCAGTTCCTTGATTTCCTTGGCAGCGGCAGCCGAACGCTGCGCCAGGTTCCGGACCTCGGACGCGACAATCGCAAAGCCGCGTCCCTGTTCGCCGGCACGCGCGGCTTCCACCGCCGCATTCAAGGCCAGAATATTGGTCTGGAAGGCAATGCCGTCGATCACGCCGATGATGTCGACGATCTTCCTTGACGAGGCATTGATGCCGTCCATCGTGGCGACCACCTGGGAGACGACCGCGCCGCCCTTGCCCGCCGCCAAGGAGGCCGACATGGCCAATTGACTGGCCTGCTTGGCATTGTCCGCGTTCTGCCAGACCGTCGAGGTCAACTCCTCCATCGACGAGGCCGTTTCTTCGAGCGAGCTGGCTTGCTGCTCGGTGCGCGAGGACAGGTCAAGATTGCCGGCGGCGATCTGGCCCGATGCCGTGGCAATCGTGTCGGTTCCGCTGCGCACATCGCTGACGATCCGGACCAGGCTCTCGTTCATATTTCTCAGCGCCTGCAGCAACTGCGCTGTTTCATCGCGGCCGGTCACTTCAATGTGGCTGCCCAGATTGCCCGCCGCGACGACTTCCGCGATTTGGACGGCCCGGCTCAGAGGAACAGTGATGGAACGCGTGATCCCATACGCGGAACCGGCGCCAATCAGGACAACGGCCAAGCCCATGCCGATCATCAAGCGGTCGGCAAACACAATATCGGCCTCGGTCTTTGCGCCCGCTTCGTCGGCAATCTCCTTTTGGAACGCGGACAAGGCCGAGATGGGCGCCAGCGCGGCATCCAAAGCCGGCATGGTTTCCGCCATCACCAGCTGCGCGGCCTCTTCCCGCTTGCCGTCCTTCACCAATTGCCCGGCCTGGGTAAACGAGGCCACATAGCGCTGGCGTTTTTCCTTGAATTCCGCCAGCAGCCGCTTGCCTTTTTCGGCGCGAACAAGTTTATCCAGGGTTTTGATGCTGGCGTCGATGGCCTTCTTGTTGTCCGCGATGTTGGCGAACACCTGGTCCAGCTGCTGATGGTCGGCCACGATAATCAGCTCCATCGTACGGCGCGCATTGGTGCGCATGGACGAGGTGATCACATTGGTCGTGTCGGCCTTGACCCAATCCTCATTGATGAGCGTGTGGGTGGTTTGTCCAATCTCCGCGAAACGTAACAAAACTACTACGATCAAGACCAGTACCAAAGACAGGATCAGCCCAAAACCAAAAGCGAGGCGCGACCCAATTTTAAAGCTCGATACATTCATTACTTTCAATTAAGAAGTGGCGAATAATCATGTGAAAAAGTCATAATTCTCAGCACAAAATAGCGCAGCCAGTCCTTATCCTTTCTTGATAAAATTTCCTTAATGCAATAAACTTTCCATCATGAAACAATACCACTTCCGCGCCGCACGATGTTGCATAGCGCAAAAGTTTGACATTAACAAACCAAGCTCCGCGCTGAACGGGCAGGAAAGCCCGGAGGAACATGGTTAACGAAAACCGGAGCATCCAGTCTGTAGAACGGGCTATGAAGGTGCTGGAAGCGATGGCTGGAGCCGGCGGAGAAATGCGCTTGATCGACCTTGCCCAAAAGCTCGCCCTGCATAAGAGCACCTTGCACGGCCTGCTCAACACCTTGGCAGCGCTGGGCTATGTCATGCGCACTGACAACGGCTATGCCTTGGGACTCAGGCTGCACAAACTGGTGCTGCCGCTGGCCAACGCCGATCAGCAGCTGCGCACGCACTTTGCGCCGTCATTATTGGCCTTGGCAGGACTGACCCGGGAGACTTGCTATCTAGCCGTTCCAGGCGGAACCCGCAATTTCCTCTGCATCGACGCCATCAACGGCGATGGGACGCCTGCCATGCATCCAGGAATACGCCGCTGGAAATTAACCACCTCGGCCTTGGGCCAGATATTTTTGGCCCACGATTGCTCCCTCGTGCGGGCCTTGCGCCGCTCCGCTCAGATTTCGCCGGAACTCGAACGCAAATTGCAGAAAATCGCCGAGCAAGGCTATGCGCTCGACCTGGAAGAATCCGAAGCCAACCTCAACTGCCTGGCCTTCCCTCTGCGAAAGGATGGCCGTGTTGTGGCCGCGATGGCCGCCGCCGGACCGGTGGAACGCATGAGCCTCTCCGCGATGCAGGACTTTGCCATGTGCGCAATGCAGTGGAATCTGTAAATAAGGTGGCCGCACCCCTGAAGAGGCATCGGACCATCAACCCAGCTGTTGACATTCGCAAAAACGAGAATTAACCTATTAACAAATTCGTTAATAGGTTAATAGGAATGCTCCTCGACCTCGTCTTTGAAGCCCTCGCCTCCACCCCACGCAGGCAAATCCTCGCGTATCTGTCGGAAGCAAGGCTCTCTACCACCGATCTCACCCAGCGCTTTTCCATGAGCGCACCGGCAATCTCACGCCATCTATCAATCCTTGAAAATGCTGGCCTCGTCACGCGCGAACGAGAGGGGCAATTTGTCTACTACCAGCTCAATCGCGATAGCCTGGTCAATACCTTGACCGGCTATGCCTTCGAAATCTGCCCCGTGGCCAGGCCACTGAAACGCGAGTCGCGCGCACTCAAAAAACGTAGCACTTAATGGCAATTTGCCGGGAGTGACCATGATCGACCGGGCTGCGAGCCTACTGGGGCACCGCGCGCGCTGCGCAGACAA
The DNA here is from genome assembly GCA_024437665.1 of Massilia sp. YIM B04103. Lineage (GTDB taxonomy): Bacteria > Pseudomonadota > Gammaproteobacteria > Burkholderiales > Burkholderiaceae_D > Rugamonas. The sequence continues at coordinate 578,879 of JANCSZ010000002.1, read as the reverse complement.
TAACAGCGTGGTCGACGGCGAGGTCAGGTACGCGCCGATCAAATCCCTCTGGTTCATGACGATGGCATGCGCTGCGGTCATCGGCGGTGCGACCCAGTTTAGCGCCGGAGCATTCGGCATATTCGTCGGCGCGACCGGGGCGGTCTTGCTTCTGGGGCACTCGCTCGGAAGCCACCGCAAACTGATCCACAATAGTTATCAGTGCCCTCAATGGCTTGAATACCTGCTGGTCTACCTCGGTGTGCAAGTGGGACTGGCCGGTCCGCTTGGCCTGTTGCGCCAGCACGAACTGCGCGATTATGCGCAACGCCTGCCGGCGTGCCACGACTACCTTCGCCACGGTCGCGGCGTGTGGACCGACGCCTGGTGGCAACTACATTGCGAGCTACACCTGGTCTCGCCGCCCCATATCGAACTTGAATCCCGCGTTGCCGACGACCGCTTCTACCGCTTCCTTGAACGCACATGGATGCTGCAACAAGTGCCGCCCGCGCTGCTGCTCTATTGGTGGGGCGGTTGGGGATTCGTGTTCTGGGGCGTTTGCGCGCGCGTGACAGCCGGCGTACTCGGGCATTGGTTGATCGGCTACTTCGCCCATAACCATGGCGGCATGAACTATGAAGTCGCGGGCGCGGCGGTGCAAGGCCGCAACATCCACCTGACCTCGCTCATGACCATGGGTGAATGCTGGCACAACAACCACCATGCCTATCCGGGATCGGCACGCCTTGGCCTGGCTGATGGCGAATGGGATCCGGGATGGTGGACCCTGCAGTGCATGCAATGGGCGGGCTTGGCCTGGGATCTCAAACTACCGGCCGACCTTCCCGTCCGACCCGAAGTGCGGGCGATCGGCAATGAAGCTTCGCCTGCCGTGCCCAGCCAAGCGCCCTGAAGAGAATATAGCTTATTCGGACAAAGAACCTGTGCGATGGCTAGCGTTTTCCAAATGGTGGCCTGGCATGCCGACGAAAAAAAAGCCCCGACGATTTCTCGTCAGGGCTTGATTTCACTGCATAAAATTCTGGTAGGCCTCCCCGGAGTCGAACCGGGCACCAACGGATTATGAGTCCGCTGCTCTAACCAGGCATGAGCTAGAGGCCCAAAGGTGATGCGGATGCGCTGGGGCCGCTACAGCCTGCCCTCCGACGCGCTCGCCAAGCTTGCAATGGCAAACACGCGAGGATAGGGCCTGCACCGGCTCCAGTCAAGTTTTTAGTTACCTTCCAGGAAGCTTTTCAGCTTATCGGAACGCGAGGGGTGGCGCAGCTTGCGCAGCGCTTTGGCTTCGATCTGGCGGATGCGTTCGCGCGTGACGTCGAATTGCTTGCCGACCTCTTCCAGCGTGTGATCGGTCGACATTTCGATGCCGAAGCGCATGCGCAGCACCTTCGCTTCGCGCGGGGTGAGTGAGTCCAGCACATCCTTGACCACGCCGCGCATAGAGGCGTGCAGGGCCGCGTCGGACGGCGCCAGGGTGTTGTTGTCCTCGATGAAGTCGCCCAGATGAGAATCGTCGTCGTCGCCGATCGGCGTTTCCATCGAGATCGGCTCCTTGGCGATCTTCATGATCTTGCGGATTTTGTCTTCCGGCATTTCCATCTTGATCGCCAGGGTGGCCGGATCGGGTTCCGCCCCGGTTTCCTGCAGGATCTGGCGCGAGATGCGGTTCATCTTGTTGATGGTCTCGATCATGTGCACCGGAATGCGGATGGTGCGCGCCTGGTCGGCGATCGAGCGCGTGATGGCCTGGCGGATCCACCACGTGGCATAGGTCGAGAACTTGTAGCCGCGGCGGTATTCGAACTTGTCGACCGCCTTCATCAGGCCGATATTGCCTTCCTGGATCAGGTCGAGGAATTGCAGGCCGCGGTTGGTGTATTTCTTGGCGATCGAAATCACCAGACGCAGATTGGCCTCGGTCATTTCGCGCTTGGCCTTGCGCGCCTTCATTTCGCCGGCCGCCATCTGGCGGTTGATATTGCGCAGGTCGGGCAGCGGCAATACCACGCGCGCCTGCAGGTCGATCAGGCGCTGCTGCAACTCCTTGATGGTCGGGATATTCCGGCCCAGGATGGCACTGTAGGCGTGGTTGGCCGCCACTTCGCCGTCCACCCAGTCCAGATTGGTTTCATTGCCGGGGAAGACCTTGATGAAGTGGGCGCGCGGCATGCCGCAGCGGTTCACGGCCACGTCGAGAATCTGCTTCTCGATATGGCGCACTTCATCGACCTGGCCGCGCAGGGTGTCGCACAGCTTCTCGACCACCTTGGCCGTGAAGCGGATGCCCAGCAGCTCCAGCGAAATCGATTCCTGCGCCTTCACATAGGCTTTGGAATTGTAGCCATCCTTCTCGAAGGCCTTGCGCATCTTGTCGAATTGCAGGGCGATCTGGTCGAATTTTTCCAGCGCGGTCACCTTCATGGCTTCCAGCTGTTCGGCCGAGTAGCCGGCCGCCGCGCCCGATGGGCTGGCTTCTTCCTCTTCCTCTTCTTCCTCTTCTTCCTCGTCGGCGTCCTCTTCCTCTTCCTCGGACGGCGGCGCGGCCTGGGCCGCAGACTCTTCATTGTCATTGACCAGACCGTCGACGATCTCGTCGATCTTGATTTCGTCGACACGGATGCGGTCGGAGGTGGCGATGATCTCGGCGATCGTCACCGGGCAGGCCGAAATGGCCTGGATCATGTCTTTCAAGCCGTCTTCGATGCGCTTGGCGATCTCGATCTCGCCTTCGCGCGTGAGCAGTTCGACCGAACCCATCTCGCGCATATACATGCGCACCGGATCGGTGGTGCGGCCGAAGTCGGAATCGACGGTCGACAGCGCCGCTTCGGCGGCGGCCTCGGCTTCGTCGTCGCTGGTGACGGTGGCCACATTGTCCGACAAGAGCAGGGTTTCGGCGTCCGGCGCGTGCTCGTAGACGGCGATGCCCATGTCGTTGAAGGTGCCGATGATGCCTTCGATCGCTTCCGGATCGACGATATTGTCGGGCAGGTGGTCATTGATCTCGGCATAGGTCAGGAAGCCGCGTTCCTTGCCGAACTTGATCAGGGTCTTGAGTTTCTGGCGGCGGCGCTCCAGCTCTTCCTCGCTCGCTTCCGTGTCGGACGAGAAGGCGTCTTTGAGCAGCGCTTTTTCCTTGGCCTTGCGGTCCTTGGCCTTGGCCTTGTCGACGGCTTTCAGCTCGGCGCGCTCGACGGCGTTGAGCGCGGCTACTTCGTCGTTCTCCGGCTGGAATTCTTTCGGCTTGCGGCCACGGCGGCCCGGCACCTTGACCGACGGCAGCACATAGCCGGATGTATCGATGGCCGCCAGCGCGGCGGCATCCGTGGTCTGACTCACCGCCGGCGGCGCGTTGCTGACGCGGGTTTCCGGTTTGTCGGCCGCTTTGGCGGCTTTCGCGGTCACTTTGGCAGGCTTTGCAGCCGCTTTGGTTTCGGGTTTCTTTGTTGGCACAGGCGCTTTCGATTTCACAACGACTTGCTTTTCGGGATTAGGAAGTTCCCGAACCCGCCGACAACGCAGGTTCGGCACCGCTACAACGACTACTCCTTGCCGGCCGATCCGCAACGCACAGACCCGACCGCTACCGACGGCTCCAACAGGGCCGCGTGGCAGGAATTCTACTGTATGACAGCAAGCGGGGGCTAGAGGATGGATGCAGGCCGTTGACCTGACTTCGGCGACAAGAAACTCGCGCCGTCTCAACCCAAGTCTGGCCCTGGCCGCCAGCGCCGTCTTCCTGCGCCGATCAAGAGCCTAACTTACTGAAAACAAACACAAATTCTGAACTGAAAAACCATGCCAAAGTATTTAATACTTAGCGTTTTATTATAGCACGCAACTTTACAATTTCCAGAGCAAGCCCCGGGGGCTGTCCTGGGCAGCGCTCGGGGTCACGGCCTTGGTCCACGACCTTGGTCCACGACCTTGGTCCACAACCTTGGTCCACGACCTTGGCCCACGACCTTGGCCCACGACCTTGGCCCACGACCTTGGCCCACGACCTTGGCCCACGACCTTGGCCCAAGGCCGCAGTCCAAGGCCGTGGTCCGGTTAGCGGTTGCCCCGCTCGGCTTCGGCCTCGCGCTGCAACTGGTCGAGCTGGGCCGAAATCTCGCGGTAGCGCGCGCCGATCTCGGCCGCCGACATACCCGAACTGGCCAGGGCGTTGAGCTCAGCCTTCAGCGCATCGCCCTTGATCTGGCGGATGGCGCCGTGGGTGAACACGCGCACGGCCTCGACATCGGACTCCGGCTCGGCGGCGATTTCGCCGATGATGGCGTCGTACTCGCTGCCCTGCTCCTTCAACTGCTGGGCCAGGGCGGCAAAACCGCCATGCTGCCCCAGCGCACAACCCATCTGCACCAGCTGACCCAGACGCTCGGCCGCCGACGGACCAAGGGCGGCAAAAGCTTCCAGCGCCGCCGCATCGATTTCCAGCGCCAGCGCCGGATGCGCCACCAAGTGGCGCACCAGCTGCAATTCCAGGCCCACCGGCTCAGGCCGCCCGGTGCGCGGCGGCGCCTTGCGCACCACCGACACCGGCTTGGCCAGCTCGAACAAGCCTTCGATCTCGGCCGGCGTGCTTTGCGTCATGCCCGCCAGGCCGCGCACGATCTGCAGACGCAGGCCCGAAGGCGCCATCGCCTGCAGCAGCGGCTTGGCGTCGAACTGGGTGCGGGCACGGCCTTCCGGTTCGCCCAGGTCGTGCTCGCCGGCCACCTCGCGCAGCAGGAACTGCGACAGCGGCATCGCTTCCTGCACCTGCTGCTCGAACGCGGGCGCGCCATGTTCGCGGATATAGCTGTCCGGATCGTGCTCGGCCGGCAGGAAGAGGAATTTGATGGTCTTGTTGTCCGACACATGGGGCAGACAGGCTTCCAGCGCGCGCCGCGCGGCGCGGCGGCCGGCCTTGTCGCCGTCGAAACTGAAGATCACATCGTCGGTCTGGCGCAGCAGCTTTTGCACATGGGTCGGCGTACAGGCCGTGCCCAGCGTCGCCACCGCCTGGGGGAACCCCATCTGCGCCAGCGCCACCACATCCATATACCCTTCCGTCACCAGCACATAGCCCGCGTCGCGGATCGCCTGGCGCGCCTCGAACAAGCCATACAACTCGGTGCCCTTGGAAAATAAGGGCGTTTCGGGGGAATTCAAGTATTTCGGTTCGCCCTGGTCCATGATGCGTCCGCCAAAGGCGATCACCTGGCCCTTGGTATTGCGGATCGGGAACATCACGCGGTCGCGGAAGCGGTCGTAGCGCTTGCTCTTATTGCCTTCCTCGTCGACGCGGTCGATGATCAGGCCGGCCTCGACCAGGGCCAGGGCCTCGTAATCGGGGAAGACGGCGCGTAGATTGTCCCAGCCGCCGGGCGCGTAGCCGAGGCCGAAACGGGCGGCGATTTCGCCGGTCAGGCCGCGCCCCTTCAGATAGGCGATGGCCGGCGGCGCCGTGCGCAGCTGGGCGCGGTAGTAATCGCAGGCCACCGACATCGCTTCCGACAGCGCCATGCTCTGCGCCTGCATCTGGGCGCGCTGGGCCGGCGGGATGCGGTCGTCGGCGTCCGGCACCACCATGCCCACGCTTTGCGCCAGGTCCTTGACGGCATCGACAAAGCCCATGCCCGAGTACTCGATCAGGAAACCGATCGAGGTGCCGTGGGCGCCGCAGCCGAAGCAGTGGTAGAACTGCTTGGTCGGGCTGACCGTGAAGCTCGGCGATTTCTCGTTGTGGAAGGGGCACAGCCCCATGAAGTTGGCGCCGCCCTTTTTAAGCTGCACATAGCGGCCCACCACGTCCACAATGTCGACGCGGTTGAGCAGATCGGAGATGAATGACTGCGGGATCACGGCTGACGGCCTTGTTCTAAATCAGACTATACCGCCACCTTGTGCCGGGCTTTGATCCGGCGCAAGGTGCGGCATCACAGCGGATTATCGCAACAGGCTTACGCCGGGGTCAGCGCTTTTTTCACCAGGGCCGAGACCACGGTCATGTCGGCGCGGCCCGCCAGCTGCGGCTTCAGCACGCCCATCACCTTGCCCATATCCTGCGGGTCGGCGGCGCCGGTGGACGCCACGGCGGCGGCCACGGCAGCGGCCACTTCCTCGTCCGACAGGCCGGCCGGCATATAGGCGGCCAGCACGACCAGTTCGGCTTTTTCGATATCGGCCAGGTCGGCGCGGCCGCCGGCTTCGAACTGGGTGATCGAATCCTTGCGCTGCTTGATCATTTTTTCGACGATGGCCACGGTCTGGGCATCGTCGACTTCGATCTGCTCGTCCACTTCCTTGCGCTTGATTTCAGCCAGCAGCAGGCGGATGGTGGCCAGCTTGCCGGCTTCCTTGGCGCGCATCGCGTTTTTCATGTCGTCGGAGATTTGTGCTTTCAAGCCCATGGCTACCTCAAAAATATGCGGTTAAAAACGGAAAACCCGCTGCGGCGAACCGGAGCGGGTGGAAACTCTGTGCGCAGCGCAACCCGTGGCGAGCAAAGCGCCGAAAACGGGCCGGTTCTGCGAGAGCAGTATTAGTACAGCTTCTTCGGCAGTTGCTGGCTGCGGATGCGCTTGTAGTGGCGCTTCACGGCAGCGGCCAGCTTGCGCTTGCGCTCTGCGGTTGGCTTTTCGTAGAACTCGCGTGCGCGCAGTTCGGTCAGCAGACCCGTTTTTTCGATAGTGCGCTTGAAGCGACGCATGGCGACTTCGAACGGCTCGTTTTCTTTAAGGCGAATAGTGGTCATGTAAAAATTCAAACCGTTAGGGGTTTTAAGGAAGACAAAGATATTAGCAGCTTTTGTCCAGAAAAGGAAGAGGCATGGACGCTAAACCGGCCCAGCAAGCGGCTCCCGCTACGAAAACCGCCTGAAAAAGGGCAATCTTTCCGCCCCGCTAACATCTGCTCCGGCATTGTCGAGTAACACCGGGAGTGCAATGATATCAGATTGCCAGTCCGGCCGCCACACCTGAAGCCCAGGCCCACTGGAAGTTGTATCCTCCCAGCCACCCTGTGACGTCGATGGTTTCGCCGATAAAGTACAAGCCCGGCACCTTGGCCGCCATCATCGACTGCTGCGACAGCTCGCGCGTATCGACACCGCCGCGCGTCACTTCAGCCTTGCGGTAGCCTTCCGACCCGTTCGGCACCAGCGACCACTGGTTGACCGCCTGGCCCAGCTGGCGCAGGCGCGCATCGGGCAGGTCGGCCAGACGGGCGTCGGCGGCAAAGCCATGCGCCTGCAGCAAGCCTTCGGCCAGACGCGCCGGCAGCCATTGCGCCAGCACATTGCCGAGCTGCTTTTTCAGCGTCGCCTTACCCTCGATCAGGGTCTGCGCCACATCCATCTCCGGCAGCAGATTGATGACGATGGACGTATCGGGCTGCCAGAAACTGGAAATCTGCAGGATGGCCGGACCAGACAGGCCGCGGTGGGTGAACAGCAAATCCTCGCGGAAGCGCGCGCCCGTGGCGTTGCGCCCCTTCAGCGTGCCGGTTTCCACCTCCACTTCCAGCGCGATGCCGGCCAGCGGCACGAACGGCGCCCAGGCGTCGGCATCGAAGGTCAGCGGCACCAGGGCCGGACGCGGCTCGACCAGCTTCAGGCCGAACTGCTTGGCCACGCGGTAGCCGAAATCGGTGGCGCCGATCTTCGGAATCGACAGGCCGCCGGTGGCGATCACCACCGCCTCGGCCTGGATCATCCCGCTATCGGTCTCGAGCACGAAGCCCTGGCCATCGAGCTGCTGCAGATTCTCGACCTTGGCCGGCATGCGCCAATGCACGTCGCCGGCGGCGCACTCGGCCTTGAGCATCTCGATGATCTGCTCGGCCGAATCGTCGCAAAACAGCTGGCCCTTATGCTTCTCGTGGTACGCGATGCGGTATTTCTTGACGAGCGCCAGGAAATCCTGCGGCGTAAAGCGCGACAGCGCGCTCTTGCAGAAATGCGGATTCTCCGACAGGAAATTCGCCGGTCCCGCATTAATATTAGTGAAATTGCAGCGCCCGCCGCCCGAGATACGGATCTTCTCCGCCAATTTATCCGCATGGTCGATCAGCACCACGCGCTTACCGCGCTGCGCCGCCGTCGCCGCACACATCATCCCGGCCGCACCCGCGCCGACCACCGCCACATCAAACTGCTTCGCCATTATTTCCCGCCAAACTGAACGCCCAAAGGCGAGATTCTACGCGATCCCCCACCCTTTGCGCCAAATCAAACAATGTCCACCCTGGTGTCAGGCACTGGGGTCGGACATTTGCTGATTTAGATCAAAGAATGTCCGACTCTGGTGCCTGACACCAGGGTGGACATTCTTTGACGCGGATCAAAGGGAGGCTGGCTCAACGGGAGCGCAACTGGCGCGAGATGGTGAGGCAGTGGGCTACTTGCTGGGCGATGGGGTCGGGTACGGGCAGCTCGCCGCGCAGCACGGCGGCGATCCAGGCGGCGGTGGCTTCGGCGCTTTTGTCTTCGGGCAGCTCGGGCAGCACTTCGACCAGGGTCTGCTTTTCGACCAGCACGGTGCGCTCGGCGCCGTGGATCCAGTCGATGCGCTGGGCCTTGTTGGCGTTGGCGACCGTTTCGCCCTCGGTGCCGCGCATCAGGAAGACGTCGCCGCGCGCCGGGTCGGCCGTGGTGGTGAAGAAGGCGCCGAGCGTCTCCAGATATTCGGGGTGGGTGTAGGACACCAGCCGCAGCGCCGGCCCGGCAAACGGCTGCAGGATCTTGACCAGGGTATGCGTCGAGTTGCGCACGCCCAGCACGCGCCGTAGCGACAACATCCACGCCAGACGCGGCGCCAGTGTATCAACGGTGATGAAGCTGACATGGCCTGACGCCAGCGCCGCTTCCGCCTCGGCCGCATCGCGCGCGGTGGGTACGCCAAGGGCGGCGAAGACCTCGGCCGTCGCTACCCGGCCCACGTCATGGGCGACGCCGTGGCACAGCACCGGCACGCCTTCGCGCGCCAGCAGCATGCCGAGCAAGGCGGTCAGGTTGGCCATCTTGCGCGCGCCGTTATAGCTGGGGATCAGCACCGGCGCATACGGCCCGTCGGGCGCGCGCAGCGGCGCGAACGAGGCTTCGGCCGCCGCCAGGAAGCCGGCCAGTTCGTCCACCGTTTCGCCCTTGATGCGCATGGCCAGCAGGATGCCGCCCAGTTCCAGGTCGGAGACGCGGCCGTCCAGCATGGCGCCGTAGAGTTCCTGCGCCTCGTCGCGCGTCATGGCGCGGGCGCCGTCTTTGCCGCGGCCGATCTCCTTGATGAAGCGGGCCGCCGGGAAGGGTTGCTGTGTAGTCATGGGCCACAGCTTACACGCTTTGCCGGCGGGCTTGAAGAATGCTGCTCCGCACAAAGCCGCCGTTTCGGCTACACTAGATGATCCCTGACGATAAAAACACCCGTAGTAGCTGAGTACATCATGATTCAAGACCTTGAAAATATTAACGTAACATCCTTCGCGTCGATGCCGACGCCGGAGTCGCTGCACGCCAAGCTGCCGCTGAGCGAAGCCGCCTCCGCCACCGTCACCAAAGGACGCGAAGACCTGCGCAAAATCCTCGACCGCCAGGACCAGCGCCTGTTCGTCGTGGTCGGCCCCTGCTCGATCCACGACCCCGCCGCGGGCCTGGACTATGCACGCCGCCTGAAGGCGCTGCAGGAAGAAGTCAAGGATACGATGCTGCTGGTGATGCGCGTGTATTTCGAAAAGCCGCGCACCACCACCGGCTGGAAGGGCTATATCAACGATCCGGACATGGACGATTCCTTCCGCGTCGACGTGGGCATGGAGAAGGCCCGTCAATTCCTGCTCGATGTCTGTGAACTGGGCTTGCCCACGGCGACGGAGGCGCTCGACCCTATCTCTCCGCAGTACCTGGGTGACCTGATCGCTTGGACGGCGATCGGCGCCCGTACCACGGAGTCGCAGACGCACCGTGAAATGTCCTCAGGCTTGTCGACCCCGGTCGGCTTCAAGAACGGCACCGATGGCGACATCGGCATCGCCATCAACGCCATCCTGTCGGCGGCCAATCCGCACGCCTTCCTCGGCATTAACAGCCAGGGCACGGTGTCGATCGTGCGCACGCGCGGCAATCCGCACGGCCACGTGGTGCTGCGCGGCGGCGACGGCCGTCCGAACTACGACTCGGTGTCGGTGGCGATCGCCGAACAGGCGCTGGCCAAGGCCAAGCTGCCCGCCAATATCGTGGTGGACTGCTCGCACGCCAACAGCTACAAGAAGCCGGAATTGCAGCCGCTGGTGATGACCGATGTGGTCAACCAGATCATGCACGGCAACCAGTCGCTGGTGGGCGTGATGATCGAATCAAATATCGTGGCGGGCAACCAGAAGATCCCGGCCGACCTGTCGACCCTGACCTACGGCCAGTCCGTGACCGACGGCTGCATCGACTGGGACACCACCGTCGCCATGCTGCGCAGCGCCGCCGCCGAGCTGCGCAACCGTCCGTAAGCCACCGCCCGCAAGCCCGCCCTGCGCGGGCTGCGGCGTCTGAGGGGAATCCGCTTTCATATTACAATGGCGGATTCCCCTTTTATTTTTGCAGCTTTCCATGATTGTTCTCGGCGTCGAATCCTCCTGTGACGAAACCGGTCTGGCCCTGTATGACACGCAGCGCGGCCTGCTGTCGCACGCCCTGTATTCCCAAGTGGCGATGCACGAGGAATATGGCGGCGTGGTGCCGGAACTGGCTTCGCGCGACCATATCCGCCGCGCGATCCCGCTGCTGGAGCAGGCGCTGCAAAGCGCGGCCATCACGCCGCAGCAAATCGACGCCATCGCCTATACCCAGGGTCCGGGCCTGGCCGGGGCGCTGCTGGTAGGTTCCTCCGTCGCCTGCAGCCTGGGCCTGGCGCTGGACAAGCCGGTACTCGGCATCCACCACCTGGAAGGCCATCTGCTGTCGCCGCTGCTGGCGTCCGAGCCGCCGGAGTTTCCCTTCGTCGCCCTGCTGGTCTCGGGCGGCCATACGCAGCTGATGCGCGTGGACGGCGTGGGCCAGTACGAGCTGCTGGGCGAAACGCTGGACGATGCGGCCGGCGAAGCCTTCGACAAGTCGGCCAAGCTGCTGGGCCTCGGCTATCCGGGCGGGCCGGCGATTTCGCGCCTGGCCGAATTCGGCGATCCCGAGGCGCACAAGCTGCCGCGCCCGATGTTGCATTCCAAGGATCTGATGTTCAGCTTCTCCGGCCTGAAAACGGCGGTGCTGACCGTGGCCAAAAACCAGGGACTGGCGAATATCTGCGAGCAGGACAAGGCGAATATCGCGCGCGGCTTCGTCGACGCCATCGTCGACGTGCTGACGGCCAAATGCGTGGCGGCGCTCAAGCAGACGGGCCTCAAGCGCTTGGTGATCGCCGGCGGCGTCGGCGCCAACACGCAGCTGCGCGCCTCGCTCAATGCGGCGGCGGTCAAGAAGCGCTTCAAGGTCTATTATCCGGAGCTGGAATTCTGCACCGACAATGGCGCCATGATCGCCTTTGCCGGCGCCATGCGCCTGCAGATCAATCCCAATGCGGCGCAGCGCGACTACGCCTTCAATGTGCGTCCGCGCTGGCCGCTGGACGAGCTGAAAGTCGTCTAATTCTGATCCGAGCAGCGCAATGAAGGCTCGGCGCGCAGCCGGGCCACCATCACATCGATGAAGGCGCGGATGCGCGCCGAACCGTGGCGGCTGTCGCGGTGCACGATGTGGATGGGCAGCGCCGGCGTTTCAAACTCCCTCAGCAGGCACTGCAACTCTCCCCGCTCAAACGATGGCGCCGCCTGATACGACAGCAAGCGGACGATGCCCAATCCCAGGCGCGCCGCTTCGATGGCCGCGTCATTGCTGTTGACCGTCAGGCGGCCTTTCAGGCGCAGCGACTGCGTAAGGGCATCGCGCTGGAAGCGCCATTCGGGCGCGGCGCTGGAACCGGTGGAGGAAATGATGGTGTGCCGCGCCAGGTCTTCCGGCGTGCGCGGCAAGCCATGCTGCGCCAGATAGGCGGGCGCGGCGCAGATCACGCGCCGCACATGGCCGACCGGAATGGCGCGCAGGCTGGAATCGGGCAGCTCGCCGATGCGCACGCCCACATCCAGCCCCTCTTCCAACAGATTGGTGACGCGGTCGACAAACACGGTCGACACTTCGGTATCCGGATAGCGCTGCAAATACTCGACGATGCCGGGCATCACATACATGCGGCCGAACAGCACCGGCGCGGTCACGCTCAGATGGCCGCGCGGCGCGGCGTTGATGCCGGCGGCCGCTTCGTCGGCTTCGTCCACTTCGGCGATGATGCGGCGCGCATCGTCCAGATAGCGCAGGCCCGCTTCGGTGACGCGCACATGGCGCGTGCTGCGGTCCAGCAGTTTCAAACGCAGGCGCTCTTCCAGCGCGGCGATGGCGCGCGTGACGGCGGGCGGCGACATGCCTAGGCGGCGCGCACCGCCCGCAAAGCTCTCTTCCTCGGCGACGGCGACGAAGACCGTCATCAGGTGCAGGCGGTCCATGTTCAGCCGCCCTTCCCTGCCGCGGTGTCGGCATGCGCCGGCAACTCCTTGCCGCAGCTCTTGCAGAAGCGCGCGCTGTCCTCGTGGCCGCCGGCCATGCAGCCGGCGCAGATACGACGCCAGCGCAACTGGCCCGCGCGCTGGTAGCTGATCTCCGAGCTGATGATCCCGGTCGGCACGGCCAGGATGCTCCAACCGAGCAGCATCATGACCGAGGCGATGGCGCGTCCCAGATCGGTCTTCGGCACCAGGTCGCCGAAGCCCACCGTGGTCATGGCGCTGATGGCCCAGTAGACGGCGGTGGGGATGCTGGTGAAGCCGCTCTCGGCGCCCTCCACCACATACATCACGGTCCCCAGCAGCAGCACGATCATCATCACCACCGACAGGAAGATCAGGATCTTGCGCCGGCTGGCGACCAGGGCGCTGACCAGCATGCCGTATTCCTCGATGTACTTGGTCAGTTTGAGGACGCGGAACATGCGCAGCAGGCGCAAGATGCGCACATCCAGCAGCACGTGTGCGCCGGGAATGAGCCAGGACAGATAGGTGGGCAGGATCGCCAGCAGGTCGATCACGCCGAAGAAGCTGCGCGCATACGCCAGCGGACGCCGCACGCAAGCCAGGCGGGCCAGATACTCCAGCGTAAACAGCGCGGTGAAGACCCACTCCGCCGCCTGTAGCCAGGCGCCCCATTCGGCGGCGATGGACGCCACGCTGCCCGCCACCACGGCGGCCACGCTGAGCGCAATGGCGGCGATCAGCAGCAGATCGAAAGCGCGTCCGCTGCGGGTATCGGATTCGAAAATAATGGTGTACAGGCGCGCGCGCCAGCCATCGGCAGGTTTGCCGAACAGCGGCGCGGAAAAGCGGGAATCAGTGGCATTCATGGAGCGGCATGATACCGCAGTGCAGCGCCCACCCTTGATCCAGATCAAACAATGTCCAACCCTGGTGCCAGGCACCAGAGGTAGACATTGCTTGATTTAGATCAGCAAATGTCCGACACCGGTGCCTGACACCAGGGTTGGACATTTGTTGAGGAAGATCAAAGACGGGTTAGGGCGGGGTCAGCAGGTCGGTGCGGGGTTGGCTCCAGCGGGGGATGTTCGCCGGGCAGGCGCGGGGGACGTCGTTGGCGACGTCCATCGTGGTGAAGTTGCCGCGCGGGGTGCTGGTGAAGCGCAGGTCGCTGGCGTGCGCGCTGTCGACGGCGGGAATGCGGGCGAAACGCAGCCAGGCGTCGAGCTGGCAGTCGCTTTGCCGCAGGCGGCGCAGCAGGGATAGGCTGCCGTTCCATTCGCTGTGCAGCAGCACGCCGGCCTGGACGTTGCGCGGCGGCGCGGGGTCGAGCATGCTGGCTGGACATTGGGCTGGCGGCAGCCAGCCGGGCGCCAGGCTGAGCATGCCGCGCCGCACGCGGTAGCTGTCGCGCGCTTCGTTGCGTTCGATGGCGGCGAAGGTCCAGCACAGGGGCTGGGCCGGGAAGGCGGTCAGCGCGACGTCGAGCAACTGGGCGGCGCCGTCTTCCTGGCGCAGGGCGGCCGCGACGCGTTCGCGCGCCAGCGAGGAGGCGCTCTTCTGCACGCCGATGAAGCCCAGGCACAGCACCAGCGCCAGGACAAGCGCGCGGCGGCTGCGCAGATGCAGCAGGCGCAGCGCGGCGATCGCGCCACCCAGCAGCAGCAGGCCGGCATAGGAGGTCCAGCCCAGGTAGCCGTGCAGGGTGAAGTACAGCAGGGCCACGGCCAGCACCGCCACCATCAGCCAGCGCACGGGACGCCAGGGGATGGCCAGCGCCAGCGGCACGCCAAAGGCGACCCAGAACACCGGTTCGACGATGAAGATCATGTCGCCGAAGTACCAGTCGGCATTGAAGGGGTAGAAGGGATGGACGCCATAGGAATTCATGAAGTCCATGCCCAGATGCAGCAGGAAGCCGGCCGTCATCGCGCCCAGCAGGCCAAGCCGCGCCACCCGGCTTTCCCTGAGCAGGGCGCGCGCATTGGGCCAGAACAGCCACAGCGCCGCCAGCAGCAGCAAGGCTTGCGGCAGCAGGAACAGCAGCGTGTGCGTGTGACCGCGGTGCTGCAGCAGATAGCCCAGCGGCGGCGCCATCAGCTTGGTCAGGAACAGGTCGAGGTCGGGGAAGTTGCTGGCGGCGGCGCAGGCCGTGAGCAGCAGGCGGTGGCGGGTGCGCTGGCGCGCTTCGCTGGCTTCGGCGGGCAGGCTGCGTTGCAGCAGCTCGCCCACGCCCAGGCCGACGAGGGAGTGGGTGATATTGTCCATGCGGGTTTAGTCGGGTTCCAGCAATTGCTGCAGGCGGCGCTGGTAGTGGTTCAGGAAATCGCGGGTGACGGCGTAATGCTCGGTATCTTCATACGCCATTTCGGTGATGCCGCCGCTGTCGAAGCAGAGGATCTTGGCGTTCGGATAGGACAGCAGGATGGGCGAGTGGGTGACGATGATGAACTGGGAATCCTGCTTTACCAGCTGGTCGATGGCGGACAGCGCCGCCAGCTGGCGGTTGGGCGAGAGCGCCGCTTCCGGTTCGTCCAGCAGGTACAGTCCCCTGCCCTGGAATTTGTTCACCAGCACCGACATGAAGGCTTCGCCGTGCGAGCGCGCGTGCAGCGAGCCGCCATAGCCGGCCAGATAGCCCGTCTCCTCCATATAGGTGGCAACGTTGAAGAAGCTTTCGGCGCGGAAGAAGTAGTGGTCGGCGGGCTTGCGGAAGCTGCGCGAGAGCTTGAGCGCATCGCGCAGCGTCGAATCGTGGCTGGCCGTGTTCAGGCGCACGTTCAGCGTGCCGCCTTCCATGCTGAAGCCCAGCGCCAGCGCGATGGCTTCCATCAGCGTGGATTTGCCGCTGCCGTTCTCGCCGATGAAGAAGGTGACGTCGGGATGAAAATCGATGGTGCTCAGTTCGCGCACGGCCGGAATCGTGAACGGGAAGGCGTCCAGATCGGCGCGGCCATAGTCCGCGCTGACGCGCTGCAAATACGGCCGCGCGGCAAAGCCCATCTCAGTGCGCGACTTCCACGCCGTGCCAGAAGGCGATGCGGCCCTTGATCTGGCGCGCCGCTTCGCTTGGCGTGGGGTAGTACCAGGCGGCGTTCTGATTGACCTTGCCGTCGACGACCACGTCGTAATAACTGGCCACGCCCTTCCACGGACACAGGGTGGTGTGGCTGTTCGGCTGCAGGTATTCCTGGTTCACGCGCTCCGGCGGGAAATACACATTGTGTTCGACGATTTCGACTTCATTGGCGCTGGCTTCGGCGATCACCGCGCCATTCCATGTTGCTTTCGGCATTCCATTCTCCATTCCATTCAGTTCTCCACCCGGTTGCGCCCATTCTCCTTGGCGCGGTACAGGGCGGCATCGGCCTGGCGCAGCAGGCTGTCGGCATCGTCGATGTCCATATGGTTGAAGGAGCCGATGCCGAAGCTGGCCGTGACCTGGATGCTGCGCGCGCCGTCATGATGCACCTGCGCTTCGATTTTTGCACGCAAAGATTCAGCGAATTTGCGCGCGCCGTCGGGCGGGGTGTTGGGCAGCAGGATACACAATTCTTCGCCGCCATAGCGGCCGGCGAGGTCGATCACGCGGATATTGTCGCGCAGCAGCCGGCCGATATCGGCCAGCACCCGGTCGCCCGCGGCGTGGCCGTATTCGTCGTTGACCCGCTTGAAGTGGTCAAGGTCGATCATCACGGCCGACAGCGGGGTGCGGAAGCGGCGCGTGCGCGCCACTTCGAATTTCAGGCGGTGCAGCAGGGAGCGCCGGTTGTGCAGGCCGGTCAGCTCGTCGGTGGTGGCCAGCAGCTCCAGTTCGTGCAGCGAGGCTTGCAGCGCCTTTTCCTTGGCGCGCAGCTCGATCAGGGCCATCGCCTGGCGCGCCAGGCCTTGCAGCAGGCCGCGCTGCTCTGCGCTGAGGCGGCCGGGCTTCACGTCCATCACGCACAGGGTGCCGAGGGCATAGCCATCGGAGGTGCTCAGGGCCACGCTGCTGTACATGCGCAGATGCGGCGCGCCCACGGTCAGCGGCATGCGCGCGGTGCGCGCATCCTCGCTCAGGTCGGGAATTTCGGTGGCGTTTTCGCCCAGCACGGCCAGCGAGCAATAGCACTGGTCGCGCGGCAGCTTGTCGATGGCCAGGCCGGTATAGGACTTGACCCAGACCTGCTCGGCGTCGACCAGCGTGATCAAGGCATAGGGCACGCCGCAGATGCGGGCGGCCAGTTCGGTGAGGAAGCGGAAATCTTCCCCGGCCGGTTCTTCGAGTACATCGTAGCGGCGCAGGGCGGCCAGGCGGTGCTGGTCATCCTGCGGCCGCCGGAAAGGCAGCGTCTGGATCGGTTCTGCGGCTAACATGTGTCTCCCTGTAGCGTCGTCGGCTTATGTATGCTCACTTCTTGCTGATGTGCTACGCGGGGCCAGTGTAACGCAAAACAGGGGCTTGTTATACGCCCGATAAGAGCGCGCTTTCCGGGTTTATTTCTGCGCCAGGATCTCGCGCAGCGCTTGCTCGAAGGCTTCCGGCGGCTGGCCGCCCACCATCAGGTGGCGCTCGTTGATGATGACGGCGGGCACCGAGCTGATGCCGTTTT
Source organism: Massilia sp. YIM B04103 (assembly GCA_024437665.1). Lineage (GTDB taxonomy): Bacteria > Pseudomonadota > Gammaproteobacteria > Burkholderiales > Burkholderiaceae_D > Rugamonas. The sequence goes on along the minus strand of JANCSZ010000002.1, from coordinate 561,741 downwards.
GCTGGTAGAAGCGTTCGGCGGCGCGCACCTCGTCGGCATAGCGGTCCGAGGCCAGCACCTCGGCGGCGGCGGCCGGGTCCAGGCCGGCTTCGGCCGCGGCTTTGAGCAGCACCTCGTGCGAGCTGGGATCTTCGCCGCGCGTGAAGTAGGTGCCGAACAGGGCGTGCTTCAGCGCCTTCTGCGCCGGACCGGCGCTTTCGCCCGCCCAGTGCAGCAGGCGGTGGGCATCGAAGGTGTTGTAGATGCGGCTGCGCTTATCCATGGCGAATTCGAAGCCGACATCGGCGCCGCGCTGGCGGATCACGGCGCGGCTCTGCTCCTGCTGTTCGGCCGTGGCGCCGTATTTCTGCGTCAGGTGTTCGGTGATGTCCTGCCCTTCCTTGCCCATATTCGGGTTCAGTTCAAAGGGCTGGAAATGGATGTCGGGCTGAACTTCGGCGCCCAGGCGCTGCAGCGCGGTTTCCAGCGAATTCAGGCCAACGGCGCACCAGGGGCAGGAAACGTCGGAAACGAAGTCGATACGGAGGGAGGTGGACATGGCGGCCTTTCTGTAGGGGCGCCGCCGGCGGCGGCTCATCTATTGTAGTTGAGGCCGCCGATCCCGATTGCAATAGCGCTTACTTCTTCTTGCTGCCGATGCGGCTTTCCTTGCCCGCCATCAGGTTCGAGATATTCTTGCCGTGGCGCCAGATCAGCAGGCCGCTCATGACCAGCACCGCCACCAGCTGCGGTTCGGTGCCGAACAGCAGGCCATAGTAGAACGGCGCGAAGATGGAGGCGATCAGGGCCGCCAGCGAGGAATAGCGGAAGGCATAGGCCACCACCAGCCAGGTGACGAGCGTGCCCAGGCCGAGCCAGGGATTCAGCGCCAGCAGCACACCCAGCGCCGTCGCCACGCCCTTGCCGCCGACGAATTTGAAGAAGACCGGCCACAGGTGGCCCAGGAAGACGGCGATCGCCACCAGCGCGATCGTCATATCGCCCACGCCCAGCGGCTCGGCGAAGTGCTGCACCAGCCAGACCGCCAGCCAGCCCTTGACGGCGTCGCCCACCAGGGTCCAGATGGCCGCGCCCTTATTGCCGCTACGCAACACATTGGTGGCACCCGGGTTTTTCGAGCCATAGGTGCGCGGGTCGGACAGGCCATACACCTTGCTCACCACCACGGCGAAGGAGATCGAGCCGATCAGATAGGCGGCGATAACCAGTAATACTGTATTCATATTTTCCCTTTTATCCTTATCTTTTTATACTTATCCTGGCCCGGCCATGCGGGCCGTCGGACTATACACCAGCGCCTTTAATCGGCCAAGGCGCAGTGCACCGGCTTGGCCGCCAGCACCTCCAGCAGCACGCGCGGCGCGATGCCGATCAGGAAGCCGCGCCGCCCGCCATTGATATAAATCGTTTCCAGCGCGAGGATGCTCTCCTCCACATACACCGGCATGGCCTTCTTGGTGCCGAAGGGCGAGGTGCCGCCGATCATATAGCCGGAATGGCGCTGCGCCACCTCGGGCTTGCACGGCTCCACCGATTTGCAGCCGATATTGCGCGCCAGGTTCTTGGTCGAGACCTTGCAATCGCCGTGCATCAGCACGATCAACGGCTTGGCCGCCTCGTCCTGCATCACCAGGGTTTTCACCACATGGTGCTCCGCCACGCCCAAGGCCTGGGAAGACACGCCGGTGCCCCCATGTTCCTCGTATTCATAGGGATGTTCGCTGAAAGCCACCTTGTGCTTGCGCAGCAGCGCGGTGGCCGGGGTTTCGGAAATGTGCTCTTTCTTCGCCATGCCGTGATACGCTAATTGTTCGAAAAGGAGTTTCTAATTATGCAGCAAGAAATTCGCTTTGCCACTTTCAATGTTTGCAATCTTGCCCCGCCGGGCGCGAAATTGTACGACAATCTGCTCCCGCTCACGGCCGAGGAATACGAGGCCAAAGCCGCCTGGACCGCCCAGCAGCTCGATGAGCTCGACGCCGACGTGATCGGTTTCCAGGAAATCTTCTCCCAGGCCGCGCTGCGCGATGTGCTTTCCCGTACGCGCAAATACCAGGACGCGGTGCACGCCGGCTTCGATCCCGATCCGCGCGCCGACCGCCTGACGCCGAACGTGGCCCTGGTTTCGCGCCTGCCGCTGGCGGCGCCGCCCGAGGTGTATGCGAATTTTCCGGAAGGCGTGCCGTCCGACTCGGGCAGCCGCGACGCCGACCGCTTCGCGCGCGCGCCGCTGCATGCGCGCGTGGTGCTGCCCGGCGGCACCGTGGCCGATGTGATCGTGGTGCACCTGAAGTCGCGCCGCCCGGATTACCGCAACGGCGACAATGGCGACGACCCGCTGCTGTACGCGATGGCCAATCTGCGCTCGCTGGTGTGGCGCGGCACGGAGGCGGTGGCGCTGCGCGTGCTGCTGAGCAATCTGCGGCGCGAAGGCCGCCGGCCCTGCATCGTCATGGGCGACTTCAACGACACGGCCGACGCCGTCACCACCACCATCGTGCTGGGCAGCGGCGCCCTGGCCCAGTCCGGCGAAGAACTGAATGGCCGCATGTTCGACTGCAACCAGATCCAGCGCCGCCAGGACACCTTGCGCCACGTCGGCTACACCAATATCTATGAAGGCCACTACACCACCATCGACCATGTGCTGGTGTCGGAGGAATTCCATCCCGCCTCGGCGCGCGCCATCGGCGAAGTGCTCGACGTCAGCTATCTGAACGACCATCTGCGCCAGGAGCGGCCGGAAGTGTCCGACCATGGCCAGGTGCTGGTGCGCCTGCGCCTGTTCGAGACGGCCGGCGCAACAGTGGCGGGCGGCGCGGCGGCGCGCTAGGCGCCCTGCCGCACCCGCCGCAGGCCGCTGATATCCATTCAGTGCAGCAAGGTAGCCAGGCCGCTGTGCTGCCAGGCCGCGCTGGCATGCCGGCCCTGGTACAGGTCGCAGCCTTCGGCGCGCAGCAACTCCAACTGTTCCGCCGTTTCCACAGCTTCCGCCACCACGGCCATGCGCAGGCCATGGGCCATGGCGATGATGGCGCGGATGGCATCCAAGTCGCCGCCGTCGCGCAGGAAGGCCGGTGCAATCTTCAGCTTGTGAATGGGATAGCTGCGCAGCTGCTCCAGGCTCGAATAGCCGCTGCCGAAATCGTCCAGCACCAGGCGCACCCCGAGCGCATCCAGGCTGCGCAAGCTGCCGGCCGCCTGCGCTCCGCTTTTCTGCAGCATCGATTCGGTCAGTTCCAGCTCCAGCATGGCCGCCTCCAGTCCCGACTGCTGCAGGGCCTCGGCCACTTGCGCGCTCAAGTCCTTCTGCAGAAACTGGGCGGCCGAGAGGTTGACGGCCACCGTCAGCGCCTGCCCCGCCGCCTGCCAGCGCCGTGCGCTGCCGCAAGCCTGCTGCAAGACCCAGTTGCCGGCCGCGATCATCAGCCCGCTCTCCTCGGCCGCGCCGAGAAAACGCTCCGGCAGCAGCAAGCCCTGCTCCGGGTGGCGCCAGCGCAGCAGCGCCTCCATGGCGACCGGCGCGCCGCTGGCCAGCTCCAGCTCGGGCTGGAATTCCAGCTCGAACTGCTCTTCGCTGAGCGCGCGCCGCAAGCCGTCTTCCAGCTTGCTGCGCTCCAGCGCCTTGGCATTCATGTCCGGACTGAAGAAGTGGAAGCGGTTGCGCCCCGCCTCCTTGGCGTGCAGCAGGGCGACATCGGCATGGCGCAGCAGGCTGTCGGCATCCTCGCCGTCGTGCGGGTAGGCGGCGACGCCGACCGAGGCCGAGATATTCAACCGGTGGCCGCCCAGCTCATATTCCTGGCCCACCGCCTGCAGCACCGCGGCCGCCACATGGGCGGCCTGGCCGACGCTGCCGATATCGGGCAGGATCAGGATGAACTCGTCGCCGCCCTGGCGGCTCACCGTGTCCACCCCGCGCACGCAGCGGATCAGGCGCTGCGCCACCTCCTGCAGCAGCAGGTCGCCGGCATGGTGGCCCAGGGTATCGTTGACCGCCTTGAAGCGGTCCAGGTCGATGAACAGCACGGCCAGCATGCTGTGCTTGCGGCGCGCCGCCGTCAGCGCCTGGTTCAGGCGGTCGGCCAGCAGTACGCGGTTGGGCAGGTCGGTCAGGAAGTCGTGCTCGGCCAGATGGCGCGTATGCTCCTCGCTCTTCTTGCGCTCGCTGATATCGGACAGGATGGCCATATAGTGGCTGACCTCGTCGCGGCTGTCGCGGATGGCCGTCAGCGTCACCCAGGCCGGGAACACATGCTCGTCGCGGTGGCGCAGGCGGATTTCGCCCTGCCAGTGGCCGGTGGCCTCGACCACGCCCCACAGCTGGCGGAAGAAATCCTCGTTTTCCTGGCAGGCGCGGAACTGGCTGATGTCCTGCCCCACCATGGCGTCGGCGCCAAAGCCGGTGATCGCCGTGTAGGCGCGATTGATGGCGATCACCTGCCGGCGGCGGTCGGTCAAGAGGATGGCGTCGTGGCTGTTCTCGAAGACCTGGGCCGCCACGAAGAGCGTGCGCTCGGCCCGCTTGCGCTCGGAAGCGTCGCGCACCAGCGCATAGAAGCATTGGTGGTGGTCCTCGGTGATCGAGGTCAACAGCACTTCCCCCCAGAACAGCTCGCCTTTGCAGCTGACGAAGCGCCAATCGAAAAAGCGGTTGGTCTTGCCGTGCGCTTCGTGCATCAGGGCCGTCACCGCCACGCCCGAGGCCGTGCCGTCGGGCTGCTGCAAGGGCGAAAAATCGGCCAGGCAGCGCCCCACCATCTGCTCCTTGTGCTCGCAGGAAAACATGCTCAGGGCGGCCGGATTCACGTCCACAATCGTGTTTTCGCGGATCAGCAGCATGGCCTCGCCCGAATTGCGGAACAACTGGCGGAAGTTGATGCTGGCCTGGGTCAGTTCATCCTCCTGCAGCTTGCGCTGGGTCAGATCGATGTGCATGCAGAACACCTGCTCCAGCTGGCCGTCGCTGAAGATGGGAATGCAGGTGGTGTACAGCCACAAATCGCTGCCGTTGGCCGAACGCGCCTGCCACTCGTCGGCCGGGCTGGGCTGGCCGCTGCGCCAGACGGCATCGACCATGGCGTCGTATTCCTGCTGGCGGGCGCCATGGTTGAACAGTTCGCGCAGCGGGCGGCCGCAAGCCTGGTCCGGCGTCATGCCGCACAGGCGGGCGCAGGCGGGGTTGCAGAAATGCACGATGCCTTCCCGGTCAAAGCTGCAGGCAGCGACCAGGGGCGTCATTTCCAGCGCGGCAACCATGCGCGTAATCAGGTGCAGGGCGTCGTAAGTGGCGCGCGATGGCGCCGGATGCGAAAGGGGGGGCGCGGCAGACGCCGGCATGGCGCCATTCTGCGCTTCGTCGGGCTGGACCACATCGACCTCGCTGCGGCATAGGGAGAACCTCCATCTTGCATGCCACCCGGCGCCACGCCCTTGCGCTGCATCAAACGGACAGTCTTGATCTTTCCCGCAAGACAACACTTTACCGCCTGTCCGGCCCCGGACGCCGCCTGTCCGCCAAATCGGACGCCTGGGCCAGCCTTTTTGCATTTCAGGCGCGCGATTTTGCGCTTCATCGCATTCCCCCCACTTTCACGCTTGCAAATCCGTAAAGTGCCAGCATCGCCTCACCCGCCGGCAGCGGCCCCACACCATTAGAGAGACAAGCATGACATTCGAAACCCTGCCCCTGAAACAGTCCCGCAAGCCGCGCTGGCGCAAGCCCGTGATCGCGCTGGTGCTGCTGGGCGTGGTCGGCGGCGGCTGGACGGTCTTGCACCATGCCAAGGACGATGCCGCGCCCGCCACCGCCGCCCATGAAGAGGGCAAGGATGGCAAGAAAGACAAGATCGAGGTCTACGAGCTGGCCGGCAGCGATGTCGCCGCCGTCGAGGCGCGCGCGCTGGCCCTCAGCCTGCCGCTGTCCGGCTCGCTGGTGCCGGTCAGCCAGGCCACCATCAAGGCCAAGGTGTCGGGCCAGGTGCACGAATCGGCGCTGCGCGAAGGCATGGCCGTCAGCGCCGGCCAGGTGCTGACCCGCATCGACCAGGCCGATCCCCAGGCCCGTCTGAAGCAGCAGCAAGCCCTGCTCGACGAAGCCCAGGCCCGCATGGCGCTGGCGCAAAAGAATGAAGGCAATAGCCAGGCCCTGTTGCGCCAACAGTATATCTCGCAGAATTCCTATGACAGCACGGCCAACGCGGTGGAACTGGCGCGTGCCAATGTCAAGGCTGCCGCTGCCCAGGTGGAGCTGGCGCGCATCGCGCTCAACGACAGCACCATCCGCGCCCCGTTCAGCGGCATCATCAGTAAACGTCATGTGCAGGCGGGCGAAAAAGTCGCGCCTGACATGCCCGTCTATACCATCGTCAACCTGGCCGAACTGGTGCTCGAAGCCCAGGTGCCGAGCACCGAAATCCCGCGCGTGAAAGTGGGCCAGGACGTGCAGTTCAAGGTCGATGGTTTCCAGCAGCGCCCCTTCCACGGCAAGGTGGCGCGCATCAACCCCACCACCGAAGCCGGTTCGCGCGCCATGCTGGTATATGTGAGCGTGGCCAATGCCGACGGCGCCTTGCGCGGCGGCATGTTCGCCAAGGGCAGCATCGTCACCGAGAAATCGGCCGTGATGCCGCTGGTGCCGCTGGCGGCCCTGCGCAAGCATGAGGGCAAGGACGTGGTCTTCAAGGTGGAACAGGGCAAGGTGGTGGCCCAGCCGGTCGCCGTCGGCCTGCGCAGCGAAGATGAAGGCTATGCCGAAGTGACCGGCGGCCTGGACCAGGGCAACCAGGTCATCGTCGCCAAGCTCGAAAATGTGAAGCCGGGCGACAAGGTCAAACTGCCCGCCGCGCCCGCCGGCGGCGCCACCCCGAACAAGGCCGCCATGCTGGCCAAGCAGGATTAAGCGCCATGTGGATTACCAAGATCAGTATCCGTAACCCGGTTTTCGCCACCATGGTGATGGTGGCGCTGATGGTGCTCGGCATCTTCTCCTACCGCGACCTGGGCGTGGAAAGCATGCCCAATGTGCAAATCCCGTTCGCCGCCATCGAAGTCAATTATCCGGGCGCCTCGCCGGAAGCGGTGGAGAACGATATCACGCGGCCGGTGGAAGACATCGTCAACACCGTCAGCGGCATCAAGACCATCCGCGCCAACTCCTGGGAAGGCCGCTCCGGCGTCTACATCGAATTCCAGCTGTCCACCAATATGGACAAGGCGATGCAGGACGTGCGCGACAAGGTGGCCCTGGTGCGCCCGCGCTTCCCGAAAGAGGCGAAAGACCCCTTCATCGCGCGCGCCGAAGGCGACAACGCCCAGCCCATCGTCAACCTGAGCATGACCTCGGACACGCGCAGCATCCGCGACCTGTCGACCCTGGCCGACCAGGTGGTGGTCAAGCGCTTCCAGGGCGTGCCCGGCGTCGGCCAGGTCAACACCTTCGGCCTGTCCAAGCGCCAGATCCTGATCAGCCTGAAACCCAACGAGATGACGGCCCAGGGCATCGGCGTGGATGAGGTGATGCGCGCCATCCAGGCCACCAATACCAACCTGCCGGCCGGGCGCATCAGCCGCGGCGTCAGCGAGCAGCTGGTGCGCGTGGAGGGCAAGCTCAAGGACGCGCGCGAATTCAACAAGATCATCGTGGCGCGCCGCGCCAGCGGCCCGGTCTACCTGGAACAGGTGGCCGAGGTGGTGGACGGCGAAATCGAAGAGGAATCGCTGTCGCGCGTGAACGGCAAGCGCTCGATCTCCTTCGACATCACCAAGGTGCAGGACGCCAATGTGGTGGAAGTGGGCAGCGGCGTCAAGAAAGTGGTCGAGGAATTGCGCCAGACCCTGCCGGCCGACGTCAAGCTCAGCATTCTCGATTCCGAATCGGACCGCGTGCAAAGCCAGTTGAACAATGTGAAGCGCACCATCGTCGAAGGCGCAGTGCTGACCATGATCATCGTGTTCTTCTTCCTGCACTCCTGGCGCTCGACCGTGATCACCGGCCTGACCCTGCCGATCGCCGTGCTGGCCACCTTCATCGCGCTGAAAGCCTTCGGCTTCACGCTCAATTTCCTGACCCTGATGGCGCTGTCGCTGTGCATCGGCCTCTTGATCGACGACGCCATCGTGGTGCGCGAAAACATCGTGCGCCACCTGGGCTTCGGCAAGGGCCACCGCAAGGCGGCCGAGGACGGCACCAACGAGATCGGCCTGGCCGTGATGGCCACCACCTTCGCCATCGTCGCCGTGTTCGTGCCGGTCGCCTTCATGAAGGGCATTATCGGCCGCTTCTTCCTGCAGTTCGGCATCACCGTGGCGGTGGCCGTGATGGTGTCGCTGTTCGTCAGCTTCACGCTCGACCCGATGCTGTCCTCGGTGTGGCGCGATCCGGCCAAGGACCGCTTCAAGTATGTGCCCTGGCTGGGCCGCTTCATGGAATTCACGGAGCGCGGCGTGGACCAGTTGCACGTCTGGTATGGCAAGGTGCTGGAGTGGGCGCTGCGCTGGCGCAAGACCACGCTGGTGGCGGCGCTGCTGATCTTCGTCGGCTCCCTCATGCTGGTGCCGAAGATCGGCGGCGAGATGATGCCGGAGACCGACCGCGGCTGGATCAGCCTGACCTTCAAGGTGCCGGTCGGCTCCAGCCTGGAATACAACGATGCCAAGATCCGCCAGATCGAGGCGGCCTTGAAAGACTTCCCGGAAATCGAAGCCGTGCTGTCGAACGTGGGCAAGCCGGAAGGCCGCCATATGTCGGACATGCACTTGAAGCTGATCGACAAGAACGTGCACCAGCGCCGCACCCAGAAGCAGCTGGAGGAAGCGATCCGCGTGCGCCTGGCGCCGATCGCCGGCGTGACCACCTCGCTGGGCGACGGCGACAAGCCCATCTTCATCGCCATCCTCGGCACCGACGAGGGCAAGCTGGACAAGGCCGCCCACGAGCTGATGGCCAAAATGCGCAAGATCAAGGGCATCGCCGACCTCGAATACAGCCAGGAAGGCGCCAACCCGTCGACCACGATCAAGATCAACCGCGAACTGGCGAGCGACCTGGGCCTGAACGTGCAGCAGATCGGCGTCGCCCTGCGCCCCTTCGTGGCGGGCGAGACCGTGAGCTACTGGCTGGCCGGCGACGGCCAGAACTATGAAGTCAATGTGCAGCTGCCGAAGTCGGGCCGCCAGCGCGTGGCCGACCTGGCCGACCTCTCGCTCGCGTCGAGCAAGCTGGACGCCGATGGCCGCCCCATCATGGTGCCGCTACGCCAGGTGGTGGACTTCGTGCCCGCCTTCAGCCCGCAGGTGCTGAAACGCCAGGCCCTGCAGCGCCGCGTGGCGATTTACGCCAACGTCGAAGGCCGTCCGGCCGGCGACGTCGACAAGGACGTGAAAAAGGCCATGGACGGCATGCAACTGCCGGCCGGCGTGCGCTTCGACGTCGGCGGCAACGCCCAGCAGATGGCCGAAACCATGGGCGGCGCGGCGACGGCGCTGAGCATCGCGGTGATCTTCATCTACCTGGTGCTGGCCTCGCAGTTCGGCAGCTTCCTGCAGCCGATCGCCATCATGGTGTCGCTGCCGCTATCCCTGATCGGGGTGCTGCTGGCCCTGCTGGTGACGGGCAGCACGCTGAATATCTTCTCGGTGATCGGCATCATCATGCTGATGGGCCTGGTGACCAAGAACGCGATCTTGCTGGTGGACTTCGCCAACCACGGCCAGCAGGACGGCCAGGGCCAGCGCGCGGCGATTCTGGCGGCCGGCCAGGTGCGCCTGCGGCCGATCCTGATGACCACGCTGGCCATGATCTTCGGCATGCTGCCGATGGCCATCGGCTTCGGCGACGGCGGCGAAACGCAGGCGCCGATGGGACGCGCCGTGATCGGCGGCGTGATCACCTCCACCCTGCTCACGCTGGTGGTGGTGCCGGTGGCTTACAGCTATCTGGATACGCTGGGCAAACGCTGCGCGCGCTGGTTCGGCAGCGCCGAAGCCGAGCATGAAGAACAGGGCAGCCATGCCCCGCTGGCCGTAGCCGGCAAACAAGACAAAGCGGCGGAAGTCGCTTAACGGTTCGCCCACCCCGTCCCCGCGCCGTGCGGGGACGATTCGGCGGCTTATCACCCAACCCGGGGCGGGGCTGCCGCGCCCCGGGTTGGCACCACACAGCGGGGAGGCGCAGGGCGCTCTCCCCGCTTCTTTTTTGCCCACCAGCCACCGTCGGGCCAGCCCCAATCGGACGCGACGGCCATCCGGCGGGTTCGGTTGGAATTGGCCGGCGCCGGCACCGCCGAGCCCGTGTCCGATTTTGGGGTCTGGCCCCAAAATCGGACACGGGCTCGGCGGTAGCGGGCTTAGTCGTCGGCGGTGCTGGTATCGGTTTCGCTGCTGTCGAAGCCGGCTTCGTCGGCGTCCTCTTCGCCGGCCGGACGGCTCTTGGCCTCCTGCTTGCGGCGCGCTTTCTCTTCGGCCTTGCGTTTCTTTTCTAACTCGCGCTGCCGCTTCTCGTATTGGAAATTCGTCTTTGCCATGGGGCACCTCCTGCCCCCATTATGCCCCAGTGCCTGCCCGCGCCCTAGCGGCCCGATCAAACCGGCATGCCAGCAAGAAAGATGGATTGGTGCTAGAGTGTGGCGCGCATTGATATTTCGACTAGATTAATACCAAAGCCATGGCCAATCCCTATCGCAAGCTTTTCCGCGCTCCCGGCAGCCGCGGCTTCGCCCTTGCCGCCCTCTTGGCGCGCATGCCGATCTCCATGACGGGCATCGGCCTGATCACCATGCTGGCGCAGATGCGCGGCGCCTACGGCCTGGCCGGCGCGGTGGCCGCCACCTTCGCCTTCTGCACCGCCCTGCTCTCGCCCCAGGTGTCGCGCTTGGTGGACCGCTACGGCCAGCGCCGGGTCTTGCCGCGCGCGGCCGGCGCCAGCATCGCCGCCATGCTGGCCCTGCTGTTGTGCGCCCACCTGCAGGCGCCGGACTGGACCCTGTTCGTGTTCGCCGCGCTGGCCGGCTGCATGCCCAGCATGTCGGCCATGTCGCGCGCGCGCTGGACGGAAATCTACCGCGGCCAGCCCGAGCTGCAAACGGCGTATGCGCTGGAATCGGTGCTCGATGAAGTCTGCTTTATCGCCGGGCCGCCGATCTCGGTCGGCCTGAGCGTGGCCGTCTTCCCCGAGGCCGGGCCGCTGGCGGCCGTGCTGCTGCTGGGCCTAGGCGTGGCCGCCTTCGTGCTGCAGCGCGCCACAGAGCCGCCGGTGCATGCGCGCGTCAAGGGCTACCAGGCGCCGCTGCTGGCCCAGAACGGCATGCGCGTGCTGATGCTGCTGATGGTGGCCATGGGCACCATCGCCGGCACGGTGGACGTGGTCAGCGTGGCGTTCGCGCGCCAGGAAGGCGAGCCGGCCGCGGCCAGCATCGTGCTCTCCATGTATGCCATCGGTTCCTGCGTGGCGGGCCTGGCTTTCGGCGCCCTGCATCTGCAGCAGCCGCTGCCGCAATTGCTGCGCCTGGCCGGCTTGGCGACGGCGGCCACCACCCTGCCCCTGCTGTTCGTCAACAATATCCTGAGCCTGTCGGCGGCCGTGCTGCTGGCCGGCCTGTTCTTCGCGCCCACGCTGATCGTGGCCATGGGCCTGGTGGAACGCATGGTGCCCAATGCGCGCCTGACCGAAGGCTTGACCTGGCTGGTGACGGGCCTGGGCATCGGCCTCGCGCTCGGCGCAGCGGCGGCCGGCCAGCTGGTCGATATGTATGGCGCGCGCGCCGGTTTCGGCATGGCACTGGCGGCCGGCTGCGTGGTGCTGTTTACCGTGCTGTATGGCCAATGCCATCTGGATGAAGCGGCCACGCCGGAACGCGGGCGCGCCGCCGGCTGAAGCGACGCCGCTGGCAGCCTGGACCACACACTGCGGCGCCCTGCGCGCGGCCATCAGGCTGGCGGCGGCCGGCTAGCCGCGCGGGTGGTGCGCGGCGTGCAACTGCTTGAGCCGTTCGCGCGCCACATGGGTATAGATCTGGGTGGTGGAAATATCGGAGTGGCCCAGCAGCAGCTGCACCACGCGCAGATCGGCGCCGTGGTTGAGCAGGTGGGTGGCGAAGGCGTGGCGCAGGGTGTGCGGCGACAGCGGGACCGTGATATCGGCTTTCAGCGCATGCTTTTTCACCACCACCCAAAACATCTGGCGCGTCATCGGACCACCGCGGCCGGTGACGAACAGGGCATCGTCCTGCTGGCCGTTGAGGATGGCGCCGCGCGCCTCCTTCAGGTAGCGCTCGATCCACAAACGCGCCTGCTCGCCGAACGGCACCAGGCGCGTCTTGGCGCCCTTGCCGGTGATGCGCAGCACGCCGTCGTTCATGCTCAGCTCGAGCGTTTTCAACTCCACCAGTTCCGACACGCGCAAGCCGCTGGCATACATCAGTTCCAGCATGGTGCGGTCGCGCAGGCCGAGCGGACTGCGCAGGTCGGGCGCCGCCAGCAGCGCTTCCACCTGGGCTTCGCTCAGGGTATGGACAAAACGCTGCGGCTGCTTGGCCGAGGCCAGCTTCAGGCAAGGGTCTTCGGCGATGCGGCGTTCGCGCAGGGCCAGCTGGTAAAAGCGCTTGAGCACCGACAGGCGGCGGTTGGCCGAGCTGGCCTTGGTCTCTTCATGCCGCGCCGAGAAGTACGCTTCGATATCGTGGCTGGCCACGGCCAGCAGGCTGCCGATGGCGGGCCGCGCCACTTCCAGCCAGCGCGCGAACAGGCGCAGATCGCGCCGGTAAGCATCCAGGGAATTTTTCGACAGCCCGTCTTCCAGCCACAGGCTGTCGCAGAACTCGTCGATCAGAGCAAGGTTGTCTGCTGCCATGCGTATTCGCTATGTCCTTCATGCGCCAGCAGCCAGCGTTTCACGCTCAGCGTAAAGCCCTGCTGGTTGTCGTCGCCGGCAAAGCCGCCCAGGCCATTCGAGCCGATCACGCGGTGGCAGGGAATCACCGGCGGGAAGTAATTGGCGCCGCAAGCCTGGCCCACGGCGCGCGCCGCCGAACCGAGGTGGCGCGCCACCTCGCCATAGGTGCGCACCTGGCCGCGCGGGATGCTGCAGATGGTGTCCCACACGCGGCGCTGGAATTCGCTGCCCAGCTGGGCCAGCGGCAGATCGAATGGATAGTCGGGGTCGGCGCAGTAGGCCAGCACTTGCTGCGCCGCGCGTTCGGCCAGCGCATCCTGCGGCGCTTTCTCGGCATAGCTGGCGGGCAGATAGAACAGCTCCGTGATCAAGGCACCCGCGGTGCGGATGCCCAGCGCGCCAAACGGCGTGTGGATAATGGCGGAAAAAAGTTCACTGCCTTGTTGCGTTTTCATCACAATTGCTCCCCTGCTTCTTGTGGCATTCATGCTACACCAGTGCCGCGCCGCGGCCAAGGGCATAAAAACGCAGCTTGCGGTGCAAGGCTAAAAAAAAACGCAGCTTGCGGTGCAAGGCTAAAAAAAAACGCAGCTTGCGGTGCAAGGCTCAAAAAAAACGCAGCTTGCGGTGCAAGGCTCAAAAAAAACGCAGCTTGCGGTGCAAGGCTCAAAAAAAACGCAGCTTGCGGTGCAAGGCTCAAAAAAAACGCAGCTTGCGGTGCAAGGCTCAAAAAAAACGCAGCTTGCGGTGCAAGGCTCAAAAAAAACGCAGCTTGCGGTGCAAGGCTCAAAAAAAACGCAGCTTGCGGTGCAAGGCTAAAAAAAAAAACGCACCTTGCGGTGCGTTTTAACATATTGCGCGGCCCCGGCCGTTTGGCGCGCTGTAGCTGGCTTGTGGCCGCCCTCAGCTGCTTTCCAACGACATTCTGTAAGCCACGTGTCTCCTCATGTATCCGCGGTATCGATTACCGTTTCTTCTACACTCCCCACTAAACCCGATGTCCTTGCTACCTTGGTGCATTTCCATATGCAATCTGCACCATTTGGGAGCGACGCCATCATAACCGATGGCGCGCCGATTTTCCCTCTTTATTTTGGGAAAGGATTTATTTGATTCAGGAGTAAATCAAGTTAGGCAACCAGATCGAAATTTGTGGTACGTAGGTCACCAGCAGCAGGAAACCGAGCATGGTCAGCAGCCAAGGCATGACGGCCACGGTCAATTCCGAGATGCCCATCTTGGTGATCCCTGAGGCCACATACAGGTTCAGCCCCACCGGCGGGTGGCACATGCCGACCTCCATATTCACCACGATCAGGATGCCGAAGTGGACCGGATCGATGCCGAGCTTCATCGCCACCGGGAACAGGATCGGCGCCATGATCAGCACGATGGACGACGGCTCCATCACATTGCCCGCCAACAGCAGCAAGATGTTCACCACCAGCAGGAAGCTGACCACACCCAGGCCTTTGCCGGTGATCCATTCCGCCATCGCCTGCGGAATATTCTCGCTGGTCATCAGGAAGGAGAACAGCACGGCATTGGTGATGATGTAGAGCAGCATGGCCGACATCGAGGCCGAATCGAGCAGCACCTTGCCCACTTGCTTGATCTTCAAATCCTTGTAGACGAAGACGGCGATGAAGAAGGCATACACGGCAGCCATGGCGGCCGCCTCGGTCGGCGTGAACACGCCGGAGTAAATCCCGCCCATCACGATCACGATCAGCAGCAAGCCCCAGGCGCTCTTGCGGAAGGTGCCGAAGCGCTCGCCCCACGTCGCCTTCTTCAGGCGCGGGTAGTTGTGCTTCTTGGCCAGGAACCAGGTGGTCAGGCCGAGCAGGAAGGCCAGCATCAGGCCCGGCACCACGCCGGCCATGAACAGCTTGCCCACCGAGGTGTTGGTGGTCACCGAATACATCACCATCACGATCGAGGGCGGAATCAGGATGCCCAGCGCGCCCGAGGTGGTGATCACGCCCGCGCCGAAGCGATTCGGGTAGCCCTGCTTGACCATGGCCGGCAGGATGATGGAACCGATCGCCACCACGGTGGCCGGACTGGAACCCGAGACCGCCGCGAACAGCGCGCACGCCATCACGCCCGCCAGCGCCAGGCCGCCGTGCCAGTGGCCCACCATCGAGCTGGCGAAATTGATCATGCGCCGCGCCACGCCGCCGTGGGTCAGGAAGTTGCCGGCCAGGATGAAGAAGGGGATCGCCATGATCTCGAACTTCTCGATGCCGGTAAACAGCTTCAGGGCCACCGATTCGATCGGCACATTGGTCATGGTGAAGAGGAAGGTCAGTACCGTCAGGCCGAGCGAGATCGAGATCGGCATCCCGGTCAGCATCAGCACCAGCAGCAGGACAAAAATAATCAGCGCGTTCATGCCTTGGCTCCTTTTTCCAGCTCTTCATCCAGACCCTCGACGTGGGCATGGTCATGTTTCGGCAATTCGCCGGTGCGCACGAACTGCACCATCACTTGCAGGAAGCGGAAGCACATCAGGTAAGAGCCGCAAGGCACGGCCAGGTACACCAGCCACATCGGCACTTCCATATCGGCCGAGGTCTGGTCGGTATGCGCCATTTCCCACACGAAGCTGGCGCCCAGGGTGCCGACGATGCCGGTAAACAGCGCGCCGGCCAGCAGGCCGAAGATCACGAACTTGGAGCGCAAGGCGGGGCTGAGGCGGTTGATCACCACGTCGACCCCGACGTGGATGCCGGTGCGCACGCCATAGGCGGCGCCGAACTTGGCCATCCACACGAACATATAGATGCACAGTTCCTGCGCCCAGCTGGTGTTGAGGGTGATCAGGTAGTCCTGCAGCCCGGGAATGGGCAAGCCGGCCAGGTAGCGGTGCACGACCGCCACGAAAATGATGAAGGTGGCTGCGCCCATCAGGAACGCAATGATCCACTCTTCCAGGTGGTCCAGGAATTTCATGGTGTCTCTTCCGGTATTGGAGAAAAAAAGGACGGCCCCTTGGCCGTCCCCGGATTGCGCTTACTTCGCGCTTTCCTTGTTGATGGCGCCGATCAGGTCTTTGCCGATCCGGTCTTCCATCTGCTTGTGCACCGGCAGCAGGACCTTGCGCCATTCCGCCGTTTCCTGGGCGCTCAGCGTGTAGATCTGGGTCTTGCCGGCTTTCTTGATGGCTTCCAGCGCCATATCGTTGTCGCGCTGGGCGATGGCTTTCTCGTAGGTGGTCGCTTCGCGCATCGCGCCTTCGAGCTGGCCGCGCACGTCGGCCGGCAGGCCGTCCCAGAACTTCTTGTTGACGATGACGGCATAACCCAGGTAGCCGTGGTTGGACACGGTCACATGCTTCTGCACCTCATGCATCTTCTGGGTGTACATATTCGATGGCGGGTTCTCGGTGCCGTCCACCACGCCGGTCTGCAAGGCCTGGTAGACCTCGGAGAAAGCCAGCACCTGCGGGTTGGCGCCCAGGGCGCGCATCTGCGCGTCCAGCACCTTGGAGGACTGGATGCGCAGCTTCTGGCCCTTGAAGTCGGCCGGCATTTTCAGCGGCTTATTGGCCGACATGACCTTGAAGCCGTTATCCCAGTAAGCCAGGCCGGTGATGCCCTTGCCTTCCAGCTTTTTCAGCAGGCCTTTGCCGATCGGACCTTCGGTCACGTTGTACAGCGCGGTCTTGGTCGGGAAGATATACGGCAGGTCGAAGACTTCGAACTCCTTCACGCCCA
This sequence comes from Massilia sp. YIM B04103, assembly GCA_024437665.1. GTDB lineage: Bacteria > Pseudomonadota > Gammaproteobacteria > Burkholderiales > Burkholderiaceae_D > Rugamonas. The sequence goes on along the minus strand of JANCSZ010000002.1, from coordinate 545,133 downwards.
GCGGGCCGAATTTGGCCAGCGAGGGGGCCAGCATCTGCACCGCGCCCAGTTGCAGCGCTTCCAGCTCTTCCTTGTCCTTATACAGCTGGCTGTTCGGATACACTTCCACCTTCACGCGGCCATTGGTGGCCTTTTCGGCCAGCTGCTTGAAGCGCTCGGCGGCCTGGCCTTTCGGCGTGTCGGTCGCCACCACGTGGCTGAATTTGATGACGATAGGGGCCTGGGCGAAGGCGTTGGACGTGATGCAGGCGGCCGCGCTCAACGCGACCAGGACGGTCTTGAGTTTCATACTGTCTCCACGAATGAAAAAGGGCTGAATTATTATTCTTGCACGATGATTTTGTCCAATGGAAATTCGCATTTCAACTGTGGATAACCACAATATCCCTTGCCGAGAAAACCGTTAACCTCCGACAATGCCTGATTCCGCCCCTACCCTACCCAGCCGCCTGCATTTCGCTCACCCGGTGCGCTGGCTGCTGCCTGTGGTATTAGTGCTGTTCTTTCTCGCCATCCTGATCTGGCTGCCGTGGCAGGCGCGCCAGATGGAACGCAGCGAGCGCCAGGAACAGTTGATCGCCGATACGCTATGGGTGGAACAGACCATCCGCTTCCAGCTGGGCCGCCACGAAGAGAGCTTGCGCGGCCTGGGCGGCGAGATCGCCGCCGGCCAGCTGCATGGCGCGCGCCTGCGGCAGCGCCTGGAAAATCTGCTGAAAAACGGCCGCGAGCTGCGCCGCGTGAGGTGGGTCGATGCCGCGGGCAAGGTGCTGGCCTCCAGCGAGGAAGCGCCGCCGGCCCTGGCCAGCCTGGCGCCGGCCTCGCTGGCCGCTTCGGAGCGCGCCCGCCTGTCGCGCAATCCCGTCTACGCCCAGCCTGAAGCCCAGGCCGAGAATCCGGCCGGTCCGCCGGGCGCCATCATGATGGATTTCCACGTGCCCCTGTTCAGCGGCGAGCGCTGGCTGGGCAGCCTGGTCGCCACCTTCCAGCTCAGCGCCGTGCTGGAAGAGATGGTGCCCTGGTGGTTTGCCCAGGACAATCAAATCACCCTGCTCGACCGCGACGACAAGGTGCTGGCCCAGCGCGCCGCCGCCGGCCCCGGCCACGGCGTCTACACGCATAAGCGCGCGCTCGACCTGCCCGGCACCGTCATCACCCTGGTCACCGACAGCATCAAGAGCGAGCCGCGCCTGCTGCCCAATCTGCTGGTCGGCTCGGTCATCGCGCTGTCGCTGGCGCTGTTATGGAGCCTGCTGGCGCTGTGGGGCCATATCTCGCGCCGCCTGGCGGCCGAAGGCGCGCTGCGCCAGCAGATGAGCTTCCGCACGGCGATGGAAAACTCCCTGGTCACCGGCCTGCGCGCGCGCGACCTGGAGGGCCGCATCACCTATGTCAATCCAGCCTTCTGCCAGATGGTGGGCTACCCGGCCGAGGAACTGGTGGGCAAGCTGCCGCCCATGCCTTACTGGGCGCCGGAAGCCATGGCCGAATACCAGGGCCGCCTGGCCAGCGTGCTGGCGGGCGCCGTCACGCCGCAGGTGGAAACCATTTTCCAGCGCGCCGACGGCGAACGCGTGCCGGTGCTGATCTTCGAAGCGCCGCTGGTGGACAAGGATGGCCGGCAGACCGGCTGGATGGGCTCCATCCTCGACATCTCGGACCGCAAGCGTATCGAGGAACTGAACCGCCAGCACCAGGAAAAGCTGCAGGCCAGCGCGCGCCTGGCCACCATGGGCGAAATCGCCTCCATGCTGGCGCATGAGCTGAACCAGCCGCTGGCCGCCATTTCCAGCTACACCACGGGCGCCCTGAATCTGCTCAAGCGCAATGCCGACGAACACAGGCCGGTCGAGGCCAATCTGCTGCGGCCCGCGCTGGAACAGGCCAGCACCCAGGCCCAGCGCGCCGGCCAGATCATCCGCAGCGTGCACGAATTCGTGAAAAAGCGCGAGCCGGAACGCCAGGACGTGAGCCTGGCCTCGATGGTGGACAGCATCCGCGCCCTGATCGAAATGCAGGCGCGCCAGCACTACGTCTCCTTCGTGCTGGATATTCCGGCCGCGCTGCCGATGGTGCGCGCCGACCGCGTGATGATCGAGCAGGTGCTGCTGAACCTGACGCGCAACGCCATCGAATCCATGGCCGACGTGCCGCCCGCGCGGCGCGTGCTGAGCATCGTGGCCGAATACGCGGCCGGCGGCGCGGCCGAACCGGAGCAGGTGCTGGTGAAAGTCATCGACCGCGGCCACGGCATTCCGCGCGAAGTGGCCGAACGCCTGTTCTCGGCCTTCTTCAGCACCAAGGCCGAAGGCATGGGCATGGGCCTGAACATCTGCCGCACCGCCATCGAATTCCACGGCGGCACGCTGGAACACGGCGACAACCCGCAAGGCGGTACCATATTCACATTTACACTGCCGGCATCGACCGCAGGACACTGAACGAGGGGACACAATGCTGCATATAGTTGATGACGAAGAGGTGGTGCGCGACTCCCTGTCCTGGCTGGCCAGTTCGCGCGGCATCGCCGCCACCGCCTACGCCAGCGTGGCCGATTTCCTGGCCTACGCCGCCGCCGGCCAGTTCGACGCCGAAGGCGACTGCGTGCTGCTCGACGTGCGCATGCCCGAAATGAACGGCATCGCCGTCTTCGACCAGTTGGCCGCGCGCGGCCTGACCCAGCGCCTGCCCGTGATCTTCCTCACCGGCCACGGCGACGTGCCGATGGCGGTCGACGCGCTCAAGCGCGGCGCCTTCGATTTCTGCGAAAAGCCCTTCAACGACAACCAGCTGATGGACCGCGTGCAGGAAGGCCTGGCCGCCGCCCGCCACGCCAGCGCAGCCGACGCCGTGCGCGCCCGCCTCGCCACCCTCTCCACGCGCGAACGCGAGGTGCTCGACCTGATCCTGGCCGGCAAGATGAACAAGGTGGTGGCCGACGAACTGGGCATCAGCATGCGCACCGTCGAAGTTCACCGCGCCCACATCTTCGACAAGATGCAGGTGAAAACAGCGGTGGAGCTGGCGGGCTTGCTGAAGTAAGCAAGCAGCCCCGCTTGATTAAGATCATAACAATAGTAGGATGAATTATGGAGCGGCCAGCCATGGCATAAGCTGCCCCCATGCTGCTATGGGACGAAAACAAGAGGCGTCAAAATCTGCTCAGCCACGGAGTCGATTTTGCGTTGCTGGAACAAAGTTTTGGCTTACCTATGCAAACAGAAGAGGATAAAACCTACGCATATGGCGAGCAGCGTCTGAGAAGCATCTGTTGGTACTATGACCGGGCGGTGGTCGTAGTCTGGACGCCGGCTGGTGACAATGCCCGCATCATTTCATCCTGGAAGGCTAATCATTGTGAAACAAGAAAATACCTTGAGGAATTTTCTTTCCCGCGCTCAGGCTGAGGCAGCTCTTGCAGCTGCACCGGAATGGGTGGATCCCAGTGATTGCCCATATGATCCAAACGATCAGGCATCGGTAAATGCCTATTGGAAGAATGCCAAATTAAGCTTACCCGGCGAGCATCTGATGCAGCGCTTGGCACAAAGCCATTCCGCCGCCTCTGTGTCCAAACTGATTCTTGAAGATCAGACCGGATTGAAACACTCAATCAACGCTGGTCAGGAACATGAAGACCTGCTCGCTCATCTGCCCCACGATGAAAGCTGCATCGTCTTGGTATTCATAAACAGCCGGGACAAGGCAGAGGCCTTGCTGGCACAAGCTCAGAAGCTGCTTCCATCCAATGGCAGGCTATGGGCTGGCTTCTGGAACGATGCCAACACCAGCCTGGATACCCTGGTGACGGCAGGACAAAAACTTGGCCTGCGCGCCAGCACGACATTGTGGATCAAGGGCAACTGGTCGTATCTGCGCCTTGATCCGGCACCGCTTACTTGATCGGCAGGGCGATCGGGCGCATCGGGGCGGCGTCGGCGCCGCGCAGTTTCAATGACGCGCCGATGAAAGCGAACTGGTAGACCTTGTCGCGCGCCAGGCCTTCGAGGTTCACCAGCTCCATGATCGGCACACCGTGCTCGGCCAGCAGATAGGTGTGCAGCGGGATGTAGTTATCCTTGACTTCGGACGGGAAGGTTTCGAAGCTCAGATTGTCGGCCCCCACCACCATCGCCCCCTTGTCTTCCACCAGGAAGCGCGCCGCGTCCAGGCCCATGCCGGGCGGATTGGCCATGTATTCCTGCGCCTTCTCATACTGCTGCATGCGGCCGGTGCGGATCAGCACCACATCGCCTTTTTCCAGCGCCACCTTCTGCTTGGCCAGCGCCTCGACCAGGTCCTGGCGCGTGATGCGGTAAGCGTCCGGCAGCATGCTCACGCCCTTGGCGGCGGCCACGTCGATCATCACGCCACGCGCGATGATGGGCGGCAGCTTCTCGGCGCCGGTCACGTCCCAGCCGCGGTCGCCCAGGTGCTCGGAGGCCTTGAAGCCGTTATAGATCTTGCCGTTCAGTCCGAAGTGGTTGAGGGCGTCGATGTGGGTGCCCATATGCGAGTACATGGAGATGGCGGCGCCGGTGTAGCTGACGTGCTCGTTCATCTTCTTGCCGGTACCCATCGGATCGGACACGCCATTGCCGTGCGGCGTATGCGTCATCCACATCAGGTAGGGCGGATCGCCGGCGGCCTGCCAGCTCGGCATGCCGATGAAGTAATCCACCGACAGGTCGTACGCCGCGCCGCCCGTCACGCGCGCCATGATGGCGGCGCGCGACGCCGGCGTGACCAGGTTCAGGCGGCCGATCTCGTCCTTCGGCCCCCAGGGGCTGATGCCCACGTCGGCGGCCTGGGCCGCGCCCTGTCCCAGCATCCCGGCGCCCAGCAGCGCCAGCAGCGCCGCCACGCGGCGCATACGAATCGATTTGCTCATCTTGTTTCCTTTCTGATTGAGATAGACGAGAGCTTATTCAATTCTCCGGATAAAATAATCAGCAATTCAGCACATACATATTTCACTCACAGGACACAATGTGGATTTATTGAACGCCATGCAATCCTTCCGCCGCGTGGTCGAGCGCAGCAGCTTCAACAAGGCGGCGGCCGAGCTGGGCCTCTCGCCGGCCGGCATCGGCAAGCAGGTGCGCTGGCTGGAGCAGCGCCTGAACGCGGTGCTGCTGTCGCGCACCACGCGCACCATGAGCCTGACCGATACCGGCCACGCCTACTACCAGGAATGCTGCCGCCTGCTCGACGAGCTGGACAGCCTGGAGCGCGCCACCGCCGCCGACAGCGTGGAGCTGAGCGGGCGGCTGCGCCTGAACGCGCCGCTCTCCTTCAGCGTGGCCGTGCTGGGACCGCTGCTGGCGCGCTTCATGGCCGCCTATCCGCAGCTGAAGGTGGAGCTGACCTTGACCGACCGCGTGCTCGACGTGGTCTCGGAAGGCTTCGACCTGTCGCTGCGCGTGCGCACCGCGCTGCCCGATTCCTCGCTGGTGGCGCGGCCGCTGGGCAAGGTCGAACAGCTGATCTGCGCCGCGCCCGCCTATCTGGCGGCGCGCGGCACGCCCGCCACGCCGGCCGAGCTGGCGCGGCACGACTGCCTGGCTTACCGCCTGGCCGAGATGCCGGGACGCTGGGCCTTGCGCGGGCCCGAGGGCGAGACCCTGGTCACGCTGCCGGTGCGCTTCTCGGCCGACAATAGCCTGATGCTGGCCCAGATGCTGGCGGCCGGCGCGGGCATCGGCACCCTGCCCTCCTTTGTCGCCCGTCCGCTGCTCGACGAAGGCCGCCTGCGCACCGTGCTGCCCGGCTACAGCCTGGCGGCGCGCACCGCCTATGCCGTCTATCCGAGCAACCGCCACCTGCCGCGCAAGGTGCGCGTGCTGCTCGATTTCCTGGCCGAGGAATTGCCTGCTTTATTGTGAAAAAGCATTTGCATAAGCACTTATATATTGTTAGGATAGCTCCATGAAACCAGGACTCGGAACCCAATTGCGCCACCTGATCGAGCTGCTCGACGGCGCGGTGCAAGCCGTGTACGAAGAAGCGGGCATCGACTACCGGCCGCGCTACACGCCGGTGATGCGCGCCCTGCAGGCGCACGGCAGTTGCAGCATCGGCCAGATCGCCGAAGCGGCCGGCATCACCCAGCCGGCCGCCACCCAGACGGTGGCGCTGATGCAGAAAGCCGGGCTGGTGACGGCCGCGCCCGGCGCCACGGACGCCCGGCAAAAGCGCATCCAGTTCAGCGCTGCGGGCCTGGCCCTGCTGCCCCGGCTGGAGCAATGCTGGCGCGCCACGGCCGACGCCGCCGACAGCCTGGACCGGGACCTGTCCTACCCCTTATCCACCGCGCTGGCCGATGCCATCGCGGCCCTCGAACGCCAGAGTTTCGGCGCGCGCATACGCCAGGCCCGCAGCAAGCAATAACAATACACAAGGAGGCTTTATGAACACCGCGCAGCAAACCGTGATGCCCATTCCCACCTTCCGCCACCGCATGCTGGCCAAGCCGCTGGTGCGCGGCATCGTGGCCGCCCTCGCCGTCATCGTGCCGCTGGCCGCCGCGCTGATGCTGTCCGAAGCCATCGCCCCCAAGCATCTGCGCGTGATCTGGCCGAACATCCTGGCCATGCTGGCCTGCCTGGCCGGCTACGGCTTCTATGTGCACCGGGTGGAAAAACGGCCGCTGCTGGAACTGTCGGGACCGGGCGCGTTCGGCGAAACCCTGGCCGGCGCCGGCCTCGGCCTGCTGCTCAGCCTGGGCGCGCTGCTGCCGCTGTGGCTGCTCAACGTCTACCAGGTGCAAGGCGTGAATGCCTGGACCGTGCTGCTGAAACCCGCGGCCGGCATGGCCCTGGTGGCCGTGTTTGAAGAGCTGCTGTGCCGCGCCGTCCTGTTCCGGCTGGTCGAAAAATCCTGGGGCACCCGCACCGCGCTGATCGTCTCGCTGCTGTTCTTCATCGTCGCCCACCTGCCCAATGAGCACATCAGTGCCATCGGCGTGCTCAACACCGGCATGGCCGGCATCGGCCTGAGCGCCGCCTACATGGCGACGCGCCGCCTGTGGCTGCCGATCGGCCTGCACTTCGTCTGGAACTACCTGTTCGACGCCGTCTTCTCGATCCCCGTTTCCGGCCAGCCCGCCAAAGGCCTGCTGCAAGGCGCCATGCATGGTCCCGAATGGCTGAGCGGCGGCGCCTACGGCATCGAAGCGTCGATCCTGACGCTGCTGGTCTGGAGCCTCGCCAGCCTCATCCTGCTGCGTCTGGCCCAGCAGCGCGGCCACATCATCCCCCGCCCCCGCTAAGCCCCTCCCCGTTTGCGCCAAATCAAAGAATGTCCACCCTGGTGCCAGGCACCAGAGGTGGACATTCTTTGAGATTTATCAAGAAATGTCCGACCTTGGTGCCTCGGCGGCCCCGCCTGACACCAGGGTGGACATTTTTTGCGCTGGATCAAAGAGGGTGGCGGGCTCAGCTGTGGCGGGCCAGGGCCCAGCGGATGTGTTCGCAGACCAGTTCGGAGGGGTGGTCGAGGCGGCTGCGCAGGGCGGCCACGATGGCGGGATCGCCTTTGGCGCCGAGATCGGCAGCATTGCCGAGGCCGATGGCCAGATTGCGCAGCCAGCGCTCGTGGCCGATGCGGCGGATGGGGCTGCCTTCCATGCGGCGGTTGAATTCGTCCTCGGTCCAGGCGAACAGCTCGATCATGCCGGCGCTGCCGAGGGCGTGGCGTTCGTCGAAGTCGGGCAAGGTGGCGCGCTGGGCGAATTTATTCCAGGGACAGGCGGTCTGGCAATCGTCGCAGCCGTAGATGCGGTTGCCGATCAGGGGCCGCAGCTCTTCGGGGATGGCGCTTTTCAGCTCGATGGTCAGGTAGGAGATGCAGCGCCGCGCATCCATCCGCCCCGGCGCGACGATGGCTTGCGTGGGGCAGGCGGTGATGCAGGCGCTGCATTGGCCGCAGTGGGCGCCGGTCGGTTCGTCCACCGGCAGCGGCAGGTCGACCAGGAGTTCGCCCATGAAGAACATGGAGCCGGCGCTGCGGTTGATCAGCAGGGTGTGCTTGCCGCGCCAGCCCAGGCCGGATTTTTCGGCCAGCGGCAACTCCATCACCGGCGCCGAGTCGGTAAACACGCGGAAGCCGAAGGGACCGATGCCGGCCTGGATGCGGTCGGCCAGCTGCTGCAGGCGGGCGCGCAAGACCTTGTGGTAGTCGCGACCACGCGCATACACCGAGATCACGGCCGCCGAGGGATCGGCCAGGCGCCGCGCTTCGCGCTCGCGCCAGTCTTCGCTCTCGCCTTCCTTGTCCGGCGGCAGATAGTTCATGCGCGCCGTGATCACGCGCACCGTGCCGGGCACCAGCTCGGCCGGACGCGCCCTTTTCATGCCGTGGCTGGCCATATAGTCCATTTCGCCATGCATGCCCGCGTCGAGCCAGGCTTGCAGGCCGGCCTCCGCGGCGCTCAGGTCGATGTCGGTGATGCGCACTTCGGCGAAGCCCAGTTCCACGCCCCACGCCTTGATGGCGGCGGCGAGTTCGGCTAAATTGGCTTGAGAGAGGGACATCGGGACGCTCCGGCGATTACAATGCCGGCAGAACCGGATCAAACCAATATTTTACTCAATGCCGCACTTTAAATCCCATTTGCACGACGAAGCCGGCACCGCCGCCCTGGGCGTGGCGCTGGCGCGCGCCCTGGCGCCCGGCCTGTCCATCTATCTGCACGGCGACCTGGGCGCCGGCAAAACCGCCCTCACGCGCGCCCTGCTGCACGCGGCCGGCCACGTGGGGCCGGTGAAAAGCCCGACCTATACCCTGTCCGAACCTTACCGCGTGCAGCTCGGCGGCAAGCCGCAGACCGTCATCCACTACGATCTGTACCGCATGGGCAGCCCGGAGGAATTCCTCGACGCGGGCTTCCGCGAGGACTTCGACGGCGAGAATATCTGCATCGTCGAGTGGCCGGAGAAAGGCGAGCCGGTGCTGCCGCCGCCCGATCTCCACGTTTTTCTCACTGTGGCCGGACAGGGGCGTGATGTAGAATTGCAAGCGTCGTCAGCTCTGGGCCAGTCATGCCTTCAACGCCTTTCCTTCGCACCGAATCTTTGAACGCCAAGCCTGTTGCCCGGCGCACCATCCTGAAAGCCGGCGGCACTTTGCTGCTGTCGGTACTCGCGCCCCAGCTTGCCCACGCCGCCCAGATCCTGGCCGTGCGCGTGTGGCCGGCCGATGACTATACCCGCGTCACGCTGGAGAACGACAGCGACCTGAAAACCAGCCACTTCCTGGTCAAGGACCCGGAACGCCTGGTGGTCGATATCGAAGGCCTGGAACTGAATCCGACCTTGAAAAGCCTGGTCGCCAAGATCCAGTCCAACGACCCGTACATCAAGCAGGTGCGCGTGGGCCAGAACCGGCCGAACGTGGTGCGCCTGGTGTTCGACCTGAAGGAAGAGGTCAAGCCGCAGGTGTTCACCCTGGCGCCGGTCGGCAATTACAAGCACCGCCTGATCTTCGACCTGTATCCGGTGAAAGCGGTCGACCCGATCGCGGCCATGATCGAAAAGGGCGAGTGGTCGAGCGACAGCAAGAGCGCGACGGCGGCGGCACAGCCGGCCGCACCGGCTGCCACGCCGGCGGCGGCCACGCCCGCCAACAACGGCGCGCCGAGCAATACTGCCGCCGTGCCGCCGGGCGGCATCGCAGTCCAGCCGCCCGCCGGCACTGGCCCCGCGGCGCATCCGGCGCTGCCTGGCGCGGTGGACGCGGGCCAGAACGGCAAACCCGATCTGGCCGCCGCCAAGCCGGAGCCGAAGCACGAGGCCAAGCCCGAAAACAAGACCGAGCAGCGCGCCGAGACGCGTCCCGGCAAGGTCACGCGCATGATCACCATCGCGCTCGACCCCGGCCACGGCGGCGAAGACCCGGGCGCCATCGGTGCGCGCGGCAGCCGCGAGAAAGATATCGTGCTGGCCATCGCCAAGCGCCTGAAGGCGCGCATCGAGGAGCATCCGAATATGCGCGTGATGCTGACGCGCGACGGCGACTACTTCGTGCCGCTGCCCACCCGCGTCGAAAAAGCGCGCAAGGTCGATGCCGACCTGTTTGTCTCGATCCACGCCGACGCCTTCGTCCAGCCTTCGGCGCGCGGCTCCTCGGTCTTCGTGCTGTCGGAAAAAGGCGCCAGCTCGACGGCGGCGCGCTGGCTGGCGAACAAGGAAAACCAGGCCGACCTGATTGGCGGCGCGAACGTGAAAACGCCGGACAAGCAATTGGCCAGCGTGCTGTTCGACCTCTCCACCACGGCCCAGATCAACGACAGCATGAAAGTCGGCAAGGCGGTGCTGGGTGAAATCGGCGGCATCAACAAGCTGCACAAAGGCTCGGTGGAACAGGCCGGATTCGCCGTGCTCAAAGCGCCCGACATCCCGTCCATCCTGATCGAAACGGCCTTCATCTCCAATCCGGAAGAGGAAGCGCGCCTGCTCGACAACGCCTACCAGGAACAGATCGCCAGCGCCATCGTCAAAGGCATCAAGAGCTACTTCGCCAAAAACCCGCCGCTCGCCAAGAGCCGGCAGACTTGAGGAACAGCAGCATGAGCAATATGGAACAGGCGGGCCGGCTGCCCGCCGTGCGCATCAAGGCCCAGGATGGCTCGCAAGCCCTGATCGCGCTGTATGGCGGCCATCTGCTGTCATGGAAGAGCGGAGCGGGCAAGGAACGCCTCTTCCTCAGCGAACGCTCCGCCCTCGACGGCAGCGCTGCCATCCGCGGCGGCGTGCCGGTGATCTTTCCCCAGTTTGGCCAGCGCGGCAACGGCCAGCGCCACGGTTTTGCGCGCACCGCCACCTGGCGCCTGGCCAGCCATGCCGACGGCCAGCCCGGCATTCCGGCCCACGCCGAATTCCATCTGAACCAGGACGATCTGACGCCCGCCGCCCAAGCCGACTGGCCTTACGCTTTCGAGCTGCGCCTGCGCTTCACCCTGCGCGCCGACGCGCTGAGCATGGCTTTCAATGTGCGCAATACCGGCCAGGACGACTTCTCCTTCGCCGCCGCCCTGCACACCTATTACGCGCTGGCCGATTTCGCCCGCAGCACGCTGGACGGTCTGGCCGCGCCGCTCGCCTTCAGCGAATTCCTCGACGAGATCCATCCCGCCACGCCGGCTTTAAGCCTGCGCCAGCCGGCCGGCCAGGAGTCGCTGCAATTGCAGCAGCAGGGTTTTAACGAGTGGGTGGTATGGAATCCGGGCGCGGCCAATGCGGCGGCCCTGCTGGATATGGCGGATGAGGAATGGCGCCGCTTCGTCTGCATCGAACCGGCGCGCGTGGACAAGCAGATCCTGCGCGCCGGCGGCGAGTGGAGCGGCATTCACACCGTCAGTTCGATTCCTTGATCATGCGGCCCGATGCCGCCTGGATCGGACGCGCATTGAGCGGATACAGGCGGCTGAACAGGGCCATCTGCGCCGGCGAGGCCTGCACCGGCTCCTTCATCACCAGCCACAGCACGCCTTCGGTGCAAGGCGGCGTGGTCAGCGAACCCATATACGTGAAGTAATCGCGGCGCTGCGGCAGCAGGTCGTTGGGATCGAGCACCACCGAGGGATTGGCGATATCGCGTTTTTCCAGCGGCAGATGGTTCCACACGGTCTGGATCGCCGGCTGCGGCTTGCCGCGTTCCAGCAGCAGGGCCAGCACGGCCAGGCGGCCGTCCGCATCCTTGTGCACCAGGTGGATCACCATCTCGTAACTCTTGCCGTTGATGCGCTCCTCGGACGGGCGGTGGAAGTGGAACTGCTGCAACTCGTACATGCGGTTCTGCACCGACAGGAAATTGCCGCCGCCGACCGTCACTTGCACCGTGTGGCCGTTATCCTGCACCGAGAAGGCCGAGGGACGGTAATCGAAATTGATCTGCTCCAGGTCGACCTTCATGCCGTCGCGGATATCGATGGGCGACTGGCGGTTGCCGCTGCCGCACTTGGCCCAGTCCGAATTGATCTTGCTCCAATTGGCCGGGCCGAACTCGCCCTCATACGCCCAGTGCGTGCCGTTGGCGCGCGGCGGCGGCATGGCGGCCTGCTTGGCGGCGCGGACGGCGGCATCCTTCTTGGCCTTGGCGGCGGCGGCGGCGCGCGCGGCCTGGTTGGCGCGCATCGCGGCCAGGCGTTCGGCGATCTTGGCCGACAGCTCGGCCTCGGCCTGCTCTTCCTGTTCGCGCGCCGACAGCTTGGCGGGCTTGCCGGCCGTGCCTTTGGCGCCGGTGGCGGGTTTGCCCTCCTTGCCTTCCTTGGCCGAGGCAGCACCCGGCACCGAAGGATTGGGCGGGTGGATGGACTTGATATTGATGGGCTTGGGCGGCGGCTGGCCCGCGTCGAAGGCACCCGCCGAGGCAATCAGGAAACAGCTGGCGGAGAGGACGATGAGCTTACGCATGAGAGTCAGGGATAATCGTTGATTACCCCTGTTAACGGTTGCCCCCGGGGAAAACTTGAGGGCGACCTAAAGGAAGGCTTAACGGCCGAACACCTTGCGGCCCAGCTTCCACATGCCGCCCAGGGCCATGGGCACGATGGCCACGCCCACGCCGACCAGCACGATGGTGGTCAGATTTTCGCGGATGATGGGCAGATGGCCGAACATATAGCCCGCCACGGTCAGCGACACCACCCACAGCACGGCGCCGGTGATGTTATACAGCTGGAAGCGGGCCTGGGTCATATCCGACACACCGGCCACGAAAGGCGCGAAAGTGCGCACCACCGGCACAAAACGGGCCAGGATGATGGTCTTGCCGCCATGGCGTTCGAAGAAATCGTGGGTGCGGCGCAGCGCCTCTTTATTGATCCAGCGGTAATCGTGGGTGAACACGCGCTGGCCGATGGCCTCGCCGATCCAGTAATTGGTGGTATTGCCCAGCACGGCTGCCGTGATCAACAGGCCCGCCAGCAAGGCCAGATTCATTTCGCCGCTGGCGCAGAAGGCGCCGGCGATAAACAGCAGGGTGTCCCCCGGGAAGAAGAACAGCACAACCAGGCCGGTCTCGCAAAAGATAATGGCAAACAGCACCGCATACACCAAAGTGCCATATTGCGCGATCAGCGTGCCCATCGCCTTGTCGACGTGGACCAGCATGTCCAGAAATTGAACTAAATCCATTAAATTATCCCAAAAGGTTGCGGCGGGAATCATACACCAGCCTTGCAGGCAGAAACGCTCCCGTATCGGATATTTCTTAGCGCCGGCGGGGCTCGCCAAAGATATTCCAGTTTACAATTCCTCAACACGGCGCAGCAAGCCGCCGACCACAAGGAGACTGAAGGATGCAGAAAGCACTGAACGTTTTGACGAAGCGGCCTGGCGCGGCGGCCCTGGCTTTTGTTCTACTAGCTTGCAGCGCCGGCGCCGGTGCCAAAGAACTGCCGCCCAAGGCCACGCTGGCCGATGTGATCAAGGCCTCCAAAGCGGCCGACTGGCGCCCGCTCGATCCCGAGAACACACTATATATGGAGCTGCCGGCCGGACGCGTGGTGATCGAGCTGGCGCCCGCCTTCGCCCCCCGGCACGCCGCCAATATCCGCGCCATGGCGCGCGAACACTATTTCGACGGCCTCGCCATCCTGCGCTCCCAGGACAACTGGGTGGTGCAATGGGGCGATCCCGACGAGAAAAATCCCAAGCCGCTGAAAACCGCCCAGGCCAAGCTGGCCGGCGAATTCACCGTTCCGCTGTCCAACGACAAGCACTTCACCCGCCTGCCCGACCGCGACGGCTACGCGCCGCAGGTAGGCCACTCCAACGGCTTCCCGGTCGGGCGCGATCCGAAAAACAAGCAAACCTGGCTGGCGCACTGCTACGGCATGGTCGGCGTGGCGCGCGGCAACGAGTCCGACAGCGGCAATGGCGGCGCCCTGTATGCCGTGATCGGCAACGCCCCGCGCCACCTGGACCGCAATATCACCGTGGTGGGACGCATCGTCTCCGGTATGTCCCTGCTGTCGGTGCTGCCGCGCGGCGCCGCGCCGATGGGCTTTTATGACAAGCCCGAGCAGATGGTCCCGATCCAGGCCGTGCGCCTGGCCGCCGACGTCCCCGAAGCCGAGCGCAGCCGCCTCGAAGTGATGCGCACCGACACGGCCACCTATGCCGCCGCCGTCGAAGCCCAGCGCAACCGCGGCGGCCCCTGGACCAAGGTCGCCGCCGGCCACATCGACCTGTGCAACGCCCCCCTCCCCGTCCGCGAACCCACCCCTTGATCTAAATCAGCAAATGTCCACCCCTGGTGTCAGGCGGGGCCGCCGAGGCACCAGGGTTAGACATTGTTTGCGCAAAATCAAAGAATGTCCGCCTCTGGTGCCTGACACCAGGGTCGGACATTGTTTGATCTGGCGCAAACGGGGGAGCGGGCTCATTTATAATGCGGGACATGAACGCGCCTACTCTTCCTCGTCCTATCCGGGCTTTGCCGGACCAGCTTATTTCCCAGATCGCGGCCGGCGAGGTGGTGGAGCGGCCCTCGGCCGTGGTCAAGGAGCTGCTGGAAAACGCGCTCGACGCGGGTTCGTCGCAGATTACCGTGCGCCTGGAGGAAGGCGGGGTCAAGCGTATCTGCATTACGGATAACGGGCGCGGCATTCCACCCGACCAGATGCCGCTCGCGCTGGCGCGCCATGCGACCTCGAAAATCGCCAGCCTGGACGACCTGGAAAACGTGGCCACCCTCGGTTTTCGCGGCGAGGCGCTGGCGTCCATCGCTTCGGTGGCGGCCGTCACCCTGACGTCGCGCACGGCCGATGCGGCCCATGCCTGGGAGATCGAGGGCTCGCATAACGGCACCGTGTCGCCCTCGTCCGGCGCGCAAGGCACCACGGTCGATGTGCGCGACCTGTATTTCAATACGCCGGCGCGGCGCAAATTCCTGAAATCGGAACAGACCGAATTCGGCCACTGCGCCGAAGTGGTGCGCCGCGTCGCGCTGGCGCGGCCGGACGTGTCGTTCACGCTGTCGCATAACGGCCGCACCGTGGACCACTGGATGGTGGCCGATATGGCCAAGCGTAGCGCGCAGATCCTGGGCGAGAATTTCGCCGAAGCGCGCCTGCCGCTGGACGAGGGTTCGAGTCTGCTGCGCCTGCACGGTTTCGCCGGCCTGCCGACCGCCTCCAAGGCGCGCGCCGATGCGCAGTATTTTTATGTCAACGGCCGCTTCGTGCGCGACAAGCTGCTGGTGCACGCGGTGCGCGCCGCCTACGAGGATGTGCTGCACGGCGACCGCTTCCCTTCCTATGTGCTGGCGCTCGACCTGGACCCGGCCCTGGTGGACGTGAATGTGCACCCGTCCAAGATCGAGGTGCGCTTCCGCGACGGCCGCGCCGTGCACCAATTCGTGTTCCACGCGGTGCAGCGCGCCCTGGCCCAGACCTCGGCCACGGCCCACGGCAGCGTGCCTTCGCCGCTGCCGGCGGCCGACACCCTGGCCGGCGGCCCGCTCTGGCGGCCGCAGCAAGCTTCCTTCGGCGCCGAGCTGAATCCGCACTATCAGCCCACGTTCTCGCCCTCGCCTTTCGGCCAGCCCGGCCAAGGCGGCGGCGTGGCCCAGAGCACCGAGCGCTATGGCGCCCTGTTCGCGGGCGAGCGCCGCGCCGACGGCCTGGATGGCGCGGCCCAGGATGGCAACGCGGCCCTGAACGGCGGCGGCGGCTTCTCGGCCTCGGGCAGTTACGCCATGCCGCAAGCCACGCCGTATATCGCCTCGCCCGCCGTGCTGGCGCAGGACGAGGAATTCCCGCTCGGCTTCGCCCTGGCCCAGCTGCACGGTATTTATATCCTGGCGCAGAACAGCAAAGGCCTGGTGCTGGTGGACATGCACGCCGCCCACGAGCGCATCCTCTATGAACAATTGAAGAACGCGCTGGACGAGCAGCTCAACGGCGCCGCCATGCAGATCCAGTCGCTGCTGATTCCCGTCACCTTCTACGCCGACCCGGTCGAAGTGGGCACGGTGCAGGAGCATGCCGAGACCCTGCAGACCCTGGGCTTCGACATCGCCGCGCTTTCGCCCACCACCTTGGCGGTGCGCTCCGTGCCGGCCCTGCTGAAAAACGCCGATGCGCAAACCCTGGCGCGCGACGTGCTGCGCGATGTGCGCGAATACGGCGGCTCGCGCATGCTGATCGAGCGCCGCAACGAGCTGCTGGGCACCCTGGCCTGCCACACGGCGGTGCGCGCCAACCGCATCCTGACCCAGCCCGAAATGAATGCCCTGCTGCGCCAGATGGAAAGCACCGAGCGCGCCGACCAGTGCAACCACGGCCGTCCAACCTGGGTGCAAGTTGAAATCAGCGCGCTGGACAAGCTGTTCCTGCGCGGCCAATAAGAATACCAGCATCATGAACCACACCACTGGGCGGCCGCTGGCGGTCGCCATCATGGGGCCGACGGCCAGCGGCAAGACCGCCTCGGCCCTGGCCATCGCCGAGCGCATCCCGTCGGAAATCATCTCGGTCGATTCGGCCCTGGTCTATCGCGGCATGGATATCGGCACCGCCAAGCCCTCGCGCGAAGAGCTGGCCGCCGTGCCGCACCACCTGATCGACATCATCGATCCGCTCGACGCCTATTCGGTGGCCCAGTTCCGCGCCGACACCTTGCGCCTGGTGGCCGAGATCCAGGCGCGCGGCCGGCTGCCGCTGCTGGTGGGCGGCACCATGCTGTATTTCAAAGGCCTCAACGATGGCCTGGACGAGCTGCCCGGCGCCGATCCGGCCCTGCGCGCCCGCCTGGAAGACGATGCGGCCCGCCTTGGCTGGCCCGCCCTGCACGCCCGCCTGGCCACGCTGGACGCGGAAACGGCGGCGCGCCTGAAGCCGAACGACGCCCAGCGCATCCAGCGCGCGCTGGAAGTCATTGAACTCAGCGGCCAGCCCATGTCGGCCCTGCTGGCCCTGCGCGAAAAAACCGAGCTGCCGTTCGCGTTGCTGCCGCTGGCGCTGGAACCGTCCGAGCGCAGCGCGCTGCACGCCCGCATCGCGCAGCGCTTCGACCTGATGCTGAACGCGCCGGACGGCGGCCTGCTGGCCGAAGTCGAAGCCCTGCGCCGGCGCGGCGACCTGCACCCGGGCCTGCCCTCGATGCGCTGCGTCGGCTACCGCCAGGCCTGGGAGTATCTGGACGGGACCATCGATTACGCCGCCCTGCGCGAAACCGGCATCATCGCCACGCGCCAGCTGGCCAAGCGCCAGCTGACCTGGCTGCGCGCCATGCCGCAGCGCAATGTCATCGACTGCCTGGCACCGGATGCGGCCAGCCAGCTGCTGGCGCGGGTGGAAGCGGCCCGCGCCGCGCGCACCGCCTAAGCGGAAAAACGCTTAAAATCATAGCGAACATGCCACTTTTCACGAAGCTGTAAAAAAGTTGTGGCAGGTTCCTTGACAGAGTCGGGCCTAAGCCCGATAATGCTTGCCGTTGCGGTGATATAGCTCAGTTGGTTAGAGCATAGCATTCATAATGCTAGGGTCGTTGGTTCAAGTCCAACTATCACCACCACCCGAATTAAGCGAAGAAGGCCTGAACTGGAAACAGTTCGGGCCTTTTTTGTTTTCCAAGACCGCCCCGCCATACCACCCTCAGCGCCTCCCCATACCAGAGCAGTACCAATAAAGCGCGAAATCCGCATATTTACACACCAATTCCGACTACCGTCAGTGGAATAGTGTCATAATGACAGCGTTTTGCGTACAAATTCCACAACAATGCAAAAAATAATTTCAAGTGGTAGCATTTTGGTATTTAAAATAACGTATATTGGTATGAGTGGTGCAGTTGAAGTACTGAAGTACTCATACGTAAGTAAGCAAGTAAGAAGCCCATCACCTTGGAGAGAGTAATGAAGTTCGATCAGAAACAAGCAAACCGCCTGACCCCGGCCGCTCTGGCCGTCGGCCTGCTTATCGTGAGCATTTCCGCGCCTGCGTTTGCCCAACAAACGGAGACCAAGCCCGATCCGTCCAGCGTTGTGACCGTGACCGGCGTGCGCGCCGCCCTGGAACAGTCGCTGAAGCAAAAACGTAGCGCCGACTCCGTGGTCGAGGTGGTGACGGCGGAAGACATCGGCAAGATGCCCGACAAGAACGTGGCCGACGCCATCCAGCGTCTGCCAGGCGTGAACATTCAATCCTCCGCAGGTGGTGAAGGCGGCTTCGGCGAAAACGACCGCGTCAGCCTGCGCGGCACCAGCCCAAGCCTGCAGCAAACCCTGTTCAACGGCCATGCGATCAGCACCGGCGACTGGTTCGTGCTGAACCAGGTCGGCGGCAGCGTCGGCCGTTCCAGCAGCTTCTCGCTGCTGCCATCGGAGCTGGTCGGCTCCATCGTCGTGCACAAGAGCGCGACCGCCGACCTGGTCGAAGGCGGCGTGTCCGGCGTGATCAACGTCATTACCCGCCGTCCGCTGGACTTCCGCAAACAACTGACCGTGGAAGCATCGGTGCAAGCGACCCGCAACGATCTGGCCGACAAGACCAAGCCGCAGCTGTCGGCCATGGTCAACTGGAAGAACGATGCCGGCACCGCCGGCATGCTGGTGCAAGCCTTCTCCGAGAAGACCGCGGTGCGCCGCGACGGCCAGGAAGTCCTGGGCTATGCCAATATCGAAGCGACCAGCGCGGCCGCCAAGGCCAATCCATCCCTGGCTGGCGTGCGCGTGCCGACCTTCATCGGCGCTTCGCTGTTTGAGCAGGTGAAAAAACGCGAAGGCGGCGCCTTCGACTTCGAGATCCGTCCGACCAAGGAACTGACCCTGGACCTGAACGGCTTCTACTCGAAACTGGACGCTCCGCACCAGAACACCAACTGGCTGGCGGCGCCGGCCAACTCGATCAACCGCGACGGCCAGCTGGTGCGCAATCCGGTGATCCAGAACGGCACCCTGGTATCGGCCGGCTTCGACAAGAACTCGGGCGAAGTGGACAATATCTACCGTCCTAACGCCGGCGGCAAATCCTGGTACGCCGACTTCAACTTCCGCTACCGCGCCACCAAGGACTTCACCGTCAGCGGTAAGGCCGGCCGCACCCACGGCGTGGGTTACGACCGCGACGACGTCTACTACCAGAACAATATCGATCTCGGCGGCATGAACTATGCGCTGAACGGCCTGAGCCCGGCCGCCGTGGCCTTCCCCGGCGGTGTCACCAACAAGCCGGGCAGCACCGCCTGGGCCGGCGGCGGCGAATCGCAGTCGGTGGACAAGGAAAAGTACTTCCAGCTCGACGGCGAACTGCGTCTGAGCCAGGGCATCTGGGATTCCGTGAAATTCGGTGTGCGCGGTACCGACCACACCCGTAGCGCCGAGCACCCGCTGGAAGTGCGTCCGGGCGCGCTGGGCTTCAGCAATCCCGGCCCGGCCTGGAGCGGCCAGATGTACCCGAGCGACTTCGCCCATTCGATTGGCGGCAATCTGAGCTCGAACTATTTCAAGTATGACGGCGCCGCGCTGGGCGCCTGGGGCGCCACGCCGGGCAACCGCCTGATGGACCCGGTCCGCCGCCACAACTGGACCGACGAATTCCGTCTGCAGGAAAAAACCTCGGCCGTCTACGCCATGGCCAACCTGGCCGGCGACAGCTGGAGCGGCAACTTCGGTGTGCGCGCCATCCACACCAAGCAAAGCACCCTGGTGAACCAGGCTGGCGGCGCCAACCCGATCACCGGTTCCGATTGGGGTCCTTACAGCCAGACCCAGTTCGAGCGCACCTATAACGATTACCTGCCAAGCGCGAACATCAAGTACGACGTGAACCAGGATCTGGTGGTGCGCGCGGCGATCGCCCGCACCATGGCGCGTCCCGATTACAGCGCGCTGGGCGGTTCGGTCTCGCTGAACGACGACGCGCTGAGCGGCCAGGGCGGCAACGCCAAGCTGGACCCGATCCGTTCCAACAACGTCGAAGTCAGCGCCGAATGGTATTTCGCGCCGAAATCGTCGATCACCGCCGGCCTGTTCTACATGGACCTGAAGTCGATCGTGTCCCAAGGCACCAGCACGGGCACCTACTTCAACACCAAGCAGAACAAGCAGACGGTGTACCAGATCACCTCGCCGTTCAATACCTCGGGCAAGAACAAGGGTATCGAGCTGAGCTACCAGCAACCGCTGTTCGGCAACTTCGGCACCCTGATCAACTACACCTATGCCGACGGCAAGCTGGATGACGGCGGTGAGCTGATCAACTCGTCGAAAAACACCTACAACCTGACCGGCTACTATGAAGATGCGCGCCTCAGCGCCCGTCTGGCCTACAACTACCGCTCGACCTACAAGGCCGGCGTAGACCGTGGCGCCAGCCAGCACGTGAAAGGCATGGGCAACCTGGCCGCTTCGCTGAACTACAAGATCAACGAGCAGCTGACCGTGACCTTCGACGCGCTGAACCTGAACAACGCCACCATCAAGATGTTCGCCGAGACCAAGGAACAGCCGCGCGCCTTCTACTCGAACGGCCGCACCTTCTACCTGGGCCTGCGCGGCAAACTGTAAGCCGCCCAGCGCTCTACCTTCTCTCTTGTAGTGCCTTCACCCGGACCCATGTGGTCCGGGTATTTTTTTGCCCCTCCCCTTTGCGCCAAATCAAACAATGCCCACCCTGGTGCCAGGCACTAGGGTCGGACATTTGCTGATTTAAATCAAAGAATGTCCACCTCTGGTGTCAGGCACTAGGGTCGGACATTTGCTGATTTAGATCAAAAAATGTCCACCTCTGGTGCCTGGCACCAGGGTGGACATTTGCTGATCCAGATCAAACGAAGTTTAGGCGGGACGCAGGTTGCCGTCGACGAGGCGGGTCAGGCCGAGGGGGTTGGCGCTGGATAGGGCGGGCGGCAGCAGTTCGGCCGGGACGTCCTGGTAGCAGACGGGACGCAGGAAGCGGTCGATGGCGGTGGCGCCGACCGAGGTGGTGCGCGGGTCGGACGTGGAGGGGAAGGGGCCGCCATGGACCATGGCGTGCGCCACTTCGACGCCGGTCGGGAAGCCGTTGAAGAGGATGCGGCCGGCCTTGCGCTCCAATACCGGCAGCAGACGCGCGGCCAGGGCGCGGTCGCCGGCGCGCGCGTGCAGGGTGGCGCTGAGCTGGCCTTCCACATGTTCGGCGATGCGCAGCAGGTCGTCCGCGTCGCGGCAGCGTACCAGCAGGGAGCTGGGGCCGAAGTTTTCGTCTTCCAGCGCGGCGGTGCGAAGGAAGGTCTCGGCGTCGCATTGGTAGACGGCGGCCTGGGCGGCGCAGGCGCCCGGGCCGGGCTGGCCTTGGGCCAGCAGCTGCACGCCGTTCTGGCCGGACAGGCGTGCCACGCCGGCCTGGTAGGACTGGTGGATGCCCGGCGTCAGCATGGTGCTGCCGACCTTGGCCGGCAAGGCGGCGGCCACGGCGGCGGCGAACTGCTGCAGTTCGGGGCTGTCGATGCCCAGCAGCAGGCCGGGATTGGTGCAGAACTGGCCCGAACCCAGAGTCAGCGAATCGACATAGGCTTGCGCCAGCTTGGCCGCATCGTCGGCCAGGGCGCCGGGCAACAGGAAGACCGGATTGATGCTGCTCATTTCCGCATACACGGGAATCGGTTCCTGGCGCTGGGCGGCGATGCGCATCAGGGCCAGGCCGCCATGGCGCGAGCCGGTGAAGCCGACGGCCTTGATGGCGGGATGGCTGACCAGGTCCTGGCCGATCTGCACGCCGGCGCCGATCAGCATGGAGAACACGCCTTCCGGCATGGCGCAATCGATGGCGGCCTTTTGCACGGCTTTGGCCACCAGTTCCGAGGTGCCCAGGTGGGCCGGGTGGGCCTTGACCACCACCGGGCAGCCGGCCGCCAGCGCGGAGGCGGTGTCGCCGCCCGCGACCGAGAAGGCGAGCGGGAAGTTGCTGGCGCCGAAGACGGCAACCGGGCCGACAGCGATCTTGCGCAGGCGCAGATCGGCGCGCGGCGGCACGCGTTCCGGCAGCGCCGCGTCGAGCGTGGCGCCGATCCAGTGGCCGTCGCGCACCACCTTGGCGAACAGGCGCAGCTGGTTGACGGTACGGCCGCGCTCGCCTTCCAGGCGCGCTTGCGGCAGACCCGATTCGGCCATGGCGCGTTCGATCAGGGCCGGGCCGAGGTCGAGGATGTTCTGGGCGATCGCTTCCAGGAAGCGGGCCCGTTCTTCCAGCCCGGTTTCGCGGTAAGCGTCGAAAGCGCCGGCGGCCAGCGCGCAGGCGCGTTCCAGCTCGGCGCGGCTGGCCAGGCCGAAGCCCGGTTCGATCTCGGCATTGCGCGCCGGATCGACCGCCTTGATCTGCCCTTCCCTGCCCATGACTGCCTGGTGTCCGATGATCATCTCGCCGGCTATCTGCATCGCTTCCTCTCCTTTATTATTCGGCGCCGGGTGGCGCGGTTGGCTTATGAATACCGCGGAAGGATACACCGAAACGCCGGCAGCGCGGCGGGAAGGCGCTAGGGCAGCGGCCGGCCCGGGGCCGCGCGGCTGGCGGCATGCTAGGCAGTGGCGGAAAGCTGGGCGAAGGCCTGGCGGATTTCCTCGGCGCTGGCGGGACGCACCAGGCGCGCCACTTCCTGGCCGTCGCGCAGGAAGACCAGGGTCGGCCACAGCTTGATGCGGAAGGAACGGCCCAGCGCGCGGCCGGGGCCATCTTCCACCTTGATGTGCGGGATGGCGGCATGCCCGGCATAGGCTTCGGTCAACAAGGGCTGGGCGGCGCGGCAGTAGCCGCACCAGTTGGCGCCGAATTCCAGCAGCGCCGGGCCGCGCAGCGCGTCGACCTCGGCGCGGGCCGGCGCGGCGGCGTGATAAAGCTGTTCCATAAGTCGATCCTCCTGGCGCCACCTTAGCACGCCGGCGCCAGGCGCGCCGCGGCACTTACTTGCCTTTGAACTTGGCGCAGGGATCGGGCCGCTGCACCGCATCGACCTTGCGCACCTGGTCGAACTGGCCGTCGCCGGCCTTGCCTTCGGCGTAAGCGATGCTGGTCCACGTCAGCTTGGGCTGGACGGCGTCCAGCCAGCGCGGCACGCCGATATCGCGCCGCACATGGCCATTGCCGGCGATCAGCACCACATCGCGCGGGCTTTGCGCGCGCACCAGCTTGGCCATCCAGATATCGCGCGCCACCTGGGCGTTGACCATGCCGGGCACCATGCTGTCGGGCAGCATATTGCAGTGGCCGCTGCGGATTTCCGCTTCCTGGCCTTGGACGATATCGGCCGGCAGCGCTTCGTTGAGACGGTAGGCGGCCACGGTCGGCGCGTCAAACGAGGACGCCACGCCGTCGCGCACCACTTTCGAGGCATCGCCGCGCGAGAGGTTGGCGGCGATCAGCGGCAGCTTGTTGTTCAGCGCCAGCTCGATCACAGGATGGTAAAGCTGCCAGTCCCAGCGCGGCCCCTTCATCACGCGGATCAGGCAATTGGCGTCGAGGCAGCTCTTTTGCGCCTCGTCCAGCAAGGCTTGCTGTTCGCGGTCGAACTGCTCCATGGCGATGGCCGGGCGCCAGCCCGCCGCCACGCGCCGGCGCAATTCCTCATAGCGCAGCTTATGGCCCTGGGGATTGTCATGCACCTCCCCCAGCAGCAGGACTTGCGGATTGGCGGACGCGGCTACCGGTTCAGGTTTTTTCTTGAAGCTGCCGCAACCGGCCAGCACAACGCCCGCCAGCAGCAGGCCCAGGGTGGAGGATTTCATCATGCGCAAATAAAGGGGGTCGAAAAGCCCCCAGTCTAGCGCAAAATCCCAGGGGGCTTACAGGCCGCAGACAGCGTGGATGTTGGAGAAGGAAATGCCGCTGGCGATGGCGCGGCCGATGCAGCCGACCTTGCGGCCGCCACCGTCAGACAGGGCAAAGCCGGCCAGCACTAAAACCACCAGCACGCTGCCCAGGATCAGCAGGCCGCGCAAATGGTCGTTCTTCTTTTTCATATTTCCACATGGCAATTTTTCAAAGCGCCATTGTAGCCCGACCTTAGCTTTCAGGCAATCGTCACAGGCTGTATTCGAAGGAGTAGAAATGCTTGCCATTCTCGATCTTGATGTCGAGTTTGCCGCTGATGCCTTTCAGCTCGCCCGTGCCGGAGTCGGGCGCGACAAAGATCTGCAAGCCATCGTGCGGACCGCCCATGACGCCGCGGTGCACCAGGGTGAAGCTGCCGCTGCGGCCATGCAGCGTGCCTTCCACTCTTTCCACCGCCACATAAATGGCCGAGCCGGGCACCGAGCCCATATAACTGAGGAATTCGCCGCGTCCGCTCGCGTCCAGCACGCCGTGGTAGCGCTTGTCCAGATGCATGCGGCCGATGCCGCTACCCTCGCTGACCTGGGACAGGGCTTCGGGCGCCATCTTCACGTCGAATTCACCGTTTGCAATTGCCATGCTTCCCTCCGTTTTTTGATTGAATGTGCGCGCCGGCGCTAAGCTTCGCGCGCCAGCGCCTGCAGCTTGCTGATGGTTCCCCAGTTGCGCGTGGTGACGGCATCGCCCAGGATCTTGCCCATGGCGGCGGCCGCGCGGCTGGCCAGCACGCCGTCGGCGCACCAGATATAGGCGGCCCAGCGGCCCAGGGCAAACGCTTCCGGCTGCCAATCCTGGCGCAGCAGCGGCTCCAGGCGCGCGCGGTCGGCCGGCTGGTTCAGCACGGCCACCAGCAGGCGCGCGGGATCGTCCGCCTGCGCCTGCAAACTATTGTCTTCGACGATGGCGTCGAGCTGTTCGGCGTCGAGCACGGTGACGCGCGCGCCCACGCCCAGCTTGAGCACCAAGGCTTCCTCCATGCGCGTGGCCACCTCGCGCGGCGCCTGGCTGGCGCTGAAGACCACATTGCCGCTGTTTTGCAGGGTGCGCACATCGCTGAACCCCAGGTCGCCCAGCAGCTTGCGCAGATCGGCCATGGCGACGCGTTTGGCGCGCCCGACATTGATGCCTCGCAGCAGGGCGATCTGGCGGCGTTCGCTCATCTTGCTCCTCCTTGTTCTGGCGACAGTATGCGGCAGCGGCGCCAATCCGGGCGCTCGCCTGCCCCCTCAGGCATGCAGCGGCGCGTCGGCATGCGGTTCATCGCTGTCCTCGTGGGATGGCGTAATGCGCGGGATGCGCAGCACGAAGCTGGCGCCCTGGCCCAGCGTGCTGCTGACGGTAATGGTGCCGCCGAACTGCTTGGCAATCAGGTTGAAAACGATGTTCAGGCCCAGCCCCGTGCCGCCCTGGCCGCGGCGTGTGGTGACGAAGGGGTCGAACACGCGGTCCAGCATATCGGGCGCGATGCCCTTGCCGTTGTCGGTCACCGCCATCTCGATGATGTCGCCGTCGAGGCGCACGCGGATCTGGATCAAGCCTTCCATCTGCGGGTCGAAGGCGTGCTCCACGCAGTTCAGCGTGAGGTTGGTGATGACCTGGGCCAGGGCGCCGGGATAGCTGTCAAGCACGATATCGGCCGGACACTCGATGCTGACATTGATATGCGATTTCTTCAGCTTGGGCTGCAGGCTGGCCACCACCTCGCCGATGTATTCCTGCAGTTCGAAGCGGCGCCGCGCTTCGCTGACCTGGTCGACGGCGATCTGCTTGAAGCTGTGGATCAGGTGGGCGGCGCGGTAGCAGTTGTTCATCACCAGAGTGGTGCTCTCGCCGGCGGTGTCGATGTATTTGAGGATGTCGGATTTCTTCACCATGCCCGCTTCGACCGACTGGCGCACCTGCTCGGTGGCGTCGCGCAGCACCGAGGCGCTGGTCAGCGCGATGCCGACCGGGGTGTTGATTTCGTGGGCCACGCCGGCCACCAGGCCGCCCAGCGAGGCGAGGCGCTCGGCCTGCAGCAGCGACTCCTGGGTGCGGCGCAGATCGTCCAGCGCATGCGCCGTTTCCTGCGCCGCGCGGCGGGCTTCGTCCTCGGCTTCGCGGGTGCGGCGGATGATCGACTTCACCTTGCGCTGGATGGCGTTGAAGCCGCGGATCACGTCGCCCAGTTCGTCGCGGCGCTTTTCCGGCAGCTCCTCGACCTCGTCGCTGCCGCGCGTGGCCAGTTCGGACAGGCCGTCGCGCAGCTGCTTGAGCGGCTCGAACACGATGCGCAGGCTGAGCGCCAGCGCCACCACCAGGATCAGGTCGAGCAGCAGCACCTCGATCACCTTGCGCCGGATTTCGGCGGCCAGGGTGGCGTCGATCTGCTCGCGGCTGAAGTTGACGACCACGCGGCCGACGATCACCGGTTTCAGGCTGCCGGCGGCGCCGGCGTCGCGGTAGGCCAGGTCGGCCACCACGGGCGAGCCGCCGATGGCGCGCTCGTTTTCCACATTGACGGCGTTGCCGTCGGGACGGCGCACCTTGCCCGAGAACAGGCCGACCGAGGTATCGTAGACGCGGATGGCGACCAGCTCGGGCGGCAGCATTTCGGCCGCCACGATATTGTCCACCTTGGCCTTGTCCAGATCCCACAGCGCCGAAGGCAGGCTGGTTTGCAAACGGGTCAGCACGCCTTCGCGCAGGCGCTGATTGCTCACTTCCAGCTCCTGGCCCAGACTGATCTGGGCATAGGTGCCGGAAATGCCCAACACCACGGTCACGATGACCACAAACAGGGCTGTCAGGCGGCCTTGAATTCCGTACATCTAAGCTGTCCTCCCTTGCCGGCGCAAGCTTGCATTCGCTCTTGTCCCACCAATGTACGGTATGGCCTGCCTCTTGGCAAGATTTTAGCGCGGGCGCGCACGCTGGCGGGACAGACATTGCAACCCCGCAATGGTAAGATCGCACTGTAGAAACACGGAGGAGCCATGACGGCAAGTTACCAACACCTGGCGCTGGCGGACGTGCAGCCGGGGATGATCCTGTCCGACGAATTACTGGACGTGCAAGGCCATGTGCTGCTGCCGCAAGGCACGGTGCTGACCGAAGCCATGATCGCCCTGATGCCGCGCCACGGCATTGCCACGCTGCCGATCCGCCTGGACGGCCCCAGCGCCGCGGAGGAAGCGGCCAGCCGCCAGCACCATGAAGAGCGCCTGAACCATCTGTTCCGCCGCCACGATCCCGATGCGCCGCAGGACTGGGCGCGCGGCGTGCTGCGCCGCTTTGTCGCCGATTTCCGCCTCGGCATGGAGCAGGCGCCATGAACCCGCTCAGCTACGACGACGTGGTGACCCAGCTCGACGACCTGCCTTCGCTGCCGGCCGTGGTGATGGAACTGCTCAACAGCATCGACCAGGAAGACATCGATATCTCGGTGCTGGCCAAGAAGGTTTCGCACGACCAGGCGCTGACGGCCAAGACCCTGCGCCTGGCCAACTCCTCGCTGTACGGCCTGCAGGTGAAGGTGACCACCATCCACCAGGCCATCACCTATCTGGGTTTCCAGACCACGCGCAACCTGATCACGGCGGCCGCCGTCACCGGCTGCTTCGCCGAGGGCGCCTGCGCCGGTTTCGACCACAAGGCCTTCTGGCGCCATTCGATCGCCAGCGCCGCCTGCGCCAAGGTGCTGGCGCGCCATATGCGCTTCAACCAGGATTACGCGTTTACCGCCGGCCTGCTGCACGATATCGGCCGCCTGGTGCTGGTGTCGAGCTTCCCGCAGCGCTATGAGGAAGTGCTGGCTTACCGCGCCGAACACGATTGCCACCTGCTGGAGGCCGAACGCGCCGTGCTCGGCATCGACCATGTGGAGGCCGGCCTGGCGCTGGCGGAACACTGGAATTTTTCCGATACGATGCGGCTGGCCATCGGCGGCCACCACGACCCGGAAGCGCCGGGCGCGGGCTTTTTGGCGGCCATCATCCATGTGGCCGACGCCATCGTGCATGCGCTCGATCTGGCGCAAGCCGCAGACGACCTGGTGCCGCCGGTGTCGGCCGTGGCCTGGCAGGCGCTGGCCATCGACGAAGACAGCTATATGCACATCTTCCGCGAAACCGAATTGCAGTACGAAGAAATCTCGCTGGTGCTGCTGGCCTGACCGGCGCCGGCAGCACCACCGCCGGCCTGCTTAGTGGGCATAGTTGCCGCCGGTACCGCCCTCGCCGGTCTTGGCCTGCGCGGCCAGCTTGTCTTCCGGCTTAGGGCGGCCCTGGGCGTCGGACAGGCGGTATTTGGTGCGGCGGTCGCCCATCAGGTCGCGCAAGTCGCGGATGCTCATGCCGGTCACTTCATGCATGCGGATCAGCAGCGAGGCGCCCACCGGCAGGCGGTGGTGGCGGATCTTGCTGATGACCGGCGGCGCCACTTCGAGCAGGCGCGACAGCGCAGCGTCATTCTTCAGCTGCATCTTGCCCAGCAAAATATCGAGCAAGTGGTTGGGGTTGTAACTATCCTGGGATGCAAGTGCGTGGTGTGCCATGATGTTCCTCGTCTCTATATGGTTACTGAAATAAATCTGCTCCGAACTTGGAAAGACGGTGCTTGCCTCAAGAAGTTTCAGAACGAGTTACGCCGGGAAAAACTGGCGCAGGGGCCAGGGTTTAAACGAAATTGCTCTACCGGCAATCTTATGCCCAAACCGGGTGGCTCCAGCCAAGCAGTGCCGCTCAGACATTGTTCTAGCTCAACAATGCGCTAGAAAACTTGGCAACAATGCTATTTCAACACATGGGGGCGGTTCGCGGCGCACGCAAGAAACCGGAAAGAAACTGTTACAACTTGGCAGTCCGGCTTGCCCGCCGGACTGGAGTGGAGGGAAGAAAACGTTGTAGATCCGGGGAAAGATTTACACCACTTCGTTGACGCGGCTGCCCGGCGCGGGCGCCTGCGGCTGGCTGTTCTGGGCCTGCAATTGCTGGCGCGTCAGGAAATCGCGCTGCTGCGCCGCCTCGGCATCGGAGGTTTGCTGGGCCTGGCGCCGCGCGACATTCTGCTGGTCGGTGCGGGCCGCATCGGCTTCGCGCCGGGTCTGCTCCTGCTCGGCCAGGCGCGCCTGCTCGACGCGGCGCTCGGCGGCAGCGTTATTGACCTGCTGTACATAGGCGCCGGAACCGGCGCCCGATATCGCACTCACTGCCATGGCAACCTCCGCCGGATAGATCAAGCTTCTTCAATTTAGGGCGCGCTTGCCCGGAATGCAAGGCCATTTCGCCAGCCCTGGCATTTCGAATTACGGTAAACTTCCACTTATGCAGAAAAAAGTCTTTATCAAAACCTTTGGTTGCCAGATGAACGAGTACGACTCGGACAAGATGGCCGACGTGCTCGGCGCGTCCGAGGGGCTGGTGCGCACCGACCGCCCGGAAGATGCCGACGTGATCCTCCTTAACACGTGTTCCGTGCGCGAAAAGGCGCAGGAAAAAGTCTTCTCCGACCTGGGCCAGTTCCGCAAGCTGAAACAGGCCAAGCCCGATCTCTTGATCGGCGTGGGCGGCTGCGTCGCCTCGCAGGAAGGCGACGCCATCGTCAAGCGCGCGCCCCAGGTGGACATCGTGTTCGGTCCGCAGACCCTGCACCGCCTGCCGAAAATGATGGAGCTGCGCCGCCACAGCGGCAAGCCGCAGGTCGACATCAGCTTCCCGGAAATCGAGAAGTTCGACCACCTGCCGCCGGCCCGCGTGGACGGCGCCTTCGCCTATGTCTCCATCATGGAAGGCTGCAGCAAGTATTGCAGCTACTGCGTGGTGCCCTACACGCGCGGCGAGGAAGTCTCGCGCCGCTTCGACGACGTGCTGACCGAGGTTGCCGGCCTGGCCGCCCAGGGCGTGAAGGAAGTCATGCTGCTGGGCCAGAACGTGAACGCCTACCGCGGCGCCATGGCCGAAGACGGCCAGCTGGCCGATTTCGCGCTCTTGATCGAATACGTGGCCGCCATTCCCGGCATCGAGCGTATCCGCTTCGTCACCAGCCACCCGAAGGAATTCACGCAGCGCCTGATCGACTGCTACGCCAAGATCCCGCAGCTGGCCGACCACCTGTACCTGCCGGCCCAGCATGGCGCCGACCGCATCCTGGGCGCGATGAAGCGCGGTTACACCGCGCTCGAATACAAATCGGTGATCCGCCGCGTGCGCGCGGTGCGTCCGAATATCACCGTGGCGTCCGACTTCATCGTCGGCTTCCCCGGCGAGACCGAGGAAGATTTCGAAGCCATGATGAAGCTGGTGCGCGACGTCGATTTCGACAACAGCTTCAGCTTCATCTTCAGCAAGCGCCCCGGCACCCCGGCCGCCAACCTGGCCGACGACACGCCGCACGAGGCCAAGCTGGCCCGCCTGCAGCGCCTGCAGGCGCTGATCGACGAGAACACCAAGCGCCACAGCCTGGCCATGGTGGGCAGCGTGCAGCAGGTGCTGGTGGAAGGCCCGTCGAAAAACGGCGGCAGCGAACTGCAGGGCCGCGCCGGCAATACGCGCACCGTGCTGTTCGACGGCGGCGCCGACGGCGCGCGCCTGGCCGGCCGGATGGTCGATGTGCGCATCACCGAAAGCCTCTCTTATTCCCTGCGCGGCGAGCTGATTGCCGCCGCGCCCAGCCTGGACGCAGCCTGATTTTGAAAACCAAAACCCCCGTGCAGCCGCACTACTTCATTCCCGAGCCGCTGGACAATACCCGCTTGGCGAACCTATGCGGCCCGCTCGATGAAAACCTGCGCCAGATCGCGGCGGCGCTGGATGTGACCATCTTCCGCCGCGGCGAAAAATTCATCGTCAGCGGCACCAATGCCGAACGCGCGGTGCAAATCCTGGAACAGTTCTACGCCGTCGCCAGCAAGACCGTGCCGGTGGAGGAAGTGCAGTTGGCCCTGGTCGAGCAGCGCGCCGGCCTGGCGCCGGAAGACGAAGGCGGCGACGAGGAAGAGCCGCCCTTCAACGATCCCGAGATCAGCAGCCCGGTATTGAAAACGCGGCGCAGCGATCTGCGCGGCCGCACGCCGCACCAGATCCGCTACCTGCGCAATATCCTGGAGCACGACATCAGCTTCGGCATCGGCCCGGCCGGCACCGGCAAGACCTATCTGGCCGTGGCCTGCGCCGTCGATGCGCTCGAGCGCGACGCCGTCAAGCGCATCATCCTGACCCGCCCGGCGGTGGAAGCGGGCGAACGCCTGGGCTTCCTGCCCGGCGACCTGGCGCAGAAGGTGGACCCGTATCTGCGGCCGCTGTACGACGCGCTGTACGACTTGCTGGGCTTCGACCGCACGCAAAAGCTGTTCGAGAAACAGGTGATCGAGATCGCGCCGCTGGCCTATATGCGCGGGCGCACCCTGAACCACGCTTTCGTGATCCTGGACGAGGCGCAGAACACCACCGTCGAACAGATGAAGATGTTCCTGACCCGCATCGGCTTCGGCAGCAAGGCCGTGATCACGGGCGACGTGACCCAGGTCGATCTGGCCAAGCACCAGAAAAGCGGCCTGGTGGACGCCACCCAGGTGCTGCGCGAGGTGCGCGGCATCGCCTTCAGCCACTTCTCCAGTGCCGACGTGGTGCGCCATCCGCTGGTGGCGCGCATCGTCGACGCCTACGATACGGCGCAGCACGCGGAAGCGGGCGTGGCGCCACTGTTAAAACCTGCTCAATCCATTAAAGCTGTCCGCAATGTCCGAAAAAAATAAACTGAGCCTGTCGGTGCAATATGCCGATCCGCGCCTGCAAGAGAGCATCACCCGTCCCAAGATCCGGCGCTGGGTGCAGGCCGCCCTGTTCGCCCCGGCCGAACTGGCGATCCGCTTCGTCGACGCTGAAGAAGGCCAGCAGCTGAACCACGCATACCGCGGCAAGGATTACGCCACCAATGTGCTGACCTTCGCCTACAACGACGGCGAGGACATCGCCGACGACGAGCCGACCCGCGCCGACATCATCCTGTGCACCGACGTGCTGCAGCGCGAAGCGGATGAACAGAAAAAATCGGTGGAAGAGCACACCGCCCACCTGATCGTGCACGGCGTGCTGCACGCCCAGGGCTATGACCACGAGGACGACGAGGAAGCGGCCGAGATGGAAGGCCTGGAAACGGAAATCCTGGCCGGCTTGGGCATCGCCGATCCCTACGCCGAGGCTTGATCCAAAACCGGGGACAGACCCCTGGCGGGGTCTGTCCCCGGTTTTCGCAGGCGCCGCTTAGTCCCGCTGCTTGCGGTAGACCAGCCCGCCCGCGACCACCGTGAAGCCGCCGACGATGGCGGCCACGATCCAGAAGCCTTCGGCATCCTGCGCCAGCGGGATGCCGCCCACATTCATGCCCAGCAGGCCGGCGATGATATTGATCGGCAGCGCCAGCACGGTGACGATGGTCAGCACGTACAGGCTGCGGTTATTGCCTTCGTTGACCAGGGCCGCGATCTCCTCCTGCAGCAATTTGATGCGCTCCTGCAGCGACGCCATATCGCTCAGCCCCACGGCAAATTCCTCGGTCGATTCGCGCAGCTCCTGGCGGTCCTGCTCGGAAACCCAGGCCGGCGGGCGCTGCAAGAGGCGGAACAGGGCCGCCGGTTCCGGCGCCAGCAGCCTTTGCAGGCGCACCAAGACCCGGCGCAGCGCGCCCAGGTCGGCCCGCTTGTAGGTGAGTTTGCCCGACAGCAGGCTGTCCTCGATGCCGTCGACGCGGCTGGTGGCGTCGCGCACGATGCGGGTCAGCACGTCGGCCTGGTCGCGTAGCAGATGGGTCAGCAGTTCCACTGAAGAGCGGATCGCCTCGCCGCGCCGCACCGCCTGGCGCAGCCGCTCCACGGCCTGCAGCGGCTTGCGCCGCGCGCTGACCACCACCTGGCGCTCGACGCTCAGGAACAGGCTGGAAATATCGGAAGGCTCAAAAGAAAAGTCGCGCAAAACATCATTGACCACAGCCACCAGGGTATTGTCGGCCTGCTCGATGCGGGTCGAGCGCGAGCCCTCGTGCAGGCTGTCGTAAAACTCCTCGGCCAGCACCAGCCGCTCCTTCAGCCATTTCTCGCTGGCGGTATTGGCCAGGTTGAAGTGCAGCCAGAGAAATTCGCCGGGGTGCGCGGCGCGCTGCATCAGCCAGGCCGACGCCGCATCGGCCTCGATCGGTTCGGGCTGTTCGCCGCGGCCGAACAGATAGCCGCACACCAGGCCATTTTGATCCGATCCATAGGTCACTGCGCTCGCTTGCATGCTGACTCCAACAGGGACGCGCCCCGCTGGCGCCGCAGCGCAGCATAGCAAATTTCGCATCGCCTGGGGCATGCCGTTTTGGCAAAATCGGACCCGGTGGTCCATTTGGTGTATCCTATAGCACTTCGAAACAACTGGCTCACGCCTGCTATGCAAGAGCACTCTAGTAGCGTCAGGAATGACGCTAAACCCCATCGCTCCTTATTCGAGCGCCTCACCGCCCTGATTTCCCCCGAGCCCGAGAACCGTTCGGAACTGCTCGAAGTCCTGCATGACGCCCACGAACGCAACCTGATCGACGCCGACGCCCTGTCGATGATCGAAGGCGTGTTCCAGGTATCGGACTTGTCGGCGCGTGACATCATGATTCCACGTTCGCAGATGGACGTGATCGATATCTCCAAGCCCATCGAGGAATGGCTGCCGCTGGTGCTGGAAACAGCCCACTCGCGCTTCCCCGCCATCGAGGGCGAGCGCGACAAGGTGGTCGGCATTCTGCTGGCCAAGGACTTGCTGCGCTACTACGCCGAAGAATCCTTCGACGTGCGCGACATGCTGCGTCCGGCCATCTTCATTCCGGAATCGAAGCGCCTGAATGTGCTGCTGCGCGATTTCCGCGCCAACCACAATCATATGGCCATCGTGGTCGATGAATACAGCGGCGTGGCCGGCCTGATCACCATCGAGGACGTGCTGGAACAGATCGTCGGCGACATCGAGGACGAGTACGACTTCGACGAGGAAGAGGACAATATCCTCTCGATCAAGGAAGGCCAGCTCGGCCCGCGCTGGCGCGTCAAGGCGCTGACCGAGATCGGCCAGTTCAACGAGGAGCTCGACACCGGCCTGTCGGACGAAGACGTCGATACCATCGGCGGCCTGGTGTCCAAGCACCTGGCGCGCATGCCGCACAAGGGCGATGTGTTCGATATCGAGAACCTGCGCTTTGAAGTGCTGCGCGCCGACGCCCGCCAGATCCATGTGCTGACCGTGGAAAAACTGCCGCCCGCCATGGACGAGCAAGACTGATGCGCTGGCGCCGCGCCCGCCCCGGCGATCCGCCCCGCCCCCAGCGCAGCACCCAAGGCCGCATGCTCATCGCCGCCGTGGCCGGCGCGGCGGGCGTGCTGTCCTTCGCGCCGCTGGGCTGGTGGCCGCTGCAGATCCTCAGCCTGGCCGTCCTGTTCTACCAGGCGCTGCGCGCCGCCTCGGTGAAGGCCAGCGCCTGGATCGGCTGGGCCTTCGGCTTCGGCTGGTGCCTGGCCGGCGTGCACTGGCTGTACATCGTCCTGAACCGCTTCAACAATCTGTCGGCGCCCATCGCGGCCATCGCCATCGTGCTGCTTGCCCTGTTCATGGGCGGCTACACGGCGCTGGCCATGGGCGGCGCGGCCTGGCTGCGCAAGCGCTGGGCCATGCCGCTGCCGGCCGCCAACCTGCTGCTGCTGCCGGTGGCCTGGGCCATCGGCGAATGGCTGCGCGGCTGGGTCTTCACCGGCTTCCCCTGGGCCACGGCCGGCTATGCCCACAATGTCTCGCCGCTGGCCGGCTATGCGCCGCTGCTCGGCGTGTACGGCATCAGCTGGCTGGCCGCGCTGACGGCGGGCGCCCTGCTGCTGGCCATGCACCAGAGCCGCTGGATCGCGCTCGGCCTGGCCGCCGCCACCTGGCTGGCCGGCTTCGCGCTGCAATCGCTGGCCTGGACCCAGGCCGCCGGCAAGCCGATCAGCGTGCGCCTGGTGCAGGGCAATATCGCGCTGGAGCGCAAATTCGATCCGGCCCAGCTGGAACAGACCCTGCGCAGCTACTACCGCAGCGTGACGGCGGCGCCGGCCGACCTGATCGCCACGCCGGAAACGGCGGTGCCGCTGTTCCAGCACCAGCTGCCGACCGGCTTCCTGGACGCCTTCGGCCAGTTCGCGCGCAAGAGCGGCAGCCATGTGGTGCTCGGCATTCCGGTGATGGACAGCCCGACCAATTACTCGAACAGCGTGCTGGGACTGGCGCCCGCGCTGGGCGGCGCGCCCTACCGCTACAACAAGCACCATCTGGTGCCCTTCGGCGAATTCATTCCGCTCGGCTTCCGTTGGTTCACCGACATGATGCAGATTCCGCTCAGCGAGCAGACCGGCGGCCAGCTGCTGCAGCCGGCCTTCGCGGTCAAGGACCAGCGCGTGCTGCCGAATATCTGCTACGAGAACGCCTTCGGCGAAGAGATCGCCCAGCAGTTGAACGACGCGCCGCAGCCGGCCACCCTGCTGCTGAACGTGTCGGAACTGGGCTGGTACGGCCAGTCGGTGGCGATTCCCCAGCACTTGCAGATCTCGCAGATGCGCAGCCTGGAGACGGGCCGCCCCATGCTGAGCGCCACCAATACCGGCGCCACCGTGGTGATCGACAGCCGCGGCCAGGTCACGCACGCCCTGCCCTATTACGAGGCCGGCGTGCTGAGCGCCACGGTGCAGGGCATGCGCGGCAGCACGCCGTATATCCGCCTGCAGAACCGCCTGTTCCTGGGACTGGCCGCCCTGGCCGTCGCCGCCGCCTGGCTGTGGTCGCGCCAAAGCGCCAAAAAGCGGCTGAAAACCGCCTGAAAATGCGGCCAATAGGGGCTGATCTCTACAGCCCCGCCGCAAAACCCGCTAAAATGATTCGCTTTAGCGAACCGATAACGCTCACGCGCGCTCCGCGCGTCACCGACACACTACGATGCTGACATTTCAACAAATCATCCTGACCCTGCAATCCTACTGGGACAAGCAGGGTTGCGCCCTGCTCCAGCCTTACGATATGGAAGTGGGCGCCGGCACCTTCCACACCGGGACTTTCCTGCGCGCGATCGGCCCCGAGCCATGGCGCGCCGCCTATGTCCAGCCTTCGCGCCGTCCCAAGGATGGCCGCTACGGCGAGAACCCGAACCGCCTGCAGCACTATTACCAGTACCAGGTGGTGCTGAAGCCGGCGCCGGAAAACATCCTCGACCTGTATCTGGGTTCGCTGCAAGCGCTGGGCCTGGACCTGAAGCAGAACGATGTGCGCTTCGTCGAAGACGACTGGGAAAGCCCGACCCTGGGCGCCTGGGGCCTGGGCTGGGAAGTCTGGCTGAACGGCATGGAAGTGACCCAGTTCACCTACTTCCAGCAAGTGGGCGGCCTCGATTGCAAGCCGGTGCTGGGCGAGATCACTTACGGCATCGAACGCCTGGCCATGTATCTGCAGGGCGTGGAAAACGTCTACGACCTGGTATGGACCGAGTGGGAAGAGAACGGCGTGAAGAAAAAACTGAGCTACGGCGACGTCTTCCACCAGAACGAGGTGGAGCAGTCCACCTATAACTTCGAGCACGCCAACACCGAGCTGCTGTTCGCCCAATTCGCCAACCACGAATCGGAAGCCAAGCGCCTGATCGAGCTGCAACTGACCCTGCCCGCCTACGAGCAGATCATGAAAGCCTCGCACAGCTTCAATATGCTGGATGCGCGCGGCGCCATTTCCGTGACCGAGCGCGCCGCCTACATCGGCCGCGTGCGCACCCTGTCGCGCCTGGTGGCGCAAGCCTATTACGATTCCCGCGAACGCCTCGGCTTCCCAATGCTGGGAACCGCTCCAACCGCCGCGTAAAAGAATACCGAACATGAATCAGACACTGTTAATCGAACTGCTGACCGAAGAACTGCCGCCGAAAGCCCTGTCCAAACTGGGCGCGGCCTTTGCCGCGGGCATCGTCAACGGCCTGAAATCGCGCGACTTCCTGGAAGCCGACAGCGTAGCCACCACCTATGCCACGCCGCGCCGCCTGGCCGTCGCCATCACCAAGGTGCGCGCCACCTCGCCGGATAAATCGATCCGCGAAAAAGTGCTCCCGGTGAGCGTGGCGCTGGACGCTGAAGGCAAACCGACCGCACCGCTGGCCAAGAAGCTGGCCGCGCTGGGCTTCCCCGACCTGCAAGTGGCGGATCTGGAACGCGCCCAGGACGGCAAGGCCGAATCCTTCTTCTACACCTACACCGCAGCCGGCTCGGCCCTGCAAGGCGGCCTGCAAGCGGCGCTGGAAGACAGCGTGGCCAAGCTGCCGATCCCGAAAGTGATGAGCTACCAGCGTCCGGACGGCGCCACCGTGCAGTTCGTGCGTCCGGTGCACAGCCTGATCGCCCTGCATGGCGCGGCCGTGCTGCCGCTGACCCTTTTGGGTCTGACCGCCTCCAACGTGACCGAAGGCCACCGCTTCCTGACCGCGCCCGGCCAGCGCAGCGTGAGCGTGGCCGATGCCGATTCCTATGCCGCCACCTTGCTGGAAAAAGCCAAGGTCGTGCCAGGCTTTGAAGAGCGCAAGGAGAAAATCCGCAGCGCGCTGCTGGAAAAAGCCGGCGCCGACCAGGTGCTGATGCCGGAAGCGCTGCTCGACGAGGTGAACTCGCTGGTGGAATGGCCGGTGGTCTACGAATGCCATTTCGAGGAAGAGTTCCTGGCCGTGCCGCAGGAATGCCTGATCCTCACCATGCAGACCAACCAGAAATACTTCGCGCTGACCGATGCCGCGGGCAAGCTGCGTTCGCGCTTCCTGATCGTCTCGAACATCGCCACCGCCACGCCGCAAGCCATCATCGGCGGCAACGAGCGCGTGGTGCGTCCACGCCTGTCCGACGCCAAGTTCTTCTTCGAGCAGGACAAGAAGAAGACCCTGGAGTCGCGCCTGCCGCTGCTGAAAAACGTGGTCTACCACAACAAGCTGGGCACCCAGGCCGAGCGCAGCGATCGCGTCACCGCGCTGGCCGCCGCCATCGCCGCCAAGCTGGGCGCCGACGTGGCGCTGGCCGAACGCGGCGCGCGCCTGTCCAAGGCCGACCTGCTGACCGATATGGTGGGCGAGTTCCCCGAGCTGCAAGGCATCATGGGCACTTACTACGCGCGCCACGACGGCGAGCACGAGGAAGTGGCGCTGGCCGCCTCCGAGCACTACCAGCCGCGCTTTGCCGGCGATAGCCTGCCCGCCACCAATACCGGCACCGCCGTGGCCCTGGCCGACAAGCTGGAAACCCTGGTCGGCATCTGGGCCATCGGCCTGCAGCCGACCGGCGACAAAGACCCGTTCGCGCTGCGCCGCCACGCCCTGGGCGTGCTGCGCATGCTGATCGAGAAGCGCCTGCCGCTGTCGATTTCCGGCCTGCTGGCCGACGCGGTCAAGCAGTTCGCCGGCGTCGCCAACTTCAAGGACCCAAGCGCCGAAGTGGCTGCCTTCATGCTGGACCGCCTGCGCGGCATCCTGCGCGAGCGCGGCTTCACGCCGAACGAGATCGAAGCCGTGGTGGCGCAGAATCCGGACCGCCTGGACGATATCGTGCAGCGTCTGGAAGCGGTGCAAGCCTTCGCCGCCCTGCCGGAAAGCGCCTCGCTGGCCGCCGCCAACAAGCGCATCACCAATATCCTGAAGAAGAACGAGGAAGCCTTGAGCCAGGTGGCCGCCGGCGGCGTCAACGCCGCCCTGCTGCAGGACGAGGCCGAGAAGAAGCTGGCCGCCTCCGTGGTCCGCGTGCAGCCGGAAGTCGACGCCGCCTTCGGCCGCGGCGATTTCAGCGGCACGCTGAAAACCCTGGCCCAGCTGCGCGACGACGTCGACGCCTTCTTCAACGACGTGATGGTGATGGCCGAGGATGTCGCGCTGCGCAACAACCGCCTGGCCCTGCTGTCTTCGCTGCACGGCATGATGAACCGCGTGGCCGACATTTCCAAGCTGGCGGCCTAAGGTGGGGCAGAGCATGGGGCAGACGAAGCTCATCATCCTGGACCGGGACGGCGTGATCAACCACGACTCGCCGGACTTCATCAAGTCGCCCGCCGAATGGATACCGATCCCCGGCTCGCTGGAAGCGATCGCCCGCCTGAACCAGGCCGGCTATCGCGTGGTGATCGCCTCCAACCAGTCGGGCATCGCGCGCGAGTTCTTCGACATCTCGGTGCTGAACGCCATCCACCAGAAGATGCACACGCTGGCGCAGCAGGTGGGCGCCGACATCGACGCCATCTTCTTCTGCCCGCACGCCTCGGCCGATAACTGCGACTGCCGCAAGCCCAAGCCCGGCATGTTCGCGGAAATCTCCAAGCGCTATCAGCTTAGCCTGAAAGGCGTGCCGACCGTGGGCGATTCGCTGCGCGATCTGCAGGCCGGCTTCATCAGCGGCTGCACGCCCTTCCTGGTCTTGACCGGCAAGGGCGAAAAAACTCATGCCACGGGCGGCCTGCCGCCCGGTACAATGGTCTTCCCGGACCTGGCCGCGATGGTGACGCATCTACTGAAAGCGCCCTCCGCCCAGCCAGCCGCCAACTGAATTCGAATGGAGTACCGCATTGCGTAAAGCTGTCTTGTTCCTGCGTTCCCTGCTGTTCATGGTCCTGATGGGCATTGCCACCGTCATCTGGTCCGCGGTCTGCATGCTGGTGGCCCCGCTGCCTTACAACAAGCGCTATTACGTGACCTCGCGCTGGAATGTGTTCATCGTCTGGTGCGCCAAAACCATCTGCGGCATCGAGTACGAATTCAAGGGCTACGAGAATTTCCCCGACAGCCCGGCCATCATCCTGTCCAAGCACCAGTCGGCGTGGGAGACCATCTTCCTGCTGGCGAATCTGCCGCGCCCCCTGGTGTTCGTGTTCAAGAAAGAGATCCTGTACATCCCCTTCTTCGGCTGGGGCATCGCGCTGCTGCGCATGATCCCGATCGACCGCAAGCAGGGCAAGAACGCATTTAAATCCGTGGTCGCCCATGGCAAACGCCGCCTGAAAGACGGCCAATGGATTATCATGTTCCCCGAAGGGACCCGCATCCCGGTCGGCAAGGCAGGCAAGTACAAGAGCGGCGGCACCCGCCTCGCCATCGAGACCGGCGCGCCGGTCGTGCCGATCGCGCTGAACTCCGGCGAATGCTGGCCGAAAAACTCCTTCATCAAGTATCCCGGCAAGATCACGGTTTCAGTCGGCAAGCCTATCGCTTCCGATGGCCATACGCCAGACAGTTTGATGGAACAGGTGGAACAGTGGATAGAATCAGAAATGCGCGTCATTTCGCCCCACGTCTACAACGCTGGCTAGACAAGCAAGCCAGCGCGCAGCAGACGACGGGGGCCGCGAGCAGGGATCAGTTCGACCTGTTTGCCTCCGGCGTGGCTGCGCCGGATATGGCGTCCGCCAGCAATTCCACATCGGGCGCGGCAGGAACCCAGGCCGCCGCCGCTTTGCCCCAGACCGTTGCCCCCATCCCCGCTCCCGCTTTCAGCGCCTCCTTCCCCGTTCCCGCTCCCGCCACCGTGAATTTGCTGCGCCCTCCCGTTCCGCTGCGCCGCCCCGATCCGGCGCCGCCCGCGCCCGATGTGCAGGCACGGCGCCAGCTGCTGGTGGGCGAATTCATCCTCGAATATGTGCTGCGCCGCTCCACGCGCCGCTCGATCGGCTTCATGATCGACGACGAGGGATTGCGCGTGACGGCGCCCAAGCGCTGCACCCTGGCCGAAATCGATAACGCCATCCGCGCCAAGCAGCACTGGATCCTGTCCAAGCTCGACGAACGCCGCCAGCGCCGCGCCGCGCGCCTGGAAAAGCCGCCCATCGAATGGATCGACGGCGCCGTGCTGCCCTATCTGGGCAGCGAGATCACGCTGCGCCTGTACACGGCGGCGCGCAACCGCAGCGACTTCAATCCGGTCACGCGCGAGCTGTCGATGGGACTGGTGCCGGGCGCGACCGAGCATCTGCTCAAGGAGCGGGTCAAGGCCTGGATGAAGCGCGAGGCGGAACTGCTGTTCGAGCAGCGCCTCGACCTGTATGCGGCGCGCCTGGGCGTGCGCTACGCGGCGTTTTCACTGACCTCGGCCGGCACGCGCTGGGGCTCCTGCACGGCGCAGCGCGTGATCCGCTTGAACTGGAAACTGGTGCATTTCTCGCTGCCGCTGATCGACTATGTGGTGGCGCACGAGCTGGCCCACATCCTGGAAATGAACCACAGCCCGCGCTTCTGGGCCGCGGTGGAAGGCATCTATCCGCGCTATGCGGAGGCCAAGGAACTGCTGCGCAAGCGCGCCCAGGAACTGCCGGTGCTGTTTTCCTGAGCGCGTCCCGCGCGCTTGCCGCTTACTTGTCCAGCAGCCGCACGTCGGCGATCTCGAACTGGTAATCGCCCGGCACCGGACCGGCATTGAAGGCGATCATGGTCAGCAGGCGCGCATCGATGCCCTTGAAATCGGCCAGGTTCATGCTCACCTCCTGCCATTCGGCCGCCGCCGTGAAGCCGCGGTTGACCGGAATCTGCACGCCTTCTGCCATCAGCGACACGCCATAGTTCTTGCCGTCGCCGCGCACGCGGAAGCGCAGCACCTTGGCTGCGCTCAGATTGGCCGCCTGCCCGGGCTGGGCGCCGGCCATGAAGGCCAGTCCGGCCCAGGGATAAGCGAAGCCCGGCACCACGCTGGCGTTGACGCGCACGGCGTCGCCGTCCTGATGCTGCAGCTGCACGCGCGATTTCCCGCCCAGGAAGCTGTCGGTCGACGGCATCCAGCCGGCGCCGAAAGGACTGGCCAGCTTGTCCTTGCCGAACAGGCTGATACGGCCATCGGCCGGCAGGGCCACAGCCTCGCCGCCCACCTTGCCGCTCGCTTCCAGCGCCACCTTCTCCTGCTGCGCCTTGCGCAGGGCGGACGCCGGCGCGCCATCCTTCCACACCTCGACGATGCGGCCCGTGGCCTGGATATCCTGGGTCGGGTCGCCCTCCACCAGCAGCAGGTCGGCCTTATAGCCATTGGCGATGCGGCCGCGCTGCGGCAGGCGGAAAGCCTTGGCCGGCGCCGATGTCGCCGCCGCCAACGCCGCCTGCGGCGTTAGCCCGGCCTGGACCAGCGCGCGCAATTCGTGATGCAGGCTGATGCCATACTGGGTGCCGGCATTGCCCGCGTCGGTGCCGGCCAGCAGCGGCACGCCGGCCTTGTTCAGCGCCGCCGTCACGGCCTTGGGCGCCGTCATTCCATCCGGCTTGGGCGTCTTGCCGTAAGTGCCTTGCAGCGCCAGCATCTGCTCCTTCTTCAGCAAGGCGGTCAGGCTGGCGTCGGCCAGCACATCGTCCTCGCGCAGGCCGGCAATACTTTCCAGCACACTGAAGGTGGGCACGATGAAGGCCTTGCGCTCGCGTGCCAGCCTGACAAAGGATTCCAGATCGGCCGCCGCGATGGCCGCGCCGTCGAACAGGTGGACCAGGCCATCGGCGCCCGCCTCCAGCGCGGCGCGCGCATCGTCCAGATTGCCGATATGGACCACGGCCAGCTTGCCGCGCCGATGCGCCGCCTCGATCAGCGCCTTCACGGTGGGCCGGTCCAGACTGGGAATCTTGTGCGCGGCGCGGCCCGGCTCCATCACGATCTTGATGAAGTAAGATCCCTCCGCCAGGCGCGCATCGACCCAGGCCTGCGCCTCCTCGGGCTTGGTCAGGGTGGGGATCGGCATGCCGTACTCCGTGCCATGGCCTCCCGGCACGGTCGCCAGGGTGCCGGCCGAGAACAGGTCGGCCTGTCCCTTGTTCTCGCCCTTGGCCATGCGTTCGCTGACCTCGCGCATCAGCGGCACGGCGGTAAACATATCCACCTGGGTGGTCACGCCAAACAGCAGCGGCA
This sequence comes from Massilia sp. YIM B04103, assembly GCA_024437665.1. GTDB lineage: Bacteria > Pseudomonadota > Gammaproteobacteria > Burkholderiales > Burkholderiaceae_D > Rugamonas. Next base: position 502,417 of record JANCSZ010000002.1, on the reverse strand, counting down.
GATCGAGATGGCGGTAAGCGTGGACATGGGAATCGATCAGGCCCGGCAGCAAGGTGCGTCCCTTGCCCTCCACCACCTTGGCGGCGGCGGGCGGCTTGCCTTTGAAATCCGCGTCGCGGATTTTGCCATCCTCCAGCAGCACCGAACGGCGCGCATGCACGCGTTCGCCATCAAACACACGCACGTCGCGAATCAGCCAGGTATCGGCCAGCGCCGGCCACGCCGCCGCCAGTCCAGCCGCCAGCAATGCCATCCTGATCTTCTGAATTGCCATGTCCCCTCCATTAAAAATTCCATAATAGAGCAAGAACACAAATACCGCTGCCCCCGCCAGCGTTTGACTTTAATCAAACAATGTCCAACCCTGGTGTCAGGCACCAGAGTAGGACATTGCTTGCGCCAGATCAAAGAATGTCCGACCACAGTGCCTGGCACCAGGGTTGGACATTGTTTGATTTAGCGCAAAGGGATGGCTTAGTCGGCCAGGGGGGGGAGCAGGGACAGGGTGCGGGCGGTGGCGCCGCGGTGCTGGTTGGCGAAGCCTTGAGCGCGCTGGCCCATGGCGATGCGGCTGTCGGCGTCGTTCAGCAGGCGGGCGGCGGCGCTCATCAGACCCGCGGCGTCGGCCACGCGTTCGGCGCCGCCGGCGGCGAGCGCGTCTTCGGTGACCTGGGCGAAGTTGAAGGTGTGCTCGCCGATCAGGACGGGCTTGCCCAGGGCGGCGGCTTCGATCAGGTTCTGGCCGCCCAGGGGCAGCAGGCTGCCGCCGATGAAGGCGCAGTCGCAGGCGGCGTAGTAGGCGAACATCTCGCCCATGGAGTCGCCCAGCAGCACGCGCGTCTCTCCTGCCACACTGGCGCCGGGCTGGTTCAGGGCGCTGCGGCGCTGCAGCGGCAGGCCGCGCGCCGCAGCCATGGCTTGGACCGCGTCGAAGCGCTGCGGGTGGCGCGGGACGATCAGCAGCAGCGTCCCGGATGGCAGCGCCGCTTGCAGATAAGCGTCGAAGATCAGTTCCTCTTCGCCTTCGCGCGTGCTGGCGCACAGCAGCACGGGACGGGCGCCGATCTGGCTGCGCAACTGGGCGCCGGTGGCCAGGGCCACGGTGGGCACCACCACGTCGAATTTGATGCTGCCGGTGACGGCGACATTGGCCACGCCCAAGGCGCGCACGCGCTCGGCGTCGGCCTCGGTCTGGGCGGCCACCAGGGAGATGCCTTGCGCCGCATCGCGCATCATCCGGCCGAAGCGGCGCGCCTTGCGCAGCGAGCGCTCGCTGAGGCGGGCGTTGGCCAGCACCACGGGCACCTTGGAGCGCTTGCACTGGGCGATCAGATTCGGCCACACTTCGGTCTCCATCAGGATGCAGATGCGCGGTTCGAAGTGGCGGATAAAGCGCCGCACCAGCAGCGCGATGTCATACGGCAGATAGGATTGCACCAGGCGCGCGCCGTGTTTGCTGAACAGGGCTTTGCCGGTGGCGCGTCCGGTCGGCGTCATATGCGTGAGCACGATGCGGCTGCGCGGATATTGCTTGAGCAGGGCTTCGACCAGCGGTTCGGCGGCGCGCGTCTCGCCCACCGAGACGGCGTGCACCCAGATAGTCACCGGTTCGTCGTTGGCGGCGCGGCGGCCGTAAAGGCCAAGCCGTTCGCTCCAATGCCGGCGGTAGCCCGGTTCCTGGCGTCCGCGCAGCCATAAGCGCGCCAGTACCAGGGGCAAGGCCAGCCACCACATCAGGGAATAGAATCGCAGCATGATCGTTTCAGGCCAGCAGGCTACGGGCGGCGGCCAGCACTTCGGCCACGGATGGCGGCGCGCCGCGGTCGCCCAGATTGATGATCTTCGGCGACCAGTTGCCCTCGGTCTTCCAGCGCGGCGAGTCGCAATAGATCTCCACCACGGGACGGCTGAAGGCGGCCGCGATATGGGTCAGGCCGGTATCCACGCCCACCGCCAGCGCCGCATGGCGCGCCAGCAGCACGGCGTCGGCCATGGACAGCTTGGGCAGCACGCGCGCATTCGGCAATGCGGCCGCCAGCGCTTCGGCTTCGGCCCGCTCTTTCGGCGAACCCCAAGGCAGCAGGATGGTCATGGGCGCCAATGCCTGGCCCAGGGCGATCCAGTTCTGCGGCGCCCATTTCTTGGCGTCGCGCGCGGTGCCGTGGAAGTAGACGGCGTAAGGGCCGGCCGGCATCCAATCGGGACGGGGATCGTCGGGCGAGACATCGGGCAGGCCGAAATCGGCCGGCGTATCCACCGCATAGCCCAGCGCCGCTCCCGCCACCAGGCGGCCGCGCGCCACGGCGTGGGTGCGCGGATCGAGCGGAATGCTCTTGCTGTGGAAGAGGCGCGAAATGCCTTCGTAGCCCGAACCTTCGCTGCCGTTGGCCAGGCCGACTTTCTGCCCGCCTTGCTTGACGCGGGCCGCGCCCATGATGACGCCGGTCTTGAGCAGGCCCTGAGTGTCGAACACGTAATCGTATTCCTGCTGGCGCACGGCGGCGAAAAAGGCCTTGATCTCGGCGCGGGTTTCCTTCTTGCCCAGGCTCTTGCGCCAGCGGCGCAGGGCGAAGGGAATGATGTTGCGCACGCGCGGATTCAGGCGCACCAGGCTGACATAGCCCTCTTCCACCACCCAGTCGATATTCGCGTGCGGGAAATGGCGCGCGATATCGGCCACGATGGGCATATTGTGCAGCACGTCCCCCAGCGAGGAGACGCGCACCAGCAGGATATTCATGCGGCTCTTAGAAAGGCAGTTCGGCGTCCGGCTTGGCGGCCAGGATGACGTCGCGGAACTGGCCCTGGATGCGCGCCAGCGCGGCCGGGGTTTCGGCCTCGAAGCGCATCACGATCACCGGCGTGGTGTTGGAGGAACGCGCCAGGCCGAAGCCGTCGGCGTATTCCACGCGCAGGCCGTCGATGGTGATGATCTGCTCATTGCCGGGGAATTTGGCGTCGCTGCGCAGCTTGTCCATCAGCGCGAAGTTCTCGCCTTCGTTCAGGTGCAGGTGCAGCTCGGGCGTGCTGTCGGATTGCGGCAGGGAGTTGAGCAGGGCCGACGGGTCCTGTTCGCGGGTCAGGATTTCCAGCAGGCGCGCGCCGGAATACAGGCCGTCGTCGAAACCGTACCAGCGGTCCTTGAAGAAGATATGGCCGCTCATTTCGCCGCCCAGCGGGGCGCCGGTTTCGCGCAGCTTGGCTTTCACCAGCGAGTGGCCGGTCTTGTACATCAGCGGCTGGCCGCCGGCCTTGGCGATCCAGGGCGCAAGGTGACGCGTGCACTTCACATCGAACAGGATCTGCTGGCCCGGATGGCGGCTCAGCACATCGGAGGCGAACAGCATCATCTGGCGGTCGGGGAAGATGATCTGGCCGTCTTTCGTCACCACGCCCAGACGGTCGCCGTCGCCGTCGAAGGCGATGCCCAGTTCGGCGTCGGTCTCTTGCAGGCAGCGGATCAGGTCTTGCAGGTTTTCCGGGTGGGCCGGATCGGGGTGGTGGTTGGGGAAGTTGCCGTCCACTTCGCAGAACAGCTCGATCACGTCGCACCCCATGCCGCGGAACAGGTCGCCGGCGAACGCGCCCGCCACGCCATTGCCGCAGTCGACGGCGATCTTGATCGGACGCGCCACTTTCACGTCGCCGATGATGCGCTCGAGATAGGCGGCGCGGATGTCATGGGTGCGGTAGGCGCCCGGCTCGGCCGCCAATTGATCGCCATCTTGCTGGATGCTGCGGTACAGGGCCTGGATCGCTTCGCCGTGGATGGCTTCGCCGGCCAGCACCATCTTGAAGCCATTGTAGTCGGGCGGATTGTGGCTGCCGGTAACCATGATGCCGGATTTGCTCTCCAGCACATGGGTGCCGAAATACACCATGGGGGTGGCGACCACGCCCAGGTCGATCACATCGACGCCGGCCGATTGCAGGCCGGCGGCCAGGGCGGCGGCCAGTTCGGGGCCGGACAGGCGGCCGTCGCGGCCGATGACCACGCTGCGCTCGCCTTTGGCGGCGGCGGCCAGGCCGAAAGCATGGCCGATCTGGCGGGCCACGCCCGCATCCAGGGTTTTACCGATGATGCCACGAATATCGTAAGCTTTGAAAATGGTATTGGAGAGGGAAACCATGATTGGGATCGCGTGAAGTCGCGCCGGCCGGGCCGGTGGCAACAAAATGGATTGGGAAAAATGGATAGCCTGCTAAGCCGCAAGCTGGACAACCGACATAGTAAGTGCGATACCGGCGACAGGCAAGCCCTGCCGCCAGGCATACCGGGGAGAACCCGGCGGGAAGGAGATCAGATGCGCAGGCCGTCGATCGCTTTACCGGCTTCCAGCCATTCCTTGACCCATTTCGGCTGACGGCCGCGGCCGGTCCATTGCTGGCTCGGATCGGCCGGATTGCGGAATTGGGCCGCCACGGTGCCGCCTTTGCCGCGATTGGCGGGGGCACCCAGCAAGTCTTTCAATGGCACGCCCACGCTTTGCGCAATCGCGAGAATCTGCTCGCGCGCTTTCTGCAAATCCTGGGTTTCGCGCTTCTTCAATTCGCGCTTGATTTGTTCCTGCAAATCACGCAATTCACCGGCACTCTTATTCGTCAGATCCATTGTCACTCCTTAATTAGAAATGGGTTAAACGCTTCTGAGCGAAATATACACCAAATAGAAGAAATCACGAATGTTTCTTGTGCCGTATCATCCAGCGCGGCGCTTTAAATCGGACAATTCTTACATAAAGCCAGACGTAACTGGTGACAAATAAAAAGCAGAAACACATCAAGACCCAGCTATGGCGCCAGAATACCGTGGCGGGAATAACCGCCATCAGCGAAAACATCCACAGATAAGGCGAAGTCAGCGAATTGCGGCGCATCAGGGCGCGCGCATCCTTGCGGCCCACGGCCCACTGCACCACGCGGCGGAAGATCAGGCTATGCAAGTGGATGCCATCCGGCATGGCCGGCGATTTCCCGCGAATAAACATGCGGCGGTAAGCGGAAAATAAAGTTTCAAATGCGGGATAGATTAAAAGCAATGCCGCATACCATGTGGAAACTTGTGGATTGCGCATTACCAGCAACAGGGCCAATTCCCCCAGCATAAAGCCGATAAAATAAGCGCCACCATCGCCGAGAAAGATCAGACCTACCGGATAATTCCAGATCAGAAAACCGGCGGTGGCGCCGGCCACCATCAGCGCCGCCACCAGCACAAACATATCATTGACTTGCAAGGCAACATAGGCCAGCGATAAGAGCATGCAAATCGTGACCACACTGGCCAAGCCATTAAATCCATCGATAATATTGACGGCATTCGCAATGCCAGCCACCGCCAATATCGTCAGCGGCAATGTCAGCCATAAATACGGCAGCGGCCAGGCGGAAAATACCCAGTCGATGCGGTCGATGCGGGCATCCAGCAGATAATAGCCAAGCAAGGCAGCCACCATGGTCAGCAAGAGACGGCGCAGGGCGCTGACGCGGCCGGTGTAATCCTCGATGATGCCGCCGGTGAAGGCGATGATGGAACAGCACAGCAGGGACATCATCCAGCTCGTCATGGCCGGCACGCGCCAGATCGAGATGCAGGCGCTGAGCGCCACGGCCAGGAAGATGGGCAGGCCGCCGATGCGCGCGACCGAATGCGCATGCACTTTTTGCACGCCGTGGAAATTGGCATCCAGGGCCGGGCCATGCAGGCGCGCATCCTTGATGACCAGCAGGGTCAACAGCGCCGACGCGACAAAGCTCACCAGAAATGAAAACATGTTTTTTATCGATATTGAATAGCTTGTCCCGGCGCAGGCCCCTGCCTGTCCGATGCCAGCCCGCGATTGTACCGTCTTCCGGTACGGCGCAGGGGGACGGCCAAGGCGCCGGTATTCTAGCAAACGGCCGGGCTGAACCCGGCCGCGCTTACCTTTCGATACACCCGGGGCAGCGCCTTAGCCGCTCATGCACAGGCGCAGGGCCGCGCGCCAGTGCGGCAGTTGGCACAGCTGGCGCGTCAGCTTGGCCGAGGACAGCACCGAATGCTGGGGCCGCGGCGCGGGCAGCGGGTAGTCGGCGGTGGTGATGGGCTGCAGGCGGCAGGCGATGCCGGCCTCCTCCAGAATGGCCTGGGTGAAGCCGAACCAGGTGGTCTGGCCCTGGCTACTCAAATGATAGAGACCGCCGTGCTGGCGCCACCAGTCCGGGCTGCCCGCCTGGGCCTGGGCCAGCACCAGGGCGGTGCTGTCGGCGATGGTGCGGCTCCAGGTCGGGGCGCCATGCTGGTCGTCGACGATGCGCAATTCCTCGCGCTCGCGCGCCAGGCGCAACATGGTCAGCAGAAAATTCTTGCCGCGCAGGCCATACACCCAGCTGGTGCGGAAAATCAGGTGGGGGATGCCGGCTGCCGCAATGGCTTGCTCACCGGCCAGCTTGCTGGCGCCGTACACATTGATGGGACCGGTGGCGTCGCCCTCGGCGCGCGCCGCAGCCTCGTTGCCGGGGAAAACATAGTCGGTCGAGTAATGCACCAGGGCCGCGCCCAGGCGCTTGGCTTCTTCCGCCATCAGGGCGGGCGCTTCGGCATTGATGCGGTAAGCCAGGGCCGGCTCGCTCTCGGCCTTGTCCACCGCCGTGTAGGCGGCCGGATTGACGATCAGTTGCGGCTGTTCGGCGCGGAGCACGGCGCGCAGCTGGTCGAGGTCGGACAAGTCGAGGCGGGCACGGTCGAGCGCCACCACCGTGCCCAGGCCCTGCAGGCTGCGCTCGAGCTCATACCCCACCTGGCCATTGCGGCCCGTCAGCAGGATCTTCATGCGAACACGTCCGCATCGGCCAGCAGCAAGCCCTGCTGGTCCTTGCCCGACAGCTGTGGGGCGCCGTCCAGCGGCCACTCGATGCCGATGGCCGGGTCGTTCCAGATCACGGTGCGTTCATGCTCGGGCGCATAGTAATCGGTGGTCTTGTACAGGAATTCGGCGTAATCGCTGGTGACCACGAAACCGTGGCCGAAGCCGGGCGGCACCCACAGCTGGCGCTTGTTCTCGGCCGACAGCTCGACGCCCACCCAGCGGCCGAAGGTCGGCGAACTCTTGCGCAAATCGACGGCCACGTCGAACACGGCGCCGGTCGTGACGCGCACCAGCTTGCCCTGCGCCTGCTGGATCTGGTAGTGCAAGCCGCGCAACACGCCCTTGGCCGAGCGCGAATGGTTATCCTGCACGAAGTCGGCTTGTACGCCGGTCATCTCGGCGAAACGGCGCGCATTGAAGCTTTCGTAAAAAAAGCCGCGCTCATCGCCGAAGACGGCGGGTTCGATCAACAGCACGCCGTCGATCGCGGTCGGAAGCACTTTCATCGCGCGATTACCTTATCCTCAAGAATTTGCAGCAGATACTGGCCATAGCCGTTTTTCTTCAACGGCTCGGCCAGTTTGCGCAGCTGGGCGGCATCGATATAGCCCTTGCGATAAGCGATTTCTTCCGGACAGGCGACTTTCAAGCCCTGGCGCCGCTCGATGGTGGCGATGAACTGCGAGGCGTCGAGCAGGGACTCGTGGGTGCCGGTATCGAGCCAGGCCATGCCGCGCCCCATCACTTCCACCTTGAGTTCGCCGGATTTCAAGTAAGCCTGGTTGACGTCGGTGATTTCCAGCTCGCCGCGCGCCGAAGGCTGGATGGCGGCGGCGATATCGCACACCTGCTTATCGTAGAAATACAGGCCGGTGACGGCGTAATTCGATTTCGGCTGCAGCGGTTTTTCCTCGATGCTGACGGCTTGGCGCTGCTCGTCGAATTCCACCACGCCGTAGCGCTCGGGATCGGTGACGTGGTAGGCGAACACGGTGGCGCCCTCGGTGCGCTCGGCCGCATTGCGCAGCATGGCATCCAGATCGTTGCCATAATAAATGTTATCACCGAGGATCAGCGCGGATGGCGCATCGCCGACGAAGTCGCGGCCGATGATGAAAGCTTGCGCCAGGCCGTCCGGCGAAGGCTGGACCGCATAGCTCAGCTGCAAGCCCCACTGGCTGCCGTCGCCCAGCAGCTCCTGGAAGCGCGGCGTGTCCTGCGGCGTGGAAATGATGAGAATCTCGCGCATGCCGGCCAGCATCAGCACCGTCAGCGGATGGTAGATCATCGGTTTGTCGTAGATCGGCAGCAGCTGCTTGGAGACGGCCTTGGTGATCGGATACAGGCGGGTGCCGGAACCGCCGGCCAGGATGATGCCCTTGCGGTGGGGCAGGGTTGGCGTCGTCATTGCTGGGCTTCCCGGTTGAAGTAATTGGTTTCCACCCACTTGGCGTAGGCGCCGGATTGCACGTCGGCCACCCAATCCGGATGGTCGAGATACCACTGCACGGTCTTGGCGATGCCGGTCTCGAAGGTTTCGGCCGGTTTCCAGCCCAGCTCGCGCTCGAGCTTGCGCGCATCGATGGCGTAGCGGCGGTCGTGGCCGGGGCGATCTTTCACATAAGTGATCTGGCTGCGGTAGCTGGCGCCGTCGGCCTTCGGTTGCAGGCGGTCCAGCATATCGCACAGGGTATGCACCACGTCCAGATTGGCCATCTCGTTCCAGCCGCCGACATTATAGGTTTCGCCCAGGCGGCCGGCCTGCAGCACGCGGCGGATGGCGGCGCAATGGTCGCTGACATACAGCCAGTCGCGGATCTGCTGGCCGTCGCCATAAATGGGCAGGGGCTTGCCGGCCTGGGCGTTGGCGATGATCAGCGGGATCAGCTTCTCGGGAAAATGGTAGGGACCGTAATTATTCGAGCAATTGGTGGTCAGCGTCGGGAAGCCATAGGTGTGGTGGTAGGAGCGCACCAGGTGGTCGGACGCGGCTTTCGAGGCCGAATACGGGCTGTTCGGCGCATACGCCGTGGTTTCGCTGAACGGCGCATCGTCCGGCCCCAGGGTGCCATACACCTCGTCGGTCGAGACATGCAGGAAGCGGAAGGCGGCTTTGGCCGTCTCGTCCAGACCGTTCCAGTACGTGCGCGCCGCTTCGAGCAAGCTGAAGGTGCCGTTGATATTGGTGTTGATGAACTCGGCAGGACCATGGATAGAGCGGTCCACATGGCTTTCCGCCGCAAAATGCACGATGGCGCGCGGTTGGTGCTGCTGCAGCAGCGCCAGCACCTGGGCCTGGTCGCCGATATCGCCGCGCACGAAGACGTGGCGCGCATCGCCCTTCAGCGCGGCCAGGTTGTTTACATTGCCCGCATAGGTCAACTTATCGTAATTGAGCACGGGTTCATCCGATTGAGCCAGCCAATCCAGCACGAAATTCGAACCGATAAACCCTGCACCACCCGTCACAAAAATCATTTAGTATCCCGCGCAAGCGTGTGGTTGATGATACTCATGATTTTATGTGAAACTGAGCCTTCCACGGTTAAAAAAACCACGCCAAACCAATACTTTTAAGAAATATCACCTTGGCCGCAACGCTTTCCCCTTCCATGAAAACTTTCGTCATCGGCGACCTGCAAGGTTGCCACCAGCAGGCCGTGGCCCTGGTCGAGCGCATCTTGGCGCAGGAACACGCGGCCGGCGCGCCGCCGCCGGCCATCCTCTTCTGCGGCGACCTGATCAACCGCGGCCCGGATTCGCTGGCCACGCTGCGCTATGTGCAGGCGCTGTCCCAGGGCAGCGACGGCCGCATCGACACCGTGCTCGGCAACCACGATCTGCACCTGCTGGCCGTGGCCAATGGCATCCGCCCCGAATCGGCGGCCGACACCATCCTGCCCATTCTCGGCGCGCCCGACCGCGACGCCCTGCTGCACTGGCTGCGCCAGCGCCCCCTGGCCCTGCTGCACAAGCATCACTTGCTGGTGCACGGCGGCGTGCTGCCGCAATGGTCGGCGGCCGAAACCCTGGCCCACGCGGCCGAAGTGGAAGCGGCGCTGCGCGGCCCGGACTGGGTCGGCTTCCTGCGCCAGATGTATGGCAACAGCCCGGATCGCTGGAGCGATGGCCTGGGCGGAGCGGAGCGCCTGCGCTGCATCGTCAACGCGCTGACGCGCATGCGCTTCTGCAGCGCCGACGGGGTGATGGATTTCAAGCTCAAGGAAAGCGCCAAGGCCGACCCGGCCAGCGGCCTGATGCCGTGGTTCGAGGTGCCGGGCCGGCGCACGGCCGATGTCACCGTGGTGTTCGGTCACTGGTCGGCGCTGGGTTTGCAGCTCAAGCCGCGGCTGATCGCGCTCGACAGCGGCTGCGTCTGGGGCGGCCAGCTGTCGGCCGTCTGCCTCGACGACCGCCAGCTGCTGCAGGAAGAGTGTCCGCAGATCTGCGTGCACACGGGCGCCCGCCACGGCGCCTGACCACGGGGCCGCCTTAGTGGGCGGCCGTCTCAGCCGCTATTGGCGTGATGCCGAGCGCGGCGGCGATCGCGTCATGGCTGGCCTGCGCCAGCTCGCGGCGGTGGGTGCCGGTCGCGTCGGTGGCCGGCAGGCAATGCAGGCGCGCCGTCACCGGCGGCCCGCCCAGGATGGCGAGAATGCTCTGCACGAAGGTCATCTCGCCGACGAAATCGACCGTCGGATGGCGCTGGCCGCGCGCATCGGCATACGACAGCGCGAACGGCTGCACCATCACCTTGGCGTCGATGGCCGCCTCGAACAGATTGGCATGGAAAGGCAGGATCGAACCCTGCGGCGCCGTCGTCCCCTCCGGGAAGAAGGCCACGCGCTCGCCCGCCTGCAGGCTATGCACCAGGCCCTTGAAGATATGGCGCAGATCGCGCCGGCTGCCGCGCGCGATGAACACCGTGCCGGCCTTCTCCACCAGCCAGCCCGCCAGCGGCCAGGAGCGGATTTCCGCCTTCGCCACGAAGCGGCAAGGATACAGCGCATTGATGACGAAAATATCCAGCCACGAAATATGGTTGGCCACGATCATGGCCTGCTGCAGCGGCTGGGCGCTGCCGGCCACCACCTCCACTGCCACATTACACAGCCGCAACAGCTGACGCGACCAGCGCCGCACATGCTCGTTGCGGCGCGCGCCCCCGATCCACGGAAACACGATGGCGCAAGTCACCATCCCCTGCAGCAAATGCAGCACCACCCGTGCCACGCGAAAAAGTAGTCTCAGATTCAAATCACACCAAACCCGGTTTGCGTTATATCAAACAATGTCCAACCCTGGTGCCAGGCACTAGAGTAGGACATTGTTTGCGATAGATCAAAGAATGTCCTACCGTGGTGCCTCAGCGGCCCCGCCTGGCACCACGGTGGACATTGTTTGAGGTAGATCAAGCGACGTTGGCGGCGCGGCGCTCGTAGGCGAGGTGGCCGGCGACGATGGTCGCTTGCACTTGCCCGCTCAGCTCGTAGCCGAGGAAGGGGGTGTGCTTGCCTTGGCTGGCCAGGGCGCCCGCTTCCACCGTCCAGCGCGCGGCCGGGTCGAACAGGCAGACGTCGGCCACGGCGCCCACGTCGAGGCGGCCGGCGTTCAGGCCGGCGACGCGCGCCGCTTCCGAGGTGACGCGCGACAGGGCGCGCGCCAGGCCGTCCTGCTGGCCGGCGGCGTAGTCCTCGGCCCATTTCAGGGTCAGGGACAGCAGCAGCTCCAGGCCGGTGGCGCCGGGCGAGGCTTCGCCGAAGGGCAGCAGTTTTTCGTCGTCGTCGACCGGGGTGTGGTCGGAGCACAGGGCGTCCACCGTGCCGTCCAGCAGGCCGGCGCGGATGGCGTCGCGGTCGCGCTGGCTGCGGAACGGCGGGGTCACGCGCGCGTTGGAATCGAAGAAGTTGATGTCGGCGTCGGTCAAATGCACATGGTGCACGCCGACATCGCAGCTGACCGGCAAGCCTTCAGCCTTGGCGGCGCGCACCAGTTCCAGGCCGGCGGCCGAGGACAGGCGGCACAGGTGGACGCGGGCGCCGGTGGCGCGCATCAGCTCGAAGATGGTGTGCAGGGCGATGGTTTCGGCCATCACCGGCACGCCGGACAGGCCCAGGCGCGAGGCCAGCGGGCCGCTGTGGGCGATGCCGCCACGGCCGATGTGCGCATCCTGCGGACGCAGCCAGACGGTGTAGCCGAAGGTTTTGGCGTACTGCATGGCGCGCAGCAGCACGGTGGTGTCTTCCACTGGCACTTCGGCCTGCGAGAAGCCGATGCAGCCCGCTTCGGTCAGCTCGGCCATTTCGGTCAGCGCCCGGCCTTTCAGGCCGACGGTCAAGGCGCCGAGCGGATGCACATTGGCCTGGTTCAGGCCGCGCGCGCGGTGCTTGAGCATTTCCACCAGACCCGGCTCGTCGAGCACGGGGTCGGTGTCGGGCGGGCACACCAGGCTGGTGACGCCGCCCTGCACGGCCGCCTGCATTTCCGATTCCAGCGTGGCCTTGTATTCGTAGCCCGGCTCGCGCAGGCGGGCCGAGAGGTCGACCAGGCCGGGCGCGACCACCAGGCCCGTGGCGTCGATCACGCGCTCGGCGGCAAAGCCGGCCGGCGCGGCGCCCACGGCGGCCACTTTGCCGTCGGCGATAAACAGATCCTGTACTGCGTCGATGCCGTTGGCCGGATCGATCAGGCGGCCATTCTTGATATGAAGTTTCATCCTTGGTTTCCTGCCAAAATACTCATCACCGCCATGCGGACCGCGATACCGAACGTCACCTGCGGCAGAATCACCGCCTGCGGACCGTCCGCCACCGCCGAATCGATTTCCACGCCGCGGTTCATCGGGCCCGGGTGCATCACGATGGCATCCGGCTTGGCCAGCGCCAGGCGCTCCGGCGTCAGACCGTAGCTCTTGAAGTATTCCTGGGCCGAAGGCAGCAGCGCGCCGCTCATGCGCTCGTTCTGCAGGCGCAGCATGATGATCACGTCCACGCCTTTCAAGCCTTCATCCATATTGGTGAAGGTGCGCACGCCCAGCTGTTCCAGGCCGCCCGGCAGCAGGGTGTGCGGGCCGATGGCGCGGATCTCGGGCACGCCCAGGGTGGTCAGGGCGTGGATGTCGGAACGGGCCACGCGGCTGTGCAGGATGTCGCCCACGATGGCCACGGTCAGATTGGTGAAATCCTTCTTGTAGTGGCGGATGGTGTACATGTCCAGCAAGCCCTGGGTCGGGTGGGCGTGGCGGCCGTCGCCGGCGTTCACCACGTGGACGTGGGGCTGCTTGGTGTCGATCAGGTGCTTGGCGATCAGGTAGGGCGCGCCCGATTGCGCGTGGCGCACCACGAACATATCGGCGTGCATGGCCGACAGGTTGTCGATGGTGTCGAGCAGGGACTCGCCCTTGCTGGCCGAGGAAGCCTGGATATTCAGGTTGATGACGTCAGCCGACAGGCGCTTGGACGCGATCTCGAAGGTGGTGCGGGTACGCGTCGAGTTCTCGAAGAAGAGATTGAACACGCTTTTGCCGCGCATCAGCGGCACCTTCTTCACATCGCGGTCGGACACGCCGACGAAGGACGATGCGGTATCGAGAATCTGGTTGATGATGGCCTTGGGCAGGCCTTCGGTGGTCAGCAGGTGCTGCAGCTCGCCGTGTTTGTTCAGTTGCGGGTTAAGCATGGTCTTCCACGATAGTCAGGGTGAAGGTTCCGGCATCGGATTGTTGCAGGCGCAGCGCCTTGCCCTGCCCCACGCGGGTGTGGGCAGCGACGAAGTCGGCGGCGATCGGCAGCTGGCGTTCGCCGCGGTCGACCAGGGAGGCCAGCATGATGCGCGCCGGGCGGCCGTAGTCGAACAGTTCGTTGATGGCGGCGCGCGTGGTGCGCCCGGTATACAGCACGTCGTCGACCAGCAGAATCGTGGCGCCATCGACATTGAAGCCGATCTGGGTCGGCTTCACTTCGGCCGGCAAGCCCTTTTTCGCATAGTCGTCGCGGTAGAAGGAGACGTCGATCGCGCCGCAGCGTTCGCTCAGGCCCAGATCGCGCGCCAGACGCTCGGCGATCCAGGCGCCGCCGGAATGAATGCCGAGAATGGCCGGATCGCTGGCCTCGGCCAGACCGGCTTTCACCTGCGCCAGCAGGGTGGCGTACAGCGCTTCCGCGTCGAGCGCGGCGGCATCGGCCAGGGGGAGGTTATTGTGGGACATATTCGTCAAAGTATTGTTGCAGAATGATGGCGGCGGCGCGGTCGTCGATGATCTCGCCGCGCTTGGCCTGGATCATGGCCGAGGAGTAGCGCTCGTCCACCAGCACCACGGGCAGGTTGAAGCGGCCATGCAGCTGGTTGGCGAAACGGCGGCAGCGCGCGGTCATTTCATGTTCCGCGCCGTCGGGATGGAAAGGCAGGCCGACCACGATGCGCGTCGGCCCCCACTGGTCGATCAGGGCCTTGATCTCGGCAAAGCGGGCGTCGTTGCCCACCGAGCTGACCACGGCCAGCGGGGAAGCCTGGCCGATCATCGTATTCCCCATGGCGACACCAATGCGCTTGATGCCGAAGTCAAAGCCAAACACGGTTTCCGGACTATGCATGGCCCGCTTCGGAAGTGAGCATCAGGGGATCGATGCCGAGCAGCTTCATGGCCGCCACATAGCGTTCCTCGACCGGCAGGTCGAACAGGATGTGGGCGTCGGCGCCGACGGTGAGCCAGCCGTTGCGGCTGATCTCGTCCTCCAGCTGGCCGGGACTCCAGCCCGAATAGCCGATCGACACCAGCACGCGGCGCGGGCCGCTGCCGCGGGCCACCGCTTCCAGCACGTCGATCGAGGTGGTGAACGCCACTTCCTCGGTCACCGTCAGCGAGGACGAGTAGCGCGCGCCCGGCGTGTGCAGCACAAAACCGCGGTCGTCCTGCACCGGGCCGCCGAACATGATGGGTTCGTCCACCACGTGGCGGTCCAGGCTGGAGGCGACGTCCAGCTCGATGCGGTCGAACAGCACCTGCATGGTCATATCGGTGGGTTTGTTGATGACTACGCCGAGCACGCCGTTTTCATTGTGCTCGCAGACGTAGACCACGGTCCCGCCGAAGACGGGATCTTGCATGGATGGCATGGCGATCAGGAAGTGGTTCGCCAGGTTCAGCGCCGGGGCAGCCATGGACATTGCTTGCTCCTCTGGGTCGCGGGGTTCGCGTAACAGGCCGGGTACAGGTAGAGTCGTGCTGACTTTGCTTTTCTTCATACGCTTTGCTCTCTCTGCTAGGCTGCGGTGTGTTCTTCTCTATGCTTTGCTGTAATATCGCACGGCCCGCGCCGACGCGGCCGCTGCGTATACACCGACAGTTTACTATGAATTGCCGGTCCGTCCATTTTCCGCCGCCCTGCCAAGCGCATTCCTGGCGGCGCCATTGGCAAAAACCCGGCTTGCAATATGATTTACTCCCTGAATATGGCTTTTGACACCACTCTGGTCTGGTTCCGCCGCGACTTGCGCAGCTTCGACCACGCTGCACTGCACCATGCGCTGCGCCGCAGCCGCCGCGTGTTTTGCGTCTTTGTCTTCGACAAGGCGATCCTGGACGGCTTGCCGCGGCGCGACCGCCGCGTCGACTTCATCCACGCCAGCGTGGCGCAGCTGGGTGCGGATTTACAACAGCTGGGCGGCCATCTGCTGGTGCGCCATGCCGACGCCGCCACGGCGATTCCGGCGCTGGCGGCCGAACTGGGCGCGCAGGCGGTATTCGCCAACCACGATTACGAGCCGCAGGCGATGGCGCGCGACGCCGCCGTGGCGGCCGCGCTGGAAACGCAGGGCCGCAGCTTCCACAGCTTCAAGGACCAGGTGATTTTCGAGAAGGACGAGGTGTTGTCGCAGGCCGGCACGCCGTTTTCCGTATTCACGCCCTACAAGAACGCCTGGCTCAAGAAGATGCAGGCCGATCCTTCCTGCCTGGCGCCATGGCAGGTCGAACCGTATGCCGCCAGCCTGGCGCCCGGCGCGGGGACGCTGCCGACGCTGGCCGAGCTGGGATTCGAGCCCAGCAATCTGGACCAGTTGGCCATTCCCACCGGCATGGCGGGCGGCGCCGCGCTGTTCGAGAATTTCCAGAGCCGCGTGGCCGACTATGGCTTTGCGCGCGACTATCCGGCGCTGAAAGGGCCATCCTATCTGTCCCTGCACCTGCGCTTTGGCACGGTGTCGATCCGCCACCTGGTGCGCAGCGTGGCCGAGCTGTCGGCGCGCGGCCAGGCCGGGGAAGGCGGCGCGGTCTGGCTGTCGGAGCTGATCTGGCGCGAGTTCTACATGATGATCCTGTACCAGCATCCGCATGTGGTGCATTCCTCGTTCAAGCCGGCCTATGACGCGATCGAATGGGAAACCGGCCCCGCGGCCGATGCCGCTTTCGCCGCCTGGTGCGAGGGCCGCACCGGCTATCCGCTGGTCGACGCGGCCATGGCCCAGATCAACCAGACCGGCTATATGCACAACCGACTGCGCATGGTGGCGGCCTGCTTCCTGATCAAGGATCTGGGCATCGACTGGCGGCGCGGCGAGGCTTACTTCGCCCTGCACCTGAACGATTTCGACCTGGCGGCCAATAACGGCGGCTGGCAGTGGGCTTCCTCCTCGGGCTGCGACGCCCAGCCCTACTTCCGCATCTTCAACCCGGTCACGCAGTCGGAGAAGTTCGATGCCGAGGGACGCTTTATCCGGCGCTACCTGCCGCAGCTGGCCAAGCTGGCGGGCAAGGAGATCCACGCGCCCTGGCTGGTGCCGCGCATGCTGCTGGCGCAGCGCGGCGTCGAGCTGGGACGCGATTATCCCGAACCCATCGTGCAGCACGACGCGGCGCGCAAGCGCACGCTGGAGCGCTATGCGGTGGTGAAGGCGCCGGGCCAGCCGTCCGCATAGCCGGGCCAGGCCCACCGGCGGTGGCCTGGTGGCGCCTAGGCCGCCGGCAGCAGGCCGGCGATGGCGCTCAGCAGCACCGCCTCCTGGTAAGGCTTGCCGAAGTAGGCATTCACCCCCAGTTCCATAGCGTAGTTGCGGTGCTTGTCGGCGCTGCGCGACGTGATCATGATGATGGGGATGTCGCGCGTGCGGGCGTCGCCGCGCACATTGCGCGTGAGGTCGAAACCGTCCATGCGCGGCATCTCGATATCGACCAGCATCATGTCGGGGCGCAGTTCCTGCATCTGCTCCAGCGCATCCACCCCATCCTTGGCCAGCACCACCTGGTAGCCCTCGCGCTCCAGCAGGCGCTGCGTGACCTTGCGCACAGTGAGCGAATCGTCGACCACCATGACGGTGCATCCCGGCCGTTCGCCCGCCCCCGCCACCACGCTGCCCGCCGCTTCGGCATATTCGCCGCACAGCTCGGGATGCTGGGCCAGGTGCTGCACCAGGGCCAGGGGATTGAGGATCAGCACGATCTCGCCCGAGCCAAGCACCGTGGCGCCGGCGATGCCGGGCATGCGCGCCAGCTGCGGGCCGATATTCTTGATCACCACCTCGCGGTTGCCCAGCACCTCGTCCACATGCAGGGCTAGCTTTTCGCTGCCATTGCGCAGCATCAGCACCGGCGCGGAGCGCTGCGCCGGCATGCGCGCTGCCGCGCCGCCCAGCAGCGCGGGCAGATAGTGCAAGGCGGTATGCTGGCCATGCAGCACCAGCTCGCCCTTGGCCTGGGCCTCGCCCAGTGCCGCATCCTTCATCTGCAGCACCTGCTCGACCTGCACCGAAGGCAGGGCGTACATGCGGCCGCCGGCCGACAGCAGCACCACCTGGGTCACGGCCAGCGTCAGCGGCAGATGGATGGTGAAGCGCGCGCCCTTGCCGCTTTCGCTCATGGTGTCGATGCGTCCGCCCAGGGCTTGCGCCTCGGCGCGCACGATGTCCATGCCGACGCCGCGCCCGGCCAGCTCGGTCAGGGTGTCGGCGGTGGAGAAGCCCGGTTCGAAAATCAGATTGGCCGCTTCGGCGTCGCTTACCTCCTCCGTCCCGCCCAGCAGGCCGACGCTGCGCGCCTTGGCGCGGATGCGCTGCAGATCGAGGCCGCCGCCATCGTCGCTGAATTCGATGACCACCTCGTTGCCCTGCTGGCTGACCTGGATCAACAGCTCGCCGGTTTCCTCCTTGCCTGCCGCGCCGCGCCGCTCGCGCGTTTCCACGCCATGCACGATGGCATTGCGCAGCAGATGCTCGAAAGGCGCGGCCATGCGTTCCAGCACGCTGCGGTCGATGTCCACGGCGCCGCCGCGGATATCCAGGTTGACGCGCTTGTCGACTTCCTTGGCGCTCTGACGCGCCACGCGGAACAGGCGCTCCGAGATGCTGGCGAAGGGCACCATGCGCACCCGCATCAGGTCGCGCTGCAGTTCGCGCGTCATGCGCGCCTGCTGGCTCAAGTCTCCGCTCGCAGCTTCCACCGAACGGCCCAGGTTTTCATGGAAGGCCGCCACGTCGTTCACGCTTTCGGCCATCATGCGGGTCAGCTCCTGCAGACGGGTGAAGCGGTCGAATTCCAACGGGTCGAATTCGCGCTCGCCGGAAATCGACATGCGCGAGGCGATCTGCGATTCGGCCTGCATTTCCACCTCGCGCAACTGGCGGCGCAGGCGGTTCAGGTTTTCCGAGAAGTCGTTCAGGGAGGCGCGCAGGGAGCCGACTTCGTTTTCCAGGCGCGAGCGGCTGATCGAGACTTCGCCGGCCTGGTTCACCAGCCGGTCGAGGATGTCGGCGCGCACCCGCACCAGCGGCGTCTTGGCGGCGACGTCGGAGGCGGCGTCGGCGCTTTCCGGCGCGCCGGGCGCACCGCCGCCGGCTGGTGCCGCCTCGCCCGGCTGCGCGGCGGCGCCTTGCACGGCGGCCGGGTCTTGCAGCTGTTCGAACAGCAGCAGGGCGTGGTCGTAATGGGCCAGCAACTCTTCAAACGCATGCGGCGTGGCGCTGCCCGCGTGCACCATGTTTTCGATATGGGTTTCGATTTCGTGGGCATGCTGGCCGAGGCGCATGGCGCCGGCCATGCGGGCGCTTCCCTTCACCGTGTGCAGCACGCGCTGCAGCATCTGGGCGTGGCTGAAATCGGCGGGATTGTGCTGCCAGGTGCGCAGCGCTTCGCCAATCTGCGGCAGCAGGTCGGCGCCTTCTTCGAGGAAGACCGGCAGCAGGTCGGCATCGATTTCGTCCTGGAAGCTGCCGGGAGCGGGCACGGCCAGTTCGGCCGGCGCGCCGGGCAGCGCCAGCACTTCGACTTCGGAATCGGCGTCGGTGCCGGCCGCGTCGAAGCCGCTGGCGCTTTCAGTCTCGGCCAGGGCTGCGGCATCCGCGCCGGCCTGGACGTCCACGCCGATGGCGGCATATGCCGGCGCGCCAGCTTCTTCGGCGGCGGGTGCGACGGCCGCTCCCGTTTCGCCGCCGGCGCCAGCTTCCGCGCCAGCTTCCGGCGCGGCGAAGAATGCGGTCTGCGCCGCGTCAGGCAGCAACGGCGCGGGGCCGGGAGCATGCTCCGAAAATGGCGCCAGTTCGGCCGCCCCGGCCGGCGCGACAGGCGCGAAGCTGTCGTCGAAGGCGGAGGCGAACAGGTCGTCGATATCGTCGCTCGCGGCGGCGCTGGCGGCTGGCGCGGCGGGGCGGCCGGCACGCTCGGGAACGGGCGGCGGATTGGCGATCAGGCTGTGGTAAGTATCCGCAAACAGCGCGTCGAGGCGGGCCGCCAATTCATCCTCGGCGGGAGCCATGGCGGCGCTGGCGGCGGGTGCTGGGACCTGGGTGTCTTCCAGCGGCGACTCCACCGGCATGGCGTGATCGGCCATGCCGGGAACCGGCTGCGGCAGCCCCGCGCCTTCGCTGTCGGCCAGCAGGGAGTCGAGCCGGGCGTCGAGCTCGGCGCCAGTGCGGGCCGGACTGGCCAGTTCCGCCTGCAGCTTGCCAAGGGCGGCGATCAGCTCCGGCTGTTCGGGCGGCATGTCGGCGGCGGCAAAGCTTTGCAGCATCTGGCGCACACGCTCCACCGAGAAGTCGAGCAGGTCGTGCTGGGCATGGTCGAGCTGGGGCGCGGGCGCGCGCAGGGCCAGCAGCGTCGATTCCAGCGCATACGCCAGTTCGCGCAGCGCCTTGAAGCCGACCGTGGCCGAGGTGCCGGCCAGGGTGTGCGCGGCCTGCAGGGCCTCCGGGCTGACAGGACGGCGCGGCTCGTGGCGCCATTCGCCGAAATCGCGCGCCAGCAGGCGCACGATTTCATCGGTTTCGGCCAGATAGATGTTGTACAGCGGCAGAGGAATGGCCAGGCGGCCGACGAACTTGATATTGTCCTCGCCCGGCTGGGCGGCCGGCGCGGTCGCCGCAGGGAAGCCGATCACATTGCCGTTCACCGTCGCAGCAGGGCGCGGCGCGGCACCCTCCGGCGGCGGCGCCGTCTCATCTTCGCCCTCACCCTCGCCGGCGGATGCTTCAGCGTCCGCATGGCTCGCGGCGTCTCCTGCGGGAATGGGTTCAGAGGCTGGTTCAGGCGCTGGTTCCGACGCGGGTGCGGGGGCCGGTTCAGCCTCAAGCTCGAAGGCGCCGCCCGCCTGCACGCGGCCGGCGGCGGCGATCAGGGCCAGGCCGTTGCGCGGCGAGGCGCCAGTGGCGACCAGTTCGCCGACCCAGGCACCCAGTTCGGCGGCGGCATGTTCCAGCAGCGCGAACAAGACATCGCTGGCGGGACGCTCCTCGGCCAGCCACTGGTTCATGGTGCGCTCCACCGCTCCTGCGGCATCGGCGAAATGGTTCAGGCCCACCATGCGGCCACTGCCCTTCAGCGTGTGGAAGGAGCGGCGCAGCATGGTCAGATGATCCAGGCTGCCCGCTTCGGCACGCGGCTTGGCCAGGGTGGCGTCGACAAAGGCCAGCACGTCCTGGGCTTCGGCGATGAAGATATCAAGCAGTTCGGCTTCGATGGCGGCATCGCCCGCCTCGCTCTGCGCGTCCGATGGCGGCACGGCAAGCGCCTGCAGCGGCGGCACCGGCGTGGCGGGCGGCGCCACTTCGTCTTCCAGCACCGGGATCGATTCCGCCCCTGCCATCTTGCGGAAGGGGACCGCGCGGAAACTGCCCTGCTCTGCGTCGAAGCTGAAACGCTCGCGCGCGCCGGCCGGATTCTGCGCCAGCGTATCGACGAAGAAGCCGAGCGCACCGACGTTCTGCGCAACCTGGTCCAGCAGCTTCGCCTCCTGCGCCGGATCGCCCTGCCCGCTGGCCAGCTTGTGCACTTCGGCCCGCACATGCTGGGCGGCGCGCACGGCGTCGTCCTGGTCGAGCAGGCTCAAGGCGCCCTGCAGCTGGTGCAGCACGCCATCCAGCTGCGCCAGTTCGGCGCGGCGCGCGGGGTCGGCGTAATAATCGTCCAGCACTTTTTCCACCTGGCGCAGGCCCGTCTTCATCTCCGATGACAAGGCCGCCACCGTATCGTCCTGCTGCATGCGGCGCGCCAGGCTGCCCTGCCATTGCGCGGGCTGGGGCGGGGTCTGGCCGGACAACAGGGCTTGCAGGCGCGCGCCGATGGTATCGGCATGGGCCGCGAAATCATCGGGCAGATGGCGGATCTGTTCCAGGCCATGTTCGGCGAACAGCAGGGCCGTCGCCATTTCCAGGCCCAGCTCCTCGCTGCGTCCGACCGTGGCGGCGCTGTTGGCGACGTCGGCCAGCTGGCGCATCAGGGTCGCCAGCGCAGGCAGGCCAAGCTTGCTGCCGGCCGCGCCCACGATCGCCAAAGCCTGTCCGAATTCATCGTTGAGGGCCGCATCGCCGCTGTCCTGCTCCAGCCTGCGCCAGGCGGCCTGCGCCTGCTGCATGCCTTCGCGCGCGCGCGCCAGCGCTTCCTGATCGAGCTGGCCGTAGCGGCGCGCCTCGTAATCGCGCGGCACCATCCGCTCCAGCGCATAAGCATGATGCAGCTGCTGCGCCAGCGGCGGCAGGCTGGCGGCATCGGCGGCGGCAACGAAGAACAGAGCATCGCGCAGCAGGCTGTCGGGCAAGGCCATATTGCCTTGCGACTGGCGGCGCAGCTGCAGATTGATCAAGCCAAACAGCTGCTTCACATACAGGCCGCTTTCCAGCTGGCCGCCGGCCACCATCCCGGCGAAGGCTTGCTGCGCCAGCCAGAAGGCGCGCGCCTGCGGCTCCTGCTGGGCGTCGGCGACGGCGGCCACGGCGTCCTGCAGCGCGGCGGCCTGCGCCATCTGGGCGGCGGCGTCGGGCGCTTTCAGATACGGCAGCAGCGCGCGCTCGAAGCGCTGGCGCAGGGCCGTGTAATCGGGAGCGGCGGCGTCGGGAGCGGCGGCCGACAAGGCGGCGCGCGGCGAGAGGTCGGGGAAGAACAGGTCGGCCGGATGCACGCGCTCCGCGCCCAGCATGGCCTGCACCTCGCGGTACCAGGGGAACAGGCGCACCGGCTGCAGCGGCTCGCCTTCCAGCAGCTCCTGCAGGAATTCGACCAGCGCCTGGTACAGGCTCGCCACCGTCTGCACATGATCGGTATTGCATTTGAGCGTGCCGGCCTTGAAGCGGTCCAGCACCTGCTCGGCCAATTCGGTGAGCACCACCACGCCATCCACATCGACCATCTGCAGCGCGCCATGGGCCTGGTGCAAATGCGATTTGGCGTGCTGCAGGGCGGTGGCCTGGTCTTCCGCCTCCCTGCCGCCGGCTTCGAACAACGCCGTCCTTGACCGCCCCAGCGCCTCGCGGATTTCCACCATGACCCATGACAGCGGGCCGGTGTCGAATTGCGGCGTTGCGCTATAGGGAAGATCAGTTCTGCTCATTCTTGCCTCAAGAAGTAATACGGAAACGCGATACCGAGTTTTTCAGTTCCTGCGCCAGCACCGACAGCTTGCGCACCGATTGCGCGGTCTGCTGCGTGCCATCCTTGGCCTGTTCCGTGACCTGCAGGATGTGCTGGATATTGTGCGCCACGCCGCTGGCCGATGTCGCCTGCATGCCGGTGGCGCGCGAAATGCCCTGGATCAGCTCCGCCAGGCGGTTCGACACTTGCGAGATATCCTCCAGCGCCGCGCCGGCCGCGTCGGACAGGCGCGCGCCTTCGACCACGCCCTGGGTCGATTTTTCCATCGCCGCCACGGCGTCGTGGGTGTCGGTCTGGATGGTGCGCACCAGGGCGCCGATCTGCTTGGCCGCGCCGGCCGAACGCTCGGCCAGGCGCTGCACCTCCTCCGCCACCACCGAGAAGCCGCGCCCCGCCTCGCCCGCCGACGCGGCCTGGATAGCGGCGTTCAGCGCCAGCACATTGGTCTGCTCGGTGATGTCGGAAATCAGTTCGGTGATCTCGCCGATCTCCTGCGAGGATTCGCCCAGGCGCTTGATGCGCTTGGAGGTTTCCTGGATCTGCTCGCGGATTTCGTTCATGCCCTTGATGGCGTTCTGCACCGCCGTCGCGCCCTGGCGCGCCGCCGCCACCGACTGGCGCGCCACGTCGGCCGATTCGGAGGCCGATTTGGAGACTTCGGTGATTTCGTTGGCCATCTTCACCACGGTGGAGCTGGCGTCCTGGATTTCGCGCGACTGCTGCTGCGAGGCGAGCAGCAGATCGCTGGAAATGCCTTGCGCATGGGTGGAGGCCGACGTCACCTGCTCGGCCGTCACCGTGACCCGGCCCACCAGGCCGCGCAGCTCTTCCACCGTGTAGTTGACCGAATCGGCGATGGCGCCGGTGATGTCCTCGGAGACGGTGGCCTGCACCGTCAGGTCGCCGTCCGCCACTTCCTGCAGCTCGTTCATCAGGCGCAGGATCGCCGCCTGGTTCTGCGCGTTCATGGCCTTGGCTTCTTCCTCTTTTTGCTGCGCCTGCAGGCGCATGGCCTCGGCCTCCTTGCGGCGGCGGTCGGCGCCGCGCGTGCGCGCGTGCGAGTCCTGCAGCAGCACGCGGCCGATGGCCGCCGCCGAGAGCAGCGTCAGCATGCCGCCCGCCACCATCAGCCAGAAGCTGTAGTTCAGCGATTCCTGCTCCGCGCGAAAGGCGCTCTGCAGCGCGGTCAGGCTTTGCCGCAGATTCTCGTTGCGGCTGAAGATCAGCTGTTCGGCGCTTTTGGCGGCGGTGAATTTATCCAGGCGGTTCAGGATCGAACCGACCATGGCCTGGTATTCCTCGAAACGCCCTTTGAGCAGGCTCAGTTTCTCGCGCAGTTCGGCGTCGCGCGTGGCGGGCAGCTGCAAGGTGTCGCTGCCGTTCAGGAAACCATCCACCGTATTGCGGAAGACCGTGGTGTCGCGCCCCAACTGGAAGGCCGTTTCCGAACTGATGCCGCCCGCCGTCAGGAATTCGCTGGCGCCGCGGCTCATGCGCTGGGTCAGCATGGACAGCTTGCCCAGCGCCGCCACTTCGCGCGCATTGCCGCCGCGCTGCAGCTTGAGCGAGCCGATTTCCTCGCTCAGGGCCAGCAGCTCGGGCGACATGGCGTTCAGGCTATGCAGGGTTTTATCGACGCCGCTCAATTCCGGCTTCAGGCGCAGGATGGTTTCCGCCGCCTTGTCCGACTCCGACCAGCCGCGGCGCGCCTGGCCCAGCGTCGCCGCCAACGCGGCCGGCGCGGCGCCCACGCTGCGCCCGCCGTAGCTGCCGCCGCTGCTCATCAGGGTGAAGGCGTGATTCAGTTCGCGCCGGCTCTCTTCCAGCTGGCGGAAGGCTTCGGCATTGCCTTCCACCGCGTTTGGCGCAGCCTTGCCGATGCGCTGCGAGTGCATCAGGGCGTCGCCCGCGATCTGGGTGCGGGTGGAACTGAGCGTGCCTTCATGCGCGTACAGGGCGACAAAGGCCACGCTCAAGGCCAGGCTCAGGGCCAGGGCGCTGGAGAGGATGCTTAACTGGCGCTGCGGCGCCAGGTGGCCGATCAGGGGCAGCTTGAAATCGGGACCGGTATCGGCCACCGGCGCCGGGCCACGGCGGCGGATGGCGTCGCGCAGGCGCAGCGGCGCTTCGCTGTCCTCGGCGGCCGCCGGCGCGCCCGCCTCCGGCAGCGGGGCGGCATGGCCGAACTGCGAGTTGCCGTCGCCATAACCGGCGAATTCCGAATTGGGCGCTGGCTCGGCGCTGCCCGCCGTGGAGCGCGGGAATATCTTGAATACCATTACAGCATCCCCCGGTTACTTGGTATGGCGCCGCCTGTGGCGATTTTCTTATCTACCCGCCTGCTGGAAGCGCGCCTCGCGCACCAGCAAGCCTAGATCCAGGCGGGTCCAGACCTGGTTTTCCTTGTCCTCGAACTGCTGCGCGCACCAGGGCTGGGCATCGGCCGCCGCGGCGGCGCCTTCGCGCATCTCGTCCAGCCGGCGCAGGCCCAGCACGCGCGCCACCAGCAGGGCGCAGTTATAGCCCAGGGCCGGCGCGAAGGTGATGAAGCGGCTGTCCGCCTCCGGCGCGCAGGGCGCTTCGCCCAGGTAGCGCGCCAGGTCGACCACCCCGGTCAGATTGCCGCGGATATTGGCCAGGCCCAGATACCAGTCCTGCGCCAGCGGCACCGGCGTCAGCGCCTGGCAGTGCACGATCTCGCCGATCTGGGTCAGGTCCAGCAGGCCGCGCAGCGCGCCGGCCTGCACGCCCAGCTCGCGGCCGGCATTGCCCGCGCCGCCCTTGGCCGCCTGCATGCGCTCCAGCAGCTGCACCTGGTACTGGCGCAGCCGGCTGCGGCGCTCGGCGCCGTCCGGTGCTGCCGCCCCGTGCCCGTGCGCGCTGGCCATGTCAGCCGAGGGCCGCGATCTTCGCCAGCAGTTCGGCCGCCACCACCGGCTTGATCAGATAGTCCCTGGCGCCCTGGCGCATGCCCCAGATCTTGTCGGTTTCCTGGTTCTTGCTGGAGCAGATGATCACCGGCACGTCCTGCAGGGCGGGATCGCGGGCGATGGTGCGCGTGACCTGGAAGCCGTTCGCGCCCGGCATCACCACGTCCATCAGGATCAGCTCCGGCTTGTCGGCCTTGATCTTGTCCAGCGCCTCCTCGCCGTTTTCGGCGGTGGTGACGGAAAAGCCGTTCTTCACCAGGATATCGGTGAGGTAGTAACGTTCGGTGGGCGAATCGTCGACGATCAGGATTTTTTGGATGGCCATGCTTGCCTCGCTGGTCTTATGCGCCTGCCGCGCCGGCCGTGTGCTCGCGCACCGCCGCCAACAGGCTGTCTTTGGTAAAAGGTTTGGTCAGATAGGCCGCCGAGCCGACCATGGCGCCGCGCGCGCGGTCGAACAGGCCGTCCTTGGAGGACAGCATCAGCACCGGAGTGGTATGGAAACGCGTGCTTTTCTTGATCAGGGCGCAGGTCTGGTAGCCGTCCAGGCGCGGCATCAGGATGTCGCAGAAGATCAGGTCCGGGTGGTGGTCGCTGATCTTGGCCAGGGCGTCGAAGCCGTCTTCGGCCAGCAGCACCTGGTAGCCGGCCTGGCTCAGAAAAATCTCGGCGGAGCGGCGGATGGTGCTGCTATCGTCGATCACCATGATTTTCAAACCTGTCGCTTGCGGCGTAGTCGTCATAGTCGTTTCACCGGGATGTTATCCACACGATAGCACAGGGCGCCACGCCTGGGCGGGCGTTTCAGATCGCGACCATCTCGAAATCGTCCTTGCGGGCGCCGCATTCGGGGCAGGTCCAGTTCATGGGCACGTCGGCCCAGCGCGTTCCAGGGGCGATGCCTTCGTCCGGCAGACCGGCCGCTTCGTCGTAGATCCAGCCGCAGATCAGGCACATCCAGGTCTGGAATTCTTGGGTCGTATCCTCACTACTCACGTTCTGCCATCCTCAATCAAGTAAAATGCCGAATTAGGTATCTTAATCTACCCGCCGTGCAAAACCAAACTTCGCCCCTCATCCTGACATTTGGCGCCGCCGATCCGATCGGCGCGATTGGCGTCCACGCCGATCTGGCCACCTTCTCGGCCCTGCACTGCCAAGGCTTCGGCGTGACCACCGCCCTGCTTATCGGCGACAGCGCCGGCGTCGAAGACCAGCAGCATGTGGACCCGGACTGGGTGGCCGACCAGGCCCGCGTGGTGCTGGAGGACGTGGAGGTAGCGGCCTTCAAGATCGGCGCGCTGGATAATATGGAGCATATCTCGGCCATCGCCGAGGTGGTGTCGGACTATCCGGATGCGCCCCTGATCCTCGATCCCTTCGGTTCGCGCCTGCCGGAACTGCCCGAAGGCGAGGATATGGACGAAATGCTCACCGTACTGCGCCAGCTACTGGTGCCGCAGGCGACCCTGCTGATGCTGTCGCAGGTGGAGCTGGGCCGCCTGGCCGAAACCTGGCGCGACCTGGGCAACGGCGAAACCACGGCCGACGACGCCCAGCACCTGATCGACCTGGGTTGCGAATACGTGCTGGTGACGGGCACCCCGGCCGGCAAGGGACCGAGCGACGCCTCGCTGCGCGCCAATACCCTGTACGGCGCCGGCGGCGTGGTGCGCCACGACCGCTGGCAGCACCTGCCCGGCTCCTTCCTCGGCGCCGGCGGCACGCTGTCGGGCGCGATCGCCGCCTTCATGGCCCTGGGCGCGGAAACGCCGCAAGCCGTCGATCTGGCCCAGCAATATACTTTCGGCGCGCTGGCCCACGCCCAGCGCCATGGCATGGGCAAGCTGGTGCCCAACCGTTTTTTCAAGCTGCACAACCCCCATTGAAACGACTATGACTACTTCCAAGAACGATACGCTGTTTGCCCGCGCCCAGAAAACCACCCCAGGCGGCGTCAATTCCCCGGTGCGCGCCTTCCGCTCGGTGGGCGGCACGCCGCGCTTCATCACCCGCGCCGAAGGGCCGTATTTCTGGGATGCGGACGGCAAACGTTATATCGATTACATCGGTTCCTGGGGGCCGGCCATCGTCGGCCACGCCCATCCCGAAGTGGTGAAGGCGGTACAGGAAGCGGCCACGCGCGGCCTGTCCTTCGGCGCGCCGACCGAGGCGGAAATCGAAATGGCCGAGGAAATCTGCCGCCTGGTGCCGTCCATCGAGCAGGTGCGCCTGGTGTCCTCCGGCACCGAAGCGACCATGAGCGCCCTGCGCCTGGCGCGCGGCGCCACCGGCCGCGACAAGATCGTCAAGTTCGAAGGCTGCTACCACGGCCACGCCGATTCCCTGCTGGTGAAAGCGGGCAGCGGCCTGCTGACCTTTGGTAATCCGACCTCGGCCGGCGTGCCGGAAGATTTCGTCAAGCACACCCTGGTGCTGGACTATAACAATGTGGCCCAGATCGAAGAAGCCTTCGCCAATATGGGCGAGGAAATTGCCTGCGTCATCGTGGAACCGGTGGCCGGCAATATGAATCTGATCAAGGCCACGCCGGAATTCCTGCAAGCGCTGCGCAATCTGTGCAGCAAATACGGCGCGATTCTGATTTTCGACGAAGTCATGTGCGGCTTCCGCGTTGGCCTGGGCGGTGCGCAAGCGCTGTACGGCATCAAACCGGATTTGACCGCCTTGGGCAAAGTGATTGGCGGCGGCCTGCCGGTGGCCGCATTCGGCGGCAGCGCCGAATTGATGTCGAAAATGGCGCCATTGGGCGCCGTATATCAGGCCGGCACCTTATCCGGTAATCCGGTGGCGGTGGCCGCCGGCATGACCACGCTGAAACTGATTCAACAGCCAGGTTTCTACGATAAACTCGCCGCCAGCGCCAAGCGCCTGGCCACGGGATTAACCGCGGCCGCCAAGGAAGCCGGCATTACTTTCTGCGCCGATTCCGAAGGCGGCATGTTTGGCCTGTATTTCAGCGCCACCCCGCCGAATAATTACGCGGAAATGATGGCGGGCGACCGCGCCAAATTCAATACCTTCTTCCATATGATGCTGGATGAAGGCGTGTATTTCGCGCCGGCCGCGTTTGAAGCCGGATTCGTTTCGGCGCAGCATGACGACGCCGTGATCGACGAAACCATCGCCGCCGCGCGCCGCGTATTTGCCAAGCTGGGCTGAGCCGCGTCGCTGCCGTCCCGGAAGCCCGCGCCATGCGGGCTTTTTTACGGCCACTTCATGTCAGATTCCGGTCTGATCGCGCAAGGAACTGGCATGGCTGCGGCGTCTTCATGCAAGCGATGCCACAGCCGCGTAGAATGGGCCGCGTTCCCATCTCATCAGCCGGAGGAGATATGGTTTTCAGCTTGCGAAAACAATTGCTGTTTGGCTTTCTGGTGCTGCTGGTATTCAGCGGACATTACGCCCTGCTCAATACCGCCACGCTGCTGAACGAATATGGCCGCCAGATCGAAGAATGGCCGCTCTTATTCGATACCGTGTTTTTTCTGCCCCTGCTGTATTACCTGATTTTCCGTCCCGGCCTCAAAGATTTCCTATTCAAGACTATTGCGCTGTGCATCGGCGGCATTGGCTTCGGCAGTTTTGCCATTCCCGACGAAAACAAAATCCTTTGGCAAGATCTGGAAAATGTACGGCCTTATCTGGCCGGTTTAATGGTGATCGCTGAATTCACCCTGGTCGGCTGGTTGGTTTATCAGACCTGGAAGCTGCTGCGCATATCGGGCGATGTGGACAATATGCTGGAACGGCAAGTTATTGGCCGTCTGGGCGACAGCCCCATCAGCCGCATCATCTTATTCGACGCCAAAATCTGGTTTTATGGCCTGCTGCTGAAAAAGAATAAGACGATCCAATACGAAGGCGAGCAGCATTTCGGTTATGCGCAAAATGGCGGCAATGCCTCCAATCAGCTCGGCCTTATTTTCCTGATGATGTTCGAAATCCCGCTGGGCCATGCGCTGCTGCATTTTCTCGCCGCACCCGCCGTAGCCTGGCTGATCAGCGCATTAACCATGTTTGGCATGCTGTATCTGCTGGCCGAATACCGCGCCACCCTGCGCCGCCCCATTTCGCTGGGGCGCGACGCCCTGCTACTGCGCTGCGGACTATTTGCGCCCGATGCACGCATCCCCTACGCCCTGCTGGCATCCGCCACGCCGCTGCGCGGGCAGGCGCCACGCGAACGCGGCACGCGACGTTTGGAGCAAATGGGGGAGCCGAATGTCGAGCTACGGCTGCGTCCCGGCAGCGAATTGCCCGGTTTCCTCGGCGGCATGCAGCCGGTGCAGCGCATCTGCCTCGGCCTGGACCGGCCGCAAGCCTTCCTGCAAGCCTTACAGGCGCGGCTGGTGCAGATTGCAGATGAAAAGTGATTTTTGGTGAGTTTTTCTGGCGACTGTACGGCGCATACTTGCACCTACAGAATTATTGTCCCGCCTGTCATGATCCTGATCGCTGAGAAACGCTCCCGCCACGACCAATTCGACGTGCTGCGCCTGGTCCGCAACAACGGCAGCGCCGCCGAAATCCGCATGCCGCGCCAAAGCAGCCTGCCGCGCGACCTGCTGCATTACGTGGTGGAGTCGGCCCTGCCCCTGCACCACGGCTTCCTGAGCCGCGTCGCCCACGGCGCCGAAGCGGATGCCGCCCAGGACGCCGCCCACACGGCCGGCAACCAGCGCGCCGAAGAACAGCTGATCCAGGCCGAATCCATCGTCGACGGCCTGCACGCCCAGTTGCTGGCAGGCGCCTTCGACCTGCCCAGCTTCCTCAGCCTGACCGCCGCCGCCTGCAAAGCACGCGGCAAGCGTCCGTTCGACCTCAGCCCGATCGACGTGCAAAACTCCCTGTTCGAGCAAGCCCAGGCGCTGAACCAGCAATGGCAAGCCATCCCCTATTGCAGTACCCTCTCCCTCGACTTCCGCCCACGCTTCGCCGCCTAAACGCCATAGCCGAGCCCGTGTCCGATTTTGGGGCCAGACCCCAAAACCGGACACAAGCTCAACCGTGGTCTGCTGCCGAGTTCGTTTCCACTTCAATGCCAAGCACCTATCGGAGACCGACTCGACGATCAGCCGACTACTCCATGGTTCAGGCCGTGTCCGAATTTGGGGTCTGGCCCCAAAACCGGACACGGGCTGGACTGTGGAGAGGGCTTACTTGAGCCAGCCGCGGTGGCGGAAGTAGAGGAAGGGGGCGATGGCGCTGAAGACCATCAAGCCGAGGGCGAAGGGGTAGCCCATCGACCATTCGAGTTCGGGGAACCAGCCTTTGAAGTTCATGCCGTAGATCGAGGCGATCAGGGTCGGCGGCAGGAAGGCGACGCTGGCCACGGAGAAGATCTTGATGATCTTGTTCTGGTTGATGTTGATGAAGCCGACGGTGGCGTCCATCAGGAAGTTGATCTTGTCGAACAGGAAGGAGGTGTGGCCGTCCAGCGATTCGATGTCGCGCAGGATCTGGCGCGCTTCTTCGAACTGCTCGGAATTGAGCAGGCGGCCGCGCATCAGGAAGCTGACGGCGCGCCGCGTGTCCATCATGTTGCGGCGGATGCGGCCGTTCAAGTCTTCTTCGTGCGCGATGGCGCTCAGGGCGTCGGCCGCGTCCTGGTCGGTGAATTCTTCCTGCAGCACGCGGCCCGAAACTTCTTCCAGCTTCTGGTAGATGCCTTCCAGCGCGTCGGCCGAGTATTCCGCGTCGGTGGCGTACAGGTCAAGCAGCACGTCCATGTAGTCGGCGATGGAGCCGGGACGGGAACGGGCGCGCATGCGCACCAGACGGAACACCGGCAGGTCGTCGGTGTGCACGGAGAACAGCATTTTCTTGGCCAGGATGAAGGCCACGGTGACCACGCGCGAGGGGCCGTCGTCTTCTTCCAGCAGGAAGTCGGTGCGCAGGTGGAGGTCGCCGTTTTCGGCTTCGTAGTAGCGCGCCGAGGCTTCAATGTCTTTGACTTCGTCTTCGCCTGGCAGGATCACGCCGTAGATGGCTTTGACCCAGGCGCGTTCGTCTTCGGTCGGATCGGTCAGGTCGACCCACACCGGCGCCGCTTGCTCAAGGTCTTCGCGCGTCTCAATGGGCACCTGATTGAGCCGGCCATTTTGTAGAACGAAAACATTAATCATAGGCACTCTCAGCCGACGGTGGGTTCAGGCGCTGCCGCGCGGAAAACAAAACAGCGCAAGTGTACTCGCAAAGCCCGGGGCGAGGCCACCCCGGCGTGCTATTTTTTGCTGCCCCGGCCCGAACTTCGGCTATTTTCGGTCTATGCGGGCTGAGTGCGCACTCCGCCCCACCATCAAGGCAGTTCGGCCGATCCCATGCGCTTGAGGATGGTGCCGGTGCGCCGCGCCAGATAGCTGGAATCGCGGTGGCCGTCGTAATAGCGCGGGTTGGGCAGCATCACGGCCAGTTTCGCGGCTTGGGCCGCGCCCAGCTTGGACGCCGGGATGCCGTAGTAATGCTTGGCCGCCGCTTCGGCGCCGAAAATGCCTTTGCCGAATTCCACCACGTTCAGGTAGATCTCGAAGATGCGCTCCTTGTCCATCAGCGCTTCCAGCATATAGGTGATGATCAGCTCCTGGCCCTTGCGCAGATAGCTGCGCGAACCGGACAGGAAGAGGTTCTTGGCCAGCTGCTGGGTGATGGTGGAGCCGCCGCGCGCCACTTTCTTGCGCTTCTGGTTGGTTTCGTAGGCTTTTTGCAGGGCGTCCCAGTCCACGCCTTCATGTTCGGAGAAGTTGGCGTCTTCCGAGGCGATGATGGCGCGTTTCAGGTTTTTCGAGATGCGGCTGTAAGGCACCCACTGCTGCTGGATATTCGCGTCCGGGTTCTTTTCGCGCAGGACCGACTGCTGCTCGCGCATGAAGGCGGTCATGCTCGGGTTGTGGTCGACCCACCACCAGATCTGCACGAAGAAGTAAGCCTGCACCGCCAGGAACAAGGCGACGGGAATGATGAAGACCCACTTCACCCAGGCGAAGCGGCCAGGTTTGTTGCGCGTTTTTGTCATAGTTTTGTACGCAGTTGTTGCAGTAAATCCGTGGTGGCGGGACGCAGGCCGCGCCAGACTTCAAACGCTTCGGCGGCTTGTTCGACCAGCATGCCCAGGCCGTCGCGCGTGGTCGCGCCATGGCTGGCGGCAAAGCGCAGGAAGACGGTGGGGTCCTTCCCATACATCATGTCCAGCGCCAGCGCGCCGGGCGCGAAGGCGGACGGCGGCAGCGGCGGCAGTTCGGCGCTCAGGCTGGCCGAGGTGGCGTTGATGACGATATCGTACTGGCCCTGGACGTCGGCGAAGCCGCAGGCCG
Organism: Massilia sp. YIM B04103; assembly: GCA_024437665.1. GTDB lineage: Bacteria > Pseudomonadota > Gammaproteobacteria > Burkholderiales > Burkholderiaceae_D > Rugamonas. Next base: position 469,455 of record JANCSZ010000002.1, on the reverse strand, counting down.
CGAGCACGCCCTCGCCCGCCAGCGCGGCGAACTGCCGCACCAGGGCTTCCGCCGTGGCGACGGTGCGGTTGGCAATAACGAGCGCCGCCGGACGGTGTTCCAGCAGCGGCAGCACCACGCCGCGCGCCGCGCCGCCCGCGCCCAGCAGCAGCACGCGCTTGCCGGCGATGGCCACGCCCGCATTGCGCACGATGTCGTTGACCAGGCCCGCGCCATCGGTGTTGTCGCCGATGATGCCCTGCTCGCTGAACACCAAAGTGTTGACCGCGCCGGCCGCCTGGGCGCGCACGGTGAGCGCGTCGGCCAGGGCGTGCGCTTCGAGCTTGAAGGGCACGGTCACATTGGCGCCCTTGCCGCCTTCGGCGATGAAAGCTTGCACGGCGGCGGCAAAGCCGTCCAGCGGCGCCAGGCGCTTTTCATAGCTCAGTTGGTGGCCGGTCTGGGCGGCGAAGACGGCGTGGATTTCAGGCGATTTGCTGTGGGCGATGGGATTGCCGAAGACGCAGTAACGGTCCAAATCAGACTCCGATAGGTGGGATGGCTTCAATTGACGCCGCCCAGATTCGCTTCCAGCTTTTCCTCGCGCGTGAATTTGAAGCGGGTGATGATGATCCACAGATCATCCTTATCTTTGGACAGCATTTTGGGCGGGAATTTTCCGAAGGGCGCGGCGCGGCGCACGATGGCCAGCGCGGCTTCGTCCAGCGCCGGATTGCCCGAGCTTTGTTCGACGCGGGCGCCGCCTTCCTTCGTATAGATGGTGCCGTCCTGGAAGATGGGGATGTTCACCACCAGCTCGCCGTACAGCTTGCGCCCGTTCTTTTGCGGGAAGTTCAGCGTGCCGATGGTTTCCACGCGCTGCTGGAATTCCTTGTAGTACTGGGCATAACCCACTTCCTGGGTGCTGGGCGTGATGCGGGTTTTGCGCGGACGCTTGTTCTGGTCGTCGATGGTTTGGGTGATCTCGGCCGCCATGCGCGCCAGCGCCTTGCTGCTGTCGATCAGGTCGGCGCCGTTGGGCAGCGGATCGGGCTTGTTCTTTTCCGTGACGGGCGGCGCGGCGACGGGGCTGTCCTTCACCTGGGTCAGGAGTTTTTTCTGCAGCTCTTCCAGCTCGGCGATGCGGCGTTTGGTGGCCTTGATGCTGTCGCCCGATTCCATCTTGCGCATATCGGGCAGGGGCGACTTGGCGCGCCCGGCGTCGGCAGTGCCGCCGCCGTCCAGATTGGCCTGGGCCAGGGCGTCCGCCTTGAGCGGCTTCTTATTGTGCTTGGCGTTGACGAGGATGACTTCCAGGCCCGGATCGGTGGGCTCGATCTTGAAGTCCTTCGGCGCGACGAAGTGCACCGTCAGCATGGCCGCGTGGGCCGCCAGCGAAATACCGATGGCGATGCAGAGGAACAGATTGTCTCTTAAATACTTCACGCGGGGCTGGGTCAGAGCAAACAGAATGCTGCATTCTACGACAAAGCCGGCGGGCCTCAAGAAAAATCGCGGGCCGCCGCCCCACCCCGTCCTTATCCCTGTTGGAAAAGGCGGAATGCGGCGACGACCCGCGTGTTCAGGCGGCCGGCGACGGTGCGCCGCTGCGGCCTGGCCCGACCGCAGCGGGTCTAAGCAGACCGGGTCTAATCGGACCGGGTCCGGCCAGACCGGGGCCGATTACTGGCCGGCTGGCGCGGTCTGACCGTTCTCGCTGGCCGGATCGGCAGCGGCGATGTCGGCCTGGGCCGGGTCGGTAGCTTCCGCCACCGCTTCTTCCACCTGGGCCGGGTCGTTCGCTTCGTCCACCAGATCTTCGTCCTCGAAGCCGACGTCTTCGCTGGCCGCCTGCGTGACCGGCACCTCGCCCAGACGGGTTTCGATGCCCAGGTCCACCTCGTCCCAGCGCAGCACGTCGAGCTTGACCTGGATGCCGCGCGCCAGCTGCGGCATGCCCGGCAGGCGGATGACGAGCGGGATCTCGACCAGGCGCAGCACCTCGTCCTTGAGCACGACGGCGTCGACTTCCTTGGCGTCTTCCTGGCCCAGCCAGCGCAGGCACCAGTAGCGTTCCATATTCGACTGGAAATCGGCATAGGCGGCGTAAGCGGCATCGAAGGCGGAGACGATGGCGAACAGATTGGCGTCCTTGTGCTTGAACGGGGCCACCAGCGGCGCGGTCACGCCATGCTCGGCGCAGGCCAGGATCTGCCACTGGTTGACCAGGTCGGTGTAGCGGCGCAGCGGCGAGGTGGACCAGGCGTACTGGTCGACGCCCAGGCCCTGGTGCGGCGCGGCATGGGTCAGCATGCGCACCTGCATCTTGGCGGCCCAGCCGCCCACGCCCTGGCCCTGGCTGCGGTAGATGCCCGGCACGCCATGGTCGTGCATCATCTTGCCCCAGGTGCTGTTGGCGAAGATCATCAGCTCGGCCACGATCTTGTCCAGCGGCGCGCCGCGCTTGCGGCGGCTGATGGTGACGACATCGTCTTCCACATAGAAGTTGAAGTCGACGCGGTTGTTCTGCTCGGGCTTCAAGCCGAACGCTTCGCGCTTGACCATGCGGCCCTGCTCCAGCTGCTGGGCCCAGGCCCACAGCAGGGTCAGCTCGGCCTTGCGCGGATATTCGCCGCTGCCATCGGCCAGGCTTTCCTCGTTGACCACATCGTCCAGGTCGTTGTGGCGCAGGTTGTTGGCGATCGGCACCAGTTCGGCGCGCGTTTCGGTGGCGATCACGCTCCAGTCGGCCGGATCGAGGGTGGCGTACAGCGACAGCGCCGGGCAGGTCTTGCCTTCAGCCAGCGTGAACGCGTCGACGATGCTGTCGGGCAGCATGGTGATCTTGTCGCCCGGCATATACACGGTGGACATGCGGCCGCGCGCGATCTTGTCGATGGCGTCGTCGGGACGGATGCCCAGGCCCGGCGCGGCGATGTGGATGCCGACGCGCACCTTGCCGCCGTCCAGATGCACGACCGAGAAGGCGTCGTCGATCTCGGTGGTGGTCACGTCGTCGATGGAGAAGGCTTCGACGGCGGCCAGCGGCAGGTTGGCGGGCGCTTGCGGCACGGCCAGCTCGGGGAAGCCGTGGCCTTTGGGGAAGTTCTCGAACAGGAACTTGGCCATATGCAGCTCTTTGGGCGAGGCGATGCCGCCGGCCGCCAGCATCAGGCGCGGCGGCGTGGTGTGCAGCTCGTCGCAAGCCGCTTCCAGCGCCTTGTATTCGATGGTGTTCTTGTCCGGCTTGAACAGCAGCTGCTGCACGATGTTCTGCATCGATGCCGGCAACTGGTTCTGCTTGAGCTCATCGACATACTGCTGCTGGATGATGGCTTGCTGCTTTTTCTTTTCGATGCCGGCCAGCGCCGCTTTGAGCGACTGCTCGGGCGCGGCCTTGTAGCGGCCGCGGCCCTTCTTATAGAAATAGATGGGCGAGGAATGCAGGCTCAGAATCAGGCCGGCCGCCTCATGCGCCAGCGGCGCGTGGCCGAAGTATTCGGCGCCCAGCTCGGCAAAGCCGAACTCTTCTTCGCCCGCCACTTCCCACAGGAAGTCGAGGTCGATCTCGGCCGCCACGGCCTTGGCCTGTTCCAGCAGCTCGGCCGGCCCCGGTTTTTCAAACTGCAGCAGCACATCCTTGGTCTTCACCTTGTTGCGCTTGCCGCTGGCCATTTCCACCTGATAGGACTCGCCCGCCTGGGACAAGACGGTGCCGACTTTGAAATCGCCGGATTCTTCAAAAAATACGTTCATTATTTATTCGTCATTCTTAATAAGGTGGCCAGCTTGCGCCAACGCCAGCACCGAGGGAAAGAACACTTCGGTGACCAGCAATAATCCATGGCGGCGCCGGTACAGGCGGCGCCGCGCGAACAGTACGGCCTGTTCGCTCAATTCAGCTTGCGTGGCGCCGGCCCAGGCGCGGCGCGCGCGCTGCGCCAGCGGATGGCTGGGCTGCAGGCGCGCGAACTGCAAATCGCTGCGCGCGACCAGGGGATCGGAAAACAGCACCGTGGTCCCCAGCGGCCGTTCGCCGAGGGCGCCGAACAGCGGCCAGTCGGCCGCCGTGGCCGACACCGGCACCACCGAATGGCCGAACACCACAGGCGTATTATCACACCGCAGCAGAACCTCGCGTTCCTGCACGCGGCCGGGACGCGCCAGGCCGACCGCCGCCGCCTCGTCGGCCAGGCAGGTGGCCGGATACTGGTGCAGGCGCTGCAGGCGGAACGCCGCGCTGCGCGCGCTCAGCTTGACGGTCAGCGAACCGGTGTCGGTCAGCCAGTGGCGCAAGGCGGACGGGGCGCCGACGGCGTTTGCATGGTTGTGCCAGCGGGCCAGGCGTAAGGATGGTCCTCTCACTGGGCACCGCCGGCCGGGTGGGCGTCGATGCCGCAGAACGCCAACACGTCCGTCAGATATGCCGCATATTCCGTGATGCTGTGATCGCTGCCCTGGATGATGTGCTGGCGCGCGCCCGCATAGTGGGCCACCATGTCGCGGTAATCCAGCACTTCGTCGCCGGTGGCGCCGATCAGGAAGTAGCGCTCGGGCCGGCTGATGCGCGGCACCGCCAGCGCGCGCAGTTCCTCGATATATTCGCGCTTGAATTCAAACGGCTTGTCCGAATGGTATTCGGTGCTCACGCCGACGTATTTCTCCAGGTCTTTCAGCGGGGCCGTGGCCGGGTTCAGCAGCACGGCGCGGCAGCCGAGGCGCTCGGCCATCCAGGTCGCGTAATAGCCGCCCAGCGAGGAGCCGACGATGGCCAGCTGTTCGGCGGGCACCTCGCGCACCAGCTCGAACGCCAGTTCCAGCGCCAGCTTGGGCGAGGCGGGCAGCTGGGGCGCGATGAACTCGGCGCTGCGGCCCAACTGCGCCATGCGCTCGCCCGTCAGCCGCGCCTTCATCGACAGCGGCGAGGAGCGGAAGCCATGCAGGTAAAGAATCATCGGGCCAAGGCCTCCAGCAATTTCTGATGGACGCCGCCGAAGCCGCCATTGCTCATGACCACGATATGGTCGCCGGGACGGGCCTGGGCCACAATCGCCTTCACCATCAGGTCGATGTCCTCGTAGGCGCCGGCCACTTCGCCCATCGGCGCCAGCGCCGTGCCCAGGCTCCAGCCCAGGGCTTTTTCGCTGCCGAAGCCGAAGACCAGGTCGGCCTCGGCCAGGCTGCCCGGCAAGGCATCCTTCATCGCGCCCAGCTTCATGGTGTTGGAGCGCGGCTCGAGCACGGCCAGGATGCGGCTGTGCTTGCCGATCTTCTGGCGCAGGCCGCCGACGGTGGTGGCGATGGCGGTCGGATGGTGGGCGAAGTCGTCGTAAACAGTAATCCCGTTGACGGCGCCGCGCACTTCCATGCGGCGCTTGACGCTCTGGAAGCTTTCCAGCGCTTGCGCGGCCTGGGCCACTGGCACGCCCACATGGCGGGCGGCGGCGATCGCGGCCAAAGCATTGGCCCGGTTGTGGCCGCCCGTGAGCTGCCAGTGGATGGTGGCGGCGTGCTCGCCGCGGAAGACGACGTCGAAACTGCCGTCTTCATGTTCTTTCATGGCCCAATCGCGCCCCGCCACGCGGCCGAAGCTTTCCTTTTCGCTCCAGTAGCCGCGCTTCAGCACGCGTTCGAGCGAGGCTTCGTCGCCGTTCACGATGAGGCGGCCGATGCCGGGCACGGTACGCACCAGGTGATGGAATTGGGTTTCGATCGCGCCCAGATCGGGGAAGATGTCGGCGTGATCGTATTCCAGATTATTCAGGATGGCGGTTTTCGCGTGGTAGTGCACGAATTTGCTGCGCTTGTCGAAGAAGGCGGTGTCGTACTCGTCCGCTTCGATGACGAAGAAATCGGAATCGGCGCCTTTGCCGCTCAATCGGGCCGAGATGCCGAAGTTCATAGGCACGCCGCCGATCAGGAAGCCGGGCGCGTAGCCGGCGTCTTCGAGAATCCAGGCCAGCATGGCCGAGGTGGTGGTCTTGCCATGCGTGCCGGCCACGGCCAGCACCCATTTATGGCGCAGGATATGTTCGCCGATCCACTGCGGGCCGGAGACATAGGGCAGGCTGCGGTTGAGGATTTCCTCGACCAGTGGATTGCCGCGCGAGACAACATTGCCAATCACATACAGGTCCGGCTTGAGTTCGATCTGTTCCGGCCCGAAGCCCTGGATCAGCTCGATGCCCTGGGCTTCCAGCTGGGTGCTCATGGGGGGATAGACGTTGGCGTCGCAGCCGGTAACGCGGTGGCCGGCTTCTTTGGCAAGCACGGCGAGGCCGCCCATAAAGGTGCCGCAGATGCCAAGTATATGAATGTGCATATTGAATAGTGCGCTGGCGAATGGATCAAGACAGCGATTTTACCTGAGCCGGCGGCTTTTTCGCGGGTCGGCTAATCAGGGTATCATTCTGCATATGATGCAAAACCCTTATGACGAAGGCCAGCAGCTGCGGGCCGAGATCGCCGCCACGGCCGCGCGCCTGATCGCCCAGGACGGCGCCGACTATGCCACGGCCAAGCGCAAGGCCGCGCGCCTGGTGCTGGGCGAGGCCCAGCACCAGTCACGCCAGAGTTTGCTTCCTGATAATAATCAGATCGAGGAAGAGTTGCGTCTGTACCAATCCCTGTTCCAGGGCGACACCCAGCCGGCGCGCCTGTTCCGCCTGCGCAGCCTGGCGCTGCAATTGATGGAAGAGCTGGAACGCTACCATCCCTGCCTGACCGGCGCCGTGCTCAACGGCACCGCCGGCCCGCATGACGACATCCATCTGCAATTGTTCGCCGACAGCGCCAAGGAAGTGCAGATCTTCCTGCTGAATAAGGGATGGCATATTGAAATATCGGAGACACCCCACTTCAAGGGGCCGCGCTACGATCCGGTCGAGACCGCCAGCTTCCTGTGGCGGCAAGAAGGCGTCCACCTCGCCCTCTATGAACTGGACGATCTGCGCGGCGCAATGAAGCCCCGTAGCGACGGCAGGCCGCTGCGCGCCGATCTCGGCGGCGTCCGCGCCCTGCTGCTCGCCTCCACCCATCCCTCGCAAGAAGAAAAACCATGACCAAGAAATCCCTGCTCGCGTATTCCCTGATCGCTGTGCTGTTCGCCGCCGCCGGCGCCTGGGTCGGCCTGAACAAGAAGCCGCCGGCGCCCCCCATCACCCAGACCGCGCAGCCGGGCGTGACCGGGCCGGTGCAAGCCCTGTTCAGCCAGACCATGGCCGATGCCGCCGGCAGCCAGCAAGCCTTGTCGCAGTGGAAAGGCAAGACCCTGGTGGTGAATTTCTGGGCCCCCTGGTGCGGCCCCTGCGTGCAGGAGATGCCGGAACTGTCCGAACTGCAGACCGCCAGCAGCGGCAAGAACCTGCAAATCATCGGCATCGGCATTGACTCGCCCGCCAATATTGCCGAATTCGCCAAGAAATTCCACATCGCTTACCCGGTGTATGTGGCCGGTCTCGGCGGCACGGAATTGTCGCGCCAGTTCGGCAATCAGCAAGGCGGTCTGCCCTATACCGTCCTGATTGGGGCGGATGGGGAGGTCAAGAAGACCTATCTGGGGCGCCTGAAGTTCGATCAGCTGCGTGCCGATCTGGCAGCAATGTAGTCATTTCTGCAATACATTTTTACTTGCCATTGCTCACGCTTGGCGGCAAAATGCGGAACTTTCGCAGAAAACGGTCAGGAAACATGGCAAAAAACCTCCTACTGCTCAACGGCCCCAATTTGAATCTGCTGGGGACGCGCGAGCCTGAGGTCTACGGTGCAAGCACCCTGGCCGAGGTCGAACAAGCCGCCCAGGCGCAAGCCGCGGCGGCTGGCGCCCGCCTGGCCTGTTTCCAAAGTAACCATGAAGGGGCGTTGATCGACCGCATCCATGCAGCCCGGGCCGAGGGCGTGGATGGCATCATCATCAATCCGGGCGGCCTGACCCATACCAGCGTCGCCTTGCGCGATGCCCTGGCCGGCGTCGCCATCCCCTTCATTGAAGTCCATATTTCCAATATTTATCAGCGCGAAGAGTTTCGCCACCACTCTTTCCTCAGTGCAATCGCGCAGGGCACGATCTGCGGGCTGGGTATCGAAGGATATCGGCTAGCCATCGACTTTGCGCTTAAAAAGCGTTAATCTACGCGATCTGCACGCATTTAGCGCGGAACTTCCCACAAGGAAATATCCGCACTCAACTTATAAAACAAGATACCCAGGGAGTCTCAGATGGATCTACGCAAGCTCAAGACCTTGATTGACTTGGTTGCCGAATCGGATATTGCAGAACTCGAAGTCACCGAAGGCGAGAGCAAAGTTCGCATCGTCAAATCTTCCGCCACGCCGCAGAACCAGGTCGTCATGATGCAGCCGCAAGGCATGCCGGCCCACTTCGCGCCAGCCGCCGCCCCCATGGCCGCCCCTGTCGCCGGCGCCGCCCCAGCCGCCAGCGTTGCCGCCGAACCGAGCGGCCACGTGGTCAAATCGCCGATGGTCGGCACCTTCTACCGCTCCTCGGCGCCGGGCAATCCCGCTTTCGTCGAAGTGGGCCAGACCATCAAGGAAGGCGACACCCTGTGCATCATCGAAGCGATGAAGCTGCTCAATGAAATCGACTCGGAAAAAGCCGGTGTCGTGACCCAGATTCTGGTGGAAAACGGCCAGCCGGTCGAATTCGGCCAACCCCTGTTCGTGATCGGCTAAGTGCGGCGCGCGGCCCGATCGGCCGCCCCCACCTGCCCCATCCCCTTCTACAAGGCGCGTCCGGTTCGCCGGATGCCCGCAAACATACGAACCTGCCATGTTTGAAAAAATCCTCATTGCCAACCGCGGTGAAATTGCCCTGCGTATCCAGCGCGCTTGCCGCGAACTGGGCATCAAGACGGTTGTGGTCCATTCGGAAGCCGATAAAGACGCCAAATACGTCAAGCTGGCCGACGAGTCCGTGTGCATCGGACCGGCCGCCTCCGCGCTCAGCTATCTGAACATGCCCGCCATCATCAGCGCGGCGGAAGTGACGGACGCCGAAGCGATCCACCCCGGCTATGGCTTCCTGTCGGAAAACGCCGACTTCGCCGAGCGCGTGGAAAAATCCGGTTTTGTCTTCATCGGCCCCCGTTCCGACTCGATCCGCATGATGGGCGACAAGGTCTCGGCGAAACAGGCCATGATCAAGGCCGGCGTGCCCTGCGTGCCAGGTTCGGACGGCGCTTTGCCGGACGATCCAAAGGCGATCGTGCAAATTGCGCGCAAGGTCGGGTATCCGGTGATCATCAAGGCCGCCGGCGGCGGTGGTGGCCGCGGCATGCGCGTGGTGCATACCGAAGCGGCGCTGCTGAACGCCGTGACCATGACCAAGAGCGAAGCCGGTGCCGCTTTCGGCAATCCCGAAGTGTATATGGAGAAGTTCCTGGAAAATCCGCGCCACGTGGAAATCCAGATCCTGGCCGACGAGCATAAGAACGCCGTCTGGCTGGGCGAGCGCGACTGCTCCATGCAGCGCCGCCACCAAAAGGTCATCGAGGAAGCGCCGGCTCCCGGCATTCCGCGCAAGCTGATCGAGAAGATCGGCGACCGCTGCGCCGAAGCCTGCCGCAAGATCGGCTACCGCGGCGCGGGCACCTTCGAGTTCCTGTACGAGAACGGCGAGTTCTACTTCATCGAGATGAACACCCGCGTCCAGGTCGAACACCCGGTCACCGAAATGATCACCGGCATCGATATCGTGCAGGAACAGATCCGCATCGCCTGCGGCGAGAAGCTGCGTTTCCGCCAACGCGACGTGATGCTGTCCGGCCACGCCATCGAGTGCCGCATCAATGCCGAAGACCCGTTCAAGTTCACCCCGTCGCCCGGCCGCATCACCGCCTGGCACACCCCGGGCGGCCCCGGCGTGCGCGTGGACTCGCATTCCTATGCGGGTTACTATGTACCGCCAAACTACGACTCGATGATCGGCAAGCTGATCACCTACGGCGCCACGCGCGAACAGGCCATCCGCCGCATGCAGATCGCCCTGTCCGAGATGGTGGTGGAAGGCATCCTGACCAATATCCCGCTGCACCGCGAGCTGATGGTCGATGCCCGCTTCATCGAAGGCGGCACCAATATCCATTATCTGGAACAGAAGCTGGCGGAAATGCCGAAGGCGGGTTCATGAGCTGGACTGAAATCGTTATCGAAGTCGCACGCGACCACGCCGAGGCCCTGTCCGACGCGCTGATGGAAGCGGGCGCCCTCTCCGTCTCGGTGGAGGATGCCGACGAAGGCACCGACGCCGAGAAACCCCTGTTCGGCGAGCCGGGCATGGAACCGGAAGAAGCGGCCTGGGACCACAGCCGCGTGGTGGCGCTGACCGACGTCGACGCCGACCAGGCCGCCATTGTGGCCGAAGCCGCTGCGGCCATCGGCCTGGCGGACCTGCCCAAGTTCACCCTGCGCCCGGTGGCGGACGAAGACTGGGTGCGTCTGACCCAGTCGCAGTTCGAACCCATCCACATCGGCAAGAATATCTGGGTCGTGCCGAGCTGGCACGAAGCGCCCGACGCCAACGCCCTGATCCTGGAACTGGACCCGGGCCTGGCCTTCGGCACCGGCAGCCATCCGACCACCCGTCTCTGCATGGAGTGGCTCGAAGCGCATCCGGCACCGGGCAAGACCGTGCTCGACTACGGCTGCGGCTCCGGCATCCTGGCCATGGTGGCGCGCAAGCTGGGCGCCACCCCAGTGGCCGGGGTGGACATCGATCCGCAAGCCATCGAATCGGCGCGCGACAATGCGCAGCGCAATCAGGTGGCCGACATCGCCTTCTTCCTGCCCGACGAATTCGCCAAGTCGGCCCACGCCGAACAGCGTTTCGACGTGGTGGTGGCCAACATCCTGTCTTCGCCGCTGAAGCTGATGGCGCCGATGCTGTCGGGCCGCGTGGCCGAAGGCGGTTCCCTGGTCCTGTCCGGCGTGCTGGCGCGCCAGGCCGAGGAAGTGGCGGCAGCCTATGCCCCCTTCATCAAGCTGGGCGTCTGGGCCGAGCAGGATGGCTGGGTCGCCCTGCATGGCCGCCTGGGCAGCGATACCGTTCCACCCGCACGCTAAGGTTCCCTCCTTAACGCGATGGCGCTCGCCACCAAATGCCCCCACTGCAACACAGTCTTCCGGGTCGCACACGACCAGTTGAAACTGCGTGGGGGCATCGTGCGCTGCGGCGCCTGCAATGAAGTTTTCGACGGTAATGCGGCCCTGGTTGAGCCGCCCATCCGTCCGCCCATTCTCCCCCCTGCCGATCCCCTGCCCGCCGCCGAGCCGGCCGAGCAAGCGCTCGAACTGCAAGCCGAACAGGTAGAAAGCGCGCTGGCCGATCCCGAGCCGGAAGCCGATGCGGCCGAACTGCCGCTGGACCAGGAAATCGATCTCGACCTCGACCTGAACGTGGACGAGGAACTGCCCGCCGTGGCCGAAGCGGCGAGTGCCGCCGGCGCGTCGGCGGATGGCCGCCGCGAACCGGACTTCGATACGCCGCAAGAACACATCACCGCCATCGCGCTCGATGAGCTGCACCACTTTGATGCGGACGAGACGCACGGCATGGCCGGCATTGGCGCAGCAGACCCGCTCGACGACACGGCCGCCGAGACCATGCATGCGCTCGAGGCTGCGCGCAACGTCATTGCCAGCAGCACCGCGCCCGCCGCCGCCGCCCTGCGCGCCAGTCGCCTGGCACCGGCCATCCGCCTCTCGGCGGAGGACGAGCCGCCGGAAGCGCCGGCCGCTGCGGACCTGGCCGATGCCGCCGCCCTCCCGGCCGCAGGCAGCGCCAGCGACGCGCCAGCCCGGTTCAGCGCCGACGCCCCCAGCGCTACGGATGCCGAAACCGGCGCAGACGAGATCATCGCCGCTGCGGATGCCGAGACCGGTGCAGGCGAGATCGCCGCCGCTGCGGACGCCAAAGCCGGCGCGGACGAGACCGCCGCCAGCGCCGCCGAAGCGCAGCAAGACGAACCCGATTTCATCAAGCGCGACCGCCGCCGCCAGCAGCTGGGCAAGGCGGCGCGCGTGGTCATGGCCTGCGCCCTGCCGCTGCTGCTGGGTGGCCTGCTGCTGCAAGGCCTGACCACCTTCCGCAACAGCCTGGCCGCCAGCGTACCGGAGCTGAAACCGGCCCTGGTCGCGCTGTGCGCCAGCGTCGGCTGCAAGGTCGACTACCCCACCCAGATCGACGCCCTCAGCGTCGAGCAAGGCGAACTGCAGGCCATGACGGACAGCACTTTCAGCTATGCGACCGTGCTGCGCAACCAGTCGCGCACGACCCAGGCCTGGCCGCACCTGGAACTGATCCTCAACGACAGCGCCGACAAGCCGCTCCTGCGCCGCGTCTTCGCGCCGCGCGAGTACCTGGCCACGCCGGCCGAGGTCGACAAAGGCTTCACTCCACGCAGCGAGCAAACCGTTAAACTGTACTTCGAACTCCGCCAGCTCAAAGCATCGGGCTATCACATCGCGATTTTCTACCCATAAAATCTATCATGAAGAATAAGACCTCCCTGATTTGCGGTTCGCTTGCGATCGACATCATCATGCAATACGAAGGCCGCTTCGGCGACACCCTGCTGGCCGACCAGCTGCACAAGGTCAACGTCTCCTTCCTGGTGCCGACCATGCGCACCGAGTTCGGCGGCTGCTCCGGCAATATCGCCTACAACCTGAAACTGCTGGGCGGCGAGCCGCGCATCGTCGGCGTCATGGGCCAGGATTGCGCGCCCTATCTGGAGCGCCTGCAACAGCTCGGCATCTCGACCGAGAACATCCTGATCAAGAAGGACGCTTACAACGCCCAGTGCTTCGTCACGGCCGACTCGGACAACAACCAGATCAATGCCTTCCACCCGGGCGCCATGTCCTTCGCCCACGAAAACGAGATCGCCAAGGCCGGCCCGGCCGCCATCGCCATCATCTCGCCCGACGGCCACCTGGGCATGCTCAAGCACGCCGACGACCTGTCCAAGCTGAACATCCCCTTCATCTTCGACCCGGGCCAGCAGATGCCGATGTTCACGCCCGAGCAGTTGATCGACTTCATCAACAAAGCCAGTTACGTCACCTGCAACGATTACGAAATCGAGCTGCTGATGGACCGCACCGGCCTGACCCTGCCTGAAATCGCCAGCCGCCTGCAGGCGCTGATCGTCACGCGCGGCGAAAAAGGCTCCGAGATCTACACCGACGGCAAGCGCATCGACATCCCTGCCGTCGCGGCCGAAGCGCTCGACCCGACCGGCTGCGGCGACGCCTACCGCGCCGGCCTGCTGTACGGCCTGACCAACGAGCTCGGCTGGGAAACCACGGGCCGCCTGGCCAGCCTGCTGGGCGCCATCAAGATCGCCCACAAAGGCGCGCAAAACCACGTCCTCAGCAAAGAGCAGATCGCCGACCGCTTCGAAGCCGCCTTCGGCTACCGCTTCTAAGCCCTCGGCTGACCTCGTGTCCACCTTGGTGCCTGGCACCAGGGTGGACACGGACGCGACGGTGGGCGGGCTTAGCGGCCGCCGAAGAGCATGCCGAGCACGAGCTGGGCGATTTGCAGCAGGATCAGGGCGACCAGCAGCGAAAGGTCGAGGCCGCCAACCAGCGGCACAACGCGGCGGATGGGCCGCAGCAGCGGCTCGTTCAGCGCGCGGATGAAGGGGGCGGTCGGCGCGTGCGGGTTGATCCAGCTGAAGATCGCTTCGATCACCAGCAACGCCATGAAACCATACAGTATCCAGTTCAGGAAACGGTGCAAGGCCATCAGCAGCACGGTTTCGGGCGGCAGGCCGGCAAAAAACAGCACGGAACTCGCCAGCAGGACAATCAGAAATGCGCCCAGCAGGCTGGCCCAGTCATAGCCGCCCACGCCGGGGACTATCCGGCGCAGAGGGCGCACCAGCCAGTCGGATAATTGGAAAGTGAATTGGGCCACCGAGGATGGCGGACGGACGCGGATCGCTTGCATCCAGAAGCGCAGCAACAGAACACCGGCCAGCACACTGGCGGCGGTGTCGACAATCAACATAACAATACTAAGCACGTGGACCCTCCATAAAAAAGCCGCTGTGTGATTGTCTCACACAGCGGCTGTCGCCTCATCCGGGCCTAAGCGCTTTGCTTAGGAAGGACGGGTGCTGGTTGGGAAAGGCCATGCGGCAGCTGGGGCCAGCACGGTTTTCGCGGTTGGAGCAGCAGCGGCGGCGGCCGGTTTGGCGGCAGCTTCCTTCTTAGGAGCGGCGGCTTTCTTCGGTGCGGCTTTTTTGACGGCTGGCTTGGCAGCTGGTTTCGCAGCTACTGGAGCAGCTGGTTTGGCGGCTGGTTTAGCGGCCGGCTTTGCAGCTGGCTTGGCAGCTGGTTTAGCAGCGACTTTTTTGACAGCTGGTTTGGCGGCTGGTTTAGCAGCTGGCTTGGCAGCGGCTTTAGGAGCAGCAGCTTTCTTGGCGGCTGGTTTAGCGGCAGCTTTCGGAGCAGCTTTAGGCGCAGCAGCTTTCTTGGCGGCTGGCTTGGCGGCGGCTTTCTTCGCTGCTGGTTTAGCGACGGCTTTCGCTACGGCTTTCTTGGCAGCTGGTTTGGCAGCAGCTTTTTTAGCGGCCGGTTTAGCAGCGGCTTTCTTGGCTGCTGGCTTGGCTGCGGTTTTCGCTACGGCTTTTTTCGCTGCTGGCTTGGCAGCGGCTTTCTTGGCCACTGGCTTCGCTGCGGCTTTTTTCGCTGCTGGTTTAGCTGCGGTTTTCGCTACGGCTTTTTTCGCTGCTGGCTTGGCGGCCGCTTTTTTGGCGACTGGCTTCGCTGCGGCTTTCTTCGCTACTGGCTTGGCTGCTGCCTTGACAGTGGTTTTCTTCGCTGCTGGTTTTGCTGCTGGCTTGGCAGCGGCTTTCTTGGCCACTGGCTTTGCTGCGGCTTTCTTCGCTACTGGTTTGGCAGCGGCTTTTTTCACTGCTGGCTTAGCGGCGGCTTTCGCTGCTGGTTTAGCGGCGACGGCTTTTTTCACTGCTGGCTTGGCAGCGGCTTTAGCAACGGTTTTCTTGGCTGCTGGTTTAGCGGCAGCAGCTTTTTTAGCAGCTGGTTTAGCAGCAGCGGTTTTGGTAGCTGCTTTTTTAGCGGCAGGAGCGGCCTTTGCGGCGGCTGGTTTCTTTGCTTCGGTTTTTTTAGCGGCTGTTGCCATTTTTTTTCTCCTTCATCTGAGATGAGAACTTATACGCACAAGATGTAAACCCGCCCCTCCTCCCCAATGGAAGATAGGCGAATTATTCATCGGCGCAAACAACTTCGGGGTTTGCGCTAATGAATGCGGCACCAGCTGAACTGCTGCAACTCCTCACGTTTGCAGCACTTCAGCCATCGACTCTGCCGCCGCACCACAGGGTGCTTTCGGCGGCAGCTTCAAAATCTTGTTACGGCACGTTCCGGTTCGAGGGCGTATGCTCAGCTCCATTCGATCCCGCGCCGCAGCCACATCACGTCATCAAGTTCAAAGAAAAAACCGCCCCGCCTGATCGGATTCAGGCAAGACGGCTTTCCGATAACGGTGTGGTCTTGTGCATATCTGTGCGAATTTGTATCCCGTTTTTTTCGTCGATTTTTGCGCTTACAACACACTCAAAAAAGAGCGCTTGCAAATTCAAGTATTTTCAAGTTCGTAAAGTACACGAAAACCTTGTCGATGCGCAACCGGAACAATTGATTTTCACCTTCTTTTTTTCATTGAGTTGAGCGCGTCAACGTACATTCAAACGCTGAAGAAGGCCCGCCGATGCTGCTTGCGCGTCCTCTTCCCTCACCTCATCGCGCACATGCGCTTCGCATAACGCCTTTACCTAAAGGCACTATGCATTTCCAAAAAATCTGGAAGAAGAGTTGGCGCGCGCGCGCCGCGCTGCGGCGGCGGCATTTTTGTCGTCGCGATTAAACGACAAGAAAAAAAGCGCTCACGCGCCATCGCGACGCAGTTCGGCGTAAAAAGCGCGTATAAAAAAAGCCCGGCATGTGCCGGGCTTTTTTGCGAGAAGCGAAAAACGAAAGGGGTCAGTCCCAGTTCAGCGCGCCGCCGGTCTGGTACTCGGTGACGCGGGTCTCGAAGAAGTTGCGCTCCTTCTTCAGGTCGATCATCTCGCTCATCCACGGGAATGGATTTTCATCCTGGTCGAACAACTGCTCCAGGCCGATCTGCACCGCGCGGCGGTTGGCGATGAAGCGCAGGTAACCTTTGAACATGGTGGCGTTCAGACCCAGCACGCCGCGCGGCATGGTGTCTTCGGCGTAAGCGTATTCCAGGTCCACGGCTTGCAGGAACAGCGCCTTGATCTCGTCGCGGAAGGCCGGAGTCCACAGCTGCGGGTTTTCCAGCTTGATGGTGTTGATCAGGTCAATGCCGAAGTTGCAGTGCATGGACTCGTCGCGCAGGATGTACTGGTATTGCTCAGCGGCGCCCATCATCTTGTTCTGGCGGCCCAGCGCCAGGATCTGGGTGAAGCCGACGTAGAAGAACAGGCCTTCCATCAGGCAGGCGAAGACGATCAGGGACTTCAGCAGCTTCTGGTCGTTTTCGATGGTGCCGGTGACGAAGGCCGGGTCGGTCAGGGTGTTGATGAAGGGGATCAGGAACTCATCCTTGTCGCGGATGGATTTGATCTCGTTGTAAGCGTTGAAGATTTCACGCTCGTCCAGACCCAGGGATTCCACGATGTACTGGTAGGCATGGGTGTGGATCGCCTCTTCGAAGGCTTGGCGCAGCAGGTACTGGCGGCACTCCGGCGCCGTGATGTGGCGGTAGGTGCCCAGCACGATGTTGTTGGCGGCCAGGGAGTCGGCGGTGACGAAGAAGCCCAGATTGCGCTTCACCAGGCGGCGCTCGTCTTCGGACAGGCCGTTCGGGTTCTTCCACAGCTCGATGTCGCGCTGCATATTCACTTCCTGCGGCATCCAGTGGTTGGCGCAGCCGGCCAGGTATTTGTCCCAGGCCCATTTGTACTTGAAGGGCACCAGCTGGTTGACGTCGGTCTTGCCGTTGATGATGCGCTTGTCGTCGGCGTTCACGCGCAGGGCGATCTGCTCGGCCGTGCCTTCGCTGGCTTCGGCGCCCACTTGATTGCGCGCCACCGGCGCGGCTTCTTCATCCCAGGACAACATGGTTTCTTTCCTTATCAATCTGTAAAAGAATCGGCCGGGCAGGCCCGGCGCGATTCTGACTCTTCTCTATAGATGGCTACTCAACAGCTTATTGGCAAGCTTCGCATTCCTCGAAGCCGTCATCGCCCGGACGCAGGTAGCAGGCGGCGCCTTCCGCCACTTCCGGGGTCGTTGCGCTGGCAGCGGCGGCTGGCGCGGCGCTGACCGCAGCTGGACTCACCGCCACGGCGTTCAGGGCGCCGGTCTTGGAAGTGGACTTCTCCATGTGCGAGGCAGCGATGGTACGCAGGTAGTAGGTGGTTTTCAGGCCACGCAGCCAGGCCAGCTTGTAGGTCTCGTCCAGTTTCTTGCCGGAAGCACCCGCCATGTAGATGTTCAGCGACTGGGCCTGGTCGATCCACTTCTGGCGGCGCGAGGCGGCTTCCACCAGCCAGGTCGGCGACACTTCGAAGGCGGTTGCATAAATATCACGCAGGTCTTGCGGCACGCGGTCGATCTTGGTCAGCGAGCCGTCGAAGTATTTCAGGTCGGCGATCATGACCTCGTCCCACAGGCCGCGCGCTTTCAGGTCGCGCACCAGGTAGGCGTTGATCTCGGTGAACTCGCCCGACAGGTTGGACTTCACGTACAGGTTCTGGAAGGTCGGCTCGATGCAGGCCGACACGCCGATGATGTTCGAAATGGTCGCGGTCGGAGCGATCGCCACGCAGTTCGAGTTGCGCATGCCGAACTTGGCGATGCGTTCGCGCACCGGGGTCCAGTCCATCGAGGACGACAGATCCTGTTCCAGGTAGCCGCCGCGCTCTTCGGCCAGCAGCTTGACCGAATCCTGCGGCAGGATGCCGCGGTCCCACAGCGAGCCTTTGTAGGACGCGTACTGGCCGCGTTCCTCGGCCAGCTCGGTGGAGGCCAGGTAGGCGTAGTAGCACACCGCTTCCATCGAGGTGTCGGCGAAGGCCACCGCCTCGTTCGAGGAGTAAGGCACGCGCATCATGTGCAGGCAGTCCTGGAAGCCCATCACGCCCATGCCGACCGGACGGTGGCGCATATTGGCGTTGCGTGCTTTCTCGACGGCGTAATAGTTAATGTCAATCACGTTATCCAGCATGCGCATGGCGGTGCGGACGGTTTTCTGCAGCTTGACGTGATCCAGCTTGCCCTCTTTCATATGGGCCGGCAGGTTGACCGAACCCAGGTTGCAGACGGCGATTTCGTCGGGACCGGTGTTCAGGGTGATCTCGGTGCACAGGTTCGAGCTGTGGACCACGCCCACGTGCTGCTGCGGCGAACGGATATTGCACGGATCCTTGAAGGTGATCCATGGGTGGCCGGTTTCGAACAGCATGGACAGCATCTTGCGCCACAGGTCGAGCGCTTCGATCTTCTTGGAGACGCGGATTTCGCCGGCGGCCGCCTTGGCTTCGTAGCCCAGGTAGGCTTGCTCGAAGGCCTTGCCCACCTTGTCGTGCAGGTCAGGCGTGTCGGATGGCGAGAACAGGGTCCAGCTGCCTTTTTCCATCACGCGCTTCATGAACAGGTCGGGAATCCAGTTCGCGGTGTTCATGTCGTGGGTGCGGCGGCGGTCGTCGCCGGTGTTCTTGCGCAGGTCGAGGAATTCCTCGATGTCCATGTGCCAGGTTTCCAGGTAGGCGCAGACCGCGCCCTTGCGCTTGCCGCCCTGGTTCACCGCCACGGCGGTGTCGTTCACCACCTTCAGGAACGGCACCACGCCCTGCGATTTGCCGTTGGTGCCCTTGATGTGGGCGCCCAGGGCGCGCACCGGGGTCCAGTCGTTGCCCAGGCCGCCGGCGAACTTGGCCAGCAGCGCGTTTTCCTTGATGGCGTCGTAGATGCCTTCCAGATCGTCCGACACGGTGGTCAGGTAGCAGGAAGACAGTTGCGAACGCTGGGTGCCCGAGTTGAACAGGGTCGGGGTCGAGGACATGAAGTCGAAGCTCGACAGCAGGTGGTAGAACTCGATGGCGCGCGCTTCGCGCTCGCTCTCGTTCAGGGCCAAGCCCATGGCGACGCGCATATAGAAGGCCTGCGGCATTTCGATGCGCACATCGCGCACGTGCAGGAAGTAGCGGTCGTACAGGGTTTGCAGGCCGATGTAGCCGAACTGCAGGTCGCGGTCGGCCACCAGGGCCTTGGCCAGCTTGGCCAGGTCGAATTCGGCCAGCTTGGCGTCCAGCAGCTCGGCTTCGATGCCCTTGGCGATGTATTTCGGGAAGTACTCGATGTATTCGGCGGCGGCTTTCGCTTGCGGCACTTCCTTGCCGAACACCTCTTTACGGATGGTGTGCAGCAGGATGCGCGCGGTCACTTGCGAGTAGGCCGGGTCTTTTTCCATCAGGGCGCGGGCGGCCAGGATGGCCGATTTGTGCAGCTCTTCGACCGGCACGCCGTCGTACAGGTTCTTGACGGTTTCGGCCAGGATGGCGTCGGCGTCGACGTGTTTTTCCAGGCCGGAGCAGGCGGCGTTGATCAGGTCACGCACTTCCTGCATGTTCAGCGGACGGCGCGCGCCGTTTTCGGTGACGTGCAGCTGCGGCTCGCCGATGGTGGAGGCGCCTTGCGCTTCCTTTTTCAGGCGGCGTTCTTCCATATGCTTGGCGCGGTACAGCACATAGGCGCGCGCCACATCGTGTTCGCCGGAGCGCATCAGGGCCAGTTCCACCTGGTCTTGCACGTCTTCGATATGGAAGGTGCCGCCGGATGGCTGGCGGCGCACCAGGGCATTCACCACGCTGCTGGTCAGCTCTTCCACCAGTTCACGCACGCGGGCGGAAACGGCGCTCTGGCTGCCGTCCACGGCCAGGAAGGCCTTGGTCATCGCGACCGCGATTTTGGAGGGCTCGAACGCAACCACCGCGCCGTTACGGCGGATGATGCGGTAGTCGCCCAGCGTGCCGGC
Organism: Massilia sp. YIM B04103; assembly: GCA_024437665.1. Classification (GTDB taxonomy): domain Bacteria; phylum Pseudomonadota; class Gammaproteobacteria; order Burkholderiales; family Burkholderiaceae_D; genus Rugamonas. The sequence goes on along the minus strand of JANCSZ010000002.1, from coordinate 449,426 downwards.
CGCAGTGGCCAGGCCGCCGGCAGCGCCGGCCGAAGCCGGTACTTGCGGCGCTGGATTGATGGTGATGTCCTGAGTAGATTGCATTTCAGCTCCCGATAACAGCGTGCAAAAAGGGTGGTAACAGATTTAGTTGCTCTAAAGCAGGTTTTAATTTGTAGCAAGTTTATTCACTAGATTTAGTGAAACGCGCTAGCTTAGACACTAATTGTAGGACAAGACTAAACCGTGTGGGGCAAAAAAAATTGCCGAAACAGGCAATTTTTCTGTTGACTTTTAACTCCTTCGGACAGCAAGCGCGGCTTGCGGTAAGCAAGCACTAACACTGCGTCAAAGGGCGGCCCGGCGCTGCCTTTTCCTTAGGCAAAAACCGGCGCCAGGCGCCGCATCCGTGGCGATTTTGCATTGACGAAACGATCACGAATGGGGCGACGGCGGGCGCACCGGGGCGGTCCACGGACAGTGTCCGGACCTGCGGCCGGCGCGCGGCGGAGCGGCATTATAGACGATCCGCGCGTCCGGCCGCCCAAGTCAGGCTTCCGGCTCCTGGATATTCAGCTTTTGCATCTGATAGCGCAGCTGGCGGAAACTGATGCCCAGCAGCTGGGCGGCCTGGGTGCGGTTGAACTGGGTCTGGGCCAGGGCGCGCAGGATGATGTCGCGCTCGATCTGGGCCAGGTAGTCGGGCAGGTTGCTGGGCAGGACGTCGAGCGGAGGCGGCGGCGGCAAGGCTGGCGCGCCGGGCGATGCCGCCAGCGGCGCGGCGTCCGGCGACGCCTCGGCCGGGGGCGCGGCGGCGGCCTGCGGCGCTGAAGCAGCATGGGGCGCGGGTGCGGCATATGGCGCGGGATCGGCGGGCGCGGCCTGCGGCCCGGCAGGCGCTGTATTGCCTGCCGGCGCCGGCAGACCGGCGACCGCCGGCTGGCCTGCGGGCGGCGCAGCGCGTCCCGGCGCGGCGCCCTTGAGCGCCAGGTCGGCGGCATCGATCACGCCGTCGCTGGAAAACGCCAGGGCGCGCTCCAGGATGTTTTCCAGTTCGCGCACATTGCCGGGGAAGGAATAGGCGCGCAGCGCCTCCAGCACGCCCGCTCCCAGCACCGGCGTGCCGCCGAAACTGCCCAGGCGTTCGAGGATGGCGCCGGTCAGCTCGGGCAGGTCGTCCAGCCGCTCGCGCAGCGGCGGCAGACTGAGTTCGATCACGTTCAGCCGGTAGAACAAGTCCTGGCGGAACTTGCCCTCCTCCACGCAGTGCGCCAGATCCTGGTGGGTGGCGCTGATGATGCGCACATCGACCGGCTCCTCGGCCGTGGCGCCGATCTTGCGCACGCGCCGCTCCTGGATGGCGCGCAGCAGCTTGACCTGCATCGCCAGCGGCAGGTCGGCCACCTCGTCCAGCATCAGGGTGCCGCCGTGGGCGGCCTGGAAAAAGCCGTCGCGCTCATCGGAGGCGCCGGTGAAAGCGCCCTTGCGGTAGCCGAAAAACTCGGCCTCCATCAGCGCCTCGGGAATGGCGCCGCAGTTGACGGCGATGAAGGGTCGCTCGGCGCGCGAGCTTTGCGCATGGATTTCGCGCGCCGCCAGCTCCTTGCCGCTGCCCGACTCGCCGGTGATGGCGATCGGCGCCATGGAGCGCGCCAGCCGTCCGATCTGGGCGCGCAAGGCCTGGATCACGGCCGAATTGCCGCGCAGGCGGCTGCGCGCCGGCCCCTGGCTGGGCGCGGCCGGCGGCGGCGCCTGGTTGACCTTGAGCGCCGACTGCACCAGCACGCGCAGCTGGTCCAGTTGCACCGGCTTGCTAACATAGTCGAAAGCGCCCGCCTTCAGCGCCACCACGGCGTTTTCCGCGCTGCCGAAGGCGGTGACGACGGCGATTGGCGTGTTCTTGCAGGCGGCGGAGACTTCGCGCACCAGTTCCAGGCCCAGACCGTCCGGCAGGCGCATATCGGTCAGCACCAGGGCGTATTCGTGCCGGGTCAGGAAGCCGCGCGCCTGGCGCAGGTTTTCCGCACTGTCCACATCCAGGCCCATTTTGACCAGGGTGATTTCCAGCAGCTCGCGCAGGTCCGCTTCGTCATCGACCACCAGGACACGGGGAGAACTCATGCCGCCGCCCTTCTAATAGATATAGTCAGCGCTCAGCGCGCGGCGGACCGCGCGAATGTAATCACGAAACGGCCGCTCGACTTGCGGCTGCCGTCCGGGTTCACCTCGGAATCGTAGCGGTGCTCATAGTCCAGCATCGCCTCATTATTCAAACACAATTCGCGCGCCAGGTACAAACCCAGCCCGGTTCCCTTGCTCGAAGTTGTATGAAAAGGCTCAAACAGGTGGGCGCGCACCTCGGGTGAGATGCCGGGACCGTCGTCCTGCACATGCAATTCCAGCGCCCGCCCCGGCGTGTTGACAATAAAGATACGGATGCTGCGCGGCGTGGCGCTGGCATAGCGCACCGCATTGCTGAGTAGATTCAGCAGCACCTCGCGCAGGTGCAGCGGATCGAAGCGCACCGTGGCCGGCGCCACGCCGGCGATGCACAGCTGGCGCGGATCGAGGCCCTGCACATCGTCGAATTCCGCCTTCAGCTCGGCCAGGAAGTCGGGCAGCTCGAGCGGCTCGGCATGGCTTTGCGCCTTGCGCGAGAGCTGCAGGATGTCCTCCACCATGCGGTTCACGCGCGCCACATTGTCGCCCACGATCTTCAGGAGGCGCATCTGCACCGGGCCTTGCACGTCTTCGGCCAGCAGCGAGGTGGCGTGGTCGATGGCCGCCAGCGGATTGCGCACCTCGTGCGCGATGCTGGCCGTGAGCCGCCCCATGGCCGCCAGCTTCAGTTGCTGCGCCTGGTTTTCGATGGCCGTCACGTCCTCCAGGAAGATCACATTGCGCTCGATGCCCAGGCCGGCCGTGTCGGCGGCAACGAAGCGCACCTTGAGGTGGGACGCCATATCGCGCCGCGCGCTCCAGGCGGCGGTCACGTCCTGCAGGGCCGGATCGGTATATGGCTTGATCGTCAGGAAAACGGTGGCCAGCAGCGGATTGGCGCGCCAGTCGGCATAGGCCAGGGCCAGCGGATGCAGAGCAGGCGAGCTGCCCAGCTTAAAATCCAGGCGCTGGCCGACCAGGCCAAGCATCTGCTGGGCAGCCGGATTGCCGCCATAAATCTGGCCGTCAGCCCCCGCCACCACGATGCCGTCGCCGGCATGCGACATCACCAGACGGTTGACGGCCTGCTGCACGCCGATCTCGATGCCGCGCTGCACCGCCAGCTCCTCTTGCCCGATCAGGCGCGCCGCCATGCGGTTCACCACCAGCACGGCGGCAAAGAAAGCCGCGCCATACAGGCCGGCCTGCAGCACCGAAGCGTCGAGTTCGAGCAGCAGGCCGCGGTAGATGCTCTCGCCCAGCATGAACAGCGTGACCAGCGAGGTGCAGAACAGCGCCAGCAGCAGCGGCGCCAGGATCGCCGCCCCCGCCAGCGGGAAGAGATAGAGGATGGCCAAGCCACTGCGTCCGCCGCCGCCCGCCACGTACAGCAGGGAGATCACGGCCAGGTCGCAGGCGATTTGCGACAGCAGTTGCAGCATGAAGCGGCGCCGCCAGTACAGGGCCGCCAGCGAGAAGGCCAGGGCCAGCACCAGGTAGCTGGCGCAGATCTCGGCGTAGAAGAAATCCCCGGCCGAACGCAGGCCGCGGCTATCGAAGCTCAGATACAGCAGCAGGACGATGGCGATCACCACCCGCGTGCCGGTCAGCGTTTGCAGCGAGCGCCAGAATGTCTCGCGGGCTTCGGCTGACAGCACTTGCGGACGGGTGCTCACCGGAGGATGGGATCAGGGCGCCGGCAAACCGGCGTGGGCGGCGCTGCAGTAATTGCGGCCATCGGAGGCGACGTTTTCCGAGGCCGGATAATGCACGCCGCAGTGGGTGCAGCACAGCATCGCCTCGGCCTGGGGCTGCGCCTCGGCGGCGGCGCGCGGCCGGCCCGGCTGCTGCTCCGGCGGCCGGCTGGCCGACTTCAGCTTGCTGCGGATGGCGGCGATGACCAGGAAGATCAGGGCCAGCCAGAACAAAATACGTGTCATGCGAATCCTCGGTGCAAAACCACTTCCAGAACAAAACGGCTGCCGACATAGGCCAGCAGCAAGGTCGCAAAACCGGCCAGGGTGAAGCTCAAAGCCGTCTTGCCGCGCCAGCCGCGGAAGTGGCGGCCCGCCAGCAACGACGCAAACAACAGCCAGGACAGCAGGGTGAAGACCGATTTATGGTCCCACTTCAGCGCCCGGCCGAACAATTCCTCGGAAAAGACCACGCCCGACAGCACCGTCAGGCTAAGCAGCATGAAGCCCAGACCGATCATGCGGAACAGCAGCTTCTCCATGGTCAGCAGGGCCGGCAACTGGTCCAGCGCCGCCCACAGGAAACCGGCGCGTTCGCTGCGCGTATGCAGGCGCGACTCCTGCAGCGCCATCAGCACCGCATGGAAAGCCGCGATGGTCAGCGTGCTGTAGGCGAGGGTCGCGATGGCGATATGCCAGGGCAGCATGCCCGAGCGGCCTTCGAGCGACACCAGCGCGCCGGGAAAGACCGCCTCCAGCGCCACGCTGATCGCCGCGCACGGCATCACCATGCGGCGCAGTCCATCGAGCTGAAAATTCCGGTTCTCCAGCCAGTAGGCGCCCACCGAAATCCACAGCGCCGACGACGCCATGGTCGCAAAGCCGATGCGCAGCGAACCAGGCTCCATCACATCGAACGACAGCGTAATCCCGTGCAACACCCAAGCCAGGCCGGTAACGGCGGCAATCAGCGTAGCCTGGCGGGCAGGCAGAACGGCACACACAACATACAGCAACGCGGCTGCGATCAGAAAGTAAGTCTGCATCCAGCTAGTTTACACCAAAGCCCGCCAACCATGCCCCCGGCCCACCCTTTGCGCCAAATCAAACAATGTCCACCCTGGTGTCAGGCACCAAGGTCGGACATTTGCTGATCTAAATCAAAGAATGTCCGACTCCAGTGCCTGGCACCAAGGTGGACATTGTTTGAGATTAGTCAATGGCGGCGAGGCGGAGCTCGTCGTTGTGGTGGCGCTGCTGTTCTTCCATCACGAGCTGGCCGAGGTCGCGCTTGAGGGCGTTGAAGTCGGCGGATGCGGGGTCGCGCAGCCTCGGCAGTTCGACCAGCAGGTCGCGCTTGACGGTGCCGGGGCGATAGGTCATGACGACGATGCGGTCGGCCAGGTAAATGGCTTCCTCGATGCTATGCGTGACGAAGATGATGGTCTTTTTGAGCTCGGCCCAGATGCGCAGCAGCTCGTCCTGCAGATTGCGCCGGGTCAGCGCATCGAGGGCGCCGAAAGGTTCGTCCATCAGCATGATGGGCGAGTCCAGCGCCAGCACGCGGGCGATGGCGACGCGCTGGCGCATGCCGCCCGACAGGTCTTTCGGATAGCGGCTGCGGAAGTCGCTCAGCGAGAGCATCTGCAGCAGCTGGTCGACCGTGGCTTTGATGCGCGCCTTGTCCTGGCCCTTGATTTCGAGGCCGAAGGCGACGTTTTCGGCCACCGTCATCCACGGGAACAGGGCGTATTCCTGGAACACCATGCCGCGCTCGGGGCCGGGCGCCGTCACTTCGCGGCCATCGACGGTGATGCGGCCGCTGCTGGGCAGGGAGAAGCCGGCCACCGCGTTCAGCAGCGTCGACTTGCCGCAGCCCGATGGCCCCAGCAGGCAGACGAACTGGCCTTGCGGGATCTCCAGCTCGATATTTTTCAGCGCCACCACTTCGCGGCTGTCGGTCTTGAACACCTTGCTGACGTCCTGCACCAAGATATGGCTCATCTTAATTCTCCAGGCCGCGGTGCCAGCGCAGCAGGTGGTTGTTCAGGCGGTTCATCAGCACGTCGATGGCGAGGCCGATCAGGCCAATCGAAATCATGCCGGCGATGATCTTATCGGACCAGAAGTATTCGCGCGCCTCCAGAATGCGGAAGCCCAGGCCATTGTTCACGGCGATCATCTCGGACACGATCACCACGATGAAGGCGGTGCCGATGCCGATGCGCACGCCGGACAGGATGTAGGGCACGGCCGCCGGCAGGATCACGCGCAGGAACATGGTGGTGCCGGAAGCGCCCAGATTGCGCGCGGCGCGCAGATAGATGCCATCCACCTGGCGCACGCCGGCGATGGTGTTCATCAGCACCGGGAAGAAGGCGCCCAGTGCGATCAGGAAGACGGCCGGCGGATTACCGAGGCCGAACCACAGGATCGACAAGGGGATGTAGGCGATCGGCGGAATCGGCCGCAGCAGTTGCACCAGGGGATTGAGCCAGGCGTAGACGCGGTTGCTGGCGCCCATGGCCAGGCCCACCGGCAGCGCCAGGCCGGCGCCGATGGCAAAGCCGACCAGCACGCGGTACAAGCTGCCCATGGCATCGTGAATCAGTTCGCCCGACAAGGCCCACGCCAGCCAATTGCCTTCGCTGTAAGGCTGCAAGGGCAGCAGGTATTCGATCCATTTCTGCACCACCGCCAGCGGCGAGGGCAGCACCTGGGGATTCACCCAGCCCAGCGTGGCCACCGCCTGCCAGGCCGCGATCACCAGCGCCGGCACCACCAGGCCGACGGCCGCTTCACGCCATGAGAATTTCGCCATACTGCCCTCCCCTGCTTCTTATTTAACGTTCAGACTCTTTTTAGCCTGGTCCAGCAGATCGGTCTTGACCCATTCCTTGGCCACCGGCGGCTTGGCCATCTTGCCGACGCCGGTCTTGGCCATCACGTCGGTCGTGATCTGGATATGCTCGGGCGAGATATCGTAGGAATACGGCGAATTGCTGATCGCATCCTGAAAATCGTCCTTGGTGATCTGGCCTTTGAAGACCACTTCGCGCACATATTTTTCGGCCACGTCAGGCTTGTCGATGAAGGTGCGGGTGGCTTCGACGAAGCAGCGCATGAACTTCTCGGCCACCGGGCGGCGCTCCTTGTAGAACTTCTCCGTCATCACCATGGTGCGCACCGGCTCGCCGATCGGCGTGTCGTAAGGCTTGATGATTTCGGTGCCGAAGCCTTTGTTGATCGATTGCGAGGATTGCGGCTCCGACTGCATCATGGCGTCGATATTCTTGCCCAGCAGCGCCTGATTCAAATCGGCGTAGGCGAGGAAGACGATCTGCACATCCTTGCCCGGCTGGTCGGAGGCGGTCAGGCCGGCCTGCTGCAGCTCGGCCAGCAGCAGCACTTCCTGGATGCCGCCGCGCGTGACACCGACCTTCTTGCCTTTCAGGTCGCGCACGGATTTCATTTTCAGATCGGTACGGCCGACCAGGCGCGCGCCGCCCTTGGCGAAACCGGCCACCACATAGATCGGCGCGCCGCCGGCGCGGCCCGAGATCGCCGCCTCCGAAGCGGTGCTGCCCACATCGAGTTCGCCGGCGATGATGGCCTGCATCACGTCCAGCCCCTTGGCGAAGACATGCTCCTCGACCTTGATGCCGCATTTGGGCGCGATCTCTTTAATATAGGAGACGGCGCCGTAATGGGCGAATTTCAGGTTCCCGAGGCGCACCACTTCCTGCGCCTGGGCGCTGCCCGCCATGGCCAGCGCCGCCAGCGCCAGGGTCTTTGCGATCTTATTCAGTTTCATCCAGTCTCTCCTCGCCAGTCAGATAGAAATATGGCCCGCGGCCACGGTCTTTCATGCGCGCAGATCATATCAAAAAATATTGCCGTATAGATATATTTTGCACTACCGTGCCGCGCCTGTTTTGCTCAGGCTATCAGAGCGGCCCCGTTCTGGCGACTGCGGCGCTTGATTCGCCGCAAATCCTAGGGGCGGGCGTTGCGCAGGCGGGCCAGGCGTTCGCTGGTGACGGGGTGGCTGGAGAGGTAGCCGCTGGCATTCTTGTCCAGCTTTTCCAGCACTTCGAAGACGCGTTCCAGATGCGCCAGCGGCAGGCCGTTGTGGCGCAGCATGGCGGCGGCGTAGTCGTCGGCGTCGCGTTCGGCGTCGCGCGAGTAGCGCAGGTCGAGCAGCAGGGCCGGGACGCCGGCGATGATGGCGGAGGCGTCGCCAAACACCAGCGTGGTCACGGCGGCGACGGCCGAGCCCTGGATCACGCGCCGCGTCAGGTGGCGTTCATGCAGATGGCCCAGTTCATGCGCCAGCACGGCCATCACGGCGCCGTCCTCCGGCAGCAGCTCGGCCAGTTCGTCGGTCAGCACGATGTCGCCGGATGGCAGGGCAAAGGCGTTCGGGCCGATGCCGCTTTTGCGGAAGAGCAGGCGGTAGGCGGGCGCGCCCGGTTCCGGCGAGCGTAGACCGGCAAAAGCGGCGCGCAGTGCGGCCTGGCGCGCAGCCGGCATATCCGACTGGACAAACACATGGCGGTCCAGCATCTCCAGCATGCCGGTACCCAGCATGCGTTCGGCCTGCACCGGCAGGTGGCGCGCCACCACTGTGGCGGCGGCGGGCAAGCCATAAAGATAGACGGCGCCCAGCAGGGCCACGGTGGCGGCCACTGCCAGCGCGGTGCCGCGCCAGCTTTGCTGTGCGCGCACCACCCAGCTGTCGCCATGGCCACTGGCGTGCAGCAGCCGGTCGAAGGCCGCGCGGTCCACCGCTTCCAGGTAGGCGCCGTCGTCGAAGGTGACCTTGCGCACCGCATGCGCGCTGCGCTCGGAAACGCGCAACTGGTCCAGCGGACAGGCGCGTTCGGCCTCGCCGCTCAGATGCAGCATGCCTTCCCGCACCCGCACTTCAACGCGGTGCACGCGCGACGTCTTCCCATCGAAATAGCGGGCTGCTGCTGCCTCTTGTTCCATTACAGCGCCAGGTCCAGATCGATGATGTCGGCCACGCCTTCGCCGGTCGAATCCACGTCCTGCTGCACGCCGGCGATGAAGTCATCGAGGCTGCCGGCCGCCAGCAAGCTGGCCGATTCCAGACGGTATTTCAGCGCGCGCACCTTGGCGAAGGGGATGAACAGGCCCAGGGTAAAGATGACGCCCAGCAGATTGGTGAGGTAGATGAAGGTCAGGCGCCCCCAGGCCAGTTCCGAACGGAAGCCGTGCTGGCCCAGCTGGGTGTGGTTCCAGATCAGGTTCTGCAGGCGGGTCTGGAACAGCGGCCAAATGCTGAAGAGCCACAGATAGACAAAACCTACCGCCATCAGCGGTATCGCCGCCCGCGCATCGAACGGCAGCACGCTGCCAAAGGCGCTTCCCAGCAAACCGCCGGCAATGCCGAACACGATGGCGCCAATGAACGCGAACACAAAGAAGATCAGATACTGACGATAGAAGCTGCCCACGCTGGCATCGAAGCTGAACTTGGTGCTGCCGAAACGCGCTTCGCTGTGCTGGAAGCGCTTGACGCGCTGGTGCACGAAAGGCAGGGCCAGGCCAAGCGACAGGCTGACAAGCAGCGGCAGCCACAGATAGTGGATGTAGGCGCTGCGCTTGTCGCCGTCGAAACCGAAGCGGATGCCGCGGTAGCTGGTGTTGTACAGCTTGAACTGCATGCTGCGCCAGACCAGCACCGGCATCACGATCGCCAGCGCCACCATCATGGCCAGGCCGAGCAGGGGCGAAATCTTGAACGCCAGGTTATATCCGCCCACCAGGATCAGGGCCAGGATGCGGCCTTTTAAAATCGCTTTCGGATTGCCGTGATATTCAAAGCTGCTGCCATCCAAACGGGTGCTGGAATAAAAATATTGATTGCTGCGCACCTTGGCCCAGGCTGAATAAATACCAAGCGTCACAATGCTGAGCAGCAGATTGACTATCCAGATGCGGAAATATTCGCTGCCGGTGGCGCTGAATTCCAGTTTAAGTTCACGCGCCTGGTCCTCCTGCGGCCATGCTGCCTGCATATTATCCATGAATATTCCTGACAAGATTATCGATGAAATAAGACTGTAACCGGAAAGCTCCCCAAGCGGAAGATGATTTTTATCACTAATTAATAAGGTGGGCGAGCCGCGAAATTTGAGTCCGCGTGAATTTGTTAATAAACTCGAAAAACCATTGGGTCTTTAATAATGAAATATTTCGCCGAAAATTCGCGCGCCGGCATTGCTTTTTCCGAGGGCGCCGAAAGCTTGCAACGGCAATGCAGGGCGGGCTGCATTGCCGCTTGCCTTTACGCAGCGCCACATAAGGTAAAATGTTCGTTTTTGCGGCGCCGCCGCGCCGTCCGCAACTGACCGTATACTAATTAGTAGGCTTACCATGCTAGACAACCTGACCCAACGCCTTGCCAAGGTCGTCAAGACCATGCGCGGCGAGGCCCGCCTGACCGAGTCCAATACCGCCGAAATGCTGCGCGAAGTGCGTCTGGCGCTGCTCGAGGCCGACGTCGCCCTGCCTGCCGTGCGCGAGTTCATTTCCAAGGTCAAGGAAAAGGCCCTGGGCGAAGAAGTGATCTCCTCGCTGACGCCGGGCCAGGCCCTGGTCGGCGTGGTGCAGCGCGAGCTGGCCGCCATCATGGGCGCCGACCTGGGCGCCGAAGCGGCCCAGCTCAGTTTCGCCCAGCAGCCGCCCGCCATCATCCTGATGGCCGGTCTGCAGGGTGTGGGTAAGACCACTACCGTCGGCAAGCTGGCCAAATACCTCAAGGAAGAGAAGAAGAAAAAAGTGCTGACCGTGTCGGCCGACGTGTATCGTCCGGCCGCTATCGCCCAGCTGCAATCGGTGACCGGCCAGGTCGGCGCCGACTTCTTCCCCTCCACCGCGCAGGACAAGCCGGTCGACATCGCGCTGGCCGCGCTGGACTGGGCCAAGAAGCATTACCACGATGTGCTGATCATCGACACCGCCGGCCGCCTCGGCATCGACGAAGAGATGATGCGCGAGATCGCCGCCGTGCACGGCGCGGTCAAGCCGGTGGAAACCCTGTTCGTGGTCGACGCCATGCTGGGCCAGGATGCGATCAACACCGCCAAGGCCTTTAACGACGCCTTGCCGCTGACCGGCATCGTGCTGACCAAGCTCGATGGCGATTCGCGCGGCGGCGCGGCGCTGTCGGTGCGCCATATCACCGGCAAGCCGATCAAGTTTGCCGGCGTCTCGGAAAAGCTCGACGGCCTGGAAGCCTTCGACCCGTCGCGCATGGCCAACCGGATTCTGGGCATGGGCGACATCCTGGCCCTGGTGGAAGAAGCGCGCAAAGGCGTGGACGCCAAGGCGGCGGCCGACCTGGCGGCCAAGATCAAGGTCGGCGGCAAGTTCGACATGAACGACTTCAAGGCCCAGCTGGGCCAGATGAAGAAAATGGGCGGCATGGCCAACCTGATGGACAAGCTGCCGGCCCAGTTCCAGCAGGCGGCAGGCAGCGCCAATATGGACCAGGCGGACAAGCAGGTGCGGCGCATGGTCGGCATCATCGACTCGATGACGCCGATGGAGCGCGCCAAGCCGGAGCTGATCAAGGCTGCGCGCAAGCGCCGCATCGCGGCCGGCGCCGGCGTCCAGGTGCAGGAAGTCAACCGCATGCTGAACCAGTTCGAACAGATGCAGACCATGATGAAGAAGCTGTCCGGCGGCGGCATGATGAAGATGATGCGCAGTATGAAAGGCATGATGCCCGGCATGCGCTGACCGGCATTCCCGCCTTTGTCCGACAGCCCCGAAGCCGCCTGCGCGCACTGCGCCAGGCGGCTTTTTCATAGGGCGCTTGCACCGCGGCGGCGCAGCGGCCCTGCATTGGCGGGGTTTACGTATCGTTTCCGATGAAAAAAGCGAAAAATGCTTGCATAGTAGTCAAATCCCCACCAATATTAGCCGTGCGAACGATTTGCGCAATTTTCCATGTGTTTGTTAAGGAGGCTCGAATATGGCAACAGCCAAGAAAACCCCAGCAGCACCAGCAAAAAAGGCCGCCGCCAAAGCGGCTCCAGCCAAGAAGGCCGCTCCGGCCAAAGCAGCAGCGAAGAAAGCAGCACCCGCCGCACGCAAACCCAATGCAGCCTTCATGAAAGCGATGACGCCATCGAGCGCACTGTCTGCCGTGGTAGGCGCGAGCCCCCTGCCGCGCACCGAAGTGACCAAGAAGGTCTGGGACTACATCAAGAAGCTGAATCTGCAGGATCCGGCCAACCGCCGCATGATCAACGCCGACGACAAGCTGAAAGCTGTGTTTGGCGGCAAAGCGCAAGTATCGATGTTCGAGATGACCAAGCTGATCTCCGACCACCTGAGCTGATCGCCTGGGATGCTCCAGCCAAACGCCCCGGCACTGCCCCGGGGCTTTTTTTCGCCCCTACTCCGCTGAGTCCGTGTCCGATTTTGGGGCCAGACCCCAAAATCGGACACGGACTCAGCTGTGGGTTTTACAGGCCGGCGGCGGCGCGCATCAGGTCGAAGACGCGGGTGTTTTCGAGCGTGCCTTTGAAGGCGGCCGCGCCGGCGCCTGCCGCGTAGAGCTTGACGTCGCCGCCGCCGTGGGTTTCGCCGCGCAGGCGGACGCCGGTCTCCTGGTGGTAGTCGTCGCCGCCGGCTTCAGCGCTGCCGACGTCCGCCCGCTGCGCCGGGCGATTCGGGCCGTTGCCGAAGATCAGGGTGGTGAAGGCCTTACCGTCGGCGTCGAGCAGGGCTTCGCCGCTTTCGCCGCGCACGATGTCGAGGATGGGGTTGCCGCGCCGCGCATTGCCGTTGAAGGCCAGGGTGTGGTCGTGGTCGGCGGTGACGACGATCAGGGTGTTGGCCAGGCCGGGATCGAGCTGCTTCATTTGATCGAGCGCGGTTTGCACGGCGTCGTCGAAGGCGACCGTGTCGACCAGGGCGCGCTTGACGTTGGAACCATGCAGGGCGTGGTCAATCTTGCCGCCTTCGACCATCAGGAAGAAGCCTTTGGGATTCGCGCTCATTAGCTCAATGGCCTTGGCGGTCATCTCGGACAGGCTGGGCTGGGTGCCGCCTTCGCCGCGCGGCGGGGTGGCGGTGCGGTCCAACTCATATTCCAGATGGTCTTCCTTCGCGTACAGTCCGACAAATTTCTGTCCGGGACGGGCCACCGACATTTCCATCTTGTTGCTCGCGACGGCGTAACCCTGTGCGGCGAATTCGGCCAGCAGGTCGCGACCGTCGGCGCGGCCCTTGCTGTTGCTGGCGGCGTCGTAAGGCGTGAAGTGATGGCGGCCACCGCCCATCAACACATCGAGGCCGTCGCCCAGCGCCGGGTTGTAGCCCGCTCCGCCCGGCACGGCCTGCAGCGCGATGGCGTAGCCGCTTTGACGGTGGCAGCTGTGGGCATAGGTCGATGCCGGCGTGGCGTGGGTCGCTTCGGTGGTGGTGACGGCGCCCATCGAGCGGCCGGCGGCCTTGCTCAGTTCCAGGATGGTGGGCGCGGCTTTGCCGTTGCCACTGGCGCAGGTGTCAATGGTCAGGTTGCCGCGTTCATCCTTCTGCGGCATGCTGGCCTTGGTGTCGGAGGACATCGAGATCACTTCGTTGTTGATCTTGATGCCGGTCATGTAGGAACCCATGGACGGCGCGCTGTCCGTGGTTTGCGCATCGTTCGAATAGGTCTTGATGCGCGCCGTGCGTTCCAGCCGTTCGAATTTGAGCAGGCCTTCTTCGCCGTACTGGAAGATGCGCGCGGCCGTGATGGTGGTCGGTCCCATGCCGTCGCCGAGGAAGAAGATGATGTTCTTCGCCGGTGCGGCCTGCGCCGCCGTGGCGCTCAAGGCCAGCAGCAGGCCGGGGATAAGGGCTTTCTTCATATGTATCCGCGACGGCTTACCAGCCGGCCGCATTCCGTATCAGGTTGAACACGCGAGTGTTGTCGATGGTGCCTCGGAAGTCTTCGGCGCGCGCGCCGATGGCGCCCAGCCAGACGTCGGTGCCGCCCGGCGTGGCGCTGCCTGGCGCAGTGCGCACCACGGCTTCCTGCGCGTAGCCGCTGGCGCTGACGGTGGCGTCGTCCAGCGCGGGGCCGCTGCTGCGCGGACCTTGCACGCGCTTGCCGCCGCTGCCGAAACCGATGATGGTGTAGGACGCGCCATCCAGATCCTTGCCTGGCTTGCCGTCGCCATAGCGTTTCAGCAGTCCCAGCACGCCGGGCTCCTGCGCCGTGGTCTTGCCGGTGCGCCGGGAATAGCCGTTCAGCACCAGGGTGCTGTCGTGCGTCGAGGTGGCGACGATCAGGGTGTTTTTCAGGCCCGGATCGCGGCGCTGCATGTCGTCGATGGCCGCTTGCAGGGCCTGGTCGAGAGCCTGCACTTCTTCCAGCGCGGTGCGGGCGCTGGAATCGGCCAGCGCTTTTTCGATGTGGCGGTTGCCGACCACCAGCAGGAATCCCTTGCCGTTGCTGGACAAGCCGGCGATGGCGCGCTGCGTCATCTGCGCCAGGCTGGGTTGGCGGCTGGCGTCGCGCGCGGTGTCGGTAGCCAGCGCTTCGTCGGCGAACAGGCCAAGCAGGCGCTGGCCGGCAGCCGGTTTCAGTGCATTCAGTTCCGCAGGATTCGTGGGTTGGGCATAGCCTCTGGCGCGCATCTCGGACAGCAGGTCGCGGCCATCGGCGCGCTGTCTGAATTCGCGCGCGCCGCCGCCCAGCACCACATCCAGGCCACTGCCAAGCGCCGCGTTATAGCCAGCGCCACCCGGCACCAGCGCAGCGGCGGCCAACTGGGCTTGCTCCGCCATCGGCCACACCTGCGCCGTCATCTGCTCGGATGCCGGATGCGCGCGCTGGACCACGGCGCCATCGCTAGCCGACGCCGATGCCGCGCGCGCCTGCGAGCCTGTGGCGCTTGCAGCCGGGCGCAGGCTCGATGGGCAGTGGTGAAAATAGCCCGCCGCGCTGAACGCATCGGTCACGCTGCCGTTGCTGACAATGCCGGCCGCCAGGCCACGCTGCTTGGCCAGCTCCAGCAAGGTCGGCACGGGACGCGCCTGCGGCGTGCCGCAATCGCTCATGGCGAGCACGCCGTTCGCCGTTTTCTCGCCGCTCAGATAGGCCGACATCGCAGCCGCGCCGTCGCTGGCCTGCATATTGGCGGAATAGGTTTTGACATAGGCCGCTTCCGGCAAGGCATCCAGCGCCAGCTGGCCTTCCTCGCCGACGGCGAAGATGCGCGCCGCGGTCATGGTATTGATGCCCATGCCGTCAGCCACGAAGAGGAGAATGTTTTTCGGCCCTTGCGCCGACTGCGGCTGGGTGCTGGCGCAGCCCGCCGTCAATGCAGCCAATCCCATGGCGGCCGCCCACTTCAACACCATTCCTGCTCCTCTTGTCAGACAAAGTCTGCAATCTTAGCGGAAAACGGCCTAAGTTTGATGTACGGAAGGGATCAACGCGCAGCCACTGACGATGCCGCGTGCTTCCAGTTGTTCCAGGCGGCCAGCACGGCGTTCGGATATTCGGGACGTCCCCGGCTGCCGTTATAGCGGCCCAGGGCGAGATAGAGATTGCCGCCTTCCATATCCAGATACATGCGCAGAATGGCGCAGCCATAGCGCAGATTGGTCTGCATATTAAACAGCTTGCGGCGGTCGCTGTCGCCGATCACATTGGTCCAAAAAGGCATGACCTGCATATAGCCGCGCGCGCCGACAATCGATACGGCGTATTTGCGATAAGCCGATTCCACCTGTATCAATCCCAGCACCAGTCCCGGATCGAGACCGGCGCGGCGCGCCTCATACCAGGCGGTTTCCAGGAATTCGATGCGGCTTTGCGCGTCGGGTAGTTTGCGCTTGAGGCGGTCGGACATCTCGCCCAGCCACTGTTCGAAGCGCAGGCGCTCGGTGGGATTGCTGAAACTCGGTTTGGGCGGACGCGCATCGTGGATGGCGTTGGACAGCGCCAGGCGCACCGAGTCGCCCAGCGCTTCTTCCTTCTGGTTGCCGGCGTGCGCCGGCGCCGCCAGCAGGCCGGCGCTCAGCGCCAGCACGGCGGCGCATGACAAGCGCCGGCGCCGCAGGCAGGACAGCAGTGCGCGCGGCAGGCGGCTCATCGCCAGGCTCACTGCTGGATCTTGCCCTTGACGAAGGACACGATATCGGCCAGCGCCACAGGAGTGGCTTCGGCATCGCGGCGGCCCTGGTATTCCAGATTGCCTTCCTTCAGGCCGCGCTCGCCGATCACCACGCGGTGCGGCACACCGATCAGTTCCCAGTCGGCGAACATGGCGCCTGGACGCAGGCCGCGGTCGTCGACGATGACGTCGATGCCCGCCGCTTGCGCCGCCGCGTACAGCTTATCGGTTTCTTCCTTCACCACCTCGCTGCGGTCGTAACCCATTGGGCACAGCACCAGTTCGAACGGCGCCAGCGAGGCTGGCCAGATGATGCCCTTGTCGTCGAAGTTCTGCTCGATGGCCGCGCCCAGGATGCGGGTGATGCCGATGCCGTAGCAGCCCATCTGCAGCGGAGCCGGTTTGCCGTTTTCGTCCAGGAAGGTAGCCTGCATGCTTTCCGAATAGGCGGTGCCCAGCTGGAAAACGTGGCCTACTTCGATGCCGCGCTCGATGGCCAGCACGCCCTTGCCGTCCGGCGAAGGATCGCCTTCGATCACATTGCGCAGGTCGGCCACCAGGCTTGGCTCAGCCATGTCACGGCCCCAGTTGGCGCCGGTGAAGTGGAAGTCCACCTCATTCGCGCCGGTCACGAAGTCCGACATCAGGGCCACGGTGCGGTCGGCCACCACGGTCACAGGCGCCTTGGTGCCGATCGGACCCAGATAGCCTGGCGCGCAGCCATACACTTCCTTGATCTCTTCTTCAGTCGAGAAGCGGTAAGGGTTCAGGCCAGGCACCTTGCCGGCCTTGATTTCGTTCAGCTCGTGGTCGCCGCGCAGCAGCAGCATGAAGTACTGCTTGGCGACCTTGCCGTCCACTTCCTTCTCGGAGGTCAGGGCGATGGTCTTGACGGTGGTTTTCAGATCGATCTTCAGCTGGGCCGCCACGTCTTCGCATTTCGAGGCTTTCGGGGTGGCGGTCTTGGCCAGCGCGGCGCCGGCGGCGGCGCGGGTGCCGGTGGCCAGGGCTTCGGCCGCTTCCATATTGGCGGCGTAGTCCGAGTCCGGGCAGTAGACCAGGGCGTCTTCGCCGGTGCCGGCGATCACGTGGAATTCATGCGAGCCGGTGCCGCCGATGGCGCCATTGTCGGCCGCCACGGCGCGGAACTGCAGGCCGAAGCGGGTGAAGATGCGGGTGTAGGCGTCGTACATGATCTTGTACGATTTCTGCATGCCTTCCAGGTCGCGGTCGAAGGAGTAGGCATCCTTCATGGTGAACTCGCGGCCGCGCATCAGGCCGAAACGGGGACGGCGCTCGTCGCGGAATTTGGTCTGAATGTGGTAAAAATTCAACGGAATTTGACGGTAGGATTTAATTTCACTACGAACAACATCCGTGATCACTTCCTCGGAAGTGGGCTGGAAAGCGTACTCGCGGCCATGGCGATCTTTCAAACGCAGCAACTCGGCGCCCATCTTGTCCCAGCGCCCGGTTTCCTGCCACAGCTCAGCCGGCTGCACCAGCGGCATCAGCAATTCAACGGCTCCAGCCTGATTCATCTCTTCGCGCACGATGGCTTCGACCTTGCGGATCACCTTCAAACCCATCGGCATATAGGTGTAAATCCCGGAGCCGAGGCGCTTGATCATGCCTGCGCGCATCATAAGTTTGTGGCTAACAATTTCCGCGTCGGAAGGCGCTTCTTTGAGGGTTGAAATAAAAAATCGGGATGCACGCATGACGATGAATTCTTTTTAAAAAGAGAGGGTTATAATCAACCTAATTTTAAAGGATTAGCTGGCTGATGCGTCCAATCTTTATACAAATGCGTGCATTTGCAGGCCCTCCGGCCGCTTTCGTACCCCGAAAGCCTGGCTGGTGGGCCATTTTGTGGGCAAAAATGTAAGAAAGACGCGCTGCCGCAGAAAGTTTGAGGTGCAATATGCTCGATCGGGAAGGGTTTCGCCCCAACGTCGGCATCATCCTGCTCAACGCCCATAACGAGGTGTGGTGGGGCAAGCGGGTGCGCGAGCACTCATGGCAATTTCCGCAAGGCGGCATCAAGTACGGAGAAACGCCCGAGCAGGCGATGTACCGGGAGTTGGAGGAGGAGATAGGTTTACGTCCCGAGCACGTGAAAATTGTGGGACGCACGCGCGACTGGCTGCGCTACGAGGTGCCGGATCATTTCATCAAGCGGGAAATCCGCGGCCATTACCGCGGCCAGAAACAGATCTGGTTCCTGCTGCGCATGTGCGCGCGCGACAACGACGTGAATCTGCGCCTGACCGACCATCCGGAATTCGACGCCTGGCGCTGGCATGACTATTGGGTGCCGCTGGACGTGGTGATCGAATTCAAGCGCGAAGTGTACCAGCGCGCCCTGCAGGAGCTGTCGCGCTTCCTGACCTGGCCGCCGCACGGCAACCGCCACACCGCGCGCTACCTGCGCCAGCCGCATGGCCAGCGCCAGGGCGGTGGCGGCGGCAGCAACGGCGGCGGCAACCGCAACCAGCAGGCGGCCGCAGCGCAGATCGCGGCGCCCTGCGAGGAAGCCAGCCTCGTAGTCCCAGCGGACAAATAAGAGAACGGACAGCCCAGGCTGTCCGTTTTTATTTGCGGGTACAATAGCAGCCCCTGTTTTGCCGTCCCAGCCGCCGCCTCATGTTCACGCCCTCCTCCCACGACGTCCGCCGCTTCTTCTGCGAAGTATTCCGCAAGCAGCGCGCGCACGAAATCCTGACCCCGCTCGAAGCCATGGCCCAGGACTGGGTCCAGCAGCACCCCGAATACGATGAAGCGCTGAGCGACGCCGAAGCGGCCATCGCACGCGACTACTCGGTCGAAGGCGGCCAGGCCAATCCCTTCCTGCACCTGTCGATGCATCTGTCGATTGCCGAACAAGTCTCGATCGACCAGCCGCGCGGCATCCGCGACGCCTTCCAGACCCTGGCGCGCAAGCTCGACTCCGAGCACGACGCCCACCACGTCATCATGGAATGCCTGGGCGAGATGATCTGGAACTCCCAGCGCCAAGGCCTGCCGCCCGACGGCGCCGCCTACGTCGAATCCATCCGCCGCCGCCTTTGATAAATCGCAAAAAATGTCCACCCTGGTGTCAGGCACTGGAGTCGGACATTCTTTGATCTGGATCAGCAAATGTCCGACCGTGGTGCCTGACACCAGGGTCGGACATTGTTTGATTTGGCGCAAAAAAGAAAAAGCCCGCGAAATTTGCGGGCTTTGTTTTTGTCCAGACGGGACGGGATCAGCGGGAGATCACCAGGTTGCCAGGCAGGCTGTGCAGATAGGCGGCGAGGTCTTTGATGTCCTGGTTGCTCAGCGGCTTGACCTGGCCGGTCATGATGGCGTTGCTGCGGCCGTTGGCGCCGTCGCCGCGCTTGTAGGCGGTCAGGGCGTGTTCCAGGTAGTCGCGGTGCTGGCCGGCCAGCTTGGGATAGCTCTGGTCGATCGGGCTGTTGAAGTCTTTGCCGTGGCAGCTGGCGCAGTTGTATTTTTCGGCCAGGGCCTTGCCGGCGGTGATGTTGCCGGCGGCGGCGGCGCTCAGGGAGACGGCGGAGCAGAACAGGGCGATCGTCAGTTTTTTCATCATGGCTGGCCTCATTTCTGCTTGGTGGCGGTTTGCTGCGAGTAGTACGCAGCGATGTCGGCGATGTCCTGGTCGGACAGGCTGACCGCGATGCCCTTCATCGATGGATGCTTGCGCTCGCCCTTCTTGTAGCCTTGCAGCGCGTTTTCAATGAATTTAGCGGATTGGCCACCGATCATCGGCACCTGAAACACTTCCGGGAACGTTGCTTTATAGCCTGGGATACCGTGGCAACCGATACACATTTCGATCTTGGCTGGGGCGGCCTTGGCGTTTCCAACGATGTCCGCCGCAGCGGCAGCCTGGGTGATGCCGGCGAGCACGAGGAGTGCAAAGAGTTTTTTCATGGTGTTGGTAGTGATCAGTGGGGATTATTCCAGTAACGCAAATTTATTTTAAGAAACCTTGATCTATGTACTAGCAATTCGCGATTCTAACCTAGGAAGATTCATAACGTCCACATTAGAACTACCCTCCCACGCCCCCTCTCCGGTTCTGGCATATACTCGGAAAATCCGACTTTTACCGAGAAATCCACCCCATGCATCCACCTTCTGGTCCTAACGCCCGTTTCGAGGGTTCCGCCAACTACGTCGCCACCGGCGACCTGAAACTGGCCGTGAATGCGGCCTTGACGCTGCAGCGTCCCTTGCTGATCAAGGGCGAACCGGGCACCGGCAAAACCATGCTGGCCGAGGAAGTGGCGGCGGCGCTGGATATGCCGCTGATGCAGTGGCATATCAAGTCCACCACCAAGGCCCAGCAAGGTCTATATGAATATGATGCAGTGTCTCGTTTACGCGACTCCCAGCTCGGCGATGAACGCGTGCGCGATATCCATAACTACATCGTCAAGGGGGTGTTGTGGCAAGCCTTCACGGCGCCGGAACCGGTGGTGCTGCTGATCGACGAGATCGACAAGGCCGATATCGAGTTCCCCAACGATCTGCTGCGCGAACTCGATCGCATGGAGTTCTATGTCTACGAGACGCGGGAGATGGTGACGGCCAAGCACCGCCCGCTGGTGATCATCACCTCCAATAACGAGAAAGAGCTGCCGGACGCCTTCCTGCGCCGCTGCTTCTTCCACTATATTAAGTTCCCGGACAAGGAAACGATGGAAGCCATCGTCAAGGTCCACTATCCGAATTTGAAGCAGGAGCTGCTGGCCCAGGCCCTGCAAACCTTCTACGAGGTGCGCGATGTGACGGGCCTGAAGAAAAAGCCGTCCACCTCGGAGTTCCTGGACTGGCTCAAACTGCTGCTGGCCGAGGACATTCCCCCCGAAGCCCTGCGCAGCAAGGATGCCAAGGCCATCGTGCCGCCGCTGCACGGTGCCCTGCTGAAAAACGAGCAGGACGTGCATCTGTTCGAACGCCTGGTATTCATGTCGAGGACGAACCGCTGATGAGAGAGATAAGCCCCGTCACGCTGGAACTGAACGGCGTGCGCCTGGAGCCGCTGCAGCCGCGCCACACCGATGGCCTGCGCGCCGCCGCCAGCGACGGCGAACTGTGGAAGCTACGCATCACGTCGGTGCCAGAACCGGAGAACACCGAGCAGTACATCGCCACCGCGCTGGAGATGCGCCCTTCGCGCCTGGCGTTCGCGGTGATCGACATCGCCAGCGACAAAGTCATCGGCTGCACCAGCCTGCACGATATCGATCCACTCATCGGCCGCATCGAGATCGGCTATACCTGGTATGCGAAAAGCGTGCAGCGCAGCCACGTCAACAGCAGCTGCAAGCTGATGCTGCTGACCCATGCCTTCGACAAGGGCTATGAGCTGGTCGGCTTCCGTACCGATATCTTCAACCACGCCTCGCAGAACGCCATCGAGCGCCTGGGCGCGAAGAGGGACGGCGTGCTGCGCCACCATGCGCTGCGGCGCGACGGCACGGTGCGCGACACCGTCATGTACAGCATCGCGCGCGGCGAATGGCCGCAGGTGAAAGCCCATCTGGAATACCGTCTGGCGCGGGGACGCTCATGCTGATCGATTTCTTCTTCACGCTGAAAGAGGCCAAGGTTCCCGTCACCATCAAGGAATTCCTGACGCTGCTGGAAGCGATGGAGAAAAACGTCATCGATAGTTCGATGGACGATTTCTATTATCTTGCGCGCCTGACGCTGGTGAAGGACGAAGCCCATTTCGACAAGTTCGACCGCGCCTTCGCCCACTACTTCAAGGGCATCAACGCCGCTTTCGACACCAAGGGCGAGATTCCGCTGGACTGGCTGCTGCAGCGCATGAAGCGCGAACTGACGCCGGAGCAGATCGCCGCGTTGGAGAAATTCGGCTACGACAAGCTGATGGACCGTTTGGCCGAGCTGCTGAAGGAGCAGAAGGAGCGCCACGAGGGTGGCAGCAAGTGGATCGGCACGGGCGGCACCTCGCCCTTCGGCCATGGCGGCACCAACCCGGAGGGCGTGCGCATCGGCGGCAAGGGCGGCAACCGCACCGCCGTCAAAGTCTGGGAGCAGCGCGCCTACAAGGATTACGATTCGGAACGCGAACTGGGCACGCGCAATATCAAGGTGGCGCTGCGCCGCCTGCGCCGTTTTGCGCGCCAGGGCGCGGCCGAGGAACTGGCGCTGGACCAGACCATCCGTGCCACGGCCAACAACGCCGGCTACCTCGATATCAAGATGCAGCCGGAGCGCAAGAACAATGTGAAGGTGCTGATGCTGTTCGATGTGGGCGGCACCATGGACGACCATATCGAGCGCACCGAGGAGCTGTTCTCGGCGGCCAAGACGGAATTCAAGAATATGGAATTCTTCTACTTCCACAACTGCGTCTATGACTATCTGTGGAAGAACAACCGCCGCCGCAACGCCGAACGCTTCCCCACCTGGGACGTGCTGCGCAAATACACGCCGGACACCAAGCTGATTTTCGTCGGCGACGCCACCATGAGTCCCTACGAAATCCTGCAGCCGGGCGGTTCGGTCGAGTACAACAACGAGGAAGCCGGGTCGGAGTGGGTCACGCGCTTCACCAATGCCTTCCCCAAGGCGATCTGGCTCAATCCCGAGCCGGAAGGCTTGTGGCAGTACCGGCAGTCGATCGCCATCATGCGCCAGCTGATGAACAACCGCATGTACCCAGTCACGCTGGAAGGGCTGGAGCGCGCCATGCGCACGCTCAGCAAATAGTCAGGCCAATTCAGGCAGAATCAGGCAGGCAAAAGCAGGCGGTAGCCGACCGCCGTTTCCGTCAGCAGGTATTTGGGCTGGGTGGGATCGTCTTCCAGCTTGTGGCGCAGATGGCCCATATAGATGCGCAGATAGTGGCCGTTCTCCGACTGCGCCGGTCCCCACACGGCGCGCAGCAGCTGGGGATTGGTCATCACCCGCCCCGCATTGCTGACCAGGACCGAGAGCAGGCGGTATTCGGTCGGCGTCAGGTGCACGTTCTCGCCACCCTTGCTGACGCGGCGGTTCTGCAAATCCACCGCCACATCGCCGAAATGCACCAGTCCCGCCTTGTCGGCCTGGGGCTGGCGCTGGCGGCGCAAGGTGGCGCGCACGCGCGCCAGCAGCTCGCCCACGCCGAAAGGCTTGCTCAGATAGTCGTCGGCGCCCGCATCCAGGGCGCGGATCTTGTCAGCCTCGTTGACGCGGGCCGAAAGCACGATCACCGGCACATTCGACCATTTGCGGATATCGCCGATGAAGTCGATACCGTCGCCGTCGGGCAGGCCCAGATCGAGCACGATCAGATCGGGCTTGCGCGTGCCGGCGTCGATCAGGCCGCGCTGCATGCTGGCCGATTCGTGCACCTGCCAGCCCTCCTCTTCCAGCGCGGCGCGCACAAAGCGGCGGATCTGCGGCTCGTCTTCCACCAGCAAGGCGGTGGGCGGGGTCTCGTTCAAGTGCGTATTCATTCGGTCAGGCTTTCCATTTGGCCGGCGCCGCCGTCTTCCGGCATGGCGGGCGGTGTGCCCAGCGGCAGAGTGAAGGCGAAGGCGGCGCCGCCCAGCGGCGAAGTGGCCGCGTCGATCTTGCCGCCGTGGGCTTCCACAATGGCGCGGCAGATCGCCAGGCCCAGTCCCACGCCGGGCTTGGCCGATTCGCGCTCGCCGCGCGTGAATTTTTCAAAGATGGCTTCTTCGCGTCCATGCGGCAGGCCGGGACCGTCATCGTACACGACGACGCGCGCCCACAGGCCATGCAGCTCGGCCGCGACCACGATGCACGAACCGGGCGGCGTGTACTTCGCAGCGTTTTCCAGCAGATTGCACAGCACGCGCTCGATCAGCACGGCGTCGAAGCGCAGCAGCGGCAGCTCATAGGGCAACTGGGTGCTGACCTTGTGCTCTTTCAGCTGCAAGGCGCTGGCGCGCAGGGCGCTGCCCACCACCTCCTCCAGCGGCTGCCATTGCAGATTGAATTTGATTTCGCCGCTCTGGATGCGCGCCATATCCAGCAGGTTCGAGACCAAGGTGCTCATACGCAGCGCCTCGTCATGCAGGGAGCCGGCCAGCGCCAGCTGCGGTGGCGATAGCGGCGGGCGCGAACCGGCCAGCGATTCGGACAGGCCGACCAGGGATGTCAGCGGCGTGCGCAAATCGTGCGACAGGGCCGCCAGCAGTGAGTTGCGCAGGCGCTCGGACTCCATATTGACCAGGGCTTGCTGCGCCACTTCGATGTAGTGCACGCGCTCCAGCGCAATCGCGGCCAGGGCGGCGAAAGTGTCGAGCTGCTGCCGCTGTTCGGGAATCAGTATCCAGCGCCGCCTTTCCGGCTCGATGGCCAGCACGCCGCGCGTGCGCATCGGCGCCACCAGCGGCATATAGAAAATCGGGCTGGCCGGCAGGGTGTCCGTTCCCAGGCCGGCGCTTTCCGCATGGTCGAAAGCCCACTGGGCGATGCCGCTGTCGATCTCGGTGCGCGGCGCGTCGCCTGCCGCACTGCCGGCTGGCGGCTGCAAGCTCCCGTCGTCGTCCGGCAGCAGCAGGGTGGCACGGGCGCGGAAGGTGCTCTGGATGAAGCTGCGCGTGGTGCCGAAAATCTGCTCGGTTTGCAGGGCGCCCGACATTTCGCGGGCAAACTCATAGAGGGCGCGCGAACGCGCTTCGCGGTGGGAGGCGACGCGCGCCTGAAAGCGCAGGCCCGCCGTCAGATGGCCGGTGATCAGGCCCACGGCCAGCATCACGCCGAAGGTGATCAGGTACTGAAAATCGGAGACCGCGAAATTGAAGCGCGGCGGCACGAAGAAGAAGTCGAAGCAGGCCACGCTGACGCAAGTCGCCAGCACCGATGGTCCGCGCCCCCAGCGCACCGCCACCAGCACCACCACCAGCATGAAGAGCATGGCGATATTCGCCAGGTCGAGATAGGCCACCATGGGCGTGGCCAGCAAGGCCGCAGCCAGGCTGGCCACGCCCGCCCAGGCGTAGGACAGGGCCAGCGCCCGGGCGCCCTGCTCCCGCTCCATCTCCGCCTCGGCCGAAGCGCCGGAACGGTCCACCGCGCGCTCGACGGCGCTGCCGCCCAGTTCGATCAGGTCGATGTCCGGCGCATGCGCGGCCATGCTCTTGATATGCGAACGGCACCAGGGCCAGGTGCGGTGTCCGCGCCCCAGAGTGATCTTGGACAGGTTATGGCTGCGCGCATAGTCCACCGCTGCCGCCGCGATATCGCTGCCGGACAGCACGGCCGTGGTGGCGCCCAGATCCTCGGCCAGCTTCAGGGTTTTCAGAATGCGTTCGCGCTCGGCGGCCGGCAGGCGCTGCAAGGCCGGCGTTTCCACATAAATCGCATGCCAGGCCGTTCCCAGCTGGCCGGCCAGGCGCGCCGTGCTGCGCACCACCTGCTCGCAGCCGGGACGCGGGCCGACGCAGGCCAGCAGCGCCGCCCCGGTCTTCCAGATGGCGTCGATCGACTGCTCGACGCGGTAGGCGCGCACATCGTCCTCCACCCGGTCGGCGGTGCGGCGCAGCGCCAGCTCGCGCAGGGCAATCAGATTGCCTTTGCGGAAAAAATTCCTGGAGGCGCGTTCGGCTTGCGGCGCCTGATAGACCTTGCCGCCTTTCAGCCGCGCCAGCAGCTCGTCGGCGGGGATATCCACCAGCACCACCTCGTCGGCGGCGTCGAACACGGTGTCCGGAACGGTCTCGCTGACCTGGATGCCGGTGATGCCGCCCACCACATCGTTCAGGCTTTCCAGATGCTGGACGTTGACGGTGGTGTAGACGTCGATGCCCGCTTCCAGCAACTCGTCCACGTCCTGCCAGCGCTTGGGATGGCGCGAGCCGGGCGCGTTGGAATGCGCCAGCTCGTCCATCAGGATCAGCGGCGGGCGGCGCGCCAGGGCCGCGTCGAGATCGAATTCGCCCAGCGTCTTGCCGCGATACTCGATGCGGCGCTGCGGCAGCAGTTCCAGACCGTCGGCCAGGGCGGCGGTTTCGCTGCGGCCATGGGTTTCCACCACGCCCACCAGCACCTGGCCGCCGCCGGCCGCGTATTTGCGCGCGGCCGACAGCATCGCATAGGTCTTGCCGACGCCAGCCGAAGCGCCAAAATAGATGCGCAGCTTGCCGCGCGCCTGCCTGCGCTCCTGCGCCTGGACTTGGGCCAGCAAAGTATCGGGATCGGGCCTTTGGCTATCGTTCGGGAGCATATTCAATCATGTTTTGGACGCACACCGGGGACAGTCCCTCGACATGCAAAACCGGGGACTGTCCCCTGAGGACGGCCCCCGGTTTTGCCGCAGGGGGGCCGTCCCCGGTTTCCGGCAGTTTAGCGAGTATGCGTGGTTTTACCATCCAGCGCCAGATTCAGCGCCAGCACATTCACGCGCGGCTCGCCGAAAAAGCCCAGCACAGGCTTGCTGGCGTTGGCGTCGATCAGGCCGCGCACCTGCTCATGCGTCATGCCGCGCGCCGCCGCCACGCGCTTGGCCTGGTAGTAAGCGGCAGCCAGACTGACTTCGGGATCGAGGCCGCTGCCCGAGGCCGTGACCAGATCGACCGGCACCGGCGCGGTGTTTTCCGGATCGGCCGCTTTCAGCGCGGCCATGCGGCTTTTCACGCTGTCGCTCAGGGCGGGATTCAGCGGCCCCTGGTTGGAACCGCCGGAGCCGGCGCCGTTATTGGCCATCGGTGCGGTGGCCGATGGTCTGCCCCAAAAATACTTGGGCGAGCTGAAAGCCTGGCCGATCAGCTGGGAGCCGACCGGCTTGCCGCCGGCTTCGACGATGCTGCCGCCTGCTTGCGCGGGGAAGACGGCATTGCCGATGCCCGTGACTGCGAAGGGATAAAGCACGCCGCATACCAGGGTCAGGGCGCCGAACAGGACGAGAGCGGGACGTAATGGAGATGCCATGGTGGCTCCTGTTTAAACGAGGTTGAGGGCGGACAGCAGCATGTCGATCAGCTTGATGCCGATGAAGGGCAGGATCAGCCCCCCCACGCCGTAGACCAGCAGATTGCGGCGCAACAGGGCGCTGGCGCCGATCGCGCGGTACTGCACGCCTTTCAGCGCCAGCGGAATCAGGAAGACGATGATCAGGGCGTTGAAGATCACCGCCGACATGATGGCCGAATTCGGGCTGGCCAGCTGCATGATGTCGAGCGCCTTCAGTTGCGGATAGGTGCCGACGAAGGCCGCCGGAATGATGGCGAAGTATTTGGCGATATCGTTGGAGATCGAGAAGGTGGTCAGCGAACCGCGCGTCATCAGCATCTGCTTGCCGATTTCGACGATTTCCAGCAGCTTGGTCGGATTCGAATCCAGATCGACCATATTGCCCGCCTCCTTCGCGGCCTGGGTGCCGGAACTCATGGCGACCGCCACGTCGGCCTGGGCCAGTGCCGGCGCGTCATTGGTGCCGTCGCCGGTCATGGCCACCAGGCGGCCTTCGGCCTGGTAGCTGCGGATCAGTTTCAGCTTGTCCTCCGGCGTGGCTTCGGCCAGGAAGTCGTCCACGCCCGCTTCGGCGGCGATGGCGGCGGCGGTCAGCTTGTTATCGCCGGTGATCATCACAGTCTTGATGCCCATGCGGCGCAATTCGGCGAAACGCTCCTTGATGCCGCCTTTCACGATGTCCTTCAGCTCGACCACGCCCATCACGCGGCCATTCTCAGCCACCACCAGCGGCGTGCTGCCGCGGCGCGACACCTCGTCGGTGACTTTCACTACTTCAGCCGGATAGCTCTGGCCCGCCGCCTCAACGTATTTGCGCACCGCGTCGGACGCGCCCTTGCGCAGCTCGCGGCCGTCCACATCCACGCCGCTCATGCGGGTATTGGCCGAGAAAGGCAGGAAAGTGGCGTGCAGCGATGCCATCTCGCGTTCGCGGATATTGAAGCGCTGCTTGGCCAGCACCACGATGCTGCGGCCTTCCGGCGTTTCATCGGCCAGGGAAGACAGCTGGGCCACGTCGGCCAGTTGCTGTTCGCTGACGCCTGGCGCCGGATAGAAGGCCGAAGCCTGGCGGTTGCCCAGGGTGATGGTGCCGGTTTTATCCAGCAGCAGCACGTCCACATCGCCCGCCGCCTCCACGGCGCGGCCGGAAGTGGCGATCACATTGGCCTGCATCATGCGGCTCATGCCCGCCACGCCGATGGCCGACAGCAGGCCGCCGATGGTGGTGGGGATCAGGCAGACCAGCAGCGCGATCAGCACCGTGATCGTGACCGGCGTGCCGGATTGCGCCGCTTCCACCGAGAACAGGGAGAACGGCAGCAGGGTCACGGTGACGATCAGGAAGACGATGGTCAGCGCCACCAGCAGGATGGTCAGGGCGATCTCGTTCGGCGTTTTCTTGCGCTTGGCGCCTTCCACCATGGCGATCATACGGTCGAGGAAGGTCTCGCCCGGATTGGCCGTGACTTTCACCACCAGCCAGTCGGACAGCACGCGGGTGCCGCCGGTGACGGCGGAAAAATCGCCGCCCGACTCGCGGATCACGGGCGCCGATTCGCCGGTGATGGCGCTCTCGTCGACCGTGGCCACGCCCTCCACCACCTCGCCGTCGATGGCGATCACATCGCCCGCCTCGACCAGCAGGTAGTTACCCTTGCGCAGATCGCTGGCAGGGCAAGGCAGCCAGGTGGTGCCGTATTTGGCGCTGGCCAGCTTCTTGGCGATCACGCTCTGCTTCAGATTGCGCAGCGAAGCGGCTTGCGCCTTGCTGCGGCCCTCGGCCATGGCTTCGGCGAAGTTAGCAAACAGCACGGTGAACCAGAGCCAGATGGCGGTGGCGAGGATGAAACCGGAGCTGGTCTCGCCCTTCCCGCCCAGCGACTGCAGATATAGCAGGGTGGTGATGATGCTGCCCACATACACCACGAACATCACGGGGCTGCGCAGCTGGGTGCGGGGACTCAGCTTGCGGAAGGAATCCACGATGGCGGGAACCACCAGCTGCGAATCGAACAGCTTGAGGCGCGGCGCGGGCGTCACCGGCAGCGTCATCTCTTTTTGTGTTGCATTGGCTTGCGACATGGAGAGTTCTCCTTACTTCATATACATTTGCAGGTGTTCCACCACCGGACCAAGGGCCAGCGAAGGAACATAGTTCAGCACACCGACCAGCACCACGATGCCGGCCAGCAGGCCAATGAACATCGGACCATGGGTCGGCATGGTGCCGGAGTTGGCTTGCAGGCGCTGCTTGCCGGCCAGCGAACCGGCGATCGCCAGCACCGGCACGATCACGGCGAAGCGGCCGAACCACATGGCGATCGCCAGCATCACGTTGTAATACGGCGTGTTGGCGGACAGACCGGCGAAGGCGCTGCCGTTGTTGTTGGCGGCCGAGCTGAAGGCGTACAGGATTTCCGAGAAGCCGTGGGCGCCCGGATTGGCGACGCCCGCCTTGCCCACATCCAGCATCACCGACAGCGCGGTCCCCAGCAGCACCAGGGTCGGCGTCACCAGGATGACGATGGAACTCATCTTCATCTCATAGGACTGGATCTTCTTGCCCAGGTATTCGGGCGTGCGGCCGATCATCAGGCCGGCGATGAAGACGGCCAGGATGGCGAAGACCAGCATGCCGTACAGGCCCGAGCCGACGCCGCCGAACACCACCTCGCCCAGCTGCATCAAGAGCATCGGCACCATGCCGCCCAGCGGCGTGAAGGAATCGTGCATGGCATTGACCGCGCCGCAGGACGCCGCCGTCGTCACAGCCGCGAACAGGGTGGTGGCGCTGATGCCGAAGCGGGTTTCCTTGCCTTCCATATTGCCGCCGGCTTGCAGCGCGCTGTTGCCCTGGTCCACGCCCATGGCTTGCATGGCGGGATGGATCTGCTGTTCGGCCGACATCACGGCGCAGGCGGCGACCACGAAGAGCAAGGTCATTGCCCCCAGCACGGCCCAGCCCTGGCGGCGGTCGCCCACCATCTGGCCGAAGGTGAAGCACAGCGCGGCCGGAATCACGAAGATGGCGATCATCTCGAAGAAGTTGGAAAGCGCCGTCGGATTCTCATACGGATGCGCCGAGTTGGCGTTGAAGAAACCGCCGCCATTGGTGCCCAGCAGCTTGATCGCCTCCTGCGAAGCGACCGGCCCCATGGCCAGGGTCTGGGTGGTGGCGGTCTGCTCTTCGGTCACGGCCTGGCCTTTGGCGTCGAGCACGGGCTGGCCATCGGCGCCGGTTTTCGGCACGGTGTAGGTGACAGGATCGAGCAGGCTCACTTCCTTGTAGGCCGACATATTCTGGATCACGCCCTGGCCGGTGAGGAAGACGGCGAAGATCACCGACAGCGGCAACAGCACGTACAGCGTGGAGCGCGTCATATCGACCCAGAAATTGCCGATCGACTTGGCCGAGCGCGAGCTGAAGCCGCGGATCAGGGCGAAGGCGACGGCGATGCCGGTGGCGGCCGAGAAGAAGTTCTGGCACGTCATGCCCAGCATCTGGGTCAGATAGCTCATGGTCTGCTCGCCGCCGTAGCCCTGCCAGTTGGTATTGGCGACGAAGCTCACCGTGGTATTGAAGGACGAATCCGGGCTGACATTGCCCATATTCTGCGGGTTGAGCGGCAGCCAGGCTTGCATGCGCTGGATGGCGTAGGTGAAGACGGCGCCCACGGTGTTAAACACCAGCAGCGCGATGGCATAGGCTTTCCAGCCCATACCCTGCTTTTCCTGATCCAGCGGCACGCCGGCGGCGCGGTAGAGCAGCTTCTCGACACCGGCCAGCCAGCCGAAGCCCGGCACCGGGCGGCCATCGGCCACGCGCACCATCAGGATACCGAGCGGCCAGGAGAGCGCCAGCAGCACGGCCAGGAAGAGCAGCAGAAGAAGGATGGACTGGGTAGTCATATCACAGCTCCTCCGCATTCAGCAGGGCCACGGCCAGATAAGCCAGCAGACCCACGGCAGCGACAGCGCCGATCACATAAAAGAGGTTCATTGCTTGCCTCCCAGCTTGTCGCAGCCGGCGGCAAAGCCCCAGCACAGGACAAAGAAGACGGCCAGCGCCCCGATAAACACGAAATCCATTTCCACCCCTTTACAGGTCTTGTTTTGACAGTAGACAGGTTATCGATCGAGGTCTAAAAGTGGTGTAAAGACTGCGCCGCCCCGTGTAAACAAGATGTAAAAATCCGCTATGGTTGGGTTCGTGTCCGGTTTTGGGGCCAGACCCCAAAATCGGACACGGACCCAGCAATGCAAAAAGCCCGGCGTGGGGCCGGGCTGGGGGGATGCTGCGGGTGCTTAGAAGGTTTTGCTGAGCGTGAGCTGGAGGGCGGTCTTGCCCATGAATTTGCCATTGCGGGCGTTGGCATACGCGGTTTTGCTGGCATTGGTGCCGATCACGGCGAGGGCGCCGGTCAGCACGCCGAAGTCCTTGGTCACGCCGAGCTTCCAGTCGGTGTAATCGGCGCCGCCGTTGTGACGCACTTTCTGATGACCGGCGTGCAGGTTGACCATGAAACCGTGGCCGGTGTCGATATTGGCGCCGACGTCGAGATAGCCGCTGTTTTTGCTGTCGACATAGCCGAACAGATTGGTCAGCGAGTGCGAATACTTGATGTACGCCGGGCCGTAGCCAAGCTGGCCGTAGATTTCGGCGGTGTTGGCGTTGGCCATGCCGGCGACGTTTTTCAGGTCGTTGGAGGGGTAGATATAGCCCAGCACACCGGCGTCGTAGCTGATGTCGGCATTGATCTGGCCACGCTTGCCGGCGTAGACATCCATTTCCACCGAGCCGTCGCCGCCGGCGTCCTTGGTCCATTTGATGGTGGAGGCCCAGGCGCCCGCATACAGGCCGGTGGGATTGTTGACGTAATCGACGCCGCCCTGCAGCGCCGGTTTCAGGCGGGTCTGCGAGATGCCGCGGTAGCGGTAGTCGGAAGTGACGGCGGCGTTGAAGCTGACTTCATGTTCGGGCTTCTGCTCCTGGGCGTGGACGCTGGCGGCGCAGGCGGCCATGACGGCCAGGGCGAGCATTGTTTTTTTCATGTTGCGGTCTTTCTGGGTGAGTAAAAATCAGGAGGCGAATACTTCTTGGTAGAGGGCCGCCATTTCGGCTTCGGCGTGTTCGCCCTGGGCGGGCAGATGAATCACGGTGCCGGACAGGTTGGCGGCCATCACGCGCGAGACATAGGCGCGCACGGCGGCCATCTGCACGCTGTCCGGGTCGGACTGGCCGCCCAGCACCACGAACAGCACGCGCAGGCCGGGATTGAACATGCGCGCGCTGTTCAGGCGGGCGATCAGCTTGTACTGGGTGGCGAGATCGACCTGGTCGGGCGCGACCGGCACCACGGCGATGCGGGCGGCGATCAGGGCGGCGCGGCTTTCCGCCGTGTCGCGTCCTTCGGTGTCGATGACGATATCGTTATAGCGGCAACGCAGGATTTCCAGCTCGTCCTGCAAGGCGCGGCCGTGGATGGCGCGCGCCGCCAGCCGTGCCGGTTTGGCGGCGCGGCTGGCCGGCACGGCGCCGGCCTGCTCGCAGCTCAGCGCCGCGCAAGCCTGGCGCGGGTCAGTGTCGAGCAGCAGCACCTTGCGGCCGCTGCGCGCGCGCAGCAGGGCCAGGCTGCTGGCGACGATGTCTTTGGCCGAACCGGGATTCTGGCCTGCGATGGCGATAATCATGGTCTCTCTCACGCTGTTGCGATGAGAGACAGCTTATCGACCGGGCCGTAAAAACGGTCTAAAAAGGCGGGGACGGCGTGTAAACGCCGCGTATAGATTCAGTGCAGCAGCGCGGGCAGATCGAGTTCGCGCCGCAGCAGTTCGAGCAGATGGTGGTCGGCCACCGGCTTATCCAGCACGCCCTCGGCCCCGGCGGCGTGGGCGCGCTGGGCATCATATATAAAGGGCGGCGCCGCCAGAAAGACCACGGCCGGCGGTGCGCACTGCGCGCTGTCGCGGCCGCGCAAGCCATGCAGGCCGTCGGACTGGCGCAGCGCGGCGCATACGCGGTAGGGATCGATCCCCGGCGTGGCCGTATTGATCAGCACCAGCGCCACCTCGCCCTGGCGGCAGATCGCGACCGCCTCATCCTCGTTGTCGGCCCAGCGGCAAGCCCGCCGCCACGCCAGCAGCAAGCGTCCCACATGCAGGCTGAAAGCCGGGCTGCGGTCCAGCACCAGCACCGCGCCGCGGTGGGCGTGGCGGCGCATGGCGGCATAGTCGGCGGCTTCGGTCAGGTCGAGGTCGAGACGTTCGCGGCGGCGCCGGTCGGAGCGCTGCGGCGCGCCCTGGCACGCCAGCTTGTCCAGCGCGCCGGCGCGGCGCTTGAGCAGTTCGTCGAGCGCGGAATAGACGCTGCCCCAGCGCACCGGCAGGCGCAGGCTGGGATATGGCAGGCAGACCGGCGGCGCGCCCAGCACCAGGGCCGGGTGGATGTCGCCGGCCAGCGAATCGAGGGCCGCCAGGGCGCGCAGGTCGGCGCCGTTGGCCAGATACAGATCCGGCTCTTGCAAACTGCCGTCGGACAGGCAAAAATATGCCGCCCCCTTGCGGGGCGCCCTGTGCAGGCCCAGCGCGATGGCGCGCGCCTCTTCCGGCGGAAAACCGAGTAGACGCACAGCGAAGGGATATTTCTCCGTTTGCATGGGACAAATCCGTGGCTTTTTTAACATTAAACCACAGTTTCCCATGCCGTCCCAGCGCCCGGATTCCGCCCTTTCCTCCCGTTGAGGATAGAATGCGCGTGCGTCCGCATTAACCAAGAACCGCATTTCAAAGTATGGCCACTAAAAAACCAGTATCCGATTACAGCGAATCATCCATCCGCGTCCTGAAAGGCCTGGAGCCCGTCAAGCAGCGTCCCGGCATGTACACGCGCACGGAAAATCCGCTGCACATCATCCAGGAAGTGATCGACAATGCCTCCGACGAGGCGCTCGGCGGCCATTGCAAAAACATTATCGTGACGCAGAATGCCGACGGCAGCATCACCGTGGAAGACGATGGCCGCGGCATTCCGGTCGGCCTGCACCCGGAAGAAAACGTGCCGACGGTGGAAATCGTCTTCACCCGCCTGCACGCGGGTGGTAAGTTCGACAAGGGTTCGGGCGGCGCCTACGCCTTCTCCGGCGGTCTGCACGGCGTCGGCGTGTCGGTGACGAATGCGCTGTCCAAGCGCCTGGAAATCAGCGTCTGGCGCAAGGACGACAGCGGCAACGGCTTCCACCAGCTGGCGTTCGAGAACGGCGATCTGGTCGAGCCTTTGAGCTCCCAGCCCGCGCCGCGCGACGGCAAAAAATCCGGCACCCGCGTCACCGCCTGGCCGGACGCCAAATATTTCGACTCGCCGCTGATCTCCCAGGTCGAACTGCAACGCCTGCTGCGCTCCAAGGCCGTGCTGCTGCCGGGCGTGAGCGTGACCCTGAACAATGCCAAGACCGGCGATTCCCAGACCTGGCAATACAATGAAGGCCTGCGCGGCTACCTGACCGAAGAGCTGGCCCAGACCAGTTCCGGCGGCGCCACCCTGATCCCCCTGTTCGAAGGCGCGCAGTTCGCCGGCCCGGACGCCGAAGGCTTCGCCGAGGGCGAAGGCGCGGCCTGGGTGGTGGCGTGGACCGAGGAAGGCGCCGTGGTGCGCGAATCCTACGTCAACCTGATCCCGACCCCGAACGGCGGCACCCACGAATCGGGCCTGCGCGACGGCCTGTTCGGCGCGGTGAAGAACTTCGTCGAAATGCACTCGCTGCTGCCGAAAGGCGTGAAGCTGCTGCCGGAAGACGTGTTCGCGCGCGCTTCCTTCGTGCTGTCGGCCAAGGTGCTGGACCCGCAATTCCAGGGCCAGATCAAGGAGCGCCTGAATTCGCGCGACGCGGTGCGCCTGGTCTCGACCTTCGCCAAGCCGCCGCTGGAACTGTGGCTGAACCAGCATATCGACTTCGGCAAGAAACTGGCCGAGCTGGTGATCAAACAGGCGCAATCGCGCCTGCGCTCGGCGCAGAAAGTCGAGAAGAAAAAATCCTCGGGCGTGGCTGTTCTGCCGGGCAAGCTGACCGATTGCGAATCGTCGGAAGTGGGACGCAATGAGCTGTTCCTGGTCGAGGGCGACTCGGCGGGCGGTTCGGCCAAGATGGGCCGCGACAAGGAATTCCAGGCCATCCTGCCGCTGCGCGGCAAGGTGCTGAACTCCTGGGAGACCGACCGCGACCGCCTGTTCGCCAATAACGAGATCCACGATATCGCGGTGGCCATCGGCGTCGATCCGCACAGCGTGGGCGACACGCCGGATTTGACCGGTCTGCGCTACGGCAAGATCTGCATCCTCTCTGATGCGGACGTCGACGGCTCCCACATCCAGGTGCTGCTGCTGACCCTCTTCTTCCGCCACTTCCCGGCGCTGATCGAGCAAGGCCATATCTGCGTGGCGCGTCCGCCGCTGTACCGCGTCGACGCGCCGGCGCGCGGCAAGAAGCCGATCCAGAAGCTGTACGCGCTGGACGACGGCGAACTGGTGGCCATCGAGGACAAGCTGCGCAAGGACGGCCTGAAAGACGGCAGCTGGTCCATCTCCCGCTTCAAGGGCCTGGGCGAGATGAACGCCGAGCAGCTGTGGGAAACCACCATGAATCCGGACACCCGCCGCCTGCTGCCGGTGGCGCTGGGCGACTTCGGCCACTCCGAATCGGCCGCGCGCTTCAATATGCTGATGGGCAAAGGCGAAGCCGCCGCCCGCCGCGCATGGATCGAGGAACACGGCAACGAAGTGGAAGCGGACATCTGATCCGGGCATCTAATCAAGACAAGTATTCACAATGACTCAAGCAAACCTCTTTGACGAACCAACGCCCGCCCAGCCGGGCGGTCCGGGCGATGGCGGCGAATCGCTGACCCTGTCCACTTTCGCCGAGCGCGCCTACCTCGATTACGCCATTTCCGTGGTCAAGGGCCGCGCCCTGCCCGACGTCTGCGACGGCCAGAAGCCGGTGCAGCGCCGCATCCTGTATTCGATGAATGAGCTGGGCCTGAGCGCCACGGCCAAGCCGCGCAAGTCCGCCACCGTGGTGGGCGATGTGCTGGGCAAGCTGCACCCGCACGGCGACCAGTCGGTGTACGACGCGCTGGTGCGCATGGCGCAGGACTTTTCGCTGCGCTATCCGCTGATCGACGGCCAGGGCAACTTCGGCTCGCGCGACGGCGACGGCGCGGCGGCAATGCGATACACCGAGGCGCGCCTGACGCCGATTTCGCGCCTGCTGCTGGACGAGATCGACCAGGGTACTGTGGACTTCCAGCCCAATTACGACGGTTCGTCGGAAGAACCGAGCCTGCTGCCGGCGCGTCTGCCGATGGTGCTGCTGAATGGCGCATCGGGCATCGCTGTCGGCCTGGCGACCGAAATTCCTTCGCATAATCTGAGCGAGGTGGCGCAGGCCGCCGTGGCCCTGATCCGCAATCCGAAGATGGAACACGCGGAACTGATGTCCTTCATTCCAGGTCCGGACTTCCCGGGCGGCGGCCAGCTGATTACGCCGCCGGCCCAGATCATGGACATGTACGCCTCCGGCCGCGGCAGCATGAAGGTGCGCGCGCGCTGGAAGATCGAGGAACTGGCTCGCGGCCAGTGGCAGGCCGTGGTGCATGAGCTGCCGCCCGGCACCTCGGCGCAGAAGGTGCTGGAAGAGATCGAAGAGCTGACCAATCCCAAGGTCAAGATGGGCAAGAAGGCGCTGTCGCCGGAACAGCTGGCATTGAAATCGCTGATCCTGGGCGCGCTCGACACCATCCGCGACGAATCCGGCCGCAATGCGCCGGTGCGCCTGGTGTTCGAGCCGAAATCGAAGAACCAGGACCAGACCGAATTCATGCTGATGCTGCTGGCGCATACCTCGCTGGAGACCTCGGCATCGATGAATCTGGTGATGATCGGCGGCGATGGCCGTCCGCGCCAGAAGGGCCTGGGCGACATCCTGCAGGAGTGGATCGACTTCCGCTTCGGCACCGTCACCCGCCGCACCCAGTTCCGCCTGAACAAGGTGGACGACCGCATCCATATCCTGGAAGGCCGCGAGACCATCCTGCTGAATATCGATGAGGTGATCCACATCATCCGCAATTCGGACGAGCCGAAAGCGGCGCTGATCGAACGCTTCAAGCTGTCGGACCGCCAGGCCGAAGACATCCTGGAAATCCGCCTGCGCCAATTGGCGCGCCTGGAAGCGATCAAGATCCAGCAGGAGCTGGCCGAACTGCGCAAGGAGAAACAGACCTTGCAGGACCTGCTGGACAATCCATCGTCGATGAAGCGCCTGATCATCAAGGAAATCGAAGCCGACGCCAAGACCTATGGCGACGCGCGCCGCACCCTGATCGAAGAAGCGCAAAAAGCCGTGGTGGAACAGAAGGTGGCGGACGAACCGGTCACGGTCATCATCTCGGAAAAAGGCTGGGTGCGCGCGCGCACCGGCATCGGCCACGATCCGGCCCAGTTCAACTTCAAGGCGGGCGACTCGCTGTATGGCGCGTTTGAGTGCCGCACGGTGGACACGCTGCTCGGCTTCGGCGACAACGGCAAGGTCTATTCCGTGCCGGTGGCCGCGCTGCCGAACGCGCGCGGCGACGGCGTCCCGATCACCACCCTGGTCGACCTGTCCGGCGGCGCGCGCCTGCTGCACTACTTCGCCGGCCCCGCCACCACCCAGCTGCTGCTGGCCTCCGACAGCGGCTTCGGCTTCATCGCCAAGGCTGGCGATATGGTCAGCCGTCTGAAAGGCGGCAAGGCCTTCGTCACCCTGGACGAAGACGCCAAACCGCTGCCGCCAACCGTGGTGGCCGAAGGCACCAACGCCATCGCCGTCATTTCGGAGAAGGCGCGCCTGCTTGTCTTCGGCATGGACGAGATGAAAGTGCTGTCGAACGGCGGCCGCGGCGTCATCCTGATCGACCTCGATGACAAAGAAAAGCTGGTTGCCGCCCGCGCCATCAGCCAGAAAGGCGTGATCGTCCAAGGCATCGGCAACGCCAGCAAGGCCAAGGAAGAGCGCATGGGCATCAACGCCCTGCAGGAGCACATCGGCAAGCGCGCCCGCAAAGGCAAAGCCATGCCGACCCGCATCAAGCCCACCGGCCTGCTGCCCATCACCTAAGG
The DNA here is from genome assembly GCA_024437665.1 of Massilia sp. YIM B04103. Taxonomy (GTDB): domain Bacteria; phylum Pseudomonadota; class Gammaproteobacteria; order Burkholderiales; family Burkholderiaceae_D; genus Rugamonas. The sequence goes on along the minus strand of JANCSZ010000002.1, from coordinate 411,321 downwards.
CCATTTGCGCCAAATCAAACAATGTCCCACCCTGGTGCCAGGCACCAAGGTCGGACATTCTTTGATCTAAATCAGGAAATGTCCACCTCTGGTGCCTGACACCAGGGTGGGACATTTGTTGATTTGGATCAGACTTTCTTCATTTTGCGGGGCGGCTGTAGAGGTCGATGGTGGCGCTGATGGCGTCAGAGCAGACGGCGCAGAAGGCTTCGCTGCGGTCGAACATCAGGCATTGCTGCTGGCTGCGGTAGTAGCCGGTGGCTTCGTAGTTGGCGCCTTCGAAGGCGCCGACCTCGTGCTTGTGCGGGGCTTTGCTGAACAGGGCGTTGGTCCAGGCCAGGTCGTCCTTGAAAAGCTTGCTCATTTCGGATTCGGGGCGGTTTGCTTTGCGCAGCTCGGCACGCGTTTTCTGGTAGGCGCGCGAGTGCTCTTCGTATTCTGCTTTGGGCCAGGGCGTCGGCAATACCGCGCCGGGTTTCACGAATTTTTTCCATTTCACGTTCGCAGGGTCGCGCAGGGCGGTGACGTTCGGTTCCCAGGGTTCGCTGCGCTCGCCGCCCGTGGCGTAGGCGACCGGGGAGGTGTAGTACTCGTCGGCCAGGCCGGCGAAGTGGTGGCCGAATTCGTGCACGAACAGGTAGTTGGCCCAGTCGCTGTTGGCGGCGGCGGTGCTGAACTGGCCGTAGATTCCGCCGCCGCCATAGGTGTCGTTGTTGACCAGGATTTCGATGAACTCGTACGGCGCGTGCTGGGCGATGTCGCGCAGGGCGCGGTTGTCGGTGGTGAGCACGTAACGCTCGCTGCCGAAGATGTCGTAGCGCGTGCCGAGCGCCGAGGCGTGGTGCACATTGGTCGAGGGACGGCTGACGCCCGATTCCTGGGTCGGCACGGCCAAGCCCCAGACGTTGAAGTCCCCTGCCCTTTCCTTGAAGGGGCTGACCGTGAACAGGTAGTCGGCCAGGCGGCGCGCGGTCTGTTCGAATTTGGGCAGGTCGGCCTTGGTGTAGCCGTCGCCCAGGATCAGCAGGTCGACCTTCTGCGGCGAGGGGCCGCTCACGCGCAGGGGGATGGGCTTGGCGGGCGCGGGTTCCTGCTTGCGCACCACGTCCAGGGCGTCGGTGTCGACGTCCACGCTCCAGGCGATGGAGAACTGGTTGCGTTCGTCGCGCTTGAGGATGCGCACGCGCACCGGCTGGTCCGGCTTGGGAAAGCGCACCGATTCGCTGAAGCCGCGGTTGGCCTTGCCCGCTTCATCGGTGCTGCGCCATTCGCCGAAAATGGTGGAGAAGCCGCGCGAGTACAGCAGCTGGCCGGTTTTCGCATCCACCACTTCCACCTTGTTGATGCCGCGATCCGTGTCGTCCACGGTGCGCGACATATCGCCCGGCCATGGCAGCGGTTCGATCACCACGCGTTCCATGGCGTAGTGCTCGGACAGGGCATTGCCGCTGTGGAGGTAGTCGATGCGGACGGTGGCGGGTTGCGCTGCGGCGGCGATGGCGGCGCAGCTGGCAAGCGCCAGCGCGGCGGCGGCACGGGCGAAGGCGGAAAACGGCATAAGGTCTCCTGGGTAGAAAAGTCTGCCGGCTATTCTAGCCCAGAGCGCCTTATTTATAGCGGTATAGCGGGTACTGTATTTCGATGGGGCGGATGTCGAGCCGCATATTGAGGATGGAGTAGGCTTCCGCCACCGAGGACGAGTAGCCGACGCTGTCGCCGGTTTTGCTGAACCTGAATTCGAAGCCCAGTTCGTGCAGCGGTTCGGAAGGGTGGCCGATGGCGATGCCGACCGCTTCCTTCTGCGCGTTGTCGATCAGCTTTTCCATCAGGTCGATGACGGCGTTCGGCCCCAGGATATCGGCCGTGAAGATGGGCATGTTCAGGCTGGGGCGCGCAGGGTCGAGCAGGCCTTCGACCTTCTCCGGCGAGGGAATGAAGCGGCGCTGGTCAATATCGTATTTGTCGCCGCGGTCCAGATAACTCAGGTTGACGCCGCTGATATTGAAGCCGATGGCCTTGGGGTCGGTGCTGGCCCGCGTCAAGTCGATCAGCAGCGCGCCCTTGTAGCCGATGATTTCCACCTGGCGCTTGCTGTCGATGACCATGGCGGTGTTTTCGTCGATGCCCAGGCCGATCTTGTAGCCCTTTTTCAGCATGGCGGGAATCATGCGCGCAAAGCGGCCGCGCGTGAGCAGGTGCTGGTCGATGAAGATATCGTCGCCGATAAAGCCCAGCCCCGGCGCAATCTCGCGGCCTTCGTTGACGCCGCTGCGCAAGGTGCTGAAGACGGTTTTCACCTCATAGAACATGGTGCTGCTCATGATGGCCGCGCCGGCGCTGGTGCCGGCCACCACGCCGCCGCGCCGGTACACGTCCCACACGGCGTCGAGCAGCGCACTGCGGCTGCCGTCGGCCCGGACCATGGCTTGCGTGATGCGCGCCTGGTCGCCGCCGGAAAAATACACCCCGCCGGCCGAACGCACCGAGGCGGCCAGCGCCGCATCCTCGGCCACCTTGCGGAAGTCGCTGCCTTCCAGCTTGACCGCCAGCGGCACCAGGAAGGCATCCGCGCCATGCTGGTTCAGGCGGCCCACGATGAACTGGCCGGAGCGCGCCGGATTGGCCGCCGCCGAGGGGAAGACGGCGATGCGCGCGCCCTTGCCGCCCGCCAGCTGCACGATGCGCTGCCAGACCGGCGCATTGTCGCCGCGCAGGGCGCCGCCGATGATGACCAGCGAGCCTTTCGGCGTCTCCGCCGCCTGGGCGCCGCCGCCCATCAGCGGCATGGCCGCCAGGGCGAAATGCATGAGGAGTTTGCGCAGCGCCAGCATGGTTCAGCCTTTATTTATAACGGTACAGCGGTTGCTGCAGCTGGATGGGACGGATGTCCAGGCGCAGCTTGAGCACCGAATAAGCCTCCGCTTCGCTGGAGGTGTAGCCGACGCTGTTCAGGGTTTTGCTGAAGCGGAATTCAAAGCCCAGGTCCGGATAGGGATCGCGCGGGTTGCCGAAGGCGATGCCGATGGCTTCCTGCTGGGCGTTGTCGATCAGATTGCCCATCAGGTCGAGCACCGCGTTATTGCCCAGGATATCGTTGGTGAACACGGGTTCGCGCATATCGGGCTGGTTCGGATCGAGCTTGCCGTCGGCCTTGTCCGGCGCCGGCGTGAAGGCGCGCGTCACCAGGTTGAACTTGTCGCCCCGGTCCAGGTAGCTGATGGCGGCATTGCTGATGTTGAAGCCTTTCACGCCGCGGTCGGTGATGGCGCTGGAGAGGTCGATCAGCAGCGCGCCGCTGTAGCCGATGATTTCCACATCGCGCTCGGAGTTGACCACCATGGCGCTGTTCTCGTCGATGCCCAGGCCAATGTGGTAGCCCTTCTTCAGCATCACGGGAATCATGCGCGCAAAGCGGCCGCGCACCAGCAAGTGCTGGTCGACGAAGACGTCGTTGCCGATGAAGCCCAGGCCGGGAGCGATTTCGCGGCCGTCGGTCACGCCCATCTTCAGCATGTCGAGCACCGGCTTGGCGTCGTAGAACATGGTGGTGCTCATGATGGCGGCGCCCGCGCTGGAGCCGGCCAGCACGCCGCCGCGGCGGTAGGTATCCCAGATGGCGTCGAGCAAGGCGCTATGCGTGCCGTCCGCGCGCACCAGCGCTTGCGTGATGCGCGCCTGGTCGCCGCCGGCGAAGTAGATGCCGGCGGAGTTGCGGATCATTTCCACCAGCACCGGATCTTCGGCCGCCTTGCGGTAGTCGCTGCCGCTATACATCACGCCGATCGGCACGAAGAAGGCGTCGGCGCCGTACTGATTGAGCTTGGCGATGGTGCTGTTGGCCGATTTTTCCGGGTTGATGGAAGCCGCGCCGAAAACGGCGATGCGCGCGCCCTTGCCGCCCGAAAGCTGCACGATGCGCTGCCACACTTCGGCATTGTCGGCGCGCAGGCCGCCGCCGATGATGACCAGGGTGCCTTTCGGCGGCTGCACCACCGGCTTGGCCGGCGGCACCGCCGCTTTCACGGTCTTGGTGTTTTTCACGGCGGACGCCTCGGCGCAGCCTTGCAGGCCGAAACTGGCGAGCACGATCAGCGCAGTCGTGCCCAGACGTTTAAGCGATAAGAATAAAGAGTTCATGTTGCCCTTCCTGCACTGATAACTCTATTGCAAAAACTTTACACAAGCATGACAGCGCATCACTTGAATGCGTAGTTCGCGCTGGCATAGAAACGGCGTCCACGCGGATCGGTATAGCTTGGATCATAGCCCGAAAGGAAGTGGAATGCCTGATTGGAGTACGGTGGGCTCTTGTCGAACATGTTCTGGATGCCGGCACGCAGTTTGAGCTGCTTGCTCCAGGCGTAGGAACCCGAGATATCCCACAGCGAATAGGCTTTCACGCGGTTAGCCTTGACCACGCTGCCATCGGTCGTGTTGATGGCCGAGTTCTGATCCTCGTAGCCCGAGGAGAAGCTGTTCGACAGGGTAGCCGAGAATGGCCCCTGGTCCCAGTCGAAGCTGACGGTGTGGCGCCAGCGCTGCACCACGCCCTCGGTGACGAAGCGGTTCAGGTTGGAGATGAAGGCGTCGCCCGGCGCGGTCTGGATCTTGGATGCCAGCACATAGGTGCCGTTCAGGTGCGCGCCGAAGCGGCCCACGCCGGTATGGATATTGTGCACGTCCACCACCAGGTCGATGCCGCTGGCTTTCTGCGCGCCGCGGTTTTCCTTGCGCAGGTTGATGTAGTCGATCTTGCCGTCTTCGTCGCGATGCACCAGGGAGCCGTACTTGGCCAGGTTGCCGAGGATGATGTCGTCGCCGATTTCGCTGATCAGATTGGTGCGCTTGATATTCCAGTAGTCGGCGCTGACGGTCAGGTGCTGGCCCGGCTCCATCACGGTGCCCAGCGAGAACTGCTTGCTGCGTTCCGGCTTCAGGTTGGCATTGCTGTAGCGGCGCGTGTTCCAGTTGTCGGCGCAGTCGGAGTAGTCGTTGTCCACCGTGGCGCAGTAGACCGGATCGGGCAGGGTCGCCGTGCTGCTGTACACCGTGGGGCGGTACAGCTCCGACATGGACGGGGCGCGGAAACCGCGGCCCATCGAGGCGCGCACCAGCAGCGATTTATTCGGCGTGTAGCTCAGGCCCACTTTCGGGCTGAGGGCGCCGCCAACCTTCTGGTAGCGGTCGTAGCGGGCCGAAATCTGGGCCTGGATCTCCTTGGTGAAGGGCGCCAGCAGCTCGCCGAAGACACCGGCCACGCGGCGGCGGTCGCTGGTGGCCTTGCCGCCCTCGGGTGCGTCGTCGTTGTTGATGTTATTGCTCATCAGCAGAGCCGATGGATTGAAATCGGTGCGCTCGCGGCGCACTTCGCCGCCCACGGCCAGCGACAGTTCGCCGCCCGGCAGCGTGGTCAGGGCGCGCGAGGCTTTCATATCGAGGCTGTCCATGGTGCCGCGCGCGCGGCGCACCACGTCGTTGACCTGGATGCTGTCGATCAGAGCCTGGCCTTCGGGGCTGGATGGGCCGAAGGGATTGATGCGGCCATCGGTGATGCCCTGCTTGAGTTCCTTGTACAGCAGGTAGCCGTGGGTATCCTTGTCCTTCACGGTGTTGACGCTGTGGTTGAAGCCCACGTCGTAGTCCCAGCCGCCCACCACGCCGCTGACGCCGAGCACATAGCGCTGGCCTTCGCTGGTCAGCTCGCTGGTGCGGCGGCCCGCTTCGTTCAGGCGCACGCGCACTTCCAGTTCGCCCGCGTCGTCCTCATCCAGGGTATCCAGGCCGGTATTGGCCAGCAGCGGGATCTTGCGGTAATCGATGGCGGCCGTGACGCGCGCGGCGGAACCGACGTAGTAGCTGCGCGAGCGGCTCAGCGCCACCTCGGCATAGGCCTGGGTATCGCTATTGATCTTGAAAACGCCCCGGCTCAGCAGGTTCTGTTTCTCGGTCTTGGGATACAGCTCGGTGTCGCCCATGTAATCGTAGGTGCAGGCATCCTGGCCGCCGGTGCCGCCCGGCAGATACAGATTGGCCGGCGGACTGCATGTCGGGATGGCGAGATTGATCATGCGGTTGGTGATCGGCTTGCCGTTCAGCTGGAAGCCGATCTCCTGCAGATGGTCGCGCTGGGCCGAGGTCAAACGGATGTTGCCCGGGCTGGTGAAGCTGGACAGCAGATGGCCCAGGCGCTGCGGCACCTGCAGCTCGGAGACGAATTTGCGCTGCGAGGTGCTGAGGCGGCCGGTGCGCTGCGCATCGAACACGGCGAAGACGTTATAGCCATCATCCTGCAAGTCGCCAATGCCGCCGCTGATGGAGACGGTGCGCTTGCCGGCGCCGCCCTCGTCGGTTTTCAGGCCGTAGGCATTCAGCTCCACGCCGCGGAAGTCCTTGCGCGTGATGAAGTTGATCACGCCGCCGATGGCGTCGGTGCCGTACAGCGAGGAGGCGCCGTCCAGCAGCACTTCCACGCGCTGGATGGCGGCCGCCGGAATATTGTTCAGGTCCACGCCGGTATCGTCGCCGGGCGAGGCGAAATTGGCCATGCGGCGGCCATTCAGCAGCACCAGGGTGGAGGAAGTGCCGATGCCGCGCAGATTGGCGCTGTTGAAGCCGCGCTGGTCGCCGCCCACATTGATGCTGGCGCCGTCGGTCAGGCCGCCCACGTTGGCGCTGATGCGCGTCATCAGTTCAGCGGCCGTGGTGACGCCGGTCTTGTCGATTTCGGCACGGGTGATCACCTGCACCGGCAGCGGGGTTTCGGACTCGATCTGCTTGATGGCCGAACCGGTGATTTCCACGCGCGGCAGGACGGGCGCGTTCTGCGCCTGCGCGCCCTGGGCCAGCAGGCCGGCGGCGACGCCCGCGCCGAGCGCCAGGCGCACCGACAGGGTCAAAGTGGAAAGAGGAAAATGCTTGCTGCCTTGCTGCGGGTGTGGCTTGCTCATTCGGTCAATCCCCATTTTTTATTGTAGAAGTACTTATTATCGCTTGCTTAGCGCTTGCCATAAAGGTAAGTGGCGATCACCTCCGTTAACTGGGCTGCTTTTTCCACATTGCCGCGGTTGGACACCATCAGCGCCGCGGCCAGCGCCTCGATCACGGCCAGGGCCGTGCTGCTGCTGCTGGGCAGCACCGGATGCACGCTTTGCGCGCACAGCAGATGGTCGGCCAGCGCCGCCAGCGGCGAGGCCGGCGAATCCGTCAGCGCCACGATGGCGGCCTTGCGGTCCCTGGCAAAGCTGGCCAGGCGGCAGCAGTCAACGGTATAGCGCGGGAAGGAGATGGCCACCACCACGTCCTTCTCCGAGATATTCACCAGGTGGCCGGCGGCCACCTCCGATCCTCCTATGCCCACCACCTCCACCACATGCGCGCAAAAGGGCTGCAGGTGCTGCACCATGGCCCCCGCCAGATGCGAGGACAGGCCGAAGCCCATCACATACACGGTGCGAGCCTTGGTCAGCTTGCGCACCACGGCTTCGATCTGGGGCTGGGCCAGGTTGCTGGCCGTGGTGGTGATATTGGCGAGCGCGTATTCGAGCGACTCGGCCACCGGCGAGGTGCGGCGGCGCTGCTCGATGGAGCTGCGCAGTTTTTCCACCGGCTGCAGCACTTCCTGCAAGGTGTCGGCCACGGCGCCGCGCATGGCGGCGTAATTGCGGAAGCCGATGTCGCGCGCGAAGCGGCTGACCGTGGCGGTCGAGACCTTGCAGCTCTCGGCCAGCTCCTCGATGCCGAGCGCGGTCACGCGCATCTGATGGCGCAGCAGATAGTTCGCCAGCGTTTTCTTGGTGTGGGAAGAGCCGTCGTCGGCCAGCACGCGCAGCAGCAGCCGGCCCAAGGCCGAGTGGGCGAAAGCCACTTCAGGCGAGGAAGCTTCGGCGGCGATGGATGGTTTCATTACTCTCCCGGCACTGCATGCATGTAAATCGATTTACAGAATTTACGGTGGCGAAAAAATCAACTAGATCCGACTTTACGCACATCATGCGCAAAACTCAATATTTTTCTGCAGGAATATTTACATCAATTTACTTTGTGAAAATCGTGCTACATAATGGGGCGAAATTTCCACTGCGGCGCCAACACAGGGCAACCCATGCAAGCACACACACATCCGATTTCGGCGCCGCACAGCAGCGCCAGCTATGCGCTCCACAGCTTCCACTTCGGCACGCCCGGCCAGGGCAAGAAGGTGTATATCCAGGCTTCGCTGCATGCCGACGAGGTGCCGGCCATGCTGGTGGCCCAGTTTCTGCGCAAGCGCCTGATCGCGCTGGAGGCCGAGGGCAAGGTGCGCGGCGAAATCATCCTGGTGCCGGCCGCCAATCCCATCGGCCTGGCGCAGGCCGTGCACGGCGCGCCCTTCGGCCGCTTCGAGCTGGCCAGCGGCATCAATTTCAACCGCGGCTTCAAGCATGTGGCCGACGAACTCAAACAATCGCTGGCCGGCCTGCTGGGCGGCGATGCGCAGGAAAACATCCGCCTGGTGCGCGCGCATGCGCGCCAGTCCATCGCGCGCTGGCAACCGGCCAGCGATGCCGAGACGCTGAAAAAGCATCTGCTGGATATGGCCATCGACGCCGACTTCGTGTTCGACCTGCATTGCGATAACGAAGCCGCGCTGCATATCTACGCCGGCACGCCGCTGGCGCCGGCCGTGGAGCCGCTGGCGCGCCTGATGGGCGCCCAGGCCGTGCTGCTCTCGCTGGCCGCCGGCGGCGAGCCTTTCGACGAGGCCTGCAGCCGCCTGTGGTGGGATCTGCAAAGCCATTTCGGCCCCGCCACGCCGTTCCCGCCGTCCTGCATGGCGGTGACGGTGGAACTGCGCGGCGAGATGGACGTGCACTACGAGCTGGCCGAGCGCGATGCCGAGGCCCTGCTCTGCTACCTGACCCTGAACGGCGTGATCGACGGCGATGCGGCCGGCGTGGCCAACGCCCTGCCCGCGCCGCTGTGCGCCATGACGCCGCTGGAAGGGTCGGAACCCATTATCGTGCCGCATGCCGGGGTACTGGTCTACCACCGCCAGCTGGGCGAGCGCCTGAAGGCCGGCGATGTGGTGGCCGATGTGATCGATCCGGTGAGCGGCCATACCACGCCGATGCGCTGCACGGTGGATGGCATCTTCTATGCCCGCACGGCGCACCGCCACGTGCTGCGCGGCTGGAACGTGGGCAAGGTGGCGGGGACGCAGGCTTACCGCGCCGGCGACCTGCTGAGCCAATAAGGCGAACTGCCAAGGACTCGCATGAAAAAATTCAAACTGCCCAATACCTTCGTCCTGCTGTTCGCCATCCTGGCCCTGATCGCGCTGGCGACCTGGCTGGTCCCCGGCGGCAAATACGATACCCATCTGGTCAACGGCAAGCAGCTGATCGATCCGGCCTCCTTCCACTACATCGACAGCAAGCCGCAGGGACTGGCGGCGCTGATGATGGCGCCGATCAAGGGCTTTGCCGAGGCGGCGCTGATCATCGGCTTCGTGCTGATCGTGGGCGGCGCCTTCGCCGTGCTGCAAAAGACCGAGGCCATCGACGCCCTGATCAAATCCATCGCGCGCGCCCACAGCCATTCGCGCTTCGTGCGCGCGGCGCTGATTCCGGTCTTTGTCACCATGTTCTCGCTGGGCGGCGCCACCTTCGGCATGAACGAGGAGGCCATTCCCTTCATCCTGATCTTCGTGCCGCTGGCGCTCGCGCTGGGCTATGACTCGGTGGTGGGCGTGTCGATTCCCTTTGTCGGCTCGCAGGTCGGCTTTTCGGCCGCCTTCCTCAATCCCTTCAATGTCGGCATCGCCCAGGGCATCGCCGGGCTGCCGGTGTTTTCCGGCATGGCTTACCGCATCATCGTGTGGGTGATCGCCACCGCCGTCACCATCGTCTTCCTGATGTGGTACGCGGCGCGCATCAAGCGCCATCCCGAGAAAAGTCCGACCTGGGTGCTGGACTGCGAAAAGCGCAAGGAACAGCAGCTCGACCTGAGCGGCTTCAGCGGCATGACCCTGCAGCACCGCCTGGTGCTGTGGATCTTCGTCGCCACCCTGGGCGCCATGGTGTTCGGCGTGGTGCAGTTCGGCTGGTATATCGAGCAGATCGCCGCCCTGTTCCTGAGCATGGCCATCCTGGTCGGCATCGTCGGCCGCCTCGGCACCGACGAGATGGTGGCGTCCTTCCTGCAGGGCGCGCGCGACCTGGTGACCACGGCGCTGGTGATCGCGCTGGCGCGCGGCACCATGATTCTGGCGCGCGACGCCAATATCATCGACAGCATGCTGCACGGCCTGATGCCGCTGGTGCAGTCTTCCAGCCCGGTGTTCGCGGCGCAAAAGATGTTCCTGATCCAGTCGGTGATCAACTTCTTCATCCATTCCGGCACCGGCCAGGCCGCGCTGACCATGCCGATCATGGCGCCGCTGGCCGACCTGGTGGGCGTGACGCGCCAGACTGCCATCCTGGCCTACCAGTTCGGCGAGTTCACCACGCCCATGATTCCCACCTCCGGCATCACCGTCGGCGTGCTGGCCCTGGCGCGCATTCCCTGGCTGACCTGGGCGCGCTGGATGGTGCCGCTGCAGCTGATTTACCTGGCGCTGGCCCTGCTGCTGCTTATTCCGCCTTGCCTGATGCAGTGGCAGTAGCCCGGTCCTGATAAATGCTGGGGAAGTAGCGCTCCATCAGCGTCGCCGGGCGGGCCGGCGGCGCAAAGCCATACTGCGCGTACAGGCCGTGCGCATCGGAGGTGGCCAGCATGAAGCGGCGCAGCCCTTGCAGATCGGGATGGGCCAGCACCGCCGCCATCAGCTGCTTGCTGTAGCCCTTGCCGCGCTGCGCGGGCAGCACGAACACATCGGCCAGATAGGCGAAGGTGGCGCGGTCGGTGGTGATGCGGGCGAAAGCGACCTGGCTCCCATCCAGATAGCCGCCCAGGCACAGGGAGTTGGCCAGCGCGCGCTCCACCGTGGCGCGCGGAATATCCTTGGCCCACGCTGTCTGTTGGCTGAGGAAGCGGTGGATCAGGCCGATGTCGAGCAGGGCCGGATCGTCGCTGATCTGCAAGCGGCTCATTGCGTCTGCTTCAGATATTGCGGCGGCAACGCGGTGGCATCCTCCTCCGACTGCCAGACCACGGACTGGATCCACCAGCGCTCGCCGTCGCCCACCAGCTGGATGCTGCTCAAGCTGCGGCGGAAAGGCTCGGCGTCGCCGCGCTCGTGCTTGACCTCATAGCTGCTCAGCACATGGGCCATCTGGCCATACTGGTCGATCTGGCGCCGCATCTCGGTCTGGTAAAAACCGTCCTTGGCAAAGTAATGCACGCTGCCGCCGATGTACTCCTCCACCGTGACCATGCGCGACACCAGCTTGCCGCTCTCCTTGTCGCGGCGCAGGGAGATCAGGCGCGCATCGTGGCGGAACAGGGTGCGCAGGCGGTTCCAGTCGCGCGGCTGCCCTTTGCCGCCGGACATGGTCTGGTAATAGGCGTCCACCAGGCTGTCGATGCTGTTCACATCGGACGGCATCGGCTTGGGCGGGCGGTAGCCCCAGGCCACGCTGGCCGCCGCCGCCGCTGCCAATACCATCAGCAGCAAGGTATACATGATCTTCTTCATCCGCTCCCCCTCCTCTTTGCCTGAATTTCTACGCAATATTACTGAATCAGCAACTCATTGTAGCGCAGTGGCCGCGCCAATAGCCTTCCGCAAGCCAACCTTGTTTATAATCAGTTCAAGTACAACCGGACCTCCATCATGACTGCACAACTCTCCAAGAAGGGCGAAGCCTGGTCGGCACGCTTTTCCGAACCTGTTTCCGACCTCGTAAAACGCTATACCGCCTCCGTCTTCTTCGACAAGCGCATGGCCAAAGCCGATATCCAGGGCTCGCTGGCGCATGCCGAAATGCTGGCGGCGCAAGGCATCATCCCGGCCGCCGACCTGGCCGAAATCCAGCGCGGCATGGCGCAGATCTCGCAGGAGATCGAGGCCGGCCAGTTCGAATGGCTGCTGGACCTGGAAGACGTCCACCTGAACATCGAGAAGCGCCTGACCGAGCTGGTAGGCGATGCCGGCAAGCGCCTGCACACCGGCCGCTCGCGCAACGACCAGGTGGCCACCGACATTCGCCTCTACGTGCGCTCGGCCATCGACGACATCGGCGCCCTGCTGCACCAGCTGCGCACCGCCCTGACCGATCTGGCCGAAAAGAACGCCGACACCATCCTGCCCGGCTTCACCCATATGCAGGTGGCGCAGCCGATCACCTTCGGCCACCATATGCTGGCCTATGTCGAAATGTTCGGCCGCGACGCCGAGCGCATGGCCGACTGCCGCAAGCGCGTCAACCGCCTGCCGCTGGGCGCGGCCGCGCTGGCCGGCACCACCTTCCCCATCGACCGCCTGCGCGTGGCGAAAACCCTGGGTTTCGACGACGTGTGCCACAACTCGCTGGACGCCGTCTCCGACCGCGATTTCGCCATCGAATTCACGGCCGCCGCCTCGCTGATCATGATGCACGTCTCGCGCATGTCCGAAGAGCTGGTGATCTGGATGAGCCCACGCGTGGGCTTCATCGACATCGCCGATCGCTTCTGCACCGGCTCGTCCATCATGCCGCAGAAGAAAAACCCCGATGTGCCGGAACTGGCGCGCGGCAAGACCGGCCGCGTCTACGGCCACCTGATGGGCCTTCTGACCCTGATGAAGGGCCAGCCCCTGGCCTATAACAAGGACAACCAGGAAGACAAGGAACCGCTGTTCGACACCGTCGACACCGTGGTCGACACCCTGCGCATCTTCGCCGACATGGCCGGCGGCATCAGCGTCAAGCCGGACGCCATGCGCGCCGCCGCGCTGCAAGGCTATGCCACCGCCACCGACCTGGCCGACTACCTGGTGAAAAAAGGCCTGCCCTTCCGCGACGCCCACGAAGCCGTGGCCCACGCCGTGCGCGCCTGCGACACCCTGGGCTGCGACCTGGCCGACCTGTCGCTGGACCAGCTGCGCACCTTCTCGCCGCTGATCGGCGAGGACGTCTTCGCCGTGCTGACGCTGGAAGGCTCGGTTGCAGCGCGCGACCACGTCGGCGGCACCGCCCCCAACCAGGTGCGCGCCGCGATTGCCCGCGTAAGGAGCCTGCTCGCCATGTAAATACAGCGGCACACCGTCACGCGGCATCACGAAGCATTTACCCGAACCTGGGCACCAACGCAGCGCCCCTTAGAAGAGGATGGAGGAGACAAGAATGTTCATGCCAGTTTCGCGGGCAATCGATAAACTCAACGACAAGATCGCAGCGGCCGTTTCCTGGGCGCTGCTGCTTGCCGTGATCATCTGCACCGGCAATGCGCTGATACGCTACGCCTTCAACGCCAGCTCCAACGCCTGGCTGGAAATCCAGTGGTATCTGTTCGCCGCCGTCTTCATGCTGGCGTCCAGCCACACCTTGCGGCGCGACGAGCATGTGCGCATCGACGTCATCGCTGGCCGCTTTTCCAAACGCACCCAGGTCTGGATCGACCTGTTCGGCTTTGTATTCTTCCTGATGCCGATCTCGCTGATCATCCTGTATTACGGTGCGCCCTTCGCCTTCGAATCGCTGCGCAGCGGCGAGATGTCCAGCAATGCCGGCGGCCTGATCGTGTGGCCGGCCAAGATCCTGGTGCCGCTCGGCTTCATCCTGCTGATCCTGCAAGGTTTGTCCGAAATCATCAAGCGCATCGCCTTCCTCAACGGGAAGCTCGACGCCAGCGCCTTCTCCAAGCAGGTCGCCACTCCCGAAGAGGAAATCGAGGCGATCAAGGCTGCCAACAAGATGAACTGAAATCTCTGACCAGAACGGACAAGAAAAGATATGGAAGCTTTCATCATTGCGAACATCGCGCCCATCATGTTCGGCGCGCTGGTGGTATTCCTGCTGTCGGGCTTTCCGGTGGCCTTCTCGCTGGCGGCCAACGGCCTGTTCTTCGGCCTGGTGGGCATCGAGCTGGGCCTGCTGAAACCCGAACTGCTGCAGGCGCTGCCCAACCGCATCTACGGCATCATGGCCAACGACACCCTGCTGGCCATCCCTTTCTTCACCTTCATGGGCCTGATCCTGGAGCGCTCGGGCATGGCCGAAGACCTGCTCGACACCATCGGCCAGCTGTTCGGACCGATCCGCGGCGGCGTGGCCTATGCCGTGATCTTCGTCGGCGCCCTGCTGGCGGCGACCACCGGCGTGGTGGCCGCCTCGGTGATTTCCATGGGCCTGATCTCGCTGCCGGTGATGCTGCGCTATGGCTATGACCGCAAGCTCGCTTCGGGCGTGATCGCCGCATCGGGCACGCTGGCCCAGATCATCCCGCCCTCGCTGGTGCTGATCGTGATGGCCGACCAACTGGGCCGCTCCGTAGGCGATATGTATAAAGCGGCCTTCGTGCCCGGCCTGCTGCTGACGGCCATGTATGCCGGCTATGTGCTGGCGGTGTCGATCTTCCGCCCGGCATACGTGCCGGCGCTGCCGCCCGAGGCGCGCAATCTGCGCGAACCGAACGGCAAGAGCGGCGTGGTGTCGCTGCTGGTGCTGGCGGCCGGTTCGGTGGCGGCAGCGTATATCTTTGCGCATTTCTACGCGGCCTCGCATCCGGCTACGGCGGCCGACGAAGTGGGCATCTTCGCCGGCGCGGTCGGCATCCTGGGCGCCTATGCCCTGGCGCTGGCCAACCGCTACCTGAAACTGGGCCTGCTCTCGCGCATGGCCGAGAAAGTGGTGTTCGTGCTGATTCCGCCGCTGGCCCTGATCTTCCTGGTGCTGGGCACCATCTTCATCGGCCTGGCCACGCCGACCGAGGGCGGCGGCATGGGCGCCATGGGCGCCATCATCCTGGCGATTGCCAACCGGCGCCTGTCCTGGAGCCTGCTGGTGCAGGCCATGAACTCGACCACCCGCCTGTCCTGCTTCGTCATCTTCATCCTGATCGGCTCCACCGTGTTCGCCCTGGTGTTCCGCGGCGTGAACGGCGACCTGTGGGTCGAGCACCTGCTATCGAGCCTGCCGGGCGGCACCACCGGTTTCCTGATCGTGGTCAACATCATGTTCTTCCTGCTGGCCTTTTTCCTCGACTTCTTCGAGCTGGCCTTCATCCTGGTGCCGCTGGTGGGGCCGGTGGCCGACAAGCTGGGCATCGACCTGATCTGGTTCGGCGTGCTGCTGGGCGTGAATATGCAGACCTCCTTCATGCACCCGCCGTTCGGCTTCGCCCTGTTCTATCTGCGCTCGGTGGCGCCGAAGGAAGTGAAGACCTCGGAAATCTACTGGGGCGCGATTCCCTTCGTCTGCATCCAGGTGCTGATGGTGGCCCTGATCATCGCCTTCCCGAACCTGGTCTCGGTCGAGAAGAAAACCGATATGAAGGAACAGATCGAACTGAAGATCGACGCCCCGCCCGACTACGGCACCCCGCCGCCGGAAGAGAAGAAGGACGAGGAAGCGCCTCAGCTGAACTTCTCCAGCGACGTGGATAAGAAGTAAGCATGAACAGCGCGGCCCCGGCCGCGCTGTTTTGATTTACGGCCGGCATATTGCCAGCCTTGTTATGGCGATCTATGATGAAGTCAAGCCAGTTGCCAGAGTTCGGCCATGAAACCATCTTTAATCCTGGATGCCAATCGCCCGCTCATCCGTGAGATCGTGGGCCGCTTCCGCGCCAACAATCCCCGCGTCTTCGGCTCGACCCTGCATGGAAGGGATAAGGAGGGCAGCGATCTGGACCTGCTGGTAGACGTGCTACCAGGCGCCACGCTATTCGATCTCGGCAGCCTTCAACTGGAACTGGAAGAATTGCTGCAGATTCCTATTGATCTGCTAACTCCCGCCGAACTGCCGCCTGCCTTCCGCGCCACTATTCTGGCAGAGGCGGAAGCGGTGTGAGTCAACTGCGCGCTGATGACTACCTGGCTCATATGAAGCAAGCCGCAGAAGATGCTTGCAACTTCACGTCCAGCTTGAGCAAGGCAGAGTTTCTTGCCGACCGACGCACCCAGCAAGCTGTGAACATGTGCTTGATTATCATAGGTGAAGCCGCTATCCGCCTGGCGGCGGAATACCCAGCTTTCGTCGCACAGCATACGGCGCTGCCATGGCGCGGCATGCGGGGGATGCGCAACCGCATTACCCATGGCTATTTCGCCGTCAATCTCGACATCGTATGGGATACCGTTCAAACCGCCCTTCCGGAATTGCTTGCGGCAATGACCAGCAAGCAGACAGGAAAGGACTGAATCCGCATGCTGAGCCCATCCCTGAATTCAATGCGCGGCGATCTTCGACAGCACCGAGAAGGCGGCGCCGGTGTGTTCCTTTTCCAGGATCAGGGTCAGCTCGGTGTGGGTCGAGATGATGTTGACCAGGTTGATCTTGTCCCAGGCCAGCTTCTTCAGGATGGCGTGGAAGATGCCGGGCGTGCGGTAGGAGTCGGGACGCAGGTATAGCGTGACCGCGTTCAGGCTTTCCAGCCTGGCCAGCTGGCGCTCGCTGCGGAAGGCTTGCTCCACCAGCGGCATCAGGCTGCGGCTGCAGATCACCATCAATTCGCTGATGCCGCGCGTGACGGTCAGAAAAGTGCCGTGCTGCGCTTCGGCCAGCGTCAGCAGCTGGCGGTGACATGCATTGCTATAGTCGGACAGCGCGAAGGTGCATTCGATCAGGTCGGTGCGCGCAATCAGCTCGCCGGTGCGCTGGGTCAGCACGATTTCATCGTTGACCGCCTGCGGCAGACGCTCGGCGACGCGGCGCAGCGCCATCACCACGGCGGCCTGGCCCACCGGCTTCCATAAATCGCTTTCGAGCTGCGGCTGCAGCTGGCGCGCCAGTTCCGACAGATTGATCAAACCCCGTCCCAGCCCTTCACTGAGAAAGGGCGACTCTTTCACAATACGCTCAACTTTCGTAGATATGGAAAGCATGGCTTCACACCGCCCTTTTGGGGCAAGGCTCCGGTAATAGGAGTGGCAAGCCGGTTCCGCTCTTCACGGCACGGCGGCTGTCCACCCCTGGTTGACGCGCAGACGCATACGGCCACCCTCGGGCGCAGGCCTTCGGGGACGGTTGCGGACTTCTTGGGGAACCGGGTGGCGGCGTTTACGCAGGCGGTGAATGCGCAGCCTGGCGCAGATTGGGGGGAATAACGCGTCGAACAGCTTGACCTGTTGGTTTCATGGTTTCTCGTCCCTGGTGGCGTTCATTGCGCTGTATTGTTGGGCGGGGCCCGCGCATTTATCGGTATGACAGCCGGTCGCAGTGCGCCGTTGTTCTGCAAATAGTGTAAAACGCAAAATTATGAAAAAGCAACCGAAGCATGCAGCCGAGCGCTCCAGAGTGTTGCGCCAAGCACGAATTTAGAGGACAAACTCCAGGCTGTGTGGAGAAGCCACAGCTGCGCGTATCGTGCGCCACGACGCCGTGTTTTTGTGTAGACACTTGCGTCCATTTTTTGGATAAAAATGTCCGATCCATAACAGTTTTCGCACTTTCGACCAATTTTCCAAGATTTTTGACTTCGCCCGATCGAAGGGAATAAGGTGCGGCCTACCCGGATTTCCAACGTTGGAAAAAGCACCGGGGTGGCCATCCGGCAGCGTGCGGGCAGGTCACACCAGACACCCACATATCGAAAAACCTTGGAGAAGAGATGAATCTACGTAAGACTTTGCTTGCCGCATCCATCGCTACCCTGCCGATGGTGCTATCTGCCGCGGTGCATGCCGCCCCTCAATCCGCGCCCGTGATGGCCGCCCCCGTCAGCGCCCAGTCGCCGCAACAGGTCGACGCCCTGTTCAGCAAGCTGGCCGCGCGCCGCGGCAAGACCGGCCTCGATGCCAGCCATGGCTACAAGGTCACGGCGCAGCATCCCGGCGTGACCGGCACCCGCATCACGCGCGCCAACCACACCTACAAGGGCTTGCGCGTGTTCGGCTCGGAGACCGTCATCGTCAGCAGCGATGCCGGCGAGATCCTGAGCGAATCGGCCTCGCACCTGCGCGACAAACTGAATGCCGGCAAGGACAGCAAATCCGGCTTCAACACCACACCGGCGCTGAACGCCACCGCCGCCATCGACAAGGTCACCAAGGAACTGGCCGCAGGCGGCTTGCACCATGTGCCGCCCAGCGCCGAGCTGCTGATCTATCCCGTGGTGAAAACCGTGCGCACCGCCGCCGCCGCGAGCAAGACGGAAAACGCGCTGAACGCGCTGGACGTGGAAGACGTGGTGGACCGCTATGAGCTGGCCTACCTGATACAGGTGCGCATGCTGCAAGGCCAGAATCCGATCTACTACGATTACATCGTCAGCGCCAAAAACGGCGTGGTGCTGAAAAAATGGAAGGCACTGCAAACCGTGGCCGGCACCGGCAACAGCCAGTACAACGGCAGCGTGCCGCTCAACACCACGCAGTCGGGCTCCACTTTCAGCATGAAAGATCCGTCGCGCGGCACCGGCGGCACCTATGGCAGCATGGCCATCACCAATGCCAACCATGGCACTTCGCCCGGCAGCATCTACACCAACACCACCAACACCTGGGGCGACGGCCAGCAGTACAACGGCGGCAGCACCACCAACGCCAACGGCCAGACCGCGGCCGTGAACGCGATGTGGGGCTTGATGAACACCTACGACATGCACAAGAACGTGCTGGGCTGGCAGTCGCTGGACGGCCAGAACACCGCCACCTTCATCGCCGCCCACGTCAACACCTCCTACGACAACGCCTACTACGACCCGAATTGCAAGTGCATGTACATCGGCGATGGCGGCAGCATGTTCAACAACCTCGGCTCGATCGACGTGATCGGCCACGAAATGGGCCACGGCATCACCGACGCCACCTCGGGCCTGATCTATTCGCAGGAATCGGGCGGCCTGAATGAATCGTCCTCCGACATCGCCGGCGAATCGACCGAAGCCTATGCGCGCGGCGGCGGCACCGGCACCACCATCCCGTCCGGCCTGAACGACTGGCAGATGGGCAAGGAGATCGCCAAGAACGGCCAGCCGCTGCGCTGGATGTGGAAGCCGAGCAAGGACGGCCGCAGCCCCGACGCCTGGAGCACCTCGATCAAGAACCTGGACGTGCACTACAGCAGCGGCCCGAATAACCGCATGTTCTACTTCCTGTCGCAAGGTTCCGAGTCCAGCTCCGGCAGCGAGAAGTACAGCTCCTACCTGAACAAGCAGCCGCTGGCCATGACCGGCATCGGCATCGACAAGGCTTACCGCATCTGGTTCAAGGCCAACTCGACCAAATTCACCCAGTCCACCAACTACGCGGACGCGCGCAACAAGGTGCTGCAATCGGCCGAGGAACTGTATGGCGTGGGCTCCAAGGAAGCGATTGCCGTGAAGCGCGCTTACGCGGCCATCAATGTGGGCGCCGACGTGGATGAAAACCCAGGACCGGGCACCGGCGTCAGCATCACCACCCAGCCGGCCAGCATCACCGTCTCGGCAGGCGGCACCGCCAGCTTCACCGTGGGCGCGTCCGGCGGCACCTCGCCGTACAGCTACCAGTGGTACCGCAACGGCGGCGCGATTGCCGGCGCCACCGCAGCGACCTACTCCTTCGTCGCGCAGGCAGCGGATAACGGCGCCGTCTTCAACGCCACCGTGAGCGATGCGGCCAATCCGCCCACCAGCGCCACCTCGCAGAACGCCACGCTGACCGTGGGTTCGGGCGGCGGCGGCACCGAGCGCGTGACCAATGGCGGCTTCGAGAACGGCACCACCGGCTGGTCCGGCACCACGGGCGTGATCGGCGCCCACCAAGGCCAGTCGCCGTATGAAGGCACGCGCTTCGCCTGGCTGGGCGGCAATGGCACCACCGCGACCGAAACGCTGACGCAGGACATCAACATCCCTGCCACCTCGACTTCGGCCACGCTGAGCTTCGCCCTGCATATCGACACCGCGGAAACCGAGAACGTGGTGTACGACAAGCTGGTGGTGAGCGTGAAAAACAGCGCCGGCACCACGCTGGGCACCCTGGCGACGTATTCGAACCTGAACCCGGCCTCCGGCTTCCAGATCCGCACCTTCAACCTGCTGCCCTACAAAGGCCAGACGGTGCGCCTGTCCTTCTCCATGACGGAAGACCAGTCGCTGCAGACTTCCTTCGTGGTCGATAAGGTCAGCGTGATCGCCAACTAAGCATCCGCATGAATGGCGGTTTCGCCTTGCAAGCCGAAGGCGGAGCCGCCAGCTCCCTGTTGCGATTTTTTACCACAGCATAAAAAACAATATTGCATTTTAATTATGATTGGTCTAAGGTAACGCTTCGCTTCCGCGTGCGGGTACTGGCTGTTGAACCTTTCTAATTGATTGCGATTTGACCGATGCTTACTCAGTCCTTGGGCTTGCCCCTGCCTTCACTTCCCTGCTTCCCGATCGCATCCGGCATGAGCTGAGTCGTGCTGTTGACCGACACCATTCGCCGCTACTGGCAAGGCCAGGGCTTTGCGCGCCCCGTGCTGCACGTGCATCTGGCGCCCGGCGAACTCGCATGGCTGGAAAAGCGCGGCGGCCAGCCGGTGGCCAGAACACAGGGCCGGCTACCCCTGTCCTCGCTGGACGGCCATTGGCAGGCGGCATTGGCCGCGCTGCATGTTCTGCTGGACGAAGACGATCACAAACACCGGCTGCCGCTGGCGATCAGCGTTGCCAGCCGCTGGTGCCCGGTGCTGATGGCGCCATGGAGCGATGCCTTGCTGCGCGAGCCGCAAGCCGGCCAGTATCTGCAAACCCAGATGGCAACGCAGTACGGCGAGCAGGCGCGCGGCTGGCATGTCACGGCCGACGATGCGGCCTATGGCGGGCCGCGCCTGGCCTGCGGCATCGATGCGGCGCTGCTGCAAGGGCTGCGGGAAGCCGCCCGCGAACATGGCCGGCGCTGCCTGTCCATCGAGCCGCTGCTCAGCGCGGCCTGGCAGCATACGGGCAAGGCCAATATGCAGGCGCTGGCCCTGCTCGAAGCTGGACACCTGCTGCTGGCCGCCGGCAGCAAGGGACGCATCCGCGCCATCCACATGCAGCCCTGCAGCGGCGCATGGCTGCGCGAACTGCCGCAGGCATGGCAGCGCTGGACCTTGCGCCGCCCCGACCTGGCGCGCATTGCGGAAGTGGCGGTGCTGAATATGAGTTCCGAAGCGATAGCGGCGGCACTCTTGCCCACCCCGGGCACGCAGTTCCGCATGCTGAACGCGCCAGGCCTGCCGGGATGGCAAGCGGGCACCACCCGCGCCGAGCAGGTGGCGGCATGCGCCTGAGCCGTCTGAATTTTCTGCCCAAGCCGGCACTGCCCGGTGCGTCCGCCATCGCCTTGTGCATCGCCGCCAGCCTGGTGCTGCTGCTCTCGGCGCTGAACTGGATGGTCCAGCGGCAGGCCATGGAAAGACTGGAGCGGCAGCTGGCCGATGCCGCGCCTAAACGTCCCGCGCAGCGGCTCCCCCATCCAGCGCGGCAGCGCGAGCTGGAGCAGCAGACCGAGGCCATGGCAGCCGCTGCACACGAACAGAATCTGGCCGCCGTTCGCCTGCTGCGCCATATCCAGGCGCCGCGCGACATGCCCGTCGCCCTGCTTGGCCTGGACCTGAACAGCCAGCGCGATGCGGAAAACCGCAAGGCCGGCATATCTTCGGGCAGCGTGAAAATCAGCGCCGAGGCGGAAAGCGCGCTCGATATGCTGAACTATCTGGCCTACCTCAGTGAACAAGCCATGTTTCAATCGGTCTATCTGATCAAGCATGAGATGGTGGAGGGCAGCACGGCGCGCCCCTATCACTTTCAGCTGGAGCTCAAATGGTCGCAGTGAAAAGCGCGCGCATCCTGCGTCTGCCGCTACCCGCGCAACCGGCCGCCAGGGCCGACTGGGAAGCGCGCCGCCTGCTGCGCCGCCTGGGCTGGCCCGCACTGTTGGCCGCGAGCTGCCTGGCCGTGGCCTGCGCCGGATGGTGGCATGCCCAGACCATGGCGGCACAGCAGGTGCTGCTGCTGGCGCGCATCGCCGCAGCCAGCAGCACGCCAGCGGTACCGGCAAACCCGCCACCGGATACGGACGAGCGCATCAAGCCCACACAGGCCAGCCTGCCGCCGCATGAAGCGCTTCCCGAACAACTGCAGCTGCTCATGCAGGCGGCCCGCGACAGCGGCATCTCGCTGGCGAAGGCCGATTACAAGCCGCAGCAGGAAGTCCGCGCCAACGTGCTGCGCTACCAGATCACGCTGCCCGTGAAGGCCAAGTTCTCCAATGTGCAGCGCTTTATCGTCAATGCGCTGCAAAGCATGCCGACGCTGACGCTGGAATCGGTGACATTCCGCCGCGAACGCATCGAATCGGGTACGGTGGAAGCGCGCATCCAACTCGTCCTGCTGGTGCGCAAGGCGATAACGCGATGAGGACGGCGCAGCTTTGCCATGCGGCATTTGGCATAGCGATGAAGATGGAAAAAATGCCGAAACAGCCATCCTGGCAGTCTCTTTCCTGCCAAAGCCGGAAGCATCCCGACGCAAAATAACTGATATCATGCTGCGCATTATTTACACAGGAGCGAGACATGAGCATCGGTGGCAAGACAATCGAAGAAGCACTGGCAAGCCTCTCCAATATGACGGCAGGCGCCCAGCCCATCGGCCGGGAAGAGCATCTTGAAAGGATAGAAAAAGCGCAGAAATACATGCGCGACAAGGGCTACGCTGCAATCTACGTCAACGCCGGCTCCAGCCTGCTCTACTTCACCGGCACCAAATGGTATCCCAGCGAACGCATGGTCGGCGCCATCATTCCCGCCTCCGGCCCGGTGGAATACATCGGCCCCGCCTTCGAGGACGGCACCCTGAAGGACTTCATGCTGGTGGAAGGCAAGGTGAACTGCTGGGACGAGCACGAAAGTCCCTATGCGCTGTTCATCAATGTGCTGAAGAAGATGGGTATCATGCCGAATTCAGCACAATCACCACGAATCGGCATCTGCGAAAGCGCACCCTTCTTCATCTTCGACGGCATCCGTCCGCTGGCCGAAGGCTATGCGTTGGAAAATGCGCGTCCAGTCACGGCCCACTGCCGCACGCGCAAGTCGGCCGCCGAAATCGCACTGATGCAGCGCGCCATGGACATGACGCTGGCGGTGCATGTGGCAACGGCCAGCATGCTGCGCGAGGGCATGAAGACAGCTGAGGTGCAGGCGTTTATCGAACAGGCCCACCGCAAGGTCGGCGCCGCCGGCTCCACCTTCTGCATCGTGCTGTTCGGCGAAGCGAGCGCCTTCCCGCATGGCGTGAGCTACGAGCAAACACTGAAGCGCGGCGATGTGGTGCTGATCGATACCGGCTGCAAGCTGCACAACTACAATTCGGACATCACCCGCACCTATGTCTTCGGCGAGGTGAATGAGCGCCAGCGCAGCGTCTGGGCCAGCGAGAAGGCGGCGCAGCGCGCGGCCTTTGAAACGGCGAAACTGGGCGTGCCTTGCGAGGAAGTGGACCGCGCCGCGCGCCGCGTACTGGAAGCGGACGGTTTCGGCCCCGGCTACAAGCTGCCCGGCCTGCCGCACCGCACCGGCCATGGCATCGGCCTGGACATCCACGAGTGGCCGTATCTGGTGGGCGGCGACAAGACGCCGCTGGACGTGGGCATGTGCTTCTCGAACGAGCCGATGATCTGCGTCCCCGGCGAATTCGGCATCCGCCACGAGGACCACTTCTACATGACGGAGAGCGGCCCCAAATGGTTCACCGAACCGGCCCACTCCATCGACGATCCTTTTGGATTGAAGGCTAACGAAGCTGGCTAAGTTTTCTGGATGCCGATGATTTTATTGACATCTCTTGCCTCATGCAGAACGCGGACGATCAAAACACCTTCGTTCTGCGGCAGGTAGAAGATCAGGTAGCGGTTAAAACGCTTAATCCTCCAGCGGCGCATTCCCGCCAAACCGGGCCGGCGCAATTTGAATAGCGTACCAAGCATGGGATGCGTTGCAAGTTCAAGGAAACTCTGTTCTGCAGCGAGAAGAAACCGGTCAAGCACAGTAGTGCCGCCAGCGCTAAACAGATACTCGCCAATGGCAAGCAAATCCATCTGGGCGCGCTGCGTGCGGCGAACCAGGGACATGGCTGGACTTATTTAGGGATTTCGCTTGATTTGCTCAGAACTTGCGCCCGGATACCATCCCAGTCGTCTCTGGTCATCACACTTGACTCGGTGGCAAGTCCCTCGGTAAGCAGAAGTTCAGTTTCTTCATTTGCGTCGTATTGGTCGGCGCAAATCAACGCCTCTATGTACTCGTCAACGCTGCCATAGGCGCCGCTACCAAGCTGTTTACTGATGAAAGCCGCTACTTCGTCGCTTACCGAAATTTCCATCTTTTTCATGACCGGTCCCCTGGCGGCTATACTTTTCCTTTGCAGTATACGCTCGAAGGGCCGGTCGTACAGGAATACAGGTGCGCACAAAGTACGCATCCGACCAAAGCCTTACTTGGCGGTGACGGTGCCGCTGTAGTTCAGGTCAGCGATTTCCTTGCGGGCTTCTTCCGCGCCGACCAGTTCGGGCACGACGCGGCCAACCATCAGACCCAGGCCAACGCTGGTGCGCACCTATTTGATTTCGCCGCTCTCCAGAACGAAGCTCAGTTTATTGGTCGCTTCGGAGCTGGTCTGGGCTTCATGGCGCGCCATACTGGCCTCCATTAGAAAAATCGGCAATTTTTTTGCCAATAGAAAACTTTTATCAAAGAATGCGCTCGGACAGCACCCGGAAGGCGACGGCGGGAACGGCGAAGCTGAAGGGGGCGTTAGTGGCGCCGATCGCATTCAGGAAAGGGCTGACGGCATGCGCTTGCAGGGGCTGGACGGCGGCCAGGTCGACCGGCAGCTCGATGCGGGCGTGGGCCAGGCGGTTCACGTCCTCGGCGTGGGCGATGGCGGCGTGCTGCAAGCTGAGGAAGGCGATGGCTTCGTCCCATGAGCGGAACAGGGCGGCGAATTCGGGCGGCAATGCGCGCGTGCCCGCGGCCTGAGCGCTGCATTCGAAGGCGGGGGCGCTACCCTGTCCCGGATCGATGCGGGTGTCGTAGCGGCCTTCATGCTGGCGGTGCTTGAAGGCAGGGGCGTAGTGCGATGGCAGGGCGTCGCTGAAGATGCGGGTGCCGACGGCATGCACGGCGCTGTCGAGAATATTTTTCACAAAGAGGACGGTCGCTTCCTCGCCCGGACCATCAAGATAAAGACGCCAGTTCGATTGCAGCGGCGAGGGAAAGAGCTTGCGCAGCGGGCCGGCGAAGGCGGGGCCGAAGTGGCCGTGGGTATAGGTCAGGATGGTGAAGATGGTTTTGCCGTCGCGCTGCCAGAGCTTTACGCCGTCAGGAACAAGGTGGGCGACGGCGGCCACGTCGACGATCCAATTGCAGTAGACGACGTCGCGCACATCGCTGGCCAGGCGCAGGAAGGGCAGGCGCGACATGATGGCGCGGCGGCAGGCCAGCAGCAGCGGGGAATTGGCAAGACGGTCGGCGCAAGCGCCGACGATGCCGGGAACGGGATGGATATAGCGGTTGGTTTGCATGGCCGCCATCTTGCCACGGATGGCGGCCGCGCGTCAGCGCTTAACTGTGCTTGGACACCAGGGTCAGGATGTCATAGCTGGCAACCAGTTCGTCGTTCTGGTTGGTGACCTGCACGTCCCAGGCGACCACGCCCTGGCCCACGCCCTTGTCGTCCTTGCGGTTGCGGTCGACCTTGCGCTTGCAGGTCAGGCGGGCGCGGATGGTGTCGCCGATGGCGACCGGGGTGATGAAGCGCAGGTTATCCAAGCCATAGTTGGCCAGCACCGGACCTGGCGCGGGCGAGACGAACAGGCCGGCGGCGGCCGACAGCACGAAGTAGCCGTGGGCGATGCGCTTGCCGAATTGCGTGTCCTTGGCGGCGATGTCGTCGAAGTGCATGTAGAAATAGTCGCCCGATACGCCGCCGAAGTTGACGATGTCCGCTTCGCTGACGGTGCGGCGGTGGGTGAGCAGGGAGTCGCCAATCACCAGATCCTCGAAGTGCTTGCGGAAGGGGTGGACTTCGTTTTCGCGCACGGCGCCGCCGCGCACGTATTCGCCGGTGATGGCGGACAGCATGGTGGGCGAGCCTTGCACGGCCGCGCGCTGCAGGAAGTGGCGCACGGCGCGGATGCCGCCCAGTTCCTCGCCGCCGCCGGCGCGTCCGGGACCGCCGTGCTTGAGCTGGGGCAGCGGCGAGCCGTGGCCGGTGGAATCGACCGAAGCTTCGCGCTCCAGCACCAGCACGCGGCCATGCGAGGCGGCGGCCACCGGCACGGCGTAGGCGGCGGTGCGCGGCTCTTTCGTCACCAGGGTGGAAACCAGGCTGCCTTTGCCGCGCGCGGCCAGGGCCAGGGCTTCGTCGATGTCGCCATAGGTCATCATGGTGCTGACAGGGCCGAAGGCTTCCACATCGTGCACGGCGTCGTTATGCATGGCGTTGCGGCACAGCAGCAGGGTCGGGGCGAAGAAAGCGCCCTGCTCCACGCCATCGCCGACCGGCTTGAAGCCGTCGCGCGCACCGAACAGCAGCTCATTGCCAGCCGACAGACGCTCGACCTGGGCCGCCACGTCGCGCTGCTGGTCTTTCGAGGCCAGGGCGCCCATGCGCACGCCCTCGACCGACGGGTCGCCCACCGTCACCTTGGACAGGCGTTCGCGCAGACGCTCGGCCACGGCATCCGCCTGCGCAGCCGGAACGATGATGCGGCGGATGGCGGTGCATTTCTGGCCGGCCTTGCCCGTCATCTCGCGCGCCACTTCCTTGACGAAGAGATCGAACTCGGGATCGTCCGGCGTCACGTCCGGCGCCAGGATGGCGCAGTTCAGCGAATCCGCTTCGGCCGTGAAGGGGATGGAATTGGCGATCAGGTTGCGGTTGGCGCGCAGCTTGGCGGCCGTGTCGGCGGAGCCGGTGAAGGTCACCACGTCCGGGCCTTGCAGGCGGTCGAGCAGGTCGCCGGTGCCGCCGATCACCAGTTGCAGCGCGCCTGGCGGCAGCAGGCCGGAATCGTTGACCATGCGGATCAGCGCTTCGGTCAGGTAGCTGGTGGCGGTGGCGGGCTTGCCGATGCAGGGCATGGCGGCCAGGAAGCTGGGCGCGAATTTTTCGAGCAGGCCCCAGATCGGGAAGTTGAAGGCGTTGATGTGGACGGCGATGCCGCCGCGCGGCACCAGGATGTGGGTGCCGGAGAAGCCGCCGCGCTTGCCCAGGGCCATGGCCGGACCTTCGTGCAGCACATTGGACGAAGGCAGCTCGCGGCTGCCCATGCTGGCGTAGGCGAACAGGGTGCCGATGCCGCCCTCCACGTCGACCCAGCTATCGGGACGGGTGGCGCCGGTCAGGTGGGAAATCTTATACAGCTCTTCCTTGCGCTCCATCAGGTACAGAGCCAGCGCCTTAAGACAGGCGGCGCGCTGCTGGAAGTCGAGCTTCATCAGGGCCGGAATGCCGGTCTTGCGGCCATACTGCAGCGCTTCGGCGAAGTCGATCTGCTCGGCGTGGGTGTGATAGATCACGCTGTTATTCAGGGCGCTGTAGAGCGGCGTGGCGGCTTCCTTGCCATGCCAGCGGCCGCCGATGAAGCTTTGCAGGGTAGCTGCGTTGGTCATTCCTGTCTCCTCGTTTTTATATATTCAAGCCGATGCGTTCTTGTGCAAATGCAGGGGCAGCGCGGATTCCCAGTGGATGCGCTGACGATCCGGTTCGGCTTCGGTCAAAGCCTCCACCTCGCGCATGGTCTGCATGGAACGCACGGCCAGCTCGTGATACTGGCTGGTGCCGGACATCTTCCATTTCAATTCGACGTCGCTGACCTGGCGCACCACGCGGGCCGGGGTGCCCATCACCATGCTGCGCGGCGGGATGATCATGCTGGCTTTCACGAAGCTCATGGCGGCGATGATGCTCTCCTCGCCGACGACGGCGTTGTCCATCACCACGGCGTTCATGCCGACCAGGGAATTGCGGCCAATGCGGCAGCCGTGCAGCACGGCGCCATGGCCGATATGGCCGTCCACCTCGACCACCGTGTCGGCGCCGGGGAAGCCGTGCACCACGCAGGTATCCTGCAGATTGGCGCCCTCCTCCAGCACCAGGCGGCCGAAGTCGCCGCGCATCGAGGCCAGCGGGCCGATATAGCAGCGCGGGCCGACGATCACATCGCCGATCAGCACCGCCGTGGGATGCACGTAGGCGCTGGGATGCACCACCGGGCGGATGCCATTGATTTCATACACCTTGACCACTCAAGCCTCCTCAAGAACCAGGGACAGACCCCGAAACGGGGTCTGTCCCTGGTTTTATACACGTTCAATAATCAAGGCGATGCCCTGGCCCACGCCGATGCACATGGTGCACAGGGCGTAGCGGCCGCCGCTGCGCTCAAGCTGGTTCAGTGCCGTCGTCACCAGCCGGGCGCCGGAAGCGCCCAGCGGGTGGCCGATGGCGATGGCGCCGCCATTGGCATTGACGTGGGCGGCATCGTCGGCCAGGCCAAGGTCGCGCGTGACGGCCAGGCCTTGCGCGGCGAAAGCTTCATTCAACTCGATCACGTCCATCTGCCCGATGGTCAGGCCGGTCTGGGCCAGCACCTTGCGCGTGGCGGGCGAAGGGCCGAAGCCCATGATGCGCGGCGCCAGGCCGGCGACGGCCATGCCCAGCACTTTGGCGCGGGCGCGCAGGCCGTACTGGTCGACGGCGGCGGCCGATGCCAGCAGCACGGCGCAGGCGCCGTCGTTGACGCCGGAGGCATTGCCGGCCGTGACCGTGCCGTCCGGCTTGACCACGCCTTTGAGTTTGGCCAGCTGTTCCAGCGTGGTGTCGGGGCGCGGATGTTCGTCGGTATTGAAGACTTTGGGATCGCCTTTCTTCTGCGCGATCGTGACCGGCACGATCTCGCTGGCGAAGAAGCCGGTGGCATGGGCGGCGGCCCAGCGCTGCTGGCTGCGCTGGGCAAAGGCATCCTGGTCGGCGCGCGCGACGCCGAAGGTCTCGGCCACGTTCTCGGCGGTTTCCGGCATGCTATCGATGCCGTATTTGGCCTTCATCAGCGGGTTGACGAAGCGCCAGCCGATGGTGGTGTCTTCGATTTTGGCGCTGCGCGAGAAGGCGCTGTCGGCTTTCGCCATGACGAAGGGCGCGCGCGTCATGCTTTCCACGCCGCCTGCGATCACCAGTTGCGCTTCGCCGGACTTGATGGCGCGCGCGGCGATGCCGATGGCGTCCAGGCTCGAGCCGCACAGGCGGTTGATGGTGTTGGCCGGCACCTCTTCCGGCAGGCCGGCCAGCAGCGCGGCCATGCGGCCGACGTTGCGGTTATCCTCGCCGGCCTGGTTGGCGCAGCCGTAGATCACGTCGTCCAGCTGCTTCCAGTCGACGCCGGGATTGCGCGCCATCAGGGCGGCGATGGGAACGGCACCCAGGTCGTCGGCGCGCACGCCGGACAGGGCGCCGCCGTAGCGGCCAAAGGGAGTACGGACGGCATCACAGATAAAAGCTTCGTTCACTTCTTCTCCTCAGAGTATCTTGGGGCGTTTGTCGACGACGCGCTTGGCCTTGCCGGTCAGCGTGCGTTCGATGCTATGGGCGGCCAGCAGGCGCACCTTGGTGCTCACGCCGACATAGGTTTTGATGCGGTGTTCCAGTTCGCGCGCCAGCGCTTCGGTTTCGTGTTCGGCCAGCTTGCCGCTCAGTTCGGGGCGCAGCTCGCCCACCACGTCCAGCTTGTCCAGATGGCCTTCGCGCGAGACGATGAGCTGGTATTGCGGCGCCAGCTTGGGCATTTTCAAGATCAGTTCTTCGATCTGGCTGGGGAAGACGTTGACGCCGCGGATGATCAGCATATCGTCCGAGCGGCCGGTGATCTTGCCCATGCGGCGCATGGAGCGCGAGGTGGGCGGCAGCAGGCGGGTCAGGTCGCGCGTGCGGTAGCGGATGACGGGCATCGCCTCCTTGCTCAGCGAGGTGAATACCAGCTCGCCTTCGGCGCCTTCAGGCAGCACCTCGCCCGTTTCGGGGTCGATGATCTCGGGGTAGAAATGGTCTTCCCAGACCACGGGACCATCCTTGCTCTCCACGCACTCGCTGGCGACGCCGGGGCCGATCACTTCCGACAGGCCGTAGATGTCCACCGCATCGAGGCCGGCGCGCTGTTCGATCTCGGCGCGCATGGCTTCCGTCCACGGCTCGGCGCCGAAGATGCCCACCTGGAGCGAGGACCGGGCCGCGTCCAGACCCTGGCGCTGGAATTCCTCGATGATGTTCAGCATGTACGAGGGCGTGACCATGATGATCGACGGCTTGAAATCCTGGATCAGCTGCACCTGCTTTTCCGTCTGCCCGCCGGACATGGGAATGACGGTGCAGCCCAGGCGCTCGGCGCCATAGTGGGCGCCCAGGCCGCCGGTGAACAGGCCGTAGCCGTAGGAGACGTGCACCATATCGCCGGCGCGCCCGCCGGCGGCGCGGATGGAGCGCGCCACCATATCGGCCCACATATCGATATCCCTGGCGGTGTAGCCCACCACGGTGGCCTTGCCGGTGGTGCCGCTGGAGGCATGCAGGCGTGCAATGCGCGAGGGCGGAACGGCGAACAGGCCGAAGGGATAGTTGTCGCGCAGGGTTTTCTTGTCGGTGAAGGGGAAGCGGGCCAGGTCGGCCAGGGTTTTCAGGTCAGCGGGATGCACACCGGCCGCATCGAAGGCGGCACGGTAGTGCGGCACATTGTCGTAGGCATGCTTGAGCGACCACTGCATGCGCTCCAGCTGCAGCGCCTGCAGCTCGTCGCGGCTGGCGCGTTCGATCGGCTCCAGCTCCGACGCGGCGGGATTGCGTTGGACCATCCGTGTCTCCTTGTGCGATTGCTTTCTATTCCTGCTGCGGCAGCACTTCTCCGCCGACGCGGTGCGACTTGCCGCGCAACAGGGCGATCAGCCGGCCATCCTGGTTGCGCACGCTGACGTCGTAGACGCCCGTCTTGCCGGACAAGGCCTGCTCCACCGCTTCGGCGGTCAGCATGTCTTCCTGGCGGCCGGGCGCCAGGTATTCGATGGTGCAGCCGGCGCCCACCGTGTTGAGGTTATGGCTGTTGCAGGCAAAGGCGAAGGCGCTGTCGGCCAGGGCGAAAATGAAGCCGCCGTGGCAGGTCAGATGCCCGTTCAGCATATCTTCCCGCACCGGCATGCTGATACGCGCATAGCCGGGACGGATTTCCTCCAGCCGCATGCCCATGGCCTGGCTGGCGCGGTCGCGCGCGAACATGGCTTCACCGGCTGCCTCGGCAAGCTGCTGGGGATCGGCGTGATAGCGATGGTGGACGTTCTTATGCATGGAAGCGCGCTCCCGCCGCCTGTTTGCGGCGCAGCAGCGGCGAGACGCGGTAGCGGTCCTCGCCATAGGCGGCAGCCATGTTTTCCAGCACGGTGACGATATGGCCGATGCCCACAGCGTCGGCCCAGGCCAGCGGGCCTCGCGGATAGTTGACGCCCTTCTGCATCGCGGTATCGGCGGCGGCGGCGCTGCAGACGCCCTGGTTGACGGCGTCGGCCGCCTCATTGGCCAGCATGGCGACGGTGCGCATCACGGCCAGTCCAGGCACGTCGTCCAGGCGGGTGACGGCAAAGCCGGCGGCCTGGAAGATGCCCACCACGGCATCGAAGGCCTCCGGGCGGCACTGGTCGGCGCAGGCGAGCGCGATGCGGGCGGCCTTGGCATAGTCCAGCACCAGGTCGAAGACGATGGTGTCGGCATGCCGGTTGTCGCGCGCGCGCGCGGTGGCGGTGCGGCCATCGGTGAAGTAGACGGCGGCGCCGTTGCAGTGGAAGGCCGGCGCCTCGTTATGCTGGTGGCCTTCGGCCGATTTGCGGCGCGCCACTTTCAGGCCATGCGCTTCCAGGCGCTCGCACAGGGCGCGCATGATGGCGTCGCTCTGGCCCGGCTCGATGCTGTAGCCCACGTAGTCGGGACGCGGCTGCGGCGCTTCGCTGCGCGGCTCGGGGTTGGCCGCGCCTTCGCCGTAGCGGAAGAAACCGCGCCCGGATTTGCGGCCCAGGAAACCGGCGTTCAGCAGTTCCTGCTGCAGCACCGAAGGCGTGTAGCGCGGATCGTTGTAATAGGCGTTGAAAACGGACTGGGTGACGGAGTAGTTCACGTCATGGCCGATCAGGTCCATCAGCTCGAACGGTCCCATGCGGAAACCGCCGCCTTCGCGCATGACGGCGTCGATGCTGGCGACATCGGCGGCCTGCTCATTCAACAGGCGCAAGCCTTCGGCATAGAAGGGACGCGCCACGCGGTTGACGATGAAGCCGGGCGTGGACTTGGCGTGCACCGGATTCTTGCCCCAGGCGGCTGCCGTATCGAAGACGGTGGCGGCGACGGCGGGATCGCTGGCCACGCCGCTGATCACTTCCACCAGGGCCATCAGCGGCACCGGATTGAAGAAGTGCATGCCGATCAGGCGCTGGGGGTGGCGCAGGCGGGCGGCAATCGCCGTCACCGAAATCGAGGAAGTATTGGTGGCGAGAATGGCGTTCTCGCCGACGATGGCTTCCAGGTCGGCGAACAGGGTGCGCTTGGCATCGAGGTTTTCGACAATGGCTTCGACCACCAGCGCGGCGTCGGCCATCTCGGCCAGGCCCGACGCCGCATGCAGGCGCGCGCGCGCGGCATCGGCATCGGCCGCGCTCATCCTGCCCTTCTCCACCAGCCTGGCGTAGACGGCGCCGATATCGGCGATGGCCTTGAGCGCGGCTTCGGCGCGCGTGTCGAACAGGCGTACCGTGTGGCCGGCGGCGGCGGCGATCTGCGCGATGCCCGAACCCATGGCGCCGCTGCCGATCACGGCGACGACGCTGCCAGTGGCGATTGCTGCCATGCTTATTCCCCCTTGAAGTGCGGCGTGCGTTTGTGGATGAAGGCGTCCACGCCCTCGCGGTAATCGTGGCTGTAACCAAGTTCGCGCATCATTTCGCCCTCCAGCTTGAGCTGATCCTGCAGCGAATTGCCGTAGCTGAGCTGCAGCGCTTTCTTGGTGAAAGCCATACCCTTGGTGGGCGCGACGGCGAAGTGTTCGGCCATGGCCATCACATCGGTCATCAGCAGTTCGTCGGGCACGCATTTCCAGATCATGCCCCATTGCTCGGCGCGGTCTGCGGTGAGTTTTTCGCCCAGCATGGCCAGGCCGGTGGCGCGCGCGCGGCCGACCAGGCGCGGCAAAATCCAGGTGCCGCCGGTATCGGGAATCAGGCCCAGTTTGCAGAAAGCTTCGATGAAGCAGGCCGATTTGGCGGCGATCACGATATCGCAGGCCAGGGCCAGATTGGCGCCCGCGCCGGCAGCCACGCCGTTGACGGCGCAGATCACCGGCATGGGCAATTCGCGCAGCGCCAGCACCAGGGGCGCATAGTATTTTTCCACCGACTCGCCCAGGTCCACGCCCTGGGCGCCTGGCTCCACGGCGCGGTCGGACAGGTCCTGGCCGGCGCAGAAACCGCGGCCGGTGCCGGTGAGGACGAAGACGCGCACCGATTTATCCTCGCGCACCTTGGCCAGCGCGTCCTGCACTTCGCGGTGCATGGCCTGGGTGAAGCTGTTCAGCTTATCGGGACGGTTCAACGTCAGCTTGGCGATGCCGGCCTTGATTTCAAACAGGATGTTCTCGTAGCCCATGTCGTGTCCCTTCATTTATTCGCCCTGGTCGAAATCGACCACGAGCTTGTCCGTTACGGGGAAGCTCTGGCAGCTCAGCACGAAGCCGCGCGCGATCTCGTAATCTTCCAGAGCATAGTTGACGTCCATATCGACCTTGCCATCCACTACCTTGCAGCGGCAGGTCGAGCACACGCCGCCCTTGCAAGAGTAGCGCATATCGAGGCCGGCGCGCAGGCCCGCATCGAGCACGGATTCCTTGTCCTTCTCCATGCTGAAGGTGGCGGCGTTGCCGTCCATGATGACGGTGACTTCCGTCAGATGGCGCGCAGCTGCGGCGTCGAGCTGGGCGCGCGGCTGGTGCTGGTGCTTGGGAATGCTGGCGGCGAACAGTTCAATCTTGATATCCGCTTTCGGCATGCCGGCTTCCTGCAAGGCGGCGGAGACGCCGAGCATCATGTCTTCCGGACCGCAGATGAAGGCCACGTCGTAGTCGGCGATGTCGACCCAGTGCTGCAGGAACTGCTGGCACTTTTCCTTGGTGATGCGGCCGTTGAACAATTCGATGTCCTGCTGCTCGCGGCTCATCACGTAGACGATATTCAGGCGCTCCAGATAAGTGTCCTTCAACTCCATCAACTCGTTCTTGAAGATCACCGAGGACGAGGCGCGGTTGCCGTAAAACAGGGTGAAGCTGCTGTGCGGCTCGGTCAGCAAGGTGGTCTTGATGATGGAGAGGATGGGCGTGATGCCGCTGCCGGCGGCGAAGGCCAGGTAATTGCGGCGGCTGGCCGCGTCCAGCGCCACATTGAAGTGGCCCATGGGCGGCATGACGTCGACGGTGGCGCCAGGCTTCAATGTGTCGTTGGCCCAGCTGGAGAACAGTCCGCCCGGCGTGCGCTTGATGGCCACGCGCAGCGCGCCGTCCTGCACGGCGGAGCAGATGGAATAGGAGCGGCGCACGTCTTCCTCGCCGATCCGGGCGCGCAATGTCAGGTGCTGGCCCTGCTGGTAGTGGAAGCTGGCTGCCAGTTCCGGCGGCACGGCGAAGGTGACGGCGATGCAGTCGCGCGTTTCATGCTGCACGCCGGCGACGGACAATGAATAGAATTTGCTCATGGTCTCAATGGCACTTGAAGTAGTCGAAAGGCTCCTGGCAGTCCTGGCATTTGTACAGGGCTTTGCAGGGCGTGGAGCCGAACTGGCTGGTGAGTTCCGTATGGGGCGAGCCGCAATGCGGGCAGACGACTTTCAGCACGGGCTGGGCGCGGCGGCTGACGCCCGCCTTCAGATTGCTGATGTCGATCACGCGCTCGGCCGGCGGCGCGATGCCGTAGCCGGTCAGGCGCGCCTTGCCACGCTCGCTCATCCAGTCGGTGGTCCAGGCGGGCGACAGGCGGGTGGCGACGGTGACGTAAGCGACGCCGTGGCCGCGCAGCGCCTCGTGCACGGCCTGCTCGATCACCTGCATGGCGGGGCAGCCCGAGTAGGTGGGCGTGATGGTGACGGTGCAGGCCGAGCTGCCCGTGACCTGCACATCGCGC
Source organism: Massilia sp. YIM B04103 (assembly GCA_024437665.1). Classification (GTDB taxonomy): domain Bacteria; phylum Pseudomonadota; class Gammaproteobacteria; order Burkholderiales; family Burkholderiaceae_D; genus Rugamonas. Next base: position 376,051 of record JANCSZ010000002.1, on the reverse strand, counting down.
ACGATGCCCAGGTCGACCACCGAGATCACGGGGATTTCGGGGTCGGACACTTCGTTCAGCCAGGCCCAGATCTGCTCTGCGCTCAGCGGCGCGGCGACGGTTCCGGCAGCGGTTCCGGCAATGGCGCCGGCATCGGCGCCGGCGGCGGGACCGGTCACGGGGGCGCGGGCGCTCATCACCACTCGGCGCCGGGATAGGCGCGCTGCAGGAACTGCATCTCGGCCAGCAGATAGCCCAGGTGCTCGCTGTGGCGGCCTTGCTTGCCGCCTCGCTGCATCCAGGCTTCGACCGGCGGCATGGTGAGCGTGGCTTCGCCGAAGATGTCGGCCACATGGTCGAACCACTGGCTGCGCAGGCTGGCGGCGGCAGGCGCGATGCCGGCGGCCACCATGGCGTCATCGACGGCGTCGTAGTTGAAGGCTTCGCCGGTGTACATCCACAACTCGTTGGCGGCCGTTTGCGCGCGGGCGTGGCTCAATTCCGTGCCGTCGCCCAGGCGCACAATCAGGTCGCCGCTGCGGCGCAGATGGTAGGTCACTTCCTTCAGCGATTTTTCCGCGATCTGGGCGATGCGCTCATCCGACGATTGGCACAGGGCGCCGATCTGGAAGTAGTGCCAGGTGTCGAAATAGAACTGGCGCATCAGCACATCGGCGTAATTGCCGTTGGGCTGCTCGACCAGCAGCAGGTTCTTGAAGTCGTGGGCGTCGCGCAGGAAGGCGATCTGGTCTTCGTTGCGGCCCAGGCCTTCCAGTTCGGCGGCATAGCTGAACCACATGCGGGTCTGGCCCAGCAGGTCGAGCGAGACATTGGTCAGCGCCATGTCCTCTTCCAGCGCCGGTCCCTTGCCGCACAATTCGGACAGGCGCTGGCTCAGCACCAGGGCGTTATCGCCCAGGCGCAGCAGGTAATTGACTTTGTGGTCCATGGCGGCGCTCACAGGTTTTTCACTTCTTCCGGCATCGGGAAGAAGGTCGGGTGGCGGTACACCTTGCTGTTGGCCGGCTCGAACAGGGCGCCCTTGTCGCCCGGGCTGCTGGCGACGATGTCGGCGGCGCGCGCCACCCAGATACTGACGCCTTCGTTGCGGCGGGTGTAGACGTCGCGCGCGTTATTGATCGCCATTTCCGCGTCGGGCGCATGCAGGCTGCCCACATGCTTGTGCGCCAGACCATGCTGGCTGCGGATGAAAACTTCCCACAGTGGCCATTCCTTGCTCATCTTTGCTGTCTCCTCGCTGTTGTTTGGCTGGGGCTGGGGTGGCCGGGATTCAGGCCGCCGCCTTCTTGCCGCCATGTTTGTCGGCGTAGGCCACGAGCGCATCGCGGAACCATTCGCCATCCTCGTAAGCCTTGACGCGGGTGCGCAGGCGCTCGCGGTTGCACGGACCGTTGCCCTTCAGGACGTTGTGGAATTCGGACCAGTCGATGGCGCCGAAATCGTAGCCGCCGCGCGCCGCATTCCACTTCAGGTCGGGGTCGGGAATGGTCAGGCCGAGGAATTCGGCCTGGGGCACGGTCTGGTCGACCATGCGCTGGCGCAGCTCGTCGTTGGAAAACAGCTTGATGCGCCATTGGCTCGATTGGGCGCTGTTGACGGAGTCGGCATCCGAGGGGCCGAACATCATCAGCGAGGGCCACCACCAGCGGTTGAGCGCATCCTGGGCCATGGCTTTCTGCTCGGGCGTGCCGCGCGCGAGGCTCAGCATGATGTCGTAGCCCTGGCGCGCATGGAAGGATTCCTCCTTGCAGACACGGATCATGGCGCGCGCATACGGGCCGTAGGAGCAGCGGCAGAGCGGGATCTGGTTGATGATGGCGGAACCGTCGACCAGCCAGCCGATGGCGCCCATATCGGCCCAGTTCAGGGTCGGGTAGTTGAAAATGCTGGAGTATTTGGCTTTGCCGGCATGCAGGGCGGCCAGCAGTTCGTCGCGCGAGACGCCCAGGGTTTCGGCGGCGCTGTAGAGATAGAGGCCATGGCCCGCCTCGTCCTGGATCTTGGCCAAGAGGATGGATTTGCGCTTGAGCGTGGGCGCGCGCGTGACCCAGTTCCCTTCCGGCAGCTGGCCCACGATTTCCGAGTGGGCGTGCTGGGAGATTTGCCGGATCAGCGTTTTGCGGTATGCTTCCGGCATCCAATCTTTCGGCTCGATCTTGACGCCGGCATCGATACGGTCCTGGAAGGCGCGCTCCTCAGCGCCCATCTCGTCCTGGCTGCGGACGGTTTTCAGACCGGTTTCCACCATTTGTGCATACATGGCATGTCTCCGATTTTAGGTATGCAGCGATAATACGATACAAATTTTCGTTTGCATACTGATTTTTTGTGTCACATAAATTTCCCGTATCCCATCAATACTGTTGTATAGAATGTGGCTTATGCAAAATAAACAGAAGATGAGCGAATGGATCGCAGACTTTTTGGCGGCCGATCCGCCGCGCTCGAAATCCCTGCTGACCACCATATTTGGCGACGCCATCGTGCCGCACGGCGGCACGGCATGGATGGGCAGCCTGATCGACCTGCTAGCGCCATTCGGCGTCAATGACCGCCTGCTGCGCACCTCGGTGTTCCGGCTGGCGCAGGAAGGCTGGCTGGGCGCCCAGCGCGACGGCCGGCGCAGCGCGTATGCCATCACGCCCGAGGCCATGCAGCGCTTCAGCCGCGCTTACCGGCGCGTGTATGCGCCGCTGCACAATGACTGGGACGGCCAGTGGACGCTAGTGCTGGGCAGCAGCGGCCTGGATGCGGCCGAACGCGGCGCGCTGCGCAAGGAGCTGCTGTGGGAAGGCTATTGCCTGATCGCGCCCGGCATCGCGGGGCATCCGGCGGGCGATGGCGAGGCGCTGCAGGCGCTGCTCGAACGCTGCGGCTTGCAGAACAAGGTCTTTGTCTGCAAGGCGGCCGAGGCGCCGGGCATGAAGGCGCGGCCGCTGGGCGAGCTGGTGGCCGAGGGTTGGGATCTGTCGGGCGTGGTGGATGGCTACCGCCAGTTTCTGGTGCACTTCGCGCCGCTGCTCGATCTGATCGAGGATGGGCTGAAGATGACGGCGGAGCAGGCTTTTGTGGCGCGCACCCTGCTGATCCACGCTTACCGGCGCGTGCAGCTGCACGATCCGCACCTGCCGGTGGCGCTGCTGCCCGAGCCGTGGCCGGGCGCGGCGGCCTACGAATTGGCGCGCGCGCTGTACCGGGCGCTGTACCGCGAGGCCGAGGAGCATCTGATGCGCGCCCTGCACCGCGAGGATGCGTCGGCGCCGGAGGCCGATGCCGCGTTTTACCAGCGCTTTGGCGGACTCGATTAGGTTTTTTCAGTCGGTGCAGCGACGGGCGGCGCGGCGGCGGTCGGTGTAGGGCAGCCAGCGTTCGACCTTGGCCTGCTGGCGCCACAGGGCGGCGCGCACCCAGGTGCCGCGCGCGCCGCGGCGTATCCAGATGTCGCGCCAGGCATTGTGGACACAGCCGGTTACCAGTAAAGCCCAGGCGCGCGGCGAAACAGCCTCGCCAGCGTACATCAGGCGGTCACCGCGAACTTCGGCGTAATGGTCAACGCCGTGGTGGCGCAGGCGCAGCTCGGTTCCATCAGGCAGATACACGTCTTTCCACTGATAGCCGCGCGGACTCTGGCGGCCGCCGCTGCGCGCGGTCAGCCAGTCGCGCAGCGCCTCGGACACCACCTCGTTGAGAGTGTGACGGTCGCCGGTCTTGTGCAACTGCAAGGCCAGCTCGATATAGAGGTCCGGTTTGACCTCCACCACCATGGTCTCGTTTTGCATTTTTGCGTCTCGCGTTGTCTCGTTTGTGTAATTGTTGGACACCCCTCTTCATAGGAGAGTTCCAAGCACTTTGACCAAAAGTTAGCTCAGACCCGAGACGCAACGAGACAAAACGAGACGTTGCCTTGCAGTAGCGAGGCATGCACCCTATACCCCGAATCAATCGCAAGAAAACTGCAGCGAACCGTCCAGCACGGCACCACGCCGCAAACGCAAGACGGCGCCACCCTAACCTGTTCAGCGGCGGCCGATGCTGATCAGGTAGTTCTGCATGGTCGCTTCGGCCACCGAGGCCCACTGGTTCTGGTCCTGGCGGAAGCGCTTCCAGGGTTCGTAGATCTTCTTGAACTTGGCGTTCCTCGCCGCTTCCTCCTCCATCACGGCGGTGGAAGTCTTGTAGGCCGCGTCCATGATCTCTTTCGAGAAGCTGTGCAGCTTGGCGCCGTTTTTCATCAGGCGCGCCAGGGCGGCCGGGTTCTTGGCATCATAGTCGGCCTGCATGCTGACGTGGCATTCATAGCTCGCCGCTTCGAGCGCGGCCTGGTATTCCTTGGGCAGCTTGTCCCATTCCTTGAGGTTGACGTAGAAGGAGAGCTGCGGCCCCGCTTCCCACCAGCCCGGCGTGTAGTAGTGCGGCGCCACGCGCACCAGGCCGAGCTTTTCATCGTCGTAGGGGCCGACCCACTCGGCGGCGTCGATCGTGCCTTTTTCCAGCGCGGCGTAGACGTCGCCGGCCGGGATCTGCTGCGGCACCACGCCCATGCGTTCCATGACGCGGCCGGCGAAACCGGCCACGCGCATTTTCAAGCCCTTCATATCGGCCACGGTCTTGATCTCCTTGCGGTACCAGCCGCCCATCTGGGTGCCGGTATTGCCGGCCAGGAAATTGATGATGCCGTAGCCTTTGTAGAATTCGCGCAGCAGTTCGCGCCCGCCGCCCTGGTCCATCCACGCCGTCTGCTGGCGCGAAGTCAGGCCGAAGGGCACGGCGCAATCGAAGCAGAAGGTGGGGTCCTTGCCGAAGTAGTAGTAGGCCGGTGTGTGGCCCATTTCCACCGTGCCGGCCTGCACCGCGTCCATCACCTGCAGGCCGGGCACGATTTCGCCGGCGGCGAATTGGCGGATCTGGAATTTGCCGCCCGTCAGTTCGGCCACGCGCTTGACGAACTGGTCGGCCGAGCCGTAAATCGTGTCCAGGGTTTTCGGGAAGCTCGAGGCCAGGCGCCAGTTGACCTGGCCGCCCTGGGCCAGGGCCGGCACGGCCAGCGCGCTGGCGCCGGCGCCGAGGGCGGTATGCTGCAGGAAGGAACGGCGTTGCATAGATGTCTCCAAAGGGTTCTTATCGCTCTCTTGTGTCGCATCGAATCGCGCTGCTGCCGTTTCATTGTAGCTGTTTCGGCAGAAAGATTGTCAGATGCATCAGGCACGCGGATGCGCGCGGCGCGGCGAGGCGGTATCATGTCGCCTTCGCGCCGCCGGCGCGCCTTATTCACCAGCCAGGGACACACAATGTCTATCAAAATCAGCAGCCAGTTCGATGCTGGCGCCATCGACGTCGTCAGCGTGACCAGCGCCGGCGATATCGACCTGAACATCCGCAAGGATTCCCACGCCGACATCACCCAGTGGTTCTACTTCCGCGTCCAGGGCGCGCAAGCGGTGCCGCTCACCATCCGCTTCCTCAACGCCGGCCAGGCCGCCTATCCGGACGGCTGGAAGGATTACCAGGTCGTGGCCAGCTACGACCGCGACACCTGGTTCCGCGTGCCGACCAGCTACGACGGCAAGGTGATGACGGTCGAGCATGCGCCAGAGTTCGACAGTGTCTACTACGCCTATTTCGAGCCCTACTCGTGGGAACGCCACCTGTCCCTGCTCGACAGCGCCCAGCTCTCGCCGCTGGCCCAGCTGGAGGATCTGGGCAGCACGGTCGAAGGTCGCGACATGAACCTGCTGGTGGTCGGCGATCCCGACGCCGAGAAAAAGGTTTGGGTCATCGCGCGCCAGCACCCGGGCGAAACCATGGCCGAGTGGTTTGTCGAAGGCATGCTCGAAGCGTTGCTCGACCCGGCCGATCCGTTCGCCAGCCAGTGCCTGAAGAACGCCGTGTTCTACGTGGTGCCGAATATGAATCCGGACGGCTCGGTGCGCGGCAATCTACGCACCAATGCGGCCGGCGCCAACCTGAACCGCGAGTGGAATACGCCGAGCATGGAGCGCAGCCCGGAAGTGTTCCTGGTCAAACAGAAGATGCAGGAAATCGGTTGCGACCTCTTCCTCGACGTGCACGGCGACGAAGGCTTGCCGTATGTGTTCGTGGCCGGCAGCGATTCGCTGGAAAACTTCACGGCCGAGCAGAAAGCCGCGCAAGACAGCTTCATCGCCGACTTCAAGCTCGCCAGCCCCGACTTCCAGGACGAGTTCGGCTACCCCGACGGCCCGTTCACGCCCGAAGTGCTGAGCATGGGCTCGCCCCACATCACCCACCTGTTCGGCTGCCTGGCGCTGACCCTGGAACTGCCGTTCAAGGACAATGCCAACGACCCGGACGAAGAACGCGGCTGGAACGGCGCCCGCAGCGCCAAGCTCGGCGCCGCCGTGCTGCAACCGATCCTGCGCGCGCTGCGCGCCTGATCGGCCGGCCGGCCGGGCGCCGCATCCGCAACGCCCGGCCGTTCCGCTCAGTTTTTCCGGCGGCGGCGGGCCACGGCGCCAACGGCCAGCAGACCAGTGGCCAGCATGCCGTAGGTCGCCGGCTCCGGCACCGGCGTGGAGATCGTCAGTTGGGTCTGCGGCGTCCACGTGAAATAGTGGTAATAACCGGCGCCGCCCCAGGCATTGTCGGAATAGCTGCGATAAAAATCGCCGGTGCTGACCGTGGTCGACTGCACATACATCTCGTCGGATACCCCATAACCGCCCTCGAAGCTCAGCGCGCCGCCGATCACATAGGTAAAGGCACTGGTGCCGCAGTGCACGACGGGATTCTCGGGGTTGCAGCCGGTGAAACTGTAGCCGTTCGTGACCAGACTATTCAGCTCGTCGAGCCGGATCACGCCGTCCCGATCCGCGTCATTGGCCGTGAAATAGCCGGCCACCGTGGCGTCGGCGTTGAAGCGGCCCGCGCTGTCGTTAAATCCCTTGTATTTAAACCAGTAAGTCTGATCGGCCTTCGCGGCAACTGAACACAGCATGGCCAGCAAGGCGGCTGCAGCTTGTTTTTTCATATTTACTCCAAATATAAAGTTATTTAATTTGAAACCATTAAATAATATCATATAAGTAATATTTTTAAAAAACAAACTGCTGCCCGCCTATGCCGGACCGCCCTGTTGCCTCAGGCTTATTTGCCGCCGCGGCCGGCGCTGATCAGGTAGTTTTGCATGGTCGCTTCGGCCACCGAAGCCCATTGGTTCTGGTCCTGGCGGAAGCGCTTCCACGGTTCGTAGATCTTGGCGAACTTGGCGTTCTTGGCCGCTTCTTCGTTCATGACGTCGGTGGCGGCCTTGTAGCAGGCGTCCATCGTGTCTTTCGGGAAGTTGCGCAGCTTGACGCCGTTTTTCAGCAGGCGCGCCAGGGCGGCCGGGTTCTTGGCGTCGTATTCGGCCTGCATCACGACGTGGGCTTCATAGGTCGCCACTTCGAGCGCGGCCTGGTATTCCTTGGGCAGCTTTTCCCATTCCTTGATGTTGACGTAGAAGGAGAAGGAGGCGCCCGCTTCCCACCAGCCCGGCGCGTAGTAGAACGGCGCCACCTTGTAGAAGCCGAGCTTCTCGTCGTCGTAGGGGCCGACCCACTCGGCGGCGTCGATCGTGCCTTTTTCCAGCGCCGGATAGATGTCGCCGCCGGCCAGTTGCTGCGGCACCAGGCCCAGGCGCTCGAGCACCTTGCCGGCGAAGCCGCCGACGCGCATCTTGGTGCCTTTCAGGTCGGCCACGGTCTTGACTTCCTTGCGGAACCAGCCGCCCATCTGGGTGCCGGAATTGCCGCCCAGGAAATTCAAAATGCCGTAATCCTTGAAGAAGGCGCGCGTCAGTTCGCGCCCGCCGCCCTGGTCGTACCAGGCCGTGTGCTGGCGCGAGGTCAGGCCGAACGGCACGGCGCAGTCGAAGGCGAAGGTGGAATCCTTGCCGAAGTAGTAGTAGGAAGCGCTATGGCCGATCTCCACCGTGCCGGCCTGCACCGCATCCATCACCTGCAAGCCCGGCACGATCTCGCCCGCGGCGAACGAGCGGATATTGAACTTGCCGCCGGTGAGCTGGGAGACGCGCTTGGTGAAGATGTCGGCGGCGCCGAAGATGGTGTCGAGCGATTTGGGGAAGCTCGACGCCAGGCGCCAGTTGATGGTGGGCTGGCCCTGGGCCAGGGCCGGCGCGGCCACCACGCCGGCGCCCGCGCCCGCCGCGGCTTTTTTCAGGAAAGAACGACGTTCCATGCAATATGTCTCCTAAGGATTTTTCTGCGTGACGGAAAACCTTACAGCTTTGTTATGCTGGAGACAGTGTAGGGAAAGCCCTATCGGCTTGCAATCAAAATATCGGGCGCGATCCTTCCTTCGCTACAACGTTCAATTACCTGCAACAACCATCTTCTCGATCAGGATGGAGCCGGTCTGCTTGGTGCCGCGCACCAGCACATCGCTGCCGATGCCGACGATCTGCTGGAACATTTCCTTCATATTGCCCGCGATGGTGATTTCCTCCACCGGATACTGGATCACGCCGTTCTCCACCCAATAGCCGGAAGCGCCGCGCGAATAATCGCCGGTCACGTAATTGGTGCCCTGGCCCATCAGCTCCGTCACCAGCAGGCCGGTGCCGAGCTTGCGCAGCATGGCTTCGAAATCGTCGCCTTTTTTGGTCAGGCTCGAGGTCAGCGACAGATTGTGCGAACCGCCCGCATTGCCCGTGGTTTGCATGCCCAGCTTGCGCGCCGAGTAGGTCGACAGGAAATAGCCCTGCAGCACGCCATCCTTGACCACATCGCGCTTGACGGTGCGCACGCCCTCTTCATCGAAGGGGGCGGAACCGACGGCGCCGACCACATGCGGGTCTTCCTTGACCTGCACATGGGAGGGGAAGACCGACTGGCCCAGGCTGTCGAGCAGGAAGGTCGATTTGCGGTACAGCGCGCCGCCCGAGGTCGCTTGCACGAAGGCGCCCAGCAGGCCGGCCGCCAGCGGCGCCTCGAACAGCACCGGGCAGGTGCGCGTGCTCATCTTGCGCGCATGCAGGCGCGCCAATGCGCGTTCGGCGGCGTAGCGGCCAATCGCTTCCGGCGTGGCCATCTTGCGCGCGTCGCGCACCGAGCTGTACCAGTCGTCGCGCTGCATATGCTTGCCCTTGCCCGCGATCGGCGCCACCGACAGCGTGTGGCGCGAATACGGATAGCCGCCGATGAAGCCGCGCGAATTGGCGGCCACGAAATGCGACTGCTGCACGTGCACGCCGGCCCCTTCGCTATTGCTGACGCGCGCATCGACCGCGAAGGCGGCCGCCTCGGCGCGCTGGGCCAGGGCCACGGCTTGCTCGGTGCTGATGGTCCAGGGATAGAACAGCTTCAGGTCGCGCGGCGCCAGTTCCAGCATGTCTTCGTCGGCCAGGCCGGCGCAGTCGTCCTCGGCGGTGAAGCGCGCGATGTTATAGGCCGCATCGACCGTGGCGCGCAGCGCGGCGGGCGAGAAATCGGAGGTGCTGGCATTGCCGCGCTTCTTGCCGATGAAGACCGTCACGCCCATGCCCTTGTCTTTATTTTGCTCGATCGTTTCGATGGCGCTCTTGCGCACCGAGACCGACAAGCCGCTGCCTTCGCTGATTTCGACTGCGGCATCGCTGCCGCCCTTCTCGCGCGCATACGCTAAAACGTCGCGGGCAAGCTGTTTCAACTGGTCCTGGCTATGGGTAAAGACGGAGTCGCTCATGGGTGGTTTTTGGTCGGCTAAGCGTTAAAACAGTTATCATAGCAGCCGTTTACTGTTTTTACAGGCAAGTTCACGCTTGCCTTTCCTATCATGCCAAATGCAAACCGTGGCGCCATCGGCTTCCAATCCTCCGAATTCCAGGAACAATACGAGCGCCCTTCCAAAACCGAACTCAAACGCCAATCCGACGCCCTGCAAGACCTGGGCCGGGAACTGGTCGAACAGCCGCGCGACCGCGTCAAGCGGGTGCCGATGCCGGAAGACGTGCGGGATGCCATTTTGGAATGTCAAAACATCAAGAACCATGAAGGCCGCCGCCGCCAGATGCAGTTCGTCGGCAAGAAGATGCGCAGCCTGACGGAAGAGGAAGTGGCCGCCATCCAGCGCACCATCGAGGGCTGGAAAGGCGCCTCCAAGGCCGATACGGCCGCCCTGCACGCCCTTGAGCGCCGCCGCGAAAAGCTGCTGGCCGACGACAACGCCCTGACCACGCTGCTGGGCGAACATGCCGAGCTCGACGCCCAGCACCTGCGCACCCTGATCCGCAATGCGCGCAAGGAGCAGGCCGAGAACAAGCCGCCCAAGGCCTACCGCGAAATCTTCCAGATCCTGAAAGACCTGGACGCCAAGGCCAAAGCCGCCGCCGCGCCGGCCGAAGACGACGCGTCCGAGGACGACGATGCGTGACGATGTGCTGGTGATCGGCCTGGTCTCGATCTCCGACCGCGCCAGCGGCGGCGTGTATGCGGACCAGGGCATCCCGGCGCTGCAAGACTGGCTGGCCAGCGCGCTGAGCACGCCTTTCCGCGTCGAAACGCGCCTGATTCCCGACGAGCGCCGCCAGATCGAAGCGACCCTGGTCGAGCTGGTCGACACGGCGCGCTGCCACCTGGTGCTGACCACCGGCGGCACCGGCCCGGCGCGGCGCGACGTGACGCCGGAAGCCACGCTGGCCGTGGGCACCAAGGAAATGCCGGGCTTCGGCGAACAGATGCGCCAGATCAGCCTGCGCTTCGTGCCGACCGCCATCCTGTCGCGCCAGCTGGCCGTGATCCGCGAGACGTCCGACCACGCCGCCCTGATCATGAACCTGCCGGGCCAGCCCAAAGCCATCAAGGAAACCCTGGAAGGCTTGAAAGACGCCGCCGGCCAGCAACTGGTGGGCGGCATCTTCGCCGCCGTGCCGTATTGCGTCGACCTGATCGGCGGCCCGTATATGGAAACCCATGCGGCCGTGTGCCAGGCCTTCCGCCCCAAATCGGCCATCCGCCCACCCAAGGAATAAGATGACTCAAGTTCTCGACAATATCGAAATCAGCACCGGCGACCAGCCCACGGTCGCCGTCATCTGGCTGCACGGCCTGGGCGCCGACGGCAACGACTTCGTGCCCCTGGTCGACGAATTGGACCTGCAAGGCTTGCCGGCCATCCGCTTCATCTTCCCGCATGCCAAGACCATGCCGGTGACGATCAACGGCGGCTATGTGATGCGCTCCTGGTACGACATCGTGCACACCGACCTGGGCCGGCAGGAAGACGAAGCCGGCCTGCGCGCCTCGCAGGTGGAGGTCGAAGCCCTGATCGCGCGCGAAAAGGCGCGCGGCATTCCGGCCGAACGCATCGTGCTGGCCGGCTTCTCGCAAGGCTGCGCCATGACCCTGCAGACCGGCCTGCGCCACCCGGAACAGCTGGCCGGCCTGCTGTGCCTGTCCGGCTATATGCCGCTGGCCGACAAGATCGGCGCCGAACGCCATGCCGCCAACCAGGCCACCCCGATCTTCCTGGCCCACGGCCGCATGGACCCGGTGGTGCCGGTGGCGCGCGCCCTCGCCACGCGCGAGCTGCTGGACAGCCTCGGCTACCAGGTCGAATGGCACGAATACCCGATGCAGCATTCCCTGTGCCAAGACGAAGTCGCGCACCTCAACGCCTGGCTGCGCCAAGTCCTCGGCTGACAACAGCCCAGCCCGTGTCCACCTTGGGGTCAGCCCCCAAGCGAACACGAGCTGGGCAGCAGCAAGCGCAGGAGTCACCGCCGAGTCCGTGTCCGTTTTCGGGGTCTGGCCCCAAAATCGGACACAGGCCCAAGCGTAGCATGCAGTGCGAGTCAGCTGAGAACAGCCGAGCCCGTGTCCACTTTGGTGCCTGGCACCAAAGTGGACACAGGCTCGGCTGTTTTTTATGGCAGGGGCGAAGCGCTGCTGGCGGGGGCGGAGGTTTGGGCCACGTTCATGATCATCGCGAGCAGGGCGTAGTAGCCGTTCAGCCCGGTTAAATCGGTGACGCCTTGTTCGCCGAACTGCCTTAACGCGGCGGCATAGGTGGGGTCGCTGACGCGCTTGTCACGCTGGAGTTCAGTACAGAAGTCGTACACGGCTTGTTCGTCGGCTGCCAGGGCGGATGGCGCGCGGCGGTGGGCGATGGCGTCGATGACGTCGGCATGGATGCCGGCCGCGGCGGCAATCGGGGCGTGGATGGCCCATTCCACCGGCTGGTCCCAGGCGCGCGCCGTGACCAGGATGGCCAGCTCGGACAGGCGCGTGCCGATGGCGCTGCGGTAGCGCAAATACTCGCCCAGGCGCTGGGCGCAGCTCATCAGCTCGGGACTGCGCAGCAGCGGCACGAAGGGGCCGTACAGCGCGCCGCGCGGACCGTCGATCACGGCTTGCGCCGCGGCCTGCTGCGCCGTTGTCATCTCAGCAAAGGGAATGGGGCCGAGCCGTTCTGTCATCGTCTGCCTGTGGTAGGAATGCGAAAAAGAACGCATACGATACCGCAAAAATCAAAATCGCCTGTCGCGGCGGGGTTTATCGTCAGCTCTCCAACACCATAGGAGGGGACCATGAGCCATCTTATCCACCGCCAGCTACGCCATACGCCGCCCGTCGCCGACGGCGGCAGCGGCCTGTATCTGCGCGATAGCGAAGGCCGCCTCTATCTCGATGCCAGCGGCGGCGCGGCCGTATCCTCGCTGGGCCACGGCCATCCCGATGTGCTGGCGGCGATGCAGGCGCAGATCGGCAAGCTGGCCTATGCCCACACGGCCTTCTTCACCAGCGAAGTCGCCGAGGATCTGGCGCTGCGCCTGGCCCAGGATGCGCCGGGCGATCTGGATCATGTGTACCTGACGTCGGGCGGGTCGGAAGCGGTCGAAACGGCGCTCAAGCTGGCGCGCCAGTATTTCGTCGAGCGCGGCGAGTCGCGCCGCAGCGTCTTCATCGCGCGCCGCCAAAGCTATCATGGCAATACCCTGGGCGCGCTGGCCCTGGGCGGCAACGAGTGGCGGCGCCGCCATTTCGAGCCGCTCTTGATGAAGGTGGCGCGGGTAGCGCCTTGCTATGAATACCGCGACCGCCGTCCCGGCCAGGACGTGCACGAGTACACGGCCGGCCTGCTGCGCGAGCTGGAGGACGTGATCCTGGAAACCGGGCCGGAACGCGTGATCGGCTTTTGCGCCGAGCCGGTGGTGGGCGCGACGGGCGGCGCGATTCCGCCCACGCCCGGTTACTTCCGCGGCGTGCGCGCGCTGTGCGACAAGTACGGCATCCTGTTCATCGCCGATGAGGTCATGTGCGGCATGGGCCGCACCGGCACGCTGTACGCCGTCGAGCAGGAAGGCGTGCTGCCCGATCTGGTCACGCTGGGCAAGGGGCTGGGCGCGGGTTATGCGCCGATCGGCGCGGTGCTGGCGCGCGCGCCGATTGTGGAGTGCCTGCGCGCCGGCAGCGGCGCTTTCCAGCATGGGCATACCTATACCGGCCATCCGATCGCGGCGGCGGCGGCGCTGGCGGTGCAGAAGGTGATCCGGCGCGATTGCCTGCTGGGCGCCGTGACGGTGCGCGGCGGCGTGCTGCGGCGCATGCTGCGCGACGCCTTCGGCGGCCATCCGCATGTGGGCGATATCCGCGGCCGCGGTCTGCTGCTGGGGATGGAGCTGGTGCAGGACCGCGAGAACAAGCATGCCTTCGATCCCGACCTCAAGCTGCATATGGCGATCCGCGAGCAGGCCATGGCCTGCGGCCTGATCGTGTATCCGATGGGCGGCACCATCGACGGGCGGCGCGGCGACCATATCCTGCTGGCGCCGCCGTTCACCGTGACGGAAAAGGATCTGGGCGAGATCGTCGCGCGCCTGCAGGACGCGCTGGAGCGCGCCCTGGCCAGCGTGCGCAGTGCTTAGAACTGCTGGAAGCCGATCACGTCCTGCTGCTGTTCACCCAGGCCGGCGATGCCCAGGCGCAGGAAGTCGCCCTTCTTCAGGAAGCGCTTCGGCTTGCGCGCCATGCCCACGCCGGGCGGGGTGCCGGTGGCGATGATGTCGCCCGGCTCCAGCGTCATGAAACGCGACAGGTAGGCCACCAGCTGCGGCACCTTGAAGATCATGTTCTCGGTGCTGCCGGTCTGCATGCGCTTGCCGTTCAGTTCCAGATAGAGATCGAGCTTGTTGACGTCCCACACCTCGTCGCGCGTGACCAGCCAGGGGCCGACCGGGCCGAAGGTGTCGCAACCCTTGCCCTTGTCCCACTGGCCGCCGCGTTCGAGCTGGAATTCGCGTTCGGTGACGTCGTTGACCACGCAGTAGCCGGCGATATATTTCTCGGCCTCGGCCTCGCTCGCATTGCGCGCGCGCGTGCCGATGACGATGCCCAGCTCCACTTCCCAATCGGTCTTCTTCGAGCCTTGCGGCAGCATGACGGGATCGTCCGCGCCGGACAGGCAGGTGATCGCTTTCATGAAGACGATGGGCTCTTTCGGCACCGGCAGGCCCGCTTCGGCCGCGTGGTCCTTGTAATTCAGGCCGATGCCGATGAATTTGCCGACCTTGGCGACCGGCACCCCAAAGCGCGGATTGCCGCGCACGATGGGCAGGGTTTCAGGGGCGATCTTGGCCAGCTTGCGCATGGCTTTGTCCGACAGCTGCTCGCCGCCGATATCGCCGATCACGCCGGACAGGTCGCGCAGCTTGCCTTCTTCATCGATCAAGCCAGGCTTTTCCTTGCCGGGACGGCCGTAACGAACCAGTTTCATAGTCTTCCTCGGAGTTGTACTCCGCCATTTTACTGGATCGCCAGCGCCCTCCTCGCGCGCCGCGTGCGCAACAGGAATAACAGCAGTCCGGGAAGCTGCAATAAGAGCAGCACGCAGAAGGCCGCCTGGTAGGCGACAACGGGATAGCGGCCCTGCGCATCGAGCGGCCAGAAGGCGACGATCTGGCCAAAGCCGGCCTGCACGGCAAAGGCGCCGAGGAAGATCAGCAGGTTCAGGCAGGTGGCGGCGCGGCCCGTCAATGCGGACGGCATGGCCTGCGCCACGATGGCGTATTCGATGCCGGTGATGGTGCCGGCCAGCGTGAACAGCACGGCCAGCTGGCTGTAGCCGCCCTGCCAGTTGCACACAAAGCCGAACTGCACCAGCAGGAACAGCGCGATGCCGGCCGCCGCCACATTCAGCGGCGCGATGCCGCGCCGCGCGGCCCACTCGGTCAGCATGCCGACCGCGATGGCGCCGAAGATCAGGGCCGCCATGGCCAGGTACAGCAGCCAGGCCACGGCCTGCTCGGGATAATGTCCCGCGTCGCGCAGCCAGCGCGCCACCCACAGGCCCTGGATGCCGAAGAAGACGGTGTGCGGAATCAGCACCAGCGATGCCGTCTCGCGAAACACCGGATGGCGGTAGACGTCGGCCAGCACTTTCCAGCTGAAGGGTTTGGGCGCGGCGGCCGGCGGCGCGGGCGCCAGCAGCAGGATGCCGAGCGCGGTGACGGCGCAGGCGGCGGCCAGCCCGACGAACAAGCCGCGCCAGTCGGTAAACTGCAAAGCCAGGCGTACCGGCAGCGTGGCGGCAGCTGCCCCCAGGCCGCCGGCGGCGATCAGATAGCCTTGCACCGACGGCAGGCGCGCCGGCGCGATCCAGGTCGATACCGCCTTCACCGCCGCCATGAAGCAGCCTGCCAGGCCGAAGCCCATCAAGGCGCGCGCGCACAGCAGCTGGGCAAAGCTCTGGCCCCAGGCGAATGCCAGGGTGCCGGCCGCCGCCACCAGCAGCAGCACGCATTGCACGCGACGCGGCCCCTGCCGGTCGAGCAGCACGCCGACCGGCAGCTGGAACAGGGCGAAGGCCAGGAAGTAGGCGCTGGTGAGAAAGCCCAGCTGGGCCGGGGTCAGCGCCACCGACGCCATCATCTGCGGCGCGACGATGGCGTTCACGGTACGCAGCAGGCTCGATAGCGCATGGCCCAGCGCGAACGGCAGGAAGACCAGAAACAGCACCGCCGCGCCGGACAGCGTGCCCGGCACGCGCTCGCTGCCCCGCCACAGCTGGCGCAGCGCTGCGCACGCCGGGCGCGACGGATCCGCTGCCGCGTGGCGACCGGCGCCGCGCCCGAGATGGCCGGCGCCCGCCAAACCATCGCGTGCGGCGCATCCTCCGTCCGCCGCGCCGCCAAATGCCGCGGGCGAGGATGCGCCTGCACTGCCTTGCTGCGCGCACGGCGCGGCGCCAGCTGCGGACGCGGCGGCGGCAGTAGCGACGACAGTAGCGACAGCAGTAGCGTTGGCATTCGCAGGCACGACGGCTATGCGGCGGCAGGCTTCGGCATTGGACATGGCGCGCTCAAGCCGCGTTGCTTTGGCTGCCGGCATGGGCGCGCGCGGCGGCAGCCAGGGCCAGCGGAATCACCTTGCGTTCGGGCGCCGCTTCATCGCTCTCGAAGAAGAACTTGTCCTTGCCGAAGGCGGGCTTCAGATGGTCGAGCCAGGTGGCGTTCTCGTCGAACTTGGCGTAGAAGGGCTTGCGCACCCAGTCCGCGTTGCGCGCCTGCAGGAACTGCAGGGCAAACACCTTCTCGCCGGCGATGGTGGCCACGCCGTCGATCACCACCTTGCCGGGGAAGGCGCTCATCGACGGCCCGCGCACGGTGCGCGACAGGCCCGACACCATCTGGTAGGCCTGCTGGAAAATCTCATGCGCGCGCGCCAGCGGCAGCTGGAAGTATTCGCGCGGCCCGGTGTCACGCTCGACGAACATATAGTAGGGAATCGCGCCCAGAAGCACGCCCGTGGTCCACAGCTCGGCCCAGCTTTTCGGGTCTTCGTTGATGTGGCGGATCAGCGGCCCCTGCATGCGCAAGGTGGCGCCGGTGCCGACGATGCGCTTGACGGCTTTCTGCGCGATCTCCTGGCGCAGTTCGACGGCGTGGTTGTAGTGGCCCATGATGGCCATATTCTTGCCAGCGGCGACCACCTTCTCAAACAAGCGCAGCAGGTCGTCGGCATCGCGGTCGCTGACGAAGCGCTGCGGCCAATACGCCACCGACTTGGTGCCGATGCGGATGTTCTGGATATGCGCCAGCTCCGGCGCCAGCAGCGGCTCGATGAATTCGGCCAGCGAGCGCGTATTCATGATCATCGGGTCGCCGCCGGTGATCAGCACGTCCGTCACGTCGGGATGGCTTTTCAGATAGGCCACCAGCTCATGCGTTTCGCGCGCATCGAACTTCATATCGTCCATGCCGACGAACTGCGGCCAGCGGAAGCAGAAGGTGCAGTAGGCGTGGCAGGTCTGGCCGGCGCTGGGGAAGAACAGCACGGTCTCCTTGTACTTGTGCTGCAAGCCTTTGAGCGGCGCGTCGTTCACACGCGGCACATTGTGCGTCATCTGTCCGGCCGGGTGGGGATTCATGCGCATGCGGATGCTGTGGGCGTAGCGCGCGATCTCCTCCTCGTCGCGCCGCACCAGCACCAGTTCGCGCAGCCGCGCATATTCATCCTCGTGCAGCATGTCGCGGTGGGGAAAGGTCAGACGGTAGATCGGATCGTCCGGCACATTGTTCCAGTCGATCAGGTGCTCCATCACGTATTCATTGGTGCGGAAGGGCAGCACGCGCGACACCACCTGCACCGCCTCGCGCAATTCGAAGGGCAGCCACTCCCACTGGCGCGCCTGCTGGATCGACTGCCGGGTATAGGGCTTGAATTTTTCGGGCACGGACAAGGCGCTCATTGCGGGTCTCCTGATTGGGTTGGGCGGTACTCCATGCTAGGAAATCGTCCGCCGAGCAAATTGCCAAAGATCAATGGCTGCACAGAAATTGCGTGCCTCATCGCAAGCTTGCGCCATCGCAAATTACACCCCGCCGCGACGGCGTACAGTGGCCAATGCAATTGGGAAATACCGTCACCACCACCTTCGCAAAGGAGATGCAATGAAACGCTTACTGACTGGCACCCTGCTCGGCCTGGCCTTCGCCACGGCCGCCGCCACCACCGAACCGGGCGAAAAGGAAGCCATCGCCATGGCCGAAAAAGGCGCGGCCTTCCTCAAGGCCCATGGCAAGGAGGAGATGATCAAGAAAATCAGTTCCGCCCACCCTGACTTCGTGCAAGGTTCGCTGTATGTGGATATGCGCGACATCAATACCGGCATCGTGCTGGCGCACCCCATCAACCCCTCCATCGTCGGCAAGGATCTGGTCGATGTGCCCGACGCCAGCGGCAAGAAATACCGGCGCGAGATCATCGAGCTGGCCGCGAAAAAGGGCAAGGGCTGGGTCGACTATATGTACAAGAACCCCAGCAGCGGCAAGATCGAGCCGAAGACCACCTATATCCTGCGCGTCGGCGACGTCGTGCTGGAAGCGGGTATTTACAAGAAGTGATCTGGATCTGATCCTTGCCGGAGGGCGCCATGCTGAACAAACTGCGTATCGGTCCTAAATTGCTGCTGGCGCCCGCGCTGGTGCTGCTGCTGCTCATCGCCACCGCTGGCTGCGCCTGGCTAGGCATGGTGCACCAGAATGCCTCGATGGAAAACCTGGTGCAGGTGCGCGCCACCCGCCTGCAGGCGGCGGCCGACGCCATGGGCGAGGCGCGCCATGCCCATGCCAGCATCTACCAGCTGCTGGCATGGATCAACGGCAGCTTCGCCCAGCAGCGCCTAGATGAGCTGGGCCGCCAGATCAAGGCGCGCCATGCGGCGCTGGAAGGCCAGCTGGGCGAGCTGGCCCAGGTCTCCTCGCCAGACGAGGCGCGCATCGTGGCCGCTTGCGCGCAGGCGCTGGCGGCCTACCGCAAGGGCGTCGAGGAAACCATGGAGCTGGCGCAGATGGACCAGTCCATCGCCACCAACGCCATGGCCAAGGCCGAGCGCCAGTTCGCGCTGCTGAACGACAACCTGGCGCAATTGGCGGCGCTCGAGCGCAAGCTCAGCGAGGAAGCCTACGCCGCCGCGCGCGCCGAATACCGCCGTCTCGGCGCCGCCATGGGCGGCTTGGTGGCGCTCTCGGTGCTGCTCTCGCTGCTGGTATCGATGCGGGTGCGCAGCCTGCTGCTGCGCGAGATCGAGGCCATCGGCAACGCCGTGCGCAGCCTGGCCGACGGCGATCTGCGCCGCGGCCCAGCCAGCGCGGGACGCGACGAGATCGCCGAAACCGGGCGCGTGCTCGATCACAGCGTGGCGCGCCTGAACCATACGCTGCGCCTGATCCAGGGCGCGGTGCAGTCGATCGACACGGCCTCGCACGAAATCGCCAGCGGCAACCAGGATCTGTCGGCGCGCACCGAAATGCAGGCCAGCTCCCTGCAGCAGACGGCCAGCGCCATGGCCTGCCTGACCGGCGCCGTGCGCCAGAACGCCGAGCACGCGCAGCAGGCCAGCGCGCTGGCGGCCAGCGCCAGCAGCCTGGCCAGCGACGGCGGCGCGGCCATGGCGCAAGCGGTGGCGGCGATGGAATCGATCCGCGGCTGCTCGCGCAAGATCGTGGAAATCATCGGCGTGATCGACGGCATCTCCTTCCAGACCAATATCCTGGCCCTGAACGCGGCGGTGGAAGCGGCGCGCGCCGGCGAGCAGGGGCGCGGCTTTGCCGTGGTGGCGGCCGAGGTGCGCACCCTGGCCCAGCGTTCGGCCAATGCCGCGCGCGAAATCAAGACCCTGATCGCGGAATCGGTGGCCACCATCGATAGCGGCAATGCCTGCGTGGGCCGCGCCGGCGGCAGCATGGACGCCATCGTCGGCTCGGTGCGCGAGGTGAACCAAATCATCGCCCGCATCAGCGCCGCCAGCAGCGAGCAGGCGCAAGGCATCAGCGAGGTGAATCAAGCCGTGGGCCAGATGGACGACGCGACGCAGCAGAACGCCGCCCTGGTCGAAGAGGCGGCGGCGGCGGCCGAAAGCCTGCAACAGCAGGCCATCAGCCTGAGCGAGGCGGTGGCCGTGTTCGAACTGGGCGAGGCCGCGCCGGAGCCGGGCGCGGCGGACTGGGAGGACGCTGCGCCGGCAGCCGGCGGCGCAGCGGCTGCCGACGGCACGGCCGCCGCCTGGCGTGGGCGGAAAGCGGCAGCCGGCACGGCCGCAGCAGGGGGGCGCGCGGTGGGAACGGCGGCGGCGGCGCGCAACCCGGCCGCGCCGGCGGCGGACGATGAGGACTACGCGATGCCCGAGCGGCGCGACGCCGCCAGCCGCATGCGCGCGCCCCGGCCGCGCGCGCCGTCCGGCTCAGGCGCCGGGGAAGGGCTTGCTCAGAAAGCGCGAGCCGGCCAGGCCGAAGCGCCAGGGCACGTCCACCGCTTTGGAAATGCCGATGCGCGGGCCGACGGCGATGCGCACCCGGCCGCTGCGCGGCAGCAGTTCAAACGGTAGGACGTTCAGCGCCAGGGCGTTATGGGCGCGCGTCACGCCCAGCGCCTGGCACACCCGCCCCGGCCCGGAGCACAGCAGGCGCGCATCGTGCTGGCCGCGCCGCGCGCGCATCGCCTCCAGCCCGAGCACCGGCTCCAGCGCGCGGATCAGCACCCCGGCCCCGTGGCCCTCCTCGCGGCAGACGAAGTTCAGGCACCAGTGCATGCCGTAGGACAGATAGACATAGGCATGGCCCGGCGCGCCGAACATGGCCTGGTTGCGCGGCGTCGGCCCGGAAAAGCTGTGCGAGGCCGGGTCGGCGCGGTCGTAGGCCTCGGTTTCCACGATGCGCCCGCCCACGCCGTCCACCAGCACGGTGACGCCGATCAGGCGCCGCGCCACCTCGCGCGACGGGGCGGAGAAATCGATGCCGGCAATGAAAGTTGTCATGCCGGCTATTCTAGCCCGCCTGGCGCCAGCCGGCTTGCCGCCGTCCAAGCAGTCGTGCCATCCATTCAAGCTTGCCCATTCTTGCTGTCTTTTCGCCATGAAATCGCCGCACTTGGACAACAATTCCGGGATTTAGAGGAAATATTCCCTGGTCCGGCTACTGTCTCCACCGCAAAACCGGCGATAATCGGAACTTGGCCGCCCGGGCAATATAGTTGCAGGTAGGCTATAGTTCAGGTACGCCAGCCCACCCCATATCAATATGACGACAGTTGCAGCCCCCGCCCCGGTACAAGAAACATCGGTCGAAGACGCTTTGCTGCGTTCGATCCGCATTCCGCCGCGGCCCAGCCTGCTGGTCGATCTGCAACGCGAGCTGGCGGCGGACGATCCCTCGCCGCGCCGCATCGCCCGCATCATCGGCAACGACGTCGGCATGTCGGGCGCCCTGCTGAAACTGGCCAACTCGCCCTTCTTCGGCGCCGCGCGCAAGGCCAAGTCGGTGGAGCAGGCCATCAATTTCCTCGGCCTCAACCAGTGCGCCGCCCTGCTGACCGGGCTGCTGGCGCGCCAGGCCATCGAGGGCCAGCAGGCCGAATTGAACCAGTTCTGGGAAGTGTCGGCGCGCCGCGCCCAGGCCCTGGTGTTCCTGGCCCGCAAGCTGCGCGTGGCCCCGCCCGACATCGCCCACACCTTCGGCCTGTTCTGCGATATCGGCGTGCCGCTGCTGATGGCCCGCTTCCCCGAATACCGCCAGACCTTCGACCTGGCCTGCAAATCGGCCACGCGCAAGATCACCGCCATCGAGGACGAATACCACACCACCAACCACGCCGCCATCGGCTGCCTGCTGGCGCGCAACTGGGGCCTGTCGCCCGACGTGTCCTGGGCCATCCTGCACCACCACGATTACGAAGTGCTGGAAGACGACAGCACCGACGACGCCATCCGCTCCCTGGTCTCGGCCTCGGTACTGGCCGAACAGGGCATTCAGCGTTACCATGGCAACCGCGCCTCGCTGGAGTGGGACAAGGGCGGCGAGCAGGCATGCCGCCATCTGGGCCTGAGCCCCGACGAAACCGCCGACCTGCTCGACGAGCTACACGAATCCTTCCACTTCGACCACTAAGAGTTCGTTTTAAAATGGGCATGGCGGCGTTGCAGCTCCTTGCCGTGCAGTCGCACTGTCTGCGTCGCTGCGCCTTGCCCTGCCCATTTGAAAACAAACTCCATGCCCGCTTGCGCGGGCATTTACGAATCCATGCCCAAGAACAAACGCCCTACCCCGCGTAAATCCAGCACGCCTCCCGAAGAAAAAGAAGAAGTCCTGAGCCAGGCCCTGTGCGCCCTGGCGCTGGAACTGGCCGAGCAGGAGGATGGCGACAGCCTGGGCGCCGAGCTGCGTGACAAGCAGCAGGACTTCGAACGCCTGCTGCGCCGCTATGTGAGCCAGCAAAAAGACGAGATCCTGTACGGCGCCATCGAACAGGCGCGCTATGAAGACGTGGGCGCCTACCAGCTGCTGCGCAGCGCCATCGAGGAAGCCGCCGGCACCGTGCAGCTGCGCCGCGAGGGCGCGCCGGCGCTGGAGATCGACGCTTTCGCCATCCCCGTGTTCGCGCGCAGCCAGGGCGGCCTGAAACTGGAGGAATGCTTCCAGGACGACGCCGCCTACGACGCGCTGCTGCACAGCCTGCGCGAAGGCGGCCTGGAAAGCCCGCAGGCGAAACTGGTGCTGGTGCGCCACGCCTACGACCTGGGCGAGGCGGAACGCATCAGCTACGGCCAGCTCAACGCCATGGTGCGCGAAGCGGCGGCCTCGCTGACGGAAAAGAAGATGAGCGAGGCGCCCGCGCTGCAGCGCAGCATCGCCGGCTGGAGCGGCCCCGCTTTCGGCGCCGGCGATGAAGCGGTCGAGCTGCGCTTCCTGCTCGGCTTCGCGCTGAAGCGGACCGACGATCCCTTCTACGCCATCCCCGCCGACGAAGACCAGGCCGACGCCTACTTCGCCAGCCGCATGGAACGCTACCGCGCCTGGACCCAGCAGTACGCCCCGCTGGTGCGGCGCTGCCTGGCCGGCGGCCGCGCGCTGGAACTGAATTTCCTGTACCAGGATCTGTTCTTCGGCGCCGTGCAGCAGGGCCAGTCCGAGCATGCGATGCTGGCCATGATGGCCGAGCTGGGACAAGCCCTGCACGGCCACGCCGCTGACCAGGCGGCCGCCATCGTCGGCCCGGCCGACAGCGGCGGCAGCATGCAGCTGCGCGTGAACCTGCATGCGGCGCCGGGCGGCGCCCTGCTTGCCACCAGCGCGCGGCCGCTGGACCTGGGCTGCGACCTGGAAGCCGAGGTCGAGGACGTGCGCGACGCCCTCGCCACGCTGGGCGTGCAGATCGTCTCCGTGGCGCGCCGCTTCGATGCGCAAGGCCAGCCGGAGGAAGTGGTCGCGCTGCCAGCGCAATAAGCATTTCCTGTTTGACAGCACCGTCCCAGGCGAGGATACTTTCTCCAAGGGAGGTGCATGATGAAACGTCTGATTGTCCTTGTTTGCGCGCTGCTGCTGAGCGCCTGTTCCAGCACCGCCATCCACCCGGCCGCGCCGCCGGCGGCCCAGCTTTTCAGCGACCAAAGCTTTGCCGCCGCCAGCGAAGACGTGGGCGCCGACCAGATCCTGGCGGTGACGCCGGCCATGAAGCGCTATGTGGACGACGCCTTGCGCAGCCAGCGCGACAAGCCGCCCCACCGCGCCCTGTTCGACGCCCTATACCGGCGCGATCAGCTCAAGATCGAATACGATTCCGCCACCACCCGCACCGCCGCCCAGACTTTCGATGCGCGCTCGGGCAACTGCATTTCCCTGGTCATCATGACGGCGGCGCTGGCGCGCGAAATGGGCCTGCAGGTGCAGTTCCAGAGCGTGTTCGTGGACGAAAGCTGGAGCCGTTCCGGCAGCCTGTATATCTCCAGCGGCCATGTGAACATCGTCCTGGGCCGCAACAAGATGTACCAGGCCGGTTATGACGCCAGTGCCTACCTGGTGATCGACTTCCTGCCGCCGGCCGACATCCGCAACCTGGATGCGCGCCCGATCGACGAGAAGACCGTGCTGGCCATGTTCATGAACAACCGCGCCGCCGAATCGCTGGTCGAGGGCAAGCTGGATAACGCCTATTGGTGGGCGCGCAGCGCCATCCTGCAAGACCCGGACTTCTACAGCGCCTATAACACCCTGGGCGTGATCTACAAGCAGCATGGCGACCTGGCGATGGCCGAGCGCACCATGCGCTATATGGCCCAGCTGACGCCCTCCAGCACCGTGCCGCTGTACAACCTGGCGCGCATCCTGGACAGCATGGGCCGCGATGCCGAAGCCAAGACCGTGCGCGAGCAGCTGGCGCGCATGGAACCGAATCCGCCCTTCCATTACTTCAATCTGGGCCTGAAAGCCATGGAGGAAGGCCAGTACTTCAAGGCGCGCGCCCTGTTCGCGCGCGAAGTCGAACGCCAGCCCGGCTACCACGAATTCCACTTCTGGCTGGCCCTGGCGGCCTACAAGCTGGGCGATCTGCGCCTGGCCGACAAGCACCTGAAACTGGCGCTGGAAAACAGCACCACGCGGCGCGACCATGAGCTGTATGCGGGCAAGCTGGAACGCCTGCGCGCCGAAGGCATCCGCCTGCGCGGCGGGCGCGGCAGCGATCCGGATTGAGGCGGCGATACGCCGAAGGGGCAAGATTGCCTTTTCCGTAATACGGTTTACACTGTGGGACTTTCCACCCCACAGTGCCAACCATGATCCGACCTCTTTCCGTACTGGCCCTTTCCCTGGCGCTCTGCGGCGCCGCCCATGGCTTTGACCGCGCCGCCGTCCTGGCCGCCGCCGATGCGCCCGAAGCGCCGAAAGGCGGCCCGCGCGAACACTACACCAAGCACGAATTCCGCATCCCCATGCGCGACGGCGTGCGCCTGTTCACCACGGTCTATGTGCCGAAAGACGGTTCGAAAAGCTATCCCTTCCTGATCGAACGCACGCCCTACAGCGCCGGGGTGCGCGAGCAGGGCAAGCTGCAGTACGGCGTGGAGTTCTATCCCAAGTCGCTCGGCCCCTCGCGCGAATTCGAGCAGGCCGGCTATATCTTCGTGCGCCAGGACGTGCGCGGCCGCTATATGTCGGAAGGCAAATGGCAGGAGATGACGCCGCACGTCAACGCCCAGCGCGCGCCAGGCGAAGGCAATGAGAGCCAGGACATGCACGACACCATCGAGTGGCTGCTGAAGCATGTGCCGGGCAATAACGGCAAGGCCGGCATCTACGGCATTTCCTATCCCGGCTTCTACACCTCGGCCAGCATCATCGATTCGCACCCGGCCATCAAGGCCGCCTCGCCGCAGGCGCCGGTGACCAATCTGTTCATGGGCGACGACGCCTACCACGGCGGCGCGCTGATGCTGGCGGCGAACTTCGACTTCTACTCCGCCTTCACCAGCGAGCAGAACCCCACCGCCCAGCCGAAGAACTGGGAAAGCTTCGACTACGGCATGGCCGACGGCTACGACTACTTCCTCAAGCACCAAAACCTGTCGGCCATCCTGGCCCAGCTCCAGCCCAAACAGCGCACCTATCTGGAGCCGAGCGTTGAGCACAGCAGCTACGACGAGTTCTGGAAATCGCGCGATATCGCGCCGCACCTGAAAAACGTGCGCGCCGCCGTGCTGACGGTGGGCGGCTGGTTCGACGCGGAAGACCTGCAAGGCCCGTTCACCACCTACCAGGCCATCGGCCGCAACAACCCCGGCATCTTCAACGGCCTGGTGATCGGCCCGTGGTCGCATGGCGGCTGGGCCGGCGGCGAGGGCCGCAACCTGGGGCCGGTCAAATTCGACAGCAAGACTTCCGAACACTTCCGCCAGAAGATCCAGTTCCCCTTCTTCGAACAGCACCTGAAAGGCGTGAAGCCGGAACAGGCCAGCGCCAATGTGAACGCCTTCGAGACCGGCAGCAATGTCTGGCGCCAGTACAGCGCCTGGCCGCCGCAGCAGGCCAAGGCGCGCACGCTCTACTTCGGCGCCAACGGCACCCTGCACTGGCAGCAGCCGGCGGCGGGCGGCGGCGAGTACGACGAATACGTCAGCGATCCGAAAAAGCCGGTGCCGTACATCGGCTATGCGGCCACCGGCGTGCCGCGCGAATACATGGTGTCCGACCAGCGCTTCGCATCCAGCCGTCCCGACGTGCTGGTCTACCAGAGCGAGGTGCTGGAGGAGGACGTGACCCTGGCCGGCCCGGTCTCGCCCAAGCTCTTCGTCTCCACCAGCGGCAGCGACGCCGACTGGGTGGTCAAGCTGATCGACGTCTATCCGCAGGAGTATCCGGCGCCGGCCAAGGAAGACGGCGCCAGCGCGGTGAAGATGGCGGGCTACCAGCAGCTGGTGCGCGGCAATCCCCTGCGCGGCAAATTCCGCCGCAGCTTCGAAAAGCCGGAAGCGTTCACGCCCGGCAAAGTGGAAGCGGTCAACTTCCAGCTGGGCGACGTGAACCACACCTTCCGCCGCGGCCACCGCATCATGGTGCAGGTGCAAAGCTCCTGGTTCCCGCTGATCGACCTGAATCCGCAGAAGTTCATGGACATTCCAAAAGCGAAGCCTGAGGACTTCCAGAAAGCCACCCAGCGCGTCTACCGCGCGCCGGCCACGCCGTCCGGTATCGCGGTGCAAGTGCTGGCGCGCTAAGCCTTTTTCCCTCCCTTGCCTGGGGCCGGAAGCAGCGGCCTTCCGTCCCGGGCAAGACCTTATGCTGGTCAGAAAAGGCCGGTGCTGCAAGTGATTTGTATTTTCGCCACTCCGAAATTTTAAGCATGCTTGGCCGCGGCTTTGTGTGGGATCATCGCCTGTGCATCCGATTGTGCAGCGCATCAAACTCCCGCCGTGCAACCCTGTGCGCGGACGGTCCATCCCCGATGTTTGCCACTTAGGAGTCCGAAGATGAAACTGTCATCCTCGCTTGCCGCTTCCGTCATTCTGCTGGCTGCCGCTCCCTGGGTTCACGCCAGCCCGCCCTTGCCGGCGCTGGGCGCCGACCAGAATGCCACTTCCGTCTCGGGCCTCTCGTCCGGCGCTTTCATGGCGGTGCAATACCAGGTCGCCTATTCCAATTCCGTGATCGGCGCCGGCGTGGTGGCGGGCGGCCCTTACTACTGCGCCGCCAACGGCTTCCTCGCCTACGCCGCCATCTGCATGGGCCAGGTGCCGTTCGTGCCGCCCAATCCGGCCCTGATGGCGTCCGCCGCGCGCAGCTTCGCCGACGCCGGCCAGATCGATCCGCTCACGGGCCTGAACAAGGCGCGCATCTATGTCTTCAGCGGCACGCGCGACACCGTGGTGTATCAGCAGGCGGTGAATGCCACCGTGTCCTTCTTCAAACAGGTGGGCGTGGACAAATCGAATGTCCAGTACGTGAACAATGTGCCGGCCGGCCACGCGCTGCTGACGCCCTCCTTCGGCAATCCCTGCGCGGACAATGCCGCGCCCTATATCAGCCACTGCACCGTGCACCAGCAGGCCTACGACCAGGCGGGCGCCATCTTCAACCACATCTACGGCAATGCCAGGCCGCCTGCCAGCAGCCTGTCGGGCCAGATCATCAAGTTCAACCAGCGCGAATTCGCCAAGGCCGATAGCGGCATGGCGGAGGATGCGTTTGCCTATGTGCCGAAAGCCTGCAGCAGCAGCGGCAATGCCTGCAAGGTGCATGTGGCCTTCCACGGCTGCCTGCAGTCCGCCGAGTCTGTGCAGGACGATTTCTACGGCAAGACCAGCTACAACTCCTGGGCCGACACGAATAACATCATCGTGCTGTATCCGCAGGTGAACAAGTCGGACATTCCGTTCAACCCGAACGGCTGCTGGGATTGGTTCGGCTACACCGACAGCAATTACGCGCTGAAATCGGGGCAGCAGATGGTGGCCGTGAACGCCATGGTCAAGCGCCTGACCACCGCGCCGAACAGCGTGCAGGCTGCTGCCGTCACGGACGGTGTATCGCGCTAAACCCGCGGGCTGTTGCCGCCGCCGGCTTTTTATCACTTGCCGCGCGCAAGGCGGCGGCGATTCTCGCTACACTGGAGGCATGAACAACTCCAGGAAAATGGCGGCGGCCGCAGGCATGATGGGCTTTGTCTGGGCCGGGCTGACGGCCGTGGTGGCGGCCAGCCAGCGCAAGCTGCTGTTCAACCCCAACGTCAAGCGCGAGGTGCGCAGCCCGCGCAGCAGCGGCCACCGCACGCGCGCCGTGGTGCTGCGCGCGGCCGACGGCACCAAGCTGGCCGGCTGGCTGATGACGCCGCGCCAGCCCGGCCCCTACCCGGCCGTGATCTATTTCGGCGGCCGCTCGGAGGAAGTGTCCTGGGTAGCGCGCGACGCCGGCACCTTGTTCCCCGGCATGGCGGTGCTGGCCATGAATTACCGCGGCTACGGCGAATCGCAGGGCGAGCCGGGCGAAGAACATATGGTGGAAGATGGACGCATGCTGTTCGACTGGCTGTGCGCAAGCGCCAATGTGGACGCGGCGCGCGTGGCCGTGGTGGGGCGCAGCCTGGGCTCCGGCGTGGCGGTGCAGGTGGCGATGGAACGCAGCGTGCATTCCATCGTGCTGATCACGCCCTATGATTCGATCCTGGCGCTGGCGCGGCGCCGCTTCCGCGCCATGCCGATCGGGATGGTGCTCAAGCACCGCTTCGAATCGGTCAAGCATGCCGAACGCCTGACCGCGCCGACCTATGTGCTGCGCGCCGCCAGCGACGACGTGGTGCCGCACTCGCACACCGACGAACTGGTGACGCGCCTGAACCGCCTGCATCTGGACGAGATCGTGCCCGGCACCGATCACATGAATATTCCGTATCTGGAAATCACGCAGCGCAAGATCGCGCAATTCCTCTCCACGCAGTTCGCCAGCGCGGCGGCGCTCGACCAGGCGCCGCCGGCGCGGCAGCTTATGCCGCCGGCTTGAACGCGCTGCGGAAGGCGCGCAGCGCGGCCGGGTGGTAGACCGTCAGGTGCGTCTCGTCCGGCAGCGGCGCCAGTTGCCAGCGCAGTCCTTCGACCTTGCTGCCGGCCAGGGCCGCCTCCAATTGCTGCGCCAGTTCCGGCATGCCTTTTTCGCCGCTGGCCGCCACGTACAGGGTTTTGTCGAGACGCTTGTGGGCGCGCAGCCTGGCGCTGGCCTGTTGCAGCAACTGGCGCTTGTTCCACCATAGGCTGGGATCGATGGCGATATAGGTGTCGAACAGCTGCGGCTCCTGCAGGAAGGTTTCCATCACGAACAGGCCGGCCAGCGATTCGCCGATGATGGCGCTTTCCGGCGTGGTGCGGTAGCGCGCCTTCACCTGCGGCATCAGCTCTTCGCGGATAAAGCTGCGGTAGGCCGCCGAACCGCCCACCACGGGGGCGATCTTGCGGTCTTCGGCAACCTCGGTGGGGCCGGTCAGGTCGCGGCGGCGCTGGGTGTTTTCTATGCCGACCAGCATGAAGGAGCGCATGGTGCCGTTGGCCACCGAGACCTGCAGCAAGCCCGCCACGTGCAGGAAGTCCTCAGCCAGGCCGCCGTCCGGCATATACAGCACCGGCAGCGGCGCGTCGGGCGCTTCGTTCCAGCCGCGCGCCATATACACATTGATTCGGCGGGTTTCGCCCAGATGGCGGGAATCGATGGTGAAGGTGTCGCCGATGGACAGCGGAGCCGCCTTGCTGAATGCTTCCGCCGCCTGCAACGGGCTGAATGCCGCCGCTGCCACCGTTGCCGCCATTGCTGCCAGAACCTTGCGTCTTGCCGTCATGCGCCTGCCTCCTGTGTTTTTTGAAGGGCAAGTCTATGAAAAGATGGAGGATTTGTCCACAGCCATCGGCAGCGGGAGATTGTGCTGGAGCGCGTTCTGACGGATAATTTCGGCCATGAACGATACTACTACCCGCCCCCCACTGCCCGATCACCTGTCCGTCGACCCACGCAGCCCGCACCATGTTGCGGCCGTGTTCGAGTTCGATATCGGCATCAAATTCAATGACAAAGACCGCTTCGACGTCGAGGAATACTGCGTCAGCGAAGGCTGGATCAAGGTGCCAGCCGGTAAAACCCTGGACCGCAAGGGCCGCCCCATGCTGATCAAGCTGAAGGGCAAGGTCGAAGCCTTCTACCGTTAATCCCCGGCCACGGCATCCACCGTGGCCTTTTCATTTCAGGCCAGTTCCATCACTTCCGCCAGCGGCTTGCGCGGCTTCTGCGGCCAATTGCCCGGCGCGGCGTAGCCCACCGTCACCAGCATCACCGGCACGTCGCGCTCGGACAGGCCGAATTCGCGCGCCACGCCGTCCCGGTCGAAACCGCCCATCGGACAGGTGGCCAGACCCATGCCCTCGGCCGCCAGGATCAGCGTCATGGCCGCCAGCGAGGCGGAGCGGATCGCTTCGTCGCGCTGCAATTGCGGATTATCGTGGTGCGCGCCTTGCGCCATGCCCAGCCAGCTTTGCAGCATCGAGGCATTGATGATGCCGGCGTCGAGCGAAGGCTGGAGCGCACCGGCCAGGCCCTCATGCGCGGCCAGCGTGCCGCAGACGATGAAGGTGACGGCAGCTTCCACCACTTTTTTCTGCCCATAGGCGACGGACAGCAGGCGCTCCTTGGCCTGCGGCGAACGCACGGCGATGAATTTCCAGTTCTGGAAGTTGTAGGCCGATGGCGCCAGCGTGGCCAGGCGCACCAGCTCCGCGAGCTGCTGATCGCTCAGCGCGCGGCTGCTGTCGAAGTTGTTGACCGAGGTGCGGGATTCAATCAGGTTTTTAATAGCGTCGTACACATCAAGCTCCTAAACACGTTGTGGTTGTGGTGGTGCGGCTTGCGCCCATTGTACGGCCAGCACGCTGCCGAATACTGTCACCAATCCCAGTAGTGACCAGCCGCGCATGCTCTGTCCCAGCAAGGCCCAGCCCAGGATCACGGCGGTCAGAGGGCTGAGCAGGCCAAGCGAAGACACGGCCACCGGCGACAGGCGCGCAATGCCGCGGAACCACAGGGCGTAAGCGACCAGGGCGCCGGCCAGCGACAGATAGGCATAGCCCATCACCGCGCCGCTGCCCAGTGCAGGCAGCGGCGGATCGGCCAGCAGCGCCAACGGCAGCAGCATCGCGCCGCCGGCCAGCAGCTGCCAGCCGGTGAAGGCCAGCACCGGCACGTCGGGACGCCAGCGGCGCGCCAGATAGGTGCCGGCCGCCATGCAGGCCGCTCCCGCCAGCGCGGCGGCGATGCCCAGCGCATCCCAGGCGGCGCCGGGCGTCAGCAGCAGGGCCGCCATGCCGAACACGCCCAGCACGCTGGCCCAGACTGCGCCCCTCCCCGGCCGCGCGCCATCCATCGACCAGGCCATGCCCATCACCAGCAAGGGCTGGATGGCGCCGACCACCGCCGCCACGCCGCCCGGCAGGCGGTAGGCCGCGATAAACAGCAAGGCCTGGAAGCAACCGATATTCAGGGCCGCCAGCACGGCCAGCCGGCCCCAGTCGCGCCGCGCCGGCAGGCGCCGCACAAACAGACTCAGTAGCAGGCCGGCGGGCAGGCAGCGCAGCAGGGCCGCCGTGAACGGCCGGTCCGGCGGCAAAAAAGTGGTGGTGACGATATAGGTCGAACCCCAGATGACCGGCGCCAGCGCGGTCAGCAAGACGTTTCCCCAGGATATGCGTGGCATCGGGCTCTCCATTTATCTTCAATTCAAGATAATTATTCCAGCTTATAATCTTGAGATCAAGATAAATTTGGAGCAAATCCGATGGCGCAGAAACGGCAGGCCGATGCAGTCGACAAGATACTCGAACAATGGAACCGCGAGCGCCCGGAATTGGACGTGGCGCCCATGGGCACGATCGGCCGCTTGAAACGCTGCGCGGCGCTGGTGCAGCGCCGGCTCGACGAGGTGTTCGAAGCCTATGGCATGAGCAGCTGGGAATTCGACGTGCTGGCGACCTTGCGCCGCTCGGGCGCGCCCTACCGCCTGGCGCCGACCCACCTGTTCTCGGCGCTGATGATCACCTCCGGCACCATGACCCATCGTCTGAAAGGGTTGGAGACGCGCGGCCTGGTGCAGCGCCTGGCCAATCCCGAGGATGCGCGCAGCGTCCTGGTGCAGCTGACGGACGAAGGCCTGGCCCTGATCGACCGCGCGGTGGCGGCCCATGTGGACAACGAGCGCAACATCCTGGCGCCGCACAGCGCCGGCGAACTGGCCGCGCTTGACGCCAGCTTGGCGCGCCTGCTGGCGGTGCTGGAACCGGCCGACGATGGCGGGAATAACCGGACTTAGATAGCATCGCTCCGTGCAGCAGGTACGTCCCCTTGTGCAGCCGCATCAAACAGCCGCAAGGCGAGCAGGCCATGGCCGACGGCGGCGCCGGCACGCAGGGCGGAGGCGATGAATGCCGTTTCGGCGATTTCCTCCCGCGTCGCCCCGGCCGCCGCGGCACTCCGGGTGTGCACGTCGATACAGTAGGCGCATTGCGTGGTCAGCGCGACCGCGATGGAAATCAGCTCGCGGTATTTGGCCGGAATGGCGCCGCCACTGCGTTCGGCGGCCGCCTTCAGGCCGAGGAAGGCTTGCGCCTCCAGCGGCGCCAGGGCTGCCAGGTCTTTGGCCAGGGACAGGTCTTCGGAGTGCTGATATGCGGGCATGATTTTCCTTCCTATGCTTTGTTGACCGGAGCGGCGTGCAGATATTCCCGGACCATGGCGCGTGCCCGGTGCAGACGGCTTTTTGTCGCCTCGCGCGTCAGGCCCAGATGGCCGGCGATTTCGGCGATGGTCATTTCCTGCACATCGCGCAGCAGGATGATTTCGCGATGGGCCGCCGGCAAGGACTCCAGCGCCTGCACCAGATCGATGCGCAGCTCGTCGACCGGCATCTTGGCAAAGCGGGCGGAATCCTCCACGCCGCCGAGATCCTCCATATTCCGCATGAACATCAGGGCCGGCAGCACGCACAGGCGCATGACGACCCTGAGCAGCCAGGCGCCCAAGGCCGTCGCGCTGCGCACGGTGCCGATCTTGCGGTAAAGGATGATGAGCGTTTCCTGCACCACGTCGTCCACCGCCGACGAACGCTGGCACTGGTAGGCGGCATAGCGGCGGATATCGGGCCGCAGCTGGGCCAGCAGGCACGCCAGCGCCGCCGGGTCGCCCGCCTGCGCGGCCGAGAAAGTCTGTTCCTGGATTCGCATCGGCTGCCCCTTCAGCAATCGGCAGGCGCGCGGCCCGCCATGGCATACATCTCCCGACTCCTGCACTTGAACATACGCACCTCCTCCTGGCTGATTGATAGGCATGGGCAGTGTATTTCCCGCCCCGCTACGGTAAAGAGGGGGAAAACGCGCAAAAGGATTCGCGGAATCGTAAATATTTTTCGATTCCCATGCATTTTCATGGCGAAGCTACAGATGATCGGAAAGCTGGCGCCATATCCGCAGCTTTGGCTCGAAGCCTATCGTATGCGCGGGACTCGACGATGGAAGATCGATAAGGCTGAGACGGTCGGCGACAGCGCTGAGCTGCTTGCGTCCCAGGCGCGCGGCAGTGCCGCCGTTGAAGCCGATCGCGCGCAGATGGGGCAGCGTTGCCACCAGATCGGTCAACGCATTGTGGCTGGCGTTGCTGATGGCCGCATCCAGGCTGCCGGGCCGCTCCGCCTCGGCGATCACGTCCCACAAGCCGACGCCGCGCTCGCGCAGCGCAGCGAGCCGTGCCTCATACGGTAAAGACCGCAAATCGGTGCCGAGGATGGCGCCCAGCAGCTCCCAGAATTTGTTCTGCGGATTGGCGTAGTATTGTTGAAGCGCGAGCGATTTTTCGCCCGGTAAACTGCCCAGCACGAGCAGGCGGGTGCGTTCATCGACGACAGGATCGAAGCATCGCTTTCGTGTATTGGGCTCTTGGGCTGGCGTATTCATTCAGCGGATTCTACCCGACCAGAGCAACTCCCCGGCACGCCCGGCGGAACGGGACCGCGCCGCTCGCCGCCAAAAATGCATGTAAACAGATTGATGGCCAGCACACCATCGGACCAGCGCAGCGGGTGTAGAATGAATGCCATAAAAGCAATCAGGAGATACGCCATGCCCGAAGCCAGAGCGATCGATACCCTGCTCGCCCGTTACAGCGAAAGTCATTTGCATCCCGTGAACGAGCTGATTCACTTTGTTTGCGTGCCGGTGATCGTGTTCACCCTTCTCGGCCTGCTGTGGGCCGTGCACCCCTTGCTGGCGCTGGCGGTGGTGGGGCTGAGCATGATCTACTACTTCAAGCTGTCGCCTCCTTTTGCCGTCGGCATGCTGCTGATGGCGGCAGCGATGCTCGTCATCCTCGCCGCGCTGCCGCCGCGCGCGGTGCTGCCGCTGTCGCTGCTGGTCTTCGTGCTGGCCTGGATCGGGCAGTTCATCGGGCATAAGATCGAAGGCAAGAAGCCTTCCTTCTTCGAGGATCTGCGCTTCCTGCTGATCGGCCCTTTGTTCGTTCTGAGTTTCCTGTACCGGCGCCTGAACCTGGCCTACTAGGCCGCTTCATGTGAGGGTGGGAGAAACCCCGTATACTCGCGGGATGTCCTCTCCCATCCTCTTTATTCTCGCCAGCCTGATCTGGGGTTCAACTTTCTTCGGCATCACCCTGCAACTGGGCGAGGTGCCGCCTGCCGTCTCGGTGGCCTACCGCTTTGCGCTGTCTTCGGCGGTGCTGTTTGCATGGTGCGCCCTGCGCGGCCATAGCCTGCGCCTGTCCCTGCCGGCCCAGCGTTGGACCTTCCTGCAAGGCAGCAGCACCTTCGCCCTCAGTTATATCTGCACCTACACCTCGGAGCAGTATCTGGTGTCGGCCCTGGTGGCCGTGCTGTATGTGCTGATGGTGTTCTGGACGCCGCTGCTGGGCCGCATCGCCTTCGGCACGCCAGTCAGCAAGCGTACCTGGAGCGCCGGCGTCGGTGCGCTGGCCGGCGTTTCGCTGCTGTTTCATGAATCGATCTGGGCGGCCTGGCAGGAAATCCTGCGCGGCGGCCAGGGCCACTTCCTGCTTGGGCTGGGACTGGCGCTGACCGGCACCATCGCCAGCTCGGTCGGCAATCTGCTGGTGGTGAAGGTGCGCGAGCACAATTCCAATGTGCTGCTGACCATGGCCTGGGCCATGTTGTGGGGTACGCTGCTGGTGGCAGCGTGGGCCTTGATCAGCGGCGCTTCGTTCCGCCTGCCCGCCTCGCCCATGTACTGGGGCGGCTTAGTCTACCTCGCGCTGTTCGGTTCCGTGATTGCCTTCGCCTGCTATTTCACGCTGATCCATCGCCTTGGCGCGCAGAAGGCGGTGTATGTCGGCGTGGTGATACCGGTGATCTCGGTGCTGCTGTCGATCCGGATGGAGAATTTCCGGCCCGGTCCCGTGCAGTGGCTGGGCATGGTCGTCTGCCTGGCCAGCGTGGCCTGGGCGCTGCACACGCCGGCGCCGGCGGTGGTGAAGGACGCTGCCGATGCCGATTCCGATGCAGGGAAACTGGAAAAGGCTTCTTAAGCTCTCAGCAAAAAAATCCCGCGTCAGCTTGCGCTGCGCGGGGCGGAACCCATTGTCAAGTGGGAGGGGAGATGAATCAACGAGTTCACTATATGCCTCCCGTTTGACGAAATCCCGGTCCTTTACAATTCCTTACCAACAGTCGCATCTTCCTTACATCTGCCGGCTTGAAATCCGGCGACGCGGCACCACCATGCGCTCGGCCAGTTCGAACAGCCCTTGCGTCAGCAGGGCGAGCGCAGCGGCGGGCAAGGCGCCGGCCAGCAGCATATCGTTGTCGTTCAGGGCCAGGCCGGTGGTAATGCGCTCGCCGTAGCCGCCCGCGCCGATGAAAGCGGCAATCGTGGCCGTGCCCACACTCATCACCGCCGCCGTCTTCACGCCGGCCAGGATCACCGGCAAGGCCAGCGGCAGTTCGATATGCAGCAGACGCTGATTGGGCCTCAGGCCCAGCGCCAGTGCTGCAGTCTTCAATCCTTTAGGCACGCCGAGAATGCCGGTGCAGGTGTTGCGCACCACCGGCAGCAGCGCGTACACAAACAGCGCGATCAGCGCCGGCAAGGTGCCGATGGCGCCCAGCAGCGGAATCAGGATCGCCAGCAAGGCCAGCGAAGGCACGGTCTGCAAGACGCCGACCGCCGCCATCACTGCCTGGCGCAGGCGCGGCACATAGGCCGCCAGCACGCCCAGCGGAATGCCCACCAGGCAGGCCAGGGCGACAGACAACAATACCAGCGTCACATGCTGGCGCGTCAATTGCCACAGGCTGTCGTCGAACAGTTTGGACATCAGGCCGGGGCGCGCTACGGCATTGCCGGATGCAGCGCCGGGCGGCGCAGTGTCCGCAGCACCGGTGGCGTCCGTGGACTTGCGCATCTGTCCTGCGAGCCAGTCGCGCGCCACGGCACTGAAGCTCTTACCCTCGATTTCGGCGGCGGCATTCATGGCGATCATATCGCTTGCGGCGATGCGTCCTTCAAGACCACGCATGGCTTGCCAGGCAGCGGGAAAGCGCTGGGCGGCATCCAGACGGTAGAGCAGAACGGCGTCGTAGCGCGGGAAGTAGGCGCGGTCGTCTTCCAGCACGCGCAGGCCGTATTGGCCGATCTTGGCGTCGGTGGAATAGATGTCGATCACATCGACCTGGCGCTGCGCCAGCGCCTCATAGGCGATGCCGTGATCGAGGCCGGAAGGCCGCTGGCTGATGCCGTAGCTGCGCGCCAGTCCCTGCCAGCCGTCGGCACGGCCGATGAATTCATGCGAGAGGCCGAACTTCAATTCCTTGTGCCGCGCCAGATCGCTCAGCGCGCGCAAGTCCGCCGCATCGCCGCGCACGGCCAGCGCATAGGTATTGTTGAAGCCCAGCGGCTGCGATACGCCCAATCCCTGCTGCGCCAGCTCGCGCCGGATCTCGTCCAGCGTGGCGGGCTTGGCATGCTTGAGGATTTCCTGATCGATGGTGCCGACGTACTCGGGATAGACGTCGATGCTGCCCGCTTTCAGCGCGGCCAGCACGATGGCGGTATTGCCCAGTCCCTGGCGGTGCTCGGTCCGGGCGTGCGGCGCGGCGGTCTGCGCCAGCACCTCGCCCAGCACATAGGATTCGGTGAAGCGCTTGGAGCCGATGCGCAGGACGGCATCGTCGGCCAGCACCGGCGCGGCGGCGGGCAACAGCACGGCGGCCAGCCAGCTTCGGCGCAGCCAGGGGCGCAAACCGTATGCCAGTCTGGCCAGCGCGTTTATCACTCAGCCGCCAGCGCCGACCCGAGGCGCCGTCTGCGCAGCCAGGCCGCTCATATCCAGCACCGGCTGGCGCCACGCGCCGCCATTGACCACGGCGCGGCAAGGATTGAAACCGAAGGCGTAGGACAGGTCGGCCGGACGGGCGATCTGCCACAGCGCGAAATCGGCGCGCTTGCCCACTTCCAGGCTGCCCACTTCATCCTGCAAGCCCAGGGCGCGCGCGGCGTTGACGGTGCAGCCGGACAGCGCTTCCAACGGCGTCAGGCGCCACAGGGTGCACACCATATTCATCGCCAGCAGCAGCGAGGTCATGGGCGAGGTGCCTGGATTGTTGTCGGTGGAGACGGCCATCGGCACGCCGGCGGCGCGCAGCGCGGCAACCGGCGGCGGCGTGGTGTCGCGCAGGAAGTAGTAAGCGCCAGGCAGCAGCACGGCCACCGTGCCCGCCTGCGCCATGGCGGCGATGCCGCTCTCGCTCAAATGTTCCAGATGGTCGGCGGACAGGCCGCCGTAGCGCGCCACCAGCTCCGCCCCGCCCTGATCGGACAACTGCTCCGCGTGCAGCTTGACCGGCAAGCCATGCTGCTGCGCAGCCTTAAATACGCGCTCGGTCTGTTCGCGGCTGAAGCCGATGCGCTCGCAGAAGGCATCCACCGCATCGGCCAGCCCCTCCGCCGCCAGCGCGGGAATCATCTCGCACACGGCCTGCACATAATCGTCGGCGCGTCCGGCGTACTCCGGCGGCAGCGCATGTGCGCCCAGGAAGGTGGTCGCCACCCGCACCGGCAATTGCGCGCCGGCGCGGCGCGCCACGCGCAGCATCTTGCGCTCCGATTCCAGGTCCAGGCCATAGCCGGACTTGATTTCCAGCGTGGTCACGCCCTCGGCCAGCAGGCTGGCG
This sequence comes from Massilia sp. YIM B04103, assembly GCA_024437665.1. Classification (GTDB taxonomy): domain Bacteria; phylum Pseudomonadota; class Gammaproteobacteria; order Burkholderiales; family Burkholderiaceae_D; genus Rugamonas. Next base: position 338,057 of record JANCSZ010000002.1, on the reverse strand, counting down.
ATGCGCGGCAGGCTTTGCGCCAGCAGCTCCTCGTCCGACGCGGCGCGCGTGGCGCGCACGGTGGACATGATGCCGCCGCCGGCGCGGGCAATATCCTCATAAGTCGCGCCGTTCAGGCGTGCCTCGAACTCGTCGCTGCGGTTGCCGGCGTGGACGATATGCGTGTGGCAGTCGATCAGCCCCGGCGTCAGCCAGCAGCCAGCGCCATCGCGTACCTCGGCCGCGCTGCCATGGCGCGCCGCGTCGGCGCGCGCGCCCAACCAGGCGATGCGGCCATCCTTCACCGCCACCGCGCCATCGCGCAATTCACCATAGCCTTCGCCAGCCATGGTGGCCAGATGCACATTGACGATCAGCAGATCCCACACTGCACTCATGCTTTACTCTTCTTCGTTTGGAATGATATCGACAATGAACACGGTGGCCTGCCCGGCCTCCAGCGTCCACACATCCTCGCGCTCCAGCACCAGCGCATCGTAGCGTACCATCGCCACGCGTTCGCTGCCGCTCGCCACCGTCAGGCTCTCGCCCTCGGCCAGGAACAACACGGTCAGTTCGCTGCGCCGCTCCAGCGTGGAGAAGTCGCGCACCACGCGCCGTTCCAGCTGGTGGCTGCAACGCGAACGGCGCGTCATCACATTGAAATCGGTGGTGATGCCTTCGATGGTGGCCGAGACGGCCGTCTCGCCGGGAAAAGCCACCACCGGCTCGCGCTCGCTGAGCGCCACGCGCCGCTCGTTGCCCACGTCCAGCACCACGCCCGCGCCTTCCACCAGGGTCAGCGTGCGGTCGATGCCAGGGAAGACGGAGAACGGCCCGCTGGCCGCAATCGTCGCCAGGCTGATGCGCCAGTCGAATTCATCGAAGCTGGCGCCCGCAGGCGCCACGGCGATTTCCGTCGTGCTGCCGCCGCCATTCTTCCATGGCGAAGCGTGCAGACTTGCATACTGGATCAGTGCAGTCATGTTCTCAGCCCGCGCAGTTCGGCCAGCGTCTGTTTGAAGCGCGCGGTGATGGCCGGTTGCGCCGCGTGCTTCTGGCCGCGCACCACCCACTGGCCGCCGACCATGACATCTTTGACTAGATTATCATTTCCACAGAAGACCAGGCTGCCCAAAACCTCCTGCGCATCCAGGCCATCCAGATTCGGATGCTCATGATCGAGCACGATCAGGTCGGCGCGCTTGCCCACGCCGAGCGCGCCCACCGGGCGGCCCGCCGCCTGCGCGCCGCCCTGCAAGGCGGCTTGCCACAGGAAGTCGCCCACATTGCGTTGTTCGCGCGAGACAGCGATATTGCGGCGCTGCTGTTGCAGGCGCTGGCCATATTCCAGCCAGCGCAGCTCTTCCACCGCGCCCTGCGAGATATGGCTGTCGCTGCCAATGCCAAAGCGGCCGCCTTGCTGCAGGAAAGGCTCCAGTGGGAACAGGCCGTCACCCAGATTCGCCTCGGTCGTCGGGCACAGACCCGCCACCGCGCCGCTGCGGGCGATGGCGCCTACTTCCTCGTCCACCAGATGGGTGGCGTGCACCAGGCACCAGCGCTGGTCCACCGGCAAATGGTCGTACAGATACTGCACCGGGCGGCGTCCGCTGTAATCGAGCGACTGTTTCACCTCGCCCTGCTGTTCGGCGATATGGATATGCACCGGACGTTGGGCCGGCAGCGTCGCCAGCACTTCGCGGATCTGCGCCACCGAGGCGGCGCGCAGCGAATGCGGCGCCACGCCCACTTCCACCTGGGCGCTGCGCCGGCTCTCCAGCGCGCCGATGATATTCAACACATCCTGCGCATCGGTCTTGAAGCGCTTCTGCTCCGGCTTGAGTGCCGCCTCGCCGAAACCGGAATAGCTGTACAGCACCGGCAGCATGGTGATGCCGATGCCCGACAGCTGCGCCGCCGCGATCACGCGCTGCGCCGTTTCCGCCGGCTGCGCATACATCGCGCCATCCGGAGCGCGCTGCACATAATGGAATTCGCAAATCGAGGTATAGCCATGGCGCAGGCATTCGCTGAACAGCTGGGCGGCAATCGCCTCGATCTGCTCCGGCGTGATGCTGCGCGCAAAGCGGTACATCAGGTCGCGCCAGGTCCAGAAACTGTCCGGGCTGTCGCCAGCCTTTTCGGTCAAGCCGCCCAGCGCGCGCTGGAAGCTGTGCGAGTGCAGATTGATCATGCCCGGCATGACGTAGTGCGCGGTTTCGGCACCGTTGCCGGGCTGCGCATCCGGCGTCACCGCCGTCAGGTTGCCCGCCGCATCCCACTGCAGCAGCACATTCTTATTCCAGCCATCCGGCAGCAGCGCGTTATGCGCGAACAGCGCCGTCATTGTTTTGTCCAATCGGCCGCAGCCTGGGCCAGCTGGCGCAGCAAAGGCTGCACCTGCGCCGCCAGGTCGCCGCGATAGGCGAAAGGCAGGGTTTCATTCATATAGGTGGACTGGCACATCTCCAGCTGAATGCCATGCACGCCGCTTTCCGGCTTGCCGTAGTGGCGCGTGATATGGCCGCCCTTGAAGCGGCCATTGACGGCCACCGTATAGCCGCCATGGGCTTGCGCCAGGCTGGCGATGGTTTCGGTCAGCGCGGGCGCGCAGCTGGCGCCATCGGCCGTGCCGAAGTTCAGGTCGGGCAGCTTGCCCTCGAAGAAGCGCGGCACGATGGAGGCGATGGAGTGCGCATCCCACAGTACGACACGGCCATGCAGATGCAGCAGGCGGTCGAGTTCCGCGCGCAGCTGGTCGTGATACGGCTTCCAGTAGGCGGCCAGGCGACGCTGCACTTCCGCCTCGTCCGGCTGCTGGCCGTCCTGGTACAGCGGCTCACGGTGGAAGGTGTCGAGCGGGCACAGGCCGGTCGTATCCTGGCCCGGATACAGATTGGTGTTCTCGGGAGGACGGTTCAAGTCGATCACATAACGCGACCAGCGCGCCGACAGCGTGGAAGCCCCCATCTCCTGCAGGAAGCCATACAGCTGCACCAGATGCCAGTCGGTGTCCGGCTTGTCCAGCGCGCCCGGCGTGAAACGGGCCGCGATATCGTCCGGAATGTCGGTGCCCACATGCGGCATCGACACCAGCAACGGAATGCCGCCGGCCTTGAATTGATAATCCATATACGTCCTCCCTGCCGCTTAAGGATGCAGCGGCGTGAACAGGTTTTTGCAGCCGGCGCTCAACTCGCCTTTCAGCACCATCTGCTTGGCCGCTTCGATGTCCGGCGCGAACAGGCGGTCGACGTCGAAGAACGGCACCTTCTGGCGCAGCTGGGCGTGTACCTGCTCCAGTTGCGGCGACGATTGCAGCGGACGGTGGAAGTCGATGCCCTGCCCCGCAGCCAACAGCTCGATGCCGACGATGACGGCGGTATTGTGCGCCATATCATCCAGACGGCGCGCCGCGAAGGTGGCCATGCTCACATGGTCTTCCTGGTTGGCCGAAGTCGGGATGGTGTCCACGCTGGCCGGATGGGCCAGGGACTTGTTCTCCGACGCCAGCGCGGCGGCGGTGACGTGGGCGATCATGAAGCCCGAATTCACGCCCGGATCTTTCACCAGGAAAGGCGGCAGGCCGCCGGACAAGGTGGCGTCGATCAGCAGCGAGATGCGGCGCTCGGAAATGCTGCCGATTTCGGCAATCGCCAGCGCCAGCGTGTCGGCGGCAAAGGCCACCGGCTCGGCGTGGAAGTTGCCGCCCGAGACGATCTGCACATCGTCGCCGGAGAAGATCAGCGGATTGTCGGTGACGGCATTGGCTTCGATCAGCAAGGTGCGGCTGGCGTTGGCGATCAAGTCCATGCAGGCGCCCATGACTTGCGGCTGGCAACGCAGGCAGTACGGGTCTTGCACGCGCTCGTCGCCCACCAGGTGCGAGGCGCGGATGGCGCTGTTGGCCACCAGTTGGCGGTAGATCGAAGCGGCGACGATCTGGCCCGGCTGGCCGCGCACTTCATGCACCCGGGCGTCGAACGGCGAATCGCTGCCCTTGGCCGCGTCCAGCGACAGGGAACCCGTCACCATGCCCGCTTCCAGCAGGCGTTCGGCCATGAACAGGCCATGCAGCGCCAGCGCAGCGGAAGCCTGGGTGCCGTTGATCAGCGCCAAGCCTTCCTTCGCGGCCAGCACCACCGGCGCGATGCCGGCGGCTTTCAGCGCGTCGGCGGCCTGCATCAGCTCACCGTTCACGCGCACCGGGCCTTCGCCCAGGATCGCCAGCGTCATATGCGACAGCGGCGCCAGGTCGCCCGAGGCGCCAACCGAACCCTTGGCCGGAATGGCCGGAACGATGCCGGCGTTGTACAGGGCGATCAGGGTGTCGATCACCACCGGACGGATGCCGGAGAAGCCGCGCGCCAGACTGCCGATCTTCATCAGCATCAGCAGACGCACGACGTGGTCGGCCATCAATTCGCCGGTGCCCACGGAATGCGACAGGATCAGGTTGCGCTGCAGCTGTTCCAGCTTGTCGTCCGGGATGCGGGTCTTGGCCAGCAGGCCGAAACCGGTGTTGATGCCGTAAGCGGCAGCGCCCTTCTCGACGATGGCGCGCACGGTGGCGGCGGAAGCTTCGATGACCGGATAGGCTTCGGCGGCCAGCGCCACCGGCGCGTGCTCGTTCCAGGCGGCGCGCAATTCGGCCAGGGTGATCTTGCCGGGCTTCAGGGTCCAGGCATTGTTCTGCGTGTGTTTCATATGCTTGTCTCTTATCTTATTTGATCATTGGCAGATTCAGGCCGTTGCGCTTGGCGCAGGCGACCGCGGATTCGTAACCGGCATCGGCATGGCGCATCACGCCCGAGCCGCTGTCGTTGACCAGCACGCGCGCCAGGCGCTTGGCGGCAGCGTCGGTGCCGTCGGCCACGATGACCACGCCGGAATGCTGGGAATAGCCCATGCCCACGCCGCCGCCATGGTGCAGCGAAACCCAGGTCGCGCCGCCCGCGGTGTTCAGCAGGGCGTTCAGCAGCGGCCAGTCGGACACGGCGTCGGTGCCGTCCTTCATGCTTTCCGTTTCGCGGTTAGGGCTGGCCACCGAACCGGTGTCCAGATGGTCGCGGCCGATGACGATCGGCGCTTTCAGCTCGCCCTTGCGCACCATCTCGTTGAAAGCCAGGCCGGCGATGTGGCGCTCGCCCAGGCCCAGCCAGCAGATGCGCGCCGGCAGGCCCTGGAAAGCGATGCGCTCGCGCGCCATGTCCAGCCAGCGGTGCACATTGGCGTGGTGCGGGAACAGCTCCTTGATCTTGGCGTCGGTCTTGTAGATATCCTCCGGATCGCCGGACAGCGCCACCCAGCGGAACGGGCCGCGGCCTTCGCAGAACTGCGGACGGATATAGGCCGGCACGAAACCGGGGAAATCGAAGGCATTCTTCACGCCCTGGTCCAGGGCCACCTGGCGGATATTGTTGCCGTAGTCGACCACTTTCGCGCCCAGCTGCTGGAAGTCCAGCATGGCCTGCACGTGGGCGGCGCAGGACTCGGCCGCCGCCTGTGTCAGTCGCTCGTGGGCAGCGGCATCCTGCTGCGCCGCCTTCCACTCGGCCACGCTCCAGCCGTTTGGCAGATAGCCGTTGATCAGGTCATGGGCCGAGGTCTGGTCGGTCACGATATCGGGGATGATGCCGCCGGCCTTGGCGCGCTTGACCAGCTCCGGCAGCACCTCGGCCGCATTGCCCAGCAGGCCGATGGAAATCGCCTCGCCGGCCGCCTTGTGCTGCTGCACCAGGGCCAGCGCCTCGTCGATGGACGCGGCCTGCTTGTCCAGATAGCGGGTGCGCAGGCGGAAATCGATGCTGCTCTGCTGGCACTCGACGGTCAGCGACACCGCGCCGGCCATGGTCGCGGCCAGCGGCTGCGCGCCGCCCATGCCGCCCAGGCCCGCCGTCAGAATCCAGCGGCCTTTCAGATCGCCGCCGAAATGCTGGCGGCCCGCCTCGGCGAAGGTCTCGTACGTACCTTGCACGATGCCCTGGGTGCCGATATAGATCCAGCTGCCGGCCGTCATCTGGCCATACATGAACAGGCCTTTGCGGTCCAGCTCATTGAAATGCTCCCAGTTGCCCCATTTCGGCACCAGGTTCGAGTTTGCGATCAGCACGCGCGGCGCGTCGGCGTGGGTCTGGAACACGCCCACCGGCTTGCCGGACTGGATCAGCAGGGTCTGATCCTCTTCCAGCGCCTTGAGCGACGCCAGGATCTGATCGAAGCACTCCCAGTTGCGGGCAGCGCGGCCGATGCCGCCGTAGACCACCAGATGCTTCGGATTCTCGGCGACTTCCTTGTCCAGATTATTCTGGATCATGCGGTAGGCCGCTTCCGCGCCCCAGGTCTTGCACACCCGCTCAGAACCGCGCGGCGCGCGGATCTCGCGGGAAGCATCAAAACGGGGATCATTCTCCAGGCTGCTCGAAGGGGTGCTCATATCGTCTCCATAAAAATAGGGAACAGACGGGCGCATGCCCGCATATGCAGCAAGGATAAGTTGTCTATACAACCAAGTCAACCGAATTCTGCCCCACCGGCTTTGATCCAGCGCAAACAATCTCCACCCTGGTGTCAGGCACCACGGTCGGACATTTGCTGATCCAGATCAAAGAATGTCCGACTCCAGTGCCTGACACCAGGGTGGACATTCTTTGATTTGGCGCAAAGCTTAGGGGGCGGTGTAGACGGGTTTGCCGCTGAGCCAGGTTTGCTGGACGCGGATTTTGCCGATGGCGCTGGCGGGCACCTTGAACAGGTCGGCGTCCACCACGATGAAGTCGGCCCATTTGCCGGCTTCCAGCGTGCCGATGGCGTTTTCCTGGCGGGCGGCATACGCCGCGTCCAGGGTGAAGCAGCGGAAGGCTTGTTTCAGGGTCATGGCCTGGTTCTTGTACCAGCCGCCGACCGGCAGGCCGGCATTGTCCTGGCGCGTGACGGCGGCGTGCAGGCCTTCGAAGGGGTTGGGCGACTCAATCGGGAAGTCGGAGCCGCAGGCGATCTTCGAGCCTTGCTTGAGGAAGCTGTGCCAGGCGTACGCGCCTTTGATGCGCTGCGGGCCGACGCGCTGTTCAGCCATGTTCTGGTCGGAGGTGGCGTGCGTGGGCTGCATCGAGGGGATGATGCCGAGCTGCTTGAAGCGCGGGATGTCGCCCGGCGCCACCACTTGCGCGTGCTCGATGCGGTGGCGCTTGGCGGCGCCGGGATATTTGTTCAGCAGGGCGGCGTAGCCGTCGAGGATCTGGCGGTTGCCGGCGTCGCCGATGGCGTGGATGTTGACCTGGTAGCCGGCTTTCATGGCCTTTTCCATCTTGGCCAGCATCTCTTCGTTTTTGTAGAACAGCAGGCCGTGCGTGTGCGGCGCGTCGCTGTAGGGCTGCATCATGGCGGCGCCACGGCTGCCCAGGGCGCCGTCGGAGACCAGCTTGACGGCGCTCAGCGCATACAGGTCGTTGGCGTAGGAGGCCAGCGGGCCGCGCGCCGCCAGGCGGTCGAAGGCTTCGCCGGTGTCGCCGATCATGGCGTAGACGCGGGTACTCAGCTTGCCCTGGTCGGCGTATTCGCGGAACAGCGCGTCCTCGGCCTCACCCATGCCGGCGTCGTGCACGCTGGTCAGGCCGACCTTGGACAGGGCCGCCAGGGCGCCATCGAGCGCGGCGCGGCGTTCCAGGTCGCCGGGACGCGGCACCACGCCTTCCATCAGCTCCATCGCATTGTCGACCAGGATGCCGGTGGCATTGCCGTCCGCATCGCGTTCGATCTTGCCGCCGGCCGGGTCCTTGGTGTCGCGCGTGATGCCGGCCAGCTGCAGGGCTTTGCTGTTGACCCAGGCGGCATGGCCGTCGACGCGGCGCAGCATGGCGGGACGCTCGCCGGTGACGCCATCGAGTTCGGCGGCCGAGGGGAAGCGGCCCAGCTTCCAGATTTCCTGGTTCCAGCCATTGCCGACGATCCAGCTGCGCTGCGGATTGGCCTGGGCGAAGGCTTGCACCGTCTTGAGCGCGCCGTCGAGCGAGGTGGAGCTGTACAGTTCCACGCCGCTGGCGATATAGCCCAGGCCAAAGACGTGGCCATGGGCGTCGATCAGGCCTGGCAGCACCGTCCTGCCTTGCACGTCGATGCGCCGATAACCCTTGGCCTTGGCCGCCACCTCCCGCGCGCCGCCGACGGCGACAAGGCGGCCCTGGTCGTCAAAGGCCAGCGCCTTGAACTGCAGCAGTTCGCCCCTGGCGTTCAGCGTGTAGCCGTTGGCGTTGTCGATCATGGTGCCCGCCTGGGCGGCATGGGCGGCGGCCAGCGCGGCGGCGGCCAGCAGGGTGCGGCGGAAGTGCATGGACGGTCCTCTCGAATTGAAAAGCAAGATCCAGAGTGTAGCGAAATTCGCGCTCTGGTCCAATCAAGCCTTTACTTCCGGAGTTGCCGCCATGCTGACGCTGTTCGATTACCTGCCTTCGCAAAACGCCTATAAAGTACGCCTGCTTCTGAGCCATCTCGGCCTGCCTTACCGCACGGAGCTGGTCAGCATCTTCGAAGGAGAGGGCCATGCGCCCGAGTACCTGGCCATCAATCCCAGCGGCGCCGTGCCCGCCATCCGCCTGGACGATGGGCGGGTGCTGGCCGAATCCAATGCCATTCTGACTTTCCTCGCGCACGGCACGCGCTACTTGCCTGGCGATGCTTTTGCCGCGGCCAAGGTGCAGCAGTGGATGTCGTTCGAGCAGGACTACGTCGTGAATATCGCCGCGCTGCGCCACTGGACGATGACCGGCAAGCTGGCGCGCCGGCCCGCCGCCCTGGTGGAGATGCGCCGCGCGGGCGGCCTGCGCGCGCTGCAGATTCTTGAGCGCGAATTATCCGGCCGTCCTTTCATGGTGGGTGACGACTACACCATTGCCGACATCGCGCTGTTCGCCTACACGCATCGCGCCGGCGAAGCCGGGCTGCCGCTGCAGGAATTCGCCCACGTCTGCGCCTGGATTGAACGCGTGCGCGCCCAGCCGGGTTTCCTCGACGAGCACCATCCCTACGCCATCGATCCGCATTCCTCCGGCGAGCTGCCCTGAGTGCGGCCAGGCTCCCGCCTACTCGGCGTCGTGGAAGATGATGCCGAGAGTGTGGCGGGTGCCGCTGCGCAGGCGGCTGACGCCATGCCGCATATTCACGCGATACACACCACGCGTGCCGTTCACGGGACGCTGCGTCACGGGAAAGATCACCGCGTCGCCCTGCTCCAGCGTCACCACCTCGACGCGCGACTGCATGCGCGGGCGCTGCTCGGTCAGCACGAATTCGCCGCCCTCGAAATCCTGGCCGGGACGCGACAGCAGGAACGCGGCCTGCAGGGGGAAGACATGCTCGCCATACAGATCCTGATGCAGGCAGTTGTAATCGCCCGCGCCGTATTGCAGCAGCAGCGGCGTGGGGCGCAGCTGGCCCGCCGCATGGCAGCGCGCCAGATAGTCGGCATGCCGTTCAGGGAAACGCGTGTCGATGCCCAGCGCCGCATGCCAGCGGTTGGCGATGGCGGCCAGCGGCCCATACATGCGTTCGCGCAGCTGGGCCACCAGCGGCGGCAGCGGATAGGCATAGTACTGATACTCGCCCTTGCCGAAACCGTGGCGTTCCATCAGCACCCGGCTGCGGAACTGCGCCGCATCGGCATAGCCAGCCGCCAGCGCCTCGCATTGCGAGGGCGTGAGGGCGGCGCGCACCACGGCGCAGCCATGGGCATCCAGATCGGCTTCGATGCGCGCCCAGTCCACGCGCGCGGATGCCGGAGCGGCAGGCGATCCCGCCGGCGGCCTATCATCCAGCGCGGCATCCGCCCGGCCCGGCGCACAGCCCTCCTCCTGCCGCCACGCCGCCGCCCCGGTCCGGCTCATTTCGAACCCTCGCGTTCGAGCAGGATCTGCTTGCGCTCCACGCCCCAGCGGTAGCCGGAAATCGAGCCGTCGTTGCGCACCACGCGGTGGCAGGGCACGGCAATCGCGATCGCATTGGCGGCGCAGGCGCCGGCCACGGCGCGCGCCCCCTTCGGCGCGCCGACCATCTCGGCCAGCTCGGTATAGCTGACGGTGCGCCCGGCCGGGATTTCGCGCAAAACCTGCCATACGCGCTGCTGGAAGGCCGTGCCGCGCACGTCGAGCGGCAGATCGAGGCCGATTTCGGGATGCTCGACCATGCCCACCACGCGCGCCACCACCTGCTCGAAATCCGGCTCGGCGCCGATGATCTCGGCCTGCGGGAAGCGGTCCTGCAGGTCGCGCGCCAGCGCATCCGGGTCGTCGCCCATGAGGATGGCGCAGATGCCCTTCGCGGTGCTGGCCACCAGGATCGCGCCCAGCGAGCTGGCGCCGATGGCGAAGCGGATGGTGGCGCCCTTGCCGCCGCTGCGGAAGGCGCTCGGCGTCATGCCCAGCGCGCCCTGGGAGGCGGCGTAGAAACGGCCGCTGGAATTGAAGCCGGAGGCGTAGATGGCGGCCGTCACCGACCCTTCCTGCGCCAATCCCTCCTGCATGCGGCGCTGGCGCACGGCGCTGGCATAGGCTTTCGGCGTCAGCCCGGTCTGGGCCTTGAAGATGCGGTGGAAGTGGAAGCGGCTCATGCCGCTGGCCTCGGCCAGGCTGTCCAGGTCCGGCTCGTTCTCGGCCTCGTCGATCAGGCGGCACATTTTCGCCACCATGGCGGCGTGGCGCTCGGCCAGCGGCGGCTGGTCCGGCTTGCAGCGCTTGCAGGGCCGGAAGCCGGCCTGCTCGGCGGCGGCGATACTGTCGTGAAAACTCACATTGCTGCGCAGGGCCGGCCGCGCGCCGCAGGAAGGGCGGCAAAACACGCCGGTGGTGCGCACCGAATAATAGAACTGGCCATCGGCCGCGTTATCGCGCCGCTGGACGGCGGACCAGCGCTGCGCCTCGCTCTTGAATTGACTCTTGCCCATGCCACTACTCCATGAAATCGTCTGATGTTCCCATCATAGCCAGCCCGCCGTGGACCCGCATCCCGGCTCTTGCTTTTGAATTCGCCCAGGCCGGTGCTAAAATCGCCGCGCAGGCACGGGCCTGCCGCATTGCCGCTTCGGAGAACGGATGGAACACCCAGCACCTGACCATACCCCTATTTTTCAGCGCATCAAGGACTATCTGCTGGAACAGATCGCTGCCGGGCACTGGAAGGAAGGCGATGTGATCCCCTCCGAGCAGGCCCTGACCAAGCAATTCGGCGTCTCGCGCATGACGGTCAACCGCGCTGTGCGCGAATTGACGGCGGAACAGGTGCTGACCCGGCGCCAGGGTTCGGGCACTTTCGTCGCCCAGCAAAAATATCAGGCCACCCTGCTCGAGATCAAGAGCATCGCCGAGGAGGTGCGCGCGCGCGGCCACGCCCACCGCAGCAGCCTGCAGCAGCTCGAACGCGGCAAGGCCAGCGAACTGCTGGCCAAGCAGTTCGATCTGGCGCCCGGCCACCTGCTGTTTCACTCGGTGATCGTGCACTATGAGAACGGGGTGCCGATCCAGGTCGAGGACCGCTGGGTCAACCCGCTGTGCGCCCCCGATTATATGGAGCAGGATTTCGCCCATATCACGCCCAACGAATACCTGATGGCCGCCGCCCCGCTGCAGGGCGCGACCTACAGCATCGAAGCGCTGGCGCCGCCGCGCGACATCGCCGACATGCTGGCCATCGACACGCGCCAGCCCTGCCTGGTGCTGCGCCGCCAGACCCGCTCGGCCGGGCGCATCGCCTCGCTTGCCACCATGTGGCATCCAGGCCACCGTTACCAGTTCGCCGGCAGTTTCGCCTGAGGGCGGCGGGAAATCTCTCCAAATCTCTCCACGCCCCGCCCGGGCCGCAGCCGGCCACGCTCCGGCTTGCCGCTTTTTCCACGCCCTGGTGCGCTGGGAAAGATCCCCGCTTTTACTCCGCAAAAAGTAGTCGCCACGAGCAAAATTTCGATGCTATAGTTGTTTGGCCCCGCTAGCCGAGCCGGGCCCATCGCGCCAGCACGTCTTCCAGCTGCCAGAAAGGGAAGCCCTTGTTGCATCGCCATCGACCAAGCAGCCCAGCTCCCGCCTTGCGCCGCCTCGCTTGCCGGGCCGCGGTGCTGGTCCTGGTCTGCACGCTGGCGCCGGCCGGGGCGGCGGAGAAAGTCACGGTGCAGCTCAAATGGCGCCACCAGTTCCAGTTCGCCGGCTATTACGCCGCCCAGGACAAGGGCTTTTACCGCGAGGCTGGCCTGGACGTGACCCTGCTCGAAGGCCAGGCCGGCGTCGACCTGACGCAGAACGTGCTTGCGGGCCAGGCCCAATATGGCGTCGGCAACAGCGGCCTGCTGCTGCAGCGCGCGGCCGGCCAGCCGCTGGTGGTGCTGGCCTCGATTTTCCAGCATTCGCCCGCCGTCTGGCTCAAGCGCCGCGGCGAGGACGGCAAACCGCTGCCCTGGGCGCGCAGCCGCATCATGCTGGCGCCGAACAATGGCGAGCTGCTGGCCTACCTGAAGCAGGATGGCGTCGACCTGGGCTTCCTGCAAATGCTGCCGGCGCGCCGCAGCCTGGAAGAACTGATCGCCGGCCGCATCGACGCCGCCTCGGCCTATGTGACCGACGCGCCCTTTGTGCTGGACCGCAGCATCCTGCACTATGACCTGCTGTCGCCGCGCACGGTCGGCATCGATTTCTATGGCGACGTGCTGTATACCACCGAGAGCGAGCTGCGCGAGCATCCGGCGCGCGCGCGCGCCATGCGCGCCGCCACCCTGCGCGGCTGGCAGTATGCGATCGAGCATCCGGCCGAAATCGTGGACCTGATCCGCGCCCGCTACCCCGACCGCAACAGCCGCGAACACCTGCTGTACGAGGCGCACCAGACCATTCCCCTGCTCGACCGGCCTGCCACCGGCCTGGGCGAGAGCAACCCGGCGCGCTGGCGCGCCATCCTGAACACCTACGCCAGCCTGGACATGCTCAAAGGCGAGGTCGATCTCGACGATTTCCTGTATCAGCCGCCCTCGGTCTGGCGCGCCTGGGAGGTGCTGGGCGGCGGCGCGGCAGCGGTCGTGCTGCTGCTGGTCGGCGCCATGGTGTGGCGCCTGCAGCGCCTGCGCCGCGAGCTGCACGGCGCGCGCACCCAGGCCACCGACGCCGAGCGCATGGTCGACTTCGCGCTGCAAGGCTCGGGCGAAGGCGTGTGGGACTGGCAACCCGCGCAGCAGCATCTGCACCTGTCGCCGCGCTACTGCGCCATCCTCGGTTACGAGGCGGACGAGCTGCGCCCGGCCAACGCGGAAGAATGGCTGCAGCATGTGCATGAAGACGACCGGCCGCGCCTGATCCACGACATCGCCGCCTTCGACCAGCCGGAAGCCCATCCCGCCCCCTTCAACTGGGAATTCCGCATGCGCTGCCGCGACGGCAGCCATAAATGGGTGCTGGCGCGCGGCATGGTGATCGCGCGCGCCGCCAACGGCAAGCCGCTGCGCGTGAGCGGCACCCTGGGCGATATCAGCGACCGCGCCCAGGCCGAAGAGGCGCGCGTGGCCGCCGTGCTGGAGGCCACGCCCGGCCCCATGCTGGTGGCCGACCGCAGCGGGCGGGTGCGCTATGCCAATCTGGCCTGCGGCAGCTGCTTCGGCTATGCCGAGAACCAGATGGCCGGCCTGTCGCTGGAACAGCTGGTGCCGGACATGATGCGCAGCGCCCCCGGCGGGCCGCGCGAGCTGTTTTCCCGTCCGCGCCTGCCGGGCCGCGTGCTGACGGCGCGGCGCGAGGATGGCAGCCGCTTCCCGGCCATGGTCCACCTGTCGCCGATCCAGATCGCGGGCCAGGGCCTGTCCGTCATCGCGCTGCGCGACATGACCCAGCGCCAGCGCACCGAAGAAGCCCTGCACGCCAGTTCGGAGCGCTACCGCCTGATCGTGCAGACCGCCGCCGAAGGCATCTGGATGACCGACGCCGAGGACATGACCACCTTCGTCAATCCCACCATGGCGCGCATGCTGGGCTACGAAATGGAGGAAATGCTGGGCCACCCCATGGGCCAATTCATGGACAGCGAGGGCCAGGAACTGCTGCGCCGCCAGCAGCAGCGCCGCTACCCGTCCGGCGTGGCCGAGCAGGGCGACGTGCGCTTCTACCGCAAGGACCGTTCGGCCATGTGGGGGCTGCTCTCGACCACCGTCATCAATGCCGACGACGGCGCCTACGCCGGCACGCTGGCCATGATCACCGACATCACCGACCGCCGCCTGGCCGAGATGGCGCTGCGCAATTCCAGCCAGCGCATGGCGTCCGTCTTCAACACCGTGACCAATGGCCTGGTGGTGCTCAACAGCGAAGGCACGATTTTGGAAAGCAATGCGGCGGCGGCGCGCATGCTGGGGCCGGCCGCGGCCGGCGGCGCGGCGCTGTGGCCGGGCGTGCGCGAAAACGGCGCAGCCTTCGACTACAACGAGCATCCGGTGCACGAGGCGCTCTCCAGCGGCCGTTCGGTGCGCGACGTGGTGATGGGCGTGACCCAGGCCGATGGCGCCACCAGCTGGCTGTCGGTCAATGTCGAGCCGCTGCGCAACGAATACGGCGGCGCCAGCATGGCCGTGGCCAGCCTGACCGACATCAGCTACCGCAAGCGCAGCGAGGATGCGGTGCGCAAGGGCGAGCAGCGCCTGCAGGAAATCATCAAGATGATGCCGACCGGCCTGTTCATCAAAGACCCGCAGGGCCGCTTCCTGCTGATGAATCCCGCCTGCGAACAGCAGTTCGGCTTCCAGTTCCATGAACTCAAGGGCGGCGACGACAGCGCCTTCCATGCGCCCGAGGACCTGGAAACCATCCGCCGCAAGGACCGCGAAGCCTTCGCCGGCGGCGTGCTGATCGACTACGAGGAAGCGATCTGGAATCCCGTGCTGCGCCAGCTGCGCCACCTGCGCACCTTCAAGAAGCCGGTGTTCGACGAGCGCGGCCTGCCCGCCTATCTGATCTGCATGTGCATCGACATCACCGACAGCAAGCGCGCCGAGCGCGAGCTGCGCGAATTGAACGAAACCCTGGAAGAGCGGGTGCAGCGCCGCACCGCCCAGCTGGACGAGGCGCGCAAGATCGCCGAGGAAGCCAGCCAGGCCAAGGGCCAGTTCCTGGCCAATATGAGCCATGAGATCCGCACGCCGATGAACGGCGTGATCGGCATGGCCTACCTGGCGCTGAAGACCGAACTCGATCCGCGCCAGCGCGATTACCTGGAGAAGATCCGTTTCGCCGGCGAGCACCTGCTGGGCATCATCGACGACATTCTCGACATCTCCAAGATCGAGGCCGGCAAGCTGGAAATCGAGCAGGTCGACTTTTCCCTCGACCATGTGATGCAGACCCTGACCACGGTGGTGGCGCCGAAGGCGGCCAGCAAGGAGCTGACCCTGAACTTCGACCTCGATCCGGCGCTGCCCGCCGTGCTGCGCGGCGACCCGCTGCGCATCGGCCAGGTGCTGATCAACTACACCAACAACGCCATCAAGTTCAGCGAGCAAGGCAGCATCGATGTCCGCGTGCGCCATGTGGTGGGCGACGAGCAGCATTGCGTGCTGCTGTTCGAAGTGAGCGACCATGGCATCGGCATGTCGGAGGAGGAAATGGGCAAGCTGTTCCAGTCCTTCCAGCAGGCCGACACCTCCACCACGCGCGAATACGGCGGCACCGGCCTCGGTCTGTCCATCTGCAAGCAATTGGCCCAGCTGATGGGCGGCGAAGTCGGCGTGCGCAGCGCGCCCGGCGCCGGCTCCACCTTCTGGTTCACGGCCCAATTGGGCGTTTCCAGCCGCGCCGTGCCGCAGCTGATCAGCCAGGTCAGCGAAGCGGCGGCCGAGCTGGTCGACAGCGCGCGCAGCGCCACCGTGATGCAGACGCTGAAGGACGCCCGCATCCTGCTGGTGGAAGACAATACCTTCAACCAGCAGATCGCGCTCGAAATGCTGGAGGAAGCCGGCTCCTCGGTCTGCCTGGCCAATAACGGCGCGGAAGCGCTCGACCTGCTGCGCCAGACGCCTTTCGACTGCGTGCTGATGGATGTGCAGATGCCGCTCATGGACGGGCTGGAGGCGACGCGCCGCATCCGCGCCGATCCACGCCTGGCCGAGATGCGCGTGCTGGCCATGACGGCCACCGCCACCAGCGACGACCGCGCGCGCTGCATCGACGCCGGCATGGACGATTTCATCTCGAAACCGATCCAGCCGGCCCTGATGTACCGCACCATCGCGCGCTGGCTGCCGGCGCGCACGGAGCAGGACAGCGCGCCGCCGCCGGCCGCGCGCGCGCCGGCCTTCACGCCCACGCTGGCGGGCGACCCGGAGATCATCGACCTCTCGATCCTGGCCAAGCTGCTGGGCTACCATCCGCAGAAGGTGCGCAAATTCGCCTTCAAATTCCTGCAGACCACGGAAGCGGGCTTCCGTGAAATGGAAACGGCGCTGGCCAACGGCGAAATCCAGCGCATGCGCGAACTGGGCCACCGCATCAAGTCCTCGGCGCGCACCGTGGGTGCGCTGGGCATGGCCGAATTGTGCTTAAATCTGGAAAACCTGCCGGCGGGCGCGCCTGCCGAGGAAGCGGCCCAGGCGCGCGCCATCCTGGCCCGCCTCTGGCCCCTGCTGGAGCGTATCGTGGAGCAGATCATGACCAACACCTCGTTCGCCAATGATGACTGAAGCCGCGCTGGCCGCCGCCCCCTTGCGCGTCCTGCTGCTGGACGACGATCCCTTCATGCTCTCCATGCTGGGCGATATTCTGGAGGAGGTGGACGGCGATATCGATGTGCGCAGCGAGCGTGACGCGCGCGCCGCCTTGCAGGCGCTGGGCAAACACCGCCCCGAACTGCTGATCTGCGACCTGTCGATGCCCGAGATGGACGGCATCGAATTCCTGCGCCAGGCCGCCGACCACGATTTCCGCGGCGGCGTGGTGCTGTTGTCGGGCATGGACCAGCGCATCCTGCAAGCGGCTGAAATGCTGGCCATGGCCCAGGGTTTGACCATCCTCGGCGCCTGCCGCAAGCCGCTGGCGGCCGAAGAACTGGGCGACCTGGTGGCGCTGGCGCGCGGCCTGCGGCAGTGCCCGGATCGGCGGCATTAGATAATAAACACTAATAACCGGGGAGCAATCTTCCGCACAAGCGCGGAAAATGGGTTATTATTTGATTCATTCCCCGCCTGATTCCCTCTTGCCACCCCAATATTGAATTAGCGCGCATCAGCTCCATCTCCTGCATACAAGCAGTAACACAGACGGCCCTGATGGCGAAAGCTGGCAAGATGGCGTGCCCCAGGCGTTATTGATATCACCCTCGATTGAGGCAAAACATGAGCGAAAACATCAAACATATTACCGACGCGTCGTTCGAAGCCGACGTGCTGAAAGCCGACCGTCCCGTGCTGGTGGACTTCTGGGCCGAATGGTGCGGCCCCTGCAAGAGCATCGCGCCGATGCTGGAAGAAGTGGCCAAGGAATACGACGGCAAGCTGACCATAGCCAAGATGGACGTGGACAGCAACCAGTCCGTGCCGGCCAAATTCGGCATCCGCGGCATTCCGACCCTGATGCTGTTCGCCGGTGGCGTGATGAAGGCGCAAAAAGTCGGCGCCATGGCAAAAGGCCAGCTGACCTCTTTCATTGACAGCAATCTTTGAGTAAGATAGGCGGCGTTGCGCCCGCAGCGTCGCCTGCCTGGCCGGCCTAGAGCTCAGACTCTGGCCTTTTTAATAATAATCCACGCAGTTCCCTCCCCTACCTAATTTCCCGTCACGGGACACTCAACATATATGCATCTATCTGAACTTAAGGCTATGCACGTTTCCGCCTTGCTGGAAATGGCTATCGGTCTTGACATCGACAATGCGGCTCGCCTGCGCAAGCAGGAACTGATGTTCGCAATCCTGAAGAAACGCGCCAAAGCCGGCGAGCAGATTTTCGGCGACGGCGCCCTGGAAGTGCTGCCGGACGGCTTCGGCTTCCTGCGCTCGCCCGACGCCAGCTACATGGCCTCGACCGACGACATCTACATCTCCCCCTCCCAGATCCGCCGCTTCAATCTGCACACCGGCGACTCGATCGAGGGCGAGGTGCGCACGCCCAAGGATGGCGAACGCTATTTCGCCCTGGTCAAGGTAGACAAGGTCAACGGCGAATCGCCGGAAGCCTCGAAGCACCGCATTCTGTTTGAGAACCTGACGCCGCTGCACCCGCAGGAACCGCTGCGCCTGGAGCGCGAGATGAACGGCGCCGAGAACATCACCGGCCGCATCATCGACCTGATTTCGCCGATCGGCAAAGGCCAGCGCGGCCTGCTGGTCGCGTCGCCGAAGTCCGGCAAATCCGTGATGCTGCAGCATATCGCCCACGCCATCACCGCCAACCACCCCGACGTCACCCTGATCGTGCTGCTGATCGACGAACGTCCGGAAGAGGTGACGGAGATGCAACGCTCGGTGCGCGGCGAAGTGGTGGCCTCCACCTTCGACGAACCGGCCACCCGCCACGTGCAGGTCGCCGAGATGGTGCTGGAGAAAGCCAAGCGCCTAGTCGAAATGAAAAAAGACGTGGTCATCCTGCTGGACTCGATCACCCGTCTGGCGCGCGCCTACAACACCGTGATCCCGGCTTCCGGCAAAGTGCTGACCGGCGGTGTCGACGCCAACGCCCTGCAGCGTCCGAAGCGCTTCTTCGGCGCCGCGCGCAATGTGGAAGAAGGCGGCTCGCTGACCATCGTCGCCACCGCGCTGATCGAAACCGGTTCGCGCATGGACGACGTGATCTACGAAGAATTCAAGGGTACCGGCAATATGGAGGTGCACCTGGAGCGCCGCCTGGCCGAAAAACGCGTCTACCCGTCGATCAACCTGAACAAATCGGGCACCCGCCGCGAAGAGCTGCTGATCAAGCCGGACCAGCTGCAGAAGATCTGGATCCTGCGCAAGCTGCTGTACTCGATGGACGAGATCGAAGCGATGGAGTTCATCCTCGACAAGATGAAGTCGACGAAAACCAATCTGGAATTCTTCGACCTGATGCGCCGCGGCGGCTGATTCCCGCCCCTGCGCTGTCAAAGCGGCAAGCCCGGCATCGGCCGGCTTGCCGCTTTTTTGCATCCATTGTATAATCAGCGGTTGATTTTTTAACCACCTGGCAAGTGGGCGGCAATCGGGTCGAGAGGCAGCAAGGACCGACGAAGTGCTGTTTGGCTACCAAACTTTACGAGAGAAACACATGAAAAAAGACATCCATCCAGATTACCGCGACGTCCTGTTCGTTGACGTGTCCTGCGACTTCAAATTCATCACCCGTTCGACCATCCAGACCCGCGAAACCGCTACCCACGACGGTAAAGAGTATCCGCTGGTGAAGATCGAGGTGTCCGCTGAATCGCACCCGTTCTACACCGGTCAACACAAGATCGTCGACACTGCCGGCCGCGTGGAAAAATTCCGCCAGAAATTCGGCAAAGTCGGTTCCAAAACCGCCGTTGCAGCAGGCTAATCTGCCGCTCAGCGAAAAAAAGGCAGCTACGGCTGCCTTTTTTTTATTATCGCTGCTACTCTCTTCCCGTTTCCTTTACTCGTAACGCCGATGAAGCCAGTCCGTCTGCCTGCCGCCGCCACCCTTGCCCTGCCCCGCTGGGCCCTGTATGCCCTGGGCCTGCTGTACATCCTGCCGGGCCTGATCGGGCGCGAGCCGTGGAAGAACGACGACGCGGCCAGCTTCGGCGTGATGTGGACCATGGCCCAAGGCGGCTGGCAGGACTGGCTATGGCCGAATGTGGCCGGCCTGTCCATGCCGGAAGAAGGGCCGCTGGCCTTCTGGCTGGGCGCCCTCGGCATCAAGCTGTTCGGCTGGCTGCTGGGCGATGTGCTGGGCGCGCGCGTGGCCACCATCGGCGTCTTCCTGCTCGGCACCCTGTCGCTGTGGTACGCCACCTTCAATCTGGGCCGCCGGCCCGAGGCCCAGCCGCTGCGCCTGGCCTTCGGCGGCCAGCCCGAACCCAACGATTTCGGCCGCACCCTGGCCGATGCCGCCGCCCTGATCTATCTCGGCTGCCTGGGCCTCTTGGTGCACAGCCATGAATCGACGTCGGAAGCGCTGCAAACCTCGCTGCTGGCCCTGACCCTGTACCGCGCCGTGCGCTATATGGAAAAGCCCTCGCTGCGCAATGCGGCCCTGATCGGCCTGGCCCTGGGCCTGATGACGCTGACGCGCGGCTGGGTCACCCCGGCCGCCCTGCTGCTGGCCCTGTTCCTGTGCGGCCGCTTCCTGGCCCTGCCCGTGGGCCGCGCCCTGCGCGACCTGGCGCTGGCCGCCGCCACCGCCCTGCTGGTGACCCTGCCCTGGCTGCTGGCGGCCGTCTGGAGCCGCCCCTACGGCCAGGAACCGCTGGCGGCATGGACCGCCTGGAATCTGAACCAGCTGGCCCTGCCCGGCACCTATTCGCTGCGCGCCTTCCTGCGCGTCGGCGTCTGGTTCTTCTGGCCGGCCTGGCCGTTCGCGCTGTGGGCCGTGTACGCCTGGCGCCGCCAGAGCAATCTGCTGCACATCGTGGTGCCGACCGCCTTCGTCAGCGTCGCTTCGCTGCTGGCCCTGTGCCACCCGAATCCCGAACAGGGCCAGTTCCTGATGCTGCTGCCACCGCTGGCCATCATGGCCGCCTTCGGCCTGCTGACCATGAAACGCGGCGCCATCAACGCCATCGACTGGTTTTCGGTCATGGTATTGACCCTGTGCGCCGCCGTGCTGTGGATCTTCTGGTATGCCCAGCTCACCGGCTGGCCGCCGCGCCCGGCGCATAATGTGCTCAAGCTGCTGCCCGGCTTCCAGCCCGAGCTGCAGGTGCTGGCCCTGGTCGTGGCGGGCGCCGCCACCGCCGGCTGGTTCGCCCTGGTGCATTGGCGCATCTCGCGCCAGCCTTCGGTGCTGTGGCGCGCCGTGGTGCTGTCCTCGGGCGGCCTGATTCTGATCTGGATTCTGCTGATGACCCTGTTCCTGCCGCATATGAACTACAGCAAGAGCTATGCGGCAGTGGCGCACCAGGCGGCGGCCAGCGTGCCGGCCGGCACGCGTTGCATCGACAGCAATGTGGGACCGGCGCAGCGCGCCTCCTTCGCCTATTTCGGTCACCTGCCCTTCGCCCGCGTCGACGGCGGCAACTGCCCCATGCTGCTGTGGCAGGACAGCACGCGCGGCCGCAGCAAAAAAGACCTGGCGGCGCCGCCCGCGCCGCACTGGCAGCTGGTCTGGGAAGGCCGCCGCGCGTCCGACCGCAGCGAACGTTTCCGCCTGTTCCGCCGCGTTGACTGAGCCAGTCACGCAGCCCCGCCCTGCGCCCGCCATGCAGACCCCGGCCCTTATCCCCCGGCGCGGCGCATGGCGGCCAGGCGCGAGTGCCAAAGGCCGGCCGGACGCCTGGCGCGCGCGCTGGCGGCGGGGCCTGGGCGTCCTGCTGCTGGCCGCGCCGGCGCTGGCAGCGGCCGCCTCGCCGGCCAGCCTGCACACCGAGACCCTGGCCGACTTCCGCAACAGCCCGCTGCCGGCCAGCCGCAGCGCCGCGGCGCTCGAACTGCATCTGACCACCGAACATTCGCCGCCGGCCAGCATGCTGGTCGAGGGCCGCGTCGGCGGGCGCGAAACCGACAAGCTGCGCGAAATGCTGGAGCGCAGCGATATCCCGCACAGCTTCGACCTGCTGCCGTGGAAGCGCGCCTACACCCTGGCCCAGCACGCGCCGCACACCTGCGTGTATTCGACCGCGCGCACGCCCGAACGCGAAGCCCTGTTCAAATGGGTGGGACCGACCGACGTCTCGGAATGGGTGCTGATGGGCCGCGCCGATGCGCGCCTGCGCCTGCGCAGCCTGGACGATGCGCGCGGCCTGCGCATCGGCACCTACAACGGCGACGCGCGCGAAGAATATCTGCAGACGCGCGGCTTGCGCGTCGAACCGGTCGCCAACGACACGCTCAATCCGCAAAAGCTGCTGCTCAAGCGCATCGACCTGTGGGCGGTCGGCCTGCGCACCGGCAGCCAGTTGCTGGCCCAGCAAAAACTCACGGGCAAGATCGTGCCGCTGCTGGTTTTTCATCGCGTGAAAGTTTATCTGGCTTGCAATCCTTCGGTGCCGGACCGCTTGATCGAACGCATGAATTCCAGCCTGGACGAAATGCGCCAGGACGGCAGTTTCCAGCGCCTGGATCGCAAGTATGAAAAATGGACAACGCCAAACTAAGCCTTATGTTAACAGGCTGTCCATTGATGTTGCGTCGAAAAATTTTTTCTTGCGATGGCCAAACACAAAGCCGCGCAAGCGAGCTATATTCCCACCATACACCGCGTAGCCGCTCAGCATATTTCCAAGTCTGAAAGTAAAAGCTGCATCCCAAGCAGCGTTCATGCACAGCGTCACGACGACAATCCGCCTGCGCCACGCCGCCGCGCATTTCGTTACTCCCTGATTGCCCGAACGTCCATGTTTAACTTCTACAAACTTCAGCTGGCGCTTAAAAATACCTGGGTGCGCGTCGCCCTGCTGCTGCTCACCGGCGCCCTGGTGGCCTGGGCCGCCCTCGGCCGCGAGGCCGTGCAGGACAGCAGTCCCGTGCTGCGCTCGCAGGACATCTCCGAAATCACCGCCCTGGTGGCCCAGCGCGAGAAACTCGACTACCTGCTGATCGCGCGCCCGCTGTCGGAGGCGCCGCGCTATATCTACAAGTTCAAGAATGAAGCCACCCTGCATGTGGTGAAAGTGCCCAGCACCTCGCATCTGAGCCTGGAACGCGAAGTCCTGCTGCGCAACAGCCTGCCGTATGCGATCGCCAAGGACGAGTACCTGGCCTCGCACAAGGCCGTGCTGCAGGACGAGGGCGGCGCCCTGGCCGGCAGCGGCGAATTCCTGCGCCGCCACGCCTTCGATATTTTCGTGCTGGCCGTGGTGCTGTTCCTGCTCAAAGCCGGCCTGCCCGGCATGGGCCAGTCGGCCAGCGTGATCTCGCCCGACAAGCTGAAAGGCAGCATGGACGACCTGATCGGCATGGACGATATCAAGCAGGAAGTGCTGCATCTGGAAGACATGATCCGCAACCGCGCCGTCTACAAATCGCACAATATCGACAAGCCGTTCAACGTGATGCTGACCGGCCCCGCCGGCACCGGCAAGACCAAGCTGGCCGGCTATCTGGCCAAGCGCCTCAACTACCCGCTGATCCAGGCTTCCGGCTCGGCGCTGGAATCGGGCTATATCGGCGGCGGCTCCAAGGCGCTGAACGCGCTGTACCGCAAGGCCTGCGCGCGCGGCAACTGCATCATCTTCCTGGACGAGGCCCAGGCCCTGTTCATGCCGCGCGGCCGCGGCGAAAAGAAATGGGAAGACGATACCGCCAACACCCTGCTTGGCCTGCTCGATGGCGTGAAAAGCGAGGAAGGCAAGGGCGTGATCTGGGTGGTCGCCTCCAACTTCGACGACGCCTCGACGCAGATGGACGAAGCCATGCTGCGCCGCTTCTCGGTGAAGATCAATTTCCGCCTGCCCAACAAGACCGAGCGCCAGGAGCTGCTGCGCTCCTTCCTGCAACGCAAGGAGGAAGGCTGCGTCGACTGGAACGACCTGGACCTGCACCAGGTGGCCGAGATCACCAACAACCTCAGTCCCGCCCTGCTGGAAACGGTGGTGGAACGCGCCTCCATGATCTCGATCCAGGAAAAGGCCGTGATCAATACCGATCTGCTGTTCCGCGCCTTCGAGCGCGCCACCATCGGCCTGACCGACCGCGCCACCACGGCGGAAAAGACGCGCCAGCGCGAACGCATCGCCTTGCACGAGCTGGGCCACTTCTTCATGCAGATCGATCCATATCTGCGCGCCGGTTTGAGCCTGGCCGAGGTGAAGGAGAAATCGCATCTGCTGAAGATCAGCACCGAGTCGGTGTCCAAGCTCAATGCGCTGGGCTATGTGCTGTCGGCCGGCGACGATATGTCGCTGCGCACGCTGGAGGAAATGGAGCGCGACGTGATGCAGCTGTACGGCGGCGTGGCGGCCGAAGAGCTGTTCTACGGCGCGCGCGGCATCTCGGTCGGCAGCCAGAACGATATCCAGAAAGCGACCTCGATGCTCGACACCATGGTCAACCGCCTCTCCATGTATTCGCGCTCCAAGCTCGATTACAGCCAGTTCAAGAGCGAGAGCGGGGCCGAGCACACGCTGGGCCAGGTGGAAGCCAAGGCCGATGAGCTGTACAGCCACACCCTGCAGGCGATCGGCGATTACCGCGCCGTCATGGATTCGATCAAGGATGTGCTGCTGGAGCGCTATGTGCTGTCCAAGGATGCCGTCTTCGCGCTGCTGGAAGAGCGCCTCGACCTGGCCGCCCTGCAGCCGCTGCCACCGGCGCCGCAACCGCCCCTGCTGGCGCACGCCGCCTAAGCGCCGCGCGGTTCAGTCGCCCAGATCGTAGGGGCACACCGGCAGGTGCTGCTCCAGATAGGCGATCAGTTTCCTCACCTTCAGCGGCAGGTGGCGCCCGCCGGGATACACGGCCCAGATCCCGGTCGGCGCGAATTTCCATTCCGGCAGGATCACCTGCAAGCGCCCTTCGGCGATATCGGCCGCCGCCAGAAAGGCCGGCACGATGGCGATGCCTTGGCCCGCCAGCGCGGCGGCATGGGTCAGCTGCGCGCTGTCGCCCCATAGGCGCGGCCGGATCTTCACCGATTCCGTCTTGCCGCGCCGCGTCAGCTGCCACACATCGCCGAAGGGCGTCAGCGAGAATTGCAGCACGCGGTGCTGCGTCAGCTCGGCCGGCGTGGCCGGCGTGCCATGCTCGGCCAGATAAGCCGGCGTGGCGCAGATGCGCCGCACATCGGCGCGCAAGCGCTTGGCCACCAGGCTGGAATCGACCAGTTTGCCGATGCGCACCGCCAGGTCGACATTCTCCTCCACGATATTCACATAGCGGTCGGACAGCGAGACATCGAGTTCCACCTCGGGATACTGCCGCATGAAGCCGGGCAGCGTGGGCAGCACATGCAGGTGGCCGTAGCTGACCGGCAGCGCCAGCTTGAGGCGGCCACTCACGGCGCCGGCCGCATCGCGCAGCGACTGGTCGGCCGCATCCATCTCCGCCAGCAGGCGGCGGCAGTCGGCGTAATAGTGCTCGCCCGCCTCGGTCAGACGCAGGCTGCGCGTGGTGCGCGTCAGCAGGCGCACGCCCAGGCGCGCCTCCAGCGCCGACACGCGCCGGCTCACCGCCGAAGAGGACAAGGTCATGGCCTGCGCCGCCAGCGCAAAGCTCTGGTGCCTGACCGTGGCGACAAAGGCCGAGATTTCGGCAAAGCGGTCTTCCGTTTTCATTCCAGCGTTCCTTGCAAGAGTGAATTGCATATTACCCGCTTTACCGAGTGTAATGTCCGATTGTACATTGGAGGCTTCAACACTCACTGTCGGAGAAAACATGAAAGCAGTCGAATTGCGCAGCTTTACCAAGGATGGCCTGGTGCTGGCCGAACGCGCCGAACCGGCCGTCGGCCCGCA
Source organism: Massilia sp. YIM B04103 (assembly GCA_024437665.1). Taxonomy (GTDB): domain Bacteria; phylum Pseudomonadota; class Gammaproteobacteria; order Burkholderiales; family Burkholderiaceae_D; genus Rugamonas. The sequence continues at coordinate 312,530 of JANCSZ010000002.1, read as the reverse complement.
TGAGGTGAAGGTGCGCGTGCGCGCCGTTTCGCTCAATTACCGCGACCATATGGTGGCCAGCGGCATGTACGGCATTCCCGCCGAAGCGCTGCCCCTGGTGCCGGTCTCCGACGGCGCCGGCGAGGTGGTGGCGGTCGGCGCCGGCGTGACCCGCTTCAAGGTGGGCGACCGCGTGACCAGCATGATGACGCGCGATTTCATCTCCGGCGACCTGACGCCGGAACGCCAGGCCGCGCAGAACGGCGGCCCGCTGGACGGCATGCTGCAGGAATATGCGGTGCTGCCGGAACAGGCCCTGGTGGCCTTCCCGGCCCACTTGAGCTATGAGGAGGCGGCGACCCTGCCGATCGCCGCGCTGACCGCCTGGAATGCGCTGACCGAAGGCGGCGCGGGCCCAGGCCGCACAGTGCTGCTGCAAGGGACGGGTGGCGTATCGCTGGCGGCGCTGCAGCTGGCCAAGCTGTTCGGTGCGCGCGTCATCATCACCACCGGCAAGGAAGAACGCCGCGCGCGCCTGCTGGAACTGGGCGCCGACGTGGTGCTGAACTATAAAACCAGCGCCGATCTGGCCGGCGAAATCCTGGCCGCCACCGATGGCCGCGGCGTCGACATGGTGATCGAGGTGACGGGCCTGAGCGGCATGCAAACCTCGCTGGCGGCGTTGCGCCAGGGCGGCTATATCGGCTTTGTCGGCCTGCTGGCCGGCATGGGGCCAGCGCCCGATTTCACGCTGCCGCTGCTGTTCAAGAACGCGCGCATCCGCGGCGTGCTGACCGGCAGCCGCGATGTGTATGAGGATATGCTGCGAGCCATCGGCCAGCACCAGCTCAAGCCGGTGGTGGGCGAAGTCTTCGCGCTGGCCGATTTCCAGCGCGCCTTCGAACGCTATCGGAGCAGCGCGGTATTCGGCAAAGTGGTGATCCGCCTGGATTGAGGCGGCACGCAGCCAGGCCCGGTACAACGGGCCTGGCGCGGCGGACCTGGGGCAGCGGACCTGGGACGCAGCTTAGCGGCTGGCGTACATCGTGATGTTCTGGCCTGTTTGCGCCAAGGAAGACATGCGCTCGAAATTGGTGATGGTCAGCGTCTCGCCGCCCTCGCGGAATTCGATAAGGGCGCCGCTATCGGTCAGGAATACGCCTTGCGACTGGCCGAAGATCCGGTGGCGCGGCTCGCCTTTGACCGTGGCGTAGAAGTGGCTGCCGAACTGGGCGAATTTCACGATCTGGCCATTGCTGAGACGATAGCTGTTTTCGTAGCTGGAGAGTTCGCTGCTGGAATGGCGATAGACGGATTGGGCGCTGATGCGCACCACATCGCTGTCCTGTCCAGTTTGCGGCGCGGCATAGGCGGCGCCTGTGGCGGCAAGCGCGATCGCAAGCAGCGCGCTGAGGGTCGAGGCTTTCATGGTTTTTGCTCCCTGGGGAAGGTGGTTTACCGGATTGTCGCCGCCCTGTATTGGCATATGCGGTGACACTTCCAAGGTAGCAAGCTGCCACGCGCAACGCACGGCGCAGGCGACGAACGGCCGTATGGGGACGACGAAGCGCATGGCGCGCCGATAAGCGGCGCCATGCTGCCTGCACTTCAGGGGAGGCGAATCTGCTGCGTTATCTGCGCGCGATGTAGACGCGGGCAGGGTCGATGGCGGGGCCGCCGGCATACGGCAGCAGCTCGAGATGGCTGATGGCGATGATGTCGCCCTCTTCCTTGAATTCCATGCGGCTGCCGGCGGCGGTCATGAAGACGCCTTCGGCCAGCGGGAAGATTTCCAGCGGTTTTTCATCCTTATATTGGACATAGTAGTGCCGCCGCTTCTCATGGAAGCTGAGCACCATGCCGTTTTCCAGCAGGTAGCGCTGTTCGTAGTTGTAGAACTCCTGCGGCGCCAGGCGGTAGGCCGCAATGGCCCGGGCCGACACCTGCACGGTTTCCTGCGTGCGTTCAGGCCGGTCGGCGACCGGGGCTTGCTGTGCAAATGCGGACGTGACAAGGCAGGCCAGTGCGGCGGTGGCCCAGCCCCGAGGCATGGAAAGATCCATGATGACCTCCTGCTCAGAGTTGGTCACTCAACAAAAGTGACTCCTTCATACTAGCCGCCGGTCCCAGCCTTGTACAGGCGGCGCCGCCGCTAAAGTTTTCAATCCCTTCGGCGGCGGGCATAGCCTTTTCTTGGTTGACTTTCAGACCTTCATCGGCAGGATCACCATCTGCAAACCTTCCAGGTGCAGGCGGCGCTGCACCGCCAGCGCGGCCTGGTTGTGCAGCAGGCGCGTGAGCCAGTTGTCCTTGGCAAAAATCAGTTTGCTGGTGAAGAAGATCGCGTTGGGGAATTCCTCGCTGATCTGTTCGCACAGGCGCGTCACCTCATCCACCGCATCGGTGCCAAAGCCCAGGTAGGAAGAAGCGGCCATGCTGTGGCTGTGGCAGAAATCGACGAAGTATTCCAGCGTTTCGGCCGCCTCCTCGCGCATCTGGTCCATGGCGCCGATGCCGCCATAGGCATGCGAATCGACGGTGCGCGCGTTCACGAACAGGAAGTTCTTGAAGTGGGCCGGGAACATGCGCTGCACCCACAGCAGCGCATGCAGGCCGCCGCCGCGCGAGGTGCCGACGATGAAGACGGCGGTCTGGTTGTCCGGATCCGGCTCCACCGCCTCCCGGTTCGGACCGAAGGGCTGGGTGGCGAAGACCTCGTCCACGGAATGGATGGCGCGCTTGGTTTCGCGGTAGTGGCGGCGGATCACGAAGCACAGCGCGGCAATCGCGCCGATGATCACCACCGTGGCCCAGCCGCCTTCGGCAAAGCGCTCCACCAGCAGGATGGCGAGAATGCCGGCGCAGATCACGAAGCCCAGCAGCGAGAGCAGCAGGCGGCGCAGCCAGGGCGTGTCGCGCTTGCGGTTGCGCGCCCAGTACAGGCACAGGCCGAACAGGGAAATGGCGAAGGTCAGGAAGACCGAGATCGAATACAGCACCACCAGCAGGGTCACGCTGCCGCCGGTCCAGAACAGGATGGCCAGCGCCGCCAGGCCCATGACCAGGATGCCGTTCTGCGTCACCAGGCGGGTGGAGAGGTAGCGGAATTTGTGCGGCACCCAGGAGTCGGCCGCCATATTCGACAGCACCGAGGGGCCGCCCAGGAAGCCGGTATTGGCCGCCACGAACAGCAGGCCGGCCTCGAAGGCCAGCACCACCACCAGCACCACCTGGTTGACGAAGGGGCCGCCCAGATTCATGCTGGCGATGATGGACTTGAAGGTGGAGGCGTTGAGCGTCTCGCCCGGCATGGGCCGCGCATCCCACAGCAGGTACAGCAGGATGATGCCGCCCGCCGTCACCGCCAGCGACAGGGCCATATAGATCATGGTCACTTTGCCGGTGCGCACGCGCGGCTCGGCCAGCAGGTTGACGTTGTTCGACACCGCTTCCAGCCCGGTATACGTGCCGCCGCCCTGGGAGTAGGCCAGCAGCAGCATGCCCGCCACCCCGGCCCAGCCGATGCTGCCGGCCAGGTTCACCGTTTCATCGATGGTGCTGGGCATCAGGTCGGGCAGATAGGAGGCGTGCGCCGTGATGCCGTAGACGATCAGGATCAGGTGGGTCGCCACAAAGCCGAGGAAGATGGGCAGCAGGATCTGGATCGCCTCCTTCAGGCCGCGCAGGTTCATCACGATCAGCACCGCGATGAAGAAAGCTTCGGCCCAAAGCTTATAGGGCTGGAAGCCGAGCGGCAGGAAGGAGGCCAGCGCGTCGACGCCGGAGGCGATCGAGATGGCGATGGTCAGCACATAGTCGAGGATCAGGGCGCAGCCGGAGATCAGGCCCATATACGGTCCCACCAGCTTGCTCGCCACGCGGTAGCCGCCGCCGCCGGTCGGGAACAGCTCGATCACCTGGTTATAGGCCAGCGCGATGATGAACACCGTGAGCGCGGTGGCGATCGCCATATACAGGCCGAGATGGGTGTGCGCGCCCAGCGCCTTGAAGGTTTCCTCCGGGCCGTAGGCCGAGGAGGACAGGCCGTCCGCGCCCAGACCGACCCAGGCCAGGAAGGCCACCAGCGCCATCGAGTGGCGCGTTTCGCTCTTCAGGGGGTCCAGCGGCTTGCCGAGGATGATTTCCCGGATCTTCTTATTATTCATGCGAGCAGGCTGGCCGCGCCAGCGTAACGGAGGTAGGCGGATGATACGCCATCCAGCGCGCGAAATGATGTCAAAGTGTCAAAACCATGATGCAGGCTTGCCCGGTGCGAGTAAATCAGTGATAATGCAGGTCGCATTTGCGGCGTAGCCAAAACGGCAAGCTGTCGGATGCGCTGAAAATTGGCCTCGGTGGTGAAATTGGTAGACGCAGCGGACTCAAAATCCGCCGCCGCAAGGCGTGCCGGTTCGATTCCGGCCCGGGGCACCAGGATTTGAAAAAGCACTGATTATTCAGTGCTTTTTTTATTTCCGCTTCAAACCAGCTTGAACATGATGAGCACTAGGGCGCTGGTCTGTATCAGGCCGAAGGCGACGCCGATGCTCAGGGTCCAGCGCATCGAATTCTGGCTGGTTTCGCTGATCTTCTGGCTCAGTTCCGCGACCGCCTTGTCCAGCTTGGCGCCAAACACATCGATTTCCGCGGCATTGCGCAGCTCATGCTTTTCCAGCGCTGTGGTATTCGCAGCCAGCTCCGCCATCATGCAGCCCATGGTTTCAGCCTGAATATCGGCGTGGGCCGGCGTAACGCCGGCGTCCATCAGGCGCTTTGCGTACTTGTGGGTGTCAAAGGCCGCGGCACTCATATGAACCTCGCTGAAGAGACTTCATTATCTCACTCTGCATCCCAGCCCAGTTCGCTAAAGCACTAGATAAAAACGAAATGCCAAGCCGATGGCGTCAATTTTTGTTGACGATATCCATATCGTCAACTAAGATTGACGAATGAGCTCATTGAAAACCCTCCCCTCCCCTGACGATCCGGCCGAAGCGCTGGCGGCGGTGGTCGCCCTGCGCCTGACGGCGGACAAGCTGGAACGCAGCGCCGTGAAGGCGGCTTTGCGGCAGGGCTGGTCCTGGTCGCAGATCGCCGAAGCGCTGGGCGTATCCAAGCAGGCGGCGCACAAGCGCCTGGCCGGCCTGGCGCAGGATTGAATCCCTCTACTTAGGAGCAGCAATGTTTGACAGGATTAAGCAGCGTTTGCGCGATATGGGCACCATCAAGCGTCTATGCGAAGACGCGGAAAAGCATGCCAATGCCGACGGCCAGGCCCAGGCCGGGGCCGAACATTTCATCCTCGCCGCCCTCGATCTACCGGACGGCACGGCGCGCCAAGCCTTGCAGCGCCTGAACGTGGCGCCGGAGCAGTACCGCGCCGCCATCGCCCGCCAGCATCAGGAAGCCATGCAGTTCGCCGGCGTGGCGGCGCTGCCCGAACAGGTGCAGCAGGATGCGGCGCTGCCGCCGGCGGGCGGCCTGTATCAGGCCCAGGCTTCGGCCCAGGCCCTGATCCGGCAATTGAACGAGCGTAAGAAAGAGGAAGGCGGCGCCCTGCCGCTGCTGGGCGCCCATGTGCTGCTGGCGATGACATCGGCCCAATACGGCACGGCGGTGCGCGCCCTGCGCCTGCTGGACATCGACCTGGCCGCACTGGCCGAGGCGGCGCGCAGCGAGATCCGCGCCTTCCGCCCGGCCTGATGCGCCGGAACCGCGCTTAAGCCTGCGCGTCAACGCTGCGGCGCTTGCCGCGGCGCGCCAGCGCGCCGATACCCAGCAAGCCGGCTCCCAGCATCAGATAGGCGGCAGGCTCAGGGACCGGCGTGATGCTGAGCGTTGTCTGCGGCGTGAAATAGCGGTAGACGACATATGGCTCGTGGTCCATGGTCTCGATCTCGTATTGGCCGGAAACAATGAAGCTCGAGCCATAGGAATTGCCGTCGAAGAAAGCGTCCCAATAGCTGCGGAAAGATAGCGTCCCATCCTCGCGATAGAAAAAATAGTCGATGGCGCAGTGGCTGCCCGGTTGCCGGCAGCCCAGGTAATCGGCTCCCTGGATCCTCAGCATCGATAATTCGTCCAGTTCCAGCACCCCATCGTGATTGCGGTCCTCACCGCGGAACGTGCCGCCCAGCCAAGGACCAGGCACCCAGTCGCTAAAGTCCCCTCTTTGCTCGAGGTGGCCGGAATACATGAAGCGCAGGGCAATTTCATCGGCGAGCGCGGGTAGCGCGCTCGCGGCCAGCGTTGCGGCACATAGCATCTTTCGGAACATCCCCTTCCTCCTTGAACAGTTAAAGACATGACCGCTCCGGCGCCGAATCCCGCTACGCCGCCAGCCACGGGCGGGCTGCTGCTCGCATCAAAATTATATAAAAATACATATTTCTCGATTGTCACCAAAAAACACTTGCAGCACCATGAGCTACTAGCAAAAAAATAACTTTGGTTGGCAATGATTATCATTTACTATTCACTATTGGTAATGATTCTCATTTAAAAATAAGCGCGACAAGGGGTGCGTATGCAGTTTAAGGTTGTGGTACTTGCGGTATCCGGTGTTCTGCTGTGCTGGCAGGCGCAGGCTGAGGAAAGCGCGATCGAGACCGTCGTCATCAGCGGCGATAAATTGAAACGGACCGAGGCCGACAGCAGCGCCAGCATCGGCATCCGCAACCGGCGCCAGATCGCCGAGGCGGGCCAGAACAATATCGAGGAAGTGGTGCGCCAGATGGCCAATGTGGGGACCGGCGCCGAGCTGGCCATCCGCGGCATTCCGCTGGCCGGGCCGACCAGCGGCGGCAGCGGGCGCACCATCAGCGTCACCAGCGACGGTGTGCAGCAAAGCGGCTTCGCCCAGGATATTTCCAATCTCCCGGTGTGGGACGCCGAACGCGTGGAAGTGCTGCGCGGCCCGCAGTCGACCAACCAGGGGCGCAACTCCCTGGCCGGCGCCCTGGTGGTGAAAACCCGCGATCCGCAGGATCAGCGCGACTTCAATGTGCGCATCGGCGCCGGCAACAAGAGCTCCTACCGCGCGGCCATGGCCGGCGGCGGTGCGCTGGCCGAGCAGGTGGCGGCGGGCCGCATCAGCATCGAGCAGTACCGCGACGGCGGCGACAATTTCAACGCCACCCGCAACGAGAAGCACTGGGACAAGGAAACCGGCCACACGGCGCGCGGCAAGCTGCGCCTGACGCCATGGGGCGAGCGCTATCAGGCCATGCTCACGCTGTCCGAATCCAAATACCGCAAGGGCGACGCCCAGGTGGAAGCGGTGACGCGCCAGGCGCGGGAGCGCATCGCGCTCGCCAACGAGGCCAGCGCCATCGACAACCGCAGCCGCAATATGGCGCTGGAGCAGACCTTCGCGCTGGGCGGCGCCGACATCACCCTGCTGACCGGCTATGCCCACAACCGCTACAGCCGCGCCAGCGATTACGATTACACGGAGCTGAACCAGGGCACCCAGACCGGCATGCGCAAGAACCGCGAGCTGACCCAGGAAGCGCGTGCCAACTTCACCGCCACGCTGGCCGGCAACACGCTGAAAGGCGTGGCCGGCGTCTACTACGGCCGCGACACGGCCAGCACCGACGACGGCTTCCGCGTGCCGGTCTCCTTCGTGCTCAATTCCGCGGGCCAGTGCCCCAGCGCGGCCGCCTGCGCCAGCTTCGACAACGACTTTATCCACCGCCGCAATCTGGAAAGCAACCGCACCCGCAACCGCGCCGTGTTCGGCGAGGCCGATTACAGCGTGGGCGCGCTGACCTATACGGCCGGCCTGCGCTACGACGCCGAGAAGCAGACCCGCGTGGTCGGCACCGAGACCACGGGCACCTCGCCCATGGCGCAGATGGTGATGGGCCAATTGATCGGCGCCGGCATCTTCAACGCCGACGGCGTGCGCGACGTCTCGTCCGACAACAAGGTGTGGCTGCCCAAGCTGGGCCTGCGCTATGCGCTGAACGGCGATTGGGCCGCCGGCGCCACCGCGCAGCGCGGCTACCGCAGCGGCGGCGTGGGTTACAGCTATCAGCGCGGCCCGAACGCCTATGCGCCCGAGTTCACCAAGAACTACGACCTGTCGCTGAAAGGCACGCTGCCGGGCAATTTCTTCCTGGCCGCGAACCTGTACCAGATCGACTGGAGCAAGCAGCAGGTGAATATCTCGCGCAACACCACCATCGACAACTTTGTGGTGAATGCCGGCAGCTCGCGCCTGCGCGGCCTGGAGCTGGAAGTGCGCGGCATGCTGACGCGCGAGGTGGAAGTATTTGGCGCGCTTGGCCTGTCGCGCAGCCGCTTCATCGAATTCCAGTCGCCGCTGGGCGATTACAGCGGTCACGAATTCGGCCGCTCGCCGCGCCAGACGCAGTCGGCGGGCTTCAGCTGGAAGCCGGGCCGCGCCCTGCTCAACCTGCACCTGACGCATGAAGGCGGTTCCTACTCCGGCGCCGAAAACGCAGAGCGCAATGGCGGCCGCACTCTGCTGGGCGGCAAGGCCGCCTACGCCTTCGGCAATGGTCTGAGCCTGTTCGCCTACGGCAGCAATCTGCTGAACCACACGTATATCACCTCCGGCTCGATCAATACCGTGCCGGGCCGGCATAACGTGGTGCAGGGCAAGGGCCGCCGCATCGGTTTCGGCATCGAAGGCCGCATCTGAAAGGACGACAATGAACTGGCTTAGCATTTTCACCGCCACGCTGGCTGCCTGCGCCCTGTACCTGGCTTCGCCGCACCAGACCTTGCTGCCGGGCGCGCGCGCCCAGGCGCGCCTGCTGCGCTGCGGCGCCCTGCCCTTGCTGGCGCTCGCCGCGCTGGCGGGCAACGCCGCCTACGGCTTCTGGTGCGGCATCTTCATCGCCCTGTCCGGCTTCATGCTGGCCCTGGTGGCCCTGCCCTATCTCGATGCTTACCGGAGGACGCGCCATGTGGGGTAAATCGACGGCCGCCTTCCTCCTCGGCCTGCCGCTGGCGGTGGCCCTGGTCGGCATCGCGGCCCTGCTCAGCGGCGACCAGCGCTTCTACACCCTGCCGGCGCTGGTGCTGTTCTTCCTGGCCTGGGTCGGCGTCATGACGCTGGCCTTCGCCTTCCGCAGCGGCGCGCGCGCCTGGCTGTGGCTGGGCGGCGCCACGCTCCTCGCCTATGGGCTGATGTATGCACTGAAGGCCAGCGGCCTGGTGAAGGTGGCGGCATGAAGGCGGCGACTCTGCGCAGCTATATCGCGCTGCATACCTGGGTCGGCCTGGTCGCGGGCTTCGGCCTGTTCATCGCCTTCTTCGCCGGCGCCATCACCATCTTCCACGAAGAACTGGGCGAATGGGAGGTGCGCGGCGCGCGCGTGGCGGCCATGCAGCCCAGCGCCAATGCCCAGCAGCTGGTGGACGCCGTGCTGCGCGCCCAGCCCAAGGCGGCCGAGCATTTCGGCCTGATCCTGCCGAGCGAACACGAACCGGTGCTGCGCCTGCAGTGGGACGAGCACCACCAGGATGGCAGCGAAACCGAGCATGCCTGGCGCCTGGACGCCCATGGCGCGCTGACCGACGCCAAGCCGGAATCGGAGCTGTCGCACTTCCTCTACCGCCTGCACTACACGGCCGGCCTGCCCGCCGCCGCCGGCATTTATGTACTGGGCATCGTCTGCGTGCTGTATGGCCTGGCGCTGGCCAGCGGCGTGGTGATTTACGCGCCCGGCTTCCTCAAGGACTTGTTCGCCCTGCGCATCGGCAAGAACCTGAAGCGCATGTGGCAGGACGCGCACAACGCGGTGGGCATCCTGTCCCTGCCCTTCCACCTGATGTATGCCTGGAGCAGCGCCATCCTGTGCCTGGGCATCCTGCTGATGGCGCCCTTCCAGTACCTGGTCTTCGACGGCAAGCTGCTGGACCTGATCCAGTCCGACATCTACGCCAGCGCGCCGGTCAAGCCGGCCGGCGCGGCCGCGCCCCTGCTGCCGGCGCCGCAGTTGATGCAGATCGTGCAGCGCGAGGCGCCGCAGATGCGGATCGGCCAGATGTATTACAAGCATGCGGGCGATGCCAACGGCCAGGTGGAAGTGTACGGCCAGACTCACGAAGGCACGCTCAACGCGATGAGCGTGGTGGTGCTGAACGCCAGCAGCGGCAAAGTGCTGCGCGTGCTGCAGCCGGCCCAGTTCAGCGCCGGCACCACCTTCCTGCGCGGCCTGCAGACCCTGCACTTCGGCAGCTTCGGCGGCTATGCGGTGAAGTGGGTGTATTTCATTCTCGGCCTGGCCGGCGCCTTCCTCTTCTACAGCGGCAATCTGCTGTGGATCGAGGCGCGCCGCAAGCGCAGCGGGGCGCAGACGCGCAGCAGCCGCTGGATGGCCAAGTTCACCGTCGGCTTCTGCCTGGGCAGCGTGGCCGGCGTGGGCGCGGCCTTCCTCGTCAACAAGCTGCTGGCGCTGCCGGCCGGCGCCTTGCCGGCATGGGAGGAAGGCGCTTACTTCGCCGTCTTCTTCGGCGCCATCGTCTGGGCCGGCCTGCGGCCGCCGGCGCGCGCCGCGCACGAGCTGCTGCTGCTGTGCGCCGCACTGGCCCTGGCCTTGCCTTTCGCGCAATGGCGGCAAAGCGGCAGCGATCCCTTCTCGGCCCTGTGGCAGGGACGCGGCATCGTCAGCGGCGTCAATCTGGTGGCGCTGGGCTTTGCCTGGGCCTTCTGGCGCATGGCGCGCGCCACGCTGCGCCGCGGCCGCGCGGGCGATCCGGCCAGCGTCTGGTCGCTGCAGGCACCACCGCGCACTCCGGAAGCGGAGGCGCAAGCTGCTTGAGCTGGATGGGCATTGCGCGATGTTGTTGCTTAATGCCATTTTTTGGTTCTTTTTGGCAATGAAACAGTGTTTCCGGACTGAACTATGTTAATGTGACACAGTTCAGTCCGTATTTTGCTTTCGCCCGTCCGCCATGGATACCATCCTCCCTCTCCATCTGTTTTCACCGCCGGACGATCCCTCGCTTCTGACATATGGCATCTACGATCCGCTGCTAGTTACCTTATCGGTAATAGTGGCGGTTTTTTCATCGTGGATGGGTTTGCAGCTGGTGGGCCAGGGCCGCAGCCGCGACAACCGCACGCTGCGCCTGATCACCCTGCTGGCCGGCAGCCTGGCGCTCGGCGCCGGCGTCTGGTCCATGCACTTCATCGGCATGCTGGCTTTCCAGCTGTGCACCACGGTGCGCTACGAGCCGGTGCTGACCGTGCTCTCCATGCTGCCCAGCCTGGGCGCTTCGGCGGTCGCCATGTCGCTGCTGCGGCGCGCCCATTTGCGGCGCAGCAGCCTGCTCACCGGCGGCCTGCTGGTGGGCGCGGGCATCGGCACCATGCATTACTCGGGCATGGCCGCCATGCAGATGGATCTGGGCCTGCGCTACGATCCCTTCATGTTCGGCCTGTCCATCGTGGTGGCGGTGGTGCTGGCGACCCTGGCGCTGTGGGTGCGCTTCGGCCTGCGCAGCCTGGGCACGCGCCTGACCGAACAACAGCGCCTGCTGGCCAGCGCCATCGTCATGGGCTGCGCCATCTCCGGCATGCACTACACCGGCATGGCCGCCGCGCGCTTCGTCGGCAATACCGTGCCGGGCACGTTCGTCACCACCAACACCACCTTCCTGGCGCTGGCCGTTTCCCTGATCACGGTGGTGTTCACCGTCTTTGTCATGGGCGCCAACGGCCTGCTGCGCTACCGCGAGATGTACCGCCATCTGAGCCAGAGCGAGAGCTGGATGCGCGCCCTGCTCACCACCACCGTCGACGGCGTGGTGACGGTGGACAGCACCGGCGTGATCCATGAATTCAATGCCTCGGCCGAGCGCATCTTCGGCTGGACGCGGGCCGAGATCGTGGGCCGCAATATCGAGCTGCTGACCGCCGATCTGGAACAGTCGCGCAGCGAAGGCTTGTTCTATTTCCTGGCCCACGGTGACGAAAGCCAGATCAACAAGGGCTCCGAAGTCCACGCCCGGCGCAAGGACGGCTCCCTGGTGCCGATCCGGCGCGCCATCGGCCATGCCCGTCTCGGCGAGCGCGATCTGTACGTGCTGTTCGTCACCGACATCAGCGAGCGGCGCGCCATCATGCAGGAGCTGCGCGACAGCGAGCAGCAGTTCCGTTCCCTGATCGGCAACATCCCCGGCGTCTCCTTCCGCTGCGAAGCGACGGGCGAGCGGCCCATGGTCTTCGTCAGCGACGGCGTCGAGCATGTGACCGGCTATGCGCGCGAAGACTTCCTGGCTCTGGGCCGCCACCGCCTGTTCTCCAGCCTGATCCTGGAAGAAGACCTGCCGCTGATGGAACAGGCGGTGGCCCAGTGCCTGGCCGACGGCCACCCGTATATGCTGGAATACCGCATCCGCCATGCCGACGGCGGCATCCGCTGGATGTGGGAGCACGGCGCCCTGGTGCTCAACGAAACGGGCCGGCCGCGCTGGCTCGATGGCGTGGTGCTCGACATCACCGAACGGCGCCAGATGGAGGAAGACCTGCGCGAGGCCAAGGAAAAGGCCGACCACGCGGCGGCGGCGCGCGCTACCTTCGTCGCCAATATGAGCCACGAAATCCGCACGCCGATGAACTCCATCCTCGGCTTCACCGATGTGCTGCTGGACGGCGAACTGCAGGCGGAACAGCGCCGCCACCTGGACACCATCCGCCGCTCCGGCCGCGCCCTGCTGCGCCTCTTGAACGAAATCCTCGACACCGCCAAATTGGACAAGGGCGCCATGGAGCTGGAGCTGGCCGACTACAATCTGCGCGGCCTGATCGACGAACTGGCCTCCACCTATGGCGCGGTGGCGCGCGGCAAGGGCCTGGACGTGAACGTCGGCTATACCGAAGCGCTGCCGCACTGGCTGCACGGCGACGAGCTGCGCGTGCGCCAGGTGCTCACCAATCTGCTCGACAACGCCATCAAGTTCACCGCCGCCGGCAGCGTCACGCTGCAAGCCTCGGCCAGCGAGAAGCAGCTGCGCATCGTGGTGCGCGACACCGGCATCGGCATCGCGCCCGACCGCCTGGCCGCCATCTTCGATCCCTTCACCCAGGCCGACGCCTCCATGACGCGGCGCTACGGCGGCACCGGCCTGGGCACCACCATCAGCAAGCAGCTGGTGGAGCTGATGGGTGGCCGCATCTGGGCCGAAAGCGCGCCAGGCGAAGGCACCAGCTTCCATATCGAGCTGCCGCTGCGCCTGGCGACCAAGGAACACGCGCCCCAGGTGCGCGAGCAGAGCGCCTACCAGCTGCCGCCGCTGCGCGTGCTGGCGGCCGACGACGTGCCGCAGAATCTGGAGCTGCTTGGCCTGCTGCTGGAAAAGCGCGGCCACCGCCTGGTCACGGCCAACGACGGCGCCCAGGCCGCCGCGCTGGCGGCCCAGCAGGAATTCGACGTGGTGCTGATGGACGTGCAGATGCCGCATGTGGACGGCCTGGCCGCCACGCGCCTGATCCGTGCCTCGGCCCAGCGCCAGCAGCGCCGCCGCGTGCCCATCATCGCCATGACGGCCAGCGTGCTGGAGGCGCACCGCCGCGCCAGCGCCGCCGCCGGCATGGACGGTTTCGCCAGCAAGCCGGTGGACTGGACGGCGCTCTCGCATGAAATCGCGCGCGTGCTGGGCCTGAAGGAAGCGGACCAGCCGGCCGCGCCGGCCGATGCCGGCCAGCGCCTGCTCAACCACGGCGCCGGCCTGGCGCGCTGGGGCGGCGACGAAGCCGCCTACCACAGCGCACTGGCGCGCTTCGCCGCTGCCCACACCGGCGCGGCCGACGAACTGGACGCCCTGCTGCGCCAAGACGATCTGCCGGCCGTGCAGGCGCTGGCGCACAAGGTGCGCGGCCTGGCCGCCAACCTGGGCCTGGAACAGCTGGCCGCGACCCTGGCCCGCCTGGAGCAGGAAGCCGGGCAGGCCGAAGCGGCGGCGCTCCTGCTGCCGCTGGCGGCGGCCCAATTGGCGACCACCCTGGCCGCGATTGGCGCCAGCCAGGCCGAGAACGACGCCCGGCCGGCTGCCGCTACCGCTCCCGCCACGCCCGCCTTGCAGGATCTGCGCCAGAGCGCGGCGGCGCTGGACCAGGCGCTGGCGCGCGGCGCCCTGGACGACGGCGCGCTGGACCAGCTGGGCCTCGCCCTGCAAGACCACGCCGCATCGACTACACTGGCGAAGCTGCAGGCCGCGCTGGACGACTTCGACTTTGCGCTGGCCCGGCAGCTGTTACAGGAAATACTGGCGCAAGCCCTGCCCCACAACGAAAGCCCGCGATGACCCAGCCATCCAAGCAACCCCTGATTCTGGCCGTGGACGATGAAGCCGGCAATCTGCAGCTGCTGCGCCAGATCCTGCAGGACCATTACCGCCTGGTGTTCGCCAAGGACGGCCAGCGCGCGCTGGAACTGGCGCGCCAGGAGCAGCCCAACCTGATCCTGCTCGACGTGATGCTGCCCGGGATGACCGGCTATGAAATCTGCCGCGCGCTGAAGACCGATAGCGCCACCGCCGCCATTCCCGTTATCTTCGTCACCGCCTTGAGCGATCCGGCCGACGAGGTGATCGGCTTCGAGGCCGGCGCCGTCGACTACATCACCAAGCCGCTCAGCCCACCCATCGTACGCGCCCGCGTGCGCACCCACCTGTCGCTGGTGCGCATCGACGAGCTGCGCGAGACGCGCCTGCAGATCGTGCAGCGCCTCGGGCTGGCGGCCGAATACAAGGACAATGAAACCGGCCTGCACGTGATCCGCATGAGCCATTACGCCCGCCTGCTGGGCGTGGCGGCCGGCCTGAACGAAGCCGAAGCCGACGACCTGCTGCACGCCGCGCCGATGCACGATGTCGGCAAGATCGGCATCCCCGACCGCATCCTGCAAAAGCCGGGCAAGCTCGATGCCGATGAATGGAAGATCATGCAGTCGCATGCCGCCATCGGCGCCGAAATCATCGGCGAACATACCCACGGCATGCTGCGCCTGGCGCGCAATATCGCCCTCAGCCACCACGAGAAATGGGACGGCAGCGGTTATCCGAAAGGCTTGAAGGGGGAAGAGATTCCGCTGGAAGGCCGCATCGTCGCCATTGCCGACGTGTTCGACGCCCTGACCTCGGCCCGCCCTTACAAGCGCGCCTGGCCGCTGGAGGAAGCGCTCAATTATCTGCGCGAGCAGCGCGGCCAGCACTTCGACGCAGCCCTGGTCGACCTTTTCCTGGCGCAGATCGAGCAGGTCGACGCGATCCGCCTGCGCTGGGCGGAACAGGACGCCGAGAAGGAAGAAGCGGCGGAAGCGCCGCCGCAATAAGAAAAACTGGAAGAGGGGTGAACTCCCGCGCTGGCCTGGCCTGTGCGTTGCATGTTCGGCCGGAACCTGCGGACCGCGGCCAGAGCAAGGAGTCCGGCGCCTATCTTAAGCGGCAAGCATGACAGCGCTTTGACAAAGATCAAACGCCATGCTGCTTGCGATGCGCTAGCTCCTGGTACAGCTTCATATAGTTTTCCGCCATCGCCTTGGCCGTAAACAATTCCCAATAGCGCTGCTCGGCGCGCCGCCCCATCTCGGCCGCCATCTGCGGGTTTTCCCACAGCTGGCGCATGGCTTCGCGGAAGGCCTGCGCATCGCTGGGCGGCACCACCAGACCGGTCTCGCCGTCCACATTGATATAGGTGGTGCCGGTGCCGATCTCGCTGGAGATCATGGGCTTGCCGAACATCGCCCCTTCCAGCAGCGAGATGCCGAATGCTTCCGAGCGCAGATGCGAGGGGAAGGCCATGGCGTAACTCAGCTTGAGCAGGGCGATCTTGTCCTCCTCCTCCACCGCGCCGAGGAATTTGACGTGGTGCAGATTCAGGCGCGCCGCATGCTCCTTGAGCTCCTGTTCGATCGGTCCCGCGCCCACGATCACCACCGGGTAATCCAGGCCGGCCATGGCGTCGAGCAGGATGTGCAGGCCCTTGTAGTAGCGCAGCACGCCGACGAAGAGGAAGAAGCGCTCGCCGCATTCGGCGCGCCATTTCTCCATCACCTCGGCGCGCGGTTCCGGATAAATCGTGCGGTCCAGGCCATAGGTGATGGTGCGCGTCTTGTGGCGGTAGCGGCGCAGCACCGGCGAGGACGCCATATAGTTGGGCGAGGTGGCGACGATGGTGTCCACGCTTTTCAGGAAGCGCTGCTTGAGCGGCGCGTACACGCGCAGCAGGGTTTTCTGGCGCACGATGTCGGAGTGGTAGGTCACCAGGCTGGGCTTGTTCACGCGCGCCATGAAGTGGGCCAGGTCCATGAAGGGCCAGGGGAAGTGATAGTGGATCACGTCGGCCTTGCGCGCCAGCCGCGCCAGGCGGCGGATGGCGGCGAAGGAAAAGGCGTTGGAGGCGATCTCGAAGTCGAGCGGCACGCGGTGCACCAGATGGCCTTCGATTTCCATCTGCGCCGGCCCGCCGTTGCGCGTCAGCGTCAGCACTTCATTGGTGACGCCCAGGCGGCTGGTGCCCACGCACATCTGGCGTATCACCTGCTCGATGCCGCCCCAGGAGTCGGGGTAGTAAGTCTTGTAAAAATGAAGGACGCGCATGATAAATCTACTGCAAAAGAATGGAATGGTAGACGGCCGCCGTGCGGCGCGCCGTTTCGGCCCAGGTCAGCTCCAGCGCGCGCCGCGCGCCGGCGGCGATGCAGCGCTGGCGCAAGGCTTCGTCGCGCACGATGTCGAGCATGGCGGCGCCGATCGCGTTCACCGACAACGGATCGACTTCCAGCGCAGCGCCCAGCGTGACTTCGGGCAGCGAGGTGGTGTTGGAGGCGACCACCGGCAGGCGCGAAGCGAAAGCTTCCAGCAGCGGGATGCCGAAACCCTCGTAGAGCGAGGGATAAATCAGGGCGCCGGCGCCGGCATACAGGTCGCGCAGCTCTTCCTCGCTGGTCAGGCGGTCCAGCCAGCGCACGTTCTCGCCCTGCTGCACGGCGGCGGCGATGCGCGCCTGCAGCTGTTCGCTGCGCCAGCCGGGCGCACCCACGATCACCAGCTGGCGCGCCGCGCGCAGCACGGGCGGCAGGCCCAGATAGGCTTGCAGCAGGCGCTCCACGTTCTTGCGCGGCTGTAGCGTGCCGACAAAGAGGAAATAGCCGGGGCGCAGGCCATGCGCCGCCAGGGTGGCATCGCGCCGTTCGGCCGGCGGCGGCGTGAACCAGCTTTCATCGACGCCGTTATGCACCACGCTGATGCGGCGCTGGTCGACGCCAAAGCACTGCACCAGCTCGGCCACGGCGAACTGCGAGACGGCGATCACATGGTCGGCCTTGCGCGCGGCCTTGATCTGCAGCCAGTTCTTCAGCCGCCGCTGTTTCGGGCTGCACCATTCGGGATGGGCAATCGGCAGGGCGTCGTGCAGGGTCGCCACCACCGGGCAATCCATGCGCACGATGCGGTAGTCGGTGGCGTGGTAAAGGTCCAGGCCCATCTTCTGCCGCACGGCGGAGGGCGCGGCCAGGTCGCGCAGCGTGGCGGCGGCAAAGGACAGCGGCAGCGGCCGGCCCACCGTCAGGCTGGCGGCAGGACCGAAGGAATAGGGCTGGACGGCGCAGCCGGCGGCGGGCAGGTGGCGCAACAGGGCCTGGCTGTACACACCGATGCCATCCAGGCGTCCACCGTTCAGGCCAGGCTCGATTGTGGTGCAGGACAGTCCGGTGCGCAGCGCGTTCACGCCTCGTACATCCAGCGCAGGGTCTGTTCCAGCGGCAGCGGCTCGATGGCGCCCACCACGGCGGCCAGGCGGCGGTTGTCGCCGCTCAAGCGCGCCACTTCATTGGCGCGCACGAAAGCCGGGTTGACGTGCACATTGATCTTGTAGCCGGCGATGGCGGCCATCATGTCCAGCGCCTCGCCCAGCGAATATGCGCTGCCCGAGCAGATATTGAAGGTCTGGCCGGCCGGCGCGGCGGCCAGCAGGCGGCGGTAGGCGGCGGCCACCATGCGCACGTCGGAGAAATCGCGCCACACATGCAGGTTGCCCAGTTCGATGTCCGTGGCCTTGCGGCGGAAGTGGGACACGATTTTCGGCAGCAGGAAGTTTTCGTGCTGGCCGACGCCGGTGTAATTGAAGGGGCGCACGAAGATCAGCGGCAGGCGGTCGCACCACAGGCGCGCCATGTATTCCATGGCCAGCTTGCTGACGGCGTAGTCGTTGGCCGGGGCGGCCGGCACGTCCTCGTGGATCACCGCCACATCGGTATTGCCGTAGATATTCGCGCTGGATGCCAGCAGCACGGCGGCAGGCTTCTTCGGCGCGGCGGCCAGCGCTTCCAGCAGATTGCGCGTGCCCACCACATTGACGCGGTAGATCTGCTCCACGTCCGAGTGCGCGACGAAGGCGATGGCGGCCAGGTGCACCACCACGTCCGGCTGCAGCTCCTGCACCATGGCCGCCACGCCGGCGCGGTCGCACAGGTCGACCGCCACGGTGTTCCCGCCATGCGCATGGCCCGGCACCGCGGTGCCGAACACCTCGTAGCCGGCGGCGCGCAGTTCCTGCGCCACGTAATGGCCGGTGAAGCCCGCCAGGCCCGTGACCAGGGCGCGCTTGCCCTCGCCTTCGCGCTCTGCCGACAGGAACTGCAGCGCCGCCATCTTAGAAGGAAAAGCCGGCGGCGTTGCGGCGCAGGTCGGCCTCGACCATCATCTGGCACAGCTCTTCCAGCGTGGTCTGCGGTTCCCAGCCCAGTTCCTTGCGCGCCTTGGAAGCGTCGCCGATCAGCAGCTCGACTTCGGCCGGGCGGTAGAATTTCGGGCTGATGCGCACCAGCGCCTTGCCGCTTTGCGCGTCATGGCCGGTTTCCTGTTCGCCGCTGCCCTGCCATTCGATGGCGATGCCGGCGGCCTTGAAAGCCATGGTGACGAAATCGCGCACGGTCTCGGTGCGGTTGGTCGCCAGCACATAGGTGTCGGGCTGCGCGGCCTGCAGGATGCGCCACATGCCTTCCACGTATTCCTTGGCGAAGCCCCAGTCGCGCTTGGCGTCCAGATTGCCCAGCTCCAGTACTTCCAGCTTGCCCAGCTTGATCTTGGCGACCGAGTCGGTGATCTTGCGGGTGACGAACTCGCGGCCGCGCAGCGGCGACTCGTGGTTGAACAGGATGCCGGAAGCGCCGAAGATGCCATAGGACTCGCGGTAGTTCACGGTCATCCAGTGCGCATACAGCTTGGCCACGCCATACGGGCTGCGCGGATAGAAGGGCGTGTCTTCCTTCTGCGGCACGGCCTGCACCTTGCCGAACATTTCCGAGGTCGAAGCCTGATAGAAGCGGATCTTCGGATTGACGATGCGGATCGCTTCCAGCAGGTGCACCGGACCGATGCCGGTGATATCGGCCGTGGTCACCGGCTGCTCGAAGGAGACGCCGACAAAGCTTTGCGCCGCCAGATTATAGATTTCATCAAAATCGCCGGCCTGCAGCAGGCGGATGCTGGAACTCAGATCGGTCAGATCGTATTCCACCAATTTCAGCATGGGATGGGACTCGATGCCCAGTTCCTCGATGCGCCAGAAGTTGACCGAGCTGGTACGGCGGTAAGTTCCGGTTACTGCATAACCCTTTTGCAGCAGCAATTCAGCCAGATATGCGCCATCCTGGCCGGTAATGCCCGTGATCAGGGCTTTTTTGATCTTTTGCATGGTGATGATGGTCTTTAATTATGGCGATATATAACCGGGCATTGTAACAGAGGCGTCATACGGGCTTTTTAAATGGCCGCCGCCGATTACAACAGTTACAGTTTGTTACGCACTGCCTCAGGCATGGCCGATGCCGCGCGCCATGGCGGCCGCCAGCACCGGAATGGCGGCGAACAGCAGCAGCTCGGCCAGCAGCAGCGGGCGCAGGGCGGCGATTTCATTTTGCGGAGGGACGAAGCCGGCGTCCGCGCGCCCGCGCTTTTGCCAGGCCAGGATACGCAGCGTGGGCTTGATGGAGAGCAGGCCGACCAGGGCGAAGACACCGATCTTTGTCCAGAACAGCGGATTGACCATATAGAAGGCCGTCCCTTTCGCGCCATGCATCACGCGGCCAAAGCCCACCAGCAGGATGCCCAGCGCGCTCAAGCCATACACGGCGTCGAGCCGCGCCAGCAGGCGCAGCGTGGCCGGCGCCAGGCCGGGACGCAGCAGCGCCCACTCGCACGCCAGCACGGCGGCGATGGCAAACACTAGCAGATGGTGCAGGCTGGCCTGGAGGAAGTCGCTCATGGTCTGGCAATGTAACCGTGATTGACGATGCTGTCAAAAAGATTACATTACCCTTTCGGCCATGAGCGCCGGCGCGGCCTGCCGCTACCTTAACCCTTGCGCTGGGCCACGGCATCCACCACGCACAGCGCCGTCATATTGACGATGCGGCGCACGGTGGCCGACGGGGTCAGGATATGCACCGGCGCGGCGCAGCCGAGCAGGATCGGGCCGATGGCGATGCCGTTGCCGGCCGCCGTCTTCACCAGGTTGTAGGCGATGTTGGCGGCGTCGATATTCGGCATCACCAGCAGGTTGGCGTCATGCTCCAGATCGGAGTTCGGCATGATGCTCTTGCGCAGTTTGGAATCGAGCGCGGTGTCGCCATGCATCTCGCCGTCGACTTCCAGCTCCGGCGCCTGTTCCTTGACCAGCGCCAGGGCGGCGCGCATCTTCTGCGCCGAAGCGCTGTTGGACGAGCCGAAGTTCGAGTGCGACAGCAGGGCCGCGCGCGGCGACAGCCCGAAGCGCTTCATCTCCTCGGCCGCCATGATGGTGATCTCGGCCAGCTGCTGCGCATCCGGGTTTTCGTTGACGTGGGTGTCCACCATGGCCAGCTGGCGTTCCGGCAGCACCAGGATATTCATGGCCGCATACACATTGGCGCCGGCGCGCTTGCCCAGCACCTGGTCGATATAGTGCAGATGCAGTTGGGTAGTGCCGAAGGTGCCGCAGATCATGCCGTCGGCATCGCCCTTCTTGATCATCATGGCGCCGATCAGGCTGTGGCGGCGGCGCATTTCAAGCTTGGCGTATTCCTGGGTCACGCCCTTGCGCGCGGTCAGCTCGTAGTATGCCTGCCAGTATTCGCGGTAACGCTCGTCGAAGTCGGGGTTGATCACATCGTAATCGACGCCCTGCTTCAGCCGCAGGCCGAATTTATGGATGCGCGCCTCCAGCACGGCGGGACGGCCCACCAGGATCGGACGCGCCAGGCGCTCGTCGACCACCACCTGCACGGCGCGCAGCACGCGCTCTTCCTCGCCTTCCGCATACACGATGCGTTTCAGCCCGGCCGGAGTCTTCTTGGCCACCGAGAACAGCGGCTTCATGAAGGTGCCGCTGCGGTAGACGAATTGCTGCAGGCTGTCGGCATACGCTTCCAGGTCCTGGATCGGACGCGTCGCCACGCCGGAATCGAAGGCCGCCTTGGCCACGGCCGGCGCGATCTTGATCAAGAGGCGCGGGTCGAACGGCATCGGGATCAGGTATTCCGGGCCGAAGGCCAGGTTCTGGATGCCGTAGGTGGTGGCCACGATGTCCGACTGCTCGGCGTGGGCCAGGTCGGCGATCGCGTGCACCACGGCGATTTCCATTTCGCGCGTGATGGTGGTGGCGCCGCAATCGAGGGCGCCACGGAAGATGTAGGGGAAGCACAGCACATTGTTGACCTGGTTCGGATAGTCCGAACGGCCGGTGCAGATGACAGCGTCGTCGCGCACGGCCTTCACGTCTTCCGGCAGGATTTCCGGGGTCGGGTTGGCCAGGGCCAGGATCAGCGGCTTGTCGGCCATCTGCTTGACCATATCCTGTTTCAGCACGCCGCCGGCGGACACGCCGAGGAAGATGTCGGCGCCGGGGATGACTTCGGCCAGGGTGCGGGCGCTGGTTTCGCGCGCGAAGCGTTCCTTGTCCGGGTCCATCAGCTCGGTGCGGCCCTTGTAGACCACGCCGGCCAGGTCGGTGACGATGATGTTTTCCAGCGGGAAGCCGAGGTCGACGATCAGGTCGAGGCAGGCCAGGGCCGCCGCGCCCGCGCCGGACACCACCAGCTTGCAGTTCTTGATATCCTTGCCAACGATCTTGATGCCGTTCAGGATGGCCGCGCCGACGATGATGGCGGTGCCGTGCTGGTCATCGTGGAAGACCGGGATCTTCATGCGTTCGCGCAGCTGGCGCTCGATGTAGAAGCACTCGGGCGCCTTGATGTCTTCCAGATTGATGCCGCCGAAAGTCGGTTCCAGCGCGGCGATGATATCGACCAGCTTGTCCGGATCCTGCTCGTTGATTTCGATGTCGAAGACGTCGATGCCGGCGAATTTCTTGAACAGCACGCCCTTGCCTTCCATCACCGGCTTGGCGGCCAGCGGACCGATATTGCCCAGGCCGAGCACGGCGGTGCCGTTCGAGATCACGGCCACCAGATTGCCGCGCGCAGTATATTTATAAGCATTGGCGGGATCGATCACGATCTCTTCGCACGGGGCGGCCACGCCAGGGGAATAGGCCAGCGCCAGGTCACGCTGATTGGTCAGTTGCTTGGTCGGGGTGACGCTGATTTTGCCGGGTTTTGGGCACTCGTGGTATTCGAGCGCGGCAAGGCGCAGTTGTTGACGCAATTCCTCTTTTTTATCAGATGACGAATCCATGCTGTGCTGCCTTCCTGTCTCTTTTGTTCGGTAATCCTTTGATTCTAACAGACGGAATATGGCCCCAAGCTAGGTATTTTCACGCAGCGGCATGGCGCAAAGCCCATACTTATCAGCATAACAAAGCGATATGATTGCCTGATTTGAATGACCATACGCCCCCGGCCTATGTGCGCCATTTCACGTATACGCAGAAAAAAACGCGTGATTCTCTAGACAGCAGACAAATCGCTTCCTATTCTTTAAGCATCGCTTTTTAGGGAAGGCAAACCATGAATCCCGTATTCTGGCAGCTTGGCGCCCGTCTCAGCGCCGCCCTCTTCCTGTCGACGTCCGCCGCCCTGTTCTTCACGCCCCAGGAATCGGACTGGGCCTTGCCCCTGGCCGTGCTGGCCCTGGGCCTGGGCGCGGCCTGGCTGTATTTGCGCGACGGCCCGCCATCCCTGCCGCGCAACCCCGGCGGCGACAAGGCGGTCGGCAGCACCTGAGGCCCGCTACAATGGCGGCATGCTCTCCGAATTCGACCTGATCAAACAGTACTTCGCGCGTCCGCGCGCCGCCGCCCAGCCGGCCCACGTCGCCCTCGGCATCGGCGACGACTGCGCCCTGCTCGCGCCCACGCCGGGCATGCAGCTGGCCATCTCCTCCGACATGCTGGTGGAGAACCGCCACTTCTTCGCCGGCGAGGATGCGCGGCGCCTGGGCCATAAAAGCCTGGCCGTCAACCTGTCCGACCTGGCCGCCATGGGCGCGCGCCCGCTCGGCTTCACCTTGGCGCTGGCCTTGCCGGCGGCCGATCCGGCCTGGCTGGCCGGCTTCTCGCAAGGCTTGTTCGCCCTGGCCGACGCCCATGGCTGCGCCCTGATCGGCGGCGACACCACCAAGGGACCGCTGAATATCTGCATCACCGTCTTCGGCGAAACGGCGCCCGGCCGCGCCCTGCGCCGCGACGCCGCCCGCGTCGATGACGATATCTGGATCTCCGGCAATCTGGGCGATGCGCGCCTGGCCCTGGCCGGCTACCGCGGCGAGACCGCCTTGAGCGCGGCCGAGCAGCAGGCGGCGGCCCAGCGCATGCACCTGCCCACGCCGCGCGTGGCGCTGGGACGGGCGCTGGCCGACGGCGGCCTGGCGCACGCCGCCATCGATATCTCGGACGGCCTGGCCGGCGATCTCGGCCATATCCTGGAGCGCTCCGGCGTCGGCGCCACGCTGGACGTGGACGCCCTGCCGGCCGGTCCGGTGCTGGCAACGCGCGCGCTGGACTTGCGACGCGCCTGGACGGCGGCCGGCGGCGACGATTACGAGCTGTGCTTCACCGCACCGGCCGCGGCGCGCGCGGCCATCCTGGCGGCCGGCGCCGCCTGCGCCACCGCCGTCACCCGCGTCGGCCGCATCGAGGCCGCGCCCGGCCTGCGCCTGGCCGATGCCGCCGGCGCACCGCTCGATCTGCGCCTGGCCGGCTTCGACCACTTCAAGTAAGGCGCATCAGGCATCCAGGGTTGTGTGGTCCTCGCCCGGCTCGCCGGCGCGGCGGCCGCTGCCGTGCATCAGCCAGTAGTGGTGGAAGGCCAGGCGGATATTGTCGCGCAGCTGGGTATCGTCCCAGGGCTTGGTGTAGAAGCGGTAGATGGCGCCGCGGTTGATCGAATCGAGCACCGCTTCCAGCCCCGTATAGCCGGACAGGATGATGCGGATGGTGTCCGGGTACATCTCCTTGACCTTGCTGAGGAATTCGGTGCCGCTCATGATCGGCATGCGCTGGTCGCACACCACCACCTGCACCGGATGCAGGGCCAGCAGCTCGAAGCCCTCGGCCGGCGAGACCGCCGTCAGGATGCGGTAGCCGTCGCGCCGGAACAGGCGGTGCAGCGAGGACAGCACGTTGACATCGTCATCCACCAGCAGCAGGGTTTGCGGCGGCTCGGCGGCGCGGTTGGGATCGGGCGGCACGCCCTTGCCCGACGCCACCAGCGCGCCCATCTCCTCGGCCGGCAGCGGGCGGCTGAAGAAGAAGCCCTGGATCTCGTCGCAGCGGTTGCGCCGCAGGTATTCCAGCTGCGGCCGCGATTCCACGCCCTCGGCGATCACGCGCAGCTTCAGGCTGTGCGCCATGCTGATGATGGCCAGCGCGATGGCGGCGTCGTTGGGATTGGTGGTGATGTCGCGCACGAAGGCGATGTCGATCTTGAGCTTGTCGATCGGGAAGCGCTGCAGATAGGCCAGCGAGGAATAGCCGGTGCCGAAATCGTCGATGGCGACCTTGATGCCCAATTCCTTGAGCACGCCGAGCACCTCGATGGTGCGCTCGGTGTTCGACATCAGGGCGGTTTCCGTCAGCTCCAGCTCCAGCAGCTCGGCCGGCACCTGGTGCCGTTCCAGCGCCTCTTTCACTTCGCTCTCCAGGTCCCCTTCGACGAACTGGCGGCTCGCCACGTTCACCGCCACCGTCACCGGTCCCACGGCCGAACGCGCCCAGGCCGCGATCTGGCGGCAGGCGGTGTCGATGATCCAGGCGCCGACGCGCACGATCAGGCCCGTGTCCTCCAGCACAGAAACGAATTCGGCCGGATAGACGATGCCGTAGCCGGGCCGGTGCCAGCGCAGCAGCGCCTCGGCGCCGCTGATGCGGCCCGTGTGCAGATTGACCTTGGGCTGGTAGTACAGCACCAGCTCGTCCTGCTCCAGCGCGCGGCGCAAGGCCATTTCCAGGTCGAGCCGGGCCAGCACCTGCACATTCATGCCGGCGGTGAAGAAGCGGTAGCCGTCGCGGCCCGCATCCTTGGCGCGGCCCATGGCGGTGTCGGCGTACTTGACCAGGGTGTCCGGGTCGGTGGCGTCGTCCGGGTAGACGGCGATGCCGATGCTGGCCGTCAGCGTGGCGTCGTGGCCATCGAGTTCGAAGGGCGCGCGCAGGGCTTCGCGCACCTCGTTGGCGACATACACGGCGTCCTGCTGGTCGCGCGTCATGGTCAGGATCAGGCCGAACTCGTCGCCGCCCAGCCGGCCCACAGTGTCGCGGATGCGCACGCACTGCACCAGGCGGTTGGAAAATTCGCGCAGCAGCTGGTCGCCCTTGGCCGGCCCGAGCGAATCGTTGATGTTCTTGAAGCGGTCCAGGCCGATGAACAGCACCACGATGCGCCACTCCTTGTCCTGCGCCAGCTCGATCGCCTCGCTCAGGGTCTGGTAGAACAGGGTGCGGTTGGGCAGGCCGGTCAGGCTGTCGTAGTGCGCCATATGCTGCAGGCGCTCCTGGGCCTGGCGCCGCTCGGTGATGTCGCGCGCCACGCAGATCAGGGTGCGCCAGGCCGTTTCGCCTTCCAGCTGCAGCTGCCAGTACAGTTCCACCGGCACCGCCGCCAGATCGCTGCGCGTCAGCTCCAGCTCGCGCAGTTCGGGCGCGCGCGGCTCGCTGCCGCGCGCCGCCTGCGGCGCGTTCAGGATGGCGGCATGGGCCATCAACTCCTCGCGCGAGCCGAGGCCGACGCGCGCCGGCGCATGCGCCAGCAGCTCGGCGCGCGGCCAGCCCAGCATGCGGCAGGCGCCCTCGTTGACGTCGACAAAGGCCAGGCTGCCGGTATCGATCAGGAAGATGGCGTCGGCCGTGGCGTCCATGGCGCTGCGGAAGCGCTGCAGCTCGGCCGTGCGTTCGCGCACGGTCTGCTCCAGCAGGGCGTTGTAGTTGCGCGCCTCGCGGTGCAGCAGGCGCACTTCCAGCATATTGCGGATGCGCGTCAGCACCTCGACCGGATCGAAGGGCTTGCTGACGAAATCCATCGCGCCCGCGTCCAGCGCCGCCATCTTCTTGGCCGGTTCGGCCGTCACCACCAGCACCGGCAGATACGCTTCCACCTCCAGCGGCTTGAGCGCCTCCATCACCTCGAAGCCGCTCATGCCGGGCATGTGCAGGTCGAGCAGGATGATGTCGTAGCGGTTCTGTTCATGCCAGGGCGCCACCACGCGCGGATCGGTGGTGGAGCTGACCGCGGTATAGCCGGTGGACTTGAGCAGGTATTCCAGCAGCTGCACATTGACCGGCTGATCGTCCACGATCAGCACCTTGGCGTTGAGGATGTCTTCCTTGCTGATCATGGCTGCCCCGCTTTCTCCCGGTTCCGGGCCAGATAGGAGGTCGTGCTGTTGATAGCTTCGGTAAATTCATCGATATTGATCGGCTTCACCAGATAGCGGAAGAAGCCGGCGGCCAGGCCTTTTTCCACATCGCGCGGCATGGCGTTGGCGGTCAGCGCGATGACCGGAATATGGCGCGTGGCCGGATCGGCGCGCAGCTCAGCCAGGGCGTCGAAGCCGCTCATGCCGGGCAGGTTGATGTCCATCAGGATGATGTCGGGCAGGTGGGCGCGCGCCAGTTCCACGCCCAGGTGGGCGTCGGGCGCCGTCAGCAGCTTGAGGTCGGGCCGGAAGCCGATGATTTCCTCGACCAGGCGCAGATTGGCCGGATTGTCCTCCACATACAGCACGCTGGTGCGCGGCAACCCTTCGCCGGCGTCCGGCGTGCTGGCCGGCAGCACGCCCTGCGCCTTGAGCGAAGGCAGCGGGTCGGCGCATTTCAGCTCGACCCAGAACATGCTGCCCACGCCCGGGCTGCTGGTGGCGCCGATCACGCCGCCCATCAATTCGACCAGGCGCTTGGTGACCACCAGGCCGATGCCGGTGCCCTCTTCCGCCCCGCTTTCCTGGCCCAGACGGTTGAACGGCTGGAACAGCAGCTTCATCTGCTCGGGGCGCAGGCCCATGCCGGTGTCCTGCACCGAGATGCGCACCAGGGACGGGCCGCTCGGGCTGCTGTCCACCACCACGGCGCCGCCGTCGCGGTTGTACTTGATGGCGTTGGAGAGCAGATTCAGCAGGATCTGCTTGAGGCGGGTGCGGTCGGCCACCACATGGACCCGGCTGTCGGCCGGGAACAGCAGGCGGATGCCGCGTTCGCTGGCCAATGGGCGCACCATATCGTCGCATTCCTGCAGGATGTCCCGCAGCGCCACCGGTTCCAGCGACAGCGCCACCGCGCCCGATTCGATCTTGGCCAGGTCGAGGATTTCATTGATCAGGGTCAGCAGATGGCGCCCCGATTTCAGGATATGGCCGGCGAATTCGCGCTTTTGCGCCAGCGTCGAGGGCAGCTTTTCCGAAGTCAGGATCTGGGCGAAGCCGAGGATGGCGTTGAGCGGGGTGCGCAGCTCATGGCTCATCGAGGACAGGAAGGCCGACTTGGCCTGGTTGGCGCTCTTGGCTTCCTCCATGGCCATGGCCAGCTCGCCGTTGGCGATTTCCAGCTGCATGGTGCGCTCGTGCACGCGCTGCTCGAGTTCCGCATTGAGGCGCATGACTTCGTGCTGCGCCTGGCTGCGCTGCTCGGCCTCACGCGCGATTTCGCGGTTGGAGGTTTCCAGCGCGCGCGTGCGGGCCTGGATCTCGTCGAGCATCTTGTTGAAGGAATCGACCAGCTCGGCCACCTCATCCTCGCTCAGGCGCGTGGCGCGGCGCGAATAGTCGCCGGTGTCGACGATTTCGCGCGCCACGCCGGCAATGTCGAGAATGGGCTGGGTCAGCAAGGGATTCAGGCGCCGCAGCAGCAGCCAGGCGCTCAGCATGGCGCCCAGCACGGCCAGCACGGCGATCGCCAGGTAGTCGAGGGCGCGGCCCAGCATCTCGTATTCGGCGCGCAGGAAGACCGTGCCCAGCACCTCGCCATTGTCGACGATGCTCTTAAACATCAGCAGCTTGCCGTCCTCATACAGAAAGCCTTCGGCCCCGGCCTGGCGCGGAATCTCGCTGCTCTGCCCCGGCGCCACATAGGCGGCGAACAGGGTGCCGCCGGAACGGTAGATGGCGCCGGCATCGACCTTCGGCCGCAGGCGCAGCAGGGCCAGGTTTTCCTTGGCCAGGCGCGCATCGTCGAACACCAGGGCAGGCGAACTCATATGCCCGATCAGTTCGGCCTGGGTGCTCAGATCGGCCACGATGCTGCGGTGGTAGGCGCGCAGATCGTAGACGATGAAGATGCCGATCGAGACCAGCAGCGCCACCAGCGCCACCAGCATGACCACGGCCAGCATTTTCTGGCGCAGGGAGTGCAGCCGTATCATGCGCCCTCCCTCATGAATTCACCTGCCGCACTTTGTAGGCCGCCGCCAGCATGCGCGCGCTGATGCGCAAACGCGACAAAGCGGCCGCCTTCAGCGCCACCTCGAAGCGCAAGCGCTCGTCGACGACCAGAAAGCGGATCACGCTGCCCATGGCCTGGGCCTCCCCGGCATCGCTGATCGTGAGAATGGCCTGGCCGCGCGCTGCCGCCAGCAAGTCCTGCAGCTCATTGCGTTCCAGCGCGTTGCCGGCAAACAGGATGTGCAGGCCGGCCGGCGCCTCGCCTTTTTTCAGGCGGCGCACCTGCAGCGCATGGCCGTTGACGGCATGGCCGGTCACGCTCTGTTCGAGCTCGGCGGCCAGCGCCTCGGCGCCGGCCACGCCGATCAGCAACGGGCTGTCTGGGCGCCCGAAACTGCCTTCGGGCCACTCGACAAAGCCGGCGAATTTGCACAGATAGGCGGCCTTGACCTGGCGCTCCAGCGCCACACTGCTTTGGCCCAGGGCGAGTCCGTGCGCGACCGCCAGGATCAGGAGCAGGCACCGGTCCCGATGCAGCCGGGCGGCCAGGAATCGTACCGAGTTTAGAAACGCCATGAGAAGCGAGCCAAAATACTGCGATCGAGTGCGCTACCGCCCTGAGGCAGGGATCCGGCATGGGGCCGGACCTCGCCATCTTGCGCTTTTGCCAGCTTACAGGCAAGTCAGTTGCTTAAAATTAAGAAAATGCTAACACAAAGCGGGAGCGGCGGGTGCGCAATTGCATGCCCGCTTGCGCGCCGCGGCTATTGCATCGCAGCAGAGATTTTTGCCCAGCCGTGTGCTCACGTACGCATCCGCCGCGCTAGAATGGGACATCGGAATCTTTGCCAGAGGAGCCACTCATGATTACGGATATCAAGGAACTGGCCGCCCAGGTGGGCCGCGCCCTGCAGGAAAAGAGCTTGCTGCTGGCGACCGCGGAATCCTGCACCGGCGGCGGCGTATCGCAGGCGATCACCGAGATCGCCGGCTCCACCGGCTGGTTCGATTGCGGCTTCGTGACCTATTCCAACGCCTCCAAGACCGAGCTGCTCGACGTGTCGGCCGCCATGATGGCGCAATTCGGCAGCGTCAGCGAGGAAGTGGCGGCGGCCATGGCCCAGGGCGCGCTGGCCAACAGCAATGCCCATGTGGCGGTGTCGACCACCGGCATCGCCGGGCCGACCGGCGCGGTGCCGGGCAAGCCGGTGGGCACGGTGTGCTTCGGCTGGGCCACGGGCGACACCGTGCACACGGAACGCCTGGTGTTTGCCGGCGACCGCGCCGCGGTGCGCGAGCAGACCGTGGTGCACGCCTTGCAGGGCCTGCTGCGCTTTATTAATTAAGTGTCTTTGTCGGCGGCGGCTTCCGGTTTGCGGAAGCCGGCCATCAGGTAGCTGCGCGCTGCCGCGTTGCGCTGGTCCGGCTCGAACAGCAGCAGCGCCTGCATGGCGCGCGTGATGGCGACGTAGAAGTAGCGCTTTTCCTCTTCCGTATCGCGGCCGCGCGGGAACTGCCCCTGCTCGATCAGCGGCACCATCACGCAAGGCCATTCGCGGCCTTTGGCGGCGGCCACCGTGGTCAGGGTCAGCTGCTTGCGCTTGCCGCTGAAACCCAGGCTGCCGACGCGCTTCTGGCGCTTGTGCAGCTCCTGCAGGAAGGCGGCGGCCTCCATGCCGCCGTGCTGGCGCGCAAAGGCGACGAAAGCCTGGATGGCGCGCAGCGCGGAATCGGCCTGGCGCCGGTTGACCACGGCGCGGCTGGCGGCGGCGGGCAGGTCCAGGGTCTGGCTGGCGAAGTGCAGCAGGGCGGCGGCGTCCTGCTGCGGCGCGCGCTGGCGCATCTCGTCCACCACCTGGCGCAGGCGCTGCTTCCAGCGCCGCGCCGCACCGCCGTCGCTGGCCGCTTCGGCGCACAGGGCGTCGCCCACCAGCCAGGCCAGCATGGCCGGGTCTTGCGCCACGTCCTCCTGCGCGCGCGCGGCCAGGCTGGAACCGCTGCCATACATTTCGTGGCTGCTGTCCCACACTTCCGAAGCGCTGTCGATGGAGAGGAACTGGTACAGGGCGGCGGCCATGCGCGCGCAGACGTCCTTGTCGCCGCGCAGGGTGGCGTAATCGCCGCAGGCCACATGCAGCAGGCCGCGCAGCATCAGGATTTCCGGGCGCAGCAGATAGGATTCCACGCCATCGCAGGCATACGGCAGATTGGCGTCGAGCAGCGCGTTTTCGATGGCGATGGTCTGGTCGGCCTCGCGCACGATGATGGCGATATCGGACAGCTTGCCGCCCTCCTGCACCAGGCGCGCCACCTGCTGCGCCACGGCGGGCGCGCAGCCGGCATCGGCGGCGTCGTATTCATGCCGGCCGACGCTGCTGTAGGTGTCGGCCATGGGCTGGCATTTGCGGCCGGAGGCGCGCGCCGCCAGCTTGGCCACCGAGATGCCGAAGCGGTGCGACTTGCTCAGCTCCAGGCGCTGGGCGCCGGGGAAGCCCAGTTCGAAGCCGAGGTGGGAGAAATGGATGTCGGCGCCGCGCGCCGTGTTGATGACCTGGGAGCGGTCGCCCACCACCACCAGGCGCGCCTGGCGGCGGAAAATCTGCAGCAGCTCGAATTCGGCCGCGTTCACATCATGCCATTCGTCGACCAGGCACAGCTGGACTTGGCGGATGCTGTCCAGCGCCGGCGGGTGCAGCGACAGCAGGGACAGCACGTCCGGCACCAGGTCGGCCAAGCCTTGCCACAGATAGACGCCCGGTTCCAGCTGGCGCATGCGCTCATAGGCCTGGCAGATTTCCACCGCCTGCGGCGGCACGTCGAAGCGCTCGGCGATCTGCTCGATATCGTCCTGCTCCAGGTCTTCCTGGAAGCGGCGCGCCACCGTGGTCGCCTTCAGCGTCGCCAGCAAGGCCAGCATGGCATCGACGCGGGCGCTGTTGTCGCGGAAGCTGAAATCGAAGTCGCCGCGGCGCTCCTCGTAACGCTGCCACACCGCTTCGGCCGCCGCCACCACCTGCGGCCGCAGCGATTCCTCGCTGGGGCAGAACTGCGCCTTGTCCACCAGGCCGTCGTGGGCCAGGCGCGACAGCAGGGCGCGCGCGAACTCCTCCATCGTCATCACGCTGACCTGGCGTCCCGGGCACTCCTCCTGCAGTTTTTGCTGGAAGCGCAGCTTGGCCCCGGCCGAGAAGCACAGGCCCAGCACCTCGCCGCGCGCCTGCGCCGCCAGCATGGCCAGGGTGGTGGTCTTGCCGGCGCCGGCCACCGCTTCGACCATCAGCACGGGCGCGTCGGATTGCAGGATCAATTGCTGTTCGGGAGTGGGAGCGAGAGGCATGGGGCAGACAAAACGGTTTCACAAACCGCCATTGTGATATATCTTGCCCACCAACAGAAGAATAAGCGCGCTTCGATGCCATTATTGCAATCACTTTTACGCTGCATGCCGTGCCTCCTGGGGCTGGCCGCCCTGCCGCCGGCCGCAGCCCAGACGCCGGCGCCGTCCCCGGCGCCCATCATGGTCTACGCGGCGGGCGACATCGCCGACTGCCGCTACAGCCGTCCCCAGTATTCGGGCGCGGCGCGCACCGCCGCCGTGGTGGAAGCGGGCATCGCGCGCGACGCCGCCGCCGGCTGGCGCAGCGCCGTGCTCTCGCTGGGCGACCATACCTATCCGATCGGGCTGGAAGCCGAATTCCGCGACTGCTATGCGCCGACCTGGGGCCGCTTCAAGGACATCACCCATCCCACGCCCGGCAACCACGAATACTACGGCGGCAGCGCCGACGGCTACTACGGCTATTTCGGCGCGGCGGCCGGACCGCGCGGGCGCGGCTACTACAGCTTCGACCTGGGCGGCTGGCATCTGGTCTCCCTCAACAGCCATATGCATGGCGAGGAACAGCGCGCCCAGATGCTGTGGCTAAAAGACGACCTGGAACGCCACCCGCGCCGCTGCACCCTCGCCTACTGGCACGCGCCCATGTATAGTTCGGGCGGACACTCGGCCAGCCTGCATATGCAGGAAGCCTGGCGTCTGCTGCAGGCGGCGGGCGCGGAGCTGGTGCTGTCCGGCCACGACCACGACTACGAGCGCTTCGCGCCGCTCGACGCCGACGGCAAGCCGGATGCGCGGCAAGGCATGCGCCAGTTCGTGATCGGCACCGGCGGCGCCTTCCTCACGCCGTTCCGCTGGCCGCATGCGCACAGCGAGGTGCGCGCCAACCGGCAATGGGGCGTGCTGAAACTGGCGCTGAAAGAAGACGGCTACGACTGGGAATTCCTGCCCGCCGACAAAGGCGTGCACGATCCCGCCGCGCAGCCGCCGGATGAACCAGACAGCGGCTCGGCGCGCTGTCGCTAACCATAAGAGCAAGACGGGAGCAAAGCGATGCAAAACACGGTGCACTTCATCCTGCAGGGCAAAGGCGGGATCGGCAAAACCCTGGTCTCGACCATCCTCGCCCAATGGCTGCAGGACAAGAGCGACACGGTGCTGCGCTGCTACGACACCGACCAGGAAAACACCACCTTCTCGCGCTACAAATCCCTGAATGTGCAGCACGTGCCGGTGATGACCGAAGCGCGCACCATCGATCCCAAGCGCTTCGACGCGCTGATGATCGACATCCTGCAGGAAGACGGCAACTGCGTGATCGACAACGGCGCCAACACCTTCTCGCCGCTGCTGGCCTACCTGATCGAGAACGACTGCTTCGCGCTGCTGGCCGAATCGGGGCGCCAGGTCTACATCCACACCATCGTCGGCGGCGGCGACACGCTGCACGACACGGCCATGGGCTTTGTCTCCACGGCCAAGGCGACCCAGGTGCCGCTGGTGCTGTGGGAGAACGAGCATTTCGGCCTGCTGCAATCGGCCTCCGGCAAAGCCTTCATCGAATCGCAGACCTATGCCGACAACTCCAAGCGCGTCAAAGGCCGCGTGGTGCTGAGCCAGCGCAATCCCGACACCTTCGGCGCCGACGTCAAAAAGATGAACACCGCGCGCATGACGCTCACCGAGGTGAAGGAAAGCGACAAATTCAATGTGATGGAAAAGCAGCGCATCAAGGTCGTGTTCCGCGACCTGTTCGAACAGCTCGACCAAGTGGACTGGTAAGCGGCCATGGACCCACAACAGCTGCGCACCCTCGTTTTTGAAAAAACCGGCATCAAGGTCGATGTCGACGACCCCATCTTCGCCCTGGTGGCCCTGAACGAAGCCGTGCTGGCCGAAGCGGTGGAGCGCCACATCGCCCGCATCGACGCTGCCTCGCAAGAACTGATGCAGCAGGCGCGCCAGGCTGGCGGCATGGCGCATGCCGTCCCGCACGAACACGAACGCCATCCCGGCTTCACGCCGGCGCCGGCCGCCGGCCCGGTCAAACCGATCGCCACCCAGGCCCCGCTGCTGGTGCCGCGCGAACTGCGCCTGCTCGGTGCCGCAGCGCTGGTTGCCCTGCTCAGCGCCGCCCTGGTGCTCGCCGGCCAGGCGCTGTTCAGCAAACCCGCCGAACTCAATCCCCAGCAGCGCGCCGCCCTCGCCAAAGCCGAAAAGCTCGACAAAGTCCTGTCCAGCCTCCCCCCCGCCACCCGCACCGCGCTCGAAACCGCCCTGCGCCAACCCTAAGCTTTGATATTCCTCAACAAATGTCCACCCTGGTGTCAGGCACTAGGACCGGACATTCCTTGAGAAAAATCAAAGAATGTCCACCTCTGGTGCCTGACACCAGGGTGGACATTTTTTGATTTAGATCAGATTGGGTTTGCGGCGCCGGGGGATTTGGGCTAACATTTGAATATCTGTTCAAATGTTTTTATTATGAATTCTTCTTCTGTTTCGGATGCGGCGGTGGCGCAGCTGGCGGACTTGTTCCATTTGCTGGGCGATCCGACCCGGCTGCGCATCGTGCTCGCCTGCGTGGCGGCGCCAGTGGCGGTGAGTGCGATCGCGGAGCGGCTGCAACTGAGCACTTCCCTCGTGAGCCACCATTTGCGCTTGCTGCGCGCGGCGCGTATCGTGAAGTCGGAGCGGCAGGGGAAACAGGTCTTTTATTCGGCCGCCGATGCGCATATCAGCGGCGTTTTGGGCGATATGCTGGACCATATCGCGGAACCTTCCAACGGGATCGATGCATGAGCGCTCATCACCATCATGGCCATGAGCATGGCCATCATCACCATCACGGCAATCCAACGGACCACGGCCGCGCCTTTGCCATTGCCATTACGCTCAATGCGATCTTCGTGGCGGTGGAATTCGTCTACGGCTTTATCGCCAATTCGACGGCGCTGATGGCCGATGCGGGCCACAACCTGTCCGACGTGCTGGGCCTGATGCTGGCCTGGGGCGCGGCGATCCTGGCGAAACGCACGCCGTCCGGCCGCTATACCTATGGCTTGCGCAGCAGCTCGATGCTGGCGGCGCTGTTCAACGGCATGCTGCTGATGGCGGCCTGCGGGGCGATTGCCTGGGAGGCGGTGCTGCAATTGATGAACCCAACGCCGGTGCAGGGACTGACCGTGTCGGTGGTGGCGGCAGTGGGCATCGCGGTGAACGGCTTGTCGGCCATGCTGTTCATGGCGGGCAGCAAGGACGATTTGAATATCCGCGGCGCCTACCTGCATCTGGCGGCCGATGCGGCGATTTCGCTGGGCGTGCTGCTATCCGGCCTGGTGGTGATGTACACGGGCTGGACCTGGCTCGATCCGCTGGTCAGTATCGCCATCGTGGTGCTGATTACGATGGGCACCTGGTCGCTGCTGCGCGAGTCGCTGCGCATGGTGCTGGCAGCGGTGCCGGAGAATGTGGATGCGCCCCAGGTCGAGCAGTTCCTGCGCGCTCAGCCGGGCGTGACCGAGGTGCACGATCTGCATATCTGGTCCATGAGCACGACCGAAACGGCGCTCACGGCCCACTTGGTCATGCCGGACGGTTACCCGGGCGACCAGGCGCTCGACACCATCACGCGCGAGCTCAAGGAAAAGTTCTCCATCCACCATACGACGCTGCAAACCGAGCAGGGCACCACGGAGCATGCCTGCTGCCTGCACAGCAACGGCGGCGCCGATCATGGACATGAACACGATGACCATGCGCATGATCACGACCATGATCACGAGCATGGGCATGACCACGATCATGGCCATCAGTACAAACCGGCCCACCAGCACGCGCCGCACCAGCACGGCCACCGGCACTGAGCCGGCCAGCGCCAGCGCTAATCGGCCAGCCCTTCGAACAAGGCCGTGCTGAGATAGCGCTCG
Organism: Massilia sp. YIM B04103; assembly: GCA_024437665.1. Lineage (GTDB taxonomy): Bacteria > Pseudomonadota > Gammaproteobacteria > Burkholderiales > Burkholderiaceae_D > Rugamonas. Next base: position 276,497 of record JANCSZ010000002.1, on the reverse strand, counting down.
CCGAACGAGGGAATGACGGTGATCACCATCTTCCCTTGATTCTCCGGCCGCCACACCACCTGCAGCGCGGCCCACAGCGCCGCGCCCGACGAAATCCCCACCAGCAGCCCTTCTTCGCGCGCCGCGCGGCGCGCCGTGGCAAAGGCATCCTCGTTCTTCACGCAGATCACTTCGTTGTACACATGGGTATTCAGCACGGCCGGCACGAAGCCGGCGCCGATGCCCTGGATCGGATGCGGTCCCTTGATGCCCTTCGACAGAATCGGCGACGCTTCCGGCTCCACCGCGATGCACTGGAATTCCGGCTTACGCGCCTTGATCACCTCCCCCACGCCGGTGATCGTGCCGCCGGTGCCGACGCCCGACACCAGGATGTCGGCCTGGCCGTCCGTGTCGCGCCAGATCTCTTCGGCCGTGGTGCGGCGGTGCACGTCGGGATTGGCGGGATTGTTGAATTGCTGCGGCATCAGGTAGCGCCGGTCCGCCTCCGCCATTTCCTCGGCGCGGCGGATGGCGCCCAGCATGCCTTCGGCGCCCGGCGTCAGCACCAGTTCCGCGCCATAGGCGCGCAGCAGCATGCGCCGTTCGCGGCTCATGGTTTCGGGCATGACCAGCATGCAGCGGTAGCCGCGCGCCGCACACACCATGGCCAGGGCGATGCCGGTATTGCCGCTGGTCGGCTCCAGGATGATGGTGTCGGGATGGATCTGCCCTGCCGCTTCCGCCGCCTCGATCATGGACAGGCCGATGCGGTCTTTGACGCTGTGGGCGGGATTGTAGAATTCGAGTTTGGCCAGCAGCTGGGCCGGGGCGCCTGCCGCCATGCGCTGGATGCGCACCAGGGGCGTATTGCCGATCAGCTCAGTGACATTGTTGGCAATGTTCATGGCGAGGTCTCCGCGCGGATGGGAGACCTAGTGTACGCCGATTTGCCGCTGCCGCGGCGCGGCGCTGGGACGCGCGCGGCAGCCAGCCAGGGACTTACTTCACGTCCAGCAGTTCGACGTCGAAGATCAGGGCCGAATTCGATGGAATATCGCCCATCGAGCGCGAACCGTAAGCCAGTTCGGCGGGAATGATCAGGGTGCGCTTGCCGCCGACCTTCATGCCGGCCACGCCCTGGTCCCAGCCCTTGATGACACGGCCTTTACCGAGCGGGAATTCGAGCGGCTCGCGGCCGATCGAGGAGTCGAACTTGCGGCCGCGCTGGTTCTTGGCCAGCGGGCGGTACAGCCAGCCGGTGTAGTTGACGCGCACGGTCTGGCCGGCCTGGGCTTCGCGGCCGGTACCGACCTTGACGTCGGTGATGATCAGTTGTTCGGCCACGGGGCCTGGCGTGGCGGAGCCGACCACCACGGGCGCGGCCGCTTCAGGCTGCGCCTGGGGCTGCGGTTGGGCTTCAGGCTGCTGCGCCTGGGCAGCGGTGGCGGCGGCAAAGATGAAGGCGAATAATGCGGAACGACGGATCATGGTAAATTCTTTCCTCTGGTGTTGAGAGCGGCATCATGATATCAAATCAATCTTCAGGCGGGATAAACGTCGTGCCCGCCCACAAGCTTTTTTTCGCGCTCTGGCCCGATCCGGCCACGCGCGGCGCCCTGGCCGCCCTTCAGTCCCAGCTCGCGGGCCGCGCCACGCCGTCCGATAAACTGCACCTGACCCTGGCCTTCCTCGGCCAGCAACCCGCCACGGCACTGCCGCCGCTACTGGATATTTTGCATGCCCTGCCCGTACCGCCGCTGCGGCTGGAAATCGATTGCTTCGGCTATTTTGGCAAGCCGCGCATCGCCTGGGCCGGCATGTCGGCCGCGCCACCGGCGCTGCTGGCGATGCAGGACGATTTGATGCGGCGTCTGGAAGCGGCCGGTTTTTCGGCCGCCACCCATGGCGAGTTCCGCCCCCACGTCACGTTGATGCGCGAAGCGAAAACGGCACCGCCGGCCGCCGCGGCCTGCGCGCCGATCAGCTGGGAGGTCAAGGAAATCGCGCTGGTGGAATCGCTGCCATCGGGACTCTATCGTCCCGTGGCGCGCCGCTGAACGGCGCAGCGCCCGGCGCGCGAGGCCGGGCCAGCATGGGAAGCTGCGCTACGCGGCGGCGGGCGGCGCGCTGGCGGCGGGGATAGGCTCGCCCTTGGGCTCAGCTTCCGCCACGGCCACGCTGGCGGCCAGCTTGTTGAGCAGGTGGCCGGCGGCCACCAGGCCGAACGTGGCCGTGACCACCACCGAGGAGCCGAAACCGGCGCAGTTGATGCCGGTGACGCCGGGCTGCTTTTCGTCGGCGTCGACCGAGCACACCTCGCCCGTTTCCGGGAATTTCAGCGGCTCCATCGAGAACACCGCGTCCACATGCAGCTTGTTCTTCGAGTTGGGCGGATAGTTGTACTGGCTGCGCAGGCGGCGCCGCACCTTCTTCAGCAGCGGCTCCTGCTCGGTCTTGGCCAGGTCGCGCACCTCGATGCGGGTGGGGTCGGTCTGGCCGCCCGCGCTGCCGATGGTGATCAAGGGGATGCCCTTGCTGCGACAGTAGTGGATCAGGGCCGTCTTCGACTTGGCGCTGTCGATGGCGTCGATCACGTAATCGTAGGCGTGGGCGCCGATCATCTGGTCCAGATTGTCGGGCGTGATGAAGTCTTCGATCTGGGTGATCCGGCAATAGGGATTGATCTGGGCCACGCGCTCGGCCAGCGCGGTGATCTTGGCCATGCCCAGGGTGCCGCTCAGGGCCTGGATCTGGCGATTGATATTCGACTCGGCCACGTTGTCGAGGTCGATCAGGGTCATGCGGCCGATGGCGCTGCGCGCCAGCGCTTCGACGATCCAGGAGCCGACGCCGCCGACGCCGATCACGCACACATGGGCGCTGCAGAAGCGTTCCAGGGCGCGCGCGCCGTACAGGCGGGCGATGCCGCCGAAGCGGCGTTCAAAGTCGATATCGTGGCCGGGGTCGGCCGCGGCGCCGTCGCCTAGGCCAAAAGGAGTATGCAGGGAATTCATCCGCCATATTTTACCGGACCCAGCCCAAGAGTATCCTACAATGGCCCCAACTCAGCTAACGAGAAAGCCATGAACGATAAACTGTTCGACACGGCGCCCGGCTTCGATCAGCCGATCGCCGTCCTCAAGCACTGCCACGACCGCATCCGCAAACAGCTCAAGACCCTGGACAATCTGCTGGCCCACCTGCCCAGCCATGGCGCCGACGCCGCCGCCCAGCAGGCCGCCCAGTCCGTGCTCAATTACTTCAACAAGGCCGCCCACCTGCACCACCAGGACGAGGAACAGGACTTGCTGCCCATGCTCGACGCCAATGCCCAGGGCGAGGACGCCGCCCTGCTGCTGAGCGTGAAGCCGCACATCCTGGCCCAGCACCAGCAGATGGAAACGGATTGGCATATAATCAAAACACAACTTGATAGGATTGCCAACGGCTCATCGGCCGAGTTGTCGCGCGCCGATGTCGAGCGTTTCAGCGGCATCTATGCCGGCCATATGGCAATCGAGGAAGAGCAGCTGGCGCCGATGGCGAAACGCCTGTTCAGCGCCGCGCAGATGCAGATCCTGGGCGAGGCCATGCAGCGCCGCCGCGGTATCGGCCAACAGGCGCCGGCCGCCGGCGGCATTGCCTTGGCCGCTCTGCGTCTCGATTACGGCCGCGCCAGCCTGTCGGAAGACGATACGCTGGCCGACCCGATCGCCCAGTTTGCCAAGTGGTTCGACGAAGCCATGAAGGCGCAGGTGAGCGAGCCGAACGCGATGAGCGTGGCCACGGCCAGCAAGGATGGCCGGCCCAGTTCGCGCATCGTGCTGATCAAGCAGTACGATGAGCGCGGCTTCACCTGGTACACCAATTACGAGAGCCAGAAAGGCCATGAGCTGGCGGACAATCCGCAAGCCGCCCTGCTGTTCTTCTGGCGCGAGCTGGAACGCCAGGTCCGCATCGAGGGCCGGGTGGAAAAGACCTCGGCCGAGGACAGCGACACCTATTTCTACAGCCGGCCATTGAAGAGCCGGCTGGCCGCCATCGCGTCGGCGCAGAGCATGCCGGTCGGCAGCCGCGAAGAGATGGAGGCCAGGTATGCGGCCGTGGAAGCGGCCAGCGGCGAACAGCCGCAGCGTCCGGCGCACTGGGGCGGCTACCGCCTGGTGCCCGAGCGCGTGGAATTCTGGCAGGGGCGCCAGTCGCGCTTCCATGACCGGATCGTGTATACGCTGCAAGCGGACGGCAGCTGGGGCAAGGAGCGCATCCAGCCCTAAGCCAATCAAGCCGTGTCCCGGCGCAGTGTCGTTGTGATCGTACTAACGGAGGTTATCTTGTTCGTACAAAGCCGACTCAGCGCCTGGACCGCAGGCATCCGCCAGCAAATCACCCTGCCCTTGCGCATCGAATTGTGGAATGGGCAGGCCTTCGATTTTTCCTGCGAGGCGCCGCGCGTCACCATCCGCATTCCCAGTCCCTCGGCGGCGCGCTATCTGCTCTCCCCAAGCCTGTCGAACCTCGGTACGGCCTATGTGGAAGGGGCAATCGAGGTCACGGGCAAGGCCAAGGACATGATACGCATCGTCAATGCGCTGGCGCATTCGACCCTGCACTCGGATGGCAAGCTGTTGCGCATCGTGCGCCAGTTCACGCACAGCCGGAAAAAGGATGCGGAAGCGATCCGCTACCACTACGACGTCTCCAACGAGTTCTACCAGCAGTTCCTCGATCCGCGCATGGTGTATTCCTGCGCCTATTTCGAGAGCGGGGAGGAAGACCTGGCCGCCGCCCAGCTCAAGAAGATCGACCACATCCTCGCCAAGATCCGCCTGCAGCGCGGCCAGACCCTGCTCGACATCGGCTGCGGCTGGGGCGCGCTGGTGATCCGCGCCGCGCAAACATATGGCGCGCGCTGCACCGGCATTACGCTGTCGGAAAACCAGTACGCGCTGGCGCGCGAGCGCGTGGCGCAGGCCGGCCTGGAACATTTGGTGGAAATCCGCCTGCAGGATTACCGCGATGTGCGCGGCAGCTTCGACCGCATCACCAGCGTCGGCATGTTCGAGCATGTGGGCGTCAAGCATCTGGCCGAATACTTCGGCATCATCCACCGCCTGCTGGCCGACGATGGCGTGGCCATGAACCACGGCATCACCAGCACCGATCCCGATAGTGGCGAAACGCCATATGGTGGCGGCGAGTTCATCGACAAATACGTATTCCCGCAGGGCGAACTGGCGCATCTCAGCCAGGTGCTGAAAGCCATGCAGCAGGGCCAGCTTGAAGCCTATGACGTGGAAAACCTGCGCCGCCACTACGCCAAGACCTGCGCCATCTGGACCGACAATTTCGAAGCGCGGGCCGACCAGGTGAAAGCCATCGCCGGCGACAAGCGCTTCCGCATCTGGCATGTGTACCTGGCCGGCTGCGCCTACGCCTTCGACCAGGACTGGATCAGCCTGTACCAGATCGTGTGCGGCAAGGCCGGCCGCCATCCGCAGGCGCTACCGTGGTCGCGCCGCTATATGTATGCGGAGAATCCAGCCTGCGAAGCTATTTGAGGTATTTGGTATAGGTCTTGCGGAACTTGGCGACCTTGGGCGCGACGACGAAGGCGCAATAGCCTTGCAGCGGGTGCTGGGCGAAATAGTTCTGGTGGTAATCCTCAGCCTGGTAGAAAGGCTGGGCCGGCGACAGCTCGGTGACGATGGGCGCGTCCCACACATGGGCCATTTCCGCAATCACCTGGCGCGCCGTGGCTTCCTGCTCAGGCGACTGGTAATAGACCACCGAACGGTACTGGGTGCCGACATCGTTGCCCTGGCGGTTCAGCGTGGTGGGGTCGTGGATGGTGAAGAAGATTTCCAACAGCTCGCGGTAGCCGATCACGGCGGGATCGAATTCGACGCGAATGACCTCGGCATGCCCGGTCTCGCCGCTGCACACCTGCTCATAGGTCGGCTCCGGCTGCTGGCCGCCCGTATAGCCGGACGCCACCTTCTGTACCCCGCGCACCTCCAGGTAGACCGCTTCCGTGCACCAGAAGCAACCACCGCCAAGCACCGCTGTTTCAGTCATTTTCCGCTCCTGAATTCTTGTTTTTTGGATGCAATCCGTCACAGCAGATAGCCTGCCGCCGGCAGATAAAAGCTGCCATCGGCTTTGTAGTGGTAACAAATATCCACCAGATCGATATGCGTACCGCCAGCATTTTTGTGCGGCCATTGAAAATGCAATATCCAATCTGAGGTCTGGTCCTTCCCACGAGTATTCCTGTAACGGGGAATGCCTATGTGATAGTGCCACAACTCGTTTGACCTGGCATGGGCGTAGGCCGGATCGGAAGACGCCAACCCTTTCCATGATGCGGAAAATTTACCGGAAAATTTGCCGAAATCCGTCAAGCCGTGCTGAGTGAGCAAAGCGATGAAGTCCAGGATTTTGTCTTGCTGATCTCGCGGATAATTGCTGAACTCGTGGGCGAAACGGGTCTTGAAACTCCATGTGAATCCCATGTTCTATGCCTTGGCATGGGAAATGATGAACTGTCTTAACTCTTCACGACTCAATCCGCCAGGAACAATCACACTCTCCGACTCCAGGGCTGCAGCCATCCGGTCCACGTCGATGCGCAGCGGCACGTCCGGAAGAGCATCCGACTCCTTCGGCGACGTTGCGACGTCCACCTTTTCAGCGGGAAGTTGTGCAGCCTTTTTGCCCGACATTTGGATCTCCTTCGAATAATTCAAGCTATATCGCCCCTCAGGACAAGTCAAGCGATGACTCAAGCTGGCCCTGTTTGGTGCTGCCGGGCGACAAATTTGGCATAATGGCAGAAAGATACGGATCCTCCATGAATACACGCTCCCCCCGCGCGGCAACGCGCGAATTCGATAGCGGCCAATTCCGCCAAGCGCTGGGGCAATTCGCCACCGGCGTGACTGTCATTACCACGCGCCTGGCCGACGGCAGCTTCCGCGGCCTGACGGCCAGTTCCTTCAATTCGGTCTCGCTGGAGCCGCCGCTGGTGCTGTGGAGCCTGGCGACGGGCGCCAACAGCCTGCCGATTTTCCGTGGTAACTCCCATTATGTAATCAACGTGCTTAGCGCCGAGCAAGGCCATCTGGCCAAGCTGTTTTCCACGCGCGGCGAAGACCCCTTCGGCGTGGCCGCGTTCGAGCTGTCGCGTACCGGCCAGCCCGTCCTGAAAGGCTGCTCCGCCTGGTTCGAGTGCCATAACCGCAGCCGCTATCCGGAGGGCGACCACGTCATTTTCGTGGGCGAGGTCGAGCACTGCGAATTTTCCCCCCAGCCGCCCCTGGTCTTCCATGGCGGCCAGTTCCGTGGACTGCGCTAGAATAACGTTCTTTGCAAGCAGTCTAGACAAGCTATATCAACCATAAAGAGAGAGACGGAATCACGATGAGCCAAAGCAAAGCCCAATTCCACTGGGACGATCCCCTGTTGCTGAACGAGCAGCTGAGCGACGAAGAGCGCATGGTGCGCGATGCCGCCGCCGCGTATTGCCAGGACAAGCTGGCGCCGCGCATCCTGGAAGCCTTCCGCCACGAGCAGATGGATACCTCGATCTTCCGCGAAATGGGCGAACTGGGTCTGCTGGGTCCGACCATTCCCGAGCAATATGGCGGCCCGGGCCTGAACTATGTGGCGTATGGCCTGATCGCACGCGAAGTGGAACGCGTCGATTCCGGCTACCGCTCGATGATGAGCGTGCAATCCTCGCTGGTGATGGTGCCGATCTATGAATTCGGCAGCGAAGCGCAGCGCCAGAAATACCTGCCCAAGCTGGCCACCGGCGAATGGATCGGCTGCTTCGGCTTGACCGAGCCGAACCATGGTTCCGATCCCGGTTCGATGATTACCCGCGCCAAGAAAGTGGCGGGCGGCTATTCCCTGACCGGCGCCAAGATGTGGATCACCAATTCGCCGGTGGCCGACGTCTTCGTGGTGTGGGCCAAGGACGATGAGGGTGCGATCCGCGGCTTCATCCTGGAAAAAGGCATGAAGGGCTTGTCGGCCCCGGCCATCCACGGCAAGTTCGGCCTGCGCGCCTCGATCACCGGCGAAATCGTGATGGACGAAGTGTTCTGCCCGGAAGAGAACGCCTTCCCCGATGTCCGCGGCCTGAAAGGTCCGTTCACCTGCCTGAACTCGGCCCGCTACGGCATCGCCTGGGGCGCGCTGGGCGCGGCGGAAGACTGCTGGCACATCGCGCGCCAGTATGTGCTGGACCGCAAGCAATTCGGCCGTCCCCTGGCCGCCAACCAGCTGATCCAGAAGAAGCTGGCCGATATGCAGACCGAGATCACGCTGGGCCTGCAAGGCTGCCTGCAGCTGGGCCGCATGAAGGATGCCGGCACGGCCGCCGTCGAAATCACCTCGATGATGAAGCGCAATTCCTGCGGCAAGTCGCTGGACGTGGCGCGCATGGCGCGCGATATGCTGGGCGGTAACGGCATTTCGGACGAGTTCGGCATCATCCGCCATATGGTGAACCTGGAAGTGGTCAACACCTATGAGGGCACGCACGATATCCACGCCCTGATCCTGGGCCGCGCCCAGACCGGCATCCAGGCTTTCCAGTAAGCGCCGGCCATCCCGTAAAAAAAACCCGCCGAGGCGGGTTTTTTTACGTCTGCCGGACTTAGAACTTATACGTCACGCCCAGGCTGACGGCCAGCGGGTCGAGGCGGGCTTCCATGGTCTGGCCGGTGGAGAAGTCGGCGCGGGTTTTCAGCTTGGTCTTGATGATGCCGATGTCCGCACCCCAGCGGTCATCGATGCGCAGCGAAGCGCCGATCTGGAAGCTGGCGGCGAACTTCGACTTCAGCGAGAAAGTGGTGCCGGGACCGCCCGTGTTGAGCAGCGCCGTCAGCTGGGCCGAGCCGCGTTCCTTCTGAAAGTAGGCATAGGTCAGGCCCAGGCCCACATACGGACGCAAGCGCGCGTTCGGCTCGAAGAAGCGGTACTGGATCAGGGCCGTCGGCGGCAGCACTTCGGAGGTGCCGAGCTTGCCCGAACCGGCGATCGAGCCGGCCGCCATCAGGTCGTGCTTGTACGGCACGCCCAGGTCCAGCTCGGCCGAGATATTGTCGGTGAGCATGCGGGTGATGTTGAAGATGGGCTTGGTGTCCGCCGCCACATCGGCCTTCGATTCCGGCAGGGCCGGGGCGCTCACATTGCCGCTCTCGACTTTCGGCGTGATGCGGTTGACGCCGACTTTCAGGATCCAGTCGCCGGCCGACTGGGCCGAGGCGGTGGATGCGGCGCCCAGGGCGGCGCTCAGGATGGCAGCCTGCGCCAGCACGTGGGCGGCGCGATTGATGGTGTTGTTCATTTCGTCTCCAGGTCTCTCGTGATGGATTACAGCCAGCCTTTAACCGTCATCTTCTGCGACACATAGCGCGCCAGCAGGAAGTAGTTGAACGGGGTCGGATGCACATCGTCGGCATAGGAGTAATGGCTGACGTCGCCCGCGATCAGGTTGCTGGCGTTGCAGCCCAGGGAATTGCCCAACGGGTTCTTGCTGGTGTCGCAGGCGGTATCCTTCACATTGGTCAAGCCATATGGGCCGGGATTGGTGGCCTGGTCGTGGCTGACGGCGAACACGTCGACCACCAGCACCTTGCTCTCGCTGCCCAGACCGGCGTTCAGCTGGTCGTTGAAGGCCTTCACCATGGCGTTGATCAAGGCCTGGATGGTGGCCGATTTCGCCAGGCCGGCCGGGGTATTGGCCACGTCCGGAATATTGTTCACCACCACATAGTTGGCGCCATTGCCGACGACCTGGGTTTTCACCAGGGCCACCAGCTCGTTGGCGGCGGTCGCCATCGCCGTCACCAGCGTCGGGCTGGTGGCGGTCACGTAATCGGCACCGGCCTGGGCGCCGGCGGCCGCGCCGTCAGCCTTGGCTTTCAGCGCCATCGGGCCGGAGACGGCAGGCGAAGCCACCGCGGTATTGCCGGCCGTGACGGCCGCCGTCACGGCCGCGGTGACCACGCTGTTGTCGGTGTGGCCGGGACGCACGCTTTCCGCCGCCAGCGCGGCGCCGATGGCCTGGGCGGCCGTGGCCGGATTCGGGGCGCCGGCCGCCAGCTGGGCGGTCAGGCTGGCGCCGAAGGCCTTGGCGCCGGCCGCTGCGCCGGCGGCCTTGGCGCCTTCGTCGAGCTGGCCCAGACCCACCAGCAGGTCATTGCCGCCGGTCATGATCAGCACCAGTTCCTTGCCGCTGAACTTGCCGCCCGTCACGGCCAGGTGGTTCTTCACCTGCTGCACCACGGGTACGGTCAGGGCGCCCAGCGCGCTGCCGGTGGCCTTGTGGCCCTTGCCGATCGGATTGGTGACGCGCGAGCCGCCCTGGGCGTAGCTGAAGCAATTGGAATTGGTGGCGATGGGCACCGAGAAGCCCTTGCTGGCGTCACCGTCCAGGCCGGTCATGGCCGGGCATGGCGCGGGCAGCTTGAGCTGGGCGGCCATCAGTTCGGTCCAGTTCTTGCCGGTCAGCGCAGGATTGACGCCCGTGTTGTCGCCATTGATGGTGAAGGTGCCGCCGCCGATGGCCTTGACGGTGCCGACACGGTAAGTGCCGATGTCGGACAGGCTGTCGCCGAACGATACCTGGGATGCAAACTGGACCTTGTTATTCTGTTCGCCGGGGCTGGGGCTGCTGCCTCCGCAAGCGGCCAGGGCGGCCGCAGCCATTGCAGCGAGTGCAAGCTTGGTGGTACGCATTCAATGTCTCCTTGTGTGTTTTATAGTACGGACGTGCTTTTCGCCGTGCATTTAATATGCCAGCACGGCAATGCCGAACACAAGGAGAATTTTGTAAAAAAAGCAGTTTTGCCGAAAGCACCGAACTCGGTGCCGAACGGCCATACCAGGAGTAGCCAAGCAAGACTTACTTCGACTCAGCCAAAGTCTTGTCGAAGAAGGCGCGCGCGGCCAGCAGGCAGAAAGGCGCAGCCAGGCGCGCATGGTAGCGCTCGGCCACGGCCTCGTCCGGATTGCGCCCCTCTTTCTGCGCCTGCTGGCGCACGGCGGCCTGGTGGCGCGCGAAACCTTGGCGGTAGATACTGTATTCATCCTGCTGGGCCTGGGCTTCCAGATCGAGCAGGACCGGCGCCGCGCCCTGGGCACGGAAATAGCTGGCGGCGGCCGTGGCGTTGTAGAAAGGCACAGCCGGATCGTGGGCGGCGCCGCACAGCAACAGCGGGCTTTGCGGCCGGTAATTGCGCAAATCGTTTTTCAGCATCCAGCGCCGCAGATTGTTCTGGCTGGGACAGGCGCCCGGCGTGGCGCTGCAGGGATACTCGGCCATATCCTGCAGATAGGCGGCGCGGTAACTGCTGCGCACCAGGTGCGGATCGGCGAAATACGGCCGGCTGCCGTCGGCCTGGGGCTGCGAGTCGCTGGCGAACAGGGCGCGCGCGGGCAGCTTGCCGCGCTTGAACAAGTCTTCGCGCGTCATGCTGCCCGGCAGCAGGGTTTCGATGCCGCTGGCGTACTGGCTCTCGTACAGCTCGCCCGGCGTGGCATAGATGGCCGCGCCCGAGCGCTGGGCCGAGGTGCCGATCAGCGGTAGGTAGACGGTGATGCCGGCGTTCGGCTTGCCGGCGAAGACATCGTCGGCCATCTGCGCCATCGCATACGGGCCGGACAGGCCGGCCGCCGCCGTCACCTGGAATTCGCTGCCGTATTCCTGCTGCATGGCGCGCTGGGTGGCGAGCGTGACAAAGCCGCCCTGCGAGTAGCCGGCCAGAAACAGGCGCGGCGCGGCCTGCACCTTCAGCCTGGCCAGCGCGGCGCGGCTGGCGCGCAGGGCATCGGCCATATCGGCCGACTGCTGCTCGGCGTTCAGATAGGGATGGTAGGGCAGCGACGAGCCTTCATAGCCGGCGTAATTGGGCGCCACCACGATATAGCCCTGGGCCGTGAACATGGCCGCCACCAGGCGCGCTTCGCCGCGCAGGCGGGCCATATCGTGGCTCTTGGAAATCGAGGTGCCGTGCGCATACAGCAGCAGCGGGCGCGGCCCCTTGCAGACGCTGTCGCGGCCGGAGGGCAGGATCAGCGCGGCGCTGGCATCGGTGGCTTCGCCGCTGCCGCCCACGGTACGGTAGCGCACGGTGTACGTGGTGATGGTGCAGCGCGGCTGGCCGATGGCCTGGCCGGCGTCCTCCCCTGCCCTGTCGAGCAGCTGGGACAGCAGTTCCGGGTCGATGCGCTTGGCGCTGGAGAACGGCCCCATTTCGATGCGCGCCAGGGCCGGTCCCGCCAGCAGCGCGCCGCGTTCGATGCGCGCAGCATAGGGCTGGGAGCTGGCCGATTCCGCGCCCGCTGGTGCCGCACCGGCGGCACATGGCGCCAGCAGTGCCGCGAACAGCAGCCCGGGATGGATGGGCATGGCAAGACGCGAAAGAATGGGCAAAAGCCGCGGCAGTCGGAACATACAGCCTCCATGCGCAGCCGCAGGCGGCGGAAGAGGCAGGCGGCCACGCTGGCCGCCGCTGCGGCAGGAATGATGCGGAAGCCCTGCCCGTCAATGGACACGGCTGGGCTTCCTTGCATAAGCATACTCCTGCCGTTGAGCTGCCAGCGCATGCGCTGCGCGCGCCGTTGCGAACACGCCCTTGACGCGCGCCGCCACGCCGGGCGGTGTGGCGCTTCAGGCTTGCAGGAACTTTTCGATGGTGCCGGCGGAGCCGAAAGCGGCGCGGCGCAGGCGGTCGTTGACGCCCAGCCAGGCTTCGCCCTGCGGCGGCGCTTCGACCAGGATCAGGTCGGCTCCGGTCTGGTCCATGGCGCGCAGCGCCGCGTACAGGCCGTAGGCATAGCCCACCGGATCACCCGGCAGGGTCGCTTGCGCGCCGCCCAGGGCGATGGCCGAGTAATGGATGACGGCGACCTGGCGTTGCCGGGCTTGCAGGGCCGCCAAGGTTTCCACCACGGCAGCGCCGGCAATCAGGGCCACCGGCGCTTTCGGCGCGTAATGCGATTCCAGGGTGCCGGAAGCGCGCGGCGCGCTCTGGTCCGGCAGGCCCGGCATCTGGCCGATGACGTCGGCGATCTGCTTGGCGCTGATATGGCCGGGACGCAGCAGCACCGGGCCGTGCGTAGCCAGGCGCGACAGGTCGAGAATGGTCGATTCGATGCCGACCTGGCTGGAGCCGCCGTCGAGCACGGCGGCGATGCGCGCGCCGTTACCGGGACCGTTACCGGGACCGTTACCAGGACCGTTACCGGGGCCGGGACCAACATCGCCCGCGAACTCGTCGCGCACGTGCTGGGCCGTGGTCGGGCTGACATTGCCGAACTTGTTCGCCGACGGCGCCGCCACGCCGCCCTTGCCGCCCTTGAAGGCCGACAGCAGGGCCATGGCGACCGGATGCGAAGGACAGCGCAGGCCCACCGTATCCTGGCCGCCCGAAACGGCGTCGGGGATGTGGCTGGCGCGCTTCAAAATCAGGGTCAGCGGGCCGGGCCAGAAGGCCGCCACCAGCGCGCGCGCCTCGGCCGGAATCTCGCTGGCCCAGTAAGACAGGTCGGCGCCCGGCGCCAGGTGCACGATCACCGGATGGTCGTTGGGACGGCCCTTGGCTGCGTAGATGCGCGCCACCGCCGCCGGACTTTCGGCGTCGGCACCGAGGCCGTACACGGTCTCGGTGGGGAAAGCGACCAGGGCGCCCGCTTCCAGCGCCCTGGCGGCCGCGCCGATGGCGGCCTGGTCCACTTCGTTCATGGCACCGCTGCTCATGGGTCGATGCCCAGGATCAGGCAGGCCGCCTGCAACTGGCGCTGCGCCTCCTCCAGCGTGGCCGCGATGAAGGTCAAGTGGCCCATCTTGCGGCTGCGGCGCGGATCGTCCTTGCCGTACAGGTGCAGACAGGCGCCCGGCAGGCCCAGGATGCGGTCCCAGCCCGGTTCGCGCGGCGTATCGCTCTCGCCCTCGAACCAAATATCGCCCAGGATGTTGAGCATCACGGCCGGCGAATGCTGGCGCACCTCGCCCAGCGGCAGCCGCGCCATGGCGCGCACCTGCTGCGCGAACTGGCTGGTGACGCAGGCGTCGATGGTGTAGTGGCCGCTGTTATGCGGACGCGGCGCCATCTCGTTGACCACCAGGCTGCCGTCGGTCAGCACGAAGAACTCGATGCACAGCACGCCGACATAACCGAGTTCGGCCACGATGGCGCGCGCCGCCTCTTGCGCCTTCGCCGCGCACTCGGCCGTGATATTCGGGCCGGGCACGGTGGTGGTGAACAGGATGCCGTCGCGGTGCACGTTTTCGGCGATCGGATACACCACGGACTGGCCGTCGGCGCCGCGCACGGTCAGCACCGACACTTCATAAGCCAGCGGCAGCATCTTCTCCAGCAGGCAGGTGACCTGGCCCATGGAGTGGAAGGCGGCGTGCAATTCCTCGCGGCTGCGCACGCGCACCTGGCCCTTGCCGTCGTAGCCCATGCGCACGGTTTTCAGGATGCCCGGCAGCAGCTCGTCGCCGACGCCGGCGATATCCGTTTCGGACGAGATCACCTTGTGCGGCGCCGGCAGTACGCCCGACTTCGCGGCGCAGCCGACGAAGAAGCGTTTTTCCGCGATGCGGTCCTGGGCCACCGACACGCCGTGGGCGTCCGGCGCGACAAACACCTGCTGCGCCAGGCGCGACAGGCTGTCGGCCGGCACGTTTTCAAACTCGGTGGTGACGGCCACGCATTGCGCGGCCAGCGCATCGAGGCCGGCGGCGTCGCTGTAGCCGGCCTGCACCAGGCGCTGGGCGACCTGGCCGGCCGGGCAGTCGCGCGCCGGTTCCAGCACGGCCACCTGGTAGCCCATGCTTTGCGCGGCCTGGGCGAACATGCGGCCCAGCTGGCCGCCGCCCATAACCCCCAGCCAGCTTGGCGGATTGGCTGCCAGCGGGGAAGAAGACTTCGGATTACTCATTACATTTATTCAAGCGGTAAGGTCATGGCCTTGGCGGCTGCGGTCTGCTGGGCGCGGAACGCTTCCAGCTGGGCCGCGAGGGCGTCGTCGGTGGCGGCCAGCATGGCCACCGCCGTCAGGGCGGCGTTGGCGGCGCCCGCTTCGCCGATGGCGAAGGTGGACACCGGCACGCCCTTGGGCATCTGCACGATGGACAGCAGCGAGTCCTCGCCGCGCAGGTATTTGGACGGCACGGGCACGCCCAGCACCGGCACGATGGTCTTGGCCGCCACCATGCCCGGCAGGTGGGCGGCGCCGCCGGCGCCGGCGATGATGGCGCGCAGGCCGCGCGCGCGCGCGCTTTCGGCATAGGCGAACATCTCATCCGGCATGCGGTGGGCCGAGATCACCTGCGCCTCATGCGGCACGCCAAACTGCTTGAGCATGGCGACCGCGTGCTGCATCACGTCCCAGTCGGAGGACGAACCCATGATGATGCCGACCAGCGGCTTGTTCTGCGCCGTCATCGTCATACCTTCAGCTTCTCGCCGGTCAGGCGTTCGATGGCTTCGAAGTACTTGGCCTGGGTTTTGTCGATCACGTCGGCCGGCAGGGCGGGCGCGGGCGGCGCCTTGTTCCAGTCCTTCAGGGTTTCCAGGTAGTCGCGCACGAATTGCTTGTCGAAGGACGGCGGCGACATGTCCGGCGCGTAGGAATCGGCCGGCCAGAAGCGCGAGGAATCGGCGGTCAGCACTTCGTCCATCAGGTGCAGCACGCCGTTGTCGTCGAGGCCGAACTCGAACTTGGTATCGGCGATGATGATGCCGCGCGTGGCAGCGTAGTCGGCGGCGGTGCGGTACAGCTCGATACTGATGGCGCGCATCTTGGCGGCCAGCTCGGCGCCGATACGTTCTTCCATGTCAGCGAAGCTGATGTTCTCGTCGTGCTCGCCCAGATCAGCCTTGGCGGCCGGGGTGAACAGCGGTTCCGGCAGCTTGTCGGCCTGGCGCAGGCCGGCCGGCAATTCGATGCCGCAAATGCTGCCGGTGGCCTGGTAATCCTTCCAGCCCGAACCGATGATATAGCCGCGCACCACGGCTTCCACCAGGATCGGCTTCAAGCGCTTGGCGACCACGGCGCGGCCTTTGACCTGCTCCACCTCATCGGCGGCCACCACGGACTCCGGCGCCACGCCGGTCAGGTGGTTGGGCACGATATGGCCCAGTTTTTCGAACCAGAAATCGCTCATCTGGTTCAGCACCATGCCCTTGCCGGGGATCGGTTCGTTCATCACGACGTCGAAGGCAGACAGGCGGTCGGTGGTGACGATCAGGATCTTGTCGTCGCCCACGGCGTAGTTGTCGCGGACTTTGCCGTGGCCCAGCAGGGGCAGGGATTTGATGGAGGATTGGTAAAGGCTGTTCATAGCGGGAAGGTCGGGATAAACGAGACTAAGCGAAACTAAGCAAAACCGGCGGGAAGGCCCGCCGGTCGAGGGAGTGTTACTTACTTCACAATCTGGGCCAGTTGGCCGGCCTTGTAGCGTTCGGCCATTTTTTCCAGCGGCAGCGGCTTGATCTGGCTGGCGCGGCCTTCGCAACCGAAGGACAGGAAGCGCGCCTTGCAGATTTCCTCGGCGGCGGCACGGGCCGGCTTGAGGAAGTCGCGCGGGTCGAACTTGGATGGGTTCTCGAACATGTATTTGCGCACAGCCGCGGTCATGGCCAGGCGGATATCGGTGTCGATATTGATCTTGCGCACGCCGTGACGGATGCCTTCCTGGATCTCTTCGACCGGCACGCCGTAGGTTTCCTTCATATCGCCGCCGAATTCGCGGATGATGGCCAGCAGGTCTTGCGGCACAGAGGAGGAACCGTGCATCACCAGGTGGGTGTTGGGGATGCGGGCGTGGATTTCCTTGATGCGGTCAATCGCCAGGATGTCGCCGGTCGGCTTGCGGGTGAACTTGTAAGCGCCATGCGAGGTGCCGATGGCAATGGCCAGGGCGTCGCACTGGGTGCGCTCGACGAAGTCGGCGGCTTGCGCCACATCGGTCAGCAGCTGTTCGCGGGTCATGGTGCCTTCGGCGCCGTGGCCGTCTTCCTTGTCGCCCTTCATGGTTTCCAGGGAGCCGAGCACGCCCAGTTCCGCTTCCACCGTCACGCCGATGGCGTGCGAGAACTTCACGACTTCGCGCGACACTTCGACGTTGTACTCGTAGGAGGCAACGGATTTGCCGTCGGCTTCCAGCGAGCCGTCCATCATCACCGAGGTGAAGCCGGAGCGGATCGCGGCCATGCAGACCGCCGGCGACTGGCCGTGGTCCTGGTGCATGACGACCGGGATGTGCGGGTAGGCTTCGACGGCGGCGTCGATCAGGTGGCGCAGGAAAGCTTCGCCGGCGTATTTGCGGGCGCCAGCCGAAGCCTGCATGATGACCGGGCTGTTGACCGCGTCGGCGGCCGCCATGATGGCCTGCACTTGCTCCAGGTTGTTGACGTTAAAGGCTGGCAGGCCATAACCGTGTTCGGCGGCATGGTCCAGCAGCTGGCGCATGGATACGAGAGACATGGTAATACTCCAAACAATAAAGAAATCTTTCGGTTCCGGCCGGCCTGGCGGGCGGACCGGAACATGGCGCGCTTAGCGGGCCGCTTCCGCGCGGTGGGTGAATTCGCCCACTTTCACAATGCGCAGAGCATTGGTGCCGCCCACTTTGCCCATCGGCGCACCCCAGGTAACGACGATCATATCGCCCTTCTCGGCAATGCCCTGCTTGACCAGCAGATCTTCAGCGCTGCGCAGCACCACGTCGGTGGGCGCGTCCTGGGTCAGCTGGAAGGTGCAGACATTGCGGTACAGGCAGGCTTTACGCTGGGTGGTGACGCTCGGCGTGAGCGCGATGATCGGCGTGTCGATATTGTGGCGGCTCATCCACAGTGCGGTGGAGCCGGATTCGGTCAGGGCCACAATCGCTTTCACGCGCAGGTGGTGGGCGGTAAACAGCGCACCATAGGCAATCGACTGGTCGATGCGGGTAAAGCGGGCGTTGAGGAAATCAGCGTCCAGCTTATTGTATTCGGATTGCTCGGCTTCGATGCAGATGGCGGCCATCATTTCCACCGTCTCCACCGGGTATTTGCCGGAAGCGGTTTCGGCCGAGGTCATCACGGCGTCAGTGCCGTCCAGCACGGCGTTCGCCACGTCCGACACTTCGGCGCGGGTCGGCACGGCGTTGAAGATCATCGATTCCATCATCTGCGTGGCAGTGATGGCAATCTTGTTCGATTCGCGCGCCATGCGGATCATGCGCTTTTGCAGCGCCGGCACGGCGGCATTGCCCACTTCCACCGCCAGGTCGCCGCGGGCGACCATGATGCCGTCGGAAGCATTGAGGATGTCCTGCAGCGCGGGAATCGCCTCGGCGCGCTCGATCTTGGCGATCATCATCGGCTTGTGGCCGAAAGGCTCGCCGGCGATATTCGCCAGCTGGCGCGCCATTTCCATATCGGTGGCGTTTTTCGGGAAGGAGATGGCCAGGAAGTCGGCCTGGAAGCTCATCGCCACCTTGATGTCTTCCATGTCCTTGGCGGTCAGGGCCGGCGCGGTCAGGCCGCCGCCCTGGCGGTTGATGCCCTTGTTATTCGACAGTTCGCCGCCGATCTTCACCGTGGTGAAGATTTCATGGCCGACGATCTTGTCGACCACCAGCACGATCAGGCCGTCGTTCAGCAGCAGCAGGTCGCCGCCGCGCAGATCGCTCGGCAGGTTCTTGTAGTCGAGGCCGACGCGTTCCTGATTGCCCAGCTCGCCGTTCTCGCCCCATTTGGCGTCGAGGATGAATTTATCGCCGTTGGCCAGGTCGATCTTATTGTTCTCGAACTTGCCGACGCGGATCTTCGGACCCTGCATATCGGCCATGATCGCCACTTCCTTGCCGCACTCCGCCGCCGCCTGCCGCACCAGCTTGGCGCGGTCGATATGGTCCTGGGCCTTGCCATGCGAGAAGTTCAGACGCACCACATCCACGCCAGCGCGGATCATGCGGATCAGAACATTCAGGTCGGTGGAAGCAGGGCCGATGGTTGCGACGATTTTGGTGCCACGGGACATAGGGTTCCTTCATTCAGCGTAAGAGCGGGTCGGTGAGCGACAGGAAAAAAGCGCAGTGCGGATCACACTGCGCCTTCGGGGTTTACTGCTTACTGCGTTGAACCAGGATTTCGACCGCTGGCAGAACCTTGCCTTCCAGGAATTCCAGGAAGGCGCCGCCGCCGGTCGAGATATAACCGATTTTATCGGTAATATCGTATTTTGCAATCGCCGCCAGGGTGTCGCCGCCACCGGCGATCGAGAAGCCCTTGGAGCCGGCAATGGCCAGGGCCAGGGTCTTGGTGCCTTCGCCGAACTGGTCGAACTCGAACACGCCGACCGGGCCGTTCCAGACGATGGTGCCGGCAGCGCCGATCTGCTCGGCCAGCAGCTTGGCCGTTTTCGGGCCGATGTCGAGGATCATATCGTCGTCGGCCACGTCGGCCACATCCTTGACGGTGGCGACGGCGGTGGGCGCGAACTCCTTGGCGCACACCACGTCGACCGGGATCGGCACCTGCGCGCCGCGCGCGGCCATCAGGTCGATGATGGCTTTGGCTTCGGCCACCAGATCGGCTTCGGCCAGCGATTTGCCGATTTTCAGGCCAGCGGCCAGCATGAAAGTGTTGGCGATGCCGCCGCCGACGATCAGGTTATCCACCTTGTCGGCCAGCGATTTCAGGATCGACAGCTTGCTCGACACCTTGGAGCCGGCGACGATGGCCAGCAGCGGACGGGCCGGCGCGCCCAGGGCTTTGCCCAGCGCGTCGAGTTCGGCGGCCAGCAGCGGGCCGGCGCAAGCGACCGGCGCGAATTTGGCGATGCCGTGGGTCGAGGCTTCGGCGCGGTGGGCGGTGCCGAAGGCGTCATTGACGTAGACGTCGCACAGCTTGGCCATTTTCTGGGCCAGCTCATCGGCGTTCTTCTTTTCGCCCTTGTTGACGCGCACGTTTTCCAGCAGCACGACTTGGCCGTTGGCCAGGTCGTCCAGGCCGGTGCCGTCAACCCAATTCTGTTTCAGTTCCACCGGCTGGCCCAGCAGCTCGGCCAGACGGGCGGCCACGGGCGCCAGGCTGTCTTCCGGCTTGAACTCGCCCTCGGTCGGACGGCCCAGGTGGGACGTCACCATCACCTTGGCGCCAGCAGCCACGGCGGCCTGGATGGCCGGCACGGAAGCGCGAATGCGCGTATCTTCGGTGATCTTGCCGGCATCATCTTGCGGCACGTTCAAATCGGCGCGGATGAAGACCCGCTTGCCTTGCAGCGCGTTTTGCGCGACCAGATCCTGCAGACGAATGAAGTTCAGAACAGCTTGCATGGCTACCCAGAGGACGGTTAGTTGGAAAAGACCGCTATTCTACCCTAAGAACTCGTGGCAAAAATGGCCATAGCGTGCGCGCCGTGGCTTGCTGGGCGGGTCAGCAACGATGCTGCCACGGGAAGGCCATGAATCGACTGAATTGCCCAATATCAATAACTTGCGCATCAAATCTTTCCCACCCTCATCTATTTGACCAAGGCCAGAGCTTCAAGCAAAGGGGCGAGCAACAATATCCAGGGCGTTCCGCAAGCAAGCGAAGGAGATATTCATGGCAATCGATCTGTATCTGCAAATGGATGGTATCAAGGGTGAGTCGGCCGATTTCGCGCATCTGGGCTGGATCGAACTCACCTCGGCCCAATGGGGAGTGAAACAACCTAAAAGCGCCACGGCATCGACCGCTGGCGGCCACACCGCGGAGAGATGTGAGCATGAAAGCATCTCCATCACCAAACTTGCCGACCTATCCTCTCCGATTCTGATGCAAACCTGCTCCGCAGGCCGGACGATCCGAAAGGCCAAGCTGGAATTCATGCGGGCTGACGGACTGGGGGAACGCGTGAAGTACTACGAGGTGGAACTTGAAAACGTATTGATTGGCAACATCAGCCAAGTGGTGCATGAAGGCGGTGTTTTGCACGATTCGATCGGATTGAAATTTTCAAAGGTGAAGTGGAAATACAGCCAACAGAAGATCGGTGGAGGAGCCGGTGGCAACACTGCCGGCGGCTGGGATCTTGCGACCAACCGGTTTGCCTAAGGAGGTCGTCATGCTTGAAGTCCAACCCAAGGATTCTCGCGACTACTTCATGCTTCCACAAGCACCAGAAAGCGCTGGCTACTATGTGTACGGAACGCCAGGTAATGGCGCGAGCCAATACGCAAACCCTCGGCTACTAACGATTATTTTTGCTGTGGAAAGGGAGTGGCAACTTCTCGACACCCGGCAATTTGGAATTGGAAACATCAGCTTGGCCGGAGGAATCAGGCACAAAGATCACAACTCTCATATGAAAGGGCTGGAAGTCGATGTCCGCCCGTTGCGAAAAGACGGTCTTCACCGGCCAGTACGGTATTTTGATTCTGGATATGACCGTGCCGCGACGGAGAGACTAATCAACATTTTCCGCTCCAATGCCCCCGGCTCAATAAGGATTTACTTCAACGACAACCGAATCTCCGGGGTGCAGCACCGCGACAAGCACGACAACCATTTCCACTTTGAAATCAGTTAGACCCCATTCCATACTCCAGGAGTAGAAAATGAGAAAACTCTACCGATATATAGCCATAGCGGCATCGTTTTCCTCCTTGGCCTACGCTGAGATCAAGAAGCCTTGGGATGGCTCATATCAGTCATTCAAAGGCGACTACCTCATTTACTCAGGCGACCTGGGGGAACAGCAGCCGCCGACACGGGCCGATCGCAAAGCCTCGTTTGTGGTCGAAGGCCGGCTCGCAAAAGAGCTGTTCGAGTCCATTGCACCTGATCTGAAGGATGCCTGCGGTACCCTGTCTGGCTTGCGTGTTCGGCAAAAAGGACACGTCGACTGCACTTACGACAAAGACCATCCAGCCTCCCCGTACACCTGTCATTTTGGGCTTGATCTACGAAGCGGGAAGAGTACGACCGGGTCTATTTGCTAGAACAAATGCAAGAGGCGCAGACCAGTGAAAAACGCCATGCCGAAGACGATGGTTTCCAGCATATTCCGGCGCAGCAGGTAGTAAACGATGGCGGCAATGCCAGCCAGCAGCTTGATATTGCCGGGCTCCAGCTGCAGCTGGCCCTCGTTCAACAGCAGGTCGGGCGCGATGATGGCCGCTAGCGCGCAAGCCGGGGCGTAGCGCAGCATATCGTGCACGCGGCGCGGGATCGTGATGTGGTGGCCCACCAGCCAGAAGGAGCTGCGGGTGGCGGCAGTGGCCAGTACCAGCACGCCGATGGTGGCCCAGATTTCCCAGTCAGACATGCTTACTTTCCTTTGCGTTTGCGGTTGGCCAACATTTCTTCCGTGGCCATGGCGGCAACCATGCCGACCACCACGGCGGCCAGCAGGCCCAGCTTGTAAGGCAGGCCGGCGGCGGCCACCGCCACTACGCCCGCCACCAGCACGCCGACCAGGGTGGGACGGTTGGCCACCATGGGCACGGTGATGCAGATGATCGCCAGCGTGCCGGCAAAGCCCAAGCCCCATTCGCTGGGCACGGCGCTGCCGAGGAAGATGCCGGCGATGGAGCCGACTTGCCAAGCCGCCCAGTTGGGATACAGCAAGCCTTTCAGATAGGACAACTTGCCCAGCTGCGGCTCCTCGCTCGGGTATTTCTGCAGGAAGAGCGCCACCGTCATATCGCCCGAAACATAGCCAAGCGCAATGCGCTGGCGCCAGGGCAGATGCGCGAAATGCGGGGCCAGCAAGGCCGAAAAGATCACGAAACGCAGGTTGACCACCAGGGCGGTGGCGAAAATCACCCAAATCGGCGCATTCGCCGCGATCAGAGGCAGCGACGCCAATTGGGCCGAGCCGGCGAAGACCAACAGGGTCATGCCCAGCGCTTGCGGCACCGTCAAGCCGGTCTTGACCATGGCGATGCCAACCACCAGCCCCCAGGCGGCGATGCCGAAGAGCGTAGGCGTGCCGGTTTTCAAGCCTTCCCGCCACGAGGCTTCGTGGTGGGCGTCGGCATGCGCATGCGGCGATGGGGCGTGTGGAGGGGATTCGGACAAGGGCTCACTCATGTGGTTTTCAGGCCACACATCAAAATCTATCGGTGTGGGCGATTGCATTGGGGAAGCCATCATTTTACCGATGAATTCTGCTTGCTGCGCAGATCCGTTAAAATCGTGGTTTTTGATCTCCCGGAGCACAATACGATGAGCAACGCCACCCAGCCAGTCGAACTCGAAGGCAAAGACCTGCCGGCCCACTGCCCTAACCCGGCCATGCCGCTGTGGTCCTCGCACCCGCGCGTGTTCCTGGAATTCAAGGATGGCGCCGCCAAATGCCCTTACTGCGGTACCGAGTATCGCCTGAAACCGGGTACCGTCGTTTCCCACCACTAAAACACGGCGGGCCTTGCGGCCCGGAGCTTGCATGAAAAAGAAGCAGTTGAACGGCAGCGCTGCCGAGGTTGAGGCCGCTTTCTACGATGCACTGAACCGGGCCGATATCGAGGCCCTGATGGCCCTCTGGTCCGACGAGGACGAAATCGTCTGCATCCATCCGGGCGGCGCGCGCCTGATCGGCCACCGCGCCATCCGCGAATCCTGGAGCATGATCCTGGAACAGGGCGGCCTGCACATCCTGCCCTCGCAGCTGCACGAAACCCATACGCTGATGAGTTCGGTGCACACCGTGGTCGAGGGCGTGACCGCCGCCAGCGGCGAGCCGGCCCACCTGCTCGCCACCAATGTCTACGCCAAGACGCCCAAGGGCTGGCGCATGGTGCTGCACCATGTGTCGGTCGCGCCGGGCCCCGTGCCAAATGAGCCGCATGCCCAGGTCTTGCACTGAATCCCCGCCGCCGGCCGCCGCGCCGGCTGACCGCCGCCGTTCGCGCCATGGACTATCTCGCCCCCCGCTGGCTGCCTAACGGCCACCTGCAAACCATCTATCCGGCGCTATGCCTGGCGAAGCCGGCCGTGCGCCTGCGGCGCGAGCGCTGGGACACGCCGGACGGCGATTTCATCGATGTCGATTTCGTCGACGGCGCGCCGGGCCAGCCCTTCGTGCTGATGTTCCACGGCCTGGAAGGCTCGTCGGCCAGCCACTACGCGCGCGCCATGATGGCCGAAGTCGCTGCGCGCGGCTGGTCGGGCGCCGTGCCGCATTTCCGCGGCTGCTCGGGTGAAGCCAACCGCGCGCCGCGCTTCTACCATTCCGGCGATTCGGCCGAGGCCGACTGGATCATCCGCCGCCTGCACCTGCGCGCCACGGGCAAGTTTTATGCGACCGGCGTCTCGCTGGGCGGCAATGTGCTGCTGCGCTGGCTGGGCGAATCCCAGCACCAAGCCGAACTGGTCGACGCCGCCTGCGCCGTCTCGGCCCCGCTCGATCTGGCGGCCGGCGGCAAGGCGCTGTCGAGCGGTCTCAACCGGCTGTACACGCGCATGTTCCTGCAAACGCTGAAGCCCAAGTGCGAAGCCAAACTGGCGCATTTCCCGGGCCTGTTCGATGTGCAGGCGCTGCGCGGCGCCCAGGATCTATACGCTTTCGACAATGTGGTGACGGCGCCGCTGCACGGCTACCGCGATACCGACGATTACTGGCACCGCGCCAGCGCGCGCCATGTGCTGGGCGATATCACCGTGCCGACCCTGGTGCTGAATGCGCAAAACGATCCCTTCCTGCCCGGCATCCACCTGCCGCGGCGGGCGGCGGCGCGCGTCGTGCTCGACTATCCGGCCGAGGGCGGCCATGTGGGCTTTGCCAGCGGCCGCCTGCCCGGCAGCCTGGGCTGGCTGCCGCGCCGCCTGTTACACTTCCTGCATGGCGGCGCCGCGACCCGCGCGCCGCACACGGATTCCGTTTGCGAGGCATAAGGCATGGATGAAATTGTTCGACAGGCGATGGCCAAATGGCCGAATGTCCCCCACTGCTACGGCTGGCTCGCGCTCGATGCGCGCGGCCACTGGCGCATGCGCGACGAGCGCACCCAGCATCTCAACTTGGCCGGCGACAAGCTGAGCAACCCGGCCCTGGTGGGTTTTATCGTGCGCAATTACCTGCGCGACGAGCGCGGCTGCTGGTATTTCCAGAACGGGCCGCAGCGCGTCTATCTCAATCTGG
The DNA here is from genome assembly GCA_024437665.1 of Massilia sp. YIM B04103. Taxonomy (GTDB): domain Bacteria; phylum Pseudomonadota; class Gammaproteobacteria; order Burkholderiales; family Burkholderiaceae_D; genus Rugamonas. The sequence goes on along the minus strand of JANCSZ010000002.1, from coordinate 251,372 downwards.
AGGCGACGCCCTTCATCGCCCACACCGATCCGGTGCAAGGCTTTGTGCTGCACACGGGCGATCCGCTGGGACCGGTCGATGGCGCCTGGCTCACCGAACGCGGCGAGCTGATCCTGCGCAGCGGCCATAATGTGGCCCAGCTCGACGACCGCGACACGGCCGAAGTGCTGGAGCGCCTGCGCCTGGACGGCGAACCGGCCAGCGACGACGCCCTGCTGGCCTGGCTCGACGCCAAGCACGCCGGCGCCGGCCACCTGACCCTGGATATCGGCGAGCGCCGCCTCAAGGTCGAGCTGCTGGCGCACGACGATGTGCCGCGCCGCCTGGGCTTCGTGCGCCTGCCGGAGCCGGACGCAACGTCCGGCCAGGGTTAGCCGACATCCCGGCGCCGCTCAGCGCATCGGCCGCGCACCGGCGATTGCAAGGCCTTGCGCTGCGCATGTGCGCGGCAAAGATCGCCGTACGCCGCCGCACGGAGGGCGGTCTCCGGCGTGGGCCTCAGTCCTTCTTCTTCTCGCCCAGCGCTTCCCGGCGGCGCGCCTGCAGCTCGCGCTCGCGCGCATCGATCACGGCCTGGTCGTAGAAGGACGCGTCGCTGGCCTTGCGCGCCAGCACCAACTGGTCGAGGGCGGCCATGGTGCCGCCTTGCAGCACATAGGATTCGGCCAGCGCGATATGCTGCAGCGACATCTTGCCCTGCTTGGAATAGGCTTGCGCCAGCAGATCGTACAACTCCGGCTCTTCGCGGTAGAGCTGCACCTGGTCGCGCAGGAAGCGCGCCGCATCCTCCAGCTTGCCGGACTTGATCAGCGCATCGGCATACTGGTAGACGATGCCGCGCGACAGCGGGAAGCGCACATGGGCTGTTTCAGCTTCCTGCAAGGCTTGCTGGATCACGGCCGGCTTGTCTTCCTGCTCCAGCTTGATTTCCAGCGATAGATAGGCCAGTACCGTGGCCGTCTGCCCTTTCGGCACCGGCGAACTGAAGGCGCCCGGCGCGGGCGGACGGTCGATGGTGGCGCGGCATTTGTCGAGCCACTTCTGGGCAGCGGCAAAGTCGCGCTTTTTCAGCGCCACCATGGCCAGGCCATACTGGCCGGCGGAGATCTGCTGCCGGCTTTGCTGCTCGATCTGGTTTTCGAAGAAGACCGTGGCTTCGGCCAAGCCCTTGGTGCTCTCGTCCTGCAGCACGCGGGCGCGCGAACGCACCAGGAAGAAATCGAGGTTATCCAGGCGCTGCTTATACGGCTGCTCGCGGATGCGGGCCTGGATGTCGGCGATACGTTCGGTGGTCAGCGGGTGCGTCAGCAGATAGGCCGGCAGCAGGTCGCTGTAATTGCGCGTGGCCGCCTGCATGCGCTGGAAGAAGGCCACCATGCCGCTGGTATCGAAACCGGCTTCGCCCATGATCTGGAAACCGACCCGGTCGGCCTCGCGCTCGGCGTCGCGGCCGAAGTTAAGCTGGCGCTGAATCGCCAAGCCCTGCCCCGCCGTAAACACGCCCATGGCCGCATCGCCGCTGGACTTGGCCGCCAGCGCCGCCAGGATCATGGCCGCCAGCGGAATCAGCGAATCCTGGCGCTGCTGGCCCAGCTGGCGTGCGATATGGCGCTGCGCCACGTGGCCGATCTCGTGCGACAGCACCGAGGCCAGTTCAGATTCCGACTGCGCCGCCAACAGCAGGGCCGAGTGCACGGCGATAAAGCCGCCCGGCAGCGCGAAGGCGTTCAGCATCGGATCGCGCACGGCGAAGAAGTTGTAATTGAAATTGGCATCGCCGCGCGCGCCGGGACGCGCTGTCACCAGGATATTGCCCAGATTATTCAGGTATTCGAGGATGGGCGGATCGTCCAGATAATCGTGGTCGCGGCGGATATCGCGCATGATTTCCTCGCCCAGCTTGCGCTCCATCACCGGCGACAGATCTTCGCTGGCGGCCTCGCCCAGATTCGGCAGGTTCGGCGTTTTCGAGACGGGCAATTGGGTCTGCGCCGTCGCCAGCGGGAAGGCGAGCAGCAGGGAGGCGGCGAGAGAACTCAGCAGGCGGAGGGGGAAACGGTTTGCATTCACGGTGCTATCATACCTGTACATTCTTAAGACCCGGCCGCACGCGGCCTTTGCTTTTTTGCGCGATGAACGACCAGAATCCCGACCAGCTCACCCACTTCGACGCATCCGGCCAAGCCCATATGGTGGACGTTGGCGCCAAACAGGAAACCCACCGTATCGCCGTGGCGACCGGCAGTATCCGCATGAAAGCGGAAACCCTTGCCATTATTCTAGCGGGAACGGCCAAAAAGGGGGATGTCCTGGGCATCGCCCGCATCGCCGCCATCATGGGCGCGAAAAAGACCAGCGACCTGGTGCCGCTGTGCCACCCGCTGGCCCTGACCCGCGTCACGGTCGATTTCGAGACCGATGAGGCCAGCTCCAGCGTGCACTGTCGCGCCCAGGTCGAAACCTATGGCAAGACCGGGGTCGAGATGGAAGCGCTGACGGCGGTGCAGGTCGGCCTGCTCACGGTCTACGATATGTGCAAGGCGGTCGATCGCGGCATGACCATGACCGATATCCGCGTGACCGAAAAGGCCGGCGGCAAATCCGGCGACTGGAAGGCTTGATGCGCAAGCGGTTGATTTCCCTCGGGATTCTGCCGTTCTGTAATTCAGAGACTTCCAGCGCCAGCAAGCATCGCAGCTAGCGTCCATCGGCAAGCCATACGCCAATTTCATGTTCTTGTCCCACGCCTGTCCCAATAGGACGGCGCATGGCATCATTCAGGCAGCGTTCAGGTACATGGCAAGCCCGTGTGCGTACCAAAGGTTTTCCAGACGAAGTAAAGTCGTTCTCAACTAAGTCCGAGGCCGTAGCATGGGCTCGTGAGGTTGAGGCCTCGATGTACAAAGGAAGTTATCAAGACACCTCCAGTGCAAAGGATTGGCTATTAGGTGAACTGCTCCGACGGTACATGGTCGAAGTATCCCCGACAAAGCGTAGTGCCAAGCGTGAGAGGGAAGCCATCACGTTCATGCTACGCCAGCGGATGGCAGCGTACAGCATGGCAAAGCTCACTCCAGCAGTCCTTGCCGCCTACCGCAATGAACGAATGATGACCATTTCTGCCGGTACGATCATTCGCGAATTGAGCATACTTTCGAGCGCCATCAGCCATGCACGGCGAGAGTGGGGATTGCCGACCGACAACCCTTGTGCATTAGTACGTAAGCCTCAGTCTCCGCAAGGAAGACAACGATTACTTACTTACGACGAACGGAAGCGGTTGCTGGAGGAGTTACATCCTGTCGGGCGTCGGAGTCCTTGGATGCGTCCTTTTGTCGAACTTGCACTCGAAACTGCTATGCGTCGTGGAGAGCTTCTGGCTCTCGAATGGAAGCACATTAATCTATCGGCACAAACGGCCTTCTTAGAAATGGCGAAAAATGGAACTTCCCGCACTGTACCGCTATCGAAGGCGGCGGTAGCGCAGGCTGTGTACGACGACCTGTGGATAAGTGGTACTGCTGATCTGGCACCGTCAACTTCGACTAACGCCAACAGACCTAAATCTAGTTGGACATTGATAAAGATCAATCTCCCGTTTGATTCCATTGAAACTAGTCTGCGACAGACACCTTGGTTCGTGCCAAAGTGCGCTAGCAATCCAACTCCTCTCTAGGGCTATCAATGTCCTTCCACAAGAAAGCCACGCAAAAGCAAGCCTAGGCCATTCACAGAATGTCAGAGGTGATTGATCGTATGCTTGGAGGTGGTGCAGCTGAATGCAGGCTTCGTGCGGCTCGTTGGGCTGTCGCATGGGGTGTTGCAAGTGGCAGTCGCGTTCCCAAAGGCTTTACTTTACGCAAGCGAAAGTAGTACCAGCGCCAGCATTGACTGAAAAAAATTTCCGGAAGGTGGGGATGTTGGCATTTTTCCGGCGACGGTGCGGGAATGTATCTATGCCATAACCAGAGCGTAGTTAAGCAAGTTAATTTTGAATCCGGCTACCCGGCTAGGTTCGATTTAAAATATGACTAGGGGCGGCGTTAGCGGCAGGGCCAGGACGGAGTCAGCCAAACATTATGAACCGCCTATAGCCCCTTTACGTGGCTACTATGGGCTTAGGTTTTGCAGTATCGCTTCACTGTGGACTCAGACAGGCCAAACTCCTTTACCGTCTCACTGATGGACTTCTTCGTACCTTCTGCGTTCTTACCTTCCTTCCACGCCTTGACCTCTGCTGCATCGGCTTTCACTGGGCGGCCACCAAGGCTAGTCTTGCCTTTGTGAGTCTTGCCGGTGGCTGCGAAGGTAGCTGCTGCCAGTTCCTTACCATTGGTGGTGCGTTCGGTGATGCGCTCCCGTTCCATCTCGGCCATCTGGGCCAGCATGGCGACGATCATACGGCCTACGCCGGTAGGTGCAATCTGGCCTACACCGCCTTGAATCTCCACGGTCCCCCCCTTGGCAAGTAGTGCCTTGATGGTGGTCTGAACGTCGATGGCGTCACGGCCCAGACGGTCAATGGCGTAAACGTGGAGCGTGTCACCCTCACGGATGTAGTTCAGCATGGCGGCAAAGCCGGGACGGTTAGCAGCCACCACAGCACCGGATACCCCTTCGTCAGAGTACTCCCTGTCAAAGACACGGCCATTGGACAGTGCGGCACGTTGGGCGTCGATGGATTGGGATTTGCTGCTGACACGGTAGTAGGCGATGTGGCTCATTGTGGCCCCCTTATAGCTCTAAACAGAGTAGATGAATTACGACCTAGCCCATAACATATTTCAAGTATGTTTTGAACTAGGCTATCAGCCCTTTTCTGGGGAGGGTCGATACTTACAAAGTTTTGGCCTAACACTCCTAACATGGGAGCGAAGTGATAGCAAAAAAATTTCCTTAAGCCAATGGATATGCCGCTTTGCTGGTGGTAGGATGTCCTTGGTTAAGTGATAATCTCATTCGCAGCTTGACAACTATTCAATCATTTCACTGCCACGAAAATAATTTGCCCCTTTCACATCGCAGATTCATTAAGGAAAGCCAGCCAACATGCGCATAAACCAGATGGTCGTTAATGGACTTTTCGGGAAACCCGGAAATGTAACATATAGATTCAACAAAGACCTCAATATTCTTACTGGCCGAAACGGCTCCGGAAAAACAACTGTGTTGAAGTTGGTATGGGCAATCATAAGCGGGAACATCGTTTTAGCTTTGCGTGAGGTTAATTTCAAATCGTGCCTTATTAGCACCGATCAGTACACATGCCATGTGATTAGAACTGGCCCTATTAGTTGCAAGATCGAAATGGAAATGGACGGCGAAAATTTTCTATTTGAAGACGATTCAGACGAGTTTGAAGAGGGTTTTGGTGAATACGCTGAAAACAAAGCAGCTCCGTTGCTCACAAATAAAGGAGGCTCGATCTTCTTTCCAACTTTTAGGCGTATTGAGGGTGGGTTCTCAATTTCACCGATGATTCCCAGCAATTCGAGGACGCGAGCAAAATCTGACGGTGAGCTTGAGGAGTCGCTAGTTGCAGTCTCGCGCAAACTAACCAATAGCGACCATCTATTCGTGGCCGCACTTTCGAGCCAGGACATTGTCAGCCTCCTTCTCAAAAGGTATGCAAGCCTTTCGGAGGAAATCAATGCATTCCAAGGCGAGGTTACGAAAAGTGTAATTGAGAAAATTCGTCGATATGAACGGAATCGCAATACGATTGAAGAGGCCGATGCGCTCCTATCTCAAACACGAGCCGAGATCGAAAAAATTGAAGAGTTCAGTACCTTAACTTTAACGCCCTTTGACGCTGCACGATCACTTGTCGAAAAGCTGTTCCAGCATAAAGGCATTTCTTTCGGCAAAAGGATTAACTTTGGTGACGCTGCAGCCGCAGTGAATAGTGATGCGCTCTCTGCTGGTGAAAAGCAAATGCTTAGCTTCATTTGCTATAACGCCTTCTATAAGAATTCGATAATTTTCATTGACGAACCTGAATTGAGCCTGCATGTGGATTGGCAACGAAAACTTTGCTCGATCCTTGAATCTCAAGAATCTGGCAATCAGTTTATCTTTGCGACACATTCCCCATTTATCTATGCCAAATACCCTGACAAGGAAGTGTGCATTGGCGCTGACAAAGGAGAATAACAAAATGGGATCGGAAAAACCACGACCAACGGTAGATGAAATCTATGCACTCTTAAAGAAGACAGAGCTTCCAACAGTATTAGTTGAAGGGAAGGATGACATAATATTCTATCGAGCAATAGAAAATGAGCTAGGCAAACTTGAAGTCGATATGCTTCCAGCTGGGAACAAGCAAGCTGTATTGGCTCTACGAGAGAAGATTAAAGCTCACCCCATAGCAATGCCAATAGTTTTCATTGTTGACAAGGATTTATGGGTTCATTCCGAGGTCACTTACCCCAATGATATTGAAGATGTTATCACTACTTCAGGCTACTCAATTGAGAACGATCTTTTTCGTGACGGTGAACTTGAGATTCTAATGACGCCTGATGAGCGGAAAATATTTAAAGAAGAGTTGATCAAATTTTCTCGCTGGTACGCCTTGGCTTTAAGCAGAAACTTTAAAGGAATCGAGTCAAGCTTCCGAACAAACCCAGGGAAGGTATTAGACGATTCCAGTTTTTATGATCAGGAAATTGCATTACACAAAGACGAAGATTATCCTGAACCAATCTTTACGCAGATAACGGCTGAGTACCAACATTATTTGCGTGGAAAGTCTTTATTTTCATTGCTGCTCAGGCAACTCGCGGCATCAAAACGAGATGTCAAATTTGGTTCAAAGCAACTGATGTGGATTGGCGCATCGCGGAAAGGTGCAAATTTCGAGCGAATAAAGCTTGCTGTAGCGACGGCGCTTGGAAAGACTCAAGAAGAGCCTTTGGCTGCATAGCATTTAGCGTGCGCAGTCCACTGTATAGATATTGTGCGGAACGTCTCGAACCCTTGGCAATTTAGGCGTTCCGCCGCCCTTGGTAGGGTCTTGCAATTCATTTGAGCCAAGAAAATCGTATACGCCGATAGCCCCTCAGTCGGTGGTAGGAGCGTTGCAGGACTTCCAGCAGGAAATCAAGGTCAGCAACACCCGCAAGAGTGATGATCGACACGACGAACTCATGTCCAAGCTGTTCTACGCCATGTGGGAGGATTTGCAGGTTACTCAGCGCGACACGGATTCGTCCCTAACGTTTGGCCTGTGGGCTTCTAGTGCGCCATCTGAGGGAAGACCAGACCATGCCAAGACGGATACCACATCGGCATAGTTACGCTGCTAGGGCTGTCGGCTGACGCTGATGCTGTGCTGGAAGCGTGGAGGGCTGGAAGCTGCACAACCACAATGACATTGCGACAGCTATTCGTGTCCCATTGGCAGAAATAGCTATCGCTACTCCACGAATCGCCTTGCCATCGCAAGGCTCTTCTTTTAGGTGTCGTTAGCATCCACCACTTCTTGATCTGTGGATATCTTAGTTCGGGTAAAATCCGCCCCTTCGATTTTTGATGGGGTGCCAATGGAATTCGCGTATTGCAGCAAGAACAACAAAACGTACCGTTCTTCGGAATTCGCGGCACTCTCGGACGCTGACATTTCGGCACTCCGAAGGTATCTATGATGCACCGATGATCGTTGTCGCCAGAAGGCCTACTTTCAGAAGGCCCACAGCAGGATTGACGCCCTCTTTGGTGCAAGCCCACATACCCCAGATTGTGGTGAGCGAAAAACTGATCCAAACAAAATCAAGACAATCAACAGGAGCCTCAAGTCCTACCTTTCGGATAGCGTGCGCCTGCTTGAGCTAGACCTCGGCGGCTCTAACATCTCCCGCGATATCGAATGCGAACAAATAGGACAAGTGGAGAAGGTTGAAAGCGAGAAGCAAGACCGCCCCTTATCAGCAGGGACAACACAGGCACGAAATAAATGGAACCTCGCCCATGTGTTGGCTGAACTTGTAAATGATCCAGCATTGGCTCAGTCAAAGCATGTTGTATCAGTGAAAGGAGAGGTTGAAGCCCAGCCCTTCTCAAGTTTCTTTGTTCATACGGCGTCACTTAACCGTCGCCACCAAGGCGGGACCAAGGCTTTCTGGGGAAAGATCGTGAACGCAAACTATGCGCAAAATGGAGCGCTTTGGCTGAACAGCGGGATCAGTTGGGGAGGCGGTAACGACACCCTCGAAATTTGCATCTCGCAGCTTTTCAATGTACGCACGCGATTTCTTAGCAATTCACTGAAGTTTCTATTAGCGGGATAGAGAATCATAGGTTTTGGTACCGACGAGCATTGTTATCGGACTAGCAAAACGGTAAACTTTCTCGTGAAGACAGGGCAAAAATCCTGTCCCATTTTTGTCCCACTCGTGGGGTAAGAACATGATTTCTGGCGTGGAAACCTACGGCAAAACCGGCGTGGAAATGGAGGCTTTGACCTCGGTGCAGGTTGGCCTGCTGACCATTTACGATATGTGCAAGGCGGTGGACAAGGGCATGGTGATGGGCGAGATCCGCGTGCGCGAGAAGCACGGCGGCAAGTCCGGTGACTGGTCGGTCTGATTGCGCGGCGCGTACCGCCTGCCATACTGTACAAATAAACAGTGCAATTTATTACTATGGCACGGCTTCGCATTTAGTATGATTTGCAATATTGGACTTTTGTCTCGCGCGACGGAGATATTGAGATGGCGGTAACCATAGTTCGCCCTCGCACCGGCAGCGAGGCCGCAATAGAAGTCCTGGAGCGGTATTGGGACGGGCGTCTTCCTGTGCGCCCGGAGCAAATCGCCGAACGCATGCAAATGGCCATGGTAGGCAGAGGCGGCGCCGGCGATGAGGGCTACAATTTCAGCGGTTTTTTTTCGGTTCGCAACGGCAAGCCGACCATTGAATACAATGTGAATGACTCGCTGGTGAGGCGGCGCTTCACGGTCGCCCATGAACTGGGACATTACGTGCTCGGCCATCAAGATGCCCCGCGCGATTATCCAGCCAGCTTTGGCTCGAAAAACAGTAGCCCTATCGAACAACAGGCCAACAGGTTTACTGCGGAATTGCTGATGCCTTCTCATGTAGTCAAGTCGATGGCACTGGCCGGTTCAAATTCCTTGGACGAACTGGCTAATATCTTTGCGGTCTCCAAGGTCGCCATGGGGCACCGTCTGAGTAATCTGAGTCTCAGCCTATGAGCAATCCGCCATCGGATTTCACAGGAAGCGCGGAAGCGCCTGAGCACCCCGCTCTCCTCCCCCACCCCACGGAAGATCTCGCGGGTGGCGAAGATCTGGATTGGCAAACCAAGCGGGACGTTAATTTTTTCATAAGCAAATCAACGACATCCTCAGGCTGCGCACGGCGGCCACTGTTGTTCTCATCGGGACGCTGCTGAGTCTGATTATCGCCTTGGGTTGCACCCTCCATTCATTCACAAGGCAGATCGATAAGGCCACTCCCGCAATCAACCTGAAAGAGCTGGTGACCACGGCTCCAGCTACTCAGGCAAACGGTACATCCACCGCCGCCCCAGCCACGGATAAACCTGTAGCAGACACCGCCACAAGCAAAACCAGCAATCCGTCACAACTGCATGCCGCCATCAGCGTCGATATTTCTTCAATCGGCAATTCGGTGGTTGCGGTGGTAAGCGTATTGGTCATTGCGATTGCCATACTCGCCATTTCCCTGTTGCGCGCGACCTATTCCTTATCCGTGGAAGGAATTAGCCCAGGCAAAGCAAGCAAGGACGCCGATAATTCTGTTCCCTGGCCTGGCGTGGAAATGGTCAAAGCCATCGGCGACGCCTTAGCGACAGCGCTCAAAGGCATGCCAGGCAAAAAAGGATAAGCTTGCTGCCGTGACCGTTGGTTACTTGCCACAGTGTCAAAAGTGTTGTCAAAGGCTTATAATCGGCGGATCGGCCATTCAAAAAAGGCAATCCAGTGAGCGGTGGGGCAGCGGCGGGCGAGGCAAAAACGCAGGGATATGAGTTCGAGCAGATGAATCTGCAGGTCGGTGGACGCATCCAGTTCATCACCCACCGCAGCATCAAGCCGGTCCAGCATTTTTCCACCATCATCGGCTGGCTCAAGGATGAATACCTGATCGTCAAAGTGCCGTTCGAAAATGGCGCGCCGATCGCCCTGCATGAAAACGATAAGCTCACCATCCGCGTGTTTTCCGGCGTGAATGTGTGCGCCTTCCCCTGCACCGTCGAGCGCGTGTTCGGCCGCCCCCTGTTCTATGCCCACCTCTCCTTCCCGCGCAATATCCAGGGCACCAGCTTGCGCGCGGCGATGCGGGTCAAGGTCGATATTCCGGCCCAGGTGGGTTGCGACGATGGCAGCTCGCTCTCGGTCTTCCTCGTCAATCTGAGCGTCTCGGGCGCGCTGATCGAGTCGACGCGCAAGCTGCCTCAGGACGAGGGCGTGGTCGATCTGACATTTACGCTGCTCAGCCAGCCGGGCCAGCGCCAGGTGCGCATCGGCGCCAGGGCCCTGATCCGCAATATGACGGTGCTGAAACCGGCGGGCGCCGGCGCGGAGGACGTGCTCAGCTATGGTGTGCAATTCGTCGATCTCGATCCGGTGCATTACACCATGCTGCAAAACCTGACCTACGAGGCACTGATCGCCGACCGCCAGAAGATCGTTTGAACGAAAAAAACCGGGCCGCAGCCCGGTTTTTTACTATCCGGCTAAGCCAGATCAGATATTGTTTTTCTCAACCGCAGCTTTGACAGCCTTGTTGGTGGACGTCGTTTCGGTCTTCCAGGTCATGGTGCTGTTGTTGGCCGTCAGAGTCGGGGTGAAGGTGACGGTTTTGCCGTCGACATCGGTAGCGATGCCGGTGGCCAGGGTCAGGGTGATCACGCCATCGGCCACGGCGGCGGAAGCAACTTCCTTGGTGGCTTTGAAGTCGGAATCCTTCGGCACGCCATTGCTATCGCTGTCGCACTTGGTCAGGTCGCCGCCATTTTCCTGGGCGCACAGGGCAACGGCCGTTTTCAGCGAGTCGGCGGCGGAAATCGCATTGGCGGTCTTGGCTTTGGCGGTGTAGTCGCTGTAGGCAGGAATTGCCACCGCAGCCAGAATACCGATGATGGCAACGACGATCATCAGTTCGATCAGGGTGAAGCCGGCTTGAGCTTGTTGCTTCATCATTTTCATGGATTTCATTTTGCTGCTCCTCAGGTGAAAGACTAAAGTTGGGTGAGACACAGGACATAGTGCAATCGCCGTGCCAGCCCGTTTTTGCCCTCGGAGCGGCGCCATTTCTCCTTCCAGACGCAGGAATTGTCAGTTTTACGATGCTAGCCTGCCGTTTTTTGTCAGCGCAGGGACAAAGTTTGTCAGCCCGGCTCGCCAAAAAGCGTCAGCTGACGATTTTTGTCAGGGCTGGCGGAAGGCCATCAGGGTGCCGCCGAGATCGATAACGTCATCGGGCAGCAGACGCTGGGCGGCGCGGCCCAGGGGCGTGCCATTGAGCAGGGAGGGGGCGGCGCCTTCGACGTGGGAAATGGTGTAGCCGTCCGCCGTACGGGCGATCACCACCACCTGCACGCCGGGACGGCCGAGGGAGGTCAGGGTTTTGAGCAGGCTGAGCTGCTTACCCATATTGCTGCCGTTGAGCACCTCGATGCGGCCGGGCGGACCATCGGCAGTGGGGAGCGGCCCGGCGGGCGCCAGTTCCGGCGCGGCCGGATGGCGCGCGGCCTGGGCCGCCGTCAGCGGCCGGATGCCGTCGGCCAGGAATTCGATCTGGTACTTGGCCAGCTTGATCAAGTCTTTGTGCTGCAGGAAATGCTTGCCGATGCGGTGGCCGTTGACGAAAGTGCCATTGGTGCTGTGCAAGTCTTCCAGGAAGGAATCGTCGAGGATGGTGGTGATCAGGGCGTGCTGGCCGCTGACGGCCGGGTGGTTGAGCACAATATCGTTGTGGCGATGGCGGCCCACGCTCATGCTCTCCTTGCTGAGCTGGATCTGCTGCTCCACCACGCCGTCCCGCGACACGATAATCTTCGCCAAATCCGCCTCCGGAAAATAAAAACGGGGAGCCGAAGCTCCCCGCTATTATTACTGCAAAGCAGGCAATATTACAGCATTGCTTTCAGCAGACGCGCCATTTCCGACGGGTTTTTGGTCACGGTGATGCCGCAGGCTTCCATGATTTCCAGTTTGGCTTGCGCGGTGTCGGCGCCGCCGGAGATCAGCGCGCCGGCGTGGCCCATGCGCTTGCCCGGAGGAGCGGTGACGCCGGCGATGAAGCCGACCACTGGTTTCTTCATATTGTCCTTGATCCAACGGGCCGCATTGGCTTCGTCCGGACCGCCGATTTCGCCGATCATGATGACCGCGTCGGTGTCTGGATCGTCGTTGAAGGCTTTCATCACGTCGATGTGCTTCAGACCGTTGATCGGGTCGCCGCCGATGCCCACGGCCGACGATTGGCCCAGGCCCAGCGCGGTCAGCTGCGCCACGGCTTCATAGGTCAGGGTGCCCGAACGGGACACCACGCCGATGCGGCCTTTACGGTGGATGTGGCCTGGCATGATGCCGATCTTGATTTCGTCAGGGGTGATCAGGCCTGGGCAGTTCGGGCCCAGCAGCAGGGTCTTGGAATTGGCTTTGGCCATGCGGTCTTTGATTTCCATCATGTCGCGCACTGGAATGCCTTCAGTGATGCAAATCGCCAGGTCCAGCTCGGCTTCCACGGCTTCCCAGATCGCGGCGGCCGCGCCTGCTGGTGGGACGTAGATCACGGAAACGGTCGCGCCGGTTTCCGATTTGGCTTCTTTGACGGAAGCGTAGATAGGAATGCCTTCGAAGTCTTCGCCGGCTTTCTTCGGATTCACGCCAGCAACGAAGGCGTTTTTGCCGTTCGCGTATTCGCGGCACATACGGGTGTGGAACTGGCCGGTTTTGCCGGTGATACCCTGGGTGATGACTTTGGTGTCTTTATTGATCAGAATAGACATGTTGATTCCTTAATTATTTACCGGCAGCGGCTGCAACAACGCTCTTGGCTGCGTCTTCCATGGTGTCGGCGGCGATGATCGGCAGACCGGAGTCGGCCAGCATCTTCTTGCCCAGGTCTTCGTTGGTGCCCTTCATGCGGACCACCAGCGGCACGTTCAGGGACACGGCTTTGGAAGCGGTGATCACGCCTTCGGCGATCACGTCGCAGCGCATGATGCCGCCGAAGATGTTCACCAGAATGGCTTTCAGTTCCGGGTTTTTCAGCATGATCTTGAACGCTTCGGTCACTTTCTCGGCCGTTGCGCCACCGCCCACGTCCAGGAAGTTGGCTGGTTCGCCGCCGAACAGCTTGATGGTGTCCATGGTAGCCATGGCCAGGCCGGCGCCGTTCACCAGGCAGCCGATATTGCCGTCCAGGGAGATGTAGGCCAGGTCGAATTTCGAAGCTTCGACTTCGGCTGGATCTTCTTCGTCCAGGTCGCGGTAAGCGACGATTTCCGGATGACGGAACAGGGCGTTGGCGTCGAAGTTGAACTTGGCGTCCAGGGCGATCACTTTGCCGGAACCGGTCAGGATCAGCGGGTTGATTTCAGCCAGCGAGGCGTCGGTTTCCCAGTAGGCTTTGTACAGGCCTTGCAGGTTGGCGCGGGCGTCGGCGATCGATTCGGCTGGCACGCCGATCTTGGCGGCCACGGCGTCGGCGTCGGCGTCGGTCAGGCCCACGGCCGGATCGATCACCACGTTGTGGATCAGTTCTGGGTGTTTTTCAGCAACTTCTTCGATGTCCATGCCGCCTTCGGAGGAGGCCATCAGCACCACGCGCTGGGTTACGCGGTCGGTCACCAGGGAAACGTACAGTTCTTTCTTGATGTCGGCGCCTTCTTCGATCATCAGGCGGCGCACTTTCTGGCCTTCCGGACCGGTCTGGTGGGTCACCAGCTGCATGCCCATGATCTGGTCAGCGTACTCTTTCACTTGTTCCATGGACTTGGCTACCTTCACGCCGCCGCCTTTGCCGCGGCCGCCAGCATGGATCTGCGCCTTCACTACCCACACCGGGCCGCCCAGGGTTTCAGCAGCTTTCACCGCTTCTTCCACGGACATGCACGGAATGCCGCGCGGAACCGTCACTCCGAATTTTCGGAGGATCTCTTTGCCTTGATACTCATGGATTTTCATGCTGGCTTCCCTTCTTCTGATACTGATGTGAAATACGGTTAATGTTACAAAAATAGACAGCTCATGCAGCGCAGCTGGACCTAGACACTGGCCCCAGGCGTGGCCGCCCAGCGCGGATAAAACTGCGCCACGGCGCCGCCATCGGTGCGCAGGGCGTGGCAGCGGTCGAGCTGGAACGGTTGGGTGCTGGTTTGGGGAGTGACGCTGGCGGCGTCGTGCGTGGGCCAGACATCGCTGGCAAAAGCTTGCACGGCGGCCGTGGGCAGGATCTGGGCCAGTTCCGTCAGATGGGTACAGCCGGCAATGCCTGCCAGCCGCTGCTTCAGCTCCTGGCGGAAGCCCTTCATCAGGTTCAAGCCGACCAGCTGCGCATATGCCGGGCCGATGGTATTGCAGAAGCCGGGATAAGGCACGGCGTCCGATACCGCTTCGGCGGCGACGATGGTGAGCTGGAGGTCCACGGTGATGCGCAGCCACAGGTCATGCAGAGGCTGGCCGCCCGGACGCTGGCCGGAAGCCAGCAGGGTGTCCTTTACTTTGATGTCCGTGATATGGGCGTCAAGATCCCACAGGCCATCGTCGCGCGCGAACGCTCGGATGTCTATGGCGCGCGTATGGCGCAGCTCACGTCGGGAGACTGGAGTTGACAGGGACATAAGACGGTGCCGCTCGCGCGGCGCAATTAGTAAGCAGCGATGTACTGTTAAGCACGTTGCCGCAGCTTCTACGGACAACCCACCGCACCCGCGGTGCTGCATAAAACCCCAAAAGTGTAGCACAACGCATGATTCCTGCGCGAAAAAAGCAGTGCCGCCCGGTGTGACACGGCTGCGGCCCAAACCGGGGACAGACCACGTTTTCCGGGAAAGGCGTTGAAAAGCTTTCCCGGAAAACGTGGTCTGTCCCCTACTCATCTGGGTCGTAGCCGCGCATGGCGGCCTTCACGGCGCGCTGGGAAAAACCGCGGCCGATCAGGAAACGCATCTGCTTGCTGCGGCCCTCGGCGTCTTCGGCCACGGCGCCGAATTTGCGGCGCCACACTTCGCAGCAGCGCGCCACCTCGTCTTCGGCCAGGCCGGCTTTGAGTTCCTGCAGGGCTTCGCCGCCGATGCCGTGGCTTTGCAGTTCGGCCACGATGCGGCTATTGCCGTAGCGCGCGGCGCGGCGGTGGATCAGGGATTCGGAAAAGCGTTCCTGCGACAGCCATTTATTCTGTTCCAGCCAGTTGAGCAGGGCTTCGACCTCCTCTTCGCCTTCTTCGGCGTAGCGGGCCAGCTTGCGGCCCAGCTCCAGACGGCTGTGCTCGCGCGTGGACAGCAGGCGCAGGGCGCGCGCTTTCAGACTGATGGGCGGGAGGGGCATATCCTGTACTCCAAATGCAATCGCCACCGCGCCGCGCGCGGCGGGACGGTGGCGACGGGTTCAAACCGGGACGCGGTCTTAGTCGACGGCTTTCAGCTTCGGCGCCGGCGCATCGCCGTCGTCGCCGCTGGCCGGCGGCAGTTCGCGCACGCCGAGCGAAGCGCGCACCTTGTTCTCGATCTCGCGCGCCAGCGCTGGACGCTCTTTCAGGTAGATGCGGGCGTTGTCCTTGCCCTGGCCGATGCGTTCGCCGTTATAGCTGTACCAGGAGCCGGATTTCTCGACGATCTTCGCTTCCACGCCGAGATCGATGATCTCGCCTTCGCGCGAGGTGCCTTCGCCATACAGGATGTCGAAGTGGGCTTCCTTGAACGGCGGCGCGATCTTGTTCTTGACCACTTTGACCTTGGTTTCGTTGCCGATCACTTCGTCGCCCGACTTGATCGAGCCGGTGCGGCGGATGTCCAGGCGCACGGAGGCGTAGAACTTCAGCGCATTGCCGCCGGTCGTCGTTTCCGGGCTGCCGAACATGACGCCGATCTTCATGCGGATCTGGTTGATGAAGATGACCAGGGTATTGGTGCGGTTGATCGAGCCGGTCAGCTTGCGCAGCGCTTGCGACATCAGACGCGCTTGCAGGCCCGGCAGGGAGTCGCCCATATCGCCTTCGATCTCGGCGCGCGGGGTCAGGGCCGCCACCGAGTCCACCACCACCATGTCGACGCTGCCGGAGCGCACCAGGGCGTCGCAGATTTCCAGCGCCTGTTCGCCGGTGTCCGGTTGGGAGATCAGCAGCTCGTGCAGGTTCACGCCCAGTTTCTGCGCATAACCCACGTCGAGCGCGTGTTCGGCGTCGATAAAGGCGCAGGTGCCGCCGATTTTCTGCATTTCGGCGATGGTCTGCAGGGTCAGCGTGGTCTTGCCGGACGATTCGGGACCGTAGATTTCCACCACGCGGCCGCGCGGCAGGCCACCCACGCCCAGCGCGATATCCAGGCCCAGGGAGCCGGTGGAGACGGTCTGCACTTCCTCGATCGGCGCCGAAGCGTCCATGCGCATCACGGAGCCTTTGCCGAACTGCTTCTCAATCTGGGCCAGCGCGGCGGCCAGCGCCTTGGCCTTTTCCGATGCCGGTACTACAGCTTTTTTATCGTCCATAATCTTCTTTCGCGCAGTGGGTTGGTGTCGCTACAAGCGATACTGTATAAAAAAACAGTGCTTTTGGCAAGCACCTTCTTCAGGCAGGTTTAATCCACATCAAAAGCTGTCGACAATGCGTAAAATGAAACACAATGAAAGTCTCTTGAGCCGGATTGCGTGATGCGTATTTTACTTGCCGAAGATGACAGCGTGCTGGCCGACGGTCTGACCCGTTCCCTGCGCCAGTCGGGCTATGCCATCGACTGCGTCAAAAACGGGCAGGAGGCCGACGCCGCCCTGTCCACCCAGGAATTCGACCTGCTGATCCTCGACCTGGGCTTGCCCAAGATGAGCGGGCTGGACGTGCTGCGCCGGCTGCGCGCGCGCGCCTCGCTGCTGCCGGTGCTGATCTTGACCGCCGCTGATTCGGTTGAACAGCGCGTCAACGGCCTCGACCTCGGGGCCGACGATTATATGGCCAAACCCTTCGCCCTGTCGGAACTGGAGGCGCGCGTGCGCGCCCTGACCCGGCGCGGCCAGGGCGGCGGCTCGGCCATCGTGCGCCACGGCCCGCTGACCTATGATCAGGTCGGGCGCAGCGCCTATATCCACGAGCAGATGCTGGAGTTGTCGGCGCGCGAACTGGGCTTGCTGGAAATCCTCCTGGCGCGCAGCGGCCGCCTGGTATCGAAGGAGCAACTGGTCGACCATCTGTGCGAATGGGGCGAGGAAGTCAGCAATAACGCCATCGAGGTGTATGTGCACCGGCTGCGCAAGAAGATCGAGGTGGGCGGCATCCGCATCGCCACCGTGCGCGGCCTCGGCTACTGCCTGGAAAAATTCAATCCGGGCGCGGGGGCCGAGACCAAGTGAGTCCACGCGCGGCCGAGGCGGACGAGGAAGGCGCGGCCAGCCAGGCCGCCTGGGATCTGCCATCGGCCGGCCACAGCAATGAAGTCCAGCACTCGCTGTTCGGCGAAATCCTGGACTGGATGCTGGCCCCGCTGCTGCTGCTGTGGCCAATGAGCATCGCCATCACCTATCTGGTGGCCAAATCGATCGCCAACCAGCCGTTCGACCATGCGCTGGAAGACAGCGTGACCGTGCTCAGCCAGCAGGTGCGCAGCGTCGACGGCGTGCCGGCGCCGCGGCTGCCGGGCGCGGCGCGCGACATCCTGCGCGCCGACGATATCGACAGCGTGTATTTCCAGATCGTGGGCGGCAATGGCGCCGTGCTGGACGGCGACCGCGACCTGCCGCGTCCGCACGAGGATGAGGAAGACGTGCGCGCCGGCGCCGTCCACTTCCGCAACGAGACCCTGCACGGCACGCCCATCCGCATCGCCTATGCCTATGTGCACCAGGGCGCGCCCGGCCAGGCGCCGGCAGCGCAGCTGGCCTTGGTGCAGGTGGCCGAGACGCTGGAAAAGCGCGCCAAGCTGGCCAACGAAATCATCAAGGGCGTGATCCTGCCCCAGTTCATCATCCTGCCTGTGGTGCTGGCCCTGGTCTGGTTCGCGCTCTCGCGCGGCCTGTCGCCGCTGGCCGAATTGCAGGAACGCATCCGCGCGCGCCGCTCGGACGACCTGAGTCCGATCGAGCCGAACCAGGTGCCGGAGGAAATCACCCCCCTGGTCACCTCGCTCAACGAAATGCTGGCGCGGCTGGCGCAATCGATGGAGATGCAAAAACGCTTCATCGCCGACGCCGCCCACCAGATGAAAACGCCGCTGGCTGGCATGCGCACCCAGTCCGAGCTGGCGCTGCGCCAGACCGACCAGTTGGAAATCCACCGCTCGCTGGAACAGCTGGCCAAGAGTTCGGAGGCGGCCACGCGCCTGGTCAACCAGCTGCTGGCCCTGGCGCGCGCCGAACACCAGCCGCAGGCCGGCGCGGTGCATGTGGCGGTCGAGCTGGGCGAACTGGCGCGCAGCACGGTGCAAGACTGGGTGCAAGCCTCCTTCGCCTACCGCATCGACCTCGGCTTCGAAGGGCCGGCCGAGGAAGTGCGCATCCAGGGCAATTCCCTGATGCTGCGCGAAATGCTGTCCAACCTGATCGACAATGCGCTGCGCTACACGCCGGCCGGCGGCAGCGTCACGGTGCGCGTGCGCAGCGATGCCGCCCAGGCCATGCTGGAAGTCGAGGATACCGGTCCCGGCATCCCGGCCGCCGAACGGCCGCATATTTTCGAGCGTTTTTACCGCATCCTCGGCAGCAATATGCCGGGCAGCGGCCTGGGCCTGGCCATCGTGCGCGAAATCGCCCAGCAGCATGATGCCGAAGTCGATATCTTTGCCAATCCGCGCGCCGGCAATGCCAAACTGCCCGGCAGCCTGTTCCGCGTCAGCTTCCCGCTGCTGGCGCCGCCCGCCCCGCTTGCGGAGGAAGACCCCTACTATGGATGACACGCCGCGCACGCGCCACTGGCGCCAGACCCGCCGCCTGACCGCCGTGCTCTTGCTGGCCTGGCTGCTGACCGGTTTCTGCGCCGTCTTCTTCGCGCGCGAGTTGAGCGGGCTGACGCTTTTCGGCTGGCCGCTCTCCTTCTATATGGCGGCCCAGGGCGCCTCGCTGGCCTATCTGGCCATCATCGCCCTGTACACCTGGCGCATGCGCCGCCTCGATCGCCAATACGCGGCGCAGGTGCAAGCCCTGGAGCAGTCCCGATGAGCCAGCCGCGCAGCTATTTCCAGCGCCTGACGCACTATTACGCCATCTTTACGCTGTGCTTCGCCGGCTTCCTGGTCGCCCTGGCCGTGCTGGAAAAAGAAGGCATGCCGCGCGTCTGGATCGGCTATCTCTTCATGTTCGCCACCATCGTGCTGTATGCGCTGATCGGCGTGGTCAGCCGCACCTCCAAGGTGACGGAATACTATGTGGCGGGGCGGCGCGTGCCGGCCCTGTACAACGGCATGGCGACGGCGGCCGACTGGATTTCGGCGGCCAGCTTCATCAGCCTGGCGGGCGGGCTCTACCATTACGGCTTCGACGGCCTGGCCTATATCATGGGCTGGACCGGCGGCTATTGCCTGGTGGCGCTGCTGATCGCGCCCTATCTGCGCAAATTCGGCCAGTACACGATTCCCGACTTCCTGGCGGCGCGCTACGGCGACGCCGACAACGGCCGCCTGGTGCGCATGCTGGGCGTGGCGGCCACCATCATGGTTTCCTTCATCTATGTGGTGGCGCAGATTTACGCGGTGGGCCTGATCGCTTCGCGCTTCACCGGCGTCGATTTCTCGGTCGGCATCTTCCTCGGCCTGGCCAGCATCCTGGTCTGCTCCTTCCTGGGCGGCATGCGCGCCATCACCTGGACCCAGGTGGCGCAGTACATCATCATCCTGGTGGCCTTCCTGATTCCCGTGATGTGGATGTCGGCCAAGCATGGCGGCAATCCGGTGCCCCTGGTCGCCTACGGCAAGCTGCTGCCGGAAATCAGCGCGCGCGAAGCGGTGCTGAAGGACGACAGCAAGGAGCGCGAGGTGCGCGCCATCTTCGCCCAGCGCGCCGCGGAGTACGAGCAGCGCCTGCGCGCCCTGCCCGCCTCCTGGGAAGCGGGCCGCCAGGACGCCCAGCGCCAGCTCGACAGCGTGAAGCAGCGCAATGCCTCGCTGGCCGAGGTGCGCAATGCCGAGCGCGCGCTGATCTCCTATCCGAAAAATGCCGACGAAGCCGCCACCGCCTGGACCGCCGCGCGCGACTACAACCGCGCCCGCGCCCGTCCGCTCGCGCCGCATGCCCAGCCCTTCCCCGGCGCCGACCGCGAACAGTCCGACATCAAGCGCAACAACTTCCTGGCCCTGGCCTTCTGCCTGATGCTGGGCACGGCCGCGCTGCCGCATATCCTGATGCGCTCCTACACCACGCCCTCGGTGCACGAGGCGCGCCAGTCGGTGTTCTGGACCCTGTTCTTCATCCTGCTCATTTACCTGGCGATCCCGGCGCTGGCGGTGCTGGTCAAATACGATATCTACCACGCGCTGGTCGGCACCGAATTCTCGCGCCTGCCGACCTGGATTTCCTACTGGGCCAATGTGGACAAGCTGCATCCCCTGGTCAGCATCACCGACATCAACCGCGACGGCATCGTGCAGCTGGCCGAAATCGCCATCGACGCCGACGTGCTGGTGCTGGCCACGCCGGAAATCGCCGGCCTGCCCTATGTGATCTCGGGGCTGGTGGCGGCGGGCGGGCTGGCTGCGGCCCTGTCCACCGCCGACGGCCTGCTGCTGGCGATCTCGAATGCGCTGTCGCACGACATCTATTACAAGATCGTCGATCCCAACGCCTCGACCCAGAAGCGGGTGACGATTTCCAAGCTGCTGCTGCTGGCCGTGGCCTTCATCGCGGCCTATGCCGCCTCCACCAAGCCGGGCGACATCCTGTCCCTGGTCGGCGCCGCCTTCTCGCTGGCCGCCTCCACCCTGTTCCCGGTGCTGGTGCTGGGCGTGTTCTGGCCGCGCGCCAACCGCGCCGGGGCGGTGGCGGCCATGGTCGGCGGCCTCGGCGTGTGCATCTATTACATGCTGCGCACCCATCCGGTGCTGGGCGAAGGCGCGGCCGGCCAATGGTTCCATATCGCGCCGATCTCGGCCGGCATCTTCGGCGTGCCGGCCGGCATGCTGGTACTGGTCGTGGTCAGCCTGCTGACGCCGCCGCCGGGCCGGCGCAGCCTGTCGCTGCTGGCCCACGTGCGCGCACCGGACGAGCCCGCGCCGCCGCATTAGAAGTCCGCTACCATTGCCAATGCGACAAGGCGATGATACTGTAGGGAAATTATTCAATAAGCAAGAGAACCCTATGGCGTGCAAAAAAAGAATCATTGGCCCCGGCTTGCGGGCGCTGGCCTTGGCCATCGGCCTGGCCGCCAGCGCGGTTGTGCCGACGCCGGCGGTAGCGGCACCAGCTCCGGTGCCGCTGGCCGCCTTCTTCGACAACGCCGATTTCGGCGAAGCCGTGCTCTCGCCCAGCGGCAAATTCCTGGCGGCCAAGGTGGGCGGCGCCGACCGGCGCGAAGGGCTGGTGGTGGTCGATCTGAGCCAGATCTCGGTGCAGCTGGTGGCCCGCTTCGCCGACGCCGATGTCGACCATGTGCAGTGGGTCAATGAGGACCGGCTGCTGTTCGACACCATCGACAAGCGCATCGGCGTGGGCGACCGCCGCTTCGCGCCCGGCATGTTCGCGGTCGACCGCGACGGCAAGAATTTCCGCCAGCTGGTCAACCGCAACGCCAACTTCATCCAGCCGTCCGGCGCGGCGCGCCTGCTGCCCTGGCATACGTATATGATGGGCCAGCGCGGCGCGCAGAATTCCGATTACGTCTACGTGCGCAGCCAGAAAATGGATGGCCCCGGCGAGCTGCGCTACTCGGAATTGCTGCGCCTGAACACGCGCAACGGCCATGTGACCTCGGTCGGCCGCCCCGCCGATACCCGCGCCTGGATGCTGGACGATACGGGCGAACCGCGCCTGACCTGGGGCCACGAGAAAGGCGTGCAGATCATTTATCTGCGCGAGCAGGACGGCGAGAAAGGCAGTTGGCGCAAGCTGGCCTCCTTCAATGCCTATGGCATCGCCAAACAGGGCTTCGATCCGCTCGCCTTTGGCCCGGACGGCACGCTGTATGTGGTCAGCTACCATGCCGGGAACGATAAGAAGGCGGTGCATACCCTGGACCTGGCCACTGGCCAGGTCAGCGCCAAGCCCCTGATCGAGCTCGACGGCTTCGATTTCTCCGGCCATCTGATTTTCGGGCGCGGCAAGCTGCTCGGCATCCGCTATGTGCGCGAAGCGCGCGACACGCTGTGGCTGGACCCGGACATGAAGCAGATGCAGGCCGAGATTGATGCCAAGCTGCCGAACACGATCAATCTGCTGACCGTACCGAGCCGTCCCGAAACGCCGAATGTGCTGGTGCGTTCCTATTCCGACCGCCAGCCCACCGTGACCCTGATCTATAACAGCGAGAGCAAGACCTTCAACAAGGTCGGCGACAGCCGCCCCCAGATCCGCGCTTCCGAGATGGCGGGCCAACGCTTCCTGCGCTACAAGGCGCGCGACGGCCTGGAGATTCCCGCCCTATTGACCCTGCCCAACGATAAGGAAGGCCAAAAAGTGCCGCTGGTGGTGCTGGTGCACGGCGGCCCCTGGGTGCGCGGCAGCAGCTGGGGCTGGGATGCCGACGCCCAGTTCCTCGCCTCGCGCGGCTATGCCGTGCTGGAACCGGAATTCCGCGGCAGCACCGGCTTTGGCGGGCGCCATCTGCAGGCCGGCTTCAAGCAATGGGGCTTGAAGATGCAGGACGATATCGCCGACGGCGCCAAGTGGGCCATCGCCGAGGGCGTGGCCGATCCGCAGCGCATCTGCATTGCCGGCGCCAGCTATGGCGGCTATGCCACGCTGATGGGCTTGGCGCGCAATCCCGAGCTGTTCAAATGCGGCGTCAACTGGATCGGCGTCACCGACATCCAGCTGATGTACAGCGGCCACTGGAGCGCCATTTCCGACCTGTCGGAACAATGGAAGGAATACGGCATGCCGCAGCTGATCGGCGATCCTGAAAAGGACGCGGAGCAATTGAAAGCCACGTCGCCGCTGCTGCTGGCCGCGCGCATCCGCCAGCCCCTGCTGCTGGCCTATGGCGGTGCCGACCAGCGCGTGCCGATCTACCACGGCACCAAGTTCCGCGACGCGGTGACGGCGCATAACAAGGATGTGGAGTGGATCGAATACGCGGAGGAAGGCCATGGTTGGACATTGCCGAAAAACCGCATCGACTTCTGGGGCCGGGTCGAGAAATTCCTCGACCGGAATATCGGCAAGGGGGCGGAGAAAAAATAAGCGCCTCTCATCAAAAAAATAGTTACAGATAATTACAAAATTTATAACTTACGCGATATGATGGCAGGGTTATTTAAAAATCAACCAAACCCTCCTTCCATTTATGAACTCTCGCGTTCTGCGTCTTGCGGCGATATTTAGCGCAATAGTTTTTCACTCACTATCCTCGGCATGGGCGGCCACGCCGTCCATTCCCATTCAACACTTCTTTGAGAATCCCGAATTTAGCGGCGCCATCCTATCGCCCAGCGGGCGTTTTCTAGCGACCAAGGTGGCTAGCCAGGGGCGGCGCCAAGGGCTGGCGGTACTCAATCTAGCCGACGGCAGCGCAGCACTGGTGGCGCAATTCTCCGATGCGGATATTGGCAACATCTCCTGGGTCAACGAGGAGCGCTTATTATTCAACTCCACCGACAAACGCATCGGCCAGGGCGATGCACGCTATGCCCCCGGTCTGTACGCGGTGGATCGCGACGGCAAAAATTATCGCCAATTAGCGGACCGCGATGGCGCTTTTTACCAGGAGCGCAGTATCGTCCGGCTTCTGCCCTGGCATACCTATATGCTGTATCAGGACGGCGCGCAAAAATCCGATTATATCTACGTGCGTAATCTTGAAATCAATATTCCCGGCGACCTGCGTTACGAAAGCTTGCTGCGCCTGAATACCCGTACCGGCCAAACTTCGCCGGTGAGCCGACCAACTTATACCTCAGGCTGGCTACTTGACCAGAATGGCGAACCACGGCTGACCTGGGGCTCGGAAAAAGGGGTCAGCTCCATCTATTTAAACGAGGAGGCGAACGGCAAAGCCGGCTGGCGCAAGCTGGCGGAATTCGCGACCTATACCCACTCTACGACTTCCTTCACGCCACTGAGTTTTGGTCCGGATGGCGTGCTCTATGTAATCAGCCATGGTGGGAAGGATAAAGCTGCGGTGCATACTTTCGACATCGCCAAAGGCAAAGTCAACGACGCCCCTTTGATCGAGCTGGAAGGTTTCGACTTCACCGGCTACCTGATCTTTGACAAAGAGAAGCTCCTGGGCTTTCGCTATATAGCTGAATCGCGGGATACGCTATGGCTCGATTCAGACATGAAACAGATGCAGGCAGACGTCGACGCCAAGCTACGCACCACGGTCAATCTACTGACGCTGCCGACTCAGCCGGAAACGCCAAATGTGCTCGTTACCGCCTATTCCGATCGCCAGCCGCCGGTGGTCTTCGTCTACAACCAGAAGACGAAAGCGCTGACCAAAGTCGGGGAAAGCTATAGCAAGATCAAGGCGTCGGAGATGGCGCAGCGGAAGTTCATCCGCTACAAGGCCCGCGATGGCTTGGAGATTCCGGCCATCCTCACCGTCCCCAAGGAAAAACAGGGCAGCAAGCTGCCTCTGGTCGTTCTGGTGCACGGCGGCCCCTGGATACGCGGCAGCAGCTGGGGCTGGAGTGTGGATGCGCAATTTCTCGCCTCACGCGGCTATGCCGTGCTGGAACCGGAATTCCGCGGCAGCGACGGCTTCGGCGCGCGCCACTTCATCGCCAGCTTTAAACAATGGGGCTTGAAAATGCAGGACGATCTTGCCGACGGCGCGCGCTGGGCCATTGCCGAGGGCACAGCCGATCCGCAGCGTATCTGCATTGCCGGCGCCAGCTATGGCGGCTATGCCACGCTGATGGGTCTGGCGCGCAATCCAGAACTATTCAAGTGCGGCGTCAACTGGGTCGGCGTCACCGATATCCAGTTGATGTATTCCGGCCACTGGAGCGCCGTCTCCGACCTGCCGGAACAATGGAAGGAATATGGCATGCCGCAGCTGATCGGCGATCCGGAAAAGGATGCCGAACAGTTGAAGGCCACCTCGCCGCTGCTGCTAGCCGCGCGCATCCGCCAGCCCCTGCTGCTGGCCTATGGCGGCGCCGACCAGCGCGTGCCGCTTTACCACGGCACCAAGTTCCGCGACGCGGTAAAGGCGCATAACAAGGATGTCGAGTGGATCGAATATGCGGAGGAAGGCCATGGCTGGGCACTGCCGAAAAACCGCATCGACTTCTGGGGCCGGGTCGAGAAATTCCTCGACCGGAATATCGGCGCCGGTGCAGGCCGCAGCGATCCAGGCCCGGCCTTACCAACAGCGAAATAAGATCATGCCCATCCCTTCCTGTTCTCCCCTGATCGCGGCCATGACTGCCGCAGTCATCACGATTCATGGCGCTGCAGCGGCGGCGCCCATTCCAATCGAATACTTCTTCGAACAGCCCGAATTCAGCCAGGCGGTGCTTTCGCCCAGCGGCAAATACCTGGCCGCCAAAGTGGCGGCGCGCGGCGGCCGCGAAGGGCTGGTCGTGGTCGACCTGGTCAATAACAGCGCGCGGAAAGTCGCCCAGTTTTCCGATGCGGATATCGGTAACGTGCACTGGATCAGCGAAGAACGCTTGCTATTCGATACCGAGGATACACGGCTGGGGCTGCGCGATATCGAATACGGTCCCGGCCTGTACGCCGTGGACCGCGACGGCCAGCACTTGCGCCAGCTGGCCGACCGCAGCGGCGCCGCCTTGCGCGAACGCAGCATCCGTACCCTGCTGCCCTGGCATACCTTCATGCTGGAGCAAAGCGGCGCCCAGGATTCCGATTACGTGTATGTGGCGGACCGCAAATATGAGTGGCCCGGCGTGCTGCGCCGTGAAGGTTTGCTGCGCCTGAATACGCGCACCGGCCAGTCGACGGCGGTACTGCGCCCGGCCGACACGGAAGACTGGCTGCTCGACTACCGGGGCGAGCCGCGCCTGGCTTGGGCGTTCGATAAGGGGACGGCCATCCTGTACTTGCGTGAGGCGGCCGACAATGGCTGGCGCAAGCTGCATACCTTCGATGTGTATAAGCCCGGCAGCGACGCCTTTACGCCATTGGCTTTCGGCCCGGACAACCAGCTGTATGTCCGCTCGCGCCAGTATGGCGACAAGGCGGCCGTGCATGTCTTCGATAGCCAGAGCGGCAAGATCAGCAAGGAGCCGCTGGTGCAACTCGACGGTTTCGATTTCAGCGGCCGCCTCATCTTCGGCAAGGGCAAGCTGCTGGGCGTGCGCCATCTGAGCGAAGCCTGGGAAACCAGCTGGATCGATGCCGCCATGAAGAAGGTACAGGACGATGTCGACGCGCGCCTGCCGCACACCATCAACAGCATCGACCTGCCGGCGCGGCCGGAGACCGACAATGTGCTGGTCACGGCCGAATCCGACCGCCAGCCGCCCCTGACCTATGTCTACAACACGCAAGCCAAGACCTTCAACAAGGTGGGCGAAAGCTATAGCAGGATCGATCCGGCGCGCATGGCACCGCAGCAGTTCCTGCGCTATAAGGCACGCGACGGGCTGGAAATCCCCGCCCTGTTGACTCTGCCGAACGGCAGCAAGGGCCAGAAGCTGCCGCTGCTGGTCCTCGTGCACGGCGGTCCCTGGGCACGCGCCAGCATCTGGGGCTGGAATCCGGCAGCCCAGTTTCTCGCCTCGCGCGGTTACGCCGTGCTGGAGCCGGATTTCCGCGGCAGCACCGGCTATGGCGGCGCGCATCTGGAAGCCGGCTTCAAGCAGTGGGGCCTGAAAATGCAGGACGATGTGGCCGACGGTGCGCGCTGGGCCATTGCCCAGGGCTGGGCCGATCCGCAACGCATCTGCATCGGCGGCGGCAGCTATGGCGGTTATGCCACGCTAATGGGACTGTTGCGCGATCCGGAGCTGTTCAAATGTGGGGTGAACTGGGTCGGCGTCACCGATATCCAGCTGATGTATAGCGGCCATTGGAGTGCGTTGTCCGACCTCTCCGAGCGCTGGCGGGAATACGGCATGCCGCAACGGATCGGCGATCCCGAAAAAGACGCGGAGCAGTTGAAAGCCACTTCGCCGCTGCTGCAGGCGGCGCGCATCCGCCAGCCCCTGCTGCTGGCTTATGGCGGCGCCGACCGCCGCGTGCCGATCTACCACGGCACCAAGTTCCGCGACGCGGTGACGGCGCATAACAAGGATGTGGAGTGGATCGAATACGCGGAGGAAGGCCATGGTTGGACCTTGCCGAAAAACCGCATCGACTTCTGGGGCCGGGTCGAGAAATTCCTCGACCGGAATATCGGCAAGGGGGCGAAAACGGAGTAAGCTGGCTGCTCCGTCAAGCACTGGGAGGAAAGAGCATGGGATCGGGGAAAATTCTGGTGGCGCAGGGAGGCGGGCCGACCGCCGTCATCAACCAGTCGCTGGTGGGCGTGGCGCTGGAAGCGCGCCGCTTCCGCGAGGTGACGCGGGTGTATGGCGCCCAGTTCGGGGTGCGCGGCATCGTCAACGAAGACTTTCTCGACCTGACCCAGGAAACCAGCAATAACCTGGAACTGGTGGCGGCCACCCCCGCCTCGGCTCTCGGCTCCACGCGCGACAAGCCCGACCTGAAATACTGCGAAGAGATTTTCAAGGTGCTGCGCGCGCATGAGATCGAGCATTTCTTTTACATCGGCGGCAACGACTCGTCGGACACGGTGCGCATCGTCAGCGAGCAGGCGCGCGCGGCCGGCTATCCGCTGCGCGCCATCCATATCCCGAAGACCATCGACAACGACCTGGTGGGCAACGACCACACGCCCGGCTTCCCCTCGGCCGCGCGCTTCGTGGCCCAGGCTTTCGCCGGCGCCAATCTGGACAACGCTTCCCTGCCCGGCGTGTATGTCGGCGTGGTGATGGGCCGCCATGCGGGCTTCCTCACGGCCGCTTCCGCGCTCGGCAAGAAGTTCCCGGACGATGGGCCGCACCTGATCTATCTGCCCGAGCGCGTGTTCTCGCTCGACAGCTTCCTGGCCGATGTGAAAGCCATGTACGAGAAGCACGGGCGCTGCGTGATCGCGGTGTCGGAAGGCATCCACGACGCGTCGGGCGAACCGATCGCCACCTTGCTGGCCAAGGAAGTCGAGCGCGATGCGCACGGCAATGTGCAGCTCTCCGGCACGGGCGCGCTGGCCGACCTGCTGTGCGACGAGATCCGGGCCAAGCTGGGCATCAAGCGCGTGCGCGGCGACACCTTCGGCTATCTGCAGCGCTCCTTCATCGGCTGCGTGTCGGACGTGGATCAGCGCGAGGCGCGCGAAGTCGGCGAAAAGGCGGTGCAATTTGCCATGTGGGGCGGGCGCGATGGCTCGGTGGCGATCCGCCGCACCGGCTTCTACTCGGTCGATTACGATCTGCTGCCGCTGGAAGCCGTGGCGGGCAAGACGCGCACGATGGAGAATGAATTCATCGCCGCCAGCGGCACCGACATCACCGACGCCTTCCGCCTCTACCTGCGGCCCCTGCTGGGTTCCGGCATGCCCGACGCCTACCGCCTGCGCCCCGCGCCGGTGCCGAAGATTCTCAAGCGCTAGCCGCGCTTTCCTGGCCGAAGGACGAAAAAAAGGCGGGCATGCCATGCATGCGCCGCCTTTTTTGCGGGTGGGGCTGCGCGCGGCAGCCGCCGGGATCAGACCACGATGGTCTGGTGTTCGCCTTCCTGGCGGGCGCGGATGGTGCCGATGCGGCTGACGGTTTCGCCGGCGGCGCTCAGCTGGGCGATGGCGGCGTCGGCGTTTTCAGCCGAGACGATCACGGTCATGCCGATGCCGCAGTTGAAGACGCGGTGCATTTCGGCGTCGGCCACGCCGCCATGTTCCTGCAGCCATTTGAACAGCGGCGGCATGGTCCAGGAGGAACCATCCAGTTCCGCGGTCAGGTTATCGGCCAGCACGCGCGGGATGTTTTCCACCAGGCCGCCGCCGGTGATGTGCACCAGGCCTTTGACTTCCATCGATTCCATCAGCGCCAGCAGCGGCTTGACGTAGATGCGGGTCGGTTCCATCAGCACGTCGGCCAGCTTGCGGCCGTGGAAGTCGGCGTCCAGGTCAGGCTTGGCGACTTCGATGATTTTGCGCACCAGCGAATAACCGTTGGAGTGGGCGCCGGACGAGGCCAGGCCCAGCACCACGTCGCCGGGGGCGATCTTGGTGCCGTCGATCAGTTTCGATTTTTCCACCGCGCCGACGGCGAAGCCGGCCAGGTCGTATTCGCCGGCCGGGTACATGCTCGGCATCTCGGCCGTTTCGCCGCCGATCAGGGCGCAGCCGGAACGCTCGCAACCGAGGGCGATGCCCTTGATGACGTCGGTGGCGATGGCCACATCGAGCTTGCCGCAGGCGAAATAGTCGAGGAAGAACAGCGGCTCGGCGCCCTGCACCAGGATGTCGTTGACGCTCATGGCCACCAGGTCGATGCCCACGGTGTCGTGGCGGTTCAGCTCAAACGCCAGTTTCAGCTTGGTGCCCACGCCGTCGGTGCCGGACACCAGAACGGGCTCCTTGAACTTCTTGCTGATCTCGAACAACGCGCCGAAACCGCCGATACCGCCCATTACGCCTTCGCGCAGGGTGCGCTTGGCAAAGGGCTTGATCGCTTCAACTAAGGCGTCACCTGCGTCGATATCGACGCCGGCGTCACGGTAGGACAGGGAAACATTAGGTTGGCTCATGGTGTATTTCGCAGCGGAGGCGGTAAAATAGAAAGCGGTGCCCGTTCCGCGCCGCGCAAGACGCGAAATTGGGTAAGTCCGCTATTCTAGCAAAACACCCGGTCCAACTGCCTTTTTTCACAGAAATTCCACCCTGTCCATGCCATTTCCCCTCAGCTCAGAACAAAAACAAACGGCATTCTGGGTCGCGGTCTGGCTGGCTTTCCTCTTCCTGCTGATCACATTGGGGCCGGTGCTGACGCCTTTCCTGGCCGCCGCCATCATCGGCTACGCCCTGAATCCGGGCGTGGACCGGCTCGACCGCCTGCGCTTCGGCCGCTTCCAGATGCCGCGCGCGCTGTCGGTGGCGCTGGTCATGCTGGTCTTCTTTGCCGCGATTACCGCCCTGGTGCTGATCGTGCTACCGGTGCTGGAAAAAGAGATTCCCCTGCTGAAGGCGGCCATCCCCGCCTTCCTCGCCAAACTCAACGACTTGCTGGGACCGCGCCTGCACGAGATGGGCGTCAAGGTACGCCTGGATTCGACCGGCATCCGCCGCATCGTCAGCGAACAGATGGCCTCCAGCGGCGACCAGATCTGGAGTTCCATCCTCGATTCGGCCCGCATCGGCGGCACGGCGGTGCTGGGCTGGCTGGCCATGCTGGCGCTGATTCCGGTGGCCCTGTTCTACCTGCTGCTGGACTGGCATCCCATGCTGGCGCGCATCGCCGGCGCCGTGCCGCGCCGCTGGATCGGCAGCACCCTGTCCATGGCCGAGGAAGCCGACACCCTGCTGGCCCAATATCTGCGCGGCCAGCTGCTGGTGATGCTGGTGATGGCCGTGTATTACTCGGTGGGCCTGACGATTGCCGGCTTCGAGGTGGCGCTGCCGGTCGGCATCCTGACCGGGCTGCTGATTTTCATCCCCTATCTGGGCTTCGGCCTGGGCCTGCTGCTGGCATTGATGTCGGCCATGCTGCAATTCTCGGACTGGAGCGGCCTGGTGGCCGTCGCCATCATCTACGGCAGCGGCCAGATCATCGAGGGTTTCTTCCTCACGCCGCGCCTGGTGGGCGAGCGCATCGGCCTCAATCCGCTGGCCGTGATCTTCGCCCTGCTCGCCTTCGGCCAGCTGTTCGGCTTCGTCGGCGTGCTGCTGGCGCTGCCCGCTTCAGCCCTGCTGATGGTCGCTTTCCGCCACCTGCGCCGCCACTACCTGGGCAGCAGCTTTTATAATGCATGATGTGATGGATAAAAACGTTATGCAAAAGGAAACAGGGCGGCGGGCATGAAACAACTGGTGCTGGATCTGGGCGCCGAGCCGGTGCACACCCTCGAGTCCTTCGAGGTGGGACGCAATGCGGAAGTGGCGGCGCTGATGCGCCAATTCGCGGACCGGTCGTCGCCCGAACATTTCGCTTATCTGTGGGGCGAGATCGGCGCAGGCAAAAGCCACCTGCTGAAGGCGCTCGCCTCGACCGAGCGGGCGCGCTATATCTCGCCCTTCTCGATCGAGACGGAATTCCTGTATGCGCCGGAAGTGGACCTGTACCTGCTCGACGACTGCGAAAAGCTGTCGCCGGTGGCGCAGATCGACGCCTTCGCCCTGTTTAACGAAATCCGCGCCAACCAGGCTTTCATGGTGTGCAGCGGCGCCGTGGCGCCGGCCGTGCTGCCGGTGCGCGAGGATCTGCGCACGCGCATGGGCTGGGGCCTGATCTACCAGATCCATGGCCTGACCGACGACGAGAAGGTGGCCGCCCTGAGCCAGGCTGCCGCCGCCCGCGGCTTGACGCTGTCGCCCGGCGTGTTACCCTATTTGCTGTCCCATTTCCGACGCGATATGCGTTCGCTCTCGGCAATGCTGGACTCCCTCGACCAATATTCCCTGGAGACCCAACGTCCAATCACCTTGCCGCTGCTGCGCGAGTGGTTGCAGGCGGAGGCAAAAGAATGACCAAACTGGCCCTGTTCGACCTCGATCACACGTTGCTGCCCATAGACTCGGACTACGAGTGGGGTCAATTCCTGTGCCGTATCGGCGCGGTGGACGCGGCCGAATTCGGCCGCCGCAACGACGCCTTCTTCGCCCAGTACCAGGCCGGCACGCTGGACCCGGTGGAATATCTGGAATTTTCGCTCGGCACCCTGGCCGCCTTCGAACCGGCACGCCTGGCCGCGATGCAGCAGCAGTTCATGGACGAGGTGATCCTGCCCGCCATCCGCCCTGCCGCGCGCGATCTGCTGCAACAGCACCTGGATGCGGGCGACCTGGTATGCATCGTCACCGCCACCAACCATTTCGTGACGGCGCCCATCGCCAAGGCTTTCGGCGTGGAGCACCTGATCGCCGCCATGCCGGAAACGGCCGGCGACGGCCGCCTTACCGGCCGCCTGCTCGGCACGCCGACCCAGGGCGCGGGCAAGATCGTGCACACCAAGGCCTGGCTGGAAAAGATGGGCAAGACGCTGGAAAGCTTCGACACCGTCTACTTCTACAGCGATTCGCACAACGACCTGCCCTTGCTGTCCATTGTCAGCCATCCCGTAGCGACCAACCCCAACGCCAAGCTGTCCACGCACGCTGCCGCACAAGGCTGGCCTTCACTCCATCTATTCAATGATTAAGAAATTCATCCGTAAAATCCTGGGCGTCAAAGGCAAGAAAGCGCGCAATACCAGCGAGCCGAATGTGCTGGGTCCAAAACAGCATGGCATCGATCCCAAGCTGCTGTCCTCGAACGCCGTGCGCGTCACCAGCACCCTGCAGGAAGCCGGCTTCCAGGCCTTCGTGGTGGGCGGCGCCGTGCGCGACCTGCTGCTGAACGTCAAACCCAAAGACTTCGACATCGCCACCAACGCCACGCCGGAGCAGGTCAAGCGCCTGTTCCGCCGCGCCTTCATCATCGGCAAGCGCTTCCAGATCGTGCACGTGATGTTCGGCCAGGATCTGCTGGAGGTGACCACTTTCCGCGGCACCGCCGCCGCCAACGCGCCCAAGGACGAACATGGCCGCGTCCTGCGCGACAACACCTTCGGCTCGCAGGCGGAAGACGCGGAACGGCGCGACTTCACTATCAACGCCATGTACTACAACCCGGCCACCCAGGAAGTGCTGGACTACCACGGCGGCACCGAAGATATCCGCGCCAAGACCCTGCGCATCATCGGCGTGCCGGAAGAGCGCTACCGCGAAGACCCGGTGCGCATGCTGCGCGTGGTGCGCTTTGCCGCCAAGCTGAAATTCCAGATCGAACCAACCACGGCCGAACCGATCCGCGTGATGGCGCCGCTGATCAACAATGTGCCGGCCGCGCGCGTGTTCGACGAGATGCTGAAGCTGCTGATGAGCGGCCAGGCACTGGCCTGCCTGCAGCAGCTGCGCAAGGAAGGCCTGCATCACGGCCTGCTGCCGCTGCTCGACGTGGTGCTGGAACAGCCGCTGGGCATCAAGTTCGTGACGCTGGCGCTGGATTCGACCGACCGCCGCATCGCGGCCGGCAAGACCGTGTCGCCGGGCTTCCTGTTCGCCTCCCTGCTGTGGCACCAGGTGCTGGAAAAGTGGACGGCGTACCAGGCGGCGGGCGAGTTCCCGATTCCGGGCCTGCACCTGGCGGCCGACGACGTGCTCGATTCGCAGACCGAGAAGCTGGCGCTGCAGCGCAAGATCGGCTCCGATATGCGCGATATCTGGGCCATGCAGCCGCGCTTCGAGCGCCGCAACGGCAAGAATCCTTACAAGCTGCTGGAGCATCTGCGCTTCCGCGCCGGCTACGACTTCCTGCTGCTGCGCTGCGCTTCGGGCGAGATCGACGCCGAGCTGGGCGAATGGTGGACCGCCTTCTACGAGGGCGATGAAATCACCCGCGCCGACCTGGTGGCGAATGTGGGCAGCGGCAACGGTCCAAAGCGCAAGCGCGCGCCGCGCCGCGGTCCGCGCAAGGCACTGGGCGAACAGGCCGAGGGCGGCGAGTTCGCCGAAGGCAGCGCCGCGCCAAACGAATACGAAGGCGAAGCCGAGCGCCCCGCTCCGCGCGCGCGCCGCCGCAGCGGCAGCGCAGCCGGCGCCGAGGCGGCCGAAGGCGCCGACGCATCCTTCGACGGCGAAGACGCGCAAGCTGGCGCAGGCGAAAGCAGCGAAGGCGCGCCGCGCAAGCGCCGCCGCCGCGGTCCGCGCCGCAGCGGCGAAGCGCGCTCCCCGCAGGGCGGCGAATCGTCCGGCGAATGAGCGTGCAAGCGTTTATCGGCATCGGCGCCAATCTGGGCGATGCCCGCGCCAATGTGCTGGATGCGGTGGAACGCCTGCGCCGCCAGCCGGGCTGCGAGCTGCTGGCCGTCTCCAGCCTGTACCGCACCGCGCCCATCGATTCCAGCGGCGACGATTACATCAACGCGGTGGCGCGCATCGCCACCACGCTCGATGCGGAAAGCCTGCTGCAAGCGCTGCACGGCATCGAACTGGCGCATGGCCGCGAACGGCCTTACCGCAACGCGCCGCGCACGCTTGATCTGGACCTGCTGCTGTACGGCGACGAGCAGATCGCCAGCGCCACGCTCACCGTGCCGCATCCGCGCATGACGCAGCGTGCCTTCGTGCTGGCGCCGCTGCTGGAAGTGGCGCCTGAAATCATTGTTCCCGGCCTGGGCCCGGCGGCGGCATTTGCCGCCAGCGTGGCGGATCAGGCCATCACCCGCCTGGCCTAACCACGAGATCCACATCATGCAAACCTTCCTGCTGCTTGCCGCCTCCAATATCTTCATGACGGTGGCCTGGTACTGGCATCTCAAAGGGGGGATGAACAAGCCGCTCTTCACCGTGATCCTCATCAGCTGGGCGATCGCCTTTGTCGAGTACTGCCTGGCGGTTCCGGCCAACCGGATCGGCTTTGCCAGCGGCTGGAGCGCGGGGCAGCTGAAAGTGGTCCAGGAAGCCATCGCACTCGTCGTCTTTGGCATCTTCATGGTCACCGTGCTGGGCGAGCCAGTCCATTGGCGGCACCTCGCCGCTTTCGCCTGCATCATGGGCGCCGTGGGCTTTCTGTTCGTCGGCAAGTAGCCGCGCGCTGCCCCAGGGCCGCCTACTTCATTTTCCGCAGTTAGAATACGCGGTTTGGCGTATGGGATTACACTGTGCGCCCTGGCATTCATTTTGAGGACAACAATGTCTGGTTATCTGCAAGGAAAAGAGATGTCGAGCGCCCCGGCCCCTGCGGCCAGCGGCGTTCCGGCACCCGCCAAGGCGGCGGCAAGCAAGGCTGTCACCGTCACCACGCTGAGCGCGCAGCGCGCCGCCGGCGAAAAAATCACCATGCTCACCTGCTATGACGCGAGCTTCGCCTCGCTGATGGACCGCTGCGGCGTGGAAGTGCTGCTGATCGGCGACTCGCTGGGCATGGTGTGCAATGGCCACCATTCCACCCTGCCTGTCACGCTGCAGGAAGTGGCGTATCACACGGCCGCCGTGGCGCGCGGCGCCAAGTCGGCGCTGATCGTGGCCGATATGCCTTTCGGCAGCTACGGCACGCCGGAGCAGGCCTTCAACAATGCGGTGCAGCTGATGCAGGCCGGCGCGCATATGGTGAAGATCGAAGGCGGCGCCTGGCTGGGCGAAACCATCCGCTTCCTGACCGAACGCGCCATCCCCGTCTGCGCCCACATCGGCCTGACGCCGCAATCGGTGCACCAGCTGGGCGGCTATAAGGTGCAAGGCAAGACCACGGAAAGCGCCGAGCAGCTGAAAGCCGACGCGCTGGCCGTGCAGGCCGCAGGCGCTTCGCTGGTGGTGATCGAGGCCATTCCCACTGCCCTGGGCAAGGAAGTGACCGAGATGCTGCATGTTCCGACCATCGGCATCGGCGCGGGTCCGGACTGCTCCGGCCAGGTGCTGGTGATGCACGATATGCTGGGCGTTTTCCCCGGCCGCAAAGCGCGCTTCGTGCGCAACTTCATGGACGGCGCGGCCAGCATCGACGCCGCCATCTCCGCCTACGTCAGCGCCGTCAAGGATGGCAGCTTCCCGGCACTGGAACACTGCTTCTGATACAAAAACCTGCCAGGACTCTTCTCCTGTTGCCGCGAATTAGAGCCTTTGCTCAAGAGAACGATCTTGTCGCAAAGAAATTCAATTAATACAATGAGGGCGCAGCGCTACAAGCGCTGAATCTTCACTGGCCGGCAAACAGGAGAAGTCGTGAAATTCAGGTTTTTTTGTATGGCAAGTGCAGTTCTTATGACAATCGGCGCCAGTCCGATTGCCAGCGCCCACCCAGCCGGCAGCGCATGGCGATACATCGGCAGCTATACGAACACCGTAACATCATCGGAAAGTGGGGACTGCGACGGTTTCACCGTCCAGTTGTGGGAAAACACGCCCAAACGGGACAACAGTTCCCTGATCGGGACGTTTAATCTTGCAGACGGGCCGTGCGATACGCCTGTCCGCCCCATTTTTGACGCAACTTACAATCACCGTACTGGAAAACTGTCCTTTTCGACTTTTATCAATCCGGAAAATCCGGCGGCAACGCTGCGATTCCAGGGAAAACTCAGCGCAGACACACTGTCTGGCGTAGTGCAATCCGTCCAGGATGGCGGGGCCGGCTTCAATATGCCGGTCCAGCTGGACAGAAAAAAATAAGCGCTGCTTTCTCAATTAGACAAAAGGGGTCGATATGGACACAGTAGTTATTGTAGGTTCGCGCGAAACAGGATGGGATTTCACTCCTGATTATCTGAACTCGCATCAAACGCAGATGAACACCATCCAGAATCTGGTGGCGCCGCATCCGGAATGGATGCGTCTGCACTATCTGGACATGCTGGCGGATCAGGGTATCGATCCAAGCGATATGGGCGGTCCGGGGCAATCCTTCCCGACCACGGAGAAGAAAACCGTGCACCTGTCGTCGCAGCAGAATGTCGCGGTCACCTTCGATCCGAATGCCGACCACGCGGTCACGCAGTCGATGCAAACGGCGTTCAACGAGATCGTAGGGTCGGTGAAGGACTTGTCGTCGCTGAATATTTCGGCCACGACCAACGGCCACGTCGTCGGTTCCAACCACGAGATCGGCGATGCCGTCGACATCAACTGGATGAACGGCATCCACATCAGCAACAGCGGCAAAGGTCTGGAAATGGCCAAGTCGCTGGAAGCCGCCGCCATGATGAATCCAAATATCCGCTTTGTTGAAGGCCCGATCGGCAACTTCGTGCGCACCGAACCGGGTGGCAAGTGGTTCCCCTCCCCATTCCTGGGCAAGTCGAATTTCACTCACGTGCACTTTGACGTCTTCCCCAAGAAGTAAGTAATCCACAAAACGGCTGCCCTGGCAGCCGTTTTTGCGCAGACGGTGGACTAGCGGTTCTCCTTCGCCTCCGCGTGGACCAGCATGGCGTCGCCGATCAGATGCTTGCCCTGTTCCTTGAGTGCTTCCCCGGCGCCGCGTATATCGCGCGCGGCCTTGTGCTGGCTCAGTTTGGACTTGCCAAGCAGGCGCGTGATTTCGATCTCGATGCCGACGATCTCCGTCAGGAGCGTGTCGATATAGTCTCTGGGCGCGTCGCCCATCTTCCAGGGAACCGATTGCGAGGCTTCATGGCTGCGCGTCAGACGCGCCACCACGCCGCGCACATAGCGCTCATCATCGCGCGCGGTCAATCGGCCATAGGCATGGGCCACCACATAATTCCAGGTCGGCACCTCCTTATGGGTCTCCTGCTTGCTCGGATACCATTGCGGCGAGATGTAGGCGTCAACCGATTGGAACACGACCAGGACTTCGCCGTTGCCCACGTCCTGCCAGACCGGGTTCTTGCGCGCCGCATGGGCGCGCAGCACGCCCAGCCCACCTTCGCTCACATCGAGTTCAAACGGCAGGTGGGTGGCATCCAGGCCATTCGAGCCGTAAGTGAGCAGTGCTCCCAAAGGGTGCTGCTGAATCAGGGCGTGCAGCGCTTCGGTGCGTGGCTCGGCAAATTCGGCGGGGACGTACATTTCCGGGACTCCTTGATAAATGGGATCGCGTGCTGGGGCCGCGCGCGTTTCCACTGAATTCTCTTGCTAGAATGGTTCAATGTGTAGAGCCAATTTCGCTACAATTTACTGGACCAGAATCCATGCCGAGAAGACCGAAAGCCGTTGAACTGCCTGCCATTGGCGCCTTGGACCGCAGCGCCGGCAATCTGGGGCGCCAGCTGGCGCAGGCGCTGCGCGAAGCGGTGCGCAGCGGCAGCCTGAAACCGGGCGAGTTTCTGCCGTCCACACGCCTGCTGGCCAAGTCGCTGGGACTGGCGCGCGGAACGGTAGTCGAAACTTTTGAGCAGCTGACGGCGGAAGGCATTCTGGAATCGCAGACTGGCGCGGGAACCCGCGTGGTACAAGCGCTGGAGGCGCCTTTCAGGACGGCCGGCGCAACGCCCTCGCCTGTCACCGCCAGGCAGCCCATGCTCCTGTCACAGCGCGCCGCCGCCTTCGCCAAACTCGCGCAGCAGCTCACGCCATTGCCGCCACAGCCCTTCTCCGTCTCGGTTCCGGTGGGACGCACCGCGCCGCTGGATGACTGGCGGCGCATCGGCAACCGCATCCGCGCCACGGCTGCCGGTGCGCCAGCGGGTTACGATCATCCGCAAGGCGTGCCTGCGCTGCGCGCGACGGTGGCCGACTACATTCGGCGTTCGCGCTCGGTGCGCTGCCATCCCGACCAGATCATCATCACCTCCGGCACGCAGCAAGGCCTTTACCTGTCCTGCCAGGTCTTGCTGGAAGCCGGCGATACGGCGTGGGTCGAGAATCCCGCCTATCCGGGCATCACGTCCATTCTTGAAAACACGGGATGGCGGGACAGCATCGTACGTGTGCCGGTGGATGACGAAGGCATCGATGTGGAGGCGGGCATCGGGCTGGCCCCACAGGCGCGGGCAGCTTTCGTGACGCCCTCTCACCAATACCCGCTGGGCATGCCGATGAGCATGGCGCGGCGCAAGGCGCTGCTGGCGTGGGCCCAAGCGAGCAATGCCTGGATTGTGGAAGACGATTACGACAGCGAGATGCGCTACGCCGGCCATCCCTTCCCTTCGCTGCAGGGATTAGGGCCGGAGCATGTGGTCTATCTCGGCACCTTCAGCAAGATCCTGTTTCCCTCGCTGCGGCTGGGCTATGCCGTCGTCCCCGAAAGCATGACCGCCGCTTTTTGCGGCGCGCGGGCGCTGATGGACCGGCATCCGCCCAGCGCCGACCAGCATGTGCTGGCCGTCTTCATGCAGGAGGGGCATCTGGACCGGCATATCCGCCGCATCCGCAGCGTGTATGCGGAGCGCCGCGAGCAGCTGGTGGAAATGCTGGAACGCCTGCTGCCGGCGGAGCTGGCCTGGGTCCAGCCCTGCGACCAGGGGCTGCACTTGCTGGTCTGGCTGGCCGATTCGATTGACGACTGCCGCCTGTCCGCACAGGCGCTGGAAGCCGGGGTGTCGGTACGGCCGGTGTCACCCATGTATGCGGGCAAAGGGCGGCCCGGCCTGATTCTGGGGCTGGGGGATTTCAGCAGGGAGCAGACCGAGGCCGCTGTTAAACGGCTTGCCCACACCATTCAATTCGCTGGCACGGCAGCGTAGAACCTTCGGTCAGAATGAGGCCCTGACTCAGCGTAGTCAGGGCCTTAGGCGATGCCCTACTTGACCTGGATCCAGATCGTCTTCAACTCCGTGTATTTGTCGAGGGCATGCAACGATTTGTCGCGGCCGTTGCCGGATTGCTTGTAGCCGCCGAAGGGGACGGTGATGTCGTCGCCATCGTACTGGTTCACGTGCACGGTGCCGGCGCGCAGGGCGCGCGAAGTCTGGATGGCTTTACTTAGATTCGAAGTCCAGACGGCGGCGTGCAGGCCGTAGGGGGTAGCATTGGCCTGCTTGACCGCATCCTGCAGGTCGGTGAAGCTCAGCACCGAAAGCACGGGCCCGAAGATTTCCTCGCTGGCGATGCTCATGCTGCTGTCGACGCGGTCGAACAGGGTGGGGGCGACGTAGTAGCCACCACTTTCCTTCTTCACTTGCTCGCCGCCAGCCAGCAGGCGCGCGCCGGCTTGTTTGCCTTGTTCGATATAGCCCATCACGGTGCGCAGTTGAATATCGTCGACGATGGCGCCCATCACGGTTTTTTCGTCGAGCGGATCGCCGGGCGCGAAGGATGGCACCATGGCCAGCGCTTTTTCGAGGAAGCGTTCACGGATCGATTCTTCGACGAAGAGGCGCGAGGGGGCGTTGCAGCTTTCGCCCTGGTTGAAATAGATGGAACCGATGGCGGCCGACACGGCGGCGTCCAGATCGGGACAGTCGGCGCAGACGATATTGGCGGATTTGCCGCCCAGCTCAGTCCAGGCGCGTTTCAAATTAGACTGCCCCGCCATCTGCATGATCTGCTTGCCGACGCGGGTGGAGCCGGTGAAGGCGATGCAATCCACATCCATATGCAGGGCGAGCGCGCTGCCCGCTTCGTTGCCGTAGCCGGGCAACACGTTGAAGACGCCGGGCGGCACGCCCGCAGCCAGCGCCAGTTCGGCCAGGCGCAATGCGGTCAGCGGCGATTTTTCGGAGGGTTTGAGGACGATGCTATTGCCGGCGGCCAGCGCCGGCGCAATCTTCCAGGAGGCCATCAGCATCGGGTAGTTCCACGGCACGATGGCGCCCACCACGCCCACCGCTTCGCGCGTGATCAGGGCCAGGCTGTGCGAAGGCGCGGGGGCGATTTCGCCATACACTTTGTCGATGGCTTCGCCGTACCAGCGGATGCAGTTGGCGGCGCCCGCCACGTCGACACTCTGGCTGTACTGGATCGGCTTGCCCATATCGAGGGTTTCCAGCAGGGCCAGCTCGGCGCTATTCTGCTGCAGCAGATCGGCGAAGCGGATCAGGATGCGCTTGCGTTTGGCCGGTGCCAGGTTGGCCCAGCGGCCATCCTCGAAGGCGGCGCGGGCGGCGGCGACGGCGATGTCCACGTCGGCGCCGTCGCAGCGGGCCACGGCGGCCAGCTTGCGGCCGTCGATGGGGGAATGGCTATCGAATTGCTGTTCGCTGCAGGCCCAGACGCGCTGGCCGTTGATGAAGGCGCGGCCGTCGATGCTGAGCTGGGCGGCGCGCTCGTGCCATGGGGTGGCGGGGGATTTTGCGGTGCTGTTCTCGGCCATGCTGGACTCCCTTTCCGTTTCCGGTTCAGGAGTCCATTGTAACGCTGGCGCGGTTTAGCCGGCGTCGCCTTTGAAGGCGGCGGCGATCTGTTTCTGACGCAGGCGCTCGGCGCGGGCCAGGTAGATGCTGGAGACGATCACGCCGATCGACACCACCAGGATGGTGATGGCGGCAACGGCGTTTACGCGCGGGTCGAGGCCGAGGCGGGCGCGCGAGAAGATCACCAGCGGCATGGTGGAGGAGCCGGGACCGGACAGGAAGGCCGACAGCACCACGTCGTCAAGCGACAGGGTGAAGGTCAGCAGCCAGGCCGAGGCCAGCGCCTGCTTGATATTGGGCAGGGTGACGAGGAAGAAAACCTGGAAGGGCTTGCAGCCCAGGTCCATAGCCGCTTCTTCCAGCGACTTGCTCATCTCTTGCAAACGCGATTGCACCACGACGGCGGCGTAGGCCATGCCGAGCAGGGTGTGGCCGATCCAGATGGTGGTCAGGCCGCGCTCGGGGAAGCCGAACACCTTTTGCACCGAGACCAGCATCAGCAGCAGCGAGAGGCCGATGATCACTTCGGGCATCACCAGCGGCGCGCTGGCCATGCCGGAGAACAGGGTGCGGCCGGGGAAGCGGCGGTAGCGGTCCAGCACAAAGGCGACGAAGGTGCCCAGCAGGACCGAGCTGCAGGCGGTGAGCACGGCGATCCGCAGCGACAGGCCAAAGCCGGACAGGATTTCGCTGTCTTTTACCAGCTCGCTGTACCAGCGCAGCGAAAAGCCGCTCCACACCATGTCCTGGCGCGATTCGTTGAAGGAGAACACCACCAGCACCACGATGGGCAGGTAGAGGAAGCAGTAGCCGAGCGAAAGCCAGCCACGGCCAAACCAGCGCTGAATCCAGGAGCCCTTCATTTGTGGCCTCCTTCGCGCTGTTCGGCCTGATGTTTGTTCAGAATCGCCATCGGCACCAGGATCAGCAGAATCACGACCACCGTGACGGAGGACGCCATCGGCCAGTCGTTATTGGTAAAGAATTCGTCCCACAGCACGCGGCCGATCATCAGCGTTTCCGGGCCGCCCAGCAGCTCCGGAATCACGTACTCGCCCACGGCAGGAATGAAGACCAGCATGGCGCCGGCGATGATGCCCGACTTCGACAGCGGCACCGTGATGCGCCAGAAAGCCTGCATCGGCGTGGCGCCCAGGTCGGCGGCCGCTTCCAGGAAGCGCATATCCATCTTGGACAGGTTGGCGTACAGCGGCAGGATCATGAAGGGCAGATACGCATACACCATGCCGATCACCAGCGAAAACGGGGTGTTCATCAGGTGCAGCGGTTCCTGGATCACGCCCAGCGCCATCAGCACGTGGTTGGCGATGCCGTGGTTGGCGAGGATGCCCTTCCAGGCGTAGATGCGCAGCAGGAAGGAAGTCCAGAACGGCATCATCACCATCATCAGCAGCACCGGTCGCAGCGAGGCGCGGGCGCGCGCCATGAAGTAGGCGAAGGGATAGCCGATCACCAGGCAGCACAGCGTGGTGATCGCGGCGTATTTGAGCGAGCTGAGATAAGTCAGCACATACAGCTCGTCGCCCCAGATGAAGAGGTAGTTGGCGATCTTCACCTTGATGTTGACGATGCCGTCGGCATAGGTCAGCAGAGTGCCGAAGGGATTGCCGGCATCGACTTCGCTGAAGCTGATGCGCGCCACGATCAGGAAGGGGATCAGGAAGGCGAACACCAGCCAGACGAAAGGCACGGCGATGACGAAGCGCCGTCCGGTCAGCCAGCGCAAGGTCAGCAGATCGGTAAGGAATTTCAGCATGGCCGCCCTCAGCTGGTCAGCACGACAACGTCGCTGCCATCCCACCAGGCCCACACGCGCTGGCCGCGCTGGAAGCCCGACTCTTCGTGGCGCGCGGCATTGGTGCGCGCCACTTTCAGGTCCATGCCGGAGCCGAGACGGACCACGTAGTGGGTTTCGTTGCCGAAGTAGGAAATCGAGGCGATGGTGCCCTGCATGCAGTTGCGGCCATTCTCGCCCGCGTGGCTGCGCTGCTCGGGCAGCGGCGCTTCCAGCTGCAGCACGATCTTCTCGGGACGCACGGCCACGCTCACTTCCATATGGTCGGTGCCGGTGATGCCGTGGGTGACGTAGTGCTGGCCTTCCGGCGTGTCGATGATGACGTGGTCCGGCGCGTCCTCGGTGACGCGGCCCTGGAACAGGTTGACCGAGCCGATGAAGTCGGCCACGAAGCGGCAGTTCGGCGTTTCGTAGATTTCGCCCGGCGCGCCCACTTGCAGGATGCGGCCTTCGCTCATGACGGCGATGCGGGTGGCCATGCTCATGGCCTCGTCCTGGTCGTGCGTGACCATCACGCAGGTCACGCCGACCTGCTCGATGATGTTCACCAGTTCGACCTGGGTGCGTTCGCGCAGCTTCTTGTCCAGGGCGCCGAGCGGCTCGTCCAGCAGCAGCAGTTGCGGGCGTTTCGCCAGGCTGCGCGCCAGGGCCACGCGCTGCTGCTGGCCGCCGGACAGCTGGTGCGGCTTGCGCTTGCCATAGGCCGAGAGCTGCACCAGGGACAGCATCTGATCGACGCGGGCGGCGATTTCGGCTTTCGGCAGGCCGTCGCGGCGCAGGCCGAAGGCGATGTTGTCCCAGACCGTCAGGTGCGGGAACAGCGCATACGACTGGAACATCATATTGATCGGGCGCTCGTAGGGCGGCACCGAGATGATGTCCTGCCCACCCAGCTGAATGGCGCCGGAGGTCGGCGTTTCAAAGCCTGCCAGCATGCGCAGCAGCGTCGATTTGCCGCAGCCGGAGCTGCCCAGCAGGGCAAAAATCTCGCCCTTGTTGATCGTGACCGATACGTCGTTTACGGCACGGACACCGTCGAAATCCTTGACCAGATTGCGGATAAACAGAAATGGCTGGCCAGCTGCAGCAGATGCGGCGGGAGAGGCAGTCGTCATATGGGC
Source organism: Massilia sp. YIM B04103 (assembly GCA_024437665.1). Classification (GTDB taxonomy): domain Bacteria; phylum Pseudomonadota; class Gammaproteobacteria; order Burkholderiales; family Burkholderiaceae_D; genus Rugamonas. Next base: position 207,168 of record JANCSZ010000002.1, on the reverse strand, counting down.
GATTTATTAACTTTGTTGAAAGTGCAAGGGCTGCGTTTTACGAAACCGTGATTATAAATGCAGCGCTTTCAAGAAGAGCATAAATCGCTGGTCCGGATGCTCTAAATCCAGCCGCGGGCCTCCACATCTTCCAGGGTGCGGTCGAGGCAGAAGCGGATCAGGGCCACCATTTCATCGATCTGCGCCCGGCTCATGATCAGGGGCGGGGCCACGATCATGCGCTCGCCGACGGCGCGCATGATCATGCCATTGTTGAACATATGGCCACGACAGACCATGCCCACGCCCAGCGCCGGGTCGAAACGCAGCTGGTCGTGCAGGCGGGCGGCCTTGCCGCGCACCAGATTCAGGCCGGCTACGAAACCGCAAGTCTCGGCCACGCCGACCAGGGGATGGGCGGCCAGGCTGGCAAAACGCTGGCGCAGATAGGGGCCGGTATCCTCGGCCACGCGCTGCACCAGCTGTTCCTCCTCGATGATGCGGATATTTTCCAGCGCCGCCGCGCAGGCCACCGGGTGGCCGGAATAGGTGAAGCCGTGCGTGAATTCGCCGCCGTCCATCACGACCTTGGCGACGCGGTCGCTCACCAGCACCCCGCCCAGCGGCACATAGCCGGAGGTCACGCCCTTGGCGAAGGTGATCAGGTCCGGCTCGATGCCGAACAGTTCGGAGCCGAACCAGCGTCCCAGGCGGCCGAAGCCAGTAATCACTTCGTCGGCAATCAGCAGCACGTCGTACTTGCGGCAGATGCGGCGGATTTCGGGCCAGTAGGTATCGGGCGGGATCACCACCCCACCCGCGCCCTGGATCGGCTCTCCGATGAAAGCGCCCACCTTGTCCGCGCCGATTTCAAGGATTTTCTTTTCCAGCCAGCCGGCGGCGCGCAGGCCGAAGTCCTCGGGCGTCATGCCGACGCCGTCGTCGAAGTAATTGGGCTGGCCGATGTGGACGATGCCGGGAATCGGCAAGCCGCCCTGCTCGTGCATGCCGCTCATGCCGCCCAGGGAGGCGCCGGCCATGGTGCTGCCGTGATAGGCATTGCGGCGGCTGATGATGACGTGGCGCTCGGGGTAGCCCATCAAATCCCAGTAGCGCCGCACCATGCGCACATTGGTGTCGTTGGCCTCGGAACCGGAGCCGGTGTAGAACACATGCTGGAAGCCGGGCGGGGCCAGCTCGGCCAGTTTGGCCGCCAGTTGCACCGCCGGCACGTTCGACGTGTTGAAGAAGCTGTTATAGAAGGGCAGCACATCCATTTGCCTGTGCACCGCCTGGGCGATGCTGCCGCGGCCATAACCCACGTTCACGCACCATAGACCGGACATGCCGTCCAAAATCTTCCTGCCTTCCGAGTCCCATAGATAAATCCCGTCGCCGCGCACGATCATGCGCGAACCCTTGCTGTGCAATTGCCTATGGTCGGTGAAAGGATGCAGATAATGGGCCGCGTCCTGCGCCTGCAGGGCCAGGGTATCCGGCATTTCCGGAACGACGGGATTGGTGGTCATGGCACACCTCCATTTTTTAAACGTGCAGCAGCAGATGCTCGCGTTCCCACGGGCTGATGACAGTCATGAATTCCTGATGTTCCAGATCCTTGATGGCGGCATAGACGTCGATGAAGCGCTCGCCCAGCACGGTGCGCAGCTTGTCCTCGGCGCGCAGGGCTTGCAGCGCTTCCGGCAAGCCTTGCGGCAGCTCGTATTTCATATCGTAGGCGCTGCCGGTGGTGATGGGGCTCGGCTCCAGGCGCTCGGTCATGCCGAGGTAGCCGCAGGCCAGGGTAACCGCCAGCGCCAGATAGGGATTGGCGTCGGCGCCGATGATGCGGTTTTCCACGCGCCGATCCTGCACGCTGGATTCGGGAATGCGGAAGCCCACGGTACGGTTGTCCATGCCCCACTGGATATTGATGGGCGCGGCCGTGTGGCGCACCAGGCGGCGGTAGGAGTTGACGTAGGGCGCGACGATGGCCATGGCCGAGGGCATATAGCGCTGCAGGCCGCCGATGTAATACTTGAACAGCGGCGAAGGCGAGCCGTCCTGGTTGCTGAAGATATTCCAGCCGGTTTTCACATCGATCACGCTCTGGTGCACGTGCATGGCCGATCCCGGCTCTCCCGCCATGGGCTTGGCCATGAAGGTGGCGTACATATTGTGTTTGAGCGCCGCTTCGCGCAGGGTACGCTTGAAGAAGAAGACCTTGTCGCCCAGGCCCAGCGGCTCGCCGTGCAGGAAGTTGATCTCCATCTGGCCGGCGCCGATTTCGTGGATGAGCGTATCCACGTCGAGGCCCATCAGGTCGCAGTAGTCGTAAATATCCTCGAACAGCGGGTCGAATTCGTTGACGGCGTCGATGCTGTAGACCTGGCGCGAAGTCTCGGCGCGGCCGCTGCGGCCGATCGGCGCTTTCAGCGGCAGGTCGGGATCGGAGTTCTTGTCGGTCAGATAGAACTCCAGTTCGGGCGCCACCACGGGACTCCAGCCCTTGTCCTCATACAGTTTCAGCACGCGGCGCAGCACGGTGCGCGGCGCGAAGTCCACCAGTTTGCCATCGGAAAAGTAGCAGTCGTGGATCACCTGTGCGGTGGGGTCGGTGGCCCACGGCACCATGGTGATGGTGGTGGGGTCGGCGCGCAGAATCATATCCCGGTCGGTGGACGAAATGGCGCGGTCGTAGCCCGCGTCGTCGACCGGATAGTTGCCGGTCACGGTCATGCCCAGCACCGCTTCCGGAATGCGCATGCCGCGCTCCTGGGTGAATTTACCGCGCGGCAGAATTTTTCCGCGCGCCACGCCGGTCAGGTCGGGCACCAGGCATTCGATTTCGGTGACTCGTTTTTCATTGAGCCACTCGTCCATATCGGTGTAAGTAAAGTTTTCGCGGATTGCCATTTTTTGCTCCCAAAGGTTTTAACTGGCGCGTGCAAATGAGGCGCGCGCCGCCGTGCGTCCGTATGCGGGAGCAGCTAAGGGACGCCGTTTTGTTCGAGATACGCGGTGCAGGCCTTGCCAAAGGCAAGGAAGATTTTCATCGAATCGGGGTTGTCGGTGGCGCGCCACTCGGGATGCCATTGCACCGCCAGCGCGAAGCTGCGCGCATGGGCGACGCTGTACGCTTCCACCAGCCCATCGGGCGCCACGGCTTCCACGGCAAGGCCGGGAGCCAGTTTGTCTATTCCCTGTCCATGCAGAGAGTTGACCTGGATTTCGGCGGGGTTGCCGAGAATTTCGGCCAGGATGCCGCCACGGGTCAAACGGATCGGATGCGCGGGGCCGTACTGTACTTCCAGCGCATCCTCGGGCCGGTCGCGGTGATCGAGCATGCCAGGCACTTGCTGCACCGCCTGATGCAGGGTGCCGCCCAGCGCCACATTCATTTCCTGAAAGCCGCGGCAAATGCCAAGTATCGGAATGCCGCGTTCCAGCGCGGCGCGGATCAGCGGCAAGGTGGTGGCGTCGCGCGCGGCATCGAGCGGCAGCGCGGGATCGAGGATGGCCTGGCCGTACAGGTCCGCATGCACATTCGATGCGGAACCGGTCAGCATCACGCCATCGGCCACATCCAGCACGGCTTCGATATCGATCAGCTCGCCCAAGGCCGGCAATACCAAAGGCATGCAGCGCGCGCCAAGGACGACGGCGTTGACATACTTGTGCTGCGCAGCGTGATTGGGATGCTCGCCAATCAGCCGGGTGCAGGCTGGAACAATGACGATGGGACGGCGCATGGATGTCCACCTTGCTAAAGGGTGTTTAAGTCAATTTATCACAATTTCGACTATCATTGGCTTACTGTTAAACCGTATCACGCTCCAATGCACTTATTCCCAACAGCGCCATGAAGAATCTGCCATGGCGTGAATTTTTCGCCCTTGTTATCAGCATCGGCGTGGTCGGCCTAGGACTGGGCGCCACGATTCCCCTTACCGCCCTGACGCTGGACCAGCGTGGCGCGGGCACGCATGTCATCGGCATCGTCACGGCCATCAGTGCGCTCGGCATCCTCGCCTCGGCGCCTTTTGTGACGGGCTGGGTGGCGCGCTTCGGACCGCGCCGCATGATGATCGCGTCGGTCTGGGTTGCCACGCTGACGACGGCGCTGATGCAGGCGACCGACAATATCTATGCCTGGAGCGTGCTGCGCTTTCTCTTCGGCGGCGTGATGGGCGTGCTGTTCACGCTGGGTGAAGCATGGGTCAACCGCATCGCGCCCGACAATTCGCGCGGACGCGTGGTGGCGATTTATGCCACCAGCTTCACGCTGTTCCAGCTGACCGGTCCCGCACTGGTGGCGGCGATGCAGGGGAAAATTGCGTACAGCTTCGCCGCCTGCGGCCTGCTCTTCCTCGGCGCCCTGCCCGGGCTGGCGCTGCTGAACGGCGACAATCCAGCCGCAGATGAGGAAGAAGAAGCGCACAGCCGCTGGCAAAGCGTGCTGCCGAAGATGCCGATGATTTTGCTGGGCGCAGCTTTCTTCGCCCTGTTCGACACGCTGATCCTGAGCTTCCTGCCGGTGTATGCGATGCGCCAGGGCATAGTCATGGAACTGGCGCTGCTCTCGGCCACCGTGGTGCTGGTGGGCGACACCGTGCTGCAATTCGCCATCGGCTGGCTGGCCGACCATTTCGGCCGCTGGCGCGTGCATGTGGCTTGCGGCATTGCGGTCTGCCTGCTGCTGCCCTTGCTGCCGCTGGCGGCGCGCCATCCCTGGCTGTGGTGGACGGTGCTGGTGGCGCTGGGCGCGGCGGCGGGCGCCATCTATATGCTGGCGCTGGTCGCCTGCGGCGAGCGTTTCAGCGGCGGCGCGCTGACCACGGCCAGCGCGCTGGTGAATGTGGGCTGGGGCGCGGCCAGCGCCGGCGGGCCGCTGCTGACCGGTGCGCTGATGCAGAACGAGGGCATCAACGCCCTGCCCGGCGTGCTGTTCGGCGGCTGCGCGATCTTCCTGCTCAGCGCAGCGTGGGAAGCGTGGAGCGAGCGCAAGGTGGCCAAGGCTTAAGCTTCATCAGGATTCAGCGGCGGCTTCGGCCAGGGTTTCTGCCAGCAGTTTTTTCAGCTCCGGCACGCAGGAACCGCAGTTGCCGCCGGCCTTCACGCAAGCCGTGACTTGCGCCACCGATTTCAAATCCTTCTCGCGGATCGCGCCGCAAATCGTATTGCGGCCCACGCCGAAGCAGGAGCAAACGGTGGGGCCGGCATCCTCTCCCTGCGCGATAGCGCGGCCAGCGAGCAAGCCGGCGCGGTCGGCATCGTCCAGCATCTCCTTACCGAACAAGCCCGCCAGCCAGCTGCGCGCAGGCAGGTCGGGACGCGAGGAGACGAAGATGCATTGCTCGATGCGGTCCTCAACCATATGCACGGCGCGGTACATGCCTTCGCTGCGGTCGGCATATTCCAGCCAGTCGGCATCTTCGCTTTCCACACCCAGCAAGGTCTTGGCCCACAGGCCGAAATCCCCGATGCTGTTGCGGCCAGCCAGTTCGTAGCGCGCAAAGCCCCGGCCCTGGGCGCGCGTCCAGTGTGCCACGCTATCCAGACTCACATCGGTGCGGCTCAGGATGAAGCCATGCCATTTCACGGGGAAGCGCTCGACACGCACCGGCGTGTGCTTGAATTCCGGTTCGCCGGAAATCGGGCATACGGCCGGATTCACCAGTGCGCCGACGCGGGCATCGGATGCCGTCCGCCCATTCCAGTGGATAGGAACAAAGACGCTGCCGCGCGCAATGCCGCCGCCGTGCTGAACCCGCGCCACCATGGCGCCCCATTGCGTCGTGATGCGCGCCAATTCGCCTTCGCGCACGCCGCTCAGCAAGGCATCCTGCGGGTGCATATCGACGAAGGATTCGGGAATATGCTCGGACAGCTTCGGCGCGCGGCCGGTGCGCGTCATCGTATGCCACTGGTCGCGCACGCGGCCGGTGTTCAGCGCAAAGGGGAAATCCTCGTCGCGCGCGTTGACGGGAAGACGCGGCACGGTGGCGACGAAACGCGCGCGGCCGTCGGGATGCGAAAAGCGGCCGTCGCCAAACAGCCTGGCGCTGCCTTGTTGCGATTCGACCGCGGCTGTCAGCGGCCATTGCACCGGCTCAAGCGCATCGTAAGCGGCGGCATCGAGCTTGGCCAGGCCGCCGATATCCAGCACGCGGGGCAGCTCCTCAGGCGTATTGCGGAAGGCGGTCAGGCGCGCGTGCTCCGCGAAAATCTGCTGCGGGCTTTCGTAGTCGAATCCTGCATACCCCATGCGTTGCGCGAATTGCGACAATATGCGCCAGTCGGCGCGCGCTTCGCCGGGAGCCGGCAGGAAAGCGCGCTGACGCGAAATGCGGCGCTCGGAGTTGGTGACTGTGCCATCCTTCTCGCCCCAGCCCAGCGCCGGCAGCAGGACGTGGGCAAAGGTATTGGTGTCGGTATCCTGCACGATGTCGGATGCCACCACCAGCTCGCATTTCTGCAGGGCGCGCCGCGCCTGGTCAGCATCCGGCAGGCTGACGATGGGATTGGTGGCGATGATCCATACCGCCTTGACGCGGCCCGCTTCAATGGCCTGGAACAGGTCAACCGCTTTCAGGCCCGGCTTGTCGGCAATGCGCGGCGCGCCCCAGAAAGTCTGCACGGCTTCGCGGTGCGCGGCTTTGTCGATATCCAGATGGGCGGCCAGCATATTCGCTAGCCCTCCCACCTCCCGGCCGCCCATGGCGTTCGGCTGCCCGGTGATGGAGAACGGCCCCATGCCCGGCTTGCCGATGCGGCCCGTCAGCAGGTGGCAATTGATGATGCTGTTGGCCTTATCCGTTCCTGCGGAGGATTGATTCACGCCCATGGAGAAGCCGGTAATCACCTTCTCCGTTGCGGCAAAGGATTCGTAAAAGCACAGCAGATCGTCCAGATTCAGCTTGCAGACCTTGGCCACCGCTTCCGGTTCCAGATCGGCTGCGGCCAGCGCTGCGTCCAATCCGAGCGTATGCGCCGCCACGAAGGCCGGATTCGCCGCGCCGCGCTTGGCCAGGTAGCTGAGCAGGCCGTTGAACAGCCACACATCGGTACCCGGTTTGACCGGCAGATGCAGGTCGGCCAGTTCGCAAGTCGCGGTGCGGCGCGGATCGATCACCACCAGCTTGACGCCAGGCCGCTGCTCGCGGATGCGGGCGATGCGCTGGAACAGGATGGGATGGCACCACGCCGCATTGGAGCCGACCAGTACGACCATATCGGCCAGTTCCAGATCGTCGTAGCAGACCGGCACCACATCCTCGCCAAAGGCGCGCTTGTGCGCCGCCACGGCGGAGGACATGCACAGCCGCGAATTGGTGTCGATATTGGCGCTGCCGATATAGCCCTTCATCAGCTTGTTGGCGACGTAGTAGTCTTCCGTCAGCAGCTGGCCGGATACGTAGAAGGCCACCGCATCCGGCCCATGCTCGGCGATGATGGACTGCCATTTATCCGCCACCATCCCCAATGCTTCGTCCCACGACGCGCGGCGCAATGCGCCTTGCTCGCGCAACTGCGGATACAGCAAGCGTCCCTCAAGGCCAATGGTTTCGCCCAGTGCCGAGCCCTTCACGCACAGGCGCCCCGCATTGGCGGGATGATCGACATCGCCCGCAATATCGAAGCCGCCGTCGGCGCCCGGCGTGGCTTTCACGCCGCAGCCCACGCCGCAGTAGGCGCATGTGGTGCGTACCGCCAAATGGTCCTGGGACAGGTTCACGATGATTCCCGCTTCACGCGGCCTGGGCGCACAGCGCCTGGCCAAACAATAAATGGCTGCGCATCGAAGAGATATCGGTGCGCTTCTGGATCAGATCGAAATACCAGGGGCCATCCTGCACGTCGCCGTACAGCACCGCGCCTGCAATGCGGTTGCCGCGCAGGACCAGGCGCTTGTAGACGCCGCGCCGCGCATCGCGCAGCACCAGATCCTCGCTGTCCTCGCCGCCGATGAAGTCGCCCACCGAATACAGATCGACACCGGTGACTTTCAGCCGCGTGGCGCACGCCTGCTGCACGTAACGGCGATGGCCGGCTCCGGCCAGATGGGCGGCGCAAACACGCGCCTGCTCCCAGATCGGCGCGACCAGGCCGAAAGTGGCGCTGCGGTGCTGCACGCATTCGCCCACGGCATACACGCGCGGATCGTAGGTCTGCAAGGTGTCGTCCACCACGATGGCGCGCTCGCAGTGCAGGCCGCATTGCTGGGCCAGCGCGATATTCGGACGCACGCCCGCCGCCATCACCACCAGATCGGCTAGAATTTCGCTGCCATCCTTGAAGCGCACGGCGCGTACCCGGTCCTGACCCACGATCTCGCTGGTCTGCGCTTCCAGCATAAAGCGCAGCCCCTTCCCTTCCAGCGCCTTTTGCAGCAGCTGGGCGGCGGGCTTGTCGAGCTGCTGGTTCATCAGCGCGTCGGTCACATGCACCACGGTCACGTCCATGCCCTGGCGCTGCAAGCCGTTGGCCGCCTCCAGTCCCAGCAAACCGCCGCCGATGACGACAGCGTGGCGATGATTGCGCGCCGCTTCCAGCATGGTTTCCACATCCTGAATATCGCGAAAGGCGATCACGCCCGGCAACTGGTGACCCGGCACCGGGATGATGAAAGGCCGGGAGCCGGTGGCCAGCAGCAGGCGGTCGTAACGCACTTCGCGTCCGGAACGGGCGCGCACCACGCGGCGCTTGCGGTCGATGCGCTCGACCGGATCGCCGGCATGCAGGGTGATGCCGTGGTGCTCGTACCATTCGCGGGTATTGAGCATGATGTCGTCCACCGTTTTTTCGCCCGCCAGCACGGGCGAGAGCAGGATGCGGTTGTAATTGCCATGCGGTTCCGCGCCGAACACGGTGATATCGTAGTGCCGCGGATCGAACTTCAGCAATTCCTCCACCGTGCGCATGCCGGCCATGCCGTTGCCCACCACCACCAGCGCGGGTTTCATGCGCCGACCCAGACCTTTCCGCCATCGATGCGGGCCGGATAAGTCGGCACCGAATGCTCGGGCGCTTCCACGCATTCGCCGGTTTGCAGGTCGAAGTGATGTTTATAGATGGGCGAGGCAACCACGATGCGCTCGCCGAGATTGCCGATCAAGCCGCGCGACAGCACGGCCGCATCGGAATTCGGATCGTAATTGCCGATGGCGAAAACGCGCTGCTCGCCGCTGGCATTCAGGCGGAACACGGCCACCTGCTCGCCTTGCAGCAGAGCGCACACGCCGGTATTCGGCACAATATCTTCCACTGCGCAAACGGCAGTCCAGGTTCCGGGTTGGGTATCGCGGTGCATATCGTTCTCCTTTTATGGGACAGTTCAAGCCTGCTTCATGATCGGAATGCGTTTGCGTTCTTCGATGGTGGCGGGACGGATCTGGCCACGCTCCTCCATGAAGACCACGTTATTGTCTTTTTCCTCGCTGTTGACGAAGTGGCGGAAGCGCTGGCGCGTCTCGGGATTGGTGACCGCTTCTTTCCATTCGCAGGCATAGGTATCGACCACGCGCTGCATATCGGCTTCCATCTCGGCGGCGATGCCCAGCTTGTCGCCGATGACCACGGACTTCAGATAATCCAGTCCTCCTTCCAGATTCTCGCGCCAGGTGCTGGTGCGCTGCAGGCGGTCGGCGGTGCGGCTGTAGAACATCAGGAAGCGGTCGATATAGCGCACCAGCGTGGCCTTATCCAGGTCGGCGGCGAACAGCTCGGCGTGGCGCGGCTTCATGCCGCCGTTGCCGCAAACGTAGAGGTTCCAGCCTTTTTCGGTGGCGATGATGCCCACATCCTTGCCCTGCGCCTCGGCGCATTCGCGCGTGCAGCCGGATACGCCGAACTTGATCTTGTGCGGCGTGCGCAAGCCCTTGTAGCGGTTTTCCAGCTCGATCGCCAGGCCCACGCTATCGTCCACGCCGTAGCGGCACCAGGTGGAACCAACGCAGGATTTCACGGTGCGCAGCGATTTGCCGTAGGCGTGGCCGGTTTCAAAGCCCGCCGCGATCAGCTCTTCCCAGATCGAGGGCAACTGCTCGACGCGCGCGCCGAACAGGTCGACGCGCTGGCCACCCGTGATCTTGGTGTACAGGCCGTACTTCTTGGCGACCATGCCGACCGCGATCAAGCCATCGGCCGTGACTTCGCCGCCGGGCATGCGCGGCACCACGGAGTAAGTGCCGTCCTTTTGGATATTGCCGAGGAAGTAGTCGTTTGAATCCTGCAAGCTGGCGTGTTCCTTCTTCAGCACGAAATCATTCCAGCAAGTCGCCAGGATGGAAGCGGCCAGCGGCTTGCAGATATCGCAGCCCAGACCTTTGCCATGCTGGGCCAGCAGCGCATCGAAAGTCTTGATCTGGCCAACGCGGATCAGGTGAAACAGCTCCTGGCGCGAGTAAGCGAAGTGTTCGCAGACGTGGTTGTTCACATCCATGCCCAGCTTCTTCATCTCGGCCTTCATGATCTGCGTCACCAGCGGCACGCAGCCGCCGCAGGAAGTGCCGGCACCGGTGCATTTCTTCAGCGCGCCGATGCTGGTGGCGCCGCCCGCCACCGCCTCGCACAGCGCGCCTTTCGACACATCGTTGCAGGAGCAGATTTGCGCGGCGGCGGGCAAGGCTTCCACACCCAGACCCGGCTTGGCCTTGCCGTCGGATTGCGGCAGGATCAGGAACTCGGGCGCTTCGGGCAGTTCGATTTTGTTCAGCATCATCTGCAGCAGCGAGCCGTATTCGCCCGCATCGCCCACCAGCACGCCGCCCAGCAGATATTTGCCGCAGTCGGAGACGACGATCTTCTTGTACACCTGCTTGCGCTCGTCGGTGAACTGGTAGCTGCGGCAGCCTTCGTGCTTGCCGTGCGGGTCGCCGATGCTGGCGACATCCACGCCCATCAGTTTCAATTTGGTGCTCATATCGGCGCCGCCGAAAACGGCTTGCTGGCCGGCGATATGGCGGGCCGCCACGCGCGCCATATCGTAGCCGGGAGCGACCAGGCCAAAGACCTGGCCACTCCACTGCGCGCACTCACCAATCGCATACACGTCCGGATCGGAAGTCAGGCAGGCGTCATCGATGGCGATGCCGCCGCGCGCGCCGATCTCCAGGCCGCATTCGCGGGCCAGATAGTCGCGTGGACGGATGCCCGCCGAGAAGACGATCATATCGGTGTCGAGATGGCTGCCATCGGCGAAGTTCATGCGGTGCGTGCCGTTCTCGCCATCGACAATCTCCAGCGTGTTCTTGCCGGTATGGACGGTCACGCCCAGCTCCTCGATGCGGCTGCGCAGGATGCGGCCACCGCCATCGTCCACCTGCACCGCCATCAGGCGCGGCGCGAATTCCACCACATGGGTTTCCAGCCGCATATCGCGCAAGGCCTTGGCGCATTCCAGGCCGAGCAGGCCGCCGCCGATCACCACGCCGCTGCGCGAGCGCTGACCGCATTCCAGCATCGCTTCCAGATCCTCGATGGTGCGGTAGACAAAGCAATCCTTGCGTTCCTTGCCCGGCAACGGCGGCACGAAGGGGAAGGAACCGGTGGCGAAGACCAGCTTGTCGTAAGCCAGCGTTTCGCCGCCGTTCGTCGTCACCGTCCTGGCTTCGCGGTCCACGGCCACGGCGCGCGCATTCAGCTTGAGCGCCATGTCCTTGCGTTCGAAGAAGCCGGGTTTGACCAGCGACAGATCTTCGGCGCTTTTCCCGGCAAAGAACTCGGACAGGTGCACGCGGTCGTAAGCCGGACGCGGCTCCTCGCACAGCACGGTCACGTCCAGCTGTTGCGCACCGCTCTCCGCCAGGCATTCCAGGAATTTGTGGCCGACCATGCCATGGCCGATGACGACGATTTTCATTCCATTCTCCTTAAGCTGTGGCCTTGGCGATGACCGGTTCTTCCGCCGCCGCGCCGAAGCGGGCGGCGATCGCGCACAGGGCCGAGGCGGCAACCAGCAGGCCAAGAACGCTCAGTGTTTGCTGGGTGTCGCCCAGGCCTTTCATCAGGAAGCCTGCTGCCACCGCGCCCACATTGCCGCCCGCGCCGATGATGCCGGCCACGCCGCCCAGGGCGCGCTTGTCCACGAAGGGCACCAGCGCATAAGTGGCGCCGCAGGCCATATGGGTGAACAGGCCGAAGACCAGCATGGCGATCACGGCGAAGGCCACGTTCTCCGCATGTGAGAACCACAGCAGGCCCGCGCCCTCGCCGATCATCATCACGAACAGCAGGGTGACGCGGCTATTCAGGCTGCCGCGCAGGGCGGCCTTGTCCGACAGCCAGCCGCCGAGGGCACGCGCGAACAGCGCCAGCAGGCCGAAGCTGCCCGCCGCCATGCCCGCCTCTTTCAGGGACAGCTTGAAGTGGTCGACGTAGTAGATAGCGGCGATGTTGTGGATGAAGATTTCCACGCCAAAGCAGGCGCCATAGGTCACGAACAGCAGCCATACGCGATAGTTCGACGCGGCCATGCGGAAACTGGCCCAGCCGCCCTTCTTGCCGCTTTCCAGTTCCACGCCGGCGGCGCGCAGTTCGGCATAATTCCCTTCCGGGCAGTCCTGCGTAAAGCGGTAGTAGACGAAGGCCATGAGCAGCATCAGCACGCCCGGAACGATCAGCGCGGCGCGCCAGCCCATGGTCTCGTTCACGCCCAGCATGACGAGAGCCGCCATCAGTAGCGGCATCAGCGCCTGCGCCACGCCGCCGCCCGCGTTGCCCCAGCCTGCCGCCGCCGCATTGGCGGTGCCGACGATGCGCGGCGCGAACATCACCGAGGTGTGGTACTGGGTGATGACGAAGCTGGCGCCGACCGCGCCGATCAGCAGGCGGAAGAAGAGGAAGCCTTCATAGGTCTGCGCCGCCGCCACGCCCAGCACCGGGATGGAACCCAGCAGCAGCAGGCCGGTATAGGTTTTACGCGGGCCGTAGCGGTCGCACAGCGGGCCGACCAGCAGGCGCACCACGATGGTGATGGCGACGGCGGCGATATTGATATTGGCGATCTGCGCCGGCGTCAGCCCGAATTCGCCTTTGATGACGGGCATCAGCGGCGCGCAGGCAAACCACGCGAAGAAGCAGATGAAGAACGCCATCCAGGTCAGATGGAAGGCGCGCATTTGCGGCGTGCGGAAAGTGAAGAGATCGATGCTGCTTGCTTTGCTGGCCATTTTTTTATCCCTGTTCAGAAAACAAAAAAGCGTCCGCGCAGCAGGTCGAAAAACCTTACCGGGCGGACGCCGTTGTCCTGCCGGTCCTTCGTTAGACCGGCGCATATGTTGGGGAGGATCGCCATTGACCCTTGCCTACCTCTTTGCAAAAGCCGTGCCAGCAGCGAACGAACGTGCTTTCAGAGGGAGGCGGCGATTTTTCCGCTACAGCGGGGGCGCTTTCGGCGGCTGGAATGACTTATCGCGGTGCAGGCCTGCCCATAAATGGTGCAGCGCAGCGTTGCCGAGCACGCATGCCCTTCAGCCCGCGCTCAAAGGGAAACTGGCCGCATAGCGCGCCGGATCGCCGCCGTCCCACACCGTACCGTCCATCAGCGTTGAGCAGCGCAGCATGGCCATGGGCGCTTCCACTTGCGCCAGCTCGGCCGCCTCGCGGTAGAGCGCCAGGCGCTGCACCGACTGCGCCACGGCGAGGTAATCGGGTTCCGTCTTGAGCAAGCCCCAGCGGCGGAACTGGGTCATGAACCACATGCCGTCCGAGAGATAAGGCAGATTGGCCGCGCCCTCCTGATGGAAGCGCAGGCAGTCGGGATCTTCCCAGCGCTGGCCCATGCCATTGTCGTAATGGCCGAGAATGCGCTCGCAGATCGCCTCCTTGCCGGTGTTGACGTAGTGCGGAGCGGAGATGATTTCGGCCATCGCCATGCGGTTGGCGGCGCTGGCATCGATCCAGCGGCTGGCCTCCAGAATGGCGGCGACCATGGCGCGGCAGGTATTGGGATTGGCCTGGACAAAATCGGCGCTGGCGGCCAGCACCTTCTCCGGATGATTGGGCCAGATCTGTTGGCTGGTGGCGATGGTGACGCCCACGCCATCCATCACGGCGCGCTGGTTCCATGGCTCCCCGGCACAGAAACCGTCGATATGGCCACCCGCCAGATTGGCCACCATCTGCGCGGGCGGAATGGTGATGGTGCGCGCGTCGCGCTGCGGGTAGATGCCGTGCGCCGCCAGCCAGTAGTAGAGCCACATGGCATGGGTGCCGGTGGGGAAGGTCTGGGCGAAGCTGAAGCGGCGCGTGCTGGAGCGCATCAGCTGCGCCAGCGTGGCGCCATCCACGGCGCCCTGCCGCGCCAGCGCGGACGACAAGGTGATGGCCTGGCCGTTGCGGTTCAGGTTCATCAGCACCGCCATATCCTTGCGCGGCGAACCGATGCCGAGCTGGGTGCCGTACACCATGCCATATAGCGCGTGGGCCGCATCCAGCTCGCCGCCGAGCAGCTTGTCGCGCACGGCCGACCAGGAGGATTCCTTTCGCGGCACGATGCGGATGCCGTACTTGCGGTCGAAGCCCAGCACGGCGGCCATGACGACGGAGGCGCAATCGCTCAGCGGATTGAAGCCGATGCGGACAGTCTCTTTCTCTGCTTGTATTTTCTGCATAATGATTCCAGCGTGGCGGGCGCACCAAATGCGTGCACGCCTCAGCCCAGCAGATCCTCCACGTCGAGAATGCGCTGGGCCACTTCCGCCAGCTTCAGGTTCTTGTTCATCGCCAGCGTGCGCAGCTTCTGGTATGCCTGGTCCTCGCTCAGCCCATGGCGCAGCATGAGCAAACCCTTGGCGCGGTCGATCACCTTGCGCTCGGCCAGTTTGTGCCGCGTACTTTCCAGTTCGTCGCGCAGCTTCTGCTCATGGCGGAAGCGCGCCAGCGCCACATTCAGCACCGGCTTGATGCGCTCTGCCTGCAGGCCGGCCACGATATAGGCGCTGACGCCCGCTTCCAGTGCGGCTTCCATGGCGGAGGGGTCCTCATCTTCGGTGAACATGACGATGGGGCGGCGCTCGTCGCGCGTGGCGAGCACGATGTGCTCCAGCACGTCGCGCGCATCCGATTCGGCGTCGATGATGATCATATCGGGCTGCAGCCGCGCGATCTGCTCAGGCAGGTGCAGGTCGGCCGGCAGCGAGGCGATGATCTGGTAGCCGGCCTCCTTCAGGCCCGCATGCAGGGCATGCGCGCGCAGCGAAGCCTCGCTTTCGGCGGGCGGATGGATGACGAGGATGCGTAGATGGCGGCTCATGCTTCTGATTGAGCAAGAAGCGCGCCAGCTATGGCGAATACGCTAGCGCTGCATGCCCCAGCGCCGCACGGTGACGCGTTCCAGTGTGGCGAAGACGAGGTTCTCGGCCAGCAGGCCGATCAGGATGACGGCGGCCAGTCCGGCGAACACCTTGTCGGTATACAGCTCGTTGCGGTTCTGGAAGATATACCAGCCCAAGCCGCCCTGCCCCGCCGACGCGCCGAAGATCAGCTCCGCCGCGATCAGGGTGCGCCAGGCGAAGGCCCAGCTGATCTTCAAGCCGGACAGGATGCTCGGCGCGGCGGCCGGAATCAGAATCTGCACCACAAAGGGAAGACCGCGCAAGCCATAATTGCGGCCCGCCATGCGCAGGGTTTCCGGCACGCTCTGGAAGCCGCTGCCGGTGGCCAGCGCCAGCGGCCAAAGCACGGCGTGGATCAGCACAAAGGACAGGCTGGCCTGGCCCAATCCCAGCCACAACATGGCCAGCGGCAGCAGGGCGATGGCGGGCAGGGGATTGAACATGGCGACCAGGGTTTCCAGCAGGTCGCGGCCGAAGCGGGTGGACACGGCCAGCGCCGTCAGCAGGAAGGCGGCCAGCACGCCCGCCAGATAACCTTTCAGCAGCGCCGCCAGCGACACGCTGACTTTAGCCAGCAGCTCGCCGGAGGCAAGTCCGCCAGCAAAGGCATGCGCGGTCTGCAGAAAGCTGGGCAGCATCAGATCGTTGTTCTGCCAGCGCGCGCCCAGTTCCCAGACAAGGGCCAGCGCCAGCAGCAGCAAGCCTTTGCGCAGCCAGGCCTGGCGTCCGGCCCATTGCCATGCCGCGCCGCTTATGCGGGGCCATTGCCCACGCCAGCTTGCCGCATATTTCGCCGGCGATATGGCGCTATCGCCGGCAGCCGCATCCCCCGGCTGCGATGTGCCGGCTGGAGGCGCTATGGCGTCCGCCCTGTGCGGTTCGGCTGCAGCAGCGGTGTTTCTTGCGCTTGCAGGCGACGCATCCTCATGCTGGCGGCCAGGCAGCTGCACCAGCCATGGCAAAACAAGGGGATATTCCAGCTCGGGGCGGATCGGCGGATCGAGCAAAGGTACGCTCATGCCTGCCTCGCAGTCTCGGAACCGGCGGCGGCCGGGGTAAGCGCCGCGCCTTGCGCATCCGGATGCGGCGCTGCTTCATGGGCAGCGGCATCGGCGCCAAACAGGAGCCTATGGATGCGCTGGCTGGCGGCCTGGAATTCGGCGCTGCCCGCGCTGTTCAAATCAAACTGGTGGCTGTTGATCTCGGCCCGCACCCGGCCCGGATGCGGCGACAGCAGCAGGATGCGGTTGCCCACCACCAGCGCCTCCTCGATCGAATGCGTGACAAAGAGCAGCGTGAAGCGCGCCTCTTCCCACAAGCGGCCCAGCTCTTCCTGCATCTTGCGCCGGGTCAGCGCGTCGAGGGCGGCGAAGGGCTCGTCCATCAACAACACTTCCGGCTCCATGGCCAGGGCGCGCGCAATCGCCACGCGCTGCTTCATGCCGCCGGACAGGGTGTGCGGATAGGCATCGGCAAAGCCGTCCAGGCCCACCTTGGCGATCCAGTGCAGGGCGCGCTCCTCGGCCTCGTGGCGCTTGGCGCGGCCCGAGGCCAGCAAGGGGAACATCACATTCTGCTTCACCGTCTTCCACGGCGGCAGCTGATCGAATTCCTGGAACACGGCCATGCGCTGCGGCCCCGGCCCGCGCACCACCTGGCCGCCGACGCTGATGCTGCCTGCGGCCGGTGCAACAAAGCCGCCCGCCGCTTTCAGCAGCGAGGATTTGCCGCAGCCGGAAGGCCCAAGCAGCACAAAGCGGTCGCCGCGATAGACGTCGAAGCTGACGCTATCGGTGGCACGCAGCACGCGGCCTTCGCCGCGGTATTCCAGCGTCACATTGCGCGCCCGCAGCAACGGCTCAGCGATGCTGGACGGCGGCACCAGATGCAGGGCTTGCGCCGCCATCTCAGCCGCCCTGCCCGATCAGGGGATCGTCGAAGAAGTAATCCTTCCAGCTGGCCGGCTGGTTCTTGATCACGCCAACGCGGTGCATGAACTGCGCCAGCACAAAGGTGTTCTGCGGCGCGATGCGAAACTGCACTTCGGGATTGCGGATGATCTTCAGCAGCAGATCGCGGTCAATCTTTGTCTTGTTGGCGCGCTGGTAGATATCGGCCGCGCCCTCCGGATTCCTGTTCACATAGTCGGCCGCTTCGGCCAGCGCCGCCGTGAAGGCGCGGTAAGTCTTGGGATTCTCGCTGCGGTATTTTTCAGTGGCGTACAAGACCGTCGATGAAGTCGGGCCGCCCTGCACATCGTAGGATTTCAGCACGATGCGGGCATTCGGATTTTGCGCCAGTTCCTGTTCCTGGTAAGGCGGTGTAGCGAAGTGGCCGGTGATTTCCGTACCGCCGGCGATGATGGCCGCCGTCGCATCGGGATGCGGCAGGGTTTGCGTGATCTTGTCCAGGCGCGCGTATTCCTTGTCGCCCCACTGCTTGGCCGCCGCCATCTGCAGGATGCGCGCCTGCACCGACACCACGGCGGCGGGCAAGCCGATGCGGTCCTTGTCGGTGAAGTCGGCGATTGTTTTCACTTTGGGGTTATTGCTGATCAGGTAGTAGGGGAAACTGCCCAGCGCCGCCACGCCGCGCACGTTCTGGCGGCCGTTGGTGCGGTCCCATACCGTCAGCAGCGGACCGACGCCCGCGCCGACAATGTCGATGGCGCCGGACAGCAGCGCATCGTTGGCGGCGGCGCCGCCGGAAAGCTGGGTCCACTCCACCTTGACGTCCACCCCGGCACGCTTGCCGTGCTTCTCGATCAGCTTCTGGTCCTGCACGACGTTCAGCAGCAGATACACGATGCCGTACTGTTCGGCGATGCGGATGCGGCCTTCGGCCTGCGCCGCATTCGCGGCGAGAGCAAAGCCGAGGGCGGCCAGCGTGGTACGCAGCAGGATCTTCTTCATGCAGTCTCCAGAATCAGTAAGGGCGGTCGCCTTCGATGGTGGTGCGGTACAGGGTGCGGCGCTGCTCGGGCGGGCAGCCGGTCGCCAGATGCATCAGCGAGCGGTTGTCCCAGAACAGCAGATCATGCGGCTGCCAGCGGTGGCGGTAAATGTGTTCGGGCTTGACGCTATGGGCAAACAGCTCCTGCAGCAGTTCGCGGCTTTCATCCTCGGGCAGGCCGAGAATGCGGGTGGTGAAATGTTCGCTGATAAAAAGTGCGCGGCGTCCCGTTTCGGGATGCACGCGCACCACAGGATGGCTTACGGGTAGGACTTCGTGAATCTGCTCCGGCGTGAGCGCCGGCCGCCAGGGACTGTGACGGCGCAGCTCCTCATAACGCGCCAGATAACTGTGTTCGGCCCGCGCACCCTGCACGGCGCGGCGCAACGCGACAGGCAGGGTGTCGTATGCCAGGTGCATATTGGCGAATAGTGTGTCACCTCCTTTCGATGGCAGCTCCTGCGCATGCAATAAGGAACCCAGGCTGGGTTTCTCCTTGTACGACAGATCCGAGTGCCAGAACACACCCGCATCGCCCAATCCCGCCGGTTTGCCGTCCTTCAGGACATTCGATACCACCAGAACTTCCGGATGCCCCGACAACTGGAAGTTCCGCAGCACATGGATCTGCAGCTGGCCGAAACGGCGGCTGAAATCGATCTGGTGCTGCGGCGTGATACGCTGCCCCCGGAACACCAGCAAGTGATGGTCCAGGTGGGTGGCATGAATCCGCAAGAAGTCCGTATCGCTGATCGGCTGGGACAAATCGAGGCCTGTAATTTCCGCACCTAGAGGGGCCTCCAGGATATGGATCTCGAAATCCGAATCAACGCTAAAGTCTTCAAAAAGAACGGCTGACATGATTGTGCGATGCGGGGGTTACTGGAGATTCCAGTCTAGGCTTGGCTTAACGTATTGGAAACGAATTCATTTTGATATTAATATGCGCTTTTCGATTCGGCGGAACGCGCATGAATACATCCTCTTCCCGGCTTCATCTGCTGCTGACGGCAGCCATGTTTGCAGTGCTGATCTGGTCCGGCCTGGCGCCGTATGACCGCGCCACATGGGTGATGGAAGTAGCGCCCGTCTTCATTGCCTTCCCGTTGATGCTGGCGACCTATCGCCGCTTTCCCCTGACCGATCTGCTGTACGTGCTGATCCTGCTGCATGCGATCGTGTTGATGGTGGGTGGCGCCTACACCTATGCGCGCGTGCCTTTCGGCTTCGATCTGCAGCATTGGCTGGGACTGGGCCGCAACCCTTACGACAAGATCGGCCACTTCTTCCAGGGCTTCGTGCCGGCCCTGGTGGCGCGCGAGATTCTGCTGCGCGGACGGCATATCGCGGGCCGCAAGATGCTGGCCTTCGTGGTGGTGTGCATTGTGCTGGCGATCAGCGCCACGTATGAGCTGATCGAATGGGGCGCGGCGGTCGCCATGGGCCAGGGCGCGGACGAATTCCTCGGCACCCAGGGCGATCCATGGGATACGCAATCGGATATGTTCACCGCCCTGATCGGCAGCATTGCCGCCCTGCTCCTGCTGGCGCGCTGGCAAGACCGGCAGATCGCGGCCATCGGACGCCGCTAAGCAAGCAGGCAAGCCCCTGCGCATCAAGCGGCGCGGTGCGCGGCGTAGCTATGCCGCGCCGCCCTGCGCCAGCCGCCACGCGGTACGCAAGGCGGCAACGATGGCGGCCAGTGCGTCCTGGCGCGCCTGCGCATCCGGCACGCGCAGCACATAAGCGGGATGATAAGTAGCGACGATCCAGCGGCCCTCATGCTGCACCGGCTCGTCTATATAGTCTTTCAAATTGACGCGGCCATCCTGCAGCACTGATTTGAGCGCGGTACTGCCTAAAGCCACCACCACGCCGGGACCGATCTGACTCAACTCCTCTTCCAGCCAGTAGTGGCAGGCAAGAACTTCGCGCTGGGCCGGCGTCTTGTGCAGGCGGCGCTTGCCGCGCAGCTCCCATTTGAAATGCTTGACCGCATTGGTGATATAGACCTGGCCGCGGTCCATGCCGGCCTGCTCCATCGCCCGTTCCAGCAGCTCGCCCGCTGGACCGACGAAAGGCTTGCCGGCCAAGTCCTCCTGATCGCCCGGCTGCTCGCCCACCAGCATGATTTTGGCGTGGCGCGGACCTTGTCCAGCCACGGCCTGCGTGGCGTTCTGCCATAACTCGCAGCGGCGGCACTCGTCCAGGGTGCGCGGCTGTTCGCGCTCGGGCTGCGCCTGTTCCGCGCTGACCGGAATCGTCGTGCCGCTGCGGCGGCCGACAGCCTGGCTCTGGCCTGTGCTGCGCGCACCGGCGGCGGCTTGTGCGACCATCTCCGGCACCACGGCCGCCTCCGGCAGATGCTTCCAGAAGCGGCTGGTGATATGGCTGTGCATCAGGTCTGCGTTCAGGCGCGCGGGATTGAAAATGCTGCGGTAGTAAGTCAGCCATAGCGCTTCGCCTTCGTCCTCGATGTCGGCGGGACCACGCAGCAGCGCCGCAGCGTGGTGCAGTTGCGCGCCGTCCCATAGCACCGTGGCGTCGGGCGTGGCGATCATCCAGCTGATGCGGCCCATGCGGCGCACAAAGTGCTGCGCAACCTGAGGCAGAACATCGTGCGCGGGTTCAAACCAGGCGACGAAACGCGGAGCGCCTTTATCTTCAGGGCGTTCGCGGAAGCGCAGATAGGCATGCATATCATGCTCTTCGCGGCGCACGTCTTTCGCCATGGCTTGCAAGCGCGCGCCATCGTCGTCGGCCATCGACAGTACCTCCTGTTCGCCATACTGCCAGCGCCACAGCACGCGGTAGAGAAAAGCCCAGCGGTCGGCCACGCGAAAGCAGGCGGCGCACTCCAGCATTTCCATCAGTGCGCGCGGTATGCGCAAAGCCTGTGCGGCATGCGGCGCGCTTTCCGTGCCGGCATCATTGGCGGCGGCCGCATCGGCGAGAACATCACCCAGCAGATCGGCATCGCCGGCATGCTGCATCCATTGTATGGATTCAGGCGGCACGCGGCGCGCGATCAGGCGGCGCGCCGCCTCCCGCCATTCGGCAAAGTCGCGCGCCAGCACGGGGCCGGCAGGCGATCCTGGCCCCGGCGCGGGCACGGCCTGGTTCATGCGGCCTGCAATTCCGGCCACAGCGCGAGCTGCTGCTGGCGCTCCGCCATGGCGCGGCGCAAGGTCTCGGAAGGCGTGGTGTCGCGCGCGGGCGTATAGTCGGCAGTGATGATAAAAGGCGCCACCTTCTTCATACTGCAGCGCAGGCGCGACAGGTCGGCATAGCGCACGCGCCGCATGCGGCGCAGCTCGACAATGCGTTTGGCGTTGAGCAGGCCGATGCCCGGCACGCGCGCGATCATCGCCAGGTCGGCGCGGTTCAGGTCGAGCGGAAAGTGCTGGCGGTTGGCCAGCGCCCAGGCCAGCTTGGGGTCGATATCGAGCGCCAGATTGCCCGACTGCGGCAGCAGCTCGCTGACCTGGAAGCCATAGCCGCGCAGCAGGAAGTCGGCCTGGTACAGCCGGTGTTCGCGCAGCAGCGGGGGCGGCGCCAGCGGCACGCTTTTGGGACTTTGCGGGATCGGGCTGAAGGCCGAGTAGTAGACGCGCTTGAGTTTATAACTGCCGTACAGGGTTTCGGCCGTGCTCAGAATGCGCTGGTCGTCGCTGGCGTCGGCGCCGACGATCATCTGCGTGCTTTGTCCGGCCGGGGCGAAACGGGGTGCTTTCGGCTCATCCGCTTTTTCATCGAGCTTGAGGCGGATCGCGCCCATCGCCAGTTTGATGGTGTGCACGCTCTTTTCCGGCGCCAGGCGCTCGATGCTGGCCTGGGTCGGCAGTTCGATATTCACGCTGAGCCGGTCGGCGTAGCGGCCCGCCGCCTCGATCAGGGCGGGATCGGCGTCGGGAATCGTCTTCAGGTGGATATAGCCGCGAAACTGGTGCACTTCGCGCAGTTCGCGCGCGATCGCCACCAGCTGTTCCATCGTATAGTCGGCCGACTGGATGATGCCGGAGCTGAGGAACAGTCCCTCGATGTAATTGCGCAGGTAGAAATCGACGGTCAGCTTGACCACCTCCTGCACGGTGAAGCGGGCGCGCGGCACATTCGACGTGCGCCGGTTCACGCAGTACTGGCAGTCGTAGATGCAGAAATTGGTGAGCAGGATTTTCAGCAGGGAGACGCAGCGGCCGTCCGGCGTGTAGCTGTGGCAGATGCCCATGCCATTGGTGGCACCGATACCGTCCTTGCCTTCGGACGAGCGCTTGGGCGCGGCGCTGCTGGCGCAGGATGCGTCATATTTGGCCGCATCGGCCAGGATCTCCAACTTGTCTGATAACTCCATGGCGCCGCCCATAACTGTATATGCATACAGTATATCCGATGCGGCGCCAGGAGTCGGACTTTTACATCAGGCGGCAGGCACTTCGTAGTGCGCCAGGCGGTTGCGCACGCGGGCCGCCAGGTCGGTCGGGCCGCTCACGGTCATTTCCAGATCGTGCAGATGGCCATCCTTCAAGCCATACACCCAGCCATGCACGCTCAGTTCCTGGCCGCGGTCCCAGGCGTCCTGCACGATGGTGGTCTGGCACACGTTGACCACCTGCTCCACCACGTTCAGTTCGCACAGGCGTTCGCTGCGCTTATTCGTTTCCAGCACATCGCCCAGATAGCGCTCGTGTTTCTGCGCCACGTCCTGCACATGGCGCAGCCAGTTGTCGGCCAGGCCCACGCGGCCGCCGGTCAGGGCGGCGTGCACGCCTTTGCAGCCGTAGTGGCCGACGATCATCACATGCTTCACCTTCAGCACGTCGATGGCAAACTGCAGCACCGACAGGCAGTTCAAGTCCGAGTGCACCACCACGTTGGCGATATTGCGGTGAACGAACACGTCGCCCGGCGCAAGGCCCAGCAGTTCGTTCGCCGGCACGCGGCTGTCGGAGCAGCCGATCCACAGGTATTCCGGGGAGGCTTGCTGCGCCAGGCGCTTGAAGAATTCGGGATCGCGGGCGACCATCGAGTCGGCCCAGCGGCGGTTGTTGTTGAGCAGTTCCTGCAGGGCTGCAGGGCTCTTGATTGCTTCGCTCATTGATGCTCCTATCGTAGCAAGACCGCCTGACCATCGGGATGATGGGGGCGGTCCGTTAGGCAGGCCGCGCCGGGGCGCCCGGCGCGGTGAAAAGTGACGCTATCTTACTCGAAAAAGTCCTTGACCTTGTCTTTCCAGGTCTTGGTCTGCGGGCTGTGCTTGGAACCGCCTTCCACCGTGGAACGGTCGAATTCGCGCAGCAGCTCTTTTTGCTTGTCCGTCAGCTTGACCGGTGTTTCCACGGCCACGTGGCAGAACAGGTCGCCCGGATAACCGGAACGCACGCCCTTGATGCCCTTGCCCTTCAGGCGGAAAGTCTTGCCCGACTGGGTGCCTTCCGGCACGGTGAAGGCCACCTTGCCATCCAGGGTCGGCACTTCGATCTCGCCGCCCAGGGCCGCCTTGGCGAAGGAGATCGGCATTTCGCAATGCAGGTCGTCGCCTTCGCGCTGGAACACCGGGTGCGCCTTGATGTGGATTTCCACATACAGGTCGCCCGGCGGACCGCCGTTGGTGCCTGGCTCGCCGTTGCCGGTGGAGCGGATGCGCATGCCGTTGTCGATGCCGACCGGGATCTTCACTTCCAGCGTCTTATTGCGCTTGATGCGGCCCGCGCCGGCGCACGATGGGCATGGCTCGGGAATGATCTTGCCGGTGCCATGGCATTTCGGGCAGGTCTGCTGGATGCTGAAGAAGCCCTGCTGCATGCGGACCTGGCCGTGGCCGCCGCAGGTGCCGCAGGTCGTCGGCGAGGTGCCCGGCTTGGCGCCGGAACCGTGGCAGGTGTCGCACTTGTCCCAGGACGGCACGCGGATCGTGGTGTCGAAGCCGTGCGCCGCCTGTTCCAGGGTGATTTCCAGGTTGTAGCGCAGATCGGCGCCGCGATACACCTGCGGGCCGGAGCTGCGGCGGCCGCCGCCGCCGAAAATGTCGCCGAAGATATCGCCAAAGGCGTCGCCGAAACCGCCGGCGCCAAAGCCGCCGCCACCGCCGCCCATATTCGGGTCCACGCCGGCATGACCATAGCGGTCATAGGCCTCGCGCTTCTCCGGATTGGTCAGCATCTCATAGGCTTCCTTGACTTCCTTGAACTTCTCTTCCGCCTCTTTATTGTCCGGATTGCGGTCCGGATGATATTTCATCGCGAGCTTGCGATAGGCTTTCTTGATTTCGTCTTCCGACGAATTCTTGGCGACCCCGAGGATCTCGTAAAAATCACGCTTTGCCATCTTGTAGGCACCTTGCTTTTACTGATGTACCGATTATGCGAAAAAGCCGAGCAAGCACCGTCGGACGGACGCTCTGCTCGGCAGGTCCGGCGCGGCGGCGATGCGCCGCGCCTTACACTCGACCGAAGTGTGCGACGGCTTACTTGCTGTCTTTGACTTCCTTGAAGTCGGCGTCGACCACGTCGTCCTGCTGTGGCTTGGACTCGGCGCCGCCAGCTTGCTGCTGCTGTGCACCTTCCGCGCCGCCGGCGGCAGCTTGCTGCGCCTGCATGTCAGCGTACATCTTCTCGCCCAGCTTTTGCGAAGCGGTCGACAGGGCGGCCACCTTGGCGTCGATCTCGGCCTTGTCGCCGGTTTTCAGCGACGCTTCCAGCTCGGTGATGGCCGCTTCGATCTTCTCTTTCTCGCCGCCTTCCAGCTTGTCGCCGTATTCGGTCAGCGATTTGCGGGTCGAGTGCACCAGGGCGTCGGCCTGGTTGCGCGACTCGGCCAGCTCTTTCAGCTTCTTGTCTTCTTCGGCGTTCAGCTCGGCGTCCTTCACCATCTTCTGGATTTCGTCTTCCGACAGGCCGGAGTTGGCCTTGATGGTGATCTTGTTTTCCTTGCCGGTGGCCTTGTCTTTCGCGCCCACGTGCAGAATGCCGTTGGCGTCGATGTCGAAGGTCACTTCGATCTGCGGGGTGCCGCGCGCGGCCGGCGGGATGCCTTCCAGATTGAATTCGCCCAGGGCCTTGTTGCCGGCGGCGATTTCACGCTCGCCCTGATACACCTTGATGGTCACGGCCGGCTGGTTGTCGTCGGCGGTGGAGAACACTTGCGAGAACTTGGTAGGAATCGTGGTGTTCTTGTGGATCATCTTGGTCATCACGCCGCCCAGGGTCTCGATGCCCAGCGACAGCGGGGTCACGTCCAGCAGCAGCAGGTCCTTGCGCTCGCCCGACAGCACGGCGCCCTGGATCGCGGCGCCCACGGCCACGGCTTCGTCAGGGTTCACGTCCTTGCGTGGATCCTTGCCGAAGAACTCTTTCACTTTTTCCTGCACCTTCGGCATACGGGTCATGCCGCCGACCAGGATGATGTCGTCGATGTCGGACACTTTCACGCCGGCGTCCTTGATGGCGGTGCGGCATGGCTCGATGGTCTTGGCGATCAGTTCCTCAACCAGGGACTCCAGCTTGGCGCGGGTCATCTTCAGGTTCAGGTGGACCGGCGCGCCGTTGGCCATGGCGATGTACGGCTCGTTGATCTCGGTCTGGGCGGACGAGGACAGCTCGATCTTCGCGCGCTCGGCCGAAGCCTTGATGCGCTGCAGGGCGATCGGGTCTTTTTTCAGATCCAGGCCGTTGATTTTCTTGAATTCGTCGATGATGTAGTCGATCACGCGCTGGTCGAAGTCTTCGCCGCCGAGGAAGGTGTCGCCGTTGGTCGACAGCACTTCGAACTGCTTCTCGCCATCCACGTCGGCGATTTCGATGATGGACACGTCGAAGGTGCCGCCGCCCAGGTCATACACGGCGATCTTGCGGTCGCCCTTGTCGGTCTTGTCCAGGCCGAAAGCCAGGGCCGCCGCGGTTGGTTCATTGATGATGCGCTTCACGTCCAGACCGGCGATGCGGCCGGCGTCCTTGGTCGCCTGGCGCTGCGAGTCGTTGAAGTAAGCCGGCACGGTGATCACGGCTTCGGTGACTTCTTCACCGAGGTAGTCTTCTGCCGTTTTCTTCATTTTGCGCAGCACTTCCGCGGAAATCTGCGGCGGGGCCAGCTTCTTGTCGCGCACGCCGATCCAGGCGTCGCCGTTGTCGGCCTTGGCGATCTCGTAAGGCATCAGCGAGATGTCCTTTTGCACTTCTTTTTCTTCGAACTTGCGGCCGATCAGGCGCTTCACCGCGAACAGGGTGTTCTTCGGGTTGGTGACGGCCTGGCGTTTGGCTGGCGCGCCGACCAGGATTTCACCGTCTTCCTGATATGCAATGATCGACGGCGTGGTACGCGCGCCTTCGGCGTTCTCGATCACTTTCGGGGTGCCGTTTTCCATGATGGAAACGCAAGAGTTGGTGGTCCCCAGGTCAATACCGATGATTTTGCCCATGATTTATTCTTCCTATTTACTAAAGTTTCAGATAGTTCTTATATGTGGAAACGCTGTATCGTTTTCAAGTGCTCAAACAAGCGGCATTATTTCGGCTGAGCGGCCGTGACGATGGCCGGACGCAGCAGGCGGTCGGCAATCATATAACCTTTTTGCAATACAGCAACAACGGTATTGGCTTCCTGATCGGCCGGCACGACGGCCACGGCCTGGTGGCGGTTCGGGTCGAGTTTTTCGCCCTGGGCCGGCATGATTTCGATCAGACGGTTCTTTTCGAAGGCGGAATTGAGCTGTTTCAGCGTCATTTCCACGCCTTCCTTCAGCGATTCCAGGGTCGGCGCCTCGACCTTCAGGGCCATTTCCAGGCTGTCCTTGACCGGCACCATGGCTTCGGCAAAGCTTTCCACGGCGAATTTATGCGCTTTCGCCACATCTTCCTGGGCGCGGCGGCGGATATTGTCGGCCTCGGCCTTGGCGCGCATGAAGGCGTCCTGCATCTCGGCGATGCGCGCTTCGGCGCTGGCCAGTTGCTCTTCCAGACTTGGAACGGCAGGTTCAGCTGGTGCCGCCGGCTGGGCCTGCACCGGCTCCGCCTCTTGATTAGGCACGGCCTGATTTTCCTGATCTTGCATCTAAAAGACTCCTACTATCGTGAATGTTAGTTTTTTGTCCGGATACCACTGGGCGGGAAATGGGGATCCTGCGCTGGTTTTCAAGAGCAGGCGGGGCCGGATGTAAGGAGTGATTTACAATTTCGCAACATTCCCGACATAGGTTTTTGGCCCGCAGCGGCTAAGATGAAAACTGAACCGCGCTCTGGAAACCGCCATGAAACTGTCCCTCGTCACAGCCACCCTGCTCGCCTACATCGCACTGGCGACGGCGTGGATCTGCTATACCGAACTGTTACCCTGACCGGGTATTGTAACAGGCTGGCACTCGCCATCGGCAAGTGCTGATTACGCCCGGCGCCCCGGCGGCGCCCGGTGGGAAAGCCCCTGTCAGGCCTCCGCGCCCCGTTGCAGGGCGGCGGCGCGCGAAGCTTCCGCCGCCTTTTTGTGCAGCTCGCGCTGGGCCGCCGTTTGCATCGTCGGCCAGCCGATGATGTGCTGCTCGGCAATTTCGGCCAGGGCGGCGATCCAGGCCGGCGCTTCGTTCAGGCAGGGGATATAGTGGAATTCCTGGCCGCCGGCCGCCTCGAAGTCGGCGCGCACCTCCATGGCGATCTCTTCCAGCGTCTCCAGGCAATCGCTGGTGAAGCCGGGACAGATCACATCGATGCGGCGCGCGCCCTGGCGCGCCAGCGCCTGCACCGTCGGCGCCGTATAGGGCTGCAGCCACTCGGCCTTGCCGAAGCGGGACTGGAAAGTGACCACATAATCGTCGGCGCCCAGCTTGAGCCGGGCAGCCAGCAGGCGCGCCGTCTTCATGCACTCGCAATGGTAGGGGTCGCCCAGCAGCAGGGTGCGCTTGGGCACGCCGTGGAAGCTCATCACCAGCTTATCGGGGCGGCCATGCTGCTCCCAATGCGCCTCGACCGACTCGGCCAAGGCGCCGATATAGCCCTCATGCTCGTGATAATTGCGCACCAGGCGCAGCTCCGGCACGTTGCGGATGTGCTTATAGTGGGCGAACACCGCGTCATAGATGGACGCCGTGGTCGTGCCCGAATACTGGGGATAGGCCGGCAGGATGGCGATGCGCTCGCAGCCCTCGGCCTTGAGCTTGGCCAACACCTCGGGCAGCGCAGGCGAGCCATAGCGCATGGCCATGGCCACCGTCAGCTCGCTGTGGCCGCGTTCGGCGAGCGCCTCCTGTAAAAGACGCGCCTGGGCCTGGGTATGGACTTTCAGCGGCGAACCCTCGCGCGTCCAGATCGATGCATACTTATGCGCCGACTGTCCCGAGCGGAAAGGCAGGATCGCCCCGTTCAGGATCAGCCACCAGAGTGCGCGCGGAATCTCCACCACGCGCGGATCCCACAAAAACTCCCGCAGATAGCGGCGCAGCGCGCCCCGGGACGGCGCATCCGGCGTCCCGAGATTGACGAGAACGATAGCGCTGCGAGAAGTGCTGCCGTGGGCAAAAGGTGGCTCTTTAGCGAAAGACATAAACCCCGTCGAAGAAAGTCCAGGAAAGCCCGCCATTATAGTGCCCCACCCCACCGTTTGCGCCAAATCAAACAATGTCCCACCCTGGTGTCAGGCACCAGAACCGGACATTTTTTGCGCTAAATCAAAGAATGTCCGACTCCAGTGCCTGACACCAGGGTGGACATTGTTTGCGCTGGATCAAAGAATGTCCGACCGTGGTGCCTCGGCGGCCCCGCCTGGCACCAGGGTGGGACACTGTTTGAGGTAGATCAAGAGGCGAGCAGTTCGCGGGCGTGCTGGCGGGTGGTGGCGGTGATTTCGAGGCCGCCGAGCATGCGGGCGACTTCTTCCACGCGGGCAGTGGCGTCCAGCACGTCGATGCGGGAGGCGGTCTTGCCGTTGTCGAGCGTGCTCTTGGCGACCTGGAAGTGTTGGTTGGCCTGGCTGGCCACCTGCGGCAGGTGGGTGACGCACAGGACTTGGCGCTCTTGCCCCAGTTTTTTCAGCAGGCGGCCGACCACTTCGGCGACGCCACCACCGATGCCGCTGTCGACTTCGTCGAAGATCAGGGTCGGGGTGGTGGTGGCTTTGGAGGTGATCACGGAAATGGCCAGCGAGATGCGGGCCAGCTCGCCGCCGGAGGCGACCTTGGCCAGCGGCCGGGCGGCGACGCCGGCATGGCCGGCCACCATGAATTCGACTTGTTCCACGCCTTTGGCGCTCGGCTCGCCCGGATGCAGGGCGATTTCGAAGCGGCCGCCGGTCATGTTCAGCTCCTGCATGGCCCTGGTCACGGCGTCGCCCAGCTGGCGCGCGGCCACCGTGCGGGTTTGCGTGAGCTGGGCGGCGGCATCCAGGTACACGGCTTTGAGCTTTTCTTCCTGCTGGCGCAGGCCGTCGATATCGCTGGCGTCGGCCAGTTGGCCGAGTTTGGTGCTGAGCTTGGCGTGTTCTTCCGGCAGCTCTTCGGGCGCGACACGGAATTTGCGCGCGGTCGAGTGCAGCGCTTCCATGCGGGCATCGACCTGGCGCAGGCGGTCGGGGTCGAGCTCGACGCGGTCGAGGTAGGTGTTCAGGGCGTACACCGATTCCTGCAGCTGGATGCGGGCCGATTCGATCAGGTCAACCACGGGCTGCAATTCGCCGTCGACGGCGACCAGCTTGCCCAGCTTCTGGTTCAGGGCCGAGAGCTGGGACACGATGGGCTGCTCGTCCGATTCGGAAATCACGGCCAGCGCTTCCTGCGCGCCTTCGAGCAGGCTGGCGGCGTGCGACAGGCGGCTGTGCTCGTGGCTGATGTCGGCCCATTCGCCGGGCTTGGCGGCCAGCTTGTCGAGTTCACCGACCTGCCATTCCAGGCGCTCGCGCTCGTACAGCACATTGGCGGCATTGGTTTCGAATTCTTCCAGCTGGCGCGCCAGCGCGCGCCAGGCTTTATAGGCCACGCCGACCTCGCGCACATTCGGTGCGGCGCCGGACTGGTTGTCGAGCAGTTCGCGCTGGGCCTCGGTTTTCAGCAGGGACTGGTGGGCGTGCTGGCCGTGGATGTCGACCAGCAGGTCGCCCAGTTCGCGCAGCTGGGCGGCGGTGGCGGCCACGCCGTTGATGAAGGCTTTCGAGCGGCCGGCATTGTCGATCACGCGGCGCAGCAGGGCGCCGCCTTCGTCGGCCGCGAATTCATTGGCGGCCAGCCATTCGGCCGCCTGCGCGGTGACGGTGAAGTCGGCCGTGATGTCGGCCTTGGGCGCGCCTTCGCGCACGATGCTGGCGTCGCCGCGGCCGCCCAGCGCCAGCGTCAGCGCATCGATCAGGATGGATTTGCCGGCTCCTGTTTCTCCGGTGAAGACGGCAAAGCCGGCGGAAAATTCCAGTTCAATCGTGTCGACAATGACGAAATCGCGGATGGACAGTGTACGCAGCATGGTCTCAAGAAGGATGGTTAAACTTTGCCGTCGGTGGACGGGTATTCGTTCCAGTGCAGCTTTTCGCGCAGGGTGTTGTAGTAGCTCCAGTGCTCGGGGTGCAGGAAGGTGATGGCGTGCGGCGAGCGCTGGATGTGGATGCGGTCCTGCGGCATCAGGCTGGCGAAGGTCTGCATATCGAAGTTGACGGTGATGTCGCGCCCGCGCTTGATCTCGATGACGATCTGGCTGGAGTCGGGCAGCACGATGGGCCGGTTCGACAGCGCATGCGGCGCGATCGGCACCATGACGATGCCGCCCAGGGTCGGATGCAGCAACGGCCCGCCGGCCGACAAGGCATAGGCGGTCGAACCGGTGGGCGTGGCGACGATCAGGCCGTCCGAGCGCTGGTTGTACATGAAATGCTCGTCGACGTCGACGCGCAGTTCGGCCATGCCGGCGCCCGCGCCGCGCGAGACCACCACATCGTTGACCGCCATGCCCACATGGATGGCCACGCCGTCGCGCATCACGCGCCCTTCGAGCAGGGTGCGGCGCTCGGCCTCGTAGCTGCCGCTGAGGATCTGGCCCAGCACGGGCAGCATGTCTTCCAGCGGAATATCGGTCATGAAACCGAGGCGGCCCTGGTTGATGCCGATCAGCGGCACATCGTAGGGTGCCAGTTGGCGCGCCAGGCCCAGCATGGTGCCGTCGCCGCCCATGACGATGGCGGCGTCGGCCTGTTCGCCGATTTCCTGCACACTCATGACGGCGATGCCGGGCAAGCCCAGATGCTCGGCCGTGGCCTGCTCGAAGACGACGCGGCGGCCCGTCGCCTGCAGGAAGGCGAGCAGGCTGTTGACCGACTCCTCGATGCCGGCGGTATTCGGTCTGACGACCAGCGCGATGGTATGAAAGCTGGCAGGCGTGGCGGGCATATCAATCTCGTAAAAATATGGGGGTAGCAACACGCAGCAGAGTAAACCATAATGCAGGCTTCCGCCACGGATGGCTACGCACTTGCGCGATGCCGTGCTCGCCGGGAACACTGTATATGCAAACAGTATATCAGTGCAAGACTGTCAGTACAACAATAGGAGAATGGCATGGCAAAAGCGCTGGGCGTGGGCGGCATCTTTTTCAAATCGAAAGATCCGCAAGCCCTGATGAGCTGGTATCAGACCTGGCTGGGCCTGCCGGTCGAAGGCGGCGAGTACGCAAGCTTCGCGCCGGCCACCATGCCCGAGGGCAGCAGCACCGTCTTCAGCGCCTTCAAGGCCAATACCGGCTATTTCGCGCCGTCCAAGCGCGAATTCATGTTCAACCTGCTGGTGGACGATCTGGACGGCGCCCTGCGCCAGGTGGCCGAGGGCGGCGCCGAGCTGGTGGGCGATGTCCAATCCTTCGACTATGGCCGCTTCGGCTGGTTCCTCGACCCGGACGGCAATAAGGTCGAGCTGTGGCAGCCGGCCGCCAAGGGCTGAGCCGGCCACAGCCCGGAACGGCTTAATGGGCGGCGGACGCGCCCGCCATCATCGCCACCATGATGGCGATACTTAATGAAATCAGGTGCAGCAGCATCAGGCCGGACCAGCGCAGCAGGGTGGCGCGGCGGCTACCGCCGTACACGCGGCGCATGGCCCAGGGCAGGTAACCGATCAGCCAGCAAAATAGCACCAAGCGCACGAAGTCCTGGCTGACCAGAGTCAGGATGCCGAACACGATAAAGGCGAAGGCATTGGTGTGCAGCGCGAACAGCAGGTGTTCGCCATAGCGCCGGCCGCTGCCGATGTAGAGCACCTTCAGATAGAAGGCGAACAGCGGCATCATCAGGAAGACGGCGTAGGGGGCGTATTTGTAGAAGCCGTCGCTGAGCGCATCGGTCTTCTTTTCCGAACTCAGCTTATCGAAACGGTCGATGCGTTCGGCGATGCTGGGCGCGTATTCGCGGATCTTGCCATCCCCGGGCGAGGCGGCGCGCGTCCCGATGTTGAGGTTCGACTTGCTCCTCTTCACCTCGTCGTCGGACAAGCCTTGCAGCGCCACGATGCTGTCTTTCTTCTCGTCCTCGTCGTTGAAGTTCACGGCGGCGAAGCTGGAGAACTTGAGCACGGCGAAAAAGATGATGCTCAGGCTCAGATACAGGCGCAGCGGCTCGACATAGCGCTTGCGGCGGCCGCGCAGGTATTCATTGGTCAGCAGGCCGGGACGGAACAGCAGGCGCGTGATGCTGCCCCACAGCCGCCCTTCCAGCGCCACGTAATGGCCGATGAATTCATGGGCGAATTCGCTGAAGCTGGGCGCATGCAGGCGCGTTTCCTGGCCACAGTTGTGGCAGTAGTGACCGCTTACCTGCGCATTGCAGTTGCGGCATTCGGCGGGGGCGTCGTGGGGCAGTGCAGGCTGGGCAGCAGGGTTCACGCTTATCTTTCTTAAAATATTTCCTACCAGCATGCTACCGTCTTCATGCAAAAAAAGCACTAGCCTTAGGCATGGATGCAACACTTCAAGCGGGCGACTGCGATCTGCGGCCTTGGCTAAGATGGTTTATCGCCAAGCTTGACAGGGAGGACCGCCATGAACCGCAAACCGCCAGCCAACAGCCAGGACCGCAAGGTGAATACCCAGGCGCCGGTCGGCCCCACCGGCGGCCAGCGCCTGCCGCACGAGCGCGACGAATCGCCCGAGGGCGTGCAGCACCAGAAGCCGCGCAGCGTGATCCGCCAGGCCGCGGCGGACGTGGAGCAGGGCCTGGTCGATACCGACCGCCGCGCCACGCCCGGCCTGCAGAAAGCGCCGCCCGGCAATGAAGCCCAGGCCCGCCCCCTGCCCGGCACCAAGCGCGATTAAGGACACGCCATGCGCCCCGCCACCGCCCTGCTCCTGCTCTGCCTGACCATCGGCGCCAGCCCCCTGGCGCTGGCGCAAAGCAGCAAATACCCGCCCGGCTTCGGTCCCGATCCGCAACTGCCGGAGCCGGAGCGCAGCCTGATCCCCACCGTGAACGTGGCGCCGGTCGAACGCTGGCAGGGCGACGCCAAGCCGGTGCCCGCCTCCGGCTTCGGCGTCACCGCCTATGCGCGCGAACTCGACCATCCGCGCTGGGTGTATGTGCTGCCCAATGGCGATGTGCTGGTGGCCGAGAGCAATGCGCCGGCCAAGGAAGACCAGGGCAAGAGCATCAAGGGCGCCATCATCAAGCAGCAAATGAAGAAGGCGGGCGCGGCCACCACCTCGGCCAACCGCATCACCCTGCTGCGCGGCCTCGGCCCGGATGGCGCCGCCACCAGCCGCCACGTGTTCCTGCAGGGGCTGCACTCGCCCTTCGGCATGGTCCTGGTGGGCAAGAATCTGTATGTGGCGAACGCCGACGCCCTGCTGCGCTTCCCCTACCAGGAGGGCCAGACCACGATCGCGGCAGTGGGCGTGAAGGTGATGGATCTGCCCGGCCTGCCACTCAACCACCATTGGACCAAGAACGTGGTGGCCAGCCCGGACGGCAAGCATCTGTATATCGCGGTCGGCTCCAACAGCAATGTGGGCGAGAACGGCATGGACAAGGAAGAAGGCCGCGCCGCCATCTGGCAGCTGGAACTGGCGAGCGGCAAAGCGCGCCTGTTCGCCACCGGCCTGCGCAATCCGGTCGGCATGGCCTGGGAGCCAAGCAGCAAGGTGTTGTGGACCGTGGTCAACGAGCGCGACGAGCTGGGCAACGATCTGGTGCCCGATTACCTGACGTCGGTGCGCGACGGCGCTTTCTACGGCTGGCCCTACAGCTATTTCGGCCAGCATGTGGACGAACGCATCAAGCCGCCGCGCCCCGACCTGGTGGCCAAGGCTATCGCGCCCGACTATGCGCTGGGCGGCCACACGGCCTCGCTGGGCCTGGCCTTCTATGACGGCAAGCTGTTCCCGCCCAGCTACCAGAGCGGCGCCTTCATCGGCCAGCACGGCTCCTGGAACCGCAAGCCGCACAGCGGCTACAAGGTGGTGTTCGTCCCCTTCGCCAACGGCAAGCCGGCCGGCCCGCCGCGCGATTTCCTGGTCGGATTCCTGAGCCGCGAGGGCCAGGCGCATGGCCGGCCGGTCGGCGTGGCGCAGGACAAGGCCGGCGCCCTGCTGGTGGCCGACGATGTGGGCAATGTGATCTGGCGCGTGGCGCCGGCGGCGCGCTGAGAAAACGCATACAATTCAGCTTTTGCCAGCAATACGAAGGACTATCATGCGCATTCTGCACACCATGCTGCGGGTCGGGAACCTGCAGCGCTCCGTTGATTTCTACACCAAGGTACTGGGCATGCAGCTGCTGCGCACCAGCGACAATCCGGAATACAAATACACCCTGGCCTTCCTCGGCTACGGCTCCAATCCGGAACACGCCGAGCTGGAACTGACCTATAACTACGGCGTGGAAAGCTATGACCTGGGCAATGCCTACGGCCACATCGCCATCTCGGCCGACAATATCGTGGCCGCCTGCGAAGCCGTGAAAGCCAATGGCGGCAACGTCACGCGCGAACCGGGGCCGGTCAAGGGCGGCAGCACCGTGATCGCCTTCGTCACCGATCCAGACGGCTACAAGATCGAGCTGATCGAGCGCCAGTTCAACGCTGGCGGCAGCGGCCTGCACCAGTAAGGTTCAGCCGCAGCGGCGCAGCGGAGCGGAGCGGCGCAGCGGCGACTCCCCCGCCCCACCTCCGCCTCCGCTTCTGTAGCAAGCCGGTTTCAGGCCGGCGCGGCTTCGCGGCCGCAATCGCGTTCGAAGGTGCGGCGCACGCTGGCCCAGCAGGCCGCGTCGCCGAAGGGAATGAAACCGTCGGCCGCGCGCCGCACGTTCTCGTCGTCCGACAGGGCGATCACGCGGATGCCGGCCGCCTTGGCCGCCATCACGCCGTTCAAGCTATCCTCGAAAGCCAGGCACTCCTTCACATCCACCCCATGCAGGCGCGCCGCATGCAGGTACACCTGCGGCTCCGGCTTGCCGCGCGCGAACTGGTCGCCGCTGCACAGGTGGTGGAAGTGGGCGCGCAGGCCCAGATGACGCAGCGAGGCATCCAGGATGGGCGGGCTGGAATTGGAGACCAGCGATTGCGCCACGCCCTGCTGCGCCAGCCATTTGCAAAAATCCACCGCCGCTGTCGCCGGTTCGGCGTGCTGCACATGGCGCAGCACGTATTCGACCGTGGCGCCATACCAGTCGTGGTAGGCGGAAGGCAGCGGCGCGGACGGCGCCAGATCAAACAGGATGCGGTAGACGCCGGGGCCGTCCAGGCCGGGCGGCAGCCGCAGCGGCGTCTCCAGCGGCAGGCCATGCAGGGCGCAGGCATGCACGATCGAATCCAGATGAATGTCTTCGCTCTGGATCAGGGTTCCGTCCAGATCCCACAGCACCACGCTTACCGCCATTGCCATCCTCCCTATCGCATCCATCGCCTGACATAAAAAAAGGGGCCGATGGCCCCTTTGCTTTTACTTCACCAGCAGATCGTTGATCGGCTGCAGATCTTCCGGCTTCAAGGAACCGGCCGCCGCCTTCAGGCGCAGACCATTCATGATGGTGTCGTAGCGCGCTTTCGCCAGGTCTTTCTGGGTGTTGTACAGCTGGCGCTGGGCATTCAGCACGTCGATATTGATACGCACGCCCACCTGGTAACCCAGCTTGTTCGATTCCAGCGCCGATTTGCTCGACACTTCAGCCGCTTCCAGCGCCTTGACCGTGGCCAGGCCGCTGTTTACGCCCAGATAAGCCTGGCGCGCGTTCTGCGAAGCCTGGCGGCGGGTCGCCTCCAGGTCGTTGCGGGATTTTTCTTCCAGCGAGATCGACTCGCGCACCTTGCTGGTCACGGCGAAACCGTTAAAGATCGGCACATTCCACTGCAGGCCGATGCTGTTGTTGCGGCCGACGGCAGGATTCGGACCGCCGGTGCCGGTGCTGCGCTCGGCGCCCGCCACCAGGTTCAGGGTCGGCGCATGGCCGGCGCGGCTGCGCGAGATTTCGCGCTTGGCGATTTCGGCGTTCAGCTTGGCGCCCACCACGCCATAGTTCTGGTTCTCGGCGGCCGAGATCCATGGATCGATACTGGCTGGCGACGGCGGCGAGATGCGCACGCCAGTGCGCAGGGTCGCCAGGGCGCCGGACGGCTGGCCGATGATCTGCTGCAGGGCCGCGCGCTTGACTTCCAGATCGTTGATGGCGGCAAATTCCTGGGCCACGATCAGGTCGTAGGCCGCTTGCGCCTCATGCGTGTCGGTGATGGTCTGGGTGCCGACCTCGAAGTTGCGCTTGGCCGACGCCAGCTGCTCGGTGGTGGCCGCCTTCTGCGCCTGGGTCGCGGTCAGGTTGTCCTGCGCGGTCAGCACGTCGAAGTAAGCCTGGGCCACGCGCACGATCAGGTCTTCCTCGGACTGGGCGAAGACCGCTTCCGAGATCGACTGCTGCAGCTTGCTTTGCTGGTAGCTTTCCCAGTTGGCCCAGTTGAACAGGGGCTGCGACAGGGTCAGCTTGATATCGCCGGAGGTGCTGTCGGCCGGGGACTTGATACTGGTGGCTTTCGGCGTGATCGTGCCATCGTTCTTCATATGCGAACCGCTGGCATTGATCGACGGCAGCAAGGCAGAGCGGCCCTGGGTGCTGCGTTCCCGGCCGGCGGCCAGATTGGAACGCGCGCTGGCATAGGTGGCGTCGTTCGCCAGTGCCTGCTGGTACACCTGGACCAGGTCGGCCGCCTGAGCGTTGAGCGTAAACAACGCGCTGGCGATCAGCACGGCGATAGTAGGTCTCTGCATTGCATTCTCCATTGGAGTCGTCAAAAAAAAGTTTTAGGTATTTCTTCTTGGTCTAACGCTGAAACTATTCTTCGGCCGGGTACGGGACTCAGTACTTCGGCATGGCGCTGTCCACCTGCACAGCCCAGGCGTGAATGCCGCCTGTCAAATTCGTGATATTGCTGAAGCCGTAGTGCTCCAGCCAGGCCGCCACCTGCATGCTGCGCGCGCCATGGTGGCAGATGCAGACGATGGCGGCTTCTTCATCGAGCTCGTTGACGCGGGCCGGCACGGTATTCATCGGCATCAGGGTCGAGCCGGCGATATGGCAGGTCTCGAATTCCCAGCCTTCGCGCACGTCGAGCAGGAACGGGGCTGGCCGGCCACTATCGGCCAGCCAGTCGGCCAGTTCGGGAGCAGTGAGATGTTGCATGCGTCCCCGCCTGGCTTAGAAGGTGAACTGGGACGGGGTCACGGCGTCCTTCAGCGGCTTGGTGCTGGTCTCGAACAGCTTGACCGTGTCGTAGCCGGCTTCGGAAACGCGGGTGATCAGGTGCGCCGACATGACCGGCGCTTCGCCGATGATGGCCAGGATGCGGCCGCCGACCTTGACCTGCTGCAGGAAGGCTTCCGGCAGCACCGGCAGGGCGCCGGAGATCACGATCACGTCGAAAGGCGCGCCGTTGGCCCAGCCCTGGGCGCCGTTGCCCAGCTCCACCGTCACATTGGTGACGCCGTTCTCGGCCAGGGTCTTTTCCGCCTGCGCCTTCAGTTCCGGCGAGATTTCCACCGTGGTCACATGGCGCCCGCGGTGCGCCAGCAAGGCGGCCATGTAGCCGCTGCCCGTGCCGATTTCCAGCACGTTCTCATGTTTTTTCAGGCCCACATCCTGCAGGATGCGCGCTTCCAGCTTCGGCGTGAACATGGCTTCGCCGCCCGCCAGCGGGATTTCGGTATCCACGAAGGCGATGTTGGTGTAGGCAGCCGGCACGAAATTCTCGCGTTTGACCACCGACAGCAGATCCAGCACATCCGTGTCCAGCACGTCCCAAGGACGGATTTGCTGTTCGACCATGTTGAAGCGGGCTTGTTCGATATTCATCTTTATGACTCGGTGAAGATTAGATAATCCGACATTTTAGCGTTGAACGGCTCAGACGCCCATGTTAACGATAATGCCGGGGGCCGACAGAAAATTGCGACAGTCTGCATTTTAAGGGGGCTGAACGTACAAAAACCACAAGCTTGCCCCATTATTCCCGCTCCGGCGGCCGCGGCAGCAGGCCGTTCAGCGCCACATCGATCAGGGAATTCAGGTAGGCATGGGCGTCCAGGCCCTCATGGTTTTCGCAAGGGAAAAACTTGTGTACCCACATCACCAGCATCAGCACCGGCGCCGTGAGGATGGGCATCATCACCTTGGGATCGTGGGGGCGGAACTCGCCACGCGCGATGCCGCGTTCCAGGATGCGCATCACGAGCGCGTCGCCGCGCGCCGCCACTTCTTCGTTATAGAACGTGCTCAGCTCGGGGAAGTTGCCGGCTTCGACCATCATCAATTTGGTCAGGCCGGCGATGCGGGTCGAACCGACCTGCTCCCACCAGCGCCACAGCATCAGGCGCAGCAGCTCGGCGCTATGCACGTCCTCGGCGGCGGCCACGTCGAGTTCGGCCTGGCCGATGCATTCGCCGATGGTTTCGCGCACGACGGCCTTGAACAGCTCCTGCTTGTTTTCAAAATACAGATATAAGGTGCCCTTGGACACGCCCGCGCGGCGCGCCACATCCTCCAGCCGGGTAGAGGCGTAGCCGCGCTCGACGAACAGATCGAGGGCGGCAGCCAACAGCTCTTGCGGCCGGGCATCCTTGCGGCGCTCCCAGCGCGGCTTGGTATCGGGAGAAACTTGCATAACTATAGTGTTTCGGTAACTTACTCTTGAGTCAGTTATGGTAGACCTGGGTGGGGATGGCGTCAAGCTCAGCACGGATTAGCACGTGGGAATATTAACTTGAACTGATGGTCTTTAGAATCAAAGGCTTACAATTTTCTCCACGGTCTTAGGTTCATGCATTAACTTGAAAAGGCCTCGTTCCTCTGGTTTCTCCTCGTTCTCACTTTAATATCAACTTGAACAGTTGAGCAATATTTAGTGCTCGTGCCGGTGATAGGCGAAGACCAAACGGCGACCCGCCTGCGCCAGTCGGCGCCGTATGCTGGCCTGTTAACGCAGGCAGAAGTGGAGGCCATTTAGATTTCGATGGG
Organism: Massilia sp. YIM B04103; assembly: GCA_024437665.1. GTDB lineage: Bacteria > Pseudomonadota > Gammaproteobacteria > Burkholderiales > Burkholderiaceae_D > Rugamonas. The sequence continues at coordinate 167,464 of JANCSZ010000002.1, read as the reverse complement.
GTGGGGAACCTGCTGCGAGCCTCCGCCGAGATTGCCAGTGACGACAACGTCATTGCTGTCAACATCGACTGAAACCTAGTATATCGAAGCTGCAATAATTCAGCCGTTGATATGTACATCGATATCAGCGGGCAGCATTGAGTTTCACAGAAGATGAGATTCTTCTCACTGAAGTTGAGATTTTTCTCATAGAAGTTGAGATTGACTGCGGCAATCATCTTCGTGATGTGCGGCTCGCTTGAGCAGAGTGAACGTGCGAATGCTGTAGTTGCTGATAGAAGATTGTTCGTTTTGCTTGTGTTGTCGTGCGGCTCGATTGGGCCGTAACAAAAGATGGGGGGCTGGGTAGGCGAAGGAGCTTTGACCTGCAATCAGTAGGGTGTAGCTGTCCTTCTTAGTGCAGTAAGACCCATGCGCTGCGGTGTTTAGTCGCTTGCGGTGCGCTTGCTCATGGTATTGAGCGCGCGATGGATGTCAAAGGGGGGGCGTCGAATGCATGGACACCATGTCACGCTCGGCCGTACTCAGACCGTATAGGTGGAGTATGGAAATGCAGGACGATGGTTGAGGGTGGATCAGGTTGTTCGATATCTCAGGTGCGATGGGCAGCATGCCTTTAAGACTGCGTGCGTTAGACCGCTACGTCATGCGTAAGCTCCGCTCTGGACCATATTCAACAGATTGCCGATGTACTTTTGTCCCTCGACTGTATCCATGTAGCTGGCCGGTGCCTTGCCGGCTAGTGCTGGCAGTGGCTCGGTCAGCCAACACGCTAACCACTTGGCGGCATCGAAGTCGGGGGCGTTGTCCATATCGACCATGGACTGTACCGGTCCGATCAGTGACTGTATTCCGATCACGCGTTCCGATTCTTCGCGGGATAGAGCTTGCTTATGTTGCGCCTTGCGATTGATTGTGGTGCGCGACAAACCGAGTGAATCAATGAGCGATTCTCTGGAAATATTCATGATCGAGGAGAGATCGCCCACTAAGAGAGCGGGCACGCCCGATCGGATCGCGTTGATCTTTTCAGTGATGCCCATGTTGTGCCAGCTCGCGTATATCTCACCGTTGGTACACCCGGCGTGGTTGCTTTCGCTATAAAGACTATGAAGGTGCCGCTGAGATTTGGCATGAAAGGACTTTGCCGTAGCCTTCGCTAAAGAAGCTGATGCCGCGCCTTTGCCCGCGGGCCGGGACGTGGGTTTCCTAGCCATGGTGTGCTCCATTAGAGCTATGAGAATAGGTCAAATGAACCGAAGCAGCAAATCGTGATCTCGCAAGCGGTTCCAGTGTGCCGTTTCATCCGTCGTCAGCATGAGGTGCGAAAGTACTGCCTCAGCAGGCCGTTGGTGTTCTCGTTTGAGCCGCGCTGCCACGGATTTCGAGGATGGCAGAAGTAGACCTGAATATCGGTCGCCAGCTTGAAGCGCTTGTGACCGGCCAGTTGAGGGCAGGCATCGACGGCGCTTCAAACAGATGTCACCGCAAAAACTGTGACAGTCAGCCTGCGAATTACGCCGATTTCTGCAAGGCCAGCGATATAGCTTGGGCCGATCTGCCCTGACGGCAGGGGTAACCCATCAAAGAAACAACGTTCTGCAAACTTCAGCAGACCTAAAAGTAAAGATTTCTCCTTGTACGCTTTAGCGAACGAAAGTTTTTCTGATCGGAAGTGAGAATCTGAGAGACATGGTTCCCCACCAGAGGCGCAAAATCGTCGTTGCACATCTGACAGCTTATTGCTGATGGCTGCCGATGGGACGATTGCTTGCTGTGCCGGAGCCGTGCCAAGGTAGCCGGGTCCTGGGAGGAAACTCTCAAACCTACCTTCCACCGCACTAACTGCACGCTGCAGCATTTCCGCTTCAACCAAAGTGCAGTCTACTGGCAAGGTGCCGAGCGCTACATCCTTGAATACGGTGCGTTGAAATCGAATCGACGCGCAACGATCTTCACCGGGCCGGTGCTTGACGACAACTGGAAGGAGTATGGCGATTTGCGGGTCCCTATGCAGTTCTGGAAGGTGATTGTATGGCCAGGGAATTCAGGTGGCATTGAGGTGACTGCGCTGCTCCTCGATCAGCAACCGCTATTAAACGAGAAGCGCGTGATGCTTGGACAACCGGACGGGAAAAAAGAACCAAAGATCGATACGTACCGAGTGGCCGTGAAGCACCTTACCAAAGTAACTGGATTGGATTTCTCTGCGCTCACCAAGTACGACACCTACAAGGTCCCCGAAAGTATCGGTGGCGCCGAGGCCATACCGGTGCGTGTGCTCGCTGGATGGGAAGATTTAATGTAGTGCACCCCAAACATGCCGGTTGTACGGAAAGCGAGCCAACAATAAGGAGAACCATATGGCTACAGTACGTTGTAAATACGAATTAGACGGGAAAGTAGCACTTTTCGTCTGTTGGCTCATTGTGGGAGATAAAAGGGTCGGGCTGGCCAACTCAATGGCTAAACCCGTTCCAGTAGGGACTGGCACTTATGACTTGGTTTGGGAGCTTAAGGGGGAAATCGGATGCAGTGTTGAGTTGGTGGTTACCGCTAACGGCGTAATTGTTAAAACATTGCCGAAGCAAACGATTAGTGATGGAGTACGAATTGGTAGTGGTGGACCGAAATCGCCTAACTACAATCCCTTGAAGATCGCTGTTCCGTAATCTCTGCTGGAGAACTCATGAAGAAGATCAAATTGCTTCCGATTGCTTCAGTCTTTTTGTGCCAACATACCCAGGCAGCAGACGCGGGTGCTATGGAGAACGCTCGCAAGGCACTAGAAGGCGCATTAGTAGCGCAAGAAGCATCTTTGAGAGCGCTAAAAGCTGCCTATACCTCACTCAACGAGCCAGGCTCCGAAGCACAGGTCAACGCTATGAAAGCAGCCGAGGCGGCAGCAGCCGATGCAAGAATAGCTGCCGAGGCTGTGCGTCCATTGGTTGAGATAACTGCATCCGCCCAGGTACCGAAGCAGTCGCCTATGGTTCAGGCCCCACCCGCAAAGTCTCTGGATTTGCAATCTAATGCCAAATCTGTTCCAACCATCGCAGGCATGATCAAGGCGGGGCAAGCTAATAGCACAGCAAGCTTAAGCGTCACACTGCCAAATTATGGTAACGAAGAAAATGTTGGGAAAAACCGCTTCCAGCAATTTACGCTGAGTGCGCCTGTCGGTAAGACGTCGGGTCCTACGAAGCTGGGTACTCTGGATGGACTGGCAGACAGTGCCAAAATTCAATATAGCTTTACCCAAAGACAGATTAGTGACCTCGATCGTCCCGATGGCGCTAGTTGGGCATTCGGGTTAGCGCCAGAAGTCGGGTCAAAGAAATTCACGTATAACGATGCGTCGACATATACAGAGAAGGAAGTAACGAGAACGCCGTATGGTCTTACCCTAGGTGCTAGCTATCAATTTGGGGAAAGCCTTCCGTTACTCTTTGCACGTTATGCGTTTCAGCGTAAGTATGAAGATAGCAAGTCCAAGGTTCTTTGCCGACCAAATGCCGAGGTCATTGAATGTATACAAGGACCAGTGGGGGAGCCTCAGCGCAAGACATCGAGAATCCTAACTATGGGCGCTCGTTATCAGGGCGGTTGGTACGCCCTAAATCCAACAATTAATTACGATCACGTGTCCAAGGTCAAAGGTGTTGATCTACCTATATACCTGTTTGGCGCGTCGGAAAAAAAGCCTTCTGCACTTAGTGGAGGCATTGGCGCTGGGTGGCGTAGTGACAATCACGACTTTACGTTCTATGTATTTGTTGGCTCGCCACTAGAGTTCTGGAGTCTTTGGTGATGGGTGTGTGACTCAGCAAATATCTGCTCACGGCAAGGCGGTAATTCGAGCCCACTTTGAGCTAACTTCATGCCAAGGAGTTGTTGAAATGCCGGATATTCTCACCTCAGACCATTCCCCAGACCAACAAATTGCCCAATCGCAAAGCGGGGACATACCCCAGCTTGAACACACGGTAGCCGAGCTTCGTCTTGCCATAACGACGTTTAGCGAATTCCGTCGCGCCGATCTGGAACTAGCTCGAAAGCGCCACGCTGAAATTGTGCGTCGCCTAGATGCGCTTGAGTCTGGCGTTGCTTCAAAAAGCGAGTTAACGGTTCAGTTCGCTGACCTGCGACAGCGCGTGAACGATATCCAGGCAATGGAATCCTCTTTGCGCGACATGAGCCTCCAAACGATTAAAGCCTCATTCCAATCGGAGGCTAGTGTAGTGGAGCAGAAAATTTCGCTTGGCTCACAGCAACGTTATGCGGGATTGGAAAGTAAAGTTGAGAAAGCAGAATTCGGATTACAAGGAAAAATCGACAGATCGGAAATTTCTGTACAAAGTAAAATTGCTGAGTTGAAGACATCAGTAGAGGCACAAATTAAGGGCGTCGACCAAACACTTGAGGCGAAAATAAGGGGACAGGTCATTCAAGGCATTGTCTGGGGAATGGGCCTTGTCGGGGGGGTAATCGCGATCACGTTCGCCCTGCTGAAGCACCTATCGTCTTAACTCAATGGTGGCCCGCACAGTACGGGACCTAGGCCCCAACAATCGCGGGATTTTTTCAGGGAGTAAGGAATTCAACATCGGCCCCTGGCATTGGCCATAAGGGGTATTGCTCGCGTACGTCTTCTGCTCCCAACCAGAGGAGGAGTAACGCGGTGAAATACTCTCCGCGCGCAAAAAAATGGGTGCTGCGGCGGAGTAGTGGAATCCATGCTGCAAGTTGGTTCGATTCTGGAGAAGTATTCCTGCGTTTGATCTGAAGCCAGGGGTTATACCGTGCCAGATGCCCGCTGCCGTCGCCAGCCTGGATGCGGGCCGCTATTTTTGCCAAATGACGCGCCTGAACGTCGTTTCGCGATCTCATAACACTCTCCCTTTTCGGCAGCCGAGGCGGCCAGCAAGATATGAAGTGAACTATGAGGTCCTAAAAAGATCACTCTTCGGTGATTAGCACAAAGCGAAACGCCTACTGAGCTTTAGGCTGCCCCCTCATCTTCCTTATCGATCTCACCCGATGCCGCTCTGACCATGCGCATGTTGCTGTCATGCACCTTAATCACAGCTGGCAGCTTATGAAGGGCGAATTCGATGAGTTCAATTTGTGCAGGGTGCAGCTTTTCCATCTGCAGCCTTAACCCATTGAAAATCCTATAAGTTTCGGTGGACGCATTCTTCGGCAATTCAAGCCGACGATGCGACTGCTCAATTGCATCAAGTAGGCGCTTCAAGCCGACGATGCGACTGCTCAATTGCATCAAGTAGGCGCTTCTCCCAGGTTGAGTCCAGTTGAAATGCTGAGACTAGCCGCGCAACAAAGTCCGCTCCTGGTGGCCCTTTTCCTCCAATTTCCATTGCGGAGACATAGCTTTGTTCGACACCTAACTTCTCTGCGAAGTCCGATTGTTTCAAGCCGCAGAAGGTTCGAAGGTCTCGTAGGAGTACGGAAAAGGGGCTCATATTTTCTCAGAAGGTTATATTTATAACCCACGATCAAAGTTTAGATCGGGAACTTTGTTTGTCAACTATTAAGTTGAAGGATTGTTCAAGTCAATATTCTTTTCGGGGGAGCGCCGTTCAAGTCTCTATTCCCTGTTCAAGTCCATATTCCGACTTGCCACGGATCAAGCCGCACACAGATCATGCATTCATTTGTAAATGAGAATCATTTCTATTAAAATGCGGCCACTTATTGTTTTTTAGCATCACTTATAAGGCCGCCGTTCATGAAACTTTCCCTCTCCCTTGCCGCCATCCTGCCCGCTTGCGCCCTGGCCTTGAGCGCTTGCAGCAGCGTGGCGCCGGTCGCGCCTGCGGCCACCACCTTGGCGCAGGAAGTGCGCCAGACCGGCGAAATCGTCGACCTGCGCAGCGGCCAGCGCCTGAACCCCGAACAACTTCTGGCCCGGCTGGCGGCAGCGCCGCGCGTGATCGTGGGCGAGGAACATGACCAATTGAGCCACCACCGCATCCAGCAATGGCTGCTGGTGCAGCTGCAGAGCCAGCGGGCGCAGGGCACGGTCTTGCTGGAGATGCTCAATCCAGACCAGCAGGCCAAGGTGGACGAAGTCAAACCCTGGTTGCAAAGCGATCCCGTGGTGCGCTCCGAGCACGTGGCCAAGCTCTTGGCCTGGCAGCCGAGCTGGAAGTGGGAGCTGTATGGCGATCTGGTGATGGAAGCCATGCGCGCGCCCTACCCCGTGTGGTCGGCCAATCTGGACCGCAGCGAGATCAAGCAGCTGTTTGCCGCGCAGCCTACGCTGCAGGGCAAGCATTCCAACCTGGCCAATGAGAGCAAGGTGCGCGCACAGCAGGAACAGATCATCCGCGAGATGCACGATAACCAGATCGACGCGCCGCGCCTGGCCGCCATGCTGTCGGTGCAGCAGCAGCGCGACCGCCGCATGGCCGAACGCCTGCTGGCCGCGCCCGCGCCGGCCCTGCTGATCGCCGGCGGCTACCACGCGGCCAAGGATATGGGTGTGCCGCTGCATGTGCAGGATCTGACGGGCAGCGCGCCGCCGATGGTGCTGATGCTGGCCCAGCGCGGCGCGCCCATCACCGCGCAGCAGGCCGATTTTGTGTGGTTTACCCCGGTGGCCCCTGCCGCCGCCGGCACGCAGTAAATAGTTTGACCGTTTGACGCCGCCGGACGTCCGCTCCGGCACCTCTCCCCAGCACGCTCCCTCCGTAGCAGCCAGGTAGTTTTTGCATGCGCTTGCGCCGCCTTTGGCGCAGCCATGCCTGTTGATGCTTTTAACCTGATTCTGCTGATATGAATATCGATGTATTCCGCCGTCCGCTCTCCTGCGGCGTGCTGCTGCTTTCCCTGAGCTCCGCCGCGCAGGCCAGCGCCCTGCCGCACGACCTGTCCCCGCTCGGCATGTTCCTGGCCGCCGACCACGTCGTCAAAAGCGTTCTGATTGCGCTGCTTGCGGCAGCGCTGGCAGCCTGGGTCGTGCTGTTGGTGAAAGGCGCCAGCCTGCTCAAGGGCCAGCGCGACGCGGGCCGGGCGCTGGCTTTGTTGAAAGCGTCGGAGTCCTTGCCGCAGGCCGCAGCCAAGGCGCAGGACGGCGCCCAGGCGGCGCTGGCCCGCCTGCTGCTGGACGATGTGCAGCAGGAGCAGCACCTGACCCATGCGCATGCGCCAGCCGCCGCGCTGAAGGAGCGCGCGGGCTTCCGCCAGGAGCAGCTGATTGCGCAGCGGGTGCGCGAAATGGCGCAAGGCATAGGCCTGCTGGCCAGCATCGGCGCGGTGGCACCCTTCGTCGGCCTGTTCGGCACCGTGTGGGGCATCATGAACAGCTTTATCGGCATCGCGGCCAGCCAGAGCACGAACCTGGCGACGGTCGCTCCCGGCATTGCGGAAGCGCTGCTGGCGACGGCCCTGGGCCTGGTGGCGGCGATTCCGGCCGTGGTCATCTACAACCTGCTGAGCCGCGGCATCAACCACTACAAGGCGCAGTTGCGTGCCGCCTCGGCCCAGGTGCTGCTGATGCTGAGCCGCGAACTCGATCTGCGGGAAGAGCCGGCGCCCGCCAATGTGCGCAAGCTGGCGTGAACCATGGCGGCCCTCTTCCCTTCCCAGGCCGACGATGCGGCCGATATGCCGGAGCTGAGCGAAATCAATGTCACGCCCTTCATCGACGTGATGCTGGTGCTGCTGATTATCTTCATGGTGGTGTCGCCGCTGGCCACCGTCGACCTGAAGATCGACCTGCCCGCCGCTTCGGCCAAGCCGGAGCCGCGCCCCGACAAGGCGCTCTTCGTTTCGCTCAAGGCCGACCGCAGCCTGTATCTGGGCGAGACGCCGGTGGCGCGCGCCCAGCTGGGCAGCATGCTCGACACGCAGACCGGCGGCGACCGCCAGCGCACCCTGTTCTTCCAGGCCGACAAGCAGGCCGCGTATGAGGACGTGCTAGGCGTGATGGATGCCTTGCGCCAGGCCGGCTATCTGAAAGTGGGCCTGGTGGGCCGGGAGGGCGAGTGAGCGCGCCAGCGCTGGCGCCGCGTCCGGTGCTGAGCTGGGGCATCGCCACTTCGCTGGTGGTAGCCACCGCACTGGCGCTGCTGCTGTGGGCGAGCTGGCGGCCCGCCCCGGTGGCGCAGCTGCAGCCTGCCGCCGCCGTGATGGTGGTGTTTGCGGCGCAAGCCATGTCGGAAGCGACGCAACCCAGCCACGCCGTGGGCGCGCGCCAGTCAGCCGCCGCCAGCGCGGCGCAGCCTCCCAAGGACAACCGCAAGCAGGAAGCCTTGCCCACGCTGGCGCGCGCCGCGGCACCGCAAATCGTGGCGGCGGAAAAGGCGGCCAGGCAGGAGCAGTCCAACGTGACGCCGCCCGATCCCGGCAAGGATGCGCCGCAGGAGGCGTCCCAGCCCGCGCAAGCCAGCAGCAGCGCCACTCCAGCACCCGCCGCCCTGCGCGGGCCGCAGGCGGCGCCGTTTAACAGCGAATCGCCCGCGTTCCATGCGGTGCAGGCCAGCTGGCAAAGCCGCGTGCTAAGCCACCTGGCCCACTTCAAGCGCTATCCGCTCGAAGCGCGCCAGCGCCGCCGCACAGGCGAGGCCTGGGTGCGCTTCCAGCTGGGCCGCGACGGCAAGCTGCTGGCGAGCGAATTGGTCACGTCCTCGGGCACGGTGCTGCTGGACCGCGAAGCGCTGCAGGTACTGGAGCGCGCCCAGCCCCTGCCCATCCCGCCGGAAGCCATGCTGCGCCAGGGCCAAGTGACCGTCACCTTGCCGGTTTCCTTCAAGCTTGATGCCGAAGGCCTTCCCGGCGCTGCGTGAAGCCACGCGTCCCATTTTTTCCAGCCGCCGCCAGTTCCAATAACACTACAAGTCGAGAGAAAACATGAAAACCAAAGTAATGGCGCACGCCGTGGGTGCGTGCATGGCGCTATTCGCGCAGCACGCAGCCGCCCAGGCACAGGACAGCAACAGCAACAGCGGCAAGGTCGAGTTTTCGCCGCTGAACGTTTCTGGCGAAAGCGTGGCGGCGGATCAGCAGGCGCTGGAAAAGCCGGGCGCCTTCAGCTCGCGCGGCGCCGATACGCGCCTGCAGCCGGTAGACCAGATCCTGCGCGGCATGCCGGGCACCTTCACCCAGATCGATCCGGGCCAGGGCGCCATCAGCGTCAACATCCGTGGCCTGTCCGGCTTTGGCCGCGTCAACACCATGATCGACGGCGTGACACAGAACTACTATGGCAGCGCGCCATCAGAGGTGACCCACGCCAGCATGCCAAGCAGCCAGTTCGGCGCGCTGATCGATCCAAACTTCATCGTCGGCGTGGACGTCTCGCGCGGCAATGCCAAGGGCGGCGAAGGCGTGAACGCCTTGAGCGGCAGCGCCAATATCCGCACCATCGGCGTTGACGATGTGGTGTTCGCGGACCAGAAAATGGGCGGGCGCGCGAAACTCAGTGCAGGCAGCAATGGCCTGGGACGCAGCGCCATGCTGGCCGCCGGCATCAGGCTTCCCGCTTTCAATGGCGGCAATGTGGGTTTCATGGCGGCCACCAGCGCCAGTGTCATCGGCAACAACTACAAGAACGCCAAGGGCATCAACAGCGAGGAATTCGGCTTCGGCTACAACCAGTACTATCGCCAGAAGCCCAAGTCGCAGCTGCTCAAGCTCGATATGAAGTTCAACGGCTTTCACGCGCTGGAACTGTCGGCGCGCGACTACCGCAACAACTTCACGCGGCGCGACATCCAGAGCGACGACTACTACCTGAAATACCATTACACGCCGTTCTCGGAGCTGATCAACCTGAACGTGATGACCAGCCGCAGCCGGGGCCATCAGCGCTTCATGCCGGGCGCCCTGATCGGCTTCGCCAACACCAGCACAGCCAACAGCGCCGATGCCTTCGACATCAACAACACCAGCAGCTTCCGCCTGGCCGGCGGCGATGTGCTGCTGACGCTGGGCGGGAAGGCCATGCGCAATCGCTACAGCAAGCATGTGGAGAGCCTGATCCAAAATCCCGACAATCCCCTCGCCGGCCAGCAATCGATCGAAAACAATCCCTTCGGACCGGCAGGGCGGCAAAAGATCGATAGCCTGTATGCGGGCCTGCAGTACAACCGCGGCATCTACCAGATCAATGCTGGCCTTAATTACGCCAGCTACGCGCTGACCGGCTACAAACCAGCCTGCGATGCGAACGTGCAGTGCTTCCCCCAGGGCGCCGCACAGATCGCGCTCAAGGAACACGGCGTGCAGCCTTCGCTGCTGGTGTCGGCGCAGATCAAACCCTGGCTCCAGCCCTTTGCCAGCGCTGAGCGCACCATGCGCGGCCCGAATCCGCAGGAAGTGTTTTTCTCCAACGATGGCGGCGCCTCGATGAATCCTTTCCTGAAAGGCGAGAAGTCGAAGACCTATCAGCTGGGCTTCAACTCCAGCTTGCACGGCTTGCTGAGCAAGGACGATGCGCTGAATTTCAAGGCGCTCTACTTCCGCAGCACCATCGACGGCTATATCGCCAGCCAATCCTTCCTGCTATGCACAGGCGGCCGCAAATGCGGCATGCCGGAAGTGATCGCCACCGACTGGCACAGCGTCGTGGAGTACAGCCCGAATATGTACATCTATACCAACTCGCTCACGCCGGTACGTTCGCGCGGTCTGGAACTGGAAGCGCAATATCAGCAGGGACCAGCCTATGCGCGCCTCTCTTACACCCGCAGCAAGTCCAGCCAGCCCACCTCCGTTGCCAGCAGCTGGTTCGGCGCCAGCGACATCAGCGAGCTGCCCAGCGTGTACTACAACCTGGACATCGGCGCCCGCCTGCTGGAGAACAAGCTGGAACTGGGAGCGCTGATCAAACATACCGGATCGAACCGCCGCCTGTCGCCGGATATCGATACGGACGAGACGACGGCCGAAGTCCTCAAGGTAGAGAATCCCAAGATCCCGGCAGTGGTGGACCTGTATGCCAGCTACCAGGTAAGCAAAAATCTGTTTCTGCGCCTGTCCGTGCAAAACGCCATGAACAAAGACTTTTCGGAGGCACTGAACCGTCTGAACGCGCTGCCGTCGCAGGCGGACGATAAAACGCCGCTGAGCACCGCAAGAGGCAGGACGTATCTGGCGGGACTGGAATACCGCTTCTAACGGACACCCGCCCAATGCCGAATACGGCGCAGACCGATCACCGCCGCCGTCACGCTCAGGAGCAGGCCGCCGATGCTGAGCGCCACCAGCACCGCTTCGCGCAGCCAACCCGATGCCAGCAACGGCGGCAAGTCCCAGCTGTGCAACAGGTTGAATAGCCAGCGGCGCGCGCGCTGGGACTGGACCGTGCTTTGCTCCACCAGGCCGGTACGCACATCCAGGTGCACCCAAGTCCGGTCCGCGTCGCCATAGACAATCCGCAGCACGGGCAGGCGGCGCTCATAGTTGCCGTACATCGAAGCGGCGTTGCGGGCATAGTAATAGCTGTCGTATTGCGTCAGCGTTTCCAGCGCGGCGATGGGATAGGGACGCAGGGTGGCCGCCGCGCGCAGCAGCCTTTCCTCGGGCCAGCGCAGCAGCACTGAAAAGCCCCCATGCGAAGCGACCACCAGGCGCGTGTCATTGGCCGCATTGCGGGCCAGGATGAAGGCTTCGCCATCCAGCACGCGCCATTCCAGCTCCTTGGCGTAGAAATTCTCCGCCTTGAGCAGGTCCAGGGCCGCGCCGGGGCTCAATGCCAGCCGAAGCTGGGTGGGACGACTGCCATGAGCAGCGCCATGTCCGCCGCCCTGGCCTTTGGCGTCGAAAATCCCGCCCGGATTCAGCGACATCAGGCCGCTGAAAATCCAGGCGAACAGGATCAGGCCGAAACCCAGTCCCAGTAGATGATGCCAGCGCATATAGGACTCGCGGTAAGGACTGCGGCTGCCGTTCTTGTAGCGTCCCGCGAAACGCCAGCGCCACAAGCCATTCGCCATGCCGCTGGCGGCCGAGAATACGCCCAAGCCGGAAAGCAAGATCAGGGTCCAGGTCCGCACTTCATCGCCGGGCTGGCCGCGCAACATGTTCAACCAATGCAGCCAGGCGCCAACCATATTCCAGTTGCGCTCGGACGCGGCGGCATCCAGCACCACTTCCCCCGTCGCGGACGAGACATACACGCGGGTGGCGGCGGCATCGTCCAGCTCCACCACATGCAGGGGCCGGTGCGCATTCAAACGGCGCGAATGCGTCCAGCGGTCCTGGTCGACCTGGCCCGCATAGGTGGCCGAGGCGCCTGGACGGAAGGCGTGCGCGGCATCGAGGGCGGCCTGCCGGTCCACCACAGCGGCACGCGCGCCGCTCAAGGCATCGACCGCCGCCAGGCTGCCATTGCCTTCCTGGATCACGTAGTGGGGACGGCCGCGGATCGAAGTCAGGGTCAGGCCTTTCACCTCGGCCGCCGCGCGGCTTTGCGCCAGCGCCTGGGTAGGCTCGATGCAGCAGCCGCTCGCCGGCAAAGGCGCGAGCGCCGCCAGCCGCTCCCAGGGCGTCAGCTTGGGGGAGCCGATGAACAGCATGACGATGCCGCTGACCAGCCAGAGCGCCATCAGGAGACACATGAGTATCCCCGTCCAGCGATGGATCAGATAAATATAGCGCTTGATGTGATTCATTGGTTTTGTTCTGTCGGTTCCTGCGTTCGGCCAGACGCCATGGCGCCGCGCCGGAAGCGCTCGCGAAGACGGTCTGGAAAGGCATTGCGCATCCACGGCAAGGCCGGGATGGCGAGAAATCAGGACAGGCGTGGGGGACCGCGCGGGCTGGCGGCAACCCAGGAGAACAGCGCTTGGGGAGACTGGTAGAAGAGCGTTGGGCGCGCCGTGGACAGCTTGACGGGGCCGGCGGCGAAGAGCGGCACCGGCAATGCCGGCGTGTCGGTTTGCAGCTGGCAGTACTGGCAGTCCTGCAGATGGCCGGCTTGCTGCTGCGACGGTTCGCTTTTATCGGCGCCGGCTGCGCCGCTGGCGGAACAGATCTGCGCCAGCATCACGTTCATCACGCGGTCGGCCGCCAGCGCATGCGAGAGGGACGGCATCAAGGCGGCCAGCAGCACGGCGGCACACGCCACCCACGCCACTACGCTTCGCCATTGCCGGGTTACTCTCATCATGCGATTCTAGCATCGCCCTCCAGACTCAAAAAATGACTTAACCTAAGATTTCGGCAGACGGTTCCAGCGACTGGCATAAAATACGGCCTCGCCGCGCGGTTCCGCGCGGGATGCCATATTTTCAAGCCATGACTGCCTCCACCTCCGCCCTCGCCTGCCGCCCCGGCTGCGGTGCCTGCTGCACCGCGCCATCGATTTCCACGCCAATCCCAGGACTACCCGCAGGGAAACCTGCTGGGGTAAGGTGTGTTCAACTTGACGACCAAGAACGTTGCAAAATTTTTGGCCATCCTGAACGGCCAGTCGTATGTGGCTCACTGCAACCCGATGAAGTAATGTGCGGCCACAGCCGCGAGCACGCCATACAATGGCTGAGCTGGCTAGAAAACCAGACTAAACCACATTGATGGCTGTAGGGTGTCAGAATAGGTGCGTTTCCCCTTTGCAGGCAGGTGCGTAGCCGGCTTCAATGCCATTTACGAGGGCGGCCAAGTGCTCGAAGCCGCGTGCTGGGCACATGTCCGGCGCAAATTTTATGACCTGCATGCAGCGCGGCCATCGGCCCAAACGACTAACGGCCACAGCTTGCTATGCACTACTAACATGCCGCAAAAGCGTATGCTATATTATTAACATTTTTGGCGTATCCACCTCGGGCTGCACGAGCGTCCCGCTTGGCTACGACTCCCATACCAATCCTCACGGTCCCTTCCCTCCTCATGCAAGTTGAGCATCGAATCAAAGTTGCTGCCGCCCCAGGATCCATCTTCCACATCTACCAAGACGTCGAGAACTGGCATACCTGGGACCCGGATACAAAGCGTGCGACTCTCCAAGGCCCGTTTGAGGTCGGAAGTCGCGGTCGCCTTACGCCAACCAAGGGGAATACAGTTCCCATGGTTCTCACGAAAGTGGTTCACGACAGCTGCTTCACAGTGGAGTCAAAGATCCCCTTGTTTCGCATGGTATTCGAGCACGAGCTTATGCCCTTGCAAGGAATGACCGAGGTCATTCACAGGGTCACGTTCTCGGGGCCGCTCACATTTGTGCTCGGCAGAATGCTCGTAAAGCAGTTGAACTCGGGGCTACCCGTTACCCTTCAACGGCTCAAAGCGCTGTCGGAGTCGTCGAGAGCGGCATGAGATTTAACCTTCCCGGGCGCAATGGTCGAGAACTCCCGTCCTTCAATCTTCCACCTCAACAACGAGAGCATGGTCAGAAGCGCTTAGCTCCGTCGAAATGAATTCATCTACAACACTATCCCGGTACCAGCCGGCCAGCCTGCGGGCGGGCGCTGCATCCAGCTCGGCGAGGATCAGCGCTGCCTGATTTTCGGCCAGCCCCAGCGCCCGGCGTTTTGCGGCGGCCAGCAGCCGTCGGCCGAAATGTGCGGCTCCAGCAGCGAACATGCGATACGCTGGCTGGGCGAGCTGGAACGCGCGACGGCGCCAGCCTGAGTCCCTGCATATCAGTCCCGGAAGGAATGCCATGAAGATTGCCGTTTTCAGCGCCCAGGCCTATGACCGCCGCTTTCTGGAGGAAGGCCGACAGCGGCATTTCCCGGGTGAGTCCATCGAGCTGCGCTATTTCAGCGAAACGCTGACGCTGCAATCGGCCGCGCTGGCGCAAGACTGCGCGGCGGTCTGCGTATTCGTCAACGATATGCTGGATGCGGCCGTGCTGGAGGCGTTGGCGGCGCAAGGCGTGCGCGCCATTCTGATGCGCTGTGCCGGTTTCAATAATCTCGACACAGCGGCAGCGGCCCGCCTCGGCCTGTTCGCAGCGTATGTGCCGTCCTATTCGCCGGAGGCGGTGGCCGAGCATACCCTGGCTCTGATCCTGACGCTGAACCGGCATACGCACCGTGCTTTCGCCCGCGTGCGCGAAGGGAATTTCGCGCTGGATGGCCTGCTCGGCTTCAACCTGCACGGCAAGACCGTAGGCCTGGTCGGCATCGGCAAGATCGGGCTGGCGGTGGCGCGCATCCTGAACGGCTTCGGTTGCCGCGTGCTGGCTTGCGATCCCGCGCCTGTGCCGGAGTTCGCGGCCTTGGGGCAGATGGCAACGCTGCCGGAATTATTGGCGGCGTCGGATATCGTTTCCCTGCATTGTCCGCTGCTGCCCGCCACACGCCATCTGATCGGCCATGCCGCGCTGGCGCAAATGAAGCCGGGCGCCATGCTGGTGAATACTTCCCGCGGCGCCTTGATCGACACCGCCGCCGTGATCGACGCGCTGAAGGCCCGCACCCTGAGCGCGCTGGCGATCGACGTCTACGAGCAGGAGCGCGAGCTGTTCTTCTTCGACCATTCGGCCGACATTATCGGCGACGATGTATTCCAGCGTCTGCTGACCTTCCCCAATGTACTGGTGACGGGCCACCAAGGCTTCTTCACCGCAGAGGCCATGCATGAAATCGCCAGCACCACCATGCAGAACCTGCGCTGCCTGCTGGATGCCACGCCCTGCGCCAACCGCGTTTCCGGCACCTCAAACTAACTCCAAAGCAAGACGCCTTTGCGCTAAATCAAACAATGTCCAACCTTGGTGTCAGGCACCAGGGTTGGACATTGTTTGCGCTATATCAAGGAATGTCTCACTCCGGTGCCTGACACCAGGGTGGGACATTTTTTGATGCAGATCAAACGAAAAACCCGTGCCTGAGAACACGGGTTTTGCGGGGCTTGCTACAGCTTATTTGGCTGGGGTCGCTGGGGCAGCTTTGGCTTCCTTGGATTCGGTCTTGGCGACTTTGGCGTCGGCTTTGACTTCCGGTTTGGCTTCCTTGCTTTCGGCTTTCACTTCCTTGCCTTCGGCTTTTTCGGCTTTGTGCGCTTTGGCTTTCTTGCCGTGACCTTCGGCTTTGGCTTCGGTTTTGACTTCGGTGCCGGCGGCTACCTTGCTGTCTTTGGCTTCGACTTTGCTTTCCACTTTGGCGGCAGCTGGCGCAGCGGCTGGAGTGGCTGGCGCGGTGGTCGGCGCTGGAGCGGCGGCGAAAGCTGCGGTGGCGAACAGGCCGGCGATCAGGGTAGCGATGGTCTTTTTCATGGTGTGGTCCTTTAATGTATGCGGTTCAGGTATTCAGTTGTCGGTTGGGTGCTGCGAATTACTTGGTGGCCGGTGCGCTGGCTTTTTCTTCAGCTTTGACTTTCTCTTCGGCTTTTGCTTTCTTGTGATGCTTGGTGGCTTTGTGTTCTTTGCTGTCGGCTTTGACTTCCTTGCCATCGGCTTTGGCTGCGGCGACAGGCGCGGAGGCAGCGGCGGATGCGGCGGATGCGGAGGCAGACGCGGGGGCAGGGGCTTGTGCAAATGCGGCGGTAGCGAACAAACCAGCGATCAAGGTAGCGATGACGTTTTTCATTTGAGTTCCTTTTAAGTTTGTTTATCTAGTGCACTAATTCCCGTGTCACTGAGCAAGAAACGCGGTCCGGTTTCGACCAGTTGACGGCTTTTACAAGCGCTTACAACTCAACTAATCTGCTTACATTTGGCTGTGCCAGCGCAAAACCGGGCTGTGAAACGGGGTCTACGCTTGAGCTGAGTGCCGGTGCACAGGCCGCTCGTGGTAAGCTTCGTGCCCGCGCACCGACTGTCCGCGCGCGCTCCCCACCGAACTGCTAATCAAATACACAATGGATATTATTTTTGCGCTGAAGGCTCTGGTGATGGGCCTGGTAGAAGGCTTTACCGAATTTCTGCCGATTTCTTCCACCGGCCACCTGATCCTGGCCGGCAGCCTGCTCGACCTGCAACGCAATGTATCGAAGGAAGTGATCGACGTATTCGAGATCGTGATCCAGGCCGGCGCCATCCTGGCCGTGTGCTGGGAATACCGCGCGCGCATCGCCTCCGTGCTGTCCGGTCTGACCAGCGACCATAAGGCGCGCAAATTCGTATTGAATCTGATCGTGGCCTTTCTGCCGCTGGCCGTTCTCGGCCTGGCCGTGGGCAAGCATATCAAGGCGGTGCTGTTCAAGCCGGTGCCGGTGGCGCTGGCCTTCATCATCGGCGGCTTCGTGATCCTGTGGGCCGAGCGCCGCGCCAAGACCAATCCAACGGCGGTGCGCATCCATTCGGTGGAAGATATGAGCGTCACCGACGCGCTGAAGGTGGGCTTTGCCCAGGCCTTCGCCCTGATTCCGGGCACCAGCCGTTCCGGCGCCACCATCATCGGCGGCATGCTGTTTGGCCTGTCGCGCAAGGCGGGCACGGAGTTCTCCTTCTTCCTCGCCATCCCTACCCTGCTGTGCGCCACTTTCTACTCGCTGTATAAAGAGCGCGCGCTGCTGTCGGCCGATCTGACCGGCTTTTTCAGCATCGGCACGGTGGCGGCCTTCGTTTCGGCCTTCCTGTGCGTGCGCTGGCTGCTGCGCTATATCAGCTCGCACGACTTCACAGTGTTTGCCTGGTATCGCATCGTCTTCGGCGTGGTGGTCATCGTGACTTCGTATACCGGTATGGTGGCTTGGGTAGATTAAGCAATGGATAGTCAGGACACCGGCGCACGCGCCCTTCATCTGCTGCAGACCGTATTCGGCTACCCAGCCTTCCGCGGCCAGCAGGCGGAGATTGTCGAGCATGTGGGCAATGGCGGCGATGCGCTGGTGCTGATGCCAACCGGCGGCGGCAAGTCGCTGTGTTATCAGATTCCGGCCATGCTGCGCGATGGCGTGGGCGTGGTGATCTCGCCGCTGATCGCACTGATGCAGGACCAGGTGGACGCGCTGGCCGAGGTGGGCGTGCGCGCCGCCTTCCTGAATTCGACCCAGACTTACGAGGAAGCGGCGCGCATCGAGCGCCTGGTGCGCACCGGCCAGATCGATCTGGTCTACATCGCGCCGGAGCGCTTGATGACGCAGCGCTGCTTCGATCTGCTGCAGGATTCGCCGATCGCGCTGTTCGCCATCGACGAGGCGCACTGCGTCTCGCAATGGGGCCACGACTTCCGCCCCGAGTACATCAAGCTGTCGGTGCTGCACGAGCAATTCCCCAACGTGCCGCGTATCGCCCTGACGGCAACGGCCGACCAGCAGACGCGCGCCGAGATCGCGCACCGCCTGCAGCTGGAAGACGCGATGCAGTTCGTGTCCTCCTTCGACCGGCCGAATATCCGCTACCAGATCGTGGAGAAAGCCAACGGCCGCAAGCAGCTGCTGGACTACATCACCGCCGAACATGGCGGCGATTCCGGCATCGTCTACTGCCTGTCGCGCAAGAAGGTGGAAGAGACGGCCGAATTCCTCAACGAGAACGGCATCCGCGCCATGGCCTATCACGCCGGCATGGAGCATGCGAAGCGCGCCTCGAACCAGGCACGCTTCCTGCGCGAAGAGAATATCGTGATGGTGGCGACCATCGCTTTCGGCATGGGCATCGACAAGCCGGACGTGCGTTTCGTGGCCCACCTCGATCTGCCGAAAAGCATCGAGGGCTATTATCAGGAAACCGGCCGCGCCGGCCGCGACGGCATGCCCGCCAGCGCCTGGATGGCGTATGGCTTGCAGGACGTGGTGCTGCAGCGGCGCATGATCGACGAATCGGAAGCCGACGAGAACTTCAAGCGTGTGCTGGGCACCAAGCTCGATGCCATGCTGGGCCTGTGCGAAACGCTGAGCTGCCGCCGTGTGCGGCTGCTCGACTATTTCGGCGAGCAGGCCTCGCCTTGCGGCAATTGCGATACCTGCCTGATTCCGCCGGTCTCTTTCGACGGCACGGTGCCGGTGCAGAAACTGCTGTCGGCCATCTACCGCGTCGACCAGCGTTTCGCGGCCGGCCATGTGATCGATGTGCTGCGCGGGATGGAGTCGGAACGCATCAAGACCTGGCACCACGATTCGCTCTCGGTGTTCGGCATCGGCGCCGACCGCAGCGAGCAGGAATGGCGCGCCATTCTGCGCCAGGTGATCGCGCTCGGACTGGTGACGGTCGATCATGAGCAATTCAGCTCTCTGAAGCTGACCGACGCGGCGCGCCCCGTGCTGAAGGGCGGCCAGAAGGTGCAGCTGCGCCAGTATCAGAAACCGGTGAAGCAGAAGCGCGCGGCGGCGGCGCCGAAGGGTTATGTGGAAACCGACCTGACGCCGCAGGAACAGGCCATCTTCGACAAGCTGCGCTGGTGGCGGGTGGAGACGGCGCGCGCCCATAGCGTGCCGGCCTACGTGATCTTCGTCGATGCCACCTTGCGCGAGATCGCCAAGGCGCAGCCTACCTCGCTCGACCAGATGCGCGGCATTTCCGGCGTGGGCGAGAAGAAGCTGGCCTCCTACGGCGAGGAAATCGTGGAGTTGATCGCTTCGATGCTGTAACGGCGCCCGGCCACTGCCGGGGCCAGCGGCCAGCTTAAGCGCACATGATCTGACGATAGCGGCCGGGCGGCACGCCCAGCGCGGCGCGGAAGCGGTGGCTGAAATGGCTCAGGTCCGCGTAGCCGCAGACATCGGCAATCTGCTGCAAAGGCAGTTGCGATGCGCGCAGCAGGCCGCGCGCCTTGTCCAGGCGGCGGCGCGCAATCCAGGCCGATGGCGGCATGCCGAAGGAAATACGAAACATGCGCGCCAGATGGAATTCCGACATGCAGGCCACCAGCGCCAGCATGCCCAGCGTGATGTTCCCCTCCAGATTCGCTTCGATGTATTCCGCCAGGCGGCGGCGCACCAGCGGCGCCAAACCGCCGCGCAGGCGCAGGCCGGGGCGCTGCATGGCTTGCGATTGCAGCAGCTCGCTCAAGGCTTCGTGCGTGATCTCGTTGGCGCGCAGCAGCTGATCGTTGTCCTGCCAGGGCGCGTCCAGCAGCGACTCGCAGAGCGCGGCCAGGCGCGCATTCTCGAAATAGGTACGGTCGGCCAGCGTCAGCTCGCGCGGCTCGCGGTCCAGCTCCGTCACGGCGCGGTGGGCATAATGCTCCGGCATGAAGTAGATGTGCATCAGGCGCAGCGTGTCGCGCACCGTCCAGTAGGATTCATGCCAGTCCGGCAGGGAGCACAGGCGCCCGGGACCGCCATGCTGGCCCGGCGCGTCGTGGCGCTCGACGCGGTAGCCCCCGCCCAGATAGCAGGACAGAGTGTGGTGGCCGGGCTGGATGTAGTTGGTTTTGCCTTCCTGCGTGCTGCGCTGCCAGACGGCGACGGCCATGCCATCGCCCAGCCAGGCAAAGCGTTCCAGCTTCGCTTCGGTGCCGCTCATGGTGCGGAAGACCGCATGCGACATGGCATCGGCCGGCGCGCGCTGGCCATGGACGGCCAGCGCCAGCTGATCGTTCACGGCGGGGGTATCGGATTTCGGCTTGGTCGGCATGGCGGATGGCTGGGTCATATGCACTGCACAGCAGCACCGCCAGCAATGGCAAGACAGGCAAAGCGAAGCGGCGTGCTTGCTCAAAGTCTAGCATGGAGCGCGGCGCGGCAAGGTTGCGGCTAGCGCCCCAGCCGCAAAATGCGCAAGATCAGACAATCGCCGCCTTCAAGCCGTACGCCAGGATCTGTCTTGCGCTACCCACCGCCAAGCGGCGGCAAAACCATAAAGCGCAAGCCTGAACAAGCGCAATCGCCGCCGCCCGCGCATGCTGGGCGTTCCGCCATTCCGCCTTATGCCGCTCTCACCGCCATGAATGCTTTTCTCTACCTGCTGACCGTCCTGATCTGGGGCACGACCTGGATCGCCATCAAATTCCAGCTGGGCGTGGTTCCTGCCCCGGTCTCGATCGCCTACCGCTTCTGGATCGCGGGCGCGGTGCTGCTGCTTCTGCTGCTCGCCCTGCGCAAGCAGGTGTGGCCGCCGCGCCAAGCCTGGCGCTATCTGGTGGCGCAGGGACTGGCCCTGTTCTGCCTGAATTTCCTGTGCTTCTACTACGCCAGCGCCAAGGTGCCGAGCGGCCTGGTGGCCGTGGTCTTCTCCACCGCGCCGATCTGGAATGCGCTGAATGGCCGCCTGTTCATGCAACGGCCGATACGCGGCCAGGTGGTGGCAGGCGCGCTGCTGGGATTGGGCGGCATCGCCCTGCTCTTCCTGCCGCAGATGCGCGGCCATTGGGGCGACAGCAGCATGCTGGCCGGCTTGGCGCTGGCCCTGGGCGGCACGCTGTGCTTCTCGACGGGGAATCTGCTGTCCAGCCGCATGCAGGCGCTCGGCCTGTCGCCATGGACGACGAATACCTGGGCCATGCTGATCGGCGCTGCGGTGCTGAGCTGCGGCGCGCTGGCGCTGGGCATGCCCTTCAATTACGAACCGGGGCTGCGCTATACGGGCGCGCTGCTGTATCTGGCGGTGCCGGGATCGGTGATCGGCTTCACCGCCTATCTGCTGCTGTTGGGACGCTTGGGGCCGGACCGCGCGGCGTATTGCACCGTGCTGTTCCCGGTGGTGGCGCTGAGCATGTCCACCATCTATGAGGGCTATCAGTGGACGCTGCCCGCGTTGGGCGGGCTGGCCCTGGTCGTCGGCGGGAACGTGCTGGCCTTCCTGCCGGCGCGGAGCAGCGTCCGCGCGCAGGCAGCTCCCGCCGCCAAGCTTACTTCTTGACGAAGACCAGGTCCCAGACGCCGTGGCCCAGTTTCAGGCCGCGGTTTTCGAACTTGGTCAGCGGGCGGTAGGCCGGCTGCGGCGCATAGCCGTCGGCGGTGTTTTGCAGGCCTTCTTCCGCGCCCAGCACTTCCAGCATCTGCTCGGCATATTCCTGCCAGTCGGTGGCGCAGTGCAGATAGCCGCCCGGAGCCAGGCGGTCGGTCAGCAGCTTGACGAACGGTGCCTGGATCAGGCGGCGCTTGTTGTGGCGCGCCTTGTGCCACGGATCGGGGAAGAAGACGTGCACGCCGGCCAGGGTGCCGGGCTGGATCATATTGTTCAGCACTTCCACCGCATCATGCTGGATGATGCGCAGATTGCTCAGCTCTTCCTCGCCAATCAGTTTGAGCAGGCTGCCCACGCCCGGCGTGTGCACTTCCACGCCGATGAAATCCTTCTCCGGCATGTGCTTGGCGATATGGGCGGTGGTGCCGCCCATGCCGAAGCCGATTTCCAGAATCACCGGCGCCTTGCGGCCGAAGGTTTGTTCGGCATCGAGCGGCGCCTTGGCATATTCGACCAGGAACTTCGGCCCCAGATCGTTGAGCGCCCGCTCCTGCCCCGTGGACAGGCGGCCGGCACGGGTGACGAAGCTGCGGATGCGGTGCTCGGTCGGGTCATACAGCATGGTGCGCGCGCTTTTGGATGGGGTATCGGAAGACATGGGAATCAATCAAAAACTTTAAGGACGATCCGCCATTATACGTGATGCCGTTTTTGCCAGTCCATGCGGGCGGCGGCCTGCGATAATAGCGGCTTTCCAAATACACGGCTGGCGGCGCATGGGCGACATCATTTATCTCATTCTCATGGGCGTATGCCCGGTGGCGATCTATTGCCTCATCAAGACCAAGCCACGCGGCACGGCCCAGCCAACCCCGCCCAAGGCAAACCCTGCGCCGTATACGCCCGCGCTGCCGCAGACGGCGCCGGCCCGGCACTGGTCGGACGAGGGCCGCTTCCAGCTGGAAGTGGTGGCGGAATCGCGCTACCAGGCCACGATCCGCCAACTGGCGGGCGCGCATGGCGAGCAAAGCGCGAACGCGCGCCACCCGGCGGTCCTGCTTCCTGACGATATGAATGCGTATGAGGCGACAGCGGTGGCGGTCTTCCTGTCCGGCCAGATGGTCGGCTATCTGGAGCCGAAACAGGCGGCCGCTTTCCGCCGCCTGCTGGCGCAGCAGGAGCTGGAGGGGCAGCCCACCAGCTGCGATGCGCTGATCCGCGGCGGCGGGCTGTGGGAAGGAAAAAGGCTGAGCTACTCGGTCAGTCTCGATGTGGAGCCGCTGATCTGAACCTTGCCGGCAGCGCTTCTGGTTTCGAAAGTTGTTGACAACCAGTTTCCATTAATGGAAACTGGTTACCAATTCATTGAACTCAGAGGGCTTTCGCCATGCCGCCGGAAATCAGCAACCGTATTTCAGCCACTGTTGTCGCAGTTTTCCGGGCCAATGGTCGCATGCTGGAGTGGGGCGACGCCTTCGCCGCTCCCTTTGGCCTGACCAGCGCCCGCTGGCAAATTCTGGGCGCCATCGCCCTATCACCGCAGACCATCACGACGCCGCGCATTGCCGAGCAGATGGGCGTTTCCCGCCAGGGCGCGCAGAAGCAGCTAAACCTGTTGCTGGACGATGGCTTGATTGAGAAATTGCCGAACCCTGGCCATCGCCGCTCCCCGCACTATCGCCTGACACCCTCGGGAACGGCCTTATTCCAACAGATAGATACGGCGTGGGCAGCGCACGCGCAGCTCGCCGGCCAGCACTTCTCCGCCGCGGAGCTGGAAACCACGCTGCGCGTACTGGGCGCATTGACCGATCTGCATGCCATGCCATCGCAAGGAGAACAGGATGAAGCGTAATGTTCACGCAATCGCAGGCGTCGCGTCCTTCCTGTTTATCGCCACGTTCTGGACTTCCACCGTCATCGCCGAACTATTCCTGAGCCAGGGTGCGGTCGCCAGCGTCAAGCTGGCGGTCGCGTATGCGCTGATCGCCTTCATCCCATGCATGGCGGCGACCGGGGCAACGGGTTTCATCATGGGCGGCAAGAGCACGTTCCCGCTGCTGGCGGATAAGCGGCGGCGCATGCCCATCATTGGGCTGAATGGTCTGCTGGTGCTGGTTCCTGCCGCGCTGTATTTGAGCGCCAAGGCTCAGGCGGGAGAGTTCGATGCGGGCTTCTATCGCGTCCAGGCAGTGGAAATCATCGCTGGCGCCCTCAATCTGTTCCTGATGGGATTAAATATCCGCGACGGGCGGCGGATGAGCCGCCGCCGGCATGCGAGCCGCTGAACCGCGGCAGCATTATCCGCTTCGATGGGGCATTCGATTGGAGCGGGTGATGGGAATCGAACCCACGCTATCTGCTTGGGAAGCAGAAGTTCTACCATTGAACTACACCCGCGTCAGCGGCATTCTACGCGGCTTTACCTGCTATTGACAACTCGTCAAATCCCTTGGCTCGCAGCAGCGGCGTGAGGGTGTGCTGCATGATGTCCCA
Organism: Massilia sp. YIM B04103; assembly: GCA_024437665.1. Taxonomy (GTDB): domain Bacteria; phylum Pseudomonadota; class Gammaproteobacteria; order Burkholderiales; family Burkholderiaceae_D; genus Rugamonas. The sequence goes on along the minus strand of JANCSZ010000002.1, from coordinate 143,268 downwards.
CAGGCGCTGGGCGGTGGGGGACAGGGTGGCGTCGGCGCGGTGCAGGGTGAGGTGGGCGCTGGGCAGCGCGGGCAGGCCATGGGCGTGGGCATCAAGCGCGTGCAGGCTGGCGGGCAGGCCGATGCGGGTGCGCACCGTGACGCCCAGCCCGGCCGCGACGGCGGACCAGACGCCGCTCAGACTGGGACTGCTGAAGGCGATGCGCCAGGGGATGCCGGCGCGGTCCAGGGCCGTGATGGCGGCGCTGCGCATCAGGCAGGGCGCGTCGAACATGACCAGCGGCAGCGGTTCCGCACCGCCGGACCAGATAGGCGGCGCATCGGCGTCCAGCGCGGCGGCGGCGGCGATCCATTGCATCGGCACGCCGCCCAGTCCCTCGGCATGGGGCGAGCTGCGGCCCATGTCCCAGGCCAGGGTCAAATCGAGACGGCCGGCGGACAGGCGATCCAGCAGATCGGCATTGCGCGCCATCTGCGCTTCGATGCGCACGCGGGGATGGGCTTTGGCGAAGCGGCCCAGCACGTCGGTCAGTACGCGCTCGCCGAAGTCTTCCGGCATGCCCAGGCGGATGCCGCCTTCGAGGTCGACGCCGCGCACGGCGCTGGCGGCTTCGTCGTTCAGCTCGAGCAGGCGGCGCGCATAGGCCAGCAAGGTTTCGCCGGCCGCCGTCGGCACCATGCCGCGGCCGGCCTTGCGCAGGATGGGCGTGCCAACCTGCTCTTCCAGCTTCTTGAGCTGGGCGCTGACGGCCGAGGTGGAGCGGCCCAGGCGGTCGGCGGCCTGGGCGAAGCTGCCCAACTCCACGCCGGTGACGTAGCTGCGCAGGAAATCGAGGTCAAAATGGAGGCGGCGCACGGATAATCCCGATTTATCGAATGGTTGATTCAAATCTTTCCGATTTTCAGAATCAAGATAGACGGGTATCTTATGTCTGTCAAACGCTAAAACGGGAGCCGCAGATGAACAATGCAGGACAGCAGGCGCTGGGCGATATTGCCCCGCGCCTGGCCGAAATCACCGACCAGCTGCTGTTTGGCGATATCTGGCGGCGGCCCGGCCTGGCGCCGCGCGAGCGCAGCCTGATCACGGTATCGGCCCTGCTGGCGCTGAACCGGCTGGAGCAGTTGCCCTTCCATCTGCGGCTGGCGCGCGCCAATGGCGTCAGCCGCGCGGAGCTGGGCGAGTTGCTCACGCATCTGGCGTTTTATACCGGCTGGCCCTGCGTGGCCTCGGCTGCCAATCTATTACGATCTATCTACCAGGAGGAGGAAGCATCATGCCAATAAGCCGTATTTCTCTGCTCAAGGGCAAATCGCCCGAGTATCTGCGCGCCTTGTCGGACAGCCTGCACCAGGCGCTGGTCGAGGCTTTTGAAGTGCCGCCGACCGACCGCTTCCAGGCCATCCACCAGCACGAGCCATATGAGCTAGTGTTCGACCGCGAGTATCTGGGTGGGCCGCGTTCGGATAATTTTGTGACGATCAACATCACCATCGGCCGGCCGCGCACGGCGGCCACCAAGCAGGCCTTCTATCAGCGCCTGGTGCAGTTATTGGAACAAAAACCGGGCATTCATCCGGAGGATGTGCTGGTGGTGATCACGCCGGTGCAGACGGAGGACTGGTCTTTCGGCGGCGGACGCCAGGGCATCGGCTGGCCGCCTTCGGATTCAGGCCAGCGTTAGCAGTTCCGGGCGGCTGCGCGCCAGGGCCAGGCTGGTGGCGTCCATGCGGGCGGCGCATTGCTGCAGGTATTTGGCGGCGCCGGGCGCGCCACCGCGTTCGGCCATGGCGAGCAGGCGGTAGGCCTGCTCCACATCGGCCGCCGCGCCCTGGCCCCACATGAACATCAGGCCGGCGTTGAGCTGGGCGCGCGCATGGCCCTGGCGCGCCGCTTTCAGGTACCAGCCCAGCGCCGCGCCGAAGTCGCGCGGCAAGCCCTGGCCATTGTCGTAGCGCAGGGCCAGCGTGAACTGGGCCAGGGTGTGGCCTTGTTCGGCGGCCTTGCGGTACCACTCGTTGGCGCGCACGGTGTCGGGCGCGGGACCGGCTTCATTGTCGAATAAGAGGCCGAGCATGTATTGGGCGGCGACGTAATCCTGTTCGGCGGCGCGCAGATACCAGCCCATGGCCTTGCGGTAGTCCTGCGGCACGCCCTGCCCCGCTTCGTAGCGCAGGCCCAGGTCGAACTGGGCGCGCAGATGGCCCTGGTCGGCCGCCTTGCGGAACCAAAAGATCGCTTCCTGCTGGTCCTGCACCACGCCCTGGCCGTTCTCGTACAGCGCGCCCAGATGGTGCTGGGCGGCGGGGAAACCCTGCTCGGCGGAGCGGCGGAACCACTGCTCGGCTTCCACATAATCCTGCAGCACGCCCTGGCCGTGCGCATAGCGCAGGCCCAGATTGTTCTGGGCGGCGGCGTGGCCTTGCTCGGCGGCGCGGCGATACCATTGCAGCGCCTTCTGCTCGTCGCGCGGCACGCCGTGGCCGTTATCGTAGATCAGGCCGAGATTGAACTGCGAGCTGACGTGGTCCTGCTGCGCCGCCAGCGTGTACCATTTGACGGCCTTCTCGCTGTCCTGGGCCACGTCCTCGCCCTTGTCGTAGCGCAGCGCCAGATTGAACTGGGCGGCGGCATAGCCTTGCTCGGCTGCCTTGCGGAACCAGGACAGGGCTTGTCCCGGGTCTTTCGCCACGCCCTGGCCATTCTCATAGCGCAGGGCCAGATTGAACTGGGCGCGCGCATAGCCTTGCTCGGCCGCCTTGCGATACCACATGATGGCCTGGCGGAAGTCCTGCGGCACGCCCTTGCCGGTGTCGTACATCATGCCCAGATTGTTCTGCGCGCCGGCGTCGCCCTGCTCGGCGGCCTTGCTGAACCAGTACATGGCGCGCTCGGTATTGGCTTCGATGCCCTGGCCCTTGGCGTACAGCCAGCCAAGATTGTATTGGGCGGCGGCGTAACCCTGTTCGGCCGCCAGCTGATACCAGTGGGCCGCTTCCTGATAATCCAGATCGACGCCCTGGCCCTTCTGGTACATCACGCCCAGATTGTATTGGGCGTGTTCCAGGCCGGCGTTGGCGGCCTGGCGGTACCAGGCGGCCGCCAGTTCGAAATTCTGCTCCACGCCCTGGCCGTTGAAATACATGAAGCCCAGGCTATGCTGGGCATTGGCCACGCCGCGTTCGGCCATGGCTTTCACGCGCAGGAATTCGGCGGAAAAGGAAGGTCCGCCCGCGCCTGCCGCTTTCTCGATGATGGGGCTGTGGGGTGTGGTGACCATGGCCTGAGCTTACGCCTGAATCGCCATCGGCGCCACTGCCGCGCCCAGCGCCACGCCGCCCGGCAGCGGGGCCAGCTTGTTCTGCGCCTGCAGCACGCTGATGAAGCTGTGCAGGCAGATCGGCCGGTGGTACAGATAGCCTTGCATGGTGGTGCAGCCGTTCGCCTCCAGATAGCGCTCCTGCACTTCGGTCTCCACGCCTTCCGCCACCAGGTGCAGGCCGAGGCCGCGCGCGATCGAGATGATGGCCAGGATCACCGGATAGTGGCCGTTCTCGTCGTGGATCTCCTTGACGAAGCTCTGGTCGATCTTGATGGTGTGGATCGGGAAGCGGTGCAGATAGCTGAGCGAGGAATAGCCGGTGCCGAAATCGTCGATGGCGACCGAGACGCCGAGCTGGCACAGCTTGTTGAGCTGCTCGATGGCGTACTGCGGATTGCGGATGCAGATATTCTCGGTGATCTCGACTTCGATCTGGGCCGGCGAAATACCGTAGCGCGTCAGCGCGCCGCGCATCTTCTCGAAGAAATCGCCACGGTCCAGGTATTGCGGCGACAGGTTCAGCGACAGGCGGATCGCCTCGCCGCCGGCCGCGTTCCACAGCAGCAGATCGCGGCATAGGGCGCCCAGCATCCAGTCCGAGATCGGCAGCATCAGGCCATTCTCTTCGGCGAAAGGCAGGAACTCGCCGGCCGACAGCAGGCCGCGCTGCGGATGGTTCCAGCGCATCAAGCCTTCGGCGCCGATGATGCGGCCGGTACTCACGTCGACCTGGGGCTGGTAATACATTTCCAGCTCGTTCTGCTCGAGCGCCTTGCGCAGGGCCTGCTCCAGCGCGATCTTCTGGTGCGAGACGTCGAGCATGGAGTTGTGATAGAAGCTGTGGCCGTTCTTGCCCAGCGCCTTGACCTGGTACATGGCGATGTCGGCGTGGCGCAGCAGCTCGTCGATGGTTTCGCCGTCGCTCGGATAGATGGCGATGCCGATGCTGGCTGAGATATGCACCATATGGCCATCGAGGTCGAAGGGCTTTTGCAGGCTTTCCAGGAATTTGTCGGCGATGGCCTTGGCGTCGGCGCGGTCGCGCAGCTCGGGCAATACGATGGTGAATTCGTCGCCGCCCTGGCGCGCCAGGGTATCGCCCTTGCGCAGGCAGTCCTTCAGGCGCAGCGCGGCCTGCTGCAGCAGCTCGTCGCCCTTGACGTGGCCCAGGGTGTCGTTGACCAGCTTGAAGCGGTCCAGGTCGACGAACATCACGGCCAGTTCGGTGAGCTTGCGCTTGGCCTGGATCACGGCCAGTCCCAGGCGGTCCTTGAACAGCATGCGGTTCGGCAGGTCGGTCAGGATGTCGTGGTAGGCCTGGTAGGAAATCACTTCCTCGGCGCGCTTGCGGTCGGTGATGTCGCGCGCCACGCCGTAAGTGCCGAAGAACTCGTGGCGTTTGACTTCATGGTCGGGCAGGTGCATGCCGATGGCGTTCAGCGAAATCGTCATCAGCGTATTGTTGAAGGTGCGCTCGGCGCCGCCGCCGCCCTTGCACTTCAAGCGCAGTTCGACATTGCGCGAGGCGCGTTCGTCGACGCGGCGCTCGTTGAACACATAGCGCGCGCGCTCCAGGTCTTCGTCGTGCACCAGGATGGAGTAGTGCCTGCCGAGCAGCTCTTCGCGCGTATAGCCCAGCAACTGGTAAGCGCGGTCGTTGACGAAGGTGAAGTGGCCTTCGTGGTTCAGGGTGTAGATGATGTCGGGCGAGCTGTCCACCAGGTAGCGGTACATCTTTTCCGAATTTTCCAGGCGCGAGGCGATGCGCTCGTTGTCGACCGCCAGGCGGCGCTTCTGCAGCGCGTTCTCCACGGTCTTGAGCAGCTCTTCGCGGCTGTAAGGCTTGCGCAGATAATCGTAGGCGCCGCGCTTCAAGGCGCCGATGGCGGCCTCGATGCCGACGTCGCCGCTCATCACGATCACGTCGCTGCTGATGCCGCGCGCGTTCATGAAATCCATGATTTCGTGGCCGCTCATATCGGGCAGGCGCAGGTCGAGCAGGACCAGGTCGAACTGCAGGCGGTTCAATTGCGCCAGCGCTTCGCTGCCGCAGGTGGCCGTCACCAGCTGGTAGTCGCGGTCGCGCAGCAGCTCATACAGGGAGGACAGCAGGCGCGGCTCGTCGTCCACCAGCAGCAGGCGCGGCGAATAGTCGGGACAGAGCGGCAGCGGATGGCCGGCGTCTTCGATGGTGGGCGGGTGCAGCGGACTGGCGGGGGTAGGGGGAGTCGTGCTCATCGTTGTCTCAAACGGAGTCCATTACCCGTGCCTGTACGCTGGCGGTCTGGCTGGCGCTGCCACGGGCGGGCAGCAGGATTTCAAAGGAAGTGCCGGTCTTGCCGCTGCGGCAGGTGATCATGCCGTCCAGTTTCTTGACCAGGCTGTGAACAATCGAGAGGCCCAGGCCATGGTGCTTGCCCTCCTTGGTGCTGCGCACCGGGGAGAACAGATTGGCCAGCACCTCGGGCGCCAGTCCGGGGCCGCTATCGGCCACCACCAGCTCCACATACAGGCGGCGCTCGCGGTTGACGTAGCCGCGGTTGCTGATTTCGATCTTGCCGCCCTGGGGCTGGGCTTCGACCGCGTTTTTAATGAGGTTGACCAGGATCTGCTTGAGCAGGTCGGCCTCGCCCTCGATCTCGTTCGGCTCGTCCTGCATGCGCAAGAGGATCTGCACCGAGGGCGGCACGAAATCGGTGGCGCGGAACAGGCGCAGCACGTCCTCGGCCACGCGGGCCAGATGGGTGACGCTGCTGGCGTCGCTCGGCTGCAGGTCGGCCAGGCCGTTGATCAGGTGGCCGACGCGGTCGATTTCCTCGTTGAGGATGGACATTTCGCTGACCACGGGTTCGCGCCGCGCCAGTTTGCTGTCCAGCACCGACAGATAGTTCTTGATGATGGACAGCGGGTTGTTCACCTCATGCACCACGCGGCGCGAGGCTTCGCGGTATTCCTCGGCCACATGGGCGATCTGGCGCCGCGCATGGCCGCGTTCCGAGAGCGCCGTTTCCAGCGCGGCGGCGGCCTGGTTGCCGAAGGCTTGCAGGAAGCGTTCGCGCTTCTGGTAGCTGGGCAGCTGCCAGGCGGCGGCGCCGCCCACCAGCACGCCCAGGCAGCGCTGGCCGGCCACCAGCGGCAGGCAGATCATGCTTTCCGAGCCGAGCAGGCGGAACAGCTGTTCCTCGGCGATGCCCAGTTCCGGCGCGTTGCGCGCAGCCAGGATCTGGCGCCGTTCCTGGGCCGCCTGTACCACCAGGCCGCCCTTGTTGAGCGGGATGGACAGCTCGGTCAGGCGCTGCTGGTGCTCGCCGGCGGCCACGCCGACCAGGGCATGGCCGGTGGGATTTTCCAGCAGCACCAGGGCGGCGTCGAAATCGAAAAGGATGCGGGCCGAGCGCGTGATCGCTTCCAGCATGCTGGTTTCGCCCTGCTGGCGGGCGAAGGTCTGGCCCATCTCGGACACCAGCACCATATTGCGCACCTCTTCGGACAGGCGCTGCTGCACCGGATCGGGCGGCGGCGGCGCATAGGCCGGCGGGCTGACGATGGCGTCGGCGCCGCTCAGGTCGATGCCCAGATAATCGGCCGAACGCTGCACCTGGCGCGCGGCGGTCTTGCAGATGGCGGCCAGTTCCTCGTCCGGCACGCCGCACAGGCGGCCGGCGTCGCCGATGGCGGCCGGCTCATTGATATTGGCGCATAGGAGATGGGCCAGGCGCACGATGCGGATCAAGGGGTGGGCCGCTTCCAGGCGCGCCACCGGCTCGTGGTGATACAGCACGCTGTCGGCCAGGAAGGAATCGAGGTTCCAGCGCTCGACCAGCCAGGCGCCCGCTTCGGTGTGGGTGATTTCCAGGGTGCGCTGCTCGACGGCGCACAGCTCCTCGTCGTCGCGCGCGGTGAAGTTGAAGGCGTATTCCCTGGGCGCGGTGGCCAATAAGGCGAGGCGGCCGACATTGTGCAGCAAGCCGGCCAGATAGGCTTCCTCCACATGGGGATAGGCCATCTGCTTGGCGATGTCGCGCGCGATCACGGCCGTGGTCAGCGAGCCTTGCCAGAAGCAGCGCAGATCGGTGCTGCCCGAATGCGGGAAATTATTGAAGGTCTGGAACACCGACTCGCTGATGACCAGGGTCTTGATCATGTCGGTGCCGAGCGACACCAGGGACTGCTCCAGGCTCACCGTGCGGCTGGCGCGGTGGTAGGCCGAGCTGTTGGCGACCGACAGGATCTTGCTGGTCATGCCGGCATCCTTGGCGATCAGCGCAGCCAGCTCCGGCATGCCGGCATCGTCGGCTTGCAAGTGCTCAATCAGCTTGAGCAGGATCTGCGGCATGGCAGGCAGCCGCGCGACCAGCAAGCGATTGCGAATGTCGTTATCGGGTTGGTGCATCGTATCAAGCATTGCCGCCAGTTAACGTAGTTCAGGGAGTGAAACGTGGTATACCCGTGCGCTGAAATTATCCAAGGATAAATGTGTCATAACTTATTAGCAAGAAAAATTTCCTACTAATATTTTCCTGTGGTTAAGAGTGTTGTACCGGATGGGCTGATAGCATGCGCCGGTATAGGCGCGCCGTCAACCACAAAGCCAAGGACGTAACCGCAAATAACAATTGCCCAACAGCAATTAGTAACAGCGAATGCGAGACCAGGGGCGCCACCACCCCGGCCACCACGGCGCCCAGCAGGGTGCTGGCAAACGATTGGCAGGAGGCGGCCGTGCCGCGGATATGCGGGAACAGGTCGAGCGCCAGCAAGGTGGCGGCGGGCGCCACCACCGACATGCCGAAGGTGTAGACGAATAGCGGCAGCATGCTCCACGGCAGGGCCGGCGGCAGCCACAGGTGGTAAGCCACATTCACGCCGGCCGCCGCGATCAGGAAACAAAAGCCCAGGCCGATCTGGCGCGCAAAGCTGATGCGGCCGACGATGCGGTTGGCCGCCAGCGCCCCCAGGAAGATGCCGGAGACGGCTGGAATGAACAGCCAGCCGAACTGCTGCGGCCCCAGGCCCAGCTGGCTGGGCAGGGCTTCCGGCGCCGAAGTGATGCAGATGAACAGACCGGCGAAATTGAAGGCCACCACGCCCGATTTGAGCAGGAAGGGCGGCGAACAGAGCACGCTGGCATAGCTGCGCAGCAGGAAGCGCGGATTGAAAGGCTGGCGCTGGGCCGGCGGCAGGGTTTCCGGCAGGCGGCGGTAGCAGGCGATGAACAGCAGCACCGTATACAGCAGCAGGGCGAGGAAGATGGCGCGCCAGTCGAAGACGGTCACGATCAGGCCGCCCAGAATCGGCGCCACGGCCGGCGCGATCGAGAAGATCATGGTCACCAGGGACAGCAGGCGGGCCGCCGCCGCGTCGGCGTACAGGTCGCGGATGATGGCGCGCCCCACCACCACGCCGGCACCGGCCGACAAGCCTTGCACGATGCGGAAGAACCACAGGTATTCGACACTGTGGGCGGCGGCGCAGCCGATGGTGCCGAGGGCAAAAGCCACCAGGGCCACCAGGATCACATTGCGGCGGCCGAAGGCGTCCGACAGCGCGCCATGCCACAGCACCATCAGCGCGAACGCGGCCATATAGGCGCTCAGGCTTTGCTGCACCTGCAAGGGCGTCGCCTTCAGGCTGGACTGGATCGCGGGGAAGGCGGGCAGGTAAGCGTCGATGCTGAAGGGTCCCAGCATCGACAGGCCGGCCAGCATGGCGGCCAGGGCCGCCGGCGCCAGCGGCGCGCGCTGGCGCGGCTCGGGCGGCGGCACCGGCTGCACCGGATCGGGCGGCAGTTCGGACGGGGGATTCGGATTGGGGAACATCGGCTTTACTCCGGCTCTGGAACAGGGACGGCGGGACGGGCCCGCCGCCGGACGCGCCGCAGCCGACGCGGCGCGCTACAACGGGACTTACTCCGCCTTGGGCGCCGGCGCAGGTGCGGCAGTGGCGTCGGCCTTCGGCTTGGCTTCCTCGCGGCGGTTGAAGCCGGCCACCATATCGAAGCGGAACAGGCGGCATTCGAGGGCGCCGTTGAAGAATGGCGTCTTGCGCGATTCCTTCAGGCGCAGCATCTTGGGCAGGCCCAGGTCGGCGGTGAACAGATAGGCGGTCCAGCCGGCGAAGCGCTGCTTGAGCGTGGAGCTGAAATCGGCGTAGAAGGATTTCGCCAGATCGTCCTCGGCCAGGGTGCTGTCGCCGCGCACGCCGATCCGCTCGCCGTAGGGCGGGTTGGTCAGCATGATGCCCGGTTCGGCGGTCGGCGCCTGCACCTGCTGCGCCTCGATCTGCTTGAGCGGCACCTCGAACAGGATGCCGGCGCTGCGCAGATTGTGGCGCGTCATGGCCACCATATCGCCCGAGATGTCGGAACCGAAGATGGTCGGCTCGGCCGGCAGCGGATTCGGTTTGATGGCGGCCTTCATCGCCTGCCACGGGGCGGGATCGAAGTCGTGGAATTTCTCGAAGGCGAAACGGCGGCGCGCGCCGGGCGGCACGCCCTGCACCATCTGCGCCGCTTCGCACAGGATGGTGCCGGAGCCGCACATCGGGTCGAACAAGGGCACGCCCGGCTTCCAGCCCGAGACGCGCAGCAGGCCGGCGGCCAGGTTTTCGCGCAGCGGGGCGTCGCCGGTTTCGTTACGCCAGCCGCGCTTGAACAGGGCTTCGCCCGAGGTGTCCAGATAGATGATGAACTGGCGCTGGTCGAGGAAGCCGGCGATGCGCATATCCGGTTCGCGCGTATTGACCGAAGGACGCTTGCCGTACATATCGCGGAAGCGGTCGCAGATGGCGTCCTTGATTTTCAGCGTGGTGAACTCGATGCTTTTCAGCGGCGACTTGATGGCCGTGACGTCGACGCGGATGGTGTGGTCCACGCCGAACCATTCTTCCCAGGGCTGGGCCAGCACCAGGTCGTAGATATCGTTTTCGTTCTGGTAGTGGCAGACGCCCATGCGCATCAGCACGCGCGAAGCGATGCGCGAATGCAGGTTGATGCGGTAGGCGTCGTACAGGTCGCCCGAGCAGTGCACGCCGCCCGGCACCTGGTTGTGCACTTTGAGCGTGGCGCTGTCCTGGGCGATTTCGCCCAGTTCCTCGGCCAGCGCCGCTTCCATGCCGCGTGGGCAGGGGCAGAAATAAGAAGTCATAAGGTGTACCCTTTATCCGTTGAGTGAAGGCGGACGGCCGCTGCCGCCCGCTGATTAAAATGGTTTGACGACAACCAGGATGGTGACGGCCAGCAGCAGCAGCACCGGCACTTCGTTGAACCAGCGATACCATTTGTGGTCGCGCTTATTCACGCCGCGCTCGAATTTCTTCAGCAGCGAGCCGCAGGCGTGGTGGTAGCCCACAACCAGCAGCACCAGCGTGAGCTTGGCGTGCAGCCAGCCGGGCAGCTTGAACTGCTCGCCGCCGCCGTATTGCAGCCAGACCAGCCATGCGCCGAACACCAGGGCCGGCAGCGCCAGCATGGTGGTGAAGCGGTACAGCTTGCGCGCCATCAGCAGCAGGCGCTCGCGCGCCGGTCCCTCGCCTTCCAGCGCCAGATTGACGAAGATGCGCGGCAGGTAGAACAGGCCGGCGAACCAGGAGGCGATGAAGACGATGTGCAGGGCTTTGATCCAGAGCATGGCTTTCCTTGAGGCGTTGGGTGGGCTTGCTTGCGTGGCTTACTTGCGGACTTCGCCGTGGCCGAAGACCACGTATTTGAGCGAAGTCAGGCCTTCCAGTCCGACCGGGCCGCGCGCGTGCAGCTTGTCGTTGGAGATGCCGATTTCCGCACCCAGGCCGTATTCGAAGCCGTCGGCGAAGCGGGTCGAGGCGTTCACCATGACCGAGGCGGAATCGACTTCGCGCAAGAAGCGCAGGGCGTCGCTGTAATCTTCGGTGACGATTGCTTCGGTGTGCTTGGACGACCAGGTGTTGATGTGCTCCATGGCGGCGTCAATGCCGTCCACCACGCGCACGGCCAGGATCGGCGCCAGGTATTCGGTGGCCCAGTCCTCTTCCGTGGCGCGCGCCAGGTGCGGGTAGCCTTCCAGGATGGCGTGGGCTTCGGCGTCGGCGCGCAGTTCGACCTGCTGCGTGAGATAGCGCTTGGCCAGCTCGGGCAGCACGGTGGGCGCGATGGCGCGCGCCACCAGCAAGGTTTCCATGGTGTTGCAGGTGCCGTAGCGATGGCATTTGGCGTTGTAGGCTATGTCCAGCGCCTTCTGCAGGTCGGCCTTGGCGTCGATGTAGACGTGGCAGATGCCATCCAGGTGCTTGATCATCGGCACCGTGGCTTCGGCCATCAGGCGCGCGATCAGACCCTTGCCGCCGCGCGGCACGATCACGTCCACATATTGCGGCATGGTGATCAGGGCGCCCACGGCGGCGCGGTCGGTGGTGTCGACCACCTGCACGCCGTCGGCCGGCAGGCCGGCGCCGGCCAGGCCTTCCTTCACCAGCGCGGCCAGGGCGCGGTTGCAGTGGATCGCTTCCGAACCGCCGCGCAGGATGGTGGCGTTGCCGCTCTTGATGCACAGGCCGGCCGCGTCCACCGTGACATTCGGACGCGCTTCATAGATGATGCCGATCACGCCCAGCGGCACGCGCATCTGGCCGACCTGGATGCCGCTCGGGCGGCTTTTCATATTCGAGATTTCGCCGATCGGATCGGGCAGGGAGACGATCTGGCGCAGGCCGGCCACCATGGTGGCAATCGCCTGTTCGGACAGGGCCAGGCGGTCCAGCATGGCCGGCGCCATGCCGGCGGCGCGCGCGGCGTCCAGGTCGAGCTGGTTGGCGGCGCGCAGCACGGCGGCGTCGCGCTCGATGGCGTCGGCGATCAGGCCCAGGGCGCGGTTGCGCGTGGCGCCGTCGGCGCGCGCCATGGCGCGCGAGGCGGCGCGCGCGTGGCGTCCGACCTGTTCCATATATTCAGTGATGTTCATGATCTATCCTGCTGCCCGGCGCTTAAGCGCGGGCGACGGTGAGCGCCAGCTGCAGCATGGCGTCCCAGGCATCGCCTGCAAACGCTTTCGCGCGCAAGCCCTTGACCATCTTGTCCACCTGGGCCGCCTGCTGCAGCGCCGACTCCAGTGTGTTCAGGGACAGGCGGCGCAGCGCGCCGTCCATCATGCGCTCGCGCGGACCCCAGATGCGGTATTCCTTGAGCAGAGCGCCCAGCGGGCGGCCCTGCGCCATGCCCGCCTTCAATTTCAACAGCGTGCGGATTTCCTCCGACACGGCCCACAGCACCAGCGGCAGGGCCTCGCCCTCGCCCTGCAAGCCTTCCAGCATGCGCACCAGGCGCGCCGGATCGCCGGCCAGCATGGCTTCGCTGAGCTTGAAAACATCGTAGCGCGCCACATTCAGCACGGCGTCGTGCACCTGCTCGTGACTGAGTTTGCCGGGCGGGTGCAGCAGGCCCAGTTTCTGTATTTCCTGGTGCGCCGCCAGCAGATTGCCTTCCACGCGGTCGGCGATGAAGTCCAGGCTTTGCCGCTCCACGCTCTGGTTCTGCTGCGCCAGGCGCATGGCGATCCAGTTGGGCAGCTGGTTGCGCTCGATATTCGGGATGTCGATATACACGGCGCCCTGCTGCAAGGCCGCCACCCAGGCCGCCTTCTGCGTCTGCCAATCGAGCTTGGGCAGGGTGATCAGGGTCAGGTTGTCGGGGCTGAGATCCTTGACATAGTTCTGCAGGGCCGCGCCGCCATCCTTGCCCGGCTTGCCGGACGGGATGCGCAGCTCGATCAGCTTCTTGTCGCCGAACAGGGACATGGCCTGGTTCGCCGCGAGCAGCTCGCCCCATTTGAAGCTGCGCTCGACGGAGAGCACCTCGCGCTCGGAATAGCCCTGGGCGCGCGCGGCGCGGCGGATCTTGTCGGCCGCCTCCAGCGCCAGCAAGTGTTCGTCGCTGGTGATGACGTACAGCGCCGCCAAGGGTTTGGCGACGTGGGAGTCCAGCGCATCGGCGCGCAACTGCATGAAAGACTTACTCCTTGGGCGGGGCGACGGGCGTGGCTGGCGCCACAGACATCTGCACCACCGGTTTGATGGCCGCCATGCGGCGCATCATCTGCTGCACCAGGTCGGTCTGCATATCCTTGTACAGCAAGGCTTCTTCCTGCTCCTTCGCCAGCAACTGGGTGTCGCTGAAGGTGATCGGGCGCGTCAGCTGGATCTGGGTCGGTCCCAGCAGCTCGTTGCCGGCCGGGTCGCGCACGCGGAACACGATGTTGTAGCTGAGCAGATATTCGCGCACGCGGCCATTGCTGTTCAGCGACAGGATCGATTTGCTGCGCGTTTTTTCCGGATCGTTGAGCACCTCGATGATGCCGTCGGCGCGCTTCGGATCGTTCACGACTTCGGTGTGGCCGTTGGCGCGGATATTGCGCTTCAGGTCAATCGCCAGCGGCGACGACTCCGGCAGGCCCACGTACAGCGAAGGGAAAGGCAGGGTGTAGTTGCCGCTCGAACCGCGCAGATGGAAGCCGCAGGCGGCCACGCTGGCCGCCAGCAGCGCCGCCAGCGTGGCGTTGTGCGCCAGGCGCGCCAGGCCGCGCTGGCGGCGGGAGAATACAGGAGTCGTCATTGCCATAAGTATTTACACCACGATGTTGACCAGTTTGCCCGGCACCACGATGACCTTCTTCGGCGTGCCTTCGATGAATTTCTGCACGCTTTCCTCGGCCAGGGCCGCCGCTTCGATGGCGGCCTTGTCGGCCGCTTTCGCCACTTTCACCGAGCCGCGCAGCTTGCCGTTCACCTGGATCATCATCTCGATCTCGGACTGCTCGAGCGCGGCCGGGTCGACCTGCGGCCAAGCCGCGTCCAGGATGTCGCCGGCATAGCCGAGTTCCTGCCACAGCACATGGGTGATGTGCGGGGCGACAGGGTTCAGCAAGCGCAGGAAGATGGCCAGGCCTTCGGACAGCACGGCATTCGATTCGGCCGAGTCGTCCAGCTTGGCCGACTCCATGGTGTTGAGCATCTTCATGCAGGCCGACACCACGGTGTTGTACTGGATGCGTTTCAGGTCGTAGTCGGCCTGCTGCAGCACCTTGTGCAGTTCGCGGCGCAGGGTTTTCTGCGCGTCGCCATTGGCGGCGGCCGTCAGCGCGGCGCCCGAAGCGTCGATGCGCGCCTTCTGCGCGTAAGCGTAGGACCAGACGCGGCGCAGGAAGCGGTTGGCGCCTTCGACGCCGCTGCCCGACCACTCCAGGGTCTGTTCCGGCGGCGAGGCGAACATGGTGAACAGGCGCGCGGTGTCGGCGCCGTATTGCTCGATCTGGGCGGCCGGATCGATGCCGTTGTTTTTCGACTTCGACATCTTCTCGGTGCCGCCGATCTGCACCGGCGCGCCGTCTTCCTTCAGCAGCGCGCTTTGCGGGCGGCCCTTGTCGTCCGTGGTCAGTTCGACGTCGGCCGGGTTGAACCAGGTCTTCTTGCCGGCCGCGTCTTCGCGGTAATAGGTTTCATTGAGCACCATGCCCTGGGTCAGCAGGTTGACGAAAGGCTCGTCGAACTTGACCAGGCCGAATTCGCGCATCACCTTGGTCCAGAAGCGCGCGTACAGCAGGTGCAGCACGGCGTGTTCGATACCGCCGATGTACTGGTCCATCGGCATCCAGTAATCGTTGCGCGCGTCGACCATGGACGCGTTCGAGCCGGGCGAGGTATAGCGCATGTAGTACCAGCACGAATCGACGAAGGTATCCATGGTGTCGGTCTCGCGGCGCGCCGGCTTGCCGCACTGCGGGCAGTCGCACTTGAGGAAGGCTTCATGCTTGTTCAGCGGGTTGCCCGTGCCGTCCGGCACGCAGTCTTCCGGCAGCACCACCGGCAGGTCTTTTTCCGGCACCGGCACCACGCCGCAGTCGGCGCAGTTGATCATCGGGATCGGCGTACCCCAGTAGCGCTGGCGCGAAATGCCCCAGTCGCGCAGGCGGAAGGTGACTTTCTTCTCGCCCAGGCCCAGCGCGGCCAGGTCGGCGGCCACCGCGTCCACGGCTTGCGCGTAGTTCAGGCCATCGTATTTGCCCGAGTTGGCGACGATGGACACGCTCTTGTCGCCATACCATTCCTGCCAGGCGGCGTCCGAGTAGTCCTGGCCTTCGGCGCGGATCACCTGCTTGATCGGCAGATTGTATTTTTTGGCGAAGGCGAAATCGCGCTCGTCGTGGGCCGGCACGCCCATCACGGCGCCGTCGCCGTAGGTGATCAGCACATAGTTGCCGACCCAGACTTCGACCTGGGCGCCGGTCAGCGGATGGGTGACGAACAGGCCGGTCGGCATGCCCTTCTTCTCCATGGTCGCCATATCGGCTTCGATCACGGAGCCCATTTTGCATTCGGCGATGAAGGCTTGCAGTTCAGGGTTGTTCTGCGCGGCGTGCGTGGCCAGCGGGTGCTCAGCCGCCACGGCGCAGAAGGTCACGCCCATCACGGTGTCGGGACGGGTGGTGAAGACGAACAGCTTGCCGTCGCCGATCGGCTGGCCGTCGGCGCCGGCGATGCTGTGCGGGAAGGCGAAGCGCACGCCGGTCGATTTGCCGATCCAGTTCGACTGCATGATGCGCACGCGCTCAGGCCAGCCGGGCAGCTTGTGGTCGACGTAGTCGAGCAGCTCGTCGGCGTAGTCGGTGATGCGCGCGTAGTACATCGGGATTTCGCGCTTTTCGATCAGCGCGCCCGAACGCCAGCCGCGGCCGTCGACCACCTGCTCGTTGGCCAGCACGGTCTGGTCGATCGGGTCCCAGTTCACGGTGCCGGTCTTCTTGTAGATGATGCCTTTTTCGAGCATCTTCAGGAACATCCATTGGTTCCATTTGTAGTACTCGGGCTTGCAGGCCGCCATTTCGCGCGACCAGTCGATGGCCAGGCCCATGGACTCCATCTGCTCCTTCATGTGGGCGATGTTGGAATAGGTCCACTGCGCCGGCGGCACGTTGTTGGCCATGGCCGCATTCTCGGCCGGCATGCCGAAGGCGTCCCAGCCCATCGGCATCAGCACGTTGTAGCCGTTCATGCGCAGATAGCGGTACATCACGTCATTGATCGTATAGTTGCGCACGTGGCCCATGTGCAGCTTGCCCGAAGGGTAAGGCAGCATCGAGCAAGCGTAGTACTTGCCTTTTGGGAAACGCGGGTCGTTTTCGACGGCTTTGTAGGCGTCGATCGCCTTCCAGTGGGCTTGGGCGGCTTTTTCGACGTCGGCGGGACTATATTTTTCTTGCATGATGGTTGCGGCCAGTAGAATTGGTGAAAGGTTACGAACCTTTCATTATACTGCTTCGCCGCCGCCTGTTGCGCGGCGCGCCTGCGATGTTTTCTTGCCGGAGATTATGCATGTTGTACCGGGAGTATCCGCCCCACCCCGCCTTGCGTCCCTATATTGCCTGCCTGTGGGCCGCCGAGGCGCGCGCGACGGGAGCGGCGCCGCACTGGCACCGCGTGCTACCCGACAATTGCGTCGACATCCTGTGGCAGGACCAGGGCGCGCCAGCCTTCGCCGTGGGCATGATGAGCGCGTTTATCGAGGTGCCGTCGGCGGGCCGCGTGCGCACGGTGGCGGTACGCTTCCTGCCCGGCGCGGCGCGGCATTTCCTGGGCCTGCCTTTGGCCGGACTCAGCGATCAGCGCGCCGACCTCGATCTGCTGTGGGGACGGGCCGCAGCCGACCGGCTGCAGGATGCACTCTGGGCTGATGAACTCAGCCATCAGCAGCGGCTGGACGTGATCGAGCAGGCGCTGCTGAAACGCGCACGTTTGTTGGCGGGCAAGGTGGAAGTGGCCTCGTTGGCGCGGGCGGCGGTGGCAGCCATCGAGACGACGCACGGCTTGCTGCGCGTGGATGCACTGGCAGAGCGTTTCGGCGTCAGCCGCCAGCATTTGGCGGCCCAATTCCGCGATCAGGTCGGTTTGCCGCCCAAGCTGTTTGCGCGCATCTGCCGCTTTCGGCGCGCCACCGCCGTACTCAGCCAGCATGCTGCCGGGACGGCTGGGGCGGCGGGCGCGGACGCGCGTGCCGGCGCGAACACGACTGCGGCGGCAGCCCTAAGCGTCGACTGGGCCGCCCTCGCCCTCGATTGCGGCTATTTCGACCAATCCCATCTGATTCACGACTTCCAGGAATTCGCCGGCCACACGCCCGAGCAATTCCTGCGGCCGGCGCGCCGGAATTGAGGGTGGGGGATCTCCTCGCGGCTCCCTATGGCAAATTTGCTCTAAATTGCTCTAATTTTTTCGGTTGCGTGATTTTCTGCTCTTTTCTGCTCTAAAGCGCTCTTTTGGAACTTTCCCCATACCCGGCAGTCCAATTAGAGCAAGTTAGAGCAGAAAAGAGCAGGTTTTCACGCATTGACGAGGCCCATCATGAAAAAGAGCAGATTTGCCATAGGGAGTGGCGAAGTAGCACCCCACACTCTATTGCGCTTGATGAACTGGCTTGATCAGCACGACGCGCTGGACCAGCTTTCCGCCACCATCAGCGAAGCCGTCGAGAGCTGGCTGGACCGTCAACTGGCCGAGGCCGATGCAAACGCAGACGTCGAGGTCGAGGTCGAGGTCGAGGTCGAGGCCAATGCTGACGCCGAATCCGAAACCACGGACGATGCCGCCCCCGCCGCCGCCCTCGCTTTGCCATTTCCGGCAATGGCATCGTCCGCCGCCAAGGTTGCGCCGCAGCCGCTGGGCGCCCCGGACGCCGTCAGCACGTTCGCGGCAGCGCGCCTGGCAAGCGGGCGCGGCTATTTCTGGAAAGCGCTCTTCCTGCCCGAAGGCACGCGGCTGCGCGTCTTCATGCGCGGCGGCGGCCAGGCCGAGGTGGTCGGCAACCAGTTGCTCTACGACGGGTTGCCCACGTCGCCCAACCGCTTCCTGCGCCTGTTCCGCGGCATTCCGCGCAATGCTTGGGAAGAACTGTGCATCCGCTTCCCCGGCGAGAAACACTGGCGGCGCGCCAAGGAGCTGCGGCGCGAACTTGGCATCCCGCGCCGGCGCGGCAGCATCCTGCCCTGATGGCGGGCAAAGCGCACAGCCCGCCGCCAGCCTGCCCCCTGTCGCGCTGTCGCCTCTGTCGCGCTGTCGCCTCTGTCGCGCTTTCTCGTCGTCCCGCGCCACACCCGCTGCGCCGCCCGCGCATGCTTTCCATTTTTCCAATCGCCGCCGCGCGCGCCATGGCATGATGGCCGCATCGTCAACCATCGAAAGGACCATGCCATGATCAAAGGATTACGCAGCGCCATTTACCCGCTGCACGTACCCGACCTGCAGGCCGCCAAAGCCTGGTACACCGAGGTGCTGGGCCAGGCGCCCTACTTCGACCAGCCCTTCTATGTCGGTTTTAACGTCGGCGGTTTCGAGCTGGGCCTGTGGCCCGAGGGCGAACCGGGCACAGCCGGCTGCCGCGTCTACTGGGGCGTTGAGGGCATCGAGGCAGAAGTGGCGCGCATTCAACAGCTCGGCGGCCAGCTGCAGGGCAAGATCGAGGACGTCGGCGAAGGCATCCGCATGGCCGACCTGCGCGACCCCTACGGCAATCTGCTGGGCCTGATCGAAAACCCGCTGTTCGACGCCCACGCCGTGCGCTAGGCAAAGCTGAGCCTGCCATGCTAATATACGTTTCATATACGAATCATATAAAGGCATGGACATGGGTATCGTCAAGATTTCCGACCAGATGCACGAAAACCTGCGCCTTGCGAGCGGCGCCCTGAGCCGCTCGATCAATGCCCAGGCCGAGCACTGGCTGCGCATCGGCTTGCTGGCCGAAACCAATCCCGATCTGCGCTACAGCGAGCTGTGCCAGCTGCTGCTGCGCGGCAACGCGAACGCGCCCTTCAAGCTGGGCACGTTGGAGCCGGTGGCCGAGGGAGCGCACGATGCGTAAGCGCAGCAACGCCCTGCTCATCAAGAGCCCGGAACAGATCGAGCTGGCGCGCATCGCCGGCCAGCTGGCGGCCGATGTGCTGACCATGATCGGCCCCCACGTCAAGGCCGGCGTCAGCACCGACGACCTGGACCGGCTGTGCCATGACTACATCGTCAAGGAACAGCAAGTGATTCCGGCCAATGTCGGCTACGGCAGTTATACCAAGACCATCTGCGCCTCGGTCAATGAAGTGGTGTGCCACGGCATTCCCTCGCCGCGCAAAATCCTCAAGGATGGCGACATCATCAATATCGACGTGGCCGTGATCAAGGATGGCTGGTTCGGCGACACCAGCCGCATGTACTACGTGGGCCAGCCCAGCAAGGCCGCGCGCAAGCTGTGCGAAGTGACGTATGACGCCATGTGGGCCGGCATCCGCGCCGTGAAGCCGGGCGCCACGCTGGGCGACGTCGGCCACGCCATCCAGCGCCTGGCCGAGCAGCACGGTTACAGCATCGTGCGCGACTACTGCGGCCACGGCATCGGCATGGTCTACCACGAAGACCCGCAAGTGCTGCACTACGGCCGTCCCGGCCATGGCCTCGAGCTGCGGCCCGGCATGGTCTTCACCATCGAACCGATGATCAACGCCGGCAAGCACCACACCCGCGTGCTGGCCGACGAATGGACCGTCGTCACCCAGGACCGCTCCCTGTCGGCCCAATGGGAACACATGATCGCCGTCACCGACAGCGGCTACGACGTGCTGACCCTCGCTCCCGGCGAACAAGCCTAAACTGTTTGCGCCAAATCAAACAATGTCCACCCTGGTGTCAGGCACCGGAGTCGGACATTCTTTGAGATTTATCAAGCAATGTCCACCCTGGTGCCAGGCACCAGGGTGGACATTTGCTGATGTAGATCAAAGTCAGGCGAGGGTGAGCTTGAGGGCGGGCTTTTCGCCGTAGTCTTCGTAGCGTTCGTTGAGGCCGCCGATGCAGTAGACCAGCTCGTCGAGCAGGTCGGGGACGGCGGCGCGCAGGGCGGCGGCGTTGCTGATGACGATTTCCAAGACCTCGTTGGGCTGGAGGCGGAACTGCGTCATGTTTTCGTCGTCGCGCAGATAGCTCATGCAGTCGAGCCAGGCATCCATGCTGTTGCCGTAGCTGGCGGGGAAGCCGAAGGCGCGGCGCGCCTCGGCGTGGAAACTGGCTTCGTCGGCGATCAGGGCGCCGTTCAGGGTGGCGGTGGCCATGCTGCTGCCTCCGCCGCTCAGGCGCTCAGGCCGTTCAGGCCGAGCACGTCGTACATATCGAACAGGCCGCTCGGCTTGTCGGCCAGGAAGCGGGCGGCGCGCAGCGAACCGGCCGCGTAGTTGGCGCGGCTGCTCGATTTGTGGCTGATTTCGATGCGCTCGCCGGTGCCGGCGAACAGCACGGTATGGTCGCCCACGATGTCGCCGCCGCGCACGGTGGCGAAACCGATGGTGGACGGGTCGCGTTCGCCGGTCACGCCTTCGCGGCCATACACGGCACACTCCTTCAAATCGCGGCCGAGGGCGTCGGCAATGACTTCGCCCATCTTCAGCGCGGTGCCGGACGGCGCATCGACCTTGTGACGGTGGTGGGCTTCGACGATCTCGATGTCGTAGCCGGTGGCCAATTGCTTGGCGGCGAATTCGAGCAGTTTCAGCGTGACATTCACGCCCACGCTCATATTCGGCGCGAAGACGATGGCGGTTTTCTTGGCCGCCTCGGCGATGGCGGCCTTGCCGGCCGCGTCGAAGCCGGTGGTGCCGATCACCAGCTTGATGCCGTGTTCGGCGCAGTAAGCCAGGTGGTCCAGGGTGGCTTCGGGGCGCGTGAAGTCGATCAGCACGTCGGCGCCGGCCAGGCCTTGCGCGAAGTCGGCGGCGATGGCGACGCCGGCCTGCTGGCCGAGGAAGGCGGCGGCATCGCTGCCGAGGCCGGGCGAACCGGCGCGGTCGAGGGCGCCACTGAGGCGGGTGTCCGGTGCGGCCTGCACGGCCTCGATCAGCATGCGGCCCATGCGGCCGCTGGCGCCGGCAACGGCGATATTCACAATACTCATGGTTGTCCTTGCGCAGCCCGCCGTGGCGGGCCGCTAGTTCTGGCTAATTACTTGCTGGTTTCGCTGCCGGCCGGCAGCGGCGCCTTGCCCGGCGCGGCGTTGGTGCTGGCCGCTTTTTCCTCGGCCTTCTTGAATTTGAGCACGGGGCCGGCGATGCGTTCAATGTACTCGCGCTCGGACGGCAGATTGCCGCCTTCCCAGCGCGCCACTTTCTCATCCTTGAAATACACCACCACGGTGGCGGTGGTGACCTCGCCATTGCCCTTGGCCAGACGGAAGGGGTAGTCCCAGCGGTCGGCGTGGAAGATGTCGGCCAGCATCGGCGTGCCGAGCACGAAGCGCACCTGGTCGCGCGTCATGCCTTCCTTGAGCTGGTCCAGCATGTCTTGCGAGACGAAGTTGCCTTGCTGGATGTCGGGGCGGTAGGGCGAGAAGAACCACATGAATTTCTGCAGCTGGGTGGCGGTCGTCGTGTGCGCGCCGGCGCCCGCGGCCGGCTTGGCCGCGCTGTCCGTGGCGGCAGGGGCGGCGCTGCGCGTGGCGCAGCCGCTGGCGGCCAGGGCCAGGCACAGGGCCGCCGCCAGCGCCGGGGCGCGGCGTTTCATGTGAGGCAACAAAGACGGCGAGAAAACAGGGGTGACGCGCATAGAAGACCTCAAATCCGATTGAGCAGAAGTGGCAAAAACGCTATATCATAAAGCACTCGAGCCACATTTGACACCAAACATGAGTAACAGCCCCACCGACCTGAAGGCCAGCGGCCTGAAGGCAACCCTGCCGCGCCTGAAAATCCTGGACATTTTCCAGAGCAGCCCCGTACGCCACTTGACGGCCGAAGACGTCTACAAAATCCTGCTGGCCGACAATATGGACGTCGGTCTGGCCACCGTCTACCGCGTGCTGACCCAGTTCGAGCAAGCCGGCCTGCTCAACCGCAACCACTTCGAGAGCGGCAAGGCCATTTTCGAGCTGAACCAGGGTTCCCACCACGACCACCTGGTCTGCCTGGACTGCGGCCGCGTGGAAGAATTCGTCGACGAGGAAATCGAGAAGCGCCAGCACATGATCGCCAAGGAGCGCGGCTTCAAGATCGCCGAGCACGCGCTGGCCATCTACGGCAGCTGCACCAAGGACGCTTGCCCGCATAAACACTGAGCCGGGCGCGGCATGCGCCGCCCCGCTTTGCCAGCCCCTGTCTGCGCCCGCAGGCAGGGGTTTTGTTTTGGGCCGCGCCGCGCCTAAGGCTGGCTGAGCGCGTTCGACAGCAGGCGCGAGGTGATGTCGACGATCGGGATCACGCGCTCATACGCCATGCGCGTCGGCCCGATCACGCCCAGGGTGCCGACGATGCGGCCATTGGCCTCGTAGGGCGCGGTGACCACGCTCATCTCGTCCATCGGCAAGAGCTGGGATTCGCCGCCGATGAAAATCTGCACGCCGGACGCCTTGCTCGACACGTCGAGCAGCTGCATCAAGCCGGTTTTTTGCTCGAACATATCGAACATCTGGCGCAGCGAACTCATATTCGACGACAGATCGCTCACCGACAGCAGATTGCGCTCGCCGGCGATGACCATCTCGTCGGCGCTCTCGGCCAGCGCCTCGCTGCTCGCTTCGACGGCTGTCTGCATCAGCCGGCCCATATCGTCGCGCAACTGGCGCAGCTCGTGCTGCAGGCGGCCGCGCACCTCGTCGAAGGCCAGGCCGCTGTAATTCTGGTTGAGGAAGTTGGCCGACGCTTGCAGCTGGGCCGGGGTGTAATCGACATCGGTGAGCAGCAGGCGGTTTTGCACGTCGCCGCCCGGCACCACGATCACCAAGAGGATGCGCTTTTCCGACAGGCGCAGGAATTCGATCTGCTGGAAGGCCGATTCATGGCGCGGGCTGAGCACGACGCCGGCGAACTGGGTCAGCGAGGACAGCATCTGGGCCGCGTTGGCGATCAGCTTGTGCGGCTGGGCCGCCTGGGCCTGGCCAGGCAGGCGCAGCTGGGGATCGACGGCGCGCTCGTCGAGGTGCTGGACGGTCAGCAGGGTGTCGACGAACAGGCGGTAGCCGCGCGGCGTCGGCACCCGGCCGGCCGAGGTGTGGGGGCTGGCCACATAGCCCAGCTCTTCGAGGTCGGCCATGATGTTGCGGATGGTGGCCGGCGACAGGTCCAGCCCGGAAATCTTGGACAGGGCGCGCGAGCCGACCGGTTGGCCGTCGGCGATATAGCGCTCCACCAGCGCTTTGAGCAGGGTTTGGGCACGGTTGTCGAGTTGCATGATTGTATCTAGCCAGCATTCATCGGTTCTATTATGCACGGGCGCGGGCCGCCGCGGCAATCCGCCACCCGGCCTGGGTCCGCCGCGCTCATGGCGCCAACTGGCGTTCGAGCCAGCGCAGCAGCTCGTCGAAGCTGCTGCAAATCGCATCCGGCGCCCAGCCCTCGGGCGCCGCCGCGCCGCCGCGGTTGAGCCAGACGGCGCGCAGGCCGGCGCGCTGGGCGCCCTCCACATCGAGGCGCAGATCGTCGCCGACATACACAGCCTCGGCCGGCGCGACGCCGAGCGCGGCGCAGGCGGCCAGGAAAATGGCCGGGTCCGGCTTGGCGCGGCCGAAATGGCTGGCCGCCAGCGATACCTGAAAATGGTGGGCGAGGCCGATGACTTCAAGGTCGGCATTGCCGTTCGAGATCGTGCCCAGCAAAATTTTCTGTTTCAGGTGCAAGAGGCCGGGCAGCACATCGTCATACGGGGTGACGGCATTGCGGGCGGCAAAGAAATGCGCCATGGCGCCGTCCAGATGGCGCAAGTCTTCGCCGGCCAGCTCGAACGCGGCCTGCAGGCCGGCGCGGCGCAGTGCGCCCAGGTCGACGTGCAGGGCCGGATCGGCGGCGAGCAGGGCTTGGCGGCGGGCGCGCAAGTCCTCGATGGAAAACGCTTGCGCCACTTTCGGCGCATGCTCGGCCAACCAGGCATGCAGGGTCACTTCGGCGGCGGCGATCACGGGCGCGATCGGCCACAGCGTATCGTCCAGGTCAAACAGAATGGCTTTGGGGCGGGGAGAAGGCAGCATGGGGCTATTGTCGCACGCCCCGCGCCCGGCTGGCGATGGACGGTGGCTGGCGCTACAGGCGGCGCGCCGTGCTAAATTAGCGCTTTGTCCATATTACCCCGGGATTTACCTTGTCTATTCTGTCCCCGGCCGGCCTGCGCCGCGCCTTCCTGCTGCCGCTGGCGGCGGGCCTGGGCGGCTGCGCCGCCCTCGCCCCACCAGAAGCCCCGCCCGCGCCGCCCGCCGCCCTGTCCGCTCCCCTGCCGCCCGGCATCGAGGCCGCCTATGTGCTGCTGGGCGAACAGGGCCGCCCCGTCGCGCGTGTGCTGAGCAGCGCCGCCGCCTGCCCCGCCATCGAACTCGATGGCCAGGCCCAGCCCATGCAGTTGCGCGCCCCGGCCGCCACGCTGCCCTTGCGCCCCACCGCCGCTGGCGCCGACAGCAAGCCCTCGGCCTTCCCCCTGCTGACCTGCGAGGCCGAACTGGCGCCGGCCACGCGCCGCGCCAGCGTGG
Organism: Massilia sp. YIM B04103; assembly: GCA_024437665.1. GTDB lineage: Bacteria > Pseudomonadota > Gammaproteobacteria > Burkholderiales > Burkholderiaceae_D > Rugamonas. The sequence continues at coordinate 118,444 of JANCSZ010000002.1, read as the reverse complement.
CCGGCCATGCCTTGCCGCTGCCGCGCGCCGCGGTGCAGCGCATCGCCGTCATCGGCGACACCGGCTGCCGCCTGAAAAAGGCCGACAACGCCTACCAGGCCTGCAACGACCCGCAAGCCTTCCCCTTTGCCGCCGTGGCCGCCGCCGCCGCGGCCTGGCAGCCCGACCTGGTGCTGCATGTGGGCGATTACCACTACCGCGAAAATCCTTGTCCCGAGGGCAATACCGGCTGCGCCAACAGCCCCTGGGGCTATGGCTGGGACGCCTGGCGCGAAGACTTCTTCCGTCCCGCCGCGCCGCTGCTGCAGGCCGCGCCCTGGGTCGCGGTGCGCGGCAACCACGAATCCTGCGCGCGCGCCGGCCAGGGCTGGTGGCGCCTGCTCGACCCGCGCCCGCTGCAGGCCGGGCGCGACTGCAACCGGCCCGCCGACGACAGCCTGGGCGACTACAGCGATCCGTATGCCGTGCCGCTGGGTGGCGATAGCCAGCTGCTGGTGATCGACACCGCCGCCACCAGCTGGCGCGGCCTGAAGCCAGCCGACACCGGCTACGAGCGCTACCGCGCCACCTACCGCCGCCTGGCACAGCTGGCCGCCCAGGCGCCCTATAATCTGGGCGCCAACCACCACCCCATTTTCGCCGTCGGCGCCGATCGCGACAAGCAGGGCCGGCGCATCCTCATCCTCGGCGACAAGGGCTTGCACGACAGCTTCGGCTCGCTCAATCCCCTGTTCCTGCCCGACGGCGTGCAAGCCATGCTGTCCGGCCACGTGCACCTGTGGCAGCAACTGAGTTTCAGCTCGCCCCACCCGAGCCAGCTGGTGGCCGGCTTCTCCGGCACGGCCGAAGACACCGAGCCGCTGCCGCCGCTGCCCGATACGGCCATCGCGCCGGCGCCGGGCGCCGTGCTGGAGCACTTCAGCGCCTGGCTGGACGGCTTCGGCTTCATGGGCATGGAGCGCGGCGCGCCGGGCGAATGGCGCATCACCGTGTTCGACCGCCAGGGCGCCGTGAAGAACCGCTGCCTGCTGCAGGGGCGCCGCTCGCAATGCGAGCAAGCCCTGGTGCGCTAAGGCGGCCAACAGGCTGTTACAAGCTTTTCGGCGCCGTCTGTTGCAAGATGCACTAAAATAAGCGCCGATTTTCCGTGCAGCGCGCGCGGCACCAGCGCCTGACCTTAGATGAATTTGGAGAGTGTTATGAAGAAGACGTATCTGCGCTCCGGCGCCGCCCTGCTGTGCGCTGCGACGCTGGCGGCCTGCGGCGGCGGCGGTGGCGGCGGCAATATCCCGCTGATCGTAAGGGTGTTCGGCATGACCGACGGCAGCCTCAAGCTGAAGAACAATGGCGGCGACGAGCTGACCACCGGCAACGCCCCCAACGGCGTCACCTTCAGCCAGGCCATGGCTGACGACAAGACCTACAACGTGACCATCAGCCAGGAACCCGAGAGCGCCAAGTGCACGTTGTCCAACGCCAGCGGCAAGATCAACTGGTACAACCGCACGGTGGACGTGGTCTGCCAAGCATATCCGCGCACCCTGGGCGGCAGCATCAGCGGCCTGACCGGACGCGGCCTGATCCTGGCCAACGGCTCCAGCAGCCTGAATGTCGAAGCCGGCGCCACCAGCTTCATGTTCGGCGAAAAAGTCCTCCACGGCCTGACCTACGCCGTCGGCGTGCTGCGCCAGCCGGACGGCCAGGTCTGCACCGTCGACGGCACTACTGCCGCCGGCAAGGTCGGCGCCGTCGACATCACCACCGTGACCGTCACCTGCAAATAAGTTTTTCTGGAGAGAGATATGCAAGCAATGACCCTGGGCCGCCTCACCGCGCTCGCCACCGTCCTGGCCCTGGCCGGCTGCGGCGGCAAATCCACCTTTGACGTGAGCGGCAACTTTGTCGACGGCGACAACGTGATCAGTGCCGTGCGCACGAGCGGCCTGAAACTGAGCCTGAACGGCGATCAAGAGCAAATCGATATTCCGGTGGGCGCCACCAGCTACCGCTTCAGCAAGCGCATTTCCTACGGCGACAGCTACAGCGTCAAAGTGGTGCGCAATCCGGAGCACATGAACTGCACGGAAGACGGCCGCCTCAGCTCCGGCAACGCCGGCCAGACCACCAGCATCGTCGTCAACGTCTCCTGCCGCCAGAATGTCTACCCGGTCAGCGGCAAGGTCAACAATCTGCTGGAAGATGGTCTGGTCCTGAACAATGGCGCTACCCCCATGCCCGTGACCAAAGCCTCGCCGGTCTTCACCTTCACCGACATTCCTTACGGCGCGCCTTATCTGATCGCCGTGACCAAGCAACCGCTCAACCAGACCTGCACCGTGAGCAACGGCAGCGGCTATATGGGCGAAGCGGCGGTGACGAATGTGGTGGTCAACTGCACCCGTCCTTGATATTCAGGAATGGAATGACGGGTATCCGAAAGATAAATTGGATTGATATGCTGCAACACCGCATAATCACACCCGTCTCCTCCACTTCTTACTAAGAATTGGACTTAAGCCCGCAACAGCGGGCTTTTTTTTATTCCGACGCATTTCAACGGCCGAGCCCGTGTCCGATTTTGGGGCCAGACCCCAAAATCGGACACGGGCTCGGCCGTTTTGGCGGGCTTTAGGCGGGGTTGCGGGCGCTCAGGCTGTTGGCCAGGGCGACGTAGGCTTCCATCGCCACCATTTCGGGCCGGTCGGTGGGATTGATGCCGGCGGCGGCGATCTGTTCTTCGGTGAACATGCCGGCCAGGCAGTTGCGGATCACCTTGCGGCGCTGCGAGAAGGCTTTCTGCACCACGGCTTCGAGCGTGGCGGCATCGCAAGGCAGCGGCTGGGCGATGGGGATCATGCGCACGATGGCGGAATCGACCTTGGGCGGCGGGTCGAAGGCTTCGGGCGGCACCACGAACAGCAGCGCCATCTGATAGCGCCATTGCAGCATCACCGACAGCCGGCCGTAGACCTTGCTGCCCGGCTCGGCCACCATGCGCTCCACCACTTCCTTTTGCAGCATGAAGTGCTGGTCCTGCACCAGCGGCGCGTACTCGGTCAGGTGGAACAGCAGCGGGCTGGAAATGTTGTACGGCAGGTTGCCGACCACGCGCAGCTTCTGGCCGGCCGGCACCGGGATGGTGGAGAAGTCGAATTTCAGGGCGTCGCCGGCGTGGATCACCAGCTTTTCGCGCGGATAGGCTTTTTCCAGGCGCGCCACCAGGTCGCGGTCCAGTTCCACCACATGCATCTGCGGCAGGGTGCGCAAGAGCTGCTCGGTCATGGCGCCCAGGCCGGGGCCGATTTCCACCATGGCGTCGCCGACGCGCGGGGCGATGGACTCGGTGATGCTGTTCAGCACATGGTCGTCGTGCAGGAAGTTCTGGCCGAAGCGTTTGCGGGCGATGTGTTTCATATTCTTGTCAGTTCAAATCAGTTAGGGCACGCCATTCAGGCGGCCGTGGCGGCCGTGGCGGCTGCGGCGCGGCTGGCCTCAGCCATGCTCAGGGCGGTGGCGATGGCTTCTTCCATGCTGGCGCAATCGGCTTGGCCCAGGCCCTGGCGCGCCAGGTCGAGCGCCGTGCCGTGGTCGACCGAGGTGCGGATCAGCGGCAGGCCGAGCGTGATGTTGACGCCGCGCCCAAAGGTGGCGTACTTCAGCACCGGCAAGCCCTGGTCGTGGTACATGGCGAGCACGCAATCGGCCTGGTTCAGGTATTTGGGCTGGAACAGGGTGTCGGCCGGATACGGGCCGCTGGCGGCGATGCCGCGCGCCTGCGCCGCCGCGATGGCCGGCGCGATGGTGTCGATCTCCTCGCGCCCCAGATAGCCGTTCTCGCCCGCATGCGGGTTCAGGCCGGCCACCAGGATGCGCGGCGCGGCGATGCCGAATTTGCGGCGCAGGTCGGCGTCGATGATGTCGAGAACGCGGCCCAGGCCTTCCCGGCTCAGCGCCGCGGAAACATCCTGCAGCGGCAGATGGGTGGTGGCCAGCGCCACGCGCAGCGGCGGCGGCACGGACGCGCCGGCCGGCGCATGCGGCTGGCCGGCCAGCATCATCACCACCTGGGCGGTGCCGGTCTTTTCGGCGAAGTATTCGGTATGGCCGGAGAATTTCACGCCGGCCTCGTTGATGGTGCTCTTTTGCAGCGGCGCGGTGACGATGGCTTCGAACCAGCCGGCCTGCACGCCTTCGATGGCGGCATCCAGCGTGGCCAGCACGGCGCGGCCGTTTTCCTTATCCAGCACGCCCGGCTGCACATGGGCAGCCAGCGGAGTATCGATCACGCACAGGCGTTCCGGACCGAAGTGCGGCAGGCCGCCATGGCGCACCGCCTGCAGCGACAGGGCGCTGATGCGGATGGCGGGATCGATGGCGGACGCCGTCATCGCCAGGAAGGCGGCGTCGCCCAGCAGCACGCAATTGGCCTGGGCGCGCAAGGCCCAGGCGGCGCGCAGCGAGATTTCCGGGCCGATGCCGGCCGGCTCGCCGCAGGTGATGGCCAGAACGGGGCGCACGCCTGGGCGCCGGGCTGTCAAAGTGGCGCTCATGCCTGCTTCCCTTTCGATTTATTTGCTGTCGTCGTTGCGGAATTCGACGTAGGCGCGGTCGCGCACCTGGCGCTGCCAGTCTTCCACGGCTTCCACCAGCTTGCGCTCGCGCAGGGCCATGCGGGCCTCGTTGCGCTGCTTCTCTTTCGAGACGTCGTCGGTCTTGCGTTCCAGGACTTCGATCAGGTGGTAGCCGAAGCTCGACTCGACCGGGCCGCTGACTTCGCCCGGTTTCAGGGCGTTCATGGCGGCTTCGAATTCAGGCAGCGCGTCGCCCGGATACAGCCAGCCCAGGTCGCCGCCCTTGCCGGCCGAACCGTCGTTGGAATACAGGCGCGCCAGTTCCTCGAACTTGGCCGACTTGCTGTCCAGCTTTTCCTTGAACTCGGCCAGCTTGCGCTTGGCGTCGGCCGCGCTCAGGGTCGGCGTCACTTTCAGCAGGATGTGGCGGGCATGGGTCTGCTGCACCGTGGCCTGGGCCTGGGCTTCCGCCATGCTGCGCTTGTCGACCATCTTCAGGATGTGGAAACCGCCCACGCTCTTGATGATCGGCGTGACCTGGCCGGGACGCAGCTTGGTCAGCGCTTCGGCGAACACCGGCGGCAGACGATCGGGCTGGCGCCAGCCCACGGCGCCGCCTTGCAGCGCGTCCTGGGCGTCGGAATAGGTGGCGGCGATCTTGGCGAAATCGGCGCCGGTGCGCAGCTGGCGCGCCACTTCGTCGGCGCGCGCCTTGCGCTGGGCGATCACTTCGGGCGAAGCGTTTTCCGGAATGCGCACCAGGATCTGCGACAGGTTCACTTCGAACTGCTCGGCGGCGGCGGCTTGTTCCGAGGCCACGAAGCTGTCCACTTCCGCTTCCGAAATCTGGATCTTGGCGTCGACTTCGTGCTCGCGCAGGCGCTGCATGATGATCTCTTCGCGGATCTCTTCGCGGAAGGCGGCGAAGGTGGTGCCGGATTTCTCCATCTGGTTGCGCATTTCCTGCACGCTCAGTTTCTGCTGCTCGGCGATGCGGGCGATGGCGCGGTCGAGCATGGTGTCATCGACGCGCACGCCCATCTCCTTGGCCAGCTGCAGCTGGGCGCGTTCCACGATCATGCGCTCGGTCAGCTGGCGCTGCAGATCGGCGCGGTCGGGCAAGGCCACGTTCTGCTCCTTCATGCGGCGCTCGACCGTTTTCAGGCGCTCGTCCAGCTCGCGCTTGGTGATCACCTCATCGTTGATGATGATGGCGATGGCGTCGATCGGCGTATTGCTGGACTGGCCGGGCTGGGTAAAGCCCTTGGTGGCCGGCGCGGCGGCCGCAGCCGCCGGTTTGGCCTCGGCCGCAGCCTTGGCATCCTGTGCCGAGACGCTGCCGGCCGCCATGGCGCACAGCAGGACAGCCGCTAGTTTGATGGGGTGCATACTGGCATTACGCATATCTGAAACGCTCATGTGTCAGGGGTGGAGAAATCGGAAGACGCTATCTTAGCCTAAGCTGGATGAAGGCCGGCTAAATCCGGCCCCCTTCCCGCGTCAGCGGCCATAGCCCTCGTTCAGGCGCTGGTAGCCGGGGATGCTGTTTTTCATCACCTCCAGCGGATTGCCGACGCCGAACTTGGACAAGCCGTTCAGCTCCAGCTGGAAGAAGATCGGCGTGGAAGCCTTGTTGGCCGACGTCACGAAGCGCTGCGCGCCCATGCGGAAGACCCAGCAATCGCCATTGTATTCAAGGCCCAGCAGGCTTTCGAGCACGGTCTTGTCCTTCAGCGAGTAGCTCACGCGCGCCACGCCATACCAGCGCTGCGACAGCGGCCACTGGCCGGAGATATCGGCGTTCTTGAAGCTGTCGCGCAGGAAGCGGTAGCCCAGGTTCAGCACCTTCTTCTGGCCCGGCTGCCATTGCAGGGTGTGGTTGGTGCTGATCACGCGGCGCTCGCCGGGGTTGTACTGCACGGCGCTGTCGAAGCCCCAGCTTTCCGAAATGCGGCCGGCAGCAGCCAGCAGGGTGTCGGAACGGGTGTCGTAGCGCGGCTTGGCGTCGTCGGTCAGCTGGATGCGCTGCTCGTTGAAATAGAAGCGCTGGCCGAAGGACAGGCGCAGGCGCTCGGCGCCGGACGCTTCCAGGAAGCGCGACACCACGCCGGCCGTCACCTGGTTGGCGTCGCCCACGCGGTCGGAGCCGATGAAGCGGCTCTCGCTGAAAATCTGCGAGAGGTTGAACGTCGCTTCGGCGGTGTCGAAGTTGGGGAAGCCCTTCTGCTCGCGGTAAGGCGTGTAGACGTAGAACAGGCGCGGCTCCAGGGTCTGGGTCACGGCGCGGCCGAACAACGAGGCGCTGCGCTCGAATTCCAGGCCGGAATCGATGGAGACGGTCGGCACGGCGCGGCGCAACGAACGCGAGGCCAGATCGCCGCGTGCCGGATCCTTGAACGCTTCCAGCTGGTAGGCGCTGGCGTTGAGCATGACCTTGGGCGTGACGAAGTAGCTGGCGCCGATGATCGGATAGCTCAGCTGCGGCACCGCCACCACGCGCGTGCCGCGCTGCTCGGTGGGGTGCCAGAAGCGCGTCAGTTCGCTGTCCAGCTGCCAGTCGAAGCCGCCCACGTCGTAGCGCGCCGCATGCAGATTGATGGCCGGCAGGCGGTCGTAGGGACGGCTCACCGTCAAGTCCTTATTGTTCTTCGCTTCCGGATCCTGCAGCACCTGGTATTTCTGCACGCGCGCCGTCAAGCTCCAGTATTCGCGGCGGTAGTCGGTGCGCAGCTCGCGCAGCAACTGGCGCTCGGCGCTGTTGGCCACGGTTTTCGAGAAGTCGTTCGGATATTCGTCGTCCGAGGCGGCGCGCACATTCCAGCCGTAAGTCCAGTCTGGGGCGATGGCCTGGGTGTGCGTGGAATGCAGCATCCAGCGGTCCTTGCCCGCTTCCTTATCGTGCGGCAGGTACTCGATATGGGTGCGGCCCTCGTACTCGCCGGCCTCGGTCTCGCCCATATAGCGGCCGACCGCGCCCATTTGCAGGCCGCGCCGCGGAATGATCTTGGGATAGACGGTCAGATCGCGGTTGGGTGCGATATTGAAGTAATACGGCACCACCACCTCGGCCGCGCCCTTCGAGCCGAAGCCCGGGATCGGCGGCAGCCAGCCGGAGCGGCGCGCGCCCGAGAGCGAGAAGGACATGCCGGGCGTGCCGAGGAAAGGCACGTCCTTGAAGTACAGGACGGTGCCGCCGGCCGTGCCCACATCGCGCCCGGAATCGAGATTCAGGGTGGACGAGCGCAGATACCAGTCCGGATTCGGCCCCTGGCAGGTGCTGTAGGTGCCGTCGATGACCAGCGCTTCGTCCTCGTTCAGGAAGTCGATGCGGCGCGCCTTGCCCTGGGCGTTATTCAGCTCCATGCGGTAGGTCGGATGCAGCATGAAGCCCTTGCCGGTCTCCATATTCAGCTGCAGTTCATCGGCCGTGTAGTAGTCGCCGTAGCGCCAGATGCGCACATTGCCCTGGGCTTCCAGCTCGGCCTCGACCTGCTTGTAGCACGCCTTGTCGGAGGTCACGCGGGTCTGGTCGCGCACCACCTCGACGTCGCGGTCCAGGTTCAGGATGCGCTCGGGACGGCCGCCGATATCCTCGGCACGGATGGTCGTCACGGCGTTCGGGTCTTCCACCCGCTGCGGGCGCTGCTTGCTGGCGGGGGTCTGGGCGTGGGCGGTCGCCGCCGCGGCGGCAGCCAGGGCGGTCAGGGCAAACGCCCACGTCTGCGAGTTTTTAGGGGGCGTAAACCAACTCATGTAAGGAACGCGCGTAACACCATAAAAGGCGATTTTTTAAATTGAATCCCTTATTATATGGGAATCTTCACATTCAACCGGATTCTCGGGTCGTTTCATGTCATTATTGCCTAATTCACCATCCGGTGCAGCCGACGCTGGCGCCGATTCCCGCCTGATCCTGTTGCTCGACTGGCTGCGCCCGCAGGGCGTGGTGGACGCCGATTCCGTGCGTCCGGCGTCCGCCGACGCCAGCTTCCGCCGCTATTTCCGCTTCGACGTGCTGCCGGCCCACCAGGCCGCGCACGGCGCCACCCTGGTGGCGATGGACGCGCCGCCCGAACGCGAAAACGTGCCAGCCTTCCTCAAGGTTGACGCGATGCTGGCCGAAGCCGGCGTGCACGTGCCGGCCATCGTGGCGCAGGACGTGGAACGCGGCTTCCTGCTGCTGTCCGACCTCGGCACCACCACCTATCTGCAAGCGCTGAACCACGATAACGCGGCCGCCCTGTATGCCCAGGCCCTGCACGCCCTGGTCAAATTCCAGCAGTGCAGCCAGGCCGGCGTGCTGCCCGAATTCGACCGCGCCTTCATGCTGCGCGAGATGAACCTGTTCCCCGAATGGTATATCGGCAAGCACCTGAACGCCGAACTGACCGAGGCGCAAAGCGCCGAACTGCAAAAAGTATTCGACGCCATCATCGGCCATTGCCTGCCGCAGCCGCAAGTGTATATGCACCGCGATTTCCATTCGCGCAATCTGATGCTGGTCGACGACAACAATCCCGGCGTGATCGATTTCCAGGACGCCGTGTACGGCCCCGTGACCTACGACGCCGCCTCCCTGCTGCGCGACGGCTATGTGCAGTGGGACGAGGAACTGGTGCTGGACTGGGTGATCCGCTACTGGCAGCACGCCAAGAGCGCGGGCGTGCCGGTGCACAAGGACTTCGATGCCTTCTACAAGGACTTCGAATACATGGCCCTGCAGCGCCACCTGAAGATGCTGGGCCTGTTCTGCCGCCTCAACTACCGCGACGGCAAGGATGTCTACCTGGGCGACCTGCCGATCGTGATGGACTATGTGCGCAAGACGGCCAACCGCTACCGCGACCTGAAGCCCTTGATCAAACTGCTCGACACGCTGGAAAACCGCCAGCCCGCCGTCGGCTACACCTTCTGAGGGGCGCGCCATGAAAGCCATGATTTTCGCGGCCGGGCGCGGCGAGCGCATGCGTCCCCTGACCGATACCTGCCCCAAGCCCCTGCTCAAGGTGCGCGGCCGCGCGCTGATCGAGTGGCATGTGCTGAACCTGGTGCGCGCCGGCATCAAGGACATCGTCATCAACCACGCCCACCTCGGCCACATGATCGAGACGGCGCTGGGCGACGGCGCGCGCTATGGCGCTTCGATCCGCTATTCGGCCGAGAAGGAAGCGCTGGAAACGGCGGGCGGCATCGCCCAGGCGCGCCACCTGCTGGGCGAGGAACCCTTCCTCGCCATCTCGGGCGATATCTACTGCCCGCATTTCGACTTCGAGCAGGTCAAGGATGTGCTGCACGATAAGGATATGTGGGGCAATGCCTACAGCACCGAACAGCGCGACATCGCCTGGATCTACCTGACCAAGAACCCCTGGCACAATCCCGAGGGCGACTTCGGCCTGAACCTGTACACCGTGTCGAACCAGGGCGCGCCGCGCTGGAACTTCGGCAATATCGGCGTCTACCGTCCCGAAATGTTCGACGGCATCGCGCCCGGCACGCACGCCGGCCTGGGCAAGCTGCTGCGCGAATACGTCGGCAAGGGCCTGGTGGGCGGCGAAATCTACGAAGGCGAGTGGACCAATGTGGGCACCATCCAACAGCTGGAAGAACTCAATGCCGTGCTGACCCAATGACGAACTTTGCCGAGCGGCGCGCCCGCCTGATGGCGCAGATGGAAGCGGGCAGCGTGGCGGTCCTCCTGACCGCGCCGGAAGTGGCGCGCAACGGCGACAGCGATTATCCCTACCGTCACGACAGCCACTTCTACTACCTGAGCGGCTTCACCGAACCGGAAGCGGCCCTGGTGCTGGTGGCAGCGCGCGGCGAGACGGCGGCGCGCGCCATCCTGTTCTGCCGCGAAAAGGATGTGGAGCGCGAAATCTGGGACGGCCTGCGCTACGGGCCGGAAGCGGCGCGCGCCGCCTTCGGCTTCGACGCCGCCTTCCCGATTGGTGCCCTCGACGAGGAATTGCCCAAGCTGCTGGCCAACAGTCCGGCGCTGTACTACGCCCTGGGCCGCAGCGACAGCCTGGATGGGCGCGTGCGGCGCTGGCTGGAGGCGGTGCGCCGCCACAGCCGCAGCGGCGTGGCCGCGCCGTCCGCCGCGCGCGACCTGGCGCCGCTGGTCGATGAGATGCGCCTGCTGAAGGACGCGGCCGAACAGGCCACCATGCTGCGCGCCGCCACCATCGCCGGCCAGGCCCACGAACGCGCCATGCGCCTGACCCGGCCCGGCATGTTCGAATACGAGATCGAGGCCGAGCTGCTGTACGAATTCCGCCGCAACGGCGCCCAGTTCCCGGCTTATACACCGATCGTCGCCTCGGGCGAGAATGCCTGCATCCTGCATTACAACAGCAATGCGCGCCAGACGGCCGACGGCGAGCTGGTACTGATCGACGCCGGCTGCGAGCTCGATGGCTATGCTTCCGACATCACCCGCACCTTCCCCGTCAACGGCCGCTTCAGCGCGGCGCAGCGCGAGCTGTACGAGCTGGTGCTGGCGGCGCAGGCGGCGGCGCTGAACGCGGTGCGGCCCGGCACGCCCTATCGCGCCATCCACGACGCCGCGCTGCAGATCCTGGCGCAGGGCATGCTCGATACCGGCCTGCTCGACCGCGCCAAGGTGGGCAGCGCGCAGGACGTGATCGCCACCAATACCCATAGCCGCTTCTATATGCACGGCACCGGCCACTGGCTGGGCATGGACGTGCACGACGTCGGCCTGTACCGCGACCTGGGCCAGGCCGACAAGCCGTCGCGCCCGCTCTTGCCGGGCATGGCGCTGACGGTGGAGCCGGGCATCTATGTGCGTCCTGGGCCGGACGTGCCGGAACGCTTCTGGAATATCGGCATCCGCATCGAGGACGACGTGATCGTCAGCGACAGCGGCTATACCTTGTTGAGCGGCGCCGCGCCGAAAGCGGTGGCCGAGATCGAAGCCCTGATGCAGGGCCATTAAGGGCGGCCGCGCCGCCTGCACCAACGTAATCGACTATGACTGCATCCACCCCGCAACACGCCGCCGGCGCCCTCCCCGAACACGATTTCGATATTGCCATCTGCGGCGCCGGTCCGGCCGGCATGGCCCTGGCGGCGCTGCTGGTGCGGCGCGGCGCGCGGCCCGAACGCATCTGCCTGATCGACGCCAAGACGCTGGAGCAGGCCAGCCACGACCCGCGCGTGCTGGCCCTGTCGGCGGGCAGCCGGCAGATCCTGGAACAGATTGGCGCCTGGCCCTTCCCCGCCACCGAAATCCGCCAGATCCACGTCTCGCGCCGCGGCCAGTTCGGGCGCGCCATGATCCGCTGCGAAGAACACAATGTGCCGGCGCTCGGCTATGTGACGCGCTACGGCGACGTGGTGTCGGCCCTGGGCGCGGTTTGCGCACGGCTCGGCATCGCCACGCTGCGCCCGGCGCGCGTGGCGGGCGCCGAAGAACTGCCGCAGGAGGTACGGTTGACCATCGAGAATGCCGTGCCGGACCATGCCGCGCCAGCCGGTGCGGCCACAGGCCAGCCCGCGCGGCGCACCCTGCGCGCCGCCATCGCGGTGCAGGCCGAGGGCGGCCTGTTCAACGAGCAGACCGCGCGCACGCTGAGCCGCGACTACGGCCAGACCGCCATCATCGCCCAGGTGCGCAGCAGCGCGCCCATCGCCCACCGCGCCTATGAACGCTTTACCGGTGAAGGCCCGCTGGCCCTGCTGCCGCAGGACGATGAATACTCGCTGGTGTGGTGCCTGCGCCCCGAGAACGCGCAAGCCGTGCTGGCGCTCGACGACGCCGCCTTCCTCGAGCGCCTGCAGCAGGCATTCGGCCAGCGCCTGGGCCGCTTCACCAGCGCCAGCCCCCGCCTCGGCTTCCCGCTCGGCCTGAACGCCCAGTCCAGCGCCACGGCGCGCACGGTGGCCATCGGCAATGCGGCCCAGACCCTGCACCCGGTTGCCGGCCAGGGCCTGAACCTGGGCCTGCGCGACGTGGCCGTGCTGGCGCGCCTGCTGGCGCAAGGCGCCACGCCGGACATGCTGGGCCAGTTCCTGGCCCTGCGCCGCGAGGACCGCGGGGTGACGGTGCGCCTGACCGATACCATGGCGCGCATCTTCGCCAACGACTCGCCGCTGCAGCCCCTGCTCGGCGCCAGCCTGGCGGCCATCGACCTGGCCGCCCCCGCCCGTGGCATACTAGCGGAATTGATGATGTACGGCCGCCGCTGATACTTATTTGACAATGACTGCAACATTGCCCGACCTTCTGCCCGATCACCTGATCTCCCGCTTGATCGACGACGCAATGGACGCCGTCATGATCATCGACGATGCCTCGCGCATCCGCTACCTGAATCACGCGATGCAGGCGCTGACCGGCTATGCCGGCGGCGAGCTGCTGGGCGAGCCGCTGGAGGGCTTGCTGCCCGATCACCTGAATGAGAAGCACCGCGACTATGTGGTGCGCTATATCAAAGGCTCGGCGCCTTCGTCGGTGCTGGGCCGCGTGCGCGAATTCGCCATCCGCCACCGCAGCGGCGAGATGGTGCCGATCGAGCTGAAGGCGCTCGACCTGGGCGCCAAGGAAGGCGAGCGCTATTTCGGCGCCTTCATGCTGGACCTGCGTCCGCGCCGCGCCATGGAAGAAAAGAACGCCCACCTGCTGGCCCAGCTGGAACAGCAAGCCTTGTGCGACGCCCTCACCGGCCTGCCCAACCGCCGCGCCTTCGAGGCCGAGGCGGTGCAGGTCATGGCGCGCGCCGCGCGCCTGCACGGCGCCGTCACCGTGGGCGTGGCCGACGTTGATCACTTCAAGGGCATCAACGACCGCTACGGCCACGCCGCCGGCGACACGGTGCTGCGCGAAGTGGGCCAGGCCCTGCGCAATGCGGCGCGCCTGACCGATGCCGTGGCGCGCCTGGGCGGCGAGGAATTCGGCCTGCTGCTGCCGCATGCCACGCCCGAGCAGGCGGCCCAGGTGGCCGAACGCCTGCGCGCCGCCGTCGCCGCCCTGCATGTGGAAACCGAGGATGGCCGCAGCATCAAGGTCACCATCAGCATCGGCCTGGCCGAACTGGCGCCCGGCAATGTGCTCGACGGCGCCCTGTCGCACGCCGACAAGGCCCTGTACCGCGCCAAGCACGGCGGCCGCAACCGCGTCGAAGTGGCCGCCGAGTGAAATAGAAAAAGGGGCCGCAGCCCCTTTTTCCATGGCGCGGCAGGCGCTTAATCGACCGCCTTCACCATATCCTCCAGCACCTTCTTGGCGTCGCCGAAGACCATCATGGTTTTATCCATGTAGAACAGTTCATTGTCCAGGCCCGCATAGCCGGAAGCCATGGAGCGCTTGTTGACGATCACGGTCTTGGCTTTGTAGGCTTCGAGAATCGGCATGCCGGCGATCGGCGATTTCGGATCTTTCGCCGCCGGGTTCACCACATCGTTCGCGCCCAGCACCAGCACCACGTCGGCCTGGCCGAATTCGCTGTTGATGTCTTCCATCTCGAACACCTGGTCGTAAGGCACTTCGGCTTCGGCCAGCAGCACGTTCATATGGCCCGGCATGCGGCCGGCCACCGGGTGGATCGCATACTTCACCGTCACGCCCTTGTGGCCCAGCTTTTCCACCAGCTCTTTCAGCGCATGCTGGGCGCGCGCCACGGCCAGGCCATAGCCCGGCACGATGATCACGCTTTCCGCATTCGACATCAGGAAGGTGGCGTCGTCCGAGGAACCCGACTTCACCGGGCGCTGCTGCTGCGCCCCGCCAGCCGCCGCCGCGGTGGCCTCGCCGCCGAAGCCGCCCAGGATCACATTGAAGAAGGAGCGGTTCATGGCCTTGCACATGATGTAGCTCAGGATGGCGCCCGAAGAGCCGACCAGGGAGCCGGCGATGATCAGCATCGAGTTGTTCAGCGAGAAGCCGATGCCCGCCGCCGCCCAGCCGGAATAGCTGTTCAGCATGGACACCACCACCGGCATGTCGGCGCCGCCGATGGGGATGATGATCAAGACGCCGAGCACGAAGGCGATCGCCGTCATGACCAGGAAGGGCAGCCAGGCCGGTTCCGTGCCGCCGTCGAAAACGAACACCAAGCCCAGGCCGAGCATGACGACGGCCAAGGCCAGGTTCAGCATGTGCTGGCCGGCGAACACCACGGGCGCGCCCTGGAACAGGCGGAACTTGTACTTGCCCGCCAGCTTGCCGAAGGCGATCACCGAACCGCTGAAGGTGATGGCGCCGACGAAAGTGCCGATGAACAGCTCGACCCGGTTCCCCAGCGGCAGCGCCTCGCCCAGGGCGGCGATATTGAAGGCGTGCGGCTCGGACACGGCGGCCACCGCGATGCAGACGGCGGCCAGGCCGATCAGCGAGTGCATGGCCGCCACCAGTTCCGGCATCTTGGTCATCTCGACCTTTTTCGCCAAGGTGGCGCCGATCGCGCCGCCCACCACCAGGCCGAGCAGCACCAGGCTCAGTCCATGGCCCTGGGCCTGGCCCTTGGCAGCCGCTTCGCCGGCCAGTTTCAGGATCAGGGCCACGGTGGTAAAGAAGGCGATGGCCATGCCGGCCATGCCGAAGGCGTTGCCCTTGCGCGCCGAAGCGGGCGAGGACAGGCCTTTCAGCGCCTGGATAAAGCAGACGGAGGCGATCAGATACAGCAGCACCACCGTGTTCATGCTGACGGAGAAGTTCATGCCTTGCCTCCTTTGGCGCCCTTGTCCTTTTTCTTGAACATTTCCAGCATGCGCTGGGTGACCAGGAAACCGCCGAAGACATTCACCGCCGCCAGCGCCACGGCGACGGTGCCGGCGATCTGTCCCACCGGACCGGTGGTCAGGGCCGCCGCCAGCATGGCGCCGACGATGACGATGGCCGAGATGGCGTTGGTGACGGCCATCAGCGGCGTATGCAGGGCCGGCGTGACGTTCCAGACCACGTGGTAGCCCACGTAGATCGCCAGCACGAAGATGATCAGGTTGATGATGGTATGGCTCACTTCCATGATTCCATTCTCCTTATTTGCGCAGCACTTCGCCGCCGGCACAGACCAGGGTGGCTTTGATGATTTCATCCTCGCGGTCGATGGCCAGGGCTTCTTCCTTGTCGATGATGAGCTTGAGGAAATCGAGCACATTGCGCGCATACAGGGCCGAGGCGTCGGCCGCCACATGGGCCGCCAGGTTCGGCTCGCCCACGATGTAGACGCCGTGCTTGACCACGGTCTTGCCCAGTTCCGACAACGGGCAATTGCCGCCCTGCTCCACCGCCAGGTCGACGATGACGGAGCCCGGCTTCATGGCCTTCACCGTGTCCTCGGAAATCAGCACCGGCGCCTTGCGGCCGGGGATCAGCGCGGTGGTGATGACGATGTCGGCCAGCTTGGCGCGTTCGTGCACCAACTCGGCCTGGCGCCGCATCCAGTCGGCCGGCATGGGACGGGCGTAGCCGCCCACGCCCTGGGCGATTTCCTTTTCCTCGTCGGTCAGGAAGGGCACGTCGATGAATTTGGCGCCCAGCGACTCGACCTGCTCCTTGACCGGCGGCCGCACGTCGGAAGCCTCGATCACCGCGCCCAGGCGCTTGGCGGTGGCGATGGCCTGCAGGCCGGCCACGCCCACGCCCATGATCAGCACGCGCGCCGCCTTCACCGTGCCGGCTGCCGTCATCAGCATCGGCATGAAGCGCTGGTAGGTGTTGGCCGCCACCATCACCGCCTTGTAACCGGCGATATTGGCCTGCGAGGACAACACGTCCATCGATTGCGCGCGCGTGATGCGCGGCACGGCTTCCAGGGCGAAAGCCGAGAGGCCGGCCGCCGCCATGGCGGCGATATTCTCCGCGTCGAAGGGATTGAGCATGCCGATCAGCACCCGGCCGGAAGGAATCTGGCTGCGTTCCTCCGCGCTGGGGGCGCGCACTTTCAAAATAATATCCGCAGCAAACGCGTCGGCCGCGCTGACGATGCTGGCGCCGGCGGCCACATAGGCCTCGTCCGGGACGGAGGCCGGAATCCCGGCTCCCGACTGGACAAGGACCTGGTGCCGGGCTGCCAGTTTCTTCACGGTTTCCGGTGTCGCTGCAACTCTGGTTTCTCCCGGCCGAGTCTCGGCCGGTATGCCTATTCTCATGTAAAGCCTCCAAATGATAGAAAAACTGCCTAAAATCTAACATGGAATTCCAAAAAACCAACGTTTTTGGCCGCTTAACGATTAGGCACTTACCACTATTGCCTTATGTGCAACTAGGCTGTCATCTGCGCGTGGCCGGAACAGGCTAAAATGTCGGCTCTTTCAAGGATGAGACTTCATGCCGCGTACCTGGAAACCCTCTGTAACCGTTGCCGCCGTCATCGAACGCGACGGCAAATTCCTGCTGATCGAAGAAGAAACCAGCGATGGCATCCGCCTGAACCAGCCGGCCGGCCATCTGGATCCGCACGAATCGCTGGAACAGGCCGTTGTACGCGAAACCCTGGAAGAGACGGCGCACGACTTCCGTCCCACGGCCCTGGTGGGCATGTATATGTCGCGCTACCGTTCGGCGCGCACCGGCGAACTGGTGACGTATCTGCGCTTTGCCTTCTGCGGCGAGGTCGGCGAACACTATGCCGAGCGGCCGCTGGACGATGGCATTTTGCGCATCATGTGGCTTACGCGCGACGAAATCGCCGCCTGCCGCGAGCGTCACCGCAGTCCCCTGCTGCTGCAGTGCGTGGACGAATACCTGGCCGGCAAGCGCGCGCCGCTGGAACTATTGCATACCCACATTTCCGTGTTCGAGGAAGTGTGACACTGAATTGGAATTGGCAAGATGAGTAAGAAAAAAGTCGTGATCGGCATGTCGGGCGGAGTGGACTCCTCGGTCGCGGCGTGGATGTTGAAGGAACAGGGTTACGAGGTGATCGGCCTGTTCATGAAGAACTGGGAAGACGACGACGATTCGGAATACTGCTCCACGCGCCAGGACTGGATCGACGCGGCCAGCGTGGCCGACGTGATCGGCGTGGATATCGAGGCCGTCAATTTCTCGGCCGAATACAAGGACCGCGTGTTCGCCGAATTCCTGCGCGAATACCAGGCCGGCCGTACGCCGAATCCCGATGTGCTGTGCAATGCCGAGATCAAGTTCAAGGCCTTCCTCGACCACGCCATGCACCTGGGCGCGGACCTGATCGCCACCGGCCACTATGCGCGCGTGCGCCAGAATGCGGAGCATGGCCGCTTCGAGCTGCTGAAAGCCTTCGACCATACCAAGGACCAGAGCTATTTCCTGCACCGCCTGAACCAGGCGCAGTTGTCCAAGACCCTGTTCCCGCTCGGCGAAATCCCGAAAACGGAAGTGCGCCAGATCGCCGAAAAACTCCAGCTGCCGAATGCGGCCAAGAAGGATTCGACCGGCATCTGCTTTATCGGCGAGCGCCCTTTCCGCGAATTCCTGAACCGCTACCTGTCGTACAAGCCGGGCCCGATGAAGACGCCGGACGGCAAGGTGGTGGGCGAGCACGTGGGCCTGAGCTTCTACACGCTGGGCCAGCGCAAGGGCATCGGCATCGGCGGCGTGAAGACTTACCAGAACGCCGACGGCAGCAGCGACGCCTGGTATGTGGCGCGCAAGGATGTGGCGAACAACACGCTATGGGTGGTGCAGGGCCACGACCATCCCTGGCTGCTCTCGTCCACCCTGCAAGCGGCCCAGGCCAGCTGGATCGCGGGCGTGGCGCCCGCGGCGGGCCGCATCGCGGCCAAGACGCGCTACCGCCAGGCCGATGTGGCGTGCGATGTGGCGCCGGCCGGCGAGCTGGAATTCGCGCTGAATTTCGTCGATGCCCAATGGGCGGTGACGCCCGGCCAGTCGGCCGTGCTGTATGACGGCGACGTCTGCCTGGGCGGCGGGATTATCGGCAGCTCAAGCTTCGCCGCCTGAGCCATCCGCTTCGGCGGCGCCGTTCTGCGCCGCTATCGCCTTTTGCTGGCGCTTGACCATGGCGATCACGGTATTGCGGATGGTCTTCAGCACCGTGTCGGCATTGAAGGGCTTGACGATGAAGCCACTGACGCCCATGCCATGCGCCCACTGGATGGCGCTGGCGTCGAATTCGCTCGACACCATGAAGATCACCGTCTTGGGCCAGTCGCGGCGCAAGGCGCGCAAGCCGTCCTCGTCGTCCTCCACCTGGCCGCGCGCGATGCAGACGATCTGCGGCTGGTATTTGACCATCAGGGCCGTGGCCGAGGCGCAGGTATGCCCCTGGCCGACCACGTCGTAGCCGCCGTCCAGCAGAACGGTGTTGAGCAGGCCGCGCGCAACCGCGCTGCCGTCGATGATGATTGCCTTTAACATCGTGTAAAGCCTTTTCTCTCTTTATTGTGCAGCATCGCCCGGCCTCGCTCACTGCTCCCAGGCCAGCATATTCCAGCTCACGCCGATGCGCACGTCGGTTTTCAATTGCACCAACTGACGTGAAAGATACAGCATATCGCGTTCTTTTCGTAGTGTTTCGCCCAGCGTGTCCTTCAGTATACCGGCGCCGGCCATGATCGCGTCCAGGCTGCCGTAAGTGCGCAACAGCTTGGCGGCCGTCTTGGCGCCCACTTTGGACACGCCGGGGATCGAATCGGTGGCGTCGCCCATCAGCGCCAGCAGGTCGGGCAGCTGGGCCGCGCTGACGCCCCATTTGCGCTCGACCCAGCCGTGGTCATGCCATTCGCTCTTGAAATGGTCCCACAGCAGGGCGCCGTTATCGATCAGGCAATGCAGATCCTTGTCGGTGCTGGCGACGATGGCTTCGCCGCGGCCCTCGCCCAGCCAGCGCAGCACCACGGTGCCGATCACGTCGTCGGCTTCGACGTCGGGCAGGGACACCGGGTGCAGGCCGATGCCTTGCAGCTTGGCATAGAACTGCGGCAAGGCCGCGCGCAGCGGCGCCGGCATGGGATCGCGGCCTTCGCGGTAGCCGGCGTACAGGACATGGCGCCAGGTGGCGCCGCCGAAATCGAAGGCCGGCAGCACATGGCTGGGCCGGTGGTCGGTGATCAGGTTGCGGAAGGAGGACAGCGCGTGGCGCAGCGCGATCTCAGCCTTTTCCGCCGAATCGGGTTCGGGGCTGGCTTCGTAGACGCGGCGCACGATGTTCAGGCCGTCGATGGCAAGCAGGCGCGCCATATCAGAATGTCATCAGGGCAAAGTGCATGCCCGCCATTCTAACGGCAAACCGGCCGATCCCGGCCTTGGTGCCCGGCTCAGGCGCGTTCCTTGCGGAGTTTTTTCAGCAATTCGGGCATGTGCTGGATCGGCACCATCTGCGCCAGCTGCTCATCGGTTAAGGGCTGGGCGTCGGGATCGGCCAAAGCCGCTTCGGTGATCTTGCGGTCTTCCTCCTCCGAATGCAGCCAGAATTTACGACCATCCTTGGTAGTGAGCCACATAGTATTCTTTCTCCTTACGGCTGGCCTGGCGCAGACTGATCATGCGCCGCCGGCCGGCGCGCTCTACAAAGGCAATATGGTAGATAAGAATGCCAGCCGGTATCAAAGCCATCATGCGCTGCTCGTCATAGGCAAAGCGCTGGTCAGGCCAAATCAAGGCAAGATCCCAATCCAGCCGCGCCGCTAGCGCCAAGTCAACGCCGTGCCGCTTGCGATTGGCAAGATTCTTGGCCGCGTCGAACTCGATCTCCATTTCCATGCTAGGCATTCCGGATAGGCAGGTCAAGCAAGCTTATCCGGCGGAGAGCGGGTGGGATTTGTGCCAGGTCAGAAGGTCTGCCCGGCCATTCGCGGCCACGGCAGTAGATCTCAGATGCCGGCGCCGCCCGGGAAAAGCTGGTGCACCAGTTCGACGATTTTCTTGTCGGCGTCGATCCATTTGCCGGTATTCATGCCGCCGCTCTGCGAGTCGTATTTGGCTTCGCCAACCAGCTTGCCGTCGCGGTAGACGCGGATGTCGGCATACGCCATGTACAGGGCCAGATCCCAGCGCCACAAGGCATTGTAGGTGGACGTGGCGGAGCATTCCGTGATCGCAGCCGAGGATGGCAGGCGGCGCACGATATAGCCCTTGCTTTCCAGCGCGCGCTTATAGCTTTCGACAAAGCCGGCGCGCACGCTGCTGTTCTCGATCAGGCAGATCTGCTTGCCGGTAAACGACTCGACCGGCTTTACCGTTTGATGGATGGCGCAGCCGCTCACGCTCAGAGCGACCAGGGCCAGGGCGGCGAGTTTTTTCATGCGGCGTCCTTGCTGGATATTCGACATAGTGATGAATTGCACTTTCTATTTCTTAATGGGCAATATCATATATATCCTTTCCGGATGCCGCAATGGCGGCGCCTCAGCGCAGCAATTCGTAGGGGCCGCCGCGTTCCAGCGCGCGCTGGTAGGCGGGGCGGGCATGGATGCGCTGCAGGAAGGCCGCCAGGCGCGGCCGCGCGCCATCGAGACCACCGCGCGCCGTGGCCGCTTCCAGCGGGAAGCTCATCTGGATATCGGCCGCGCTGAACGCGCTGCCGGCGAACCACTCGCCCCTGGCCAGCTCGCCTTCCAGGTAATCGAGGTGCTGCCGGATCTGCGGCAGAATATAGCTATGCTTCACCTTGCCGGCGATGGCTTTGGCGATGGGGCGCACGAAGAACGGCGCGGGCGCGCTTTCCACGCGGTCGAAGACCAGCTTCATCAGCAGCGGCGTCATCAGCGAGCCTTCGGCATAGTGCAGGAAATAGCGCCAGCGCAGCTTGTCCGGCGTGCCGGCCGGCGGCACCAGGCTGCCGTTGCCATACTTTTCCACCAGGTACTCGATGATGGCGCCCGATTCGGCCACCAGCACGTCCCCATCCTGGATCACGGGCGACTTGCCCAGCGGATGAATCCTGCGCAGCTCGGGCGGCGCCAGCATGGTCTTGGCATCGCGCTGATAGCGCACGATCTCATAGTCGAGACCGAGCTCTTCCAGCAGCCACAGTACGCGCTGCGAACGGGAGTTGTTGAGGTGGTGGACTGTAATCATGCGCGCTCTCATGGCAGGTGGCAAAGGCTTGCCAGCTTAGCATGGCGCGTGCTTCAGGATTGGGGGCTGCGCTGCCGCCTGCCGCGTTGTTGCGCGGGCGCAGGCGGCCGTTGGCTTCAGCGCTGCAGGTGCAGGGTGATGACGCGGCGGGTGGGGCCGCCGCTGGAAGAGGATGGCGGGGTCGGGCCACCGGTGCCGCCGGCGCCATTGCCACCGGCGCCGCTATCGCTGCCGCAGGAACCGCAGGAACCGCAGCCGCTGCCGCAGCTGGCGCTGGTGCGGAAGAACTTGGCGGTCTTGTCCTGGTTGAAGCCGCGCTGGCTCAGGAAGTGAACAATGCGGCGGCGCCAGGCGGCAGGCAGAAAGCGCGCGCTGGCATGCAGCGCGGCAACCGCGATGACCAGTCCAACGATGATTTCCTGCCACATGGTTCAGCCTCCGGTGAAGTAGGTGGCGATACGGAAGGTCAGGAAGGACGCGCCGTAAGCCAGGGCAAACATATAGCCGGCCATCAGCAGCGGATAGCGCCAGCTGTTGGTCTCGCGCTTGACCACGGACAGCGTGGACAGGCATTGCGGCGCGAAGATATACCAGGCCATCAGCGACAGCGCGGTAGCCAGCGGCCAGCTGCCGCCGATCACCGGCACCAGCGTGGCGGCCAGTTCGTCGCCGGTCTGGGACAGGGCATACACCGTGCCCAGCGCGCCCACCGCCACTTCGCGCGCGGCCATGCCCGGCACCAGCGCGATGCAGATCTGCCAGTTGAAGCCGATCGGCGCGAAGAGGTATTCCAGGCCGCGGCCCAGCAGGCCGGCCAGGCTGTAATAGATCGGCGGATGCACGGCGTCGGCCGGCGCGCCGGGGAAGCTGGAGAGCGCCCACAGCAAAATCATCAAGGTCAGGATCAGGGTGCCGACGCGCATCAGGAAGGTGCGCGCGCGTTCCCACAGGCCCAGCGCCAGGTTCTGCAGATGCGGCCAGTGATAGCTGGGCAGTTCCAGCATCAGCGGCTGCAGGCGCTTGCTGCCGAAGCTGCGCTTCATCACCCAGGCCACGGCCATGGCCGAGACGATGCCGGCGAAATAGAGGCCGAACAGCACCAGGCCTTGCAGGCTCATGAAGCCCAGCACGTCGCGCTCGGGAATGAAGGCGGCGATGATCAGGGTATAGATCGGCAGGCGCGCCGAGCAGGTCATCAGCGGCGCGATCATGATGGTGACCAGGCGGTCGCGCGGATTCTGGATGGTGCGCGCGGCCATCACGCCCGGCACGGCGCAGGCAAAGCTCGACAGCAGCGGAATGAAGGCGCGGCCCGACAGGCCGACCCCGCCCATCATGCGGTCCAGCAGGAAGGCGGCGCGCGGCAGGTAGCCGCAATCTTCCAGCACCAGGATGAAGAAGAACAGGATCAGGATCTGCGGCAGGAAGACCAGCACGCTGCCCACCCCGCCCAGAATACCTTCGACCAGCAGGCTGCGCAGCACGCCATCGGCCATATGCTCCTTGACCAGGCCGCCCAGATGGCCGACCCCGCCTTCGATCATGTCCATCGGCACTTCAGCCCAGCTGAACACGGCCTGGAACACCAGGAACATCAACAGCGCCAGAATGATCGGGCCGGCCACCGGGTGCAGCACCACATGGTCGATCTTCTCGCTGCGGTCTTCCTTGCCTTGGGGATCGCTGGTGACGGCGGCCAGGATGCGGCGCACTTCGCGCTGGGTGTCCTCGACCGAGACGGCGTCGATGGCGGCCAGCGGCTGCGGCGCGGTTTTCGTGATCGGCCACAGCGCATCGAGGGCGCGCAGCAAGGACTTTTCGCCGCCGCTCTGCACGGCCACGGTTTCCACCACGGGCATGCCCAGTTCCTGCGCCAGCCTGGCGGCGTCGATCGCGATGCCGCGCTTCTTGGCCACGTCGACCATGTTCAGGCACAGCAGCATCGGCAGGCCGAGGCGCTTGATCTCCAGCACCAGGCGCAGGTTCAGGCGCAGATTGGTGGCGTCGACCACGCACACCACCACATCGGGCGCGGCATCGCCGGCGCGCAGGCCGGCCACCACATCGCGCGTGATCGCTTCATCGGGCGTGTGGGCGCTCAGGCTGTAGGCGCCCGGCAAGTCCAGCACGCGGAAGGGATGGCCCTCGGGCGAGGTGAACTGCCCTTCCTTGCGCTCGATGGTGACGCCGGCATAGTTGGCGACCTTCTGGCGCGAGCCGGTCAGACGGTTGAACAAGGCGGTCTTGCCGCAATTCGGATTGCCGAGCAAAGCGACCATCGGCAGCTGCGTCACAGGCGACGCAGGTTTTTCTACTGCACCCATTATTTATTCCGGTTGGATCGAAATCAGCGCGGCTTCGAAGCGGCGCAAAGCAAAAGTGGCGTTGCCGACCTTGATGGCCAGCGGCTCGCCGCCCGGCATGCCGCGTTTCAGCATGCGGATGCGCTCGCCCGGCACGAAGCCCAGCTCCATCAGGCGGCGCGGCAGATCGGCCCCATCTTCCATATCGCCCGGATTGCCCGGCGCAATATGGACCACAGTACCGCTTTTCCCGACGCCCAGCGTGTCGAGACTGATGAGGGAAGGCGCTTGTGTCATGGGGTATTTCCAGTCTGTACGGCAGAAAATTCTGCAAAGAAATAAGTACTCATTATAAGGTCAATGCGAATGGTTTGTATTTGCACGGATTGCTTGCATTGTACGCCTGCTTGAGGCAAAATGGGAACCGTAATGATAATGATTCTCATTAAGTAAGAAGCAAGGGTGTCGAATGCACCATCTCTTACAAATGGGTATCAGTCCCGGATTCCAGCCCAACCACTATCAGCCAGACCGAAGGTGTTTCGATGATTGTTTGCGTGTGCAACAACATATCCGACCGTGAAATTCGCCAGGCCGTCGACATGGGCCTGACCACGATGGCCGAACTGCGCCGCGATCTGGGCGTGGCCACTTGCTGCGGCAAATGCCACCCCTGCGCCAAAGGCGTGCTCAACGAGCACCTGAAGCAGGTCAGCGAAACAGTGTTAAAACGCCCCACCGTTATAGCTTGAGGAAGACCATGAACACGATGACCATCTCCGCTTCGCAACCCAGCCTGAGCCATATGATCGCCGATCTGTGGCAAGAAAAAGGCGCGAAGATCAGCAAGCTGACGATGATCGCCGTGGCTCACCTGGGCCTGTTCTATGGCCTGCAGAGCGGCATGATGCGCGATGCCGTGCAAATGCTGCCGCAAGTGGTCGAAGTGACGTTCGTGGCCACACCGGAGCCGCCCAAGCCCGCCCCGGCGCCGAAGCTGGTGGAAGTGGCGACCAAGGCGCCGGTGATTGCGCCGCCGCCCCTGCCCATCATCACCACGCCGGTGGAAAACACCATCACCGTGCAGCACACCCCGCCGAAACCAAGCGAAGCCGCGCCGTCCGCGCCCGCCATGGTGGCAGCGCCCGCCGCGCCTCCCGCCCCGCCAGTGCCGGCCACGCCACGCACCGTGACGGGCGTCGAATACGTCCGCGCGCCGCAGCCGGTCTACCCGTCGATCTCGCGCCGCATGGGCGAATCGGGCGTGGTCACGCTGCGCGTGCTGATCAGCGAAAAAGGTCTGCCTGAGCAGGCCACCATCCAGAAATCCTCCGGCTCCACCAATCTGGACGAAGCCGGCCGCCAGGCCGCCATGCGCAGCCTGTTCAAACCCTTCATGGAAGACGGCAAGCCGGTCCCGGTCTACGTGCTGGTGCCGATCAACTTCCAGCTCTCCTGAGCCCGTACCGATCCCACCCCGGACCCGCCTGCTCGCGCAGCGCGGGTCTTTTTTCGTCCCTAGAGTCCAGCCCGCCGAATGGCCGTCCCGTCCACCCAGGTGCCCGACCTAGGTGCCAGGCACCAAATCGGACACGGTCTCGGCAGTTATCAGCGCAGCGCAGGCCAGCGGCTATTCACAGTCCAGTCCGTGTCCGATTGGTGCCTGGCACCAATCGGACACGGACTGGACAATAAAAAAGGCGCGGAGACCGCGCCTTGGGATGTGCTGACTGTGCGGGCTCAGGTGTCGGCCCACATGCGCAGGAGGTTGTGGTAGTGGCCAGCCAGGCCGACCATGGTTTCGTTGTCGCCGTGGGCGCCGCGCAGTTTCTGGATGTTCTGGTCGAGATCGAACAGCATGGAACGCTGCCAGTCGTCGCGCACCATGCTCTGGGTCCAGAGGAAGGAGGCGATGCGCTCGCCCGCCGTCACCGGCATCACGCGGTGCACGCTGCTCGACGGGTAGACGATGGCGTCGCCCGCCGGCAATTTGACTTCGTGCGCGCCGTAAGTATCCATCACCACCAGCTCGCCGCCTTCGTATTCGTCCGGCTCGCTGAGGAAGACCGTGGTCGAGACGTCCGAGCGCAGCTTGTCCAGCGTGCCGGACGGCACGCGGATGGCGCCGTCGATGTGCAGGCCGTAGTGCTCGCCGCCGGCATAGCTGTTGAAGTAAGGCGGCAGGATGCGCAGCGGCAGCACGGCCGAGAAGAACAGCGGGTTGTTGCCCAGTGCCCGCATGATGATGTCCCCGAGTTCCAGTGCCAGCGGCGAGCCTTCCGCCAGCTGGCGGTTGCGCTTGACCTGGGCGCCTTGCGAGCCGACGCTGGCGCGGCCATCGACCCAGTCGGCTTGCGCCATCCGTTCGCGGAAGTATTTCACCTGCTCTGGCGTCAGAACGCCGGGGACATGCAGCATCATAGGATTGCTTTGCCTTCTTAGTACTTGAAGTTGGCGGTCAGGGTCGCGCTGCGGCCAGGGCCGACGCCGGCGTAGTGCGGCGAAGAGACCTTGTCGAAGTACAGCTTGTCGGTCAGATTCTGCACGTTCAGCTGCAGGCTGATGTGCTTGTTGACTTCATAGCTGGCCATCGCGTCGAAGCGGGTATACGCCGGCGCCCACTTATTGTTGTTGATGCTGGCGTAGACCTTGGACACATAGTTCAGGCCGCCACCGATGGTCAGGCCCGGCAGCACGCGGTAAGCGGTCCACAGCGAGGCGCTGTTTTTCGGCGTGGCTGGGAAGACATTGCCGTTGAACGGTGAAGCGCTCCACACCGGTTTCGCGGTGGTGCCGGTGTTGACGAAGCCATTGTCGTCGACGCGGCCGTTGAGCCAGGTGTAGCCGCCGAAGACTTGCCAGTCGTTGGTGAGGTTGCCGCTGACGCCGAACTCGAAGCCTTCCACCGATTTCTTGCCGACATTCTGGGTGCCGCCGTCCGGCGCGGTGACGCGGGCATTGTTCATCTTGCTCTTGAAGATGGCGGCGCTCAGCGACAGGCGGCGTGCCAGCACTTCCCACTTGGTGCCCAGCTCGAAGTTCTTGCTGTCCTGCGGTTTCAGGTTTTGCACCGTGGCCGACAGGGCGTCCAGGCCATCGCCGCCGTCATTGCCGGGCGGCGTGGACGAGGTGCCGTAGGAAACGTAGACGCTGCTATTGGCCGATGGCTTGTACACCAGGCCAGCCTGGTAGTTGGTGAAGTTCTTGTCGACCTTGGCGTACTGGGCGGCGGTGTTGACGCCGTTCAGGGTGTAGGCCGGCACGTTCAGCGTGCTGCGGAAACTGTCCCAGCGCAGGCCCACGTTCAGCAGCCACTGCGGGTTGAATTCCAGGGTGTCGAAGACGTAGGCCGAACGCGTGTTACTGACCACATTCGTCATATTCGGCGCCAGCGTGCGGGTGTAGACCCAGGGATCGTGCGGATTCGGGTTGACCAGGGTGGTGCAGTTGTACAGGGTTTCCGCGCCGGCCGTCGGGCAGGTGAAGGTATTGGTCTTCGGATTGTTGGTGCCGGGCGTGAACAGATAGCTGCCGCGGTCCATTTCCTCACGGCCGAGTTCGATGCCGGCGGTGTAGCTGTGCTTGATGCCGGCGGCCTGGAATTCGCCGGTCAGCGCGGAAGCGTTGGCCAGGGACTTGGCCACCACGTCGCGCGTGTTGGCGCGGCGCCACACGGTGCCGTACAGGGCCAGATTGCCTTTCGAGTCGTCCGGCTGGGTCCACACATAGTCATTGCTGGTGCGGCCGTAGCGGGTGACGTTGCGGAAGCTCATGCCGTTGCCGAAGTCGTGCTTGACGTCGATGGTGCCGATATCGCTCTTGGTGTCGCGGAAGTCGCGGTTGACCAGGCCATAGAAAGTGTCGCGCGGCACGGAGACCGGGGTGCCGTCGCCGTTCTTGGCCACGTTCGGGCCGCTGGTGAAGGGGTTGTTGAACGGCAGGCCGGTATCCGGCGTTTCGCTCGACTGCATATGGTAGTAGCTCAGGTTGACCTTGGTCGAGCCGGTCAGGCCGAACGCCACGGTGGGCGCGATGCCCCAGCGGTGGCCGCCGATCTCGTTACGGCCTGGCATATCGTTCTCGTGCACCATCACGTTCAGGCGCAGCGCGGCGTTTTCGCCCAGCATGCGGTTGATGTCGGCGGTGGCACGGTGGTATTTGGCCGAGCCGAGGCTGACGCTGCCGGTGCTGAAGTTTTCGGCCTTGGCGCTCTTGCTGACCAGGTTGACGCCGCCACCGGCGGAGGAACGGCCGCCGTAAGCGGAGTTCGGGCCTTTCACCACTTCGATCTGTTCCAGCGCGAAGATTTCGCGCGATTGCGAGCCGCTGTCGCGGATGCCGTCGATATAGGTGTCGGATTGGGCGTTGTAGCCGCGGATGAAGAGATTGTCGCCTACAGGATTACCGCCTTCGGCCGCGCCGACGGTGATGCCGGGCACGGTGCGCAGCGCGTCGGTCAGGGACACGGCGCCGGTCTGCGAGATCACTTCGGCCGGCACCACGGTCACGGATTTCGGCGTGTCCAGCAGCGGGGCGGTGAATTTATCGGAGGAGGAACGGGCTGGAGCCTGGAAATCGCTGGCCGCCTTGCCGGTGATGGTCACTTCCGGCATTTTCACGGTGGCAGGGGTGGTGTCGGCGCCTTCGGCGTGAAGGGCCAGCGGCATCGCCAGGGTGGCGATGGCGGTGAGCGTGGCTGGCGCGTGCTTGCGGCTCTTGATGTAGGACATTTCTTCTTCCTGAGTTATTGTAAAAACAAGGACTTGCGAGGCGGATAAAACGCAAATGATAATAGTTTTCATTTACGTTAGCAATCCTGTCTTGCTGATACAACTTACGTGTATCAGCACCGCGTGGCAGAATGGCAGCATTAACCACCAAATAAGAAGGCCGCACATGAAGGGCGATAAAGATGTCATCCGTCTGCTGAATGCTCAGCTGACCAATGAACTGACCGCGATCAACCAATACTTCCTGCATGCCCGCATGTACCGCCACTGGGGCTTGGCCAAGCTGGGCAAGAAGGAATATGAAGAATCGATCGGCGAGATGAAGCACGCCGACAAACTGATCGACCGCATCCTGATGCTGGATGGCCTGCCCAATCTGCAAGCCCTGCACAAGCTGCTGATCGGCGAGAACACCGAAGAGATGCTGGAATGCGACCTGAAGCTGGAACGCGGCGCCCACGCCACAGTCAAGGAAGGCATTGCGCAGGCGGAAAAAGTGGGCGATTATGTCTCACGCGACCTGCTGCTGGAAATTCTGGAAGATACCGAAGAACACATCGACTGGCTGGAAACCCAGATCGACCTGATCGGCAAGATCGGTATTCAAAACTACCTGCAAAGCCAGATGGCAGAAGAAGAGTAAGCCAACCAGGCCGCCGCGAAGGCGGCCTTTTTTATCCTGACGGCTAGACATGGGCGAAAGCGGGCAGGTAGCCGTATACGGCGAAGCGCTGGTGGACGATTTCCTCAGCGAGCAGGTGGTCGGCGGTGCGCCGTTCAATGTGGCGCGCAATCTGGCCGCCTTTGGCACATCCCCGCTCATGATCACGCGCACCGGCCTGGACGAGCACGGCGGCTTGATCCGTTCCGAATTCCGCCGCTTCGGCCTCAACGGCGACGGCGTGCAGCTCGATGCGCGCGCCCCCACCGGCCGCGTGATGGTCAAGCGCACGCCCCAGGGCCACCGCTTCATCGTGCTGCCGGAACAGGCTTACGACCATATCGAGGCGCGGCCGGCGCTGGCCGCGCTGGAGCAGCACCCTCCCGCCACCATCTATTTCGGCACCCTGGCCCAGCGCAGCACGCAATCGCGCAACACCTTGCTGCGCCTGCTGCAAGCGAGCGACGCCACCCGCTTTCTCGACCTGAACCTGCGCGAAGGCCAATTCTCCGCGCGCACCATCGACGAGTCGCTGCAATTGGCCGACATCGTGAAAGTCAACGAGGAAGAGCTGGACCACCTGTTCAAATGCTATGCACCGGGCTTGCCGGCGGGCGCGGCGGCGCGGCCGGAAGAGGCGGCGGCGGCCGAAGCCTGCCGCGCCCTGCAGCGCCGCTTCGCCCTGCAAGGCTTGCTGGTCACGCTGGGCGCGCGCGGCGCCGTGTATTTCGACGGCGAGGGCCAGATCCATGGCGCGCATGACGGCGTGGCGCCGGCCCACTTCATCGATACCGTCGGCGCCGGCGACGCCTTTGCGGCGGTGTTCCTGTTCGGCCGCCTGCACGGCTGGCCGCTGCCGCTGACGCTGGCGCGCGCGCATGCCTTCGCCGCCGCCATCTGCGGCATCGCGGGCGCCGTGCCGCCGGACCTGGAATTTTATGCGCCGTGGCTGGCGGGCTGGCGCTCGCGCTGAGCGCCGCCCTGCCCGGCAGGCATCAAGCCTGCGGCACGGTATCCTTGAAGGAGGGACGCTCGGACAGCTTGTCGAACAGGCGGGCCAGGTTCGGATGGTTCTCGCGCCAGGCGATGTCGGGGAAGCGGAAGCTCAGCCAGCCCAGCGCGCAGCCGACGGCCACGTCGGCCAGCGAATAGTGGTTGCCGGCGCAGAAAGGGCTCTCGCCCAGGCGCTGTTCCATGGCCGCCAGGCCGCGTTCGACTTTCAGCAGCTGGCGCGCCACCCAGGCGGCGCTTTGCAGCTCGGGCGGACGCTGGGTGCGCTCCAGGCGCACCAGGACGCCGGCGTCCAGCACGCCGTCGGCCAGGGCTTCCCAGCACTTGATGTCGGCGCGTTCGCGGCCGTTCGGCGGCAGCAGCTTGCCCACCGGGGTCAGGGTATCCAGGTATTCGACGATGACGCGCGAGTCCTGCATCACATAGCCGTCTTCCATGACCAGGCAAGGCACTTTGCCGAGCGGATTCAAGTCCTGGATGGTGGTTTCCGGCACCCACACGTTTTCCAACACGAACTGGCAGTCAAGCTTCTTTTCCGCCAGCACGACGCGCACTTTGCGCACATAAGGACTGGCGAGCGAACCGATAAGTTTCATAGACACCTGAGAGGGAAGATCGGATGTCAGTATAACATCGGCGCCACCGGCGCAAGCGCCAGGCTGCCGGCACCGGCGGCGGCCCGCACGGCGCCGGGATTTCAGCCCCGGCCGGTGGTAAAATCGCGTTTTGCTTTCCAACCTTGCTGCTGTTCTTTCTTGCTCCTATGACTACTCCCTACTCCACCTTGTCGGCCCTGTCCCCGCTGGACGGCCGTTATGCGTCCAAGACCGACAAGCTGCGCCCCATCCTGTCCGAATCGGGCTTCATGCACCACCGCGTGAAAGTCGAAATCGCCTGGCTGCAAGCCCTGTCGCTGGCCGGCTTCGACGAGATCAAGCCTTTCCCGGCCGCCGCCAGCGCCCTGCTGGACAAGCTGGCCGCCGAGTTCACCGAACAGGACGCCGCCCGCATCAAGGAAATCGAAGCCGTCACCAACCATGACGTGAAGGCCGTCGAATACTGGCTCAAGGAGCAAGTCAAGGATGTGCCGGAACTGGTGGCCGCCTCCGAATTCATCCACTTCGCCTGCACCTCGGAAGACATCAACAACACCTCGCACGGCATGATGCTGAAAGCGGCGCGCGACCAGGTCATGCTGCCGGCCCTGCAAGGCCTGGTGGCCAAGCTGACAGAGATCGCCCACGTCAACGCCGAGCTGCCGATGCTGTCGCGCACCCACGGCCAGACCGCCAGCCCGACCACCCTGGGCAAGGAATTCGCCAACGTCGTCGCCCGCCTGCAGCGCGCCATCGCGCGCATCGCCCAGGTCGACATCCTGGGCAAGATGAATGGCGCGGTCGGCAACTACAACGCCCACCTGTCGGCCTACCCGTCCTTCGATTGGCCGGCCTTCTCGAAAAATGTGATCGAGCAGCGTCTGGGCCTGGTGTTCAATCCTTACACCATCCAGATCGAGCCGCACGACTATATGGCCGAGCTGTTCGACGCCTTCGCGCGCGCCAACACCATCCTGCTCGACCTGAACCGCGATATCTGGACCTATGTCTCGCTGGGCTACTTCAAGCAGAAACTGAAAGCCGGCGAAATCGGTTCCTCCACCATGCCGCACAAGGTCAACCCGATCGACTTCGAAAACTCGGAAGGCAATCTGGGCCTGGCCAACGCCGTGCTGAAACACCTGTCCGAAAAGCTGCCGGTGTCGCGCATGCAGCGCGACCTGACCGACTCCACCGTGCTGCGCAATATCGGCGTGGGCCTGGGCTACACCCTGCTGGCGTATGACAGCTGCCTGCGCGGCCTGAACAAGCTGGAAGTCAATCCGGCCCGCCTGGAACAGGATCTGGACGCCAACTGGGAAGTGCTGGCCGAACCGGTGCAGACCGTGATGCGCCGCTACGGCATCGCCAACCCGTACGAGCAGCTGAAGGAACTGACCCGCGGCAAAGGCATTTCGAAGGATGCGCTGCGCGAGTTCATCACCGGCCTGGCCATCCCGCAGGAAGCCAAAGAGCTGCTGCTGGCCATGACCCCGGCCAACTACACCGGCATCGCCGCCCAGCTGGCCAAGCAGATCTAAGCTCTGCCCGCCTTGGGACCGGCCTCTTAAAGCTGGTCTTAAGGTAAAGCCGCCGGCATTCGGTTATCGTCTGGGCTGTTCCGGCAGGCGCCGGCGCCAGAAATGCCGGCGACTCCCGCGTGCAAAAAAGCGCGCGCGGCGTTTCTTTGGTATATTTAGTCCTAGTAAGTACTATTAAATCCGGGAAACGCCAATGGACCGCTACACCAAACCTGCCATCCTGCTGCACTGGCTCACCGCCTTGCTGATCATCGCCGCCTTCGCGCTGGGCGTGATCATGACCGACATTCCCGGCCTGACGCCGACCAAACTCAAATACTATTCCTGGCATAAATGGCTGGGCATCACCGTGCTCGCCCTGGCCGTGATCCGCGTGCTGTGGCGCAAGGCCAACCGGCCGCCCGCGCCGCCGGCCAGCATGCCGCAATGGCAGGTGAAGGCGGCCGACGCCACCCATGCCCTGCTGTATCTCTTGATCTTCGCCGTGCCCGTCACCGGCTATCTGTACACCACGGCGGCCGGCGTGCCGGTGGTGTATCTGGGCCTGTTCCAGATTCCCGCCGCCTTCGAGCCGAATGCCGAATGGAAGCCCGTGCTGAAAGCCGTGCATTACTGGCTGA
Source organism: Massilia sp. YIM B04103 (assembly GCA_024437665.1). Lineage (GTDB taxonomy): Bacteria > Pseudomonadota > Gammaproteobacteria > Burkholderiales > Burkholderiaceae_D > Rugamonas. The sequence continues at coordinate 85,421 of JANCSZ010000002.1, read as the reverse complement.
ACATGCTGCTGGCCGGCGCCGTCGCCCTGCACGTGGGCGCCGCCCTGAAACACCAGTTCATCGACCGCGACGGCGTGCTGCGCCGCATGCTGCCCTGATTCCACCACTGACAGGAGTTCCCATGAAAATCACCCAACGTGTATTGCTCGCTTCCCTGCTGGGCGTGTCGCTGGTGGCAGGCGCCACCGTGCTCAAGACCGATCCGGCCAAGACCAGCGTGTCGGCCGTGTTCAAGCAGATGAATGTGCCGGTCGAGTCCAAATTCAAGAAGCACAATATCGTCATCGACTATAACGCCGCCACCCCGGACGCCTCCAAAGCCTCGGTCGAAGTGGACACCGCCAGCCTCGATCTGGGCGAAGCGGAAATGAACAAGGAAGTGGCGAAGAAGGAATGGTTCAACTCGGCCCAGTTCCCCAAAGCGACCTTCGTCTCCAGCGCCATCAAGAGCGCCGGCGCCGGCAAGCTGAATGTCAGCGGCAAGCTGTCGATCAAGGGCAAAACCGCCGACGTCACCTTCCCCCTCAGCGTCAAGACCGAAGGCGGCAAGCAAGTGTTTGAAGGCGCGCTGCCGATCAAACGCCTGGCCTTCAATATCGGCGAAGGCGAATGGAAGGACACCGGCATGGTCGCCGACGAAGTCACCATCAAGTTCCACGTTGTAGCCCAATAACCCGCACGCACAGGAGACTCAATGAAATCCAAGCTTTTGATCGCCGGTCTGATCGCCGCCGCCGCTACCGGTTCCGCCCTGGCGGACACCTATAACATCGACCCGACCCACACCTACCCCAGCTTCGAGGCCGACCATATGGGCCTGTCCGTCTGGCGCGGCAAGTTCGGCAAGACCACCGGCACCGTACAGCTGGACCGCGCCGCCAAGACCGGCAGCCTGGATATCGTGATCGACGCCGCCTCCGTCGACTTCGGCCTGGAATCGATGAACGCCCACGCGCGCAAGCCGGAAATGTTCAATGTCGAAAAATTCCCGAAAGTGACCTACCAGAGCAAATCCTTCAAATTCGAAGGCGACAAGCTGGTGGCCGTAAACGGCGAGCTGACCATGCTCGGCGTGACCAAGCCGGTGACGCTGACGGTCAACAAATTCAAATGCATCATGCACCCGCGCCTGAAACGCGAAGTGTGCGGCGCCGACGCCAGCGCCGAATTCAAGCGCACCGACTTTGGCCTGAACTACGCCACCCCGGCTTTCGCGCCGGAAGTGAAACTGGCAATCCAGGTGGAAGCCATCAAGGCCGAATAAGCCCCCGTACCGAACCCCTCCTCGCCCCCGGCGCTCCCCCGAGCCCGGGGGCTTTTTTCATCCTTCCTCTGCCGCCGCGCAAATCCCTCCTGCGCGCTGCGCGTTACCGTTACAGACAAGCCATTGAATACCCCACCCAAGCTGGATACACTCAATGCAAGTCCTGTTCATCGAACTTCCCGCCTTCGCAAGGCTGCGGGAGCAATATCTTGATGATGAAGCCTACCGGCAACTGCAGGCCGAACTGCTGCGCAATCCGGAGGCCGGTGCGCTGTTACGCCATACTGGCGGCCTGCGCAAACTGCGCTTTCAGGATCGCAGGCGGCACAAAGGCAAACGGGGTGGGCTGCGCGTGATTTATTACTGGGCTGCAGCCAGGCGGCAATGCTGGCTATTCACCCTCTTTGACAAGGATGAAACTGATGATTTAAGCGCCGATGAGTGCAAGCTGCTGCGCCAGCGGCTATATGCGGAAATCGCGGCAAGAGAGGTCAAACCATGAACAAGCGCAGTCTATTTTCGGAAATGATGGAGGGCTTCGATGCCCTGCAAGCTGAGCGCGAAGGCAAGCTGACATTGAAGCATGCCTCGCTGGAGCATCGGCCCATGCCCCGTTTAAGTGCGGAGGAGGTGGCCAATATTCGCCGTAAGCTGAACGTATCGCAGCAGGTATTTGCGCGCCAGCTGCGCACTGAAGCACGTACGATCGCCAACTGGGAGCAGGGAATTTCGCGTCCGAACGCCCAAGCCTCGGTCCTGCTAAAACTGGTGGAACGTTATCCCGAATTGCTGGACAAGATAGGCAAGCTCTGAAACAGCGCACGGTACGCTGACGCACCAAGCAGCGCCGGGTGGACGAGGTACACTGTAAGCAGGGCCGGGCTGTGCCCGGTGGCCTATCGTCAACTATCTGAAGGGGAATGAACATGAGCTTCATTATCTGGATTGTCGTAGGCGGCATCCTGGGCTGGCTGGCCAGCCTCGTGATGCGAACCGACGCGCAGCAGGGATTGTTCCTGAATGTCGTGGTCGGCATTATCGGCTCCCTGCTGGGCGGCTGGCTATTGTCCCCGCTGTTTGGCGCCGGCACCATCAATGCCGACGATTTCAGCCTGATGTCGCTGCTGGTGTCCTTCCTGGGCGCCGTCGTCCTGCTGGCTATCGTCAACCTGATCTTCCGCGGCCGCGTGCGCTGACGGCGCCGCGCCCCGCCCCCAGCCAACGCCCAGCGCGTTGGCTTTTTTCATTGTGCGACGCAACAATATTCGGCGCGACCTGCCTGCCGCCACTCTGGAACGCGCTGCCGCCCACGGCGCAAGCCGCAAAATACCGAATTTCCTTCAGCATTTAGCCCCGATTTTGGTGTTGACGAATTCCTGCACGGTACGGATACTCACGGATGCTCTTCCATCAAGTCAAAAGAGCAAGCGCCGCTTCGACCACTTCATTCATCCAATCACACAATCGCATGAAAAAAACACTGATCGCGCTCGCAGTCCTGAGCACCGCTTCCGCCGCCTATGCCGACGAAGGCATGTGGATGCCGCAACAGCTGCCCCAGATCGCCAAGGATCTGAAAGCCGCCGGCCTGAAACTGGACCCTGCCTCCCTGACCAAGCTGACCGAGTTCCCGATGGGCGCCATCGTCAGCCTGGGCGGCTGCTCGGCCTCCTTCGTCTCGCCGCAAGGCCTGGTGGTGACCAACCACCACTGCGTATACAACAGCGTGGCGCAGAACTCCCGTCCTGAGCGCGATCTGCTGGCCAACGGCTTCGTTGCCCGCAGCCTGAAAGAAGAGCTGCCGGCCGCACCGGGCAGCCGCATCTTCGTCACCACCGAAGTGCTGAACGTGACCGATAAAGTGGTCAGCGCCGACGTGGCCAAGCTGAGCGGCAAGCAGCGCTCCGACGCCATCGAGAAAAACCAGAAAGCCATCGTGGCCGAGTGCGAAAAAGACGCCGGCCACCGCTGCACCGTATCGTCCTTCTACGGTGGCCTGGAGTTCTACAAGATCAAGCAACTGGAAATCCGCGACGTGCGCCTGGTGCACGCGCCACCGGCCGGCGTGGGCAAATTCGGCGGCGACACCGACAACTGGATGTGGCCGCGCCACACCGGCGACTACGGCTTCTACCGCGCTTACGTGAGCAAGGATGGCAAGGCCGCCGACTACAGCGAAGAGAATGTGCCTTACGTGCCGAAGCACCACCTGAAACTGGCCAAGGAAGGCGTGAAGGAAGGCGACTTCGTGATGGTGCTGGGCTACCCAGGCCGCACCAACCGCCACCGCCTGCCATCGGAAGTGGCGTACACCTTCGACTGGAACTATCCCGCCTTCGTGAAAGCGTCGGGCGACAACCTGGCGATCATCGCGCGCGAAACCAAGGATGACAAGGACGCCGCCCTGAAATACGCGGGCCAGGTTGCCAGCATCAACAACTACTACAAAAACCGCCAGGGCATGCTGAATTCCTACGCCGGCAGCGACTTCCTGGCGCGCAAGACCGCCCAGCAGAATGAGCTGAAAGCCTGGGTCAACGGCAATCCTCAGCGCCAGAAGGAATTCGGCGCCGACATCGAACGCGTGGAAAAACTGATCGCCCAGCGCGACGCCGAAACCAAGCGCGATTTCAACCTGTCCTACGGCCAGCCACGCCTGCTGAGCAGCGCCCGTTCGCTGTACCGCCTGGCCAACGAAACCCAGAAACCGGACGTCGAGCGCAAAGCCGGCTACCAGGTGCGCGACCTGCCGCGCTTCAAGTCCAGCGTTGCGGGCCTGGTGCGTACTTATGACGAGAAAGTGGACAAGGCGCTGGTCCTGCACCACCTGAAAAACTACCTGGCCCAGCCAGCCGCCGAGCATAACGCCTCCTTCAACGCCGCCCTCGGCCTGAAAGCCGGCATGAGCGAAGCGGAACTGAAAGCCGCCATCGACACCCTGTACGCAGGCAGCAAACTGGGCGACGCCAAAGAGCGTGCCACCTGGCTGGAAAAATCGCCGGCCGACTTCAAGGCCAGCAACGACAGCTTCATCAAAGCCGCCGTCGCCATGTATGAAGAAGGCTTGAAAGAAGAAGCCAAGGATGAGGAACTGGCCGGCAATATCCAGCAAGCCTACGGCAGCTACATGAAAGCGAAGATCGCCTTCATGAAGACCAAGGGCCAAGCCGTGTACCCGGACGCCAACAGCACCCTGCGCGTGACCTTCGGCAAGATCGCCGGCCGCGACCACGGCGCCGACGGCACCACCTGGACCGCTTTCACCACCGTCAACGGCGTGGCCGCCAAAGCCACCGGCGAAGGCGAGTTCAATGCGCCGAAAGCCCAGCTGGAAGCCATCAAGAACAAGGACTTCGGCAAATTCGTCGATCCTAAGCTGAAGACCGTGCCGGTCAACTTCCTGGCGACCCTGGACATCACCGGCGGCAACTCCGGTTCCGCCGCGCTGAACTCGAAAGCCGAGCTGGTAGGCCTGGCCTTCGACGGCACGCTGGATTCCATCATCTCCGACTGGGACTTCAACAAGGCCAACACCCGCGACATCCAGGTCGACCTGCGCTACATGCTGTGGAATATGAAGCACATCGACAAGGCCAACAACCTGCTGAAGGAAATGAGCGCCGAGTAATCCCGCTCCCCTGCCGATCCAAAAGCCACGCCGCGGCAACGCAGCGTGGCTTTTTTCATTGCCGAGCCCGTGTCCGATTTTGGGGCCAGACCCCAAAATCGGACACGGGCTGGAGAGTGGTCAGGGCTGGGTGAGCTTGAGGCCGGCGATGGCGAGGATGATGGCGGCGATCAGCAGCAGGCGCAGCGGAGCGGCGCTTTCGCCGTAGAGCAGGATGCCGAGGGCGGCCGCTCCGGCGGCGCCGATGCCGGTGAAGATGGCGAAGGCGGTGCCGACCGGGAGCTGGCGCAGGGCCAACGTCAGCAGCACGATGGCGCCGTTGGCGCAGGCCAGGCCCAGGACGCTGGGCCAGAGCCGGGTCCAGCCATCGGCGTACTTGAGCGCAATGGCCATGGCGATGTCGACCAGGGCGGCGGCCAGCAGCAGGAGCCAGGCCACCGTCATGCTCCTTGCTGCGCGGCCAGCGCGCGCTGCACGGCGGGCCGCTGTTCGATGCGCGCCAGCCAGGCTTGCACCGCCGGCCAGGCGGCGATGTCGAGGCCCAGTTCATGATAGCTGTGCAGCCAGGGGAAGGTGGCCACATCGGCGATCGAGTACTGCGCGCCGGCCAGCCATGCGCTGCGCTGCAGCTGGGCGTCCATCACGCCGTACAGGCGGCGCACCTCGCGCTCATAGCGTTCCAGCGCCTGGGCATTGTGTTCCTGGGTGCCGTGGCGGAAGTACCAGAGCTGGCCCAGCATGGGGCCGATATGGGCCACCTGCAGGAACAGCCATTGCAGCACGCGGCTGCGCGCTTCGCCTTGTGCCGGCAGCAGGCGCCCCGCCTTGTCGGCCAGGTGGATCAGGATCGCGCCCGATTCGAAGATGGCCTGCTCGCCATCGACCAGCAGCGGAATCTTGTGGTTGGGGCTCATCTCGCTGAACGGCGCGCGATGCTGCTCGCCCGCGTTCAGGTCGACGCGCCGGGTTTCATGCGGCAGTTCCAGCTCCTGCAGGGCGATGGCGATCTTGTGGCCGTTGGGCGTATTGGCGGTGTAGAAGGTCAGCATGGCAAAGTCCTTGTTGGATGATCGATATCGCCAGTGTAAGCTATGCAAAAATGCATTAAAATTAGAAAAATCAGCAGATTAATTCCGCAAATATGCATAAACTAGACTGGGAAGACTTGCGCTGTTTTGCCGCCGTCAGCCGCGGCGGCAGCATTTCGGCCGCCGCGCGCGAATTGGGCGTCAATCATTCCACCGTGCTGCGCCGCCTCGATGGGCTGGAGCAGTCGCTGGGCGTGCGCCTGTTCGAGCGCTTCCAGTCGGGCTATGTGCTGACATCGGCCGGCGAACTGCTGCACGACCATGCGGGCGAGGTCGAGGAGCGCATCGAAACGGCTCAGCGCGCGCTGGGCGGGCTGGATGCGGAACTAAGCGGCACCGTGCGCCTGACCACCACCGACACGCTGGCCCATGGCCTGCTGATGCCCATCCTGCAGCGTTTCCGCCAGCGCCACCCGGCCGTGCAGCTGCAGCTGGTGCTCAACAACAGTTTCCTGAACCTGACGCGGCGCGAGGCCGACATCGCCGTGCGCCCATCGAATACGCCGCCCGACGCCCTGGTGGGCCGCAAGGCCGGCGTGGTGGCGAGCGCCTTCTACGCGTCGCGCGCCTACCTGAAAGAGCTGGAAAAACAGGGTATCGCGCGCGACGATTGGGCCGCGCAGCGCTGGGTGGCGCCGGACGAAAGCCTGAGCCATCTGAGCATGGCGAAATGGATTGCCGCCCATGTGCCGCCGCAGAACATCGCGCTGCGCGCCGACAGCCTGCTGGCCATGCGCGACGCGGCGCTGGCCGGGATGGGCGTGGCGCCCCTGCTCTGCATGCTGGCCGAGGGCGAACGCAAGCTGGTGCGGCTGGCCGCGCCGGAACCGCGTTTCCACACCCAGCTCTGGGTGCTCAGCCACCGCGACTTGAAGCAGGTGGCGCGCATCAAGGCGCTGACGCAATTTCTGTACGACGAGCTGCGCGAAAATCCCCACGTTTTACCGGCTTAGGTTACATTCACAAATCGTTGTTCACTTACTCAAATAGGAGCTTTACATGGCCGATAAAAAAATCGCTGTTCTCGTTGGCAGCCTGCGCAAGGAATCGCTGAACCGCAAGTTTGCGCAGGAGCTGATCGCCCAGGCGCCGGCCGGTCTGCAGCTGGAAATCGTCGAGATCGGCGATCTGGGCCTGTTCAACCAGGACCTCGACGAAACCGGCCCGCTGCCCGCCGTATGGACCGCCTTCCGCACCAAGCTGAAAGCCAGCGACGCCATCCTGATCGTGACCCCGGAGTACAACCGTTCGGTGCCGGGAGTGCTGAAAAACGCCATCGACATCGCTTCCCGTCCCTATGGCCACAGCATCTGGGATGGCAAGCCGGTGGCGGTGATGTCGGTGTCGCCAGGCGCCATCGGCGGCTTCGGCGCCAACCACCATGTGCGCCAGTCCATGGTGTCGATGAATGCCCCGGTGATGCCGGCGCCGGAAGCCTATATCGGCAACGCCGCCAGCCTGCTGGGCGAAGACGGCAAGGTGAGCAACGAACGCACCAAGGAACTGCTGCAGAAGTTCATTACCGCCTTCAGCGCCTGGGCCGATACCAACGCACCGAAAAAAGCCTGATGCTTTAACGGAGCGGGACTGCGCGTCCCGCTCCGGTGTACGGCGGCGTTTAGCGCGCTGCCTGCAGGGACGGGCCGCGCTGGGTGACCAGCTCGCGCCGCAAGTCGCGGATCACCCGCTCGCCACCCTGCCATAGCACGGCCATGTCGGCGCCCGGCAGGCGCTCGGCGATCTGCTCGGCCGTTTCCCCTTCTTCGCCGCTGACATAGATGCGGCAGTTGCGCCAGCCCTGCTGAAAGTCGAGCAAGGCGCTCAAGCCGCCATGCGCCGGCATCGCCGTCAAGCGCAGGCGCACGCCGGCCTTGCTCACGTCCAGCGCCTCGAAAGCCTGCAAGCCATGCAGGCGGCGCAGGCCCAGCTCGCGCAGGCGGCGCAGCGCCGTCTCCGGTCCCAGCAAGGGAACCGACATATATGGTTGCTGCGCCAGCCGCGCCAGCTGTTCATCGCTAGCGCGCGACAGCAGCAGCAGGTCGGGACGCGGATCGGGCCAGCCCGACTCCGGCGCGGCGGCGGGATCGAGCAAAAGGCGCATCAGCCCAAAACGCACCGTCAGCACCGCCGGCCCGGCAAAGCCCAGGCCTTCGCGGCAGCTCGGCATATCGTCGCGCCGCTGCGGCACGCGTTCCGCCGCGATGGGCGGCGCGGTTTGCCGCGCCACTTGCGCCATCTGCGCGGCCTGCGCTGGCCAGGCCGCCAGCGTGGCAAGCATGATGCTCGCCAGTCTCCCGATTTGCTTCATAGCCACCTCCTCCAAGGTCGAACAACCTTGATAGCACGGGCCGAGGATGGGCTATCTGAAGCAGATCAAGGCTTGGCGCGGCGCGGGCAAAACATGGCCGAAATGCTACAATCCCAGCCTCGATGGCGCATTTATCCAGTGCGCGTTCATTTCCCACCATCTCTGAGATCCAGACCATGCAACGTGAAATGCTGACTCCCTATGAACAGGGCAACCAGAACCAGACCACCCTGTGGGCCGACTGCATTGCCTTCTATGAAGAACTGGCAAAACGCTTCCCCCAGGTGCTGCGCTTTGAACAGGCAGGCATCTCCGATGCCGGCATCCCGGTCCATGTGGGCGTGGTAAGCGCCGACGGCGTGTTCGACCGCGAACAGATCAAGCGCGAAGGCCGCACCGTCTTCTTCAACAATAACGGCATCCACCCCGGCGAACCGGAAGGCGTGGACGCCTGCATGGCCATCGTGCGCGACCTGTGCTTCGAGCCGCAGCGCCTGGCCGCGCTGGGCAAGACCGTGCTGCTGTTCATCCCCGTGTACAACGTGGACGGTTGCCTGAACCGCGCCAATACCTCGCGCCCGAACCAGGAAGGCCCGGAGCTGTTCGGCTTCCGCGGCAACAGCCGCCATCTGGACCTGAACCGCGACTTCGTCAAATGCGACACGCTCAACGCGAAGCTGTTCAACCAGGTCCTGACGGCCTGGGATCCGGACGTGATGGTCGATACCCACACTTCGAACGGCGCCGACTACAGCTACACCATGACGCTGATCCACACCCAGGCCGATAAGCTGGGCGGCGGTCTGGGCGCCTTCCTGCGCCACACCATGCTGCCGCATCTCTTCAAGGAGATGGATGCGCGCGGCTGGCCGACCTGCCCCTACGTCAATCCCATCAAGGACAGCCCGGACGACGGCATCGCCGAATTCCTGGAAGTGCCGCGCTTCTCCACCGGCTTCGCCGCCCTGCACCATGTGATCGGCTTCATGCCGGAAACGCATATGCTCAAGCCCTACAAGGACCGCTACGAATCGATGCGCGCCCTGCTGGACATCAGCATGGCCTTCACCGTGGCCAACGGCGAGGAAATCAAGCAGCTGCGCGCCGCCGCCAAGGCCCAGGGCCGCGAACAGAAGGAATGGACCGTAACCTGGAAGATGGACGAGGCCAATCCCACCAGCTTCCGCTTCAAGGGTTACGAAGCCGTGTATTCGCCCAGCGTGATCGGCAACTACACCCGCCTCTCCTACGACCGCAGCAAGCCGTGGGAACGCGATATCCCGTATTACAGCAACTTCCTGCCCGACACCGTGGTGCGCGCGCCGAAAGCCTATGTGGTGCCGCAGACCTGGCGCGAAGTGATCGAGCGCCTGCAATGGAATGGCGTGGAAATGACGCGCATCGAGCAGGCCAGCACCGTGCAGGCGCAGTACTACCACATCGCCGGCGTGGCTTCGCGTCCCAGCCCATATGAAGGCCATATGTTCCATGACGATGTGCAGGTCGAAGCGCGCCAGGCCAGCTTCCAGCTGAACCCCGGCGACTACATCGTCTCCCTGGACCAGGACAATGCGCGCTACGCCGTCGAAACCCTGGAACCGCAGGCGCACGACAGCTTCTTCCGCTGGGGCTTCTTCAACGCCATCATGGAGAAGAAGGAAGCGATCTCGGACTATGTATTCGAAGACCTGGCGTCCGAGCTGCTGCGCACCGAACCCGAATTGAAGGCGAAATTCGATAAGTGGAAGGAAGCCAACCCGGAACTGCTGTCCAATCAGGACGCCGTGCTGGGCTTCATCTTCCACAACTGCGCGCGTCACGCCGAACCGGAATGGCGCCGCTACCCGGTTCTGTCCATCTTCTAAGAAGACCTGCGCCGCCCTGCGATCCAGGGCGGCGTTTTTGCGCGACCCTTTGCCGTTTATCGACATGCATTACGCTTTAAATCCGCGCACCTTTTTCTATAGCCACTATTTTCATTTGGGCTTGCGCTTCGGCGCGGGCCTGGTAGGCATCACCTTCCTCGCCATGCAGTTCACCGATATGGAAACTGCAATGACGGTCGGCATCGGCGCCCTGTGCACGGCGCTGATGGATATGCCCAGCCCCCTGCGCCACAAATTCAACGAGATGCTGGCGTCAGTGCTGCTATGCAGCGCCGTGACCCTGCTCATCAGCCTATGCGCGCCCTACTACTGGCTGCTGATGACCACCCTGGTGCTGATCAGCTTCTTCGCCAGCATGATGGTGGTGTATGGGAAAAAGTCCATGCCGCTGCAACTGGCCACCCTCTTCATCATGACGATGTCGATGGAGCACCAGATGACGCCGGCCCAGGCCTTCCACCACGTCGGCCTGTTCACGCTGGGCGCCATCGCCTATCTGGCCTATGCCATGGGCGTGGCCTGGCTGCTGCGCCACCGCATCAAGCAGCAGGTGCTGGCCGAAGCGCTGTTCGAGCTGGCCGCCTATATCGACATCAAGGCCGACTTCTACGATGTGCGCTACAACCTGACGGAGCAGTTCAACAAGCTGGTGCGCCACCAGGCCTTGCTGGCCGACCGCCAGCAGGCCTCGCGCGACCTGATCCTGCGCAGCCACCAGAACCGCAAGGATGCCATCGTGGTGCAGGTCCACGTCTGCATGCTGGACCTGTATGAGCTGATCCTGTCCACCCATACCGACTACGCCCAGCTGCGCGTCCACCTGGTCGACTCGCCGGCGATGCAGACCCTGCACGATATCGCCTACAAGGCCGCGCGCGACATCGAGTCGGTGGCGTATGCGGTGACGCGCAAGCTGGCCTCTTACGCGGCGATCAGCTACGAGCCGGAGCTGGACGCCATCGAGGCCCATCTGCACCAGCTGCAGGCCGAGGCCGACGCCGGCAAGCCGCGCCAGGAGGCGCTGGCCGTGCTGCGCGCCCAGCGCAACAAGATCCGCGCCATCATCCGCATGATCGGCGAGCTGCATGTGTCGAGCCAGCGGATCTACGAAGGCACGCCGTTCTGGGTCGACGCCGATATGCAGCCCTTCCTCTCGCAGCAGAAGTACGAGCTGCAGCTGATGCTGTCGCACTTCCGCATGGACTCACCGGTGTTCCGCTTTTCGCTGCGGGTGGCGATGGCAATCGCCTGCGGCCTGGCCGTGGGCAGCCTGCTGCCGTATGCTGCGCACAGCTACTGGATCGTGCTGACCATCGTCATCATCCTGAAGCCCAGCTTCAGCATGACCAAGCAGCGCCGCAGCGACCGCATCGTCGGCACGGTGATCGGCTGCGTAATCACGGCCGTGATCCTGCGCTTCCTCAACTGGCCGGCGTTCATCCTGGCCTGCCTGGTGCTGTCCACCATCGCCACGCCGACCTTCATCTACCTGCGCTACCGCTATGCGGCGATTGCGGTCAGTATCATGATCCTGCTGCAAATGAGCCTGGTGGCGCCGCATGACGTGAACCTGATCACCGAGCGCCTGATCGACACCTTCATTGGCGCGGCCGTGGCCACGGTGTTCAGCTTTGTGCTGGCGAACTGGGAATATCAGAGCCTGCCGCGCCTGATCCGCCAGGTGCTGGATGCGAACCTGAGCTATATGGAAGCGAGCTTCGACCTGCTGCAAGGCCAGTCGCGCAACGACTTCCCTTACCGCATCCAACGCAAGCGCCTGATGGACAGCCTGTCCGGCTTGAGCGCGGCCCTGGTGCGCATGCTGGACGAACCGGCCAGCAAGCAGCGCGCGGTGGAAGACATCAATCTCTTCATCGTGCAGAACTATCTGCTGGTGGCCCATGTGGCGGCGCTGCGCGCCATCCTGCGCCGCCACGCCAAGGATATTCCGGTCGATGCGGTGAACGCCATGCTGCTCTACAGCCATGACCAGGTAGGCCGCACGCTGGCGGCGGCCCTGGCAAGGCATGGCGGCGCGGCGCCGCGCAAAACGGGCATGGATGCGCTGATGCCGATTCCGTCGAGCTTTGCGGAAGTGCCGTGGTCGGGCTGGCCGCTGGTGCAACGCCGCATCCGCCTGCTGCAGGCCGATGCCGACAAGATCATCATCCACAGCGAAGCCATCATGCGCGACGTGGCGCCCGGCACCACAGCGGCTGGCAAACCGGCATGAGCGGCATGCCCCTGACAGGACGCGATCTCATGGCGGCGCTGGGCGTCGTTCTGATCTGGGGCACCAATTTCGTGGCGATGAAGTATGGCTTGCGCGACTTCACGCCTTTCCAGCTGGGCGCGGGACGCTTCCTGTTCGCCGTGCTGCCGCTGGTATTCTTCATCCGCCCGCCCAAGCTGCACTGGAAATGGCTGTTGCTGTATGGACTGTGCCAGGGCGTGGGCCAGTTCGGTTTCGTCTTCCTGTCGCTGAAGGTGGGCATGTCGGCGGCGCTGGCCTCCGTCATTTTGCAGACCCAGGTTTTCTTCACGGCCTTCTACGGCTTCATCCTGCTGGGCGAGCGTCCCAGCCGCTCGCTGCTGGCCGGATTGTTCCTGGCGGCGCTGGGGCTGGGCTGCTTCGCCATCAACTATCTTGGACCGGAGGCGCTGGCGGGCGGCACCACCCTCGGCGGCTTCCTGCTTTGCCTGGCCGGCGCGGCAATGTGGGCCGCGTCCAATATCGTGGTGCGGCGCGCCCAGCAAGCCACGCCGCATTTCGACACGCTGGCCTTCATGGTGTGGAGCAGCCTGGCGCCGATCCTGCCCTTCATCGCACTCTCGCTGCTGTTCGATGCGCCGGAAAGCCGCTGGCACTGGACCGGCGCGCCGCTTGGCACCTGGGCCTCGCTGGCGTATCTGGGCTGGATGGCGACCATCGTCGGCTACGCGCTGTGGACCGGACTGCTGAAGCGGCATCCCGCCAACCGCGTGGCGCCGTTCAGCCTGGGCGTGCCGGTGGTCGGCATCACGGCGGGCATGGTGGCGCTGGGCGATGTCATCACCGGCTGGCAGTGGGCGGGCATCGGCTTGATCGTGGCGGCGCTGGCCTGCGTGCTGTTCGGGCCACGACTATTCGGCAGCGCGCCGCGCTGATCACGCCTCAGCCGCGCAGCGCCGCGGCTGGCGAGACTTTCATTGCGCGCCAGGTGTGGCGGCTGCACGCCAGCAGCGCGACGGCGCTGGCGGCCAGCCAGGCGCCGAACAAAGGCCAGGCGCCGAGCGGCACGCGCTCGGCGAACTCCGCCAGATAGCGCGCGATGCCGGCAGCAGCCAGCGGCAGGCCAAGCAAAGAGGCCAGCGCCAGCAGAATCAGGAATTCACGGCCCACCAGCAAAGCGATGCGCCGGCGGTTGGCGCCATGCAGCTTGCGCAGGGCGATTTCGCGCACGCGGCGCTGTACGCTGCTGGCGGCCAGCACATAGATGCCGAAAGCCGCGATAACGATGGCTACGGCGCTCGACCAGGCCAGCAGGCGCGCGGCGCGCCAGTCGTCCGCATAATTCGCTTCAAACACGCTGCGCGCGCTGCGCAGCGCCAGCTCATCCTGCGGGAAGTAACGCTGCCAGAGCGGCGCGATCCGCATGCGCAAGATCTCGGGCGCATGCGCGCTGCGCACGCTCAGCACGTCGGCCTGGCCGGCATCGGCGTGGTACACCATGGGCTGCGCCGCCACCCGCACGCTTTGATGACGCAGCGGCGGCACGATGCCCACCACGCGCAGCGCCGCATGGTCTTCGCTGCGCAGCATGCTGCCGACAGCGGCCTGCGGCTGGGCAAAGCCCAGGGCCTGGGCGGCAGCGGCATTCAGCACCACATCCTGCTGCTGGCTCTCGGCGCCGCGCGCGGCATCGAACAGGCGGCCCGCCAGCGGGGCAATGCGATACAGGCGGAAAAAGCCTGGACTGAGTTCGGTGAAATTCAGCCGCTTTTCAATCCCGCCGGCGCTGGCGCCATCTGGATGCGCGGCAGCCACGGTACGGTAGGCGCGGCTCATCGGAATGGCGCTGTCGCCAATGGCAAGATTGCTGGCCTCCGCGCCATCGCTCTGCGGCAGATGCGCGGCAGCCGCGCGGAAGGCGAGCTTCTGCTGCACGCTGGCGGCGGGCGGCATATCGATCAGCACCAGGCCGGCCGGATCGAAACCGGGATCGGCCTGCGCGGCAAAGCGCGACTGCCAAGCCACCGCCACGGCCATTGCCGTTAGCGCCATCGCGGCGGCGAACTGGAACAGCGTCAAGCCGCGCCGCAGCCAGGACGATTGCGGCGACTCGCCGTCGCCGCGTCCCGCCAGCACGCTTTGCGGATGGACGCGCAAGGCGATCCGCAGCGGATACAGGGCGCTCGCTACGCCGATCTGCAGACCGATTGCCAATGCCGCGGGCAGCGACCAAAGATTGAAATAGGCATCCAGCTCGCGGTCCACCAGTTCCGAAAACACGGGCAGCAGCAGCCAGGCCAGCAGCAGTCCCGCCAGCGCCGCCATCATCGCCACCGTGACCGACTCGGCCACGATCTGTCCCGCCAGCCTTGGCAGGCTGGCGCCCAGCGCCTTGCGCACGCCGATCTCGCGCTGGCGCGCCAGCATCCGCACCGTGGCCAGATTGACGTAATTGCCTGCGGCAAGCAGCAGAATCAGGATGGCGACACCGCCCAGCGCCAGCACCAGGCGGCGGTCGGCACGCTGACCTCCGCGAAAAGCCGCCACCGAGGTATCGAAGTAAGCATCGGCCAGCGGCTCCAGGCGCACTTCAAGCAAGGCGCCCATGCGCTGCGCCGTTTCCGCGCCCACCATCGCCCGCATGAAGCGCTCGCCATCGGTCTGCACCAATGCGCGCAAGGCTTCCGGCTTCGCGTTCGCGGCTGGCCGCACCAGCACCTTGCCGGCCAGCTCATTCCAGGCCAGGCGCTTGCGGCTGCGTTCAGCCTCCGTCCACAGCACGCTGCCAACGCCAACCAGGGCGCGGTAATGGATGGTGGTATTCGGCGGCGTATCGGGCAGCAGGGCCAGCACGCGCAAGGTCCGGCCCTTGGCCTGCACGGTGCGCCCCAAAGCTGGCGCGGCGCCGAACAGGCTGTGCGCCGCGCTGCGTGTCAGCGCCAGGCCATCGGGGCGGGACAAGGCCGCATGCAAATCGCCCGCGCTGGCGGACAGCCGCATCAGCTCGGGAAAGCCCATGCTCACCGCCGTCAGTTCCATGCGCTGCCGCTGCCCGCCCTGCTCCACCAGCACTTCCTGCGGCATCAGCACACTGCTTTGCGCGGCCATGCCGCTGGCAGCCAGCAGCTCATGCGCGGGCAGCGGCATCTGCTCGGTCCACTGCGGCTGCGCCAGCAAATTCAGTTTGTGCTTGAAAATATATATGCCATCGGTCTGGCGGTCATGGCTAAAGGAATACTGCACATAGCCGAGCAGCAGGAAGCTGGCGGCAAAGCCCAGCGCCAGTCCCAGGACCAGCACGGCGGAATACAGGGGCTGGCGCAGCAGCAGGCGCCAGCCCACGCGAAAATCGGAAAGACGCATGGGGATCTCGATCCAGGCAAAGCCTTCGATAATGCAAAGGCCATGCCATGATGCCGCAAACGGCGGCGCAGCGATACCTGGCGCGCTTCGCTTCCGGCATGCGCGCCATCAGCTGTGCGGAAGCGGACGCTCAGGCTGTGCGGATGCGGACAGTGGCAGCAGCCGCCGGCCCAGGCGCTAAGCGCTAGGTACTAGGCGAAGCAGACCTGGTTGCGGCCAGCGCCTTTGGCCTGGTACAGCAGCGCATCGGCCTGGCGCAGCATGGCTTCGGCGCTGCCGCTGGCGACGTCGACGGACACACCCATGCTCATCGTGACCTTCAGGCCGGGATGGATGTCCTGCCACGGATAGTCCTCGATGCGGCGGCGCAGCTTCTCGCACAAGGCCACCGCCTGTGGTCCCGCCGTCTCGGGCAAGGCCAACACGAATTCCTCGCCGCCGTAGCGCGCCACCAGATCGCTTTGCCGGATATGGTCGCGCAGCAGCGCGCTCACCTGGCGCAGCACGGCATCGCCGATGGCGTGCGAGAACTGGTCGTTGATGCGCTTGAAGTAGTCGATATCGCCGATCATCAGACTCAATGGACGCTGGTGGCGCACGGCCTGGTTGAACAGCGTGGCGGCCTGTTCGTCGAAATGGCGGCGGTTATACAGGCCGGTGAGCCCGTCGCGGATGCTCAGTTCGCGCAGCTGCGCCGCCTGCTGCAGAATGGTCTGGTGCGAGGCATTCAATTCCGCATGGCTGCGCGCCAGATCCTCGCTCATGGCGTTGAAGGCGCTCGCCAGTTCGGCCACTTCATCCTTGCCGCGCACCGGCACCTGCTGCAGCAGCGAACCTTTGTGCATGGCGCGCACGGCGTCGGTCAGATAACTCAGGCGGCTGCTCAAGCTGCGGCTCAGGAGCAGGCCGAGGCCCAGCGCCAGCGCGGTTGCCGCCGCCACGCCCGCCAGCAGCGAGGAGCGGATCGCGGCCAGGTATTCGCGCTCCTGCGGCGTCGGCGTCAGCACGCTTTGCGGCGAGACATAGGCCACGGTGCGCCCCTCCACCAACAGCGGCCGCAGCCCCTTGCGCATTTCGACCGGCAGGATGCTGCCGTTGCTGGCCAGGCCGGCGCCCAGCAGCACGCGGTATTCGGCATCGGTCAGCAGAAAGCGGAACAGCGGCTGGCCGTCGCGGCGCGGACGCGCCTCATGCGGCGGCGGATGTTCGGGCTGCCAGGCAGGCGGCGCTTCCCGCATCGGGGGCGGCGGTTCTTGCTCGGCGCCGGGCGGCGGCGGGCGATGCCGCGGATAGCCGTCCGGCGGCGCGCGCTCTGGACCATTATGTGGCGGCGCAGCATGCGGCGGCGGGCCACGGCGCTCGCCGGCGCCCGGCTCATGGCGCGACTGGCGGTCCACTTCGGGCGGCATGCGTTCCAGCAGATCGCTGGGACGTTCGCCCTGCGGCGCGCGCGCCTGGCGGCGCTGCACGAACTGGTCGAACGACTCGCTGGCGATGGCCGTCTGCCAGTCGCCATACTCGGCCAGGTAGGCGGTCATAAAGCTGTGAAAGTGCTGGGCGGCTTGCTGCTGGCGGATCGAGTCCACTTTGGCGTTGACGCTGATATAAGTAAGCCCACCCACCAGGGCCACCGACGCCAGCCCGGTCAGCAGCAGGGCCAGCATCAGTTTGGAACGCAAGGACATCCCGCCTTCTCCTGTTCTTCTCCAAGGCGGCATTGCCCTGAGGCTACTCATGATACATCAAGGATATAGTTACTTGCTTATTGCATGTAATTAGTTATGCGTTTGAGTGATGGATGGCATCACAAATCAAAAGTTTCCTTATGGATAGAACTGTACTATACTGCACTGCAACATAAGGATATTTACCAAGGAGGATCACATGTCCACCGCCACCAACATCACTTTCCATACTTATCAAAACCGCAGCTATGCCGCCAATGTGGCGCACGCTGCCCGCAACCTGCTGCGCGCCCTGTTCGCCGTGCAGCCGGCCCGTGCCGCTGCCGCCAAGGACGAGATGGTCTCGCGCGACCTGGCCCGCGACCGTGCCGCCCTGCTGTCGATGGCCCGCGATTTCGAGGCCTTCTCCCCTAGCCAGGCCGCCGAACTGCGTTATCTGGCATCGCGAGGTTAATCATGGCCATGATCAGCTTCCTCACCATCATCATCGCCGGCGCCGCCATCATGGCGCGCATCTGCCTGGTTCCCCTCGCCGAAGGCGAGGAATAAGAGGCTTTTCAGCCTCTCGCAGTAAAAAAACCCGGCAATTGCCGGGTTTTTTCTTGTCCGCTCACCGCCGAGTCCGTGTCCGATTTTGGGGTCTGGCCCCAAAATCGGACACGGGCTCGGCCGTTGTGGCGGGCTATTTCTGGTTCAGGCGCGAGTTGTGGATGCCATAAATGAAATAGGTCAGCACCGAAACCACCATCCAGATCGCGAAGATGCGGAAGGTGGTGGTGGACAGGTCGCGCATGATGTACAGGCAGGCGAAGATCGACAGGCCCGGCACCACATACGGTCCGAACGGCACGCGGAAGCCGCCTTTCTTCACGTCGCCAGCCAGGCGCTCCTTGCGGCGCATGACCGGTACGGCCAGCGACACCACGATGAAGGCGGTCAGCGTTCCCATGCTGACCATATCCCACAGGAAGGTGGCGTCGACGAAACCGGCCACCACGCCCACCACCATGCAAACGATCACGGTATTGCTGACCGGGGCCGAGGTGCGCGGGTTCACGGTCTGGAAAGCCTTTGGAATCAGGCCGTCGCGCGAAATCGCGTACAGGATGCGGGTCTGGCCGTAAATCGTCACCAGGGTCACGCTGAAGACCGAGATCACGGCGCCGGCCGACAGCACCAGGGCCGGCCAGGCCTTGCCCGTCACATTCTGCAGGATCACGGCCAGGCCGGCTTCCTGTCCCTCGAACATATGGGCCGGCTGGGCGCCCAGGGCCGCCACCGCCACCAGCAGATAGAACACGGTCACGATCAGCAGCGCGCCGATGATCCCGATCGGCACATTGCGGCGCGGGTTGCGCACCTCTTCGCCGGCCGTGGCCACCGTGTCCAGGCCGATGAAGGAGAAGAAGACCGTACCCGCCGCCGCCGTCACGCCGGCCATGCCGGCAAAGCCCTTGCTGTTGTCGGTGTTGTAAAACGGCGTGAAATTGTCGATATTGAAACCGGTGAAGGCGATCGCCACGAAGAAGATCAGGATGACCAGCTTGATCAGCACCATGATGGCGTTGGTGGTGGCCGATTCCTTGGTGCCGCGGATCAACAGGAAGCAGCACAGGATCACCAGGATGATCGGCGGCAGATTGATATGGCCGGGATGGAAGACCACGCCCTGCGGCCCGGACACGATCATCGGCGTGCGCAGCAGCTCCGGTATCTGCCAGCCGATGGCGTTGCCAAGGAAGTTATTCAGATAGGCCGACCAGCCGATCGCCGTGGCGCTGGCCGCCAACCCGTATTCGAGCAGCAGGCAGGCCGCCATGATAAAGGCCAGGAACTCGCCCACAGTGGCGTAGGCGAAGGAATAGGAGGAGCCGGAGGCCGGGATGCGGAAGGACAGCTCGGCGTAGCACAACGCCGTCAGGCCGGCGGTAATGGCCGCCAGCAGGAAGGACAGCACGACCGAGGGACCGGCTTTCGGCACCGCTTCCACCATGGTGAAGAAAATCCCGGTGCCGATGGTGGCGCCAACGCCGATCATCATCAGGGGGAACAGGCCAATGGAGCGGCTCAGGCCTGCTGCGGCGAGGCTCTGGCCTTGTTCGGCATGAGCTTCGACCGGCTTGGTGCGGGTCAGTTTCTGGAACAGTGTTTGATTCACGCTTATCCTTTTGGTAATTCCAGCCTGCTGCGCCGCCGATCCCGCCGATCCTGCCGCGCCCTGCTCTGTCAAATTGTGCAAAAAAACAGCGATTATAGGGCCATCCGGCGCGCCGCCCGGTAAATCGCTGATCGTTTATCGTTTACGCAACAACACTGCCATTTCGGCCACACTGGAAAACAACAGCTTCGGCGCCCGCGCCTGCAACACGTCGGGCCGGGCATAGCCCCAGCTGACGGCGCCGAAGTCCAGCCCCTCGGCATGCGCGGCCTCGATATCGCGCACCTCGTCGCCCACGCACAGCACCTGCCCGCGCGCCACGCCGCTGTCGGCGATCACGCGCCGCAGCTTGCGCCGCTTGCCCAGCAGGGCCGCTCCGCATTTGAAGTGGGTGAACAGGCGCGCCTCCTCGCCCAGCACGGCGCGCACATTATCTTCCGAATTGGAAGTGACGATGGCCAGCACATGGCCTTCGGCCGCCAAGGCCCGCAGCATCTCGCGCATGCCCTCGAACAGCTGGATGCGCCCGATGTGCTGCGCCATCAGGCTGCGGAACTGGCGCGCCACGGGCAGCAGCTTCCACGCCGGCAGGCCGAGGTGGCGCATGATCTGGCCCAGATCATAGCCGCGCAGGGTTTCCAGATTGCCGCGCTCCAGCCGGCGGAAGCTGTGCGCGTCGGCCAGGGTATCGAAGACTTCGAGAAAAAAGGGGAAGCTGTCGGCCAGCGTGCCGTCGAAATCGAAGATCAGCAGTTCGTAACGCACGGCGGACCTTATTCCGTTTTCAGCGCCTCGACCTGGATATTCAGCACCACATCCATTTTGAAGCCGTAGTCCTTGCCGGCCGTGATGCCGAACTGGTCGCGCTGGATCACGGTGGCGATGTCGGCGCCGCACAGCTCGCGCTTGTTCAGCGGATGGGGAATGCATTTGAAGGAGTTGATCTTCAGCGTGACGGGCTTGCTCACGCCATGCAGCGTCAGCTCGCCCACGGCCTGGGTCGGCGCGCCTTTTTTGAAACCGGCCAGCTTGCCTTTGAAGACGGCCTGGGGATATTTGGCGGCGTCGAAGAATTCCTCGCCCTGCGCCCAGGTATTGAGCTGGTCGTGGCCGAAATCGACACTGCCCATATCGATGTTCACTTCCACGCTGCCGCTGCCGGCGGCCTTGTCCAGCGTGACCTTGCCGCTCGATTTATTGAACTTGCCGCGCCATTTCGAGATGCCCATATGATCGGCTTCGAAGCTGGGGAAGGTATGCGCCGGGTCGATCTCGTAGCTGGCCGGCGCGGCCAGGGCGGCGCTGCCCATTGCGGCCAGCAGCACAATCGGGAAAAAGCGCTTCATGCGGGTCTCCGGAAGTTATTGTGGCGCCCAGTGTAACCTTATTTGCAGGCTTGTTCGTTACACATGCTTACTTTTGATACAGCACTATGTCTAGCCTGGCAAAGCGGCGCTCTGTAATCTGAGTCCACGCTTTACAACGACAGCAAAAGGAGCCAAGCCATGTACAAGAAGATCCCGACCAGCACCGCACCACGCATTCATCCGCTGGTGGCCGGCGCAGCCATTTCCGTGACTTTGCTCAGCCTCGTTGGAACAGCGGCGATTGCCGGCTGGCTGCCGTCCTCGCGCGGCGAACCGTCCGCGCAGATGCCGCCCGCCATGGTGCAGCCGACCAGCGCGGTGAGCGGACAGGGGGCGGCAACGCCATCCTCCCCGGCCGCCAGCGCACCGGCGTCCGGTTTCATCCAGGTTTCGGCTCCTGTCCCGGCCAATGCCGTGCAGGCTCCAGCCCCACAGGCCGCACCAGCGCCGCAGGCTGCTCCCGTGCAGCACAAGCCACGCGTGCAGCGCGTCAGCCATGAACAGCCGCGCAGCGAAGCGCGCTATGAGGAAGGGCGTTCCGCGCCGCGCGAGCCGCAGGTCAGCCAGCAGCAGCAAGGCCCGAATTACGTGGGCATCGGCGCCGGCGCGCTGATCGGCGGCCTGCTGGGCAATCAGGTGGGCAGCGGCAATGGCCGCAAACTGGCCACTATCGCTGGCGCCATCGGCGGCGGCTATATCGGCAACGAAATCC
Source organism: Massilia sp. YIM B04103 (assembly GCA_024437665.1). Classification (GTDB taxonomy): domain Bacteria; phylum Pseudomonadota; class Gammaproteobacteria; order Burkholderiales; family Burkholderiaceae_D; genus Rugamonas. The sequence continues at coordinate 63,750 of JANCSZ010000002.1, read as the reverse complement.
AGAACCGCCAGCAGAACCCGCAGCGCTAAGCGGCGCGCGCCCGGCCTGCGAGCCGCCCGAACCGTCACCGGTTCCGGCGGCTTTTCTTATTGGGGATAGGGGCCGAGATAATCGATCTTGCCGATATCGACGCCTTGGCTGCGCAGGATGCCGTAGGCGGTGACGAGGTGGAAGTAGAAATTGGGCAGGCCGAAACTGATCTGGTAGTCCGCGCCGCTGAAGGTAGGCTGGATGGCTTCCCAGTTGAGCGTGATCTCTTTCGATTCGGACTGCTCGACCAGCTCGCGGCCGACGCTTTCCAGATAGGCCAGCGTGGCAGCGATACGCTCCTGCAGCTGCTGGAAGGTGGCTTCGTTATCCTCCATCGACGGCGCCTTCACGCCGGACAGGCGGGCCACCGACATCTTGGCCGTATCGCAGGCATGCTGCACCTGGGCCGAGAGCGGCATCATGTCCGCGGCCAGGCTGGCGTTGAACAGCACATCGGGGATCATGCCCTGCTCCTCCGCGAACTCCTCGCCCTTCTTCAGCAAGTCCGACAGCACCTTCAAGCCGCGCACGAAAGCGGGCACCGAAATCTGATACATCGACAGCGGCATGGCATCTCCTTCTTCGAATGATTGAGAACCCTGCGAGTCTAGCGCAAGCCCCGCAATCGCGCTTACCGCCGCTCAGGCGCAGCGGCCGGATCAGGAAACGCGCACCACCATCATGCCGGCGCGCAGGCCGATGCGCACGTCGGGGTTGGGGAAGACCACCAGCTCTTCGGCGTGCTGCACGGTGTAGACCTTGTCGCCGTCGCGGGCGATTTCGGCGCCTTGCGGCAGAGCCGTGAAGTTTTGCGTCTCGCGGCCGAAGGCCATGGTGAAGCCGTCACTGAGCTTGATGATGTTCTGCGCGACCTTGAATACATGCGGCTGCGTCACGGCGGGGCGCGGGCCGGCGCCGCGCAGCAGATCGTCCAGCGCCTGCGAGGCGTGCACGAACTGGCTCAGGTCATTCTGGCCCAGGGTGCCGATGCGGCCCAGCTCCACCGTGGTGCCGGCGGCGCCATGGTGCTCGGCGCTGTAGTAACTGTAGGTGCCGGCGGAAGCGGGATTCATGATGATGGCTTCGATGCCGGCCTGGCCCAGCCAGCCGATCAGACCATGCCGGGCTTCATCGGCGATCAGGTCCGGCACGATGGCGAACATCGGATACACCGAAGGACGGATGGCCGTGTGCAGGTCCAGATGCCAGCGCTGCGGCCCGGCATCCTGGAAGAATTCGGTGGTGGCAGCGATCATCACGTCGGCGCGCGCGGCTTCGGCCGTGCCTTCCAGCGTGCCGCGTTCGGCGCGGAACATGCGATTCAGGTCCGCATCGATAAAGCGCTTGCCGGCGCGGATGGCGCCGATATTGCCGACGCAGATCATCAGATCCACGGCCAGCGCCTGCGGCTCGCGCGCCAGGGCGTCGAGCAGCCAGGCCACCACTTCGATCGGGCCGGTCTCGTCGCCATGCACGCCGACGGAAACCAGCAGCGCCGGACGGGCCGCCGCCGCGCCGCCGGCACGCGGCTGGCGGATGGTCAGGATGCCGTCGGCCGGTTCGGTGACGCTGAAACCGGCGCTGGTGAAACTGCGCGCGACGGCGCCGAAATCGGCCTCCGCCAGCGCGCGTACCGCATCCGGCAGCGCGGATGCGCCGCCGGTGCTTGCTGCATTTACTTCATTTGCCATTGCGTTTGCTGCCTTATGCTGCCTGTGCCAGATTGCCGGTATTGGTCGCTTCAGACAGCGCCCACACGTCCAGCATCGCTTGTTCCAGATCGCTCGCCGCCGCATAGCCGGACAGGCCCAGGGTGCAGGTCACGACTTCCACCGCTTCGGCCGCGTCGTGGCCGTTGGTGGCGCGCTGCAGCACCTGGGTCAGCAGGCGTTGCTGGGTGCGGCGCAGGGCTTGCTGGGCGTAGCTGCGCAGCTGTTCCTGCGATTTGCTCAGGGCCGGCAGTTTCAGGCCGCGTTCCAGCGTGTCGATGCCGGCCTGGCTGCGCAGGGACATGCCCACTTGCAGGAAGGCTGGCAAGTCCATGCCCGCCGGACGTTTCACCGACAGCGCGGCAAACACGAAGGCCGCCACGCCTTCAATGGCGTCGACCGCCTTCCAGGCTTGCACGAATTCAGCACGCAGTTCCGGATGCGCATCCGCATCGGACTCGGTCTGGCCAGCCACCAGCTGCTTGAGCAGGGTCGGTTCGGCGAACAGGCGGGTCAGCTCGGCCACGCCAGGGCCGGAACGCAGCTGCTCGCGCGGAACCGCCAGCACGCCTTCGATCACGGCTTTCAGCATGCTGCGGGTGCGCGCATCGGCCTTGATCGCCACGGCACGCGGCACGTTCAGCGCATCGGCGTCCAGGGTGTCGAAGATCGGCGCCAGGTTCAGCGCCGACCATGCCTGGCCCCAGGCCAGGATCACGTCGGACTCGCTGCCGCCATGCTGGGCCGCCAGATCGCGCAGCATCAGCGGGCCGCAGCGGTTCACCACTTCGTTCGCCAGCACGGTGGCCAGGATGGCGTTGGCCAGCGGGTGGGCCAGGGCGGAGCGGGTCGCCACCAGCAGATCGGGGAAGTAAGGCTTGAGCACCGGCTCGGCCCAGCTTTCCTCGGTCAGCGGCAGGGCCGACAGGATGCGCTTGTAGCGGTTCTTCACGTTGGCGATCACCACCGCCAGTTCCGGCGTGGTCAGGCAGCGGCCATCGGTCTTGCGGCGCGCCAGCTCGGCCACGCTCGGCAGCTGCTCCAGCTCACGCGACAGGGCGCCCTCTTCTTCCAGGCTGGCGATCAGGGCGGCGTAGCCATCCTGCACCGCGCTCTCGCCTTGCGCTTGCGCTTCGCGCACCAGCAGGCGCGTTTGCTGCGTGTTGTCGCGCAGGACCAGGCGCTCGATGTCGCCGGTCATATCGTTCAGCACGCGGTTGCGGTCCGCTTCGCTGAGCTGGCCGGCGTTCATTTCCACGTCCAGCCACATCTTCGCGTTCACCTCGTGGTCGGAGCAGTCCACGCCGGCCGAGTTGTCGATCGCATCGGTGAAGATGCGGCCGCCCGCCAGCGCGAACTCGATGCGGCCGGACTGGGTCGCGCCCAGATTGCCGCCTTCAGCCACCACCTTGCAGCGCAGCTCACTGCCGTTGACGCGGATATTGTCGTTGGCGCGGTCCTTGACCTGGGCATTGGTTTCAGCCGAGGACTTGATATAGGTGCCGATGCCGCCGTTGTAGAACAGGTCGACCGGCGCCAGCAGGATGCGGTGCATCAGCTCTTCCGGCGCCAGCGCGGTTTCCTCGATGTCGAGCGCGGCGCGCACTTGCGGCGACAGCTCGATGGAACGGGCATTGCGCGGATACACGCCGCCGCCCTGCGAGATCAGTTCCTTGTTGTAGTCCTCCCACGAGGAGCGCGGCAGGGCGAACATGCGCTGGCGCTCGGCGAAGGATTTGGCGGTGTCCGGATTCGGATCGAGGAAGATGTGGCGGTGGTCGAAGGCCGCCAGCAGCTTGATCTGGTTCGACAGCAGCACGCCGTTGCCGAACACGTCGCCCGACATATCGCCCACGCCCACCACGGTGAACGGGGTGGTGTTCATATCGTGGCCCATCTCGTAGAAGTGGCGCTTGACCGCTTCGAAGGCGCCCTTGGCGGTGATGCCCATCTTCTTGTGATCGTAGCCGTTCGAACCGCCCGAGGCGAAAGCGTCGCCCAGCCAGAAGCCGCGCTTGACGGCGATGCCGTTGGCGATGTCGGAGAAGGTCGCGGTGCCCTTGTCGGCCGCCACCACCAGGTAAGGATCGTTGCCGTCGTAGCAGACCGTGTCTTCAGGCGAAACGATTTTGCCCAGCACGCGGTTGTCGGTCACTTCCAGCAGGCTGGCGATGAACAGGCGGTAGACTGCTTCGCCTTCGGCCGCCACCACGTCGCGCGTGGCGTCTTTCGGCATCTGCTTGCAGACGAAGCCGCCCTTGGCGCCCGCCGGCACGATCACGGCGTTCTTCACCATCTGCGCCTTCACCAGGCCCAGCACCTCGGTGCGGTAGTCCTCCATGCGGTCGGACCAGCGCAGGCCGCCGCGCGCCACAGGGCCGCCGCGCAGGTGCACGCCTTCGAAGCGGCGCGAGAACACATAGATTTCGCGGAAAGGACGCGGTTCCGGCACCAGCGACAGATTGCTGGTGTCGAACTTGAAGATGATCTTGTCGCCCTGATCGGCGTCCTGGAAGTAGTTGGTGCGCAGGGTCGCCAGAATCAGGTCGATCAGCGCGGCCAGGATCACTTCCGTATCCGCATGGTTCAGCGCCGGCAGGCGGCCCTTGATGGCTTGCAGCGTGTCGCGCGCGGCATTGCGTTCGCCCTCGCCCAGCGCCGGATTGAAGCGCTGGCTGAAGGCGTCGACGATTTCCTTGATCACGGCGGGCTGGCGGCGCAGGCTCTCGGCGATGTAACGCACGGAGAACTGCGTGCCGGCCTGGCGCCAGTAGCTCATATAGGCGCGCACCAGCTGCACCTGGCGGGTATTCAGGCCACCCTCGATCACCAGGCCGTTCAGGCGGCCATCTTCGGCTTCGTCGTTGAGCAGGGCGCTGAACAGATCCTGGGCCACGGGCGCGATGCCTTCGCGCGCCAGCTTGGCGGCGCTGTCGGCATCCACGCCCAGGCTGGTGACGTAATAGCGCTTGCCGTCTTCGGTGCGGATCGAATGCGCCTGTTCGCGCTCGATCGAGACGCCGGCGTTATGCAGGGCCGGCAGAATGGCCGACAGCGCAGGCACGCGGTCCACCGAATACAGGCGGATGGAGGTGGCCGGATTGGCTTCGGTCGCCAGCTCCACGCGCACGGCGATGCGGTCGCTGATGCCGTTGCGCAGAATCGTGCCCAGATCGTGGAAGGCCACGCTCGGCGAGGTGGCGCTGACGTAATCGAGCGGCAGGGTCGAGCACATCTTGCGCAGGCTGTTGCGCAGCGGCTCGTCGAACACGGCGTCGGACAGTTCGGAGAAGCTGTTGTGCCAGCCGTCCAGCACCGACAGCAGCGGACGCTGGATATCGCTTTCCAGATCGAGCGGATAGCGCGCGGCGTGGGCGATCAGATAGACGCGGGCCAGCGGGCCGTCGGCCACCAGGGTCTGCGAGCTGACATGGCTGGCACCCGAGCTTTGCTGCAGTGCCTTGGCCAGCGCCGACGCGACACTGGCGCTATAGCGTTCGCGCGGCAGGTACACCAGCACGTTCAGGTGGCGGGCGTACACGTCGCGGCGCGCGAAGACCTTGGTGCGCGGCTGCTTGTACAGCGACACCACGGAACCGCAGACCTCGGCCAGCCACTGCGGCTCGGCTTCCAGCGCTTCGGTGCGCGGCAGCGATTCCAGGATCTCGACGAATTTCTCGGCGCGGAAACCTTCCTTGCGCACGCCGGCGATCTGCAGCACCTGGGCGATGCGGCCGCGGGCAAACGGCAGGCGGGCCAGCGGGGTCAGGTTGGCGGCGCGGGTGAACAGGCCGACGAAGCAGTGCTCGCCCAGAATGGCGCCGCTGGAATCGGTGTTGCGCACGCCGATAAAGTCCAGCTGCTGGTCGCGGTGCAGGGTGCCGCCCACGTCGGCCTTGACGATGGACAGGGTGTGCGGACGCTTGGACAGGGTGTCGAAGTCGCCCGGGATATTGGCCAGGCAGCCGCCGTACACCGGATGCGCCGTATCCTGCAGCACGCCGATGCGGCTTGGAATATCGCGTTCCAGCTCGCGCGCGCCCGGCTTGACCTGGTAGTAGGCATAGCCGTGCACTTCAAAACCTTCATTGCCGGCCCACTCCAGGAAGGCAGCCACTTCCTGCCCTTCCTCGCCATGGGCGGCAGCGGCGGCGGCCACGCTGCTGAAGCGCTCCTTCATCGCCGCCAGATCGCGCCGCACGATGGCCGCGTCGCGCGCCACCATCTCGATGCTTTGCACCAGCGCCTGCAGGGCATCGCCCTGCAGTTCTTCGGCCAGCAGGCAAAGCACATAGGATTCCTGCTTGTCGCCGTCGGCGCCGACCTTGTTCACCACGCCGGCCGCATCGCGGCCCACGCTCAGCACCGCGTTCAGGACGCCATTCACGGCCACGCGCTGCTTGCGCATCGCCATCACGATGGAGTCCACCAGATAAGGCATATCGTCGTTCAGGATCAGCAGGGCCGTGGCATGGCCGCCACGGCCATCGGCGTAGCGCAGCTTGGCGATCTGGCAGCCGGTGCTGCTGCGGCGCGCGGCCTGGGTGAAACCTTCTACCAGCAAGGGAGCAAGACTATTGGGCGAGGTGTCCGCCAGATCTTCATCGTCCAGGGCACCCAGCCAGGCACTGATCAGGGCCGGCACCTGCCCGCCATCGGCAGGCTTGCTCGCGTTGACCAGTTCCAGCGTCTGTTTTCTCAGCTCTTGCGGCATTTGTTTCATCTTGCTTCTCCAATACGTTATGTGTATTTCGCCTGCTCGCCCCGGCTTGTGGCTGCGCGGCAGCGATGAATCAGGAGGCGGAAGGTCATTCCGCCCTACTTTGGGATGCTATCTGAAATTACAAATCAAAATCATACAGGCCTGGCAAGCCCAGGATCATGCTCAACTCCTCCAGTGCGGCGTGCACTTCCAGCGCCAGCGCAGGATCGGCCAGATCCTGCGGCTCCAGACGGTCGCGGTAATGCTTCTCGACCCAGGCCACCAGCGTATGGTACAGCGACTCGGTCATCACCACACCTTGGTGCATTGCAGCAGATTCCTCCTCGGTCAGCGCCACGCGCAAACGCAGGCAGGCCGGCCCGCCGCCATTGCGCATGCTCTGGCGCAGATCGAAGTGCACCAGTTCGTCGACCGGGCCGCCGCTGGCCACCAGGCCTTGCAGATAGCGCGCCACGGCGGCGTTTTCCTGGCACTCCTGCGGCACCACCAGGGCCATCTTGCCGTCGGGCTTGGACAGCAGCTGGCTGTTGAACAGATAGCTGGCGACGGCGTCGGCCACCGGCACCATGCCGGTATCGACGCGCACCGCGTTCAGCTCCGTACCCACGCCGGCCATGGCCTGGCGCAGCTGGGACAAGGCGCCCGCCTCGTCGGCAAACGCCTGCTCGTGGTAGAACAGCACATTGCCATTGCCGACCGCGATCACGTCGTTGTGGAACACGCCCTGGTCGATCACGTCCGGATTCTGCTGGATGAAGACGCTGCGTTCGGCCGCGATGCCATGCAGGCGGGCCACCGCCTGCGAAGCTTCCAGCGTGTGGCGGGCCGGATAGCGCTTCGGCGCCGGGGCCGCCGCATCGAACTCCGCGCGGCCATACACGAACATCTCCACGCCCTGGGCGCCATGGCTGGCGCACAAGCGGGTATGGTTGGCCGCGCCCTCGTCGCCGAAAGCCGGCGTGCCGGGCAAGGCGTCGTGCACGGCGAAGCGGGTGCCGTCGTTGAAGATGGCGCGCAGCGCGCGCGCCGACTGCACGTGCTCGAAAGCGCGGTGCAGCTTGTTGTTCAGGTTCGCCGGGGTGAAATGCACGCGGCCATCGGCGGTATCGGCCGATGGGCTGACGGTGGCGGCATTGGCCGTCCACATCGGCGAGGCCGAATAGGCGCAGGCCAGGATCACCGGCGACTCTTTATAGGCCTGTTGCAGCACCTCGGCATTGCTGCCGCTGAAACCCAGGCTGCGCAGCAGGCGGAAATTGGGACGGTCCTGCGGCGGCAGCAATGCCTGGGCGAAGCCGCGCGCTGCCAGGGCGCGCATTTTCTCCAGGCCTTGCAGGGCCGCCTGTTTCGGATTCGATGCGCTCTTCACGTTATTGAAGGACGCCACATTGCCAAAGGACAGGCCGGCGTAGTTGTGCGACGGGCCTACCAGGCCGTCAAAGTTGAATTCGCGTGCGGAGCGCATGGTATTCCTCAGAAGTTCAGACCGGGGGAGAGCTTGGCGGGCATTTCCAGCGCGCCGTTCTCGATGGATGCAACCGGATAGGCGCAGTAATCGGCCGCGTAATAGGCGCTCGGACGGTGGTTGCCCGATTTGCCCACGCCGCCGAACGGCGCGCTGCTGGCCGCGCCCGTGGTCGGACGGTTCCAGTTGACGATGCCGGCGCGGGCGCGCTGCTGGAACTGCTTCCACAGCGATTCGTCGTTCGAGATCAGGGCTGCGGCCAGGCCGAAGCCGGTATTGTTGGCGGCGCGCACGGCGCTGTCGAAATCCTTCACGCGCACGATCTGCAGCAGAGGGCCGAACCATTCCTCGTCTGGAATACCCTGGGCATCGGTCACATCGACGATGCCGGCCGATACGAAGCCGGTGCCGGCTTTCAGCTGGCGCATTTCCAGCAGCAGCTTGCCGCCCTTGGCCACCATATCGTTCTGCGCCTGCACCAGGCGCTCGGCCACGGCAGCCGACACCACCGGTCCCATGAAGGGCGCCGGTTCGGCGTTCGATTCGCCGACCACGATCTTGCCGGCGACGTCCACCAGGCGCTGGATGAAGGCATCGGTTTCCGGCGTATCCTGCACGATCAGGCGGCGCGCGCAGGTGCAGCGCTGGCCGGCCGAGATGAAGGCGGAGGAAATCGCCATGAAGACGGCGGCGTCGATATTCTTTGCATCCCACACCACCAGCGGGTTGTTGCCGCCCATTTCCAGCGCCAGCAGCTTGCCCGGCTGGCCGCCGAACTGGCGGTGCAGGGCCGCGCCGGTCTGGCTGCTGCCGGTGAACAGCACGCCGTCCAGCAGTTCGTTCTGGCCCAGGGCGATGCCGGTATCGCGGCCGCCGTTGACCAGGTTCACCACACCGGCCGGCACGCCGGCCTTTTCCCACAGCTGCACGGTTTTCACGGCGGTGCGCGGCGCGTATTCGCTCGGCTTGAAGACCACGGTGTTACCGGCGATCAGGGCCGGCACGATATGGCCGTTGGGCAGGTGGCCGGGGAAGTTGTAGGGACCGAACACGCCGAACACGCCGTGCGGACGGTGGCGCAGCACGGCTTCGCCGTCGGCCACGGTGTTGCGGGTTTCGCCGGTGCGCGCGCCATGGGACTGGATCGAGATATCGACCTTGTTGGCCATGGTCGCGACTTCGGTGCGCGCTTCCCACAGCGGCTTGCCCACTTCCTCGGAAATCAGCAGCGCCAGCTCTTCGGCGTTTTCCTTCAGCAGGTCGCGGAAACGGATGACGATGGCGATGCGCTCTTCCAGCGATTGCCAGGACCAGGCTTCGAAGGCGGCGCGCGCGGCGGCGCAAGCGTCGGCCACGTCCTGCGCGGTGGCTTCGCGGCTGGCCCAGGTCTGCTGGCCGTTGGCCGGATTGACGGTGACCAGCTCGGCGCCGCTGCCGGCTTTCCATTGGCCGTTGATGAAGTTGCTCAGTGCTTGTTCAGACATTGGTATTCTTCCTCACGTTGAGAGACAGGGTGCGCACGGTGTCGCCCGCCTTCACGCCCAGCAGCTTCTGGTCGGCGGCGGACAGGTCAATCTTGCCGTTCACCGGGCTGGCGTCGGACAGGATCATGCGGAAATCCTTGAGCACCGTATTCGAAACCAGCATCGGTTCCGGATTCGGCGCGCAGGCATGGGTTGCATCGCTATCGATTTCCACGCCGACCAATTCGCTGTCGCGCATGGCGCGCAGCTCCGAGGTGCGCGCCTGCAGCACGGGGCCGGCGTCGAAGATATCGATATAGCCTTCGAAATACATGCCCTCCTGCTCCAGCAGGCGGCGCGCCGGCTTGGTCGCTTCGTGCACCTGGCCCACCACGTCCTGCGCATCCTGCGGCAGATAGGCCACGTACATGGGCTGGCGCGGCATCAGCTCGGCGATGAAGGACTTCTTGCCCAGCGCCGTCAAATCGTCCACGTGGTGGAAGTCCATCTTGAAAAAGTGGCGGCCCAGGCCTTCGTAGAACGGCGAGCTGCCGTCCGGCGCCTGGTAGCCGCGCATTTCGGCGATCAGCCGTTTCGTGAACAGATGCGGGAACTGGGCGATGAACAGGAAGCGGCACTTGGACAGCAGGCGGCCGGTATTGCCGCTGCGGTAGTCGGGATGCAGGAACAGCGAGCACAGTTCCGAGCTGCCGGTCAGATCGTTCGACAGGTACAGCGTTTCCATGCGCGTGAACACATCGAGCTCGCGGCTGGAGTGCACCAGGGTGCCGATGCGGTAATTGTAGAAAGGCTCGGTCAGGCCGACCGCGCCCTTGATGGCGCACACCCCGGCCAGACGGCCGCTGGTGGTGTCTTCCATCACGAACATATAGTCGCGCTCTTCGGGCGGGATGGTTTCGGCGAAGGAGGCGCAGGCGATCGCCAGGCGGTCGCCCAGCATTTTCATGTCCGGCTTGAGCGTGGTCATGCCGGTGCCGACCTGACTGGCCAGACCGTACAGTGCATCCAGGTCGGATGCGTTGATGGCGCGTACAACTAGCATAGCTCTCTCACTTTAAATGCGGACGCAGATCACATCGTCGCCCTCGGCGACGCCCAGCAGCTCCTGCAGATGCTGCGGCAAGGCGACCGTCTCGCTGTTCTCCAGCGCCGGGCTGGCGATGGTGACGGCGCGGAAGGCCATGCCGGGATGGGAGGCGATCGCATACGTGGCGACGGCGTCGAGGGTTTCGCCCGGCGCCACGTCCTGCACGCGGCGCGTCAGCGATGAGTTGAAGGTGCGCAGCGTATGCTTGTGGGCTTGCAGGATCGGACCGCCATCGAAGATATCGATGTACTCGTCGGCCTCGAAGCCTTCGGCCGTCAGCAGATTGAAGGCCAGCTCGCCCGAGGGATGGATCTGGCCCATGGCCGCCTGGGCGTCGCCCGGCAGCAGCGGCACGTACACCGGGTAGTGCGGCATCAGCTCGACGATCAGGGTGCGGTTGCGCGCGCCGCCGATCACGCGTTCGGCGTCGAGGAAATCCATCTTGAAGAATTTGCGGCCCAGCGCATCCCAGAACGGCGAGCCGCCATTGGGATCGGTGACGCCGGCCAGCGGCACGAAGAAGCGGTCGCCGAAGCGGTGCGGCGCCAGCACCGCGAACAGCAGGCGGGCGCGCGACAGCAGGGCCGCTTCGGGCCGGCTTTTCAGGCGCTCGTCGACATAGAAACTGGAAAGCTGGGAGTAGGCAGTCAACTCCGAGCACAGGGTCAGCGCATGCACGCTGTGGCTGATGTTCAGGTCGCGCGAGACCTGCTGGATGACATCGTTGCGGAAGGAGAAATAGGTGCCGTTGGAACCGGCGGAGGCGAAGATGGCGGCGGTGCCGACGATCTGTTTTTCCGCGACCGACTCCAGCACAAACAGGTACGACTCTTCGCTGGGAATATCGACATGCGCCGCGAACGAGGCAATCGAGCGCTCCACTGCCTGGACGATCTTGTCGCGCGTTTTCGGCAGGGTATGGACACCCGGCATGGTGACGGCGGCCAGCGCTTCGAGCGCGGCGATATCCGCAAGTTCTACCGGACGGACAACATACATTTGAACTCCTTGCTGAATAAAGATACGCCCGGCGCCACTACAGCGCCGGGCTTTAGCAAGCCGCCGGGGCGGCCGCTATTACGCTGGCTTGGTCAGCTCGTTCAGCGCCAGGCGCAGCAGGCGGTCCGCTTCCTCGATCTGGGCGTCGGAGACGATCAGGGCCGGCGCCAGGCGCAGCACGTCGGTGCCGGCGATCAGCACCATCAGGCCTTGCGCTTCGGCGGCGCGCTGGATGTCTTTCGAGCGGCCCTTGAAGGCTTCGGCCACCACCACGCCCAGCAGCAGGCCGCTGCCGCGCACGGCGGAGAACACATTCGGATAATCCTTGACCAGGTTTTCCAGCTTGGCGATCAGATTGACGCTGGCTTCCTTCACGCGCGCCAGGAAGGCCGGCTGGTTGATCGTTTCCAGCACTTTCAGCGCCACGGAAGCGGCCATCGGGTTGCCGCCGTAGGTGGTGCCGTGGGTGCCCACGCTCAGGGTCTGGGCCAGCTCGTTGGTGGTCAGCATGGCGCCGATCGGGTAGCCATTGCCCAGCGCTTTGGCGGCGGTCAGGACGTCCGGGGTCACGCCATAGCCCTGGTAGGCGAACAGCGCGCCGGTACGGCCCATGCCGGACTGCACTTCATCGAAGATCAGCAGGGCGCCGGTCTTGTTGCACAGTTCGCGCAGTTCGCGCAGATATTCAGGATTGCCCGGCATCACGCCGCCCTCGCCCTGCACCGGTTCCACGATCACGGCGCACACATCGTCGCCGATGGCGGCGCGCGCCGCTTCGATATCGTTGTAAGGAATGTGGTCGATCGACGGCGGCAGCGGCTCGAAGCCTTCGGTGTATTTCGCCTGGCCGCCCACCGACACGGTGAACAGGGTGCGGCCGTGGAAGGAGTTCAGGCAGGACACGACGCGCGATTTGTGCGCGCCGAATTTGGTGTGGGCGTGCTTACGCGCCAGTTTCAGGGCCGCCTCGTTGGCTTCGGCGCCGGAGTTGCAGAAGAAGGCGCGGTCGGCGAAGGTGGCTTCGGTCAGGGCCAGGGCCAGGCGCAGCACCGGCTCATTGGTGTAGCCATTGCCCAGGTGCCACAGGGTATTCGCTTGCTGGGTCAGGGTTTCGACCAGGGCCGGGTTGCAGTGACCGAGGGAGGCGACGGCGATGCCCGACGTGAAGTCCAGATAATGCTTGCCGTTCTGGTCCCACAGGTCCAGGCCCGAAGCGCGCACCGGCACCATCGCGGCAGGCGCGTAGGTCGGCACGAGCACGTCGTCAAAAGTCTGTCGGGTAACAGGGCGAGTGGTTACAGTCGAATCAAGCTTTGCATTCATGGCAATCCCCATCTAGGTAAGAGGTACGGAGGGCAGCAGGCCGCGCCCTGGTACTGGCATTGTAAAAGCGGGGATGCTAAAACTCTTTTGAATCTGCGACAAGGTTTTTCACAAATGGTAATGATGACCACAAGCGCGCTATAGCCCAGCCCGTGTCCGATTTTGGGGCCAGACCCCAAAATCGGACACAGACTCGACTGTGGGTCTCAGGAGGCGGCGAGCTTGCGCTGGCGCTCTTCGCGCGGGGTGTTACCGAACAGGGCGCCGAAGGCGGTGGAGAAGTGCGAGCCGGAGGAAAAACCACACATCAGGCCGACTTGGACGATGGAATGGTTTGTTTCTCGCAGCAGTTGGCGGGCGCGGCGCAGGCGCAGCTCCAGGTAGTAGCGCGAGGGCAGGCTGCCCAGGTATTGCTTGAACAGGCGTTCGAGCTGGCGCCGCGAGAGGCCGACCAGGTTGGCGACGTCGTCGGTGGAGAGCGGCTCTTCGATATTGGTTTCCATCAGCGTGACCGCTTCCGACAGCTTGGGCTGCAGGGCGCCGAAGCGGGCCTGCAGGGCCACGCGCTGGCGCTCTTCGGGGCCGCGCACGCGCTCCACGCACAGCGCTTCCTTGATCTCGGCCTGCAGGGCGGCGCCAAACAGGGCTTCGATCAGGGTCAGGGAGAAGTCGAGGCTGGCGGCGCCGCCGCAGCAGCTCAGGTGGCGGCCGTCGATCACATACAGCTGGGGGATGAGGACGGCGCGGCTGGGCACGTCTTCGGTGTCGGCGTACAGCGACCAGGGCAGCGCGATGCGCACGCCGCCGACGGCGCCCGCTTCAGCCAGCCACAGCACGCCGGCGCCGACGGCGCCCCAGAAGGCGGCTTGGCGGCAGCGCTCGATGGCGGCGCGACATAGTTCGGGGGCGGGGTCGCGCGCGCCTTCCTCGCCCACCAGCAGGGCCAGCTGCCAGCCGGGATGCTGTTCCGGCAGCGGCTGGGCGGCCTCGGCCAGTGTGCAGACCTCGAGCTGCAAGCCGGCCGGGAGCAGGCGCTGCGCCAGACGCAAGGGCTGCACCAGGGCCGACCAGCTCAGCGCTTCAGCCTCGCCCGCATTCACCAGCAGCATGCGCACCGGGCCGGCCTGCGTCAGCTGGGAGAGATTAGCGAATGAATTTGGCACAGCGGCTTAACATCGGGTCGGTCGGGTCTTTCAGGCAAGAGGCATTATTCCGGCGCCAGCGAGGCGGTGGGGCGCGGCGTGGCGTTCCATTGGCTGACTATCATACCGGAGATCAACAGTACCGCGCCGAGCAGGCCGGTCCAGCCCAGGGTCTCGCCAAGCCAGAAATAGGCGAAGATGGCGGCGCAGCCCGGCTCGAAGGCATAGATCACGGCCGCCTCGTTGGCCGTGGCGTGGCTCTGGCCCCAGGTTTGCAGCGAGATGATGGCGGCCGTGGCCACCACGCCCAGGTAGATCAGGTTCACGCTATGCAGCTTGAGCCCCTGCCAGACATAGGCCCAGTAATTGAGTTGGTCCTGGTGCACGTCGATCTGGCCGCGCGGCACTTCGCGCAGCAGGATCCACAGGCCGGCGCAGATGGCCACGGTCCAGATCTGGGCCGCCGTCAAAGTCATCAGGCGCTCGGCTTTGCGCGAGAAGGCTTCCATCATCAAGATGTAGACGCCGAAACACAGCGCCGCCAGCAGGGCCAGGGTGTCGCCACGGCTCCAGGCCAGATTGCCGTCCCAGCACAGGGCGAACAGGCCGGCCATGGCCAGCGCCAGGGCCAGCACGATGCGGCCCTCGGCCTTGCGCCCCAGCACGCGGCCCAGCAGCGGCGGCACCAGCACGTTCAGGCCGCAGATGAAGGCGTTGCGGTTGGAGGTGGTCAGGGCCAGCCCTTCCACCTGGAACAGGTAGCAGAAGAACAGCACCAGCCCCGCCAGGAAACCGTAATGCAAGTCTTTCCAGCGCGCGCGCAGCAGGAAGGGCGAGAGCAGCACGCCGGCCAGCGTGAAGCGGCTGACCACGATCCAGTTGGCCGACAGATAGCCGGTCATATCCTTCATGGCGGGGAAGGTTGTGCCCCAGACCACCGTGACCAGCAGGAGGGCCAGAATGCCGCGCGCGTGTTGAGACATAGGCTTGAAAGAAGCGGGAAGAAAAATGTTGTTTAGCCGCTCATATTACCTGAATGAAGAAGGAAGGGAAAATGCGGACGGGCGCTATAATCTCGCCCCATGGGGAATCGATATTTGAAAAGCATCCGCTTGCTGGCCGAGTGCATGCAGGCTTTCGAACGGCTGTCCGGCGAGCATGTGCGCCAGTGCGGCCTGACCCATGCGCAATTCGACATCATCGCCACCCTGGGCAACACGCCCGGCATGTCCTATAAAGAGCTGGGGGAGAAAACCCTGATCACCAAGGGCACGCTGACCGGCGTCATCGAGCGCCTGGAAGCCAAGGGCCTGGTCGAGCGCGAGCGCAGCGCGGACGATAAGCGTTCCTTCTTCATCCGTCTGACGGCCGAGGGAGAACGCCTGTTCCACGAGGTGTTCCCGCAGGTGGTGTCGCAAGGCGGCGCAGTGTTCGCGGCTTACCGCGAAGAAGATTTCGAAACCCTGGAAAAAACCCTGTCCGGACTCAAGCAGACGATCACGGCCGCTGGCCATAAAGCTGACTGAACGGACACCGACTGACCCCGAGAACAAGACTACGATGTTAAAAACCACCCTGCTCGCCGGCATCGCCCCGGCCAAATTCGACAAGCATATCGTCAGCAATCTGTTGCTGGAAAACGGCACGGAAGACGCCGTCCGCCAGGAAAAGCTGCTGATCGGCGTGCGCAATGAAGACGGCGCCATCTACCGTCTGATCGGCGCAACAAAACACAATAGTTTCATGAATGCCGTGGAAGAACTGTTCGACCTCGGCCTGTCCGACGAGCTGGAAGACGTGGAAGGCACCCAGGAAGGCTGCGACGCGATCTTTAGCGAAGCCTAAGCCATATAGGCGCAAACAATCGGCGTCCGGGATTCCCATCAAAAAAATCATTGGGGGTTTGCCTCTAAATTAATTCCACAAGGCAATATTGTGGTTATAATTTTTGAATGGACAGACTGGACGCCTTTAAAAGCATCGCCGCCCAAGCGGGCCGCGGAGAGCTTGCTTTCCCCACGAATGTGGCCGCCTCGGTCAAGCTGCAGCAAGCGCTGAGCGACCCGGATTGCCATACCGATACCGCGGCCAAGCTGGTGCAGGCCGATCCCCTGTTGGCGGCGCGCACCGTCGCCATCGCCAATTCCGTCGCCTACAACCGCTCCGGCAACGAGATCGCCGGCGTGCGCCAGGCCGTGCAGCGCCTTGGCGTGCGCACCCTGCAATCGCTGGTGGCGGCCCTGATCGTGCGCCAGCTCGGCAGCCAGATCAAGGATCCGGGCTTGCAGGCGATGTCCCGGCAGCTGTGGGAGCATACGGCCCATGTGGCCGCACTGGCCCAGGTGATCGCGCGCCGCGTCACCCATGTCGATCCCGATACGGCCATGTTCGCCGGCATCGTGCACGAGGTGGGCGGCTTCTATATGCTGTCCTGCGCCGACAGCGATCCCGCCATCATGCAGGGCGAGCCGGAAGAGTGGGTCGAGCACGGCGAAGCCCAGATCGGCCGTGGCGTACTGAACAAGCTGGTCATTCCGGAAGCCGTGATGCAGGCGGTGGAAGCGATGTGGGACGGCCTGCGCGCCCTGCCGCCGGAAACCCTGGGCGACACCCTGCTGCTGGCCAACGACCTGGCGCCCGTGCCTTCGCCGCTGCACAGCCGCCCCGGCGCCACCTCGCCGCAGGCGGCGCGCACCATCGACTTCGCCATCGGCGACGGCACCCTGAACGCCATCCTGACCGAATCGGCGGCCGAGGTGCATTCGCTGACCAAGGTCTTGCTGCTCTAAGGCGGACTTGGCGCTCCTGGCCTAATCCTCGCTCAGGTGATTTGCCAAAACCGTATTGGCCGGCCAAGGCGCATGCCAGCGTACCGCCAAGGAATTGGCCGGCTTGACGCCGGTTTCATATCGCCGCAGCTGGCCTGTGGACTGGTATTCCGCCTCCAGGCGGGAGAAGGCCTCGGGCGTGATCATCATGCGCAAGGGGAATTGGCTTGAGCGCCGGGACCATCTGAGCTGGAAGATATCCTTGTCAGGCACGGGATAATCTAGTTCCTGCGTATCTTCAGCATACACAAAAACATAGCGCAAACCCGGCCGGCCGGAAACATGGAAGAGGGTCGGGGCGGAATTTTTCTTCGGCATAGAGATACGCAGCTCCGCCTTCGCAAAACCATAGATGCTGAGCAGCCGTTTTATCCGCTCATCGTTTTCCGTGCACAGGGTCTGGGCGCAAACCACGACCTCGCTCACCGCCTGCTCGATGACCGCCTGCTGGGACGGCGAGGGCTGCATGGCCATCAATTCCGCCCGTGTGGCGCGTGCCCGCTGCAATAGCTCGAGGGCCGGAATGATCTTGTCCCCATCCTCCCGGAACTTCGCCATCGCCTCGCTCATGGGTGTCAGCCCGCGCTGGCCCACCTCCGCCAGCGCGGCGGCAATGCGCTGATCTTCATTGCTGATCGCGCTCAGCTGCTGCCGGCCTGCCGCATACGCAGCCAAGCTCCGTATCTGCTGCCATTCGGCATGCAGCGCCAGCATGCCCTGCAGCGCCTTGATGCGTTGCTCGCTTTGCTCGAATACCTGGCCGGCCTGGCCATCGCCGCCCTGGGCCAGGGCATGCGCGCTGGCGGCCAGTGCCGCTTCGACGCTCTGCGCAATGGGCAGGCCCACGGCCAGTTCCGGCGCCCCCTGCTCCATCCGCTGGCGCAGCGCCTTGACGCTCTCCTGCTGGTAGCGGATCTGTTCCTGCACGATGCGGCGCGCCTCCACCGGCGGCGCCTCGGGCTGGCGCGCGCAAGCGCTCAGCAGAAGCAGCGGCAGTGCGCAGGCGAGCACCCGGCCATATCGGCTATGTTGACACGTCCTCATGCTGCCGCTCCCTGCTCGCTCTGTTTTCCTGCCTGGGCCAGCACCTCATCGCTGCTCAACCCGCCATCCAGATACCGTGCCAATAAAGCGGCCGGATCGAGTCCCGCCCGCAAGGCCTCCCCATTTTGCGTATGCCAGCGCGCCGTCTGTAGTGCCTCCAGCAGCTCGGCGAAACAGGCCAGTTCCGCCCGCGCCTGTTTGCGCGCCGTGCCGGTCTGAACCTGCTCGCGCTGCTGCTTGGCCAGCTCGTCCTGCAAGGCGTCGAGCTGGCGCACCAATGCGTCGTCGTCCGGCGTGGCGCTATTGCGCGCCAGTTGGGCCAGGGCTTCGATCGGGCGGCCAGCCAGGCTCTCGGCCAGCATGCGGCTGGCCTGGAGATAGCGCGCGTCGCTGCGGGCGGCATAGGCATCGAGCTGGGTCCGGATGCGGCGCAGCCGTTCCTCGTCCTCTTGGATGGCGCGCTCGATCGGCGCCAGCCTGGCAGTGACGTCGTCCTGCGTGCCGGGACGCGGCACGGCCTGGCGCGCAACCTGCACCGCTTGTTGATGCTGGTCGGTACGCAGCGCCAATTCCGTCTGCATCGCCAGCAGCGCCTGCTCATTGCGGCGGTTGGCGGCAAAGCGGCTGAAGCCGGCCATCCAGCGATCCACCATGGCATCCAAGCCCTTGCCTTGGTAGCTGGGCTCACCGTAGCCCTGTTTTTTCAAATAGGCATAAACCGGATCCTGGCTGAAGGCCGGGAGCTTGCGCAGAATTTCCTGACTCAGTTCAGTCTGCAGCGCAAGATGTTCGGCCTGGGCTGCCAGCGCCCGGGCCAGTTGGTCGCGTGCTTCAGCACCGGCGTCGGCCGGCGCCAGCTGCGGCGTCTGGCTGGCCGTCTTGGCAGCGTCCAGGCTGGCCCGCTGCTGTTCCAGCCTGGCCCGCAGCGTGCCCAGTTCTTCGCGCAAGGCCTGTTCTTCCGCGGCCCGCAATTCCAGCTCGCGGCTGATCGCCGGGGCCAGCACGTCCACCTGCTCCAGCTGCACGGCGGCAAAGCGCTGCAAGCATTGCGCGATCTCCCGCTGCAGACGGAGTTCTTCCCGGCCGCTTGCCGCGCACATCTGGTCGCACTGGTCCAAAGCCGTTTGATATTGCCGGGTGCGTTCGCGCACCAGGGCCACAAATGCTGGCTTATCCATCAGTCCACCTCCTCGGCCAGCAAAGGATCAGGTAGAACATTGGCCTCCCATTTCACCCCCAGCACACCAGCCGGCTTACGGCCAAGCACCGGATTGGCGATCTTGCCGCTCAGCGCATACATGCCTTCCTGATTCTTCATTTCCTGCTCACTGACTTGCACAGCAAATTCTGCCGACGTGCTCAAGACGCCGCCTTTCTGCTTTTTCACCAGGGCTGCGACCGGCTTGCCCTTCTCATCCACGGCTTCGGCCAGCAGGAAAAAGCTGCTATCCATCTGCTCACCGTCGACCCAGCCTCGGCCACCAAGCTTGTTCCAGAAGGTCGGCGCCATGCGCACGGTCACGGCGGTTTCGGCGAAGACCAACATATTCTGCAGCACTTTCAATTCATCGTTTACCGACTCGCCAGCCTCGGCCTTGGCCTGCGCGACCCGCCCCAGTTCCGCGATAGCCATCATTTGCCGCGGACTAGGCTGCATCTCCATCAAGCGCTGGCCTGCCGTCAGCATCTGCTGCATTGCCCCGCTTAGCTTGACGGCACGGGGCGCCTGCCGCGCCAGTTCGGCAATGGCCAGCACGGCCGGCGCCTCGCCGTCGCTCAGCAGGCGCGCCATCGCCAGCCGGCTCTTGTCTTCGGCATTGCGGAGCGAAGCCAGCATTTTCACCGCCTGGGCGTAATCCGGCGATGCCTGCATCACGCCGAACTGGCGGTAAGCTTCCGCCAACGTGGTCGGCGCAGCACCCAGCACCAGCTTAGCCTGCGCCTCGGCACCGGGCGTGAACACGCCCGTCCCGTTGTACCAGTGGAAGAGAAAGTAGAGTCCGAGGACCGCCACGCCGCTCCAGAATTTTTGCGCCAAGCTGCTCTTGCTCTTCTTGGGCGGAGCGCTGGCCGTGGGCTTGCCCTTATCGCGCGTCTGCGCGGCCGATGCTGACGTCTTGTGGCCGCCGATATAGCTCTCGGCAAACCGGCGCCGCCAGGTGCCACGCTCACCCGGATCGAATTCCAGGCGGTGTTCGAAGAAGGCGCGCACACCCTGCTCGATCAAGGCGTCGTCCACCACGATGTTCTGCGAGACGTAATACTGGCGCACATGCTCGGCCACTTCCTGCCGCCGCCGCGGCAGGTCGAGCAGCTCGTTGACCGCCATCTGGCGATGCCGCAACTCATCGATCAGCGCCATTGCCCCCAGGCTCTCGCTGAGCTTCACCTCGGCCATTTCAGACGCCCTTGTTCAGCAGGGCGGTGTAGCGCTGTTTGCCGTCGCTGACCGCCTTTTCAATATCCTGGGCGGACTGGGTCGACTCGCGGCGCAGCTCTTCGATCAGATTCATGCTGCTGGCCTGGAACTCCACCACCGCATTGGCCAGGGCGCTGACCGAGCTGGCGCGCAGCGTGCTGCCGTAGCCGGCACGCAGGCCCGCCTCCAGCTGCGCGGTGCCGGTACGGGCCAGCGCCTCCAAGCCCTGATTGATGCCTTCGGCCATGGCGTCCATGGTCTGGGTGGTTTCCGCCAGACCGGCCATCGAGGTGAAGGAGGCGGCCAGGCCCGTGAACACGACTTCGTTGGTGGCGAAGAAGGTGACGGCACGCTGGTAGAGGCGCTCTTTCAGGCCATGCGTCTGCTGCAGGCGGGCGAACACCACTTCGGCCGTGTTGTAGGAAGCCTTCAGGTCGTCGGCGATGTCCTTGACGATCTGGTAGCTCTTATCCTCGTCCTGCACGGCGCGCAGAGTTTCGTCGCGCTGCAGTTCCAGGCGCGCGCGTTCAGCGTTGTCGCTGCTGTCTGCCTCGCATGCCTTGCCGGCGGCATCGAGCGCCGCCTTGCGCTGCTCCAGCGTGTGGGTGGCCAGGGCCAGCACCTCCTGCGCTTCAACTTCGGCCGTCTTCAAGGCCATGCGGAAATCGCGGTAGGCTTCCAGGATCGTGGTTTCGCGCTGGATTTGCTGGTTCGCCGCCTCGGCCACCTGCAAATACGTGGCGCGGATCGCATTGAAGCGGTCGGGGATGGAGCCGCGCCGCATCTTCATCCAGCCGGCCTGGATCCGTTCCTGGAAATCGAGGCGGCCATCGGCCATCCATGCGCTCATCTGTTCGGCATCTTCGCGGATGGAATTGAAGCTGCTGGTGATATCGGCATAGCGCGTGGAAATGTCCATGCCCTCAATCTGCTCGCGCACGGCGGCATTGAAGGTGCTCGAATACTGCAGGGTGGTGGCGATGGCCATCACCCTGGCATTATCGTATTTGGCGATTTTTTCCAGCAAGGGCAGCACGGCTGCCGGCTCGCGATTGCCCAGATTGATGCCCACGGCGCGCAGGGCGGAAACGGCGCGGTCAAGATAGCTGATATTGCTCACGATGGAACCCGGCTTGGTTGAAATGGAATAAGATTTTCAAAATAGAAACTTAGACCATCTTATAACAATTTACCGGATTTGCTGCAGAGACAAAAATAAAAAAAGCCCGCCGGGATGGCGGGCGAAGTCCAAAACTAGGGATGTCCTGAAAGAGACGGTTCCATCTTAAGTTCTGGACTGTTTCGGCTCTGTGCGTAACTTCACACAAACGCGCATTTACCAGACATGCTCGGTTTGCTTCCAAGCATCGAGCTGCTGCACGCGGTCAAACCAGGCCAGCAGGTGCGGGAAGTTGTCGATGGGCAGTTGGGCGCGCTCGCGGTACATCAGCGGTGCGGCCACAGCGAAGTCGGCCAAGGTCAGGCCAGTGCCGCAGATCCATTCGCGGCCAGCCAGATGCTGGTTCAGCACGGTGGCAAACTGCTCCAGATCTTCGCCGCCGCGCTTCAGCTCTGCCGGGTCGGCCGTGCCACCGGTGACGAGCGGTTTCCACACACGCTCCCAGGTGAACACGCCGATGGCGGGCGAGAAGTGCTGGACGGCCCAGAACAGCCAGCGGTTGATGTCAGCGCGCGCTTTGAGTTCCTGCGGATACAGGGTCTGGCCGGGCGTCTTGTCGGCCAGGTATTGCATGATGGCGCAGGATTCCCACAGCAGCAAACCCTCGTCCTCCAGCACCGGCACCTTGCTGTTCGGATTGACCTCGCCCAGGCGGCGGCGGTCTTCCGCATCCATCAGGTTCAGCTCGACACTATCGACCTGGATGCCGAGCTGGGCAATGGTGAGCAGCACGCGGCGGGCATTCGAGGATACGGGATGGTGGTAGAGGCGCATTTTCAAGTCTCCTGTTGGTGGGGTTGAGGACTGCATCATAAGCCTGGGCACTGACAGTTTTTGTCAGTAGTCTTGCGGCGGGATCTTGTTCTCTTCGCGCCAGCGCTGGAGCAGGGTATGGCGTGGCGTCGGATAGCATTCGGCCAGCGGCTCGGCGGCGCTGATGCGGTCGATGCGGAAGTGGCGCAGCGCCTGGCGCATTTCGCACCAGGCCGCCAGCACGCGCAGCCCCTGGAAAAACGCCAAGGCAAAAGGCCAGACCACGCGCTCGGAGGTCTTGCCCTTTTCGTCGCGGTACGCGATGCGCAGCTTGTGCTGGCGCCGGATCGCCTCGCGCACCGGCTGCATGAAGGGGTCCAGGCCTGCGCTGTCGGGAGACAGCGGCACCCAGAGACTGGTTTCGGCCATATCGTCGCGCAGATCCTTGGGCGTGGCGGTAGCGATCTTGGCCAGCGCATTATTGGCCGCCTGCGCCAGGCCCGCATCGCCCTGCTGGCGCACCCAGCGCGCGCCCAGCACCAGCGCCTCCAGTTCATCGGGACTGAACATCAGCGGCGGCATGAAGAAACCGGCGCGCAGCAGATAGCCGACACCGGCCTCGCCCTGCAGCGGCGCGCCCAGTTCGGCCAAGGTCTGCATATCGCGGTAAATGGTGCGTTCGGACACGCCCAGCTTCTGCGCCAGCACCGCCGCCGTGACCGGGCGGCGGTTGCCGCGCAAGGCATCCATCAGCTGAAACAAACGGCCGGTACGACTCATCGGGTCTCCCAGAAAAGGCAGCCAGCTTACCGCGCCCCTCCCCGAAAGACAATCTTGCCGCGCGTGCTGATGCGACGCAGCGAAGTCGCAAGCAGCCTTGTGTGAACGCAAACTCAAAAATAAATCTGCCGTGCATAGTAGGGGTATCCCTATGCCGGAGACTGAACTATGCAAAGCGAGAGCCACACTCTTGGCGAACATGCGGATCTGCCACCTCTCGACGCCATTACTCAACGGATTATCCTGCTACGCGGCCAGAAAGTTCTGCTCGATGCCGACTTGGCCGCTTTATATGCCATACCTACAAAACGCTTCAACGAACAGGTCAAGCGGAACATCCGCCGCTTCCCGTCAGACTTCATGTTTCAACTGGAAGAAGATGAGTTCGCTGTTTTGAGGTCGCATTTTGCGACCTCAAACGCCTCGTCGGAACGGCGCGGCGGACGGCGGTATCTTCCCTTCTGCTTTACTGAGCATGGCGCCATCATGGCTGCCATGGTGATGAATAGCCCACGTGCGATTGAAGTGTCGGTGTGTGTTGTGCGCGCCTTTGTGCAACTGCGCGAGTGGATCGCGTCGAATCAAGAACTCGCGCTGAAGCTAAACGAACTGGAGCGGAAAACTGATCTGGCTATACAGCAGCAACATCATTTCGAACATGAAACTTGCCGCGAGATCCAGCAGATATTGGATGCAATACGTGAACTGATGGCCCCTCCTCCGCTTGAGAAAAAACGGCCTATCGGTTTCGTCACGCCAGAAGACAAGACATAAAAAATCCCCTGGCATCGCTGCGCAGGGGATTTTTTTGGAAACGGCTCGCTTAGACTACAGCGCCGTCGGTTTCGTCTTTTTCCTTGATCGGCTTGATCAGATCTTCGCGCTTGACGCCCAGCCACATGGCGACGGCGGCGGCCACGAAGACCGAGGAGTAAATGCCGAAGCAGATGCCGATGGTCAGCGCGATGGCGAAGAAGTGCAGGGTCGGGCCGCCAAGGAAGAGCATCGACAGCACCATCATCTGGGTACAGCCGTGGGTGATGATGGTACGCGAGATGGTGCTGGTGATCGCGTTGTCGATCACTTCATGCACGGAGGCCTTGCGCTGCTTGCGGAAGTTTTCGCGGATTCGGTCGAAGATAACCACCGATTCGTTGACCGAGTACCCCAGCACCGCCAGCACCGCGGCCAGCACGGTCAGCGAGAATTCCCACTGGAAGAAGGCGAAGAAGCCGAGAATGATCACCACGTCGTGCAAGTTCGCGACAATCGCCGCCACCGCGTACTTCCATTCGAAGCGGATGGCGAGATAGATCATCACGCCGACAATCACCATCACCAGCGCGTTCAAGCCGTTCTGCGCCAGCTCGCCGCCGACCTGCGGGCCGATGAACTCGACCTTCTGCAGCATCACCGACTCGTTGCCCGCCGCGTCCACGCAGCCGATCTTGGTCAGGTGCTCGCCCTTGTCGGTCACCTTGTCGAGCTGCTTGGTGCTGCCGTTTTCAGCCTTGCACAGCGCCTGGAAAACCTTTTGCGAGGTGTCCGAGCTGCTGGCGCCCGGCGTGATCGGCAGGCGGATCATGGCGTCGCGCGCGGTGTCGAAACTGGTCACTTCGGGCTGTTCATAGCCCAGCGTTTCCAGCGTGTGACGGATGGCGTCCAGATTGGCCGCCTTCGGATATTTCACCTCCATCACGGTGCCGCCCTTGAACTCGACCGACAGGTGCAGCCCCTTGGTCGCCAGGAAGAACACCGCCGCCACGAAGGTCAGCGCCGAGACCACGTTGAAGATCAACGCGTGGCGCATGAAGGGGATGTCTTTTTTAATGCGGAAAAATTCCATGTAATCCTCTACTGTAGGTGTGCGGTGTTACTTCGCCTTGGCCTGGTCTGGAACCCAGACCGTGCCGATGGAGAGCGACTGCAGTTTCTTCTTGCGGCCGTACCACAGGTTGACCACGCCGCGCGACACGAAGACGGCGGAGAACATGGAGGTCAGGATACCCAGGCAGTGCACCACGGCGAAGCCGCGCACGGCGCCGGAGCCGAACACCAGCAAGGCCAGGCCGACGATCAGGGTGGTCACGTTCGAGTCCAGAATCGTGGCCCAGGCGCGGTCGAAGCCGGCCGAGATAGCCGCCTGCGCCGAAGCGCCGGCACGCAGCTCTTCGCGCACACGTTCGTTAATCA
Organism: Massilia sp. YIM B04103; assembly: GCA_024437665.1. Lineage (GTDB taxonomy): Bacteria > Pseudomonadota > Gammaproteobacteria > Burkholderiales > Burkholderiaceae_D > Rugamonas. The sequence continues at coordinate 38,591 of JANCSZ010000002.1, read as the reverse complement.
GCACGTTGGCGTCGATCGCCATACCCAGGGCCAGCGCGATAGCCGCGATACCCGGCAGGGTCAGCGTGGCCTGCATCACCGACAGGATGGCCACCAGCAGCAGCACGTTGACGGCCAGCGCCAGCACGCTGAAGAAGCCGAACATCATGTAGTAGGCGATCATGAACACGGCGATGGCGGCAAAGCCGTACATCGTCGAGTGCAGACCCTTGGTCACGTTCTCGGCGCCCAGCTGCGGGCCGATGGTGCGTTCTTCGATGGCTTCCATCGGCGCGTACAGCGCGCCGGAGCGCAGCAGCAGGGCCAGTTCGGCGGAGTTTTCCATCGAACCCATGCCGGTGATGCGGAAGCGGCTACCCAGTTCGCTCTGGATGGTCGCCACGGACAGCACTTCCGGCTTGCCTTTTTCGAACAGCACGATGGCCATGCGCTTGCCCACGCGTTCGCGGGTGGCATCGCGCATCTTGCGGCCGCCGTCGCCATTCAAGTCGATGCTGACGGCCGGCTGGTGGTTTTCGTCCAGGCTGGCGGTGGCGCTGGAGATGTAATCGCCGCTCAGCACCACGTCCTTGGTCAGCACGACCGGGGTGTTCTTACCGGAGGTGAACAGCTCGGAGTTGTACGGAATGGACGCATTCAGCTCCGTGCCCGGGGTGATGGTGTCGTCCACCATGCGCACTTCCAGGGTGGCGGTACGGCCGATGATGGACTTGGCACGCGCCACGTCCTGCACGCCCGGCAGCTGCACCACGATGCGGTCGGCGCCCTGCTGCTGGATGATCGGTTCGCTCACGCCCAGCTCATTGACGCGGTTTTGCAGGGTGGCGATGTTTTGCTTGACGCCGTTGTCCAGCGTTTCTTTCAGGGCGGCCGGTTTCAGGCTGGCGACCAATTTCAGGTCGGCGCCATCGGCGGCTTCGGCGAAGGCCAGGTCCGGCATCTGGCCGGACAGCACGTCCTTGGCCTTCTTGCGGGTTTCCTCTTCGCGGAACTTGATCTCGACAGTGTTGCCGACGCGGTCGATGCCAGCGTGGCGCACGCTCTTGTCGCGCAGCTCGGAGCGGATAGCAGCCTGGAAGCCTTGCACGCGCTTGGTCAGCGCAGCCTTGGTATCGACCTGCATCAGGAAGTGCACGCCGCCGCGCAGGTCCAGGCCCAGGAACATCGGCAGGGCGTGCAGTTTCTGCATCCACTGCGGGGTGTTCGGCATCAGGTTGACGGTGACGATGTAAGCCTGGTCGGCCGGATCGGGGTTCAAGCCCTTTTCCAGGGCCAGACGGGCCTTGAACTGGCTGTCGGTGTCAGCGAAGCGGGCACGCACGGAGTGGCTGGTGCCGACGTCGAGGCTGACGCCATTGTTCGGGATCTTTTCCTGCTTGAGGACCGCTTCCACGCGGGCAGCGGTATCGCTGTTCACCTTGACGGTGGATTTGCCGCTCGTGATTTGCAGTGCAGGCGATTCGCCGAAGTAGTTCGGCGCCGTGTACAGTGCGCCGAAAAGCACGGCCACGGCGATGATGATGTATTTCCAGACAGGGTAGCGATTCATATTCTTCAGTGTTCTGGGTTTATCAGGCGTCGGATGCACAAGCGGGCGGCAGAGCCGCCCGCACCGGTCTTACAGACCCTTCAGCGTGCCTTTCGGCAGCAGCGTGGTGATAGAGCTCTTCTGCACCACGATGTCGGTGCCGGTGGCCACTTCCAGCGTCACGTAGACGTCGCTCACTTTGGACACTTTGCCCAGCAGGCCGCCGGCGGTCACCACTTCATCGCCCTTGGCCAGCGCGTCCATCATGGCTTTCTGTTCCTTGGCGCGTTTTTGCTGAGGACGGATCATCAGGAAGTACATGACCACGAACATCAGGATGATCGGCAGGAAGCTGGTCAGATTGCTGCCCAGGGCCGAATCGGCGGCGGTTTGAGCGTAGGCGTTGGAAATGAACACGGGTGACTCCAATATCGGGTTTTGAAAAAATTAGCGCTGTATTCTAGCACTGGCTAATGACGGCATATGGGGATATATAGGCCATTTTGCAAGATTGCCGCCGCCCGGGCGGCATTCGCGCTACACGCCGCGGGCGCGGTCGGCGTGGAATTGCTGCACCCAGGCCGGGAAACGGTCTTCATCCAGGGCTTCGCGCATCTGGCGCATGATGTCCAGGTAGTAGTGCAGATTGTGGATGGTGTTCAGGCGGGCGCCGAGGATTTCCTGGGCGCGGTGCAGGTGGTGCAGGTAGGCGCGCGAGAAATTGCGGCAGGCGTAGCAGCTGCAAGTCTCGTCCAGCGGCGCCTTGTCGTCCTTGTAACGCGCATTCTTGATCTTGACATCGCCGAAGCGGGTGAAGATCCAGCCATTGCGCGCATTCCGGGTCGGCATCACGCAGTCGAACATATCGACGCCGTTGGAAACGCCGGCCACCAGGTCTTCCGGCGTGCCGACGCCCATCAGATAGTGCGGCTTATTGGCCGGCAGGCGCGGACCGACGTGTTCCAGCACGCGCATCATGTCTTCCTTCGGTTCGCCCACGGACAGGCCGCCGATGGCCAGGCCGGGGAAATCGATCTCTTCCAGCTTGGCCAGCGATTCGTCGCGCAGCGACTCGAACATGCCGCCCTGGACGATGCCGAACAGCGCGTTCGGGTTTTCGCCGCGCTTGAATTCATCCATCGAGCGCTGGGCCCAGCGCAGGGACATGCGCATCGATTTGGCCGCTTCGTCCACGGTGGCGGGACGGCCGTTGATTTCATACGGCGTGCACTCGTCGAACTGCATCACGATGTCGGAATTGAGCACGCGCTGGATCTGCATCGAGATTTCCGGCGAGAGGAAGAGCTTATCGCCGTTGATGGGCGAGTTGAAATGCACGCCCTCTTCCGTGATCTTGCGCATCTCGCCCAGCGAGAACACCTGGAAGCCGCCGGAATCGGTCAGAATGGGCTTATCCCAGCCCATGAAGCCATGCAGGCCGCCGAACTTGGACATCACGTCGTTGCCGGGGCGCAGCCAGAGGTGGAAAGTGTTGCCGAGGATGATCTGGGCGTCGATTTCCTTGAGCTCCAGCGGCGACATGGCTTTCACCGAGCCGTAGGTGCCGACCGGCATGAAGATCGGGGTCTGCACCTCGCCGTGGTTCAGTTTCACGGTGCCGCGGCGGGCCTTGGTCTTGCCCGTGGTGTCGGTCTTGATGAGTTTAAATTCCAGCATTGTTCAATATCCTGTCAGGTCACGCGCGGTTGGGCGTGGTCAGCAGCATGGCGTCGCCATAGCTGAAGAAACGGTATTCATTGGCGATCGCGTGCTGATAAGCGTGGCGGATCTCGGTAAAGCCGGCGAAGGCCGACACCAGCATCAGCAGGGTCGATTTCGGCAGGTGGAAGTTGGTGATCAGGCGGGTCACGGTCTTGAATTGGTAACCGGGCGTGATGAACAGGGCCGTGTCGGCGCTGCCCGCTTCCAGCTGGCCGCTCTGCGAGGCCGATTCCAGGGCGCGCAGACTGGTGGTGCCGACCGCCACCACGTCGCGGCCGGCGGCGCGCGTGGCGTGCACCGCGTCCACCGTGGCTTGCGGCATGGTGTACCACTCGGTGTGCATCTTGTGCTCGGCCAGGTTCTCGGTGCGCACCGGCTGGAAAGTGCCGGCGCCCACGTGCAGGGTCACATAGGCGAATTGCACGCCCTTGGCTTTCAGCTTGTCCAGCAGAGCTTCGTCGAAGTGCAGGCCGGCGGTGGGCGCGGCCACGGCGCCGGGCACCTTGTTGAACACGGTCTGGTAGCGCGTTTCGTCGAATTCGCCCGGCGCGTGCTCGATATACGGCGGCAGCGGCAGGCGGCCATACTGCTCGATCAGTTCGAACACGTCGGCGTCGAAATGCAGGGTGAAGAATTCGCCGGCGCGCTCGCCCACGGTGACGTCGAAGGCATCGGCCAGGCGGATCTTGACGCCGGGTCCGGGCGACTTGGAGGCGCGCAGCTGGGCCAGCACGGTGCGGGTGTCGAGCACGCGCTCGACCAGGGCCTCGACCTTGCCGCCGCTTTCCTTGACGCCGAAAAAGCGCGCCTTCAGCACGCGGGTATCATTCATCACCAGCAGGTCGCCCGGCTGGAGCTGATTGATGATATCGGTGAACTGGCGGTCGTGCAGACGCGCGCCATCGACGTGCAGCAGGCGCGAAGCACTGCGGTCCGGTAGCGGAAATTGCGCAATACGCTCTTGCGGCAAGTTAAAATCGAAATCGGAAAGCGAATACATTGACGTACTTGTAAAACTGTTGGGCAACCTTCTATTTTACGCTAAGCCCAGCCCACCACCCGAAAATGGCAGAAACCACGCAAAAAGCCGCACCGGCCAAGGCCGCCGCAAAATCCCCCGCCAAGAAGGCCTCCGCCGAAAGCAAGCTGGCCAAGCTCGGCCTGCGCAGCGATATGGACCTGGTGCTGCACCTGCCCATGCGCTACGAGGACGAGACCCAGGTCGCGGATATCCGCGAAGCCTGCCTGCGCGGCGGCCATGTGTCGCAGGTCGAGGGCGTGGTGACGAAGAACGAAATCGCCTACAAGCCGCGGCGCCAGCTGCTGGTGCAGATCGCCGACGAAACAGGCGAGCTGCAGCTGCGCTTCATGAATTTCTACGGCAGCCAGGTCAAGCAATTGGCCGAAGGCACGCGGGTGCGCGCGCGCGGCGAACTGAAACACGGCTTTTTCGGCGCCGAGATGGTGCACCCCACGTACAAGGTCATCAACCAGGGCGCGCCGCTGCCGACTTCCCTGACGCCGGTGTATCCCTCGGGCGAGGGCCTGTCCCAGCTGGTGCTGCGGCGCGCCATCGCCGACGCCATGCGGCGCGTGGACTGGCGCGACACCGTGCCGGCCGAGGTGATCGAGCGCATGCGCCTGTCCAATTTCGAGCCGGCGGTCAAGCTGCTGCACTATCCGCCGCAACAGGTGGACGAGAATGCATTGGCTGACCGCTCGCACCCGGCCTGGACGCGCATGAAGTTCGACGAGCTGCTGGCGCAGCAGCTCTCGCTGAAACGGGCGCAGCGCGCGCGCCGTTCCAAAGGCGCGGCGGCGCTGAAGAAAGTGGGCACGCTGTCGGCCGCCTTCCAGGCCGCCCTGCCCTTCAAGCTGACCAAGGCCCAGCAGCGCGTGCTGACCGAAATCCGCGCCGACCTGCGCCAGCCCTACCCCATGCAGCGCCTGCTGCAGGGCGATGTGGGCAGCGGCAAAACGGTCGTTGCGGCGCTGGCGGCGACGCAAGCCATCGACAGCGGCTTCCAGGCGGCCCTGATGGCACCGACCGAAATCCTGGCCGACCAGCACTTCCGCAAGATCGCGGCCTGGATGGAGCCGCTGGGCGTGAAAGTGGCCTGGCTCACCGGCAGCCTGAAAAAGAAGGAAAAGGCGGCCGCCACCGCGCTGGTGGAATCGGGCGAAGCCCAGCTGGTGATCGGCACCCATGCGCTGATCCAGGACACGGTGCAGTTCTCGAAACTGGGCCTGGTCATTGTCGACGAGCAGCACCGCTTCGGCGTCGGCCAGCGCCTGACCCTGCGCAACAAGGGCCAGGGCGAGCTGGTGCCGCACCAACTGATGATGTCGGCCACGCCGATTCCGCGCACCCTGGCCATGACCTATTACGCCGACCTGGAAGTGTCGGTGATCGACGAGCTGCCACCCGGCCGCACGCCGATCGTGACGCGGGCGGTGGACCAGAACCGGCGCGACGAAGTGATCGAGCGCGTGCACGCAGCGGCGCTGGAAGGCCGCCAGGCTTACTGGGTCTGCCCGCTGATCGAGGAGTCCGAAGCGCTGCAGCTGCAAACGGCCACCGAAACCTATGAAACCCTGGCAGCCGCCCTGCCCGACCTGCGCGTGGGTCTGGTGCATGGCCGTCTGAAACCGGCCGAAAAGCAGGAAGTGATGGATGCCTTCGCCGCTGGCGAGGTGCATGTGCTGGTGGCGACCACGGTGATCGAGGTCGGCGTGGACGTGCCGAACGCCTCGTTGATGGTGATCGAGCATGCCGAGCGCTTCGGCCTGTCGCAGCTGCACCAGCTGCGCGGCCGCGTAGGGCGCGGCTCGGCGGCCAGCGTCTGCCTGCTGCTGTATCAAAGCCCGCTGGGCCACGTCGCCAAGCAGCGCCTGATGACAATGCGCGAAACCACGGACGGCTTCGAGATCGCGCGGCGCGACCTGGAAATCCGGGGGCCGGGCGAATTCCTCGGCGCGCGCCAGTCGGGCCAGGCCATGCTGCGCTTTGCCGACCTGGAAACCGACGGCTGGCTGGTGGATCAGGCGCGCGACGTGGCGCACGCCCTGCTGCAAGAGCCGCAGCACCAGTCCACGGTGGACGCCCACCTGGAACGCTGGCTGGGCGGACGCGAGGAATTCCTCAAGGTGTGATGTCGCTCAAAAGCACATATAGAAGCGGTTTGCCAGATCCAGCATGAAGCCCGGCTGCAGATAGGCGAGGAAACCCAAGGTGAGCGCGGCGGCCAGCGCCAGCCAGCCGAAAATACGCAGGAGCCGCGTCTTCATGGCCGCCTCACGCCGCCTTCAGCATAGGCCGCAACAGTGGCCGCTCGTTGATCGGCAGGTTGACCAATCCCGCCACGATGCCCAGCGCAATGGCGATGCCCCACACCAGATCGTAATTGCCGCGCTGGTCGAACAGATAGCCGCCCAGCCAGACGCCGAGGAAGCTGCCGATCTGGTGCGAGAAGAAGACCACGCCCGCCAGCATGGACATATGCTTGACGCCAAAAATGCCGGCAATGATGCCATTCGTCAGCGGCACGGTGGACAGCCAGATGAAGCCCATGGCGGCGGCGAACAGGTAGACCGACATCGGCGTCAATGGCGCCAGCAGGAAGACCGAGATGATGACCGAGCGCGCCAGATAGATGAAGGACAACAGATAGCGCTTGGGCAGCTTGCCGCCAAGCTGTCCGGCCGTGAACGAGCCGAAGATATTGAACAGGCCAATCAGGGCCAGCGCCATCACCGCCACACTGGGATCGGCCACGCCCTTGTCCTTCAAGTACGCGGGCAGGTGGACGCCGATGAACACCACCTGGAAGCCGCACACGAAATAGCCGGCCACCAGGAAGAGGAAGGAGCGGTTGCCCAGCGCCTCGCGCAAAGCTTCGCCCGTCGTCTGTTGCTGCTGGCCGTGAGCATGTTCATGCGCCGGTTCGCGCAGCTTGAAGGACATGGGAATCATCGCGATGAAGATCAGGCCCGCCAGCAGATAGAAGGCTTGCTGCCAGCCCACGGCCGAAATCATCTGCTGCTCGACCGGCATCATCATGAACTGGCCGAAGGAGCTGGCCGCGCCCGACACGCCAAAGGCCCAGGAACGTTTTTCCAACGGCGCCGCGCGACCGATGATGCCGCTCACCGCGCCAAAGGCGGTACAGGACAGCGCCAGGCCAATCAGCACGCCCGATCCGAATATGAACAGCGTCGGCTGGCTGACCAGCGCCATCCACAGCAAGCCCGCCACATACGCCAGGGCGCCGAACAGCACTACGCGCATGGTGCCGAAACGGTCGGCCGCCATGCCGGCGAAGGGACCGAACAATCCCCACATCAGATTCTGCACCGCCATCGCCAGCGAATACGTTTCGCGCGACCAGCCGTTGGCCTGCGAAATCGGCTGCATCCAGAAGCCGAAACCATGCCGCACGCCCATCGCCAGGGTCAGCACGACGCCGCTGGCCAGCAGAACAGTCTTCAGATCGGGGAGGTTTTTGGCGGGGGGCATGGCACACTCGGCTACGTAAATCGGGTATCAAGTGTACAAGAAAGTAATTAAGTCGACAGGGAACGCATTTTCTTATGCGTATTCAGATTTTGGCAACAAATTGCAAATGTGGTAATATTGCGGTGCAATATTTCATTTTTCAATCTGGACACCGGAGTTTCGATGCGCAGTTTCTGCCTTGCCCTGGCAATCGTCTCGGCCATGACGGCCAGCCCCACTGCTCACGCAAGCAAAACTGTCCACGACAAAGAAAACCCCGTAGCGCCGGCAACTGCCGCTACGCCCGTGCCGACGCTCAATGCGGCTGGCGAGCCGCACGAAATGTTGCGCGAAGAAGAAAAGACCGAAGCGGCGGATGCCGACTATGCGGCGACCCAGGATAACGATCCAAAACACGCGCGCGACAATGCCGCCGAGCCGGTGCCGGAACCGTCCGGCTGGGCGCTGCTGCTGGCAGGCGCCTGCGTGATCGGTCTGGCGGCGGGCCGCCGCCGCGGCTCCGAGCCTTTCCGCTAATCCTGCTTAAGCGCCCTGGCGGTCGGCTGGATAGACCACGCCGATCTGGGCGCGCATTGCATCCAGTACGCCCATCAGGGCCACGCTTTCCGCCTGCGGCATGACCGGGCTTTCCAGCAAACCAGCACGCAGGCAGCGGCTCACTTCCATGATTTCGTGCGCATAGCCATGGCCGATGCGCGGCAATTGCTGCGTGCGGCCAGTACCGTCGCTCAGTTCGACCGTGATGCTTTCGGTGTTGTGGAAGCGGCCGTTCAAGCGCACAAAGCCTTTGCTGCCGCAGATCGTCAGTTCGGTCGGCGTGCGCGCGCGCAAGCTGCTGGTACAGGTCGTCATGCCGCCATTCTTGTGGCGCAGGATGAAGCTGGCCTGCACATCGACGCCGGTCGGTCCCAGCTCGCCGCTGGCCTGCACCGACTCCACCTCGCCCATGAGGAAGGCGGCGATCGATAAGGGATAAATGCCCAGGTCGAGCAGCGAGCCACCACCCAGTTCGGGATTGAACAAGCGGTGCTCTGGTCCCGCATCGGAAGCGAAACCGAAATCGGCCTGCACCGTGGCGGGCTGGCCGATCTCACCGCTGTCGACGATGCGCTTGGCTTCCAGCACGGCGGGCAGGAAGCGCGTCCACATCGCCTCCATCACGAACAGCTTTTTCTCGCGTGCCAGGGCGACGATGTCTTCAGCCTCACGCTGGTTCACGGTGAAGGATTTTTCAACGAGGATAGGTTTTCCCGCGTTCAGGCACATCAAAGCATCCGCATGGTGCATGGGATGCGGCGTGGCGAGGTATACCACATCGACTTCAGGATCGTCAGCCAGCGCCTGATAGCTGGCGTAGCTGCGCGCCACGCCATATTCGGCGGCGAAAGCGGCGGCATTGACCTCGGTGCGCGAGGCTACCGCGACCAGCTCCACATCATTCACTTCGGTCAGCGCCTTGGTGAATGCCTTGGCGATTTTGCCTGTGCCGAGTATGCCCCAGCGGATAGCTTTGCTCATGGTCTCGCTTTCTCCGCCAGGGCGGGGTTCAGGCTGCAGCCGTCCGCTTGGGACGGAAAACGGCAGCGTCGTTATAGAAATCGTCGTCCTGCTGTGGCCACCAGCCGGGAATGCCCAGCACCGGCAGCGGCGTAAAGCCGGCGTTGCTCAAGCCATCCTGTTCCAGCGCGCGCGTTTCGCGCTCGTCGATCCAGGCGCGGCGCGCAACCGGGTCCAATGCGAAGTAGCCATCGTCGGCCAACAGCACGCGGGTGTGGGCGGTGATGGCTTTATACGGCGCCACCAGCTTTTCCATCAGCGCGTGGCCGAACAGCCAAACCTCGGCATCCGTGCCGAACATGGCGCGGCGCTCGACAAAGGCTTCGCGCCAGCGGTGATTGCGTAAAGCATCCACCAGGGCCGCACCTTCGGCATTGTCGCGCACCACCAGCAGGGCCGAGTTCTCGTCGTAGATGGTGGCGGCATCGCGCGCCGGACCGCGCGATTTGCCAACGCCGTCGCGCGCGATCTGTGCTGCCTGCAGAGCGTTCAGCTGGCGTTTGATATGCGGGAAGGTCAGCCAGATCAGACCATTGAAGAAGTCATGCAGGTTGTCGCGCGTCGGCACGCCGCCGGTAGCGCCGATAAACTCTTCGTAGGCCGTGCCTTCCGGCAGCGCGGCTTGCGGCACGAAGGAGAGCGGCAGGCCGAGATGGTTGCGCAGGCCCAGCGCACTGGCCTGCTGACAGAAAGTCTCGACCACGCTGCTGCCGCTCAAGTCGCTGCGCGAAGCAGCATCCCGCACCGAGGCGTACCAGGGGCGGGACCAGTCGATGTCCGAGAACACTTACGCCATTTTCCAGTTGATCGTTTCGCCGGCGTTCAGCGGCACGATTTCCTGGTCGCCGAATGGCAGGGTTTCAGGCAGCGTCCATTGTTCGCGCTTGAGGGTGATGGTGTCGGTGTTGGGCGGCAGGCCGTAGAAAGCCGGGCCATTCAGGCTGGCGAAGGCTTCCAGCTTGTCCAGCGCGCCGGCGCGTTCAAAGGCTTCGGCGTACAGCTCCATCGCATGCAGCGCGGTGTAGCAGCCGGCGCAACCGCAGGCCGCTTCCTTGGCGCCCTTGGCATGCGGTGCGGAGTCGGTGCCGAGGAAGAAGCGTTCGTCGCCGCTGGTCGCTGCAGTCACCAGCGCCAGGCGGTGCTCTTCGCGTTTCAGCACCGGCAGGCAGTAATAGTGCGGGCGGATGCCGCCTTTGAAAATCTCGTTGCGGTTGTACAGCAGGTGGTGCGGCGTGATGGTGGCCGCGATCGGGCCTTCCGCCTCGGCCACATACTGCGCCGCGTCCTTGGTGGTGATATGTTCGAAGACGATGTTCAGGGCCGGGAAGTCGCGGCGCAGCGGGCGCATCACGCGCTCGATGAAGACGGCTTCGCGGTCGAACAGGTCGATATCCTGGTCGGTCACTTCACCATGTACGAGGAAAGGCATGCCCACTTCCTGCATCGCTTCCAGCACCTTGTAGCAGTTGGCCAGGTCGGTCACGCCGGCGTCGGAATTGGTGGTGGCGCCGGCCGGATAGAGTTTGACGGCGTGCACGATGCCGCTTTCCTGGGCGCGAAGAATCTCTTCCGGCGAGGTGTTATTGGTCAGGTAGAGCGTCATCAGCGGCTCGAACTGCATGCCTTGCGGCAGAGCGTCGACAATGCGCTGGCGGTAGGCCTCGGCCGCCGCCACGGTGGTCACAGGCGGCTTCAGGTTCGGCATCACGATGGCGCGGGCAAACTGGCGCGCGCTGTGCGGCAGCACGCTGGCCATGGTGGCGCCGTCGCGCAGGTGCAAATGCCAGTCGTCTGGGCGGATAATGGTCAGGCTGGAAGGGGCGTCGAATTGGGACATGGCGGCTCTCATATTGCGGATGCCGGTATTTTACCTGCTGCCCGCCCCCATGCCCGCAGCCTTCAGTAAATGCTTGACGAAATGTACACGAAAGCGTAGGTTTTCGTCTAAAAAAGGGGAGACATTATGACCATACTTTCGGCAAGCGCGGCGCGCGCCAGCCTATACCGGCTGATCGACGAAGCGGCCCAAAGCCATATGCCGATCACCATCACCGGCAAGCGCAATAGCGCCGTGCTGCTCTCGGTGCAGGACTGGATGGCGATTCAGGAGACGCTGCGCCAGTTGTCCGCCGCCGCGGGCAAGACACCGCCCGCCGCCGAGGATTTGCCGGCGGCAGGCCAGGCTAGCGGATGATGGCGACGCGCGCCTGCAAGCGGCGCGCCAGCCAGGACAGGACGCAGCACAACAGCAGATAGACCAGGGCCACGAACACATACATCTCCACCAGCCGGCCGTCCCGCTGGGCGATCTTGCTCGCCGCGCCGACGAAGTCCGGCACCGACAGCACATACACCAGGGACACATCCTGGAACAGCACGATGGTCTGCGTCAGCAGCACCGGCAGCATATTGCGGAAAGCCTGGGGCAGCACGATCAGCCACATGGTCTGCCAGTAGCCCATGCCCAGCGCCTGCGCCGCATGCAGCTGGCCGCGCGAAATGGCCTGTATGCCGCCGCGCATGATCTCGCAGTAGTAGGCCGCCTGGAACAGGATGAAAGTGATCAGCGCCGACAGGAAGGTGCCCACCTTCACCGGTTCGGCGGCGCCGATGAGCCAGGCTGCCACATACGGCACAAGGAAGTAGAACCAGAAGATCACCAGCACCAGCGGCACGGCACGGATCAGGTTCACATACGTGGCGGCCAGCAATGCAACGGGCTTGAAGCTGGACAGGCGCCCCAACGCCAGCAAGGTGCCGAGCGCCACGCCGCCCAGCATGGACAGCACGGTCAGCTCCAGCGTGAACACCATCCCGGTGCGGAACAGGTAAAGCCAGGAGCGCGCGATCACGTCGAAGTCGAACTGGGAAAACATCAGCGCCCTCCCCCGCTCGCCAGGGTGCCGGGCAGCGCCAACCGCCGCTCCAGCCAGGCCATGCCGGCCACCACCACGATATTGACCAGCACATAGATCAGGGTGGCGGCGGAAAACGCTTCGAACACCTGGAAGGAGAACTCCTGCACGGCGCGCGCGCTGGCGGTCAGCTCCATCAAGCCGATGGTCAGAGCGACGGAACTGTTCTTGATGATGTTAAGGAATTCGCTGGTCAGCGGCGGCAGGATGATGCGCAGCGCCAGCGGCAGCAGCACGTGGCGATACGTTTGCCGCCGCGTCAAGCCCAGGGCCAGCGCCGCCAGTTTCTGTCCACCCGCCAGCGCCTCGATGCCCGCCGTGACCTGCACCGCCACCCGCGCCGACGTAAAGAAGCCGAGGCAGACTACGGCCGTCAGGAAAGGCGCATTGGGCAGCGCCTTCAGCCAGTCACCCGCCGCGCGCGGCAACAGTTCGGGCGCGACGAAGAACCACAGGAACATCTGCACCAGCAGCGGGATATTGCGGAACAGCTCCACATAGGCCGTGCCGGCGCGGCGCAGCCAGGGGCTGGGCAAGGTGCGCAGCACGCCCACCAGCACGCCCAGGGCCAGCGCCATGATCCAGCCGGCCAGCGAGGTAGCCAGCGTCCACGCCAGGCCGGACATCAGCGTATCCCAATAGGTATGCACGCCGTCCGGCGACAACTCGCGGAAGATGGCCCAGTTCCAGTTGTAGTGCATGGCGGCGGGCCAGGCTTACTTCTTGGTGGCGGCTTTCTGCGCCGGCGGCACGGCCGCGTAGGCCGCCGGATCGGGCGAATCGGTGGGTTTGGCCAGCACCGCCTTCAGCTGCGGCGGCATGGGGAAGTTCAGGTTGATGCCCTTGGGTGGAATGGGGCTCATGAACCACTTGTTGTAGATGCGCTGGATATCGTCCGACTGATACAGCCGGGCCAGGGCCGCATCCACCGCCTGCTTGAAGGACACATCCTCGCGGCGCAGCATGATGCCGTAAGGTTCGACCGACAGCGCCTCGGCGGTGATCTGGAACTCGGACGGGTTGCGCGCGCTCGCCACCTGGGCCGCCAGCAAGATATCGTCATTGGCCTCAGCGGCGGCGCGGCCGGTTTCCATCATCAGGAAGGATTCGGGATGGTCCTTGCCCACCACGATATTCATGCCCAGCTTCTGCTCATTATTCAGGATGGTCATCTGCTTGAGCGTAGTGGTACCGGCGGTCGCCACCAGGGTCTTGCCCTTCATGTCGGCCAGCGACTTGATGTTGGACGACTTCTTCGCCAGCAGGCGGTTGGCGATCACGAACATGGTGGGCGCGAAAGCCACCTGCTTCTGGCGCTCCGCATTATTGGTGGTGGAGCCGCATTCCAGGTCGATGGTGCCGTTCGCCATCAGCGGGATGCGGTTGGCCGAAGTCACGGGATTCATCACCACCTTCACATCGGTCATGCCCAGCTGCTTTTGCACATGGACCACGATCTTCATGCACAGGTCCACCGAGTAGCCCTGGTATTGCTGCTTATCGTCCAGATAGGAGAAAGGCACGGAGCCATCGCGCACGCCCAGCGTGATCTGGCCGGTGCGCTTGATTTTGGCGAGGGTGCCGGTGAGTTCCTGGGCGCTGGCCGTGGCGGCGCAGCAGGCGATGGACAGCAGGGCAAACAGTCTGGTCAAGGTCATGATTCCTCCGTAAAGAAAAAATGCACCAACACTTAGCGGCTCGCTACGGCAACCCTACAGCTTGAACCGGATTCAGTTCCGGCGGAATTTCAGTGAATGATACGCGCAAGGAAGTCGCGGGCGCGCTCGGAACGCGGCGCGCCGAAGAATTCATCCTTGCTGCAGTCTTCCAGGATATGACCCTTGTCCATGAAGACCACGCGGTTGGCCACCTTGCGCGCAAAGCCCATTTCGTGGGTGACCACCATCATCGTCATGCCCTCCTGGGCCAGGCCCACCATCACATCGAGCACCTCGTTGATCATTTCCGGGTCGAGGGCGGAAGTCGGCTCGTCGAACAGCATGGCGATCGGATCCATCGACAAGGCGCGCGCGATCGCCACCCGCTGCTGCTGGCCGCCGGACAGCTGATTCGGGAATTTATCCTGCTGCGACAGCAGGCCGACCCGGTCCAGATACTTCAGGCCACGGGCATTGGCCTCGTCCTGGCTGCGCCCCAGCACCTTGACCTGGCCCAGGGTCAGGTTCTCGCGCACCGAAAGATGGGGGAACAATTCGAAATTCTGGAATACCATGCCGATGCGCGCGCGCAGGGCCGGCAGATTGGTGCCGGGCGCGCCGACCGATATGCCATCGACAATAATTTCACCTTTCTGGAAGGGTTCCAGGCCGTTGACGGTTTTTATCAGGGTGGATTTTCCCGAACCGGAAGGGCCGCAAATGACCATCACATCGCCCTTGGCGACACTGGTGCTGCACTCTGAGAGCACCTGGAAATGGCCATACCACTTGCTTAGGTTTTTTATATCGATCATCGGCGCCCACACCTCCACGCTTGCTTGACAGTGCCCCTGACGACAAGGATACTGCGGAACTTGCTTATAAATTCACCATTCTAACGGCATTCTGGCCGCTGTTATCCACAGCCGGCTAGACACTACCACAGGATAACTCCTTTATGAAAAATCAAAACCGCCTGACTACTTATATTCTGGTCAGCCTGGTGCTGGGCATCGCAGCCGGCTACATCGCCAATGTGACGCTGGCCAATCCGGCCGGCTTCGCGGACACCATGTCGCTGATCACGACCCTCTTCCTGCGCCTGATCAAGATGATCATCGCGCCCCTGGTCTTCTCCACCCTGGTGGTCGGCATTGCCCGCATGGGCGACGCCTCTGAAGTGGGCCGCATCGGCATCAAGACCCTGGGCTGGTTCTTCGTCGCCTCGCTGCTGTCGCTGACTCTGGGCCTGATCATGGTCAACCTGTTCCGCCCAGGCGACGCCCTGGTCGGCCACCTGCCGGCCACCACCGCAGCCGCATCCGGCCTGGCCACCACCAGCCTGTCGCTGAAAGAGTTCATCACCCACCTGGTGCCCTCCTCCATCATCGACGGCATGGCCAAGAACGAAATCCTGCAGATCGTGGTGTTCTCCCTGTTCTTCGGCACCGCCGCTGCCGCCGTCGGCCCGAAATCGGAACCGCTCGTCGACGCCGTGGACGGCATCGCCCACATCATGCTGAAGGTGACCGGCTATGTGATGCGCTTCGCGCCGCTCGCCGTGTTCGCCGCCGTAGCCGGCACCATCGCCAAGAGCGGTCTGGGCGTGCTGCAGACCTATGGCGTCTTCATGGCCGAGTTCTACCTAAGCATCGCCGTACTGTGGGGTGTGCTGATCTTCATCGGCTTCCTCTTCCTCGGCAAGCGCATCGGCCGCCTGATCAGCGAACTGCGCGGCCCATCGCTGCTGGCCTTCTCCACCGCGTCGAGCGAAGCCGCCTTCCCGAAAACCCTGGAAGGCCTGGAGCGTTTCGGCGTGCGCAACCGCATTGCCGCCTTCGTGCTGCCGATCGGCTACTCCTTCAATCTGGACGGCTCGATGATGTACTGCACCTTCGCCGCCGTGTTCATCGCCCAGGCCTACGGCATTGAAATGTCGCTTGGCACCCAGATGACCATGATGGCCGTGCTGATGCTGACCTCCAAAGGCATTGCCGGCGTGCCGCGCGCTTCGCTGGTGGTGATCGCCGCCACCCTGTCGCAATTCAACATTCCGGAAGCCGGCCTGGTGCTGCTGCTCGGCATCGACCACTTCCTCGACATGGCCCGCTCCGCCACCAACGTCATCGGCAACGGCATCGCCGCCGCCGTCGTCGCCAAATGGGAAGGCGAGCTCAC
Source organism: Massilia sp. YIM B04103 (assembly GCA_024437665.1). GTDB lineage: Bacteria > Pseudomonadota > Gammaproteobacteria > Burkholderiales > Burkholderiaceae_D > Rugamonas. The sequence continues at coordinate 22,517 of JANCSZ010000002.1, read as the reverse complement.
CGCCCCGATCGACAAAGAGCTGGCTGACACCCCCCTGCCCTGATCCGCAGGCACCTAAGCAAAAATGGCTTCCCCCCGGAAGCCATTTTTTTTGATAAAAATCAAAGAATGTCCAACCCTGGTGTCAGGCACCAGGGTTGGACATTCTTTGATCTGGCGCAAAGCGCTGCTGCTTGACCCCGCCGCCTGAGTTCGTGTCCGATTGGTGCCTGGCACCGATCGGACACGAGCTGATCAGGCGGCGGCGGGGGCTGGGGAGGCGAGGTCGTCGTCGCCTTTGGCTTGCTGACGCTCCCACATCTGGGCATACAGGCCTTCGGTGGCGAGCAGGGCCTGATGGGTGCCGCGCTCGACGATGCGGCCGTGGTCGAGCACGAGAATCTGGTCGGCGTCGGCCACGGTGGACAGGCGGTGGGCGATGACCATGGTGGTGCGGCTGCGCGATATCTCTTTGAGTTCGGCCTGGATCGCCTGCTCGGCCTTGGAATCGAGCGCGGAGGTGGCTTCGTCGAAGATCAGGATGGCGGGATTTTTCAGCAGGGTGCGCGCAATCGCCACGCGCTGCTTTTCGCCGCCCGACAGTTTCAACCCGCGCTCGCCGACCAGCGAGGCATAGCCGTCCGGCAGGCTTTCGATGAAGTCGTGGATGGAGGCGGCGCGCGCGGCGGCAACGATTTCCTCCTTGCTGGCGCCGGGCCGTCCGTAAGCGATGTTGTATTCGATGCTGTCGTTGAACAGCACCGTATCCTGCGGCACGATGCCAATGGCGTGGCGCAGCGAGGCTTGCGTCAGCGAGCGCAGATCCTGGCCGTCGATGGTGATGGCGCCGCCGTTCACTTCATAAAAGCGGTACAGCAGGCGCGATAAGGTGGACTTGCCGGAACCGCTATGCCCGACCACCGCCGTGGTGGTGCCGGCCGGGATGGTGAAATCGACATCGAACAGGATCTGGCGCTTGCTCTCGTAGCTGAAATCGACGTGGGAGAATTTCACCGTGGCGCCATGCGTGAGCAGCGGACGCGCATCGGGCGCGTCGGCCACTTCGCGGTTCTGGTCGAGCAGGGAGAACAGGCGCTCCATATCGGCCAGGCTTTGCTTGATCTCGCGGTAGATCACGCCGAGGAAGTTGAGCGGTATGTACAGCTGGATCATGAAGGCATTCACCAGCACCAGATCGCCCAGCGTCATCTTGCCGTCGATGACGCCCTGGGTGGCGCGCCACAGGATCAAGGTGACGGCGCTGGCGATGATCAGCGACTGCCCGGTGTTGAGGAAGGATAGCGAGGTCTGCGACTTGACCGCCGCCGACTCGTAGCGCTGCAGGCCTTCGTCATAGCGCTTGGCCTCGTATTCCTCGTTGCCGAAGTACTTCACCGTTTCGTAATTGAGCAGGGAGTCGATGGCCTTGGTATTGGCTTTCGAGTCCAGGTCGTTCATGGTGCGGCGGAAGTGGGTGCGCCAGTCCGTGACCATGACGGTGAAGGTGATGTAGAGCACCAACGCGGTAAAGGTGATCACCGAGAACCAGATATCGTAGTGCGTGACGAGGTAAGTCAGCACCAGCGTGATCTCCACCAGGGTGGGCAGGATATTGAACAGGGTGTAGGAGATCAGCGAGCCGACGCTGCGCGTGCCGCGCTCGATATCGCGCGTCATGCCGCCGGTCTGGCGGCCCAGGTGGAAGCGCAGCGACAGCGAATGCAGATGGCGGAAGACCTTGAGCGCAATGGTGCGCACAGCGCGCTGGGTGACGCGGGCGAACAGGAATTCACGCAGCTCGGTGAACACGGTGGTGGACAGGCGCAGCAGACCATACGCCACCAGGGCCGCCACCGGCAGCACCAGCAGGGCTTGCGGCTTGTCCGGCGTGACCGTCATCTGGTCCACCAGGTTTTTCAGCACCACCGGCACGCCGACATTGGCCGTCTTCGCGCCCACCAGGCAGAGCAGCGCCAGCAGCACGCGCCATTTGTACACCCATAGATAAGGCAGCAGGGTTTTCAGCGTGGCGAGATCGCCACGGCTGGGCGGGGTTTTGCTGTCGGATGGCGGTGGCGAGTTCGAATAGCGGCGCATGAGGGCGGATGATACTGGCGGTGGTTTACAATTCGCCCAATTGTAGCCTTTCACGAGATTTTAAGATGACCACGCCAGACAACACCCTGATCCATTCCGAAAACCGCGGCCTGCCACCGGGCAAAATGCCCGAGCTGCGCGTGATGCCCGCGCCGGCCGACGCCAATGTCTACGGCGACGTGTTCGGCGGCTGGATCATGGCCCAGGTCGACATCGCCGGCTCGCTGCCGGCCACGCGCCGCGCCAATGGCCGCGTCGCCACCATCGCGGTCAATTCCTTCGTCTTCAAACACCCGGTGTTCGTGGGCGATCTGCTGTCCTTCTATGCTGATATTGTCAAAGTTGGCAATACGTCCATCACCGTCAATGTCGAGGTGTACGCGGAACGCAACCGCCTGCAGGCCTGCACCGTGAAGGTGACGGAAGCCACGCTGACCTATGTGGCGACCGGCCCTGACCGCAAACCGCGTCCCGTGCCGCCGATCGAGACGCTGCTCAAGCAGCGCTAAGCCCATGGACGGCCAGCGCCGCCTTCTGCTGCTGGCCGGCGCCCGCCTCGCGGGCCTGGCGGCGCTGGGCGCGGGGCTGACCTCCTCCTACCAGGCCGGCGCGCGCGGCAACGGCGGCGCCTATCCCTTCAGCCTGGGCGTGGCCTCCGGCTCGCCCCTGCCCGACTCCGTCATGCTGTGGACGCGCATCCTGTACGAGCCGCTCAACGCGGCCGCGATGCCGCCGCTGGCCATGCGCCTGCGCTGGGAAGTGGCGCAGGACGAGGCGTTCCGCCAGATCGCCGCCAAGGGCGTGGCGACCGCCATGCCGGAGCTGGCGCACAGCGTGCATGTGGACGTGAAAGGACTGGCGCCGGGACGCTGGTATTTTTACCGCTTCATGCTGGGCGATGCCATCAGTCCGGTCGGCCGCACGCGCACCGCGCCAGCGGTCGATGTCCTGCCCTCATCGCTGAAGATGGCGGTAGCGTCCTGCCAGCATTGGGAATTCGGCCACTATGCGGCACACCGCCATATCGCGGCGGCAGCGCCGGACCTGGTAACCTTCCTCGGCGATTACATTTATGAGTGGGGGCCATACCGGCTGGCGCATCCCGAGCGCGTGCAGCGCAAGGACGAGAGCTTCACGCTGGCCGATTACCGCGCCCGCTACGCCCAGTACAAAAGCGATCCCGACCTGCAGGCGGCGCATCTGGCCGCGCCCTGGATCGTCACCTGGGACGATCACGAAGTCGCCAACGATTACGGCAATGACCGCGACGAGCTGCTCAGCCCCGCATTCGCGGCGCGGCGCGCGGCGGCCTATCAGGCTTTCTATGAACACCAGCCGCTGCGCATCAACGGCGAGGGGTTGGCCCGGCTGCGCATGCAGCAGCGCTATGACTGGGGCCAGCTGGCGCGCATCCACGTGCTCGACACGCGCCAGTACCGCTCCGCCCACGCTTGCCAGCGGCCGGGACGCGGCGGCTCCGGCTCGGTCTACCGGCGCGCCTGCGCGGAATTGGGCGACACGCGGCGCAGCATGCTGGGCATGGAACAGGAAGGCTGGCTGGAACAGGGTTTGCGCGGCTCGCGCGCGCGCTGGAATATCCTGGCCCAGCAAACGCTGATGGCCCAATCCACGCAAGTGCCGATTGTGCATGCGGATGACGGCCGCTTCTGGACCGATGGCTGGGATGGCTATCCGGCAGCGCGCCAGCGCCTGCTGCATGCCGTGCAGGCCAGTGGCGCCGCCAATCCGCTGGTGCTGTCGGGCGATGTGCACACCTTCTATGCCGCCGATCTGGCGCGCGAGGCGGTGCGTCCGGTATCGGCCGCCAATCCCGTGATCGCCACCGAATTCTGCGGCACCTCGATCACCTCCAGCTCGCGCCCACAGGAGCGCACCGCACAGTACGTGGAAATGAATCCGCATATGCATTATGGCCGCAGCGACCGGCGCGGCTTCATGCTGCTGCATGTGACGCCCGAGCGCAGCGAGATGCTGTTTCAGGCCCTGGACAATGTGCGCGACAAAGACAGCGCCCTCTCCACCCTCGCCCGCTTCGCCGTCATCGACGGCAAGCCAGGCATTGCCGCTTGAGCGAACGCATTGGCGTGCATGACTTGGCGGCCTATACTGAATCTTCGGATGCAGGGAGAACGCATATGCAAATCATTACTCGCAGTACATTGGCAGGCAATCTGGATGAGTATCTCGATAACGCAACGCGGCAAGCAATCGAGGTAGAAAGCCCGCATCACAGCAAGCTGGTGCTGCTGCCGCACGCCGAATATGAGCGCTTGAAGGAAGTGGAAGATGCTTACTGGGCAATCTGCGCTGAGAAAGCCATGGAAAATGGTTTAGCCAGTCCCGAAGAAGTGCAGCGCCTTCTAACTGAACGCGCCAATGAAGCGGCTTAATGTCACCAACGACAGCCTGAATTTCCTTGCCCCCTTGCCGGCCAAGCAGTACCGCCAACTCGTGGATACCATTTTCAGGCTGTTAAAAACTCCCGAGCCGCACGACTCGTCCCAACTGAAGGGCTACGCTTTACGCCGCGTCGATTGCGGCGAGTACCGCATTATTTACCGCGTGCAGGACGAGGATTTATTCGTCCTGCTCATCGGCAAACGCAACGATGCCGAAATCTATAAGAAATTGGGCAGGACGCTCTGACAAACGCCTGCCCAGTTTCCTTACGCGGCTTTCTTCTCGTCGCGCAGCTGGCGGCGCAGGATTTTGCCGACGTTGGTCTTCGGCAGTTCGTCGCGGAACTCGATGTATTTCGGTTTCTTGTAGGCGGTCAGCTCGTGCTTGCAGAAATCGAGCAGCTGTTCGGCCGTCAGCGAGGCGTCCTTGCGCACAACGAAGAGTTTGACGGCTTCGCCGGAATTATTGTCCGGCACGCCGATGCAGGCCACTTCCAGCACGCCCGGATGGGCCGCCACCACTTCCTCGACCTCGTTCGGATAGACGTTGAAGCCGGAGACGATGATCATGTCCTTCTTGCGGTCGACAATGCGGGTGTAGCCGCGTTCATCCATGATGCCGACGTCGCCGGTCTTAAAGAAGCCGTCCGGCGTCATGGACTTGGCGGTTTCCTCCGGGCGATTCCAGTAGCCGGCCATCACCTGCGGGCCGCGGATGGCGATTTCGCCGGCTTGGCCGAACGGCACGGGATTGCCGTTGTCGTCCAGGATGGCGACTTCGGTGGATGGAATCGGCAGGCCGATGGTGCCGGTGAATTCCTTGATGTCGACGCGGTTGGCCGTGGCCACCGGCGAGGTTTCAGACATGCCGTAGCCTTCGATGATCGGCGTGCCGGTCAGTTTCAGCCAGCGGTCGGCCACGGCGCGCTGCACCGACATGCCGCCGCCATTGCACACCTGGTAGCTGGAGAAGTCGAGCTTGGCGAATTCGGGATTATTCAGCAGCGCGTTGTACAGCGTGTTCACTGCCGGGAAGACGTGCATGCGGTGCTTGCCCAGTTCCTTGACGAAGCCGGGAATATCGCGCGGATTCGGGATCAGCAGGTTCATGCCGCCCAGGCGCAGGCCCATGAAGGCGCTGATGGTCAGCGAGTAGATGTGGTACAGCGGCAGCGCGCAGACAAAGCCCAGTTGCTCCGCTTCGGTCTCCATGCCCAGCCAGGCTTCGTTCTGCAGCACATTGGCCACTACGTTACGGTGCAGCAGCACGGCGCCCTTGGAGACGCCGGTGGTGCCGCCGGTGTACTGCAGGAAGGCGATATCGTCATGCCCCAGCTGCACGGGATTGAGCGGCAGGCGGCCGCCTTCGGCCAGCACCTGCTTGAAGGAGACGGCGTTCGGCAGCGAGAAGGCCGGTACCATTTTCTTCACATTGCGCACGACGAAGTTGACGATGGTCCCTTTCAGGCCGCCCAGCAGATCGCCCATGCTGGCCACAACCACATGCTTGAGCGGCGACTGCGCCAGCACCTGTTCCACCGTGGTGGCGAAGTTTTCCAGCACGAAGATGGCTTCGGCGCCGGAGTCGTTCAGCTGGTGCTGCAGCTCGCGCGGGGTGTACAGCGGATTGACGTTGACCACGGTGTAGCCGGCGCGCAGGATGCCGGCCATGGCGACCGGATATTGCAGCACGTTGGGCAGCATGATGGCGACGCGCGCGCCCTTTTTCAGGCCCTTGCTTTGCAGCCAGGCGCCCACTTTCTGCGACATCTGATCGACTTCGGCATAGGTCAGGAATTTGTCCATGCAGACGTAGGCATTGCGGTCGGCATACTTGCGGAAGGACTCTTCCATCAAGTGCGTCACCGAACGATACAGGGTCGCGTCGATCTCCGCAGGAACGCCTTCGGGGTAGGACTTCAGCCAAATCTTTTCCATCTCTAATGCCTCATCTTTCATGTCAGGCGGCGCCCGGCGCCGCGTCTTCAATCGTTATGCGCAAAAAAACCGCCTGACCGCAGGCGGTTGGGCCTGACGGTCGGCGTTTCACGCCGCCTTTTTGTCGCTGGGAGTCCCCTCGTCGCGCAATACGCGGCGCAGAATCTTGCCCACATTCGTCTTCGGAAGCTCATCGCGGAATTCGATGTACTTCGGTTTCTTGTATCCGGTCAGGTTCTCTTTGCAGTAAGCCATCAGCGCATCGGCCGTCAGCGCCGGATCCTTGCGCACCACGAAGACCTTGACCGCTTCGCCCGAGTGCTCGTCGGGCACGCCCACGCAGGCGCATTCCAGCACGCCCGGATGGGCCGCAATCACCGCTTCCAGCTCGTTAGGGTAAACGTTGAAGCCGGAGACCAGGATCATGTCCTTTTTGCGGTCGACAATCTTGACGTAGCCGCGTTCGTCCATCACGCCCACGTCGCCGGATTTGAAGTAGCCGTCGGCCGTCATGACCTTGGCCGTTTCGTCCGGACGGTTCCAGTAGCCGCTCATCACCTGCGGACCGCGGATGCCGATCTCGCCGGGCTGGCCCAGCGCCACTTCCTTGCCCTCGTCATCGAGGATGGCGATTTCGGTGGACGGAATCGGCAGGCCGATGGTGCCGGAGAAGGCGGTGCTGTCGGCGCGGTTGCAGGTCGCCACCGGCGAGGTTTCGGACAGGCCGTAGCCCTCGATGATGGAGACGCCCGTCGCCGCCAGCCATTTGTCGTTGACGGTCTGCTGCACGGCCATGCCGCCGCCATTGCAGATCTTCAGGCCGGAGAAATCGAGGCTGCGGAAATCGGGATGGTTGACCAGCGCGTTGTACAGCGTATTCACGGCCGGGAACATATTGAAGCGGTACTTTGCCAGCTCCTTGATCGTGCCGCCGATATCGCGCGGATTCGGGATCATCACGTTCAGCGCGCCAACGCGCATGCCCCACATGGCGCAAGCCGTCAGCGCGAAGATGTGATACAGCGGCAGGGCGCAAATGATGATGACCTGTTCCTGCTCCGCCAGATTGCCCAGGCCCGGTTTGGACCAGGCCTCGGTCTGCAGCAGATTGGCGATGATGTTGCGGTGGACCAGGGTCGCGCCCTTGGAGACGCCGGTCGTGCCGCCGGTGTACTGCAGGAAGGCCACGTCTTCCAGATTCAGTTCGACCGGCGTCAGCTTCATGCCGGCGGCGTGCGACATCGCTTCCTTGAAGCGCACCGCGTTTGGCAGGGAGAACGGCGGCACCAGCTTCTTCACATTGCGCACCACGAAATTGACCAGCATGCCCTTGGCCATGCCCAGCATCTCGCCCATGCTGGCGACGATGACGTGCTTGACCGGCGTGCGGCTCAGCACCTGCTCCAGCGTGGTGGCGAAATTTTCCAGGATGATGATGGCTTCGCTGCCCGAATCGCGCAGCTGGTGTTCCAATTCGCGCGGGGTGTACAGCGGATTGACGTTGACCACGGTGTAGCCGGCGCGCAGGATGCCGGCGATGGCGATCGGGTACTGCAGCACGTTGGGCATCATCACCGCCACGCGCGCGCCTTTTTTCAAGCCGCGGCTTTGCAGCCAGGCGCCGATGCGGCGCGAATAAGCGTCCAGCTCGGCGTAGGTGATGGCTTTGTCCATGCAGACGAAGGCATTGCGGTCTGCATACTTTTGAAACGACTCTTCCAGCAGATGAACCAGGGAGCGGTATTGATTGACATCAATTTCCGACGCCACCCCAGCGGGGTACGACTTCAACCAGATTTTATCCATCCTGTGCCTCGTGTCTCGAATAATTATCGTTATATGATGAAAGCTGGCGCACAGAGCCAGCCTGCCAGCGAGTCGTTTCGAGAAAAAAGAACGCTCGTTCGATCTTATAGTTAAGATGCTATCGGCAGGCCGATCAGTATGCAAGCGCTTTTGCTGATTTTGCCGGGCCTTTCCGCCGCCAAACCCTGCTGCAATGCAGCATCATTGCAGCCCGCGGCTCTCGCTCTTTTCCTTTGCAGCAATCGTTTCCGTTTCCGCCGGCATGGCCTTCGCCAGTTGCTGAAGCCGCTCATGCCGTTCGGTGGTGGGGAGATTGCCCATGCCTTGCACCGCAGCATAGAATGCCTTCATGTTTTTTTCGCGCGCCAGCAGGGCGCGAAATCCTGGCAGGAAATCATTATAGGTTGCAACAGAGCTCAGGTGGGCATTTGTCAGCGGCTCGGCGAACCAGCGGTCGTAGCCGGCATAGCCGCCCCAGTCGGCTTTGAGGACCAGGTATTCGGCCTTCAAGGCGGCGAAGATGCGCGCCTTTTCCTCGCGCTTTTTCTTGACGCTGGCCCTGCCCGCATAATTCGCCGCCAGCATCTGGCGGTGGCGCACCAGCAGGTCGAGGAATTGCTGGCGGCGCGCGTTGTAGCGCACATAGGCTTCGCGCATCGGTTCGGTGCCATACAGTTCCAGCCAGCGGTTCACGCCGGCCTCCTCCACCGCCGTGGCGAAGGCTTCATTGAATTTGGAATCGCCCTGCACATACACCAACTGGTGCGCCAGCTCGTGGAACAGCATGCGCGCCAGTTCGGCGTCGGAGTTATTGATGAAGGTGGAGAGCAGCGGATCGCTGAACCAGCCCAGGGTGGAATAGGCGGGCACGCCGCCCACCTGCACGTCATTGCCCTCGGCGCGCAGCTCCTCGGCATAGGCTTGCGCATCGTCCTTGCTGTAGTAGCCACGGTAGCTGACGCAGCCGGCAATCGGGAAGCACCACTGGATCGGACGCAGGGACAGTTCGGGCGTGGCCACCACATTCCACAGCACGAAGGGCTGTTTCAGCGAGGCGTAATTGGTATAGCTGGCATTGTCCGGCAAGCCCAGTTCGCGCACGGCGAAGCGGCGGATCAGGCGCGCCTTTTCCAGTCGCGCCTTGAGCTTGGGATCGGTGGCGGGATCGCCCAGCCAGTCGTCGATGGGACGGGCGTCGGACCAGAGCGCATACTGGCCCTGGGCCGCCTGGAAGTAATACTTAAACTGGGCGCAGCCCGCCAGCAGCAGCGCACACACGCCCGCCCCGACCCAGTGCCGGGCACGGATTTTCGGGCGGGTGATTTTGCGCATGGCTCACTCTCAAGCTGCTTTCTCCACTTGTACCAGTGTATCGTAAAACGTTGGGGCGCGACCCATATCGGTCAGGCGCTGGCTGGTCACTTCGTTGGCGTTCTTGCCGTCCGGGGCCAGCTTCTTCCACCAGATCGAGAGGCCCACCGCAAGCCCCTTGCGGGCCTTGGGCGTGACGCGCGCTTTGGCGACGAAGGAACCACGATCGTTGAAGATCCGCACCATATCGCCGTGATTGATGCCGCGTTCCGCGGCGTCCTCCGGATTCAGGTCGAGATGGGGCTCGCCTTCCGTGGCGCGCAGGCTCTGCACGTTCACGAAAGTGGAATTGAGGAAGTTGCGCGCCGGTGGAGATATCATCGCCAGCGGGTATTTTGCCGCCAGTTCCGGGCTGCTTGCCGCCGATTCGTAGTTTTCGATATAGCCGGGCAGCGGGTCCAGACCATCCTTGAGCATTGTTTCCGAATAGAACTCGCATTTGCCGGACGGTGTAGCGAAATTGCCATGCGCAAACGGCGCCGCCGGCATGTTCAGCTTCTGCCAGCCCTTGCGCTTGAGCGACTCCCAATCGAAATGGACGGCGCGCGCATCGTTCTTGCGGAAAGCCTTGGCGGCCAGCTCGTCGTCGCTTTCGCGGAAGCAGGGATCGTCCAGGCCCATGCGCGCGGCCAGCAGGCGGAAGATTTCCGTGTTCGGCTTGGCCTCGCCCAGCGGCGCGATGGCCGGGTTGTTCGCCATCATGTACAGGTGGCCGTAGGCGGTGTGGACGTCGGTATGCTCAAGCTGGGTGGTGGCGGGCAGCACGATGTCGGCATAGTCGGCGGTATCAGTCTGGAAATGTTCCAGCACTACGGTAAACAGGTCTTCGCGCGCGAAGGCCTCGGCCACTTTCGAGGAATCGGGCGCCACCGCCACCGGATTCGAGTTGTAGACGATGACGGCGTCCACGCGCGGGCCGAATTCCGGCGAGGCGGGACGCAGCAGATCGTCGCCGATGGTGACCATATTGATGGTGCGGGTCGGCTGCTTGAGCAGATCGCTGCGCTGCAGCGCCGGCTTATCGGAAGGGAAAGAACCCGAGGACGAGAGCTGCACGCCGCCGGCCGCATGGCGCCAGGCGCCGACCAGGGCCGGCAGGCAGGCGATATTGCGCACCGCCGTGCCGCCGCCACGCACGCGCTGCACGCCGTAATTCAGGCGGATCGCCACCGGTTCGCCGGCCTTGGCCATCTGCCCATAGGTGCGCGCCAGCTCCAGCACTTCCGCTTCCGTGATGCCGCAGATGCGCGCCACCCGCTCCGGCGGCCACTCGGCCGCGCGCGCCTTCAGCGGTTCGAAGCCGACGGTGTGCTGGGCAATGTAGTCATGGTCGAGCAGGTCTTCGGCGATCAGCACATGCATCATGCCCAGCGCCAGCGCCGCATCGGTGCCGGGCATCGGCGCGATGTGCTGGTGGCATTTCTCGGCCGTCAGCGAGCGGTAGGGATCGATCGCGATCAGCTTGGCGCCGTTGCGCTTGGCTTCCTGGGCGCGGGTCCAGAAATGCAGGTTGGAGGCGATCGGATTGCCGCCCCAGATCAGGATCAGCTTGGCATGCTGGAATTGCTCGAGATCGGTGCCGATCGAGGCGCCCACCGTATAGCGGTAGCCGGTGGCGCCGGCCGTGGCGCAAATCGTGCGATCGAGCTGGGAGGCGCCGATCGTGTTGAAGAAGCGCATGGCCATGGCCTCGCCCTGCAGCAAGCCCATGGTGCCGGCATAGCTATAGGGCAGGATCGCTTCCGGCGCCGTCGCGGCCAGCGGTTTCAGGCGGGCGGCGATGGCGTCCAGCGCCTCGTCCCAACTGATGCGTTCGAACTTGCCCTCGCCCTTCTTACCGACGCGGCGCAACGGATACAGCAGACGATCCGGCGAATAGGTGCGCTCGGTGTAGCGCGATACCTTGGTGCACAGCACGCCCGCCGTGGTCGGATGCTCGGGATCGCCCTTCACCTCGGTGGCGACGCCGTTCTCGACAGTAACGAGCAGGGCGCAGGTATCGGGGCAATCGTGCGGGCAGGCGGCACGGACTTGTGTCGTTGTCATTGAAAATTCCCGGAAGCAGGTACTTAAACCAGTATCGTAAACGATTCCGTGCAGCGCTACCTGAAGCGCTGTATCACTCTGGCCTTCCGCTTGCTTCAAGGGCTACAATGGCTGCTCCGCTTACTGGCGAACAGCGCCGCACGATGGCGCGCAAGAGAACAACACTGGAGATAACCAGATGAAACTTGTCGAACCGATTATCGCTTTTCAGTCCGAGCTGCAGCAGATCCGCCGCGATCTGCACGCGCATCCCGAACTGTGCTACGAAGAACAGCGCACCTCCGACGTGGTGGCCGCCAAACTCGGCGAATGGGGCATTCCCGTCGTGCGCGGCCTGGGCCAGACCGGCGTGGTGGGCATCATCAAGAACGGCAGTTCCGAGCGCGCCATCGGCCTGCGCGCCGATATGGACGCCCTGCCCATGCAGGAACTGAACACCTTCCCGCACGCCTCGCGCCACCCCGGCAAGATGCACGCCTGCGGCCATGACGGCCATATGGCCATGCTGCTGGGCGCGGCCCACCACCTGGCCAGCCACCGCAATTTCGACGGTACCGTTTACCTGGTTTTCCAGCCCGCCGAAGAAGGCGGCGCCGGCGCGCGCCGCATGATCGAGGACGGCTTGTTCGAGCGCTTCCCGATGGAGGCGATCTACGGCATGCACAACTGGCCCGGCGCGGCGGCCGGCACGCTGAGCGTGCGCGCAGGACCGATGATGGCGTCCAGCAATGAGTTCCATGTCACGGTCAAGGGCAAGGGCGCGCATGCGGCCCAGCCGCACAAGGGCACCGATCCCATCATGATCGCAGTGCAGATCGCGCAAGCCTGGCAGACCATCATCAGCCGCAGCAAGAGTCCGCTGGACACGGCCGTGCTGTCGATCACCCAGATCCACGCTGGCAGCGCCACCAATGTGATTCCCGACGAGGCGCGCATGGTGGGCACGGTGCGCACTTTCACCACGCCGGTACTGGACATGATCGAGCAGCGCATGCGCCTGCTGGCCGAAAACATCGCCGCCGGCTTCGATGCCGAAGTCGACTTCGTCTTCAAGCGCAATTACCCGCCCCTGGTCAACCACGCCAAGGAAACCGCCTTCGCCGTCGAAGTCATGCAAGCCGTGGTCGGGCCCGACAAGGTCGATGCCGACGTCGAACCCACCATGGGCGCCGAAGACTTCGCCTTCTTCCTGCAGAAAAAACCCGGCTGCTACATCTTCATCGGCAATGGCGACGGCGAACACCGCGACGGCGGCCACGGCCTCGGTCCCTGCGTCCTGCACAACGGCAGCTACGACTTCAACGACAGCCTGCTGCCCATCGGCGCCAGCTTCTGGGTCCACCTCGCCGAAACCGCCCTGCCCCGCAGCTGAGTCCGTGTCCGATTTTGGGGCCAGACCCCAAAATCGGACACGGACTCAGCTGTAAGTAGCCTTAGGGCAGGCGGTCTGGCAAAGTGCCGACGCGCTGACCGGGATTGAGGCGTTCCAGCCCGAGCAAGGCGGCGGAGTGGTCGGCGTGGGGACAGAATTCGGCCAGCGCGTCGTAACGCTCGGTGACCAGGCTGGTCAGTGGCAAGCTCACTCCCGCCGAGGCCGCTGCCGCAAGGATATTGTGCATGTCCTTGATCTGCGTCTTGACCTGGCCGCCCGGGATGAAGTTCCGTTCCAGCATGCGCTCGCCATGCACCTCGAGAATGCGGCTTTCGGCAAAGCCGCCCCGGATCGCTGTCCGCACCGCCGCCGGATCGGCCCCCGCAGCCTGGGCCAGCAGCAAAGCTTCGGCCACGATGTTCAATGTAGCGCCCACGATCAGCTGATTGCACAGCTTGGCCACCTGGCCGCTGCCGGCCGGGCCGACCAGGGTGGCGCGGCCCAGGGCGGCAAATACCGGCGCCGCGCGCTGAAAATCGTCCTCACTACCGCCCGCCATGATGGCCAGCGCACCCGTCTGCGCGCCGCCCACCCCGCCCGACACCGGCGCATCCAGGAAGCGGCAGCCACGCCCGCCGAGCAGCGCATGAAACGCCTGGGCTTCGTCCTGCCGGGTGGAACTCATATCGATCCACAGGCTGCCGGCCGGCAATGCGTCCAGGGCGGCAGTCAGCACCTGCCCCACCACCGCGCCCGAATCGAGCATGGAAATCACGATATCGCCCCGGGCCACGGCATCGCTCAGCAGGAACTCCTGCCATGCGCCGGCCTCGACCAGCGCAGCGGCCTTGGCCGGCGTACGGTTCCAGACGGTGACGCCAAAGCCGGCGCCCAGCAGGCGGCGCACCATGGGATCACCCATCAAGCCGGTGCCAAGGAAAACCAGGCGCGGTAATGTCTGCATTTTTTAGCTCCAGTTCGAGATAATTATCGCTAGATCAATTATTTTGCGGCTCAATACGCCTTTTAGATAAGACAGCTACAATATTGAGTATGCCGTATGACTTCAGATACGACAGTAAAAACGTAAACAAAATGTAGAGAGAATATGCAAACCAAGACCATCATTGCGGCCGCGACCGCTCTCCTGGCGATGCAATCGAGCTTCGCTGCAGACAAACTGATCGACTCCGTGTACGGCGAATACGCCAGTGCCTCCAAAATCCAGATGGTGCGCGTTGGCGTCACTTCCAACTGGGATAAGCGCTGGTTCGAATCGAATGGCAAACAGCTCAGCGGTTACTGGGATGCCAGCTTTGGCGCCTGGCGCGGCAAGCAGTACCGCAACATCCCCGGCGAGCACCAGAACCTGGTAGACATCGGCTTCACCCCCGTGTTCCGCTGGGAAAATGCCAATAAAAAAGGCTTCTTTGTCGAAGGCGGCATCGGCGTGCACCTGCTGTCCAAGCTGTACGACAATAACGACGACAAGCTGTCCACCGCCTTCCAGTTCGGCGACCATATCGGCGTCGGCTATGTGTTCGACAATAAATGGGAAGTGACGGCCAAGGTGCAGCACTACTCGAATGGCGGCATCAAAAAGCCGAACAGCGGCGTGGACTACATCATGCTGAAAGCAGCCTACAACTTCTAAGTTTCAGGCACGAAAAAAAAACCGCTGGCGCGAACCAGCGGTTTTTTACGCCTGCCGTTCTTACTCGGCGATATCGGCGCCCACATTGATGGCCGCATAAGCACGCTGCACGGCTTTCGCTTCCGCGCTATTGGTGCCATACAGCTCCTGCGCTGCCTGCAGCACTTTCAGACGGGCATTCGCATAGTTGGTGGAGGCGGTGAACTTGGTAGTCAGCGCTTTGAACCAGATGCGGTAAGCCTTGTCCAGACCGATGCCGGTCATGGCCAGCGGCGCCTTGGTCAGGTATTTGCTGTAATACTCGCTGCTGCTGCTGGAATTGGAGCCTTTGGCCAGGAAGTAGAACATGCGGTTGTTCGGGCCGCTGCTGTAATGCACGTTCAGGTTCTTCAGCGTGCTGCTCCAGGCATCCGGGCTCTTGCCGTCCTTGCTCGGTTTCCACAACCAGCGCAGCGGCTGGCCGTTCTTCGCGATTTCCTTGCCGGTGGCCCAATCGTTGGCGCTCGGCCAAGGCAGGACATTACCGGTGCCGCCGGCACGGGCGTAGGCTTCGGTGGCTTCGCCGTTGATGTCGGATGCCGACTCGTTCAGGCCGCCCGATTCGCCGCTATAAGTCAGGTTGGAGGTGGCGGCGGTCACGCCGTGGCCCATCTCGTGCGCAATCACATCGACGGAAGCGAGCGGTTTGAACATGGAAGCGCCGTCGCCGATAAACATGCACTTGCAGGAGTCCAGATAGTAGGCGTTCTCGTAGCCGGTATTGGTGTGCACGGCAATCGAGGTGGCAGTGTTGTTGCCGTTCAGCGAGAGCCAGCCCAAGACATTTTTCAGCATGTCATAGGTGTTTTTCAGACCCCACATGGCGTCCACGGCTGCGGTCTGGCCATTGGCGTTGGTGGTGCTGCCGCCCGGAATATATGCGGCGCCATCCCCCCAGACATTGGTGGAGTTGGTGTAAATACTGCCTTGATTGGCGGTATGGTTGGAGTTGGTGATCGCCATGCCGCCGTAAGTGCCGCCGGTGCCGCGCGTGCTGTCGAGTAGCTTGTAGGTGCTGCCGGACAGCGTGGTTTCCAGCGGCACGGTGCCGCTGTACAGGCTCTTGCCGGTGCCGGCCACGCTCTGCATCATATCCCACTGTTTCAGCACGGCGCCGTCGCGGGCGCTGACGATGGTGTTGTAGAAGGCGGGCTTGCCGGCCTTGTCCATGCGCGTCTGCACCAGATAGGCCAGCTGGTAGCCTTCCACCACGTCTTCCAGATCGACCGCGTTCAGCTCTTCCTCGGATTTGCTTTCAACGCCAGCCACGCGCACGGTCTTCACCAGCGGGAAGAGAATCAGCTCTGCGCTCGGTTTCACCAGGTGCTCGCCAGTTGGCGCCACACTGCGCACCACACCGGCGATCGCTTCCTTGGAGGACAGCACAGGCGTCACGTCCAAACGCTTGCCGGCGATGGCATTGCGGCGCTCATCGATGGTTTCATTCACGATATTGCCGCCGTCGTCGGTCACGACCACCGACTCCGACTCAAAAATGCGCACGCCTTTGTAGGTATGGTTGAGGCGGGTAATCGCCGTGCCTTTAATGCCAGGATGCTGCTGGAGGATGGCGTAGCCGTGGTCGGCATCCAGGCCATGCTTGCTGCGCTCGCCGTTCAGGGTGCTGAGCAGGCGGGCATTTTCTTGAGGGGAAAAGACGGCTTTTTCAGCCATCACATGATCGGAGGAAGCGGCGGCCTGGCCTGCGAGCACCAGAACGGCAGCGGCGATCAGAGTCTTGCGAAGTCCCATGTAATCTCCCTAGTCTGAAGTTTTATTCGGCCAGCGGCAGGCTGCCACCGGATGAACGAGACACTAGCGAGATCAGGATAGCGAAGTCAAAAAACTTGCCAAATGAGACAAAACAATAAACTGCTGTTTAATTTATAACAACATCAAAAGAAACGCAGAAAACGAAAAAGCCCGCTAGATCACTAGCGGGCTTTTTCTCTA
>JANCSZ010000002.1:0-5712 GCA_024437665.1 Massilia sp. YIM B04103 | reverse complement strand
CCCCGACTGCAAACGCAGCCGGGGCTTTCTCTTTATAACTAGCCTGACGATAACCTACTTTCACACTGGTTGCAGCACTATCATCGGCGCAAAGTCGTTTCACGGTCCTGTTCGGGATGGGAAGGGGTGGGACCGACTTGCTATGGTCATCAGGCATAACTTGTACGAGCATCGCGTTACGTTCCGCGCTGCCCTGAATCTGGAAGCAGTATTATAAAGATTTTTGTAGCGATTGTCTATCAACAATAACGAGTACTTCAGCTATAACCAATCAATNTTTATAACTAGCCTGACGATAACCTACTTTCACACTGGTTGCAGCACTATCATCGGCGCAAAGTCGTTTCACGGTCCTGTTCGGGATGGGAAGGGGTGGGACCGACTTGCTATGGTCATCAGGCATAACTTGTACGAGCGCCGCGTATTCTCGCGTCGCTCTGAATCTGGAAGAAGTCTAGTTTTGGGTACTCATCTCGAGTAAATGATAACCGTCAAGGTTATAGGGACAAGCCGTACGGGCAATTAGTATCGGTTAGCTTAATGCATTACTGCACTTCCACACCCGACCTATCAACGTCCTGGTCTCGAACGACCCTTCAAGGAGCTCAAGGCTCCGGGAAATCTCATCTTAAGGCAAGTTTCCCGCTTAGATGCTTTCAGCGGTTATCTCTTCCGAACTTAGCTACCCGGCAATGCCACTGGCGTGACAACCGGTACACCAGAGGTTCGTCCACTCCGGTCCTCTCGTACTAGGAGCAGCCCCCTTCAAATTTCCAACGCCCACGGCAGATAGGGACCAAACTGTCTCACGACGTTTTAAACCCAGCTCACGTACCACTTTAAATGGCGAACAGCCATACCCTTGGGACCGGCTACAGCCCCAGGATGTGATGAGCCGACATCGAGGTGCCAAACTCCCCCGTCGATATGAACTCTTGGGAGGAATCAGCCTGTTATCCCCAGAGTACCTTTTATCCGTTGAGCGATGGCCCTTCCATACAGAACCACCGGATCACTATGTCCTACTTTCGTACCTGCTCGACTTGTCGGTCTCGCAGTTAAGCACGCTTATGCCATTGCACTATTAGCACGATGTCCGACCGTACCTAGCGTACCTTCGAACTCCTCCGTTACACTTTAGGAGGAGACCGCCCCAGTCAAACTGCCTACCATGCACTGTCCCCGATCCGGATTACGGACCAAGGTTAGAACCTCAAACAAACCAGGGTGGTATTTCAAGGTTGGCTCCACGAGAACTGGCGTCCCCGCTTCAAAGCCTCCCACCTATCCTACACAGATTGGTTCAAAGTCCAATGCAAAGCTACAGTAAAGGTTCATGGGGTCTTTCCGTCTAGCCGCGGGTAGATTGCATCATCACAAACACTTCAACTTCGCTGAGTCTCGGGAGGAGACAGTGTGGCCATCGTTACGCCATTCGTGCAGGTCGGAACTTACCCGACAAGGAATTTCGCTACCTTAGGACCGTTATAGTTACGGCCGCCGTTTACTGGGACTTCAATCAAGAGCTTGCACCCCATCATTTAATCTTCCAGCACCGGGCAGGCGTCACACCCTATACGTCCACTTTCGTGTTTGCAGAGTGCTGTGTTTTTATTAAACAGTCGCAGCCACCAGTTTATTGCAACCTTTTCGCCCTTCCACAGTAAAGTGGTCAAGCTACCGAGGCGTACCTTTTCCCGAAGTTACGGTACCAATTTGCCGAGTTCCTTCTCCCGAGTTCTCTCAAGCGCCTTAGAATACTCATCTCGCCCACCTGTGTCGGTTTGCGGTACGGTCTCGTATGACTGAAGCTTAGAGGCTTTTCTTGGAACCACTTCCGATTGCTTCATGCACAAGTGCACTCGTCCCAGTCCCTTGAATTACGTGCCCGGATTTGCCTAAGCACCTTCTATGAACCAGAAACTGACTATTCCAACAGTCAGACAACCTTCCGCGATCCGTCCCCCCATCGCATCATACGACGGTGCAGGAATATTAACCTGCTTCCCATCAGCTACGCATCTCTGCCTCGCCTTAGGGGCCGACTCACCCTGCTCCGATGAACGTTGAACAGGAAACCTTGGGCTTACGGCGTGGAGGCTTTTCACCCCCATTATCGCTACTCATGTCAGCATTCGCACTTCTGATACCTCCAGCAGCCTTTACAAGCCACCTTCGCAGGCTTACAGAACGCTCTCCTACCATATCCTTACGGATATCCGCAGCTTCGGTGACTGGCTTAGCCCCGTTACATCTTCCGCGCAGGACGACTCGATCAGTGAGCTATTACGCTTTCTTTAAATGATGGCTGCTTCTAAGCCAACATCCTGACTGTTTTAGCCTTCCCACTTCGTTTTCCACTTAGCCAATCTTTGGGACCTTAGCTGGCGGTCTGGGTTGTTTCCCTCTTGACACCGGACGTTAGCACCCGATGTCTGTCTCCCAAGCTCGCACTCATCGGTATTCGGAGTTTGCAATGGTTTGGTAAGTCGCGATGACCCCCTAGCCATAACAGTGCTCTACCCCCGATGGTGATACTTGAGGCACTACCTAAATAGTTTTCGGAGAGAACCAGCTATTTCCAAGTTTGTTTAGCCTTTCACCCCTACCCACAGCTCATCCCCTAATTTTTCAACATTAGTGGGTTCGGTCCTCCAGTGCGTGTTACCGCACCTTCAACCTGGCCATGGGTAGATCACTTGGTTTCGGGTCTACACCCAGCGACTAGCGCCCTATTCGGACTCGATTTCTCTACGGCTCCCCTATTTGGTTAACCTCGCCACTGAATGTAAGTCGCTGACCCATTATACAAAAGGTACGCAGTCACCCCACAAGGAGGCTCCTACTGTTTGTATGCACACGGTTTCAGGATCTATTTCACTCCCCTCCCGGGGTTCTTTTCGCCTTTCCCTCACGGTACTGGTTCACTATCGGTCGATTACGAGTATTTAGCCTTGGAGGATGGTCCCCCCATCTTCAGACAGGATTTCTCGTGTCCCGCCCTACTTGTCGCACGCTTAGTACCACCGGTCTGATTTCGTGTACGGGGCTATCACCCGCTATGGCTCCTATTTCCAGAGGATTCCACTATCAGTCCGACTATCACGTGCAGGCTCTTCCCATTTCGCTCGCCACTACTTTGGGAATCTCGGTTGATTTCTTTTCCTGCAGCTACTTAGATGTTTCAGTTCGCCGCGTTCGCTTCGTACACCTATGTATTCAGTGTACGATGACCTAAAAGGCCGGGTTTCCCCATTCGGAAATCTTCGGATCAAAGCTTGTTTGTCAGCTCCCCGAAGCTTATCGCAGACTTCTACGTCCTTCATCGCCTGTAATCGCCAAGGCATCCGCCATGTGCACTTATTCACTTGTCCCTATAACATTGATTCCTTGCGACTAACAAAGAATCGTTATAAGTCAAGAAGTACTACGTTGTTACATTTGTTGATTTGCAATCACTACCCATCGAATCAGTTTCCCAATTCGATAAATAATAAATCTTTNTCGCCAAGGCATCCGCCATGTGCACTTATTCACTTGTCCCTATAACGTTGACGGCTATAGGTTAAGCATTTACTACTGTGTTTGATGAGTTTTTGTATGCGTTCCTTTCGGAACACTACCCTAAGTGTATATCTTGCGATATACGCTTAATAAAACTTTACTTCTTCCAGATTGTTAAAGAACGAAACTCACTTAGTCTCTAAAAGACCAAACCTAAACATCATTGTNNNCCCCCTGCTTGCAAAGCAGGTGCTCTCCCAGCTGAGCTAATCCCCCATGTGACTTACTTGGTGGGTCTGGTTGGGCTCGAACCAACGACCCCCGCGTTATCAACACGGTGCTCTAACCAGCTGAGCTACAGACCCGCGCTCGTTTCTCTTTACTTCATAACAGTCGATAAGTGTGAGCGTTTGGCTTTGCGCCATACTCTAGAAAGGAGGTGATCCAGCCGCACCTTCCGATACGGCTACCTTGTTACGACTTCACCCCAGTCACGAATCCTACCGTGGTAAGCGCCCTCCTTACGGTTAAGCTACCTACTTCTGGTAAAACCCGCTCCCATGGTGTGACGGGCGGTGTGTACAAGACCCGGGAACGTATTCACCGCGACATGCTGATCCGCGATTACTAGCGATTCCAACTTCATGCAGTCGAGTTGCAGACTACAATCCGGACTACGATACACTTTCTGGGATTAGCTCCCCCTCGCGGGTTGGCGGCCCTCTGTATGTACCATTGTATGACGTGTGAAGCCCTACCCATAAGGGCCATGAGGACTTGACGTCATCCCCACCTTCCTCCGGTTTGTCACCGGCAGTCTCATTAGAGTGCTCTTTCGTAGCAACTAATGACAAGGGTTGCGCTCGTTGCGGGACTTAACCCAACATCTCACGACACGAGCTGACGACAGCCATGCAGCACCTGTGTGCAGATTCTCTTTCGAGCACCCTCCAATCTCTCGGAGGTTTCTGCCATGTCAAGGGTAGGTAAGGTTTTTCGCGTTGCATCGAATTAATCCACATCATCCACCGCTTGTGCGGGTCCCCGTCAATTCCTTTGAGTTTTAATCTTGCGACCGTACTCCCCAGGCGGTCTACTTCACGCGTTAGCTGCGTTACCAAGTCAATTAAGACCCGACAACTAGTAGACATCGTTTAGGGCGTGGACTACCAGGGTATCTAATCCTGTTTGCTCCCCACGCTTTCGTGCATGAGCGTCAGTTTTGACCCAGGGGGCTGCCTTCGCCATCGGTGTTCCTCCACATCTCTACGCATTTCACTGCTACACGTGGAATTCTACCCCCCTCTGCCAAACTCTAGCCTTACAGTCTCCATCGCCATTCCCAGGTTAAGCCCGGGGATTTCACGACAGACTTATAAAACCGCCTGCGCACGCTTTACGCCCAGTAATTCCGATTAACGCTTGCACCCTACGTATTACCGCGGCTGCTGGCACGTAGTTAGCCGGTGCTTATTCTTCAGGTACCGTCATTAGAAGCAGATATTAGCCACTCCCGTTTCTTCCCTGACAAAAGAGCTTTACAACCCGAAGGCCTTCTTCACTCACGCGGCATTGCTGGATCAGGGTTGCCCCCATTGTCCAAAATTCCCCACTGCTGCCTCCCGTAGGAGTCTGGGCCGTGTCTCAGTCCCAGTGTGGCTGGTCGTCCTCTCAGACCAGCTACTGATCGTTGCCTTGGTGAGCCTTTACCTCACCAACTAGCTAATCAGATATCGGCCGCTCCAGGAGCATGAGGTCTTGCGAGCCCCCACTTTCATCCTTAGATCGTATGCGGTATTAGCGTAACTTTCGCTACGTTATCCCCCACTCTTGGGTACGTTCCGATATATTACTCACCCGTTCGCCACTCGTCAGCGGAGCAAGCTCCCTGTTACCGTTCGACTTGCATGTGTAAAGCATGCCGCCAGCGTTCAATCTGAGCCAGGATCAAACTCTTCAGTTTAATCTCTGTTGTCCGGCATTGCTGCCGGGGTCACTCACTCAAAATACTGACGATCCCTTCTTACGAAGGTCACGTTTAATATATTTGCATGAGCGTTTGAATCTATTATTTGAGCTTCAAGACCGAAGTCTTGGGCACATCATCAAACGCCCACACTTATCGACTGTTAATTTTTAAAGAACCGCTGCATCGAGACAAAGCGTTGTGTTTGTCAGCAGCAGAGAAGCGAGATTATCTAGTGTTTC
>JANCSZ010000019.1:0-61379 GCA_024437665.1 Massilia sp. YIM B04103 | reverse complement strand
TTTCATCGAGTCTGCGCGTACGGCCGACCGTTGCGCCAAAGGTGAACGAAGCCGCGCCGCAGCCCGTGCCGCCACGGGGCTCCTAGGCATAGACCAATATCGATAGCCCAGTGCCATGCAAGGTTCTGGCGCAAGCGCGCTAACGACAAGCATAACTTGGCTCAGATTGCCGCTTGCCAGCGCGGGCGGTTTGCCAAGCTGCCGAACTACCGCAGGGGGCAGGCAGCTTTACATCGGGCGCTTCTCTTGGCGGTATTTGCTCGTGCCGACATTGCCATTTACTCCTTCGGTGCCAGCATTTGCTGCTCCTGTATGCAGCCAATAAAGATCTGAGTTTGTTTTTCCAATCAGAATCGCATCTAAAAACTGCATTGGAAACATCGTGCATATCATCGGCGGCTATTTCCAGTGCGGCTACTGATAACAGGCACGACAGAATTTAGCGCTGCGGTTCCTGGCGGCGGTCGAGAAATAGGCTATTGCCGTGGATTTTCTTGGCCTGCTTTTTCGCTTCGGCGGCGGCGGTGGCGATCTGGTGGTGGGAATAATACTGGTTCGGTTCCACCTTGATCACGCCCAGCGATAAACTCATCAGCGAGTAAAACACTTTCTTGCCTTGCCGGTCTTCGCTGATATAACCGCCGCGTTCGCGGTCTTCAATGCTGTAGTAGTCGAGGATGCGCTGGCCGAAATCGTCCAAAATGGCTTGGCAGCGCTCGCGCCAGTCTTCGCTCTGGAACTGGATCATGAAATCGTCGCCGCCGATATGGCCGATGAAGTCGCGGTTCGGGTCGCAATGGGCGCTCAGGATGCTGCCGGTCAGCTGGATGATGTCATCGCCGCGCCGGTAGCCATACACATCATTGAAGGGCTTGAAGTGGTCAAGGTCGCAATAGCAGACCCAAAAGCGCGTATCGCTTTGCAGCAGGCGGTCGATATGCTCGTTGATCGGCACATTGCCCGGCAGCTGGGTCAGGGGATTGGCATAGCGCGCCGCATGGATCTGCATCTGCGTGATCTCGCGCATCAGATCGTGGCCGGTGCCCATGCCCAGATAGCGGCCCTGCTCGGTGATGATGAAGCCGTTGAACAGGTGGTGCGCCGCCGATTCGGCCATGCGGAAGGACAGCTCCTGCAGGCTGGTGTCCTTGTCGGCGATCAGCGGCCGCCCATCCATGAATTGCTTGCAGGATTTCTTGCCGTATAGCTCGCGCTGATAGGGGCGGGCGAAGTGGTCGATCATGACGAAGCGCGAAATCAGGCCCAGCGGCACGTCCTTCTCGACCACGGGAATGATCAGGAGCTTGGGATCGGCCTTGAAGATTTCGTACACATCGTTGTTGTTTATGCTGGGCGGCACGGCCGCCACGCGGTGCAGCAGTTTCAGGATGCTCACGGCATTTTTCTCGATACTGCGTTGGGGGTAGACGGCCACGCCATTGCGGCTGAGCGCCTTCACCACTTCGCCCGGCAGGGCCTTGGCCGGGCTGGCATGCGGCCGGCCCAGATGATAACCCTGGGCGTAGGCCACCCCCAGGTCGCGCAGCACGAGCAGTTCGGCCTGGCTTTCGATGCCCTCGGCAATGACCAGGGTATCGGATTTGTCGGCAATCTCCTGGATGGAGCGCACGAATTGCAGCTTCACGGGATCGTTGTTGATGCCCTGGATGAAGTGCATGTCGATCTTCACATACTCGGGGCGCAGCTCGGACCACAGGCGCAGGCTGGAAAAGCCTTCGCCCAGGTCGTCGATGGCGATGCGAAAGCCCATATTGCGGTAATGCAGCACGGCCTCGCGCATCAGCTCGTAATCGTAGGTCGGCTGGTTTTCGGTCAGCTCGATGATGACGCGGTCGGGGTGCAGGCCGATCTGCTGGATGGTTTCCAGCGTCTCGCCGCGCGCGCCGTGGCGCTGCGGTATCAGACATTCCGGGCTGACATTCAGGAACAGCTTGCCCGGGAGGTTCAGCTCGGCAAAGCGTTCCAGCACCACGCGCCGGCACAGATGTTCGACTTCCAGGGTCAGATTATTCGCCCGCGCCACCTTGAACAGATTCATCGGCGCATGCAGCGGGCTGTCCGACGGACCCCGGATCAGCCCTTCGTACGCCACGATCTCGCCGGTCTGCATCTGGATGATGGGCTGGAACAGGGCGCTCAGCTGCCGCCTGCCGATGATGTCGAGCAGATGCTGGCCCAGCAGCTCGTCGGAAACGCTGGGCTGCTGCGGCGGCGCCGGCGGGCGCTGCGGGGCGGCGTGCTGGACGGACTGGGCAGGCAGTAGGGTCGCTTGGCTCACGGTATATGGGCTCGGGGTGGGAGAGCGGCCCAGCATATATGACATTTATGACAGGATGATGAATTTTGGAAAACAAAGTTGTTTTAATGTAATTATCTAATGCCGCCCGGGCGCCGGTCTGCTTTCCGCTGCGATATGCTGGGGGCTACAATAGGCTGACAATAAGGAGACCCGATGCCCAAGCCGCATACTCTTCGTCACGCCGCGCCGGTTCTGCTGCGCACCGGTCTGGTCCTGGCCGCAAGCAGCGCAGCCGCCTCCGGTATTACCGTGCAGGTCAGCGATGAGAGCAACAAGCCCTTGGCCGACGTGATCGTGTATGCCGATGCGGAAGGCGGGCAAGCCCTGCCCAAGACCCTGAAGCCGGGCGAGATCAGCCAGAAAGGCTTGAAATTCATCCCCCTGGTCACGGCGGTCCAGAGCGGCAGCAAGATCTTCTTTCCGAATAACGACAAGGTGCGCCACCACATCTATTCCTTCTCGCCGGCGCATAAATTCGACCAGAAGCTGTATTCCGGCACCACGGCCGAGCCGCAGACGTTCGAAAAAGCCGGCACCGTGGTCCTGGGCTGCAATATCCACGACAAGATGCTGGCCTATGTGCGCGTGGTCGATACGCCGTACTTCGCCAAGACCGATGAAAGCGGCGCGGTGCGCCTCGATGTTCCGGCCGGCAAATATGTGCTGAAAGCCTGGCACTACAACGCCGTCAGCGGCCAGCCGGCCGAGCAGGCTGTCGTGGTGAAGGGCGGCGATGCACTGCTCGGCGCCGTGTTCAAGCTGGCGCAGAAGCCCGTAGTGGCCGACGCGCCGGCCAGCTCGTATTGAAGGGCGGAGGCGAGCATGCGCTTTCGAAGCCTGGAAAGCCGGATCGCCGCGCTCTTCCTGCTGCTGCTGATCGCGGTGCAGGTCACGGGTTTGTTGCTGATCCAGCGCGGCATCGAGAACAATGCGCGCAACGCCGTCACGGCGGAGCTGATCAATGGCGGCAAGGTCTTCAGCCGCGTGCTGGAGCAGAATGCGGAAACGCTGCGCTTCGGCGCCCGCCTGCTGGCGCGCGACACCGCCTTCGTGGCGGCCATCGGTAATAACGACGAGGACGACCGCGACACGATCGAATCGGCGCTGGCCAACCACGGTGGGCGCATCAAGGCCTCGCTGACGATGCTGGTCAACGCCGAGGGCCGGATCAGCGCGTCCACCAGTCCCTACCGGCCGGCCGGGCTGGAAAAACTGGTCAAGGGCATGCTGGAACGCGCCGAGCAGGCCGATGGCGCCAGCGGCATCGCCATCATTGAGCAGCGCCCCTACCAGGTGGTGGTGATGCCGGTGAAGGCGCCAGTCACCATCGGCTGGGTGGTGATGACTTTCCCCATCGATAAGCAGCAGGCCGGCGTGATGCATGAAGTCAGCGCGCTGCAGGCCACCATCATGACGCGCAGCGCTACCGGCAACTGGCTGTCCGTGGATTCGACCTTGCCGCAGCTGGCGGCCGGCAGCCTGGCGGCGAAGATGCAGGTGCGCGGCGAGCAGGCGCTCGGCGAGCAGGCGCGCGGAAAACAGTCCGGCAACAGCTTCGAGATGGAGATCGGTGGCGCCAGCTACAGCCTGCGCGAGATAGAGATCGGCACCGACGGCGGGCAGCGCGCGGTGGTGGTGCTGGGACGCTCGCTGGACGAAGCCACGGCCGAATATGCGCGCCTGGAACGCTGGCTGCTGGCGCTGACGGTGCTCGGCATCATCGTATCCGGTGTGGCGGCGGTGCTGACGGCCAAGCGCATTGCCCAGCCCTTGAGCCAGCTGGCGCAGACTGCCAAGCGCCTGGAACGCGGCGACTACAAGGGCCGCATCGCGGTTGAGCGGCGCGACGAGGTGGGCGCCCTGGCACAGGCGCTGGACTGCATGCGCGACGGGATCGCCCGCCGCGAGCAGGAAATCCGCCGCCTCGCCTACTGGGATACGCTGACCAATCTGCCCAACCGCGCCCAGTTCCTGCTGCATCTGAACGAATCGCTGGCCGAGGCGGCAACGCTGGGCAATCAGGTCTGGGTGCTGATGATGGACCTGGACCGCTTCAAGCACGTCAACGATGTGCTGGGCCACCAGTTCGGCGACGCGCTGCTGCGCCAAGTGGCGGAGCGCTTGCTGGCGCTGATGGTGCAGCGCGGCCAGAGTTCGGCCCAACTGGCCCGGCTGGGCGGCGACGAATTCGCCATCCTGCTGCCGGGCGCCGACCTGGATCACGCCATCGGCCTGGCGGCGGAAGTGTTGCAGGCGCTGGAAACGCCGTTGTCGCTGGACGAGCAGACCGTCGATATCGGCGCCGGCCTGGGCATCGCCGGCTATCCCGAGCATGGAGCGGACGGCGAGTCCCTGCTCAGCATGGCCGAGGTGGCGATGTACACGGCCAAGCAGCGCCGCGACGGCGCGGTGGTGTACGATCCCGTGTTCGACCAGAGCAGCGCCAAGAGCCTGTCGCTGCTGACAGAGCTGCGCAACGCCGTGGAGCGCGACGAGCTGCGCCTGTTCGTCCAGCCCAAGATCACCATCGCCAGCGGCGTGGTGAGCGGGGCCGAGGCGCTGGTGCGCTGGGCCCATCCTGAGCGCGGCAATGTCTTCCCCGACCAGTTCATTCCCTTCGCCGAGCAGACCGGCTTTATCCGCGTGCTGACGCGCTGGGTGCTGGAGCAGTCGGCCATGCTGAGCCGCCAGCTGGCGCAGCGCGGCGTGCACCTGAAAATCTCGGTCAACCTGTCCACGCGCGACCTGATGGACCAGGATCTGCCGGGCAAATTCGCCGAGATCATGCACCGCCACCAGGTCTCGCCCGGCGCCTTCTGCCTGGAGATCACCGAAAGCGCCATCATGGACGACCCGGTGCGCGCCCAGCACACGCTGGAGCGCCTGCACGCCATGGGCGCCGATCTCTCGATTGACGATTTCGGCACAGGCTATTCTTCGCTGGCGTATCTGAAGCGCCTGCCGGTGGACGAGCTGAAGATCGATAAATCCTTCGTCCTCAATATGGAGCAGGATGTGGGCGACGCCAAGATCGTGCGCTCCACCATCGACCTTGGCCACAATATGGGCTTGCGCGTAGTGGCGGAAGGGCTGGAAAGCGAAGCCGTGTGGGGTCTGCTGAAGCGCATGGGTTGCGACCAGGGCCAGGGCTATTTCATGAGCCGCCCGATTCCCGCCGCGGAACTGGGCGACTGGATAGGCCGCTGGCGCGCGCCGGGCAGCGCCGCTGCCGCCAGCCGCGTGGCGGAAAACAGCACAGTTCCCGCCAAATAAAAAGCGTTAAGCGGGCGCTTGTAACATTTCATATTTGTCATAAACCACGATATGATCCTTCGACGCAACCCTGCAGGACAGGGCTGCCATCGTTTTGCAGCGCCTTGCGGCGGCTGCTTCCTCCACCCATGACACTACGGAAGAACAATGCAATTCAAACGCGCTTCACTGGTACTCTCGCTGCTCGCCGCCTTCAGCGGCAACGCCCTGGCGCAAACCTGCCCGGGCGGCAGCCCGCTGAGCTATCCAGTCACGAAAAAAGTGGACCAGCAGGATAACTATCACGGCACCACCGTGGCCGACCCTTACCGCTGGCTGGAGGACGCCAATAGCGCCGAAACCAAGGCCTGGGTGGACGAACAGAACACGCTGACCCAAGGCTATCTGCAGCAGATCCCGAACCGTGAAGCGATCAAGCAGCGTTTGACCAAGCTGTGGAATTACGAGCGTTTCAGCGTGCCGTTCCGCGAAGGCGGCCGCTATTTCTACAGCCGTAACGACGGCCTGCAAAATCAGGCCGTGCTGTTTACCATGAAGTCGCTGAACGACAAGCCGCGCCTGCTGCTCGACCCGAACACCCTGTCGTCCGACGGCACGGTGGCGCTGGCCGATTTCTCGGTCGGCCCGAACGGCAAGTTCATGGCCTACAGCACCGCCGCTTCCGGCTCCGACTGGAACGAGATCAAGGTGCGCAATATCGACACCGGCCTGGATATCGAAGACCATATCAAGTGGGTCAAGTTCTCCAAAACCGCCTGGGCGCACGACGGTTCCGGCTTCTTCTACAGCCGCTACGACGAGCCGAGCGAAGCCGCCAAGCTGGCCGGCGTGAATTACTTCCAGAAGCTGTATTTCCACAAACTGGGCACGCCGCAAAGCGCCGACCAGCTGGTGTACGACCGTCCCGACCAGAAGGAATGGGGCTTCCGCGCCAATGTCAGCGACGACGGCCGCTACCTGATCATCGCCGGCACCCAGGGCACCGAACGCAAGAACCGCATCTTCTACAAGGATCTGGGCAAGAAGGACAGCAAGGTCGTCGGCCTGCTGGAGAACCTGGACGCGGCCTACCACTTCATCGACAACGATGGCCCGATCTTCTACTTCTCCACCGATAAGAACGCGCCGAAATCGCGCGTGGTCGCCATCGACATCCGCAGGCCGGCCGCCGACCAGTGGAAAGAGCTGGTGCCGGAAAGCGCCCAGACTCTGGTCTCGGCCAATGTCGTCAACAAGCAGCTGGTGCTGAACTACCTGACCGACGCGCACAGCGCCGTGAAGGTGTACGACCTGCGCGGCAAACTGGTACGCGAGCTGGCGCTGCCGGGCATCGGCTCGGTCTCCGGCTTCGGCGGCAAGCGCAGCGACAGCGAAACCTTCTATTCCTTCACCAGCTTCACCACGCCGTCCACCGTGTACCGCTATGACGCGAAGAGCGGCAAGAGCAGCGTGTATCGCCAGCCGAAAGTCGATTTCGATCCAAGCGCCTTTGAAACGCGCCAGGAATTCTTCACCAGCCGCGATGGCACCAAGGTGCCGATGTTCATCGTGTCCAAGAAGGGCATGAAGCTGGATGGCAGCAATCCGACCTATCTGTATGGCTACGGCGGCTTCAATGTCGCGCTGACCCCATCCTTCTCGGTCGCCAACCTGGCTTGGGTGGAAATGGGCGGCGTATACGTCATGGCCAATCTGCGCGGCGGCGGCGAATACGGCGAAGCCTGGCACAAGGCCGGCACCAAGCTGCAGAAGCAGAACGTGTTCGACGACTTCATCGGCGCGGCCGAACACCTGATCGCCACCAAGGTCACCTCGCCAGCCAAGCTGTCGATCGGCGGCGGCAGCAATGGCGGCCTGCTGGTGGGCGCCACCATGACCCAGCGTCCCGACCTGTTCGCGGCGGCCGTGCCGGCCGTGGGTGTGCTGGACATGCTGCGCTTCCACAAATTCACCATCGGCTGGGCTTGGACTTCGGACTACGGTTCGTCCGACAACGCCGACGAATTCAAGGCGCTGGTCAAGTATTCGCCGCTGCATAACCTGAAAGCGGGCGGCTGCTACCCGGCCACCATGGTGATGACGGCGGACCACGACGACCGCGTGGTGCCGGCGCACAGCTTCAAGTTCGCCGCCGCCGCCCAGGCAGCGCAGGGCGGCCCGGCGCCGGTCCTGATCCGCATCGAAACCAAGGCAGGCCATGGCGCCGGCAAACCGACCTCGAAACAGATCGAGGAAGTGGCCGACCGCTGGGGCTTCCTGGGCCGTGCCCTGGGCATGACCCCGGCCACCGATGTGGCGGCGCAGCCGAAAGCGGCGGGCGCACCGGTCAGCGGCGCTAAATAAGGCAGCGCACCATGCGCCGTACCGGAATGGCGGTGCGGCGCAGCACGATGCTGTACGGTGCCGCATGCCGGGCCGGCAGCGCCGATTGCACTACAACGCGCCTTGCGAGGCGCGTTTTTTCTTACTCTTTCCCGTATGCCGATGAAGCCGACAAAAACCATTCTCGCCCTTTCCCTGCTGGCTCTTGCGCCGGCCGCATGGGCCGCCGATGCGCCGCGCACGCTGGCCGAACAAACCCGGGCCTTGCAGGCGCAGCCCGGCTTCATCGATCTTTGGCGCGACGAGGAAAAGGGCAGGGTGCTGCTGTCCCTGTCGGTGCTGGACCAGCCCTTCCTGATGCTGTCTTCGCTGCCTTACGCGCTGGGTTCCAACGATGTGGGCCTGGACCGTGGCCAGCCGGGCGAAATGAAGCTGGTGCGCTTCCAGAAGCATGGAACCCGCATCTTCCTCGTGCAGGAGAACACGCGCTACGTCGCGCGCTCCGCCGATGCCGACGAGCGCAACGCCGTGGCCGAATCCTTTGCCGCAGCGGTGCTGTGGTCGGGCGAGATCCTCGCCAGCGAGAGCGGCCGCTATCTGATCGACTTCTCCAGCTTCCTGCTGGTCGACCAGCACGGCGTCGCCCAGCGCCTGGGCGACAGCAAACAGGGCGCATATAAGGTCGACGAAAAGCGCAGCGCAGTCCTGCCTGCGCTGGCAAAAGCCTTTCCCGACAATGTGGAACTGGAAGCCCTTCTGACTTTCTCGGGAGCTGGGCAGGGCGAATATGTGCGCCAGGTGGCGGCCGATCCGGCCAGCCTGTCGCTGCGCCAGCATATCAGCATGGTGCGCCTGCCGGACCAAGGCTACAAGCCGCGCGCCTACCATCCCGCCTCGGGCGGCTTCGATACCGGCTACTACGATTTCGCCACGCCGCTGGCCAGCAGTCTCGATGTGCGCTGGCAGTTGCGACACCGGCTGGAAAAGGCCGTGCCGGGCGCCGCGCCCAGCGCAGTGAAAAAGCCCATCGTCTACTACCTCGACCGGGGCGCGCCGGAGCCGGTGCGTTCCGCCCTGCTGGAAGGCGCGCGCTGGTGGACCAGCGCCTTCGAGAAGGCTGGCTTCAAGGACGCCTTCCGCGTCGAGCTGTTGCCGGAAGGCGCGGACGCGATGGATGTGCGCTACAACGTCATCAGCTGGGTGCACCGCGCCACGCGCGGCTGGTCCTATGGCAATGCGCTGGCCGACCCGCGCAGCGGGGAAATCATCCGCGGCGCCGTCACGCTGGGATCGCAGCGCGTGCGCCAGGACATCCTGATCGCCGAAAGCCTGCTTGCGCCTTACGGCAAGGCCGGCAATCCAGAATTGCAGAAGATGGCCGAACAGATGGCCCTGGCCCGCCTGCGCCAGTTGGCGGCGCATGAAGTCGGCCATACCCTGGGCTTCTCGCACAATTTCGCCGCCAGCCGCCAAGGCAATGGCTCGGTGATGGACTATCCCCATCCCGTGCTCAAGCTCGAAGGGGATGGCCGTATCGGCCTGCAGGAAGCCTACGGCGCCGGCGTTGGTCCCTGGGACGACTACATCGTGCAGCACATCTACGGCGAATTGACGGATGATGAGCTGGCGCAGCTGCGCGCCCGCGCCAATGCGGCTGGCATGCAATACGTCAGCGATAGCGATGCGCGCACGCCCGGCGCCAGCCATCCGAATGGGTTGCTGTGGGATTTCGGCCCCGACTCGCTGAAAACCTGGGACCAGCTGGGCGCGATCCGCCGCCAAGCCTTGCAGCGCTTCTCGCTCGACGTGCTGCCCAACGAACGCCAGACCGGCGAGATCGAAGCGCGCCTGGTTCCCGTCTATCTGCTGCAACGCTACCAGGCCGAAGCCCTGGCCCGCCTGATCGGCGGCGGCGAATTCGACTACAGCACCAGCGGCGACGTCAAAGCCGGCCGCGCCCAAAGCGGCGTGCGCACCGTGGCCGCCGCCAGCCAGCGCCAGGCACTGGCCAGGCTCGCCGACACCTTGAGCGCCGAATACCTCGCGCTGCCGCCCAAGGTGCTGGACCTGCTGACGCCACCAGCCACCGGCTACGAACGCAATAAGGAATATTTTGAAACCCGCATGAACAGCGTCTTCGATGCTTTATCGGCGGTGGAGGCGGGTGCGGCCCACACGGCCAGCTTCCTGTTCGACGCTGGCCGCGTCAACCGCCTATATTGGCAGCACGCCCGCGATCCCGGCCAGCCCGGCATCGCCGAGTTGATGGCGCAAGTCCTGCAGCGCACTTGGAAGCGCCCGGCAGCGCCGTCGGCCCAGGCAGGCAGCGAAGCTGTGCAGCTCAGCGCCAACTGGGTCGTCCTCGACGCTCTGTTGCGCCTGCTAAACGGCGGCCAACTGCACGCCGCCGCCGAAGCCGAGCTGCGCCAGCAAATTGCTGACCTCGCAGCTTGGTTGAAGCAGCCCCCCAGCGCCACCGCCAGCACAGCCGCCAGCCGGCAACAAGCTGCCGCTCACATCCAGCGCTACCTCGCCGACCCGCGCAGCATCAAGCTGCGCCCCGCCCCGACGATTCCCCCCGGCGCCCCCATCTAACCCCCCCCCCGGCTTTGCGCCAAATCAAAGAATGTCCACCCTGGTGTCAGGCACCGGAGTAGGACATTCTTTGATCTATATCAGCAAATGTCCGACCTCAGTGCCTGACACCAGGGTGGGACATTTTTTGATTTGGATCAAACGTGGGTTTTAGCGGTGGATGACGACGAGCAGGGCTTTGGCTTCGGTTTTGCCAAGGTTGCGGATGGCGTGCTGCTGGTCGGCGGAGTAGCGGGCGGTGCTGCCGAGCTTGATCTTTTTCTTGCTGCTGCCGACTTCCAGCTCCATGCTGCCGTGCAGCAGGGTCAGATGTTCGTGGGTGCCGGGATCGTGCGCTTGGGAGGCCAGCTCGCCGCCGGGGGCCAGCGTCAGCTCGTACCACTCGTATTTGCCGGCCAGTTCCATCGGGCCGAGGATGCGCAGGATGTAGCCGGCATGCGCGCCGGGCAGGGTCGGCGTTTCGTGGGCATCCAGCACCCTGATCGTTTCGACATTCTTTTCGACGTCGGCCAGCAGTTCGCCGATGGCGACGCCCAGGGCGTTGGCCAGGCGCCACGTGATAGCGATGGTCGGATTGGCTTTCTCGCGTTCGATCTGCGATAGCATGGATTTGGACACGCCGGCGATGCGCGACAGGTCTTCCAGCGTCAAACCGCGCGCCAGGCGCAGTCGTTGCAGGGCGGCGCCCACCTCGGGCGGGGCATTGGTCGAAACAGATGGCTTCATTGAGGAAAGATCGCTTGCAAAGTTCAATATGCTTATGTAGTATTCAGTATATTGAATCTGTGTTCAAAATAATGGAATTCGGAAGCGATAGAGGAAAAAGAGTAGACTTTCATATCGGTTTCAGCTTCAGGCACGGTACAACATAGGCAACAGCCGGTCAAGCGGCGGCCTTCACCATCCATATAGAGGAAGATCATGAGCGAGCAAGCAAAAAATGCGTTTTACGGCGGCCTGCAACAGAACCTGGAAAAATTGCGCGAGCAGGGTCTGTACAAGCCGGAGCGCGTGCTTGCCTCCCGCCAGGGTTCCGAAGTGCAGGGTGAGGATGGCCGTACCCTGATCAATATGTGCGCCAACAACTACCTCGGCCTGTCGGGCCAGGAGTGGGTGGCCCAGGCGTCCATCGACGCCACCGAAAAATACGGCTACGGCTTGTCCTCGGTGCGCTTCATCTGCGGCACCCAGACCGTGCACAAGCAGCTGGAACAGGCGATCTCGAAATTCCTCGGCACTGAAGACACCATCCTCTACGCCGCCGCCTTCGACGCCAACGGCGGCGTGTTCGAGCCGCTGTTCGACGAGAACGACGCCATCATTTCCGACGCCCTGAACCACGCTTCCATCATCGACGGCATCCGCCTGTGCAAGGCCGCGCGCTTCCGCTACGCCCACAACGATATGGCCGATCTGGAAGCCCAGCTCAAGGCCGCCGCCGACAAGCGCCACAAGGTCATCGTCACCGATGGCGTGTTCTCCATGGACGGCACCATCGCCCAGCTGGACAAGATCGTGGCCTTGGCCGAGCAGTACGGCGCCCTGGTGATGATCGACGAATGCCACGCCTCCGGCTTCATGGGCAAGACCGGCCGCGGCACCCACGAGCACCACAATGTGCTGGGCAAGATCGACATCATCACCGGCACCCTGGGCAAGGCCCTGGGCGGCGCGATGGGCGGCTTCACCTCCGGCCGCAAGGAAGTGATCGACACGCTGCGCCAGAAATCGCGCCCATACCTGTTCTCCAACACCCTGGCGCCGTCGATTGCCGGCGCCTCGCTGGAAGTGCTGAAGCGCCTGTCCGAATCGACCGAGCTGCGCGACCGCCTGCATGAAAACACCGCCTACTTCCGCCAGGAGATCGAGCGTATCGGCTTCACCATCAAGCCCGGCACCCACCCGGTTGTGCCGGTGATGCTGTTCGATGCGCCGGTGGCCCAGAAGTTTGCGGCACGAATGTATGAGCTGGGCGTTCTGCTCAGCGGCTTCTTCTACCCGGTGGTGCCGATGGGCCAGGCGCGCGTGCGCGTCCAGCTCTCCGCTGCGCACACCCGCGAGCAGCTCGAAAAAGTGCTCGCCGCATTCGAACAGGCAGGCCGTGAACTCGGCATTTTGAAGAATTAATTGGATCCAGGAAGAACAGCAATGGAACGTATTTTAGTCATCGGCGCCAACGGTCAAATTGGCAGCGAACTGGTGGAAGCACTGGCCAAGCAGCATGGCGCGCAGAATGTGATCGCCACCGATATCAGCTCGAAAAACATTTACAACGCAGCCAATTACCAGGTGCTGGACGTGATGGACCGCGCCGCCCTGGCCCAGCTGGTGGCCGGCGAGAACATCACCCAGGTGTACCAGCTGGCGGCGATGCTGTCCGCCACCGGCGAAGCGGCGCCGCTCAAAGCCTGGTCGCTGAACATGGATGGCCTGCTCAACATCCTCGAAGTGGCGCGCGAGCGTGGCGAGGCAGGCAAGCCGCTGCGCCTGTTCTGGCCTTCGTCGATTGCCGCCTTCGGCCCGAACACCCCGGCCGACAACACCCCGCAGATGACGGTGATGGACCCGACCACCATCTACGGCATCAGCAAGCTGGCCGGCGAACGCCTGTGCGAATACTACTTCCTGAAATACGGCGTGGACGTGCGCAGCATCCGCTACCCAGGCATCATCAGCTTCAAGTCGCCTCCGGGCGGCGGCACCACCGACTACGCCATCGCCATCTTCCACTCGGCGCTGCGCGGCGAACGCTATGAATGCTTCCTCGGCCCGCAAACCTCGCTGCCGATGATCTATATGCCCGATGCCATCCGCGCCACTATCGAATTGATGGATGCGCCGGCCTCGCAAATCAAGGTCCGTTCGTCCTATAATGTCGCCGGCGTATCGTTCAATCCGGAACAGCTGGCCGCTGCCATCAGCGCCAAGCTGCCCGAGTTCAAGATCAGCTACAAGCCGGACAGCCGCCAGGCCATCGCCGACACCTGGCCGAAAAGCCTGGACGACGCGACCGCCACGGCCGACTGGGGCTGGAAGGCAAGCATCGGCATCGAAGAAATGGTCAAGGATATGCTGGCCAATATCGATGTCGGATTAAGCAAGGCCGCGTAAAAAGCGGCGCGACATCAACATCACTATAAAGAGACATCCGATGGATATGAGCGTTTTCGATCTGTTCAAAATTGGCATTGGCCCATCCAGTTCCCACACCGTGGGACCGATGGTAGCGGCCCGCCGTTTCCTGATCGAAGCCGGTCCATTGGATGATGTGGTGGCGGTGGAATCCGCGCTGTATGGTTCGCTGGCCCTGACCGGCGTCGGCCACGGCACCGACAAGGCCGTGATCCTCGGCCTGATGGGCGAGACGCCGCAGGACATCAATCCCGACCTGGTCGACGCCAAGCTGGCCGAAGTCGAAGAACGCAAGGAAATCAGGCTGCTGGGCGTGAAGGCCGTGCCTTTCACCGCCGCCACCGGCCTGATTTTCCACATGAGCGAAACCCTGCCCGAGCACCCGAACGGCATGAGCTTCACGCTCAAGCGCGCCGACGGCAGCGCCGTGCATAAAGTGTTCTACTCCGTCGGCGGCGGCTTTATCCGCGCCGAAGGCGAGAGCGCGGCGACCGACAAAGCTCCGGCTGTCGCCATTCCCTATCCCTTCGACACCATGGCCGATCTGTTGGCCCATGGCGAAGCAAGCGGCAAGACCATTCCGCAAATGCTGCGCGCGAACGAGCTGGCCAAGATCGACGAAGCCAAGCTGGATGCGGGCCTGGACCGCATCTGGCACGTCATGCGCGGCTGCATCGCCCACGGTCTGGAAACGGCCGGCCAGCTGCCGGGCGGCCTGAAGGTAAAACGCCGCGCCGCCGACCTGTGGCGCCAGGCCAAGGGCGGCGACCGCGCCAACGATCTGCCGCATGATGCGCTGAACGGCGTCAGCCTGTACGCCATGGCCGTCAACGAAGAAAACGCCGCCGGCGGCCGCGTCGTCACCGCGCCGACCAATGGCGCGGCCGGCATCATTCCCGCCGTGCTCAAATACTATGCCGAAGACTGCAAGCCGCTCGATCCCGTGACCGGCGTGCGCAACTTCCTGTTGACGGCTGCCGCGATCGGCATGCTGTGCAAGCGCAATGCTTCCATCTCCGGCGCCGAAGTCGGCTGCCAGGGCGAAGTCGGCGTCGCCTGCGCCATGGCCGCTGCGGGCTTGGTGGCCGCGCTGGGCGGCAGCAATGCCCAGATCGAAAACGCCGCGGAAATCGGCATCGAACATCACCTCGGCATGACTTGCGACCCGATCGGCGGCCTGGTGCAGATCCCCTGCATCGAGCGCAACGGCATGGGCGCGGTCAAAGCCATCACCGCCGCATCGCTCTCGCTGAAAGGCGACGGCACCCACTTTGTGAGTTTGGACGAAGTGATCGAAACCATGCGCCAGACCGGCGCCGACATGCAGGCCAAATACAAAGAAACCTCGCTGGGCGGCCTCGCCATCCACGTCGTCACCGTCAACCACGCCGCCTGCTGATCCCGCGCCCCCGTTTGCGCCAGNTGGGCGCGGTCAAAGCCATCACCGCCGCATCGCTCTCGCTGAAAGGCGACGGCACCCACTTTGTGAGTTTGGACGAAGTGATCGAAACCATGCGCCAGACCGGCGCCGACATGCAGGCCAAATACAAAGAAACCTCGCTGGGCGGCCTCGCCATCCACGTCGTCACCGTCAACCACGCCGCCTGCTGATCCCGCGCCCCCGTTTGCGCCAGATCAAAGAATGTCCACCCTGGTGTCAGGCGGGGCCGCCGAGGCACCAAGGTCAGACATTTTTTGATAAATCGCAAAGAATGTCCTACTCCAGTGCCTGGCACCAGGGTGGGACATTTGTTGAGGGAGATCAAAGCCGCAGAAAATTGCGGGAATTGACTGAATTTACATAGAAACTCCGGGCGCACTATAATAGGTGTCCGATCGCAACGCTCAATGGGTTTCCTTGTCTATGCATTACGTGTCCACCCGGGCCGCTTCGCCGGCCGCTTCGCAGTCTCCTCAATCTTTTTCCGATATCCTGCTGGGCGGCCTGGCTGCCGATGGCGGCTTGTTCCTGCCGGCTGAGTATCCGCAGGTGACCGGCGCCGAGCTGGATGCTTGGCGTAAGTTGTCCTATGCAGACTTGGCGTTTGAGATCCTGCGCAAGTTCGCGACCGATATTCCGGAAGCCGATCTGCGCGCGCTGGCGGCGAAAACTTATACGCCCGAGGTTTACCGCAACGCCCGCCATGACGAGAGTGCCATCGCCATCACGCCGCTGCGCGTGCTGGAGGAGAGCAATGGCAAGAAGCTGGTGCTGCAGGCGCTGTCCAACGGCCCGACCCTGGCGTTCAAGGATATGGCCATGCAACTGCTCGGCAATCTGTTCGAGTATGCGCTGGCCAAGCAGAATGCACAGCTGAATATCTTCGGCGCGACTTCGGGCGATACCGGCAGCGCCGCCGAGTATGCGATGCGCGGCAAGCAGGGCATCCGCGTCTTCATGCTGTCGCCACATAAGAAGATGAGCGCTTTCCAGACTGCGCAGATGTTCAGCCTGCAAGACCCGAATATCTTCAATATCGCCGTGGAAGGCGTGTTCGACGATTGCCAGGATATGGTGAAAGCCGTGTCGAACGACCTGGAATTCAAAGCCAAGCAAAAGATCGGCACCGTCAATTCGATCAACTGGGCGCGCGTGGTGGCCCAGGTGGTGTACTACTTCCGCGGCTATCTGGCTGCGACCAGCAGCAACGAGCAGAAGGTCTCCTTCACCGTCCCGTCGGGGAACTTCGGCAATATCTGCGCCGGCCATATCGCGCGCATGATGGGCCTTCCAATCGACAAGCTGGTGGCGGCCACCAATGAAAACGATGTGCTCGACGAATTCTTCCGCACCGGCGTCTACCGCGTGCGCAAATCGTCGGAAACTTACCACACCAGCAGCCCGTCGATGGATATCTCGAAGGCCTCGAATTTCGAGCGCTTTGTCTACGATCTGGTGGGCCGCGACGCGGCGCGCACCCGCGCCCTGTTCCAGAAGGTCGAAACCCACGGCGGCTTCGACCTGTCCGGCAAGCCGGGCAGCGATGGCGACGAATTCAAACTGGTGGCAAACTACGGCTTCAAGTCCGGCAAGTCCACCCACGAGGACCGTCTGGCGACCATCCGCGACGTGGCCGACGATTACGGCATCGTGATCGATACCCACACCGCCGACGGCATCAAGGTCGCCCGCGAGCAGATGGAGGAGGGCGTGCCGATGATCGTGCTGGAAACGGCGCTGGCGGCCAAGTTCAACGAGACCATTCTGGACGCGTTGGGCGAGGATTCCGAGCGTCCCGCCGGCTTCGAGAATATCGAAGCGCTGCCGCAGCGCTTCGAGGTGATGCCGGCCGATGTGGAGAAGATGAAGGCGTATATCGCTGCCAACACGGGACTGTAAACCATGAATGCTTTCCAGCCGCAGCCTATGCTGTCTGCCCGCGAGGCGCTGGACTTCCTGCTGGGCGCGGCGCGTCCGGTGGAAGAAGTGGAAACCCTGCCCACGCTGGCCGCCAATGGCCGCGTGCTGGCCAAGTCCCAGGTCTCGGGCATGAATGTGCCGGGCCAGGACAATACCCAGATGGATGGCTATGCGGTGCGTTCGGCCGACTGCGCCAGCGGCGTGGCCACGCTGACCGTGTCGCAGCGCATCCCGGCCGGCCATGTGGGCCAGCCCCTGTTGCCAGGCACGGCGGCGCGTATCTTCACCGGCGCCCTGATCCCGGAAGGGGCGGACGCGGTGGTGATGCAGGAGCAGTGCGAGCTGCATGAAAAAATCGTCACTATCCGCCACGCGCCGCGTCCCGGCGAGTGGATACGCCGCGCCGGCGAGGATATCACCCACGGCAGCGTGATCCTGCCGGCCGGCACCCGCCTGCGCAGCCAGGAGCTGGGCCTGGCCGCTTCGGTTGGCCTGGCCGAACTGCCGGTGCGGCGCAAGCTGCGCGTGGCTGTCTTCTTCACCGGCGACGAGCTGGCCATGCCGGGCGAGCCGCTGGCTCCGGGCGCCATCTACAATTCCAACCGCTTCACCCTGCGCGCCTTGCTGGAAAACCTGGGTTGCGAGATCGTCGACCTGGGCATCGTGCCGGACACCCTGGCCGCCACGCGCGAGGTGCTGCGCCAGGCCGCGCAAGGCAATGATCTGATCATCACCTCGGGCGGCGTATCGGTGGGCGAGGAAGACCATATCCGTCCCGCCGTGGAAGCGGAAGGGCGGCTGAACCTGTGGCAGATCGCCATCAAGCCGGGCAAGCCGCTGGCTTTCGGCGAGGTGGGGCGCAGCTTCTTTATCGGCCTGCCGGGCAATCCGGTCTCCAGCCTGATCACTTTCATGCTGTTTGTGCGGCCCTTCGTGCTGCGCTTGCAGGGTGTCAGCGATCCGGCCGCGCTGGCCCCGCGCGTCTACAGCCTGCGCGCCGATTTCGATCTGCCCAAGGCCGACCGCCGCAACGAATTCCTGCGCGCGCGCGTCAACCGCGAGGGCGGCCTCGATCTGTTCCCGAACCAGGGTTCGGGCGTGCTGACTTCCACCGTCTGGGCCGATGGCGTGATCGATAATCCGCCTGGCAATTTGATACGCGCCGGCGACCCGGTGCGCTTCATTCCCTTTAGTGAACTGCTGTATTGATAGGATGTTGAAATAATGATTA
The DNA here is from genome assembly GCA_024437665.1 of Massilia sp. YIM B04103. Classification (GTDB taxonomy): domain Bacteria; phylum Pseudomonadota; class Gammaproteobacteria; order Burkholderiales; family Burkholderiaceae_D; genus Rugamonas. The sequence continues at coordinate 43,145 of JANCSZ010000019.1, read as the reverse complement.
CGCTGCGTTTCTTTGCCAGCGTGCGCGAAAGCCTTGGCACCTCTTCCGAAACCATCGATTTGCCGCCCGGCGTGGACACGGTGGGCGCGCTGCGCGACCATCTGGTGCAGCGCGGCGGCGCCTGGGAACAGGCGCTGGCCGAAGGGCGCGCGCTGCGCATGGCCTGCAACCAGGTGATGGCCCAGCCATCGACCGCGATTGCCGACGGCTGCGAAGTGGCATTCTTCCCGCCCGTGACCGGCGGCTGAGCGCCGCCCTGGTTTCGTATTGCGCGATCGCAACGTTTTTCTTGATTTTGGGCAAATAAATTCAAGACGGCCGGGCGCGCGGGCTATACTGAATCCGTGATGCCCTTGGCGGCCTTCCCGGCCGCCAGCTTCCATGGCCCAATCCGTGCCGGAAGACCCCGCATCCCCTTCTCCCGTCGCCCATTCCTCGCGGCTCCCTTGTTTGATGCATATGGCTGGAAGCGCTTTTGCCGCTTTCCCGCGAGGAGTGAGCATGTTTGCCTTTATCGACAGGCTGGGATTGCGCCTCAAGCTGGCCCTGGGCTTCGGCACGGTCATCGTTCTGATGTGCCTGAGCGATATGACGCTGATGTTCGGCCACGAGCGCGCGCTGGCGGCGGTGGACCATTACTTCGACAGCGAAGACCGCATGGCCGATCTGAGTTCGAACAGCCTGATGGCGCTGGAGCGGGCGCGCCGCTTCAAGAAGGAATTTATGCTGGACGCGCGTTCACTGCCAGCCGGCGAGGCGAAGGCGCGCTACGGCCCCTTGGTCGGCAAGGAGCTGCAGGTGGTGCGCTCCAACATGGCCGAGATTCGCCGTCTGAAACCGGGCGCGGCGGTGGAGCGCGAAGTGCGCGCGGTGGAGGCGGCGCTGGGCTTGTATGAGGATAGTTTCCGGCGCCTGACCGCGCAGTACGAACTGCTCGGCAGCCGCGAGCCGGGACAGGAAGCGGCCTTCCGCAGTTCCCAGAATACGCTGGCCGAAATCGGCCAGGCGTCCGCCGCCTACAACGAAGCCGTGCGGCGCATCGAGCCGGCCCTGCTGGCGCTGCGGGCGCAGGCCGACCAGGCCTTGCTGGAAACGCGCAGTTCGGTGCGCAAGGCCAATAGCAGCGTCAGCGCCATCATCCTGTTCGGCGGCGCCGGCTCGATGCTGCTTGGCCTGTACATTGCCCGCCTGCTGATGCGCAATATCGAGAGATCGGCCGCCGCCGGCGTGCGCTTCGCGCGCCAGCTGGCCGCCGGCGACTGGAGCGTGCGTCTGCCCCGGGGCGGTACGCGCGAGTTTGCCGAGCTGTCGGTTTCGCTCAACGCCATGGCCGACAATCTGCAGGAGGCCTACCGGCGCGAGCAAGGCCGGACGGCGGAGTTGATTGGCTTGAACCGTACCCTGCGCCTGCGCTCGCGCTGCAACGAAGCCATGGTGAGGGTGAACGATGAAGCGCAACTGCTGGATCTGATCTGCGCCCATATGGTCGGCGAGGGCGGCTATCCCCAGGTTTGGGTGGGCATGCAAAACAGCGCCGGCGCGGTGGCCGTGGCGGCCCAGGCGGGCGGCGTGCCGGATGCCGAACTGCCGGGCTGGCAGCAGGTGGCGATGGCGCTGGCCGGACGCCGCCCGGCGGGATCGGCCAGCAGCGCGGCGGAATCCGCCCACTGCCTGGTGCTGCCCTTGAAGTGCCGCGGCGAGCTGCTGGGCGCCATCTGCATCGCGGCACCGCAGGCGCTGGCCTTCGACGACGCCGAAATCGGCCTGCTGCGCGAGCTGGTGGACGATGTGGCTTTCGGCATGTACAGCCTGCGCGAAGAGCAGCGCCGCCAGCGCGCCGAACAGGAGCTGGCCTACCAGGCCAACCATGACGCCCTGACCGGGCTGGCCAACCGCAATCTGTTCAACGATCGCCTGCGCCAGGGCGCTGCCCTGGCCGAGCGCATGGGCCGTCAACTGGCGGTGCTGGCGATCGGCCTGGAACGCTACCGCCAGGTCAAGGACAGCCTGGGCCACGATGCCGGCAACGCCTTGCTGCAGCATGCGGCCCAGCAGCTGTCAGGCCAGCTGCGCGACGGCGACACGCTGGCGCGGCTGGCGGGCGACGAGTTCGTGGTGGTGCTGGGCGACCTGGAAACCGGCGAGCAGGCGCGCGCCACGGCCGCCCGCCTGCTGCGCGCGGTGCAGGCGCCCTTTGTCTGGGCCGGCGCGGCGGTGGCGAGCAGCGCCAGCGTCGGCATCAGCCTGTATCCGCAGGATGGCATGGACGCCGCCAGCCTGCTGTGCAGCGCCAACGCGGCCATGGCCAGCGCCCAGGCCATGGGCAGCAACCGCTTCCGCTTCTATGCGCCGGAAATGAACGAGCGCGCCATGCAGCTGTTTGCCATGGAATCCGAACTGGCGCGCGCCATCGAGCAGGGCGAGTTATGCCTGCACTACCAGCCGCGCGTAAACCTGGAAAGCGGCGCCGTAAGCAGCGCCGAAGCCCTGGTGCGCTGGCGCCATCCGCAGCGCGGCATGGTGCCGCCAGGCGACTTCATTCCGCTGGCGGAGAATTCCGGCCTGATCGTGCCGCTCGGCGCCTGGGTCATCCGCGAGGTGTGCCGTCAGCAGCGCGCCTGGATCGACGCCGGCCTGCAAACGGCCGTGGTGGCGGTGAATCTGTCGCCGCGCCAGTTCCAGGACGAGCATCTGGTGGATGAGATCCGCCGCGCGCTGTCCGAGCACGCGCTGGATGCCGCCTGCATCGAAATGGAGATCACCGAATCGACCGTGATGGACAATGCGGCCGAAGCGGGCTGCAAGCTCAACGCGCTCAAGTCGCTCGGCATCAGCTTGTCGCTGGATGATTTCGGCACCGGCCATTCTTCGCTGAGCCGCCTGCGCCATCTGCCCATCGACCACCTGAAGATCGACCAGGCTTTCGTGCGCCATCTGTGCACCAATGCGGCGGATGCGGCGATCTGCAAGGCCATCGTCGATCTGGCGCATAATCTGCAGCTGAGCGTGATCGCCGAAGGCGTGGAAGACGCGGCGCAGGCTGCGGCCTTGCGTTCATGGGGGTGCGACGATGTGCAGGGATTCTACTTTGCCCGCCCCATGCCGCCCGAGGAATTTGCGCGCATGCTGGCGCCGCGCCGCGAACATGCCGCGGCGCCGGCGGGCCAGTTTGCCGGTCTGCTGCAACTGGCCGCCTGATCCCGGGCCTTGCCGGCGCGGGGCCGGCAAGGCGCTGTTTTCGACTACAATGCTGCACCTTATGAATAGTCCCGCACTTCACCGCAAACGCGTGGCCGTCATCGGCGGCGGTCCGGCCGGCCTGATGGCCGCCCAGACCCTGGCCGCCGCCGGCCACGCCGTCGATGTCTACGACGCCATGCCCTCGGTCGGCCGCAAATTCCTGCTGGCCGGGAAGGGCGGCATGAACATCACCCACGCCGAGCCTTACGCCCAGTTCATCACGCGCTACGGCCGCCGCGCCGCCGAACTGCGCCCGATGCTGGACGCTTTCGGGCCGGAACAGGTGCGCGCGCTGGTGCATGGCCTGGGCATCGAGACTTTCGTCGGTTCCTCCGGCCGCGTGTTTCCGACCGAGATGAAAGCCGCGCCGCTGCTGCGCGCCTGGCTGCACCGCCTGCGCGACAGCGGCGTGCATTTCCACCAGCGCCACCGCTGGCTGGGCTGGACCGGCGATCGTGCCGCGCTGCGCTTCGCCACGCCGCAGGGCGAGCAGGCGATCCAGGCCGACGCCGTGGTGCTGGCCTTGGGCGGCGCCAGCTGGGCGCGGCTGGGATCGGATGGCGCCTGGCTGCCGCTGTTGGCGGAGCAGGGCGTGCCGGTCGCGCCGCTGCGGCCCGCCAACTGCGGTTTCGATGTGGGCTGGACGGAATTTTTCAGCGCCAAGTATGCGGGCGAGCCGCTGACCACGGTGGCGGTCCTGTACCGCGACATCGAAGGCCGGCCGCAGCGCAAGCAGGGCCAGTTTGTCGTCACCGCCGGCGGCGTCGAAGGCAGCTTGATCTACGCCGTGTCGGCCGCCATGCGCGAGCAGGTCGAGCGCGATGGCAGCGCCTTGCTGGAACTCGACCTGCTGCCCGACCTGTCGCCCGAGCGCGTGCTGGCTGAAGTGCTGCATCCGCGCGGCTCGCGTTCCATGGCCAGCCATCTGCACAGCCGTTTAGGCATCAAGGGCGTGAAAGCGGGCCTGCTGCACGAATGCCTGAGCAAGGAAGAATATGGGAATCCTGAGCGCCTGGCGCAGGCGCTGAAGGCCTTGCCGCTGAGTTTGACGGCGCCGCGCCCCATCGATGAGGCGATCAGCAGCGCCGGCGGGGTGCGTTTCGAGGCGCTGCACAGCACCATGCTGCAGGCGCTGCCCGGCGTCTTCGTCGCCGGCGAAATGCTGGATTGGGAGGCGCCGACCGGCGGCTATCTGCTGACCGCCTGTTTCGCCAGCGGCCAGCAGGCCGGCAAGGACGCGCTAGCCTGGTTGGAAAAGTCCCAGGCTTAGTGCTCCCAGTTGACCTCACCCGAGCCGGTGCGGTTCACATTGCGCATGTCCGGGTTGCCGAACACGCTGATGTCGCCGCTACCGCGCAGCACCAGCTCGGCCGAGTGGCGCGCAAACACTTGCGTGGTGCCCGAACCCTTGAGGTGGACGCTGACTTTGTCCGAGGCCAGATGGCGCGCATCCAGGTCGCCTGAGCCGGTCAGCTCGGCGCTCAGTTCGCGGCAGCTGCCGCTGGACTTGATCTGGCCCGAGCCGACCATCTGCAACGCCACTTTCTCGCTGCTGCCGGTGTTCAGATTCAGGTCGCCGCTGCCATGCACGCCCGCTTCGACTTCGCGGTAGCGGCCATTGAAGCTCACATTGCCCGAGCCGTGCAGCTGCAGCGACAGGGTGTCGCCGCTGAAGCCCGCCACGCTGCTGTCGCCGCTGCCATGCACTTCCAGCTCCTTCAGCGAAGGCAGGACCAGCTCCACCTGCAAGGGACGGCGGTGGTGCAGCAGCATGCCCTTGATGCCGATGTGCAGGGTGGCGCCATCCTGTTCGGTATCCACATTGCCCAGCATGCGCTGCTCGCCGCGCACGATCAGCATCGGCTTGCTGCCTTGGCGCAGCGTCAGGTCGATCGGCCCGCTCAGTTCCACCATGGTGGTGGCGGCGCTCACCTTGCGCTCTTCGCTGGCGGCCACGCGGCCGGCGGCGCTGGAAGGGTTGGCGATGCCCTGCGCCCGCAGCACGCTGTAGGAAACGCCGGTCAGCACGATCGCCAGCAGCAGAAGGCTGAGGCCTACTTTAAACAGTCCACGCATCATTGACTCCGCTTCAACGGCCCCGCAACAGGGAAAAATTCATTTCGATATACCGGCGGATGCCGATCACGGTGTAGCGCGTCACCACGATGCTGAGCAGGCAAAGCAGGATGCCGCCCAGGATCAGGCTGACGCCGATGGCCGTTTGCGCCGTGCGCGATTCGGCATCCAGGTCGGTCGAGATGCGCACCCCGCTTTCGGCCACGGCTTCGGCTTTTTCCATCAGCCGGCCGGAGCGGCTGGTTTCGCCGTCCAGCGCCGCCTGCAGAGCGGGCGAGGGTTCCTGCTGCACTTGCAAGCCATCGGCGCCGATGGAGACGCGGGTCTGCATGCTGCGGTCCTCGTCATCGTCGAAAATCACCAGGTGGCGCAACGGTCCGTTCAGCACCAGTTCATTGGCGCCGGCCAGGCCGCTGGCCGTGATGGCGATGCCGCTGAGGTAAAAGGCAAAGGCGGTGGCGTACAGCGCCATCAGCATGGAGGTGTAGACCACCGCCGGCACCACCATGAACAGATTGAAGACCGCCAGGCCGAGGAAGGACATGGCCATGCGCGCCAGATTGGCCGGGCTGCGTTTCTCTTCGAAAGCGTTCAGATGGGCGTTGGCGCGCAAGGTCATGGCGATCTTGCGCGGTTCGTCGAGTTCCTGAGCGATTTCGGCTTCGCTGCGGCCCACCGCCAGGCCGTCGATGAAACGCTGCTCGTAGTAGGCCAGGGTCTTGGCGACCGTGTCCGGCGGCAGTCCCGCCAAGGCCTTGCTGAGCGCGCTCAGGTAGTCCGACTTGCTCATGCTCGCTCCCGCTTAATTGATCAGCGCCGCGGTCTGGACCAGGGTCACGCCCGGCGCACTGGTTAATTCGTCAAATTCCACGATCGCCACCGTGCTGGCGATGACCAGCAGCAGGACCACGAGCGTGCTTATACCTGTTTTCATTTTCATTCCCCAAAGCGTTTTATCTATGATGAAACTGTACGCAATGGGGCGCCGCCGGGCCATCGGTGTGCGACAGGCTGCAAAATTGGCGGGGCAGGCGACATATTCGGGGGATAGCCGGAACATGCTGGCGCGCCCTTCAGCCGCCCTTGGCCAGCAATCTGGCGGCCGCGACGCCGCTGCGCACCGCCATTTCCAGGGTGGCGGGGTAGTCGCCGGCCGTGTAATCGCCGGCCAGCACCAGTCCCGGCAGCGCGGTGGCGTTGGCCGGGCGCTGCAGGCCGGGCGTGCAGGCATAGGTGGCGCGCTTCTCGGTGATCAGCTTGAACCACTCGGGACGGCCCAGTTCCGGCCGCTGGAAGGCCACCGCCAGCTGGACGGCGAGCGCCTCGGCCAGTAAATCCTGGCCCTGGGCCGCCACCTCGGCCGAGGCGCTGATGACGACGGCCAGCAAGCCGGCCTGGCTGGCGTCGAGCTGGCCGCGGTCGAAGACGAACTGGCCCCAGGCGTGGCTGTGCACGTCCTCAGCCAGGGCGTAAAAGGGCAGGGCCAGGCGGGTATCCGGGCTGTATTGCAGATAGCAGGTGGTGATGGCTTCCGCCTCGAAAGCGGTGAGCTGGGCCGTCAGATCGGCGACGGCGGGCAGCTGGTTGAGCAGGACGGCCGAGGCGCCCGGCGCGCAGGCCAGCACCACGCCGTCGAACCAGGCGGTCCAGTTACCGCCCACGGCCGAGCCGTTGGCTTCCAGCGCCCATTGCTGGCCCTGGGCCGTCTCGCCCGGACGGATGGCGGCCACCTTGGCGCCGCTGCGCACGCTGCCGCCATGCGTCTCGATATAGCGCGCGGCCGCTTGCGGGAACAGGGCGGACAGGTCGGCGCGCGGCAGCAGCATGTCGGAGGCGGCGCGGCGCGCGCCCAGGCTGTCGCGCAGCACATTCAGGAAGATGCGCGCCGAAGCGCGTTCCGGCGGCGTGTTCAGGGCCGCCAGGCACAAGGGCCGCCACATCAGGCGGATCAGGCGCGCGGTCTGGTCGAAGCGCTCCAGCAGTTCGCTGACGCTGCAATCGACGTCCAGCCGCCAGCCCATCCAGCGCGCCGTGGTGGAAAAGCGCGCCAAGGCCAGCTTGTCTTCGCGCTGCAAGCCCTTGGCGCGCAGCAGGGCGGCCAGCAGGTGCAGTGGGGCGGGCAAGGGCAGGCTGGGAGCGATGAAGTCCATGCCGTCCGAATCGGCCGGGTAGCGCATCTGCAGCGGCGCCCTGAGCAAGGCCTTGGCGGTATCCACGCCGGCCAGTTTCATCAGGCGCAGCGATTCACTGTAAGCACCCAGCAGGATGTGCTGGCCGTTATCGAGCTCGCGGCGGTCGGTGGCGACGCGGCGCGCGCGCCCGCCCAGGATGCGGCCCGCTTCGAACAGCGTGACCTGGACGCCGGCTCGTGCCAGCTCCATGGCCGCCGCGCAGCCGGCCCAGCCGCCGCCGATGACGGCGACGCTTTTGCGCTGCGGCTTAGCCACGGATCCAGGTCTTCCAGGCCAGCCACAGCTTGCGGATCGGCGTCAGCGAGATGCGCTGGCTCAGCACATGGTAGCCGTCGTCCTGGATTTCCTTGAGCAGGGTGCGGTAGATGGCCGCCATGATCAGGCCGGGACGCTGGGCGCGCCGGTCTGCCTGCGGCAGCAGGGCGAAGGCTTCGTCATAGGCTTGCTGGGCGCGCGCGGTCTGGAACTCCATCAGCTTGACGAAGTTCTCGCTGTGGCGCGCATTGAGCAGGTCGGCCGCCGTCACATTGAACTGCTGCAGTTCGTTGACGGGCAGGTAGATGCGGCCCTTGCGCGCATCCTCGCCGACGTCGCGGATGATATTGGTGAGCTGGAAGGCGTGGCCCAGCTTTTCCGCGTACTGCAGGGTTTCCGGCCGCGTCGCGCCGAAAATGCTGGCCGACAGGATGCCCACCACGCTCGCCACATGCCAGCAGTATTTGCTCATGCCGGCATAGTCCAGGTAGCGCGTCTGGTTGAGGTCCATCTCCATGCCGTCGATGATGGCTTGCAGATGCTCCTGTTTCAGGTCGTAGGCCGTCAGATGCGGCTGCAGCGCCTGCGTCACCGGGTGGGTGTGCTGTCCCTCGTACATGCCGGCGATCTCCTTGCGCCACCAGCCCAGCTTCACGCGCGCCAGCGATTCGTCGCTGCATTCGTCCACCGTATCGTCCACTTCGCGGCAGAAAGCGTACAGCGCGGTGATGGCGCGCCGCCGCTCCGGCGGCAGGAACAGGAAGCTGTAGTAGAAACTGGAGCCGCTTTGTGCGGCCTTCTGCTGGCAATATTCGTCGGGGGACATGGCTAAAAAGACAAGGTTCTGGCTGTCAAAGCCGCCATTGTATAGCGAAGCGCCCTTACATCCGAAGGGCGCGCCAGAAAACTTTGATCCAGTCGCGTTTTTCCAGCTTGGGGCGGCGCCGGAAGACATCGTATTCCACCGCCTCGATCGCTTCCAGGATGCGCAGGCCGCCCTGTATCACCAGGCGCAGTTCGAAGCCGATGCGGCCCTTGAGGCGCTTGGCCAGCGGCGCGCCGGACAGCATCAGGGCGCGCGCCCGCTCCACCTCGAACTGCATCAGCTTGCGCCACTTGGCCTGGTTGTCGTTGCGGTCCAGGTGGGCGGGCGAGACGGCAAAGCGCGCCAGGTCTTCCAGCGGCAGATAGATGCGTTCCTTCTGCATATCGATGGCGACGTCCTGCAGGAAGTTGATGATCTGTAAGGCCGAGCAGATCGCGGCGGAATCGCGTAGATTATCGTCGTCGGCCGCATCGTACAGATGCAGCATCAGCGTGCCGACCGGATTGGCCGAGCGCGCGCAGTAGTCGAGCAGGCTGTCGTAGGTGGCGTAGCGCGTCACCGTGATGTCCTGCTTGAAGGCCGACAGCAGGTCATGGAAGGGTTGCAGGGGCAGGGCGTGGGCGTGGACGGCGCCGGCCAGGCGCGCGAACAGCGGCTCCAGCCCGGTCTCGTCGCGGCCGATGCGGCCCAGCGCCGCCTCATAGGCTTCCAGCGCGGCGATGCGCTGCTCGGGCGTGGCGTCGCCTTCGTCGGCCAGATCGTCGGCGCTGCGGGCGAAGGCGTAGATTGCTTCCACTGCGGGCCGCAGCCGCGACGGCATCAGGATGGAAGCGACAGGAAAGTTCTCGTAGTGGTCAACAGGCATAGAGAAGTTTTTTAAGTTAATGACGCGAAAGTCATTTGCAAATGGAGTTGACCCGGCTATAATTTTTTACTAAACGGAAAGTCAGTTAGTTCCAAGACGCAATAATAGTGGCGATTTGTTATCGTTGCAATTCAAGCTGCCCGCATAGTAAAGGAAATTACCGTGTATTCCCTGAAAAAAATGCCTCACCCCCTCTCTTTGACGGCGATGGCCGCAGCGGCAGTTCTGCTGGCCGCCTGCTCCAAGCCGGCTGAAAAGTCCGAAGATATCCGCCCGGTGCGCGCCATCGTCCTGCAAAGCAGCGATGTCGACGTGAACGCCGAATTTTCCGGCGAGGTGCGCCCGCGCGTTGAATCGCGCCTGGGTTTTCGCGTCGGCGGCAAGATCATTTCCCGCAAAGTCGATGTCGGCACGCAGGTCAAACGCGGCCAGGTGCTGATGCAGCTCGACCCGCAGGACTTGAAGCTGGCCCAGACCCAGGCCTTGGCCAGCCTGCGCGCGGCGGAAACCAACCGCGATTTCGCGCTGGCCGAATTGAAGCGCTATCAGGAACTGCGCGAAAAGAACTTCGTCAGCCAGGCCATCCTCGATTCCAAGAGTTCGGCCTACAAGGCGGCCGACGCCACGGTCGACTCGTCCAGGGCGGTGCTGGCCGGCCAGGCCAACCAGACCGGCTACTCGACGCTGGAAGCCGATATCGACGGCGTGGTGACGGCGGTCGACGCCGAAGTGGGGCAGGTGGTCGCCCCCGGTACGCCGGTGGTGCGCGTGGCCAAATCGGGCGAGAAGGAAATCGTGATCGGCGTGCCGGAAGATAAGGTCGACGTGCTGCGCAAGATCGAGGACGTGCAAGTGCGCCTGTGGGCCAATCCGAACGAGACGGCGCCGGGCAAGATCCGCGAAGTGTCGCCGATTGCCGATTCCGCCACCCGCACCTATACCTTCAAGGTTACGATCCCGCCGAGCATGGCCGACGCCAAGCTGGGCATGACGGCCGTGGTGCAGTTCGCGTCGAAGACGGCGGCGCCGCAGATCAAGGTGCCGTTGACGGCCCTGTTCCATGAAAAATCCGCGACCTCGGTGTGGGTGGTGGAAAACGGCGCGGTCAAGCTGGTGCCGGTGACGGTGGGCGGCGCGGCCGGCAATGAGCTGGTGCTGAACAGCGGCGTCAAGGCCGGCCAGCAAGTGGTGACCGCGGGCGTGCACCTGCTGAAGCCGGGCCAGAAAGTCAAGGTGCTGGACGAGCCTGCGCCGCAGAAGGCGCAGCCGCAGCCGCAGCCGAATAGCAAGGCCGCGGCGGGAGCATCGAAATGAAGGACGGATTCAATCTCTCGCGCTGGGCGCTGGAGCATATCCCGCTGACCCGCTACCTGATCGCCGTGCTGCTGATCGGCGGCATGTTGAGCTACGCCAACCTGGGTCAGGACGAAGACCCTCCGTTCACCTTCCGCGTCATGGTGGTGAGCGCCAAGTGGCCGGGCGCCACGGCCTTGCAGGTGGCCGAGCAGGTGACGGACAAGCTGGAGAAAAAGCTCCAGGAAACGCCCTATATCGACGAGATCAAGAGCTATTCCAAGCCGGGCGAAGCGCTGATCATGCTGGAGCTGCGCGAATCGGCGCCGCCCAAGGAAACGGCGGCGGCCTGGTACCAGGTGCGCAAGAAGATCGGCGATATCCGCGGCACCCTGCCGCAAGGCGTGATCGGTCCCTTCTTCAACGATGAATTCGGCGATACCTACGGCTCCATCATCGCGCTCTCGGGCGACGGCTTCACCTATGCCGAGATGAAGGACTATGCCGATTTCGTGCGCCAGCAGCTGCTCGGCGTGCCGCGCGTGTCCAAGGTCGAGCTGTTCGGCGTGCAGGACGAGAAGGTCAATATCGAGTTCTCGCACAAGAAGTTCGCCCAGCTGGGCATTCCTTTCGAGCAGATCGTCAACCAGATCGCCACGCAGAATGCGGTCGAATCCACCGGCCTGCTGGTGACGCCGACCGACAATCTGCAAGTGCGCGTGACCGGCGCCCTGAAGTCCGTCAAGGACCTGGAAGACCTGGAGCTGCGCGCCAATAACACCACCTTCCGCCTGGGCGACTTCGCCACCGTCAAACGCGAATACCAGGACCCGCCGCATGAAAAGATGCGCTTCAACGGCAAGGAAGTGATTGGCCTGGGCATCTCGATGGAGAAGGGCGGCAATATCATCGAGATGGGCAAGGATCTCGAAAAAACCGTGGGCGAGCTGAAGGGCAAGCTGCCGGTCGGTATTGAGCTGGACCGCGTATCCAACCAACCTGCCGCCGTCAAGGCTTCGGTGGGCGAGTTCGTGCACACCCTGATCGAGGCCGTGCTGATTGTGCTGGCGGTGAGCTTCGTTGCGCTCGGCCTGCATACCAAACCCAAGCTGCGCCTGGACGTGCGTCCCGGCCTGGTGGTGGCGCTGACCATTCCGCTGGTGCTGGCCGTGACCTTCCTCTTCATGCGCATGCTCGACATCGACCTGCACAAGATTTCGCTGGGCGCCCTGATTATCGCGCTTGGCCTGCTGGTGGACGACGCCATCATCGCCGTCGAAATGATGGTGCGCAAAATGGAAGAGGGCTACTCGCGCTTCGATGCCGCCACCTTCGCCTATACCTCGACCGCGATGCCGATGCTGACCGGCACCCTGATCACGGTGGCGGGTTTCCTGCCCATCGGCCTGGCCAAGTCGGCGGCCGGCGAATACACCTTCTCGCTGTTCTCGGTGAATGCGATCGCGCTGGTGATGTCCTGGGTGGTGGCGGTGGTGTTCACGCCGTATATCGGCTATGTGCTGCTGAAAGTGAAGCCGCATGCCGAGGGCGAACATGGCCACGACGTGTTCGACGGCCCCGGCTACCAGCGTTTCCGCCGCTTGGTCAACTGGTGCGTCACCTGGCGCAAGACCACCATCGCCGCCACGGTCGTGGTGTTCGCGCTGGGTATCTATGGTTTCGAATTCATCGAGAAGCAGTTCTTCCCCGATTCCAGCCGTCCCGAACTGATGGTGGAGATGTGGTCGCCCGAAGGCACGGCGTTCGCCGCCAACGAGATCCAGGTGAAAAAGTTCGAAGCCTTCATCAGCAAGCAGGCCGGCGTGGAAAGCGTGACCAGCTATGTGGGCACGGGCAGCCCGCGCTTCTACCTGCCGCTGGACCAGATCTTCCCGCAGTCGAACGTGTCGCAGATGGTGGTGCTGGCCAAGGACCTGAAGTCGCGCGAAGAACTACGCAAGAAGATCGAGGACGTGTTCAAGAACGACTTCGCCGAAGTGCGCGGCCGCGTCAAGCTGCTGCCTAACGGTCCGCCGGTGCCGTATCCGGTGCAGTTCCGCGTCACCGGCACCGAGGTGGAGAAGGTGCGCGCCATCGCCGACCAGGTGAAGGACGTCATGCGCGCCAATTCCAATACGATCGGCGTGAACGATAACTGGAACGAGTCGGTCAAGGTGCTGCGCCTGGACCTGGACCAGGACAAGATGCGCGCCCTGGGCGTGACTTCGCAAACTGTGATGCGGGTGGCGAACACCATCCTGTCCGGCACCCAGGTCGGCCAGTACCGCGAAGGCAATAAGCTGATCGACATCCAGGTGCGCCAGCCGCTGGAAGAGCGCAAGACGATCTCGGTGCTGAACGACACCAGCGTGCCGACGGCCAGCGGCAAGGCGATCACGATTTCGCAGATCGCGCGCGCCCACTTCGTGTGGGAGCCGGGCGTGGTCTGGCGCCAGGGCCGCGAATGGGCCATCACCGTGCAGTCGGATGTGCGGGAAGGCATCCAGGGGCCGACCGTGTCGGACCAGATCGATCCCAAGCTCGACGAGCTGCGCGCCAAGCTGCCGGCCGGCTACCGCATCACCGTGAAGGGCGCGGCATCGGACAGCGGCGAGGCGGAACAGTCGATCTCGGCCAACCTGCCGCTGGCGATCTTCATCATCTTCACCTTGCTGATGCTGCAGCTGCACAGCTTCTCGCGCTCGATGCTGGTCTTCCTCACCGGCCCGCTGGGCGTGGCCGGCGCGGCCTTCGCCTTGCTGCTGCTGCACCGTCCGCTGGGCTTTGTGGCGAATCTCGGCATCATCGCGCTGTTCGGCATGATCATCCGCAACTCGGTGATCCTGGTCGACCAGATCGAGCAGGACATCAAGGCCGGCACGCCGCCCTGGGATGCGGTGGTGGAGGCGGCGGTGCGCCGCTGCCGTCCGATCCTGCTGACGGCAGCCGCGGCGGCGCTGGCCATGATTCCCCTGTCGCGTTCCGTATTCTGGGGGCCGATGGCGGTGGCGATTATGGGCGGCCTGGTATTGGCAACGGCACTGACTTTATTGTTCCTTCCAGCTTTGTATGCGGCCTGGTTCCGCGTGAAAAAGACTTGAAATGGACGGCGTGCGGTGGGGATGAAATAAAAGAGTTTGCACATTCGTTGTGCATAAGTTAAAAAACCCTACCGCACTCTGAAAAAAACAGTAAAATACCGCGTTGAAGTTGAAAGCTCCTGCGCTTGCAGGGTAGGGCGACCCGTTTTCACTTAATGGTCGCCCTTTGCTTTTGTGCAAAAACGCGCGAGGATGGCGAAATTGGTAGACGCACCAGGTTTAGGTCCTGACGCCAGCAATGGTGTGGGGGTTCGAGTCCCCCTCCTCGCACCAACAGTATTCTAATTTTTTGGACGATTTTTAAACATGGCAACTGCAGTCGAAACCTTGGGCAAACTCGAACGCCGCATCACGATTTCCTTCCCACTGTCGGACGTTCGCGCCGAAGTGGAGAAGCGCCTGAAAGTGCAAGCCCGCAGCGCGCGCGCTCCCGGCTTCCGTCCAGGCAAAGTTCCGCTGAAAATGGTTGCTGCACAATACGGCTATCAGATCGAAACCGAAGTTCTGAACGACAAGGTCGGCCGTGCTTTCAATGATGCTGCCAATGAAAACAACCTGCGCGTGGCCGGTTACCCGCGCATCGAGCCGAAAGAAGGCGCGCCAGAAGGCCAGCTGACTTTCGACGCTACTTTCGAAATCTATCCGGAAGTGGAAATCGGCGATCTGTCGAAAGTGGAAGTCGAAACCGTGAAGTCGGCCGTGACCGACAGCGAAATCGACAAGACCATCGAAATCCTGCGCAAGCAGCGCGTACACTTCCACACCAAAGGTGAAAAAGGCGAACACGGCGACGGTGGCGAGGCGATTGCCGCCAACGGCGACCGCGCCACCGTGGACTTCGTCGGCTCCATCGACGGCGTGGAATTCCCAGGCGGTAAAGCCGACGACTACGCCTTCGTGCTGGGCGAAGGCCGCATGCTGCCGGAATTCGAAGCCGCCACCATCGGCCTGAAAGTCGGCGAAGCCAAGACCTTCCCGCTGTCCTTCCCTGAGGACTACCATGGCAAGGACGTGGCCGGCAAAACCGCTTCGTTCACCATCACCCTGAAACAGCTGGAATGGGCGCACCTGCCGGAAGTCGATGGCGAGTTCGCTAAATCGCTGGGCGTGGCCGATGGCGACCTGGCTAAAATGCGCGACGACATCAAAGTCAATCTGGAACGCGAAGTCAGCGGCCGCATCAAGGCGCGCAACAAGGAAGCCGTGATGGAAGCGCTGGTGAAAACCGCGACCCTGGACGTGCCGCAAGCCCTGATCGCCCAAGACACCGAGCGTCTGGCCGAAATGACCCGCCAAGACATGGCTGCGCGCGGCATGAACGTGAAAGACGTGCCGTTCCCGCCGGAACTGTTCCAGGACAAAGCCGAGCGCCGCGTGCGCCTGGGCCTGATCCTGTCGAAACTGGTCGGCGACAACGAACTGCAAGCTACCCCTGAACAGGTGAAAGCGCAGATCGAAGACTTCGCACAAAGCTACGAAGACCCGCGCGAAGTGCTGAAGTACTACTACAGTGACCGTCGCCGTCTGGCTGAAGTGGAAGCTCTTGTATTGGAAGAAAACGTCGTTACTTACGTGCTGGGCCTGTCGAAATCTTCGTCGAAAGACATCGCCTTCGACGAACTGATGGGAAGCGCCGCGCAGGCTTGAGTTTCAAACTTAGGTCTTGTGTTTAACCAGCGCCGGGCAACCGGCGCTGCTTCACTCAAGTTAAAGGAAGGACTGGAATGAACCGTAATCCAGCACTCGATACTGAAATGCTCGGCCTGGTGCCGATGGTGATCGAACAGAGCGGCCGCGGCGAGCGCTCCTACGACATCTACTCGCGTTTGCTGAAAGAGCGCGTGATCTTCATGGTGGGCCCGGTCAACGACCAGATGGCCAATCTGATCGTGGCTCAGCTGCTCTTCCTGGAAAGCGAAAATCCGGACAAGGATATCTCGCTCTACATCAACTCTCCAGGCGGCTCGGTATCGGCCGGTCTGGCCATCTTCGACACGATGCAGTTCATCAAGCCGGATGTGTCGACGCTGTGCACCGGCATGGCCGCCTCGATGGGCGCCTTCCTGCTGGCCGCCGGCGCCAAGGGCAAGCGCTTCTCGCTGCCGAACTCGCGCATCATGATCCACCAGCCTTCCGGTGGTTCGCAGGGCCAGGCATCGGATATCGAGATCCAGGCCAAAGAGATCCTTTACTTGCGCCACCGCCTGAATTCGATTCTGGCGGAACGCACCGGCCAGACGGTCGAGCAAATCGCCAAGGACACGGATCGCGACCGCTTCCTGTCCGCCGACGAGGCCGCGGAATATGGTCTGATCGACAAAGTGTTGACCAGCCGTACTTGATGCGTCCCAAGCGGAATTGCTAAAAAAACGCCCGGACGCTACAACGTTCGGGCGTTTTGCATTTATTTCGGGTAGCATGGTGGTTGTGTGCAGGACTTCTTTCCCTGTGCACATTGAACAGGCAACACCCAATCTTGCAACTAAAGAATAGTCCCATGTCAGACAAAAAATCCTCCAGCGGCGAAAAACTTCTGTACTGCTCGTTCTGCGGCAAGAGCCAGCACGAAGTGAAAAAGCTCATCGCCGGACCGTCCGTCTTCATCTGCGACGAATGCATTGACTTGTGCAATGACATCATCCGCGACGAGACGTCCAGTATCGAATCTGTCACGGGCGCCAAGTCGGACTTGCCGACGCCGCAGGAAATCAGCGAACTGCTCGACCAGTATGTGATCGGCCAGCTGACGGCCAAGCGCATCCTGTCGGTGGCCGTGTACAACCATTACAAGCGCCTCAAGCACCTGGGCAAGAAGGACGACGTCGAACTGGCCAAGAGCAATATCCTGCTGGTGGGCCCGACCGGTTCCGGCAAGACCCTGCTGGCCCAGACCCTGGCCCGCATGCTCAACGTGCCGTTCGTGATCGCCGACGCCACCACCTTGACCGAAGCCGGTTATGTGGGCGAGGACGTGGAAAACATCATCCAGAAGCTGCTGCAAAGCTGCAACTACGATGTCGAGAAAGCCCAGCGCGGCATCGTCTACATTGACGAGATCGACAAGATTTCGCGCAAATCGGACAACCCGTCCATCACGCGCGACGTGTCGGGCGAGGGCGTGCAGCAAGCCCTGCTGAAACTGATCGAAGGCACCATGGCGTCGGTGCCGCCGCAGGGCGGCCGCAAGCATCCGAACCAGGACTTCGTGCAGATCGACACCACCAACATCATGTTCATCTGCGGCGGCGCCTTCGACGGCCTGGCCAAGATCATCTCCAACCGTTCGGAGAAGAGCGGCATCGGCTTCTCGGCCACGGTGAAGAGCAAGGAACAGCGCGCCAACAGCGAAATCCTGCTCGACGCGGAACCGGAAGACTTGATCAAGTTCGGCCTGATTCCGGAGCTGGTGGGCCGTCTGCCGGTGGTCGCCACGCTCAACGAGCTGACCGAGGAAGCGCTGATCCAGATCCTGGTGGAGCCGAAGAACGCCCTGGTCAAGCAGTATTCCAAGCTGCTGGAAATGGAAGGCTCGGAACTGGAGATCCGTCCGGCCGCGCTGCACGCCATCGCCAAGAAAGCCTTGGCACGCAAGACCGGCGCGCGCGGCTTGCGCTCGATCCTGGAACACGCGCTGCTCGACATTATGTACGAGCTGCCGAATCAGCAAAATGTCAGCAAAGTGGTGATCGATGAAAACACGATTACCTCCGGCGCGAAACCTTTGCTGATTTATCAGGAAACTCCGAAAGCTTCCGGCGAGAATTGATTAAAGCTTGAGCAGCCTTGCACACGCGGATAAAAAGGCATTTGCATCCATAGGGCAAGGCGGTACAATCGATCTCAATAAAAGCATCGGGCTTCATTCGGAAAGCCACCAGCGGCGCCAGTCGCGCGGTGGCTTTTCTTATTGGAACCTGCATATTTTTAGAGCAGAGCGGCCTATATTCCAGGCAACGCAAGATATTCTCAGGAATTATTTTGGCCGCAGGACTTGTGATTCGGCTGCGAGTGCCTACATCATAAACATGCTTTTACATAAGGTACGCCATGACAACTTCCAAACTCACTGAGCAAACTCAGCTGCCGTTGTTGCCTTTACGGGATGTCGTTGTTTTCCCGCATATGGTGATACCGCTGTTCGTCGGGCGCCCAAAATCGATCAAGGCGCTGGAAGCGGCTATGGAACAAGGCAAGAGCATCATGCTTGCCGCGCAGAAAGCCGCCGCCAAGGACGAGCCTTCCGCCACCGATATTTATGAAATCGGTTGCGTCGCCAATATCCTGCAGATGCTGAAGCTGCCCGACGGCACCGTCAAGGTGCTGGTCGAAGGCGCCCAGCGCGCCCGCATCCGCCGCATCAGCGACACCCCATCCCATTTCGTGGCCGATCTGACGCCGCTGGAATCCGAGATCGGCGACGATTCGGAAATCGAGGCCATGCGCCGCGCCATCGTGCAGCAGTTCGACCAGTACGTGAAACTGAACAAGAAGATTCCGCCGGAAATCCTGGCCTCCTTGTCCGGCATCGACGACGCCGGCCGCCTGGCCGACACCGTGGCCGCGCATCTGCCGCTCAAGCTGGAACAGAAGCAGGTCATCCTGGAAATCTTCAACGTCGCCAAGCGCCTGGAGCATCTGCTCGGCCAGCTGGAAGGCGAGCTCGATATTCTGCAGGTCGAGAAGCGCATCCGCGGCCGCGTCAAGCGCCAGATGGAGAAATCGCAGCGCGAGTACTACCTGAACGAACAGGTGAAAGCGATCCAGAAGGAGCTCGGCGAAGGCGAAGAGGGCGCCGACCTCGACGAGCTGGAAAAGAAAGTGGCAGCGGCCAAGATGCCGAAAGAAGCGCTGGACAAGGCCAACGCCGAACTGAAAAAACTCAAGCTGATGTCGCCGATGTCGGCCGAAGCGACCGTGGTGCGCAACTATATCGACACCCTGGTCAGCCTGCCATGGAAGAAAAAATCCAAGGTCAACAACGATCTGGCCAATGCCGAGAAAGTGCTCGAAGGCGACCACTACGGCCTGGAGAAGGTCAAGGAACGCATCCTGGAATACCTCGCGGTGCAGCAGCGCGTGGACAAGCTGAAAGCGCCGATCCTGTGCTTCGTCGGTCCTCCTGGCGTGGGTAAGACTTCGCTCGGCCAGTCGATCGCCCGCGCCACCAACCGCAAGTTCGTGCGCATGGCGCTCGGCGGCGTGCGCGACGAAGCCGAGATCCGCGGCCACCGCCGCACCTATATCGGCTCGATGCCGGGCAAGGTGCTGCAGTCGCTATCGAAAGTCGGCGTGCGCAATCCGCTCTTCCTGCTCGACGAGATCGACAAGATGGGCGCGGATTTCCGCGGCGATCCATCGTCGGCCCTGCTGGAGGTGCTGGACCCGGAGCAGAACCACACCTTCTCCGACCACTATATCGAAGTCGACTTCGACCTGTCGGACGTGATGTTCGTGGCCACCTCGAATTCCTACAACATCCCGCCGGCCCTGCTGGACCGGATGGAAGTGATCCGCCTGTCGGGCTACACGGAAGACGAGAAGACCAATATCGCCCAGCGCTATCTGCTGCCGAAACAGATCAAGAACAACGGTCTGAAGGAAGGCGAGATCAGCGTCAGCGAAGCGGCCCTGCGCGACATCATCCGTTACTACACCCGCGAAGCCGGCGTGCGTTCGCTGGAACGCGAAGTGTCGAAAATCTGCCGCAAGGTGGTCAAGCTGCTGCTGCTGAAAAAGACCGAGAAGAAGGTCGCCGTCACGCCGAAAAACCTGGATAAATTCCTTGGCGTGCGCCGCTACGACTTCGGCGTGGCCGAGAAGGAAAACCAGGTCGGCCAGGTGGTCGGTCTGGCATGGACCGAGGTGGGCGGCGATCTGCTGACCATCGAATCGGTGGCCATTCCGGGCAAGGGCGGCGTGATCCGCACCGGCACGCTGGGCGATGTGATGAAGGAATCGATCGAGGCCGCGCGCACCGTGGTGCGCAGCCGCGCCGCGCGCCTGGGCATCAAGGCCGAGGTGTTCGAGAAGAACGACATCCACATCCACGTGCCGGAAGGCGCGACGCCGAAGGATGGTCCTTCGGCCGGCATCGCGATGACGACCGCCATGGTGTCCGTGTTTACGGGCATTCCTGTGCGCGCCGACGTGGCGATGACGGGCGAGATCACGCTGCGCGGCGAAGTGCTGCCGATCGGCGGTCTGAAAGAGAAGCTGCTGGCGGCGCATCGCGGCGGCATCAAGACCGTGATGATCCCGGAGCAGAACGTCAAAGACCTGGCCGAGATTCCAGACAATGTGAAGAACAAGCTGGAAATCGTGCCGGTGCGCTGGATCGACAAGGTGCTGGAAGTGGCGCTTGAGCGTCAGCCCGAGCCGATCACCGAAGTGGCCGCCGTGGAAGCGGTGGCTGCCGCGGCCGCGAAACCCGATGGCCAGAGCGAAGTAGTGAAACACTAATACCTCTTAGCTCGCTGTACACAAACAGGCGCCCATGCGGCGCCTGTTTTGCGTTTTGGCCCTGTTTTTCTAGGGGAAATCCCTTGACATACTGTTAGTGTGGCTTGTTTAATACGGCCTGAGATTTTTCTCTGCCCGTTGAAATGCCTTATATAGAAGCATGAAAACGGTATAAATGATATAAACCTTTGTGACGGGGATGCTTGTGAACAAGACTGAATTGATCGACCATATCGCTACTTCCGCTGACATCTCGAAAGCGGCAGCTGCTCGCGCGCTGGACGCGGTGATCGATGGTGTTACTACTACTCTGGCCAAGAACGACAGCGTCACCCTGGTCGGCTTTGGCACCTTCTCGGTGAGCGAACGCGCTGCCCGTACCGGCCGCAATCCGCGCACGAAAGAAGAGATCAAAATTGAAGCAGCAAAAGTTCCTAAATTTAAAGCTGGTAAAGCTTTGAAAGACGCTGTACAATAATGGCCTTCGGTGAGTTGACGACTCACCGGCCGGTTTAGCCGGGCGCTTAGCTCAGTTGGTAGAGCGGATCCCTTACAAGGATTAGGTCGGGAGTTCGAGCCTCTCAGCGCCCACCAGTTAAATCAAGCAGTACCGTGTTGTGTTTGCAGGAGCGGTAGTTCAGTTGGTTAGAATACCGGCCTGTCACGCCGGGGGTCGCGGGTTCGAGCCCCGTCCGCTCCGCCAGCAAATACACACAGAAAAACGTCTAACTGGAGCGGTAGTTCAGTTGGTTAGAATACCGGCCTGTCACGCCGGGGGTCGCGGGTTCGAGCCCCGTCCGCTCCGCCAGCAAATACACACAGAAAAACGTCTAACTGGAGCGGTAGTTCAGTTGGTTAGAATACCGGCCTGTCACGCCGGGGGTCGCGGGTTCGAGCCCCGTCCGCTCCGCCAGCAAATACACACAGAAAAACGTCTAACTGGAGCGGTAGTTCAGTTGGTTAGAATACCGGCCTGTCACGCCGGGGGTCGCGGGTTCGAGCCCCGTCCGCTCCGCCAGCAAATACACACAGAAAAACGTCTAACTGGAGCGGTAGTTCAGTTGGTTAGAATACCGGCCTGTCACGCCGGGGGTCGCGGGTTCGAGCCCCGTCCGCTCCGCCAGCAAATACACACAGAAAAACGTCTAACTGGAGCGGTAGTTCAGTTGGTTAGAATACCGGCCTGTCACGCCGGGGGTCGCGGGTTCGAGCCCCGTCCGCTCCGCCAGCAAATACACACAGAAAAACGTCTAACTGGAGCGGTAGTTCAGTTGGTTAGAATACCGGCCTGTCACGCCGGGGGTCGCGGGTTCGAGCCCCGTCCGCTCCGCCAGAACAAGATACCCCGCAGCTTGCAAGAGCTGCGGGGTTTTTCTTTTTCAGCGCTTCCTTGTTCGCGGCCGACGCAATATTGCCGATAATTCAAAAAGCTGTCTTGCTATAGAGGGGAGCGCGCTGTAAAATCGCGTGAGCAGCAGAGGGGCGAACGTGGGTTCGCCTTTTTTTTGTAGTGATCCCTCAACTGAATTGGCTGAGCAATGTTTGAATTTATTCGCACGCATCAACGCTTGATGCAGATTTTACTGGCGATCCTGATTATCCCGTCCTTTGCCCTGGTCGGCATCAGCGGTTATCAGAGTTTCGGTGACGACGCCAACACCGTGGCCAAGATCGATGGTCAGGCGCTGACCCAACAGGAATGGGATGCTGCCCAGCGCAACCAGCTGGAGAACTTCCGCCAGCGTATGGGGCCGCAGTTCGACCAGAAGCTGTTCGACACGCCCGAGTTCAAGAGCAATGTGCTGGAAAATCTGATCGCCGAGCGCGCCATCTCGGCCGAGGTCAAGCGCGCCCACCTGAGCGTGTCCGATGCCACGCTGCAGAAAACCATTCTCGAAACGCCCGGCCTGACCGGTGACGACGGTAAGTTCGACTACGACCGCTATCGCAAGCTGCTGACGGCGCAAGGCCTGTCGGAGCAAGGCTATGAAGCCGACCAGCGCCGCCGCATGGCCATGGGCCAGCTGGCCGAATCGGTTGAAGCGACCGGCTTCGCGCCGCGCACCGTGTCCAAGCTGCTGTCCGACTTCAGCGCCCAGGAGCGCGAAGTGCAGGAACTGGTGCTGCCAGCCGCCCAGTACCTGTCCCAGGTCAAAGTCAGCGACGAGATGGTGAAAGCCTTCTACGACAAGAACAGCAAGTTCTTCGAAGTGCCGGAACAGGCCAAGATCGAATACGTGGTCTTCAACGCCGCCGCGGTGGCCGCCTCGGTGACCGCCACCGACGACGAAGTCGCCAACTTCTACAAGCAGAACGAAAAGCGCTTCACCACGCCGGAAACCCGCCGCGCGAGCCATATCCTGGTGGCTCTGAAGCCGGGCGCCGGCGCGGCCGACAAGAGCGCCGCCAAGGCCAAGGCTGAAGCCATCCTGGCCGACGTGCGCAAGAACCCGGGCGACTTCGCCAAGATCGCCAAAGCCAAATCGGAAGACCCGGTATCGGCCGAAGTGGGCGGCGACCTGAATGTGATCGAAAAAGGCTCGCTGGTGAAACCGGTGGAAGACGCCATCTTCCAGCTCAAGCAAGGTGAAATCAGCAATGTGGTCGAATCCGAATTCGGCTTCCACGTGCTGACCGTGACCCAGCTCAAGCCAGCCAGCGTCAAGCCGCTGGACGAAGCCAAAGCCGAAGTCGTGGCCGAAGTGAAGAAGCAGAAAGCCGCCAAGCAGTATTCCGAAATGGCCGAAACCTTCACCAACACCGTGTACGAGCAGGCGGACAGCCTGAAACCGGTGGCCGACAAGCTGGGCCTGAAGATCGAGACCGCCGAGCACCTGTCGCGCGAGCCATCGCCGATGCTGGGCACCGCGCCATTCAACAACGCCAAGTTCCTGAAAGCCCTGTTCAACGATGAAGCCCTGAAGAACAAGCGCAATACGGAAGCGGTGGAAGTGGCGCCAAGCACCCTGATCGCCGGCCGCATCGTCGAACACAAGCCTGCGAGCAAGCGCCCGCTGGCCGAAGTCGACGCCCAGATCCGTCAGCGCGTGACCATCGAAGAAGCCGCCAAGCTGGCGCGCAAAGCCGGCGAAGAGAAACTGGCCGCCGTCAAGAAATCGAACGACGTCGCCGGTTTCAGCGAAGCCCGCCTGATCTCGCGTGCCAAAGCCGACAGCGTGCCGCCGCAAGCCGCCGCCGCCCTGATGAAGGCCGACACCAGCAAGCTGCCAGCGTATATTGGCGTGGAAGTGCCAGGCCAAGGCTATGGCGTCTACCGCATCAACAAAGTGCAGCAGCCGACCCAGCAGGACGACGCCCGCCGCAAGATGGAAGCCGAGCGCATCAGCCAAGCCCAATCGCAGCAGGAAATGTTCGACTTCATCGAAGCACTGAAGCGCAAAGCCAAGGCCAAAGTGCTGCACACCAGCAGCGCCGCCAAGCCCGACGCCGCGAAGTAAGACCAGCCGCACAAAGCAAAGCCGCCCTCGGGCGGCTTTTTCATTGTTTGACCCAAATCAAACAATGTCCCACCCTGGTGTCAGGCGGGGCCGCCGAGGCACCGGGGTCGGACATTTCTTGATCTTTCTCAAAGAATGTCCTGCTCTGGTGCCTGACACCAGGGTGGGACATTCTTTGATTTTGCGCAAAGGGTGGGGTGGGTGTCAGCTGTTGTGCAGCTGGCGGGCGGCGAAGAGGAAGTGGGCGGGGGTGATGCCGTCCAGATGCAGTACCTGGGCCTTGGGATAGGCGCTGAAGTTGCGCTGGATGGAGCGTTGGTAGGCGGGGTCGTAGTGCTCGGCCAGCAGTTCTTCCACCAAGGGGGAGATGTCGCCGGCGCTGGCCATTTCCTGCCAGCGCGCGATCTTTTCCTTGCCGTGCAGGCTGACCAGGTATTCGAGCTGCTGGTTCAGGGCCGGGGCGTTGCAGGCGAAGTGCTGGTAGTCCTCGATCAGCAGGTGCACGCGCTCGGGGCGCGGCAATTGGATGGCGACGCAGGGCGAGGCGCGCATCTTTTCCATCAGCGGGCCGGGGACGCGCAGGTCGCCCACCTTCTTGCTTTCGGCTTCCACGAAGACGGGGCGCGCCGGATCGAAGCGGCGCAAGCGGTCCCAGATGCCGGTTTCAAAGGCTTTCTGCGTGGGTTGCGGTTGGCAGGGCAGTTTGCCCAGCACCGAGCCGCGGTGGGCCGCCAGCTGCTCCAGGTCGAGCACCTGGGCGCCGACCGATTCCAGCGTGTCGAGCAGGCGGGTCTTGCCGCTGCCGGTAGGGCCGCAGACGACGCGCAAGTCCAGCTGCGGCGCCTGTTCCAGCGCGCTGTTGACGTGGGCGCGGAAGGCTTTGTAGCCGCCGTCCAGCTGCACCACCGGCCAGCCTATCTTGGCCAGGATGTGGGCCATGGAGCCGCTGCGGTTGCCGCCGCGCCAGCAGTAGACCAGCGGCCGCCATTCGCGAGGCTTGTCCAGCCAGAGCGTCTCCAGATGCTGGGCGATATTCTTGGCCACCAGCGCGGCGCCCAGCTTCTTGGCTTCGAAGGCGCCGATCTGCTTGTACATGGTGCCGATGCGGATGCGCTGCGCGTCGTCCAGCACCGGGCAGTTGATGGCATCCGGCAGATGGTCCTGCGCGTATTCGGCGGGGCTGCGCGCGTCGATGATGGTGTCGAACTCGCCCAGGCGCGGCAGGATCTCTTCGAAACTCAGGAGTTCGGGATACTTCATTTGGTCCTTAGGATGGGCAGCAGGTGCGGCCAGATATTGCCGAGGATGATGGGGTGGGCGCTGGCCAGCGGATGCAGGCGGTCGGGCTGGAACAGCTCGATCTTGTCGGCCACGCCATCGAGCATGAAGGGCGCCAGGCCGGACTTGGTGTCCTTGCTGATGGCGCCGAACATGGCGAAGAATTTTTCGGCGTAATCGCGGCCGTAATTGGGCGGCACGCGGTTGCCGACGATGAGCACCCTGGCGCCGGCCTGGCGCGCCTCGCCCACCATGGCGCGCAAATTGGCTTCGGCCGCGGCCACCGGCAGGCCACGCAGACCGTCGTTGGCGCCCAGTTCGATCACCACCACATCGGGCTTGTGCTTTTTCAGCAGGGCCGGGAGGCGCGTGCGCCCGCCGCTGGTGGTTTCTCCGCTGACGCTGGCGTTGACCAGGGTCGCCTCCAGCTTTTGCGTCTTGAGGCGCTGCTCCAGCAAGGCCACCCAGCCCGTGCCGCGTGCCAGGCCGTATTCGGCCGAGAGACTATCACCGAGCACTAGAACCGTTTTTGGTGCAGAATAGGCGTGCGCCGCGCCGCCCAGCAGCAGGGAGGCCAGCGACAGCAGCAGACAACGACGTAACTTTTCAAACAGGATCATGCCTGAATTCCCAATAGCGTCCAGCAGTTTTATTCCAGATTCGCCGGCCATTCCGGCCGCCGAAGTGCGTGCCGCGACGGCGGCCATCGCCGTTTCCGGCCTATGCAAGCGGGTGGCCGACGCCAGCGGCGAGCTGGCCATCCTGCATAGCGTGGATTTTACCGTGCAAAGGGCGGAAACGCTCGCCATCGTCGGCGCTTCGGGTTCCGGCAAATCGACCCTGCTGGGACTTCTGGCCGGCCTGGATACGCCCAGCGAGGGCAAGGTGCTGCTGGACGGCAGCGACATCTTCGCGCTCGATGAAGACGGCCGCGCCGCGCTGCGCAAGGCCAAGCTGGGCTTCGTCTTTCAATCCTTCCAGCTGCTGCCGCACCTGACGGCGGCGGAAAACGTGATGCTGCCGCTGGAGCTGTCCGGCGAAAGCAACGCCAAACGCCGCGCCGAAGAGATGCTGGGCCGGGTCGGCCTGTCGTCGCGCCTGAAGCACTATCCCAAGTACCTGTCCGGCGGCGAGCAGCAGCGCGTGGCATTGGCGCGCGCCTTCGTCAGCCAGCCGCCATTGCTGCTGGCCGACGAACCGACCGGCAGTCTCGATGCCGCCACGGGCGAAGCCGTCATCCAGCTCATGTTCGAGCTCAATCGCGAACACGGTTCAACGCTGGTGCTGGTCACGCACGACCCCTCCATCGCCGCCCGCTGCAAGCGCACCATCACCATCGCCGCCGGCCGCCTCGTCTAAACCGTTTGCGCCAGATCAAACAATGTCTCACCCTGGTGCCTGACACCAGGGTGAGACATTCTTTGAGAAAGATCAAGAAATGTCCAAGCACGGTGTCAGGCACCAGGGGCGGACATTGTTTGCGCAGGATCAAACGCGGGCTTAGCGGGCGTGGTGGTGGACCATGCGGTTGTGGGCGACGCGGATGGCGGGCAGCAGTTCGCTGGCGGTGATGCCGATCGGACCGCTGCCGTCGGCGACCAGGACGTCGGCAGCCATGCCGTGCAGCCAGACGGCGGCGAGCGTGGCTTCCCAGGCCGGCCAGCCCTGGGCCAGCAGGCTGCCGCATAGGCCGGCCAGGACATCGCCGGTGCCGGCGGTGGCGAGGGCGGGATTACCGGTGGTGTTGATGACGATGCGCCCGTCCGGGGCGGCGATCACGCTGCCGGAACCTTTCAAGACGACATAGGCTTGCAGCTGCGCGGCCAGGGCGCGGGCATGACCGATGCGGTCGCGCTGGACTTCGGCGGCGCTGATGCCGAGCAGGCGGGCCGCCTCCAGCGGGTGCGGGGTGAGCACGGTGGGCGCGGTGCGCCGGGCTACCAGTTCCTTGAGTTCGGGCGATGCGGCCAGCAGGTTGAGGGCGTCGGCGTCGGCCAGAATGGCTTGCGCGCCGTCGATGGCGCGCAGCAGCAGGGTGCGCGCGGCGGGCGCCGTGCCGAGGCCGGGGCCGACCACCAGTACGGCATCGTCGAAGCTGATGTCGGCGGCGTTGCGGCACATGAGTTCCGGGTGGGCGCTGTCGTAGACCGGGGTGTCGGCGGCGAAGCCGAGATAGACGCGCCCCGCGCCGCTCATCAGCGCGGCGCGTCCCGCCAGCACGGGTGCGCCGCCCATGCCGCGCGCGCCGCCGATCACGGCGACGTTGCCGAAGCTGCCTTTATGCGAATTGTGGCTGCGCGCCCGCGCGTTGCGGCCGAAGAAGGTGACGTCGTTCAGATGCATGCCGGCCGGCGGGAAAGCTGCGTCGTCCACTTCCAGCCGGTTGACGCTGACCAGGCCCGCATGGTCGCGCCCCGCGCAGGTGTGCAATCCCGCTTTGTCGCCGAGGAAGGTGACGGTGTGGCTGGCGCGGATGGCGACGCCGCCGGCATCGCCGACGATGCAGCCGCTGTCGGCATCCAGGCCGCTGGGAACGTCGAGCGCCAGCACCGGGCAGCCCAGCGCATTCACGGTCAGCACCAGGTCGCGCGCGGCGCCGTCCAGGGCGCGCTGCAAGCCGATGCCGAACAGGCCATCGACCACCAGATTCCACTCGGCGGCCGCAATATCCTCCGGCTGCAGTTCGACAAAACGCGCCGGGCTGCTGCGTGCCCGCTCCAGCGCGTGCGCGCGTTCGGGCGAGGGTGGGCGGGGACTGTCGAAGTAGCGGATGGCCACTTGCGCGCCGGCGTGCGACAGATGGGCTGCCGCTTCCAGCGCATCGCCGCCATTGTTACCGGGGCCGGCCAGCACCAGCACCCTGGCGCGGCTGGTGGAGAAGGGCAGCAGGTCCAGCGCGGCGTTGGCCGCAGCCTGCCCGGCACGCTGCATCAGTGCTCCGGCGGGAAGAAGGGCGGCGCCTGCCGCTTCGATCTGGCGGATTTCGGCGACGGAGTAGAGGGGATTCATGCCTGAGGTGACGGCGCGGGGCCGTGCAATTGGGATTCGCTCAATTTTATCATCGAAATAATTTTGCCTGGCCTGCGCCGCGCCTTGGCACCCGCATCTACAATGGGCCCTTGACTGAACGGAGCGAGGCTGGCAATGGACTGGCAATTCTGGATCGACCGCGGCGGCACTTTCACCGACATCGTGGCGCGCCTGCCCGATGGCAGCCTGCGCACGCACAAGCTGCTGTCCGAAGACCCGGAACATTATGCCGACGCGGCGCTGGCCGGCATCCGCCATCTACTGGCGGTGGAAGCGCGGCAGCCCATTCCCGTCGAGCGTATCGGCGCCGTGAAGATGGGAACGACGGTGGCGACCAATGCGCTGCTGGAGCGCAAAGGCGAGCCGGCGGCGCTGGCGATCACGCGCGGCTTTGGCGACGCG
Organism: Massilia sp. YIM B04103; assembly: GCA_024437665.1. GTDB lineage: Bacteria > Pseudomonadota > Gammaproteobacteria > Burkholderiales > Burkholderiaceae_D > Rugamonas. The sequence continues at coordinate 14,670 of JANCSZ010000019.1, read as the reverse complement.
CTGCGCATCGCCTATCAAAACCGTCCGCGCCTGTTTGACCGCCATATCGTGCTGCCCGAGCTGCTGTATCGCAAGGTGATCGAGATCGATGAGCGCATGGGCGCCCACGGTGAGGTGGTGCGGGCGCTGGACGAGGAGGGCGCGCGCGCCGGCCTGCAGGCGGCTTACGCTGCCGGCTTGCGCGCACTGGCCATCGTCTTCATGCACGGCTACCGCTATGGCGCGCATGAGCAGGCGGTGGCGCGCATCGCGCGCGAAATCGGCTTCACGCAGATATCGGTCTCGCACCAGATCAGCCCCTTGATGAAACTGGTGGCGCGTGGCGACACCACGGTGGTCGATGCCTATCTTTCGCCCATCCTGCGGCGCTACGTCGATCAGGTGGCGCGCGAGCTGCCGGGCGTGAATCTGCAATTCATGCAGTCGAACGGCGGCCTGACCGATGCGCGTGCTTTCCAGGGCAAGGACAGCATCCTGAGCGGTCCGGCCGGCGGCATTGTTGGCATGGTGCGCGCCAGCCGCGCGGCGGGCTTCGAGCGCATCATCGGTTTCGATATGGGCGGCACGTCGACCGATGTTTCGCACTTCTCCGGCGAGTTTGAGCGCGTATTCGAAACGCAGGTGGCCGGCGTGCGCATGCGCGCGCCGATGATGAGCATCCATACCGTGGCGGCGGGCGGCGGCTCCATTCTGCATTTTGACGGCAGCCGTTTGCGCGTCGGCCCCGATAGCGCGGGCGCCAATCCCGGTCCTGCCAGCTACCGGCGCGGCGGGCCGCTGACCGTCACCGACTGCAATGTGATGCTGGGCAGGCTGCAGCCGGACTATTTCCCCCGCCTGTTCGGCGCCGATGGCGCGCAGGCGCTGGATGCGGCCATTGTGCGCGAACGCTTTGCCGCCATGGCGCAGGAGATCGCCGCCGCCGGCGCCGCAGCCGCGACGCCGGAACAGATAGCCGAGGGCTTCATCGAGATCGCCGTCGGCAATATGGCGAATGCCATCAAACAGATTTCCGTGCAGCGCGGCCATGACGTCACCGAGTACACGCTGACCAGCTTCGGCGGCGCTGGCGGCCAGCATGCCTGCCTGGTGGCCGATGCGCTGGGCATGAAGACCGTCTTCATCCATGCGCTGGCCGGCGTGCTGTCGGCATATGGCATGGGCTTGGCCGACCAAAGCGTGATGCGCGAAATGGCGGTCGAGGCGCGGCTGGAAGCGTCCGCGCTGGACGGCATCGTTCAGCGGCTGCAGGCGCTGGAAGAGGATGCCGGCGCTGCGCTGCGCCGGCAAGGCGTGGCGGAAGGGCAGATCGCGCTGGCGCGCCGCATCCATCTGCGCTACGAAGGCACGGATACTGCGCTGATCGTCGCCTTCGATACGCCGCAGCGCATGCAGGAGCAGTTTGAGTCGGCCTACAAGCAGCGTTTCTCCTTCCTCATGCCGGGACGGGCGCTGATGGTCGAAGCGGTGTCGGTGGAGGCCATCGGTAAATCCGATGCGCCGGCCGAAACGCCGCAAGCGGCGGTGCCGCGCCAGATGCCTTTGCTGCCGCATGCCGTCGTTCCCATGTATGCCGGCGGGCGCTGGCGCGAGACGGCGCTGTTCCGGCGCGACGATCTGCGTGCTGGCGACCTGGTTCCCGGCCCCGCCGTCATCGCCGAGGCGAATGCGACGACGGTGCTGGAGCCGGGCTGGCGGGCCGAGGTCACACCCCAGAACCATCTGCTGCTGAACCGCGTCGAAGCGCTGCCCGAACGGCGCGCCATCGGCACCACGGCCGACCCGGTGATGCTGGAGATTTTCAATAATCTCTTCATGTCGATCGCCGAGCAAATGGGCCTGCGCCTGCAAAACACCGCCTACTCGGTGAATATCAAGGAGCGCCTGGACTTCAGCTGCGCCATCTTCGACGAGCAGGGCAATCTGATCGCCAACGCGCCGCATATGCCGGTGCATCTGGGTTCGATGGGCGAGAGCATCAAGGCGGTGATGCGCAAGAACGCGGGCCGCATGCGGCCGGGCGACGTCTATATGCTCAACGACCCGTACAACGGCGGCACCCATCTGCCCGACGTCACCGTGATCTCGCCGGTTTTCGATGAGGCGGGGCAGGGCATCCTGTTCTATGTCGGCTCGCGCGGCCACCATGCCGATATCGGCGGCACCACGCCGGGATCGATGCCGCCCGATTCGCGCCATATCGAAGAGGAGGGCGTCCTGTTCGATAATTTCAAGCTGGTGGATGGCGGCCGGCTGCGCGACGCCGAGGCGCGCGTCTTGCTGGCCGGCGGGCTGTATCCGGCCCGCAATCCCGATCAGAATATGGCCGATCTGCGCGCGCAGGTCGCCGCCAACCAGAAAGGCGTGGACGAGCTGCGGCGCATGGTGGCTCACTTCGGCCTGGACGTGGTGCGGGCCTATATGGGCCATGTGCAGGATAATGCGGAGGAGGCGGTGCGCCGCGTCATCAGCGCCTTGCGCGACGGCGCCTACACGGTGGAACTGGATAATGGCGCCCGCATTGCCGTGGCCATCCGGGTCGACCAGGCTGGGCGCAGCGCCGTCATCGACTTCAGCGGCACCTCGGCCCAGCAGGACAATAACTTCAACGCGCCATCGGCCGTGTGCATGGCGGCCGTGCTGTATGTTTTCCGCACCCTGGTCGATGACGAGATTCCGCTCAATGCCGGCTGCTTGAAACCGTTGCAGGTGCTGATCCCGCCCGGCTCCATGCTCAATCCCCATTACCCCGCCTCGGTCGTTTCCGGCAATGTGGAAACCTCGACCTGCATCACCAACGCGCTATATGGCGCGCTCGGCGTGATGGGGGCGGCCCAGGGCACGATGAACAACTTCACCTTCGGCAATGCGCGCTACCAGTATTACGAAACCATCAGCGGCGGTTCCGGCGCGGGCGAAGGCTTTGACGGCACCGACCTAGTGCAGACCAATATGACCAATTCGCGGCTGACCGACCCGGAAATCCTCGAATTCCGCTATCCCGTGCGGGTTGAAAGCTACGCCATCCGTCCCGGCTCCGGCGGCAAGGGGCGCTGGCACGGCGGCAATGGCGGCATCCGCAAGATCCGCTTCCTGGAAGAGATGACCGCCGCCATCCTCTCCAACAACCGCCGTTACGCCCCCTTCGGCATGGCCGGCGGTGGCGCCGGCGCGGTCGGCCGCAACACCGTCCAGCGCGCCGACGGCCGCATCGAAGAACTCGGCCACATCGGCAAGACCCAGATGCAGCCCGGCGACCTGTTCATTATCGAAACCCCCGGCGGCGGCGGCTACGGCCGACCCCGTGGCTGATTGGGGTCAGACCCCAATCAGACACGAACTCGACAATATTTGATCATGGCTGAGCTTGTGTCCGATTTTGGGGTCTGGCCCCAAAATCGGACACGGGCTCGGCTGTAGCGGCGGATGTCAGGCGGTGGTGGAGATGCCGTATTTGCGCTGGGTGGCGTTGTATTGGCCGGCGAGGATGTCGAGGCTGGGGTGGGCGGGGTCGAGGCGGCGCGCGCGTTCGAGCAGGTGGGCGGCTTGTTCGCCGAGCGGGGTTTCCCAGCCGCGCTCGTCGAGCTGCTGCAGCATGGCCTGGATGGTGGCCACCAGCACCGGGACGTTGCCGGGCGTGCGCCGCAGCGCGCTGTTGAGGGTGGTGATGGCGGCGCGGTGCTCGCCCTGGGCGCTCTTGGCGGCGGCGTCGCTGACCAGGTCCTGCACTTCGCTGCTGATGCGCTCGCCCATGCTGCGCGCCAGGTCGTGGCGGCCGGCTTTTTCGAAGACGCCGACGGCCTGCTCCATGGTGACGCCGCTCTCGCTGTCGTGCATCATATTCAGCATGACGCCGGACGCTTCCTGGTCGAGCTGGTGCTGCAGGCAGCTGTACACCAGTCCCATTTTCAGCTGGTTGGACAGGCCGCGCGCCATGTTCACGGCGCGCGCGGCGGTGCTGAGCTGGGCCGCCGCCTCGGTTTCCTCGCCCATCAGGTCCATCAGCAGCGCCGAGGAGAAGGCCTTGCAGGCTTCGGTGCCGGCGCCGGCGCGCATCGAGCGTTCCAGGTCGCGGATCACGCCGCTGGCCTGGTTGGCGTCGCCCTTGCGCACCAGGGCGCGCACCAGGTTCACATGGTCTTCGGGATCGCGGAATTCGGAATACTTGGCCTTGGCGACGACCTGCTTGAAGGCCTTTTCCGCCATGCCCAGATCGCCGCTGTCGTAGGCGATTTCGCCCAGATGGCGCAACCGCCGCACCATATGCGGCGAAATGGCGACGGCATCTTCCAGCACCTTCTTGGCCTGCACCTTCTGGCCCATGGCTTCGTGCACGCGCGCCAGCAGGTCGTAGGCCGCCATCAACTGCGGATTGTGCTCGATCACATTGTCCAGCGTCTGCTGCGCCTCTTCAAAGCGCTGTTGCTGGAACTGGCATTGGGCCAGGCCCAGATGCGCCCAGCCCACCGGCCGCGTCATCAGGATGCCCTGGTACAGCAGCTCGGCGTCGCGCAAGTCGCCCAGGCGCAGATGCAGCTCGGCGCGCAGGCGGTTGAAATCGCCCGTATGGCGCGGATTGGCGCCCTGCAGCTCGGTGCAGGTGTCGATCGCCTCGCGCAGCTTGCCCTGGGCGATCAGCATATGAATCGGCGCGAACACGGCGCGCTTTTCGATGGCCTTGACGATGCGCTGCATCAGCACATCGGTGGTGAAGGGTTTCAGCACGTAGTCGGTGGGCGTCAGCTCGGCCGCGCTCATCACCTTGCTGTACACGCCCTCGGAGGTGAGGATGATGAAGATGGTCCAGTCGCTGATCAGCTTATGGTGGCGCAGGTCTTCCAGCAGCTGCTGGCCATCCTGCCCGCTGTCGCCGCTGCCGCTGCCCAGGTCGTATTCGCACAGGATGACGTCGAAGCTGCGCGCGCCCAGGTGGCGGATGGCCGTGCCGGAGCTGACCGCATATTCGATGCGGGTGATCGAGCACTGGCTCAGCATATTGTGCAGATTGGCCCGCATCCCGGGATTGGGGTCGACGATCAGCACCGACAAGTCGCTATAGTCTGGCATTGTGTTCGCACGGATCGCTCATATAGCTGTGAGCATACTCCAAGCTTGAGTAAAACATGTCACAAAACCAGCGGTTTTGACCCCGGGAAGGGCGCAAAGCCAGGATTTATGCCCCTAAATGTTGCTTTGACACCAGTTTTTAGGGCCGCGCCAAGCTGACTCAGGGCTGGGAATAGGGGGGTGAAAAGAGTATAATGCCGGCAAAAGGAAATCTAGCAAGACCAGCAATCTCGTGCCAATTCTTCTTTTAATCCGCAGCCAAGCTGCATCAACCATCTCCCAACCATGTTGATTCTGCCGGGCTCCAACGCCCTGTCCGCATTTCGTAGCCAACGTCTTTTAACCCAACTCCAAGCAGTATTGCCCGCGATTTCATCGGTGCAGGCGCGCTATGTCCACTTTGTGGATGCCGCGAACCCGCTCACCACCGATGACAGCAATCGCCTCAACGGCCTGCTGACCTACGGCGAACCGGCCCTGCCGGAACATGCCGAAGGCCATGTCGAAGAGTTCTTCGTCATCCCCCGCTTCGGCACCATTTCCCCCTGGGCTTCCAAAGCCACCGACATCGTTCACAACTGCGGCATGGCCCATATCCACCGCGTCGAGCGCGGCGTGGCCTATCGCGTGAACCTGAAGGCCGGCATCCTGGGCAGCAGCATCGGCGCCGCCAAGAAGCTGACGCCGGAAGAGGCGCAAGCCGTGGCAGCCCTGCTGCATGACCGCATGACCGAATCGGTGCTGCGCCATCCCGACCAGGCGGCCGATCTGTTCCGCAGCCTGGAAGCCAAAGCGCTGGAGTCGATCGATGTGCTGGGCGCGGGCCGCATGGCGCTGGAAAAGGCCAATACGGACCTGGGCCTGGCCATGTCGGAAGACGAAATCGATTATCTGCTGGACGCCTTCACCACTGCCAAGCGCAATCCGACCGACGTGGAACTGATGATGTTCGCCCAGGCGAACAGCGAGCATTGCCGCCACAAGATCTTCAACGCCGACTGGACCATCGACGGCGTGGCGCAGGATCTGTCCCTGTTCAAGATGATCAAGAACACCCACCAGCTGCAGCCGAAAGGCACGGTGGTGGCGTACTCGGACAACTCCTCCATCATGGAAGGCGCGGAAGTGACGCGCTTCTATCCGCGCGGCGCAGGCCACGAATACGGCGCGTCGACGGAGCTGGTGCACACCCTGATGAAGGTGGAAACCCACAACCACCCGACCGCGATTTCCCCCTTCCCGGGCGCTTCCACCGGCGCCGGCGGCGAGATCCGCGACGAGGGCGCGACCGGCCGTGGCGCCAAGCCGAAAGCCGGCCTGGCCGGTTTCACCGTGTCCAACCTGATGCTGCCGGAAGCGGTGCAGGCCTGGGAGAACGCGGCCAACGTGACCGCGCCGGTCGGCAAGCGCGACGAATCCACGGTCTACGGCAAGCCTGACCGCATCGCCTCGCCGCTGCAGATCATGATCGAAGGCCCGCTCGGCGGCGCCGCCTTCTCCAATGAATTCGGCCGTCCGGTGCTGGGCGGTTACTTCCGTACCTACGAACAGAATATCGGCAAGCAGTTCGCCGGCGCGCACGACACCGTGTTCGGCTACCACAAGCCGATCATGATCGCGGGCGGCATCGGCAATATCTCGGCCAAGCACACCCACAAGAACGACATCCCGGTCGGTAGCCTGCTGGTGCAGCTGGGCGGTCCCGGCATGCGCATCGGCATGGGCGGCTCGGCCGCTTCCTCGATGGCGACCGGCACCAATACCGCCGATCTGGACTTCGACTCCGTCCAGCGCGGCAATCCGGAAATGGAACGCCGCGCCCAGGAAGTGATCAACGGCTGCTGGCAGCTGGCCGACGCCAATCCGATCATCTCGATCCACGATGTGGGCGCGGGCGGCCTGTCCAACGCCTTCCCGGAAATCACCAACGACGCCAAGCGCGGCGCGATCTTCGATCTGCGTAAAGTTCCGCTGGAAGAAAGCGGCATGGCGCCGAAGGAAATCTGGAGCAACGAATCGCAGGAACGCTATGTGCTGGCGATCGCGCCGCAAGACCTGCCGCAGTTCCAGGCGCTGTGCGAACGCGAGCGCTGCCCGTTTGCCGTGGTGGGCGTGGCGACCGAAGAGCGCCAGCTGAAACTGGTGGACCATGAGCTGGGCAATTCGCCGGTCGATATGCCGATGGACGTCCTGCTCGGCAAACCGCCCAAGATGCAGCGCGATGTGCACCATGTGAAGAACGACTTCCCGGCCATCGATCTGACCGGCCTGGAGCTGGAAGAAGCGGCCAAGCGCGTGCTGCTGCTGCCGACCGTGGGCGACAAGTCCTTCCTGATCACCATCGGCGACCGCAGCGTGGGCGCCATGTCGGTGCGCGACCAGATGGTCGGCCCATGGCAGGTGCCGGTGGCCGATTGCGCCGTCACCGCCATGAGCTATGAAGGCTATCTGGGCGAGGCGATGGCCATGGGCGAACGCACGCCGCTGGCGGTGATCGATGCGCCAGCTTCCGGCCGCATGGCCGTGGGCGAGACCATCACCAATATGGCCGCCGCGCCGATCGAAGACATCTCCTGCATCAAGCTGTCCGCCAACTGGATGGCCGCCTGCGGCCAGCCGGGCCAGGACGCCGCCCTGTTCGACACCGTGAAAGCGGTCGGCATGGATCTGTGCCCGGCCCTGGGCATCAGCATCCCGGTCGGCAAGGACTCGCTGTCCATGCGCACCACCTGGAAGGACGAGGGCGAGGACAAGGCCGTGGTGTCGCCGGTATCGCTGATCGTCTCCGGCTTCTCGCCGGTGTACGACGTGCGCAAGTCGCTGACCCCGCAAATCCGCACCGACCTGGGCGAAACCTCGATCATCCTGATCGACCTGGGCCGCGGCAAGAACCGCATGGGCGCCTCGGCGCTGGCGCAGGTGATCGGCCAGCTCGGCAACGATGTGCCGGACGTGGACAGTGCGGAAGACTTGAAAGCCTTCTTCGCCGCCATCCAGCAACTGAACAAGGACGGCAAGCTGCTGGCCTACCACGACCGTTCGGACGGCGGCCTGTACGCCACGCTGACGGAAATGGCCTTCGCCGGCCGCGCCGGCCTGTCCATCAATCTGGATATGCTGACCTTGGAAGGCGAACATGCCGCCGACTGGGGCGACGCCAAGAACTGGGCCGGCCAAGTGGCCGAGCGCCGCAACGAGCTGACCCTGCGCGCCCTGTTCAGCGAGGAGCTGGGCGCCGTGATCCAGGTGCGCGCCGAAGAGAAGTCGCAGGTGATGGACGTGCTGCGCAGCTTCAACCTGGGCGCCTGCAGCCATATCATCGGCAAGCCGAACGAGCGTGGCGTGATCGAATTCACGCGCGACGCCAAAACCATCTACAGCCAGCCGCGTTCCGCGTTGCACCGCCTGTGGAGCGAAACCAGCTGGCGCATCTCGCGCCTGCGCGAGAACCCGGCTTGCGCCGACCAGGAATACGACCGTCTGCTGGACGAAAGCGATCCAGGCATCGCGCCGAAGATCACCTTTGATCTGAACGAAGACGTGGCCGCGCCATTCCTGGCCACCGGCGTGCGTCCGCGCGTCGCCATCCTGCGCGAGCAGGGCGTCAACTCGCACATCGAAACCGCCTGGGTCATGCACCAGGCAGGCTTCGCGGCGGTGGACGTGCACATGAGCGACCTGATTGCCGGCCGCGTCAAGCTGGACGACTTCCAGGGCATCATCGCCGTCGGTGGCTTCTCGTATGGCGACGTGCTGGGCGCGGGCGAAGGCTGGGCCAAGTCCATCCTGTTCAACCCGGCCCTGGCCGAGCAGTTCGCGCGCTTCTTCCAGCGCCCCGACAGCTTCGGTCTCGGCGTCTGCAACGGCTGCCAGATGATGAGCAATCTGAAGTCCATCATCCCTGGCGCCCATGCCTGGCCGAAGTTCACCACCAACAAGTCGGAGAAATTCGAGGCGCGCTTCTCCATGGTTGAAGTGCTGGACTCGCCGTCCATCTTCTTCCAGGGCATGGCCGGCACCCAGAGCGCCATCGCCATCGCCCACGGCGAAGGCTATGCGGACTTCAGCCAGACCGGCAATATCGGCGAAGCCATCGGCGCGCTGCGCTTCATCGACAACAAGGGCGCAGCGACCGAAGCCTATCCGTACAACCCGAACGGCTCGCCGCAAGGCTTGACGTCGGTGACCACGGCCGACGGCCGCTTCACCGTGATGATGCCGCACGCCGAGCGCGTCTTCCGCACGGTGCAGCAATCCTGGCATCCCGACAGCTGGGGCGAGCATTCCCCGTGGATGCGCATGTTCCGCAACGCCCGCAAGTTCGTGGGTTAAGGAGCACTGCCAGCCCGTCAGGGCGCAGCAAAAAAGCCGGGTTTATCCCGGCTTTTTTCATGCTCATCGCGGAGCGTCTGGAACAGTTCAGTGGAGATGCGGCTGCCAGCCTTCTGCGGTATGGACCCGCGCCAGCGATTGCGTGTTGGCGATTGCCCGGCCGGGGAATCAGTTGCCGCTACGTTTCGGGCTGTGGCCTAGCTTGGCGAGCGCGGCCATCAAGAGATCGCAATGATCGCCCTGGATTTCGATGACGCCATCCTTGACCGTGCCGCCCGAGCCGCAGGCGCTGCGCAGCTGTTTGCCGAGCTGGGCCAGCGCGAGCGGGTCGAGGGCCAGGCCTTTGACCAGCGTGACGGTCTTGCCGCCACGGCCCTTGGTTTGGCGTGAAACGCGGACCTGGCCGTCGCCAATGATGGCGGTTTGGGCTTTACAGGTGCAGGCGGCAATTGCCTGGCGGCAGGCGGGGCAGGTACGGCCGACTTCGGTGGAGTAGACAAGACCGCCGCTGGAATGACTTCTCATGGTTTGATGTGCTTGGCAAACCGCAAGCATAACAGTCCGTCCGGCCCCTGTGGCGGCTGTTGCTCGCCGCTTTTCCCGATCGGCGGAACTTGGAAAGAAACTTGCCAATTTAGTTAATATCGCTTTCTGCGTGATATGCTGCCTTTCCTTTTTGCCATCTTACGCGGAGGCGATTTCTGATGAGGCCGTATGTGATGCACTTTTCCTTTTCCCTGGTGCTGCTGCGCGTCGCGGTCGCCATCATGTTCATGGCGCATGCCGGGGTACGCGTGCTGAATGGCACGATTCCGCGCTTTGGCGGTTTCCTGGAGACATTGGGCTTTCCCTTCGGCGTAACGATTGTCTGGGCCATCACCTTGTTCGAACTGGCCGGCGGCCTGCTCCTGATCGCGGATATCGCCAGAAAATGGGTGGTGAGCGGACTGCTCTTCATTGCCGGGATGGGAATCGCGCTGATCCATTTTCAGAATGGCTGGTTTGTCGGCGAGCATGGCACCGGCGGCATGGAATACAGCGTGTTGCTGATGGTCTCCTTGCTGGTGATCGCCAATATGCCGCAGGCGTCGCGCACGCGCCAGGTTTGAGCGCGGCAGCGCCGCGGGCCGGACCCAAAGCGGACGGTAATCCTGGGCCTAGCCCCGGTATGCCTTTTGCAGCTCGGCGAAATCGATTTTTCTCATTTTCAGCAAGGTCGTCATGACGCGCTGGGCTTTGCCGGACTCGGTGTCGCGCATCATGTCGGCTATGACGGTAGGCACGATCTGCCACGACAGGCCGTATTTGTCCTTGAGCCAGCCGCATTGCTGGGCCGCCGGATCGCCGCCTTCGCCTAGATGATGCCAGTAGTAATCGATTTCATCCTGGTTGTCGCAATTGATGATGAGCGAGAGGGCTTCATTGAATGTGAAGACCGGCCCGCCATTCAGGGCGGTGAAGCGGCAGCCTGCGAGTTCGAATGCGACCACCATGACCGAACCGGGCGGCCGGCCATGGATTTCCTGCCCGGCCTCGGTGTACAGGCTGATGCTGGAAATACTGGAGCTGGGGAAAATGCCGGTGTAGTAGCGCGCCGCTTGTTCCGCCTGATCGTCGAACCACAGGCAGGGTTGAATCTTGTGGGAAATACTGGGCATGGCCGGTCCTCCTTCACGAAGAGAGAAGCCATGCTGGCACAGATTGCCGCGCGTTTCAAATTAGCGTGTTCAAGCGTGTGCGCCTGAAGCGCCCGGGCCGGCTAGCGGCTTTTACCCGCAGCCGCCGGCGCCAGGGCGGGGGCGCACATGGCGAAATAGCTTTGCGCAGTCTGTTCGGCAATGACGCGGTAGCTGCGATGGGCGTCGATATAGGCCGGTCCGGCTTGGGCGCGGGCGCGTGCCGCCGCCTTGTCGCCAAAAATCTCGCAGATAGCCGCCGCCAAGGCGTCGGGGGAACTCTCCGTCAGCCAGCCGGCGCCGGACTCGCTCAGGACTTTTTGCTGGTCAGGATTATCGTTGCCGACGCATGGTACTTGCAGGGCCAGATATTCCAGCAGCTTGGTCGGCGAGCTGACGTCGTACAGGCTGCCGCGCGGAATATAGGAGATGGCGGCATCGGCGCTGGCAAGCAGGGACCAGGCTTCCGCGCTTGGCAGCCAGCCGGTGACCCGTACCGCATCGCTCAGTCCCAGCGTGGCGGCGTGTTCCAGCAGGCGCGGCACATCGCGCGGCACGGGCGAATCGCCGATCAGCAGCAGGACGGCATCCGGCACCGTCTGGCGTACCCGGTGCAGGGCGTCCAATACCCGGCTCATCTCGCGCGAATGATCGAGCGTGCCGAGATAGGCCAGCAGGGGGCGCTCTTCCCAGCCTTCCGGACGGCGCGCCTGAGGCTTGGCGGCGACGGCATCGCTGTCGACGCCCATGGGCACCGGGGTCATCTTATGCGCGGGCACGCCCTCCGACGCCAGCTTGGCCAGCATGGCCTCGCTTTGCACAAAGATGTGGTCGGCGTTCGGCAGAACGATCCGGTTCAGCAGGAACTGTTCGGCCAGGCCCTTGAGCAGCACGAAGCGGAAGCGCAAGCCGCCGCCCGTCTTCAATTCGCGGCGCGCCCTGTCGATGCGGCCTTCGCACATCGGGTAGGACATCCAATAGGCGAAGCGGCTGCCCTTCAGGCGCGCCGCCAGACAGCCGAGCAGGCCGATCGACACCATATCGCGCACCTGGATCACATCGTACTCGCCGCGGCGGGCCTGGAACAGGCTGCGCGCGCACAGGCGCAGGAAACTCAGATCGCGCTGCAGCCGGCCGCCGCCATGCGCCGGCCGGCGCGCCGAGGCAAAGCTCTGCTCGCCCAGCGGCGCGGCGGAGGCCGATCCCACCACATGGCAGTCCACCCCATAGCGCGGCAGATATTTGCCGAATAGGGTGACGACGTCGGCGCGGTAGGTGGGCAGGGGTTCGGGAACCAGTTGCAGGAGTTTCAGGCGTCGCGCAGCGGCGCCGGCGGAGTTGCTCATGGGGACAGGGATGAAAGTCGGAATCGGCAGCGATTTTAACAAAGAGCTTGATTCTTTAGCAAAAAACCGTGCACCTACCGTGCGCTGGCTGCTTTAGTCCAGATGGCGCGCCGCCTCGCGGTAACTGAGCGGCGAGAGCTGCGCGCCGGCGGCGTCGAGGAAGGCGCGCACGGCTTGCGGCCGGTGGCGGGCATAGTCGCGCAAGGCCCAGCCGATGGCTTTGCGGATGAAAAACTCCTGTTCATGGGCCTGGTTCAAGCAATAGCGGAACAGGCGCGCCTCGTCGACCGCATCGCGCCAGCCGAGCTGGTGCAGCAGGGCGATGCGGCGCAGCCAAAAGTCCTCGTGCGCCAGCGCGTCGTCCATGCCTTCATGGCTGCCGCGCAGCACCTGGCCGACCAGGCTGGCGAGGCCGTCGACCGTATCCCACCAGGATTTCTTCCGCGCCAGCGCCAGCAGGGCGGGCAGTTCCTTGAGCGCCAGCTCTTTCCAGTGCATGGCCAGCAGATCGATGGCGAGATATTGGTATTCGCGCTGCGGCTCTGCCCACAGCGTATCGGCCAGTTGCAGCAGTGCCGCGGCGCCCGCGCCCTTCTGCGCTTTCAGCCAGGGCTTGGCGGCGGCGCGGCGCAAGGGCGTGGGTAGGCCAAGGAAGTCGAATTGGTTGCGCATATAGGCACGCATTTCAGCAGCCTTGCCGCGCAGGGCGGCTGCGCGCAGGGCGGCATGCAAAGGCTCCAGTCCAGCAGTGCTCATGGCAATTTCCAAAACAAGGTGAATCGGGACTATAGCAAATGCCTTTTGGCTAGCAAAAATATAGCCGTTATGGCCGCCTTGAATGCTGAAAACACGACAGCTTGCATTCTAGAAGTTTATGCCAGCAAAGGGATTTGTGCGCGAAATGCCTGGCGCCGCGTCCTGCCGCCGTTTAGTACGCCGGACTTCTTTTCGCTGAGATAAGATAAATAGCAAGGGTTGCTTGTAAGCGCATGGTAGTGAACCATATTCTGCAAGGGGCGGCGATGGCGATAATTACTGTCTCATTCAGTAACGGCTTTGTTGGCGATTATTCCAAGAATAACGAAGCGATCAATGCCAACTACCTGACCACCTATGGCTGGTCCAATTTCCAGTTCCGCCAGAGCAGCGACAATGGCCAGTTCGGCGGCAGCCAGGGCAACGACTATTCCGGCACGATCCTGATTACCGACGCGAATGGCGTGCAGCATGCCATCGACGGTGTCATCAACTGGCGCGCGCCGAGCGGCTCCGTCAGCACGATCGTGTTCTACGCCACGGGCGCCAGCCAGACCCTGGCCACCAGCAGCGGCACGTATTTGATCGATCCCTTCAGCGGCGCGAATGGCGATCCGCGTACCTTCATCGGCCTGACCTTCAACGGGCAGACGCTGAATATCAGCGGTGGCCAAGTCAACGGCAATGCCGCCACTTCCGGCCTGCTGCCCTCGCTGAACACCTATCTGGCGGCCCAGCCTCAGCTGACCGTTGGCGATGTGGTGGTGGACGAAGGCGCGGGCATCGCCACCGTGACCGTCACCATGAGCAAGGTCAGCAGCGATACGGTGACGGTGAAGTACTCCAGCGCCGACGGCAGCGCCAGCGCCGGGTCCGATTACACCAGCACCAGCGGCACGCTGACTTTCAACCCCGGCGAAACCAGCAAGACCTTCCAGGTCAGCATCCTGAACGATACGGCGCTCGAATCGGCCGAAAACTTCAGCATCACGCTGAGCGACGGCCGCTTCGCCGCCATCACCGACAACAGCGCCACCGTGCAGATCACGGATAACGATTCGGTGGCGGTCACCGTCAGCAGCGTGCTGGCCGAGGATGCGGCCAACACCGGCGCCACGCCCACCGACAGCACCGTGACGGAGGGCGCCAGCCTGCTTTACAGCGTCGGCCTGAGCGCGGCGGGCGGCAGCGCCACGGAGTTCAGCCTGGCCATCGGCGGCAGCAGCGGCGCCAGTGACTACGGCACATTCAGCTTCAGCAATGGCGTGGCCTGGAAGAGCGGGAATCCGGCCACGGGCATTATCGTCGTGCCGGCTGGTGTGGCCAGCTTCACCATCACGGTGCCGACCAGCGACGACGCCCTGATCGAAAGTACAGAGAGCCTGACGCTGATCGTGGGCGGTGTCGCCGCCAGCGGCAGCATCACCGACAACGACAGCCAGAGCGTCAGCAGCGTGCTGGCCGAGGATGCGGCCAACACCGGCGCCAACCCG
>JANCSZ010000018.1:0-66363 GCA_024437665.1 Massilia sp. YIM B04103 | reverse complement strand
TTTAGCTTCGCCGCCGAATTTCTTCGACAGAACGGTTGCGATAGCCGCGGTCAGGGTGGTTTTGCCGTGGTCAACGTGACCGATGGTGCCTACGTTCACGTGCGGTTTAGTCCGCTCGAACTTTTCTTTTGCCATTTTAATTCTTCCTTAGAACTATGATTTAAGGTCTGAGCGGCCAGGAGGATCTCCCCTGGCCGGTCAATAAACAAGATTACTTCGCTTTGGCGGTGACGATCGCGTCGATCACGTGCTTAGGCGCTTCGGAGTAGTGCTTGAATTCCATCGTGTAGGTTGCACGACCTTGGGTTGCGGAACGCAGCGAGGTCGAGTAACCGAACATTTCCGACAGCGGTACTTCGGCTTTGATGATCTTGCCGCCGCCGCCTGGGATTTCGTCCATGCCCTGCACCATACCACGGCGGGACGACAGGTCGCCCATCACGGTACCGGCGTAGTCTTCCGGCGTTTCCACTTCCACAGCCATCATCGGCTCCAGAATCACTGGCTGGGCCTTGCGGCAGCCGTCTTTGAAGGCCATCGAAGCGGCCATGCGGAACGCGTTTTCGTTCGAGTCCACATCGTGGTACGAACCGAAGAACAGGGTCACTTTCACGTCCACCACTGGGTAGCCGGCCAGAACACCGGTGTTCAGGGTTTCGCGCACACCCTTCTCAACTGCAGGGATGTATTCGCGAGGAACGGTACCGCCTTTGATCGCGTCGACGAACTCGAAGCCTTTGCCCGGTTCTTGCGGTTCGATCTTCAGCACCACGTGACCGTACTGACCACGGCCGCCCGACTGCTTGACGAACTTGCCTTCGATCTCTTCGCAGGTCTTGCGAATGGTTTCGCGGTAAGCCACCTGTGGTTTGCCGACGGTCGCTTCCACGCCGAATTCGCGCTTCATACGGTCAACGATAATTTCCAGGTGCAGCTCGCCCATACCACCAATGATGGTCTGGCCGGATTCTTCGTCGGTCTTGACGCGGAACGATGGGTCTTCCTGAGCCAGACGGTTCAGGGCCAGGCCCATTTTTTCCTGGTCGGACTTGGTTTTCGGCTCAACGGCCTGCTGGATCACCGGCTCCGGGAACTCCATGCGTTCCAGGATGATCGGCGATGCTGGATCGCACAGGGTCTCGCCGGTGGTCACGTCTTTCAGGCCCACGGCTGCGGCGATGTCGCCGGCGCGCACTTCTTTGATCTCTTCGCGCTGGTTAGCGTGCATCTGCAGAATACGGCCCAGACGCTCTTTACGGTTTTTCACCGAGTTCAGCACGGTGTCGCCGGAATTGATGGCGCCCGAGTACACGCGGAAGAAGGCCAGCTGGCCGACGAACGGGTCGGTCATGATCTTGAAGGCCAGCGCCGAGAATTTCTCGTCGTCGGCGGCTTTACGCGAAGCTGGCTGCTCGTCGTCGTCGGTGCCGTTGACCGGTGGGATGTCCACTGGGGATGGCAGGAACTCGATCACAGCGTCCAGCATCGCTTGCACGCCCTTGTTTTTGAACGCGGTACCGCACATCATCGGCACGATTTCGGAAGCGATGGTACGCTCGCGCAGTGCTTTCTTGATTTCGGCTTCGGACAGGTCGCCCTCTTCCAGGTACTTGTTCATCAGGTCTTCGGAGGCTTCGGCAGCCGCTTCAACCATCTTCTCGCGCCACTCGGCGGCGGACTCGGCCAGTTCGGCCGGGATGTCGCGGTAGTCGAATTTCATGCCCTGGGAAGCGTCGTCCCAGATGATGGCTTTCATCTTGACCAGGTCGATCACGCCCTTGAAGTTTTCTTCCGCGCCGATCGGGATCTGGATCAGGATCGGGTTGGCCTTCAGGCGGTTGCGCATCTGCTCGTACACTTTGAAGAAGTTGGCGCCGGTACGGTCCATCTTGTTCACGAAGGCCAGACGCGGCACTTTGTACTTGTTAGCCTGACGCCACACGGTTTCCGACTGAGGCTGCACGCCGCCCACTGCGCAGTAAACCATGCAAGCACCGTCCAGCACGCGCATCGAGCGTTCAACTTCAATGGTGAAGTCAACGTGGCCCGGGGTGTCGATGATGTTGATGTGGTGTTCTGGGAAGTTGTTGGCCATGCCTTTCCAGAAGCAGGTGGTCGCCGCGGAGGTAATGGTGATGCCGCGCTCTTGTTCCTGCTCCATCCAGTCCATGGTGGCTGCGCCGTCGTGCACTTCACCAATCTTGTGGTTCACGCCGGTGTAGAACAGCACGCGCTCGGTAGTGGTCGTCTTACCGGCGTCGATGTGAGCGGAGATACCGATATTGCGGTAGCGCTCAATGGGGGTCTTGCGGGCCATAGTTAATCCTAAATCTTTTAATGGACAAAACCGAGCAGCATTTTTCGATCAAAAAATGTGCCCGGCTTGAACAACAGATAAGCGGCCGGCGCTGCCGGCCGAAGTTTTTAGAAGCGGAAGTGCGAGAACGCCTTGTTCGCTTCAGCCATGCGGTGCACCTCGTCACGACGCTTCATCGCGCCGCCGCGGCCTTCCGCAGCTTCCATCAGCTCACCGCCCAGGCGTTGTGGCATGGATTTTTCGCTGCGCTTGTTGGCAGCTTCACGCAGCCAGCGCATGGACAGGGCCAGACGGCGTACTGGACGCACTTCCACAGGCACCTGGTAGTTGGCGCCACCGACGCGGCGGGATTTCACTTCCACCAGCGGCTTGGCGTTGTTGATTGCGGCGGCGAACACTTCCAGCGGGTCCTTGCCCGATTTTTGCTGGATATGGTCGAACGCACCGTAGATGATGTTTTCTGCGACCGATTTTTTACCGGACAGCATCAGAACGTTCACGAATTTGGCGACTTCGGTGTTGCCGAATTTTGGATCCGGCAGAATTTCGCGCTTGGGTACTTCACGACGACGTGGCATTGTATTTCCTTCCTGTCTTCAGTTGAGCGCCTCTGATTTGGCACTCGCGGAGGCCATCAAAGCCTTCCACTTACTCGGTCTCGCGACCGCCTCAACTCATTAAAATGCAAGAAAATTACTTCTTGGCTTGCTTAGCGCGCTTCGCACCGTACTTCGAGCGAGCTTGCTTACGGTCTTTAACACCCTGGGTATCCAGCGCGCCGCGAACCATGTGGTAACGCACACCTGGCAAGTCTTTTACACGACCGCCGCGCAGCAGAACAACGCTGTGTTCCTGCAGGTTGTGGCCTTCACCGCCGATGTACGAAATCACTTCGAAACCGTTGGTCAGACGCACTTTGGCAACTTTACGCAGTGCCGAGTTAGGCTTCTTAGGAGTGGTGGTGTACACGCGGGTGCACACGCCACGCTTTTGCGGGCAGTTTTCAAGTGCCGGCGATTTGCTCTTCACGACCAGTGCGGTACGTGGTTTGCGAATCAATTGATTGATGGTTGGCATCGTTCTTAATCCAACAAAGTTACTACGTTAATAACCCGGACAATTGTCCGGGGACTAAAACCGTGTCCCGATTCCAACTGCACATGGGGCGCAAAAAGCCACTCTCGGGGAGCAGCTGTCAAACGCGTATACGATGCGCAGAATAAATTGAGAACTCGCGAGTATATACCTGGCAAGCCCCCCAGTCAACTTCTGTTGCTGAATAATGTGGCAGCCCCCGCCCTGCACGGGTTTATACTGGATGCAAGCCCACTGCCCGAAGCACCCCGCCATGCCGACCACCATTACCCTGACCTCAGCCGACGAACAATTGCTTCACGAGCAACTTTCCACCGGCCGCTATAAGGATGCCAATGCCTTGGTGGCGGCAGGCTTGCAGCTGCTCGCAAAGCAAGACCAGCAACTGCGCAACTTCATTCAGGAAGGCCTGGAAGGGGAGGCGCTGGACGGCGATGCGGTGTTCGCCGCTCTAGAAGCAAAATACAGCAAGCAGCAGCCGACTGGCGCAGACAGCTGATGCGCCTGCTTATCTCCCAGCGCGCCGCGTGCGATCTGGAAGAGATAGCCGAACATATCGCCCACCACAATCCACTGCGCGCAGCCAGCTTCGTTGCCGAGTTGCGTCAGCAGTGCCGGATGCTCACCCACATGCCGCTGGCGTTCCGTACACGCAGCGATTTATTGCCTGGGCTGCGCATTTGTCCCTATCAGCGCTACTTGATTCTGTACCGTGTCGAGAGCGGCGCCTTGCGCGTGCTCAGGGTCGCCCACAGTGCACGCGACATCTACGTCCTGCTTAAATAATTCCTTGTCTCAAGGCCTTCGATTGCGCGGATAATAGCTAGCATTTTTCCTCTTCCTGTCTGTATGCAAGCCTTGCTACGCCCGGCCAATGCCCTCGTTCTGCTGACTTATCTGGCCCTGTCGGCCGTGCCCTTCGTGCCCCTGCTGCTGGGCAAGCCGGTGGAGGGGCCGTGGCAGATCGTCGGCATCGAATTCACGGCCTGGGCGGCGGCGTGGGCGCTGTTCCGCCGTCCGGCGTATTTCCACTGGCTACTGCTGCCGGCCTTCCTCGCGCTGCCGACCGAGATTTACCTGATCGTCTTTTACGGCCAGGGCATTTCGACCCACCATCTGGGCATCATCGCCGAAACCAGCCCGAAGGAGTCGCTCGAATTCCTCGGCCAGAAAGTGTGGCTGATGCTGGCCGTGATGGCCGCGGTGGCGGCGTGGTGGGTATTGAGCTTCCGCGCGGCGCGCAAGACACGCGACCTGGACTGGAACGATGCCTCGCGCTGGCTGGTCCTGGGCGCGTTGGCCGTGCTGGCGGCGGTGGCGGCCTATGGCTGGGAATTTGGCGTGGCGCCAGCCAAACCGGCGTCGGCCAGCGTGGCGGCTGCGCCGGCGTCGGCGTCCGCCGCCGCCCAGGCCAGCGCCTCCGACAGCGAGGAAGAGGAGGACGAAGAAGAGGAAGCGCCGGCCGCCAGCGCCGGCCTGGACTACACCGGCTGGCAACTGCCCGCCCTGCCCTACTGGGCCAAGGTGCCGGTCGATTTCGATGCCTTCATCAATTCCTGGCCCTTCGGCCTGGTGGCGCGCGGCTGGGACTTCTATAAGGAACGGCGCTATCTGGCCGACCTCGACGAGCGCAGCCGCCGCTTCAGCTTCGGCGCGCAGCAGCGCGAGCGCGACAGCGTGGCCGAAGTGGTGGTCGTGGTGCTGGGAGAATCCTCGCGCTACGACCGCTGGAGCCTGAATGGCTACCAGCGCGACACCAATCCCCTGCTCGGCAAGGAAGCCAACCTGGTGGCGCTGAGCGATGTGATCACGCCGGTGTCGGCCACGCGCCTGTCGGTGCCGGTCATCATTTCGCGCAAGCCGGCGGTGCAGAGCCTGAAAGATGGCTTCACCGAAAAATCCTTCATCACCGCCTATAAGGAAGCCGGCTTCAAGACCTGGTGGCTGTCGAACCAGATCTCCTTCGGCAAATTCGACACCCCGGTCTCGGTCTTCGCCAAGGAAGCCAATGTGGTGCAGTTCATGAACCTGGGCGGCTTCACCAACAATTCGAACTTCGACCAGATCCTGTTCGACCCGCTCAAAATCGCCCTGGCCGATCCGGCGCCGAAAAAGCTGATCGTGCTGCACACCCTGGGCAGCCACTGGAACTACAGCCAGCGCCACCCGCAGGCCTTCGACAAATGGCAGCCCTCGCTGTACGGCGTGGACAAGCCGGTCTACACCGACCTGAAGATCAAGCCGCAGCTGAATAACAGCTACGACAATTCCATCCTCTACACCGACTGGTTCCTGGCGCAGACCATCGGCCAGCTGAAAACCGCGGCACCGATGGCCGCGCTGCTGTATGTGGCCGACCACGGCCAGACCCTGTACGACAACAGCTGCCGCCTGGCCTTCCACGGCCACAACACCCAGTACGAATTCCACGTCCCGGCCTTCGTCTGGTACTCGCACCAATACCAGGACCGCTACCCCGACAAGGTGCGGCAGCTGCAGCGCCACCGCAAAGCGCCGCTCGCCACCGAGAACATGTTCCACACCCTGCTCGACCTGGCCGACATCCGCTACCCCGGCGACAAGCTCGAATGGAGTTTCCTCAGCAGCCAGTTCAAACCGCACAAGCGCGTGGTCGACAGCTACGGCTGGACCGACTACGACAACGCCACGCTCAAAGGCGACTGCCGCGAAATCATCGCCGGCAAACCCAAAGCCCCCAAGCGCGGCAAAAAATAACTACTGCTGACCCCGCCGGATAGCCGTCCCGTCCGATTTTGGGGTCTGGCCCCAAAATCGGACGGGACGGCCATCCGGCGGGCTCGACTGTGGGCTATTCGAAGCGCAGGCAGTCGACGGGTTGCAGGCGGGAGGCGCGGCGGGCGGGGTAGTAGCCGAAGAAGATGCCGACCAGGCTGGCGAAGCCGCAGGCGACCAGCGCGGCCTGCAGATTGATGATGACTTCGAATTTGCCGGTGGCGGTGATGCCGGCCGCCGCGCCTGCGGCCAGACCGACGCCGACCAGACCGCCGACCAGGCAGATCACCACGGCCTCCGTCAGAAATTGCAGCAGCAGGTCGCGCGGCCGGGCGCCGATCGCCATGCGGATGCCGATCTCGCGCGTGCGCTCCGTCACCGACACCAGCATGATGTTCATGATGCCGATGCCGCCCACCAGCAGCGAGATGGCGCCGATCAGCCCCAGCATGGTGGCCAGCGCGGCGCTGATGGTGCGCGCCGTTTCGGCAAACGAGGCCAGGTTTTCGATGCGGAAGTCGTCCGGGTCTTCTGCGCGGATGCGGTGGCGGTCGCGCAGGATTTCGCTGATGTCTTCAATGCCGTCGTCCAGATTGCCGCCCGATTTCCCCTGCGCCATGATGTAGTGCACATTATTGGGGAATTGCGAGCGCACCAGGTGGGCGCTGGCGGCGGTGATCGGCACCAGCACGTATTCGCTGAGGTCGCCGCCGTCGACCTGCCGCCCCTCGCCATACAGCACGCCGACCACCTGGAAGGCGACGTTCTCGATGCGGATGAACTGGCCCAGCGGGTCTTGCTTGTAGAAGAACTGGTCGGCCAGCTTGCGGCCGATGACGGCCATGCGCGCGCCGGAACGCACGTCGGCGTCGCTCAAGGCGCTGCCTTTGTCGATGCGCCAGTTGCGCATGGTGAACATGGCCGGGGTCACGCCGAATACGGTCTTGGCAGTGCTCTCGTTGCCGGCGGTAAGCTTGAAATTGCCTTGCAGCACGGGCGCGGCGCCGGACAGCGAGGTCAGGGTGTTAAGCGCTTCCGCATCCTGCATGGTCAGCGAGGGCATGGCGCCGGTGCGCATGCGCTGGGCCTGGGCGCGGTCGCCGCCGGGCGCGATGAAGACCAGGTTGGTGCCCAGCTGTTCCAGCTCCTTGCCGATGAAGCGCTGCATGCTGTCGCCCACGGCCAGCAGCAGGGCCACCGAGGTGATGCCGATGACGATGCCGAGCATGGTGAGGATGGTGCGCAGGCGGTTGGCCCGCATCGAGCGGAAGGCTTCGATCACTACTTGGAAAAGAATCATCTTGCTTGTGCTTTCAGGAGGCGGCCAGCATTTGCTGGGCATGGCTGGCGGCCAGCTGTTCCAGGCCGGGCGCGGCCGGGCCGTCATACAGCACGCGGCCGTCGGAAACGCGCACCAGGCGGCGCGCATAGGCCGCCACGTCCGGCTCGTGCGTCACCAGCAGGATGGTGATGCCGGTTTCTTCATTCAGGCGCTGCAGCGAGCGCATGATGTCCACGCTGGTCTGGGTATCCAGATTGCCGGTCGGTTCGTCGGCCAGCAGCAGCGGCGGATCGGCCACCAGGGCGCGCGCGATCGCCACGCGCTGCTGCTGGCCGCCGGAGAGCTGGCTGGGCGTGCGCTTGGCCAGCTCCTTGAGTCCCACTTTTTCCAGCTCGGCCAGCGCCTTGGCCTGGGCCTTGCCGCGCGAGACGCCGGCATAGATCAGCGGCAGCGCCACATTCTCGGCCACGCTCATGCGCTTGATCAGGTTAAAGCTCTGGAACACGAAACCGATGGTGCGGTTGCGGATGACCGCCAGCTCGGCGCGCGACAGGCTGCGCACGTCGACGCCGTTGAGCAGATAACTGCCGTCGGTGGCGAGGTCCAGGCAGCCGAGGATATTCATCAGCGTCGACTTGCCGGAACCGGACTGGCCCATCACGGCCAGGAAATCGCCGCGCGGCACCTGCAGGTCGATGCCGTGCAGGACGGGCGTCTCCACGCTGCCCGAG
The DNA here is from genome assembly GCA_024437665.1 of Massilia sp. YIM B04103. Lineage (GTDB taxonomy): Bacteria > Pseudomonadota > Gammaproteobacteria > Burkholderiales > Burkholderiaceae_D > Rugamonas. The sequence goes on along the minus strand of JANCSZ010000018.1, from coordinate 58,184 downwards.
AAATAGCTCTTGCGCACGGCGCGGATGTCGATCAGCGGCTGGCCGCCGCTTACCAGGTGGGGCGCCATTACTGGTTGCCTTCGCCCGCCAGCTTGCGGGTGATGACCTTGTCGCCTTTTTTCAGGCCGCCGTCGAGGATTTCGGTATAGCGGAAGTTGGACAGGCCGATGCGCACATCGACCGGCTTGGCCTCGTTATGCTCGTCCAGCCGGTAGACCTTGAAGGTGCGCGCGATATCGCCCTTGCTGCGGAAGGAGATGCTGTCTTCTTCCGGCGCCGCCACCGGCGCGGCCGCCTTGGCCGAGGCGCTGGCGGCCTTGCCGTCCCTGGCCGCCGCCTTGGCCTGCTTCTTCTGTTCGGCCGCCAGCTCTTCGTCGCTGAGGCGGAAGCGCAGGGCGGCGGTGGGGATGCGCAGCACGTTCTGGCGGTCGCCCACCACCAGGCGCACCTGGGCCGTCATGCCGGGCTTCAGCAGCTCGTCCTTATTGTCCACGTCCAGCACCACGTTGTAGGTGACGACGTTCTGCACCACGTTCGGCGCCAGGCGGAACTGGCGCATGCGCGCGTCGAATTCCTTGTCCGGGTAGGCATCGACCACGAAGCGCGCCGGCTGGCCTTCCTTGAGCATGCCGACGTCGGCTTCCGAGACATTGGTATCGATCTGCATCTTGGTCAGGTCGCGCGCGATCTGGAACAGGTTGGGCGTGTTGAAGGAGGCGGCCACCGTCTGTCCCAGGTCGATGGTGCGCTTGATGATCACGCCGTCGATGGGGGCGCGGATCACGCTGTTGTTCAAGTCGGCGCGGGCACGCGCCAATTGGGCCTTGGCCAGTTCGATATTGGCCTTGGCCACGTCGACTTCGCGCTTGGACTGGTCGAGCGCCAGGGTCGACACATAGTTCTGCGAGACCAGGGTCTGGTTGCGCGTGAAAGTGGCCTGGGCCAGGCGCATCGAGGCTTCGGCCGAGGCCAGGCTGGCTTCGGCCTGGCGGATCTGGGCTTCGAAAATGGTCGGCTCCAGCTTGAGCAGGATCTGGCCTTTCTTCACGCGGTCGTTGAAGTCGGCATTCAGCTCGCTGACCGTGCCCGACACCTGGGAACCCACATTCACCAGCGCCACCGGATTGATGGTGCCGCTGGCCGTCACCAGTTGGGCGATATTGCCGCTGTCCACGGCCGCCGCGCGGTAACGGAGCGGCGCCTCCGCCGGTTTGTTTTGAAACAACACCGCGCTCGCTGCGCCGACCACCACCAGGGTGGCAATCAGGACGGCCAAACGCTTCTTCGTGAATATTTTCATGGGTATGTATGGGATGATGAGGGGCGCAAAACCGCCAGTTTCCGCGCTCCGCCGGGCTGCCGGCTTAAGAACGGATGAAGATGGGCGTGCGGAAGTGTCGTGTATGAATGAAATTATTATTGCAACCAAACTTAACTTAGCACTACCATAATATTTCCGCAAGAAAATTAAAAGAAAAACCATGGCGCCACAGCGCCGTTCTGGAGGAGATGATGGACAAACCTGCGAGGCTGGTCTCCATCGACGTGCTGCGCGGTTTGGTGATCGCGCTGATGGCGCTCGACCATACGCGCGACTTTTTCGGCCCCACCAGTTTCAGTCCGGAAGACCTGGACAGCACCACGCCGGCCTGGTTCTGGACGCGCTGGATCACCCATCTATGCGCCACCACCTTCGTGCTGCTGGCGGGCAGCTCGGCCTTCCTGCGCGGCCAGGCCTGCGGCACGGCCGCGCTGTCGCGCTATCTGGCCAGCCGCGGCGCCCTGCTGCTCGTGCTGGAAGCGAGCTGGATCAGTTTCAGCTGGCAGTTCGGCTTCAACGTCATCATCCTGCAGGTGCTGTGGGCGCTGGGCGCCGGCATGCTCATGCTGGCCCTGCTGGTCTGGCTGCCGCGCCCGGCGGTGGCGGCCATCGCCGTCCTGCTCATCCTGCCGCACAATCTGCTCGACGGCGTGACGCTGGAGTCGGTGCTGTGGCAGGCCTGGCACCAGGGCGGCTTTGTGCCGCTCAGCCGGCAGTTCGGCGTCGTCATCGTGTATCCGCTGATGCCCTGGCTGGGCCTGATCGCGGCCGGCTATGCGCTGGGGCCGGTCTTCCTGTGGCAGACGGCGCGGCGCCAGCGCTGGCTGCTGCTGGCGGGCGCGCTGCTGCTGCTGGCCTTTATCGCCCTGCGCGCGGGCAATCTGTATGGCGATCCCGATCCCTGGTCGCCGCAGGGCAAGGGCTGGATGTTCGACCTGATGTCCTTCCTGCGCGTGCATAAATATCCGCCGTCCCTGCTCTATCTCTGCATCACGCTGGGCCTTGCGCTGCCGCTGCTGGCCTGGTGCGAACGGATGCAGCCGCCGCGCATGCTGCTGCTGTTCGGACGCGCGCCGCTGTTTTTCTATGTGATCCATATCGCGCTGATCCACTTCCTGGCCGGCCTGTATATGCTGGCGCGCTATGGCAGCCTGCCGCAAGGCGGGCCGGTGGCGGCGCAACTGCCGCCCGGCTATCTGCCCTCGCTGCCGGTGGTGTATGCCAGCTGGCTGGGCGTGCTTTTGCTGATGTATGGATTAACCCTGCTGTGGCGCCGCCGGCGTCTCGCTCTTCAACCCTGATGACCAAGGATTGCAATTGCTGAAAAAAGCCCTGCTGGCCAGCGTGTTCGCGCTGACTGCCCTGCCCCATGCCCACGCGGCCGATAACGCCAACCCCTGGTCCGCGCTGGCCAAAGCCGATCTCGATTTTGTGCAGCAAAACATCCGCGACAACCATCCCGGTCCATTGGACAAGGAAAACGCTTACTTCAAAGCCTGGCTGGAACGCGGCTATGCCGAGGCCAGCGCGCAGGCGGCGCAAGCGCGCTCGCTGGGCGATGTGCAGAAGATGCTGGCGCGCTATATCGCCGGTTTCGCCGACGGCCATATGGCGCTGAGCTTCTACCATCAGAGCCGCAGCATGCGCTGGGCGAATATGATCGTGCTGCGCCAGGGCGGCCGCTACCGCGTCGCGCATAGCGGGCGGGCCGACGTGCCGGTGAACGCGGAGCTGCTGTCCTGCGACGGGCGCGCCATCAATGCCATCGTCAAGGAAGACCTGGCGCCGGCTTTTCTGAACAACCCTGAACTGGACTGGCTCAGGACGGAGCTGGCCCCGCTCGTGCTGCTGAACGATGAAGTGCGCCCGCATGCGGAATATGCGGCCTGCCAGATCGCGGTGGACGGCCAGGCGCGCAGCGTGGCGCTGCAATGGAGCGATGTCGCGCGCAACACCTTCTACGACCAGCTCGATCGCGTGCGGCCGGCGATGGACAAGAAGAGCAGCATCACGCAAGTCGGGCCGAAACAGTACTGGGTGCGGCTGCCGCAGTTCCAGCCCAAGGCAGCCGAGATCGAGGAACTCAAGGAACTGACCAGGCAGATGGCTGGACTGCGCGATGCGGAACTGGTGGTCTTCGATACGCGCGGCAACAACGGCGGCAATTCCGCCTGGGGCAACGATATCCTGGCCGCCCTGTATGGCGAGGCGTATATCCATCAGCTGCGCAGCCGCGACCACGGTTACGCCGAATGGCGGGTCAGCGCCGGCAATCTGGAACATATCCGCCAGCGCATCCTGCCGATGCTGCGCCAGCAGTATGAGGAAACGAATCCGGGTTATCAGGTGTGGGCGGGCATGGCGCAGCGCATGCAGACCGCGCTGGAACAGGGCCAGCCCTTCCTGCGCCAGCGCGACGAGGATGAGATTGCGAACGCGCCCGGCGGCCAGGCCGCGCCGCTGTCGAAGGCGCGCGCCGCCCTCGTCACCAAGTCGGGCTGCGGCAGCGCCTGTCTCGACTTCGCGGACGTGGTGCTGGCCCTGCCGGGCGCGGTCCACCTGGGCGAAACCACGGGCGCCGACACCGTGTATATGGAAGTGCGGCCGCTGGTCTTGCCCAGCGGCCTGGCGCGGCTGGTGTTGGCGCAGAAGGTCTACCGCGACCGGCTGCGCGCCCACAATGCGGCGTATGTCCCCAGCCTGCCTTTCGACGGGCCTATCCACGACGATGCGCGGCTGAAGCCCTGGGTCTTGGAGCAGCTGAAGGCCGGCAGCGGCAAGGCGTCAAAGTAAGGCCAGCGCTGGTGCGGACGGCGGCGCTGCCGCAGCCGCCAGCACGCCACCGCAGTCGCCGGGATGGGCCATGTAGTCGCTGAGCCAGTCGAACACGCGGGCGGCGCGGGCTTCGATGTCCGCGCCGAAGTTGCGCTCGGCCAGCAGGCGCAGTCCATTGGTCTCGTTCAGCAGACCGCTGCGCAGACGCAATCCGCCTGCGCCATCGCGCTGCACGCACAGCGGTGCAAGCTGCGCTTCCAGCAGCGGGCCGAGCACCAGATTGTGGGAGGAGACGATGACCGTGCCGCGCGCCGTCAGCTCATGCAGCACGGCGGCCGCGGCGGAAATCGATTCCAGGTGGTTGGTGCCGCGGAAGATTTCGTCGATGATGAAGAAGACCGGCTGCTCCCGTCCGCCCAGCGCCAGCAGCTCCTGGGCGCGGCGCAGCTCGGCCTGATACAGGCTCTCGCCGCCGCCCAGCGAATCTTCGCCCTGCATGCTGGAGTACAGCGCCACCAGCGGCAAGGCCGCCGCCGCCGCATAGCAGAAGCCGAAGGCGCGGCCGGCGATCAGATTCAGGCCGATGGATCGCAGCAGCGTGCTCTTGCCCACGCCGTTCTGGCCGGAGATAAAGGCGCCGCGCCCCTCACCCAGTTTGAACGACAGCGGGGATGCCTCGTCCAGCAGCGGGTGGTGCAGTTGGTCCAGCGCCAGCACGCCGGATTCTGCCTGTTGCGTCCAGCAGTGGCGCGGCGTTTGCGCGAGGTGGCGCGCCAGGGCCAGATCGGCATCCAGGTCGGCGACCAGCGCAAAACTCGCGCGCAGAAAATCGCGCTGTTGCATCACCGTGGCGCGCGAGGCGTAATAGTGCCGTACATTGCGCAGCAGCAGCCAGTTGGCATACTCGCTCGCCAGCGGCAAGCGCTCCAGCACGGAAGGCGCCAGGCGATGGCGCAGCCGCTTGACTTGCGCGCCGCCGGGGATGAAGGCCGCCAGTCCGATGCCGTCCACGGCGTCCGCACTGTCCGCCCCGCTGGCCGGGGCCAGTGGCGGCGCCGCCGCGCCCACTTCGGCATGCACCCGCAGCATCAGGCGCAGGCTGTACAGCGCGCGGTCCCACTCCTGCACGCGTTCGTGATGCACAGCCTGCAGCGCCATCAGCAGCAACCAGCCCGCCACCACGGCAATCCAGGCCGGCCCCCAGAAGAAGGCCAGCGCCACGCTGCCGAGAAAAGCATACGGCAGCACGCCCAGCCAGCGCACCCAAGCCGGCGTAGCGGGCAGCTCAGGGCCGAACAGGGCCGTGCCGGGTTCCGCGTCGGCCTGGCGCAGCGGCCGGCAATACTCCTGCAAGCGCTCACGCAAGCCCGGCTCCGCGCCGAAGCGGCGCAGGCGCTGCAAGGACTGGGGCGAGGCCTGCTGGCGGCGCAGGCGCGCATGCAGCATCTGGCGGCCGAAGATGCTGGCGCCGGGCGCCAGCCGCTCGCTATACGCCGGCAACAGCATTTCGCGCCAGGTCTGCTGGTCCAGCATGGCGGGCTGCTGGTCCTGGGTCAGGACGTGGTAGCGCGCCACATCATGCTCGGTAAAGGGGTAGTCGACGACCTCGCTGCGCCCCCACAGCAAACCGGCCAGTTTGTTCAGCATCCGCGCTCCAGAGAAAAAGATTGCCAGCAAGATAGGGGGCGCTTGCCAGGAAATCAAGCTGTCCGGCCGGACAACGGACGCGGCGGCGCTGTCCGGACAGGGGACGGACAGCGTGGACTCTGAATAAAATCAAACACTTAATGCATGGCACGCTTTGTGCGTAAGCAAGTATCATCTTTTTACAACACTTTGCTGCCATGATCCGCGACACATCCCGACAAGATACCGTCATCGCCGCCCCCAGCGGCCAGAAAACGCGCCGCCGCGCCCTGCTGCTGGGCGGCGCCGTCCTGCTGCTGCTGGCCAGCGCCGGCCTGCTCAAGGTCTGGCGCGGCAGCGAGCACTCGGTCAACGCTTCCCGCCTGCGCATCGCCGAAGTGGGACGCGGCACCCTGGTGCGCGACGCCGCCGTCAACGGCCGCATCGTGGCCGCCGTCAGCCCCACCCTGTTCTCCACCGCGCCGGCCACCGTCACGCTGAAAGTGCATGCGGGCGACACCGTGAAAAAAGGCGATGTGCTGGCCGTGCTGGAGTCGCCCGACCTGAGCGACGCGCTGAAGAAGGAGCAGGCCAGCTACCAGGAACTGGTGGCCGAAGTGGAACGCCAGCAGATCCTGGCGCGCAAGCAGAAGCTGCTGGCCCAGCGCGAGGCCGACACCGCCGAAATCGACCGCGTCTCGGCCAACCGCACCCTGGAACGCTATAACAGCGTGTCGAACGAGGGCGTGGTGGCCAAGATCGATTACCAGAAAGCCAAGGACGCCGTGGTGGCGGCCGAGATCCGCGCCAGGCACACGGCGCAGGCGGCCGAGCTGGAAAAGGACAATGTCACGCTCGAACTGAAAACCAAGAGCGCCCAGCTGGAACGCCAGAAGCTCTCGCTGGCGAATGCCCAGCGCAGGGTCGACGAGCTGACCGTGCGCGCGCCGGTCGATGGCTTCATCGGCACACTGTCGGTGCCCAACCGCAGCGTGGTGCAGGCCAATGCGGCGCTGATGACCCTGGTCGACCTGTCGCAGCTGGAGGTCGAACTGGAAGTGCCGGAAACCTATGTCAACGATCTGGGCCTGGGCATGGCCGCCGAAGTCACCGTGGCCGGCGTGACGGCCAGCGGCAAGCTTTCGGCCCTGTCGCCGGAAGTGGTGAAGAACCAGGTGCTGGCGCGGGTGCGCTTCAACGGCAAGCAGCCGGACGGCCTGCGCCAGAACCAGCGCGTCTCGGCCCGCCTGCTGATCGACGAGAAGCCGAATGTGCTGATGCTGCAGCGCGGCCCCTTCGTGGAATCGGAAGGCGGACGCTTTGCCTACCTGGTGCGCGATGGCGTAGCCGTACGCACGCCGATCAAGATGGGCGCCACCAGCATCTCCGCCGTGGAAATCCTGGGCGGCCTGAAACAGGGCGACAAGGTCGTGATCTCCGGTACCGAAACCTTCGAGAACGCGGCCCGCGTCTCGATCAATCAATAAGCACTGAAAGGAAACGCCATGCTGCGCATGCAGAACCTGAACAAAGTCTACCGCACCCATATGATCGAGACCCACGCCCTGCGCGGCTTCGAGATCGAAGTCAAGCAAGGGGAATTCGTCACCGTGACCGGCCCTTCCGGTTCCGGCAAGACCAGCTTTCTGAATATCGCCGGCCTGCTGGAGGAATTCAACGACGGCGAATACATCCTCGACGGCGTCAACGTCAAAGGACTGGACGACAATGCCCGCTCGCGCCTGCGCAACGAGAAGCTGGGCTTCATCTTCCAGGGCTTTAACCTGATCCCCGACCTCTCGCTGTACGACAATGTGGACGTGCCGCTGCGCTACCGCGGCTTCAACTCGGCCGAGCGCAAGATGCGCATCGAAGACGCCTTGTCCAAGGTCGGCCTGGCGTCGCGCATGAAGCATTATCCGGCCGAGCTGTCGGGCGGCCAGCAGCAGCGCGTGGCGATCGCGCGCGCGCTGGCCGGCGCGCCCAAGCTGCTGCTGGCCGACGAACCGACCGGCAACCTGGATACGCAGATGGCGCGCGGCGTGATGGAGCTGCTGGAAGAGATCAATGCCGAAGGCACCACCATCTTGATGGTGACCCACGATCCGGAACTGGCCACGCGCTCGCAGCGCAATGTGCATATCATCGACGGCCAGGTGTCGGATCTGGTGCGCAAATCGGCCTCGCTGGTGGCTTGAGGGGATCGGCATGCTGCAATACTACTTCCTGCTTGGCGTGCGCAATCTGCGCCGCAATCCCGCCTTGACGGCCTTGATGGTGCTGATCCTCGCGGTCGGCGTGGCAGCCAGCATTTCCACGCTGACCATCCTGCACGTCATGTCCGGCAATCCCATTCCGCACAAGAGCGAGCGCCTGCTGGTGCCGATGGTCGACAACGGCCCCGCCGAAGGCTACGCCCCCGGCGATGAGCGCCATGACGACCAGCTCAGCTACCGCGACGCCGCCAATTTCCTGGCCAGCAAAGTCGGCGACCGCCGCACCGCCATCTTTGGCGTGGGCGGCACCGTGGAGCCGGTGCGCAAGGACATGCATGTCTTCAATGCCTCCGGCCTGGCGAACAGCCGCGATTTCTTCACCATGTTCGAGGTGCCTTTCCTGCACGGCCAGCCCTGGAGCGAGAAGGACGATGCGGCCGGCGCCGATGTCGTGGTCCTGAGCCGCAAGCTGGCCGAGAAGCTGTATGGCGACAGCAGCCCGGTGGGCCAGCGCGTGATGCTGATGGGATTCCCCTACCAGATCGTCGGCGTGGCCGATGCCTGGAATCCGGCGCCGCGCTATCACCGCATCATCGGCGGCAGCGGCGCCTTCGGCGAGGCGGACGAATTCTTCCTGCCCTTCAGCAGCGCGATCCGGCACGAGGCCTCCTTCAACGGCAGCATGAACTGCAGCCAGGCGCGCGATCCAGGCTTCCAGGCCCTGCTCGGCTCCGAGTGCACCTGGATCCAGTTCTGGTTCGAGATGCATGAGGCCAGCGACCGCGCCGATCTGCAGAATTATCTGGACGCCTATGCCGCCGAACAGCGCAAGCTGGGCCGCCTGAAACGCGCCGCGCCGAACGTGGTGTACAACGTGATGGAATGGCTGGAGCAATTGAAAGTGGTGGGCAACGACAGCCGCATCTCGGCCTGGCTGGCCTTCGGCTTCCTGATCCTGTGTCTGGTCAATACCATCGGCCTGCTGCTGGCCAAGTTCTCGGTGCGCGCCGCCGAAGTGGGCATCCGCCGCGCCCTGGGCGCCTCGCGCCGCGAGATCTTCCAGCAGTTCCTGACCGAGAGCGCCGTGATCGGCCTGGCCGGCGGCGTGCTCGGCCTGCTGTTCGCGCTCGGCGCCCTGGCCCTGATCGGCCATATCTCGGACGAGCTGCAAGTGGTCGCCCGCATGGACTGGCCGATGCTGTTCACCACCTTCGCCATGGCCGTCGCCGCCGCCGTGCTGGCCGGCCTCTTGCCGACCTGGCGCGCCTGCCAGGTCACGCCCGCCATGCAGCTCAAATCCCAATGAGGTTGAAATGGAAATCCGTCCTATCTTCTCCGCGCTGATGCGCAACAAGACCGGCCCGCTGCTGGTGGCGATCCAGGTCGCCCTCAGCCTGGCCATCCTGGCCAACGCCCTGCACATCGTCAATGTGCGCCAGGCGGTATCGGCGCGGTCCAGCGGCATCGAAGCCGAAAGCGATATCGTGTTCATCAATGTGAACAGCCTGAAAGGCGGCAGCCATGAAGAACAGCTGGCCCTGCAGAAAGCGCAGGCCGCCGCACTGCGCGCCGTGCCCGGCGTGGTGTCGGTGGCGCGCGTCAACCAGTACCCGATGTCGCAGGCCGGCAATTACAACAGCGTGACGACCAGCCGCAGCCAGCTGAAGAAAGTCGCCGTCAGCAGCCTGTATGTCTCGGCCGATTCCCTGGTCAAGACCTGGGGCTTGAACGTGGTGGAAGGGCGCGATTTCACGCCGGCCGATGTGTGGGAAGTCGACGAATCCGTCAGCCGCGACTACCCCCAGACCATCATGATCACGCGCGCGCTGGGCCAGAAAATGTGGCCTGAAGCCACCAGCTATGTCGGCAAGACCTTCTACTTCGGCAAGGGCGAAACCGGGCGCGCCGTCACCGTGACGGGCGTGGTGGAACGCTTGCAAACGCCGAATGCGGCCGTCGGCCCGGAAGGGGAGTACTCCAGCATCGCGCCGGTGCGCAATACCGGCTATGGCAGTTCGCGTTTTGCCATCCGCGCCGAAGCGGGCCAGCGCGAACGCGTCAGCAAGGAGGCCGAGGAAGCCTTGCGCAAGCTGGAGAACAACCAGGTGGTGATCGAAACCACGACGGCGGATGAGCAGCGTTCGCAGCGCTACCGTGCCGACCATGCGCTGGCGTGGATGCTGATCACGGTCAGCGTGCTGCTCTTGCTGGTCACGGCCAGCGGCGTGGTGGGCATGGCCAGCCTGTGGGTCACGCAGCGGCGCAAGCAGATCGGCGTGCGGCGCGCCCTGGGCGCGCGCCGCCTCGACATCCTGCGCTACTTCATCACCGAAAATGTGATGATCACCAGCACGGGCGTCGTCAGCGGCCTGCTGGGCGCACTGGCGCTCAACCATCTGCTGGTCAGCAAATTCCAGATGGAGCGCCTGCCGGCCAGCTATCTGCTGGCCGGGGCGGCGCTGTTCTGGCTGCTGGGCATCGCCGCGGTGTACGGGCCGGCTTGGCGCGCGGCCTCGATCTCGCCGGCGCTGGCAACCCGCAGCGCTTAACACCAAGGAAATGCTATGCTGACGCCATGCCTACCGTACTGATTATTGACGACAATGCCGCCGTCGGCGTGGCGCTCGAAGTCCTGTTTTCCCTGCATGACATCGCGGCGCTGCACGCGGCCTCGCCGGCCGAAGGCCTGGCCGTGCTGGAGCAGCGCGGCGCCAGCATCGACCTGGTGCTGCAGGATATGAACTTCACGGCCGACACCACCTCGGGCGAGGAAGGCGTGGCCCTGTTCCGCGCCATCCGCCGCCTGCATCCGGACCTGCCGGTGATCCTGCTCACCGCCTGGACCCATCTGGATGCGGCGGTGGACCTGATCAAGGCCGGCGCCGCCGACTACCTGGCCAAACCCTGGAACGACCAGCGCCTGATCGCCACGGTGCAGAACCTGCTCGAACTGGGGCAGGCCAACCGCGCCTTGCAGCAGCTGCGCCAGGGCGAATTGCGCCAGCGCCGCGAGCTCGATCGCTACGATCTGCGCGGCATGGTGTTCCAGGATGCGGCCACCGAGCGCGCGGTCAGCCTGGCCTGCCAGGTGGCGCGCGCCGACGTGCCGGTGCTGATCGCCGGGCCGAACGGCGCGGGCAAGGAACGCATCGCGGAAATCATCCAGGCCAATTCGGCGGTGCGCGACGGCCCCTTCGTGGTGCTCAATTGCGGCGCCCTGCCGTCCGAGCTGATCGAGGCGGAGCTGTTCGGCGCCGAAGCCGGCGCCTACACCGGCGCCTCCAAGGCGCGCGAGGGCAAGTTCGAGGCGGCCGATGGCGGCACCCTGTTCCTCGATGAAATCGGCAATCTGCCGCTGGCCGGGCAGATGAAGCTGCTGCGCGTGCTGGAGACGGGACGCTTCGAACGCCTCGGCTCCAACCGCGAGCGCCAGGTCAAGGTGCGCGTGATCAGCGCCACCAACGCCGACCTGCACGCGATGATACGCCAGGGCAGCTTCCGCGAAGACTTGTTCTACCGCCTCAACCTGATCGAACTGCGCCTGCCGCCGCTGGCCGAACGTCCGGCCGACATCCTGCCGCTGGCGCGCCATTTCCTCGGCGCGGACAAGCGCCTGCAGCCGGCCGCCGAAGCGGCCCTGCTGGCGCATGGCTGGCCGGGCAATGTGCGCGAGCTGAAAAACGTGATGGCGCGCGCCAGCCTGCTGTGCGGCGGCGACAGCATCAAGGCCGCCGACCTGGGCCTGCCTGCCGCCCCGGCAAGCCAGGCGGCCAGCATGCTGGGCAGCGCCAGCACCGCCGCCAGCGAGGCGGAGCCAAGCCGCGAGGACATCGTGGGCGCCCTGGGCCGTGCCAACGGCGTGGTGGCGCAAGCCGCCGCCGAGCTTGGGCTATCGCGCCAGGCGCTGTACCGCCGCCTCGAACGTCTTGGCATCGCCCGCGCCTGATGCAAGCGCCACCGGACACCAGGGCGCCGACGGCACCACCCGAAGCGCATGGGGCGCCGCCCGCCAGCCACGGGCCGCAGGACGACGGCGCCGAAGGGCCGGCGGCGGCACCGCGCCGCGCCGCGCCGGATGCCGCGCCGGATGCCGCTCCGGATACCGCGCGCACGGCCCGGGCAGCGGACAAGGCAAGCGCCGGGCCGCCGCGCCAAGGCTTGCGTCTGTCGCTATTGACGCGCTGGACGGCGCTAATCGGCACGCTACTGACGGTGGGCATTCTGATGGCGCTCGGGCTGATGCGGCTCTTGCCCGACAACCCCGGCATGGTGCTCGCCATCTGCCTGCTGTGCGTGCTGCCGCTGTCCATCATCACCATCCGCGCCCAGCTGCAGCATATGCTGTCGCTGTTCCGCGCGCTGACCGGCACGGTGACGTCGTACCGCGACGGCGACTTTTCCTTCAGCCTGCACTGGCAGCAGAACGATGAATTGAGCGATCTGGTGGCGGCCCACAATGCGCTGGGCGACGTGCTGCGCGAGCAGCGCCTGGCCCTGGTGCAGCGCGAGCTGCTGCTCGACACCATGGTGCAGAACACGCCGGTGGCCATGCTGCTGCTGCGCGACGCGCAGCTGGTGGTGTTCGCCAATATCGCGGCGCGCCAGCTGCTGAACGAGGGCCGGCGGCTGGAAGGCCACCGCCTGGCCGACATCCTGGCGCGCAGCGCGCCCGCCCTGGGCGATGCGCTGGCGCGCGGCGGCGATGGCTTGTTCACCAGCGGCGAGGGCGAGGCGGAGGAAGTGTTCCACCTGGCGCGGCGCGGCTTCAGCCTGAATGGGCGCAAGCACGAGCTGCTGCTGGTGCGCCAGCTGACGTCCGAACTGCGGCGCCAGGAAGTGCAGACGTGGAAGAAGGTGATCCGCGTGATCAGCCATGAGCTGAACAATTCGCTGGCGCCCTTGACCTCGCTGGCCCACTCCGGGGCCGAGCTGGTGCGGCGCGGCCAGACCGAGCGCCTGCCGCAAATCCTCGGCACCATCGAGGAACGCACGCGCCACCTGGAAAGCTTCATCCTCGGCTATGCGCGCTTTGCCAAGCTGCCGGCGCCGCGCCTGGAGGCGCAGGACTGGGGCCACTTCATGGCACGGCTGGGCCAGCAGGTGCCATTCCGGCTGGCGGGCGAATTGCCCGCCGAGGCTTACTGCTTCGATGCGGCCCAGCTGGAACAGGCGCTGCTCAATCTGCTCAAGAACGCCCATGAATCGGGCTCCGCGCCGGGCGCCGTCGCGCTCGAACTGCGCCGCGTGCAAGGCTTGATCCGCATCGAGGTGCTGGACCGGGGACCGGGCATGAGCGAAGCGGTGCTGACCAATGCCCTGGTGCCCTTCTATTCGACCAAACGCAGCGGCACGGGCCTGGGCCTGGCGCTGGCGCGCGAGATCGCCGAAGCCCACGGCGGCCGCATCGCGCTGGCCAACCGCGAGGGGGGCGGCTTGTGCGTCACGCTGATTTTACCGCTGCCGCCAGCCTGATTTGCCACCAGGAAATACCTTTCTCTTTGGAATCAATAGTCAATAAAATATTGACAATATCACGTTGGTAGCGTACCTTTGCGCCTCGAAAGTAGTATTGCAACAATAAATCATTTCTGTTAGGAAATTTCATGAACTTCAAAGCAATTGTAGTAGCAGCCGCGATGCTGGCTTCCGTGGGCGCCGCCCAAGCTGACAACATCAGCAAAGACGTCAACCTGACCGGTGGTCCAGTCAAATTCACCACCGACTTCGGCACCTCCCACGCCAGCGGCCTGTTCACCGACACCTTCACCTTCAAGGGCTACAACGGTAAAGGTCTGGCTGCCGGCTTCTTCACCAACTTCACCGCTTTCGGCACCGATATCGATTTCACCAGCGCTACGCTGAATGGCATCGCTCTGGATGTTGAAAACATCAAGAAATATTCGGGCGCGAGCTTCGACAACGTCGGCTTTGACGGCGTGCTGACCCTGGTCATCAGCGGCAAATCCATCGGCGCCGCCAGCTACTCCGGCACCCTGGACCTGGTCGCTGCACCAGTACCAGAGCCAACCACCTACGGCATGATGCTGGGCGGCATGGGCCTGCTGGCCTTCGTGGCACGCCGCCGCAAACAAGGCTAATCCAGCCTGAATGCACGGGGCGCTGCGGCGCCTCGCCAAAAAGGGACGCTGCGGCGTCCCTTTTTTCATCCCACGGGCTGAGCTGGTAAACTGCGGGCCATGCAAACACTCCGCTTCGACCAGCCCGGCCACCCTCCCGCCACCATCACCGAATTCGAGGGCGTGCGCTCGCTCCACCTGGGCACCTCCTGGGTGCAAGGCGCGATGCGCCTGGCGCGGCCCGACGCCATCGAACTCGAATACGTGCAGATGATGATGATGTGGATGCTGTTCCTGCCCCAGCCGCGCCATATCGTGCAGCTGGGCCTGGGCAGCTCGGCCCTGACCAAATTCTGCTACCACCGCTTCCCGCAGGCGCGCGTGACGGCCGTGGAACTCAATCCGAACGTGATCGCCATCTGCGGCGCCCTGTTCGGCCTGCCGCCCAACGACGGCCGCCTGAACGTGCTGGAAATGAACGCGCTGGATTTCGTCATGAATCCGGCCAACCGCAATAGCGTCGACGTGCTGCAGGTCGACCTGTACGACGAGGAAGCGCGCGGCCCGGTGCTCGACACGCCCGAGTTCTACCAGGCCTGCTACGACTGCCTGAGCGAAGACGGCATCATGACCACCAATGTGTTCGGCGACTTCTCCAACTACGACAAGAACTTGCAAGCCATGGAACTGGTGTTCGACGCCGTGGTGTGGCTGCCCGAGGTGCACGATGCGAATATCGTGGTGATCGCCTTCAAGCAATCGCCCTCGCTCGACTTCAGCGTGCTGTACGAGCGCGCCGGCGCCATCAAGAAGAGCATGAACCTGCCCGCCAAGTCCTGGGTCAACGGCTTGAAAGAGTGGATGCTGGACCAACAGTAACAAAAATTTCCGCCCGTCCACGACCGGCGGCATGTTTCAGCTCAGCCATGGTTTGTCGCGTAAACGCTGCAAACAGCAGACCATTTTGACGAGGATCATGGCGATCCGCCGTTGAGAATACGGCATTTCTTCGTATAAATCACGAAATATTGCGTAAAGTGCATATAACGCAACAGCCCTGTTGCGCGCGTCTTCTCACCCTCCCTTTCCCCACTGTAGTATTTCTTCGGCACTGACAGTCGATCAGTCCACCGCTTGCTTCCCCTTGTTCAATAAAACCCATGAGAGAACGGTCTATGAAGAAAGCACCATCGCCCCAGCTGTCCGCCCCCTTCCAACGCACCCTTCTGGCCAGCGCCCTGCTGCTGGCGTGTAGCCAGGCCTATGCCCAGTCCCAGCCGCCCGCGTCCGGCGACAACCAGACCGTGGTCGTGCTGGGCTCGCGCTCGGCAGCCAAGACCGCGCTCGACACCTCGTCCCCGGTGGGCCTGATCAATATGAAGGATATGCAAACGGCCGGACCGCTGGAGCTGGGCAAGCTGCTGCAGACGCTGGACCCTTCTTTCAACTTCTCCTCGACCTTCATCAGCGACGGCACCGACATCATCCGCCCCGCCACCCTGCGCTCGCTCGGTCCCGACCAGCTGCTGGTGCTGGTGAACGGCAAGCGCCGCCACCAGCAGGCGCTGGTCAATGTGCAGCAGTCCGTGGGCCGCGGTTCGGCCGGCACCGACATCAACGCCATACCGCTGTCGGCCATCCACCACATTGAGGTGCTGCGCGACGGCGCCGCCGCGCAATACGGTTCGGACGCCATCGCCGGCGTGATCAATATCGTGCTGAAATCGAATGTCGGCGAGACCGCCGTCAGCGCCACCGTCGGCACCACCAAGGAAGGCGACGGCGACCTGTATTCGGGCAGCGTGAACCGCGGCTTCGCCCTGGGCCAGGACGGCGGCTACATCAATCTGACGGCCGAGGGCCGCAAGCGCGGCGAAACCAACCGCGCCGGCATCGATAGCCTGCGCGCCGATCCGCCGCGCGTGACCCAGCGCATCGGCGACAGCGACGCCAAGGACGCCTATCTGTGGTGGAATGCGGCCCTGCCCATCGACAAGGAGAGCGAGTTCTACGCCTTCGGCGGCGTGTCCAAGCGCAAGGGCGATTCGGCCGGCTTCTATCGCGGCATTCTCGATAAGAGCGACAACCGCATGGTGCCGGAAATTTATCCGAACGGCTATCTGCCGAATATCCGCACCACGGTCAAGGATCTGTCCTTCGCCTTCGGCTACCGGCGCGACCTGCCCAAGGACTGGAAGCTCGACCTGAGCATCAACCATGGGCGCAGCGAGCTGGGTTTCCACGAAAAGCAAACCATCAACGTCAGCTACTTCTATGAACCGCTGCCCGGGGCGAATATCCCACCCGGCACGTTCGACCGCAGCAAGGTGTATGGCGCATCCCCGCTGGAAGCCGATACCGGCACGCTGAAGTTCGACCAGACCACGCTGAACCTGGATATCAAAGGCCCGGTGCACGTGGGCGGCGCGGAAATCTTCCTCGCCTCCGGCTTCGAATACCGCCAGGACAACTATCAGATCATTGCCGGCGATCCGGTCTCCTACCAGTTCGGCCGCACCAATGATCCGAAGAAGGAAATCCTCACGCCGAGCGGCTCCATGGCGCCGCCGGGCACCCAGGGCTTCCCCGGCTATACCCCGGCCACCGCCGTCGACAACGGCCGCCACAATATCGCCCTGTATCTGGATGCCGAGTACCGTCCGCTGCCGAATCTGCTGCTGGCCGGCGCCGTGCGCTACGAAAAATACTCGGACTTCGGCAACACCACCACCGGCAAGATCAGCGCGCGCTGGGATCCGTCCAAGCAGTTCGGCCTGCGCGCCAGCGCGTCCACCGGCTTCCGCGCGCCGGGCGTGCAGCAGGAGTTCTACAGCTCCGTCTCCACCAACCTGAATGTGGACGGCTCGCTGACCGAAACCCTGACCGCGCGCCAGAACAGCGCCGTCACCAATGCGCTGGGCATCAAGCCGCTGAAAGAGGAAACCTCGCGCAACGCCAGCGTGGGCATGGTGCTGCGCCCGGCACAGAATATGTCGCTGACCGTGGACCTGTACCAGATCAAGATCAAGGACCGCATCGTATTCTCCAGCGTGATCGAGCCGGAGAAAGGCGGCGGCCCGATCGCCAATGTGCTGATCCCGCTGAAAGTCGGCCAGGCCCAGTTCTTCACCAACGCCATCGACACCACCACCCGCGGCCTGGACATCGTGGCCGACCACACCACGAAATTCACCGGCTCGACCCTGGTGCTGTCCGGCCAGCTGGGCTTCAACAAGACGGAAGTCAGCAAGCGCCATTCGCCTTCCAGCCTGCTGAGCGGCGACCTGCTGTTCGACAAGGCGCAAGTGACGCTGCTGGAACACGGCCAGCCGCGCCGCCACCACGTGCTGGCCGCCGACTTCAGCACCGGTCCATGGAACTTCAATGCGCGCGCCAACTACTACGGCTCGGTGCAGGCCGAGTTCTTCAGCCCGTTGCAGACCTGGGAAGCCAAATGGCTGCTGGACGTCACCGGCCGCTACAACTTCAGCAAGAAAACCAGCCTGACGGTCGGCGTCAACAATGTGTTCGATACCTACCCGTCGGAATGGACCAATGGCGGCAATTTCCCGAAACTGGGCTTCAAGCATTGCTGGGAAACCTGCCCCTTCGGCGTGAACGGACGCTCGATGTACGCCCGTCTCGACACCGTGTTCTAAGCAGCGCTTAACCCTTGCGGTTGGCGGCGTAAGCCGCCATGTGGACGATCGCCGCCAACCGCTTCACCAGCCCTTCCATCGCCTCGGCCGGCACCTGGGCATAGCCCAGCATCAGGCCATTCCACTCCGTCTTGCCGCCGATCGCGTGGCGGCTCAAGGCGTTCACGCAGATGCCCTCCTCCATCGCGCGGCGCGTGATCTCCACATCGGACAAGGCCGCATCGCGCAAGCGCAGCGACAAATGCATGCCACTCGATGCGCCATGCACCTCGGCGATCTTGCCCAGGTGGGTTTGCAGGGCCGCCACCAGCGCATCGCAGCGCTGGCGGTACAGGCGGCGCATGCGGCGCAGATGCAGGGCAAACTGGCCGCTGCGGATGAATTCCGCCAGCGCCAGCTGCTCCACGCTGCGCCCGCGCAGCGACGATTGCGCGCGCAGCGTCGCCATCGCCACACTGAGCCGCTTGGGCACCACGATGTAGGCGATGCGCAGGGCCGGGAACATGGTCTTGCTGAAGGTGCCCAGATAGATCACCGGCGCATCGGGCGCCAGCCCCTGCATGGCCGACAGCGGCGCGCCGTCGTGGCGGAACTCGCTGTCGTAATCGTCTTCCAGGATCAGGGCGCCGGCGCGGCGCGCGCCTTCGATCAGGGCCAGGCGGCGCGGCAGCGAGAGCACGCTGCCGATCGGGTACTGGTGCGAGGGCGTGACATAGATCAGGCGCGGCGGCCGTTCGCGCCAGTCGCGCGCCGTGGGTGCGATGCCTTCCTGGTCGACGGCGATGCCCTCGATCTTCAGCGTGGCGGAACGGAAGGAAGCCAGCGCGCCGCTATAGCCCGGATTTTCGATCCACACCGTGTCGCCGGCATCGGCGCAAGCCTGGGCGCACAGGTCCATCGAACTCTGGCTGCCGTCCGTGATGAAGACCTGGCTGGCGTCGCACACCACGCCGCGCGAGGCGCGCAAATGGTCGGCGATGGCTTCGCGCAGCGCCGTTTCGCCCGCCGCTTCGGCGTAGTTCAATTGCGCCGGACCGGCGGCGAGCCAGGCACGGTCCAGCATGCGCCGCCACAGCGTGATGGGAAAGTGCGCCAGGTCCGGCACGCCGGGGGCGAAGGCATCGCTGCGGTTGGACGCGTTGTGCAGGGGCCGCAGATCGTGCACCCGGCGCGACAGGCTGACCTGGGGAATCTCGGCGCCGCGCCACGCCGCGCTGTCGGGCGCAATGCCGGCCACGATGGTGCCGCGCTTGTCGCTGGTGACGAAGCCTTCGCTGGCCAGCTGCTCATAGGCATACAGCACGGTATTGCGCGCCACGCCCAGTTCACTGGCCAGGGTGCGCGTGGCCACCAGGCGCGTGCCGGCGGCCAGCGTGCCGCCGCGGATGGCCGAGCGCAGGCACTCATGCAGCAGGCGCTGGCGCGGCCAGCCGCGGTGGGCGTGTTCGCGCGCGAAGCTCTCGATCAGCAGCGTGTAATCCATGGTTTTGTGGCTCTAAAAAATTGTGCATTGCTGGACCTGTTACCAGAGCCAGGGCAGCCATTATATTGCGCCTTCCTGGCAAGCCGCCAAGCCCCTGATTCCAAACCGAGGAGAAAATGAACCAGCCATCCGCCCCCAGCCAGCGCACCCGCGTCCGCCGCAGCGCCAACTACGCCGCCTACGACCAGGCCAGTGTGCACGCCATCGTCGATGCCGCCTATATCTGCCACATCGCGTTCCAGGATGCGCATGGCGCGCATTGCATTCCCACCGCCTGCTGGCGCGAAGGCGATCACCTGTACATCCACGGCTCGAACGGCAGCCGCATGGTGAAGCAGTTGCTGGAGCAGGACAGCTGCGTGACGATCACCCATCTGGATGGCCTGGTGCTGGCGCGTTCCGCCTTCAACCACACGATGAACTACCGCTCGGTCATGATTTACGGCCGCTTTGAAATCGTCGAAGGCGAGGCCAAACGCAGCACGATGGACGTCTTCATGGAGCGCCTGGCTCCCGGCCGCCAGCACGAGACGCGGCGCGGCAACGACAAGGAATTCGCCGCCACCACCGTGCTGCGCATCGCGCTCAGCGAAGCGGCTTGCAAGACGCGCAGCGGCGGTCCGAACGACGACGAGGAAGACATGGGCATCCAGGCCTGGGTCGGCGAGCTGCCCTTCAAGCAGGTGCAGGCCGCGCCGATTCCGGCCGCCGACTGCCCGGTGGCAGCGCCGGACTATGTGCGGCGCTGGGGCAGCCAAGCCGGGTAAGAATGGCGTGGGATGGACGGCCGCTTCCCTGCCGCGAATCCCCTTGACCCGCCTCCACACTTGGCCGATGATCGCGCAGGCGGCCGTTTTTCCCGGCCGCCGAACCCACATCAAGCAACGCTCCCCGAGCACCAATAATAAGGAGGTTCTGCATGAAACGTTACGTCCTGGCCGCTGTTCTGGCCTGCGGATTTGCCGGCGCCGCCATCGCCGACGAGGCCTTGAAAGCCGCCATCGCCAGCGGCACGCGCACGGCTGCCAATGTGCAGCGCGACGCCGCCCGCCACCCCTACGAAACCCTGAACTACTTCGGCATCAAGCCCGATATGACGGTGGTCGAACTGGCCCCCGGCGGCGGCTGGTACACCGAAATCCTGGCCCCTTACCTGCGCGACAAGGGCAAGCTGATCGCCGCCGGCAATACCCCGAACTCGGCCAGCGAAGCGGTGCGCCGCAACGCCACCCGCTTCCAGGAAAAGCTGAACGCCAAGCCGGAAGTCTTCGGCAAGGTGCAGCTGGGCGCCTTCGAGCCGCAAAACGGCGTCTACAACTTCGCCGCCAAGGGCAGCGCCGATATGGTGCTGACCTTCCGCAATATCCACAACTGGGCCGAGTCGGGCGACGAGAATATGAAGAAGCTGTTCGCCAGCGTCTACGACAGCCTGAAGCCGGGCGGCGTATTCGGCGTGGTCGAACACCGCCTGCCGGCCAGCCGTCCAGCTTCCGAACAGACCTCGTCCGGCTATATGCACGAGGCCTATGTCATCAATCTGGCCGAAAGCGTGGGCTTCAAACTGGCGGGCAAATCGGAAATCAACGCCAATTCGAAGGACAAGGCCAACCACAAAGGCGGCGTATGGGCGCTGCCGCCCACCTTCACCAACAAGGATGAAGACCGCGCCAAATACGCCGCCATCGGCGAGAGCGACCGCATGACGCTGAAATTCGTCAAGCAGTAATGCCGCTCGGGAGAAGGGATGCGCTAACATGAGAGCATGACAGCCACCCTTCTCCGTACTGCCATCCCCCTGCTGCTGCTCGCCTTCTGCGGCGTTCTGAATGCAGCGCAAAGCACAGCGCAAGCCACCCTGCGCATCGTGCTGCCGATGATCCATCCCAGCGCACAGGAACACGCCCATTACTTCCCCCAGCTGCTGCGCCTGGCCCTGGACAAAACCGCCGCCACTGACGGCCCTTACGCCATCGAGCATTACGGGCATGAGCTGACCAGCCCGCGCCAATCGGCCGAGCTGAAAAAAGATGGCGTTATCAATGTGATGTGGGACGGCACCAATCCCCAGCGCGAACGCGAGCTGCTGCCGGTGCGCGTCTCCCTGCTGCGCGAGCTGAACGACTACCGCGTGTTCCTGATCCGCGCCGACCAGCAGGAACGCTTCCGCGCCGTGCGCACACTGGACGATCTGCGCCAGCTGAAGGCCGGCGTGGGCGTGAACTGGCCATCGGCCGATGTCCTGCGCCGCAACGGGTTGCCGGTCGTCACCTCGATCAGCTACGAATCGCTGTTTCCCATGCTGGTGGTGAAGCGCTTCGACTACCTGCCGCGCGGCGCCCATGAAGCCTGGGGCGAGCAGGAGCTGCATGCCAAGGAGGGGCTGGTGCTGGAGTCCACGATCTTCCTGCACTACCGCGTGCCGCACTACTTCTTCGTCAGCCAGTCCAATCCCCAGCTGGCCGAACGCATCGAGCGCGGCCTGAAACTGGCGCAGAAGGATGGCAGCTGGGACAAACTATTCAACAGCATCCCCGCCTTCCGGCACGGCCAGGCCGAGATCAATGCGCACAAGCGGCGCGTGTTTGAGCTACAGGCGGCGGAGTGACGCCTGCCCCGCAAACATCTTAGCGCACGTTGCCCAGCATCTCGCGCAGTTCGAGGCGGTTATACGCCACGCGCAGCGCATCGCGCGCGCTGATCTCTTTTTTGTTCACCAGCTGCAGCAGCACCTCGTTCAACGGCCGCGACATATTGTCTTCCTTGCGCTTCATGTAGTCGGCGATCATATGCAGCTTGTCCGGGTCGGTGATGTAGGACGCGATCTGCTGGTTGTGGTTGAACACCATCTCGCTGGCCAGCACGTAATCGCCGCCATCCTCGGACGGCAGCAGGCTTTGGAAGACGACACCGAGCAGGGAGCTGGCCAGCATCGCCGAACGCTGGCTGCGCTGTTCCAGCGGGAAGAAGCTGAGCAGCTTGCTGATGGCGCCGATCGCATTCCCGGTATGCATGGTCGCCAGCACCAGGTGGCCCGACTCGCCCGCATGCAGCACGGTTTCCGCCGTATCGTAATCGCGGATCTCGCCCACCATCAGCACATCGGGTTTCTGGCGCAGCGCTTCGCGCAGGCCGCTGGAGAAACTGGCGGTATCGATCGGCACTTCTTTTTGCGAAACAATCGACTGTTTGCGCTGCAAAGCATATTCAATCGGCTCTTCAATCGTCACGATATGGCCATTGCGACTTGCATTAATGTAGTCAAGCATGGCCGCAATCGTCGTGGTTTTACCAGAACCGGTCGGGCCTGTCACCAGAATTAAACCCTTATTTGATTCAAGCATGGTACGCACATACGACGGCAATCCCGTCTGCTCGAGCGCCAGCGGTTCAAGCGACAAGCGGCGCACCGATAAGGCCACTTTGGTTCCAGCCCCCAGGCGGTAAATATTGCAACGCAGACGGCAATTCGGCAACAGGAATGGACGGTCCAGCGCCTTTTCCACGATTTTATCTTCCCAGTCCTCGTCGATGCTATCAAGCAACGGCCGCAGATCGCCAAGGGTCAACGGCGTATCGTGGAACTGCTGCCAGCCGCGCGGCGTCTTGACCATGGCCGGCGCGCCCTGTTCCAGATGGATATCGGAAAAACACTGCTGCCCGCCAACCAGCTGCATAAACTTCTGCTGGAAATCACTGGCACTCGAAAGTTCGTTGGACATCAGGTTCCCCTCTAAGATGAAATGGATTCAAGCCACGCAATTCTACACAGGACTGCACCAAAAACGCACACTCGTCTCATACTAGCGAATGTGTGCACGATTAAAACAAGCTCCGTAAGTGAGCAGGTTTGGTTTACTATTGCTTAACTAAATTTTGCTAAATGCCAATTACTAAGTTGCAAACTATAAGTTGTAAATAACAAGCCAATGCCGCGCCTAACCGCCCGGCGGCAGGTGGGGAGGAGTGCGGTAAAAGAGCCGTTTAAAGCGGCCTTCAAAAACAATATGTTTGGAAAAACATGAAAATCGCATGCCATACTCAAAATGCCGCAGTATCCGAACAATTGAAAAGTGTCCTTGCCAGCGCCGGTTTCGAAGTGCAGCTGTTTTCCTCGGAAGCGGCGCTGCTGCGTGGCGTGCGCCGCGACGAGGTGGACCTGATTCTGATCGACCTGGCGCAAGAGCCGGACGCGGACAACAGCACCCTGTCCTGGCTCAATATGCGCAGCGGCGACGCGACTCCTGTAATGATACTGTCGCCGCTGGACAACGCGGAACTCGCGGCGCTGATGCTCAACGCCGGCGCCGACGAATTCGTGCGGCGCCCCTTCGAAGTGGTGGAGCTGGTGGCGCGCGTCAATGCGTTGTTGCGCCGCAACGGCACGCCGCACCAGCGGCGCAGCATCGAGTTCGCCGGCTACACGCTGGAGCACGATAGCGGCCGGCTGTTCTTCCTCGGCCAGCTGATCGAACTGACGCCGCGCGAATTCAGCATGGCCTGGCTGTTCTTTTCCTCGCCCGGCGTCTACATTTCGCGCAGCACCATCGGCGCCGTGATCTGGAGCACCGACAGCGAGGTGGCCGGCCGGACGATCGAGCAGCACGTCTACAAGCTGCGCAAGAAGCTGCAGGTCGGCGAAAAGCGCATCGTCATGATCCGCACCGCCTACACGCAGGGCTACCGTCTGGAGCTGGCCGCGGAGTAGGCTGGCCGGACGGCGTTTACTGCGCATCGTCATAGCCTGCTCCCTGCGCCGCCAGAACTGCTTTCGGCAGATTCCGGTGCACCTTCATCGCATACTTGGTGCGCAACGCAGGGTTGCGCGCATTGTAGGCGCCCACCGCCTCCCACGTTACGCCCATGCGCTGCATATTCTGCGACAGTATCCACGCGCCGACCTGGATGCTGATGCAGGCGTCGTATAAGTCCTTTTCTTCCAAGCCATGCTTGCGCAGGGTCGGCAACCAGCTGCTGTTGATCTGCATCAGGCCGATATCGTAGCTGCCATTCTTGTTGCGGTTAATGGCGGCGGGATTCAGGCCCGACTCCGTCTTGGCAATCGCGTACAGCAGGTAGGGATTGATGCGGTACCAGGAGGCCGCCTCCTCCCAGCATGCCTGCGCGGGCAGGCATAGCAGGGAGAGGACGGCAGCCAGGCTGGCCGCATGCCGCTTAACGGCATGGGACAGGACGGCCTTATCCATTAGCGTAATGGAAGATTCGGTCGAGACCACAGATCAGCGGCCGATACGCAGCATCCATGACCACGGTGCCATTGGGATAGGCAATCACATACTTTTGATCGTGCTGGCTCCATACCTGGTAGTGGCATTTGTCACCAGGGCGGAAAGTATCAAATATGGAGATCTGGGGCGTCGACATCCAACCCTTGACCTCCACGCCAAGCGCGGTCAGTTCATAGCCCACATTGGCGCTGCCTTTAACTTCCAGATCTTTTTCTGTGATCAGGTTCCTTTTCGCTTTTATGTCACGATCGGCCAACACATCATTGCCTGCCATCAGATTCTTATCGCTCTTGATGTGGTCAGCGGCATGGATTCCCCGATCCGATTCAATGTGGTTGGTCGCATGCAGATCGCGCGCCGTCACCGTACCCGGCACGTCAAGATTGCCGTTCTGGTCCACCGCCAATGCCACCCATGTGCTGCCGTTGAAGGTGAAGGCACGGCTCAAACTCGTGACCATGCGCACGTCGCCGAGGTAATTATGGGAGGTAGGCAGATCGGCCCAGGCGACCACCGGCTCCCGCATCGAAGAAGCCGACCGCCACGTTCCCGTATCTTTATCGCAGCTGAGCAGATAGCGCGTTTCACGGTCCAATGCCAAGGCTGCTTGAATCTCATTTAACTCGTTGCGGCAGTTCGTGCCATTGACAACAAGCGCTCGGCCGGCCAGTTCCAATGGCGTGGTCATTCGGTTCAACTCGGGCCGCCCTGGCACTCGGCCACGGTACAGGAAATCCGACTCCATCTGGCCTACCCCGTCGAAGAACAGATTCGATACCAGATGGCCGGCATCGGCGGCGGTGCCTTGCAATACCGCGGTGCTGCCGCCGTCACACGCTTTTCCGCGATAAGGATTTGTCGGCATGCTCCACGAAGCGCCACGCGCCACGCCCGAATCTCGCTTGGAGATATAACCGCTGCCTGGCCCCGCATGCATCGATGCCGCCGCCAGGTCTTTCTCGTCAATGGCATTGCCGCCGCTGGTGACGACCAGCGCGTCAAGTCGTCCCTTTGCGTTGACGGGGTCGGGCTGGCGGATCAGCAGACAGGTATTCTGCTGATAAGCATTTTTGTCTGCAAAACCGGCCGGCAAGAAATGCTCCTTGCGCATCTGCTCCAGGCTGACCGCCAGCACGATGGACGGAGAAGCCGTCATGGCCTTAATGTCCTCATGCTTGGCCTTGATGTAGCGCTGGGCCGCGCTCACCACCTGGGACTGATAGTAGGCTGCCTGCTGGCTTTGCAGATCGTCGAGTGAAGCGTTGGCCATGCGCGCCAGCCCTACCATGAGCAAGGCGCCGATGCCTAGCGCGCCCAGCACTTCGATCAGGCCGACGCCTGACTGTTTGCGCAGCGTCCTCATGGTGACACCGCCAGCCAGACCGGGGCACCGTCAGGCACGCCCTTGCCGGCCAGGGCCGACAAGGAAATCTTGGTGTCGCCATAAATCGGCGATTGCAGATTGGGCGAGCCGCTGCGGTAATGGCCAGCCAATACCGAGTTGCGCGACAGGTGCACGATCTCGCTCGTTATCTCGCGCCGTGGCAGCTGCTGGGCGTAGATATAGATGGTGCCATCGGCATCGCGATAGTTGGCCCAGGGTGGCGACGGCGGCGCCTCGAGCTGCGGCCAGGGACGCAGTGCGCCGCTGTTCCTCAGCGTGGCCAGGCTGATGCTGGTTGAGCGCTGCTGGTCGTACTTGCGGAAGTAGGCCACCACCGCAGTACGGTAGTTCGCCATGCTTTCCGCACTGGCTTCCGTCAGATGCTGCTCCAGGGTTTCGACCTGACGCTCGGCCAGCACCGTGTAGCCGCCGGCCGCCGCCATCATCATGGTCAGTATCGCGATGTTCCACATGCTGCCTCCTATGCTTTCTTCGACCAATCCCTCTCAGACACCACCCTTAAAGGACACCGTATTGCCAGTACTTTCAGTGCACACGCCAATAGCATCTTCAGCGCTGACAGGGAATGTGATAATGGGGGCACCCTTTTCCTTGCTGACATTGACCCAGCCGTTGGCTCCACTAACCATACTCATGCATATTTCCTTGGGCAATGCCGAATATGTAATGGTGTAGCCGTCACCTACTCCTTCGATTTTTACGCCACCGCCCCAGGTATGCGTCAGGCTTTTTCCATCGGAGCTTCTGGTCAATGTGGAAGGAATCGCATTGGCAGCGATTAAGGCGGCCGTCATTTCGCTCCCTGTTTTGGGATAAGCCTGGCCCATATACAGCTTGCGAACCGCAGTACGGATGGACACGATTTCTTCTATGGCCTGGTTCGATTTGGCGCTGCTGAAGGCATTGCCCAGCAGCGATACGGCGCCCAGCACCACCACAGCGGCAATACCGAGGTAGGCGATACCTTCCAGCAGCGAAGCGCCGCGCTGGAGTTGGAGCGACGGCTGCGGCTGCGCCGATTGGCGGGAATTCGTGAAAGCAGCGGTTTGATTCAGTTGGCACAGGTGGGTCATGATCAAGTCTCCAGTTCAGGTAAAGTCACTCATAAATGCGCTGCACGCAGCGCCTGATTCCATACTCAAAAAGGTCCGCGTCAACCTACCGCGCGGGTGGCATTCGCGATCTCCTGCTGAATGCCGAAAAAGCCGGTTACCAACCATCCGATCACCAGTGCCAAAGTGACGATGGCAAAACCGTTCAACACCTTCATGCGCAGAGCGACTGCCTCTACGCCTTCTTCCATCCATTCCGCTGCGAGCAGCTTCAGGGCCTCGGAAAAGCCTTTGTACTCGGCATACACGCACAGGTCATCAATGATGGCCGGCGAGGGAAAGCCATAGCCAGCGTGGCGCAAAGCTTCGCCGCAATTGAGGCCGGAGCGCACGCCCATCAGTGCACCGTCCAGCCGCTCGCGCAGCCAGGGCTGGGCCTTGAGCGAGAGCCGTGCCAATGACTTCTCCACTGTCACGCCGGCCGCCTGCAAAGCCGCAAAGGCCAGCAAAAAACCGCTGCCTGCGATCAGGCGATAAATCGAGAACGGCGCAAAGCGGTCGAAGAGCACGCGCACATTGCCGCGCCAGACCGGCAGCGAGAACAGCAGCGCGGCGATCAGCGCTACCGCACCTGCCACTGTAAGCAGCATCCACTCCTGCACCCACACCGACATCTTGTACAGCGACAGCGCCGCGCCGTGCCAGCGTGTGGGATCGGCCAGCTTGGTGAACTGCGGGATCACCATCGCGCCGAACAGCCAGATGTACAGAGCGATCATGGCGATGACGGCCAATGGATAAGCGAGACCGCTAACGATCTCGGTCCTGATCTTGCGGCCGGCCTGCACCACTTCAATCAGGGCCGTCAGGCTGCCTTCCAGGCGGCCCGACTGCTCGCCGGCCAGGATGATCATCTGCTCCGTGTCCGGCACCCACCAGGCCAGGCCGTCCGACAGCAGCTGGCCGTTCTGCACGGTGCGGCGGCAATCGTCGAGCACCATGGCTAGCGCGAAATTTCCGTCCGGTCCTGTGTTGCGGCGCGCCAGTTCTTCCAGAATGCGCAGCAGCGGCAGGCCGCCCGCCAGCATCTTGGCGATCTTGCGGTACAGGCGCACGCGCTGGTTGGCGCTGAATTGCGGGCGCGCCCAGTGGCGCATCAGTTCAGCGCGCATCGCAGCCCTCCTCCACTACATGCAGATGGCGGCGCGCCAGCGCGGCGCCAGCGTTCAGATGACCCAGGACCTGCTCCGCCATGCGCGGATCGACCAGTCCTGCCGAGACTTTTTCGATCGCATGTTCGAGCATGGTGCGGCCGCCCAGGTTGCGCAGCCAGTAGCTCTGCGCTGCCGACTTTTCACCACGCCGGATATAGTTGAAGAACTGCTCGTCGGGCATGATGACTTCGGCCACCACGGTGCGGCCGATGGTGCCATGGCCATTGCAATGCTCGCAGCCCGGCCCCGTCACGAAGACGTGGCGCAGGTCGGCCACCACTTCGCGCAGGCGCCCCATCACGGCGGGCGGCAATGGTATCGCAGCTTGCGCCAGCGGCACCTTGCAGTGCGGGCACAGCGCCTTGACCAGGCGCTGGCTGATCAGGCCCGTCACCACCGTATGATCCGTAACCTGACCCGGCGACAGGCCAAGGTCGAGCAGGCGGTCGGCGATGGCCAGCGCGCTGTTGGCGTGCACGGTGGTCCAGACCTGGTGACCCGTCATCGCGGCGCGCACCGCGTTCTGTGCCGAAGCGCGGTCGCGCACCTCGCCCACCATGATGGTGTCCGGATCGAGGCGCATGGCGTTGGCAATGGCAGCGGCGAACATGCGCGAACGCTCATCTTCCGAACCGGCATTGGTGACAGCGGTCTGCACCGCGCCATCGATCGGATATTCGACCGGATCTTCAATGGTGAGCACATGGCGCCGTCCCTCTGCCTCGGCGATCTGGCCCGACAGCACGCGCTGCAGGGTGGTCGACTTGCCCGAGCCGGTGGGCCCGCCGATGATGTTCATGCCGATCGGCTGTTCCTTCATCTGTTGCAGCATCTCGGCCTGCGCCTCGCTGAAACCGAGCGGACACAGTTCGCTGTCGCCCGCCTCAACGTACAGCAGGCGTAACACCATCAGCGTGCCTTCGCTGGTCGGCACGGTGGCGATGCGCACGCCGTGCAGCTCGGGCGGCAGCTTGTCGCGGTCGGCGATGCTGGCGTCCTGGCGCTCGGTCGGCTTATACGAACTGTCGGAGACCGAGGCCATGGCGCCGTACAGGGTTGCCAGCAGACGCTCGCCGTATTCGCGCGTCTGACCGCCGACCGGCGTCAGGTCGCCGCGCACACGAAACAGAATTTCCGTGGCGCGCTGACGCACGCGGATGTGGATGTCGGAAGCGCGCGCCGTGCAGGCCCGGCTCAGCAAGTCCTTGGCCGTGACCTGCATCATCGAGTGTTCCTGGCGGCGCTCGGCCAGCGCGCCGCCGCTGGCGTACAGCTGGCGCAGCTCGTCGATCTTGGCGTGTTCGACGCGGAAGGGCTTTTGCATGCGCTGCAGGCGCGCCTGGTAGGACAATACGTGGACATTCATATCCTGGCCCGCAGCCACCAGCAGGCGGCCATCGGACAGCAGGCAAAGCAGCTTGCGCTCCTCGGCGCTCGCCTCGAACTGCCCGGAATGGCTCAGCACCGTCATGACCTGCGGCGATGCGTCCGCAGGCGAGGCGGCCGACGCCAGGGCAGGCAAGGCCAGGCGCAGCTTCATCGCGCGCCTCCACGCGCTGCAGGTCCAGGCATGGCCAGCCCCGGAGAAGGCGTGGCCGGATTGAAGGTGTTGACCTTTTGCGTATAGCCCGACAGACGGATACGTTTGCGGGTCGCCGTTTGCACCATCACTTCATTGCTTTTGATCGAGAGGACGCGCATGCCGCCAGACAGCGTGCTGCCGTTCTGCACTTCGACCATGCTGCCATCGGCCATTTCCAGAGTGGCGAACATATTCTCGCCCACGCCTTCCACCGCCCGCACCACGGGATCGCCCACCACAGCCGTCTGCGTAATCATCGCGCCCACGGTCTGCTTGGCGGCGATTTCATTCTGCTTGCTGATGATGGCGGACTGCACGTCCAGCTGTTTTTCACGGGCGCGCAGCAGCAAGGTTTCCGCCTCGATGCGGGTCAGGCTGGCGGCCGTGGTTTCGGCGTGCAGAGTGCCAGCCGGCAGCAGCGCGCCAGCGCCCATGGCCAGAGCAAGCATGGCACTGTAGATTTTTTCGGATTTATTTTGCATAGATGACTCCTTCAAGTAACCACGCCATACCGCGATAACTGATTTTTTCGATGCGCACGCCTGGCCGCTGCAGCACGGCGGCCAGCTGTTGGGGAGCGACGCCTTGGGCGTCGAGCTGGAAGCCATAGGCTTGCCACATCGGCGCGCCGCCCTGCGGTGAGACCGCCGCTGCAGGGCGCTTGTTCAGACGTAGCTGCAAGCCCAGACCCTGCATCTGCGCCAGCAGAGGTTCGACCACTTGCCGCTCCACCAGCAGATCTTCGCCCTCGGCCGGCGCGGATACCGTCAGCGCCCCGCTCCATTTCGCCTTCTCGCCGCTGGCGTCGATCTCCGCCTCCGGCACTTCTTCACGCAAGGTGGCCACCGTTGCAGCGCTGCGCGACCATGCATAGCTGAACTGGCCGCCCTGGCATACATACTCGTCCAGACGCCAGCCACCGGGCGTCAGATGTTCCAGGCGGCCGGCGCAGGCTTGCACAGCCACCGCCGGTATCGCCTGGCCGGCCCATGGTTTTTGCAAAACGGCCTGCGCTTCCTCGCGCTGCGCCTGCAGCGCCAGTTCGGCCGCCCGGCGTTGCGCCTGCCAGTGCTGCCATGCCAGCACGCCACCACCGGCGCCGACGCACAGCGCCACCCCGGCGGCAAGGCGCCAGATCTGGGCGCGCTGCGGCGCAATCTGGCGCAACCGCCACCAGCGGTGGACACGCAGGCCGCCGTCTTTTCGTTGCGGCAGCAGGCTTTCGATGCGGCGCGCATTGAAGTTGTGGAAGCCCTGGC
Organism: Massilia sp. YIM B04103; assembly: GCA_024437665.1. Taxonomy (GTDB): domain Bacteria; phylum Pseudomonadota; class Gammaproteobacteria; order Burkholderiales; family Burkholderiaceae_D; genus Rugamonas. The sequence goes on along the minus strand of JANCSZ010000018.1, from coordinate 27,269 downwards.
CAGCCAGGCTTTCGTCGCCGATGACCACGTTCCAGCCGCCCAGCGCATAGTCACCGTACAGGCGGTCCAGCACTTCTTCACGGCTGCCGGCGAAGTCGCCATTCGGCAGGAAGTTGGCGTCGCGTACGGCGAAATAGGCCCATTGCCCGTCCGGCAGCGCCAACGCCGCCAGCCAGTTGTGCACCGGCTGCAGCAGGCCGTCGTAGTAAGCGCCTTCCAGCGCAATAGTCTTGGAGACGGCAGCGCCCAGCGAATGCAGCGTGCGGCCGGCGCTCTCGCTGCTTTGCGCATAACCGGCTTGCGCCGTGGACTGGTCGCGCCGCACCACCATCAGGTCGGAACCGATCTTGCGGCCCAGCTCCTTCGCCTCTTTGTTCAGCTCGCGAGGACGCGACAGCGACTGCCAGAACAAGCCGCAGACGAAGCGGGTCTTGTCGATCTGGAGAATATGGAGAGCCATGCGATGCTCCTCAGGCTCCGGCCATGGCCACAGGCGTGATCAGGATCACGATCACTTCCTTGTTGCTCTTGGCCGCCACACCGCCGCCCAGCAGGAAGTTGGAAGCCTGGCCTACGCCCTGGCGGTCCACATTCTCATCGGTCTGCTCAAAGCCGCCGATCACCAGGGTTTCGCCCGATTTCATCGACACGCGCTGCAGGAAGTTGCGGGTGTCGATTTCCGGCGATTCGATGCGGCTGCCATTGGCGCCTTCAATCGGCCGGATGCGGCGCAAGGTGGACATATCGACGGAGAACTGGAGCATGACCGTGCCATTGGTCAGCACATGCGGCAGGATGCTCATATTGAAGCCCGCCGTCACCACGCCCGGAACCAGGGTCGTCGTGCTGCCCACCTGGGCCACGATGGAGGTCTGCGAGCTTTGCAGATAGCTGGTCTGGCGCGCCACCTGTACCGGCACCGGCTGGTTATTCAGCGTGACCACCGAGGCTGTCGTCTGCCGCCGCACCTTACCCTGCTCGGCCAGCGCCTTCATGATCAGCGAGCTACCGGCAAATTTGGAGTTGCCCACAATGCCGGCGGAGAAGGCTGCCGCAGTCTCGCTGGCGCCGGAGAAGGTGTTCACCACCCCATATTTGTTTTTCAGGTTGTTGTAGACCAGATTCCAGTTGATGCCGTATTCGTCGCCCTGATCCAGGTTGACCGACAACACGGTGACATTCATCACGATCTGGCGCGACAACGATTTATTGGCGGTATCCAGATATGCGGCAATGCGGTCCAGCGTATCTGGCGTATCGACCACGGTAATCGAACCGGTGGCCGGTGCCGCCAGCACTTTGCCGTAAGGCGAGAGCATGAGTTTGACCGCGTTCTCGATGCCGGCATACACCGACAGCTTGGAGACGACGCCGGTATTCTGGCTATTGCTGGCATTCACCGAGCTGCCGCCCGAACCACCGCCCGAGCCGCCCGAACCCGAGCCGCCGGAACCGCCGCCAAGGCCGCCGGTCGAAGCGGAACCGCTGGTCACGGTCGCGGCAAAGGACGCGTCACCGGGAACGGCACTGATCTGGAAGGTGCGCGCGTCGGTGTGATAGAACTGGATCACGCCATCGCCATATTTCCACGACACGCCGAAGCGGGCCGCGACGGTATCGAGCAAGCCTTTGAAGGAACCATTCGCATACGTGAAGCGGATGCCGCCTTGCAGATCGGGCTGGAAACTGACGCTGGCATCGCCAGCGGTGTTCTCGCCGGCATTGGCATTGGCACTGCTTGCGCCGCCTGCACCGCGTGGAGGCGCATCCGTCAGCGGCCCCTCACCCGGCGCTCCGGGCGGCAGCGGCAACACCGGCAGACCGGAAGATGGGCGAGCAGCCGGCAAGGCAGGCATGCTGCCGCGTCCGCGCTTGAACGAGCTGGCCGCGATGGTGGCGGCATCGGCATTGACCCGGCTCGGGATGCCCGAGCGCAGCGTCAGACGCTCCGCCAGTTCGGGCAGAGAGTGAATGCTGCGGTCAAAGGTGGCAGCTTGATAGAAGACTGGCGGCAGGGATGGCTGGCCAAGCTTGACCACGTTTTTTCCGAGCCAGATGCCGTCTTCATGCACCACGCGCGGCGAAGCGGGAACGACGGCGCCACGCGCATTGCGGCCCACTTCCTTGACCAGGCCGGAGGTATTCTTATCCGCATCGTCGATATTGGACGATACGCGGTCCGCCAGGCCGGAACAGCCGCTCAGTACCAGCATCGCGCAGGCCAGCAGCGGCAGGCCACGTTTGAGAGAGAGGCGGCGCATCATTGCACACCCCGGCCCATGATGCGCAACACTTTATTTCCTTTGTAGAAAACGGCTTTCATCGGCATCTCCGCGCTATCCAAACTAGTGATGACAGTGCCGACGGCATCCTCGAAGGAGCCCGACACCGTGGTGCGAACCTGCACCGCATAATCGACCGGCAGCTCCCACAGCAGCTGCCACCCCGCAGCAGCGGCCCAGCGCGCCAGCGCCGCGTTCAGCGTCAGATCGGAAGGGGAGATATCCCAGGCGTCCTGCGCCGCCCTTACCGCCGGCACTGGCACTGGGGCCGGAACCGCCGCGACAGCCGTGGCGCGCGCCTTGGCGCCAGCATCAGCGCGTTGTGCCTTTTTGGCCGGCGTGGCACGTGGTTTCTCTTTGGCTGCCGGTGCTGCAGCCGCCGGGGAAGCCGCTGCCTGAGACGCGGCCGATTGGGGTGCCGCCGGTTGCGCGGCAGCCGGCGCGGCGCTGGCGCTGCCCGCCGCCGGCTTGTCAGCGCCAGCCGTCATGGCCAGTGCGCCGCAGCAAAGCGACAGGCCAAGCACCGCGCAAGTGCGCCTTGCGGCGCCATTCAATGTGATAGTGATGCTCAAGGCATTCCTCCTGTGTGCCATCGCTGGCATGTGACATCGATAAAGCCCTCGCTGCTGGTCATTGAGCGCCTGCACAGCAAGCTCTCCATGAGTGGAGAAAATATAGTCGAAAGTGCATTTTGAATTTCTCAACAAGGCTCAACAAAACTGAGCCTTGTTTGAGCTTTTCCGGCGCAACGCCTGCGCAGACGGGATATGCCGCGCGGCGTCAGGAAATATTTGTTGAGATTTGCGGTAGCGCGATCAGGTATCGAGCTTGATACCTGACCGGCATTGAGGTGAGTTGGCAGCGAATCAATGCTGCTCGGCTGGACGAGAAGATACTGCGGCTGGAATTAAGGCCCACGACGACTTCTCTGCCGCTGCCGTGGTGGCTTGAAGGCTGGATTTTGATTTGGAAGTAACGGCTTCGCTGGATGGCGCAGAGGGCTGCTGTGTTGATGCGGTTTGCGGTGGCACAGGCCGGGCAGGCGGCGGCGCCGCCGCCTGCTGCACCGCTTCCGCTGGCGCCTTGGATTTGCGCCCTTTGCCCGATGCCGGTTCGGTCTTGGAGCGGTCCGGGCCGCTCAGGCGCGGCGTGATCAGGAACAGGCGCTCGCGCGTGCTGCGCGATTCGCTCTCGCTGCGGAACATGCCGCCCACCAGCGGCAGGTCGCCCAGCAGCGGGGTCTTTTGCTTGTCGGTCGACATGCGTTCGGCGCGGTAGCCGCCGATCATCAGCGTCTGCTGCAGGTCGACAATGGCTTGCGTGCTGATGGTGGAGCGGGTGACGCGCACATTGCTGCGCGCATCCTTGGTCGTGCCGCTGTTGCCGGCGCTGTCCAGCGAGCCGTCCTCGATATCGACTTCCAGATGCACCTTGGCGCCATCCGGTTCGCGGATGATGCGCGGGATCACGCGCAGCTGGGTACCCGCCGTGACGTCGGCCAGGTCGGCCACACGCTCGCCCACCAGCGGCACGTAGGCGGTCTGGCTCAGGTCCAGCACCGCCGCCACATTATCCAGCGTCAGCACGGTCGGCGTGGCCAGCACGCGCGCCTCGCCTTTCGCTTCGAGCGCCTTGAGGCGGGCATAGAAGCGGTTGACATTGCTGATCAGGAGCGTGGCGCCGGGCAGCGGCAATTGGGTGCCGCCGGAATCGCTCTTGGTCGAGTTGAAGACGGCATCGACGGCGCCGGCCCGCACGCCCCACTCCACGCCCATGTCCGACAGATTGCTGCGGTCCATGTCGATGATCAGGGCTTCGATCTCGATCTGCTGCGGCGGCATATCGAGTTCGGCGATCAGGGCCGCATACATTTCGCGCTGCTGCACGTCGTCGTAGATCAGGATGGCGTTCATGGCGGCGCTGGCCTCGATGCGCAGCTTGCCCGGCTCCGCCGCCGGCGCGGCTTTGCGGCCTTCGCCTTCGGCGCGCGGAGAGCGGGGCGGCAGCTCGCCCTTGCCGTTGGTGGGCGGCGAGAAGATCGGCACAAAGGGACTGCCACGCGGCAGCTCCTGCGCCTCGCCCTGCCCCACCTTGCTTTGCCGCGAACGCTTGCTGGCAGCGATATCGAACTGGTTGGTTTCGGCCAGTTTCTCGCCGGTGTTGGGACCGAGCAGCAAGCCGCTGAGAATGGTCTTCACGCCCGGGATGGTTTCGCTCTGGCCGCGCGCGTTGATGGTGCGGTCCATGGCGCTGGCGTATTTCAGCTTGAAGACCATCACGCGCCGGCCGCGCGCCTTGGCCTCGCGCGCATCGGGCAGTAGAATTTCGCGCGCCAGCTTGATGTAGCGGCGCGGGCCGCTGACGATCACCGTGCCGACGTCGGGCAGCTCGCCCCAGCCGAAGCGTTCGTCGAACAGGCCGACGCCGACCAGGGCCGCTTTCGCATCCTGCACTGCGTCTTCGCCCAGCTGGAGCCGCACCGAACTGTGGTCGCTGGCGGGCACGATGTAGAGGGTGTCGCTGTAGACGAACCAGCTGCATTGGCAGGCAGGGGCCAGGCGGTTGAGAAATTCGCTGCCGCTGGCGGCGGCCAGCCGCCCGGTCATAAGACGCTGTCCGGGAACGTCCAGCACCAGGCGGACGCCATACACGCGGCTGAATTCCTCCAGCACGGCGCGCAGCGTCATGCCGCCGGCATTGATGGCCAGGCCCGTTCCTTTCCAGGATGCGGGAACGGCGGCCTGCACGCCGGCCGATAGCAGCATCAGCAGCATGGCCAGCGCCAGGACCGCCAGTAGTTTGCCGGTGCGCGGCAAGGCCGCAGCGCGCATCATCGCGCCCCCGCTGCAAAGAGGGCGCGAATCCGCTGTTCGCTGGGATCGGCGGCGCCGTCGTGACGCGGGCGGCTCGGCGCCAGCGCGGCGCGCCACATGGCCAGTTGGTTGAGCAATTGCTCCAGGGCGCCGGCCGCGTCTTCCCAGCTGGCGACGTCGGGCAGCCACTGGCACAGGACCAGGGTGCTGCAGTCCTCGCGCAGGGCAAGGCCGGCGTCGAACTGGCGCGCGCTCTGGAAGCCGGTGCGGGCCGCGTCTTCCAGTTGCGCATCGGTGGCGCCGCTCAACAGGTAGACGCCCAGCTCGGCGCCATCCTCGGCCACTGTCAGGTAGGCTGATTCGCCGTCGAGCGTCAGGGGCGCATCGGCCGGCAAATCAGCCAGCCACTGTGCGTTATGAGTGCTCATGGCTTACTTCGTTTCGTTGAGCACAGTTTTCAGCGGCTTTTGCAGCAGACCGAATTGCGCCGTCATGGCGCTATGGATCATGGCCTGCTGCTGCAGCAAACGGATGAACTCATTCGGATCGGGCATCTCGCCATTGGTCTGGCGGCTGTAAAAATCGTGCATCTGGCTGCCGGTGTCATCGAACTTGCGATCGAGGCGATGGATGGACTGCACGACAGAGTTTTGATTGCTGGACATGGCGATTCTCCTGAGAGACGAATTTGATCCCGGACCATCCGCGCATGGCGCCGTGGTCTGGGCTGTGATGGTAAGTGGCGCTGCGCCGGCCGCCGGTTCGCCGGCGGCGGGAAAATTCAGCCGGCAGCCGTTGCGATGTCTGCCATGGCATCCGGCGCGAGGTCTGACGTGACGGTTGGCGTAGCGGCTGGCGTAGCGGCTGGCGGCGGCAGCGTCGCCAGCGCCTGGCGCAAGGACGCCGCCGCCGCGTTGAAATCGGCGCGCCATTCGCCGCTATCGGCTTCCAGCCTGCAGCAACCTGGCGCCAACGCGGGATCGGCCTCGCAAGGCCATGGCGTGCCGTCCGGCGGTGGCATATCCCCGGGATGCAGGCGCAGCACGGTATTCACCAGTTTGGGTGGGGCTTCGCGCAGCAGACGGCGGCAGGCGGCGGCGATTTTTTCCTGCGGCGTCGTTTCCAGCACCAGCCGGTCGTACAGTTCCGCGGCGAGGCGGAGAACGATGTCCTGCGCCTGCTCCAACAGATCGGCCATGGCGGCTTCCATCCCTTGCTGCAACTGGATGCTTTGCTCGAGCACGCGCGTTTCCGCAGCTTGCACCGCTTGCCGCGCCTGTACCTGCGCCTCGGCCAGCAGTTGTTCGGCTTCGGCGCGGCCTTGTTCGACGATGCGCGCGGCCAGCAACTGCGCATCGGCCGTCACTTCACGCGTCGCGGCATGCAGCACGCCGTGGCTGGGCAATAGACGCCGGTCGGTGCTCATGCGCGCCAAACAGAAAGCTTTCATTTATCGGTCTCCTTGAGATGGCAGCTGGCGCGCCCCTTGCAAGCAAAGGTTCCAGCAACGCAAACGTCTGCGCAAGGCGGCACCGCCGGCTTGCGCCACATCCGCCGGTGCGGCATCGGCGTCCGGCGCCATGCCGGCGGGGAGCAGCAGGCGCAAACGGTCCCACATGCCGGGAAAGCCTTGTTCCAGCAACAGCGCCAGCTCGTTCAGGGCATCGGTTTCGCACGCTCCCGTCGGCGGGCGCTGGGCCGTCAGCGGTTGAATGGCCGCCGTGGCCAGACACCAGCGGCGGGCAGCGAGCGGCAGCGCCGTCAGCGCTTCATGCATTCCTTCACGCGCCGCCAGCAAGCCGCCATACAGCAGCGCGGCGCGGCGCAGCAAGGCGCCGTCGCGCACCGCCAGCTGCTGCCAGGCACAGTCGAATGCCGCAGGAAGCGCGGCACGCACGCCAGCTGTCGCGCACCATGGACGATAGGCGAGGCGCACCGCCAGCGCAGCGCTGCCCGCTTCCGCCGGGACGGGCGTATCGATGCCGGCCAGCAGCCATGGCGTGAACCACCAATCGAGGAAGGACTCGCTTAAAGCGGTCGAGGCGCTGTCCGGCGTGACGGCAACGGCGTCCATGGCTATTCTTGCGCCGCTGCCGGAGTGCGCCGCTTACCGAACCTGGCAAGCATCGGATGATTGCGCAGCAGTCCATAGCCCGCCGCCGCCATACCCGCCACCACCAGCAGCGCCATGGCCGTCAGCGCATAGCGCAGGCCGGAGGCCGATTCCGCCGCCACATGAAAGGGCCCTACCATGGTCCAGGCAGGTGGCGGCGGCGCGGCTTCCGCCGGCGTCATCACCACCGACACCTTGCTGCGCCCATCCTCGCCGCTCAGGCCCGGAATGCTGGAGGACACCAGACGCCGCACGCGCGGCGTGACGGCATCCTCGTCCAACGGCGCCCGGTAGCGAATGAACACCGCCGCCGACGAGGGCTGGATCGCTTCGCCCGGCGCGATACGCTCGGGCAGCACGACGTGGACGCGGGCCGACAGCACCCGGTCGAACAGTTGCAAAGTCGCTTCCAGCTCTTCCGACAGGCCATGGATATAGCGCACGCGCTCCTCCATCGGGGAGGAAATCATGCCCTGCTTCTTGAACACCTCACCCAGATTGGACCGGTTGCGGCGCGGCAGACCGGCCGCCTGCATGGCGCTGGTGGCGCGCGAGAGATCGTCTTCCTTGACCGTCAGACTGACGCCGGTCTTCTCCTGGCGCTTCTCAACCTGAATGCCCTGCGCGGTCAACGCCTGCACCACCTCGTTGGCGTCGACGTCCTGCAGCGATGCCTGCAGCACCACCACCTTGCCGCATCCCGAAAGCAGGGCGGCAAGGGCAAACAGAAGACAAAGTCGTTTGCCCATGGCGCTTACTGAAGCTTGGTCAGCGAGTCCACCGAGCTGCTGGCTTTCGACACCACCTTGGAAATGGTCTGCACCCGCAGCTGGTAGTCGTTAAGGGCCATCATCGCTTTCATCATCTGCATCGAATCGGCGCTGGCCGTGGCCCGCTCAAGCAGCCTGGATACGTATTGCTGGTGGCGGTTCACATCGCCGGCCAGGCCGGCGGCGCGATCGGCCATGACGGTTGCCAGGCTGTCGCGGCCCGTTTCCGGCACCGCCAGCTTTTGCTGTCCGTCGATGCGCGCCTGCTGGTGGAATTGCAGGTGCAGCTTGAAGGTCGCGGCGCCCTCGCTCCCCGCACCGGCTTCGGGAACGGATGGACCGGGTTTGCCGGCCAGACCGGATGCGGTGCTCTGCACCGCCATACTGATTTGAGTACTCACACTGCCTCCATGAAGTAAATCGATCGCGGCGCGCCCTTGCTGCCGGGCGTTCCGTGCCCAGGCAATAGGTGGCATGGCCGGCGCTTGCGGTTCCACTGCCACAGCCGGTCCTTAAAGCTGCTCCGCCCCATCGAGACAGAACACGCCGCCGCAACCATGACTATTGGTCGGGTCGCAGCCCGCGCCGCCGCAGCGCCGCTCGCAGGCCAGGCGCGAGCCGGGACGAACCGTCGGCATGCGCGGGGCTGGCTTTGGCTGCGGGCGGCGCAACAGAGGCTGGGCCTGGCCGTTCACCATGGCCAGATGATGCAGGCGGTCGTCGCCATCCGCTGGCCCGGTATCGGTTTCGTCCTGCAGCAGCGATGCGAGGCGCCCCATCAATGGCATCTCGTCGTAAAGATTATCGTTGCCGAAATCGTCCATATCGGCTTCGTACAAAAGGCCCGCGCCCGTCCTCGGACCGGGCATCAGGCGCCCACGCACTGGCCTGGCGGGTTTGCCGCGCGGGTTCTGACAGTGCTCCGCCTCCACAGGCAAGGGCTCGTGACGCTTTGGCACTTCCTTCGTTTTGGTCTTAGTCTGCATTGCGTTCTCCTTGCGCCGCGGCTTCCGCCGCGCTCAATGCCAGCATGCCGGGCGGCGCCTCACCATAACTTTCCAGCTCCACGTCGCTTCCACTCTGCCCCGACTGCATCAGCTCCATCACCACCGCATAGACCTGGGCCACTGCCTCGTAGCTGGCGCGCGGCACTTCCATATCGGGCTTGCAGCCGGCGTACAGCGTGCGGGCCAGCCATACGTGGCGAATAACCGGAATGCCATGCAGGCGCGCGCGCGCCATCATGGCTTGCGCCGTCGCATCCCGTCCCTTGGCAATCACCTGGGGCACCATGCCAGCGGCCGGGTCATAGAACATGGCCACTGCAAAGTGGCTTGGATTGACCACCACCGCATTGGCGTCCTCGGTGCGTGCCACCGGCCCTTCGTTGGCCCACTGGCGCGCCAGTTGCTTGCGCTGCCCCTTGACCATCGGATCGCCCTCCGATTCCTTGTATTCGCGCTTGATTTCTTCCATGTCCATCATCAGCTCCTTCTTGTGGAAGTGCTTCTGCATGGCGAAATCGACCGCGCCCAGGCAGAGGCAAATAATGACGACGCTGTGAAAGATGGACTTCAGCAGCGTGATAAAGGCGAAATACACATCCCTCGGCTCGCCGGTGGACAGCTGTGCGATCACCGGCAACGCGCTGCGCGTCAGGCTATACACCATCCAGCCGATCAGGCCCGCCTTGGCCACCGAAATCAGCAGCTCGATCAGCTTCTTTTTCGACAGCAGCTGCTTGAAGCCGTTGACGGGATTGAGCTTGTCGAATTTCGGCGTGACCGACTCGGCGGCAATCAGGACGCCGAACTGGCCCCAGTGCGCCGCCACGCCGACCACGATGCAGATCAGGAAGCAAACGCAGAAGACGACGAGCAAGAGCAGGCCCGCCGCCTGCAGCACGTCCCACATCGCGCCCTGGAAGGGCCGGCCGATACTGACAATGCCCAGCTCAAACAGGCCATCGAGGGAGTCGCGCCACAGCGCTTCCGTGGCAAAAGCCGTTTCCGCCACCGCCACCAGCGTCGCCAGGCGGGCCAGATCGCGGCTGACCGCAATCTGGCCCTTTTTTCGCGCATCCTCTATCTTCTTGTCTGTGGGTTCTTCGTTCTTTTCATCGCTCACGCGACTCTCCTTCGCGGCTTTACGGGCCGCGCTGCACGCCGACCAGACTGCCCGTCAGATCCAGCAGACGGGAAAAGTCGCCTGCGACGTGGTGCGCCAGCGTGGGCCAATACAGCAGCAGGATCACCACCCCGGTCAGGCTCTTGATCGGCGCCGAGGCGAACGATACCTGCAGATTGGAGGCAAACACGCCGATCAGGGCAAACGCCAGTTCGATCAGGATCAGCGGCACGATCACCGGCGCGCCGTACACGATGATGTGCCAGAACAGCTGGCCAAAACGCTTGATCAGCAGGTCCATATGGCCAGGCTCGAAAGGCGGCGCCAGCGACCATGCCGGCCACGCGGCATAGCTTTCCACCAGAATGCGCGCCAGCGCGAGGAACAGGCCGGCCTGCACCATGACCAGCACCACGGCCTGAATCAGCACGCCGCCGATGGCGCTGGCATCGCGGTCCACGCCCGCGTTATTGGTCTGGATCTGGACCGCAGAACGCTGGCTGTCCAGGATCGCGCCCACCGACTGCACCGCCCATAGCGGCATGGCGGTCAGCATGCCCAGCAAAAGGCCGATGCCCGCCTCCTTGAAGATCAGCATGCCGCACATCAGGAAGTCCGGGCCGAAGCGCTGCACGGCATAGTAGGTCGGCAGCACCGCCGGCAGGGCAATGGCCATGGCGGCGATATTTTTCGCCATCCCGGTCAACACATTCAGGCCAAAGCCGGGCAAGATCACCAGGCAGACCAGAATCCGTGGCGTGCTCAGGGCCAGGGCCACCATGGCGTTCTGCATGTCGACCAGCAGCGCCGGCTGCAGGTTGCCGAGGTCGGACATGGCTTAGCGCCCCACGGACGGCAGCATGGCGAAAGCCAGATCGGTCAGCTGAATCAGCTGCACGCCGATCCAGCGCCCCATGCTGGCCAGCGTGACGGCAACCGCCACCAGCTTGACGACATAGGGCAAGGTCTGATCCTGGATCTGGGTCACGGCCTGCAGCAACGACACCGTCACGCCGCACAGCGTGGCGATAATCAGCGGCGGCGCCGACAGCATGACGGCCAGCCACAGGCCCTGCTGGAAGAAGTTCAGAGTTTCTGACACGGCATTCCTTTCTGCGTTTTCAGGTATACGAGGCCGCCAGCGCATGCAGCAGCTTGCCCCAGCCCTCAACCAGCGTAAACAGCAGCAGCTTGAGCGGAATGGTGATGGTCTGAGGGCTGACCTGCTGCATGCCGAGGGCCATCAGCAGATTCGACACCAGCAGATCGATGACGACGAAAGGTATGTAAATCAGGAAGCCGATCTCGTATCCTGCCTGCAGCTCCGACACCACGAAGGCAGGAATCAGCACCAGCAAGTCGTTGGAGCGCGCCTCCCTGGCGTAATCTTCCGGCCACAGTTTTTTTGCCGACGCCAGAAACAATTCGCGCTGATCGGGATTGCCGTGCTTCATCATGAAGCCACGCAGCGGCTCGAATGCGTCGATGGCTTTGGCCAGCACGGGCGAGGTATGCGTGCTGACGGCGGGCGGCGCCGGCTGGGCCACGCGCTGGCCGATCTGCTGGATGGTGGGCGCCATGATGAAACCCGTCAGCACCAGCGCGATACCGTAGATCGCCAGCGTCGGCGGCACCTGCTGCACGCCGATGGCGCTGCGCAGCACCAGCATGACCATGGACAGCTTGAGGAAAGAGGTGGTCGTCACCACCAGCAGCGGTATCAGCGCCAGCGACGCCAGGATCAATGAAAATGAAATGACGTCGGGCTGCGTATTCAGCATGCCGCGCTCCAGGAAGTGATGCGAATGCCGAGGCGTCCATCCACATCGACCGCTTCGCCCCGTCCCAGTTCGCGCCCGGAACAACGGATGGCGATGCTTTCGGCGCTGCCCTGCTCCAGCTGCAGCACCGCGCCCGCCGCCAGCGTGCGTAATTGGCCGAGATTCAGGCTAAGCACGCCCAACTCGAAGCTGAGCGCCAGCGGCAATTGTTCAAGGGAGGCGTCGTCCGCCATCGGCGCCGTCTGGGCCGGCGCATCCTCCGTCACTGCTTCCTGCGGCGCCGCCACGGGTTGGCGCGCTTGTTCGACGCCTTCTTCGCTGTCTTGGTTCAATTGCATCTCCATTGAAAGAATGGCCAGGAGGCCGGGCGCGCCATAGCGCACCTGTAGCAGCCGGCCGCCCAGGGACAGGCTGCCCGCGCCATAAATGTCGAAACGGGGTGCGTCGGGCAGGATCACATCGCCCGGCGCCAGTGTTTGCAATGCCGCCAGCGGCAGGCCATGCGTGGCGATGCGCACCGGCAGGACGATGGGCAATTGCGCCAGCGCCGGCAACGGAGCGCCCGGCGCGAGCCAGGCGCCGTGGTTCAGCAGCGCCAGCCAGGTTTGCGGCGAGGCCCGCGCGATCGTGGCCGCCATATGCGTGCCATCGCTCAGGCTCAGATGCAGCGGCAGCAGCTGGGGCGGCACTGCGGCCTCGCGTTGCAGCGAGCGCAGCGGCGCCAGCGGCGTGCGCGCCAGCCGTCCGAGCAAGGCGGCATCCAGCCATTCCCGCTGCGCCGCCGGAGCCGATGCGGTGGCCAGGGGATCGATGCCGCTCAGGCCATGCAGCAGCGCGGCGCCATCGTCGAGCCAGAGCTGGCCGGCCGGACCATCCAGGCACAGCGCGGCGCCAGGCGGCGTTGCATCCGGCGCGCCAGCCCATTCCAGACGCAAGGTCATCGCATCGTGGCGACAGCACAAGCCACCGGCCGCGCGCCGGCTCAGCTCAGCGTAAGCGGCACTGACGGCGCTCCGCTGCAAACGCGCGGGCCGCGTTGGCGCGGCAGGCAGCACTTCCGATTCCGCCATTGCGGTTCTCCTGGGTTGGACCGGCGGCCGGTCCGGCCGCCGCTTACAGTATGGTCAGGGACACGCCCTTGCCTATACGTCGTTCCAGATGGCCTGTCAGTTCCCTTTGCTGCCCACGCAAACGTTCGGCGGTGCGCGGGCAGGCCGGTTTCAGATGGTAGGTGACAGCCGCCGGCGTGCTGTCCACGGCCACGCCCAGCGTCTCGCCATTGGGCAGAATCACCTCGAAGATGCCGTTGCTGGCGCCATTGGGCAGCAAGGCCGCGATAGCTTCGGCCTCGTCGGCCGCGCTATCGGACGACGCGGCAGCCGCAGCCAGCAGCCCGGCATCGTCCTGCTCCGATTCATTTCCGCCGCCCTGCTGCCGCTCCATCGATGCCGGCTCGCCGGCCGCGCACTCCTGGTGCGCGCCGGCCGGCGGCTCGCGTAGCGGCGCAGGAGCGCGGCCGCCCGCTTCCGCCGTCGAGGGCGCGGCGGGTCTGGCGTGGCTGCGCGGGGGCCGCGGAACCGATGGCGGCGGGGGCGGCGCGGCGGGGGCGGCGCCGCCACCGGCCGGATAGCGCGCAGCCGGGTTCTGGCCGGGACGCAAAGGCGCCTTGGGCAGCAGCTCCTCCAGCTGGCGCGTGGACAAGACCAGCGGCAACCGGTTCATCCTCCCTCCGCGTTTTGCAGGCTCAGCGCGCGCATTTCATCGCGCAGGATGCCCAGCTTTTCCTGCTGCCGCTGGGCGCGCTGCACTTCCTCATTCGCAGCAAAATAGCGAGTCCCTGCCACGCGGCAGCGCCGCACGGTTTCCTGGCAACGCAGATTGAGCTGGGCCGCCTCTTCCTTCATGCGCTCATAGCGCGCCTTGGCAACGTGGAACTGGCCGCTGGTGATCGTCATCCCCAGGAAGCTGGCGCGCGCCTCCTGCCAGAATTGCACCGCCTGCTGCAAGGCCTCCCGTTTGCGCAGCTTGCACTCGCGCAGGCTCTGACGGCAGCTGCGCCAGGCCTCGCGCGCCGTGCCGCGTTCGCGCTCCAGGCGGCCAAGGCGCTGCTTGCGCACATGCAGCAGCTGGTCCAGGCGGCGGTCGGGCCGTTTCGGTTCCGGCACATCGGCGACTTCGCGCTTGGCGCGGCGGATGCTGCCGCTCATGCCTGCATCCCCATCAGGGTATCGAGGGTTTCCTGGAATGGCGTGCCGGTGCCGCTGCCGGTGTACTGGCGCAGGAATTCCAGCTGGGCGGGACGCAGCTGCATGGCGCGGTCGGCCACCGGGTCGGCGCCGGCCTGGTATTCGCCCAGGCGGATCAGCAGTTCCATTTCCTGATAGCGCGACAGCAGTTCGCGGAACTGGGCCGCTGCGCCGCGGTGCTCGCGCGTGGTCACATTGCTCATCACCCGGCTGATGCTGGCCAAGACGTCGATGGCGGGATAATGGCCCTGCTCCGCCAGTTTTTTGCTCAGCAGGATATGGCCATCCAGCAGGGATTTGGCTTCGTCGCCGATCGGATCGGACGCGTTCTCGCCGTCCACCAGCACGGTGTACATGGCAGTGATCGCGCCCTCCGGCGTGCTGCCGGCGCGTTCGATCAGGCGTGGCAGCATGGTGTAGACGGACGGCGTGAAGCCGCCGCGCGCGGGCGGTTCGCCGGCCGCCAGGCCGATCTCGCGCTGGGCGCGGGCGAACCGGGTCAGCGAATCGACCAGCAGCAGCACCTTCTTGCCGCGCGCGCGGAACGCTTCGGCAATGGCGGTGGCGGTAAACGCCGCGCGCGCCCTTTCCATCGAGGTGCGGTCGGAGGTGGCGCAAACGATCACGGTTTTGCGCACCAGCTCAGGATCGAGTTCGTGTTCCAGGAATTCGTTCAGTTCGCGGCCCCGCTCGCCGATCAGGCCGAACACGATCACCTCGGCGGCGCAACCGCGCGCGATGGCCGCCATCAGCGTGGTCTTGCCGCAACCGGGACCGGCAAACACGCCGATGCGCTGGCCCACGCCCATGGTCAGCATGCCGTCGATGGCGCGCACGCCGGTGGCCAGCGGCGTGGCGATGCGCGGCCGGTCCACGGCCTGGGGCGCATCGCGGATCACCGGCACGGAGACGCGCCAGGTGGCCTGCACATCGGCGGCGGCGGGCGCGCGGAACATCATCCGGCCAAAGCCGTCCAGCACACTGCCATACAGATGGTCGCCGGCCTCGATCATATGGGCGCGGCGCAGCGGTTCGATCACGGTATTGCTGGACACGCCCTCCAGGGGGCTCAAAGCCGACAGGATGGCGCAGCGCTCGGTGAAACCGACCACTTCGGCCAGCATCGGCGCGCCGCCCCGTTGCGCGTCGTATAAGTGGCATAGCTCGCCGATCTGCACCGGCGGCATATGCGCCTCGATCAGCGTGCCCAGCACCTGCGCCACCTTGCCCCGGCTGGTGAAGCCGGGCCGCGCGGGCAGTTGCGCCGTCCAATCGGGCAGCGTGGCGCGCATCTGCCGCATGGTCTGCGCCAGGCCGCCCTGCCATGGCCGGCCGGCGGCGCTGGCCGTCACCACTTTACCTCGATCGGCTGGCGGCCGGCGAAACTGAGCCGGTTGCCGTCGATGGCGGTCAAGCGCACGCCCTTGTATTCATCGCCGGGATAGATGCGCTGGCCGTCCATGGTCACGATGCTGGCCTGGTTGCCGGTCACGATCTGCCGGATCTGGAAAGGCAGCATGGTGTCGGCGCCGCCCAGCTCCACATCGATGGGGAAGCTGATGTTATTGGCCTTCACGAATTCGGCGAGGATGCGCCGTAAGCGCAGCGCTTCGTCCTCATCGAGCGCGGCCTTGATACGCCAGGCGCCGTCGTTCAACTGCAGATCGAGGCGGCGCAGCATGTCGACGTCGGCCAGGCGCTTGCGCAAGGCCTGGGCCAGCGCCGCCGGGGTGGGCGGTGCCGGCGGCGCTATCGCCACGATGGGCGGCGGTACCGGCGCCGGCGGCGTCTTCGCGCTGATGGCCAGCGTGGCGACGCCCGCCAGGGCCGTTCCCGCCAGCGCGGGCAGCAGCATGGCGCGGCTGCGCCGGCGTTTGCGCACAGCAGCAACAGCAGCAGCGGCGGATGGCGCGCCGCCACCCACCTCCACCTCCGCCGCCGGCGACATGGCATCCAGCTCCTGCGCCGCCCCTTCCGGTCCATCATCCATCCCCTGCCCGGCTGTGGCAGCATCCTCTTCCTGGCGTTCGTCCAGCGCCTCCGCCGCGGCCGGCGGCAAGGGCGGCGGCTCCGTCCACGCGGCGGCGGCGGCGGCCAGGCCAATCCAGACGCCGCCCAGGCGCAGGCAATCGCCGGCCTGCATGGCCTGTTCCGTCAGCAGTGCATCCGATGCGGCGCCACGCAGCTCGCCCTCTTCGGCGGACAGCAGCCAGCCGGCCGCCGTCAGATGCAGCGTGGCGTGGCGCTCAACCATGCCCGGATCGAGCAGCACCACATCCGCGTCGTCGCTGGCGCCGATCACGTAGTGCTGCTCGCCAAGCGGCAGGCTGGCGCCACGGTGCAGGCCACTCAGGATGCGCAATTCCAGCCCGGCTTGTTCGCTCATTCTTCATCTCCTCAGGATCCGGCGCCCGATAGCGCCGCCGTCATGAGTGGAGCTCCGGCCGCCCATGGTTCCGCCGCCGTTCAGCCGCCCAGATCCGTTTGCAGCAATGCCAGCAGCGGGGCCGAACCGTCTTCGCTGCTCGTCGCCGGATCGAGCGGATCCCAGTCCGGGTTATCGGCATTCAGCAGCGCGCCGCAGATGAGCGCCAGGGCCAGTTCCGAGCGTTCCTCCGCGCGGCCCTGGCGCTGCCTTGCCGCGCCGCGCAGCATGACCAGATCCATGCCGCCGCCAGGCAGGGGCGACGGCGGGTCGGCGGCGGCCAGCATGCTCTGGGCCGCGTGCAGCAGGTCGTCCATGCAGCGGCAGGCCTGTTCCTGCAGGCGCCGCAACTCGGCGGCGCGCAAGGGATCGCGCGCCGCCGTCTGCAACGCCGCCATGGCCTGCGCCTTCGCCTGGCTGTTCACGCCTTCTCCTGCGGCGCCGCGGCATGCCCGGTCTTCGGCTTCAGATGCGCCTGCCCTTCATCCGGCTGGACCGCTTCGCCGCTTTCGCTCTTGCCTGGCAAAGCCGGCACATCCTCTTCGTCTCCCTGGGCATCCACGGCCTGGGCGTCCAGCAGCGCCAGGCTGTTTTTTTCTCCCGCCTCCATCAGCATGCGCGCAATGGCGCAGGTGGCATCCAGCGCGGCCATGGCCATGCCGATCTGACTGAAGACCGGCAAATGGCCCCGCAGCAGACCCATGATATTTTGATGCAGCGCCTGCGCCTGCGCGGCGCCTGCGCAAAAGCGTTCCAGATTGGCGCACAAGCGGGCCGGCTGGAAGTTGCTCAGCTGCTTGCCGATTTGCGCGCGCAGCGCGCCGGAGCGGCTATGCGCCAACGGCGCCGCCTCGCGGGTGGCGGTGGCCAGCGCCGCGCCGGCGTTGCCCATGGCCGAGGCGATGCCGCTGGATAAGCGGTTAATTGTCATTGCACGTCTCCTTCAGTCTTGCGGTGCAGGTTCCCTGCTTCAGGCCTCGATCATGCCGACCGGCTGGATTTTCAAATGCTGCGTCAGTTCCGAGAACGCGAACACCGGCACCGGGAAGAATTCCTCCTCGATCAGCTTGCGCACGGAGCGGCGGATATCGGCCGCCGTCACCAGCACCGGCGGCGCCACCGGCGAGCTGACGCTGTTCGACAGCTCGCCCAGGCGGTTCAGGATCATCTGTTCGGTTTCCGGCTCGATATCGAGATAACTGCCCTGGCTGGTCTGGCGCATGGCGTTGCGCAGCATGTCCTCCAATTCGGGCGACAGCAGGATCACTTCAATCAAGCCGTTGCGCGCCACTTCGAAGCACAGCTGCCGTTTCAGGGCCAGCCGCACATAATCGGCGATCACGTCCGGGTCGCGCTCTCTGGGCGCCCAGTCCAGCGTGGTTTCCAGCAGCAGGCGGGCATTGCGCAGCGAAACGCCTTCGCGTGTCAGGCGCTGCACCACCTCGGTCAGGCGCGGCAAGGTCACGGCTTTCCCCACTTCCTTGCCCAGTTCCGGATAGCGGCGTTCGGCCCAGCGCGTAAAGCGGATCACCTCATTCACGCCGACGAACATCTGGCAATTGCGCAGCATCTCCACTTCGATATCGCCGGAGAAGACCGCTTCCCAGCGCTGGTACTGGACGCCGGCGGCGGCCAGCGCCGCCTCGTCCTCGATGCGCACCCAGTTGCGCTGGCGGCGCGAACCGGCGATGAGCGCCGCTTGCGCGCTAAAGCCCAGCTCCTCCAGACGGGCGGCCGCTTCCTGGGTCACGCCCCAGCCGAGGCGGATCTCTTCGTCCACCAGCGGCACTTCCGCCATCAGGAACAATACCCGGCCTTCCGGCACGGTGGCGTGGAAATCGAATTCGATCGGCTTCAGGTCTGGAATGCCGCGCCGCTCCAGCATGCCGTTGCGCATCACGCGCACGGCGACGCGGATGGCCTCCGCTTCGGGCGTGCCGCGCATCGATTCCGGCATGCGCAGGATGAAGGGCGTGGTGGCGGAAAAATTGGTCAGATCGACGATGCTGGCGTTCTGCCTTTCCTTTTCCACGCTCGCCCTTTCGCGCTCGGCATCGGCCAGCGGTTTCAGAATACCCACCAGGCCGGAGACCGCCAGGCCCAAGGCCAGGATCAGGAATACGGCCATCGGCATGCCGGGAATCACGCTGAACAACAGCATGATCGCGGCCGTGGTCAGCAAGGCCTTCGGTTCCTTGAACAACTCGGCCACGATGTCCTGGCCGATATTGGTTTTCTCGCCGTCGCCGTCGCCGCCGACGCGGGTGGTGATCATGCCGGCGCCGAGGGAAATCAGCAGTGCCGGAATCTGGGCGATCAGCGCGTCGCCGATGGTCAGGATGGAATACACCTGCATGGCCTGCCCGGCATCCATGCCGCGCTGCACGATGCCGATGGAAATGCCGCCCACCAGATTAATCGCCACGATGCAGATGCCGGCAATGGCGTCGCCCTTGACGAACTTCATGGCGCCGTCCATGGCGCCATGCAACTGGCTCTCCTGGCCCAGGTGGGCGCGCTTTTCCTTGGCTTCTTCCGCCGTCAGCAGGCCGGCGCGCAAATCGCTGTCGATCGACATCTGCTTGCCCGGCATCGCATCGAGCGAGAAGCGGGCCGACACTTCGGAAACGCGCTCCGAACCCTTGGTGATGACGATGAACTGCACCACGGTCAGGATCAGGAAGATCACCAGCCCGACCACCAGATTGCCGCCCACCACGAAATTGCCGAAGGTTTCGACAATGTGGCCGGCATCGGCTTCCAGCAGGATCAGGCGCGTGGTCGAGACGGAGATGGCGAGCCGGAACAAGGTGGTCAGCAGCAGCACGGCGGGGAAGGTCGAGAACGCCGTCGGCCCCGGCATATACATGGCGACGATCACGATCAGGGCCGAGGCCCCGAGGCTGCAGGCGATCAGGATGTCGAGCAGCCAGACGGGCATCGGCAGCGCCAGCATGAAGACAATGCCGATCACCAGGCCGGCCGCGAACAGCTCGGCGCGTTTGGCGAGCTTTGCCGCGATCCCGTTCAGGAACAATACGATGGCCATCGACTGCATATGCTTTCCTTATGCCGGCTGGCGCCGTTTAATCAGGTCGAGACAGGATGCCAGCGGCCCTGTCGCATTGCCGCTCCCGCCTTGCGCCAGGCCATAGGCCGCGCGCAGGACGTTCAGATCGGCCGGATAGCCCAGTTCCACGCCCGCGAAGCCGGCCAGCAGCAGCAAATGCCGCTCGCCCGGCCACAGGCCGAGGCAGGCGCGGGCCAGCGCATAGGCGTCTTCATGCTGCATGGCGCCGATGTGCCCCCACACCAGGCCGATGGCCGCCGTCAGCTCCCCCACCATCGCCGTGCTCTTCCTGCTCCCTTGCATCCTCGTCTCCTTGCGCCAGTTGTAAAGCCCGCTCCGGCTCGCCGTCGCTGCGCCGCATCTGCTGCCAGCGCAGCCGCATCTGCACCGCCTGCTCCACGATGCGGATCGCATCCAGATACGTGGCGCGCGCTTCCGGCGGCTGGGCCAGGGCCTGTTCCAGCAGCAGCTTTTGCAGGCCGCGCAGCGGCGGCAGCGGGTTGCCGCGCCAGACCGGATTATCGAAGCTGAGCGGCGCGCCGATGCTCTGGCTCAGCATCTGCAGCTTGGGATCGGGACCGGGCCCCGGCGGCGGCAGCGATAAGGCTTCTTCGCCAGGTTGCAGCAGGGGCCGCGACTTCGGCGTCGGCAGGGCCGCGGTCAGGCTGTGGATTTCGGCGGCGTCATGCAGGCCTTGCTGGCCCAGTCCCGCCACATCATTGGCACGCGTCCGTATCACAGCAGCAGCTCCGCGGCCAAGGCCCAATCGTCTTCATCGAGTGCGGCCGCTTCGCTGTCGGAACAGCGGCGGACCAGATACCAACTACCGTCGTTGAACAGGGCCGGCAACCAGGCGCCGCAACGGCGCACATCGCTGCCGCGGCGGTGCAACAGGGCCGCCGCCCGCAGCGTCCGGCCCGCCGGCAAGCCGATGGCCACCAGCGCTCCCTGCCCCTGGGGATAGACGAACAGGCGCAAGCCCTCGTCCGTCGTTGCCGCCGCCACGGCGTCATGCAACCGGGCCTGCGCCAGCAAATGGGCGCACAGCGTGTTTTCTCCGTGATTCATGGTCGGCCTCCCCGTGCCATCTGTTTTTCGGCGGCGACGCGCGCCATGATCGACTCGCGCCATTGCAGTTCCTGGCGTTCGGCCTTGCTCAACAAGGTCGGCAACTCGGACCGGGCGGTCTGGGCGTGGCGCTGCAGCTCGTCCAGCAACTCGCGCCGCGTCAACAGTTTTTCCGCCGGCCACAGCGTGGTCGGCAAGCCTTCCATCGCCACGCGCAACAGTCCCCAAGCCCGGCAACGGGCGGCAGCGCTGAGCCGCCTGGCGTCGCCGATCTGCCCCATCAGGGCGGGAGCCTTGGCCTTGCCCCAGCCGGTTTCGGCGGCCGTCAGCAACAGCACCGCCAGCGCGGGCACGTCGAGCAAAGCCACCATCTGCGCCTGGTCGGCCAGATCGCGCCGCAACGCTTCGGCAATGCCGAATGCCGATTTCACGATGGTAAATGCGCTGGCGTCCGACATCGTCAGCCAGTAGCGCCCCATGCTGCGCTGCGGATTGCGCCGCAAATCCGATCTCATGCCGCCTCCCTTTTAAAATCCCGTCATCATGCGCGAACGCAGGCTGTCCATCGCCGACATGCAGTGTTCGGCGCCAAAATTGCGTATCAGGGCTTTGAGCATGGTCAGCGCCGTCAGCGGCGCATCCTGGTTGCCCTTCTGTTTTGCGCCGATCAGGAAGCGCATCTCGCGCGTCGACGGCAGCGGTTCGCTGTCGGCCATGACTTCCAGCGCGCCATGCAGGTCCTCGGTTTCCTGCAAAGCCTTGCGCAAGGCGCCCGAGCTGCGCTGCATCATGTCGCTCATCATTTCATTGAGCGCGCCTTTCAGGTTCTTTTTCTTGTAGGCGCTCAAGCCATCCAGGCCATCGACATCGCGCGCGGCCTCCAGCAAGGCGTTATAGCTCTGCACCGGATCGAAGCGCTCGCCCAGCATGGCTTCGGCGGCGGCGCGTCCATCCTGGCTGCTGTCCTGGCGCAGCAGGTCGAGCGTGCGGCGCACCGGCTGCCAATCGTCGCGCTCATCGTCGTCGTTCTCCTCCTTCGATTGCACCTGCGCGGCCTTGCCGCTTTGCTGCGCGCGCGGCCGCTCGCGCGGCTGCGGGCGCGGCGCCGGACGCGGGCCGGTCGAGGAATGACGCTGCGCCAGGGATTTTTTCTGATAGTGCAAGTCGCGCATGCCGGCTTCGGCGTCGATCGCCTCCTGCGGCTTCAGTTCGACCGCCGCCTGCCCGGCGGCACGCACCGGGCGCTGCAGCGGCGTCTGGCCCACCAGGGGCAGCGGCAACTCCTGCGGAGCGGGGGTATAGGTGTTTTGCTGTACGCTTTTCATGCAGGATCAGTGGCGCGCAAGGCCGGCCTGGTTCCGTGCCGGACGGCGCTGGCGGCAGGCGCTTTCCTCAACTTTTTTCAAAGTCTCATCAATGTTCAAGGAAGTACGACATCGCGCCTGACGCCTGCTATCTTGAGCCGGACTAAGCCAGGACTGGCCATACGGCCATGCCCTGTCCTCCAATCCATTCAAGACCCGTGGGAGATTCTCATGCTTCAGACCATGTTCGCTGGCACCGAAACCCTGCACGTCCGCCACGCTGGCGCGGCGCCCGTGAGCGCCAGGGTGTACGCCTTGCACGACCAACCCGTCGCCGCCGTCTCGCGCAGCATCGATCTGGAGCAGCTGTATGCCAAACACCGCGTGCATCTGCTGCGCTTTGTGCAACGCTACCTGGGCAACCAGAGCGATGCCGAGGATGTGGTGCAAAATACCTTCGTGGAAGCGATGCGTTGCGTCGATCACTTTTCCGGCCTGTCGAAACCGTCCACCTGGCTGTTCGGCATTGCGCTGAATCTGGCGCGCAACCAGGTGCGGCGCAATTGCGCCGACCGTTACGAAGAAGTCGACGACAGTTTTCTGGAGCAGATCGTCGACAGCCATGCCGACCCCGCCCTGCAGTGCGAACTGCACCAGATGGCCGGCCTCGTCGACGCCCTGCTCGCCGATCTGCCGGCGCCGATCCGGCATACGTTTGAAGCGGTGCTCGATGGGGAAATGAGTTATGACGCCGCCGCCAAGGAACTGGGCATCCCGATCGGCACCGTGCGTTCGCGGGTGTCGCGGGTGCGCGCGGCGGCGCGCCGGCAGTGCGGCCTGGACTAAAGTCTTGCGGAAGGCCGGGACACGATTCCCGCGCAGGGAATCAACAGGCCGCCGGCTGGTCCAGCAGCATGCCGGCCTGCCAGGCCTGGGCCAGATCGGCCGTGTCGAGCATGGCGTCCATCACGCTACGCTCATCGCGGAAAGCGGCCAGCGCCATCCTGCGCACAACGATATGGCAGCCTTCATCGGCATGCCACATGCAATCGAATCCGTCGCCGCCGATGCTGTGCCGCGCCTGCGCGGCGTAGGCCGACGGCGGCGACCGGGGCAGGCGCACCGAGATATGCAGGCAGTCGCCGCCGGGCCCCGCGCCCACCGTGGCGCGCGTCACCACAGCACCCAGTTGCAGCTCCAGCACCGGCGGCGCGGCCGCGTCCTGCCCCGCCAACGCGCATAGCTCCGCCAGGAGCTGCAGGAGCGCCTGGCGGGAACCATCAAGTGGTCGGCTTGCGGGGGAATCGGATGGCACGGGGCGGCCTTCTATCGTCGATGCGCGGGCTGAATGCCGGGCCGGGCCCGACGCCGGCCGGCACCGGGGTATTTTACCAGCGCGGCAGCGGCGGCCGCCGCCAGGCTGGAACGGCGGCGCTTACAGCATGTTCAGGCTGCGCCAGATCGGCAACCGGTGTTCCAGAATGGCCGCCACCGTGCGCGGCAAGCCTTCACGCAAGGCCTGCAGCGCCGCCTCGGCCGGGCTGCCGGGCACGCAGACGGCCAGATGGGCGTGCAGCAGCGCAGCCACCTGGCGGCACACCGCTTCGCGCTCCGGCGGCGCGGCGGCGGGCGCCTGCGCCAGGCAGTGGTAGACCAGGCGCTGGGCCAGGCCCGAACGCAGGCCGCTGCCCAGGCGCGGCGCGGCAAGCGCCTGATAGTGATCGCTCAGCATGGACTGGGCGGCGATCGCCCGGTTCAGGCGGTGCGCGGGTGCGGCGTCGCTACGCTCGTTCTCCAGGAAGAAGCAGGCGGCCTGGCCTGCCGCCACCAGCTGCGCGGCAATGCGCGCCAGCGCGGCCAGGCCGCCTGCGCACTGCGGCGCCAGTTCGGCGAACGAGCGCGGACCGGCGGCCAGCGCGGCCAGCACGCGCTGGGATTCAGCCGCCGCGGCGGATGCCGCCTCTGGCCCCGCCGGCGCCAGCGCCGCTTCCGGCACCGCAGTCAGGACCAGTCCCAGTTGCGCCAGCCATTGCGCCTGGCGGGCCGCGCTCATGCGGCGCGCGCCGCGCACATAAACGTCTTCGCGGAAGCTGGTGTTCAGCAGGTAGTCGCGCACCGTTTCGCGCCAGCGGGCATCGGCGATGCCATCCATGACGGCTTGCTGCTGCGGACTCAGGTTGTCGCCAAAGGCGCGCACCAGACTGGCCGCGCCGATGTAATCGAGTTTGGCCTCGGCCAGTTCGGCGGCGACGTCGGCGTGATAGCAGGGCTGCCAGCCGCTGTTCAGGTATTCATGCGCCAGGTAGCCCGCCTTGTCCTGGGCCAGCGACGCCATGCTTTGCTCGAGCTGCGGATTGTCGTCGAAGTAAGCGGCGCCGGACTGGGCCAGCTGCTGCGCCAGCGCATGCGCCTGCCGCAGTTGCTGCGCGCGCGGCGCCGGGTAGCTGTTCGCATGGTCGAGCAGCAAGCGCTGCAGCGGCAGGATTTTGCTCCAGCCGGGCATGGCGTTGTAGTTCACGTAGACGATGCCGCCCGGCTTCAGGTAGCGGCGGATGAAAGCCACCACGCTGGCGCGGTTGGCCGGCGTGATCCAGCTGTATACGCCGTACATGGTGATGTAGTCGAGCGGCGGCAGGTCCACCGCGCCGGCCGCCAGATCGGCGAAACTGCATTCGAGCTGGGTCATATTCTCGAGCTGCGCTTCGTCCGCCAGCTGGCGCGCGCTCGCCACGTGGGCCGGATTGAAGTCGTTGGCGAAGAAGCGGCCGCGCGGATGGCTGGCCGCCAGGATATTGGCCGTCAGGCCCATGCCGGCGCCCAGCTCGAAATAGGTGAAGGGGCGGCCGGGCGGCAGCGGTTCCACGCCGTTCAGAATGCAGGCGATGTTCAGGTGGTCCGGCCCCTGCTCCGGAAAGAAAGCCGCCGGATAGTCGATGTCGGCCACATAGCCGTCGCTCCAATTCATCATCAAGTCCCTTTATGGTTGGTGGTCAGCACGCCAAGCTGGCGCCAGACCGGCAAACGCAGCGCCAGGATGGCGCGCACGGCGGTGTCGACTTCGCGCCGCCGCTCGTCGGCGGAAGCCGGTTCGCTGCCGTCGCGCTGAACCGCTTGTTCCTGCTGCGCCAGCGAGCGGCAGACATGCGCGACGAGCTGGCCCGCTTCGGCCCCGGCGCCCAGCGCGTGCAGGGCGCCATGCACCAGGCGTTGCAGCAACGGCGTCTTGACGCCGCCGCCCAGCAGCGGCGCGGCCAGCGCCCGGTAGCGGCTGTCCTCGCAGGCGTGCCGCGCCAGCACCGCGTTCAACCGGCCGGCGGCAGCGCCGCCATCGCCGCCATCGCCGCCGGCGGCGGGCGGCGGGCACACCGACACCTGCTCGGAATCGACCAGCAGGCTGGCCAGGCGCGCCACCTCCAGCACGCTTTTGCCGCGCAGGGCGGGCAATTGCGCCAGTTCGCTCAGGCTGCGCGGCCCCTCGGCCAGCGCGTCCAGCATGGGCTCAAACAGCGTCGCTTCCAGCTCGACCGCGCCGATGGGCAGGTTGAGCGAGAGCACCGCATGCTCGCGCACGGCGCTCAGCGCCAGGCGGCAGCGTCCCAGCCAGTCCGCCTGGCGCAAGGGATGCATGCGGCGCGTGCCGCGCACAAAGATGTCGCGCCGGAAGGCCGTGTTCATCAGCACGTCGCGCACCGTCTCGCGCAGCGCGGGCAGCGCCTGTGCCTCGAGCAGGGCGCGCTGCGGCGGGGTCAGATAGCGTTCCGCCAGGCCCCAGCACATATCGGCCGAACTCACATATTCGAGGCGGGCATCGGCCAGGTCGCGCGCCACGTCGGCATGGTAGAGCGCGTCCCAGCCACGGTTCAGGTATTCGTGGGCCTGATAGCGGCGCGACTCGGGCGTGTCTTCCTGCAGACCTTTCAGGTGGCGGCGCAGGGCCGCGCTGTCGTTGTCGGCGAAGTAGGCCGCGCCCGCCTCGCGCAGCTGTGCCACGTGGCGGGCCGCCTGCGCCAGCTGGCGGGACGGCCCGCCCGCTTGCAGGCTGGTATGCTCAAGCAGCAAACGCTGCAAGGGCAGGATGCCGCTGCAGCCGGGCAAGGCGTTGTAGCTGACGTACACCACGCCGCCCGGTTTCAGATAGCGCTGAATGAAACGGACGATATGCCGGCGGTTCTCCTGGTTCACCCAGCTGTACACACCGTGCATGGTGATAAAGTCCAGCGGCGGCAGCGCGACGGCGCCGGCAGCCAGTTCGGCAAAACTGTTTTCCAGCCATTGCACATTGTCCAGGCGCGCCTGGCCGGCCAGCGCCTGCGCGGCCGTGATCTGCGCCGGGTTGAAATCGGCCGCGTAAAAGCGTCCGTGCGGATTGCTGGCCGCCAGGATCGCGCTGGTCAGCCCCTGGCCGCAACCGAGTTCGAATGCGTTGAACGCGCGCTCCAGCGGCACGGGTTCAACCCCGGCCAGCGCGCACGCAAAATTCAGATGGGCCGGACTTTGCTCGCGGAAGTAGTCCGCCAGATAGTCGATGCCATCCACATAGCCTTCATGCCAATCCATGCAATCTCCTTGTGGCCGGGATCAACCCTTGCGTGCCAGGCGCCGGATGCGGTGCCAGTTAAAGCGCTCGTCGAGCGCCGCGGCGGCGTGCGCGCGCCGCGGCGCGCCACCGTTCGATATCTCTGCCATACTGAGCTCCCTGTTGAGTGGCCGGCGCGCAACGCGCCGGTTCAGGCAGGCGGCGCCGAGACGCCGCCTGCCCGCTAGCCCCGGGTGCGCACTCAGGCGCTGATCCGGCCGTCGTCGATGGCTTCGTCGTAATCGCCCTGGCTCAGCAGACCGTCATGCTTGCCGGTGGTGGCCGATTCCAGCGACTTGAACAGCTCGCCATTGTTTTCCAGCATCTTCTGCGCCGCCAGCTGGACTTCTTCCGGCACCTGCTTGGTTTTGCCGTCCTTGTCGGTGAAGTAGCCGGTTTCGGCCATCTGCTTGATCTGGTCGATGCCCAGCAGGCTGATGTCGTTGTCCTTCTGGAAGTCGCGGACGGTTTTGGCGGCGGCCGAACGCGATGGCAGCTCCACGTCGTCGTCCAGTTCAAGCGGCAGATCGACCCGGTGCGGACCATTGCTGCCGGTGTTCTTGCTGATGGTGCCATCCTTGAGCGCTTCGTCGTAATCGCCCTGGCCCAGCAGGCCGTCATGTTTGCCATTGGTGGCCGATTCCAGTGCCTTGAACAGCTCGCCATTGTTTTCCAGCATCTTCTGCGCCGCCAG
>JANCSZ010000017.1:0-70050 GCA_024437665.1 Massilia sp. YIM B04103 | reverse complement strand
TCTCCCAGCTGAGCTATACCCCCACTGGCACGAACAATTTACTACAGCAACTACTTTACTACCTTGGCGTCCCCACGGGGATTCGAACCCCGGTACTCACCGTGAAAGGGTGATGTCCTAGGCCTCTAGACGATGGGGACCCTGAACAACAGGCGCAGTATTTTAACACAACTTACTGCAACTGCGTACAACTTCTTTTCTTCCTTCGCTAACTGGTGGAGGTAAGCGGGATCGAACCGCTGACCTCTTGCATGCCATGCAAGCGCTCTCCCAGCTGAGCTATACCCCCGTTTGCGAAAGAGACAGCATTGTAGCAGCCCCTCCGCAAAATGCAATACTCAATTGCAATTCTGAAGAAAATATCAGAGGTATTTTGCCAAACGGGCTGAAACGGTTTCACGGCCGAACAACTGCAGCACGGCGTCGATGGCCGGGGTTTGCAATTGACCGGTAATCATCAGGCGCAGCGGCATGGCCAGTTGCGGCATTTTCAGGCCGTTCGCCGCCAGCACTTCCTTCATCATGGCCGAGATCGCTTCCTTGCTCCACTCCACCGTGGCGATGCGTTCGGCGAACTGGGCCAGCGCCGGTTTCACGGCGTCGGTGAAGTGCTGGGTCATCAGCGCGGCGTCCGGCTGCGGCTGGCGGTAGAACAGCATGGCGGCATCGGCCAGTTCATTGATGGTGTTGGTGCGTTCCTTCAACAAGCCCAGCACGGTAGCCAGTTCCGGCGCGCCGTCGAACTGGGCGCCGTCGGCGCTCAGCTTCGGTTGCGCCAGCTCGGCCAGGCGGCCATTGTCGGCCTGCTTGATCCAGTGGTTGTTCAACCAGGCCAGCTTCTCGTTATTGAACTGGGCAGCCGAAGCGGTCAGGTGCTCCAGGTTGAACCATTCGCAGAACTGCTGCATGGAGAACACTTCATCGTCGCCATGGCTCCAGCCCAGGCGGGCCAGGTAGTTCAGCATGGCTTCCGGCAGATAGCCTTGCGCCGGGTATTCCATCACGCTGACGGCGCCGTGGCGCTTGGACAGCTTCTGGCCGTCCGAACCCAGGATCATCGGCAGGTGGCCGTACTCCGGCAGCGGTGCGCCGATGGCGCGCAGGATATTGATCTGGCGCGGGGTGTTGTTGACGTGGTCGTCGCCGCGCAGGACGTGGGTGATGCCCATATCCCAGTCGTCGACCGCGACGCAGAAGTTATAGGTCGGCGTGCCGTCCGGACGGGCGATCACCAGATCGTCCAGCTCCTTATTGGCGATGGTGATGGTGCCTTTCACCACATCGTTCCAGCTCACTTCGCCATCGAGCGGGTTCTTGAAACGCACCACAGGCTTGCGCTCGGCCGGCACGGGCGGCAGCGCCTTGCCCTCTTCCGGACGCCAGGTGCCGTCATAGCGCGGCTTCTCGCCGGCGGCGCGCATGCGCTCGCGCATCGCTTCCACTTCTTCCGGCGAGGAATAGCAGTAGTAAGCCGTGCCTTCCTGCAGCATCTGCGCCACCACCTCGCGGTAGCGGTCCATGCGCTGCATCTGGTAGAACGGGCCTTCGTCATGGTCCAGACCCAGCCATTTCATGCCATCCAGGATGGCTTGCACCGCTTCCGGGGTCGAACGTTCCAGGTCGGTATCCTCGATGCGCAGCACGAAGGTGCCGCCGAAGTGGCGGGCATAGGCCCAGGAGTACAGCGCCGTGCGGGCGCCGCCCAGGTGGAGGAAGCCGGTCGGGCTGGGAGCGAAACGGGTGCGGACGGGTTTGGCTGGTGCGGTGGTCATCTCGTTAGAAAGCAAATAGGGTAAAGGCGGTATTTTATTACAGGCGGCGCGCGGGCAGCATGCCCGCCCATACATTAATCGGATGGCCTGCGCGCCGCCCGTGTGGCGCCGCAGCCATCAGCCGATCATGACGGCAAGCAAGGACGGACAGCTTCACATATACTCAGCCGACAACACCTCAGGAGAATCCATGGTCGTCCGCCTCCCCGCCGCCCTCGCGCTGCTCGCCGCCCTCCCCGCCTTTGCCGCCGATACCGCCAACCCGGTGCTGGAACGGCATATCGCCAATATCGAACAAGGGCTGCTGCCCGCCGTCACGGTACAGGGCGCGCCGCCGGTCAAGCGCAAACTGAGCGAGGAAATGGCGCGGCTTGGCGTGCCGGGCGTGAGCATCGCCGTGATCCACGGCGGCGAAATCGAATGGGCCAAGGGCTATGGCGTGGCGTATGCGGGCGGGCCGGCCATCACCCCGTCCACCCTGTTCCAGGCCGCCTCCATCAGCAAACCGGTGACGGCCATGGCCGCGCTGAAACTGGTGGAAGACGGCAAGCTGGCGCTGGACCGCGACGTCAACAGCTACACCACGTTCTGGAAACTGCCCAAGGATATCGACAACTCCCCCGTCACCCTGCGCCAGCTGCTGTCGCATACCGGCGGCACCACCGTCAGCGGCTTTGCCGGCTATGCCGCCGGCAAACCGGTGCCGCAGCTGGTGCAGATCCTGAACGGCGCCGCGCCGGCCAATTCGCGCGGCGTGCACGTCAGCACCCGTCCGGGCAGCGCGTGGCGCTACTCCGGCGGCGGCTACACCGTGGTGCAATACGTGATGACGCAGAAAAGTCCCGAAGGCTTCGCCGCCCTGATGGATAGCACGGTGCTCAAACCCATCGGCATGGCCGACAGCAGCTTCGAACAGCCGCTGTCCCCAGCCCGTCTGGCGCGCGCCGCCCTGCCGCACGACCGCCGAGGCAAACCCGTCGCCGGCGGCCCGCACACTTATCCCGAGCTGGCCGCGGCCGGCCTGTGGACCACTCCCAGCGACGTCGCCCGCTTCGCCATCGAACTGCGCCGCTCGGCCGCCGGACAAGCCAACCATGTGCTCTCGCAAACCATGGCCAACCTCATGCTCAATCCCGTACTGGACGACTTTAGTCTCGGCCTGCGCATGGCCGGCGAAGGCCAGGCCCAAACCTTCAGCCATGGCGGATCGAACGAAGGCTACCGCAACCGCCTGATCGCCTACACCGAGCGCGGCGACGGCCTCGTCATCATGAGCAATGGCGAGCGCGGCAGCGAGCTCATCCACCAACTGGTCGCCGCCATTGCCGCCGAATACAACTGGCCCACCCACCGCAGCCGCGAGCGCCGCGCCGTCGCCTTGGATGCCAGCGCCATCCAGCAGTTACCCGGCCAATACCAGCTCGGCGCCAACGAATTCCAGATCGCCCGCTCCGGCGAAGGCCTGACCATCGCCGTTGGACAAAGCGACCCCGAAACCCTCTACAGCGCAGGCAACGGCGCCTACTTCCTCAGTTCGCAAGACCTCGAACTCCGCTTCGACAGCAGCAACAGCGGCCGCGCCCTGATCGGCGCCACCACCACCGCCTTCACCCGCCTCAAATAAGCCCGCCTTTGATTTATCTCAAAAAATGTCCAACCCTGGTGTCAGGCACCAGGGGTAGACATTCTTTGATATCGATCAAGGAATGTCCGACTCTGGTGCCTCGGCGGCCCCGCCTGACACCAGGGGGGGACATTTGTTGATGCAGATCAAACGGCTTATTTGACGGTGACGCTGATGGTCTTGCTGAGGCCGGCACCGTAGCTTTGGTGGGCGCCATTGGCGAATTGCATGGTGAGTTTGTATTTGCCGGGCGGGAGCTTGACTTCGGCTTCGGTCTGGCCTTTGCCGAAGTGCAGGTGGTTGTCGTCGAAGGGAATGGATTCGCCGGCTTTCATGCTTTCGCCATTGATCAGCAGGTGGTGGTGGCCGGTGTTGGCGGCCATCTCGCCCGCGGGCTTGACTTCCATGCCGCTGACGGCGAATTTGACCTTGAACGGGCTGCTGACCGTGGCGCCATCGACGGGCTCCACGAACGATACCGATTGCGCCGCCGCGCCGAACGAGGCCATTGCCAGGGCTGCGGCTGCCGCCAGGCGAACCATCACTTGCTGTTTGTGCATTGCATGTCTCCTTAGTCGTTTTTGATTACTATGCTGGGGAACTTGCTGCTCATATCCTTGGCTTTTTCAGCCACCTTCACCGCGACTTTGCGCGCGATTTCCTTATACACGGCAGCCACCTTGCCTTCAGGATCGGCCACCACGGTCGGCTTGCCCGAGTCGGTTTGCTCGCGGATGGCCATGGTCAGCGGCAGGGAGCCGAGGAATTCGGTGTCGAAGTCGGCGCACATCTTCTTGCCGCCGCCTTCGCCGAAGATCTGCTCGGTGTGGCCGCAGTTGGAGCAGGTGTGGGTGCTCATATTCTCCACCACGCCCAGGATCGGGATGCCGACTTTCTCGAACATTTTCAGACCTTTGCGCGCATCCAGCAGGGCGATGTCCTGCGGCGTGGTGACGATCACGGCGCCCGTCACCGGCACTTTCTGCGACAAGGTCAGCTGAATATCGCCGGTGCCGGGCGGCATGTCGACGATCAGATAATCGAGGTCGCGCCAGTTGGTCTGCTCCAGCAACTGCTGCAGCGCTTGCGTGACCATCGGGCCGCGCCACACCATCGGCTCGTCCGGATCGATCAGGAAGCCGATCGAGGACACTTGCACGCCGTGGTTTTCCATCGGCTCCATGGTCTTGCCGTCGCGCGTGCCGGGACGGCCGCTCACGCCCAGCATCATCGGCTGGGACGGACCATAGATATCGGCGTCCAGCACGCCCACCGACGCGCCTTCGGAGGCCAGCGCCAGGGCCAGATTGACGGCCGTGGTGGATTTGCCCACGCCGCCCTTGCCCGAGGCGACGGCAATGATATTCTTCACGTTCGGCAGCAGCTTCAAGCCGCGCTGCACGGCATGGGAAATGATCTTGCTGTAGATGTTCAGGCTGATCTTGTCGGCGCCGGCCTGCGGGGCCAGGGCCGCCAGCACGCTCGCGCGCAGGCCCTCGATCTGGCTGCGCGCCGGATAACCCAGCTCGATTTCCAGGCTGACCGTCCCGCCTTCGACTTGCAGCTTGCGTACGCATTTGGAGGATACGAAGTCCTTGCCCGTGTTGGGATCGATAACTGTGGCCAGCGCTGCCTTGACGTCTTCTACTGTGATGCTCATGTGAATCTCCGTTGGTGATGCCGCAGTCTAGCGCAAAATGGACACTTTTACATGGCGCACCCCGCGCAAGCTGCGCAGCGCCGCCGTCCGCTGGTAAAATGCTTCTTTTATTCACCCAACAAGCGCACTAACCATGACCCGCAAGCTGTTCGTCACTACTGCCCTGCCCTACGCAAACGCTGCCTTCCACATCGGCCATATGATGGAATACATCCAGGCCGACATCTGGGTTCGTTTCCAGCGAATGCAGAGCGAAGGCAACGGCCTGCGCGAAGTGCATTTCGTCGGCGCCGACGATACCCACGGCACGCCGATCATGATCGCGGCCGAAAAAGAAGGCATTACGCCGCAGGAATTCGTGGCCAAGATCGCGGCCGGCCGCGCCCAGTACCTGGACGGCTTCCACATCGCCTTCGATAACTGGTATTCCACCGATTCGCCGGAAAACGTCGAACTTTCCCAGGGCATCTACCGCAAGCTGCGCGACGCCGGCCTGATCCAGACCAAGACCGTGGACCGTTTCTACGATCCGGTCAAAGGCATGTTCCTGGCCGACCGCAATATCAAGGGCGAGTGCCCGAAATGCCACGCCAAGGACCAGTACGGCGATAACTGCGAGGTGTGCGGCGCCGCTTACCAGCCGACCGAACTGGTGAACCCGTTCTCCGTCTTCACCAATGCCACGCCGATCCTGAAGCCGTCCGAACAGTATTTCTTCAAGCTGTCCGATCCGCGCTGCTTCGAATTCCTGCGCGACTGGCTGAACACCCCTGGCCGCTTGCAGCCTGAAATGGTCAACAAGGTCAGCGAGTGGCTGGGCGAAGCCGGCGAAAAACTGGCCGACTGGGATATTTCGCGCGACGCGCCCTACTTCGGCATCCCGATTCCGGACGCGCCGGGCAAGTTCTTCTATGTGTGGCTGGACGCGCCGGTCGGCTATCTGGCCAGCCTGAAGAACTATTGCGAGAAGCAAGGCATGGACTTCAACGCCCTGCTGAACGACCCGGCCACCGAACAGATCCACTTCATCGGCAAGGATATCGTCTCCTTCCACCTGCTGTTCTGGCCGGCCATGCTGAAATTCGCCGACCATCCGGTGATCGAGAAGCTGAAAGTCAATGTGCACGGCCACTTGACCGTGAACAATGAAAAAATGTCCAAGTCGCGCGGCACCGGCATTTCGCCGCTGCGCTACTTGAACCTGGGCATGAATCCTGAATGGCTGCGCTACTACATCGCTTTCAAGCTGAACTCCAAGGTGGAAGACCTCGACTTCACCGGCGACGACTTCGTGGCGCGCGTGAATTCCGACCTGATCGGCAAATTCGTCAACATCGCCAGCCGCTGCGCCGGCTTTATCGCCAAGAAATTCGACGGCAAGCTGGCGAGCGAACTGTCGCCGTCGGCCCAGGACTGGATCAAGCGTGCGCTGCTGTCGGCTGAAGGCAAGGAACGCCAGGCCAGCATCGCTCACAATTTCGAGAACCGCGAATTCGGCAAGGCCCTGCGCGAAATCATGGAAATCGCCGACGCCGCCAACCAATACGTGGATGAGAACAAGCCATGGGTGCTGGCCAAAGACGCCGAGAAGACCGCCGAACTGCATGAAGTCTGCACCACGGCCCTGATCCTGTTCCGCCAGCTGGCCATCCTGCTGTCGCCGGTGCTGCCGGGCGTGGCCGCCAATGTGCGCAAATTCCTCAAGGATGAGCGCATGGTGTGGGCCGATACCGATGTCGCTTCCGGCGCCGTCTACAAGACCATGCTGGGCCGCACCATCGGCGCCTACGAGCATCTGATGACCCGCGTCGACGCCAAGATGATCGAAGATCTGTTCGATGCGCCTGCCCAGCAGGCTGCCGCCGCTCCGGCCGCCGCCGAAGCCGCAGCAGCAGCCACCGGCATCGAAGAGCTGGCGCCGGAAATCAAGATCGACGATTTCGCCAAGATCGACCTGCGCGTGGCCAAGATCGTCAACTGCGAACACGTCGAAGGTTCCGACAAGCTGCTGCGCCTGACCCTGGATGTGGGCGAAGGCCGCCACCGCAATGTCTTCTCCGGCATTAAAGCGGCTTATAAACCGGAAGACCTGATCGGTAAATTGACGGTCATGGTCGCCAATCTGGCGCCGCGTAAAATGAAATTCGGCATTTCCGAAGGCATGGTATTGGCTGCTTCGGCGGCGGATGAAAAGGCCAATCCAGGCCTGTATATCCTGAATCCATGGCCGGGCGCCGAACCAGGCATGCGCATCGGCTAAAAGGTTATTGCAATGAATATAGTGGTGCGCGAAGCTGGTAGCGACGATGCCCAATTACTTGCCGACCTCACGCGCGCAGCGTGGGCCGGCAAGGTGAATGTCACTTCCAGCGGCCACCGTGAAACCGCCGTCTTCGTCGCCCAGCATTTGCGCGACGGCGGCGGTTTTATTTTGCTGGTCGATGAAAAGCCGATTGGCTCGGTGCGCTGGCTGCCGCTGGATGCGGAACCCGATGTCTGGGAAATTCTGCGCATGGGCGTATTGCCGGAATATCGCGGCAGTAATTTATCCCAGCATTTACTGGAAGCGGTGATTCACCATGGCCTGGCAATTGGCGTGGAAGAATTGCGGCTTGCGGTGCGCAGCGATCAGCCTAAATTGATCGACTTCTATTCGGCCTTTGAATTCGAGCTGGCGGAAGAATTGGAATATTCCCACGCCAATCCGCTGGAGCCCTCGCCGCTGGTCATGCGGCGTACCTTGCGCTCCTGACTCGTCAACGCGCCGCCCGGCGCGTTTTTTCCGCCCCTTTCAAGCCAGAACTTGGCGCGAATGCGCCGGGAACTGGTTCGCCTAAGCAGCGCGGCGCGAGGAAACGAGGATGCCGCCGACGATCAGCAGGAAGGCGATGGCGTGATAGAGGTGCGGCGTCTCGCCGAGAACGGCTGACGACAGGACGGCGGCAAACAGCGGCGTCAAATTACTGAAGAAAGCCGCCACCGCCGGACCGGCGCGCTGCACGCCGGCGCCCCAGCAGCGGAAAGCAATAATCGCCGGACCAATCGACACATAAGCCAGCGCGGCGAATAAAGTGGTATTCCAATGGATAACGGCATCGGTAACTCCCCACTCTCCTGCCGCGAATACGCCCGACCAGACTACACCGAATCCCACTTGCGCGAGCAGGAAGCTGGCCCAATTGGCGCGAATATCGGCGGGCTCCTGCGAACGGGTTAATAGCCAGCTATAAATCGACCAGGCGATGGTGGCGAAAATCATGAATATATCGCCCGCCACCAGCCTTAATTCGAGCAGATGCGCCAATTCTCCTCGCGCCAGCACCAGCAATACCCCGCCTATCGATAATATCGCCCCGATAATCTGGCGGCGCGCGACAGCCACGCCGAAAAACAGCCAGCCGGTCAGCATCATCCAGACCGGCATGCCGGCTGCCACCAGCGTCACATTAATCGGGGTCGAGCTTTGCAGGGCCAGATATTGCAGGGCGTTATATAGGCCGACGCCCAATAAACCGAGCAGGGCAAAACGGCGCCAGTGCAGCCATAAGGAACTGCCGCGGCGGAATATGGGGCCGGCCAGGGGCAGCAAAATCAGGAAAGCGATCGCCCAGCGCAGGAAATTCAAGGTGATCGGCGGCACCAGGTTATTCACCATGCGGCCGATGACGACATTGCCGGCCCATAGCAGGGGCGGCACGATCAGCAGAAATACTGTCGAAAGATTAAGTCTTGCATTCATGAACAAAGAGCATACCGGAATTCGCCCCACGTCGCAGGCGGGCGACAGAAATTCCCTCCGGCACGCTGCGGCGCGGTAAAATACGCTTTGGTATTCACCTTATTTTGCGATATGAAACTCTCCAAACAACATAGCATGTACGAGTCGGACCACTCGCTGTTCATCAAGGCGCTGAAGGAAAAGAACCCAGCCATCGAAGAAGGCCAGCGTGAAGGCCGTTCCATCCTGTGGGACAAAGCCCCTACTCCGCTCGACGAGCAAGCCCGTCAGCGCGAATCGGCGATCAAACAGCAAGCTTACGTGTACCAGAACAAGCTGTAATAGCCGGGACGGCAAGGGATGTTGCCAAAAGACGCGGCGCAGGATGCGGCAGCGAACGACGCTGCCGACACCGAAGCGCCGGGCGGCGCCGAGGCGGCCGGCGGCAATGCCGCCGACGCCGCCAGCACCGACGCAGCTTATGCCCGCCTCTACGGCGAGCCGCTGCTGCGCCTGCCGAACGATCTCTACATCCCGCCCGACGCCCTGGAAATATTCCTGGAAGCGTTTGAAGGCCCGCTCGACTTGCTGCTCTACCTGATCCGCAAGCAGAACTTCAACATCCTCGACATTCCGATGGCGCAGGTCACCCTGCAGTATCTGAAATACGTCGAGCAGATCCGTCTGTCGAATCTGGAACTGGCGGCCGAATATCTGCTGATGGCGGCCATGCTGATCGAGATCAAATCGCGCATGCTGCTGCCGCAGCGCCAGCACGATATCGAGCTGGAAGCGGAAGACCCGCGCGCGGAACTGGTGCGGCGCCTGCTGGAATACGAGCAGATCAAGCTGGCCGCCTACGACCTGAACAGCATTCCCCAGCTTGACCGCGATTTTCAGCGCGCCGAAATTTTCATCGAGCAAAGCCTGATCCCGGTCTGGCCCGAGGTCAATGCCGACGATCTGCAGGCGGCCTGGAAAGACTTGCTGAAACGGGCCAAGCTCAAGCAGCACCACAAGATCACGCGCGAGGAACTGTCCGTGCGCGAACATATGACGGGCATTCTGCGCCGGTTGCAATCGAGCCGCTTTGTCGAGTTTGCCGACCTGTTCGACGTGGCGGGCGGCGTGCCCGTGGTGGTGGTCAACTTTGTTGCCCTGCTCGAGCTGGCCAAGGAAACCCTGATTGAAATTACACAGGCCGAACCGTTCGCGCCGATTTATGTGCGCCTGGCGTATTCGCCTGCCTAACCTAACAAAAGCAATATGAAAATCATCTCCTCCATCGAAGAACTGCGCGACCAGCTCAGCGGCCAACTACGTACCGCCTTCGTCCCCACCATGGGCAATCTGCACGAAGGCCACCTGTCGCTGATGCGTCTGGCGCGCAAGCATGGCGACCCGGTGGTCGCCTCCATCTTCGTCAACCGCCTGCAGTTCGGGCCGAACGAAGACTTCGAGAAATATCCGCGCACCTTCCAGGCCGACGTGGAAAAACTGGAGAAGGAAGGCGTCTACGTGCTGTTCGCGCCGACCGAGAAAGACATGTACCCGGAGCCGCAGGAATACCGCGTGCGTCCGCCGGACGACCTCGGCAACACCCTGGAAGGCGAATTCCGCCCCGGCTTCTTCACCGGCGTCACGACCGTGGTGTTGAAGCTGCTGTCCTGCGTGCAGCCGCGCGTGGCCGTGTTCGGCAAGAAGGATTACCAGCAGCTCATGATCGTGCGCAATATGTGCCGCCAGTTCGCGCTGCCGACCAATATCATCGCCGCCGAAACCTGGCGCGCCGACGACGGCCTGGCCCTGTCCTCGCGCAATATGTACCTCTCGGCCGCCGAGCGCGCCGAAGCCCCGGCCCTGTACCAAAACCTGAACTTCGTCGCCGAGGAAATGCGCGCCGGCCACCTCGACATCTTCCAGCTCGAGCACAAGGCCATGGACGAGCTGGCCAAGCGCGGCTGGAAGCCGGACTACATCTCCATCCGCAAGCGCAACGATCTGCAGCCGCCGACCGCCGGCGACCTGGCCCAAGGCACGCCGCTGGTCGTGCTCGCCGCCGCCAAGCTCGGCACCACCCGCCTCATCGACAACCTCGAAATCTAAGCCCGCATCGGCTTTGATCTAGCACAAACAATATCCACCCTGGTGTCAGGCGGGGCCGCCGAGGCACCACGGTCGGACATTCTTTGAGAAAAATCAAACAATGTCCTACTCCAGTGCCTGGCACCAGGGTGGACATTGTTTGATTTGGCGCAAACTCGCTGGGGTCAGGCGCTGGTGAGGGCTTGGGTCCAGGCGAGCGCGGAGAGGTGGGCTTTGTTGACGTCGGCGGGACTGATGTGCAGGCTGGCGGCAAGACTGGCAACCAGGTTCGAGTTGAGCTCGCAGGCTTCGGCCAGCGCCAGGTAGGGGCCGTATTTGCCGCCGCGCGTCAGCAAGGCGCGCATCACTTCGTCGGAGAGCTGGATGGCGTCGAGCACTTCTTTCATGGGGATGCCGAGCAGCCTGTCGAGCAGGGAGAACATGCCGGCGACGAAGATGTTTTCGGCTTCGGCCTTGCCGACGGCGCCGATGCCCAGCAGTTCGGCCAGGCGGCCGCGCACCACGGCCGTCTCCAGCAGGACCGGCGAGTAGCCGCTGGTGCTGGCGGTGGCCAGCAGCAGGGTCAGCCAGCGGTACAGGGGCTGGTAGCCGAGCAAGGTGATGGCCTGTTTCAGCGACTGGATTTCGCGGCCGGCGCCAAAGCCGGCCGAATTGATGTAGCGCAGCAGCTTGTAGGACAACGCGGCGTCGCGCTTGAGCACATTTTCCAGCTGGGCGACGTCGGCATTGGCGTTCACCATCTGCATCAGCTGCAGGATCACGGTCTGCGCCGGATTCATGCCCTTGCCATCGGTGCCGGGACGCGGCGTCAGATGCAGCTTGCCCACAAAGGCGTCCAGCCCCAGGGCGGCGCAGGCGTCGAAATCGGCCCAGGTCGTCACGGGCCGTCCCACCATCCTGACCGTCGATTGCTTGAGCGCGGCATAGGTGCGCGCCTGCGCGCCCACATCGGCGCCGGAAAAACGCACTTCCACATACGAACACACGGTGCCGAGGCGGCTGCCGACGCGCGCCAGGTCGGCTTCGCGCAGCAGGATGCCGACGCCGCCGGCGCGCAGCGCCTGCACGGCGGCCATGGTGTCGGCATTCGCCAGTTCGGACGTCTTGAGCGAGAGCACGGTGTGCTGCGGCGGCAGATTGTGCAGGGCGTCGGTGGACAGCATGGCCGGCACGGCCGCGAGGAACAGGGTTTTGTCGCGCAGCAGCCAGCCGTGGTCGGGATGGCAGACCTGCGCCGCGACAAAGCCGACCAGGTCTTCGAGCTCGGCCTGGGTGGGCGGCACGGCGGCGTCGTGCTGCCAGCTCAGTTCATAACCGACCACCCGCTGCTTCGGATCGAGCAACGGCTCCCGGACGAGGAAATGGGTCTGGTGCATGATGTGCGCGCCCCATAAAAAATGCCGCCCGCAGGCGGCAGTTCAGGCTTTAGCAGCCTACGCTGGCAAGCAGGCCGCCGGCCCCATGGGTATCCTGTAGCGCCGCGTTTTCGCTCAGGCCAGCCCCATGGCCGGGACGGTTGCGGCCAGCAGTGCTGGCCCTGGCCGTCTTGCCGCGCCAGCTTCCCTGCCCTGGCCGGCGCTCACGCGCGGGCAGCGCCGTGGCCGCAGGGCCACAGGCTGCCAGCCCGGTTGCGCCCGGCCCGCGCGCCGCACGCGCGGCGTCGATGGCGGAAAGCTGGTTCATGCATCAAGCTCCGAGTTTCTCGAAGATCTTGTTGAGTTTTTCATCGAGGGTAGCGGCCGTGAACGGTTTCACGACATAGCCGTTGGCGCCGGCCTGGGCCGCCGCGATGATGTTTTCCTTTTTCGCTTCGGCCGTCACCATCAGCACCGGCAGCTTGGCCAGCGCGGGATCGGCGCGAATGTTTTGCAGCATGGTCAGGCCGTCCATATTCGGCATATTCCAGTCCGACACGACGAAGTCGAACTGCTCGGCGCGCAGCTTGGCCAGCGCCATGACGCCGTCCTCGGCCTCGTCCACATTGGCATAACCCAGTTCTTTTAACAGATTCCGGACGATGCGGCGCATCGTCGAAAAATCGTCAACAACTAAAAATTTCATCTTTGGATCAGCCATGAATTACTCCGTTGATTCTTTTACGCGGTTATAAATAGTGTCTGGAAGCACCAGCTCTTTGTAGGATAGCATTTTCGTTGCTTTAAGGCGAACAAACAGCCCCAAATCGCGGGGAATAGCGTATCAAACGCGCAAAGCGCGCTTACCGTGCTGCGCCAGATAGCCCAGCACCATGCCCGGCAGCGCCTGCAGGGCGCCGACCTCGTGCGTGGCGCCGACCGCAATCGCTTCGCGCGGCATGCCGAACACGACACAGCTGGCTTCATCCTGTGCAAAATTATACGCCCCCGCCGTCTTCATCTCCAACATGCCTGCGGCGCCATCCTTGCCCATGCCGGTCAAAATCACGCCGACCGCGTTCTTGCCCGCATTCTGGGCGGCGGAACGGAACAGCACGTCGACCGAGGGACGGTGGCGGTTGACCGGCTCGCTCTGGTCGAGCTTGGTCATATAGTTGGCGCCCGAGCGCGTCAGCAGCAGGTGCGAGTGGCCGGGCGCGATATAGGCGTGGCCCGGCAGCACACGCTCGTTGCCGGCCGATTCCACCACCGAAATCTTGCACAGCGAATCGAGGCGCTTGGCGAAGGAGCGCGTGAAGCCTTCCGGCATATGCTGGGTGATCAGGATGCCGGGGCAGTCGGACGGCATCTGCATCAGGAATTCGCGGATCGCCTCGGTGCCGCCGGTGGAAGCGCCGACGATGATCAGCTTTTCCGAGGACATCAGCGGGTTGCGCAGCTGCGGCAGCGGCGCCGCGCCCTCGGCGCCGGGCTGCGCCAGGGTGCGGGCGCGGATGCGCGCCTTCGAGGCGGCGCGGATCTTGTCGGCGATCAGGTCGGTGTATTCGCGCATCCCGGTCTGGATCGAGATTTTCGGCTTGGTCACGAAATCGACCGCGCCCAGCTCCAGCGCGCGCATGGTGATCTCGGAACCGCGCTCGGTCAGCGAGGACACCATCACCACCGGCATCGGCCGCAGGCGCATCAGCTTTTCCAGGAAGTCCAGGCCATCCATCTTCGGCATCTCGACGTCCAGGGTCAGCACGTCGGGATTGGTCTGCTTGATCAGCTCGCGCGCCACCAGCGGATCGGGGGCCACGCCCACCACCTCCATATCGGGCTGGCTGTTGATAATCTCGGTCATGACGCTGCGGATCAGCGCCGAGTCGTCCACGATCAGGACTTTGGTCTTCATGGCTACCTCTGTTGCTTTCTCTTGGTTGTTTTTGCGTGACGTTTTTTCTTATGCCTACTGTCAGAACAGCTCGACCTCGCCGCCCACCGGCTGCACTTTGAGGCGGCTGGCGTATTCGATTTCGCGTTTGGCCAGCGTGTCGTTATGGGTCTGCATCAGCTTTTTCACCAGCACCTTGCCCGTGCGCGGGAAGAAGTACACCTTGCGCGGATAGATATCGTTGAGATCCTCGGCCACGATGCGGATCTTCTCGTTGCGCAGGAAGGTTTGCACGAAAGCGGCGTTGCGTTCGCCCACATTCATGGCCGTGAAGCCTTTCAGCACGGCGCCGCCGCCAAATACCTTCGCTTCCATATTCTCGCGCCGCGCACCGGCTTTGAGCAAGTCGTTAATCAGGATTTCCATCGCATACGTGCCATAGCGCGCCGACGCCGAGATCGGGCTGTTGGCATCCGAGCCGCCATCCGGCAGCATGAAGTGGTTCATGCCGCCCAGGCCCGTGTTGCGGTCGCGGATGCAGGCCGAGACGCAGGAACCGAGCACGGTCACGATCAGCATATCCTTGCTGGTGAAATAATATTCCCCCGGCAGGATCTTGGCCGCTTCGCAGTCGAAGGTCCGGTCGAAGTAGACATTGGTGGCAAATTGTTCTTTATCCATGGCGTCTATCTCATGCTCGTTGGGGCGCCTTGGCGCCAGCGCTGCGGTGTGCCGCATCCAGCTCGTAGACGGTCTTGCCGCGCAGCTTGAGCGAGTCCGAGACGTACAGGAAGTTCTCGGAATGGCCGGCAAACAGCAGGGCGTCGGCACGCATCAGGGGCACGAAGCGCGACAGGATCTTGCGCTGGGTCGCCTTGTCGAAATAGATCATCACATTGCGGCAGAAGATCGCATCGAAGGGGCCGCGGATGGCCCAGTCGTCTTCCAGCAGGTTGAGCTGGCGGAAGGTGATCAGCTGGCGCAGCTCGGGGCGCACGCGCACCAGGCCCGCCTTGTCGCCCTTGCCGCGCAAGAAGAAGCGGCGCTGCTGCTCCATCGGCATCTTTTCGATGCGCTCGATCGGGTACACGCCGTTGGCGGCGGTGTTCAGCACATTGGTGTCGATGTCGGTGGCGATGATGTGCACCGGCGGCGTCAGCGTGTTGAAGGCCTCGCAGGCGGTGATGGCGATCGAATACGGTTCCTCGCCGGTGGAGCTGGCCGAACACCAGATATTCAGCTGCTCGCCGCGCTTATGCTTGATATGCTCGGCCAGCAGCGGGAAATGGTGGGCTTCCCGGAAAAACGAAGTCAGATTGGTGGTCAGGGCGTTGGTGAAGGCTTCCCACTCGGCGCCCAGACGGCCGGCTTCCAGATCGTCCAGATAGCGGACGAAGGAATTGATGCCGGTGGCGCGCAAACGCCGCGCCAGGCGGCTATACACCATCTCCTGCTTGCTGTCGGCCAGCGCAATGCCGGCCCGTTTGTAAATCATGGCTCGGACCCGCTCGAAGTCCTTGGCGTTGAAGTCAAACTCTTTGACGGTGTCTCTTGTTTGCGGCATGTGTATTTACCTCTTATGAACTACTTATAACAATGCCTCACAGGGCGGGACGGATGACAGCCGTCCCTGCCTACAGCGCAATACTACTTAAAACTCTTCCCAGTCGTCGCCCGCCGGAGCGGACGCCATTTTCTTCGGCGCCGGCTTGGCCGCCGGCTTGTCGGCCGCTCTAGCGGCCGGCGCTTCGGACGGCGGCGCCGCCACCACCACCGGCACCGACGGCGCGGCCGCCTTGGCGATGGCCGGGGCGCGCGGCGCCAGCACCGGGCGTTTCAGCATGGCCTCGTCGCCGGACAGCTTGAAGATGCTGACCGCTTCGGCCAGGCGCTGCGCCTGTTCCTGCATGCTCTCGGCGGCGGCCGCGGCCTGCTCCACCAGGGCGGCATTCTGCTGGGTCATTTCATCCATCTGCGTGATGGCCTGGTTGACTTCCTCGATGCCGTTGCTTTGTTCCTGGGTGGCGGCGGTGATCTCGCCCATGATGTCGGCCACCTGCTTGATCGAGGTCACGATCAGGTCCATGGTCTGGCCGGCTTCGTCCACCAGGCGTCCGCCCGCATCGACCTTGACCACGGAATCGTCGATCAGGGCCTTGATTTCCTTGGCCGCGCCGGCCGAGCGCTGGGCCAGATTGCGCACCTCGGAGGCCACCACGGCGAAGCCGCGGCCCTGTTCGCCGGCGCGCGCCGCTTCCACCGCCGCGTTCAGCGCCAGGATATTGGTCTGGAAGGCGATACTGTCGATGACGCCGATGATGTCGACGATCTTGCGCGAGCTTTCCTTGATCGAACCCATGGTGTCGACCACCTGGGCCACCACGGTGCCGCCCTTGACCGCCACCGACGATGCCGAAACCGCAAGTTGGTTGGCCTGGCGCGCGTTATCGGCATTCTGTTTCACGGTCGACGTCAGCTCTTCCATCGAGCTGGCGGTCTCCTCCAGCGACGAGGCTTGCGATTCGGTGCGGCCCGACAGGTCGGCATTGCCGGAAGCGATTTCGCGCGAGGCGGTGGTGATGGTGTCGGTGCCGGTGCGCACCTGGCTCACGGTTTGCACCAGGCTGTCGTTCATGTCCTTGAGCGCCTGCAGCAGTTCGCTGGTTTCGTCCTGGCCTTCCACATACACATCCGAAGTCAGCTCGCCGGCCGCCACTTTCTGCGCCACCGAGACGGCGCCCGACAGCGGCACCGTGATCGAGCGCGTGATGTAGATGGCGCAGACGACGCCGATGGCCACCGCCGCGCCGCCCAGCACGAAGAGGAAGACCATCAGGCTCATATCAGCCTTGACCGAGCTTTCCTGCAGTTCGCGCGCGGCGGCCTGCTGCAAGTCCACCAGCTTGTTGAGCGAAGCCAGGGTCTGCTGGTTGAGCGGATCGATGCGGCTGGCGATGACCTTGGCCGCGCCTTCACTATTGAAGGCCAGCACCTGGCCGATGGCTTCCTTGAAGGCGGCGTCGACGTCGCGGTCGAGGGCGGCGATATCGCTCAGCACCTTGTTTTCCGACTCGTTCAGGCCCAGGCTTTGCAACTTGCTGCGTGCGGCGTCGTAGCGCTGGCGCTGTTCCTTGACCTTGCCCTCCTCCTTCTGCATCAGATTCACGTCCGACTGCAGGCCGATATTGCGCATGGCGATGCCGGTTTCCAGCATCGCGCTCTTCATGGTCTGCGCCTGCAGATTCTTGGCCGTGGTCAGGTCCAGGCCGGCCGTCAGCTGGGCCTTGTTGCGGTAGTTCAGGATATTGGCCGACAAGACCATCCCCACCAGAATCAGCAACAGCACGCCAAAGCCGAAGCCCAACCTTGTCCCGATTTTATAGTCGCGCACATTCATCACAGTCTCCCTCGTAGCCTTTCTGTCCTTATGCCGGTTCATCCTCTGGCGGGTTGATGCCGGCTGTTGTCTGCTAAGCCGCCAGTTGTTCTATCAGGCCCATTTCGGGGCTGGACATCAGCTTGTCGATGTCCACCAGGATC
This sequence comes from Massilia sp. YIM B04103, assembly GCA_024437665.1. Classification (GTDB taxonomy): domain Bacteria; phylum Pseudomonadota; class Gammaproteobacteria; order Burkholderiales; family Burkholderiaceae_D; genus Rugamonas. The sequence goes on along the minus strand of JANCSZ010000017.1, from coordinate 52,381 downwards.
AGCATGCGCTCGTCGATGGTGCCCAGGCCGATCATGTACTCGGTGCTGAAAGCGGTGCCCATCTCGGGCGCCTGCTTGACTTGCTCGGGCGCCAGCGTGGTCACGTCGGACACGCTGTCGACCACCATGCCGACCACGCGGCCGTTGATGTTGAGGATGATGACGACCGTGAACTGGTCGTACACCGGCTCGCCCAGATTGAATTTGATGCGCATGTCCACCACCGGGATGATGATGCCGCGCAGATTGATCACGCCCTTGATGAACTCGGGGGCATTGGCGATCCGGGTCACGGCCTCGTAGCCGCGGATTTCCTGCACTTTCAGAATGTCGATGCCGTATTCCTCGGCGCCGAGCTTGAAGGCCAGGAATTCGTGGCCGGCAATATCCTTGGCGCCTGCGGTTTGAACTGCGTCTGACATGATGGTTTTTCCTTCCCGGTTACTTGCAATGCGTCACGAAAAAATGGATTCGTCGGCCAGCTGGCGCGAGGAGCGGATCAGCGCCGCCACGTCCAGGATCAGGGAGACGCCGCCGTCCCCCAGGATGGTGGCGCCGGAAATGCCGGCCACCTTGCGGTAGTTCGATTCGAGGTTCTTGACCACGACCTGCTGCTGGCCCACCAGCTCGTCGACGAAGAGGCAGGCTTTGCGCCCTTCCGTTTCGAGGATCACCAGGATGCCCTGCGACGGGTCGGTAAAGCGCGGCACGATGTCGAACATCTGGTACAGCGGGATCAGGGGCAGGTATTCGCCGCGCACCTTGATCACCTTGCCCTTGCCGGAAATTTCCTTGACGTCGTCCGGCGTCGGCTGCAGCGATTCGATCACGAAGCCCAGCGGCAGGATGTAGACTTCCTCGCCGACGCGGATCGACATGCCGTCCAGGATGGCCAGGGTGAGCGGCAGCGAGATCGACATGGTGGTGCCGAAGCCCTTGGCCGAACGGATGTCGACCGAGCCGCCCATGGCCGTGATATTGCGCTTGACCACGTCCATGCCCACGCCGCGGCCGGAGACGTCGGTCACGGCGTCGGCAGTGGAGAAGCCGGGCGCGAAGATCAGCTGCCAGACGTCGGCGTCGCTCATATTGTCGGACAGCGGCAGGCCGCGTTCCTTGGCCTTGGACAGGATTTTCTCGCGATTTAGCCCGCCGCCGTCGTCGGACACTTCGATGATGATATTGCCGCCCTGGTGGCTGGCCGAGAGGAACAAGCGCCCCGCCTCGCTCTTGCCGGCGGCGCGGCGCGCTTCCGGCATTTCGATGCCGTGGTCGATGCTGTTGCGCACCAAGTGGGTGAGCGGATCGACGATGCGCTCGATCAGGCCCTTGTCCAGCTCCGTGGCGGCGCCGTGGGTGATGAAGTCGACCTTCTTGCCCAGCTTGGAGGCCAGGTCGCGCACCATGCGCGGGAAGCGCGAGAACACGAAGTCCATCGGCATCATACGGATCGACATCACCGCTTCCTGCAGGTCGCGGGTATTGCGCGTGAGCTGGCTGATGCCGCTCAGCAGGCGCTCGTAGACCATGGGGTCGAGCGAATCGGCGCGCTGCTCGATCATGGCCTGGGTAATCACCAGTTCGCCCACCAGGTTGATGAGCTGGTCGACCTTCTCGATCGAGACGCGGATCGAGGACGATTCGGCGCCCTGCGCGGCCGGCTTGTCGGCCGCTTCCTTCTTGACCGGTTTCTTCTCGACTTCCTCGACCGGCTTGACGTCGAGCGGCGTGTCCTTGATGCCGGCCTGGGCGCGGATGGTTTCCAGCGGCTGGAAGAAGCCGTAGCCTTGCGCATCCTCGCCGGCGGCGCCGGCATTGGCGCGGATCTCGTCGAGCGGCTGGAAGAAGCCGTAGCCCGGATCGCCGCCCTGGGAGGCCGCCGGCGCGGCCGGCGCGGTGTCGACCGGATCGAAGAAGCCGTAACCGAGTTCGCCTTCGACGCGCGCCCGCTCCGCCCGCTCCTTCGCTTCCTGCTCCGGCGTCAGGGCCGGCAGCTCGGTCACCGTCATGTCTTCGGTATTCAGCACGAAGGAGCAGATGGCGATGATATCGTCCAGGCTCTCGTGGGTGGTCACCACCATGGCGTTGCGGTCGTGGTCGAGCGGGGTCACCGTGACATGGCCCAGCAGGCCCAGTTCGGCCGCCAGCGCCGTCACCTCGCGGTGATCCATTTTCGGCAGTTCCAGGCGGTAGCGCGCGCCGCCGCTATGGTCGACCGCCGCGCTGTCGCGCGCCGCAGTCTGGAACGAGGGCGCGACCGGGGCCAGGGCCGCCACGTGCACGTCCTGCGCCAGCGATTGCAGCATCATGCGCACATCGCCCACCGCATCCTGGTCCACGGCCGAACCGAGGCGGTGGCCGTCCAGCTGCATCTTCAGGATATCCTTGGCCGCCAGGAAGGCGTCGACATGCTCGCCGGTCAGCGCCATCTCGCCTTTGCGGATGCGGTCCAGCAGGGTTTCCAGGATATGCGTCACTTCCGTCATATCGCTCAGGCCGAAGGTGGACGCGCCGCCCTTCACCGAGTGCGCGGTACGGAAGATCGCGTTCAGATCCTCTTCGGTCGGCGCCTCCACGTCGACGGCCAGCAGCAGCCTTTCCATTTCAGCCAGCAGCTCTTCGGCCTCATCGAAGAAGACCTGAAAGAACTGGCTTATATCGATGGTCATGGCGCGACTCCGTCAAGAACAAAGCTCATGGCGCCCACCTCAACCGATTACTTTCTTGACTACCTCGATCAGACGTTGCGGGTCGAAAGGCTTGACCAGCCAGCCGTTGGCGCCGGCAGCGCGGCCCTTGGCTTTCATCTCATCGGACGATTCGGTGGTCAGCATCAGGATGGGCACTTTGGCGTAGGCCGGTTGTTCGCGCAGCAGCTTGATCAGTTGCAGGCCGTCCATGCGCGGCATGTTCTGGTCGGTCAGCACCAGGTCCACGGTCTGCTGCTTGGCCTTTTCCAGGCCGTCCTGACCGTCCACCGCCTCCACCACCTGATAGCCGGCGGCCTTCAGGCTGAAGGCGACCATCTGGCGCAGCGAGCTGGAGTCGTCAACTGCAAGTATTGTTTTAGCCATCTTCTTATCTCACTATTTTAAGTTCGGGCCCAGGCCCACTGTATTACCGTTGTCCGGCGCCGCCGCTGTCAAAACAGCTCGATGTCGCCGCTCTCCAGGTGCTTCTGGCTTACCGCCTTGCGCAGCACGCTGCGCAGCTCCAGGCTCTGGATCGCCAGCGCCATGCTGACCTTGCCCAGCAAATCCACAATCTCGTCGTTATCGCTTTCCGGCAGCATTTCCGCGCCATGCGCGCCCAGGGTGCCGAGAAATTCGCGCAGGCCGGTGACGCGCTTCAAGGTCCGGTCGATCAGCTGGCTGGTCATGTCCTGGAACTGCATGCTGGTGATGGCCGCGTTCACATAGGTGCTGACCTGCTCGTTCATTTCCTGCAGGCGCTGCTTGTCTTCCGGGGTCGGCGTGCCGCCTTGCAGCAGCAGCTCGATGGTGGCTTGCTGGGCGTTGACGGCGTCATGGATGGCCATGAAATTGCGCGACAGTTTTTCAATTGCTTCTTCCAGCAACAGGTTCGTCTGGATCAGATCGGTTTCCACCTCGGTCAAATGGCGCCGCCCGTGGTCGGACACACCCGACAGCAGGCGCTTCACATGGGAGCCCAGGATTTTTTTTCTCGTCATAACAGTCTCGTTCTCGTACAGCAGGCTCGTTTTATTTCCTGGCCGGGGCTGGCGCGGGGGCGCTGACCGCCTCGCGCGTGGCGTCGGTGTCCGTGCCGACTTCCAGCTTGCCGCCGTCGCGCATCACGCTCTCTTCCGCCTTCTTGTTCATGACGATGATGCTGATGCGCCGGTTAATCGGGTTGAACGGGTCTTTGCGGTCGAGGTGCGCGGCCGAAGCCAGGCCCACCACGCGCAGAATCTTGGCGTCGCCCAGGCCGCCCTGCACCAGCGCGCGGCGCGAGGCATTGGCGCGGTCGGCCGACAGTTCCCAGTTGCTGTAGCCGGCGTCGCTGAAATACGGGGTCGAATCGGTGTGGCCGGACAGGCCGATCTTGTTCGGCACATCGTTCAGCACCGGCGCGATCTCGGTCAGGATTTCGCGCGTGTACGGCTGCAGGTCGGCGCGCGCCAGGGCGAACATGGGGCGGTTCTGCTCGTCGACGATCTGGATGCGCAAGCCTTCGCTGGTGAAGTCGAGCAGCAGCTGGTTGCGGTATTTTTTCAGGTTCGGATTGTTCTCGATCTTCTCTTCGAGTTTTTCCTTGAGCACCTGCAGGCGCGCCGCCTCTTCCTGCTCCAGCGCCTTTTTGGCGGCCGTCAGGTTATACGTCTTTTTCACCGTGGGGTCGTCGCCCAGCTTGACCTGGCCTTCGCGCCGGGTCAGGTCCTTGCCGCCGCCGGGAATCACGGAGGAGCTGTCGCCGCTGCCCGAGCCGCCCTGCATGGCGACCTTGAGCGGGGTCTTGAAGTATTCGGAAATGCCGTTCAGGTCGCCCTTGGTGGTCGAACCCAGCAGCCACATCAGCAGGAAGAAGGCCATCATCGCCGTCACGAAGTCGGCGTACGCGATCTTCCAGGCGCCGCCGTGGTGTCCGCCGCCGCCCTTCTTGATGCGCTTGACGATGATCGGCCGCATGCCCTCTTCAGCCATGACCCTTCCTTCTCAGTGCAGTCTTATTCAGCATGATACGCGCCTGCGGCCTTACTTCGATTTCGATTTCTTGATGTGGTCTTCCAGCTCCGAGAAGGACGGACGCTCGGTCGAGTACAGCACCTTGCGGCCGAATTCGACGGCCAGCGCCGGGGCATAGCCGTTCAGGCTGGCCAGCAGGGTCACTTTCACGCACTGGAACATCTTGGTCGACTCTTCCAGCTTCTGCTCCAGCAGGCTGGCCAGCGGGCCGACGAAACCGTAGGCCAGCAAAATACCGAGGAAGGTGCCGACCAGGGCGTGCGCGATCAGCATGCCCAGCTCGGACGGCGGAATGCCCACCGATTCCATGGTGTGCACCACGCCCATCACCGCCGCCACGATACCGAAAGCCGGCAGGCCATCGCCCAGTTTGGCGATACAGTGCGCCGGCACATGGCCTTCCTGATGATGCGTATCGATTTCATTGTCCATCAGGTTTTCGATCTGGAAGGCATCCATATTCCCCGACACCATCAAGCGCAGATAATCGGTCATGAATTCGACAATATGGTGGTCTTCCAGCACCATCGGATATTTACTGAACAGCGGGCTGTCGGACGGTTTGTCGATATCGCCTTCAATCGACATCAAGCCTTCCTTGCGCACCTTGGAGAGCACGTCGAACAGCAGCGACATGAGCTCCATATACAATTCTTTGGTATAGCGCGAGCCTTTGAACAGGGAGGGCAGCGCGGCCAGCGTGGCCTTGATAGCCTTGGTGTTATTGCCGACGAAGAAGGCGCCGACCGCCGCACCGCCGATCATCAGCAGCTCCAGGGGCTGGAACAGAGCCGCCAGGTGGCCACCCGACAGTGCAAAGCCCCCAAATACGGAGCCCATGACGATGAGATAACCGACTATGACTAACAAGTGTGCAAACTCCCAGGAAAACGGACGTTATGACGTCAAAAAACAGAATAATTCCACAGTGGAACTACAATAACGTGCAAACGCCGCTCCGGCAAGAGAAAGACAGTTAAATTACCCAGACAAACAGCGGCGGCCCACCCTCTGTGGTAACTATGGTCTTGTCGGCTTCGCAATAGGGAATTTCAAATTCATAACTAATCAGCAAGCTGCCTTGACGCATTTCCGTTTTGGCTTTTTGCCATAAAGCCGGCATGGCGGCCGGCGATAAATACGCGAACACCATATCGAAGTTGGCGAGGTCGAGGCGCTCGTAATCGCCGCGCACAAACCGGGCGCGGCTGCCGCTCAGCGCGGCGCGCAGGCGCGCCACCAGCCAGGGCAGCGGCGCCAGCTCGATGCCGAGACAGTCGCAGTCCGGGCGCGCGCGCGCCAGGTGCAGGGTCATGCCGCCCAGGCCGCTGCCGATATCGACCAGCTTGAGCGCCCTGCCCGGCGGCAGCTCGACCGCCACCGCGCGCCAGACGGCGGCATGCGATGGGTAGTACGGCACCTGGGTGCGGAAGGTGGACCAGTACAGGGCCAGCAAAAACAGGAAGGGCAGCAGGTAGAGCACGGGCGGCAGGCGCAGGGCGCTGGCCGCCAGCACGGCCACCGGGAACAGCAGCTGGATCGGGCGCCACCACGACGCCAGGCCGAGCCGCCAGGTGATCGCCAGCGCCATGCCGCCTTGCAGCAGCGCCGCCGTCAGCAGCGTCAAGCCGTGGCCGGTCGTATCGAGCACGATGGCCAGGAGCGCCAGCGGCAGCAGCGCCAGCAGCTGGATCAGCAGCGCTTGCACGGCCGGAGCGCGCCAAAGCCGGGACGGCCTCATCGGCGGCCCCGGCTTTGACTAGATAGAGAAGGGGGAAGGCGCAACTCAGGCGGCCAGCGCTTCGGCATCCTTGGCCTTCTTGGTCTTGCCGGCGCGCGAAGGCATATGGCACAGGCCGCAGACATAACTGCCGTTCAAGTCCATCGCATTGACGATGAATTTACCCTGGCATTTGCCGCAGGGCTTGAGTTCGAGCATCTTGCTGCCGGCGAAGCGCACCAAGGTCCAGGCGCGGGTCAAGGACAGCAGCGGTTCCTGGCCCGGCTCCGGCGGCATCTGCTCCAGATACAGCTGGTAAGCCTTCATCACGGCATGGATGCCGCTGGCCCCGGCGTGCTGCACCAGGAAGCTGTGGATATTCAGGAAGAGCGAGGAATGGATATTCGGCTGCCAGGTCAGGAACCAGTCGGTCGAGAAAGGCAGCATGCCTTTCGGCGGCGACATGCCCTTCAATTCCTTGTACAGCTTGAGCAGGCGTTCGCGCGACAGCGAGACTTCGGTCTCCAGCAGCTGCAAGCGCGCGCCCAGATTGATCAGTTCGATGGCCAGCTGGATTTCCTGGGCTTCCGACACCACACTCTTCTTGCACATGATCCCGGCTCCTTGGCTTAAGCGATTTCTTCGGCGGGCTGGCCGGCCATCAGGATGGCGGCGTGCGACTGGGCCAGGTTGCGATCCTTATTGTAATTGGTCAGCATGGAGAGGATGGCGCCGTCGTCGAAGCGGAAGCGGGCCAGCATCATATTGCCGCCGGCCAGTTTCAGGATCTGGGCATTGCTCATGCCTTCGATCAGGTCGGCGATGTCTGCCGAGATGCCGAGGCGGAAGATGGCGGTGACCTTGTCGGCGCGGATCATCTGCTGGGCCAACATCAGGTAGCTCAGGTTGGCGTCGCGAATTTCAGCCATCATATCGTTAGCAGTCATTTCCCTCTCCTTGATCCGTTTCTGCCTGGAATGCTTGTGCATTGCCGTTGAGATACATTCTGCTGGAGGGCGCAGGAAGGCAGAAGAGGCGACTCTCTGTATTTTCGGTAAGGAAATGACGGACGCGCCCTGTCAGCGTTTGTCTGACAAACGCAGGGCGGTGACTAGTCCACGCCAGTGCTGGCGCGGGTTTGCGGCGGATTGAAGCTCAAGAAAACTCCCCGAGCGGAGGGTGAAAACGGCAGGTCGCAGTGCATCTTTTTTGCGACATCTAAACCGGTAACGGCAGGCTTTTGAAGAACTTTAGGGTTTTCTGCAAAAAATTTTAAAGTTTTTTCGCCCACCCCAAAGTGCCGAACAGCAAGCCCTTTACCGCGCTTCTATTTCAGGTAACGGCAAGCCCGGCGGGAACTTTAGGGTTGGAACGAAAAATATTTAAAAATTTTCGAAAAAAGTCCATACACCTGCGCAAGCCAGTATCCATGCGGGTTTGCGCGGCTTAAAGTTTTCATCAATAATAACAAAAATACATCGCCGCGCTTACTTTGTCAGCAAAAAAATTGTTACACTGCCGCTCTACTTCAAGCTTCAAGTACTTTCCTCATGAGAGAAGCCGTATGACGACACGCAAAGACTGCCTCGACCGCGACGCCCAGGATGCCCTGGCTCCGCTGCGCGAACACTTCGACTTGCCGGCCGGGGTGATTTATCTGGATGGCAACTCCCTGGGCGCCCGGCCCAAGGCCGCCCTGACCCGCGCCAGCGACGTCATCGCGCGCGAATGGGGCAAGGACCTGATCACCAGCTGGAATACGGCGGGCTGGTTCGAGCTGCCCAAGCGCCTGGGCGACCGTCTGGCGCCGCTGGTCGGCGCCGCGCCCGGCGAAGTGGTCGTCACCGACACCACCTCGCTGAATCTGTTCAAGGTGCTGGCCGCCGCCCTGCATATGCAGGCCAGCGACCCGGCGCGCAGCGAACGCCGCGTGATCGTCACCGAGCGTAGCAACTTCCCCACCGATATCTATATGGCCCAGGGCCTGGCTGGCTGGCTGCAGCGCGGCTACAGCGTGCGCCTGGTCGATAGCGTCGACGAGCTGCCGCAGGCCATCGGCGCCGATACCGCCGTGGTCATGCTCACCCATGTCAATTACCGTACCGGCTACCAGCACGATATGGCGGCCACCAGCGCCCTGGCCCATGAGCGCGGCGCCCTGATCGTCTGGGATCTGGCTCATTCGGCCGGCGCCGTGCCGGTGGCGCTGGAGCGCGACGGCGCCGACTTCGCCGTCGGCTGCACCTATAAATACCTGAACGGCGGTCCCGGCGCGCCGGCCTTCGCCTGGGTGCCGCGCCAGCACCAGGCGCGCTTCCAGCAGCCGCTGTCCGGCTGGTGGGGCCATGCCGCGCCGTTTGCCATGGCGCCCGACTTCGCGCCCACCGAGGGCATCGGCCGCGCCCTGTGCGGCACCCAGCCCATCGTCTCGCTGGCCATGGTCGAATGCGGCCTGGATGTCTTCGCCCAGACCACGATGGAGACGGTGCGCGCCAAATCGCTGGCCCTGACCGACCTGTTCATCGCCCTGGTGGAAGAGCGCTGCGCCGGCCACGGCCTGGGCCTGGTCACGCCGCGCGAGCATGCGCGGCGCGGCAGCCAGGTCAGCTTCACCCATGCCCACGGCTACGCGGTGATGGCGGCCCTGATCGCGCGCGGCGTGATCGGCGACTACCGCGAGCCGGCCATCATGCGCTTCGGCTTCACCCCGCTCTACACCAGCTTTGCCGATGTGTGGGACGCGGTGGAAATCCTGAAGCAGATCCTCGACGATAAAGCCTATGATGTGCATGCCGAACGCGGCGCCGTAACCTGAAGAGCATCCGATATGACCTCCGAAAACAAAGCCGCCGCACAATGGCATGGCGCGCAGATGGACTTCAGCAAGTCCATGAGCTATGGCGATTACCTGGCCCTGGACAAAATCCTCAGCGCCCAGCACCCGCTCTCCCCCAATCACAACGAGATGCTGTTCATCGTGCAGCACCAGACCAGCGAGCTGTGGATGAAGCTCATGCTGCACGAGATGCACGCGGTGTGCGCCCAGATCCAGCAGGACGACCTGTCGCCCGCCTTCAAGATGCTGGCGCGTGTGGCGCGCATCATGGACCAGCTGGTGCACGCCTGGGACGTGCTGGCCACCATGACGCCGCCCGAGTACAGCGCCATCCGCCCCTATCTGGGCGCGTCCTCCGGCTTCCAGTCCTACCAGTACCGCGAGATCGAATTCATCCTGGGGAACAAGAACGCCAACCTGCTGGCCGTGCACGAATCGGCGCCGGAACACCACGCTCTGCTCGATCGCGCCCTGCGCGCCCCTTCGCTGTACGACGAAGCGATCCGCCTGCTGGCGCGCCACGGCCTGGCCATCGACGCCGAACGCCTGGACGGCGACTGGACCCAGCCCACCGTCGCCAACGAATCGGTGAAGGCGGCCTGGCTGGAAGTCTACCGCGACCCGCACCGCTACTGGGCCTTGTATGAGCTGGGCGAAAAGCTGGTGGACCTGGAAACGGCCTTCCGCTTCTGGCGCTTCCGCCACGTGACGACGGTGGAACGCATCATCGGCTTCAAGACCGGCACCGGTGGCACGGCCGGCGTGAGCTATCTGCGCAAGATGCTGGACGTGGTACTCTTCCCGGAACTGTTTGCCCTGCGCACCGCGCTCTGACCCGCTCCGAAAGATCCATCATGCACACTGCCCGCCTGCCCCTGTTTTCGGCCCTGTCCGGCCTCCTGCTGGCCGGCGCCCTGGCCCTGCCCGGCGCGGCCCAGGCGCGCGGCGAGCAGCCCGGCGTGTTCGACTACTACGCCCTGTCGCTGAGCTGGTCGCCCGATTACTGCGCCACGCGCGGCAAGGATGACGAGGACCAATGCGCCACCGGACGCCAGCTCGGCTTCGTGCTGCATGGCCTGTGGCCGCAGTTCGTCAACGGCTATCCGGAGAGCTGCTCGCGCATGCCGCTGCCCGGCAAGCTCAAAGCCGAATATACGCCGCTGTATCCCTCGCCGCGCCTGATCGAGCATGAGTGGAAAAAGCACGGCACCTGTTCCGGCCTGACGCCGGCCGCCTACCTGGCCTTGTCGGCCAAGCTGAAGCAAGGCCTGGCCATCCCCGCCCCGTATCAGAAACCGGCCCAGCCGCTGCGCACCACGGCGGCCGAACTGCAGCAAGCCTTCCGCGCCGCCAATCCCGGGCTGCAGGACGCGTCCCTGCTGCCCTTCTGCAGCGGCAGCGGGCGCTTCCTGCGCGAAGTGCGCGTCTGCTACCGCAAGGACGGCGTGCCGCAAAGCTGCGGCGCGGCCGAGATCAAGCGTTCGCAGAAGAGCTGCGGCCAGCCCAGCTTCCTGCTGCAAAGCGTGCGTTAACCCAAGAGGAGAAGGAATGGATTTCGAGGTACTGACCCTGCCCGGCTTATGGAATTCGGGCCCGCTGCACTGGCAAACCCACTGGGAAAAAACCCACCCCTGGATGCGGCGCATCGCGCACCGCGACTGGGAAACGCCTGAGCGCGCGGAATGGGTGCGCGAACTCGATGCCGCCATCGCCGCCTGCCAGCGGCCGCCGGTGCTGGCGGCGCACAGCCTGTCCTGCACCCTGGTGTCGTACTGGGCCGCCTCGGGCAGCGCGCACAAGATCGCCGGCGCCTTCCTGGTCGCGCCCAGCGACACGGAAGCGCCCTCCTACCCCACTTGCACCAGCGGCTTCCAGCCGATGCCGATGACGCCGCTGCCCTTCCCCAGCATCGTGGTCGCCAGCACCAAAGATGAATACGTCGGCACCGAACGGGCGCAAGCCTTCGCCGCTGCCTGGGGCAGCAAGCTGGTGCTGATCGGCGAAGCCGGCCACATCAACGGCGACGCGGGCTACGGCCCCTGGCCCGAAGGCGAGCGGATGCTGCTCGACTTCTGCCGCCAAGTACAGGCCTGAGCGGCCGTCTTTTCCAAAGGTATCGTGTGGCAAGCCACCGGGCGGCTCAGCGAGAATGCCTGAGCTGCCGCGCGGATGCCGCCGATCTGGCAGGCTGATCCGGAAAGCAGCGTTTCGCTGTTGACCAAGGAGCCTGAAATGAAGATGCCTCTCCCCCAAGGGCTGGCCGCGCTGGCCCTGCTGCTGGCGGCCGCCTGCGCCGCCGCCGCGCCCAAGACCTATAGCGCCAGCTTGAGCGGCGCCGCCGAAGTGCCGCCCAACGCCTCGCCCGGCAGCGGCCACGTCACCGTGGTGTTCGACCTGTCCGCCCACAGCCTCTACATCGACGCCGATTTCGCCGGCTTGCTCGGCCATACCACGGCCGCCCATATCCATTGCTGCACCGCAGCCCCGCTGAGCGGCACGGCCGGCGTCGCCACCATGCTGCCCACGTTCACCGGCTTCCCGTCCGGCGTGCACGCGGGCGACTACTACGCCAGCTTCGACACCTCACTGGCCGCAACCTGGAACCCGTCCTTCATCACCAGCCACGGCGGCACGACCGCTGGCGCCGAAGCGGCCCTGCTGGCCGGACTGGATGGACGGCGCGCCTACTTCAACATCCATAGCGACAGTTTCACCAGCGGCGAAATCCGCGGCAACCTCGCACCGGTGCCGGAGCCGTCCATGGCGCTGATGCTGGGCGCCGCCCTGCCCTGGGCAATTGCATCGATACGCAGACAGCGCCGCAATCGGTAGTCAGTTGCCGGCCAAAGAAGATCGTGCGGCCAATCGGCTGCACGTGACAGTCAAGCCCGTTCAGCCGTGTCTGACCTTTATCCCTGTCGTAAAGCAGAATTGGGAGAGCGCCAGTTCCGCATCCATGCCGGACTTAATTGCAGGCACGGCGCATTCATTCTAGGCACATGCATTAATACTAGCTGCGAGTCCAACTGGGTCACTTTGAATAAATTGGCGCAGGGCCGAGCGCCAGATTGCCTGCAGTGCCCGGCTCTTATACCAATCCTAAGTAGCGCCACAATCTAGAGAACGATATGACCATGATGATCACTTATCATGCATCAAATACAATATGGCACCAGTTTTCTTTGATATATGAATTTGAAAGGTTCCACCTGGCCCATCAGGAAATTTCCCTTCAACTACCCAGACGCCAGATTTCAAAGAGACGTGAAATGGCTTTTGCCTATCGATTGATTCTTCCCCATATATAGGAACCAACACTGCATTGGCGATTAAAACAGCCACCCTCTCATCAGGAACGAAACCTTGCTGAGGAATGTAACCTCCATATTTTTTTCTATGCAAGTCCTCTGAATTTGCATGAAAGGAGGCAAGAAGAAGTAAAAGGAAGAATATTTTTTTCATTTAACCCCTCTTGCAATTACCTGATCAGGGCGATTATTCAAAGAATAAGGCACATTGGGAATTGGAATATATTTCAACACTTCTCCTCGAGGAGTGCCTACATAAGATGGCACTCTTTCTTCATCGGCTATGCGCTTATCATTTCTACTAATAATATTCGCATTATGCCCACTGGTTTCCGCCGCATGAGTGTGATACAAGCCAATATTTTTCCCTATACTTTCACATACCGGAGGGGTTCGATAAAGCCTGTCAGGCAAGCCTACTTCCGGCATACCATATGTAAACATCCCATTTGCAGTTTTATAAATTCGACCTCCGATTTCCAAATTGGCCTGTATAGACATCGCATTGATATCCTTTATGGCCTGTATTGCTGCGGCATTTGCCGTACGATACAGATCACCTGGAGCTAGCCCCATAGCATCCACGAGGTGAATAGGATTTCCCTCGGCATAGATGTACGTATTGATGCCGCCAACAATCCCGGTCGGGTCACTTTGGATATATCGCCCCAGGGATGGATCATAGTACCGGTGCCAGTTATACCAGAACCCTGACTCGCTATCGTAATACTGCCCAGGGAAGCCCACATTGAAGCCGCCAACCGTATCGGTCACGACCGTCCGCTCAAACGCCGTGTTGGCCGCCTGCCAAGCGACAGCGCCAGAAGCGTTGGACAGCACCTCCGGTCGTCCGACCTGATCGTTATGGCTGGCGTAGAACTGGCCAGCACGCGCAATTCCCAGCAGCTCGCCGCCGATCCAGACGTAGCTGGTATCCTGCGGGCCGATTTCAGCCAGCAGTTGGCCGTCCGGGCTGTAAATGAAGCGGCTGGCATAGCCTCCGGCCGACTTGTACACGCGCTGGCTCAGCGAATTATTGCGGTAGGCGGCGCTCTCTACGCCGTTAATCCGCACGCCATCCAGCCGGTTATAGACGTCATAGGTGTAGCTGCGGGAACCATTCTCCCGGCTTTCACTACTCAGGTTCCCAGCCGCATCGTAGCCAAAGCTGCGCGATTTGCCGCCGCCGCTCCAGGCGTCAAGGCGGTTGCTTTGTGCCGCCATCGTGTAGGAATACGTGATGCCCTGGCGGGTATGGCTGGCACGGTTGCCCACCGCGTCCCAACTGAACGATTGTCCATCCGAGGCGCGGTTGGCCAGCTTCACGCGCTGGTTCGCATCGTAGTCCAGACCTGTGCTGACGCCGTTGACGCTGTCGCTGATGGTGGAGATCGTATCCACATTGGTATAGGCAAAGCCCAGCCCATGCCTGCCCGGCGAGGCCAGCTGCTGGATGCGGCCGTCGGTATCGAGCGTCACCAGGCGCGGCAAGCCGTTGCCGAATTTCCAGGCGTAGCGCTTGCCCGAAGCGGGCTGGTACAAGAAGCTGTTGGCGATCGTCGACCAGGCTCCGCCCAGGTTGCTGCTGATGCTGCTCACCTGGCCATAGCTGTCGTAGCCATAGTTCAGTACCAATCCGGTCGGGTAAGTCAACTTGTCCAGCCGGCCGTTGCTGGCGTAGGTCCAGGTCGTGGTATGCGAGGAGCCGTAAATGGCATTGGTCTGTTCCACCAGTTCGCCAGCCGCGTTATAGCGGTAGGTCGCATTGCCGGTGGTGTCATCGATCCTGCTCAGACGGCCGATGCCATAGCTTCCTTGATCGTAAGTAAAGTATTCGCCAAAGTTGGCGCTGATCCGGTTTTGCAGGCGGCCCAGGGCATCCCAGGTGTAGACCAGCGATTTGCCATTCGCCTTGTTTTCCGTGCGCAGACGGCCAGCGCTATCGTAATCGTAAGTCGTGGTGCCGCTGTCCGGGCTGGTAATGCGGACGGCGTCGCCAAATCCATTGTAGGCATAGGTGGTAAGGAGGCCGCGCGGATCCTGCACCGATTGCAGCAGGCCTTCGTCGTCGTAGTCGTAGACCGTAGCGCCGTAATCGGGCGCCGTCATCCGGGTCACGCGGTTTTGCGCGTCATAGTCATAGCGCGTGACGCGGCCGGCGGCATCGGTGACGGTCACTACATTGCCGTTGTTATCGTAGCGGTATTCCTGGCGCTGGCCGGCGTTGCCCAGTGCATTGTAGGCACGGCCCAGCGAGTCGCGCACCACCGTGCTGCTGAATTCGCCGGAGGAAGATGCCACGGGCGTCGAGCCATTGCCAGGCACATGGCGCTCGGAGCTGACGCGCACGGTGTTGGCCCCAACATTGATGGCGGTCGATTCGAAGCGGTTGAGCGCATCGCCGATCCGGTCCAGGCGTCCCGCCGCGTTGTAACGGAAGCGCTCCACGCGTCCGTCGGAGTGGAATACATCCGTCAGTTGCCGGTTATTGTTGTAGGTATAGCTGGTAACGCGGCTGCCTTCGGGCAGCAGCTGGGTTGCCGCGCGCAGGGTGCCATTCGGATTGAAGCTGTAGTTGGTGGTGACATTGTTGGCATCGGTATAGGAACCGGGCACGCCCGCTGCCGTATAGCCGGCCCAACGCTCCACATGGCCGAGCGCATTGGTCCGGGAAACGAGATTGCCTGCGGCATCATAGGCCAGCGTCGTATTCGCGGCACCCGTCGACAGGTATTCCGTTGCCACGCGGCTGGCAATCACCCAGGAGTTAAAGGTATAGGCAAAGGCCGTCTTGCGCTGCTTGCCAGTCTTTAAGTCGTCGTCGGTGATGGTGGCGACCCGTCCCGCCTCCGGCCCGGATGGATGATAGGTATAGGTGATCCGGCGGTAGACACTGCCTGCGGCGCCAGAGTAATCGATGCGCGCGATCTTCTTGCCTTCCCAGATATTGGTCGTGGTGTGGGCCTCAGCTGTTCCGGCTGCCGTGGTAACGCTCAGCAAACGCCCGGCGGCATCGACATTGTATTTGGTGCGGTTGCCCTTCCAGTCGACGGCCGAATCGATATAGCCGTTGGACAGATAGGTGGTCTGCGCATTGGCGGCGCCGCAGGTTGCGGTGCCGGCGCGCGAGACGGCTACCAGTTTCTTCTCGCCCGCGATGGTTTGAAAGCCATAGGTGGTGGTTTGTCCCTTCGCATCAGTAACGACGGTTTGATCGCCGCTGTAGGCGAAGCTGTCGTTTTCCTCACCGCCGGCAAGGCTGCTTTGGCTGACGCGCTTGTCGCCGTGGTAGGCGTAAGTGCTGTAGCGAACGTTGTTGATGGAAATCCCCGTCAGCAGCGTGGGATCGGCATTTTCGTAGTGATACGTCCGCACATCCGCCGGCTGGCCAGGGCTGGGCGGCGCGCTGACCGAGGCCAGCATGCCGCCCGCGTTATAGGTATATGTCCAGGTATTTCCTGCCGCATCCTTAATCGTGCTCACCCGGCCACTGGCTGCCCAGGTGAAATCGAGCGTCCGGCCACCCGAGCCAGAGATACGGCTCGCATTCAGGGAATTACTGGGATACTCATAGGACAGCGATGCGCCGGCGTCATCGATGATATTCGCGATCAAGCCGCTGGCATTGTACAAATAAACGGCGTCATCTTTATAAACAGTCCAACCGCCGCCCACGGTATAAATCAACTCGCCAGCCCACGCCGCCTCGGTCGCGCGGAAGATATATTCATCACCGACATCCAGCGGCTGAGCCGGTTTTGAGACGCGCTGCTTGCGGTCGAATTCCTTCCGTATCGCCAGAACTTTCTCAAGATTCAGATCACTCTTATTGTATTTTTGTACCTTGTAGCTGAATTTGGTCCCATCGGGCATGGTCAGATATACCGCCTTGGGAATGCACTCGCCACCTGGCTTAATGGTGCAACCCGCGGCACTATCCCCCCTGATGCGCGGCGCATCCAGATTGGACAGCCAACTTGAGCCGAAGAATCTACCGCCGCCACCGTTTTTGCTGCGATAGGTACGTTTGACGCTCAGGCCGTATTCACCATATCCGGCAATATCCAGCTCTTCCTTAAGCTTTTCACCGGTTGAAAGAATCACCGGATTTTTGGTTGCAGGGCAGGTTTTAGAGTTCTCTTCGGCGGGCGGTGGAATTTGATTTTGCGTTGACGGTCCGGTATCGGGAGAACCGTTCCCACCGCCGCCACCGCCCCTGCGGCCACCGCCGTTGCCATCATTGCCGAAATTAATACGGATATTGGCGCCACGGCATGCGCTTTCCATATAACCGCTATAGCCATCACATTTATTGCCCCGAATGACTACCACATTATCCGCCGTCGACGGAGAAAAGTCAGCTTGTACCGTAACACTGGTCAAGCATGCTGCTATCAAAAGCGCCTTATTTTTTGCGGACTGAATCAAGTATCCCCCTTGGTGAGCTCGATTGTAATTGCCGGTTTTTAATCGGCAATCGATATTGCATGAAAAATAATTCACCTGAAATGTATCCCAAAAAATATATTTAATGAAATACGATTTTCAAAGAAGTAAATTACTTTCAAATCATCGACGCCGACGTCGCCGGCCTGTTCGGCCGCAGCACCGCATCCCACCATCCACCGCTGCACAGCCACTCCGCTGAGCGGCACCGCCGGCGTCGCCGCCATGCCGCAGCGGGCCCAGAAGGCGCGGCTGATTCGTGAAATTTCCATGCTATAATTTTGGCTTTTTGCAATCTTTATGACTCAGCTGCCCTCTCCCGCGCCGGAACTCGCGCGCGAGGCAAACGCACGCATCCGGCCGCGCCGTCTGCGCCTGCCGCGCCTGCGCCGTGGCGCCTGCATGAGCTTCGCCTGGGCCATTTTCGCGGTCAGCACCCTCCCCCTCGCCTTGAACCGGCTGGACAGTTATCCGCATTTCCAGGAAAAGCTGCAGGCCGGCTTGCGCGGTTTGCCGCTGCTGGGTCCAACTTACGCAGGACTGGAGCGCCGCTACGCCGCCGCCGCCAAGCCGGTGGAAGAATTGCGTCCACTCAGCCCGGCGCCTGAGCGCTGGGAAGGCCCCTGGCATGCGGTAGACCGCAACTACGCCCGCTTCGACCGCTGGTTCAGCGATCATCTGGGCCTGCGCAACCTGATGATCCGCAGCAAAAACGAACTCGATTACCGGCTGTTTCGCACCTCGGGCCGCGTCTATTACGGCAAGGATGGCGAGTTGTATGGCCGCAGCCTGCTGGACGTCGAATCGCCGGCCACCGAGCGCCTGCTGGGCGACCCGGCCGCCGCCGAAAGCGTCTACCGCGGCCTGCTGGCGCTGGAAGCCAGTCTGCGCGCCCAGGGCGTGACCCTGCTGCTGATCACCCCGATCCAGAAACACTACTACACGCGCGAGCGCCTGCCCGCCTTCGCCCCGCGTCCGCCGCTCGACTCCAATTTCCTGGCCTTCTATCGCCGCCTGCTGGCCGCACCCCAGCTGCACATGATCGACGTCAAGCGCCAGCTGGATGAACAGCAGCACAACTTCCCGATCTTCTTCCGCCAGGACTTCCACTGGACCGATGTGATGGCTGCCGTGGCGGCCCAGGAAACGGTCAATCGCATCGCCGCGCTCGAAGGCCATCTGCTGCGCTGGACCGGCACGCCGCAGTTCGACTACCGCCCCTTTGTCGGCGTCGAAACGCGCTTTGCCGCGCGCCTGAATAGCGAGGAGGCATTGCCCGAGCCGCAGCTCAAGCGGATCTGGGAAACGTCGCCGGCCGCCATGCGCGACGCCAAGGCCAGCGGCTGGGAATTCGAAACGGCCGCCAGCAACGACCCGGCCCTGCTGCCGCCGACCTGCATGTACGGCAACAGCTTCAGCGCCGGCATGGTGCGCGCCGGCATGCCCGAGCATTTCCAACGCTTCAGCAAACTCGACCGCGCCCTGCCGCTGCGCGCCATCCCGCCGCTGCTGCAAGGCCGCTGTCGCTACCTGGTCGTACAGGTGCTCGACATCCAGGCCGGCCATTGGGCGGCTCTGGCGCAATCATAAAAACAAGCCCTTACCAAGGTTGATGTCCCGATGGTCTTTTCCTCTCCCGGTTTCCTATTCCTGTTTTTCCCGTGTTTTTACGCACTCTATTTCCTATTACCTAAAACCTGGCGCAACAGCTTCATCCTGCTGGCCAGCTTCGCCTTCTATGTGCTGGGCGCCGGCGCGCTGACCGTCGTCGCGCTCATCCTGCTGCTGGCAAACTGGGGCCTGGCGGCCGTGATCGGCGCCTGGCGCGTCAGCCAGCCACCACGCGCACGTCTGCTGCTCGGCCTGGGCGTGCTGCTCAATCTGCTGCCACTGATTTTCTTCAAATACCTGGTGTTTCTGGCCCAGCTGGCGCGCGATGTCAGCGGTCTCAATCTGCTGGGCCAGGTTGAGCATTTGGGTATTGTGCTGCCGCTGGGGATCTCCTTCTATGTCTTCCACTTTCTTTCCTACCTGGTGGATGTGCATGGCGGCCATATCCGTCCCGAACGCAGCCTGCAGAAGTTTGCCATTTATATCTTCCTCTTCCCCCACCTGATCGCCGGCCCGGTGGTGCGCTTTGCCGAGGTCAGCGAGCAGTTGCACATCAAGCGCCGTCACCTGGTGCAGAGCGATGTGTTCTGGGGCATGGTGCTGTTCATCATCGGCCTGGCCAAAAAATTGCTGATCGCCGATCCGCTGGGCAGCGTGGTCGATGGCTTGCACAAGCCGGATGTGGAACTGAGCACCTACGCCGCCTGGCTGGGCGCTTTCTGCTACTCCTTCCAGATCTATTTCGACTTCTCCGGCTATACCGATATGGCGATCGGCATGGCGCGCATCATGGGTTTCCGCTTCCCGCGCAACTTCAACCGTCCCTACGCCGCCAATAGCGTGACCGAGTTCTGGCAGCGCTGGCATATGACGCTGTCGCGCTTCTTCCGCGATTATGTGTATATTCCGCTGGGCGGCAACCGGGCCGGCACCTATCGTACCTACCGCAATCTGTTCGTGGTATTCGGCCTGTGCGCCCTCTGGCATGGCGCCGCCTATACCTTCCTGGTATGGGGCATCGGGCATGGTGTCCTGATTGCCATGGAACGCACCGGCTGGTTGAATATGGAACGCTGGAAGCTCGGCAGCCTGCCGGTGTTCCTGTGCGCGACCTTGCTGTGGGTGCCGTTCCGCGCCGCCGACCTGCCGCAAACGGGCAAGTTCCTGGGCGCCATGCTGGGACAGGGAGCACTGTGGCGCGACAACGACCGCATGCTGGCCAATCCCAAAGTGATCTTCCTGCTCTTGCTGGCGGCCGCCATCTGCCTGCTGGGCGACCGCCTGTTCCACCGCCTGCGCCACATGAGCTTCCGGCGGCCGCTGCTGATGGGCAGCTACAGCTTCCTGCTCTACATCGTGGCCTGCCTGGCCGTGGTGGAAGGCGGCTTCAATCCCTTCATTTACTTCCAGTTCTAAAGCCGCCTGAGCAGCCGCCCGCTCAGTGCGCGGCGGCCGCCAGCTTGGAGCTGCTCTGATGCAGCGGCTCCACGCCGAAACGCAGCGCATTGTAGATCGCGCCGCCGTCATGGTAGAGGATCAGCACATCGGTATTCTCGACATCGCGGAACACCACGTCCTTCACGCGCTGCAGCTGCGCCGGCTTCAGCTGCGGAATATTGTTGGTGGCGATATGGTCGACATCGCGGTAATAGCGGGCATACCAGTCGGAAATCAAGCGGCCGTAGGAATCCGAGATCAGCAACAGGCGGCGCGGCGGCGCGGCCGGATTATGCAGATGCGAAGTATCTTTCATCAGCTCCTTGAAGCTCTCGAATTCCGGGAAACAGTCCGGGCCGTGGCAGGCGTCGATCCCGGCCTCGGCCATGTTCGGCAGGGTGATCAGGCTGCTCATCGAGATCCCGGGGAACAAGTGGGAAATATCCGAGATCAGCCATTCCTCATGGCTCTTGACCGGGGTGCCCGGGCCAGGCTTCCAGAAATGTTGCAGGCTCAACGTCGCCACCTCGCCCAGACCGGCGCCATTCCAGTGGAACCAGGTCTTGGGGAAAACGCTCTCGCCATCGCCGGCGATCTTGCGGATTTCCTCCAGGGGATAGTAGATGGCGGAGCGCACATCCGGATTCAGCTCAGGATCGCGCAGGAAGCGCCGGACCGGGGTATCGGTCGAGCTGCAGCGCTGGGCCAGCCATTCCGGCACATCCGCGCTTTGCACCGCCGGTGCCGAAGGCACGATCAGCACATGCGGCTGCATGCCGCGCGCACGGAAATCGGCAAACATCTGATTGAAGTAAGCCGCCGTACCGGGGCTGGCTTCGCTCTTGCCTGCGCACACAGCGGTAAACGCTGAATACGGCTGCGCCGTGGTGGCGTGCGAGGCCAGGAAGATGCGGCCATTGCGCCCGCGCGCGGTTTGAATGGTGGGGAACTCGTCGTATAACTGAAAACGGATTTTATTGTTCAGGTTGACGAGGTTATTGCGCATGCCGAAATGGTCGTTGACCCAGGCATCGAGCTGGCCCGGCACGGCAAGGAAATCCTTCCAGCTATGCGGCAAGCCCGGCCAATTGGCCAGCTGGCGGTTCTCGCCGCCATAGGCGGCGCTATGCAACACGCCGCTGATGGCGGGCGCCCCCAAGGCCAGCACCAGTGCCGCCTTTACCGCATAATTGGCGAATATGGAAATCGATTTGGCCATGATTAGAAACGGAAATAAATAAAGGGGTTGTAAGTACCGGCTGCCAGACTGGTGACGCACAGCAGGAAAGCCAGGCTCAGCACGATGGTCTGCACGCCCAGGACGGCGCCGCCCAGCACGCCCGATGGACGGCTCCAGGGCTGGCGCAGACGCCAGACGGCCAGGACCACGCCGACCGCCAGGGCGGTGGCGGTGGAGGCGCCGAAATACATCTGCCAGGGCACGACGGCATTCGCATCGAGCGCCTGCAGGCCGAGCATGGCGCGCCAATAGGCCAGCGCATGCGCCACACTGTCGGCGCGGAACAAGACCCAACCCAGCATGACCATCAACAGGGTATACGCCTGGGCCAGCAGCTGCGGACGGCGCTCGAGCCAGGCGCCCAGGCCGGCGCGCTCGACGATCAGCCAGCCGCCATGCCAGACGCCCCACAGGATGAAGGTCCAGGCGGCGCCATGCCACAGGCCGCACAGCAGGAAAACCAGGCCCAGATTAATATAGGTGCGCGTGGCCGAACCGCGGTTGCCGCCCAGCGGGATGTAGAGGTAGTCGCGGAACCAGCTCGACAGGCTGATGTGCCAGCGGCGCCAGAATTCGGTCATGGAGCGGGCCGAGTAAGGACGCTCGAAATTGGGCGGATAACTAAAGCCCAGCATATGGCCGATGCCGATCGCCATATTCGAGTAACCGGCGAAATCGTAGAGGATCTGGATGGAATAGCAGGCGATGCCGAGCCAGGCGGCCGGCGCCGACAGCTGGCCGGCCGGCAGGGCGAAATAATGGTCGGCCGGCAGCGCCACCACATTGGCGATCAGCACTTTTTGCGCCAGGCCCAGCATGAATTGCCGCAAGCCGCGCAGCACGCGGGCGCTGCTGGTGTCGCGCGCCTGCATTTCGCTGGCGATCTGGCTATAACGCACGATGGGGCCGGCGATCAGTTGCGGGAACATGGCCTTATACATGGCGAAGTTCAGGAAACTGGTCTGCACCGCGATATCGCGGCGGTAAACGTCGATCAGGTAGGAAATACCCTGGAAGGTAAAGAAGGAAATCCCCAGCGGCAGTACGATGGCCGGCAGCACGACCGGTGCATGCCAGGGCGCCATCAGCTGATTGGCGATGTCGAGGAAAAAGCCCAGGTACTTGTAGTAAGCCAGCAAGGCCAGATTGGCCGCGACGCCCACGCCCAACAAGAACTGGCGCCGGCTGGCGGCGCCCGCGATCAGGTAGCCGAAACTATAGTTGAGCAGGGAAGACAGCAGCAGCAGCGGCACAAACCGCGGTTCGCCCCAGGCATAGAAAATCAGGCTACCGACCAGCAGGGTCAGATTTTTCCACGGCAAGAAGTAATACAGCAGCAGAAAACAGGGGAAGAAATAGAATAGAAAGGTTATCGAGCTGAATACCATGGACGAACGGGGCGAGTTTGGTCAAGTAAGGCGGCATGATACTGCAAGATAGCCAGCTTGCTCCAAAATTTACCGATTGTTGCTAAAAAATAAAAAAGGGGGCCGCAGCCCCTCTTCCTCCCTGCACAAAGCCGGATTATTTTCCGGCCAGCAGCATCTCGTTGAGACGCTTGACGAAGGTGGCGGGATCGCTGAGCGATCCGCCTTCGGCCAGCAAGGCCTGGTCGAACAGGATGTGGGACCAGTCGGCGAACTTGGCGCCGGCCGTGTCTTCATATTTCAGACGCGTCACCAGCGGGTGGTTCGGGTTGATCTCCAGAATCGGCTTGGATTCCGGCGCGCTCTGGCCGGCCGCCTTCAACATGCGCAGCAGATTGCCCGACAGCTCGTGCTCGTCGGCCACCAGGCAGGCCGGCGAGTCGGTCAGGCGGAAGGTGACGCGCACGTCCTTGGCTTTCTCGGCCAAGGCTTCCTTCATCTTGCCGACCAGTTCCTGGTACTGGGTCTCGGTGGCCTCGTGCTCCTTCTTCTCGGCCTCGTCTTCCAGCTTGCCCAGATCCAGGCCGCCTTTGGCCACGGACACCAGTTCCTTGCCTTCGAATTCGCCCAGGAAGGACAGCATCCATTCATCGACGCGATCGGTCATCAGCAGCACTTCCACGCCCTTCTTGCGGAAGATTTCCAGGTGCGGGCTGTTTTTGGCGGCGGTGTAGTTGTCGGCCGTGACGTAGTAAATCTTGTCCTGGCCTTCCTTCATGCGGCCCACGTAGTCGGCCAGCGCCACGTTCTGGGCATCGCTCTCGCCGTGGGTGGAGGCGAAGCGCAGCAGCTTGGCCAGGCGGTCCTTATTCGTCGCGTCCTCGCCCACGCCCTCTTTCAGCACTTGGCCGAACTCGGTCCAGAAGGTGGCGTACTTGTCTTTTTTCTCCTGCTCGTCGGCGTTCGCCAGTTCTTCCAGCATGCCGATCACGCGCTTGGTCGAGCCGTCGCGGATGGCGCGCACATCGCGCGATTCCTGCAGGATTTCGCGCGAGACGTTGAGCGGCAGGTCGGCCGAATCGATCACGCCTTTGACGAAGCGCAGATAGGTCGGCATCAGCTGCTCGGCATCGTCCATGATGAAGACGCGCTTGACGTACAGCTTGATGCCGCCGCGCTTGTTGCGGTCCCACAGGTCGAACGGCGCCTTGGCCGGAATGTACAGCAGCTGGGTGTACTCGCTGCGGCCTTCGACGCGGTTGTGGGTGTGGGTCAGCGGCGCCTGGAAGTCGTGCGAGACGTGCTTGTAGAACTCTTCATACTGTTCCTGGGTCACGTCGTTCTTGTTGCGGGCCCACAGGGCGCTGGCCTGGTTGATGGTTTCCAGCTCGTCCTTGAGGACGGTTTCCTTCTTCTCCTCGTCCCACTCTTCCTTCTGCATCTGGATCGGCAGCGAGATGTGGTCGGAGTATTTGCGGATGATGGATTTCAGCTTCCAGCCCGACAGCAGCTCGTCCTCGCCTTCGCGCAGGTGCAGGATGATGTCGGTGCCGCGGCCCGGCTTGTCGATCTGCTCGACGCTGTATTCGCCTTCGCCGGCCGATTCCCAGCGCACGCCCTCGGACGCTTCCACGCCCGCGCGGCGGGTTTCCACGGTGATCTTGTCGGCCACGATGAAGCCGGAATAGAAGCCGACGCCGAACTGGCCGATCAGGGCCGCGTCGGCCTGCTGGTCGCCGGACAGTTTGCCGAAGAATTCGCGGGTGCCGGATTTGGCGATGGTGCCCAGGTGGGAAATGGCTTCGTCGCGGCTCATGCCGATGCCATTGTCCGAGATGGTGATGGTGCGCGCCGCCTTGTCGAAGCTGACCTTGATTTTCAGCTCGTGGTCGTTGCCGTACAGCGCATCGTTATTGATCGCCTCGAAGCGCAGCTTGTCGGCCGCGTCGGAGGCGTTCGACACCAGTTCGCGCAGGAAGATTTCCTTGTTCGAATACAGGGAGTGGATCATCAGCTGCAGCAGCTGCTTGACCTCGGCCTGGAAACCCATGGTTTGTTTATTGTCTGCCATTTTTTACCTCAATAGTCTTGTGGAAATCGGGTGTTTCACGGAATTTGCGCGCAGATGGGGATCAGAGCGGCCATTTCAAGAGGCAAGAAGGTACAAAAAAACAACTTGCGCTGTGGACAGACCAGTCTGCGATGCTTAGACTGGAGTCATTGTCGCAGATGCAATATCCCCACGCCCGGTTGGAGATCATTGTGAAGCTGGAAAACCCTCTGCCCCTCAGGCTGCCCAAAGACACGTCCGACGCCGCCATGGTGGGCCGGATGCGCTTGCTGCTGTCGACCTCCTGCCTGCTGACCCTGCTGATCGACCCGGAAGCCATGGGCAAGCAGGATGTGCTGTCGCGCCTGGCCTTCCTCGCCTACACCCTGCAAAGCCTGCTGCTGTATGTGATGGCGCACAAATCGGCGCTGGCGCGCAGCAAGATCGTGTGCTGGCTCGATGTCGCCTGGTTCGCCCTGATCGTGTATCTGACGGGCGGCGGCAGCAGCTTCTACTACCTGTTCTTCTTCTTCGCCATCCTGACCGCCTCCTTCAGCTACGGCTTCGAGGAAGGCGCGCGCTTCACGCTGGCCTCCTCCGCCCTGTTCGCCGTGACTTCGCTGTTCGCGCAGAACGAGGCGGAACTGTCGCGCGTGCTGCTGCGCGCCACCTTCCTGCTCGCCCTCGGCTATATGATCGCGCACTGGGGCGGCATGGCCATGGCCCAGCGCGCGCGCCTGGCCCTGCTGCACAAGGTCAGCCAGCTGTCCAATCCGCGCTTCGGCATGGACCGCACCACCAGCTCGGTGCTCGAACACACGCGCCAGTTCTACCGCGCCAGCAGCACCATCCTCCTGATGCGCGACAATAATTCCGAGCATTGGAGCTTGCGCGCCGCCAGCCACGCCAATGCCGGCCGCACCATCCAGGCCAATAATCTGAACGACGCCGCCGCCGCGCCCCTGCTGGCCTTCGGCCCGGAGCAGATCGTGCTGCTGACACGCCCCCTGCACTGGCTGCGGCGCCGCCTGCGCCTGCGCGGCTATGACACCGAGCGCCAGCGCTGGGCCATGCTGCCCGGGGCTGCCGGCGTCACCATCGCCGAGCTGCTCGATGCGCGCTCGCTGATCTCGGTGCCGCTGCCGCTGCGGCGCGGCGCCGGCCGCCTGTACGTGGTCTCGCAGCGCCAGGATTTCAACCGCTCCGACGCCCTGTTCCTGGTGCAGATCGCAGCCCAGGCCTTTCCCGTGATCGAAAATATCGAGCTGCTCGACCGCATGGCCTCGGAAGCGGTGCTGCGCGAGCGCGAGCGCATTGCGCGCGACTTGCACGACACCACGATCCAGCCCTATATCGGCCTGCGCCACGGCCTGAGCGCGATCCGCCTGAAGGCCAGCAACAGCAATCCGCTGAACCAGGATCTGGACAATCTGCTCAATATGACCACCCAGGTGGTGCACGACCTGCGCCACTACGCCAAGCGCCTGCGCGGCGAACCCGAGCTGCGCGAACCGGAGCTGCTGATCGCGCTGCGGCGCCAGGCGGCCCAGGTGCGCCAGTTCTACGATGTGCATATCTCGGTCGATACCGTGGGCGAACTCGATGTCAGCGACCGCCTGTCGGCCGAGGTGTTCCAGATCGTCAACGAGGGCATGAGCAATATCTGCAAGCACACCACCGCGCGCCAGGGTTTCATCGAACTAGCCTGCAAAGCCGGCCAGCTCACGGTGCGCATCGAAAACGAATGCCTTGGCCCGCCGGTGCTAGACTTTACGCCGAACTCCATCGCCGAACGCGCCGCCGCGCTGGGCGGGGTGGCGCGCGTGCAGCGCGGCCAGCACAATAATACGGCGGTACAGATCGTGATCCCCGTATGACCACTCCGAACGAGGCAGCCATGACGCACAGCGACCGGCGCATCCGCATCATGCTGGTGGACGACCACAAGACCCTGCTCTGGGGCCTGGGCCGCCTGATCGATACCGAGGCGGCGCATATGATCGTGGTCGGCACGGCGCGCGACTGCGCCAGCGCGGTGGAGCTGGCGGCCGAGGTCTCGCCCGACGTGGTGCTGCTCGATATCGACCTGGGCGGCGCCTGTTCGCTCGACATCGTGCCGGCCTTGCTGGCCGACCAGCGCGCCAAGGTGCTGGTGCTGAGCGGCACGCGCGACCGCGAGCTGCTGGACAAGGCCGTGATGAGCGGCGTGCGCGGCGTGGTCAGCAAGGACGAGCCGGCCGAAACCGTGATCAAGGCCATCGAAAAAGTCCACGAGGGCGAGCTGTGGCTGGACCGCGCCATGATGGGCCGCGTCTTCGAAGCCATGCGCAATCCGCAGGCGGCGCGGCGGCAAGACCCGGAGCTGGACAAAATCGCCCAGTTGACCGCCAAGGAAAAGAAAATCTGCAGCATGATCGCGGCCGGCGGCGGCGCCGTCAACAAAGCCCTGGCCCAGCAGCTGTTCATCTCCGAGCACACGCTGCGCAACCACCTGACGGCGATTTACCACAAGCTGGGCGTCAGCAACCGCCTCGATCTCTACGTTTTTGCCACCCGCCACCGCCTGGACCAGCACGAAGCCTAAAAACCGGGGACAGACCACGCTTTCTCCTTGCTTTTTGCCCCGCCGTGAGCATGCACGGTGGGCATTATCTATTGCCTTTCATTAACAAAGTTTGACCGTGACAAATGTCCCGGTCTGCAGGGCAAAAAATGGGTGTGCACACCCAGCCAGAAAAGGAGACTTGTCTGATGTAGCTCAACGGGTGAAAACCTACTATGGACTCATCAGCACGGCGTAGACGCCAGCAGCTGAAACCAGCAGGCAAAGGCCAACAAGACCGGAGCACAGAATGCGTACTGAAACGAAACCGAGCTTCACCCCCTTCACCTTCCTGTGGGATGAGAGCGGCGACGCCTTTTACGAATTCGTGCTGGTTGCCTCGCTGGGAGCCGTAGTCTGCATCATCGTCTACCTTGCGCTGGGCAAGAGCATCTGAGACGGGTTCTCCAGGCCCGCATCAGTGCAAATTTTTCTGAAGTCCGTTTCACACCAACTGAAAGGAAACATCATGAAAGCGATTAAAAACTTCCTGCGCGACGAGCAAGGTGTCACCGCCATCGAATACGGCCTGATTGCTGCCCTGATCGCCGTGGTGATCATCGGTGCCGTCACCATCGTCGGCACCCAGTTGAACAAAACCTTCACTGCTGTCGGCACCAAGCTGACCACGGCCAACGCCTGACCTGCCGCGCGTCCGGGACTCCGCTCGGTCCCGGACGCAATCCCCTCTCTTGCGCGGAGAACCATCGTGAACAACTGCCTCAGCCGCTTCCTCGACGACGAATCCGCCGTCTCCGCCATCGAATACGCCTTGCTGGCCTCCCTGATCGTGGTCGTCATCTTCGCCAGCGTGGCGACGGTGGGCACCCAGGTGGCGAGCCTGTTCAACTACATCAAGGACCAGGTCATCCTGGCCATCCAATGAATGCCGCCGCCGTCCTCCGCCGCGCCGTCACGCTGGGCTATGAGTTGCGTCCCGTGCTGCGCGCCCATGCCTGGCTGCTGGCCATCGTCGCCCTGCACTTCGCGCTGGCGCTGACGCTGTACCACCGCTATCCGGCCCACTACCGCAACACCATGCAGGCGGAAGAGTTCCTCGGCTCCCTGGTGATCGGCCCGGTCTGCGCGCTGACCGCCTACACCCTGTATGTGATGCTGTGCGTGCGCCCGGCCCACCTGCTGCGCTATCTGAGCCGCCATCTGCGCCAGTACCTGACGCGCCAGCGCCTGCTGTTTGCGCTGCCGGTGCTGCTGATGATGCCGCTGTTCGCCTCGGCCTTCACCATCGTCAAGGCCGCCGTGCCGCTGTTCCAGCCCTTCGCCTGGGACAGCCAGCTGTCGCAACTCGACGCCGCCCTGCATGGCGGCATCCAGCCCTGGGTCTGGCTGCAAATGCTGTTCGGCCATCCGCTGCTGACGGCCGTGGTCAATCTGAATTACCACCTGTGGTTCTTCATCATGTTCGCCACCCTGTACTGGATGGCCTTCAGCATGGAGCACGCCAGACTGCGCATGCAATTCCTGCTGAGCTTTGTGCTGAGCTGGATCCTGCTCGGCAATGTGCTGGCGATCTGCTTCTCCTCGGTCGGCCCCTGCTACTACGCCCTGGTGCTGGGCGGCCCCGACCCCTACGCCGGCCTGCTGCACTATCTGCAGGCGGCCGACCGCCAGATCCCCGTGCTGGCCCTGGACGTGCAAAAACTGCTGTGGAACGACTACCAGCACCAGATCGGCGTGTCCGGCCTGAGCATCTCGGCCATGCCCAGCATGCACGTGGCCAGCTCCATGCTGCTGGCCCTCCTGGGCTGGCGCCTGAACCGCAAGGCCGGCATCGCGCTCAGCGTCTTCGCCTTCTTGATCCTGGCCGGTTCCGTGCACCTGGGCTGGCATTACGCGGTGGACGGCTATGCCGGCGCGCTGGGCGCCCTGCTGATCTGGCTGGCCGTGGGCAAGCTGCTGGCCCTGCAAGAGCCCGCGCCGCGCCGTCTGAATCTGCTGGTCGGCGGCCGCGTGGTGCGCAGCGTGCTGCAAAGGAGGCTGCCATGAAAGCCCTGACCCTGCCTGCCCTGCTGCCGGTGCTGGTGCTGGGCGGCCTGCTGGCCGGCGCCGTCTGGCACGATGTGCGGGCGCGCCGCATCCCCAACCAGCTGGTGCTGTGGGGCGCGCTGGCCGGCCTGGCCCTGCAGGCCACGCTGACGCCGGGCGCCGGCCTGTATGCCGAACCTTTCGGCTCGCTCGGCCTGCTCAGTTCCGCCTATGGCCTGGGCCTCGGCCTGCTGCTGCTGCTGCCCATGTATGCGCTGGGCGCCATGGGCGCCGGCGACGTCAAGCTGATGGCCATGGTGGGCGCCTTCCTCGGCCCCGAGGAAATCGTCGGCGCCGCCCTGTTCAGCATGATGGCCGGCGGCGTGCTGTCGATCGTGGTCGCGCTGTGGCAAGGCTCGCTGCGCAAGGTGCTGGGCAATACCCGCGTGCTGCTGCTGAACAGCGCCCTGCGCGCCATGGGCGGCGACGGCGCGCACATTGCAGCGCCGGCCGCGCCGAGCGGCAAGCTGGCCTACGCCATCGCCATCGCCAGCGGCACCGTGATCTACCTCGTGCTGGTGCGTGCTTCCGGCTGGAGCGTGCTGCTATGAACCCGACCACCCATACCAAGGAGCTGTCCGCCATGCGCCAAGCCATTCCCCTCGCCTCGCGCCGCACCAATCTGCTGCTGGGCGCCGTGCTGGCCTGCGCCTGGGCCTTGTTCGCCTGGGCCCATGTGCAAGGCTTCCGCCACAGCGGCGACTGGTCCTATTTGCTGTTCTTCGCCTCCGAAACCCTGGTGGCCCTGCTCTTCCTGCTGCGTTCCGAGCCGGTCAAGGTCTCGCATTCGCCGCTCGACTGGGGCCTGGCCATCGGCTGCACCGCCGCGCCGCTGTTCTTCGCGCCGGCCGGCTGGGCCTTGCTGCCCGCCGCCAAGCTGATTCTGGTGGCCGGCATCGTGCTGCAGATCGGCGGCCTGCTCTCGCTCAACCGCAGCTTCGGCCTGGTGGCGGCGCAGCGCCAGATCAAGACGCGCGGCCTGTACAGCGTGGTGCGCCATCCGCTCTACGCCAGTTATCTGCTGTCCTACTGCGGCTATGTGCTGGCCAATACCAGCCTCGCCAACCTGCTGGTGTGCCTGGCGGCGGCCCTGCTGCTGCTGGTGCGCCTGCGCCGCGAAGAGCGTTTCCTGTCCCAGGCGGCGGAGTACCGCAGCTATATGGAACAGGTGAAGTACCGCGTGATTCCCCTGATCTTTTGATGCCGCAAGGAGCCGCCATGCCCCCCGATGACCACATCAGCCGCGTCTGGACCGACGACCCGCTGCGCGCGCCCGCCCCGCGTAGCGTGGAAGAAACCGGCCTGCCCTTCCTCTACCTGGTGGAGCTGGTGAGCAAGGTGCTGTACCAGCGCGGCCAGGTGCGCCTGAGCGAACTGTCCGCGCATCTGAAACTGCCGGTCAGCGTGCTCGATCCGCTGCTGACCTTCCTGCGCACCGAGCGCATGTGCGAAGCCGTGCGCCGCGGCGTCAGCAACACCGACGCCGACCTGGTTTACAACCTGGGCGACGCCGGCCGCGCCCGCGCCGCCGAATACGAACGGCGCGACAGCTATGCCGGCCCGGCCCCGGTGGCCTTTGCCGATTATGTGGAGCGGGTGCGCGCCAGCAGCGTGGCCGGCATGCGCGTGGGCCGCGAACACATGGCGCAGGCCTTCGACGGCATCGTCGCCGATCCGCTGGTGCTGGACAAGGTGGGCGCCGCCATGAATTCCGGGCGCGCCATCTTCGTGCACGGCCCGGCCGGCAGCGGCAAGACCTTCCTCGCCGAGCGCCTGAGCGGCCTGCTCAACGGCCAAATCGCCGTGCCCTACGCCCTGCTGATCGACGGCGACGTGGTGCCGCTGTTCGACCCGGTGGTGCACCATGTGGTGCCGGACCAGGACGCCGGCGAGCGCCTGCACGACCGCCGCGCGCCGCGCGACCAGCGCTGGGTGCGCGCGCAACGTCCCGCCGTGCTGACCGGCGGCGAGCTGACGCTGGACATGCTGGACCTGCGCTTCGACGCCACCACCCGCCTGTACCAGGCGCCGCCGCACCTGAAAGCCAATGGCGGCATCTTCATCATCGACGATCTGGGCCGCCAGCGCTGTTCGGCCACGGAGCTGATGAACCGCTGGATCGTGCCGCTGGACCGCCAGGTCGATTACCTGTCGCTGCAGAACGGCTACAAATTCCCCGTGCCTTTCGACGTGGTGGTGGTGTTCTCCTCCAACCTGCCGCCCGAATCGCTGGCCGACGGTTCCTTCCTGCGCCGCCTGGGCTACAAGATCCATATCGGCGCGCTCACCCCAGTCCAGTACGAGACCGTGTTCCGCCAGGTCTGCGAACGCCTGGGCATCGCATTCGCGCCGGAAGCCTTTGCCTGGCTGCTGGCCCACCACGAACGGGAGCAGCGCCCGCTGATGGCCTGCTACCCGCGCGACCTGGTCTGCCAGTTGCGCGACCTGGCCGCTTACGAAGGCCGCCAGCCGGAGCTCAGCTCCGAGCTGCTGGCCTGGGCATGGGACAACTATTTCGCTGGCGCCTGACCGGCCAAAACAGCAAGGGGAAAGAAAATGAGAAACACTCGCGCACTCATCATGATGATCGTCGCCATCGCACTGGCCTTCCTGGCCGTGGTGATGGCGGCCCAATGGATCAACGCCCAGGCGGCGGGCAGCACCAGCAAGGTGGCCGTGGCCCAGACCGATATCAGCCTGGGCGCCCGCATCAATCCGGACATGATCCGCATGGTGGACTGGCCGGCCAGCGTGACGCCGCCGGGCGCCATCAGCGACCCCAAAGTCCTCGCTTCGCGCGTCACGCGCGCCAGCATCCAGCGCGGCGAGCCTCTGCTGGAAAGCAAGCTGGCGCCGCCGGGCACCCAGGGCGGCCTGTCCGCCGTGGTGGCCGAAGGCAAGCGCGCCATGACGGTACGCGTCAACGACGTGATCGGCGTGGCCGGCTTCGCCCTGCCCGGCAACTTCGTCGACATCCTGGTCAATACCCAGGAAGAGAATCTGAAAGCCCAGGGTAACCGCGAAGCGAGCATCTCCAAGATCGTGCTGGAACGCATTCTGGTGCTGGCCGTGGCCCAGGAATCGAGCCGCGACGAAACCAAGCCCAAGGTGGTCAACGCCGTCACCCTGGAACTGACGCCGGAGCAGGTGGAGAAACTGGACCTGGCGCGCAGCGTCGGCACCTTGTCCCTGGTGCTGCGCAACCAGGTCGACCCCGACCCGGCCAAAACCACCGGCGCCACCAAGTCCACCCTGCTCACCGGCCACCAGCAGCCCGTCCCGGCGCCCGCCCCGGCCAAGGCAGCAGCGCCCGCAGCGAAACCGGTGGCGCGCCGCATCGCCGTCGTGCCCCAGGGCGAGAAGGTGGAAATGATCAAGGGGCTGGAACGCAGCAGCCAGCAATTCTGACGACTACAGGAGCTATCCCATGAAACCGATCCGTACCGCGCCGCAGACTGCCATCCTGGCTTGCATGCTGGCCGCCGCCCTGCCGGCCCTGGCCGCCGCCCCTGCCGAAAACGCCGCTCCGGCCAAGGCGGGCAAGCAGAAAGCCATGGCCGTGGCCTCGGCCGCCCCCGCCGTATCGGCCGCCGGCCGCACCGATCTGGCGCCCCAGGTGACGCTGTCCGAAGGCAAGTCCACGCTGATGCGCCTGCCCTATCCGGCAGCCCGCATGTCGGTGGGCGACGCCCATATCGCGGACGTGATCCTGCTCAATCCCAGCGAGATTTACATGCTGGGCAAATCGGTGGGCGCCACCAACCTGATTCTGTGGGCGAAAAACGGCGACGCCACCATCGTCGACATCACGGTGGGCATCGACACCGCCGCCCTGCAGGCGCGCATCAACCAGATGATGGGCAACGACAAGGACGTGCAGGTGTCGGCCGCCGCCGATGCTATCGTCCTGTCCGGCACCGTGCCGGACGTGACCAAGGCCGACCAGATCCTGGCCCTGGCCAACGCCTATGTGCAGCGTACCGCGCGCACCCAGAACGCCACCGCCGGCGGTGCCGCGGCAGCGGCGGCAAACGCGGGAGGCGCAGGAGGCGGCATGCCGATGGGCGGCCAAACCGCCCAACCCGATCCGCAGACCGGCCTCTCGCCCAAGATCGTGAATATGCTGTCGATCGCCGCGCCACAGCAGGTCATGCTGGAAGTCAAAGTGGCCGAGGTGTCGAAAACCCTGGTTGACCAACTGGGTTCCAGCCTTGGACTGAGCAAGAGCAATGGCAACTGGACCTATAGCATGTTGTCCAATCTGCTCAGCAATAATCCGAGCGCGCTGGGCGCCGGCAACAGCCGTAACGGCAACTTCCTGTCCATTGACGCGCAGAAGCGCGACGGCCTGGTGAAGGTGCTGGCCGAACCGACCCTGATGGCCATCAGCGGCCAGGAAGCCAGCTTCCTGGCCGGCGGCAAGATCTTCATCCCGGTCAGCCAGACCAACAGCAATGGCATCCCCACCATCACGCTGGAGGAAAAAGAATTCGGCGTGGCCGTGAAGTTCACGCCCACCGTGCTGGCAGGCGGGCGCATCAACCTGAAAGTGGCGCCCGAAGTATCGGAACTGAACAAGGAGGGCATCGGCATCAGCGCCACCGGCATCAACACCACCGCCATCCTGCCTTCGTTCACCACGCGCCGCGCCGCCACCACGGTGCAGCTGTACGACGGCCAGAGCTTCGCCATCGGTGGTCTGATCAAGAACAATGTCAGCACCAATATCAAGGCCTTGCCGATACTGGGCGAAGTGCCGGTGCTGGGCGCCCTGTTCCGCAGCAGCGATTTCCAGACCGACCGCTCCGAGCTGGTGTTCATCATCACGCCGCGCATGGTCAAGCCGCTGCCACCCGACTACAGCCTGCCCACCGACGGCTATGTGGAACCAGGGCGCGGCGAATTCTTCCTGAATGGGCAAATGGAAGGCCGCAAACAGTCCAAGGCCGCACCGGCCGCCGCGCCCCAGGCTGCGGCTGCACCAGCCACGACTCCCGCTGGCGCAGCGACCGCGGCGGCGGCGCCGAAAACCGCCGGCGGTTTCGATCTTTACTGATTAGTGCAAGGAGAACCATCATGAATCCGAACTTCCTGCGTGTCGCCAGTGTGGGCCTGATCTTCTGCGCCCTGGCCGCCTGCCGCACCACCACGCCGAACCTGGACGCCCATTTCGGCGAATCCGTCAGCCTGCTGCAGGCGCAGCAGATTCTCGACCCTTCCGCCGGCAACCGTCTGGCCGGACCGGAAGGCATGGACGGCAAGGCCGCCAAGGGCGGCTACGACCAGTACCAAAAATCCTTCCGCGCGCCGGAACCGCGTCCATCCACCTTCGTCATCGGCGTCGGCCGCTGATTGACATCCGAGAGGCGCATGATGAAAGCCTTCAACCACTACCGCAGGAAGCAGCAAGGCGCCGTGGCCGTGATCTCCGGCCTGGCCCTGTTGCTGGTGCTGCTGCCGATGGGCGGCCTGGTGCTGGATCTGGGCCATCTCTACATCGCCAAATCGGAGCTGCAGAACGCGGCCGACGCCGCCGCCCTGGCCGGCGCCAAGGACTTGAACAACACCGCCGACGGCATCGACACGGCCATCGCCACCGGCCAGGCCGTGGCGGCCAAAAACCGCTACGACTTCGCCACCGCCGTCAGCATCCCGGCGGCCAACTTCACCTTCTCCGACGATCCGGACGGCCCCTGGGTCTCGGCCACCACGGCCAAGGCCACGCCGCAGGGCATGACCTTCATCAAGGTGGAAACCGGTTCCATCGCCATGAACACCTATCTGATGCATGTCGCCGGCATCAGCACGGTCAGCACCTTCGGTACCGCGGTGGCGGGCCGCTTCGTCATCAATGTGACGCCGATCGGCATCTGCGCCATCGATCCGGCCAACCGCACGTCCAAATACACTTACGCCGCCAGCGGCATGACGGAGCTGGTGGAATTCGGCTTCCGCCGCGGCGTCTCCTACGATCTGTTCAAGCTTGGTTCGCTGGGCGGCGCCAACTCGGACCCGTACCAGATCAATCCGGTCGACTCGCCACCCGCCGCCTGCAATTCAAGCAATTCCAGCGCCAACTTCACCGCGCCCTTCATGTGCACCGGGAACAGCGCGGTGTTGACCAGCGGCGTGGGCCAGGTGTACACCAACACCGGCATGAACGCTTCGCTGGACAAGGCGCTGAAC
Organism: Massilia sp. YIM B04103; assembly: GCA_024437665.1. Taxonomy (GTDB): domain Bacteria; phylum Pseudomonadota; class Gammaproteobacteria; order Burkholderiales; family Burkholderiaceae_D; genus Rugamonas. Next base: position 16,826 of record JANCSZ010000017.1, on the reverse strand, counting down.
TCGCGCTTCGGCGATTACAGCGGCGGCTCGAAATGCGATCCGGCTTCAGCCCCGCCCGACCTGAACATCAAGGAATATCCCTGCAAGGGCAGCAATCCCTGCAAGTCCACCTCGAATGTGGACTGGATGAGCGCCAACCAGAATGTGCAGAACGTGGCGACCAGCGCCAGCAATCCCAAGCTGCCGCAGTATTCGCTGCCGTCCGAGGCCACGCAGCCGACGACCGCCTCCACCCGCGTCAGCAGCCCGGCCCAGGTGGCGGACTACGGCCCGCTATGGTCTTACAGCCCGGCTTACCAGGCCGATGGCAGCACGCCGCCCAAGGCTGGCGCGCGCATAACCCCAAGCCAGGCCAATCTGAAACCGATGTATTCGTCGAATTCGAGCACCAACTACTTCGACACCGCGAAATATCCGACTTCGGTGGGCAGCGGCTTCGATGCCAGCTCCGATCCGGCGCCTTACAACCAGACCGGCAACGCCAACTATTACACCTCGGGCGGCGCCGGTGCGCAGGCCAACCGCCGCATCCTGAACCTGGTGCTGATCGACTGCCGCACGGCGCCGGTCGGCCCGGCCTCCTGCGGCAAGATGACCGCTGTCGGCGTCGGCAAGTTCTTCATGAAGACCAAGGCCGATTTCAGCGCAGGCGGCGCGCTGGACCTGGAATTCACCGGCTTGATCGAGCCGGTGCCCACCTCCGAAGTGAAACTGTACCGGTGACCGCCATGAACAAGACCTTCGCTCCCCGCCGCCAGCAAGGCGCCGCCGCCGTCGAATTCGGCATCGTGCTGACCCTGCTCATGACGCTCTTGGCCGGCACCTTTGAACTGGGCCGCGCCTTCTGGTACTTCGACGCGCTGACCAAGGCCACGCGCGACGGCGCCCGCACCCTGAGCGTGGCGCCCACCGCCACCATCTCCTCGCAAGGCGTGGCCGCCGCCAAGGCTATCGTGGTGAGCGCCGCCGCCAGCGCCGGAGTGCCCGGCTTCAGCAGCACCAACGTCACCGTGACCTGCCTGACCAGCGCCTACGCCGACGGCACCTGCACCGACGGCACAGCGCCGGGCGGCGTGCGGGTGGAGATCGTCAGCTACCAGGTCACGATCGGCGAGCTGATTCCATTCATGATCGGCAGCGCCTCGCGCAACGTGACGCTGACCCCGCGCACCACCATGCGCTACATGCTGTGAGGGGAACGCCATGAACACCGTCTCCACCATCCGTCGTCCTGTCGCGCTGCAGCGCCAGCGCGGCGCGGCCGCGGTCGAATTCGGCCTGCTCTGCCTGATCTTCCTGACCATCGTGCTGGGCATCCTGGAGCTGGGCCGCATGCTCTATCTGTACAACACCATGCAGGAAGTGAGCCGCCGCGGCGCGCGCGAGGCGGTGATCCGCTGGGTCGACCAGGGAACGGCGATCAAGACCGAAGCCCTGTTCGGCGGCAGCAGCGTGCCGGCCGGCGCGGAAATCACGGCCAGCAATATCTACATCCGCTATCTGAACGCGGCGGGCAACGAGGTGGCCACGCTGCCGTCCAGCCCTGGCGACAATATGTCGGCCTGCTCCGATATCACACGCACCGACCAGTGCATCTACAGCGTCAGCGTGTCGCTGGAAAACGTGACCTATGTCCCGATGGTGAAGCTGTTCACCTTCCTGAACATCGCCTTGCCGATGGCCAAGGTCACGATGCATGCCGAAAGCCTGGGTTTTAACGATTAATGAAAGCGGGAGGTTGAAGTGAAAATCACTGTCGTCTCAGCCAATGAGAAACTGCTGTTCGAAATCGCGCGCGTGCTGCGCGAACGCAGCATCACCGACCAGGTAGACGTGGTCGCCGGCCCGCTGGACAAACTGCAAGCGATGGACGCCGCGCAGGCGCCCGCGCTGCTGATTGTGGCCCAGCCGGCCCTCAGCCCAGGCGAGTTCGAACGCCTGGAAAGCCTGGGCATCCAGCATCCCGGCATGGCCAGCATCGTGCTGTGCCAGTTGCAGACGCCGGAATTCCTGCTGCAGGCCATGCGCGCCGGCGTGCGCGAAGTGCTGCCGCTGCCGGCCGATCCCGGCCAGTTGAACGCCGCCGTGCGCCGCATCGAGGACAAGCTGAATGTCAACAACCGTTCCCAGGGCAAGGTGCTGGCCTTCGTCTCCTGCAAGGGCGGCAGCGGCGCCACCTTCCTGGCGACGAACCTGGGTTATGCCCTGGCCGCCGCCGAGAACAAGCGCGTCGCCCTGTTCGACTTGAACCTGCAGTTCGGCGACGCCTCGCTGTTCGTCTCCGACCAGAAGCCGGCCGCCAGCCTGGCCCAGCTCTCGCAGCAGATCCACCGCCTGGACGCCTCCTTCCTCGCCTCGAGCATGGTGCAGGTGACGCCCAACTTCGGCGTGCTGGCCGCGCCGGAGGACCCGACCCAGGCCAACGATGTGCATCCCGAGCATATCGACGTGCTGCTCAAGCTGGCGCGCCAGCACTACGATTTCATCCTGCTCGACGTGGGCCGCAGCCTGGACGCCATCAGCGTGCGCGCGCTGGACCAGGCCGACATGATCTTCCCCATCCTGCAAGCCACCCTGCCCTATATCCGCGACGGCAAGCGCCTGCTGAGCGTTTTCCGCTCGCTCGACTACCGCAAGGACAAGATCCACCTGATCGTGAACCGCTACGCCAATAGCGGCGAAATCCGCCTGCGCGACTGCGAGCAGGCTTACGGCACCACCATGTTCCGCACCATTCCCAACCACTACGAGGCCGCCGCGGCTTCCGTCAACCAGGGCGTGCCGATCCTCCAGCTGCAGCGCAACAGTCCCGTCTCCAAGGCTTTGCAGGAGATGGCGCGCGAGCTGGCCGGCGACACCGCGGCGGATTCGCGCGGCTGGCTGTCCCGCATCCTGCAGCGCGCTTAAACGCCGCCCCACCACGATAGAGCCAAGGAGAACATATCATGCTAGCAAGCGCCAATCTGAGAGCAAGGCTGGGCAACGGCACCGGCGGCGCCGCCCCGGTGGTACGTCTGGACAGCATCGACAACCGCGCCTACCAGCAGCTCAAGCACCGCATCCACCAGACCCTGCTCGACCGCGTGGACCTGGAGGGCATGCAGCGCCTGAGCCAGGAGCAGATCCGCGACGAGCTGCGCATCCTGGTGGAGCGCCTGCTGGAAGAGAATATGGTGGTGATCAACGATATCGAGCGCCGCAACCTGACGCGCGATATCCAGCACGAGGTGCTCGGCTTCGGCCCGCTGGAGCCGCTGCTGGCCGACCCCACCGTGTCGGACATCCTGGTGAATTCCTCGCAACAGGTGTATGTGGAGCGCGGCGGCAAGCTGGAGCTGAGCAATATCACCTTCGCCGACGACGCCCACCTGATGAAGATCATCGACAAGATCGTCTCGCGCGTGGGCCGCCGCATCGACGAATCGAGCCCCATGGTCGACGCCCGCCTGCCGGACGGCTCGCGCGTCAACGCCATCATCCCGCCGCTGGCGATCGACGGCCCGGTGATGTCGATCCGCCGCTTCTCGGCCGATCCGCTCGGCCTGACAGAGCTGATCAGCTTCAAGAGCATGACCGAGGGCATGGCCACCGTGCTGCGCGCGCTGGGCCGGGCCAAGGTGAATATCGTGATCTCGGGCGGCACCGGCAGCGGCAAGACCACCATGCTGAACGCGATTTCTGCCCACATCAGCGAAACGGAGCGCGTGGTCACCATCGAGGACGCCGCCGAGCTGCAACTGCAGCAGCCGCACGTGGTGCGCCTGGAAACGCGGCCGGCGAATATCGAGGGCAAGGGCGAGGTCTCGCAGCGCGCCCTGGTGCGCAATGCGCTGCGCATGCGCCCCGACCGCATCATCCTGGGCGAGGTGCGCGGCGGCGAAGCGCTGGACATGCTGCAGGCGATGAACACCGGCCATGAAGGCTCGATGGCGACCATCCACGCCAACACCCCGCGCGATGCGCTGACCCGGCTGGAAAACATGATCAGCATGGCCGCGGCCAGCCTGCCCACCAAGGCCATGCGCCAGCAGATCAGCTCCGCCGTGGGCGTGGTGGTGCAGGTGGCGCGCCTGACCGACGGCAAGCGCAAGCTGATGTCGATCCAGGAAATCACCGGCATGGAAGGCGAGATGATCACCATGCAGGAAATCTTCTGCTTCAAGCAGACCGGCATGGACAAGGATGGCACGGTGCAGGGCCACTTCTGCGCCACCGGCATCCGCCCGCGTTTCTGCGAGCGCCTGCGCGCCTTCGGCCTGCAACTGGCCGACGAACTGTTCGATCCCAACCATCGCATGGAGTGAAGCCATGGACTACCTCTATTACATCACCGGCATCGTGGTCTTCGTGGCCGTGGTGCTGCTGATTGAAGGCATTTACCTGAGCTGGAACTCGTCCAAGGGGCCGGAGGCGGAGCGCGTGGCGCGCCGCCTGCGCATGATGTCGGCCGGCAGCCATGGCGGCCAGCAGAGCAACTCCATGATCAAGCAGCGCCTGCTGGCCCAGTCGCCCGGCATGCAGCGCCTGCTGTTGGAAATTCCGCGCATCGGCCAGTTGGACCGGCTGCTGGAGCAATCCGGCCTGGCCTGGAGCGTGGCCGACCTGCTCGGGCTGACGGCGCTGAGCTTCGCCGCCACCTTCGGCCTGGGACTGTGGCTGCACTTGCCGCTGCTGATGCTGCTGCCGCTGGCCCTGGGCGCGGCCTGCCTGCCGCTGCTGATGATCGTGCGCGCCAAAGCCAAGCGCCTGGAGCATATCGACCAGCAGCTGCCCGATGCGCTGGACCTGATCGGCCGCGCCGTGCGCGCCGGCCACGCCTTCCCCACCGCCATGAAAATGGTGGGCGACGAGATGCGCGATCCCATCGCCGAGGAATTCCGCACCGCCTTCGATGAGGTCAACTTCGGCATCTCGATGACCGATGCGCTGATGAACCTCGCCACCCGCGTCCCCAGCACCGACCTGCGCTACTTCGTGATCGCGGTGCTGATCCAGCGCGAGACGGGCGGCAACCTGGCCGAGCTGCTGGACAATATCAGCGCCATCATCCGCGCCCGCATCAAGCTGATGGGCCAGGTGCGCGTGCTGTCGGCCGAGGGCCGCATGTCGGCCTGGGTCCTGGGCCTGCTGCCTTTCGGCGCGGCGCTCATGATCCAGCTCACCAGCCCGCAGTTCCTGGAAGTGCTGTACACCGATCCGGGCGGCCGCAAGATGCTGGCCATGGCCGCCTTCCTGATGTTCCTCGGTGTTCTGCTGATGCGCAAGATCATCCGCATCCACGTCTAAAGCGCAAAGGAGACAGCCATGAACATGATGCAGATCGGTTTCCTCGGAGTCCTCTTCCTGGCCGTATTCGGCGGCGCGATGGTCCTGCTGAGCCGCTTTAACAGCGACCCGGTGCAGCAGCGCCTGGACGCCGTCACCGGCAACGGCGGCGCGCGTTCCGGCAAAGGCCACAGCCAGGGGCCGACGCTGGCCGCCCGTCTGGCGCAGCTGACCGCGCCGCTGGCCAAGCTCTCGGCCAATCCCACGGACTGGGAGCATTCGGCACTGCGCACCCGCTTCATGAACGCGGGCCTGCGCCATCCTTCCGCGCCGGTGCTGTTCTTCTCCGCCAAGACCGCGCTGGCCGTGCTGCTGCCGCTGGTCGCCTACTTCGCGCTGGCCGTGATGCGCTCCAAGGCCAGCGGCAACACCCTGCTGTTCTGGCTTCTGCTGTCGGCCGCCATTGGCTACTATCTACCGAACGTGATGCTGAATATCAGCGTGCGCCGCCGCCAACTGGAGATTTTCGAAAGCTTCCCCGACGCGCTGGACCTGATGACGGTGTGCGTGGAGGCCGGCCTGGCCATGGATGCCGCCCTGCAGCGCGTGGCGCAGGAGATCGGCCTGAAAAGCGAGGTGCTGGCCGACGAGTTGAACCTGGTGACGCTGGAGCTGCGCGCCGGCTTGAGCAAGGAAAAGGCGCTGCGCAATCTGGCCCTGCGCACCGGCGTGGAGGATGTGGATGCGCTGGTGGCCATGCTGATCCAGGCCGAGCGCTTCGGCACCAGCATCGCCGACTCGCTGCGCGTGCAGTCCGACCAATTGCGCACGCGGCGCCGCCAGCGCGCCGAAGAAGCGGCGGCCAAGATCGCGCTCAAATTGCTGTTTCCCCTGATTTTCTTCATCTTCCCCTCGCTGCTGGTGGTGCTGATGGGGCCAGCTTTCCTGCAAATCTATCGTGTTCTGCTGCCCGGCATGGGCGGTGAAGGCAACTGAAAGGAAACCACATCATGAACAAGCTCAAACCCATCGCCTTCGCCATCGCCGGCTGCGGCCTGATTAGCGCCTGCAGCACGCCGCCCGCGCGCCAGGAACTGACCATGCAGCCCGTGCTGCGCATCGACCAGGGCACGCGCGCCGGCAACCAGGTGGCCACCTGGAACCGGCTTGGACGCTATCACCAGGAACGCGGCCAGCTCAGTCTCGCGCTGGGCGCTTATGCGCAGTCCCTGGCGCTGGATTCGCACCAGCTGGAGGCGCGCAGCGCGCTGGCCGCCATCGAAGCGCGCCAGGGACGGCTGGAAGCGGCGCGCGAGCAGTTGCAGGCGCTGGCGGTCGATTTTCCGGCCGAGGCCCAGCCGCAAACCAACCTCGGTTATGTGCAATACCTGATGGGCGATTATGCGGGCGCCATCGGCACCCTGCGCAAGGCGATGGCGCTGGGCGCCGGTCCCAAGGCTTACGCGAATCTGCAGCTGGCCGAAACGGCGGCGCGCGAGAACGGCCAGCCGGAAGCGGCCGCGCTGGCCGCCGCAATCAGGATGCAGCCGGGCACGGTCAGCCCGGCGCTGGCCGCGGCCACCCCTGCCAGCGCCAGCGCGGCCGAAACCTATGCGGCGGCGCCCCCCCCCGAAAGCTCGGCGCCGCCCGCCAGCGAAGCGAGCGCCACGCCGGACGCCGGCCAGTTGCACCGCACCAGCCGCATGGAACTGGTGGAGTTGAAACCGAATGTGTATGAACTCAAGCTGCGTCCTGTTGTCACAGCCCTGCCCGTGGTAGTGCCCAGCGTGACGAAAGCGGCGGCATCCCTCAGCGCCGCTGCCAGCGCCGCCGCGCGCCGCGCCCGCATCGAGGTCGCCAACGGCAACGGCGCGACCGGCATGGCGCGGCGGGTGCGCGAACTGCTGGTGCTGTCCGGGATTCCGGTCGACCGCCTGAGCAACGACAAGCCTTACCGCCAGCAGATCACCACCATCCAGTATGGCCCCGGCTACGCCAGCCAGGCCGCCGAGCTGCAAAGCTCACTGCAGGGCAAGGCCGCGCTGGAAGCCAGCGACAAGCTGCAAACCGTCGATCTGCGCCTGGTGCTGGGCAAGGACGCCCAGGCCACGCTGGCGGCAGCCGGACAGACTGCCGATGCCGCGCTGATGGCGAGCACCGGCGGCTCCGAGTAGGCAGGCGGAGGGCTTCAGCCCAACCGCGCCAGCTCGCGCTGCAGGAAGCGCCACACGGCGGGATCCTGCATCGCAGCCACGTTCAGGCGCAGGCGGCTGGACGGCAGCTGGTTGGGCGAGAACAGGCTGCCGGGCGCCAGCAGCAGGTTCTCGCTCAAGGCGCGTTCGGTCAGCACATTGGTATCGCAGCCGGCGTCGGCCCAGACGAACATGCCGGCCGGCGCCGCCACATCCACCGTCAATCCCACCCGCTCCATCTGCTTGATGGTGCGCGAGCGCAGGCCGTCCAGGCGGTTGCGGATGCGCTCCACATGCTTGCGGTACAGCCCCTCCGACAAAATCTTGTAGACCACGCGCTCGCCGAGATCGCTGGTGGTCAGGGTTTGCAGCATCTTGCGGTCGGCCAGGCGTTCGGCCAGCTCCGGCGAGGTGGCGATAAAGCCCACGCGCAGATTGGCCGCCATGGTCTTGGAAAAGCCGCCCAGATAGATCACGCGCCGCAGCTGGTCCAGCGAGGCAAGCCGGGTCGCCGGCTGCACCGCGCTGCCGGGGTGCATATCGCAGTAGATATCGTCTTCCACGACGGTGATGCCATGCTCCTCGGCGATGCGCAGGATCTGGAAGGCCTTGGCCGCCGACAGCGAGGTGGAACTGGGATTGTGCAGCACCGAGTTGATCACATACAGCTTGGGCTTGTGGATGGCCGCCAGCTCGGCCAGCTGCGCGATGTCCGGCCCGTCGGCCAGGCGCGGAATGCCCACCACCTTGGCGCCCAGCGCGGCGAAGGAACCGAACATCAGGAACCAGGCTGGATCGTCGACAAACACGGTGTCGCCGGGCCGGGTGAATTCGCGCGCCACCATGTCCAGCGCCTGCGTCACGCCGCTGGTGGTGACGAACTGCTCGGGCGCGGCGGCGATTTCCAGTTCGGCGAGCTTGTGCTGCAACTGCTGGCGCAGCGGCAGGAAGCCTTGCGGCACGCCGTAGTTCAGCAGCAGATTGCTGTTCTGCCGGCTGATCGCGCGCAGGGCGTTGGCAATGGCCGGGCCATCGAGCCAATCCTGCGGCAGCACGCCGGTACCCGGCATGTGCATATTGGGCGCGGCGCGGAACATATTGCGGATCAGCCAGACCACATCCATGCCGCCGCCGGGCTGCATGCCGGCGCTGAAGTTCATGGCCTCGGCATCGGCCGTTCCCGGCGCGTTCAGCGGCGCGCGTTCGCGGATGAAGAAGCCGGCGCCGCGCCGCGACTCCAGATAGCCGCGCGCCACCAGCTTGTCGTAAGCCGCCACCACGGTGAAGGCGGACACGCCGTTGGCGGCGGCGAACTGGCGGATCGAAGGCATGCGCGCGCCGGCGCGCAGCAGGCGGTCGTCGATGCGCGCCGCCACCGTGCGCACGATCTGGTCGATCAGCGACTCGCCGGAGGCGCGCGAAAGCAGGAGGATCTGCCCCGGCCTGGGCAAGGGCGAGGATAGCGATGGCGCCGGTGTACTGGTCATTTTACCGTTACAGTATGTGAAATTATATTGATAAGTGTATTGGTACTGTACTGCTTAGCTATTCTACGATACACCCATTATCAATATGATTCCAGCGCTGCCATGTCCCTGCCTTCCGCCACCGAACTCGAAGCCGCCGCCGCCATCGTGTATGGCGCCATGCCGCCCACGCCGCAATTTTCCTGGCCCTTGCTGAACGAGGCGCTCGGCACGGAAGCCTGGATCAAGCACGAGAACCACACGCCGACCGGCGCCTTCAAGGTGCGCGGCGGCCTGGTCTACCTGCATGCGCTAAGCCAGCGCGAACCGCAAGTGCGCGGCGTGATCGCCGCCACGCGCGGCAACCACGGCCAGTCGATGGCTTTTGCCGCGCGCCGCCACGGTCTGCGCGCGCACATCGTGGTCCCGCGGGAAAATAGCGTGGAAAAGAACGCTGCCATGCGCTCGCTGGGCGCCCAGCTGATCGAACATGGCGACGATTTCCAGGCCGCGCGCGAACACGCCCAGATGCTGGCGCGGCGCGACGGCCTGCATATGGTGCCGTCCTGGCACCCCGATCTGGTGGCCGGCGTGGCGACCGGCTGGCTGGAGCTGTTCCATGCCCAGCCCGATCTGGACACGGTATTCGTCCCCATCGGCCAGGGTTCGGGCATCTGCGCCGCGCTGGCCGCGCGCCAGGCGCTGGGGCTGAAAACACGGGTGATCGGCGTGGTGTCGGAACATGCGCTGGCCTACCAGCTCTCCTTCCACGCCCGCCAGCCGATGGAAGCGCCGGTCGGCACCGAGCTGGCCGACGGCCTGGCTTGCCGCATGGCCGACGCCAGCTCGCTGCCGCCGATTATCGAACTGGCCGACGATATCGTCGCCGTCAGCGACGAGCAGGTGGCGCGCGCCATGCGCCTGTACTACCGCTGCACCCATAATCTGAGCGAAGGCGCGGGCGCGGCGGCCCTGGCCGCGGCCCTGCTGCTGAAGAACGATCCGCGCGTCAAGGGACGCAAACTGGGCCTGCCGCTGACCGGCGCCAATGTCGACGCGCCCCTGTTCCAGCGCGTGCTGGACGAGCAGCCATTCCGGAGCGTGCCATGAAAAACGCCACCCACAGCCCCCTGCCCGGCAAGCCGCTCGCCACGCAAGGCCATGGCGGCCTGTCCGACGAAAGCATGGGCATGCTGCTTGGCCTGGCCGGCGTCGCCATTTTCAGCCTGACCCTGCCCTTCACCCGCATGGCGGTGGCCGCGCTCGACCCGGTGTTCGTGGCCATGGGCCGTGCCGTGGCGGCGGGCGCGCTGGCCGCGCTGTGGCTGTGGTGGAAGCGCGCGGCGCTGCCGCCGCGCGCCGCCCTGCCCCAGCTGCTGGTGGTGGCGGCCGGTTGCGTGGTCGGCTTTCCGCTGCTGACCTCCATCGCCATGCGCTCGCTGCCGGCCGCGCACGGCGCGGTGCTGGTGGGCGTGCTGCCTTTGGCCACGGCCCTGTGCTCGGCGCTGCGCGGCCATGAGCGGCCCTCGCCGGCCTTCTGGGCTTCCGCCTTGCTCGGTTCCGGCCTGGTGCTGGCCTTTGCGCTGCGCCAGAGCGGCGGCAGCCTGCATCTGGCCGACCTGGCGGTGTTCGCCGCCGTGCTGGCCGCCGCCATCGGCTATGCGGAAGGCGGCCGCCTGTCGCAAAGCATGGGCGGGCAACAGGTCATCAGCTGGGGGCTGGTGCTGTCGCTGCCGGTGGCCCTGCCGATTTCGCTGTGGCTGATCTGGCAAGACCCGGCCGTCTTCGCCCACGCCGGCCTGCGCGCCTGGAGCGGCTTTGCCTATGTGTCGGTGTTTTCGATGTTTATCGGCTTCTTCTTCTGGTATCGCGGCATGGCGCTGGGCGGGGTGGCGCGCGTGGGCCAGGTGCAGCTGGTGCAGCCCTTCCTCTCGCTGCTGGGCGCCGCGCTGGTGCTGGGCGAGCCGCTGCAGGGCGAGCATATGCTGTTCGCGCTGGCCGTGATCGCGGTGGTCGGCGTCGGCCGCCGCGCCCAGATCCGGCGCTGAAACGGGGGCGGAATGGGCTGATACGGCGGCGCCGCGCCGGATTTGTGGGCATGTGACGCTGCAAGACGTACAATATCGTTCTCGCGGCTCCGCAGCCGGCACCATTACCCCTAACCCGCCGAACCTTCGGCCATTTTCTTCGGATACAAAATGTCTGTTTACGAAAAACTGAAATCGCTCGATATCACGCTGGCCGCCCCGGCCGCGCCCGTGGCTGCCTACGTCATGCACGTCCAGACCGGCAACCTGGTCTTCATCTCCGGCCACATCGCCAAGAAAGCCGATGGCAACCCATGGGTGGGCCAATTGGGCAAGAACATCTCGACCGAAGAAGGCCAGCAAGCCGCGCGCGCCATCGCCATCGACCTGATCGGCACCCTGCAGGAAGCCTGCGGCGGCGACCTGACCCGCGTGAAACGCATCGTTAAAGTTATGAGTCTGGTGAATTCGACCCCCGACTACACCGACCAACACCTGGTCACCAATGGCTGCTCGGAACTGCTGGGCGAAGTATTCGGCGCAGCGGGCAAACACGCCCGCTCCGCATTCGGCGTAGCGCAAATCCCGCGCGGCGCCTGCGTTGAGATCGAGATGATCGCCGAAATCGCGTAAAACAGATTGTGGGCGACGCCTACCCGGCACCGCTCTTTTCAAAGCCGCCACAAGCGTGCTTGTTCCCGGCCCGGGCGCCGCCCTGTCCACCTCAAGAGAGAATCGTATGAAAATCGAAAACCCCAATCCGCTCCAGTGGCGCTTCTCCGAACGCGCCAGCCAGATGCAAAGCTCCTTCATCCGCGAGATCCTGAAGGTCACGCAGCAGCCGGAAATCATTTCCTTCGCCGGCGGCCTGCCTTCCCCCGCCACCTTCCCGGTGGACATGATGAAGCAAGCGTTCGACAAAGTACTGTCGAATAACGGCAAGGTCGCGCTGCAATACGGCCCGACCGACGGCTATATGCCGCTGCGCCAGTGGATCGCCGATTCGCTCTCGACCAATGGCGCCAAGATCGTGCCGGAACAAGTGCTGATGGTCTCCGGTTCGCAGCAAGCGCTGGACCTGCTGGGCAAGGTGCTGATCGACGAAGGCAGCCGCGTGCTGGTGGAAACGCCAAGCTATCTGGGCGCGCTGCAGGCGTTCTCGGTCTACCGTCCTGAATTCGTGTCGGTCGACACCGACGAACACGGCCTGATTCCTTCCTCGCTGGACAAAGTGGCCCAGGGCGCGCGCCTGCTGTACGCGCTGCCGAACTTCCAGAATCCGACCGGCCGCACCCTGTCCGCCGAACGCCGCCTGGAACTGGTGGAAAGCTGCGCCCGTCTGGGCCTGCCGCTGATCGAGGACGATCCTTACGGCGCCCTGAGCTACAAGGGCGAGCCGATGCCGAAGATGGTGGCGATGAACCCGGAAGGCGTGATCTATATGGGTTCCTTCTCCAAAGTGCTGACCCCGGGCATCCGCCTGGGCTACGTGGTGGCCCCGCTGCCGCTGGTGCGCCGTCTGGAACTGGCCAAACAGGCCGCCGACCTGCACACCGCCCAGCTGACCCAGATGGTGGTGCACGAAGTGATCAAGGATGGCTTCCTCGACCAGCACATCCCGACCATCCGCGAACTGTACGGCAACCAGTGCCAGGCCATGCTGAAGGCGATGGACGAGCACTTCCCGGCCGGCGTCACCTGGACCAAGCCCGAAGGCGGCATGTTCATCTGGGTCACCCTGCCCAAGCACATCAACGCCATGGAACTGCTGGACGAAGCGATCAAGCAGAAAGTCGCTTTCGTGCCGGGCGCGCCGTTCTACGCCAACGAGCCGGAAACCAACACCCTGCGCCTGTCCTTCGTGACCGTGGCGCCGGACCGCATCCATACCGGCATCGAAATCCTGGGCAAGCTGCTGGCCGCCCGCGTGTAATCCCCCTCCCCGCCGCGCGGCAGCGTCCTGCTGCCGCGCACGCTGTTGCGGCTTAACAACGAGAATGACGTTAAGCTGCAACATCTTGACTAGAAGTAACTATAATTTCCCATTAGAAATACCGGTTTTACCGTTTTGGCTGCCATTGGCCGTCTTTTTCGGTCAACATGGCAATGTTTTCCAACAATTTCCATTGTCCCTTCGGTATGATCGTCGGGACCGAACACTTCTTTTCAGGCCAGCATGAACCTAGGCGGTACGAGCATTGCCACGCAGCGCGAGGCTGCGATTCTGATCGTGGACGACGCTCCAGAGAGCCTGAGCGCCCTGCGCAAGATGATGGTCGAACAAGGCTATCAAACCTTTGTCGCCAACTCCGGCGAGCGCGCGCTGGAGATCGCGCGCCGCGTGCACCCCGACCTGATCCTGCTGGACGTGGTCATGCCGGGCATGAACGGCATCGAGACCTGCCGCCAGCTGAAAGCCAGTCCTATCACGCAGCGCATCCCCGTGATCTTCATGAGCGCGCGCACCGAGGCCGAGGACGTGGTGGCCGGCTTCGATTGCGGCGCCGTCGACTACATCGGCAAGCCGCTGCGCATGGCCGAAGTCTGCGCCCGCGTGCGCACCCAGCTGCAGATCCGCATCAGCCAGGAGTCGCAGCAGGAACAGGCCGAACGCCTGCGCACCATCGTCAACAATATGGCCGAAGGCCTGCTGATCATCGAAGCCGACGGCCGCATCCAGTTTACCAACCCGGCCTGCGACAAGTACCTGGGCTATGCCGCCAACGAATTGGCCGGGCAATCGATTTCGGACCTGCTCAATCCCCTGGTGGCGCAGGAATACCTCGACTACTTCGCGCGCTACGCCGCCAATCCGGAGACGGCCTACAGCCATGGCACGCGCGAAGTCATCATCCGCCACCACAACGGCTCCTCGGTCTGCATGGACCTGACGCTGACGCCCATGTTCCTGCGCCAGCCCCTGTTCATCGGCCTGCTGCACGACATCACCCACCACAAGCTGTCGGAAGATGCCCTGCAGCGCGCCGCCATGATCGACCCGCTGACCAAGATCGCCAACCGGCGCCACTTCGACAGCTTCCTCGAAAAAGAATGGCAGCGCGCCCTGCGCAGCGGCGCAGCGCTGTCGCTGGTGGTGCTCGATGTGGACCACTTCAAGCTGTACAACGATACGCTGGGCCACGCGGCGGGCGACGTCTGCCTGCAGAAGGTGGCGCAAGCCATCAACTCGCACGCGCTGCGCGCCACCGACCTGGCGGCGCGCTACGGCGGCGAAGAATTCGTGCTGCTGTTCGCGGAGACGGATTCGGATTCGGCCTATCTGCTGGCCGAATCGATCCGCGCGCATATCGAGTCGCTACAGCTGCCGCATCCGCGCTCGGTGACGTCGCCGCACATCACGGTCAGCATCGGCGTGGCGACCATCCATCCAAGCCAGCTCGATAGCACCGAGTCCCTGTTCGTCGCCGCCGACCGCGCCATGTATGTGGCCAAGGAAGGTGGCCGCAACCAGGTGCGCGCCACCCGCTCCAGCGGCGATTCGCTGGAGGCGGTAAAGGCGCTGGTGATGCGCTGAACGACGGCATCAGCCAGCCGCCAACGACGATCAAAGTATTCAAGCAATGTCCTGCATCAATGAGTTTCTAAGCTCCGCCCGGGAGTTGGGCTTATCCTGCTCCGCGCTCGATACGGAGCAATCGCGCCTGTTCATAGCTGAAGTCATTGGCAAGTTCAGGCCGGAACGGACCTCCGGCCACCTGGCGATTGGCCACGACTCCGTCTCCATTCCACTGACGCCAAACGAATTCACCTACTCCAGCCATCTGGATGCCGTGCCGGCCTATGTCTTCTTCGAGCAGCACGGCGCGGACAGGGATCGCGTTCTTATCCTGCATGACGGCAGAAACTTGGCCAAGGTCTTCGAAAACGCGTTTGGCATGGAGTACTTTGTGTCCGACGAAAAGAAGAGCTACCTGCTGGCGGTGAACTGGTACGTCATCGAAGGGTCGGGAGAGTGCCATGCCTGGATGAAATGGCTGGCGGGACCAGACGGCTAGAAAACCATGGGTTCGCAACCGGCACGCACCAAAACATGCCCGCCAGCGATCTCCAGCAAAACTTCCAAAATGCAAGCAATAGTGCGGAATTACGGTTCCGTACGGCCGATCACGCCAGTAGCAATCGCCTGACTCAGTCCGATAATCGCCCTCATCAACGTCTTTTCAAAAAAACTTACGAAAAAGCTAAACTTTTCAAAAAATCCCTAAATACCTTCTTTTTTGAAGACGAAAAGTTCTTTAGCAGTTGGGGCGTCATGTTCTTCGCATTTCTTGTTTTGGTGAACTTTGAATCCGCTCCAGATTTTAGATGGATCGAGTTTTTGTTAGCAGAAACAGCACTAGGGTTGTATGGATTCTTCAGATTCAGAAAAGAGAAACAGCCTAATCAAGGCTTCTACAGATGGGGGCTAATGCTTTGGTCATTCCTTTTCGTCACCTATTCCTCGTTCGCCTTGCTCCTTCTTGGGCGTTCATTCGGGAAAATGTGGCTTTGGCTTCTTGTTCCTGTTTGGCTGTTGCTTTCGTTCCTTTTAGTTCAAGTCGCTACTCATTTGAAGGATGGAAGTGTTCAGTCAAACACTGGATTGATGTCATGGGTGATTGCGGTCGGTATTAGCCTATCCGGAGTCTTAACGTTTTACCTATCCAAGACGGTACTCATGTTCTCAATCACGATAGCAATGGATATTTTGCTGTCATTCGTGATGCTTTGCGGCGTTACCCTATGGCTTCGGCGTTTAACAAAGAAGCGGGGTGCCGCTGTCTAAGCTGCTCCAAAGAAGAAATTTGGTTCGCAACAGGTTTAGCATGACTGTCGTTATGGTTTTATCACTAAATTCGGGGTGACAAATGCTTGCAGGTTTGCCAGGGTGGCTGGCCAGATTCGGTTTGGCGACGATCTGCTCTCCCTCCTGCAGGTAAATGAGAAAATTTCGAAAAAAACTAAACTTTTCCAAAAATCCTTGGATACCTTCTGTTGAATAGAGCGCCTGGCTGAGGAAACGCCGGCGCCTGCCATTCCCGTGGGGATGGCATTACCAATTAATCAACAGAAGGAATGGTATGGTAGCGATTGTCGGCGGTAATGGTCTGGGTCTGGTCAACAGCACGGGGGCCACACTGGGCCAGCGCGGCCAATTCGGTGCCGCCCAGCTGGGTAGGAATGGCGATAATATTTACGTCAATGCCGCCACCGGCAATCTGGTGCTGCAGCACCAGGACGAATTCCTCGCCGCCACCGGTCTCGGCCAGTCGCTGATCCGCACCTACAATTCCCAAGGCCAGTTCAACGACGACAACGGCGACAACTGGAAACTCAGCCTGTCGCGCAGCGTCGGCAACCTGACTGGCACCCTGAACGCGGAAAAGAGCACCATCAGCCGCGTCGGCGGCGACGGCGCCATCACCGTCTTCATCTACGATCGCACGACCCAGACCTACCGCAGCAGCGACGGCGCCGGCGCCTACGACAGCCTGAGCTACGACAGCGCCAGCGCCCAATGGCGCTGGACTTCGGGCAGCACGCGCGTCACCGAAATCTATGACGCCAACAACGGCGGTCGCCTGATCGGCTCGCGCGACCTGGATGGCAATAGCCTGAACTACGCCTACAATGCTAGCGGCCTGCTGAGCCAGATCGACGACAGCAGCGGCGGTTCGACCGTGCTCAAGTACAACGGCAACAATCTGAGCGAGATTGAGACCCGCTGCACCAACGCCCAAGGCGTCGCCGTGAGCCAAACCCGGGTACGCTACGAGTACGACAGTGCCAACCGTCTGAGCAAGGTCAGCACCGACCTCACGCCGGAAGACGGCAGCATCGCCGACGGCAAAACCGTCTGGACCCGCTACAGCTAC
>JANCSZ010000016.1:0-70247 GCA_024437665.1 Massilia sp. YIM B04103 | reverse complement strand
GACCGTGGGCGGCGTGGCGGCGAGCGGCACCATCACCGACAACGATAGCCAGAGCGTCAGCAGCGTGCTGGCCGAGGATGCGGCCAATGCCGGCGGCAATCCGGTCGACAGCAGCGTGGTCGAAGGCGGCAATCTGCGCTACACGGTGGCCTTGAGCGTGGCCGCGCCAGCGGCCACCGAGTATACGCTGGGCATCGGCGGCACGGCTTCCGCCGCCGATTACGCGAGCATCAGCTTCAGCGATGGCGTGGCCTGGAAGAATGGCAATCCCGCCACCGGCATCATCGTAGTGCCGGCCGGCGTGAGCGGCTTTGCCATTACCGTGGCAACAGCCGACGATGCCGCAATCGAGGTGGCGGAAAGCCTGACCTTGACCGTGGGCGGCGTGGCCGCCACCGGCACCATCACCGATAACGACAGCTTGAGCGTGAGCAGCGTGCTGGCCGAGGATGCGGCGCACAGCGGCGCCATTCCCGTTGACGACAGCGTGGTGGAGGGCGCGAGCCTACTGTATTCCGTGGTGCTCAACGGCAGCAGTCCGCAGGCCGTGGAGTTCAGCCTGGCCGCGAGCGGCACGGCGGCAGTGGCCGACTATGGCAGTTTCAGCTTCAGTAATGGCGTGGCCTGGAAAAACGGCGATCCGCTGAGCGGCGTGATCGTGGTGCCGGCCAATGTCGGCAGTTTCACCATCACGGTGCCGACCGCCGACGACAGCCAGATCGAGGTCGCGGAAAGCCTGGTGCTGAATGTGGGTGGGGTGTCGGCCAGCGGCACGCTGACCGATAACGATAGCCAGAACGTGGCCAGCGTACTGGCCGAGGATGCCGCCAACACCGGCGCCAATCCGCCCGACAACAGCGTGGTGGAAGGCGGCAGCTTGCGCTACAGCGTAACCCTGACCCAGGCCAGTCCGCTGGCCACGGAGTATGCCGTCAGCGTCAGCGGCACGGCCATCGCCGCCGATTACGGCAGCTTCAGTTTCAGCAACGGCGTGGCCTGGAAGAACGGCAATCCGGCCAGCGGCATCCTGGTGGTGCCCGCCAATGTCGCCAGCTTCGCCGTCACCGTGCCGACCGTGGACGACAGTGCCATCGAACTGGCGGAGAGCCTGACCCTGGTCGTGGGCGGCGTGGATGCCAGCGCCACCATTAGCGACAACGACAGCCAGAGCGTGGCATCGGTGACGGCGCAGGATGCCGGCCACCTGGGCGCCAATGACAATACGGTGGAAGAGGGCGGCGCGCTGCTCTACACCGTGCTGCTGAACAGCGCCAGTCCGGCCGCTACCACGTACGCGCTCAGCGTGCACGGCACGGCGGCGGCGACGGCCGATTACGGCAGCTTCAGTTTCAGCAACGGCGTGGCTTGGCAGGAGGGCAATCCTGCCAGCGGCATCCTGCTGGTGCCGGCCAATGTCAGCGGCTTCACCATCACGGTGCCGACCGTGGACGACAGCACCGTGGAAAGCGCGGAGAGCCTGATCCTGACCGTGGGCGGCATCAGCGCGGCCGGCAGCATCGAGGACAATGACCTGGTGCCGACCACGCCGTCCAAGCCGCCTACCGGCCCCATCGATGCGGGCCTGGACCCGACGTCGGACAATGGCTCCAGCAATAACGATACCGTCACCAGCGTCATCACGCCGGAATTCACGGTGCGCGCGGAGGGCTATCTGCAGCAGGGCGGCAGCATCCGCCTGATGGACCCGTCCGGCAAGCAGGTGGGCAGCAACGCCATCAGCGCGGCCGACGCCGGCGCCGGCAAGATCAATGTGCAGACGGGGCAGCTCGATGACGGCGTATATACCTTCCGTGCCGATATTTACGACGCCAGCGGCAAGCTGCTGGGCAGCGCGCCGGTGAAAGTGACGGTGGTGACCGATGTCGACGGCATCGCGCCCTCGGTGGAGCTGGCGGCCAATGGCGGCGACTTCAACCGCGACGGCATCGCCGACTGGCAGCAGCACAATGTGGCGCAGCTGCCGCTGGCTTCGCTGGCCGAGTTCCAGGCGGGCCGCGCCGCGGCGGCCAGCAGCTTTGGCGCGATTCTGGCCGGCTCGGTGGGCGCCGCCAACGCGGCGGGGGCGGTGCAGCTGACCGGCAACGCGCAATTGGCCGATCTCAGCATGAGCGCCGCGCCGGCGCCGCTACCCGCGGAGACCCAGGCTGCCAGCGCCATGTTCAATTTCTCGGTGCAGGCGCGGCCGGATAGCGGACCTTTGCCGGATTTGGACAGCAGCCGTGCCGGCTTGCAGACCCGGGTGGTGCTGGACCTGGCCCCGGGCGGCGTGCAGGCCAACGCCTATCTGAAATGGAATGCGCAAAGCCAAAGCTGGTTTAATTTTGTCGATGACCAGCGCCTGGATACCTTCGACGACGGCGCTACCCTGCTCGATCTGAACGGTGATGGCAAGGCCGACCGTGTCGTGCTGACGCTGACCGATGGCGGCCTTGGCGACGAGGATGGCGTGGCGAATGGCGTCATCGTGGACCCGGGCATGCTGGCCTACCAGACGGCGCCCGAACCGCCCGCCGCCAAGCCTGTCTTCAGCGTGCTGTTGGCGAACGGCGACCGCTACTACAGCGCCGACGCGGCCGAGGCGGCGCGCATGGCCCAGGGCGAGAGCGCCCGCCTGGAAGGCGCCTACTTCGATTCGCTGAGCACGGAAGCCGGCGGCCGCGCCATGCTGCCCAGCTTCCAGCCCTTCACCAGCGACTGGTATTTCGCGGCGGCGGGCCAGAACCTGCCGTATGCCTGCTATATCGCGCAGCCGGGAACGGGCTTCCAGGCGGCAGCGGCCGGCGCGGCGGGGCTGACCGACTTCCACCTCTACCAGAATCCGCTTGGCCAGACCCAGTTGCTGTCGGCGGCCCAGGCCGCCAGTCTGGGCCTGGCGGCCCAAGGCTATGTGGACCGTGGCGCGCAGTTCAGCAGCGGCACGGCCAGCGCCTTCGCCTTCGATGCGGAAGCCTATCTGGTGGCGAACCGTCAGGATGCGGGCATCCTGGCCCTGGTCGGCAGCTTGGCCCAGCGCTTTTCATCGAGCTCGGCGGCAGGCTTTATCGAGGCGGTGGAACAGCACTATCTGGGCCAGGTGCAATTGGTCGGCTTGCCGCATGGCGGCGTGGCCGGCGCGGCGGAACTGAATGCCGCTTTCGGCACGCATTTCAACGCTTAAGCAAGGAGGACGAATGAAGGCAAGGACGCGGCAGACAGCGCATATTCCAGGCGCCATCCCCATTCTGACGGCGCTGGCGGCATTGAGCGCGCCGCCAGCGTGGGCGCAAACGCCGGGTGCGCAGTACTACGCCGGGCTGCATCTGGGACAGCATAGCCGCGAAACCTGGCCGGCCAGCGTCGATTTCGGCGGCGTGCGGGCCGACGGCGCCCTGGAACTGGCGCGCGCAAGCCATGCCGGGCTGATGCTGGGCCGCCAGGGCCAGTCCACGCGGCTGGAGCTGGAATATCAGCGTGGCCGGGTCAAACTCGAACGCATCACCCTGGCCAATATCAGCGAAGGCAGCTCGGCCGGCAGCCATTACGCCACGGCCATGTTGAACGCTTACTGGCAGCCCAGGCTGACGGGCGGGCTGTCCGCCTTCGCGGGCTTGGGCGCCGGCTGGGCCTCGGTATCGCTGCCGGACGCCAGCTTCAGCAATGGCTGCCACTGCTTTGGACCGGCGCGCAAGCGCGGCAGCGCTTGGCAATTGCGCCTGGGCGCGGAATACAAGCTGGCGCCGCAGCATGCCGTGTTCCTGGCCTGGACCCGCTTGCGCCTGCCCGGCCCGCATGCCGACGGCACGCCGTCCGCCAGCTACCGCGCCCAGCATTTCAATGCCGCCAGCCTGGGTTACCGCTACCTGTTCCAAGGCCCGTAAAACGGCAAAAGCACTCCAAGGAGTGCTTTTGCTGGCTCAGGCGCTTGAACCAGAAGAAACCTTACTGAATCTTGGCTTTCTTCATCAGCTCTTCGCGGTAGGTCGCGATCTTGCGCTGGGTCAGGGCTTCTTCCACGCGCTCTTTCAGTTCCTCGTAGGATGGCACTTTGCCGGCGCGGCTGCCTTCCAGCTTGATCACGTGGTAGCCGAACTGCGACTGCACCGGCTTGTCGGTGACCTGGCCGTCTTTCAGCGCGACCATGGCCTCGGAGAACGGTTGCACATAGGTCGAAGGCGTTGCCCAGCCCAGGTCGCCGCCGTTGTTGGCGGAACCGTCTTTCGACACCTTGGCCAGTTCCTCGAACTTGCCGCCGGCTTTCAGCTTGGCGATGATGTCGGTGGCTTCCTTCTCGGTGCCGACCAGGATGTGGCGCGCGTGGTATTCCTTCTCGCTGCGCGAAGCCTTGAACTTCTCGTACTCGGCTTTCACGTCGGCTTCCTTGACCGGATTCTTTTTCAGGTATTCCTGCCACATGGCGTTGATGATGATGCTCTGGCGCGCATTGTCCAGGGCTGCCTTCACCTCGGGCTTGGTGCCGAAGCCTTGTTTGTCCGCTTCCTGGATCAGCACTTCGCGGGCGATCAGGTCTTTCTTGATCATTTCGCGCAGCTGCGGCGAATCGGGCTGGCGGCTTTGGGCTACCACTTGCTTGACCGCGGCGTCCAGGCGCGCTTGGGGAATCGCTTTGCCATTGACGGTCGCCAGGGTTTGCGCCATGACGGGCGCGGCGGCGATAGCGGTCAGGGCGATCAACAGACGGGCGGGCTTCAAAATCATTGTCTATTCCTATGAAGGGTAGGGTGAAAAGAAGACCGGCGCCTCTGGGGCGCCGGCATCGTTTTGCTAATTACTGTACTTTGGCTTTCTTGGTCAGCTCTTCCTGGTACGCCTGTACTTTCTTCTGGGTCAGGGCTTCGCCGATTTGCGGCTTCAGCTCGTCCAGGGTCGGCAGCTTGGCGGCGCGCACTTCATCCACCTTGATCACGTGGAAACCGTTCGGGGTTTGCACGGCTTTCTCGGTGATCTGGCCTTTCTGCAGGCCCACGAAGGCGTCCGAGAAGACTTTCGGGAAGGCCGATGGCACTGCCCAGTCCAGGTCGCCGCCGCTGCTGGCGGTGCCGGTGTCTTTCGAGGTCTTGGCCAGCTCTTCGAACTTGGCGCCGCCTTTCAGCTTGGTGATGACTTCATTGGCCTGGGCTTCGGTTTCCAGCAGGATGTGGCGCACATGGTATTCCTTGTCGCCGGTCTGGGCTACGAAGCGGTCGTATTCAGCCTTGATCTCGGTGTCTTTGACCGGGTTCTTTTTCAGGTACTCGCTGATGAAGGCGTTGATGATGATGGCTTGACGGGCATTTTCCAGTTGCTGTTTGACGGCGGCATCCTTGTCAAAGTTCTGCTTCACCGCTTCTTGCATCAGCACTTCGCGGCCGATCAGTTCACGCTTGATCGCCTCGCGCAATTGTGGGGAGTCGGTCTGCTGGCCTTGGGCCACCAGTTGTTTGACTGCTGCTTCCACACGCGAGGTAGGAATCGCTTTGCCGTTAACCACAGCAATATTCTGTGCAAATACAGGTGCCGACGCTACGGCGAGAAGTGCGAGCAGCAGACGGGCTGGCTTGAAAGTCATTATTAATTCCTAGGGGAAAAGTTCTTGAAAATCGCGGTAATATGGGATGGGGATCGCGGAGCACACTCAGCGCTTCAACTTGAATAGTCTATGTGGTGAGCTTCTTTGATGTTAGTCCCAAATTGCCGCGCATATCATACTTCCGATGGTGCCAATGCGGTAATGGCCAATGCATGAATTTCTTTATGCATCATATCGTGCACGGAATCATACACCAGACGATGCCTTGTGACGAGTTTATGACCTTCGAATTGCGCCGAAACGATTTTCAGGCGGTAATGGCCCCCGCCGGAGGCGGCGCCGGCATGGCCGGCATGCATAGCCGATTCATCGTCCAGCACCATTTCCAGCGGAGTGAAGGCGGCTTGCAGGCGCGCCCGGATTTGTGCGATGCGCGCGTCGTTCATGCCTCGTCCTTGATATGTTTAGTCAGATAAAGCGTTTGCGCAATAATGAACACAAACATGATGCCGGTCACGCCAAAGACCTTGAAACTGACCCAGGCGCCAGTGTCGGTGCGGAACAACACAAAGGCCACGAACAGGTTGAGGAAGCCCAATACCACCCAGAACGTCATCCAGGCCAGATTCAGGCGGTGCCAGATTTCCTCGGGCAGGGCGAATTGTTTTTCCATCGCGGCGCGCATCAGGTTTTTGCGGAAACCCCAATGGGCCACCATCATGCCGACGGCAAAGCACCAGTAGATAATGGTCGGCTTCCATTTGATGAAATTATCATCATGGAAATAAATCGTCAGGCCGCCGAACATTACGAAAATCAGCAGCGAGAGCCAGAGGATGCCGTCGACCTTGAGCCGGCGCAGCAACAGCGAGGCGATCTGAATCGCCGTGGCCACGATGCCGGACAGGCTGGCGATGATAATCGGCGCCTGGCTGGCCGTGACAACGCCGCCGGAAATGATGGCGCTGAAATGGTCGTTGATAAAAGCCTGGGCTAGCGCTTCATTTGAGCCGGCCCATTTATAACTGCCGAAAAACACCAGCAGCGGAAATAAATCAAACAGGAATTTCATATTGTTTTCAGTCGTGAGAGTCAAAACGCAGGGATGCCGAATTGATGCAATAACGCAATCCGGTCGGCGGAGGCCCGTCCGGGAAGACATGGCCCAGATGGGCGTCGCAGACTGCGCAAATAATTTCGGTGCGCAGCATACCATGCGAGCGGTCAACTTTCTCGATTACCTTGGCCGGGTCCAGCGCCTGGAAATAGCTGGGCCAGCCGCAGCCTGAGTCGAACTTGGCGTCCGAAGCGAACAGCGGCGTATCGCAGCAGACGCAGGTGTAGATGCCGTGGGCGTGATGGTCCCAGTATTTGCCGGTGAAGGCGCGTTCGGTGGCGGCGTGGCGCGTCACCTGGTATTCCAGCGGATCGAGCTGGGCGCGCCACTCGGCATCGCTTTTCTGTACTTTGTCGTTCATGGTCGCTTTCAGGATGAACAGCTGACTTCCAAATGGCTTGCCCAGTCGGGCGGCAAGGCGGCGTATTGTTCGTATTCCGGCTGTTCGTCATAGGGGCGCTGCAACACCGCGAGCAGGCGCGCCACTTCAGTAAAGTCCTTATTCTGCGCCTTTTCAATGGCTTGCTGCGCAAGATAGTTGCGTAACACATACTTTGGGTTGACCAGATTCATCGCTGTCTGGCGCGCGCCGTCGTCGCTCCGCTCGGCGCGCAGGCGGGCGCGGTACTGTTCGGCCCAGGCGTCGAAGGCGGCGCGGTCGATGAACAGGTCGCGCAGCGGCTCGTCGCCGGCCGCCGAGGCCGCTTGCAAGCCGCCCAGGCGGCGGAAGAACAGGGTGAAGTCGGCGTGATTGGCCTGCAGCAGCTCGAACATGGCGTCGAACAGGGCGCGGTCGTCCTCGCGTTCCTCCTTCAAGCCCAGCTTGGCGTGCAGCAGGCGGTCGATGGCGGCGGCGAACTCGGGCTGGTAGACGTCGAGCGCGGCTTGGGCGGTGTCGACTTCGCCGATCAGGGGCAGCAGGGCTTGCGCCAGCGCATAGCAATTCCAGTGGCCGATCTGCGGCTGCATGGCGTATGAGTAGCGGCCCTGCTGGTCGCTATGGTTGCAGATGTGCTGCGGGTCGAAGGCTTCCATGAAACCGAAGGGACCGTAATCGAGGGTCTGGCCCAGGATGGACATATTGTCGGTGTTCAGCACGCCGTGCATGAAGCCGACCGCCTGCCACTGGGCAACCAGGCGCGCCGTGCGCCGCGCCACTTCTTCCAGCAGGGCGACATAGGGATTGGCTGCCGCCAGCAAGTCCGGGTAGAAGCGGCCGATCACATAGTCGGCCAGGATTTTCAGCTCGTCCGGCTTGTTCTTGTAGAACCAGTGCTCGAAGGAGCCGAAGCGCACGAAGCTGGGCGCCATGCGGATCACCACGGCCGCCGTCTCGATGCTTTCGCGCACCACGCCCTGGTCCGAACCGGCCACCGAGAGGGCGCGCGACGTCGGGATGCCGAGCGCATGCATGGCTTCCGAGCACAGGAATTCGCGGATCGAAGAACGCAGCACGGCGCGGCCGTCGCCCATGCGCGAGTAGGGCGTCAGGCCGCTGCCTTTCCATTGCAGTTCGAGCGGACCCTCGGCGCCGGCGACATCGCCCAGCAGGATGGCGCGGCCGTCGCCGAGCTGGCCGGCCCAGACGCCGAACTGGTGGCCGGAATACACGGCGGCCAGCGGCTGGGAACGGTCGGGCACACGGTTGCCGATCAGCAGATCCACGCCATCGGCGCTGGCCAGCGCCTGCGCATCGAGGCCGGCCAGCTGCGCGGCGGCCGGACTGAGCGCCACCAGATAGGGTGCGGGCAGCGGCGTCGGCATCAGACGCGTGTAGAAAGCCGGCGGCAGGCTGGCGAAGGAATTGTCCAGAGGCAGGGAGAAAATGGCAGTTCCGATCGGTAAGGGCTGGTAAAGCGCGGATTTTAACGCATAGAAGCGATTTTATTGCGGCCACCCCGGATTGCAAGAGGGCTTTACATCTGCTGACAAAAGCCGGCCTCGCTATACTGCATTGCAGCATGGAAATCGGTTGACGGCGGCCCGCGGCGCATCCGACACTCGTTATGAAAAAAACAAATCCAGCACACAGGAGCCCGCATGCCAGCCTTGCCTTCCAGCCCCCTGATGGGTCAAATGATGGATGAGCCGCTGCTCATCTCCAGCATCATCGAGTTTGCCGCCCGCCATTACGGCTCCAGCGAAATCGTCTCGCGCCGGGTGGAAGGCGATCTCCACCGCTACACCTACCGCGAGTGCCGCCAGCGCGCCTGCCGCCTGGCCAATGCCTTGCACTGGCTGGGCGTGCGCATGGGCGACCGGGTGGCGACCCTGGCCTGGAACGGCTACCGCCACCTGGAAGCGTATTACGCCGTGTCCGGCTCGGGCGCTGTGCTGCACACGATTAATCCGCGCCTGCATCCCGACCAGCTGGCCTACATCATCAACCACGCCGAAGACCAGTACCTGCTGTTCGACCTGAACCTGCTGCCGCTGGTGGAAGCGGTGGCGCCGCATTGCAAGGGCGTCAAAGGCTATATCCTGCTGGCCGGCCCGGAGCATTTGCCGGCCGAAACCAAGATTCCCGAGCTGCTG
This sequence comes from Massilia sp. YIM B04103, assembly GCA_024437665.1. GTDB lineage: Bacteria > Pseudomonadota > Gammaproteobacteria > Burkholderiales > Burkholderiaceae_D > Rugamonas. The sequence continues at coordinate 61,068 of JANCSZ010000016.1, read as the reverse complement.
AGCTACGAAGCACTGATCGCCACCCATTCCGACGATTTCGCCTGGCCCAAATTCGATGAGAACTCGGCCGCCTCGCTGTGCTACACCTCGGGCACGACGGGCAATCCGAAAGGCGCGCTGTACTCGCACCGCTCGACCGTGCTGCATGCCTACGGCTCGGCCATGCCGAACGCGCTGAACGTGTCCTCGCGCGACACGGTGCTGCCGGTGGTGCCGATGTTCCATGTGAACGCCTGGGGCTTGCCGTACTCGGTGCCGCTGTCGGGCGCCAAGCTGGTCTTCCCCGGCTGCGCGCTGGACGGCAAATCGCTGTACGAATTGTTCGAAAGCGAAAAAGTCAGCTTTTCGGCGGGCGTGCCGACCGTCTGGCTGGGCTTGGTCAACCATGTGCTGCAGAACGGCCTGAAGTTCTCGACCTTCCGCCGCACCGTGATCGGCGGCGCGGCTTGTTCGCCGACGCTGATGAACACCCTGATCGATGAGCTGGACGTGGACGTGATCCACGCCTGGGGCATGACCGAGATGTCGCCGCTCGGCACGGCGGGCGGCCTGCTGGCGCGCCATCTTGAGCTGCCGCGCGACGAGCAGCGCAAGGTGCTGCTGAAGCAGGGCCATGCCATCTACGGCGTCGACATGCGCATCGTCGACGACGAGGGCAAGCTGCTGCCCTGGGATGGCAGCAGCTATGGCCATCTGCAGGTGCGCGGGCCGTGGATCATCCATTCCTATTTCAAGGACGAGGGCGGCCAAGTGCTGGAGGATGGCTGGTTCCCCACCGGCGACGTGGCCACCATCGACGCCGACGGCTATATGCAGATCACCGACCGCAGCAAGGATGTGATCAAGTCGGGCGGCGAGTGGATCGGCACGATCGACCTGGAAAACATCGCCATGTCGCATCCGGCCGTGCTGCAGGCCGCCTGCATCGGCGTGCGCCACCCGAAATGGGATGAACGACCTTTGCTGATCGTGGTCTGTAAACCAGGGCAGAGCGTGAGCCGCGCGGAGCTGCTGCAGTTCTACGACGGCAAGGTCGCCAAATGGTGGTTGCCGGACGACGTGGTCTTTACCGAAGCGCTGCCAGTGGGCGGCACGGGCAAGATCCAGAAGAACAAGCTGCGCGAACAATTCCGCAATTACCAGCTGGCAACGTCAGAAACCCCGACACCATAGGCGCATCCTGTCGGGAAACTTTACATCCGCAAGCCACTATTTGAGCTTGCTCAATGCAAGTGCTTGATTTTTCTCACACTCCCTTCGCTGGCACGGGATATGCACACTCCCAGCCTGCAATTCACGAGCGGAGGAAGTATGAAAAACCTGAAAAAGACTGCCTTGGCAAGCGGCTTCGCCTTGGCTTTGCTGGGAGGTATCACCCCTGCATCACAGGCAACTGTGCTCACCATTAATTTCTCCATGAATGGAGCATTTTCTGGTGTCCCGCCCAGCGCGCCTGCCGACCCGACCGCTGTATTCGCCACTGCCGTCTTCGACGATGCCGGCGGGTCGGGAACCGTCACGCTCACCATGAACGTGCTTTCCAACCTGCTCGTTAACGCCTATGTCAGCGACTGGTATTTCAATCTCGACCCTACTATCACCAATGCGGCGAATGCCCCGACCTTTACATTGGTGCCCGGCACACAAGCGGCCGCGTCGATTAACATGATCACGCCCCCGCAAAATACCTTCCCCAATTGCTGCAAGGCTGATGGTACTGGCGGTGATTTCGACATCTGGCTCGCTTTCCCGCAAGCCAATCCCGGCCAACTGGCACGTAACACGACTTCGCAATACACCATTACCGGCGCGGGTTTAACCGCCAACTCCTTCAATTTCCTGTCCGTGCCACAAAACGCAGCTGGCGGCAGCTATCTCAGCGCCGTCCATGTGCAGGGCTACAACGATAGCGTTTGGGTCGCTGGCACGGGTGGTGGTGGCGGCGGTGGTGGCGGTGGTGGTGGTTCGGGCGGCGAGGTGCCGGAACCGGCCAGCTTGGCGCTGGTGGGCCTGGGTCTGCTGTCGCTCGGCATGGCCAGGAAGATGCGTTCCCGCTCCGACGAAGAGTCTGATTCTTGACATTGAAGATGGGTTGCGTCTTGTTAGCGAGACAAGAAGCCCCGCAGATGCGGGGCTTCTTTGTTACAGGCCGGCTTATTTCGTCACTTGCACGGTGCTGCTGGAACGGTTGCCGGCCTTGTCGGTCGCAACCGTCTGGAGCGTATGCTGGCCGGCGCTCAGGCCGCCCGTTTTCCAGGTGTAGGACAGGCTGCTGCCGCTGCCGCTCGCCTTGAGCTGGCCGTCGATATACAGGGCCAGAGCAATACCGGCGGCGCCGCTATTGTCGGAAGCGTTCACCTTCACATTGACATTGCCGCTGACTTTGCCGGCTACGGGGTTGGTGATCCTGACCGTCGGCGCTTGCGTGTCAGCCGTCACGACCGTGGTGCTGTTGGCCACGTTGACGGCAACCGGCGTGGAGGACGCCACATTGCCCGCCGCATCGTAAGCCACGGCGACCAGCGCGGCCATGCCGTTCGCGACGCCTTTGGAATCCCAGGAGAAGGCGTAAGGCGCGCTGCTGTCGCTGGCGACCACGGTGCTGTTGACCTTCAGGTCGACGCGCGCCACGCCGACATTGTCCGCGGCATTCACAGTCACGTTCACGGCACCGGTGACCGAGCTGCTGGCCGAGGGCGAAGCGATGGCGACGGTCGGCGCGCTGCTGTCCTTGGTCACGGTGGCATTGCGGGCGGCGGTCACGGCGGCAGCGGCGTTCACGCGGCCGTTGCCGAAGTAGATATCGCGGCCCGGCGTGCCGAGGTCGACGGCGGTCGCGTACAGCAGGCTTTCGATCTTGCCGCCGTCCAGGGCGGGATTAGCGGACATCATCAGCGCCGCCACGCCGGCCGCGACCGGGCTGGCGAAGGAGGTGCCGTTCCAGGCGCTGTAGCCGCCGCTCATATTGGTGGTGTAAATATAGGAGCCGGGCGCCGACAGCGAAACGAAGCTGCCATAGCTGGAGAAGCTGGAACGGGCGTCGGCGCTGTCGGTGGCCGACACCGAAATCATGCTCGTGGTCGGCGCATAGCCCTCGTCGCGGTTGTTATTGCCGGCCGCGACGAACAGCAGGCCGCCTTTGCTCTTCAGGTAATTGGCCGCGCTCTGGACGGCCGAACTGGCCGGCACGCTGTCGTAGCTGAGGTTCACCACGCGCGCGCCATGGTCGGCGGCGTAGGTCACGCCGCTGGCCATGGTCGAATAGTAGGCGTAGCAGGAACCGCTGGCATCCTTGAAGGCGATGCGCACCGGCATGATTTTGGCGTTGCCCGCCACGCCGGCCACACCGGCGCCATTGTCCATGGCCGCGGCGGCGACGCCGGCCACGGCCGTGCCGTGGCCGCAGACGTCGCTGGTGTCGGCATTATTGCCGTCGACGTTCCAGCCGGCCACCAGGCGCGGCGCCAGGTCCGGGTGGGCGCCGTAGACGCCGCTGTCGAGGATGGCGATGGTCACGCCGGCGCCTTGCGCCACATCCCAGGCGGCAGGCACGCCGATCTTGCCGATATGCCATTCGCTGCCCAGATAGGGGTCGTTCGCGGTGGCGCTCAGCTTGACGCGGCGGTCCAGCTCCACGTATTTGAACTGCGGATCCTTGCGCAGCTTGGCGAGCGCGGCTTTTTCCGAGCCTTGCGGCAGGTCGATCATGTGGATATTGCTTTGTCCCATCTTGCGGCGCTTGCCCTTGTGCGGACGGATGGCCTCGTCGAAGCCGGCCTCGGTTACGCCTTCGCGCGGCTCGATCAGGATGCGGCCGTGGGCGTATTCGCTGTCCGCCAGATCTTCATCCTGCTGAGCATGCTGGGGTTTGCCGGCTTGCGCCGGCGGCGCGACGACGGTCAGGGCGGCGGCGGTGGCGAGGAGGGAGGCGGAAAGGAAGGTGTTGCTTTGCGAGAAAATAGTCGTGCGCTTCTTCATGGGGTAGTCCAGGTTTTAGTAATGTGCAAAGTTGTCGGGCGTCATTTTAGCAAAGCATAATGCTGAGCTAAATCAAAGGCTTACGGCAATTATGCGCAGCAACTATCAATGTAATAGTTGAATTTGATAGTGTTAAGCCGCGTTGATTCGGTGCCAATAAAAAAACCGGGCAATTGCCCGGTTTTCAGAGGAGGGCGATGCTCAGCGGGTGACTTGCACGCTGCTGCTGGTGGTGTTGCCGGCGGCATCCTTGGCCACGACCTGGATGGTGTGCGCGCCGCTGCTTTCCTTGCGGGTGTTCCAGCTGTAACCCAGGCTGCTGCCGCTGCCGGACGCTTTCTTCGCGCCATCGATGTACAGGGTCAGGGAGATGCCGGCCGCGCCATTATTGTCGGCCGCGCTGATGCTCACGTTGACCGTGCCGCTGACTGCGCCGGACGTCGGGTTGGCGATGGCGACGGTCGGCGGCGTGATGTCTTTCACCGGTGCGGGCACGCCGTTGGCCACGTTGACCGAGATCGGGGTGGAGGAGGCGGCATTGCCGGCGGCGTCATATGCCACGGCAACCAGTTGCGCCATGCCGTTCACGACGCCGTTGGAATCCCAGGCGAAGGAGAAGGGGCCGGCGGTATCGGTGGCCACCACGGTGCCGTTCACTTTCAGGTCGACGCGGGTCACGCCGACGTTGTCGCTGCTGCTGGTGTTGACGGCAACCGTGCCGGATACCGTGCTGTTGGCCAGCGGCGCTGCCAGGGCAACGGTGGGGGCGGTGGTGTCGGCTGGCGGCGCATAGTTCTTGGCGGCTTGCACGGCGGCGCCGGCATCCACGCGGCCGTAGCCGAAGATCGGATCGCGGCCGGCGGCGCCGAGGTCGGCGGCGCTGGAGAACAGCAGGCTTTCGATCTTGCTGCTGTCGAGGGCCGGGTTGGCGGCCATCATCAGGGCGGCCACGCCGGCGGCGACCGGGCTGGCGAAGGACGTGCCATTCCAGGCGCTGTAGCCGAGGCTGTTGTTGGTGGTGTAGATATAGGAGCCCGGCGCGGCCAGCGAGACGAAGTTGCCGTAGCTGGAGAAGCTGGAGCGCGCGTCGCTGCTGTCGGTGGCCGACACGGCGATCAGGCTGGTGCTGGGAGCGAAGCCCTCGTCGCGGTTATTGTTGCCGGCGGCGATGAAGACCAGGCCGCCTTTGTTCTTCATATACTGCGACGCGCTCTGGATGGCCGAGCTGCCTGCGGCGCCGTCGAAGCTGACGTTGGCGATGCGGGCGCCGTGGTCGGCGGCCCAGGTGATGCCGCTGGCGATGGTGCTGTAGTAGGCGTAGCAGCTGTTGCTGGCCGTGTCCAGGTAGGCGATGCGCACCGGCATGATCTTGGCTTGGCCCGCCACGCCAGCCACGCCGGCGCCGTTGTTGGTGGCGGCGGCGGCGCTGCCCGCCACCGGGGTGCCGTGGCCGCAGACGTCGGAAGTGTCGGTGTTGCTGCCGTAGATGTTGTAGCCAGGGACCAGATTGGGCGCCAGGTCCGGATGGGCGCCGTTCACGCCGGAGTCCAGGATGGCGATGACCACGCCGGCGCCTTGGGTGCTGTCCCAGGCGGCCGGGGCGTTGATCTTGCTCTGGTGCCATTCGCTGCCGATATAGGGGTCGTTGACGGCCATGCTGACTTTGACGCGCTTGTCCAGCTCGGCGAATTTCACGCCTGGGTGCTTTTTCAGCTGGGCCAGCACGGCTTGTTCATTGGCGCCGGATGGCAGCTCGACGACGTGCAGATTGCTCTGGCCCATCTTGCGGCGCTTGCCGCCGTGCGGCTTGAGCATGGTTTCGAATTCGGTGGCGGTCAGGCCGGCGCGGGCTTCTACCAGGAGGCGGCCACGGGCAAATTCCGCGTTATCGTTTGCGGCGAAGGCAGGTGCGGCCAGGGTTGCCAGGGCGGTTGCGATTGCTGCGGAGAAGGCCGGGGTGGTGATGAATTTCATGGTAGCGAGTCCTATATTTCCCAAAGTTCTGAAAAAGTAAGGACTGCCGCCTGCCCGGTGAGGGACAGATTGGAGACGCCACGCAGGCATGCAAACACCTATCGTGTGTACGATGTACTAAGTCTGGCAGTCCTGCCGTCATAGAGCCGAAGCCCCTTAGACCGATGACTTTGCGTCCCAGGCTTTCGCCTGGTTTGCCCTTGTCAGTTAGTTGCTGGATGGAATCTTATGCCATGAAATGCCGTGTGGCAAGTATTTTTTGAGTATTTTTTGATGCCGTGTGAAAATAATCTAGATGGAATAGAAATGTTTAAAAAATTCAGCGCAATCAAAGACTTAGATTGCATAGCAATTTGAAAGTGATATTACTTCCGGGTAATGAAAATTAATATATGGAAGTGTTGAAAACTGATTATCTGAGATAATTATATTTCATTGAAAAAACATTAAATTTCAACCATGACTTCTCTATGAAAAGTCATACTTTCGGTAGTTTCCTGTGCTCGCCAAAAAAAGAAAACGATCGTTCTTTTGTGGGGTATAGTAGGCTTCCGGAATTCACCAGTTCACACCACAATAAGGAAGAGACATGAGTGCCGACTACGCAGTCCACGGTTCTGTTGCTGTGATTACACTGAACAACCCGCCGGTCAACGGCATGGGCCTGGTGACGCGCACCGCCGCCGTCGCCGGCCTGCGCCAGGCCCAGGAAGATCCTGCCGTGAAAGCCATCGTCATCACCGGCGCCGGCAAGGCCTTCTCCGGCGGCGCCGACATCAAGGAATTCAATTCGCCCAAGGCGCTGACCGAGCCCACCCTGCACACCCTGATCCGCACGGCGGAAGACTCGGTCAAGCCGGTGGTGGCGGCCATCCACAGCGTGTGCATGGGCGGTGGCCTGGAGCTGTCGCTGGGATGCAACTACCGCGTGGCCTTGCCCGGCGCCCAGATCGCCTTGCCTGAAGTGAAACTGGGTCTGCTGCCGGGCGCCGGCGGCACCCAGCGTCTGCCGCGCGTGCTGGGCCTGGAGCCGGCGCTGAATATGATCGTGTCCGGCACGCCTGTGTTGTCGGAAAAACTGGCCGGCAGCGCGCTCTTCGATGAAGTGTTCCCGGCCGGGACCAATCTGATCGAGGCGGCCGTCGCCTTTGCCGAGAAGATCGCCGATGTGCGGCCGCTGCCCAAGGTGCGCGAGCGCAAGGTGGATTATCCGAACCACGAAGCCTTCCTGCAGTTCTCGCGCAATACCGTGAAGGCCGTGGCCGGGCCGTTCCCGGCGCCGCTGGAATGCGTGGAAACGGTGGCCGCCGCCGTCACCATGAAATTCGAGGACGGCCTGAAATTCGAGCGCGAGCGCTTCCTGCACCTGATCCAGACCACCGAATCGAAATCGCTGCGCCATGCCTTCTTCGCCGAGCGCGAGGCCAGCAAGGTGCCGGATGTGCCGTCCGATACGCCGGTGCGCGAGATCCGCAAGGCAGCCATCATCGGCGCCGGCACCATGGGCGGCGGCATCGCCATGAATTTCGCCAATGCGGGCATCCCCGTCACCTTGCTGGAGACGAAGCAGGAGGCGCTGGACAAGGGCTTGGCCACCATCCGCAAGAACTACGAGAACACGCTGAAGAAAGGCAAGCTGACCCAGGAGAAGATGGAGCAGCGCCTGGCCCTGGTCGGCGGCACGCTGGCGTATGAGGAGATCGCCGATGCCGATATCGTGATCGAGGCCGTGTTCGAGGATATGGGCGTGAAGGAGACCGTGTTCCGCAAGCTGGACGAGGTGATGAAGCCCGGCGCCATCCTGGCCAGCAATACCTCGACGCTGGACGTGGACCGGATCGCCGCCTTCACCCGGCGTCCGCAGGACGTGATCGGCACCCACTTCTTCAGCCCCGCCAATGTGATGAAGCTGCTGGAAATCGTGCGCGGCAAGCAGACCGGCAAGGATGTGCTGGCGACGGCGCTGGCGCTGTCGAAAAAGCTGAAAAAAACCGGCGTGGTGTCGGGCGTCTGCGACGGCTTTATCGGCAACCGCATGATCGAGCAGTACAGCCGCCAGGCGGGTTTCCTGCTGGAGGAGGGCTGCCTGCCGGAGCAGGTCGACCAGGCGGTCGAGAAGTTCGGTTTCGCCATGGGGCCGTTCCGCATGGGCGATTTGGCGGGCAACGATATCGGCTGGTATATCCGTAAGCGCCGCTATGTCGAAAAGCCGGAGATCAGCTACTCGAAGACGGCCGACCTGCTGTGCGAGATGGGCCGCTTCGGCCAGAAAACGGGCGGCGGCTGGTATGACTACAAGCCGGGCGACCGCAAGGCCTATCCGAACCAGGAAGTCAACGCCATGATCGTGCGCCACTCGGCCGATATTGGCGTGCAGCGCCGCGCCATTGGCGACGAGGAGATCGTGCAGCGCCTGGTGTACGCCCTGGTGAACGAGGCGGCCTTGATTCTGGAAGAGGGCATCGCCCTGCGCGCTTCGGACATCGATATGGTCTATCTGACCGGCTACGGCTTCCCCTTGCACCGCGGCGGCCCGATGTTCTATGCCGATACGGTCGGCCTGCCGAATGTGCTGGCGTCCATCGAAAAGCTGGCCAAGGGCTATCACGGCGACGCCTGGGCGCCGGCGCCGCTGCTGGTCAAGCTGGCCGCCGAAGGCAAGGGCTTCAACAGCCGCTAACGCGTCCTTCAGGCCCGCCGGGCCGGATTCAGGCGATCCGCTTGCGCATGCGCGACAGCGGCAACTGAATCCCGCCCGGCAGGCTCAACTCGAAATCTTCCGTCACCTCGAAGCCGCTGGCCAGGTACAACGGCACGCCCGGCATGGTGGCAGCCAATTCCAGCGTCCGGAAGCCCTGCGCCAGCGCCTCGGCTTCGCAATGGCGCATCAGCATGCTGCCCAGCCCCTGGCGCGGCACCGCCGGATCGACAAAGAAGGCGCGGATGCGTCCCGCCTGCGTGGCCGGATCGAGCAGGGGATCGGGGCCGCTCTTGGCCCGGTCGCCGCCGAACAGGGTGGCGCGCTTGCTCCAGCCGCCGCAAGCCACGGCCTCGCCCTCGCGTTCAATAATGAAGTAAGTGCCGTCGGCCACCAGCTGGCTGTCCACGCCGAAGACATGGCGCGTGACGGCGGCCGCCTGCTCATCGCTGTAAAAGCCCTTGCTCAAGCCTATGCCGGAGCGGGAAATCAGCGCTTCCATGCACGGGATGTCGGTTTCGGTGGCGGTGCGCAGCACGCTGCGCGGGGCGGGGGAGGATGGCGATTGGCTCATGCAAAAATGGTATCATGAAGCGCAAAACGGTGGAGGGCACCATGCGCGGCAAGCGGTTTCGTCATCTCTTCCATATTGTAGTGGTGCTGCTGCTGGCGCTGGTGTTGCTGCTGCTGAGCGGCCCGGCCGGGGCGCGCGAGCTGCTGGTGGTGGGCGCGCATTTCGAGCGCGTCTTCGAGCGCACGCCGGAAGGCGGCTTTACCGGCCTCGGTCCGGAAATCGTGCGCATACTGGCCGCCCAGCTGGGCCACACGGTGCGCTTTGAAATCTATCCCTGGGCGCGGGCCCAGGCCATCCTGTCCCAGGGCAAGGCCGATATTCTGGTCGGCCCGTACAAATCCTTCGAACGCGTGCAGCGCATGGTGTTTTCGCGCCGTCCCTTTTACCAGGACCAGATGGTGTTCTATGCGCTGAACACTTCCGGCATCGTCTGGCATGGCGATTTTGCCACCCTGGCCGACCATCGCATCGTGATCATGAATGGCTGGAGCTATGGCGAGCAGTTCGAGCAGGCGCGTCCCATGCTCAAGGTCAGCGTGGCGAACAGCGTGGAAAGCGGGGTGAAAATGGTGGAGGCCCAGCACGTGGCCCTGTTTGCCAGCAACCGGCGCAATACGGAGCCGGTCTTGGCGAAACTGGGCTTGACGGGGCAGATGGCGCCGCTGGCCCATGTGATCCAGGTGCAGGACGGCTATTTCGCCTTCCCCAAGCGCCAGCTGCATGAAACCTTGCGGCGCGAATTCGACCAGGCCTTCGCGGGCCTGGTCGAAAGCGGGGAACTGAAGCGCCTGGGGCAGCGCTTCGATGTCGCGGTGCCCTGATCGAGCGCCTTAGTTGCGGCGGCGCGAAGGCGTCAGCACGCTGGGCAGCGCCTTGGGCAGGGTGTCCGGATAATCGCGGCTGAAGTGCAGGCCCCGGCTTTCGCGGCGCTGCAAGGCGCTGTTGACGATCAACGATGCCACATCGACCAGATTGCGCAGCTCCAGCAAGTCGTGAGTGATGCGGAAGTTGCGGTAATACTCGTCGATTTCCTCTTTCAGCAGCGCGATGCGGTGCTGGGCGCGTTCCAGGCGCTTGGTGGTGCGCACGATGCCCACATAATTCCACATGAAGCGGCGCAGTTCGTCCCAGTTGTGGGCGATGACCACTTCCTCGTCGGCGTCGCTGACGCGGCTTTCGTCCCAGTCCGGCAGATAGGGCGCGTCGACTTTTTCCTTGGACAGGATGTCGTCGGCGCAGGCGCGGCCGACCACTACGCATTCGAGCAGGGAATTGCTGGCCAGGCGGTTCGCGCCATGCAGGCCGGTGCAGGCGGTTTCGCCCACGGCATACAGGCCGGGCAGGTCGGTGCGGCCAAGCAGGTCGGTCACCACGCCGCCGCAGGTGTAATGCGCGGCCGGCACGATGGGGATCGCTTCCTTGGTGATGTCGATGCCCAGTTCCAGGCAGCGCGCATAAATCGTCGGGAAATGCTCGATCAGGAATTCGGCCGGCTTGTGGCTGATGTCCAGGTGGACGTAATCCAGGCCGCGCTTCTTGATCTCGAAGTCGATGGCGCGCGCCACCACGTCGCGCGGCGCCAGCTCGGCGCGCTCGTCGTGGGCCAGCATGAAGCGCTGGCCGGCCGCGGCGCCGGCTTCCGGCGGCAGCTTGAGCAGACCGCCTTCGCCGCGGATCGCTTCCGTGATCAGGAAGGACTTGGCGTAGGGGTGGTACAGGCAGGTCGGGTGGAACTGGATGAATTCCATATTCGACACGCGGCAGCCGGCGCGCCAGGCCATGGCGATGCCGTCGCCGCTGGCGGTGTCGGGATTGGTGGTGTACAGATAGACCTTGCCGGCGCCGCCGGTCGCCATCACCGTGTGTTCGGCGGCGAAGGTCAGCACCTGGCCGGTTTTCGTATCCTGCACGTACAGGCCGTGGCATTTGGGCTGGGCGTGGCCGGGGCGCGGGCCCAGCTTGTCCGTGGTAATCAGGTCGATCGCGCAGTGGTGCTCGAACAGGCTGATATTCGGGTGGGCGCGCACTTTTTCTTCCAGCGTCACCTGGACCGCGTGGCCGGTGGCGTCGGCGGCGTGGATGATGCGGCGCTGGCTATGGCCGCCCTCGCGCGTCAGGTGAAAGCCCAGTTCCGCACTGTCGTCGCGGGTGAAGGGCACGCCCTGGGCGATCAGCCACTCGATGGCGCTGCGGCCGTTTTCGACGATAAAGCGGGTGGCGCCTTCGTCGCACAGGCCGCCGCCGGCCACCAGAGTGTCGGCGATATGCTGCTCATGGCTGTCGCCCGAGTCGAGCACGGCGGCGATGCCGCCCTGAGCCCAGTTGCTGGCGCCGTCCAGCAGGGCGCGTTTGGAAATGATGGCGACTTTACGTGTTTCGGCGAGGTGCAGGGCGACCGACAGGCCGGCCAGGCCGCTGCCCACGATGGCTACATCAAATTTCATGGCGATTCGAATTTTTCTGTCAAGAAGCATGACTATAGACCATTTGTCATGCCCGCGTCATATTTGGCCCTGCTGGCCGCTCGGCTTTTCGCCGCGGCCTTGATCTGGCTCTGCTCTTCGCTTGTGGCGGCGCAAGGCTGCCCAGCGGGGCGTCCGGCATCATGGCTGAGCCGTCATCCGGCGGTGGAGGAGGTGGGCCATGGTCAGGATCTTCAATCATTATGTGTCCCGCGCGGGCATCATCCTGCTGCTGCTGGAGGTGCTGGCGCTGCTCACGGCGGCGGTGCTGGTGTCCCTGGTCTGGCTGCCGGAGCGGCGGCCGGGACAGATGTATCTGGCGGCGGCGGTCTTCGTGGCGCCGGTGGTGGCCTGCATGGCGGCGCTGGGCATGTATGGCCAGCAGCGCTGCGAGGACGCGAAAGCCCTGCTGGCGCGCCTGCTGCCGGCGCTGGCGCTGGCCTATCTGCTGCATCGCTGGCTGGTCTTGCTGGCGCCGGCCGCTACCCTGCGCTCCGGCATGAATGGGGCGGCGGGCGATGCGGCCTGGCTGGCTTTCCTGCTGGGTGCCGGCGGCGTGCTGCTGACGCGCATGCTGCTGTTCGGTTCCCGCCAGTCGCGCCTGATAACGGCCCGCGTGATCCTGGTGGGCGATGGCATGCTGGCGCTGGAATGCCTGCAACTGGCGGCCGCGCCCCAGGGCTTGCACCAGTTTCATGTGATCGGCTGCGTGCCGGTGCCGGGCGAAAATTCCTGCGTGCCGGCCGGCAGCGTGCTGCCCAGCGGCCAGCCGCTGCTGGCGCTGGCGCGGGCATATGAAGCCGATGAAGTGATTGTTTCCGTTGCCGATCGCCGCAATGGCGCTTATCCGGTGCGCGAATTGCTGGAATGCGCCCTGGGCGGCGTGCATGTGACGGATGCGGCCCAGTTCTTCGAGCGTGAAGCGAGTCAGATCCGCGTCGATTCCCTGCAACCCAGTTAGCCGGCGCCGAAAAACGATTCCTGCATCCGCCCCGGCGCGCCGGGGTCGCCGCTGCGCGCCAGATAACCGGTGTATTTCAGTTCGGCCGGACCGCTATGGTGGAGCAGGAACGGGGCCAGCGGCAGGGCGGCGGCAGGCGGCGTGCAGCAGGACCATGCCAGCAGCAGGGCGCAGAGTTGGGCTTGCGTATTCATGTCGGGCTCCCGGTCGGTGTCTGATGCTATCGGTGAGCAAATCCCGCGCCAGGGGCCGGTGCGCCTGTGGGCGCAAGCGCGGCCGTCCTGTCTTGCGCGGCGACTGTAAGAGATGCCGACGGCGCGCTCAGGGCTGGGCCAGCAGGGCGCGCACTTGCTCGCGCTGGGGGAAGTCGCGGCTGGTCAGCAATTGTTCGGCATGGCGGCGCAGCGCCGCGCGGTCGCCGGCCTTGGCCAGGCTCTGCACCAGGTGGTAGCGGATGTCGGTCGAGGTCGGCGCCTGCTCGACGGCCCGCTTGAGCAGGGTGAGGGCGCGTCCGGTCTGGCCCCGCTGCTGCAGAATCCAGCCGAGCGTATCGGCCACGGCGGGATTGTCCGGCGTCAGCCGGTAGGCGCGCTCGGCCAGGTCCAGCGCGCGCGCATCGCCGAGCTGCTGATAGGCCCAGGCCAGGTCGTTGAGCGCGATCACATTGCGGCCGTCGGCTGCCACCAGCAGCTCCAGCTGGGCGGCGGCGGCGCGGTAATCCGGCTCCTGCATCAGGCTGCTGGCGTAATACAGCCGGGTTGGCGCGTCGCCCGCGTGCTGGCGCAGCCAGGCTTGCATCTGCTGCGCGGCTTCGGCGCGCCGGCCGGCGGCCAGCCGCGCGCGGTGCAGGGCAATGGCCAGCGGGCCGGACGGGGCCAGGGCGTAGGCCTTGCCATACAGGGGCAGGGCGGCGCCCGCCTGCTGCTGGCTCAGCAGGATATCGCCTTCGAGCTTGTAACCCATGGGCCGCTCAGGTTCGGCCTGCTGCGCCTGGCGCGCCAGCTTGAGCGCCTCGGCATGGGCTTGCTTGTCCAGCAGCAGGGCCACGGCCAGCGCCAGCGCGTCGGGCTGCTGCGCCTGCAGGCTCAGGGCTTTGCGCGCGGCCAGCAAGGCGGCATCGAGCTGGCGCAGCAGCAGGTGCTGGCGCGCCAATTGCAATTGCACGAGGGCCGAGGCGGGCTGCAACTGGGCCAGTTGGCTCAAGCTCTCCAGCGCGGCCGCCGGCTGCTTGGCGGCATTCTGCGCCTCGGCCAGCAGGGCCAGGGCATCGGCATTGCCGCCCTGGGCCGCCTGCAGCTTTTGCGCCAGGCCGAGCGCCTTCTCCACTTCGCCGCCGGCCAGGCGCAGACGGGCCAGCAGCAGGGCCGGCGCCGGCGCGTCCGGATGGTCGCGGCAGGCTTGTTCCAGCCAGTCGAGGGCTTCGGCGCGCTGCGCGCGCCGAATGGCCAGCTGGGCCAGCGCCAGCTGCAGCGCCAGGCTGCCGCGCTGGCGCGCCAGCGCGGCCAGATAGCGCTGGCGCGCCTGCTGCGGCTGGCGTTCCATCAAATCGAGCTGGGCCAGATTGTCGAGCGCCGGCTGGTACAGCGCATCCATGGCCAGCGCCTGCTCGAAGCTGCGGCGCGCGCCGGCCAGATCCTGGCTGGCCACCTGCACGCCGCCGCGCAGATTATGCACCAGGGGATTGGCGCCCTGGCGCTCCAGCGTCTGCACGGCAGCCAGGGCCGCGCCGAATTCGCGCGCGCGCAGATGCGTCATCACCAGCAGCACGCCGGCGCGCGGCAGACGCGCGGCGGCGGCCTGCTCCAGCTCGCCGATGGCGCGCGCATGGTCGCCGCTGCCCAGGCGGCTGATGCCCAGCGCCATGTGCAGGGCCGGGGTGGCCGGCGCCAGCTCGCTGGCTTGGCGGAAATCCTCGGCCGCCTGGCGGAACTGGCGCAGGCGCATGCGCGCCTCGCCCAGCAGGGCCAGCAGTTCGGCGTCGGGCGCCGCGGCGGCTTGCAGCGGCTGCAGCAGTGCCACGACGGCGGCGGGCTTGTCCTGCATCAGCAGCACGCTGGCCAGCAGCTTGCTCGCGTAAGGCTGGCCGGGCGCGGCGTCGAGGAATTTGCGCAAATGCTGTTCCGCCAGGACCGGTGCGCCCAGGGCCGCCTGCACCGCGCCGCACAACAGCAGGCTGGGCGGATGCTCGGGCGCGGCGCGCAGGATTTGCTGCAAGCGTTCCAGCGCGGCCTTGTGCTGGCCGGTGCGGTAGTCGAGCAAGGCTTGCGCGTACAGCACCAGCACGCTGTTGGGCGCGACGTCGCGCGCGGCGGCGATGCTGGCGCGCGCCGCCTCCAGCTGGCCGGCCTGCAATTGCAGGTGGGCGATATCGATGCGGGCCTGGGCGTCGCGCGGGCGCAGCGCCAGAATGCGCTCATGGCTGCGGCGCGCCGCGTCCAGCCGGCCGGCGTCGCGCAACAGATCGCCCTGAAAGCGCAAGCTCTCGATGTGTGCGGGATGGCGGCGCAGGGCTTGTTCGACCAGGCCCAGGGCAGCCGCGGCGTCCTGGCGCAAGAGCGCGAGGCGAGCCTGGCCCAGCAAGGCTTCCGGCAAATCGGGCTGGCGTTGCAAGGCCTGGGCGTACAGGGCCGCCGCCTGCTCAGGATGTTTTTGCGCCAGCAAGGCGTGGCCGCGCAGCACGGCGCTCAGGGGCTGGGCCGGATCAAGCGCGATCTCGGCCAAGAGCTTGTCGTACTGGCCTTGCAGCAGCAGGGCGCGGCCGAGCGCGGGCAGGACCTCGGCCGCGGCCAGGCCCAGTTGCTGGGCGCGGCGCAGCTCCTTTTCGGCCGATGCGGCGTCGCCGGTGTCGAGATAGACTTCGCCCAGCAGCAGACGGGCGCTGGCCTGGCGCGGATTCTGCTGCAGCAGGTTTTTCAGCTCGATCATGGCGGCGCGGTGGTCGCCTTGCTGGCGGGCTTGGCGCGCGGCCGTCAGCAACTGGGCGCTGTCGGAGTGGCGCTCGCAGGCGCCGAGCGTCAGCATGCTCAACAGGGGGGCCAGCAGCAGCGGCCGCAGGCGGGACGGAAGGTGGATGGCAAGGCGGGGCATGGCGCAATCTCCGGAGCGGACTTAGGCCCAGAGTAAGAACAAGCGCGCCGGTCCCCCTTGCGCCGGCTCAAGCTCCGGCGCTGCCGCCCGCCTCCGGCCGGCTGTCCGGCGGGCGCACCGCAATCAGGCCGCGTTGCGCCGCCACCACGACCGCGTGGGTGCGGGCGGTGGCGTCGAGCTTGCTCAGCACGCCTTTCACATGGCTCTTGACCGTGCCCAGGCCGATGCCCAGCTCGCGCGCGATGGCCTTGTCGCAGTGTCCCTGGGCCAGCAGGCGCAGCACATCGGTTTCACGGCCGGTCAAATGGGTGTGCCGGGCGTTGCCGGCCAGGCTGGGGCGCGGGGCCGGATTGAGATAGGGCTGGCCCTGGCCCAGCCGGCGCACCGCCAGGCGCAACTCCTCGGCGCTGCAGCTTTGCGGCAGATAGCCGTGCACGCCGCCGTCGAGGGCGCGGCGCAGCTCGCATGCGCTGTCGCGCCGGGTCAGCAGCAGGATGCGCGCGGCCACCCGGCCGGCCTGGCGCAGCGCATGGTCGTAATCGGTGAGCAGGACATCGGCCTCGGCCAGCGGCGCCGGCCGCAGGCCGCTCTGGCCGTCCAGCAGGGCGTGCAGGCCGGCGGCCAGCACGGGTTCGGAATGCAGGATGTGGAAGCTGATCTGGCGCAGCGGCATGGGCGCAGTCTCCGGAAGCGGCCGGGACGGCAATCCCGGCGGCGCTGGCCCCATGATGAACTGGCCATGCCTTTATGGCAAGATGGTGCGGGAAATGAGCGCCGGCGGCTTAGTAGCCGCCCCAGCCATGGGCCGCGCTCTTGCTGCCGGCTTTCAGGCTGGCGGCGATGTCGGCCCATTTGGCGGCCTCTTCCTCGTCGCGGGCCACGCCCTGGCCGCTGCTGGCCAGGGAGGCCAGGGTCAGGGCGGCTTTGGGATGGCTGTGGCGCGCCGCCTGCAAATACCAGGGGCGCGCTTTTTCGGCCGCTTTGGCGCTGAAGGGCTGGCCGCCACGGTAGATTTCCGCCAGCTGGAAGGCCGCTTCGGAATCGCCGGCCAGGGCCGCCTGTTCCAGCAGCTTGGCGGCTTCGGCGCGGCGCGCCTGGTTGCCCTGGTAGAACAAGCCCAGTTCGCGCCGGGCCACGACCGAGCCTTGCTCGGCCCATTCGCGCAGGCGGCGCTCGGCGGCGGCGCCGCCGTTGACGCTCAGTGCCTGCGCCGCCGCCTCGATCACCTGGGCCGGCGGCACGCTATCTTCTTTCGCCTGGCAGGCGATCAGGGCGCCCACCATCACCAGTACCGACGCCAGGAGCGCGCCGGACTTGTTAAATAGTTCCATGTCCGCTTTTACCTTATTCTTATTCGGCCCCCGCAGGTGTTGGGCGGGGGCGCCAATATACCAGTTCGTTGCCAAAAATCAATAAAAACCGGTGATTTGCGGTCAAGAACTGCCCAGGTAGTTTGGCGTCAGCAATAGAAATGCTTCGGCATTGCCGGGTGCTCTTATTTGTCCCGATCTGTTACGGCAATGCTAGTCAAACAGTGTTGGCGATCTTAGCATGTTGGGTTTGGTACAAAATCGTGAAAGTCGCAACAATTGTAACCATTCGTTAGAAACGGCTGGCATTGCGGCCATTGTGGCGGTCCAACCACGCGCCGGCATGCTCGAGGACCAGCTTGAGCTCGCCCTCGACGGCGGCAAACAGCACCGGCACTTCCATCAGGCGGCTTTCATGCAGGGCCAGTTCCAGGGCCAGGCTGGCGGCCACGAAGCGCTTGGCGCCCAGGCCCGAGAGGGCGCTGCGCTGGTTGTGCAGGATGCGGCAAGCTTCAGTCAGGCGCGCATCGCGGATCGCCTCGCCGGCCAGGTTGAGCGGATCGATGCCGGGGCCGATGCTGCGGCGCACGATCTTGCTCACGCCGTCCACGCCCTGTTCATCCTTGCCCATCAGCTCTAGCAGCTTGTCCACGCAGAAGACGGCTTCGTCCGATGCCGAGCCATAGTTGCTCATACGCCCTCCGCCGCCATGATCCAGTAGCGCCCGCCCGCCTGCTGCGCCGGCCGCAAGCCGTGGCGCTGGGCGGCGCCGCGGTCCTGGCCGATCAACTCCTGCATATCGGACAAGACCGGCGCCGGCCCGGCGGCGGCGTGGCCCAGAAAGCCGGTATCGGCGCCGCTGGCGTCGATGGTTTCCACGCCGGGCAGCACCAGCAGGCCAGGACCGGCATCGCCGGCGCGCGCCGCCGCATGGGCTTTATGGCCGGCGGCCAGGGCCGCGTCGGCGCTGGAGGCGTACAGGGTCAGCGGCCGGGCGCTGGCGGCGAAGGCCGGCGCCAGTTCGCGCTGGAACAGGCCGGCATCGATATCGGGCGCGGCCAGCAGGATCTGGTGCAGGCGCGCGGCCAGCTCGGGCCGCCCGCGCAGCAGGGCGGCGCAGGCGCCGGCCAGGGCGCGCCCGCCCAGGCCATGGCCGATCAGGTAGATGCGCTCGACCTGGCTGCTTTCCAGGAAGTCGAGCAGGAAGCGCTGCAGATTGGCCTGGCTCCATTCGACGCTGGCTTCGTCGGCCGGATAGCCGGCCGGCTTGCCCTGCGACGGCCAGCTATAGAACAGCGGCGCGCCGCGAAAGCCCAGCTCATAGGCCAGCTGGGCGCTGCGGCGCGCTGCATCCTCGAACGACACCTTATAGCCATGCACGAAGAGCAGGGCGCTGGACTCGGGCGCGGCGGCGATCTGGGCCGCCAGCGCGGTGAAGAACTGGTCGTGGCCGGCCAGCTCGGTTTGCAGCAGGCGCACATGGTGGCTGGGGTCTTCGCGCAGTTCCAGGCGCAGCAGGGCCGGCGAGTCCGGATCGCGCGCGCCGCGCGGCACGCTGACCTCGCAATAGCCGTAGCTGAGCGGGGCGCGCTGGCTGCCGAACTGGCGCGCCGGATGGCGGTCGCCGCTTTGCTGGCGGTCGGTGCCGAACCAGACCTTGAGCACGGCCGCATTGGCCGGCGCGCCACCGGCGGCAGGGGGCGGGCGGCGCCGGTCGATTTCATCGAGCAGGTTGCGCGCGGCAGCGCGCAGGTAGCGGTCGCCGGCCAGGCCGGCCGCGGCCAGCGCATCGGACAGGGCGAACTGGCGCGACTTCGAGCCGGCGTCTTCTTCCAGGGTGGCGACGGCGTCTTCCACCGTTGGCGCCTGGGCCGCGAGGCGGGCTTTGAGCATCTGGTAGGCAGGGCTGCTGGCGCCATCTTCAATCGCTGCGGTGAGGGCGCTGGTGATGATGTCCATTCCAACCTCTCTAGGAGCTGCGGTAATGCATATCTGACCACAGTAAATGTGGCAAGTCCAGCATGATTGCATGCAGTGCGGCATACGGGCGACGGCGTACGTGCGACGGCATACGTGCGACGGCGCCGGCCAGCGTGCCGCGCGCGGCGCCGCTTGTCTAAGCCCAGGCAATGGCTCATACTCGGTGGAACCCGTTCCGCAGCGCCCGCTTCCTTCTCGCAAGCCGCCTATAACGCAGGGCGCCGGCCGGGCTGCTGGGGAGACCGTATGGCAGCCGAATTGAATGCGCAAATTCTGGACGAGGCGCCGGGCGGGGTGATCGCCACCTGCTCGCGCGGCATGGTCAATTACTGGTCGCGCGGCGCCGTGGAAATCTATGGCTACGCGGCCGACGAGGCCCGAGGCCGCCAACTGATCGACCTGATCGGCATGAGCGGGCAGAGCTGGCAAGACTTGCTGGCCGGTTTTTCGCCGGCCCATCCCCAGATCGAGCTCGAATGCCTGCGCCACCGCAAGGATGGCTCGCCGGTCTTCATCGACGCCAGTTGCAAGGCCGTGTACGACGCGCACGCCAAGATCGAGCGCATCCTGTTCAGCCAGAAGGACGTGACGGCCGCGCGCACCCTGCGCGACGCCAAGCTGGCCGAGGGCCGCTACCGCGAATTGCTCGAATCGCTGCCCGACGCGGTGGTGATGGCCAATGCCAGCGGCCGCATCGTGCTGGTCAACAGCCAGGCCGAGGCCCTGTTCGGCTATGCGGTGGGCGAGCTGCGCGGCCTGTCGATCGAAATCCTGCTGCCGGAACGCTTCCGTCACGGCCATGTGATGCACCGCGCGAATTACTTCGTGCAGCCGCGCACGCGCACCATGGGCGCCGGCCTGGAACTGTACGGGGTGCGCAAGAACCGCAGCGAATTCCCGGTCGAAATCAGCCTGAGCATGATGGCCACCGAAGAGGGGCCGCTGGTGATGAGCGCGGTGCGCGATATCAGCGACCGCAAGAAGGCCGAGCAGAAATTCCGCGGCCTGCTCGAATCGGCGCCGGACGCCATGGTGATCGTCAACAGCCGCGGCGAGATCGTGCTGGTCAATTCGCAAAGCGAGCAGCTGTTTGGCTACCCGCGCCAGGAGCTGCTGGGCAAGAAGGTCGAGGTGCTGATCCCGGCCCGCTTCGCTACCCACCATCCGGGCGCGCGCGACGGCTTTTTCGGCCAGCCCAAGCCGCGCGCCATGGGCGCCGGCGTCGAGCTGTACGGCCGGCGCCGCGACGGCAGCGAATTCCCGGTGGAGATCAGCCTGAGCCCGCTTGAGATGGAGGACGAGGTGCTGGTGTCGAGCGCCATCCGCGATATCAGCGGCCGCAAGCTTATCGAAAAGGCGCTCGAGGAGCAGCGCCATGAGCTCGAGCGCGCCAGCAAGGCCAAGGACCGCTTCCTGGCCAGCATGTCGCACGAGCTGCGCACGCCGCTCAACGCCATCCTCGGCTTCGGCCAGCTCTTGAGCAATGAGAGCCTGCCGGTGACGGAGGCGCAGCGGCGCAGCTTTTCCAGCAATATCGTGCAGGCCGGGCGCCACCTGCTCAATCTGATCAACGAAACCCTGGACCTGGCCAAGATCGAATCGGGCGCCATCACGCTGTCGATGGAGGCGGTCGGCCTGCTCGAGCTGCTGGACGAGGCGCGCCAGATGGTCGACGCCATGGCCGAGCGGCGCGGCATCCGCCTGATGCTGCCGGCAGATTCCGCGCTGGCGGTGCAGGCCGACCGCGTGCGCCTGCGCCAGATCGTGCTCAACCTGCTGTCGAACGCGATCAAGTACAACCGCCAGGGCGGCGCCGTGGTGGTCGATTTCGGCCAGCGCGACTCGGGCCGCATCTGGCTCACGGTGCAGGACACCGGTCCCGGCCTGCGGCCCGAGCAGATCGCCGAGCTGTTCCAGCCCTTCAACCGCCTGGGCCAGGAAGGCGGGCCGGAAGAGGGCACCGGCATCGGCCTGGTCTTGAGCAAGCGCCTGGCCGAGCTGATGGCAGGCAGTATCGCCGTGGCCAGCACGCCCGGCGCCGGCTGCGCCTTCACGGTGGAACTGGCGGCTGCCTCGCCGCTGGTGCCGGCCGAGGCGGAACCGGCGCTGGCAGCCGTGCCGGCGCCGCAGCGCCGGCCGCAGGACAAGCCGCTGCTGCTGTATGTGGAAGACAATCCGGCCAATCTGCGCTTGGTCAGCGACATCCTGTCGCTGCATATGGAGGTGGTGCTGCTGACGGCCGGCGACGGCGCGGCCGGGGTGGCGCTGGCGCGCGAATATCTGCCCGACCTGATCCTGATGGACATGAACCTGCCCGGCATGAACGGGCGCGAGGCGCACAAGGTGCTCAGCGAAGATCCGGCCACGGCCGCCATTCCGGTGCTGGCGCTGTCGGCCAACGCCATGCGCCAGGATATCCAGGCGGCGCTGGATGCGGGCTTCTTCCGCTACCTGACCAAACCGATCGATATCGGCGAGTTCACGGCGGCGGTGCAGGCCGGCCTGTCCTGGGCCGCCGAACAGCGCAGCCGGCGCGCCTAGGGCCGCAGGCAGGTAGTGAAATCCTCGAAAGCGCCATAGGCCGGCAGGCTTGGGCGCGGCGCGCCGCACAACTCGGCCACCGGCCCGGCGCGCCCGTCGGCGGGCGCCTCTTCACGCCCCGCTTCGCGGCGCGGCGCCGTGCCGCGCCAGCGCAGGTCGAATTCGAGCGGCGCCTGGAACAGGGCGCGCAGCGGATGCGAGCCGAGATAGAGCCGGGTGACGCCGCTGTCCAGATTGTCGCGCGCGCGCAGCAGGGCGCCGCCGCGCACGGCGATGCGGCCGTCGACCAGATTGCCTTCGACGTCGGCGCTGGTTTCAGGGAAGCGCAGCGCGATGCCGCCGGTGTCGAGCAGGGTGTTGTGGCGCAGCTGGCTGGTGGCGGCGCGGTTCAGGTAAATGCCCTCGTCGGAGCAGGAAGCGATCAGGTTGGCTTGCAGCACGCCGCCATCCTGCTCGGTGATGCAGCGCTGGTCGCGGCAGTACGGCGCGGCGGTGCCGCCGCCGCCCAGCGACAGGCCGACGCGCTGGCCCGGCTGGCCGCGCAGGCGCTGCTCGCAGATCACCACATTGCGCTCGAAGACATTGCCGCTGCCGGCGCCCTTGGCGAAGCCGCCGTAGCTGATCTGGTCGCCACCGCCCTTGATGAAGTCGCTGATCAGATTGGCGCGGATGGTCCAGTGGCTGGCCGCCACCAGGTCGATCGGCGTGACCGGGGTGCCGGTCTGGCGCACCGCCGTATTGCTCAGGGTATTCTGTTCCAGCAGGCCGTGGTCGGGCTGGACGCCGTGCTGGCCATTGATCTTGATATGCGAGTTGAAGTCGAGGATGGTGTTGTTGCGCGCCGTGAAGTGCTGGGCCGCGCCCGTGATGTGGAAGGCGTGCTCGCAATTGCCTTGCAGCGGGCAGATGCCTTGCAGCTGCAGGTTCTCGAAGGTCCACCACGGGGCCGAGACCAGGAAGCCTTCGGCCATCGCCAGTTCCAGCACCACGCTGCCGGCGCGGGCGGCGCGCAGCACGATGGGTTGCGCGCGCGTGCCGGGCCGGTTGACGGCGATATACGAACTGGCCAGGAAGCGGTAGCGGCCCGGCAGCACGGTGATGCGGTCGCCCGGCATGGCCTGGGCGATGGCTGCGCGCAGCGCGTCGGCCGAGGCGACCGTCACTTCGCGCCCGCCCGCCGCGACCGTGCCGGCGGCAGCCGCCGGGGAGGCTCCCGCGTCGTGCGCCGCCTCGACTTGCGCGCCGATGCGCAGCCGCAGCGCGCCTGGCAGCGGCGCATCGCCGCGGTCGAGGGTGTGCAGGGTGGCGGCCATGGCGCGGCCCATGCCGACAATGAGCGGATTGTGGCCGTCGGCGCGCTGTTCCAGATAGGGCGCCAGGCGGCGCGGCGGAATGCCGCTGCGTTCCAGCCCGTAGCTGGCCAGCGCGGCCAGCGCCGCCATGGCGGCCAGCAAGCCCGCCAGCCAGGGCGCGTAACCGCGGGTTTTCAGGCGCGCGCGGCGCGAAGCCAATACCATGCTAATCCCATCCATTCATAAGTGGCGTAATACGCGCGCTGCAGTGCATTGGCGCTGGGCAGGAACTGCAGCGGCGTGAGCTGGCCCAGGGTTTCGAACATGGTGGGTGCGGCCACCACCTCGAAACCGGCTGCCGCGAAACAGGCTTGGGCGCGCGGCATGTGCATGGCGTCCGTCACCAGCAGGATGCGGCGCACGCCGGCGGCGCGCAGCAGCGGCGCCGAGAGCTGGGCGTTTTGCGCCGTGGTGGCCGAATCGGCTTCGATCCAGCGCACCGGCGTGTGGAAATCTTCGTGCAGCGCGCGCGCCATGCCGCGCGCCTTGGCTTCGACCTTGCCGCCGGCCGTGGCATTGCCGCCGCTGACCAGCAGCGGCAGGCCGGTTTCGTGCTGCAGGCGGGCGCCGTAGCGCAGGCGGGCCAGGGCGATCCGGTCGGGGATGTCGCCGCCGTATTCCGGCGCGCGCTCGATGCGGCCGGCGGCCAGGATCACGATGGCCTGGGCGCCGCTGCGCTGGGCCGCGCCGGGCGGCAGGGCGCGCGTGCGGCTTTCCAGCGGCGCCGCCAGCAGCCGCGCGCCGGCATCGGTGCATAGCAGCACCAGCACGCCGAGGGCGAGGCCGCTCACGCCCCGTCCCAGACGCGGCCAGCGCCGCGCCAGCAGCCAGCCCACTGCCATCAGCAGGAACAGGCTCATGGGCGGTAGCAGCACCACATGGCTGAGCACGGAGATTGCGAAATCGGCAGTCATCGTTGCATTATCGCAATTCGCCGCGGGCCGCGCCAGCCGTTTATTCCGGTAGTAGTTGTAGGCGGTTAACGCGGGCCGCCTTGTTGTAGACGATCTCGAGCAGCAGCGGCTGGGCGCGGCAGCGCAGGCGGTAGCGGTATTGCCGGTCTTCCCCATCCACCGCGCGCGCCAATAGCTCCAATGTGACAGGAATACCACATTCGCGCAGGCGCGGCGCCAGATTTTGATCCGCATCAGCCAGCACCGTGGCTGCGCCTTTCTCGGTGAAACGGCTGCGCTGCGGGCGGCCTTCGGCGAGCTGGCCCAGCAGCTCCGCCACCTCCTGCGTGACGGCCGGTTCCTCGTCCGGAATGGGCTTGGCGGGACGGGTGGAAGCCTGTACTGGCGCGGCTTGCGCGGCCGTGGACTGCTCGCGCGCCACGCCGCAGGCGGGCAGGGTGGCGGCCAGCAGCACGGCGGCGGCCAGCGGGTACAGGCGACGGGAAACAGACGATCTCATCCTAACCTCCGAAAAGCTGGCATAACCAATCATATTAGCGCTTTGTCATGGCGAAGTCGCGGAAAGTGCAAAATGAGACAAAAAGTTTATATTGTTAAAAAAATGAACTATTTTGCAACGTTTGCTTTTCTGGCTATACTCGATTCACGTCGATTTGCCATTGGCCTCATCCCCGGAGTGGGGCCAGCTGGGACCGATGCTTCGCACCATTTTTATACGCATCCCACTTTCAGGAGAGATAAAAGCATGAAGCACACCTCGCGTACCATCCTTGCCTCCCTTATCGTACTTGCTTACTCTGGCGTGGCCCATGCCGCCGCCAACCGGGTCGATAATCTGACCTTCTTCACCAGCACCAAATCCGCATCGGCACAGGAAACCCTGCGCGAAAACGCCGAACGTTTCGGCCTGCCCGCCAATCTGGACAACCTGGTGCTGGTACGCACCCAGGAATCGCTGACCGGCACCCACTATTACTACCAGCAGACCCTGCGCGGCCTGCCGGTGGACCGCGCCGAGATCGTCGTCTCGATCGGCAAGCGCGGCGAGCTGCTGAAGATCTTCAATGAAACCCGCCACATCTCCTCGACCGTGGACGCGGCCGCCGTCAACCAGCTGCATAACCAGCGCCAGATCAGCGACGAACAGGCGCTCGACAAAGGCTGGGCCAATCTGAAAGTGCAGCATCCGCTGGTGGCGCTGCCAACGAGCGAACTGGTGTGGGTCGCCACCAAGGGCGGCGTGCAACTGGCGCGCAAAGTGACCATCGAAGCGCAGATGCCGACCGGCGGCTTCGTGCAATACCTGAACGCCCATGACGGCAGCCTGATCGATTCCTACACCACCTCGCTGCCACGCAAGGGCGGCGAACGCTCCCTGGCCGCGCGCGGCGAAGTCAGCGGCGCCACCCTGGACCGCGGCGCCGCCACCCAAGCCTTCAAGGCCGCCCAGCAAAACCGCGCCACGGCGCGCGCGATCACCGCCAATGCCACCGTGGCCGCCTCCGGCATCGATGGCAGCGGCCTGGTGTTCGATCCAGACCCGCGCACCGCGCTCAACAACGATTCCCTGACCGACAGCTCGCCGGCCACCGCCTTCGACCCGGCTTACGTCACCAAGCCGCTGAAAGACTTGACCGTGGCCGGCGGCGTGTACAAGCTGAGCGGCCCGTATGTGAACCTGAAAGACATCGAAGCGCCGGCCACCGGNCATCGATGGCAGCGGCCTGGTGTTCGATCCAGACCCGCGCACCGCGCTCAACAACGATTCCCTGACCGACAGCTCGCCGGCCACCGCCTTCGACCCGGCTTACGTCACCAAGCCGCTGAAAGACTTGACCGTGGCCGGCGGCGTGTACAAGCTGAGCGGCCCGTATGTGAACCTGAAAGACATCGAAGCGCCGGCCACCGGCCCCAGCACCACCACCAACGGCGTGTGGACGGCCAAGCGCGGCAACAATGCCTTCGACGACACCAACGTCTATTTCCACCTGGACCAGAACCAGCGCTACATCCAGTCGCTCGGCTTCACCGGCACCAAGTCCATCATCAACCGTCCGCTCGACGTCGACACCGACGGCCTGAACGGCGACGATAATTCCCACTACAGCTATGGCGGCGGCAGCGACTACCTGGCCTTCGGCCACGGCTGCGTCAACGACAGCGAAGACGCCGACGTCATCCTGCACGAATACGGCCACGCCATCCACCGCAACATCAACAACAACTGGAGCGGCGGCGACACCGGCGCCATGGGCGAAGGCTTCGGCGACTACTGGGCCGGCTCCTACTCGCTGAGCACCGCCAACGGCCAGACTTACCATCCGGAGTGGGCCTTCAGCTGGGACGGCCACAACGCCTGCTGGGGCGGCCGCGCGCTGAACCGCACCGACGCCAAGTACAACGCCTCGCGCACCTATGGCGCCCACAGCTCGGTGACTGAAGCCGGCGTCACCTTCCAGTCCGACGAACTGTGGTCCTCGCCGCTGTACGCCGCCGCCCAAGCCCTGCTGGCCGCCGGCAAACCGCGCGCCAACATCGACAAGATCATCCTGGAAGCCCACTTCGGTCTCGGCTCCGGCGTGAAAATGCCGGCCATGGCCACGGCCATCGTCAACGCCGCCAAAGCCCTGTACCCGGCCGACCTGAGCTACGCCAACACCTTCCAGGCCAAGTTCGAAGCGCAGAACATCCTGAGCGTGGTGGTGCCGCCAGGTCCGGTGATCAGCGAAACGGAAAGCAATAACACCATTGCCACCGCCAACCCGGTCACGCAAACCAACACCACGGTGAACGGCAATATCGGCAGCAACAGCGACGCCGACTACTTCGCCATCACCGTCCCGGCCGGCAAGACCCTGAAGGCCGTGCTGACTCCGAACGCCACCTCGGACTACGACCTGGAGCTGTACAACGCGGCCGGCACCAAGCTGACCTCGAGCACCGCCGGCACCGGCGCGGTGGACACCGTGACCCGCGCCAACAGCGGCAGCGCGGCCGTCACCTTCTACGCCAAAGTGATCTACTACAGCGGCGGCACCGGCGCCACCAGCGGTAAATACACCCTGGTCACGACCTGGTAATCCACATCAAGCAAGCAACCCCAACGGCGGCCCATCCGGGCCGCCGTTTTTCTTTGATCCAGCACAAGCAATGTCCACCCTGGTGTCAGGCGGGGCCGCCGAGGCACCAGGGTTGGACATTTGCTGATTTAGATCAAAGAATGTCCGGTTCCAGTGCCTGACACCAGGGTTGGACATTGTTTGCGCAATATCAAGGAATGTCCGACCGTGGTGTCAGGCACCAAGGTGGACA
This sequence comes from Massilia sp. YIM B04103, assembly GCA_024437665.1. Lineage (GTDB taxonomy): Bacteria > Pseudomonadota > Gammaproteobacteria > Burkholderiales > Burkholderiaceae_D > Rugamonas. Next base: position 33,925 of record JANCSZ010000016.1, on the reverse strand, counting down.
TTGTTTGATCTGGCGCAAACGGGGGGCGTCTCGCGGCAGGTATTCAGGCGGGGCTGGGGTGGGTGGCGCCGATCTTGCTGAGGACTTCGCGCAGTTCGCGCAGCTTGGGCGGCTTGCTGAGCACGTAGTCGACGTTGACGGGGTTGGCGTCGCTGTCGGGAATCAGGCGCTGGCCCCAGCCGGTCAGCAGCAGCACGGGCGTGGCAGGCGCCAGGGTCTTGATGGCTTCGGCGACGCGGCGGCCGTCGACATAGGGCATGCCGAGGTCGGTGATCACGAGGGCGTAGGGGGCGTCGCCGCCTTGCGCCGCCGTGAACAGCTCGATGCCTTTCTGGCCGCCGTCGGCCGCCACCACGTCGTGGCCGTCGCGCAGCAGGATGTCGCGCACCGAGGCCAGGACCGTGGGGTCGTCGTCGACCACCAGGATGCGGAAGCGCGGCGGCACGCTGTCGGGGTCGGCCACCACCGGCGCCGGCGGCGCGACGGCGGGGCTGCGGAAGCTGAGCCGTACCGTGGTGCCGCGGTGCGGCGCCGATTCGATGGCGATCTTGCCGCCGTGCCGTTCGACCATGCCGTAGACGCCGGCCAGGCCGAGGCCGGTGCCGCGGTCGCCCTTGGTGGTGAAGAAGGGTTCCAGGCAGCGCCGCTGCGTCGCCTCGTCCATGCCGATGCCGGTGTCGCTCACTTCGAGCAGCACCTGGCCGCTGTCCTGGCCGGGGGCGGCCGCCACGCTGCGCGTGCGCAGGGTCAGGGTGCCGCCTTCGGGCATGGCATCGACGGCGTTGAAGATCAGATTGGTCAGCGCTTCGCGGATTTCGCCATCGACGCCGAGGATGGCCGGCAGGCCCGCCTCCAGTTCCTTGCACACCTCGATCACCACGCCGCGCTGCTGCGGCATATCGCTCCAGCGCGCGCGCGTCAGGTCCACCACATGCGGGATCAGGGTGTTGACATTGACCGTGCTCAGGCTGAGCTGCGGTTCGCGCTGGCGGTAGAACTCGCGCATGCGCGCCACCGTGGCGGCCACGTCGTCGATGGCGCGTTCGATGATCTGCAGGCAGTTGCGGCCGTTGGGCGAGAGGTTGCGTTCGGTTTCCAGCAGCGATTCGGTATACAGCGCCACCGGCGAGATGGCGTTATTGATGTCGTGGGCGATGCCGCTGGCCATCTGCCCCAGGGCGCGCAGCCTTTCCTGCTGCGTGACCGACTGCTGGGTCTGGCGCAAATCGTCATAGGTTTTTTGCAGATCGCTATAGAGTTGGGCCTGTTTGGCGGCCAGGCCGACGTGTTCGCTGAGCTGGCGCAGGAATTCGCATTCGCCGCTGCTGAAGCTGTGCACCGCGTGGCGCGCCACCACCAGCACGCCGAACACGGTGTTGTCGACCAGCAGCGGCGCCAGCACCAGCGAGGACAGCGCGCCCTGCGCCAGCCGTTGGGGGAAGGGGAAGGTGGCGTGGGTGATGTCGGGTTCGTACACCAGCTCGCCGCGCAGGCAGCGCGACAAGCCATTCTCGTCGATCGGCACATGGCTGGTCTCGACCATCGCCAGGCTGGTGGACAGGGCTTCGCTGCGCAGCCCGACGCTGCTGACGATCAGTTCGCGCTGTTCCTTGTCATACAGGCAGACGCAGCCGAAGTCGGCCGGCAACTGGTCTTCCAGGCTGCGCACCAGCACCTGGAAAATGCTGCGCAAGTCCTGCCGCTCGCCGATCGAGCGCGTGATCTGGTGCAGCAGGTTGAGGCGCACCAGCTGCGCCGTGACTTTCTGCTCGGCCTGGCGGCGCACCCCGGCCTCGGCCTGCAGCGCGGCATTGGCCTGCGCCAGGTCGTCGCGCGAGACCGTGGTCTGGCGCAGCTTTTCGGTCATGCCGTCGAAGGCGCGCGCCAGGTCGCCGATCTCGTCGTCGGTGGTCACGCCCAAGGAAAAATCGAGCTGGCCGGCGCCGACCACGATGGTGCCCTGGCGCAGCCGCTCGAGCGGCTTGGCCACGCTGCGGATGGTCATCACGATGCTGCCGACCACGATGGCCGAGAGCACGCCGCCGAACGCCAGGGTGACGATATTGGCGGCTTGCTGCGCCGCCAGCACGCCGGCGCGGCTGCGCTCGGCCAATTCCTCGGCGTCGGCGATCATATTCTGCGTCTTGTTGGCGATCTGGCCGTGCACGCGCGATTCCAGCTCGCCCAGCACATCGCGCCGTTCGGGCGCGCCCAGCAGCTCGCGCTGGATGCTGAGCAGCTCGTCGAAGTGGCGCGCCACGCCCTCGAGCTGGCTTTCCAGGCCGCGCTGGATGCCCACTTCGGCGCCCTCGTCGAATACATGGGTCGCTTCCAGCTCCTGCTGCAGCGAGTCCTTGCGCAAGCGCCATTGGGCATGGGTGCGGCTTTCGTGGCGCAGCGCATATTCCAGCGACAGGTAGCGCAGCGACGTCACCGCCTGCAGGATGCTGCCGGCCGCCTCGTTCTTGCGCAGCTCGTGGCGCATCTGCAAGGTGGTGGCCACCAGCATGGCGCCGATGACCAGGGCCACGGCCAGGCACAGCAGCTCGGCCAGCTTGAGTCGGGTGGTGATTTTCACGGCGCCCGTCCGCTTAGTGGATGATCGAGACGTTGCCCGGCTTCACCTCGACCATGCCATCCAGATAAATATGATCGAGATAATTGGGGATGTCGCTGCGGTTGCTGAACTTGTTCTTGATGGCCCAGCGCGATTCGTCTTCCAGCGCCAGGATCAAGCCTTGGTCGAGGTCGATGCCGAAGCGGTAGGCCGGCCAGGCGGCGCGCAGCTCGGCCTCGCTGGTCTTGACCGCCGGCGCGACCAGGCGGCTGGCCTCGGCCACCTGGTCGCTGCAAAAGCGCGCGCCCTCGGCCAGGGCGCGCAGCAGCCGCGTCACCGTGCGCGGGTGCTCGGTGACGAAGGCGCGCATGCCGGCGATATTGTAGATGCTCTCATACACCTCGTTGCCATAGAAGGTGACGGCGTTGCCGCCCTGGCTGGCGGCATTTTGCTTGAGGAAGGGTTCCCAGCCGGCGATGGCGTCGACCTCGCCCTTGTCCAGGGCCGCGCCGAGTTCCTCGGGCCGGTAGTTGACCATGGTCACTTCGCTGGAACGCAGGCGCTGGCGGTTGAGGAAAACGTCGAGCGTGAAATGGCCCGAGGTGCCCAGGGTGACGCCGATGCGCTTGCCTTTCAGGCTGGCCGGACTGAGCACGGCGTGGTCCTTGCGGCCGACGATGCCGTGGTCTTTCTCGGTGCGGAAGATGGTGGTGACGATGGAAATCGGCTGCTCGTTGAGGATGGCCAGGGCCAGCGCCAGGTCGGCCACGGTGGCGAAGTCGGCGCGGCCTTGCAGCACGGCGTTGAGCGAAGCCTTGCCGCTGGAATGGGACTGCACCTGGGCCTGGATGCCCTGGGCCGCGAAATAGCCGCGGTCGCGCGCGGCGATCACGGGACAGGCGCCGATGTACTCGGTATTGGTGGCGATGATGAGCTTTTCCAGCGGCCCGGCCGGCGCCGTGGCCGGCGTGCTGCGCTTGCCCCAGACATAGGCGGCCAGCAGCAGGCCGAACATGCCGGCCAGGCCGAGGGCGAGCAGGGTTTCGCGGCGAATCAGGCGTTGCAACAGTGTGCTGCTCATTCATCCTCCGGTAAGGGCTTAATGCGGTTGGCCGAGGGCTTCCGTATGGCGGCGCAGGGCGGCCGGATCGAGTGCATCGTCCAGCGCCCGGTTGAACAGGTCGATATCGAGGGGCTTGGTGAGATAGCGGAAGAAATCGCTGGCTTCGCTGCGCGCGATATCGGTACTCATGGCATTGGCCGTGACGGCGATGACGCGGATGCCGGCCGTCTGCGGATCGGCGCGCAGGCGGGCCAGCGTTTCGTAGCCGTCCATGCCGGGCAGATGCAAGTCCATCAGGATCACCGCCGGCCGGTGGTGGCGCGCCAATTCGATGCCGCGCTGGCCATCGGTGGCGAACAGCAATTCCAGGTCACCGCGGATGCGGATCAATTCAGTGACCAGTTTCAGGTTGGTAGTGTTGTCTTCCACATACAGCACGGTGCGCAGCGTCAGCGCCGGCGTCGGCGCTGACGGTGGCGCCATGGCCGGGGCGCTGGCGGCGCCCGGCGCCGGCGCGGCGCCGACGTCCGCCTCGCCACCCTGCAGCGCCACTTCGATCCAGAAGGTGCTGCCGACGCCGACCGTGCTGTCCACGCCCATCTGCGCTTGCATCGCTTCCACCACGCGCTTGCTCAGGGCCAGGCCCAGGCCCGTGCCTTCCTCGCTGTTGTCGGCGCGGCCCAGGCGGTTGAAGGGCTGGAAGATGGCGCCCAGCTGTTCTTCCGACAGGCCGGGGCCGGTGTCGCTGACGGCGATGCGCAGCCGGTCCTTGGCGCGCGGCGTGCATTCGACGAAGACGCTGCCGTGCTCGCGGTTGTATTTGATGGCGTTGGACAGCAGGTTCAGCAGCACCTGCTTGACGCGGGTGCGGTCGGCCCGCAGTTGCAGGCCGGCCGGCGGCGGGAAGTTCAGCTGCACGCCGCGCTGCTGCGCCAGCGGCGCCACCATGGTGTGGCATTCGAGGAAGACTTCGTCCAGCGGCACCGCTTCCAGCGCCATGCTCAGGGTGCCCGATTCGATCTTGGCCAGGTCGAGGATTTCATTGATCAAGGTCAGCAGATGGCGGCCCGACTGCACGATATGGCCGGCGAATTTCTGCTTTTCCTGCGGCGTGGCGGGCAGCGCATCGGAAGCGAGGATTTGCGCGAAACCGAGGATGCCGTTTAGCGGCGTGCGCAGTTCATGGCTCATATTCGACAGGAAGACCGACTTTTCCAGATTGGCGCGTTCGGCTTCGCGCCGCGCCAGGTCGAGGTGGCGGTTGGCCGCTGCCAGTTCCTCGGCATGCTGGCGCAACTGCTGCTCCAGATGGGCGTTGGCCAGGCGCAGGTCGCGCGTTTCCAGCGCCCGCGCCAGCACCGGCAGCAGGGCGGACGCCTTGAAGGGCTTGATGATGTAGTCGAGGGCGCCGACCTTCATCGCTTTCACGGCCGAGGCGATACTGCCTTCGCCGGTCATGATGACGCAAGCCAGTTCGGGGTCGAGCTGGCGCGCCGCTTCCACCAGGGCGATGCCGTCGATGCCGGGCATCATCAGGTCCGACAGCAGCAGGTCGAAGCTTTCCCTGCGCAGGCGGGTCAGGGCGGCCTCGCCGGAAGCGAAGCCGGTGGTGTCGTAGCCGTGTTCGCGCAGGATATCGCACAGTGCCCCCATGTGCGCCGTCTGATCGTCGACGATCAGGATACGGGGACGCAATCCGGGTTGTATCATGCAATCTCCTTGCAAGGTAGAACTCCCTACATGATTATGCCGAAGCGAATGCGCGAGATTCTCACCAATACTATCAGTGTGTGCCGAAAACAGACGCCCTCATAGCGGCTGTGCGCGGCAAGCGTCCAGCACCGCCTCCAGCGAGCGCGACAAGCTCTTGCCGCGCTGGCGTATCAGGTAGAACTGGCGCCGCAGCGGCGGCAGATCGGCGTGCAGTTCCACCAGCCGGCCCAGGGCCAGCAGATCGGCCACCACCAGGCGCGGCAGGCAGGCCAGGCCGAGGCCGGCCGCCGCCGCATGCTTGATCGCCTCCGAATTGCCGAATTGGGCGGCCGCGCGCAGATGGTGCAAGTGCGGCAGCAGCAGGCTGTCGACGGCGTCGGCCGTGCCGGAACCGGCTTCGCGCAGCAGCCAGCCGGCCTGTTCCAGCGCCGTCACCGGCGCCTTGCCGTCGCGCAGGCGGCGGGTGATGGGGTGGCGCGGCGCACACACGATGATCAATTCATCGTCCTGCCACGGTTCGACCAGCAGCTCCGGCTCGCGGCACGGGCCTTCGATCAGGCCGAAGTCGGCCTGGTAGGCGGCCACGGCGGCGGCGGCGGCCGTGCTGTTTTCGATGCGCACGGAGGGCAGGGCGCTGGCGCCCTCGGCCTGCATGCGCGCCAGGATGGGCGGCAGCAGATAAATGCCGATGGTGGTGCTGGCGGCGATGCGCACCGTGCCGCCGTGGGCGTGCTGGAACTGGCCTTCGATCTGCAAGGCGGCGTCGAGCATCTGGCGCGCCTGTGGCAGCAGTTGGCGGCCGCTGTCGTTCAGCAGCAGCTTCTTGCCGACGCGGTCGAACAATTGCACGCGCAATTGGCGCTCCAGTTCATTCAAGGCCGCGCTGGCGGCCGATTGCGACAGGGCCACCGCATCGGCGCCGGCCGCCGTGCTGCCGCTGTCGGCCACGGCGACGAAGACCTGCAATTGTTTCAGGGAGAGACGCATAAGCTGTTTTTTAACTTGAAAATACAAAAATAATTCGTTTTCCAGATTGGTGCAAGCTTCCTATCATTCTCCTATCTGATTCACCAAGGAAAGATTATGAAGCCGCAACACCTGCCCCACGCCGCCGCATCCGCCGTTGGCCGCCCGTCCGCGCCGCGCCAGCCAGGGATTTCGGGACCGGCCGCCGGGATGGCGTGGATGCGCGCCGTGCTGCCCGGCGTGCTGCTGTCGGCGGCGCTGGGCGGGCTGGCGATGGGGCTGGGCCAGCTGGACTGGCTGGCGCAGCACGGTTTGTCGGCGCTGACCTTGGCCATCTGCCTCGGCATTGTGCTCGGCAATACCGTTGGCCGCCATGTGCAGGGCGTGGCGCAGCCCGGCATCGTCTTCAGCAAGGGCATGCTGCTGCGGGCCGGCATCGTACTGTATGGCTTCCGCCTGACCTTGCAAGATATTGCCCAGATCGGCTGGTCCGGCGTGCTGAGCGATGCGCTGGTGCTGTGCTCGACCTTTGCCCTGGCGCTGCTGCTGGGCCGCCGCCTGTTCGGCCTAGAGCGCAATACGGCCATGCTGATCGGCGCCGGCAGCTCGATCTGCGGCGCCGCCGCCGTGCTCGCCACCCAGCCGGTGCTGAAGGCGAAAGCAGAGCAGGTCACGGTGGCCGTCTCCACCGTGGTGCTGTTCGGCACCGTCACCATCTTCCTCTATCCCTGGCTGTACCGGCAGCAGCTGCACTGGCTGCCGTCCAGCGCCGCCGGTTTCGGCGTATATGCCGGTTCGACCATCCATGAAGTGGCGCAAGTGGTGGCCGCGGCCCGCGCCATCAGCCCGGAAACCGCCGATCTGGCCGTGATCGCCAAGATGGTGCGCGTGATGATGCTGGCGCCTTTCCTGCTGGCCCTGTCCTTCTGGCTGGGCCGCCGCGATGCGCAGCGCGGCCAGCAAGGGGCGGATGCGCCGGCCATCGCCGTGCCCTGGTTTGCCTTCGTCTTCGTGGCCGCCACGGCGCTGAACTCGGCCGGTATTCTGCCCGCGACCCTGGTGCAAGCTCTGCTGGCGGCCGATACGCTGCTGCTGGCCGCCGCCATGGCCGCCCTTGGATTGAGCACGCATTTGAGCGCCGTGCGCCAGGCGGGCTGGCGTCCGCTGTTGTTGGCCGCTCTGTTGTTTATCTGGCTGATCGGCGGGGGCGCCATGCTCAACCGGGGCGCGCTTTTGTTGAACTAAGTCCTGCCGTAGCGGTATGCTAGTTTCAGCCCGCTTAGCGCATCCCGCCCATGCGCATCCCGCCCATGATTATCCGCCGCCTGTTGCTTGTCCTCGCCGCCGCGCTGGCCCTGCCAGCGGCCACGGCGGCGGAGGTACGCCTGATCGCCGGCACCATTCCCGGCTTCTGCGAGGCGAAAGGCGAGAGCGTCGGTGGCGCCAGCTGCGCCCTGGTGGCGGAAATGGCGCGCCGCATGCACTATCCGCGCAAGATCGAGCTGATGCCCTTCATCCGCGCGCTGGAAACGGTGCGCCTCGGCCGCAATGTGATCATGCCCCTGGGCCGCAGCAAGGCGCGCGAAAACAATGCGCAATGGCGGGTGGTGCTGCTGGAAGACGAGTTCGTGCTGATCACGCAAAAACATCCCGAGGAAGCCGTCGACAGCCTGGGTGCGGTGCGTGACAAGGCGGTCGGCGCCATGCGCGGCGGCATTGCCGTGGAAATCGCCCATGCCGGCGGCCTGACGCGGCTGGAGGAAGTGGCCGAAGAGCCGCTGAACGCGCGCAAACTGGCGGCTGGCCGCATTGTGGCCTGGATCGGCGCCTGGAACAGCATCCGCCAGGCCCAGCGCCAGGCCGGATTGCCGGTGGCCGACCTGCGCCGCGCCGCCGTGCTGCAGCGTTTTGCGATCTATCTCGCCGCTTCGCGCGATGTGCCGGCCGAGGAGCTGGATAAATGGAAGGCCGTGCTCGACGCCATGCGCGCCGACGGCACCTACCGCCGCATCCTGGCCGAATACGACTACGAAGTGCCGCAATCCCACGCCAAGCCGGCATCCACACCCGCAGCCGGCCGCTAAAGGCGGTGGGTCGCCGCAGTTTCCTATAGGGAAAATTCCCTATATCACCTGCAATTTCTTCCGATTTCTGCGATGGACTGGAGCGCGTAAACTTGCCCTGGATCTACAAAGGGTAATTATGAACATCGCATCTGTCGTTGAAACCGGCTTACGCCGCTCCTCCCATCCCTTCCCCAAGCGTCTCACTTCACCGATCCCCGTCCGGAACCGATCAGGCGGCGCAATCCAGTGGGTGGCCACCGCTATTGTCTTAAGTGCTACGTTATTCGCAAGCGGCGCCCAGGCAGCGGCGCCATCACCGTCGCAGACCGCCGTTTCTCCCGAGACCAAAGCCAGCCTGGTCAAGCGTGGCGAGTATGTCGCGCGTCTTGGCGATTGCGTTGCCTGTCATACCAGTCCGAAAGGCGCACCGATGGCGGGCGGCCTGGAACTGAAAACACCGTTCGGCACCATTTACAGCACCAATATCACGCCCGATCCCAAAACCGGGATCGGCAAATACAGCTTCGAGCAATTCGACCGCGCCATGCGCAAAGGCGTTGCGGCCGATGGCCACAATCTGTATCCGGCCATGCCTTACCCGTCCTACGCGAAGATGACGAAGGAAGATATGCAGGCGCTGTTCGCCTATCTGAACGCTGGCGTTGCCCCGGTGGTGCAGCCAAACCGCGCCAGCGATATGAAATTCCCGTTCAATATGCGCTGGGGGCTGGGCCTGTGGAATGCGGTCTTCCTCGACGACAAGCCGTTCCAGCCCGATGCCAAAAAGTCGGCGGAATTCAACCGCGGCGCCTACATCGCGCAAGGCCTGGGACATTGCGGCTCCTGCCATACGCCGCGCGGCATGGCTTTCCAGGAAAAAACCATGGGCCACCTTGGCGGCAGCGGCGACAAATACCTGGCCGGTTTCACCTTCGACTCCTGGCACGCGATCAATCTGCGCAGCCTGTGGACGCCGGCCGATATTGTCAGCCTGCTCAAAACCGGACGCAGCCAGTATGGCACCGCCGCCGGCAGCATGACCGAGGTCATCACCCACAGCACCCAGCACTTCACCGACGGCGATCTTTCAGCGCTGGCGGCATACCTGCATGCGCTGCCGACCGACGACAAATCCCGCCTGGCACGCAAGCAGGCACCTGCGCCGGTGCCAGTCGCTGCCAACGACAAGGCCATGTACAACAGCCGTGGCGGACTGGGATATGTGCAGTTCTGCGCCACCTGCCACCGGCGCGATGGCCGCGGCGTCGGCGATATCTTCCCTACGCTGGCGGGTAACGATTCCGTGCAGTCCAAAGACCCGACCACAGTGATCCACATCGCGCTGAGCGGCTGGCAGTCGGCCGTCACGCACACATCGCCACGCTCGTTCGGCATGCCGTCTTATGCGACGCTGTCCGACAACGAGCTGTCCGAGATCCTGACTTTCGTTCGCAGCCAGTGGGGCAATCGCGGCGAGCCGGTGACGCCCAAGCAGGTCGCCAAGGTGCGCGAGGAACTGAAACTGCAGCAACTCGCGGGCAGCGATACCAAGACCCCGCGCTTTGCAGCCTTGCTCAAGGAGCAGAACGCGCCGCAGCTGGTGCAGGGCATGCGCCTGATGACCGAAACCCGGCAACTGCTGCCCAAGCACGTGGGCAACGATATCAACTGCAGCAGCTGCCACCTGAACGGCGGCACGGTGGCGAAAGGGTCGCCTTTCCTCGGCGTCTCGGCCTTCTTCCCGGCGGAAGCGCCGCGCGCGGGCAGGGTCATCAACCTGGCCGAGCGCATCAACGGCTGCTTCAAGCGTTCCATGAACGGCGCGCCACTGCCCCTGGAAGGTGCGGAGATGAAGGCAATGGTGGCTTATATGGACTGGATGAAGGGTGAATATCGTCCAGGTGACAAGGTGCCTGGCCGTGGCGTGGCCATGATCGACCGCAGCCTGGTGCCGAATCCGGAGAACGGCAAGAAGATCTATAGCGAGCATTGTGCGGTCTGCCATGGCGCCAATGGTGAAGGCATCGCCGATGCCAACAAGACGCCGGTTTTCCCGCCGCTGTGGGGCGACCGTTCCTTCAATATTGGCGCCGGCATGGCACGGACCTATACGGCAGCCGGTTTCGTCAAGGCCAATATGGTGATGGGCCACGGTCAGAAGTTCCCGCTCGGCCAAGGCAATCTGAGCGACCAGGAAGCGGTCGACGTGGCGGAATACTTCAGCCACATGCCGCGTCCGGACTTCCCTGAAAAAGTAAAGGACTGGCCGAAAGGCGGCAAGCCGAAGGACGCGCGTTACTGATCGCCGAGCATCGCGCCAACGCCGCCCGATTCGCTCACGGATCAAATGCGCGGATTCGGCGGCTCGGCAAGATAGTGCCCGGGCAGCGTCTCAGCTAAATTTGTCGCCTTGGAAATGCATTTGTGCGCCGCACAAAAGTGTGTTATACTTCGTTTTGTTGTGAAGTTCTCGAGTACTTCGCTGCTGTAGCACCAAATACGTTGGTCACAGGTTGGCACCTTGCAGATAGCAAGGGCGAACAGCTCCGCACCGTGCAGATAGCGCGGGCTGGGGCCGAGATTAAAGCATTGGCATTACATTGAAACGAAGCCCGCCCAGTGCGGGCTTTTTTCCATCCTCCAGACGGTACGGGTTCCCGGCGCCGTCTGCCACCATCGCAGCCTGGCACGCTGCGTTCACCCTGCAACCGCATGGAAAGGCCCCATTGGCTAAAGAAGAATTGATTGAAATGAGTGGACAGGTCGTCGAGATCCTGCCAGACCAGCGCTTTCGCGTGGACCTGGACAACGGCCACAAACTGATCGCCTATACGGCTGGCCGGATGAAGAAGAATTTCATCCGCATTCTCGCCGGCGACAAAGTCACGGTTGAATTGTCGCCATATGACCTGAACAAGGGTCGTATCGTTTTCCGCCATCTTGAAAAGCGCAACACGGCCGGCCCAGCGCCATTTCGTCGCCGCTAAAGGCCGCTAAAGCGCCTGCTGTATTGGAGGCGCAAAAAAAGCCCGCTCGAAAGCGGGCTTCGTTTTTTGTGGCCAGCCTGGCTCAGGAGTCGAGTCCTTTTGCCAGCACTTCGGCGACCAGCGTGTTCATATCGAGTCCACGTTCGGTCGCCAGCGCTTGCAGGCGCTTCACCAGATCGCCATTGAGCTTGACCGCGAACGGCACCAGGCCGAGCGCCTGGTCGCGTTTGCGTTGTTCGCGTTTATCGACCGCAGCCGCACCGGTATTGCCGAAAGCCGAAGCGCCTGGCGCAACCATCTTCCCCATGAGTTTCTTTGCGTCGTTCTTTGCCAAATCTGTTTTTTTCACGTTGCCATCCTTTTAAAGGCGCTATTTTACGCGCTTGCGGTTCTGTTTAGCGTCGCGGCAACAGGGATTTGTTGATCTTTGCGGCCACGCCCACGCTGCGTCCGGCGAGATTGGCGACCGAGTACTGCGCGGCGCTGCCAAGGACGATGGCGCTGTCAGACAGGCTGAGGCCATAGTCCTGCTGCAGCCACTGGGCCATGCCGGCAGTGGCCGCGCGCAAGGCATCGTCCAGCGAACCGGCCTGGCCCAGCACCATGATCTGCGCCGGCGACTCCACCCGCGGCATGCCGACGGCCTTGCCCTTGATCAGCTCCACCGTGAACTCCACGTCCATCGATGTCTCCAGCGCGTACTGTGAGGTTTCGCCATCGCCCTGCAGCGCGTGCGCATCGCCCAGATAGAGCAGGGCGCCGGGCTGCTGTACCGGCAGGTAGACGGTATTGCCTTCGACTACCTCGTTGAAATCCATATTCCCGCCGAAGCGGCCGGTATCGCCAGTGGAGATGGCGGGACCATCCGGCGGCGCCACGGCCAGCCCGCCCAGCATGGGGCGCACGGGTACGGCCAGGCCGCGCAGTGCTGCGCTCGCACCTTGCGGGCTGGCCGTGCCTTTTTCGCGGTCCAGGGTCCAGCGCACCGGTTTGCCGAGCGATGCCGCGTGTGCAGCCAGGCCCGCGGTCTGCGCCCGGCCGACTATGCTGTCCAGGCTGTCCGCATAGTCGCGGTTCAGGCGCAGGCGGCGCAGATGGATCGCCAGCGTGTCGCCGGCCTCCGCGCCCATCACGAAGAAAGGTCCGGTCTGCGGATTGCCGAACAGGGCGCGCGTCACGCCGCGCTCGTCCACGCCGCCCGAATCGATGGTGGTGGTATGCACCGTATCGCCCGGCCAGACGGTCAACACCGGCGGGCGCGTGGCGCTGAATTCATTCGCATACTCTTTGGGCACGAATTCGTGGCGCTGCGGGGCGGTGGCTGCGCGCTCCGGCAGGCGCCTCGCGGTAAAGCCGTGCTGGGCACGGGCTTTGGCGTCATTCGTGTCAGGCATGTCGGCGCTGCCTTGCAGGCTGCTGGCGGCGGCTGTTCCTTTGTACTCGTAGCGATTGCCCTGCTTGTCGGTGACGGTGAAGCTGATGCCGCCTTTCGCGCGGGTGCCGTGAAGGCTGTCGCCATCGAGCGTGCCGGACAGGTGGCCATCCTGCTCCTGCAAATGCAGCGTCATGTAGGAGGGATTGCCCCAGCGGTCGAGTTTCAGGAGCCAGCTTTCGGCGGCGTGCAGCGGCAAGGCAAGGGAAAACAGCGACAGCAGGAGTGTTTTTTTCATGGACTTACTTCAGTTGGTTTGGAGGAAGTAAAACCCGCCCATCATAACCTGGCTTAAGCCCGCCCCATCTGCCGCAGCAGGTCGATAAAGGCGCGTAAGGGCGCGGGCTGGCGCCGTCCGCTGGGGTAGTAGAGGAAGAGGCTTTCCAATGGCGGATGCCATTCTTCCAGCGCGCGCAGCAGACGGCCTTCGGCCACGGCTTGGGACACGCGGCCTTCGTAGATATAGGCCAGGCCAACGCCATCAAGCGCCGCGCTCACCATCAGATCCTCGTCGTCGAGCAGCAGTGGGCCGTCCACCGCCACGCTGAGCTTTTCGCCGCCCTGGGCGAATTCCCAGGCGTACACCGCGCCGCTGGGAAAGCGGCGGCCGATGCAGGCGTGATGTTTCAGCTCGCCGGGCGTGCGCGGCAGGCCGTGGCGTTCGGCATAAGCCGGGGCTGCGACCACATTCATCCGGGGCAGGGGGCGCAGGGGGATGGCCACCATGTCCTGGGCCAGGCTTTCGCCATAGCGCACGCCCGCATCGAAGCCGTCGCGCACGATGTCGACCAGGCCGTCGTCCGTGACCACTTCCAGCCGCACATCGGGAAAGACTTGATGGAAGCGCGCAAACAGGGGCGTCAGCAGTAGGGCGGCGACGGAACGCGGCACGTTCAGGCGCAGGCTGCCGCTGGGGGTGTCGCGCAGGGCGTTGATGTCGTCGAGGCCGGCATGGATTTCGTCCAGGGCGGGCGCCAGCCGCGCCAGCAGACGTTCGCCGGCGGCGGTCGGCGTGACGCTGCGCGTGCTGCGGTTGAGCAGGCGCAGGTCGAGGCGCTGTTCCAAAGCGCGCATGGCGTGGCTCAGGGCCGAGGCGGAGACGCCGCGTTCCTGCGCCGCCTTGCGGAAGCTGCGGTGTTTGGCGACGCAGGCGAAGGCGGCCAGATCGTCGAGGTCGGGTGTTTTCATTGATGAATTTGGCTCAGTAGTTCATGCATGATAACTCGTCTTATCGCGCATAAACAAATTCGGCACACTGGCATCCTTCCTAAACAAAGAATGAAGGATGCTGTGATGAAAATGCGTAAATTGGGCCAGCAAGGCCTGGAAGTGTCGGCAATCGGCCTGGGCTGCATGGGCATGAGCTTCGCCTATGGTCCGTCGAACGAGGCGGAAGCGCTGTCCACCCTGGACCGGGCGCTGGAACTGGGCGTCAGCCACTGGGATACGGCCGAGGTCTATGGTCCTTACACCAATGAGGAGTTGCTGGGCCGCGCGCTCAAGGGGCGGCGCGATAAGGTGACGCTGGCGACCAAGTTCGGCTTCGGCATCCTGCCGCATGGCGAGGGAATGGAGCGCATGTCGGGCCTGAACAGCCGTCCGGAGCATGTGCGCGCCGCCACGGAGGGTTCGCTGCGCCGCCTGGGTGTGGAAACCATCGATCTGCTGTATCAGCACCGGGTCGACCCGCAAGTGCCGATCGAGGACACGGTGGGCGCGATGGCCGAGCTGGTGCGTGAAGGCAAGGTGCGCCACCTGGGCCTGTCCGAGGTGGGTGGTGCGACCTTGCGCCGCGCCCATGCGGTGCACCCGATTGCGGCGGTGCAGTCGGAATACTCGCTGTGGAGCCGGGACGTGGAGGAGGATGTGCTGCCCGTCTGCCGCGAGCTGGGCGTGGGATTTGTGCCGTACAGCCCGCTAGGTCGTGGCTTCCTGACCGGCAAGCTGGAAGACGTGTCGCAATTGTCGGCCGACGACTTCCGCCACCATCTGCCGCGCTTCCAGCAGGATGCCTTGCAGCGCAACCGCCGTCTGCTGCATACGCTGAGCGAGCTGGCGCGCGCCCGCCAGGCGACTCCGGCGCAACTGGCGCTGGCCTGGCTGCTGGCCCAGGGCGAGGATATCGCGCCGATTCCCGGTGCGCGCCGCATCGTCCACCTGCAGGAAAACTCGGCGGCGGCCGGGCTTGCGTTGAGCGCGCAGGAGTTGGACGCCATTGCTGCCGCCTTTACACCGGACCAGGTGGATGGCGCGCGCTACAGCCCGGCAGGCATGGCCCTGGTCGGCCGTTAAGCGGAGCCGGCGGTAATCCCGTGCAGGATGCCGCATTCCTTGGCCGTCAGCGTTTCGTGGCATAGGCTGCGCAAGTCCAGCAACTGGCGGCGCAGCGATTCCAGCTCGGCGATGCGCTGGGCCAGGCCTTCGATATGGCGGTCGAGCAAGGCATTGACGCCGCCGCAGCTGCCGTCGGGCGTGGCGCGCAGGGCCAGGAGCTGCTGGATTTCCGCCAGTCCCATATCGAGCGAGCGGCAGCGGCGGATGAACATCAGCCGCTCCGCATGGGCCTCGTCATACAGGCGGTAGTTGGCCGAGGAGCGCGCCGGCGGCGGCAGCAAGCCTTCGCGCTCGTAATAGCGGATGGTCTCGACCGCGCAGCCGGTTTGCAAGGCCAGCTCGCCGATCTTGAATGTTTTCTCCATGATTTCCCGCCTTGGGTATTGACCCTGTAGCTGCTACAGGGTTTCTAATGCCAATATACCCCATACACAAGGAGTCATCATGGCAGGATGTTGCGATAGCGGCTGTTCGGCGCCGAAACAGGTGGTCAGCCCGCGCTACCGGCGCATTTTATGGGTTGCCCTGGTAGTGAACGCGGCGATGTTCCTGGTGGAGCTGGGCGGCGGCTGGCAAGCGGCTTCGGTGTCGCTGTTTGCCGACTCCGTCGATTTTCTGGGCGACGCGGGCAATTACGGCCTTTCGCTGTTTGTGCTGGCCATGGCCCCGGTCTGGCGTTCGCGCGCGGCGCTGGTCAAGGGATTGACCATGGGCGTCTATGGCGTGCTGGTGCTGGGCGTGACCCTGTGGCGGGCCAGCCAAGGCGGCGTGCCGGAGGCGGCCACCATGGGTGGTATCGGCCTGCTGGCGCTGCTGGCGAACGTGCTCGTGGCCGTACTGCTGTATGCCTACCGCGATGGTGACTCGAATATGCGCTCGGTCTGGCTGTGCAGCCGCAACGATGCCATCGGCAATCTCGCGGTGATGCTGGCGGCGGCGGGCGTGTTCGGTACCGGTCAAGGCTGGCCGGATATCGCGGTGGCCGCCATCATGGCCGGCCTGGGCTTGTCCGCCGCGCGCAGCGTGGTGGGCCAGGCGCGCGGCGAGCTGGCCAAAGCTTAAGGCAGCAGACGGGCCGTCAACAGGGCGGCCAGGTATAGGCCGATGCCGAACACGGTATGGGTCAGAAGGCTGCGCAGGCGGGCGATGGCTGGCGCCGGTGTGCGTGAGGCGGCGATGCCCATGCCGAAGGCAGGTTGCATGACAAGGAAGGGCGCCAGAATAGTGGCGATGCCCACCATGACGGCCGGCAGCGGTGTCGGCTGGCGTGCCCAGTCCAGACCGGTCAGTCCCAGCAGCAGGGCGGCAAAGGCGATGCCGATGGCGTAATGGGTCAGCCAGCCCAATGGGCGTTCGCCGGGCACCGCTTCCGCTTTGGCGATGTTCTCGTGCATGAAGCGGCCGCGTGGAAAGTGGCCGACCCAGCGTCCCACCATGGCCCAGTTCAGCGGCATGACGCCAAACACGCGCTTGAGCAACTCCGACCACAGGTCTTGCACCATCGTTGCGCCCACGCCGATCAGCAGTATGCGCAGGCCCATCTCTAAAGCTTGATTCATTCTTTCATTCCTTTAAAACATCATTCAATAAACTAATTGATTGATTAAAGAATAGAGCAATGCTACCATCGTGTCAATGAGCGACTCTATCCAACCCCAAATCCTCGTCGAAATCGCCGAGCTGGCCCGCACGCTGGGCCATGCGCACCGTGTTGCCTTGCTTTGCCATATCTCGGAAGAGGAAAGGCCGGTCGAAAAGCTGGCCGAACTGGCGGGCCTGTCGCTGGCGAACGCCTCCCAGCATTTGCAGAATTTGAAGCGGGCCGGCTTTGTCGATACCCGGCGCGACGGCAAACGCATTCTCTACCGTTTGGGAGGCGGGCCGGTGATGGCGCTGTTGGGCGGCTTGCAGCAGTTCGCCGAGTTCAAGCGCGCCGAATTGCGCCAGGTAGTGGTGGACAGTTTCGCCCAGCCCAGCCGTCTGCATGGCATTTCGCGCGAGGAACTGCTGTTGCGCTTGGCCGATGGCGGCGTGACCCTGCTCGATGTGCGTCCCGAACATGAATATGCCCTGGGCCATCTGCCCGGCGCATTGAATATTCCGCTGGAAGAACTGCAGGGCCGCCTGGGCGAGCTGCCGCAGGGCCAGCAGATCGTGGCGTATTGCCGCGGCCCGTATTGCGTGCTGTCGCGGGATGCCGTGACCATGCTGCGCGTCAGCGGTCTGAAAGCGCGCTGCCTGGAGAGCGGCTATCCCGACTGGCTGGCAGCCGGGTTGAAAGTGGAAAAGGCGAACTGAGGGCGAACTGAGCCGCCGATTGTTCGCTTGCGCACCGACGGCGCGCCCGGCCATCGCCTAGGCTGCGGTTTCTGATCCACAGCGAAGGAGGGCATTTTGAAGCGTTTGACCAATGTGATAGCGGCTGCGGCGGCTGTTTTCCTGCTGGTTCCCGGCGCCCAGGCGGCGAAAGAGAAAACCATGAGCGATGTGAAGCTGAGCCTGGCGGTGCAGACGGAGCAGGGCCGGGTGCGGGTTGGCGTGGTGCTGAAAAACGAAGGGACGCGCACCGTCTACGTGCCGCGCACCCTGGCTGTGGATAAAGACCCGCCCGGCCGCCTGTTCGAGGTGCGCGACGCCGATAGCGGCGAGAAGCTGGGCTATGAAGGCGTGATGATCAAGCGCGGCCCGTTGAAGGCCGCCGATTTCATGGAGCTGAAGCCGGGCGCCGAGCAGCAGAACAGCATCGACATCACCAATAACTATAGTTTCAAAGCGGGCAAACGCGTCTATCAGATCGCCTATGACGGCCTGTATTGGGACGATATGAAGGCGGAGCCGGATATGGCCAAGGCCTTGACGTTGACCTCCGCGCCGCTGCTGTTCACCTACGGCGGCAAGTAAGGCCATCCGGCCTGCGGGATGCAGGGGATGGCCTGGCGCCGGTTTATGGCAGGGATGGGGTGTTTTCGCCGAAATATTCGTGCGAATCGGCGTTGTCGATGGCCTTGGCGGGATTGCTGACGGCCAGGCTGGCCGCCGCCGACTGGCCATAGGCCCAGTCATCGGTGCCTGCCACCACGGTGAAGTGGCTCATCTCATGCACCAGGGTGCCGCCTTTGGAGTCGGTGCCCGTGGTTGGCGCAGGCCAGAAGGCGTTGCAGACATAGATCTTGTAAGGCTGGTTCGGATACACATAAGCGTAATAGCTTTCCTTGCAGCCGCAATCGACCACCACCGCCTTGTTGGCGAAAGCATCCTTGATGGCGTTGAAGTGGGATTTCACCGTATTGAAGCGGCTGGAATTGTAGGCGCCGAACCATTTGGTGTAGCGCTGGCCCGGATTGCCCGCCAGATAGCTGACGCCGCTGGCCGCCATGTTTTTCGCCGCCGTGTAGGCAGCCTTGATCTGGGTTTGCTGCGAGGTGCTGCATTGGGTGAAGGACAGGCTGCCCGCCAGAGCGGCTTCCTGTTCGGCCGCTTTCTGCGCCGGGCTGGCATCGCCTTCGATCCAGACCGAGACGGCTTCCGATTGCAGCAGGTCAGCCGTTTTCTCGTCGGCGGCGCGTTCGCCTTTTTCGGTGCGCACCGGCGCTGCCGTCTTGCTCTGGAAGCGGATCGAGTAGTCGCCCGTCACGCTCATATCATAGAGGTGGGACAGTTCCACCGTGGCGGTGTAAGCCTTGCCCGGCTCGATCACCAGGTAGTCGGCGGCGGTGGGTGCGGGGCGCTTCACCAGCTTGCCTTCATACGGCACTTTCACGCCGTCGCGCGTGATCTCGAACAGCGATTGTTCGATGGCGCCGAAAGGCGTGTGCCAGCGCAGGATTTTCTCGGCTGTGTCGCCGCTGTTAAACATGGTCACGCGCACCACCACATCATCCCCCGTGCCGAGGGCTTTCTTTTCCATGCTGACGCTGGCGACCAGGCCGCTGGCGGCCGCGCTGGCGCTGAAGCAAAGAGCAACTGCCAAAACCGAACCGCCAAGCTTGAGGCGTTGATTCAAGTTCATGCTTTGTCTCCGTGAGGTTGGTTGTTTTTGAGGATGAGACCGGCTAGCGGGCCAGCTCATCGATACATCCTCACACAGCAGCGGAATGGCCGTAAACGCCGATTCGCTAGAAATGCAGAAATTTCGCCAAACTCGGCATTTGCGCAACATTTTGCGATTTCTTTAGCGAAATTTAGCCGAAGAAAGCGTATAGATTTAAACAGATGGCAGATTTTGTTAAGAATGGGACAGCCCGGTCAGCGGCACGGCGCTGCCGGTTTTGATGCGGTCCAGCGCCACCAGGGTGCGGAAACGTTTCACGTTCGGATTGCCGAAAAACAGGCGGCGCGTCAGGGCGTCGTATTCGGCCATGGTGGCGACCAGGATCACCAGCACGAAGTCGGCGTCGCCCGTCACGTAATAGCACTGCTGGATTTCGGGCGCGGCCACGAAGGCCGCCTTGATCGCGTCCAGCAAGTCCAGCCGCTCGCTCTCGATATACACCTCGGTGAGGATGGTGAGCGATTTGCCGACCAGGTTCGGATCGACCAGGGCCGTGTTGGCGGCGATCACGCCGGATTCTTCCATGGCCTTGATGCGGCGCTGCACGGCGGGCGCGGACAGGTGCACCCGCTCGCCGATGGTGCGCAGCGGCGTGCGGTTGTCCTGCTGCAGGATGTCCAGGATGGCGTAATCGAAATTATCCAATTGCGGCACGTTTGCCTTACAAAGTTGCGTAGAGAAGTACATTTTAGAGAATTTCTCCATAGGCCGCGCAATAAGATTTCTTCCATCGGACTGAAGGGAGAAATCATGTTTTTACTGAACCGTACGGAAGAATTGGCGGCCGGCGATGCGGCCCTGTTCAGCGACAAGGAGCTGGCGCTGGTGCGCGCCCGCCTGGCGTGCCTGCCGGACTTCGTGCCGACGCCGCTGCACGCTTTGCCGGGGCTGGCGCGCGCGGCGGGTGTCGGCGCCATCCATATCAAGGATGAGAGCCGGCGCATGAAACTGGGCAGTTTCAAGGCTCTGGGCGGCATGCATGCCACTCTCAGCCTGCTGCTGGAAGCGGCGGGCAAGGCGCTGGCATGCGAGCCGGGCTGGCATGAGCTCTACCATCCGGCGCTGCGCGCGGCCCTGGCTTCGCAGACCGTCTGCTGCGCCACCGATGGCAACCATGGCCGGGCCGTGGCGGCAGCGGCGCGGCTGGCGGGCGCCCAGGCGCATATTTTTTTGCATGCGGGCGTGAGCCGCCAGCGCCTGTTGGCGATCCGGCAGTACGGCGCGGCGGTCAGCATCGTCCGCGGCACGTATGACGATGCGGTGGCCGAGGCGCGCCGCACCAGTGCCGAGCGCGGCTGGCACCTGGTGTCGGATACCGCCTGGCCGGGCTATGAGCGGATTCCGGCCCGCATCATGCAGGGCTATACCGTGCTGCTCGACGAAGCCCTGGCCGAGATGGCGCAGCCGCCCAGCCACCTTTTCGTGCAGGCTGGCGTGGGAGGCCTGGCGGGTGCGCTGGCGGCCAGGCTGGCGCTGCGCTTCGGCCGCGAGCAGCCGCGCCTGATTGTGGTCGAACCGCAACGCGCCGCCTGTCTTTATGCAAGCTGCCTGGTGCGCAAGCCGGTCAGCGTGGACCCTGGCCAGCCGACCGTGATGGCCATGCTGGAGTGCTATCAGCCATCCTTGCTGGCCTGGCGCATTCTTGCCGCCACGGCCCATGCCTTCATGACGGTGGACGAAGAAACGGCGCGCGCGGCGGTGCTGTGCCTGGAGCGGTCGGCGAGCGGCGATCCGCGCATTCCCAGCAGCGAGAGCGGGGCGGCGGGCCTGGCGGGCTTGCTCCGTGCCGGGGCCGAACCGGCCATGCGCTCGGCGTTTGGCCTGGATCGCGATTCGCGCGTGCTGCTGATTGCCAGCGAAGGCGCCAGCGAGCCGATCGGGCAATTCCGCGAGCCGATGTGAGGGTGGCGGAGTGCACTTCTCCGTATGTAACATATTTTTCGAGGAGAACTACTAAAAAAGACGCATTGCAAAAAAGGCCAGTATCTGCGATGATTTGTAAACGCGAATCATTATCATTTAAATTTTTCCGCAGATACCTATGTCCATCTCCTCTGCTGTCGATATCCGCCAGCTTTTCATCGCTTCCCGCGCCCAGCTGCGCGATGCCGCCGCCCGCATTCTGGGGTGCCGGCAGCGCGCCGAGGACGTGGTGCAGGACGCTTACCTGAAGCTGGCCGACGGCATTGAAGAGCTGCATATTCTGAACCCCGGCGCCTATCTGTTTCAGCTGGTGCGCAATCTGGCCATCGACCGCCACCGCCGTTCGGCTTTCGAGCAGCAAGTGTTTTCGCCCGGCGAGGAAGCGCTGCAGGCGGGATCGAACGTGACGCCCGAGGTCCAGGCCATTCACACCCAGCATCTGGTGCTGGTGGCGCGCGCCCTGGACAAGCTGCCGGAGCGTACCCGCGCCGCATTCGAGTTGCACCGCCTGGCCGGCAAAACCCAGCGCGAAGTGGCGGCCGACCTGGGCATCTCCACCACGCTGGTCAACTTCATGATCCGCGACGCGATGGAATGCTGCCGTGATGCCTTGCGGGTCGCCTGAAAATCCAGGCTGCGCCAGTTGATATAATGGGATGGACGGCGTCAATGGAGACGCCGTGCTTCTTCTATCAGCAAGGCCATGACTATAAATATAAACGGCGACCAGCACTGGCAAACCGCCCTCGATTGGATACAGCGCGAACACGAAAATGCGCTTGATGAAAGCGCGCAGGCCGAACTGGCGGCGTGGCTGAAAGCCTCCCCCGATCATCTGAAAGCATATGAGGAAGCGCGCCGCGTATGGCTGGCCGCAGGCCTGGTTCCGCCGGCCGGCGGCGGCATTTAAGCCAGCGGATTTTTCCTTACTCATTGCATTAAATTTCGCTTTGCCTCATGCGTCATAGGGGAGAGTAGTGCCGCTGGCCTTCCATGTCGGAATGCGCGGCGCTGCCTTCACCATGATGAGGTATAGCGCATGTCCACCAGTTGCTTCGACCGTGAAGACGAAGTCTTCATCGTCCTCGTAAATCACGAAGAACAGTACTCGATCTGGCCGCAATGGAAAGCGGTCCCCGGCGGCTGGAGCGCGGTCGAGGGCGTGCGCGGCAACAAGAAGGCCGTGCTGGAATACGTCGAGCGGGCCTGGACCGATATGCGTCCGAAGTCCCTGCGCGACTGGATGGCTGAACAAGCCAGCGCCCACTGATCCGCAGGACGCCCGATGCCAAATCAGTCGCCCGCGCGCCATTATCCCGAGAATTTTGTCGCCCATTTGCGCGCGCTTGCGGCGCAGCGCCCCGATGACACCGCCCTGATCGTGGTGGCCGAGCGGGATGGCGAAGCCCTCGATACCCCGGTTTCCTATGCGCTGCTGGAGCGGCGCGTGCGCGCGCTGGCGGCGCTGCTGCAGCGCCGTTTCAGTCCCGGCGAGCGCGTCCTGTTATTGTTGGATAACGACGATCACTATGTGGTCAGCTTCTTTGCCTGCATGTTTGCGGGACTGATCGCCGTGCCGGTGTTTCCGCCCGAATCGGCGCGGCCCCAGCATCTGGCGCGCCTGGCCGGCATCGCGGAGGATGCGCAGGCGGCTTGCATCCTGACTTCCGGCGCGATTCTTGAAATGGTCGGCGGCGCGATGAGCGCTTTTGGCGGCGCGGCGGTGATCGCGGCCGACAGCATTGCCATCGGCATGGCGGAGGAATGGGCCGAGCGCGAGCCATTGAGCGGCGACGTCGCTTTTCTGCAGTACACCTCGGGTTCGACCTCGACGCCCAAGGGGGTGAGGGTCACGCACGGCAATCTGATGGCGAACGAGCGCGCCATCGAAGCGACCATGGATGTGCGGGCCAACGATGTCTTCGTCTCCTGGCTGCCGCTGTACCACGATATGGGCCTGATCGGCGGCTTGCTGCAGCCTTTCCATCGCGGCATTCCCGTCGGGCTGATGACGCCCAGGTTCTTCCTGGAGCGGCCGGTGCGCTGGCTGCAGGCGGTTGCGCGCCTGCGCGCCACCATCAGCGGCGGGCCGGATTTCGCGTTCCGGCTTTGTCTGGAACGGGTCAGGGAAGAGCAGATTGCGCGGCTCGACCTGTCGAGCTGGCGGCTGGCGTTTTCAGGTGCGGAGCCGGTGCGTTACGACACCCTGCGCGATTTCATTGCGCATACGGCGCCGGCGGGATTTTCCGGCTCCTCCGTTTATCCCTGCTACGGCCTGGCCGAAGCGACGCTGCTGCTGACCGGCGGCCGCCGCGCGGACGGCATATGCGCCCAGGGCTTCTCCGCCGACAGCCTGGCACAAGGCAAGGCGCAGCCCGACGCCGGCGGCAAGATGCTGGTGGCTTGCGGTGCGACCGCTCCCGATCATGTGCTGGAGATTATCGATTCCGCCTCGGGGCGCGTGCTGGAGGCGGGATGCGCGGGCGAGATTCAGGCCAGCGGTCCAAGCATCGCCAACGGCTACTGGCGGCGCGAGGAAGCCAGCGCCGAAACTTTTATCGAACGCGATGGCCGGCGCTGGCTGCGCACGGGCGATCTGGGCTTCCTGCATGAAGGCCAGCTGTATATCACTGGCCGCATCAAGGATTTGATTATTGTGCGGGGCCAGAATATCTATCCGCAGGATATCGAGCGCGGCATCGAGACCGAGGTGGAGGCGGCGCGCAAGGGCCGCGTGGCCGCCTTTGCGGTCGCCATGCCCGACGGCGGCGAAGGCGTGGGCGTGGCCGTCGAGGTTTCGCGCGGCCTGCAAAAGCTGGTGCCGGTCAAGGTGCTGGTGGATGCCTTGAGCCAGGCGGTTGCGGTGGCATGCCGTGAACCGGCGTCGGTCGTGGTGTTGCTGAATCCCGGCGCATTGCCCAAGACTTCCAGCGGCAAGCTGCAGCGCGGCGCCTGCCGCAAGGGATGGCAGGATGGCACGCTGGATGCGTATGCGGTCTATCAGTTCGGCGCGTTCGCGTCCGGCGGGCCGGCCGATGCCGGAAACCAGGAGCCGCTGAGCGAGGCCGAGGCGGCGCTGGCCGTCCTGTGGCGCGAAGTGCTCAAGCGTGATGCGTCGGCGCCGTTTGCGCGCGATGCCCATTTCCTCGCTAGCGGCGGCAATTCGCTGGCGGCGGTGCAACTGGCGGCGCGCATCGGGGAGCGCTGGAATATCGATTTCCCGGTGCGGCTGATATTCGAGCAGCCGCAGCTCGGCGCCATGGCGGCGGCGATTGCCAGCCAGCCCCAGGGTGGTTCCGGCAAGGCGGCGCTGTCGCCCATGGTGCCGCTGCCTGCGGAGCGGCGCCGGCAGGCGCTGCCGCTGTCGCATGCGCAGCAAAGGCAATGGTTCCTGTGGCAGATGGCGCCGGAGAGCTGCGCCTATCACGTCAGCGGCGCGCTGCGTTATGCCGGTGCGCTGGACTCCGCGGCCCTGCGCGCGGCTTTCGATGCCCTGATTGGCCGCCATGAGCCGCTGCGCACCCTGTTCCAGGCCGGCGCGGATGGCAGGGGCGAGCAGTTGATACAGGCTGAAATGCCGCTGGATTGGTCGGAAATCGACCTGCGCGGCCTACCCGAAAATGAGCGCCAGCCGCAGGCCTTGCGGCTGGCCGAAGAATTGAATGCGCGCCCGTTCGACTTGTGCCACGGTCCGCTGCTGCGCGCGGCGCTGCTGCGACTTGGCGACGAGGCGCATATTCTGGCGGTGGCGATGCACCATATCGTATCGGACGGCGTGTCGATGCAGGTGCTGCTGGCCGAACTGGCCACGCATTATCGCGCCCATCTGGCGGGCAGCGCAGCGCCATTGGCCGCGCTACCGGTGCAATATGCGGATTACGCGGCATGGCAGCATGCATGGCTGAAAGAGGGCGCCGGAGCGCGTCAGCTGGCGTATTGGCGCGAGCAACTGGGCGGCGAACAGCCGGTGCTGGCACTGCCTGTCGACCGCGCGCGGCCGCCGGTGGCGAACTACCGGGCGGCCGCCCATCGTCTGGAACTGGAGCCGCAACTGTTGACCGCCCTGGGCGAATGCGCCCATCGCGCCGGCGGCACGCTGTTCATGGCGCTGCTGGCGGGCTTCCAGGCACTGCTGCACCGCTATACCGGCCAGGCCGATATCCGTGTCGGCATCCCCATCGCCAACCGCCAGCGCATTGAGACCGAGGGCCTGATCGGCTTCTTCGTCAATACCCAGGTGCTGCGCGGCGAAATCCATGGCCGCCGCAGCCTGGCCGAAGTGCTGCGCGATGCGCGCGAAACGGCGCTGGCGGCGCAATCGCATCCCGACCTGCCGTTTGAGCAGCTGGTCGATGCCTTGCAGCCGGAACGCAGCTTGAGCCATGCCCCGCTGTTTCAGGTGATGTTCAACCATTTGCGCGCCGACTTCGGCACGCTGGCGCAACTGCCCGGGGTGGATGCCGAATATTTCGCCTTGCGCGAACAGGCGGCGCAGTTCGAGCTGACGTTGGAAACCACGGAGCTGGCCAATGGGCGGCTTGGCGTGCGCTTCATCTATGCGGCGGAACTGTTTGAAGCGGCCACCATCGCCCGCATGGCGGACGATTACCTGGCCATTCTCGGCGCACTGGCGCACCAAAGCGGGCAGGCTGTGGGCGATGTGGCCCTGGTCAGCCAGCAGGAACAGATCCAGCTGGAGGAGTGGGGCGTCAATCCGGTGCGCCATGCCGACGCGGAGCCGGTGCATCGCAGCTTTGAGCGCAATGCGCTGCGCCATCCCGATGCGCCAGCCTTGCTGTTCGGCGATCAGACCCTCAGCTATGCGGAGCTGAACGTCCGCGCCAACCGCCTTGCGCACCGACTGATGGCGCTGGGCGTGGGGCTGGAGAGCCGGGTCGGCATCGCCGTCGAACGTTCGCTGGACATGATGATTGGCCTGCTGGCGATTCTGAAAGCCGGCGCCGCCTACGTGCCGCTGGATACCGACTACCCGGCGGAACGCCTGCGCTATATGGCCGAGGATAGCGGCATCAGCCTGCTGCTCACGCATAGCGCGCTGAGCGCCAGCCTGCCTTTGTCCGCCGTGCCGGTGCTGCTGCTGGACCAGACCGATGTCAGCGCCGAGAGCAGCGCGAATCCAGTCGTGCCGGTGCATGGCGAGAACCTGGCTTACGTGATCTACACCTCCGGTTCGACCGGCAATCCGAAAGGCGCGGCCAACCGCCATCGTTCGTTGTCCAGCTGCATGGCGTGGATGCAGGAGACTTACCACCTGACGCCCGCCGACACGGTGCTGCACAAGGCTGCTTTCGGTTTCGACGTATCGGTATGGGAGCAGTTCTGGCCATTGACGGCGGGGGCGCGCCTGGCGCTGGCCTTGCCGGGCGATCAGCGCGATCCGGCGCGCCTGGTGGCGCTGATCCAGCAGCATCAGGTCACGACGGTCAACTTCGTGCCGCCGATGCTGCAAGCCTTCCTGGCGCACGAAGGGATTGAAGCCAGCACGCGGCTCAAGCACATTATCTGCGGTGGCGAGGCCATGCCGGCGGAGACGCAGCGCGAAACCTTCGAACGCCTGCGCCGCGCTGGCCTGCACAATCTGTACGGGCCGACCGAAACGGCGATCCACGTGACGCATTGGGCCTGCCGCAACGACGGGCAAAGCCTGGTGCCGATCGGCCGCCCGATCAGCGAAACCCATACTTATGTGCTGGACGCGGAGCTGAATATGGTTCCGGCCGGGGTGGCGGGCGAGCTGTATCTTGGCGGTGTGGGATTGGGACGGGGCTATCTGCACCGTCCGGGCCTGAGCGCGGAGCGCTTTGTGGCCGATCCCTTCGATCCGCGCGGCGGCCGCTTGTACCGCACCGGGGATCTGGTGCGCTGGAATGGCGAAGGCCAACTGGAATATCTGGGGCGCATCGATCACCAGCTGAAAATTCGGGGCCTGCGCATCGAACTGGGCGAGGTTGAGGCGCAACTGTTGGCGCAGCCGGAAGTGCGCGAAGCCGTGGTGCTGGCGCGCGATGGCGCGGGCGGCAAGCGCCTGGTTGGCTATGTGTCGGCGCACGAGGGCAAGCTGGCCGATGGCGCAGAGCTGAAGGCGCGCCTGGCATTGCGGCTGCCGGACTATATGGTGCCGCAGCATATTGCGGTGCTGCCTTCGCTGCCGCTGAGCGCGAACGGCAAGGTGGACCGCAAGGCGCTGCCGGATGTGGCGCTGCCGAACCGCGCCGCCAGCGAGGCGCCGCAAGGACAGCTGGAACAGGCGCTGGGCCAGCTCTGGTGCGCCCTGCTGGAACTGGAGAACGTGGACCGGCGCGACAGCTTCTTTGAGCTGGGCGGCAATTCGCTGCTGCTGCTGCAGTTGCAGCGCCGCCTGGCGCAGCAGCTGGACCTGCATCCCACGGTGGTCGATCTGTTCAAGTATCCGACGCTGGAAGCACTGGCGGCCTTCCTCGGCAGCGCCGCACCGACGGCACGCTCCACGGCGGAAGTCGATGAACGCGCGAAACGCCAGCGCGGCGCATTTTTACAACGTAAAGCAGTAGCGGAAAGAGCGCCGACATGAATTTAGCGGACCAAGGCTTGCCGGAGCAGGAAGAATTCACCGGCGTGGAAATTGCCATTGTCGGCATGGCCGGGCGCTTTCCCGGTGCGGAAAGCGTGGACGCCCTGTGGCACAATATCCTGAACGGCGTGGAAGCGCGGCGCGCCTTTGACGACGTGCAGTTGCGCGCGCGCGGCGTGGCCGATGCCGCGCTGGCCGATCCGGCGTATGTGAAAGCCGGCATGGTGCTGGATGGCGTGGACCGATTCGATGCCGGTTTCTTCGGCTATTCTCCGCGCGAGGCTGAACGGCTCGATCCGCAGCAGCGCGTATTCCTGGAGACTGCCTGGCATGCCCTGGAAAACGCCGGCTATGCGGGAACCGCCACGCCGGCGCTGACTGGCGTGTATGCGGGCAGCGGCAGCAATCTGTATTTGATGCGCAATCTGCTGCCCGGCGTGGATTGGGCGGCCAGCGATATCGCTTCACTGCTCGGGCTGATGAACGGCAATGACCAGGGATCGCTGGCGACGCGCATTGCCTACAAGCTGAATCTGCGCGGCCCAGCGGTATCGGTGCAGACGGCTTGTTCGACTTCGCTGGTGGCGGTGCATATGGCTTGCCGCTCCTTGCTGAATTATGAAAGCGACCTGGCGCTGGCTGGCGGCGTCTGGCTCAACCTGCTGCAGGAGATGGGCTACCGCCATCAGGCCGGAGCGATTCTGTCGGCGGATGGTCACTGCCGCGCCTTCGATGCGGCTGCTGGCGGCACGGTGATCGGCAGCGGCGCGGGCATTGTTGTGCTCAAGCGTCTGGACGAGGCGCTGCGCGATGGGGATGCCATTCACGCCGTTATCAAAGGCTCTGCGCTGAATAACGATGGCGCGGGCAAGATGGCGTATAGCGCGCCCAGTGTCGACGGCCAGGCTGAAGTGATTCAGTCGGCGCTGGCGATGGCCGGTGTGGATGCCGGCAGCATCGGTTATGTGGAAGCGCACGGCACCGGCACTGCCTTGGGCGACCCGGTGGAAATTGCCGCCTTGACCCAGGCTTTCCGCGCCAGCACGCAGAGAAGCGGCTACTGCGCCATCGGTTCGGTGAAGACCAATATCGGCCACCTGGATGCGGCGGCGGGCGTCGCCGGCCTGATTAAGGCGGTGCTGGCCCTTAAGCACCGCACGCTGCCGCCAAGCCTGAATTTTGAGCAGCCGAATCCTCAGATCGATTTCCCCGCCAGCCCCTTTTACGTGAATACGCAAGCCCGTCCCTGGGCGGAAGATGGCGCGCCGCGCCGCGCTGGCGTCAGCTCTTTCGGCATGGGCGGCACGAATGCCCATGTGGTGCTGGAAGAAGCGCCCAGGCATGCGGTGCCCGCGGCGCTGGCCGGGCAGCCGGACCAGCTGTTGCTGCTGTCGGCGCGCAGCGCCACTGCTTTGGATGAAACTATCGGGCGGCTGGCCAACCATCTCGAACAGCACGCGGAGCAGGCCTTGGGCGATGTCGCGCACACACTGCATGGCGGGCGGCGCCACTTCGCGTACCGCGCTGTTGTGCTGGCTCGTGACCACGCCCAGGCGGCGCAGGCGCTGGCCGGCAGCAGCGGCTCGCTGGTACGAGGCCAGGCCATGGCCGAAGCCCCGGCTGTCGCCTTCCTGTTCCCGGGACAGGGTGCGCAGCACGTGGATATGGGCCGCGACCTGTACCTGACTAACAGCGTGGTGCGCGATAGCGTGGACCGCTGCTGCGTACTGCTGAAGGATCGCATCGGCCTTGACCTGCGCGACCTGATGTATCCGGCGGAAGGTGGGGAAGAGGAAGCTGCCGCGCGGCTGGAGCAGACCGCCTATACCCAGCCGGCGCTTTTCGTGCTGGAATATGCGATGGCGCAGATGTGGCTTAGCCGTGGCGTGCGTCCCGATGCCTTGCTGGGACATAGCATCGGCGAGTATGTGGCAGCCTGTCTGGCCGGTGTATTTACGCTGGAAGATGCGCTGGCCATCGTTGCCGAACGCGGACGCTTGCTGCAGGCGAGCGCCGAAGGCGCCATGCTGGCCGTCAGCCTGCCGGAGACGCAACTGGCCTTCTGCCGGGAGGCAGGATGCGATATCGCGGCCGTCAACGCTGCGGACCTGTGCGTCCTGGCTGGTCCTGTCGTTGCCGTGGAAGCCGTGGAGCGCCAACTGGCTGAACGAGGCGTGGGAACGCGCCGTCTGCACGTCAGCCGCGCCTTCCATTCCACGCTGGTGGAACCAGTGCTGGCCGAATTCGAAGCCTTGCTGCGCAAGATTGCACTGCAAGCGCCCAGGATTCCATTCATTTCCAATCTGAGCGGAAGCTGGATCAAGGCGGAAGAAGCTTGTGACCCTGTCTACTGGTTGCGCCATATGCGCGGCACGGTGCGTTTCGCCGATGGCCTGGCAACCCTGCTGGAGAAGTCCAACCGCCTGCTGCTGGAAGTCGGCCCAGGAGAAACGTTGAGCAGTCTCGCGCGCCGCCATGCGCTGGCTGCGGAGCGCCCGGTACTCGCCACGCAGGCGCATCCGGCGCGGCGCAGCCAGAATGCGCAGCAGCATGCGCTTTGCCTGGCGCAGCTTTGGGTGGCTGGAGTCGAGCTGGATGCGGCAGCGCTGGGAATAGGTGGAAAGCGGCGCGTGGCCTTGCCGGGATACGCCTTCGAGCGCCAGTCCTACTGGACCGATGCTGCCCCGATGAAGGTGGAAAAAGTACGCAGCATGGACGACTGGTTCCTGCGCCCGGTCTGGCAGCGCGCCTTGCCCCTGAGTTCCGCTGGCCAGAAGCGCAGCGGCCCGGTACTGCTGCTGGCCGATGAAACCAGTTTCGCCGACAAGCTGGCCGACCGTTTGCTGGCGCAAGGGCGGGATGTGGTCCGGGTTGAACGCGGTTCGGGCTTTGAACGCATTGCAGCCAATTGCTATGCCGTGCGTCCCGGCGATGCAGGCGATCTGGCGCAACTGCTTCAGGCGCTGCAATCCACTGCGGCCATCGATGTATGCCATATGTGGGCGCTGAATTCAGAAAACCAGCCGGATGCTCTTGAGCGCGGCTTCCATAGCCTGCTGGTCTTGGCGCAGGCTATGGATGGTGCCGGTGTCGGCGCCGCTGCGATTACGGTGCTGAGTGACGGGCTGGCGGATGTCACCGGCATGGAACAACTGCATCCGCAGCAGGCGGCCTTGTATGGTCCCTGCAAGGTTATTCCGCAAGAGTACCCAAACATCTCCTGCCGGCTGCTGGATATTGTGCTGCCAGAGGCTGGCGGCGCCAGCGAGCAGACCCTGGCGAATCAGGTAATCGGCGAAATGAATGCGCCCCAGGGCGAAACGCTTGCAGCCTATCGCGGGCCGCACCGCTGGCTCAAGGAATACGAAGCGCTGCCAAGGCAGATTGCAGCAGGCCAGCGCCTGCGCCGCCATGGCGTGTATCTGATCACGGGTGGCGCGGGCGGCGTTGGCATGGTGCTGGCCCGATATCTGGCCCAGACATGGCAGGCAAAGCTGGTCCTGGCGAGCCGCAGTGCCTTGCCGTCCGATGCGCCGGTTTTGCTGGAGCTGGAGGCGCTGGGTGCCGAAGTGCTGGCCGTTCAAGCAGATGTTGGCGACGCCGGACAAATGGCGGCCGCTGTCGCCGCTGCCCGCGCCAGGTTTGGTGCCTTGAATGGCGTAATCCACGCTGCCGGTATCGCCGGTGGAGGCCTGATTGCAACCAAGCAGCGCGCCAGCGTGGAAAAGGTGTTTGCGCCAAAACTGCAGGGCACGATGGTTCTGCTGGATGCGGTGAAAGACGAGGCGCTGGATTTCGTTCTGCTCTGTTCTTCGCTGACGGCGGTCACGGGCGGTTTCGCGCAAGCCGACTACTGCGCCGCGAATGCAGTCCTGGATGCGCTGTCGCAGCGTGCCGCCAGCAGCGGCGACGGTCCTTGGCTGGTTTCGGTCAACTGGGATGTATGGCGCGATCTGGGCATGGCGGCCGGACAGCAACTGCCGGACGATGAAGGTATAACCATCGCCGATGCCGGCCCGCTACTGGAACGCATACTCTCCGGCCCGCAATTGCCGCAGGTGCTGATATCGACCATTGGGCTGGAGCGGCAGATGGCGCGCGGCGCATCGATGGAACTGGCGGATCGCCTGTTGCCGGAGCCGGCGCCACGCCGCCAGCAGCACGCGCGTCCCGCCTTGTCCGAGGCATATGCCGAACCGGCCGGTCCTCTGGAAGAAGGCCTGGCAACGCTATGGAGCGAATTCCTCGGCATTGCGCCGGTTGGGACCAACGACAATCTGTTCGAACTCGGTGGCGATTCGCTGCTTGCGATTCAACTGCTGGCCAAGGTGCGCGGCGCATATGGCGTTGAGCTGCATCCGGCTGGCTTTTTCAAAAATCCGACGGTTGCCGCGCTGGCGGTGATGGTCGAAACCCGAATGATAGAAGACATCGAGCGCGCTGAAGCGGCTGCGGTGTCCCCACAGCTGTAAAGGTTCCTTCAATGTCCGATATGAACACCCTGGCCGCATTGCGTGCGCGGCTCAGCCCTGCGCAACTGGCGAAACTCCAGGAGCGCCTGAGCGGCGCTGCCAAACCCGCTGCAGGCGTCACACCGGCGCAAGCCATACCACGCCGAGCCTCCGGCGGTACTGCTGAACTTTCCTTCTCCCAGCAACGTCAGTGGTTCCTGTGGCAGCTCGATCAGGATAGTGCGGCCTATCATTTAAGCGGCGGCTTGCGTTTCAGCGGTCGCCTGGATACCGAAGCATTGCGCGCCAGCCTGGAGGCGCTGCTTGCCCGCCATCCATCCCTGCGCACGGTATTTCGCCAGGAGCTGGATGGCAGCCTGCGCCAACTGGTGCAGGCGCCTCCCTCCGTTGAACTGCCTTGCCGGATTCTGAGCGGCAGCGCGCTGGAGGAGGAAGTACGCAGCCTCTGCGCCAAACCCTTCGACCTGGCAAGCGGCCCTTTGCTGCGCGCGGCCTTGTTCAAGGTGGGAGAGGATGAACACCAGCTGGTGGTGGTCATGCATCACATTGTTTCGGACGGTTATTCCACCCAGTTGATCCTGGATGAGCTGGCGCAGCGATACGCCGCCCGCGTGCAGGGAAGGGCGCTGCAACTGCCCGAACTGCCGATTGAGTACAGCGATTACGCGGCATGGCAGCGCAATTTGCTGGCGGGTGCGGACGGCGAACGGCAACTGGCCTGGTGGCGGGACCTGCTCGGGGTGCACCAGCCCGCACTGAATCTGCAAACAGCCCGTCCGCGCCATGCCGAAGGGACGTATGGCGCGGCCCGCCATGCCGTCCAACTGCCGTTCGAACTGACTGCGGCATTGCGGCGCCAGGCGCAAAGTCGCGGGGCGACCTTTTTCACGGCGCTGCTTACGGCGTTTCAAGCCCTGTTGTTCCGCTACAGCGGCCAGACCGACATACGCGTTGGCGTCCCGGTCGCCAATCGCCATCACGCGGAGACGGCGGGCCTGATCGGTTTCTTTGTGAATACGCAGGTGCTGCCGGCGCGTTTGAACGCGAAACTGCCACTGGCGCGGCTGCTGGAGCAGACCCGCGACAATGCGCTTGGCGCTCAGGCACACCAGGATTTGCCGCTGGACTGGCTGGTCGAAGCCATGCAGGTGGAGCGCAGCCTGACCGGCAATCCGCTGTTCCAGGTGATGTTCAACCATCTGCGGCTGGATCATGGCTCCCTGGCTCAATGGCCAGGCCTTGCGGTAGAGCGTCTCGACTTCGACGAGCAGAATGTGCAAAGCGAGCTGTCGCTGACAACTTACGAAAGCTCAGATGGCAGTGTGACGGCCAGCTTCAGCTACGCGCCGGAACTGTTCGATGCAGCCTATATCGAAGGCATGGCGGAACATTATCTGGTGCTGCTGCAAGCCCTGGCAGACAATCCGGAGCAGACCCTGGGTGAAATCAAGCTGCTGAGCGAAATGCAGCAAACCCGCCTGGCGCAATGGGGTGATAACCGTGGACATCATGATGGCGAAGAGCCTGTCCATCGCCTGTTTGAAAAACTGGCCGCTAGCCAGCCGGAATCCTGCGCACTGCTGTTTGACGATGCGTCGCTGAGCTACGGAGAGCTGAATGCGCGCGCCAACGGCCTGGCCCATCATCTGATCCAGCTTGGCGTGCGGCCGGAGAGCAAGGTCGGCATCGCGCTGGAGCGCTCCTTCGAGATGGTGATCGGCCTACTGGCTATCTTGAAGGCAGGTGGCGCCTATGTGCCGCTCGATCCCGAGTATCCGGCCGAACGCCTG
>JANCSZ010000015.1:0-85368 GCA_024437665.1 Massilia sp. YIM B04103 | reverse complement strand
GTTTCGCGATTTGCATCTGCGTTGCGGCGGGGACAGAACTATAGCAAAGCAGCATGGCGCGCGCAAGGGCTTTTTCGCCACATCCAGTTATCCCTGCATTCTTCCTTCCAAGACCACTTTTGTGCAGACTGTCGCACACCGCTGGCCCGGATAGACAGGTTTGCGTAAGGTTATCTACACTTGCCGCTTACTCAAGAAGAAAGAAAGCATGTTCCCAACCCCGAAATTGCAAGAAACGCTGAAAACCATCCTGGCCTGGCTGCACCGCGGCTTCGATGCGACCGCGACCTGGGTAACGCAGCTTTCATGGTGGAAATTCTTTCTTTTCGCCGCCCTGTCCCTGATTGCCGCCTCGATTCTGCAAGATGAGCTGTTCTCGCCCAGTCCAAGCGACGAGGTCGTGACGCGCTCGCATAAGCGCAACCGCCCCGGCGAAACCAATATCACCATCGACGACAGCGGCATCCACTTCAATCCGCGCGGCGTGAAGACGCGCAAGGATGCGGCCAAGCCAGAGGAGCCGCCCAAGCCCGCCGAGACCGTTCCCGGCGAAGTCCCTGACGCGCCAGATGCGCCGACAGCCACGCCCGCCCCCGAAGCGCCGGCCGCCAAGCCAGCGCTTCCGGCCCACCCGGCGAAACCGGCCAAACCCGCCCTGCCCGCCGGCGCGCCGCAACCGGGCGAGGAAGTCCATATTGAATTGCCGCCGCAGATCGGCGAGGAATTATCCAATGCGATCGAGGAGGCGGTCGATGATGCCGCCGAGCAGAAGGTATCGCGCTATACCCAGCAGGCCTCCACCTGGTTCAAGAGTTTCGTCTCGCTGCTGGTGCTGGCCCTGTTCGCCACCAAGGCCCTGATGGGCGGCAAGAAACGGGCGGAAGCGGAAACCCAGACCGCCAACGCCGCCGCCGAGCGCGCCTCCATGCAGCGCCAGCTCAGCGAAGCCAAAATGCAAATGATGCAGGCCCAGGTCGAACCGCATTTCCTGTTCAACACCCTGGCCTCGGTCGAGCACTTGATCGAAACCGATCCGCCGCGCGCCTCGGCCATGCAGCGCAGCCTGATCAAATACCTGCGCGCCGTGCTGCCGCAGATGCGCGAGAATTCCCTGATCACCAATCTGGGCCGCGAAGCCGATATGGTGGTGGCGTATCTGGCGCTGCTGAAAATGCGCATGGAAGAGCGCCTGACCATCGATTTCGCCATTCCCGAAGGCCTGCGCACCGCCGCTTTCCCGCCCATGATGCTGCAATCGATGGTGGAAAACGCCATCAAGCACGGGCTGGAAGGCAAACCCGAAGGCGGCACCCTCAAAGTGTGCGCGGAAGTGGCGCATAATAAGCTGCGCGTGGTCGTCACCGACGATGGCCTGGGCTTTGGCGCCAAGCCCAGCGATGGCACCGGCCTCGGCCTGCTGACCATCCGCGAGCGCCTGAAACTGCTGCATGGCGACCAGGCCCATTTGAAAATTGAGCCGAATCAGCCAAGCGGGGTGATCGCCACTATCGAAGTACCTTACCAGCTTGCAAAATGAATCGTTGATTCTTGCCTGGTTTCATTGAATAATTGTCAGCCATTTTTCATAACTCTTGCAAATTATGCCAACTGCAATTCTTGCCGATGATGAACGTTTGATGCGCGATCAGTTGCGCATGCGCCTGAGCCAAGTCTGGCCAGAGCTGGAAATCGTGGGCGAAGCCAAAAACGGCGACGAAGCCATCGAGCTGGTCGACCAGCTGAAGCCCGATTTCACCTTCCTCGATATCCGCATGCCCGGCAAGACCGGCATGGAAGCGGCGGCGGTGATCGGCGGCAAGAGCAATGTGGTATTCGTGACCGCTTACGATGCCTATGCGGTGGAAGCGTTCGAGCGCGGCGCCGTCGACTATGTGCTGAAGCCGCCCGAGCAGGAACGCCTGCAGATCACGGTGGACCGCCTGAAAACCCGCCTGAGCCGGCCGAAAGAGGATGTGAATGCCAGCGTCAGCGCCATGCTGGCCCAGCTGACGGAAAAAATCGCCGCGCCGAAGAAGGCCCATCTGCAATGGATCCAGGCCAGCATCGGCCAGGATCTGCGCATGATTCCGGTCGAGGAAATCCTGTTCTTCCGCTCCGACGAGAAATACACCTGCGTGCAGACCGAGAAGTTCGAAGCCCTGATCCGCAAGCCGGTGCGCGACCTGGCCGACGAACTCGATCCCGATCTGTTCTGGCAGATCCACCGCGCCACCCTGGTCAATGTGAACGCCATCGAAGGCGTGACGCGCGATATCCGCGGCCGCCACCTGGTGATGATCAAGGGCCGCTCCGACAAACTGGAAGTGAGCCGCAGCTTCCTGCACCTGTTTAAGCAAATGTAAGGCCGGGCGCGGCGGCAGCCGCGCCACCCCTCTGCTGCATATCAAGGCCTGCGCCGCCGGCTTGGTCTAGGGTAGTCCTGAATCGCCGTTTTTTCGGCTCAGGACTACGCCATGCCACCCTCCCCCATTCTCCGTTTGCTGCGCAGTGCAGCCCTTCTGCTGGCCTCGCGCCTGGCTTGGCGCCTGAGCAAGCCCGAACCGGCGCCGGTGGCGCGCCAGCGGCTCGCCGGCCGCCGCGCCACCGACTATGCGCTGGAAGCCATCCGCGAAGAAGAGCGCGCCCACATCGCGCGCGAGCTGCACGACGACCTGGGCCAGCTGCTGGCCGCCCTGCGCGTGGACATGGATTTGCTGCAGCAGCAGGATGGCCACGAGCCGGGCGCGCGCCAGCGCCTGCACAGCATGGACCAGCTGCTGTTGTCGGCCATCACCTCGCTGCGCCGCATCGCCGGCAACCTGCGTCCGCGCGCCCTGGACGAAGGCGGCCTGTACTTCGCCCTGCAATCGCTGCGCCACGACTGGGTGCAGCGCCACGGCATCGCCTGCCATTTGCAGACGGCGGAGGCCGAGCTGATCCTGGACGACCGCCTCAGCACCGCCGTCTTCCGCATCGTGCAGGAATCGCTGACCAATATCGCCCGCCATGCCCACGCCCAGACGGTCGAGCTGCATCTGCACCGCAAGGATGGCGCCCTGCTGATTGCGATTGAAGACGATGGGCGCGGCATCGGCGAAAGCGATCTGGACAAACCCACCTCCTACGGCCTGCTCGGCATGCGCGAACGCGTGCTGGCCCTGCGCGGCGACCTCGCCATCAGCGGCGGTCCCGGCCAGGGCACGCGCATCGACATCCGCCTGCCCCTGCCCTCCTTCGCCGAGCCGTAAACGCAAAAAAGCGCCAACGGCGCTTTTTCAGGGCTCTCACCGCCGAGCCCGTGTCCGATTTTGGGGCCAGACCCCAAAATCAGACACGAGCTCGGCGATGCCGCGAGGCGGATTAGAACTTGTGGGAGATGCCCAGCTGGTAGGAGGTCAGGGCTTTGACTTTTTCCTTGCCTGCGTAGGCGTACAGGTCGGTGCGCTTGGACAGGTGGTAGTCGTAACCCACGCCCATTTCTTTCACGGTGTTCAGGCCGCTGACCTTGTTGTTGTTCTGCTCTTGCTTACCGTACACGGCTTTCAGGTCGCCGCCGCCGATGCTGTGGCTCACGCCCAGCAGCCAGCTCTTGTAGTCACCGGTGGCGGCCACGTCGGTTTTGCCTTTGGAGTAGCCGCCGGAGACTTTGGTGTCGCCGAATTTGTAGCCGGCGCCGATGGTCCACAGGGTTGGTTTCACGGCGCTGACGGCGGTCTGCACCGCGCGCTGGTAACCAGCGTGCAGGCTGATCGGACCGTTGTCGTAGGTCGCCAGGGCGCTGTAGCCAGCGTCGGCGCCTTTGACTTCGCTCAGCACGGCTTGCAGGGCAAAGGCCAGACCTTGGTAGCTTGGGCTGTTATAGGTGATGGCGTTGGCAACGCGGGACTGGCCCACGCCGTTGCGCATCATCGGCTCATTGACTTTACCGATCACGCCGTCGGCGTTGAACGGTTCGATGCGCGGCAGGGCGCCGTCGATGATGTCCTTGGTGCGGCCCAGGTAAACTTGGCCGAAGGAGCCTTTCAGGCCGACCCATGCCTGGCGGTCGAACAGATTGCCTTTTTGCGCGCCGGTGTCGGCCAGGATTTCGCTTTCCAGGTTGAAGATGGCCGACAGACCGCCGCCCAGATCTTCAGTGCCACGGAAACCCAGACGCGAAGCGTGGTTCTCGCGTTCAACGGCGGATTGGCCGGTGGTTTTAGCGATGCCCAGGTCGACCACGCCGTACACGGTCACGTTCGATTGTGCTTGTGCCGATGCTGCGAAACCGCCGATGAGCAGAGCTGCCAGAGTAAGTTTTTTCACTTGATGTCCTACTGTTGAAGTTGATGAAGAATGAAACGCTGCGAAACGTTGGGGCGAATCATGCCTATCAAATGCTTCAACAATATGACATATGTAACTTGTTGCTATTTTGCAGCAAGTTTTTCCTGAATGGCTATTTCAGGCGGGCCGTCAGCAGCCAGTAGTAAGGCAGGCGCTCGATGCGGATCTCTCGCACGGCATGGGCCAGCTTCTTGCGCAGATAGCTGTCGGTGGGGAAGTTTTTCAGCACTTCGAAGCGCTCGCCGGTGGGCGAGGTGCGCAGCTGGAAGGTGTTGCCGTCGGCGTCGGTGCGCGCGATCACGGTGCTGCTGCCGTCCACATAGCAATTGTCCATCACCACCAGCAGCACATCCTTGCCGAGCTTGGCGCGCAGCTGGGCCAGGAAGCGCTCCTGCTCTTCGCGCCGGATATGCGACCACAGGAAACCGGCGAACACGGCCGTGTACTGGCCCACGGCCGGCGCCAGTTCCCAGGCGTCGGCCAGGGCCAGGGTGGTATTCGGCAGGCTGCGCTTTTGCGCGTATTCCAGCATGGCGGGATTGACGTCGGTGGCGTGCACCGAGGCGGCCGTCTTGGCAATGGTCTCGGTCCAGTAGCCGGTGCCGCAAGCGATTTCCAGCACCTTGTGGCCGGCCAGCAGTTCGCCCAGGCGGCTGTGCAGGCGGGCCAAGTCGGCTTGGCGCTCCGGCTTGTCGTAGACGCTGTCGAAGGTGGCGGCGCGCTGGGCGTAGTATTGGGAGAATGTTTCTTGAGTCATTTGTTTCTTGTTTCTATGCTTGATTACAGCTCGTAGTGGTCCTGTTCGCCGCGCATGGCTTGCTCGATGAGCTTGCGGTTCAGGGTTGGGGCGAGCAATTCGATGAAGGTATAAATATAGCTGCGCAGGTAAGCGCCCTGCTTGACCGCCACGCGCGACACATTCATGCCAAACAGGTGGCCCACCGGGATCGAACGCAGATTGCGGTCGCGCTCGGGATCGAAGGCCATACCCGCAATGATACCAATGCCCATGCCCAGTTCGACATAAGTCTTGATGACGTCGGCATCGATGGCTTCCAGCAGCACGTCCGGCTTCAAGCCGCGCAGCGAGAACGCGTGGTCGATCTTGCTGCGGCCGGCAAAGGCGCTGTCATAGGTGATGACGGGGAAACCGGCCACGTCTTCCAGGGTGATTTCCTTGGATTTCAGCAGCGCATGCTCGGGCGGCACCACCAGCACGTGCTCCCACTGGTAGCACGGCAGGGTGATCAGCCCGTCGATCCCGGCAATCGATTCGGTGGCGATGGCCAGGTCGGCCTGGTCGCGCTGCACCATCTCGGCGATCTGGCGCGGATTGCCCTGCAGTAAAGACAACCGGACTTTGGGGAACTTCTGCATGAAGGCTTGCACCACGCGCGGCAGGGTGTAGCGCGCCTGGGTGTGGGTGGTGGCGATGGTGAAACTGCCGCTGTCCTGGGCAGCGTATTCCTTGCCGATCCGCTTCAGGCTGTCGATCTCCTGCATGATCAGCTCGACCGATTCGAGCACCAGGCGGCCCGGTTCGGTCAAGCCGCGGATGCGCTTGCCGTGCCGGGTAAAGATGTCCACGCCCAACTCCTCTTCCAGCTCGATGATGGCCTTGGAAACGCCCGGCTGGGACGTAAACAGGGCCTTGGCGGCGTCCGTCAGGTTGTAGTTCTGGCGCACGGCTTCGCGTACGAATCGGAGTTGATGCAGGTTCATTGGCTCTCTCGGTCAGTATCCCAAACCGTATTTTACGCTGATGCTTATGCCCAATACGTATATAAGCAAATAAAGACTAAGTCGTTTGGAATAAAGCTGGAGTTTATTACCATTGAAGCCACTTTGGGGAGACCCGGAAGCGCCAGCCCTTGCCGCAAGCGACTTTTTAGGAACGATATGTATCAATATGACCAATATGACCATCTCATCGTGCGGGAACGCATCGCGCAGTACCGCGACCAGGTGCAGCGCCGCCTGAACGATGAGCTGAGCGAGGCGGAATTCCTGCCTCTGCGACTGCAAAACGGCCTGTACATGCAGCGCCACGCTTATATGCTGCGCATCGCCGTGCCTTACGGCCTGCTGTCGTCCAAGCAGATGCGCATGTTCGCCCATATCGCCCGCAAATACGATCGCGGCTACGGCCACTTCACCACGCGCCAGAACATCCAGTTCAACTGGGTCGAGCTGGAACAGACGCCGGACATCCTGAGCGACCTGGCCTCGGTCGAGATGCACGCCATCCAGACCTC
This sequence comes from Massilia sp. YIM B04103, assembly GCA_024437665.1. Lineage (GTDB taxonomy): Bacteria > Pseudomonadota > Gammaproteobacteria > Burkholderiales > Burkholderiaceae_D > Rugamonas. The sequence goes on along the minus strand of JANCSZ010000015.1, from coordinate 78,787 downwards.
GGGCAACTGCATCCGCAACGTGACCTCGGACGAATTCGCCGGCGTGGCCGCCGACGAGATCATCGATCCGCGTCCGTATGCCGAGGTGCTGCGCCAGTGGTCCACCTTCCACCCTGAATTCATCGCCCTGCCGCGCAAGTTCAAGGTCGCCATCAATGGCGCCGTGGAAGACCGCGCCGCCATCGCCATCCATGATATCGGCCTGACCGTGGTGCGCAACGAGGCGGGCGAGATCGGCTTCAAGGTCATGGTGGGCGGCGGCATGGGCCGCACCCCCATCATCGGCAGCACCATCCGCGAATACCTGCCGCGCGAGCATCTGCTGACCTATGTGGAAGCGGTGATGCGCGTATATAACCAGTACGGCCGGCGCGACAACAAATACAAGGCGCGCATCAAGATCCTGCTGAAGGCGGTGGGCGTGGAAGAGTTCACGCGCCAGGTGGAAGAGGAATGGCTGGACCTGAAAGACAGCGCCCAGACCCTGACCGAAGACGAGATGGAACGCATCATCGCCTACTTCAAGCCGCACGCTTACGAAACCCTGGCGGCCATCGATCCGGCCGCCGCGCAGCCGGACAATAAGGCTTTCGGCAACTGGCTGAAGCGCAATGTGAAGGCGCACAAGGTGCCCGGCTATGCGGCCGTGGTGCTGTCGCTGAAAAAGACCGGCGTGCCGCCGGGCGACGCCACCGCCGCGCAAATGGATTTCATGGCCGACCTGGCCGACCGCTATTCCTTCGGCGAGCTGCGCGTGACCCACGAGCAGAATATCGTGCTGGCCGACGTGCCGCAGTCCAAGCTCTTCGCGCTGTGGCAGGAAGCCAAGGCCCTGGGCCTGGCCACGCCGAATATCGGCCTGCTGACCGACATGATCTGCTGCCCCGGCGGCGACTTCTGCTCGCTGGCCAATGCCAAGTCGATTCCGATTGCGGCCGCCATCGCGGAGCGCTTCGACCATATCGACTATCTGCATGATATCGGCGAGATCGAACTGAATATCTCGGGCTGCATCAATGCTTGTGGCCACCACCACGTCGGCTCCATCGGCGTGCTGGGCGTGGATAAGGATGGCGCCGAGTGGTACCAGGTTTCCATCGGCGGCGCGCAAGGCAATCACGCCGCCATCGGCAAGATCATCGGGCCCTCGTTCTCGGCGCAGCAGATGCCGGAAGTGATCGACCGCCTGCTGCAAGTCTATGTGCGCGAGCGCTCGGACGAAGAACGCTTCGTCGATACCGTGCAGCGCCTGGGCGTCACGCCCTTCAAGGAATTTGTATACGCCACGCCGATTGCCGAAGCGGGCCGCCTGATTGGAGAAGATGAATATGCCTGAGCAAAACCTGATTATCAAAGGCCGCGAAATCGTCGAAGACGATTGGCAGGTGCTGCGCCTGGCCGAGGGCGAGGACGCGGAAACGGTGGCAGTCCCGGCCGGCAAGGTCATCGTGCCGCTGCAAGTGTGGCTGAGCCAGCGCACCGCGCTGGAGGCGCGCGCCGCAATCGGCGTCTGGATCGCCAGCGACGAGCGCCCCGAGGCGCTCAAGGGCGAGCTGGATCGCTTTGGCGTGGTGGCGGTGGACTTCCCCAAATTCACCGATGGCCGCGGCTATTCGATTGCCTACAATCTGCGCACCCGCCTGGGCTACAAGGGCGAGCTGCGCGCCATCGGCGACGTGCTGCGCGACCAGCTGTTCTCCATGCACCGCGTCGGCTTTAACGCCTATGCCACGCGTCCCGACCGCAGCATCCACGATGCGCTCAAAGGCCTGACCGTGTTCTCCGAAACCTACCAGGCTTCGGTGGACGAGCAGCAGCCGCTGTTCCGCCGCCATCAGCGCGAAGCCCAGCCGGCCAGCGGCGACGCCGGTTACGGCATCTGACAGGAGACGCCAGCATGAGCCAGCCGGACACCCTGGTAGCGCAGACGCGCCTGACCCTGGAACGCATCGCGCGCGACTTCTCGCCTGCTGTTTTCGCCTCCAGCCTGGCGGCCGAGGATATGGTGCTGACGGACCTGATTCTGAAGGCCCGGCTCCCGATCGGCATCTTTTCGCTGGAAACGGGCCGCTTGCATCCTGAAACGCTGGCCGTGCTGGAACGCGTGAAGGAGCAGTATGGCTATGAGATCGCGCTCTACCGCCCGCAGCCGGAAGCGGTGGACGCGTATGTCGCCGCGCACGGCCTGAATGGCTTTTACGACAGCGTGGAGCTGCGCCGCGAGTGCTGCCGCATCCGCAAGGTGGAACCGCTCAGCCGCGCCCTGTTCGGCAACAAGGCCTGGGTCACGGGCCAGCGCCGCGCCCAGTCCAGCACCCGCTCCTCGCTGCTGGTGGAGGAGGACGATCCGGCCCACTTCATGAGCAAATTTAACCCGCTGGCCGACTGGTCGGAACAGGATATCTGGGACTATATCCGCGCCAATAATGTGCCGTACAATGAATTGCACGACCAAGGCTATCCCTCCATCGGCTGCGCGCCCTGCACGCGCGCCATCCAGCCCGGAGAGGATGTGCGCGCCGGTCGCTGGTGGTGGGAAAACCCGGAATCGAAGGAATGCGGTTTGCATCTGGTCGATGGAAAACTGATTCGCATTAAATCCGTGGCGGCCTGAGTTCCGGCGCGCCACCCACACAAGAACAGGCTATCAATGAACGCTCTGCTTGACACCCCAATCCAAGGCCTTGGCGACGTGAACGCGCGCCACCTCGATGCGCTGGAATCGGAAGCCATCCACATCCTGCGCGAAGTGGCCGCCGAATGCAGCAACCCCGCCCTGCTGTTCTCGGGCGGGAAGGATTCCGTGGTGCTGCTGCGCCTTGCGGAAAAAGCTTTCCGTCCCGGTAAATTCCCTTTCCCGCTGGTGCATATCGATACCGGCCATAACTTCGCGGAAGTGATCGAGTTCCGCGACCGCCGCGTGGCCGAACTGGGCGAGCGCCTGATCGTCGGCTCGGTCGAGGATTCCATCAAAAAAGGCACGGTGCGCCTGCGCAATCCGCAGACCGATTCGCGCAATGCGGCGCAGGCGGTGACGCTGCTGGAAACCATCGCCGAACATGGCTTCGACGCCTGCATCGGCGGCGCACGCCGCGATGAAGAGAAGGCGCGCGCCAAGGAGCGCATCTTCTCCTTCCGCGACGAATTCGGCCAGTGGGATCCGAAGGCGCAGCGCCCGGAGCTGTGGGATCTGTATAACACCCGCGTCCATCCCGGTGAGAATATGCGCGTCTTCCCGATCTCGAACTGGACCGAACTCGATGTGTGGCAGTACATCGCCCGCGAAAAACTGGCCCTGCCTTCGATCTACTTTGCGCACGAGCGCCAGGTCATTCCGCGCAACGGCCTGCTGGTGCCGCTGACCGATCTGACCCCGGCGCGCGACGGCGAGACGGTGGAAAACCAGGTGGTGCGCTTCCGCACCGTGGGCGATATTTCCTGCACCTGCCCGGTGTCTTCGGATGCGGCCACGGTGGAAGCGATCATCGCCGAAACCGCCGTCACCCAGATCACCGAACGCGGCGCCACCCGCATGGACGACCAGACTTCCGAAGCCTCGATGGAAAAACGCAAGAAAGCAGGATACTTCTGATGAACGCATTGAACGAGAACCTGTCCGAGCGCGGCCTGCTGCGCTTCATCACCGCCGGCTCGGTGGACGATGGCAAGAGCACCCTGATCGGCCGCCTGCTGTACGACAGCAAGGGCATCTTCGCCGACCAGCTGGCCGCGGTTTCGCGCGCCAAGCATAAGCGTACCGTGGGCGACACCATCGACCTTTCGCTGCTGACCGACGGCCTGGAAGCGGAACGGGAACAGGGCATCACCATCGACGTGGCTTACCGCTACTTCGCCACGCCCAAACGCAAATTCATCATCGCCGACACGCCGGGCCATGAGCAATACACGCGCAATATGGTGACGGGCGCCTCCACCGCCGACGCCGTCATCATCCTGGTCGACGTGTCGAAAGTGAAGCTGCGCGAGGATGGAGGCGTCGACCTGTTGATTCAGACCAAGCGCCACTCGACCATCGCCCACCTGCTGCAGATCGAGCATGTGGTGGTGGCCGTCAACAAGATGGACCTGGTGAACTACGACCAGGCGATTTATGACCGCATCGTCAAGGCTTACCAGGAGTTCGCCCAAACCCTGGGCCTGAAAGACGTGACCACCATTCCACTGTCGGCCCTGACCGGCGACAATGTGGTCGATGCCAGCGACAAGATGGATTGGTACAAAGGCCCGACCCTCATCGAGCTGCTGGAATCGCTGTCGGTGTACGACGAGTCGCACAACGCGCCCTTCCGCTTCCCGGTACAGCTGGTGGCGCGCCACAACGGCCACGAAGCGAACGACTTCCGCGGCTATATGGGCCGCATCGAATCGGGCCGCGTCGCCGTGGGCGACAAGCTGGTGGTGCAGCCTTCGGGCCAGAGCGCGACCGTGAAAGACATCCTGACGCTGGAAGGCTCGCACGCATCGGCCACGGCCGGCCAATCGATCACGCTGCTGCTGGAAGAATACCTGGACGTGTCGCGCGGCGATCTGCTGGCGTCGAGCATCCAGCCGGCCACGCTGCTGAAACAAGTCAGCGCCGACGTCTGCTGGCTGTCGGAGGATGCGCTCGACCTGCGCCGCAAATACTGGATCAAGCACGGCACCAGGCAGACAGCGGCGAAGATTGCCAAAATCGATTCTATCCTTGACATCAACACCCAGCAGCGGCACGATGCGGATGCCTTGAAACTCAACGATGTGGCGCGCATCGCGCTGACCGTGCAGCAGCCGCTGGCGGCCGACGCTTATGCCGACATCCGCGCCACCGGGGCCTTCATCCTGATCGATGAAGTGACGCACCAGACGGTCGCCGCCGGCATGATACGCCTCGGCGAATAAGAAGAAACAGCAGGGCCAGCAAGGAAAAGCTTCATGCCAGCATTCGGGAAAGTGTATTTGATCGGCGCCGGTCCCGGCGCCCAGGATTTGATTACCCTGCGCGGTGCGCGCTTGCTGGCCGAGGCTGAAGTCGTTCTGTACGATGCGCTGGTGATGGATGAGATGCTGGAACTGTGCCCGCAGGCCGTGAAAATCTCGGTCGGCAAGCGCTGCGGCCAGCGCTCGGCGGCGCAGCACTTCATCAACCAGCAGCTGGTCGAATGCGCCGGAAAATACGGCATGGTGGTGCGGCTGAAAGGCGGCGATCCCATGCTGTTCGGGCGCGCCGACGAGGAATTGAGCGCGCTCGAAGCCGAGGGCATCGAAGTCGAAGTCGTTCCCGGCATCACCACGGCCGTGGCGGCGGCGGCGGCCAGCAAGCAGCCGCTGACCAAGCGCGGCGTGGCGCGCAGCGTGGCCTTCTTCACCTCCAGCACCGCGCCAGGACATCCGGAAGACGTGGCGATTCCCTCCACCGACACCCTGGTGCAGTATATGGGCGGGCGCGAAGCCATTGCCACCGCCCAGCGCCTGCTGGACCAGGGCCGCCGGCCCGATACGCCGGTGGTGGTGATCGAAAACGTCAGCCGCCCCGACCAGCGCATCGGCCGCATCACCCTGGCCGACTTGGCGCATGGGCTGGACGGCGCCCAAGGGCCGGTGCTGGTCATGCTGGGCGAAGCCATGAAGGCGCGCCTGCGCCAGCCCGACCTGGGCGAAACGCCAACGTATCCGCTGTCCCCGGCCCGTCAAGCCTGACGCCGCGCCGCTTTGGCGCCTCGCCGGCGGCGCAGGCGCTAAAATACCGCCTTTGCAATTGCGGAGGTTTTATGTCACAAGCACACGAGATTCTGGAGCGCGCGCGCAATGCGCGGCTGGCGGGCAAGTTTGAAGATGCCCTGCGCGACCATCTCTGGTTCCACGAAAACGCCCTGGAAACCGATCCGTCGCTGAACGGCGTGCGCCTGTCCTTCGCCCTGCGCGACTGGATTTACCTGGGCGAACAATTCCCGCTGGCGCGCCGCGCCCTGCAAGGCTTGCGCGACCGCGACACCGCGCGCCTGCTGAACGGCGACACCACGCTGGCACGCTTCCAGGACATCAGCGCCATCAACGGCGCGCTGGGCGAAGAGCGCGCCACCCATGATCTGTTCACGCAGATCGACGCCCAACTACCGGACCTGGCGCGCCAATGCGCCGACCTGGCCCTGCCCGCCCTGGTCGCCTGCGAGGACTTCGCGCTGGCGCGCCGCTATCTGCCGCAACCGGTTGAGCGCATCGGCGCCATGGCCGCGCGCCTGAACAATTTCGCCGAAGAGCTGGCGCGCAGCGGCAAGACCTCGTCCGCCCCCGCGTTGCTGGCCTACGTGCTCAACTACGCCAAGGAAGTGCGCCTGATCCTGGAAGTGCTGCGCCGCCAGGGCGAAGACGAGGAAGTCGAACAAGCCGGCGCCGCCGCGCTGGAACAGCTGAAGTCGGACGCGCTGCGCGACGCCGTGCAGCGCGAATTCGAGCAACCCGGCGCCACCATCGCCGCCATGCTGGCGCAAAGCCGCAATAAGGAATAAGTCCATGGACGAGCTGCGGGATATCTACCAGAGTGCGCTGGAGGCGCAGGAGGCAGGCGAATACGAAGAAGCGCTACGCCTACATCAGCATTTCCACGACTATGCGGGCAGGCAGGAGCGCAATCTGTTCCGTTTCAGCCGCTTCGCCCTGCATCATTGGCTGGAGCTGGCCGAAGCCTATCCTCCCGCGCTGGCAGCCCTGCAGGCGCTACGTGAACGCGAAACCGCGCTGCTGCTCGCAGGCGAAACCGAAATCCGCATCGCCGATGGCAGTAGCGAGGACCGCTTCCCACTTATCGTTGACATCAACCGCCTGCTGGACGACGATCGGGCCACGCTTGAGCTATTCCGCCAGTTCCAGGCCAATATGCCGGAACTGGCGGCGCAAGCCTTCCACCAGGCCGTGGACGCCATCGTGGCTTGCGGCGACTTCCAGCTGGCCCATAGCTATCTTCCTGAACCCATGGCCGCGATCAAACAGGACGCTGCTGATCTGAACCGTATTTTCCAGGCCATGGCGGGCGATACCAGCAAGCCGTCCACCGTGCGCCTGATTGGCGAAACCCTGGGCTATGCGAAACAGGCCGTGCTGCAATGGCAGGTGCTGAAAGGACTGGGAAAGGCAGAAGAAGCAGGCCAGTTTGCCGGCGATGCTGAAAATCTGCTCGATCGGCCAAGTTTGCGCCGCGTCATGCGGAAGGAATTCGACCAGCCAGGAACTCTGTTGACGGAGTGGTCGCACAGCCAGGAAGCGTTCTGGCTGCAGGACGAGGCTTAAACGCCTTCAGCCTCGGGCGCTGCGCCGGCAGCGCCCAGCGCGCCGACGCAGTAATCGGTCATGGCGCGCAGCACATCGGGGGCTTCTCCCACCGCGCCGACCACATTGATGCGCAGCGCCGGATAGCTGGCGCGCAGTTCATCGAGCATCAGCGGCAGGTCGCGCAGCACATGGCCGCCCTGCCCCAGGAACACCGGCACCACCGTCACTTCTTCGATGCCAGCAGCGGCCAGCGCCGCCACCTGTGCGGGCAGGCTCGGTTCCATCAATTCCAGGAAAGCCAGCGACACATCGGCGTCGGGCAGGCGCGCCTGCGTCAGTTCGCGCAGGCTCTCAAAGGGCGCGGCCCAGCTGGCGGCACGCGCGCCGTGTGCGAACAGGATCAGTGCACGCTTGCCCATTTCAGTGCCGCTCCACCCACCACAAGGCGCCCAGCGCCAGCATCAGGAAGATCAGGCTCGGCATGATGGCAGTGACCACGGCCGGCCAGGTGGACAGCATGCCCAGATGCGAGAACAGCGTATTCACCAGCAGATAGCCGACGCCGATCATGATGCCGATGAAAATTTTCAGGCTGACGCCACCGCTGCGGGTGTGCAGATAGGCGAAAGGCAGGGCCAGGGCCATCAGCACGAAGATGGCCAGCGGGTCGAACAGCTTCTTCCAGAAGGCGATCTTGAAGCGCTCGGTGCCCTGCTTGTTCTCCTGCAGGTGGCGGGTATACACGCGCAGTTCGTTGGCCGACATGCGCTCCGGATCGGAGGCCGATACCGACAGAATCTTGGGCGTGATCTCCGACACCAGGTCCTTGGTCGGGTGGGTCTGGATGGCGATGGCGCTGCTCTCCTGGCCAAAATGGTTGGCGCGCGTGGCTTCCGCGCCGGCCGCCAGCACCGCATTGCTGAAATGGTTTTCCGTCACGCCGAACAGGCGCCACACATTATCGCCCTGGAAGGTGCCGGTCTTGGCCTGGGTGATGGAACGCAGGCGGAAGCTGTTATCGAATTCGTAAAGCTTGACGCCGACCAGCTGCCCATCCGGCAGGACTTCCTTCACATTGAAGAAGCGCGTGCCTTGCACGGCGCCGCTCATGCCATCGCTCTTGACCACGTCCTTGGTCCACAGGCCGGAGCGGAATTCGGCCGACACGGTGGCGCCGCGCCCGGTCAGGCGCACCTTCTCGGCCAGCGGCCCGGTGCGCGGCGTGATCACTTCGCCGAAGATGAAGGTGACGATGACCAGGCCGATGCCGATGCGGAACAGCATCCAGCCCGCCATGCGGGTCGACATGCTGGAAGCGCGCATGATGGTGAATTCCGAGGTCGAGGCAAATTGCGCCATCGTATAAATAGTGCCGATCAGGGCGGCCACCGGCATCACCTTGTACACATTGCTCGGCAACATAAGCAGCGTATACAGCATGGCGTGCTGCAGGTCATAGCCGTTCTTGCCGACCGAGGCCAGCTCGCCGCTCAGGTCCATGAAGGCCTGCAGGCCGAGGAAGGCCAGCAGCACGAAGGCCACGGCCTTGACGATGGAAACGGCGAAATAGCGTTGCAGGATACTCATTGGGATACGGCTTTCTTGCTGCCGCCGCGCTTGAGCGCAGCCATCAGGGCCAGCGGGTGATAGCGGTGGTTTACGTTCAGGCGCCAGGCAAACAGGGCCAGCACGGCCAGCGCCGCGGCCAGGTGCAGCGGCCACCAGGAAATGGCGAACGGCAGGCGGCCTTGCTTGACGCTGGCCTCCAGCACCTTGCTGATATTGTTATAGGCGAAGAAGATCAGCACCGCGATAATCAGATTGGTCGAGCTGCCCGCGCGCGGATTGACGAAGCCCAGCGGAATCGCCAGCAGCAGCAGGATCAGGCAGGTGATCGGCGCGCCGATGCGGTACAGCAGCTCGCCGCGCGTGGCATTGGTCGGGCTTTCCAGCAAGGCCTTGGTGGTCATGGCCGCCTCCATCGGCGCATCGGCTTCCTGCGCCTGCTGCGCCACGCGCATGCTGTAGCGCTCGAATTCCATGGTCTGGAAATCAGCCTGGCCCGGCGTGCCCTGGTAGCGGCGGCCGTTTTTCAGCACCAGATAGCTAGAACCGTCGGGCGTGGTGCTGATGACGCCTTCCTTGGCCACCACCACCGACGTGCCGCGCGCATCGACCGAATTGACGAAAACATTCTGCACCACCGCGCTTTTGCCGGCCACCGCCTCCACGAAGAAAATGCGGTTGCTGGACGAGGATTCCTTGAATTGGCCGGGCGCGACCTTTTGCAAATCCTCGCGTTTGTTAAAGCGTTCGATATATTCGCTGCTTTTTTGTTTGGCCCAAGGGGTGGCAAAGAAACTCAGGGCGCCGGTCAATATAATCAGAGGCAGGCCGAAAGTCAGCACCGGACGAATCCATTTTGCTAAACTCTGGCCCGACGCAAACCAGACCACCATCTCGGAATCGCGATAAGTCCGCGTAACGACCATCAACACAGAAATAAAACTGGTGAGGATGATGACAGTTGGCAGATAATTCAGGGCTGCGAACGCGATGAGCGCGATCACATCGGTCGACGCTACTTTGCCGCCCGCGGCTTTGCCGAGAATGGAGATCAGGGTCCACGTCACGAGGATGGAAAACAGCACCGTGAAAGTAGCCCCTGCGGAACTGGCCAGCTCGCGTTTAAGGGCGCGTTGGAAAATCATTCGACGTTTATAATCCGATCAACAGGTTTAAGTAAGACCAGCAATACCAGCACACAATACGGAGAAATCTAATGGACTTTAGCATAAAAGCTTTTGACGCAAAAAACACCATCTCGTCGGCCAAAACCGGCTGCGTAGCCGTCGCGGTTTTCGAAAACAAGAAGCTGTCCGAGGCTGCCAAAGCCCTGGACGGCGCCGGTGAAATCACGGCTGCGCTGAAGTCCGGCGACATCTCCGGTAAAGCCGGCACCACCCTGCTGCTGCGCGGCCTGAAGGGCGCGGCGGCCGAGCGCGTGCTGCTGGTTGGTCTGGGCGCTGACGAAGCCTTCAGCGAAAAGAGCTTCAACTCCGCAGTGCAAGCCACCATCAAGGCCTTCTCGACCCTGGGCACGGCGGACGCCATTATCGCATTACCACTGACCGAAGTGAAAGAGCGCGACGTGAACTGGAGCGTGCGCGCCGTGGTGCAAGCCGGCCGCGAAAGCATCTACCGCACCGACAGCCAGAAATCGAAGAAAGACCCGGTGCCGGCCGGCGTGAAGAAAATCGCCCTGGCCCTGCCGAACAATGCCGCCACCAAGCTGGCCCTGTCGCAAGCGATCGCCATCGCCAACGGCATGGAGCTGACCAAGGACCTGGGCAACCTGCCGGCCAACGTCTGCACCCCGACCTATCTGGCCGATACCGCCAAGAAGCTGGCCAAGGAATTCAAGTTCGAAGTCGAAATCCTGGAACGCAAGCAGATGGAAGCCCTGAAAATGGGCAGCTTCCTGTCCGTGACCAACGGCAGCGAGCAGGCGCCCAAGTTCATCGTGCTGAAGCACATGGGCGGCAAAGCCAAGGACGCGCCGGTGGTGCTGGTCGGTAAAGGCATCACCTTCGACACCGGCGGCATCTCGATCAAGGCCGGTCCCGGCATGGACGAGATGAAATACGATATGTGCGGCGCCGGCTCCGTGCTGGGCACCTTCCGCGCCATCGGCGAAATGGGCCTGAAACTGAACGTGATCGGCATCGTGGCCGCTTGCGAAAACATGCCTTCCGGCCGCGCCACCAAGCCAGGCGACATCGTCACCTCGATGAACGGCCTGACCATCGAAGTCCTGAACACCGACGCCGAAGGCCGCCTGATCCTGTGCGACGCCCTGACCTACGCCGAGCGCTTCAAGCCGGCCGCCGTGGTCAACGTGGCAACCCTGACCGGCGCCTGCGTGGTCGCCCTGGGCCACCACAACAGCGGCCTGTTCACCCGTCACGACGAGGCCCACGACAAGCTGGCCGCCGAACTGCTGGCCGCCGGCAAAGCCACCAGCGACACCGCATGGCGCATGCCGATCGAGGAAGCCTATAACGATCAGCTGAAGTCCAACTTCGCCGATCTGGCCAATATCGGCACGCCGGGCGGCATGTCGATCACGGCCGCGGCCTTCCTGGAAAACTTCACCCGCAAGTACACCTGGGCCCACCTGGACATCGCCGGCACCGCCTGGAAATCGGGCGCCGCCAAAGGCGCGACCGGCCGTCCGGTTCCGCTGCTGAGCACCTTCCTGATCAACCGCGCATAAAGCAAAAAGCCGGGACGCGTCCCGGCTTTTCAGGTGCAACGGGGACAGTCCGCAAGGGCTGTCCCCGTTTTTTATCAGGTGCTAATACACCGTCACGCCACCCGGCGCTGGCAGGCGCTGCTCGCCTGGGCCAAGGGGGCGCAGGATCACGGTAATCGTCGCGGGGTAATCAAAGCCGGCGCCGGTGTTGCGGTCGACGATCTGGCCTGCGCCCAGGGTCAGCACATTCCCCCACAGGGCAGCATTCTGCTTGGACGGCACGCTTTCGCCGGACACGGCTTGCGCGCCCAGCTGGCAATCGACATGCAAGGGCTTGAGGCTTTTGCGGATCGTGACGCGGCCGGGCGTGGCGACAAACCACTTGCCCACATCGTTGGACAGCACACAGCCCGCGCCCGCCACCTCGCGGTGGTCGAGAACGGTCTGCACCAGTACTTGCTGCTGGGTGGATTCGGTAAGCGTTGCGCAAGCGCCCAACGCCGCCAGAACAGCGGCGCAGGCGACGGGCCGCAAAGCGGCCACGCCGGCCGAGAACATCAGCCGGTGGTACATAGGCGGCTTAATTGCCCGCCTGGGATTTTTGTCGTTGCTTCAGACCCTGGATGACGTTCAGGATGTCTTCCATGCCGCTGCTACCGTCCAGGGCAGAGAAAGCGTCCAGCACTTCATTCAAAACCTGATTCCGCACCGTCGCTTCGCCGGCACTCACGGCAGTCGGCCGCGCCAGGCTGGACCGGGCACTCACGGTACGTTCGCCAGCTGCCTCTTTTTCCTTCTGGGCAGCCGACTTGCGTCCGCTCGGAGCCTTGCCATGCTCCAGCGCCGCTTGCCAGATTACCCAGCGGCGTTGCGTTTCAAATACCAGATACTCTTCTGGCTTGTCTTCGCGCCTGCGCACGATGTGGCCGTCGCGCTGCGCCCATGCTTCAAATGCTGATCGCATTTTATTCCTTTACATGCTTCGGACTGTTTAAAAACACGAATAAGTTTCCAAATAGTACCACTTCTTTACGAACAACAACACAATTTTGTTGCTTTATGGAACATTTTTGTAATGAGTGGTGGCCGGGGACAACTAATCAGTGCTCAAACGAACTTATGTATATTTATATTTTTGGGTCGGCACTAACTACATCTTAGTACCATTTTGATAACTATGAAGCATTATCGGCAATTATTTTTGGGTCTGTTACATTTTCCTACATTATCCCTCCTCTGGATACCGTTTGGTCGAGAAAACTGACGTTTATTTGCAAATATCAGGGCCGCCTTCGCTCTTGCAAGGCCTGCGCGCAGCGGGCCGTTGCGGTAAGATGCGCGCCAGGAAAACCATAAGGATAAGCACCATGAAACTTGCAACCTGGAATGTTAATTCGCTCAACGTAAGATTGGCGCACGTTTTGAAATGGCTGGAAGAAAACCCGGTCGATGTGCTGTGCATCCAGGAAACAAAATTGACGGACGACAAGTTTCCCATCGCCGCGATTGAGGCCGCCGGCTACCAGGTCGTGTTCAGCGGCCAGAAAACCTATAACGGCGTGGCGATTTTGTCGCGCCTGCCTATCGAGGATGTAGTCAAGAACAATCCCCGCTATGAAGATGCGCAACAGCGCATCCTGGCCGCCACCATCGGCGGCGTGCGCGTGGTCTGCGCCTACGTGCCGAACGGCCAGGCGGTTGATACCGAAAAGTACATTTACAAGCTGGGCTGGCTGCAATCGTTCCGCGACTGGCTGGCCGACGAACTGGCCCAGCATCCGAACCTGGCCGTGCTGGGCGACTACAATATCGCGCCGGAAGACCGCGATGTGCACGATCCGGCCGCCTGGGAAGGCCAGGTGCTGTGCTCGGACAAGGAAAGGGCGGCGCTGCAAGCCCTGTTCGACCTGGGCCTGCAGGATTCCTTCCGCCTGTTCGAGCATCCGGAAAAAACCTTCAGCTGGTGGGACTACCGCATGCTGGGCTTCCAGAAGAACAAGGGCCTGCGCATCGACCATATCCTGTTGTCGGCGCCGCTGGTGGCGCGCTGCGAGGCTTGCATCATCGACCGCGCGCCGCGCAAATGGGAGCAGCCGTCCGACCACGCACCGGTGATCGCCACCCTGATCCCGGCTTAAGCGCCGCTTCTTACTCCGCCCTGCCCTGCAGCAGATGCTGCGCTTCGGCGCAGGGCACGGGACGGGAGAACAGATAGCCTTGCGCATGCTGGCAACCCTGCCGCTGCAAGAGGCCGAACTGGGCTTCCGTCTCCACCCCTTCCGCCACCACCGACAGCTGCAAGCTGTCCGACAGCGCGATAATGGCCGCCACGATGGCGCGGTCTTCCGTGCTCTCTTCCAGATCCTTGATGAAGGCGCGGTCGATCTTGATCTTGCGCACCGGGAAACGCTTCAGATAGGCCAGGCTCGAATAGCCCGTGCCGAAATCGTCGATCGACAGGCGGATGCCCATGGCGTTGATCTGGCCCAGGATTTCCAGGGTCTGCTCGCCGTGCTGCATCACCGCCGTTTCCGTGATCTCGAATTCGATCAGGGCCGGGTCGATGCCGGTTTCCTCCAGGATGCGGCGGATCGACGCTACCAGGCCGCGGTGCATGAACTGGCGCGGCGACAGGTTGATCGCCAGCGGCACCGGTTGCAAGCCCTGGCGCAGCCATTCCATATTCTGCTCGCAGGCGCGCCGTATCACCCATTCGCCGACCGGCACGATCAGGCCGTTCTCCTCCATGATGGGGATGAACTGGTCCGGCCCCACCAGACCGTGGCCGGGACGGCGCCAGCGCAGCAGCACTTCCATGGCGTGCAGGTGGCGCGTGCGGATATCCATGATGGGCTGGAAGTGCAGCTCGAACTGCTGCAAGGCCAGCGCGCTACGCAAGCTGCTTTCCAGTTCGAAGTGATGGGCCGCCGCCAAATTCATCTTCTGGGTAAAGAATTGATAGTTATTGCGGCCGGCCGCCTTGGCGTGGTACATCGCGGAATCGGCGTTGCGCATCAGGGTCGCCACGTCCTGGCCGTCGTCCGGATAGATGCAGATGCCGATCGAGGGCGAGATATGCAGCATGCGTCCCTCCAGCGGGAAAGGCGCGGCCAGCGCCTCGATGATCTTTTCCGCCACCCGGTTCGATTCGCCCACCTCACCCAGGCCCGGCACCAGCACCACGAATTCGTCGCCGCCCAGGCGCGCCACGGTATCGCTGGCGCGCACCGCGGCGCACAGGCGGTTGGCCACTTCCTTCAGCAGCTGGTCGCCCGTCATATGGCCGAGCGAATCGTTGATGGTCTTGAAGCGGTCCAGATCGATGAACATCACGGCCAAGCGGCGACTGGAACGCTGGGCCGCCAGCATGGCGCGGTCCAGGCGGTCGGCCAGCAAGGCGCGGTTGGGCAGGCCGGTCAGGCTGTCGTGATACGCCATGTGGTGCACGCGCGCCTCGGCCTGGCGCCGCTCCACGATCTCGGCCTGCAGCATGGCGTTGGCGCCGGCCAGTTCGGCAGTGCGCTCCAGCACGCGCACTTCCAGCTCGTCGCGCGCGCGGCGCACCGTTTCCGCCGCTTCGCGCCGCGCCGTCACATCGTCCACCAGCCAGACCGAGCGCCCGCGCGGCTGCTTCGGATCGAAGGGTCGGCCGGACAGCCGCGCCCAGAAGCGGCTGCCGTCCTTGCGCACCAGCTGATACTCGGTCGAGCTGACATGGCCCGCCTCGAAATCGCGCGCCGTGTCGCGCCGCGCCCTGGCCCATTCCTCCAGGTCGGGATAGAAGGCTTGCACGCTGATATTGTTCATCTCGCCCGGCGCATAGCCGAACAGCTCTTCCATCTTGGTATTGCAGCGCAGATTACGCCCGCCCTCGCAGACCGAGATGCCCAGCACCGCACTATCGAGAATGGCCTGGTTTTCCAGCAAGGCGTTGCGCAGCGATTCCTCGGCGCGTTTGTGCTCGGCGCGGTCTTCGATGATCCAGATCGTGCCCTGGGTCGGGTCTTCCGGATTGACCACGTAGGCGATCAGCTGCGCCCAGAACGTGGCGCCGTCCTTGCGCCGCATTTCCACTTCGGTCTGGAAAGGCCGGCCCACCGACAGCAGCGGCGAAGCCAGCACGCCCAGCCGCGCATACGCATCGTCCGAAGGATACAGGGCGCGGCCCGGCAGGCCCAGGCCTTCCTTGCCCTCGTAGCCGAACATTTCGGAGAAGCCGCGGTTATAGCGCGTGATCAGGCGGTTGCGCGTGTACAGGATGCAGATCGAGGCATTCGTCATCAGGGCTTCGACTTCCATCTGATTCTGGCGCGAGTGCGTCACGTCCTCCAGAATCCAGATGGTGCCGCCCTCATTGTGTTCCTGGTCCACGGTGCTGGCGCGCACGCGGCACCAGAACAGGCTGCCGTCATGCTTGCGGAACTGGAACTCGTTCTTTTCGAAGGCGCGGCCCTGGCCCAGCACCGGCCCCGCCTCGCGGCCGAATGCGGCGTACACCTCGGGCGAGGGGAAGACCTCCAGCGCCGGACGGCCCGTGATCTGCTCGCGCCGGTAGCCGAACATCTCGGCCAGGCGCGGATTACAGCTCAACATGATCTCGTCCTTGGTAAACAGGACGCCGACCGGCGCATTGTCCAGAATCGCCTTCTGTTCGGCCAGCGCCTTGCCCAGCGCGCGCTGTTCGTGCGGCACTTCGCTCAGTTCATGGAAGACGACGGTGACGCCGGCCGGCCCCATTGCGGCCGGCAGCGGCTTGAGCGCCATGCCGGCGTGGATATGGCGCCCGCTCTCGGCCTGCAGGCAGATATCGGCATAGTGGCGCGGCACGGAAAGGTCGCCGCCGCAAGCCGCCTGCACGGCGGCGCTGGTCTCGGCACGCACATGCGGCGCGATGAAGGCGCTGAGCGGCTGCTCGCGCGGATCGGTTTCCAGCAAGGCCGCCAGCTCCGCATTCGCCGCCAGCACCCGGCCCGCGCTATCGCATACGCAAGCCGGAACGCCGATCAGCGTCAAAGCCTCGGCCAGTACATCGGGATTGCTTGAGACTGGGTTCATGTACACCAGAGCACCTTGTGGAAATAAACGCTTCCCATTGGCAATGGATCGCTGTTGGGCAGATCATAAACCACAATGATTGCATTCGCCACAATACCCGGACGAATGCGCAGACTCGCCGGGCTAGCTTACAACAAAAGAAGCGGCGCGCCTGTTCCTCTGATACAGAAGCCCAGGCGCGCCGCCCCAAAAACGATATAAATCAAATCACAGGGCTTGCAAAAAACACTTCGCCGCCCGCTTGCAGCTATCTAGTTAGAACGCATCGCCGGGAACGCGCACCCAGCCCTCCATCAGCACGCGCGCGCTGCGGCTCATGATGGCCTTGGTCACGCTCCATTCGCCGCCCTGCTGGCGCGCTTCCGCGCCCACGCGCAAGGTGCCCGAGGGATGGCCGAAGCGCACCGCCTGGCGCTCGCCGCCGCCGGCCGCCAGATTGACCAGGGTGCCGGGAATGGCGGCGGCCGTGCCGATGGCGACAGCGGCCGTGCCCATCATGGCGTGATGCAGCTTGCCCATGGACAGGGCGCGCACCAGCAAGTCGATGTCCCCGGCCGCCACCTGCTTGCCGCTGGAGGCGGCATAGCTGGCGGGACGGGCCACGAAAGCGACTTTCGGCGTGTGCTGGCGGGTGGCCGCTTCGTCCACGTGCTTGATCAGGCCCATGCGCACCGCGCCGTGGGCGCGGATGGATTCGAACATGGCCAGGGCTTTGGGATCGCCGTTGATCGTTTCCTGCAATTCCGTGCCTTGGTAGCCGATGGCGTCGGCGTTCACGAAGATGGTGGGAATGCCGGCATTGATCATGGTGGCGCGCAAAATGCCAAGACCCGGCACGTCCAGATCGTCGATCAGATTCCCGGTCGGGAACATGGCGCCGCCCCCCCCCTCTTCCTCGGCCGCCGGGTCGAGGAATTCGAGCTGCACTTCGGCCGCGGGGAAAGTCACGCCATCAAGTTCGAAGCCGCCGGTTTCCTGCACCGCGCCATCGGTGACCGGCACATGGGCGACGATGGTCTTGCCGATATTGGCCTGCCAGATGCGCACCGTAGCAATGCCGTTATGCGGCACGCGCGCCGCCTCCACCAAGCCGGAAGCGATGGCGAAGGAACCGACCGCCGCCGACAGATTTCCGCAGTTGCCGCTCCAGTCGACGAAAGGCTTGTCGATGGAGACCTGGCCGAACAGATAGTCGACATCATGCCCCGGCCGCTCTGACTTCGACAGGATGACAGCCTTGCTGGTACTGGAAGTCGCGCCGCCCATGCCGTCGATCTGCTTGCCGTAAGGGTCGGGGCTGCCGATCACGCGCAGCAGCAGCGCATCGCGCGCCGCGCCGGGCAGCTGGGCCGCCGCAGGCAGATCCTGCAGGCGGAAGAACACGCCCTTGCTGGTGCCGCCGCGCATATAGGTGGCGGGAATTTTGATTTGCGCTGGATAAGCCATGCTTACGCCGCCTTTGCCGATTCAAGGAAGTCCTGGGCGAAGCGCTGCAGCACGCCGCCCGCCTCGTAGATGGAAACCTCTTCCGCCGTATCGAGGCGGCAGGTGACCGGCACTTCGACGCGCTCGCCGTTGCGGCGGTGGATCACCAGGGTCAGGTCGGCGCGCGGGGTGCGCCCGCCGATCACGTCATAGCTTTCCGTGCCGTCCAGATTCAGGGTCAGGCGGTTCACGCCCGGCTTGAATTCCAGCGGCAGCACGCCCATGCCCACCAGATTAGTACGGTGGATGCGCTCGAAACCTTCGGCCACGATGGCTTCCACGCCGGCCAGGCGCACGCCTTTGGCCGCCCAGTCGCGCGAGGAACCTTGGCCGTAGTCGGCGCCGGCGATCACGATCAGCGGCTGCTTGCGCTCCATATAGGTTTCGATGGCTTCCCACATGCGCATCACCTTGCCCTCGGGCTCGACGCGCGCCAGGGAACCGGCTTTCACCTTGCCGTCTTCCAGCACCATCTCGTTTTTCAGGGTCGGGTTGGCGAAGGTGGCGCGCTGCGCCGTCAGGTGGTCGCCGCGGTGGGTGGCGTAGGAATTGAAATCCTCTTCCGGCAAGCCCATTTTCGCCAGGTACTCGCCCGCCGCGCTATCGAGCATGATGGCGTTCGACGGCGACAGGTGGTCCGTAGTGATGTTGTCGCCCAGGACCGCCAGCGGCAGCATGCCTTGCAGCGTGCGTTCGCCGGCCAGCGCGCCTTCCCAGTAGGGCGGACGGCGGATATAGGTGCTCGGCGCGCGCCAGTCGTACAGGGCGCTGACTTGCTCGCCCGTGTCCTGCCGTGGCGCGAACATCGGGATATACACTTTGCGGAAGTGCTCGGGCTTGACGCTGGATGCGACGATGGCGTCGATTTCCGCATCGCTCGGCCAGATATCCTTCAGCGTGATCGGCTGGCCGTTGGCGTCGGTGCCCAGCACGTCCTTCTCGATATCGAAGCGGATGGTGCCTGCGATGGCGTAGGCCACCACCAGCGGCGGCGAAGCCAGGAAGGCTTGCTTGGCGTAAGGGTGGATGCGGCCGTCGAAGTTGCGGTTGCCGGAAAGGACAGCGGTGGCGTACAGGTCGCGCTCCACCACTTCTTTCTGGATCACCGGATCGAGCGCGCCGGACATGCCGTTGCAGGAAGTGCAGGCATAGGCCACCACGCCGAAGCCCAGCTTTTCCAGGTCAGGCAGCAAGCCCGCCTCTTCCAGGTACAGGGTGACAGCCTTGGAGCCGGGGGCCAGCGAGCTTTTCACCCAAGGCTTGCGCAGCAGGCCGCGCTGGTTGGCGTTGCGCGCCAGCAGGCCGGCGGCAATCATATTGCGCGGGTTATTGGTGTTGGTGCAGCTGGTGATGGCGGCGATAATGACGGCGCCGTCCGGCATCAGGCCAGGCTCGTTCTCCACCTTGCCGCTGATGCCGCGCGCGGCCAGCTCGGAAGTCGGCACGCGCTTGTGCGGATTGGACGGGCCGGCGATATTGCGCACCACGCTGGACAGGTCGAACTTCAGCACGCGCTCGTATTCGGCGGCTTTCAGGCCATCGGCCCACAAGCCGGTTTCCTTGGAGTAGGTTTCCACCAGCTTGACCAGTTCGTCGTCGCGGCCGGTCAGCTTGAGGTATTTGATGGTCTGCTCGTCGATGTAGAACATCGCGGCGGTGGCGCCGAATTCCGGCGCCATATTCGAGATCGTGGCGCGGTCGCCCAGGGTCAGGGCGGCGGCGCCTTCGCCGTAGAACTCCAGGTAGGAGGACACGACTTTTTCCTTACGCAGGAATTCGGTCAGCGCCAGCACGGTGTCGGTGGCGGTGATGCCGGGCTGCGGCTTGCCGCTCAGCTCAACGCCGATAATGTCGGGCAGGCGCATCCACGAGGCGCGGCCCAGCATCACGCTTTCCGCTTCCAGGCCGCCGACGCCGATGGCGATCACGCCCAGCGCATCGACCATCGGCGTGTGCGAATCGGTGCCGACCAGGGTGTCGGGATACGCCACGCCTTCGCTGACCTGGATCACCGGCGACATGCGCTCCAGATTGATCTGGTGCAGGATGCCGTTGCCGGGCGGGATCACGTCCACGTTCTTGAAGGCCAGCTTGGTCCAGTTGATGAAATCGAAGCGGTCTTCGTTGCGGCGGTCCTCGATGGCGCGGTTCTTGGCAAAGGCATCGGGATCGAAACCGCCGCATTCCACGGCCAGCGAATGGTCGACCACCAGCTGGGTCGGCACCACCGGATTGACCATGGCCGGGTCACCCCCCTGCTCGGCGATGGCGTCGCGCAGGCCCGCCAGGTCGACCAGGGCGGTCTGGCCCAGGATGTCGTGGCAGACCACGCGCGCCGGGAACCAGGGGAAGTCCAGATCGCGCTTGCGCTCGATCAGTTGCGACAGCGAGGCGTTCAGCGTCGCGGGTTCGCAGCGGCGCACCAGGTTCTCGGCCAGTACGCGCGAGGTATAGGGCAGCTTGGCGTAGGAGCCGGGCTGGATGGCGTCGACAGCGGCGCGCGCGTCGAAGTAATCCAGCTTGGTGCCGGGCAGCTGTTTGCGGAATGCGGCGTTCATATTACTTGCGGTCCTTGATTGGTACGAATTGCAGGTCTTCGGGGCCAACATAATTGGCGCTCGGACGGATGATCTTGTTGTCGATGCGCTGTTCCATCACGTGCGCGGCCCAGCCCGAAGTGCGGCTGATGACGAACAGTGGAGTGAACATGGCGGTCGGCACGCCCATCATGTGGTAGGACACGGCGGAGAACCAGTCCAGGTTGGGGAACATCTTCTTGATTTCCCACATCACGCTTTCCAGGCGCTCGGCGATGTCGAACATCTTCATCGAACCGGCTTCCTGCGACAGCTTGCGCGCCACTTCCTTGATGACCTTGTTGCGCGGGTCGGAGATGGTGTAGACCGGGTGGCCGAAGCCGATCACCACTTCCTTGTTGGCGACGCGGTTGCGGATATCGGCTTCCGCCTCGTCGGCGTTCTCGTAGCGCTTCTGGATATCCAGCGCCACTTCGTTGGCGCCGCCGTGTTTCGGGCCGCGCAGCGCGCCAATCGCGCCGGTGATGGCGGAGTGGATGTCGGAACCGGTGCCGGCGATCACGCGGCTGGTGAAGGTCGAGGCGTTGAACTCGTGTTCCGCATACAGGATCAGCGAGGTGTGCATGGCCTTGACCCAGGATTCGGAAGGCTTCTCGCCGTGCAGCAGGTGCAGGAAGTGGCCGCCGATGGATTCGTCGTCGGTCTCCACCTCGATGCGCTTGCCGTTATGGCTGAAGTGATACCAGTACAGCAGCATGGAGCCGAAGGAAGCCATCAGGCGATCGGCGATGTCGCGCGCGCCGGCGATATTGTGGTCGTCCTTTTCCGGCAGGGCGCAGCCCAGCACCGAGACGGCGGTACGCATCACGTCCATCGGATGGGCGCCGGCCGGCAGCGCTTCCAGCGCCGCCTTCACGGCCTGCGGCAGGCCGCGCAGGGATTTCAGCTTGGCTTTGTAGCCTTTCAGCTCGGCGCTAGTAGGCAGCTTGCCATGCACCAGCAGATAGGCGATCTCCTCGAATTCGCAGCTGTCGGCCACGTCCAGAATGTCATAGCCGCGGTAGTGCAGGTCATTGCCGGTCTTGCCGACGGAGCACAGGGCGGTATTGCCGGCCGCAACGCCGGACAGGGCGACGGATTTTTTAGGTTTGAAAGTTGCTGCTTGCTCGGTCATCTCTACTCTCCTCTACGCGATTACTTTTTCTGCGCTGCGAACAGCGCATCCAGCTTTTGCTCAAAATCGTGATAGTTGATGCGCTCATACAGTTCGGCGCGGGTCTGCATGGTGTCCAGCACGGCCTTTTGCGAACCGTCGCGGCGGATGGCGCCGTACACATTTTCGGCTGCCTTGTTCATGGCGCGGAAAGCGGACAGCGGATACAGCACCAGGCCCACGTCGGCCGATTTCAGCTCGTCCACGGTGAACAGCGGGGTGGAACCGAATTCGGTGATGTTCGCCAGCACCGGCACTTTCACCGCATTGGCGAACTGCTTGTACATGGACAGCTCGGTCATCGCTTCCGGGAAGATCATATCGGCGCCCGCTTCAACGCAGGCGATGGCGCGCTCGATGGCGGCGTCCAGGCCTTCCACGGCCAGCGCGTCGGTGCGCGCCATGATGACGAAGTTCTCGTCGGTGCGGGCATCGACGGCGGCCTTGATGCGGTCCACCATTTCAGCCTTGCTCACGATTTCCTTGCCTGGGCGGTGACCGCAGCGCTTGGCGCCGACCTGGTCTTCGATATGCATGGCGGCGGCGCCGAACTTGATCATGGATTTCACGGTGCGCGCGACGTTGAAGGCGGAGGAGCCGAAGCCGGTATCCACGTCCACCAGCAGCGGCAAGTCACACACGTCGGTAATGCGGCGCACGTCGGTCAGCACGTCATCCAGATTGGAGATGCCCAGGTCGGGCAGGCCGAGGGAACCGGCAGCGACGCCGCCGCCGGACAGATAGATGGCACGGAAGCCGGCGCGCTTGGCCAGCAGGGCGTGGTTGGCGTTGATCGCACCCACCACTTGCAGCGGGGATTCTTCCTGCAGGGCCAGGCGGAAGGCGGCGCCTGCGGAGTGTTGGCTCATGGAGACCTTTCTCAATGGAACGTTGGTATGGCCTGCTTTAACGCAAAAGCCATGCCAGCTTTGCCTTGCAGATAAAAATGCATAAAAATCAGTAACTTGCCAGTGGCAACGCAACACGGCCACCCTCTGAGAGCATTTCAACCTGAAACAATGAAACGTTGATGAACTATAATTGAAACATGCGCCATTCCACTCCCCTGCCCCTGGACGGCAACGACAAACCGGTGATCTGGACGGTTTCCGTGTCGCGCCTGTCTGAACTGTTCCGCGACATCACGCTGGAATACGACGCCCTCGCCACCATCGAGCCGATCAACCTGGGCTTCGACGAGGCGGCGCGCCATATCCGCGAACGCATGGCGACCGAGCGCTGCGACGCGGTGATCGCGGCCGGCTCGAATGCGGCTTATCTGAAAGGCCGGCTCTCGGTGCCGGTGGTGATCGCCAAGGCATCCGGCTTCGACATGATGCAGGCGCTGGCCAGGGCGCGCCGCGTGTCGGAGCGCATCGGCGTCATCACCTACCAGGACCAGATGCCGGAGCTGGCCGAATTCGCCGCCACCTTCGGCGTGCAGATCGCCCAGCGCACCTATGCCACCGAGGAGGATGCCCGCGCCCAGATCAATGATCTGAAAGCCGCCGGCATCAAGGCCATCGTCGGCGCGGGCCTGATCACCGACCTGGCCGAGGAAGCGGGATTGACCGGCGTGTTCGTGTACTCGGCCGCATCGATCCGCCAGGCCTTCGACGATGCGCTGGAGATGGCGCGCCTGGCCCAGCTGGAATCGAACCGGGGGCGGCGCACGGTGGTGGCCGATACGCTGCGCGCCAAGCATGGCCTGAACGATCTGCGCGGCGAATCGGCGGCGATGGAAAAGGTGCGCCAGGCCGTGGTGCTGTATGCGAAGTCGCCGGCCACGGTGCTGATCCAGGGCGAAACCGGCAGCGGCAAGGAGCTGGTGGCGCAAGCCATCCACCGCGAAAGCCCGCGCGTGCTGGGCGTGAACCGGCCCTTCGTGGCGGTGAACTGCGGCGCGATCGCCGAATCGCTGCTGGAGTCGGAATTGTTCGGCCACGAGGAAGGCGCCTTCACCGGTGCGCGGCGCGGCGGCCATGCCGGCCTGTTCGAAGCGGCCAACCGCGGCACCCTCTTTCTCGACGAGATCGGCGAAATGCCGCTGACGCTGCAAACCCGCCTGCTGCGCGTGCTGGAAGAGCGCGAGGTGGTGCGGGTGGGCGGCACGCGGCCGATTGCCGTCAATGTGCGCATCATCAGCGCCACCCACTGCGATCTGGAACAGCGGGTGCGCGAAGGCCGCTTCCGCGCCGACCTGTTCTACCGCCTGGCCGTGCTGCGCCTGGCGCTGCCGCCGCTGCGCGAACGCGGCGCCGACATCGTGCCGCTGGCCGAATGGTCGCTGAAGAATGCGCTGGCGGCGCTGGGCGCGCGGCCCCATCCCAATCTGCACGCCGAGGTCGCGGCTTGCGCGCCGCTGCTGGCGCGCTACAACTGGCCCGGCAATGTGCGCGAGCTGCGCAACCTGACCGAACGCCTGGCCCTCTTCCTCGCCGCCGAACCGCTGCAGGCGCTGACACCGGGCTTCGTGCTGGGCGTGGCGCCCGAACTGGCAGGCAGCGCCAAGGCCATGGCGGGCAGCGCCGACCGCGGCGATGGTGGCCTCGGCGGCAATGGCAGCGGCCATGCCGCCGATTTGGCCGGAGCCAGGGAGAGCGCCGGCGAAGTACTGGCCCGCTTCGGCGGACGGCGCGACGCGGCGGCGGCCTACCTCGGCATCAGCCGTACGACCTTGTGGCGCCGCTTGCGCGAGGAAGGCCATGATGGCGTCTGAGCGCCCCGCCGCCCTTCCCATCCGATCCCCGGCTTCTGCGCGCCGCCTCACCGCAGCCAGGCCTACAATCGGCGCAAGACCATCGGCACGGGAGGACGGCATGAGCGAGCACGCCAGTGAGGACTGCGAAAAGGAAACGCTGAAAGAACAGATGGCGCGTATCGTCGAAGAGGCGCGCATGGTATTGCCTGGTATCCAGGCCCTGTTCGGCTTCCAGACCATCGCCGTCTTCAATCAGCGCTTCAACGACCTGCCCATGTATGCCCAGGATTGCCATGTGGCCGCGCTGGCCCTGGTGGTGATCGCCATCGCCCTGATCATGATGCCCGCCGCCTACCACCGCCTGGCCGAGCCGCAGCTCATTTCACGGCGCGGCATCAAGGTTTCGGCGCGCGCCATCTGCTACGCGCTGGCGCCACTGGCCGGCGCCCTGTCGCTCGACATCTTTGTG
The DNA here is from genome assembly GCA_024437665.1 of Massilia sp. YIM B04103. Taxonomy (GTDB): domain Bacteria; phylum Pseudomonadota; class Gammaproteobacteria; order Burkholderiales; family Burkholderiaceae_D; genus Rugamonas. The sequence continues at coordinate 53,806 of JANCSZ010000015.1, read as the reverse complement.
GTGCTGCATGCTGTGACGAGCGACCTCCCGCTCAGCGCCAGCGGCGGCATCGGCGCCTTCCTGCTGCTGATCACCCTGTGGTTTGCCTATCCCTACCACGCGCGCCGCCGGCGCAACGCCGAAATAGGCGACTAACGCCGCTCATCCTCGATATGCGCCGTTCGTCACGCGGGCGCTCGCTGCCGCCGCAACCCGCCGATAGCATACGTTTCACGAGGAGGAATCACCATGAAACGTCACATCGCCCAACGCGCGGCAAAGTTCACCGTTACAACCCTGCTGGCCGCATCGGCCATGATTTTGAGCGCGGCCCCGGCCCTCGCCGCCAACGCCTTCAAGGCCGAGGTCACGGGACGGGGCCAGCCCTTGATCCTGATTCCCGGTCTGGCCTCTTCCGGCGAAGTGTGGCAAGGCACGGTCAAGCGCTTCTGCGGCGCGCGCCAATGCCATGTGCTGACCCTGGCCGGCTTCGCGGGCCAACCCGCCATCGATCAGCCGCTGCTGCCCGCCGTCGAGGAAGAGCTGGCCGCCTATATCAGCACCAACAAGCTGGAAAAACCGGTGATCGTCGGTCATAGCCTGGGAGGCTTTGTCGCGCTGAAGCTGGCCAGCGACCATCCGGACCAGGTGGGCCGCCTGGTCATCGTCGACTCCCTGCCCGCCCTGGGCGCGACGCACATGCCGGACATGACGGCGGAACAGCTGCAAAGCCAGGCGGCGCGCATGCGCGACGGCATGCTGGCGCAGGATGAAGCCATGCGCGCCATTGCGCAAAAGCGCACCGTCGGCGCGATGGTGACGGCGCCGGCCGATGCCGACCGGATTATCGGCTGGGGCCAGCAGTCGGACCGCAAGACCGTGGCGAACGCCATGTACCAGCTGATGTCCAGCGATCTGCGCGACGATATGGCGCGCATCAAGGCGCCCACGCTGGTGCTGGGCACCTGGATCGCCTACAAGGACTACGCGCCGCGCGCCGCGATTGCCGAGACATTCAAGACGCAATATGCGAAACTGACCGGCGCGCAAATCGAGCTGGCCGACACGGCCCGCCACTTCATCATGTACGACGATCCTGAATGGATGTATGCCCGCATGGAGCAATTCCTTAAATGAGCAGCACCGCCGCCCAGCCCGCAATTCCGCCGCAGCCGCCCTTGCTGGCGCGCCTGAACTGGTACTGGATCTGCCAGCTGGGCGGCTGGCTGCTCGTCGGCCTGGCCAACCTGCTGCTGTACTCCAAACTGATGGCGGGCACGCAACTGGTCTGCCTGTGGATGGCCATCAGCGGCATCGCGATCAGCCATCTGTGGCGCGCCTTCGCCAAGCGGCGCGGCTGGGTGGCAAAGGGCATGAACTGGAAGCTGGCGCTCTACCCGTTCCTGGTCCTGGGGCCGCTGCAAACCGTCAGCGTGGCGCTGGCCATCCACGTTCTGCTGCAAAGAATCAGCGATCTAAGCTGGCTGCCCATCACCCTGATCATCTGGGGTTGTACTTTCCTGGGCTGGAATATCTGCTACTCGATGGCGCTGTCCATGCGCCGCGCCAACCGCTTTGAAGCGGAAACCCTGCGCCTTGAACTGCTGGCCAAGGACGCGGAGCTGCGCGCCCTGCAGGCCCAGGTCAACCCGCATTTCTTCTTCAATAGCCTGAACAGCATGCGCGCCCTGATCTACGAAAACCGCGATGCGGCGGCCCTGATGATCGACCAGCTGGCGGCGCTGATGCGCTACACCCTGCAATCGGACCAGACCGATACCGTGAAGCTGGCGCAGGAGCTGGAGGCCGTGCAAGCCTATCTGGCCATCGAGAAGATTCGTTTTGAAGACCGGCTGCAGGTAAGAATCGAGGTGGAGGATGGCATGGAAAATGTGGCGGTGCCGCCGATGTCGTTGCAAACCCTGGTCGAGAATGCGGTGAAGTATGGCGTGGAAATGAGCGCCAGCGGTAGCGAGATCCGCATCCTGGCCCGGCGCGGCGAAGGGACCAGCGTGATTGAAGTGGCGAATGCGGGCGCGATCCGTCCCTTCTCCAATTCCACCCACGTCGGCCTGGCGAATGCGCGCAAGCGCCTGATACTGGCCATGGGCAAGGAAGCCAGCCTGGATCTGAGCGAAAGCGGAGGCTGGGTGCGCGCCACCATGCAACTGCCTGCGACCCAGCTGCCGGTGGCCGCATGATGCGCGTGCTGCTGGTGGATGACGAGCGTCTGGCGCGCGCCGAGTTGCGCCGCCTGCTGGCGCCGCATGAACAAGTCGAAATCGTGGGCGAAGCCGCCAATGCGGCCGAGGCGATCCAGCAGATCGCGGCCTTGCAGCCCGACCTTGTGCTGCTCGATGTGCAGATGCCGGGCGGCAGCGGCTTCGATATGCTGGAGGCGCTGGACGTGATGCCCGAAGTGATCTTCACCACGGCGTTCGACCAGTATGCGCTGCGCGCTTTCGAGGTCAATGCCCTCGACTATCTGCAAAAGCCGATCCAGGCTGCGCGGCTGGCGGCGGCACTGGAACGCGCAGCCATGCGTCTCGGGCACCCGGATGCGGCCAAGCTGCGCCCGGCGCGGACCGAAGGCGGCCCGCGCAAAATCTTCATCAAGGATGGGGAGCGCTGCTGGCTGGTCGATGTGCGGCAGATACGGCTATTCGAATCCGAAGGCAATTACACCCGCGTGTACTTTGAAGAGAACAAGCCGCTGATGCTGCGCTCCCTCAACCAGCTGGAAGAAAAGCTGGATGGCGGCCGCTTCTTCCGCGCCAGCCGCCGCCATATCGTCAATCTCGACCATGTGCAGGAAACGCGCGCCGCCGACGGCGGCGGCATGCATCTGCTGCTGCACAACGGCGTGAACGTGGAAGTATCACGCCGCCGTGCCGCACTGCTGCGCGAGCAGTGCGAGCTTTAGGCCCGGCTTAGCGCCAACTGCCGGAGACAGGCGCCACGGCCGATGGTGCAAGCGACGCAGGCTGGCCGGCGTTCAGCGCAGGAATCTGCTGCGGGCGCAGCGGCGGCACCGGCTGCTCCTTCAGCTTCTTCTGCAGCAGGTCGATCGCCACTTCAAGCTGGCGGTCCTGGCCTTTGAAGGTGGCGTGCGGCGGGTTTTCCACTTCCACGTCCGGCGCCACGCCCACACCCTCGATCAGCCATTGCCCGTCCATGCCGAACTGGCCGTTCTCGGCCGCGCGCACCATGCCGTTGTCGGCCAGGCCATTGCGATCGCTGAGCCAGACGCCCGCGCCAGCGGTACGCTTGCCAACCAGAGGACCCAGCTTGAGCGCCTTCACGCCTGCGGCAAAGGTCTCGCCATCGGAGTAGGTCAATTCATCGACCAGCACCACCAGATGGCCACGGAAGGTACTCTGCATATTGGTCGACGGCTTGCTCACCGGCGAGGCCCAGAAAGCCCAGGCCTTGCGCAGCAGCTTCTCGATGATCCAGCTGTCGATATTGCCGCCCTGGTTGCGGCGCACGTCGATGATCAGGCCATCGCGGTTGATATTGGCGTAGAAATCGCGGGCAAAGGAGGCGATGTCGCGCGGCCCCATGGCGCGCAGATGCAGGTAGCCGATGCGGCCTTTCGATGCCGCATCCACCTGGCGCGCCCTGCCCTGCTCCCAATCGCTGTAACGCAGTGCAGCCTGCTTCATCAGTGGCACCGGGGTGACGATCACGGAACGCGCCGGGCCTTTTGCCGGCTTCACCTGCAGCAGCACCTGGTGCTCGGCCTGGTTCAGCAGCAGATCGGCGATATCGCGCACCTCCAGCACCGACTTGCCGTTGACCGAGGTGATGATGTCGCCTTCCGCCACATTCACGTCCGGCTGGGCCAGCGGTCCCAGTTCGGACGGCAGCTCAGGCTCCGCGCGATAGATATGATCGACACGGTAGCCATCCGCCACGCGCGACAACACCGCGCCTAAGCCAGCGGGATTGCCTTCCGGCGCAGGCTTGCGAATATCGCCGGGACGCACCTGCGAATGCAGCGCGCCGACTTCGGACACCATCATGCCAAGCAGGTCGTTCAACTCCGCGCGGTCGGTCACGCGCTCGACCAAGGGCGAGTACTTGGCGCGCACCGCATTCCAGTCGACGCCGCGCATCTTCGCGTCATACAGGAAGTCGCGGTGCATGCGCCAGGCGTCGCCGAACATCTGCTTCCACTCCAGGCGAGGATTGGAAATCAGCGCCCAGTCATCCACCTTCACCTTGGCCTTGCTCACATCGTTGGGCTGCTTCGCGCCCGCGTCCACGATCAGCATATCGCCAGGGCCATTCGCGGCCTGGGTGCGGTAGTAGACGCGCTTCATATCGCTGGACAGGTCGTAGTCGCGCACGTTCGGCGCGAACACTTCCGGCTGCGGGCCGTTACGGCCGATGCTCAGGGTTTTCAGCGCGCTCTTGCCGTCGCTTTCGCGTTCGATGAAGTAGAGGCGCTTGTCGTCCACCGCCAGCTTGCGGTAATTGCCCGCTGCCAGCGGCACTTCAAACAGGCGCTGCGCCAAGCCTTCGTAGACGATCGGGGGATGGCCTGGTTTCGCCGCTTTCGCAGGCGCTTTCTCGGCCGCCTTCTCCACCGCTTTTTCCACGGCTTTTTCAGCCGCCTTCTCCTCCGGGCTTTCGGCCGGCTTGGCGGCGGCCTTGCTCAGCTCATCGTCCGGCTTGAAGGGGAAGCGGTTGCCCGGCTGCAGAGCCAGGGCGAAGATGCCGGTGCGCTTGTCGAACACCGGTCCCATATTGCGGTCGCCCCAGGGCGCGCCATTGGCCAGCTGGAAATTGCGGGCCGAGAGGAAGTACAGCCACTTACCGTCGGGCGAGAACACGGGCGAATCGGAATTGAAGCGGTCGCTGGTGACGAAGACCAGGCGCTGCGCCTCCAGATTGTATAAGCCGATCTGGTCGCGCTGCTCGTCGCTGCCGGCGCGCACGGTGGCGAGGTTGCGGCTGTCGGAAGCCCACACAACGCCGTCGTGCTGGTCCACGCCGGATTTGCCGGCATCATCGATCACCACATTGGCCTTGCTGGCGATATTCAGCAGCCAGAAGCGGCCCAGCTTATCGGTGTGCGCCAGCCATTTGCCGTCGGGCGAAGGATACAAGGCCCAGCGGTGGTTGTTGCCATCCTTGGTCAGCTGCTCACCGTGGCCGGAACCGTCGGCGGCGAATTTCCAGATCTCGTTTTCGCCGGTGGTGTCGACAATCGCATACACCCATTTGTCATCGTGGCTGAAGACTGCGTCGCGGGCGCGCGCGCCTTCGGGAATCGCAATCTCCACGCGGCGCTGGCTGCCGGTGCCGGCGATGCTGACGCGGCCGCGCGCGGTCAGCACGATGCGCTCGTCCTTCGAGGACAGCTGCACATTGCTCAGATTATCCAGCGGCGAACGGATTTGACGCGTGCGCTGCTGATCGAAATCGGAGACGAGACCGATCTTCAGCTGTTGGTCGCTGTTCTGCGCCAGATCCAGCACATGCAGATCGGCGCCCAGCTGATAAACGATCCTGCCATCGCCCAGCGCGGCGGCGCGCACATCCCACTCCTTGTGCCGGGTGAGCTGGCGCGCATCGCTGCCGTCGGCGCGCGCGGTCCACAGATTATGCGAGCCACTGCGGTCGCTGATGAAATAGAGGCGGCCCTGCCACCACATTGGACGCTGGTTGTTGCCCGCATCGCCGGCAAACAGCGCTTCCGCCTCCTTCTGCCCTGCCAAGTCGAAGCGCCACAACTGGGCATGCGCGCCGCCGCGGTAATTCTTCGCGTTGTCGCCAGTCAGGCCCAGGCCAAAGCGCGTGAAGAACAAGGTCTTGCCGGCATCGTCCAGCACCGCATCGTTGGCATCGGCCACCGGGAACACACGGCGCGCCAGACTGCCCGGATTGACGGCCGCGATGACGCGGTGCGCATTCGGCCCGGTCGAATTCAAAGTGCTCAACAGCACCTCGCCCTGAACCGACCAGCCCAGCACCGTGACCGAGGCGCTCTCGAAGGAAATGCGCTTCGGCAGGCCGCCATCGATCGGCATCACATACGCATCCTGTCCGCCCTCGTAGGAGGCGATGAAGGCCACCCACTTGCCGTCGTGCGAGATGGCGGCATTGGTCTCCGCGCCCGCATGCGTGGTCAGACGCTGTGCCTGTCCACCGCGCGCGCTGGCCTTCCACAGATCGCCTTCGGCCGTGAACACCACGGCATCGCCGCGAATCGCGGGAAAACGCAGATACGCATCGGCCGCCAGCGCAGTACCGGCCGACGCCAAACCAGCCGCCATCATCAGGCCGGCAAAAAGACGAGAAACATTCATGGTCGGATTAACTCTTTCATTGGTTAAATCGGACCCTGATTCTGTCACATCTTTCGTTCCCCAAAACAAAACAAGTGCCGCTTTACAACACCTATCCCACTAATACAGCCGAGCCTGCCGGATGGCTGTCCCGTCCGGCGGGCTCAGCAATAAAAAAACCCGCTCAGGGAGCGGGTTTTTGCGGGATGAGACAGCTTACTCGACTTCCACCGTTTCGGGCGGGGGCATCGGGGCGGCGTCGGGTTCGGGGAAGTCCAGTTTGATCTGGTCTTTCTCGTCTAGGTCCACCGTCACTTTGCCGCCGGCGACCAGGCGGCCGAACAGCAGTTCGTCGGCCAGGGCTTTGCGGATCATGTCCTGGATCAGGCGCGACATCGGACGCGCGCCCATCAGCGGGTCGAATCCTTTCTTCGCCAGGAACTTGCGCAGCTTTTCGCTGAAGATGGCTTCGACTTTCTTCTCGTGCAGCTGCTCTTCCAGCTGCATCAGGAACTTGTCGACCACACGCAGGATGATGTCCTCGTCCAGCGCGCGGAAGCTGATGATGGCGTCGATGCGGTTGCGGAACTCCGGCGTGAACATGCGCTTGATGTCGGCCATCTCGTCGCCGGCTTCCTTGGTGTTGGTGAAACCGATCGAGGCTTTCTGCAGGCTTTCCGCGCCCGCGTTCGTGGTCATGATGATGATCACGTTGCGGAAGTCGGCCTTGCGGCCGTTGTTGTCGGTCAGCGTGCCATGGTCCATCACCTGCAGCAGGATGTTGAAAATGTCCGGGTGGGCTTTCTCGATTTCGTCCAGCAGCAGCACGGCATGCGGCTTCTTGGTGATGGCCTCGGTCAGCAGGCCGCCCTGGTCGAAGCCGACATAGCCCGGCGGCGCGCCGATCAGGCGGCTCACCGCATGGCGCTCCATGTATTCGGACATGTCGAAGCGGATCAGCTCAATGCCCAGGATGAAGGCGAGCTGCTTGGCCACTTCGGTCTTGCCGACGCCGGTGGGACCGGAGAACAGGAAGGAGCCGATCGGCTTGTCCTGTTTGCCCAGGCCGGCGCGCGACATCTTGATCGCCGAGGCCAGCGCTTCGATGGCCGGGTCCTGGCCGAACACCACATTGCGCAGGTCGCGGTCGATGGTCTGCAGCTTGCTACGGTCATCCTGGTTGACGGTTTGCGTCGGGATGCGCGCGATCTTGGAAATGATTTCCTCGATCTCGGCCTTGCCGATGGTTTTCTTCTGCTTCGATTTCGGCAGGATGCGCTGGGCCGCGCCCGCTTCGTCGATCACGTCGATGGCCTTGTCCGGCAGATGGCGGTCGTTGATGAAGCGTGCCGCCAGTTCGGCCGCCGTGGACAGGGCCGAGGAGGAATACTTCACGCCATGGTGTTCTTCGAAGCGCGATTTCAGGCCGCGCAGAATCTGCACGGTCTGCTCCACGGTCGGCTCGTTGACGTCGACCTTCTGGAAGCGGCGCGACAGCGCGTGGTCTTTTTCGAACACGCCGCGGAATTCGGTGAAGGTGGTGGCGCCGATGCATTTCAGCTGGCCATTCGCCAGAGCCGGTTTCAGCAGGTTCGATGCATCCAGCGTGCCGCCCGAGGCCGAACCGGCGCCGATGATGGTGTGGATCTCGTCGATGAACAGGATGCCGTTCGGATTGTCCTTGAGCTGCTTGAGCACAGCCTTCAGGCGCTGCTCGAAGTCGCCGCGGTACTTGGTGCCGGCCAGCAGCGCGCCCATATCGAGCGAATACACCACGGCGTTCGACAGCACTTCCGGCACGTCGTTCTGGGTGATGCGGTAAGCCAGGCCTTCGGCGATGGCGGTCTTGCCGACACCGGCCTCGCCCACCAGCAGCGGGTTGTTTTTGCGGCGGCGGCACAGGACCTGGATCACGCGGTCCACTTCCTCCTCGCGACCGATCAGCGGATCGATCTTGCCTTCGATGGCCGCCTTGTTCAGGTTTTGGGTGAACTGGTCCAGCGGGCTTTCCTTCTGCTGGCCTTCGCTCGGTGCGCCCTCGTCCACGCCTTCGGAGGCTTTGGCGGCATCGCCCTGCTGGTCCTTGCGCACGCCGTGCGAGATGAAGTTGACCACATCCAGGCGCGTCACGCCCTGCTGGTGCAGGTAGTACACCGCGTGCGAGTCTTTTTCGCCGAAGATGGCCACCAGCACATTGGCGCCCGTGACTTCCTTCTTGCCGTTGGAAGCGGACTGCACGTGCATGATGGCGCGCTGGATCACGCGCTGGAAGCCCAGCGTCGGCTGGGTGTCCACCTCGCCCGTGCCGGGCACGGTCGGCGTGTTATCGCCAATAAAGTTGGTTAGGGTTTTGCGCAAGTCCTCGATGTTAACGGCGCAGGCGCGCAACACTTCGGCTGCCGAAGGATTGTCCAGCAGCGCCAGCAGGAGGTGCTCCACCGTGATGAATTCATGGCGCGCTTGCCGGGCTTCGACAAAGGCCATGTGCAAACTTACTTCTAATTCCTGCGCAATCATACTTCCTCCATCACACATTGCAGGGGGTGGCCTGCCTTGCGTGCATGCGTTAAAACGAACTCCACTTTGGTTGAAGCTATATCTTTTGAGAACACCCCGCACACTCCCTTGCCGTGGCGGTGGACGCTCAACATGATTTGCGTCGCGGTTTCGCGGTCCTTGTTGAAATACTCTTGAATGATAGCGACCACAAATTCCATCGGGGTATAGTCGTCATTCAGCAACGCCACCTGGTACATGGGCGGCGGTTTCAGCGTCTGTCGTTCCAGGACTGTTTCTGTGTCATGCTTGGTTGCCATACGCTTATATTCTAATGCTTTCGCCGGGGTTGCAACGCCCCATTTAGAGGGGGCTTTCCATTTGTTTTCAATCTTACGCGCTTTCTCGACTTGCCGCAGATGGCGGTCCCGTTTCGGAAAACAAGAGTTGCTTTTTTATCTGTTGCAAAAATAATACCGAAGTTGGTAGAAAAGCGCTTGACATTAAAAATTGTTCCGCCAACAATGCGGTATCGACTTAGTGCAGAAATGTACACGTTGATAAGAAGTGAGTTGTCGAGGAGGGGGCAGGAAGCTTCTTGCTTTTATGGCTCGTGTGATTCGTTTTTATTGAAAGTTCTTTTTATGGCAACAGGTACCGTTAAGTGGTTCAATGACTCCAAAGGTTTTGGCTTCATCACTCCAGATGATGGCGGCGAGGATTTGTTCGCACACTTCTCCGCAATCAACATGAGCGGCTTCAAGACTCTCAAAGAAGGTCAAAAAGTTCAGTTCGAAGTCACGCAAGGCCCTAAAGGCAAGCAAGCTTCCAATATCCAGGCAAACTAAGCGTTTCCCTGGTGTATTTAAAAAACCCCGCGTGCGGGGTTTTTTTTCGCCCCCACTTTATCACGCCGGAGCGAACTTGCCGACATAGCGCGCGCGCGGCCGAATTAACTTGCCATCGGCGAGTTGCTCGGCCGCATGGGCAATCCAGCCGGCTGAACGGGCCAGCGCAAACAGGCTGAGACCGGCGCCGCGCGGCCAGCCAAAACCTATTTCCATAATTGCCAGCACCAGATCGGAATTCGGCTGGACAGCGCAATGGGCGGCTAAAGTGTCTCCTATATTCAACAGTTCATGAATAATAGGAACGTTCCTCGGTACTTGTTTTAAGCGCTCAAGCAAGTGGCGGCCGCGCGGGTCGCCAGCCGGGTAGAGCGGGTGGGCGAAGCCGGGGATTTCCCTTGTCTTTACGCTATCGCGGCAGACATCCATCAGGAAGGCGTCCCGCTTCGGCGCCGCCAAGGCCAGCTCCAGCAAAGTGCGCGCCTCTTCGCAGCCGCCGCCATGGCGCGGGCCGGACAACGCAGCCAGTCCCGCGCTCAGCGCCGCCGCCAGGCTGGCGCCGGTGGAGGCCACGCAGCGCACCGCGAAGGTGGAGGCGTTCAGCTCATGGTCGGCCAGCAGCACCAGCGCGGCACGGATGATGTCGGCCTGCGCCGCATCCCCGTCCCAGGCTTGCGCCAGTTGCTGGTGCAGCGGCTGGGCCGAGGCCGCCTTGCCGGTCAGCAGGCTGGCAAGCACCCGCATCAACTGCGCACCGTCGGCAAAAAAGCTGTCGCTGGTTGCACCTTGCGGCTGATGCCGCGCCAACAGGGGCAGCAGCGCAAGCGCCCGCTCAAGCGGCGGCAGGCCGCCACCGTCCACGTCCACGTTCTCGTCCTGGCGCACGCCGCGCGGCAGCGGCGGTACGGGCTGCGCCAGCGCATCGCCAAAGTATCCCGCATCGGCATGTCCCCACAGCAGGCAGGCCACGTCTTCCAGCGTTGCGTTTGCAGCCAAACCGATCGCATCGTGGCCACGATAGGACAGCGTGCCATCAGCAATGCGGCAGATCGAAGTCTCCAGCACCGGCACGCCCCAATCCATCGCTGCCGCCACGCGGTGGCCGGCGCGCTTGGCATCGGCGCGCCGCGCCGCCAGGCGCAGCACTTCCTCATGTGCGTAGCGTTTGCTGCCGGTGGCCTCGCGCGCGCTGGAAGCCAGCAGGCCGCGGCTGACATAGGAATACAGCGTAGGCAGACTGACGCCGAGAATCTGCGCCGCCTCCGCCGCCGACAATTCTTTTTTCATCCCCGCATTGTAACGGCCCCGATATTGATTGCGGCAATCGAGATTGACCGCGCCCCCAGCGCTGCCTAGACTCGCCGCAACGATCATCAACACGGCCTTTCATGCAAGCGCAATCCGTTACCCTGTTCCAGCCTTTGCGGCACCAGCGCTTCCGCCAGCTCTGGTTCGCCAATGCCGCAGCCAATCTGGGAACGTGGACGCAAACCTGCGCCGCCGCGTGGACGCTGGCCTCCCTCACCGATTCCGCGCTGGCCGTGGCGCTGATGCCCAGCGCGATGTACGCGCCGCTCTTCCTGTTCTCGCTGGCCGCCGGCCTGGCCGCCGACAGCTTCCATCGCGGCCGCCTGCTGCTGATTATGAGTGGCGTCAGAATGACGGCGGCGGCGGCCATGGCCTTCGCGGTCCTGGCCGGCTACGCCGACGCCACGATCGTGCTGTTGCTGACCTTCGCGCTTGGCTGCGGCACTGCCTTCTCGCTGCCGGCCTGGCAGGCCGCCACGTCCACCCTGGTCGCGCCCGAAGAGATCGGCGCGGCGGCAAGGCTGAATAATCTGAGCTACAACCTGTCCGCCCTGCTCGGCCCTTGGCTGGCGGGCATGCTGATCGAACCGCTGGGCGCCGCACCGCTATTCCTGGCGAACGCGCTGTCCCTCAGCGCCATGCTGTGGACTTGCTGGCGCTGGAGCCGTGCCAGCGATGAGGACCACGCAAGGCCGGCCGGCCCCACCCAGCCTGCGGCGGATGCGCCCCACCGCTCGTCGTTCAGTTGGGCGGCCTTCCGGCTCGGCATCCACAGCGCATGGCAAGCCCGCGCCTATCGGCGGCTGCTGATCCAGTCCGGCGCCATCTTCTTCGCCTCGGTCTCCTATACCGCCCTGCTGCCGCTCTTCGTCCGCGACACGCTGCACATGGACGGCAGCGCCTACGGCATGCTGATGGGAGCCATGGGCGCAGGCGCCGTGCTATCGGCCTTGCTGACCGGCCGCCTGCGCGCCTGGCTGCCCGCCGCGTGGCTGCTGGCGGGCGCGCTGGCCTTGTTCGGCGCGGTGCTGATCCTGCTGCCGCTTCTGCGCCTCTGGCCGTTGCCGCTGCTTGCCGCGCTGGCGGCGGGATTGGCGTGGTCGCTCATCGTCACCACGCTCAACGGACAGGCGCAATCGGCTTTTCCAGAAGCGCTGCGCGCCCGCACGCTGTCGGTCTACATTCTCGCGGTGGCTGGCGCGCAAGCTGCCGGCGCGGCTTTCTGGGGCATGCTGCATGAACGCCTCAGCCTTAGCCTTGGCATCGGTCTCGCCGTCGCCCTGCCCTGCGCCGGCGCCATGCTGCTGGCCTGCGCAATCTTCTCCTTCCACCTCAACATCAAGGAACTATGAATACCGTCACCATCCGCACCCTGCGCCACGACGACGCCTCCGCCCTGCTCGACTTCGAGCTGCAAAACCGCGCATGGTTCACGCGCCACATCACCGCGCGACCGAACGATGTCTACTCGCCTGAAGGCATCGTCCGCCACATCGAAGAATGCCTGGAAGCCTACAGGCAAGGCACCATGCATCCCAGCCTGCTGCTCGACGCCAGCGGCGCCGTGGTGGGACGTGCCAACCTGAAGGATATCGACCGCAACAAAGCCTCATCGGAAATCGGCTACCGCATCGCCGAGCAAAATGCCGGTGGCGGACTCGCCACGCTGGCCGTGCGCCACATGCTGCAGTTGGCGCGCGAGGAATGGCAGTTGAAAATGCTGGAAGCCTACGTCACCGGCCACAACCCCGCCTCCGCGCGCGTGCTGCTCAAATGCGGCTTTACGCAAGGCGAGTATGTGGAGCAGCTTGCGCTGGTGAACGGGGAGATGCGGGACGGCCATCGCTATCTGTACAATTTGCATGAATGACATCAGGCTTGCCTTCAATAGCCGGGGCCACTAAGATGAAATACCCCTTATCCAGGCTGAAGCCATGAGCAACAACGATATTCTGCTGAGCGAGGCAATTCCGCAAGATCTGATCGACAAAGTAGATCGGGCCGCAGCGCGCCTTGAAAAACCCCGCAATCAAATAGTCCGGGAAGCGCTTGCCGACTGGGTGATGCAGGAAGATCACCGTTTTCAACTGACCAGGGAAGCCCTTGACGATGTCGATGCCGGGCGGGTCATTGACCACCAGGCCGTCGAAGCCTGGGCTGCAAGCCTGGCGACTGATTCGCCCCAGCCACCACCCTATAAATGAAGCTGCTCTGGACCAGCAAGGCCAGTTCAGATCTTGGCAGGCTCCATGAGTTTCTCGCCTCAATTAACCCATCCGCAGCCGTACGCTCAGTGCAGGCAATCGTTGCCGCTGCAAATCGGCTTCCAACCCACCCACACATCGGCGAGGAGCTTATGGGATTTCAACCGCGCGAAGTACGCCGCTTGCTCGTCGGACAATACGAAATCCGTTACGAGGTGAAGAAGTCTTCCGTTTATCTGCTGCGAATCTGGCACACGCGCGAAAAACGCTAAAAACACTCAACTATTTCGCGTGCAACGGCAGTGCATTACTCCCTGCTACTGCATATCCCGCGCGGAAATACGGTACAGCGCATGCTTCGATAGCGGATGGTCAGGCGCGAGGGATGGATGCGCGAAGTCACTGGCCGGATCGTGGTGCATGCCAAGCTTTTCCATCACACGCCGGGACCGCAGGTTCTGCGGCACCGTAAAAGCAACTACCTCCTCCATTCCGAGCTGGTCAAAGCCATGCCGCAATACGGCCCGCGCGCCTTCGCCAGCATAACCACGCCCCCAGTGCGGTGCAGCCAAACGCCAGGCCGCTTCCCAGCAAGGTGCAAACGGCGCGTCGAAAGTCTGGCGGCGCACTCCGATAAAGCCCAGCAGCTCCCCATTCTCTTTTAACGTCGCGGCAAACAGGCAGGTGCCATGCGCCGCATACTCCGCGTTCTGGGCCGCAATGAACTCTTCGGCCTGCGCCAGCGACAAGGGGCCAAGTAAAAATTCCGTCACGCGTGGGTCAGCATTGATGCGCACGAACGCGGCGGCATCCTCAACCTTCCAAGGACGTAATAGCAGACGTTCGCTATAGATGTTCTCCATACCGCTCTTCCTCAAAAACAGTTACAACAGAAGTGTTGTATCCTACATATACTGATTAACCGGTAAGGATGGTTATGAAGTACAGCGAATTCCGCCGGATGCTTGAACGGCTTGGGGCGAAATTCACTCCCGGCCGTGGTAGTCATTACAAAGTCTCCCTCAACGGCCGAACCACCATCTTCCCCGACCATGGCGCAAAGGAAATCGGCAAAGGACTGGTGGAAAAGATCAAGAAGGATCTGGGCGTGAAATGAGGAGACTCCCTGGATTCGCTGAACACTAAGGATTCGCTATGTTGAACTACCCTGTAACCTTGAGCTCTGATAGCAACAATACCTATCTGGTCAACTTCCCTGACTTTCCAGAAGCCCATTCCGTGGGTGAGACCGTGGACGAGGCTTTGCGTGAAGCGGTGGATGCCTTAATCACCGCAGTTGAAATGTACTTCGACGCACGCAGCCCCGTACCGCTGCCATCCAAGTCAGCAAAAGGTCAGCATACAGTCTCCCTGCCTGCTCTGGAGACGGCTAAAGTCCTGCTGTGGAATGAAATGCAGCAACAGAATCTGCGCAAGGCCGATCTAGCCCGCTTACTGAACGTCCACCAGCCGCAGATTGATCGGCTCTTCGATCTGCGGCATTCATCCAAGCTCGACTTTGTTGAACAGACCGCCCTTGCGCTTGGGCGCCGCCTGACGATCGGACTGCGATAAGTTAAAAAGCCCCATCCTCCTGCGAGCATGGGGCTTTGCGCTGCAGGGGAGTACTCCCCTGCGTCGGCATTACATCTGTTCGATCATCACGTCGCCGAAGCCGGAGCACGACACTTGGGTCGCGCCTTCCATCAGACGGGCGAAGTCGTAGGTGACTTTCTTCGAGGTGATGGCTTTCTCCATGGCGGAGATGATCAGGTCGGCCGCTTCGGTCCAGCCCATGTGGCGCAGCATCATTTCAGCGGACAGGATCAGCGAACCTGGGTTCACGTAGTCCTTGCCGGCGTACTTCGGTGCGGTGCCGTGGGTGGCTTCGAACATCGCCACGGAGTCGGACAGGTTGGCGCCCGGCGCGATGCCGATGCCGCCCACTTGTGCCGCCAGCGCGTCGGAAATGTAGTCGCCGTTCAGGTTCAGGGTGGCGATCACGCTGTACTCTGCTGGACGCAGCAGGATCTGCTGCAGGAAGGCGTCGGCGATCGAATCCTTGACGATGATCTCGCGACCGGTCTTCGGATTCTTGAATTTGCACCATGGGCCGCCGTCGATCAGCTCGGCGCCGAATTCTTTCTGCGCCAGCGCGTAGGCCCAGTCACGGAAGCCACCTTCGGTGTACTTCATGATGTTGCCTTTGTGGACGATGGTCACGGATGGCTTGTCGTTGTCGATCGCGTACTGGATCGCTTTGCGCACCAGGCGCTCGGTGCCGTCGCGCGACACTGGCTTGACGCCGATGCCCGAGGTTTCCGGGAAGCGGATCTTCTTGACGCCCATTTCCTTGGTCAGGAACTCGATGATCTTCTTGGCGCCTTCGGAGCCTTCTTGCCATTCGATGCCGGCGTAGATGTCTTCCGAGTTTTCGCGGAAGATGACCATGTCGGTTTTCTCTGGCTCACGCACTGGCGATGGCACGCCGGTGAAGTAGCGCACTGGGCGCAGGCAGACGTACAGGTCCAGTTCCTGGCGCAGGGCCACGTTCAGCGAACGGATGCCGCCGCCGACCGGGGTGGTCAGTGGGCCTTTGATCGACACGACGTAGTCTTTCAGTACCTGCAGGGTTTCTTCCGGCAGCCACACGTCCGGGCCGTATACATTGGTCGATTTCTCGCCAGCGTAGATTTCCATCCAGCTGATCTTGCGCTTGCCAGCGTAGGCTTTGGCCACGGCAGCGTCCACCACTTTGATCATCACTGGGGTGATGTCCACGCCAGTGCCGTCACCTTCCAGGAATGGAATGATAGGCTGGTCTGGAACGGTCAGGGAAAAGTCGGCGTTGACGGTGATTTTCTGGCCGTCAGCAGGTACTTTGATATGTTGATACATCGTGTTCTCCGAAGTGAGGCAATCAGAACTATTGCCGTTTAGATTAACGTGGCCGTAGGTCTTCTATAAGACATAAGACAGTCATTCCACATTATGCACCAGTATTTTACTGGGCGCCATGGTTTTAGGACACTGGCTTGTGCGCCAGACAGTACAATCTCGGGATGCCCCTGATACTTTTCAACAAGCCATTCCAGGTATTGTGCCAGTTTTCGCCCCAACCGGACCGCGAAACCCTGGCCGATTACCTCAAGATTCCGAATATTTACCCCGCCGGCCGCCTCGACGCCGACAGCGAGGGCTTACTCCTGCTGACCGACGACGGCAAATTGCAGCACCAGATCGCCCATCCCGAGCGCAAGGAAGCCAAAACCTATCTGGTGCAGGTGGACGGCGTGGCCGATGCGGACGCCCTGACCCGCCTGCAGGCGCCGCTCGACCTGGGCGATTTCGTGACCAAACCCTGCCGCGCGGTGCGCATTGCCGAACCCGAATGGCTGTGGCCGCGCAATCCGCCCATCCGCGCGCGCGCCGAGCAGCCTACCTCCTGGCTTGCGATCACCCTGCAAGAGGGCAAGAACCGCCAGGTGCGACGCATGACGGCCGCCGTCGGCCTGCCCACCCTGCGCCTGGTGCGCAGCGCCATCGGCGGCATTTCGCTGGCCAGCCACCCCTTGCTGCCAGGCGAGTGGATGGAAGTCTCGCCCGAGGAAGTGCGCGACAAGGGCTGATGCCAAGGCCACCGCTTGCTGCGCTGCGGCATCGATTCTTTGGCCGGGCGGCGCCTTGGTGTCAACTGGCAATTCGTAAGCGGCGTTAATGAGCCAGATTCATCCGAATCTGTGTGAGTTAATAAACCGCTAAAGGAACTGCCATGTCCAAGATGATTGCTGCCCTGGTTGCCACTCTGTTCGCCGCATCCGCTTTCGCCCAGGCCTCCGCACCGGCCTCCGCCATGGCATCGGCGCCTGCCGCTTCCGCCTCGGCTGCCGCTTCGGCCGCCTCGATGCACAAGGCCAAAAAATCCAAACACAAGGCTTCCGCCGCTGCCTCGGCCGCATCCGCTGCATCCGCCGCATCAGCCGCTTCGGCTGCTTCCGCCGCCTCGGCCAAATAAGCCGCTCGCGCCGATGCAAGGCAGGCCGCGCGCCTGCCTTTTTCTTGTCCGCTGGCGGACCGTGCCGCGCTTGACGTTGCCTGCGGCGCATGGCTTAATCGCCGCTTCGCGATTCACTCACAAAATCCATGAAATCCCTTGCCGCTTCCCTGCTCCTGCTGGCTGCCGCCGGCGCCAGCCAGGCGCAAAACCAGCAATTCCCCACCGTCACCCTGTCGGCCGGCATGAACCTGATCAAGGCCGAAGTCGCCACCACCGATCCCCAGCGCGCCCAAGGCCTGATGTTCCGCGAAACGATGGCGCCGAACGCCGGCATGGTCTTCGTCTTCGATGCGCCCGCCACCCAGTGCATGTGGATGAAGAACACCCTGCTGCCGCTGTCGGTGGCCTTTATCGACGCCGAAGGCAAGATCGTCAATATCGAGGACATGCAGCCGCAAACCCTGGACAGCCACTGCTCGGCCAAGGGCGTGCCAGTGATGTATGCGCTGGAAATGAATCTGGGCTGGTTCAAGCAAAAGCACATCAAGCCGGGCACCAAGATCGGCAATCTGCCCAAGCTGAAATAAGCTGAAAAAAGCTAAAAAGCCGCTGCATGCGGCTTTTTTAATGGGATACCAAGCGAAAAAACCCGCTATGGCAAAGCCATGCGGGTTAATTCTGTGCACCTGCAAGGCGGCTATTGCCGCCGCACACGAACTTAAGCGGACAGTGCCTTCAGGGCAGCTGCCAGACGGCTCTTGTGACGAGCAGCCTTGTTCTTGTGGATGATCTTCTTGTCGGCGATGGAATCGATGGTCGAAACGGAAGCCTGGAAGATTTGGGTTGCAGCGGCTTTGTCGCCAGCCAGGATCGCTTTGCGAACAGCTTTGATTGCGGTGCGCAGGGTCGAACGCTGTGCCGAGTTGTGAGCGTTTTGCTTAACTGCTTGACGAGCGCGTTTGCGCGCTTGTGCGGTATTTGCCATGGAATTTCCTAAATCGTTGTCAAAGTTCGTTTGCAAACAATAGCGTTTGCCAAACCGGTGCGTTCAGTCTGTCTCTAACCATGTGTGCCTAACGGTGCTGGCCGCACATTGTCTGCTTTACTGAATTCTGTACAGCCCTAGATTATAGCTGCGTTTTGCGTCCAGATCAATTCCCAATCTCAGGAAATTGCCATCCTCGCCACGTTTTCAACGCATCTGCAACGTTGCCCCGGCTATAATCTCGGCCCATGAACCTGCTTAAATCCCTCGCCGCCGTCTCCAGCATGACCATGCTGTCCCGTGTTACCGGCCTTTTGCGCGAAAGCCTGTTCGCCCGCGCGTTTGGCGCCGGCGCTTACACCGACGCCTTCATTGTCGCCTTCCGCCTGCCGAATCTGCTGCGGCGGCTGTTTGCCGAGGGAGCCTTTTCGCAGGCTTTCGTGCCTATTTTATCCGAATACAAGAACCAGCAAGGCGAACAAGCCACGCGCACCCTGGCCGACCATGTGGCCAACAGCCTGGTGTGGGCCACCTTGCTGGTCAGCGTGCTCGGCATTCTCGGCGCGCCGCTCTTCGTCTACCTGATCGCCAATGGCCTGGAGAAGGACAAGGACGCCTTCGACGCCGCCGTGTGGATGACGCGCCTGATGTTCCCCTATATTTCTTGCATGTCCTTTGTGGCGCTGGCCGGCGGCGTGCTGAATACCTGGCGCCAGTTCAAGATTCCGGCGTTCACGCCGGTGCTGCTCAATCTGAGCTTCATCGCCTGCTCGCTGTTCCTGGCGCCGTATCTGGATAAACCGATCTACGCCATGGCCATTGCCGTGGTGATCGGCGGCCTGCTGCAGGTGGCGATCCAGATTCCGGCGCTGGTGAAGATCGGCATGCTGCCGCGCCTGTCGATCAATCCGGTGGGCGGCCTGAACGATCCGGGCGTGCGCCGCGTGCTGAAGAAGATGGGGCCGGCGGTGTTTGCCGTCTCGGCCGCGCAAATCAGCCTGATGATCAATACCGCCATCGCCGCCGGCCTGCAGGCGGGCAGCATCTCCTGGCTGTCCTATGCCGACCGCCTGATGGAATTCCCGACCGCCCTGCTGGGCGTGGCGCTGGGCACGATCCTGCTGCCCAGCCTCTCAAAGGCCAACAGCGAGGGCGATAAGGAAGAATATTCGAACCTGCTGGACTGGGGCTTGCGCCTGACCTTACTGCTGGCGATTCCGGCCGCCGTCGGCATGGCCATGCTGTCGCTGCCGCTGATCGCCACCCTGTTCCACTACGGCCAGTTCACGGACCAGGCGGCAGTGATGTCGGCGCGCCCGCTGATCGCCTACAGCGTGGGCCTGATCGGCATCATCCTGGTGAAGACGCTGGCGCCGGCATTCTATGCGCAGCAGGATATCCGCACGCCGGTGCGCATTGCCGTCGGCGTGCTGATCGCCGTGCAGCTGATGAACCTGATTTTTGTGCCGCAGCTGGCCGTGGCCGGACTGGCCCTGTCCATCGGCCTGGGCGCCTGCATCAACGCGGGCTTCCTGTACGCCGGCCTGCGCAAGCGCCAGATCTATATGCCCAAGCCGGGCTGGGGCAAGTTCTTCTTCAAGCTGTTGATCGCCGTCAGCGCCATGGGCGCCGTGGCCTGGCTCGGCGCCACGCAGATCGAATGGCTGGCGATGCGCGCCACGCCTTTGCTGCGCGGCGGCGTGCTGTTTGCGGTGATCGGCGCCTGCGCCGTGGTCTACTTCGGCGTGCTGTTGGCGCTGGGCTTCCGTCCGCGCGATTTCAAGCGCGGCGCCAAGTAAGCCGCTTGCGGCGCCGTGGCCATATGGCGTGGCTTTACGGCGTGGCCTTATGGCGTGGCCGTATTGCGTAGCGCCTTGCGCCTGGGCCAGCACTGGCCCAGGCCAGCCTAGCTGCGGGACGGCTCGGGTGGCGCTTCCGGCGGCTCCTGCTGCGGCTCCGGATTGGGCGGCGACTCCTGCCTTTCCACCGGCGCGGGCGGCTCCGGCGCCGGTTCAGGCACTGGCGCCGGCGGTGGCGGCTCGGGCGGCGGCGCAGGCTGCTCCTGCCCAGGAGCGGGCGTGGGCGTGGGCGGCTGATTATTGCCCGGCGTGGAAGGGAACAGCGAACCGGGCGCATTGCCTGGCGTCGTCGCCACCGGAGGCGGCGCCAGGCCATCGGCCGTGAACTTCCAGTCCGAGATGCGGGTCTTGCCTTCAAACACGGCAAAGCGCGCCGGGAAATTGGCGACCTTGATGGCCTTGGCTTCGGACAGGCTGTAAATCCCGGCGATGCCGATCTTGTTCGGCACCGTGAGCAAGCCCCACTCCGGCTTGCCCGTCATGGGGTCGATGTAAATTTTGCGCAGATGGCGGCGTATCTGCGGATAGCGCGGATCGCGCAGCAGGTCGTTCAAGGTGCGCGGCTGCGGATGCTGGCCTTGCGGCGTGGCGGCGGCATAGCTTTTCAAGGCGTCGCTGAACTCGGCGCCGATGTTCAGCAACTCGCGCTCGGCGGCACTGCGCTGCAGCAGAACGCCCAGGCGCAAGGTGGCGGCGCTGACCAGTCCAATCACCGCCACCAGGATAATCACGCTGATGTAGGTGAAGCCGCGCGCCGGTTTAGAGATCGGAATACGGTTTGCCATTGCGGTCATTGCCGGGCGCTCCGCTCTTGATGTCGGCCACGCCGCCCTTGCTGCCATCGTCGGGCGGCACGACGATCCAGCCGTCGCTGGTTTCCGTGATCGGATCGATGGGCATGGCGCGCAGATACTTCTTTTCCACCAGCTGTTCCAGCGAATCGGGATAGCGTCCCGTATCGCCGTAAAACTGGTCGATGACCAGGCGCGTATTGCGCAGATTATCGTTCAGCACCGTTTCCTTGGCGCGGTCCACGCTGGGGAAGTAGCGCGGCACGGCCAGTGTCAGCAGCAGGGCAATAATGCCCAGCACCACCAGCAGCTCGATCAGGGTAAAGCCCCTGCCCTTGTTCACGCTCTTCACCATTTCTTATACGGTATGCCGTTCAGGCCTACCTTGTCCGTATTGGAAAACACATCGTACACATCCTCTCCCTCGCGCGGCTCGTTCGCGTCGCTGGCGTAGCTGCGCTTGCCCCAGGTGTCGGCGTCGCTCAAGACGCTGTCCGAATTGAAGGGATCGCGCGGCACGCGGCGCAGAAAGAAAATCTTGCTGCGCTTGGGACTGCGCTGGTCGGCCACGCCCTCCACCAGCACGTCCAGCGATTTCGGATAGCCGGTGCTGTTGAGAACCTTGGCGATGCGCCCCTCATCGTAAGCCTGTTTGTAGGCATCGATGCCTTTGCGGATTTCATGCAAGGCGTAGCGCAGCTCCTGCTCGCTGCGGCGCTGGATCGTGACCTGGGCCGTGGGGACGACCAGCACCGCCAGCAGGCCGAGAATAGCCAGCGTGACCAGCAACTCGATCAGCGTAAAGCCACGGCGCGCCGCGCCTTGCCGCAAAAAACTCATTGCGGCTGCGGCGGCGGATTCTGCGGGGTCGGCTGCGGCTGCGGCTGCGTCTCGGGCGGTGGCGGCGGCAGCGAGAGGCTAGGCAGCGGCGGCTGGGCCACGCTGGTGGCGGGGCCGGGCTGGGTGGTCGACAGCGGCATATTGCTGACCGGAGGCGGCGGCATGGCCACCGTTTGCGGCACAGCGCCCGTTGCCGGTGTTGCCTGCTGCGGCGCGCGCTGCGCGGCGGCCGGCGCTGGCAGCTGGGCCGGTGGCCGCGGCGAGAAATCCGGCTTGCGGCGGAAGTTGGCCTCGGTGCCGGCCGTGAATTCGGAAATACTGGCTTCCGGGCGCTGCACATTGCGCAGCAGGTGCGGTGTAATCGAGAGCACGATCTCGGTCTTTTGCGTATCGTCGTGCGAGGCGCCGAACAGGCGGCCCAGCAGGGGGAAATCGCCCAGGCCCGGTACCTTGCTGGCCGAGGAGCGTTCCTCATTATTCAGCAGGCCGGCCAGCACCTGGGTTTCGCCATCCTTCAATTGCAGCAGGGTGGAGGCCTGGCGCGAACCGATCTGGTAGGCCGTGGTGCCGTTCTTGGTGATCACGGTGTTGACCAGATTGCTGACCTCGAGCGAGACGCGGATCGCGACTTCATTATTCAGATAGATGATCGGTTCAGCGTTGAGCGTCACGCCCACATCCACAAAACTGACCGAGTCGGTATTGAAGCCGCCCACGCCGGAGGAAATGGTGGAGGTGATGACCGGCAGTTTATCGCCAATCATGACCTTGGCTTTTTCCTTGTTGCGCACGCGGATGCGCGGATTGGCCAGCAGATTGCTGTCGCCATCGTTTTTGTTGGCCTTCACCGTCACCGGCAGCGTGCCATTGACGCCGATGCGGTCGCGGTTCAGGTTATCGAAGTCGCGCAGATTGAAGCCGTCAGTGCCGCCTTTGCCATTAATCGGCGAGAACACGGCCTTGGCCGGCCAGTCGATGCCCAGGTCCATCAGGCGGGTGCGCTTGACCTCCAGGATTTCCACATCGAGCATCACTTCCGGTTCGGCGATGTCCTGCGCCGCCACCAGTTTCTCGGCCAGGCGGATCGCTTCGGCATTGTCGCGCACGATGACCAGGTTGAGCTTCTCGTCGATCACCACATCGCGCGACTTGAGGATGGTTTTCAGCGTATTGCCGATGGTCTTGGCCTCGGCGTTCGACAGGTAGAAGGTCTTGATGACCATCTCCTGGTATTCCTTCAGCTTGGGCGCGATGTTCGGGTAGATCAGGATGGTGTTGCCGTCCATGACCTGCTGCTCCAGCTGATTGGTCATCAGCAGGTAGTAGATGGCCGATTCCACCGTGCTATTCTTCAGGAAGATGGAGGTGCGGGTATCGGTCTTCACATCCTTGTCGAAGATGAAGTTCAGGCCGGAGCGGCGCGAGATCACCTCGAACACCTGCTTGATCGGCGCCTCGCGGAACTCGATGGTGATGGGTTGCTTGTAGGCTTTGGCCAGGCCGGTTTCGGCCGGCGCGGGCGGATTTTTTTCCGCGATATCGCGCAGCATGTCGCGGGCGCGTTCATGCTGCGGCCTTTCGGCCAGCACCTGGTTGAGCTTCTGCTTGGCCTGGTCGTATTCGCGCTGCTCGATCAGGACGGATGCGGCCAGCAGCAGCTTGCCGTGGCGCTCGATCGTATCCAGCTTGCGCAGGCTGGCGCGGGCGCGCTCGTTCTGCGGACTGACCGCCAGGGCGCGCTCGATATTTTGCTGCGCCAGATCCAGCTTGCCCTCGTCCATCTGGCGGTCGGCCAGATCGAGATAGCGCAACAGCGTGCGGTCGCGGGTATTCAGATAAGCGCTGCGGTATTCGGCATTGCCTGGTTCGCGCCTCATCGCTTCCTGCAGCTTGAGCAGGCCGGCCTCCACCTGGTCTTTTTCGATGAGGCTCTGGGCATCGCGGTATGCCATCTGCCCGGCGCAGCCGCTCAAGGCCAGCAGCAGCGCGGACAGCGTGATTTTTTGTACCAGGCGGGCAGGCCCGTGCGGTTGACTAGGCATCAGTCGATGGCTCCAATATTTAGCTGCTGCACTTGGTTGAGCGGCAGATAGGTGATCGTTAATTCGGGCGGCGCGATCCGGTCGATGCGGTAAGTGCCGTCAATGACCAGCTTCTGGTGCGCGATATAGGTACGGTCGCCGCGCGCCAGATACACCTCCCAGGCGCCGTCGGCCACCGACTTGCCGATATAGCTGAACGGCAGCGGCGGTGCGCTGGGCGGTGGCGGCGGTGGCGGCGCAACGGGTGGCGGCGGCGGCGGATTCCAGTTCTGGCCGAGGAAAACGCCCTCCCCGCTCTTGAAGCTGGCCTCGCCCGCCTCGCCGATCAACTGGGCGCGCGGGATCAGGCGCAGGATGGCGCTATTGCCGGCGCCCGCGTTTTTGGCGCCGGCCGTGGCGGGCGGCGCTTCGACCGGCGGCGCGGCGGGGACCGGTGGCGCGGGCGGGCTGCCCGCCTCTGGCGCGGCGGCATTCTGCGGCGCGACTGGCGCGGGTGTCTTGCCAACAGCGTTGCCGGCCTCCTTGCCCGCGCGTGGGGCGGGACGGTCCACCGCCTCGGCCACGTCGCCGGACGGCGTCTTGTCGCCGAACAGGGCCAGGCCGGCGGCGGTCAGCAGCGCGCCGCCCATCAGCAGATGGCGCGGCTTCATTGCTGGCCCTCCTTCAGATACAGCGTGAAGCGCAGCTTGGCCTCGACCTGCATATCGGCGATATTCTCGCGCCGGAAGCTGACCTCGTCGAGCGAGGCGAATGGCACGGCGGCCAGGGCGCGCAGCACGAATTGCCAGATCGGCTGGTAGCCGCCTTTGACCGGCAGCAGGATCTGGTAGCTGGCGACGCGGCTGGCCTTGTCGTAGTTGAATTTGTATTCGCCCTGCTGCAGGTTCAGGCCCGATTTCGCGGCCAGCGCGAACAGCGTGCCGACCTGCTGTTCGGCGTGGCGCTTTTCGCCCAGCGTGGCGTAGAACTCGGCCAGGTTTTCATTGGCCGAAGGCGGCGGCGGCGCGGTCACCAGCGCGGCCGGTGCGGGCAGCGGCCGGGCCAGCAACGCCTGCTGCTTGTCGCGCTGCGGCAGCAGCCAGGCCCAGGCCAGCGCCGCGGCCAGCAGCAGCACGATGGCCAGGCAGGCCATCGGCGCGCGCTGCACCCGCAGGCGCGCCCGCAGCAGCAGGCCAGCCAGATTCAAATCCTTCATTGCGCCCTCCATTGCACTTCCACCTGGAAGCGGATCGGACGGTTCGGGTCCTGCTCGCTGATTTCATGGCGCAGCAGCGCTGCCGCGCTGAAAAATTCCTGCTGCTTCAATTCCTCGATATAGGCAATCATCTCGTCCGCGTTCTTGGTCTCGGCGGTGATCTTCAGCGCCTGCTTGCGCGCATCGGGGTCCAGCGCCAGCAGGGCGACGTTGCGCGGCGTGGCGGCCGCCACCGCATCCTGCAAATCGTTCCAGGGCAGGTTGAGCTGCATGATGGCGGCGTTCACGGCCTGCGCCTGGGCTTCCGGAATGGCGACGGCGGCCACCGGCGGCGGCGCCTTGGACAGGGCGATGGCCTTGCGCTGGATGGCCTGCAGCTGCGCTTCGCGCGCCTGCTGCTTTTGCGCCATCTCCCAGGCCGCCAGGCCGGCGCCGGCACACAGGCCCAGGCCCAGCACGGCGCCGAAGACGGCGGCGGGGCGCAGGCGGAACAAGGCGCGGCGCCAGCCGGGCGGCGCGAAATCGATCTGCATGCGCCTCATGCCGCGCTCCCCGCCCACGCCAGCAGGCTGGCGGCCGAGAAGCTGCTGCCCTGCACGCCGGCATCGAGGTGGATGCAGGACATCTCGTCCTTGCCGCCGGCGCCCGGCTTGACCAGGGCCGCCGGCAGCACCCCGCACAGCTGCACGGTCTTGGGCAGCGCCAGATTGAACAGCAAGGCTTCGCGCCGCACCATCTGCCCCAGCCAGTAATGGTCGGCGCCGGCCGGCAGCGGCAAGGGACGCAGGGCGCGCAACTGGCCGTCCTCGATGGCGGCCAAGGTCAGCAGCTTGTCGTGCAGGACGCCGAACCAGGCCTCGCGCCCGATGGCGCCTTGCCAGCGGTTCCACAGCGCGACGAAGTGCGGCCGCACCTCAACCATGGCGGCGCCGCTGTCGGCGCAGGCCTGGCCCAGCACGGCCAGCAGCTTGCGCGGCATGGCGGCGGCGTAGAAAGGCTGGCTGGCGTGCCAGTCGGCCGACAACTGCCAGGCCGCCGGCGCTTCGCCATACAGGCTGTGAAAGCGCAGCGCGGCGGCCGCTTCGATATCGGCCATGCGCGCCGCATTGGCCGGCGGCGTCACTTGCCACAGGCGCACCAGCTCATCGGCCAGCACGAAGCTCAGTGAGCGGCCGGCGACGCCGGCTTCCTGCAGCAAGCCGCGCAAGGCCGTGCCCAGGGCCGCATGCTCCTCGTCGGCCATATAGCTGCACTCGGCCAGCACCCGCGGCGGCTTGCGCCCCCAGCGGCCGACGCTGAGCAGGCTGAGCGCATGGCTGCCGACGCCCACGCGCAATTGCTGTCCCCATCCCTTAAGCATGCAGTGTCACCCGTTTGATTTCGGCCAGCGTGGTGCCGCCGCGCCGCACCAGCTCCAGCGCCGCCTGGCGCAGGCTGCGCGTGCCATTCTCATAGGCCGCCGCCTTGATCTGGCGGATCGGCCGCTTATCCACGATCAGTTCGCGGATCTCGTCGTTCAGGGTCAGGATTTCGGCGATCGAGCGGCGCCCCTTGTAGCCGGTGCCGCGGCAATCGCCGCAGCCCTTGCCCTGCATGAAGCGGTAGTCGTAGACGTCGGCCCGCGCCAGGTTGGCGCCGGCCAGTTCCTCGTCGCTCGGCGTGTATTCGGCCGCGCAGTGCGGACAGTTGATGCGCACCAGACGCTGCGCCCAGATACCGTTCAGGGCCGACACGAAGGCATAGGGATCGATGCCCATATGCGTGAAGCGGCCGAACACGTCGAACACATTGTTCGCGTGCACCGTGGTCAGCACCAGGTGGCCGGTCAAAGCCGACTGCACGGCGATTTCCGCCGTTTCGCGGTCGCGGATCTCGCCCACCATGATCTTGTCAGGGTCGTGGCGCAGGATGGAGCGCAAGCCCTTGGCGAAGGTCAGGCCCTTCTTTTCGTTGACCGGAATCTGCAGGATGCCGGGCAGCTGGTATTCGACCGGGTCTTCAATCGTGATGATTTTTTCGCGGCCGTTGTGGATTTCGGTCAGCGCCGCGTACAGCGTGGTGGTCTTGCCGGAACCGGTCGGTCCCGTCACCAGCAGCATGCCGTAGGCCTCCTGCGCCAGCACGCGCAGCGTGGCCAGCGAGGGCGCGTCGAAGCCCAGCGCTTCCAGCGTCAGCGAGCCGTAGGACTCGATCATGGCGCGCTTGTCCAGAATACGGATCACCGCATCCTCACCGTGGATGCTGGGCATGATGGAGACGCGCAGGTCGATCTCGCGGCCGTTCGATTCGACGCGGAAGCTGCCGTCCTGCGGCACGCGGCGCTCGGCGATATCGAGTTCGGCCAGCACCTTCAGGCGCGAGATGATCTGCTCGGCCACCTCGATGCCGTTGACGGCGGTGGCATGATCGAGCACGCCGTCGACGCGGTACTTGACCGCCAGCCCGCCCGCCGTACTTTCCAGGTGGATGTCGGAAGCGCCCGCCTTGAGCGCGTCGTACAAGGTGGAATTCACCAGGCGCACCGCCGGACTGGCCGCCTCCGACACCGAGGCGAAGGACAGCACGGCGGCGGTCTTGCCGTCGCGGCGCGCATTGTCGGCGCCCGGCAGCAGGGTATCGACGGCGCGCGCCGACTCTTCCTGCTTGGACAGATAGGCCTGGATATCGGCCTGCAGCGCCAGCCGGATCTGCAGCGGCGACTGCGGCTTGCTGCGCGCCTGGGTGGACAGCCAGGTTTGCAGGTCGATGTCGAAGGGATCGGCCACCACGCCCACCACCAGCCCATCCTGGGCGCGCAGCAGCACGCAGTGGCGCGCCATGGCCTGCGACAGCGGCAGCAGGTCGAAGGCCGGTTCGAAAGCCAGCATATCCGCCGTTTCCAGCACAGCCAGGCCAAAGGGCTGGGCCAGCTCGCGCACCACCAGGCGCGGTTCCAGCCCGCTCAAGACTTCCAGCTCGTCGACCAGGCTGCGCTTGCTGTGCTCGCGCTGCTGGCGCGCGCGCATCAGCAGCGCGGCGTCGAGGGCAGCGTGACTCATGACATTTCTCCCGCCAGATCGAAGATCGGCATATACAGCAGCACCACGATGGCGCCCACCACCAGGCCGATGGCGGCCATCAGCATCGGTTCAAAGGTACGCGTGAAACGGTCGATCCAGCGGCTGATTTCGCCGTCGTAGAAAGCCGCCGACTGCGTCAGCATCGGTCCCATATCGCCGGTGCGCTCGCCCACGCGCAGCATGCGCAGCGAGATCGGCGTGGTCAGGCCATTGGCTTCAAACGCGGCCGACAGCGGCAGGCCCGCTTCGATCATGCCGCGCGCCGCCTGCAGGCCCTCGCGCACGCTGGCCGAGACCATGCCCTGCACCGTCTCGATGGCATGCACGATGGTGATGCCGCCCTCGCTCAGCATGCCCAGGGTCAGGTACAGACGCGACAATTCGTAAATGCGCACCCGCTCGCCGATGCCGGGCAGACGGCCCAACAGGCGCACCAGGCCGCCGCGCGCCAGCAGGCGGCGCGCGCCCAGCACCACGGCGGCCAGCGCCAGCGCCAGGCCGCCGAGCAAGGGGCCCGTATGCTGGGCGGCGAACTGGCCCCAGCTCAGCATCATTTGCGACATCCAGGGCAGGTTGCGGCCCGCGCCCTGGTAGACCTCGGCGAAGCGCGGCACCACGTAAGCGATCAGGAACAGGCTGACGCCGCCGCCCACCAGCAGCAGGATGCAGGGATAGATGGCGGCGCTGACGATCTTGCCGCGCACCAGATCGATGCGCTGCTGGTAATCGATATAGCGCGCCAGGGAACGCGGCAGGTCGCTGGTGCCTTCGGCCGCCTTGACGATGCCCACGTATAAGGGAGGAAATAACTGCGGCTGGTCGGCCAGCACGGCGGACAGGCGCCGCCCTTCGCGCAGGCCGGACAGCAGGCGCTCCAGTACGCCGCGCGTGGCCGGGCTGCCTTCTTTCTCCAGCAAGGCTTCCAGCGCTTCGACCACGCCCAGGCCGGCCGTCAGCAGGGCCAGCAGCTCCTGGCTGAACAGCACCAGCGACATGGCTTTGCCGGCGCTGGCGCGCAAGGGACCGCGCAGCGGACGGATGGCGCTGACATACAGGCCGCGCGCCTCGACCTGGCGCCGCGCATCGGCCTCGTCGCGGCCGTCGATCAGCAGACGGTCGATGCTCATGTCCGGCGACAAGGTGCGAACTTCAAACTGCATGGCCGGAACGCCTCAGATGAATTTATTGGGAAGAGATGTCGGCGTTTTCGCCTTCGCCGCCCGGCTGGCCATCCTTGCCCAGGGAGAGGATCTCGAATTCGCTCTTGGTGCCGGGCGCCTTGTACTGGTAAGGACGGCCCCAGGGATCGGGCGGCACACCCTTCTTCAGATACGGACCGTTCCATTTGGTTCCGGCCGTGGCCGGCGCGGTCAGCAGGGCGGCCAAACCTTCCTGCGTAGTCGGATAGCGCCCCACGTCAAGGCGGAAGGTGTCGAGCGACTTCTCGAAGGCTTCGATCTGGGCCTTGGCGATGGTCACTTCCGATTTGCCCAGCTGGGAAAAGTATTTGGGGCCGACATAGGCCGCCAGCAGGCCGATGATGACGATCACCACCAGCAGTTCCAGCAGCGTAAAGCCACGCGCGCGGCCGAATTTTTCACGGTCCACAGTATTCAATGACAGCATCCGCATCCCCTTCCTTGCCGCCGGCGCCGCCAACGGGAAAACCAAGATTTCAAGAAGGGCAAAGGCTACCATGCCATTTAAGGTTTAGACAACTTTTTCTTCGTCTTTCCCCTCTGGAGATGCCCCCGCCCGCCGTCCGCGTCCCTGGGCCGATTTAACATTCAATGTTGCAAATTAAATACATGCCGCCTTACATTTTGTGACAGCCACTTTCATAGGAAAAGCAAAATTAAATTCGATAAAGCAGCAATATAGAGAAATTTGAAACGTTAGTTTTTTAGACAATTTCGTGTAGGAATTGATATAGTTTTTGGCAATCCGGCATAGGCAGAAGCGGCCGGCCGCGGCGGCAGCCCCGCCTGTCACGAATTTCACCATGAAGGGTATGTTATGAAAAGCCAACGCTCAGCAGCGCCACGTCCATTCGCCCGAGTCCTGGGCGCCGCCCTGCTCGCCGGGGTGGGCGCGCTGGCCGCCCCCGCCGCCCAGGCCGACTTCATCAATTTCAGCGCCACCCAGAACATCGTCAGCGCCACGCTGAATGCGGGCGACTCGCTGTATAACGGCGGCGACGCCTTCCGCCAGGGCAGCTACCGCTTCGACGTGCTGGACGGCCCGGTGGCGCGCGCCGCCGGCCTGAACGGCCTGGCCGGCGCCCTGATCGATGGCGCCAATCCCTTCAGCTGCACCATCCTGGCCTGCCCTTCGGGCAATCTGAGCAAGTACTTCGCCGGCCTCAACGATGGCGCCCTGGTGGTCACGCGCGACTATGGCGCCTCCTTCCGCCTCGATGGCCTGGACTTCGGTTTCATCGCCCCGGTCGGCGACCTGCCCGACGGCGGCTACGGCCAGCTGCGCCTGACCGGCGTGGCCGCTGACGGCAGCCAGATCAGCGACGCCCTGGACTTTGCCGGCCAGGATGCGAGCGGCAAATTCAAGTTCAGCAACTGGCTGGCCAGCTCGGCCTTCGCCGGCATCACGCTGCGCAGCCTGAGCATCGACGCCTGCCTGTTTACCGACGGCGGCGACTGCGTCAACTCGGCAGCCGATCCGGCCGGCAACCAGGCCCAGTACGCGCTCGACAATCTGCAGGTGACGGCCGTGCCGCTGCCCGCCACGCCGGCGCTGATGCTGCTCGGCCTGGCCGGCATGGGCCTGGTGGCGCGCCGCAAGCGCCAGCGCGCTTGAGTTCTGCCCGCGTCCCTCCCCGACCGTTTATTGACAAGGAAAGTCCCATGAAACTGCGTCCTATCTCGCTGGCTGTGCTGGCCCTGCTGTCGAGCGCCGCCCTGCACGCCGGCGCCGATGAAATCCGCCGCTCGTATATCGTACAACTGGCCGACAAGCCGGTCGCCTCCTACGGCGGCGAAGTGAGCGGCCTGGCCGCCACCCGCCCCGCACCCGGCCGCCGCCTCGACGTCAGCGCCGCCGATGTGCAAGCCTATATCGCCTACCTGGAACAGAAAAAGAACGGCGTTACCGCCAGCGTCCCGACGGCCCAGATCGGCCACCACTACAAACTGGCCTTCAACGGCTTCTCGGCGCGCCTGACCGAGGGCGAAGTGCGCCAGCTGCAAAAAAGCGCCAACGTGGCCGCCATCAGCGTCGATGAAGAGCGCCAGCCCAGCACCAATTTCACGCCCATCTTCCTCGGCCTGGACAAGCCCGGCACGGGCCTGTGGGACCAGGTCGGCGGCCGCCTGAAGGCCGGCGAAGACATGATCATCGGCGTCGTCGACGGCGGCGTCTGGCCGGAAAACCCGGCCTATGCCGACCGCGTCGACACCAACGGCGTGCCGACCTTCGATCCCAGCGCCGAACAGGTGTACGGCCCGGCGCCGGCCGGCTGGCTGGGCGAATGCCAGACCGGCGAAGGCTTCAGCAGCAGCCATTGCAACAACAAGCTGATCGGCGCGCGCTACTTCAACACCGGCTTCATCGCCACCGGCCGCCCCATGCACTGGACCGACTTCGTCTCGCCGCGCGATTCGGTGGCCGGCCCCAGCGGCCATGGCAGCCACGGCACCCACACCTCGACCACGGCCGGCGGCAACGCCAAGGTGCCGGGCAAGCTGGGCGGCATTCCGGTCGGCGATATGTCGGGCGTGGCGCCGCGCGCGCGCCTGGCCGCCTACAAGGTGTGCTGGACCTATCCCGACGCCACCAATCCGGACGGCAGCGGCACGCGCAATTCCTGCTTCGATTCGGACAGCGTGGCCGCCATCGAGCAAGCCGTGCAGGATGGCGTGCATGTGATCAATTACTCGATCAGCGGCACCCAGAACAATATCAACGATCCGGTCGAGCTAGCCTTCTTCGGCGCCTCGAATGCCGGCGTCTTCGTCGCCGCATCGGCCGGCAACAGCGGCCCAGCCAATACCGTGGCCCACATCAGCCCCTGGGTGACGACGGTGGCCGCCTCCACCCACAACCGTTTCGGCATGGCCAAGCTGAGCCTGGCCAACGGCGCCAGCTATGACGGCGCCAGCCTGGCGGCCAAAACGCTGCCATCCACGCCGGCGGTGCTGGCCGCGAATGCCGGCGTCAAGCCCTACGCCAGCCTGTCCAGCGCCGACCAGACCGCGCTGACGCGCTGCTACACGGCGGAAGACCGCGCCCTGTACGGCGGCAGCGCCGACGCCGCGCTCGATCCGGCCAAGGCCACGGGCAAGGTGGTGGTGTGCGACCGCGGTTCCTCGGCGCGCGTGGACAAAAGCCGCGCCGTGGGCCAAGTCGGCGGCGTCGGCATGATCCTGGTCGACGTCAGCACCGCCACCACCATCGAGGCCGATCTGCACAGCGTGCCCACCGTGCACCTGAAGCGTGACGACGGCATCGCCGTCAAAACCTGGGTGGCGGCCAATCCGGACGGCGGCGCCAGCATCGGCAAGGCCACCCTGCAATCGGGTCCCACCGCCGCGCCGGTGATGGGCGCCTTCTCTTCGCGCGGCCCGAACAAGCACAATGCCAATGTGCTGAAACCGGACCTGACCGCGCCCGGCCTGGCCATCCTGGCCGGCGGCACGCCGGCCCAGAGCGAAGCCGAACGCGACGCCATCGCCAACGGCACGCTGACGCCGCAGCCGGAATGGATCGCGCTGCAAGGCACCTCCATGTCCAGCCCGCACGTGGCCGGCCTGGCCGCACTGCTCAAGCAGCTGCACCCGGACTGGTCGCCGGCCGCCATCAAGTCGGCGCTGATGACCACCGCCTACGACACCAAGCCCGACGGCCAGCCCGGCATGCAGGCCGGCACCCTGCCCTGGGCGCAAGGCGCGGGCCATGTGGCGGCCAATAGCGCGGCCGATCCCGGCCTGGTGTACGACGCCGGCACCATCGACTACCTGCGCTTCATGTGCGGCATTCCCGGCACCCTGTCGCCGGCCACCTGCGGCGCCGTCGGTGCGATCCAACCGCACAATCTGAACCTGGCCTCGCTGACCGCCGCCACCGTGCTCGGCAAGATCACCTTGAACCGCACCGTCACCAATGTCAGCAGCAGCGAAGCGACCTACACTGCCAACGCCAGCGTGCCCGGCTTCAAGGTCACGGTCACGCCGGCCCAGCTGACGCTGGCGCCCGGCGCCAAGGCCAGCTTCAGCGTCACCCTGACCAATAACGGCGCCGTGGCCGGTGCCTGGAACTACGGCGCGCTGACCTGGACCGATGGCAAGCACGTGGTGCGCAGCCCGCTGACCGCGCGCCTGGCCGCCGTCTCGGCGCCAGCCGTCCTGAGCGGCAACACCAGCAGCGGCAACGTGGCCTTCACCGTGGGCAGCGGCTATACCGGCGCGCTGGTGACGCAGAAAGGCGGCCTGCAGGCGGCCACGCGCGCCACCTACACCGTGCTCAAAACCGGCAATACCGATTCGGCCGCCGTGGAAGCGGCGTGCAAGGCCGGCGGCGATCCGGGCGTGCGCACCGTCGACTTCGACGTGCCGGCCAATACTCTGGCCGCGCGCTTCTCGCTGTACGACGTGGAGACCAGCGGCTACCAGGCCGGCCAGCCGGACGATCTGGACATGCTGGTGCTCGGCCCGAACGGCCAGCCGCTGGCCAATAGCGGCAACGCCACCTCGAACGAGAGCGTGACCCTGCCGCTGCCGGCCGCCGGCACCTACCGCGTCTGCGTGGTGGGTTATGCGCCGACCAATGGCCGTTCGACCTACACGCTGTCGTCCTGGCTGGTCGGCAATGGCTTGAGCGAAGGTGGCTTCAAAGTGAATACCCCAGCCCTGGTGTACAACGCGGGCACGGCGGCGGCCGGCGTCAGCTGGTCGGGACTGGGCACGGCGCGCCATCTGGGCGCCATCGTCTACCTGGCCAATAACGTGCCGCAGACCATCAGCTATGTCGAAGTGGATACCACCAATCCGCTGCCGACCTCGAACGCGCAGCGCGAAACGCCGCCAAGCCGTCAATAAGCGGCGCGGGCGCCCTGCCTGGGCGCCCTGCCCCGCCAAGGCCGCGAGTCCTGCTCGCGGCCTTTTTTATTGGGCGGCGGCGGACGCGCCGCCAGCTTGGCAGCGGCCGGCGCGGCAGACGGCGCCGGGATCGTCAACCATGCTGCAATCGGAAGCCAGGCCGGCGTTCTCCTTGACGCGCTGGGCCTGGTAGCGCTGCGCCAGGGCTTGCAGGCGCGCGCCGTCGGTGCTGGCGCTGGACCAGGGCAGATAGGCTTCCGGTCCGCCGCAAGCCTTGGCGCCCAGCGGCAGGCTATGGCAT
Source organism: Massilia sp. YIM B04103 (assembly GCA_024437665.1). GTDB lineage: Bacteria > Pseudomonadota > Gammaproteobacteria > Burkholderiales > Burkholderiaceae_D > Rugamonas. The sequence continues at coordinate 19,556 of JANCSZ010000015.1, read as the reverse complement.
TGGCTGGAGCTGCTGCAGCGGTTGTGGGCGGCCAGGGTGCGGATGCGGGCCAGCGTGGCGGCGGCATCGCGCGTATCGTCGGCACCGGATGGTGGCGCTGCAGCGGCGGGCGGCGGCACGGTGGCGTGCGGCGCGGCACAGGCGCAACACAGCACGGCAGCCAGCAGCGCGGGGAACAGGATTTTCATGGATGGGACCCGGGCAGGAAAAGCCCATGATCGCGCCGCCCGCCAGGGCGGTCAAGCGGCGCGGCGCCAGCTGTGGAATAGAGCCGGTCAGGCGACCGGCCGGGCCGGCCTGCCGCGCGGCAGGCGTTCGGCAGGCGCGCGATGCAGTTACAGGCGCGCTTCGGTATAGGGACCGGCGTCCGGCAGGCGCAGGCTGGCGCAGCGGGCCACGGCGTGGGCGCGGTTGCTCACGCCCAGTTGGCGGTACAGGCGCTGCAAATGGTTCTTGACGGTCAGGCCGCTGATGCCGAGCAGCTGGCCGATTTCCTCATTGCCCTTGCCTTCGCGCAGCCAGCGCATGATCTGGGCCTGGCGCGCGCTGATGCGGGCCGTGCCGGCGCCCTCGGCGCGCGCCGCCGGCGTGCCCAGGCTTTGCAAACCCATGTGCAGATACGGCAGCAGCAGGCGCAGGCAATGGGCATGGCGGGCGTCGGGGGCCGGGGCCACGCCGAACAGGCAGAAGAAGGTGGCGCCGCCCGGCAGGCTGTCGCTGCCGTGGACCAGCACATTGTCGAGGCCGAGCGCGTGCAGTTCGGCCGGCAGATTGCCGGGCACGCCCTGCAGGCGGCCTTCCGGCGCGGCGGCGCACAGGGCCAGCGGCACGGCCGCGCCCTCGCGGTAGCGGCGCTGCAGGCGCACGGCCAGGCCGCTGGCCGGATCGCACAGGCTGCGGCGCAAGCCTTCGTCCAGCACGCCGCTGTGGAAGCATTCGCTGTGCAGCACATCGCCATTCGGCCCCAGCTGCAGGCAGACCAGCAAGCGGTGCGGCAAGAGCGCCTGCAACTGGCCCTGGGTCCACAGGAAGAACTGGCTGCGTTCGCCGATGGCCAGCGCGGTTTCGAAGGCATGCAGCAAATGCTGCTGCTGCTGCGGATTCAGAATTACGATGGGTTGCACACAGTCTCCAGTCTTCTTATACGCAGGCGTCGCTCGCTGGCTTGCCTTAAGTTAAAAACAAATTTAACTATGTATCAATCTGACGTGTCCATTCCAAATACTACGTAGCTCCCGGTTACAGCAAGGGCAAAAGGGGCGCGTCCATAGGAAAAATCCCAGCAGAAACAAGGCTTTCCGTTCAAAAAGAAGAGACGCACCGGCCATCCGGGCCCGGTGCGTCTGTGTGGCGTGCACGCATCACTTTTCAGCGTGCCTGGGGTTTAGCGCAAGGCTTACAGCTTATCGCCATCCCAAGGCTTGCGACGGCGCAACATGCCCGTCATCAGCAGCAGACCGGTGGCGGTCAGCACCAGCATCGACGGTTCCGGCACCGGGCTGACGCTGGCGGCCGCCGAGGAAATCGTGGTGTCGAGGCGGCCGGCGGCGCCGACGGCGCTGCCGGGCGTCCAGGCGAAGCTGACCAGGCTGCCGTCGAGGCCGGCCGGATTGCCCAGCAGCGTGACCTTGTCGGCCGCGTAGGCGGACACGGCAAACGCGGACTGGTTGATGCTGCCCGACAGATCGGCGTCGCCGCCGATATTGAGGTCGAAGCGCAGCAGGCCGCCAAAGTTCACGGCGTGGAACAGGTCGTTCCAGCTGCCGCTATTGCGCAGCACATAGCCGCCGGCCAGCGAGCCGCTGACGTCGCCGAAGATTTCGGTGGCGGCGCCGGCGTCGAAGCCGCGGAAGTTGCTCAGGCGCGCCGTGGCGGCCGGGCTCAGGCCGGTGCCGGCCGGGTTGAACTGGAAGTCCAGCCAGCCGTTGCTGCCGAAGCCGCGCGTATCGATCGACACGCTCAGCGTGCCGGCGGCGGCCAGGCCGCTGAGCAGGGCCAGGGTAACGGCGGCCACGGCCTGGCGCGCCAGCCGGCGCAGGGAGAAGGTGGAAGTCGTGAACATGGTGTGTTTTTCCTTAAGCATTAGAAGTTACCGCGATACAGCTTGGTGCTGTAGCTGGTGTTGACTTTGGACGGGTTGCTGAAGCTGACCGCCACCGTGAGCGCCGCGCCCGGTGCCAGCTCGCTGGCGGCCAGGGTGATGTAGGGCGCGCCCTCATGGCTGCCGCTGGCGTTGCTCAGGCTGACGCCGGCCGTCAGGTTTTCCAGCGCCAGCTGGAACGGACCGCTCAGCACGGCGCTGCCGCTATTGCGCACGGTGATGGTGCCGCTGAACTTCTGCGTGGCGCGGTTGAACACCAGGGCCGAGCTTTGCACCTGCACGCTGGCCGTGATGTCGCTGACGGCCGGCTGCAGGTTCAGGCTGACCACCACCGGATCGTGGTCGGAGGCGCGGTAAGGCAGCGCGTCGTACAGGTCTTGCGGCTTGCCGTCGGTGTTGTAGTCGATCACGGTCGGCTCGTCGGCGTTCACATGCCATTCGGCGGCGCCGGCCACTTGCGGGCTCAGCGTGGCGCTGGCCAGGGCGTGGTCGAGATAGCCGGCCTGGTGGCCGAAGACGTAGGAGTAAGGCAAGCCTTGCGGCCGCACGAAGCGCTCGAGCTGGTTGACGAAGCCGCGCGCGGTGATGGCGGCGATCGGGTCTTCCATGCCGTAGGAGTTCATGTCGCCGATCAGCAGCACGTCGGGGTCGCCGGCGGCCGCCGCCACCTGCGGCACGAAGACCTGGGCCAGGCGCTGGGCCTGCTGCACGCGGGTGGCGTTCCAGCAGCTTTGGCCATCGCCGCGGTCGGCGTCGGCGCCGCTGCCGCCCGGGCAGCTGCCCTTCGATTTCAGGTGGTTGACGATGAGCGAGAACTTCTCGCCGTTGGCGGCGCGGAAGGTCTGGGCCATGGGCGGACGGTTGTTGATGCTGTGCTCGTCAGCCAGGGCCGGACCGGCCAGGCTCAGGCGGCCCGGCTTGTAGATCATGGCGACGCGGATGGCGTCGGTGCCGGTGGCGGCCGGCTTCGGCACCGCGGCGTAGACGGTGGCGCCGTAGGAGGCGTTCAGGCTGTCGACCAGGTAGTTGACGGCGGTGTCGCCATTGTTCTGGATTTCCATCAAGCCCACGACGTCGGCGTCGATGCCTTTGAGCTCGGCCACGATCTTGTCGCGCTGGCGGATGAACTCGTTCAAATTGTCGGCGCCGCGGCAGTTATTGCGCGAGACCGAGCCGCCCAGGCTGCAACCCTGGTTGCTCTGGCCGGCCGCGTTCATGCCGTTGGTGAAGGTGGTGAAGAAGTTCAGCACATTGGCGCTGGCCACCTTGACGTTGCCGGCCGCCAGCAGCGGCGCGCCGCTGCGCGGGTTGTCGCGCGAGAAGCGCGGCGCGCCCACCGGCTGCAGCTTGAAGGCCGCGCCGCCGCCGCCGATGGCGCCGAAGTCGATGACGCCGGTCAGGTCGGACACGGTATCGCCGGCGCGCACGGTATTGTCCTGGCCGATATACGGGATGGTGCTCGGCGTGGTGAAGATGCCGTCATCGAGCACGATCAGGTTGGCGGCGTTGGCGGCGGCCAGGGCCAGGGCTTCGGCCGAGCGCGGCGCATGGCGGTTGGTCGGCAGTTCCAGGCGGCCGGAGGACAGGCTCAGTTCGCCGCGCTCGCCCAGGTACTCGGCCTGGGACACGGTCAGCGGACGCACGAAACGCACCAGCATGCCTTCCACCCGGTCCAGCTGGGTAGTCGGCAGCTCGATATTGGTGGGGGTGATGCTGTGGCCGCTGCTGCGCACGGCAATCGCCGTCACGTCTTTGAGTTCGGTGTAGGAACGCTTGGCGCCGCTCGGCGTGTATTCGAACACGGTGCCGGTCACGCGCACCAGGTCGCCCGGCTGGGCGTTGCTGGCGGTGGCGCCGGTGTAGACGAACAGGCCGTCCGAGGTGGTGGGGTCGCCGTCGCCGGCCGCATCCTGCAGGAAGAAGCCGCCGCCCACTTTCAAGGTCAGCACGCCTTCGGTGGTCTGCACCGTGCCATTGTCCGGGCTGGTGGCGCCGCTGCCCTGGATTTGCGGGATGCGGCGGGTCACGCCGCCGGCGGCGGCCACGGTGATCGCGATGTCGCAGCTGCTGGCGTCGCCGTCGGTGTTGGCGAAGCGCACGCTGACCGGATAACTGCCGGCCGCCACGCCCGCCGCCACCGTCAGCTGGGCGCTGGCGCTGGCGCCGGCGGCGCTGGCCGGCGTGAAGTGCTCAAGGCTGATGCCGGCCACGCCGCCGCTCAGGCTGGCGCTGCTGACGATGCCGTCTTCGTCCTTGGCCGTCAGCGCGGCGCTGGCGGCGCTGCCCAGGGCCACCGGCAAGGCGGCCGGGCAGCTCACCACGACCGGCTTCACCACCGGTCCGCCGCACACATGGCGCGCCGCGCTGCTATTGCGCGGCAGCGGGGCCAGCACGGCGAAATCGGCGCCGTTATTGTCGCTGTCGCTGCAGCCCTCTTCCTTGCGCAGCACGGCCGTGGCATTGCCGGTGCCGCCGGCGGCCGCGCCGCCTTCATAGCCGTTGGCCGCGCCCCAGCCGAGCAAATCGATGACGCTGGCGCCGCCCGGATTGGCGCCGCTCAGGGCCACATTGGCATTGCTCAGGGCCACTTTGCCGGCCGTGCCGGACATCGGGATGCTGCCGATCAAGTCCGCCGGCACCTCGACGCTGCCGCCCGCGCCGAGCGCCTCGCGCACCAGGTAGTACTGGCCGGGCTGCAGGGTGACGTCGGGCAGGGCCGTCTTCTGCCAGCTGGTGCCGGCGGCGCTGGCGTACTGCACGCTCCAGCCGTTCAGGGCAACGGGCTTGGCGCTGCGGTTGAACAGCTCGATGAAGTCGGCCTTGTAGGTGGCGCCATTATTGCCGCCACCGCCATACACCTGGCTGATGACGATGTCGGAGGCGGCCAGCGCGGGAGCGCTCAGGCCGGCGAGCAGGGAGGCCAGCACGGTCAGGCGGGCGGTAGGCGCGCCGAAGCGGGCGGATGCGTATCGGTTCATATTTTTGTGGGTGGTATAGAAGTTAACAAAAGGACTTCAATATTGCTATTCACATATTAGCTGCCTGTTATTACTACTTAATGACAATACATTAATTCAATTATGGCAAGCGAAAATGTCGGACATTTCCTACATCTGTCGCATAGCAACCACCGCTACCCCCATGGAATGGCGCACACTGCAAGAACATCAAGCATCGTTTCATATCAGAAATAGGCCTGCGCGCCTGCCTTCCGGGACACTGATCATGAGCTTCCTGCACCGTCTTGCCCTGCTGCCGCTGATGGCCTTGCTGCCGCTCGGCGGCGTCCCCGCCCGCGCCAGCCAGGCCGCCGGCAGCGCCTACCCGGCGCCAGCCTCCCCCTGCTCCACGCGCATGCAAGAACAGCGCGCCCGCGCCGACCTGGATGCCACGTACAACCCTTGCCGCCTGCACGATGGCGCAGTGGGCGGCGGCAGCCGCACCAACGACGGCGCGACGGCAGGGCAGGATTGGCAGGACAGCGAGGCGGAAGCGCCGCGCCGGCGGGTGCTGGATCTGGGCGAGCAGCATGCGCTGGGCCTGGCGCTGGGCGCCGGCGCGCCCGGCGCGGACGCCGGATGGCGCCAGGGCGCCCTGCCCGGCTGGCGCTGGGCGATGGCGGAGGAGGAATGGCGCGCCGTCGGCCGCGAGCGGGCGCCGCAGGAGGTGGGCTGGTGGAGCGCCGACGCGCCAGGCTGGCTGCGCGGCGGCGGCGTGGAAGGCCCAGGCCATGTTGGCCCGGGCCGCTTTGGCCTGGGCGGCGGTCCCCTCACCTCGCGCGAGGGCGGCTTGGCGGCCAGCGCGCCGGTGCCGGAACCGGCTGCATGGCTCAGCCTGCTCGTGGGTCTGGCCCTGCTCAGCGCCGGTAAGGCGCGGCGAGCGGCTCGCCGATGAACAGGCCCTGGGCCGGCCAGGCCACGCTGCGCCAGTAAGCTTCCACGGCGCTGGCGCCGTTCAGGTAGTGGCGCAGCAGCACGGCCGGATTGGGGAATTTCTGCCAGTAATTACAGGGCTCGCTGACCGAGCCATAGCTGGCCGTGGCGCCCGCTTCCAGCCAGCGCAGGCTGCTCATCTGGGTCGTCCCCAGCAGGTCGCCGCCGGTCGAGGTCAGGTGGTCGGCCAGGGCGCCGGGCAGGAATTGCAGGGTTTCCAGCTTCTCGACGCGCGCCTTGCCGGTCTGGTAAAACATGATGTCGCGCGCCCCTTCCAGCACATCCGACTGCTGGGTCTTGATGCTCAGGCGGCGCGCCGGCAGCGCGGTGCTCTTGGGGAAGAACTGGGCGCGGCTATTGCGCGCCTGTTCGCTGGTGATCAGGAAGTAGGCATTGGCCGAGGGCATGCTGAGCGCGCCCGCCGTGCCGCGCCCGATCAGGGCCTTGGCGTCGGCCACCGATTCGGTCGGCATCAGCATGGCCAGGCGCATCATATGCTGCTGCGCGGGCTTGGCCGCATTCGAATTGAAATAGGGACTGGGCTTGCCCGGTCCGCAGGGCTTGGCGCATTGCTCGGCGTCGAAGCCCAGGGCGTAAGCGCTGGTCAGGGAGTTGCATTCGACCGCATAGGGCGCGGTCCAGACAAAGAGCACGGCCTGGATCTCGGGTCCGAGCTTGGCATTGATTTCGTCCTTGAGCTTGCCGAAGCTGATCACATCGAGCTTGCGCGGGCGGTGCGGAATGCGCACATGCACCACATTGCCATCCGGGATATTGCGCGCCTTGCGGTAATACTCGCCGATTTCAACGCTGTTCGGTTCTTCGTCATTGATGACGATGGCAAGCTGGGCGGGCTGCAGGCCGGCGGCGGGCGGCAGGCTGGTGTCGGCGGCGGCCGGCAAGAAGCTCAGGGCAGCGGCCACGGCGGCCACCCGGGAAAAGGACAGGAAACGCAAAACGCTCACTCCGTGGAAGTCGCAATAATAAAAAACGGAAGCTGCCGCTCAGCGGCGGCAGCTTCCGTTCCGATTATAGCGCGAGCTTAAGCGGCTTTATCGTCTTTGCGGCGACGGGCCAGGAAACCGGCCACGCCCAGGCCGGCCAGCAGCATGCCGTAGGTGGCAGGCTCAGGCACGGCGGTGACGCTGACGTTGCCGCCGTAGCTGATGGCGGACGAAGTCAGCACGGTGCCCGTGATCAGCAGGTAGTAGCTGTCAGCCACCAGATGGCTGGTGTTCAGCGTCCACACATCGGCCAGGCCTTCAGCGTGCCGCACGCCGCCCAGGGACAGGCCGGCGGAGTTGAACAGGCTGAAGCCGGTGATGGCGATGGCGTCAATCAGGCCTGGGCTGACGGCCACGACACCGGTACCGATGTCGCCGTTGCCGCCCAGCGTGAAGTTCCAGCGGTCGCTGAAGGTGTCGCCGGCGTTGGCTTGGAGCGAACGGCCATAGTCGATGCTGCCGCCCGTCAGCGTGATGGTCTTGCTTTGGCTAATGTCGGCCGCGTAGGCCGAACCAGCCGCCAGCGAAGCTGCCGCCAGTGCTACAGCAGCAAAAATTTTCTTACCATGCATTGTATTACCCCCGTAAAAATAAGGTCGGTCACCCGCAGGCAACCGGGTTCATCAAGTACTGCGCCGCGATACTAACATGGGGTAAAAAAGAACATTGCACGATTGACATGGATTTATTTCCCAATAAAAACAATGCCTTAGATAAACTTTGCAAATGCAATACACTCCGGTGCGCCGCGCCAGAGGGAAACGCCTTAGCCATTTCACAAACTGCAAGGCGCACGCTTCACTGTAGGAAATGTCCTACATCAAGACGAGAAAAATTGAAGGGAAAACAAGAAACAAAAAAGGAGGCCGCAGCCTCCTTTTCATCGATGCAGCGCAGAAATTACGCTTGCTTGCGGCGGCGCGCCACCACGCCCACCAAACCGAGGCCGACCAGCATCATGCCCAGGGTGGCCGGTTCCGGCACGGCGGCCGGCGCCACGGCGATATTGCCGCTGTAGGAGCCGCCGGCGCTGGAATTCACATAGCCTTCCACGGCCAAGGTGTACTGGCCGGCGCCCAGCGGGGTCTTGCCGCTGTCGAACAGCCAGGTCTGGCTCGATGGCAGCGAGTTGAGCACATCCTGCTTGCCGATGAGCACATAGTTGCCACCGCTCAGCAGGCTGAAGCCGCTGATGTGCAAGCCCGAGCTGGCGTTGAGCACCGAGCTCATCATCGCCGACAAATCATAGGCGGTGGGGGTGGTGAAGGTGTACAGGTCTTTGAAGTAGTTATTGCCTTCGCCAGCCTGGGCGCCATTCGCCAGCTTGATGGTGCGGCCGATGCCGGCGCTGGAATAGTCATCCAGTTCGGCGCTCAAGTCGGTTCCGGGCGCACTCAGGTTGATCGGGGCAGCGCCGGCCACGCCGGCCACGGCGAACAGGAGGGTCAACAGCAGGGATTGGAAAGTTTTTTTCATAAATAGGTGTGGAAACTGGATTAAGCCGCTAAGGTTAGAAATCGCTTCAAGCCGCTTTGGCGCGGCGGCGGGCCGCGATGCCGCCCACCAGCGCCAGACCGCCCAGCAGCATGGCATAGGTCGTCGGTTCCGGTACCGGCGCGAAGATGCGGCCATTGGCGGCATAGGTGCCGCCGGTGTTCGAGATCAGGGAACCGCTGACCTTGAGGTAGTAATTGCCTTTGCCCAGCTGGGTGGCGAGATCCCATTCGTCGCGCGCGCCCGTGCTGCGCATGGTGCCGCTCGAGATCAGATGGTCGTCGGCGCCGAACAGGGAAAAGCCCGTCAAGTCCAGGCCGCTGGCGGCGCTCGGGCTGGTCGAGGTCAGCGAGAAACTCACGCTGCGCGCCTGGTCCAGGCTGAACTGGAAAATATCGTTGAAGAAATTATCTTTATTGTTCTTTTTGTAGCCCTGCGTCCACTCTTGCGACGCCACGCCACCCTGCAGAACCTGCTGGTTTGGCGAGCTGATGTCTTTAGCGGCGTGGGCGGCACCGGCGAACAGTGCGCAAGCGGTGAAGGCGGCGGCCAGGATCGACTTGCTTTTCATGTGAAACCTCTTGTCGGAAATCAAATTAAGTTGTTAAAGATGATAGCACAGGCTCAGCCATTCGGATTGCCGCCGTTACAATTTTCAATTGCTTTAAGGCATTAGTGATGCATAAAAGCAAAAAAGCCGGAAGCCGCCCCGCGGGCGCCTTCCGGCTTGTTGGCGCAGCGCGGCCTTAGGTGCGCTGGTACACGTCCTCGAAGCGCACGATATCGTCTTCGCCCAGATAGCTGCCCGACTGCACTTCGATCAGGTGCAGCGGCACCTTGCCGGGGTTTTCCAGACGGTGGTTCATGCCGATCGGAATGAAGGTCGACTCGTTTTCGGTCAGCAGGCTGACCTTGTCGCCGCAGGTGACGCGGGCCGTGCCGCTGACCACCACCCAGTGCTCGGCGCGGTGGTGGTGCATCTGCAGCGACAGCTTGCCGCCCGGGTTGACGGTGATGCGCTTGACCTGGAAGCGCTCGCCGATATCGATGCCTTCATAGCAGCCCCACGGACGGTAGACCTTGGTGTGGTGCAGGTGCTCGGTGCGGTCCTTGTCCTTCAGGTGCTCGACGATCTGCTTGACGCGCTGCACCTGGTCCTTGTGCGCCACCAGCACGGCGTCATTGGTTTCCACCACCACCAGATCCTGCACGCCGACCACGGCCACGATGCGGCTCTCGGCGCGCACCAGGGAACCGGAGACATTGTCCAGATACACATCGCCACGCGTCACATTGCCCTGGGCGTCGCCGGGCTGCACTTCCCACAGCGCCGACCAGGAACCGACATCGCTCCAGCCGATCGACGCCGGCACCACCACGGCGTGGCGGGTGTGTTCCATCACCGCATAGTCGATCGAGTCGGCCGGGCTGGCGGTAAACGCCGCTTCGTCCAGACGGCAGAAGTCGAGGTCGCGGTAATCCTTGGCCACGGCCTGCTCGGCGGCGCTGGCGATGGCGGGCTGGAAGGCGGCCAATTCCTTCAGATAGGCGTCGGCGCGGAACAGGAACATGCCGCTGTTCCAGTAATAATGGCCGGCATCGACGAAGCCCTGGGCCGTGGCGCGGTCCGGTTTTTCGACGAAACGGTCGACCTTGAAGCATTGCTCGCCCTGGGCCAGCGCCTCGCCGCTCTTGATATAGCCATAGCCGGTTTCCGGGCCGGTCGGCACGATGCCGAAGGTGGCCAGGGCGCCGTCGGCCACCAGGGCGCTGGCGCGCAAGATGGCGGCATAGAAGGCGTCGACGTCGGCGATCACGTGGTCGGCCGGCAACACCAGCATCACGGCGTCCGGGTCGATGGCCTGCAGGTAATGCGCGGCGGCGGCCACGGCCGGCGCGGTATTGCGGCCCACCGGCTCGAGCAGGATGCCGAGCGGCTTGACGCCGATTTCACGCATCTGCTCGGCCACCAGGAAACGGTGCTCATTGCCGCACACGATGAGCGGCGGCATCAGATCGGGACGGCCGGCCAGGCGCAAGGCCGTGTCCTGCAGCATGGTCTTGTCCGATACCAGGGGCAGCAGCTGCTTGGGCAGAACGGCGCGCGACAAAGGCCACAGGCGGGTGCCAGCGCCGCCGGACAGGATCACGGGATAAATCTTCATGCTTTCTTCTGTTCTAAATGTAGATACTCGTTATCGTTTTCAGGACGGCGGCGGATGGCGCGGCGGTCGCGCGCATTGGCCCAGCCATCCTCCTCGCTTTGCGATAGTTGCTTCATATCACCGGCGCGATCCACACTATAATCCTTAAATACGATTAATTCGTCCAGGGTAACATCCGGTAACACTCGAGTATATTCAAATAAGACGCTGCGCACCACCTTCGCGCCCGAACAGATGTGGCTGCCATGCCCGATCCAGGTCGGCCCGACGATATGCGCGCCGGCGTCGATGCGCGCGCCGGAGCCGAGGTAGACCGGGCCTTCGATGGTGGTGCCGTTCCAGTCGATGCTGGTGTTGAGCCCCACCCACAAGCCATCCTGCACCTGAATGCCGGGCACGGCCATATTCGCCACCTCCCCCATCAGCACGCTTTGCAGCACTTCCCAGTAATCCTTGACGCTGCCGATATCGGTCCAGTTGAATTTGCGCGTCTGGCTGTAGAACGGCAGGCCGCGTTCGGCCAGCAGCGGGAACAGCTCGGAACCGATGTCAAACGGCCGGTCGGACGGGATCAGGTCGATCACTTCCGGCTCGAAAATATAGATGCCGGTGCTGGCGCAATTCGATTTGGCCTCGCTCTGGGCCGGTTTTTCCTGGAATTCGCGCACGCGGCCGTCTTCATCGCTGACCACCACGCCATAGCTGCTGACCTTGTCCCACGGCACTTCGCGCGTGATCACGGTGGCCAGCGCGCCCTTGCGGCGGTGCTCGTACAGCGCCGACTTGATGTCGAGGTCGATCAGCGCATCGCCGCACAGCACGATGGTGGTTTCGTCGAAGAAGCCGCCGAATTCCTGGATTTTCTTGATGCCGCCGGCCGAGCCCAGCGGCTCGGGCACGATCTCGCCCTCGTCATTGGTATAGCCTTCAAAGGAATAGCCGATCTGCACCCCGTATTGGTGGCCTTCACCGAAGTATTCCTCGATCTTTTCGTGCAGGTGCGCGACATTGACCATGATTTCGGTGATGCCGTAGCGGGCCAGGTGCTCCACCAGGTATGCCATCACCGGCTTGCCCAGGATCGGAATCATGGGCTTGGGCAGTTCGTAGGTAAGCGGACGCACCCGGGTACCTTTGCCGGCTGCCAATATCATTGCTTTCATCTCAAAGTTCCTCTGCTGCGCTCAATTGTTTCAGGGTGGCCTGCCAGCGCCACGCGTCGCGGCACATGGTGCCGATATCGCGTTCGGCGCGCCAGCCCAGTTCGCGCTCGGCCAGGCTGGGATCGGCGTAACACTCGGCCACGTCGCCGGGGCGGCGCGCCACGATCGCGTAAGGCACGCTTTGGCCGCTGGCCGCCTCGAAGGCGCGGACCATCTCCAGCACGCTGTTGCCGCGCCCCGTTCCCAGATTGTAGGTAAAGACGCCGGATGCCGTCGCCAGCTTGTCCAGCGTCTTCACATGGCCCTGCGCCAGGTCGACGACGTGGATGTAATCGCGCACCCCGGTGCCGTCCGGCGTGGCGTAATCGCCGCCGTACACATTCAGGCAGGGCCGGCTGCCCTGCGCCACCTGGGCCACATACGGCATCAGATTGTTCGGCACGCCGTGCGGCGCCTCGCCGATCATGCCGCTCTCATGGGCGCCGAAGGGGTTGAAGTAGCGCAGCAGCGCAATGCGCCAGCCGGCGTCGGCGCGCGCCGCATCGCGCAAAATCTCTTCCACCATCAGCTTGCTGCGGCCATAGGGATTGGTGACGGACAGGGGGAAATCCTCGCGGATCGGGACCGTGGCCGGATCGCCATAGACGGTGGCCGAGGAGCTGAAGATCAGCGAGCGCACGCCGAAGCGGGCCATCGTCTCGACCAGGATGACGCTGCCGCCGACATTGTTGTCGTAATACCGCAGCGGCTGCTCCACCGATTCGCCGACCGCTTTCAGGCCGGCAAAATGGATGACGGCATCAAAGGCATGCGCCGCGAACAGCGCTTCCAGCGCCGGACGGTCGCGCACGTCGGCCTGCACAAACACGAAATCCCGGCCCGCAATCGCGCGCACGCGCGCGCCCACGCTGGCGTCGGCGTTCGACAGATTGTCGAGCACCACCACCGTGTGCCCGGCCTGCAGCAATTCCACCACCGTGTGGGAGCCGATATACCCCATGCCCCCGGTCACCAGTACCTTCATGATCTTCTCCTGAGTGGCGGCGCGGCTTACAGGCGCCACACGCGAATACCGGCCGCGCCCAGCGCCGCCGCGTCAAAGCATGCTTTCACATCGATAAAGCAGCCGCCCTTGACCAGTTTTTGCTGGAAATCTTCGACCTCGAGCGCCACCAGGGCTTCGTGCGAGACGGCCGCCACGATCGCGTCGGCGCGCGGCAGTTCCTCCCAGGAGAACAGGCGCACCCCGTACTCGTGCATCGCCTCTTCCGGGTCGGCATACGGGTCATGGACGAACACTTCGACGCCATAGCTCTTGAGCTCATTGATCACATCGCCCACCTTGGAATTGCGCAGGTCGGCGCAGTTTTCCTTGAAGGTCAGGCCCAGCACGTTGACGCGCGCGCCCTTGATATAGCTGCCGGTGGCGATCATGTTCTTGACCGTCTGCTCGGCGATGAATTTGCCCATGCCGTCGTTGATGCGGCGGCCGGCCAGGATCACCTGCGGGTGGTAGCCCAGGGTTTCCGCCTTGTGCGTCAGGTAGTAGGGATCGACGCCGATGCAGTGGCCGCCCACCAGGCCGGGCGAGAACTTCAGGAAGTTCCACTTGGTGCCGGCGGCGCGCAGCACCTCGGTGGTGTCGATGCCGATGCGGTCGAAGATGATCGCCAGCTCGTTCATCAGGGCGATATTCAAGTCGCGTTGGGTGTTTTCGATGACCTTGCACGCCTCGGCCGCCTTGATGCTCGAGCAGCGGTGCACGCCCGGCACCACGATGCGCTCGTACAGGGCCGCCACCTGCTCCAGCGTGGCCGGGGTGTCGCCGGACACCACCTTGAGCACCGAGGTCAGCGTGTGCTGCTTGTCGCCCGGATTGATGCGCTCGGGCGAATAGCCGACAAAGAAGTCCTTCTTCCAGGTTTTCTGCGATTCCCGTTCCAGCACCGGGATGCACACCTCTTCGGTGGCGCCGGGATAGACCGTGGATTCATAAATCACGATGGCGCCCTGCTTCATATGGCGGCCGACGCTGATGCTGGCGCCGATCAGGGGACCGAAATCGGGCGTATGGCTGACGTCGACCGGGGTCGGGACGGCGATGACGATCATATCGGCTTCGGCCAGCATGGCCGGATCGGCCGTATACTCGGCATGGCTGGCGGCGGCCATCTGCTCGTCGCTCAGCTCGCGCGACGGATCAACGCCGCGCTGGCAGCTCTCCACTTTGCTCTGGGAAATATCAAAACCGATGGTGCGGCTCTGCTTGCCGAATTCCACCACCAGGGGCAGGCCCACATAGCCCAGGCCGATCACTGCAATCACACTCATAATCTCTCTCTTTAAATAGACTGGCGATGCGCTTACTTACTGCCGCGCACCGCTTCTTTCAGGAACAGGCGGATGAACGCCATGTCTTCAATAAAATAGCGGCGGAACATGCGGCGCGGCTCCTGCAGGAAACGGTAGAACCATTCCAGGCCGCTGCGCTGCATCCACAGGGGCGCCCGCTTGACCCGGCCCACGGCCACATCGAAGGTGCCGCCCACACCCATGGCAAACGGAATTTTCATGCGCGCCTGGTATTGCCCGAGGAAGTGCTCCTTCTTCGGCGAGCTGATGGCCACAAACAGCAGGTCGGCGCGGGCGTCGGCGATCTGCTGCACCACCGCCTCTTCCTCGTCCGCTTTCCAGTAGCCGTTGCGGTAGCCGGCCACGACCAGGCCCGGATATTTCTGCTCATACAGCTCGCGCACGCCGGACACCACTTCCTCGCGCGCGCCCAGCAGGTACACGCGCCAGCCCTCGCGCGCGGCGCGCCCCATCAGCGCTTCGAACAGGTCGACGCCGGCCACGCGCTCCTTGAGCGGCTTGCCCAGCAGGCGCGAAGCCCACACCACCGGCATGCCATCCACATTCACCAGGGCACAGTCGTTGATGATGCGGCGCAGCGCCGGATCGCGCTCGGCCTTGACCAGCTTGTCGACGTTGACGACGACGTGCTGGTGCGGCTGGCCGGAGCGGATGAAGCCCTCGACCCGCTGCAGAGTCTCCTCCATGGTCAGGTTGTCGATCTCGCAGCCCATCATGCTGATGCGCCCGCTCATGCCAGTTGCTCCGCCAGCACCGCGACGATGCGTTCGGCCGCGCGCCCATCCCACAGCTGGGGCCGGACGCCCTGCTTGCCCTCGCCGCGCAGCACCTGGCGCGCCGCTGCCACGATGGCGTCGGGGTCGGTGCCCACCAGCACATTCGAGCCCTCTTCCACCGTGACCGGGCGCTCGGTATTCTCGCGCAGCGTCAGGCAGGGCACGCCGAGGGCCGTGGTTTCCTCCTGCAGGCCGCCGCTATCGGTCAGCACCACGACGGCATCCTTCCACAGATTCAGGAACGGCATATAGGCTTGCGGCCCGACCAGCTCGATCTGCGGACCGAGGTCGATGCCGAATTTCTCCAGATTGGCGCGGGTGCGCGGATGGACCGGGAAAATCAGCGGCAGATCGGCGGCAATGCTGCGCAGGGCGCCGGCCAGGCGGGCCATCGTCGCGGCATCGTCGACATTGCTGGGACGGTGCAGCGTGACCACGCCATAGCGCGCGTGGCGCGCCTTGAAGGCGGCCGTGTCGAAAGCGGCGGTATCGGTGCGCGCCAGCTGGCCGGCCTGGTACAGCACATTGTCGACCATCACATGGCCCACATAATGGATCGCGGCGGCCGGCTTGCCTTCGCGGGTCAGATGCTGCACCGCGCTCGGCTCGGTGGCAAAGAACCAGTCGCTGATGCTGTCGGTCACGAGGCGGTTGATTTCCTCGGGCATCGTCATATCGCCGCTGCGCAAGCCGGCTTCGACGTGGGCCACGGGAATATTGAGTTTCTTGGCCACGATCGAGCAGGCCAGCGTGGAATTGACGTCGCCCACCACCAGCACCGCGTCGGGACGCGACTGCAGGCACAGCTCTTCGAAGGCGAGCATGATTTTCGCGGTCTGCTGCGCATGGCTGCCGCCCCCCGCGCCCATGAATAAATCGGGTTGCGGAATGCCCAGCTCTTCAAAGAAGACTTCGTTCATTTCGCGGTCATAATGCTGGCCCGTGTGAATAATCTTAAAGCGCAGCGTGGCATGGCCTTGCAGAGCCCGCACAATGGGCGCGATTTTCATGAAGTTGGGGCGAGCTCCCGCCACCAGGTAAAGAGTCGGCACAACGGCTCCTATCAAGAGAAAAAAATAAAGAAAAAAAACCTGACACCCGCAACGCGGGCCTTACCGCGCCGGCACGGCGACGGCGTCGTACAGCGCGCCCAGCTGGCCCATCACCGCTTCCGTGGCATAGCGCCCCAGCACGGTCTGGCGCGCCTGCTGCGCCAGCCGGGCGCGCAACGCCGCGTCGCCCAGCAGGCGGCGCAGCGCCTGGGCCAGCGCCGCGGCGTCGCGCGGCGGCACCAGCAAGCCATTCTGCCCATCGCTGACCGCCTCGGGGATGCCGCCGACCGGGGTCACGACCACCGGCTTGCCGGCGGCCATGGCCTCCAGCATGGCCATCGGCAAACCCTCGGCATACGAAGGCAGGCAAAACAGCTGGGCGCGGCGGATCTGCTCGGCTTTTTGCGCCGCATCGAGCCAGCCGGCAATTTCCACCTGGGCCTCGATCTGCAGCTCGCGCGCGCGCTGCGCCACCGCCGCCAGATCGCCGTCGCCGCCGATCACCAGGCGCAGCGCCGGCCAGTCCTGGCGCAGCAGGGCAACCGCCTCCAGCAATTCATAAATGCCCTTGGGACGGTGGGCGCGGCCGAGAAACAGGATGCGGCCCGCTTCGGCCGCCGGCGCCACCGCCGCCGGCACCGGCACCGAGTTGGCGATCACCTGCACCTGTGCGCGCGGCGCGAAGTCGCGCAGAAAAGCGGCCGAACTGCCCGACAGGGTAATCACGGCCGCGCTGCGCTCGAGCGTGCGGCGGATCCACCAGCGGCGCAGCGGCCCCGATTCGGCCAGCGCAAACTGGCGGAATTCGCCGCCATGCAGATGGAACACGGTCGGGCAGCCGCAGCCGCGCGCCACGGCCAGCAACAGCGATTTACGCCAGAAACTGCCGCGCGAGGCCACATGGGCGTGCACCAGCACCGGTCCGTCGGCCAGGCGCGCGCGCACAATCTGCAGCGCGGCGCGCCAAGCCAGGCCGGCCTTGTACCAGCGCGAGCCGTCCGCGTGGGTAATCACATAGCGCACCTGGCGGCGCGCAAAAAAACCTTCCTGCTCCAGCACGGCGGCGACGGTGGCCATGCCCCCCTTGCCTGCCGGATTGGTACCAAGCATCAATACTTTCAAGGCCTTCACGCCCACTCCTTCTTCTTTCCGTCACAACAAGGCCCCGGCGCGTCAGCTGCTGCCTATTTCCTCAGTCCGGCCAACCGCGGCGCTGCGCCGGGGTCCGCCAAATTTTGCCGTGTTGCACTAATGTGTAAAAACGGCCTGACCGCTTTCGTCGACTGTTCGTTTCAGCAACATGACTATCATACAACATCCAGCTGCGCATCCGGCAATTCAAGCCAACCGTGCGCCCCTCCCCCTGTACCGGACAGCGCAGCGCGCCCGGCTTTGTGTATCATCATGACATTTTCTTATTACCTGTTCCTGACATGCTGTTTTCCACCTTGCGTTACCGTCTGATCGATCTGGCGCGCGGCACCCGCTCGCTGTCCCTGCTGCAGCAATTACGCCGCCAGCAATACGATACCCCGGCCGCGCTGCGCGAAGCCGGCGCGGCCCGGCTGGCCGGGTATTTCCGTGAATTGCAGCAAGCGGTGCCGCTGTTCGCCGATGCGCGCCGCTTTGAAGACCTGCCGGTACTCGACAAGCGCTTTATCAACGCCCACCGCGACGCCCTGCTCAATCCCCTGTACCGGGGCAAGAAGGTGCGCAAGAAAACCGGCGGCTCGACCGGCGAGCCGCTGGTGTATTACAGCAGCAGCGAAGCCCAGTCCTACCTGTGGGCGGGGCTGTTCCTGGCATGGGAAGTGGCGGGTTACCGGCTGGGCGACAAGGTGGCGTTCCTGGCCGGTTCCTCCCTGTTCGGCACCGGCTACAAGCAAAGGCTGTATTATAAACTGCTCAACGTGGAGATCTTCTCGGCCTTCGACATGTCGCCCCAGCGCATGGAGGAGTATGGCGCCAGCCTGGACGCGGGCGGCCACCGCCTGCTCTACGGTTACGCCTCGGCCGTGCACCGCCTGGCGCGCCACTATCTGGACCAGGGCCGGCAGTTGCGCAGCGGCTTGCGCGGCGTGGTGTGCACCGCCGAAATGCTCAGCGCCAGCATGCGCGCCGATATCGAGGCCGCTTTCGGCGTCCCCTGCTACAGCCAGTACGGCTGCAATGACGCCGGGGTGTCCGCCTTCGAATGCGAACAGCGCAACGGCTTTCACCTGCTGTCGCCGCGCTGCCATGTGGAGGTGCTGGCCGGTGGCCGCCTCATCGCCACCGATGTCAGCAACCGCGCCATGTTCCTGCCGCGCTACGATACCGGCGACCTGGTGCGCATGTCCGGCCGCCAATGCAGCTGCGGCCGCGGCCTGCCCTTGATCGATGAAGTCGTCGGCCGCCAGAACGACGTCGTGGTCGACCCGGCCGGGGCCGCCGTGCACTCCGAATTTTTCACCCACCTGTTCCGCGAGGATGCGCGCATCCACTCGTTCCAGGTGGTGTTTGACGAGCAGGCGCTGGTGGTCAACCTGCATGGCGCCGAACTCGGCGCCGAAGCCCGCAGCGCGCTGAGCGAGCCCTACCGTCAGCGCATCGCCCAGTCGCTGCAGTTCCCGCGCATCGAGTTCGTCTTCAACCAGGACTTCCTGACCCAGAGCAATGGCAAGCACCGCTTCGTGCTGCGGCGCCCTGCCTGAGCGCCGCGCCGGCCTGCCGGCCGCGCGCGGCGGCGCGGCTTAGCGCGGCAAGGCGACGCTCTGGCCGCCGACCGTCAGGGTGCGGCCGCTGGCGCTGGTGGTCAGCGACACGGCCGGGTTCTTGCAGCCGATATCGATCAGCATCAGAAACTCCGCCGCCGGCTGCGCCGTCGTCGTCAGGAACACCCCATGGTCTTCCGTCACGCCGGCGCGCGGCGGCGGGCCGCTGCGCTTCTCGAAGCGCAGGCCGGTGGCCACCAGCGGCCGCACGCAGGCCGAGCGCCCCAGGTAACTGACCGAGACGGTAGTGCCGCTGACGGTCAGCGGCGCCAGGGCGTGGAAATTCCATTCATAGGTGCGGGCCTTGGCCGAGGCCAGCGCATCGCGCACCACCACCGCATCCACATTGCGCAGGAACCAGAGCTGGCGCACCGCCGAGCTCAGCGCGCCGCCATACGCGGCCGTCGCATTGCCCTCGCTGTAATCGATGGCGGCGCTGGTGGAAAACGCCGTCAGCGCGCCGTTGCGCTGCAGGGTTTCGCGGTAGCCGTCGATCAGCTGGCCGGTGCCGCCGTCGAAGGTGATGGCGTTGGCGGCCTTGGTCTGGCGGTACCAGGAGCGCGCCAGCGGCGAGTCGTACCAGTCATACCAGCCGGTCGCCGTCAGCAGCGGAATGCCGGCCTTGCTGATGACGAAGGCGTTCTGGTCGCCATGCCCATGGCTGAAGGAGCCGAAGGGGCTGGACTTGAAATAGACCGAGGTGCGCGTCAAATCGGCCATCTTGCTGTGCATGGCCGCCCAGC
>JANCSZ010000014.1:0-133576 GCA_024437665.1 Massilia sp. YIM B04103 | reverse complement strand
AGGCTAACCAAAGTAGAATGGAAAGTCTAGATAATTTTTCTATTTTCTCGCATGGCCATTGACGGATCGGGCGCGGCATCACTGCATGGCCGGGCCGGCCGACTCAGACGTTGAGAGCCACTTTTCAGGGATGCTCACGGCCTGCTTTGGGGCGTGCACCGTCGTTTAGCTCCCTTGGTTCATCGACGCCTGACCCTCAACGGACTCTGGCCGGGCGCAGTACTGATCGAGATCGATGATGGCGTCCGCCATGGCCGCCAGTTCCGGCGTATGCGAGATGAAATACTCTTGCGCATAGCCGCCGATACGCAGCACCTCGCGCTTCATGGCCATGAATTGGCGCTTGTGCTGCTCGTCGAAAGCGCCGTCGGCCTCATCTGAAAACAAGGTCTGCGAGCGGCGGCCGGAGCCATGCGCCAGATAAAGCGCCATCGCCCGCGTCAGGCACTCGTTGATCCAGATCCGCTCGCCGCCGCTCATCTTGGCGACATTCTTGGCCGTTCCCCGGACGGCGTCATGCACCGTGATCGCAAATCCTTCCCTGGCCTCGCCTTTGGCGGTCTCCAGCTGCGTGGTGATCGACACTGTGAAGCGTGGGCCATAGCAGGCGTTGAGCAGGTCGTTGGTCAGCGCTGACAGTTCGGGGCCGGCGTCGTCAATCGCCAGCGCGACGATGCCTTCGTTACCCAGGCTTTTGGCAAAGAGCGACCAAATAGCTAGGCGCGTTTCGATGTAGGCGATGCGCTTGGCCAGCGCCGCCTCCTTATGCGCGTTATCCTCACAGCGCTTGCTCAGTTCGTCGCGCTGATGCTGGACATGCAGGGCGCGCAGATAGGCTTGTTCGGCGTCTTCGACAGTGCTCTGGGCTTGCGCGAGCGCTCTGCTTGCGCAGGCCAGCACGGTGCCATCGAACGGTGGCGGCAGGGCGGCCATCAGGGTGTCGATCCGCGCCAACCCATCGCACGCTTGCCGTCTTGCCTCTTGCTCCTGCGTTGCGATGGTATCCAGTTGTGCTTGGATGGCCTCCCGCTCGGCAGCCTCTTCGGTTTGCGCCCCTGGCCCCTCAGCCTTGAGGGCGCCGATGCGCGCATCCAGGTAGCCCAGATTTGCGCGGGCGCGCAGGATGTCCGGTTTTCTGGCAACCAGTAGCTGTGCCGCACTCAGCCTTGCCTGTGTCCGCTTGCAACGATCCAGTGTCCGTTGCAGGGTCTGGGGCGCGGATGCGTGCATTCCGACCTGCGCGGCTAAAGCGGCCAGGTCAGCGTGCAGTTGCTGGTGGGCGGCGTTCAGGCGCTGGATGGTGGCGTTCGCGCTGGGCAACAGGGGCTGTGCCGCGTGGGCGTTGGCCAGCAACCGGCAGCGTTGCGGCAGTTCGCTGCCGGCGCAGGGTACCTGCGCGGTCAATGCAAGGCGCTGCCGCAGCTCCTGCGCCTTGAGCACGGCCATGCCCGCCTCGCGTTCAACATTGGCCAGCTCGGCCCGCACCAGTGTCATGCGCGATTGCAGCAGCTCGTACTGGCGGGCCTGATGACGCCATCCTTCCACATCGGCGCTGCGCCTGGCGTGAATCTTGTGCAGGAGCGGTTCCCGGCAAACAGCACGGTCAACATGCCGGCCTTCATGGACGACGCGCTGCAGTTCGGTGGGCGGCGCGCGCAGCGCAGCCCCGTCGGTTTACCACCCGGCGGGGCGCTGCGCGCGCAGCGCAGCCCCGTCGGTTTACCACCCGGCGGGGCGCTGCGCGCGCAGCGCAGCCCCGTCGGTTTACCACCCGGCGGGGCGCTGCGCGCGCAGCGCAGCCCCGTCGGTTTACCACCCGGCGGGGCGCTGCGCGCGCAGCGCAGCCAGGTCGGTTTCCCACGCGGCGAGGCGCTGCGCGCTACGCTGCGCTAGCAGGTTGAGTCGCATCTGTTCGCGCTGGGCCTGCTGCGTGATCTGCGCCAGTGCGGCTCGGCCTTGCGCCAGGACGTGCTCGCGTTCCAGCTGCAACTGGCCGCGGCGCGCATCGTGCTCCGCAGCCAGTGCGCTTTGCGCGCGCAGCGAGGCCACGTCTGCTTTGCGGGCGTCGAGCCGCGCCAGCGCAATATTGCGGTTGTGCCGGGCCAGATCGGCTTGGCTGGCCGCATCCCCCATGTGCTCCAGCGCCTGCGTCAACTGGTCCAGTTCTGTTTGCAGGCTGGCGCGCTGTTCGTGCACCGCGCACAGCCCCGCGCGCAGCAGCCTGCCGGTGTCGCTGGCCCGCTCAGCCAGTGCCCGTACCCGCTCCAGGCCGAGCAGGTCGGCCAGCAGGTTCTTGATCTCCGCATGGCGGTACGCCGAGAGCTGCCTGCGGTTTTGGGCGGAAAACGCGGTGGCGAAGAAGGTCGCCGCCGGTCCGGCAATGTGCTCGACGCAGCGGTTGTAGGTTTCCGTCCTGCCGTCGGAAACCGTGCCGTCGGGCAGGCGCACGGGCACCCAGCCCTGTTCGGTGCGCTGGTGCAGATACGCTTCGGTGCGGCGCCGGCCGTTGATGCGGATGACAAGATGCTGGCGGTATTCGGTGCCGTCCATCTCCCAGTCGAGCACCTTTTCGCTGACGGGCAGGTAGACTTCATCATAGTAGGAAAAAGCGCCCAGCCCATCGCCGCCGGCTTTGGAGGCCATGACGAGGTAAGGCGGCATGTTGTCGAGGATCGTGGTTTTGCCCCGGCCATTGCCGCCGGTGAGGGCGACTAGGGCGGCGCCGGCGCGCTCGCGCGCGAAATCGATGGTGACGCTGTCGCGCCCGAGGCCGTCGCGGATGCCGATAAAGCCGGTGAGGGTGAGTGAACGAGCAAGCATGGTGATCTCCTTGGAATGGTGGAGTACGCGAACCAGTATCCCGCCGCCGGCCGGCGCGGCAAGTAGGGCGTCCGCCCTCCGCACGGGCAAGCTAGGTATCCAGCACGGGGCAGGCCGGCGTCTCGCAATCCTTCAGCGGGAGTGGGGCCGCACCGACGGGGGAGGGCGTGTCGCCGCGCAGAATCCGGCTGGCGATCTCCTCCGGACTTTGCTGGGCCAACAGCTCCAGGCAGTCGAACAGGGGCGCTGCCTGCGTGCCCGTCACCTCGGCCCAGTGCGCCAGCTGGCGCCGCAGCGACGCCTCGCGCGAAATGCCTGCTGCCCTGGCGCGCACGGTCGGTATGACCCGGCCCTCCAGCTTGATCCCGGCCGCACCCTGGAACAGGCGGGCGATCGCCTCCCGGTCGACCTGATCGCGCATGTTCTCCGCCAGCTGCCAGCGCACCCGTATCCAGGCGCCCTCGATCGTCTGCTCCCGCGCGAACTGCTGCAGCAGCGCCATGTCGGGCGGCCCGTCGAAGCTGAGCTCGTGGGTGCGCCGCGCCGGCGTGGGCAGCAGCGTCATGCTGGCCACCTGGGTGTCCACTTCCCATAGCAGGAAGCCTTTCTCGCCCTGTTCGCCGTAGTGCAGCCGGCCGATGGAGCCGGGGTAGGCAATTGCGCGCCCCTCGTGTCGCCAGGCCTGGTGGCGGTGGATGTGGCCCAGCATGAAGGCCGTCGCCTCGGCGCTGAATAGGGCGCCAGCCGTGAATTCGTGGTCCAGGCCGGCCATGGGCACGCCGTGTTCGGTCAGGCAGCCGGACACAGTGCCGTGCGACAGGCCGATCGTGGGAATGCCGTGCAGGCACGCGGCCCGGTTCGACGGGGCAAAGCCCTTGAGTACCAGGGCCAGTTCCTCTCCCATGGCGGTCGCAGCGTCGGCGGCGCCGACTGCGGCGGCCAGGGCGGCCTTGTTCAATGTCGGCACGCAGGAGCAGAGCAGGCGGCTGCATTCGGGTGGCGTCTCGAAGCACCAGCTGGCGGAGGCCACCCAGCGCCCGGCGGCGGTGAGCGCCACCTGTCCGAGCCGGTCGGCCACATGAATGGGGTGGTGGCCGCCCAGGAGCGGGAAGATGTTCAGGGTGCCCACCGGTTCGTGGCTGTATGTCCCCTGCAGCATCAGTACCGGGCAATGATCGGCCAGGCGCCGGATCTGGCGGGCGAGCGCCGTGAAGGCGGGCGCATGGACGGACAAGGCGTGGTCGGTGCTGTCGCCGGTGATGACGGCCACGTCCACTTTGCGGCCGATGGCCTCGTCGACGGCGTGGGTGAAGCAGGGATCGACCTCGGCCAGGGTGTCGTTGGCATAGTGCAGATCGGAAAAGTGGGCAATGCGCAGGCGCATGGCGTCCTCCTGGATGGTTAAGGTCGTTATTCGGCGCCGATCTCGTCGTGGATGCGGGCCAGGAAAAGGGCGGGTTCGGCGCGGTAGCGTTCCAGTTCGGCCAGCACCCGTGCCCGGCCCTGGCTGTTGCGCCGCCAGCCCGCGCCCCAGCACCAGTTGGCGTAGGCGTCGAAGCGCTCGCAGCTGACGCCATAGCTGGCGGCCAGGGTGTGGATCGCGGCGATGTCGGTGACGTCGGTTCCGTCTGCCGGCGTCTCCGGGCGACTGGCTGTCCGCTGTTCGGGGGCGGTGGTAGGCGCTTGCGGCCCCGTCTCCGCCGCCGCCTCGCGCGCCACTGTCTGTGCAGCGTGGGCAACCTCGCCCTGCAGCGTGCGCACGGCATCGTTTGCCTGCTGCAGCACGCCGTCCTCGTCCGGTCCGGCCAAGAGGGCGGTCACATCGACCGGCGCCTCCAGCTCAATGATCCAGTGGGCATTGCGCACCGGTTGTCCGGTTTTCGGGTCGATGTGCGACACCTCGCGCAGTTTTTTGGTGAGAAACAGCGGCGTGCGCTGGCGGTCAAGGAAACCGGCCAAACGTCCGCCGCGCATGAAGGCCAGGGTCTCGAAGCGCTCGATGGCGCGGCTCATGGCGTAGAAGCTGTTGGTGTGCAGCTCGAAGGCGTCCAGGGAACGGATGCCGGGGATGTAGAAGATGAAGCGCCCCGACAGATTGCACAGCCGATTCTGGAATTCAGGGCAGGCCTCGGGATCGCACAACCCGCCGTTCTCGGGCCGCAACTGGGTGCTGCGCCCGCCGAAAAGGCGCACAGCGCGCCGGCCGCCCTGGGCCATCCTGGCCGGTGCGAACATCTTGCAGTGGCGGGTATGGCCGTCCTCGGCATACTCGCTCCAGTAGCGTTTCTCGTTGCGGCTCCAGCAGGCCAATTCATGTGGCATGACCGCCTGCCAGCTGTCGGCGGGGAAGACGACGGGAAAACGGTACAGGCGCACCGTCCCGTCGCCCCGGTCCTCGCCATAGGCTTCAAGGATTTGATCTGCGATGGCGGGATTGGGGAAGTCGTTGGGCCGCACGGTGAACCAAGCCACGTTTTTGGGCACCAGCGGGTTTTTTATGTCCGGGAAGGCGGCGGCGATCTGCTGTTCGATCTCTTCAAAAGTGGCGCGCCGGGCCAGCGCTTGTTCGTACAGGGCGCGGATATCCGGGTTGCTGGCCGCTGTTTTGGTGAGCACCTTGATGCCGGCGCGGATCTTGCCGGCCGTGGGAATGCGGGCCTGGCGCAGGCCTAGAATGGTGGGAGGGGCAGCGCGTAACGGTGCGCCGGCCAGGCTGTGTTTGTCCATTGCTCGCTCCTGTTGGGGGATAGGGTGCATCCATGGTCACATGGCTCCCTGCACCATCAAGGTCGTCGCCGGCCGCCACGCTGGTGTGGGGCAGGCTGTGCTATCTCGGCGGCGC
This sequence comes from Massilia sp. YIM B04103, assembly GCA_024437665.1. GTDB lineage: Bacteria > Pseudomonadota > Gammaproteobacteria > Burkholderiales > Burkholderiaceae_D > Rugamonas. Next base: position 127,914 of record JANCSZ010000014.1, on the reverse strand, counting down.
CTCGCCTTGCAGCAGCTTGTGGACTGCGAGCTTTTTCAGCCCCAGTACCTGGCCGATTTCCCGGTAACCGGCACCGCGCGCCTTCAGTTCGCTCGCGGCCATGCGCCTGGCGCAAGAAGTGCGGATGCCGGGCATGCCGCCGTAGCCGAAGATGCGGCGGTAGATCTCGTGAATCTCCTTGCATAGCAATTGCTGGGTCGCACCGCCGTTTTGCCGGATGCGCATCGCTTGGCCTTTGCGCGACAGGAACAGCCGGCTGCCGGGCGCCAGTCCACGGTAGCTGGCCTGCGGGTGCGTTCCCCAGCCCTTGCGCAGGCGCTCGGCCAGGTAGGCGTCAATGGCTGCGCAGGTTCTGGCGCAGTCGAACCGCAGGACACGCGGGGAGTGGCCGATGCCGATTTCCGCCCGCAGCTCGGACAGGCACCGGACCTGGCCTGCGGCATCGAGATAGTCCCGCACTTCCAGCTGCGCGATTTCGATGGGTTTGGCGGCGGTCGCAAAGAGGGTGAGGAGGAGGGCGCTGTCTCGCCGCACGCACCGGCTGTGCCGCGCGATCTTGGCGACGTATTGATCGATCTGGCGTGGTGTGACGATGCCGGGGGCGGTATCGGGAGGGATTGCCGCGCTGGGCACGAAATGCTCCAGCGCTTCCAGGTAATCGGCGCCATACCGGCGGATCAGGTGGGCCGTTGGCGACTCCTCCTCATCGACGCCGAGTACGCCTACGACGCGTTGCAGCTCGCTTGCCAGTAGTCGCGTGCGCTGCGAAACGGTGGATTTGGTCACGCCATGCGCTTCGGCGATGTGTTCGCAAGAGACGCCCGCGATCATCGCGCGCAGCATCGCCTGTGCGGTATCCAGGGTAGCCTGATTCATCGTGCGCTCCTTCCATGAAACAAACGCTTACGATGTTCTGGCTTCCTGCTTTGTCAATCCAATTGAAACGGGCCGGTTTGTCTGCGCCATTTCGGTTTATGCAGTGCATGCCATGCGCGTGCCGGCCCGCGGCCGTGCCAGGGACATTTCTTTTTCGGTGTACGTGGACATTCTCCACGCCGCCATCACTGATTCTCACGAAGTGCCGCCACCCGTTCTCCTCAAGCACCGCCGCCTAATTCCGGGGCGGCGGCTGCATTCACACTCCAGGGGCGCAAGTTCGAAACTTGCACTTCCCAGCAGAATTCGCCAAACAAATCAAAGGCTTGCGATTTTCAGTCGCAAGCCTTTTTTGTTTGGCGTGAAAAAAGTGTGAAAAAGCGGCTTTGGCGCCTGGTAGTGTGCCGCAACCCCTGGATATCGGGGCAGGCTAGCTATAAGTAATCGATCATTGGGCTGCTGTCTTGTTATCTCCCGGGCAGGATGGTGCCCTCAAATTTCATCGCCCAGCGTTAGCATATCTATGGCAAGCGCCATGAGTAATGGGGCGGAGCGACATCGAAGCAAGGAGGAAGAATTGGCGCTTACGACGAACCTGTCAGAAAACAACACTGCACAAGTCGAACAGTCCCGCACCATCCATGACCTTGATTCCCAGCGTGTGAATTTGCTGTCCTTCATAATCGAGGTGTTTGCCTTCGGCCAGGCTGATACTGCCTTCCGAGTCGATCGCAAACAAACCATCATCGTTGCCTGAAATGATTTGGTAGATCAGGTCGTTATATGTGTCATTCGAGGAAATAGCGTCGGCATCGGCCTGTGTGTCGCCATCGATCGCCGTTACCTTTGCGAGGACAGCATTGCCATTGGCGGCGTAGGCCTGCGGCGCCACGTCGGCCAGAGACATGGATACCGCCGCACCCGCAGCCACGCCGGAGAAGGTGAACGTGCCGCCATCGTTCAAGTAGATGTGCACGCCCCCTGAGCCGGCAGCGCCCAGGTCGAGGTCGCCGTCGCCGTCCAGATCGGCAAAGTCGCCACGGTCCAGTCCCGAAAACAGCTGGCCTTGCGCGAAATGCCCGGCGCCATCGTTCGTCCAGATCCTCGATTCAAGACGGCTGCACAGGTACAGATCGAGGTCGCCATCGTTGTCGATGTCCGCGAGGGCCGTGCTGATGGCCTGCTGGCCGCCGAGCGCTTGCCCGCTGTCTGCCAGGTTGCCCTGGCCGTCGTTCAGGAGCACGCGCGTGTCGGTTTGGTAGCGCGGCACGACCACGTCCATGTCGCCGTCGCCATCGACGTCACCAATGTCCGAGAAATAGGCTTCACCATGTGGAATGACCTGACCCGAATCGACCAGCGTGCCGGCGCCGTCGTTCAGGAAAACGCGGTCGGGGCCGCCGTAGATCCCGGCCAGATACGCGTCCATGAAGCCGTCGCCGTCGAGATCGCCATAGGCCACATTCTCGACACCGGCAATCGACTGGTACAGGGTGAAATTGCCACTGCCGTCATTGCGGTAGAAGTCGGCCGAGCCGTGGAAATTATCAAAGGACGCCTCCAGATCGCCATCGTTGTCCAGATCGACCAGGTCGTTGTCCGACTGGAAGGCGGCCGGGAAGGAGGCTGGTGACAGCGTGAACGTGCCGTCGCCGTTATTGAGCGCAATCCGCCCCGGCATATTGTCACCGGACACCATGAAATCGATCGTGCCATCGCCGTTGACGTCGCCGGCCGACAGATCATAGTTATAGCCGGATGGAACGGAGATGAAGGGGGCTGTGCTCGGGAAGCCGCCGCTGCCATCGTTGCGCGCCAGGTAGGCACCGCCAATATAGCCCATCAGAACGTCTGGCCGGTACATCGAGCTGGCGCTGACGATTTCCGGCGCCTCGTCGACATCGCCCGCATTGACGATGACTTCGGTGCTGTCGCTGAGGCCACCGGCATCGCTGACTGTCACCTGCAGCGTGTGCCGCTGTGCCGTTTCGTAATCCAGGCTCTTTCCGTTGGCCAGGCTGATATTGCCGCTGGCATCGATTTCAAACAGGCCAGCTGCATTCCCCGCCGTGATGGCATAGGAGAGATCATTGAAGGCATCGTTCGCGCCCGTCCCATCCTTGTCGGCCAGCCTGTCGGGATCGGTCGCCGTCACCTTGAACAGCACGGTCGCATCGTTCACGTCCTCGTACACCGGACCCATGGTGGCAAAGGCCATCGAATAGCTCGTCACGCCGCCAAACGATTGCTGCGGGGTGAAGTGGCCGCTGCCGTCGTTGGAATAGACGTCGACCCCGTTGATGGCGGCCAGGCCCATGTCGAGGTCGCCATCATGGTCCATATCGGTGAAGTCGACATGGCCCAGTGCGGCAAAGGTTTGGCCTGCGCTGAAATTGCCGGCGCCATCATTGATCCAGAGTGTTGCATTGGCGCTGGTGCGCACGTAGAGGTCAAGGTCGCCGTCCTTGTCGATGTCGGCGAATGCCGCGTCGGTCGCCTGTGTCGCGCCGAGCACCGGCCCTCCGGCCGTCAGATTGCCGAGACCGTCGTTCAAGAGGATGCTGGTGCCAGTCTGGTAGTGTGGCACCGCCACATCCAGGTCGCCATCGCCATCGACATCGCCAATGCTCGAATGATAGGCTTCGGCATAGGCAATGCTTTGCCCTGAATCGACCAGGATGCCCAGGCCGTTATTCAGGAAAACGCGGTCGTTGGCGCCATAGATGCCGGCAAGATAAGCGTCCAGGAAGCCATCGCCGTTCAGGTCGCCAAAGGCAACATCCTCCACACCCGAGATCGATTGCGACAAGCTGAAGTTGCCCGCGCCATCGTTCAGATAGAAGTCGGCTGCCGCGGCGAAATTGTCGAACATGGCATCCAGGTCCCCATCGCCATCGAGGTCGATCAGATCGTTATCCGACTGGAAGGCGGCGGGAAACGCGGCCGGGGACAGCGTGAAGGTACCATCGCCATTATTCAGTGCGATCCGCCCTGGCGACCAATCGCCGGACACCATGAAATCCACAAAGCCATCGCCATTCACGTCCCCGGCCGACATATCGTAGTTATAGCCGGATGGGATGCTGATGAAGGCGCCGGAATCGGAGAAGTGACCGTTGCCGTCATTGCGCCATAGATAGCTTCCGCCATTTTGGCCAAACACTGCATCTGGCCGATACACCAAGGTGGCGCTGAGTAATTGCGGCCGCTCGTTGAGATCGCCGACGCTCACCGTGAACGAGGAGACGGCGTCCGGTGTCGCGCCCACGGTGCTGTCGTTCACCGCCACCTGCACGGTGTAGCTGGCGTTCTTTTCGAAATCCAGTATCCCCGCTTTCAGGCGGAGTTCCGCACCGACCAGCTCGAAATTCGCGGCGCCGGCGCCGGTCAGCGACAAGGTGTTGACTCCCTGGCCGTCGTCGATCGCGGACAGGTCAGCGACCTTGATGCCGGCGGACGTGTCGGTCATTTCATTGATCGACGTCACCGCATGGGAGAACTGGACGCCGGTCGGTGCGTCGTTGACGCGGTTGACGGCGATCGTGATGGTGTGGGCATCGGAAACGTCGCCGTCACTAGACACCACGCTGACGCTGCGGTTGGCGGTATTGGGGTTGTCGCTCAGATTGTCATACACGATGCCGCGCAGGATGTTTTCGAATACCGCGGCTTGTGCCGAGCCTGTAATGTTGAGTGTGCCGCTTGCCGCGACATAGTTCACCGACAGGCCGGCGGCCGTGGCGGCGGACATGGCGCCGGCATTCAATGACAGCGATTCCATCGCGCTGCCATCCGGCCAGCTCGCCAGCATCAGCGTCATCGACGTGAGGTTTCTCGTCTCGAAGGTTTGAATCTCGGCGGCCGGCGCCAGGACCAGGGGCGTTTGCTCGGTGTAGCTGACGGCGAGATCACTTCCGGCCGCCGCGCCGTTCAGGTCAAGCACGGGCTTGGGATTGACGGCATAAATTGTCCCGGCAAATCTGACTTGCTCGATGGTGCTCAGCGTGTCCGCGCCTTCATTGCCGTCGGCCAGGTTCAGGTCGGTGATGCTGATGCTGCCATTTGCATTAATCAAGATGCTGTAATTGCTTTTCGCGGTGGCATAGGCGGCGAGGTCCGTGTCAGCGCCGCCCGTCAGGATGTCATTCCCGCCGCCGCCGGTCAAAGTGTCATTGCCATTGCCACCTTCCAATTTATTGGCCTGGGCATCGCCGGACAGAGAATCGATGCCGTTACTGCCGATGACATTTTCTATATCAATGAGCGTGTCAACCCACGAGAGGGTGCTCTTGTTGACGACATAAAATGAAGTTGCGCTGCCGGTGGCGAGATTGACTGTGGCGTAAGATGCATCGGCGTAGCTTGCGGTGTCGTTGCTGGCGCCGCCGTTCAAGGTGTCAGCGCCTTGCCCACCCATCAGGGTGTCCTGTCCCTGGCCGCCAAGCAGAGTGTCGTTGCCATCGCCGCCGTCCAGGGTGTCGTTATTGGCACCGCCATCCAGGGTGTCGTTGTTGGCGCCGCCCGTCAGCGTGTCGTCTCCACGTTCGCCGTAAAAAACGTCGTCGCCGCCATCCCCGCTAATGCTGTCGTTGCCATCGCCTGCATAGACCGTGTCATTGCCTTTGTCGGTAAAGACGACATCGTTTCCTGAAGTTGTGAATGGCAGGATGACTCTTTTACCCCCATTGGTCATGTAATAGGACTCGGTCGTCGAGATGTAGTCGTTATAGGTGGACCCGTTGAAGCTTGCCATTTTTATTCTCCTTGCGCGCGATGAGAGAACGCCGCTGGCATAGGGTTCGCGGCGTTGGTATTGAAATTAAAGTTAATCGGTACCGCCAGGCGTTCGTAGGGGCGTGAAAGATGAAAATTCTCAATTGGTATTCATTCACTGGGCCGTGTATGGGGATACAGCTGGCGGCTTGGAGCATGCTCCGATATTCCTGCGTTCCGCTTAGAGCGCTTGACTGGGCGTCGAAGGCGCACCTGCATCCAGCACATGCCGGTAGGGCGGCGCCCGTTCGGCGATTGCAGGATCGACGGTCATGCCTGAACAGGCTTGAACGTCCAAGGCTTCGTACTCCGCGGGTTTTCCGGACGCGGAACATTGCCCTTGATGGCTGGCTGACCTTGGTTGCAAAACCTCATTGAAGGCTTGGTTCCTTGGCCACCGTGTCGATGCCTTCTTGCCGGCGCTGCTGATCCAGTTGTTCATGGAGCCTTGGCGGCAGAAGCTGATTGAGCTGCCGGGCGAGACTTGCCACGGCGTCGCCAGAAAGCGCCACACGGCAGGTCAGCCGTCCCCGAATCGACGCTCGCCCAGAGGCGTCGCCTTCGGCGAGGCGGGTAAGGGAATGGAGGGCCTGGAAATCGAGAAAGCCAAAGTCCACACACACCAAGCCGGGCACGGCCTGCACTGCGGCGAAGTTGGCCAGGATGGGCAGATCGGAGTTGTTCACTGGCCGTAGCTCGACCTCCGCCTGCGCGGTAGGCGTTGGCTGAGGGATATTTTCCTTGGCGATACCGTTTAGCTTGTTCATTATGTGATCCCTTGTGCTAATTAATTAATGGCTTGTGTGATCGAGGCCCGCTTCTGCCGGGGATTGCCGGCAGAAGCGGGCTGACTGCCTTCTTGTGTCAAGTGAGCACCAAGTGCGCGAGCACCTGCGCCTCGGTATAAGTTCCGACCAGTTGCACTACCGGAGTGCCGTCAACCAGAAGGATGCCGCTGCCGGTGTCGTACGAGGTGGTGTGGGTGCCGGTTGCGGCCACGTTGTCCAGCGATTGCAGCCACACTTTCAACTGGTCGCCACCTCCGGCAGTCGCGTCAAAATCGAGGACCGTATCGAAGTCCCCTTTGCGCAAGATGAACGTATCGTTGCCGGCGCCGCCGGTGAGCGAGTCGGCCCCGTAGCCACCAAACAGGATGTCGTTGCCGTCGCCGCCATTTAACGTGTCGCTCGACAGGGAGCCGAACAGGTAGTCGTTGCCGACGCCGCCATTGACCGTATCGCCGCCGTCGCGCGCTTCGATCATGTCGTTGCCCGCACCGCCGCTCAACACCTCGGTCGTCGCAGGGCTATTGTTGCGCCCATAGATCGCATCATTGCCGGCATCGCCGTCAATGCCAGCCACCGGCGCCGGGGTTTCATTGGTACCGGTCCCGGTGATGTCGCTGCTGCTCCAGATGCGGTCGGCATTCGCCGTAATCGCCGGGATATTGCCGATCGTGAAGCCGTTGCTTGTCTTGTCGATCGCGTTCTCGATATTGCTGAAGTTGTTGAAGTTGCCGATCAACGGATCGGAATTGATCAAGTCGACCAACCCCTTGTTGGTCGACAAGGCGACAATGTCGTACTCGACGATGTTGTGGCTGTTGTCGAGTGCGACCGACGTGGTTCCCTCGTTTGCGACATAGATGCGGTAGATGGCGTCCGCTCCCGATGTTGTTTTATCGCCGATCGCCACACTGTTCCAGATTTCCTGGATTGACACGGTCAGGCCGGTATAGCGCGACAGGAAGTTCGCAGCGGTATCGATGTTCGCGAGCTTATTATCGGACGTGAACAGATCCCATGAGATGTAGCCGAGCGGGTTGATAATGAAGGCATCGTTGCCCTGCAGCTTGGGCTGAATTTTTTCCAGGTCGTTCGGGAAATTGAATTGCGGATGGCCGCTGACGGTGATCGGCGAAAATCCGAAGTAGTTGGCATCGTCCGCATCCTGCACGGTGACGCCGAGCACCGTGGTACCGATGACTGACGCCGTGTTGGTGTGCTGGCCGGTCTGGAACGTGGCACCGGAAAAGATCAGTTCATACACCTGGTTGGGTGCCAGGGTGCCGATGGTGAGGCTCGTTCCCGCGGCGCCACCGTTCAGGTCGAAGTCGCTGTCGCTGAGCACCACATTGTTCAGTGTCAGCCCCTCATCGCCGGTGACCACGAATTTGAACTTCGGATTCGTTCCCGCCAGCAGCACCGGCCCGGTCGGCAAGTCCGCATCCTGCCAGCTGGCGCCACCGTCCACCGACACATATTTTTCGACATCGATGTTCGCCGGTCCAGGTCCGAACAATCCCACCACCGCGTCGTCGTTCACCGGTGCGGTCTGGTCGCTGTCGGCGGTGGCGATGTTGTCGACGTCGCCGTCGTCGTCGAAGCCGCCATTGGCGTCGACGCCATTATGGTCGATCACGGCCTGCGTGACGGTGTAGCTGCCTTTGTACGTCCAGGTTTCGCCGACGTCGAGTTTGTTGTTGGTGTTGCTGTCACCACTGAAGTAGGCTTCGTTCGACAGGAGCGGGTCGCTCAGGGTGATGCCGGTCAAGGTGACGTTGCCGGTATTGGCCACCAGCATGGTGTAGTTGATGACATCGTTCAGATTGGCGAACGTTCTGTCGGGGGTCTTGGTGATGCTCATCGCTGGGTTGTAGACCAACGGCACCTGCACCGAGTCCTGGGCCGGTGGCGTGTTGTTCGCCGTGGCGGTGGCGGTGTTGTCGATATCGTGGTCGCTGCCGGCGTTACCTTGGCCGTCGAGGTCGGCCTGCGTCACGGTATAGCTGCCGGTGTAGGTCCAGGTTTCGCTCACATCCAGCCGGCCGTCGTTGTCGGTGTCGCCGCCGAAGAACGTTTCATCGGTCAGTAGCGGATCGCTCACCTGCACATTTTCCAGGGCGGTGGTGCCGGTGTTGGTGACCAGCATCTGGTAATGGATGATGTCGCCCGCGGCATCGGCCGCGGTGTTGTTATTGCCACCGGTGACATTGACAAACTGCTTGTCGATGGCCAGTGCCCGCGTGACCGACAACGGCACCTGCACCGAATCCTGGGCTGGTGGCGTGTTGTTCGCCGTGGCGGTGGCGGTGTTGTCGATATCGTGGTCGCTGCCGGCGTTACCTTGGCCGTCGAGGTCGGCCTGCGTCACGGTATAGCTGCCGGTGTAGGTCCAGGTTTCGCTCACATCCAGCCGGCCGTCGTTGTCGGTGTCGCCGCCGAAGAACGTTTCATCGGTCAGTAGCGGATCGCTCACCTGCACATTTTCCAGGGCGGTGGTGCCGGTGTTGGTGACCAGCATCTGGTAATGGATGATGTCGCCCGCGGCATCGGCCGCGGTGTTGTTATTGCCACCGGTGACATTGACAAACTGCTTGTCGATGGCCAGTGCCCGCGTGACCGACAACGGCACCTGCACCGAATCCTGGGCTGGTGGCGTGTTGTTCGCCGTGGCGGTGGCGGTGTTGTCGATATCAAGGTCGCTGCCGGCGTTGCCTTGGCCGTCGAGATCGGCCTGCGTCACGGTATAGCTGCCGGTGTAGGCCCAGGTTTCGCTGACGTCAAGCCGGCCGTCGTTGTCCGTGTCGCCGCCGGCGAACGTCTTGTCGGTCAGCAGTGGATCGCTCACCTGCACATTCTCCAGGGCCGTGTTGCCGGTGTTGGTGACCAGCATCTGGTAATGGATGATGTCACCCACGGCATCGGCCACGGTGTTGTTGTTCCCGCCGGTGACGTTGATAAATTGCTTGTCGATGGCCAGTGTCCGCGTGAGCGACAACGGCACCTGCACCGAATCCTGGGCTGGTGGCGTGTTGTTCGCCGTGGCGGTGGCGGTGTTGTCGATATCCTGGTCGCTGCCGGCGTTACCTTGGCCGTCGAGGTCGGCCTGCGTCACGGTATAGCTGCCGGTGTAGGTCCAGGTTTCGCTCACATCCAGCTGGCCGTCGTTGTCGGTGTCGCCGCCGAAGAACGTTTCATCGGTCAGCAACGGATCGCTCACCTGCACATTCTCCAGGGCGGTGGTGCCGGTGTTGGTGACCAGCATCTGGTAATGGATGATGTCGCCCACGGCATCGGCTACGGTGTTGTTATTGCCACCGGTGACGTTGACAAACTGCTTGTCGATGGCCAGTGCCCGCGTGACCGATAGCGGCACCTGTACCGAGTCCTGCGCCGGCGGGGTGTTGTTTGCCGTGGCCGTGGCGGTGTTGTCGATGTCCCGGTCGCTGCCGGCGTTGCCCTGGCCGTCGAGGTCGGCTTGCGTCACGGTGTAGCTGCCGGTGTAAGTCCAGGTCTCGCTCACATCCAGCCGGCCATCATTGTCGGTGTCGCCGCCGAAGAACGTTTCATTGGTCAGCAGCGGATCGCTCACCTGCACATTCTCGAGGGCCGTGTTGCCGGCGTTGGTGACCAGCATCTGGTAGTGGATGATGTCGCCCACGGCATCGGCCGCGGCATTGTTATTGCCGCCCGTGACGTTGATAAATTGCTTGTCGATGGCCAGTGCCCGCGTGAGGTCCAGCGCAACCGAGGCGGACGAATCCCGCGGCTGGGTCTGCGCTGTGGTCACGGTCGCCGTGTTGTCGATATCGCCGTCGCCGCCGCCATTGTTATCGAGATCGCTTTGCTGCACGGTGTAGTTGGCGCTGTAGGTCCAGCTCTCGTTGGTGTCGAGCTGGTTGTTGTTGTTAGTGTCGCCGCTGATGAAGGTGGCATTGGTGGCGCCCAGCCCTTCCACCTTGTCGGTCACGTTCACCCCGGTCAGCGCGACATTCCCGGTGTTGCCAATGACGATGGAATAGACAATGACGTCCCCGGCCGCATTGGCGTGCCCTGTGCTGCCGCCACCGTCCACATCGGCGACCGTTTTCAGGATCGAGACGCCCGGTGCGGCCACAAACGCGTCATTGAAGGTCAGTGTCCAGCGGTCGGCCTCGGCAAGATTGATGGTTGCCTGGTCGCCCGCCGGATTGGTGATTGTTCCGGTCGTGGTGACATTGTTGATATTGGTCACCGAGGTACCGATGCTGGTCAGATCCCAGTCGGAAGGGAGGTTGACTTCCTTCACGGTGTAGGCGCCGAATTCGGGCAAGTTATTGAACGTGCGCGATTCGCCATCCTTCAGCGAAAACGCGGCCACGCCGACGCCGGCCAGGTTGGTGAACTTATCGTCCACCGTCAGCGTTCCCGAGGCATTGACGTCCAGGCCGCCGCTCACGATCGCATAGGTGCCGACCAGGCCGTCGCCGCCCGCCACGTCGTTCACATTGCCATCGGTAACATTGAAGGATTCGCCGCCGGCATCGGTGAAGCGGCCATCATCCTTACCGTCGATCACCCCGTCGCCACTGATGTCGAGCTTGCCGCCAATGACGTCGACGGTGTTCGCGGGCCGGGTCAGTTCGAAGTTGAAGGACTGGGATGTGTTGCCATCCGGACTCGTCTCCTTGGCCACGACGATGGAGCCTGGGAACGTGACCGCCGCGCTCGATAGCGAGCGGTCCTGTTGCCCCACGCTCTCGGATGTATTGGGGTCATTGTCCGCAAAGGCCGTCAGGCTGGTGTGGTAGGGGGAACCCGCGATCGCGGCGGCTGAGCTGCCTGCCCCCCAGTCGGCGCGCGTGGCAATGTGCCCGCCCCAGGCCAGGACGGCCGAACCGATCTCGCCGGCGGTACTGTCGCTGTTGCCGTTGTAGACAAACTTGAGGGTGATCTGGGTCGAGCTGTCGCCGCCGTAACTGCCAAGCAGGGTGTAGGGATTGACCGAACTGGGCAGGTCAACGTCGTCGGCGGTGCCGAATTTGCCGTCGGCTCCGGCCAGGACGTAGTTCAGGAATGTGGCGCCGCCAAACAAGGTAAATTGCCCGGCCTGCTGGCTGAGCGGGGCGTTGGGGTCGTGCGGGATGGCGGCGCTCGAGGCAAGATTCAGGGTGTTTAGCGGATCTGCCACGCCTTGCGTTGGAACCGGAACGGTCTCATTTCTGCTGCTGGGAAAGCTTGCGTTCCAGGTGGTGATGTAATCGAGTGCGTGTACACCGGACTTGGTGGTATCCCACTGTATCGTCACCCAATAGGTATTGCCCTCCTTTAAGCCCGAAAGAACGGCCCGATAGGGGACCGAGTCGCCTTCCGAATAATGCGCCTGTGAGGATCCAAGATTGCCGTTTTGCCACTGATCCGCCTGTGATCCGCTCAATACCGGCAGGTCAGGCGCGGCACCGTCGGCCCATTGATCGAGATTGACGGATGGTTTGATTGCCTTGGCCATAGCGATTCTCCTTGCTTAGCTCTTCTGATTGGTATGAAGGATGGCGCGTCTCTTTATTTCGCATCGCAGGTGCGCCGGACGATACAACGCGTGTGCGTCGATCCTCGCTGGATGCGCCGTTTTTCGAGCGAAGTGCTCCCAGTTCCCCGGTCGGTTATTGGGTTAGCTTAGTGGCTGCGATGCAGTGCGGCTATCATCCGAATAGCGTATATGCATCACGCTGCGCCAGGTGCCGCTGGCGCAGGTGAAAAGGTGTGGTTGCCTTGGCGGAGGATGCCCTCGATGCGCGTACGGCCCAGGTTGGGCACCGGAGGATAGAAGGGCGGGGCGTCGCCGCGGTACACCACGGCGTTGGCCAGATGGGTTAAGCGAGCGGTAACTGCAAGCGTCGGCGGACTGCCAGCTTGCTAAAGACATGCTGTAGATGGGTCTTGACGGTGGTGTCGCTGATGGCAAGCTGCCGGGCGATTTCCTTGTTGGTCATGCCTTGACCGACCCAGTGGAGCACTTCCCACTCCCTTGGGGTCAAACGCTTTGGCTTGGACTCGAACAGCGGAGGTTGGTCATGGTTGTTGCGGAGTAGCCAATCGAGCGACTCCACCAGCAACTGGCGATTCAACCAGATATGGCCCTGGTGAACCAGACGAATGGCTTTCTCCCACCCGGCAGGGTCGGACGTCTTCTGCAGACATCCTTTGGCGCCGTAGGCGATCGCTTCGATGACCTCGCGGTGGCCAAAAAAATCGTAAAAGACAATCGTTCTGACCGCTGGGCAGGCAAAGCGCATGGCTGTCAACAACGTAATGTAGTCGCTGTCCCCGTTCAGCAGCAGCAGGTCCGGTTGCAGCGTGCGTGCAAGCTCCAGCTGCTGCTGCTCAGGCTGCAGCGCGACATCAATTAATTCGATTTCCTTGCACGGAGCTAAATCGCACCGCAGCGCAGTATGGACGAACGCATCAGCGCACAGAACGGTGATTTTGGGCATTTGATTCCCCTAGGTATTTTTATAGAGACCCCATGCCAATTAAATAGACTGAAGCCTGGTCGGCGCAAATTGCATACTGCTACGGATTCTACGTCTATTCAAAGAACCAATTTATATTTTTTGGTATGCGCGATATAACAAATTTTCGAAAAAATTCCTGCCAGTATTATCTCAACTTGGTGCGAAATTTGAATTAAATATCATATTAAATGAACAGAAATGCCGGAATTGCATCGCTACCCAGGTGGCAGTGGCAAAAGCGTCATCTTCATTGGGGATTTATCAAGGAAAGGCGCTGGGTGGAGGACATGCTAATTCACTAAAGTTTCTCGGAATATTTATTTATTTTTGAATTTTCAACCAAAAGTATTTTGAATGGGAAATATTTCTTTTGGTTATGTTGCGTAAATACGATATTGAAACCAACCCATCATAAAACAATTGATCAGTAGCGCAATTCATGGGAAACTTCTTCCCGGCAATTAATTTCCGCATGGCAAATCATTTCCCTCCAGCTATACCTCTTTATTTCAGAAATATTGTTTAAAGGTATTTTCTCTTGTTATTCAAGGAGCACACGTTGACTCGCATCGTAAATCTGGCAATTCTTTCATTGCTCACGGCGTTAACTGGCTGTGGCGGTAATAATGCCGCCAGCGAAGCGCCCCCCGCTGCCGCAGCTGTCGCCACCGCGGCATCAGCTCCCGCTCCCACCGTGACCCTGGCGACCATGGCGAGACACTCCGCGGGTGCTCCCATGCAAGGGACTGGCGGGAACGCGGCAGAAACCGTTGGCGAGTTGCTCGTGCTGCAAGAAGATGATTTCAAAGCAAATACTGGTCGTACCCGCCACTTCCTGAAGACGTCCGATGGTCGTGTCGAATTGAACTTTGCCGGCAAGACGCCTGATCTGCATACGGGCATGAAACTGCGTGTCCGGGGAGCAAAGAATGGCACTATCCTGACGCCCGATTCGACGGCGGTTGAAGACCAGGGCGGCGGTGCCGCGGCTGCGCTGACGAACACCCTGGGCGAACGGAAAACCTTGGTGCTGTTGGTGAATTTCCAGGACAACACAAGCCAGCCCTACACGTTGTCCGAGGCCACCGGTATTGTGTATTCGCAAGCCAACAATTTCCTCAAGGAAAACTCGCAGCAGCAGACTTGGCTCTCTGGTGCGGCGTATGGCTGGTACACGCTGCCTTTAAGCCAGGCATCGTGCGATGTCTTCCAAATCGAAGCTGCCGCCAAACAGGCGGCGACGAATGCCGGCGTCAATGTGGCGTCGTACAACCATTATGTCTACGTGTTCCCCAATACCACGGCCTGCCCGTGGGGCGGCTTGGGCACGATTGGCGGCAATCCAGGAAGCGTTTGGATCAATGGTAGCCTGCGCGTGGCGTCGATCAGCCACGAATTGGGCCACAACCTTGGCCTGCAACACTCGCACGGCTTGGAGTGTGGCGCCACGTCGGTGGGGACGAACTGCACGAACGTGGACTACGGCGATCTGCTGGATGCGATGGGCAGCACCAATCCCGGTCACTTCAACGCGTTTCAGAAGGAAAAGCTGGGCTGGCTGAACAGCGGCAGCCTGCCGCCGATCACGACTGTGCAGGGTAGCGGGACATTTACGCTGTCGGCCTACGAGGCGGCGGGCGCCAGCGCCAAGGCGTTGAAAATCCTGAAAAGTACTGATCCGGCAACCGGTGCGAAGACCTGGTATTACGTGGAATACCGTACGGCGACCGGCAGCGACAGCTTTATTGCGACCATCAACGGCACCAATGTCCAGAATGGCGTGGTCGTTCACACCGGCACTGAAGGCGGCGGCAGCAGCTTGCTCGACATGACGCCCGCCAGTTCCATCTACTATACCTATGATTGGAACGATCCTGCCTTGCCGGTTGGCCAGAGCTACACCGATGCTAGCGCGGGGGTTGTCATCACCACCAACGCGGTCAACGGCAGTAGCGCCACCGTGACTGTCAGCTTAGGTGCGCCATCGACCGATTGCGGCCGGGCCAGCCCGGTGATCACTGCCGCGCCGCAGACGCTGTCCGCCAGCGCAGGCACGGTCCTTACCTATACCTTGACCGTGACGAACAAGGACAACGCAGCGTGCGGCAGTTCCAATTTCATCATGCAGGCAACGCCGGTTGCGGGTTGGAGCGAGAGCTTTGGAACCGGATCGCTTTCCATCGCACCAGGCGCCAGTGCCAGCACCACCTTGGCGGTGGGTTCGCCGGCGACGGCGTCCGGCAACACCCTGATCGTGGTGACTGCCACCAATAGCGCAGCCCCTTCGAGTGTCGGTTCCACGGGCGTGAGCTACCAGGCGCAGAGCGGTCTGCAAGTGGGCGTCATCACCGACAAGCCGACCTACCTGGCTGGGCAGACCGTCAGTATGTCGGCGAATGTGAAGTCCGGCTCGGCGCCAGTGAGCGGCGCGAAAGTGACGTTTGCGATCAACCAGCCGAACGGCACCGTGGTGACGCAAAGCGCCACCACGAACGCCAGTGGTGTCGCCAGCATTAGCTATCGGCTTGGCCGCAAGAACGTTGGGGGCACGTATCGCGTCAACGCGGCAGCCACCGGGGGCACGTCAAGTGCCGCGGGTACGGTCGATTTTTCGGTGCAGTGATTGTTTCCATTCGGTGCGAGGCTTCCGCAGGCGCCCTCTAGGAGGGGGCGCCGACAGCTGATGCTGGGTTCGGCGGCGACCGATGTCGGCAACCAGACCAGCTTGTGATGGGCGCAGCAGGGCGCGGTGAGGCGCTCCCGCCCGGCGGTAGCGAGCCGGAGGTTCAGCGTCCGGCGGGATACTCCGTTGTCCCTTTCATCGTGACCGGCAGCGGCTGGTCGAGGCCGGAATCGAAGGCCCGTTGCAGCAGTTTCATTTCTTCGGGCGCGACCTTGCCGGGACCGGCTTTGGCTGCCTGTGAGCGTAACAGGTTCTGTATGCCCATCGACACTTGCAGCGAGTAGTCGGTGGGGAGCGAGCCGGCATCGAAAGCCTGGTTGCCTGGGTAGTTCTTGAACCAGCACGAGGCGTCGGCCGCCGATAGCGGGATCATTGGCGAGTTCATGGGCGTCTGCGTCGTGGCGTGGCAGGAGATGCAGGATGAGCGTGGATTGTCGACAGGACCGTTAAGGCGGCCGTCCGCACCCAGATGCTGCGGCGTGCGGATGGCGGTGTTGATCCATTGCTGGGCTGGACTCAGATCGTTGCCCCACATGACGCCGACGAGTTTCATGCGCTCCCACGGCGTGGCGCCGGCGGCGTCGCCGTTGTAGGCGAGGGTAGCGAACACCCACCCGGTGACGGGGGTGCGGCTATCCTTCACCGCCATATCCAGTTGCAGCAACCGCACCTTTTGGGGTCTACGCGCCAGCGCGCCGGAAGGGCAGGTTTTGCCGCTAAAGACGTGGATATTGCCGTCCCATTCAAAGGTGTTTTTCAGGTAGGGCACTTCGGTATCGGGCGCCGTGGTAAACAACAGCTTGTCCTCGACCGTCCCCTCGGGAAACTGGGCCAGCGCTGCGTCGGGCTTGGTGGCCTTCTTCCAGATTTCGCCGACCTGATACCCGCCCGCGGAATTGTAGAAACCGACCGCCCAGTTCTGGAAGCAGCGGATTTGCCGCGGTTCCAGTTCACCTTTGCCCGGCGTGGCCGGCGCCGGCGCCGTGCGCTCACGCGTCATGCCGCGAATGAATTCGCGGCCGCTATCGCCGTAATGCATCCAGGGGACGTGGTACCACTTGCGCACCTTATTGTTCTGCACCTTCCATCCGCCTGGACTTGCCGCGGGCCGGACGAACCTCCCTTGTCTGTGCGCAGGGCGTGGCACCGATCAGCGTTTGCTGAAACTCGTAAGGGTGGCGCGTATATCGCCTTGCAGGAAGTAGGCGCTTCGGCGCTAGGCCTTCGGGGGACAAAGCGTGCGACGCATCATGTGGTGGAAGGGCGTACACTGAATGCGTTGCGAAAGAGGAGTTACCATGAAGGAGATTGATCCGGAAAGCGCTTTTAGAGGCTTGCCGTTGAGTTCTGAGCAGCAATCGGAGGTTCGGCACTATATAAAGCAAAGAGAGCAGCTTGGCCTGCCATGGGATACCCCCGAGTTGCAGGCCATGCTGGCCGATATGCTTGATTCACCCGAAGATGACAGTTTCGGAACGGACACCGGCGCGGAAAGCGCACAGGAAGACCATGAGCGCGCTGCTGCACTCGTGGGCGAGGGGATGGATGCAGCGTCTGCAGACGAGGAACGGCATGCCGCCAGTGAAGCTGAAGCCATGAAACACCCGCAGCATTGATGGCCGAGGCTGCAGTGCGCGGCTTTGCAAAGAACGCGAGGAGCAAACGTGGAATTGATTGAGCCAGAGGAAATGGCCGAGTTCAGACATCTCCTGACGACCAGGGGATTGGATCTTGCCGACTTCGCGCTGGAGGAGGTCGATGCGACCGATCCCAAGAGTGATGAGGTCGCGCCTTTGCAGGGGTATCTGACAGTGCGGCGCAGATCGACCGGCCAGACGAGGCAGTACGTCATTGGCGATGGATCGGCTTGGCTGCGGCTGCTGAGTGAGGACTTGGGAGCCGGGACTTTTACCGCATGAGGACCCGCCGGCGGCTAAAGTCGCTCGGTTCCAACTGTCTGGGGAATGCCGTCGCGCGCATAGTGAATTATCAGGTTTTTTACGTGGCGTCTGCCTTGGTTCTTGGCCCGGGCAGGTCTTCATCATGAACCAGATCCACGAAGCCTAGGTGGTGGCGACGGGCAACGACGCTATGCGAGGTGGCCATCGGTGGCTCGATTGGCCGCGCCGCGCCGGCCGCACCGCCTAAACCATTACACCAGCGCGCCCATTACGATACGGGTGGCCGCCGCGATGATGTCCTGGTTGGTCGGCGCATCCTTCTGCTCACGCGTGTAGTACACGGCAATGACTATCGGCGCGCCGCTTGGCGGATAGGCGATACCGATGTCGTTGACGGTGCCGTGGGCGCCGGCGCCGGTCTTGTCGGCGACGCTCCAGCCGGCCGGCACGCCAGCGCGGATGCGTTGGTCGCCCGTGGTATTGCCGCGCATCCAAGTGTCCAGCTGCCGGCGCTGTGGCGCCGGCAGGGCGTCGCCCAGGAGCAGCGCCTGCAAGCTGCGCGCCATCGAGGCAGGGCTGGCCGTGTCGCGCGTGTCGCCCGGGATGGCGGTGTTCAACTCCGTTTCCCAGCGTTCCAGCTGGAAGACTGGATTGCCGATGCTGCGCATATAGGCGGTGAGGGCCTGGGGGCCGCCCATCATACGCATGAGGAAGTTTGCTGCGCTATTGTCGCTGTACTGCAAGGTGGCGGCGCATAAGGCGGCCACCGTCATGCCGTCGTCCACATGTTTTTCCGTGACTGGCGAATAGGCGACAAGCTCATCGGCGCGATAGCGCACGCTTTTTCCCAGTAGTTCCTCGTCGTTGGCGCTGCGTGCCAGAACGGCGGCCGCCAACATGGCCTTGAAGGTGCTGCACAAGGGAAAGCGCTCTTCGGAGCGGTGCCCGATGCGCTTGGCGCTGTCCGCGCGCCAGGCGGCAACGCCAAGGCGGCCACCGGCGGCTTTCTCCAGCGCGGCCAGTTGGGCTTCGGCGGTGGCGTTGGAGGGTGTGACCGGAGCGGCAAACAGCAGCGAAGATGGGCATAGCAGGGCGGCGCCGGCGGCCAGCAGGTAATGGCGGCGGGTGTGGTGCGGTGATGTCGTCATGTTCGTGTTTCTCGTCGGAGGTCAAAAATCAAGTAGTATGGCTGCCGGCCATTATAGTGGCCGGTCTGGGTAGCTTTACCCTGTTCATGGTGCTTGGAGCGTACGCTATATGAATGTGAATTTTGCCGTTACGGCGGCATGTGTGCTTGGTCTTTTGTATTTTGGACGGGAGGTGTTGCAGCCCGTGGTGGCGGCCCTGGTACTCAGCCTGGCGCTCGCCCCCTTGATCCGTACGGCGGGGCGGTTTGGATTGTCGCGCATGAGTGCGACTTTCGGCGCATTGGGCTTGGTTGTCGTCATCTTTGCCGCTGCTTTTTCCGTGCTTGGCGCGAATGTACTTGCCCTGACGTCCGAACTGCCACGCTACAGCGCTGAGATCCGCGCCAAGTCCAAATCATTGCAGGCAATGACCCAGCATCCCCTGGCCCGCCTGGCCCCGCAACTGCTAGAAGGGCCGCCCGCGACGCCGAATCAGGAAGCCAGTCCGCGGCCCTTGCCAGTTGAAATTCATGAACGTGCCAGCACCAGCGATGCTATCGCCAAAGCGATCGGTGTGGTGTCCGGTCCCTTGGGCGAGATTTTCCTGGTACTCGTGCTGCTGATTTTCATCTTGCTGGATCGGGAGAACCTGCGCGACCGCGTTCTGCGTCTGGTTGGACAACGCGAAGTGAGCCGCACCATCAAAGGGCTGGAAGATGCGGCCGAAGGCGTCTCCCGCTTCTTCTTCGCCCAGCTGGTGCTGAATGTGACGTTCGGCGTGGTTATCGGCATCGCCCTGTGGCTGATCGGTATTCCGCACGCAGCGTTGTGGGGCGCCATTTGTGCTGCCTTGCGCTTCGTTCCCTACATCGGCGCTTTGATCGCAGGCGCCGCGATTGCCTTGTTTGCGGCGGCGGTGGAGCCGGGGTGGGTGCTCGCCGCCTATGCGCTGGTTCTGTTCCTGGTCCTGGAACTCCTGGTCGCGCACGTGGTTGAGCCGCGCGTGTACGGCCACAGTGTCGGCATGTCTGCACTCGCGGTCATCGTATCCGCGCTGTTCTGGGGCGCCATCTGGGGGCCGCTCGGATTGCTGTTGTCGACGCCGCTGACGCTGTGCATCGTGGTCGCAGGCCGCTATATCAAAGGACTGGAACCGATCAGCATCCTGCTGGCGGAGGCGCCGGACACCAACGAAGCGCAGCGTTTCCACCACCGTGCGCTCAGCGGCGATGCCGACGCCATTCTGGAGGATGCGCGAGCCTTCTTGCGCAAGTCAACCCTGGCGCGCTATTGCGACAAGGTGCTGCTGCCCGGCATGTTGCTTGCCAGCTCGGACCTGCTCGGCAGCCAGGAGCAGCGCTTGCGGGCGACCGTCGCGATGGTGGCGGATACCTTGGCTACCGGCCATTCGCCGAGCCGTTCGCGTCGGCGCAGGATCTCCATGCTGAACGAAAGCATCGGCGCGCATCTACGGCACCGGCGGGAGGAAAGGCTGGGGCGCTGGCAAGGTTCGCTGGACGTTCCGGCGCGCTCCGTCATTCTGTCGACGGCCATGCCAGGTGTTCGTGAAGAGTTCATGAGCGAGTTGCTGGTGCTGGTGTTCCGCGAAGCGCGCCTGGATGCGCGCAGTTTTGTCCTCAAACAAGATGAGGGTAATGCCGACAGCGCTCCCGATGCCGGCCAACTGATATCCACCGTTTTCATTGCCTATCCGGTCGAAAGCGAACTGCCTGCGTGGGCCGCTGCCGTGACCGAGCTGCGCGCCGCGCTGCCAGACGTTCCGCTGGCGACCATCCGTCCGCATGACAGCCTGGCTGAGGAACTGTCGCAAGTGGCGAAACATGTCGACCTCGTGCTGCAGTCCTGTGAGGAGGCCCTGGCCTTCGTCGCACCCGGACGCAGTTGATCTGATCTGAAAATCCAAGCGGATCAAACGTGTTACTCGCTATACCGAAGATTTGGTGCTCCCAGAGAATCATGAGCCTCTGGGAGGCTTACCGGCTTACGATACAATTGCCAGCCCGTGTTAGTGGGCTGATCTGGTCTTGACTACGCGCGCCTGCGTTATAGCATCATTGGTTGGAGCTGCGGCCAGATTAGCCGGATTTTTGGCGTTGTAGTCCTCGTAAGCTGTCGTGACATTGTTCGTGAGCGAGGATTGCAGGTCGTCGACTTGCTCCTGCGTCGGTTGAACACCGTGTTGGTGCCCGGTGAAGTACTTAAGCTCATTCGACTTTACGTTCCGGCTAACCGGAGCAGCAGCGTAGTATTCGATCCATACGTAGTAATCAGACATTTTATTTCCTCTAATGTGGTTTTGAATAATCCGGGGATGGGGCAGGAGCGACACCTGCCATGTCTATGCTGACCACGCCGAGCAGGATTGGCTCGGTGTGTGATCTTTTAGCGGCACGAAGCTGATCCGTATTACTGGACCCACATCTGGGATTGATCTACATTTGCCATCTTGGTTACCTCAAGTTAAGGGTTCGTTTCGGAAGCAGGTCGCATTCGCTGCCTGCCTACGTAATATCCTTCTTAAACTTGAGTGTTGCCATTACCGCCGATTACAAGCGATTACCAAACAATCACCGGCCACAGGAACAAGGGGGGCCGGCTTCGGTCCGGTCTTCGCTTTGGTCGCAGATTCTGCTACCGGCCGCTGGCACCGGCCCTGGTGCAACGCTGCTTTAGCTCATGCTAAAGATCTTGTCTTCACAGCCTTGGCAGATGTATGCTGCTGCGGCATTTACCATCACTCACTCATGCGAGATATTCATTTGAAAAAGCTGCTTTCCTATTCCGCCGTTGCCCTGACGATGGCCCTGACCATGTCCGCCTGCAAGCGTGCCGAGCCGCCGGCTCCAACCTCATCCGAAGCGGCTCCGGCGATTTCCCTGCAAAAGATTGATGCCGTAGTCGGCACGGGCAAGGAGGCGACTGCCGGCTCTACCGCCGTGGTCAATTACACGGGCTGGCTGTATGAGCCGAAGGCTGAGTCGCAGCATGGCGCCAAGTTTGATTCGTCGGTGGGACGCTCGCCGTTCAGCTTCAAGATCGATGGCGGCCAGGTAATCAAGGGCTGGGACGTTGGGGTGCAGGGCATGAAGGTGGGCGGAAAGCGCACGATTATTGTGCCGGCGGAGATGGGCTACGGCGCTAACGGCATTGGACCGATTCCACCGAACTCCAACCTGATCTTTGATGTCGAACTGCTGGAGGTTCAGTAAATGGCGTAAGCGACCGGATGTGCAGCATCGACGTTTGTCGAAAACGAAATTCGCTGTGGAGTCTAAGTGAAGTATGCCTTCATTAAGCCCCAGATTTTCAGGGGCTTTTCTTTTCTGATGGCGAAATCTAGCTGCGATTAGTGTCGGAACCTTGATTTTGGCTTGGTCAGCTCAGCGTCGCCAGGTGCGGCTGAACGTGACGCCGAACTTCCGCCGGTTTTCAGGAGTGAATACATCCGCTTCCTTTAGCGCATCGGCAACTGCGTCGTCGAAAGCGGAGTCGCGCGAAGCCTTCAGTTTTTTCAGCTTGATGACTGTTCCCTTGTTGTCGATTTCGACATCGTAATCGACGCGTAGCTCACCCGACTCCACACTGGCGCTTGGCACGTAGGAAATTTTCTCCTGTACTGCCGCCAGTTGGGCGTCCGAAGGGGGACTTCCCTTTGGTGCTTCACGCTTCGAAAAAATCACGCCATAGCGCAGCAGGAACACGGTCTGGGTCCCTTTTGGGAAAGGGCTGGTTTCTCGGATGGCTTTCTCAACTGCCTTGTCATAGCCCTTGTTGCCCGAGGATTGTTTTCTGTTCATCCCCAGTACAACGCCATCGGCGTCGATGAAAACCTCATACACGACGGCGTACTCTCCTGGTGCGGTATCGCTTGGCCACTTGTAGTGAATGCGTGAACGGATATCCTCTATTTGCTCCTGGCTCGGCGGGTGATAGGAGTCTTTTGCTACTTCCTGTGTATTGTTCCTGTCCGCCGGCGGATAGAAGCCCTTTGGTCTTCTGGTCTCGCCCAATAAATTGAAGAAACCAGTCACGATTGCCAGGAGCATCATAGCGAGCAGGGACTGGACGATTGGAAGTTCCCAGATGGATTTGCTAGCTGGCTCCTGTCCTCCTTGTTCGCCTGGGCGAGGATCTCCCGGTAGGCGCTGCGATTCTGCATGGGAAGCTTCGATCCAGTTCTTGAGCGTGGCGCGGTCGATAGTCACTGCGAACCAGGTGTGGAAACGACTTACCACCTGATGAAACAACATCAGGTCGCTCCGGTTTACAGCGCCTTCCGGATTGGGCTTGGCGTGTACCGTTCTAATTAGCTGCTTATAGGTGCCCATGACATAAGGCGTCAAAGACTGGAACAGCTTCAGCTCGTCAACCGCCTGGCTCACCATCGCGCCTGCCTCGCCAAATTGCTGAATGCGGCGGCGGTCCCGTTCCCATTCGAAGACTTCGCTCGCTGCTGCGAACAGTGCCTCCTGGCCCGGGTTCGAGCCGGAAGCGAACATGCCGACGATGCGCGCCTCAAAGAAGATGCGTGCGGTAAGGTTTAGCAGCCCATCGCTGTCGAGGCTGGACTGCAGTACGGTCGCGTATGACTTCGCGTGGTGCGATTTCAAATGCGGTTCTTGCTCTATGATGTTGGCAATGAACTCCTCAAATGCTTGATCGGCAAGCTCTCTCGGATCTTCAGGCGGAAGCAAGGCCTCGGTTGGCTGCGACGGAAAAATCGGCTCCAGCTCCAGCTCCTGCATTGGAGCGGCCATTTCTACCGGCCCCTGCGCGGCTGCCTCGACGTTATCGCTACCATCTTCCGGTGTGCTCTGCTGATAGGCATGCCAGCTTAGTGCGACTTCGTACGATTGGCGCAATTCCTGGAAACCGGCTGGATCCGCAACCTGGTCAATTTTTTTCAACTCGCGCGCATAGGCGCGGCGGATGTCTCGAGCATCGGCGTCAGGCCGCAGCCCAAGCCGGATCAGAAAAGGAAAACTATCACGCATAATCGTTAGGGTTCATAGAATGCAGGCAAGCAAGGGCACCGGAGTGTTCCTGCGCTTCGCTTAAGCGTCGAGATTCAGGAAGCTTTGCTGTTCAAAGTACTCGAGCACTTCACTGAACATGCGCGCGGCCTCGCGCAGCATCTTGGTATCCTGCTTCTCGAGCGTTTGCTCGAACTGCCTGATCCTGCGGCCCATCTCCTCGCGGGCATCGCCGCGCAATTGCTGGTACAGGCGCTCGCCGCGAGCCAGCATGGTGCGGAATTCGATGCGATCGCGCGGGTGGATCTTCAGTTCGGACAGGGCAGCAAAGCGCTCCTGGATTTCCTCCTGGGTCAAAAGGCCCGGATTGCCTTCGATGACGAGAGTATGCGTCTTCTGGGTTGCCAGTACCGTCGCTTCCACCTGCAGGAGGCCGTTGGCATCGTAAGTAAAGCGCACGTCTACGCCGTTGAACTGCCCCGGCGCCTGGGAAATTGGCACGTCGATCGTGCCCAGTCCGACATTGTCGCGCACCATGCGCGCTTCGCCCTGGTAGATGTCGATTCGAATCGCTGTCTGCTTGTCGCTACTAGGTACGTAATTCTTAACCCTGCTGACTGGTACTACTGTATTGCGTTCAATCACAGGGTCGAAATGGCCGTGCGAATGCTGGTCTCCGCCCAGGTTCACAGATACTGCGACGCCCAGCGAATAGGGTGCCACATCTGTCATCACTATTTCGTCGAGGGCCGCGTCGTTCATTTTCAGGCCTGCTTGTACCGCGGCGCCGAGCGCCACCACTTCGTCCGGATTGATATCGCAGGACGGAAAGCGGCCAAACATGCGCGCTACCATGCGCCGCACGACCGGCATGCGTGTGGCGCCGCCGGCCAGGACAATGCTGTCCAGGCTCCCGGTTTGCAGGTTCGCATCACGCAACGCGCGTTCGACCGGTGAGCGCAGGCGCGCGAGCAGGGGCGTGGAGATGCGTTCCAGCGTCGCTTCGTTCAGCGGCATGGAGTAGGTCGTATCGGCATGCTGGATCTGCAGCAGCACTTCCGGTGTCTCGCTCAGTTTGCGCTTGGCTTGCTCGGTCTGTGCGACCAGACTTTGCATGAAGCGGCCGTCCTGCTTCAGCGCGGCCGGGATGGATGCCTGCTTGAAGAATTCATCGATCAGGAGATTGACGAAGTCCTCTCCGCCGAGGAAGTTGTCTCCGGCGGAAGCGCGCACCTCCATCACACCTTCAAACAAGTCCAGCACCGAAACGTCGAAGGTGCCACCACCAAGATCGAAGACCAGGAATTGGGTCTCCTTGTCGCGCTGGTGGATACCGTAGGCGAGGGCGGCAGCCGTTGGTTCGTTCAGGAGGCGCTCTACTTTCAAACCCGCCAACTGGCCGGCGGCGCGGGTCGCCTTGCGCTGGGCATCGGAAAAATAGGCTGGCACGGTGATTATCGCCTCTGTGACCGGCTGGCCCATGGCTGCTTCCGCATCTTCCTTCAGGGCGCGGAGGATCAGCGCCGACAATTCCTCCGCACGGAAATGGCGGCCAGCGAGTGTGAACTGCTTATTGCTGCCCAGGTGGCGCTTAAAGACCGCTGCGCTGTGGGTCGGATGCGTTTGCAGTCGTTCGCGCGCAGCCTTGCCGATAAGGATTGTGCCGTCGTCGTCAACACTGACGCATGACGGGGTCAGGAACTCTCCAAGGCTATTGGGGATCAACTTGGGCTCACCATTATGCCAAATGGCAATGAGACTATTGGTAGTGCCGAGGTCGATGCCGACGATCATTTTGCTGCTCCGATATGCTTTTTACAAAGGTGAAGTCTAACATTTCTTGCGAAACGAGAATAGTTATTGAATATTTGAAATGTTTTTCAACCTAATCGGGTATGTATGGCGGCTCTGGAGTAAGCTGGGATTGCTCCTCCTCCCGCAGCGCAGGCCAAGAAGCTCATCCGGTCCGACAACGGCGCTGAATTTACTGTTACCGCAGTAATGAAGTGCCTACGTGATCAAAATGTCGGTCCTGCGTATATTAAGCCCGGCAGCCCTTGGTAAAACGGCTTCGTGGAAACCTCCAATGGCAAGCTGCGAGACGAATGCCGTAACCGCGAATGGTTCCTCAACCGAAAGAAAGCCAAGCGAGTTATTGAGAAATGGCGTCACTTCTATAACAATGAGCGACAGCATTCTACGCGGCAATCGCACACCGCCTCAGTGGGCCGGATGCTTCGCCAAAATCAGGCGGTGTAGTCGAAGACTAACTGTTTTCGTGAATACAAATTAGCCGATCAGGTCTGCTGTGAAGTATTTCTCGACAAGCGATATTTCAGCGGACCAACCAACTCGGAGGAGACTCGCATGGGACTTCTAACCTTCAGCCTCAACGTCACCCTGGACGGTTGCGTCGACCACCAGGAGGGAATCGCCGACGACGAGACGCACGCCTTCTTCACACGCCTCATGGACGAGCATGGGGCGATGCTGTGGGGCCGCACTACCTACGAGATGATGGAGAGCTATTGGCCTGCGGTCGCCCGCGGCGATATGAAGGTGCCGCTGACGGTGCGCGAGTGGGCGCTCAAGCTGGAGAGCAAATCGAAGTACGTAGTATCGTCGACGCGAACAGATTTCCCGTGGATGAACACCCACCACATCGCCGGCGACTTGCGCTCGGGCGTGCAAAAGCTGAAGAGTGCGACCCCGGCCGGCGTGCTCCTCGGTAGCGGCAGGCTCGCGACTGAGTTGGACCGGTTGGATCTGATCGACGAGTACAAGTTCCTCGTTCACCCCAGAATAACCGGTCATGGCCCGACCCTGTACCAGAGCGGGCTGCCCAACACGCGACGGCTTGAGTTGGTTTCGGCGAAGCCGCTCAGCAACGGCGCAGTCGTCATGCACTACCGGCGTGATCAGAGCAAGGACTTCGGTTTGTCGTAAATGAAAGTGGGAGGAATCCCGTTTCTTGAGTAAACCCCGCATTAGCGGGGCTTTTTACAAACGAGTGGCCTCAGAACTCCTGGTTGCGTGCTGTGAGATCGCGCGGTGAGCCGAGCAGGAAGATGTTGTTGTTCAGCGTGTCCTCGCCTTTGTAGTGTTCGTATGAGGTCAGCGCGGGAAGCAGGTCGCGCACGAGTGCCTGCTGGCTCGGGGTGGTCTTGTCCGAGGTTAGCTTGCCCAGTATGAAGGTCTGCACTTGCTCCGACTGGTTTGCCACCTGTTCCAACGTCGCTTTTCTTAGCTTGCCTTCCTTGTAATTCAGCGAGACATTGCTGCTGGCGCTGTCGTTGATATGGTGGTAGTCGTAGTTTTGGGTTTGTGGAGTTCCATCGAACGTTGGCGCGCCGGATTTGCCGATCTCGGTATGGAATTGCGCCGCCAAGTGCGATTGCTGGCTCTGTCGAATGGAGCGCTCGTCAGGGGGGCGGTTATCCACAACAGTCTGCTGCGAAATATCATAGGAGAAGTTGTCCTCCTCCCGCGCCTTGAGTGGATTGCTGGATTTTGGCGTCTGGGTGACGGCCGCATTGAAATCGGACAGGCCGGTCAGCGTGGTACGGTCGTGGGAGTTCAACTGCCACCGCTGCAGTGTGCTGAGGTCGCTGCGGCGTTCTTCGCTGATGGCCGTTCGATTCATATCGGAGAAGGCGTCTTTAAACATGGACATCAACTTCTTATCGCCACGTCCGCGCGTCGCCGCCTGGTCGAATTGGGCCAGATAATTCTTGATGGCTTTTTCCTGCTGCTGCTTGCTGCCTACGTGCTCCAAGGTGCTGGTGTTCACGTTGACTTCAGCCTGCCCATCCGGTCCGCCAATGCTCACTTTCCGCTTAGTGTCGTCAATGTAGAAATCCAAAGTCTGCGATGTGGCATCCGGCCCCTCCACTTGGGCGTGGAAGTCGATGGACTGCACAAACTTGCTATCGAGCTGGGTCAGGCCGCCTAGCCGGACTTGCGGGTTCGATCCCGCCATTCCATCGATGGCGCCCTGGAACCCCTCCGCCAGATGGGACAAGGCTTTGCGCTCATCAGCACTCAGCTCGGCGCTTGAGCTGACCTGGTAAATCATTTCATCGCCCACATTGGCCAGCGTAAGGTCAACCTTGGTGCCGCTGCGAGTTGTGATACTCAAGGTGAACTTGTTATCGACAGACTCCGGCAATTTGGCATGGTCCAGCGGAATGACCGAACCGGAGCTGAGCTGCTTGAGCATGTCCGCGCCAAGGTCTTGGTAGCGCAGGCTGGTCGGGATGGGGGCGGAGGCAGCAGCGATCGCTTCCGGGCTCAGGGTGACGATCGTTGATGGCGACGACGTCGCCGCCGCCGCGTCTAAGCTGGCTACGATTGGATTGCCATTCCGGCCGGATGTGGGCGCGACGTAGCGGGTGACTGGTTGCCAGTTGGAGAGGGTGGTTATGGAGCTCATTCCCGCTTATCGGCAGGTTGTTGGAGAAACTTTAATTGTGATCCTTTATCATTTTTCTTGCGGAGTGCGTGATAGAGAAAAAGCATGCTACCTTAGCATTGCTTTTGAGGCTGCTTTTCCAAGATATTGATTTGCAAGGAAATATATCTGGATTCGCCGCCATCCGGGATGCCTTCATTGCGTTGACTAACGGAGGAAATATAGATGAGTACCAAGGGAAAACCCGAAGGCTTCAACACCATTACGCCAAACAGCATCGTCCGCAGCGTGGCCGATGCCGTCAAGTTTTACCAGACGGTGTTCGGTGCGGAAGAACTGCTGCGCCTCAACACGCCGGACGGCAAGGTAGTCCATTGCGAATTGAAATTCGGCGACTCGCGCATCAATTTGGGCGAGGCGATGGAAGGCTGGCCGGAGCAGCCCTTGCTGGCGCAAATCTATGTGCCCGATTCGGATGCCACGTTCGCGCTGGCCATCAAGGAAGGCGCCAAGGAGCTGAGCCCGGTGACCGATATGTTCTTCGGCTCGCGCGAGGGGCGCGTAATCGACCCGTTCGGCAATACCTGGACCATCGCCACGCATCAGAAACAAGTGTCCGGCGAAGAAATGCAGCGTCAACTGGATGCGATGTACGCCTGATCGCGACGGGGCGACTGCGCGCGGCGCTTGCTCAGACGACGCCAGTCCAAAACCAGTCTGGTTGTGCTTGGCATCGCACTCCGGTCGCAAAGCGATGCCACGATCACATCCCAGCGTCACCATACCGATACCCAGGCCGGTTCATCACTGCGCGCAGCGCAGCATGATTGTGCGACTTCACGTCGTTGCCGGTCGAATGCTGGCCCCTTAGCTTAGCCCCCGCCAGCGCCATTTGCTGCGTCCGGCGCCTGTATGTTTCCATCGGACTGAACCGCGCCGAAGTACTTCCGTTGTCAACGTGGAGTCGTCGACTCTGCCGCACTCCCACGGATGGAACCTGTAGCGACGTGGTGACACTCATCAGAATAGTTTCTGTCATTCCGACAGAGTCTTGACCGCTTCTTGTCGCTTTCGCTAAAGGTAAAAAATGTTTCCAAGTCCGGTAACTGGTTCTGTTCCTCGCTCTCCCATTACTGCTCCCACGGTGCAGGACGAACAGGCCAGTCCGCCTACTGTAGCTAATGAGGGGAATGAAAAACGCCAAGCATCGCGCTCTCCATCGCCGTCATCTTCCCCGCGGCAGAGCTCGATGCAGCTAAAGTTAATCAATGACTTCTCAACGAAAAAACTAAAAACGGGTGAGGAAAATCCGGATTCCGGCGCCGCAGTGGCATCATCGGCACCGGTTGCGGCGTCATCCACTGGTGCAGCCTCTGCTGCTACGGAAAAGACTGGCCTTGCTCATCCCGACGCGATTAAGGAATTTGTTGCTCAAATGAGGGAGGTTGAATCTCAATGGAACACGAAATCGCCCGAAGAAAAAATAGCGCATTTTCAAGAATTAATTGATCCGAAATTTGATGCGATAGGGGTTCGAGCACCAACAGTAAAACTGATGGATCCTACGGGGGGGCGTAGCGGAGAGTTCAATTCTACTGAATGGAGCTTCGGCATGACGGAAGCAGCCTTGGGCAAGCCTATGGCTGAATCCGCTAAGACGGCGTACCACGAAACTCGTCATGCGGAACAATATTTTATGATGGCCAAACATATCGCCCAAACCGGTATTGCACCTCCCCCATATAAGCAGATTCCCGATGATGTGATGGCGGTGGCCCAAACAGCGCCCAAGCTGTCAGGCGCCGAGGCAAAAGAGGCTGGGGAATATCATAAGAGTATTTTCGGAACTGACGCCAAGAAGCGAAATTTTGTACTAACAAGTCTGGGCATATATTCACAGGCTGCGCTGATGACGAAGTGGCAAGCCTTGACAGCAGCCCAGAAAGCTCATGGAGTAGCCGACGAAACGGTAAAAAAGTATAAAGCGGACAATCAAAAGCTCGTAGATTCTGGAAAATGGCCAGATGAAACGCAAAAGCAAAATGGCGAAGTCCGTAAGAAAGCACGGCAAGAATGGGACGGCGCTCTATCCGCCTATAATGATATGGAGCAAAAATTCAAGGAAACCCAAGCGAAGTATCGCGCATTACCTGAAGAGGAAGACGCCCACGCAGTTGGAGATGCGATTATGGCAGCGCTATCATCGCCTTCCGAATTGCATAAGGCATAACGTGCAGGAGAGCTCCCCAACCTGAGGTGCTGGGCGCGGGAGAGTATTTCTCGAATCTGGCAGATTGCCGATGGCGGCCAATTTTGTTTTCCAACGCCCTTTATATCGCCATCATTGGCGCTTCAGTTGCAGAGGATCCCTGTGTTGATCGCCGATTTCAGCGTTTCGATGTTTTCGCGCGGCGCTTCCTCAGACGGCGCCAGCCCAAAACCAGTCCGCTTGTGCTTAGCATCGCGCCCAGGACGCTAAGTGATGCCACCATCACGTCCCATACCGGGCGCGTGCGCAAGCTGGCTGCAAAATCGAGCTGGTGCAAGCCATTGAATAGCCAGCGGTTCCACTTGCCGTTGCTGTCGACATGTCCGACCAGCGTTCCCTGGGCCGGGTCGATATAGAAGCTTGTATCGTCAGCCAGCATGAACTGTACGCGCATGACGGGGAAGGGCCGGTCGGCATGATGGCTATAGTAGTAGCTGTCGCCACTGGCCAGCAGGTCAACTGCCTGAAGCGGAATGTCCGGCCGCGTGGCGCGTACAGCGAGCAACAGCGCCTCGTTCGGAATCGACGTCACCACCGTGCCGCTCTCCGGATTCAGCAAGCGCCGCCCAGTGCGTTCGAGCGCACTGAAGTACAACTTGCCGCCTACCCGCCGCCATTCCAGCTCGAGCAGGCCGGGCCGTGCGCGAATGGCCGGCGCCAACACCCGCGACAAATCTTCCTGGTTCAGCGGGCCGCCAGCGAATGCCAGCTTGTCCTTTGCCGTCACGCCCGGCGACGACAGCCAGTCGAATGGCGTGACGGATAGCCAGCCGCTGAACAGCCAGGTCAGCGTCAAGGTACCGATGACTAGGCCGAGCCAGTGGTGCCAGGCCTGCCAGCCGCGATAGGGCGAGCGCCGTCCACTGGCATAGGGCTGGCGCAGCCTGACGCGCTGTATGCCCAGTACCATGCCCGCCATGACCAGGAGAAAGGCCGCGCCCGAGGTCCACATCACCACCTGGCGCCATGGCTGGCCATGCGTACGCAATGGCGTAAAGTAAATCCAGTGGATAACCGACCCAGCCCAGTTCCATGCACGTTCGCTGCGCGTCGTGTCACGCACCAGTTCGCCGGTGCGGCCCGACACGTACAGCACGCTGCCCGCCGCGTCGTCCGCTTCAACGCGGTACAGCGGCCGGTGCATTTTGACTGAACCGAACGTCCACTGGTCCAGATCGATCTGGTCCACCGACAAAGCCGTGGCGCTAGAGGTGGCGCTGAGGGCAGCTGCCTGCACCATGGCTTCAGTGACGTGCAAGGCGGCGCCGTTGTCGGCCCAGACTGACCACCAGCGGCCATTGCTCATGAAGTGGTAGGCGGGCCGACCCGCCACGGTGTTGATTTTCACGGCGCCGGGAGTGCCGGGCTGCGCGGTGGACTGCCATGCATCCCACGCGCTGACCTTGACCTGCGCGGCATCGAGCGCTGGCAGCCATCCCATGCGCTCCTGCTCGCTGAGCTTGGGATACGGCACATACATCATCACGATGCCGGACCCGAACCACAGCAGCACCAGCAAGCCGATGCCGATGCCCAGCCAGCGGTGCAGCAGGTGCAGCTGGCGCTTCCAGGAACCCATGGCGCCGGCGATCAGTAGCGCCATTGGGCGCTCAACTCGACGTGGCGGCGGTCGCCCAGCAGGTACTGGCTATCGCTGTACGAGGTCGTGGCGTACAGCTTGTCGGTCAGGTTGCGCAAGTTCAGCTGCACCCGCAGGTTGCGGCTGGCGTTCCAGCCCAGCGATGCATCCAGCGTGGTGTAAGCTGGCAATGCCTGCGTGTTGCCATTGTCGATAAAGCGCTCGCCGACGTAGCGCGCGCCGAGCGCGGCGCGCCAGCCCTCGGCACGATAATTGAACCACAGGTTGGACGAGATTTTCGGAACGTTGGAAGGATGCTTGCCGGCGCGCGAGATCTTGCCGCTTTCAATCAATTGGTCGAACTGGGCATCGGTGTAGGCCGCGTTCGCTTCCAGGCGCCAAGCAGGCGCCAGCGCAACGCTGGCGCTGACTTCAGCGCCGCGCGACGATTGCGAACCGCCCTGGATCGACAGCGCCGGATTCGCGGGATCGCGGGTGATGATGTCGTCCTTGCTGATGCGGTACAGGGCCGCCGTCCACTCCGCCTTGCCGTTCGCCAGCGATTGCTTGATACCGGCCTCGACCTGGCGCGAACTGGTCAGCTTGTAGCGGCTGTTGGACAGATTGAGCGACAGCAAGCTGGTGACCGGGTCGCTGCCGCTGCTGATCTGACCATACAGGGAGGTGTCGGCGGCGAGCTTCCAGCTCAGGCCGAGACGCACGGCGTTCGCATGCAGTTTGGAGCTAAAGCCCGCTGCACCCAGGAGACTGACGCGCTCGACCTTGTACTGGTCATGACGCAGGCCGGCCAGGAGCAGCAAGCGCTCGTTGAAGCTATAGGCATCCTCAAGGTACAGCGCATTGGTGGTGGTGTCGGTGCGGAAGTTCGGCCGCAGCGGATCGGGGCTGTCGAATACGCCCGGATTGAAGCCGGTTGGCGCCACCGTGGACGCGCCGCCGTAGGGCGAGTTATTGGTGTGCGTGAAGTTGATGGTGGCCGCTTCCCATCCGGCGACGACGCGGTTGGCGCCGGCGTTCCAGCGCGCTTCGAGACGATTGCCGGTTTGCTCCTGATCGTGCTGGAGGGCGATGTAGTCGTTGCGTTCGACGATCTTGGCTTGCGCGTCATAGGAATAGCTTTCCACATTGCGCCAGTTGCGGTGCGCTTTCATATAGGCCAGTTCGTTGCTGATGCTGAGCGCCGGGCTCACGCGCCAGGTCAGGCGGGCAACCGCCTTGTCGTCCTTGAACGAGATGTCGGCGTCGCCGACGTTGTAGTTCTGGTCGCGCAGTTCGCGCGCGATGCGGCCCTCGACCAGCGGCGTGCCGAAATAGCGCCGCGGCCGCTGTTCCGAGTGGTCGAGCGAGAGGTCGAGGTCGACGTTGGAGGCCAGCGCATAGCTCATGCTGGTCAGGATCTTGCCGCGGCGCGATTGGCCGCGGTCGACAAAGCCATCGCTGCGGTCGGCATAGGCGTCGACGCGGAACGTGCCCTTTTCGCCCAGAGCGCCGGTGGCGCCAATGCCGCCGCGCAGCGTCTTGCCGCCGCCGATGCCGGCCATTGCCTCGACGCTGGCTTTGCGCTGCGGCGCTTTGCGCACGGCGTTGATGGTGGCGCCGGTGGTGCCGCTGCCATAGACGATCGAGCCTGGACCGCGCAGCACTTCGATATATTCGTAACCCCAGGGATCGGCTGGATAGGTTGCCGTGCCCGAACCGACTTGCGGACGCTGGCCGTTTTCCAGCTGCGCGATGGCGCTATTGCCGCTGAAACCGCGGGCA
Source organism: Massilia sp. YIM B04103 (assembly GCA_024437665.1). Taxonomy (GTDB): domain Bacteria; phylum Pseudomonadota; class Gammaproteobacteria; order Burkholderiales; family Burkholderiaceae_D; genus Rugamonas. Next base: position 94,243 of record JANCSZ010000014.1, on the reverse strand, counting down.
GAGTAGGCGACGCCGTTGCCCGGCGAACTGGTGTCGGTCAGTCCGGTGGTGCGGGTGATGGCATCCTTGACCAGCAGGTCGCCGCGTGCCTGCATGGTGTCGGCGCCGAGCATCTCGGCACTGGCGGGCAGTTCTTGCAAGGTCAGGTTCAAGCGGCTGGCCGTTGCGCTCTCGCTTGCCAGGCCCAGTCCTTCATGCGACGCCTTTGCCTGTACCGTCACAGTCGGCATGACCTCGGTTTGTTGTGCCCAGACGCCCGGAGCGCAAAGGGCGGCGATGGTGGCAACGATAGGGCGCAGGGAGGTGGCATGGTTGGGGCGAAATGGGATCATGGAAGCAGCTCTGTAGTAAGTAAATTTGCGGCGCGCAAGCTCACCAGCAGGCATGGCGCTGACCGTGCGCGCAAAGCGAACGGCAGCGCGCACGGCGGCCGTGTGCGATTGCTTAAGCGATCAATGAAAAAACAGCGAACTTATCTCTGGACAAGCCACACCCCGTGGCTTTGCGCATGCATCGTGACTGGCCGGTCTTCTGGCTCGCCCTCATTCTTCCCTGTTCTTGCCTTCCCGCGCGATGCGCAGTGGCGGTTGATCAGAGTCGTCAGGCTTACAGCAGCGGGGGCTGCGCCGGACTGGCGCGAAATGAAAATCTCGCGCATCACCGGCTTCCCGTTTCACCCTCCAGCTGAGAAGCGGGAGGGCACCATTCACGTAATTGCTGCGCATTCTACTTGCAAATTGCACTTTTAGCCATATAGGGCGCCTAACTGCTTGCACTGCCGCTATGGTGGATCCATACTCGAAAGGCTTGTGATTCTTCGCTTGGCGTTGGTTTGAACGACCTTACTGAACGCAGGGTGCAGCTCCCAAATGTCGCGCACACGGCTAATCCTCCTGACCACGCTGGCGATGATGGCGTTTGCCGGCAATTCCCTGTTATGCCGTATTGCCCTAAAAGGCACGGCCATCGATGCTGTCAGCTTTACCGCCATTCGCCTGGCGGCCGGTGCTGCCGTCCTTTGCTTGATCGTACGTGTGCACCGTAGAAGCGTATTCGGCCGGGGGAACTGGCCATCTGCCTGCGCGCTGCTGAGCTACGCGGTCTGCTTTTCCTTGGCGTATACCCAGCTTTCGGCCGCAACCGGGGCGCTGCTGCTATTCGCTTCCGTCCAGACCAGCATGATTGCGTATGGAATCTGGGCCGGAGAGCGGCTATCCCGGATTCAGCTCGCCGGGTTTATGCTGGCAGCAGGTGGGCTGGTGGTCTTGCTGTTGCCAGGCCTCGCGTCGCCATCCGTCGTAGGAGCACTGTTGATGCTGTTTGCCGGCGCTGCCTGGGGCGTCTATTCGCTTCGCGCCAAAGGAGCGGGTGATCCGACCAAGGTGACTGCCGGGAATTTCATGCGGGCGGCACTTGTCGCTGCAGGACTCAGCCTGCTCGTGATGGCACGCGGGCAGGCGTCCATGGATATGGCTGGCTTCTCATATGCGGTTTTGTCCGGCGCCGTGACATCTGGCTTAGGGTATGTCATCTGGTACAGCGTTGTGCCCGCCTTACAATCAATCAGCGCCGCGACCGTGCAACTGAGCGTGCCTGTGATTGCGGCGCTCGGCGGCGTCATGCTGCTTGGAGAGGCCATCAGCCTGCGTCTGGTGCTGGCTTCCGCGGCCATACTCGGCGGCATCGCCCTGGTGATCCTGAAACCGCGTGGGCCAGGACGCGCATAGGTTGGCAGAACATGGCATCGGCGCGACGGGATTGAAAGGCGCCGCATTTCCCCTCGTGCAGAAGGGGGAATGCGAACAACTCTTCTTGAAGACGGGAAAGCATGGTACGCTCTCATTGTTTTCCAGGAAATGTTTTCGTGCCCGCTATGCAAAAGCAGCGGGCGGTTCCACAATCCGGCCGGCCGCGGCTACCCGCTGCAGACCAGCCAGGATTGATCACTGCAAGTGCGAAACCATCGCACATTGAAGGAATCAGAATGAGCAAGGGTGAACCACTTCGCCTGCACGTTCCCGAACCGACGGGGCGTCCAGGTTGTGCAACAGATTTTTCTTACCTACGCCTGTCGCCGGCTGGCGCCGTGCGCCGTCCCGAAGTCGATGTGGCTCCCATGGATACGCGCGATCTCGCGTACTCCCTGATCAGCGTGATCGATGCCGAGGGCAACGCGGTTGGGCCGTGGGTGCCGCAAATCGATATCGAAGTCGTGCGCAAGGGCATGCGTGCCATGATGAAGACGCGCATCTTCGATAGCCGCATGTTGATGGCGCAGCGCCAAAAGAAAATGTCGTTTTACATGCAGAGCCTTGGCGAGGAAGCCATCGGCACCGCGCAGGCGCTGGCGCTGAATGTGGATGATATGTGCTTCCCCACCTATCGCCAGCAAAGCATTCTCGTCGTGCGCGACTATCCAATGGTGGATATGATCTGCCAGCTGATGTCGAACGAACGCGATCCGCTCAAGGGCCGTCAGTTGCCTGTCATGTATTCGGTGAAGAAGGCGGGTTTCTTCTCCATCTCCGGCAATCTGGCGACGCAATACATCCAAGCGGTAGGCTGGGGCATGGCCTCGGCGATCAAGGGCGATACCAAGATCGCCTCGGCATGGATCGGCGACGGCGCCACGGCCGAAGCGGACTTCGACACCGCCCTGACTTTCGCCCACGTATACCGTGCGCCGGTCATCCTCAACGTGGTCAATAACCAGTGGGCCATCTCGACCTTCCAGGCCATCGCCGGTGGCGAGGACACCACCTTCGCCGCGCGCGGCGTCGGCTGCGGCATCGCATCGCTGCGCGTCGATGGCAATGATTTCCTGGCCGTGTACGCAGCGTCGTGCTGGGCTGCCGAGCGGGCGCGCCGCAACCTCGGACCATGCCTGATCGAATGGGTGACGTACCGTGCGGGTCCGCATTCGACCTCGGACGATCCATCGAAGTACCGTCCAGGCGACGACTGGTCGCATTTCCCGTTGGGGGATCCGATCGCCCGCCTGAAGCAGTACTTGATCAAAGCCGGCGCGTGGTCCGAAGAGGAGCACGAGGAAACCCAGAAGCGCCTGGAGGCGGAAGTATTGGCCGCGCAGAAGGAGGCCGAGCAGTACGGCACCATGGCCAGCGGCCATACCTTCAGTCCCGCCGAAATGTTCGACGGCATCTACAAGGACATGCCGGAACACCTGCGCGTGCAACGTCAGCAACTGGGGATCTGATATGGCGGAAAACATAGTGAAAACTTCCATGACCATGATCCAGGCGCTGCGTTCGGCGATGGATGTGATGATGGAGAAGGACGACAACGTCGTGGTCTTCGGCCAGGACGTGGGCTACTTTGGCGGCGTGTTCCGCTGCACCGAGGGCCTGCAAAAGAAATACGGCAAATCGCGCGTGTTCGATACGCCGATTTCCGAAGGCGGCATCGTCGGCGTGGCAATCGGCATGGGCGCGTATGGCCTGCGGCCATGCATCGAAATCCAGTTTGCCGACTACATTTATCCGGCCTACGACCAGATCGTGTCCGAGGCGGCGCGCCTGCGCTACCGCTCGGCCGGCGACTTTACCGCGCCGATCACCATCCGCACGCCGTGCGGCGGCGGCATCTACGGTGGGCAGACCCACAGCCAAAGCCCGGAGGCCGTTTTTGCCCACGTATGCGGTTTGCGCACCGTGATGCCGTCGAATCCTTACGACGCCAAGGGCCTGCTGATTTCTTCGATCGAGAACGACGATCCGGTGATCTTCCTTGAACCGAAGCGCCTGTACAACGGTCCGTTCGATGGCCACCACGATAAACCGGTGGTGCCATGGTCGCAGAACCCGTTGGGGGAGGTGCCCGAGGGCTATTACACCGTCCCGCTCGACAAGGCCGCCATTTTCCGGCCGGGCAAGCAGCTCACCGTGCTCGCTTACGGCACCATGGTATGGGTAAGCGAGGCGGCGGCGCGGGAGACCGGCATCGACGCCGAGATTATCGACTTGCGCAGCCTTTGGCCGCTGGACCTGGACACGATTCTCGAATCGGTCAAGAAAACCCGCCGCTGCGTGGTGGTGCACGAGGCCACACGCACCTGTGGTTTCGGGGCCGAGCTGGTGTCGCTGGTTCAAGAGCATTGCTTCTACCATCTGGAAGCGCCGATTGAACGCGTGACGGGATGGGATACACCTTACCCGCATGCGCAGGAATGGGCGTATTTCCCGGGGCCTGCGCGCGTTGGCGCAGCGTTCAAACGTGCGGTGGAGGCATAATAAAGATGGGTATTCACGTCATCAAGATGCCTGACATTGGCGAGGGCATTGCAGAAGTTGAACTGGTCATGTGGCATGTCAAGGTGGGCGACGCAGTTACCGAGGATATGATCCTGGCTGACGTCATGACCGACAAGGCCACTATTGAGATTCCATCACCGGTCCACGGCACCGTGGCCATGCTGGGCGGCGCGGCGGGCCAGGTGATGGCCGTGGGAGCGGACCTGATCCATATTGAAGTGGAGGGTGCGGGCAACCTGAAACCGCAATCGGCTGCTGCTGCCGCACCGGTGCAGGCTGCGGCTCCGGCCCCGGCTCCTGCTGCGCCGCCGGTAGCCCCCGCAGCGGCTCCCGCCGTCGATAAACCCGCAGCCGTGCCTGCCGCAGCCAAGTCCGCAGCGGCGCCTGCTGCCGCCGCGACCGCAGCATCCACCCGCGTGGCGCGCGAAGCAGGAGAACGTCCGCTTGCTTCGCCGGCCGTGCGCAAGCGCGCATGGGACATGGGCGTTGAGCTGCAATTCGTGCATGGCAGCGGCCCGGCTGGCCGCATCCTGCACTCGGACCTCGACTCCTATGTCGCGCGCGGCGTGCAAGACGCGCCGTCCGCCGGTCCGGGCGGCTACCGCGAGAACCACACGGAACAAACCATTCCGCTGATCGGCCTGCGCCGCAAGATCGCGCAGAAGATGCAGGAGTCGAAGCGCCGCATCCCGCACTTCTCCTATGTGGAGGAAATCGACGTCACGGAGCTTGAGAGCCTGCGTGCGCGTATGAACGAGCAGTGGGGCAAAGAGCGCGGCAAGCTGACCGTGCTGCCGCTGCTGGCGCGCGCCCTGGTTGTTGCGCTGCGCCAGTTCCCGCAGATGAACGCGCGTTTCGATGACGACGCCGGCGTCGTCACGCAATACGGCGCTGTCCATCTCGGGGTTGCCACCCAGACCGACGCCGGTCTGATGGTGTCGGTGATGCGCCATGCCGAGGCACTCGATCTGTGGTCGTGCGCCACAGAGATCGGACGCCTCGCCGATGCCGCGCGCACGGGCAAGGCCACGCGCGACGAGTTGTCCGGTTCGACGATCACCATCTCCAGCCTGGGTGCCTTGGGCGGCATCGTCACGACGCCTGTGATCAACCATCCGGAAGTCGCCATCATCGGCGTCAACAAGATCGTCGAGCGGCCCATGGTGCGCCAGGGCGGGCTGGTAGTGCGCAAGATGATGAACCTCTCGTCCTCGTTCGACCACCGCGTGGTCGACGGCATGCATGCGGCCCAGTTTGTGCAAGCGATCCGCGCCTTGCTGGAATGTCCTGCGATGCTATTTGTGGAGTAATCGATGAATCAACACACCACTACGCTGCTGGTGATCGGTGGCGGTCCTGGCGGCTATATCGCGGCCATCCGCGCCGGCCAGCTTGGCATACCTACCACGCTGATCGAAACCGCTGAACTGGGCGGCACCTGCCTGAATGTCGGCTGCATTCCCTCGAAGGCGCTGATCCATGCGGCGGAGGAGTTCGAAAAAGCCAGCCATTTCGCGGGCGGTTCGGCGCTCGGCATTTCGGTGCAGGCGCCGCGCATCGACATCGGCCAGACCGTGCTATGGAAAGATGGCATCGTCAGCCGCCTGACCGGTGGCGTGGCGGCACTGCTGAAGAAAAGCGGAGTGCATGTCGTCAAGGGCTGGGCCAATATCGTCGATGGCAAGACCGTCGAAGTGATACGCGACGGCGAAACCCCACAGCGCATCGGCTGCCAGCACCTGCTGCTGGCCACCGGTTCCCACGCCACCGAATTGCCCTTCATGCCGTTCGGCGGACCGGTGATCAGCGCAACGGAAGCGCTGTCGCCCAAGACCGTGCCGGACAAGCTGGTGGTGGTGGGCGCAGGCTATATCGGTCTTGAACTGGGCATTGCCTATGCCAAGCTGGGAGCGCAGGTGCAGGTGGTGGAGGCGCAGGAGCGCGTCCTGCCCGCCTACGACACGGACTTGACCCGTCCTGTCGCCATTGCGCTCAAGGGCTTGGGCGTCGAGACCCACCTTGGCTGCTCGGTGCTCGGCCTGGACGAGAAGGGCGGTGCGGTGCGCATCAAGAATGCCGCCGGCGAAGAGTCGGTATTGGCTGCGGACCAGGTGCTCGTCGCCGTTGGGCGGCGCCCAAACACGCGCGGCTTCGGCCTGGAAAAGCTGCGCATCGACATGGACGGTCACTTCATCAAGGTCGACGACCAGTGCCGCACGTCGATGCGCGATGTGTGGGCCATCGGCGACGTGACGGGTGAGCCGATGCTGGCGCACCGCGCCATGGCGCAAGGCGAGATGGTCGCGGAAATCATCAGCGGCAAGCGCCGCCATTTCAGTCCCGCCGCCATTGCGGCAGTGTGCTTTACCGATCCGGAAGTGGTGGTGGTTGGCGCCACGCCCCAGCAGGCGCGCGCGCAGGGTATCGCCTGTATCGATGCCATGTTCCCGTTCGCTGCCAACGGGCGCGCCATGTCGCTCGAATCGAAGGACGGCTTCGTGCGGGTGGTGGCGCGCAGCGATAATCATTTGATTATCGGCTGGCAGGCGGTCGGAAAGGCGGTGTCGGAGCTGTCCGCCGCGTTTGGCCAGTCCATCGAGATGGGCGCGACGCTCGAAGATGTGGCGGGCACGATCCATGCGCATCCTACCTTGGGTGAGGCGATCCAGGAGGCCGCACTGCGCGCCTTGGGACATGCGCTGCATATTTGACGGCTGCATAACGCGGTACCCGGCAGCAAGACAGAAAAAGCCCCTGAATTTTCAGGGGCTTTTTTGTTTTCACTTGGCATGATCCAGCAAGTGGCGGCAGCGGCAAGCATTATTGAGGTGAGAATGTGTGATCTTTGTGTTAAGGCAAGATGCTATGCTGAGCTAAAGTCCACTTGAATTTTGAGGGGGAAACGCACTGTGAAGATGCCAGCCCTGTCCTTGGATCAGCTGCGTGCAAAGCTAAAGCTCGCCTTGCAGCCCTTTCTGGTTTTCTGTGCCGGCATCGTCATTACCTGCTTGTTGGTCTTCACGGTCAATCGGCGTGAAGATGCGGAAAGACTTGCGCGCTTTAACCGCATTTCCGTCTCCGTCTTGGCGCAAGCGGAGGATCGTCTCCGCGCACATCTTGCAACGCTGCTTGCTGCCAAAGGCTTGTTTGCAGTAAACGAGCGTATTGATCGGCGGCAATGGCGTGACTTCCTGGAACCGCAGGAGCTGCAACGTAACTATCCCGGAGTCAAGGCTATTCAGTTTGTGCGCTATGTGCCGAATGCAAGCTTGGAATCCTTCGTCGAAGCTGTACGCGGCGATCGCAGCATTCAGTCAGCTGGCTATCCCGGCTTTGATGTGAGGCCGCGTGGCGCCCAATCCGACCATTACGTCATCGAATATACCGAGCCCATGGAGGGCAATGAAGCAGCATTCGGCTTCGACGTGGCTACGAAACCGCAGGAGTTGACGGCAATGGAGCATGCGCGCGACAGTGGAAAAGCTATCGCCAGCACCAAACTGAAGTTGGAGCAGGATGCCAGCAAGCAGTTGGCCGCGTTTGTGCTCAGCCTTCCGCTTTACCGTGCCGGGGCCCCGAACAAGACGGCTGAACAGCGCCGTGCGGCCCTGCTCGGCTTTGCCGCCGCCGTTTACGATATGAACGACCTGATGCGATCCGTGATTTTGCCGCAGCTTGCGCCCCACTTACGGATCAGGATCTACGATACTGGTTATGCCCAAGACACGTCGGGATTGCGTGCGGAAACGCTGATGTTCGACAGTAAGGATATCGCCTCCCACGCCGTGCCTGCGGTCGAATTGGCGGAACTGACGAGCCGCCATATCATCACTGTGGGAGAGCGGCGTTGGGTTTTGCATTTTGTCGGGCTGGACGGCGAACGCTTTGGGCACGACCGAACATTTGCCGCCAGCATTGCATGGGCGGGCCTTGCCATCAGCAGCTTGCTGGCGGCAGCCATGGTCGGGCTGGCGCGCATGAGGGCGCTGTCCTTGCGTCTCAGTGAGGCCCTGGGCGAACAGCTCTCCATCCTCGACCATGCCACGGTAGGCATTGAGTTCCTGAAGAACCGTTGTGTGCAGAGTTGTAATCGCGGTCTGGAGCAAATGCTGGGTTACAGCGCGGGTGAGCTGATTGGGACATCTACCCGCATCAGGTTCGCATCACATCAGGCTTGGGAAGATCTGGGCGAAGTCTACGATACCCTGCATGAAGGCCGCAGCTGGATTGGCGACGTCGAGCTGCAGCGCAAGGACGGACAACTGATCTGGTGCCGCTTACATGCCAAGGAAGTCGATCCCAAGCAGCCGGAAAGAGGGTCCATCTGGGTGTCTTACGATGTTACGGCGCAAAGGCGCACCGATGCCGCTCTGCTGGAGGCCAATGCCTTTCTCGCACAAAGCCTGGCGCAGATTGAGCGCACCCACCGCGAATTCAGCCTCTTGGACGAATTTTCCAGCTTCCTGCAAGCCTGCCCCTCGCTAGCCGATGCCTTTGCCTGTGTCGGACAGTTCGCGCCTCGGCTTTTCCCCGATAGCGCCGGCGCGCTCTATCTGATGGGGGGTGACAAGACATGTCTGGAACGGCAGGCATGCTGGGGCGATTCACCGTTATCTACCGCAGGCTTTCCGGCGTCGGAATGCTGGGCGATGCGGCGCGGTCAGCCCAACCGTACCGAGACAAACCAGGGCGCCATGTGCTGTCCGCACCTGCACAGTGAAAGCGGCTATGCCCCCACGTTCACCCTATGCTTGCCATTGATGGCGCAAGCCAGCACTTTCGGTCTGCTATATCTGGAGCACCGGCAAGCGGAACAGGAAGCCCATGACGACTTGCGCTATCGCGTTGCCAAGGCCTGGGCGGAAGAACTCGGCCTGGCATTGGCCAACCTGCAGCTGCGCGAAACCCTACGCCAGCAATCGATCCGCGATCCATTGACGGGCCTGTTCAACCGGCGCTATATGAGCGAGGTGCTGGCACGTGAACTCTCCCGCGCATCACGCAACGCCACCGTGGTGGCGCTGGCGGTGGTCGATGTCGACCATTTCAAGCGCGTCAACGACAACTATGGCCATGATACGGGTGATGTCGTACTTAAAGCCGTGGCCCGTACCATCGCGGAGCACGTGCGCCAAAGCGACATCGTATGCCGCTTTGGTGGAGAAGAATTCGTGGTGGTGATGCCTGAGATTAGCGCCGCCGCCGCGCGCTTGCGCGCTGAACAAATGCGCGAGGCCATTGGCCGTTTGGATTGCCGGCACGGAGCGCATCTGGTTGGCTCGGTAAGCGCCTCGTTCGGAGTAGCCCTGTATCCGCAGGATGGCGTCGATGAGGCCGCGCTGGTGCACGCGGCCGACATAGCCTTGTATCGAGCCAAGGAAGGTGGCCGCAACCGTGTCATACTAAGCGGCGACCGCGTGGAGGCTGTCGCCGCCGCCTGAATTTCATCGGTGGGGGCGGCCTATCAATCCGGCTCTTTTAGTCCGCAGCAGCGTATTTTCGCTCAAGGGAGTCATACAGCTCCTTGCTGACTAAACGCTGCCTTTCCTCAAACGGCGCCACCAGCGATAAATCTTCCACCAACTGGCCATTGTCACGCAGGTGGCGTAAAGCTTTTTGCATTCCATGCACGGCACTTTGCAGCGTCGCATTGGCGTACAAGACAATCCCGTAACCTAACTGTTCGAGGTCGGTGCGCGATAACGTCGGCGTCTTTCCGCCGATGACGATATTGATAAGCTGCGGCGTTTTAAACAGTTGTGGCAAGCGTTGTATGTCCGCCAGCGTCTCTGTCGCTTCGATGAACAGAACGTCTGCGCCAGCCTCAATGTAACGATGGCCACGCTCGATGGCATCCTCAATACCGTGCACTGCGGCGGCGTCGCTGCGGGCGATAATCTGCACGTTCCGGTCCTCGCGCGCGTCCACTGCCGCATGTAACTTACCTATCATTTCACTTGTTGAGATAACCGCCTTCCCGGCAAAGTGGCCGCATTTTTTGGGCATGACCTGGTCTTCGAGCTGAATGGCATCGGCGCCAGCGCGCTCAAGTGTCCGGATCGTACGGGAAACATTCACGGCATTGCCAAATCCAGTATCGGCATCAACGATAATCGGCAGATTGGAGGAGTCCCGAATGCGCGCGGTATGCTCCGCCACCTCATGCAATCCGATGAAGCCAAGATCAGGCAAGCCAAGCGACATATTGGAAATGCCGGCACCCGTTAAATACAAGGCTTCATATCCGAGATCTTCAATGATTCGCGCGCTAAGCGCATTGAAAGCTCCGGCGACAAGTATTCCCTTGCGGTCCTGAACACGCTGGCGAAACGCGGCACGGCGGGCGGCTGAAATTTGGCTCATAAGTTCCTCTCTGTAAAAGCTTCTTTTTCAGCAGTTTTCGTGCCAGAGCGCGGTACTGTTTAAATTGTCTTAATATTCAATGAGTTGAATTCCCGTGCGGGAACAAAGACGGACCAGTCGTATTTCATATAACGTTTCAATGTTTTCACCATGTTTCAAGTGAAACGGTGCGGATGCGAACAATGGCCAGCCGAAACCGTTAGGCGATACCGCATGGAGCGCGTATAGTAATTTGTAGGTACTTCACCAAAATTGCCATTTTGCGCTGGTCTTCCTCGGCATTGATGGCGGGGCAGGGGGACAGGCATGACGACGCTATTGCAGTACTTGGCGCACGGCGTCCTGGCTTTTGGCTGGGGGCAAATGCTGCTGGTCGGCCTGTTGACGACGCATATGACCATCGTCTCGGTGACGGTGTATTTGCACCGCTGCCAGACCCACCGCTCGCTTTCTCTGAGTCCGGCGGCGGCACACATTTTCCGCTTCTGGCTGTGGTTCAGCACCGGGATGGTGACCAGGGAGTGGGTGGCGGTACACCGCTGCCATCACGCCCACTGCGAAACGGTGCAGGACCCGCATAGTCCGCGCGTGGTTGGCATCCACGAAGTGTTGTGGCGCGGCGCGGAACTGTACCGGACTGCGATCAGGCGCCCCATGCTGCTTGAACGTTACGGCGCTGGCACGCCGGACGACTGGCTGGAGCGGCGGGTATACGGCCGGTATGCCTGGCAGGGCGTTGGCCTGCTGTTGTTGATCGAGTTAATTCTGTTCGGCGCGCGCGGATTGACGCTTTGGGCCTGCCAGATGATGTGGATTCCTTTCCTGGCGGCTGGCGTCGTTAATGGACTGGGGCACTATGCGGGATACCGCAACTACGACTGCAAGGAAGCGGCGACCAATATCTTTCCCTTCGGCTTACTGATCGGCGGGGAGGAGCTGCACAATAACCATCACGCCTTTCCAACCTCGGCAAAATTTTCGGCGCGCTGGTTTGAACTGGATATGGGCTGGGGCTATATTCGCGTACTGGAGTGGCTGCGGCTTGCCTGGGTGCGCCGGTCGCCTCATCCTTTGACGCGGCGACCGGGCCAGCTGGCACCGACCCTGGCTACATTGAAACAGGTGCTGGCCAATCGCGCGCAGTTGGTGCGTGAGCTGACGGTGGCGACGCTCTCGGTTTATCGCGGCGAGCATGCCATGCTGCGCCGGCAGTTGTCGCGGCCCGGCCTCGCGCGTGCCCGGCAGTTGCTGCGGCACACTCCCTGCCGGCTCAGTGACTTGCAGCGGGTGGAACTGGAACAGCTGATTGCAGATAGTTGGCCGCTCAAGGAGATGCAGTCGGCGCGCCAGACATTGGAACTGCTGTGGCACCGGTCCGCCGCATCGCCGGAGCAATTGCTTTCCCGCCTACAAGCCTGGTGCGCCCATGCGGAGCGCTCCGGTCCCGGTCCGCTGCGCCGCTTTGCCCGCCAACTCGCGTGTTATGGGTGATGCCCAGGCATTTTGCACGCTGGCTAGCCGCCGACGCCGTGCCTGCCAACTGGGAGGCGCGCCGTGCCGCATGGCGCCGTCCGGCGCGCTGCTGCAGGGCGCAGCTTGCGGAAGCCAGCCCGTGCGGGTTGGCTGGTTCAAGATGAAATCAGGCCGGCCGGATATTGGTGGCTTTTTCGCCCTTGGGACCGGCGCCACGCTCGAACGAAACCCGTTGATTTTCCTTCAGGCTCTTGAAACCGTCGCTTTGAATGTCCTGGAAATGCGCGAATACGTCGGCGCCACCGCCATCAGGCGTGATGAAGCCGAAGCCCTTTGCATCGTTAAACCATTTCACAGTACCAGTTTGCGTCGCCATATTGCTCTCCTCAGATGTGATGGACGGTATGTCCAGGCGCACCTCATCATGGAAGACGCTAACTGAAGGATTCGATCTGGAATGGCTCCGGTGGAGCAAGGCAGGAAGGGGACCGACGAGATTCACGACTGGACGAAGTACCATTCGAGTATAGGCTCAAGCGCCGCGCACTCCTAATCCTTTCGGATATTCGTTGCGTTCCGGCCCAGGCATCAAAGCTAGGCCTTCGGCGGCCGGCCTGGGATTGGCGCTTGAACTTGCCGCGCTGCCTGAAGCTTCAGGCGCTTTTCCCACCACCCATAGTCGCTCAGTGTTTCCTGCGCCAGCGCCACACAGCGTTCATACTCAGGCGTGTCTTGCTCGCAAGGAGAGAAGGGGGGCGCAATGCCCTGCCTCAGGCAATAGCGCAGGGCGTCGCCCAGCAGGCCTTCGTCAAGCAGCGTGCGGCAAGCCGTCGAGTGAATCAGTGCCAGATTCTTCATGATGTTAGTGGGCTTGCGTTGACGTAATGTGCATCTTCTCGGCGCTCGAATCGCTTTGCACTGTGCAATTGCTCAGCTTCTTTATGCGCGTCGTTAGACGGCACGGTCGTTCTTCGTATGAAATTTCAGCAGGTTGGCATGGCGGGTTGCAGTTTTTTCTTCGTGATAGAAGATTTCTGTCGTGGGGCGGGCAAACGCCGCATTCGAGGCGAGGATGGTTGTGGTGCTTAGAGTCGGCTTTGGATCGGCGAAACGACAAGCGAGGGCCGCGTTGCGGTTTCCGTGGAGGTCCAGTATGAGGCGATGCCTTAGCTCCTCTGGCGCACCTTGGCCTGGATCGGCCGGTTTGAACTTGGGCGGCAGCACCAAGGCATCACCTGGCGCCAGCCACAAATCAGCCAGTGCAATGGTCTTGGCATATGGACGCCAACGCGCCACGCTGATCACCAACGGTAGGGTGTCGTTCGAAAAGAAGACATGGGGGAAGTTGTGGTATTCCAGATCCGTGGGATTGGTGCATAGCAGTTCGCCGTTACGCTTGGGGCCAAGGTAGGGGGATTGATAGGCCGCCCATTTCCCATAACAAAACTCCGTCATTTCGAGATCAGGGAAGTCAAAATGGATCGACTCGCCGCTTTTGAGCAAGGTCATACCAAAGGCCTTGGCATTGTGCCGGGTTGCCGGCAGCGCCATGTATTCAACTTCATCCTGGCCAAAATCAAACAAGGTAATCCATCGGAAGCCGGAGGCCAGTTCGACTTGATGGGGGCAATGACGGATGCCGCTATATTTGCTGCCCACCTCCAGCATTGGATCGTCCGGCGTAAGTTCAATGAGCCGGCCTTCCGGTTGGAGCAGTTGCCTGCCGCGGCCCTGGTCATTGAGTAGGAAAGGGAAGTGCTTGCAGTCGAGCAGTGCTTCCGGTTTGCCGCCGCTGATAAAGTGAACAGGATCGAAAAATCCATTCTCGTTGATAGCGCTTTCCATCGGCTTCCCCTCGGTCTTGTGATTTGATCTTTTTGGGAGGCGCTTCAAACTACTTGCTTTCTTGAAGGCGTGTGCCTTGTCCCATGTGCACAGCTGGTGCCAGAAACGGTCTGGTTAATGATTCACTTGGATTCTATGGAGACATCGCTGCCGAGAATGCGATCGGCTAATGGCCTTTCCCCAACCTTTCAGTGACCATCCTCCCGAGCGAAGTCTTTTGGAGTTTTGGTTCTTGAGAGTTATGTGAGGCCGAATTTCATTGTAGTCCACCCGCCAGGTCATGGGCAGTGGGTTTGCGACTGAGCGAGGGGGAAATAGGAATGGCTCCGCACCGGAGCTATTTTCCTGGATTGTTCAAGCACCGGGCCAACTGGCACAATGCGGACGCCGTGTATCTGGTTCAAATAGGCTTCGAGGTAGCCCTTATGGCTGTAGCCGACGATGACCAGCGCGCGGCTGCCTGGATGATTGCCCATCGCTTCGCGGATATTGGAGGCCATGCGCAGGTTGCGTCTTTCCCATGTGGCGACATTCAGGCGGCCGAATTGTTGCGGGGAGAGTTCGTCAAGCATGGCGCCAAAATCGCTTTCGTAGACCAGCCTGATGCTCGATGGCTGGTTGATGGTGCGATAAAGCGTCAAGGCCTTTTCCGGCTTGTCGATGTCGGCGGACAGCGACTCGTATTCCTTCAGGCGCTTGGCGAAAGCCGGATTTTCCCAGGCCTTGGCCAGTGCCTTGCCGTAGCCATCGAGCTGCGTGAGCGGCACATCCGAGATCGAATGGTCATCCATCGAGATGACGCGTTCATGCCCGAGCGCGGCGGCAAGTGGCGCTGCGTCCAGGAACTGAGCTTATCGAGCAGGGCGTTCAAGCTCGCTGGCTGAAAAGTGGCTGGCAACTGCGCAAGGTGGGCCGTTCCCAGCACCAGCACTTCGTTCGGTTTGCCCTTTGGCGGGATTTTGAGTGTGCCTGGGTCGAAGCCTTCGGTGGAGGTTTGGGCGAACGCCCGTGCCGCAAACAGCGCCATAGCCAGGCATAGCAAGAAGGTGTGTTTATGCATGCAGTGAGCCTTCGCTAAATGGATGCCAAAAGCCGCCCAGTGGCGTTCATTCCAGCTCTTCGATGGTTATAGTGCCGAAGGCATCAACAAGTTGGGCCGCGATATGACCCAAGTACTCTCGTCCAAAACCGCCGTGATTGCAGAAGTACAAGCCGTACTCTGTTGCCGAAGCGGTCGCATCAGGCATGCCGGAATCGAGTGCGTCGCGCCGAAACTCTATCGTGTCTACCTGATTCGTGAGCAGCTTTGCTCCGGGCAGGCGGCTAAGTGCGTTGATTGTGGATTCGCCGCTTGGGCTCTGGAATGAAAGCTTGTACTCAAAGCCCATGGATCTTTCCTGATGCAGTTAAGGTTGTCGTAAATCGCGGTTTAAGATGCTTGTATTTTTGGCTACTGTAGCAGTTTGCCGTAAATGTCATCTATCAGGCAAGTAGGGCATGGAAGCGGGCCTGCGCATGCGAGGCGGGATTGCGCAATACGCGCTCCGCGACCAAGAGCGTGACCGGTATGCTGGTCAGGATCGAAAAGCTGATGGGCGAATATCTCTTTAAGGCGCTGCAGGGCGCGTCAGGGACTTAGCGCGCGGAATACCGCCGCAAGTTTTTTCACCGCGATTTCCAATTCACTCGGCGCATACGCGGCAAAGCCCATGAGGAAACCGCCTCTGGGCGCGCCCGACGCGTGCAGCGCTGTCAGCCCCAGCAGGTCGATGCCGGCCCGCTGCGCGGCATCGATGACCGCGCGTTCCGGAATGCCGCAGCTCAGGAGGCAGGGCATTTGCATGCCGCCTGCCGGCACCCAAGGCTCAACGAAGCCGGCCAAGTGCTTGCGCACCAACCGTTCCAGCACGGCGAGCCGCTCGGCATAGACGGCGCGCATGGTCCGCACGTGCGCCCCGAAATGCCCGCCTTCCATGAAGCGTGCCAGCGTCAGTTGCGGGATCGGCGCGCTATGCCCGTCGAGCAGGGTGCGCGCCGCCGTCATGGGAGCCACGAGCTGGGACGGCAGCACCATGAAGCCGATGCGCAGACCGGGAAACAGCGATTTGGTAAAGGTGCCGATGTAGAGGGTGCGCTCATGCGCATCGAGTCCCTGTACGCAGGCGGTGGGCTTGCCGGCGTAGTGGAATTCGCTGTCGTAGTCGTCTTCGATGATCCAGGCCTGCTGCTGCCGCGCCCATTCGATCAGGGCCAGCCGCCGCTCCAATGCCAGTGTTGCCCCGGTCGGGAACTGGTGCGAAGGAGTCAGAAAGACCGCCTTGGCCGGATGGCGCGCAGTGCGCAGCCGCTCCACCTGCATGCCGTCGGCATCCAGCGGCACGGGCACGCATTCCAGGCCGGCGGCATCGAAAGCCTTGCGCGCGCCGTGATACGCGGGGTCTTCGATGAAGATGCGCTCGCCGGCATCGAGCAGCACGGTGGCGCACAGCGTCAGCGCCTGCTGTGAGCTGGTCAGGACCAGCACGCGCTCCGGCGTGGCGCGCGCTCCGCGTTCCAGGTTGACATAGTCCGCAATGGCGCGCCGCAGCGGCGCCATCCCCTGCGGTGGACTATGCAGCAGTGCCTGGGTACCGTACTCCTTCAATACCTGGCGTTCCAGGCGCTCCCAGGTCGGCAGGGGGAAGCTGCGCGTTTCCGGCACGCCGGGGGCAAACGGACGCGGAACCAGGAAATCGCGCAAGCCGCCGCCCTGGTACATGGCAGCGCCGCGCTGGCTCAGGCGCAGCGGCGCCGGCTGCGCGGCGGGACGCGCCCTGGCGCCCGGCCTTGGCAGGCGTTGCGTGCGCTCCGACACGAAGCTGCCGCTGCCCACGCGACGTTCGATGAATCCCTCGGCATGCAACTGGATATAGGCCGATTCCACCGTGTCGCGCGAGACGCCCAGCGACTTGGCCAGCGCCCGCGAAGCGGGCAGCGGCTTGCCGGCATCGAGGGCGCCGTCGAGGATCAGCTGCCGGATGGCGCGCTGGATGCGGGCATGCAGGGGCAGGGCGCCATGAGCCGGGTCGCCTACCCAGGCTTTGACGGATTCGAGTTGGGCGTGCTTGAACAATTGGCCGGTATTGCATCGAAAAAGTGGATGGGCGCAGCATACCATTTCCGGTCTACAGTCTGGTCTTTGATGCCTAAGCCTTTTCAGGAGTGCTATATAAACCATGACGTCAGCCACATCGCCTTTCCCCCTTCGTTTGCATGATCTCGCCCATCCCATCGTGGCCGGCCTGATCTCGGTCATCGTCAACTACGGTGGCACCTTCATCCTGGTCTTCCAGGCCGCCAAGGTGGCGGGTTTGGACCCGGCATCGACCGCATCGTGGGTCTGGTCGGTTTCGATCGGCGTGGGCGTGACGGGAATTCTCCTGAGCTGGATGACGCGCGAACCCATCATCACGGCCTGGTCCACGCCCGCCGCCGCCTTCCTGGTGACGGCGCTGGCCGGCACGACCTATGCCGAAGCGGTGGGCGCCTATGTGATCTCGGCCGCCGCCTTCGTGGCGCTCGGCCTGTCGGGCTGGTTCGAGCGGGTCATCCGCCTGATTCCACCGGGCGTGGCCGCCGGGTTGCTGGCCGGGATTCTGCTGCAGTTCGGCGTCAAGGCCTTTGGCGGCATGAGCGTCGATCCGCTGTTGGCGGGCCTGCTGATCGTGGCCTATGTGACGCTCAAGCGCTTCAGCGCGCGGTATGCCGTGCCAGGCATCCTGGTACTGGGCCTGGCTTTTCTGCTCACGCAGGATCGCATTGACTTGTCGGGACTGCGCTTGCAGTTCGCCGCGCCGGTCTTCACCATGCCGGTCTTTTCGCTGAACGCCTTGCTGAGCGTGGCGCTGCCGCTGTTCCTGATCACACTGACCGGCCAGTACATGCCCGGCATGCTGGTGCTGCGTAACGACGGTTTCAAGACCAGCGCCAATCCCATCGTCACCGTGACAGGACTAGGTTCGCTGCTGATGGCGCCATTCGGTTCGCATGCGTTCAATATCGCCGCGATCACGGCGGCCATCTGCACCGGCAAGGAGGCGCACGAAGACCCGTCGCGGCGCTGGATCGCCGGCATTGCGGCGGGCGTCTGCTACATCTTCGTCGGCGTATTCGGCGTGACGCTGGCCGCCGTTTTCATGGCGTTCCCGGCGACCTTCATCACAACCCTGGCAGGGCTGGCGCTGCTCGGCACCATCGGTGGCAGCCTGGCTAGCGCCCTGGCCGACGTGAAGACGCGCGAAGCCTCGCTGATCACCTTCCTGGCCGCCGCGGCCAATATCACGCTGCTTGGCATCGGCGGGGCGTTTTGGGGACTGGCGATTGGCCTGCTGGCCTATGCCGTGCTCAATGGCCGCTTCAGGCTTCCAGGCGTTCCAGCAGGCGATTGAGGGCCTGCCGGTATTGCTCTTGCATGGTCAGGGCTTTGGCCGCGACCAGTGGCAAGCCGCTGCCGTGCGCATGGTCGATCAAAATGTCGCGCCACAAGTGGGGTTCGGTCGTAATCTCCGCCAGCAACTCGGTCAGGCGGTCGGTGATCTGGCGCGTCACGCCGGCAAAGGCTTCGGGCGTGGCAAAGATGGCCAGCGTCAGCTGCGGGTGGCGGCACACGGCGCCGTGATAGCGGATCAGGATGGCGCGAATTTCCTCCCGGCGGTCCACATGCTTGACCAAGCCTTCGAGCACCTCGGCGTAGACCCGATCCGATAGCGCCCGCAACAGCCCTGTGCGGTCTTGCACGTGATGGTAAAGGCTCATAGGCGTAACGCCGAGCCGGTTGGCAAGGGCGCGCATGGACAGGCCTTGGCCCCCGCTTTCATCCAGCAGCGCGAGCGCGGCCGTCAGGATGTCGTCGCGGCTCAATCCCGCTCCCTGGGCCGGGCGGCCGCGCGGGCGACTCATGGCGCCAGCCGATAAGTGGATTGCACCAGGCCCGAAGGGAAGCTATAGCTGGATACCAGCTGCAAATCAATATCTTGCGCCAGCGCGCCAAACAGCGGCCGGCCCGCTCCGATCAGTACTGGCACGGTGGTGATGACCATATCGCTAATCAATCCATCGCGCAGGAAGGACTGCACCAGTTGGCCGCCATCGACATAGATCCGGCGTACATTTTCCCCGGCCAGCTTTGCCATCGCTTCCTTCGGTGCGAGCCTGGAAAAGCGAACCTTGCCCTGCAGCGCTTCCGGCACCGGTGCATCGGCCAGTTGTTCGGAGAGGACCAGCACCGGCAGTTCATATGGCCAGGCACCGAAGGTCAGAACCTTCTCATAACAGCCGCGGCCCATCACGATCATATCCTTGTCGGCGATAAAGCTGGAATAGCCATGATCCTCATTCGGATCGTCGCGTTGCAGGAGCCAGTCGATGTTGCCGTCGGGGCGGGCGATGAAGCCATCCAGGCTGGTGGCGATGAAAATGTGTGCGGTCGTCATGGCGTTCCCTTTATTTATACGCCGTATATTTTAACATGCAATGCCAGGTACGATGGCTATACAGTCAGTGGGGAATTACGTTGCCGGTCGACGGCCTTCGAACAGGTCTTTCATTTCGCGCAGACCGGAAGTCAGGCATTCCACCGTCGCCGAGACTCTGGGCACGCCGCGCAACTGGCGTGGCGTGAGCAGCCACAGTTGTGAACGAAACTCCGTCAGCAGCGGGGAAACGCGCCGCAGAAGAGGGCTGGCGTCGCCCAAGTGGCAAGGCAGGATACCGACACCCAGGCCTTCTTCGAGCAGCCGGTAGACGGCCAGCGTACTGGAACAGCGCACCGCCGCGCGCCGCATCAGCCCTTGCGCCTGCAGCCATTGCGACGATGCCAGATGTCCCAGCGATTCATCGACGGTGATCCAGGTTTGCTCGTGCAGGTTCTCTTCCGAGACGCCGGGCCAGTTCACGGGGGCGTAGATGGCCACTTCGATATTGCACACCACGCGGCCGATCAGATCGCCCTCGGGTTCACCGCCCGAGCGCAGGGCGATATCGGCTTCGCGCTGACGCATTTTGGCCAAGCTTTCCCCGGTGATGAGATTGATGGTGACTTGGGGCAGTTCGCGCCGGCAGCGGGCCAGCAGCGGCGGCACGATACGCGGAATTAGCACTTCGGTCGTGGTCAGCGTCAGGCGTCCGGCGGCGCCCAATTCGGCATCGCGTTCCAGGTCGCGCAGATGCTGGTCAAATTCTTCGGCTAACGCCAGCAGCTCGGCCGCGGCGGCGGTCGGACGGTAGCCCTGGCGGCTGCGCTCAAACAAAGTAGCGCCCAAGCCGGCCTCGATGTCGCGAATGCGGCGGAAGAGGGTGGGATGGCTGGAGCCCAATGCTTCTGCTGCCTTGGACAGGGAGCCGTGGCGGGCCACCGCCAGGATGACCTGGTAGTCGTTCCAGGCCAGGCTGCTGGTATTCATCAACAATGCTCCTTGGACGCGGCAATCGTTTGGTTGACACATAGGTAAGAAATTTTGCGCATCGTAACATTCTTTTTGCTACCTGCGGTTGGTCTATCGCGCGATGTTCATTTCTGAAAACATGCCGTTCACTCCTGGTCTGTCACTGTACGTTGCGGCTGGTGACAATAGCGTCATCGAAACCTATTGTGAAAGGAAGAACTATGTACCGTAAGCTCCTGCTGGCATTCGCATTATTGACCGGTGCTGCCGTACAGGCGGCCGAACCCGTGGCGTGCAGCACGCCCGAGTCCAGGCAATTCGATTTCTGGGTCGGCAATTGGGAAGCGGTCGACCGCGACGGCAAGCTGCTGGGGCATACGCTGATCGAAAAGATCGAGCAAGGCTGCGTCCTGCAGGAATGGTGGCGCGGTAACGGCCCGGAAAATGGTGCTGGCACCAGCCTTAGCATGTACGACCGCAAGCACAAGCTGTGGCGCCACGTGTGGGCCAGCGCGCGCGGCAATTTCGCGCCGATCGATGGCGGCTGGCAGGGTGACCGCATGCTGATGACCGGCTATTTCATCAACGATAAGGGCGAGCGCGAGTTCCACCGCACCGTCTGGAAACCGATTCCTGGCGGCGTGCACCATGTCTGGGATGCGAGTACCGATGGCGGCGCGACCTGGAAGATCCTTCACGAAGCATGGTTGCGCCGTACTGATAAGCTGCTTGTGAAGTAAGCGAATTCACCGGGGGGGCTGGGATCGCGAAGCGGTGCATCAAAATGGTACGATTTTTGGCGATACAATGAATCTTCGATTTCAGTGCAGATGAAGCCATCAATTGCATTTCAGATGCACCGCGACGCGATTCAGTGGATTGTATAGAAAAATCGTAGCTCAGACTTGGTCCGACAAAGACCGTCGCAATTGGGCATAAATCATTATTAACTATTTTTAAGCCTTGAATGTGATTGGCAAATTACGTTAATTCAAACTCTGCCAATCCGCTGCCCGCTCACACATACTGCCGTGTTACTTCATTACTTCAGCACCGCGTTCAAATAATCTTGATTCGCATAATTTCAATATCTGGTCCAAGTTGATGTGCAGCCTTCGTTAATTAGCTAAGTAAACCTGCCTGACGAGCTTGTTGCAGTAGTTTGTTAGGGGTTGCCCCCGCACTCATTGCGAAAGTCACGCTATACTTTGCACGTGTAACGGAAAGATAGCTTTCGCGGATAGCCTGTTGTTCAATTGCAGTGGCCAACGCTTCATTGTCAATGATGTTTGGCGGCACCAAACCCATTTCTAGGCCGATAATCATTGCTGCATCAAACTCCTGACCTCCAACTTGTGCTGGCCTGCAAAGGACGACGATAGGCTCATCTTGCCGTATTTTTGCACCACGCTCGCGCAAGACCTGAAATGGTAAATCGGTTTTGGATAATGAGGATTCTAATTCGTCCCAGTACTTATCTGCATGGCAAACTACAACAATTTGTCGATTGTTTGCTTTTCTCAGATCACGCACTCTTTTAAGAACGAATTTGGAAAAATCCTGTTGCTCGCTGTTCTGGAATTCAATTCGTGGAAGGGCTGCAAGCGGGTGATTGTCCGCAACAAGATGTCCATCTATTTTGGCGAAATCGGGAAAGTCAGGTCCAAAGAGGTTAGTACTTCTTTGGATAATGAAGAACGCTAATTTTACAATTGCACTAGTGCATCGATAGACTGATTCTAAGCTTTCATTGGTAATGTCGTGAATCCCCAAGGTTGCTAAACCGGCTCCCGGTTGTCCATATAGTGCCTGGGCTTCGTCGAGTGCGAGTGCAATTGGCACATGAGTAGTAATTCCCTTGGTCAGCAATGGGAGAATTCGTCGCTCATTCTCGTTGAACAATTGAGCCTCATCAACAAAGATATAGTCATATCCTTCCGAACGCCTTCTGAGCTGCCAAACAGGGGTTCTCAATCTTCCTGCCAGCGAAAGTGCTATATCATCTGGATCAAGAACACCAAATTGTTCAAATACAACCTGATGATATTCTCGAAATGTTTCAAAGATAAAATCTCGCTCCTCTTTACTTAGTATTCCATGAAATCGACTTAAGCTACGTTCCGATTCAACATAACGCTTCTTGTCATTTTCTAATCCATGGCCTTTGATGGACACTGAGATCTCAGCTAAAGTTAATTTCTCAAAAATTCTCAAAAAATCCGCATTGGAAAATATTTCCTTAAACAGTAGACTCTTTTCGATAACGCCATTGAGTTTTTCTTTCTGAAGAAGAAGGGCAGAGCGTACTTGCTCTAGCTGAAAGTCCTTAGCATCAGATGCATCCGGGTCAACGATAGATGCTAAATCAAGCTGAAGTTCAACTCGGCAATATTCAGAGAGCGTAACCACATTTACTGCTGAATTTCCAATGACTCCAGTTGAAGAGATGCTTCCAGATGAAAGCATTTCAAATTTCTGATTCACCTTTGCACGCATAGCTTCGCTATGTACAATATAAAGTATTTTAATTGGATGCTCTGATTCCTCGTGTGCTTGTAATTTTCTAATAGCAAGCAACTGCATTAATAGTGTCTTACCTGATCCAGCTGGTCCTAGTATTCGTAAAGGGTGCCGATCTAGAGAGTCAGAATTCAGTATTCTGCGTTGCGTATCACTTAGCGGGCTTAGGTGGCTATTCCATTCATCAAAATTCATGCCAATTGTCTTTGCGGCATCTGCACTGGACACGGCTTTCGTTGCAGTAATAATCTGAACATTTTCAAATGCGCTACCACCTTCGTTGCCACTAATAAATGCAGATAATGCCTTCCTGAAATTCGATAAAAAGTGTTCTGATGCCTGCTTTTTTGATCGAATTTCAGTTACCGTTCTATTCGCAGCTGCCGATAGTTTTGTAAGTAGCTTTCCTTCTTTTTCAACACCTGAACTTAATATCGAAAAACTTTCATGTGGGCCAATACAAATGATTGTCCGCACACCCGAGTTGGCACCATCTGACAGCTTTTCAAAGTAGCCTATGCTGTGATGTCTAGCTGCTGTACCTCTGCCAGCCAAAAGTGTATGCGCGTCATTGGGGTATCTCCGGTAGAAGTATGCTCCATCAATCATTAAGCATTGGAGACGCTGATTAATGACATATATTGACCTTTCCAAAACCTCTCTAGAGATTTGAGGTTCCCTTTCAATCGAAAGCTCTCCGGTGATCTTAATAAATCCCCATGGTTCGTCGCCAGCACCAAGAATGTAATCTACGTGCCACAATGTGATAACTTGCTCTGTTTCATCCATTGCCATACGAATTGGACCATCAATGAAGTCAAATTCTATTATCCCACTCTTACTATCGGCAAGGTCGATCAATGCGCTATGCAGTGCATCCATTAATCCAATTTTCGGCAATAGCCATTCCGCCAATCCTTGTGTTATTGCTAAATATTTCATTTGCTCCTCCTTAGCTGATCTGCATATTGATCAACTGTGTCGTCGGTGAAGTCACGAGACCCAAGTCGAATTTGCATATTTACATATCTGGACAATAAATCAGAAAGAAAATCGCCCCTTAGTGTTGCCAGGCGAATAGGTAGATCTGTTAGTAATTTTGCTATTGGGTAGTATTTTCTTAGCTCTTGCAGTTTATTTGGCCAATCTTCATCATTTGAATATTGGATTGAATTAATGATTTGAATTGGCATCGAAGTTGCGTGACGGAACAATACGATCGAATGGTCGGGGACGGCAGAGCTGTATATAGGCTTTTCGTCTGCTGGAAGAAAGTGTATGTCAACCTTAAATGAGTTCTTGACGATTTTCTTTAAAATTTTATCAAAATTACCAGATAGAAATATCCTGCCGACATCCTCAATCGCTAAACTTCCCCCTGAACTATTTTGCTTGATGTATTTCTCATACATGCATATCCTGTCGAAACTGCCAGCCTTACTTTGATCATTTTCCTTCAAATCAAAAAGTTTTCCTTTTATTTCTGTTATCTCCTCAAGTAATGGAAGTTCATATCGGTCTGGTGGCGTCATAATTTCTGTCATTTTTAATTTTGAAATTTGCGCAAAAACATCTTGCCAAATTTCAAAATAGAATGAATTTGAATTTAGATATTCTCGAACTGATATGATGGGTAAATAAGTTATTGTTTCTGTTTTTCGTTGCTCAAGATCACATGCCGGAGTGACGGTTAAGCCAAAGAAGTGCGGTTTTTTTAAGCCCCATGGGTTTGGAAGGCAACGCCAAATATCTCCAGTTCGATTAAAATTAGGAGGGAAGAAATCATAATAATCTTTTGGTTGAATTTTCTCGTTCACGTCGACCCTTTTTTTTAAACTTATTTAAGGTTGGCTTCAATTTTTCATTCGCACTACGCGCTGAACCATGCAGGCCTAATATTCCATCTAATACGGTTGAATAATTTTCCTAACGTCAACTCGCCGCCCTATATCGATATCAGACAATTGGTGTCAGCTTAGGTCTGAGCTAGTGCAGCTAAGGCTCGCTGACATTCAGTCGCGGCTGGCGCGGAATGGCGGCGTCGGCTGGATTGCCGGCGCAAGCCTGGTCCACATATGCCGCCAGCGCGGCGACCGTCGGGCTTTCGAAGACCACGCGCAGCGGGAAGTCGATGGGCCAGGCGCGGCGGATCAGCGTGGCCAGCCGCGTGGCGGCTAGCGAATGTCCGCCGAGATCGGCGAAGAAGTCATGGTCGATGCTGTCCGGGCAAGCACCTAGTACTTGGGTGAATAGCGCGGCGACGGTCTGCTCGGCCGGCGTGCGCGGGGAGCGCAGCGGCTGCGCTGTGGCTACCAGCTGCTCGGGCAGCCGCAGCGCGCTCCTATCCAGTTTGCCGGCGGCGTTGAGGGGCAATTCCGCGAGCGCGCAGATGCGATCCGGAACCATGTAGTGGGGCAGCGCTTCGCGCAGCCAGCCGCGCAGCAGTTCGGGATCGCATTCCGCGCCGCTGGCCGGCACGACGAAAACGGCCAGGCGTTCGCCGTAGTCCCGCTCGCGCGAGAGCCACAAGGCGCGCAGCTTCTCGTGGGCTGGACTCATTTGACCGCCTTCACGACTGCCATCGAATCGGCCCACCAGTACTGGCAGTCGGGCGGTGGATGCAGGCCACGCACGAGCGTCACCGAAAACGACGAGAAGTGTTCCAGCAGCAGCCGCTGGTGCCGGCGCGACAGCGAGTCGATCTCGTTGCTGTAATAGGTGAACACGCCGCCGGGCCGCAGCAGGCGCTGGGCGGTGGGGAAGAAAGAGGCCGCGAAGGTCGGCGAGCCGGCGACCTCGGTGCTGTACTCTTCCTCGGAAGTGGGATAGGTGTCGAACAGCACGCCGTCGAAGGAGCCGGGTTCGAACATCCAGTCTTGCCAGCGGCTGGGGACGGCCGTGATGGCGGCTCCGGGGCGCTGGGCGCGCCACTGCGCGAGCCGCGCCAGCACTTCGGGGTGGCATTCGACTATCGTGTGGGAGCGCACGCCGCATTCCTGCAACAGCGTGGCCGAGATGCCCATGCCGAAACCGATTTCGGCGACGTGGCCGCCGGACGTGGCCGCAGCGCTGGCCAGGGCTTGCATCAGCGGCCGCTCCCATTCCTGCATCACTTGCTGGCCGTCGATCAGCAGCTCGCGCGCCGACCAGGCGGCCGCGCTGGTTTTCCAGTCACCGTCCATCTCGGGCCGGGCCGAGCCAGCGACACAGCGGCGGGCAATGGCGTCAATGGCTGTAAGATCGGCGACGGTTTCATCGAGCGTCCGTTGCAGCAGCCAGTTGCGCTGCGCGGACTGTGGCGCCGGGGCGAAACCGGGCTGCTGGAAATTCAGGTACAGCTGGAATTGGGGAGTGTTGCGCCACATGGTCTGGCTCCGGATCTGGTCTTGGTCGGTTTCGAAGCGGTACAGGAAGTCCGCTTCGGACGGGCTGAGTTGTTCCAGCCGCCATTGCAGCAGCGCGGATTGATCGTCCGCCGCAGCGGGGCAGCGCAGCAGCGTGGCAGCCGCTGCGCGCACGCCGGGATGGCGCAGCAGTGCGGTCTCGATTTCTCCCAACTCGATGCGATAGCCGCGCAGCTTGATCTGCTGGTCGGCCCGGCCCAGGTATTCAAGCTGGCCATCGGCGCGGTGGCGCGCGCGGTCGCCGCTGGCATACAGCCGGCCCGGCCCGAAGGGATTGGGGACAAAGCGGCGTGCCGTCAGCGCCGCGTCATGCAGATAGCCGCGCGCCAGTCCCGCTCCACCCAGATACAGTTCGCCCGGCACGCCCGGCGACACAAGCTGCATGGCGCCGTCCAGCACATATGCGCTGTTGCCGGCGATCGGCCGGCCGATGGGCGGCGCGGCCAGCGGCGATGCATCGGGCGCCAGATGCGCGGCGGTGGCGGTGATCGTGGCCTCGGTCGGACCATAGGCGTTGATTACCTGGACCGCGGGCAGCGCCTGCGCCAGCCGCGCGGTCAAGGCGGCCGGCAGCGCTTCGCCGCCAACGAGGATGCGGCGCAGCGTGGTGCAGGCGGCAAAGCCTTCATGATCGAGCAGCACCGCCAGCAGCGAAGGGAAGACGTCGAGCAGGGTCACGCCGTGGCTCTGGATAAGGCGGACCAGTTCATCGGCATCGCGCCCCTGGTCGCCGGCCAGAACGACTTCGGCGCCCGCCGCCAGTCCGCTCAGCAGCTCCGACAGCGCGGCGTCGAAACTGAAGGAGTATTTTTGCAGCACCACATCGGCCGGCGTCAGCTCCAGCGCTGTCCGCAGCCAGTGCACCTGGTTGGCGAGCGCCCCGTGTTCGATCAGCACCCCCTTCGGCACGCCGGTCGAGCCTGAGGTATAGATCAGTGCCGCCAGACGCTGCGGCGGGATCGGCCGCGCCGGCATCACCTCCGCATCGGCCAGGGCCTCGCGCCACCAGGGTGCATCGTCGAGCAAGGCCACCGGCGCGGCTTCGTCCAGGATCGCCGCCACGCGCTGGGCGGGCAGCGCCGGGTCGAGGTAGACGAAGGCCGCTTCCGCGCGCCAGGCCGCCAGGATGGCGACGGCCGTGTCCAGGCTATCGGCCAGGCGGATGGCGACCACCCGCTCGGGTGCGGCGCCACGCGCGCGCAGGAGCGTGGCCAGCTGCCCGCAGCGGCGGTCGAGTTCTGCGTAGCTCAGGCGGGCCTGCGGCGCGGCCAGCGCAATGCGCTCGCCAAAGTTTTCGAACGTCCAGCCGGTGCGCGGCACTTGCGCCTGGCCGGCCCAGGCGGTCAGCAGCGCCTGGTCGGCGGTGCTGGTCAGCGGCAGTGTGCCGATCGGCTGGCCGGGGGCGGCGAGTACGGCGGCCAGCATGCGTTCCCAGTGATCGAGCAGGCGCGCGACGGTGGCGCCGTCGAACACATCGCAATTGAATTCGAAGCGGCTCAGCAAGCCTTCGCCGCTTTCGAACAGGTCGAGCGCCAGGTCGACATTGGTGGCCGCGCGCTGATAGCCGATCTCCTCGCGCAGCGCGCTGGTCCGCGCCGTGCTGTGGCGCGACTTGAAGAACTGAACCGTGGCCCGGTATAGCGGATTGTGGCCCAGCGCGCGGCGCGGCTGCAGGTGTTCGACCAGCCTGGCGAAGGGCAGTTGCTGGCCCGAATAGGCGGCCACGCTGGATTCGCGCGTGGCCGCCAGCACCTGCAGGAAGCTTTGTTCGGAAGTGAGGCGCACGCGCAGCAGGATGGTGTTGAGGAAGAAGCCGATCAGATCCTCGGCTTCCTCCGGCGCGCGGTTGGCCATCGGCGCACCCAAAACGAGATCGGCCTGCCCGGTATAGCGGTGCAGCAGGGCCGCAAAGGCTGCCAGCAGAACCTGGAACACGGTGGCCCCGGCGCGGCGCGCCAGTTCGTACAGCGCGTCGCGCTGGGATGTGGGCAGCAGGCGCGCGCACACGTCCGCGCGGCGGGTGGGAAGGGATGGCGATGGGCGGTCGGTCGGCAGCGCCAGTTCCGGCGCGCCGGCGAGATAGCCGCCCCAGAATGCCAGCAGTTCGTCGAGGTGGGCGCCGCTCAATTGCGCGCGCTGCCAGCGGGCGAAGTCGGTGAACTGCACGCGCAACGGTGCCAGTGGCACCGGTTGATTCTGCAGATAAGCCTCATAGGCGGCGTTCAGGTCGCGCATCAAAATGTCGATCGACCAGCCGTCGGCCACGATATGGTGGATCGTCAGCAGCTGGAACCAGCCGCCGGACAGGCGCAGCAGGGCGGCGCGGAATAGCGGGCCTTGGCTCAGGTCGAACGGCGCCTCGGCCTGTTCGCGCGCCAGGCGCGCTGCCCGCTCCTGCTGCACGGCCGGCATTTCGCCGCTCAGATCGAACAGCGGCATGGCGGCCATGTCCGCATCTTCGATCACCTGGAACGGTACGCCGTCGCGTTCGATGAAGCGGGTGCGCAGGGTTTCGTGGCGCGCGACCAGGTAGCGCCATGCGGCATCCCAGGCAGCGTGGTCCAGCTCCGGCGGCAGCGCCAATTGCAGGTGCAGGTGATACGAGCTGTCCTCCGGTTCCAGCTGCTGCAGGAACCATAGACGTTCCTGCTCGAACGAGGTTTGTTCCTCGCGCCGGCCGGCGCGGGTGATCCGGGCCGGGCGCGCCAGCCGCTCGAGCAATTCGCGCCGTTCGGGAGAGAGATTGGCCAGGCGTTGCGCGAGGCTCACGCCGGCCCCCTTTCATCGAGCAGCGACGAGACTTCGGCATCGGGCATCGCTTCGATCCGGTCCAGCAGCCGCGCCAGTTCGGCATCGGGCTGTTCGTCCAGCGCATCGAGGGCGGCGGCCAGTGCCGCCACCGTGGGATGGTCGAACAGGATGCGCACCGGCAGATCGCGCTGCAGCGCTTCGCGCAGGCGCGACACGACCTGGATCGCCAGCAGCGAATGGCCGCCCAGTTCGAAGAAATTGTCGTCGGCCCCGATCGGGCTGATGCCCATCAGGTCGCGCCAGAGATCGGCGATCAGCATCTGCCGGCCGGGGGCGGGCGCGATGAAGCCGGCCGACATCTCGGGCCGTTCGTGCGATGCGGACGGCGCGGGTGCCGGCGCTGCAGAGGCGGCCGGCGGCTGCAGCCAGCGTTGCAGGCGCGGACCAAGCGGCGCCACCGAGACGATCAACTGGCGGATTTCCGGCGCGGCCAGCGCCCGTTCCAGCACCTCGATGCCATCTTCTGCGCCGACCAGCGCTTCGTTCGCGGCGGCGCCCTGGTTCTCGAAGGTCCAGCCGTCCCAGTTGATGCTGATCCAGCGCGTGGCCCCGGACTGCTGCGCCGCCAGCGCGTCGAGCATCGCGTTGGCGGCCGCATACGGGCCGAAGCCGATGCCGCCCAGCACCGCCGAGATGGATGACATGAGGCAGACGAAGCCGGGCGGATCGTCGCGCAGCGCCTCGGCCAACAGCTGCGCGGCGCGCGGCTTGGCCGCGAAATGCGCTTCGGAGACGTCGCGGCCGATGTCCGCAAAGCCGGGGAAATAGGCGGCGGCCGTCAGTCCGGCGGCATGGAAGACGCCGTGGATCTTGCCGCCTTGCGCGCGCGCCTCGGCAACCAGGCGCGCCACGTCGGCCGCCACGCCGCCGTCGGCGCTGCACAGCACGACCTTGGTGCCCATGGTCTCGATCATGCGCAGCCGGCCGAGGCGGGGATCGCTGCTGTCTTCCCATTGCGCGCGCTGCGGCATGGCGCTGCGGCCCGTCAGCACCACGGTGGCGGCGCCGCGCCGCGCCAGGAATTCGGCGATCAGCAGGCCGATCTTGCCAAGGCCGCCCGTGATGAGATAGCAGCCTTCGAGTGCTGGTGCCAGCGCCGGCTGCACCGGTGCCAGCGGCGCCGGCTCGAACGTCAGCGCCCAGCGCTGCGCGCCGCGGTAGGCGATCCAGGGCGCCGCCTGCGGCAGCGCTTCGGCCAGCAGGGCCGCCGCATGCGCGCTGCCGAGCAGCGACAGCGCGGCCGCATCGAGGTCGATCAGGCGGCAGCTGAGCTGCGGATATTCCTGCGCGGCGGCGATGGCCAAGCCGATGATGCCGGCCCGCTCCGGTTCGATCTCGCGCTCGCGCGGCGCCACGGCGAAAGTCCAGCGCGTCACGAACAGCACGGTGGTGGGCGTGCCGCGGCGGCTCAGGCCATGCAGCAGGGCCAGCGCGCGGTAGTAAAGTTCGGCGGACGGCACCTGGTCCGCGATGCCGTCCAGCGCAATGACGGTGCGCACGGTGGACGCCAGCGCGCCCGGATCGGCGGCGCTGGCGATGCGCTCGACCGTCTGGCCGAGATCGGCCAAGGTCTCGGCCAGGGCCGCGACCTGCTGGTGCGCGCCGCCGGCGATGGCCCAGCCATCCGCGTAGTCGGCCGGCAGCGGCGCGGCCGGCGCCGTGCGCACCCAGCGCGGCTGGTAGAGCCAGTCTTCCAGCGGCTGCTGGACGGCCGTGGCTGCCGGCAGGGCGGGAGCGGCGGCGGACGATTCGATCCAGTAGCGCTGCCGTTCGAACGGATAGGTCGGCAGCGGCACGCGGCGGCGCCGTTCGGCGCCGTAGAACGCCGGCCAGTCCACCGCGGCGCCGGCCGTCCACAGGCTGCCCAGGGCTTGCAGCACGGTGCTGTCGTCATCCGCCGTGTCGCGCGCATGGCGGCAGGACGAGACGATGAGGCGGCCGGGCGCATAGGCTTCGTGCTGGCGCGCAAAGGTGGCCAGGGTCTGGCCGGGGCCGACTTCCAGCAGGGCGCAGCCGGTATCGCGCAGCAGATGGCCGAGGCAGTCGGCGAAACGGACCGTGCCGCGCAGGTGGCGCCCCCAGTATTCGGGGTTCTGGGCCTCGTGCGGTCCGATCCAGTGGCCGCTCAGGTTGGACAGATAGGGAATCGTGGGCGCATGCAGGCGCACCTGGTCCATGGCCTCGATCATCGGCGCGACGGCGCCGTCGACCAACTGCGAGTGGAAGGCGTGCGAGGTGTGCAGCGCCTGCACGGTGGCGCCCTCGTTTTCAAGCTGGCGGCGGACCTCCTCGATGGCCGCCACGCTGCCGGACAGCACGCACAATGCCGGCCCGTTGACCGCCGCGATCTCGACGGCGCCGGCAAAGCGCGCGCGCAGCGCCGCCTCGGGCTGCGCCACCGCCAGCATCGCGCCGGCGGGCATGCCGGCCAGGATGCGGCCGCGCCGGGCGATCAGCAGCAAGGCGTCTTCCAGCGACAGCACGCCGGCCAGGCAGGCGGCCGTGTATTCGCCCACGCTGTGGCCGGCGAGGACGGCGGGCTTGACGCCCCAATGCATCCACAGGCGCGCCAGCGCATAGCTGGCGACAAACACCGCCGCCTGCGTCACCTGGGTCTGGCGCAGCGCCTCGCCTTGGTCCGCCCCATGCATCAGGGGGCGCAAGTCGAGGCCGAGCGGCTCGCGCAGCAGGCCGGCGCAATGGTCGACAATCTGCCGGTACACGGGTTCGGCGCGGTACAGGCTGGCGCCCATGGCAGGATGCTGCGCGCCCTGGCCGGGAAACAGGAAAGCCACGCCCTCGAACTTGCCGTCGCGCCCGCCCGTTGCGGCGCGGCGCGGCGCGCCCTGGCGCAGCAGGGCCGCGGCGTTGTCCGCGCCGGGCGGCACGACGATGGCGCGGCGGCATTTCATTGCGCTGCGGCCCAGCTGCAGGGTGTGCGCCACGTCGGGCAGTGCCAGCCCGGGGTGGGCGTCGAGATGGGCCGAGAGCCGCGCGGCGGCCGCCTCCAGCGCGCTGGGCGTGCGGGCCGAGAGCAGCAGCAGCTGGGCCGCGCGCGAGGCGCTGCCCGGTTCGACTGCGGGCGCTTCTTCCAGAATCACGTGCGCATTGGTGCCGCCGATGCCGAAGGAGCTGACCGCCGCGCGCCGCACGCCGCACTCTGGCTGCCAGTCGCGCAGCGCGGTGTTGACGAAGAAGGGACTGTTCTCCATATCGAGTTTGGGATTGGGGCGTTCGAAATGCAGGCTGGGCGGAATCTGGCGATGCTGCAGCGCCAGCACGCATTTGATCAGGCCGGCCACGCCGGCGGCCGAATCCATATGCCCGGTGTTGGATTTGACCGAACCCAGCGCGCAATAGCGGCGCTGCGTGCTGTGGCGCCACGCCTGGCACAGCGCGGCGAACTCGATCGGGTCGCCCAGCGGCGTCGCCGTGCCGTGCGCTTCCATCATCGTGATCGTGTCCGGCGCCACGCCCGCCATGGCCAGCGCCGTGGCGATCGCATGGGCCTGGCCGGCCACGCTGGGCGCCGTGTAGCCGACCTTGTCGGCGCCGTCGTTGTTCAAGCCCCAGCCGCGGATCACGGCGCAGATCGGATCGCCGTCGGCCAGCGCGTCGGCCAGGCGCTTGAGCACCACGCAGCCGGCGCCGTTGGCGCCCACCGTGCCCATGGCGGCGGCGTCGAAGGAGCGGCAGTGGCCGTCCGGCGAGGCGATGCCGCCTTCCTCATAGAGATAGCCGCGCAGCATCGGCACGCCGAGCGTGACGCCGCCGGCCAGCGCCACGTCGGACTGGTATTCGATCAGGCTTTGGCAGGCCAGGCCGACCGCGACCAGCGAGGTGGAGCAGGCCGTGCCGACCGTGATCGCCGGTCCTTTCAAGTTGAGCTTATAGGCCACCCGGGTCGCAAGGTGGTCCTTGTCGTTGCCGATCAGGATCTGGAAGCCGGTGGCGCGGCCGGCCAGCTGGGCATTGCCGTAGAGCTGGAAGGCATAGGTGCTCATGCTGGTGCCGGCGAACACGCCGATCATGCCCGGATGGCGCTCGGCCACGCAGCCGGCGTCTTCCAGCGCCTCGGCGGCGCATTCCAGGAAGATGCGCTGCTGCGGATCGAGGATTTCGGCTTCGCGCGGCGTGAAGCCGAAAAAGTCGGCGTCGAACTGCTCGATGCCATCGACCACGCCATTGGCGCGCACATAGGCCGGATGCGCCAGCGTCTCGTCCGGCACGCCGGCCTGGCGCAGCTCTTCCTCGCTGAAAAAACGGATGCATTCGCGGCCCTGGCGCAGATTGTCCCAGAACTCGGCCACGCCGGCGGCCATGGGAAAGCGGCCGGCCATGCCGATGACCGCCACGCATTCGGATTGATCCGTCATGTGCTTCTCCTGTGCAGGCGCTCGGCCCGCGCGCGGCGCTGCTGCGCGATGCGCTGGTCGAGCAGGTCGATGGCCGCGGGCTGGTTCGCTTCGTCCTGGGGCTGCAGCGGCGCGCGCTGCGGCTCGGCGCTGTGCTCCAGGTGGCGCGCCAGTGCCGCCACGGTGGGGAAGCGGAACAGGTCGACCATCGGCAGGGTGCGGCCGAGCAGGCCGGTCAGGCGGCTGTGAATCTGCTGCAGCAGCAGCGAATGGCCGCCCAGGTCGAAGAAATTGTCGTCCAGGCCGACGCGTTCGTGCGCCAGCACTTCGCGCCAGACGGCGGCGATGATGCGTTCGAGTTCCGATTGCGGTTCGGCGAACGGGACCTGCGCGCGCCATTCGCCGCCGTCGCCGGCCGGCAGCGCCTGGCGGTCGATCTTGCCGCTGGCCGTCAAGGGAAAGGCGTCGAGCGGGATCAGCGTGGCGGGCACCATATATTCGGGCAGCTCCTGCTGCAGGAAGCGGCGCAGCACATGGATGTCGGGCGCCCGCTCGAGGATGGCGTAGCCCAGCAGACGGCGTTCCTGGCCGTCGCCGGCGGCGAGCACGCAGGCGTCGCGCACCAGCGGATGGCGCCGCATCACGGCCTCGATCTCGCCCAGTTCGATGCGGAAGCCGCGCAGCTTCACCTGGTGGTCGCGGCGGCCGATGAATTCGAGCGCGCCGTCGACCCGGTAGCGCACCTGGTCGCCCGTGCGGTACAGGCGCTGGCCGGAATTGGCCGGCGCGAAGGGATTGGGGATGAAACGCTGCGCGCTCAGCTCGGCGTCGCCCAGATAGCCGCTGGCGACGCCGTCGCCGCCGATATACAGCTCGCCGACCACGCCGGCCGGCGCCAGTTGCATTTCCGCGTCGAGCACGTAGAGCTGGGTGTTGGCCAGGGCGCGTCCGATCGGCACGCGCTGGCCTGGGACGGCGCCGCGCTCCAGGCGGTGGCAGGCGGCGAAGGTGGTGGCCTCGGTGGGGCCGTAGCCGTTGATGAGCACGCAGCCGGGCAGCTCGTCGAGCACGCGCTGGCAAAGCTGGGGCGACAGCACGTCGCCGCCGGCCAGCAACTGGCGCACCCGCCACAGCGAGCCGAGCTGGGC
Source organism: Massilia sp. YIM B04103 (assembly GCA_024437665.1). Lineage (GTDB taxonomy): Bacteria > Pseudomonadota > Gammaproteobacteria > Burkholderiales > Burkholderiaceae_D > Rugamonas. Next base: position 59,631 of record JANCSZ010000014.1, on the reverse strand, counting down.
TTCGACCATCTGGTGGAACAGGCTGGCCGTCAGCCACAGGATGGTGACGCCGGCCCGTTCGATGCAGGCGCCCAGCTCTTCCAGCGAAGGCAGGCCGGGCGGCGCGATCTCAAGCCGTGCGCCGTTCAGCAGCGCGCCCCAGATTTCGAAGGTCGAGGCATCGAATTGGAGCGGGGCGAACTGCAGCAGCACGTCGCCGGGCGTAATGCTGCAATAATTATTGTTGCGCACCAGCCGTACTACGTTGCGGTGGCTGACGCAGACGCCCTTGGGCTGGCCGGTCGAACCGGAGGTGAACAGCACGTAGGCCAGGGTGCCGGCGTCGGCGCCGCTGTCCGGCGCGCTGTCGTCGGCCGGCAGTTCGAGGGTGTCGAGCAGGACCGGCGCGTGCGGCGCGACGGCGGCCGCGGCCTCGCCGCGCGACAGGATGAGGCGCGGCGCAGCCTGTCCGATCAGCGCGTCCAGCCGCGCCGGCGGATAGGCCGGGTCCAGCGGCAGGTAGGCGGCACCGGCCTCGACGATGGCCACCACGGCCACCACCATCTCGATGCCGCGCGGCAGGCAAAGGCCGACGCTATCGCCGCGCTGCACGCCTTGCCGCTGCAGCCAGCGCGCCAGCCGCGCGCTGCGCCGGGCCAGGTCGCCGTAGCTCAGGGCGCCATCCTCGCTATTCAGCGCGACCGCGTCGGGCGTGGCCAGCGCCTGCTGGCGGAACAGCTGGCCGAGCGTGGCCTCGCGCGGATAGGCCGTGGCCGTATCGTTCCACTCGGTCAGCAGCAGGGCGCGCTCGCGCGGCGGCAGCAGCGGCAGCCGGGTGACCGGCGCATCGGGGCTGGCGGCAATGCTCTGCAGCAGGGTCTGCCAATGGCCGATCAGGCGCGCAATTGTCTCGTCCGCGAACAGGTCGGTGCTGTACTCGAAAATCGCGGTGATGCCCTGGTCATCCTCGCCCAGGTACAGGGTCAGGTCGAATTTGGCGTTGCCGTAGGAGACGGCCGAAGGCGCCGCCGGGCCGGGCTGGTAGGACGGCGCGGGCGCCGCGCCGCTGCGCTGCACCGCGCTGTTTTGCAGCACGAACATCACCTGGAACAGGGGATTGCGGCTCAGATCGCGTTGCGGCTGCAAATGCTCCACCAGCTTTTCGAACGGCAGATCCTGGTTGGCGTAGGCGCCCAGCGCCGTTTCGCGCACCCGGCGCAGGTATTCGCGGAAGGTCGGCCGTCCTTGCAGGCGGCCGCGCATCACCAGCGTGTTGACGAAAAAGCCGATCAGCGGTTCGACTTCGGGCCGGTTGCGGTTGGCGATCGGCGTGCCGACCACCACATCGTCCTGGCCCGAATAGCGCATCATCAGTACCTGGAAGGCGGCCAGCAGGGCCATGAACAGGGTCGCGCCTTCCTGCTGGGCGATGCGGCGCAGGCCGTCGATCACGGGCTGGGCGGTCGTGACGCTCTGGAAGCCGCCGCGGTAGCTGGGCGTGGGCGGACGCGCGAAGTCGGTGGGCAGCTGCAGGTTCTGGTGGCCATCGAGCTGGGCGCGCCAGTAATCGAGCTGGACGCCGAGCTGGGCCACGGTCTGGGTCTGGCGCTGCCAGGCGGCGAAGTCGGCGTACTGGATCGGCAGCTCCGGCAGCGGCGACGGCTGGCCTTGCGCGAAGGCGTCGTACAGCGCGGCGATCTCGGCCGTGATGATGTCCATCGACCAGCCGTCCGTGACGATGTGGTGCATGGTCAGGACGAATAGCCAGGCGTCGTCGGCCATGCGGATCAGCGTCGGGCGCAGCAGGGGACCGCGGCCCAGGTCGAACGGGCGCTGGGCGTCTTCCAGCGCCACCTGGCGCGCCGCTTCCGCGCGGCCGGCGGGCGGGGTGTCGCGCAGGTCGACACTGGCGACCGGCACGGCCAGCGTTGCCAGCACCTGCTGGACCGGCGCGCCGCCGGCGGCATGAAAGACGGTGCGCAGGATTTCATGCCGCCGCACCAGCTCGCTGATTACCCGGCCCCAGATCGCCTCGTCGAGCGCGCAGTGCAAGGGCATATCGATCTGCAGATTGTAGAAGGGGCTGGCGGGCGCCAGCAGGTGCAGGAACCATAGCCGTTCCTGCGAATAGGAGAGCGGAAAGAGGTTGGCGGATGTATCCATGCTCAGTTGATCGCCTCGTTGGGACGCATGGTGGAGAGGCCGAGATCGGCGCAGATGGCATGCTGCACCAGTACCGGTGTCTTATAGAGGTAGAAATGGCCGCCGGGGAAGAGGCGCAGCCGGAATTCCGCCGTGGTGTGCTGTTGCCAGCCGCGCAGCTCGGGACGACTGATGCGCTCGTCGGCGATGCCGCCCAGGCAGGTGATCGGGCAGGCGAGCGGCGGCTCGGGCTGGTAGCGGTAATGCTCGGCGATTTCGAGATCGGCGCGCAGCACCGGCAGCAGCGTGTCCATCAGATCGGGCTGGACCAGCACGCCGGGCGGGGTGCCGTCCAGCCGCAGCAGTTCGGCCTTGAGCAGCGGCGCGGGCAGGGCATGCAGCGGCGGCCAGCGTCCGCCCAGGTGGGGCGCGCGAAAGGCCGAGACGAACAGGTGCTCCGGTTGGCGCCGTCCGGCGCGCCGCAGCAGGCGCGCCAGTTCGAAGGCGAGCAGGGCGCCCATGCTGTGGCCCATCATGGCGAAGGGCTGGTCCAGCAAGGGTTCGATATGGCGCGATACATCGCGCAGCAGCGCGTCCAGGCGGCGCGGCGCCGCATCCTTGTAGCGCGCTTCGCGGCCGGGCAGGGCGACCGGCATGATCTGCAGGCTGTCCGGTCCCGCCGCCAGCCAGGACCGGAATTGCGAAGGCCCGGCCCCCGCATGGGGAAAACAAAGAAGCCGCATATGGGTCGCCCCTGGAGACACCAGCTCGTTAGCCCAATTGGGCGATCATGGCACGGATTTCCTGCTGCTTGCCCTCCAGGTCGCTGATCAGCGCCGCGACGCGCTGCTGCTGCTGCTGCTGCTGCGTTCGTCCGGCAGCATCGGGCGAATCCTCAGGGCGCGCCACGGGCCGGGCTGCCTGCGGCACGCCGGCGCCCTGGATCGCGCTGGGCAGCGCGAGGTCGACGGCGGCGGCCGCCAGCAACTGCCTGACGTGGGCGCCCTGGCGCGCGTCGCCGGTGCGGATTTCCGGGTGGGCCGACAGCGCCAGGGCCGCCAGTCCCGAGACGAAGGCGCAGGCCATCGAGGTGCCATCCCAGGCCGCATAGCCGCCGGGCACGCTGGAGATGATGGCCACACCCGGCGCGATGAAGGCCGTCTGCGGCCCGCGATTGGAAAAATTGGGCACGAACAGGCTCGACGCGTCGTTGCGCAGTTCGGCGATGCGCAGCGCGTGGGCGCTGTCGGGGGGGAAGGCGTGCATCGAGCCGAACGCCGTGACCGCCAGCACGCCCTCGCTGGCGGCCGGATAGCAGATCTGATTGTCGCCGCCATTGCCGGCGGCGGCCACCAGCGTGATGCCGGCCTGCGCTGCCTCGGCCAGCTTCAGCGCGAGCAGGGGGCTCGGACGCTCGATGGCCAGGCTCAGGTTGACCACGTCCATGCCGTTGTCGATGCACCATTGCAGCCCTTCGAGCAGATCGCTCAACCGGCCGCCGGGAAAGGCCTTGACGGCATACAGCTCGGCTTCCGGCGCGACGCCGCACACGCCGTTGACGGCATTGCGGCCGCCGATCACGCCTGCGCAGTGCGTGCCGTGTCCATCCTCATCGCTGCGGTAGTCGTTGCTGCGGGCGCCATCCAGCGCATTCATGCCGCCGGCCACCGCCAGGTCAGGATGCTCGGCGATGCCGCTGTCGAGCAGTGCGACCTTGACGCCGGCCCCGCCCGCCACTTCGCCCGTCTTGCCCAGCCACTGGCGCTCCCAGGCGGCGCCGCCGCGCGCAATCAGCGGAGTCAGCGCGACCTCGGTCGTCTGCTCGGGCGCCGGCGCCGCGATCACGCGCGCCCAGTAATTGGCGGCGGGCGAGACGATCACATGTTCGATCGCCGCGTCGAGCACGCGCACGCTGGCGCTGCCATCCTTCCCGGTGCGGCCGCGGTAGGTGGCGCGTCCGCCTTTGACGAACAGCGTGGCGTCCGCGACCGGCGCCCCCGTTTGCGCGTCGCGCACGGCGAAGCGGTATTCCTGGCCGCGATCCGGCCCGACCTCGAAGCCCAGGGCCGGCATCGGCGCCAGCAGCGTAAGCGGCTGGTCTTCCTCGATCAGCATATCGCTATTGGCGCGTGCAAGCTGATCCGCTTCGAGGGGGCTCATTTCCACCACCTGGGTGCCGGTCGTGCCGGCGCGTCCCAGCTGTTGCGGCGGCAGCCCCGCCACCACGTCCTGCAGGCTCAGGCCCGAACCCAGCCGGACGTGCTGAGGCACCGCGATGATGTACCGCTTCCTGACCGACATGACTTCTCCTCGGCCGCGTCGCGCAGCAGATGGCGACCGGCGTGACGTTCAGAGCAGGCCGAGTGCCTGCGCCTGTTGGAGCTGTGCAATCTGCAGTTGCTGCAGGTGGGCCAGGATGGCCGGCGGCATGGTTGCCTGCTGTTGCCGGGCAAGCTCGGCCTCATGCTGTGCCACGCCTTCCAGATAGGCCGCTTCCTCCAGCAGCGCAAGCTCGGTCTGCTGCAGCGCGGCGGCATAGGTTGGCAAGTCCATGCCGGCGGCAGCGGCTTCCTGCTCGGCCAGGGCTTGCAGCGTGGCAGGGTCGCAGCCCTGGCCCTGGCCCTGTGCCGACGCCAGCGCCTGTTGCTGATACTGCGCCAATTGCTGCTGTTCCTGCTGGGCGAGCTGCGCCAGTTGCAAGTGTTCCTGGTAGCGGGCGGCCTCGGCCAGTTGTTGCTGTTCCTGGTACTGAGCCAGCCCGGCCAGCTGCTGTTGCTGCTCGTAGTGCGCCAGCTCGGCCAGTTGCTGCTGCTCGTGCGCCTGCAGCACGGCCACATAAGTGGGCAGATCCATTCCTGCGGCGGCAGCCTCCTGCGCCGCCAGCAGATGCAAGTGCTGCGCCTGGGCGGCCTCCGCTTCAAGCTGGGATTGCTGTTGCGCGGCCAACTGCTGCTGCTCGTGCGCCTGCAGCACGGCCGCATAAGTGGGCAGGTCCATTCCTGCAGCAGCGGCTTCCTGCGCCGCCAGCAGATGCAAGTGCTGCGCCTGGGCCGTCTCCGCTTCAAGCCGGGATTGCTGTTGCGCGGCCAACTGCTGCTGTTCGTGCGCCTGCAACACGGCCGCATAAGTGGGCAGATCCATTCCTGCGGCAGCGGCCTCTTGCTCCGCCAGCTGCTCAAGCAGCAGCGCCTCCTGCAAGCTGTATTGGTTCATGGCTTTACCTCCTACGCGGTGGTTTTTTGCCGCGCGTGGACGGACTGGGCGGCAGGTCAGACGGGTCTCCGGATTCGCTGGTGTCGGGTGCGGCAGGGGCATCGCCGTTGGATCGGAGCAGGGTCAGCAACTGGTCGGACACCTTGACGAGATGATCAAGCGTGGCGCGCAGCTCGCTGCGCAGTTGTTCTCTTTCGGCCTCGGGCAGGTCGGCCATCTGTGACAGCGCGTGCTGGCAGGCGTCGATGGAGCGCCGCAGTTCGCGGCTTTCCAGTGCCGCGCCGGCAACCATCGCCGGCGATGCTCCGGCTGGGGCGCGGGCGGCGGCGGAGCGGTGGCCTGGGAACTCGCTGTAGCCGCGCAGGAACGCTTGGTAAAGGCGGGCTTGCAGTGCGCTAGTTTCCATGGCATTCGACCCTCCACTCGACCTGAACCAGTGTATGCCGCTCGACCACCGATGACAACCGGCGAGTAATAAAAAAGACAATGGTGTCGTATTTGCCCCGGCGAACCAGCGTGGCCCTCGGCGGCGTGACGCTGTGAATCTGCGCAATACAAGTTACCATCGCCTTTTGTTTCAATAGTCTGGACCGAGGAAGGCGCATAGCCTTGCCGTGCGGCGGGCTTCAACATAATGGATAACATGCAGCTGCAAATTCGCGCCTTCGATGCCGGGGATATTGGAAAACTCTCGGAGATCTGGTTTGAGACTTCACTCCGGGTGCATGCGTTCCTGGGTGAGGCGCGCCTGCGCGAGCAGCGGGTGCTGGTCGAGCAGGCGTATCTGCCAAACTCGGAGACTTGGGTCGCATGCCTGGATGGTGTGCCGGTCGGTTTTATCGGGCTGATCGACTCGTTTATTGGCGGTCTGTTCGTCGATCCAGGCCGGCAGGGGAGTGGCATAGGCCGGGCGCTGGCTGCCCACGCCCTAACGCTCAAGGGAGAGCTGGAACTGGAGGTCTACGCTGAGAATCGCGCTGCCTGCGCTTTTTATCGGCGCCTGGGTTTCGAGGAAGTTTCCCGGCGCCCCGAGGATGATGACGGTCTTCCTTTCGAAGTCATTCTGATGCGTTTGCGCAACATGGATCGTTCTGCAAGCCGAATGGCGGGCGCGTAAAAAAGCCGGGTTGCCCCGGCTTTTTACAGAAACAGACTCCGCCGCGTTCAATTCCGGATATCGAGCGCCCGGTTCAGGCTCAGCGCCGCCAGCGAGCAGACCGCGCCCGACAGCAGGTAGAGGCCGACATAGGCCAGCCCGAATTTGGCCGAGACGCCCAGCGCGACCAGCGGCGCGAAGCCCGCACCCACCAGCCAGGCCAGATCGGAGGTCAGCGCCGCGCCGGTGTAACGGTATTTGGCGGGGAAGTTGGCCGTCACCGCACCGGCCGCCTGGCCGTAGGACAGTCCCAGCAGGGTGAAGCCGATCAGGATGAAGGCGTCCTGCCCGCTATCGCCGCCATTCAGCAGCATCGGCACGAAGGCGCTGAAGAGGGCGATCAGCGTGGCCAGCGTGCCCAGCGTGCGGCGGCGGCCGATGCGGTCGGCGATGAGGCCCGAGGCCACGACGCCGCCCGCCATCAGGAAGACGCCGCCCATCTCGGTCAGCAGGAAGCCGGCCACCGAGCGCGGCGAGTACAGATTGATCCAGGACAGTGGGAACACCGTGACCAGATGGAATAGGGCGTAGCTGGCCAGCGCAGCGAGCGCGCCGATGATCAGGTTGCGGCCCTGCGAGCTTGCCATTTCGACCACGCTGGTCGGCTGCAGCTCGCGCTCTTCGAGCAGGCGCGAGTACTCATTGGTGGAAATCAGGCGCAAGCGGGCGAACAGGGCGACCACATTGATGGCAAAGGCCACATAGAAGGGATAGCGCCAGCCCCAGTCCATGAAGTCCAGATTGTCCAGGGTGGAAATCAGATACCAGAACAGGCCGGCGGCAATGAAGAAGCCGACCGGCGCGCCCAACTGGCCCAGCATGGCGTACCAGCCGCGCTTGTCCTGCGGTGCGTTCAAGGCCAGCAGCGAGGGTAGGCCGTCCCAGGAGCCGCCCAGCGCCAAGCCCTGGCCGATGCGCAGCAGCGACAGGATGATGATGGCGTTGACGCCCAGGTCCGAGTACGGCGGCAGGAAGGCGATGCCGGCCGTGGTCGAGCCGAGCAGGAAGAGGGCGATGGTGAGTTTGGCCTCGCGTCCGAAGCGGCGCTGGATGGCCATCGACAGGACGGTGCCGAACGGCCTTGCAATAAAGGCAAAAGAGAAGATGACGAAGGCGTACAGCGTGCCTTCCAGACGGCCTTCAAACGGGAAAAACAGCGAGGGGAAGACCAGTACCGAGGCGATGGCGTATACGAAGAAGTCGAAATACTCGGAAGCGCGGCCGATCACCACGCCGACGGCGATTTCGCCGGGTGAGATGGGGGCGTTGTCCGTATTGAGGCGCCGCGCGTCGTCGGCATTGTCATGCTGCGGAATATCGGCAGGAATGCTGCCGTCATGCGTCGTATTCATGCTGGCCATAGTCTTTGTCTCAATAATTGTTGTAATAGGTGCTACACGCCCAGTCCTGGCCTTGGACACGGGGAGGACAAAGTGTCCAATGTCCAAAACTAAACGATACAGGTACAGTGGCATGTTTCACATATCCTGTACAGCACTATATCGCATGTTACATTCACTCCTTCGTCGCGGGCTGTTCCTTACACCACTTATTGCGCTCACGGGCTGCGATATGGTAGTGATGAACCCGTCTGGTGATATCGCCCTTCAGCAAAGCCACCTTATCACGGTGTCCACCCTGCTGATGCTGCTGATTATCGTTCCTGTCATCTTCCTGACCATCCTGTTTGCCTGGCGTTACCGCAAAAGCAACACCAAGGCGAAATACGAGCCGGATTGGGACCACTCCACCCGTCTGGAACTGGTGATCTGGGGCGCGCCCCTGCTGATCATCATCGTGCTGGGCCTGCTGACCTGGATCAGCACCCACACCCTCGACCCTTACCGTCCGCTGCAGCGCCTGGACGACAAGCGCCCGATTCCTGCCAACGTCAAGCCGCTGGAAGTGCAAGTGGTGGCGATGGACTGGAAATGGCTGTTCATCTATCCGGAACAGGGCGTGGCGAGCGTGAATGAGCTGGTCGCTCCGGTCGATGTGCCGGTGCGCTTCAAGATCACCGCTTCGACCGTGATGAATTCCTTCTACATTCCCGCCCTGGCTGGCCAGATCTACGCGATGGCCGGCATGGAGACCCAGTTGAACGCGGTCATCAACAAGATCGGCGTGTACGACGGCTTCTCGGCCAACTACAGCGGCGAAGGCTTCTCCCAGATGCGTTTCAAATTCCACGGCACCACCGCTGCGGACTTTGACAAGTGGGTGCAGAAGACCAAGAGCAGCACCGTGGCGCTGGACCGCGCCAACTACACTGCGCTGGACAAGCCCAGCATCGGCGACAAAGTGCGCCACTACGGTTCCGTCGAAGCCGGCCTGTACGACGCCATCGTCAACCGCTGCGTGGACCGCAACGCCGTCTGCATCAAGGATCAGATGGCCGAAGACGCCACCCGCATCAGCCGCAAAGTGAGCACCGCTTCGGTGGCCGCCGAGCGCAGCGCGCGCCGCATGACCGAGGCCAGCACGGCCGAAGTGTGCATCACCCCTGAAACGAAGAAGAACTAAGCATGCAAGACCAACTGAATTTGACGCAGCTGATCTTCGGACGGCTGAGCTGGGAAGCGATTCCCTACCATGAACCCATCCTGATGGTCACCTTTGTCATGGTGGCCCTGGGCGGCGCGGCCGTGTTCGGCCTGATCACCAAGTACCAGCTGTGGGGCACCCTGTGGCGCGACTGGATCACCAGCATCGACCACAAGAAGATCGGCATCATGTACATGATCTTCGGCCTGATCATGCTGCTGCGCGGCTTTGCCGATGCGCTGATGATGCGTGCCCAGCAAGCCATCTCCTTTGGCGAAAACGTCGGCTACCTGCCGCCGCACCACTACGACCAGATCTTCACCGCCCACGGCGTGATCATGATCTTCTTCGTGGCGATGCCGCTGGTGACGGGCCTGATGAACTACGTGGTGCCGCTGCAGATCGGCGCGCGCGACGTGGCTTTCCCCTTCCTGAATAACTTCTCGTTCTGGATGTCCGTGTTCGGCGGCATGCTGACCATGGCTTCCCTGTTCGTGGGCGAATTCGCGCGCACCGGCTGGCTGGCGTATCCGCCGCTGTCGGGCATCCTCGGCAGTCCTGATGTCGGGGTCGACTACTATATCTGGTCATTACAGATAGCCGGGGTCGGGACATTGCTGTCCGGCGTCAACCTGATCGTCACCATCGTCAAGATGCGCGCGCCAGGCATGACCATGATGAAAATGCCGGTCTTCACCTGGACCGCACTGTGCACCAACGTGCTGATCGTGGCCGCCTTCCCGGTCCTGACCGCCGTGCTGGCCATGCTGTCGCTGGACCGCACCTTCGGCACCAACTTCTTCACCAACGACATGGGCGGCAACGCCATGATGTATGTGAACCTGATCTGGATCTGGGGCCACCCAGAGGTGTACATCCTGATCCTGCCATGCTTCGGTATCTTCTCGGAAGTCGTGTCGACCTATTGCGGCAAGCGCCTGTTCGGCTATACCTCGATGGTGTATGCCACCTGCGTGATTACCCTGCTGTCCTACCTGGTATGGCTGCACCACTTCTTCACCATGGGTTCGGGCGCCAGCGTCAACTCCTTCTTCGGCATCACGACGATGATCATTTCGATCCCGACCGGCGCCAAGATCTTCAACTGGCTGTTCACCATGTACCGCGGCCGCATCCGCTTCGAGCTGCCGATGATGTGGACCATCGCCTTCATGATCACCTTCGTGATCGGCGGTATGACCGGCGTGCTGCTGGCCGTGCCACCAGCCGACTTCGTGCTGCATAACTCGCTGTTCCTGATCGCCCACTTCCACAACGTGATCATCGGCGGCGTGCTGTTCGGCCTGTTCGCCGGCATCAACTACTGGTATCCGAAAGCCTTCGGCTACAAGCTGGACGAGTTCTGGGGCAAGATCTCCTTCTGGAGCTGGACCATCGGCTTCTACCTGGCCTTCATGCCGCTGTACGTGCTGGGCCTGATGGGCGTGACCCGCCGCATGAGCCACTTCGAAGATCCATCGCTGCAGATCTGGTTCGTTATCGCCGCTCTGGGTGCTGCCCTGATCGCTGTTGGCATCGGCGCCATGGTGGTGCAGTTCGTGGTCAGCTACATCCGCCGCGACAAACTGCGCGACGTGACCGGCGACCCATGGAATGGCCGTACCCTGGAATGGTCGACCTCGTCGCCACCGCCAGACTACAACTTCGCCTTCACCCCGCGCGTGCACGACAACGACACCTGGGCTGACATGAAGAAGAATGGCTATCAGCGTCCGCTGAAAGACTTCATGGCGATCCACATGCCGAAGAACACCGGCGCCGGCTTCATCATCTCGGCCCTGAGCTTCGCGGTCGGCTTCGCGCTGATCTGGCAAATGTGGCTGCCGGCCGTGCTGGGCTTTGTTGTCCTGATGGCAGCGATCATCATCCATACCTTTAATTACAAGCGCGACTACTACATCCCTGCGGAAGAAGTCACCCGCACGGAAGATGCGCGCACCCGTCTGCTGGAAGGCCACGCTTAACGCCATGAGCAACCATAACGTTACTGCTGACGGCGCCCTGGGCGCCAACCCGAGCTCGCGCTTCTTCGTGCGCGAGCACCATCCAGAGAACGGCACCCTGCTGGGCTTCTGGCTGTACCTGATGAGCGACTGCCTGATCTTCGCCGTGCTGTTCGCCGCCTACGCTGTGCTGGGCCGCAACTATGCGGGCGGCCCGTCCGGCGCCGAGCTGTTCGACCTGAAGCTGGTGGCGGTCAATACCGCGCTGCTGCTGCTGTCGTCCATCACCTATGGCTTCGCCATGCTGGAGATGCAGAAGAAGAAACTGAAGCCGACCATGATCTGGCTGGGCATTACCGGCCTGCTGGGCGTCGCCTTCATCTACTTCGAGCTGTATGAGTTCATGCACCTGATCCATGAAGGCGCAGGCCCGCAGCGCAGCGGCTTCCTGACCTCCTTCTTCGCCCTGGTCGGCACCCACGGCCTGCACGTGAGCTTCGGCATCGTGTGGCTGGTGACGCTGCTGTTCCAGCTGAAAAAACACGGCCTGACGCCGGAAAACGGCCGCCGCCTGATGTGCCTGTCGATGTTCTGGCACTTCCTGGACGTGGTCTGGATCGGCGTCTTCACCTTTGTCTACCTGATGGGAGTCCTGCCATGAGCGGCCACAATCACAACGAACACGATGACCACGGCCATGGCCACCACGGTCACGACGATCATGACCACGGCAGCGTGCGCAGCTATGTAACCGGCTTCGTGCTGGCCGTCATCCTGACCGCGATTCCGTTCTGGCTGGTGATGGGCAAGGTCTTCTCCAGCTCCAGCACGGCAGCCTTCGTGCTGCTGGGCCTGGCGGCGGTGCAGATCGTGGTCCACATGGTCTACTTCCTGCACATGAACGCCAAGTCGGAAGGCGGCTGGAATATGCTGGCGATGATCTTCACCCTGGTCATCGTGGTCATCATGCTGGCCGGGTCGATCTGGGTCATGTACCATATGAACCACAACATGATGCCGGGCATGTCGCCCGACGTGATGCACCACGACATGCCGTGATGAAGAAAACGCCTGACCCGGCGGATCGCGCCGTGCAGCAACCGGGGGCCGCCAAGGCGGCGCCGGAAGCGGCACGGCGCCGTTCACCTGGCCTGCGCCTCTTCCTGATAGCGATGGGAAGCCTGCTTTGTGCAGGCTTTTTCGCTTTAGGAACGTGGCAGATGCAGCGCCTGCAATGGAAACTGGCCCTGATCGAGCGCGTGGAGGAGCGGGTACATGCCGCGCCTGTAGCGGCGCCCGCGATGGGCGACTGGCCGCGCATCAGCGCCGCCACCGATGAATACCGCCATGTGCGCCTGAGCGGCGTGTATCTGCCCGGCCTGACGGCGCGCGTGCAGGCGTCGACCGTGCAGGGCCGGGGCTACTGGCTGCTGACGCCACTGTGCCAGGACGATGGCGGCATTGTGCTGGTCAACCGCGGCTTTGTCACCGAGGCCAGCCAGCGCGGCGCGCCGGCCCTTGCGCCGCGCGCCAGCGCAAGCGCCTGTGCCGAAGCCCGCGCGCAAGGGCAGGGCGCCAGCGTGAGCGGCCTGCTGCGCATCAGCGAACCGAAAGGCGGCTTCCTGCGCCAGAACGACGCTGCCGCCGACCGCTGGTACTCGCGCGACGTGGCGGCGATCGCGGCGGCGCGCCAGCTGTCCCAAGTTGCCCCGTATTTTGTCGATGCCGACGCGGTGGCGAACGCGCCCAGCGACGCTCCGGTTGGCGGTTTGACTGTGGTTTCCTTCCAAAACAACCATTTGGTTTATGCTCTCACCTGGTATGCGCTGGCGCTGATGGTGGCCGGCTCCTGCTACTGGGTCGTCCGCGACGCGCGCGCACCGCGCAAGCACAGCGGCGATGCTTGAATCAATCTGGAAGGTGGGAATGGCAAGTGTCAATCAGAATCAGTTCACGGGTGGCATAGGCGGCGCGGCGCGGGCCGCCGCCGCCATTGTCAGCAAGATCACGCACGCTGCCGGCCACAAGAATATGCAGCAGCTGATCCAGCTGCGCTGGCTGGCGGTGTTCGGGCAGATTGTGACCATCGCCGTCGCCACCCTGGTGTTCGACGTGCAGCTGCCGCTGCCGGCCATGCTCAGCGTGCTGGTCTGCCTGATCGCCTTCAATATCGCCAGCACGCTGCGCTGGCAGGAATATCTGGCGGTCTCCAACGCCGAATTGCTGCTGGCCTTGCTGGTCGACGTGGCGAGCCTGACCGCGCAGCTCTACCTGAGCGGCGGCACCACCAATCCCTTCGTTTTCCTGTATCTGCTGCAGGTGATCCTGGGCGCCGTGCTGCTCGATAAATGGGCCACCTGGCTGATCGTCGCCGTCACGGCGGCCTGCCTGGCCGGGCTGGCGGCGTTTTCCACGCCGCTGACGCTGCCGCTCGACCATGGGCGCGGCATCGCCAGCCTGTACGTGCAAGGCATGCTGCTCTGCTTCCTGCTCGACGCGGCGCTGCTGGTGGTCTTCACCAGCCGCATCATGCAGAACCTGCACACCAGTGCCGGCAAGCTGGCCGACCTGCGCCAGCGCGCCGCCGAGGAAGAGCATATTGTCCGTATGGGCTTGCTGGCCTCCGGCGCGGCGCACGAGCTGGGCACGCCGCTGGCCACCTTGGCCGTGATCCTGGGCGACTGGCGGCGCATGCCTGAATTTAGCCGCAATCCCGACCTGCTGGAAGAAATCGCACTGATGCAGACTCAGCTCCAGCGCTGCAAGTCGATTGTCAGTGGCATTCTGCTGTCGGCCGGCGAGACGCGCGGCGAGTCGTCCGAACGCACCACCATCAATACCTTCCTGTCCGAGCTGGCGGAGGAATGGCGCGCCAGCCGGCCGGTGAAATCCTTTGAATTCGAGAACCATATCGAACACGATATCGGTGTGGTCTCCGATTCCACCCTGAAGCAGATGATCTGCAATGTGCTCGACAACGCCCTGGAAGCCTCGCCCGACTGGCTGCGCATGCAGGCCCGCGTCCACGGCGAAATGCTGGAATTGCAGGTCACGGACGCCGGCCCTGGTTTTGCGCCCGCGATGCTGGCACAATTCGGCAAGCCTTACCAGTCCAGCAAAGGACGGCCTGGCGGCGGACTGGGATTGTTCCTGGTTGTGAACGTGGCGCGCATGCTGGGCGGCGCGGTCACGGCCGGCAATCGCGCCGAAGGCGGCGCCAGCGTGCACCTGACGCTGCCGCTGTCCGCCATCGCTTTAGTGGAAGAAAGTAATAATGACAATTGAAGAAGAACGAGTCCTGCTGCTGGTGGAAGACGATGCAGCATTTGCCCGCACCCTGGGCCGCTCGTTCGAACGCCGCGGCTACAAGGTGCTGCTGGCGGAAAATGTGGACGAGGCCAGCGGCCTGCTGGTCGATCACACGCCGGGCTACGCCGTGGTCGACCTGAAATTGAAAGGCAATTCCTCGGGCCTGGCCTGCGTGCAGATGCTGCACCAGCACGACCCCGAGATGCTGATCGTGGTGCTGACCGGTTTCGCCAGCATCAATACGGCGGTGGAAGCGATCAAGCTGGGCGCCTGCCAATACCTGGCCAAACCGTCCAACACCGACGACATCGAAGCCGCCTTCGGCCACGTGGCCGGCGCCACCGAGATCGAAGTCAGCAACCGCTCCACCTCGATCAAGACGCTGGAGTGGGAGCACATCCACGCCGTGCTGGCCGAAACCGACTTCAACATCTCCGAAACCGCCCGCCGCCTGGGCATGCACCGCCGCACGCTGGCGCGCAAGCTGGAAAAGCAGCGCATCAAATAATCAAGGCGTCCGCGCCATGAGTCGCCCCTCAGCAAGCCATTGATGAGCAGCTGATTTTCATCCGGGAATTTGGGTTGATTTATACTTTAAGTGGTATAGATTAACTGCATGATAGGCCACCAAAGACCATTGATCTGGATTGGCGGAAGCAAGAAAGATCTGATGGCGCTTCCGGCAGATGTGCGCAAATTCTTTGGCCATGCGCTGGACTTTGCCCAGCGTGGCGATCGGCATAGCGCCGCAAAGCCGCTCAAGGGTTTCGGCGGTGCTGGCGTCCTTGAGGTTGTCGAAGATGATGCAGGCGGTACGTACCGGGCGGTCTACACGGTAAAGTTCGCGGAGGCGGTCTTCGTTCTGCATTGCTTCCAAAAGAAGAGCAAGAGCGGAACTATCACGCCGAAAGAGGATATGGATATCATTCGTGTCAGGCTGAAGGTTGCCGAGGTATTGGTGAAGGAGTTACGGCATGGTAAATCGCATGATTGATGGTGTTGAGCTTGAAATCGGTTCGGATAACGTCTTCGCCGACCTCGGTTTGCCTAGCGCTGGGAAGCTCAAGATTAAATCAGGGCTTGTAATCGAAATCACGCGCGCTGTGCGCCGACTGGGGTTGACTCAGGAGGAGGCTGGGCGGCGCATGGGCATCCCGCAGCCGAAGGTGTCGGGCATGATGCGTGGCGACTTTACCAATCTCTCCGAGCGAAAGCTGATGGAGTGCCTGAATCGGCTTGGCTACGATATCGAGATCAAGGTGCGGCCGACGGTAGAGCCTGTTGGACAGTTGACGCTTGCGATTGCCTGATCTGGCAGGCATTGCGTGCCGCTTCAATGCCTGACGTTTCGTGATACAGCCCTGCCTATGCAGGGCTTTTTCATTTTCAACGGCAGGCGTTGAACACTGCCAGGCGCACCCGGTGGATCGTCGTGCAAAGCGCAATCCCCGCACAGCGGCATCTTCTCCAATGATGTATCGCGCCACGCCGCAGTTCAACCTGTATGCCAGCTATAGCCGGTCGCTCGAGCTTCACGAGGAGGTTCTAAGCGGATAGCTATAGGTCACCATAATTGCTAGTAAAAATACAATATTTGTAAGCTATAATTCCTTGCTGCGCGACCATGCCGGCCACCGGTTGCTGACCCATCATCAGTCCAATAGAGGCGTGATGCTTACAGAAAAGCAGGAGACCTGTTTTTTACTGGAACACTGGCGGGTCAATGTGGCCGCGCGCCAGCTCGAAAGCGAGGAATGCACCGTTCCGCTTGAGCCGCTGGTCATGGCTATCCTGCACTATCTCTGTACTCACCCGATGGAGATCGTCTCTTCCGAGACGCTGCTGGCCGAGTGCTGGGGCAATACGGCCGCCGGCGATAATCCGGTACATAAGGCCATCGCGGTACTGCGCAAGGCGCTAGGCGACTCCTCCCGATCTCCGCGCTACATCGAGACCATCCGTATGCGCGGTTATCGGCTGGTGGCGCGGGTACAGCTGCTCTCGGAATATGGTCCCAGAGACTATCTGGATGCCTGGGGCCGCGGCTCTCCATTCATGGGCTTGGCCTCGTTCGACTCGCAGCATGCCGGCGTGTTCTTTGGGCGGGATGGCGCAATCGCTGAATTGTATGAGCGATTGGCGCAGCAGCTGTCGCGGGGCTTTCCCATGGTGGTGGTGCTGGGTGCCAGCGGCTCGGGCAAAACCTCCCTGGTCCAGGCTGGATTGATCCCGCTGCTGCAGCAAAAGCGCGCGTTGCGCTCCGCCGAGCTGGCTATCAGTTCGTACGCCGTGCTGGATCTTGCCGATAGCGAGCGTGAGGATCTCTTCTGTCTCATGGCGGGAAGCATGCTGGACTGGGACTCCGATGGGCAGGCGATCTTGTCCGGTTACAGCATTGATGGCCTGGCAACGCAATTGCGCGACGATATGCCGGGTGTCATCCGGCATCTTCGGCTGGGCCTGGCGCCGCTTCGCGAGCAAAGCGCCATGCCCTTGCTGGTGCTCGATAGCCTCGAATCATTGTTTACCAAAGCGCCGCCAAGCGTTCTTGAGCCATGGCTCGTCGCGCTTGGCGACTTGATCCGCAGCCGGCTCATCCTCGTCATTGCGCTGTGCCGCAATGATTTCTACGCGAGCTTGACGCAACACCCGATTTTTATGGAGGACAAGACGGCGCAGGCGCATATGGACCTGCTGCCTCCCAATTTTGAAGCTTTGGCCCAGATAGTGCGGCTCCCGGCGCAGGCAGCCGGCTTACACTATGGCCGTAATCCCAGCGGCTTGCAGCGGCTGGACGACCGAATCTGCGGCGATGCGCTGCATGCGCGGGACTCCTTGCCGCTGCTGCAATATACGCTGCAAACGCTATACGAGGCGCAAGAGCCAGGCGGGCTCTTGAGCTGGGCCGCCTATGATGCGCTGGGCGGGATCGAGGGCGCCATTACCACGCGGGCGGAGGCGATTCTTAACAGCCTGCCGGAAGCCCAGCAAAACGCCTTTCCTTTATTGCTGCCGAAACTAATCAGTACCAGCGCAGCAGACACCACGCCCACGGCCCGCTGGTGCGCCCATGCCGAACTCCAAAGCGCCATCGAACAAAGCCTGGTGGAAGCCTTGGTGGAAGCACGTCTCCTGACTACCGCCCAATATCATGGCGCGCGCAGTTTCCGCTTGGCGCACGAGGCCTTGTTAAGGCGTTGGCAACGCATCACCAATTGGCTGAACCAGCACAAGTCGGCCTTGATTATCCGCGACGAATTGTCCAGCTGGGTGAACCGCTGGCTGGCGGCGGAGCGAGCCAAGGCCTTCCTGCTGCCCAATGGCCAAACACTATGGAAGGCGCAGTCCACCAAGGAGCAATTCCCGTTCTTATTCACTGGCGAAATGGGGGAATACCTGAGCTTGTCATGCTCAAGCATTCAGCGCAGGGACTGGCTGCGCCGCAGCGCGGCGTTCGGCGCCATCTGCCTGACCGTACTGGCAGTGCTGGCGGCCGTGCGCTATGCGCGCGTGGCGGAAATGGCGGAACATCGGGAGTGGCAAAGCCGGCGTTTGTCGTCCTTCATGCTGGGTGAACTGGCCGACCGCTTGCGGCCGATCGGCAAACTCGACCTGCTGGAGAGTGTGGGCGATGAGGGGCTATCGGTATTAGGTGCGCTGCCGACGGAAAATGAAGCGCCGCAAGATGTTCTGCAGCGCGCCAAGTCCCTTGTCGTCATCGCCGAAGTGCATAGCACGCGCGGCAAAGGCAGTATTGCGACAGCCATCCGGTCTTTGGACGAAGCGGACCGCTTGCTTGCCTTGCTGGAAGCCAGGCAAGGCATCCTTCTGGGTGACTACTACAAGATACTCGGGGCCAGCGCTTTCTGGCGCGGCCAGATTGCATTTGACCAGGGCAATCTGCCAGAGGCCGAGAAGGCCATGCTGGCGTATCGCGACGCCAGTCTGCGCTGGCAAAAGGCCAAGCCGGACGACAGGGATGCCGGCAAGGAATTGGGCTTTGCCCTCAATAGCCTGGGGTCGATTGCCGTGCGCGGGATGCGCTGGGAAGAGGCGGGCAGGTATTTCGAGTCGGCCCTGGCAGCCAAGCAAGCGGCTTTGGCTGCACAGCCAGGGGATGCCGAGCTGATACATGGCGTGGTCAATGCGCAGTCCTGGCTCTCCCAAAGCAAACATGCGCTCGGGCAGGACGAACAAGCGCTGGCGCTGTCGGATGCAGCGCTGAAGCTGGAGGCCAGCCTGTATCAATCCAAACCGGACGAAAAAATGCGGCTGCATGAACTCGCCGTTTTGCATGTCCGGCGTTCCGAAGCGCTCACCGGCCTTGGCCGTTATGACGAGGCGATCACCGCGCTCGAGCAGGGGCGGGCATGGCTCACGCAGGCAGTGGAAAACGATAGCCACAATCTCAGATGGCGGGCTGAGCGTGTCCACCTGGCAGCGGGCCTGCTGCTCATCCGGCTGGAAAAAGATCCCGCGCTGCCAGCGCGGCCGGAACTGGGTATTTTGAATGCGCTGATCAATACCGAAGCAGAGGCGCTGGACAAGCAAGCTCGCCTTAAGAAAGAAACGCTGATCAGAATGGGCATCATCGAGGCGGGCGTCGGCTTGCATGAAAGGCGCTGGGACTTGGCCAAAGAGCGAATCGATACCGCATCAAAATTAATGGACGAGCTGCTCAGGCAGTCCAACCCCAGCTGGCAAAACATCGAGTTGATTGCCCGCCTGGCCTTGTTGCACAAGCAGTGGCTGATGCAAGCTTCCGCTCCGGTGCAAGCGGTGGACGACGCCTGCCAGCAACTTCAAATCCGGCGCGGGACGATGGCGCCATTGGCCAACGCGGCCATTGTTATCAAGGCTCGCAATGCCGTATCCCCTTGTCTTGAGAAACCGCCTTTCGTGCAGACAAACGGCTTGGAGTGAAGGTACAGCTTTCTCAACGCATCACCTTAACCATGGAGCGAAAAATGTCTGAAGCCGAAAATGCGTATAAAACGTCCACCTACTACGTTAATCCAACCTTTACGGTCAAAGATGGCAACGTCACGGATGCAGATTACGAATACTATAACGAGAATGGCATGAAAATCGTGAATCCGACCGCAGAGAATATGCGCGCGGATAAGCAGGGTGGAACCGGCGACTTCGTCGGGTTTACCATGCGCGGTTTCCACTTCAAGGATGCCTCCGGCGAAAAGCCGAGCGATGGCCATGTGTATACGGCCAAGCTGTATTGCGCCGTGGCGCAAACCCTGTTTAAGCCCGAACAGATCCCCAATTTCATCCTGTCAGGCGATAGCAAGGGGCTGATTATTCCCATCTACAAGGGCACTGCGCGCGGCGTGATCCTGATCTTCCAGATTTTTCAGGATGAGCGATTTGTCCAGCTGGTTGGGTCTCCTGATCCGGAAATTGGCAACAGCACCAATGGCGATTAAGGCCTTCGCACTCCAGTCGTAGGAAGCCGGCCCCCCCTTTCGGGGCCGCGGCAAGCTTCCGGCAATCTTACGAAGCCACCTGGCGCCGATCATGCGCGCCGCCCACTCCCCCCCGGCAAGAACTCGCAAACGCCAGCGCATCCGGCTTGCAGCAGCAGAGCGGCTCGCAGGCACGCGCGCGTCTTATCTTTCTGCTGACGAATCAATACATTACGAGTCCGTAAGCTTCCCGGAAGGTGGGATTGTCGAGGCCGGCTTAATGTGAGTACGTCAGCACGCAGCGGGTGGCTTCTGGCAGAACCAATACGCCCCTCTGCTGATGCAATGCTCCCTGTCGCAAACGGTTGTGTAAATCAATTCTTTTCACTTTTAGGAGAACATATCATGAGCAACGTGCCAGTCATCGGAACCTATGTTTCGGAAGACAATAACTTCACCTTCAAAATCAGTTCGGCCGATTCTTCCAATGGCGCCATTCGCGGAGCGTACGTCGCGAACTACAGCCCGGTTGGCCAACTCAATGTGGAAGGCACTATCGCCAGTTTTGCCTGGGTATTCAACAAGGGGCAAGGGAAAGACGGCGTCGCGCCATTTACCGTGGCATTCGGCGGCAGTGTTCGCCCTGAGCCTGGCCGTGCGTATTGCATCAATGACGCCTGGAGCGCCGTCTACCTGCCTGATAACACCATCCTGGCAGCGGGCTCGCGTTCCTTCGTCAACCAGGATGGCGTGGCGGAAGTGCGCAGTCTGGGTACGATGCGCTTCGCCATCCGTTAAGTATTGTTAAAACCGATTTCGGCGCAACGCCGCCCTGTCCGGCATCTTCTCCAGGCAAGCCGCTGTTTGCGCCAAATCAAACAATGTCCCACCCTGGTGTCAGGCACTAAGGTAGGACATTTGCTGATCTAAATCAAAGAATGTCCCACCCTGGTGTCAGGCACCAAGGTAGGACATTTGCTGATCTAAATCAAAGAATGCCCGGCTCTGGTGCCTCGGCGGCCACGCCTGACAGCAGGGTGGGGCATTTTCTGCGCCAGATCAAACATTGCCGCTCCAGCCTGTTTCGCGGCGATGCGGGACTAGACCACAAAGTCCCACTTTCCGTATAGGTGCAAGCCGGCGGCGCGGGCGGTGGCGATGGAGGCTTGGTTGTCGAGCTGGCAGCGGTACTGGGGGTGGAAGCCGAGCTGCAATGCGGTCTGGCTGATGGCGCGGACCAGGCGGCGGCCATGGCCTTTGCCTCGGAATGGCGGCAGCGTCAGCATGCCGAAGTCGGCGATGTTGGAGTCCATCCAGGCGTACATGCTGCCGGCGCAAACCAGCCGCCCGTGCTCGAAGGCACCGAAGACCAGCCAATGATCGAGTTCGACGTAGGCGGCGTCCAGGTCTTCTTCCGTCGCGCTTGCGCAGAACTGCGCAAAAATATCCTGGTCATCCTGCGACAGCTGCCTGATTTCCGCAGGGATGGTTTCTTGCATGAGCGGCGCCAAATCGGCGGCAGGGAAATAATACAGATTGTCCGCACCATACAGGGTGCAACCGATGTCCGCCAGCCGCTGGCGCAGCAGGTCGAGCGACCAGCTGCTGCTGTCCGCGATATCGAGCCGGCGGGCCAGCTCCGGCTTGAGTGTTATCAGGGTTTTGCCCGCGCGCGGCTGCAGAATCATGCCATGTTCATCCTCGTCCAGAGTGGGATTGCTGGTGATCTGGAGCTGTTCGTCGGCATAAAGGATTCTGTCGCCAGAAAAAGTCTCTTGCCAGAAGTCGTTGACAACGCTGGAAAACAAATCGCTACCTCCTCATTCTTGATCTCGATTCATCTTGCCATAGGCGCTGACGGGAAAGCTGTGCAAACGATGAAGACGGCAAAGATGAAATCCACTCATACCCGCCGGATTTGATAGGCAGACAATCCGGCGCCTTCGGATAGCATGTCGTTGCTGCGCGACTGGCCGATTGTCCTGGGGAGCCATTTTATTGACCTGGCGAGCCAAGGCATGTGTCCCGGGAGGCCAGTGCAGGCCTTATGGCTAGTATGAACTGTTTGCCGGCCCGGTGGCGATGGGCTGGAGGCAGGCAGCGCCTTCCCGGGTGTTCAGCCGGTTTCATCCCGGGACATTCCTGTGTGTAGCTTGTTTGCGTTGGCGCGGCCGTTTTGCTCGCTGCCTTGCAGGCGGTATCGCGTCGTTGCATCTGATAAAAAATCCATCTGAAAAAATCATTGATTGGAGAGACCATATGCCCACTCGCTTTCATCATGCCTTGCATAAGCTGCTGCCTGTCCTGGTTCTGCTGACCCTGGGATCGCAGGCCGCAGCCAGTACCTTGAACCAAAACGTTTCGTGGACCATCGACCGCCCCGGCACCAGCAATGTGTACCGCGTGGTGGCCTACGGCGACTCGATCTATGCCGGCTACAACGGCTCTACCGTCAACGCGGCCAAGTATTCGGCGCCGACGGTGGATGCGGAATATCTCTCCGCGCTGTGGAATGCCGACATCGAAAGCGTGCGCCGCACCAAATCCGGTGCGATTTCCTCGGACGTGTACAACAACAAGATCGTTGCCGAACGCTCGTATATGCAAGCCAGTAATACCCGCGTGGTCACGTTCGAGATGTGCGGCAACGATGGCTTGCAGGCGCGCACCGCCTTCAAGAGCCAGAACGGCACCTGCGACGACAGCGTGCTGACCGCGGCCGAAGCGAACTGCAAGACCTATGTGACGGCGGCCATGGATTACATCAACGCCAACGCCTATTCCGGCGTGAAGCTGAAGGTGATTTCCAATCTCCACTACCCGGGCTATACCGCCGACAATACGCCGAGTTCCTGCAAGGACCCGAAGACCGGCGCCACCGTGAACATGCAGGAAAAATTCCTGCCTTCGCTGGCCCGCATCAACTATATGATGTGCGATGTCGCGCGCCAGAAAGGTTTCATGTGCGCGGATAACTTCGCCCAATACATGGGTTCCGATTACGACAGCAATGGCGATGGCCGCATCGATTCCGAGGCGCTGCGCTATGTCGCCGGGGAGAGCCAGGCCAGCTATGTCACGCGGATCACCTCGACCCTGCGTTCGACCATACGCGACGCCAATGCCCACTTCGTGTCCGCCAGCAGCAGCTATGACTACATCCAGTCCGACGACACGCACCCGACCTATTCGGGCAGCACCGTCAGCGCCGGCCTGCTGGGCGGTTCCACCGGCAGCGGTGCGCCGCGCTATACCTCGTTTGCGGGCGGCAAAAACCCGATCTGGAACCAGTACGGCCATGAGCGCATGGGCTGGGCCGTTTCGACCTTCAATACGCCGGCGCCTTAACGGCTCGGCATAGGCAATCACATGGAGACGCCGCGCCGTCCCGAACACCCGCCTGGCAGTGGCGATAAGGCTGGTGCTGGACAGGTGTGGCGTCCCAGTTCCGGTTATCTCCTCATCGCCTTGGCGCTTGCCATAGGCGGCCTCGCCTTGCTCTTCTTCATATGGCATCGGTCGGGTGTTGAGGCGCAGGATGGTGCGGTGCCGCCTGCGCCGGCGGGCAGCACGGCGTCTAAGCAGCCGGCGCCCATGTCCGCGCCCGCGCCAAAGCCTGATACGCCGCAAAGCAGCGCGCAGAAACCGGTGCCGCGCGCGCCGGAAGGCGATGCCGATCCCACGCCCGATCTGGCAAGCTACGTCGCCCGCGGCGAAAAACCGAGCATGGCGGAGGTGATCGAACGCCTGCATGCGCGCGGCGTGCATACCGGCCTTGGCGCATTTTCGCCGCCGGGAACCAGGCCGCCGCTGATCGGACTCGCCGTGCCGGAAGATTTCGAGCTGCCGAAAGGCTATGTGCGCCACCATCAGGCCACGGACGATGGCCAGCGCATCGAGGCCGTCCTGATGTTCGCGCCGGATTTTCAGCTGCTCAATGCCGCCGGGCAGCCGGTCACCATGCCGAAAGACCGCGTCGTTCCGCCGGAGCTGGCCCCGCCCGGGCTGCCGATCCGGCGCATCGTCATTCCTCCACCAGTTGATCCGGCCCGGCCGGGCCATTAACAACCATGAGAAAAATTTCCCATCCCAGAATGCTCATCGCGGCGGGCATTCTGGCTAGTGCGGTCCTGTCGGCCATGTATGTGCGCGGCGGATGGCTGCTCGGTTTCGTGTTGCTGGCGCCTTGGCTGCGCGCGCTGGATGGAAGCCGCACCTGGACGTCCACGCTGGCCTGCGCATATGCGATGTCGGTGGCTTTCACGGCAGCCGTTTTCGCCTGGTTCGGCATCGCGTTCGGGCGCTATACACAGATTGGAGAGGCCACGGGCCTGGCCGTGCTGCTGCTTTGCGCACCGCTATTCCAGCCGCAGTTTTTCGCCTTCGCGCTGGTGCGCCATGCATGCACCAGCCGCTATGGCCTGGCGCTGCGGGCGCTGGCGGCGGCGGCGGCCTGGGTGGCGGCGGAAAGGCTGCTGCCACGGCTGTTCAACGACACGCTCGGTTATGGCCTGTATCCATCGCCGCTGCTGCGCCAGGCCGCCGATGTGGGCGGCGGGGCAGGGCTGACGCTGCTGCTCCTGCTGGCCAATGAAGGCGTTGCGGCAGCCCATGCGCGTTGGGCCGGCGGCTGGCGCGCGGCGCTCCGGCCTTTCGCGCTGGCGGCGCTGGCGCCCTTGCTGCTGGCGGGCTACGGCGCGTTTGCGCTGTCCGGCAGTCCGGCGTCCGCTGCCAAACCTTTGCGTATGGGATTGGTGCAGGCGAATATGGTGGACTATGAAGGCCAGCGCCAGTCGAAGGGCGCGCATGCGGTTGTGCGCGAGGTGCTCGACCGGCATTTCGCCATGAGCTACGACGCTGTGGTGCGGCAGCGCGCGGACGCGGTGCTGTGGTCGGAGACCGCCTATCCCACCACCTTCGGTCGGCCGAAGAGCGAAGCCGGCGCCGAATTCGACCGCGAGATTCTGGCCAATGTGAATGCCGCCGGCGTGCCTTTCGTGTTCGGCACTTACGATCGCGATGGCGCCGGCGAATACAACGCGGCCGCTTTCGTGCAGCCCGGTGCCGGCCTGCTGGGTTTCTATCGCAAGACGCGGCTGTTCCCCTTCACCGAGTACGTGCCGGCCTGGCTGGATGGGGAAGCCTTGCGGCGCCTGCTGCCGTGGACCGGCAACTGGCAGCCGGGCAATGGCGCGCGCGTCTTCCCGCTACGCCTCGCCGATGGCCGGGAGGTTCCGGTGTTGCCCTTGATTTGCCTGGACGACGTCGATGCGCGCCTGGCCATCGATGGCGCCCGCCTGGGCGCGCAGGCCATCCTCACCATGTCGAACGACTCATGGTTCAGCAAGGAGCGGGAGGGGGCGCAATTGCATCAGGTGGCGGCGGCCTTCCGCAGCATCGAAACGCGTCTGCCGCAATTCCGCGTCACCACCAACGGTTACAGCGCGGCCATCGATGCGGGCGGCGCCATCCTCGCGGGAACCGCCATGGGCGAACCCGCCTTGGTGATTGCCGACCTGCCGTTGCGCCGGCCCGTGCCAACGCTGATGGTGAGGTGGGGCGACTGGGTAGGCCTTGCGGCCAGCGCCTTCCTGTTGCTGCTGGCGATAAGAAGCATGCCCATATGGCCAAGGCATGCGGGGCAGCTTCCCGATGCGCCGCCGCCTGCCATAGCCCTGCCGGCCAGCGTCGTTCTGCTGCCGCCTTTTGCGCGCTTTGCCGCCGGCTCGCTGCGCACTGTCGCGCGTATCGGCCTGCTGGGGATGGGCGCGGCGCTGCTGTTTGACGATTCTTTACGGATTAACACGCTGGCGCAGATCCGCATTTTTGCCGCCTGCTTCCTGGTCCCGGAAGCGGCTGCATTGTGCGTGCTGTTCGCTTTCAGGGGGCGCGCGGAATTCAGTCATGGCCATCTGGTGCTGAGCCGCGGCGCGCAGCGTATCGAACTGGCTTTGCAGGATATCGCCGCGGCCGAGGTATGGCGTCTGCCGTTTCCCAGCCCCGGGCTTGCATTGCGTCTGGCGTCGGGCCAGCGCTGGCGCTACGGCCTGGCGCTGGCCGAACCTGTCGCCTTTGCCGCCGCCATGGCAGGCGCGGGCGGTCCGTCCATGCCGCAAAAAACGCGAGAGCTGCAGGGGGCGGCCCAAGGCGGCACGGGCTTGCGGCATCGCTGGCTCGACCATCCGTTGAGCAAATTCGTCCTGCTTCCGCTGGTACTGGCCATTCCGGCTTTCTCCCTGCATCAGCATATTGCCTATGGCAGCGCCTTTGGCGAGTACTACACTTTCGGCCTGAAGGCTTACCTCAGTGCCTTCGCGCTGTGGTGGGCGGCCTGGTCCATCGGCGTGGTGCTGAGCGCCGCGCTGCTGCGCGCTGCGATCGAGGCCGGAGCGCTGCTGGCGGCGCTGTTGCGCCCCAAGCAGGCCATCGGCACGCGGCTCTGGCTGGAGCGCAGCGGCTACGCGATGCTGTACCTGGGCCTGCCGGTCTGGCTGCTCATCAAGCTCAGCGGCCTGTAGTCAGGGACGGCTGGCGGCAGCGTGTTGCCACAGCGCGTCGAGCACGGGCTTGCGCTGGCCGATGGCGCGGAACAGGCGGATTTCCAGCCGCAGCGTCCATTGCTCGCCGCCCGCGCGCACCAGCTTGCCCTCGGCCAGTTCGCGCGCGATGCAGCTCTCCGGCAGCCATGCCAGGCCGTGACCCGACAGCGCCATGGTTTTCAGCAGCTCGGCCAGATCGCTTTCATAGCAGTTGCGCAGGGAGTCGGGCTGGCCGGCGCGCGCCTGGATATGCTGCACCACGCGGCCAAAGTAGGTGGTCGGCGTATAGGCGAGATAGGGCAGGGGCTGCGCCTTGCCGCCAGGGAGGCTGAACGCGGGCGATCCGGCGCGGTTGGGAACCGATACCGGCATCACCGTCTCGTCGCCCAGATGCAGAAATTCGAAGCGCTGCGCGTCAAGCTCGATGGGCAAGGCGGAATGGTGGTAGCACAGCAGCAGGTCGCAATTGCCCTCCACCAGGGCCAGCACCGAATCATGCACATTCGCCGGCAGGATGCGGGTGCGCAGCGGCCCATGTTTGGCCTGCATGGAGGTCAGCCATTGCGGAAAGAAGTTGAGCGACAGGGCATGGCCGGCCGATACGCGCAGCACCTGTTCGTTGGCTTCTTTCACCCGCAGCATGGCACGCGCGTCGTTCAGCAGGCGCATAGCCTCGCCGGCTGCGCTGCCGAACATCTTGCCGGCCGGCGTGAGTACCAGCGGATAGGTGCTGCGGTCCACCAGATCGGCACCCACCCACGCCTCCAGCGCCTGGATGCGCCGGCTCAGCGCGGATTGGGTCACGCAGCGGTCTTCCGCCGAGCGCGAGAAATTCCTGGTCTGGGCCAGGCTCAGAAAGTCCTCCAGCCATTTGATGTCCATTACCGTTCCCCCCGCTTGCCGATACGCGCAGCCATTGTAAACGAGCGGACATCCCTAACTATGCGCGGGACGCATAGTTTCAGTGCGAATCAGCATAATGCGGCGCGCCGCCGCCGCTATCGTCACGCTATTCGAATCGCGAACCAGGACGCAAATGAACACGACGCAGCTCTCCCGCAACGCCGGCTCCGCCTTCAAGCTGGGCATCGTCGGTGGCATCGGCCCCGCCGCCACGGTGGACTTTATGAGCAAGATCATCCGCAACACGGAGGCGCGCTGCGACCAGGAGCATTTGCGCCTGGTAGTGGAGCATAATCCGCAGATTCCCGACCGCACCGCCAACCTGCTGACCGGCGGCGCCGATCCCACCCAGGCACTGTACGAGGCCTGCAAGCGGCTGGAGCTGAACGAGGCCACCCATATCGTCTTGGCGTGCAATACGGCGCATGCCTATATCGCGCGCATCCAGCCACGCTTGTCGGTCCCCATCGTCAGTATGCTGGCCGAAACCGTGGCCCACATCGAGCGCCATTGGCCCGAGCGGCCCACGGTGGGTTTGCTGGCCACCTCGGGCACCATCGCCAGCGGCGTGTACCACGCGGCTGCGGCTGGACATGCGCTGGATCTGATCGTGCCGGACGCAAGCCATCAGGCGTGCGTGATGGAGGCGATCTATGGTGAGCGCGGCGTGAAAGCCGGGCATGTGGATGGACCATGCAAGGAAGCGCTGCTGCGCGCCCTGGCGCATCTGGCCGGGCGCGGCGCCGGCATTGTCATCCTCGGCTGCACCGAGCTGCCGCTGATTCTGGCCCAGCATGCGGCCTACCGGATTGGCGCTCACACGGTCGCGCTACTGGACCCCACCGAGCTGCTGGCGCGCCGTTGCGTTGCCATGGCAAAAAATGGCGGGACAGTACCCGTCGCCGCGCAGGACTGTTGAAAATGCGACAGCTTGCCGGACGCAAGCCGTGCCGCAGATATTGAGGAGCGCTATTTGCTGTTGCAGGCCATTACAATGGCTAGCGCATGGCATGGAATTCGAACTCTGGACGCGGCGCTGCTAGGAGAGAATGATGGGCCTGACCAAAATGCATATCCGCGGCCGTTTCTGGCTGATGCTGTCGGTGTTTGTCGCGGGCTTTGCCGCGTATAGCGCCTGGTCGGTGTGGACCCTCAACGAACTGAAAGTGAATGGTCCCGTCTATAACCGCATCGTCCAGAGCAAGGATCTGGTGGCGGATATTCTGCCGCCGCCTGAATACGTCATCGAATCCTATCTGGTCAGCCTGCAATTGGCGGGCGCGCGCGACAAGGCGCGCCAGGAGGAGTTGATAAGCCGCCTGCAGACTCTCCGCAAGGACTACAGCACCCGCCACGAGTATTGGCGTAAAGCCGGCCTGGAAAGCGGGCTTGCGGCTGCGCTGCTGGAGCAGGCCCACCAGCCGGCCGAGGAATTCTATCGCCTGGTTTTCAACACCCTGGTCCCGGCGGTGCAAAAGGCCGATGCCGAAGCGGCTGCGCAGGCCATCAGCCGTATTGATGCCGCGTATGAGCGCCACCGCCAGGCTATCGACAAAGTGGTGGAGCTGGCCAATGTGCGCGCCGCGCGCGATGAAGCCCAGGCGCAGGTGATGATCGAAAACGCCAGCTGGCTGATGCTGACCATCCTAGGTCTCTCGCTGGGGGCCGGAATTGCGATTGCCTTGCTGGTCATGCGCGCCATCCTGCAGCCGCTGACGGCCGCCGTCCAGGTGGCGGAAACCGTGGCGGCGGGCGATCTGACGGGACGGATCGAAGCGGTTGTGACGGAGGACGAAACCGGCCAGCTGCTGCGCTCCTTGCGCAATATGAACGAAAGCCTGGTCAGCATCGTGCACCAGGTCAGGACCGGGACCAGCGCCATTTCGGAGTCCTCGAACCAGATAGCGGCCGGCAACCTCGATCTATCCTCGCGCACCAAGCAGCAAGCCTGCTCGCTGGAAGAAACCGCATCGTCCATGAAGGAGCTGACCGGCATCGTGGAACAGAATGTCGGCAGCGCCGAGCAGGCCAGGCAACTGGCGGAAACGGCCTCGCTGACGGCCAGCCGTGGCGGGACGGTGGTGGCACGGGTAGTGGAAACCATGGGGTCGATCAATGAATCCTCGCAAAGGATCGTCGACATCATCGGCGTAATCGACGACATCGCCTTTCAAACCAATATCCTGGCGCTGAATGCGGCGGTGGAGGCGGCGCGCGCCGGAGGGCAGGGCCGCGGCTTTGCTGTCGTGGCCTCGGAAGTGCGCACGCTGGCGCTGCGTTCGGCCAGCGCCGCCAAGGAAATCAAGGAACTGATCAACGACTCGGTGGGCAAGGTGGGCGAGGGCAGCCGGCTGGTGGACGAGGCGGGCGGCACCATGCGCGAGGTGGTGGACAGCGTGCAGCGGGTAACGGACATCATCGGTGAAATCGCCAATGCCAGCCATGCGCAGTCAAGCGGCATCGAACAAGTCAGCGCGGCCTTGTCCCAGGTCGAACAGGTAACGCAGCAGAACGCCGCGCTGGTGGGCCAGGCCGCCGAAGCGGCCGAGAGCATGCGGCGCCAAACCGAGGCGCTGACGACGGTGGTGCGCATGTTTAAGGTGTAGCTGGGGGAGTGGGCTGCATCGCGGTGTTCCGGCGGAAACGGCTAAAACAAGGAACGCGTTTCGCATTTCCCTCTTATCTGTTCAACTTGGTGCTTTGGGATTTTTCGCTCATCAATCTTGATGATTTTACGGACAGTGATTTTGTAGCGCTTGATATATACATTGACGTGATCAACATCAACGGCGCTCAAGGTTCTGTCGTCTTCAAGAAAAACGCAGGCGCAATTGCTTCCGATTTCACCACCCGCCACTTTGGTGAAGCGTTTTTTCTGAAAGGAGAGAATTTCCAGGGTTGATTGATGCCCGCCCTCTTTATACAGAAGGCCGATATGTTCGGGCGATCCCGTCGCTTGATCGATAATGGTTGGCGCTACGCCATTGATAATTTCCATCTGCAGGATGTAGCCATCTCTCCATACACTCATTGCATACCCATAGCCTTCACCTGGGAGTTGGTGCAATTTCAGCAAAAACTCGCCGTCTTTCTTTGTTACCTGCAGTTCCTTGATGATCGGGAAGCTGTCTACATTCGTCGCTTCGTCTGCTAATGCATTGAAGCTGAGGAAGGTGAGAGTAAGCAATTTCAAAATACTGCGTTTGCTAGCCATTTTCTTGCCGTGTTGAGATGATACGAGCTTCTGTAGGGAATTTTATATGACGATCCCGGCGTCCGCATGACGCAAGCCGCGCCGGGTCGGCAAATATAGTCCTTACACGCCT
This sequence comes from Massilia sp. YIM B04103, assembly GCA_024437665.1. GTDB lineage: Bacteria > Pseudomonadota > Gammaproteobacteria > Burkholderiales > Burkholderiaceae_D > Rugamonas. Next base: position 29,139 of record JANCSZ010000014.1, on the reverse strand, counting down.
GTACGGCTGGCTGCCTTGCGTCGCGCCAGCATGGCAAGCAGGCCCAGACCGGCCAGCAGCATGGCGTAACTTTCCGGCTCAGGTACGGGCAGTGATGGCGTCAAAGAATTGATCGTCATCGTCACGTTCAAGGCATCGTCGCGCGAGGCGTAGGTGAAGGCGTTGTAGACCGCCATCTGGGTGTAATCAGCTGGTTTGATCTCGCCCGGCAGGCTGATCGAATTGAGGGCCCGATGGCGGCTGTCGATGAAATCGATGCCGACTTCCTGTTGCAGGCCGGATTGGCTATTTGCCGTCAGCGCCACGATGTGCACCACATCGACAAAGCGGTTGTCGATGACCGAAATGACGGGCGTATCGACCGAGGCGAAGCGCACGCCGTCATTGCCGACCGTGTACTGGACGCCGGCCATCGTGCGGGCGTAGCCCGGTCCACCGTACAGGGCCGACTCGGCACCGGGCAAGGCTGGTGGCATGCCGAGGAACTGGCCCAGCGCGGTGTCGTAGAAGAAGTGGCCACGCACCTGATCGCCCCTGCTGATCAGCTTGCCCGCATAGCTGGAAGACGCGACGGCAACGCCTGGGCCGGGGCCGGTCGGCGACGTGTGCGCATAGTAAGTCATGTCGCCGACCGTTGCGGTGAAGTCATAGGCAACGATATCGGCATGGGCGAATGACGCACTGAGCAGCAACAATGCTGCCGCGCCGGTGGATTTGAGGGACGGAACGCAGTGCATGTAAGGCCTTGTCGTCAAATGTGAGGAAAAGTTAATTATAAAGCATTGATGTTATTGCATTCAATGCAAAAGAACGAGGGGATGTGACAAATGGTATGGATTTAAGAAAGAATTGCTGAGCAATTAATTCAACGATAGACTCCGGGCATTATCCAGCCTGCCTCTTTTCCATGAAAAAATTGCTCGCGCTTGCGGCGCTGTTTGCGTCCACTGTCACCATCGTTCATGCCCAGCAAACAGACAGTGCCATTGAAGCGCGTATCGGCCGCGTGGAAAACGGCTTGCTGCCGGCTGCCGCCGCCGAAGGCGCGCCGGTTCAGCGCATGCGCCTTGGCGAACGCATGGCAGCCCTCAAAGTTCCGGGCGCCAGCATCGCCGTGATCAATCATGGCGCGATCGAATGGGCGCGCGGCTACGGCATGGCCGACGTCGCCAGCGGCCGTCCCGTTACCGAGCATACGAGATTCCAGGCAGCGTCCATCAGCAAGCCGGTGACGGCAATGGCCGCCTTATCGTTGGTGCAGGCCGGCAAGCTGGCTCTGGACAAGGACGTCAACCAGTATTTGACTGCCTGGAAAGTACCGGACAATCAATTCACGGCCCAGCGCAAGGTCACACTAGGTGCTTTGCTCAGCCATACGGCCGGTATCGGCGTGCACGGCTACCTTGGCTATCCGGAAGGCCAGGCCCTTCCCAGCCTGCTTGAGATTCTCGACGGGAAAGCTCCGGCCAATTCCGATCCGGTACGCGTGAAGACCTTGCCCGGCAGCGAGTGGCGCTATTCAGGCGGCGGGTACGAGATCGTCCAGCTCCTGCTGACCGAGACTTCGCGGCAACCGTTTGAGCAGTTCGTGCAGCATGCCGTGCTCAACAAGATCGGCATGCAGGAGAGCAGCTTCACGCTGCCCGCGGCATGGGAGGCCACGGCATCGCAGGCCTATCTTGCCGATGGCAGCGCCGTAGCCGGAAAATGGCATCGCTATCCAGAGATGGCCGCCGCTTCCTTGTGGACCACGCCATCCGATCTGGCCCGCTTCGCCATCGAGATCCAGAATAGCTTCGCAGGAAAGTCGAATAAGGTGCTGTCGCAGAAAATGACGGATGAAATGCTCACTCCGGGTATTGAGACTTTCGGACTCGGTCTATTCCTCGGTGAAAAAACCGATGCGCGCGAAAGCTTCCGTCATAGCGGCGGCACGCAAGGCTTTCGCAATATGATGTTTGCGTACACCTCAACCGGCCAAGGCGCCGTCGTGATGACCAATAGTGACAACGGCATGCAGCTGATCGAGGAAGTATTGCGTGCAATTGCGCGCGAATATGGATGGACCAATTATCTGGTGGCAAACGCGCCGGCGGCGAAATGAGCTGCGCGGCGGAAGCTATGCCTTTAGAAAGAATATTTTGACAGCCAATACTCTGGCGGTAAGCCATCACTACGCCATTCAATACGAATATGAGATTGCATACCTGTGCATGCCCAACGGGAGGAAAGTCGTTATTGGGGATTTTTACGGCGATCCGCAAGCGGCGGTAATCGCCGCGGATGAAACCTGGTGCGCCATCGGGGGATGTGGGCTGATTGTGTACCGGATTGCTGAGCCATTTGAGGAGTACGTCCCTGGAAAGTCTGCTGGCCAGTATCTGGAATTTCATCGCAGTGCCCCTGATGTTTGGTGGGTAACGGAGATGAAACAATCCGGCGCCTTTGCATTGGAACTGCGGATGGATGGCGGCGCCATCCGCACGGTCTCATTTTGAGTATCCCGGCAGCCGCATGAAACTGGAGTCGCCGGTGCGCGGCCTCGGGGCGGAGCTGGCGCGCAGATCGCAGCTTGAACTGTGCTGCTGCTCCGGCCGGGGAACTGTGCGCCCAGGCGCCATCCATTCATTTTTATCATTCAGGCTGGAACAGCAAGAATGAGGTGAGAAATGGAAGCAGTTCTTCAGCCGGAGCGCAGCGGTTGCCAGCGGCGCGCCATCGTGCGCCATCGCGGCGGCGCCGCCAGCGATGCGATGGACACGGTGGCCGAGGAAGTGCCGGTGGCCCTGGTCTTCAACGGCATTTCCCATGCGGTGATGATGGCCACGCCGCGCGATCTGGAAGCGTTTGCCGTCGGCTTTGCCCTGACCGAGGGCATCGTCGGCTCCCGCTCCGAAATCTACGATGTGGAGTTGCGCCAGCTGCCTGGCGCGGCCGAGGTGCAGCTGCGCATTGCGCAGGCGGCCTTCATGCGGCTCAAGGAGCGCCGCCGCTCGCTGGCCGGGCGCACGGGTTGCGGCGTGTGCGGCATCGACAGTCTGGCACTGCTCGATCTCGATCCGGCGCCGATGCCCGCCAGCGCCTTGCCCGATCCGCTGGCGCCGGCCATCGAGCGTGCGGCGCGCGAACTGGGCCGGTACCAGGTCTTGATGCGCCAAACCGGCGGCGTGCATGCCGCTGCCTGGTGCGGCCTGGATGGCGCGGTGCTTTGCGTGTTCGAGGATGTGGGCCGGCATAATGCGATGGACAAGCTGGTCGGCCACCTCGCCATGCGCGGCCTGGATCTGCGCCAAGGCTTCGGCTATCTGTCCAGCCGCGCGAGCTATGAACTGGCGCGCAAGGCGGCCCGCGTGCAGATTCCCATGCTGGCCACGATTTCCGCCCCCACCTCGCTGGCCATCGATATTGCGCGCCAGGCCAGGCTGAAACTGGTCAGCTTCTGCCGCGCCGACGGCTTTGTCGAATACGCCTGAATGATGATGCCCGCTTGAAGCGGGCATTATTCAATCCATCCTGAAATTTTTGTCCGCCGACGCCTCGTCCGGCATGGGCAGATCGCATAGTTCCAGTACCGAACGTTCTATCGTGCGGCAGATCGCCTCCAGCGCCAGGCTGTTCGGCGCGGTGCCGAAGGGATCGGCGATTTCCTGGGCAATGGCTTCCAGCGCGAACAGGGTGTAGGCCACGAAGACCGAGATCAGCGGCGTGGCCGCGCCGATCGCATGCACCAGGCCAAACGGCAAAAGGAAGCAGTAAGCGTAGATGGTCCGGTGCAGCAGCACGCCGTAAGGATAGGGAATGGGCGTGCTGGCCAGTCTTTCGCAGCCGCCGACGGCGTCGGCCAGGCTGTTGATCTGGCCATCGAGCATCCACAGGGTCTGGCTGTCGGGCGCGGTCTGGCGCATCAGGCGGCGCAGGCCATTGAGCACGGCAACGGGACGGTAGGCGCGCTGGCGCAGTTCGGCGGCGAGGGCGGGCGGCAGCAGGCGCGCCAGGTCCGCGTCGGGCGAGCTGCCGCGCAACTGATGGCGCAGCAGGTGGACAAAGGCGATCACACGGGACGCCAGCTCGCGGCGACCGACGCGCCGCGCGGGCAGGTAGGCCAGCGCCTGCGAGGTCAGGCTGCGCGAGGCGATCAGCATATGGCCCCAGAGCTGGCGCGCCTCCAGGTAGCGCTGATAGCTGGCATTGTTGCGGAAGGCGAGGAAGATGGCGAGGCTGACGCCGAGCAGGGGGAAGGGCGCCGTATCGAGCGGAACGCGCTCGCCGAAAATGCGTCCATGCCCGAACACGGCGGCCAGGCTGATGGCCAGGATCAGCAGCAGCTGCGGCAGAATGGCCGGCAGCACCGAACCATGCCAGACCAGCAGCATGCGCAACCAGTTGCTTTGCGGGCGGATGATCATGCCGTGCCTCCGTCCTGGACCAGGTGCAGCAGCACCGGAATGGATTTTGAGGTTGGCGTGCCCGCGCCGACGGCCACGCTGGTCAAAGGCACGAGCGGATTGGTTTCCGGGTAGTAGGCGCCGACGCAGCCGCGCGGGATATCGTATTCGACCAGCAGGAAGCGCTTGGCGCGGCGCTCCACGCCATCGTCCCAGACGCTGCTGACGTCCACATGGTCGCCGGCCTTGAAGCTCAGCATTTCCATATCCAGCCGGTTGATGAAGACCACGCGGCGCAGGCCGAACACGCCGCGATAGCGGTCGTCCAGGCCGTAGATGGTGGTGTTGTACTGGTCGTGCGAGCGCGTGGTCATCATCGTCAGCAGGCGCTTGCCGTGGATGGCGCGGGCGCGGTGAATAGGGGTGTCGCGGTCCACGGCATTGAGCAGGAACTGCGCCTTGCCGCTGGGCGTGACCCATTCGCGTTCGCGCGAAGCGACCCGCAGGTGGAAGCCGCCCGGCCGGGAAACGCGCTCGTTGTAGTCGTAAAAGTCGTCGAAGACCTTCTCGATATCGTCCCGGATCAGGGCATAGTTGGCGGTGCGCGCCAGCCAGTCGACCTTGGCGCTGCCCAGCGTGGCTTCGGCCATGCGCGCCACGATGGCGATCTCGGACAGCAGATTGGGCGAGGCTGGCTGGTTGATGCCGTAGGAGATATGCACCATGCTCATCGAGTCCTCCACCGTCACGCCCTGCGCCACGCCGCCCTGCAGGTCGATCTCGGTACGGCCCAGGGTAGGCAGGATCAGGGCCGCGCGGCCGTGCACCAGATGGCTGCGATTCAGCTTGGTCGCCACATGGACTGTCAGCTCGCATTGGCGCAAGCCTTGCCAGGTCAGCTCCGTATCCGGTGTGGCGCTGGCGAAGTTGCCGCCCAGGCCGATGAAGACTTTGAGTCTTCCCTCGATCATGGCCTGGATGCTGGAAACCACATCGTGGCCGTGATGGCGCGGCGGTTCGAAACCGAATACCGCTTGCAGGCGGTCGAGGAAGGCTGCCGTCGGCTGTTCTTCGATGCCCACCGTGCGGTCGCCCTGCACATTGGAGTGGCCGCGTACCGGGCATAGCCCCGCACCGGGACGGCCAATATGGCCGCGCATCATCATCAGATTGGAAAGCATCTGGATGGTTGCCACCGAATTCTTGTGCTGGGTCAGACCCATGCCCCAGCAGGCGATCACGCGCCCGCTATTGATATAGGTATGGGTCAGGCGTTCGATCTGTTCGCGTTCCACGCCCGATTCCTCCAGCAGCACATGCCAGTTCTCGCCGCGCAGGTCGCGCGCGAAATCGTGGAAACCGACGGTGTGGGCGGCGATAAAATCCGTATCCACCACCCTGGGACGCCCGGTACTCATGGCTTCGTCGTCGAGTTCCACCACGCGCTTGGCAAGGGCTTTGATCAGGGCAAAGTCGCCGCCCAGGCGCGGCTGCACGAACATGGAGCTGATATGGGTGCTGGAATTGAGCAGCATTTCGCCCGGGCTTTGCGGGTCCTGGAAGCGCTGCAATCCTCTTTCCTTCAAGGGATTGATGGAAACGATGGCGGCGCCGCGCCTGGCGCATTCGCGCAGCTCGCCCATCATGCGCGGATGGTTGGTGGCGGGGTTCTGGCCGAAAATCAGGATGGTATCGGCCAGTTCGAAATCGTCGAGCGTGACCGTGCCTTTGCCGACGCCCACCGTATGCGGCAGGCCGCGGCTGGTCGCCTCGTGGCACATATTCGAGCAGTCGGGGAAGTTGTTGGTGCCGTACATGCGCACGAAAAGCTGGTAGAGGAAGGCCGCCTCGTTGCTGGCCCGGCCCGAGGTGTAGAAGGCCGCCTGGTCCGGATCGTCCAGCTGATGCAGGTGGCGGGCGATCAGGGCGAAGGCATCGTCCCAGGCAATGGGCTGGTAGGTGTCGCTGGCGCTGTCGTAGACCAGGGGATCGGTCAGGCGGCCATGCTGTTCCAGCTCGTAGTCGCTCTGCTCCATCAGCTGCGCCACGGTGTGGCTGGCGAACAGCTCTGGCCGCGCGCGTTTGCTGGTCGCTTCCGCCGCCACGGCTTTCACGCCGTTTTCGCAGAACTCGAAGGTGGAGGTGTGGGCGCGATCGGGCCAGGCGCATCCGGGACAGTCGAAACCATTGGGCTGGTTCTGCGACAGCAGGGTGCCCAGCTTGCCCGCGCCGACCCGTTCGCGGTAGAGCTGGAGCGCCACATGTTTCAGCGCGCCCCAGCCGCCAGCCGGATTGGGGTAGGGCGCGATATGGCCGGTATTGTCTTTTTTGCTCATGTTTTGAGTCCTTTTCTGTGGATGCTCACAGTGTCGGTCCTGGCGGGGACGTGCGGCGTGTACAGAAAAGGACACAGTGCAGGGGTACAGTCGGGCGGGCCAACTGGCTGTATATGAGCTGCGCTATACTGAATTACATGAAACTGTATGAAACACTCGCCGCCGAGGTGGAAAGCCAGGTCGAACGCGGCGTGCTGCTGGAAGGCGAAAAGCTGCCTTCGGTGCGCCAGACCAGCCAGCATCGCAACCTCAGCGTCAGCACGGTGCTGCGCGCCTATTCCCTGCTTGAGAGCCGGGGTGTCATCGAAAGCCGCCCGCAATCGGGGTTCTTCGTGCGCAGCAGACCAAGCGCCGCAGCGCGTCCGGCCGCGCAAGCGCCCGCGCTGGTGCTGTCGTCGGAAGTGGACGTGAGCCGCCTGGTGCTGTCCACACTGCGCAGCATCCGCAGCGAAGGCGCGGTGGCGCTGGGCTCACCTTATCCCGATCCCGCGCCTTTTCCCTGGACGCGCATCAGCCAGTACGCCAACGCCATCGCCCGCCGCAACCAGAACTGGAGCGTGATGGACGATCTGCCGCCGGGAAATCCAGAGCTGATCCGCCAGATCGCGCGCCGCCATATGGAAAACGGCATGGCCGTCGATCCCTCTGAAATCATCGTGACGGTGGGCGCGACGGAGGCGATCAATCTCTGCCTGCAGGCGGTGGCGCGGCCGGGCGACGTCATCGCCGTCGAATCACCCACTTTTTACGCCATGCTGCACGCTATCGAACGCATGGGCATGCGCGCGCTGGAAGTGCCGACCGATGCGCGCGAGGGCATCAGCATCGAAGCGTTGCGGACCATCCTGGGCCAACAGCGTGTGGCGGCCTGCATGGTGATGCCGAATTTCCAGAATCCGCTGGGTTTCCTGATGTCCGACCAGCGCAAGCGCGAGCTGGTGGCGCTGCTGTCCGAGCACGATATTCCGGTGATCGAGAACGCGGTCTACAACGAGCTGTATTACGGCGACAGCCATCCCAGCGCGCTCAAGGCTTACGACAGCAAGGGGCTGGTGCTGCATTGCTCGTCCTTCTCCAAGAGCCTGACGGCGAACTACCGCATCGGCTGGGCGCTGCCGGGCCGCTACACGGCACAGGTCGAAAAGCTCAAATTCCTCAACACGCTGACCACGCCATCCTTGCCGCAACTGGCCATCGCCGACTATCTGCAGCGCGACGGCTACGACCGCCATCTGCGCCAGGTGCGCAAGGGTTATGCGCAGCGGGCGCGCATGATGGCGGCGGCCGTGCTGCGCTTCTTCCCGGCCGGCACGCGCGTATCCGAGCCGCAGGGCGGCTATGTGCTGTGGGTCGAGCTGCCGCAAGGCGTCGATGCGATGAAATTGTATGCGCGGGCGCTGGAGCGCAAGATCACGGTCGGCCCCGGCCATATGTTCTCCGCCAGCGGCAGCTACAGCCACTACATCCGGCTCAATTACAGCTATCCCTGGTCGCCGGACGTCGAGGATGCACTGCGCATCCTGGGCCGGCTGGTCGGCGAGCTGTTGTAACGCGGGGCTTGCCCCGGTACTAGACCGTTTCCGTTTGCCGTTCCGGTGCGGATTGTGGCCGCAGCGGCGCTGGCGCGAAGATCATGTCGAGCGCCAGCGCTTTGACCGCTTCGGCCGCGATGGTGCCGGCCGGCAGGGCGTCCGGGCGGTCGGCGATGATGAGCGGGCCGTCATCGGGATGGCTGGGCGGGCGGCCGTGCGAACCCTTGACCAGCGTCGCATCAAGGCCGATCACATCCATCAGCGCGCGCAGGCCCAGCTTGCGCTGCAAGAGGCGATGCAGCACGGTCAGTTTGGGATAGGGCAGTTGGCGGTCGAAGAACAACTCGGCCGGATCGTATCCGGGCTTGCGGTGGATGTCGACGGTGCGCGCGAAGTCGGGCGCGCAGCGGTCGTCCAGCCAGTAGTAGTAGCTGAACCAGGAGCGCGCATCGGCCAGCACCACCAGCTCGCCGGAACGCGCGTGGTCCAGTCCCAGCCTGGCGCGCTGGGGGCCGCGCAGCACGGCCTCCACGCCCGGTACAGCAGCCAGCAGGCGCTGCACAGCGTCGATGCGCGCCGCATCGGCCACATACACATGGGCGATCTGATGGTCGGCCACGGCAAAGGCGTCCGAGGCGATGGGGTCCAGCAGTTCGCCGCCATCCTCGGTGCGCACCGCCAGCAGACCCGCTTCGCGCAAATGGCGGTTCAGATGCACCGGCCGGTCGACGGCCGTGATGCCGTATTCCGACAGCAGCAGCACGCGTCTTCCGGCCGCTTCGGCATGCGCAATCAGCTCGCCCGCCACACGGTCGATTTCGCCCAGCGAGCGGCGCACGGCCGGATGGCTGGGATCGGGGCCGTGGCGCTGCAGATCGTAGTCGAGATGCGGCAGGTAGACCAGGCTCAAGGTGGGATCGTATTGGCGCAGGGCCAGGCGCGCCGCGCCGGCGATCCAGCGGCTGGAGGCGATCGAGGTGGCCGGTCCCCAGAACTGGAACAGGGGGAAGGGGCCAAGCTCCCATTGCAGTTCGTCGCGCCAGGCGGCGGGCTTGGTGTAGCAGTCGGGCAGTTTCTGGCCATCGGCCTTGTAGATGGGGCGCGGCGTCAGCCCGACATCATGGCTGGCGGCCATGTTGTACCACCAGCACAGATTGGCGCAGCTGAAGCGCGGGTCGTGCTGCTTGCCGGCTTCCCAGATCTTTTCGCCTGCCACCAGGCGGTTGGACTGGCGCCAGAATCCGATGTCGGCGGTGTCGCGAAAGTACCAGCCGTTGCCGACAATGCCGTGCTGCTGCGGCGTGCTGCCGGTCAGCAGATTGGCCTGCACGGTGCAGGTCAGCCCCGGCGCGGCGCTGCTCATCTGGCGCAGCGCGCCGCGCGCGGCAAAGGCGCTCAGGCGCGGGGTGTATGACCCCAGCAGGCGCGGCGTCAGTCCAACGATATTCAGGATCAGCAAGGGCTGCATGGGGACTCCCGAAATTCCGCAATGGGCAGCCAGCATAACGGAGTTTGGCGCGCTTGGAACGCAGGTTGTGGCAATAATGCTGAAAATTTCAGTTGTGATAATTGGAGAATATTTTTCGATGTGCGCGGCGTATAGTCGGGCGCTGGCAGTCCTACATGCCCAAACCGGAATTCGTCGAGAACCTTTTGTAAGAGAGGGGCGATATGAAATCTGCGTGTCCTGGCTGTTTAGACTTTGGTCCGGTGAAACCCTTGCTGGGCCTAGCGACCGCCTTGCTGGCGGCTTGCACTTCCTCGGGATATCCCCCGCCCGGACCGCGCGACGATGCGGCCGAGCGCCATTACTACAACACAGGTGGGGTGCATAATAATAAGGACTGCGGCCCGCCGAATCACTGCATCGCGCCGCGCAAACCCACCGATCCCACCGATCCCGCTTTCCCGCAATGGTGGACCAGCGAATGGACCATGTACCGGGTCTTCCGCAACGAGGATAAATTCCCGCCGCCTTACAGCTCTCCGCCTGCCGGCCTGACGCCCGCCGATTACGAAGTGTCCTACGGCGCCAGCTATTACGACGACAGCTACGTTCCGGCCGATGGCGATGGCCGCGGCGCCATGATGGAGTACTACGATAAGCGCTGCCTGCCGATCTTCCCGATCAAGAACGATTTCAGCTGTTCCTTCGTATCGCTCGGGAACAAGGCCTACTTCCTGCGCTATTCAGACCGCCCGCCCGGCACGCCGGCCTGCTGCCAGTTTTCGCTGATGAACCATCCGCCGCGGCGCGATTTCATCAAGCACCTGCCATACGATCCGGCGCGCAGCCAGCATCTGGGCGGCACCATCCAGGCCTATGCCCAGTATATGGGCGGCCCGCTGTTCGGCTACGCATTCGAGAAGACGGCGACGCCGGATCGCTACGATCCCTCGGCTCCGCCATACCGCCACCCGCAGTCCTTCTTCTTCTCCGGCGACCCGGGTTCGCCGCCCAATGCGCCCATCGTCAGCCAGAACTACCGCAACTTCCGCATGCAAAAGCCCGATCCCGCCAAGACCTGGGCGCAGGTGCCGGAGATGTGCACGCCGCGCCCCGAATGGTGCTGCCTGTTCACCGGCGATTGTCCGGAACGGGAGACGGAACCGAGCTTGCGCGGCGCGCGGCCCGGCTCCCAATGGAATAAATTGGGCAAACCGGGGGAGGGCGCGAAATGAGCTATCTCGACCAGCCGCGCTTGAATTTCTCGGGCATGTTCCAGGCCGATGTCTCCACCATCAACAACGACGTCACCAATTACGACAATGCCACGTTCACGCCGGAGAAGCAGAAGCTGAGCAAGGATAGCTGGAACCCCGAAGGCACCGGCAACTTCCGCCTGATCGATTGCCAGATCACGGGCGGGGTATTGAACGGCAAGCCGCTCAGCTCAGCGCAGGACGATCCCGCCATCGGCATGCAGCTGGAAAATGCGCGCGAGCGCGTCTACGGCAAGCTGGTCGACCTCGATCCGCAGCAGCAGATGGTGTCGGCCATCTGGGGCATGCAGTTGCGCCTGAGCGACGGCGCCGGGGCCAATCTCTTCGTCGGCGATTACGAGCCGGCCGCCTTCATCAATCTATGGAAGCGGCAGCAGCACGAAAGCGCCTTCCACGACCAGACCCTGGCCGCCATCTACCAGTCGGTGCTGAGCCAGGTGGCCTGGAAATGCGACCACGGCTCGCCGCTGCTGGCGGCCCTGCATGCGGCGTCGGACCAGGGCTGGCTGTCGATCAATATGAATCTGTATGGTTATGGGCGCGATCCCAGCATTCCGCGCTATACCCTGGGCCATGTGGTGGGCAGCATCGGTCCCTGGCGCCATGGCAGTCCCAAGCATTTCGTACCGGGACGGCAGATGATTCCGGCCTTCAGCAATGTCATGACGCCGGCGCATGGCGTGTCCTTCTTCACCTGCCTGGTGCAGGAACAGTGTCAGCGCGTCAGCGCCGATTTTGGCAATTGCCTGCCCATCGAAGGAGCCGACGGCGGCTTCCAGAACCTGGGCCGTCTGCTGCTGGCGGTGGACCGCAGCAATCCCGATGGGCCGCTGGATACGGTAAGCGCGGCTTCGGTGGCGATCCTGGGCGAGGTGGGCTACCAGAACGGCAATGCGCGCGCGCAGCAGGACTGGTATGCGCGCACCGCCGGCATCGAGGACTTCGACTATAGCCAGCTCGATCCCTGGATCGCGCAGAACATCGGCCGCCGTCCCTTGCTGCTGCTGACCCCTTTGGCCGGCAGCGGCGAGGCGCCATCCAGCTATCAGGTGCTGGTGCAGGAATCCTTCGGCGGCTTCTACGCGCGCGCCGACAGCATCGTCTACCGCCTGAATCCGGACGAAACCGTGGCCGCCGAAATGTACGCCACGCGCTATGGCCAGCCGCTGGCTACCACGCTGGTGTTTGGCACCCAGCTTGGCCTGATGGAGAGTTCCCAGCCGCCCACCATCAATACCGGCAAGCTCGATTACCCCGAGCAGCTGAATACCGACGCCAGTGGCCGCGCCCAGTTGCGCATCCATGCGCCAGCGGCCGGACCTGGCAATCCGCGCGGCTATATCGATGGCCAGTTGTACGGCATCGGGTGGAAGATGCCGGCCCAGCCCAAGGATAGCACGCAGAATATCTGGAACTTCATCAGCCTGCTGGCCTACGACCGCGTGGCGACGCCGGCGGTGCCGGCCTGGTATCCGGATATCCAGCCCATCCTGCAGCAGTACGCCAATCTGTATCCGATCATGAGCCGCCACCTGATCGACCTGGCCGATTACGATTCGGTGGTGGCCCATGTGCGCATCCTCGACCTGGCATTCTCGCTGCCGCAAAGCGATCCGAATCATATGCCGGTCACGCGCGACCTGTCCGACGCCAAGCGCGCCATGATCCTGCGCTGGCTGCGCCAGCCGGGGGCGGACGGCAAGCCGCTGAAAGGCAAGGCAGCTGCACCGCGCGCAGCGCCGCCAACCGAGGCGGAAGCGCGGCCGGTGCTGGCGCTCGATCCGCTGCAAACGGCGGGCAAGACCGCCGTCTTCATGGCTTATCAGGCTTACCAGGCGCGCCAGGGAGGAAAACCATGATCAGGCTACACCGTAACTATGTGCGCGCCGTGCGCCAGGCGCGCGCGGCCCAGGACTTGTTTGGCCCGCTGCAAAACGCCATCGAGCTGGAACATTCCACCATTCCGCCGTATTTCACGGCCACGGCCTCCCTGGTGGCTGGCAAGAACGAGGCCATTTCTGGTCTGATTCGCGCCATCACCATGCAGGAGATGCTGCATATGTGCATCGCCAGCAATATCCTGATCGCCATCGGCGGCCAGCCGCAGATCAACCGGCCCGGCTTTGTGCCCGAGTATCCCGGCCCGCTGCCCATGCATATCGGCGGCCCCGATTTCACGGTCGGCATCGAGGCGTTTTCGCGCGATCTGGTCAAGCAGGTCTTCATGCAGATCGAGGAACCGGAGGAACCGATCCCCGTGAGTGAAAAGGCAGAGATCGAGCCCGAATACGAAACCATCGGCGCCTTCTACCGCGCGCTGCAAGCCAAGATCGTGGAACTGGGCGACGGCATCTTCGAACCGTCCTCGCTGCCGCGCCAGGTGGTGCAAGGCAACTGGTTCCCGCCCGACCAGCTGTTTGCCATCACGGGAGTGGACAGCGCGGTGCGCGCCATCGACATCATCGTGCTGCAAGGGGAGGGCAGCAGCAGCTCGCCCTACGAAAGCCCGGACGTGCTGGCCCACTTCTACCGCTTCGGCGAAATCCACGCCGGCCGCGCGCTGGTGAAAACGCCGGACGGCTATGCCTATGCCGGCGCGCCCATCCCCTTCGACGATAACGGCGTCTATCCGCTGCGGCCGAACTGCAAGCTGGCCCAGTTCACGCCCGGCAGCCAGGCGCATACGCGGCTGGCTGCCTTCATCTACAGCTATAACAGCCTGCTGAACGCCCTGCATACTTGCTTCAACGGCCAGCCCGGACAGCTCGATGCTGCCATTGGCCTGATGTACAGCCTGCGCATCGAGGCCGTGGCCCTGGTGCAAACCCCTGTCGCGCCGGGCAGCGCGCAGAACGTTGGTCTCAGCTTTGAATACATGCAGACCTGAGAAACATACACCCCAGGAGAACCCATGAGCTACTTGCAGCCACCCAGGTTAGCCTTTTCCGGCTATTTCCAGGCAGACGTATCGACCGTTAACAACGATCCCCGCCATTTCGACAATATCTCCTTCGAACCCTATTTCCAGGATTTGCGCGAAGGCCAGCAGCAGAACGGCTGGTGGAATCCGGTCGGCACCGGCATCTTCCGCTTCCGCGACGCCGCCGTGCGCAGCGTGGTCGATCCAGCAGGGAATCTACAGATAGGGCAAGGCGATCCGGTGCTGAACATGTTCGTTGGGAATGCCTTCGACCGTGCCTCGGCCAAGATCGTCGACGTCGATCCTGACTGGCAGTTGGCTTCCAATCTCTACGGCCTTGGCATCACGCTGGTGGCGCCCAATGGCCAAGTGGTCTTGCGCGGTGAATACGAGGCCAATCCTTTCCGCGACCTTTGGTTTGGTCGCAGCGCTGCGCCGGGGGATTCGGGCGCCTCCGCCATGTTCCAGTCGGTGCTGACGCAGCTGGAATGGAATCTGGATGGCATCAACAGTCCCTTCCTGCAGGAGCTGTATTCGTTCAGTCAATCAGGCAGGCTGTCGATTCGTCTCACAACCTACGGCTTTGGCACCAAATATGGCGAAAACGAATTTTGCTACGGTAAGCTGATCGGGGCGATCGGCCCGGTGATTCCCCAGGAGCCGCGCTCCTTCATCCTGGGGCGGCGCTTCATGCCCACTACGCGCAACCGCACTGGCGACCTGGCCAGCACCCAGAATATCGGCTGCTTTAGCGCCTTGGTGGACAAGAACAGATTCCTGCAGCTGGACTTGAGCAACGCCTTGCCATTGGCCGATAAATACCTGATCCAGCAACTGGGGCCGATGCAGATCGTCTTGCTCAAAGACCCGCTGACGGCGCAGGATGACCTGATCGGCCCGGAGGCCTACTACGCTGTGGCCCCGCTGGATCAGACGGATTACCAGCAATGGAATCTGTCCGGCATCCAGTCGGTGCGACTGCACCAGAGTATCTACGATGCGATGAATGAGCTGCCTTTTGCCTTGCTCAGCGGCCCGAATCAGGATGGCAAGTCCGTGGTGGCAATCCGCGAAAGCCTGTTGGGACTGGAGGTGCGTTCGGAAGACA
Organism: Massilia sp. YIM B04103; assembly: GCA_024437665.1. GTDB lineage: Bacteria > Pseudomonadota > Gammaproteobacteria > Burkholderiales > Burkholderiaceae_D > Rugamonas. Next base: position 14,134 of record JANCSZ010000014.1, on the reverse strand, counting down.
TCGTGTTCCGCCTCGATCCGAACGACAGCAACGCCAACCATTTCGACACCACCATCTATGCGGCGCGCTACGGCCAGCCGATGGCCGGCCAGCAGCTCAATTTCTGGGTCGCGGCACCCGCCACCGATACGGACAACACCCCGGTCAGCCAGCCGCCTGGCACCACGCCCAGGGCGCTGCTGCCGGTGAATAATGTGCCGGCCTTCGCCGTCCAGTTCCAGCCGGCGCTGCCCGTAACCGATGCCACCGGCAAGGTCTCGGTCCGCCTGCAAGGGCCGGAAGTGATGGACCATCCGCGCGAGTACATCGATGGCCAGCTGTATACGATCTCGTATAACTTCAGCGGCAGCGATCCGGCCTTGCAGCAGAACTTCGACAAGCTGGCCGTGCTCGTGTTCAGCACGGTGCCGGTCGTCGATAATCCGACCTGGAACGATGTGCAGCCCATCCTGCAGCAGTACGCCAATCTGTATCCGGTGATGAGCCAGGGGTTGTTCGACTTCTCGCAGAAAGACCAGGCCGACGCCAATGCTTTCATCATGCGCTTCGTGCTCGACAAGGACATCAACGATCCCGACCAGATGCCGGTCACGCGCGATATGTCCTCGGCCAAGCGCTCCATGCTGATCCGCTACTTCGACCAGGTGCTGGAAAGCCAGGGCCGGCCGTCATCGCTGCTGCATATGTTCGGCAAGCGCTGCCCCACGCGCGGCGGCGCCGCCCTGCGGCCGCAAGACGACCGCGCCGCGCCGGTGGGCACGCTGCCGGGCAAATCGCGCGGTCCCAATCCCTGAACCCATCCAGCCTTGACCATCCAATATAGAGGAAACCTGCCATGATGCGGATTAGCGAGAAACACATTAAGGCGCTGCGGCGCGCCGAGAGCGTTGACCAGGTGAAGAGCGCCCTGGCCAGCGCCATCCAGCTGGAACTGGCCACCATCCCCGTGTATCTGAGCGGCTTGTTCTCGCTCAAGCAGAACGCCAACCGGCAAGCCGGCGCTCTGGTGCAGTCGGTGGTGGTGGAGGAAATGCTGCATATGACCCTGGTCTGCAATACCCTGATCGCCATCGGCGGCCGGCCCGAAATCACAGCAGCCGGAAAGGGTTTGTACTATCCTGGCCCGCTGCCGCTGAATATCAACGACGGCTTGCAGGTGTCGCTCAAGGCTTTGACGCCGGAGCAGATCGAGTCGGTCTTCATGGCCATCGAGAAGCCTGACTATGATGGCGTGCTGCCGGGCGAGGACGTGGAAGCGGCGCCGGCCAGCGTCCCTGGCGAATACGCCTCGATCGGCGACTTCTACAAAGCCATCGGGGAGGCGCTGGCGCGCCTGGTGGAGAGTGGCGAACAAGTGTTCGCGGAGCCGAAGCTGGAAGAGCAGGTCGATGTCAGCCACTGGTTCCCGCCGATCACCCGGCTCGTGCGCAGCGAGAAATATGACGGCAAGGTGAGCGATCTGGCCTCGGCCGAAGCGGCCCTCGGCGTGATCGTGGTGCAGGGCGAGGGCGCCCAGGAAGGCGAAGGCTTCACGCCCATCGACAGCACCGATGGAGCCTACGCCCACTACTTCAAGTTCGGTGAAATCTTCCACGGCAAGCGCCTGATCGAAAATCCGGCCGCGCCATCCGGTTGGTCGTATGCGGGCGAGCCGGTGCCGCTCGATGAGGATATGGTGTTCGATCTGCTGCCGAATGCCGCCCTGAGCGACTACCAGAGCGGTACGGCCGCCTTCTACGCCGCCCAGCAGTTCTATGGCAGTTATATGCGGCTGCTGGAAACACTGGACACCGTCTTCCACGGCGAACCGAAAAAGCTCAACGATGCGCTTGGCCTGATGTATGAAATGAAGCTGGTGGCGCAGCAGGTGACGCGCAATCCGGCCGGTGCGGCGCATCCCAACCGCATCGCGGCGCCGCCCTTCATGCTGACGCACGTCCAACCCAAGATCGGGCAGGAGGCCAATTGAAGGCGGCGGACGCCGCCGATGGGGAGGAATGGCAGCAGCACGGCTTCAGCGTTGAATACGTGCTGCCGCTGATCTTCACGCGCGACGCTTTCGACCCCGCCAATCCGAACCTGCGGCGTCTGCTGGCCCTGCGCGAACCGCAGCGGCGGCATCGCATGGCGGTGTTTGCCGACGCCGGACTGCTGCAGGCGCAGCCCGCGCTGCCGGCGCGCATCGCGGCATATGCGGTGGCCCATGCCGATGGCATCGAGCTGGCGGGCGAGGTGGTTAGCGTGCCTGGCGGCGAGGCCTGCAAGAACGACCCGCATCTGCTGGAAAGCCTGCTGGCGGCGCTGGCGGCGCGCCGCATCGACCGCCATTCCTATGCCGTGGCAATCGGCGGCGGCGCGGTGCTCGATGCGGTGGGGTATGCCGCCGCCATTTTCCATCGCGGCGTGCGCCATATCCGCTTTCCCAGCACGGTGCTGGCCCAGGGCGACAGCGGGGTCGGCGTGAAGAATGCGTTGAACTGGCAGGGGCAGAAGAACCTGGTCGGCACATTCAGCCCACCCTGGGGCGTCATCAACGACGCCGCCTTCATCGATCTGCTGCCCTTGCGCGAAAAGCGTGCCGGCCTGGCCGAAGCGGTCAAGGTGGCGCTGATACGCGACCGCGATTTCTTTTGCGGCATCGAGGAGGACGCCGCGGCGCTGGCAGCCGGCGATGCCGCGCCGCTGACAGCCCTGATCCGCCGCAGCGCCGGCTTGCATATGCGCCAGATCAGCCGGGGCGGCGATCCCTTCGAGCGCGGCTCGGCGCGGCCGCTGGACTTTGGCCATTGGGCGGCGCACAAGCTGGAGCGGCTAAGCGGGCATGCCTTGTCGCATGGCGAAGCGGTCGCCATCGGCATCGCGCTCGACGCGCGCTACTCGGTGCTGGCCGGTCTGCTGGCGCCAGGCGCGGAGCTGCGCATCCATGGCTTGCTGGCGCGGCTGGGCTTCCGCCTGTGGCATCCGCTGCTGCTGGCGCGCACGGCGCAGGGCGGCCTGGCCGTGCTGGCGGGGCTGGACGAATTCCGCGAGCATCTGGGCGGGGAGCTCAGTGTGACCCTGCTGGCAGCCATCGGCGAAGGGGTGGAAGCGCATGCCATGGACCCGCGCCTGGTGCTGTCCGCCGCCGCTTGGCTGCGCGAGCAGGAAGGGGGACTGGCATGCGCATGAGCGTGGGTGCGGGACTGACGACGCTGTGCTACTGCAGCAATATCCACGCAGGCGAGAGCTGGCAGGAGGTGAGCGCCAGCCTGGAAGAATATATTCCGGCGGTGCGTGCCGGGCTGGAAGAACGGGCGCTGCTGGTGCCGGGCCAGGCTTTCGGCATCGGCTTGCGCCTGTCGGCCCAGGCGGTAGCAGTGCTGGAAACGGAGGCGGCATTGTGCGCCTTCCAGTCGCAGCTGGACCGCCTGCACGCCTATGTCTCCACCATCAACGCTTTCCCCTACGGCCAATTCCACGGCGTGCGCGTCAAGGAGAAGGTCTACCAGCCCGACTGGCGCAGCGCGGAACGCCTGGACTACACGGCCAGCGCGGCGCGCATTCTGGCGCGGCTGCTGGCGCGCGGTGAAGCAGGCAGCATTTCCACCGTTCCGGGAGGCCTGCGCCACGGCCTGGATGCGGACGGCATCGGCCTGATGGCGCGCCAGCTGCAGCAGGCTGTCGTCATGCTGCGCGACCTGGAGGCATCGAGCGGCCGCTGCGTGGTCCTGGCGCTGGAACCGGAACCGGCCTGCCTGCTGGAAAACACCGACGATGTGTTCGACTTCTTCCAGCGCTATCTGCTGAACGCGCAGGCCTGCACCCGGCTCGCCGGCCTGGCCGGCGTGAGCCCGGCGCAGGCCGAGGCGCTGACCCGCCGCCATCTCGGCATCTGCTACGACGTCTGCCATGCGGCGGTCGGCTTCGAGGAGCCCGCCGGCGCCCTGGCCCGGCTGGCGGCGGCCGGCATCGCCGTGCCCAAGCTGCAGCTCTCCAGCGCCCTGCGCATTCCCGCCATGCGGGCCGACCTGCTGCCCGCGCTGGCGGCATTGGAGCAGGGCGTCTATCTGCACCAGGTGGTGGTGCAAGGCCAGGGCCAGCAGCACTACACCGACCTGCCCGAAGCGCTGGCCGCCTTCGCGCGCGGCCAGGCGCGGGGCGAATGGCGCATCCACTGCCATGTGCCGGTGTTCCTGGCCGCCGGGGGGGCTTTCGCGTCCACCCAGGCGCAGCTGCGGGCGGCGCTGGCGGCCTTGCCTGCCATGGCGCGCGTGCCGCTGCTGGAAGTGGAGACCTATACTTGGGACGTGCTGCCGTCTTCCTTCCGCCCTGTGTCCAAGGCGGCGGCGATCGCGCGCGAGCTGGCTTTCATTATCGAGGAATTGCGAGCATGAATACCCTGATCCGTAAAACGCCGGCCCTGGGCGTCTATCTGCGCCTGGGACGGGTCTCGAATCTGCCCACCGTCTGGACCAATGTGCTGGCCGGAACGGTGCTGGGCGGCGGCAGCGCGGCAGCCTTCCAGCCGCGCACGGCGCTGGTGATGGCCGCCATCTCGGCCTTTTACCTGGCCGGCATGTACTTGAACGACGCCTTCGACCGTGTCATCGATGCGCGCGAACGTCCCGGCCGGCCGATCCCGGCCGGCGAGATCAGCGCTGCCGCGGTGTTCTGCACGGGTTTTGCGCTGCTGGCACTGGGCCTGTTTGGCCTGGCCCTGTGCGGCGCCGCCCCGGTGCTGAGCGGCTGCGCGCTGGCGGCCTGCATCCTGCTGTACGACGTTTGGCATAAGGGCAATCCGGCCAGCCCCCTGGTCATGGGCGTGTGCCGCGCCCTGGTGTATCTGGCGGCCGGGGCGGCGGCCGCCGCGCCGCAGGAGCTGCCCGGCGCGGCGCTGGCGATAGCCGGCCTGGCCGTGCTGGCCCATGTGGCGGGCCTGACGTATGCCGCCAAACAGGAAAGCCTGGACCGGCTGGAGCGGCTTTGGCCGCTGGCCGTGCTGGCTCTTGCGCCGCTGGCGTATGCGCCTGCCGTGCTGGATACGCTGGCGCAGGCTGGCAGCGCGGGCATGGCCGCAGCCGCTATGCTATTGGCCCTGCTGGCGGCCGATGTGCTGGCCGTGCGTCTGCTGCGGCGCCGTGCCGCGCGCGGCGACGTGGGGCGGGCGGTGGCGCAGCTGATTGCCGCCATCTCCCTGCTCGACGGCTTGATCCTGGCGGCGGCCGGTGCGCCCTTGCCGCTGCTGGCGGCCTGCGTGGCGGCGTATGGCGCGACCCGCCTGTTGCAGCGCGTGATTCCCGGTACTTGAGGAGAACTGCATGGATACCGCCAACGATCCGGGGCAGCGCTGCGGCGCCGCCATCGTCATGCTCGACGGCTGGCTGCGCGCGCGCCTGCCCGGCGAGGCGCTGGCCTGGTTCGGCGGCCAGCTGGAATCGCTGATGGGTCAGGAAGGCGCGGCCGTTCTGGCGCGCGCGCTGGGCCAGGCGCCGCGCCGGCTGGGCCGTGGCGCGCTGCAACTGAACGCGGTGGAGCTGGCCCAGGCTGGCCGCCTGCGCCCCGGCCTGGAGCCGGATGCCTGGCGTATCGACCAGGCGGCGCGCATCGCCTTCATCCTGGCGGCCTATGGCGGCCGGGAGGCGCGCTTCGCCGAGCGCCTGGACGCGCTGGCCGATACGGCGGAAATCAACGAGGCCATTGCGCTGTATCGCGGCTTTCCCCTGTATCCGGCGGCCGAGGCTATCGAGCCGCGGGCGCGCGAGGCGGTGCGCTCCAGCATGCGTCCCGTGTACGAAGCCATCGCCCATCGCAATCCTTACCCGATGGAGCGCTTCGACGAGGGAGCCTGGAACCAGATGGTGGTGAAAAGCTTCTTTCTCGACAGCCCGCTCTGGCCGGTGCAAGGCCTGGAACAGCGCGCCAATCCGGCGCTGGCGCAGATGCTGCTCGACCTGGCGCATGAGCGCTGGGCGGCGGGAAGAGCGGTCAGTCCCGAGTTGTGGCGCTGCGTCGCGCCGCATGCCGATGGCAGGGGCCATGCCGCCATGCTGCGCGTGCTGGAAAGCGGCGCCGAAATGGAGCGCCTGGCCGTGGCCCTGAGCCTGCGCGCGGCCGGCGGCGCCGATGCCGGCCTGCTGCGCGCCGAATGCCGGCGCCAGGGGCTGGAGGCGCGCGCGGCGCAATTGTCCTGGCCCGATTGCTGTCCCCATACCACCAACGAATAGGAGGCGCCATGCCCATTCCAAGCAATGGCGGTGTCGCGGCGCCGGATGCCGCCACCATCGAGGAAATGTTCGGCGAGCGCAGCGTGGCTTGTCCCTGTTGCGGCGGCACGCTGACCCCATCCATGCTGGCGCAGCTGGTGGCCGATGCCGGGCGCATGGAACAGGCGCGCGATGCGGCGGCGCGCCTGCCTGTGGGCGGCAGCGGCATGCTGATCGACCCGCACGCCCATATGATTGCCCGCACCACCGACGATTACGAGGCGATGGCGCGCGCCGGCATCGTGGCCGTGATCGAACCGGCCTTCTGGCTGGGGCAGCTGCGCACCAGCGTCGGCAGCTTTATCGACTACTTCTCCACCATTACCGGCTTTGAGCGCTACCGCGCGGGGCAGTTCGGCATCCGCCATTACTGCGCGATCGGCCTCAATCCCAAGGAAGCCAATAATGCGGCGCTGGCCGACGCCGTGCTCGATGTGCTGCCGCGCTATCTGGGCAAGGAAGGCGTGGTGGCGCTGGGTGAAATCGGCTACGACGAGCAGACCCCGGCCGAGGACCGCGTGCTGCGGGCGCAGATCGAGCTGGCCAAGGAGTTCGATCTGCCGATCATGATCCACACGCCGCACCGCGACAAGAAGCAAGGCACGACGCGCACCATGAATGTGCTGGAAGAATGCGGCTTCGACCCGGCGCGCTGCGTGATCGACCATAACAACGAGGAAACCGTGGACGAGGTGCTGGCGCGCGGCTACTGGTGCGCCTTCACCATCTACCCCTCGACCAAGATGGGCAACGAACGTTTGAGCGAGATCGTGGCGCGCCATGGCCCGGAACGCATCATCGTCGATTCCGCCTGCGACTGGGGCGTTTCCGACCCGCTGGCGGTGGCCAAGTCGGCGCGCCTGATGGCCAGGCGCGGCCTGCCGGCCGATGTGATCCACCAGGTGGTGTACGCCAATGCGCTGGCGGTGTATGGCCTGAATGGCGAGATGTCGGCCGCGCACTGGCAGGAACCGGTGCCGGTCGATCAGCGGGTGCTCTACAACAACGGCAATTCCGTGCTGCGCGGCCAGGCGCCGCGCATCGACGGCCAGGCGGCGGACGACGATGTCATTGTGTAAAAAACGAAAGGAGTGCATATGCTGAACCTCAAAGCAGCGCTGGATACCAGCGATCCAGCCGTTTTACAGGCCCTGGGCGATGTGCAGGGCAATATCCTCAAGGGACACGGACGCGATCACAGCGCCCACCTGTTCATCGTCTTTGCGCCGGACGCCAAGCCGGCGCGGGCCTGGCTGGCCAGGACCGGCCGCGAGCGTGTCACCTCCGCCGCCGGCCAGCTGGCACAGACCGTAGCCTTCCGGCGCAACAAGGGTGTCGGTGAAGCCTTTGGTTGCCTGGCCTTGTCGGCGCGGGGCTACGTCGCACTGGGCGTGGCGGAAAGCCAGCGCCCGGCCGACCCCTTCTTTGCGAAAGGCATGAAGCGCCACAACCAGGTGGAACTCGATCCGATCAACGATCCGCCGGTGAGCGAGTGGGAGAGCGGCTTCCAGGACGAGGTCCACGCCATGCTGCTGCTGGCCGACGACGACAGGGAGCGCCTGAACGCCAATGTGCAGCAGGTGCTGGGCGAGCTGCGCGAAATCGGGGCCGGCGTTTTCGTGGAGCGCGGCGACAAGCTGCTGTTCGATTTTCCCGGCCGCCCAGGCGTGGAAATCGAGCAGTTCGGCTATCAGGACGGCATCTCCAATCCGCAGATGATTGTCGCCGATCTGCAGAAGGAGCGGGCGGAGCGGGGCTTCAACAACTGGGACCCGGAGGCGCCGGCCGGCCTGGTGCTGGTGCAGGAGAAAAGCGCGGGAACCGAACGCTATGGCAGCTACTTCGTTTTCCGCAAGCTGGAACAGAATGTGAAGGCATTTGACGATGGGATCGCGGAACTGGCCGGCGTGCTCGATATCAACCCGCGCGATGCCGGCGCGCTGGCCGTGGGCCGCCACCAGGACGGCACGGCGCTCTTTCCCGCCGCGCCCATCGTGCCGGGCGCGGGCCAGAACAACTTCAATTTCACCAGCGATCGCCCGCCCGAGGGCGATGCCGCCAGCGTCTGTCCCTTCCATTCGCACATCCGGCGCACCAATCCGCGCGGCGATATTCCCCATTACGTGGGGGCGCCCATCGAGTTCGAACGCAGCATGCGCATCGCCCGGCGCGGCATCACCTATGGCGCGCGGCCCGACCTGGCAACGGGCGGCGAGGCGCCCAGCAGCGGGGTTGGCCTGCTGTTCATGTGCCATCAGGCGCAGCTGCGGCAGTTCTCCATCCAGCAGAACGGCTCCGACCATGACCAGTTCCCGTTTGCCGGCGCCGGTTTCGAAGGGCTGAACGGGCAGGCAGCGCCAAACACCACGATCCAGCCGCAACTCTGGCCCAGCCGCGGCGGCATGCGCCCGCATCTGCTGATGCGCTTCGTGAAAATGCTGGGCGGGGAGTATTTCTTCACACCGAGCCTGCCCTTCCTGCGGGAGCTGGACAGCCAGCCGCGCCAGTAGATTCAAAACACGCTTGCCGGGGTGTTGAACCCGGCTGGAAACCCCGGAATTACTCCGGGGTTTTTTTATGCCCTAATTTTGTCCGCATATTATCTCGGCGTTTAAACGGGAAGGAAATGCAGGGCGGGTGCTTTATATTTGGAAATAATTCCATTTGGAAAAATGTCTAATTCTATCTGGTTATTTTGAGTGACTATTTATATAAATGGCGTGCAGTGACTACAAAAATAGATCTCTGAATTCAAGCAGGTTTTATCGTTCGCTAGAGTGGTGTTGTGATTGATCATTTTTTGGATCAGGTGGGTGCGTGATTTGTAGTCAGTGCATTTGTCCAGGGTGTTATGAGTCAATGCTTTTTTACAGGAAAGTTTTTTTGAAATTTAACAATATACGTTGAGTATTTTTGATTTCCAGTCAATTCATATTTTTAAAAAAACAAATGACAAGCCACCGGTTTTGTTTTACGCTTGCGCTCGATAGAAATGAAAACATTGATTAATTGCTAATTGGAAAATTTCAAAGTGCATGCGTTGAAAGTGGTATGCATGCTGGTGAAAACAATTATTTTGCAAGTTAATTGATCATCAGCAGACTTATTGCGAGTTCATATCCCACATTTTTATGGGATTCTCAGTTGTTTTTCTTGTAGCAATTTTCCCGCATTTATAGACATAAACGCCGGCGCCAGGATGGCACTCCTGACCCAGGCGTCTCCGGGCAGCATTCAGCATTCGCTTTTGGAGGAGTTAAATGACTGGTATCTACGGAAAAGCTGGGCAAGACCCTTTCCCGGCAACGATCGCCTCCCTCTCTGAACAGGAATATCCTGCGCCGGCCGCCCGCGAAAGCGATGAAGCGTTCTGGCGTCAGCGCTTGCCGGAGGCGGCGGCGTCCCTTTTTGACAAGAAGCTGGCGGATGACGGCGTCGCCGCCGATACATTGCAGTCCTGGGAAATCGACGCCGGACTTGCCCGGCGCATCCGAACGCTGGCGCGAGAACAGCAATGCGCAGTGCGCGATTTCTGGCTGACGGCATTCGCCGCCTGTCTGGCGCGCTGCTGCACCTGCGACGGCGAAATCCGGCTTGGCATCGCGGATGCCTGGCCTGATGCCGGGGATGAAGCGGCAGGGCGCATAAGCGCGGTGCTGCCGCTCACCGCGCAACTGGCCTGGGATGAGGATACGGCGCGGAATATGCTGCATGTCCGCGACGAGCTGCAGCTGTGCGCCGCGCATGCGCGCTATCCCGTGGCGCAGCTGTTGCGCGAGCAGGGGCGCGACGGTCATCCCTACGACGCCGTGCTGATGACGGAGGCATACGCCGCCGCTGGCAATGCGCCGTCTATGGCGCAGATGCGGCAGGAGCAGGCGCCGCTCGTCATGGCGCTGCATGGCGAGGCAGGGGGCGCATCCACAAGCAGCATGCGCATCGCCTTCCATTGGGACCGTCGCCGTATCCCGGCCGCTGAAGTGGCGGCGCTGCGCCGCCGGCTGGAGATTCTGGCGCGGGCGGCAGCCGGGCAGGATCAGATCGCGCTGGCTGCGCTGCCCCTGATGGAGACGGCGGAAAGACAGCAGCTGCTGTCGGCCTGGAATGGCGAGTACCGCAACTATCCCCTGCATCTTGGCGTGCATGAGTTGTTCGAACACCAGGCGCAATGGACGCCGGACGCTGTCGCCGCCGAATACTGCGGCCAGTCCCTGAGCTACCGCGCCTTGAACGAAGAGGCCAACCGCCTGGCCCATCACCTGCGCGCAAAGGGCGCGCGTCCCGATGCGCTGATTGCGTTGTTCCTGGAGCGCAGTCTTGAGATGGTGGTCGCCATGCTGGCGGTGCTGAAGGCGGGAGCCGCCTATACGCCGCTCGATACGGCCTGGCCTCAGGAACGTATCGACCATATGCTGGCCGATGCCGCACCGCTCCTGGTGCTGACCCAGCCGCATCTGCGGCCGCAGCTGAAGGATCAGCCGGTGCTGGATCTGATGGACCCGCTTGCGCTCTGGCGCGAACAGTCCGCTGCCAATCCGGCACGCGGCGCGGGCGGTTTGCAGCCCGGCCATCTGGCTTATGTGCTGTACACGTCCGGCTCGACCGGCACGCCGAAGGGCGTGCAGATCGAGCATCGCGGGCTGACGAATGTCATCAGCTGGCATTGCGAGCACCTTCCGCTGGTGCCTGGAGAGCGCTCGTCCGCATTGTCGGGCGTGGCTTTCGATGCCAGCAGCTGGGAGATATGGCCGCCGCTGTGCATGGGAGCGACGCTGGTGCTGGCGCCGGCCGACACCGCGGGCGATGCATTGCGCCTGCTTGAGTGGTGGCAGCAGCAGGACCTGCAAACCAGCTTCCTGACCACGGCCCTGGCCGAGATGGCGCTGGAGCGCATGCGGCACGGCGATAGCCGCATTCAACGCAGCCTGCGCACCTTGCTGATCGGCGGCGAACAGCAAAAAATGACGCCGGATGCTAACCTGCCTTTTGAGGTCATCAACAATTATGGCCCGACCGAGACCACGATTCTGGTGACCTCCGGCCGCAGCCTGCCGCAAGACAAGGTAAAGCATATAGGCCGGCCGCTGGCCAACACCGCCATCTATATTCTGGACCGCTTTGGTCAGCTGGTGCCGCCCGGGGCGCCTGGCGAGATTTTCATCGGCGGGGCCGGGGTGGCGCGCGGCTATCTGAATCAGGAGACGCAGACGCGCGAGCGCTTCCTGCCCGATCCGTTTGCCGGGACGGCGGATGCGCGCATGTACAAGACCGGCGACCTGGGACGCTGGCTGGCTGATGGCAGCATCGAGTTCCTGGGCCGAAACGACCAGCAGGTGAAGCTGCGTGGCCTGCGCATCGAACTGGGCGAGATCGAGAGCCAGCTGTTGCGCCAGCCCGGCGTGCGCGAGGCGGTGGTGGTGGTGCGCGAAGACCATCCCGGCGACCGGCGCCTGGTGGCCTATCTGGTGGCTTCCGGCGAAGAGAGCGATTCGCAGCGGCTGCGCGAAGCCTTGTCGCGCCAGCTGCCGGACTATATGGTGCCGGCGGCCTATATGCGCCTGGACGCCTTGCCTCTGACGCTGAATGGCAAGATCGACAAGCGGGCCTTGCCCGCGCCGGAGGATGCGGCATATGCACGGCGCGGCTACGAGGCGCCGCAAGGCGCGACTGAAACCGCGCTGGCGCGCATCTGGGCCGAACTGCTGCAGCTGGAAAGGGTGGGCCGGCAGGATCACTTCTTCGAACTGGGCGGGCACTCCTTGCTGGCGCTGCATCTGATCGAACGCATGCGGCATGAGCAATTGCATGTGGACAGCCGCGTGCTGTTCTCGCATCCTACGCTGGCGGCTCTGGCGCGCGCCGTGGACGAGGGGGCACAGCTTGCCATCGCAGCGCCGGCCGTCTCTTATGGAATTCCTGCGGACTGCGTGACGATCACGCCGCAGATGCTGCCGCTGCTGCAGCTCGACGAGGCGCAGATCGCGCGCATTGCCGCCACTGTTCCGGGCGGCGCCGCCAATATCCAGGACATCTATCCGCTTGCGCCTTTGCAGGAAGGCATATTGTTCCATCATCTGCTGCAGGCGCAAGGCGATCCATATCTGCTGGTGAATACCTGGACTTTCGACACGCGCGCGCGGCTGGACGGTTTCATCGCAGCTTTGCAGCAGACCGTCGCGCGGCACGATGCGCTGCGTACCGCCGTCCTTTGGGAAGGCCTGGCCGAACCGGTGCAGGTGGTGTGGCGCGAGGCCAAGCTTGAAATCCTTTTCCCCGCATTGTCCGGCGAGAATACGCTGGCCGAACTGGATACGCACAGCGACCCGCGCCGCGTACGTCTTGATGTGCGGCAGGCCCCTCTGATGCGCGGCTACGCGGCTTGCGATCCCATTGAGGGGCGCTGGCTGCTGCAACTGCTGCTGCACCATATGGTGTTGGACCATGCCGCGCTGTCGCTGCTGTTCCAGGAAGTAGCGGCGATCCAGGCGGGCCGTGAGCAAGCCTTGCCTGAGGCGATACCTTTCCGCCATTTCGTGGCGCGCACGCGCCAGCCAGGCCGGATGCAGGAACATGAAGCCTTCTTCCGCGCCATATTAGGCGATGTCGACGAGCCGACAGCGCCTTTCGGTCTGCTCGATGTGCGCGGCGACGGCAGCGCTATCCGCGAGGCGGAGCGGCACACCGGAACGGAACTGTCGCAACGGCTGCGGCGCCAGGCCAGAGAGCAGGGCGTCGGTGCCGCCAGCCTGTTCCACTGGGCATGGGCGCGGGTGCTGGCGCAGTGTTCGGGCTGCGACGATGTGGTTTTCGGCACCGTGCTGTTCGGCCGCATGCATGGCGGCGTGGATGCGGAACGCACCATGGGCCTGTTCGTCAATACGCTGCCCGTGCGTATCCGCTTCGGCGAGGACGGCGTGGCGCAGGACGTGCGCGCCATCCACGCCATGCTGGCGCAGCTGGTATGGCATGAAGATGCTCCACTCAGCCTGGCGCAGCGCTGCACTGGGCTGGCCAAGGGCGTGCCGCCGTTCTCCTCCCTGCTTAACTATCGCCATAGCGCGGCTGCCGTTCAGGCAGCGGACGGGAAGGATTGGGGCGAGGGCGTTCGCATGCTGCCGATCCGGGAATTGAGCAATTATCCTTTCAGCCTGAGGGTGGACGATCTGGGACAGGACTTCAAACTGAGTTCCCTGATCGTGCTGCCGGTCGATGCGGACCGGGTCTGCGGCTATATGCTGCGCGCATTGGAGCAGTTGGCTGATGCGCTGGAGCGCGCTCCCGATACGCCAGCCTGGCGCATTGGCGTGATAGGCGAAGAAGAGCAGCATTCGCTGGTGGAGTGGAACGCCACTCAACGCAGCTACGGTGGGGAGTTCGCGCATCGGCAGTTCGAGCAGCGCGCGGCACAAACGCCGGACGCGGTGGCGCTTGAAACGGAGGGCGAAAGCTGGAGCTACCAGCGGCTCAACGAGGGCGCCAACCGCCTGGCACATCACTTGATTGGCCTCGGCGTGAAACCCGATATGCGGGTGGCCCTGGTGCTCGAACGCGGCGCGCCGCTGGTGCTGGGCATGCTGGCCACACTGAAAGCGGGCGGCGCCTATGTGCCGCTCGATCCGCAATATCCCTCTGAACGGCTGGCCTTCATGCTGGACGATAGCCGGCCGCGCGTGGTGCTGACCCAGTCCTCGCTGCAGGAATTGCTGCCGGCCAGCCGCGCGCTGATGACGGCCACGGTGCTGGAGCTGGACGATCCAGCGCCGGCGTGGCATACCAAGTCGACCGATAATCCGGCGCCGGCAGGGCTGGAAGCCGCGCATCTGGCCTATGTGATCTATACCTCGGGTTCGACGGGCCGGCCGAAAGGCGTGATGGTCGAACACCGCAATCTG
>JANCSZ010000013.1:0-179235 GCA_024437665.1 Massilia sp. YIM B04103 | reverse complement strand
CCGGGCAATATTGCCCGGAAAACGTGGTCTGTCCCCGGTTCGGTTTACCGGTTTAGATTACAGCGTGTAGTTCAGGCGCGCATACACGAAGCGGCCGGAACGGCCGAACGGCGAGTAGTTCGACGAAGGCACGTTGCCGCTGGCGTTCAGCGCGGCCGGATAGGGATTGGCATACTGGTCGAACAGATTGTCCGCGCCCAGCGCCACGCTGAGGCGCTTGCTGATCGCGTAGCGTCCTTCCACATCGACCAGGGTCTTGGCCGACGACACATGGTCGCGCGCCGGATTGGCGTCCGGCGTCAGCACCTTGCCGTAACGGGTGGCGCGCACGGTGGCGCCCCAGTCGCCTAGCGACCAGTTGCTGCTGGCCGTGAACTTGGTCTTGGGCGAACCCTGCTCATACACCAGCACATTGACGCGGCCGAACAGCACCGGCGCCGGCGACAGGGCCGAGAGCTGGGCCGTCACTGGCAGCTTGGTCACCTTGGTGTCGGTGTAATTGCCGGCCACGGTGAAATCGAACTTGCCCAGCTGCGGCGAGACATAGGGATAGTTCAGCACCACGTCCACACCCTTGGTGGTGGTGTTCACGCCATTGATGAAGAAGCGCCCGCCGCTGATGCCGGTAAAGCCCTGCTGGTTCAGGTACAGGCGCACATTATCGGCCGTCAGGTTTTCGGACAGCACGATGCGGTCGCGGATCTTGATGTGGAAAGCATCCACCGTCAGGCTGCCCTTGCCCAGCTTGGCCACGGCGCCGAGCGAGAAGTTCACCGATTTTTCCGCTTCCAGCGGTTTCGCGCCGAGCGCCTGCGCCGCGCCCGAAGTCGGCTTCAGCGTGCCCACTTCATACGGCGTGCCGCTGATAAAGATGGTCGAGATCGAGCTGAAATTCTGCTGCTGCGGCGACGGCGCGCGGAAACCGTTCTGCACCGAACCGCGCAGCGCGAAGGCCGGCGTCACGCTATAGCGGCCGGCCAGCTTGCCCGACCAGTTGTTGCCGAAGTCCGAGTAATGCTCGCCGCGCACGGCGGCCGAGGCCAGCAGGTCGGGCGTCAGATTCGCTTCCAGATCGGCGAACAGGCTGTAGGCATTGCGGTGGTTATTCGATGCATCCGACGGCAGGAAGCCGGGGAAGACTTGCGAACCCGAGGCGGTCGGCTGGCCGTTCGGCAGCAGCACGCCGCCATTGCGCCAGGAATCCGGCTCGCCCGCTTCCAGCTTATAGCCTTCGCGGCGCGCTTCGAAACCGAGGGCCACATTGAGCGGCGAGGCCAGGCCCACTTCCAGCTGGCGCACGCCGGACAGGTTGTAGGTCAGCTGGTCATACGAGAAGCCGCCGGCATTGAAGACGGTCTTGCTGCTGGCGCCCAGCGAACGGTTCAGCGTGTTCTCGATGGTGTAATCCATCTTGTTCTTGCCGTAGCCAATGGAGCTGTCCAGCTCCCAATCGCCCACGGTCCAGCTCACGCCGCCGGTGGCGCTGAAGTCGTCCACCTCGGGCGCGATGAAAGGCAGGAAGCCGTCCGGATAAATGGCCAGCGTATTGTTGTCCTGCAGCGCGCGGCGGAAGAAGCCGCTGCCCTTGCCTTCGCGCTTCTGGTAGCTGCTCCAGCCATACACTTTCACGCCGCCCGCCAGGGTATTGCCGGCGTTGACGAAGAAGGTCGATTGCTTCAGTTCCGGTTCGCCATACCAGGCGTTGAAGCGCTCGATGGTCTGCTCGCGCGGATCGTAAGCGCCGTTGACGCGCGGGTATTGCTGGCGCGTGTCGTAGCCGCTGCGCTCGGTGTGTTTCTGGTCCTTGTATTCGGCGGCGATGGTGACGTGGCCGCTCTCGCCCCAAGGCAAGCCTTTCCACACGCTGAAGTTGGCATTGGCGCCATCGCGCCGCTTGCGCTCGGACGGTCCGGCGCCCCAGGTCGCATCGGCCGGACGCGGCACCGGCGAAAAGCTATATTCAGTGATGCGCTTGCCGTAGCCGATCACGGCTTCGCCGCCATCGCGGTCGGTGCGCAGGCGCAGGTTGATCACGCCGGCAATCGCGTCCGAACCATATTGGGCCGAAGCGCCGTCGCGCAGCACCTCGATGTTCTTCACAATGGCGCTGGGGATGGTGTTCAGGTCGACGGCGGCCGAACCGCGGCCGATGGTGCCGTTCAGGTTCACCAGCGAGGACGCGTGGCGGCGCTTGGAGTTGACCAGCACCAGGGTCTGGTCCGGCGCCAGGCCGCGCAGGGCGGCGGGACGGATGGTGTCGGTGCCGTCGGTCATGCCGGGGCGCGGGAAGTTCAGCGAAGGCAGGGCCACGGACAGGGCCTGGCTGATTTCCGTCACGCCGCCGACCTTCAAGGCTTCAGCCGAGATGATGTCGACCGGGGCGGTGGTGTCGAGCACGGTGCGCTTGGCAACCCGGGTGCCGGTGACGACCACGGTGGACTGGGGATCGTCGGCCACGGGCGCGGTCTGGGCCTGGGCCAGGGCGGCGGTGAACAGGGCGCCGATGGCCAGCGCCAGCAACTGTTTTTTCGGAACGGATGGACTCTGCATTGCGTACCTCGTGATGATGAAATCGATTAAGCTTATTACGAAACTAAATTTGGCTTTTCAATAAAAAGCCCTGATTTCATATTGAAACGAAGTCAATCCAAAGTCAAATTATTCAGCTGCTTTTCTAGCAATCTGTCTCCGGAAACAACAGTCGCGCCAAACTACATGCGCAGTATGCATAAGCTCATGCGCTTTCCGCGCTCGCCTCCATGCGGTTCAGGATGCGCTGGCGCACGAAATTGATGTGGCTGCGCAAGCCGTACAACTCCTCGGCGAAGGAGAGCGGGATGGAAATCTGGTTCACCCGCTCCTCGATCTCGTTCAGGCGCTCCAGCTGCTCGGCGTAGACGGCGCGGCGGGCATCGGCCGGCGCCTCGTCCAGCGCCTGCTCCACCGTGCGCAACTGGCCGTACCAGCGGTAGACGCGGGAACGGATGCGCCACACATACAGCGGCGGCAGCACGCGCGACAGCGGCAGCAGCAAGGCGCCGAAAGCCACCACCAGCACCCACATGCGGTCGAGGAAGTTGGCCAGCCAGAAGTTCATATAGCGCTGCAGGAACGGCGCGCCATCCTTGTAGAACTTGGCCGCCTCGGGCGCCACCGGAATCTCGGTATAGCGCGCGGAAGGGAACTGGCCCTGCTGCTGGAACCAGCCGGCGCCGCCGTGGATATTGCTGGCCGCCTGCACGAACAGATCGATCAGGGCCGGATGCAGATCCTCGCGCGCCACCAGGGTGGCGGTCGGCGCGATCAGCTGGTAATCCTTGGCCGGCAGGTCGCGGCCCAGATCGACGATGCCGCGCGGCAGCACCACATGGCTGAGGAAAGGCAGGCGGCGTGTATAGGCTTCGGCCTGGGCGAAGTCGAACAGGCGGATGCCGGGTGTCTGCAGCAGCATCTGCACCAGCGGCGCATCGGGCGCCGAACTGAAGACCAGGCCATCGATGCGCCCCTCCAGCAGCTCCACCGTGGCCGGCGTGTTTTCCAGCATGCCGATCTGCAGCTCGGCCGGCTCGACCCCATTCACATCCAGCACCTGGCGGAACAAGCGCGGCACGCCGCTGCCCTCGGGGCCGAGATTGATCTTCATGCCGCGCAGCTGGGTCAGCTGGCTGACGTCCTTTTCCTCGCGCAGGAAGAGCCAGAGCGGCTCGGTGAACAGGCTGCCCAGGGAGATCAGCCCCTTGCGCTCAGCCTCCGCCTGATCGGTGGAGCCGCTTTGCACGAAAGCGATATCGGTTTCGCCGCGATTCAGGCGCAGCAGATTTTCCTGCGAGCCCAGCGAAGGCTGCAAGGTCACGGCGATGCCATGCTTGCGCATCGCCGCCGCGTAACGCTTGCCGATATTTTCGTAAGCGCTGTTCTCCTGCCCGGTAGACAGGCTCACCTTGCGCGGCGGCGCCGGATCGACCAGCAGATAAGCCACCGCACAAACAGCCACAATCAGCAAAATGGTCGGCGCGGCGGTAGCAATCAAATCACGCACCGAAAAGCGCGTGAACTTCAAAATACGGGACATAGTATGGCGGACAGGTTTCATAGCTGGCTAAGATGCCAACAATTCCCCCAACACGCAAGACCGTTTGCGCTAAATCAAAAAATGTCCAACCCTGGTGTCAGGCGGGGCCGCCGAGGCACTGGAGTCGGACATTGTTTGTGCTAGATCAAGGAATGTCCACCCTGGTGTCAGGCACCAGGGTCGGACATTTGCTGATCTAAATCAAACAATGTCCGGGTCTGGTGCCTGACACCAGGGTGGACATTCTTTGCGTTAGATCAAACGGCAGGAGGGCTTAGCCGCCGGCGCAGGCGCGCTGCGGGGCGGGGATGGGGGCGTTGGTGGCGCTGGCGGGCAGGGCTTGGGCGCCGTTGCTGCCGCTGCGCAGGCCGGCGGCAACGACGCCGCTTTTGGCGGCTTTCTCGGGCTCGATCAGGGGCATCAGGCTCGGCGCCAGGGCGACCAGCAGCTGCACCGGCAAGGCGCTGGTGAAGTCGTAGTTCTTGGAGTCGGGGCCGTGCACATAGGCCGTCATGCTGCCGAAGAAGCGTTCGCCGATATTGAAGACGAAGGTGGCGGAACGATTCACGTAGCGCGATTCGATCAGGCGTCCGCCGGCGGCGTACACGTCGAAGCGCTGGTCGCCGGTGCCGGTCTTGCCGCCGACCGGGATGTTCTTGCCGTCGGCACCGATGAAGGCGGCGCGGGCGCGCTTGGCGGTGCCGTCGGACACGACTTCGCGGACGGCGTCGGCCACGGCGCGCGCCACTTCGGGCGAGAGCACCTGCTCGGCGCTGCTGTCCTTGTTGCGCTCGACCTTGGTTTCATACGGCGTGCCGGCGGCAAAATGCATGGAGGCCACACGCTGGGTCGGCTTGCGCACGCCGCCGTTGATGATGATGCCCATCATCTCGGCCAGCGCGGCGGGACGGTCGGCCGAGGCGCCCAGGGTGGTGGCATACGAGGGCACCAGCGAATCGAAGGGATAACCCATCTTCTTCCACTGGCGGTGGATTTCCATGAAGCTTTCCATTTCCAGCAGGCCGGCGATGCGCTTGTCCTGCGCATGCTTGCGATGGGTCTTGAACAGCCATTGGTAGACTTCCTGGCGTTCCTTCTCGCTGGCGGCCACCACCTGCGACAGCGTGGCGCCGTCATGCGCGCGCAGATAGCCCACCAGCCACAATTCGAGCGGGTGCACATTGGCCAGATAGCCGCGGTCGGCCAGCGACCATTTATCCATCGCATACTGGTCGTACATGCGCTCCAGGCGATCGTCCGGCACCTCGTTCTGGCTTTGCAGATTGTCATTGACGAAGCTGCCGAACTGCGCCAGCGTCGCTTGCGGATACAGGGTGCGGTGGATATTCGCCAGCCGCACCGGCGTGGCGCGGATGCTGCCGACCAGGATTTTGTCCAGCTCATCGAGCGGCTTGCCCTTGTATTTGGCGTAGAAGCGGTACAGGAATTCCTTGCCTTCCTTGTCGGCGAAGCGCGCCAGATACTGGGCGCGGCGCGGATCGTCGGCATCGGCCAGCAGCGTGGCGGACGATCCCGGCGTCTGGAAGGAGTAGTACTTCACCACGTCGCGCATCAGGCGCACGAAGACCAGGTTGGTGGAACGGCGCAGCGCTTCCCGCACGGTCAGGATGCGGCTGTCGTCTTCCTTCGAGAAGTTGCCGAAGTAATGCAAGCCGCCGCCGGTGAAGAAGCCCTCGCCCGGATTGCCCGAATACTTGCGCTCCATGGCCGCCTGCAGCATGGCCGGCAGGTCGCGCTTGTCCATCGGCGTGGCGATCAGGTATTCCACACCCCAGGCGCTGAGCCGGTCGCGCGGTTCGAGCGCCACTTTTTTCAGCTCGGCCACATCCATGCCGCCATACTTCTTGTGCAGCTGGTCGACGATGTCCATATACGTGACCAGGGTGCGCAGCTTGGCGGTGGAACCCAGGTCGAGCTTGGCGCCTTCGTTGATATCGAGCGGCTGGTCGAAGTTGTCGGTCTGCACGCGCAGGTAATTGGTCTTCTCGCCTTTTTCCAGCAAGGTGAAGCTGTACACCACATTGGCCGGATCGCCATTGCCCAGCATGCCCTTGCCGGTCAGGCCCGCCGCCTGCGCCGCTTCCGGATCGCGCAGCTCGCGCAGCACGGCGGTGACGGCGCGCTGCGATTGCGCATCGAGCGTGGTATTGACGCTGAGGTCGAGGCGGTCCAGATTGTAGAGGCGGTTGTCGCCCAGCAAGCCGGCCAGGTGGGTGCGCACCGCGTTCGAGGCCTTGCGCGTGACGAAGGCCATGGGCGGCGCCGCCGCCACGCCGGAACCGTGGGCCGGATGCAATTCTTCTTTCAGCGCCGCGTCGCGCAAGGCGGGCGAGATCACGCCCGCCTGGGCCAGCACGCGCAGGTGGCTGTTGGCCAGCGTTTCCAGGTCGGCGTCGCCCTCGCCCAGATAATAGCTGGGGCGGCGCTGCGCGATCAGCAGCGACAAGGCTTGCTTGAAGGCGAGCGCGCTGCCCGGCTGGTCCATCTTGCCACCCAGCAGGCGGCTCACTTCCTCGAAGTCGCGGCCATACCAGACCCACATGCCGTCGCCGATGCCATTCACTTCGCCGTAGCCCGGCTTGGCCGACAACGGCACGGTGTTGAGGTAATCGACCACGATCTGGCGCCGCACGGCGGTGGTGTCCTCGCCCTGCTGATAGGCGCGCAGCGTGGCCGAGACCATCTGCTGCAGCTTGTCCTTCATCGACGCGGTGCGGCCTTCCGGCGAGTGGCGGTATTTCTCGATCTGCGTGGCCAGGGTGCTGCCGCCGGCGGCGCGGTGCGAACCGGCGCCCACGCTGGCCAGCGATTTCTCCAGCACGGCCTTGCTCAGGCGGTCCCATTCCACGGCCGGATTGCGCTTCGGATAGGTATTGTCCAGCAGCTCGCGGTTTTCGATGAACAGCAGGCTGGCCACCAGCGCTTGCGGCGTCTTGTCGAAGCTGCCGTAGACGCGCTCCGGATAACTGGCGCTGAACAGCGGTTCGGCGCGGCAATCGTAGATCGACAGGCCGGCCTTGGTCTTTTCGCGGTAGGTGGCGAACAGGCCCATATCGGCCAGCTCGATCATCTTGGGCGAGAAGCGCGCCTGCGCCGTCACCACATAGTCCTTGCTTTTGAGCTTGCCCAGATAGTCGGGCAGATTGGCATAGCCCAGGCGTTCGTCGTAAGGGCTGTCGTGCGGGAAACGGATCGCCTGGCTCGGCCCCGCTTCAACGCGATAACTGAGCTTGCCCACCAGATTGGAGAAGAAGCGTGCCTGCATCGCCGACGTGCGCACTTCCTGCAGCAGCCACCAGACGCCTAGCGAGAGCAGCACCAGCATCAACAGAATGAAGGCATTGCGGGTGCGATGCCCTTTCTTCGGTTCCGATGGCGGCGGCGTGGCCGGCTTGGTTGGCGCAAACTGCGCGTCGTCGTCGTTGCGTTGTTCGTGTTCTGGATGGGAAGGCATAGGTACAGAGCGCAATCGGCGCCTGGCGCCACCGTAACCCATCGCCGCCGCTCCGGCGCGCAATTTGCGCACCGCGCGTACAACGACAGGGGGCCGGCGAAAACGACGATTGCTTAACATATTGTTCAAACCGGTCAATCGGGTAAATCAGCAAAGCAGCACCGCGTTTGCGAAGTTCGTTCCGGCAGCGCTTGATTACCATTGCACCACAACGGCGTGCCGTGCACGGGCCGTCGGGCAGATATTTTCTTCGCCGCTGCCGATTTTCGCAAAAAAACAACGACGCTCCGCCTTCCGTGCAAGCATCGCCATCGCCGCTGTCACAGCCCTGAAACACTGCTGAAATACGGCTGTCATTTCCAAGGTTCCGCGCTTTACAGCGGACGGTATTCCGCCTCCAGTCTATCGAGTTCGGCGCACATTTGGCGGAACGCTTGCGCGGCCTGTCCCGGCTCGCCTTTCACGCCCAATTCGATATGGCGGCGCGTGCGCGCATCGCCCACGCTGGGCAGGCTGAACACCTTCACGCGCGGGAAGGACGCTTCGATCGCCACCATCAGCGGCGTCAGCGCCGATTCCGCCGCTTCATACACCAGCAGCGCGTGTTCGGCGCGCGGTTCGCGGTTGAACAGGTCGGCGTAATGGGTGTCGAGCACCCATTCGATCATGGGCCAGGCCATCACCGGAAAGCCCGGCACGAAGTAATGCGTGCCAAGCGCGAAGCCGGGAATGTTGTTGTACGGATTGGGAATCAGCGCCGCGCCTTCGGCGAATTCGGCCATCTTCAGGCGATGCAGGTTTTCCGCCGAATTCAGATCCGCCACCTGGCCCGCTTCCTGCGCCACCTGGCGGATGCGCTGCTGAATCAGCTCCTTGCCCTGCGGGTGCAGCCGCAGCGGTTTGTCCAGCGCAGTGGCGGCGGCCTGGCGCGTATGGTCGTCCGGCGTGGCGCCGATGCCGCCGCAGGAAAACACGATGTCGCCGCTGGCGAAGCTGCGTTTCAGGGTGGCCGTGATGCGCGCCGGATCGTCGCCCAGATATTCGGCCCAGCCCAGCTGCAGGCCGCGCGCCGCCAGCAGCTGCACCACTTTGGGGAAGTGCTGGTCGACGCGTTTTCCCGAAAGGATTTCGTCGCCTATGATAATCAGTCCAATAGCCATAGCCCTGCCCTATTCCTTAAGCCGTGTGCGTGATGTCCTTCTCCACGGCGGCAGCGCGCTGGCGCGC
Organism: Massilia sp. YIM B04103; assembly: GCA_024437665.1. Classification (GTDB taxonomy): domain Bacteria; phylum Pseudomonadota; class Gammaproteobacteria; order Burkholderiales; family Burkholderiaceae_D; genus Rugamonas. The sequence goes on along the minus strand of JANCSZ010000013.1, from coordinate 170,461 downwards.
CAGCGCCTCCAGACAATAATACTCAAACCACAGGCCGGTGAAGATAAATATCAGCACGTACAGCCAGATCGAAGCCGCTGCCAGGAAGGGGAAAAAGACCACGGCGATGGCGGCGCCGCCAAGCCAGATCAGGCCGGGCAAGGCGCCCGCCGCGCCGGACACCACGCCGATCGCCAGCAGCTGCCAGCGCCGGTCGTGCATCAGCTGCTTGCGCTCGTCCTCGCTGGCGTAATCGGCCAGCGCGTCGTAAGCCATGACGCGGCTGGTCAGCCAGCCCCACAGCAGCACCTGGCTGGCCAGCGCCAGCGGCGGCACGAAATACAGCGGCAAGGTGCAGAACCAGATGGCGGCAAACAGCGCGAAGCAGCGCAGGGCCATGGCCACGCTGCCCAGCAGCGTGCCGCCCTGCTTTTTCTCCAGCGCCGGGAAGTGGCGGCCGCCCACATGGCGCACGATGAAGGGCATGGCCGCCACGCCCATGAAGATCAGGGCGGTCAGGATCATCAGCGGCAGCAAGAGCAGCAGCGCGACAAAGGGCACCACCACGGTCTTCAGCGCGGCCAGGCCCCAGCTGCTGAGCCAGGAACCGCTGGCGCGGAAGCCATCGTATTCGGTGAACGTGGCGTGCAGCCAGTCCAGCAGCGGCTGCATGCCGAGATAGAGCAGCAGACCCCAGACCAGCACCGACAGGATGAAGGGCACGATGCTGAGCAGCAGCATGCGGCCGTGCAGCTGCGACAGCAGCGCGCGGCCATAGGCGTTGACGACGTCGCGCATCAGACGGGTTTCCTTTTGCGGGCAAATTCCACCATGCGCTTCAAGCCCAGCCATTGCTGGCGCCAGAAGCCGCGGCCATAGTCGCGGCCGGGACGCACGCTGCCGTCGGCATTCGTGCGCGGCAACTGGTCGCGCACGCCGGTGGTTTCAAAACGCGGCGTGAAGTTGGCGGTGCGGAACAAAACATCCCAGATCGGCAGCAGCACGCCGAAATTGCAGCCGCCCAGCGTGCCCTGCCCTTTCGATTCGTGGCCGATGCCGATCGCATGGTGCATGCGGTGGAAGCGCGGCGACACCAGCAGGCGCTCGCCGAGCAGGCCGAAATGGATGCGCACATTGGCGTGCTGCAAGCTTTGCAGCATGCGCGAGAGCGACACCAGCAGCACATACTGGCCGGGCGGCACGCCGATGGCCAGCGCCAGCGCGCCCATCATCACATCGCGCAGCAGGTCGTCGAGCAGGTGGTTGCGGTCGTCGCTCCACAGATTCATATTGCGCTGGCTGTGGTGCAGGCTGTGCAAGCCCCACCACCAGCCGAAGTGGTGCTGGGCGCGGTGGAACCAGTAATCGAAGAAATCCAGCACCACCAGATACAGGAAGAAGCCGAGCATGGGATTCATGCCCGGCAGCAGCTCTTCCAGATTGAAGGGGCGCACGTTTTCCATGCGCAGCATGCCGGCCAGGCCATCCATCAGCGGATCGAGCGTGAAGAAGATCAGCACCGGGAACAGGCCGATGCGGTGGATCGCCGTATAGATGAAATCGTTCCAGCGCGCGCGCTTATCGTCGAACTGGTGCACGGGAATCAGGGCTTCCAGCGGGCGCAGCAGAGTGAACAGGATCACCAGCTCGCACAGGCCGGTCAGCAGCCATTCGGTGCCTTCGAACGCCTCTTCGGTAAATTCGCCCAGGCCGGTGTAATAAATCAGGGGCTGGATCAGGCTTTCGAACAGCCAGCCCTGGGCCATGCCAAACCAGTCGGTGAGTAAATGCATCATTGCTGCTTCATCATTTCCAAATATGCGGGGTGCTCGCGCAAGGTGGCGAAGCACATGCCCTTTTGCTTCAGGCCCAGGATCAGCGGCTCCAGATTGGCCGGCGCCCACGGGTCCTTGCGCGACCAGATGCCCATATGGGCCATAAAGATATCGCCGCCGCGCAAGCCATCCAGCGATTTTTTCAACAATAGCGCATTCGGCGCCGTTTCGCTGGGCAGCTCGTCGCCCGAGAAGCCGGCCTTGGCCCAGCCCGCGTGGGCATAGCCGCACGCCTTGGCCGCCGCCAGCGTGCGCGGCGAGGTGCGCCCGCCCGGCGCGCGCCAGAGCGGATCGAGGCCGCGCCCGGTCAGCTCGCGGAAGCGCTGGTCGACGCGGCGGATTTCCGCGCAATACTGCTGGGCCGTCCACAGCTGGCTATGGCCGGCCTGGGCGCCGAACTGCGGTTTGACCTGGATCAAACCCTGCGCCGCATCTTTTTGCCAGTAGACGTGATCGAACGTATGCGAGCCGAAAGCATGGCCTTCCGCGACGCGGGCCTTCCAGTACCCAGCCCAGGCGGGATCGAGCGAGTAGTCGCCGCGCACGGTCTTTTCATTGGCCAGGAAGAAGGTGGCCTTGATCTGGTGCCGGTGCAAGGTGGCGGCTATCAGCTCGGCCTGGGACTGGCTGCCCGTGTCAAACGTCAGGTAGACCGTGCCACGGCACGCCGGCGCGGCGGGCGTAGACTGCGCCGTGGCAAGCGCGGCAAGGGCCAGCGCCGCTGCGGCGGCGGCCCTTGCCCGTTTTCCTGTGTGCTGTGCGAAGCTGCGCGGGGCTGTCATCGGCCCTCCTGCCTTACATGCGCGCCGAGGAATTGGCGAAGAAGACGCCGTGCGGCGAGCGGCCGACCGGAATCAGGCTGGTGACCTTGCGCGTCGGCAGGTCGATCACCGCCACCTTCTTGATCCAGCGCAGCGTCACCCACATGGTCTTGCCGTCCGCGGTGATTTCCATGCAGTCGGGACCGCCCGGCACATTGATGGTGCCGACGTTTTCCAGCGTCTTCTGGTCGATGATATTGATGGTGTTCGAGACCCGGTTCGACACATAGATCATGCGGTTGTCGCCCTGCGCGCGGAAGTTGTGCGTGCCGGCGCCGGCCTTGATGCGCTTGACGGTCTTCTGGGCGCGCCAGTCGATCACTTCCACATAGTCGGAACCCATGATGCCGATCAGCAGGTATTTATCGTCCGGCGTCACGGTGATGCCGGCCGGCAGCTTGCCCACCGGCAGCGTCCACTTTATGGTCTGCGTCGTCAGGTCGATGGCGCTGACCTGGTCGCTGCCCTGGCGCGTGATGAAAGCGGTCTTGCTGTCGGCGCTGAAGGCGATATGGCTGGGCAGCTTGGGCATGGGCAGGCGCTTGGCCAAGCTGAAGTTCTTGCCGTCGTAACGGTAGACGTCCACATGGTCGAGGCGCAGCGCGGTGGCGACGAACCATTTCTGGTCGGGCGAAAAGCCGATCTGGTAAGGATCGGTGATGTCTTTGACATGGCGCTGGATCTGGCCGGTTTTCGGATCGAGGAAGATCAGTTCATTACCGACGGCGCTGGCGACGATCAGGGACTTGTTGTCCGGCGTGGCCATCAGGTGGTGCGGTTCTTTGCCGACGGCAAAGGTGGACAGGCTCTTCTTCGTATTCTGATCCAGCAGCTGCACGGTGGCGTCACGGGAATTGAGGATGACCACGACATTGGCCTGGACCGCTGGAATGGCGGCGAACAGGCAGAGGGACATAACGGCACGACGAATACTGCGTAACATGAAAAATCTCGCCTGAGAGAAGCAAAACCTTATTTTAAAGGGAAACCGGGGTTTATATAGTTATTGCCGACAATATTTAAGGGTGATTGAAAGCGCGGCTTAAATCTAGCTGCCAGTTTTATTCGTGCAATGAATACGGCAGCGGCATGGCGCGGGCCGGGACCATGCACTACAATCGGGGGCTAAATCCCCTATTGATTAACCAAGGAGCATTCATGTCCATCATCACCACCCCATCCGGCCTGCAATACGAAGACATCACCACCGGCGACGGCGCCGAAGCCAAGGCGGGCCAGAACGTCACCGTGCACTACACCGGCTGGCTGCGCAACGACGACGGCAGCAAAGGCCCGAAATTCGATTCCAGCAAAGACCGCAACGATCCGTTCGAATTCGCCCTGGGCGCCGGCATGGTGATCCGCGGCTGGGACGAAGGCGTGCAAGGCATGAAGATCGGCGGTCTGCGCCAGCTGACCATCCCGGCTGAGCTGGGCTATGGCGCGCGTGGCGCCGGCGGCGTGATTCCGCCGAACGCCACCCTGATCTTCGACGTCGAACTGCTGGGCGTATAAGATGCCGCGCGCCCTGTTGGCAGTCGTGCCGGCAGTTGTGGGCGCCAGCCTGCTGGCGGCGATGCTCGGCGGCTGCGCCGTCGTGGCCGTCACCGGCGCCGTGGTCGGCGCCGGCGTGACGGTGGCCTCCACCGCCGTCGATGTGGGCGTGGCGGCCGGCAAGGGCGTGGTCTCGGCCGGCAAGGCCGTGGCCGGGTCCGGCGACGACGAGAAGAAGTAAGGCGTTCCAGCCTGGATAAACCGGGGACAGCCCCGCTTGCCGCATGGCGGCAAGCGGGGCTGTCCCCATCCGTTTCAAGCTGAGTGGGATCAGCTCAGCGTTTCCATCCCTTGCGCATGGCCTCGCGCTCGCCGCGCTCATCGAGCGGCTGGGCGCCGCTGCGCTGGTCGATCGCATCCTGCACCACCTGCGGCATCTCCGCCGCCGCCTGGCGCGACGCGCCCGGCGAGGCCGGCCGCACATACTGCACCAGCAAAGGCAGGCGCCAATCGCCGCCGTTCTTGCAAGCCAGTCCCGCCAGATCCTGCACATTGCCATCGGCGATAAAGCTACGGCAAAACAGTCCGTCGACCGACACGAAGGTCAGACCGATGCGGACACCGCCCGCCGCCACCGCATTCGACATCAGCTGGCGCTCCAGCGCCGTGGCCAGCTTGCCCTGGGCCGTCAAACCGCCTTCGCGGCTGACCACGCTTTCGCTGACGGCATCCGTTTGCAGCCACATCAGTCCATAGCGTCCCGCCAGCATGCCCAGCAGCAGCGTGACAAGCAGCGCCGTCCACACCTGCCAGGACCAGCGCCACAGATGGCGGGCGCGGCGCGCCGCCTGCTGACTGGCTTCCTTCCTGGCACGCACGGCCGCCAACTGCACCACGATCGCCTGGTGCTGAGGCTGGCGCCGCCGTCCCTGCGCCGCTTCGCTGCTGCCCGCGTGCGTCAGCTTGAATCGGGCCACGCGCTCAGCCAGGCCGGCATCGCGCTGCATGGCCTCTTCAATGGCATGGCGGGTCGCCTGGTCCAGTTCCCCGTCGGCATAAGCCATCAGGACATCGTCGGAAAAACTCATGATTCCATCCCCGCCCGTTCAGAATCCGATTCCTTATATTAGCACCGGGCTGCGCTAATTCGTGCCCCGTTTGCGCGGCAGCGACAAGCGCGCGCAAATGGTGCGCAGACAAGCCGCGCCAATGCGGTGCAGCGGCGGCGCGCGCCGCGGACAGCCAGGATTTACGCCTGTTTTTTGAGCAGTTTTGTCGCAAGCCATGCACTGTAAGGGTTTCTTCAAACAGAAAGCATTACATTTGGCAATTATTGTGCTAATCTGCGCGCTCTATTAACCAAGGAGGTAGTAATGAAAAAAGGCGAACTGATTGCAGAATTTGCGAAGCGTACCGAGATGTCCGGCGCCGCCGCCAATGACGCAGTGAACACTCTGATTGCCATCGTTACCGAGCGTCTGAAAAAAGGCGATACGGTCGGCATCACCGGCTTCGGCACCTTCTCCGTCGCCAAACGCGCTGCTCGCAAAGGCCGCAATCCTGCAACCGGCGAAGCGATCAAAATCGCCGCGTCCAAGACCCCAAAATTCTCGGCTGGCGCTACCCTGAAAGCGGCAGTGAACCCAACCAAGAAGAAGTAATTCTCGGTCCCGCCGAAACGGCGGTTCAGGGCAGTCCCTTCGGCCTGTCCTGAACCGCCGTTTTTTATGGGCGCCCGATTTGAGCCTTCCCTCTAGTTTTCCGGCACTGCGCGGCGGGGCTTCTTTGTATGATATGGCCCTTACCCATCGCCAAGAGGAGATTAGACATGAGTTTGCAAGAGCAATTCGATCAGGCCGTGCTGGATTCGAAAAACCTGCCTGAGCGTCCGGACAATATGACCCTGCTGAAAATCTACGCCCTGTTCAAACAGGCGTCGGCGGGCGATGCCAGCGGCGAGCGTCCCGGCATGACCGACTTCGTCAACCGCGCCAAATTCGACGCCTGGGCCAATCTGAAAGGCACGGCGCAGGAAGAAGCCAAGCAGCAGTACGTCGACCTGATCGAAGAACTGAAAGCGGCTTGATACACCAAGCGCAGGCAAAAAAACGGGGCGCCTCAGAGCGCCCCGCTGTTTTTTGGCCTGAAGCCGGTTCAGACCGCGCCGGCAAACACCTTGCGCATATTCTCGGCCACCTTGCTTTCGATGCTCGAAGAGAAGGCGCTGAGCAGGAAGCCCAGCTTGATTTTCATCTGCGCCTGTTCCGGCGCCAGGGTCAGCGAACCTTCCACGCCGCTGCGCTCGAAACGCAGCACATCGCCTTGCCACGTGCAGGCCAGGTCGAATTCCTGGGCCATTTTCTGCGCCACTTTTTCCGCTGCCGCCCTTGCCTGGGCTGGGTCCAGGCAGTGTTCCTGGGTGATGTTGATATCGGCCATGCGCCTTCCTCGTCCTGAGCAAAAGGCGCAATGATGCCACAGCCTAGAGCAGGCGGAAAGCCAGGATGGCGACGATGGTCGGCCCCAGGGCCGCCAAAAACAGGTAGGCGGCGTTCACCGTGCCCAGCTCGAAATGGCCTTTGAGGATGGCCATGCCGGCCGGATTCGGCGCGTTGGCGATCACCGTCAGGCCGCCGCCGGTGACGGCGCCCGTCACCAGCGCGTACTTGAAGTCGTCGCTCAAGCCTTCCACCAGCGAGCCCAGATACGTCAGGGCCGCATTGTCGGTGACGGCGGTCAGCGCGGTGGCGCCGTAGTAGACGGCCGAACTGTTCATGCTCATCAGCAGGCGCTCCAACCACCATTGCTGCTGGCCGCCCAGCACCACTAGGCCGGCCAGAAAGAAGGCCACCATCAATCCTTCGCGCAGGATCAGGCGTTCCTGGTAGCGCCCGTAGGCATGGGCCACGCCGAGGAAGAACAGGAAGAGCCCGAGGAAGACGGCCGGATGGTGGGAAAACACCACCACGCCCGCCAGGAAACCCAGATGGACCAGGGTCAAAGGCCAGGGCACATGCGCCTCCTCCGCCTCGCTGGCCGGCCGGTGGGCCGCCAGCTCGCCGGCGAACAGCAAGGTCGCGGCCATGGCGTTGACGGCCACGGCCAGCGCCGCCTTCCAGCCGATGTGGCTGAGCATGAAGGCCATATCCCACTGCCATTTCCCCGCCACCATCAGCACCGGCGGCGCGGCGAACGGGGTCAAGGTGCCGCCGATCGAGACGTTTACGAACAGCACGCCGAGCGTGGCGTATTTCAGGCGCTCGGACAGGCCGCGCGCAAACACGCTGTGCGACAGGATCATGGCGCCCAGGGTCATGGCGGCCGGTTCCGTGATGAAGGAACCGAGCAAGGGCACCACGGCCAGCACCGTGAAATAGAAACCCATGCTGCCCGGCAGGCGCACCGCGCGGGCCAGCAGGCGCACGCCGGCGCGGGTCGCCACCAGCACCGGGCGGGTGGCGGCGATCACCATGATGGTGAAGACGAACAGCGGCTCGGTGTAGTTGCGGCTGTCCAGATAAGCGGTGGCGGCGGGCGCGCCATCGAGCGCGAAGATGCACAGCACCAGCACCAGCGCCCAGAAGCCGAACACGACTTCGACCTCGCCCAGCAGATGCCAGATGCCGGCGTGGGCCGGATGGGCATGGGCCAGGCGCTCGAACAGCTTGGTGGAAAAGGTATGCAGGACGGCGACGGCGAACAAGGCCGCGCCAATGATTTGGATGCTGGTCGGTGCCACTCGGTCTCCCCTGTTGTTTTGCTGTTTTCTCCGATTGTACTTTGTGCTGGATCAAACACCAGGCGGCGGCGCGGGAGAACCATGGTTTGCCAGGACGGCGCCGCCGCCCCCCCCACCGGAGAACATCATGGACCGCCAAGTCACCGTGCCGCTGCAAGCCGTGCTCACCGAATGCGCCGCCCTGCCCGTCGGCTATGTGCCGACGCCCTCGGCTTCCTACCGCCAGCACCGCAAGACGGTGCAGCTGACCATGCAGCCCGGCCGGCCCCGCCTCGATCCGGCCGCACCGCCGGCATCGCCGCTGCCCACCGGTTCGCGCGTGCTGATCTGGAAGCAGGACCCTTCCGTCAGCGAAATGGGCACGCGCAAAACCTTCCTCCCCGGCGTGGTGCTGACCGGCCCGCGCGACGCCCGCATCGCCAGCGGCGCCGGCATCGCGCCGGTCAGCCCCAACGCGTTCGGCGACTTCATCCTCTCGCCCAATACCGAGCAGTTCGACGCCGTGCACACCTTCGCCGTGGTGCGCCAGACCCTGACCATGTACCAGCGCGCCCTGGCCCACGACGGCGCCGCCTCGCCCCTGCCCTGGGCCTGGAACGGCGAGCACGATACCGAGCCGCTCACGGTGCACGCCCACGGCCTGCCGAATGTGATGAACGCCTATTACAGCCGGCAGCAGAAGGCGCTCAAGTTCGGCGACTTCGTGCCCAGCGGCGCCAGCGAGCGCGTGTTCACCTGCCGCTCCTTCGACATCGTGGCGCACGAAACCGGCCACGCCGTGCTCGACGGCCTGAAACCGCGCTGGCTCTTGAGCAGCAATCCGCCGCAGACCGGCGGCCTGCACGAAAGCTTCGGCGACCTGACCGCCATCTTCCTGGCCCTGTCCCAGCTCGACCAGGTGGAGGCGGTGATCGCCCAGACCCGCGCCGACCTGCACGACAAAACCTTCCTGGCCGATATGGCGGAACAGTTCGGCCTGGCCCTGGGCCGGCCGAATGGCCTGCGCAACGCCGACAACGACCTCAAGCTGTCCGATGCCGGCACCGAAGTCCATGCTATCTCCCAGGTCTTTACCGGGGCGATTTACGATATTCTTGCCGACATCTTCAGTTTCGAGCGGCATCCCGGCGCGGAAGACGATGCCGCCGTGCTGCACCGCGTGGCGGCCTATCTGCGCGGCCTGCTGCTGCGCGCCCTGGTGGCCGCGCCCGCGCAGGCGGCCAGCTATGCCGATGTGGCCGGCCAATTGCTGCGCCTGGCCGGGGAAGATGGCGTGCCGCCCTCGTACAGCGAATTCATCCGCAACCGCTTCGCCCTGCGCGAAGTGATCGCGGCGGTGGCCGCAGGCGTGGACGCGGCGCCGGCCGCGGAGCAAAACGTGATCGCCCTGGTGGAAGATGAGCCGGGCGCGCGGCAGGACCGGCGCGCCTGCTGCGGCACCATGAACCACGCCGAATACTTTGAATTGGAAGGGGTTTTGGACGGGGAACGCGCCGCGCTGGCCCAGTGGTGCCGGCAATATAGTGTGCGAACCACATAAGCCCCTGTATTGACAAGGGATTTGTATCATTTGGGCCTCGAATTTGCTTATTTGTATTGTGTCTAAGCCTGAATTGTGAGAAAGAGCGAATTACCTTAAAATACAGTGCTTTGCTGAAGTAATCTGCCGAATTCATAGCTAGCCGCTTCAGCGCATCAACATTGATAGGACTGTTATGACTCACGTTGTCACCGAATCTTGCATCGCCTGCCGCTACACGGACTGCGTCGATGTGTGCCCGGTCGATTGTTTCCGCGAAGGCCCGAATTTCCTAGCCATTGACCCCGACGAGTGCATCGATTGCGCCGTGTGCGTGGCCGAATGCCCGGTCAACGCCATTTTCGCTGAAGAAGACGTGCCGTCCGATCAGCAACAATTCATCAAAATCAATAGCGATCTCTCGCGCAACTGGCCTTCGATCACGAAGACCAAGCCAGCCCTGCCTGAAGCCGAGCAGTTCAAGGACGTCCAGGAAAAAGCCCACCTGCTGGTGCGCTAAGGCGGGATTTGCAGCCGGCATCGGGAGTCCGCTGCGCCTACCGGCGTGGCGTAGTAGCATATCGGCCTGCCAATTTTGAAATAACAGGAATGAAAGCGTATGAATAGCGTATCTGCCACCACCCCAGGAAGCGTCATTGAAGCTGACGCCGTCATCATCGGTGCAGGCCCAGTCGGCCTGTTCCAGGTATTCGAACTCGGCCTGCTGGAAATCAAGGCCCATGTGATCGATTCCCTGGCGGCGGTTGGCGGCCAGTGTGTGGAGCTGTATCCAGACAAGCCTATCTACGACATTCCCGCCGTTCCTTCCTGCACCGGCCAGGAACTGACCGACAATCTGCTCAAGCAGATCGCCCCGTTCGACCCGACCTTCCACCTGGGCCAGGAAGTGACCGTGGTCGAGCGCCGCGAAGACGGCCGCTTCAATGTCGAAACCAATATCGGCACCAAGTTCATCACCAAGACCATCTTCATCGCCGCCGGCGTGGGCTCCTTCCAGGCGCGCACCCTGAAAGTGGACGGCATCGAAGCGTTCGAGAACAAGCAGCTGTTCTACCGCGTCAAGGAACCGGCACTGTTCGAAGGCAAGAACCTGGTGATCTGCGGCGGCGGCGACTCCGCCCTGGACTGGGCCCTGAACTTCGTCGGCAAGGCCGAATCGGTGGTGCTGCTGCACCGCCGCGAAGACTTCCGCGCCGCGCCGGCTTCCGTCGCCAAGATGAAGGCCCTGTGCGAAGAGTATGAAATGCAGCTGATCATCGGCCAGGTGACCGGCCATGAAAGCAAGGATGGCCTGCTGACCGAAATCAAGGTCACCGGCGCCGACGGCGTGACCCGCCGCGTGCCGCTGGACATGCTGCTGGTGTTCTACGGCCTGTCGCCGAAGCTGGGCCCGATCGCCGAATGGGGTCTGGACATCGAGCGCAAGCAGCTCAAGGTGATGAATACCGAGAAGTTCGAGACCAATGTGCCGGGCATCTTCGCCGTGGGCGACATCAACACCTACCCAGGCAAGAAGAAGCTGATCCTGTCGGGCTTCCACGAAGCGGCCCTGGCGGCCTTCGGCGCGGCGCCTTACATCTTCCCGGACAAGAAGATCCATATGCAGTACACCACCACCTCGCCGAAGCTGCACAAGGTGCTCGGCGTGGAAACGCCAGTGTTCGACTGACAACAGTCTAAGAAAACTCCTACAAAAAAGCAGCGGGAACGCTGCTTTTTTTATGGGCGCGGCACTATTATTGTGCCTAAAGGGATACTGGAGGCAGACCGGATAGCCTACTTTCTGGCGGTTACGGTGAAATGCTGTACTGCATGAATAAATGGCCTATAATTGATTCATGTTTGTCCGCGGCGCTTTTTTTGCTGCACCGCACACGACCCGGGATTACCTATGCTTTACCAACTCCACGAAATGCAACGCTCCTTCCTGAACCCGCTGATGCAGTGGGCGGAAGCGTCGTCCAAACTCTTTAGCAACCCGGTGTCGCCCCTTGCCCACACGCCGTTTTCGCAGAGAATCGCGGCCGGCTACGAACTGATGTACCGCCTTGGCAAGGACTATGAGAAACCGGCTTTCGGCCTCGATTACACGCCGGTCAAGGGCAAGACCAAGGATGCCCGCATCATCGAAGATGTTGCGCTGCAAAAACCGTTTTGCCGCCTGATCCACTTCCGCAAGGATTTGAGCGAGAAAGACATGCGCGCCTTGAAGCAGCCCACCGTGCTGCTGGTCGCCCCGCTCTCCGGCCACCATTCGACCCTGCTGCGCGACACCGTGCGCGGCCTGCTGGTCGAACACGACGTCTACATCACCGACTGGACCGATGCGCGCATGGTGCCGGTGTCGGAAGGCCCCTTCCACCTGGACGACTACATCTTCTACGTGCAGGAATTCATCCGCCTGCTCGGGCCGGATGTCCACGTGATCTCGGTCTGCCAGCCGACGGTGCCGGTGCTGGCCGCCATTTCGCTGATGGCCTCGGCCAAGGATCCGAAGCTGCCCAAGACCATGACCATGATGGGCGGCCCGATCGATCCGCGCAAATCGCCGACCCAGGTGAACAATCTGGCGACCGAGAAGAAATTCTCCTGGTTCGAAAACACCGTGATCTATCCGGTGCCGCCGAATTACCCGGGTTTTGGCCGCAAAGTCTATCCCGGCTTCCTGCAGCACGCCGGCTTCATCGCCATGAATCCAGGCCGCCACGCGCAAAGCCACCGCGAGTTCTATATGCACCTGGTGACGGGCGACGACGAACCGGCCGACAGCCACCGCAAGTTCTACGACGAGTACAACGCCGTGCTCGACATGCCGGCCGAATACTATCTGGACACCATCAAGACCGTGTTCCAGGACTTCAGCCTGCCGCAAGGCACGTGGAAGGTCGGCGGCCAGCTGGTGCGGCCGCAGGACATCACCAGCGTGGCCCTGTTCACCGTCGAAGGCGAGCTCGATGACATCTCCGGCGCCGGCCAGACCCAGGCCGCGCACGAGCTGTGCAGCGGCATCCCGGCCGATATGCAGCAAGACTTCGTCGCACCGGGCGCCGGCCACTACGGCATCTTCTCCGGCCGCCGCTGGCGCGAAATGATCTGCCCCAAGATCGGCGAGTTCATTAGGAAGCACGGCTAAGCGCTTGCACGCCTGGATGGCAAAACGCCCCGCACCGCTTCGCGGCCGGGGCGTTTTTCATGCGCGCTCGATTTTCACCGTCGGCCGCGTGTTCGGATAAATCTGCTCCACGCGCGGCTCGTCCGGCCCCGGCTTCTGGATGCTGTAACCGTTCACCGGCTGCGAGCGGTTGACCCAGAGCGCGTAATACAGATGGTCAGCGCGCGGATCGTCCGTATTCGGATGGATCAGGATGGTCAGGCCCAGGCTGTTCAACTGCAGCCAAGGCACGATCACCGGCAGCAGATCGTTGCTGAAGCCGAAATAGAACGATGGCGTCACATGCGGACCGCGCGGCTCCAGATTCCAATCCCCCAGCTCCACCGAAAAGCGCTCCGCCGCCCATTTGCGGATCAAGGCCGCCTTCTGATAGCTATCCTCATCAAAATAGATATGAGCGTGATAGCTCTCGATATCCGTATAAGCGCGCGGCTTGGCGGGCAGCGCCTGCTCCCCCGGCCGCACGCTCGGCGGACGCGGCGTCGGCGCCTTGAAAGTCTCATAGCCCCAGGGACTCTTGCCCGGTTCCGGCTTCTTAAGCGGTGCCGTCTGCGCCAGCGACAATGGCGCAATCGTCCCCGCCGCCACCGCCAGCCCACCGCGCCGCAGCCAATTGCGCCGCTGCGGCGACAGCACATCCGCCCACTCCTGATCCTCGCTCATACCCCCTCCTCTCTCCATTTGATCTTCCTCAATAAATGTCCCACCCTGGTGTCAGGCACCGCGGTCGGACATTGTTTGATATTGCTCAAGAAATGTCCGGCTTTGGTGTCAGGCACCACGGTCGGACATTGTTTGATATTGCTCAAGGAATGTCCGACTCCAGTGCCTGACACCAGGGTTGGACATTGTTTGATTTGGCGCAAACATTGGCTTAGAAGCGCAGCGTGGCGCGGGCGTACCAGGTGCCGCCGACGACGCCTAAGGGGCCGCTGTTGTCGACCGCGCCGCTGTATTGGGCGAGGTTGGCAGAGCTGCGGGCGTCAAGCGGGAGCTGGCTCGGTTTGCGGTTGAACAGATTGTTGGCGCCGACAGTCAGGCTCAGCTGGCGCGTGATGTCGTAACCGATGCTGGCGTCGGTGACGAAGGCGGCGGGAATGTAGTAGTCGCCGCCGCTGTTGTTGTTCAGGCGTTTCAGGCGGCCGTAGCGGGTTTCCTTGAGCTGCACTTTCCATGGGCCTTGGTCGTAAGCCAGCGTCAGGATTTCCTTGTCGCGCGGGGCGCGGTACAGCAGCTCGTATTGGGCCGACTTGTTCAGAGTGTCGATATTGGGCAGGCCTTGCAGGACGGCGGGAACGGGGGCGATGCCGGTCAGCGTGGTCTTGTTCAGATTCAGCGCGGCGGTCCAGCGCAGCCGTCCACTGGCGAACTTGAGGCTATCTTCGGCGGTGACGTCGAGACCGCGGGTGCGGGTGTCGCCGACATTGGCGAAGTAGTGGGCGACCAGGCCATTGCCGGGCGTAAGGCCGGCGCCGCGCAGCAGGTTTTCGATGGTGGCGGCTTGCTGCGCGCTCAGCGGCGTGCCATTGCCATCCAGCGCGATGCCGGAGCTGCGGTCGATGCCGATTTCGGATGAGACGCCGAGGCGGTTGTCGACGTCGATCTGGTACACATCCAGCGCCAGCCTTGGACCGCTGGCGGGGCTGAAGACCAGGCCGGCGGTGAGGCTGCGCGCCTGCTCCGGCTTGAGCGCCTGCGCCCCCAAGGCGCGCGCCGCCGCCGACGTGGGCTGGGCCAGCAGATAAGGCACGCCCGCATGGTCGGAAGTGTTCGAATAAGATTGCGTCACCAGGCTCGGAGCGTGGAAGCCATTGCTGACGGTGGCGCGCAGCGCCCAAGCCGGGGCAATCTCGTAGCGCGAGGAGAGGCGGCCGGATAGCTTGTTGCCGAAATCGGAGTAGCGTTCGGCGCGCGCGGCGGCGTCGATCAGCAGCACGGGCAGCGGCTGCACGCTCAGTCCCGCATACGCTGCGTGGCTGCGGCGCGCGGTATCGCTGGCATCCACCGGCAGATAGCCCGACAGCGCCGAGGAACCGCCGCCCAGATAGGAAGCCGGTTCGCCTGCGGAGCGCTGCTGCTGTTCGCGCGAATATTCGAGTCCGACACTGAGTTCCGCCGGCTGCGCCAATCCGGGCAGCGCCAGCGGACGGCGCGCATCGGCATTCAGCACCCAGCGGCTGTAGCGCTGATTGCCGATGTAGAAATCGGTTTGCGCGCCTGGATAGGTCAGCGAGTAGTTGGCCGAGTGCTCGACGCCCACATCGATATCGTCCTTGCCGTAACTGGCGCTCAGATCCCAGCTCCAGCCCGCGCCCTGCCCTTTCACGCCACCGGTCAAGGCGAAGTCCTGCTCGCGCGTGGTTTCGAACGGCGTGAAGCCATCGGGGTAGACGGCCAGCAGTCCCTTGTTATTGTTGAAGATGGTGTTCGGCAAGCGGAAGTTCTGCGCCGAGCCGGCATCGCGCCGCGCATAGGTGGCGAAGCCATACAGCTGCACGCTGTCGCTCAAATCATAGCCGGCATTCAGGCCGAAGGTGGCGGTGCTGCTTTCGGGCAGACCCAGATTGCGCCATGGATTGCCATTGCGTCTGGCCTCGGCCGGATTGGGCGAAGCGCCGGCAGGCAGGGAATTGTTCGGTCCCAACCTCACCAGCTGTCCATCGCTATTGCGCACGGCGGGATACGACAGATAACCGGGATTTAGCGCGAAGTTGCGCACGGCCGGACTCTGGTGATTGAACTCGGCGCTCGCATGCAGGAAACCCAGTCCATTCAAGCGGCTGCCGCCATCGATGCGCGCATAGCTGTTGCTGCCGTCGCCCTTGTAGCTGCGGCCCGTCTGGCCCGAGATGCTGCCGCTGTCGTCGCTCTTGAGGATGATGTTGATGACGCCCGCGATCGCGTCCGATCCGTAGATGGCGGACGCGCCATCGCGCAGCACTTCCACGCGCGCAATCGCGCCGGTGGGAATCAGCGCCAGATCGGGCGCCACCGAACCGGGAAAGCCATCCTCGTTGACGATGGCGGTGCTGTGGCGGCGCTTGCCGTTCACCAGGATCAGCGTATGCGAAGGATCGAGATTGCGCAGTTGTCCGGCGCGCACGATGCTGCCCAGATCGGGCTGCACGCGGGCCGGCAGATTGAATGACGGCAGCGCCGTATCCAGCGCTTCCAGCAGATTCAGTTTGCCGCTGGCCTGCAGTTGCTGGGCGCTGATGATGTCAACCGGCGCGGCGCTGTTGTCGACGGTGCGGCCGCTGGCGCGCGCGCCCGTTACCAGCACGGTTTGCGCCTCCTCCGTCTGCGCCATCGCCAGCATGGGCTGCATCAGCAGGAGGGCGAGGATGGTGCGGCGGGGAAGACCGAAACGGTGCTGCGGTACTAGCATGGGCGAGTCCTTTCAGAAGCGGCGGCGCCACCACGGCGGCCGACTGGCTTGCAAAAGACTAAACGCCTCGGGAAATTTTCAGAACGAATGCTTTCGCATGTTCTTATGCTGCGAACGTTGCGTCAGCGCGCAGCCTGGCGCGGCGCCGCATCGCCACGTAAATGACTCCGCAGAAAAGCCAGCACCATCGCCTCGTAAGCGCCGGGTGCATAGGCGTGCAAGTCAACATGGTCGGCGCCCCGCACCATCCATAGCTGCTTCGGTTGTCCTGCCGCCGCATACAGGCGCTGGGTTTCATGCCAGGGCGTGCGGGTATCGGCACTGCCGGAGGCGATCAGCAAAGGTGTCTTCAATGCCGGCAGGGCCGCTTCCGGCCGCAGTTTTTCAAGGCCGATGCCGGTGCGCAGCGGCAGTTGCCATAGCAGCAGCGGCGACAGATGGCGCGCCGGCTGCCCGAGATAGAGAGCCAGGCGATCAGCTACGGCATCTTCGATGGCGGGATACATGGATTCCAGCACCGCTGCATCTGGCGCCTTGAGATCGCGCGCCAGCACCAGCGAGGCAGCGCCCAGCGACACGCCGATGACGCCGACCTTTTCGCCGGGCAGTTCTTGGCGCAGGAAGGCCAGCGCCGTCTTCACGCCCTCCGCCTCGCGCCAGCCGAAGGTGATGCGTTCGCCACTGCTTTCACCATGCGAGGGCAGGTCGATCAGCAGGACGGAAAAACCGGCCCGTTTCAGAAAGCGGGCGCGATCGAGCATGGCGCGCCGGTCGGCCCGCACACCATGCAATAGTAGAACCGCGCCATGGCCCGCCTGGCCCGGCGCATACCAGCCGGCCACGGTGGCATCCGCGTTGACGCGCAGCTGCACCGTGCGCGCAGCGAGGTCGCGCGGCGCCTCGCCTATCGCATGCGGCACCGGCGCACTTAGCAGCTCGCCGGCCGCCAGCACTGCCGCCGCCGCGAGCACTGAGAGGCCCAGGCCAGCCAGGATGATTCGCCGTAAAGCCATCTAGTTCTCCACCGCTTGATTGCCGTCCATGCCGATGCGGCGCCAATATTCGCGCTCGAATTTCGCGAGATCGATCTCGCGCGCGGCGTCATTATAGGCTTTCTGCTGCGCCAGTCCTTCGGCCGTGCGCTTGAAGCAAATGTGCACAGGGCGCTCCTTGAAGGCTTGCTCCGAGAAGGTAATGCGTTCGCGTTCGGCCTTGGTGAAGCGGCCGCTGTTATAGAGCAGATGGCGCAGCACATGCTTTTCCACCACGATGGCGGGAAAGCGTTTAGACAGCAGCTTGCGCAGATTGATCTCGTCGTTCACGCCCTCTTCCGCACGCAGCAGGCCTTGCCGCGCCATGCCGTCGAACTGTTCGCCATTCGAATAACCGGCCACCGTGCCGATGCGCATGCCGGTCAGCTCGGCCAGGCCGCTGGCCTGCAGCGGCGCGTCTTTCAGGAAAACCAGCACCGTCTGCGTATTGCCGATGGGCGCGGAGAAGTGGCACAGTTTTTCTCGTTCGGGCGTGCGCCACACCGCCATGAAGCCGGCATAGCGCGGATGGTGCAGGCCGAATTCCATGGTGCGCTTCCAGGGGAAGTATTCGACCCGGGCGCTTTGTCCGAGTTTTTCGTAAACGGCGCTGACCAGGGTGCCGGATAAGCCATGGCCCGGCAGCGTCGGCGTGATGAAAGGCGGCCAGTCTTCGGCGGCAAATCGCACGCTGTCCGCTGGCGCCGCGAACGCGCTGGCGCAGGGCAGCAGCAGCCATAGCATCAATGCAAGCGGCCTTACTCGTTCGGGCATTGCCACTCCGGACTCGCCATTGGAATAGTGGGTGTATCAGCCTATGCTCCCACAAATAGCAGATGAGTACCAAGTTGTATATGTGCAACTATTTCCAGCATCGGAGGACGCGGCGATTCCCTGAACGCGGCATGGGGTTTTGCTGCCGCCGCGCGCCAGATGGCGGATAATGGCGCTTTACCGTATTCCCTTGCATCGTGACCGAACCTAAATCGCTGGCCGACCGCATCGAAGACGCCCTGCCGCAGACGCAATGCACCAAATGCGGCTACCAGGGCTGCCGTCCGTACGCCGAAGCTATTGCAGCAGGCAGCGCCGAGATCAACCAATGCCCGCCGGGCGGCGCCGAAGGCGTGCAGCGCCTGTCGTCGATCACCGGCCGCGCCGTCATCCCCATCAATCCCGTCAACGGCCTGGAACGGCCGCGCGCCGTGGCCTTTATCGACGAGTCGCTGTGCATCGGCTGCACGCTGTGCATCCAGGCCTGTCCGGTGGACGCCATCGTCGGCGCGGCCAAGCAGATGCACAGCATCGTGGCCGATCTGTGCACCGGCTGCGATCTGTGCGTGGCGCCCTGCCCGGTCGACTGCATCGTCATGTATCCGGTGACGGAAACCAGCGGCTGGGCCGCCTGGAGCCAGGCCGATGCCGAGTCGGCGCGCGCGCGCCACGACTTCCGCGCGGCGCGCCTGCAACGCGAGCGCGAGGAAAACGATGCGCGCCTGGCCGCCAAGGCCGTCGCCAAGCTGGCGGCGGTGGACCGTCTCAGTCCGGAGAATGACGCCGAGCAGGCCGAGAAGGAACGCAAGCGCGCCATTATCGCCGCCGCCATGGAGCGCGCGCGCCTGAAAGCCGAAGCAGCCAAGGCCGAGAAAGCCGCTCAAGAGGACAAGAACCAAGAATGAACGCAGCCAAACGCTACGAAATTTTCCGCCGCCTGCGCGAGGCGAATCCCTCCCCCAAGACCGAACTGGAATATACGACGCCGTTTGAGCTGCTGATTTCCGTGCTGCTGTCCGCGCAGGCCACCGACGTCGGCGTGAACAAGGCCACGCGCCGCCTGTATCCGGTGGCGAACACGCCGGCCAAGATCCTGGCGCTGGGGATCGATGAGCTGATGGGCTATATCCAGACCATCGGCCTGTACAAGACCAAGGCCAAGAACGTGATGGCGACCTGCCAGATCCTGCTCGACAAGCACGGCGGCGAAGTGCCGCGCACGCGCGAAGAGCTGGTGGAGCTGCCCGGCGTGGGCCGCAAGACGGCCAACGTGGTGCTGAACACGGCCTTCGGCGAGCTGGCCATGGCGGTGGATACGCATATCTTCCGCGTGTCGAACCGCACCGGCATCGCGCCCGGTAAGAACGTCGATATCGTGGAAGAGAAGCTGATGAAGTTCGTGCCGAAGGAATTCCTGCTCGACGCCCACCACTGGCTGATCCTGCACGGCCGCTACACCTGCCTGGCGCGCAAGCCGCAGTGCTGGAACTGCATCATCGCCGACCTGTGCGAATTCAAGGGCAAGACGCCGACACCGGCCAACGCCTGATTTTTACAACGCGTATAGACGCCGCCCCGCACTTTTTAGGCGGCGTTTACGCGGCTCTTGATAAGCTCATTCCTGTCTCTTCACCATCCAAGGGAGGAAATGAATGGGCACCCTGTCACGCATCCTGCCGGCCGCGCGCCGGCCCGGCAAGCCATCCGCCGCGCAAGGCGCACGTCTGATTTCGATCATCGTCGGCGCTGAAGCCATCACCGCTCTGCGCCGCGTGGCCTTCCATATCTGCGGCTGCCGCCTGGCGTCCATGCGCATCGAGAGTTGGGGCGAGGGGCAGATGCGCGCCAGCCTGTATTTGACGCGCGGCGACGATGGCGGCATCGACGCCGCCCTGCGCCAGTATTTCCCCGACGCGCTGATACTGAGCGCGCCTGGCCATCTGCCGCACTGAGGCCGGCCATGGACAAGCACACCCACCTCGCGGCGCCGGTGCGCCGCGCCGAAGCCCTGCGCCGCGCCCAACGCCAAGCGGCCAGCATGCGCCGCCTGGCATGGGGCCTGGCCCTGGCTTCGCTGATGCTGGCCGTGGCGCTGCCGCTGGCCAGCGCAGGCCAGGCCTGAGCGCTGGCCGCGCCATCGCGGCTTAGAGCAGGACCAGATTGTCGCGGTGGATCAGTTCCTGGCCTTCGACGAAGCCGAGGATGGCTTCGATCTCGGAGGACGGCTTGCGCATGATGCGGCGCGCCTCGGCGCTGGTGTAGTTGCTCAGGCCGCGCGCCACCGGATGGCCATCTTCGCCGACGCAGGTGATGACGGCGCCGCGTCCGAATTCGCCGCGCACTTCGCTGACGCCGATCGGCAGCAGCGACTTGCCTTCCTTGCTCAGCTTCTGCACCGCGCCCGTGTCCAGCACCACTTGGCCGGCGGTGTGCAGATGGTCGGCCATCCACTGCTTGCGCGCGGTCAGGTGGCCGGTCTGCGCCGCCAGCTCGGTGCCGATCTCTTCGCCGCAGGCGAGACGGGTCAGCACCTCGGCTTCGCGGCCGAAGGCGATCACGGTATGGGCGCCGGATTTGGCGGCGCGCTTGGCGGCCAGGATCTTGGTCAGCATGCCGCCCCGGCCCAGGCTGGAGCCGGCGCCGCCGGCCATCGCTTCCAGCGCGGGATCGCCGGCGCGGCCATTGGTGATCAGGTAGGCGGCAGGGTCTTTGCGCGGGTCGGCGCTGAACAGGCCGCGCTGGTCGGTCAGGATGATCAGCGCATCGGCCTCGATCAGGTTGGCGACCAGGGCGCCCAAGGTATCGTTATCGCCGAACTTGATCTCGTCGGTGACGACGGTGTCGTTCTCGTTGATGATGGGGACCACGCCCAGGCGCAGCAAGGTGGTCAGCGTGGAGCGCGCATTCAGATAGCGTTCGCGGTCGGCCAGGTCGGCGTGCGTCAGCAGCACCTGCGCCGTGCCGATCTGGTGGGCGCGGAAACTGGTTTCGTAAATCTGGGCCAGGCCCATTTGGCCGACGGCGGCGCAGGCCTGCAATTCGTGGATATCGGTCGGGCGCTGCTCGAAGCCCAGGCGCAGCATGCCTTCGGCAATCGCGCCCGAGCTGACCAGCACAACTTCCTTGCCGAGGGCGCGCAGCGCTGCAATCTGCGCGGCCCAGCGCGCGATGGCGGCATGGTCCAGGCCACGGCCGTCGTTGGTCACCAGCGAGGAACCCACTTTCACGATGATGCGGGTGGCTTCTTGAATCAGGGATGTCATGTGCGGCGTTTCTCGTTAAAGGGGACGATAAAACTTGCGATGCGCTGGAGCCGGAAAAGGAAACGGCATAAGCGATGAGATCGATTATGCCGTTGCTGAAGAATTAAATGAAGAGGGGGACTCGAAGAATCAGTCCAAAACCTTGAAACGTGGATCATCCGGATCGATGGACGAGATGCCGCGCGCTTCCTCGGTCATCTGCGTTTCTTCGGAACGCTGCTCGCTGTGGCGCTTCTCTTCCAGATATTTGTAGATCGCGTTCACCAGGTCTTGCGTGCCTTCGTGGCTCAGGGCCGAAATCTCGAAGACCGGACCTTTGAAGCCCATCTTCTTGACGAAGTCCTTGACCTTCTTGGCGCGCTCCTCCGCCGGCACCACATCCAGCTTGTTCAGCACCAGCCAGCGCGGCTTCTCGCCCAGCGCCGGATCGTACTTCTGCAATTCCTTGACCAGGGCCTTGGCTTCCTTGACCGGGTCCACGGTCGCCTCGAACGGCGCCAGGTCCACGATGTGCAGCAGCAGGCCGGTACGCGACAGGTGGCGCAGGAACTGGTGACCCAGGCCGGCGCCTTCAGCCGCACCTTCGATCAGGCCTGGAATGTCGGCGATCACGAAACTCTTCTCGTGCGAAACGCGGACCACGCCCAGGTTCGGGTGCAGGGTGGTGAACGGGTAATCGGCAATCTTCGGACGCGCATTCGACACGGCCGTGATGAAGGTGGACTTGCCCGCATTCGGCATGCCCAGCAGGCCCACGTCGGCCAGAATTTTCAACTCCAGGCGCAGTTCGCGGCGTTCGCCTTCCTTGCCTTCGGTCTTTTGACGCGGCGCACGGTTAGTCGACGTCTTGAAGTGAATATTGCCCCAGCCGCCCTCGCCGCCCTTGGCCAGCATTTCGGTCTGACCGTGCTCGGTCATGTCGGCGATGATTTCGCCCGACACTTCGTCGATGATCAGCGTGCCGACCGGCATGCGCAGCACGACATCGTCGGCGCCCTTGCCATAGCAGTCGGAACCGCGGCCGGATTCACCATCCTTGGCGCGGTGCATCTTCGAAAAGCGGTAGTCGACCAGCGTGTTGACGTTGCGGTCGGCTACGGCCCAGATGGTGCCGCCCTTGCCGCCGTCGCCGCCGTCCGGGCCGCCGAAGGGTCTAAATTTTTCACGGCAAAAAGAGGCGCAGCCATTGCCGCCGTTGCCGGCGATGACTTCAATTCTTGCTTCGTCGATAAACTTCATAATGTGCCGCCATAAAACTAAAAAGGCTCTACCGCTGGCAGAGCCTTTCGATTGAAGGCTTGCGCCTTACTGTGCGTGGTAGCCTGCGCTTAAGCAGCAGCTACGACGGTGACAAACTTGTGGTTGCCAGCGCCTTTGATCACGAACTTCACAACGCCGTCCACCAGAGCGAACAGGGTGTGGTCCTTGCCGGTGCCTACGCCTTCGCCAGCGCGCACTGGGGTGCCGCGTTGACGAATGATGATGCCGCCAGCATTGATCTTTTGGCCGCCGTAAACCTTAACGCCCAGGCGTTTTGATTCTGAGTCACGGCCGTTGCGGGTAGTGCCGCCGCCTTTTTTGTGTGCCATTTAATTACTCCTTAGATAGCTGTAAATTCGGGCAAGCAGCGCTTAGCCGTTGATCGAAACGATTTGGATTTCGGTGTAGTTCTGACGGTGACCTTGATGCTTCTGGTAGTGCTTACGACGACGCATCTTGAAGATTTTCACCTTGTCGTGACGACCTTGGGAAACCACTTTCACCAGAACCTTTGCACCTTCAACCAGTGGGGCACCAAACTTGATGGTGTCGCCCGCGCCAACGGCGAGAACTTGATCGATGGTGAGTTCGGAACCAATGTCAGCAGGTATCTGTTCTACTTTGAGTTTTTCGCCAGCGACAACTTTGTACTGTTTGCCACCGGTTTTTATGACCGCGTACATGATTTGAAACCTCATCAAATGTTAAGAAAATCCCCCTGTCTCGACACCCGGTAGAGCTGGGCGGAAAAGGGAGAACCAACGATTATACATGGCTTCGGATTTTCCGTCAAAAACTATTCACAAAGCCTGCCGCTCGTGGTATGTCGGCAACGCATGGCGTATAATCGCGGCACCTAATATTCGTCCATCGCAGGTTCGCCTTGTCCGCCGCTACCCAAACCTCCACCCAGAACAACATCACCAGCACCATCGCCGCCGATATGGACGCGGTCAACGTGGTGATCCGCCAGCGCCTCCACTCCGAAGTCGCGCTGGTCAACCAGATCGCAGAGTACATCATCAGCGCCGGCGGCAAACGCATCCGGCCGGTGCTGGTGCTGCTGGTGGCCAACGCCTACGCCTACAAGGGCGAGGCGCACCACGAGCTGGCGGCGGTTGTGGAATTCATCCACACCGCGACCCTGCTGCACGACGACGTGGTGGACGAGTCCTCGATGCGGCGCGGCCGCCAGACCGCCAACGCGCTGTTCGGCAATGCCGCCTCGGTGCTGGTGGGCGACTTCCTGTACTCGCGCTCCTTCCAGATGATGGTGTCGCTGAATAATATGCGCGTGATGCAGATCCTGTCGGACGCCACCAACGTGATCGCCGAGGGTGAAGTTCTGCAGCTGCTGAATATGCACGACCCGGAGGTGAGCCGCGAACGCTATCTGCAGGTGATCCGCTCCAAGACCGCCAAGCTGTTCGAAGCGGCGGCCGAACTGGGCGCCCTGGTCGCCGGCGCCAACGACGCGCAAATCGCCGCCGCCGGCGAATACGGCCGCTCGCTGGGCACCGCCTTCCAGCTGATCGACGATGTGCTGGACTATGCCGGCGACGCCGCCGAAATCGGCAAGAACGTGGGCGACGACCTGCGCGAAGGCAAACCGACCCTGCCGTTGATCTATCTGATGGAAAACGGCACGGAAGAAGAGCGCCAGCTGGTGCGTTCCTGCATCGAAAATGGCGACGAGCAGCACTTCGACACCATCCTGGCCGCCGTCACCAGCAGCGGCGCGCTCGATTACACGCGCCGCGAAGCCGAAGTGGCCGCCCAGCGCGCCATCGACGCCATCGCCGATCTGCCGGACAGCCAGTACAAGCAATCCCTGCTGCAACTGGCGCACTTCGCGGTCGACCGCAAGCACTAAGCAGCTTCATTCAGCTACCAAGCAAAACGGCGCCTCAGGCGCCGTTTGTTTTTACAGGATCTCTTTCACGATCTCGGGCGGACGGCACAGGCGCACGCCCTTCTCCGTCACCACGAAGGGACGGTTAATCAACTCCGGATGCGCCATCATGGCGTCCACCAGCTGCTCGTCGGACAGGGCTGCGTCGGACAGGCCGAGCTGCTCGTAGATTTCGCCCTTGTCGCGCATGGCGCCACGCGCTGTCAACCCGGCACGGTCGATCAGATCGACCAGGATGGCGCGGGTGGGCGGGGTTTTCAGGTATTCGATGATTTCCGGCTCGACACCCGCTTCGCGGATCAAGGCCAGGGCGCCGCGCGAGTTGCTGCAGGCGTTGTTGTGGTAGATGGTAATGGTCATGACGCTCCCCTTATTCTGTGCCGGGGATGATAGGCAAAGCTGTTGGCAGATGCAAGTTTTGATCTGCCGCAAACTTCCTATTTGGTATAGTTGATAAATACCTAAAGTTCTGCTTTAATGGGTCATCACCGTCGGGGTGTAGCTTAGCCCGGTAGAGCGCTACGTTCGGGACGTAGAGGCCGGAGGTTCGAATCCTCTCACCCCGACCAAAATCTCTTTGTAGAACGGCGAATTATAGACTCCGTTGTTTTCGCTTCAGATCAGGCAGTGGCAATTCAGTGGCAGCTGAAACCTGACGAAAAACTGCTGCTAATTGCAGGCACTTCTTACAGAGACGATTTTCTTATCTGTTTCTCCTATACCGCACTCCACTATTAACGGAGTACGGACGTAGCATCCATCGAAAATCGCTCTCACTACCAAGTCGCGTTCAAGAACCGCGACGATCTCACGAAGACCTTCGCTTTTACCTCGAAGTCCAAGGCCGAACAGCATCTCCAGTCTCTTGAGGTTCAAAAGTTCAAACCCAAGCTGGTCCGCCTGGACGACTGATCCGAAACAGAAAAAGCGCAGGCGTGACTATCTAGTGCTGCGCATAAAATGTTGCGAAGATGAAAAAATCGTAGGAGAATTGATCACAAGCTACTATTGGCAATACTTCAAGTCATAGGAGAAGTAATGGATTGGATATCTTTGGCAACGCACATCGGCACCTTCATTGCTGGACTTGGTGCAGGCTGGACAGTGCGGATAGCGTACTCTAAGCGATTCGTTGATTCGAGCCGAACCACCAAAGTTAAGCAAAGCGGTAACTTTGTTGGTGGTGACATGGTCGCTGGCGACATGCATAAGAACAACAAACCGTGAACGAACAGAACGACAACGTTGTAGCCGGAGACCTTATTGGCGGTAACAAAACCGAACACAACTACAACTTTTCATCTCCCCTTGCGTTAGGGAATAGCGAACTCTCAAGGCTGTATGTAAAACTCAGGCAAGACGATCCTGATAAAGATACATCTGGTGGATTTTGCGAGCAGCTTCAGCACTATATGACCAGCACAACGGACGGCGACGTTCGTGGCCTTGAAGCAAAGCTTCAGGAAAGTGGCCGAATTGATCAACTTTCAGTCGCCAAGGCAATGAAGGAAAGTGCCTTTAAGGCGATCATGCGAAGGCAAACCTCCAGTACAGCACAGCGAATATTTACGATTGTTCTGGATGAGCTTCATACCAATTTTATGCTGACCGCAACTCCAATGATTCAAGTAGAAGCTGGACGTGCGGCGGTTGATCAAGCCATTTTAAAAGTTATAAATGATACCAAGTCCATACTTGGTGAAAACCTATTGGAAATTACTGCCAAAGATCTTTTTGCGCTGATTTATTTTCTTGGTGGAAATTGTCATATAAGGTGGGACAAATGCTAATTTACCATCCCGGATATGACGCCTACCACTGTATCTTTCGATTACTGGCGGTGATTGATCACGTGCAGGATTTGGAAATCGACAAGGCACGTATACTTGAGTTTTTCCTTCTGTATCCCTCCGCAGTGGCACAGATAAAAATTCCACAAGGAATGACAGCCATTCGAAAAGAAGCGAAACTTCTGAGCAACCAATATCATGACCCAATTAATATAAAAACGACTTTCAGGGATATGCGTTTCATTCAGGATGCTGCCCTAAAATGTATTGCAGCAGCAAGTCTTATTGATTTGGATCGTTTTGAATTAGGGTATATCACTCGCACAGAAGTTCCAATCCCCGAATCGTTAAATCTATACATTAATTCATTTATTAGGCAGCATGAAAATATTTCTCAATTTGTGCTTGAAGAATTATCAGCCATGCCTCTTTTTGGCCAAAATGGGTTAAAGCACAGAACTGAATTAATGGAATATCGATATGACTTTATACAAGCCGACTCTTAAAATAAATAGATTAATAGTCTTTCAAGGCGGGCATCGGGCTTTCGACTGCGAATTTCATACTGGAGTAAATGTTATACGCGGAAGAAATAGTAGTGGCAAGACCTCGATTATGGACATGCTTGCTTTTTCGCTGGGTGCTGAAAATATCAGGTGGAAAAAAGAAGCGTTAATGTGTACAAACGCGTTCCTGGAAGTTGAACTGAATGGTAAAGTCGCAACTTTGCGTCGAGAAGTTAGCGAAAGCTTAAAGAGACCAATGGCGATTTATTGGGGATTGCTTGAATCTGCGTTAAAAGCTGGCTCGCAAGATTGGGAACAGTACCCTTTCTTGCGCAGCGCGCATCGCATTAGTTTTTCACAAGCACTGATCGAAGCATTAGAAATGCCGCAAGCCCAAGGCGATGGGGCATCCAATCTTACAATGCATCAACTGCTTAGGGTTTTATACGCGGATCAGCCCTCAGTTCACAGCCCAATATTTCGCTTAGATAGCTTCGACACTCCACTGACACGTGAAATGGTTGGCGGCTACCTTTGCGGCGTCTACGACGATGAGCTATATTCGGCACAGCTAAGACTAAGGGAAATAGATTCACTTCTGGGAAAGCAAGAAAGTGAATTACGCAGTATTTATAACGTTTTAGGCCGATCTGGGCAATCAGAAAGTCTTGACTTTTTAAATATAAAAATTGTAGAGCTTGAGCAAGCACGGACTCAACAATCTAATTATCTGATTGACCTTAAACAGAAACGTACTATCAGCACCAAAGAACGAAAAGCTGCGCAAGCTTTTCCGGACAATTTGCGTCAGCAACTTAACGAGGTGCGCCGTAAAGAATTCGACGCAAAAGATCAGCTTCATTCGTTGGAGCTTGATCAAACAGACTCAACAATGTTTGTGGCAGAGCTACGTGCTAGGTTGCAAAATTTGGATGAATCAAAAGAAACTCGTTCATATTTTGGCAATTTAAGTTTCGATTTTTGTCCCAGCTGCCTTTCGCCGCTTTTTCATGAAAAAGATCATGAACACTGCCATCTTTGCACAAAAGAACTTGGCGATGGTCGCGGCGAAATGCAGTTACTTAGAATGAGAAATGAAATTAGCATTCAGCTGAAAGAATCAGAATCACTAATAGATTTTCGCACTCAAAAAATAGAAGAATTGAAGAATAATATTCCATTAATTACGGAACAGTTAAGAGCTCTAGAAAGAAAATACAGAGATCTGGAGTCATCGTGGTCCAGTGAGGTCGAACTTGCAATTGAAGAAGCTGCCAGAAAAATAGGTAACTTGGATGAAGAAATAAGGCAAGCCTATGAGCGCCAAAAATTAGCGGCGGTTATTGCCGAATTGCAATCAAAAAGAGATCAACTACATAACGAAAAGGTAAAACTGGAAGATCGAGTACGCCAACTTTCAGTACGCCAAGACGGGCGTAAAGCTGAGGTAGCTGCAACTGTGGCTAGCACTATGCAGCGGCTCCTGAAACTAGATTTGCCTTTGCAAGAGGAATTTAAAAATCCCCGTGAAGTACATTTCGATTTTGTTGAAAATGCTGTCTATGTTAATGGCGCAAAGAATTTCTCCGAGAGTTCTGCTGTAGTTCTACGGCATATTTTCCATCTTGCGCTTTTGGCTGCTAGCATTAAGCACCCTTACATGCGCGTCCCTCGCTTTATGATGCTTGATGGCATTGATGACGGAGGTATGGAAAAGGAACGGAGCCACAAGTTACAAGAAATAATTGTGAACGAATGTGAAAAATTTGATATAGATTTTCAACTAATCTTTGCTACGTCAGAAATAAATCCATTGCTTGAGCGCGATGATTTGGTAGCCGGTAGGTCATTTAGCCCAGATGCACGTTCACTTGATGTTCGAAATTAACGATAAATCCAAATTTGGGAGTATCTTGTTTTTTAATTTAAATAGAATGTGGAGCGGACATGGCTAAATCAGTTCAGCTTTCAAATGGGAAGTTCTGGTCGACGCAAACTGCGGCTAAAGCGCATTTCAAAGCAATACTAAACGCACTATCAGATGGCGAACGTGTTACACATCCTTCCGATCATGGCGACCTAGTAGCACTGCTTCAAGAGTATGATCGTGATATACCAGAAGGAACAACGAAAGCCGGACAAGGTATCGTATATTTTTTTAGAGACCGAGATAAGGAACATAACGGCTTAACGTCCTGCTTTTACGTCTATCGTACTGATGGTACGTCGATTGATTTTAGCTACATACGAGCTATCGAGGTGACTTCGCGGCGCGGCAAGTAAAATAGGCATATCTAATTGATGTTAATTTTTAGTTTATACTGCATTTCAGTTAATTGAAAGCCATTCGATGGAGGGGATGAATACTTGATACAATAGCGCGATCGGTTTCGTGTATTTGGCGACGAACTAGGCATTCCGATAGAACATAAATGACCGTTTTAAGATAACATCGATCGTTTTTTTAGCTATGCAGGGTGAGAATGGAACCAATCACATGGGCGTTTATAGGCACTCTTGGCGGCGCAGCGGTGGGTGCATTGACCAGCATCGCGACTACTACAATCAATAGTCGTAATGCGGCAAGCTTGCAATCTGTAAAAACCAGGGATGAGCGTGACGAACGGCGAAGGGCATTTCAGCGCGAAACGATCCTTCAGGTACAAGATTGCTTCCATGATCTGATGCGTTTTTCTGCTAAGATCTATCTCTCCGACTTAGAGGCTTATCGGGCTAATAACGATTGGAAAAACAATAGGCTTGGAGCTGAGTTAGACGAAGGTTTTAGATTGCAAAATCAGAAATTGAGTTGTCTTTTAGAGCGTATTTTTGATAATAATTTACGATCTGAACTTCGTTCGTTACATTCCACTGTTTCTTCTATAGCCTACACAGAAAATCGTGAGGAGGCTGAAGCGATCCACCATAAATCAGCGTCACAATTTAAGCAGACCATGAGGGTGCTAGGAGAAGTCCTACGTGCTAATTATTGAAGACCGCTTAAACCAGCTATGAGCAAATGTCGGTTGAGCCGACACTTGTTGCGTCATTCAGTCACTATTTTATTTATTTTTTATCAATAAAAGCGCACCATCCTTTACATGAACAACTACTAAGGATGGCAAAAATATCCCTACTGAACAGCTTGAAAATCGTTACTGCTAAACGCCCTGCCCTTGTCTCACCAATCGCACGTCGCCGCGATATGCTGATCGCAAAGTTGAACGAACAGGTCGCTTATGCCCAAGCCCAACAAGGCGGTAGCGTGTTCGCGCCAACTCGTCTGCGCACTGTGAAGGATTAGGAATCCGGCGAGAGCAAGCGTGTTGAAATGCCGAAGCGCGTCAAGCCATGGTGGTTCACCGATGACAGCGGCAAGCTGTGCCTGGTCGTCAAATACGACACTAAGCCGTTGGAACTGGAAAAGGGTAAAGTGGCCATCGAGCTGACTGCGCAAGCTGACCTGATTCCGACGTTGGAAACGCTGAAAGCTGCTGTAATTGCTGGCGAGTTGGACGCCCAGATCAAAGTGATGAGCGGCACGCTGCGCAAAGGCTTCGTTAAGAAGTGATCGATCGTCAGCTGCTGTAGTGTTACATTTGCAGCAGCCAGTCAGTGTAGTACTCGACCATAAGAACCAGTGTTTATGCGGTGTACGTGTTAAATCCACATTCTTCGGGACGTAGAGGCCAGAGGTTCGATTCCTATTACCCGACCATTTTGTCTTTGCCCAACAAATCCAAAAGCCAGACCGCCCTTTCGCAGGTCTGGCTTTTTATTGCGGCTGACGCTCTTCTACTGCCGCATATCCCAAACAGCCGGCTCCTGATACTCGCCTGGATTATCGAACGCAGAAGTCTTGCTGTCGTTCATATATTTAGCGAACAGCTGGGGACGCGAAGCCACGCCCAGCTTGCGGTAGATCGACAGGGTCTGCTGTTTCACGGTAGCAGTCCCCTTGCCTAAAATGATGGCCACTTCAGGCAGGCTTTTGCCGGCCAGCAGCCAATGGCAGACTTGCGCCTCGCATGGGCTGAGCTGGCGTTGGTAGGCGTAGGTGTTCTCCGTTTCCACTACTGAACTACATGACGCATCGGGGGGCATGGACTTGGCCATGAGTAATTGTCTCCTATCAATTTTGCTTTTTTGAAGAAGACAGCGCCGCCTTGTTTCTACCCAGGCGTGACGGCGCTGCCGCTAGGTGACTGTTGCTTGAATCCTTATTGTAAGTAACACAATTTGGATAAAATCTATTCAAATGTATCAAAACGATAATTATTATTAGCTTTTGATGGCGCACTACCCCCCATAGCCATCGAAAGTTTTGCCAAACAACTACATCTTCTCAGGAACTGCAATGCCTAACAGGTATAAACCGCGTTCCAGCACCCTCCGCGCCAACGCGCTGATCGCCAGCCGCGAGGCGCACAACTCAGCACTTTCGGCCGCCAGTACCGGGCAATCGAGGTAGAAGCGGCTGAAGGTCTGGGCCAGGTTGAATACGTAATCGGCAATCTCGTTCGGCGCCAGATTCGCCGCCGCCGAGGCCACCACTTCCGGGAAGCGGGAGCATTCGAACACCAGCGCGCGTTCCGCTTCGGCCGTGACCTGGATCGGTCCCGGCTGCAATTGCTGCGCGGCGGCGCGCGCCAGGATGGAGCCGATACGCACGCAGGCATATTGCACATATGGCCCGGTCTTGCCCTCGAAGGACACCATGCGCTCCGGATCGAAGATATAGCCGGAGATGCGGTAGCTCGACAGATCGGCAAATTTGACAGCGGCAATGCCGACCAGGCGCGCCAGCGTCTCCGCCTGCGCAGCCCGCGCCACTTGGCCGGCCTCGTCGGCCGCAGCGCCCTGCCCCGCTCCGTCCGCAGCCAGCGCGCCGAGCCGCTCGCGCGCCTTGTCGATGGCGCCATGCAGCAGGTCGGCCAGCTGCGCCACGCCGCCCTGGCGCGTCTTGTACGGTTTGCCGTCGACGCCGTTCACGGTGCCGAAGCCGGCATGCACCAGTTCCACGCCCGGCGCGTAACCGGCCCGGCGCGCGGAGCGGAACACCTGCTCGAAATGCAGGGCCTGACGCTGGTCGACCACGTAGATGATGCGTGCCGGCGCTGTGCCGCTGTCGCGCACGCGGCTCAGGATCGTCGCCAGATCCGTCGTCGCATACAGGGCGGCGCCATCCGACTTGGCCAGCAGCAGCGGCGGCATCGGGTGGGCGTCGCTATCCTCGGCCACCTCCACCACCAGCGCGCCCTCGCTTTCAATGCCGATGCCGCGCTCGCGCAGCTCGCTCAGCATGGACGGGATCAGGGATTGCACATCGCTTTCGCCCAGCAGCAGGTCGAAATGCACGTCGAGCGCGGCGAAGTCCTGCTGCTGCACCTGCAGCGAAATGGCGCGGATGGCGCGCCACAGCGCGATATAGCCGGGGTGGCCGGCCTGCAGGGCCGCCGTCAGTTCTCGCGCCTCGGCCATGCGCGCCGGATCGTCTTTGCAGGCAGCCGCCGCCAGCGGATACAAGCGCTGCAAGTCCTGCATGCCGAAGCCCAGGCTGGCCTCATCCAGGCTGGCGGCAGCCAGTTCCGGCTGCGGCGCGAAGCAGGACAGCGATGGGAAGTCGCGACGAATCTGGGCGATCAGCATGCCCATCTGCAGCCCCCAGTCGCCCAGATGCACGTCGGAGACGGTATCGTGGCCCTGGGCGCGCAGGATGCGGCGCAGGCTCTCGCCGATCACCAGCGAACGCAGGTGGCCCACATGCAGCGGCTTGGCCACGTTCGGTCCGCCGTAGTCGAGCATGATGCGCTGCCGGGGTTCCTGCACGATGCCGCAGGCAGGGTCGGCCAGCTGGGCCTGGGCGTGGCGCGCCAGCAGCGCGGCCGACAGTTTCAGATTGATGAAGCCGGCGCCGGCCACCTCGACCGTATCGAAGCCGCCGCCGGCGCGCAGCTGTTCCGCCACCGCCGCTGCGATCTCGCGCGGTGGACGGCCCAGGCTCTTGGCCAGCGGCAGAGCGCCATTGCATTGCAGCTCGCCCCATTCAGGCCGGCTGGCTCGGGCCGCGCGCGCAAAGCCGTCCGGCAGCCCGCAGGCGCGGAAGGCGTTTTCCAGCAGTTGATTGATTTCGCCGGCCAGCGTCAGGCCGGCCGGGGACGCCGCTTGTTTCTCGCTTTCTCTCATCGTTTTCTCTGGACATACGGTTGCGGGACGGCGCGCCCGAGCCGATGCTGATGACGCGCCGCAATTGTTTTTTCTATAATACACAATTTGCGCGCGGCGGCGCGTCAGGCTGGTTTGCGCCGCATCCAGAACTGTTCGAGGTTGCGAATAATTTCCGTGCCATACATGCAGCGCGCCTGTTCGCGGCAGAAGGTCGCCAGGTAGCTGCGGAACTGCTCCAGCGGTTCGGTCGCGTGGCGGAAGGCCTTGCGGTTGCTGATGATGCCGTGCGAGCCCAGGTCCACCATCGAGGCCACGCCGCGCTCGATGGCCGCGTCCATCTCCGCTGCCGCCACCACCTCATCGACCAGCAGGCGCCCCTCAACGCTGTCGGCCGCCACCTTGTGGTTGCTGTAGATCAGGCGGTTCGCCAGGCGCCGGCCGACATACTGCGGCAGGCGCAGATTGGCGATGCCGGGGATGAAACCTTCGGAGCGCGCCGGCAGCGAGAGGAAGGCCGTCTCTTCGGCGATGACGTGGTCGCAGACCAGCAGCAGTTGGCAACCGCCGCCGATGGCGTGGGTATCCACCGCCGCCAGCCAGGGCTTTTCCAGCCCCAGATCGGGAGCGTCGGCCCAGGGCGAACCGCCGCCCCACAGCCCCCGGTGTAGCTTGCTGACCAGGCCCAGTTCGCGCACCACATAGAACAGGAAGGGCAGCTGGCCCGCATACAGCTTGTTCAGGTTCACGCCGGAACAGAAGACGCGGCGGCCACGGTACTTTTCATGCGCCATGAAGCCGCCGCGCAGCACGCCGACCTCGCTGCCCTCGTCGAGCAGCACAATGTCCACGGCCAGTTCCATGGCCTGCACCAGCTCTTCGTCCTCGGCATTCAGGCAGCGCGGATTGCACAGGGTCAGCTGCCCCTGCCGGCCCTGCCGCTGCAGTTGCACCAGTCCCAGATCCAGCCGCTGGCCCGCCTGGTAGGCTGGCAGCAGCTCCTGCGCGCGCGGCAGCGGCAGGCGCATCGCCGCCATCAGGTGGCGGCCCACTTGCTGCTGGCCCAGCCACTGCGCCAGCACCAGGCCCAGGCTCAATTCATGGCCCAGCTTGTCGTGCAGGGACAGTTCCGCATCGGCCGCCAGTTGCGCCGGCGTTGGCAGCAATCCGGGGAAGCGGGCGGCGGCCAGCGCCAGCAAGGCTTCCACCCGCAGCGCCTCGGTATAGTCCTTGGTCAGCAGGCGGTACAGGGTTTCGCCGTGCGCCGCGACCTGGGCCGCGCGCGCTTCGGCCACGGCCTCGCGCACCTGCCGCACCAGGAGCCGCTCCGGCTCGCCCCAGGCGGCGCGCGGCGGCAGTGCGGCCAGCATCGTCTCGCCTTGCGCGCACCAGTGGCGCAGCACTTCGCAGGCATCGTCCTGCCATTGCGGCGCGGGCTGGGGCGCGCGCCGCAGCCAGTCCGCCAGATCAGGTGCGGCATCCATCGCATCGCGCGCCATGGCTAGTAATCCATCTTGTCGTCGACGGCGTGGCCGCGCTTGGGCACCAGCACGGTGCGCCGGTATTCGCAGACCACTACGCCATGCTGGTTCTTGCCGATGGTCTTCACCTCGACCACGCCGGCGTGCGGCCGCGACTGCGACTCGCGCTTGGACAGCACTTCCGTTTCGCCATACAAGGTATCGCCCGCGAACAGCGGGGCCGGCATGCGGATATCGGTCCAGCCCAGATTGGCGATGGCCTTCTGGCTGATATCGCTGACGCTCATGCCGCCCAGCACCGAGACCGTGAAGCCGCTGGCAATGATGGTGCGGCCGAATTCGGTCGCCTTGCCGTATTCGTTATCGAAGTGCAGCGGATGGGTATTCATGGTCAGCAGGCTGAACCAGATATTGTCGGCCTCGGTGATCGAGCGGCCGGGGCGGTGCTGGTACACATGGCCGATCTCGAAGTCCTCGAAATAGCGGCCATAGCTGGCGCGGAAGACATTGGGGGCGACTTCTTTCATCTCTCTGCTCATTGCTGTTCGACTCCATAGGATGGGATATTGCGGTGGTCCAGGCCCAGCTTCTCGATCAGGTGCGCGACTGCCAGCAGGTCGAGGAAGGCATGGCCGGTGGAAGAAAACACGGTTCTTTGCGGCTGCAGCCAGGCCGGGTCCTGCGCGGCCAGGCGCTCCAGCGTGTAGGCGCCGTGGTGCAGCGGTCCCGCCTCTTCCAGCGCGGTCTGCATGTCCTCGACGATGACGATGGAGCCGCGCGCCAGCACCTCGGCTGGAATCTCGCGCGACTGCGGCGTATGGTTGCCGAAGCAGTTGATGTGCAGGCCGGGACGCCGCAGGTCGGCGCTACCCAACAGGGGCAGGCTGGCCGTGGTGGCGGTGCTAACGATGTCCGCGTCGTGCGCCGCTTCCTGCGCGCTGGCGCAGGCTTGCAATTCAATCTGCGGGAACTGCAGCTGATGCTTGCGCACGAAGGCCGCCACTCGATGCGGATTGCGCGAATAGACCTTGACCCGCCGCAGCGGGCGCACCGCCGCCACGGCACGCAGCTGCACCAGGGCTTGCGTGCCGCTGCCGACCAGTCCCAGCACGCTGGCATCGGGCCGCGCGCACATATCGGTGACGAAGGCTGCCACGGCCGCGCACTTCAGATGGGTGACCGCGTCGCCATCCAGGATGGCGAGCGGCCTGCCGCTGCGGGCGCAAAAGGCGGCCACCAGCGCATGTACGCTTTTCAGCGCCGGATCGCTTTGCGGGATCACGGCGCCCAGCTTGGCCACGAACAAGCCATGCCGTTCGCTATGGGCCGGCATGGTGTCGAAGGCGAAGAAAGGTTCCTCGCGCTGGATGCTGCTGCGCAGCGGAACGGTGACGCCATCCAGGCCGGCGGCATAGGCGGCGCGCATGGTATGCGCGAGGCTGCCGATATCGCCGGCGGCGGCCAGGGTGGCGTAGTCCAGGCAGGCCAGGGCTTCGGCGCGCTTCAGTTCAGCGTGCATGCGGCATCTCCTTGCGGATATTGGTACAGGTTCAGCATCTTGCGCGCACGAGCCACGAAGGGCGGCGCGATGACGCGGCCGTCGACGACGGAAAAGCCGGTATGCGCCTCGGCATAGGCGGTGATGGTGCCGAGGCAGGCTTGCAGCTCGTCCTCCGGCAAGGCGAAGATGCGCTTGACCACGGCCACCTGGTTGGGATGCACCACGGCGCGCGCGGTAAAGCCTTCGGCCCGGCCGTCCAGGCAATCCTGCTCGAAGGCCGCCAGGTTCATGATGTCGGCGCCGCTGCCGAAATTGGCCGTGTCGATGGCAGCGATGCCGCGCTGGGCGCAGGCGGCGCAGAAGCGTCCGCGCGCATACGCCAGGTAGGCGGCATTGCTGCGGTAGAGCGATGCGCCCATATCGACGCGGCCGAACATCATGGCGTCGCTGAGGGCGGCGATCGCCTCCAGCTGCGCCACGCCGCCGGGCGTTTCGATAATGGGTACGACGCGCAGCGCCTGCCCGCCTTCGCGCAGCACCGTGCGGCACAGCCGGATTTCAAAATCCGACTCCACTTTCGGCAGCTGCACGAAAAGCAGGCTGCCCGGCTGGCGTCGCAGGAAGGCGTCCAGCGCCGCCAGGTCCTGCAGGCCGGCCAGCGACATCAGGCTGTTGATGCGCAGGCCGAAGCGCAGGCCACGCGCCAGCAGCGGTCCCAGTTCCAGCTGCGCCAGCATGGCGCGCGCCGTGTCCTTGTCGCGCGCATGCACCGCATCTTCCAGATCCAGGATCACCACATCG
Organism: Massilia sp. YIM B04103; assembly: GCA_024437665.1. GTDB lineage: Bacteria > Pseudomonadota > Gammaproteobacteria > Burkholderiales > Burkholderiaceae_D > Rugamonas. Next base: position 134,009 of record JANCSZ010000013.1, on the reverse strand, counting down.
CTGCCGAAGCTGGGATCGGCGGCCTGCGGGTTGAACTTCAATATAGAGGTGTTGAGATAAGCGATGTCCATGCCGCCTCCTTGCGCTTACTGGGCCGCGCCGGGCAGCCTGGCGTAGCAGCGATGCTGGGCCGCCAGGAAATGGCCCACGCTGTCCTCATACGCGCTGGCATAGGATTCCTCCAGCAGGCGGCGGCCAAGCTGCGTGGCGACCATGCTGTTGGACGCCGTATGCGCCGCGATGGGGGCCACCTGCTGCGCAAAGCTGGCGGCAGGGCAAACGGTATCGGCCAGGCCTTGCGCCAGGGCGGTATAGGCATCCACCACGCCGTTCAGCAGCAGCAGGCGGCGCGCCTGGCGCAGTCCGATGTGGCGCGCCAGGCGGAACACGCCCATGCCGGGCAGATGGCCCTGGGCCAGTTCGGGCACGGCAAAGCTGCTCCTTTCGCTGGCCAGGCAGGCATCGGCCCCCAGTGCGAGCTCGAAGTGGATGCCGCTGCAGACGCCGTCCACCAGGGCCACGCTAGGCGGCGCCAGTTCGCGGAAGCGCTGCAGCAGCTGCTCGCGCTTGCCGTACAGGCGCAGTTCCGGCAAGCCGGCGGCGGCGCTGCGCTCCAGTCCCAGACCATGGAAGACGATCAGACGGCAGGCTGCATCGGCCTCGATGCGCTGCAGGGCGTCTTCCAGCCGTGCCAGCAGCGCCGCGTCCTGCAGCGCGCCGGCATCCTCGGCCTGGCAGTCGACCAGAACCACGCCCGGCAGCTGGCGGATGGCGTCCAGTCCCTGGACTTCTTCGTTGTGCTCCGCTATCAGTTTCAACATGACAGATATCCTTTAAGTGATTGAGTGCTGCGCCGTCCTCAGATGACGCTATCGCCGCCATCGATGACGATGTGGCCGCCCGTCATCCACGACGATTCCTCCGAGGCGAGGAAAACAGCCGCCCCGGCCATGTCTTCCGGCATGCCGGTGCGGCCCAGCGGCAGCTCCTTGGAACGTTCGCGCCACAGCGCCGGCTGGTCGCGCCATTGGTGGGCATTGCCGTTGGTGGCGGTCAGCCCCGGCGACAGGGTGTTGACGCGGATGCCGTGCGGCGCCAGCTCCAGCGCGGCGCTCTTGCCCAGCATCGCCAGCGCGGCCTTGCTGCACTGGTAGGAGCTGAGGCGGCTGATCGCCTTGAAGGCGCTGACCGAGGCGATGTTGATCACGCTGCCGCCAGCCTGGCGCTGGATATTGGTGCGCGCGAAGCGCTGCGTCGCAAAGAAGGGAAAGCGGCTGTTGACCTGGAAGGAGCGCTCATAGTCCTCGCGCGAATGTTCGAGGAAGGAAGTTTTGATGACGACGCCCACATTGTTGACCAGGATGTCGGCCGCCCCCAACAAAGAGTCGGCCGCGGCGAACAGGCGCTCGACCGCATCCTCGTCCTGGCAGGCCAGCTGCAGCCACTCCACGCGCCGGCCTTGCTGTGCCGCCTCCGCAGCCAGCTGCTGCGCGCCCTCGGCATGCCGGTAGGCCGTCACCAGCAGGTCGGCGCCCTCGCGCACGAAGGCGCGCGCGATGGCCAGCCCGATGCCGTTCGAGGCACCGGTGACGATGGCCTTCTTGCCCGCCAGGCGGCCGCTCATACCGGCGCCTCCTGCATCCAGGGCAGCGTGATGCGCTGGCCGGAGCCGGAACCGGGATGGATGCCGCCGCGCAGCGCACCCGCCGCCACCTCGCCATAGCTGGAACGGTAGCTTTCCGGCAGCGCGCGGCTATTCGTCATCGACAGCCAAAGCCGCAGCAGATTGCGGTGGCGCTCGGGATCGGCGTGGTTGCGGAAGCCGCGCCGCGAGTGGTAGGTGACGAAGGAATTGAAGAACAGTATCTGCCCAGGCTCCAGCATGAAGGAGTGGCTGAAGCGCGCGTCGTTGCACAGCGTGTCCAGATAATCCAGGGCTTCGGTCTGGATCGGCTGCAGGCGCGGCGCGCGTTCGTCCTCCTGCGCCCAGTCGATAAAGTCGCGCAGATAGGTGCTGACGAAACGGCCCTCGTGCACAGCGAAGATGGGCCGCATTTCCAGCAGGCGCTCGCCCGGGGCATCCCATTTCGGCTTGGCGTAGCAGAAGGGACGGTACAGCACTTCCAGCAGGTCAGGCCGGGTGCGGCGGATTTCATCGTGCACCGCGAGGCTGTTCAGCAACAGCGACTCGCCGCCCTCGGCGGCGGTATGCACGGACAGCATGCCGACCACGTCGCACAGATCGGTGTGGTATTGCAGGGCGCCGCGGCTATGCACGCCGCGCACTTCCAGGTCGTCCGGATCGCCGCCCGCATCCTTGATGTTCATGATCAATTCGCCGGCGTCGGACTGCGAGACGCAGCTGCCCAGGTATTGGCCCAGGCCCCAGAACAGGCAGCGCAGTTCGGACTCGCGGTAGCGCTCCACCGGCAGGCCGTCGATGCGCACCACGCCGCGGCCCTCTTCCAGTTCGGCCGCCAGGCTTTGCAGGGTAATCGCCAGCTCGTGCAGGGGGAAGTCGCGCGCGCGCAGTTGCTCCAGCGGCCGGCCGCTGGCCATCGCCCGCACCAGGGCATTATTCAGCTCGGCCAGTTCCCCATCCGTCAGCGTATGCACCCAGGCCGGGTCGGCGCTGAGCTGGCCCGCGCTCCAGGCCAGATTGCTCTTGATTTCGCTATCCATGCTTGCTCCTTTCGTCCGGGGCTTAAGCCGCCTGCGCCGCCAGCGGGGCGGCGGCAGGCAGGCGGTTGATGATGCGGGCCAGGTCCTGGATCTCATCCGGCGTCTGGCCGGCGCGCATCATCACGCGCAGGCCGGCCGTGCCGCGCGCCACCACCGGGAAGAAGACCGGCGACACGTAATAGCCGGCCTGATACAGCTCGATGGCACGCTGCACCACGTCGGCGTCGTCCACGCTGACCAGGCGGATGGGGAAGCTGGAGCCGGCCTGCGGCGTGGGCAGCAGCTGGTCGAACAGAGCGATATTGGCGGCCAGTTTCTGCTGCAGCTGGCCCAATTCCGGCGTGCGGTGGATGTCGGCCGAGGCCAGGCAGGCGCCCACGGCGGCGGTGTTCATCGGCTGGGAGTAACCGATGGCACCGGCATAGCGATCGATGATGCGCAGCTCCTGCTGGCTGCGCTGGCCCAGCATGATGGCCGCGCCGCTGGCGCCGAAAGCCTTGTTGAGCGTGGCGACGACGATGGTGCGGTCGTCCAGCTCCGGCAAGTGGGAACGCACATAGCCCACGCCACGCTCGCCATAGGCCGACAGCGAATGGCTGTCGTCGTAGTAAATGTGCAGATCGTATTTCTGCTGCAGCGCGGTCAGTTCCTGCACCGGCGCGTAGCCGCCCAGGCTATCGGCGCCATCGCAGACATAGGACACCGTGCCGTATTTTTTGCAGGCGTCCTCGATATATTGCAGGTCGTGGTGGGGACAGGTTTCCACCTGGGTTTCGTCGGCGCAGATCGGCTTGGTGTGCAGCATGGAGACGTGGCAGTTCTTGTCGAACACCATGACCGGCTTGCGCCCGCCGCTCAGGTGGCCCGAAGCGATCAGGGGCAGCACGCCCGACGTGGCCACGCTGGCGGAAATGGCGGTGACGATCTGCGAGCGGAACAGTTCGGAAAGCGACGCTTCCAGCTCCATCAGGGCGGGAATCTGCACCCGCGCGCGCGTGATGCAGTGATCCAGCACGCCAAAGCGGCGCAGGGCATCGACCGCGCCTTCGATGATTTTTGGGTGCTGGTCAAGATCGAGATAGGAGCAGCAGCTGAAATTGGTGAAGCTGTGGCCATCCGGCGTGTGCAGGCGGTTGTTGCGCAGCTCGCCGACGATGCCGGCCAGGCCGTGGCGCTCGGCCTCGTCCCAGAAGGTGTTGCCGATGCTGACCATTTTCTCGTTGTTGCGGAACAGATTGCGCGTCTTCATCTGAATGCCTTTCTTGGTTGAATTCGGTAGGGAGGAAGCGCCGGGCTTAGAAACGGGCCAGGCAGCATTCGATGGTGGCGCCCGGCCCCATCGTCATCATCACGGCGTAGTCGCCACGCTGGGCCACGTCCTCTTCGATCAGGCGCTGGTGGGAAAACAGGAAGGAGCCGGAAGACAGATTGCCCAGGTCTTTCAGCACACCTTCCGTATGCCGCACGGCGTGCGAGGACAGGCCCAGATTGAATTTGACGGCATCGATCACCTTGCGCCCGCCCGAATGCACGATCCAGTGCTTGATATCGTGCAGCTTGAGGCCGAACTTGTTCAGCAAGGCCTTGATCGGCCGCTCGGCGTTGTCGCCGATCACATAGGGAATGTCGCGGTCGAGATAGAAGGAGTACTTGCCCTCTTCATAGTCGAAGCGCATGGCATCGATATGCTCGCGCATCATGTGCGAAGTGAAGCCGAGGATTTCCGGCGCGGCGCGCTCGCCCGGTTCTTCCTGATAGCCGAAGACGGCCGCCGCCACGCCATCGCCGAACAGCGAATTGACCACCGCCGTGCGCATGCTCATGTCGAACACATAGGAGGCGGAGCAGATTTCGGCGCACACCAGCAAGGCGCGGCTGCCCGGGTGCAGGCGGCAGAAGTTGACCAGAGGCTGCATGCCGTTCAAACCGGCGTTGCAGCCCATGCCCACCACGTCGAGGCGGTGCACGTCGGGGCGCAGGCCGGCCGCCTTGATCAGGTGGGCCGACAGGCCGGGACAGAGAAAGCCGGTCGAGGTGACGCAGGCGATATAGTCGATGTCGCTGGCCTGCAGGCCGGCGCTCTCCAGCGCGCGCGCAATGGCGGCCTGGCCGGACGCGACGGCTTGCTCGCGGTGCTTGCGGTTCAGGTCCAGGCCGCTCTCCGCGGCCAGCAGGCCGTTCTCATCCGGCTCGCCCAGGCTCAGATAGCGCGAGGCGATGTGCGTGCTGCTGAAGAGCTTGGTAATCTTCCGGTCCGTCACCCCGAACAAGGCCACCACCTCATCCTGCTGATAGCGTTTGCCGGGATTCTCGGTGGCGACACTCAATAAGCGAGGCCCCGCCGCGTGCGTGCTTCCAGTGTTCATGTATTCACCCTTTGAAAGTTTCGTTCATATAAAAGCGCTTGCGTAAAAGCTTCAAATTCGCGCTGCATGGGCACCGCGTCCACATCGAGCAGCTGCTTGGCCAGGCGCAGCGCCAGCGGATCGAGTGCGGCCGCCCGCGCCGCCCACGCCAGCGCCTGGCTTTGATAATCGGCGCCTTGATGCGCCACCAGTCCCCAATTACAGGCTTCCAGCGCATCGAGGCGGCGCTGGAACAGGATCATTTCCTTGGCCCGTCCCAGTCCCACCAGCGCGGGCAGACGGCGCATGCCGCCGGCCGCCGGCGTCAGGTCCAGGCTCAGCTCCGGCAGCGCAAAGACCGCATGCGGGCTGCAGATGCGCGCGTCGCAGGCCAGCGCCAGCTCCAGCCCGCCGCCCATGGCGGCGCCGTTGATGCAGGCCACGGTGGGCAGCGGCAGCGCCGCCAGCTGGTCGAAGACGGTGCGGCTGAGCAGATCGATGCCATCCTGAAAGCGCCGCTCCTTGAGCTCGTGGCGGTCGGCGCCGGCGCAGAAGGCGCGCTCGCCCGCACCGCAGATCAGCAAGGCGCGCACCTCGGGCCGCTCCTTGAGCTGCCGCAGCGCAGCGAGCAAGGCTTCCAGCAAGGCCGTGTTGTAGGCATTGGCGTAGGCGGGACGATTGAGCTGGAGCATGCAGATATGCTCGTAGCCGGCCGCGGCGGGCAAGGTCAGCAGCAGGTCCGCGCTCATGCCGCACCGCCTTTCGCGGCCAGCGCCAGCGGCATGGCTTGCGCCAGACGGCGCGTCAGCAGCGCATAGCGCGCAATCATCAGCACGGCGGCGGCGCTGAGGCCGATGACGAAACCCCACCAGACATGCTGCGGCGCGGCCGCCGGACCGTGCGCGGCGCGCCAGGCGAGCGGAAAACCGATCAGCCAGTAAGACGCCAGACAGATCAGGAAAGGCAGGCGGGTATCCTTGAAACCGCGCAGCGCGCCGCCGCAGGCGACCTGCACGCCGTCCGAAAGCTGGAAGGCGGCGGCGATCAGCAGCAGCGCGGCGGCCAGGGTGGCGACTTCGCGTTCGGCCGAATACAGTTGCGCGATCTGGCGGTGGAAGGCCAGCAGCAGCAGGGCCGACACAAGCATGAGCACGAGGCAGGCCAGCATGCCGCAGATGCCGCACCAGCGCGCCTCGTCCAGCCGGCCCTCGCCCACGGCATGACCGACGCGCACCGAGATGGCGGCCGCCAGCGCCATCGGCACCATATACATGATCGAGGTGTAGTTCATGGCGATCTGGTGCGCCGCGACGGCGCTGACCGAGATGGTGCTCATCATCAGCGTGACGGCGATGAAAAAACCATGCTCGGCCAGCATGGTGCCGGCAATCGGCAGGCCAAGGCGCAGAATTTCAGCCATGGTCTGGCGCCGCGGACGGCCGCCCGGTGCGCGGCGCAACAGCGCCAACCGCTGGGAACGGCAGACATACGCCAGCGCCAGCAACAGCATCAGCCACATCGACAGCGCACTGGCGACGCCGCAGCCGACGCCGCCCAAGGCGGGCGCGCCGAGATAGCCGTATATGAAGACCACATTGCCGGCCACGTTGAACAGCAGGCCGACGACGGAGATGCCGAGAATCAGGCGGGTCAGGCCCATGCCCTCCAGCACGAAACGGAACACCAGGAAGCAGCAGATGGCGGGAGCGCCCCAGGAGATGGCGCGCACAAAGCGCTCGCCCATCCGCTGCAAGGCCGGGTCCATGCCCAGCGCCGCCAGCAGCGGCCCGGCCAGGAATTGCAGCAGCACCAGCATCAGCACGCCCAGGACCAGGGCCAGCAGCAGACCATGGCGCACATAATCCCCCATCTGCTCCAGTCGGCCGGCGCCATGCTGCTGCGACACAATCGGCGAGAGCGCGGTCAGCACGCCCTGGGCGGTGAGGAAGCACAATAGCCAGACATTGCTGCCGACGCCCACCGCCGCCAGGTCCATGCCGCTGATATGGCCGGCCATCATGACGTCGATGAAATGCATGGCCGAGATCAGCAGATTGCTGCCGATCAGGGGCCAGGCCAGCATGGCGAGAGCGCGCAATTCGCGGCCCAGGGAAAGGGGAAAGCGGCTTGTCATTTATATCAATATTAAAAAGAAAGCACGAAGTCGAGGCAGGCAAATGCTACGTCGGCCCTCGTGCCAGCCGCCATATACTGTTCGGTTCTAGCCGATCGGTTTTGGCTGTTCGGTTCTGGCTGTTCGGTTGTCGCCATTCGGTTGTCGCCGTTCGGTTCTAACCATCCGGTTCCAACCGTTTGGCGCCCCAAAAAATAGTCCGGGCGTCTGTCGATTCACGCCCGGCTGTTTCGTCGATCCAAAGAGCCGGGCCGTCCCCGGCAACCGGGAGAACGGCTATGCGGAAGATCATCGCTGCACTACAGGTGTCGCTCGATGGTTTCATCGAGGGAGTGAATGGGGAGCTGGATTGGATCGATACCTGGGACGACAGCTTCCAGGTGATGCCGCAGATTGATGCCTGCCTTCTCGGCGGCGGCATGTATCCCGCTTATGAGCAGTACTGGAGCGCCATTCTGGCCAAGCAGGACAATGCAGCCGGGCCGGGGGAAATCGACTACGCCCGCTTCGCCGCGCGCACGCCGCATTTCGTGCTATCGAGAACACTGGAACGGGCTGCTTGGAGCAATACGCGGATCGTGCGGGATATCGTGGATATCCGCGCGCTGAAACAGCTGCCCGGCAAGGATATGCATGCCGTCGGCGGCGCCAGCCTGGTGGCAAGCTTGATGAACCGGGGGCTGGTCGACGAGCTGCGGCTGGTCATCCGCCCGGTGATTCTCGGCGCGGGCAAGGCGCTATTCAGCGGCGTGCAGGAGCGGCAGGCCTTGACGCTGCTCGGCACGCGGCCGGCGGGCACGAACCTGGTTTGCCTGAGCTATGCGGTCGGGCCGCAATGACCGCTTAGAACAGCGATCCTTGTGCGGGCGGCGGAACTGGCTGCTCTGCCTTGCGGGCGGGCGGCCGTGGCGCGGCGTACGCATGCAGCAGTTCTGCAGGATAAAGCTGCAGGAAGGCGCGCGCCATTTCGGGATTCCGGCAACCCAGCCAATCGTCGTAGTCTTCCGGACGAATGATGACGACCGAGCGTTTTTCGTCATCCGGACGGTGGAAGCGGCGCATCAAGCCATGTTCGTCGGCATTGACGGTGAGCTGGGTGAAGGAGTGGCTTTTGCCGCCGTCCGCCTCGTCCCATGAGCGCCAGATGCCGGCGACCGCATACGGCGACTTGTCGGCCATCCCGATGGCCCAGCGCTCATGTTTCTGTTGTTCCCAGTTCGGCTCGAAGATGGCCATGGCAGGCACCAGGCAGAGTTTCGATTCGGCCCAGGCCCGCTTGTAAGTCCACAATTCGCCCACGGTCTCGCTGCGGGCGTTCATGGTGGTCATGCCGCGGCCAGGCGGCATATGGCGCTTGGGGACGAAGCCGTAGTTGCCCAGCAGGCCGTGGCGTTCGCCGCGCTCGTTGTGAATGATGAAAGGCGCCTGGTAATCCTGATAGATTTCCTCGCGCCAGTCCTCCCCTGCTTCGATCGGCGTGCGGAACCAGTCGAAACAGACCTGGCGGGGGACGGTGATGTAATTGACGCACATGGCCAGGGATTACTCGGCGTCCTCGTCATCCTCGTCTTCCGCAGACAAGGTGCATTCGATTTCGCTGATCGTGCCGCCGGCCCAGGCGGCAGTGGCCTGCTGCACGGCTTCCAGCGAGAGAGCCGCCACGCCGAAGCTGCGCCGCGGCTTCCATTCACCGTCGTCTTCCGCGTCGTGGTCATGCTCCTCGTGCGGCTCGCCTTCGCTGCATGCCTTGCATAAGGTGCGTATGTTCTCGGTCCAGTCCTCGGCATGCATATTCTCGCCGGACAGCAGCTGGAGCAGTTCCGCCGCGCTTTCCGGACTGGCAGCGTCTATCGCCAGACTGAAGGTGCTGAAGGCAGATTGCTCGAACAGTTCCAGCACGTTGAAGACCGGGCATTTCTTGTCGCCGTTCATGCGGTAGCCGACTGCGGCGCCGTCGTGCAGGACGATATCGCCATGGCAGTAGCCCGATTCCGGCAGAGGAATGCTTTCGATGCGGGCGCGGACCGGGTCGATGCGGCGTGCCCAGACCACCTCGGCGCCCTCGTCGGGATTCAGGCGCACGGGAGTCAGGCCCAGATTCAACTCAATCGGCTCATCCAGCTCGATGTCGAGCTGCAGGCCGACGCCGCTCCACATGCGGCGCGCGGTGCGCCAGTCGCGCAGGGCGCTGGCGGCAATGCCCAGATTCCAGCGCGCGGCTTCGTCGTCGGGCGCAAGGTCGTGGGCGGTCTTGTTGAAGGCGAAGGATTTCTCCCAGTCGCCCGAGTATTTATAGATCAGGCCCGAGTTGTAGTGGCTTTCGGATTTCTCAGGGTGCAGGGCGATGGCTTCGGCATATTTATCCAGCGCCTCCCGATGGCGGCCCTCGTTATCGAGTTCCATTGCTTCCGCATGCAACTGCTGTGCGCGTTCCTTGTCCAAGTCCGATGCTGCCACAAATCCTCCGGGATTATTCTCAAGTGCGCTAGCATAAACCTGTTTTCCAACTTTGGCAGAACGCCATGCGTTTCCCGGCTTTCATCGCACTGCTTCTGGCTTGCATGCTGCCCGTCCAAGCGGACGAAGTGACGCTTGCACAGCCGCCGGCTCATGCGCAAGCGGCCATTCTGCGCGTGATTGCAAAGCTGCCGCCGGAGTCGCCGCAGCGGCGCCGCTATCGGCTGGCGGTGGCATATGGCACGCCCCTCTTCCCGGCGGATACGGATCTGATGCCGCAGCCAGGCGAAGCAGCCAATACCGGCATCGCCGCCTGGCTGCGCCTACCCGCCGCGCGGCGGGTCCACGACGTGCTGATCATGCCTGACGCGGATTATTTCTGGCATCAGGATGGCGCCGAATACTCGGCGCAGTTCATCGTGCACCTGGAGCAGCGCGGGATGGGCAGCGCCTTGCGCGTTGCACAAGCCCACCCCACGGCGCATTATGGCCGGAAGTTTCATCTGCTGGGCCGGACTGGTCCCGGTTACTATCATGAGATCCGGCCCATCGCGCCGTCAAGCCAGGCTGGCGCCGATCTGGAAGCCTTTCTTGCCGCGGCGCTTAAGCCATCCACGCCCTAGCAGCATCAGCCCCGGCGCAAGCAGGGCCAGGCTGCCTGGTACGGGTAGCGCGCCCGGTACGATCTGCACCGTGAAGGGACTGAGAAGCTGATCGCTGGTTTGCAGGAAGACGCCGCCCGCTAGCGGATTGCCGCTCCACCATTCGCCGGACAGCGCGAAATTGCCGCTTTCGCTTTGCCCCGGCAACGCGGTATTGAACAGCTGCAGGCCATACAGGCCGCGCACCAGCACATCATCGAATGCCTGTGACGTTGTGATGCCCGGCGCCAGGATGGGGAAGTCGAAGTAGCTGGCGTCCAGCGTCCCCAGGGCGCTGGACGATGCGCCCAGCAAAGTCGGCACGAACCAGTTGACGCTGTCCGTATTGGTCAGGCTGTAGCCCCAGCCCACCAGCTGTCCCGGCTGGCCGCTTACCGCGCCGCTGGGCGGCAAGGTGCCGAAGGTGAAGGTAAAGGGAATCGCCGCCGCCAGGCCAGGCGACAACAGGGCCGCCGCCAGTCCCAGCACGGCGCAGAATCGTTTCGCTTTCATGATGTTCTCCTAGTCAGGGAATCACGGCCTGGGCTTGCGAGAAGCTGTAGCTGCGGCCATCGGTATCGGACACCGTGCCATTTTCGGTGATGCTGAAACGCTGCAAGCCGGCTGGCGTATTGATTGTCAGGCGCACGGTGATGGAGCTGCCGACGTCGATATTCGGCGTCACAAACGGCAGGCTTGGCGACAGCGCGGTATTGATGGTGGCCGTCCCCGTTCCCGCCAGCGTGCGCAGTTGCAGCGAATTCAGGCTCATGGAACGCGCCGTGCCGACACCGGTATTGGTCAGGCGCACATCGACGCTCATCACGCCAGGCGCCACCGCATCCTGCCCGACGATGCTGGCGACGAAGTCGGGCCGTCCCGGCGTTTCCACGGCGCCGGTCACAAAGCTGGTCAGCGAGGCGCTGTTGCGCAGCAGCGCGTTGCTATCGCTTTGCACGGTGGCGGTCACGGTATCGGCAATCCCCGCGCTGGTGCCGAGCGGCGGCGTGAGCTGCACCACCACATTGGCCGATTCGCCCGTTGCCAGCGTCACCGTAGTCGGGCTGACCGAGGTGATGAAGTGCAGATCATCGGCCGCCGCCAGCGAGAAGGTGTCGGAAGGTCCGGCATTGCGCACCTGATAAATGAAGCTGCTGCTGGCACCCGGACGCAAGTCCTGCGCCGCCGGTGCGGTGATGGACACCGTTTGCGGCGACAGCATCAGACTCATCACCCGCTGGTAGGCATTGCCGCCGCTATCGGTGCCTGTCACATACGCGAGGAAGGGTTCGGGCGGCACGGTGAGCGGACCGAAGTACTTGCCGTTGTCGGTGGCATCCTGCTCCAGCGCCAGGTCGGCGATGGCGGAATAGTTTTTGCGCCGCAGCTTGAACTGGACCGTGGTGGCGCCCGGCGTCAGCCCAGCCAGCGCATACAGCGACTGCCCCGGCAACGGCTCGCCATCGATGGCAAACAAGCCCTGATGCGGCGCCTCGCCGCCAAAGCGCGCCAGGCGGAAGGAGCTGAAAGCCAGATCGCTGGTGCCGCTGACATTCACATACGTCGCATCCGCCGAGTCTTGAACGCGCAGCTTCCACAAGCCGCGCACCGGCGTCTTGATGGAGATGATGACGCCACCGCTCAGCGTCATGTACGTGTCGGCCGTGGCGGGCGTCACCGCCGTGCCGTCGGGACGCATCAGCGTCACGCCTGGCGTCACGAAATTGGTGGCGCTGACCGATACCGTCAGCTGGGTCATGGTGCTGTCCACCGGCACGTCGTAAGTCTGCGGCGTGGCAAAACTATCGACAACCGACAGCAGCTGCACGGCGTTATTGCGGCCGACCAGATCGGCCAGCGTGGTCACGCTTTCGGCTTCGTCGCGGGTCAGCATAAAGGCCTGGCCGCCAGTTTCCGTGGCCGCCTGCAAATAGCCCGGTTCCAGCGGCGAGCAACTGCCGAACAGAATCAGATACAGCTTGATCTCCTTGGCCTTGGCCAGCCCGATCACGGCGCCCGCCAGTACGGCGTCCTTGGCCGAGGCATCGGTATACATGAACAGGCTGCCGCTGGGATTGGACAGGGCCAGGCCGTTGTACATGCCAGTGAAGGCCAGTTCCGGGCAGTCCCCGCCACCGCTGGCGAATAGGCCCGCGATCGAGGTCTTGAACGACGCGGCGTCGCTGGTCGACACATTCGGTCCGACAAAGGGATCGTTAAACGGCGCCAGCACGTATTGCAGCGGCTCTTCGTCCGTGCCCAGACGCGAATTGACGATGGCCGTGGCCGAGTTGCGCACGCCGGCGATGATACTGCCCATGCTGCCGGTGGTATCGATGGCGAAGGACAGCGTGGGACCAGCGCCCAGCAGCGCCCGCAATTGGGTGGGCGTGATGACCGCCTTGATATCTTCCACGAACTGCTGGGTCGCGGCGATGGCGGCGGTGGCGGCGGCGAAGTGGAAGCCGCTGTGCGGCGAAATATCGCAATAGAAGGTGTCCTTATTGATGCCTTCGCGGAAGTAGCCGAGCAGATCGCTGGAGGGCGAGCTCTTATCCAGCGGCCCGCCATGGCTGCATTTGAGGGCACCTGGTTTGGGACGATCCGAGCCGCCGTAATAGCCGCTGGTAAGCAGGGACGTGACGAGATTGGAGGAATTGGCGCAGGTCAGGCCGGTATTGGTGAAGCCGGAGCAGGTGAGCGCGCCCGGTCCGGCAAAACCCAGCGCACCGGGGCGTCCAACGCCCGGATGGGCGCCCACATTGCCCAGTTCGACCCAGTTGCTGTGCGAGTAGAAGTCCTGGATGGTGTGCAGCGCGCCCCCTAGGTTCTGCCGCGCGCCGGCCGTTTTCATCGGCGTGGCGTTGAGCGCATCGATGACGTTCTGCTTCAAGGTTGCAAGACGCAGCTGGGAGCCGGCGGCATTTTCGCCATCGAAGTGCTTTGCCGAGCTTTTCTGGTCCTTGTCGACCAGGGCATTGGCTTCGATGATTTCGTCCAGCGCCTTCTGCATGGACTTGGTGATCTTCGGCACGCCGAAGTAGGTCTTATCCAGCGCCTCGATGCCGCGCTGGGTGATGTCCTGGTGGGTCAGGCTGCCGGCCGATTTGGCCACCGCAAAACACAGCAGGCCATTCTTGGGACAGAAAGCCTGGCCGGGTGGCGCGATACCGATGGTCAGCAGCAGCACGAGGCAGGCCGGTAGATAGCGGGCGCAATGGCGCCATAGCTTAGCGTAACGCATGGCAAGTCCTTTACGAAAAATGCGAGAGGAAGGGTGATCCCCGCGAACGGGGATACCTCTGCCGAGCATTTATCATGCCGCGCGTGATGCCACTATGCGCCGCCGAATTGGCGGCGCGCGATTGTCAACTTTGCTGACGCGCCGGTCCCAGCAGCAGCACGCCGCCGATGGACAGCAGCAGCACCGCGCCGGCCACCAGGCTGATGTGGTGGCTCAGCAGCGCCGGCAGGAAGGCAATGCCGGCGCCGACGATCTGCTGCAGGAAGGCGCATAGCGCGGTCGCCTGTCCGCTGCCGCGGCTGGCGGAAGCCAGGGCGCTCGCCATGCTGTTGGGGAAGATCAGCGCCTGGCCGAACGAGACCGCGCAGTAGGCCAGCACAAACAGGCCCAGCACCAGCAGCAGACCCGGATGCAGCAGGCTGTCGCGGCTCAAAAACAGCAGCAGGCAGGAGGCGACCAGCATCACAGCCAGGCCCATCAGCATCAGGCGCCGCGCACCGGCGCGCACGCTGATGCGATTGACCAGCAGCGCGCCCGCCAAGTACGCCAGGCTGATCGCTACGCCCAGATTGCCGTACTGCGCCGGACTGAGTCCAAGCTGCTTTTGGAACAGATACGGCGCCGACTGCTGCATCAGCAGCAGGGCGCCGTAGCCGAGCGCGCCCACCAGCAGGGGGCGCAGGAAGCGGCTATTGCTCAGCAGAGCAGGATAATCGCCGAAAGCCGAGCCGCTGGAAGGCGGTGGTTCGGGCGGGAAGCGCAGGCGTAGCGCCAGCCCCAGCAAGGCGACGCCAACCAGGCACAACAGATAAGCCGTCACGCGCCAGCTGAAATGCTGCTGGATCAGGCCGCCCACAAACTGCCCGCTGCCCAGCGAAAAGATGAAGGCGAACGACAGATAAGACAGATTCTTGGCCAGCACCCGGCTGTCCGATACGTCGCGGATCAGGATGCGGCTGGTGACGGCCGCGCCGCCCGCACCCACGCCCTGCAAAAAACGCATCAGCAAAAACAGCTCGGCCTGCGCCGCCACCGTCAGCAGCAAGCTGGCGGCGATGAACAGCAGCAGCGAGCCGATCAGCAGGCGCTTGCGGCCATAGCAGTCGGCCGCCGCGCCGAAAAAGGGCAGCGGCAGCGCCGCCCCCAGGGCCAGCATCACCACGATCAGGCCGGCACTGCCCGCGCTCAAACCGTGCTCGTCGGCCAACGCCGGCAAGGCCGGCAGAAAGAGCGAAGTGCCGAGCTGGGCCGTAAAGGTCAGCGCGCAGCACAAGGTCAGCAGCACGCCGGCACCGGGCTGGCGCGCGTCATCAGTCAGAGCGGTCATTGTTGCGAAATGGAAATTTATTGATTTGGCAATCATACGCAAGAATCGCCAAGCTTGCTGACGGCGGGTTCATAATAGATGAATACCAAGCATCAGCAATTTGCATCCTGCAACTTACGCTAGAATGCCTGCTCGCAATTTTGGCGGATCACCCTACCCTTATTCGAGACAAATCAGCAATGCGCATACTGGCCCTCCCCTTGCTGGCCGTCGCCCTCGCGGCGCCGGCCCACGCCTACACCCCTATAACCCTCGACCAGGCCATGAGCCATCCGGACTGGATCGGCCCACCCGTGGAAGCGGCGTGGTGGAGCTGGGACGGCAAGCAGATCTTCTACAAACAAAAGCGCCCCGGCTCGCCGCTGCGCGACACCTACCAGGCCGGCGCCAAGCCGCGCCTGATCGGCGACGCCGAGCTGGCCAACCAGGACATCGGCACGGTGATCTATAACCGCGACCGCAGCCGCGCCATCCTGCTGCGCAACGGCGACCTGTTCGAACGCGAAATGAAAACCGGCGTGCTGACCCAGATCAGCCGCAACACCACGGCCGCCGCCGCGCCGCAATACGCGGCCGATGGCCGCAGCGTGCAATTCCGCGTCGGCCATGACTGGTTCAGCTGGAACCGCGCCGAGCGCCTGGTCTCGCCGCTGGCCCTGCCGCGCGCCGAGAAAAATCCGGCCGCCGCGCCGGATGAAGACTATCTGCGCTCCATGCAACTGCGCCTGATCTCCACCCTCAAGCGCCAGAAGGAAGAGCGCGACGCCGTGCGCGAACGCGGCGAGGCCGAACGCCAGGCCGACGCCACGCGCGCGCCCGCCCCCATCTACCTGGGCGAGAAGATCAAGATCGACGCCAGCGCCCTGTCGCCGGACGGCCGCTGGCTGGTGCTGGCAGTGTCGCCCAAGGGCAGCGAGAATGGCCGCATCGGCAAGATGCCGCGCTATGTGACCGAATCGGGCTACGAGGAATTCGACGACCAGCGCACCCGCGTCGGCCGCAATATGCCGCAGGCGCAAACCCTGAAACTGGTGGAGCTGAGCACGCGCAAAGTCAGCGACGTCACGCTCGACAAGCTGCCCGGCATCGACACCGACCCGCTGGCCGCGCTGCGCGAAACGCAAAAGCTGCCCGCGCAAAAAGGCCAGCGCGCCGTGCGCCTGGACGACGAAGGCGACAGCATGGCCTGGAGCGGCAACGGCAGCCAGGTCGCCGTCATGCTGCGCGCCGTCGACAATAAGGACCGCTGGATCGCCGGCATCGACCTGCCCACCGCCAGCGCCAAGCCGCTGCACCGCGTCAGCGATATGGCCTGGGTCAACAGCAGCTACAGTGAATTCGGCTGGCTGCCGGACAACAGCACGCTGTGGTTCCTGTCCGAAGAAAGCGGCTACTCGCACCTGTACACCCTGGGCGCCGACGGCAAACAGCGCGCCCTCACCAGCGGCAACTGGGAAGCCACGCGCGTGCAATGGAATGCCGACGGCAGCCTGGCCTATGTGATGTGCAACCGCAAGACGCCGGGCGACTATGAAGTCTGCGCCGCGCCGACCAAGGGCGGCGAAGTGCGCGAAGTCACCCAATTGGGCGGCGGCGTGGAACGCTTTGCCCTGTCGCCGGACCAGCAAAAGCTGCTGGTGCACTACTCCTCGAGCTATATGCCGGCGCAGCTGGCCACCGTGTCCGCCAAGGACGGCGCAGTCGCCAAGCTGACCGACACCCGCACCGAAGCGTTCAAGGCGCGCGAATGGATACAGCCGCAATTCGTGGCCGTCCCCTCCACCCATGGCGCGGCGCCGATCTGGGCCAAGCTGTATCGTCCGGCCAAGCTGGAAGCGGGCAAGAAGTATCCGGTGGTGATGTTCGTGCACGGTGCCGGCTATCTGCAGAACGTCAGCAAGCGCTACCCGAACTACTTCCGCGAGCAGATGTTCCACAACCTGCTGGTCGAACGCGGCTACATCGTGCTCGATATGGACTACCGCGCCTCGCAGGGCTATGGCCGCGACTGGCGCACCGCCATCTACCGCCAGATGGGCCACCCCGAGCTGGACGACTACGTGGACGGCGCCAAATGGCTGGCCGCCAATCACCAGGGCGACCTGGATAAAGTCGGCATCTACGGCGGCAGCTACGGCGGCTTCATGACCTTCATGGCGCTGATGCGCGAACCCGGCCTGTTCAAAGCCGGCGCCGCCCTGCGTCCCGTGACCGACTGGACCACCTACAACCACGAATACACGGCCAACATCCTGAATACGCCGGAACTCGATCCCGAGTCCTACAAAAAATCCTCGCCGATCGAATATGCCGAAAACCTGCGCGGCCACCTGCTGATCTCGCACGGCATGGTGGACGACAATGTGTTCTACCAGGATTCCGTACGCATCGCCCAGCGCCTGATCGAGCTGAAGAAAGACCACTGGGAACTGGCCAGCTATCCGCTCGAGCGCCACACCTTCGTGCAGCCCGAAAGCTGGTACGACCAATACCGCCGCATCTACCAGCTCTTCGAACGCACCCTGAAGTAAGCCATAGCCGAGCCCGTGTCCACCTTGGGGTCAGCCCCCAATCGGACACGATCCCAGCTGTACGCCAAGGTCGAGTCCGTGTCCGATTGGTGCCAGGCACCAGGATGGACACGGACTCGGCTGTTAGTTGACTGGACGGATGCTGCTCGGCAGTTCCTGGAAGTCTTCGGTTTGCTGCAGCGATTGCCAGGCGGCGAGCAGATTGGCCGGTGGGGCGATCAGCTTGCGGGCGCTGAGGTCGAGCCATCCGCCGGCGCTGTTGACGCGGGCGGCAGGTTTGCCATCGGCGCGCAGGATGTCGCTGCGCAGATGCCAGCGGCTGCCGTCGCTGGACATGCCGGCCAGCGCCAGGGTGACGGTGATTTCTTCCAGCAGCAGCACTTCCTTGAAGTAGGACAGGTCGTCCTTCATCACCACCGGGCCGATGTTCAGGCGCATGAGCTCCTGCACGGAGAAGCCTTGCTCGGTCAGGAACAGCATGCGCGTGTCGCCCACCTTGTTCAAAAAGGCGGTATTCGCCATATGGCTGTTGAAGTCCATATCGCCCCAGCCGGCCATCAGTTTACGCTCAAACATCTGCTTCCCTTTCCGTGTTTATGCGGCGGCGAGGAAGTCCAGCAGGGTGAACGCAACGACCTTGGTGGCCTTGCGCAGATCGTCGAGCAGGAGCTTCTCGTCCGCCTTCTTGGCATTCGATTCGGGCACGCTGCGCGGCCCGGCTCCGTATAGTACTGCGGGAATGCCTTGCTCGCCATAGAGGCGGGCGTCGGCATACAGCGGCGTGCCGCTGGCGGGGATGTCTTCGCCGATCACGGTGCGCGCGTTTTTCTGGATGCTGGCGACCAGCTTCTCGGAACCCGGCAAGGGACGCAGGGCATGCGACAGCAGCAGACGCTTGATCTCGATGCGGATGCCAGGTTCGCCGCGCACGGCGTCTTCGATCAGGGTGCGCACCTGGGCTTCCACCACCACAGGGTCTTCTTCCGGAATCATGCGGCGGTCCATCTTCATCACCACTTTGCCCGGCACGACGTTGGTATTGGTGCCGCCGTCGATGCGGCCGACCAGCATGGTCGGCGAGTCGATGCCCGGCACCTTGGATTTGATCTTCTTCAGTTCCGGCAACTGGCCGTAGATGGCGTTCAGGATTTTGCTGGCGGCCTGCAAAGCGTCATGCCCCGTTTCCGGCATGGCGCCGTGGCCGGATTTGCCGTGCACGGTGATCTCCAGTTGCAGGCAGGCGTTGTGCGCCGTGACGATGTTGTAGCTGAAGCCTGCGGCAATCACGAAGTCCGGCTTGGTCAGCTTCTGTTCCAGCAGCCACCCAGGGCCAAGCAGGCCGCCGAATTCCTCGTCATAAGTGAAGTGCAGTTCGGCCGCGCCTTTCAGCGGAATGCCCAGCGCCTCCAGCGCGCGCAAGGCGAAGATATAGGTGGCGAAGTCGGATTTGGAAACGGCGGCGGCGCGGCCGTAGATATAGCCGTTCTCGATCACGCCGCCGTAAGGGGGATAAGTCCAGCCGTCGCCGGGCGGCACCACGTCGCCATGCGCATTCAAAGCCACGGTCGGCCCGCCTGCCGCATAGGGCCGGCGCACGATCAGATTGGTGATGCTCTCCATGCCGTAGTCGCGCACGCGCTGTTCGGGAACGGCATGCTTCTCGGCCTGCCAGCCATAGGCTTTGAGCAGCTCCGCCACCGTGTCCGCATGCGGCGCATTGTTGCCGGGCGGCGTATCGGTGGGCACGCGCAGCACCTGCTGCAATAGCGCCACTTCCTCATCGAAGTGGGCGTCGATCCATTGGCTCAGTTGTTCCTGTCGATTCATCTTATTTGGCTCCCGCCGCAAACCATGCGGCTAATTGCGCCCTTTCGGGCTCGGTCATATTCGTCAGGTTCCCGATCGGCATGGCTTTCAGCTCGACCACCTGTTTGTGGATCTGCATGGCGTGCTGGCGCACCTGCTGCGGCGTGTCGAGCACCATGCCGGCCGGCGCGGTGGCAAAGCCGGCCTGGGTCGGATGCGCGGAATGGCAGGATACGCAGCGCTGGTCGATAATCGCCTTCACTTGCCTGAACTGCGCTTCGGGATCGGCTGCGGCGGCCACCGTCGCGGGACGCGATGGCGCAATCGCCACCGCCACAGCCAGCAGCAGCGCCACGCCGACAGCCGGATAGCGCCATTCAATGCGCCCCTTGTGCCGCAGATTGAAGAAGTGGCGAATGAAGACGCCCGCCGCCATGATCAGCGCCAGCACCAGCCAGGCTTGCGGGTGTCGGTACGTCATCGCGTAGTGGTTGCTGATCATGATGAACAGCACCGGCAAGGTGAAGTAGTTATTGTGCACACTGCGCTGCTTGGCCTTGATGCCATACGATGGATCGGGCAATCCGCCCGCCTGCATGGCCTGCACCATCTTGCGCTGTCCGGGAATGATGACCATGGCCACATTGGCGACCATGATGGTGCCGATCATTGCGCCGATGTGAACGAAGGCGGCGCGGCCGCTCAGCAGATGCGTCAGCACATAGGCCGCGCCGCTCAGCAGCACAAACACCGCCAGCCCCAGCCAGCCTTCGCGCTTGACCAGCGGCGAGCGGCACAGCAGGTCGTACACGATCCAGCCAGCGATCAGAAAACCGATGCCGATGCCCACCGCCTGCAGGCTACTTAAATCGGCCACCGCCTTATCCACCATCATGGCCTGGGCATTGAAGTAATAGGCGATGGTCAGCAGCGCGATGCCGGACAGCCAGGTGGAATAGGCCTCCCATTTGAACCAGTGCAGCTCCTTCGGCAGTTCAGCCGGCGCCACCAGATATTTTTGCGGGTTGTAGAAGCCCCCGCCATGCACGGCCCAAAGCTCGCCGGACACACCCTTCTGCGCCAGTTCGGAGCCGGGTGCGGGCGGACGGATCGAGTTGTCCAGCCAGACGAAATAGAAGGAAGCGCCGATCCAGGCGATCCCCGTAATCATATGCAGCCAGCGCACCAAAAGATTCAGCCATTCCAGGCCATACGGTATCAAATAGCCGAATGCATCCATGGGTTTCCTTGAGCTAAACACGTGGCAATTTATGAAAGATAGCCGCTTTCCGATACCTGCATCATGAAATATGCCGTATATTTGACATATCCATTTCGATATAGCCAGCCATGTCCAGCCTGCCGCAGCATTTAGACTTGCATCTGATCCGCATTCTCTACCTGCTGCTGGTGGAGAAAAACGTCTCGCGCGTGGCGTTGAAACTCAATCAGCCGCAGCCCTCCATCTCCGCTTCGCTGCGCAAGCTGCGCGAACTGACGGGCGATCCGCTGCTGGTGCGCGGCGCGCGCGGCATGGTGCCGACCCAGCATGGCGAGAGTCTGCTGAAGCCGGCCAAGCGTATCCTGGAAGAGACAGAAAACCTCTTCGTCAAGAAAACGCCCTTCGTGCCGCAGGAGGAAGCGCGCACCTTCAATATCGCCGCACCGGATTATCTGGACAGCCAGTTCCTGCCGAATGTGGTAGCGGCGCTACGCCGTGGTTCGCCCATGAGCCGCGTGGTGATCCACAATCTCGGCCCCGGCATCGACTATATCCGCCTGCTGTCGGACGGTGAACTCGATCTGGTCATCGCCAATTGGGATGAGCCGCCGCAGCACCTGCATCTGTCCAAACTGTTTGAAGATCCCATCATCTGCGCCATGCACGCGGGCAGCCCTTACGCCAAGCGCACCGACAGCGATGCCATGAGCATGCAGGATTATCTGAGCCTGCCCCATGTGGCGCCATCGCAGATGCTACCCGGTTACGGCGGCGTGATCGACGCCTTCCTGGAACGCCATGGCCTGCGCCGCAATGTGGTGGTGGAATCAGCCTACTTCGGCCTGATCCCGTATATGCTGACCCAGACCGAGCTGGTACTCACCACCGGCCGCCAGTTCCTGCGCTCTTATGAAAAAACACTGCCACTGAAAACCTTCACGGTGCCGGTCAAATTTCCGCCTATGCGCTTCTACCAGCTGTGGCACGAGCGCGTGCACCAGGCGCCGGAACATAAATGGCTGCGCGATCAGGTCGGCGCCGTCGCCAAGGCGCTGGTGCAGAAATAGCGTATAGCGTTCATCAGCGCAGACATATAATTTGGCTAATGGGCCGGATATATCATCAAGACCTCAAAACGGGATTCTGCGATGACGATTACACTCTCCGAACTGAACGCCTGCGGCAGCGCCGCCTTTGTCGAGCACCTGCGCGGCATCTATGAGCATTCGCCGTGGATTCCCGAACGCGCCGCCGCCCAGCGTCCCTTCGCCAGCGTCACCGCGCTGAAACAGGCTTTGCAGACCGAGGTTTCGAAGGCTACGCAGGACGAGCAACTGGGCCTGATCCGCGCCCACCCCGAACTGGCAGGCAAGGCTGCCATCGCCGGCCAGCTCACCGCCGAATCCACCCATGAGCAGGCCAAGTCCGGCCTGAACCTGTGCAGCGCCGAGGAATTCGCCACGCTGCAGAAGCTGAATGCCGATTACAACGCCAAATTCGGCTTCCCCTTCATCCTCGCCGTCAAAGGAGCGGATGGAAAGGGGTTGACGCGTCAGGCCGTCATCGCCACCTTCGGCCGCCGCCTGAAAAACCGGCGCGCCGATGAAATGGCGGAGTGCCTGCGCCAGATTCACCGCATCGCCGAAATGCGCATCAACGACCTTTTGGGCGTGCAGCTGGAATTCGGGCCGAAGGTGATGGCCTGGTCCGAAGTGCTGGCGCAATGGAGCGACGACGAGGATGGGCTGACCTGCGCCTACATGACAGACGCCCATCGCAAGAGCGCCGCCCAGCTGGTGAAGTGGATGCGCGCGGCGGGCATGGAAGTCCACATCGACGCCGTCGGCAATGTGGTAGGCCGCTATCTGTCCGATGCGGCCGGCGCAAAGACCTTGATCACCGGCTCGCATTACGACACTGTGCGCAATGGCGGCAAGTACGACGGCCGCCTCGGCATCCTGCTGCCGATTGCCATCGTCGACCATCTGCACAAGCAAGGCGAGAAACTGCCCTTCCATTTCGAGGTGATCGGCTTCGCGGAGGAAGAAGGCGTGCGCTTCCGCAGTACCTTCCTCGGCTCCAACGCCATAACGGGACGCTTCGACATGAAGCTGCTTGATGCGCTGGACGCCAATGAAATCAGCATGCGCTCAGCGCTGGAGACGGCCGGCCATGACGCCTCTGCCATTCCCGCCATCGCGCGCAAGGCGGAGGACGTGCTGGCTTTTGTGGAAGTCCATATCGAACAAGGTCCGGTACTGCTGGAACGCGGCCTGCCCTTGGGTGTGGTCACGGCGATTGCGGGCAGCTCGCGCTATCTGCTCGAACTGCGCGGCCTCGCCAGCCACGCGGGAACCACGCCAATGACCATGCGCAAGGATGCGGCAGCGGCGGCGGCGGAAATCGTGCTGCTGGTCGAGCAGCGCTGCGGACAGGCCGAAGCGCTGGTCGGCACGGTGGGACAGCTGCAAGTACCCGGTGGTTCGGTGAATGTGATTCCGGGTGCCTGCAAACTATCGCTGGACATTCGTGCCGCAAATGACAACGTGCGGCAGGCGGCGGTCAAGGATGTCCTCGACGGCATTGCCGCCATCTGCGAACGCCGCCAGGTCGAATTCAGCCTGGAGAAAGTGGTGGAAGCTTCCGCCGCGCCTTGCGCGCCCTGGCTGATGCGGCAGTTCGGCGATGCCGTGCAACGCAGCGGCTTGCAGCGCTTCGACCTGCTCTCCGGCGCGGGACACGATGCCATGGCGATAGCGGCGCTGACCGATGTGGCCATGCTGTTCACACGCTGCGGCAACGGCGGCATCAGCCACAATCCGCTGGAGACCATGACGGCCGACGATGCGGACCTGGCGGCGCAGGTACTGCTCGATTTCCTGCTCCATTTCAAGCCCCGGACTTAAGCGCGGCCCAGGCAGAGATAAACGCCAAGCAGCAGCAGGCACACCATCAGGCAACGGCGGAAAGCCTCTTGCGGCATGCGGTCGCGCAGCTTCTGGCCGAGCAGCATGCCAGCCATGGCGGGCAGTTGCGCCAGGAAGGAAGCTCCCGCCACAGCCGGCTCCCAGGCGCCGCGCGCCGCCAGTGCTACGGCCAGCGCCACGGTGGACACGGTGAAGGCCAGCCCCATGGCCTGCACCAGTTCATCCTTGTCCATTTTTAGCGACTGCAAATACGGCACTGCCGGCAGTACGAAGACGCCCGCCGCCGCAGTGAACAAACCGGTCAGCGCGCCGGCCAGCGGCGACATCCATTCTTCCTTTTCACGCGCCACCTGCCAGCGCAGCGAGGACAGGCCCACGGCGGCATAGGCCGTCAACGCCAATCCCAGCATGATGGTGGCGGCCACGTTCTGCCGCATCACCACGCTGCCGATCAGGGTGCCGCCGCAAATCCCTATCGTCATCGGCCACAGGCGCTGCCACATCGCGTAGAGCGGCGGTCCGGAAAGCAGTTGCCAAAGATTCGTTAAAAGCGAAGGCACAATCAGCAGGCCCGCCGCTTCAATAGGCGTCATGGCGAGACTGAGCAAGGCCATGGCCACAGTGGGAAGACCCATGCCGGTCACGCCTTTCACAGCGCCAGCAAGGGTAAATACAGCAAGCACGAAGATGATATTGTGTTCCATGCTTGCCAGTCTGCCATCGTCGGCATACGGTGAAAATGTGGAATATACTGTCTCAGCCTTCGCCAAATCCGAAGGCTGGAGACCATAGTGCGTTTTGACCTGACCGACCTGAAACTCTTCCTGCGCGTGGCCGAAAGCGGCAGCATTACCGCCGGCGCCGAAACCGTGCACCTGGCGCTGGCTTCGGCCAGTGCGCGCATCCGTGGCATGGAAGAGATGCTGGGCGTGCCCCTGCTCAAGCGCAACCGGCGCGGCGTGGAGCCGACCGACGCGGGCCGCACCTTGCTGCACCATGCCCGCGCCATCACGCAGCAGATGGAAAAGATGCGCGCCGATATGGGCGAGTATGCGAGCGGGCTGAAAGGCCATATCCATTTGCTGTGCAATACCTCGGCGCTGACCGAATTCCTGCCCGATATCCTGGCCGAATTCATGGCTAGCCATCCGCAAGTCAATGTCGATCTGGAAGAACGGCCCAGCCACGAAATCGTGCAAGCGATCCGCGATGAGCTGGGCGATATCGGCATCGTCACCGACGCGGTGGACAGCAGCGGCCTTGAAACGCGCCTGTTCCGCGAAGACCGGCTGGTGCTGGCGCTCTCGCCGCTGCACCCGCTGGCGCGAGCACTGAAACGGCGCACCGTGGTGCCGTTTGCCGAAGTGCTGGAAAATGACTTCATCGGACTAGCTGGCGACAGCGCGCTGCAACAATACATCAGCGAACACGCCTCGCGCCTCGGCCATCGCCTGCACTACCGCGTGCTGGTGCGCAGCTTCGACGCCATCTGCCGCATGGTTGCCAGCGGCGCGGGCATCGCGGTCGTACCCGAATCGGCGGTGCTGCGCTCGCGCGACGCCAATGCCATCCGCCACGTCCACCTGAGCGACGCCTGGTCGCGCCGCAAACTGCTGCTCTGCATGCGCCGCTACGCCGACCTTCCCGGTTACGCCCGCGAACTGGCCGATGCGCTGGCGAACAGCTAGCGAGAACTCAAAGCAAATCGTCTTTGATAATGTGACTGGCGATATTGGTATCCAGCAGATAATGCATCACTTTTCGGCGAACGGATCACGTTCATCTCGGCCCTGATGGCGCTCTTCTTCGGACAGAAAATCAGCGGGAACTTCGGTACTCTGATAGAGGGAAAATAAACCATCCCACGTATTGGGCTTGCTGGACAAGATCACGTCACCCGACCTGGGGTCGCGGCGTATATAGACCTCGCTTCCTTCGAAACGGTATTCCGCAGGCCAGCGCACGACTTGACTGCGTCCCGTCATAAAGATTTTGGCGATCTTCTTCATGATCAGTAAAAGGAGAGACTCTTACAGCCAATATAGGCCATCTCCGATACATCTCAAGGTATATACCCCTGGCTTAGTTCAAACGATGCGGGCGCGCTCCAGCATGGCATGCAGCAGGACGTTGCAGCCGGCCTCCAGGTGTTCTGCTTTGGCGTCTTCGATTTCATTGTGGCTGATGCCATCCTTGCAGGGGACAAAGATCATGCCGGCCGGGGCGACGCGGGCGGCGTAAATCGCGTCGTGGCCGGCGCCGGAAACGACATCCATCGTCGAGTAGCCGAGTTTTTCGGTGGCCTTGCGCACGGCGCCCACGCAGTCGGGGTGGAAGGGACAGGGCGGGTAGTAGGAGACGCGTTCGATCTTGATGTCCAGGCCTGTTTCGCTGGCGGTACGATCGACGAAGGCCAGCATTTCCTGGTGCATGGTGGTGAGCAGCTCGTCGCTGACGTTGCGCAGGTCGATGCTGAATTTGACTTGCCCCGGAATCACATTGCGGCTATTGGGGAAGACCTGCATCATGCCCACCGTGCCGCGTCCATAGGGCGGATAGCGGTTGGCGATGGCGACCACCTCCTGGATGATGCGGGTCGATACCTGCATCGCATCGCGCCGCAGATGCATGGGGGTGGGACCGGCGTGCGCTTCCATGCCGGTCACCGTGCAGTCGTACCAGGAAAGGCCCATCACCGCCGGCACCACGCCGATCACCTTGTCGGCGTCTTCCAGCACCGGGCCCTGCTCGATATGCGCCTCAAAGTAAGCGCCGATGGGATGCTGGCCCGGCACCTGTTGGCCTTTGTAGCCGATGCGTTCCAGCTCCTCGCCCACGCTCTTGCCTTCGGTGTCCTTGGCGGCGTAAGCATGTTCCAGCGTGAATGCGCCGCAGAAGACGCCGGAGCCCATCATCACCGGCACGAAGCGCGAGCCCTCCTCATTGGTCCAGAAAGCGACTTCGATGGGTGCTTCGGTGCGGATGCCGCGATCGTTCAAGGTGCGCACCACTTCCAGCCCGGCCAGCACGCCGTAGTTGCCGTCGAATTTGCCGCCGGTAGGCTGGGTGTCGATATGGCTGCCCGTCATGATGGGTGGCAGCGCGTTGTTGACGCCATCGCGGCGCATGAAGACATTGCCGATCTGGTCCACCGTGATGCTCAGGCCCGCATCCCTGGCCCAGCCTGTAACCAGATCGCGGCCCTGTTTATCGAGATCGGTCAGGGTCAGGCGTTTGACGCCTCCCTTTTCGGTGGCGCCGATTTTCGCCAGCTCCATCAGCGAGTCCCACAGGCGCCCGCCGTTGATTTTCAGCTCGTTCATGCCTGCTCCTTTCAGCGCGCCGATACCGGCGCGAATGCGGGACGATCGATATGGCGGCCCGCGCCCTCCTTGGCCATCAGCTCGCCCTTGTGGAAGGCCAGCTTGCCCGCCGCCAGCGTGGCGCTCGGGATGCCGCGCACGGTGCGGCCTTCGAAGACATTGAAGCCGCCTTTCGCAAACTGGGTCTTGGCCGAGATGGTGCGGCTGGCCTCCGGATCCCACACCACGATGTCGGCGTCTGAGCCGACGGCAATCACGCCCTTGCGCGGATAGATATTGAAAATCTGCGCCGCATTGGCCGAGGTCACGCGCACGAATTCCGACGGCGTCAGACGGCCGCTGTTCACGCCCGCATCCCAGATCACGGCCATGCGGTCTTCCACGCCGCCGCAACCATTCGGAATCTTGCTGAAATCATCGCGGCCCGCCGCTTTCTGCTCGGCGCAGAAGGTGCAGTGGTCGGTCGCCGTTGTATGCAGATTGCCACCCTGCAGGCCATGCCACAGGGCGGTCTGGTGTTCCTTGCTGCGGAAGGGGGGACTCATCACATGGCCCGCCGCGAAATCGAAATCGGGGTGCTGGTACACGCTGTCGTCGATGATTAGATGCCCCGCCAGCGCCTCGCCATACACGCGCTGGCCGCCGGCGCGGGCGCGGGTGATGGCATCCAACGATTCCTTGCACGAGACGTGGACGATGTAGAGCGGCGTATTGAGCACATTGGCAATCGCAATCGCGCGGTTGGCCGCTTCCGCTTCCACCGCTGGAGGACGCGACAGGGGATGCGAACTGGGGCCGGTCAGTCCCTGCTTGAGCAAATCCTGCTGCAGCTGATAGACCAGTTCCCCGTTCTCCGCATGCACGGTGGGAATCGCGCCCAGCTCCAGCGCGCGGCGGAAGCTCTTCACCAGCGTTTCGTCATCGGCCATGATGGCGTTCTTGTAGGCCATGAAGTGCTTGAAGCTGTTCACGCCATGATTGCGCACCAGCGTCCCCATTTCTTCATGCACGCTGTCGGCCCACCATGTGATCGCAACGTGGAAGCTGTAGTCGCCCGCCGCCTTCTGCGCCCAGCCGCGCCATGTCCGATATGCCTCCAGCAGCGATTGCTGCGGACTGGGAATGACGAAATCGATGATGGTGGTGGTGCCGCCAGCAATCCCCGCCGCCGTTCCGGTGAAGAAATCGTCGGCCGTCACCGTGCCCATGAAAGGCAGGTTCATATGTGTGTGCGGATCGATCCCGCCCGGCATCACGTACTGGCCGCCGGCATCGATCACGGTGGCCGACGCCGGTGCGTCCAGATTCGTACCAACGGCAACGATCTTGTCGCCGTAGCAGAGCACATCGGCGCGGAAGGCGCGGTCTGCATTCACCACGGTGCCGCCGCGAATAATGGTCGTCATTTCTTTATCTCCGCTTCTCACGATTGGGCTGCCGCATTCAGGGAGGGCACGGCCTTCCCCTTCATCATCACGCCATACACCAGGGCCGAAATGGCAATGCCGACAAACCAGGCGTAGGTATAGATCGTTTTGAAGCCATCGGCCACGCCGGGGAAGGATGCCGGGAACGCCGCGTTCAAAAAACCGGGAATATTCGGCAGCACGCCCAGCACGAAAGCCACCAGGGCCGCGTTGTTCCAGCCGTTGCCGTAGGAGTAGCGGCCATTCTCGCGGTACAGGTCTTCCACATGCAGCTCGGTCTTGCGCACGAAGTAGTAGTCGATAATCAGCACGCCGGCGATGGGGCCGAGCAAGGCCGAGTAGCCGATCAGCCAGGTGAAGATATAGCCCTGTGTGGATTCGAGCAGCTTCCACGGCATCATCACGATGGCGATCGATGCGGTCAGGTAGCCGCCGGCCCGGTACGAGATCAGGCGCGGCGCCAGCGCGGAAAAGTCGTAGGCCGGCCCGACCAGATTAGCGGCCAGGTTGACGCTGACGGTATCGATCAGCAGGATGATGAGGGCGATCAGCACGGCGGCGCCGGTCATGCGGCTGGCCAGATCGACCGGGTCCCAGATCGCCTTGCCGTACAGGACGATGGTGGCGGAAGTGACGATGACGGCCAGCGCCGCCAATAAGCCCATGGGCACCGGCAAGCCGACCGACTGGCCGACCAGCTGGTCGCGCTGGCTGTGCGCGAAGCGGGTGAAGTCCGGAATATTCAAGGCCAGCGTGGCCCAAAAACCGACCATGGCCGTCAGCGAAGGCCAGAAAGTGGGCCAGAATTGCCCAGCCTTTTTGCCGCCTTCGACGAATTGCGAGGGCTGGTCCAGCAGCGGTCCGAAGCCCCCTGCCTTTTCATAGACCCAGTACAGCAGCACGAAGCAGATCAGGATTTTCAGCGGCGCGGTATAGGTCTCCAGTTTGCGGATGGCGTCCATGCCGTGCACGATGTACCAGAACTGGATGGCCCAGAACGCGAGAAAGCAAAGCAGCTGCGCGCCGTTGATGCCCAGTCCAGCGATCTTGGCGCCGCCGATCTCGCCGCCCATCAGGACGCCGAGCAAGGTATAGATCATCTGACCGCCAAACCAGGTCTGGATACCGTACCAGCCGCAGGCGACGATGGCGCGCATCAGCGCCGGCAGCCGCGCGCCGGCAGTGCCGAAGGAGGCGCGTGCCAGCACCGCATAGGGAATGCCGTACTTGGTGCCGGCGTGGCCGATGGCCAGCATGGGCAGCAGCACAATGGCATTGGCGAGGAAGACCGTCAGCACCGCCTGATAGGCGGACATGCCGCCTTCGATCAGGCTGGCCGACAAGGTGTAGGCCGGTATGCACATGACCATGCCCACCCACAGCGCGGCAAAGTGATACCAGCGCCACGTTCGCTGCGCGGCGCTGGTGGGGGCAAGGTCTTCATTCCACAACTGGGTGCTGCCTGACAGGTCATTGCTCACCGGGTTCTCCTTATTTTTATACTGCGGTGCTTTCCTCTTTTGCTTCCGCGCGCGGGTTGCGCGGATCCTGCGTCCAGTTCATATAGGGTTTACCGGTCATCTGCGGCACCATGGTGATGCAGTTCTGCACGGGGCAGGTGATTTCGCACAGATTGCAGCCCACGCATTCCTTGTCGATGACCTCATAGCGGCGCGCTCCGCTGGCCTGGTCGATGATCTGGGCGATGGCCTGGTGCGAGGTGTCCTCGCAGGCCACATGACATCGGCCGCATTGAATGCATTCATCCTGGTCTATGTGCGCGATCACCTCATAGTTCATATCCAGGTATTTCCAGTCCGTGGTATTCGGCACGGCCTTGCCGGCGAAATCGGCCAGCGTGCGATAGCCCTTGCTGTCCATCCAGCGCGACAGGCCATCCTTCATTTCCTCGACGATGCGGAAGCCATGCAGCATGGCCGCCGTGCAGACCTGCACGCAGCCCGCGCCCAGGGCGATGAATTCGGCCGCGTCGCGCCAGTTGGCTATGCCGCCGATGCCGGAAATCGGCAGGCCTTTCGTTTCCGGATCGCGCGCAATCTCGGCCACCATATTCAGCGCAATCGGCTTGACCGCCGCGCCGCAGTAGCCGCCATGGGTACTGGCCGTGCCGACGATGGGCAAGGCCACCATGCGGTCAAGGTCTATCGAGGTGATGGAGTTGATGGTATTGATCAGCGAAACCGCGTCCGCCCCGCCCTCTTTCGCGGCGCGCGCCGGTTTGCGGATGTCGGTGATATTCGGCGTCAGCTTGACGATGACGGGCAGCTTCGAATGCTTCTTGCACCATGCCGTCACCATCTGCACATACTCCGGCACCTGGCCGACGGCCGCGCCCATGCCGCGTTCCGGCATGCCATGCGGGCAGCCGAAATTGAGCTCGATGCCATCGGCGCCGGTCGCTTCCACTTTGGGCAAGATGCTGGCCCAGTAGTGCTCCTCGCAAGGCAGCATCAGCGAGACGACGATGGCGCGGTCCGGCCAAGCCCTCTTCACCTCCGTGATCTCCTGCAGGTTCTGTTCCAGGCTGCGGTCGGTAATCAGCTCGATATTATTGAAGCCGATGACTTCGCGGTTCTTGCCGTAGATGGCGGAATAACGCGAGGACACGTTCACCGCGGGCGGATCTTCGCCCAGCGTCTTCCACACCACGCCGCCCCATCCCGCTTCGAAGGCGCGTATGACGTTGTAGGCCTTGTCGGTCGGCGGCGCGGAGGCGAGCCAGAAGGGATTCGGCGATTTGATGCCGCAGAATTCAATGCTCAGATCAGCCATTTTCGGCCTCCCGCTTCGATTGGATATCGTTATGGATGGCGTGCGCGGCCAGCTTGCCATGCTGGACCGCCTGCACCGTCAGATCCTGTCCCGGCGCCACGCAATCGCCGCCCGCGTAAATCCCCGGCAGCACGGTGCGAAACTGGGCGTCGACGTGAATCTTGTCGCCATCGCGCTGCAGCAGCTGCGCCAGCGGATCGCTCAGCACCTGTTCTTCCAACTGCTGGCCGATGGCCTTGAACACGGCGTCGGCGGCGATTTCGAAGGTGATGCCGGTGCCGATCAAACGGTTGGCCTGCAAGACGGTTTTCTCGAAGCGCATGCCGCGCACGCGGCCTTGCTCATCCAGTAGCACTTGCTGCGGCTGCGCCCAGGTCAGCATGCGCACCTGGTTGACCTTGGCGATTTCCTGTTCATGATGGGTGGCGCTCATGGCGTCGAAGCCGCGCCGGTAGACCAGCGTCACCTCTTCCGCACCAAGACGCTGGATCTGCACCGCCATATCGATGGCGGTATTGCCCGCGCCGATGACGATGGCGCGCTGCGGCACCGGCAGGGAACTCAGGTCCTCGGCCTGGCGCAGGGCGGCGATGTAATCGACGGCGGCCAGCAGGCCGGGCGCATCCTCGCCGGTCAAGCCGAGCTGGCGGCTGGCGCCCAGGCCGAGGCCGAGGAAGACCGCATCGTATTCGGCATGCAGGTCTTTCAGGTGCAGGTTCTCGCCCAGCTTCTGGCCGCAGCGGATTTCGATGCCGCCTATACCGATCAGGAACTCGACTTCCTTCTGCGCGAAGTTATCGGTCAGCTTGTATTTGGCGATGCCGTATTCGTTCAAGCCGCCCGCCTTGTCCAGCGCCTCGTAAATCACCACATCGTTGCCCAGCATGGAAAGCCGGTGGGCGCAGGACAATCCGGCCGGCCCCGCTCCCACCACGGCGACGCGCTTGCAGGTGGATGCGGCGCGGCGGAAGGGGTGGCCGTCGAAGCGCATATGGTCGAGGGCAAAACGCTGCAGCAGCGCGATCTTGACCGGCTGGCCTTCGGCATCGTGGTTGCGCACGCAGACGTCTTCGCACAGTATCTCGGTGGGACAGACGCGGGCGCAGCTGCCGCCCAGGATATTCTGTTTGAGGATGCCGGCCGCCGCGCCATTCACATTGCGGTCATTGATATTGCGGATAAAGCTGGCGACATCGATCTCGGAAGGACAGATGCGCGAACAGGGCGCATCGTAGCAGTACAGGCAGCGCGCGCTTTCAATCGCTGCCTGGCGCACGGTCAGTGCCGGCGCCAGATCGGTGAAATGCCCGGCCAGTTCTTCCTTGCTGGACTGGGCATGCCGCATATGTTTGAGTGAATCGATCATCTTTCCATCCCGTTTGGTAGGTCGAACTGCTCGAATCTGCTGCGCTGCTGCCTGCTATTTAAAAGCGTCTACTTCATCTGAGGGAATGCAAATTCCGCGCCAGCGCTTGCCGTATTCGGCCAGCGCTGCATCACGGCCTTGTGGCGCGTGTAGAAGCGCACGCCTTCCGGGCCGTAAGCGTGATGGTCGCCGAACAGGCTGCGCTTCCAGCCGCCAAAGCTGTTGAAGGCCATCGGCACCGGCAGCGGCACGTTCACGCCCACCATGCCGACCTGGATCTGCCGCACGAACTCGCGCGCCACGCCGCCGTCGCGCGTGAACACAGCCACACCGTTGCCGTATTCGTTCTTGTTGATCAGCTCCACCGCATGGACGATATCGCCCATGCGCACCACGCACAGCACCGGGCCAAAAATCTCTTCTTTATAGATCGTCATATCCGGCGTGACGTGGTCGAACAGCGTGCCGCCGACGAAGAAGCCATTGGGACGATCCGCCACCTTGTAGTCGCGGCCATCGACCACCAGCTTGGCGCCTTGCTCCACGCCCTCGCCAATCAGGCGTTCGACGCGCTGCTTGGCGGCGGCAGTGACCAGCGGACCCATTTCGGCATCGCGCTCCATGCCGTCGCGCACTTTCAGTGCGGCGGTGCGCTTTTCCAGTGCGGCCACCAGCTTGTCGCCCGCATCGCCCACCGCCACCACCACGGAAATCGCCATGCAGCGCTCGCCCGCCGAACCGTAGGCCGCGCCCATCAGCGCATCGACCGCCATGTCCATATCGGCGTCGGGCATGACCACCATATGGTTCTTGGCGCCCCCCAGAGCCTGCACGCGCTTGCCGGCGGCACTGCCGCGCGAGTAGATGTATTCGGCAATCGGCGTCGAGCCGACGAAGCTCACCGCCTGCACTTCTGGATGGTCGAGCAGCGCATCGACCGCCACCTTATCGCCCTGCACCACATTGAACACACCATCCGGCAAGCCTGCCTCTTTCAGCAGGCGCGCATGCAGCAGCGAGGGCGATGGATCGCGTTCGGAAGGCTTCAGTACGAAGGTATTTCCGCAGGCGATGGCGATGGGGAACATCCACATCGGCACCATCACCGGGAAATTGAATGGCGTGATGCCCGCCACCACACCCAGCGCCTGGCGCATGGACCAGGCATCAATGCCGCGCGCGATCTGGTCGGTGAATTCGCCCTTCAGCATCTGCGGGATGCCGACGGCGAATTCCACCATCTCGATACCGCGTCCCACCTCACCCTGAGCATCGGAGAAGGTCTTGCCATGCTCGCGCGTCAGCATGGCCGCAAATTCATCGGTATGCTGCTGGCACAGTTGCAAGTACTTGAACAGCACCCGCGCCCGCGTCAGCGGCGGCGTGGCCGACCATGATGGAAAAGCAGCGGCGGCGGCCTGCACCGCCGCATCCACCTCCTCCGTGGTGGCCAGCGCCACGCGCGCTACCGGCTCGCCGAGGGCGGGATTGAAAACGTCGCCGTAGCGGCCGCCCAGGGTATCGACCTTGCTGCCGTTGATGAAGTGGGTGATGGTATCGAGATTGCTCATTGTCTGCTCTACTTGATTAATCAGGCCAACAGATTGTCGGCCGGTACATAGGGATAACCCAGGCCATGGGCCACGGCTTCATACGTGACCTTGCCCTGGCATACATTCAGTCCGTTTTTCAGGTGGGGATTGGCCTTCATCGCCTTGCTCCAACCCTTGTCCGCCAGTGCCAGCGCGTGGCCGATGGTGGCGTTGTTCAGTGCGAAGGTGGAAGTGCGCGCCACCGCGCCCGGCATATTCGCCACGCAGTAATGCACCACCTGGCCGACCAGGAAAGTCGGCTGTTCGTGCGTGGTGGCGCGCGAGGTTTCGAAGCAGCCGCCCTGGTCGATGGCCACGTCCACCACCACCGCGCCTGGCTTCATGCGCGAGATCAGGTCGTGGCTGACCAGCTTGGGCGCGGCCGCGCCAGGCACCAGGACGCCACCAATCACCAGATCGGCGTCCAGCACCGCTTCTTCGATGGTGTGGGCGTTGGAGAACATGGTCTGCACGCGGTTGCCGAAGATCAGATCAAGCTGGCGCAGACGGTCCACACTCTTGTCCAGGATGGTGACGCGGGCGCCCATGCCCACCGCCATCTGCAAGGCATTGGTGCCGACCACGCCCGCGCCGATGATGACCACATGGCCCGGCGCCACGCCCGGCACGCCGCCCAGCAGCAAGCCCATGCCGCCCTTGGATTTTTCCAGATGGGCAGCGCCGGCCTGGATCGCCATGCGGCCTGCCACCTCGCTCATCGGCGCCAGCAGCGGCAAGCCGCCGTTTGCGCCGGTGATGGTTTCGTAGGCGATGCAGACGGCGCCCGACTGCACCAGGGCGCGCGTCTGCTCCGGGTCCGGTGCCAGATGCAGGTAGGTGTAGAGGATCTGGTTCTCGCGCAGCATGGCGCATTCTTCCGGCTGCGGTTCCTTCACCTTCACGATCATCTCGGCGCGCTTGAAAATCTCCTGCGCCGTATCGATGATGGTGGCACCCGATCCTTCATACATGGAATCGGCGAGGCCAATCGCCACGCCTGCATTGCGTTGTACCAGCACCTGATGTCCGCGCAGTACAAGTTCCTTCACGCTGGCCGGGGTAAGGCCAACGCGCGATTCCTGATTCTTGATCTCCTTCGGTACGCCTACCAGCATGGCTGTCTCCTCTATTTATGTTTTTAATCTAGTCCACGTAACACCTTTTCCAGCTTGCCAAACAGTTCGTCGATATGCTGCTTCTCCAAATTCAATGGCGGCGACAGCGCGATGATGTCGCCCGTCACCCGCGTCAGCACGCCGTCGGCAAACATCTGCTTGAAGGCGGCATAGGCGCGCGCGCCCGGCTTGCCCGCGATCGGCTCCAGCTCGATGCCCGCCACCAGGCCGATGCTGCGCAGGTCGATCACATGCGGCAGTCCCTTGAGCGAATGGATCGCATCCTCCCAATAGGACTGCATGCTCTTTGCGTGGTCGAGAATTTTCTGTTCCTCGAACACTTCCAGCGTCGCCAGCGCGGCGGCGCAGGCCAGCGGATGGCCGGAATAGGTATAGCCGTGGAATAGCTCGATGCCGGCAGGCGCCTGCATGAAGGTGTCGTGGATGAACTGCTTGGAGAACACCGCGCCCATCGGCACCGTACCATTGGTCAGGCCTTTGGCGGTGGTCATCATGTCCGGTTCGACGTCGAAGTAGTCGGCCGCGAAAGGCGTGGTGAGGCGGCCAAAGCCGGTGATCACTTCATCGAAGATCAGCAGGATGCCATGCTTGGTGCACAGCTCGCGCAGGCGCTTCAGATAGCCCTTGGGCGGAATCAGCACGCCGGTGGAACCGGCCACCGGCTCCACGATGACGGCGGCGATAGTCGAGGCGTCATGCAGGGCGACGATGAGTTCCAGCTCGTCGGCCAGGTGGGCGCCGTATTCCGGCTCGCCGCGCGTGAAGGCGTTCTTCTCCAGATTATGCGTATGCGGCAGATGGTCGACGCCCGGCAGCAGCGGCCCGTAATGCTTGCGGTTGCCGCCGATGCCGCCCACCGACATGCCGCCGAAGCCCACGCCGTGGTAGGCGCGTTCGCGGCCGATCAGGCGGGTGCGCGTGCCTTCGCCGCGCGCGCGGT
Source organism: Massilia sp. YIM B04103 (assembly GCA_024437665.1). Classification (GTDB taxonomy): domain Bacteria; phylum Pseudomonadota; class Gammaproteobacteria; order Burkholderiales; family Burkholderiaceae_D; genus Rugamonas. The sequence continues at coordinate 98,116 of JANCSZ010000013.1, read as the reverse complement.
GGTAGGCCAGCGCGATCTTCAGCGCCGTGTCCACGGCTTCCGAACCGGAGTTGGTGTAGAACACATGGCCGAAGCGGCCATTGGTGTAGGCCATCAGCTTGTCGGCCAGGTCGAAGGCCGAGGGATGGCCCATCTGGAAGGTGGGCGCGAAATCGAGCTGGCCCACCATCTCGCGCACCGCCGCCACGATCTTGGGCTGGGCATGGCCGCAGGGCACGCACCACAGGCCGGCCGTGCCATCGAGGATGGCGCGGCCATCCACATCCTTGTAATACATGCCTTCGGCGGACACCAGCAAACGCGGGCTGGCCTTGAAATCGCGGTTGTTCGTGAAGGGCATCCAGAATGACGCTAGCGACTCTGGTCTGGTCTCATTCATGCATATCTCCTGTTTGACGCCTCGTAAAAATTCTTTACCAGTTGGCAAAATGATGATGCAATAATAGACAGCAGTTCAACTATGGCACATATACACAATTCGCAAAACCATCCAACCGTACAGGTCACAAAAACACTACACTTTTGTGCAGTGAAGCAAATGGAGACAGAAGATGGATGAAAGCGGGAGCGCAGTGCGGCAGACCGATGGCCCGCAATGGCCGCTGCTGTCCATAGAGCGCTCGAAGAAGGGCAGCCTGGTGGAGCAGATCGTTGCTGCCGTGTCGGACATGGTGGCGCGGCGCGAGCTGCGCGCCGGCACCAAGATGCCCTCGGTGCGCCAGTTCGCCAAGTGTAATGGCATCAGCACTTTCACCGTGGTGGAATCCTACGACCGCCTGGTGACGCTGGGTCTGCTCTCTTCGCGGCGCGGCTCCGGCTACTTCGTGACGCGCCAGGATGCGCCCGCCCTGCCCACGCCCGTGCCCTTCCACCCCGGCCCCGCCGCCGTCGATGCGCTCACGCCGGAACTGTATTCCGGCATGTCGGACGCGCTGCCCATCGGCGCCGGCTGGCTGCCGCCCGAATGGTATGGCGAGGACACCATCCTCGACGCCGTGCGCCAGGCCATCCGCATTCCCGCCAACCGCCTGCGCGGCTACGGCCATCCGCTCGGCTTTCCCGGCCTGCGCCAATACCTGGCCAGCACCCTGAGCGAAGAACTGTTCGCGGTGGAGCCGGAGCAGCTGCTGCTCACGCATGGCGCCACCCACGCCTTCGACCTGATCCTGCGCACCCTGACCAAGCCGGGCGACACGGTGCTGGTGGAAGATCCCGGCTACAGCAATCTGCTCTCGCTGATCCGCCACCACGGCTGCCAGGCGATCGGCATTCCGCGCGGCGCCAACGGTCTCGATCTGGATTTCCTGGCCGAACAGGCGCGCGCCACGCAGCCCAAGCTCATGTTCGTCAACACGGTGCTGCAAAACCCGCTCGGCACCTCGCTCAGCCAGGCCCAGGCCCACCGCCTGCTCGCGCTGGCCGAGCAGTTCGACTTCTGGCTGGTGGAGGACGACATCTACCGCGAGCTGACGCCGCGCGGCGAAGCCTCGCTGGCGGCGATGGATGGCTTGCGCCGCGTGATCCGCATCGGTAGTTTTTCCAAGACCCTGTCGCCGGTGCTGCGCGTCGGCTCCATCTGCGCCTCGCAATCGCTGCTGCCGGAGCTGGTGCGCATCAAGATGCTGACCGGTCTCACCACCTCGGAGGTGAACGAGCGCGCCGTGTACCACGCCATCACGGCAAGGCCTTACAAACGCATGGTGGAAAAGCTCATGGCCCAGTTGGAGGAAGGCCGCGAGCGCAGCATCGAATCGCTGGCCGAAGCGGGCATGAAGCCGGTGGCGCGGCCGCGCGGCGGCATGTTCGTCAGCGCCGGCTGGGACGAGGCGCCAACGCCGGAATGGAACGGCAAGCTGATTGCCGACCTGGCGCTGAAAGCCGGCATCCTGCTCGCGCCCAGCGACTTCTTCATGCTGGGCGACAGCGCAAGCATCTGGTTCCGCTTCAACGTGGCCTATGCCGACCACCCTGCCCTGCGCAACTTCCTTATCACGCTGAGGAAAGAACATGGCCGCAGATAGACCCAACCGCCGCCTGCAGAACCGCGACCGGCTGGAAGCGGAAATCGCCACTGAAGCGGTGCGCGTCTTCGCCGAATGCGGCTACGAAGGCGCCTCGGTGGCGGCCATCGCCGACAACGCGGGCCTGTCCAAGCAGAACCTGATGTACTACTTCCCCACCAAGCAGGCGCTTTACCAGCGTGTGCTGGACGATGTGCTGGACGACTGGCTCGAGCGCATGGAGCGCCTGGCCGATCCCGACCAGGAACCGCAGGACGTGCTGCGCTCCTACATCCAGGCCAAGCTGAAATTCTCGCGCGAGCAGCCCTGGGGGTCGCGCGTGTATGCGATGGAGGTGATCGGCGGCGCCCAGCTGTATGGCAAGCAGATCCAGGAGCGCGTGGTGCCGCTGCTGCGGCGCGATATCGAAGTCTTCGAGAGATGGAGTGTGGAGGGCAAGATCGGCGCGGTCAACGCCACCCACCTGCTGTTCGCCATCTGGGCCATGACGCAATCCTATGCGGATTTTTCAGCCCAGATGGCCCTTGTGCTGAACCGCAAACAGCTCAGCCGCAAGGATTACGAGGATGCCGAGCAGACCATCGTGCAGATGGTCCTGGCGGCGGTCAGCCTGCCTGCTGCAAACGGCGGCGGCGCGCGATAAAACCCACCACGCCCAGGCCGGCCAGCAACATCGCGTAGGTCTGCGCTTCCGGCACCGGCGTCAGGGCGCCATAGCCATTCACATTGGCGGAGCTGAAGTAATGGTTGGCGTTGACCTGCACATTCGACATCCAGTTGCCGACGATGACGTTGCCGTTGATCTGCGCGCCATTACCGGTCACAGTCGCCAGTGGCGCCAGGATGCTGCCGTACACGCCCACGTTCTGGATATTCAGCTTCTGCGATTCGTAGAAGTTGTAGACCACGTTGTAGTCCTTGAAGCCATCCAGGCCCACGCCGTTCTGGTTGAAGCCGATGGCGCTCTTGCCGCTGACGTTGAACACCAGGGTGGAACCCTTGGCCAGATTGCTGAACTTGAAGTTGTTCACGCTGGACAGGTCGCTGCCGGTCAGGCTGAACACTTCCACTGACTTGCCCGTGCCTTTCAGGGTCATGCCGCCGTACTGGATGCTGCTGCTGCCGGTCGCCGCCACTTTCGACAGCGAGGACGAGGTGTTCTTCACGCTGCTGCTCAGCGTATTGAAGTCCACCGGATTGCTCGTGCTCTTGGTCGAGCTTTGCAGGCCCACCGAGGACATGGCGCTGGCGCCGGCCACGTAGTAGTTGCCGTGCTTGATCGAACCGGAGGTGTAGCTCAGCGAGCCGCCCACCACCAGCGAATAGCTGCCGTAAGCGTCCTTGTTCTTGTCATTGATCGAATAGTTCGACGCGCTCAGGCTGCCCGCCACCAGGACCGCGCCTTCGACGTCGGAACCCTGGGCGCTAAAGCTGCCAAGGCTGAACAGGTTGGCATTATTGATGCCGAGATCGAGAACGCCAGCCTGGGCGGAACCCACGGCGGCCAAGGACAGGAACAATGCTGCTGGTTTCAACATAGATGCCTTTCAGATATTTTTCTAACAAGTGGCTGCGGTTCAGGCCACGCCGGGAGGAAACGGCGGATGCGCCGTAAAAGAGGGCGTGGATGAGGGCCTCTTGCAAAACAATTATCAATAGCAACAATTGTTTCCATCAGGATAGCACAAAAGCCCCCAGCGGGTTCGCCCGCGCATGTGAACAGAAGACTTTTCCTGCAGGCCCGCCACACATTCTGAAGAGGCACAGGGCTGCCAGGCGGCAGATCACGCCTGGGGCGCCACCCAGACCAGGTTCCAAAGGTGGCCATCGATATCCTCGAAACCCTGGTCATACATGAAACCATGGTCCTCAGGCGGGTGCGGCGCACGGCCGCCGGCGGCAACGGCCTTGGCGATCAGGCTATCGACTTCATCCCGGCTCTCGCAACTCAGGCAGATGATGACCTCATTGGCCTCCCTCGCCTGCGCGAGAGGCTTGTCGATCAGGGACTTGAAGAAGGTTTCCGTCAACAGCATGGCATGGATGCCGTCGACGATGTTCATGAATACCGAGTGTTCGCCGCTGAATTGCGGATTGAAGCTGAAGCCGAGCGCGGCAAAGAAGGCCTTGGATTTATCCAGATCCTTGACCGCCAGATTGAAGATAATTTCTTTTTTCATGGCATCTCCATGGTAAAGGTGAATAGGCAACGGGGTGCTTCAACCTCACGACGGGCGACGATGCATGAATTCGACATGCACGCGAAAAAATACTGTCACTCATGGTACGGCCAACTTGCGATCACTCCCACTCAAGCCAGGCCGGCGCGTCTCCACGGTTCACATAAAAGTACGTAATGGCCTGGTAGCACTGCTCGACGTCTATGCACCAGGACAAGGGATATTCGTCCACCTGCCCGTTCGCCAGCCTGAATTTACACACTTCGTCGCCCCGGTACTTGCCAGCCGAGCGGACTGAATCGTCTTCATTTTTCTGATACATCAGCCACGCATTCTGCGCGTTCCGCAACATGCACATCATGGGGCCGGATTCGATTGATATCCACAATTCAAATTCCGGCACGGCATCGAAGCCGTTCAATGCTTCCTTCAGTTGTTCAAGAGACGTAATCGAAACGGTGCTGCCGTTGAAGAATATTTCTATCATCTTAAATTTTGTGAAAAATGCGTGCGGCTCCGGCAAAGGCTTGAAGCACACCGCTCGCGATCAGACTAAATTATCATTTTCAAAGATTCGTTTTTCAGAACCCATTTCCCATCGTTCCAGCGAAATGTATACGTAGTCGATTCAGAGCCCATAAAGCAAATCGAACTCCCCGCATCAACGGAAACACTTCCATCGGCATTGCGTGAAAAAGGACCAATATCGATGCCCATGACGGATTTTTCAGTCTGGCTATCGATCCAGCAGCGATCCTTGATGGCTTGGCGCACCTTGGGTATGAATCGAATTGGGAGTTCCTTCGAGGATGCGTTTTCTATCCGCAAATCCCGTCTTCCGTCGATCAGGAGGGCAACCGATATTTCCTCCATAACGGGCTGCCCATGGCGATCAAGAATCGTAATTTTCATCCTTAAAATCAATTTCGAAATTTCAACCCGATCCTCGTGCCGAAGGGATTCGTTCGTAGCATGGATCGGACCGAAAATTGCCAAAAGCACAATTAATCTAATTAAAAATTTGCTCATTTCGAACATACATTTTTCAATAAAGTTACATCCGTCCGAATATGGTAAGCGCCATCAGGCTAATCCATCCAATAGTCCATCGGCGGAGAGTAGGTCGATCACCGATTGCTCTTCGATTGCATAAACGCCTCGGGCAGCTCGCCATATCAATTTCTTCTCCTGCAGCGCCAGGAGGACCGCCTGAATTCCAGGCACATCAACCTTGATGTCCTCAGCCGGAATCCCGGCCTGTTTCACCGCTTTCCGGTACCGTTGGACTGTTTCGGCTTCAAACGGTGCGTAGCCCTGCCTCATGGCCGCCATGACACGCAAGACGGCGTACTGAATCGGCGTCAAACTGCGGATGGCTTTTCGCTGGACCTGATTCATTTCCTCGGTCAATTGGCGAACCTCTTGCGCGAATCGCTTCTTCCCCTCTTCCGCATCGATATCGAACTCAAACCTCAACTGATCCGCAGCGGCATTCAGCAATTCCGGACGATATCCCGCCTCACCAAATAGCTGCCAGACGCAATCGGCATCCAAGGCAAAAGGAAGAGATACATTCGCGCAGAACCACGCCACGAAGTCTTTCGGCAAGGTGGGGAAATTCATCATGGGGGCGCAGTAAAAGGCTTGGTCTTTGCTGCTGCGTAGCATCGCCAGCTTGTCCCGGTTTGAGCCGGTGCACACCACGCGCAAGCCATGATGCTTGCTGCTATTCAGTTCATCGCGCGCAGCTTTCAATGCAAACAGTGCCGCAATGCCCAGATCAGAAGTGAGCGCATGCTGGGCCTCATCGATGACCAGCACGATGGTCTGCTTCATCTCATCCGACAACGCAACCAGCGCATCCGTCAATGACACATCCTTGCCGAGCCCAATCTTCTCCAGATCGAATTGGAGAGTCCCACCTCCGATGGCTATTTTGCTCATGCCGCTGGATTTGGCCAGACGAGTTATCACGCCATCCTGGGACGCCAGCGCCTTGCGGATTGCCGATACGATCGCGCTCCCCGGCTCAGCAGTCGGATTCGCCCACAGATCGACGTAGACGACGATCGCTCCCGCAGCCTCGAACGCTGGCCGCAGATCCTCGCACACAAAGGTGGACTTGCCTGTTCGGCGTGGCGCGGCCAGGAAGACACCTGAACTAGCCGCGCTTCCCGGGCCAATCCTCAGCACCTGGGCAACAAGTTTATGCGCCAGATCGGGACGATGGAAAACCTCTTCAGCTTGATTCACGGCCGCTCGATTTATAGAGGACTATAGAATGATTATAGAGCGATTATGGCAATGTTACAGGAACGCTTTCTGGGCAATGACAGCCGGTGCTTGATACAGTAAAGCCATCACCATACGGTGGCGCACATGAGGAAAACGATCAACACGACCTCCGGCGAAAGGACTACTTTGGTTCCCCCCCGCCTATCAAAGCGTTCAAGAAATTTCTGATTCCCGAGACGACCGAATTGTGTTGTTCGAGAATCGATTCGCCATGCTCAAATTTTTCGGGATTAAGGAAGAGAGACGGCAAGTCACACACTGCCACTCCTCGGCGCTGACGGCTAAGTATCTCGTCGGAATACCGTAAACGGCGTCGACGGAGCTTTTGATCCTGGGTGTGCTGCCGGCCTTAAGCACATCCAAAACAGCCTCGTTAAACTCCGAATGACTTGGCGCCTGCGACAAGACGGGGGCCGCAATCTGAGCCAACGGCGCCATATTCGGTGCAGGATTGCGATAGGCGACGAGCGTATCGAGTCCCATCAGCATCAGCGGCCCACCGGACTTCAGCCAAGCCGCCACACGCGGCCAAGGTGCGCCCAACAGCGCAGCGCCACGGCCCCATTGGGAGGCCACTGGAGAGCTGACGTTGGCCTCCAGCCAATCCAAGGCCAAATCGCTGCCGGTGTAGGCTACCAAGTGCGAGTTGGAAGAGCGTAAATTGCTGCTTTGCGCCGACAGCACTGCGCTAATCCAGCGAAATGCGTCATCGGGCGCCTGCGTCGCCAGCACCGTTGAGTACGGCGCATGCAGGGCGCGAGCATCGGCATTCTGGAGTTCGGTCATTTGCAGTAGATTATTTAGGCAATGCCCCTTATGGGGGCGGTTTCGGACCAGGCAGGACTTTAACTCATCTCAAAAGATGCTTACGGGAATTATAGACGACTATAATTTCATTATTACCAACAATTCAGCGAACTTCACGGCCCATTCATCGCTCACCGTAACCGGTCATCCTCAAAAAGCCACCATTCATCGGATAGCCGTACCGCTGCAGGATGGTGCTTGATACAGTGGCGCCATCACCATTCTGTGGAGCACATTATGAAAACGATCAACAAGACCTTCGGCGAATCCATGCGCGAGATCGGCGATGCCTTCAGCGGCTTCGCCCGCCACTGCCAGCGCGCGCTGGCGCGCATGTCCTGGCCTAGCCTGCTGGGCATGTGTGTCGTGCTGGCTCTGCTGATCACCATCCTGCCGCTGGCCCTGATGCTGTTCGCCTGCTTCCTGCTGCTCAAGCTGCTGGTCGGGAAAAATCCGCCGCCGACGCGCCACTTCCCGCGCCAGCCTCACCAGCAGCAGCCGCATGAGGGGAGCAACTAAGCATGGCTCTGTCGCGCGCCAAAGGAGCACTCAGCTTCGTCCGGGAAGTCGGAGAAACCGCCAGCACTCTGTGGTGGGACTTCTTCGACTGGCTGGCCCAGGTTCCCCTGCGCCAGCTGGTCGTGACCTGGGTGCTGGCTTTTCTACTGGCGTGCACTCCGGTGCTGCATCCGGAACAGGCGGCCGCCTTCGTGCTGATTTCCTGCGGCCTGAAGGTGCTGGCGGGCGGCAAGCGCAAGGCGGAAATCGAGGCGCGCGCCGCCTCGGCCCAGGCCGGCACGGAAAGCATGGAGCGGCGCCTGGTCGAAGCCCAGATGGCCGCCCTGCAAGCCCAGGTCGAGCCGCATTTCCTGTTCAATACCCTGGCCCTGATCGGCCAGCTGATCGAAACCGATCCGCCGCAAGCCGCAAAAATCCACACCCATCTGATCGAATACCTGCGCTCCACCCTGCCGCAGATGAAGGCGCGCGGCAACGGCACGCTGCAAAAGCAGATCGTGCTGTCGCGCTCCTACCTGGCCATCATGCAGGCGCGCATGAAGGCGCGGCTGGCGGTGTCCATCGACGTGCCGCCGGAACTGGAGAGCGCCACCTTCCCGCCCATGATGCTGCAGATCCTGATCGAAAATTCGATCAAGCATGGACTGGAGCCGAAGATCGAAGGCGGCCGCATCGATATCCGCGCCAGCGTCAACGGCAATATGCTGCAGGTTGATGTGCAGGACGACGGCGTCGGCTTCAATCTGCATGCGGCCGACGGCGTGGGCCTGACCAATGTGCGCGAACGCCTGCGCCTGGTGTACGGCAACCGCGCCGAACTGGTGATCGAAACTCCGCTCGAAGGCGGTTGCCGCGCCTCGATCCGCGTCCCCTTCGCCCCCGATATTTTTGCCGGACCCAAACCATGAGCCATCCTCGCGCCACCGCCCTGATCGCCGACGACGAAGAACCCATGCGCGACCTGCTGCGCAGCCGCCTGCGCGAAGCCTGGCCCGAGCTGGAAATCGTGGCCGAGGCGGCCAACGGCATCGAAGCCATCGCGCTGGCCGGCCAGCATCAACCCGACATCGTCTTCCTCGATATCCGCATGCCCGGCCTGTCCGGCATCGAAGCGGCGCGCATGCTGTTCAACCGCTGCCATATCGTCTTCATCACCGCTTACGACCAGTACGCGATTGAAGCGTTTGAGCAGGGCGCGCTCGACTACCTGCTGAAACCGGCCGGCGGCGAGCGTCTGAAGACCACCTGCACCCGCCTGCAGGCAAGGCTGGGACAGCAGCCGGATAATATCGAGCGCCAACTCAGCCAGCTGCTGCAGAAAAACCAGCCCGCCAAAGCGGCCGAGTATCTGCACTGGATTCAGGCCCAGGTCGGCAACAGCCTGCGCATGATCAGCACGCGCGAAATCCTGTTCTTCCGCGCCGATGAAAAATACACGCGGGTGCAAACGGCGCAGGGCGAAGTCCTGATCCGCAAGACCCTGAAAGAACTGGAAGAAGAACTCGATCCCGCTGAATTCTGGCGCATCCACCGCTCCACCCTGGTGCGCGTGGACGCCATCAGCGAAGTCACCCGCGACTTGCGCGGCCGGCAGATGGTGCGCGTGAAGAACTTCCCCGAGGAACTCGAAGTCAGCCGCGGCAACACCCATTTATTCCAGCAAATGTAGCATCCAGGCCCGACCCTTACGCCGGGCCGCATCAGGCCGCAAACGCAGCTTGCCGCGTTGCGTGCGCGCCGCTTGCCCCCTCCTCCCCACTGGGCTATATTGCCTGAACCCCGCCCGCCATACCCCCGCAATGCCGCCCCCAACCACATTGATCTGGGAGAGAAGCATGTCGAACATTCCGAAAGAAACACGCACCACCATCATGCCCTGCATGCGCTACCGCGATGCGCCCGGCGCCATCGATTGGCTATGCAGCACCTTGGGTTTTGAAGCCTCGCTCGTGGTACCGAACGAGGATGGCTCCATCGCCCATGCCCAGCTTTCCTACGGCAATGGCATGGTGATGCTCGGTTCCATTTTCGACACCGAATACGGCAGGCTGATGAAACAGCCCGGCGAGATCGGCATGGCCGTCACCCAGAGTGCCTACCTGGTGGTGAACAATGCCGACGAGGTCTATGAACGCGCCCTGAGGGCGGGTGCGCCGATTCTGATGGAATTAAAGGACGAGGACTACGGCGGCCGCGGCTTCACCCTGCGCGACCCCGAAGGCCATGTGTGGAGTATCGGAACTTACGATCCCTGGAAGCAGTGAGGGCTCAGGACAGCGCCGCCACCAGGGCCGCATCCGCCACCTGCTGCGGCCGGATGCGGATCAGATTGCGGTACAGCGGCGGCAGGCGGCCGCACAGCGCATGCAGTTCTTCCTCCGGCATGCCCGGCAAGACATACTGGAATTGCGCCGGATTCGACTCCGGCAGCGCCCCCTCCATGGTCGAACCGTAGGCGCCCAGATTCATGAAACTGAGCGCGCTTTCGTCCGGCCCAAGCGCAAAGACAAAGGTGCCGTCCTTGGGATGGCCCAGATACTGGCGCACCTCGGCCTGGGTGGCGGCGTCGGCCCCTTCCATCAGCTTGTAGCGCAACTGGGCGTAGGCGCGCGTCGCCTCCATGAAGGCGGTGCGGATGCCGGAAGCGTTCTGCCGGCCGTGCGTGCACAGCAGCAGATTGCCGAAAGCGTCGAGCAAGGCCACGGCATCGCCCTTGCCGCCCTGCGCCTTGTCGCGTGCCATCGCCTGCTGCAGATACGGTGCCAGGCCGGCGTCCGGCCGCTGCGGCGTGCCGCGATAGGTCAGCGCATCGGGACAGCTGCGCTTCAGGGCGCGCACGATGGCGTGGTCCGCCGGCAGCGTGGCCGGGTCTTTCAGCGCGCTGCCGGGCGGATCGATATTGAACAGGTCCATCACCCCGGCCGACGTGGCTTCGAACACCAGCGAGCACAGAGCCTGGGTCGGCTCGGCAATGGTCTTGCCGATGAAGAAGGGCTTGGGCGCCGCGCCCGCGCCGCGCCGCGCATAGGACGAGCTGCCCAGCACGGCGGGATAGGCAAACGTCGCTTCCGCCTGCCGCTGCAAGGGCTGCGGCAGCGAGGGGAAGAAAGCGCTGCCGTTGTAGTTGATGCCGGCCTTGGTATCGGGCGCGGCCGCCACCACATTGAAGCCGGCCGACAAGATCGCGCCGGTGCACATGGCGCAAGGGTCGAGCGAAGTGACGATGGTGATCTCATGCGGGGGCGGCAGCTCCCTGCCCTTGGCGCGCTCGGCGTAGTACCAGTCGATCAACTGGCGCTCGCCGTGCGCGGTCGGGTCGAAGATCAGGCCATGGCGGATGACGTTGTTATGCAGCGACTTCAGCACGGTGCCGAACTGGTCGAGCATGACGCCCCCGACACCGAACGTGCCCTGGGTTTTCGCTGCAATGGCTTCGGACGCCGCAACGGCGACCGCAGCCTGAACGTCGATGGTCTTTTTCACTTTTTCTTCAGGTCGGCGCCGCCGAAAGCGTTCGGCAGCTGGGCCGCCGCCGTGGTTTCGAACACATCGCCCTTCAGATTGCTGAGCACCACCGGCAGCTCATTGCCGCCCAACTCCAGGATCACCTGGCGGCAGGCGCCGCAAGGAGCGATCGGGCCATCCGTCTCGCCGACCACGGCCAGCTTGTCGAAATCGCCCTGCTTGTAGCCTTGGGCGAAAGCGCTGAAGAAGGCGGTGCGCTCGGCGCAGTTGCACAGGCCATAGGAAGCATTTTCCACATTACAGCCGTGGAAGATCTTGCCATCACTGCACAGCAGGGCCGCGCCGACTTTGAAGTTGGAGTAAGGGGTGTAGGCCTTCAGGCGCGCGGCCTTGGCTTCTTCGATCAGTTTGTCGTTATTCATAGTTCCCTTTCAAAACCGGGGACAGACCCCATTTTCCGAACCGGAAAATGGGGTCTGTCCCCAATCCTTTTTATGGTCGGATGGTGCGGTAGACGATAGGGTTGGCGGCTGGCGCGGCGTCGGCGATTTCATACGCGGCCTGCACTTCGCGCACGGCCTGTTCGGCGGCGGCCTGGGTGCGGGCGTGCACGGTGGCCATCGGCTGGCCGGCTTGCAGCGGCTGGCCCAGTTCCACCAGATCGGTCAGGCCGACGGCGAAGTCGATGGCGTCGCTCGGACGGCGGCGACCGCCGCCCAGCGCAACCACGGCCAGGCCCAGGCCACGGCAGTCGGTCTTGGCGGCGAAGCCTGCGCGCGGCGCCGGCACCGGCAGCACGATCGGCGCTTTTTCCAGATGCTTGTCCATGTTTTCCACCAGGTCGGCCGGGCCGCCCAGGGCCGTCACCATGCGCGCGAAGCGCTCGGCGGCGGCGCCGGAATCGAGGGCCGCCTGCAGCTTGGCGCGGGCGTCGGTTTCGTTGGCGGCCAGCTTGCCCATCACCAGCATCTCGGCGCACAGGGCCATGGTGACTTCGTGCAGACGGGTCGGGCGGAATTTGCCGGTCAGGTAGTCGATCGCGCCGCGCACTTCGACCGCGTTACCGGCCCATGGCGACAGCGATTCGTTCATATCGGTCAGCAGGGCCGAAGTCAGCGTGCCGGCGCCATTGCCGACCTTCACGATGCTCTCCGCCAGTTCCACCGATTTCTCGTAAGTCGGCATGAAAGCGCCGCTGCCCGCTTTCACGTCCATGGCCAGCACGTCCAGGCCGGCCGCCAGCTTCTTCGACAAGATGGAGCCGGTGATCATGGCCACCGATTCCACGGTCGCGGTGACGTCGCGGATCGAGTAGAAGCGCTTGTCGGACGGCGCCAGCGAAGCGGTCTGGCCGATGATGGCCACGCCCACGTCCTGCACCACTTTGCGGAACAGGGCGTTGTCCGGCACGGTGCAATAGCCGGGGATGGAATCGAATTTATCCAGGGTGCCGCCGGTGTGGCCCAGGCCACGGCCGGAGATCATCGGTACGAAGCCGCCACAGGCCGCAATCATCGGGCCGAGCATCAGGGATACCACGTCGCCCACGCCGCCGGTGGAGTGCTTGTCCATCACCGGACCTGGCAGGTTCAGCGATTTCCAGTCCAGCACTTCGCCGGAGTCGCGCATGGCCAGGGTGAAGGCCACGCGTTCATCCATGCTCATATCGTTGAAGAAGACGGCCATCGCCAGCGCGGCGATCTGGCCTTCGCTGACGCTGCCATCGGTGATGCCGCGCACGAAAAATTGAATCTCTTCGGCGCTCATTGCACCGCCATCGCGCTTCTTGCGGATGATTTCCTGGGTCAGAAACATATTTACTCTCTTGTGTTGAAAGGTACTTGGGCCGCAGCCCGGTTTCCCGGACTGCGGCCCCTTGGATCAACGGATTGTGTTAAGACTTATACGCCGTATGGAATCCAGATATTTTTCACTTGCGACGCATGCGCCAGCACCGCACGGCCACCCGCTTGCGCGGTGCTGTACCAGTCGCGGCCCTTGGCGCCACCGGTCCAGGTGCGCTTCAGCGAAGCGGCCGACAGGCGTTCCACTTCGGCGCAGCCTTCGGCCGAACCGTCGTGGCGCCAGACCGCGTCCACATCGGCGTGCGAAGCCAGGGTGCGCGCCAGCTCGTCGGCGCTGCCGGTGACGATGTTCACCACGCCGCCCGGCAGGTCCGACGTGTCGAAGACCTGGTACAGATCGGTGGCCGACAACGGATGCGCCTCGGAAGGCACGACCACCACGCGGTTGCCCGCGGCGATGGCCGGAGCGACCAGGGAGATCAGGCCAAGCAGCGGGTTCTCGTTCGGGCAGACCACGCCGATCACGCCGATAGCCTCGTTCAGGGCCACGGTGATGCCATGCATCGGCGGCTGGTGCGCCAGGCCGTCGTATTTATCGGCCCAAGCGGCCCAGTAGAACAGGCGCTCGATGGAAGCCTGCACTTCCTTCTCGGGATTCTTGGCGCCGGTCATGGCGCCGATGCGGGCCGCGAATTCCTCGCCGCGCGCGGCCAGGTTTTCGGCGATGTAGTACAGCACCTGGGCGCGGTTGTGCGCGGTGGCCTTGGTCCAGCCGGCGGCCTTGTGCGCGGCTTCCACGGCGTTGCGGATGTCTTTGCGGTTACCTTCGCCCACTTCGGCGATGAACTTGCCGTCGGCGCCATGCACGGCACGGCTGTAGGCGCCGTCAGGACGGGCCTGCTTGCCGCCGATGTACAGCTTGGCGGTGCGGTCGATGGCGAATGGGTCGGCGGAAGCGGCAGGAGCTGCCTTGGCCTTGGATTTTTCCACCAGCGGCGCGGCGGGACGCGCATCTTCCGACACCGGCACCAGGTATTCGTACATGCCTTCGCGGCCGCCTTCGCGGCCATAGCCGGATTCGCGGTAGCCGCCGAAGCCGCAAGCGGCGTCGAACTGGTTGGCGGTATTGATCCACACCACGCCGGCCTTGATCTGCGGCGCCACGTCGAGCGCGAGCGAAATGTTCTCGGTCCACACGCAGGAAGCCAGGCCGTAGACAGTGTTGTTCGCCAGTTGCACCGCTTCAGCCGGGGTGCGGAAGCTCATCGCCACCAGCACGGGGCCAAAGATTTCGGCTTGCGACACGGCGGCGGCGGTTGCCGCGCCGGTGATCAGGGTGGGCGGGAACCAGGAACCGTCGGCCGGGATTTCGCAGCCGGCAGGCTGGTACACGGTGCAGCCTTCGGCGCGTGCCGAATCCACCAGGGCGGCGATGCGCTGGCGCTGGACTGGATCGACCAGGGCGCCGATGTCCATCGATTTATCCAGCGGCGAGCCGAGACGCAGATGGTCCATGCGGGCACGGAGCTTGGCGAGGAAGCGCTGTTCCACCGATTCCTGCACCAGCAGGCGCGAACCGGCGCAGCAGACCTGGCCCTGGTTGAACCAGATCGAATCGACCAGGCCTTCGACGGCGGCGTCCAGGTCGGCGTCTTCGAAGACGATGAAGGGCGATTTTCCGCCCAGTTCCAGCGACAGCTTCTTGCCGCTGCCGGCGGTGGCTTCGCGGATCAGGCGGCCCACTTCGGTGGAACCGGTGAAGGCCAGCTTGTCGATGCCTTCATGCTTGACGATGGCTTCGCCCACGCGGCCGTCGCCGGTGACGATATTGACCACGCCGGCCGGCACGCCAGCCTGCACGCAGATCTCGGCGAACAACATGGCGGTCAGCGAGGTGAATTCGGCCGGTTTGAAGACCACGGTATTGCCCGCGGCCAGGGCCGGAGCGATTTTCCACGCCAGCATCAGCAGCGGGAAGTTCCACGGCACGATCTGGCCCACCACGCCCACCGGACGGTGGCCGGCGAATTCCTCATCCTGCAACTGGGCCCAGCCGGCGTGGTAGTAGAAGTGACGCGCCACCAGCGGCAGGTCGGCGTCGCGGGTTTCGCGGATGGTCTTGCCGTTGTCCAGGGTTTCCAGCACGGCGAACAGGCGCGCATGCTTCTGCATCAGGCGGGCGATGGCATACAGCACGCGCGCGCGGCCATGGCCGCCCAGCGCCTGCCAGCCCGGCTGAGCGCGGCGCGCGGCCTGCACGGCGCGTTCCACGTCGTCGGACGTGGCCTGGGTCAGTTCGGCCAGCTGTTTGCCGTCGGCCGGGTTGGTGGAGGCGAACAGTTCGCCCGGCTCGCTCCAGGTATTGTCGATGAACAGGCCGAATTTGCGGGAACGCTGTTCCAGCCAGGCTTGCGCTTCTTTCGTGCCTTCTGGTGCTGGGCCGTAGTCCATGGTCTTGAGAATCTCGTTAATAGTTGGCATGACGAATCCGTATTCTTAGGGTTGCGCGTGGCGGTGGGCGGCCGAGTAGTTGCCGGTGACGTAGTGTTCGAGCTGGCGCTCGATATCGGTCAGCAGGCTCGATGCGCCGATGCGGAACAGATGCGGTTCCAGCCATTCATTGCCCAGCTCTTCCTTCATCACGGTCAGGTATTGCAGCGCCGATTTGGCGGTGCTCACGCCGCCAGCCGGCTTGTAGCCGACCATGAAGCCGGTCTGCTCGTAGTATTCGCGGATGGCGCGCACCATCACCAGCGACACGGGAATGGTGGCGTTCACGCCTTCCTTGCCGGTCGAGGTCTTGATGAAATCGGCGCCGGCCATCATGCAGACCCACGACGCTTTCGCCACGTTTTCCAGGGTGACCAGATCGCCGGTCGCCAGGATCGCTTTCACGTGCGCTTCGCCGCAAGCCTTGCGGTAAGCCAGCATCTCGTCGTACAGGGCTTGCCAGTTGGCGGTCAGGACGTGCTGGCGGGTGATCACGATGTCGATCTCGGATGCGCCGGCGGCTACGCTCAATTCGATCTCGCGCAGCTTGGTTTCCATGCTGCTCAGGCCAGCCGGGAAGGCGGTGGAGACAGCGGCGATCGGCAGGCGGCCTTGCAGCACCGGCACCGCGTGCTGGATCATCTCGTGATAGACGCAGACCGCGCCCGTGGTCAGGTTCAGATCCTGCACGCCCAGCGCGTCCACCAGGTCGGCGCGCAGCGGACGCATGGCCTTGCGGCACAGACGCTCAACGCGGCCCGGCGTGTCGTCGCCGGCCAATGTGGTGAGATCGATCACGCTGATGGCTTTCAGCAGCCAGGCGGCCTGGTATTCCTTCTTGACGCTGCGGCGATTCGCCAGGCTGGCGGCGCGGCGGTCGGTGGCAGCCTTGTTGACGTGGATGTGGTTCAGCCAGCCGAGATCGAGGCCGACTGCCTCGTTACGCTTGAAGTCGGGGGAGATGCTCATAAGAGGTTGGTTCCGTTTGCAAGTGGTTTCACGCCGAGGTGGTGGGCGATAGTCTGGCCGATGTCGGAGAAGGTCTCGGAGATGCCGAGCGAGCGTTCCTTGACGCCGGGGCCGAAGAAGATCATCGGGATATGTTCGCGGGTGTGGTCGGAGCCGGGCGAAGTCGGATCGCAGCCATGGTCGGCGGTGATCACGCACAGATCGCCGTCCTTCAGCTTGGCGATGAATTCCGGCAGGCGCACATCCATTTCATGCAGGGCGTTCGAGTAGCCCGCCACGTCGCGGCGGTGGCCGAAGGCCTGGTCGAAGTCGACGAAATTGACGAAGGTCAGGGACTTGTCGCCCGCCTCGTCCTGCACTTTCAGCAGCGCGTCGAACAGGGCCATATTGTCCACTCCCTTGACCACGCGGCTCACGCCTTGCGCGGCGTAGATATCGCTGATCTTACCGAGGGCGATCACCTCGCCGCCCGCGTCCTTGACGTGGTCGAGCAGGGTCGGCGCCGGCGGCGGCACGGCGTAGTCGTGGCGGTTGGAGGTGCGCTTGTAATTGCTGTCGGCGCCGACGAAGGGGCGCGCGATCACGCGGCCGATGTTGTAAGGCTTGACCAGCTCATAGGCCTTCTCGCACATCTCGTACAGGCGCTCCAGGCCGAAGTGTTCTTCGTGGGCGGCGATCTGCAGGACCGAGTCGGCCGAGGTGTAGAGAATCGGCTTGCCGGTGGCGACATGCTCGTCGCCCAGACGGTTGATGATTTCGGTGCCGGAGGCATGGCAGTTGCCGAGGAAGCCCGGCACGCCGGTCAGCGCCTGCAGCTGGTCGGTCAGTTCGGCCGGGAAGGATGGCACGGTCTTGGGGAAGTAGCCCCAGTCGAACAACACCGGCACGCCGGCGATTTCCCAGTGGCCGCTTTGCGTGTCCTTGCCGGTGGATTGTTCGCGCGCCGCGCCGTAAGCGCCGGCGAAACCGTCGCGCCGGTCGAAGCCGGCGGCCCATTCGCCGCAGGCGGTGTGGGCGGCGGCGGCCAGGCCCAATTTTTCCATGGTCGGCAGCTGCATCGGCTGGCCGATCTTGGCGGCCCAGGCGGCGATATGGCCAAAGGTATTGGTTGCGCTGTCGCCGTATTTGTCGGCGTCCGGCGTTGCGCCGAGGCCGAAGGAGTCAAGCAAAAGGATAAAGGCGCGTGACATGATAAGTCTCGATGAGGAAGGAATTCTTGGGTGCAGGCCGCACCGGCCTGCGCTGCACTGCCGGGGCGGTCCGCACCGCCCCACCGGACGGACGCTTAGGCTTTGGGAGCCGGCGTTTTCGCGACGTTTTCGAGGAAGGCCAGAATCAGCTTGATCAGGCTTTCGGCGCCGATGGCGGCGTATTTCAGGGTCTGCTCGTGCGACAGCGGGAACGGCGACAGGCCTTCGGCCAGATTGGTGATGACGGACACGCCCACCACTTTCAGGCCGCAATGACGGGCCGGCACCACTTCCGGCACCACCGACATGCCGACCACGTCGGCGCCCAGGCGGCCGAAGGCGCGGATCTCGGCCGGGGTTTCGAAGTTCGGGCCTGGGTAGGCGATGTACACGCCTTCATGCAGGGTGATGCTCTTGTCGGCGGCGGTCGCTTGCAGCAGCTTGCGCAGCTCGGCGTCATAGGCATTGGCCATGCTGAAGAAGCGCGGGCCGAAACGCTCGTCGTTCGGGCCGATCATCGGGGTGCCCGGCAGGAAGTTGATATGGTCGTTCAGCACCACCAGGGAGCCGGCATCGACTTCGGTGCGCAGGGAACCGGCGGCATTGGTCACGAACAGCATTTCCACGCCCAGCAGCTTCAGGGTGCGCACGGCGGACGTCATCACGCCCATGCCATAGCCTTCGTAGAAGTGGCCGCGGCCTTTCAGGCACACTACCTGCACGCCGGACAGGGTGCCCATCACCAGCTGGCCTGCGTGGCCGTGCACGGTGCTGATCGGGAAGCCTGGCAGCTCATCGAAACCGATGGCCACGGCATCCTGCATCTGCTCGGCCAGCACGCCCAGGCCGGAACCCAGCACCAGCGCGACGCGCGGCTGGAAATTGGCGGGCATGCGCGAACGGACAATAGCGGCGGCCTGGAATGGGGAATTATTCAACATGGTTTCCTCGTCTTGGTATAGGTGAATTCGGTGATGCAGCGCGGGCCGCGATGGTCCGGTACGAGCGTACTTGGTATAGGGCGTTTCGATGACAGGCGTAACTATGCATCATCCTCTATATGTACGGCCAATACCATTTTTCTTCCCAATTTATACGTGAATTATATAAATGGGCGGCTATTATAGTTGATGATGGGCTTGCAGCCAGATCGAACAAATGTTTATACTAACGGACAAATGTTTTAACGCAGGCTGAACGTGAGCGACTTACCGAAAAAAGAACAGCTGTATGAGCTGATCCGCGCCAACCCCTTCATCTCCCAGCAGGAGCTGGCCGAGCAGATGGGCTTGTCGCGCTCGGCCGTGGCCGGCCATATTGCCAGCCTGATCCGCGAGCGGCGGCTGCTGGGGCGCGCCTATGTGCTGCCGGACGAACGCCCCCTACTCTGTATCGGCGCGGCCAATCTGGACCGCAAGCTGCGCACCCTGGCGCCGCTGCAGATGGGCACTTCGAATCCGGCCGGCGCCAGCGAAACCTGCGGCGGCGTGGCGCGCAATATCGCCGAGAACCTGGCGCGCCTGGGCCTGCCCACCGCCCTGCTCACAGCCTTGGGCGGCGACGCCGCCGGCCAGGCCTTGCAAGCGCACGCCGAGGCGGCCGGCATCGATATGAGCGGCAGCCTGAAACTGCACGGCATGGCCAGCGGCACCTATACCGCCGTGCTGGACGCGGGCGGCGAGATGGTGCTGGCCCTGGCCGATATGGCCCTGTATGAACAATTGTCGCCCGCCTTCCTCGCCAGCCGCCAGCCGCAACGCAGCGCCGCCGCCCTGGTGGCGGCCGACCTCAATCTGCCGCTCGACAGCGTGGCCCTGCTGCTGGCCGAGGCGCGCAGCAGCGGCGTGCCGCTGGTGATCGTGGCCGTCTCGCAGCCGAAGATGGCGCGCCTGCCGGCCGACCTGCGCGGCCTGCAATTGCTGATTCTGAACCGCGGCGAGCTGGAAACCCGCAGCGGACGCGCCCTGCCCACCGAGGCCGATGTGCGCGCCGCCTGCCTGGAACTGCAATCGCAGGGCGTGCAGGACATCATCGTCACCTGCGGCGCGGCCGGCGTCTACCACACCATCCCCGGTGATCTGCACTGGATGCCGGCGCATGAGGTGGACGTGGTCGACGTCACCGGCGCCGGCGACGCCTTCGCCGCCGCCGTCTGCTGGTCGCTGGCGCAGGGCAGCGGCGACCTGACCGAAGCTTGCGCGCGCGGCCTGCATGCCGCCGCCCTCACGCTGCAAAGCCCGCATACCGTTTCACCCGCGCTGTCGGCTGACGCCATCGCCAGCGCGGTCCATCACGCCGAACCGCAATAGAAAGGATCATCCACTATGCACCAATATCTCTCCCTCTCGCCCGAAGTGGCGAACGCGCGCGCCGCCGGCAAGGCCATCGTGGCGCTGGAGTCGACCATCATCTCGCACGGCATGCCCTATCCGCAAAACGTGCAGATGGCGAACGAAGTGGAACAGATCATCCGCGACGCGGGCGCGGTGCCGGCCACCATCGCCATCATCGACGGCAAGATCTGCATCGGCCTGACGCCGGAGCAGCTGGAACTGCTGGGCAAATCGCCGGAAGCGCTGAAGGTCAGCCGCCGCGACCTGCCTTACGTGCTGTCGCAGAACAAGCTGGGCGCCACCACCGTGGCCGCCACCATGATCTGCGCCCAGCTGGCCGGCATTTCCGTCTTCGTCACCGGCGGCATCGGCGGCGTGCACCGCGGCGCCGAGACCAGCTTCGACATCTCGGCCGACCTGCAGGAACTGGCGCAGACCAATGTGGCCGTGGTGTGCGCCGGCGTGAAATCGATCCTCGACATCGGCCTGACGCTGGAATACCTGGAAACCCTGGGCGTGCCCGTGATCAGCGTCGGCCAGCAAGGCTTCCCGGCCTTCTTCACGCGCGAGAGCGGCTTCAACGCCGACTTCCAGCTCGACACGGCGGCCGAGCAAGCCTCCTTCGTCCACACCAAATGGCGCCTGGGCCTGAAGGGCGGCGTCATCGTCAGCAATCCGGTGCCGCAAGCGGACGCCATGCCGAAAGAGGAAATCGACGCCATCACCGTGCAAGCCTTGCAGGAAGCCGATGAAAACGGCGTCACCGGCAAGAAGGTCACGCCCTTCCTGCTGGCACGCATCAAGACCCTGACCCAGGGCCGCAGCCTGGCCACCAATATCGCGCTGGTGAAGAACAATGCCCGCGTCGGCGCCGAGCTGGCGCGCGCCATGCTGGAGCATCCTGCCGCGTAAATATCGAAAGAGCCGTCCGCCATGTCCATCGATCTGAAGCAGTTGAAGTACTTCCTTGCCGTCGCCGAAGAAAAGAGTTTCAGCCGTGCCGCCGAAAGGCTGCACATCTCGCAGCCGCCTTTGAGCCAGCAAATCATGAAGCTGGAAGCGGAGCTGGGCGTGAAGCTGTTCGCGCGCACCACCCGCACCTTCGAGCTGACGGTGGCAGGCAAGGCGCTGATGGTGGAAGCGGCGGACGTGCTGGCCAAGATGCGCATGACCATCGACACCGTGCGCCAGATTGATCGCGGCGAGGTGGGACGGCTGCGCGTGGGCATCGTCGGGTCCGCGATGTGGGGGCCGATCCCCAGCCTGCTCGAAGAATTCCAGAGCAAGTATCCGCAAGTGACGTGGACCCTGCACGAACTGGGGCCGACCGTGCAATACGAAGCGCTGCGCGCCAAGCAGATCGACATCGGCTTCTGGCGCGAGCCCAAGCTCGACGAAGATGGGCTGCGCAACGACAATCTGCGGCAAGAGCTGTGCTTCCGCGAGAATGTCTGCGTGGCGGTGAACGAACACCACCCCCTGGCCAAGCAGGAAGCGATCGAATTGAGCGATATCGCCAACGAACCGATGCTGACCCTGGCGCTGGATAAATCCGCCTTCCCACGCTACCTGATCCAATGCTGCGTGAAGGCCGGCTTCCACCCCGAAATCTTCCAGGAAGCGACCGAACCGCAGACCCTGCTCGCCATGGTCGGCGCCGGCCTCGGCGTCACCCTGATGCCCGAAACCACCAGCCGCATCGGCTGGCCCGGCGTCGTGTTCCTGCCGATCCGCAGCAATCCCNACCGATGCTGACCCTGGCGCTGGATAAATCCGCCTTCCCACGCTACCTGATCCAATGCTGCGTGAAGGCCGGCTTCCACCCCGAAATCTTCCAGGAAGCGACCGAACCGCAGACCCTGCTCGCCATGGTCGGCGCCGGCCTCGGCGTCACCCTGATGCCCGAAACCACCAGCCGCATCGGCTGGCCCGGCGTCGTGTTCCTGCCGATCCGCAGCAATCCCCCCTCGGCCAACCTGTACATCGCCTACCCCGCCTTAGACGACGCCCCCGTGGTGCGCGCCTTCCTCAACATCCTGCGCCCGCCCTCCCGCGACGGCCTTTGATCTTCCCCAACAAATGTCCACCCTGGTGTCAGGCACTGGGACCGGACATTCTTTGATTTGGCGCAAAGAATGTCCGCCCCTGGTGCCTGACACCAGGGTGGACATTGTTTGAGATAGATCAAACGGGATGGCTTTGACGGCTAGAATTTAGCATGCTAATATTTATCTAACTAAATTAATCCAGGGCCGCCATCATGCTTGAGCTTAAGGACCTTCCCAGCTTCGATACTTTGTCCCAATTCGCCAAGCTGTATCCGAATCCGGACGTGGATGGGGTACGGACCTGGCTGCTGCTGTCGCGCAGTTGCAGCGATATGATGGGGGACTTTGAACAGAACCTGGCGCGCCATGGCTTGTCGCAGACGAAGTTTTTCGTGCTGCTGCTGTTGAAGCGCAATCCCGATGGATTGGGGGTGCGGCGCCTGGCCGAGGGCGTTAACGTCTCTTCGCCGACGATGACGGGAATTATCGACCGTCTGGAGCACGCGAAGCTGTGCCGCCGCGAGCAGGATGCGAGCGACCGGCGCGCCTGGGTGGTGCGCTTGCTGCCCGCCGGGGAAACCTTGCTGGCGGCGGCGCTGCCGGAACACTATGCCTGGGTGGCGCAGCTGATGTCGGTCTTCAGCCAGGATGAGCGTGAGCAGCTGAGCATGCTGATGCGCAAGCTGAATGGCAGCGTGGCCCAGATCAGGGCTGCCGCGTAAGCTCGCGGGCAGCTGAAAATTGCCCGCAAAAAAATTTCCAAAAATAATTAGCCACCTACATATTTGCCTGCTATTATTGTATTAAGATAACAAGCAAGATTGCTTCAACGGCAGTTTCCAAAACGCCGATGAGCCAGGACTGGGATGCCAGTCTTTTTTTGGAGCAAATACTTAGCTTGCTACATAGTTACTAGCTACTCAGTAGTAAGCTTATTAAATAAACCGGCGCCTTTCGCCACCGTATTCCAGGAGTGAAGCAGGATGAAACACCCTTTCGCCATTGTCGCTTTACTGGCCATCGCCGGCCTGGCGGCTGTGTCCCAGCTGTATCTGCCGCTGCCCTTGCTACCCCTGATCGGCCGCCAGTTCGGTCTGGAACCGGCCGCCGCCGGCGCCGCCCTGGGCGCCTTCAGCCTGGCGTATGCGGCGGGGTTTCTGCTGTTCGGCCCACTGTCCGACCGGCTGGGACGCAAGCCGGTGATGGTGGGCGGCTTACTGGCCCTGGGCATCGTGACGCTGCTTTTGAGCCAGGCCGCGACGCCGGCGCAGCTGATCGCCGGCCGCGCGCTGCAGGGATTGGCGACGGCGGCCTTCCCGCCCGCCGCCCTGGCCTATCTGGCCGAATCCATGCCGGCCCGTTTGCGCCTGTGGGCGCTGGCCTGGCTCAGCACAGCCTTCCTGCTGGCCGGCCTGGTGGGACAGATTTATGGCGGCATGGCCGAACAGTCTCTGGGCTTGGCCTGGACCATCGCCCTGCCCTGCCCGATTTATCTGGCTGCGGCCTGGCTGCTGGCGCGCTTGCCGCGGGAACAGCGCGCCGCCGCCGGCGCCAGCCTGGGCGCCAGCTATGCGGGCCTGTTCGCCATCCTGCGCAAGCCGGAGCTGCGCGGCGTGTATGCCCCGGCCCTGCTGCTGATGCTGTGCTTTATGGCTTTCTACCTGGGGCTGGACCGCTACCAGGGCAGCGCGCTGCGCGCCGCCGGTCTGAGTCCGCTCGCCACCCGCGCCGTCGCCATGCCGGGCTTTCTGATGCCGCTGGCCGTGGCGGTGCTGCTGCCGCGCTTCGGCGCCCAGCGCATGGTCAGCGCCGGCCTGGCGGCGGCGGCGGCGGGCCTGCTGCTGGCCGCCTGCGCCGATGGCCTGGGCCTGCTGCTGCTGTCCAGCGTGCTGTTCGTGGCCGGCGTCGGCATCGGCGTACCGAGCCTGATTGCCCGCACCAGCGCCCTGGCCGACGCCAGCTGGCGCGGCCAGGCGGTGTCGCTGTACACCTTCCTGATGTTCAGCGGCGCCAGCCTGGGTCCCGTGTTGGCCCAGGCCATGAACGGATTGCGCGCCGCCACCTATTTCGCGGCGCTGGCGATGCTGATGGGCGGCGCCCTGCTACTCAGCCTGCCCCGCAGCCAAAGCCAGGCCGCCGCTGTCAAAACCCATTGATTGAAGGAGAACGAGATGAACCTGCCCTTCCCTCTGCCCGCGAGCCTGCAAGCGCCAGCCGGTTTCGAAACCCTGGCCAGCGCGCGCGCCGTGAGCCTGGATGGCCAGCCGGCCTGGCACCTGCGCTACCAGCGCAGCGACGGCGCCAACACGGAACTCGGCGGCGAGCATTACAGCCTGGTGCTGGACCAGCAGGGCGGCCTGCTCGGCATGAGCTGCTTCAGCCAGACCTTGTGCAGCGGCGAGCTGCCCGGCACAGCGCAGGCGCAGCGCAGCGCCTACGACTGGCTGGAACAGCATGCGCCGGACCTGCTTTCCGGCCATGCCGTGCTGTGGATCGAGCCGCATGAGGAAGTGCTGCAGGCCGACGGCCGCCAGCACACGCTGCGCGGCATGAAGGTCAAGTGCCGCAACGAGAACGACGGCCGCTACTTCTGGGTCATCGCCGGCCACGGCGGCGTGGTGCAAACCTTTGAACGCAACATTATCTGGAACGATGCGCGCAGCCGCCGGCAAAGCGAGAAGTGGCTGCACGACAGTTGGTTGAGCGGGCAGTCGCCAGCCCAGGGATGAACGGACAGGTTCCGTCGCAGACCGAAAGGCCTATGTGTATTTCACGTTTTTATTTTTGATTGGATAGAAGGAGAAATTATGCATCTGCAGTTAGTAGTCGCTGAAGAGTTTAGCCAATTCGTACAAAAACCGGGCGTGCAGTCGTATCGCAGCCTGCTGGAACAACTGCGCGGCAATCAGATCGAGAGCCTGCGCGGCAAGACCCTGGTGGCAGGCCAGGGCTTGAGCGAGATGCAGATCGACCACGCGTTTTGCCTCGGCATCGCGCTCGGCCTGAGCCAGGAGTTCAGCTGCTGGAACGAGTGGAGCCGCAACAGCCGCGCCGGTTATGCCCTGTCGCACAAGCACCGCAACGAGAACGTGCTGATCTCGACCCCGCGCCGCATCGACGCCAGCAACTTCGACGCCGATCTGTTGATCGACGCCAATAGCGAATTGATGCTCGACCACCTGACCGGCCTGCACGTGCAGGGCATGGTGCTGACCGAGGCTTGCCGCCAGATGTTCATCGCCGTCACCGAAGCGCATTGCATGGGCGCTGACGCGCCGGCCAAGCGCTACTTCGTCATCAACGAAATGAATATGCGCTTCCTGCAGTTCGCCTTCCCGCTGCCGGCCACCATCCAGTACAAGATGCTGGACTTCCAGCAGCCGCGCCCCGACCGCACCAGCGTGGTGGCCGATATGGAAGTGATGCAGAACGGCCGCGCCGTGGCCGGCATGGCCGTCAAGTTCAGCGTCTTCGATGCGGCCTACCTCGGCCCGCGCGAACACCAGCTGGCGGAACAAGCCCTGGCCCATAGCGTGGACCTGGCCACCGCCGATTTCGCCGCGCGCGGCCTGGTTCAGCCGAAGAACGTGGCGGCGCCCGTCGTGCAGGCGGCTTAAGCCGGCAAAGCAACCGGCCGGAATGCGGCATAGGCATTCCGGCCTCCTGGAGAATTCGTATGCAAAGCAAGCGTTTCGCTTTCTTCGACGTGGATGAAACCCTGATCGATCTGAAAAGCATGTTCAGCTTCCGCGCCCACTACCACCGCGAGCGCCTCGGCGCCTGGCGCGGCGCGCTGGCCGACTGGCTGGCGCAGCGCCGCCTGCGCCGCATGCTGGCGCAAGGCCTGCCGCGCAATGACGTGAACCGCGCCTTCTACCGCATCTTCCGCGGCCACGCGCGCAGCGCCCTGCAAGCCAGCGCCCGGCGCTGGTTCGCCGAGGTGTCGCGCCAGCCCGATTTCTACATCGCGCCGGTACTGGAAGCGCTGGAGCGCCATCGCGCGGCGGGCGTCGAGCCGGTCTTCGTGTCCGGCTCCTCGCTGGAGATCCTGCAGCCGCTGGCCGACGCGCTGGACGTGCGCCATCTGCTGGTCAACCGCCTGGCGCTCGACGGCGGGCGCTTTACCGGCGAGCTGCTGGCGCCGCAGACCATCGGCGAAGGCAAGCGCACAGCGGTGCAGACCTTCCTCGCCACGCAGGGCGCCAACGGCGCCGACTGCTATGGCTATGGCGACCATGTGTCCGACCTGCCGCTGCTGGAATGCGTGGGCCACCCCACCGTGGTGGTGCGCGAGCCGGCCATGCTGGAACTGGCGAACCAGCGCGGCTGGCCGGTGCTGCTGCCGCATCTGAATTCGCATTGAACGACCAAGGAGATGAGCATGTCGATCCGCATCGCGGCGCTAAGCCGCCTGATTCTGCTGTCCGGCCTGGCGGCCTGGCTCAGCATCGCTGTATTCAACAATATGACCGATCCCGGCACCAACCACCAGCTGCTGGGCCATATGCTGTCGATGGACCTGCTGCGCAGCGAGGCGGTGCTGGGCGCGGGGCTGGCCTGGCATGCCTGGCCGGTGGAGCATGTGCCGGTTCTGCTGTATGGCGTGATCACCGTGCAGCTGCTGGTGGCGGCGGCGCTGTGGAGCGCGGCCCTGCTGTTCGCCCGCGCCGGCTGGAGCGGCCGCCTGCGCGAACTGCGCCAGGCGCGCAGCGTGGCCGTGCTGGCCTTGTCCGGCTTCCTGCTGCTCTGGCTGTGGTTTGCCTGCGGCGGCCTGTGGTTCGGCTACTGGATCAAGCAGGGCGCCGTGCAATCGGTGCACCTGACCATGATCCTGATCGCCCTCGGCGCCCTGCTGTATGCGCAAAGCACGCCGACCCAGGAAGCGCCTTCGCACGCCGCCTGATTTCTTAGTCTTAGACCAACGCGGCGGCCCATGCCGCCGCCGCTTCCAGGAGACCATCATGAAACTGTCCGCAACCTTGCCCGGCCTGCTGGCCGGCCTGCTGCTGGCCGGCTGCGCCAGCGACGGCGGTCTGGCCGCGCGCCAGAGTCCCGCGCCGCTGGCCGGTCTGCCGCTGGGCGCCGCCGCCAGCGCGCCGCTGGGCGACTGGCCCGTTCTCGACTGGTGGCGCGCTTTCGGCGATCCCCAACTGGACCGCCTGATCGAACAGGCGCGCGCCACTGCGCCCAGCCTGGCCGAGGCGCGCGCCCGCATCGAGCGCGCCGACGCCCTGCTGCTGGCGCGCCGCGCCGACGCCGGCTTCGCGGCCGACGCCAGCGCCGCCCTGCTGCGCCAGCGCTACAGCGAACACGCGGCGGTGGCGCCCACGATTGCCGGCAGCAGCCATACCTCCGGCTCGCTGACCCTGGGCTTCCGCTATGAATTCGATTTCTGGGGCCAGAACCGCGAACGCATCGCGGCCGAACTGGCGCAGGGCGACGCCGCCCGCATCGAAGCGCGCGCCGCCGAAGCGGCGCTGGCCAGCGCCATCGCCCACAGCTATGTGGAACTGGCGCGCACCGAGCAGGAGCTGCTGCTGGCGCGGCGCGGCGTCGCGCTGGGCGAGCGTGAAGTGCAGTTGCGCCAGACGCGCCTGCGCTCCGGCCTGGATACGGAAGTGGAATGGCGCCAGGCGTCGGCCGAAGTGCCGCTGGCCGAGGCGGAAGCCACGCGCCTCGGCGCGCAGGCGGCCATGCTGCGCCACCAGTTGGCCGCGCTGGCCGGCGCCGGCCCGGCTTTCGGCGCCCAGATCGCCGCGCCGCAGCTGCAGCTGAAACAGGGACTGGCCCTGCCGCCGCAGCTGGAAGCGGACCTGGTGGCGCGCCGTCCCGAGATCGTGGCCCAGCGCCTGCGCCTGGAAGCGGCCGGCCACGCCGTCGCCGCCGCGCGCGCCGACTTCTACCCGAATATCAATCTGAGCGGCAGCGCCGGCCTGGGCGCGCTCGACGCCAGCCAGCTGCTGCAAGGCGGCAGCCGCCTGTTCGGCGTCGGCCCGGCCCTGCACCTGCCGCTGTTCGACGCCGGCCGCCTGCGCGCCGGTCTCGCCACGCGCCAGGCCGAGCAGGCAGCCGAAGTGGCGCGCTACAACCAGTTGGTGCTGAACGCCTTCCGCGAAGTGGCCGACCAGGTCAGCGCCTGGCGCGCGCTGGACAGCCGCGTCGCCGCCCACGCCAGCGCCGCGCGCGAACTCGATGGCGCCGAACGCGCCGCCGAGCAGCGCTACCGGCAAGGCCTCTCCAGCCAACTGCTGCTGCTGCAGGTCCAGCGCCGCCAGCTGTTCCAGCAGCAGGCCGACGCCGCGCTGCAAGCGGCGCGCCTGCAAACGGCCATCCGTCTCAATCACGCGCTCGGCGCCGGCGTAAGCCTGAACCGTTCCTGACGTCCCCCATTACAGGAGTTGCCATGACTACCCAAGCCCCCACCATTCCGCCGCAAGTCGCCACCGCCGCCGCGCCGGCCAAAATGCGCCGCAAAATCCTGCTGCTGGCCCTGGGCGCCGCCACCGTGCTGGCGGGCGCCGGCTACGCCAGCTACTGGTACAGCACCGGGCGCTATCTGGTCGCCACCGACGATGCCTATGTGGCCGGCCATGTGATCCAGCTGACGCCACAGATCGCCGGCACGGTGCTGTCGGTGCATGCCGACGATACCGACTTCGTGCAGGCCGGCAGCGTGCTGGCCCAGCTCGACCCGGCCGACGCCCGGCTGGCCCTGGAGCGCGCGCAAAGCCATCTGGCGCAGACCGTGCGCCAGACCGAAGCCCTGTACCTGAACCAGGGCGTGCATGCGGCGGCCGTGGCCCAGCGCGAAACCGAGGTGAAACGCGCGCGCGCCGACCTGGCCCAGCGCAGCGCGCTGAAAGGTAGCGGCGCCGTCTCGGAAGAAGAGATCCGCCACGCCGAAGACACGCTGCGCGGCGCCAGCGCGGCGCTCGACGCCAGCCGCCAGCAGCTGGCCGCCAGCCGTGCCCTGGCCGGCGCCGGCCCGGTGCAGGAGCATCCCGCCGTGGCCCAGGCCAGGGCGGCGCTGAGCGAAGCCGAACTGGCGCTGGAGCGCACCCGGATTCTGGCGCCGCGCAGCGGCTATCTGGCGCGGCGCAATGTGCAGGTCGGGCAGCGCGTGGCGGTCGGCGCGGCGCTGGCCGCCGTGGTGCCGCTGGACGAGTTGTGGGTCGACGCCAACTTCAAGGAAAGCCAGTTGCGCCATATGCGCATCGGCCAGGCGGTCAAGCTGAGCGCCGACCTGTTCGGCCAGAGCGTGGTGTACCACGGCCGCGTGGTGGGGCTGAGCGCCGGCACCGGCAGCGCCTTCAATCTGCTGCCGGCGCAGAACGCCACCGGCAACTGGATCAAGGTGGTGCAGCGCCTGCCGGTGCGCGTCGCGCTCGACCCGGCCGAGCTGCGCGCCCATCCGCTGCGCGTCGGCCTGTCGATGCTGGCCGAGGTGAATGTCGAGCAGCAGGATGGCGCGCAGCTGGCGCCGGCCCAGGCCAAGGCCGCCGCCCGCGGCGCAGCTGGCGCCGGCCCAATGATGCCGCTCCAGGCCGACCATGCCGGCGCCCAGGCTGCCGCGCACGCGGTCACGGCCGCCGCCCCTGCCGATACGGCGCGCCTGGCCCAGGCCAAGCTGCCACACTAAACGGGAGCCGCCACCATGACTACCGCTGTTGCCGCCCCACCGCCGCCGCTGACCGGCATGCGCCTGGTGCTGGCCTCCATCGCCCTGGCGCTGGCCACCTTCATGAATGTGCTCGACATTACGATCGCCAATGTCTCCATTCCCTCCATCGCCGGCGACATCGGCGTCAGCGCCAGCCAGGGCACCTGGGTCATCACCTCCTTTGCCGTCGCCAACGCCATCGCCGTGCCGCTCACCGGCTGGCTCACCCAGCGCTACGGCCAGGTGCGCCTGTTCGTCGGCGCCGTGCTGCTGTTCGTGCTGGCCTCCCTGCTGTGCGGCCTGGCCAGCAATCTGGAAACGCTGATCGCCTTCCGCATCCTGCAAGGCGCATCGGCCGGCCCCATGATCCCGCTGTCGCAAGCCTTGCTGCTGCAAAGCTATCCGAAAGAGAAGTCCGGCATGGCGCTCGCCATGTGGGCCATGACCACCATGATCGCGCCCGTGCTCGGCCCCATTCTCGGCGGCTGGATCTCGGACAATATCTCCTGGCCCTGGATCTTCTACATCAACATTCCCACCGGCCTGTTCGCCGCCTGGCTGGTCTGGGTGCTGCTGCGCGAGCGCGAATCGCCGCGCGTCAAAAAGCCCATCGACGGCATCGGCCTGATGCTGCTGATCGTCTGGGTCGGCTGCCTGCAGGTCATGCTCGACAAGGGCAAGGAGCTGGACTGGTTCGCCTCCAGCGAAATCATCGCACTGGCGATCACCGCCGCGCTGACCTTCCTCATCTTCCTGATCTGGGAAACCACGCATGACCATCCGGTGGTCGACCTCAGCCTGTTCAAGGGGCGCAACTTCGCCGTCGGCACGCTCGCCATCTCGCTCGGCTACGGCGTGTTCTTCGCCAACCTGGTGCTGCTGCCCCTGTGGCTGCAGCAGTTCGCCGGCTACACCGCCACCTGGGCGGGACTGGTCAGCGCCCCGGTCGGCATCCTCGCCCTGCTGCTCTCGCCCACGGTCGGCAAGAATATCGGGCGGCTCGACGTGCGCTGGCTGGCCAGCTTCTCCTTCGCCGTGTTCGCGCTGGTGTGCTGGATGCGCTCCCACTTCAATATGCAGGCCGACGTCGGCACCCTCATGCTGCCGCAGTTGATCCAGGGCGCGGCCATGGCCACCTTCTTCGTCCCGCTGACGGCGCTCTGCCTGGCCGGCCTGGCGCCGGCGCGCCTGCCCGCCGCTTCCGGCCTGTGCAACTTCGCCCGCATCACCGCCGGCGCTTTCGGCGCCTCCGCCGCCGGCACCTTCTGGGACGACCGCGCCAGCCAGCACCACGTGCGCCTGGCCGAAGCGGTCAGCCCCTACGCCAGCGCCACGCAAGACATGCTGGCGCGGATGCAAGGCGTCGGCTACAGCTTCGAGCAATCCCTGCAGCTGATCGAAAGACAAGTCAACACCCAAGCCTATATGCTCGCCGCCAACGACATCTTCTGGGGTTCGGCCCTGCTCTTCGTGCTGCTGATCGGCGTCGTCTGGCTCGCCCGCCCCGTCGCCCAGCCCGGCAAAGTCGACGCCGGCGGCGCCCACTAAGCCCCGCGTTTGATCTCCCTCAACAAATGTCCACCCTGGTGTCAGGCGGGGCCGCCGAGGCACTGGAGCAGGACATTCTTTGATCTGGATCAGCAAATGTCCTACCTTGGTGCCTGACACCAGGGTGGGACATTGTTTGATTTGGCGCAAACGGCGGGGCGAAAAAAAACCCGCGGACAGGGAGGCCGCGGGCTTAAGCCTGATCGGACGAGGATCAGAAGTTGGCTTTGAATTGCACGCCGTAGGTGCGTGGTTCGTTGACGATGCCGGTCAGGTTGACGAAGTCGATGGCGCCCAGCGCTTGCACGCGGTTGGTGATGTTGCGGCCATAGGCGGCCAGTTCATACTTGCCGTCGCCGAATTTGTAGCCGACACGCAGGCCGCCTTCGAGCAGGGGCTTGGCCTTGTATTCCTTGGCTTCGTACAGGAAGAAGTTGTAGCTGGTGCGGTAGGCCCAGTCGGTGAAGGCGTAGAACTCGCCGTCGCCTACCGGCACGCTGTAGCGCAGCGTGAAGTTGTGCTGCCATTTCGGCGCGCGCGGCAGCGGGTTGCCGTTGATCAGGGCGGTGCCGGCGAAAGGACCGGTCGGATTGGTCACGGTGCAGCCGGTCGCCTCATTGTTCTGCACATTGCCGCAGCTGCGCACGAACAGGTTGGGATCCTTGATCTTGGTGTCGTTGTAGCTGCTGCCGACGGTGGCGCTCAGGCCGTCGCCGAGATTGGCCTGGAAGTCCAGCTCAACGCCGCGGCCAATGGCTTTTTCGGCGTTGATCAGGCGGTTCATATTGACGATGCCGCTGCCGGCGGTCAGCTGCTTGTCCTTGACGCGGTATTGGAACATGGTGGCGCTCAGGCGCGCGCGGCGGTTGAACAGGTCTTGCTTGACGCCCGCTTCATAGGACAGCACTTTCTCGGCGCCGGCCTGGGTCGGCACGTCCGCCAGCGAATCCAGGCGGCCCTGCATGGACGGCGCGCGGTAGCCGGTGGCGATACGGCCGAACAGATTGGTGTCCTTGTCCAGCGTGTAGGTGCCGCTCAGATCCCAGCTGAAATTGGTGGAGTCGCTATGCAGCGGGTGCAGGCTGGCGAGGCTGCCTTGGACACGGCTGGCGATAAAGTCCTTCTTGTCGCTGGTGTAGCGCAGGCCGCCGCGCACTTTGAACCGCTCGTTGACGGTGTAGTTCAGGGTGCCGAAGGCGGCCCAGGATTTGGAATTCTGGGTCTGGGTCGCGTAGTTCGGATTTTTCGGATTGCCCGCCGTCAGCGAGTCGAAGCTGATGCTGTCGATCTGGATGTCTTCCTTGAAGTAGAAGACGCCGGCGATCCATTGCAGCGGTCCCTTGTAATTCGATTCGGCGCGGAACTCTTGCGAGATCTGCTTGTGGTTCGGGATCAGGTCGGCCGTTTCGACGGAGAAGGGAACGAAGCCTGGACCCGAAGGCGGCTTGGAGGCAGTGCCATAGCCGCCATCGACGTCGGCGCGGCTGAAGAAGTCCAGCTTCTCGTAGCCGGTGATGGAGTGCAGGGTCACGCCTTCCAGATCCCAGCGCAGGCGCATGCTGGCGCCCTTGTTCTTCAGGTGCTGCTCATTGAGGCCGTCGCTCGGATAGGATTTGAAATCGAAGCCGTCCACCAGGTCGTTGGTGCCCTTCTTCAGGATATTCGAGCGGAACAGGGTGGCGGTGCCGTCCATCTTGCGCGCGTGGACGTTGAACAGGGCGCTGAAGTCCTTGCTCGGCTTGACCAGCACCTGCAGGCGGCCGGCATTGTCCTTATAGCCTTCGAAGTCCTGGGTGCCGGTCGGACGCGGATTGTGCACGCGGTCGTCGCGGCGCTGGGTCTGGCCGGAGAAGCGCAGGGCCACGGTGTCGCTGACCGGCATGTTGTAGGCGCCTTCCAGGTTCTTCACGCCATCCTTGCCGAAGCCCAGGTTGGCATAGCCCTCGGTGCGGAACACCGGCTTGGCCGAGTCGAACTTGATCACGCCGGCCGGGGAGTTGCGGCCGAACAGGGTGCCTTGCGGGCCGCGCAGCACTTCCACCTGGTCCACGTCGAAGACCGGGAAGCCTTTCAGCATCGGGTTTTCCTGCACGATATCGTCCATCACCAGGCCGACCGGCTGGGACGCGTTCAGGTCGAAGTCGGTATTGCCCAGGCCACGGATATAGAAGCGCGGGAAGGTGCGGCCATAGTCGGATTCCACGCTGACGCTGGGCGAGCGGCCGGACAGGAAGCGGATATCCTGGCCGCCGGAGGTCAGCACGTCGAGCTTCTCGCCCTTCAGGGTGGCGATGGACATCGGCACATCCTTGATGTTCTCGGCGCGGCGCTGGGCGGTGACGATCACGGTTTCCAGCTGGCCGGCCTGCTTGGCGGCGGCCGGCGCCGGCGTTTCTTCCGCCGCTGGCTGGGCGTCGTCGGCGCGCGCCGCGTGCAGCGGGAAGGCGGCGGCAAGCGCCAAGGCCATCAGGGTGTACTTCGTGTTCGTCTTCATCAACCAGCTCCTTATAGGTAAAAAATTCTGCCTGCGCTCCTGCTAAACCTTTGCAAAACACAAAGAAATCGGGCAATAAGCGGCGATGCTAGCACGATTATTTTTGACGGAAAATCACTAAACACACCCCGCCATCTATTTGTTTTCAATATAAATAGCCAAGCAAAAACGTATTTGTCATACATATATCGCTTATTGCATAGTTAAGGATCGGCCTTGCGGAAAGCTAGTGCCCACCACGCCGGGAGGCCGCTGGGGATGGAGCTTTCGCAGGTCTTAAGGTAGTGGCAATTTGACATCGGTTTTGCGGCACCTGCACAAAAAAGCAACAAGAAAATTTTGCATAAAGATATACGCAAACCGTTGCAAGAACACTACATCTTACCGAAAGAGTCATTACCAAGAATTAAGGCGCGTTGCGTTGCAACACGAAAAAGGAGGGGTGGCCGGCCAACTGCCATTTGCATCAGGTTTTGCCGGCGCCAACAGCGTTTTTGCCGAGCGAAGCCTCTAATTAATAGGGTTTTCGCAGCCGATCGCGGACCAAAACTTCATGCTTCGCCCACAAAAAATATACAATATCGAACCTCCAGGAGCCAACCAATGAAAATTAAACAACTCACAGTGGCGATTAGCGCCCTGCTGCTGGCCGCCAGCGCAAGCGCGGCTGACCCGAAACTGGGCATCGTTTACGACGCCGGCGGCAAGTTCGATAAATCGTTCAACCAATCCGCTTTCGAAGGCGCTTCGCGCTTCAAGAAGGATACCGGCATCAACTTCATCGAAGTGCAGGTCAACAGCGACACGCAGGCCGAGCAGGTGCTGCGCGGCCTGGCCCGCAAAAATCTCGACCTGATCGCCTCGATCGGCTTCGCCCAGACCCAGGCCCTGCAAAAAGTGGCCAAGGAATTCCCGAAAGTGCGCTTCGTGCTGATTGACGGCGTGGCCCAGGGCACGAACGTGAACTCGGTCACCTTCAAGGAAGAAGAAGGCTCGTACCTGGTCGGCGTGGCCGCCGCCCAGGCGTCCAAGTCGAAGAAGCTGGGCTTCGTCGGCGGCATCGATATTCCCCTGATCCGCACCTTCGCCTGCGGCTATGCGCAAGGCGCGAAAGCCACCGACAAGAAAGTGGAAATCTTCCAGAACATGGTGGGCACCACCTCGGCCGCATGGAATGACCCGGCCAAGGGCGGCGAGCTGGCCCGCTCCCAGTTCGAGCGCGGCGTGGACGTGGTGTTCGCCGTGGCCGGCGGTTCCGGCATGGGCACGCTGCAGACGGCCAAGGAAAAAGGCAAGCTGGCCATCGGCGTGGACTCCAACCAGAACCACCTGTACCCAGGCACCATGCTGACCTCCATGGTCAAGCGCGTGGACAACGCCGTCTACGACAGCTTCATGCAGATGAAGAACGGCACCTGGAAAGCCGGCGTGACCGCCAAGGGCATCAAGGAAGGCGGCGTCGATTGGGCGCTGGATGAACACAACCGCAAGCTGATCACCCCGGAGATCGAAAAGAAGGTCATGGGCGCGCGCAAGGATATTATCGATGGCAAGATCAAGGTCATCGACATCCGGGCCACGAACAGCTGCCCCGCCTAATTACCTGCTTCATTGAGAGAACGCGCCGGCGGGGGTTCCCGTCTGGCGCGTTTTTCAGTAAATAACCCCTGAAAATCCTATGCAGCCAGCAGTAGAATTCCGCAACATCTCCAAGCATTTCGGAGCTGTGAAGGCGAATACGGACGTCAACTTCTCTATAGCCAAGGGCGCGATCCATGGCCTGGTGGGCGAGAACGGCGCCGGCAAATCGACTTTGATGAGCATCCTGTACGGGTATTACCGCGCCGATGGCGGTGACATCCTGCTCGATGGCAAAGTCCAGCACATCCGCAACAGCCAGGAGGCGATCCGTCTCGGCATCGGCATGGTGCACCAGCACTTCATGCTGGTCGAGAACATGACCGTGCTGGATAACGTGATGCTCGGCACCGAAGGCGGCTTCAAGCTGGCCGCGCACCGCGCCGCCATCGAAGCCAAGTTGCGCGAGATTTGCGAACGCTACCGCCTGGACGTCGATCCGCTGGCCACCATCCACGACCTGTCCGTGGGCGCCCAGCAGCGCGTGGAGATTCTGAAGCAGATCTACCGCAGCGCCAATATCCTGATCCTGGACGAGCCGACCGCCGTGCTGACCGCGCAGGAAACCGAGTCGCTGTTCGAAATCCTGCGCCTGTTCAAGGAACAGGGCAAGACCATCATCCTGATCACGCACAAGCTGCAGGAGATCCTCGACATCACCGACACCGTCACCGTCATGCGCGCCGGCCAGGTGGTGGGCGCCGTGGCAACGGCCAGCACCACCAAGGAAGAGCTGGCGAATATGATGGTGGGCCGCCCGATCGAAAACAATCTGCCGCGCGCGCCCTACAACCCCGGCGCGCCGGTGCTGGAAGTGCGCAATCTGCAGCTGGAAGACGAGCAGCAGGTCAAGCTGCTGGCCGATATCGGCTTCACGCTGCGCGCCGGCGAGATCGTCGCCATCGCGGGCGTGTCGGGCAATGGCCAGAGCGAGCTGATGGAAATCCTGGCCGGCATGCGCCTGCCCACCTCCGGCCAGCTCGACTTCGAAGGCAAGGCCCTGCCCTTCGCCGGCCGCCATGACGTCGACGGCCTGCCGCTGGCCTTCCGCGACCTGGGCATCGCCCACGTGCCGGAAGACCGCCTGCGCGACGGCGTGGTGAAAAACTTCTCCGTCATGCAGAACACCGTGCTCGGTTATCAGGACAAGCTGACCAAGGGCTTCGGCCTGCTCGACTTCAAGCACATCACCGAGCGCTGCACCGCCCTGCTCAAGGAATTCGACGTGCGTCCGCCCAATCCGGACCTGCGTATCGGCCTGCTCTCCGGCGGCAACCAGCAGAAAGTGGTGATCGCGCGCGAAGTGCTGGCCAAGCCCAAGCTGATGCTGGTGGGCCAGCCCACGCGCGGCGTGGACATCGGCACCATCGAATCCATCCACAGCCAGCTGCTGGCCCTGCGCGACGCGGGCGTGGCCATCCTGCTGGTCTCCGTGGAGCTGGAAGAAGTGCGCGCCCTGGCCGACCGCATCCTTGTGATGTGCGGCGGCCGCATCACCGGCGAACTGAAAATCGACGAATTCGACACCACCCGCATCGGCCTGCTGATGGGGGGTATGCATAAATCATGAACACCAATGACCTGCCACGCTGGGCAACCGGCTTTGTCCTGCCCATTCTGAATCTGCTGTCGGCCTTGCTGGTCGCGGCCCTGGTGATCCACCTGCTGGGCGAAGACCCGCTGGAATCGCTGCACATCCTGATCAACAGCGCCGTCATCAATCCGGAAGGCTTGAGCTATACGCTGTTCTACGCCTCCACCTTCGTCTTCACCGGCCTGGCCGTGTCGCTGGCGATGCAGGCGGGCCTGTTCAATATCGGCGCCGAAGGCCAGATGTATTTCGGCGGCCTCGGTCTGACGGTGGCCATGCTGGCCTTCGACAGTTCGATGCCGGCCATCGTGCTGATCCCGCTGGGCATGCTCGGCGCCGCCCTGTTCGGCGCGCTGTGGTCCTTCCTGCCCGGCTATCTGCAGGCCAAACGCGGCAGCCATATCGTGGTGACGACGATCATGTTCAACTTCATCGCGGCTTCGCTGATGAACTTCATCATCGTCAAATACATGATTCCGCCGGGCGAGCAGAATACCGCCAGCCGCGCCTTTGCCGCCGCCGCCGAAATGCCGCGCCTGAACACCTGGTTCCCGGCGCTGGGCGACACCCCGCTCAACGTCAGCTTCCTGCTGGCGATCGCCGCCCTGGCCATTTACGGCGTGATGGTGTGGCGTTCGTCCTGGGGCTACAAGCTGCGCGCCACGGGCCTGAACAAGCACGCCGCCCACTACGCCGGCGTGAAGATCAGCGGCATGATCATCACCGTGATGCTGATTTCCGGCGCGCTGGCCGGCCTCGGCTCGGTCAACTCCATCATGGGTTCGACCCACTATCTGAGCCTGAACTTCGTCGGCGGTGCCGGCTTCGTCGGCATCGCCATTGCGCTGATGGGCCGCCAGCATCCGGTCGGCATCTTCCTGTCGGCCGTGCTGTTCGGCGCCCTGATCCAGGGCGGCTTCGATCTCTCGCTGGAGAAACCGAATATCCCGACCGAGACCTTCATCTTTATCCAGGGCCTGATCATTCTGTTCTGCGGCGCGATGGAAAACTTCTACGCGCCGGTCATCATCAAGCTGCTGAAAGCGCGCAAGGGCTAATACCATGACTTTCGAAGATCTTCATTTAGGCAGTATCGTTGTCTCCACCGTGCGCAATGCGCCGGTGCTGATTTTCGCCGCCATGGCCGGCCTGTTCGCGGAACGCTCAGGCGTGATCGACATCGGCCTGGAAGGCAAGATCCTGGCGTCGGCCTTCGTTTCGGCCGCCGTCGCCTTCGCCACGCAGAACCCCTGGTACGGCATGCTGGCCGGCATCGCCGTGTCGGTGGCGCTGGCCACGCTGCAAGGCTATGTCAGCATTTCGCAGAAGGGCAACCAGCTGGTGGCCGGCATCGCCGTAAATATCGCCATGAGCGGCCTGACCTTCGTCGTCGCGCAATACTTTTTCCAGCAGGGCGGCCGCACGCCGGACCTGGGCGAAGCGCGCCTGTTCGACGTGGTGCTGCCGGGCAGCGCGGCCGTGGCCGACGTGCCGGTGCTGGGCTGGATCTATACCAAGCTGATTGGCGGCCATTCGGTGCTGGTGTATGTGGCTTTCGCCCTGGTGCCGCTGGTGCACTGGCTGCTGTACCACACCCGCTTCGGCCTGCGCCTGCGCGCCTGCGGCGAAAACCCGCACGCGGCCGACGCGGCCGGCGTCAGCGTGGCGCGCACCCGCTATATGGCGATGGCGCTGGCAGGCGTGCTGTGCTCCTTCTCCGGCGCTTACCTGGCGATCGTGCAGAGCGGCTTCTTCCTGCGCGATATGTCGGCCGGCGCGGGCTATCTGGCGCTGACCGCCATGGTGTTCGGCAACTGGCGCCCCGTCTACACCTTCCTCGGCTGCCTGATGTTCGGCTTCTTCGGCGCGGTGCAGATCCAGATCGAAGGCGTGGACCTGCCTGGCATCGGCCGCATCCCCGGCTCGCTGATCCAGATGGTGCCGTATGTGGTGACGGTGATCGTGCTGGCCGGCCTGATGGCCAAGTCGGTCGCCCCGAAAGCGCTCGGCACGCCGTTCGTGAAGTCGCGCTAAGCAGCACTGGCTAAAAAGAAACCCCGCTGCGGCGGGGTTTCTTTTTGGGCAAAGCGCTTCCGGTCCGGATTTAGAAGCGGCTGGTCAGGCCCAGGAAGAAGCGGCGGCTTGGGACGTAGTAGTTGGTCTTGCCGTCGGCGCGCGGGCCTTCTTCGGTCAGGTTGTTGATGCCGGCGCGCAGGGTCAGCGCGGGGTTGAGCGCGTAGTTGGCCGTGAGGTCGGTGACGGTGTAGGCCTTGGCGAAGGTGACGCCGAAGGATTCGCCGCCGTGCAGCTGCTTGCCGGTGTGCTGCGCCGACAGCTCCAGATACAGCGGTTTATTGACCTGCCAGCCCAGGGCTGAGAAGACCGACAGCTTGGGCGTTGCCAGCAGGGTGGCGCCCGTCGTCAAGTTCTTCGACTCCATCATATACGTCAGGTTGTTGCGCCAGGTCAGGGAAGAAGCCAGCGGCACATTGGCGCTGGCTTCGATGCCGCGCGTGCGTGCCTTCTGGATGTTCTTCATGCGGGTCCACCAATAGCCGTGGAAGAAGCCCAGCGCGTCGTACTCGATCTTGTCCTTGAAGTTGGTGTGGAAGTAGGTCATGCCCAGATCCCAACCGGCGCGCTGGAAATTCACGCCCAGTTCCGCGTTGGTGCTGGTTTCCGGCTTCAGGTCGGCATTGCCGGCCATATAGCAGCCGCCGCTGCGCGAAGTCCAGCCCAGGGGCGCCAGGCTGCCGCAACCGCCGCCGCGCGACTGGGTGGCCGCGCCGGGCGTGCTTTCCTTCAGCGTCGGGGCGCGGAAGCCTTGCGACACGCCGCCCTTGATGGTCCATTCGCTGGCGGGACGGTAGACGACGTAGGCGCGCGGGCTGGTGTGGTTGCCGAACTTGGCGTCGTGGTCGATGCGCGCGCCCAGCGTCAGCGTGAAGGCGTCGCTCAGGAAGACCTGGTCTTCGGCAAACAGGGCGCTGGTATTGCGCGACAGGCTGGCGCCGCTGACCGCATGGCCCAGGTAGTCGATGGGGATGGTGCCGATGGTCTGGTTATTGAACAGGGTGTCGCGCTTCCATTGTCCGCCCAGCGTCAGCAGATGGTCGATGTTCGCCAGTTTCAGCGGCTGGTT
Source organism: Massilia sp. YIM B04103 (assembly GCA_024437665.1). Taxonomy (GTDB): domain Bacteria; phylum Pseudomonadota; class Gammaproteobacteria; order Burkholderiales; family Burkholderiaceae_D; genus Rugamonas. The sequence continues at coordinate 57,921 of JANCSZ010000013.1, read as the reverse complement.
GACGCGGCCGTCGAGGATGGTGCTGGCGGCGCGCGAGGAGGCGGCGCCGTCGTTATTGTCGTAGCGGTTGTGATAGAGGTTGAACTTGGCCTCGGTCTTGCCCCAGCGCCCTTCATAGCCCACGCCCGCGCTCTTGCGTACCAGCTTGCTGGCGCCCCAGGACGAGATCAGGGGCCGGTTGGGCGCCGTCTGCGTGCCGGACTGGGTGGCGCGCTGGGTGCCATACGAACCGTCGAAGCTGAGCAGGTGGCCGGGCGCCAGCGCCCAGTTCAGCGCGGCGTTGAAATTCTCGTCGCGGCTGCCGCCCACGCCATTCGGCGCTTCGCGCCCGGCAGGAGCGAAGCCGCCGGTGGTTTCATCCGGCTTCTGGCGCGTGACGCTGCCGCCCAGGCGCAGGCCGACGCCCTGGGCCAGCGGGCCGGCCACATTCAACATCATCTGCGTGGCGTCGCCGCGGTCGGAGTCCTGGGGACGGGTCAGATTGGCCGAGGCCGAGCCGCTCCACTTCTGCGGAATCTTGCGCGTGATGATGTTGATCACGCCGCCCATCGCGTCCGAGCCGTACAGCGAGGACATGGGGCCGCGCACCACTTCGATGCGCTCGATCATTTCCGGCGACAGCCAGTTCAAATCCTGGCGGCCCAGGTCGGGACGGTAATTGGTGTCGGCGGAATTGCCCTGGCGCTTGCCGTCGATCAGGATCAGGGTGTAGTTCTCCGGCAGGCCGCGCAGCTTGACCTTGGACTGCTCGCCGTTCGGCGCCAGGCCGCCGCTCACGCCGGGAATGCGGCGCAGCAGCGTGCCCAGGTCATACACGGGCTGGCGTTCGATCTCTTCGCGGGTGATGACGCTGATGCTGGCGGGAGCGTCCTGCACGTTCAGCGCCACCGCGCTGGCCGTCACCACCACGGTCGGCATGGCGGCGTCGCTGGCCTCGGGCGCGGCATAGGCGTTGCCAATGAGTAAAGTCAGGAGGGAAAGGCTTAAAGCGGCGGGCAAGGCGGGTGTTGCATGCATCTGTTTCATAAATCCCCTAGCTACATTAAATAAGAATCATTATCATTAAGGATGATAGGGGCAGGCACTCCGCGAGTCTGCTCACAATTCGTCAAGGAAGTGAAAATGTTTTGTAAAGATAAAGACCTCAGCGGCGCCGCGCGGGCGCGCCGCCAGGGCCACCATAGTCCGGCGCCGCAGCGCCCAGCCTCGCTGCTGCTGGTCGACGCGGATGCGGAATTCAGCCAGATGCTGTCCCTCTACCTGCGCGGACAGGGCTTTCAGGTGGCGACGGAGGCGGATGGCGCGGACGGCATCGGCGCCGCCCTGGCGCGGGATTACGATGCCATCATCCTCGGCGCCGCCCTGCCCTCGGTAGACGGGATCGCGGTGCTGCGCCAGATCCGGCGCTACCGCGACGTGCCGGTGATCATGCTGACGGCCGAAGGCAGCCGCGCCGAGCGCATCGCCGGCCTGGAACTGGGCGCCGACGACTACCTCGACAAACCCTGCGATCCGCGCGAGCTGGCGGCGCGCCTGCGCGCCGTGCTGCGGCGCCAGACGCGCGCCGGCGGCATGGCGTCCGCGCTGGCGATGGGAGGGCTGGTGCTGTATCCGCAGTTCCGCAAGGCTTACCAGAACGAAGAAGCCCTGCCCCTGACGGCAACCGAATTCAATGTGCTGCAACTGCTGCTGCAAGCGGGGGGAACGGTGCTGAGCAAGGACGAGCTGACCCGGCACGCGCTGGGCCGGCGGCGCGAATCCTACGACCGCAGCGTCGATGTCCACATCAGCAAAATCCGGCAAAAGCTGCATGCCGGGAGCGGCCATGCGGTGGAGATCGAAACGGTGCGCGGCGTCGGCTACTGCCTGCGGACCACCAGCTAAGGCTACGCGGTTCCGCCGCTAGCGGAACAGATGCAACTGGGCGTACTGCAGCAGCATGATGGTTTTGCCGTCTTCAATTACGCCGCTGGCCATCATCTCGACGGCGCGCTCCAGTGGCAGTTCCAGCACTTCGATATCCTCGCCTTCTGCGTGCACGCCGCCGCCGGCGCCGGCGCGCGAGGCGGGGTCGTATTCGGCCACAAAGAAGTAGAGGCGCTCGGTGACGGAGCCGGGGCTCATGAAAGCTTCGAAGACCTTGCGCACGTCGGCCACGCGGTAGCCGGTTTCCTCCTCCACCTCGGCCTTGATGCGCGCTTCGGGACTGGCCTGGTCGAGCAGCCCGGCCGGGGCTTCGATCAGGAAGCCGTCATGCCCCTCGCCATGGCCATAGGCGGGAAAGCGGAACTGGCGCACCAGGATCACGCTGCGCCGTTCCAGGTTGTAGAGCAGGATCACGGCGCCATGGCCGCGGTCATAGGTTTCGCGCGACATGGTCTGCCAGCTGCCGTCGCGCCGCAGATAATCGAAGGTGGTTTTGCGCAGCAGATACCAGTCGTCGGACAGGGTTTGAACTTCGCGTATGCGGACGTGCATGACAGGCTCCCGAAAATGTTTGCTCATTCTCAAAATATCATGCACTATCGTGCAATATCAAGAAAATTCGTGCAAACATGCTGACCCGACAACGCAAAGAGCTGCTGCTGCAAATTCTGAAGCAGGATGGCCAGATCGTCGCCAAGACCCTGAGCGAACGCCTGAACCTGTCCGAGGACACGATACGGCGCGACCTGCGCGAGCTGGCCAAGGAAGGCTTGCTGGAACGCGTGCACGGCGGCGCCCTGCCCGCCTCGCCCGCCATGGGCAATTTCGCCCAGCGCCAGCAGATTTCGGCCGACGCCAAACCCGCCATTGGCCGCGCGGCCGCCGCCATGGTGCGTCCCGGCCAGGTTGTCTTCATCGACGGCGGCACCACGGCCGTGCAGCTGGCGCGCCACCTGCCGCGCGACCTGCGCGCCATGGTGGTCACGCACAGCCCCTCCATCGCGGTGGAGCTGGCCGAACACCCCAGCATCGACGTGCTGATGATAGGCGGCCGCCTGTTCAAGCATTCCATCGTGGCCGTGGGCGCCGCCACCATGGAAGCCATCAGCCAGATCCGCGCCGACATCTTCTTCATGGGCGTGTGCAGCCTGCATCCGGAGGCGGGCATCACCACCGGCGACTACGAAGAAGGCTGCGTCAAGCGCGCCATCAGCGCCGCCTCGCTGCGCACCGTGGTGCTGGCCTCGCAGGAAAAACTGGACACGGCCGCGCCCTTCCAGATCGCTCCTTTGTCGCAAGTGAGCGACATCGTGGTCAATGCCGGCGTAGAGGAGAGCCTGATTGCCCCCTATCGCGCCATGGGAATCAAGCTCACATTGGCGTAAGATAGGCCCAAGCACCCGTCCGGGACGATAACGAGGTGGGAAATGGGTTTGGCAGAGGATGACCGCAGGGCGGCGCTGCGCGCGATGCTGGCCTGCATGGGTGCGCTGGTGCTGCCGGGCGCCGCCGCGCTGACGGCGCCGCCGCCAACGCCCTTGCGCGTGGCCTATCCGCGCCGCCTGCCCGTCATCGACACCTTCTTCGAATACGACTGGGCGGTATTGCGCACGGCGCTGGCGCGCACCGTGTCGCGCTACGGTCCTTTCGAGCTGAAGCCTTCGGCCGAAGCCATGTCCTCGCGCCGCGTCACGCTGGAGCTGGCCACCCCCAAGGGCGTCATCGACATCTTCGTGCGCGCCACCTCGCCCGACCTGGAAAAGCAGTTCCAGCCCATCCGCATCCCGGTCGATAAGGGCTTGATCGGCATGCGCGTGCTGCTGGTGCGCAAAGAAGACTTGCCGCGTTTCGCCGCCGTGCGCACGCTGCAGGACTTGCGCAAATTCCGCGTCGGCCAGGGCAAGGGCTGGGCCGACAACGACATCCTGGCGGCCGCCGGCATTCCGGTGGTGGAAGGCACGTATTACGAAGGCCTGTTCGCTATGCTGACGGCGCGCCGCTTCGACTTCTTTTCGCGCTCAGTGGATGAGGTGATGCGGGAGTACGAGGAACGCCGTATCAGCGTGCCCGAGATGGCGCTGGAACCGACGCTGCTGCTGCACTACCCGCTGCCGCGCTACTTCTTCGTGCGGCGCGACGCAGCGGGCGACAAACTGGGCCAGCGCGTCAAGGCCGGGCTGGAGATGATGATCCAGGACGGCAGTCTGAACGCGCTGTTCCGCCAGCACAAAAGCCCGCTGCTGGAGAAGCTGGCCTTGCACAAGCGCCGCGTGATTGAATTGTCCAACCCCAGCCTCTCGCCCGACACGCCCTTGCAGCGCAGCGAGCTATGGCTGCCGCCGGGCAGCATCCGGCCTTAGCGGCCTGATTAAGGCCAGATCGCCTGCAGCACGGCGGCCAGGTGGTAGCCCCCCTTGATCAGCTGCTCGCGCGCGATGGCCGATGAGGGCACGGGGTAGTTGTCCGGCACGGCCAGCGACCACACGGTATAGCTTTCGCCGCTGCGGCTGGTCTGCTTGCTCGACACGCCCACCTTTACATCGGCATAGGATTGCTTGGACACGGCCAGCGCATCGTCGGCCCACTGGTAGGGCCAGGTGACGGGATCGCCGCTATTGACCACCACTGCCGGCTTGCTGGCGATGGCCCACTGCGCGAACTGCTCCGGCGTGCGCGTGCTGACGCGGCGCATGGCATAGTCGACCACCGTGGTATCCCAGTAGGAATGCAGGGGCTTGGTCGGCGATTTCGCCGCGCCGTTGGCGGGCTTGACGTCAGCGCCCTCTTTCGGCGGCGCGGGCGGAATCAGCTTCTCGCTGTTGGCCAGCAGGGTGGCGTCGTCCAGCAGCAGATTATTGCCGCCGCGCGAATCGAAGACGGCCAGGGAATCGATATCGGACTGCTTTTGCGGCACCACGAAGCCCCCCTCCTTGCCGACAAAGGCCGCGCCCACATGCAGCGGCTGGTGGATGTCGCCCGCCAGATGGGTCAGCAGCAGCAAGGCCTGGCGCTTGCTGAAGTGGTGCGGATTATTCGCCGCCGTACCCTTGCCTTGCAGGACCAGGATGGCTTGTTTCAGCGTCTGCACCACGTCCTCCTCTGCCGTACCCACGCCATGGTCGTGGTATTGCGGCAGCTGGAAAGGCACGTCGGTGTAGTGGTACTCGCTGTGCTTGGGATTGGCCGTGGTGTATTCGACCATCTCCGGCGTTTGCGGGCCGCAGTACGTGCCTTTCACGCAGTCGGCCCAGCTGGCGACGCCGGCCAGGCTTTCGCCTTGCTGCAGCAGGGCCGCCACCTGTTTCTCGGCATTCGAGCCCTTGATCAGGCGGTCGGCGATGGCGCTCACGATGCGGTGGCCGTCATTGCCCCAGGCCAGGGCGTTGTTGGCGGCGAAAGCGGCGCCCAGCGCCAGGATGCAGGCCAGCTTCTTCATTCTTCGCGTCCTTTGGTCGGCTTCGGATAGTTCTTGTTCACGTCCAGCGGCTGGGCGTAGGACGAGTTCCAGATCTGCTCATGCACGGCGGCCACGCGCTGGGCCATCTGTTCGTTGCGCATCACCACTTCCAGATTGCGCGACAGGTCGAAGTAGCCGCCGGCCCAGTTGCTGGTGCCGACCCAGGCCAGCTTGCCGTCGATGCTCATGGTCTTGCTGTGGATGACGCGGGCGAAGGGAATGAAGCCGGTCGATGCCTTGGGAATGGTGACGATGCGGATTTCCACATTCGGCAGCATGGCCAGGCTTTTCAGATAGGCCAGGGCCGGCGCTTCGGTATTCCAGTGCGAAACCATCAGCTTGATCTTCACGCCGCGGTTGGCGGCCGAACGCACCGCATTGTCGACCACGGCGTAGTAGGGTCGCGTGCCTTTCGGGCCGTAGCTGAGCGGCGCATAGTCCAGCAATTGCACGCGCACCTCGCTTTGCGCTTCGGCCAGCAGGGCCGGCAGCGCGGCTTCGGAGTCGGCCACGCCGCTTGGATTGAAGGCGGCCGGGCTGGCCAGCAGGAAGCTGCCCTGCTCCAGCTTGGGCGCTGCCAGACTTTTCGCCTGCAGCGGCGCCACAGTGCGGCCTTGCGCCAGCGCGGCCTGGGCGTTCCAGTCCTGCTCGAAGATGGCGTGGATCTGGCCGACAATTTTTTCGTCCGTGATGCGCAAGCCGGTTTCGTGGATGTGGGTGAAGGCGCGCCAGTCGAAATTCTGGCTGCCGATGAAGGCCGTCTTGCGGTCCACCACCAGATACTTGGCGTGGATGATGCCGTTGCCGGTCAGCTTGCTGAAGTCGAGCACGCGCAGATCCAGGTTCGGAATCGCTTTCAGCTGGGTCAGCGTGTCCGGTTCGGACAGGCCGATACCCTTCTGGTCGATCAGGAAGCGGATCTTGACGCCGCGCTGGCCGGCGGCGGCCAGGCGTTCGACCACCTTATTGAAAGGCGCGCCCGGCACGCTGGCGGCGTAGAACTGGCCGATCACAATTTCAGTTTTGGCGTTGTCGAACAGCTCGGACCAGACCGTGATCGGGTCGCGCAGGTCGGCGTTTTTCAGCGTGGTTTCGACGGGCGCGGTCTGCACCAGCTCAAAACCGGGAATGGTGAAGTCGGCCTGCGCACTGCCGAAGGCGGTGGCGAGCAAGGTGGAAACGAGGATGCGGCGCATGTTTACTCCTGTTGATTACTTGAGGCGCTGAATGCGCGGTTCTTGGGCGGTGACGGAACCGGCCGGCTTGCGGTCCTGTTCGCACTTGATCAGATAGGCGGTCAGCGAATCGATGTCGCGCACGGCGGTGTTGACGCGGTTCGTGCCTTTGGCGAATTCGGGGAAGGCGTCGCCGCCGGCGGCGATGAAGGCGTTGGCGGCCACGCGGTAGCTGGCGCCGTCTTCCAGCGGCACGCCATGCAGCATGACGCTGCCGGGAACCACGCGGCTGCCTTCCGGCTGCTGCGGGTCCCATTGATAGGTCAAGCCTTCGGACAGCTGCAGCAGGCCGCGCGAAGCAACCTTGTCACCCACCCACTGCTGCTCGAGCAGGGTCTTGATCTGGGCGCCGGTCATATTCATCACGGTCAGCGTATTCCCGAAGGGCAGCACGGCCTGGGCGTGGCCGACGGTGGCAAAGCCGCCGGCATTGCTTTCCAAGTTGGCGCGCACGCCACCGATATTCATGAAGGCGATCTGCGCGCCGAAGGGACGGCCGGACAGCAGGGTGGCGTCGGCCACCAGATTGCCCAGCGCGGATTCGTCGCCGCCATGGCGCTCGCGGCTGATGGCGGCGGCGCCGAGGCGGGCCACCGGACGCGCCAGCTCCTGTTCGCTGCGCTGCTTGACCTTCTTCAGGTAAGCATCGACTTGCGGCACGGAGCGATACCAGTTGGGCTGCATCACCACATTGCGGGCGCTGACGCTGCGTACGGTGTTGGAAGCCTTGTCCACGGTGAGCTTGATGCGCGAAAGCATATGCCCGCCCATCTCGGCCTGCGTCACCAGCTTGCCGTCGACGCGGCACAGATAGCCCTTGTGCGAGTGGCCGCTGACCACCAGGCGGATGGCGGGATCGAGACGCTTGACCACGTCCACGATTTCGCCTTTCAGGTCGCTGCAATCCTGCTTGTCAAAAGCCGATTCGGTATGGCCGCCCTGGTGCATCAGCACCACGAACACGCCCACGCCTTGCGCCTTCAACTCGGGCAGCAGGCGGTTGATGGATTGCGCCTCATCCTCGAACGTCAGGCCGGCGATGCCCGAGGCCAGCACCACGGACGGCGTGTCTTTCAGCACGGCGCCGATCAGGCCCACTTTCACGCCATGCGCTTCCACGATGTCATACGCGGGCAGAATCGGCTTCCTGGTTACCACGTCGATCACATTGGCGGCCAGGTAGTTGAACTTGGCGCCCTCGTAGGCCGCCGAGAATTTGCAGGCCTTGTCGGGGCGCGGCGAATTGCAACCACCCTTCTGCTGGCGCAGCAGCTCGATGCGGCCGGCGTCGAATTCGTGGTTGCCCACCGACGTCGCTTTCAGGCCCAGCATGTTCAGTGCACCGATGGTCGGCTCGTCGGCCCACATCGACGAGATGGCGGGACTGGCGCCGATCATATCGCCCGCGCCCACCAGCAGCAGCTCGCGGTCTTCCTTGCGCCATTCCTGCAGCGCGGCGGCGATGGTGTCGATGCCGCCCGCCTTGACCGTGGTCTGCTTGCCAAAGAGGCCGCCGTTGTAGGTGAACTTGCCCGCTTCCAGATGGCCGTGCAAATCGTTGAGCGCGACCAGATTGATGTCGACAAGATTTTTCGAGGGGCGCTGGCTGGCGCAGCCGGCCAGCATGGCAAAAGCCGTGGCGAGAGCGAGGGTGCGAAGTGCTGGTTTCATGAGAGGGATGCCGGAGACAATCGATTATTGTACAGGCCAATGGCGCGCTGCTGTGCGGTCGCCATGAGGACGAAACTTTACGTTACAGACCATGCAAACGAAAAAACGGCCGGTGTCGCCACCGGCCGTTTCATCGGGAACTAAACCTGTTCAGGCTTAGAACTCATACTTCAGAGTAGCCTGGATGGCCCACTGGGATTCGCCCTTGTTCTGGCGAACTTCCAGGTCTTCCACCTTATCGCGGACGCGGTAGATGTAACGGCCCTGGCTGTCCAGACCCATGTAGTCCACGAAGCTACGTGCTTGCGCGCCGTCGGTCTGATAACCCACTTCGCTAATGCGGCCCCATTTCTTGTTCAGCAGATTGCCGACGTTGAAGACGTCCATCGTGAAGGTCGCTTTGTGGCCTTTGATGAAGCTTGGGATTTCCTGGCTGACGCGCAGGTCGAAGCTGTTGGTCCATGGCGAGTAGCTGGAGTTGCGGTCCACCACTTTGCCAGCCGAATTGCGCAGGCCACGGTTGGCATCGACGATAGACCAGAACTTGTCTTCGTTGCCCTTGTTGGTTGCGGTATCGCCGTAGAACACCACTTCGCCCGAACCTTTTTTGGACGGGATGTACATCAGGTCGTTGCCGCCCTGGCCGTCGCCGTTCAAGTCGTTGTTGACGGTCCAGCTGTATGGCTTGCCTTGGCGGCCTTCATAGAACAGACCGACGGTGGTGCGATAGGTGCCGAAGAAGGCGCGGCGGAAGTTAACCACGGCGTTCACGCGGTCCTTCACCAGATAACCCGAGTTGGCATTGGTTTCTTCGTTCGGATTCATGATCGAACGCGAACGCCAGTTGGTCAGCGCTACCGAGGAAGTCAGTGGCGAGACTTCTTTCGCATCGGTGTAGGTGTAGGAAGCGGACCAGCCGAAACCAGCGATCAGCGGACGGCTCAGGGACAGGGTCACCAGGCTGCTGCCGCCTTTCTTGGTGCGGGTCGCGGCCATCACGTTGTTGAAGTTCTGGTTGCTCAGCGAACGGCTGGAGATGCCTGCGCACACGCCGCTCGACAGCTGGCCGCCGGTGGAGTTCCAGCACGCTGGGTTGAAGCCCTGGTCGTTCCAGTACAGCTCACGGCCGTCGGTACCGGTGCGGGTTGCCTGACCGATGTTCAGGTTGCGGTAGTAGATACCATCGCGGTTCTTGGTGTTCAGGTATTCAGCGCTGAACACGATGCCGTACCATGGCAGTTCATGGTCGAAGGCCAGGTTGGCTTTCCAGACGGAAGGCTGACGCAGACCTGGGGTCAGGACATCGACGTTGGCCACATTGTTGTCGCCGAAGCGTGGCTGGTTGTTGATGTCGGTGCTGAACTTGCCGGCGGTATCGTAGGTGTTGCAGTTCTTCAGGCCGGTCACGCCGCAGCCGGTGATGGTGGTCACCACGCCTGGGTTGGCGAAGGGGTTGGACATCCAGACATTGGCTGCCGCGCCCTGGAACAGGCCGCCGCCGCCGCGGATCTGGGTACGACGTTCGGTGTCGAAGCTGTAGTTGAAGCCAGCGCGCGGCTGCCACAGTTTCTGGCCATCCAGGGTCAGGGTGTTGTCCATGCCGAAGCCGCCGGTCTGGCGGGTTTTGGTCGCGACATTGCCAGCGATCACAGGCATGGCCACCACGGCGTTGGTGCGTGGACGGTCGTTAACCGTGGTCTCATCCAGACGCACGCCGTAGGTCACGGTCAGGCGCGGGCTGACGGTCCAGGTATCCTGCACGAAGACGCCGGTGTTCTTCATGGTGAACTTGGCGGCGGTGTCTTCGCGGGTCAGGCCTGCGTTGACGAGCTGGGTCTGGTAGCTGGAGAAGCGACCGCGGGAGAAGTTCTCCAGCACGGCGGCTTCCACCTGCGCGGCCGTCGCCTTGGAGCAGTCGGCGATATTGCCGAAGCTGTAGTTGAAGGCGCTACCGACGGAGTTTTCGCAACGGAAGGTGTAGTTACCGTAGATGTTCTGCAGGAACAGGTTGTAGATCTTGTTGCGGGTCAGGTCGCCGCCGAATTTGACTTCGTGGTCGTTATGCGACCAGTTGGCGCCGAAGTAGGCGTCCATGGTCTTGGTGCCCAGCACGTTGGCCATGCGGCTTTGCTCGGTACCGAAGTTCAGGAAGCGATTGCCGGTGGACAGGGTGGAAGGCGCGCCAGCTGGCAGGGCGCCGCTGAACTGCAGGCCCATGGATGGCATCTGCGCGTGCAGGGACGGGGCGCTGTCGAAGTCGCGGTTGGAGATCTTCAGCTCGGTGCTGAAGGTCGGGGTCCAGTCGGCGAACCATTGGCCCACCAGGGTTTTCACGGTTTTCTTCTGGTCGTACCAGTAGGAATCCAGGGACAGGCCGGTACCGCTGAAGCCAGGCGAGAACGGTTCGTTCTGGTCGGTCTTCGAGTAGCGCAGCATGGCGCGATGGTCATCGTTGATGTTCCAGTCCAGTTTCACCAGCTTGTCTTCCACGACCAGCGGTGCTGGGCTAGGAATGCCGCCGATGTCCAGGTTGTACTTGCTCTTGGCGACGTTCTGCGCAGCGGCGATGGCCGATTGCGAGATGGCGACGTTGGTCAGATCGCTGCCGATCGGGCCGAAGGAAGGCGCGTTGCGGCTTGGGGCCGATTCCAGCTTCTCGTAGTTGGCGAAGATGAACAGCTTGTCCTTGATGATCGGCGCACCCAGGGTGAAGCCCTTGGTCGTTTCCTTGAACGCGGACGGCGCGTAGTAGCTGTCGTTGGTCGAGTTGTAGCGGTCGCCGGCCAGCGAGTCGTTACGGAAGACGTAGTAAACGCTGCCCTTGACGGTGTTGGTGCCCGATTTGGTCACGGCGTTGATGTTGCCGCCGGTGTAGCCCTTCTGGGTCACGTCGTAGTTGGCCACATTGACCTGTACCGACTGGATCGCTTCGATCGAGATCGGCTGTTTGGCGGTCGGGGAACCGTTCGACTCCAGGCCGAAGGTATCGCTCACGGACACGCCGTCGATGGTCATCGAGTTGTAGCGCGAGTTCTGGCCGGCCACGGACATTTCGCCGCGGTCTTTGTCGGTCTGGGATACGCGCGGGTCGGTACGGGCGTAGTCTTGCAGGTTACGCGAGATCGAACCCTGGATCGCCAGTTCGGCAGCGCTGATGCTGGTGCCGGAACCCATGGTGGTTTTCGAGAATTTCTCGTTGCGGCCACCGGCCACGCCGGCCACGGTCACGGTCTGCATGGCGGCGCCCAGTTGCGCGTCCACGCTGGCGGTTTCGGCCACTTCAACGAAGACGTTTTCACGTTTTTCGCTGATGCCGCCTTTGGTGATGGTGATCGTGTACGGACCGCCGGCGCGCAGGCCACGGGCAACGTAACGGCCTTCGGCGTCGGTCGTGACATTGCTGGTCGAGCCGGACTCGACGTGCAGAATGGTCACAGTCGCGCCGCCGGCTGGCTTACCGTCGCTAGCGGAGATGCGGCCGCCGATGGCGGACGTCGTGTTCTGAGCAAAGGACGGCGCTGCCGCGAGAGCGATAGACAGGCTTAGCGCAATCTGCGTCAGCCGGAGCCGTTTGTGATTCATCATTGTATTACCCCTAAAAGACTAATTATTCGGTATGTTCACTGTTCTTTTGGAAACAGCTCGCATCCCCTCTTTACTGTGTTGCAACTGGTTAGCCAACCCGTGAGTCTATCCGGACTAAGTTTCATGAAGATGACAGGTTTATGACAACTTTATGACATAGTTAAGCCGGAATTGCGGCAAAATGACGTGATAATCCGGCAATATGCAGCAAGCCCCAAACGATGACAAATTCAATTTAGCTTGCATATTCATATGCAAAACGAATAAATAGCTCGACTTTTGATCGTGTGTGAGTGGTGCCTAGGCAGCTTTTAGGCGGCATTATAAGCGAGCGGCCCCAAGCTGAAAAAATTTCATAAGAGGCACCCAAAAACGCATAAGCGCGTTTGCGCTTGTGTAGCAGCTTTGCCACACAAATATCCAACAGGAAATGAAGAGGGGAAACCCGGCAACAGGACGCTGCCGGGTGGAAGGAAATTACTTGCCCGCTTTGCGCTGGGATGCGGCGATATCTGCTTCGAATTTGGCGAAACGCGCATCAAGCTGCTTCAGCAGGCGCTGCTTCTCGCCATCGTCGAGGAAGGCGTAGCGCAGGCTGTCATACGAGAGCTTCTTGACTTCCGCATAGTCGGTCTGATAGCGGCTGGCGAACAGCACATACTCGTTCGACAGCGTGTGGCGCGTGACGCCGGCGTCATCGGTCGAGATCACGAAGGGAACGCCCTGCTTACGGTAGAGATTGATCGGATGGGCTTCGCCCTTGATGCCGAGGATGAACTCGTTGCTGGTCAAATTCACCTCGACCGGGATGCCGCGCTCGCGCATGGTCTTCATCACCGACAATGCATTATTTTCATGCGCGATATCCATGCCGTGGCCGATGCGGTTGGCGCCCGCCACATGCACCGCTTCGGCGATGTGGAACTTCAAGCCTTCCGGCGGCACCATACCCATCGCCAATTCGCCTGCATGCAGAGCAACTTTAACCTTCGGATATTTCGTCTTCAGGAATTTGAACATCTGCATATGCATGCTGTAGTCGCGCATGGAGACATTGAAGTTCTCCGCGCCGACGATGTTCACGCCGACGATTTTCTTTTCCAGCGTGGCCGCTTCGAAGGCGCCGACCATTTGCGAGAACACCAGCGAAGGCGAGAGGAAGCGCAGCACATAGGGCTGGTAGCGCATGGTGAAGTGCTCGTCATCGACACCGGCGCTGCTGCTTTGCACATTGGCGATGTAAGCCTGGATGGCTTGCTTGAAGCCGGCATCCTTTTCCAGTTGCGGCAGCCAGGCCGCCATCTGCGCCTGCAGCTTGGCCTGGTCCGCGCCCTGCACGGCCTGGTCGAACTGGGCGTTCATGGTCATAGGCGCCAGCTCGAAGATGGTTTCGATATAGCTCAGGTTCTCGGCAATTGCGCGCTGTTTCAGGGTTTTCAAACCCTCGTTCGTATTCGTCGAGGCGACCGGGCCGAAGTAGCCGAAGGTGTCAAAGAAGGCGCGGTCCGGCGGCGGCTGCACGGCGCCGTGGTTGTAGAAGTCCTTGGTCGACCAGCGCTGCAGCAATTCACGGTAAGTGGCGTTATCAGCGATCAGCTCCGAGGAGTTGACGCAAGTACGCTGGGCGGCCGGTTTGGCGCGCTCGGCCTCGACCACTTCCTTCTTGGTTTCTATCTGATAGCTGGTTTTGTTGACGCAGAAACCTTGCTTGTCCACCCATTCCAGATACTGTTCGGCGTAGATGGCGCCCGAATAGTGGTGGTGCAGATCGCCGCCCTTGGGCATCATGGTGAAGAACAGGGTCAGCTCGGCCAGCTTGGGCTGGCTGCCCGCCACCAGCGCGGCGAAGTGGCGCTTGGTGATGTCTTCATTGCTGGCAGCATGGACGGCGGGCACGGCAAAGGCTGATGCCAGGGCCAGCGCGGCCATCAGATTCGGGACGGTTTTCTGCATGGGTGCTCTCTTCGGGTTGATCGGAAGGTCAGCCCTGCTTGCGCTCGTGCACCAGCTGGCCCGCAGCGTAAGTGGCCGCAATGGCGCGGTCGTCGCCCAGCAGGGCCAGCGCGAACAATTGTTCTTCCAGGCTGTTGCAGGTGGCGCGGCGGCGCTCCAGCAGCGGCGTGGCGCCCGGATCGAGCACGATGAAATCGGCCTCGTTGCCGGCGGCCAGGCTGCCGATCGTGCCTTCCAGTTGCAGGCTGCGCGCAGCGCCCAAGGTCGCCAGGTAGAACATGCGCATGGCAGGCAGATAACTGCCCTTCAAGCGCGCTACTTTATAGGCTTCGTTCATCGTTTGCAACATTGAGAAAGACGTACCGGCGCCCACGTCGGTGGCCAGCGACATCAGCATGCCCGCCTGGTCGGCGCGCTCGAAGTCGAACAGGCCGCTGCCCAGGAAGAGATTGGAGGTCGGGCAGACGGCGGCGGCGGCCTTGGTTTCGGCCATGCGCGCGCGGTCGCCGTCATCCAGCCAGATGCAGTGGCCGTACACGGCGCGTGGACGCAGCATGCCGTAGCGGTCGTACACATCGAGGTAGCTGCGCGCCTGCGGATACAGGCTCTTGACCCAGCTGCACTCGTCCTGGTTTTCCGAGACGTGGGTTTGCAGATAGGTGTCGGCGTACTTGCGCGCCAGTTCGCCGGCCAGCTGCATCTGCGCGTCGGTCGAGGTGGGGGCGAAGCGCGGCGTGATGGCGTACAGCGAGCGCGCGTGCTTGTGCCAGCGCTGGATCAGCTCCTCGGTTTCGCGCGCGCCGCTTTCGGCCGTGTCGCGCAGGAAGTCGGGACAATTCCGGTCCATCATCACCTTGCCGGCGATCATGCGCAGGCCACGCCGTTCGCTGGCGCTGAAGAAGGCGTCCACCGATTGCGGATGCACGCTGCAATACACCATGGCCGTGGTGGTGCCGCAGCGCAGCAGCTCGTCGAGGAAGAAGTCGGCCACCTGCGCCGCATGCACCGGATCGGCGAACTGGCGCTCGGTCGGGAAGGTATAGGTTTCCAGCCAGGGCAGCAGGCCCGGTGCGGGCGAGGCAATCATGTCCGTCTGCGGATAATGGACGTGGGCGTCGATGAAGCCGGGCATGATGATCTTGCCGCGATAATCCCGCACCTCTATGCTGGGCGGCACTACGCCCTGCAGCGTGGCGTAGTCGCCGGCCGTCAGGATCTTGCCGTCGGCGACCAGCAGCAGGCCGTCCTCATGCCAGGCATGGGCTGTTTCGACCAGTGCCGGATCGGCGTGAAAGTACAGCAAGCTGGCTCGGTAAGCTTGCACGTTTTGCGTTGCAGTCTGCATTTAGTTCTTTCCGGGAGAGGGGGAAGCCGCTTGTGCTTCCCAAACTGTCAGTAGTTGGGCGCAAACCGATGCCGCGATCACGGCCGGCGCCTTGTTGGTGATACCCGGCAGGCCCACAGGGCATACCATGGCGGCAATGCGCTCCTGCGCAAAGCCGCGCGCTTGCAGCCGGTGTTCGAACTGCATGCGCTTGGTTTTCGAGCCGATCAGGCCGAACCAGCCTACCTGCCCGCGCGCCAAAATCGCCTCGGTCAGGCGCTGGTCGAGCGGATGGCTATGCGTCATTACCAGATAACTGCTGCCGGGCGGCGCTGCTGCCACCAGCGCTTCCGGCGCGTCCGTCGCTTCCACCGTCACGTTCGGCGGCAAGTCGGCGGGGAACATCTCTTCTCTTTCATCGACCCAGGTCACGCGGCAAGGCAGCTCGGCCAGGGCGCGCACGATGGCCGCGCCCACATGGCCGGCACCGAACAGCAGCAGATGGGCACGCGGCGCCAACACGGGATCGATCAGCCAGCGGCGGCCACTGTCGCCGGCGAAGACGCGGGCGCCTGCCGCTGCGCAGCCAACCGCGCAGCGATCACCGGCACCAGGCACCACCGCAGTAAAACCCGCCCCGAGGGCAATAGCAGCTGCCGCCCCGGCTGCATCAACAGCCGCCGTCCCTTCTACGCGGGAGCTGGCCGCACCCGAGTCAATCGCACTGCCCTCTTCGCAAACGCCGCGTTCATACCCACGCGCCGGGAAAGCCAGGCCAGCATCGCCGGCCAGCAGCTTGCCGCCGGCATCGAACAAGGCGCTGGCCGGCGCGCCGTCGATGGCGCTCAGGCGCCAGCTGTCTTCATTGCGGCGCAGGCGCAGCGCATCCAGCACCGCCGCCAGCGCGCCTTGCACCAGCTCGAAACTGAGCCAGACCACGCCGCCGCAGCACTGTCCCAGGCTGGGGCCGAGCGGAAAGCGCTCGTATTGTACGGCAGGCTGCGTAGAAGCGCAGAGCATGGCGCGCGCCATATCCACCGCGCGCAATTCCAGATGGCCTCCGCCGATGGTGTCGAACTGCGTCGCCGCCGTCACCAGCATCTTCGTGCCGGATTCGCGCGGGGCAGAGCCCTCCACCTTCGCCACCGTCACCAGCACCGCCGGGACTGTGGCTGCCGTCAGCCAATCGTTCATGTTTGCGCTCTTTAGCTTGCCGCTTCGACCGCCGCGATGGCGCGCAGGATTTCTTCGCTGGTGGCGGGCGCGTTCAGCGGCGGATTGACCTTGTGATCGCCGACGCTGGACACCGCATCGCGGATGGCGAAGAAGACCGAGAACGGCAGCAGCAGCGGCGGCTCGCCCACGGCTTTGGAACGGTGAATGCTGTCCTCCACATTGCGGTTCTCGAACAGGCGCACACGGAAATCTTCCGGGCAGTCGGAGATGCCGGGGATCTTGTACGTCGAAGGCGCATGCGTCATCAGCTTGCCCGCCGGGTTCCACCACAATTCCTCAGTGGTGAGCCAGCCCATGCCCTGGATGAAAGCGCCTTCCACCTGGCCGATATCGATGGCCGGGTTCAGCGACTGGCCCGCGTCGTACAGCGCATCGGCGCGCAGCAGCTTCCATTCGCCGGTCAGGGTATCGACCACCACTTCGGCCACGGCGGCGCCGTAGGCATAGTAGGAGAACGGGTGGCCATTCATCGTTTTCGGATTCCAGTGCAGATGCGGCGTGGCATAGAAGCCGTCCGACCACAGCTGAACGCGGGCCAGGTAAGCCTTCTGCACCAGCTCAGCGAAGGACACGCTTTCACCGTTGGCATGCACCTGGTTGCCGAAGAAGCGCACATCGCCAGCCTCGCCGCCATACTGCTTGGCCGCAAATTCAGCCAGGCGTTCGCGGATCTGGCGCGCAGCATCCTGCGCCGCCTTGCCGTTCAAGTCGGCGCCGGTGGAAGCGGCGGTGGCCGAGGTATTGGCCACCTTGCTGGTATCGGTGGCGCTGGCGCGCACATGCTCCAGGTCGAGGCCCAGCTCGTGCGCCACCACCTGCATCACCTTGGTGTTGATGCCCTGCCCCATCTCGGTGCCGCCGTGGTTGACGATCACCGAGCCATCCACATACACATGCACCAGCGCGCCCGCCTGGTTTAGATGGGTCACATTGAAGGCGATGCCAAATTTGACGGGCGTGAAAGCCAGGCCCTTTTTCAGCACCGGGCTGCTGCGGTTGAATGCCTCGATTGCGGTGCGGCGCGCGCGGTACTCGCTGCTTTCTTCCAGCTCGGCGCACAGCTCATCGATGATGTTGTCGACGATCTCCTGACCGTAAGGCGTGACGTTGTTCTCCGTCTTGCCATAGAAATTCAGGCGGCGGATATCGTAGGCATCGCGGCCCAGATTGCGGGCGATTTCATCGATCACGTATTCGATGGCGATCGCGCCCTGCGGGCCGCCGAAGCCGCGGAAAGCCGTGTTGGACTGGGTATTGGTCTTGCCGCAGGCGGCGCGGATATCTACGTCCGACAGGTAGTAGGCATTGTCGAAGTGGCAGACGGCGCGCGTGGCGACGGGGCCGGACAGGTCAGCCGAAAAGCCGGCGCGCGAAGTCATGTCGACCTTGGCGGCGACAATCTTGCCGCTGTCGTCGTAGCCTACTTCGTACTCGTAGTAGAAGCAGTGGCGCTTACCCGTCACCATCATATCGTCGTCGCGGTCGGCGCGCAGCTTCACCGGACGCTTGGTTTTCGAAGCAGAGATGGCAGCGGCGGCGGCCCACAAGGCCGACTGCGATTCCTTTCCGCCGAAGCCACCGCCCATGCGGCGGCATTCGACCTGCACATGGTGGGAATGCAGGCCCAGGGCATGCGCCACCACATGCTGCATCTCGCTCGGATGCTGGGTCGAGCACTGCACCAGCATGCCCTTATTCTCTTTCGGAATGGCGTAGGCGATCTGGCCTTCCAGGTAAAACTGCTCCTGGCCGCCCACATACAGCTTGCCTTTGACCACATGCGGCGCGCGCTCGAACGCGGCATGGGCGTCGCCACGCTGCAGCTGCATCGGCGGCAGCACGTAGGATTGCGCCGCCTTGGCTTCCTGCGGCGTCAGGATGGCGGGCAGCTCCTGGTAATCGATCTTGGCGCGGCGCGCGGCGCGGCGAGCGTTGTCGTGCGTATCGGCCACCACGATGAAGATGGGCTGGCCCACATACTGCACCAGGCCATCGGCCAGGATCGGGTCGTCGTGGATGATCGGGCCGCAGTCGTTCGTGCCTGGAATATCGGCCACCGTGTATACCGCCACCACGCCGGGCGCGGCGCGCACGGCCGACAGGTCGGTGTTCAGAATATGCGCGTGCGCCTTGGACGACAGGCCCAGGGCAGCATGCAAGGTGCCCTGCACTTCCGGGATATCGTCGGTATAGGTGGCCTGGCCGAGCACATGCAGCTCAGCCGATTCGTGCGGGCGCGACACGCCCACCGCAGTCCACGCCGCGGCTTTCAGTTCAGGGGCGCCAGGGTAGTTCATGCTGATTCCTTTCAGGCCCGGCAGGCAAAAGCGTTGACGGCTTCGGCCGCCAGTGGCGCATCGCTGCGTGTTTCAAGCCAGTAGCGGCGCAGCAGGTTCTGCGCGGTCTTCATGCGGTACTCGCTGGAAGCGCGCATATCGCTCAGCGGCGCGTAGTCGCGCGCCAAGGCCTGCATGGCTTCCTGCACGGCCGCTTCGTCCCAGCGGCGGCCCTTGAGCAGGGCTTCGGCCTGCGCGGCGCGCTTGGGCGTGGCAGCCATGCCGCCGAACGCGATGCGGGCCTCGGCCACGGTATCGCCGTCGAGCGTAAAGGCGAAGGCGGCGCAGACGGCGGAAATATCCTGGTCGAAACGCTTGGCCAGCTTGTAGGTGCGGAATTGCACGCCAGCGCGCGGCAGCGGCACGCGCACGGCCTGCACGAATTCGCCCGGCTGCAAATCCTTCTTCATATAGTCGAGGTAGAAATCTTCCAGCGCCAGCACGCGCTCGCCGGCCTGGCCGCGCAGCACGATCTCGGTGCCGAGCGCGATCAGCCACGGCATGGAGTCGCCGATCGGCGAGCCGTTGGCGACATTGCCGCCCAGCGTGCCCGCATTGCGGATCGGCAGGGAGGCGAAGCGCTGCCACATTTCGGACAGCTCTTTCGGATAATGCTGGCACAGGGCTTCGTAAGCATCGTTGAGCGAAACGCCGGCGCCGATTTCCAGCTTGCCGTCCACGGTACGCACATTTTTCAGCGCATCGACATGGCCCAGATAGATGATGTCGCCCAGTTCGCGCATCTGCTTGGTGATCCACAGGCCGACGTCGGTGGAGCCGGCCAGCAGCACGGCCGCAGGGTGGGCGGCGCGCAGCTGCGCCAGTTCGTCCATGGTGCGCGGTGCCATGAAAGTCTGGCCGCGTGCGCTATAGACGGCAAGCTTGTCGCGCTTCAGCGCTTCCAGCTGCTGGGCCAGGGCGGCGCGGTCGAATTCGACTTTCGGCAGCTCGCTCATGCGCTGGGCCGCCTCGATGATGGGACGGTAGCCGGTGCAGCGGCACAGATTGCCCGACAGGCAGTCATCGATCTGCTGGCGCTCGGCGCGCTGACCATCCTGCTTCAGATACATGCCCCACAGCGACATGGCGAAGCCGGGGGTACAGAAACCGCATTGGGAGCCGTGGCACTCGACCAGGGCCTGCTGCAAAGGATGCAGAGCGCCATCGGCCTGCTGTAAGTCCTCCACGGTGAACAGGGCTTTGCCGTCCAGGGTCGGGGTGAGCTGGATGCAGGAATTCACAGCCTTCAATTCCAGCTGGCCGTTGACCAGACTGCCGACCACGACGGTACACGCGCCGCAGTCGCCTTCAGCGCAGCCTTCCTTGGTGCCGGTGCAGTGCAAGTCCTCGCGCAGGTGCTGCAACACCGTCTGCGTCGGGGCGGCGTCGCGCACTTCGTGCACGTTCCCGCGGTAGTAAAAACGAATTGAATCAGACATCTTGGCCTCGGCTTTATCCCAGCTTACAGATTAACACCCGGGGACACCGACCATTATAATCAATCGATGATGTCCGTTATCAGTGATTTCACATGACAGGCGCAGGGTGGTGGCGGTGCCAGTGCTCGGCGATATCGATGCGGCGCGTGATCCACACGCCCTCATGGCCCTGCACATAGTCGAGGAAGCGCGCCAGCGCGGCGGCCCGCGCCGGGCGCCCCACCAGACGGCAATGCAGGCCGATCGACAGCATCTTCGGCTGATTCAGGCCTTTCGGGTCGCCCTCCTTATAGAGTACGTCGAAAGCATCCTTCAGGTAATCGAAGAATTGCGTGCCGGAGTTGAAGCCTTGCATGGCGGCAAAACGCATATCGTTGGTATCCAGGGTATAAGGCACGATCAGCTGCGGCTTGACGGTGAGCAATCCATTGGCATCGCGGCATTCGACGTTTTGCCAGAAAGGCAAGTCATCGCCGTAGTAGTCGGCGTCATAGCAGAAACCGCCGTGCTCGACCACCAGGCGGCGCGTATTGGGCGAATCGCGGCCGGTGTACCAGCCCTGCGGCGCGCTGCCGGTCAGCTCGCGGATGATGGCGACCGCTTCTTCCATATGCGCGCGCTCGCTGGCCTCATCCATATTCTGGTAGGAGATCCAGCGCAGGCCGTGGCAGGCGATTTCATGGCCCAGCTCCTGGAAAGCGGCCACCGCCTCCGGATGGCGTTTCAAGGCCATGGACACGCCGAACACGGTCAGCGGCAGCTTGCGCTCTTCAAACATGCGCAACAGGCGCCATAGGCCGGCGCGCGAGCCGTATTCATAGATCGACTCCATGCTCATGTGACGGGCCGGGAAAGCGGTCGCGCCAATGATCTCGGACAGGAAGGTTTCCGAGGCTGCATCGCCATGCAGCACATTGTTTTCGCCGCCCTCCTCGTAGTTCAGCACGAATTGCAGGGCGACGCGGGCCTGGCCCGGCCATTGCGGGTGGGGCGGCGTGCGGCCGTAGCCGATCAGGTCGCGCGGATAGTTTTGATAAGTGTCCATGGTCTCGGGCGCAGTAGGGGTATATCAGCGATCATATATTGGCTTCCTGTCATCAGTATATGATTTGCGCCATACGCCAATTGGCCGACACTTATAAGGAGATAGCATGTCCAAACTGACGACGCACGTTCTCGACACCGCCCACGGCCGCCCCGCCGCCGGCGTCAAAATCGCCCTGTTCGCGGTCAGCGGGAAAGAAAAAGTCCTGGTGAAAACCGATGTGACCAATGCCGATGGCCGCTGCAGCACGCCGCTGCTGGAAGGCGCCAGCATGCGCAAGGGACGCTATGAGCTGGTGTTCGAGGCGGGCGCCTACTTCGCGGCCTCTGGCGTGCCCCTGCCCAATCCTCCCTTCATCGACCAGGTGACGGTCGCTTTCGGCATTGCCGATCCGGAGCAGAATTACCATGTGCCGCTGGTGGTCACGCCATGGTCGTACTCGACGTATCGAGGCAGTTGAGGAGAGGCAGCGCCTGCGTACGGCAGGCGCTGCCGGGAACCGCTTAGAAGATTACCGCATCCTGCTCAACATGCACGCCAACCAGCAGTACATCGGCAGCGATCTGTGCTTCAACCGGCGCGGCATCGTGCGCGGCCGAATTCAAGCCCTGCTGGCCCAGCGCATTCACCACGCGCTGGTTCAGATATACCAGATCGGCACCGGTGGCGGCATCCGCCATCTGAATGTTCAAATCGGCGATCGAGGTGTGATCCACCAGGGCGCCGATATATTTCACTGCCCAGGTATTCAGTGCCTGCATATCCGGATTATGGCCAAACAGATTGTTGTAGACCTGGACCATCAGACCGGTGCCGGTCGTCCATTCATGACCACCATACAGCGCCTGGAATTCCGCCGATTGCTCGATGGAGTGAGCGATACCAGCCAGATTGCCGCCACTCTTATTGTATTCATTCACCCAAAAATTCAAGCCGGCGCTCTCGGCAGGGCGATTCAGCAGTTCAATATACAGCTTCTCAATTTCATAGATCGGCGACGACATCGTTTCTCCTAATAGAAATGGTTTAAAGCCACAACATGAAAAATATTCACAATATCAATGTTAAATATTTTTACAAATATTTACATTTCATCAATATTGCAAGTAATTCTAATATTTTCCTAGGAGAATGTCAGAAATATTTGTTACTTTAATAATTAAAGTCTATCGCGCGATCTGGCTATAATGCTGATTCGGCTTGTGCGCACGGACCTTGCGTTGCAGCTGCATCAAGCCGTAGAGCAGCGCCTCGGCCGTCGGCGGACAGCCGGGAACATAGACATCAACCGGCACGATGCGGTCGCAGCCACGCACCACCGAGTAGCTATAGTGATAGTAGCCGCCACCATTGGCGCAGGATCCCATCGACACCACGTAGCGCGGCTCAGGCATCTGGTCATACACCTTGCGCATGGCGCGCGCCATCTTGTTGGTCAGCGTGCCGGCCACGATCATCAGATCCGCCTGGCGCGGCGAGGGGCGTGGGCAAAAGCCGAAGCGGTCCATGTCATAGCGCGCCGCGGCGGCCTGCATCATCTCCACAGCGCAGCAGGCCAAGCCGAAGCTCAGATACCACATACTATTGGTGCGGACCGCGTTTTCCAGCGTATCGAGCGAGGTCACCATAAAACCGTCGCGTTCCAGCGTTGCGTCTTCCATCATCTATCTCCCGTTTTTGATCCGGGAGGACGATAGCCGACACTTGGCAATAAATATTGTACGGAAACGACACTGCTATGGATTGCAGCGAACTTTACTGCTACCAACACCTAGTCGCCCAAGCGGCCAAGGTACCGCCGACGAGGGTCAGCCTCGCATAGTATGGACTTTGTCGTCGACACATCGCTTTCGATTGACTAGAGCCAGTTCCAGCATTCACGTCCAGGTTTTGAAATCTTTGAATTCTGCCTCGACAAGCATTTCGTCCTGCTATATGCCATAGCTTGCAATTCCATCTCGTTACGCAATCTTCTCAGCCAGCATTGCCTACAGCGCTTACAGATCGCCTCGAAATGCAAAAGATTTGATTCCAGGGCTTCAATGGCTTGCGGCCTACTAGCGCAACTTCTCCACATCAAGGTTGTAGATCGCCAAGATCGCGTCTTGCCCCTTGCCCTTTTCCTTTGCATCGAAGGCGGCAAATGCATCCTGAAGCTTGCCGTCGATGAACTCGGCCTTGTCCGTGTCCTTCTTCAGTTTTAGGCGGATGTCTGCCCAAAGCTCCTTCAGGTCAGCCATGTTTCCTTCAGAAGGCGCCAACCTGGTTTTTTGCTTGCATCTGTGACAGCTTGTGGTCGCATGCCGCATCATCAGGCTTGCGACCCATCGTCCGCGTCCGATCTTGTCGCACCCGCCGATACTTTACCGAGGTTTTCCGTCGTTCCTCGGACAGCCAACCATGCCCCCCGTTCTCGCGCACGATGACTCCTATCCCCGCTGGGTGCATGTCGTTCACACACGGGGCACCTACCTGTCGATTCAGGATTTACCCGGCAAGACGGAGATTTTGAAACACAAAAAACCAAACAGAAGCTGTCAGGCTTGGAGACTGTTTGGTTTCGTCCTTCTCCGATCCCGCCACCTCGCACCCTGAACACTGGCCTGATCTGGCAATGTTCAGAACGCGAGTAGTACCGTTGGCACTAGGCGGGTTCGGAGAAGAGTGCAAATCGCTTTGCATCCCGCGGTCCAGTTTATGGACTAGGCACCGGAATGCAAAAGATTTTGATAACAATGCTAATAGACGTACATTTTCCCCGTCTTAAAGCCCTCCGCAAAGTCTTCCGAGACTTCGCCCTCCCAGCCGCACGGGAAATGTCCACGCAAATAGCTGTCAACCAATTTTCGGAAGTACAAGGAATCAAAGAAGTCAGAGTATTCAATTGCCATGCTGGCGCCCAGAAGATCACTCAAACATGGTTCGCTCATCAACACAGCAGGGGCTCTTCCTAATCTTACTGACTCCCCCAATTTCACCTTTACCAACTCGGCGAGCTGCGGCTTGATTTCTCGTACCTTCTCATTCCAATGCATGTACTCCGATGGGAAATTTCGATGAAGTGAAACCGTAATTTCATTCATGGCCTCACGCAAGGCATCCTCATGCAGCTCCGAGCTAGAAAGCGCAATTGCATCATCCCAGGAGCCAACCGCGAGTATGTCGCTGTCGGTTGCTAGGTATTCGCCCCGCCCGACATTGCAAAACCAGTCGGTAGCACGTAAATCTTCCAAAAACTGCACAGTCTTTTGATGCATAAACTATCTCCTTTGCTGATGGTTTTTACCACCGGCGCATGTCTGCGTAAATCCCTTGCGCCGCATAGCTGCCCATCGAATATCCGATCGCACCGCCTACGACACCACCGGCAAAGCCTCCAACTAACGCTCCCACTGGGCCAAATGCAAGACCGAATCCAGCGCCGAACTCTGCGCCCGCAGCCCCAACAGCCCATGCTCCGCCCCAGCCACCGGCAATCCTGACAGATTCATTGACGGTATTACCGTAATTCCCGGTCTGTCGGCTTGTTTGAACTTCGGAGTAGAGGCTTGCTGCATCCATCGCAGCGCCATAAGCCGTAAGCGCACGGCCGCCCCATTGCAATCCAGTTGCAACCCTGCGGGTCTTCCAAAGGGTTTCATCTACAGTGGACGTAGGGCTTTGAACCACACGCCCCGGAATACGCGGGACTGGTGCTGCCTCGGCATGGCCAGCACTTATCCTTTGTTGGCGTGCGATGTCAGACACTCGTTGTGCCGCTGCGGGATCAAGACCCGCATCAACGAGCGACCTCCTCGAAGCCTCTCCAACCTGACCATTTGTTGGGACTTCTCCGAATTTCTCGCCGCCCCGGCGATATTGGCTCCACCACTGCTCCAGCGAGGCGTGGGCCTCATAGTGGGCAGACCCTGCTTCGTTAAGAGCATTGCCCCGAATGTTGATCGAGAATCCAGCTGACTCTGGGATGCCAAAGTTCTTATAAATCGCATTTTGGTTGAGATGGTGAGCTTGATACCCAGGCACTCCGCGAGCTACCCCATACGCCCCCTCTGAATGGATTGGGGTATAGAGTGCCTTGGTTGTGGCGTTGGCGCTCAACAGGATCGACAAACCGGTGGGCCGCTCAAATGCATCCCTTGCAGCAGCCGTCTCCACATTTGCCGAGTCTACTGGTAGCGCCATAGTGTCAGCTACGGGCGCAACACTCGTTGAGTAGTAGCGATTCCACTGCGTCTGTATTCCCTCACCAGACCAGACTTCAATACGGCCAGGCGAGTGGCCATCAATGGTCGGCCAACCGCCGCTATCGAAATCTCTCACTGCCTTGAATCGTTGACTATCAGCAGGATCGAGATTTTCATAGATTACAGTCCCGTCCTGTGCTGTATCGCGCCTCTTCCAGCCAACAGGACCGGAAGGGCCGGCAGCGGGCGGTCCGTCAACAATGTAGCGAGTGTCGGGGCCTAACTCCTCATACATCTTTGCGTATTGCTGATCCTCCCACGCACCGCCAGCAGTGTAATAAGAAATTGGTGCTCCATTCCCTGTTACCTCGCCACCTTGGCGCGGCCCCATTCCACCAACACTCGCCTTGACCGTTGGTCGCATCTGCTCTGCCAGGCTGCTACCCAACGCATTCCCAAACGCATCCATCGCGATCGGCGAAGCTTGCATTTTGCTGCTACGTGTAATTACTATGGTCGCACCTCTCGCGAACGAGCTGGCCGTCGCCGTGTCACTCAATTCGTTTCCAAAGATTTTCCTTCGGACAGTCGCTCAATCAAGATCTGCAGGTAATGTGCGACCTCTTCTTTTGATCGCGCCAAAAATTTACCTGCACATCGATATTTGGCTCTTTATCAAATTCAGCCAATAATTCAAGGGAGGAGTTTCGTAATCTGGTATTTTCGAAATCACATTCAACATCCTGTTTCCCTTTTTATTTTTTGCGCAAAAATTTTTTTCTCGCATAAAAAAGAAATCAATTATTTGATCTGGAGCATTAGTTAATAACGCATACTCAAAGGGTGTCAGGCCGTCTATGTTTTGTTGAATCAGGCTAAATCCCAGCTTATCCAACATGATCAGACCCTCAAGGGATTTTCCATCTATTGCTCGGAAAACCAGCTGCCATTGATTCTTATCCCTTAGGTAGTTTTGTATATTTACGCCAGAGTCACGCATTAATAACACCACTCGCCAATGACCATACGTTAGCGCCATCTCAACTGGCGACTGACCCAGACACCCCTTGCAGAATGGATCGGCTCCCGCTTGCAGCAACATCCGAACGATCTCGAGGCGTCCTAACGCCGCGGCAAGTTGCATTGGAGAAAATCCGAAACGGTCGACTGATACTGAGTCGCCGTGTTTAATCAGCGCGGCAACAACTCTTTGAGAATTCTGTCTAATAGCGATCTCAAGTAAACGATCATGCTCTCCCTCGATCCAAATGCCGATTCTACGAGATTCTAAGATAAGTTGCTCAGCGCGCTGCTCAGATCCATAAATCAGATGATAATATGCTGCAGAATACCCCCTGCAATCCCTCCATTCGGGTGAAATAGATTGATTAACCAATAGCTTCTGAATATCACTCCATTCCGCAATTGGATCTGCAGCTTGCGCATTGTCGTTCCGTTGTGCAAAAACACCTGATGTCAATATGAGTATTGCGATTCCTAAAATAGCACTCTTCATTTTCCTTGTCGTGTAGCATATTGAGATTTTTCGAGATGGAGCATTATTCCTTTTAAATCGGAAAAACGCAGCTTGCCATTGATAGTGTTGGCCATAATGCTATCTTCAAAACCGACACGTGGGACTCCTTTCATGGCCGCGCCATCAGGGAATGTGACGTTACCATAAGCATCCCACACCCCGAGGGCCACATGCGCAAATTCATGCGGATATACTAATGACGGCTTACCATATAAGGCACTGATCGGGAAGTTCTGCTCGGAGTTGCGCCAATTAGTCGTCACATCACTCCCAGCGGGGAGTGACTTGTCAAGCCATATCGTAGCCTTACTCCTATCTTCAGCAACACCTACTCGTACGTTGGTCCGGTATACCGTCCCATCAGTATCGGTAAACGACTTGCCTCCCCAGAAATCTTGACTTGCCTTAGCATAATCTCGCGCGAGAGCAGGATCGCCACTACCCACTAGAACGTTCACGTTGAGTGAGAGCGTATTCCCGTCTCTCAAAACATTTACAAGGCCACGTTTTACCGCTTCCGTGCCTTGGAATTTATCGTCGATATGCCACTTGCCCTTTTTCTGGTCAACCCAATCGTTGGCGTAATCGATCTCTGCTTGAGTTCGAGTTTTCTTTTGTTCTTGAGGCGAACCTACCGATTCGGCTTCGGAAGAAAAATCTATACCCGGTATCTCAGCAATACTCATATCCTGTCTTCTGGCCTTCCAATCTTGATACCAATCCGGACCACGGTCGATTGAGTCTGAAAACGACTTCACAGGTGTTGCTGGCGTCCGCTGCATGATGTCAGCCAAGCTGCTACCCAGCGCATTACCAAACGCATCTGTGGCAATCCGCACCACATCAATTTTCCCGCCACGGGCGATGGCCGCTGCGGTGCCGGAGGCAAAATCGCCGAGCGTGCGCGTGGCCAGCTCATTGCCTTTCACCAGCTTGGCGATCACGCTGTCGCCCTGCAGGTATTGGCCGACGGCTTGGCTCGCCAAGGCACCCGCGGCCGACGCGGCAACGCCGCGCCAGTCGAAGCCGTGCTGCAGGCCGGTCGCCATGCTCAAACCTTGCGTGACGGTGTTGGACAGCACGGCGCGCGCGGCGGCGGCCGTGTATATCCCTTCGCTCGGCTTGAAGACTGAGCTCAAGCCTCCCAGGTCGGCACCGGCCACGCCCGCCGAAACGACGCCGCCGACAGCTGCCGTGGCCACGCTGCGCCAGCTGAACTCGTCCTGATAGCCAAGTCCCATGGCCGTCAACTGGCCTGCGACGGAGCCGGCCGCAGCCGCCACGGCACCGGTGGCAAGCGCACCAGCCGTAAAGCCGCCGGCGCCGCCCAGCATCGCCAGGCCGGCACCGAAGGTGCTGGTAGCGCCGGTGGCAATGCTCAGCAGGCCGGCCATCGCGCCCGCCGTGAAGATGGTCGCAACCACGGCCACCACGGCGATCAGAATGTTGCCGCCACTGCAGCCGCCTTTGCGGCTTGGCGTCGGCATGGCCGGCATGGTGTCGCCGATCTGCGCACCTTCATCGTACGGCTTGAAGGTCGTGTAATCGTTGTGCACCGTGTTGGCGCGGGTCGGGATGGTCAGCGCCTGCCCCACCTTCAGTTTGGCATCGCTGGCCAGATTGTTGGCGTCGGCGATCAGATACCACAGATTGCCATCGCCCCACAGTCCCTGGGCGATGCTTTGCAGCGTTTCAGAGGTGCTCATCACCGTGTACAGCGACGGTGGCGCACTCAGCGCGGAGGCCGTGGCCTTGATATAGGTGGCGCCCAAAATATTGTCGCGCTTCTGGTTTTCCTCGCCCAGGACCTGGCCGTTCACGATCAGGTTGAAGTCCGCCTCGCCGTCCACGATACGCGACTGCACATGGCCGTCGACATCGTAGAACAGCTGGTTCTTCACCTTGCCCGTCTGGTCGGTCACGCTCAGGCGGTTGCCATACACGTCGTAGTCGCTGATGCTAGCGGTGCGGTCTTTCAACTGGGTGATGCGCGCCTCCTTGGCGCCTTCAAACCACTTGTGGTCGATCACATAGCGGCCGTAATCTTCCCAGCGCCATTTCTCCACCACCACCGTATAACCCTTCAGATTGCCCATCTTGTCGTAGCCGGCGTTGCGGTTATCCTTATCGCTGACAAAATAGGTGTCCACATCCGGCGTATCCCAGTTGTGTTCCTTCTGGTGGATGACATGATTGCCGATGTCGTAGGCATAGATGCGGTGCTGCGACAGCACGCCGGCCTGGGTGGTGGCATAGCGCTCGGGATCGGACGGCTTGAAGATCATGCCCGATTGCGTGATGCGGCTGGCGGCATCGTACCAGCGCAGGTCGATCAGGCGGTTGTCGCGCGATACCGTGGACAGGCGCCCCATCCCATCATAGGTATAGGTCTCGACCGTTTTCTGGTTCGGCGTGGTGCGCAGATCCACGCCGATGGCCACGCCCTTGAAGGTGTCGGTCAGGCGGTTGCCGGCCTTGTCGTAGCTCAGCTCATGGCCTTGCTCGCCATACACCACGCGGCCGGCGACCAGATCGCCGTTCGCCACCGTCTGTCGGTTCATCTTGTCGTAGGCGTTGTAGACGGTAAAGGCCGCCTCATTGCCGTACTTGGTGGTGATGGTCAGGCGATTGCCGTTATTGTCGTAGGTGTACTTCAACTCATACAGATTGTCGCGGATGCCGACCAGGCGGTTTTGCATATCGTAGCTCAGCGCGTTGTTCTGCACGCGCTGCGGCACGACCTGGGCGCCCGGCATATAGTTCTGGCGCTCGAACAGACGGTTGCCCGCCGCATCGTAGAGGTAGGTGGTGGCCAGGCCGCTGGCACTGTCCTGCACCTGCCACAGCTGGCCGTTGTTGTAGCTGTAGCGGACTTCGCCATCCTTGCCGTCGCGGCTGACTTTCATCAGCGTGCGCCGGCCGGCGCCATCGTACTGGAAGGTGCTGACGCCGCCGCCCATATCGGTCTGCGAACTGATGCGGCCGAAGCTGTCCGTGACCCAGGTCATTTCCTTGTCTTCGGCATTCCGGCTGCGCAGGCGGTTATGGAAAGCGTCGTACGAGGTCACCACGCGATAGCGGTCTTCGGTCATCGTCGCAATCACATTGCCGTCCGCGTCGTATTCGGTGTACGAATTGACGCCAATGCCGTTGGTGCTGCGGATGCGGCGGCCCAGCTCATCGTAGGCAAAGCTGTCCACCAGCTGCTTGCGCAGCGGATTCATCCTTTCCAGGAAGGCTGGCGTCATGACGAACTCGTTGTTGTCGTCCACGTTGACGGCATGGACTTCGACCTCGGCCTCGCTCCAGCTCTTGAGCATGCGGCCCAGCTGGTCGTAGGCGTAGTTGGTCTGCACCCCGGTGGTATCGGTATTCCAGCGCTTGAGATAGAGGCGATTGCCGAACAAATCGTAGGCGCTGCTCACAATGCCGCCGTCGGCGTGGATTTCCTTGGTCGCATTGCCCCGCGCATCGTATTCGTAGCGGTTCAGATTGTTGTTGGCGTCCTGCGTCGCCACCAGGCGGCCCAGGGCGTCGTAGCGGAACTGTACGCGCGGCGCCGTATTCGCATCGCGCAGCAAGGCGTTCACCGTCTGCGTCAGGCGCTGGTTGTCGTGGTTATAGGTGTAGCTGATCTTGAAGTTCTGATCGCGCGCATCGGCCACGGCCAGCACATTGCCCCAGCGGTCCAGGGTCAGCTGGTTATTGCCCGTGGCCACCCGGCTGCCGCTGGCGGCCGTGCCGGCCACCTGCACCATGGGGATGGTGTACTGGTTGGCGACGCCGGCCTTGACCGTGCTGTCCATCACTTCCACCGCCTTGGCCACGGATTTTTCATACTTGGCCGTGTCGAGGCGGGCGGCCGCCAGGGCCATGCTGGTACGGTCGATGAACAGGGTGCGCGAGGTATACGACAGCAGGTCGTTGTCGTTTGAAGTGAGCACGTCGTTGATCACATTGACCACGACCTGGCCCCGCTTCAGGCTCGCCAGCTGGCTGCCATACTTGCTGGCCTCGGCCGGGTTCGGCTCCCGTCCCAGCGCGCTGATGAAGAGCTGGCGCAGGAAATCGGCGCCGCTCTGGCCGGCCGGATACAGGCGCACGCCTTCCGCGCTGTCGAGCATATTTTGCGCCGCCACGACAGGTGTCATGCCGTTGCGCAGATGGTTGTACCAGAAGCGCAAGCCTGCCGCTTCCGGCGCCCGGCCCAGTGCCGCTAAATACAGGCGCACCACCTGGGTCATACGCTGGGCATCGGGCGAGGCGTTAAAAGCGGCCATGGCCGTCGCATCGTAGGCAAGGGCCAGGGCTTTTTCCTGCTGGTTGGCCTGGGCGATGGCGGCATTCAGCTCCGCGTCGCTGATGACGGCATTGGCAAGCGGGCGCAAGCCGCCCATGGCCTTCTCGTTCAAGACCCGCGTGTCGTTGGAGAAGTTGTTATTGCCGCCTTCCGTGATGGCGACTGCGATATCGGCCCGGGTGACGCTGCCGGTGATCTTGCTGGACCAGAAGCGCTGGCTGGTCGGATCGCCATTGAAGCCGCGGCCGAAGGCGTAGTTATAGACCTGGGCGACGAAGACGTCGTTGCTCATCGTGGCCGGATACAGGTTCTTGGTCTTGGCCTCGGTACTGTTCATCAAGCCCTCGGCCACTTGCGCCAGGCTCTGGCCGCCCGCCATCTTGTCGAGCCAGTATTGCAACTCGCCCAATGCCGGCACATGGTTCAACAGGGCACTGAACAAGTGCGTGATGCGCAGAGCGTTGAAGCCTGTGGTATTGGCCTGGTAGACCTGGCCTGCCGCCGCCTGCTGCGCCGCCGCCGCGGCGCGCGTATTCAGCGCCGACTTGAGCAAGGCGCCGACGCCCAGCGCAGCCTGGTAGGCGCTCAGCTTGGCGCTGGGGAACTGGCTATAGTCCGCCTGGGCCTTGCTCCACTGAGCTTGTACCGGCTCGTAGCGCAAGCGGGCCTCGGTTGCCGCCAGCACCTTGTCGTCGGCATCCAACACTTTCGGATACATGGCCAGCAGCGCCGCATACGCGGCCGCTGCCTGCTTGCTCTTGCTCTCTTCCGCTGCGGCAGCGGCCGGTGTGCTGCCGCTGGCGGCGACATTGTCCTGCGCTGCGCGCACGGCGGCCGCTGCCTCCTGCGCCTCGCGGTCGGCCTTGTCCTTGGCCGCCAGATCACTGTTGGCGCGCGCGAGCAAGCCCGCCTCCACCGGATCGGCCTTGGCGGGATAGGTATTCCTGCCTTCGGGCGAATTCAGGAAGACCAGGGCGGTGTCGTAGCGGGTGCGCGGCGGCATCTGGCCGGCGTGGTGCTGGATCTCTTCATTGCTCGGTTCACGGCTCAGCACCGTGTTGTACAGCTTCTTGACGAAGCCGGCATTGTCGGCCGGGAAGGAGGCGATCCAATCCTTGGTCAGGGACGCGATGGTCACGGCCCCGCTCTGCATGCGGGTGACCAGATTGAGCAGGGAAGCGTAATCGATGGGGCCGCGCAAGGCCTGGTGCAGCTCCACGATCTCGCGCCGGTAAGCCGACTGCAGCACCGTGCGCGCAGTCGTGGCCGCCGGTGTGGCCGCCGTCGCGGCCGCATCCTTGGCCATCTTGTCCTTCTGCGCGGCGGCAACCGCCGCCGCTAGCGCATTCATGCTGGCCAGCTTGGCGCTGGCGGCCGCCGCCTCTTCCTTAGCCTGGCGGTCCAGGCGCGTCAGCATGGTGACGATATTCTGATCGAACAGCTTCTTGTTCTGCAACTGCGCCGGCTCGCCATCCGAATAATTGCTGTAAGCGTTCAGGATGCTCACCGCCAGGGCGCCGCGGACATAGGGCGCGCTCGCGTTCTTGGCCAGATAGTCGAGGTGGATCTTGATTTCGGCCGCGTCCTTGGGCTGGCGACCGAGGATCAGCGCATACAACTGGCGCACAAAGTCTTCGTTACCCAGGCCGGGCGACAGCAGCTTGCTGCCCTCGGTGCTCCCCATGATCGAATAGGCCGCCTGTTCCGGCGAGATATTGATCCAGAAGTCGATCTCCACGCAGTGCGGCGGGTCGTGCGCAGGGCTGCGCTGCAGCAAGGTGGCGTACAGGCGCAGAATTTGCAGACGGGCCGCCCCCTTGCCGTCGCCGGCCGCATTAACCGCCGGCTGGGCATTGGCGACAGCACCCAGCGCGGCGTTCTTGGCCGCCTCGCTGGCGTTCTTGGCTTGCTCGAGCGGCGCCAGGCGCGCCTTCAACTCATCGACCAGGCGCTTCATCTCCGCCTGCTGGGCGCTCAGGCGGGCCACCTCGTCGCTGGTGCTCTGCTCCACCTTGAGGTAGATGTCCGCCACCCTCTGGGTAAAGACGGCGCGCGCATTGAGCAGGGCCAACTCGCTGCCGCTCGGCCGGCCGGTGGAGTAGGCCAGCATGGCGTTGACGATGTCGCAGGCGATCTTGCCGCGCGTGGGCGCCGGCGTCGCGCCCAACTGCGCCGTCCAATAGTCGACCGTGTCGGCCGGCAACACGCTCAGCGTGCCCAGCATCTGCATATACAGTTTTTCGACGAAGGCGCGGTCGCTCAGGCCGGGGGCAAAGATGAGCAGCCCTTCCGGACTGGCGAGGACGTTCTGCGCCTGCACCTCGATGGCCGCCTTACCCGGGCCGGTCAGATGGAATTCCAGGCCGGCGATATCGGGCGGATTGTCGAGCGTGCGGTTGAGCAGCACGGTATACAACTGGATCAATTGCAGACGCTGGGCGGCCGCGGGATTGGCGGCCAGCGCGGTGGCGGCGCTGATGGCCGCGGCGCCGGCCTGGCCGGCGGCAAGCATCGCTTCGCTCAAGGTCAGGCCGATGCTGGCCTGGGCCCGCGCCGCCTCCAGCCGCGCCCTCAGGCTCTTGGCATTGTAGTCATAGGCATAGCTCAGGGCCGCCTTGATATCGCTCGCGGTCACCAGGTTCAGCGTGGTCTTCTGCGCCTCGGCGCTGTCCAGGTCCAGCGCTTCGGCCACGGTCAGGCAGACCGCACTGCGGTTGTCCAGCAGCGACTTATAGCCCTGGTCCGCCAGCGGCAGATCGGAGGCGCCGAGCATGCCGCGCACGATGGCCAGCGTCACCTCCACCCGGTTGGCGCCCTGCTCCAGCTGGGCGACGAAAGCATTGAGTTCGGCCTGCACGGCCTTGCTGGCCGGGATCGCGCCCAGCGCATTGGCATACAGGCGCGCCACGAATTCGCGGTGGCTCATGCCTTTCCAGTCCGGCAGCAGGCCCTTGGCCTCGGCACTGTCGAGGAAGCCCTGCGTCATTTGCAACCAGGCCTGCGACGTGGTGGGATTGCTTTTCAGGTAAAACTCCAGGCCGGACTTGTCGGCCACCCGGTTCAGCACCATCAGGTACAGGCGCGCGATGGTGCGGCGCATCTCTTCCAGCGGCGTGGCGCCGGCGGCCACGCCGGCCGCAATGGCAGCCAGGCGCGCCGTTTCCGCCACCGCCTTGAGCGCGGCCTGCGCCTTGGCGGCCGCGTCCTTGGCATTGGCGTCGGAGGTGACGCCGGCCAGCAGCGCGCTGCCGCCATCGATGTCGAGTTCATGGCCGACGGCCACGCCGGCCGTCAGGGCCAGGGCCACGCGGTTGTTGAACAGATTGCGCTCGGCGACCTGGGCCGCGACCGGGCCGTCGTAACGGATCACCTGCTCGCTCAGTTGCACGATGAACTGGCCGCGGCTGATCGGATTGGCCCCCGTCAACTTGCCCATCCAGGTCGCCAGTTCGGCCGCGCTCGGCGCGCGACTCAGCATCATGCCGTAGACCCGCGTCACCAGCTGCTGCTTATACTGTTCCGGCGTCAGACCGGTACTCGGATACAGCCAGGCCAGTTGGGCCTCCTCGCTGTCCAGGAAACCTTCGGCCATCGCTTCCAGGGTCAGGCCGTTTTGCACATGGGGCAGCCAGAAATCAATGCCGCGCCGCTCCGGCGCCCGGCCGAACACGGTCAGGTACATACGGATGACCTGGGTGCGCGCCCGCTCCAGCGCGCCGCGCGCCGCGCCCTCCTGGAGGGCGTCCGCCGGCCGCGTCTGCGCCAGCACCATCAGCTCGCGCGCCACCGCCGGGTCGCTGCCGCCATTGACCAGATAGTTGCGCAGGGCCAGGGCACGCGCCTCCAGCAACTGGCCGCCCGGGCCGCGGTAGGCCAGCACCGCATACAGCAGGTCCGACAGCACCAAGCCGCGCCCGTCGGGGCGCTCGGCGGCCGCCTTGGCATAACGCTGGCCCCAGTCGGCGATCTCGCCGGCCCGCGCCGCCAGGTCCGCCTCGCCCACATTGAAGGCGCTGCGGTAAATCAGCTTGATCGCGTCCTCGCCGCTGAGCCGGAGGAAGCGCGTCACCGCCTCCGGCGCCGCCAGCATCCCCTGGATCAGTTCGGCGCGGCTGGCGCCCTTGGCGATCTCGCCGAGCCACAGATTCAGGCCGGCCAGGTCCGGCGCGCGGTCGAACAGCATCAGATACAGCTGCACCACATCGCGCACGGCATCGGCATTGGCGTCGCTGACCACCTTCAGCTTGCCGCTTTCGCGCTCATAGGCCGGCAAGCCGTTCGATTGCAGCATGACCTTGTATTCATACTCGCCCGGCGGCAGGCCGCGGGTGCTAAACACCGGCAAGCCGTCGATCCATTGCAGACGCGGCGCGCCGGCTTCGGTCCAGGCGCTGGCGCCGGCCAGGCGGTAGCGCAGGCTGACGACCTTGCCGGCATCGCTGGCGTCGCCCAACAGCAGCAGCGTATTCTCGTCGAGCGCCTGGCCGCGCGCCAGGGTGTCGCGCACCCAGGCGCGATCGCGCCGCACCAGCACCGCCAGCCGGCCTTCGCCCAGCTCGCGCCGGTCGACCACCTGACCCAGCAGGTTGTAGCGGATTTCCTCGCGCAGCACATTCTCCAGCTGGAGCGCCTGCTCGACGTACTCCAGGCGGCGCAGTGTCTGCTCTTCCTGCCGGCCGGCGCTGCGGATCATGGCCGTGGCACGACCCTGTACATCGTACAGCGTGACCTTGTCGACGCCGTCGCCCCCATTGCTGCGCCAGGCGCGCCCCGCCACATCGTAGTCGGTGTAACTGACCATCTGCTCGGGACCATTGCCGTAGACGACGCCGGTGCCAGTGACTTCGCCGAAGGCATTGTATTTCTGCGTCTTGCGCGTGACCGCCGCGGCCGCGCCGGGCGCATCGACCAGATCGCGGTTGGCCGGCGCCCAGGATTCGATGACATGGCCAAGCGCATCGTAGCGCCGGATCTCATACACGCCATACTGGCGCTCGGTGTGGTCCGTCACGGTCTGCCACTGCTTGGCGACGCGGCCATACTCGTCGTAGGACAGGCGCGTGCTTTGGCGCTTGCCCATGAACTGCACGGCATCCATCACTTCCAGCGCGCGCCCTTCGAGATCGAAGCGGGTGGCGGTGACGCGGTTGTTCACATCGTTCCAGGCGCCGTCCGGCAAGTGGTAGCCGTCGGCGCCGATCTTGCCGACCTGCGGCCCGTTCGCGTAATCCACGCGCAGCACGGTATTGCCGAAGAGATCGAGCTTGAATTCCGTGAGCTGGGCCTGCGGCGGTACGGCCTCCTTGCCGTCCGAGGCCGGCTTGCGCGCCACGGCGATGGTGCGGCCCAGCGTATCGTAATAGGTGTAGGTGCTGCCTTTCAGCGGATCGATGACGGCGATCTGGTTGCCCAGATCGTCATACACATAGCTGGTCACCAGATGACCGCTGACGGCATTGCCGGCGCCATCCGCGTAACGCACATTGACCCGCGTTTCCGAGGTGCGGCGCTGGCCGGCGTCATAGCCATATTCCCAGGTGCGGTCGACGAAAACGGCATCGGCGCCCCTGGTATAGGCATAGTCGTCCCAGCCGGTGGCCGCATTGGCGTACTCGACCTTGGTCTTCAGATTGCCGGCATCGTCGTAGACATAGGTGGTCAGATAGCCGCTGCTGGCGCCCGGCCCTGGCGCCTCCGCCAGGGCGGCGATCTCGGCCACCTTTTCGCCGCGCACATTGTAGTAGCTGCGCGTGACCGCCTCCTCCGTCACGCGGTAACCGAGGGGATTGCTGCCATAGCTGCTGCGACGACGCTCCTCGCCGAAGGCCGTGTATTCGAAGACCGTGGTCTTGCCGGCGGCCACATACGGCGTGCCGCCGGTGGCATTGCGGTCGTAGACGGTGACGATGGCTTCGTTGAGGCGGGCCACGCGGCCCAGCAGATCGTACTTGGTGTACAGGCAGCGGTCGCTGTTATAACTCGGGCGCAGGGTGCGGGCAAAGTCTGCCAGCGCCAGCTGGTCGGGGCGGCGCCCTTCGAGCTGGGCTTCCACGCCATAGCGCGTCAACACCGTCACGCCGCCGAAAGCGTCGCGCTCGTAGCCGGTCACGTAGCCGGCGGCATCGACCTCGTAGCGCACCTGGCCCAGCCTGTCGTACAACTTATAGCTCATGCGGCCGCCGACATCGCGGTTGGCCACGGCATTGCCGAGGGCATCGTAGCGCACCTCGGTCCACAGCGGGCCGGAATCCTTCTCGTACACGGCGCCGTTCAGGCCGGCCGCCACATCGGCATCCACAGCATAAATGCGCTGCGCGGTACGGCGGGTCTGAACCTGGCGGCCCAGCGTATCGTAGCGGTATTCGGTGACGCGGCCGGTCTCTCCGGGGATGCCTTCGTGGCGGCGGATCAGATTGCCGAAGGCGTCGTAGTCCATCAAGGTCTGCAACTGCAATTCCATCGCCACGCCCAACTGGGTCTGCGTGGCGCTCAAGCCATTGCTGTCATAGGCGATGACGGCGGGCTTGAGCTCCATCGCCAGGCGGCCGCCGGCATCGTAGCCATAGGTCCAGCGCTGCTTCAGCTTATTGGTGAAACCGATCTTGCGCCCTTGCGCATCGTAGGTGTAGGACTCGGTTTTGCCGAGGGCATCGGTGGTGCTGATCAGATTGCCCTGGTTGTCATAGCCGTGACTGGTGACGCGCGCCTTGGCCAGTTGCGCATTCGCCTCGAGCGGGATGATGGCGGCCGCATTGGCGTCGGTGACGGGGCGCGCCGCCACCGGATACTCAAGCGTCTTGCTGACCTGGCCAAGGGCGTTGTACTGGGTTTCCTTGACATAGCCCAAGGCATCGACGGTAAAGCGCAGGCGGCGGTTTTGGTCGTAGACATAACGCTCGGTGCGGTCGCGCTCATGGCCGCCATTGGCCGCCAGCAGGGCCGCCACCTCGCGCGCCGCCGGCTGGGCCGTCAGCTTGGCGAGATCGATGGCGCTGGCATAGCGCTGCAAGGCCACCACATTGCCCAGAGCGTCGTA
This sequence comes from Massilia sp. YIM B04103, assembly GCA_024437665.1. Classification (GTDB taxonomy): domain Bacteria; phylum Pseudomonadota; class Gammaproteobacteria; order Burkholderiales; family Burkholderiaceae_D; genus Rugamonas. The sequence goes on along the minus strand of JANCSZ010000013.1, from coordinate 19,657 downwards.
GCGCTTCTCGCTGACATTGCCCAGGGCATCGATCACATACAGCGGGCGGTTGGCCAGATCGTATACGGTGCGGGTGACGCGGTTGGCCTTGTCGCTCTCGCCGGCAAAGACGGCCGGAATGGGCGCAGCCGGGTCGACCGGGTCCGCCAGGGCGATGGTCTGCAGCACATTGCCGCGCGCATCATAGACCAGACGGCTGGCGCCGCCCTGGGCATCGACCGTCGCCACCAGACGGTTGGCGGCGTCGTAGGCATAGCGCGTGGCGCGGTCGGCGGCGCCATCGGCGCGCACCAGCCGGCTGAAGTCGGCCGGCAACTCATTACCCGCCAAGGCCGTGGCGTACTGGATGCGGCGCAGCACATTGCCGGCGGCATCGTAGTCCTGCACGCTCACCGCCCAGCGCTGGATGCCGTTTTCCGCCCCCAGGGCCTGGGCGCTGGCCGTCAGCCGGCCCTGGCCATCGTATTCATTGCAGATGACGCTATCGTCGGCCGATGCGGCCAGCGCCAGAATCTGCGCCGCCGTCGGCTTGGCGCCGCGCAACTCCGTGGCATGGGCGCGGCGTTGCAGCAGATTGCCCTTGCCGTCATAGCTGTGGCTTACCACGCTCCAGAGCGGAACGCCGGCTTCGGCGCGCAGCATGGTGGCCGTGGCGGCGACGCGGCCGGTCGCATCGTAGACGGTGCGCACGCTGGCGTCGCCCGAGGTGAGCACGCCGGCCAACCAGTCGGCCGCCTTGGCGCTCTGCGGCGCCAGATCGTCCGCGCGCATCAGCGCTTGCGTGCTGTGCCGCTCGGCCAGGCCGCCGTTTTCCTCATAGGTCCAGGCCATGACGCTCCAGATGCTCGCATAGGCCAGTTTGTTGCCGGCCACCGTCTGGTTCTCGACGGCGTTCAGCACCATGCTCAGCGCCAGCCTGCCATTCGCATCGTAGGCAAAGCGCTGGCGCTGATCGCGCTCGGGCACGCTCAAGCTGCCATTGGCCAGCGCGGCGCGGATATCGTCCGCCTTGGCCGTCACGGCCACCGGCGTGGCCAGGGCAATCCGTTCGGTGATATTGCCGGCGCTATCGTAGCTGAAGCTGGTCACCGCGCCGACCCCATCGACCGTGGCCAGCACGCGGCCGTTCGCGTCGTACAGGGTCTGGCTGCTGACATCGGCCGCCGGCGCCAGTGCGCTGCTGCCGGCGCTGGCCAATTGCGTGCGCTTGGCCAGCTCGCCGAAGGCATTGAATTCGCTTAACACATGGTTCTTGTTGGCGTCGGCGCTATCGATCAGCTGACCGCGACGGTTATAGGCATAGCTCTCCACCGCGTTGGCGGCATCGTTGAGCGCCAGGCTGGCCGCTTCGGCGGCATTGCCGCTCAAGCTGGCGATCTCGCGCCGCGCCGCGTAACGGGTCAAGGTATTGAGCTGGCCGAACTGGTCGTAGCCGCGGCCTTCGACTTCGCCGGCGGCATTGACCGAGAAGATCAGGCGGCCGTTGACATCGTAGTAATACAGGTTGCGCTGCCAGTCGGCCGTCTGCTGCAAGACGGGCGCGAGTTCGCTGGCGGCACGGCTGAGGGCACCGCCGACCAGGGCGGCACGCGCGGCCTCGGCCAGACGGCCGCGGTAGCGGATGCTCTGCACCAGCTTGCCATTGCCGTCATACCGCATGCCTTGCACTTCGCCGGCGCCATTGACGCTGTAGGCCAGGCGACCGGCGGCATCGTAATAGAAGGCCGCATGCCGGTCATTGCCCGCCAGCGCCGCCAGGGTCCGCTCCAGCAGCGCATCGGGCTGGCCGCCCTGCAAGGCAGCCAACGTGGCCGCCTCGATGCGGCGGCCATACTGGACGCTGTGCGCCAGCTGGCCCAGGCTGTCATAGCGCTGCTCCGTCACCTCGCCCAGCGCATTGATGGTATGGGTCAGACGGCCTTGCCGGTCGTAGTAAGACAGGGTGCGGTTGCCGCGCACATCGCTGACGCTGCTGCGCCGGCCTGCCGCGTCATAGGCATAATGCTCGGCAAAGCGCGCCCACAGCGCCGCCACGGCGGCCGGCGCCGGGTCGCTGCCCAGCTTGGCCAGTTCGGCCGTGCCCTCCTCGGTCAACTGCGCCGTCAGACGGCCCAGTGCATCGTAGCGCTTGCTGCTGGCGCGCTCCGCGGCGGCGGTCATGCCGCGCGTGACGGTCACCACATTGCCGGCCGCATCGTACTGGTAATCGGTAAACAGGCCGCCGGCCGTGCTTTCGCGCAGCAGCTGGTTCAGGCTAGTGTAGGTATAGCTGCTCAGGCGATCGGCCGCATGCAGCACCTTGCCCACGCTGGCCAGGGTCGGCGCGGCCGGCGTGCTCACCGCCACCGCATAGCGGCGCCGGCTGGCCACATTGCCGGCCTGGTCGTAGGTGGTCTCGGTCAGATAATTGTCGGCATCGATGCTGCCCACCAGTTGGTTGCGGCCGTCATAGATGAAACGCTGGCGCAGGTCCGCGGCGTGGGCCGCCGGGCGCAAGGCATTGATATCGCTGCTGCTCCGGGCCGCCGCCGCGGTCTGCACGAAATAGGCGACCGTTTCCAGCAACTGGCCGCCCGCGTTGTAACGGTGCTCGGTCAGATAACCGTTCGCATCGAGCTGGCCGACCAGCTTGCCGTCGCGGTCGTACAGGGTGCGGGTCAGGCTGTCGGCCGCCGAGGCCTCGTCGGCACTAGGCGCCGGGATCTGGCCACCAACCAGTTGCGCCGCCTCGAGCGGCTTGGCGCGGCGCACCGTCTGCACCAGGCGCGAGGCGCCGTCATAGCTCATGCGGCTCAGGTAACCGTTGGCATCCACCGTGGCGCTCAGGCGGCCGGCCTTGTCATAGCTGTTCCAGCTGCGGCGGTCGTCTGCGCTGGCGGCCGGCCGTAGCGCAGCCAGCGTCACGCCGGACGGCTGGCCGGCGCCGTCGAGCAGCACGGCCGTGTCGACCGCAGTGGCGTATTGGGTAGTCTGCAACAGCAGGCCGGCAGCATCATAGCTGAACTCGGTCAACGCGCCATAGTGCTCGATCTGGGCCGTCTTGCGACCGAGCGCGTCGTACAGCCAGTAGGTGCGCTGGCCCGTGGCGCCGATGCTCAGATAGCGCTGACCGTCCGCGCGGTACAGGTGCTGGACCGTGCCCTGCTCCTCCGCCTGCTGTTGCTGGATGCGGATCAGTTGTCCGGCCTTGTCGCGGATAAAGGTGGTGGTGGCGCCATTGGCACTGGAACTGAGTACCAGTTCGCCATGCTGGCCATAGGTCGATAGCGCGGCATTGCCTTGCGCATCGGTCTTGCTCAGTTGGCGGCCCAAGCCATCGTAGGTGAACGCCGTGGCATTCTTATTGCCATCGATGCTTTTCAATAATTGCCCGGAGGGGCCGTAGACATACACCGTTTCGCTCTGCTGCCCGTCGAGCAGGCCGACGCCGGCCGCATTGGTGTTGGCGAAACGCAGGACCGAACTCAACTGGCCACGGCCGTCATACAGGTAATCGGTCCGGCTGACGCGGCTCTTGTCCACGGCCGCGCTGGCCACCCAAGCGTTCAGGGCCGCCTCCGTCAAGGTGGCGGCAGGCGCCAGGGCCGCCGTGGCATACAGTTGCGCGGTATAACTGAGCTCGCTGGCCAGTTCGCCCAGGGCGTTATAGCGCAGTTCGCTGACCCGTCCTTCGGCCGAGATACGGAAACGCAGGCGGTTGCTGGCATCGTAGACCAGGCGCCGGGTCTGCGGCGCGCCGGCCTGGGCCGGACCGGCGCCATCCGGATCGGCCACCGCATACACGGTTTCATTCAAGAGCTGATTACTGCTCAAGTCATACACGCGGCTCACGGTATTGCCCGCCCCATCCCTTTCCAGGATGCGGTTGCCGTTCGCATCATAGCCATAGTCGATGGCCAAGCCATTGGCGGCCACCGCGCGCAGCAGATTGCCGCTGGCATCGTAGCTGAACTGGGTTTCCGGATTGAGATTGTCGGCGAGCGGGCCGCTTACGCCGGTCAGCTGACCGCGCGCATCGTAGCGGTAACTGGTCTTGCGGCCCAGCGCGTCGCTCACCACCGTGGTGCGGCCCGCCTCGTCATACTCCAGGGTCGTGCTGCGGCCCAGCGCATCGCTGATGCTGCGCACCTTGCCCTCCGCGGTATAACGGAAACGGATGCTGGTGCCGTCGGCCTGCTGCAGTACGCTGATACGCTGGCTCTCGCCCTCGTACTCGTAGCGGCTCACATAGGCATTGCCGTCGCCGATGCTGCCGTCCTCGGGCGTGAGGTCCACGGAAACCGAACTCAGGCGCCCCAACTCATCGTAGGCATAGCGCGTCCGGACCAGGCTGGCGCCGCCGCCCAGATCGCTGCGGATCTGGGCCAGCTTGCCATTGGCATAGTCGTAATACGTCTTGTCGCCGCTGCCATTGCTCAGCACGGCCAACTGGCCGTCGGCATTGTACTGATAGCCGATGCGCAGGCCGAGCTGGTCGCGCACGGCCGTGATGCGGCCATCATTCTTGCTGCCGTCATACACCTCATGCACGCCCAGTAAATCACGCCGGTCGCTGCGCCAGGTCCACTCCAGCGCCGCGGTGGCCGACAAGGTCTGGTAGCCACCGGCACCGTCGCTGCTGCGGTAAAGCTTCAAGCCGGCATCATAGGTGTACAGCTGGACACTGCCGTCGCCATCGATGCGGCTCACGGTGCTGCCCGCGCCGTTCAGGGTGCCGCTCAGCCCGGTAACTTGCTTGACCGAACCATTTTTCCAGTTGAGGCCATTGCCGTCATTGAAATTTCCTTGGGAGTTATAGGTACGGGTCAGCGCCAAATTCACGCCACGCGCGGCCAGCCATTCATCCTGGTCTTGCAGTACCAGGTTGCCATTAGCCAAATTGACATAGGCCGCTTCCTTGGTTTGACCGTGCGCCGCATTGCCGAACAAGCCCTGTTGTCCCAGAACGCTTGCCGAGCTGTTCAAGATGCCCAAGCCGTTGCCGCTAACCATCGCTACCATTTAACTCTCCTATCGATCCCGCTGGACGAAATGCTTTCTCGATAATTTCTATGTGGAAATATCGAGCTTATAACAATGTATCCAGGAAATTTCAGAAAAGTTTAGGAAATATTTTTCTTTGGTGAATAATTCCCTATTTAACAATGCCGGCGCGGCGGTCTCAAGCCTGGCCGGTAACCACCTGCCGGTGCGGCTCTTCGTAGCGGAACAGGCGTAGCAGGCCACTGCCATCGTCGTCGTCCAGCAAGCTGCCGGGGCGCCGGCCCGTGAAATGGAGGAAGTCGCGAATCATATGGGCCTGGTCATGGTAGCCGCAGTCCATAGCGATACGGGTCAGCAAGCCGCGCCGGGGCGGCAAGCTCAGCATCATAGACAGGGCACGCACATAGCGCCGCATCTTGCGCTCATCGCGCAAGCTCTGGCCATAGGAAGCCAACATCCCGCGCTCGAGCTGGCGCACGCTCAGGCCGCAACGGCGGGCAATCTCCTCGGTCGGCTGGAACAGCATGCCGGCCGGCAGCGCAAAGGCTGGACGGATACGGCCGGCGCGCTGCGCCAGCAAGCCCAGCAGCCAGCCCGAAAGCAGCGCCAGCCACTGTCCCGGATCGCCGCTGGCGCGCAGGCCATCCTCCAGTTCACGGATCGGCAGGTGCGGCAGATACTCCTCCACCAGCACCGGGAAGTTGCGCAACTCCACCAGATCGGCGTCGAACAGGCGGCCAAACTGCCCCGGTTCGATCATGGCGCTGATGAAGGTCGTGCCCGCTTCCCAATGCGCCAGCGCAGGCATGGTCTGCGGCCCGCCCAGCATGGGACGGTCCATGAGCTGGCCCAGTCCCGCTCCCAGCATCTGCCGCGAACCGCCCGCGATAAAGAAGGTAATCTCGGGACAAGGCGTGGCCGGAATCAGCACCGTCCCGCCGCTGGCGCATTCGATATGAAAATAGCGCACGATCCCGGCCAGCGAAGGCGGCGGGAGCAAGGCCAGGCGCTTGGCATCTCCATGCGGCAATATCATGCCGCGCATTATAGCCGCCTCCCCTTTGATCCAAATCAAGCAATGTCTAACCCTGGTGTCAGGCACTGGAGTAGGACATTCTTTGATCTAGATCAGCAAATGTCCGACCCCGGTGCCTGACACCAGGGTCGGACATTTGTTGAGATAGATCAAAGGGGTTGCTGTGGGGGAAGTTGGCAGGCTTGCACGGGGTGAGGGCTTCCCGTAGAATTTGGAACTCTGCGGCCGTGTGGCCGGTCTTTTGCGGGGCGCCGCGGCGCTCTGACCTTCTCTTGGACAACGTTCCCCTTTGGGCGCAACTTTCTGCGCTGGCTTTCCTGATTCTTTTGTCGGCCTTTTTTGCCATGGCCGAGACCGCCCTGATGGCGGCCAACCGTTTTCGCTTGCGCCATGAGGCGAAACGCGGCAGCCGCCGCGCCATCGCCACGCTCTGGCTGCTGGAGCGTACCGAGCGCCTGCTGTCGCTGGTGCTGATCGCCAATACGCTGATCAATGCGATGGCCATTGCGCTGGTCACCGCCATCGCCATCACCAATTTCGGCATGGAAGAGCGGGTGATCCTCACCTCCACGGCCCTGATCGTGTTCGTGCTGATCGTGCTGGGGGAGATTTCGCCGAAGATCATCGGCGCCCGCTATGCCGACCAGATCGTGCTGCCCGCCTCCATCGTGCTGCGCCCGCTGCTATCGGCGGCGCGGCCGCTGATCTGGTTCGTCCACCTGTTCGTGAACAGCTTGCTGGGCCTGTTCCGCGTCAAACCGTCGGGACCGCTGCACGAGCCGCGCCTGTCGCCGGACGAGCTACGCTCGGTGCTGCTGGAAAACAGCAGCTTCATCCCGCAGCAGCATAAGAATATCCTGCTCAATCTGTTCGACCTGGATGCGGTCTCGGTGGAAGACATCATGACGCCGCGCGCCCAGATCGAGGCGCTGAACCTGTCGGCGCCGATCGAGGAGATCGTCGAACAGCTGACCACCTGCTACCACAACAAGCTGCCGGTGTATGACGGCGAGATCAACCAGATCGCCGGCATCTTGCACGTGCGCAAAGCGCTGGCCCTGCTGCACCAACACGAGGAACTGAGCGCCGACGATTTCCGCGCCCTGCTGAGCGCGCCCTACTTCATCCCGCAGGATACGGCGGTGTTCGCGCAATTGCAGAACTTCCAGGAGAACCGCGAGCGCCTGGCCATCATCGTCGACGAATACGGCGAGCTGCAGGGCCTGGTGACGCTGGACGATATCATCGAGGAGATGATCGGCGATTTCACCACCTCGACGCCGGGCGCCGCGCGCGCCGAAAGCTTCGGCTGGGACGACAAGGGCGAATGCCTGCTCGAAGGCAGCACTCCTTTACGTGACATCAATAAGCGCCTGGGGTTAAACTTTGCGCTGGATGGCCCCAAGACCTTGAACGGCATGCTGCTGGAGTTGTTGCAGGAAATACCAGACGCGCCCATCAGCCTGAAAGCCGGCGGTTGCATCGTCGAGGTGGTGCAGGTGCAGAACCAGGCCATCAAAGTAGTGAAATTGCGACGCCCGGATGGCAAGCGCCCGCACTGATCAGTGCGTCACTTTACAAATGCAATGCCTGGGGGCATGATCGGATAGATAGGGCCAGCCTGGAGCTTCCCCTAAGACCTGATAGCGCGCTTCTATGGCAGCAGTCCAACCCAGTGCGGTCCCTGGCGCCCCCATGCCGGGCCTGGGACGGGCTTTGATCCAGGCCGGGCGGCTCACCGCGCCGCAGGCCGAGGCGCTGCAAAAGAAATCCCTCAACGATAAACAAGCTTTCATCGATGCGCTGCTGGGCAGCGGCATGATGGACGCGCGCGAGCTGGCCGCCTTCTGCTCCACCACCTTCGGCTATCCCTTGATGGACTTGCATGCGCTGAACGCCGATGCGCTGCCGCCCAAGCTGATCGAGCCGCGCCTGATGCACGGCCAGCGCGTGCTGGCCCTGGCGCGGCGCGGCAACAAGATCGCCGTCGCCATTTCCGATCCCACCAATACCCAGGCCCTGGACCAGATCAAGTTCCAGACCGAGTCCTCGGTGGAACCGGTGATCGTGCCGCACGACGCCCTGCTGCGCCTGTTGACGGAACTGGGCAAGGACAGCGAACAGGCGATGCAGGAGCTGGCCGGCGAGGAAGGCGAGATCCAGTTCGCCGAGGAAGAGGAAGCGGCGGCCGCCGCGCCCGATGCCGCCGCCAACGAGGTCGAGGACGCGCCCATCGTGCGCTTCCTGAACAAGATGCTGATGGATGCGGTGGGCATGGGCGCCTCCGACCTGCATTTCGAACCGTTCGAAAAGTTCTACCGCATCCGCTTCCGCGTCGACGGGGTGCTGATCGAGCACGCGCAGCCGCCGGTGTCGATCAAGGACAAGCTGGTATCGCGCATCAAGGTGCTGGCCAAACTGGATATCTCGGAAAAGCGCGTGCCGCAGGATGGCCGCATGCGCCTGATCGTCTCGCCCACCAAGACCATCGATCTGCGCATCTCCACCCTGCCCACCCTGTTCGGCGAAAAGACCGTGATGCGCATTCTCGATGCGACTCAAGCACAGATGGGCATCGACTCCCTCGGCTACGAGCCGGACCAGCGGCAACTGCTGCTGGACGCCATCCAGCGTCCCTACGGCATGGTGCTGGTGACCGGGCCGACCGGCTCGGGCAAGACGGTGTCGCTGTATACCTGCCTGAATATCCTGAACAAGCCGGGCATCAATATCTCGACGGCGGAAGACCCGGCCGAGATCAATCTGCCCGGCGTCAACCAGGTCAACGTCAACGACAAGGCGGGCCTGACCTTCCCGGTGGCGCTGAAGTCCTTCCTGCGGCAAGACCCGGACATCATCATGGTGGGCGAAATCCGCGACCTGGAAACGGCCGATATCGCCATCAAGGCGGCGCAGACCGGGCATATGGTGTTCTCCACCCTGCACACCAACGACGCGCCCTCGACCCTGACGCGCCTGATGAATATGGGCGTGGCGCCCTTCAATATCGCTTCTTCCGTGATCCTGATCACGGCCCAGCGCCTGGGCCGCCGCCTGTGCAGCTGCAAGCAGCCGGTGGAGATCGCGGACGAGCTGCTGCTGCGCGCCGGCTATAAGCAGGAAGAACTGGACGGCAGCTGGAAGCCGTATGGCCCGGTGGGCTGCGAACGCTGCAACGGCACCGGCTACAAGGGCCGCGTCGGCATTTACGAGATCATGCCGATCACGCCCGCCATCGAGTCGCTGATCCTGGCGCATGGCAATGCGATGCAGATCGCCGCCCAGGCCCAGGCCGACGGCGTGAAGTCGCTGCGCCAATCGGGACTGGTCAAGGTCAAGGCCGGCCTGACCAGCCTGGAGGAAGTGCTGGGCTGCACCAACGAGTAGAGCGTCACAATACAAGCGTCAAGCCGGCCTGGCCGGCCACCTGGGAGGGACCGGCACCATGGCAAGGAATGCGGGCAACCAGATCAAGGAATCGGTCTTCGCCTGGGAGGGCAAGGACAAGAGCGGCAAGACCGTGCGCGGCGAGCTGCGCGCCGGCGGCGAGGCGGTGGTCAATGTCACCCTGCGGCGCCAGGGCATCGTCGTCACCAAGGTCAGGAAAAAAGTCTACCGCTCCGGCAAGAAGGTCAGCGACAAGGACATCACCCTCTTCACGCGCCAGCTGGCGACCATGATGAAGGCCGGCGTGCCGCTGCTGCAATCGTTCGACATCGTGGGCAAGGGCCACGCCAACCCTTCCGTGTCCAAGCTGGTGATGGACCTGCGCGCCGACATCGAGACCGGCACCAGCCTGAATCAGGCTTTCCGCAAATTCCCGCTGTACTTCGATCCGCTGTTCTGCAACCTGGTGGGCGCGGGTGAACAGGCAGGGATCCTGGAGGACTTGCTGACCCGGCTCGCCATCTACAAGGAAAAGACCCTGGCCATGAAGGCCAAGATCAAGTCGGCCCTGATGTACCCGGTGTCGATCCTGGCGGTGGCCTTCATCGTCACCGCCGTCATCATGATCTGGGTGGTGCCGGCCTTCAAGGAAGTGTTCAGCAGCTTCGGCGCCGACCTGCCCGCGCCCACCGTGTTCGTGATGACGGTGTCCGAATACTTCGTCAAATACTGGTACGTCATTTTCGGCACCTTGTTCGGCGGTCTCTATTTCTTCTTCCAGTCCTGGCGCCGATCGGTCAAAATGCAGCAGGCGATGGACCGCTTCCTGCTCAAGATCCCCGTCTTCGGCGATGTGGTGCGCAAGGCGACCATCGCGCGCTGGACGCGCACCCTGGCCACCATGTTCGCCGCCGGCGTGCCGCTGGTGGAGGCGCTGGACTCGGTGGGCGGGGCTTCGGGCAACCATGTGTACCTGGAAGCGACGCGCCGCATCCAGAATGAAGTCAGCACCGGCACCAGCCTGACGGTGGCCATGCAGAATGCCGACGTCTTTCCGAACATGGTCACGCAGATGGTGGCCATCGGCGAGGAATCGGGCGCGCTGGACGCCATGCTGGGCAAGGTGGCCGACTTCTACGAGGAGGAAGTGGACGAGGCGGTGGCCTCCCTGTCCAGCCTGATGGAGCCGATGATCATGGTGATCCTCGGCGTATTGATCGGCGGCCTGGTGGTCGCCATGTATCTGCCGATCTTCAAGCTCGGATCGGTGGTGTAAGAATAAAAAACGAAAGAAAGCGTATCGATGCCTGAATACCTCATGCTGTTTTCGCCGCCCGGCACGCCGGGCGCCGCCATCATCGCCGGCATTTTCGGCCTGATGATAGGCAGCTTCCTGAACGTGGTGATCTACCGCCTGCCGAAAATGATGCAGCGCGAGTCGGACAATTATGTGGCGGCCGAATCGGGCAAGCAGCTGCCGCATACCGACCGCTTCAACCTGATGGTGCCGCGTTCGGCCTGCCCGCATTGCGGCCACCAGGTGACGGCGCTGGAGAATGTCCCGGTGTTCAGCTGGCTGGCCCTGCGCGGCAAATGCAGCGGCTGCAAGAATCCGATCTCGGCGCGCTATCCGCTGATCGAAGCCTTGACCGCCCTGCTCTCGGCGGGCCTGGTATGGCAGTTCGGCAGCGGCTATATGGGCCTGGCCACCCTGGTCTTCGCCTGGATGCTGATCGCCATGACCTTCATCGACGCCGATACGCAACTGCTGCCGGACGATCTGACCTATCCGCTGCTGTGGGCCGGCCTGCTGGTGAATCTGAACGGCACCTTCGTGCCGCTGCGCGACGCCGTGATCGGCGCCGCCGCCGGCTATCTGGCGCTGTGGAGCATCTTCTGGCTCTTCAAGCTGGCGACTGGCAAGGAGGGAATGGGGTATGGTGACTTCAAGCTGCTGGCGGCCCTGGGCGCCTGGCTCGGATGGGCCATGCTGCCTTCGATCATCCTGCTGTCTTCAGTGGTGGGCGCGGTGGTCGGCATTTGCCTGATCGTGTTTGCGCGGCACGGCCGCAACAACCCGATTCCCTTTGGTCCTTATCTGGCGGCGGCGGGCATGATCGCGCTGATCTTCGGCGCGCCCATCAGCCGTTTCACCAGCAGTCTGGCCGGCTAAGGCCGGCCGCATCGAGGAAAACACAGAAGCATGCAGCACAAGCCAGTAAAATTCACTATCGGCCTGACCGGCGGCATCGGCAGCGGCAAGAGCCTGGTGGCCGATATGTTCGCCGCGCGCGGCGCCAGCATCATCGACACCGACCAGATCGCCCACAGCCTGACCGGCCCGCGCGGCGCCGCCATGCCGGCCCTGCTGACCGCATTCGGCCCCGAGTTCGCCGACGCCAGCGGCGCCATGGACCGCGCGCGCATGCGCGCCCTGGTCTTCAGCGACCCGCAGGCCAAGCAGCGCCTGGAAGCCATCCTGCATCCGCGCATCCGCGAGGCCACCATGGCCGCCGCCGTCATGGCCGAAGGCGACTACGTGATGCTGGCCGTGCCGCTGCTGGTGGAGTCGGGCAGCTGGAAGGAGCGCGTGGACCGCGTACTGGTGGTCGACTGCCCGGAGGAGGTGCAGCTGGCGCGCGTCATGGCGCGCAACGGCCTGGCCGAAGCGCAGGTGCGCGCCATCATGGCGAACCAGGCCAGCCGCCAGCAAAGGCTGGATGCGGCGGACGACATCGTGGACAACAGCGGCGAAATTGCTGCACTGGAAGCACAAATTGCGCGTTTACACGATTTATACCTGGCATTTTCCGTAAGAACGATAACAATACCTTCGCAACGTTTGTAATTTTGCCTCGCATGGTTCAGAATCACGGGAATTGTTACCAGCCCACCAATAAAGGGATGTTATTTTGATCGTCTACGAATATCCTTTCAACGAGCGCATACGCACGTTGTTGCGGCTGGAAGATTTGTACGAAAAATTTAAGTTCTTTGTGCAGCAAGAGCATCCGATGCAGCACCACGTTGCCCTGGCAACGATCTTCGACATGCTGGAAGTGGCCGGCCGCGCCGACCTGAAGTCCGATCTGCTGCAGGAACTGGAGCGCCAGCGCCAAAGCCTGCTGGGCTACCGCTCCAACCCGAATGTGCAAGCCGACATGCTGGACGCCATCCTCAACGAACTCGATGCCGTGAGCACCGCCCTGGTCGCGGCGCAAGGCAAGACCGGCCAGAATGTGCGCGATAATGAGTGGCTGATGAGCATCCGCGGCCGCACCATCATTCCCGGCGGCGCCTGCGAATTCGACCTGCCCTCTTACTACGCCTGGCAGAAACGCTCGTCCGAGCAGCGCTTCAACGATATCGTCGGCTGGTTCACGCCGCTGGCGCCGCTGTTCGACGCGCTGGCCCTGGTGCTGCGCCTGCTGCGCGATTCCGGCGCACCGGTCAAGATGATCGCCAACACCGGCAGCTACCAGCAGATGTTGCAGGGGAAGGTGTACCAGATGCTGCGCCTGAACGTGGACGAGGCGCTGGGTGCGATCCCCGAAATCTCGGCCAATAAATATATGCTGTGGGTGCGCTTCACTTCCCAGGGCGGCGACCTGAAACCGAAGCCGCTGGAAGAAGACGTACCTTTCGAACTCACGCTCTGTAATTTTTAACGATTTAGCAAGATGCCTACCGTTGTCGACTGTCCGACCTGCTCCAAGAAAGTGGAGTGGAGCGAGAAAAAGAAATTCCGTCCCTTCTGCTCCGAGCGCTGCAAGCAGATCGATCTGGGCGCCTGGGCCGAGGAAAAGTACACCATCCCCGGCGCCGCCCCCACCGATCCGCTGGACGACGAGCTGAAATCCGAGTAAGGCCCTTCCCGCGCCCGTCCCACCAGGCCGTCATCGGCAGGCGCCATTGCGCCTGCCTGGCGCGGGCAGTGCGATGAACGCCGCCCGCTCTGCTTAAGCCACGTCTTAGTAGCGCACCCGGTCCAGCCACTCCAGCAAAGGAATCGTGGCCGGCAGCAGCGGCTCCACGCCCACCGCGCCTTGCCAGGCGAAGGCCTGGCCTTCCAGGCTTTGCGGCTCGCCGCGCCATTCGCGGCTGATGAAGAAGTGCAGGCGCACATGGGCGTGCTCGTAGACATGCTCGATGCCGCACCACTCTTCGGCGCTGATCACTTCAATGCCCAGTTCTTCGACGAATTCGCGCTGCAGGGCCTGGAAAATGGTTTCGCCGGGATCGACTTTCCCGCCGGGGAATTCCCAATAACCCGCATACGGCTTGCCTTCCGGGCGCTGGCCCAGCAGCACGTCGCCATTGGCTTGCATCAGGATGCCGACGGCAACGTCGACCGGGCGTTTCTGTGTTTCTGTCATTCTCTACTCATGGATAACTTGCCCGCATAATCGCGGGCGAACTGCCAGGCCACGCGTCCCGAACGGGAGCCGCGCTGCAAGGCCCAGCGCAGGGCATCGGCGCGCGCCGCTGCCACCTGGTCGGCCGTGCAGCCGAAGGAAGCCAGCCAGTGGGCCACGATGTCCAGGTAATCGTCCTGCTTGAAGGGATAGAAGGAGAGCCACAAGCCGAAGCGCTCGGACAGGGAGATCTTCTCCTCCACCGTTTCGCCCGGATGCAGGTCGCCGTTCTCGTCGGAGCGGTAGCTGTTGTTCTCGGACATACGCTCCGGCATCAGGTGGCGCCGGTTCGAGGTGGCGTAGATCAGCACATTCTCCGATTGGGCCGAGACCGAACCGTCCAGCGCCACCTTCAGCGCCTTGTAGCCGCCCTCGCCCTCTTCAAACGACAGGTCGTCGCAAAAGACCACGAAGCGCTCCGGCCGTCCCGCCACCAGCTCGGTGATGTCCGGCAGGTCGGCCAGATCGGCCTTGTCGACCTCGATCAGGCGCAAGCCCTGGTCCGCGAACTGGTTCAGACAAGCCTTGATCAGCGAGGACTTGCCGGTGCCGCGCGCGCCCGTCAGCAGCACATTATTGGCCGGCAGCCCGGCCACGAACTGGCGCGTGTTCTGCTCGATCTGCTGTTTTTGCGTGCCGATATTGTGCAGATCGTCCAAGGCGATGCGGGCCGGATGGCCCACCGCCTGCAGCCAGCCCATGCCGTCGCGCCGCTTGCGCCAGCGGAAGGCGTGGGCCGCCTGCCAGTCCGGCGCCGGCGGCGCGGGCGGCAGCAAGGCCTCCACGCGCGCCAGCACGGCTTCGGCGCGCGCCAGGAACAGTTCGAGGCCGGCCGTCATCGCTCAGGAACGATAGTCGGCGTTGATCGACACATAGTCGTGCGACAGGTCGCAGGTGTAGACGGTGGATGCCGCCGTGCCGCGCGCCAGCTTGACGCGCACCGTGATTTCGCTCTGCTTCATCACGCGCTGGCCGTCTTCTTCCTTGTAGTCGGGATTGCGGCCGCCGTTCTTGGCCACCCACACATCGTCCAGGTACAGATTGATCTTGCTGACGTCCAGGTCGTCCACGCCGGCATAGCCAATGGCGGCCAGGATGCGGCCCAGGTTCGGGTCGGAGGCGAAGAAGGCGGTCTTCACCAGCGGCGAGTGGGCGATCGAGTAAGCGATCTTGCGGCACTCTTCCATGCTGGCGCCGTCTTCCACGGTGATCGAGATGAACTTGGTCGCACCTTCGCCATCGCGGATGATGGACTGGGCCAGGAATACCGACAGCTCGGTCACGGCCGCCGCCAGCGCCTTGTATTCAGGGCTGTCGACCGAATTCACTTCCAGCGTGCCGGCGCCGGTGGCGATCAGCATGAAGGAATCGTTGGTCGAGGTGTCGCCGTCGATGGTGATGCAGTTGAAGGATTGGTCGGCCGCCTGTTTCACCAGCACGTCAAGCACCGGCTGCGCCACTTTGGCGTCGAAGGCCAGGTAGCCCAGCATGGTCGCCATATTCGGCTTGATCATGCCGGCGCCCTTGCTGATGCCGGTCAGCGTGACCTGGTGGCCGGCGATGTCCACCGTGCGCGAGCCGGCTTTCGGCTGGGTGTCGGTGGTCATGATGGCTTCGGCGGCGTTGAACCAGTTGTCCGGCTTCAGGTTCGCCACGGCGGCCGGCAGGCCGGCCTTGATCTTCTCGACCGGCAGCGGCTCCAGGATCACGCCGGTGGAAAACGGCAGGATTTGCTGCGGCGTGCAGCCCAGTTCGGCCGCCAGCGCGGCGCAGGTCGCCTGGGCGCGGGCCAGGCCCTCTGCGCCGGTGCCGGCGTTGGCGTTACCGGTATTCACCACCAGGGCACGGATAGCCGCGCCACCCGCTTTCACGGCCGCCAGATTGTCCTTGGAAATCTGCACCGGGGCGGCGCAGAAACGGTTCAGGGTGAACACGCCAGACACGGTGGCGCCATCGGCCAGCTGCATGACCAGCACATCCTTGCGATTCGGTTTCTTGATGCCCGCCTCGGCGTAGCCGATTTCAATACCGGCAACAGGTTTCAGGTCGGCAGCGACGGGAATGGGGGAATTGACGGCCATAGCTCTCTCTAGCGGAAAAGGAGATAAAAGAAGCCGTTATTGTAATCCCTGATGGGCGCTGCCCTTCTGAAACTTTCAGTTACTTTGCGAGCTTGCTTTTTGGCTAAGTGTCACAAATTACAAGCTTGATACCTTATCCACGAGGCAGGCATAAACGCTGTCGAAAATTCAAGAGAAATGCCACAAATACGACAAAAAACTAGAGTCTAGCCACTATTCATTAAATTCCGTTTCGTGCTCCAGGGAAATTGTTTTAAGGTTTCAGGCGCGCACAAAAGCCACTTGTAGTGGCCGTACACACTTCGCGGCCCAGTTCGGCGGAGCAATCCTCCCAGCCACCAAAACAATAAACCTATTGGATCTCAAGAGATGAAAAAACAACTTTTAGTAGCATCCGTTCTGGCCGCCGTTGGCCTGATGCAAGCTCAAGCCGCCACCCTCGGCGACGATAAACTGAGCATCAGCGGCTTCGGCACTCTCGGCGTCGCCAAAAGCAATACCGACGATGCCCAATTTGCCCGCTACAACCAGGCTGTGGGCGTGGCCGACTCGCCGCGCATCGGCCTCGATTCCAACCTGGGCCTGCAAGCGAGCTACCAGTTCAGCAACCAGCTGTCGGGCACGGTGCAGGTGCTGACCCGCAAGAACACCAGCCCGCAGTTCACCACCGACCTGACCTGGGCCTTCCTGAAATACAAGATCAATGACGAGACCTCGGTGCGCCTGGGCCGCGTGGTGCTGCCGGCCTTCCTGATCTCCGACTACCAGAACGTGGGCTACGCCAACACCATGATGCGTCCGCCGATCGAGATGTACGGCCAGGCGCCGATCGAGAACGTGGACGGCATCGACGTCAACTGGCAGCATGGCTTCGGCGACACCAATGTGACGGTGCAAGCCTTCGTCGGCAAGAGCCGCGGCAAGCTGTTCATCCCGACCGGCGGCGGCATCGTCGCCAAGCACCAGTCGCCGGCGGCCGGCTTCTCCATCAGCGCCGAACGCGGCCCCTTCACCGTGCGCTTCGGCCACGTGCAAGGCAAGATCCAGAGCGACGGCATCGTCCCGATCAACACCCTGACCAGCACCCTGAGCGGCATCGGCTTCACCCAGCTGGCCGACGACCTGACCCTGAAAGAGCGCAAGCGCATCGCCTTCACCTCGCTCGGTCTGACCATGGACTGGAACAATATCGTGCTGCAGTCCGAGTACGCCCAGCGCCGCGCCAAGCAAGCCGTCTACATCCCCGACACCAACGCCTGGTACGTGATGGGCGGCTACCGCATCGGCAAAGTGCTGCCTTACTTCGCCCACGCCCAGTACAAGGACGCCGGCTCCTCGGTCAACGTGCCGGCCGCGCTGGCCGCCGTGCCGCCGCTGAACGCCACCGTGCGCGGCCTGCTGCTGTCGCCGGAGCAGTCCTCCAACCTGGTCGGCGTGCGCTGGGACTTCGCCAAATCGATGGCGCTGAAAGTGCAAGTGGACCGCGTCAAGCCGAAGACCAAGGGCGGTTCCCTGATCTTCACGCCAACCAGCTTCAAGGATAGCGTGACCGTGGTCGGCGCTGCCGTCGATTTCGTCTTCTAAGGTGCTACCCATGAAAAAACTGATGTCCTCGCTGATCCTGGCCGCGCTGGCCGCAGCCGCCGTTCCGGCCTCGGCCGAGATCGTTGTGATCGTCAACCCGAAGAATCCGGCCACACGCATGTTCTCGGAACAGGCGTCCCAATTCTTCCTCGGCAAATCGGCCATGTTCACCCCGATCGACCAGGCCGACGGCTCCCACATCCGCAACGAGTTCTACCAGAAGGTGGCGGACAAGGATGCGGCCCAGGTCAAAGCCCTGTGGTCCAAGCTGGTGTTCACCGGCAAAGGCACGCCGCCGAAAGAGTACAAATCCAATGCCGAGGTGAAAAAAGCCGTGGCCGACGATCCCAAAGCCATCGGCTACATCGACAAATCGGCCGTGGACGACAGCGTCAAAGTCATCCTGACCCTGCCGTAAAGCGCCCTAGCGCCCACACCGCTCCAGCCCGGCCCCGCGCCGGGCTTTTTGCATCTACAGCCCAGCCCGTGTCCGATTTTGGGGTCTGGCCCCAAAATCGGACACGGGCTGGGCGGTTGATTTGGCCGGTGGTGGAGTGGCTTGCTAAAAGGATACAATCCGGAGGTATCCAGATGAGGAGTGCCGATGAGACTGCCCCTGCGCGTCAAATTCCTGCTGCTGAGCGCGTTTATCCTGGCGCTGGTGGTGGGCGTGCTGATCGCCAATAGCCTGCGGCTGATGGAGAACGCGGTCAGCCGCAATGCCGAGCGGGTAGCGCATGAGTATGCCGTCACGCTGAACCTGACCCTGAGTCCCTACGCCAGCACCGGCCGGCTCAACGAGTTGAGCCGCTATTGGAACGAGATGCTGGCCGAGCCGCGCGACAGCCTGCTGCGCTATATCGTGGTGCTCGACGCTTCCGGCCGCTCCCTGGCCCAAGCCGGCGAGCAGCCGCTGCAACTGCCGCCGCTGCTGCGCCAGGGCAAGGCCGACGAGGGCGGCGTGCGCACCCTGTTCGAGGAACATATCCTGCATGTGCGCGCCCCGCTGCTCTTGAACCAGAACGAGATCGGCTCGCTCAACTTCGGCCTGTCCACGGCCGAACTGGGCAAGGCGCGCGACGAGGTCATGCTGCAGGGCAGCGCCATCGCGCTGACCGGCTTTGGCGTCGGCCTGCTGCTCTTCGTCGGCCTGACCCACGGCATCGGCCGTCGCCTGCAGGCGCTGACGGAGCAGTCGCAGCAGCTGGCCCAGGGCCAGTACGGCCGCCAACTGCCCGAGCGCGGCGGCGACGAGCTGCAGGTGTTCACGCACTCGCTGAATACCATGAGCGCCGCCCTGCGCGACCGCATCCTGCGCCTGGAAGAGTCCGAGCTGCGCCTGTCGGAGTCGGAGGCGCGCTTCCATACCCTGTTCGATATGACGCCGCTGCCGCTCAGCGTCTCGGGCCAGGATGGGCGCGTGCTCATCGCCAACCGCGCCCTGCTGCGCACCTTCCACCGCGAACTGGCCGACGTGGTCGGCAAGCGTTCGGACGAGCTGCCGTTCTGGGCCTCGCCGGTCGAACGCAACCGCATCTGGCAGTTGCACCAGCGCCAGGGCGCGGTGCGCGGCGAGGTGGCCGATGTGCAGCTGCCGGACGGCAGCCAGGGCAGCGTGACGATCTGGTCCTCCTCCCTGCTGCTCGATGGGCAGCAAGCCATCATCTGGGCCCTGCTCGACCTGACCCAGGAGCGCAAGGCCAAGGATGCGCTGCAGGAACTCAACGCTTCGCTGGAACACCGGGTGCGCGAGCGCTCGGCCGAACTGGAGCACGCCAACAGCGAGCTGTCGCATACGCTGGACACCTTGAAGCGCACCCAGCACGATCTGATCGCGGCTGAAAAAATGGCCTCGCTCGGCTCCCTCGTGGCCGGCATCGCCCACGAACTGAACACGCCGATCGGCAACAGCCTGCTGGCCTCAACCGCGCTGCGCGACCGCGTCGAGGAATTCGACACCGTGGTGGCGGCCGGTTCGCTGCGGCGCTCGGCCCTGACCAGCCATCTGGAGGAGGTGCGCATGGCTTGCGGCCTGATCTCCAGCTCGCTGCAAAAGGCGGCCGAGCTGATTGCCTCGTTCAAGCAGATCGCCGTCGACCAGACCAACGACCAGCGCCGCTGCTTCAGCCTGCTCACCGTGGTCAGCGACACCACGGCCACCTTCATGCCGC
>JANCSZ010000012.1:0-234881 GCA_024437665.1 Massilia sp. YIM B04103 | reverse complement strand
CAATCTGCGCGGCATCATCATCCCGGTGGTGGACATGCGCATCAAGTTCAAGCTCGGCACGGCCAGCTACGACCAGTTCACCGTCGTCATCATTTTAAACATTGGCGGGCGCGTGGTGGGCATGGTGGTCGATAGCGTGTCCGATGTCACCACGCTGAGCCGCGAGCAGATCCGCGCGGCGCCGGAAATGGGTTCGGCCTTCAGCACCGAATACATCATCGGCCTGGGCACCATCGATGAACGCATGCTGATCCTGGTCGATATCGACCGCCTGATGTCGAGTGCGGAAATGGGGCTGAGCGAAACGCTGGCCCAGCAGAGCGCCTGATCAGCGCAGCGCGGCGCTGGCTGGCCGGCTGGCGCAGCCGCCCTTGCCGGCGCCCAGTTCCACGTTCTGGTAGCGGATCTCGTATTTGCCGTTGCTGAGCTTATCGACCAGCAGCTTGTCGTGTGCCTGCACATAGGCGTAGCGCACATTCGAGCGGCGCTCCATATCGTAGACCTTGATGAAGGCGGCCGAGGGATTGGCGCTATTGTCGAGCGTGAGCTGCATGGCGTCGCCCTTGTTCCCGACCGGGAAGCCCTCGACATAGCCGGAATGGGCCGGCCACGGTTCGCCATTGGGCGCGGCCAGCGTGGTGGCCTCGCCTTCGCATTCGGCGCCGCCGCCGGGCAGCACCACCTGCGACACGGCCAGCACCTTGATCGGCGGCGTGTGCGCGGCGGCCGCTTCCAGCGCGGCCGGCTTGGCCTCGGCCCAGACTTCGCCCAGCTCGCCCTGCGCCTCGCCGCGGCCGCTCCCGTGATGGGGCCGCGCGGCCACGGTGGCGGTCAGCGCGCCGGCGGCCGCCGCATTGGCCGAAGCGGCCGTGCCGCCGCCCCAGGCGCCGGCCAGCATGGCGGGCACCTGGCGCGGCTGGGAGACGCTGAGCGCGCCGGCCACCCAGCCCACGGCCACGCTGACGCCGACCGTGGTCCACCAGCGCCAGCTGCGCAGCAGGGCCAGCACGCGGCGGCGCGGCTTGACGTGGCCGGGCCAGGCCTGGTTATGCTCGGCCGGGCTGCGCTCCTCGTGGCGCGTGCTTTCCAGCCACTCGATTTCCCATTCCTCCTGGACGATCCAGGCATCGTGTTCCTTGCGCCGCTGCGGATCGGCCAGGGTGCCGTAGGCGCTGTTGACGATGGCCATGATGCGCGCCGCCTTGTCGTCACCCGGATTCTTGTCCGGATGATATTTCTGGCTGAGCGCCTTATAGGCCGCACGTATGACTTCCTGCGGCGCGCCGCGCGCCACCTTCAGGTTGTCATAATGTGTATGTATCTTTCCCATCGTCTTCATCATCCCTGGCCGGGCGCCGCCGCCGGCACCCGCGCTGAATCAGTCATGATAGCCGATCTTGCCGCCGGAATCGCGAAAAACAGGCCGGCTAAGGCGTGGCAATTCTACAAACGGTGGCTGCGGTCGCTGGCCGCCAGCGGCGCCGGCAGCGTCACGCCGCGCCCCACCACCAGCACCTTGAACAATTCGCCCATCTCGGCCGGCGACAGCAGTTTTTGCAAGGCATTGGCCTGCGGCAGATAGGCCTGGGCGTCGGCCGGATCGGTGCGCAGCAGCAGGTCGCCGATGCCGCAGCCGAGCAGGAAGGCGGCCTGGCTCATATACGCCAGCACCTCGGCCCCGGCGTCCTGGGCCGCCAGCGCCATGGCGGTGAAATCGACGTGGGCCGTGATGTCCTGCAGGCCGGGCAGGTAGAACGGGTCGGCGTGGGCGTGGTGGCGGTAGTGGCACATCAGGGTGCCCGTGTCGCGCTGGGCCAGATAGTATTCGCGCGCCGGGAAACCATAGTCGAGCAGGATGGCGGCGCCGCGCCCGCGCGCCAGCAGCGCGCCCAAGCTGCCCATGAAGCCGGTCGCCGCGCCATGCAGCTCGCTGACATAGCCTTCCGGCAGCGCCGCGGCCTCGGGGATCTGGCGCGCCAGCTCCGCTTCCAGCTGCGCCGACAGCGCCGCCTCGGTGAAGGCGAAAGCGCCGTCGCGCACCGTGACCTGCAGCTCGCGCCAGCCGGCCGCCGTCTTGCGCAGCAGGCTGACGGGCATGGCGTCCAGCACCTCGTTGCCGAGGATGGCGCCGTCGAACTGCGCCGGGAAGCCGTCCAGCCACACCACCTGGGGAAACTCGCGCAGCGCTGCCTGCTGGCGCGCGCGCAGCTCGCCCGACAGCTCGACGATGGCGTAGCGCTCCACGGCCACGCCGGCGCGCGCCAGTTCGGTCAGGACGTCGCGCGCCAGCTTGCCGGTGCCGGCCCCGAATTCGAGGATGTGCGGCGCGCTTTGCGCCATAATAGCGGCTGCGGCC
The DNA here is from genome assembly GCA_024437665.1 of Massilia sp. YIM B04103. GTDB lineage: Bacteria > Pseudomonadota > Gammaproteobacteria > Burkholderiales > Burkholderiaceae_D > Rugamonas. Next base: position 232,525 of record JANCSZ010000012.1, on the reverse strand, counting down.
TGGGCCAGCGCCTGGCCGAACAGGGCGCTCAGTTCGGGCGCCGTTGTAAAATCGCCATCCTTGCCCAGCTTGGCGGAACCGCCGCTGTAATAGCCCAGGTCCGGCGCATACAGCGCCAGCTCCATGAAGCGGCTGAAGGGAATGGCGCCGGACTGCTGCGCGATTTCGGCGGCGATCCGCTGCTGCAGGGCGTGGGACGCGGCCAGGGCGTCGCGGGAAGGTGCGGGAAGTGACATTCCCGCATTGTAGCGAATCGGCGCCCGTCCCGACATGCCGGCATGCCGGCCAAGCGAACTTTAAACTATGACGACAACTCACACCCCTGCCCCTGCTCCCTCCCCGGCTGCGCCGCGCATCGCGCTGGTGACGGGCGGCGCGCGCCGCCTGGGCCGCGCCATCGCGCTCGGCCTGGCGCAAGCCGGCTGGGACCTGGCCATCCATTACCGCCACTCGCACGACGAGGCGCGCGCCGTGGCGCGCGAGGTGGCGGCCCTGGGCCGGCGCGCCGTCATCCTCGATTGCGAACTGGCCGACGAAGCGGCCGTGCGCCAGCTGCTGCCGCGCGCCGTGGCCGCCCTGGGCGCGGTGCACTGCGTGGTCAACAACGCCTCGCTGTTCGACTACGACCGCGCCGACAGCTTCAGCCTGAAAAAGCTGGACGCGCATATGCACGCCAACCTGGCCGCCCCCATCCTGCTGGCGCAAGCCCTGCATGCGGCGCTGCCGGAGGGTGAGCAGGGCGTGGTGGTCAATCTGCTGGACCAGAAGCTGTACAATCTCAATCCCGATTTTCTGTCGTACACCCTGTCGAAAGCGGCGCTGCACACGGCCACCACCATGCTGGCCCAGGAGCTGGCGCCCAAGCTGCGGGTGCTGGGCGTGGCGCCCGGCATCACCATGGTGTCCGGCGAACAGAGCGAGGAAGGCTTCGCCAAAGCGCATGCGCAGACGCCGCTGGGCCGCTCCAGCACCCCGGAGGACATTGCCGCCGCCGTGGTGTACGCGGCCACGGCGCGCGCCGTCACCGGCACCACGCTGCTGGTCGATGGCGGCCAGCACCTGATGGCGCTGCCGCGCGACGTGATGTTCCTCGCCCAATAGACACGCAACAATACTGAATCAACCGTATCAAGACGAATCAATATAAAGGTAAACCATGCTGTCCGCCCTCACCCATCCCCGCCTGCAAGACTGCCGCCGGCTGTTCCTGCGCAATTACGAAGTGCAGATCAATATCGGCGTGCACGATTTCGAGAAGAAGGGCGAACAGCGCGTCCTGATCAATGTCGACCTGTATATCCCGCTGTCCCTGTCGACGCCGCAGGCGGACGAGCTGCATGAAGTGGTGGACTACGACTTCATGCGCGAAACGATCGCGCGCCGCATGGCCCAGGGCCATGTGCACCTGCAGGAAACCCTGTGCGACGACGTGCTGAAAGCCATGCTGGCGCACCCGCGCGTGCGCGCCGTGCGCGTCTCGACCATGAAGCCCGACGTCTACCCCGATTGCGAAGGCGTGGGCGTGGAAGTATTCCGTGTGAAGGACGAAGCATGAACGCGGTGGTGGAAAACCTGGCGGCCCCGCAGGGCAAGTCGGCCGAGAAGATCGCGCTGGAAAACAATAAGCTGCACAAGCGCCTGTGCCGCCTGGTCGGCCAGGCCATCGGCGACTTCAATATGATCGAGGAAGGCGACAAGGTCATGGTCTGCCTGTCCGGCGGCAAGGACAGCTACGCCCTGCTCGACATCCTGCTGACCTTGCGCGAGCGCGCGCCGATCCATTTCGACATCGTGGCCGTCAACCTGGACCAGAAGCAGCCCAACTTCCCGGCCGACGTGCTGCCGCGCTATCTGGAACAGGTCGGCGTGCCTTACCACATCGAGAACCAGGACACCTACAGCATCGTCAAGCGCCTGATCCCCGAAGGCAAGACCACCTGCTCGCTGTGCTCGCGCCTGCGGCGCGGCATCCTGTACCGCGTGGCCGACGAGCTGGGCGCGACCAAGATCGCGCTCGGCCACCACCGCGACGACATCATGCAAACCTTCTTCCTGAATATGTTCTTCGGCGGGAAGCTGAAGGGCATGCCGCCCAAGCTGCAGTCGGACGACGGCAAGCATATGGTGATCCGCCCGCTGGCCTATGTGCGCGAAGTCGACACCGAACGCTATGCCGAAGTCAAAGGCTTCCCCATCATCCCTTGCGACCTGTGCGGCTCGCAGGAAAACCTGCAGCGCAAGCAGATCAAGAATATGCTGCGCGAATGGGAGAAGAAGCATCCGGGCCGGGTCGAGAACATCTTCTCTTCGCTGAGCACCGTGGTGCCTTCGCACCTGATGGACCACAATCTGTTCGGCTTCAAGGACTTGAAGACCGACGGCCTGGCCAACCCGCTGGGCGACATCGCCTTCGACGAGGAACCCTGCGCCACCCCGAGCGGCATGCCGGGCATCATCCCGCTGCACGCGGCGGACGACTGAGGCCGGGCGGCTCACGCCGCCTGGGGCAAATGGCCGGCGCATGCCGGCCATTTGCGTTTACTGCGGCCCGACGGACGGCGCGCCGAAGTTGTTCTTGATGATCTGGTTCGAGCCTGGATTATTGTTGACCAGCGCAGTGCCGTTGCCGCGCATATCGTTGTTCGACAGCATGACGTAATCCGCGCCCTTGCTGATCACCACGCCGGCGCCGGTATTGCCCGTGCCGCCGGCGCCCGCGCCGATCGTGGCGTCGGTGATGCGCACGCCGCTCGCGCCCGGATTCAGCCAGGCGCCATGGGCATTTTGCACCAACTCGCCGCCGACGATGGCCAGGTCGGACACCGCGCCGCCGGTGGTGATGCCGGAGCCGCCGCTCAGCACCAGATGCGGCGAGGTGAAGTGAATGCCCGAGACGAGGCCTTTGCCATTGTTCACGATATACACACCGTCGCCGGCCGAGGAACCAGCCCATACGCTGTCGAAGCGCGAGCGCACCACGCTGCCGTCGCCGGTGGGCGCGATGCGGATGCCGTTGACGCCGGAATTGTCGAAGAAGCAGTGATGCACCCACAGGCTGTAGACGCTGCCGGCATCGGTCACGCCAGGCGTGCCGAGGTGGGTATAGGGATCGACCAGCAGGCCGATGCCTTGCTGGATCACCGAGGTGTTGCTGATGATCAGGGCCGCAGAATTACGCACGCGGATGCCGGCATAGGACACCTGGGGCTGCTGCGCGCCCATCAGCACATCGTCGATCATCTGGCTGTTGTCGCCGCCCTCGGCGCGGATGCGGATCGCGCCCGGCGCCCCATCCTGGAAGCGGCCATGGCGGATGCGTGTCACGCTGCCGGTCATCAGGATGCCGTTATAGTCGCCGTCCATATAGAAGTCCTCGACGAAGGACTCCTGGCCGTTCAGCAGCACATAGCTGCCACCGGTCTGGGTCACGGCGGCATTGAACTTGAAGCCGCGGATGCCGGATCCGGTGCCGTAGGTGGTAAACAGGGTGGCGTCGGGGCGGGTGGCGCGGATCACCGTCGCATGGCGGCCCGCACCGACAATGACGCTGCCCTCTTGCAGCACGCCGCCGCCGGCGTACAGGCAGGTACCGGCGGGGAAATGCAGCTGGCGGCCAGCCGTCGCGCTCAAGGCGTGATTGATCGCCGCGGTATCGTCCGCCATCCCATCGCATTTGACGCCATATGAGCTTGCCAGCACGGCATCACCCTTCTGTTGCCCCTGCGCGGCTGCAGGCAGGGTAGTCGCGGCCAGCACCAGCAGCCCTAGCAATTTGCTGAATTTCTTCACAAACAAGCTCCTCTCGATTGATTGACGTTGATCGGGCCGGCGAAATACCTGAATCGCCGGCCCGCGCATCATTCTATAGAGCAATATTGCGGAAAATATCACGCATAATCACCGTTACGCCGGAACCATCAAAAAAGGGAGCTTCCGCTCCCCTTGCCTAGTACTTGGCCGCGCTGCGGTAGACCGGGTACAGGTTGTAGCGCTCGTCCCAGGAAGCGTGGCGGCGGGCGAAGAAGTCGAGGCGGGCGCGCTGGCTCTTGGCAAAGGCCGGATCGCTGTCCAGCTTGGCCTTGTATTCGGCCGCCAGCACCGGATCGGCGGCCAGCTGCGCGCGCGCCACCTCCTCCGCCACGTATTCTTCCATGTATTCCTTGCGCTCGAAGGCGATGTTGAACCAGCCCCAGGCCAGCAGGGAATCGGCGCCCTGCGGCTCCAGCATGGTCATCACCAGGCGCGCCTTGGGCTGGGCGATCGGCACGAACAGCGAACCGGCCGGCAGCGCGCGCGCTTCCGGCTTCCACGCGCCTTCCACCGTCAGCATCTGGCGCCCTTCCACCGATTGCGCGCCGAGACGGGTTTTCTCGGCGCGGAAGGTATCCAGCGCCGCCTTGTCGAGCGCCTTGTCCAGCACCTTGAAGCGGATGCCGTGCTGCTTGAGCTTCGCGCCCACCTGGGCGGCGTAGGCGGCCGGCACCAGATAGCCGCCGGCCGGCGCCTGGATCTGGAAATCCGGCACCACTTCGTCGCGCAGCGGCACGGTCCACATCTGCGGCTTGCTTTCGTCGTAGCGCGTCATCGGGCCGCCCGAGATGTCGGACTGGCTGCGCACGTATTCATAGCCGGCGAACTCGATCATCTGGGTCTTGTCCGTGGTCTTGTAGCTGAGCGGGAAGCTGGCGCCGGCCATGGCGGCGGCGCGCGCGTCGGCCTGGTACGCCTGCTGCTGCCATACGGCGCCGTGGCGCGCCACCTGCTCCAGCATGGAGACGATGGTGTTGCGCGTGATGCGCACGCGGGTCGGATAGTCCTTCCACGAATGGGTTTCCACCAGCATCGCGAAGCGGTTACGCAGCGGGAAGTAGCCGGTCGAGAAGCGCGGCGTGGACATGCTGTCGACGAAGCCCGACTGCGGCTCGTCGGTCTTGTTGAACGAAATGTAGTAGTGCTTGGGATCGGAACCCTGGGCTTTCAGGTCGGCCATCACATTATTGCGCAGCACCGTGCCGGACTGCATCAGCTGCGCATCGCCGCCATGCACCGGCTCCACCTGGATCGACACGTCGGGCTGGAATTTGGCGCCGTCGGTCACGTGCAGGTCGACATAGGCCAGCGGATCCCATTCATTGACCAGGGCTAGCATGGCCTGCATTTCCGGCGCGTCGGCCTTCACGTAGTCGCGGTTCAGATTGTAGTTCTGGGCGGTGACGCGCCAGCCCATGGCCTCCGGGCCGCGCTGGTTGGGGCGGTTCCACTTGCCGAAGCGTTCATGGCCGTCGACGTTAAACACCGGCACGAAGAGCAGCACCTGCTGGTCCAGCGCGCCCGGCGCGGCCTTGCCGTCCAGCGCTTCGCGCAACGCCAGGAAGCCGGCATCCTTGCCGTCGATCTCGCCGGCATGGATGCCACCCTGCACCAGCAGCACCGGCAGCTTGCGCTGCTGCGCCGCCTTGGCCGTCAGCGCGCCGCTGCGCGACACCGCCAGCGCCAGCATGGGACGGCCTTCCGGCGTCGTGCCGAAGCTGAAGCAGCGCACCGCCTTGGGATACGCCTTCTGGAACGCGGCGCACAGCTGCTCGACCTCGGCATAGCGGCCGGTGGACTGGAAGCCGGAGCGCTCGGACACGGTGCTCAGATCGGGGGCGGCGTGGGACAGGGGCAAGGCAGTCAGCAAGGCAAGCAGCAAGGCGGGACGTATCATCGGCAGGCTCCGGCAAAAAATTGGCATGGACTAAGAACGGCGCTGGCCCCGGCGTTTGACGACGACGGGGCCAGCGGGCGAGTCAATTATAGAGCGCTTCTTGCTGAATGTAAGTTACCGCGAAGCGCTTATTGCGACGGTGTGTAGATCGAAATTTCGCTGCCTTCCGGACGCACCGGCAGCATGGCCGGCTGCGGCGCCGCCTGCACGCGCTGGCGGGCTTGCGGCGCCGGGCAACTGCCGTGCGCGCGGTAATGCAGGGCCGCCGCCAATTGGGCTTCCTGCGGATCGCCCAACTCGTGGCCGAAATCGTCGGCCACCTTGCAGGCCGGCGCGAAGCCGTCGCTGTAGTCGCCAAAACCCTTGCTGTTGATGCCCCGGTACTGAATCGCAAAATACGTCGTGCCGCAGTTCGGCGTCGGCAAAAAAGCATATGGCTTGCCGCAAGTCTGGCCGCCGATCAGCGTCACCTCGACATCGGCGCCGCGCAAGCCGTTGATGACCGACTCGCTGGCCGAGCAGGTCCCCGGCCCGGTCAGGATGGTGACGCGCTTCAGGCCCAGGGTCGGCAGCGGCTGGCCGAGCGGCGCCGGCTTGGGCGCAGGCAGCCCCACGGTCTTGCGCAGGAAGTCGAGCGGCTTGTCGACCTTGGTCTTGTCGTTGGGCAGGGTCTGCTCGAAGAAACGGCCCGCCGTGTTTTCCGGACCGGCGATCATATACGCCAGTTGGCTGGCGATCGTCAGCAGGCCGCCGCCGTTATAGCGCAGGTCCAGCACCAGATCGCCGACGGCAGCCGCTTTCAGCTCAGCGAAGGCATCCATCAACGGCCGCTCGGCCACGGCATTGTGCTTGTCAAAGCTCAGATAGCCCACTTTGCCGTCCGGCGTATCCAGCACCTTCACCGCCTGCACCGGCGCCATATCGACCTTGGCCGACTGCAGCGTCACACGCAGCTCCACGCCGTCGCGCGCCAGCGTCAGCACATGCTGCTCGCGCTCGGCGCGCGGGAACAGGCCGGCATTCAGCAGGACCACGGTCTCGGCATCGGCGCCGTGCACGAAGTCATGGCCATCGACGGCCAGCAGCTGGTCGCCGCGGCGCAAGCCGGCCAAGGCCGCGGCCGATCCCGGCAGCACCGTCGTGATGCGCCAGGTGCGCGGGACAACAGGCTCGGCATTGCGCGCCCAGGCCAGGCCATAACCCAGCTCCACGCCGCGCGACATCTCGTTCCAGGTGGCGCTCGGATAGCTGAAATGGTAGCGGTCCTTGGGCCGGCCGGAGGCGCTCAACTGCGGGGTTTTCAGCACATTGAACAAGTCCACCGGCGCGCGGAAGGCGGCCGGGTCGGGCTTGGGCACTTCCTTGTACCAAAGATAGGTATCGTCGATCCACAGCCGCACCCAGGTCTTCTCGTCGTCCAGCGTGCCTTGGCGCTCGGAACTGCCGGCGCGCGGCGCCACGCAGGCATGCTGGTAATCGAGCGAATTGGGCGGCCGCACCGGCGGCGGCGGATCGACGGGCGGGGGAGTGACGGGCGGCGGATCGACCGGCACCGGCGTGCCGGAAGAAGAGCCGCCGCCGCAGCCGGCCAGCAAGGCCAGCGCGGCGGCGCTCAGAACTGCGGTGGAGGTGAGTTTCAGCATGCGCCGATTATAGTGGCCTTTGCACGGCCCGGCGCCCGCTGAAAACTCTTGTTACGAGCCGAAGTGGTAGTTCAGCTCGACCCAGCCGGCGCGGCCGGCCGGGCTGTAGCTGCCGATCGGGTAGTACGGCCAGCCGCCCGTGGTGTCATGCTTGACGCGGTTCAGCAGATTGTTCACCACCAGCGAGAGCGTGGTGCGCTTGTTGAGCTGATACACGACACTGCCGTTGAGCAGGGTGGTCGGGGTCAGATAGCCCTTGCCGTTCGACTGAGGAATCTTGCCGTAATAGCTGGCGGCCAGGGTGCTGGACCAGTCGCCGATATTCCAGCTGACACTGAGCTTGCCCTTGTCGCGCCAGTCGGTGCTGTCCATCGAGTTCAGCTCGTCTTCCAGCTCGTCGCCGGCAAACTGGCGCGAACGCTTGGTCAGCACTTTCGAATAGCTGGCGTTCCACAGGAAGTTGCCCAGGCTCGCCGTGCGCAGCGCGTACTTGGCGGCCAGGTCGATGCCGCTGGTGCTTTCATGCGCGGCATTGATCGGGTTGACGCGGATCGAGTTCACTTCGTTCGGCTTGTTCAGGGCCGTGGCCGGATTGCGCGTGATGCGGCTGTACACATCGAGGCAGGTCGGCGACTTCGGATCGAGCTTGCCGGTGCCGCAGCGCGCCTCGTCGCGCAGCAGGGCGTCCGAGCTCAGGTTGGTGACCTGGTCGTCGATCTTGATATTGTAGTAGTCGAGCGAAACGTCGAAGCTGGTGCTGGGCGACCAGACCACGCCGGCGCCATAGGAGGTGCCGCGCTCCGATTTCAGCTCCTTGCTGCCGATCTGCACATAGTCGAAGCCGGGCGACTTGTTGGCGTACTCGCACTTGTCGAGTTCCTGGCCGGCCTGGGCGCAGCGCAGGTAGTCGGTGCTGGACGAGTAGTAGCCGGTGCCGCGCGCCTTGTAGATATAGTTCATATCCGGTGCGCGGAAGCTGGTGGCGTAATTCCCGCGCACCAGCAGCTGCTCGGCCGGACGGAATTCCAGGCCGGTGTTGTAGGTGAACTTGCCGTCGTTGCGGCCGGCGAAGCTGTAGCGGTCGTAACGGCCGGCCAAGGTCGCGGTCAGCTGCTTGAGCAGCGGCACGCTGACTTCGGCGCCCAGCGCATAGCGGTTGCGGGTGCCGGCCGTGATATCGACCTTGGCGGTGCTGTTGTAGATGCCGTCGTTGCCGGCCAGGTCAGGCGTGTTGCTGAAACCCTGGCGCCCCACTTCGGCCACCGTGGCCACGCGCAGCGGGCCGGCCGGCAGCTGCCACACTTCGCCGTTGGCGGTCACGCTCAGGGTATTGGTCCAGGACTCGTCCTTGGCGATCGACAGGCCGGTGATGGTGTCGAATTCGGCCGCGGTCAGGCGCTTGGTCAGGCGCGCCTGGTCCGGCGCGTAGATCGACACGCCGCTCTTGTCCACGCCCAGTTTCGGACCGAGGAAGAAGCTGTCGATATTGGCCAGGGCGCGCGGCGTCTGGGAGCGGCTGCGGTACAGCGAGCCGCTGTAGGACGCCTCATAGTCCCAGCTGGTGCCGGTGATGTGGCCGCGCGAACCCAGGCTCACGCTGAAGGCCTTGTCGGTCCAGTTGCGGTTGTAGCGGTTGGCGCCGCCGATTTCTTCCGGCGCGATGTATTTGTTCCAGGCTTCGTACGCGTTGGTGTTCTGGTTCAGGAAGTAGCTGCCGTTGGTGGATGCCGAGGTCCAGCTTGGGCCGCGCGTATTGTTGTAGGTGTCGTTCCCGCCCAGCAGCACATCGGCGAACAGGGTGTGGTTGTCGTTGAGCGCATAGGTGGCGCTGCCGAAGGCGTTTTTGCTGCGGTTGCCGGTCTGGGTGGTCCACCAGGTCGGGCCCACGTTCTGGCTGGTGCAGTTGCTGCCGCCCTTGGCCGGCGTCTTCACCACGCTGCCGTAGTACAGGTCGCCCAGCTGGCTGCAGGCGTCGCCCAGGTCCAGATAGTTTTTGGTTTTCACGTCGCGCCGGCCCAGGATCACGGTCGGCGTGGCGCTCGGGCGGGTGGCCATGAAGTCGCGGTCGCGGCTCCACAGCGGATCGCGGTCGCTCAACTCGATGGCGAACAGGGTGTTCAGCGCGCCCTCGTTATGGCCGCCGGTGAATTGCAGACGGCGGTTGACGCCGCCGCCGCGCGACAGGCCGCCCAGTTTCAGGTTGACGTCGAAGCCTTCGGCCTGGCGTTTCAGGATCACGTTGACCACGCCCGCAATCGCGTCCGAGCCGTAAATGGCGGAAGCGCCGCCGGTCAGGATCTCGATGCGGTCGACGATGGCCGATGGGATGTTCGCCAGATTGGTGAAGTTGACCGTGCCGCCATACGCAATTGGGAAGTCGGCCAGGCGGCGGCCGTTCAGCAGCACCAGGGTGTGGTTCGGCCCCATGCCGCGCAGGCTGATGGTGGTGGCCGAGGGCGTGAAGGTATTGCCGAAGTCCTCGCCCTGCACGAAGCCGCTGTTCTGGTTCAGGTTGGTCAGCGCGTCGAACACATTCTTATAACCCTGCTTGGTCAGGTCGGCATTGGTGATGACGGTGACGGCGCTCGGTCCTTCCAGCGTGGCGCGCGGGATGCGCGAACCGGTAACCAGCACTTTTTCCGGCGCGCCCTTCTCAGCATCGGCCGCAGCGGCGGCGGCGGCCGCGGTATCCGGGGTTTCGGACTGCGCCAGCAAAGGCACACTGCACAAGACGGCCAGCAGCGCGGCTGGCAGCGTTTTCAATTGGAGGTTAGTAGTCTTCATGAAATCTTCATAGTCGTGGAGAGCCTGAACGTTAACAAAAGACTTTCATTCAGGGAACGAATGGTTTTACTCATCCATATGCGGCAAACGTGATAGCAAGACAAAAGACAGGGTGCCAGCGCATATTAGCAAAAAACATATATCAATATGCAATAAAGTAATTTCATTAATGCAAAATACAACGGTGGAATGAAAAACGCCCCGGCGCAGCATGGGCTGGCCGGGGCGTCCGCGTGGCAGGCGCCACGGGTGGTCGCGCCGAAGGCGGCGCGCGGGGGTCAGGCGGCGTGCGAAGCCGGACCTGGCGGCACGGCCGGCGCGGCCGGCGGCGCGTTGAAGCTGGCGATCAGGGACGCTTCCTTCTGCTTGGCCGCTTTCAGGTGGCGCTCCTTCACATGACCGTAGCCGCGGATATCCTCGGGGATGCGGGCAATGGCCACCGCCGTCGCCAGGTTCTCCGCCGTCAGCTTGGACAGCAGGGCCGACACGGTCTGGCGGTATGCGCCGATCAAGGCGCGCTCCATCTTGCGCTCGGCGGTGTAGCCGAAGACGTCCAGCGCCGTGCCGCGCAAGCCCTTGAAGCGGGCCAGCACAGTGAAGGCTTTCATCATCCACGGGCCGAACTCCTGCTTGACCAGATGGCCTTCCTTGTCATGCTTGGCCAGCAGCGGCGGCGCCAGATGGAACTTCAGCTTGTAGTCGCCTTCGAACAGGGTGGCGATCTTCTCGCGGAAGGCCGGGTCGCTGTGCAGGCGCGCCACTTCGTACTCGTCCTTGTACGCCATCAGCTTGTACAGATAGCGCGCCACGGCCTCGGTCAGGCGCAGCGGCTTGCCGCCCAGTTTTTCCTCGGCGGCGCGCACTGCGGCCACGAAGTCCTGGTACTGGCGCGCATAAGCCACGTTCTGGTAGGCCACCAGCAACTCGGTGCGCTTGGCCACGATCTCGTCCAGGGTCTGGCTGCGTTTGAACTCGATCACCTTGGCCGGCGTGGTCAGCTTGGTCACCGACGCCAGGTCGTGGGCGGCGGCGCGGCCCCAGTTGAAGGCCGACTTATTGAAGCCCACCGACACATTATTCAGCTCGATCGCCTTCATCAGCGACGCTTCGCTCAGCGGCACATGGCCTTTCTGGAAAGCGTAACCGAGCATGAACATATTGGTGGCGATGGAGTCGCCCATCAGGGCGGTGGCGATCTGGCCGGCATCGACGAAGTCGACCCGCTCGGCGCCGCACGCCTTGACGATTTCACCCTGCGAGGACGCGCCGGGGAATTGCCAGTCCGGGTTCTTCACGAAAGCGGCCGTGGTGGCGCCGGTCGAGTTGATGGCGGCATAGGTGCGGCCTTCGCCCATGCGCGACAGCGCGTCGCGGCTGGCGGTCACGATCTGGTCGCAGCCGATCACCAGGTCGGCGCTGCCGGTGCCGACGCGGGTCGAGTGCAGGTCGGCCTGCTTGTCGGCCAGGCGCACGTGCGACATCACCGGACCGCCCTTCTGCGCCAGGCCGCTCATGTCCAGCACCACGGCGCCCTTGCCTTCGACGTGGGCCGCCACGGCCAGGATCTGGCCCACCGTGACCACGCCCGTGCCGCCGATGCCGGTGACGAGGATGCCGAACGGCTTCTCGGTCGATGGCAGCACCGGCGCCGGCAGGGCCGGCATTTCGGCGCCGCCGCCGGCGGCTTTCTTCGGCTTTTTCAGACCGCCGCCTTCCACCGTGACGAAGCTCGGACAGAAACCGGTGACGCAGGAGAAGTCCTTGTTGCAGCTGGACTGGTTGATCTGGCGCTTGCGCCCCAGTTCCGTCTCCAGCGGCTCCACCGACAGGCAGTTGGACTGCACCGAGCAGTCGCCGCAGCCTTCGCACACGGCTTCGTTGATGAAGGCGCGCTTGGCCGGATCGGGGTATTCATTGCGTTTCCGGCGGCGGCGCTTCTCGGAGGCGCAGGTCTGATCGTAAATCATGGCCGACACGCCGGGCTTGTCGCGCAGCTCGCGCTGCACGTCCATCAGCTCGGAGCGGTGGCGCACGGTGACGCCGGCCGCCCAGGCGTAATCGTCCGGATACTTTTCGGGATCGTCGGTGACGACGATGATGGGGCTCACGCCCTCGGCTGCGATCTGGCGCGAGATCATGCCGGGATCGAGCGGACCGTCGACATTCTGGCCGCCGGTCATGGCCACCGCGTCGTTGTACAGGATCTTGTAAGTGATGTTGACCTTGGCCGCCACGGCGGCGCGGATCGCCAGAATGCCGGAGTGGAAGTAGGTGCCGTCGCCCAGATTGGTGAAGACGTGCTTCTCGTTGGTGAACGGCGCCTGACCGACCCAGGTCACGCCTTCCGCGCCCATATGGGTGAAGGTCGAGGTTTCGCGGTCCATCCACAGCACCATGTAATGGCAGCCGATGCCGGCCATGGCGCGCGAGCCTTCCGGCACCTTGGTCGAGCTGTTGTGCGGACAGCCGGAGCAGAAGTAAGGCGTGCGGTCGGTCTGCGGATTGGCTTTCGCCGGCACCGATTTGAGCACCAGCTCCTTCGCTTCCAGGTAGGCGATGCGCTCTTTCACGCGCGCCGCCACCGGATGGCCGTCGCAGTAATGGGCGATGCGGCTGGCGATGGCGCGCGCGATCTGCGCCGGGCTCAGTTCATAGGTGGCCGGCAGCAGCCAGTCGCCGTGGCCGCTGCGGTGCTTGTTGGACCATTCGCCGGTGTCGTCGAATTTGCCGACCACGCGCGGACGTTCGCCGTCCGGCAGGTTGTACAGCTCTTCTTTCAGCGCGTATTCGAGGATCTGGCGCTTCTCCTCCACCACCAGGATCTCGTCCAGGCCGCGCGCGAAGTTATGCACGCCTTCCGCTTCCAGCGGCCAGGTCATGCCGATCTTGTACAGGCGGATGCCGATATCGGCGGCGGCCTGCTCGTCGATGCCCAGGTCGGCCAGCGCCTGGCGCGTGTCCAGATAGGACTTGCCGGCGGTGATGATGCCGATGCGCGCCTTCGGGCTGTCCCAGATGATCTTGTTGAGCTTATTGGCGCGCACATAGGCCAGGGCCGCGTACCACTTGTAGCTGTTCATGCGCACTTCCATGTCCAGCACCGTGTCCGGCCAGCGGATATTCAGGCCGCCTTCGGGCAGCTCGAAGTCGTCCGGCATGGCGATCTGCACCCGGTCGGGATCGAAGTCCACCACCGCGCCCGACTCGATGATGTCGGTCACGCATTTCATCGACACCCACAGGCCGGTGTAGCGGCTCATGGCCCAGGCGTGCAGGCCGTAGTCGATGTATTCCTGCACCGAGGACGGGTACAGCACCGGAATGCCGCAGGCGTTCAGGATATGGTCGGACTGGTGCGCGGTGGACGAGGACTTCGCGGCATGGTCGTCGCCGGCCAGCACCAGCACGCCGCCGTGCCTGGACGAACCGGCATTATTGGCGTGCTTGAAGACGTCGCCGCAGCGGTCCACGCCCGGACCTTTGCCGTACCACATGGAGAAGACGCCGTCGTATTTGGCATCGGGGAAAAGATTGGTTTGCTGCGTACCCCAGACGGCCGTTGCGGCCAGGTCTTCGTTCATGCCGGGGTGGAATTTGACGTGGTGGGCTTCCAGGTATTTGCGGGCCTTCATGGCCGTCTGGTCCACGCTGGTGACGGGAGAACCGCGGTAGCCGGTGATATAGCCGGCGGTGTTCAATCCCGCTTTCAGGTCGCGCTCGCGCTGCAGCATGGGTAGCCGGATCAGGGCCTGCGTGCCGGTCATGAAAGCGCGGCCGCGTTCCAGCGTCCACTTGTCGTCTAGCGAGATCTCGTGCGCGGGCGTACCGAGCAGCGAGCTCTTGGCTGGTGCATTCATTGTGTGTCTCCAATATTCTACAAACTGCTCAAGCCGGCGCCCCGTCTAACGCGGGACTGCCGGCTTGCTCTCTGTATCCCCGGAACCCTTTACGCCATGGCCACCGTTCTATGCGGCGGTCCCTGGCAGCGCTCCGGGGATCGGATGATTATGCTGCGGTCTTGCTTGGATCTTCCAATACGCCGCGGCGGATCTGATCCAGTTCGATCGATTCGAACAGGGCGCGGAAGTTGCCTTCGCCGAAGCCCTGGTCGCCCTTGCGCTGGATGATTTCGAAGAAGATCGGGCCGATCACGTTCTGCGTGAAGATCTGCAGCAGCAGCTCGCGCTCGTTCTCGGCGCTGCGGCCGTCGATCAGGATGCGCAGGCGGCGCAGTTCTTCCAGCTGCTCGCCGTGGTTCGGCAGGCGGCGGTTCACCAGCTCGTAGTAGGTCTCGATGGTGTCCTGGAAGATGATGCCGTTGTCGCGCAGGCCTTGCACGGTGCCGTACACGTCGTCGGTGCCCAGCGCGATGTGCTGGATGCCTTCGCCGTGGTATTCGTTCAGGTACTCGGCGATCTGCGATTTATCGTCCGACGATTCGTTGATCGGGATGCGGATCTTGCCGCAAGGCGAAGTCATGGCCTTCGATTTCAGGCCGGTCAGCTTGCCCTCGATGTCGAAATAGCGCACTTCGCGGAAGTTGAACAGGCGCTCGTAGAAGTCGGCCCATTCCTTCATGCGGCCACGGTAGACGTTGTGGGTCAGGTGGTCGATATAGGTCAGGCCATTGCCGACCGGATTGGCTTCGGCGCCGGGAATGGCGACGAAGTCGGCGTCGTAGATGCTGATGTCGCCGATGCTGCCGGGCGCCGCATCCTTGTTCTTGCCGCGCCAGCGGTCCACCAGGTACAGCAGGGAATCGCCCACGCCCTTGATGGCGGGGATGTTCAGTTCCATCGGGCCGGTCTTGTTGTCGAAGCCCCAGGCGCCCAGTTCCAGCGCGCGCTGGTAGGCATAGGCGGCGTCGTTGACGCGGATGGCGATGGCGCAGACGGAAGGGCCGTGCTGGCGCGCGAAGCGCTGGGCAAAGGAATCCTTCTCGGCGTTGATGATGAAATTGATATCGCCCTGGCGGTACAGGGTCACGTCCTTATGGCGGTGACGGGCGATGGCGGTGAAGCCCATGCTCTCGAACAGGGCGCCGAGGGCTTTCGGATCGGGGGCGGCGTATTCGACGAACTCGAAGCCGTCCGTACCCATCGGGTTCTCCCAGGGTGTGAATTTCATGCGTGTCTCCTTATCAGAATGACGCACAGTATAGACCCCGAAGGGCGGCATTAAATTGCAAACATTTCCCGTGCCACCCGGACTTGAGCAATAATATTGCGAAAATACTGTTTAAATGAGGAATTCATGACCAAGATTGCGTTGGACAAAACCGACCGTAAAATTTTGTCTATTTTGCAAGGAGATGGACGTCTTTCCAACCAGGATGTGGCCGAGCAAGTGAACCTTTCGCCCTCCCCCTGCCTGCGCCGCATCAAGCGCCTGGAAGAGGAAGGCGTGATCCGCCAATACGTGGCCCTGCTGGACCCGGACAAGATCGGCCTGGGCCTGCTGGCCTATGTGAATGTGCGGCTGGAAAAGCACAGCGACGCGGCCGCCCACAGCAACGCGCGCGCCCTCGGCGTGAATCCCAGCGCCGCTTCGCCGCGCGCCGACTTCGCGGTCGCCGTCGAGCAGTGGCCGGAAGTGGTGGCCTGCTATGCGATGACGGGCGAGATGGATTATCTGCTGCGCGTGCACGTGGAGGACATGGACCACTTCTCGCGCTTCATGATGGCCACCCTGCTGCGCCACCCCGCCGTGCTGGACGTAAAATCGAGCTTCGCCCTGCAGCGCATCAAGGACACCACGGCGCTGCCGCTGGTGTAAGCGACATCACGGGAACTGGAAATCGGCCAGCGCCAGCACGCCTGAGCCGAGGCGGCTTGATGGCGATCATCAGGCCTCCGCAACTTGCGTCCTACCATGAACGGACCGCTTCCGCACACCTCCGTTCATGCCATGACGCCGCTGCACACCGAGTTCTGGGAACAAAACGTCGCCCGCCTGGAAGCGCAATTGCTGAGCCAGCCACTTGGCCGCCTGTTCACCGGCAAGCTCTATCTCGACAAAAATGCCCCCTTTCCTGGACTCGATCTGAGCGGTGTGCGGGAACCAAACCTGCATCTCTCACCTGTCGAAGTGGGCCGCCTATGCATGGCGCCAGACGAGTCGCTTATCAGGATCAGGCGTTTACGCGAGCAGCACGATGGCACACCGGCCGGCGTACATATCATCTCGGCAAATAAATTCCTCCGGCAAGGCGAGCAGATCATCGTTGTAGCCTACAAGGATGGTGAGGGTATTGCCGTCCGTTTGAACGCTCTACATTTGGCCCGTGTGATGCTTGATGATTACGCGCCAGCCCGGCTCGGCACGGTAGCTTTCGGACTGATGGCGTGCACTGCTTATCGCTTCGATTTCAGCAAAATCACCTTGTTTGCAGCAGGCAGAGGGAAGAGAGGCCACACTGTCGGAGCGGACGATAAAATAGGCTATCAGGTATGGCCCAAACTTGGCTTTGATGCCCTTTTGGCCCCGGCGGATTTAAACGCGGAACCGCAGCTTGCGCGCTGTCACAGCGTACAGGACGTTATGCAGATAGACCCGCTTTGGTGGGCTGCCCATGGCCATGGGCGCGAAATGACATTCAACCTCGCCCCTGGCAGTCGCTCGTGGGACGTTCTGCTACACTACATAAGCAAGGTGTTCGCATGGGAGGGCTGTTGATGAGGGACAAAAAGGCTCTGGAGGCTGAGCAGATTGCTGCCTATCTCCGTAATGCAGACGAATGGCGCGCCCAGAATGACTTGAATACTCTCCCCATTCTGGACGACGGCGTAACGCTCGAGAACGGCGTATTGAAAGTCGAGATTCCCGCGCACGCCAAAGCCATCTGCGAGCTGGGCGGGCCGACCAAGGTATTCGGTCCCTCCAACATCTGGATTCCCGAATACAAACTCGAAGACGAGGATTAATTGTCCGGCTTATGGCCGGGCAGCTTGTCGAGCAGCTTGGCGGCGGCGCGCACATTGGCTTTCAGGGCGTAGTCGATGGTGGCGAGCTGCTCCTGCATGGCTTCCTGCAGCACGCTGGCCGGATCGGCCGGGGGCAGCTTAAGGTAGGCCTCGGCTTCGCCGTAATCGCGGTGGATCTGCATGCCGGCCTTTTTCGCGATGTGCATCATGGTCTGGTTGGACGACAGGCAGTGCATGTACAACGTGTCGATATCGTTGTTGCGGCAGGCGATATTGGCGCGTTCGAACAGCTTGGAACCGATGCCCAGGCCGCGCGCCGTCTTCAGCACCGAGACGCCGAATTCGGCCACCTGCTCCTTGTCCGTCACGCCGCTCTTGGATGGCTCTTTCGGCGCGAAGGCGAGATGGCCGACGGCCACCAGCTTGAAGACGCGGTTGTAGACGCCGAAGACCAGGTCGCGGCCGAAGTCGATGCCGTTGACGTATTTGGTGACCTGCTCGTCCGGCAGCTGGGAGCCGAAGCGCAGCAGGCGGTCGCTCTTTTCGAGCGCCAGAAAATGCTTGAGCATGCGGCGCCGGTCGCGCTCGCGCAACTCCTTGACCGGCACCGTTTCGCGCTGCGAGCCGCCGAACCAGCGGCGCAGCGGATTGCCAAACAAATTCAGGCTGCTCATGCCGCATCTCCCTCTCCATCGTCATCCGCGCCAAGCGCGGCACGCACGGCGCCGACGCGGGCGCGGTGCACCATTTCCGGGATGCGCACCGGTTCGCTGCAGCCCTGGGCGATTTCGCCGGCGTTCACGCCGCGCGCGGCGGCCAGGGCTTTTTCCAGATGCGCCAGCTGCGGATAGGGCGCGTCGCGGAAGCTGACGCCCTGCCCTTCGCGGCCGCGCGCATCGCATTGCGCGGCCAGCAGCAGCTGGCTGAAACGGGCCGGCTTGCGGAAGCCGTCGCAGCGCTCCAGCAGCTTGACGATGGTATTGGGCCGCAGCTCCAGCGCGCGCGCCACATTGCCATGCTCGCGCGCCGTCATCACGGCCAGGTCGCGGCATTCGACCGGCACCTTCAAGCGCTGGCAGACTTGCTGCACCAGTTCCACGCCCATGCCTTCGTGGCCGTGATGGGCCGGCCATTGCTCGGACGGCGTCACGCCCTTGCCCAGATCGTGCAGCAGGGCGGCGAAGCGCACCGGCAATTCATGGTCCTGCGCGGCGGCATAGTCCACCACCTGCTGCATATGGATGCCGGTATCGATTTCGGGGTGGTGCTTTTCCGGTTGCGGCACGCCCCACAGGCGGTCCAGCTCGGGCACGATGCGCGCCAGCGCGCCGCAGTCGCGCAGCACCTGCAGCATGCGCGAGGGCTTCTGCTCCATCAGGCCGCGCGACAGTTCCTGCCACACGCGTTCGGCCACCAGGGCATCGACCTCGCCCTCGTCCACCATCTTGCGCATCAGCGCATTGGTTTCGGGCGCGACGCGGAAGTCGGGATAACGCGCGGCGAAGCGGGCCACGCGCAGGATGCGCACCGGGTCTTCGGCAAAGGCGTNGGGCTTCTGCTCCATCAGGCCGCGCGACAGTTCCTGCCACACGCGTTCGGCCACCAGGGCATCGACCTCGCCCTCGTCCACCATCTTGCGCATCAGCGCATTGGTTTCGGGCGCGACGCGGAAGTCGGGATAACGCGCGGCGAAGCGGGCCACGCGCAGGATGCGCACCGGGTCTTCGGCAAAGGCGTCCGACACATGGCGGAAGATGCGGTCGCGGATATCCTGCTGGCCGTTGAAGGGATCGGTCAGCGTACCGTCCTCGGCGCGGGCGATGGCGTTGATGGTCAGGTCGCGCCGCACCAGATCGTCCTCCAGCGTGACGTCGGGCGCGGAGTGGAAGACGAAGCCTTTGTAGCCGGGCGCGGTCTTGCGCTCGGTGCGCGCCAGCGCATACTCCTCCTGCGTCTGCGGATGCAGGAAGACCGGGAAATCCTTGCCCACCGGACGGAAGCCCTGCTTCAGCATCGCATCCGGCGTGGCGCCCACCACCACATGGTCGTGGTCTTTTACGGGCAGGCCAAGCAGCGCATCGCGTACGGCCCCGCCGACAACATAAGTCTTCAATCCGGCATCTCCGCGTCGTGCAGCGGGGCGCTTTCGGTTTCGGCCAGCGCTTCCTCCACCCAGCGCGCCACGGCCGGATGGGCCAGCACGCGCGCGCAGTAAGCCGACAGCGCGGGCGGCAGGCTCACGCCGTAAGTCTTGAAGCGCGTCACCACCGGCGCGAAGAAGGCGTCGGCCAGCGAAAATTCGCCGAACAGGAAATGGTTGTGGCCAAAGCGGCTCAGGCACTCTTCCCAGATTTCGCTGATGCGGCCGATATCGGCCTGGGTGGCCGGCGTGCGGCCCTTGCCCGGATAGCTGCCCTTGATATTCATCGCCATCGTGCTGCGCAGGCTGGCGAAGCTCGAATGCATTTCCGCGCACACCGAACGCGCCATGGCGCGCGCCGCCACGTCCTGCGGCCACAGATGCTTGTCGGGGAATTGCTCGGCCAGGTATTCGCAGATCGACAGGCTGTCCCAGATCGTCATCTCGCCGGCCAGCAGCACCGGCACGCGGCCGCTGGCGCAATAGTCGGCGATCTTGCTCGAGGTGTCCGGCTGGTCGAGCAGCACGCGCACCTCGTTGAAGGGAATGGCGAAGGCGACCAGGGCCACCCAGGGCCGCATCGACCAGCTCGAATAATTCTTGTTGCCGATAACCAGGGTCAGGCCGGGTTCACGGGCGGCGGCCAGGGTCTGGCTCAGGGTCGGATCAAGTTCTGTGGTTTGCATCATGGTCCTGTTCAGGTTAGCGGCCTGCGCGGCTGCGGAATTCGTCGTTGCGGAGCCGCCCGGCATAGTGCGGCGCCACCGCTTCCAGCGCGGTGGGAGGAATGCCCAGGTCTTCGGCCACCAGGGCTTGCGTATTCGGCGCCAGCACATTATCACGACTCATCGAGTCGAGATTGTCGCGGCTCATCAGCGGCGTGCCGGGCATATGCTCGAGCAGGAAGGCCTGGATGCGCGCCAGCGCCGGCGGCAGCGCCAGGATGGGACGCGGATGGCCGGTGGCGCTGCCCGCCAGGCGCACGATCTCTTCCAGCGTATAGATTTTCGGACCGGCCAGCTCGACCACCTGGCCGCGCGTCTGCAGCAGCGAGAGCGCGTCGACGAAGGCTTGCGCCACGTCTTCCACGAAGACGGGCTGGAAGCGCGCGTCGGCGCAGGCCAGCGGCAGCACCGGCAGGCGGCGCTGCAGGGCGGCGAACAGATTGATGAAATGGTCGTCCGGCCCGAACACCACCGAGGGGCGGAAGATGGTGGGCGAAACGGCCGGGTTGGAGCGCGCCGCCAGTTCGCCATCGGCCTTGGAGCGCAGATACATCGACGGCCCGTCGGCCGCCGCGCCCAGCGCGCTCATATGCAGGTAGCGCGCCACGCCGGCGGCGGCGCAGGCGGCCACGATGCGGCGCGGCAGCTCGACGTGGGCGCGCGCGAATTCCGGGCCATACGGCTGGCCGGAGTGGCAATGCAGCACGCCCACCAGATTGATCACCGCCGTGCGGCCCTGCCCTTGCAGCAGGCCGCGCAGCGCGGCGTCCTCATGCACATCGGCCTCCACCACATCGACGCGCGGCAGGGCCAGCAGATGGCGGCCATGTTCCTCGCGCCGCGTGGGCACCAGCACGTCGGCCCCTTCGGCCGACAGCTTGGCGACGATGTGGCTGCCGATAAAACCGGTGCCGCCGATTACGACAACATTCGCTTCCATGTCATCCTCCTCCCGGCAGGCCGGCTCAGCGGCTGCCGAACGATGTCTCCTGCTGCTCCGCTTCAGTGTAGCCCTTGGGCAGCACCACGCCCAGCCGCGTTTTCAGCGACTGCGGCTTGCCGTCGAACAGGGCGGCGTAGTAGGTGGCGTTGGTCATCACATTCTTCACATAGGTCCGCGTTTCCACGTACGGAATCGATTCGATGAACACGACGCTGTCCATCGGCTTCGTCAGCGTGCCGCGCCAGGTGCGCAAGCGGCCCGGCCCGGCGTTATAGGCGGCGGTCGCCAGCACCTGGGAGCCGTCCATATTGCCCAGCACCATATTCATGTAATTGGCGCCGAGCAGGATATTGGTGCGCACATCGGTCAGCATGTCCTGCACGAAATCGGTGAGGCCGATCTTCTTGGCGACCCAGCGCCCGGTCGAGGGCATCACCTGCATCAGGCCGGCCGCGCCCACATTCGATTGCGCATCCATGATGAAGCGCGATTCCTGGCGGATCAGGCCATACACCCAGGCCCGGTCCAGGCCCAGGGTGCTGGTGGTGGGGCGCATGATGTCGTCATGCGGGGCCGGGTAGCGGTGCGTATAGTCGGCCTGCACGCGCGTGCGTTCCGAGGTATAGACCATGCGGTCGAGGATATGGTTCTCGCGCGCGAACTCGGCGGCGGCGATCAGTTCGCGCTCGCTCATCTTGCGCAGCTCCCAGTTCCACTCGCGCATGCCTTCGAAGCGCAGGCGCAGGCTGAAGAACTTGAGCGCGCGCTGGAAGCCGGGATTGGCGCCCATGGCCGCCACTTCGGCCGGCGTGGGCGCGGCGCCCGGCGCCGGAATCGTCACCAGGCGGCCCAGTTCCTCGGCGGCCAGCAAGCCATAGAAATTCTGCTGGTCGGCGATGCGGCCGAACAGCTGGGCCGCTTCGGGCGTGGCTTGCGCGGCGCCCGCCTCGGCCATCAGGGTGCGCGCCTGCCAGTAAATCCAGGTTGGATCGCTGCGCAGGCTGGCCGGCATGGCGGCGATGGTGGACTTCACCAGTTTCCAGTTGCCTTCGCGCAGGGCGACGCGCGCCTTCCATTGCTGCTGGTCGAGCGACAGCGGCGCAGTGGCGGCCTTGCGCCAGTATTCGCCCGCTTCCGGCGCCAGCGCATACGAAGCTTGCAGAGCGATAGCGGCCCAGCCGGCCGCCGCTTCCTGCGGCGCCAGCTTGCCCTCGGCCTTGTGCAGGGCCAGCACCGCCAGCTTCAGGCTGGTCCGCGCGCCGCGCCCGAGCGCGACGATGAAGGTTTCATGCTCGGCCTTGCCGACGCCCGGGCCTTTGGCCATGACGATCAGCGGCGTGTCGATCGCTTGTGCGATCTTCTTGTCGGAACCGTTCAGCAGCAGGATGGTGCGCCGGGCCGGGCCGGTGGCATTGCTCTCGCCGGCCAGCCGCACCTGGGTCCACAAATCGTTGGCGTCGAACTGGTTGGCCTGGTACAGCGAGGCGATCAGGGCGCCGCAGCCTTCGCCATAATACGGCGGATAGGTCAGCAGGCTGCGCGCCTCGCCCGCCACGTTCTGGCCTTTCGCCAGGCGCGACAGCAGGGCATAGCATTTGACCTGGGTATCGTCGTTGAGCGCGAACTGCGGCTGCTGCTCGTCGAACAGGCGCCAGTCGCGCTTGCGGCCCAACTCCAGCAGCCAGTCGTTGCGCAGGCGGTCGGCGATGGCGCTGCCCTGGTAGCGCTGCAGGAATTCGCGGATCTCGGCCTCGCCGGCATCGCGCAAGCGCGGTTTCAGCCGATAATAGTCGACATAAGAAGGGATGGCGTAGGCGCCGAGCTGGGCGGCATAAAATTCGACCTTGGCCGGATCTTCGCGCCGCACGGAATCGCGCAGCAAGAGAAAGGCGTCATCATCTCTGCGGCTGCCGACGGCATCCTGGGCAAAGCTGGTGGCGGAGGTGGCGCAGGCCAGGAACAGGAACGCGCCGGCGATCCATTTTGAACGGGAAATCAATGTACGACTCACTATGTAATTCAGGATATGACCAGCCAGCTTAGAATACCACGCAACCCCGCCGAGCTACCAGTATCGGGTCCGCCAAGCAAAGCCGATTTACGCCGCCAATTGCTGGCCGAGCGGCGCGCCATCGACGCCGCGACGCGGGCGCAATGGGATGCCGACATCTGCCGCCATATCGTGCAATGGTGGCAGGCCGATCCGATTCACACCGTGGGCGTGTACTGGCCGCTGCGCGACGAACCGGACCTGCACCCAGCGTATGCGGAATTGGCGCGGCTGGGCGCGCGCCTGCTGCTGCCGGTGGTGATACAGAAGGCCGCGCCGCTGGAATTCGCGGCGTGGCAGATCGGCGAGGCGATGGTGAAGGATGGCATGGGGGTGGCGGTGCCGGCCGAGCTGCGCATCGAAGCCTATCCGCCGGCGCTGCTGGTGCCCTGCCTGGGCTATAACAGCGGCGGTTTCCGCCTCGGCTATGGCGGCGGATTTTATGACCGGACGCTGGCGAAGACGCCGCGTCCGGCCACGGTGGGCATCGCCTATTCCTGCCTGGCGGCGGAATTTGGCAGCGACAGCCACGATATTGCGCTGGACCGCATCATTACCGAGGCCCAGCCTTAGTTCCACACCCTGGCGTCAATCCTTGACCAGGCGCTGCCACAGCGCCGTGGTGGCGGCCGCCTGGTTCATCGAATAGAAGTGCAGACCGGGCGCGCCGCCCTGCAGCAGGCGTTCGCACAGTTGGGTGACCACATCCAGGCCGAAAGCCTTGATCGAGGCGCTATCGTCGCCGAACGATGCCAGCTTCAGACGCACCCAGCGCGGAATCTCGGCGCCGCACATATCGGAGAAGCGCATCAGCTGGGTGTAATTGGTGATCGGCATGATGCCGGCCACGATGGGCACGCTCACGCCCGCCTTCTGCGCCTGCTCGACGAACTGGAAGTAAGCGTCGGCATTGTAGAAGTACTGGGTGATGGCGGCGTTCGCGCCCGCGTTCACCTTGCGCGCGAACGCTTGCAGATCGTCCTGCGGCGAACGCGCCTGCGGATGCACCTCGGGATAGGCCGCCACCTCGATATGGAACCAGTCGCCCGTTTCCTGGCGCACGAACTCGACCAGCTCGTTGGCGTAGCGGAACTCGCCGGCCGCGCCATAGCCGCTCGGCAGGTCGCCGCGCAGCGCCACCAGGCGCTTGATGCCATGCGACTTGTATTCGTTGAGGATGGCGCGGATCGACTCGCGCGTGCCGCCGACGCAGGACAGGTGGGGCGCGGCCTCTTCGCCGGCCGCCATGATTTCCAGCACCGTGTCGAGCGTGCCGCGCTGGGTGCTGCCGCCGGCGCCAAAGGTCACGGAAAAATATTTGGGATGCAGCGCGGACAGCTTGGCGCGCGTAGCGCGCAGCTTTTCCGCCCCTTCCGCCGTCTTGGGCGGAAAGAATTCGATACTGAAGTTATGACTTGCCATCGTTGTCTTTCAACAATAAGGTGGACAAGGCCCAGGAGATGATGCTGTACAGCAGCGCGCCGCCAATGGCCGACCAGAAACTATCGACATGGAAACCGCTCACCACTTTGGCCACCAGCCAGAACATCAGGCCGTTGATGACGAAGATGAACAGGCCGAGCGAGAGCACGGTAACGGGCAGGGTCAGCAGCAGGAGCAGCGGACGGATCAGGGTATTCACCAGGCCCAGCAAAAGGGCTGCAACCAGGGCGGCGCCAATGCTTGTGACATCGACGGAATGCATGAGGTAAGGCACGGCAAACAGGGCCGCGGCATTGATTAACCAGGTCAGGACCAGACGCATGAATGAAAGCCTCGCAGCGGATAAAAAAAGAGCCGGCCGCAGGGACCGGCTCTTCCTTACTGATTAATAACGGTAGTGCTCAGGCTTGTACGGGCCGTCCACTTGCACATTGATGTAAGCGGCCTGCTCGTCGGTCAGCGTGGTCAGCTGCGCGTTCAGCTTTTTCAGCTGCAGGCGCGCGACCTTCTCATCCAGGTGCTTGGGCAGCGTGTAGACGCCGACCGGATACGCCTTGGTATTGGCGAACAGCTCGATCTGGGCGATGGTCTGGTTGGCGAAGGAGGAGCTCATCACATACGATGGGTGGCCGGTGCCGCAACCCAGGTTGACCAGGCGGCCTTCGGCCAGCAGGATGATGCGCTTGCCGTCCGGGAAGATCACGTGGTCGACTTGCGGCTTGATGTTTTCCCAGGTGTATTTCTTCAGCGCGGCGACGTCGATCTCGTTGTCGAAGTGGCCGATATTGCAAACGATGGCCTGGTCCTTCATGCGCAGCATATGCTGTTCGGTCAGGATATGGTAGTTGCCGGTGCAGGTGACGAAGATGTCGCCGTGTTCGGCGGCGTATTCCATGGTCACCACGCGGTAGCCTTCCATCGCGGCCTGCAGGGCGCAGATCGGGTCGATCTCGGTCACCCACACTTGCGCCGACAGGGCGCGCATGGCTTGCGCCGAACCCTTGCCCACGTCGCCGTAGCCGGCGATGACGGCGATCTTGCCGGCCACCATCACGTCGGTGGCGCGCTTGATGCCATCCACCAGCGATTCGCGGCAGCCGTACAGATTGTCGAACTTGGACTTGGTGACGGAATCGTTGACGTTAATGGCCGGGAAGGCCAGCTTGCCTTCCTTGTGCATCTGGTACAGGCGGTGCACGCCGGTGGTGGTTTCCTCGGTCACGCCCAGGATGTGCGGCAGGCGCTTGGAATACCAGGTGGCATCCTTGGCCAGGTGGGCCTTGATCGAGTTGAACAGGCAGATTTCCTCTTCCGAACCTGGATTGTCCAGCACGGAGAGGTCTTTCTCGGCGCGCGCGCCCAGGTGCAGCAGCAGGGTGGCGTCGCCGCCGTCGTCCAGGATCATGTTCGAGTACACGGCATTGCCGGCGGCGTCGTTCGGCCACTCGAAGATGCGGTGGGTGTATTCCCAGTAGTCGTCCAGGGTTTCGCCCTTGACGGCGAAGACCGGGGTGCCGACGGCGGCGATGGCGGCGGCGGCGTGGTCCTGGGTCGAGTAGATATTGCAGGACGCCCAGCGCACTTGCGCGCCCAGCGCTTCCAGCGTGCGGATCAGCACGGCGGTCTGGATGGTCATGTGCAGCGAGCCGGTGATGCGCGCGCCTTTCAGCGTCTGGGCAGCCGCGAACTCTTCGCGGATGGCCATCAGGCCCGGCATTTCGGTTTCGGCGATCTTGATCTCTTTTTCGCCCCAGGCGGCGAGACCGATGTCGGCGATGATGTAATCTTGGGAAGCTTTGAGTACGGCGTTCATCACGCCCTCCTTTCGTGTTGAAAAAAGTAACGTGAGCGCGGTTGCAGAAGTATCCGAGCCTGGCGAATCGGGCGATTCGTCGCAACGCTCCTCGGAGAACGTGCATTGTAGCATCAATATCCTGGGCACCAGGCATTTTGATGGCCGCATGCCGCAGCGCCGGCAGGCCGCGCGTAAACGAAAAAACCGGGGACGCGTCCCCGGTTTTGCTAGGCGGCAGGCAAGCTTATTTCAGGCCGGCGGCGGCGCGCAGGACGGCGATCTTGTCGGTGCGCTCCCAGGTGAATTCCGGCTCTTCGCGGCCGAAGTGGCCGTAAGCGGCGGTCTTGGCGTAGATCGGGCGCAGCAGGTCGAGCATCTGCACGATGCCTTTCGGACGCAGGTCGAAGTGGTCGTTGACCAGGGCGGCGATCTGCTCGTCCGGGATCACGCCCGTGCCTTCGGTGTAGACCGTGATATTGATCGGACGCGCCACGCCGATGGCGTAGCTGACCTGCACCTGGCACTGGCGCGCCAGGCCGGCGGCGACGATGTTCTTGGCCACGTAGCGGGCGGCGTAGGCGGCGGAACGGTCCACTTTGGACGGGTCTTTGCCGGAGAAGGCGCCACCGCCGTGCGGCGCGGCGCCGCCGTAGGTGTCGACGATGATCTTGCGGCCGGTCAGGCCGCAGTCGCCTTGCGGACCGCCGATGACGAAGCGGCCGGTCGGGTTAACCAGGAATTTGGTGTCCTTCAGCCATTCGCTCGGCAGCACCGGCTTGATGATCTCCTCGATCACGGCTTCTTCGATCTGGCTGTGGGCGATCTCGGGCGCGTGCTGGGTGGACAGCACCACGGTGTCGATCGCCACGGGACGGCCGTCGACATAGCGCAGCGTGACTTGCGATTTGGCATCCGGACGCAGCCATGGCAGGCGGCCATCCTTGCGCAGCTGGGACTGGCGCTCGACCAGGCGGTGCGAGTAATAGATCGCAGCCGGCATCAGTTCCGGGGTTTCGTCGCAGGCGTAGCCGAACATCAGGCCCTGGTCGCCGGCGCCCTGGTCGAGATCGAGACCGGCGCCTTCATCCACGCCCTGGGCGATGTCGGGCGACTGCTTGTCATAGCAGACCATCACGGCGCAGCCCTTGTAATCGATGCCGTAGTCGGTGTTGTCGTAGCCGATGCGCTTGATGGTTTCGCGCGCAACTTGAATATAATCCACGTTGGCGTGCGTGGTAATTTCGCCGGCCAGCACCACCAGGCCGGTGTTGCACAGGGTTTCGGCAGCGACGCGCGCTTTCGGATCCTGGGTCAGGATCGCATCGAGGATGGCGTCGGAAATCTGGTCGGCAACCTTGTCGGGATGGCCTTCGGATACGGACTCAGAGGTGAACAGGTAATGATTAGACATATACAAACTCCAAAAGATTGATACAAACAATGTGGTCGCATCACCTTTCGGGGCCTGCGACGCTTTAGCGATATTTTTATTCCGCTTCGCAAGTTGTCTGATTAACTCAGCGGCTACTTCTAACGTGGTATTTTACGCTTCTTCAAAAATTTTTGGCTAGAGACAACGCGAAGTTGTCGATATTACACTATTCCAATGCTGGTACAAATCTTTCGTTTCTTTTCCGTCTTCCCCCTGCCCGTGCTGCACGTCCTGGGCGGCGCGCTGGGCTGGCTGGTCTTCCTGCTGTCGCCGTCTTACCGCAAGCGCATGCGCGCCAATATGCGCCAGGCCAAAGTCAGCGCCCACTTGCCGCAGGCGGTCGCCGAGGCCGGCAAGGCCATCGCCGAACTGCCCTTCATCTGGTGCGCCGATCCGGCCCGCGTCTCGCGCCACGCCACCATGGAAAACTGGGAACTGGTGCAGCGGACGCTGGAAGCCGGACGCGGCATCGTCTTCCTGACCCCGCACCTGGGTTGCTTTGAAATCGTGGCCCAGGAAATAGCGCTGCGCCAGGAGCTGATGGTGATGTACCGGCCGCCGAAGAAAGAGGCGATGAAGCCGCTGATCGAAGGCGCGCGCGCGCGCAAGAACCTGCTGCTGGCGCCGGCCACTATGGGCGGCGTGCGCATGCTGGCCAAATTCCTCAAGAAGGGCCAGCCCATCGGCCTCTTGCCCGACCAGGTGCCGCAGGAAGGCGATGGCGTCTGGGCCGATTTCTTCGGCCGCAGCGCCTACACCATGACCTTGCCGGCCAAGCTGGCCCAGCTGGGCGACGCGGTGGTCATCATCACCTACGCCGAGCGCCTGTCCTTCGGCCGCGGCTATGTGGTGCGCTTCGTGCCGTTTGCCGGCTCGCTCGAGGGCGACGCGGCGGCCCAGGCGCGCGCCATCAATGCCGCCATGGAAGAGCTGATCCAGCGCAGCCCGGCCCAGTATTACTGGAGCTATAACCGCTACAAGGTGCCGGCCGGCGTGGCCGCCCCGTCCTCCGCTCAGGAGGCCGCATGAAACTCTTGCTTGGCTTGATGTGGCTGCTGCATTGGCTGCCCCTGCCCCTGCTCGGCCGCCTAGGCAATGCCATCGGCAGCCTGCTGTTCCGCGTGATGGGGCCGCGCCGCCGCATCGCGCTGACCAATCTGCGCCTGACCATGCCGGAACTGAGTGAGGCCGAGCGCGTGGCGCTGGCGCGGCGCCACTTCCAGGCCTATTCACGCAGCGTGCTGGAGCGCTCCATCCTGTGGTGGGCGCCGGAAGCGCGCCTCAAGCGCCTGATCCGCATCGATCCGATGGGCGAAATTCCGGTGGCGGCGATGACGGAGAAACCGACCGTGCTGCTGTGTCCACATTTCGTCTGCCTGGATGTGGCGGGCGCCGCGATCGCCATGGAAACGAGCGCATCGTCGATGTACTCCCAGCAAAAGAATGATACCTTCGACGAAGTGCTGCGCGCCGGCCGCGCCCGCTTCAAGCCAGTGCGCCTGTTCACGCGGCAGGACGGCATCAAGCCGATTTTGCGCGCCTTGCGCGAACATCTGCCCTATTTCATGTTGCCGGACATGGATTTCGGCGCCAAAGACGCCGAGTTCGTGCCCTTCTTCGGCATCCCGGCAGCCACCTTGACGGCCACGGCGCGCATCGCCGCCGCCACCGGCGCCCAGGTGATGCCGGTGATCTGCACCTTCCTGCCGGATTACCAGGGCTATCGCGTCAAATTCTATCCAGTGTGGGAAAATTACCCCGGCACCGATATGGTGGCCGCGACGCGCCGCATGAACCAGTTCATCGAAGAGCGCGTGCGCGAACACCCGGAACAATATTTCTGGACGCATAAGCGCTTCAAGACGCGTCCCGATGGCGAACCGTCCTTCTATACGAACCCACGATGAAACTCAAATTCACCAAGATGCACGGCGCGGGCAATGACTTCATCGTCATCGACGCCATCAACCAGCAGATCGATTTCACGCCGGCCCAGTGGCAGGCGCTGGCCGACCGCCGCTTCGGCATCGGCGCCGACCAGATCCTGGTGGTGGAAGCAGCCAGCCAGCCCGGCTGCGACTTCCGTTACCGCATCTTCAACAACGATGGCGGCGAAGTCGAGCAATGCGGCAACGGCGCGCGCGCCTTCGTCAAGTTCGTCGCCGAAAAAGGCTTGACCGGCAAAGCCCAGATCACGGTCGAAACCAAGGCCGGCATCATCTCGCCGCGCCTCGAAAGCGAAGGCAGCGTGACGGTTGATATGGGCGCGCCCGTGCTGGAGCCGGCCGCCATCCCCTTCGACGCCGACGGCCTGAACGGCCAGCCCGAAGGGCGCGACACGCTGTGGCCGCTGCTGCTGGAACTCGGTGGCGAGCGCGAACAGGTGCAAGTATCGGTGGTGTCGATGGGCAACCCGCACGCCGTGCAAGTGGTGGCCGACGTCGACAGCGCCCCGGTCGAGCTGACCGGCCCGCTGATCGAACACCACCCGCGCTTCCCCAAGCGCGTCAATGCCGGCTTCATGCAGCTGGTGAACCGCCAGCACATCAAGCTGCGCGTCTTTGAACGCGGCGC
This sequence comes from Massilia sp. YIM B04103, assembly GCA_024437665.1. Taxonomy (GTDB): domain Bacteria; phylum Pseudomonadota; class Gammaproteobacteria; order Burkholderiales; family Burkholderiaceae_D; genus Rugamonas. The sequence continues at coordinate 202,366 of JANCSZ010000012.1, read as the reverse complement.
CGGCGAAACCCTGGCCTGCGGCACGGGCGCCTGCGCCGCCGCCGTGGCCGGCATCCGCCGCGGCCTGCTCGACTCCCCGGTGCGCATCGACGCCCGCGGCGGCCGCCTGTCGATCGCCTGGGCCGGCGAAGGCCAGCCCGTCTACCTCACCGGTCCCGCCGTCACCGTCTTCGAAGGCGAAATCACCGTCTAAGGCACCCAAGGCCTTTGCGCAAAATCAAACAATGTCCACCCTGGTGCCAGGCACCAGAGTAGGACATTCTTTGATTTAGATCAGCAAATGTCCGCCCCTCGTGCCTGACACCAGGGTGGACATTGTTTGCGGAAGATCAAACGGTGGCGGACTCAGGCGGCGAGCAGGTCGCCGCCGGCGACGCTGATAAGCCAGGTCTTGAAGCGGTAGAGGCGCTGGCGGTAGTTGCCTTCGGGACCGGCCAGGCTGCAGTCGATCTGTTCGAACTGGCGTTGGATGCGGTCCAGCGCCTGCCTTTGCTGGGCGCTGCGGATCAGCACCAGCCGCCGTTTGCTGCGGCCATAACTGGCGCGGATGTCGATCACCAGGCAGTGGCCCTGGTCGGCAGCCTTGACGTCGAGCAGCAACGCTTCGGCGCGGCTGAGCTGGAACAGGCTGGCCAGTTCGATGCGGGCCGCCAGCAGGGGTTGGCTGCTGAGCAATTCGCGCGTGAGCAGGGGCAGGAGTGTGCTGGCCCAGCTTTCGGGCGGTCCCGCCGGAGCGATGCGTTCGAGCGCGGCCTGTGCTTCGGCGCTGCCTTGGGAGGCGGCTTTTTGCAGCCAGTAGGCGGCGCGCACATCGTTCTGCTCGCCGCCACGCCGGGTGCGCCAGGCGTGGATGCCGCATTCGAGCTGGGCGCCGCTGTGGCCCATATCGGCGGCGCGCTCCAGGCAGGCTTGCGCTTCGAGCAGGCTGCGCTGGGAAAATTCCGGTTTGTTATAGATGCGCGACAGGGCGAACCACGCTTCGGCCAGCCCTTGCTCGCCAGCCTGGGTCAGCCAGCGGATGGCGCGCTTGAAATTGACGGCGCCATTGCCGCGCGGCATGCGGTCGCCTTCGCAATTCATGCGCGCAAACGAGAGGCCCAGCGCCAGTTGGGCGTTGCGGTCGCCGCCATGGGCGGCCAGTTCGCGGAAGCGCTGCAGATCGGCTTCGCCAGCGGCATCCAGCGCAGCGCCGCTGTCGGCCAGTTCGCTCAGCGCTTGGGCGCAGCGCGCGAACAGCTGGCTCTGCGGGGTTTCCAGCTGCCAGCCGGCGGCGCGCGCCGCTTCCAGGTCTTGCGGCGCCTGCTGGGCCAGCGTGCGCGCCAACGCCTGGGCCTGGGCCAGGAAGCCGCGGCGCGGCAAATCTTGCCAGGCTTGTTCCAACTGGGCATTGATGGCATTGGCGGCGCGCGCGGCATCGGCCAGGCTGGCCGGTGCACTATCGCTGCGCTGCGGCGGATTTCCGGCGCTCGCTGCCGCCACGGTGCTGGCGCCGGCCACCGGCGTGCGTACCGGGCTGGCCTCGCTGCGCGGCGCAGCCGGCGCCATGCCGGGCCAGCCGGCCAGCAGGCGCTGCGCCTGCGGCATGCCGGCCTGGGCCGCCGCCTGCAGCGCGCGCCACGCCTTGCCGCGCAAGGCGGCGCTGGCCGTGGCCGTCTGCTGCACCAGCTGCGCCAGTACCACGGCGGCCGGCAGCAGGCCGGCATCGCTGGCGCGCTCATACCATTCCAGCACGGCCTCGCCGCCATGCTGGGCGTATTCAAAACTGATGTGTTGGCCGATCAGGCGCCAAGCCTCTTCCTGTCCTTGCTGGGCGGCACGGCTGAGCCAGTGCAAGGCGGTGGGCATGCTCATCGGCAGGCTGGCGCCGCCGAATAAATACAGCCGGCCCAGGGCCAGCTGGCAGGAGGGGTCGCCTGCGCGCGCCCCCCGGATGATCCCTAGCTCTTCACGGTTCGCCATCGTTCCACTATGTATTGGTTCATCCCAGCAAATACTGCAGGGATGCGGGTCCGAGCTGCTTTTCCGATGATATTGCCACAAACCAAATGCACTACGCGATGGCTGATTGCAGCGAGTGTCGCGTGGCTGCCTCACTCCGCTCGCGAAATGGCGGGTTCTTGATCTGGCGCAAAAAAGACAGGGATACAAGGCTGCCAGACTTAAGGGGCAATATAGACAACAAATCAGCAATGCGTTGGAATTAAGCGTTTCAGAAATACAACAGGAAGCCTGAAAACACGGGCTTTTGACCAAATCTTGTGGCTTCAATCAACCAAGACGGCCGTGCTGGCCGGGACCAGCCAGTAAGGTGCAGTCATCCGGGTGCACGCAGCGCACTCCCGCGAGTGTTCGAGACGCACTCTTGGCTTTTGGATCTTTTGACCGATTATTCTTATAAAGGAAGAACAAATGAAGAAATCCCTGCTGGCCTTGGCAATGATGGGAGCCTTCAGCGGCGCCTACGCGCAATCGTCTGTCACGATCTACGGCACGGTCGACGCCGGCCTGCTCAAGCAAACGGGCACGACCACCCAAGTGAGCAAACGGGATAACAATAAACTGGGCTTCCGCGGCGTGGAAGACCTGGGCAGCGGCTTGAAAGCGCTGTTCCAGCTGGAAATCCGCTATGAGTCGGATACCGGCACCATCGAAAACACGTCCGGCGCCAACAGCCGTCCGCTGTTCCAGGGCCAGAGCCGGGTCGGCCTGCAAGGCGACTTCGGCACCATCCGCTTCGGCCGCGGCCTGTCGGCCTACCAGGAAACCTCCACCGGCTACGAGCCTTGGTCCGGCATGCCGACCCCGGTCGGCTTCCAGACCGACCTGCATGTGGCCGGCTATACCAGCGATCCGCTGAGCCAGGTGGGCAACTCGCGCAACCGCTTCTCCAACGCGGTCTTCTATAACACCCCGGTCTACAACGGCTTCCAGCTGAATGTGACGGTGGCCGCCAAGGAAGCCAACAATAGCCCGGCCATCATCGGCCGCGGCACCGCGCTGGCGCCGCAATACCCGGCCAATGCCGTGCCTTCGGCCAATCCGTATTCGGTCAGCGCCACCTATACCGCGCCAAGCTTCTCGCTGATGGCGGGCGGCGAGCGCAATGCCGTGGAAACCAAGCTGTGGTCGGTGGCCGCCTGGGTCAAGCCGATCGCCGACCTGAAGCTGATGGCTTCTTACCAGCACCAGGATGAAGGCCATACCAAGGCCGTCAACGACACGACCAAGGCCTGGGTGGTGGGCGCCAACTACACCGTTGGCATGGGCAAGCTCCTGGCCGGCTATGGCCGCAAGGAGCCGGACGGCTTGCCGAAGACCAAGCAATTCTCGCTGGGCTATGAGCACAATCTGTCGGCCCGCACCTATCTGTACATCGACGCTTCGAATAAAAAAGCCGCCACCAAGGTGAATACCTTCAGCCTGGGTGTGCACCACAACTTCTGAGATGCCTCGCGCATGAACTGGGCGGCCATGGGCAACCATGCCGCCTTTTTTTCGACGGAGACGTGGCCGCAGGTGTGTTTCGCATTGAATTAGTACGGACGTTCGTTTTTCAATACAAAAACATTCAGGAGACAGCATGAAGAACCGATTTCTCGCCTTAGCCATTGCAGCATGCTTTGCCGGGCCGGCCCTGGCCCAATCCTCGGTCACGATCTACGGCATCGCCGATGCCGGCGTCATGTATGTGAACAATGGCGGCAACGATTCGCGCACCAAGCTGGTCAGCGGCATCGCCGACGGTTCGCGCCTTGGCTTCAAGGGGACGGAAGATATCGGCGGCGGCTACAAAGCCATCTTCAATCTGGAAGCGCGGGTGGAACTCGACACCGGCCGCCAGCAGACCGGCAACCTCAGCTCGAACCAGGGTTATGCCCTGACCAAGGGCTTGAATTTCACCGTGCCGCCGGCCGCCGGCGGCGCCGCCACCGCCGCCCGCCTGCTGGCCGGGGTGCAGGCCGCGCTGCAGCCGGCCGTCAACGTCAACATCAACGGCGCCCTGTTCGACCGCACCTCGATGGTGGGCCTGGTGACGCCGGTGGGCGCGGTGCTGATGGGCCGCATGTACACGCCCGGCTATGAAGTGTTCAATAACGGCGACGTGTTCGAGTCGGGCACGGCGGCCGGCTGGGGCGGCATCGTCGGCGGCCTGGGCGGCCTGCTCACGGCCGGCATCGCGATCCGCTCCGACAAGGCCATCCAATACCGCATCGAACTGCCGAACGGCATCGGCGCGGCCCTGATGTATGGCTTCGAGCGTTCCGGCTATATCGGCATGGACAAGAAATCCTATGGCGCCAACCTGCGCTACAAGGCCAATGGCTGGGATCTGGGCGCGGCCTACAATTACGGCGCCGACCAGGTCGGCAACCGCGGCCTGGTGACGCACACCCTGGCCGGCTCCTATGCCTTCGACAACTGGAAGCTCTTCCTCGGCGCGCACAAGCAAAAGAACGAGAACTCGGTCATCATCCGCTACGCCAACGAGCAGCTGGCGCCGACGTTTACCGCCTTCGGCCCGGCCCTGGGCCCGCTGCTGGCGAGCCAGCTCAACGCCGCCCTGGTGCGCAATTTCTATCTGGACGCGGTCAGCTACCAGGTCGGTTTCCACTACCGCATGGGCGCGGGCCGCTTGATGGCGTCCGTCGTCCGGCAGGACGACCGGCGCGCCAACGCGAGCGACGCCACCCAGTACGGCATCGGCTATGACTACAATCTGTCCAAGCGCACCGACCTCTACACGGTGGCCGCTTACATTAAAAACAAGAACGAAGGTCAATATGCTATCGGCGCCGCCAGCGCCTCCGGCGGCTTCACCGCCGTGCCCGGCCAGTCCAGCAAAGGCATCCAGATCGGCATGCGCCACCGCTTCTAAAGCCCGGCCATCCCGCAAAAAGACGCCTGCGGGCGTCTTTTTTCTGGCCCGCGTCGGGTAAAATGTCTGTTGGCTCCAATTCGACCTGATAAAAATGACCGCAACACTGGATTCCAAGACCGTCGCGCAATACCTGGCTGACCACCCGCATTTCTTCGAAGAACACGCTAATCTGCTGGGCGAAGTAAAGCTGTCCAGCCCGCTGACGGGACGGGCCGTGTCGTTGCAGGAGCGCCAGATGGAAGTGATGCGCGAGAAATACAAGGCGCTGGAACTGCGCATGGCCGATCTGAGCCGCAACGCCCAGGAAAACCAGACCATCGCCAACCGCTTCCACAGCTGGAACCAGAAGCTGCTGCAGCCGCGCGCCTTGGCCGCGCTGCCGCGCGACCTGGTGGATGGCTTGAAACACAGCTTCCACGTGCCGCAAGCCACGCTGCGCCTGTTCACCCCGGCCGCCGCCTATGCCGGCGAATGGTTCGCCCAGGACGTGTCGGAAGACGCCCGCCTGTTCGGCAACAGCCTGCAAGCGCCTTACTGCGGCAGCAACAACGATTTCGAGGCGGTGCGCTGGCTGGACGATGCGGCCAGCATCCAGTCCACCGTCATCATCGCCCTGCGCCAGCCCGGCAGCAAGGGCGCCGCCTTCGGCCTGCTGATCCTCGGCTCGCCCGATACCGAACGCTTCACTTCCCTGATGGCCACCGATTTCCTGGTGCATATCGGCGAAACCGCCAGCGTCGCGCTGGCCCCGCTGACGGCCTGACCCCATGAGCGCGCCGCGCGCCAAGCCGGACTCGGTGGACGCCTTCCTCGACCAGCTGGCCGCGCAGCGCAAACTGTCCCCGCATACCGTGGCCGCCTATGGCCGCGACTTGCGCGAGCTGCTCGAACTCAGCGGCGAAGCCGGCTGGGCCGCGCTGGACCAGCACGCCATCCGCCGCTACACGGCCAAACTGCATGCGCGCGGCCTCGATCCGCGCTCGATCGCGCGCAAGCTGTCGAGCTGGCGCGGCTTTTTCGACTGGCTGGGCCGCCAGCAGAGCCTTGCCGCCAACCCGGTCCAGGGCGTGCGCCCGCCCAAACGCGCCAAAAGCCTGCCCAAAGCCCTGTCGGTGGACGACGCCGTGCAACTGGTGGCGACGCCGGCCCGCACGGCCGCCGCCGCCCAGGAGCCGGCCGAGCTGTGCAACCACGCCATGTTCGAGCTGCTGTATTCGAGCGGGCTGCGGGTGTCCGAGCTGGCCGGCCTCGACCTGCGCTTCCAGAAAGCCGCAGACGGCCAGCCTGCCTCGGCCGGCTGGCTGGAAGCCGACAATGCCGAAGTGGTCGTCACCGGCAAGGGCGGCAAGATGCGCCGCGTGCCGGTCGGCAGCGCCGCCCTGGCCGCCCTGAGCGCCTGGCTGGCCGTGCGCCCGGCCGCCAGCGACGGCAGCGCCGCCCTCTTCCTCAACGAGCGCGGCCGGCGCGTCTCGCCGCGCGTGGTGCAGCTGCGCCTGGCCCGCCATGCGCAGGCCACGGGGGCGCCGGTCCACGTCCACCCGCATATGCTGCGCCACTCGTTTGCCTCGCACGTGCTGCAATCCTCGGGCGACCTGCGCGCCGTGCAGGATATGCTGGGCCACGCCAGCATCACCTCGACCCAGGTGTATACCGCCCTCGATTTCCAGCATCTGGCCCAGGTTTACGACAAGGCCCATCCACGGGCTAAAATCAAGTAAGCCCGGCTGCCGTCCCTGATTTGGCAGCGCGCCGGGAATTCCGGCATAATCGGCCGATTCTATTTGCAGCAAGGCAGACCATGGACCTGATTCCCACCACCATCCTGACCGGCTTCCTCGGCGCCGGCAAAACCACCTTGCTCAACCGCATTCTGCAAGAACAGCATGGCATGCGCATTGCCGTCATCGAGAATGAATTCGGGCAGGAAAATATCGACAATGAGATCCTGGTGCAGGAAAGCCGCGAGCAAATCGTCGAAATGAATAATGGCTGCATTTGCTGCACCGTGCGCGGCGACCTGATTATCGGCCTGTCCGATCTGGCGAAAAAGCGCGCGGCCGGCGAACTGCAGTTCGACCGCGTGGTGATCGAAACCACCGGCCTGGCCAATCCCGGCCCGGTGGCCCAGACTTTCTTTGTCGACGATGAAGTGGGCAGTAATTACTTGCTCGATGCAATTGTCACCGTGGTCGATGCGCGCCACGCCATGCAGCAATTGGACGATAATGAGGAAGCCCAGCGCCAGGTCGGTTTCGCCGACAAGATCCTGCTATCGAAAACCGATCTGGTCGATGCCGCCGCCATCGAAGCGCTGACGGCGCGCCTGAAGCGCATCAATCCGCGCGCGCCGATCGGCACGTCCGACTTCGGCCGCGCCCCGATCGCCGAGGTGCTCGACCTGCGCGGCTTCAACCTGAATGAAAAACTGGAGCTGGACCCGGATTTCCTGGCCGCCGAAGAGCATGAGCACGACCATGAACATGGCGAGCATTGCCAGCACGACCACGAGCACGGCGCACATTGCGCCCACGACCACCACCACAGCCACCACACCGATGAAATCGCCGCTTTCGTGTTTAAAAGCGAGCGCCCATTCGATCCGGAAAAGCTCGATGAATTCCTTGCCGGCCTGGTCAATGTGTACGGTCCTCGCATGTTGCGCTACAAAGGCGTATTGTTAATGCAGGGCGCGGATCGTAAAGTCGTATTCCAGGGCGTGCACCAATTGATGGGCAGCGACCTGGGCGCAAAATGGGCGGAGCATGAGGCGCGCGGCAGTAAAATGGTGTTTATTGGTAAAAATCTACCGAAAGATATCTTTATTCGCGGCCTGGAACAATGTTTGGTATAAACTAACCGGGTTTTTCTGGGGTGCCGGTTAGCCCAGCGCAAGCCGGTACAGTTGTTGGCCTTGAGGGTCCGACAGCTGAAATTTGAAAACTCTGTCGTATCGAAGGTAAGAAGTGATGACTAAAACTAATAAATCGACCTCCGCCGCTAGTCCAGAACGTATCCTCACCGACGAAGAAATTCTGGCGATGAGCGATAAGGACTATATGAACCCGGCGCAGATGGCGTTTTTCAAGGCCAAGCTCCAGGCGCTGGAAAAAGAACTGCTGAAAAATGCCGGCGAAACCACGGAACACCTGCGCGAAACCGTGCTGGTGCCGGACCCGGCCGACCGCGCCACCATCGAGGAAGAGCATGCCCTGGAGCTGCGCACCCGCGACCGCGAGCGCAAGCTGCTGAAGAAGGTGCAGCAATCCATCGTGGCCATCGATAACGGCGAATACGGCTGGTGCGAGGAAACCGGCGAGCCGATCGGCATTCCGCGCCTGATCGCCCGTCCCACTGCCACGCTGTCGCTGGAAGCCCAGCAGCGCCGCGAACTGAAGCAGAAACTCTACGGCGATTAAAGCGCCGCGGCCCCGCCACGGCGGCGGGCCGTTCCCCCTGCTTTGCAGCAAAAAAGCACGCCCGGCGCGTGCTTTTTTCATTTCCACAGCCCGCTTTGCGAAGCGGCGGCGGCCCTTGGGCTACACTATCTGCTCCGGGAGCGGACGAGGAAAAGCGGTGGGACTGTTTTCTCTGTTCAAAAAAAACAAGGCCGGGGAAGACGGGGCCGAGACCAGGGGCGAGTCCGAGGACGCGGCCGCCGCGCGTCTGGCCGCCCACAGCGAGCTGGAACGCCAGCGCGTCCAGCAAGAGCTGCAGCGCGATATCGCGCGCGCCACCGCCATGAAGATCGACGCCATCGAGGCGGCCATGGCGGCCGACATCTTCGACGACGAAGACATGCCCTGGGCCAGCCGCCCGGCCCGCCCGCCGCGTGCCGCCGCCCTCGACGGCAACACCCTGCCCCTGCTGGAAGCCGGCACCACCGAGCTGCTCGGCGAACTCGACACCCCGGCTGAGGCGGCCGCCGCCGAAACCGCGCCCGTGGTCGAGGAAGTGGCCTTGCTCTACGCCAACGGCCAGGCCGAGCTGGCCGCCGAGCTGCTGGCCGCCGCCGCGCGCGACCAGCGCGACCGCACCGTGTGGTGGATGCTGTTCGACCTGTACCAGATCCTGGGCCGCCAGGACGCGTTCGACAGCCTGTCGATCGACTATGCCAGCACCTTCGAAACCTCGCCGCCGCCCTGGAATCCGCCGGCCGCGCCCGATAGCGCCGCGCCGCCCCCGGCCGGCCTTGTTCCCACCGTGGCGCTCCACGGCATGCTCGACGCCGGTTGCACCGCCCAGCTGGCGCGGCTGTACGCGGCGCCCGCCGGCCCCGTGCATGCTGCGGCCCCGGCCAACGGCGCCATGGGAGCGGCCGCCATGGCCGGCGGCGGTACGGGCCAGGCCGCTATGCCGGCCCTGGCCGCCGATGCCGCCCAGGCGAACGCGAACGCGGGCGGCGGGCCGCGGACGGCGGCGGCCGGGCCCGCCGGCCCGCTGCGCCTCGACTGCAGCCGGGTGCGCGGCGTGACGCCCGAAGGCTGCGCCCTGCTGCTGGCCGCCCTGCGCGCCGTGCAGGCGGCCGAGCGCGAATTGACCGTGGCCGGCGCGGCCGAGCTGGCGCGCCAGGTCGGCGCCATCCTCGCCGTCGGCCGGCGCGACGAGGGCGAGGCGCCCTGGCTGCTGCATCTGGAGCTGCTGCGCCTGCAAAACCGCGAAAAGGATTTCGAGGAAAGCAGCATGGATTACTGCGTCACTTTCGAAGTGTCGCCGCCGCCGTTCACGCCGCCGCAGCGCGTGGCGCTGGCGCCCGAACAGCCGCTGGCGGCGGCCGCCGCCGACCGTTTCGTCCTGCCCTATCTGCTCGAAGGCGACGCCAGCGCGGTCATCGAGGCCATTCTCGCCTATGCTGAACAGTATCCGGCCCTGGTGTTCGACTGCGCGCGCCTGGCCCGCATCGACTATGGCGCGGCCCAGCAATTGCTGAGCGCCCTGCAAGGCCTGGGCGAGCGCAGGATAGAATTCCGGGATCTGAACCACCTGGCGGCAGCCCTGCTGCGCCTGCTGGGCGCGGGCGCCAGCGTGCGATTGTTTCCCCACAAGTATTGAACTTGCAATCCGGCGAAACAGCCCCATTTCGGCGCTGGGACGCACGCAGCGTCATAACATTGAGGCAACTATGGAACAATTTCACGGCACCACCATTCTGTGCGTGCGCCGCGGCAAACAGGTCGCCATCGGCGGCGACGGTCAAGTCACGCTGGGCAATATCGTCATGAAGGGCACGGCGCGCAAGGTGCGCAAGCTGTACCAGGGCAAAGTCCTGTGCGGCTTCGCCGGCGGCACGGCCGACGCCTTCACCCTGCTCGACCGTTTCGAAGGCAAGCTGGAAAAGCACCAGGGCAACCTGCTGCGCGCCTCGGTCGAAATGGCCAAGGACTGGCGCACCGACCGCGTGCTGCGCCGCCTGGAAGCGATGCTGCTGGTGGCCGATAGCGAATCGACCCTGGTCATCACCGGCAATGGCGATGTGCTGGAACCGGAAGACGGCATCGGCGCCATCGGCTCGGGCGGCAGCTACGCCCTGTCGGCCGCCAAGGCGCTGTTCGAAAACACCGAACTGGCCCCGGCCGACATCGTGAAGAAATCGCTGACCATCGCGGGCGAGTTGTGCATCTACACCAACCTCTCCCACATCATCGAAACCCTGGAAGAAAGCCCAGCATGAATATGACTCCGCAGGAAATCGTCGGCGAACTCGATAAACATGTGGTCGGCCAGGCCAAGGCCAAGCGCGCGGTCGCCATCGCACTGCGCAACCGCTGGCGCCGCCAGCAGGTGGAAGAACCGCTGCGCCATGAAATCACGCCCAAGAATATCCTGATGATCGGTCCCACCGGCGTCGGCAAGACCGAGATCGCGCGCCGCCTGGCCAAGCTGGCCGACGCGCCCTTCATCAAGGTGGAAGCGACCAAGTTCACCGAAGTCGGTTATGTGGGCCGCGACGTCGACACCATCATCCGCGACCTGATCGACATCGGCATCAAGCAGACCCGCTCGGCCGAAATGGCCAAGGTGCGCGCGCGCGCCGAGGATGCGGCCGAAGACCGCGTGCTCGACATCCTGCTGCCGCAGCCGCGCGACTTCGGCTTCAACCCCGGCAGCAGCGCCACGGAAGCGCAGGGCAGCGACGCCACGCGCCAGACCTTCCGCAAGCGCCTGCGCCAGGGCGAGTTGAACGACAAGGAAATCGAGATCGAGCTGGCCGAGCAAAGCCCGCAGATGGAAATCATGGCGCCGCCCGGCATGGAAGAAATGACGGAGCAGATCAAGTCCATGTTCTCCGGCATGGGCGCCGGCCGGCGCAAGGCGCGCAAGGTGCGCATCGTCGAAGCCATGAAGCTGCTGGTCGAGGAAGAAGCGGCCAAGCTGGTCAACGAAGACGAGATGAAGCAGAAGGCCATCCACAATGTGGAGCAGAACGGCATCGTCTTTCTCGACGAGGTGGATAAGATCGCCTCGCGCTCGGAAGTGGGCGGCGCCGACGTCTCGCGCGCCGGCGTGCAGCGCGACCTGCTGCCGCTGGTGGAAGGCACCACCGTCAACACCAAGTACGGCATGATCCGCACCGACCATATCCTGTTCATCGCCTCCGGCGCCTTCCACCTGGCCAAGCCCTCCGACCTGATCCCGGAACTGCAGGGCCGCTTCCCCATCCGCGTGGAACTGGAATCGCTGTCGATCGCCGACTTCGAGCGCATCCTGACCAGCACCGACGCCTGCCTGACCAAGCAGTACCAAGCCTTGCTGGCGACCGAGGACGTGCAGATCGAATTCACGCCGGACGGCATCACGCGCCTGGCCGAGATTTCGCACCAGGTCAACGAGCGCACCGAAAACATCGGCGCGCGCCGCCTCTACACCGTGATGGAAAAGCTGCTCGAGGAGATTTCCTTCAGCGCCACCGAAACGGGCGAGAAGCTGCTGCAGATCGACGCCGCCTACGTCAACCAGCGCCTGGACGCGCTGGCCGTCAACGAAGACTTGTCGCGCTACGTGCTGTAATGGCGAACAAGGCCCTGGCGACCCGGCAGAAGATGCGCATCCGCATCGAGCCTTCGCAAACCTTCGGCAAGCCGCGCAATCCGTTCGCGGGGCTGGCCAAGGCGCGCGCGGCGGGGCCGCACACCAAGAGCAAGGGCGCGCAGCGGCAGGCCGCCAAGCAGGCCTTGAAGAAAATCGATCCCAAGAAGCCATCCGAGTAACACCGGGGACAGACCACGCTTTCCGAACAAGATTGCCATAGGCAAGCTTGCTCGGAAAGCGTGGTCTGTCCCCGGTTTTTTACCAGATCGGTCCGAGGAAGAGATACAGCGACTGGTAGCCGCCCTTGGTGGCGCCGCCGCCCAGATAGATCGGGCCGGCGCGCGTGTCGAGCGAGAGGAAGACGCTGCCGGCCTGCATCACGGAGCGGCCGCGCAAGCCGTTGATGCGGTCGAAGCCGCCGCCCGCCTCCAGCGAGAAGCCGACGCGTACGTCGTTGCCCAAGGCGTCGAAACGGCGCGCCATCGCCACCCGGCTGAAGGCCACGGTCTGTCCCTGCACCGACTCGGCCGGCGTGCCGGACAGGCGCATGAAGCCGCCCAGATTAAGCGGCGCCGCGCCCGTCCTGGCGCGCGCCCATTCGCCGTACACATGGCCGCTCCACGGTCCATAGGTGAAGGCGCGCATGGCCGTGACCGAAGACGCGGCGGAACTCAGCACCGCGTCTTCGCCGATGGGGTGGGAATAGTTGGCGTCGAGCAGGATGCCGCGCGTGGGGAAGGCCAGGGAATCGACGGTATCGACGCGGAAGCGCATGAAATAAGCGGTGCCGAAGACGGTGCTGAAGGGCAGCTTCAAGTCTTCCGGCACGGCCGCCCGGCCCTGGAAACGCTGGCGCGTCACGCCGGCCTGGATATCGCCCCAGTTGCCCAGCTCCCGTCCCAGGCTGACCTGGGCGCTGCGCTTGCTGTAGGTGAGGCGGGCCATGCGGCGGCCCTCGTTGAACAGATCGGCCCCGGTCGAGTTGTACTGCAGCGTGGGCGCGATATACCAGCGCGACCCTTCACCCAGCGGCTGCCAGAACTGCACGCCGAGCGCGCGCTCCCTGCCGATGCGCAGGTCGGTCAGCAGTTCGCCGCCCCAGCGGTTCAGCGAGGAACTCACGTGCAGCAGCTTGAGCGCGAAGCTATTACTGTCCTGGAAATCGCTTTGCAGTTCGAGGCCGACGCGCACGCGGTTGCGCGTCCATTCCGCCTCGCTGGTGCGGATCAGCACATTGCGCTCGCCGAAGCGGTCGTGGATTTCCGTTTCGACGCGGGCCAGGTCGCCGCGTCCATACAGGCTGGCGGCGGCGTCGCGGATCTGTGCCTTGGTGAAGGGCTGGCCTTCCACCAGGCCGCTCTGCGCGCGCAGGATGGCGGTGTTGATCTCACCCTGTCCGGCAATCTCCACCTTGCCCAGCGGGCGCGCATGGTCGTCCAGCGCGGGCGCGGCCAGGCGGCGGCGCTCGAAGGCGATGAAGTCGCTGTCGTTCAGCGCCAGATGGGCCAGGCGCGGCGCCAGCGCGCGCGCCGCCGCCATGCCGGCCTTCATGGCGTTGTCGTGCAGTTCGAAGTCGAGGAAGCTGATGCCGCTCAGATCGGGGGCGATCAGAATATCCTCGGCGCGCAACTCCTTCAGCGAGCGCTGCACGTTTTGTTCGGTCAGGATCTGCAGCATCTGGTTGGCGACGTCGAGCGCGCTGTCCAGCTCCGATTCCGGCGCCAGCGGCGTGCCGACATTGACGGCGATGACCACGTCGGCGCCCATATCGCGCGCCAGGTCGACCGGCAGATTGCGTACCAGGCCGCCGTCGACCACCAGGCGATGGTTGATGCGCACCGGCGCGAACACGCCCGGCACGGCGAGCGAAGCGCGCATGCTCAGAAACAGCGGCGTGTCCTTCAAGTCCACCAGTTCGCCCGTCACCAGGTCGGAAGCGACCGAACGGAAAGGCAAGGGCAGCTGGTCGACCGCGGTATCGCGCGTGCCGGACGGCAGCAGGCGGTCCAACGCCATCTCCAGCGCGGCATTGCTGGCGGCGGCCGGCGGCAGGGTCGCGCCCTTCTTGCTGACGCCGAATTCGAGGCGGGACGGCAGGCGCACATCTTCCTCGCGGCGGCGGAAACTCAGTTCGTCGCGCGGCGAGCGGTCGGCCATCACGCGGTTCCAGTCGGTCTTGCGCGCCAGATGCTCCAGTTCCTCGACCGAGGCGCCGGCGGCGAAGGCGCCGCCCACCACGCTGCCCATACTGGTGCCGACCACGATATCGATCGGCACCTGCAGCTCCTGCAGCACGCGCAGCACGCCGATATGGGCGAAGCCGCGCGCGCCGCCGCCGGACAGCACCAGTGCCACGCGCGGGCGCTTGCCATCCGCCGGCGCCTGCCGCATGTTCTGCGCGGGCGCCGACGCTGCCGGCACGGCCAAGGGCAGCAGTGCCGGCTCGGCGGCCGGTGCGGCCGTGCGCGGCAGTGGCATGGGCGGCAGCAGCACGGCGTCCGGCCGGGTCTGGGCTTCGACGGGAATTTGGGCGGGGGTCGGCGCTGCCAGCGCCAGGGCGCAGCACAGCAGCAGGAAGCGGAACGGCTTCATGGGGCTCTCCAGATGGTCAGCAGAGTGGCCTGCATGGTGGGGTGGTGCATTCTAGCCCGGCCGCGCGGCCGGGCTGTGCGGCGCAGGCTTACTGCAGCTGCGGCGGCGCGTTGCCGGGCGGCGGCGTAACCACGCGCTGCGGCGGCGCGGTCAGGATGGGACCGGGCGTGGGTTCGGCGGGACCGCCCGTCATCGGCGACTGCGGCGGCGCGTTGGGCGCGGGCGGAATCAGCTGGCCGGGCTGGCCGGGCTGGCCCGGCAGCGGGGGCGCCAGCGTGGCGGCGCCAGCACTGTCCAACGGCATCAGGTCGACGCGCTTTTGCACGCCGCCTTCCTGCAGCAGCACGAAGCGCGGCTGCACCTCCTTCACCGTCACGCCGGGCACCACTTCGGCGCCCACCGGGAAGGCCTTGGCCGGCTGGCTGTCGGTGGCGATGATGGCCACGCTGCCGCGGCCATTGGCCGCCGCCACCACGCCGCGCAGCTGGTAGCTGCTGGCGGCCGCCACCGCGACCTCGCCGCCGAACAGGCCGCGCGCGCTGTCGATCTGCGGACCGGGCGCCGCCTGCACCGGCGGCGCGGCGATAGGACGCTGCTGCGGCTTATACAGTTGCAGGCCCCAGTAAGCCAGCGAGGCCGATAAAGCAGCCACCGCGGCCACCGTGCTAATCAAGGGCAAACGCTTCAATTCTTTTCTCCAGTATCAGCGCACCAGCTGATTGATTTCGATAATGGGCATCAGCACCGCCAGCACGATCAGCAGCACCACCAGGCCCATGGTCAGGATCAGGGCCGGTTCCAACAGGCCGGCGATGGTTAGGGTCCGCCGTTCCAGGTCCGCTTCCTGCGCGGTGGCCGCGCGCTCCAGCATGCTCGGCAGCTCGCCGGTGATTTCCCCGGCCCGTATCATGTGCACCAGCATGGGCGGGAAATGCTTCTGCGCCGACAGCGCGCGCGCCAGGCTGACGCCTTCGCGCACGGCGTCGCTGGCTTCCTGCACCAGGTTTTTCATGGCCACGTTGTTGAGCGTATCGCGGCTGGTTTCCAGCGCGCGCAGAATCGGCACGCCGGAACCGGTGGTAATCGCCAGCGTGCTGGCGAAACGCGCCGTGTTCAGGCTGCGTTCGAACTTGCCGTACAGCGGCGCGGTCAGCAGCCAGGTATGCCAGCGCGTCTTGAGGGCGATATTCTGCAGCGCGCGACGCCAGGCCCACCAGGCGCCGCCCAGCGCCACCGCCACCAGGATGCCATAGTGGCGCGTAAAGTCGGACACCGCCAGCATCATCACCGTCAGGAAGGGCAGCTTCTGCTTGGTGTTGGCGAACACCGAGACGATCTGCGGCACCACATAGGTCAGCAGGAAGATGACGATGGCGAATGCCACCACGGTCACGATGCCGGGATAGAGAAAGGCCAGCTTGACCTTCTGCATCAGGGCATTGCGCCGCTCGATATAGTCGGCCAAGCGCGACAGCACGCGCGACAGCTGGCCGATCTGCTCTCCCGAAGCCACCAGCGCGCGGTAGATTTCCGGGAAGTCGCGCGGATGGCGGCTCAGCGCATCGGACAGCGAGGAGCCGCCCATCACTTCGGAACGGATGGAGGCGATCAGGTCGCGCACATAGGTGCGCTCGGCCTGTTCCAGCAGGGCGGTAAACGCCTGTTCCAGCGGCAGGCCCGCTTCCAGCAGGCTGGCCAGCTGGCGCGTGAACAGGGCTTGTTCGACCGTGCTCAGGCGCTCGCCCAGGCCGCGCCGGGTGGCCGCGCCGCTGGCGTCCACCTGGGCCGCGATGGCGTCCACCTTGATCGGCACCAGGCCTTGCGCGCGCAGGTCGGAACGCGCCGAACGCGCGCTGTCGGCATTGACCACGCCTTTCCGGGTGGCGCCGCCCGCATCCACGGCTTCATAACGGAAGGCTGGCATGGTTTAGTCCTTGGTAACGCGCAGCAGCTCGGCCGGCGTGGTGGTGCCATTGGCCAGCCAGCGTTCGCCGTCCTGGCGCATGGTGTGCATGCCGTCGTTCTGGGCCACGCTGCGGATGTCGGCCTCGGACGAGCGGTCGTGGATCTGGGCGCGGATCTGTTCCGTGGTCTGTAGCAGCTCGTAGATGCCGACCCGGCCCTGGTAGCCCGTGTTGCCGCACTGCTCGCAGCCGACGGCGCGCCATTCGCCATGCTCGAAGCTCTTGCAGGCGCCGCACAGCTTGCGCACCAGGCGCTGGGCCAATACGCCCAGCAGCGAGGACGAGAGCAGGAAGGGTTCGATGCCCATGTCCAGCAGACGGGTGACGGCGGCGGCCGAATCGTTGGTGTGCAGCGTAGCCAGCACCAGGTGGCCGGTGAGCGAAGCCTGCACCGCGATCTGCGCCGTTTCCAGGTCGCGGATCTCGCCGATCATGATCACGTCCGGGTCCTGGCGCAGAATGGCGCGCAGGGCCTTGGCGAAGGTCATGTCGATGCGGGCGTTGACCTGGGTCTGGCCGACGCCGGGCAGGTCGTATTCGACCGGATCTTCCACCGTCATGATATTGGTGGTGCTGGAATTGAGCAGGGACAGGGCGGCGTACAAGGTGGTGGTCTTGCCCGAGCCGGTCGGCCCGGTCACCAGCACGATGCCGTGCGGCTGCTTGAGCAGGCCGTTGAACTGGCCCAGCATGCCGTCGCTCATGCCCAGGTGCTGCAGGTCGAGGCGACCCGCTTCCTTGTCCAGCAGACGCAGCACGGCGCGTTCGCCGTGGCCGGTCGGCAGCGTGGAGACGCGCACGTCGACCGGCTTGCCGCCCACGCGCAGGGTGATGCGGCCGTCCTGCGGCAGGCGCTTCTCGGCGATGTCCAGCTGGGCCATGATCTTGATGCGCGAGATCAGCGAGCCGTGGATGGCTTTGCGCGGCCGCACGATGTCGCGCAGGGCGCCGTCGACGCGGAAGCGCACCACCGAGGTCTGCTCGAATGGCTCGATGTGGATGTCCGACGCGCCGTCACGCAGGGCTTGCGTCAGCAGCGCGTTGATCATGCGGATCACGGGCGCATCGTCCGACGATTCCAGCAAGTCCTCGATGGCCGGCACGTCCTGCAGCAATTTGGTCAGATCGAGGTCGGCGTCGAATTCGTCGGCCACCTGCGAGACGTCGCCGCCGGCGCCGGCATAGGCGCCGGCAATGGCGGCGTCCAGGTCGGCGCGCGGCAGGGTCTTGATGCGGATGCGGCCAAAGCGGCGCGACACCTCGGCGATGGCGGCCGGCGCGGTGGCGCCGCACACCAGCACATCGACCGTGTGCTCGGCTTCCTCACCGGGCCGGGCCAGCAGCAGGAAGTCGCGGGCGAAGGCGAAAGGCAGGAGATTGCTCATTATTTGCGCTGGCCCGCGTCGGTTGGAGTGGTGGGCTGGGTAGCCGGCACGGCGGCGCCGGGCGCGACGTTGCCGCGCTGCGGCTGCGGCGGCAGGGGCGGCACCGGCGAGGCCAGCATGCCCTGGCCGGCGGTCGGCTGACCGTTCTGCAGCACCGGCAACAGCGGACGGCCGACGTCCTTCAGCAGCGGCGTGTCGTTCGGCTTGTATTCCTGCTCCGAGGTGCGCATATAGTCGTAGCGGTCGGTGGTCAGGCTGATGCTCTGCTCGCGGCTGCGCACCACCACCGGTCGCAGGAAGATCATCAGATTGGTCTTCTGGCGGCCGCGTTTCTGGTATTTGAACAGATTGCCGAGAATCGGGATGTCGCCCAGGCCGCGCACCTTCTCCACATTGTCATTGGTCTTGTCTTCGATCAGGCCGCCTAGCACGATGATCTGGCCATCGTCGGCGATCACATTGTTTTCCAGGGTGCGCGTGTTCAGCGTCAGGCCGTTGGTGGTGCCGGACGCGGCATCCACCGAGGAAGTCTCGTGGTAGATGGCCAGCTTGACGGTGCCGCCTTCGGAAATCTGCGGCCGCACTTTCAGCGTCACGCCGATATCCTTGCGGTCGATGGTCTGGAAGGGATTGTTATTGGTGCCGGAAGAAGTGGTGAACTGGCCGGTCAGGATCGGCACGTTCTGGCCGACGCGAATCATGGCCAGCTCGTTGTCCAGGGTCAGCATATTCGGCGTGGACAGGATGTTGGCGTTGCCGTCGTTTTCCAGCGTATGCGCCACGGCGCCCAGTCCCAGCTTGCCGTCCGCCAGTTGCTTGAACACGCCGATGGTCAGACCATTGCCCGGCGGCGCCAGCTTGTCGGCGCGCGCGCCGGCATACATATTGACGATATTGTTGCCCCCGTTGGACATGGACTGCAGGCCGCCGACGCGATAAGTGCTCTTGTCGTTGCCGCTCAAGCCCACCCACTGCACGCCGAATTCGGAGGCCTTGTCGGCGCTCAGTTCCACGATCAGCGCTTCGATGTAGACCTGGGCGCGGCGCATGTCGAGCTGGTCGATCACGGCGCGCAGATTGCGGTAGACCGCGTCCGGTGCGGTGATGATCAGGGTGTTGGTGGAAGCGTCGGCCTGGATAAAGCCGGCGCCGCCGGTCGAGCCCTGGCTGCGGTTGCCGCCGCCGGTCAAGGCCGGATTGGTCGGACCGCCGGTGCCGCCGCTGCCGCTCTGGTTCATGCCGCTGTTTTGCGTGTTCTGGCCCTGCTGATTGGCTTGCGACAGGCTGCTGCCCGTGCCGGCGCTGCTGCCGGACTGGCCGCCGGCCGCGCTGTCGCCCGCCATCACGGCGCGCAGGGTTTCGGCCAGCTTCACCGCCTCCGCATTCTTCAGATAGACCACGTGCACATTGCCCAGCTCCGTGGTGGGCTGGTCCAGCTTGGCGATCAGGGACTTGGCCAGGTTGGCGCGCGCCGCCGACGGCGCGCGCAGCACCAGGGCGTTGGTGCGCGGATCGGCCAGCACCGTGACCTTGCCGCTGTCGCCGCCGGAGCCGGCGCTCGGCTCCATCAGCTTGTTGATCATGGTCGCCAGGTCGCTGGCGATGGCGTGGCGCACCGGGATCACGTCCAGGTCGGTGGCGGCCGGCGCATCGAGGGCGGCGATGATCTTGGACAGGCGCTTCAGGTTATCGGCGTAGTCGGTGATGACCACGGTGTTATTGCCGGGGTTGGCGTTGATGGTGTTGTTCGGCGTGATCAGGGGACGCAGCACCGTCACCACATTGGTGGCCGCCTCGTAGTTCAGGTGGAAGACCTGGGTCGCCACCTGGTCGCCTTTGAGCACGGCGCCGCCGGTGCCGATCTGGGTCGGGCTGGCCTGCAGCTTGGCTTCCGCTTCCGGCACCACCTTGGCGTAGCCGTCGCCGCTGACGATGGCAAAGCCCTGCAGGCGCAACGCGGAAGTGAGCAGGCTGAATGCCTGCGACTTGCTGATCGACTTTTCCGACACCAGGGTCAGCGTCCCCTTCACGCGCGGATCGATCAGGAAGGTGATATTGGTGTAGTGGCCGACCGCCTTGATGACGGACTCGATATCCGCATTGACGAAGTTCAGCGCTGCCTCATCGTTGGGGGCGGCCCATGCCGGCGCTACGGCGGGCGCCATCGCGCAGCACAGCAGCACGGCAGCACTCAGGCGGCGCAGGGCAGGAATGGTGTGTTTGCTAGCAGACTGTTTTTTCATTTTTATCTGAACTCTAATGCGATGATGTTTTTACCGCCAACCATACGGCGCTGGCCCAGAAGGTTAAGCAGATTGCCCAGGGTTTCTTCATATCCGCCGGCCGCTTCGGCCTGACCGGAAAATTGCAGGCGGCCCTGATTCAGGCTGCCGGAACCGCTCAACAGCAGCGGTCCTTTGACGGAACTCAGTGTCAGGCCGGCGTTCTGGCCTTGCCAATCCAGCGCCAGCTGGTAACTGCCCAGCGGCCGGATCGGCGACAGGCGTGACGACATCTCCTGCATCTCCAGCGTGGTGCGGCCGTTTACGGCCAGCTGCTGGCCATTCAAGGCCAGCTCCAGCGCCGTCCACGACAGGCGCATCTGGCCGCTCGGCGCCAGGGTATTCAAAGGCGCGCCCAGGCCGGCCAGGCCATCGGCTGGCAGATTCAGGGCGGCGGGGCTGAGCCGCCACTGCTTCCAGCCGCCGCGGAAATTGACCGGCTGGCTCAGCGCCTCCGGATTTTCCAGCACCAGGTCGACACTGCCGAACAGCACCAGCGGCGAAATCTTCCAGCTGAAGCGCCCCGGCAGCAGCGGCGTCACCGCCCCCTTGCCGCTGGCCGCCCCGCCAATAAAGGCCGAACCGCGCCACAGCGTACCTTGCGCATCGCCCAAGGTCAAACGTCCACCGCTCTGCTCTTCCACCAGCTGCGCCACCCAGCTGGCCGGGAAGCACACCAGCACCGTCGCCAGCACGCTCAGCCCCACCGCCAGCAACCATAAAACCAAACGCTTCATCGGGCCACGCCGCTCTGATGCAGCGTCACCGCCGCATCCACCATGCCGGCCGCGCTTTGCGCCGTGACCGTGGTCTCCTGCACGGTCAGCTGATTCTCGCGGCGCATGGCGTCGAGCCAGGTCACCAGGCCGGCGAAGGCCACACCCTTGAATTCCAGCTTGGCATACTCGCCCGTGACCATCACGTTCTGCGCCGTCAGGCCGCGCGCCTGCAAGCCGGTGTTGATGCTTTCGCGCGACATCGGCGCCGGCGGCACGGACGGCTGGCCGTTCAGGGCCGCCGCTTCCACCGCCAGGGCCTGCAGCTCGGCGGCCTGCTGGCGCAGCTCGGGCAGTTCCTTATTGAGCTTCGCGCGGCCGCTCAGGGCCGGATCGACCAGCAGGACGTAGAACAGGGCCAGGCCCACCACCGCGCCGCCGATGCCCAGCAGCTTGCGCTCCTGCTCCGTGCGCGCAGTCCAGAATTCGCTGGCCCGCGACTGATACTGGGCCAGGCTAGTGCGCAATGAACTCATGATTTTCCTCCGGCGCTGATCTTCCAGATACCTGGTGCGGTTTCGGTCAGCGCCAGCTTGCGCCCGGCCAGCGCGGCCTTGACCTGGGCCAGGCCGTTGGCGTCCACGCTGTCCGGCTTCAGTTTGACGGTCAGGCTGCGTTCGCGGTATTCGATGCTGGCGGCGATATCGTGGCGCGCCAGGCCGGCCAGCGCTTCGCCGAAGGCGGCGCTGAGGGCGGTGAACTCGTCGGGCGCGACCTCGCCGCTATTGGCCTTGGCCAGCGCAATGTTCTTGCGCATCTGGGCCGCCGGGTCGAGGATCACCGCCTCTTTCGGATAGGCGGCGCGGAAGGTCTGGGTCATGGCCTGGCGCACCGAATCGGCTTCGCGCTTCAGGCGCAGCCACTCGATATTCATGCCCGCCACATTCACCAGCACGGCCAGCGCGGCAAAGCGCAGCGGCCAGCGCCAGCGCTGCCATTTGCGCGCCTGGGTGCCGCTCAGGGCGGACAGGCCGAGCGCCAGGTCGATCTGCAGGCCGCGCGCGGCGGCGATCCAGTGCGCCCAGTGCTCCTCTTCCAGCGTGATGCCGGGATGGTTGGCCAGCAGCGGCTCGTACTGGGCGCGCAGGGCAGCCGGCAGATACAGCGTGATCGGGGTGTCGCCCGCCAAAGCGCGCAGGGTGTGCAGGGCGTTGTCGGCGTCGATGGCGACGGTCATGCCCAGGCCCTGGTATTGGGACTGGCGCAGCGACAACTCCAGCGCGCCGTCGGCCGGAGTCAGCGCGGCCGAGACGGCGCCTGGCTCCAGGGGCAGGCAAAGCTGGGCCGGCAGGGCCGAGACGCTGTGCGCGCCCTGCGCCACCACGGCCTGCACCAGCACGTCCAGCCAGGCGCGCTGCGCCACGGCCACGGTGCGCTCGCTTTCCTCGGCCTGGGCCGGGGCGATCGCCAGCGCGCAGTCGGCCGGGTCGCCCAGCACCTGTTCTTCGACCAGGCCGGGCAAGGCCGCTTTCAGGCGCGCGCCGCTCAGCGGCGGCACTTTCACGCGCAGCAGGCTGACGTCGGAAGCGGCCAGCAGCAGCACCACGCGGCGCGCACCGGCCACCACACTGGCCAGATTGCCGGGCGCGCCCGCCCCCTGCTGCATCACATTGCCGCCCTCGCCCACCAGCGCGAACTGGCAGTTGTGCAGCGCGCCGCTGTCGGCGGCGCTGCGGGCCGGATAGCGTATGTATAGAGTTGTCAAAGAATCTCGCTTTCGTTGATTGCTGCCCTGCTCTTAATATTCCCTGGTCCAGACCACCGACGCGCGCCAGCCATGAATGGCATCCGCGCGCTGGATCAGCGTCTGCGCATTCAGCGCCGCGCGGTCCAGCAGAATGCGGCTTTGCACCAGGAAGTAGGTGCTTTTGGCGTCGTACTGCGCTTTAATGGGCTTGTCCGGCATTACTCCGTTTATATAGGTAGTAAAAGCTCCCTTGTCCTCAAACGGCGTCCGCTTACGGTACTCTGCCCATGTCTTCGCCTGAGCCACCGACGCTCCCGGCACCAGCGCCGCCAGCAGCTCGGCCGGCGCAGTGTTCACATTCAGCGGCGTCTGCACCGGCAGCACAATGACAAAGTCGCGCAGCTTTTCCACAGTATTCGCATCGATACCCTTCACCGCCAGCAAATCCTCCACCCGCGTCAACGGCATCGGTTCCTCGCCATTGTTCGAACCGCTCAAAGGCTGGTTCGGCGTACCGGTAAAGGACTGCGACTGCGCCACATAGTCGGCGATCAAGGGGGCCAGGCTCGGGTTCATCTGCAAGTTCACCAGCAGCTGCGTAAACATCTGCAGCTCTTCCTGCTTCTTCTGGCCAGGCATACTTTTATCGGCAAGATTAATCAGATTGTAACGCGACTGGGCGTCCTGAATCTGCCCCGAAAGGCTGGCATCGTAGCTTTCGTTCTGCAGGCGCTCACGTTCGACATACTGATCGAGGCGGGTTTCGGCCAGCGGCGTGGCCCAGACCCCGTTCAAAGTGACCGTGCCCTTGCCCTGGCTGTCCAGGCCATCCTGGCGCAGGATCAGGCGCGCCCAGTCCAGGGCGCCGCGCAGAATCCAGCGTGTCTGCAGATGCAGGCGCTGGTTTTCCATCGAGCGCACCTGCACCTGCTGCTGCCAGAACAGGCTGGCGACGATGGTCACGGCCAAAGTGGTCAGCAGCAGGGCCGTGACCACGGCCACGCCGCGCTGGCGGGAAAGGCGCGGCGTGCTCATTTGGCCCCCAGCAGGAAGACTTTGACCAGGGTGTTCGGCAGATTGTTCAACCGCAGCGCGATTTCCAGGCCTTCGGGACCGGCTTGGACGGGCGCTTGCGGCTGCCCTGTCGGCGGCGGGGGGGGCGGTGGTGGCGTATTCGGATTGGTAGCCTGGCCGCTGGCCAGCGCGCGCCAGTTGCCAGCCTCCCACACGCGCACCTCCAGCGATTGCACCTGGGACTGCAGGGCGATGCCGGGCGACGCATCGGCGTGGCCGACGCTGGCCTGCCACAGCGCGTCGAGCTGGGCCAGATCGCGTGTGCCGCGCGATTCGCGCCGCGTCAGCACGCCGTCGCGCAGGCGGTAAGCCACCACCATCATCTGCGTCGCCGCGTTTTCCGGCGACGAGGTGCGCACCAGGGTCAAGCCCTCGCTATCGGCCACCAGGTTTTCGCGCTGCTGCAGCAACTCCTTGCCGGCCAGCTGTTCCAGGTCGCTCTCCATTTGGGCAAAGGCCAGCTGCATGCCGCGCGCCTGTTCCATCTGCCCGGTCAGGGTTTGGCGCGAGCGTACGATGCCGTCCAGGCCACGCCAGCCCAGCACCGCCACGATGGCCAGCACGGCGATCGCCACCAGCAACTCGACCAGGGTGAAGCCGGAACGGGAAGCGCGGCGCGCCATCAGAGCTCCCTCATCACCAGTTGCACCAGCTTGATGATGCGGCGCTCCGGCTGGCGGATGTCGTACACGCTGACTTCGACCCGGCGCAGCAGCGGATTGGGACTGACGATCACTTCTTCCACGCAGGTCAGCTGCAGATCGCCCTGCGGGCATTCGAAACTATTCTTGCCGACGGCGGGAAAGACCTTGCCCAGGCGGATCTGCACCAGGCGGTTCTCGGCCGACCAGGTGGCCATCATGGCCGAGCGCAGGCCGTCGCTGTTCTGGGTCAGGCTGCCGATGGCGCGCAGCGAGGCGCCCAGCGCGGTGACGACGATGGCCAGCGCTACCAGCACTTCAAGCAGGGTGAAGCCGCGCGCGGCGGACCGGGGGCGGAAGGCGCGCATCTTATTCAACGGTGAAATGGCCGATGCCGTCGGCGCGGATGGCGACGCTGGCGTCGCCATTGACGAAGGTCAGCACGAAGGGTTTGTCCACCGGTTCGCGGCCGAAGACGACGCGCAGATTGGAGCCGGGCAGATTGGTGGGCGGATCGAGCAGCAGGGTCATGGGACTGAACTTGAACTGGCGCTCGCGCAGCATATCGTCCTGGGCCAGCGGCTCCCAGCTGCGCTCATTGCGCACCAGGAAGCGGTAGCTCTCCTGGTTGGCCTCGAAGGCGATGGGACGGTTGCGCACGATGGCCTCGTCGCGCGCCAGCTGCAGCAGCAAGGCCACGCGCTGCGCCTCCTGCTCCATGTTCTGGCGCAGGCTGGGCGCCGCGTTCAGCGACACCAGACCGAGCGTGATGCCGAGGATGACCATCACCACCAGCAGCTCGATCAGGGTAAAGCCTCGCTGGCGGTTCGCCATGGCCGTCGGGGATCAGTTATCCCAGGAGCCGATGTCGGCGTCTTCGCCGGCACCGCCAGGCTGGCCATCGGCGCCCAGCGAGAACACGTCGATCTCGCCTTTCACGCCGGGGGACAGGAACTGGTAGGGATTGCCCCAAGGGTCTTTCGGCATTTTTTCCAGATAGCCGCCGGCTTTCCAGCCATTCGCGGCCGGGCCGGCAGTCGGCTTGGTGAGCAGCGCCTGCAAGCCTTGCTCGGTGGTCGGATAGCGGCTGTTATCCAGCTTGTAGAGCTTGAGCGACTGCATGATGGTGGCGATATCGACCTTGGCCGCGGCCACTTTCGATTCGCTGGTGCGGCTCAGCAGCTTGGGCACCACCAGAGCGGCCAGCACGCCCATGATGACGACAACCACCATGATTTCGATCAGGGTGAAGCCGCGCGCGCGGCGGACGGTACGGTGCTTCAGGTTTTTCATAAGATACGGTTCGGGTTGATAATCGGAACAGATTGACAGGTCCACAAGTATAAGACGGAATCGCCGCGCCGCCTATGGCAAAACATGCGGACCTGCGCTCCGGCCGCCAGCGGCGGCCGGATAGGTCTTAATCGCGCTGTCGGGCGCCGGCCGAAATGCGCTGCAAAGCCGCCTCGTTGCCGCCCACCGCGATATTGCTGGACACCGCTTCCCGTGCCTTCAGCTGCGGCGCCGCCGCCACAAAAGGCTGGATGCCCAGGGCCTGATCCACCTCTTGCGGGTAGATCAGATAGCCGCGCGTGATGACCGCCGCCACCTTGCGCACATCGCCAATATCCTTGGTCGGATCGCCATCGACCAGCACCAGGTCGGCCAGTTTGCCCGGCGTGATGCTGCCGCGGTCATGGCTGGTGCGGGTGTAGCGCGCACCGTTTCGGGTAGCGATCTGCAAGGCTTCGGCCGGACGCAGGCCCGCTTTCACCAGCATTTCCAGCTCGGCCTGCAGGGTGAACCCGGCCAGTTCGTCGGTGCCGGCCACGATCGGCACGCCGGCGCGGTGCAGGCGGCCGACGAATTCCACCATCTTGGCGTAGGACTTGCGGTAGCGCTGCAGGGTCGCCTCGTCGGCGATCTTCATGGTGCCGACGTGGAAGCCACGCTGCACATCGGGCGGCATATGCTTGGCGATCGGCGCGAACGGCTCGTTCATCTCGCCATCCTTCTGCTTGAGGAAGGCAAAGGTGGCCAGGGTCGGGTCGATCACGGTCTGCTTTTTCTTCAGCGTGGCGATGAATTTCTGCACCGCGGCCGAATCGAAGTCCAGGCCCGCCACTTTCTCCGAAGGCAGGATGAAGCGTTCCAGGGTGCGCGTTTCCGTGGCCGGCGTGACCAGGAAGTTCAGCATCACCTGGTTGATGTGCTGGATCTCGTCATAGCCGGCGTCCAGCGCATCCTGGGCGCGCAGGCCGGCCGGGATATGGCCGGAGACGCGCAGGCCGCGCTGGTGGGCATAGGCCACCGTCTCCTTCAGGATGGCTTTGGGGAAGGAGTTATAGATCTTCAGTTGCGGGTAGCCATGCTCGGTGTACCAGTCGATGGCGTTTTTGGCCTGCTCCAGGTTCTTGATCACGAAGCCGCTATTGGCCGAATACGGGCTTTCGCCCTCCAGGAAGCCGGCCGGCACCACCTGCGGCGACAGCAGGCGGCCCGCCGCCGTGCCGTCCAGGATCTGCTGCATCTTGGCGTTGTCGTTGCCCATATCGCGCACCGTGGTCACGCCGGCCGCCAGATTCAGGCCACCCTCCCAGCGTCCCACATGGCCGTGCATATCGAACAGGCCGGGCAGCAGCACGCGGCCGGCGGCGTCGATCTCGGCCACGGCGCCGCGCACCGGCGAGCCGGCCGGCAGCACGGCGGTAATGCGGCCGCGCAGCACATACACATCGGAGGCCGCGCCCAGCACCGCCTTCTCGCTGTCGAAGACGCGCGCATTGCGTACCACGGTCAGGCCCGGCAGCGGATGCTGCAGCTTGGCCGCCAGCTCCACCAGCATCTGGTCCTCGGCCTTCTGCTGACGCTCGGCCAGCAGCTTGCCGCTGGCCTGCCAGCCCTCTTCCACCGCCGTGAAGGCGCCCGGCGCCACCACCGCGAACAGGCGCGGTTTCTCGCCCGTGGTGGCCCAATAGAATTGCGGCGACAGGCCAAGGCCGGTCTGGGCCAGCAATTGCACGGTCTGGGTCTTGCCGTCGGCGCTGACCACCTGCACCTCGTCCAGCTTGCGCTGGCTCAGCGTGCCCGAAGGCAGCAGCGGCAATTGGCCGCCGGCCGCCGCCAGCGCCGTGATCGAAGCCGACGTCACTTCAAAGCTGGAGTTCAGCGGCACGTAGATGGCGGCGCCGTCCACGCTGGTGCTGCCCTGCTCCGTGGTGGACTGCCAGCTGGCTTGGCGGCCCTGGCGCGTGAAGCGCTCGTCCACCACCGAACCGAAGGTCGAGCTGCCTTTCACCGCATAAGAGCTCATGGTGCCGTCGGCGGCCAGACGGAATTCCTCGCTCAGCTCCGGGCCGCGGCCATTGTCCTTGTAGATGAAGCGCACCTTGGTCAGGCCGTCGTCCCCGTGCTCGACCACTTGTTCGCCGGTCTGCTTGCCGTTTTCGGCAATGATCAGATACTTCGTCGTCTGCGCTGCCTGCGCCTGCGCGCCAAAGGCACTGGCGATCGCCAGCGCCAATACTGCGGGAACTCGCTTCATCGGTCTCGTCTCCTGAGAGGGGTTTAGGTTCTTTTTATGCGTGCTGCTGGCCGCACACCGGACAGTCGGCGTTGCGGGCGATACGGATACTGGTCCATTCCATGTGCAGGCCATCGAGCAGCAGCAGGCGGCCGGCCAGCGATTCGCCGATGCCCATCAGCAGCTTCAGCGCCTCGGCGGCCTGCATGGCGCCGACCACGCCCACCAGCGGCGCGAACACGCCCATGGTGGAACAGGCCACGTCCTCGAACGCCTGGTCTTGCGGGAACAGGCAGGAATAGCAGGGCAGCTCGCCGCCGCGCGGATCGAAGACGCTGATCTGGCCATCGAAGCGGATCACGGCGCCCGAGACGAGGGGCACGCGCTGCGCCACGCAGGCGCGGTTGACGGCATGGCGGGTCTGGAAATTGTCGGTACAGTCGAGCACCACATCGGCCTGCGCCACCAGCGCGCGCAGGCGCGCTTCATCGGCGCGCTCGCACAGCGCTTCGATGGCGATGGTAGGATTGATGGCGCTTAAGGTCTGGGCCGCCGAGGCGGCCTTGGGCTGGCCCACGCGTTCGGTGGTGTGGGCGATCTGGCGCTGCAGATTGGTGAGGTCGACCGTATCGTTGTCGACCAGGGTCAGGCGGCCGACGCCGGCCGAGGCCAGGTACATGGCGGCCGGCGAACCCAGGCCGCCGGCGCCGATCACCAGTACCCTGGCCGCCAGCAGCTTCTGCTGGCCCTCGATGCCGATTTCATCGAGCAGGATATGGCGCGAGTAGCGCAGCAGCTGGGTGTCATCCATTGCTTATTTCTTCGCCGCTTTCTCTTCCGGTTTGGCGGCGGCAGCCACGGGCGCGTCCACCTTGGCCAGTTTGACCGGCAAGCCTTTCAGGTGGTTCAGGGCCTGTGCCAGCGGGAAGTCTTCCTTGCTGCCGAATTCAATCGGCTTGTGCTTCCTGGCCAGGGCCAGGATGCGCTGCTCTTCTTCCAGCTCATCAACGCGGCCGTTGCGGCTCTTCACTTCTTCCTCGCCATTGCCGTTGGCCAGATGTTTTTCCAGGTCGGCTTCGCGCAGGCGCAGGCTGTCGATGCCCTCGCCGTCGGCCGTATCGTCGATCGCCATATCCGGCACGATGCCCTTGGCCTGGATGGCGCGGCCGTTCGGCGTGTAGTAGCGCGCGGTGGTCAGCTTGACGGCGGTATCGGCGGTCAGCTGGCGCAGGGTCTGCACCGAGCCCTTGCCGAAGGTCTGGCTGCCCATGACGGTGGCGCGCTTATAGTCTTGCAGGGCGCCGGCCACGATCTCGGAGGCGGAAGCCGAACCGGAATTGACCAGCACCACCAGCGGCACCGATTTCAGCGCGGCCGGCAGTTTTTGCAGCGGGTCGCCAGGGTGGCGGCCGGCATAGAATTCGGGACGGGCGTACAGGGTCTGCTTGGAATCGAGCAGCTGGCCGTTGGTGGACACCACCACCACATCCTTGGGCAGGAAGGCGGCCGAGACGCCGATCGCGCCCGGCACCACGCCGCCCGGATCGTTGCGCAGGTCCAGCACCATGCCCTTGATGTTCGGATTCTGGGCGTACAGGGCGGTGACTTTCTTCGCCATGTCTTCCACCGTCGGTTCCTGGAACTGGGAGATGCGCAGCCAGGCGTAATCCGGCTCCACCATCTTCGCCTTCACGCTCTGCACGCGGATTTCCTCGCGCATCACGGGCACCACCACCGGCTTGTCCTCGCCCTTGCGCGACAGGGTCAATACCAGCTTGGTGTGCGGCTCGCCGCGCATTTTCTTGATCGCCTCGTCCAGCGACAAGCCCTTCATCGGCGCGTTGTCGATGCGGGTGATCAGGTCGCCGGCCTTGATGCCGGCCTTGAAGGCGGGCGAATCCTCGATCGGCGAGACGACCTTGACGTAGCCGTCTTCCATGCCGACCTCGATGCCGATGCCGACAAACTTGCCCTGCACCGATTCGCGCATCTCCTTGAAGGCTTTCTTGTCCAGGTAGACGGAATGGGGATCGAGCGAGGACACCATGCCGGCGATCGCTTCCTGCACCAGCTTCTTGTCGTCCACGTTTTCCACGTAGTCGGACTTGATCAGGCCGAAGACGTCGGACAGCTGGCGCAGCTCTTCGAGCGGCAAGGGCGTGCCAGATTTCTGCGCAATGGCGGAAAACTGCATAGAAGCGGCCACGCCGGCCACCATACCGAGGCCGATCAGGCCCATGCTTTTGAACTTGTTGCCCATTATGCTTTCCGCGCCTTTAGAATTTCACCCACCCGGCGGGGTCGAATGCCCGGCCCTGATGCCTTAACTCAAAGTATAAACCGGTTTCCTCGTTGCCACCGGTGTTTCCCACAGCGGCGATAGGATCGCCGGCCCTGACCACGTCGCCCGGACGTTTCAGCAGGCTCTCGTTAAAGCCGTACACGCTCATATACTGGCCGCCGTGGTCGATCACGATCAGGTTGCCGAAGCCGCGCAGCCAGTTGGCGAAGACCACGCGGCCGCCGGCCACGGCATGCACTTCCGCCCCTTCACTGGAACGGATGAAGACCCCCTTCCAGCTCGGGCCATCGCCGCGCCGCGCGCCGAAGCGCGCCGCCAGCTTGCCCGCCACCGGCGGCCGCATCTGGCCCTTGAGGGCGGCAAAAGCGCCGTCCGGCGCGGCCGGGGCCAGCGCGATATCGGAGGGTCGGGCGGCCGGCTGCGGCGCCGGTTCCGGCGTGCGCGCCGCCACTTTCGGCTCGTCGGCGTCGATCGGGTCGGGTTTGAACGGTTTTTCGGCCGGTTTCGGTTCCACCGGCCGGGTCTCCGACGGCTTGGCGCCCGGCTTGCGGTTTTGCTGGGCCAGGCGCTCGCGCTCTTCCTTGGCGGCCTTGGCGCGGGCCAGGGCCAGCGCCTTCGCTTCGGCGTCCGCCTTGGCCTTGGCGGCGCGCGCGGCGGCCAATTGCTCCTGGCGTTTCTTCTCGGCGGCGGCGGCGCGCGCCTGCTCTTCGATCAATTTGTTCAGGCGTTCGATCAGACCGGACATGCGCTGTTCGTCGCGTTCCAGATCGCCCGCTTCCTTGCGCTGGGCCACCAGCTTTTTCGACAACTGGGACAAGAGGCCGGCGCGGCGCGCCTTTTCCTGTTCCAGCACGCTTTTCTGCTGGCGCTCTTCCTGCGCGATTTCTTCCAGCTCATCCTTGGCGTTCTGCGCCTCGGCCTGGTTGCTTTCCACCGCTTTCAGGTTGGCGCGCAGCGATTCCAGCAGGCGCGCCTGGGCCTGCGACACATAGGCCATCAATTGCAGTTCGCGGTTGATGCGGTTCGGGTTGTCGCCCGACAGCAGCAGCTTGATGCGGTCTTCATTGCCCGCCACGTACTGCTCGCGCAGCAGCTTGGCCAGCTGCTGCTTCTGCTGCGCCGTCACACCCTGCAGGCGCGCATGCTCGGCGCCCAGCTGCTGCAGGCGGCCATTGGTCTCGCCCTGCTCGGCGGCCAGCTCGCGCAGCGAACGGTTGGCGTTGGAGATCGCCTCCTCCGATTCGGCCAGGGTGTCGGCCGCGTCGTCCTTGGCGCTCTCGGTCTTGCTGATGTCGCGCTTGAGCGCCGTCAGCTTCTGCTGCAGCGCATTGCGTTCGGTTTCGGCGGCCTGCTTTTGCTTGCTGCGCTCCGTGGGACGGGGCGCGGCGCCGGCCGGCCCGGCCGCCAGTCCCGCCAACAAGGCGGCCAGCAGCAGGGACAGCCCGCGCCGCGCGCCGGCGCGGCGGGTGAAGAACTGCATCATCGGGTTTTACTTCGCCTTGCCCTGGTTGGCCACGGCGGCTTGCGCGGCGGCGATGGCGGCGGCGTCGCCCAGGTAGTAGTGGCGGATCGGCTTCAGCGCGGCGTCCAGCTCATACACCAGGGGCTGGCCGTTCGGGATGTTCAGGCCGACGATTTCCTCGTCGCTGATCCCGTCCAGCATCTTGATCAGGGCGCGCAGGCTGTTGCCGTGGGCCGAGATGATGATCTGCTTGCCGGCGCGGATGGCCGGGGCGATTTCGTCGTCCCAGGCCGGCATCACGCGCGCCACGGTGTCTTTCAGGCATTCGGTCAGCGGAATGCTGTCCTTTGGCAGGCCGGCATAGCGCGGGTCGTTGAAGGAGGCGCGGTCGTCGCCCGCTTCCAGCGCCGGCGGCGGCGTGTCGTAGCTGCGGCGCCAGACCAGCACCTGCGCGTCGCCGTATTTGGCGGCGGTCTCGCCCTTGTCCAGGCCTTGCAGGGCGCCGTAGTGGCGCTCGTTCAAGCGCCAGTCATGCTTGATCGGCAGGTACATCAGGTCCATCTCGTCCAGGGTCAGCCACAGGGTGCGGATGGCGCGCTTGAGTACCGAGGTGTAAGCCAGGTCGAACTTGAAACCGGCTTCCTTCAGCACCTGGCCGGCGATCTTGGCTTCGCCCACGCCTTTTTCGGTCAGGTCCACATCGGTCCAGCCGGTAAAGCGGTTTTCCAGATTCCAGGTGGATTCGCCATGACGCATGAAAACAATTTTGTACATAGAGCAATCTTTAAAAGTAAGGGAAATGGGTGGAAAGTGCTAGGCGATGCGGCTTGAGCCTGGCTTCAAGCTTCTATTTTATAATGCGCGGATTCAGTTCAACCATTGGAAAACCGTGAAATTCATTCTTGACCATATTTTTCTGATCGCCATCGTCGTGTTGTCGGGCGGCGCCCTGCTCGCTCCACTGCTCACCCAGCGCGGGAAAAAAGCCACGCCGCTGGAGGTGACGCAGTTGATAAACCGCGGGAAAGCCACCATTGTGGATGTGCGCGACGCGACAGCCTTTGCCGGCGGCCATCTGCCGGATGCCAAACATATTCCGGTGGCCGAGCTGGCCAAGCGCAGCGGCGAGCTGGAGAAATTCAAGAGCAAGACCATTGTCGTCGTGTGCGAAAAAGGCGCGCGCGCCCCGGCCGCCGCCAGCATCCTGGGCAAAGCCGGTTTCGGCGATGTGGTCGCGCTCGAAGGCGGCCAGGCCGCCTGGCAGAGCCAAGGCCTGCCGCTGAAAAAATAAGCACGTTCAAGAAAACAAGGAATCCGCCATGACCGCGAATGTCACGATGTACACCACCGCCGTTTGCCCCTACTGCGTGCGCGCCGAGCGCCTGCTGGAAGCCAAGGGCGTGACGCAGATCGACAAGATCCGCGTCGATCTCGACCCGGCCCAGCGCCAGCTGATGATGGAAAAGACCGGCCGCCGCACCGTGCCGCAAATCTATATCGGCGAAACCCATGTGGGCGGTTTCGACGATCTGCACGCGCTGGACCAGGCCGGCGGCCTGACCCCCTTGTTAAACGGCCAATAAGCACCAGATAGCAACATGGATCAAGCCAACGCCATGCCGCAAGGCGGAAAACGTTGGCAGCCATATTGGTTTTGATACAATTGCCGTCGCGTTTGATTTGGGCTGCCAAGCCTGGCCAAGCACTTAAACCATATCCGGGCGTCTAGCCCACTATCACATCGAAAGCGTTCCATGTCTGACGAAAACCTGCAACCCGTATTCCAAATCCAACGCGTCTACCTGAAAGACATGTCGCTGGAACAGCCGAACTCCCCAGCCATCTTCCTGGAACAGGATGCGCCGACCATCGAAGTGGCGCTGGACGTGGGCGCCGACCCGCTGGCCGAAGGCATCTATGAATCGACCGTGACCATCACCGTGACCGCCAAGGTCAAGGACAAAGTGGCGTTCCTGGTCGAAGGCAAGCAAGCCGGCATCTTCGAAGCGCGCAATATCCCAGCCGAACAGCTGGACCCGCTGCTCGGCATCGGCTGCCCGAACATCGTGTACCCTTACCTGCGCGCCAACATCGCCGATATGATCACCCGCGCCGGCTTCCCGCCTGTGCACCTGGCTGAGATCAACTTCGAAGTGTTCTACCAGCAGCGTCTGCAAGCGATCGCCGAACAGCAAGCCGCCACCGCGGCCGCCGACGGCAGCGCGACCGTACAGTAATCCTGTCGCGCTCCTTCCGG
The DNA here is from genome assembly GCA_024437665.1 of Massilia sp. YIM B04103. Taxonomy (GTDB): domain Bacteria; phylum Pseudomonadota; class Gammaproteobacteria; order Burkholderiales; family Burkholderiaceae_D; genus Rugamonas. The sequence continues at coordinate 168,516 of JANCSZ010000012.1, read as the reverse complement.
CACCGCCAGCCAAGCTGGCGGCGCCGTATTTCAAAGGCCCTCGTGGCCTTTGCTTATTTTTGCGAGAACAATTTGGTAACGACCGTTTCCCGTTTGATATTGGGGGCCGCCTGCCTGCTGGCCAGCGCCGCGAGCAGCGCGCTCGACTTCAAATCGGTGGGCGCAGCGCCCGCCGTGCTGTATGACGCGCCATCGACCAAGGGCGGCAAACTGTTCGTGGTGCCGCGCGGCGCCCCGCTCGAAGTGGTGCTCACTTACGGCGACTGGGTCAAGGTGCGCGACGTCAGCGGCGACCTGGCCTGGACCGAGGCGCGCGGCCTGAGCGCCAAGCGCACCCTGATGGTGCGCGTGCCGAACGTCAAGGTGCGCGCCGCCGCCGAGGATGGCGCGGCCATCGTCTTCAGCGCCGACAAGGGCGTGCTGCTGGAGCTGGCGGAAGCGGGCGGCAACGGCTGGCTCAAGGTGCGCCACCGCGACGGCCTGACCGGCTATGTGAAGAGCAGCGAAGTCTGGGGCAATTGAGCATGCAAGCAAGTCAAACGACAGCGCCGCGGCGCAAGGTGGCGGTCCTCGGCGCCGGCGCCTGGGGCACGGCGGTGGCGATCGCCGTCGCCGCCCGCCACGATGTGCTGCTGTGGGGCCGCAACGGCGCCGCCATGCAGGCCATGGCCGCCGCGCGCGAAAACAGCGCCTATCTGCCCGGCTTCCCGCTGCCGGACAGCCTGCAGGTGGGCGCCGATTTCGACGCCGCCGTGGCCTTTGCCGGCAGCGACGGCCTGCTGATCGCCGCCTGCCCGGTGGCCGGCCTGCGCCCGCTGCTGCAGGCGCTCAAGGGTCGCGCCATTCCCAATCTGGTCTGGCTGTGCAAGGGCTTCGAATACGAAACCGGCCTGCTGCCACACCAGATTTTTGAAGAGATATTGGGCCAGTCGATTGCCGGCGGCGCCCTGTCCGGCCCCTCGTTCGCGCAGGAAGTGGCGCGCGGCCTGCCCTGCGCGCTGACCATTGCCAGCGCTTCGCCCGCCCTGTGCGAGCTGGTGGTGGGCACGGTGCACGGCGGCTCCATGCGCGTGTATTCGAGCGACGACCTGGTCGGGGTGGAAGTGGGCGGCGCGGTCAAGAACGTGCTGGCCATCGCCACCGGCGCGGCCGATGGCCTGGGCCTGGGCCTGAATGCGCGCGCCGCGCTGATCACGCGCGGCCTGGCCGAAATCACCCGCCTCGGCACCACGCTGGGCGGCAAGCTGGAAACCTTCATGGGCTTGACCGGCATGGGCGACCTGATCCTGACCTGCACCGGCGACCTGTCGCGCAACCGGCGCGTCGGCCTCGGCCTGGCCCAGGGCAAGGCGCTGGAGGCCATCGTCAAGGAGCTGGGCCATGTGGCCGAAGGCGTGCCTTGCGCCAAGGCCGTGCGCGAACTGGCGGGCCGGCTCGGCGTCGACATGCCGATCACGCAAGCCGTGGCCAGCGTGCTGTTCGACGGCCAGCAGCTGCAGGCCACCGTCGCGCGCCTGCTGGCGCGCGATCCGCGCGGCGAAGGCTTGGACGGACTCAGTCCTTCAGCAAAATAGTCAGCAGGGCCAGCGAGTCCCGCAGCGCCCGCACGGCGTGCGGCGCGCCGCCTTCGAGGAAGAGCATTTCGCCGCCGCGCAGCAGCACACCGCGGCCGTAAGCGTCGACCTCGATCTCGCCCTGCAGGCATTGCAGGGTGATCTCCCCCGCCACCTTATGCTCCGGCAGGCCTTTGCCGGCCGGCAGCACCATGCGTATCAACTCCATCTGCGCCGTCTTGCGCAGGGCGATCGAGGAAAATTGCGACAAGTCTTCGCTCTCGCGCTGAATCACGATGACTTCTCCGGACGCTGCGTGCTGTAGTGCCATGGCGGGCCTCTCTGTGCTCGGTGAATGGCCCTATGGTAGCAGGAGCGGGCGGGCCGCGGCGCGGCCGTATTGCCGAGCTGTAGCCATGTTCTATAATGAGGCAGCCAATGGAGGGAACTGATGGGTGCTCTCGAAGTGATCGATACGCGGACGCTGACCGTCGCCGACGAGGTGGCGCATAAATGGCAGGGCATACTGGACCTGATCGCGCGCCTGGTGCAGGTGCCGGCCGCCCTCATCATGAAGGTCGAGCCGCCGCAGATCAAGGTCTTCCTCTCCAGCCATTCCGATGGCAATCCCTACGAGGAACACGAGCTGGCCCCGCTCGGCACCGGCCTGTATTGCGAAACGGTGATGGCCAGGCGCGCCCCGCTGCTGGTGCCGAATGCGCTGGGCGACAGCGACTGGTGCGAAAATCCCGACATCAAGCTTGGCATGATTTCCTATATGGGCCTGCCCCTGGTCTGGCCCAACGACCATGTGTTCGGCACCATCTGCGTGCTCGATAGCCAGGAAAACGCCTACAACAACAACTTCCTCCAGCTGCTGCAGCAATTTCGCGGCATCGTCGAAAACGACCTGAAACAGATCTACGACACGCAGCGGCGCAGCTTCGAAGATGCCGCCCTGCGCGCCGACGAGGCCGAGCGCGTGCGGCGCGAATTCATCCAGTTGCGCGCCGGCGAGCAGCGCGCCCTGGCCGCGCTGCAGGAAAGCGAGCGGCGCTGGCATTTCGCGCTGGAAGGCGCGGGCGACGGCGTGTGGGACTGGGATCTGCCGAAAGACACGGTGTTCTATTCCAAGCGCTGCGTCGAGCTGCTAGGCCTGCCGCCGGAGCGCGCCGTGCACCGCTTCGGCGAATGGCAGCAATACATCCATCCCGAGGATCTGGCGGCGGCGATGGCCGCCATCGACGCCGGCCTGCAAAGTGCGGCCGCCACCTTCGCCTCCGAACACCGCTTCCGCGTGCAAGGCCAGTGGGAGTGGCTGCTGGTGCGCGGCATGGTGGTCAGCCGCAACGCGCTGGGCCAGCCGCTGCGCATGATCGGCACCTGCTCGAACATCACGCTGCGCAAGCAGGCGCAGGTGGACCTGCTGGCCCTCAACGAGCACCTGGAAGAACGGGTGGCTGAACGCAGCGCCGAATTGCAGAAGGCAATGGAGCAGATCGCCATCACCGAGAAGATGGCGTCGCTGGGGCGCCTGGTGGCCGGCATCGCGCACGAACTGAATACGCCGGTGGGCAATGCCGTGCTCACCTCCTCCACCCTGGTGGAATGGATAGGACAACTGGAACGCCAGGCCGCCAGCAAGCAGCTCACGCACAGCGCGCTCGACGAGTTTCTGCAGCAGGGCAAGGCGGCCTGCGAACTGATCGAACGCAATGCCACGCGCGCCAGCAATCTGATCGCCAGCTTCAAGCAGATCGCCGTCGACCAGAGCACGCAGCAGCGGCGCGAATTCGAGCTGCACCAGGCGGTGCACGATGTGGTGGCGGCGCTCGGCCCCTCGCTGCGGCGCGCCCGCATCGAGTTGCTGCTCGATGTGGCGCCCGGCATCGCCATGGACAGCTACCCCGGGCACATCGAACAGATCATCGCCAATCTGGCCGCCAATTCCATCACCCATGCCTTCAACACCAAGGACGAGGAGCGCCGCGTGCGCCTGTCGGCCAGCGCCAGCGAGAACGAGGTGGAACTGGTCTACGAAGACAATGGCTGCGGCATCGATCCGGCCATCCAGCCGCATGTCTTCGAACCGTTCTACACCACCCGCCTGGGCCAGGGCAGCAATGGCCTGGGTCTCTCGATCGTCCACAACATCGCGCAAGCCGTCCTGAAAGGCAGCATTCATCTTGAAAGCGAACCGGGCCAGGGCGTCCGTTTCCGCTTCCGGCTGCCGCGCCGGCTCGCTTGACAATTTATTGTCGAAGCGCTCATCAAGTTTGCAAACCAGTACGGGGTGTTAGCAGGAAGGCCCGTGTTTACTGGCCTCCTGCGATTTCGCGCGCACAATTGCCGCCACTTTTTTAGGCAGCTTTTTTTGATTTATGCGACACTGTGCGCTCCATGGCTGAGATCGTTTCTACCGGACGGCGCCATGTTTTTCTTTTTTGGACAGACACTTAGCAATGAAGCATTCGAGCGATACTCCCCTGGTCTCCGCAGCCCCTGATGCGGATACGGCAAGCACGGGCAGCCCTGCCCTCACGCGCCGCCACTTCATCAAATTCGCGGCAGCCGGCGCCGGCAGCATTGCCCTGCAAGCTTGCGGCGGCGGCGGTGGCGGCAGCGCCACCACCAGCGGCGTCACACCTACGACGCCGCCGCCCACGACTCCGCCCACCACCACCAATCCGCCCACCACCAATCCACCGACCGGCGCCGGCAGCACGCCGGTGTGGAGCGCGATTCCCACCCTGACCTTCACCCTCGGCGTGGCGGGCAGCATGCCGATCGGCCAGTATGTGAGCGGCAATGTGGCCGCGATCCGCCTCAACGAAATCGAACTGCCCGAAGGCGTGATCTACAACGACCTGACCCGCTCCTTCGATTACGACGGCGTGGGCGGCCTCGCCAGCGTGGATGGCTTTGTGCTGACCGCCACCGGAGCGTAAGGCGATGAGCCAGTCTGTCTCCAATCCGTTCAGCATCCAGATCCGCCGGCCCGCCGCATTTGCGGCGAGCTTCCAATTGCATTCCGCCAGCGGCGGCAGCAACCTGCCCTTCACCCTGGGCTATGCCTTCCGCAAGGGCGATGTGCCGGGCGGCGCCAGCGTCAACGGCAGCCTGCCGGGCCTGCAGGTAACGCCAAAGAATTACTGGTCCGACGGCTCGCTGAAATTCGCCACCATTTCCGGCTTCGCCAACCTGGCCGCGGGCGCCACGCAAACCGTAACCCTGGCCCTCGGCACGCCAGCGGGCGGCGCCGCGCTCACGACCGCCAACCTGGCCGCCACCGGCATCACGGCCAGCATTGCCGCCGGCAGTTTCGGCAGCGCCTCCTGGTCGGGCGCGGACTGGGGCACGCCGTTCCAGACCTGGGTCAGCGGCCCGCAAATGAGTTCCTGGATTTACCGTAAGCAGATCGGCAGCGACGCCCACCTGGTGGGCTGGCTGGAAGTGCGCCTGTACGCCGGCGGCGCGGTGGAGGTGTTGCCGTGGATCGAGAACGGCTACCTCTCGGTGGCCGCGCCCGTCAACAAAAGCGCCACCTATGCCTTTACCCTGGGCGGCAGCCAGCGCTTCAGCGCCGCCATCGATCTGCCGAACCACTGCCGCACCGTGCTGCTGTCCGGCGCGGTCCAGAGCCACTGGCTGGGCGCCGCGCCTTCGCTGAGCTTCAATCACGACAAGGCGTATCTGCAGGCGAGCCGCCTGGTGCCTGCCTACCGCGCCAATATCGCACCGGCGGCGGCGGTATGGAGCAAGCTGGCGCAAAGCTATACGCCTCTGCAGCAAGGCAATTACTCGAACGGCATGGGCCAGGGCGGCTACCAGCCCGCCATCGGCTTGCTGCCGGAATGGGATGTGCTGTACCTCGCCAGCAGCGACGCGCGCGCCTTTGCCGGCGTGATCGTCAACGCCTACAGTGCGGGGCGCTACGGCATCCACTACCGCGACCAGAACACGCAGCGGCCGTTCCGCTTCTCCAGCTACCCGAACCTGGTGGTGGACGGCGGCACCGCAACGGCCATCGCCAACACGGGTGCATCGAGCAAGGGCACCTACACGCCGGCGCCGACCGGCACCGCGCCCGCCACCTGGGACTCGCCGCACCATCCCTCGGTGGGCTTCACCGCCTATCTGCTGACGGGCCGCTTCTACTTCATGGAGGAAGTGCTGTTCTCGGCCACCGTGAACTATCTGAAGAACACTGACACCACGCGCAAATTCTCGGCCGGCGTGTTCCAGTCCACGGCCGGCGCGAATACGGCGCGCGGCGCGGCCTGGGCCATCCGCACGCTGGCGCAAGCCGCTTGCGTCACGCCCGACAGCGACACCGCGCTGCGCAACGAGTTCCTGGCCTCGCTGGCCGCCAACGTGGACTTCTACCACACGCAATACGTGGCCCAGCCGAACAATCCGCAAGGCTTCGTGCAGTCCTATTCGAACTACACGCCCGGCACCGGCTTCCTGTCGGAGGCGACGTGGATGCAGGACTTCTTCACCGCCGCCATCGGCTACGCCATCGACCTCGACCTGCCGCTGGCCGGCGGCAACCGCGACAAGCTGGCCAGCTTCTTCCAATGGAAGGCGCGCAGCGTGATAGGACGTTTCGGCGGCACCGCCAGCAACGAATACCTGTATCAGGACGCCGCCGTCTACACCATCGTGGTGGCGCCGGCCGACGCACCGGACTTCGCGAGCGGCAGCGGACCATGGTTTGCCAACTGGGGCGATCTATACCGCGCATCGCAGACCATGCGGGTGGCGCAGGCCGAAACCCTGCCCACCAGCGCCGGTCTGCGCGGCGGCAACTTCCCCGATCCCACCAGCTACTGGGGCAATCTGCAGCCGGCGCTGGCCTATGCGGTCCAGCACAATGTGCCGGGCGCGCAGGTGGCCTACAACCGCATGCTGGCCGCCTCCAACTGGAGCGGCTTTGCCAGCGGCTTCAATGTGGCGCCGGTGTGGAGCGTGATGCCGCATGCCTGATGCGGCGGCGGACATTTATACGATATCAGTTTTAGAGAGGCCGCCTCATGGCGCAAGCATTTTCCAATCCCTTCACCATCCAGATCGTGGCCAAGCCGGTAGTCGGCCTGCCCGCCTGGGTGCCGCCCGCCGGCTACTTCGCCGACGTGCCGATGCAAAACAATGCGCAGGACGTCACGCCCGCGCTGTACCGCATCTCGCAAAGCGACACGGCGGCGATGAGCAATCCCTTCAACGTCTGGGGCGGCAGCGCCGTGCTGCGCGATTACAGCCCGCTGGGCGCGCAAGTGTATTACTCGGGCGGGCATGAACCCAGCCGCGAAGTGCCGAATGTGCAGTTCTCGCTGATCTGCGACTTCTCCACGCTGCGCTGGAGCGTGGCCAATGTGCCGGCCGCGCCGAACCTGGCCAGCGCCTTCGTCAACGGCCTGGCGCCGGACGGCACGCCGTACACGCCGCACACCTATCTGGGCCTGCAGGAATTCCCGCGCGCCTGGGGCGGCGGCACGCGCGGCTCGCTGGCCTCCTTCTTCTGGGCCGGCAGCCCCTTCGAAAACCGCATCAACCTGCTCGACATCTCGAAGACCCAGAACGGCTACAGCCAGCTGGCCACGCGCCAGGCGCAGAATGCGGACCCCAACCGCATCCGCCTGTCGGCCACCTCGAACAGCATCGGCAGCTACCCGATCACGGTGATGGACAATGCGCGCCAGGGCTGGTGGGTGACGGCCGTGGGACCGACCGACTACACCCTCTTCGTCAGCAAGACCGGCGCCATCACCCAGCACCCGGCCGTGGGCGGCAATCTCGCGAATGGCGCCCTGGTGCTGTGCAATTCGCTGAACCTGCTGGTGGCGGTCGATGGCGGCTACTCGCTGGGACCGAATGCCGGCACGCGCTTCCGCAACCTCTACATCCGCAACCTGGCGAACGGCGCCACGACGCAGGTGACGACCCAGGGCAATGTGCCCTCGCTGCAGGAAGGCTATGACGGCAACGGCATCAACTTCCACCGTCCCGACGCGCTCGGCCTGCAATGGGTGGACGAGCTGGGCTGCATCGTCGGCCTCGACCAATCGGCCAACCCGCCGGTGGTGGTGAAGCTGAAACCGCCGGCCACCAATCCCGCCAGCAGTCCCTGGATCTGGAGCACCATGCCGCTGCAGCACTGGCCCAGCGACACTGCCGGCCAGCCCAAGCTGCAAAGCGCCGTCAACAACATCTGGTCCAAGTTCCGCTGGATCCCCTCGCTGCAAGCCTTCGTCTACTGCAGCGCCAAAGACCGCAAACCGCAGGTGCTCAAACTCTCCTGACGCTACCGCCGGGCTCGTGTCCGATTTTGGGGCCAGACCCCAAAATCGGACACGGACTGGACAACAAAAAAGGGGCGCGAGCCCCTTTTTTGTTGTTGCGGTGATGCTGACTTAGCTGCGCGCGCTGGCTTGCACGGCGGCTGGTGCGGCGGCGCTTTCTTCGCTGCCGATGAAGCGGTAGATGCCCGCGCCGACAATGGCGCCGACAATCGGTGCCACCCAGAACAGCCACAGCTGGCCTACGGCCCAGTCGCCAACGTACAGGGCAACGGCGGTGCTGCGCGCCGGATTGACCGAGGTATTGGTGACGGGGATGCTGATCAGGTGGATCAGGGTCAGGCACAGGCCGATGGCGATCGGCGCGAAGCCTTGCGGCGCGCGTTTGTCGGTCGCCCCCAGGATCACGATCAGGAAGAAGGCGGTCATCACGATTTCAGTGACGAGCGCCGCGACCAGGCTGTAGCCGCCTGGCGAGTGTTCGCCGTAGCCGTTGGAGGCGAAACCGCCGCTCACGTCGAAGCCGGCCTTGCCGCTGGCGATCAGATACAGCACGCCGCCCGCCGCGATCCCGCCCAGCACCTGCGCCACGATGTATGGCACCAGGTCTTTGGCCGGGAAGCGTCCGCCCGCCCACAGGCCGATGGAAACGGCCGGATTCAGGTGGCAGCCCGAGATGTGGCCGATGGCGAACGCCATGGTCAGCACCGTCAGGCCAAAGGCCAGCGAGACGCCATGCAGGCCGATGCCGACGTTAGGAAACGCTGCCGCCAGTACGGCGCTGCCGCAGCCGCCCAGCACCAGCCAGAAGGTGCCGAAAAATTCTGCCCCATATTTTTTCACTTCGTACTCCTTTTCTTTATTTGAAGGACATGCCCCGGTTGAGTCAACACGGGCTGCAATTCAGCCAATGTTGTAACCGAGTGTACTGTTGGAAAAGAATAAAGACAATGCGGGGAGAAATTACTTTGTAACAAGTTGTCCTTTGAGCCGGATTCACGCCCCTCCCAGGGAAAGCCGGGCTGGCGCGCCATCCACCACCGTAAACAACTCATCGTCGAAGCTTACATCCTAACCGTTGGTAACACTCCGCTTGCTGGCGCCAAGGCGGCGCCGTCAGGAAAATATTCCGAAACCCCAGATCGCGTCGATCAGGACCAGCGGCAGCGCATACACCGCGAAAGCTGCCAACCGCCGCGCGATTGGCGCGCTATCCGCCAGGCGCCAGCCCAGCCACGCGGAAAAGCCGCTGCCGCCAGTAAGCAGCAGCATGCGCGCAGCCGGCACCCAGGCCAGCACGATGCGTTCCGCTTTCAGATGCGTCAGCGTCAGCATGGTCAGGCCGAGGAAAACGCCGGTCCCCGCCATCGGCACCAGGCCCATGGCCAGACGCCGCCACGACAGCGCGCCAGGACCGGCCAGCCGGGCCGCCAGCCAGACCGCCGCGAACACGGCCAGCCCCAAAGCCAGTCCGCCGCCAAGAATATAGGCAAGGATGCACAGGCCATCGAGCCAGCTGAAGACATCATTGGCGGCGGGGTAGTGCGTGAGCAGCCACCAGGGTGCGTTATCGTTCAGCAGCATGAAAGAGTCGCGCTCGATCAGCCAGGTGGCGGCAGCGGTTTTCATCTGCACGAAGAAGCGGCTGGACGACCATTGGAAGGCGGCGGTGGCAATGCCGATCACGCCAAAGATCAGCGTCAGCACTTCGCCGCGCCCCGCTTCTTTACTGCCGCGCGCCAGAATCTCGGCCGCCGGACTGCGGGCAGCCAACTGCACCGCGCCGCGATAGCCGCTGCAACGCCCGCAGGCATGGCAGGCGGAGGCACTCTTCATGTGGCGGATATCGATCAGCGGTGCGCAATTGACCATGGGCTTGCGGCTGATATCGCGCTGCCACGCCTCTTCATCGACGCGGAAATGCACGGGCGCGATTTTCGCCAGCAGCGCGAAGACGCCGCTGGCCGGACACAGATAGCGGCACCAGACGCGCTTGCCCTTGCCGTACACGAAGCCGACGGCGACCGCCACCACGGTGGAGCCGCCCAGCACCAGCAAGGCCGCCTGCGGATATTCATAGACACTGACCAGTTGCCCATACACGGTGGTGCAGACGAAGGCCGTGAACGGCCAGCCGCCCCAGCGCATCCAGCGCGGAATCGAGCGTCCCAGGCCATGCTTGCTAGCCAGTTCGGTCAGTGCGCCTTCGGGACAGAAGACGCCGCACCAGGCGCGCCCGAACAGCATGGTGGCCAGCATTACGAAAGGCCACCAGATACCCCAGAACATGAACTGCGCAAACAGGCGCAGGTTCGAATACAGATGCGCATCCTGGTCCGGAATCGGCATGAAGGCCGGCACCACCAGCAGCACCAGGTAGAAGACAATCACGCACCACTGCAGCGCCAGAATGGTCCCGCGCCGGCGCGCCATCACATGGCCAAGACGCGCCAGCATGCCGGCTCTGGGTGCGGCCATCAGCGCCATCTCACGCATTGCGTTTCAAGCGCCTTTGCACCAGCAGGACCGCAAGCCAGAAAGCCACGTACACGATCGCCAGCATCAGCGAAGGACGCGCGCGATAACCGGTGAAGGCCGACAGCAAAGCGCCGGAAGGACTGCTGTCGTCGAGCAGCAGCGAGGTATCCCACAGCGGATCGACCAGCGGCGGCAAGGCGCCCATGCCGATCAGCCGGTCCGTGCCGGCGGCCAGCAGCGCCACCGCGAACAGCAGCAGCAGCAGGCCGCTGATGCGGAAGAAGTTGCGGTAATTGAGCATGCCCAGGCCACGGTTGACGATCCAGGCGGTGATCCCTGCCAGCAGCACGCCCGCGCCAAAGGCGATGGCGCTGCCGGCCGGATCGTCCATCTGCATCCCATACAGGAAGATCACGGTTTCCGCGCCTTCGCGCGCCACCGCCAGCGCGGCGACGACGGCCACGCCGAAGACGCCGAGCTTTTCGGAAGCCTGCGCCAGCTCGCGCTCCAGGCCCTGCCGCATATGGCGGCCATGCTTCTGCATCCACAGCACCATCTGCACGATCAGCAGCGAAGCCAGGAACAGCATCGCCGTCTGGAACCACTCCAGCGCCTCGCCTGCCAACTCGCCCTGCACCGCCAGCATGGTCCAGCCCAGCAGGCCAGCCAGCGCAATGCCCGCCACGACGCCGCCCCACAACGCGCGCAGGCCAACCTCGCCCTGCGGATTATTCTTCAGCCATGCGTAGAGGATGCCGATGACCAGCATGGCCTCCACGCTTTCGCGCCAGACGATAAAGAGGGAACTCAGCATGGATACTCCTTACTTCGCAACGATGCGCCCCTGCGCCGTCGCCGGATGGAACTCGCCAAAGAACTTATACGTGCCCGGTTTGAGCGGCTGGAAGATCAAGAAGCTCGACGCGCCGGGCGCCAGCACCTTCTCCTTCCTCAGTTCCACGCTTTCGAACTCCTCGGCGCCCGGCCCCTCGTTCTTCACCAGCAGGCGGAACTTGGTATTGGCCGGCACCTCGATAGTCTCAGGCAGGAAGCGCCCGGCACGCATTACCAGCGTGAAGGTCGGCATTTCTTCCGCCTGCACCGGCACGGCGCTCAGGATGCCCAGCACTGCCAGCAAAGGCAGAAGCAGACGACGAACAATTTGCATGGCTAACCTTAGTAAGTGAGCTGGGCGCGCACGCCAAGGATTTTCATCGCATCCACGCCGCGGTCGCCGCCAGGATGGCCGATGTACTGGATATTCGGCGACAGCTCGAACTGCTTGTTGATGCGATAGCGGTAGTACAGCTCGGCCACCTGCTCGCCGCTGCCGGCGGCATTGAAGCTGCGGCTGTTCTTCAGCAGACCGAAGGCCAGGCCCAGGCTGTCGGCGCCACGGTCCCAGTAGGAACCATTGAGTTCCGCGCCAACGGTCAGCGCGCGGTCGAAGCGCACATTGCCTTTCATCTGATGGCCATAGCGGCCGAACAAGGTCACGCCATCGCCGACACGCTGGTCGGCCGAGATGCCCCAGCCGGTATGCACTTCCTGCTCGGTGATGCTTTCGTCATAGTGGGCCGCCTGCGGATTGCGCCAGGCATAGACGCGGTAATTGCCCGCCAGGCCGCCGAAGAAGCGCTGCTCGGTTTCCGCCTGCACCATCACCATCGGCTGCGCCAGGCTGTGCTCATAGTTCGCACCGCGCTTGCCGGCGCCGAAGACGCCAAGCGAGAGGCGCCATGGCTGCTGCTTATCCTGCACGTTGTAGTAGGACAGGCGCATGCCCGGCGCAAAGCCGTTGCCGTCGACGCCGATGTCATGGCCCGCATCGAGCAGAGGATTGTGGACGAAGGCCGCGTTCATGAACTGGCGCGTTTCGTCGCCGGCAGCACCGTTCTGGTCGAAGAAGACGAAGGGATCCATCTTGCCGAAATTGACTTCCAGCCTTTCCTTGGAACGCGGCGCGAAGCCGCCGAACGGCAACGGAATATCGGCCTGGTACCAGGCCTGCGCCAGCATCGCCGCCGAGTCGTCGTTCGGCAGGCTGGCCAAGCGGAAGGCGGTGGCATTCGGCGCGGAGTAGGTGGGTAGATGTTCGTTCAGGCCAGCACCCTGGCCAAGACGGAATTGCGCGAACACCTTATGTTTGATATCGCCAATCGCTTCCAGCGGCAGGCTGATATAGCCATCGCCACGGTAATTGAGCTGGCTGCCCGCCTTGGCGTTTTTTTGCACCACGGTGGTCAGGCTCAAACCCGCGCTGATGCCATCCAGCGCATCGACTTTGCGCGCAGCGGCGAGCATGCCCTGGGCCTGGGATTCGATAGCCTTCAGGCGCATGGTCAGCTCAGGTTCCTTCTCGCTGATCGCATCCGTTTCCAGGCTGCGCGCCAGGCTTTCCTGCTGCTTCTCCAGCACCTGCACGCGTTCTTCGACATTGCTGGCCTGGGCTTGCGGCGCATGCGTCGCGCGCAGCTCACGTTCCAGTTCCGTATTGCGCTGCTCCAGACGCTCAACCCTCTGGTTCAGCTTTTCCAGCAGCTTGATTAATTCAGCCTGCGAAGGCGCCGCCTGGGCGCCGGCAGCGGCGCACAGCAGGGCTGCGCCCAGCGCTAGCGCCTTGGACGCGGACAAGGGGAAGGTGCGGCGCATCGCTCAATATCCTCCCTTCTTGCCGATACCGGCATAGGTGAAGTCGTACTCCACCACGAAGGGTTTGAACCATGGACGCACACCGGTCAGGCGGTCGGTGTGGCGGCCGAAATGCGCATGCTTGTTTTCGCTCGGCGGCAGAATGGTGTATTTGACGTGGTATTTGCCCGGGCCGAACAACTTGACGTTGTCGCCATAGTGGGCGCCGTCATTGGCCACCATCGGCATGAAGTCGCCGCTGATCTTGTCGTTGCTGCCCGCCTTGCTCACTTCGTACTTCACCAGCAGATAGGGAATCCAGGCCCCCTCCTCGAAGCCGTTTGGGTTGCCGCTCAGTGCGCGGATATCGGCCTCGATATGGATATCCGACTCCTCCGCCTTGCGCATCATGCCGTCCGGCTCCATCACGACCGGCTGCAGATACACGGCGGAGATTTCCATGCCAAAGCGCTGCTGCGGCGCGCCGATCGGATATTCGACGGCGTTGGCGTTAAAACTGGAAACGGCGACGAGGACGGCGAGCGTGGCTTTAAGCGGCGTGAAAAAACGGGCGGAAGATAGCATGGCGGGTAATCCCTTTGTTGTTGTAGAAGATCAATGTCACGCCAAGCTCTGCTTGTCGCTTACAAAGAAAGACCAACATGCTATTACAAATGAGAATCATTCTCACTTGATGAAAATCAAGGTTTTGGGAATTAGTTGCAATATCGAAGGGGAATTCAAACGGCTGCGGAATGCATCGGCAGGTGTATAAATGGGCGAAGTTGGTGTCGATCACTCCTGCGCAGAATCAACGCATATTTCTAAGACAGAACTAGGATGAACTTTCTTAACCAGGAGAAAGCCATGGCTTACACCGCAACGGGCAAGTTCACCTCGCAAAAGGAAGTCGTCGGAAATGGGCAATGCGTTACGCTCGTTAAGAAATTGACGGGCGCTCCTGCCTCTTCGCTTTGGAAGGAGGGGAACAGTATTTGGAGTTTGATAGCAGCCGGGAAAACCATCCCTTCCGGAACGGCAATCGCCACGTTCTTCAATGGACGCTATCCCAACTACAGCACGGGTAATCACGCGGCGATCTTTTTGCGTGTCGTCGCCAATGGTATCGAAGTATTCGATCAGTGGACGACCGTAAAGCCGGCGAAACGCACCATCCGCTTTGGCTTGTCCAAAACTATCAACGCTGTACGCAGAGCGGAAAGCTATTCGGTGGTGCTATGAAGCGAACTCTTTTGAGCGCAATCTGCCTTTGCTGGATGCAGCACACCATGGCAGCGGCCATCTCCTGTCCGCCATATGCTCCTCGGGAATGGGGGGAGCATAAACAGCACTTGGAATCTGTCAGGGTGATGGTTTATTTGAAAGGCGATGTATTGGATGAAGAAGCCCTGCCCAGCGGTCCTCCGGATCGGGAAACCCGAGTTGGCCAGCAGCTATATCAAACTTGGATAACGGCCTCCGACTCTCCAGAAGTCATGTATGCCGCCGACTGTCTCTACGAACGGACTGGGCGCTATTTACGCTTCGATCTTAAAGGGACATCCCAATGCACGGCTCGCTGGCGCATGTCTCACGCCAAGCCTGTCGCCAAATCCCTCAGCTTCCGATGCAACTAACAAGCTGCCGCACGCGCGCTAAACTGAAAATCGAAAGGAGTGAAGCCATGCTTACTGTCGACATCCATGAAGCGGGAGCAACTCTCGAGCAACTGGTGGAGCAAGCAGCCAACGGCGAGCCCTTCATTATTTCCAAAGCGGGACAGCCGCTGGTAAAAGTTATCGCTATCGATGCTAAGCGCCCCTACGCAACCAACCGTCTGGGATTCCTGGCAGGAAAAATCAAAGTGCCGGATGATTTCGATCAAATGGGTCGTGAAGAAATTGAGCGCATGTTTGAAGATAAAGCATGAAGCTGCTTCTTGATACGCATGTGCTGCTATGGGCAGTCGAGAAACTGCCCGCCTTCCCCCATCCATGCATGCACTGATTGCCGATCCATCCAACGAACTATTTTTTAGCCCAGTCAGTTTATGGGAGGTCGCAATCAAGCATCATTTAGGCCGCAAAGATTTCTCTGTTGATCCGCTTGCCTTGTATCACGGCCTGCTTAAGCATTCATACTACGAGCTGGCAGTAAATAGTCTGCACGCAATTGCTGTTGACCGGCTACCCTCCATCCATAAGGATCCGTTCGACAGATTGCTCATCGCGCAGACAATGGTAGAAGGCATTGCATTGCTGACCTGCGACACCATCGTTGCCCAATATCTCGGCCCCAGCCAGCAAGTGCAAACAAGCTAATCCAGCAAAGAAAAAACGCCTTATGCGCTGCCGCATAAGGCGTTTTTGTTTTGGTGCCGGCTGCCGGTTTCGAACTGGCCACCTGATGATTACAAATCAACTGCTCTACCAAATGAGCTAAGCCGGCGTAACTTTTACGGGGGCGATTATACGCTATTTGATACGCGTAAGGGTGGGGCGGCTGCCTTTTTTGGGCGGCTCGCCGCCGTCGTCCGGGCCCTTGTCCTCGTCCTCGCTGGCCGGAGCCGGGGCGCTGGCGGGAACGGCCGCCAGCACCGGCGCGGGGGCCGCTGGCGCTTCGGGTTCAGGCGCTTCTTCCGCCGCGGCCGAGGCCATGCCCAACAGCGGTTCGAAGGCCATGCCCTGGCCGTTTTCATTGGCGTAAATCGCCATCACATTGTTGACCGGGATGTAAATCTCGCGCGACACGCCGCCGAAGCGGGCGTGGAAGTAGATCGCGTCATTGTCCATCTTCAGCGCGGAAGTGGCGCCGTAGCTGATGTTGAGCACGATCTCGCCCTTCTTCACGTACTCCATCGGCACGCGGGTGGCGGCATCGACTTTCACCGCCAGGTACGGGGTGTAGCCGCAGTCGGTGCACCATTCGTAAATGGCGCGCAGCATATAGGGCTTGGTTGAGATTTCAGACATATTGAAAACCAGATAAAACACGGCGCGCCGGCCTGGGGCCGCACGCGCCGGAAAGTCAGTGACAGACGTGTGCCGCGCTTAGCGGCGCATCACCTTCTCGGATGGGGTCAGCGCTTCGATATAGGCCGGGCGCGAGAAGATGCGCTCGGCGTATTTCATCAGCGGGGCAGCCGTTTTCGACAGCTCGATGCCGTAATGGTCGAGGCGCCACAGCAGCGGGGCCACGGCCACGTCCAGCATGGAGAACTCGTCGCCCAGCATGTATTTGTTCTTCAGGAACAGCGGAGCCAGCGTGGTCAGACGGTCGCGGATTTCCGCGCGCGCCTTGTCGTGGCTCTTGTCGTTGGCCTTGGCGCGCTCGCTTTCCAGCGTGTGCACGTGGACGAACAGCTCTTTTTCGAAGTTGAACAGCATCAGGCGGGCGCGGGCGCGCATCAGCGGATCGGCCGGCATCAGTTGCGGATGCGGGAAGCGTTCGTCGATGTATTCGTTGATGATATTCGATTCGTACAGAATCAATTCGCGTTCGACCAGGATCGGCACCTGGCCGTAAGGATTCATGGTCGAAATGTCTTCCGGCTTGTTGAACAGGTCAACATCGCGCACCTCAAAGTCCATGCCTTTTTCGAACAGGACCAGACGGCAACGTTGGGAGAATGGACAAGTAGTACCCGAGTAGAGAACCATCATGTTTGTAGTTCCTTAGAAACAAAGGGGGCGATACCGCCGAGCGGATCACCCCAGATCGGGCCTGCTTGATTGGCAGGCCGCGTGAAACACGCGCCGGACGGGCCGGCGCGCTCTCTTATTTAACTTCTTTCCAGTACGACGCGTTCAGGCGCCATGCCAGCAGTGCAAAGCCGGTCAGGAAGATCAGTACCCAGACGCCCAGCTTCTTGCGAGTCTGTTGCGCAGGTTCCGCCATCCATTCCATATAGCCGACCAAATCCGCCACTTGGGTGTCGAAATCGATCTTGCTCAGGGTACCCGGTGCCACCTGCTTGAAGCCGGTGAACTTGTGCACGCTCTTGGCGGGATCGTGCGGATCTTTTTCTTCGGCGAACACGGCTTCCTGCACGCCCTGCATCTGCCACAGCACGTGCGGCATCGCCACGTTCGGCACAACCATATTGTTGTAGCCGGTCGGACGCGCCTCGTCTTTGTAGAAGGTACGCAGGTAAGTATACAGGTAGTCGCCGCCGGTGCCGGCAGGCGAGGCTTTCGCGCGCGCGATCACCGACAGATCAGGCGGAACCACGCCAAACCAGGCCTTGGCATCCTTGGCCTGCATGGCGGTGGTCATCATTTCGCCCACTTTTTCACCGGTGAACAACAGATTGGCCTTGATCTGGTCTTCGCTCAGACCCAGGTCACGCAGGCGATTGTAACGCATGGACGAGGCATTGTGGCAGTTCAGGCAGTAGTTGACGAACAGCTTGGCGCCGTTCTGCAGTGCCGCCATATTGTGCGAACGGTCCGGCGCCTTGTCCAGCGGGTGGCCACCTTCACTTGCGAAGGCCAGGCCTGGCAGCAGGGCCAGGATGGCGAGCAGTTTCTTAGGAAAATTCATGTATCAATCCTTTTGCTTAGCGTTCGGGTCGTCGATTAGTGCGGATGGAAAGTCACGCGATCCGGCACTTTCTTGAACGTACCCGCGGCGCTCCACCATGGCATCAGCAGGAAGAAGCCGAAGTAGTACAGGGTGCACACTTGCGAAACGATGGTGCCGATCACGCTTGGCGCCTGGGTACCGAGGTAGCCCAGGGTCACGAAGGCGATCGCCAGCAGCGCGTACACATACTTGTGCCAGTCAGGACGATAACGGATCGATTTCACCGGCGAGTGGTCCAGCCATGGCAGGAAGGCCAGGATCACGACGGAACCGCCGAAGAACACCACGCCCCAGAATTTCGCATCCAGCACGCTCGGCAGCATGCCGACGATGGCCACCAGGGCGCCCACGGCAATCGCGGCCTTGACCTGGAAGGACAGGCGCGATTTCAGCCACAGGAAGGCCACGTAAGCGGCGGTACCGACCATCAGCACCCACATAAAGTCGGCGGTGGTGGCGCGCAGCACCGAGTAGAACGGCGTGAAGTACCAGGTTGGCGCAATGTGCAGCGGGGTCTTCAGCGAATCGCCCGGCAGGAAGTTGTTGTACTCCAGGAAATAGCCACCCATTTCCGGCGCGAAGAACACGACGGCGCTGAAGATCAGCAGGAAGATCGACACGCCGAACAGATCGTGCACGGTGTAGTAAGGGTGGGAAGGAATCGAGTCCACTGGATGGCCGTCGGCGCCCAGGTTTTCTTTGACTTCGATGCCGTCCGGATTGCTCGAACCGACTTCGTGCAGGGCGATCAAGTGGGCAGCCACCAGACCCAGCAGAACCAGCGGGATCGCGATCACGTGGAAGGCGAAGAAGCGGTTCAGGGTGGCGTCGGACACCACGTAGTCGCCGCGGATCCACAGCGACAGGTCAGGACCGATCAGCGGAATCGCGCCGAACAGGTTGACGATCACCTGGGCGCCCCAGTACGACATCTGGCCCCATGGCAGCAGGTAGCCGAAGAACGCTTCGGCCATCAGGCACAGGAAGATGGCGAAACCGAACAGCCAGATCAGTTCGCGCGGCTTACGGTAGGAACCATACATCAGACCACGGGTCATGTGCAGGTAGACGATGATGAAGAAGGACGAGGCGCCGGTCGAGTGCATATAGCGCACCAGCCAGCCCCACGGTACTTCACGCATGATGTATTCGACCGAACCGAAGGCCAGGTTGGCGTCCGGCTTGTAGTGCATGGTCAGGAAGATGCCGGTGACGATCTGCAGCACCAGCACGAACATGGCCAGGGAACCGAAGATGTACCAGAAGTTGAAGTTTTTCGGGGCATAGTATTTGCCCCACTGATCGTTCCACAGCTTGGTCAGCGGGAAGCGGTCGTCGATCCAGCCCACCGCCTTCTGCGCCACCGGTGCGTCGGCCGGGAATTTGGTTTCCTTGAAAGCCGCCATGGTTATGCCTCGCCTTTCTCGTCTTTACCGATCAGGATCTTGTTGTCGCTCAGGTACATGTGGCGCGGCACGGGCAGATTGTCCGGCGCCGGCTTGTTCTTGAATACGCGGCCGGCCATGTCGAAGGTCGAACCGTGGCAGGGGCAGAGGAAGCCGCCTTGCCAGTCGTCCGGCAGGGAGGGCTGTGGGCCCGAGGCGAATTTGGTCGATGGCGAGCAGCCCAGGTGGGTACAGATGCCGACAGCCACCAGGATTTCCGGCTTGATCGAGCGGTGCTCGTTCATGCAGTACTCGGGCGTGAATTCGGCTGGGTTGCGTTGGGAGTCGGCGTCGGCCAGTTGGTTATGGGTTTTTTTCAGCGACGCCACCATTTCCGGGGTGCGCTTCAGAATCCAGACCGGCTTGCCGCGCCATTCCACGGTTTTCATTTCACCTGGCTGCAGCGAAGAGATATCCACCTCAACCGGGGCACCGGCGGCTTTCGCCCGTTCCGATGGCTGGAATGTACTTACCAAGGCTCCCGTAGTACCCAAACCGACCACCCCACCCGCCGCACACGTGGCGACGAGCAAGCCGCGTCGGCTGGAATCGACCTGCTTTTCGTTACTCATACAAACCCCAATCAGTCAAAATGCGAATCTTATTTTAAGAACTCGTTCCAAAATGGCGATGGGGCGATACAAGGTCCTGCCCAGCAGGAAGCTGCACAACTCCATGGCCATTTTGAAACGAGTTCTAAGCGTTAATAGAGCTTCTAGCAACCTTAAATTATAAGGTAAGCTCAAAGCGATTTAAAGAAAAAACGTTTGCAATCCGGGATTGTGCCCGCATTTGGCGAAATTTCCCAGCGTGCAACAGATTTGCGACAAAAACGGAAAAAACTGTATGATCGGCGAAACATTAAAACTCATGGAGGTGCCATATGGCCATGTTGCAGGAATTTAAAGACTTTGCCATGAAGGGCAATGTGATCGACCTGGCGGTCGGCGTCATCATCGGCGCGGCCTTCGGCAAGATCGTCGACTCGCTGGTGCAGGACATCATCATGCCGCCCATCGGCAAATTGCTGGGCGGCCTCGATTTCGCCAACTACTATCTGCCGCTCAATGGCCAGGCGGCCAATCTGAGCCTGGTCGAGGCGAAAAAGCTGGGCGCGGTTATCGCCTACGGCAACTTCCTGACCATCCTGCTAAACTTCGTCATATTGGCCTTCGTGATCTTCCAGATGGTGCGCCTGGTGAATATCGCGCGCCGCCAGGAAGCACCGGCGGCCGCCGCCGAACCGGCGCCGCCGGCGGAAGATATCGTGCTGCTGCGCGAAATCCGCGATGCCTTGAAGCGCTAGGCCGCCGCCCCCGCCAGGGAGCAGACAGGCCGCGCGCGCGGCTTGTCTTGATATAATAGAAACACCATGCGAAGACTCTGGTTATTGTTTGCGCAAACGGTGACCATTGTCCTGGCACTGTACTTCGTCTATTCCGCCCTGCGCCCGGCGCGCGAGGCGCGCGCTCCCGAACGCGCGCAGCAGCTGGGCACCACCACCCGCCCCGCCGTGCTGCTGGAATCGACCGGCGGCGCGCCGCAAGCCGGCTCCTACCGCGCCGCGGCCGGACGCGCCATGCCGGCCGTGGTCAACATCCTCACCTCGAAGACGCCCCGGCGCCAGCATCCGCTGAGCCGCGATCCCTTCTTCAAGCGCTTTTTCGGCGAGCGCGAACGCGAGGGCGAGGAGGAGGAACAGAACAGCCTCGGTTCGGGCGTGATCGTCAGCCAGGAAGGCTATATCCTGACCAATAACCATGTGGTCGACGCCGCCGACGAAATCGAGGTGGTGCTGGCCGACGGGCGCAAGGCCGCCGCCAGCATCGTCGGCACCGACCCGGAAACCGACCTGGCCGTCATCAAGATCAATCTGGACAAGCTGCCCGCCATCGTCCTCGGCCACGACGAGCAGGCCCGCGTCGGCGACGTGGTGCTGGCCATCGGCAATCCCTTCGGCGTGGGCCAGACCGTCACCATGGGCATCATCTCGGCGCTGGGCCGCAATAATCTGCACATCAACCACTTCGAGAATTTCATCCAGACCGACGCCGCCATCAACTTCGGCAACTCGGGCGGCGCCCTGATCGACACCAACGGCAATCTGCTCGGCATCAATTCGGCCATCTACTCGCAAAGCGGCGGCTCGGTGGGCATCGGCTTCGCCATTCCCGTCACCACCGCCAAGTCGGTGCTGGAATCGATCATCCGCAGCGGCCACGTGGTGCGCGGCTGGATCGGCGTCGAGTCGCAGGAGATTACGCCCGAGCTGGCGCAAAGCTTCGGCCTGCAGCGCGACAGCGGCGCCATCATCGCCGGCGTGGTGCGCAACGGTCCGGCCGACCGCGCCGGCATGCGTCCCGGCGACATCCTGCTGTCGGTGGACGGCAAGCCGGTCAAGGACACCAATGAAATGCTCAACCTGATCGCCCAGCTGCAGCCGGGCGGCCAGTCCAGGATGCGCGTGCTGCGCAAGAGCCGCGAAACCGAACTCGAACTCACCGTGGGCAAACGCCCTGTCACCAAAACCAAGTAAACGGAAACCCATGCATCTGCGCGACCTGACCCGCTATCTGCAAGAACTCAGCGAAAACAATAATCGTCCCTGGTTCATCATGAACAAACCGCGCTACGACATCCTGCGCGAGGAATTTCTGGAGCTGGTCACCCAGGTGATCGCGGAAGTGGGGAAGTTCGATCCGGCCGTCAAATTCTGCAATCCGAAGAAAGCCATGTTCCGCATCAACCGCGACGTGCGCTTCGCCCACGATAAAAGCCCGTACAAGACCAATTTCTCGGCCGCGCTGGCGCCCAACGATTTGCGCCGCCCCACCATGGCGGGCGGCCCGACCTACTACTTCCAGCTTAACAAGGAAGGCATGCTGCATTTCGGCGCCGGCGAATACATTCCGCCGCCGCATCGCCTGCGCGCATTGCGCAAGCATATGGTGGAAGACGCGGCCGGCTTCCGCAAGGTATTGAATAACAAGGCACTCAAGGCACGCTACGGCACCATCCAGAACGAGGGCAAGCTGCAGCGACCGCCCAAGGGCTTCGATGCCGATCACGAGCACATCGAGTTCATCAAGCTGAAAAGCTTCTTCATCTGGACCGAAGTGAAAGTGGAGCTGAACAAGCCCGAACTGCTGCTGCCGCAAATCGCGGCCGGCTTGAAGGATTCGCTGCCCCTCGTGACCTGGATGCGCCAGGCCAAGACGGAGGAAGAAGAGGCCTGATTTTCCTGCGTTTTTCCCTCTGCACGCCCCACCTTCCCCTCCGCTTTTCCTTCCCATCCGAGTTTCATCCGCGAACTTGAGCCGAATCTGGCTCAAGTTCGCTTAAACGCATTTCAAGTCGCCAAAAATGCAGTTCGTCGCAAGTCCATAGAGTTGGACAGGGCGCTTCTCTATAGTTCACTCATCGGAACACGAAACACGCAGCGAACTGACAAGGAGAGCACAAATGAACATCGCCAAACACATGGAAGCCATCTTCATCGTGGCAGCAGTACTGGGCGGCGCCAGCGCCATGGCAACGGCGGCCGTACCGGCAAGCGTCAAGGCCAACGCGCCCGTGGTGGCCAAGGCCGCCGCCAGCGATATGCAGGTGGTGACCATCACCGCAAAACGCCTGAGCGCCGCCGAAAAAGCTGCCCTCTGATGATGTTTCACCAACCGCATCCCCTGACGACGGAGCATTCGATGAACAAGTTTATCAACGCAACGATGATGGCTGTGACCCTGTATGCCAACGCCAGCACCATGGCGATGGCGGCCGAAACGGCAAGCGAGTCGCGCCAGGTCGATGCGCGCGTCGTCAAGGTGGTGCTGGATGGGGTGATCGATCTGCATCTGAAACAAGGGCCGGCGGCCTCGCTGGTGGTGTCGGGCGATAAGCGCTATCTGCAAAAGATCACCATCACGCAAAACGGACAGACCCTGCGCATCGGCACCGAACTGCGCGGCATGCATCTCTCCAGCCCGAATCTGCGCGCCGAACTGACGCTGCCGAATCTGCGCGAGCTGGTGTCCTCGGGCGTGGGTTCCGCCGTCGTCACAGGCTTCAACGGCGAAGAAATGCGCCTCTCGCTGGAAGGCGCAGGCGCCGTCACCATGACCTCGCACTTCAAGAGCTATGATGCGCGCCTCAGCGGCGTGGGCAGCATGACGGTGAATGCGGGCGACACCGAAAACATCGATCTGAATCTGCGCGGCGCGGGCCAGATCGTCATCGCCGGACAAAGTAAGAATCTGCGCGCCAAACTGGGCGGCATCGGCAGCCTCGATGCGCAGCAACTGCGCGCCGACAGCGTGGACGTGGATATGAGCGGCCTCGGTGGCGCCACCGTCTATGCCAAGAATTCGGCCAATCTGCGCCTGAGCGGAATGGGATCGGCCACCGTGTATGGCCGTCCCACCAGCCGCCAGTCCAGCTCACGTGGACTGGGCAGCGTGGCCTGGCAGTAAAGCTTTCTCTCCATGCCTATGGTGCTTGCCGTCCGGCTGGTCCGGACGGCTTTTTTATTTCCGGCGCCGCCGGCAGATCGCGGCCCAACACCAGGCGCATATCCACGCGCTTAGCCAAGACCGGCGCCGCCTGCTGCGCTTGCGGCAGTTCGCCACGTCCCACACGCTGTACCAGCATGGCGGCGGCCTCGCGCAAGCCATCGCCATACTCGATATGCGTCTGGCGCACGGCGAAGGGCCGCACATTCGACAAGCGCACCACCTCCACGCCATTGCCGCGCAGACGGCGCGCCATGGCGGCCGCCATGCCTTGCACGCCATTGCCGTTGCTGATTTCCAGACGCAGCACGGTGGCGGGCCGCTCTTGCGCACCGGCCCGAGCATTTTGATCGGCAGCTGGCGCGGCTGCCATTGATGCCGTTGCTGCCGTTGCTGCCGTTGCTGCCGTTGCTGCCGTGGCTGCCGTTGCTGCCGTTGCTGCCGTTGCTGCCGTGGCTGCCGTTGCTGCCGTTGCTGCCGTTGCTGCCGTGGCTGCCGTTGCTGCCGTTGCTGCCGTTGCTGCCGGTGCTGCCGTTGCTGCCGTTGCTGCCGTTGCTGCCGTTGCTGCCGCTACTATCATTGCAGACAACGGCGTGGACTGCGCGGGCCGCAGCGGCACGCGGCGCACTTCCATCAGGGCCGGGCCAAGCGCATGCAGCTCGGTCTTTTCCGCCAGCTGCGGCCAGGCACTGGCGAGACTGGCCGTCGCCGCGGGCAAGGCCGTGGCGGGAACGCTGCCGCGCGCCAGTGCATAGTCCTGGCCGATATCGTGCTGGCGCAGCATGCGCGCCTGGCGCATCATCTGCAAGGCACGCGCGCTCTGGCCGCTTTGCTCCAGCAGCGCCGCCAGCTTCTCCCAGTTCTGTGCATTGGCCGGCTGCAGCGCACAGACTTTCTCCAGCAGTTGCAGTGCCGCTTCGACGTCGTTCTTCAGATAGTAGGCATAGGATAGATTCGCCAGCAGCAAGGCGCTGTCCTGCACTGGCAGCTGCGGCTCGTCCTCCAGCAAAGCGCGCCACTGCGTTATCGCGCCGTCGTAGTCGCCCTGCTCGGCCAGCAGCACCGCCAGGCCATTGCGCGCATGGGCATGGCGCGCATCAAGCTGCAAGGCGAGATGGTAGGCTCGCCGCGCCTGCTGCGCATGATGGGCCTCATGCTCGCGGCGGCCCAAGGCGTAATAGCCGTCGGCGCCGATGCCGGCCGGCGGCGCCGTCTCCACCAATGGCGGCGGCGCGGAGCTGCAAGCCAGCAGCATGGCTGCGGCGGCAATCGCGGTGCAATACAGTGTGCAGGTGTTCATCGCGCTCTCCCGAAAAATTCAATGCGGCTGATCCAGGAAAATCCTGCTCATCTGAATGCCGGCAGGCCCCATCAGGACAACCATCAAGGCGGGGAAGATGCAGAAGATCAGCGGAAACAACAGCTTCACCGCCACCTTGGAGGCCGCCTCCTCCGCCGCCTGGCTGCGTTTCAGGCGCAGGTTCTCGGCATGCACGCGCAAGGAATCGCCCATGCTGGTGCCGAAGCGTTCGGCCTGCACCAGCATCGCCACCAGGGTGTCCACGTCTTCCACGCCGCTGCGCAAGGCCAGGTTGCGCAAGGCTTTCTCCTTGCTAAAGCCGGCGCGCATTTCCATCAGCACCAATTGCAGCTCCTGCGCCAGCACCATGCTTTTGATATGCACCTCGGCCGCCACCTTGGCCAGTGCGCGCTCCATGCTCAGCCCCGCTTCGACGCAGACCGTAAGCAGGTCCAGCGCGTCCGGCAGGTTCTCGAAGATGTCGCGCTGGCGGCGGCGCGCGATATTGGCCAGCACGCCATTCGGCAGGTAGTAGCCCAGCGTCGCCGCGCCGAACAGCAGGAACATGAAGCCCTGGCCCGGCATCCGCGACGCCAGCCCCGCCGCCAGCGCACCGCTCACGGCCGGCAGGCCCAGGGACAGCACGGTCTTGGCGGCAAAGTACAGGGTCGGCACGGAAGCGTTGCGCCAGCCCGCGTTCATGAAGCGGGTGCGCAGCTCGGAACGCTCCCACCCCTCCTCCGGCAGCGACAGGCGGGTAAAGGGCTGGACCACGCGCGCCACGCGCTCGATCCAGCGGTCTTCCTCGTCCTTGCCGCCGGGCGTCTCTTCCCGCGCGCCGATACGCTGGCGCAGCGCACCGGCGCCGAACAGGAACATGGCAAGGGCGGCCAGTCCGGCCACCACGAGAAAGACCAGGCCCAGAAACAGCCACTGTTCGGTATTCATATGCGTATCCTGATCATCTGCCGCATCCAGACCACGCCCACCAGCATGATGCCGGCAGCGAACCACAGCAATTGCACGCCGACCGGGTCGGTCCACAGCACCCGCACATAGGCCGGGTTCACCAGCGACAGCACCAGCATCACGGCCAGCGGCAGCAGCGACAGCACCCAGGCCGACATCTTGCCCTCGGCCGCCTGCACGCGCACCTGGCCCAGCAGCTTGAGGCGGGCGCGCGTCAGGCGGCTGACATTGCCCAGCAGCTCGGCCAGGTTGCCGCCCGATTCGCGCTGGATCAGCACCGCGATCACCAGGTAGCGCAGATCGGTGAGCGGCACGCGCTGCGCCAGATTGTGCAGCGCCTCGTTCATCGACACGCCATAGTGGATTTCCTCGTAGGTAAGCTTGAATTCGCCCGCGAGCGGCTCGGGCAATTCGTTGCCGGCCATCTGCAGCACATTGGCAAAGGAGTGGCCGGCGCGCAGAGCACGCGCGAGGAAATCGGCAGCTTCCGGCAACTGCTCTTCCACCTTCTTCAGGCGCTTGCCGCGCGCGCGCAGCAGCACGAAGAGTGGCGCAGCGGCGGCCAGCAACGGCAGCAGCAGCGAAGGCAGCACCGGCAGGTCGAGCCAAAGCGGCAGGACCAGGGACGCCGCATCGGCCGTCAGCGCCCCGGCCAGCAGGCGGCCCACGCTCCACGGCAAGCCGGCCTGCAGCAGCAGGCGGTCCAGTGCGGCGATGCCGGGCAGGCGCCGCAGCCAGCGCTCCAGCCATGGCAATTCGCTGTAGCGCCGCTGTTTCAGGATGCCGCCCGCGCCCAGTCCTTCGCTGCGCGCCGACATCGAACGCAGGCGGCGCGCAATGCGGCGCGCGCCGCCGCCATGCGTGCCGGACCACCAAAGCCAGACGCCTTCGATCATGAAGATCACGGCCGCGAACAGCAGCACGGCGAAGGCGGTAAACAGCATATCCATGTCAACTCCCTCACTCGAACACGCGGTCGGGATCGAAGGCGCTGTCCGGCACCGGCGCGCCGAAGGTGCGCAGGCGGTCGGCGAAGCGCGGCCGCAGCCCGGTGGCGCAGAAGTGGCCGCAGACGCGGCCGTTTTCATCGACCCCGGTCTGTTCGTAGCGGAAGATTTCGTGCATGGCCAGCATATCGCCCTCCATGCCGGTGATCTCCTGCAGGCTGACCAGCTTGCGCGTGCCGTCCGTCAGGCGCGACACCTGCAGCACCACCGTCACGGCCGAACAGATCTGCTGGCGCGTGGCGCGCGGCGTGAGGTTGGCGCCGGCCATGCCCACCATATTCTCCAGCCGCGCCAACGCGTCGCGCGGCGAATTGGCGTGGATGGTGGCAAGCGAGCCTTCGTGGCCGGTATTCATCGCCTGCAGCATGTCCATGGCTTCGGCGCCGCGCACCTCGCCCAGGATGATGCGGTCGGGCCGCATGCGCAGCGCGTTGCGCACCAGCGAACGCTGGGTCACTTCGCCGCGTCCTTCGATATTCGGCGGCCGCGTTTCCAGGCGCACCACGTGCGGTTGGCGCATCTGCAGCTCGGCCGCGTCCTCGATGGTAACGATGCGCTCAGTCGGCGGAATGAAACCGGACAGCACATTCAGCAAGGTGGTCTTGCCGCTGCCGGTGCCGCCCGAAATCAGGATATTGATCTTGGCCCGGCCCAGGGCGCGCAGCACCTCGATCATGGGCGGGGTCAGGCTTTTGTAGCTGAGCATCTGCTCAATGCTCAGCGGATTGGCGGCGAAACGGCGGATCGACAGGATGGGGCCGTCCACCGCCAGCGGCGGGATGATGGCGTTCACGCGCGAACCGTCCGGCAGGCGCGCATCGACCATGGGGCTGGATTCGTCCACGCGCCGGCCCACGCGCGAAACGATCTTCTCGATGATCTTCATCAGGTGGGCATCGTCATGGAAGCTGACGGCGGTCAGCTCCAGCCGGCCGGCGCGTTCCACATACACCTTGGCGTGGGTGTTGACCAGAATATCCGACACGCCGGGATCGGCCAGCAGCGGTTCCAGCGGGCCGAAGCCCAGCATCTCGTGCTGGATGTCGAGCACCAGGCTGTGGCGCTCCGACTGGTTCAACACGATGCGCTCTTCCTCGATGATGCGCTGGACCAGCAGCGCCAGCTCGTGCTTGAACTGTTCCGGCGTCAGGCGCTTCAGGCGTTCCAGGTCGATGCGGTCCAGGATGGCCTGGTGCATGGACTTCTTCAATTCGCGGTAGGCGGCGCTGGCCATGCCGGCCGGCGTGGCGCAGGCGGCGCGAACGTCGTCGGCAAGCGCAAGGCGTTCGCGCAGAGTCATGATGTTCTCCTCGGACGGCATTGGCTCATTGTTCGGCTTCGCTGCGGCCGAACAGACGGTTGAACAGTCCCTTGTTTTCCAGCACGCGGCGCTCCGTCACCAGCGCCACCAGCTCGGCCAGGCTGCGCGCCACCGGGCTGCTGCGCGAGAGCTGCAGCACCGGCACGCCCTGATTCACCGAATCGGTGGCGCACAGATAATCGTTGGGTATCGTGTGCAGCACATCGGCGCCGAGCGCCTGCTCCAGGTCGGCCAGGCGCAGCTTGCCGCCCTTCTCGTAGCGGTTGACGATCAGGCGGGTGCGCTCGGTTGGATAGCCGAGCGAGCGGAAGATGTCGAGCAGGCGGCGGCCGTCGCGGATATCAGGCAGGGCCAGCTGCAGCACCGGGTAGATGGCGTCGGCGCAATCGAGGGCGCGCAGCGACAGGGCATCGATCTGCCGGCCCACATCGAGCACGATGTAATCGTAGTGCTGGCGCGCCACGCGCAGGATAGTGTCCATATGCTCGGGCTTCATCGCCACGGTCTGGCCCGGATCGTCGGCCGCCGCCAGCACGCCGAAGCCGGGCGAGACATGCACCAGGCTCGATTCCAGGAAGGCGCCGTCCATGCGGCCGATCTGGGCGCAGATGTCGGACAGGGTCATGCACGGCTTCTGGTCTGACACGTACAGCGTGGCGTCGCCGAACTGGCCGTGCAGATCGATCAGCAGCACCTTCTTGTCGGCCAGGGCCGCCAGCGCATAGCCGAAATTGGTGGAAAGGAAGGTGGCGCCGCTGCCGCCCTTGCAGGAGATGAAGGCCAGCGCCTTGCCGTCGCGCATGCGCGTGATGCCGGTTTCGACCTCGATGCGGTCGATGGCCTCGTGGAAGGCGCGGTGCACCAGCGGCAGTTGCAGCACTTCGCGCATGCCGGCGCGCATGGCGCGGATCAGCAAGTCCTGCTGCGGTTCGCGCGCAAGCAGGATGAAGCGGGCCTGCGGATAGAGGCGCGCCAGCCGCTCCACCATGTCCGCCTCGCCCGGCTCGACCTCGCTGGCGTCGAAGATCACCAGTTCCGGCGCGTCGGACATGATGCGCTCCACCGCATCGCGCAGGCCGGCGCGCGTGGCCGCCAGCAGCACCGGCGGCATGCGCGCCGAACCCTGGGCGCCGATCTCCGCATGCAGCTGCCTATCGTTACTGATCATCAGTGCCTTCATGACTATTCCTTTCGCATGGCTTGCGGCGTTTCAGGGAGAAAGCGGTGCGCCCGGCGTGAAGCCCAGCGTCTCGGCGCGCACCACCACGGTGGAGCGCGGCAGCGCAAGCTGCAGGGGCAGCTGCGCCGGAGAAGCAAAGGGCAATGGCGGGCAATCGCCGCCATTGCCGCACCAGCGCACCCGCACGAAGCGGATGCAGGAGGCGCCCTGCGGATCGCGCAGGCAGTTGAAGGCGTTGCCGGCGGGACTGGCCGGCATGGGCGACGCCGGCAGCAGCGCGCCCGCCGCGTCCAGCCGCAGGTAATCGATGGCGAGGTTGCCGCCGGTGATCGTGCCGTCCAGCGTGGCGGCGCCGAACATGGCTTGCTGGCGCAGCTGCGCCATGGCGGCGCTGTCGGAGAAGTCCGTGATGGCGGCCGCGCGCGCCGCGCGCCGCACCACCTCCTGGCTCAGGTTCAGCAGATACATATAGCGCGCCAGTTCCATCCAGCCGAGCAGGAAGAGGAAAAAGACCAGGCTGGCCAGCGCCACCTCGACCGTGGTGGCGCCGTGCTGGCGGCGCAGGGAGGGCGGCTTAGTTGACATAGGGCTGCACCGAAGAGCCGGACAAGGTGATGCTGCCCGCCCCCAGGAGATTGAACAGCGGATCGCTGAGCTGGATCTGCACCGTGACGCCGATCCGCTGCGGCAGCGTGCCGCCGCAGGGCAGATCGTCGCAGCGCACCGAGATCTGTCCCGTGCCAGGACGGGTATCGAGCGCGGCTTCGCTGACCGCGTCCAGCACCAGCTGGCCGGCACGCGCCGCCAGCACCGGCGCCAGCATGGGATTGGCCAGCTCGGGACGCGGCATGGTCGCCATATAGCGGGCGGCATCGAAGGCCGCCCTTTGCAGCACCGTGTAATGCCACATCATGCGCCCGCCCATCAGCAGCACCGCCAGCAGCAGCACCGCCAGGTCCAGCACCACGGCCAGCTCGATGGCGACCACGCCGCGCTGCTTGCGCTGCGGCGCGTTCATCGCAGCAGCTCCACCGGCGTGCCCAAGCTTTGCTCATTGGCCAGGCCCGCGAATTCGGCGCTGATGGCCGCGCCGCTGGCCGGCGCCACCATGAAGAAGGTGCCGATCGCCAGCACGCTCGCCTGCTGCAGCTGCCCGGCCGGCACCGGGCAGGCCAGCAGCGGAATTTGCAGCAGGCGCCGGCGCGCCACGCCGACATTGCCCGCCGGCGCCGTCACCATGGCGGCATAGGGCGCGGACAAGGCCGGATACGATGGCGCCGTCGGCGCGCCCGGCGAGGCCGGATACAGCTGCGGCCAGTAAGCGCGCGGATACGCCGCGCCGGACGGTGAAATCACGGCCGGGCCATAGGCCCACAGCGGCCCGTAAGAGGCGGCATTCACCACCGGTTCCGGCATGGGATCGGCCACGGTGCTGAGCGGCTTGCCGGGCGTGCCGGCGGCGGTGGGCTGGGCATGGGATGCGCTGGGCGCCACGCCCATCCAGCTGCCGGCCGCAAACGACGCGACATTGCTGTCCGGCGGCGCCGCCAGCGGCGTGCAGGACAGCGGATCGGCCGCCGGTCCATAGCTGTTGAAGCGCGAGTTCAGCTGCAGCGCCAGGGTAAACGGCGTTTTGCGGCGCACCGTCACTGGCTGGCTGCCGATGCGGCGCAGGTGCAGCCGGCCGGCGCACATGAAGGGCGCCAGCACGCTGTCTTCGGTATTGGCCAGCGTGCCCATTGTGCCGGCGGCGCTGACGGGATCGACCAGGAAGTATTCGCCGCTGCCGGCGCCCAGCGCCGGATTCAGATTCAGCAGGTTGTAGCTGACGCCGCGCCGGAAGCCATACTGCACCAGCTCATCGACCGGCCCGGCGATATTGCGCGTCTTGCTGGGCGCCGGGTCCATGGCGCACACCGCCAGCGGCGCGATGCCCAGGCCGGAGCGCCCGGCCACCGCCACGGCGGCCACCTGCTTGCTGGCCTGGGCCGGCGCCAGCAGGAACAGGAAGGCCGTGGCGACGGTGCCATGCTCCTCCGCCAGCTGGCGCGTATCGACGCGGGCGAAGAGCCGCCCGGAAGGGCTGGCGGCGGTATCGGCCGCGCTATGCCAGGGGCCATCGGGATCGTCGGCAAAGCTCAGCGCCGCGCTGGACCAGCTGACCGGCTGCGAATAGCGGTAATGACTGACGACGGCAGTCTGCGCCGCATGCGACAAGGCGCTGTTGACGCCAGTCGCCGTGCCATTCAGCTCGCGCGCCGCCGCCAGCGCCGTGCTGTCGGCCAGGGTGCGCATCTCCTGTTCGCGGCTGTACAGCTGGCCCAGGTCGATCACCAGGCCCAGCAGGCCAAGCAGCAGCACGACCAGCAGGCCAAACATCAGCGCGATCGCGCCGCGCTGGCGGCGCAGGGAGGAGCGCAGCTTCATTTTCCACCACTGACGCCGATGGTGAAGGCGCTCGGCTGCGGCGCCGGCGCACTGAAGGACTTGCGGTACTGTTCCTGCGCCTGCAGCGCCGCCGCGCCGTCGATGCCGCGCACCTGTTCCGGATTGACGCCGCCGGGGTGGATGCGCTGGCGCGCCATGGCGGCGCGCACGGCGTCGCCGAAACGCGCATCCCATTGCGGCGTACTGCTGGCGGCGTCGATGCCGGCGCAGCCCGGCAGCAGCGCGCCGGCCAGCAGCAAGGTCAGTGCCTGTTTCATGGGCGGCTCCTATTTCAGTTGGAAGCCGCTGTCGCGCGGCGCGGACGAAGCATTGGGCGACGCGGCCGCCGGCGCGGCGCCTTCCAGGCGGCCGTTCAGCATCAGGCTGGAGCGGCTGGGCGCGGGCGGGCCGTCGGTCGGCAAGCCATAGCCGGGCGGCAGCGGCTTGACCAGATGGGCGGTGACGACGAACAGCAGCTCGGTGCGGTCTTGCTGGAAATCGGTGCTGCGAAACAGCGCGCCCAGCACCGGCACCTCGCCCAGCACCGGCATCGCCTGCAGATTGCCGGACTGGGTATGGCGGATCAAGCCGCCGATGGCGAAGCTCTGCCCATCGAACAGCTGCAGGGTGGTGGCGGCGCGGCGCGTGGTGATCAGGGGCAGGACCGAGCTGCCGCCCAGGCCGGCCGCGC
This sequence comes from Massilia sp. YIM B04103, assembly GCA_024437665.1. Taxonomy (GTDB): domain Bacteria; phylum Pseudomonadota; class Gammaproteobacteria; order Burkholderiales; family Burkholderiaceae_D; genus Rugamonas. The sequence goes on along the minus strand of JANCSZ010000012.1, from coordinate 136,126 downwards.
TGATGCCCACGCCTTCGCGCGACAGTTCCGACACTTCAGGCGCCACCTTGAGGTGGATGCGCCCGCCCGAAAGCACGGTGGGCGTGAAGCGCAGGCCGACGCCGAATTCCTTCTCCTGCAAGGTGACGCGGTTATTATCCTGGCCGACGGGGATCAGCACCTTGCCGCCCGCGAGAAAACTGCCTTCCTGGCCGCTGATCGCCATCACCGTCGGCTCGGCCAGGATGCGCACCAGGGCGTCGTGGCGTTCGCCGTCCACGCGCAGGCGGCTGCCATCGGGCTTGCCCAGCATCAGGCCGGCGCCCGTGGTGCCGCTCAGGAAGTTGGACAGCACGCTGGCCGTCCAGCTGCCCACGCCGCGGTGCAGCTGGGCGCTGCCTTCCAGCTTGTCGAGCAGGGTCTTGGACACCTCCGCCACCTTCACTTCCAGCATCACCTGCTGCGGCGCCGTGACCGACAGCAGGTTCACGATGCGGCCTTGCGCGCCGCCGCCTTCCGTGGCACTGGCAGCGGGCTGCGGAGCGGCTCGCGCGCTTGAGGCGGCGGATGGCGCGGCAGACGACTCGGACTGCGCACCCGCCCCCTCAGCGGCGGCAGCCAGCGCCTGCGCCGGACGCCGCACATAGGCTTGCGCCAGTTCCAGCACGCGCGCCAAGGTCGGCGCATCTTCCACTTCACCGCTCAGCACCAGCGCATCGGCGGCGGCGCTGACGCGGATATTGCGCTCCGCCGGCAGCAGCTCGGCCAGCGCCGCCTGCAGGCCGGCCGTGTCCACGCCCACCGTCACGTCGATCACGCTGCAAGCGCCGCTGCGGCCCTGCACGATCATATTGGTGCTGCCCATGTCCGTCCCCAGCACATACAGGGTGTCGGGCGCGACCAGCATGGCTTGCAGTATGGCGGGGTTGCCCACGCTGCGGTTGCTCACCGCTTCCGGCAGGCGCAGCAAGGTCGACTTCCCGATCGGCAGCGCCAGCTTGCCCGGCGCGGCGGCCTGGCCGCCGCAGTGCAAGGCGGCGTTAGGCGCCGCCCGCTGCGCCGCTTTGGACGCAGCCGCGGCGCTGGCTGGCACGGGCGCGCCGGCGCCCGGTGCCGGCGGCGCAGGAGCGGCCGGCGCCAGGACGGTTCGCTTCAACACGGCAGCTGGTGCGGGTACGGCAGCGGCAGGGGCGGCGGCGCCAGGCAGCGCAGAAGCCGGCGTTGCGGATGCCGGCGCGGCAAGGGCTGTGCGCAGCGGCGCGCCGCCGCACAAGGCGAGCGCCAGCAGGCAGGCCAGCGGCAGGCGGTACTGCGGGGGGAGGTGGCAGAGGCGGGTGGTCATGGCGGCTCCTCACAGGCACTCCCGGCGGCTGCGCAAGCCGTCGATCACGCCGCTGCAGGCTTTTTCCGCCACGGCGACAGGGTGGCTGCTGCGCGGGCGCCGCGAAGGCGCGGCCGGCGCCGGCTCGGGCGCCATGGCGGCGGGGACGGCGGGGACGGCGGCGGACGGCGGCAGCGCGGCGCCGGCCGCCTGGCCGCCCAGCAGCGAGAGCTTGGTGGCGCCGTCCGTCACGCCAGGGCGCGGGTCCACCTGGTTGCGCAGCGCCAGGGACAAGCTGCCCACGCTGCGCGCCAGGTCCAGCTTCTCGGCCTGCACCGGCGTCACTTCCAGCGTCACGGCATTGACCACGCGCGGCTTGGTATCGTCGCGGCTGACCTCCTGCGCCACGGCCAGCACTAGGATCCGTTCCAGCACGATCTTGGAGATGGCCGCCTCCTGCGTGCCGCGCACGCCGCTCTCGGCCTGCATATTGACCAGGATGTCGACGAAGTTGCCGGGCAAGGCGAAACCCGCCACGCCCACCACATCGTTGACGCGTACCGTGATGGCGCGCTTGCCTTCGGCGATCAGGGCCGACAGGCCGCCCAGGGTGCCGGCCGGCGCCAGCTTGGCCGCCGTCAGCGGCTCGCCGCGCAGCACGCTCGACTTGAGCACGCGTCCATTCAGCTGCAAGGGATCGCGCAGGGCGCCCTGCGGCAGGCTGGCCGCCGGCCAGTCGGCCAGCTTGAGCATGTCCGGCGCCAGGCGCTGGCCCAGGTTGACGTCGATCCCGGCCACCACGATGCGTGTCGCGGTGCCGCTGTTCTTGTGCAGCAGCCAGCGCGAGGCCAGCACCACGGCGCACAGGCCCAGCGCCACGGCCACCGCCATCATCAGGTATGCGCGCCGGTTTTTCATTTGATGCTTTCGTAAAGGCTGGCGTCGGCCGCCTCGCAGTTATGCAGTGCCGGGCCGCTGGACAAGGCCGCGGCGGCGCTGTCCTCGTCCACGGCGGCGAACATGCTGCTCCAGGCCTGCTCCAGGGCGGCGCGCGTCAGGCGCGGCGTGGCGCCCGTGAAGCCGGCAAAATCCACCAGCCGGCTCACCACTTCGCGCGGATAGCAGGCCAGCAAAGGCTCGCCGCTGGCGCCATGCAGCTCGGCGATCAGGTAGCCGAGCATGGCCTCGTCCGGCGCGATATCGGCGGCGGCACAGTGCTGGCGGAACAGGGCGCGGTAGGCCTCCTCGCCGATGGCGCCGACGGCGATCTTGTAGGCGACGCGGCGCAGCGCGGCGCTGTCGAGCAGGACGTGCGGCGCCAGGCTGGTGGCGAACACCAGCACCGCGTCGAACGGCAGGCTGAATTGATGGCCGCCCTGCAGCGTGAGCTGGTCGCGGCGCGCATCGAGCGGCTGGGCGAAGCGGTTCAGCAGGTCGGCCGGGCGCACGCGCTGGCGCCCCAGGTCGTCGATGATGAACAGGCCGTTGTTGGCCTTGAGATGGGGCGGCGCCTGATAGCAGCCGCTGTAGGCGTCGTAGCGCAGGTCGAGCATATCGGCCGCCAGCTCCGCGCCGGCCTGCACCACGGGACGCCGGCACAGCACCCAGCGGCTGTCGCCATGGCGCCGTTCCAGCGGCTGGCGGCCCGCCGCGCCGGCCGGCGGCAGGTGCAGCAGCGGGTCGTAGATCTGCACGATTTCCTGGCCCAGCGCCAGCGCATACGGCACCGCCACCACACCCTGCAGCAGACCGCCCAGCTTGCGCGCCAGCGTGCTCTTGCCGCTGCCCGGCGGGCCATACAGGAAGATCGAGCGGCCCGAGTGCAGGGCCGCGCCGGCCAGCGCGTGCACGCTGGCCGGCAGGCAATCGCCGGCAAACACGTCGGCCATATCGTCGGACGTGATGGCGGCCAGCAGGCCGGCCTGGCGCTGCAGTACGGCGCAATAGGCTTCCAACGTGACCGGGGCCGGACCGGCATAGCGGCAGCGCTCCAGCCAGGCGGCGGCGCGCTGGCGGCCGGCGCCGGTCAGCTGGTACTGCACGTCGATGTCGGAGTCGCCGCGCCAGGCCACCTCGGCCAGCTGTTCGGCCACCAGAAAGTCGAGCAGCTCGCGCAGCACATTGAGCGACAGGCGCAGGCGGGTGGCCAGCGCGGGCAGCGGGCTGCGGCCGGCGATGAACAGGGTCTTGCCCAGCAGCTCGACCAGCATCGGCTGTTCCAGGCCGGTGTCGCGCACGGTCTTCGCTTGCGGCGGCAGCAGCGGCGCCGCCTCGTCATTGGCGCCGCCGAAAACGGCGGCCAGGGTTTCGCTTTCCATCATGCTGATCCTCCTGTATGAGCAACCGATTCTAGCGATGTGTTTCCTAGTGGATATTGATCGGCGGCAAAAGGTTGCAGCGTGGCCGGCAGCGGCCGATGCGCCCACGCCACAAGCAGCAGCGCGCCCAGCGCCACCGCCACGCCATACGGCAGGCGGCGGCGCGGCGGCCGCGCCAGCAGGGCCAGCAGCGCCAGCACGCCGCCGATCAGGAAGGCCAGCCAGGCGATCTGCAACGCGCCCAGCGGGCCGGTGAAGGCGCCCACCATGATCAGCAGCTTGACGTCGCCGGCCGCCATGGCGCCGCGCCAATACAGCGGCAGGAACAGCAGGCCGCCGGCCGCCATGCCGGCCAGCGCCGGCAACAGCGGCAGGTTCAGCTTCCAGCGCAGCGCAAAGGCCAGCAACAGACCGCCCAGCACCAGCAGATTGGGAATGCGGCGCCAGGCCAGGTCGGTGATGGCCGCCTGCAGCAGCAGGCAAAGCAAGAGAATTTCGAGCACGTTCAACATGGCCGGCTCCAAAAGGCTGCCGGCGCGCAGCCGGCAGCCAATGCGCTCGCCGCAACGGCGTTACGGGGTGAGCAGGGCAGCGATATTGGTGAAGCGGGCCAGCAGGGCCGGCGTGAACAGCGCGAGCGCCGCCACGATTGCCGCCGCCATCAGCGCCGCGATCAGGCCGTATTCGATGGCCGTGGCGCCCTCCTCGTCGCGCGCAAAACGACTCAGTGCTTGTTTCAAGGTATCCATGATTGACTCCCATAAAATATGTTGAGTGGACTCTGGCGCTATTGCATTGCAGCACCATTGCACTCAACTATAGGAGCGGTGGTTTTGCGAGGATTGATGAGACGCAAGCTTCCCGCAAGGAACTATTCTTTCGCTGCAACAAACACCTTGCGCTGCGCGCCGTTTGTGTCAAACTGCAACAACAGTTTCCGGGAAGCTCATTAAAACCGGTCGGAACAGGGGTTTTCCCTAGGAAGACGGGCGGAAATGGGGTATAAGCGCCTTCGCCGGCGCCGCTGGAAACGAAAAAAATTTCGTAATTTTTTCACAGCTTAATTGCCTATTATGCAAAAAGCCATTATCCTGATCAGCTGTCCTTCGGAAAGGCCTCGTGCTTTGCGTCACTGTGTGCCTTAATTAAGATAAAAACAACAGCCCACTCGCCGCGACGGTACCTGATTATTTTCAGAGAACGAGCATGGATTCCCTACTGAAACACATGGTGGACATGACCGGCCACCGCGATCACACGATGCTCGACATCTCCGTGATCTCGGCGGTACAGGAACTGGCGCGCGCCTCGCAAACCCGGGTGCTGACGCTGGCCCAGGTGCGTGGCCAAACCTTCGTCCGGGCACGCGCCAGCATCGAGACCGGCCGTCCGGCACGCATGGAAGAGTCGCCCGATCCGGCCAGTCCCGGCGAGCCGCTCAGCAACTACCCGGCGCTGGCGCACTGCATTGCGCGCCACGAGCTGAATGCGGACATGGCGGACGCCGAGGGCCGCCACACCCTGTGGCTGCCGATCTGGCTGGGCGACAAGGCCAGCACCTGCCTGGAAATCGTCCACCCCACGCCCTACACCAGCGAAACCATCCACATTATCGGCGGCATCGTCAGCGTTTACCGCAACTTCCAGAACCTGCTCGACTATAGCGAGCGCGACTCCCTGACCGGCCTGCTCAACCGCAAGACCTTCGACGACCAGCTGGCCAAGATGCAGCAAGCCTCGCACACCGAACCGGACGGCCTGACCCTGCCGCCGGGCGAGCCGGAACGGCGCCACCACTGCGAGGAAGAACGGCAATGGCTGGCGGTGGTCGACGTCGACCACTTCAAGCACGTGAACGACCGCTTCGGCCACCTGTACGGCGACGAGGTGCTGATCCTGATCGCCAACCTGCTGCAATCGTCCTTCCGCGCCCAGGACCGCGTCTTCCGCTTCGGCGGCGAAGAGTTCGTGGTGCTGCTGCGTTCCACCACGCTGGGCAATGCGCGCCGCATCATCGACCGCTTCCGCATGAATGTGGAGCAGCACGATTTCCCGCAGGTGGGCAAGGTCACGGTCAGCGTGGGCTTTGTCAGTATCAGCAGCTACGAGGCGCCGGTGGTGGTGCTGGGCCGCGCCGACCAGGCGCTGTACTACGCCAAGAGCCACGGCCGCAATATGTCCTGCCACTACGATGAACTGGTGAGCGGCGGCCTGCTGCACGCCATTGAGTCCAACGATACCGCCGAATTCTTCTAGAGGTTCGTTTCAAAATGGCCATGGCGTTGTTGCGGCGTCTCGTCGTGCAGGCGCACTGTCTTCGTCGCCGCGCCTAGCCATGCCCATTTTGAAGCGAACTCAAATCAGGCTTCGGCCAGGGTCAGGAAACGCATCGGATCCACATTCCATTTGGCCGGCAGCTCGTGGCCGACGATCTTGTCGCCGCCGCCGAAGCCCAGGCCGCGCGACAGATCCACGGTTTCCGGCTTGATGTAGATATTCGACTTGGTGTTGAAGAAGACGTTGACCTTGGGCGCCAGCAGATTGGTTTCGTGCGGCTCCACCACCACGCCCAGACGGCCCGACTCCAGCAGCACCAGGGTGCCCACCGGGTAAATGCCGACGCAGCGCATGAATTCCTGCACGTACTGCGGGTTGAAATGGAACTTGCTCCACTCGTAGATCTTGCGCAGCGCGGCGGCGGCCGGCATGCCCTTGTGATAGCAGCGGTCGGCCGTAATGGCGTCGTACACATCGACGATGGCCGCCATCTGCGCCAGCTCGCTGATGCCGTCGCCCGCCTGCTGCGAAGGATAGCCGGTACCGTCGCGCCGCTCATGGTGGTGCAGGGTGATGTCGAGCGGGATCGGGCCGATGCCGGGCGATTTGCGCAGGATGTCGTAGCCGTCCTGCGGATGCTTGCGGATAACGTCGAATTCTTCTTCGGTCAGGCGGCCCGGCTTGTTCAGGATGGCGTCCGGCACCATGGCCTTGCCCGCATCGTGCAGCAGGCCGCCCAGGCCCGCCTCGCGCGTGGTTTCCTCGTCCATGCCGCGCGAATTGCAGAAGGCCACCAGCAGCGCGCACACGCTGACCGAATGCAGGAAGGTGTAGTCGTCCTTGGTCTTGATGCGCAGCAGGCCAAGCAGGGCGCCCGGATTGCGCAGAATCGATTCGGTGATGTTCTGCACCACCGGCTGCACCTGGTCCACCTCCACCGCCTTGCCCAGGCGGACATCGGCCATCACATTGCGCACCAGGTTCGACGCCTGGTGGCGGATCTGGGCCGCGCGCTGCAACTCCTCGCCCAGCCCCACCTTGACCACCTTGGCCGGCTTGGCCGCCAGCTGCGTGATTTCGCGCTCGGTGGCTGCCTGCGCCTCGGCCACCGTGGGCGCCTCCTCCACGTCCAGCCCCTTGGAGGCGTCGATGATGACGTCGTGGATGCCGGCCTTGAGAATCTTGCGGATCTCCTCTTCGCTGCTGATCAGGAAGCGGTTGCGCACGAAGGGGTGGGTCATCCAGTCGCAGCTGAGATCCTGGATATACATGCCGACCTTGAGCTGGGACGAATCAACTTTCTTGAACATACAGATCCTGCAAGGTGGGAAGGCGGAAAGCGTTAGAATGAGTATAACAAAGAGTTTCCTTCAAGGATCAATCTTTACCCTATACGCTACATCAAGTTACATGGAAATCCGCCAGCTCCGTTACTTTGTTGCAATTGTCGATCATGGTTCCCTATCGCGCGCGGCCCTGGTGCTGCATGTGGCCCAGCCGGCGCTGACCCAGCAGCTGCGCCATCTGGAGGAAGAATTGGGGGTGCAGCTACTGCACCGCTCGGCCCAGGGCGTGCTCAGCACCGATGCCGGCAAAGTGTTTTACGACCATGCGCTGGCGATCTTGAAACAAGTGGCGGATGCGAAACAAGCGGTTACACTCTCGGCCCGGCCCTCGGGCAGCGTCACGCTCGGCCTGCCGCACAGCGTCTCGGGCGCGCTCGCCCTACCCCTGCTGACGGCGGCCCAGCGCCACTACCCCGACATCACCCTGCAGCTGACGGAGGAATTGACCGGCAATCTGGCCGAGCAGCTCAAGTCCGGCCGCGTCAATCTGGCCGTGCTGTTCGACGACGGCCAGCTCACGCCCTTCGCCACCACGCCGCTGGCGGACGAGGAACTGGCCTATATCTGCCGCGCCGACGGCGAGGACTTCAAGCTGGGCGCCGGCGTCACGCTGGCCCAGGCGCTGGCCACGAAGCTGATCCTGCCCGGCCTGCAGCACGGCGTGCGGCCGCGCATCGAAGCGGTGGCGCGCGCCGCCGGCCTGCATACGGGCGACGTCATCGAAATCAATTCCATCGCCATTCTGAAATCGGCCATCCTGGCCGGCATGGGCGCCACCATTTTGCCAGTGGCGCCGGTGCTGGCCGAGATCGAGCGCGGCAGCATGCGCGTGCATGCCATCCACCACCCGGCCATTTCGCGCACCGCGGTGCTGTGCGCCTCGCGCACGATTCCGCTGACGAATGCAGCCAACGCCATCAGCCAACTGGCGCTGCAGGTGGCGCAGGAACTCTGTGTGAGCGGCGCCTGGCCCGGCGCCCGCCTGCTCGCCTGAAACGGCGCGCAGGCTAGCCCAGGGCGAAACGCATCTGGGCCGGCAGGCAATGGCGCTGCAAATCATAGCCTTGCACGATGGTGTTGCGCGCCGCTTCGCGCAGATGGCCGAGGGAGGCGCGCCGCTGCAAGGCGTCGGCCACGCTCGCGGCCAGCGCCTGCGGATCGAAGAAGTCGGTCAGCAAGCCGTTCACGCCATGTTCGATCACCTCTTCCACCGGCGCCGTGCGCGAGGCAACGATCAGGCAGCCCACGCTCATCGCCTCCATCAGGGACCAGGACAGCACGAAAGGATAAGTCAGATAGCTGTACACCGCCGACACCTGCATCAGCTGGGTGAGCAAGGCATGCGGCACTTTGCCGACGAAATGGATGCGGCGCATATCGAGCCGCGCCGCCACCTCGTCGCGGAAGATGGCTTTCCAGCTTTGCCCCTTGGGTGGCGCCGCGCCATAGCTGACGCCATCCCCGCCCACGATCACGATGCGCGCGTTCGGCCGCAGGCGCTGCAGCTCCGGCAAGGCGCGCATGAAAGTGTGATAGCCGCGGTAAGGCTCCAGATGGCGCGCGACGAAAGTCACCACCTCGTCGCCCGGCCTTAACACCAGGCCCGCCTTGGACAGCGTGACGCAGGCCTGGGCATCGGGCCGGAAGCGCTGGCTGTCGATGCCGTCGTGGATGACCGAGATGCGCTGGCGGAACCAGTCCGGATGGCGGTCGCGCTGAAAGCGGGTCGGCGACAGGCCGGCGTCGGCGCTGGCCATCGCGTGCAGCAGATGGGTATTGCGCAGCCGCAGACGCTGGCGGCTCTGCAGGGTGGAGGCGGCGCTGAATTCCGGGTCGAAGTGGGAATCGCCGCCCTCGGCGCCGTAATAGTATTCGGCGTAGACCAGCAGGCGCGCGCGCGGGAACACGTCCTGGGCGAACAAGCCCTCGCCCCAGCCGGGGTGGACGAAGATCACGTCCGGCGTAAAGCCCTGCTCCTTGAGCTGCTGCAGCGAATCCGCCGCCGATTCGCCGCGCAGCAGCTTGCCGTACAAATCGCGCAGCTGCGGCACCTGGACCGTGGCCCCAGCGCCCTGCGCCAAACGATGGCAGACATAGCGCACACCCGGCAACGCCTCGCTTTGGGCGCGCATGCCGAGGGCGACGACTTCGTGGCCCTCGGCCGCCAAGGCCGGCGCCAGGTGGCGGAACTGGCCGGGAAAATTCTGGTGGATGAAGAGAAAACGTGCCATAAAACTTGCAAAGTTGTACGCGGGAAATAATATAACAATTTAGCAAGCACCAGGCAGGCGTCTGGCCATCATTTTTTCTTATACCCCCATCCGAATTCCGTATTTCCGTATACGTAAACTTGGCCGTACACTGAAAAAAGTAAGGCTGCCCAGACTGCAGCCATCGTGACTAGGAGAGGACGCGCTTACCCGGCGCCGACCCCGCCAGGCACACACCGGACCACAAATTTTGGAGACAGCCACCATGCCCGATATCTCGGCACCAGGCAGCAACTCGCCTGTACTGAACCCCGTCACCCTCGACGACAAATACACTTCCACCTCCGGCAAGATCTTCCTCTCCGGCATCCAAGCCCTGGTACGCCTGCCGATGATGCAGCGCCTGCGTGATGCGGCGGCCGGCCTGAATACCGCCGGCTTCATCTCGGGCTACCGCGGTTCGCCGCTGGGCGGCCTCGATGAAACCCTGTGGAAGACGAAAAAGCATCTGGAAGCGAGCCATGTGCAGTTCGTGCCGGGCGTGAACGAGGATCTGGCCGCGACGGCGGTCTGGGGTACGCAGCAGGTGGACCTGATCGGCCCCGCCAAATACGATGGCGTGTTCGCCATGTGGTACGGCAAAGGCCCGGGTGTGGACCGCTGCGGCGACGTCTTCAAACATATGAACCATGCCGGCACCGCGAAAAACGGCGGCATCCTGCTGGTGGCGGGCGACGATCACGGCGCCTACTCCTCCACCCTGCCCCACCAGTCCGACCATATCTTCTCGGCCTGCATGATCCCCCTGCTGTATCCCTGCAATGTGCAGGAATACCTGGACCTGGGCGTGCATGGCTGGGCCATGTCGCGCTTCTCCGGCTGCGCGGTGGCGTTTAAGGCGCTGGCCGACACGGTGGAGTCGAGCGCCTCGGTGGACGCCGATCCGTTCCGCGTGCAGGTGAAGATTCCGAAGGACTTCCAGATGCCCGAAGGCGGCCTGAATGCCCGCCTGTCCAGCATTCCGCTGGGCCAGCAGGCGCGCAATCAGGAAGCCCTGATGCAGGACTACAAAATCTACGCGGCCCTGGCATACGCCCGCGAGAACAAGCTGAATCACACCACCATCGACAGCAAGGACGCCAAGCTGGGCATCATCGCCTCCGGCAAGTCCTACCTCGATGTGCTGGAAGCGCTGGAAGAACTGGGCATCGACGAAGAGATGGCGGCGAAAGTCGGCCTGCGCCTGTTCAAGGTGGCCATGCCCTGGCCGCTGGAACCGGACAGCGTGCGCGAATTCGCGCAAGGCCTGGACGAGATCCTGGTGGTGGAAGAGAAGCGCCAGATCGTCGAATATCAGCTCAAGGAACAGCTGTACAACTGGCGCGACGATGTGCGTCCGCGCGTGATCGGCAAGTTCGACGAAAAAGGCGAGTGGGTGGCGCCGCGCGGCGAATGGCTGCTGACGTCGAAGGCCGACTTCTCCGTGTCGCAGGTGGCGCGCGTGATCGCCAGCCGCGTCAAGCGCTACATCGCCGACACCAATATCCAGGACCAGATCAAGGCCCGCCTGACCTTCCTCGACGCGAAGGACGCGGTGCTGCAGAAGGCCATCGGCACGCCTTTCCGTCCAGCCTTCTACTGCTCCGGCTGTCCGCACAATACCTCGACCAAAGTCCCGGAAGGCAGCTTCGCACTGGCCGGCATCGGCTGCCACGTGATGGCGACCTCGATCTATCCGGAGATGAACAAGCTGACCACCCATATGGGCGGCGAGGGCGCGCCGTGGATCGGCCAGGCGGCCTTCTCCAAGGTGCCCCATGTGTTCCAGAACCTGGGCGACGGCACTTACTTCCACTCCGGCTATCTGGCGATCCGCGCCGCCGTGGCGGCGAAAGTGAACATCACCTACAAGATCCTGTACAACGACGCCGTGGCGATGACCGGCGGCCAGCCGGTGGACGGCACCGTCTCCGTGCCGATGATCGCGCAGCAGATGGCGGCCGAAGGCGTGAAGCGCATCGCCCTGGTGACGGAAGACCTGTCGCGCTATGAAGACCGTTCCGCCCTGCCGGAGATCGTGACCCTGCACGACCGCAAGGATATGGACGCGGTGCAGCGCGAGCTGCGCGAGATCGGCGGCTGCTCGGTGCTGATCTACGACCAGACCTGCGCCGCCGAGAAGCGCCGCCGCCGCAAGAAAAACGAGTTCCCCGATCCGGACAAGCGCATGGTCATCAACGAAGCCGTATGCGAAGGCTGCGGCGACTGCGGCATCCAGTCCAACTGCGTGTCCATCCTGCCGAAGGAAACGGAATTCGGCCGCAAGCGCACCATCGACCAGTCTTCCTGCAATAAGGACTACTCCTGCGTCAAAGGCTTCTGCCCAAGCTTCGTGACGGTGGAAGGCGGCGCGCTGAAGAAATCGAAGACCGGCGTAAGCAAGGACAAGAACAGCGACGACGGCTGGGGCGCACTGCCGCAGCCCGTGCTGCCGGCCTGCGAACAGCCTTACAACATCCTGATCAACGGCATCGGCGGCACCGGCGTGATCACCGTCGGCGCGCTGATGGGCATGGCCGCCCACCTCGAAGGCAAGGGTGCCTCCGTGCTGGACATGACCGGCATGTCGCAGAAAAATGGCTCGGTGACGTCGCATGTGAAGATCGCCACCTCGCCGGCCCATCTGCGCGCCCAGCGCATCGCCACCGGCGAAGCCGACCTGATTCTGGGCTGCGATATGCTGACGGCCGGCGCCGCCGACGCGGTATCAAAAATGCGTCCGGGCCGCACCCTGGCCGTGGTCAATCTGCACGAGCAGCCGCCCGGCACCTTCGCCCAGAACGCCGACTGGCAGTATCCGGTGGAAGAAGTGCGTTCGCTGATCAGCGAATCGGTGGGCGCCGCCAGCAATCCGGGCAGCGTGGACTTCATCGACGCCACCAAATTGGCGACGGCGCTGATGGGCGACTCGATCGCCGCCAACCTGTTCATGCTGGGCTACGCCTGGCAGCGCGGCCGCATCCCGCTGAGCGAAGCTTCGCTGCTGCGCGCCATCGAAATGAATGGCGTGGCGGTGGAATCGAACAAGCGCAGCTTCCTGTGGGGCCGCCGCGCCGCCGTCGACCTGAAGCGCGTGGAGAAAGTGGCAACGCCGACCCAGGCCATCGTGGTGCAGATGCCGCAAAGCCTGGACGCCGTCATCAAGAAGCGCGTCGATTTCCTGACCGGCTACCAGGACGCCGCCTACGCCGCCAAATACGCAGAGCTGGTGGAACAGGTGCGCGGCAAGGAAACCGCCCTGGGCCTGGGCAACAAGCTGTCCACCGCCGTGGCCAAAAACCTGTTCAAGCTGATGTCCTACAAGGACGAATACGAAGTGGCGCGCCTGTACACCGACGGCCGCTTCGTCGAGCAGCTCAAGCAGCAGTTCGAAGGCGACTTCTCGCTCAAGTTCAATCTGGCGCCGCCGATCTTCGCCAAGAAGGATGCGCAAGGCCATCTGGTGAAAGCCGAATATGGTTCGTGGATGTGGAAAGCCTTCCAGCTGCTGGCCAAGTGCAAAGGCTTGCGCGGCGGCGCCCTGGATATCTTCGGCTACACTGAAGAACGCAAGATGGAACGCGCCCTGATCGTGGAATACCGCGAACTGGTCGCCGATCTGCTGTCGCGCCTGGGCGCCGGCAACCACGAGCAGGCCGTGGCCCTGGCCGCCCTGCCGGAGAAAATCCGCGGCTTCGGCCATGTGAAGGAAAAAGCCGTCGACGCCTTCCGTGAAGAGAAAGCCCGCCTGCAAGCCGGCTTCCGCGACGGCCACCAGCGCGCGGCCTGAGGCAGCGCGCCCTCTCCCGCTTCGGCACGCCGGGCGGGGGCTGACTTACTTGACGTTTACGTTAACGTCATATAATTTAGATCTGATCCCGATCGCGTGACAAGAATTTCAAGGACATCCATGAACGATCTCACCACCGCCAAGAATCTCGCCGCCGAACCTGAGCAGGCGAAGCCCGTCAACAAGGTTCGTTTCGTCACCGCCGCCTCGCTATTCGACGGCCATGACGCCTCGATCAACATCATGCGCCGCATTCTGCAATCGAATGGCGTGGAAGTGGTCCACCTGGGCCATAACCGCTCGGTGGACGATGTGGTGACGGCCGCGCTGGCGGAAGATGTGCAGGGCATCGCCATTTCCAGCTACCAGGGCGGCCACGTCGAATACTTCAAATACATGATCGACCTGCTGCGCCAGCGCGGCGGCGCGCATATCAAGGTGTTCGGCGGCGGCGGCGGCGTGATCGTGCCGTCCGAGATCGCCGACCTGCATGCGTATGGCGTGACGCGCATTTTCAGCCCGGAAGACGGCCAGCGCATGGGCCTTGCGGGCATGATCCAGTGGATGGTGCAGCAGTGCGATATCGACCTGTCGGCCTATTCCCCGACCTCGCTGGCGCCGCTGCAGGAGGGCGACATCACGACGCGCCACCGTCCGCTGGCCCAGCTGATCACCGCGCTGGAAAACGACAAGGCTTCCGCGCCGCTGCGCGCCGAGCTGCATAAAGCCGCCGAAGGCCTGAAGATTCCGGCCCTGGGCATTACCGGCACCGGCGGCGCGGGCAAATCCTCGCTGACCGATGAGCTGATCCGCCGCATCCGCCTGGACCAGGGCGATGCGCTGAATATCGCCATCATTTCGATCGACCCTTCGCGCCGCAAATCGGGCGGCGCGCTGCTGGGCGACCGTATCCGCATGAATGCGATCAACCCGTGGGCCGGCCAAGCGCGCGTCTTCATGCGCTCGCTGGCCACGCGTGAAGCGGGTTCCGAGATTTCGCAGGCGCTGCCGGACGTGATCGCCGCCTGCAAGGTGGCGGGCTTCGACCTGGTGATCGTGGAAACCTCGGGCATCGGCCAGGGCGACGCCGCCATCGTGCCGCATGTGGATGTCAGCATGTATGTGATGACGCCGGAATTCGGTGCCGCCTCGCAGCTGGAAAAAATCGACATGCTCGATTTCGCCGACTTCATCGCCATCAATAAATTCGACCGCAAGGGCGCGCAGGATGCGCTGCGCGACGTGGCCAAGCAGTACCAGCGCAACCGCGAACTGTGGAGCAAGCGTCCGGAAGAAATGCCGGTGTTCGGCACCCAGGCTTCGCGCTTCAACGACGATGGCGTGACCGCGCTGTACCAAGGCTTGCTGCCCAAGCTGGCGCAGTTCGGCCTGTCCATCAAGGCCGGCATCCTGCCGGTGGAGAATGTGCGCTTCAGCAGCGGCAAGAACGTGATCGTGCCGCCGGCCCGCGCCCGCTATCTGGCCGAAATCGCCGACACCGTGCGCGGCTATCACAAGAATACGCAGAAGCAGCTCAAGCTGGCGCGCGAACGCCAGCAGCTGCAAGAAGCCAAGCGCATGCTGGAAGACGCGGGCAAGACCGTGGCCGATTTCGATGGCGTCATCCTGGAGCGCGATCATGCGATGGATGCGGCGTCCAAGAAGCTGCTGGCCATGTGGCCGGATATGCAGGCCGCTTACTCGGGCGACGAGTATGTGGTGAAAATCCGCGACAAGGAAATCCGCACCGGCCTGATTCAGCACACCCTGTCCGGCACCAAGATCCGCAAGGTGTCGCTGCCCAAGTACGCCGACCACGGCGAGCTGCTGCGCTGGCTGATGCTGGAGAATGTGCCAGGCTCCTTCCCCTTCACCGCCGGCGTGTTCGCCTTCAAGCGCGAAGGCGAAGACCCGACCCGCATGTTCGCCGGCGAAGGCGATGCTTTCCGCACCAACCGCCGCTTCAAGCTGGTGTCCGAAGGCCTGGATGCGAAACGCCTGTCCACCGCCTTCGACTCGGTGACGCTGTATGGCGCCGATCCGGCCCTGCGTCCCGACATCTACGGCAAGGTGGGCAACTCGGGCGTTTCCATCGCCACGCTGGACGATATGAAGGTGCTGTACGACGGCTTCAATCTGTGCAGCCCAAGCACCTCGGTGTCGATGACCATCAACGGCCCGGCGCCGACCATTCTCGCCATGTTCATGAACACCGCCATCGACCAGCAGGTCGAGAAGTTCGTGGAAGAGAACAAGCGCCAGCCGACCGAGGACGAAGCGGCCAAGATCAAGGCCTGGGTGCTGCAGAACGTGCGCGGCACGGTGCAGGCCGACATCCTGAAGGAAGACCAGGGCCAGAACACTTGCATCTTCTCCACCGAGTTCTCGCTGAAGGTAATGGGCGATATCCAGGAATACTTCGTTCACAACCAGGTGCGCAACTTCTACTCGGTATCGATCTCCGGCTACCACATCGCCGAAGCGGGCGCGAATCCGATTTCGCAGCTGGCCTTCACGCTGTCGAACGGCTTCACCTTTGTGGAAGCGTATCTGGCGCGCGGCATGCACATCGACGATTTCGCGCCCAACCTGTCCTTCTTCTTCTCCAACGGCATGGACCCGGAATACACGGTGCTGGGCCGCGTGGCGCGCCGCATCTGGGCCGTGACCATGAAGGACAAATACGGCGCCAACGACCGCAGCCAGAAACTCAAGTACCACATCCAGACTTCGGGCCGCTCGCTGCACGCGCAGGAAATCGACTTCAACGATATCCGCACCACGCTGCAGGCGCTGATCGCGATCTACGACAACTGCAACTCGCTGCACACCAACGCCTACGACGAAGCGATCACCACGCCAACCGATGAATCGGTGCGCCGCGCGCTGGCGATCCAGCTCATCATCAACCGCGAATGGGGTCTGGCGAAGAACGAGAATCCGAACCAGGGCTCCTTCATCATCGAAGAACTGACCGATATGGTGGAAGAAGCCGTGCTGCAGGAATTCGAGCGCATCGCCGAACGCGGCGGCGTGCTGGGCGCGATGGAAACCGGCTACCAGCGCGGCAAGATCCAGGAAGAGTCGCTGCTGTACGAGCACCAAAAGCACGACGGCACCCTGCCCATCATCGGCGTCAACACCTTCCGCAACCCGAAAGGCAGCGAAGCCCCGGCGACCATCGAACTGGCCCGCTCCACCGACGACGAGAAGCAATCGCAACTCACCCGCCTGGAAGAGTTCCACACCCGCCACGCCGATGTCGCTCCGGCCGCCCTGGCCGCCCTGCAAAAAGCCGCCATCGACAACGAAAACGTGTTCGCCAGGCTGATGGACGCGGCCCGCGTCTGCTCCCTGGGCCAGATCACGACCGCGCTGTTCGAAGTCGGCGGCCAGTATCGCCGCAATATGTAATCCCGCCGGGAGGCGCAGCCGCGCCTCCCTTTTCCCTCAAGTGCTAAACTGAATCCGATAGATGCGGAGGCAGCCATGGCAAGCATTCAACTCACCCTTCCCGACGACCTCACCGAACAAGCGGCCGAATTTGGCCTGCTCGACTCTTCGGCCATCGCCGATCTTCTGCGCGCCGAAATCCGGCGTCGCGCCTTCGACGATCTCCTATCCGTTGCTGACAAATTGGCAGCACTTAACCTTCCCCCTATGTCTGAACAGGAGATACAGGCCGAGATAGATGCTGTCCGGGCAGCTCACACTATGAATTGATGAGGCTCGTAAGTCAGCCTTAATTGGCGGCATATCAAAACGGCTTCGCCGCACCGCTTCTACACTGGTCGCTCCTATTCACAACCAAAGGGGCCGACATATGGCAACGATACAGATTTCCCTGCCGCGCGAGCTGGCGGAAGAGGCGGCGACGCTGGGCTTGTTGAAGTCGCAAGTGGTGGCGGAGCTGCTGCGCGACGAGATCCGGCGGCGGACGTTCAGCGAGCTGTTTGCGCAGGCCGATCCAGGCCTGAAGTTGAGCGAGCCGCCGGCCGACGAACCGCAGCACCCCGACCGCCGCAGCAACCGTACGCCGCGCCAGATGCACCGCCCGCCTAAAACCTGGACCTAAATCCCATCCTCGCCGGACATGAACTCCGGCGCAGCCAGCAGCCATTCGGCCAGTTGGTGATCCTCGATTTCATACACTCCGCGCGCCGCCTGATAAATGATCTGCTCCGTCAGCAGGCGCTCGACGGCCACCTGCACCTGGCGCGCCGTCAAAGGCTCGCCTTCGATGCCGACCGCCTGCGCCAACTGGCGCCGTGTCTCTTCGGTGTACAGCGGCTGGCGCGCGACGATGGCGCGGATCACGCCGCGGTCCAATGGGCGCATCTCCATCAGCCGTTCCGCATAGCCGGACGCTTCGCGCGAATCGGCCAGCACGCGCCGGGCCACGCCGAGAATATCGGTGCCGCCCATCTTCATCAGACGCTCGACCGCATCATGGAACAGGCCTGGCGTGTGGCTCAGCGCATCGAAGGCGGCGTTGGCCTGGGCCGGGTCCAGCGTGCGTCCGGTGGCTTGTTGGAAGGAGGCCGACATGAACTCGACAAAGCCGCCATCGAGATCGGGAAAGTCGGTGCTCTGGCTGAACTGGAACAACGGCGCCTTGATCTGGCTAAACATCATCTGCAGACGGTTGCGCGAGGAGCCGGTGAACACTGTCTTCACGCTGCGCTTGCGCACATCGAGCGTGGTGCGCAGGGCCGCCACCAATTCGGTGAATTCGGGCTTGGCCAGATGCTGGATTTCGTCGAAGGCGATCAGCACCTTGCCTTTGGAGGCCTCCACCACCGCATCGATCAGCTCCGGAAGACGCTGCAACTGCGCCTGGCTGGCATCGCCCTTGGCGTGAAATTCCGCTTCGGCTTTGAGTTTGCCCACCGGTCCCAGATCCACTTCCAGATTGGCTTTCTTGAAGGGTTTAAGCAGCTTGTTCTGCAGCTTGGCGCCGAAGGTCTTGGGCTTGGCCGCCTGCGACAGCGCGAGCAGCAGCGCCGCCAGCGGGTCGCTGCGGTTCTGCCACATGCTGCAGTAGACCGTCAGATAGCCTTGGGCTTCGGCAGCCGGAAACAAATCCTCCAGCAGGAACTCGGTCTTGCCCTTGCGGCGCGGCGCGAACAGCACCAGCGAGGAAATCAGGCCGGCACGCAAAGTCTCCAGATAAGCGTCGGCCAGCGCCTTGCGCGGATAGTGCCAGCGAATCTCTTCAGCGTGATTTACCATGAATTACCGTTAGAAAATGTAATTACAATACTTTATTGTAATTCAATGTAAAGGCTTATTCAAAGACGATTGAAACACCGGAATACTCCGCCACCTCACCGGCAATGCGCTGAAGTCCGTTGAAGAATTGCCCTGCTTGTCTCTGCAGATTTTCGGTGTGGACGACCGTAATCCGGCACTCACCCGGCCAGCCAGGGCCGCCGCCCGAAATCGCATCCCGGAAGGCGCTCAGATTCCGGCCAAAGAACTCCGCGCCATCAGGGCGGACAGTTTCCAGGTAAAGCTGCCAGAAGTCGCCTTCCGAGCTGATTTGCGCACAGTCGAGCTGATAGGTCTTCATTGATCTACATCTGGAGAGGGAAAGGGGCGCCCGATTTTTGCGAGCACCATCCTTGATCGAGAGCGCGACGGATGATTGCGGCGACCTGCCCCGGCTTCATGCTCAGGTACTTATCCGAAGATTCTATATGAGGGAAATCGAGCCAATAGTCGCGGCTCCGCAATCCTTCCACCTTCAGGATCGAACCATCGCCACTCTCAATCTGGATGGTCAGATTCAGCTTGAAGTGCCCGTCGTCGTCAGCTCCAGACTTTGAAATCACGTAGCGGTAGCGGACGGCATCAACTTCGATAAGGCGGCTTTTTTTCCTTGGGATGGTCATCTTGAGAATCTACTCATGGCATTCCCGCAAAACGTCAGCGAAGACTTCATCAGCCAGCACGCCCAGCGTCGGCAATACATTCTGCAGCCAAGCGATACCATGCTGGTCGGGCGAGACATACGGTTCTTTATCCGCCAGCAAATACGTCCCCACCTTAATAACAGCGGCCGAATCTTCAACGCCGCAAGCAATGATTGCCTCAATCGGCGCGCGCAAAAGCTCCCGCGTCAAGCGGGGGCGGAGCAGGCATGCCGGCGCAATGATACAAAAAATCTGCTGAACGGCACAAAATGCATTGGTCGGCCAGTACGTTCTTTCAATCTGCTCAAGCAGCTCCTGGTCGGTAACCGCGTCCGGACTCAATCGCGCTTGTTCGTACAGCGCGAGTAGTGGCGCTGCCCTCGCAACTTCAGTTATGCAGGACATGGATCAGGCCTCGCTTCACAAGTTGCCGTGGGAAGAAGCGCTGGGGAGTAGCAGCGTTGCTTCTTGAAGTGGAACGCTAAAGCGGAAAACGGCGCCCGCCGTCGACAGCACCCGCACCCAGCCACCCTCGGCTTCGATCCGATCGAATGGATTGGACTGCTCCGAAACAAAAGTCCAGATTGGCGCGTGATTTTGCAGCGACTCCAAAACGACGACGCCGATTGATCCGTGTTCCAATGCCTCTCCGCACTTGACCATGTACTGCCCGCCGAACAACTCTTCCTGCGCCAGGATCGCAACATTGAGCCAGTCATCGGATTCTTGTCCGGCATGAACCCGGACCATTCCGCTCTCTTGCACTTCGTAGAAATCGCCGTTTGCGCACGCGAGGCCATTGAAGCTGCGTACTTCCTGGTTGTCCCACTTTGTCGCGATCACCTTGATGATCCTTAATCAGCGTGGGCAGGGGCCGACCGTGGCGCCGGCCAGAAGCACCGGCTGCCACAGCTCCTGCAAGGACTCGGCGGGCGCGCCGTCAATCAGGGCCAGCAGCATCTGGCTCATGCGCGCGCCGGCGCGGCGGGCGTCGGGCTGGTCGATGGTGGTGACGTCGAGGCCGACCAGGGTGTCGGCCACGCTGCCCCAGACGATGACGGACATCTCCTTGCCGATCTCGATGCCCGCATCCATCAGCGCGCGCACGGCGCCGACGCCGGACAGGTGATTGTCCACCACCACCGCCGTTGGACGGTCTGCGCATTCGAGCAGCTGCTGCATGGCCTGGTAGCCGCTGCGGCGGTCGATGGTATCGCCGATCATCCAGCGCGGATCGGCGTGCAGTCCCGCCTCCGCCATCGTGGCGAGGAAGCTCTCCTTGCGCTGGCAGGCGAAGTTCATTTGCAGCGGGGCGCTGAGCAGGCCTATGCGCTGATGGCCAAAGCCCAGCAAGCATTCAAGCGCCTGGCGGATGCCTGATTCGTTATCGTAGTCAAACCATGCGTATGGCGTATCAAGCCGCGTGCGGCCATGCGCGACAAAGGGGAAACCGGCCTTGCACAGATAGGCGATGCGCTCGTCATGCACCATGGTGCGGCTGACCACCAGGCCATCGACACGCTTGCCGCGCACCATCTGCTCATAGGAGGGCAGTTCGTTCGCTTGCGAGACGGGGGCGATGATCAGGTTCATGCGCGCCGCTTCCAGCGCTTCGGACATGCCGCCCACAACATCGAGGAACATCGAGTCGCCCAGGTCCGCAGGCAGCAGGGGATAGATTATGCCGAGCACATTGCTGCGCCCCACGGCGAGGCTGCGCGCCATGGGGTTCGCTTCATATCCGGCTTCGCGCGCCGCCTCCAGCACGCGCTGGCGGGTCTTGTCATTTACTTCGGGATAACCGTTGAGGGCGCGGCTTACCGTTGTCTTCGACATGCCAAGAAGATTGGCAAGGCTCTTTAGATTCATCGTACAAACGGTTCAGTGCTGTCCCGAAATTATAGCCGAGGCATCATAGCCATCAGAACCACCATCGACCGCCTTTTTGAAGAAATACAACATAATCAGCACGATCGAGATCGGCACCAGGGTCAGATAAAAAGCGAAGTGGCCGCTGAAATTGCCGAACACATAGCCGGTAATCAGCGAGCCGGTGGTGCCGCCCAGCGCCGAAAAAATCACCAGCAGGCCGGTCATGGCGGAATGCTGGTTCTTCGGCAGTGAGCTGAGCATCACCGAGTTAATGCCCGGGTATATGGGGGCCATGAACAGCCCTATCAAGGGGAAAAGAAAGGCGGCGATGGGCGCGCGCGACCAGCTGATGTCCGGATCGACCACCACATTGTGCGTGAGCGGCAGCGCCAGCAACACCATGGCGCCCATGCCCAGCACGCAGGCGTTCATCACGGGATACCAGTTCAAGCGGCGCATCAGCACGCCGGCCGACAAGCGTCCCACGGCAAGGCAGGCGGCAAAGATGCTGGTCACTTGCACGCTCATGGCCGCGGGCAGTTTCAGGATCTCATTGTTAAACGTGGGCAGCCAGGTGCCCACACTCTGCTCCACCAGCACATACAGGAAAGCGGTGATGACGAAGATGCAGACCAGGGGCTTGAAGAACAGCTTGAGCATCTCGGCAAAGTCCTGCGCCAGGCTGCGGTCTTCCGGCAGCGCCGCCAGATGCTCGTCGAAAGGAGTAGCGAGCAGCAGCACGAAGGTGGCGGCGCACAGGCCGGCCAGCAGCCAATACACTTGCAGCCAGCTTTGCGATTGCGGATTGGCGGAGTCGATGAAGTAGCCGAATACCCAGTAGGCACTGAGCACGCCGATCATGAAGAAGCCTTCCAGCGTATTCATGATGCCCGCGTGCTGCTTGCGGTCCACCGCGATCAGCCCAAGTGTGGAATACACCGATACCTTGACCAGTGCGAAGGCCACGCCGACGCAGAGGAAAAGCATCTTGGTGGTGAGGAAGCCAGGCAGCAGCGGCATGGCGATGCAGGCGGCCGTGACGATGGCCAGCCCGGCCAGCATGGCTTTCTTGTAGCCGAAGCGCGGCAGGAAGGACGCCACGAGGAAGGACACAATCGCAATGGGCAGATCCTTGAAGCCTTCCAGCACGCTGGCGGCGGATTTGCTGACGCCGTAGTTGCTGATGACTTGAAGGATGACCGTGCCCACGCTATTGAGCAGGATGGCGAATACGAAGTAAATCAGGAACAGGATGAACAGAATGCGCTGCTTCTTCATGGTGTCTCCGTGCTTCTTGTCGTTGTGCGTTTTTAGTATGAAGCCAGATCGAATTGCGCCAGGCCGGAAATCACGGCATCGGCCTGCTCCAGCGTTTGCGGGCTGCCTATGCCCAGCGCCCACATGCCGGCCGACTTGATTGAGGCCACGCCGGCCACCGCGTCTTCCACGCCAAGGCATTCTGTGGGCGGCACGCCCAGCTCGCGCGCTGCTTTCAGGAAGATTTCCGGATCGGGCTTGCCTTTGGCGATGGTGGCGGCATCGACCACGTAATCGAATTTGCCGCGTATGCCCAAGCGGTCCAGCACCGTGAAGGCGTTGCGGCTGACGGAAGCCAGGCCGATTCTCAGCCCTGCGGCGCGGCAGGCGTCGAGTGCCTGCACTGCGCCGGGCAGCAGGTCGGCCGGCGACATGGTGGCGATCAGTTCCTTGTAATGCTCGTTCTTCTCGTCGGCCAGCGCCAGCTTTTCTTCCGGGCTGTAGCTGCGCCTGGACGAAGCCAGGATCAGCTCCAGCGATCCCATACGGTCGATGCCCTTCAGGTGTTCGTTGAAGGCTTCATCGAAATGCACGCCCTGGGTTTCGGCCAGGCGCTTCCAGGCCAGGTAGTGATAGCGTGCGGTATCGGTGATCACGCCGTCGAGATCGAAGATCACGGCTTTGAATCGGCTCATGCTGCTCTCCTTATTGATTCGCCAGGCGCAGCGGCGCGCCTTGCACCAGCTGCACGCGCTTGCCGCAGTGGGCCAATTCCAGCGTTTCGCCTTTCAACAGGCGGTATTCGGTCTGCTCGCCTTCCACCCGCACCTGCAGCAGGCAGCCATGCAGGTGGATGCGGAATTGGTAGTGCTGCCATTGCACGGGCAGCTTGGGCGCGAAGCGCGCTTCGCCATCGATGACGCGCATGCCGGCGAAACCATAGGCCACGCCCATCCACGTTCCGGCCATGGCGGCGGTGTGCACGCCGTAGTGGGTATTGCCGTGGGTGTTGTCCAGGTCGAGGCGCGCGGTCTCCATGAAGTAGTCGTATGCCTTGCCCTCATAGCCCACTTCGGAAGCGATGATGCTGAAGATGCAGGAGGACAGCGAGGAATCGTGGGTCGTCACCGCCTCGTAGTAATCGAAGTCGCGCTTCTTGTCTTCCGCCGTGAACTGGTCGCTCAGCAGCAGCAGGGCCAGCACCACGTCGGCCTGTTTGCAGACCTGGTGGCGGTAGATCACCATCGGGTGGTAATTCAGCAGCAGCGGATAGTTTTCCTTCGGCGTGTTGGCGAAGTCCCACACTTTCTTGGCGAGGAAGCTGTCGTCCTGCTCGTGGATTTGCAGGCGCTGGTCGTAAGGCAGCAGCAGCAGGTCGGCAGCACGGCGCCATTGCTCCGGCTCCCCCGCTTCCAGCTCCATGGCGGCGGCGATGCGCGCGTAGTCCTGCGGATGCTGGTTCTGCAGACGTTCGGCGATGGCGGCGGCATAGTGCAGATGCATGCGCGCCATGGCATTGGTGTAGTAGTTGTTGTTGACCAGGGCCGTGTACTCGTCCGGCCCAGTCACCTGGTTGATGACGAAGGCGCCATCGCGGTTATAGCTGCCGATGCCGAGCCAGATGCGCGCGGTGTCCATCACGATCTCGGCCCCGCTTTGCAGCAGATAGGCGGTATCGCCGGTGGCTTCCATATACATCTTGATGGAATAGGCGATGTCGGCATTGATGTGGTACTGGGCCGAGCCGGCCGGGAAGTAGGCCGAGCACTCTTCTCCGGCGATGGTGCGCCATGGGTAAAGCGCGCCTTTGGCATGCGACATCTGGCGCGCCCGTTCGCGGGCGAAAGGCAGGCCGGCCTGGCGGTAATCGAGCAGCGTGCGCGCGATCTCCGGTTTGTTATACAGGAAGAAGGGAAAGATGTAGATTTCCGTGTCCCAGAAATAATGGCCTTCGTAGCCCTCCCCGGTCAGCCCCTTGGCCGAGATATTCGTCTTGCCGTCGCGGCCCACCGATTGCAGCAGGTGGAACTGGTTGAAGCGTATGCCCTGCTGGAGCGCGTCGTCGCCCGCGATTTCAACGTCGGCCTGCTGCCAGAAATCGGCCAGGTACGCTTCCTGGCGCTGGGCCAGCACTGCGAAGCCTTCCGCATGGGCGATGGACAAGGCTTGCTTGCCAAGGCCGAGCAGCTGGTCTTCCGCATAATCGCGCGAAGAGTAATACACGCCATACTTGTAGAAGCGTACGGTCTGGCCCTGCTGCGCCGCCACCGCATAGCTCTGCTCCAGGCGCAGGCCATTGCGCCTGAACTGCAATTCATGCGGACCTTCCACGCCGGAGAGTTCGGCGCTGGCCAGCTTGAAGCCGCTGTTATGCGTGCGCTGCAGCAGGGCCGAGAAATGCGCCCACTGCTGCGCGTCTTCCATTTCCAGGCTGGGACCGGAAACGGCCGAGCCCACGCGCGGATCGTCGCCCGCTTCCTGATTCTTCACCACGCCATCGAGGGACGACACCAGCCACACGCGGCCCGAAAAATTCAGCGGCGTCACTTCATAGCTGATGGCGAAGAGATGCTTGTTGTCGAAGCAGACGATGCGGCGGCTGCAGATCGCCACGCGGCGGCCCTGCGGCGAAGTCCATTCCAGCTTGCGCACCAGCTGGCCGGTGCGGAAATCCAGGATGCGTTCGTAACTGTCGAGGGAGCCTTGCAGCAAATCGAAGCATTCGTCCTCGATCCACAGCGCAATGCCCTTCAGATTCGGCACATTCAGCATGAACTGGTTGGTGCGCGCCAGGCCGTAGGCATTCTCCGGATACTGGATCGGCTCGGACTCGTAAAAACCGTTGAGGAAGTTGCCCTCGCGCGTGGTGCAGGCCGGGCCGCTATAGCCTTCCTCATGGGTGCCGCGCAGGCCGATATAGCCGTTGCCGAGAGCGAACAGGGTCTCGTCCAGGAAGTTCGATCCCGTATCGAAGCTGGTTTCGCGGATGCACCAGGGGTCGAGGGGGAAAGTATGTTGCAAAGTGTCGGCCGGAAGCACGATGTCGTCCTTTTTCGCGTTTTTATCAATTCAAACCGGTTTGGATTTTGGAAAATCAAAGAACCGCAGCGGTTTGACAGGTATTTCAGAAAATCCGGCGCGCCGGGAAGACGTTTAAGTCTGGCGCACCATCAGCGTGGTGGGCAGCATTTCCGATGCCACCGGGTTGCCGTTCATCAGGTCCAGCATCTTGCGCGCCAGCAGCACGCCGCCGTCGCGCAGGTATTGGTGCACGCTGGTCAGCGGCGGCACGAAGCTGGCCGCGCCCGGCGTATCGTCATAGCCGATGACGGAAACATTCTCCGGCACCCGCATATTCTTCTCGGCCAGGGCGCGGATAGCGCCCATGGCGAGCAGGTCGCTGGCGGCAAATACGCCGTCGAACGCGCTTCCCTTCTTTTTCAGCAGCGACGAGATGCAATCGAAGCCCGCCTCGAAGGTAAAAGCCTTGGGGCGCATGATATGCACCGTACCGTGGCCGTTCATTGCGTCGATGAAGCCGGCGCAACGCTCCTGCACCTCGGCGTGGTCCACGTCGCCGAGGAAAACCAGCTTGCTGCGGCCCTGCTCGATAAAACGCTGGGCGGCGCTGACGCCCCCTTTGCGGTTATCGCTGCCGACGACGATGATGTCCGAGCCCGGTTCCGGCGCGCCCCACACCACCAGTGGCAGACCCGTCTTTTGCAAAGTGCGCACCGCTTCGCCGTGCGAACCCTGCCCCAGCAGGATCATGCCGTCGGCGCCCTGGACCGGCGCCGTATCCATCAACTGCTTCGAGGTCAGCACCACGCTGTAGCCGGCCGTGGTCAGCTCCTGCGTAATGCCGCCCAATAACTCCAGCGGATAGGGATCGGACATGGGCCGTCCCTTCACCGGTGTCATTTCCACCACCACCGCCACCGAATACGAACGCCGCATGCGCAGGTTCCGGGCGCTGACGTTGAGCCGGTAGCCCTGTTCCTCCGCCAGCTGGCGGATCTTCTCGCGCGTTTCCACCGTGACCAGGGGACTGTCGCGCAAAGCCCGCGACACTGTGATTTTAGAGACACCGGCCATCTTCGCCAGGTCTTCCATCGTCAAAACAGTCTCGGTCCTGCGCGCGCCGGTCTTGTTCAAGGCATCATCACTCAAAGGGTTAAAAACAGGGGGGTGCGAGCGCATTATGCCAGATTCCAAGCTGTTGTCACGCGAAATGATATCGATAACATTTTGATTGACATCGATATCATTTGCCGTTTTAATGAGCATTCCAATGTGGCAAGCTGGTCCGGCGGCATGTCCAGGAGACGACATTTACACAGATAAGATAGAAAGCAAAAAAGCCATGAAAAGCCCAAATACGCTCTTGCTGTCCTCGATCACGCTGGCCGTTCTGACCCTCGCCCAACAAGCCCAGGCCCAGGCGCAAGCCAGCGCCGAACAAGCCGCCACTCCCGCCCCGAGCAAGGAAGTGCAGGCAGAAATACAACAGGTGGTCGTGACCGGCGTGGCCGCGGCCGGCGGCATCCGCAAAGTCGATTCCGCCTTCTCCATCACCACCGCCAATGAGGAACAGCTGAAAGCCGCCTCGCCCACCAGCACCGCCGACATCCTGAAGCTGGTGCCGGGCGTGTATGCGGAAGCGACGGGCGGCCAGTCGGGCGCCAATATCGAGGTGCGCGGCTTCCCTTCCGGCTCGGACTCGCCGTTTGTGTCGGTGCAGATGCAGGGCAATCCGATTTATCCGGTGCCGACCCTGTCCTTCTTCGAAGGTTCCTCCGCCTTCCGCCTGGACGATACGATCGAGCGCGTGGAAGTGCTGCGCGGCGGGCCGAGCACCATCTTCTCCAGCGGCCAGCCGGGCGCAACCATGAACTTCATCCTGAAAAAGGGCACGGATACGCCGGAAGGCAGCATCCGCTTCAGCACCGGCACGGGCGAGCTGCGCCGCGTCGACCTCTTCTACGGTGGCAAAATTTCCGACGGCTGGTATGGCACGGTGGGCGGTTTCTACCGCAAGACCAACGGCGTGCGCGACGCCGGCTTCCCGGCCGACGACGGCAGCCAGATCACGGCCACCTTGACGCGCAAGCTCGACCAGGGCGAATTGACCCTCTATGCGCGCCGCACCGACGACAAGAATGCCTTCTATACCGGCGTGCCGCTGATTTCCAGCAATGAAGGCCGCACGATCAGCGAATTCCCCGGCTTCGACCCGCTCAAGGGCACGCTGATGAGCAATGAGATGCGCCGCTTCACCGTGGAAGCCGGTCCCGGCAAGACGCTGACCTACAACCTGGGCGATGGTCGTGGCTTGAAAGCCACAGTCTTTGGCGCCGAGTTCGATCAACAGTTTGGCGGCTGGACCCTCTCCAACAAGTTCAACCGCTTCGACGGCGATATGAATACCATCGCCATGTTCACCGGCAACAATCCCCTATCCATGGGCGCTTACAACACGGCGGCGCTGAAAGCGAATGGCGGCACGGCGGCCTCGGCCACTTATCTGGACGGCACGCCCGTGGCCGACGGCCAGCAAGTGGTGCAGGCCGGCCTGTGGGCGGTCGAGAAAAAGATGAAATCCTTCAGCGACGAGCTGCGCGTCAGCAAGGAATGGATGAAGGATAACGTCGTCACTCTGGGCGGCTATTTCGCCGATTACTCCTCGGACGATACCTGGTATCTGGGCAGCAGCCACCTGATGACGGCCATGCCGAATGCGCGCCTGATCAATGTAAAGCTCAACAATGGCGTGGTGGTGTCGAACAATGGCAAGGAAGGCCCGGTGTTCTATGCGCCGAACGCTTCCTATGACGGCCGCAATACCGCCTTCTACATCAGCAACGACTGGAAAGTGAACGAGCAGGTGCGGCTCGACGCCGGCGTGCGCCGCGAACGGCAGAAGCTGGACGCCACCATCTCCCAGCTGACCACGGGCGACACCGACGGCAATCCGCTCACGGTCTACAACAACAATACCTCGATGCCGACCGGCGCCTACACCGCCCTGCACCGCAGCGACTCGGCCACCTCCTTCACCGTGGGCGGCAACTACAAGCTGAGCAAGGATTCCAGCGTGTTCGCGCGCGCCAACACCGGCCATACTTTCGTGTCGTTCGACGACCTGCGCAATGCCGGCAGCCAGAAGAACGTGGACGACCGCAACGTCCTGCCGACGCCGAAAATCAAGCAGATCGAAGTGGGTTACAAGACCGTGGGCCAACTGTTCAGCGCCTACGTCAATTACTTCCACACCGAGTTCGACGGCATCGCCTTCCAGCAGATCCTGGCCAATGGCAATATCCTGAACTCGGTCAGCGGTTCCAAGGGCAATGGCGTGGAAGTCGAATTCTCCGTGCGTCCCGTGCGCGACCTGACCCTGAACCTGACCGGCAACTATCAGGATTCCACCTATAAGGACAATCCGCTCACGGCCGGCAAGCAGGTACAGCGCCAGCCCAAGCTGCAATTCCGCTTCACGCCGACCTACCGCGTCGGCTTGGGCGACGGCAATGCCGTCAAGCTCTACGGCACCTACACCCAGATCGGCGCGCGCTGGGCCGACCAGGCCAATCAGCAATACCTGCCCAAGTACCACACCGTGGACCTGGGCGCCCTGTTCACCTTCGGCGAGAAGATCGAACTGCGCCTGAGCGCCAACAACGTCGGCAACCAGCTGGGCCTGACCGAAGGCAATTCCCGTCTGACCACCGGCAACAGCGGCCCGATCAATGCCCGTCCGCTCTTCGGCCGCTCGTGGGAAGCCTCGCTGATGTACCGCTTCTAAACTCCAAGAAGTAAAAGTCCCTCTGCAGTACTTGGGGGGTGGATGGAATCCAAGGCCATCCACTCCCATTTTTATTGGCAAAAGAACACGGAAACTGCTGGAAATTTCAGCAAAATTCGCCTACTCTAGAGATGGTGTCTAAATGGGTGAAATTGTGGTTTCAATAACTTCCGTCAACACATTGAAGAGTGCCGTGGCCGTTGCCGAACGCAAGGTTCAGCAAGACCAGACACGTGTCGACCAGGACGAAGACCGCCTCGACGACAGCCGCAACCAGCTCACCCGCGACCGTGAAGCCCTGGGCCGCACGCAAACCGAAAGCCTACAAGCCCAAGCCGCCGCCACGCCGACGCTGAGCGCGCCCCGTCTTGACCGCGCCATCGAAAAGCCCATTCCGCAGAATCTGCTGCCCCAATCCAGCCAGCTCAACGCCCAAGGCCAAACCATTGGCCGCCTCATCAACATCGTCGCCTGAGCATCTCCCCGGTTTGATCTATCTCAACAAATGTCCCCCCTGGTGTCAGGCACCACGGTCGGACATTTTTTGATCTAGATCAGCAAATGTCCTGCTCTGGTGTCAGGCACCAGGGCTGACATTGTTTGCGATAGATCAAAGAATGTCCGGGTCTCGTGCCTGACACCAGGGTTGGACATTCTTTGATTTGGCGCAACGTGAGTGGGGGCTTACTTGGCTGCCATCCACCAGGCGGTGGTTGGGGCTGGGGCGGCGATACTTAGGGCTTGGCCGATTTGGGGAGTGGCGAGGGTTTGACCGTGCTCGGCCGCGAGGGCGGCGATGCGCTGGAAGGGGTCGTCCCAGGCGTGCAGGGCGAGGTCGAAGGTGCCGTTGTGGATGGGCAGCAGGACTTTGCCACGCAGGTCTTTGTGCGCTTGCAGGGTTTCTTCGGGCTGCATGTGGACGTCGGGCCATTGGGGATCATACGCGCCGGTTTCGAGCAGGGTGAGGTCGAAGGGGCCGTGCTTGTCGCCGATCTCTTTGAAACCTTTGAAGTAACCGCTGTCGCCGCTGAAGAAGATGCGCAGGTCGCCGCTGTCGATGACCCAGGAGGCCCACAGCGTCTTGTTGCCGTCGAACGGGGTGCGGCCGGAGAAGTGCTGGGCCGGGGTGGCGCTCAGGCGCAGGCCGTCCACGGTCGTCGTTTGCCACCAGTCGAGCTGGCGGACTTTGGCGGCGGGTACGCCCCAGCCGATCAGGCGGTCGCCGACGCCAAGCGGGGTCAGGAAAACGTCAACTTTGCCAGCCAGTTGCTGGATGGCGGCGTAGTCGAGGTGGTCGTAGTGGTCGTGCGAAAGAATGACGCCACGGATCGGCGGCAGTTCTTCGATGCTGATCGGCGGCGCATGGAAGCGCGCCGGGCCAACCCATTGCACGGGCGAGGCGCGTTCGGAGAACACGGGATCGGTCAGCCAGAACTGGCCATGCAGCTTGAGCAGCACGGTGGAGTGACCCAGGCGGTAGAGGCTATTGTCGGGCGCGGCCAGCAATTGGGCGCGGGTGAGCGTCTGCACGGGGATGGCTTGGGCCGGCACCGTGCCGGCCGGCTTGTCGAAGGCGAATTTCCACCAGATGCTCAGCGCTTTGCGCAATCCCATCTGGTTCATTGCGACCGGGTTGCGGAATTTGCCCTCTTTTTGCTGCGGCGAGTCGGCATAGTTGGCGGTATTGCCGGTCAGCGTGGTGGTGTAAGCCATAATCAGTAGCGCTCCCAAAAACAAGGCAAGACGTTTCATCGGGGTAAATCCCAAAATGTACACTACACAGTGTAGTTCCAATTTTGAAAAAAGTAAACTACCCGGTGTAGAATTCGAGCATGACTACCGAACGCCTTACCGACCGCAAACGCGCCGCCATCGTGCAGGCCGCCATCGCGGAATTCCGCCAGCATGGTTTCGACGCCACCAGCATGGACAAGATCGCCGCCACGGCCGGCGTGTCGAAGCGCACCGTGTACAACCACTTCGCGGCCAAGGAGGAGCTGTTCGCGGAAATCCTGCAGGAGCTGTGGAATTGCAGCGCCCCGCTGGACGCCCTCGCCTACCGTCCCGGCGTGCCGCTGCGCGCGCAGTTGCTGGAATTGATGCAGCAAAAAATGCTGCTGCTGCAGGACGAGTATTTCCTCGACGTGGCGCGCGTGGCCATCGCCGAAGCCATTCACCGTCCGCAGCGCGCGCGCGAGATGGTGGAGCGCCTGGCCGATAAGGAAGAAGGCGTGACGGGCTTTATCCGCGCCGCCCAGCAGGACGGTCAGTTGAAGGAGGGCGACCCGGCCTTCATCTCCCATCTGCTGCAGGGCCAGTTGAAAGCCTTCGCCTTCTGGCCACAAGTGGCGATGGGCCAGCCGCCACTGGACGCGGAGCGCCAGCAGGCCGTCATTGAAACCGCCGTCGATATGTTCCTGTCCTACTTCGGCCGCTAAGCAGCGCTAAACGAAGCGCACCGCATACACCGGCGGCAGATTGAGCGAGATGGTCTGCCAGTAGTCGCCGCCATTGGCCGAGAGCCAGACCCCGCCCGTGGTGGATGCCATCAGCAGCGTCTTGCCATCGTCGGCCACGGTCAGGCCGTGGCGGTAGACCAGATCGTAACAGTGTTCCTGCGGCAGTCCGCCGCGCAGCACAGCGAAGCTGGCGCCGCCATCGTTGGTGCGGGTGACGGCCAGCGCCGCATCCACCGGAACGCGCTGCTGGTCGGCCACGCCGGGCACGAACCAGGCGGTATTGCCGTCGCGCGGATGCACGGCCACGGCGAAGCCGAAACTCGATAGCGGCGCCGTTTTCACTTCGGCCCAATTGCGGCCATTGTCGGTGGAATGCCAGATGCCGCAATGGTGCTGGCACCACAGCACGTCCGGATCATCCTGGCAGCGCACGATGCGGTGCGGGTCTTGCGCGTCTTCCTGCTCCGCCAGTTCGGGCGGCATATAGCTGGCGTGCATGCCCTTGGCGCGCAGCGACCAGGTGGCGCCGCCGTCCTCGGTCAGCCAGGCGCCGGCGCAGGACACGCCCACCAGCACCGCATTGCTGTTGCGCGGATCGACGCAGATGCTGTGGATGCCGGGATAATCGTAGCCGCCGCCAAACCACTGGCTGCGGTTTTCCACATTCCACAAGGAGTCCACCAGCTGCCAGCTGTCGCCGCGGTCATTGGAGCGGAACAGGCCTCCAGGCAGGGTGCCCGCCCACAGCACGCCCGGCTGATCGGGGCCGCCCGTTTCCAGCGACCAGATTTGGCGCAGCGTCCATTCGGTTTTGTCCGTGCTGTCCTCCGGCTTGGGCGGATAGACCGGCACCGCCACTTCCTGCCACTCGCCGCCGGCATCGCGCCGGTGCAGCTTGCAGCCGAAATGGCCCAGGTTCAGCGCCGCATAGGTGGCGCCGTCGCGCGCATCGTGCAGCACCATGGACACCGGCTCGCCGTAGAAATGCTTGTCCACCACGGCCCACTCGCCGCCCTTGGCGGCCAGCTCGAACAAACCCTTGCGGGTGGCGATGAAAGCGCGGTCTGGCATGTCAGCCTCCTGAGAGTG
The DNA here is from genome assembly GCA_024437665.1 of Massilia sp. YIM B04103. GTDB lineage: Bacteria > Pseudomonadota > Gammaproteobacteria > Burkholderiales > Burkholderiaceae_D > Rugamonas. The sequence goes on along the minus strand of JANCSZ010000012.1, from coordinate 103,449 downwards.
CCTGCAAAACATAGATGCTGGAATCGGCTTGCAAGGGATCGTCGAGCAGCGCGCGGTCGCGACATCGCCGGCCATCGATGAAGATGACGACATTGGGACGCAAATGGCCCTGATCGTCCAGCACATAACCGCGCAAGCGCGCATTTCCGGCGAAAGCGCCATCGAGGGCGGCGCGCAGGGTCGCCGCCTGCGTTTCCAATTGCGGAACGGGCAGGAAGCGCGCCAACTGCTGGGTGAAGATGATCTGCGCCACGGCTCTCCTCCAAGGTGGAAATTCTAGCGCGGTTCGGTGCGGCTTTGGCCTAAAATAAAAGCGGGCGAACCACCGGAGCCACAGATGTCGATTACCCAGCTGGAATTAGAGTTGCTGATGCAGGAAGTCGAACAGGAAGACCCGATTGATTTTGCCGACCTGCCTTTTGACGAAAAAGAGCTGCGCGGCCTGGTCGCCAGCCATCTATGCGAGATGGCCGACGCGATGGACAAGTTCACCGAGGAAGACCGCCGTCTGACCTTGCTGGCGGTGGCGGCCAAACTGGTGCTGGAAAACCTGGTGCTGCACGTGCAATTGCTGCGCCGCCACGGTCTGCCGCTGAACGAACAGACCGAGGCGCTGCTGATGCGCCTGCGCCGCAGCCGGCCCGAAGACGACTGATTCAGGCCTGGCGCGCGCCAGGAACCGAGATCACCAGATCGCTGTCCGCCACGGCGACGCAAGGCAGGATGAAGCCTTCGCGCTTTTCGTCCAGGCTCAGTCCCGGCCACTCGACCAGATAGTGCACGCTGCCGCTGGCGTGGCAAAAGCAGGTGCGGCAAGTGCCGTTGCGGCAGGAGCTGGGCAGGCGGATGCCCGCCTGTTCGGCCGCCGCCAGCACGGTGCGGCCCTCCCCTGCCTCGAATTCCCAGCCTTGCGGCTCGATGCGGATCTTCATCGGCCCAAACGCTCCGGTGCGCGTGCCGCCTCGCAGGCCGACCAGTATTTGTGGAAGGTGGAGGCGGTGTTGATCAGATAGGCGCAGTCGCGCCAGCCCAGACGCGTGAGCCAGACGGCGGCATTCAGCATGCGGCGGCTGATCAGGTGCTCGGGGAAGCGCTGGCTGGCGAGCAGCTGGCGGCCCTTGTCGGCGGCATGGCGGCGCATCTGGCGCAGCACGGACGGGTCGAAGTAATCGTGCCACTGGTATTTCAGACCGCTGGGCATGGGCAGCTCGCACGGCACATGGCCGGGATAGGCTTGCCATGGAATGGTATCCAGTCCATTCGGGAAGCGTGCCAGCCAATCCATATAGAAGCGGTGTCCGAGGAAGGCCTCCACCGGCTGGCGCAGCACGGTTTCCAGGAAACTGGCGTCGAGGAAGGGCAGCTGGAATTCCATGCGCTCGCGGTCGATCTCTTCGAAGTGCTGGGCCAGATGGCGGCGCTGGTCATTGAACATCAGGAAGAGGTGGAAGGCGCGGCCCCGGTCTTCGCCCTGGATGGCGTCCAGTTCTTCCAGCGCGCCTTGCAGCGGCAAGCCTTGCAGGGTTTCGCGCATGGCGGCCGGGATGATGCGCGAAGGCAGTCCCTTGTTGAAGCGGGCCAACGCCTCGGCCGGCGCGCCGCGCTGCATGGCGGCCACCAGTTCGCGGTCCATATACACATGCCCGAGCGAGACGCTGCCGCCATCGCCCGACCATAGCAGGCGCGGACGGTCGCTGGCCAGCGGGCCGAATTCGTGGCGCATCCACTCCTTCAGTTCCGGCTTGTGGTAGCCGCGTCCTGCATCGCTGCCTTCCTGCACCAATTGCACATGGCGCGTGCCAAGGTGTTCCGCCATCAGCTTGGCGAAGACCTGGTCCTGCTTGCCGTCCGGCGCAAGATTGAAGGTGTAGACAGCGGCGCCGATGGCGTGCAGGCCGCCGACAATGGCGCGCGAATCCAGGCCGCCGCTGAGGAAGGCGGCCGCCATGGGCGCGCCACGCTGGCGGCGGTGCAGCGCGGCGATAAAGGCATCGTAGGAGCGCTGCACGGCCTGTTCCTGCGGCAGCGGCGCTTCGGCTTCATCCCAGCGCGCATAGGTGGAGAAAGTGGCCGCGCCATCGGCCAGGCGCGCGACCTCGCCCGAACGCAGCATGCGGATGCCGGCATAGGCGGTGCGTTCGCCCAGGGCATAGCCGAAGGCGGCGATCTCGGTCACGCCGCGCACGTCCATTTCCTTGCGCACCTGGGGCAGCGCTTCCAGAATGCGCAGCGCGCTGGCGAAGACGGCATAGTCCTCGCCCTGCCACAGATACAGGGGACGGGCGCCGATGCGGTCCACGAAGAGCAGCAGCTCGCCGCGCGCGGCGCTGTAGTGCAGGCCGCAGAAACTGCCCTGGCTTTGCGCCAGCGCAAACTCGCCCGCGGCACGGCTCCGTGCAAAATCAGCATTCAGTACAGCGGCGTCGCGGGCGCGGTTCCAGGCGGGATCGTTGTCGCCTTCGCGCAGCAGGGCTTCGCCCGCCAGCGCCGTCAGGTTGCCGGCGGCATCGGCCTGCATGGCCGGTGCGCCGAAAGCGCCGATGTCAACTTTGGCGACATGGCAGAAGGCGTCGCCCAGTTCGGCCACGGCCTCGAAAGGCTGGCGCGAGATATGGCGGCGCAGGGCGTTGCGCAGCTCATCCGGCAGGGCCTTGCCGGGCTTCGTACTGAAGGCACCCGCAAGTATTGTCATGGCAGGCCTATCCTTTCCTTCTGACCAGGCGCCACACATCCATCAGCGTGGCGCGGTTAACCGTCCAGCTGCACAGCAAATAGACCAGGGCGCCGGCCGATACTTCCACGGCCAAAGCCAGCTTGCGGTCCGCATAGCCGCGCAGCGCATACTGCACAGCAGTTACCGCAGCAAACATCACGCCAGCCGAAATCATGGCAGGCATCATGCGCTGTACCACGTGGCCGACAGTGAGGCCGATCACCGCCACCATGCGGCGTAGATTGATCAGCAAGACCACAGGATACATGATGGCCCAGGCCAGGGCTACGCCCGTGATGCCCCAGTGGGTGCCGGCATAGAAGGCGAGCGGCATCAGGGTGCAGCCGACGATGCCGTTCTGCAGCGAAACGCCGGGATGGCCGACGGCGTCCGTCACCGTCGGCATGAACTGCACCACGGTGCGGAAAGGCATGATCAGGGCCAGCACCTGCAACGGGAAGACCGCCGCCTCCCAATGGTCGCCGAGGAAGACCAGGATAATGTCGCTGGCGGTGGCCGCCATGCCCCACAGCACCGGGAAGGCGATCAGGCTGACCAGCTCAAAAGCCTTGAGCAGCTGGCGCACGATGGCTTCGCGGTCATGCTGGAACCGGGAAAACGCCGGGAAGGCCACCTGGTTCAGGATGGCCGAAACGCGCTGGGTCGGCATGCTGGCCAAGTGCATGGCCACCGCATACAGGCCCAGTACCTGCCCGCCCAGCATGCGGCCGACAATGACGATATCGACCTGGCTGAAGAAGAACCACAGAAAGCGCGAGGTCGTCACCTTGCCGCCAAACGTCATCAGATCGCGCATGCCGGTCCACGAAAACAGCGGCCAATGCGGGAACGGCGAAACGATATTCACCAGCGCCGTGCGCCAGATGGCGGCAGCCACCTGGCCTAGCGCCAGCGACCAGACGCCATGCCCCATCAGCGCCAGGGCCAGCGTCACCAGGCTGGTGATCACCGCCGTCGTCAGATCGACGATGGAACGCTTCTTGAAATCGAGGGCGCGCTGCAACTGCACTTCGGAGACGATGGCCAAGGGCGTCAGCAGGAATTGCAGGGACAGCACGCGCACCAGCGGCACCAGCCGCGGCTCGGAATAGAATTCGGCGATGGCCGGCGCGGCCAGGTTCAGCAAGGCGCACAACGCCAGGTTCACGATCAGGAAGATGCCGAAAGCCTGGCGCAGCTTCTGCGTGGTGACTTCCGCCGCCTGCACCAGCGCCGGCCCCAGTCCCACCTCGGCAAACATCACCAGCAAGGCAATGAAGACCGAGGACATCGCCATCAAACCATAATCGGCCGGCACCAACAGCCGCATCACGAAAATCGTGATCACCCAGGTAATCATCTGGCTGCCGAATTTTGCTCCGGCCATCCATTTCAGGCCGTGCAAAACCTCATTCTTTAAAGTCATCGAGCTCTCTTTACACCAGCTGTGCGCTGACGGTTAAATTCCTGGCCAGGCGCAGCACAAAGCGCAGCCGGCTGCGGTCCCATGGCGTGAAACGCGGCAATTGGTAGACATCCTGGCGGCCCTTGCTGGCGCCCCAGGCGGTGGAAACGGCGCCTTCGAAACCCAGTTCGCGCACCATGGACACATGCTCGGCCAGGTAATCCTCGCCCGGCTTGCCGTTCGGGTAGGCGAACAAGGGTACGGGCTGGCCCAGCAAATCCTCCAGCGCGGCCTTGCCGCTGGCGATTTCCTGGCGTGCCTGCGCGGCCGGCAGGCGCGCCAGGATCGGGTGGTTGACAGTGTGGGCGCCCAGGCCCATGCCGGCGTCGCGCAGCTTATGCAGCTGGGCCGTATTCATCATCAGATCCGACGGCAGCTCGCAGCAGGCCAGGTCGGCCAGCCGGTTCACCTGGGCCAGGCGTTCTTCCATCGGCAGGTATTTCAACTGGCCGATCAGGGCCGGAATGGCGCGCTGGCGCTCGGCGATGCTGCCCAGGGCATGCTTGCCCAGGCCGAGGGAGGAAGCATCCAGCCCGCCGCCCGGCGCGCGGCGCGCCAGCTCGATCACGCTGTCATTCCACATGCGCCCACCGTTTAGAAAACCGGTCGCGATAAAGAAGGTGGCGTGCAAGCCATACTTCAGCAGCAACGGCAGGGCCACTTCGGCATTGTCGGCATAGCCGTCGTCGAAGGTGATGCAGGCGGCGCGCGGCGGCAGGTCGCCACTGCGGGCGCGGCGCACGGCATCGAGCAAGGGCAGAATGGTGAAGCGCGATTTCAGCAGCGCGAGCTGCTGGTCGAATTCCTCCCTATCGACTTCACCGGGGAACAGCGGATCTTTTTGCGGCAGGACGCGGTGATAGATCAGGATGGAGAGACCGCGCCGCCCGCCAGGGGACAGCACGCGCAACAAGCCTTTTTCCAGCAGCGGCGATCCGCCGCCATTCATTTCATACTGGCTCATGCCGCGCTTTCTCGTCGCCAGGGACGGTGGTGGGTGGCGGGACGGCGAACACGCTGGGCGCGCGCCGCACCGGCAAAGGCTTGGCGTCGCGCAGGCCGCGTTCGACCAGGATGCGGGTCGCGACCATGGCCACCATCAGGTAATACGGCACATCGAAATAGGCCAGGCTGAGGAAGGCGCCGCCCACCATGAAGCCCAACTGGCTCACTTGCAGCATGCGCGCCAGATTGGCAGCCCATTCGAACTCCGGCAGCCTGGCCGAGTTGCGGATGATCCAGCTGCCGGTGCGCCAGGTCAGGATCAGCAGCGTCAGATACAGCCACAGGCCGATCCAGCCATGCTCGCCGAGGATCTGGAAGTAGATGCTGTGGGCGGCATGCACGTCTTCCGGAATCGGCGCATACCGATGGAACACCTCGGGATCGTAGATCTCGAAGCCGCCGCCGAAGAAACGGTCGTTGGCCAGGTTGAAAGCCATGCGCCAGGCATTGATGCGGCCCATGGCCGAATCGTCTTCCTGGTAGGTGTTGATGGTGTCGATGCGCGCATGCCATTGCTCCGGCATGATGAGCAGGGCCACGGGGATGCACAGCACCAGCAGGCTGCCCATCACGGCCTTGTTCTTGCTCTTCAGCCAGAGGAAGAACATCATGGCCGCCATGGCAACCGCCGCGCCGCGCGAATACGAAGCGATCGAGGCGATGCCGCACAGGAGCATGGAGGCGATCATCGCGCGCTTGCCCCATTTGTGGTCGATCAGCGAAAGCAGGTAGTACATCAACGGGATGATCATGATCAGCGCCAGCGCGATCTCGTTGTTGCCGTCGATGAAGGTGCCGATCGGCCCCCAGACGCGGTACTGGGCGCCGCTGCGGATGGTGAAGATGCCGCCCTTCACGCCGTAATAGCCGATCGATACCACCACCGTCCAGACCAGCCACTCGATATGGCGCCGTTCCGTCACCAGCATGGCGACGACAATCGTCATGCCCATGATTTTCATCACCTTGATCCATTGCGTGCCGACCTGGTCGGGGTGAATGGCGAATAGCGCCGTCACGCACATCCAGGCGATGAAGAGGAGGAAGGTGCCGGTGACGGCAGTCAGCGGCATGCGGAATTTTTCGCGGTTGAACAGGATCGACAGCACCATGGTGCCGGCGATAATCGCGGCAAACGGGAAATCGCGCGCAAAGCCCCAGCCTTGCGAGTGCGGATTCATCACGCTGATCCAGATCCACATCACCATGCCGAACCAGGGGCGCTTGAAGATATAGGGCAGCGATCCGAATACCAGCGCTGCAACGATAAAGTCCCTCATTTCTCTTCCTTACCTCGGCGCCGCGACCTTGCTGACCACATAGCGGAACTTGCCCGATTTCTCGGGCGCGATGGCGTCCACCTGCTGCACATCCACCTGCACCTCCGCGCCCAGGCGGGCCTTGAAACCGCGCTCGATCCGGGCGCGCAGCTCCGCATCGAGCTGCGCTTCGAGCACCACCTGCACCTGGGTCAGGTCCAGGCTCTCCTGGCAAATGCGGAAAGCCTTCACCTGGGGCAGGTCGCGCAGTATATAGACCAGCGCCAATCCATGCATCACGGTGCCGTCCCGGGCCACCAGGAAATCGGTGCTGCGGCCTTGTATCTCTTTCAGCAGCGGCAGGCCGCGCCCGCAGCTGCAAGCCTTGGTATCGAGCACGCCGATGTCGCCGGTGCGGTAGCGGATGAAGGGATAGTCGCCGGTCGCCAGATGGGTGACGACGATCTCCCCTGCCTGGCCGCGCGGCAGCGGCTGGCCATCCGGGCCGACTGTCTCGACGATGATGTCTTCGGCCGTGATGTGCATGCCGCCCGCCGGGCATTGGTGGGCGATAAAGCCCGCATCGCGCCCACCATAGCCGTTCGCCACCGGGCAGCCGAAGATGGAGGAAATCTGTTCGCGCTGCTCGTCATACAGGCGCTCGGAGGTGACGAAGGCGACGCGGATGCCCAGGTCGTTCATGCGCTGGCCGCGCGCCTTGGCGTGGCGCGCGATATGCGACAGCGCCGACGGATAGCCGAACAGCATGCGCGGCCGGGTCATGCGAATGCGTTCGACAAAGCTATCCAGCTTGGTTTCCGACATTTCGAAAGCGGGCAGCAGGCGGGTGCGCAGCAGGCGGTCGCGCACTGCGCGCACGCGGTCCTGCGCGCCCAGTTCGATGGGCGAGCCCCAGACCACGATTTCGGGATCGCCGATATCCACATTCCACCAGCGCGTGGCGCGCCACTTGGCCGCGACATCATGGCTGACGCGCTCCTTGCCGATATAGAAAATCAGCGGCTCGCCGCTGGAGCCGCCCGTGTTGAAGCGCGCCAGGCCGACCGCGTCGTCCGCCTTGAGCCGGTCGGAATTGGCGCGGATCGTGGCCTTGTCCATCAAGGGCAGGCGCGCCAGATCGGACAGGCCGTGCAGATCGCGCGCCGGGTCGAATTCCAGGCTGGCGAACAGGTCGCGGTAATACGGCACCTTGGACTGGGCGCGCAGCAGCAGGCGCTTTAGACGCTGCAATTGCAGATCCTGCAGGCGCGGTTCGGGCCAGTACTGCGACTCTTCCATGCGCCGCCGCACGGCCACGCTGGCGTGCTGCTTCATGCGCTCGTGCAGAGGGAAGATCAGGCCCGAGATCAAGGCGGTGTACAAAGCTGGTGCGGGACGGGTATTCATGGCTGGCTCAATGCTTTGGCGGCAGCGGGCTGCAACACGCTGCGATAGACCTGCAATAACTGGGGACGCACGCTATGCCAGGTAAACTGCTGCACCAGGCGCAGCCCCGCTTCGCGCAGCGCGGCGGCCAGCGCCGGTTCGGCGCGCAGGCGCAGGACGGCGTCGGCCATCTGCTGCGGCGATTGCGGCGGCACCAGCAAGGCAGTGCGCTCATGTTCGACAAGATAAGGCACGCCGCCCACATCGGTGCTGACCACGGCAACGCCGCTGGCCAGGGCTTCGAGCACGGAATTCGGCGTGTTATCCACCAGACTGCAATTCAGCATCACATCGGCATTGCGGTAGAGGACCGCCATGGCTTGCGGGTCGACCCGGCCGGTGAAGTTCACCGCGTCGGTCACGCCCAGCCTGGCCGCCAGCGCTTCGAGTTCGGCGCGCAAGGGGCCGGAGCCGGCGATCACCAGGCGCGCGCCAGGATGGCTGGCGCGCACAATGGCGAAAACGTGCAGCGCCGTGGCATTGTCGTAAATCGGCTCCAGATTGCGCGACACCAGCAGGCGCGGGCCGCCTGCCGGCGCAGCGCCTGCATCAGCGCCGCGGAAGCGCTCCAGATCGACGATGTTGGGCACGATGGCCGCATCGACCTTGAATTTCGCGAACACGGCTTTCAGGAAGCCGGAAGGCACGATCAGGGCATCGGCCCGTTTCAAGCTGGGACGCACCCAGGCGATAGCGCCCTGCAGGAAGGTCTCGGCCTCGCCGCCCCGGTAATTCACCACCACCGGCTTGCCGCGCATGCGCGCGATCCAGATGGCGGGCGCCGAGAACAGATGCCATGACCAGCCGGAATTGGCCATCACGTGGAAGAGCTGCACGCGCCCGGCCGCCTGCCACAGCTGCGCCAGATAGGGCAACAGACGGAATAAGGCGCGCACCCCTTTCAGCCGCGCCGCCCAAGCCGGACGGTAAGGCGCATTGACCTGGATGGTCTCTACTTCCACGCCTTCATCGCGCAGCAGTGAAGCCAATTGCAAGGTCTGGTTTGCCATGCCGCCCGATGGCGGCGGCAACGGCCCCACCAGAGCGATGCGCAGCGCGGCCGTAGTCATGACCGGCGCGCCTTGCCGACCACGCCGCCATACACGCGGCTGTAGCGCGCCACGCTGGCGGCCCAGCTGCGCTCCGACTCGACGAAGCGGCGTCCCTGGGCGCGCAGCTGCGGCCACAATGCCGGCGCGGCCAGCAGCGCCAGTACCTTGCTGGCCAGCGCCTGCGCATCGCCGGCCGGGAACAGGAGGCCGGTGCGGCCATCGTCGATCAGCTCCTTGTGGCCGCCGACATCGGAAGCGACCAGCAGGCGGCCTTGCGCCATGGCTTCCAGCGGCTTGAGCGGCGTCACCAGGTCGGTCAGGCGCATCTTCAGGCGCGGATAGCACAGCACATCGACCAGGTTGTAGTAGCGCTGCACCTCGGCATGCGGCACGCGGCCGGTGAAGATCACCTGATCCTCAATGCCCAGCTCTTTCGCCTGCTGGCGCAGGTTCTGGTCTTGCGGACCGCCGCCTACCAGCAGCACGCGCGTATCGGGACGTTCAACCAATACCGCAGGCAAGGCTTGCAGCAGCACGTTCAAGCCCTCGTAAGCGTAGAAGGAGCCGATAAAGCCCAGCACCGTCTTGCCCTGCAGGCCAAGGCTGGCGGCCAGCGCCTCATCGCGTTCGCCATCGACGCTGAAATCGCCGATATCCACGGCGTTCGGGATGACCTCGACTTTTTGCGCCGGAATGCCGCGGCCCACGATCTCGCTGCGCAAGCCTTCGCAGATGGTGGTGGTGGCATCGACCCGCTTCAGCGCCCAGGTTTCCAGCGCCCGCGTCAGGCGGTAGCGCAGGCCCCATTCATGGCTGGTGCCGTGATCGACGGCGGCATCTTCCCAGAAAGCGCGGATTTCATACACGACCGGAATGCCCAGGCGCTTGCCGACGCGCAGCGCGGCTACGGCGTTCAATGCCGGCGAATGGGCGTGCAGGATATCGGGCCGCACTTCCTTTGCCACCTGCAGCAGGCGTCCGGCCAGGCGCTCGATCACGGCCAGCTGGTTCAGCACCGGCAGGCGCGCCATCAGGCCGGTGGCCGGTTCGGTGCGGTGGAAGGCCAGTCCATCCACGGTTTCGTGGGCGGCGCCGGCGGCGCCTTGTTTGGGGCTGGTGATATGGTGGGTCTCCCAACCCAGCGCGCGCTGCTCCTGCAGAATGGAGCGGGTGCGGAAGGTGTAGCCGCTGTGCAGCGGGATGGAATGGTCCAGCACATGCAGGATGCGCAGGGGTTGGCCCTGCGCGTGTTTCGGCTCGGCGGCCGTGCCCAGAAAGTCGGAGGTACCCATGGTCACGCCTGCATCTCTTTTCTCAGGAAGGCTTCGAACATCAGCAGCGTCCAGATCGGCGCGCTGTAATCGCGGCGGCCGGACTGGTGCTGCTCCACCATCTCGTTCAGGTAAGCCTGGTTGAAGATACCGGTAGCCGCCAGGTTCGGCCCCAGCAGCGAGCTGCGCACGCGCTCGCGCAGCGGGCCGCGGAACCACGCCGCCAGCGGCACGGCAAAGCCCTGCTTGCGGCGGTACAGAATATCGTTCGGCAGATAGTTTTCCATGCTCTTCTTGAACACGTACTTGCCTTCGCTGCCATGCAGCTTCATCTCGGGCGGCAGGCCCGAAATCCACTCCACCAGCTTGTGGTCGAGCAGCGGCACGCGCACTTCCAGCGCATGGGCCATGCTGGCGCGATCAACCTTGGTCAGGATATCGCCCGGCAGATACGTCTTCATGTCCAGATACTGGATCAGCGAGAGCGGATCGTCGGTCGGCGCCTGGTCGGCGTGGGCGCGCATCACATCGATGGCGCGATAGCCTTGCAGGTCGGCGCGAAATTTGGGCGTGAACAGCTGCTGGCGCATCTGGTCGCTCATGATGGACACGCCGTGGAAATAGCCTTCCACCAGATCGCGCGACAGCGCTTCGAAGGTGGTCTTGGCGCGGAACACGCGCGGCGCCCAGTCGGCCTTCGGATACAGGCGTCCCAGGGTGCCGAACAGCGGCTTGCGCAGGCCGATGGGAATGCGGCCGCGCACGCGGTTTTCCGCCATGGCATAGCGGTAGCGGCGGTAGCCTGCCAGATTTTCGTCGCCGCCATCGCCGGACAAGGCCACCGTCACGCGCTTGCGTGCCAGCTCGCAGACACGGTAAGTCGGGATCGCCGAGCTGTCGGCATACGGCTCGTCGTACAGATCGGCCAGAGTGTCGAGCAGGCCGTAATCGTCGGTATCCACCGTTTCGACGTGGTGGTCGGTGCCGTATTGCTGCGCCACTTGCGCGGCATACGCCGATTCGTCAAAGGCCTTGTCCTTGAAGGCGATGGAGCAGGTATTCACCGGACCGTCGCTCAGGCCCGCCATCATCGCCACCACGGCGCTGGAATCGACGCCGCCGGAAAGGAAGGCGCCCAGCGGCACTTCCGCCACCAAGCGGATTTTCACGGCTTCGCGCAGGCGTTCCACCAGCTCGCCCTCGGCATCGCCCAAGGTCATGCCGGCATGGCGCTTGAAGGGAACGTCCCAGAACTGCTGCGGCCCGGCCAGCGGCGCGCCGACCTTTTGCAGCAGGCGGAAACCGGGCGACAATTTCAGCGCGCCCTTGTAAATCGTTTTCGGCTCCGGCACGTAACCGTAGGCGAAGTAATCCTCCACCGCCTGCGGATCGATCTCGCGCGGCAGGCCGTTCAGCGAACGCAGGGCTTTCAGCTCGGAGCTGAAGACGAAGAAGCCGTCCGGCAGCATGGCGTAGTACATCGGCTTCACGCCCATGCGGTCACGCGCCAGGAACATGACCTGCTTGTTGCGGTCCCATAGGCCGAAGGCGAACATGCCGCGAAAATGCTCGACGCATTGCTCGCCCCACTCTTCCCAGGCATGCACGATCACCTCGGTGTCGCTCTTGGTCTTGAAGGTGTGGCCGAGCGCCTTGAGTTCCGCCGTCAGCTCGCGGTAGTTGTAGATCTCGCCGTTGTAGCAGACCATCACGCTGCCATCCTCGTTGCCCAGCGGCTGCTGGCCCAGCGAGATGTCGATCACGGACAGGCGGCGGTGGCCGAAGCCGACGCCGGGTTCCACATAGATATCGCCTTCGTCCGGACCGCGATGGTGCTGCGTATCGTTCATCCGGCGCAGCTGGTCCTGATCGATCTCGCGCTTGCCGCGCGTGTCCAGGATGCCGACTATTCCACACATGATGGGACCGCCCTTCTCAGTTTGATCTTACGTTCGCACAGGGTGTCGTACAGCGCCTGGTAGCCGGCCACCATGGCCGCCATGCCGTACTTGCGCAGCACGCGCTCGCGGCCCGCCGCGCCATGGCGGACGGCCAGCTCGGACGCCGCCACATATTGTTCCAGCGCCGCCGCCATGGCGGCCGGATCGGAGGGCGGCACCAGCAGGCCGGTGACGCCCTCCTCGATCACTTCGGGAATGCCGCCGACGCGCGTGCCCACCACGGGCAGGCCGCTGGCCATGGCTTCCAGCGCCGATCCCGGCGTGCCTTCGGCAATCGAAGACATGGCGAAGACGCTGAGACTGCGCAGGATGTCGGCCACGTCGGTGCGCGCACCGGGCAGCCAGACCGCATCGGCAATGCCGGCGGCATCGGCTTTGGCGCGCATGGCTTCCAGCAGCGGGCCGTCGCCGACAATGGCCAGGCGCAGCGATGGCGCCAGATCGGGGCGGCGCTGGCGCAATGCGATGAAGGCATCCATCAGCGTGGCATGGTCCTTCACATCCTGCACCCGGCCCACGGTGCCGATCACGGTCTGCCCATCGAAGAAGCGCGGCGCTTCGCCGCTGCCGCGCGGGCGGAATTTTTCCGCATCGATGCCGTTCGCCAGCATGCGGCTCTTATGCTCCGGCACACCGATCACCTTGCGGTTCCAGTCTTCCATCGCGGCGGAATTGGCGTAGCAGCAGTCGTAGAAAGGCAGCATCAGGCGACGCAGCATATTGTGCTTGCGGTTGCTGCCATCGGGATCGTTGGCGTCGCGGCCATGGGCGCCATTGACGCGTACCGGCACCCCGGCCAGCAGCGCGGCCGGCGCGTATTCGATGGCCGACAGGTTATAACTATGCAGCACCGCAGGCTGCAAGGCGCGCAACAGCTTCCACAAGGCCAGATGGGTATGCAGGGAAAGGCCGGGCTGCTTGTCGAGCGCGTGCAGTTCCACGCCCGGCATGCTGATCTTTTTTGCGAACTCGGGATTGAAGCCCGTCAGGCAGACCACGGCATGGCGGTAACGCTCCGCCGGCATGCGGTTGATGCGTTCCACCATCAGCGTTTCCAGACCACCGAAGTCGAGGCGGTAGATCAGATGGACAACGAGTGGAATCCCGTTCATGGCGGCGGCAGGCATCATGGTTTCAGGTTGGAGACAAGCACGGTTTCCAGCGGAGCCAGGCCGGTGGCGAGGAATTGGCGCATCGCGGCGCGCGCGGCGTCGGGATTCTCCTCATAGGGCGCGTAGAGCAGCACAATGGCGCCGTCATCGCGTCCCTTGAGCAGTTTCTGCTTCACCTGCAGCAGCTTGCCGCCGAAATTGCTGACGGTGTTCTGACCATCGATCCAGTACCACTGCCACACCAGCAAGCGGCGTTCCCTCGGTCCATTCAGGATGGATTCGCGCACGGCCAGTTGGCGGCCGCCGATGCCTTCGCTGCGCACACTGGCGCCCATATCGTGCCATGGCGACTTGTCGTCGCCCACCAGGCGGTTGCTGGAGCTGATCAGTTTTGAACCTTCGTGCTGCTGGCGGAAGTAGAACAGTTCAAAGCCCAGCGGCTGGCCGGCCACGCTGTAGCTGCGGCTCAAATGGGCATTGGCTTCGTTGATGCCGGGCTTCCAGTCGGTGAACGAGTCGGCTGCCGCCACAGCGGGCTGGAAGCCGCTCAGCGCGGCAACCGGCGCCTTGCCCTGGCCATGCTGCAGATAATAGGCGTAGGCTGGCCAGACGCCGATGGCGAGCAGCAGCCCCAGGGCCACGCCAGCCATGCGCGCAGCCGGCACCATGCGCGCGCTGCGCGGCGCCGCCGCATCCGGCGCTGGCGCGGCGGCTTCCTGATCCTGGCGCCAGAAACTGCCGACCCAGAACAGCAGCAGCATCACCAGGCCGAAAAAGGCCCAGCCATAAATCAGGTGATCCACGCCGACCGCCATGGTCATGCCGCTCATATGGCCGATCATCACGATCATGTAGGCACGCGCACCATTGGCGGCAATCGGCACCAGCATCGACGCCAGCACGAACAGGGCGCGGCGCAGGAAGGAGCGGTAGGTCAGGTAGGCGTACAGGCAGCCCAGGGTAATCGAGGAAATCAGGTAGCGCAGGCCGCTGCACGCTTCCACCACCGACCAGTCGCCGGAAGGGATGCTGAAGTTATTCCCTTCGCGCAGGACGGGAATGCCGGTCATGCGCAAGGCGTCGACCGTGAAGCTGGCCGTGACCTGGATCAGCGGATCGATCAGGCTTTCGCCCACCGGCACGCCGAACAGGACGAAGAACAGCGGGAAGGCGATGGCCTTGGCGACCTGCACGCCGAACAAGGCGAGCACGGTCAAGGGCAGCATGGCGGCAAAGGCGTACTGGCGCACAATCTGCACCTCGCCCAGTTCGGCCAGCAGCCAGCCGGCGCCGCAGACGGCCAGCGCGGCCAGTGCCGGCAGATAAGGCTGTAGCGGCAAGGTGCGCAGCGTGGTGCGGCGCTGCCAGATCAGCCACAGGCTGATCGGCAAGATCACATAGCCATGGGCGAACGTGCCGGAACGCTCCCAGATCGCGGCGATGGACGACGCGGTCTCGAAGTAAATCACGAAAGGCAGCAGCAACGCGGCAAACGCCAGCACCAGGCCGGATGACGGTGCGGCTGGCCCGGACGAAGGCCGTTTCCGCTCAGCCGCCGGCTTGGTTTCGCTCGGGGTGGATACGGTATTCATGCCTGGTTCCATGTAGGTGCGGCCGCCGCATTGGCTGCCGCGGCAATGCGGTTCTCATCCGCGGCGCTGGCCGGATTGGCGTCCAGCCCGGATTCCAGCAAGGCTTCCACCGGCGCCAGGCGCGCTGCCCAGCCGTAGGACGCTTCAACGCGCGCGCGCGCGGCGCGGCCGATATCGTCCAGCGCATGGCCGGCACCGTCGGCGGCAGGCGCCAGCGCCTGGTTCACGGTCGCGGCAAACTGCGCCGCATCCTCGGCCAGCAACAGTTCGCGGCCGGTTTCGGCGCTGATGCCTTCCAGCGCCTGCGGCGACACGACAACGGCCTTGGCCATCGACATCGCCTCCAGCACCTTGTTCTGGATGCCGCGCGCAATGCGCAGCGGCGCCACCGACAATGCGGCATGCGCGACATAAGGTCGCACATCGGGCACGGTGCCCGTCACGCGGATGCCGGGCAGCACGGACAGCGCCTGCACCTCGGCCGATGGCCGCGCGCCGACGATGTAGAAGCGCGCCAGCGGCTCGCGCGCCAGCACCGCCGGGAAAATTTCGCGCGCGAACCAGCAGACGGCATCCACATTCGGCCAGTAATCCATGGCGCCGCAGAAGACCACGGCGCGTTCGCCGGCAGCGTAAGGATTGGCATATCCGGCATGCGGCGTGAAGTAAGCGGTATCCACGCCATTGCCGAAGTGACCGATGCGATTGCCGCTCTCGGGCGCCAGCGCGCGGAACAGCGCCGCCTCGGGTTCGGAGACGAACAGCGCGGCGTCGCTTACTGCCGCCACCGCGCGCTCGTAGCGCAGCAGGCGTTCGGCCTCGTAGGCGTACAGCAGGCGCATGGGCCAGGATTTGCGCTGCGCATACTGGCGCCACTTATCGGAATCGACATCGCAGAAATCGACCACGCGGCGCGCCTGCGGATACGCTTCGGCATACTGCGCCATCGGCCCGGAAAACACCATGATGCGGCCGATGCGCTGCTCGCGCATGGTTTGCGCCATCCAGGCGCGCAAGCCGCCATCGCTGTAATAGTCCTGCGACAGCGAGCGGTTGCCCAGCAAGGCGCCCAGGCTGCGCAGGCGCGCCCAGCGCGGATCGAGGCGCGCGAAGTGGCTGGAAGCACACAGCGATTTCACATGCGGCAAATGCTGCCAATCGTCTTCGTCATCGACGAAGGTGCCGAGGTGGACGCGGTAATGCTGCACCAGATGCTTGAGCAAATGGTAGGAACGGATCTTGTCGCCCTTGTTCGGGGGGTAGGGAATCCTATGCACCAGCAGCAGCAGGTCGTCCACGATTCACCCCAGGTCTTTGACGATGTGCGGTCCCAGCGCATTGGCCAGGGCCAGCGGCATCTTGCGCCACAGCTTGATGAAGAGCTGGTACTTCGGGTTGAGCGGATTCACATCCGGCAGCTCGGACGAGGCGTACAGCTGATATTCGTAAGGCAGGGGCTGGGCGCTGAAGCCCCAGTTCTTCTTGAAATCGAAGGCGCCGGTACCCGCCTTGCTGCGGCCGAAGTCGAACAGGCGATAGCCTTTGTCGGCCGAGGCCTGCATCAAATCCCAGTACATGAAGTCATTGCCCGCCACGTCGCGCGCCAGCGCCGTGCCGCCGCCGTAGTAAGGCAGCACTTCATCGCGGAAGAAGAAGCTCATCACGCCGGCCACGATCTTGTCGTCCTGCAGGATGACGCGGATTTCGCAATCGTCGGCGAAGACTTGTTTCAGCAGGCGGAAGTATTTTTTCGAGAACACCGGCGTGCCAAGGCGATGCACGCTGCTGGCGTAGGCGTGGAAGAAGCGGTCGATACCCTGATCCACCTCGCCGCGCAGGCCCAGCTTGATGGCCTTGCGCACCATGGCGCGCTGCTTGCGCGGGATGGCGTTCATATTCTCTTCGTTGTCGGCCGTGATGGCCTTGCGGAAGGTGTAGTACAGCTCCTTGCCCTGCCATTTCGGATTGCCGGGATGGGCGGGCGCGAAGTTGCGGTATTCCAGATGGCCGGGGTTGAGCGAGGCCGCCAGTTCCTCGGCCGCCTGGTCGAGCAGGGCGCGCGCCTCCGCGCTGATGGCGGCCACGCCGCCATACACGCAGAAAGGCAAGGAGACCAGCGAATGGCCGAACAGGCGGCTCTTGATCTGGGCCAGCGGCAGCACGCCTTCGATGCGGCCATCGCGTTCGGCATAGAAGAACCAGCAGCGGTGGCCGAATGCCTGCTCGATCACCTTTTGCCAGCCGGCGCGGTGGAAGAAGCTCGCCTCGGGACACTCCTGCACGAAGGCGTCCCAGCGCGCGCATTCGTCGGCGTTCGGCAGCAGCAGTTGCAGCATCAGCGTGCCGGGTGCGGAGCCCGGCGCTTCCGGCGCCGGCGTCTGCGCTGCGGCCTCCACGCCGCGCAACTGGGTTTCGCCGGAGACGGCACCCTCGCGCGCGGCCACGGCCAGCTCCGCATCCAGCGTTGCGGCGCGGGATGGCAAGGCCGCCGCTTCAGCGGCAGGGGCGACGGAGGGTGCGGCAAGCGGCGCGGCGGGCGCGTCGGCCGGCAAACGCACGGCCTCATTCTTCGCGGCGGCAATCGCGGCGGCGGCGGATGCGGCGGCGGCGGCGCGCTGGGCCGCCGCTTCAATGATCGATGTCATGGCTGCCCCAGGAAGATGCGGTCCATGCGGTCCCAGGCGAAATCGCGGGTGAGCGCCTGGATGCGCTGGTCCATGCGGCTCAGGTTCACGTAGTGGCGGAAGCGCGTCTTCAAGCCGATGCCTTCGGGACGCGGCTGCTGCGGATCGATTTCCCAGGGATGGAAGTAGAAGATCGCCGCCTGGCCATCTTCCCGGTTCACGCGCCGCATCATGCGGCGCGACAGGGCGTAAGGCAGCAGGCGGAAATAGCCGCCGCCGCCGGCCGGCAGATTGCGCTGCATCAGGCGCACCGTGGTGATCGGCACTTCCAGCAAGCCATCCTTGCCGTTCGGGTAGAAGGCGAAGCGCGGCGCATCCGGCATGCCGTAATGGTCGTGCTGGATCGGGTAGATGCTGGAACTGTAGCGGTAGCCCGCCTCGTGCAGCGCATCCAGCGCCCACAGATTGCCCGGGCCGATCGAGAAACTCGGCGCGCGGTAGCCCAGCACCGCCTGGCCGCCGATATCTTCCAGAATGGCCTTGCTGCTGCTGATGTCTTGCATGAACTCGGCGCGGTCCTGGTCGGAGGCGCGCAGATGGCCGTAGCCATGGCTGGCCAGTTCATGCCCGCCGGCGACGATGCGCTTGACCATGGCCGGATAGCGCTCGGCGATCCAGCCCAGGGTGAAGAAGGTGGCCTTGGCCTGGCCCGCATCGAGAATGCCGAGGATGCGGTCGATATTCGCCTCCACCCGGCATTCCAGCGAAGGCCACGCTTCGCGCGCGATATGCGGCGCAAAGGCGGATACCTGGAAGTAGTCTTCCACGTCGATCGTCATCGCATTGCGAATGGCGGGCGCGGCGCGCGTATCCATGGTTGCTGTCCTCAGTCCCTTTGTTTCAGCCAGTCGAAGAGGATGGCGGCGATGCGCTCGGCGGCGCGGCCATCCCAGAAATGCGGCACGCGGCCTGCTTTGCCGCCGCCTTGCAGCAGCTCTTCGTACGCTGCCAGGATATGCGCCGGATCGTTGCCGACGATGGTATTGCTGCCTTCGTCCACTGTGATCGGGCGTTCGGTGTTGTTGCGCAGCGTCAGGCAGGGCGTGCCCAGCGCCGTGGTTTCTTCCTGGATGCCGCCGGAATCGGTAAGCACCACGCGCGCATCGCGCATCAGGCCCAGCATCTCCAGGTAGCCCATCGGCGGCAGCAGCAGCACGTCCGGCGTGTCGAGCAGATGGCTCAGGCCGAACTTCTCGATGGTGGCGCGGGTGCGCGGATGCACCGGGAAGATCACCGGCGTGCGCTGGGCGATTTTCGCCGCCGCTTCCAGCAAGCCTTGCAGGATAGCCGGATCGTCCACGTTCGAGGGACGGTGCAGGGTCAGCACGGCATAGCCGCGGCCTTGCGCGAAACCGGCGCGGCCCGCGTCGGCGGCGATCTTCTCGGTGGGGATGGCGCGCTCCAGATTGGCGCGCAGGGTATCGATCATCACATTACCGACGAAGTGGATGCGTTCGTCGGCGATGCCTTCCTTCAGCAGATTATCGCGCCCGCTTTCCTCGGTGGTAAACAGCAGGTCGGACAGCTGGTCGGTCAGCAGGCGGTTGATCTCTTCCGGCATGGCGCGGTCGAAGCTGCGCAGGCCCGCTTCCACGTGGATCACCGGCACGCCCTTCTTGGCCGCCACCAGGGCGCAGGCGATGGTGGAGTTGACGTCGCCCACCACCAGCACGGCGGCCGGCTGCACCTCGTCCATGGCCGGTTCGAAGCGGCGCATCACCTCGGCTGTCTGCTGCGCATGGCTGCCGGAGCCGACTTCCAGATTGATGTCCGGATTGGGAATGCCCAGCGCCTGGAAGTACTGATGGTTCATCGCCACGTCGTAGTGCTGGCCGGTGTGCACCAGCTTCGCTTCGACCTGCGGGCCGAGCGCGCCCAGGGCCGACATGATGGGCGCCATCTTCATGAAGTTCGGACGTGCGCCGACCACGCACAGGATGCGGTACGTCTTGCCGGTCGTTGGGCTGGCGGCGTTCATTCGTTGTTATCGATAGGCAGGTTGACGGAGGATGGCGAGCGCACCATCTTCTTCAGGATGGAGAGCACGGACACCAGCGACTTCTCCACTTTCAACATGCGTTCGTCGAGCAGGGCCGGATACTGGTTGCCGAAGACGGCCGCCTCGGGATCGAGCGGATTGGCGTCGGCGGCCGGCGCGGCCGCTTCCGGCGGCGCCTGGAATTCCTGCTGGATGTCGCGGATGACGGTGTCCACGTCGGCATCGGTGAAGGCGTGCATCTCTTCCAGGAAGCCCATCAGCAGCATGCGGTCGCACAGATGGTTGGTCTTGCGCGGAATGCCGCCAGTGAATTCGTAGATGGCCGCGTGGGCGGCCGGGGTGAACGAGGGATCGCCCTTCCAGCCCACGGTCAGCATGCGGTGTTCGATATAGGCCTGGGTTTCATGCTCGTCCATCGGCCCCAGATGGTAGGTGGCGATCACGCGCTGGCGCAGCTGCTGCATGCCGGGACTGTGCAAGGTGGTGCGGAATTCCGGCTGTCCCAGCAGGAAGGTCTGCAGCAGCGACTTGTCGTCGGTCTGGAAATTGGACAGCATGCGCAGCTCTTCCACCACGCGCGGCGTCAGGTTCTGCGCCTCGTCCACCACCAGCAAGGCGCGCTTGCCCTGCTGCTCGCTGGTGCGCAGGAAGGCTTCCAGGCGCGCCAGCAGCACGGTCTTGCTGGCAGCGTCCTCGTAGGGCAGGCCGAAGCCGGCCACCACCATGCGCAGGGTATCGTCGGAATCGAGATGGGTGTTGACGATGTGGGCCGCCACAATCCGGTCGGTTTCAATCTGGTTGAACAGATTGCGCACCAGCGTGGTCTTGCCCGCTCCGACTTCACCGGTGATGACGATGAAGCCCTCGCCTTGCGACAGGCCATATTCCAGATAGGCCATGGCGCGCTTGTGGCCTTTGCTGCCGAAGAAGAAATGCGGATCGGGACGCAGGCGGAAGGGCTTGTCGCTCAGCCCATAATAACTTTCATACATGGCGCACAGGCTCCGTTAAAGCTTGATCGAGACGGACGCGGCGACCGCGTTCTCGGTATAGTTTCCACTGTCGAGGAAGGTGCTGCCGCGCACGCGGCGCACTTCCACCCCGCCGCTGATCCTCTGATCGAACTGGTGGGTCAGGAACAGGCGCAGGGCGCGGTTCTGGCTGCCTTTGCCCAGACTATTGGAGTCGGCATTGGTGTAGGTCGCGGACAGGCTGGCGCCGGTGCGCGAGTTGAGGCGGTAGTTGAACAGGGCCGAAGCGCCCGTCTGCCGCGTGTTGTCGTTCACATTGCCGCTGCTGCTGCCCAGCAGCGTGCTATCGACCTGGGTCAGCGACAGCGCTTCGCGCCGCATGCTGAAGATATTGAACATGGTCGAAGTGCGCGCCGTGGTGAAGCTGACCGAGGCTTGCAACTGCTTTTGCAGCGCATAGCGGTTGCTGAAGTAGTTGACGCTGTCGGGCAAGGCGCGCGGCAGGTTCAGGGCGCGGATATACGCCTCCACCGCGGCGGCGCGCTTGGCCGCATCGGGGAAGTTGGGCATGAACAGGCGGTCCAGCATGGCCGCGGTGTCGATGGCCGAAGGCAGCAGGAAATTCGAGCGCGAGTTGGTGACCGAATCGCCATAGCTCACGCTCCAGTTGCTGTAGCGGGCGCGGTGGTTCAGCGCCAGCGAGTAGCTGTTGCCGTAATAGCGCTTGCCGAGCGAGGCGTCGAGACTGGTGCGCGGCGAGGGATTCCAGCGAAAGCCGGTGGACCAGGACTTGCCCTGGGTGGCCTGGCCGTTGCTCTCATAGCTGAATTTATCGTAGCCGCCGCTGGCCGTCAGGCTGAAGGTCGGCGTCAGGCGGTAGGACACATTCGCCATCGCCAGCTGGGTGGTGGAGGTGGGCGCGATGCTGTCGTCGAGCACCTGGCGGTTGGCCATGAAGCCCCAGCCGATGGTGCGGAAGGCCGGGCCGCTATTGATGTTCAGATTGATGCTGTTGGCGTCGCTGCGGCCCATGCCGCGGTTATCGGTGTCCACCGTGTCGCGCGTGTAGCGCAGCTCCATCTGCGCCGTGCTGCCGAAGCGGTGCTGCAGATAGGGACTGAGGCGGATGGTGCGCACTTCGTTGCGGTTATTGCTGCTGTAGCCGTTGTTGTTGACCTGGGGGCCGAAGGCCGACGTGGCTTGCTGGCTGATGGTGGCGGTGCCATCGAAGAACAGCAGGTCGTCCACCACCTTGGCCTGGGCGCCCGCGTTCAGGGAACTGGTATTGCTGCCGGTGCCGCCCGTCCGTTCCTTCGAATACTGGTACAGGTGCAGCTGGTAGTTGGCGTGCAGCTTGAGGCGCGGCCCCACATTGGTCAGGCTAAATCCCGGCACCACTTCGGTGATGAACTGGCTGCCGGCCTTGTCGTTGCTGGCCAGGCCCACATTGTCGGACCAGGTTTCGCGCAGCTCCACGGCGGGAGCGAATTTCCATTCGGCGCGGGCGGCGGGCGCCGCCATCAGCAGGGCCAGCGCCATCGGCGCCAGCTTGGGCAAGGCAGCGGGAGCGCAGCGTTTAGCCATAATGATAGTCATAGGTCTCCGAACCGGGGAACTCACGCGACTTGTTATAGACCAGGTTGACGTTGTGGCAGCCCTCCAGCTGACGCAGCGATTCCTTGACCGCGTGCTGGGTGGTTTTTTCCGACTCCACCACCAGCACGATCTGGCCCATATGGCCGGCCAGCACATGGGCTTCGCTGGTCAGCAGCAGCGGCGGCGAATCGAAGATGACGATGCGGTCCGGATAGCGGTTGGCGATTTCCAGCACCAGGTTGTTCATCATCTGGCTCGCCAGCAGCTCGGTGGCGCGCGGGTTGGGCGTGCCGGCCGGGACGATGGTCAGCGTGTTCACATTGGTGCGCAGCATGACTTCGGACAAGCCCAGCTTCTCGTCCAGCAGCACATCCATCAGGCCGCGCTGGGAAGGCAGGCCCAGCGTGCGCAGCACCGAGGGGCGGGCCACGTCGGCGTCGACCAGCAGCACGGTGTTGTCCAGCTCCATGGCGATGCTCATGGCCAGGTTGATGGCGCAGAAAGTCTTGCCTTCGCCCGGCAGCGAGCTGGTGATCATGATCAGATTGCCGGGATTCTCGCCGGGCACGCGCGGCGCCAGCGCGCGCTTGATCAGCGGACGCTTGATGATGCGGAAGTCTTCCACCAGCGAGGTGCGGCCGCCGGCGGCCGTGACCAGGCCCATTTGCTGCATGCGCGCCAGATCGAGTTCGACTTCGCGCGCGCGGCGCGGCGCGGCGCCGGCCTCGCCCGCCGGCGCAGCTGGCGGGAGGGGCGCTGCCGCCGGCGCGGCGGCGGCTGGCGGCGCGGCGCTGTAAGGCACGGCGGCCGGCGGCGCCGCGGCGTCCAGGGCCGGCGCGGCATTCAGCGGCGGCACCGGGGCCGCCGCTTCGGTGGGCTGGGCTGCCGGGCTGCGGCGGTGTTCGATGCGGCTGGCCGCTTTTTCAATAATGCTCACTTGGACTCTCCATCAGGTGGCCCGCCCTTACAGCGGACGGAGCAGGGCCGCGGCCAGCACGCCGCCATAAGCGGTGAATAAGGTGAAGACGGACAGGCCGAAGGCATACAGACGGCGCTTGCGCATGACTTTCTGCTGCTCGGTCCAGTTCATGCTGATGGTGCCGAGAATGGGCATGCCGCTGACTTCGCGCAGACTGCTCTGGCTGAGGAAGGTCGGACGGATCTGGCTCATCAGCAAGGCCACGCCGAGGCCGGCCAGCAGGGCGCCGACGAAGACCAGGGAATACAGGCGCGGCCGGTTCGGTCCGGTCGGCGTGATCGGCGCGGTGGGCGGATCGATGACGCGGAAGGTCAGCATATCGGTTGCCGTGCTCAAGTCGCCGGACAGCTTGGCCGCCTCGCGCCGGCCCACCAGCTTCTCGTAGTTATCCTTATTGATGGCATAGTCGCGGTTGAGCTGGGCCAGTTGCGCTTCCACTTCCGGCGCCAGGCTGCTCTGCGAGCGCATGCGCTCGAGGCGCGAACCGTACTCGCCGACGCGCGCCTTGAGCGAGGCGATGCGCGCCTCTTCCACCGACAACGCCACATTCATCTGCTGCAGCATGGGGCTGTAGTTGGCGCCCGGATCGCCGCTGCTGCGGCTCTTCTTGGCCTCGTCCTTCTTGCGCGTTTCCAGCTGGGCGATCAGGCGCTTGGTCGACAGGATGTCGGGATGCTCTTCGGTGAACTGCATGCGCAGCTGGTCGAGCTGCTTGTTCAGTGCCGAGATGCGGCCATCGATTTCCGGATTGACGACTTCGCGCTCGGCGGCCGACACCGGCGCCATGTCCTCGCCCGCGATCTGGCGCTTGATGGCGTTGCGCGCCTGTTCCGCTTCCAGCAGTTCCAGGCGGGCCTGGCTCAGCTTGTCGGACAGCTCGCCCACGCTGGAGGTGAAGTCGCCGCCCTGGCGCGGCAGCAGGCCCATGTACTTGAGCTTGAATTCCTTGAGCGCGTTCTCGGCGCCGGCCAGCTTTTCCTCGTAGCTCTTGATCTGGTCGTCGATGAACTGCACGGCTTTTTCCGAATCCTGCTTCTTGCTGCCGAAGCTGCCCTCAACAAAGATGGTGAGCAGGGACTGCACCACATCCTTGCCCAGCTTGGGATTCGGATTATTGTAGGAAATGGTGTAAATGTCATCGCGTTCGGTGCCGCCGACCTTGATCTGGGCCATCAGCTCATCGACCAGTTTTTCGTGCTCGCTGACGGTCTTGGCCTTGATGTCGAGATCGACCATGCGCATCACCCGCTCCACATTCGGGCGGCTGATCAGGGTGCGGCGCATGAACAGCACTTGCTGGTCGACATTCGGCATGGTCGTCATATTCGCCAGCAGCGGCTTGAGGATGCTCTGGGTATCGACGTAGACGCGGGCCGACGCCTGGTAATCGTTGGGCAGGCGGTACACCACAGCCCAGCCGACGATGGCCACCGTCCAGGTAATAACCACCGCATACCAGCGATACTTTCCGATCGCTTTCAGGAAAGTGAGGATCAGGGCTGTCAGTTCTGCCATTTCAATTACCTGCGGGAAAGGTGTGATGCGCCGGAAAACGGGAGCTGATTATTGCTTAAATTGCATCGATCAGCTCTATCATACCGCAGAAAGCCTTGCTCGTTGCTATTAATTTCCTGTTCGAATTAAGCCTTGCGCGACCCGCGTTGCATTCTACAGACAGCAGGAATAATGTTTTCCAATGAGCAATATCAATTATATTGATGCAAAGCCCGCCATGCATAGAATTAATTGAAAAATCTGCTATCGTGTGCCCATGAAAATCCTACGCCCTTTCCCGCGCAATGGCACGCGGCGGACGCTGCTGCTCGCCACCATCGCCCTGCTGGCCGCGCCGCTGGCGGGCCTGGCGCCGCCGGTGCGCGCCAGCGACTTTCCGCATGTCATCGCCAGCATCAAGCCTTCGGTGGTCGGGGTCGGCACGTATCTGCGCACGCGCAGCCCGGCCATCGCCTTCGTCGCCACCGGCTTCGTGGTCGGCGACGGCCTGTCGGTGATCAGCAACGCCCATGCCATTCCCGACATTCTCGATATCGAACGCAAGGAAACCCTGGGCATCGTCACCGGCGCGGGCGACAAGCTGGAGTTCCGCCCCGTGACCGTCAGCGCCGTCGACCGCGAGCACGATCTGGTGCATCTGCGCCTGAGCGGCGCGCCCCTGCCGGCGCTGCAACTGGGACCGTCAGACAGCCTGGCCGAGGGCCAGGCGCTGGCGTTTACCGGCTTCCCGCTCGGCATGACGCTGGGCCTGAACCGCGTCACCCACCGCGCCACGCTGTCGGCCATCACACCGATGGTCTTGCCGCCGCTGAATTCGAGCCGCCTCGACGCACGCCTGATCACCCAGTTGCAGCGCGCGCCCTTCCACATCTTCCAGCTCGACGGCACAGCCTATCCCGGCAATAGCGGCAGCCCGGTCTACGACCCGGAAAGCGGCACCGTATATGCCGTCATTAATATGGGCTTCGTCAAAGGCTTGAAGGAAAACGCCATCAGCAATCCCAGCGGCATCAGCTATGCCATCCCGGCCGTCTATGTGCAGCAATTGCTAAATGGACGGCCCGGCAGCAAATAAATCGCAACACGCAAGCTCATCAGGCGAGCTATCCGATATACAATATACTTGCCAAAATTAAAATACTTAAGCATTCCAAATCGTAAGCATTCCTTTCCGTACAATAATATTTTGGCTTGCCCGGCTGCGCGGGATTAATAAGGAGATTGACGTGAATACTCTGCACCTCAAACTGAGCAAATCGCTGTCCGCTGCTGCCCTGCTGCTGGGCGCCCTGGCGCTGAGCGGCTGCGCCACCTCCCATCCGCCGCTGACCGACGCCGGTCCCACGCCGGAAGCCGATTACCTGATCGGGCCGGGCGACAATGTCAACATCACGGTCTGGCGCAATCCGGAAGTGTCGGGCTCGGTGCCGGTGCGGCCGGACGGCAAGATCACCACGCCGCTGGTGGAAGACCTGGAAGCGAGCGGCAAGACCTCGACCCAGCTGGCGCGCGATATCGAGAAAGCGCTGGCCAAATACATCCAGCAGCCGGTGGTGACGGTGATCGTGACCGGTTTCGTCGGCACGTATAACGAGCAGATCCGCGTCATCGGCCAGGCGGCGCGGCCGCAATCCCTGCCTTACCGCCGCGATATGTCGCTGATGGACGTGCTGATCGCCGTCGGCGGCGTGACCGAGTTCGCGTCCGGCAACAAGGCCAGTATCATCCGTAAAGTTGACGGCAAACAGCAACAGTTCAAGGTCCGGTTGGACGACCTGATCAAAAACGGTGACATCTCCGCCAATGTTCCGATGCGTCCGGGCGACATTCTGGTGGTGCCCGAAAGTTTCTTCTGACGTCGTGAACTTACTTTCGTACAATGTCGAGGAATCTTACAGTTTTTGATCTCGCGCAAAGACCGCTGCCAAATTTACCGAGCGGCCTGATGCTAAGTCCTTGATTTAACGAGGAACGAAGTTGCCGAGTGACTATTGGAATGGTAATTGCTTCATTCCACAGCATTGAGTGGCTGAGTGAATGGTCGGTTTTTTGTGAGGAATTGTCGTGGCTAAGCGAGAACAGCAAGATGGAGCTTCCGGCCTGCCCCAGGCAGCGGACACCGCCTCCACCCCACTGCCGCCGCATGGCGCGGCGCGCCGTCGGCTCGGCAAGGCCGGCCTCGCCGCCACCGGCGTCCTACTGACCATCAACAGCACGCCCGGCATGGCCTGCGAGATTTGCACCACACCGTCCGGCTCGCTGTCGGGCGGCCTGCAAAGCTACCGCGGACCCAAGCCGGTCTGTGCCGGCCGGGTGCCAAGCTATTGGACCACCCACACCTGGCCCAGCGGCACCTCAAGCAAGAAGTTTTCCAACATCTTCAGCTGCAACTACGCCAACAGCAAAACCTATGGCACCAGCACGATGATGAATATGCTCAAGGGCCAGAGCTACGACTACCCGCAGAGCTATGTCGGCGCCTATCTCTCGGCGGCCTGGCTCAATGTGAAGGCCGGCCTGTCCACCTTCCTCACCGAAGAGATGCTGAAAAAAATCTGGAGCGAGTTCCAGAGCAAGGGCTATTACCAGCCCACCGCCGGCGTGAAGTGGTATAGCGACAAGATCGCCGAGTACCTGCGGGGCACGATGTACTGATGGCCCAGCGCTGGCGACTGGCGCCCGGCCAGACCCTGCTGCACCGTGGCTGGGCCGAGGAGTACGTGGTCTACAACAGCCTGTCCGGCGACACCCATCTGCTCACGGCTGTGGCCATGCAGCTGCTGCTGGCCTTGCGCGACGCGGAGGCCGACGCGGCGGCGCTGGCGCAGCGCCTGTCCCTGCCCGAGGCGGAAGACGCCGCCGACCTGCTGGCCGATCTGCAGGAACTCGATCTGGTTGAACCATGCTGAAGGTCGGCTCCCTGGCGCGCGCCGAACTCGCCGCGCAACTGGCCGGTGGCGGCATCCGCCTGCGCACCGGCGCCTTCACCACCTACCTGCACAGCGCCATCCCCAGCCTGGCCGAAGGCATCGCCCTGCTGTATGCCGACTATCCGCTGCTGGCGGCGGACGCTTTCGCCGATTTCCATTTGCAGCTGGTGCGTCCGCTGAATGCGCGGCGCTGGATCAAGCCCCAGGTCAAGCTGCTGTACGACCGCCGCTCGATCTTCAAGCCGCTGCCGCTGGACCAGGCCTTCCCCATGTTCGAGTGGGGCTTGAACTGGTGCGTGTCGAGCCGCGCCAACCGCTACCTGATCGTGCACGCCGCCGTGGTCGAGAAAGGCGGGCGCGCCCTGATCCTGCCGGCGCCGCCCGGCTCCGGCAAGAGCACCTTGTGCGCGGCGCTGGTGGGCCGTGGCGGCTGGCGCCTGCTGTCGGACGAACTGACCCTGCTGCGCCTGGACGATGGCTTGCTGCATCCGCTGCCGCGCCCCGTCAGCCTGAAGAATGCCTCGATCGACATCATTGCCCGCTATGTGCCGCAAGCCGTCATGAGCCGGCCCGTCAGCGATACCGTGAAAGGCACGGTGGCGCATATGCGCGCGCCGGCGGCCAGCATTGCGCGCAGCGGCGAGACGGCGCGGCCGGCGTGGGTGGTGTTCCCGCGCTACGAGGCCGGCGCCGCCACCGCGCTGGAGCCGCTGGCGCCGGCCCATGCCTTCATGCTGCTGGCGCAGAACTGCTTCAATTACAGCCTGCTGGGCGCGCACGGCTTCACGGCGCTGGGCGGCCTGATCGAGCGCAGCCTGAGCTACAATTTCCGCTACAGCGTGCTGGATGAAGCGCTGGACGCTTTCGACCGGCTGCCGCCACCGCCACTTTAAGCCCACGACCACCTTGCCGCCCGCCCCGCCCCTGCTGCTGACCGTCTTGAGCCATCCCGAACAGGCGGGCACGCTGACGCCGGCCGACTGGGACCTGCTGCTGCGCCAGGCCGGCAGCGCCAACCTGATGGCCGCCCTGCATGCGCTGCTGCAGGCGCGCGGCCTGCTGGCGGCGATTCCGGCCGCCGCGCGCGAACAGCTGGACTGGGCCGGCGTGCTGGGCGAGCGCCACCGCCAGGCCGTGCGCTGGGAGGTGCGGCGCATCCGCCTGGCGCTGCGCGATCTCGGCATCCCCATCATCCTGCTCAAGGGCGCGGCGTACACGCTGGCCGGCCTGCCGCCGGCCCAGGGCCGCCTGTTCTCCGACATCGATATCCTGGTCGCGGAAAGCGATCTGGACCAGGTGGAGGCGGCGCTGATGCTGGCCGGCTGGGCCAGCACCCACCACGACGCCTACGACCAGCGCTACTACCGCGAATGGATGCACGAGCTGCCGCCCATGCAGCATATGCGGCGCGAGAGCCTGATCGATGTGCACCACGCCATCCTGCCGCGCACGGCGGCGCTGCAACCCGATCCGCGCCTGCTGCGCGCCGCCGCCGTGGCACTGCCGGACGAGGCCGGCCTATTGACCTTCGCCCCGGCCGATATGGTGCTGCACAGCGCCACCCATTTATTCCACGATGGCGAGCTGAATAACGGCTTGCGCGACCTGGCCGACATCCACGGCCTGCTGCGGCACTTCGGCGCCCAGCCCGGCTTCTGGGACGAACTGGCGCAGCGCGCCGCGCAACTGCATCTGCAGCGGCCCCTGTTCTATGCGCTGCGCTATTGCCAGCGCCTGCTGGCCACGCCGGTGCCGGCCAGCGCCAGCGCCGCCTGCGACAGCGGCCGTCCCGGCGCCGCCCTGCTGGCCCTGATGGATGCGCTGTTCGCGCGCGCCCTGCTGCCCGACCACGCCAGCTGCCAGGACGCGTTCACGCCGGCCGCGCGCCTGCTGCTGTATATCCGCGCCAACTGGCTGCGCATGCCGCCGCTGCTGCTGGCGCGCCATTTATTCCACAAGGCCTTCCTCTCGCCACGGGAAGCGGCGCCAGCCTGACGCCGGGCAGAAAAACCACAGCGCCGCCTACGTAAATACAACGTTGCGGCAAGCCGGGCTTGCTAAAATAAGCACATGGACCTCGTTGCGGGTAGCTACCATGAACCAAGCCGAAAACCTGTTGATCAAGCTGCAGGACATGTCGCAGTTTCTGGCCAGCGGCTCGCTCAATGACAACCTCAATGAGCAGGCCGCGATGACGGCCGCCCTGGTCGGCGCCGAGACCTGTTCGGTGATGCTGCTGAACGAAGGCGACGGCGAGGAGATGCGCATGAGCGTGTGCGCCAGCCACGGCCCGCTACCGCCGGCCGCCCTGCAAGTGAAGGTGGGACGCGGCGAAGGCATCGCCGGCCATGTGCTGGCCAGCGGCCGCTCGCTGCTGGTGGAAGACATCGCCAATTCCCAGTTTGCCCATCTGGCGCGCCGCGCCAGCGATCCGCGCCGCAGCCTGATGCTGGCGCCGATCCGCATCGACGCCAAGGTGATCGGCATGCTCAATGCCAGCTGCAGCCAGAGCAAAGCCTGCTTCAGCACGGTCGATCTGCATCTGCTCGATGTGATCGCGCTGTTCATCGGCAAAACGATCCAGGTGCAGCAGCTGCAAAGCATCCTCAACTCGCGCTTCACCCAGCTGGCCATGCTGCAGGACGTGCGCGGCAAGGTGGAAGACAGCGGCATCACCGCCTACCAGCATCCGGACCAGATCGCGCGCATCCTGGCCAAATCCTTCTTCAAGGAGATGACCCGGGCCGGCTTCGATTCCGCCCAGATCGTGCAGGCGGCCTCTGAAATCATCGCCCAGTTGAACAGCAATCTGCAACGCCACAGCGAACGCGCCGCGCGCCGCGAGGATGGCGCCCTGCACTGAGCCGCCCCATGTCTGTCCGGCCCCTCCCCCCCTTGCCCTTATTGCTGGGTTTACTCGGCGCGGCGGCGGCCTGCGCCCAGAATGCGCAAGTATTGAGCGAGCAGGCGGTGCGCCACGAGCATGGCGAAGGCATGCCGCGCGACCTGCCGCAGGCAGCCGCGCTGTATTGCCGCGCCGCCCGGCTTGGCGCGCCGGAAGCCCAGTATGCGCTGGGCTGGATGTATGCCAACGGCCGCGGCGTGGCGCGCAGCGACGCCACGGCGGGCCGCCTGTTCGCGCTGGCGGCGGAACAGGGCCATGCCCAGGCGCGCAATATGCTCGCGCTGACGCCGCCGCTGCCGGGCGCCGCCCTGCCCGACTGCATGGCGCCCGATCCGCCGCTGCTGGTCGATTTCGAACCGGAGCCGGAGTACGTGGCGGCCAGCCGCAGCGTGCGCGTGCTGGTGGACCGGCTGGCGCCGCAGTTCGAGATCGATCCGCAGTTCGCGATGGCGGTGATCGCCGTCGAATCGGGCTTCAATGCGAAAGCCGTCTCGCCCAAGAATGCCCAGGGCTTGATGCAGCTGATCCCGGAAACGGCGCAGCGCTTCCGCGTCAAGGATGCCTTCGATCCGGAGGCGAATATCCGCGGCGGCCTGGCCTATCTGCAATGGCTGCTGGCCTGCTTCGAAGGCAATGTGCAGCTGGTGGCGGCCGCCTACAATGCCGGCGAGAAGGCCGTGGCCAGCTATGGCGGCGTGCCGCCCTATGCCGAAACGCGCGACTATGTGCAGAAGATCGCCCGCCTGTACCGCCCCGCCAGCCATCCCTACCGCGCCGGCCTGGCCGCCGGCTTCCTGCAGACGGTCGGCGCGCGCAAGCCGCGCTGAACCTGCCCCGTTTTCGCCTGCCGCCATCCCTGCCGCCGCCGGCACCGGCACCGGCCGCGCATGGTTGCGGCCTGCCGACGCCGGGCGGCTGCGGAAAAAAAACTGCCCGGCAAGCCGGGCAGTAGTATGTGCTGCGAGAGTCTTATTGTTTGCGGCGGCGCAGCCCGGCCAAACCTGCCAGACCCAGGCCCACCAGGGCCAGCGATGCAGGCTCAGGCACTTTCACGGCGCGGATCGGATCGTTGATGAAACCAGCAAAGCAGGTGCCGTTGTTCACTTCGACAGAAGTGCAAGTGCCGGAGCCCAGGTCGGCGCCGTTCACGCTCAGCGTGAATTTGCCATCCAGGTCGTGGCCGAAGAGGCCGTTGGTATCCCATTGCGAGGCAGCGGTGCCGCCCGCCACGTCGGCGAAGAAGGAGCCTTTGCCGTCGGTTGGCAGGGTCACGCCCGACGTCTGCTGCACCATGGTGGCCAGGGTTTCATCGGCCGTCGGATCGCTGCCGCCCACCACGTTCAGGGTTTGCTTGCCGACGCCGAATTCCAGCTTCAGGTAGGCCGGGCCAAAACCGGACAGCAGGGAGTGCATATCGTAGGCCGTGCGGTCGCCAGGAGCGGCATTGTAGTTCGAGTTCAGGGCCAGCAGGTCCACATTGGTGCGGTACACATCCAAGTGGATCTTGCCGTCGCCGACGCCGCCGGTCGCGCCCACGTTATAGATGTCGAAGGTGCCGCCGGAGTTGGCCACGATATTCTGGTCGGCCACGCCATACAGCATGTAGTACAGATAGGTGCCGTCGGAGGAGCCATAGTTCCAGTTCTGGCCGCCCACGCCCTGGATCTGCGTGATCGAACCGATGCCCCAGGTGCTTTCATTGGTGCCGGCCCAGAGGTTGGTTTCCGTGGTCAGGCCTACCAGCTTGATATTCAGGTTGCCGGTCAGCGCATCCAGAGTGGTTGCAGAGGCGCCCATTGCAGCAAAGGCCAAGGACGATGCGACAATTAGTTTCTTGAGTGACATTTTGTAGATCTCCATTTTTGTTGAGAGCGCCGTCTGTCTAGCGTCAGCATCCATTAAGCAAGCCGCATGCCAATTTGCGTGGATTCAGCGTTTTCCGAGGGAGACGGCGGTCGGTTCCGAACGCCGGCGGCAGGGTTGCCGACTAACTTTCAACACGGCTGTAAAGAAAGCCGACACTGCTTACCGGCTATGGCCGCTACGGTCCCGGCCGGACTGGCAAATAGCAGGCTGCCTAGGACAGAACCCTTGAATTCGCGGGAATTTGCGGTCCGCATGGCAACCAGAAAGCTGAGCACCTTGCTCATACTGTAAAGATTCCCGACATTGGTGAATTTAATGACGGGGCTGTTTGAAATTGCTATATTCTGTAAGCCATTTCCTACCCGGCGAGCGAGGTCATATCATGGCGACGGTCTTCAACTACGACACCTTTGTCACCCGCAATGAAGGTTATGTCAGTCCTGCCACCCAGGCGAAAATCAAGGACAGCAGCCTGCTGATCGCAGGCAATGGCCTGGGCAGTTCCACCGCCATCTGCGCCGCCCGCATGGGCTTCCGCAAATTCGTGCTGATCGATGGCGACACGGTGGATGCGCACAATCTGAACCGCCAGTTCTTCGACTTCGAGGATATCGGCACGCCCAAGGCGGCGGCGCTGAAAAAGCATATCCTGCGCATCAATCCGGAAGCGGAAGTGGAAGCCATCGTCGCCAATCTGGACAAGAGCAATGCGGCCCAGCTGGTGGGCATGGTCGACATTATTTTCGACACCATTGACTTCCTCGACCTGGAAGCCATCCTGCATCTGCACACCTCGGCGCGCAGCTTGGGCAAGCCCATCTTCACCGCCCTCTCCATCGGCCAGGGCGCGGGCGTGCTGTATTTCCCGCCCAATGCGCCCGGCTCGCTGGCCGAGATCATCGCGCACGACGTCAGCCAGGCCACCACGGAAGGCGACGCCAGCTATTCGAATGTGTTCGGCAAGATCATGGCGCGCATCGGCGCCCACCTCGACCGCCAGGTGGTGGAACAGGTGGCGCGCGCGCTGACCATCATGGAAGACGGCCGCCCCTGCCCCGCCTCGCAGCTGGCGGTGGGCAGTTTCACGGTGGCGGCCATGGCGGTGTCGATGATGCACGATATGCTGGCCGGCCTGCCGGTGCCGCAATCGCCGCACATCGTGGTGCACAGCTTCAAGAACCACGTCACCAAGCTGATCGACATCAGCAGCGACGCGCCGGCCGTCTGAGGCTGCGCAGAGACCACGTCAGAATGGACGCGGCTCAGCGCTGCGCCTAAGCGGAGCGGCTAGGCGCAGCCTCAGGGCGGAGCGCCAGGGCGGGGCGCCAAGGCGGTGCGCCAAGGCGGAGCGACGAAGACAGTGCGCCGGCACGGCTAGGCGCAATGCCAAGGCGGGGCGCCTAGGCGGAGCGCCAAGGCGGGGCAACAACGCCACCGCCATTTTGCAGCGGCCGCTTACTCCGGCAGGGCCGGCATGTGGCGCCGGTAATGCGGATTGCCGGCCGGCTCGGTGAACCAGGCCGACAGCGCCGGGTTGTGCTGGGCCAGGTGCAGTTCCAGGCGCCGCAGGTCCAGCAAATAGGGCGTGACGGCGCCGTAGTAATCCGTTTGCGGACCGATCGCATTGAAGGCGAAACCCATTCTCTGCAGCGAACGCGCCAGCGAGCGCTCCATCGCCGCCAGCCAGTAGCGGATGCCGCTGGCCAGGCTGTGGCGGTACATCTCGCGATACAGGCCGAACAGCAGCATGGGCGATTCGCGGTCGTCGGAACGCCGGCCCAGATTGCGCAGCCAGCTGTCGTGCTCGCGCCGCTCGGCGCCCGGCACGCCATACAGGGAATCGGCGCGCTGGCGGCGGTGGCCCTTGCGCACAATAAGGCGGGAAATCTCGGCCATCAGGTGGCGCGGCGGCATTTCATGGCCGGCGAACAGATGGCAGTGCAATTCCAGCGGATAGCATTGGGCGCGCTCGGGCTGCACCAGGCGCACCGTGCCGATCAGGGTTTCATCGCTGGCATAGGCCGCGAAATGGGTCGAGCATTCTTCATACTCGTCCTGTTCCAAGCCTTCGTTCGCCGCCTCGGGACGCAGGAAAGCGTATTCCAGGCAGTACACCTCGTAACGCAGCTTGAAAATTTCTGGGGGGACGCCGCCCAGGGCGCCGCCACGGAAGGAACGGAAAATCTTGTGATTTGCTGCAGAACCATCCGCCAACGCCGAGTACTCTTCCCGGGAGAGAGGCAGAGCGGATTCCGGCTTCTTGGGGGCAAACTGAACCATCATAAAACTCTTTGCAACTAAGCCCCTACTTCTTGCCAGGGGCGCCAATCATGCGACTGATGAGCAAGGACTTGACCAGCACCCAGATGGGAATCGGTTCATCGTTGAACCAGGCGGCCAGGAACTTGTTCTCGCGCTGTAATCTCACGTTCAGCTCTTCGAGGTCGACGATATGGGGCGTCACCGGCCCATAGTAATCCGTCGCAGGCCCGATGGGCACGAACTTGAAGCCCATCTTGTCCAGAGACCGGGCCAGCGAGCGTTCCATCGCTGCATACCAGAAACGGATGCCGTTCCGGCGGCTGTACTTATACATTTCCTTGTACATGCCAAGCAGTAACAGTGGACTGTTGCCGCGCTGCTCGCGGTAGCGCGACGATGGCGAACTGGGGCTGCCTTGCACGAAATCCTTGGATACACCTTCCAAGGTATCGCCGCGGCGCCGCCGATACGTCTTCTTCACCACCAGGCGGGAAATCTCCCCAGCTTTCGCGCGCTCTGGAAACCGGAAATCGTCGAAAACCGTGCAATGGCTCTCGAAGGGGTAAAGCATATGCTCCTCCGGCTGGACCAGCCTCACGGTGCCGACGATTTCTCCGTCATGGTTGAAGGCGGCGAAGTGGCCGGAGCAGGGATCGTATTCATCCTGCTCCATCCCGTCGCCATACTGCTGCGCGTCGAGAAAATTGCATTCGTTGCAGTAGACTTCGTAGCGCAGGCGATAGATGTCGTTCATCAATTCGCGATTGCTGCCGTTGTGCTCCGCTTCGTGGAAATCGAAGTAAGGGATCAGAATGTCACGCTTGCCGAGTATTCTCTCGATCAACATCTTTACCCCCCTCTTCCAGCCGAATGTCATCGCCATTCCATCCGCCTCCCTACCAAAAGTGAAGGCCGATACAGCAGAGCGTACCCGATTTCGAATTGAAATGCAGCACAATTTCAAACGGAACAGCCCGGCCAGATTGCTCCGTATTAAATACTCTTAATTTTGAAGTAAGCCTTATATTTCCTGAAGAAAATCAAAGTTGCTTCAACAATGAGCGTGCCTCTTCCAGCTGCGGGAATTGCGCGCCGCTCGCCAGCAGCTTCTCCAACTCCTTGCGCGCGCCCGCCTTGTCGCCAGACTTATGCAAGCCGTATGCCAAGTGGTAGCGCAACTCGCCGGCAGCGCGCTCATCGGGAACGGCAGCGATGGCCTTACGCAACAGTTCGATACCGCGCGTGGTATTGCCCTGCTCGATCAGCAGCCAGCCCAGGGTGTCGACCACGGACGGATGGGAGCTCTGCAATTTATACGCCTGCTCGGCCACCGACAGCGCGCGCGGGTCTTTCATCTGCTGGTAGACCCAGGCCAGATTGTTGAGCACGATCACATCGTCGACCTTTTTCTTTTGCAGGGCTTCCAGCTGGGTCGCGGCCAGCTTGTAGTTCTTGTCGCGGATATTGCCCTCCGCTTCCAGCAGGGCCACGGCGAAGTCGTCCGGCTTGTCCTTGCGCCATTGCGCCAGGCGCTGCGCGGCATCCTTCTCCTTGCCCTGGGCGCGCAAGGCATTGTGGATTTTCAGGAAGATATTCGGCGCGCCCTGGCTCAGGACCAGCGCCTTTTCATACGCGGCCTGGGCCTGCGCCGGCTTTTGCTGCGCCTCGTAGATATCGCCTTCGAACAGATAGCCGGGCGGCTGCTTGGGCTGCTGCTTCTGCACCTGGCGCGCCAGCGTCAGCGCCTGCTCGTAATCGCGCTTGGCCACGGCGATGCCGATCAGGCCCTGGAAGGCGGGCAGGTAGTCGGCGTCGAGGGCGGCGGCTTTTTTCAGGCTGTCCACGGCGGCCGCCTCGTTCTTGGCCAGCTGCTGGGCAACGCCGATGCGGTACAGCGGCACGGCCGACTTGGGCATCACGCTGGCCAGCTTGCTGAAGGTTTCCAGCGCGCCGGCCTGGTCCTTGGTGGCCAGTTGCGCCTGGCCCAGCACATCGAGCAGCTCGGGGCTGGCGGCATGGGCCACCTGGTATTTGCGCAGCAGCGTGACGGCCTTGGCCGCCTCATTGCCGCGCATATAGTGGACCGCCAGCTGCAGGGCCGGCGCCAGCGCGTCCGGATTCTCGGTGGCGGCCTTGATCAGCCAGTTGGTCGCGACCTCGGGCTTGTTTTCCAGCACGGCGATATTCGCCAGCGCCGTCATCGCTTCCACATTTTTCGGATCTTTTTGCAGCAACGCGTCGAAGCGCTGGCGCGCCTGGTCGAATTTGCGGTCTTGCAGGTCGATCTGGGCCAGGTTGATCATGGCGGGCAGATACGTCTTGTCCAGGCTCAGCGCCTTCTCGAAGCTGGCGCGCGCCTTCGGCAAATCCTTCTTGGCCAGGTAGATGCCGCCCTTGGTGTTGTGCACCACGGGACGGTCGCCGTGTTTCTTCTCCAGCTCGCTGGCAATCTGCAGGGCTTTATCGAAGTGTTCCAGGCCCAGTTCGGTGCGCAGCAGGGCCAGGCCCGCTTCCAGCGAACTGCTGTCGAGGGCGGCGGCGCGCTCCATCTCGGCCACGGCGCCCGTCTTGTCGCCCTGGGCCAGCTTGCTCAGGCCGAGCGAAGTGCGCAGCAGGGCTTTTTGCGGTTCGAGCACGGTGGCCTTGCTGAAGTAGCTGGTGGCCTTGTCGAAATCGCGCGCCTGCATATAGGTTTCGCCCGCCAGCGCCAGCAGGCTGGCATCCTGCTGCTCGGTTTTCAGGGCCGGGCCGAGCACGTTCAGCGCATCGGGCGCCTGGCCGCTTTTGAGCAGGGCGCCAGCCAGCATCTTGCGCGCGTACACATTGTCGGGATTCGCTTCCAGGTATTTGCGCAGATACTGCTCGGCCTGCTTCACGGAACCGGTGTTCAGCTCGACCGCGCCGGCCAGCAGCAGGGTCGGCATATGGTTGGGCGCCACGCGCAGCACTTTCAGCAGGTTTTCCTGGGCCGCCGTGTATTTGCCGCGCGAGTAATCGAGCAAGGCCTGGGTATAGAGCACGATGAAATTATTCGGCGTGAGCTTGCGCGCCGTGTCGAGGCTGGCCTGGGCCGCATCGTATTTGCCGTCGGCCACCAGCAGGTAGGCGATTTCCAGATGGGCGCTGCGGTGGTCGGGCTTGAGCTTGACCACTTGCTGGTAGGCGGCCAGCGCTTCGGCCGGCTTGTCCTGGAAGCGCAGCAGATCGCCTTTGAAGGACCAGACCGCGGGATTCTGCGGATCCTTGCTGACGGCCTCCTCGCCGAAGCGGATGGCGCCGTCCAGATCCTTGCGCAGGGAGGCCACGCGCGCCAGGCCGACCAGGGCTTCGCCGTTCGTGGGGCGCAACTTGAGCGCGGCCTGGAAGGCTTCCTCCGCCTGCGCCGCCTTGTCGGCGCCCAGGCTGAGATAGGCATCGCCGCGCAGCACTTGCACGGCTTCCGACTGGTCGTTGGCGGTTTCGTCCAGCACCTTCTGGAACTCGCCTTGCATCAGCAGGGTGCGCGCCAGCACGGGCGTGGTCTTCTCGGCCGCGTATTTGAGCGCGATGGCGCGCCGGATTTCCTTTTCCGCCGCCAGCGGCTCGCCAAGGTCGTTGTACAGGCTGGCCAGCTGGAAGCGCGCTTCAGCCAGGTCGGGACTCTTTTCCAGCGCATTTTTGAGCTGGATCAGGGCCGCCTTGTTATCGCCTTTTTGCTGGTACTGGCGGGCGTCCGCCAGCAGTTTTTCCGCCGATTCGCCCTTGCTGCAAGCGCTCATCCCCGCACCCAGCAGCAACACGCCCGACATGAGGGCGGCGCTGACCGCCAGCTTGTTTACTCGACGCGACATATTGCTCCCATTAATAGAAATAAAGATAACGCGCCCATGGTGTCACGCTCCAGCGCGCAGGGCAATAGGCAGGTAAAAACTTTCTCAAAATCTAATATCTATATCCTAGGCGAAACTCGTATCCGGGGCGGGCAACGGGCGGCGCGGGGTTTTCAGGCGCAGCGCCGGCTTTTCCACCACATACCAGCTGACCAGGCCGCACACGCAGGCCAGGGCCATGGTCAGCGCGGTGGCGGCGCCTTGTCCCAGTCCCGGCGCATACCAGAGCAGCAGCTTGCCGGCCGGCCAGCCGTACAGATAGACACCATAGGAAATATCGGGCAGCCGGCGCCAGGGCGCCAGCCAGGACGGGCCATGAAAGGCCAGATAGAAGAAGAGATAACTGCCGCCCGCCAGCAGGCTGAGTTCGGCAAAGCCGAGCCAGGTGCCGAGCGCCAGCACGGCCGCCGCCAGGGCGGCCCAATGCGGCTGGAAGCGCAGCTGCGCGCGCCAGCGGCAGTACAGCATGCCGGTGCCGAAGAAAGCCAGGAAGCGCAGCATGGGGAACTGGCGGCAGTCGGCATCCAGGCCCAGCGGACGCAGCGCGCCGCAGGCGCTGGCCGCGTACAGCAGCAGCACGGCCGCCAGCAAGGCCGCCGTCAGGGCGCGGCGGCGCAGCAGACCGGCCAAGCCCAGCGCCAGCAGCACCAGATAGCAGAGGAATTCATAGCGGATGGTCCACATCGCACCGTTGACGCTGGCGTAATGGGTGCCCGCGAACACGGCCGGGGTGGCGGGGATGTCCAGGGTCAGCAAGCTCCAGCCCAGGCCGCGCGGCCAGATGGCGGCGAAGTAGCCGGCCGGCGCCGCCAGCGGGCCAACCACGAAGGCGCACAGCAGGGCCGCCAGCAGATAGCCGGGCACGATGCGCAGCAGGCGCTTGCGCAGATAGGGTAGGGCGCTGGGCTGGCTGTCCCAGCTTTGCAGGATCAGGAAGCCGCTCAGCAGGAAGAAGCCGTCGACGGCGAATTCGCCGAAGCTGAAGCCGCCCGTGAGCAGGGACAGCA
This sequence comes from Massilia sp. YIM B04103, assembly GCA_024437665.1. Lineage (GTDB taxonomy): Bacteria > Pseudomonadota > Gammaproteobacteria > Burkholderiales > Burkholderiaceae_D > Rugamonas. Next base: position 63,990 of record JANCSZ010000012.1, on the reverse strand, counting down.
ACTCGCGGCTGCGGTTGCCATCCATCATTTCCGGCGTGTGCGAGACGATGACCAGCAAGGCCAGGGCCAGCCGGATCAGATTGAAGTTGTTCGCTTGGCGCGACTCCGGCAAGGCAGGCGCTGGCATGGTCGTGTGCTGCATCCGTTTCCCCTCGTCGATATGCCGCCGCAGCAACTTGCAAAGCGGGAATGGCGATGGTGGCATGCGCCTGACAAATTATCAACTAAATAAATACTTTTACAACGCAAGGCGCTGAATTTGCTACGGCAGGCCGGCGCGGGCATTGTAAAATAGACAGCTGTAGCAGCGCCCTATCGATAGCTCTTACGCGAGGTTGGACAATGCCTGACGCAGCCCACGATTCCCCCTACGGCGACTTTCCGCGTTCGGAAATGCGCGCCTTCGTGCCAGCCAGCGCGCAATGCGTGCTCGATGTCGGCTGCCATACCGGCGCCTTCGGCCTGGGGCTGAAACAGCGCGGCATCGCCACCGTGTGGGGCGTGGAAGCCAATCCCGCCACGGCCGCCATCGCCGCCCGGCGCCTGGACAAGGTCATTCCCGGCTACTTCACCGGCGCGGAAGTGCCGGACGGCTTCTTCGACGCCATCGTCTTCAACGATGTGCTGGAACATATGCCCGATCCGGCCGTGATCCTGCGCGCCGCCGCGCCCAAGCTGAAAGCGGGCGGCGTGGCGGTGGCCTCGATTCCGAATGTGCGCCACATCGACAATCTGGTGCATATGCTCAAGGAAAAGGATTTCCGCTACGAGGCGGCCGGCGTGCGCGACGCCACCCATCTGCGCTTCTACACGCTGAAAAGCATCCCGCGCCTGTTCGAGCAGGCCGGTTACGTGGTCGACAAGCTGGAAGGCATCAACGAATCCTGGTGGACGCCTTCGCTGCTGCGCCGCCTGGCATTCCGCTTCTTCCCCGCATATTTTTCCGATACCCGCTTTATCCAGTATGCGGTGGTGGCGCGTCCTGCCGCCGCAATCGCCAGCGCCGCCGCCGCGCGCGCGCCGCAGGAGCAGGCGGCCACGGTTTAAGCGCGGCCGTTCAAGCCTGGCTGTCCATGCGGCGCAGCACGCGCCGGTGCTGGGCCCACAGCAGCAGGCGCAGGCAGCGCAGCGCCAGCGAGGCGCGCCGCTTCAGATCGGGCGGACCGAAACGCTGTTGCAGAAAATCCTGCACGCCCAGCAGGGCCGCTTCGGCATGCTGTTCGAAGCCGCGATGGCGCAGGCGGTTGACGTCGAACAGCGCATAGTCCAGCAGTTTCAGCATCAAGAGCTTGCGATGGGCGGGCGGCGTGCTGCCGTGCCAGAAGATCAGGTAATTGCGCGCGATCAGATAGAAGTAGTAGGCGGGACGGTCGGTCTCGCGCTTGGGCATGGCGTGCTGCACGCGCGCCTCGTAGGCGACGGCGCTGGTCCAGCCGTGGGCCGCCAGGCGGGCGCCGATTTCATCATCCTCGTAATAGGCGAACATGCGCTCGTCGAGCGGGCCGGTCTGGGCCAGCGCCGCCAGGCGCAGCAGCACGGCGGTGCCGGGCACCCACTGGTTGAGCGGCATCTGGCCGGCCAGGCGGCGCGCATCGTCCACCGAGCGCGGACGGCGGCTGATGCGCTGGTCCCAGTCGTGGAAGGCGCCGTAGAAATGGATCTTGTTGCGGTCTTCCATATCGGCCAGCAGCGGCGAGACGGCGCCGCAGCGCGGATCGGCATCGGCCACTTCCAGCAGGTGGGCCAGCACATCGTGGCCGGCCACCACGGCGTCGCTGTTCATCAGCCAGATAAAGTCATAACCCTGTTCCCGGGCGCGGCGGATGGCCAGGTTATGGCCGCCGGCGAAGCCGCGGTTGGCCGCTTCGCGGTGCAGCTGCACCGGCTGCGCGTCCAGGCCTTGCGCCAGCTGCGCGTAGTCGGCCGCCTCCGAACCATTGTCGATGACGAGGATGTCGGCCTGCTGGCCCGGCGGCAGCGATTGGCGCCGCAGGCTGGCGACGCAGTCCAGGGTCTTGCCGGCGGTATTCCAGTTCAGGATGCTGATCAGGATGCGGCGCTGGGCGGAGGGCATGGCTTGCATGATGTCCTTTTAACGGCGCAGCAGGATGGTGATGGCCAGCGGCAGGAAGTACAGCGCGCTGCGCGCATCGATGCGCCACTGCTTGAACAGCACTTCGCGGAAAGGCTTGCCGTGCATGAGGCGGTGCAGCACATCGGCCACGAAGCTTTTGCGCAGGGTGCGCACGGCGCGGCGATTGTCCTCGATCTGGCGCGCGGATAGCGGGAACAGGCGCGCGATCGCCTTCTTGTACTTCATTTCGTGGTGCAGGCGTATCAGCGATTTTTCCGTGCCCCAGCCGGAGCCGGAGAAAATGTTCACGCCCGCGCCGCAAATGCATTCGCTGGCCGAGGAGAAGGCGATGCGCCTGGTCTGGCTGGACAGGTCGAGCCAGAACAGATAATCCTCGCCGGCATACACGAACTCCTCGCGGAAGCGCAGGCGCGGGAAGCTGGCGTAGCGGTACACCACGGTGGGCGTGCCGATCACATTGCCGCTCAAGACCTGGTCCTGCATATCGCCCTGATAGACGTGCAGCTCGCTGCGCCCCGGCAGCAGCGCATGTTCGGACGGCGTGATGCGGCGCGCGCGGGCAAAGGCGCTGACGCTCTGATTGAGCTGGTAGAAATCGGTGAAGTAGAAATCGTGGCCCGCCTCCAGCGCATGCAGGGCGTTGGCGAGATGGACTTCGGTCCACTCGTCGTCCGAATCGAGGAAGGCGACGTATTCGGTGCCGGGCGCAACCTGGTCCAGCGCCTTGTTGCGCGCTGCCGCCGGGCCGGCATTGGCCTGCTCGATCAGGCGCACGCGTGCCGCCTGCTGCGGCGGCAGCTGCGCCAGCTCGCTGCGCGCGCTGACCGGCGAGGCATCGTCCACCACGATGATGTCGAGATCGGCCACCACGGTCTGGGCGAACACGGAGCGCAGCGCCTTGGCCAGGATGCCGGCCTCGCGCTGGAAGTAAGGAATGACGACGGCGATGCGGACGGACATCCTGCCTTCTCCTTAGACGCGCAGCGCCGGGCGCTGGCGGAACCACTGCTCGAGCATCATCAGCACCCAGACCATGGTGCCGTGGTAGCCCGCGTGTTCGGACAGGTGCTGGCCCACCAGCTGCTCGATGAATTCGCCGCGCACGATCTTGCGCTTTTTCAGATCGGTCAGGCTGTCGCTGGCCAGCTGTTGCAAGGGCTTGTGCTGCTGCAGCCAGACGCCGAAGGGCAGGCCGAAGCCGTGTTTCTGCTTGGTGATGATGGCGTCCGGCAGGAAGCCGCGCAGCGCCTCCTTGAAGAACCAGCGCAGCTGGGTGCCGTTCAGCTTCTGCTGCGGCGTCAGGCCGGCGGAGAAGGCCACCATCTCGTCGTTGAGGAAGGGGAAGGCCACTTCCATGCCGGCCAGTTCGCAAGCCTTCATCACTTTGGGCAGATCGTTGTCGGCCAGGGTGATCTTCAAGTCCAGCGCCAGCATGCGGTTGATCAGGCTTTTCGCCTCGCTCTGGCCATAGGTGTGGCTCAGGCTGGCGAGCGGCTGGCCGATGTCGGCGCCGGCCAGGAATTCGTCGGTGAACACTTGCTGCGGGCCGTAGCGGCCCAGCAGGTTATAGGTTTCCAGGCGCGCCGGCATGGCGACCGAGGCCTGCTCGATATAGCTGCGCGCCTTGCGCAGCAGGCGCACCCGCTCGCCGCCGGGGAAATTGAACACGGCCGGTTCCAGCAAGGCCTTGCGCAGCAGTTCCGGCACGCGCTCATACAGCGCGAAGACATGCTGCTTGGCGTAGCGTTCATTGCCGCCAAACAGTTCATCGCCGCCATCGCCGCCGAACATGCGGGTAATGCCGTCGGCGCGCGCCATGCGGGCGCAGTAGAAGGCCGGCACGGCGGAAGCATTGCCGAAGGGCTGGTCGAAGACCTGGGCGATCTGGGGAATGGCGGACACCACATCGTCCGGCGTGACATAGTATTCGTGGTGGGCGGTGCCGAAATGGCGCGAGGCGATGCGCGCATACTCCATCTCGTCATAGCCCTGCGCCTCGAAGCCGATCGAGTAGGTCTGGGCCGGCACGCCGCCCACATCGCACAGGATGCCGGCGATGGTGGAGCTGTCGGTGCCGCCACTGAGGAAGGCGCCGACCTTATGGCCGCCGGCCGCCTCGCGCACGCTGCTGCGCAGCAGCGCCAGGAATTCCTCGCGCAATTCGGCGAAGGAGCGCTTGCCCTCTTCCTGGAACTGCATGCGCCAGTATGGCCGGGTTTCGATGCGGCCCTGGCGGTAATGCAGGAATTCGCCCGGCAGCAGACGTTGCTGATTGCGGTAGGCGGTGCCGGGACTGGGCACCATATGGAAGTACACGTAGTTGTACAGGCCTTGCGCATCGAGCTCGCTGCCCGCCTGCGGATGGCGCGCCAGCGCGTCGGCCGAGCTGGCGAACAGCAGGCTTTCGCCGGCCAGCTGCCAGTACAGGGGATGGGTGCCGAGACGGTCGGTGGCCAGCATGGCTTCGCCGCTGGCCTCATCCAGCACGCAGAGGGCGAAAGCGCCATGCAGGGCGGCGCACAGGCGCTCCGCGCCCAGCTGGCGCCAGGCGGTGCCCAATGCCGCTGCCAGACCTTGGGCGGAAGCCTGCTGCGCCAGCGCCGCATCGCGCAGCACGGGACTGCCCCAGACTGCGACCAGCACGCTGCCATCACGGTGCAGATGCGCGCTGCCTGCCTGCGCAACGACGGCGGCGGCGCTGCGCGCAGCGGCTTCGCTGTGTGCCGGCGCCTGATCGAAGCGCGCCAGCGGCGCGGCCATCGCATCCACCACTTCCTTGCCGGCGCCGCCGGCACCGTAACCCATCCACCCACACAAGCCGCTCATGATGCTTTCCTTGTTCGATGTTGAAGTCCGGCCGCAGCGCCGGGCGCACGGCGCCGGCTTGGCACCGGCGCCTGCGCAGAAATGGTGTTGACCGGCGTGCCTAGACCAGCACCTCAAGCGCCGCCGGATGGCTGAGGAAGGCCGCCGGGCTGGCCGTGCGGCCGTAGGCGCCCGATTGCAGCACCACCACCAGATCGCCCGCCTGGGCCTGGCCCAGTTCCATCTGGTCGGCCAGCAGGTCGAGCGGCGTGCACAGGGGACCGACCACGGAGGCGGTTTCGCGCGGGCCGCCCGCCACCTGGGTGCCGATGACAACCGGATAGTTCTTGCGTATCACCTGGCCGAAATTGCCCGAGGCCGAGAGGTGGTGGTGCAGGCCGCCGTCGGTGACCAGGTACACCTGGCCGCGCGATTCCTTACGGTCCACCACGCGGCAGACATAGGCGCCCGCCTCGCCCACCAGATAGCGTCCCAGCTCGATCACGATCTGGGCCTGGCCCAGTTGCGGGCGCGCCTCTTGCAGCAGGCGGCGCAGATTGGCGCCCACCGCTTCCAGGTCCAGCCGCTCTTCGCCGGGGAAGTAGGGAATGCCGAAGCCGCCGCCGATATTCACGATGCGCGGCGGGCGCGGCGCATCCTGCGCCAGGCGGATGGCCAGCGCCAGCGTCTTTTCATGCGCTTCCTGGATCGCCGCCGCTTTCAGGTTCTGCGAGCCGCTGAAGATGTGGAAGCCATGGAAGTCCAGTTCCAGCTCGGCGATACGGCGCAGCATCCGCGGCACGCGTTCGGCATCGACGCCAAACTGTTTCGGGCCGCCGCCCATCTTCATGCCCGAGGATTTCAATTCGAAATCGGGATTCACGCGCACCGCGACCTGGGGCTGGATGCCGAGGCGCTGGCCGATCACGGCGGCGCGCTCCATCTCGCCTTCCGATTCCAGGTTCAGCACAATGCCGGCCGCGATGGCGCAGGACAGCTCGGCATCGCTCTTGCCGGGACCGGCGAAGCTGATGCGGGCCGGGTCCATGCCGGTATCGAGCGCCACCTGCAGCTCGCCGCCGGAAGCGACGTCGATGCCGTCCACCAGGCCCGCCATATGCTGCACCACGGCCGGCATGGGGTTGGCTTTCATCGCGTAATGCAGATGCACCTCGGCCGGCAGATGCTTGCGCAGCAGGGCCGCGCGCTCCGTCATGGCGCGCCGCTCGTAGACGTAGAACGGGGTCTGGCCGACGCGCTGCGCCAGCCGCGCCAGGGGAATGCCGCCGATGTGCAGGCTGTCGTCCTTCACCGCGAACTGCAACAGGGCCGCGTGCTGCGGACGCGGCGCGCTCATTGCTGGCCCTCCGCGAAGGCATTCTCATACTGCTGGCTGAGCAGCTTGCGGTCGATTTTCCCGTTCGGGTTGCGCGGCAGGGCCGCTTCGGCGATCACCACCTTCTGCGGCAGCATATACGCCGGCAGGTGCGGCTTGACGGCCGCCAGCAGGTCGGAGGCGGCCAAGGCCACGCCTTCGCGCGGGAAGGCAATCACCACGATGGCCTGGCCCAGGGCCGGATGCTTGACGCCGATGGCGGCCGCTTCGGCCACCGCATCGCGCGCATACACCACTTCCTCCACCTCGGTCGGACTGACGCGATAGCCGGAGGTTTTGATCATTTCGTCGTTGCGGCTGATGAAGTAGAGGAAGCCTTCCTCGTCCTTGCGCACCGTATCGCCCGACCACACGGCCAGCTCGGTCAGCGGCAGCCCGTAGTGGCGTGGCGCCACCGGCTTGAAGCGTTCGGCGGTCTTGGCCGGATCGTTCCAGTAGCCCAGCGAGACCAGGGCGCCGCGGTGCACCAGCTCGCCCGGTTCGCCCGGCGCGCACTCGCTGCCGTCGGGACGCAGCACCATCACTTCCGCGTTCGGGATGGCCTTGCCCATGGAGTCGGGGCGGCGTTCCAGTTCGGACGGCGGCAGGAAGGTGGAGCGGAAAGCTTCGGTCAGGCCGTACATCAGGAAAGGCTTGGCGTTCGGCAGAGCAGCGCGCAGCGCATCGAGCGTGGGACGCTGCATGGCGCCGCCGGAATTGGTCAGATAGCGCAGGGTGCAGTCGGCCGGCCAGTTCAGGGGCGCCAGCTGGATCCACAGCGGCGGCACGGCGGCCAGGCCGGTGATGCGTTCGGCCACCACGGCGTTCAGCACGTCGCGCGGCAGCAGGTGGTTGATCAGCACCGCGGTGGCGCCGACGTGGAAGGCGGTGGTGAGCTGGCTCAGGCCATAGTCGAAGCTGAGCGGCAGCACGGCCAGCAGGCGGTCGGCCGGGGTGTTTTCCAGATAGCTGGCCACGCTCTGCGCGCCGGCCACCAGATTGCGATGCGACAGCACCACGCCTTTCGGCTTGCCGGTGCTGCCGGAGGTGTAGAGGATGGCCGCCATATCGCCGTCGATGCAGCGGTGCGGCGCGCCGTCCGTGGCGGCGGCCAGCGCCGCGTCCCAGGCCAGCACCTCGACGCCGGGCAGCTGCGGCAGCTCGCCATTGCCGCCGACGGCGATCACGGTGCGCAGGTCGCGGCAATGGGCCAGGGCGGCCGCCAGCAGCTTGAGGCGGTCGGCCGACGTCACCAGCACGCGCACATTGCAGTCGGCCAGGATATAGGCCACCTGCTCCGGCTTGAGCAGGGGATTGACGGGCACGAAGGCGCCGCCGGCGGCCGCCGCGCCGAACATGGCCGCGACATTCTCCACATTTTTTTCCATGTAGACGGCCACGCGCTCGCCGCGTTCCAGGCCGCCGCCCAGCAAGGTATCGGCAGCCTGGCGCACCAGGGCCGCCAGCGTGGCGTAATCCAGCCGGCGCTGACCGTACACCAGCGCTTCCGCAGCGGGACTGCGCTGCGCCGAACGGAATATGAAATCGTGTACCAGCTCGCTCATTGCATCCCTCTCCGCTTACTTCCTTGCTTAATTTGCCAGCCCGCGTCCATGCGGACAAAATCCGGCTGTCATCTTAACATTTTAGAATCGAATCGATGCCGCTTTTTTCGCCGAGGCCCCCTGCATTGTGCGGCAAAACTCATTCCAAAAACAACAACATTCGTATTTCTATTGCAACGGATTGTTTTATCATCAGGGCTGGCAGCCGCCTGCCGGACAAGCGGGTTATACTTGGAAAATATCAAATTAGAAATGCCGAGCTGGCGGGACCGATATGGGGAATTTAAGCATTTCAGACGTCAAGCCCAAGGCTGACAGCGGCTTCGGCGCCACGCTGCCGGACAGCACGCCTGCGCCGGCCGTGGCCGATTTTCCCCGTTCGCGCCTGCCGGTGGCGCCGCCGCTGTCGATGGCCTCCTTCCGCCGCGGCGGCGGACCGCATGTGCCCGCGATCCTCGACGCCGGCGCGGCGCGCCTGGTCACCTCGGGCCGCGTCGCCATCGCGCTGGCGCTGCGCCAGATGGGTGTGGGCGCCGGCGACACGGTGCTGGTGCCGTCCTACCACTGCGCCTCGATGGTGGAGCCGGTGATCTGGTCGGGCGCGACGCCGGTGTTCTACCGCATCAATCCCGACACTTCGGTCAAGCTGGATGACGTGGCGGCCAAACTCGATGGCCGCGCCAAGGTGCTGATGGCCACCAATTACTTCGGCTTCCCGCAGGACCTGGCGGCGCTGCGCGCCTTCTGCGACGCGCGCGGCCTGCTGCTGCTGGAAGACTGCGCCCATTCCTTCCTGGGCGAGTACAAGGGCAAGCCGCTCGGCTCCTACGGCGACTACGCGATTGCCAGCAGCATGAAGTTCTTCCCGATTTACGAGGGCGGCTGCCTGGTGTCGGCGCGCCATGCGCTGGATCAGGTGGCGCTGCAATCGGCCGGCATGGGCTTCGAGGCCAAAGTCCTCATCAATACGCTGGAAGAAGGCTTCGCCTACAACCGCCTGCGCCTGCTCAAAGCCCTGTGCTGGCTGCCCATGACCGTGAAGAACCTGCTGTGGCGCCAGATCAAGGCGCGCCGCCACACGAGCGCCCAATCGATGGCGCCGGGATCGTCGGACGGCGGCTTCGGCTTCGATCCGCGCTGGCTGGACAAGCGCTCCTCCTTCTTCGCGCGCGCCATGCTGAAACTGGTGTCGCGCACGCGCATGGGCGCCCTGCGCCGCCGCAACTACCTGCGCCTGCAGCAGGCGCTGGACGGCCTGCCCGGCTGCCGCCCGCTGCATCCGGTGCTGCCGGACGGGGTGTATCCCTGGGTCTTCCCTTTGCTGACGGACGATCCGCACGCCATTTTCGGCACGCTGAAAATGGCCGGGGTGCCGGTGATCCGTTTTGGCGAATACCTATGGCCAGGCGTGGACGCCGGCGTCTGCGCCACCAGCGTGGACCTGTCGCGCCGCGTGCTGCAATTCCCCTGTCATCAGGAATTGACGGAACAAGAAATGGAATGGATGGTTGACCACATCCGCAATGCGCTGCTGGCGCAGAAAGCCCCTCCGCTATGAGCTGGACCTTGTACCCCGCCACCCAGTTTGCCGCGCATGCCGCGCGCTGGGCCGAATGCAACCGGCGCAGCACCGCTTCTCCCCTGCTGGAGCCGGATTTCGTGCATCCCCTGCTGCGTGAATTCGGCGATGGCGACGAGCAGCTGGCCTGCTACGAACGCCAGGGCGAGCTGCTGGCCATGGGCATCGTGGCGCGGCGGCGGCGCGGCGTGTGGGAGACTTTCCAACCCTCGCAGGCGCCGGTCAGCCTGTGGATGCATGCGCCGGGCCTGAACCTGTCCACCCTGCTGGCCGAGCTGACGCGCAAGCTGCCCGGCCTGCCGCTGATGCTGGGCCTGACCCAGCGCGACCCGCAACTCGAGCCGCGCCCCGCGCCCGGCGGCTGCCTGCGCACGGTGGACTATATCGACACGGCGCGCATCACGCTGGCGGGCAGCTTCGAGGATTACTGGAACGCGCGCGGCAAGAACCTGCGCAACAACCTGAAAAAGCAGCGCTCCAAACTGCAGAAGGAAGGCGTGGCCACGCGCATGCAGATCAGCCGCGCGCCGGAAGAGATGGCGGCGGCGGTGGCCGATTACGGCCGCCTGGAAAGCGCCGGCTGGAAAGCGCAGCTGGGCACCGCCATCCATCCGGAAAATGCGCAGGGACGTTTTTACACCGCGATGCTGGAAGGCTTCGCGCGGCGCGGCGCGGCGGCCGTCTACCGTTACTGGTTTGACAATCAGCTGGTGGCCATGGACCTGTGCATCGAGGGCGATGGCTGCATGATCGTGCTGAAGACCACGTACGATGAAACAGTGCCGAGCAGCCTGTCGCCGACCATGCTGATGCGCGAGGAATGCTGCCAGCAGCTGTTCGCCGAGCAGCGCTTCGAGCGGCTGGAGTTCTACGGCAAGGTGATGGAATGGCATACGCGCTGGACCGATGAAATCCGGACCATGTACCATGTCAACCATTACCGCTGGCCTGTGCTGCTGCAGCTGCATGCCATCGCTAATCAACGTGCCGCTCTGCGCGGCCAGCGGCCGGCCCCGGCCTCTGCGCCCGCGCAATCTCTGCCGCATGGCAACCCATCCACGGAGTAACTATGTATTTGGAAGAAGTAAAAACGATTTTGACCGATGTTCTGAGTCTGGGCGCCGAAGGCGCCGCGTTGGACGAGCATTCGCCGCTGTTAGGCAGTATCCCCGAGCTGGACTCGATGGCGGTGGTGGAACTGATCGGCGCGCTGGAAGACCAATTCGGTTTCAGCGTCGACGACGATGAAATCAGCGCCGCCAACTTCGTGACCGTGGGCAGCCTGGTTGCCTTCGTCAAGCACAAGCTGACGGCATGAACCATCACCCTGCGCCGCCGTACGCCGAGCCTTTCTTTTTGAAGGCCGGCACGGGGGCGCGCTTTTGCGTGTTCCACGCCGCCGCCGGCGCCTGCCGCGGCGCTTTCCTGTATGTGCATCCCTTTGCCGAGGAAATGAACAAGGCGCGCCGCATGGCGGCCTTGCAAGCGCGCGCCATGGCGGCGCAGGGTTACGCGGTATTGCAGATCGATTTATACGGCTGCGGCGACAGCAGCGGCGATTTCGGCGATGCGCGCTGGGAGATCTGGCTGGACGACCTGGCACGCGGCGCGCAGTGGCTGCGCGAGCGTCTGGGCGGCGCGCTGGAACAGGAAATCGGCCTGTGGGGCTTGCGCCTGGGCGCCCTGCTGGCGCTCGATTATGCGCGCCAGGCGGCCCAGCCGCCGTCCGCCCTGCTGCTGTGGCAAGCGGTGACGAATGGCGCCAATTTCATGACGCAATTCCTGCGCCTGAAACTGGCCAACCAGATGCTGGCCGAGGGCCAGGAAAAAAATGGCGGCACCGCCGCCCTGCGCGCCACGCTGGCGGCGGGCGAGCCGCTGGAAATCGCGGGATACACGCTGGCGCCCGCGCTGGCGCAGTCGATTGAAGCGCTGGATGCGGCCAAGTTCGCGCCGCCCCCCTGCCCCCTGCACTGGTTCGAGATCGTGGCCCAGGAAGGCCGTCCGCTGCCGCCGGCCGCCGCGCGCGTGCTGCAAGGCTGGCAAGCGGAAAGCGAGATATCCGCCATGACGGTGCCGGGCCAGCCTTTCTGGGCTACCCAGGAAATCAGCGAATGCCCTGCGCTGCTCGATGCGACGATAGCGGCATTAAAGGAAGCCTGCCATGCAGCTTGAGGAACAGGCGCTCGGCTTTCCCTGCCAGGGCGAGTGGCTGACGGCCATTCTCAGCCCGGTCTCCGGGCCGGCGCGGCGCGGCGTGCTGATCGTGGTCGGCGGCCCGCAGTACCGGGCGGGCAGCCATCGCCAGTTCACGCTGCTGGCGCGCGCGCTGGCGGCGCAGGGCATTCCGGCCATGCGTTTCGATTACCGCGGCATGGGCGACAGCAGCGGCGCGGCGCGCGATTTCGAAGAGGTCGACGCCGATCTGCGCGCCGCTGTCGACCAGTTCATGGCGGCTTGTCCCGGCTTGCAGGAAGTAGTGCTGTGGGGGCTGTGCGACGCGGCTTCGGCGGCAATGTTTTATGCGCGCCAGGATAATCGCGTCTGCGGTATGGTGCTGCTCAACCCCTGGGCGCGCAGCGCGGAAGGCTTTGCCAAGGCCACGCTCAAGCATTATTACCGCGACCGGCTGCTGCAGCCGGAGCTGTGGAAGAAGATCTTCAGCGGCCGCTTCGATTTCGGCGCTGCGGCGCGCTCGTTTGCCGGACTGCTTGGCGCGGCATATGCACGCCGCCCCGCCGCCGCCGCCAAGGGGCAGGATGGCGGCGCCGTCGATACCGCCGGCACCGATGGACATGCCGCCGTGGCGGCAGCCGGCATGACAGCCGTGGCGCTGCCCTCGTCCGCGCAGACGGCAGGTACGGCGCCGGACGCGCCCGGCCTGCATCAGCGCATGCTGGAGGGACTGCAAGGCTTTTCGGGCAAGGTTCTTTTCATCTTTAGCGGCGCCGATCTGACGGCGCAGGAGTTTCTGGACATGGTAAAGGCATCCCGCCAGTGGCAAGGCCTGCTGGCGGCTCAGCGCGTGACCCGGCACACCCTGGCGCCGGCCGATCACACTTTCTCGCGCCGCGAATGGCGCGACCAGGTGGCCGGCTGGACTTCCGACTGGGTGCGCTCATGGTAAAGCGCGTGCTGATGATCGCTTACCACTATCCGCCCATGCGCGGCAGCAGCGGCATTCAGCGCACACTGAAGTTCTCGCAGTATCTGCCGCAGCTGGGCTGGCAGCCGCTGGTGCTGTCGGCCCATCCACGCGCCTATGCCAACAGCGGCGACGACCAGATGCGCGAGATTCCGGCCGAAGCGGTGGTGCAGCGCGCCTTTGCGCTCGACACCTCGCGCCACCTGGCCTGGCGCGGACGCTACGTGGGCTGGCTGGCCCTGCCCGACCGCTGGGTTGCGTGGTGCCTGGGCGCGGTGCCGGCCGGGCTGCGCATGATCCGCAAATACCGCCCGCAGGTGATCTGGTCCACTTACCCCATCGCCAGCGCCAATCTGATCGCGCTCTGCCTGCACCGCATGACCGGCCTGCCGTGGATCGCCGATCTGCGCGACCCGATGACCGACGTGGACTATCCCGCCGATCCGCTGACGCGCAAGGTGTATCGCTGGATCGAAAGACAGACCGTCAAGCACTGCACCGTGGCCGTGTGCACCACGCCGGGCGCGATCAAGACTTATGAAACGCGCTTCCCCGAGATTCCCCCCGGCCGCTTCGCCCTGATCGAAAACGGCTACGACGAGGAGAACTTCGCCGATGCGGACGGCCTCGCCGCCCAGGCCGCGCCGGCGCAGGGCCGTCCGTTCACGCTGATCCACAGCGGCATCATCTACCCGTCCGAACGCGACCCGGTGCCGCTGTTCGAGGCGCTGGCGGAGCTGCAGGCGCAAGGCAGGATCGATGCGCAGCGTCTGCGCGTGGTGCTGCGCGCCACGGCGCATGACGAATATCTGGCAGGCCTGATCGCGCGCTACGGCATCGGCGAACTGGTCAGCCTGGCGCCGCATATCGCCTACCGCGATGCGCTCAGCGAAATGCTGACGGCCGATGCGCTGCTGGTGCTGCAGGCGACCAACTGCAATCACCAGATTCCGGCCAAGCTGTATGAATACCTGCGCGCGCGCCGTCCGATCCTGGCCCTGACCGATACTATCGGCGACACCGCCGCCGCCTTGCGCCAGGCCGGCATCGACACCATCGCGCCGCTCGACTCGAAAGAAGGCATCATGCAGGGGCTGGTGCATTTCCTGGCACTGGCGCAAGCGGGCAAGGCGCCGCTGGCGTCGGAAGAGGCAATTGCCGCCAATTCGCGCCGCGCGCGCACCGGAGAACTGGGCCAGCTGCTGGAGCGCATCGCCCAGCCGGCGCAAGCCGCGCATGCCTTGCCGGCCAAAAGGGAGGAAGTACGATGAAGATCAAGGCAGCCCTGGCTGCGGCTACACTGCTGGCCGCCAGCGGACCATTGGCCGCCAAGCCGTTTTGCGGGGAGCTGGTGAACGCCTTCGGTCCCTTCGATTACCGCACGCCCGATGCCGAACAGCTGCATCTGGTGGAACAGGCCCACTTCACGGAAGAAGTGGAACAGGGCCTCAAGGGCAATACCGGCACGCTGGGCGCGGACCTGGACTATACGCTGCGCGCCTTCCCCAACCATACGCGGGCGCTGGAAACGCTGGCCAAGGTCGCGCTGCGCCAGAAAGCGGTGCAGCTGCCGGGCGGGAAATATCCGGTGGAGTGCTATTTCGAGCGCGCCGTGCGCTTCGTGCCGGATGATGGCGCGGCGCATGCGGCGTATGCAGGCTATCTGTACCGCGTCGGGCAGCCCGAAAAGGCCTTGCCCATGCTGGAAAAGGCCGTCGAGCTGGACCCCGAGAATCCTTCGATCAATTACAACCTCGGCCTGGCTTACGCCAAGATGAAGAAATACGATCCCGCCGTCAAATACGCGAGGAAAGCCTATGAACTGGGCTTTCCGCTGCCGGGGCTGAAAAATATGCTGACGGCGGCGGGCAAGTGGAGCGATAAGACACCATGATCCGCGCCGGGCTGCATAGAGCCAGCGCGCTGCTGATGTTCGCAGCGTTGCTGGCCGCAGCCTGGATCTACCCGGCCAGCAAGCCGGTCCTGGGCGTGGCGCTGGCCCTCTATCTGGCGCTGCTGTGGCGCTATCCCGCCGCCTGGCTGCTGCTGGTGCCGGCCCTGCTGCCGGTCTTCGACCTCGCGCCATGGACCGGCTGGTTCTTTCTGGAAGAGCTGGACCTGCTGCTGCTGGCCACCTGCGCCGCCGGCTATTGGCGCTACGCGGCTGCGCCGCCTGGCGCGCGCCTGCCGGCCGGCCTGAAAATCTGTCTTGCCCTATTGGCCCTGAGCTTCGCCATCGCGGCCTGGCGCGGCATGCAGCCGCTGGCGCCGCTGGATGCGAATGCCTTCAGCAATTACATCAGTCCCTACAACAGCCTGCGCGTGCTGAAGGGCTTTGTCTGGGGCTTGCTGCTGCTGCCGCTGCTGCGCCATAGCGCCGGGCCGCAGCTGGAAAACCTGCGGCGCTTGTTCGTGCCCGGCATGCTGCTGGGGCTTGCGGGCGCCTGCCTGGCGGTGGGCTGGGAGCGCGCCGTGTTTCCCGGCCTGTTCAACTTCGCCAGCGACTACCGGCCGACCGCACCCTTCTCCGCCATGCATACGGGCGGCGCGGCGCTGGATGCCTACCTGGCCATGGCCTTCCCCTTTGTCGCGCTGTGGCTGATCGGCGTGCACGATGCGCGCCGCCTGGTTCCCGGCCTGCTATTACTGCTGCTGGGCTGCTATGCGGGCCTGACGACTTTTTCGCGCGATATCTATCTCGCTTACGCCTGTTCCGGCGCGGTGATCGCGCTGCTGGCCGGAGCGCGCCACGTGCGCGACGGCAGCCTGACGCTGGCGCGCCTGCTGGGTGGCCTGCTGCTGCTTGCCTTGCTGGTCTGGATGCAGGCCCAGGTCTTCGACAGCGGCGGCTATCGCGGCCTGGCGGCGGCGCTGGGCTTGCTGGGCGTGGCGTTTGCATTGGGCGGCGCCGCACCACGCCTGCAGCGGCGCGGCTTGGCCGTGGCGCTGGCCGCCGCCTTGCTGCTGGCTTGCATCGGCTTGTATCTGCTGCTGCAAGGCGGCGATGCCGCCACCGGCAAGGGCGCGTATGCCGCTTACCTGCTGGCGGGTGGCGTCGCTGGCGCGGGCATCCTGCTGCTGCTGTTCGGACCGCAGGAGAAGCAGGCGCTCGGGCTTTGCCTGGCCGTTGCCGGCTTTCCCGCACTGGCGCTGAGCGCAGCGCTGGTGTCGGTGCATTGGGGCGGCGGCAAGGCCTGGCAGGATGTGGCGCTGCTGGCCCTGATTGCCGGCGCGCTGGCGGCGGCACGCCTGCTGCCGCCAGCGCGCCGGCCCTGGCATCTGGAGCGGTCGACGCTGATACTGGGCTTCTTCGGCGCGATTGTCTGCGCCACGCTGATTCCGGTGGCGGGCAGCTATTATGCGGGCAGCCGCTTCGCCACCGTGGGCGGCGACCTGGATGTGCGCCTGCGCCATTGGGGCGAGGCGCTGGAGATGATGGATGGCGACGGCGGCACGCAGCTGCTGGGCATGGGGTTGGGCCGCTATCCCGAGGTGTATTTGTGGAAGAACCTGCACGGCGAGATGCCCGGCACCTTCCGCTACGAGGAGGAGAACGGCAATAACCGCTTCCTGCGCCTGGGCACGCCGCAGTATTCGATCGGCTATGGCGAAGTGCTGCGCATGCTGCAGAGGGTGGACGTGGAGAACGGCCGCGATTACCGGCTGTCCTTCGACGTGCGGCGCAAGGACGGCAAGGTGGGCATGGCCATCGGCATCTGCGAGCGCTGGCTGCTGTACCGCCAGAATTGCAGCTACGTCCAGTCGCGCCTGAAGCCGCAGGAGCGCGAATGGCAGCATGTGGAGGCCATGCTGCGCCCCCAGCTCGGCCACGGCGGCCTGCTGGCCGCGCCGACCCAATTGGAAATCTTCAGCGACGGCGGCAGCGCATGGCTGGACGTGGACAATATCAGCCTACGCGATGCCGCCGACGGGCGTGAACTGATCCGGAACGGCAGCTTCACCGCCGCCAACGATTACTGGTTTTTCAGCAGCGACCGCAATCACTTCCCCTGGCATGTGAAAAATTTCGCGGTCAACACGGTATTCGAGATGGGCTGGCTGGGCGCGCTAGCGACGGCGGCCTTGCTGCTGGTCGCCTGCGGCCAGATGGCGGCGCGCGGCCTGATGGGCGAGCTGCCCGCCACCATCTGCCTGGCCGCGCTGGCGGGCTGCATGATGGTCGGCCTGTTCGACAGCATCTTCGACGTGCCGCGCCTGACCACCCTGTTCTTCCTGCTGCTGGGCGCGGGCAGCCTGCGTCCGGCGGCCGCGCCGCATACGGGCAAACGGCGCCGACGCCGCTCTGCGTCTCAGGAGGAAGAGCCCTTGATGGCGTGACGCTCCATCAGATCGTATAAGGTGGGGCGGCTGATGCCGAGCAGTTCGGAAGCCTTGACGATATTGCCCTCGACCCGCGCCAGCGCCTTGACGATGGCCTTGTATTCCGCCTCTTCGCGCACCTGGCGCAGATTCAGCGGCTCCTCTTCCAGCGGGGTGCCGGACAGGCCCAGGTCTTCCGCCAGAATCTGCGAACCGTCGGCCATGATGACGGCGCGCTTGATGCAGTTTTCCATCTCGCGCACATTGCCCGGCCAAGGATGGGTTTCGATCTGCACCAGCGCCTCCTGGCTGAAATGCAGGTTGCCGCGCCCCTCCTGGGCGGCGAACTTGTTCTTGAAATGCTGGGCCAGCAGCACCGCGTCGCCCAGGCGTTCGCGCAGCGGCGGGATGGTGACGACAATCTCGGACAGGCGGTAATACAAGTCTTCGCGGAAGCGGCCGGTGGTCGCCAACTGCTTCAGGTTCTGGTGGGTTGCGCAGACGATGCGCACATCGACCGGAATCTCCTCATGCCCGCCCACGCGCTCGATGACGCGCTCCTGCAGGAAGCGCAGCAGCTTGGCCTGCAGCGGCATGGGCAGGTCGCCCACCTCGTCGAGGAAGAAGGTGCCGCCATGGGCCAGCTCCACCTTGCCCTTGGTCTGCTTGACCGCGCCGGTGAAGGCGCCCTTCTCGTAGCCGAACAATTCGCTTTCCAGCAGGTTTTCGGGAATCGCCGCGCAGTTGATCGCCATGAAGCGCTGGCTGGCGCGGGGGCTGAGCTGGTGCAGAGAGCGCGCCAGCACTTCCTTGCCGGTGCCGCTCTCGCCCAGCACCATGACCGAGGCCGAGGTGGGCGCCACCTTCTCGATATTGCGGCACACCTTCTGCATGCCCGCGTCGCGGCTGATGATGCCGGCCAGCGGCGACTCGGCCTGCGATTGCAGCATGCGGCGGTTCTCCTGCTGCAGCGCATGCAGGAAGAAGGCGCGCTGGATCACCAGCGAGAGGATTTCCGGTTCGCTGGGTTTTTGATGGAAGTCGTAAGCGCCCAGCGCGATGGCTTTCACCGCATGGCTGCGGTCCTGGTTGCCGGTCAGGACGATGACCTTGGTGTCCGGCGCCAGCGCCAGGATTTGCTGCAGGGTGGCCAGGCCTTCGGTGGCGCCATCCGGGTCGGGCGGCAGGCCCAGATCCATGGTCACCACCGCCGGTTCGTGGCGGCGCAGCTGGGCCAGGGCGGCCTCGCGGTCGCCGGCCACCACAACATCGTAAGCATCGAAGCTCCAGCGCAGCTGCTTTTGCAAGCCAGGATCGTCTTCGATGATTAGGAGCTTCGGTTTGTTCTGAGTCACAGCTATCCTTCTGCCTTATGCGGCTTGCTCGACGGTCTGCGCGCTCTGGCGGTACACGGGCAGGCGGACCTTGAATGTGGTTCCGTGCAGCGGCAGGCTGCTCACTTCCAGCCTGCCGCCCAGTTCATGGATGTATTCGCGGCTTTCGAATGCGCCAATGCCCATGCCGGCCGACTTGGTCGAATCGAAGGGCTTGAACAGGCGCTCGCGGATGAATTCCTCGCTCATGCCCTGTCCGGTGTCGCTGATCTCGATCAGCACCTCGTCGCCGTCGCTGGCGGCGCGCACCACCACCTTGCCGTCCTTGGGCGTGGCTTCGATGGCGTTCTGGATCAGGTGGCCCACCACCCGTTCCAGGCGCTCGCCATCGGCCAGCACGCGCAGGCCGGACTGGCCGATTTCCAGCTGCGGCTTGGGCTCGAACGCCGCTTTCAGCGCGACGGCCTGGGTCAATACCTGCTCCACCGAGAGCGGCGCGGGCCGCTGGGGCGAGGCGCTGCGGCTCAGCTTTTGCAGCAGCAGCTTCATCTTCTGCACCGAGTAGGCGACGGTGTCCTGCATATCGCGCTGGAACTCGGGGTTGTTGCGGTGCTTTTCCGCATTCGCCATCATCAGCGAAAGCTGGGCCACCAGATTCTTCAGGTCGTGGACCACGAAGGTGGACATGCGGTTGAAGGAGTCAAACTGGCGCGCCAGCATCAGCGCGCCCGCCGCTTCCTGCTGCGCCAGATAGCTGGCCGCCTGGCTGCCGGCGATCTTCAGCAGGTCGATCACTTCCCAGTTCAGGCGGATGGCGCCGCGCGGCTGCAGCAGCAGCACAAAGCCGAACAGGCGGCCATGCAGCATCAGCGGCAGCACCAGGCGCGCGCGTGGATAGGCATCCAGCCAGAGGGGCAGCGGCACATTGCCGAATTGTTCGGGATGCTGGCGATGCTCCTCCAGATCGACCAGCCACTGCTTCTGTTCCATGAACTGGATGAACGGGCTGTCGGCCGCTTCGGCCTTGTCCGGCAAGGGCATATGCCAATGGGCGGCCGGTTCGAACTGGCCGGCATCGCGCCGTATCCACAGCGCGCCGGCGGGGCTGTCGACCAGCGAGGCCATGGCGCCGATGCTGCGCTCGCCGACGTCCTGGCCCTGCTCGGACAGGGTGCGCGTAAACTGCATCCACTCTTCGCGGTAATCGTAGTTGTAGCGGTAAAAGTGCTTGGCGAGGAACACCTTGAGCGAGGCGCGGAAGCTGCCCGAGAACAGTATGCCTACCAGCAGGATGCTGGCGCCGAACAGGAAGGCCAGCTGCATCAGCGAACCCCACATGCCGCCGACAAAACGCAGGTAGTAGCCGGCAAAGCTCATCGCCAGCAGATAGATGGCGGCGCCGATCAAGGTGGCCGAGTGGAACAGCATGCGGCGCGACACGGCGATCGGCGAAGCCCAGGAAGCGCTGCGCGACACCGAGATGGCGATCAGCGGCACGGTCAGCGCGTTGACCAGGCCGCGCGCCGACCACAGTTCCACATTCAGTTCGCGGAACAGCAGAGTGTCGCTGTACATATAGAAATCGTAGACAAAGATGCCGCCGATGCCCAGGCAGGCAAACTTGATGGCCCAGCGCTCGGTGGGCGGGCGGTTGCGGTACAGCTGCTCCACCAGCAGCATGCCCAGCACGGCCAGGCCGACGCGGCCCACCACGGTCAGGTAGAACATCAGCGGTGCGCTCAGCCAGGGCAGCAGCAGCGCGCACGCCACCAGCAAGGCATAGCCGGCGCCGATGGCGCGCGCGAAGCGGCGGCGGCGCTCGCTGCCCTCGCCTTGCGGCGCCAGATGGCCGAGCAGGGACAGCAGGGCAATCGTCCACGCGCCATTGCGCGCCAGCTCCACCAGGTCGATGGCGAAGCTGGCCATGGTGGGCGGAATCAGCTGGGCGGTGTAGAGGGCAATGATGCCGCCCCAGATCACGCTGAGCAGACTGGCCAGCGCCAGCACGCGCACATGCTGGCGGCTGCGCCAGCTGGTCAGCAGGAACAGGCACAGAAGTAGAAACGCCAGCGCGGCGCTGGCGTAGCTGAAGGCGGCGGTCGTGTTGAGCATCCGGTCCCGCCCCTCCGCTTAGCGGCCGCCCCGGAACACCACGACTTTGAAGGTGTCGATCAGGATCAGGACATCCAGCAGCAGACTGTTGTTCTTCACGTAGTACAGGTCGTACTGCAGCTTTTGCAGCGCATCCTCGACCGAGTCGCCGTAGCCGTAGCGCACCTGGGCCCAGCCGGTGATGCCGGGTTTGATGCTGTGGCGGACATTGTAGTAAGGCACGCGCTCGGTCAACTGCTCGACGAAGTAGGGCCGTTCCGGACGCGGACCGACAAAGCTCATCTCGCCTTTGAGCACGTTCAGAATCTGCGGCAGCTCGTCGATGCGCAGCTTGCGGATGATATTGCCGACGCGCGTGACGCGCGGATCGTTGCGCGCCGCCCACTGCGGCTTGCCGCCTTTTTCCGCATCGTTGAACATGCTGCGGAATTTCAGCACCTTGAACACATGGCCATCCTTGCCCACGCGCTCCTGCTGATAGAAGATCGGCGCGCGGTCTTCGATGAAAATGCACAGGGCGGTAAACAGCATGACCGGCAGCGACACCGCCAGCAGCAAGAGGCTGGCCAGCATGTCGAAGGCGCGCTTCATGAAGGCGCGCATGAAGCTCTGGTCAAAGCCGCCGCCGAACACCAGCCAGCTCGGTTGCAGGGAGTCGACGCGGATTTGGCAGGTTTCGCGCTCGAAGAAGGTGGCCGCATCCGTCACCTGGATGCCGTACAGTTTGCATTCCAGCAGCTCCTTGATGGGGAAGGCGCCGCCGCGGCGGTTGCTCACCGAGACCACGATCTCGCTGACGCGCTGCTTATTGGCCAGCGCCACCAGCGACTGGCCCTCTTCCAGCGGCAGCAGGCTGGCTTGCGCCACGCAGACATCCTCGGAAGGCACGGGAATATAGCCGGCGATATCATATTTGCGGTAAGAGCTCTTGCGCAGGGCCAGGTCGCCGCACTCCTTGGCCAGCGCGCCGCCGCCGAGGAAGATGATGCGCGATTCGAGGAAGTGGAATTCCGAGGTCTTCAGGAACATCACCCGCGCCAGCAAAATGCCGCTGCCGGAGAAGAAGAACACCATGACCAGGATGCCGCGCCCGAAATACAGCTCCGGCGCCAGATAGAACACCAGGGTCAGGATGCAGAAGCCCATGGCGAAAGACGGCATGAGCTGGAAGAAGAAGGAATTGCGCAAGCCTTCATTGAAATTGATCTGGTACATGCCCAGCGCGCTCATGCTGAACACGATGGCGGCCGCGAAGACGCAGGCGGACATGAAGAAATGGTCAAGTTTCGGCAGCATGAATTCTTCGCCGTCGAAAAAGCGCAGGCCGGCCCCGGCATAGAAGGAGCCGATCAGGATCAGCACTTCCAGAAACAGCAGGCTGAATACGACCTTAGAGACGTAGTGGTTTGAGATTCTTAGCATTTTTCCCTCCCGCACAACCCTATTCTTCTGGATGAGAGCCGCGTCCCCACGCCGCCTCTCCAGGATTCGTTTTTTAATTGGGACGAACCAGATTGCGAACGTACCAATCCATGGCCTCTTTCAGTCCCTCTCCGATGCGGTGAGTAGGGTTAAAGCCAAGCAGTTGCCGTGCCTTGCCGATATCCGCCTGAGAATGGCGCACATCGCCGGCGCGAAAATCCTTGTACTGCGCCTGATGCTCCTGCAGATGCGGGAAGCGGTCCAGCAGCAGCTGACGCATCTCGCGGTACAGTTGGTTAAGGCTGGTGCGCTCATTGAGCGCCACGTTATAAACCTGATTCACCGCTACCGGCACGCTGGTCAGAGCCGCCAGCAGATTGGCCTGGACCACATTGTCGATAAAGCAGAAATCACGGCTCGTCTCGCCATCGCCATTGATAAACAAGGGCTGGTTCTTGATCAGCGCTGCCACCCACTGCGGAATCACCGCCGCATAGGCGCCATTCGGATCCTGGCGCGGACCGAACACATTGAAATAACGCAGGCCAATCGATTCAGTGCCGTAGCAGCGCGCGAACACATCCGCATACAGCTCGTCGGCATACTTGGTCACCGCATACGGCGACAAAGGATGGCCGATCTGGTCTTCCACCTTCGGCAGGCCGGGATGGTCGCCGTAGGTCGAGCTGGAAGCGGCGTACACGAAGCGTTTGACTTTCGCGTCGCGCGCGGCCACCAGCATGTTCAGGAATCCGGTGATATTGGTTTCATGCGTGGCCACCGGATCTTCGATCGAGCGCGTGACGGAACCGAGGGCCGCTTCATGCAGCACGAAATCCACGCCGGCGCAGGCGCGTTCGCAATCGGCGCGCTGGCGGATATCGCCTTCGATGAAGCTGAAATTCGCCCAGGCCTGTCCGCCCACCAGCGCCTGCACCTGCTCCAGGTTGTGGCGGTGACCGGTGGCGAAATTATCCAGGCCCGTCACGCGCTGGTTCAGCTTCAGCAAGGCTTCCAGCAGATTGGAGCCGATGAAACCGGCCACCCCGGTAATCAGCCAGTGGTGGCGCTGTCCACGCAGGTGTTCCTGAATTTCCTCAAACTTGCCCACGGCTTTCATGCCTCCACTGTTCTTGTCGGTTGCGGCGCGCGCCGCCACGCTTACAGGCGCCAGACGTTAAAGCCCGCTTCGCGCAAGGCACCCAGATCGAACTGCGATTTCACGTCGATGAAGCAGCCGCCCTTGTTCAGTTTTCCTTGCAAATCGGTCAGCGGGCGCGCCAGCAGCTCCTTGTGCGACACCGCCGCCACGATGGCATCGGCCACCGGCAGGTCTTCCCATTTATCAAGCTTGATGCCGTATTCGTGCATCGCTTCGTCCGCGTCGGCCACCGGATCGTGCACATGCACGTCCACGCCGTACGAGAGCAGCTCGGCCACCACGTCCGCCACCTTGGAATTGCGCAGGTCGGGGCAGTTTTCCTTGAAAGTCAGGCCGATCACATTGACCTTGGAGCCTTTCACATAGAAGCCGGCGGCGATCATTTCCTTGACGGTTTTTTCGGCCACGAACTTGGCCATGCCATCGTTGATGCGGCGGCCGGCCAGGATCACCTGCGGGTGGTAGCCGATCATGTCGGCCTTGTGCGTCAGGTAGTACGGGTCGACGCCGATGCAGTGGCCGCCCACCAGGCCCGGACGGAAGGGCAGGAAATTCCATTTGGTGCCTGCCGCCTGCAGCACTTCCAGCGTATCGATGCCGATCTTGTCGAAGATCAGGGCCAGCTCGTTCATCAGCGCGATATTCAGGTCGCGCTGGGTGTTCTCGATCACCTTGGCCGCTTCCGCCACCTTGACGCTGGAGGCGCGGTAGACGCCGGCGGTGATGATGGATTCGTACAGGCCGGCGATGGCGTCCAGCGTCGGCGCGTCGTCGCCCGACACCACTTTCAGGATATTGGTCAGGGTGTGCTGCTTGTCGCCGGGGTTGATGCGTTCGGGCGAGAAGCCGACGTGGAAGTCCTGCTTCCATTTCAGGCCGGACTGCTTTTCCAGGATGGGGATGCAGATCTCTTCGGTGGCGCCGGGATAGACGGTCGATTCGTAGATCACGATGGCGCCGCGCTTCAAATGCTGGCCGACGGACTTGCTGGCGCCTTCCAGCGGGCCGAAATCGGGGTTATGGGCAATGTCCACCGGGGTCGGCACGGCGACCACGATGAAGTCGGCGGCGGCCAGCGCGGCGGGGTCGGTGGTGACGCTCAGATGCTCGGCGGCGCGCAAATCCGCGCTCGACACTTCGCCGGTTGGGTCGATGAAGCGGCGGTAATTCTCGACCTTGCTGGCCGACAGATCGAATCCGATGGTGCTGCGTTTTTTGCCGAATTCAACTGCCAGCGGCAGGCCGACGTAGCCCAGCCCAACAACTGCGACAACCTTTGCCTTGTCCATAACGAATTCCATGAAAGAATTACATTTTGTAATTATGCTAACTATATATCATTACTTGAAACTATTCAATGTGCAATTTGTCGCAAATTAGTCTGCCTTTTGTGCATGACAGCAGCGTGACGCCAGCCCCGCCGCCATGGGCTTTTTTGCCATAGTTTTGCGGATGAAAGATTGATTCCAAACAAGCCAGATTATTGCTTTATTTACATGGAATAACGATTCTACACTGCTTGCTGAGCTTGATCCACAGAAGAACTGTGGCTAGCTGCAAGCTAGCCACAGTTGGGCGGAAGGCGGGATGGGAGGGTCAGGCCAATTGCTTGAACTTGTTTTTTTCCAGCCGGGGCGTAGCGCGCGGATGCGTTTGGGGCAGGCCGCGGCGCGCGGCAATTTCCTTGAGCTTGAATACCGCCATGGCCTGGGCCACCCATTCGGCCTGCTGCGCCAAGCTGCGCGCCGCCGCTGCCGCCTGCTCCACCAGGGCGGCATTTTGCTGGGTAATGTCGTCGATCTGGTTGACCGCCTGGTTAACCTGCACGATGCCGTGGCTTTGCTGCTGGGTGGCCGAGGAAATCTCGTCCATCACATGGGTAACCCGCTCCACCGACTCGATAACTTCGCTCATCGTGTTGCCGGCGTTGCTGGTCAGCGCGGTGCCGGCGTCGACCTTGGAGATGGACAGGTCGATCAGCTGTTTGACCTCCTTGGCTGCCGTGGCCGAGCGGTGGGCCAGGCTGCGCACCTCGCTGGCGACCACGGCGAAGCCCTTGCCATGTTCGCCGGCGCGCGCCGCCTCCACCGCCGCATTCAGCGCCAGGATATTGGTCTGGAAGGCGATGCCGTCGATCATGCCGATGATATCGAGGATCTTGCGCGAGGATGCGCTGATATCGCCCATGGTCTGCACCACTTGCGAGACGATGTTGCCGCCTTGGGCGGCAATGCGCGAAGCCTGTCCGGCCAGCTCGTTGGCGCTGGCCACGTTGCCGGCGCTTTGCTGCACATTGGTCGTGAGTTGCTCCATGCTGGCCGCCGTTTGCTGCAAGCTCGAAGCCTGCGATTCGGTCCGGCCCGACAAGTCCATATTGCCGCTGGCGATCTCGCTGGTAGCCAGCTTGATTTCGTCGAAGTTGGCACGCACATCACCGATGATGCTGTGGAGATTGATGTTGGTCTGGCGCAGCGCCGCGAGCAGCTGGCCCATATCGTTGTGCTGGGGAATATCCAACGCCCCGGTCAGGTCGCCGCCCGCCATCTTGCGCGCGAAGCCGATGGCTTGCTGCAGCGGCGCCACAATCGCCTGGTGCAGGCTGTACCACACATACAACGCTCCGGCCACGGCCACCGCCGACAGACCACTGAGCCAGCCATGCAAGGCGCTGCCGTCACCGCTCGTCCACAGGCCCAGGGCCAGCAAAGCCAGCATCAGGCTGACCCCGCCCATGCCCAAACCGATGTGGCGCGCCAGCGACAGTTGGCTCAGCTGCGTCAGCTTACCAATGAGGCCACCGCGCAACACCTGGCCGTGGCGCAGCATCAGGCCGCGCGGATTGCCATTGCGCAGTTCGCGGTAAAGCTCGTCGGCCTGGCGCACCTGTTCGCGGCTGGGTTTGGTGCGCACCGACATATAGCCGACCGGACGGCCCCCCTCGATCACCGGCGTCACATTCGCCAGCACCCAGTAAAAATCGCCATTCTTGCAACGGTTTTTCACCATGCCGGTCCAGGGCATGCCCGCCTTGATGGTGAGCCACAGGTCGGCAAACGCTTCCGCCGGCATATCCGGGTGACGCAGGATATTCTGCGGCGCGCCAATCAGTTCGCCTTCCGCAAAGCCGCTGACTTCGATGAAGTAGGGGTTGGCGTATTGGATCTTGCCCTTCAAGTCCGTGGTGGAGACGATGGTCTTGCCATCGTCCAGGACAAATTCATTGTTGGTGACCGGAGAATTCACGCGCATGACGCTTTTCCTTCACATATATAAGAGAACAAGGAAGTCGATGCACGAACCGGGGGCTGGGGTTCGCAAACACAGGCAAACAGCTGTTTGCCTGGCACACGGCGCTACCTGCCATGCCCAGGGGTTTTTTGGAGTATAGGAAACAAAAACTGGCGGATACTCACCAATTGTCTCAGCAGCAAAACTTACAACAGCGGCTTTCTTGATCTAGATCAATGCGAATGGTTCTCATTAACATTTAAGCTCGCGGTTTCCTTTCTTATCGATACCGTCAGCCACTCGGCCTGCCCGAACCAGCCAGCCCGGACTCGTCCCCACCACCGGAGGCTAGATGTTTCAGCAAAAACCCATGGCCGCGGCGCTCGTGCTCGCCCTGAGCGCGCCGCTTGCGCACGCCGATCAAACCCTGTCCACCATCACCGTCACGGCCACGCGCACCGAAACGGCGGCCGAAAACGTGGCCGCCACCGTCAGCGTAGTGGAGCGCGCGGAGATCGAGCGCCGCCTGCCGGGCGACGCCGCCGACCTGCTGCGCAACGAAGCCGATGTGTCGCTGGCGCGCGACCTGCGCCGCTTCGGCGCCACCCGCGTGAATATCCGCGGCATCGAGGACAACCGCGTGACGCAGATGGTCGACGGCGTGCGCCTGCCCGATTTCTACAACGGCGGCGGCCCCACCAACTTCACCATGAATGCGCCGGGCGGCGCTGTGCCCGACTTCATCAAGCGCGTCGAAATCCTGCGCGGCGCGGCATCGAGCCTGTATGGTTCGGACGCCATCGGCGGCGTGATCGGCTACCTGACCCTGGACCCGGCCGACCTGCTGGCGCCGGAGCAGCGCACGACGGCGCGCTACCGCATCAGCCGCAATGGCGACAACGATGCGCTGCGCCATTCCCTGCTGGGCGCCTGGCGCGGCGAATCGGGCGAGGCGCTGGTGGGCTACTCGCGCGCCACCGCGCACGCCTTCGAGAATATGGGTTCGAACGACAGTCACACGGCCAACCGCAGCCTGCCCAATCCGCAGGATATCCGCGACCAGGGCCTGCTGGTGAAGTTCGCCTACCGCCCCATTCCCGGCCACAAGCTGTCGGCCACCCTGGAAGGGCGCAAGATCGATAGCGACGTCAACGTGCTGCGCCTGGCCGCCTCCCTGCCCAAGGTCAGCGCCATGTCGGGCGACGACCATGGCCGCCGCCTGCGCGGCACCGTGGAATGGCAGCATATGCCGCAAGGCGCCTGGTATGAGCGCCTGACCGCGCGCCTCTACCATCAGGACTCCGACACCAAGAACTACAACCGCCAAAAGCGCGAACGCACCAGCGCCACCTGCGCCGCCTCCGGTCCCGTGGGCGTGAACAACTGCCTGATCGACCAGGAATTCCTGTTCTCGCAGATCGCCACCGGCGCCAGCCTGCAATTTGAAAGCGGCCTGAAACTGGCCGGCCGGGACCATCTGCTGACCTATGGCGTGGATACCTCGCGCGTGAAAACCGAAGAGCGGCGCGACGCCACGGTGCGCAACCAGACCACCGGCACGGTGGGCAAGAACCTGGCCGGCGATATCTTCCCGCTGCGCGATTTCGCCATCGGCAATACCGACACCATCGCCTTCTTCGCCCAGGATGAAATCAGCGGCCTGGCCGGCGGTGCGCTCAGTCTGACGCCAAGCCTGCGCTACGACTGGCGCCGCCTCTCGCCCAAGGTCGACGCCCTGGCCCAGGCGGTGCTGGACAATATCAAGCGCAAGGTGGCGCGCCAGAGCGACGGTTCGCTCTCGCCCAAGCTGGCGGCGATGTGGACCTTCAAGCCCGGCGTGTCGGCTTACGGCCAGCTGGCGCGCGGTTACCGCGCCCCGAACTATGAGGAGGTCAACGGCGCTTTCCGCAACAACTCC
This sequence comes from Massilia sp. YIM B04103, assembly GCA_024437665.1. GTDB lineage: Bacteria > Pseudomonadota > Gammaproteobacteria > Burkholderiales > Burkholderiaceae_D > Rugamonas. Next base: position 35,930 of record JANCSZ010000012.1, on the reverse strand, counting down.
CAGATGTACAGCATCGTGCCCAACCCCGACCTGAAGCCGGAAACCAGCGTCGGCCTGGAAGTGGGCCTGAAACTGAGCGCCGACAAGCTGCGCGGCCAGATCGCCCTGTACGACAACCGCTACCGCGACTTCATCGCCAGCGTGCAGCTGAACTGCCCGAGCGATCCGCGCTGCGTGGCCGCGCCGATCCGCATGACCAGCATGTACCAGAATCTGTCGCGGGTGCGCATCCACGGCGCCGAAGCGCGCGCCGTATGGGACTTCGCGCCGGGCTGGAAGCTCGATGGCTCGGTGGCCGTGGCGCGCGGCGACAACCGCTCCGATGGCCAGCCGCTGAATACGGTGGAGCCGCAGCGCCTGAGCGCCGGCCTGCTGCACGATGCGGGCGCCTGGGGCGCTGAGCTGCGCCTGCGCGCCGCCAAGGCTGTGACGCGCACCGACGACAGCGATGGCGCCTGGTTCCGTCCCGCCGGCTATGGCGTCAGCGATCTGGCACTGTGGTGGCGTCCGATGAAGGGCACGCAGATCAATCTGGCGCTGAACAATCTGACCGATAAAAAATACTGGCTGTGGAGCGATATCCGCCAGAGCGAGGGCCGTGACCTGACCGGAGCGGACTTCTACACCCAGCCGGGACGCAAGCTGTCGGCTAGCCTGAGTTACCAGTTCTAAGGCCGGACCATGCGCAAGCTCTTACCCCGCTGCCTGTTGGCCTGCTTGCTGCTGCTGTGCGGCAGCAGCGCGGCCAACGCCGCCAGGCTGCTGTTCCTGACCACCAGTCCCACGCCCGCCGGCAAATTCCAGCTGCTCGCCCAGCTGGGCAAACCGGTCGGCGCCAGCGTCGATGTGCGTTTCATCGAACAACTGCCATCGGAGCCGGATGCGTCGCTGTTCGCCGGCTACGATGCGGTGCTGTTCGACCTGCCGCGCGACCATATGCGCGAATTCGGCAAGGTGCGCCTTGCGCGCGCCCTGCCGGGCCTGAAAGCGCCGTCCCTGTGGCTGCATGAGCAAAGCCCGTCCTGGCAAGGCTTGCCGGAGCCGCTGGCGCGCCGCCTGCTCGCCTACTACGTGAACGGCAGCAGCGCCAACTACACCGGTTTCCTGCGTTCGCTGACGGCGCACCTGGGCGGCAAGAGCCTGGACGGCATCACGCCGCCCATCGTCTTCCCCAAGGCCGCGCTCTACCATCCCAAGGCGCCCGGCAAAATCTTCGCCAGCGCCGCCGACTACCTGCGCTGGAAAGGCGTGCAGATGGAGCGCAAGCCGGCCATCGTCGGCATCGCCCTGCACCAGTCCTATATCGCCGCCGAGCAGACCGCCTTCATCGACGACCTGATTGCGCGCATCGAAGCCGGCGGCGCAGTGGCCCTGCCCTTCTACGGCCCGGCCATGACGCCGATGGCACCGGCCATGAGCATCAACGGCAAGGCGCTGCCGGACGTCATCATCAACAGCCAGATCATGCTCAATCCCGAAGGCCGCAAGCAGGAATTCGAGGCGCTCGGCATTCCCGTGATCCAGGCCACGCCTTACCGCAAGGGCGACGCCGCCGCCTGGGCCGCCGACCAGCAGGGCGTGCAGCTGATGGACGTGCCCTTCTATCTGGCCCAGGGCGAATATGCCGGCATTGTGGATGCCATGGTCACGGGCGCGGCGCGCAAGAGCGACGACCAGATCCTGCCGATTCCGGCCCAGGCGCAAGCCATCGTGGAGAAGGCGCTCAAACTGGTACGCCTGCAGCGCACGCCGAATAACGAGAAGCATCTGGCCATCTTCTTCTGGAATTATCCACCGGGCGAGAAAAACCTTTCGGCCTCTTATCTGAACCTGCCGCGCAGTCTTTCCGGCACCTTGGCCGCGCTGCACGCCGCCGGCTACAGCACCCAGCCGCAGGACGAGGAAGTGCTGACCGCTTCCCTGCAACGCCTGCTCGCGCCCTTCTACCGCGACGACACGCTGGAAGGCTTGCTGCGCGATGGCCTGGCCGAGCTGCTGCCGGTATCGGCTTACCGCGCCTGGCTGAACACCCTGCCCGAACCCGTCAGGCAGACCCTGAATACGCGCTGGGGCGAGCCGGAACGTTCGTCCATGGTCGTGAAGCGCGGCGGCGAAGCCTTCTTCGTCGTGCCGCGCGCGAAGTTCGGCAATATCGTGATCCTGCCGCAGCCGCCGCGCGGCGAGAAATGGGAAGGCAAGGAAAAGGCGCTCTACCACAGCACCAAGGCCGATCCATCCCACTTCTATCTGGCCACCTATCTATGGGCGCGCCAAAGCCAGAAGGCCGACGCGCTGATCCACTACGGCACGCACGGTTCGCAGGAGTGGCTGCCGGGTAAGGAGCGCGGACTCTCGGTATATGACTACCCGCTGCTGGCCATCGGCGACGTGCCGGTGGTCTATCCCTACATCGTGGACAATATCGGCGAAGCCGTGCAAGCCAAGCGCCGCGGCCGCGCCGTCATCATCACGCACCAGACGCCGCCTTTCGCGCCGGCCGGCCTGCACGATGCGCTATCGAAGCTGCACGACCTGCTGCATGCCTGGATCGCGCAGGATGCCGGCGCCGTGAAGGACAAGCTGGCCGAAGACTTGCTGCGCGCCACCCGCGCCGAACGCATCGACAAGGATATGGGCTGGGATGCGCAGCGCATCGCCGCCGATTTCACCGGTTTTGTCGATGCCCTGCACAGCCAGTTGCACGAGGTCGCGCAAACGGCCCAGCCGCTCGGCCTGCACAGTTTCGGCACCGCGCCGCAGGAGCTGCACCGCCTCGGCACCGTGATGCTAATGCTGGGTAAGGATTACTGGAAGCTGGCGGCCGCCCCCGGCGATGAGCCGGACGAAGTCTTCGTCGACGACTACCGCAAGCTGGCCGAATCCGCGCCCTACCGCCTGCTGCGCCGCCACGTGGTCGAAGGCCAGCCGCTGGGCGAAGTCAAAGACCAGCGCCTGTCCGCCCTGCTGCAGCGCGGACAGGCCTATTACGCGGCGCTGGGCGCGGGCCAGGAAATGGCCGGCATGCTCGCGGCTCTGGATGGCCGCCATATCGCCACTTCCTATGGCGGCGATCCGATCAAGAATCCGGACGCGCTGCCGACCGGGCGCAATCTGTATGGCTTCGATCCTTCGCGCGTGCCAAGCGAGCAAGCCTGGAGCGCGGGCAAGGATGCGCTGAACGCGCTGCTGGCGGCGCACCGCAAGGCCAAGGGCCAGTTCCCGAAAAAGCTGGCCTTCTCCCTGTGGTCGGTGGAAACCATGCGCCATCAGGGCATCCTGGAAGCGCAGGCGCTGTGGGCACTGGGCGTGGAACCGGTATGGGATGCGGGCGGCCGCGTGGTGGACGTCAAACTGATTCCGCGCAGCCAGTTGGGCCGGCCGCGCGTGGACGTGGTGCTGTCGGCCACCGGCCTGTATCGCGACCACTTCCCGAACGCCATGCGCCAGTTGGCGAAAGCCGCGCGCCTGGCGGCCGAGGCGCAGGAGGACGACAACCCCGTCCTCGCCAACACGCGCGCCATCGCCGCCACGCTGGCCAAGGCGGGCGTGCCGGAAGCGGAACGCCTGAACGCGGCCCAGACCCGCATCTTCTCTTCCGAATCGGGCCGCTACGGCAGCGGCCTGGATGACGCCACCCTGGCCAGCGATACCTGGAAGGGCAAGGAAGAAGGCGACCGCAAACTGGCCGAGCTTTACCTGTCGCGCATGCAGTACGCCTACGGCCCGGACGAGGCGCGCTGGGGCCAGGCCGGCGGCAAATTGAACCTGTATGCCGAGGCCCTGCGCGGCACCGAGGGCGCGGTGCTGTCGCGCACCTCGAACCTGTACGGCATGCTGACCACCGACGATCCCTTCCAGTACCTGGGCGGCCTGTCGCTGGCCGTGCGCCACCTGGACGGCAAGGCGCCGGAACTGTATATCTCGAACCTGCGCGACAGCAGCCAAAGCGGCGGCCGCGTGGAGAGCGCGGCCGGCTTCCTCGCCAAGGAGCTGGCGGCACGCAACTTCCATCCCGGCTATATCAAGGGCCTCATGGCGGAAGGCTATTCCGGCACGCTGCAAGTGCTGGACTCGGTCAACAATTTCTGGGGCTGGCAGGCCGTGGCGCGCGAGACGGTGCGCGACGACCAGTGGCAAGAGTTTGTCGATGTGTATGTGCGCGACAAGCATAAACTCGGCATCCGCGACTGGTTCGAGCGCGACAACCCGCATGCGATGGCGCAGACCATCGAGCGCATGCTGGAGGCGGCGCGCAAGGGCTACTGGCAGGCCGATGCCGCCACCGTGCAGGAATTGAAGGAACGCTGGCGCGAGCTGGCTGCGCGCCACGACGTGAAAACGGATAACGCGCAGTTCCAGGCCTTCGTCGCACCGGGCTTTGGCTTGCAGGGCAGCGTACCGGCGCAAGCCGTGGCGCGCGCCGCACCGCCAGCGCCCGCGCAGAAACCCGCCCAGGCCAAACCTGCCGAACCCACGCCGCCGGCGCCACCCGCACCGCCGCCGATCCGCGGCATGCAGCTGGAAAAAGTCGAAACGCCGCAGCCGCCCAAGCCGCAACCCTTGCCCGTGGCGCTGGCCGTGATGCTGGGCGCCCTGCTGGCCGGCGCGCTGCACCAGGCACGTTCTCCATCCGCTATCCAACAACATCGCTGAAAGACCAACCATGCAAATCCTGATTGAAACCCTGATGTACCAGTTGGGCCAGATTTTCCTGCTGCCCACGCTGGCCCTGATCGCCCTGCTCTTCCTCTACAGCTGCTACAGCCTGGGCGGCTTTGCCGTGCAGGCCCTGCAGCGTCGCCGCGGCCAGGGCCGCCCGCTGCTGGAATGGTGGCGCAGCAACCGCCACGCCAACGCCGACGAACTCGATGTGCGCGCCCACAAGCAGCTGGAAGCGGCGCGCATCGCCACGCGCATCGCGCCGATGCTGGGACTGGTGGCCACCATGATTCCCATGGGTCCGGCCATGAAATCGCTTTCGGACGGCAATCTGGGCGCGGTGTCGCAAAACCTGATGGTGGCTTTCTCCGCCGTGATCCTGGCGCTGATCGCCGCTTCCGCCACCTTCCTGGTGGTGAATGTGCGCCGCCGCTGGCTGGCCGAAGAAATCCTGGAAATCGACAGCCTGCGCGAGGAGAAAGCGCAATGAAGCTGCTGCATGAACCGGACACCGAAGACCCTATCCTCTCCGTGGTCAATCTGATCGACGTCTTCCTCGTCATCATCGCCGCGCTGCTGATCGTGGTCGCCAAGAACCCGCTGCTGAACGCCTTCAGCCGCCAGGACGTCACCGTGATTACCGACGCCGGCAAGCCCACCATGGAAGTGGTGGTGAAAAAAGGCGAAAAGATCGAACACTATAAAAGCACGGGCAATATCGGCCAGGGCGAAGGTGCCAAGGCCGGAACCGCCTACCGCATGAAGGACGGTTCCATCGTCTACGTGCCGGAAGCTTGATACACATCATTCAAAAATCTGCCCTGCCGCGAGTAGGATTCCATCTGCGTCAATAGAAAGAAGCCGTCCAATGTCCCGTCTACCCTCCCCCATCGCCGCCGGCCTGCTGGCCGGTTGCAGCCTGCTGGCCGCCGAAGCAGCCGCGCAGGAAAGCACCCTGCCCCTGACCACCGTTACCGCCAAAGGCTATGCAGGCGAAGACCTGCAAACGCCGCTGGCCGCCGTTTCGCTGAGCCGCGACGAGCTGCTGGCGCGCGGCGCGGCCAACGCCGGCGATGCGCTGCGCGGCGTGCCGGGACTTTCTGTTGCCAGCGATGGGCCGCAGGGACAGAATCCGGTGATCCGCGGCTTGAAGAAGGAGAGCATCGCCCTGCTGATCGACGGCATGCGCGTCAATTCGGCGCAGCCGGCGGGCGCCATCGCATCCCTGCTGTCACTGGGATTGACGGATCGGCTGGAAGTGGTGAAAGGCCCGGCTTCCGTGCTGTACGGCGCGGGCGCCATGGGCGGCGCCATCAATATTCTGACGCCGCAGGCCAAATTCGTTCCGGGCGCGCAGATCAGCACCAACGTGGGCGGCGACAGCGCCAGCGATGCGCTGCGCGCGGCAGCCATCGCCAATATGTCGCAGGGCGACCATGCCTTCATGCTGGGTGCGGCCATCGCCCGCATCGGCGATTACCGCAGCCCGGCGGGCGAGGTGGCGCATAGCGGCTACGACTCGGACAGCTTTATCGGCCAGTACCGCTTCCGCATCGACGCCAGCCAGCAGCTGCGCGTATCGCTGCAAAGGCACCGCGACGACGACGTGTGGTATCCCGGTTCGGCCAAACCCGGCACGCCGCCGGCGCTGGGCACCGTGACAGTGCGCGCGCCGAAGCAGGAACGCAAGCTGGCCGAGGTGGGCTACAGCCGCAAGGACAGCGGCACCCTGAATTTCGATGTGCGCGCCTACCGCCAGGAAGTGCGCCGCCAGATCCAGGCGTATGCCGCCGCGCTGGGCCGCAACCAGAGCGAGACCGACGTCGCCTTCACCACCGATGGCCTGGATGCCAGCGCCAACTGGCTGGCCCATCCCCAGCATCTGCTGTCCCTCGGCGTGAATGCCTGGAAGATGAAGGCCGCGCCGGAGCGCTATCTGAACAACAACCCGCCGCTGTTCAACAACCATGTGCGCAACGATCCTTTCCGCGACGGCAAAATCGACGCCCTCGGTCTCTACGTGCAGGATGACGCGCGCTTCGGCCGGTTGAATGTGCTGGCGGGCCTGCGCTACGACCGCATCAAAGGCTCGGCCGAGTCGATGGGCAATGGCGCGGTGCGCAACGGCCTTGCGCGCAGCGACCATGCCACCTCCGGCAGTCTGGGCGCGATCTACGAAGTGTCGCCGCTGCTGCGGCCTTACGCCAATCTGTCGCGCGGCTTCCGCGCCGGCGAGATGCGCGAGCGCTTCGAAGCGTCGCCGCGCGGCGACGGCTACTACTATGTGGGCAATCCGCAGATCCGCCCCGAGAAGGCGACGCAGTTCGAACTGGGCCTGAAAGGCGAGGATAGCCGCTTCAGCTACAGCCTCTCGGCCTACCGCAGCCGCATCAGCGACTACATCACGGGCCGCGTCACTGGCGCTGTGAATGCCGGCCTGCCGGTGAAGCAAACCGAAAATATCGGCCGCGCCACGCTCAAAGGCCTGGAATTCCAGGGCCGCTGGCAAGTCCTCAACCAGCAGTGGCTGACGGCGGCCTACTCGCGCATCAGCGGCGAAAACGACGACCTGCGCGAGCCGCTGTTCCAGATGCCGGCCGACGAAGCTTCGCTGGGCTGGCAGGGCCGCATCGGCGGCGGCTGGAGCGGCGACGCCACGCTGCGCATGGTCAAGCGCCAGGACCGCGTGGCGCGCATCTTCGCGCGCGGCACGGAGAATGCGACGGCGGGCTTCGGCACGGCCGATATCGGCCTGACTTACCGCTGGCCGAAGAACAGCCTGCGCATCGCGCTGAAAAACCTGGCCGACAAGGCCTATCACGAGCACCTGGCGGAAGGCTTGTCCGGCCAGGAAATCCAGGCGCCGGGCCGCAGCCTGGCACTCAACTGGCAAAGCAATTTCTGATATGACTATCCTGCGCCGCACCGTACTGGCAGCCGCCCTCGCCGCTGTCTCCGTTTTCGCCCAGGCAGCCAAGCTGCCCAAGCTGGTACTGGCCGGCCCCTATGCCAGCGTATCCTATCCGCTGATCCATATGGCCGAAAGCGGCGCACTCTCCGACCTCGCCGACAAGGTGGAATTCGTGGCCTGGCGCGATCCCGACCAGCTGCGCGTGCTGGCACTGGACGGCAAGGCCGACTTCCTCGCCATGCCGACCAATGTGGCGACCAATCTGTACAACCGCGGCGCGCCGCTGTCCTTGCTGAACGTCTCGTCCTGGGGCATGCTGTGGATGGTGTCGCGCGATGCGAACCTGAAAACACTGGCCGATTTCAAGGGCAAGGAAATCGCCATGCCCTTCCGCGCCGATATGCCGGACATCGTTTTCGCCGCACTGGCCGAGAAGCAGGGGCTGGACCCGCGCAAGGATTTCCGCCTGCGCTACGTGGCCACACCGATGGACGCCATGCAGCTGCTGCTGACGCGCCGCGCCGACCATGTGCTGCTGGCCGAACCAGCCGCCTCCATGGCACTGCGCAAAAGCCGCTCCTTCCCCATCAGTACCATCGCGCCCGAGCTGCACCGCAGCGTGGACCTGCAAAAGGAATGGGGCCGCGTCTTCCAGCGCGAGGCGCGCCTGCCGCAAGCGGGCATCGCCGTGCTGGGCAAGGCGAAGGGCGATGCCGCCCTGGTGGAGCGCTTCCAGTCCGCCTACGCCGCCTCGCTCAAATGGTGCGGCGAGCACGCCGACGCCTGCGGCGCCATGGTCGCCAAAAAAGTGGACATGCTGACGCCGGAGGCGGTGGCCGATTCGATACGCCTGGGCCGCAGCCAGTTCGTGCCGGCGCAGCAGGCGCGCCCCGAGCTGGAAGCCTTCTTCGGCGTCCTGCTCAACAAACAGCCCGCCATCATCGGCGGAAAACTGCCGGACGCGGGCTTCTATGCCGGCAGCATGCCAGCCGAGAAGACAGCGGACAAGCGATGAGACTCCTGCGCGACTGGCTGTATGGCATCCCCGCTTACCTATGGAGCGGCTGGGGCGCCATCGCCAGTCTGTGCCTGTTTCTCGCCCTGTGGGAATGGGGCGCGCAGGTGTATGGCGCGCTGATCCTGCCCGGCCCGCAGCAAGCCTTTGCCACGCTGGCCGAGCTGCTGGCCTCCGGCGCGGCCTGGCCGGAACTGTGGGCGACCACGCACCGTTCGCTGGCCGGCTTCGCGCTGTCGGTGGCGGCGGGCAGCACGCTGGGCCTGGTGGCGGGACTGTCCATGACCACGGCCATGGTCTCGCGCCCCATCGTCACCCTGCTGGTCGGCATGCCGCCGATCGCCTGGCTGGTACTGGCCCTGCTGTGGTTCGGCGCGGGCGACGCCACGCCGGTGTTCACCGTCTTCGTGGCCTGCTTCCCGGTGATCTTCGCCGGGGCGCTGCAAGGCACGCGCACCCTGGACCGCCAGCTCAAGGACGTGGCGCGCGCCTACCGCCTGCCGCTGGGCATGACCTTGTTCGACGTGTATCTGCCGCATGTGCTGTCCTACCTCTTCCCTTCCTGGATCACGGCGCTCGGCATGTCGTGGAAGATCGCCGTCATGGCCGAGCTGCTGGCCACGGCCGACGGCGTCGGCGCGGCGCTGGCCGTCACGCGTTCGCATCTGGACACGGCGGCGTCGCTGGCCTGGGTGGTGGCCGTGCTTGGCCTGCTGCTGGCGGTGGAATACCTGCTGCTGGAACCCATCAAGCGCGAAGTGGAACGCTGGCGCGAGGCCACATCATGAAGCTCGCCGTCGAAGAACTGAGCCACAGCTTCGCGCTGGACGAGGTGCTGGCCGATATCGGCCTGACCTTGGAGGCGGGCGAGTCGCTGGCCCTGGTCGGTCCATCCGGGTGCGGCAAGACCACCTTGCTGAACCTGATCGCCGGCTTGCTGCAGCCACGCGAGGGCCGCATCGAAAACAGTTTCACCAGCATGGCCTATATGTTCCAGCAACCGCGCCTGCTGCCGTGGAAAACGGCGCGCGACAATATCGCTCTGGGGCTGAAGGCACGCGGCATGCCGCGCGGCGAACGCGAAGCGCGCGCCGCCGATCTGGGCCGCAAGCTGGGACTGGAGTCGGCCGATCTGGACAAGTTCCCGCACGCCCTATCCGGCGGCATGCAAAGCCGCGTGGCGCTGGCGCGTGCCCTGGCGCTGGAACCCGACCTGCTGCTGCTCGACGAACCCTTCTCGGCGCTGGATGTGGGCTTGAAGATGGAGCTATATGCCCTGCTGCTCGACCAGCAGGCGCAGCGCAACAGCGCCGTGCTGATGATCACCCACGACCTGATGGAGGCGGTGCGCCTGGCCGACCGCATCGCCATGATGGCGGCAGCGCCGGGACGCATCGTGCGCACCTTCACCCTGAGCCGCCCGCAGCATGAGCGCGACGATGGCTGGGTCTACCGCACCACGGCCAAATTGATGCAGGAACCGGAAGTGCGCGCCGGCTTCGGCCTTGGCCGCGCCATATACTCGTCGGACGACGAGAGCGGCGATGGCCTCGCCGGCGCGCGCGAGGACAAGCCGGCACGCCGCAGGGAGATGCGCTGTGCCTGATTTCATCCCGCGCCCGTTGCAAGCGCACCCGCTTTTCCTGTGCGGCTTCCGCCCCTTCTTCCTGTTCACGGCCGGCTGGGGCGCGCTGGCCATGGCCGCCTGGCTGGCGATGCTGGCCGGCTGGCTGCCCATGCCCGATGTGGCGGGCGGCGCGCTGCAGTGGCACGCCCACGAAATGCTGTACGGTTTTGCCATGGCTTCCGTGGCCGGCTTCCTGCTGACGGCCGTGCCGGAATTCACCGGTGCGCCGGGCTATGGCGGTGGCACGCTGCTCGAACTGAGCCTGCTCTGGCTGGGCGCCCGCCTCGCCTTCCTGCTTTCGCCGTGGCTGGGCGTCTGGCCGGCGGCCGTGCTGAATGCCGCCCTGCCGCTCTGGTTACTGTGGCTGCTGGCGCCGCCGATATGGCGCGATCCCGGCCGCCGCCACCTAAGCTTCCTCTACGCATTGGCGGCGCTGGCCGCCGCCAATGCCGGCTTCTTTATCGCCCTGGCGCGCGGCGCGGCGGCGCTGCCCTGGCTGTATGCGGCCAATGGCGTGCTGATGGTATTGATCGTGGTCACGGTCAGCCGCGTCTCCATGCGCATCGTGAACAGCGGCGTGGACGGCGACGATGAAAGCGGCGCGGCCTATCTGGCGCGGCCGCCGCGGCGCAATCTCGCCACCTTCGCCATTGCCCTGTGCACGGCGGCGGAATTCGTCCTGCCGGGGAACGCCGTCGCCGGCTGGCTGGCCTTGGCCGCCAGCGCTGCCATGCTCAATCTGCTCAACGACTGGCATGTGGGCCTGCCCCTGTTCCGCCGCTGGCCGCTGCTGCTGTATGCCGTGTACTGGCTGATGGCGCTCGGCTACGGCGCCATGGGCGCCAGCCTGCTGGGCGCGCCCTGGCCGGTATCGGCCGGACGCCACCTGCTGATGGCGGGCGCCATCAGTCTCGCCATCCTGAGCGTGATGTGCATCGCAGGCCGCAGCCATGCCGGCCACTGGCCGGAACGGCGCGCCTGGGTGCCGCTGGCGGCCGCCGCCATCGTCCTGGCCGCGCTGCTGCGCTATGCGGCGGGCCTGCCGCAGGCGGGGACGCTGGCAGCCAGCCTGCTGGCCTTATCCGGCCTGCTGTGGTTCGCCGCCTTCGCGCTCTACCTGCGCTACTTCTGGCCCATCCTGGCGGGAGCGAGACCGGACCAGGCGCAGGGCTGCGCCGGTCCGGCCGAAGAGGCTTGATCAGGCCAGGTGCTCGGCATACAGCTTTTCGGCCATCATGATCACGGTGGGATTCAGATTGATCAGCGGGATGTCCGGGAAGATCGAAGCATCGATCACGCGCAAGCCTTCCACGCCGTAGACGCGCGCCGCCGCATCGACCACCGCAAGCGGATCGTCCGGCCGCCCCATGCGCGCCGTGGCGCAGGGATGCTGGATGGTGGAGACGGCCTTCAGCAAGGCTTGCTCGATCTCGGCATCGCTTTCCACTTCGGGACCGGGGAAGATCTCCGCCACGGTCAGTTCGGCCAGCGGCCCCGTGGCCGCCAGCTTGCGCGCCAGGCGGAAGCATTCCACCATGCGCCGCATATCGTCCGGATCGTCAAGGTGGTTGAAGTTGATGATAGGCGCCTGCGCCGGGTCGCGGCTGGCCAGCTTGACCCAGCCCACGGACTTGGCGTTCATCAGTTCCAGCCCCAGGGTAAAGGCGACGCCGGTCGGGCTGACGGCGCCATCCAGCAGGTGCGAAGGCGAGATGGCGATATCCAGTTCCTTCGCCGACGAGGCATGGCTGGAATTGGTCCACAGCTGGGCGCCGACCACCGGCTTTTCCTGTCCCTTCAATGCCGGCACGCCGGCGAAATTCATCCAGTAGAAGGGATGGTCGCGCAGATGCGTGCCGACCGCTGCTTCGCGCAGCAGCGGAATGCCCAGCTCTTCCAGATGCGCTTTGGGACCGATACCCGAACGCAGCAGGATGGCCGTGCTGCCGTAGGCGCCGGCGCTCAGGATGATGTCGCGCGCGGCGATTTCATGCCCGTCCGTCAGCACCACGGCCACCGCCTTGCGGCCGTCGAAGCGCACCCGGTCCACCAGGCAGAGCGGCTGTATCTTCAGGTTGGGCCGCGAGCGCACCGCATGCGTCAGATAGGCCATGCCGGTGTTCACGCGCACGCCGTTGACGATGTTCATGGGGTTCGGCCCCGCGCCATTATTCCGGTCCGAGTTGAAATCGTCCACCGCCGCGTAGCCCAGTTCCAGCGCCGCATCGACCATGGCGCGCTGCACCGGCGAGATGGCCGCGCGCGACATCTGGTGGATGGGGAAAGGTCCGCTGCGGCCATGCCAGCGCTCCTCGCCATGCTGGCTGCTCTCCATTTTTTTATAGTAGGGCAGCACTTCCTCGAAGGACCAGCCTTTTACCCCGGCCTTCTCCCATAAATCGAAGCAGTAAGGCGTGGCGCGGCAGGCCACGGCGGCGTTGATGGCGGAGCTGCCGCCCACCACCTTGCCGCGCGGCGTATACACCGGATTGTCGTGCGGGCCGGGAATGGCGTGGTAGCCCCAGTCGTAGCGCGCATCGCCGTTGGCCGCCACGATATTGCTGTTGTAGATCAGCTCCGGGTATTCATGCGGGTCGAAACTCTGGCCCGCTTCCAGCAGCAGCACGCGCCGCCCGGCCTTTTCGCTCAGGCGCGCAGCCAGCACGGCGCCGGCCGAGCCGCCGCCAACGATGATGTAGTCGAATGCAGTATCGCTCATGGTTCTCTCTCAGGGTGGTCGGAAAAATCAGTGCGGCATGCGCAGCAGGGCTTTGACGGTGGCGCCGGACAAGGCGTCTTCGGCGGCCTGGTTGATCTGCTCCAGCTCATACACCTTCATCATGCGGTCGGCCGGAAAGCGGCCCTGGCGGAACAGCTCCACCAGGCGCGGAATGAAGACGTCGGGCACGGCGTCGCCCATCACGCTGCCGCGCACCACGCGGCCGCGCAGCAAATGCCAGAGGTCGATGTCGAAGCGCGAACCGGCCGGCGGCGCGCCGGTGATCACGCACACGCCGTTTTCCGCCAGCGCGTCGACGGCCTGCGTCATCACGCGCGTCACGCCGGTCGATTCGACCGCGCCGTGCACGCCGCCTTCGGTGATGGCGCGGATGCGCGCCACCGCGTCCTCCTTGCTGCCGTTGACGGTATGGGTGGCGCCCAGTTCGCGCGCCAGATCGAGGCGGCTGTCCTTGATGTCCACCGCGACGATGGCGGCGCAGCCGGCCACGCGGGCGGCCATGATGGCGGCCAGGCCCACGGCGCCGGTGCCGAAAACGGCCAGCGTGCTGCCCGGCACGGGCCGCAGGGTGTTCATTACCGCCCCGGCGCCGGTCATGATGCCGCAGGCGAAGGGACCGAGAAACTCAAGCGGCACACCCTTCGGCACCTTCACCACCGAACTGGCCGGCGCGATGGCGCGCGTGGCAAAGGAGGACTGGCAGAAGAAATGGCTATGCACCTCATACATGCCATGGTGCAGGCAGGTCGAGCCATCCAGGCGCGCGCCGCCGAAATTCAGCGCCACATGGTGCACGCAGTAAGTGGGCAGGCCGCTGCGGCATTTCTCGCAAACGCCGCAGGCGCCCAGGCTCAGCACCACATGGTCGCCCACCGCCACCTTGCCCACGCGGGCGCCGACGCGCTCGACGATGCCCGCGCCCTCGTGACCGAGCACGATGGGCAGCGGTGTGGCGATGTGCTGGTCGCGCACGGCGAGGTCGGTGTGGCAGATGCCGGTGGCAACCACGCGCACCAGCACTTCGTCGTCGCGTGGGTCGTCCAGCGTCAGGTCGGCCAGGCGGAACGGCTCCGCGGCGCGGCCCGCCAAGGCGGCTCGTATTTTCATTTGTCTCCCTTTCATTGCATGAGTCGGCGCAGCGGATTGTAGAATCGGGCATTTGAGCAAACAATCCTCGATTTCTGAAACCCTATGTCAGCCTGGAGCGAACAATGAATTACCAATTCCCGTGGATCGAAGCCTTCGTCAAAGTGCTGGAGACGGGCAGTTTTACCGAGGCGGCGCGGGTGCTGGGCGTGACCAAGTCGGTGGTCAGCAAGCGCGTGCAGGATCTGGAACAGGCGCTTGGCGCCAAGCTGCTGCACCGCTCCACGCGCCGCCTGACGCCCACCGATGTGGGCCAGGGCTTTTACGAAAAAACGCGCAGCATCCTGATCGACCTGGATGGCGCGGTGGAAGACGTGACGAAAAGCGGCGGCCGGCTGACGGGCGCCATCCGCATTTCCGCGCCCATGAGTTTCGGCACCATGCATCTGGGACCGGCGCTGTATCCCTTCCTGCGGCGGCACGCGCAATTGCAGGTGGCGCTCTCGCTTAACGACCAGCGCACCGACCTGCAGACCGAAGGCTTCGACCTGGGCATACGCATCGGACGGCCCGGCGACTCCTCGCTGATCGGCCGCAAGCTCGGCATCAGCCGCCGCGTCCTGGTCTGCAGTCCGGAATACGCGCGGCGCAAAGGCATTCCGGCCACGCCGGAGGAATTGCGCGACCACGATTGCATCCACTACCTGACCGTCAATCCCAACCAGCTCTGGCAGTTCGAGCGGCCGAACGGCGAGATCCGCTCGGCCCCGATCAACGCCCGCTTCATCGTCAACAACGGCGAGGCGACGCGCGACGCCGCCTGCGCCGGCCTGGGTATTTCGGTGCAGCCGCTATTCCTGGCCTGGGAAGCGATCCGCGACGGCCGGCTGCAGATCCTGCCGAACTTCAAACTGGCGGACGACTACATCTATGCACTCTACCCGCAAGACCGCCACCGTTCCGAAAAGGTGCGCGCCATCGTCGAATACCTGTCCGGCTGCTGGCAGCAACCGGCCTGGGAGCGCGTGATACACCCCTAAAACATTTCCATTTCACAGTGATAATTTATTATTAACAATACCGTCCCAGCTATAACACTTTTATTTAAAAAGTCTTTTCTCTGACATTTTCGTGATTATGTGTGACTATTTATAATTGAATATTACAAAATATAGACAAATTGATATAAAACTTCGTTGACACAACTTATCTAGACAGCTATCTTTCCGTCACCGTTGAATTTCAACGTAGGATTAACGTCAGGAGTTTTGTATGAATACTGTCTACAGAAGCTGGCTGTGCTCCTCTCCTTTCCGGGGGAATTTACTTCAGCGCACTATTCAGTGCGACGCCGATATCTGTCTCTTTGATTTGGAAGATTCCGTTCCACAACACTTGAAATCGACGGCGCGCGAGGAGTTGGTAAAGCAAATGGGTCTGCCCCATGAAAAAAAATATGCTTTACGTATCAATGCTTTATCTACAAGAAATGGCCTGCATGACATGATGTTGCTGGCCGATAACGATTTCGATGTGGATATTATTCAATTGCCCAAGGTCGAATCGGCCGGGGAAATCCGTATGGCCTGCCATTTGCTAAATGAAATGGGCCGTAAAGCGGAGATATTCGCCATTATCGAAACGCTGGCAGGATTGAAAGCAATTGATGAAATTTGCGCCGTTGGCGGACAATTGCGCGGTTTGATTCTGGGTTCCGCCGACATTTCTTCGGAAATCGGCATCCAGGTCAATAATAAGGGCCGCATGCTGGGCCAGATCAAATATCAGATCGCGGTGGCCGCGCTGCGGAATGGGTTACATGCAATCGACTCGCCCTGCTTCTCCATTGACGATGCGGCATCCCTGCATGAGGAACTGGAAATCGCGCTGGATCTGGGCTTTACCGGCAAGATCGCCATCCACCCCTCCCAGGTTGCTTCCATCAACCACGCCTTCTCGCCTTCCGAGGCCGAGCTGCGCGAAGCCATCGCCGTCGTGCGCTCGGTCGACGATTCCACCCACGGCATCGCCGCGGTGCAGGGCCAGATGATCGGCCCGCCGTTCGCCAAGTACGCGCAAAAAGTCATTCAAAAAGCAGGTCTAACCACGGAGCACGCACGTCAATGAAAAAGAGCATCAGTGTCCTGGAACATATCGATGGACAGCGTTACCGCGAATCGCATGGCATGTACTACGAAGATTTCGATGTCGGCGATATTTATGAGCACCGTCCCGGCCGCACCATCTCGGAGGCGGACAATACCTGGATGTCGCTGCTGTGCATGAACACCCATCCGCTGCATATCGACGCGGCTTATGGCGAGCAGACGGAGTTCAAGAAGCCCCTGGTATCGAGCCTGATCACCTTCGCCATCATCGGTGGCCTGAGCCTGGCCAGCACCAGCGCGCGCGGTGTGGCGAACCTGGGCTGGAGCAATGTGCGCTTCCTCTCGCCGGTGTTCGCCGGCGACACCATCTATGCCGAAACGCGGGTGGTGGCCAAGCGCCAGTCGGACTCCCGTCCCGGCGACGGCATCGTGACGGTGGAAACCAAGGGCTTCGTGCATCCGGACCGGCAATTCATGGTCTGCGAGCGCAGCTTCCTGGTCCCGCTGCGCAACGCCCAGCAATAAGGCCGCTCCATGCGTATCCTCAACAGCAAGGATGTGCGCGCCCTGGTGACGATGGCCGATGCTGTGGCCGCGCTGCGCGAGGGCTATCGCGCCAGCGTGGCCGAGCCGGCCCTGGTGCCGGCGCGCACCATCATTTCGCCGCCGGGCAGCCACGCCTATCTGGGCGCCATGCCGGCTTTCGGCGGCACGGCGCGCAAATTCATCGTCAAGGTGGCGGCCCTGCACCTGCACGAGCAGGAGGCGGCCAGCATGCATTCGCTGGTAACGGTGCAGGACGGCGCCACGGGCCAATTCCAGGCCCTGATCGAGGGCAATAGCCTGACCGCCCTGCGCACCGGCGCCACCGCCGCCCTGGTGACGGACCTGCTGGCCCCGGCCGATGCCGGCACCGTGGCCATCATCGGCAGCGGCGCGCAGGCTCTGACCCAGCTCGAAGCCATGTGCGCGGTGCGGCCGATCCGGCGTGCCCAGATCTATTCGCGCCACGGCGCCAATGTGCAGGCCTTCATCCAGCGCTGCGCCGCCATCAAAGGCATCGAGTGCGAACTGCTGGCGGCGCCCAGTCTGCGCCACGCACTGGAAGGCGCGGCCATCGTCTGCACCGCCACCACCTCGGAAACGCCGCTGATCGAAGCCGACGCCCTGCTTGCGCGCTGCCATATCAACGCGGTCGGCAACCATACCGACGACAGCATCGAAGTCGGGCGCTCGGTGCTGGACCAGGCCTTCCTGGCCGTCGAGGAACGCGCCGCCGCCATCCGCGAAGCGGGCGAATTCAATCGCCGCGCAGCGGAGATCGGCGAGCTGCTGAACCAGGCCACGCCGCCGGCGCCGTCCGGCCACAGCGTCTTCGTCTCGGTCGGCACCGCCTTCCAGGACTTGTGCCTCGCCACCTTGATCCAGCAGCGCGCCGACCAGGCGCAGGCCGGACAATTTATCGAATTTGCTTGAAGCACCCCATATTCAAAGGAAAGAACATGCCAGACGATCTGATTGCCCCACGCAGAAACCAGTTCATGAACCACGAGAAGGCGGTCGCCATCGGCTCGCGCTTCTGGGAAGAGACGGCGGCCCACGGCCTGGCCGGCATCGTCGCCTCGCTCGGCAAGGACGGCTACTTCACCACCGATAACGGCCACCGTTTCGTCAACCTGAGCTGCTGCTCCTACCTGGACCTGGATTCGCATCCGCACATCATCCAGGGCGCCATCCGCGCGCTGGAAAAATACGGCGTGCTGGATCATTGCATCTCGCGCGTCCGGGTGCAGATGCCGGCCCTGCTGGAACTGGAAGACAGCCTGTCCTCCCTGTTCCGCGCCAAGGTCGTTACCGCCATTTCGGCCAGCGCCGCCAGCGCCGGCATCCTGCCGCTGATCGCTTCCGGCCACCTGGTCAACGGCGAAAAGCCGGTGGTGGTGTTCGACAAGAACGCGCACTTCTCGATGAACCTGTACAAGGCCGTGTGCGCCGACGAAACCGAAGTGCTGACCGCGCCGCACAACGATATGAAC
This sequence comes from Massilia sp. YIM B04103, assembly GCA_024437665.1. Classification (GTDB taxonomy): domain Bacteria; phylum Pseudomonadota; class Gammaproteobacteria; order Burkholderiales; family Burkholderiaceae_D; genus Rugamonas. Next base: position 17,748 of record JANCSZ010000012.1, on the reverse strand, counting down.
TTCCTGGAGGACGTCTGCAAGAAGCATAAGAACGTCGCCTATATCTGCGATGGCACCTACAGCATGGGCGGTCACGCTCCGGCCGAGGAACTGCTCGCGCTGCAAGAAAAATATGGCCTCTTCCTGTACTTCGACGATTCGCACTCGCTGTCCATCGTCGGCGAAAAAGGCGAAGGCTATATCCGTTCCAGCATTTCGGAAGTGAACGACCGCACCATCATCGTGGCGACGCTGAACAAGGCCTTCGGCGCAGCCGGCGCGGCCATCATGTTCGGCCCGAAACGCGTGGACCAGGCGCTGACCCTGGAACGCTTCGGCGGCCCGCTGGCCTGGTCGCAGCCGATGAACACGGCGGCCATCGGCGGCGCCCTGGCCGCGGCCGAAATACACAACAGCCCGGAACTCAAGGAGCGCCAGGAGAAGCTGCAGCGCAATATCAAGCTGTTCGACGCCCGCATCGACACCGAGCAGACCGGCTTGCGCTTCCCGATCCGCGTGGTGCGCGCCAGCCACGAGAACGTCATCAACGTCGGTCTCGACCTCTACCGCGAGGGCTTCTATGTGTCGCCGGTGTTCTTCCCCATCGTGGCGCGCGACAAGGCCGGCCTGCGCGTGATGCTGCGCGCCGGGATGCCGGAGTCGGAAGTGCAGCGCCTGTGCGACACCATCCTGCGCAATAAACTGTTCTGACCGGCGCGCATATGAACGGCCTGGCCCGCACCCTGCCCCTGATTTCGCTGCTGGTCACGCTGACCATCTGGGCCTCCGTGCCCACGGTGGCCAAGGCGGCGCTGGCGCATGTATCGCTGGTCACTTACCTGATGCTGCGCTACACGCTGGCCGGCCTGTTCATGCTGCCCTATCTGAAGCAGACCATGGCGGGCGCGTCCCGGCTGTCCTGGCGCAGCTGGGCCGTGCTGGTGATCAGCAGCTGCATGATCATCTATGTCCAGACCTGGGCCATCCAGCAGGTCACGGCCAGCTGGTACATCGTCGTCTTCTCCAGCTGCCCGGTGCTGATCGCGCTGCTGCTGCGCTACCGCTTCACCACCCGCGCCGTGGCCGGCCTGCTGGCCACGGTGGGCGGCCTGGCGCTGTATCTGCAGGACAGCCATGCCGCCGGCGCGCCGTTCCAGCTGGGCGCCCTGCTCGGCGTGCTGACCGGCATGCTGGCCTGGGTCGCCTACACCGTGATCATCACGCGCTTCCACGCGGTCTATAACGACACCCAGATCACCGCCATCTGCAGCTATATCGGCGCACTCTTCAGCCTGGTGCTGTTTATCGCCGCCGGCGACTACAGCGTGCAGCAGGTCAGCTGGCCGGTGGCGGGCGCCATCATCGTCAGCGGCGTGCTGATGCCGCTCTCGCTGTGGTGCTATTCGTATTCGATGCGCAAGGCCGAGGCGCTCACCATCTTCGGCCAGTATCTGGAACCCTTGATCGGATTGTTCATCGCCTTCCTGGTTTTCGGCGCCGAGCTGACCGCCTTTGCCTGCGGCGCCGTGGCCCTGATCCTGTGCGGCACCATCGCCGTCACCCGCTATAGCGTGAAGCCGGTGCGCCCATGACATCCGTCCTTCTTCCTGCCCGCCGTATGGGGCATGCAAGCCCACCCAGAAGGTGCCGCCCACGGCACTCCGACTTCATTTTTTTGGAGGAACCATGCGATCTTTACTGATTCTGTGCGCCGGTTTGTGCGCCGGGGCTACCGCCCAGGCGCAAGAACCGGTGGTGGCTGAAAAGCCGCTGCGCGCCCACCTGGCTTATCTCGCCAGCGACCGGCTGGAAGGGCGCGGCACCGGCCAGCCCGGCGCCGACCTGACCGTGCGCTACCTGGAAAAGCAGGCGGCCGAAGCTGGCCTCAAGCCTCTGCCCAACGGCAGCTATCGCCAGGTGGTGCCGATGCTGGGCATGAAGATCCAGTCCACCAGCCAGATGCGCATCACGGCCAACGGCAAGAGCCAGGCGCTGGAATTCGGCCGCGACGTGATCTATGGTTCGGGCAACGGCGAATCCGAGCTGCGCGTGGATGTGCCGATGGTCTTCGTCGGTTACGGCATCCGCGCGCCGGAAGAGAATTGGGACGATTACAAAGGCGTGGACGTGCGCGGCAAGCTGCTGCTGATGATGCTCAACGATCCGCAGCCGACGGTCGATGAACCGAACCGTTTCGGCGGCAAATCGCTGACCTATTACGGCCGCTGGGATTACAAGTTCGAGGAAGCATACCGCCAAGGCGCGCTCGGCGTGCTGGTGCTGCACACGGACGCTTCGGCCTCCTATCCCTTCTATGTGCCGGCCAACGCCTATAAGCTGGAACGCGTGCACCTGGCCGGCGGCGGCAACCGCTTCGAAGGCTGGCTGGAGGAAAACGCCAGCAAGGCGCTGTTCACGGCCAGCGGCCTGGATCTCGCGGCATTGCGCGCCAGCGCCGAGTCGCGCAGCTTCCGTCCGGTGGAACTGACGGCCAGCGCGCACATCGAAATGCACAGCAGCATGCGCCAGCTGGAACAGTCCAATATCATCGGCATCATTCCCGGCAGCGACCCGCAGCTGAAACACCAGGCCGTGGTGTATTCGGCGCACTGGGACCATCTGGGCAAGGATCTGAGCAAGGACGACAAGAACGCCCGCACCGGCAAGACCGACCATATCTGGAATGGCGCGGTGGACAATGCCTCCGGCTCGGCAGCCCTGCTGGCCATGGCCCAGGCAGCCGCGAAGAAGCCGGCGCGCCGCACCCAGATCTTCTTCTGGCCCTGCGCCGAGGAAGAGGGCATGCTGGGCAGCGCAGCCTATATCCGCCAGCCGGCCTGGCCGCTGGCGCAGACTGCCGCCAACCTGAATCTGGACAGCATGAACTTTGTCGGCATCACGCGCGATATGGGCGTGCCGGGCAGCGATGCCAGCACCCTGCGCGCCACCTCGGCCGAGGTGGCGGCGAAAATGGGCCTGCAGCTGGTGCCGGAAGTCCCCGATCCGGCCGGCAGCTTCTTCCGCAGCGACCACTATAACTTCGTGAAGGCGGGCGTGCCGGGCATCCGCGTCGGCTCCTCGGTGTTCTCGGGCGACGGCCTGTTCGACTTCGTCAATGACCCGACCGGCTCACTGGCACGCATCCGCGACTACACCCAGCACTATCACCAGGTATCGGATGAATACAATCCGGCCTGGGATCTGTCGGGCATGGTGCAGCAGGCGCAGTTCACGCTCAACCTCGGTTATGCCGTGGCCAACGCCGAGCGCATGCCCTCCTTCAAAGGCCAGCCGCCGCGCTAAGCCTCGGTAGCCGCCAGCAAGGCCCGTTGCCGGGTCTTGCTGAGCGATGCCAGGGCGCGCTCATATGACCACTGCACCAGCTCCCGCAGATAGTCCTCGGGGAAGGCGCGCACATTCACGATCGTGACCCAGTGATAGCGCGCCATGAAGCGCGCCGGCTTCACGCCCGGCATGCCGGTCAATTCCAGAAAGCGTTCCGGCGTGGCGCGGAAACTGAAGCGCCATTGTTCCGGTTCGCTGGTCTTGAACCAGGCGAAATGCTTGCCGCCCACGGTGTAGGTCAGGATGTTCGAAGGCGGGCCGTGCAAGGCCTCCACGGCGGCAGGAAAGCTGTTGCAGAGGTCTTTCGCTTGCTGGGTATTCATATGCGCTCCGACGATGAAGCGTAGATGATACAAGCTTTGCCGCCATGCGGGACTGGCCGCGCCTGAACGTCTCGGCGCATGCCGCGACGTCCAGGCGCCTCCGCCATCAACGCAATGGCGTATACTTCAAGGTCAGCATGGCGCTGCGCGGATCGCCATAGTGGTTGTTCGATGCCGTGGTGCTGTAGGCGGGAACGTAATAGCGCTTGTCGAAAACATTGTTGACGTTCAGCGCCAGCGAAACCTCAGGCGTCACCTGATAAGCCAGGCGCGCGCTCCAGGTGCTGAAACCCGGCACATTGAACGTGCGGCCATAGCCCAAGGTATGGCTCTGGGTGTTGACGCCGCCGCCCACGCTGACATTGCGCAGCGCGCCAGTCAGTTTATAGTCGGCCCACACGCGCAGCATATGCTTCGGCGCCCAGGTGCTGAAGATCTGGCCTTCGTTCTCCGGGTCCGACAGATACTTCGTCGTCGTATACGCATAGCCGGCGAACAGCTGCAGGCCGCGCGCCACCTCGCCGCTGACTTCCGCCTCGCCGCCCTGGCTGCGCACCTTGCCCGAAGCGCGCGAGCAGTACCAGCCGTCGCAGGCAAAGCCGGCGGCCAGATCGCGCACGGCGCGTCCCGAGTGATCGTAGCGGAACATGGCGAAGGAAGTATTCAGGCGGCCTTGCAGCAGCTCGCCCTTCAGGCCCAGCTCATAATTGCGTCCCGTGACCGGATCGAGCGCATGGCCGCCGGCATCGCGCTCGGCTTGCGGCTCGAAGATATCGGCATAGCTGACGTAGGCCGACCAGTCCTTGTTCAGCGCATGCACCAGGCCAGCGTAGCCGGTGAACTTGCCGGATTCCGCCTTGGTTTCGCTGGTGCCGGGCGCGGCATAAATCTCGCGGAACCAGCTGAGACGGCCGCCGACAACCGCAGTCAGCGCGGGCGAAAATTTCGTGCGCCAGGTGCTGTATACGCCCTTCTGTTCAGTATCGTAAGTGCTGGTCCGCGCGCGGTCCTTGGCGGCGATGCTGTTGAAGTCCTGCCATGGACGGTCATGCCGGATATTCCAGAGGTCGACGCCCTTTTCCCAGGTGCGCGTGTAGGCGTCGTCCGAGTTGAACTGCGAGTAGTTGGCGCCGAGGATGAGTTCGTGCTGAAGCGAGAGCGCGTCGATCTGGCCGCGCAGGTAGGTGTCGAAACCACGTTTCCGGCTGCTGAAATCGACGGCGAAATTGGCGTAGTCAACGCCCTTGCCGGCGGCGTCCGCCTCGCCGGCAATGCGTTGATGCACCGAGGAGTTCCGCTCGCGCATGGCGATGCCGGCGAATTTATAGGTCCAGCGGTCGTTGAAGCGGTGCTCCAGATCGAAGAACAGATTGCTTTGCTCGTTCTGCGAGCGGTTCCACCACGCACCCGTGTACGTGGAGCGCGGCAGGCCGATGTCGGCGCCGCCAACGGAGCGCGGCAATCCAATCAGCATGGGACGCGAGCGGTTGCTTGCATGGCTGACGCCAAGGCCGATCGTGGTGGCGGAGCTAAGGTCGTAATCCAGCGCCGCATACTGGGTGTGCGCGCGGTTCCAGACGGAGTCGATATAGGAATGCGAGCGGTCTTCGTCCAGCAGCACACGGCCGCGCAGCGTGCCTTCGGCGTTCAGCGCGCCACCGGCATCGACCTGGGCGCCGAAGCCATCCCAGGAACCGGCCTTGGCGGTCAGGGTGATCGCGCGCTCGGCCTGGCCGCGCTTGCGCACCAGATTGACGGCGCCACCGGGACTGCCGGTGCCCTGCAGCAGCCCGGATGCGCCGCGCAGCACTTCCATGCGGTCATAGAAAGCCATGCCTTCCGATGCCCAGTTGCCAAGCGCATAGGTATTGCGCGGCATCGGCACGCCATCATACTGCCATTGGTCGATCTGGAAGCCGCGCGAGAAGATGACCAGGCCGGGGCCGACGCCTTGCGCGCCCACCACGCCGGTCACGCTATTGGTGGCCTGGCGCAGATCGGTGATGCCCTGGTCGTCCATGCGCTGGCGCGTCAGCACGCTGACCGACTGCGGGATTTCCTTCATCGCCTGCTCGCCACGGCCCATGGTCACCACGCTGCTGGTGTACGAGGTGCTGCCTTCGGTGGTGGCGCTCTTTTCCAGCTGCGCGGTGACGGTGACGCTGGGCAGGGTCTGGGCCGTCGCCGCGCCGCTGCCGGAGGCGAGCTGCAAGGCATACGAGCCATTCGGATTGCGCACCGCATCCAGCCCCTGGCCTTTCAACAGCTCGGCCAGGCCTTCTGCCACGGTGTAGCTGCCATTCAGGCCCGGACTGGTCTTGCCGGCGGTGAGGGCCGAATTCGCGGTCCACTCAATGCCCGCCGCCGCCGCGAAGCGGTTCAGGGTCTGGTCCAGCGAGCCGGCGGCCAGGCGGTAGGCCTGGCGCGTTGGCGCCGCGGCGCTGCTCTGCTGCGCCTGGGCTGCCGGCGCGGCGGCCAGCAGCAGACCGGCCGGCACGGCGCAGCACAGCAGCGCTGCGGCGAGGGAAGATGGAGTCGATGGTGAACGGTGGAAGCGTTGCCGCATGATGCCCTTTCGTTTGAGGATATGGTGTCTATGCCTTGCTTTCCGAACGAGAAAGCAAAACCCTCAATCCTTTGCGAATTATTTTTGTCCGGCGCGGAGGCGCGGCAGTACCGTGACCCAGTAAGGCGAGAGATAGCGGATTTCCAGCGGCAAGCCGAGCGCCAGATTGCGCAGCGCGCGGTCAGTATCGCGCAAGGGGAAGACGCCGCTGGCGCGCAGTTCCGCCACGGCGGGATCGCAGCGCAGCAGGCCGCGCCGGTAGCGTCCCAGCTCCTGCAGCAGGTCCTGCAGGCGCATCTGCTCCGCCACCAGCACCCCGCGCGACCAGGCGGCGGCGTGTTCGGCCGCCGGCAGCGGCGCGCCGATGCGCTCGGCGCTAAAGCTGGCCTGCTGGTCCGCCTCCAACCGCAGCAGGCCGCCCTGCCCGGCGCGGATTTCGACCGCGCCATGCTGCACCGACACGCTCGCCCCGTCCCTATGCTGGCGCACCACGAATTCCGTGCCCAATGCCCGTACCGTGCCATGCCGGCTCTGTACCAGGAAGGGCCGGTGCGGCACCGCCGCATCCTTTGCCGTCGCCACCAGAATTTCGCCGGCTTTCAGCACGATGCGGCGTTGCGCGGCGCTGAACGCCACATCGACCGCGCTGCCGGTATTCAGCACCACGGTGCTGCCATCGGGCAGGGGCAGGCGGCGTATTTCGCCGACGGCGCTGGCATGGTCGGCGCCGACCTGCGCCCATATTTCGCTCTCGCCGGCCAGGCGGTAGGCGCCGCCAACGGCGATGCCGAGACCCAGCAACTGCAAGGCCTTGCGGCGCGCAGGCGATGGGGCCGACACGCTTTTCAGGGCCGCATGGGCGGCCGGCCCCGGCATGGCGTCAAAGCGTTCATTGACCGCTTGCAGGCATTGCCAGGCCGCTTCGTGCTCGGGCTTTTGCGCGCGCCAGGCGGCGCAGGCGGCGCGCTCGGCATCGCTGGCATTGTCCGACCACAGGCGCGCCATCCATTGCGCGGCGCATTGCACCAGAAGCGGATCGGGCGCCGCAGACAGTATCTTGCTCATGGCTGGTACAGCGCCAGGCAGCAAGCCTGCAAGGCCGCCGCGATGTATTTTTCGACAGACGAAACGGACACGCCCAGCTGCGCCGCGATGTCGCGGTAGCTCAATCCATCCAGCTTGCACAGCAGGAAAGCGTGGCGCGCCTTGGCCGGCAGCTTGTGCAGCAGCCGGTCCAGCTCAAGCAGCGCCTCGACCGCCAGCGCCCGGCTCTCCTCGGACGGCACCTGGGCCTCCGGCAAAAGGCTCAGCGCCTCCAGATAAGCCGTCTCGATGCGGCGGCGGCGAAACAGGTCGATCATCAAGCCATTCGCCACCTGCACCAGATAGCGCCGCGAATCTTCGGCAGCGGGGCGGGTGCCGGCCTGCAGAATGCGCACATACGTGTCATGCGCCAGATCGGCCGCATCCCAGGCATTGCCCAGCTTCGCGCGCAACCAGTTGCGCAGCCATGCGCCATGGTCGGTGTACAGGCTGTGAAGCGGGTGGGATGAGGACATGGTGCGGCGTGGCGGCAGTCGCTTGCAAATGAGAATTATTCTCATTATAGCGGATTTGCGCGGCGACTTGCAGATCGCCTGCCAACGCCGGAGGCGCACCGTGGCGCGCCGCTTTGCCGCCTTATGGTCCGACCAGTTTTTCCAGCCGCGAGCCGTCGACGCGCATCTGGTATTTGCGCACCGTGCCGCCCGGGTCGAACAGGATGACCAGTTCCCGGTTTTGCGCCGTCATCTCGACGGCGCTGGCCACCGATCCGAGCACCGGCACAAAGCCGATCAGCGCGGGCAGTTCCAGCTTGTCGTTGTACGCCCAGACCTCATAGCCGCTGGGGAAGCTGGTCACGGCCGCCCGGCCCAGCGCCGCCGCCGCCTCGCTCTTGCTGCTCTGGCCGACGACGAGCCGGGCCTGCGCCTCGGTCACGCTCACGCCCGTGGACGTGCGCCGGACTGGCGCAAGCGCTCAGCATCAGCAGACAAAGTGCGGCAAGGCCGCTGTGAAAACGCATGGGCATGGCGGTGTCCTAGTGCGCGGCCGAGGCCAGCGGCGCCTCGTCCACGTATTCCAGCTCGATCAGCGTATCGTCCGGCCAACTGGCGTCCGAGATGTGGACCCACACCGTGCGGTCCATCAGCAGCGGATAGAAATCATAAAAAGAGAAAATCATCGGCGGCAACGGCTTGCCATAGTAATGCGAAGAGAACAGCACCTGGCGCCGCGTGCCATGCACCAGCGTGGCGCTGAAGACGGCACGGTCGGCATACAACCACACTCACGTCCACGAGAAAGCAGCGTATCTCTAACTGGTCTATATTATTGGCATGACGGCTCCCGCCGACAACATCCTCCAGCTGCACGGACAAAACGTGCTTCACTGTACGGCCGGTGGCCCCGTCATCAGCCGCCCAGGCGATTTGAACGACCTTATGGGCCACGCCTTCGGACATAAGGTGTGCTGGCTGGTGCTGGATAAAGCACGCCTTTCGCCTGATTTCTTCGTGCTGCGTACCCGCTTCGCCGGCGAAGCAATTCAGAAACTGATCACGCACGGACTAAAGCTCGCCATAGTGGACGATCTGAGCGCCGAACTGGATGCCAGCGAGGCGCTGCGCGACTTTATCCGTGAATCGAACCGTGGTTCCTCGGTGTGGTTCCTGGCAGACCTGCCGGCCGTCGAAGTCCGCCTGCAACACCTAAGTTAAAGCCAGGCTCCTGGCCAGCGCATATGCGTTGCTATCAAGTTAAGAGCATCAACCTTTGGCAAAGCTTAAGGTTCGGGCTTTATACTTTTCGCATGCATATCCTAATTATTGAAGACGATCTCGATCTGGGCCAAGCCTTGCAGCAAGCGCTGAAGGCCGATGGCGTCAGCAGCGAATGGCGGCGCCGCATCAACGACGCGCCGCCGGTTTGCGACGCGCAGGATTACGACTGCGTGCTGCTCGATCTGAGCCTGCCCGATGGCGGCGGCCTGCAACTGCTCAAGCAATGGCGCAATGCCGGTTGTACGGTGCCCATCATCATCCTGACCGCGCGCGCCGGGCTGGAAGACCGCGTCAATGGCCTCGATGGCGGCGCCGACGACTTCATCGTCAAACCCTTCATCACAGCCGAACTGATGTCGCGCATCCGCGCCGTGCGGCGCCGCTACGCGCAGCAGGCCACCGAAGTGTGGCGCATCGGCGCCTTGCAGATCGAGCCGCGCGCCCACCTGGTGCAGCTCGACGGCGTGGTGCTCGACCTGTCGCCGCGCGAATTCCAGCTGGTGCTGGAACTGGCGCGCGAAGCCGGCGCCGTGGTGCCCAAGGGCGCGCTGGCGCAGCGCCTGGAACCGCTGGGCGACCCGCTCGATTTCGGCGCCATCGAAGTGCACGTTTCCAATCTGCGGCGCAAGATCGGCGCCCAGCGCATCCGCACCGTGCGCGGCGTCGGCTATATGCTGGAGGCCTGATGCACCGGCGGCGGTCATGGACCAGGCCGACCCTCACGCGGCGCATCGTGGCGGCCCTGCTGGTTGCGTTCGTGCTGGTGTGGTCGGTGTTTCTCGGCATCGAATTCGTCAAGGCGCGCGATGTGCGCCACAACGACCAGGAACTGCGCGATTTCAGCGTCAGCATGATGGGTTCCATCAGCGGCCTGACCACGGCCGATGAAGCGCGCGCCGTCGCCAACACGACCTCCATCATCCTCAACGACTACTACGACAGCATCGACGTCCCCGGCGCCGTGCTGCTGCAGCTCGACGCGCGCAGCGGCGAACGCCTGTTCCTGTCGCCGGAAGCGGAAGAGGTGCGGCTCAAGGGCATGAATGGGCAGATCGGCAACGCCGTCATCCACGGCTTGCGCTACCGCGTATACCGCGGCGAATCCGAGCGCTGGATTCTGACCGTGGCCATGCCGATGCCCGCCCCATTCTGGCTGCTGACCAGCGTCGGCAGCGATCTGGTCAAGGATTTGCTGATCGCCTTCCCGCTGGTGCTGCTGCCGATCTGGATCGCCGTGGCGCGCGGCCTGCGCCCCCTGCACCTGCTGTCGAAACGGATTGCCGCGCGCGGCCCGGACGAACTGTCCCCGCTCGATCTCAATCCCAACTATGCCGACCTGCTGCCGCTGGGCCAAGCGATCAACCAATTGCTGGCCAAGCTGCGCCGGCGCATCGAACGCGAACACAATTTCGTCCACGACGCCGCGCACGAACTGCGCACGCCGCTGGCCGTGATCTCGGTGCAGGCCCACGCCCTGGCCGCCGCGCCCGACGAAACGCAACGGCGCGTCGCCGAACAGCGCCTCGATCACGCGATCGCGCGCGCCTCGCATCTGATCGCGCAACTGCTGGAAATGGCGCAGGCCGACGGCAGCGCGGCGCGCAGCGCCAGCAAAGTCGACGTGGCCGAACTGGCGCGCCAGGAACTGGCCCTGGCCGCCCCCGCCGCCATGGCGCGCCAGCTGGACCTGGAACTCGACGCACCCGACACGCTGCCGCACACGCTCGACGTGCCGGCCTTCCAGGCCATCCTGCAAAACCTACTGCGCAACGCCGTGCACTACACGCAGGAAGGAGGGCGCATCGTGGTCAGCCTGGCGCGCAACGGCGGCGGCCTGCAACTGGCGGTGGCCGACAACGGCCCCGGCATCGCGCCAAGCGAACAGGAATTGATCTTTGAACGTTTCTACCGCGGCAGCGGCGGCCACGATACGCCGGGGTCGGGATTGGGATTGGCCATCGTCAAGCAAGCCGTGGCGCGCCTGGCGGGCAATGTGCGGCTAAGCGGGGGGCTGGATGGGCGGGGGTGTACGTTCAGTGTAGAGTTGCCTGGAATGGCATAGTCGGAATTCACGCCTGACGGCTTGCTATGACGCGCGGATTGATGCATGCTGCCATTAGCACGGTGAGGAGTCTTCATGAAAACGACCGTTATCATCGACGACGAGTTGTACCAAAAAGCTCTTGAGGTCGCTGATCCATCCATGGACAAGGCCGACCTCTTCCGCGAAGCCATCAAGACTTTCGTGCGCGTACGCGCCGCCAAACGCCTGGCAGCGCTGGGCGGCACGCAACCGGAAATGGCTGAAATACCTCGCAGCCGACCAGCATGAGCGGCGTACTCATTGATACTTCCGTATGGGTGGACCACTTTCGAAAAGGCAATCCGATCCTGAAAAAGCTACTCAACCAGGATCTGGCATTCACGCATCAAATGGTCATAGGAGAGATTGCCTGCGGTACGCCACCGGAGCCAAGAGAGCAAACGCTCAGTGACCTGAAACTGCTCCCCATGGTCCAGCATATCAGCCTGCGCGAGACCATGGAGTTTATTGAGCGCGAGTCAATCTATGGAGCAGGATGCGGACTGGTGGATATGGTTCTGCTTACTTCAACACTGATCACACCCGAAACAAAGCTGTGGAGCCTGGACAAACATCTTGCTGGGCTGGCTGATCGTTTCAAAGTGGCCTATCGCAGAATTCAATCCTAAAGAGGCTACCGCTTTCGGCCCAATACGAGCTTAACGGTGGCTTATCAGATCATTTAATTATGTTTTTGATTACAACAAATACCACTAAAAACAATTGATTTACGGGGAATTAGTGGTGCGGCTGGCTGGGATCGAACCAGCGACCCTTGGCTTTGGTTTAAATGTCATGGAAGTTGCAGCCGTCACTGGCCATAAAACCCTGGACATGCTCAAGCGCTACACACATCTACGAGCAGAAGATCTCGCAAAAAAATTGTCATAATTATGCGACTTCAAGCTGCCTATATTTCCACTCCTCGGGAATTCCCATATTTGTTATCAACAGCTCATTTTCGCTTTTAGAAACTCGGGTACTATACTGAAATGCTTTTTCAACTTGTTTGAAATCATTATAAAGATTACGTATTACATCATGGTTGTCATAACTCAGCATCCAGTTAAATTTAGCACTATTTAAAGCTTTAGCAAGTGCAACGTGATCTTTTAACTTATAGTGATGACGGTAAAGTTTTCTTCCTTGAATGAAGTAAGGAGGATCGATATAAAAAAACGGGGAAGTTCTACGCTTATATTCCTTTACGATTTCAATCGCGTCACCAAAGTTAACTTCTATTTTCTTTGAAAGCGTAGCAATCGCTTTAATCCTTAAAATCAAATCCTTACGGTTGAAACGGCAATCAATTTTATAGGCCGAGCTTTGATCTTGCCCACCAATTGGACCAGTATGTAAAACACCGGAAAAATTTGTTCTATTAAAAAATAGCGCAGCAAAAGCCATTTCAACTATATCACCATCGTCCGGTGAATCGTTATTTAATAGAGGACGTAATTCATGCCAAGTTTTCAAAGACACATCAGCATTAATAATTTTCTCAATCAGTGCGCTTGGATTATAAAGCGCGACCTTCCAAAAACTGTACATCAGCGGATCGCGCTCAGATATCAGTCCCTCAGAACATATACCTTCCGACACCAAAGCCAATGTAACCGCAGCACTTCCTGCATACGGCTCCACAATCTTACATCCTTGCAAATCATTATGCAAAATATAAGATTTTACGGTATTCGTAAAGGATGACTTACTGCCCGGGTAACGAAAGGGGGTTTTTACAATTTCAGTCATACTCTTGCAGCAGCAATGCCCTTTAGCTTAATAATCAATTCATCAACCCATTCTTTAATTTCTGGCATTTCATCCACCCGTTCAATTACTAAATCTCCATTATTAGCCGCCAACTCCAAACCATTTTGTGCAAGGCGAGGAATGGTGTAACGATAGTGCACATGCCCATAACGCTTGGTTAGTATATTTAGCTGCTGTTGCAAAGTCGCCTCACCTGTCAACGGAATGCAGAACGGGATGAAGAGCGCTGGAACGGGATCAGAAGCGGGAATCTCAGAAAACCAATTTTCGTGAAATGGGCGAAAGTATTCCTTTACACTCTTGTTAGGCCAGTTACCGCCAGACGCGACCTGCCCAAGGACATATGGCTTACCTGGGGCGTTGTCAAACCGTGGACTCCAGGCGATGACATCGATACCTTCATCTTTTGGATTTGTAGATACGCCAGGAAGCGGTGTATCTCGAACTTGCCCCTCCCCAAAGAAAGCATAGCACTCTCGGAGCTTAACGAGGAAAGGTGAGCCGTCTGGCCGAGGAAAGCCAAACGCCACCGCAGCTCCGTTCAGATATGCGGCCGCCGCCCATGTGGAGCAAGCGCCAAACAAATCTCGGACTCGATTTGGCAAATCGTAGGAGAATTTATCTAATTCAAATATTTCAGACTTTTGAAAATTAGAAAGAAACAAACAGAACAAATAAAGTATCGCACCATCAGAAAGGTGCTCTTTAATCCTTAGCTCTTCACCAGTCTCATTGAATTCAAATGGATATACACCTTCTAAATAATCCATTCGTTCGCGGAACTGCTGAATAATTTCTTCCAAAAACATCTCATCAGCAGAGTTGTCTTGCTCTTCTCTCCCCTCAGGGTTAGCGTTCTCCGCATTCTTACGCTTATCCCAAGCTCGCTGAAGCGACCGTAAAGGACCAAACGAAAATTCAGAACATAAAACATAAAACTCGAACCAATCGGCAATTACATCTGCGTCGCAATCAAGCGGAAGCTGGGCTAGCGGCATCGAAGATACGTCCTTAAATTAACGTTTCTTGGCTACAGGTTTAGCCACAGCACGCTTTGGTACGGCTATCGGTTTAGCCACAGCACGTTTTGGCGCAGTTACCTCATTCTTGGAAATGAGAGGTTTAGCGGAAAGACGCTTTCGCTTTGAACGCATCACATCCAACAAAGTCTCCGCTTGTTCGAGAATTTCCTCTGCTATTGTGAGCAAATTTTCTTCACCATTATATTTTGGAAGTGCGTCCATAACTGCTGTAAGCTTCAGTGTAGCTTGTGCAATAGCTTCGCTAAATACATCATACGACGACCGAACATCATTATAGGCGATAGATAACGTTGCTCCTCCGCGAAGCTTTTCTAGGGAAACCGGGTTGGCTATAACTTCGCCTATATGTTTGAGATCAGGATTTTGTGATCTAATAAGCGACGGCATTTCATCTTTTTTATTGCCATACAGGTAAGACAAAACTTCTTTAAGTTTGTCTTCATTTCGCCTTGCAACAGGATTAGGAATTGGCTCTTTATTCCAACCTTTTTCAAGACCTAAAAACTCCTGATACTCCGCTCGACCCAATGCAGTGTAAAGATGGGAAAATGCAAATTTTCCGCGATTAAATCTATTTCTTATTTCAAATAAGTTTCTATCTTCAGCCTGTTCGAGAACACATATACTGCTAATATATGCACGTATAGTGTCATTATCGTCACCAAGTTGCCGAGCAATTTGATCAATAGTCAACCCATTTCCACGCTCTCGTTTATACCAGTCACTTACAAAGCGGGCCTTGGCATATGCGTCCCAGCGGCTAGGTCCATTAATATGCTTAAATCCGATAAATGCTTGTGCATCGCTCTCACTCTGTACGCGCCAAACAGTTACTGTTTTCACTGAACGTAAAACAGCATTAGATACAATAGGCAACGAAATTCTGCACCGTTTAGCGAGCTGAGGATTAGAAATTAACTTGATCGCAGCCAACCGGCGATTACCTTCGAGCACACGATACGGTCCGTCATCCGGACCAATAATAATGAGTGGCTCGAAATCCAAATAAGTATTGGTGCAGATTGAAGTAATTACCTCTTCAAGAGGAGCGATCTCATTCAGAGCTGAAATTACGTCCTCGTCAGCAGAAGTGCCATAGTCGTCCCCTGTCAGAAGCCGAGGATTGCTCCTATCAAATTCTAGAAGCGAGGTAGGGCATCCTCGCGCAGGTTCACCGAAGGCAGGAGAGAATTTTGGCATTTCAGCAATGTCCGAGAGTAAGCTTAACCTGATATTTTACATCAACAAACCGCTCAACTGAGAACTAGCTGTACGGGCCGGGCAACCATGTTCTTAAGCAAGGGCCTTTCTTCTGTGACCCCGACGAGAAGACTCTTAGACCTACCTCCTAGCGTCACGATGCACGCCCAGCAAGAACTTGTCATTAGAACAGCTATGCCGCTCGTCTTGTCAAAGATAGAACCACCAATCAGAGTCGCCCAAAATTATGACAGCCCGTCCGCCCGAGAATTAGAAACTATTTGTTCATATGATCCAGCAGAGGGAAAATATTAGCGAACAGTGTTGGAATATCACCGACCTGAATAGTAAATGTCGGGCTATGCACAAGTTGATTCATCGAAGTAATCGACAATATTCCCTCGTGTCGCATAATCTCCGTTCCTGGACCATGCAATAGTCGAACCATTGCAGTGTTAGCTTTGTTTTGAGTTAAGTGAGAAATAATATCTTTTAAAATATCTGCTAAATTTCGATCACTTCCATCCGCTTTCTTGGCTACCGGCGCCCCTTGACTCGCTGCATGATCATCACAATATGCTTTTGCAGAAATCTCAAACATACTCCGTAGCAAAAAACAAAATGCGATCGGATTATCCTTAATTTTTAATTTTAGCGCCTCTTGACGCAATGTAACTAGTTTCGCACGATTTTGACCGAACAGAGTCAACGACCGGAGCGAGCGACGAACCGTGCGCTCATCGTGCGTAGCAGTTGCTGCCGTCTTTGTACCAGTACCTGTGTTTGCGTCACTAGAGGGTAATTGCGCACTAGTACTCGAACTCGTATTTGAACTGGCACTAGATGATACCTGTCCACCGGAGGTAGAAGAGCCGCCAGAGCTACCTTTTGTGGCAGAACTAGTGTTCCCGCTCCCAGTCGAGCCTCCGCCACCTGTTTCAGAAGAATTAGAACCTGAATACGCATTGTTATTCTGATTTACAGCCATCGGAGGTACACCAAAACGTAGCGCCAGATCCGGGCTGGTCCGAATAGCAGTGAAGGTTAACGCCTCCATGCCAATGGCATGGATAATTTCATCCAGACACTTTCGATGCTGAATTTTCGGATATGATCGAGCGAGTTCAGGTCCGGTGGCTGTACCAAAACGAGACGCAACTTTTATAATTGCTTCTTCAAGCACGGATAGGGAGTAACTCCCAGCCCACTTAGCACGTTGTTCTTGTGTTAAATTTGTTCCGTGTTCAAGATACTTTTCCAGTAAATCTAATACAACTTCTGCGGCCCCATTTTTATCGCGGTTGTGCCGTGCGCGAGCAACTGCCCCCCATTCATCGCGGCCGGCCTTTGTTCCTTTTCCG
The DNA here is from genome assembly GCA_024437665.1 of Massilia sp. YIM B04103. Lineage (GTDB taxonomy): Bacteria > Pseudomonadota > Gammaproteobacteria > Burkholderiales > Burkholderiaceae_D > Rugamonas. Next base: position 1,253 of record JANCSZ010000012.1, on the reverse strand, counting down.
TGAGTACGAGCAACGATCTTATCTACCAGGTCAACATCTGCTGGCTTGTATAGGGTACAAGGAACCGTAGAATTCTCCTGTGCCCAGATTGCGGGCAAGCTTGCAATACGTTCAGCCAGAGGAATGGGCAGATCAAAAACACTCGAATCTACAAGGCCCAGTAATATTTTCAGCGACGCAATCCGTCTGTTGCCTTCCTTGACATCTCTTTTTCCGTTTGGTCCTTCGATCACTAAAATATTCTCGGTCGGGAGATATCCGTCACCAATTAGGCTTTCCATCAACCCCCAAAAATATTCTGGACGAATAGAGATCATTGCCTTAATTGCATCCATTTCATTCTTTTGAGCAACAGTCCTGAAATTCCCCAGGTCCAAGCTCAGATCTTCAACAGCTACATATGCAGTTTTTGCCATCCCACCCCCAACAGTGTGCTTTTTAGACGTGAAGGAAGATCACGTTGTCAAGGAATCATCGTACAACAATTGGCAAAAAGCAAGTTTTAGTCTCAGAGCCGTCCAGGCGGAATGCTAGTCCGAAGAGCGCCAAATTCCTTCTGGCATCTGCTACTTGCGTTGTTGACAGCATAGAGTTCTGACGTGCAGTATTCGAGACCATCTGCTCGGTGGAAGGAAGCTTCTTCGTGCCGGGTCATAAAACTAACCTTTCCGTTGGAGCTCCTTTGCAACATCTACATACCTTCGAAACAAAAGAAGAGGCCGAAGAAACTTTACTAAAGTTAGTGGGACTGAAGCGATTAGCTAGTGATCGAGACGGCACCGAAGTCATATACAAATTGTTTGGTGAGTTGACGTGGCGAAATCTTTACGCTGTCGGCCTACACAATCTACCTGAGTTGAAAATCATTCTATCGCAGCGGGAATCTGGAGATGCCTATGATAGTAGCCGACACCACGAAATCATCGCTGCACTCGAAAACGTTTCGCGAGTGCTTGGACTGACGATTCCTGCGCATTGGCGATGACGGCTGGTATCTCGGCAGGAAGGTCATTTTTCGCCTCCGCGAACGCAGATCCGGCCCCCATCCAGCGTCCTTGGTGACCATATAATAATATAAACGATTTATACCATTCTACGATTTCTAGGCCAGACGCAAGCCCTGATGCTTATACGGCGCTGGTCATCAATATCCACAAGCTGTTGATTTGCAGCGAAATCTGACCCACTTCACCACGTAATTTGCAACTGAATCTGATAATCATCTAGCCGTCCTCCCTTCGGTCAGGCCGGGG
>JANCSZ010000011.1:0-236363 GCA_024437665.1 Massilia sp. YIM B04103 | reverse complement strand
AGTTTTGCGCCCTTGACTTTGGACGGCTAATGGGTGACCCACGTTCATAGCATAATTCCCCCTATCCTTTCGGCAGGAGATCGGAGTGATCCGCCTGGCTCAAGGCCGAGGCGAGCAAGCAGCGGCGGAATCTGAAGCAACTCTACAGTGAGGGCGGCGATTGTTCCGTCGGTTCTCGGTCTATTGACGCCGTTCGGTCTATCCGACTGCCGCCAATCACCACCACGATCAATACGCCCGACTTCCTCCAGAAGAAGGCCTCTGCACATCCGATTCGGCAAGGCCAGTGAGGTATTCAGCGGCGACCAGTTCGACCTGTTCAACGAAACAGCCGATGTCGACCTGGCCTCTTGTTTCGTCGAATTTCTCGTACCGGTTATTCCTTTGGTTTTCCTTGGACATCGCTGATGCGGAATTTCTGGCGGCGGTCACCCAGAAGGTAGCGCAGGTCACGGATAGTCAGCTCAGACACCTCGTGCATGCGAATCAGCAAGGATGCACCAACTGGCAGGCGACGATGACGGATCTTGCTAATGACTGGTGGCGCCACTTCCAATGCGCGAGCCAACGCCGCGTCGTTCTTCAACCGCAAGCGCTCGATAAGCGTGTCCAGAAGACGATCGGGGTTGTACTGGATTTCGTTGATAGATTGATCGGTCATGGATGATTGAATGCCACGAAAACTTCTATTATCAACTATTTATATCATTTCCGCAGATGCGCTTCCCGGATCACTGAACCGATGCCGCACCGGTGTTCTTAGTACCTTTTCCCGCTCGCGGTGGACCTGGGTACTGCGGTTCGTTCTCACCACCGCGTCTTAGGCGGCAAGTGGATCATTGCGAAAACCGACGGTACAAATCGTCGACCTGGTCAACATCCGGCACGGATTCTCGGCATGACTCAACCCAAGATGCCTTTCAAGAACCCAGAACGGTTCAGCAATGTAGACCGAAGGTGCACATTCCCTCCCCACAAACATGAGATGAGCTTAAGAATTCAATATAGGTGGGAACTCTGCAATAGAAATTCTCCAATTCTCACCAGATCCTCCACGCTTGCATCTGCGCATGCGCAGATGCTTGAATCATAAGGATTGAGCGTCAAGACAACCGCACCTACCTGAGCATGGCCTTGGAGCAAAACGGCAAGCACCCCGCTGGCGCACCCGGAACCACCTGAGTACGGTTGGTGTACTGGTCATGATGCTGTTCCAGGCACATCGTTGCAGCATGCCGCCCAGATTTGCGGATCGGGCAAATAAACATCTGCGATCAGTATCCTCCGTTCATACCAGCGCGTATCGCCAGGAAACGCACGTACCCGACAAGACGTCTCGAATCAATTTTCTGACAGCACTCAAATATCATGAAAATGGCCGGCCAGGCTTGCGACATTACAATTCCGATCAGGTTTAACGTGCCGGCAAAGAATCAATCAACACCTGAGTTTCCGGCCACTATAATGAACCCGTCCAAGGTGCAAGAAAGAGAAAACATGACACTCTCCGTCTGGATTCACTTGGCCGATACATCATGCACTGCGGTTGGTGCTGCCCTACATCAGGCGCTTATCGAGGCGGACATTGCACCGACAGACAGGCCAGATCACCATGAAGGAATTGGCGTCTTTATTTTTGGAAGTTTCCTGCCGGCGCTAACGGACCAAATACGGAAGGCATCGTTGCAGGTTACATTGCTGGTCATCTGTTGCTCGCCTGTATCTCTACCACCCGATGTTATGTGGGCATTGCTGCAGGCCGGTGCGACAGATCTGCTGCTATGGCCAGACGGTCATTGCTACCGCGAGCAAGTGACTGCCCGGTTACTGCGCTGGGACGCCGTCCAGAGCATCATGAAGTCGCCTGCCGTACAGGATATTCTCGTTGGTGAGAGCATGGCATGGCGCCGCATGATGCGCGATGTCGTAGAAGTCGCTGCATTCTCGCATTCCTCCGTACTCATTACGGGGGAAACCGGCACAGGAAAAGAACTCATTGCAAAAATGATCCACCACCTAAGTGGCCATCAGAAGCCGCTCACCGTTCTCGATTGCACGACACTGTCTCCCGAGCTGGCGGGCAGCGAGTTCTTCGGTCACGAACGCGGCGCGTTTACCGGCGCCGTCACCGCACGGGATGGTGCGTTTGCAGAGGCGAACGGCAGCGTTTTGTTCCTCGACGAAATAGGCGAGCTACCGCTCCCCCTTCAAGCGCAGCTGCTACGAGTTATACAGGAGCAGCAGTTCAAGCGTATCGGTTCAAATACATGGTATCCCACGCAATTCCGCCTGGTGTGTGCCACCAACCGCAATCTTGAGGACGAAGTTGCTCGCGGTACTTTTCGCGCCGATCTGTACTACCGAATTGCCGGATGGCGCTGCCGCACGCCGCCTTTGCGTGAACGTTCCAGCGATATCCTACCGCTGGCGCATCACTTCCTGCGTCAGCTCACTTCGGACGACCAATATCCCTCGCTTGATCCAGCTGTGCGCCAGTACCTGATGACGCGCAGCTATCCTGGAAATGTACGCGATCTGCGTCAAACCGTCGCGCGTATCTGGCACAGGCATACCGGCCCGGGCCCCATCACCATCGGCGACATTCCACCAGATGAGCGCCTCTACAGCACGCCTGCATGGCCAGATGCAGGCTTTGTAGACGCTATCCGGCATGCCTTAGATCTTGGCGTACCGCTTCTCAAAATCGGGCAGGCGGCGTCAGACACCGCCTTTCGGCTGACCCTGGACCAGGAGCAAAACAATAATCAGCGCGCGGCCAAGCGCCTTGACGTCAGCGACCGGGCAGTGCAGCAGTGGCGTAAAGCCCATGACTGCACCACTAGTTGATCCTACGTCGGCGATACTATGGTCCAAAGGCAAGCACTTCGAAAGAAGCTCCCGCTTCCTGGCATTGCCGGCAGCCGCATCCCACGCGATGCACAACCAGTTCACCCAGTTCCAGCTCGCGAACGGGATTGGTCAAAACACCGCGTTTTTTTTCCAGCATATAGGCATGAATGGAGGCTTCTACGCTGCGCCTTTTTCTCTCGTCTTTTTTCCATGCCGGCCTGGAAATATATACGACATGCCTACGCACGTTCAGACCAAGCCTTCTTGCGGCGCTATTGTGTTCGGTCAGCCGGCGATGCAGATTATCCGTGTGGCCACTGTATCCTCGCCACCGCCTTCCCGTCCAGAATTCAATCACATAAAGTCCCTCACCAGTGGCACGAGCATCCTTTAGCGCTTCCGACAGCGTGCCGATCCGCTGATAATTTAATTGCGTCACCAGCTTTAAAGAGCGCACAGCCTCTTCGATCGTCTTCGGCAATTCGCCCTCGTCGTCTGCGGCATCATCGAGCGCATCCCTGCCCTCATCCCACTCGTCGGGCAGGATGGTCCGCCAGCGCCTTAGCGCGGGCAAAGGCTGTCTGGGCCGGCGTGGGAAGAAACTTCGTCCCGGACGCCGCAGCCACTCTGCCTCCAGCACGCCAAAAGGCATCATCTCAAACGCTTCCATACATCCTCCTTCGCATAGTGTTTTAGCGCACGTGCGGCCAGGATCCCGTCACCGGGCTGCATGTCGGCTCTCACGACAAATGCCAGCGCATACCCTGCCTGACTGGTTTGCAGTAATACGCTCACGCCAGCACGCTCCAATAACTGCTGGAATCGCCGTCCATCCACGGCTGCTGGCAGACGCACCACCTGAACCGGAAACTGCCCTCCATGGCTACGAAAACCAGCATCCTTCAGCGCACCGCGCAGCTCGGATACGCGGCATGCCAGCTGATGGCGCAAAGCATGGCCGGCCTGACGATTGATCGCCATGGCCCTGCCCCCTGCCGCCAGTACCGCAGCACAAACACCGCTGCTATGGGTCCGTGTTTCACTCCTATTCAGAAAATCCACGATGCTGGAGCGTTCGCCGGCGAGTACCGCCAGCGGCACACCAAATCCTTTTGCCAGAGACGCGCCAACAATCACCGGCGCACCCCGCAAGCCATGTGCCAGATATGAGCCACCACCATGGGGGCCCAATATGCCAACGGCCTGTGTATCATCCAGCACCAGCAAACCATCGTAGCGCCGGGCGATCTCGGCATACTGTTGTAGTGGCGGCGGCCGGTCCCGCCCCGGCGTTACGCCATCGGCCAGCAAAACCGGAAATCGGCCCATGTTTCGCCAATAGCTTGCGGCCTGTGCCGCTACTTGCGCAGCACCATGCGGAAAAATATGCACAGGTGCGCCAAGACACCGGGCCCTCTCCACCCCCCAGCGTGCGACGGGATAGGTGGCGCCGTCGACAAGTACTGCAATACCCCTTTTTCCCAGCATGCCAAACAGATCCCAGAATAAATGCAATGTCGATGGCAGCAGCACGGCGGCCACCAGTCCCATCAGCGTTGCCATCTCCCCGGCAAGCTGGCGCGCACCGGCCAGTTCGTTCAATGCAGCGGGCTTCCCGTCGGTCAGCGCTGTCCAAGGCAGCAATTCCTGCGCCGCGTGTCGCAGGCCGAGATACAGCGCACTGGTAAAGTCGACATGTCTTTTCCCTGGTCCCATCGCTGGCTAGACCCGGCGCCGTTGATTGTCCAGCCGCTGTCGCAGCAGCACGGAAGGCAGCGTCGCATTGACGGGCCCATCCTCGCCGTCATGCAGATAGATGGCGGTGACAGCCCAGTACGCATGGATATAACCTTGCACCTGGGGACGCCAGAATCGCGCCCAATTGAAGGCCGATGTCGGCTCAACAACATCACTCCAGTGGCCAAACCGGATTGACAGCAACAGTTGTTCGCCAAAGACCGCCAGATTGCGGAAGTGCACCACACTGGTATCGCTCCATCCCTGCACCTTTTTCATCGCGTCGACACAGTCCATCCAGGGTTCCGGATAGGCCACCATGGTCCGTGTCGGCAGGAATTCCCGAAACTCCGGCCGAGACAGTATCCACTGCTGCATCAACATCTCAATGCGGGCAACCGACGGCAAATCGCCATACTGGTTATGCGCCCCTTCGGACAAGATCAGATGCACTTCCTTGAGTCCGTTGAGAATCGGGAACGCATCGGCCTTGACTGTCGTATCGTCATCCTGCCGGTAAAACGTTGTCAGCATGCGCAGCAATCGATGGAAGCTCTCCAGGAATTTCGACCGGCTGTCTGCCGGCCGGAAACCCTGAATGGCCTTTCCTTCCAGGTGCAAACCATATTGATGCTCATACTCATAGTTGCGGCGCACGACGGTGAGCCGGTGTTGCTCATCCTGAATGTAGGGCCACAACAACTGATTGACCGGCCGCAGCGCGCTGATTTCGGCGCCTGCAAGCGGATCGGGGCCGTCTCCCGGCGAGCGTAGATTCTGAAAGCGGCGCGTCACAGCATTTATGGTTTGTACCTGCATTCCTTCCTCATGCCAGTACGGCCAAAACAACTCCATGAGACATGGATTGGTCAGGCGTTCCTGTAGAAGGTGCATGCAGTGTTCCGCATTCTGCTCACTGTTTGCGGGAATCTTGATCGGAATATCTGGCAACTTCATGCGGATAACTGCGAGATAAGGCAGGATACGGGTATCGTCATCGACGTCCGTCAGATAGTCATCCAGCACATTGGGCAGTTCCTTGATCCTTGGCAGATCCCGACGGTCCAGGTAGGCTTCATCCTCCGCCTGATTGTAAGCCAGCGGATTGGCCATGACACCGCAGTTGATCATGACAAATGCCTCGGTTGCCGCCTTCAGCATCCGGTATGACTCTGCATTCGAGAACGGCAACGCGCTGCGCTTCAAGAGCACATGGTACTCATCCTCTTTCTTCTCATAGCGCTGTGCTTCAAATCCTGGCGGGACTTTCTTCCGCCCACACAGGACGCGTTCAAGGAAATCGTGATAGTTGTTGAAGGAAAGCGCATCTGTACTGTTGCGAATCAGCACCCACAAAGCCAGGTCGTTGGTCGGTTCGGTTTCAGTGCGGGACATCGACATGCCGAGATTGCCGCTAACCGGCGTCGCCACGCGCTCATCGGCAGTAAAGATTTCGCTGAAGGTGATGATGGCTGGCCCCATGCCACTCATTCGGTCTGCTTCGCCGGGCAGCACATCCAGCTCCATGTCAACCGCAGCCTCATATTCATCGCCAGACACGATGGGCCCGCTAAAGGCTATGGCACTTCCGCGCTCTCTACGCAGGGGAGGGTGAGGAATATACCGATACTGAGGAACATCTCGTATCGTTTTCTCTTGCTTTAGTTCGATGCGTACCGTATCGCCAACAAGTGGAATGCTCCCTGCTCTCCCCGGTCCCTGCGGCCGGAAAGTCAGTTCCATTGAAAAGCCGCTCGAAGGATTGAGCGTGATGCTTCCCGGTTCTTCGTTATCGATCCGAGTGCTCGACTCATCGACACAGGCGCCATCCTTAACATGGGCATTGCAATAGCGCGCTTTATAACTTCCCAATGGCAGCTCTCGGAAGATAACGTGTCCATTGTTATCAGTCCATCCGTGGAATGTATGCCTAGCGTCCACATGCGCTTCTTCCAGCTGAAGCTTGATAAAAGCTCGTTTAATTGGATGCTTAGATCTCCCGTCCAATACCATGACATCGATGGTCCCCAACTTATCGCTGTCACCTGTCATTGCTGCGGTTGCCATATCACTCTCCTCAATGATCTATCAACGTGCTGCGCAGCGCCCAGTACGTCAGCAGGCGTCCCAGCAACACACTCTCATGTTCCGGATTGAGCTTGCCGTTTGCTCGCGCCTGACCGATCACGGCAAACACCAGTGTGGGCGACGCCTGATACATGTAGCGCGGGCGGCGCGCCCACCATCGGTAAAGCAGGTCCAGATAGGCCGGTTGTCTGTGACAGACCTTGAGCACCTCCGGGAGCGAGCTGCCCCTTAACGATTGCGGCCGGTGGAGGGCTAACAGACGCGCCAGCGCGGGCAGGCTTGCGCGTAGTTGCTCCAGCAGCACCCTTTCCTGGGGCGCCAGGCCATCCAGCGGATAGAACGATTCCCACAGGAAGGCGATCCGTCGCCATTGCGGATGGGGATATAGCAGCTGTCCCATTGCGCAACTGAGCATGACCCGAATCCACGGCACCGGGTGAGGATCGTCCACGTTCAGGCGAAAGACGAAAACACGCGGCAGACTGACCACGCCGATGAGCCCCATGGTGGCCGCCACGCCCACGCGCGCCAGCGCCCAGAAGTCCGCGACGATCTCCGAGATCCAACGCTCCCACAACCGCCACACCATCGGTGGACCACTGCCACCAGTCTGCAAAGCCTTGAGCACCGGTCGCAGGGAGTTGACCAGATCGAGCAGTGCTGCGCCCTGATGCCCAACCTCGTGAAACAGCGATGAAGCGATACTGCTGCCGATCATCCGTTCGCGCGGCACCCGGATAATGGCCACCGGATTCTCGCCGCCGCCAGGCAGACGGGTGCGCGCCCTGCGAATCGCAGCGCCAGGCCCCCGATCCAGATAGCAGATCACCGGCGGCGGTGCATAATAGTGGCCCGGCAAAGCCAGCGCATCGGCCGACGCGACATCCAGCCCGGATAGCCAGACGCCGTTGCGGTGCTCGCTGCGCTGGGTCACGACATCGCTGAACATGTCGAACTGTGCCAGCGCAGCATTAAATTTCAGACGCAGAAAGCTAAATCTGCGCTGTCCCTGTGCTGGCGTTGCCCGTCGCCCTGCTGCGCTATGCAGCCATGCCAGGAAAGTACGCACCATGGCACGCAAATCCTGCCGACCGGCCTGCAACTGCCCTTCAATGGCCCGCTGTGCCGGTGCCAGCAATGCCGCGGCAGGCACCATGGGCTCGATCAAGGCGAAAGGCTGTACCCGCGCCAGCCTGGCAAGCAACGCTTGCGCCTCCTGGGCTAACATCCATGTGGCGTACGGGTTCATGCTGTTCAGACGCCGTACAGAACAATGCTGCGGCCACGACGAACCCAGCGGCCGGCGCTGCCACGCACCCCATAGCTCGCTGGTACGGGGCGGCCCATCAAGCCCGGCTGCGCCGGATAGCCGGCCATCCCGGCTTTTGCCAGCAGACCCGGGGCGAACTGGCGCGCAGCCGCCATTGCTGCCTGCATCGCGATTTTCCGTGGATCGCCACCACCGGCCTGACTGGCGCGGTTGACGGTATCGGCAGCGAGTTTCACGAATGTGCGGGCGCCTTCAAATTCCCGGTCTTCGTTGCTCATTTCCTGTTCGGCTTCAAGCCCCAGCGCGCTGCCAGCCGCCGACGCCAGCCCGCTGCCGATCCTGGCGCCTAACGGGCCACCGATCATGCCGCCGAGAGCCCCACCGGCAAGCGGCAGGGCTTTTTTCGCCACCCCTTTCAGGACACCGCCGACCGCTTGAGTCAACGGAGAATTCACAATTTGGGGAACGAATTTGGTGAAGCTCCGCACAACGTTCCCGAGGAATTGTTCCAGCTCAGCTTCGTTGCTGACCGATAGCAGCTCATTGGCCAGTTCAAGCTCCTGCGCCTCGCTCAGAATACCTCCCTCCCCGCTCCATTCGGTTTCTCCGAACTCGTACTGCTCTGCTTCAAAGCTGGCTTCCTGGCCGAACTCCAGGGTTGTGCGATCAATATCATGCATGATGTGCTCCCTCGGTGGATGAAACTGCTGTGGGTTGAGCGGCGAGGCCGCCCCTGAAAGCGTATTCGGACCTCCCCGGTTACGAAGCAGTCCTGGCGCGAACCGGGACGCAGCCTCAGACAATGCCAGCGCGACAGCGTGTTCCGGGCTTTCTTCAGTGGGTTCGCTGAGCCGGCATGCCGCATGGTTGGCGTAGCGAATAAACTGGCGTGCCAGCTCAAATTCCTTGTCCTCGGGACTTAGCCCCTCCAGTTCAACGCCAAGCAGGCGGGCGCCGGGTCTCAGGTCTCCGGATACCCCAGAGGGAAATACGCGCTGCGCGTCCTGGTAGAGGTAATTGGCGAGCACACGCGCCAGCGTGGCATCTATGCCAGCAAGGCTGGCCAGGGCATGAAGAAAGGCGTGTATGCGTCCAGCCCTTCGCGCGGAAAGCAACTCCACGCCAAACCTCAGGTCCGGACCATGCAGACCAGGCGTTTGCCCATGTCCGGACGCGGGTAGTTCGAGTTCAGGCCGGTAGTCAATGAGGCGGCGCTCCATCGCATGCTCCTGATATTGCCTATGCAGGAACATACGCAAACGACGTGCCACCTTATCGCACTGGGACAGCGTCATCCGAGGCGAAGCTCACTTCGCCAACGGCCCGGAAATATGCGTTTCAGACGAAGGAAACTTCGTCACTACTGGCAGTCAGCCAGTCGCTTGACGATAGTTGGTTAATCCTGAGTCCCGCGAGCGCAAAATTGCACGTCTGCGCAACACTGGCGATGTCGGGCCAGGCCAACTCACTCAACGATGCACTGCTCCAGGTGACAAGCGGCATGGCGCAATGGCGACAGCAAGTCGGTGGTCTGACTGTATGCCAAAGCGTGCTGATGCAAGGCAGCGCAGTCACGTACGCCCGCCAGTCCGGCCAGCCACAGCGTTAGCTAGAATTTGATGCCGGACTTGTAATCAAGCGCCAGGCCATACTTGCGCAGCACGGCCTCGTTCGGCACCGGGCGCTCACCGTCCAGCAGTAGGCGTCCGCCGCGCAGGCGGCGCGTCTTGCGCTCGACGTCCAATTGACCAGCCGGCGCGAGCCAGTACTCGCGCCCATAACCGAGATCGATTTCGACGATGGTCCCGTCCACCGGCAAGCGCAAGCCCGCCAGCTCCAGCGTATAGCCAGCGCTCTTCAACTGCCGCAGCCGGTGGTCCGTCAGGCTGATCCAGTTCCAGAAGCGCAGCAAGACATTTTCACTTGCATGGGCCGGCACATCCTCCTCCTTGCGGTAGGCGATTGATCAAAAGAGCGCTGCAATGGCCCGGCCAAGCGCCATAATGCCCCTGCCCGCCGCCACCACGCCCTTGCCGGTCGATACTATCAGACCGATGGCCAAGCCGACCGCACCGGTCAGTGGCGCGAAAGGCAGCGCCACCAGCGCCTGCTTCCAGGTCATGCTGAAGAAGGCGGCAATCGGCGCCAGCAACACGACGTGGAAGCGCAATGCGGACGCGGCCCCCACAGTATAGGCGATAGTCTCCTCCAGATGCAGGAAGGGCGCGCCAACCCAGCGCTCCTGCAGCCAGTTGTTGATGCCAATATGGCGGTACATGAAGGCGTGCACTTCCTCATGCGACTGGGTATCGACATGCGCCCACGTCCCCGGCACCTCGTTGTTGGTGATTACAGAGTTGTACACCGGGAAGACGCCCAGCTGCAAGTATAGCGGCGCAGCGCCTCTTTGGGTCTGTCCACCCGCGTCACCAAAGACATTGAACCAGCTGTAGCGCGTCGCCCCCAGCCCCCCGGGTACGCCGGGCCGGCGCAACTTTGGCGGCGGAGACAATTCGACCTCCTCCTGGGACTGCTCGCCGTGCCCCCCTTCCTGTCCGGTCTGCGCCGCATCCGCACTGCCGGACGAGCGCGAGCGGCTGAACAGGCGGCGGAAGAATCCTTGCTGGCTGGGGCGGTCCGGCGAACGGCTGCTTGTGCCGTCCGGATCGGCCAATGTGGCGGGATTGCCGCGCGCATAGGCGTACAGGTTCAGTCCATCCTTGGTACCGGCCGGATCGGGGTTGAGCCAGCGCGCCAGCCATGGCGCGTAATAGCGCGCGCCGAAATACGCCAGGCCACTCGCCGGATCGCGCTCCTTGCCGCCAAAACGGTAGCGCTTGGCGCTCACCTCGACCAAGCTGGGACCGAGCGCAAACACGGTGGCGCCATAGGGACTGTATTCTTCATAGCTGAGCAGCCGTCCCTGCGCATCCAGTTCCATCAGCGCGCTGTGCTGGCGGTCGCTGAGCTGGTAGCGCAGCTGGGGCGCGCTGCCGTTATCGCTCAGGCATTCGGCCAGGCAGACCTCGCCATCGAGCACGCGCAGGCGCTGCACCGTGCCGCTCAGGCGGTCGCCATGCCGCGTACGGACGATCTCCAGCCCCTCGAAGTACAGCGTCTCCAGCTCTTGCACGGCTTCGCCCCCCACCTTGCGGCGGGTGGTCTTGCGCACCCGCAGGCCGGCGTGGTCGTAGCTGAAGTATTGGGCATCCGGCGGCTCGTCCGGTCCGCGTTCGACGATGGCGATACTGCGCAGCGCGTTGGCATGGTTCCAGGCCAGCCGGCGCGCACCGTTCAACCAGGTCTGGTTACCGCCGGCGTCGAAGGCCTGCGCCACCGGCCCGCTGAAGTCGTCCGCATTGACGGCCTTGTTGGAAGTCTCGGCCACACGCATGCTCCGGGTCCAGCGCGTGGCCCCGCCGCCCACACCGCCCACATAGCACATCGCGCGCATATTGCTGCCCTCGTCGTACTGGTAGGTGGCGGCGTAACGCACCACCGCCGTGGCGTCATTGAGCGAATGCCCCACCTGGAAGACGGTATCGTAGGCGCCGCTGGCCAGGGCCGCCTGGCTCAGCGCGCGATGGGCGCGCCCGCTGGCGCCAATCATGCGGTACAGCGCATCAAGGGTGTAATCGCAGTCGGGCGAGACCGGTCCGTCGCCCGCCAGCGCCGCACCCTTCTCGATATGGCTGATATTGCCGACCGGGTCGTGGATATAACGCAGCTGCTGCACCAGCTTGCCATCGGCGCAGCGCATGGTGCTCTGGCGCACCAGCAGCTGGGTGGCGGGATCGTATTCGCAGGTGGACAGATAGAGCGCGGCGCCGCCCTGCCCGCCTACGGCCGCCACCTCGCGCTGCCCGTGCGGACCATAGCTGGCGGCGGCTAGATAGACTTGCGCGGCGCCGCCACCGGCCGGCTGCACGGCGATATGCCGGCGCCGTCCGGCCACATCGTAGTCGGTCAGCACGGTTTCGCCGGCTTCGTTGCCGTGCTGGACGACCCGGCCGGCACCGTCGTAACGGTCGCTCGCCGCAAAGGATTGCGCATCCAGCTGCGGCGCAACCGCAGCAAAGCGTTCAGACCAGGTGCCGACCGCGCCGGCGCGCCAATCCGGCTCGATGAGCGGATCGGCGGTGAACTGGCGCGCTTGCTGCAGCGCCTTGCCCGCCAGGCCATAGCAGTCATGAATCACGAGACCGGCATCGTCGTAGCGCCGGCACACCTGGCCCGCCAGATTGCGCCCGGCCGGCGCGTAGACCGGCTGGCCGCTGGCGTCCAGACTGTCGCCATACACCACCCAGCCCACCACACGCCCGGCCGGCGCCCCCGGTTCGAACACGGTGGTGAGCACCGGCCGGCGCCGCCCATCGTAGCCCAGCAGCGTGACATAGCCGCGCGCATCGGCGCTCAAGAGAGGCTGGCCGCCCGCATCCTGCAACTCCCAGCGCGGGCCGCTGTCAGCGCCGGTCGTCTTCAGCACCACGCCATTCAGGGCATACGCCAGCTCCGTGGTGGCGTGGCCGGCCGGCCCCAGGCGCGGGTCGGCCGCCGCCAACCCGCGACCGAGCACATCGAGGCGCACCGTGCTGGCCAGCGGCGCGCCGTCCGGCGTGAGACGGCTCAGCTGGCGCACCATGCGGCCAAACACATCCAGGCATTCCGATCCCGGCGTGTTGTCAAAGGCAGCGGCCTTAACCAGCGCGTCCTTCTCGAAAGGCGGCAAGGGTTGCCCATCCTCGACATGGGCCTTGTAGTAAGGCGACTGGCGGATGGTGTCGTTGGCGTCATAGGCGTCGGTGCGCCAGGACGCGTAGTGCACCAGAGTGAAAAAGGCCTTGGCCATGCCGCCCTTGGGCAGGTCGGTGCGCACCAGGCGCGCCAGCGCATCATAGGTCTGCAGGCGGGCCGGAATGGCGGGCGCCAGCACGCTGTCGGCGACGGCACACCAGGTATCGAGGAAGAATGGCAGGTACACGCGCAGCGCCTGCTTGCCCGGCCCCAGCAACTGGCGCGCGCTAATCTGCCAGCGCCGCGCCGCCTCGCCCTGGCGCAGCGGCGCGCCCGGCTGGTAAAGCCAGGCCTGGCCGGATGGCACCAGCTGGGCCTGCTGCAATTCGCGTCCCGCGCCGTCCCGATGCTTGACGGCCGCCGCAATCGGCAGCGCGGGCTGGCCCGGTGCCACCGGATAGTCGGCGGCCGTGAGGATCACTTCGTGCCCCGGTTCACCGCGCGCGCGCCAGCCGTCGAGATCGTAGAAATGGAAGCTTTGTGCGCCGCGCAGATACATGGCCGGCTCTGCCAGCAAGGCGTCCGCCGTCGCCGGACGCGGCCAGTCGCCATCGGCCGGCAAAGGATCGAAACCGGTGCGCCGCGGCACCCCCTCGACAAATTCGCTGCCATAGCGCGAGGTCGCCACCACTTGGCCCAATGCATCCGTGCACACCTCGCTGACAATGCCGTTGGCGTCAACCACCTGTTCCGGCTGCAGCGTACGGTAGCTAAGGCGCGTGGCGCTGCTGGTCTGCTCGGCCACGTCGCCCGCCACAGTGCGCACCGTGACCGCCTGCAACAGCAGATGATGGGCGTCGTACCGGTAAGCCGTCACACAGCCGGCCGGCGTGCCATCGAGGCTGGTAAAGGGATCGAACAGTTCCTTGGGCTGGAAAAAGCCGGCCGCGTCCTGGAAACTCTGACGGCTGCCGTCCGCCCACCACAGCGCGCCCTCGCGCCGGTAAGCGCCGGCCGCTAGCATGCTGTCCAGACCACCAGGCACCGCCACCGGCGCGAACAGCTGCGCCAGCGCGGCGGCATCGAAGGCCGCTGTCGGCGTCGCCTCCAGCAGCTTTTGCACGCGCGCCACGCCACTCTGCGCCACCCATTGCCAGCGCTGCCACGCCAACAATGGCGCCGCCGGACCGGTCAGCGCCTGTTCCACCGCAGCGGCGGCCTGCTCGAAGCGGAAGGCCGTCTGGTGGGGCGGCAAGGCCAGCCCATCTAGCTGGTAGCGGCGCTCGTCGCGCTCCAAACCCCACAGCAGCACATCAGAGCCCTCCTGCGCCGGTTCGTAGCTCTTCAGTGTGCACAGGGCGCGCAAGTGGTCCTGCTGGCTGTCCGCGTCCGGCTGGCCGCGCACGCGCCGCGCATAGCCGAGCCGCGCGCTGCGCAGCACCTGGCCGCGTTCGTCGCGCGCGAGGACCAGTTCGTGGAGCGCGCGCGGATCAGGCTGAGCCGGGTCGCACACGCCCTCATAAGTCCAGGTCAGCGTTTCTCGCTGGTGCGGATAGAATATCCCCAGCCCGCCGCCGGCCGCGCTCTGAAGGCAGCGCAGCGCCTGGCCGTGCAGCGCCACACTCAGCGGCACTTCGCCGGCGCCATAGACCTCCTCGCACAGCACGCTGCCTGCCAGCGCAGCATAGGCTTGGCGCAGGGTTTCGCCGTCCGGCTGCAGGCCGCCGGGCCAGGCGAAAGCCAGGGGCGGGACGGTGCCCTGCGCCGGATCGCCCTGCCAGCGCCCGGTCTGCAGGCGGCGCGCCAGCGCCGCCGCTTCGCGCCAGGCGCCGGGACAATACCAGGTGCGCGTCAAGCTAGTCGCGCCGTCGGGCAGGCCGGCGCCGCTCGCCCATTCGCGCCGTTCGACCATCGCAAAGCCACGGAACTCTCGGTCCTGGCCATCGAAATAGCCGTCGCGGTAGGCATAGCGCGTATGCGCGGTACGGCCCGCAATGCGGTCATGGCGGTCGATCGCCGCCACCACCTGCAAGGGGAACGGCAGGCGGGTCAGCCAGCGCTGGCCGGCGGCCTTGTCGCGCAAGGCATACGTGGCCGAGCTGGCGTAAGCGAGCGCGATCTCGCTCCCCAGGCCATTGTCGATGCGGTTGAGCAGATAGGGCTTGCCGTTCGGGCAGAAATCGTAATACCACTGGCGCGGCGCCGGCGCATCGTCGGTAAACAGCAGGCATTGGCTGCCGCATCCCCGCACGTCGGAAAAGCTCACCTGTTCGGGCGTGCGCAGCAAGCGCGGCAGCCGGACCACCAACGGCGTGGCGGCAAAGCCATTCCCGGTGTGGTTTAGAAAGATCTCGACGCGGTCGGGGTGCACCACCGCCAGGTCGGCCGCGCCAGAGCCGTCGATGTCGACAAAGTGCAGGCGGCTGGCGTCGATCTGGTCGCCCAGCAGCGGCGCGCCGGCCAGCCGGACCTTGGCGCCGAAGCGGCCGTAGCCCAGATTGGGCCAGCATTCGACCAGCCCGTTCGCCACGCGCACGCGTTGTGCGTTGCCCGTGCCGAGCACGTCGGCAAAGCCGATCAGCACGCTGGGACGGGCGGCGGTTTTGGGCGGCACGCCCGTGCGCTGCGGCCGCCGTTGCACAGCGCCGTAGCCCTTCGCGCCGCGTGACGGTGCGTAGCGGATGGCATCGCCGGAAAAGGACACCAGGTCCAGCCGACCGCGATGGGCCAGATCGGCGAACTCGCCGCCGGGCTGGGGGAAATCTGTGGGGAAAGCCTGGAACGGACGGAAAGGCTGCCACCCGCCGCCGGCCTCTGCGCGCGGCGGATAGTAGCCCGGCGATTCCGTACCGGTGCAGGCCAGCGCCAGTTGGCCATTGCCGTCCAGGTCGAGCAAATTGAGCACCGTGCCCTCGACGCGCCGTTCGACGGGAAAGGCGGCAGGCTGCCGTGCCGCGCCATAGGCCACGGGGGCGCCGTCAGTGCCGTTGCGCAGTTGCGGCTCCCGGTACAGCACGCTGTCGCCGTCGGCGTACAGGATGCCCGGCACTCCCTCGCCGTGTAGATCGACCAGCGTAAAATGCGGCGGGCGCCGCATGCCGGCCGGGGATTGGCCCGCGGTGTCTTCCAGCAGTACGAAACCGCGCCCGGGCGCTTGCGGTTCGAAGCTCGTATAGCCGAGCTGCAAGGCCGGCTTGTCCTGGCACTCGTAACGCTGGCCCGGCGCCTGGGTCGGCCGGTAACGGTAACCGCGCGCGGTGGCGCTGGCCAGCCGGCTCATCGCCGGCGTCGCCTCGTAGTCCAGCAGTGTGGCACCGACTAAGGCCGGGGCAGTGCCGAAGTCCGGGAAGCGGTGGAACATCAGCACGGCGCGGCACCGGCGCTGGGTACGCCGCTCGAAACCGGCGACATAGCTGGAAAACGGGTCCGGCCGTGCGGCCCAGTCGCCCACGGGCCGGTAAGGCGTGTCGTTGCCGGGCGCCATATCGTATTCGCCGTAATCGAACACCACTTCGAAATGCCACAGCGCGGCCTGCAACGCGGCTTCGAGTCCGTCGGCGCTGGTGATGGGCGCGTCGTTGCCATAGCAGATGCGTTCGGGATAGCGGTTGGCCGTGCGCACGCGCTGGCGTTCATACGGCGCCGGCACCAGCTGCGCCCCATCCTCCTGCTTGTACACGTAGGAAGCGGCGTCGCCGCGCGGACCGAGACGCACCTGCAGCAGCCATTCAAACACATGGCCGGGCTGCTCCGGATCGGCTACGCGGGCCGCCGCGCTGCGTCCGAACAGCAGCACATGGTCGTCCTTGTCGATCACGCGCCAGAAATCCTCGGCATGGCCCACGCCGACCCAGCGCTCGATGCGCGCGAACGCTTCCTCGTGCTGCGGCCGATAGCGGGTGACGAGAAACGCCTGTCCTGCCAGCGTGCGCGTGGCCGTACCGCCGTCCACCGGCGCCAGCCACCGGCCCTGGAAGACGAAGACGTCGCTCTCGTCATAGCGCGGAATGCCCTTGCTGGTGCGCCGCACGATGGAAGGCAGCGTCAGCGCGAAACCGAGGCCAAACAGGCCGTTGCCGGCGGTCGAAGCATAGTCCAGCGACAACACCGGTTCGAAGCCGCGGCAAGGCGACACCTGCAGCGGGATGGAGAAGGCGGCGGTGCCGTTGAACGGATTGGGCCGGACCATATCGTCCATGCCGGCGAGCGCGCCGCCGCCTTTGGGCAGGCTCAGCTGCTGGGCCTTGATGGCCGTATCCTGCGACTCTCCGGAAGCATCCATTTGCATCGCATTTCTCCCCTCGTCTCAGGCGCCGGACAGGCTCGGCCCTTCGCGCAAAAGATTGCATAGCCCTCCTTTTTTTGCAAGGTTTTTAAGATTAATCATATTGCTTGACAAAAAAATACTTCTGGGACGACACTGATTCGCCGCTATATTTCTGGGGGATCGTACGATGGCTGACCGCAACTCGTTTGTCCCGGTGGATTCGAAACTCAAGAGTTTTCTCGCGCTCAATCCGGCCGTCCAGCTGGCGACGACCGATTTCTATGACCCCGATGTGGTGGCGAAGCTACGCTTCGATGCTGGCGAAGCGCAAGCGACATTGAATCTGGTTCATGCCCATCAGCGGCTCAGCGCGCTGAGCGCCAATGGCGCGACGGTCAACCGGCTCTACCAGGCCGGCCTGCACAGCGCCGCGTCGATTGCCGCGCTCAGCCTGGACGAACTGCGGCAGCAGGTCCGCGCCCCGGACCTGCAGGCGCAACTGGACGACGTGCACCGCCGCGCGGTCGACCTGCACAGCCGCGCCGTGCACCTGTTCGCGCAGATGCGCAGCGCCTTGTCGCCCCATGCGCGCGGCCTGGCGCCCAATCAGCTGGCCGGCGTGCTGACCAAGGCCTTCGGCCATCTGCCCTCGTTCGCCGAGCTGTTTGGTTCGCAGGACTATCTGGCCGCACCGCACTGCCAGTCCGTGCTGGGACCGGCCGCCTACTTCGTCGACCTGATGCGCGTGGTCGAGGCCAATATCAGCAACAACAGCAAGAACCAGATTCCCGTCCAGGCCCGGCTGCAAACGCGCCGGCCCGGCCTATTCGGCCTGGCGCTCACCTGCGCCAACAGCGAGACGCCCGTGCCCAAGCTGCGCATCGTCAACGATGCCGTGGCCGATCTGCTCCGGCAGAAGAAGCTGGCCGATCCCGATTACGCGATGGCCTCCAGCGTCTATCCGCGCAGCGTGCCGGCCAATGTGGCGCTGGCGCGCAGCCGCGCCGCCATGCAGGCGCTGGGCCCCAGCTTGGCCGAGCTGTACACGGTGTTCGCCCGGCGCGGCGCCGGCCAGGATGCACTGCCCGACGCCACCGCCATCGCGGCCGAACAGCTCAAGCTGACGGCCGAGACGGTGGCGCTGGTCACCCAGCCGCGCCAGGACGCCGCGCTGGCCGCCTGCTTCGGCGGCGGCGCCACCCTGCTCGCGCGGCCGCTGGCCACCACGGTCGGCATCGCCAAGGATGCGCTGACGGTGAGCGGCAGCGGCTTTAGCGCAGCGGCTGCGGCGCCGGGCACGGTGCTGCGCGTGGGCGAGTCGCTGCGCGCCGTGGTCAAGGTGCTCAACGACAGCGCACTCGAAGTGGACCAGTCCTGGCCCGTCACCGAGGCCGGCGCCGCCGGCGAATTCGTGCTGCCCGCCACCTTGTCGCAGGTGGCGCTGATGGGCGCGCGCACCGGTCTGGCCGACAGCGAAGTGGCCAGCCTCTTCGTCCAGGATCTCGACCAGGAGGAGCTAAGGGCGGGCCTGGCTGCCAAGTTCTACGTCAACGCCGGGTCGGACCTGCCGCCGGCCCGAGTCATCGCCGACGGCACGGACGTGAGCTATACGCTGCAGGTGATCGCCCACCTGGACGCGGCGCGCATCGACCGCATCAACCGCATGCTGCGGCTGGCGGCCAGCTCCGGCCGCGCCATTCCGGACCTCGACTGGGTGCTGCACGCGCTGCAGCTCGATCTGGACGTGGGCGCGCTCGCGCCACTGTGGGCGGCGCTGCAGCTGGCCGACCGGCTGGCACTGCCGGTCGACGAGGCTTGCGGCCTGTGGTCGGTGCTTAAGACCTGGGGCCGCGGCAACGGCCCGCGTCCGGCCGACCGCTTCGATCAGGTCTTTAACGGCACCGCCGATGCCGCTGCCTACCGGCCGCAGTATGCCGACAATCCGCTGTTCACCGCTGAACCGCGGTCCTGGTCTCTGGCCAGCCAGGAAGCCGATGCGCGCCAGACGCGCACCTGGCTGGCGGCCGCTCTGGGCGTGTCCGACAAGGATCTGAGCCTGATCGGCGCCTGGGTCGCGGCCGGCGCGGACACGCTCACGCTCGATGTGCCCACGCTGTCGCGGCTGTGGGCGCCGGCGCGGCTGGCACGCTGCCTCAAGCTGCCGGTCAAGGACGTGCTGGCCCTGACCCGGCTGGCCGGCGTGGCGGCCTGGCGCGCCCCGGCCGACGTGATGGCCGTGATTGCGATGAAGCAGTTCCTGAGCGAGCGCGGCCTCACCCTGGCCGATCTGCGCTTCATCATCGAAGGCGAGGCGGGCGACCTCAAGGAGGTGGTGCGGCCGGACGATGTCCAACCCTTCCTCGACCTGTTGCGCCAGGTTGGCGCGGCTTGGCTGGTGAGCGCTGCCAGCTTCGTCGATTTCAGCCGCGACGTGGCCCTGCGCATCATCGACAATCTGGTCTACAACCAGGTGATCGACAAGAGCGGCGTGGTGCTGTTCCCGGCCTGGAAACTGAGCTTTGCCGTGCTCTCGCCGGTGTTCCCGCTCTCGGCGCGGCAGCTGGTCGTCCCCGACCTCATTTCGCGCCCGCAGGCGCTGGAAGCCTTCGAGCAGTTGGCCGCCAGCCCGGTGCTGCAGGCCGACAGCCTGGCCGCGCCGGTCGATGCCGCCACCGACCTGTCCTTCCTCTTCCCCGCCGTGGACCCGGCTCAGCGGCCGCAGATGATCGAGGCAGTGCGCGCCATCCTGGTCAACCTCAGCCACCGTATCGAAGCGTCGGTGGCCGTGACGCGGCCGGCGCTGCAGATCCAGCAGGACGGCGTGAGCGGCAGCCTGGCCGAATTGTTCAAAATCGCGCCCGCCAGCGCCAGCACCGTGGTGAACGAGGTGCTGGCCGCCGCCTTCCCTGGCGTCGAACCGCGCCTGCTGCTGCTCACCGCACTCGACGACAAGCAGATGGCGGCGCCGCTCTGCCTGGCCAGCCGCGTGCTCTACCTGGCCGACCTGTACGCGCTGAGCAGCGAGGACCTGCAGGACGCGGCCAGGTATCCCGCCGCCTTCGGCCTGAGCGCCCTGCACCGCCCCACCCTGGCCGCCGTGCGCGCGCTGGGCGACTACGCCGCCATGCAGGCGCGCTATGAGACCGCACCCGAACCACGGCGCGACATTGCCGCCTACCTCACCACCGGCGAGGTGGAGCGGCTGACGCGAGCCACGGGCTGGGATGACAAGGCCTACCGCAAACTGACGGCCGCCCTGTGGGGGGGCAGCTTCACGCCCGATCCGGGCCGCCTGTGGCAAATCCAGTCCTGCTTCGACCTGGCGGCCGCCCTGGGCACCGATACCGGCAGCTGCTTGCAACTGGCCGGCATGGCGCTGCTGCCGCCCATGACCGAACCGGTGCCGCCGCCCGCCTGGACCGTCTACCGACAGAACGCCGACACCCTGGTGGAAATGCTGCGCGCCAAATCGGCCGGCGGCGACTGGACCCGAGCCGTCGCCCCGGTCAACGCGGCGCTGGACACGGCGCGCCGCAATGCCGGCGTGCCGCTGACCGTCTGGCTGATGCAGCCGGACATCGCTTCCCCGCGCGCGCTGTCGGAATACCTGCTGCTCGATGTCGAAACCAGCGCCTGCGACACCACCTCGGCCATCGTGGAAGCGACGGCTGCCGTGCAGACCTATCTGCAGCGCTGCCGCATGTCACTGGAACCGGGCGTGGCCAGCCTGGGCGGCATTGCCGAGGCGTGGTGGCCGTGGCTGAGCAACTACCGCATGTGGGAGGCCAACCGCAAGATCTTCCTGTACCCGGAAAGCTACCTCAATCCGAACCTGCGCCAACAGCGCACCGACCTGTTCCAGGCCATGCAGGACGAGCTGCAGCAAAGCGATATCACGGCCGGATCGGTCGAGCGGGCTTACCGCAACTACATCACCAGCTTCGGCGAACTGGCCAAGCTGCGCACCGTGGACAGCACACGCGCCATGGCGCCCCACCCGATTTCCGGCACGGCCGTCAACACCGTGTTCTTCCTCGGCCGCACCGAGGCCAAGCCCTATACCTATTACTACCGCACCCTACGCGAAGGCAATATCTGGTCGCAATGGTCGAAGATCAATGTGGCGATGGCGTCGGCCGACGCCACCATCGTCTACGTCTTCCACCGCCTGTTTGTGTTCTGGGTCGAGGTGGAGGCGAATAAGGGCTCGTACATCAAAAGCGGCACGCAAAAGGACACCGGCACGCGGCGCGCCAATGTGCGCTACGCCTACCAGCACATCGACGGCACCTGGTCGGCGCCGCAGACGGTGGACAGCGACATACTGTACCAGGCGCAGCCGCTGACCTACTTCAACAGCATCATCAATCTGAACGCCGGCACGCCTTCGCTGTCGGGCATCGATCCGGCCATGAATTACTGGAAGCGCGTGTTCCTGCAGGCCGTCCCCGCCAGCGACGACAGCGGCGAACGCCTGATGGTCATGTTCGGCAACGGTTATGCGATTCCGGCCGATCCCATCGTCAAGCCGCCCGATACCAGCAGTATCGACACCTCCGACGAGCACAAGATGCTGTCGCAGACCTATATCATGTCCCAGTTGGGTAAGGCGATCGGCGCCGGCAAGCAGGGATCGGTCGTGCTGGCGCCGATGGCCTTTCTCGGCCTGGGCATGGAAGCCAGCTTCACGCTCAGTTACCTGGTCGATTTTACGGACGGCAGTCCCACGGCCACCCAGCCGCTCTCGTTTACACGCTACCAGCAGGATTACGGTCCGATCCTGAGCCGCTCCATCCTCATCGATTCGGCCTTTGCCGATTCGGCCGACTATCCAAAGCGGGTGGTGGCCGCGCCGCTACCGATGATCACCAACGTCAACCCGGCGCTGCGCACCCTGGCAGTGAAGAACCAGGCCGGCTGGTTCGTGTTCGACAACGGCGACGAAGCCTTCCTGATGACGCCGCAAAATGTGACGCTGAAAAGCGTGCAGGGCATCCTGCGCTTCGAGCACCGCAGCGTGGAGGTCAACACGCTCGATGGCGGCACGCAGACGGTGGACTGCCAGCTGATCGGCTGCGGCCCTTACTGGGAAAATCAGATCGATCCGCAGCGCTTTCGCTTCAATTTCACGCGCCTCACCACCAGCGCCACCAACCGGCTGCTCAAGACCATCACCTTCGGCGGCATCGAGCGCCTGCTGTCGCTCGAAACGCAGGAAGCCGGCGGCCCGGCCACGCTCGACTTCAGCCGCTTCTACCCGGATGGGCAAAAACCGGCGCGCGTGATCCCTCCGGCGGCGATGAATGGCGGCGCGGTCGACTTCCAGGGCGCCTACCGGCCTTATTTCGAGGAGATGTTCTTCCACCTGCCCTTCTTCATCGCCAACCAGCTGAATGCCGCCCAGCGCTTCGAGGAGGCCAAGCGCTGGTATGAATACATCTTTGATCCGGCGGCCGTGTCCAAAGGCCAGGTGCCGCCGCCGGACGCGCCCAATTCGGTGTACTGGCAGTATCTGCCGCTGCGCAGCCTGAAGCCCACCACCCTGGTGGACATGCTGACCGACGCCACCGCCATCGAAGCCTGGAACGCCCATCCCTTCGATCCGCACACGGTGGCCCAGCTGCGGCCGGTGGCCTACGAGAAGACCATCGTCATGCACTACATCGACAACCTGCTGGACTGGGCCGACAACCGCTTCCAGGAAGACACGCGCGAATCGGTGAACCAGGCCACCCTGCTCTATCTGACGGCTGCCAACCTGCTGGGCAACCGGCCGCGCCAGCGCGGCACGGTCAAGCCGCGCGCGCCGCTCAATTTCGCCGACATCCAGAAAGACTATCAGGGTTCGCTGATTCCGCAGTTTCTGATCGAGCTGGAACAGCTGCTGCCCACGCCCCAGCCCGGCCACCTGCCGCTGGAGCCGGCCCCGTTCAACGCCATCAGCGCCTATTTCAGCGTGCCCGAGAATCCCGACTTCATCGCCTACTGGGACCGCCTGGACGATCGGCTATACAAGATCCGCAACTGCCTGTCGCTAAACGGGATCTTCCGCCAGCTGCCGCTGTTCGCGCCCGTCATCGACCCGCGCCAGCTGCTACGCAGCGGCGACGGCGGCGGCGCGGCGGGTGTGATCGGCCAGGGGCCGAACACCGTGCCGCACTACCGCTTCCAGGTAATGCTGGACCGCGCCAAGCAGCTCACCGCCATGGTGATGGGTTTTGGCGCCGGCCTGCTGGCTGCACTGGAGAAAAAGGATGGCGAAGAGCTGCAGCTGCTGCGCCAGCGCCACGAGCATGCGGTGCTGCTGCAGACGGCGGAAATGAAGGCCCAGCTGCGCGACGAGGGCCAGAAGCAGGTGACGGCGCTGCAGCAGGCCAAGGCCGCCGCCCAGGCGCGCCACGCCCATTACAGCAAGCTGCTGGAGGACGGCCTGTCCGAGGCCGAAAAGACCAGCATGACCACCATGATCCTGGCCAATGTGTTCCAGACCACCAGCGGCGTGATCCGCACCGTCGCGGGTGCCGCCCATCTGGCGCCGAATGCCGGCTCGCCCTTCGCCATGACGTACGGCGGGCGTGAGATCGGCTCGTCGCTGGGCGCCTTCTCCTCGGCCATGGACGTGGCGGCCGGCGTGCTCAATTTCGCCTCCACCCTGTCCGGCGTGATCGGCAATTACGAACGGCGTGCCCAGGAATGGACGCTGCAGCAGCAAAATGCCAGCTACGAAGTGGCGCAGACCGGCGCCCAACTGGAAGCGGCGCAGGCGCGCCTTGATGCCCTCAATCAAGATGTCGAGATTTCCCAGCTGTCGCTATTGCAAAATGCTGAAATCGAGAAGGTGCTGACCGATAAATTTACCAGCGCCGAGCTGTATGGCTGGATGGCCACGCGCCTCTCGACGGTCTACTTCCAGTCGTTCAAGCTGGCGCTCGACCTGGCCGCGGCAGCGCAGCGCGCGCTCCAGTACGAACTCGACAGCGACAGCCAGTTCCTCGATGTGGGCCTGTGGAACGCCGGCCGGCGCGGCCTGACCGCCGGCGAAACCCTGCAAATGGCGCTGGCCGGCATGGAGCATAGCTACTTCAGCACCAACCGGCGCCGTCTGACCGTGGAGAAGACCATTTCGCTGTGGGCACTCGATCCACTGGCCCTGATCCAGCTGCGCCAGAGCGGCTCCTGCACCTTCGACCTGAGCGAGCAACTGTTCGACTACGACTTCCCCGGCCACTACTGCCGCAAGATCGAGCGCGTCAGCGTCACCATTCCGGCCGTGGTCGGCCCTTACCAGAACGTGCACGGCACCTTGACCCAGACCAGCAACACCATCCTTATCACGCCGGACGACAACAGCGTGAGCTTCCTGCTGGGCAAGGCGGCCGCGCCCACGGACGACACGCTGCGCCTGAACTGGCGCGCCGGCCAGCAGATCGTGCTGTCGCGCGGCACGCTGGACGGCACCATCAGCGGCGCGCCGCCCGAGGAGCGCTACCTGCCGTTCGAGGGGACGGGAGCGGTGTCGAGCTGGCGCCTGGACCTGCCGCCCGGCTCCAACCGCATCGACTTTTCCACCATTGCCGACGTGGTGCTGGTGCTGAACTACAGCGCGCTCAATGGCGGCCAGAAGCTCACCGACACGGTGCTGGGCTGCCTGTCCACCGAATATGCCGGCCAGGCGATGCTGCCGCTGCCGCAGTTCTTCCCGGACGCCTGGCCGGCGCTGCTGCAGCCGCCCTACAGCATGAGCTTCCCGGTCGGCCCCAGCGTGCTGCCGGCCAATCTGGACGCGCCCGAGACCACCCAGGTGCATGTATTGTTCGACATCCGCGGCCAGTTCACCGGCAAGCTGGAAGCCGCCCTCACGCCGCCCGCCGGTGAGGCGCTCAGCCTGACCGTCACGAACACGCAGCGCAGCGTGCAACAGCCCGTCCGCTGCGCACTGGCGCCCGAAGGCGTGTGGACGCTGAGCCTGGCATCGCTGCCGCCCGACCTCAAGCCCGAGGCGCTGCATGGCGTGACCCTGGTATTCGACTACACGGCAACGGTAATCCGACAAACCGATTTGGCAAGGAGGCTTCCATGCAGGGGATAGGCAAGTGGTTGATGGCATTGGCGGCGCTGACGGCATGCGTTGCATCCGCAGCGCGCCCGGTGGCGGAGCATACGCTGGACAAGGCGGTCAAAGCCCAATTCACCAAGCTGCCGGCCAAGAGCAAGGCCCGGCAGCCGCTGTCGCTCCAGGAGCGGCAGCAACTCGAAGACTGGCTGGCCCGGGCCGAAGACAAGGGCATCGTGTCCATCGACCATAACGATCCGCGCGACCTGGAAGGACAGGATCTACAACGCCGTCTGCATGGTTACGCACCCCGTTCCACCCACCTGCGCGCGCTGGCCCGGCGGCATCCGCAGACCGGCCGCAGCGGCGATCCGGCCTGCCAAGCCTTCCTGGCCGAGTACCGCGCGAATGCGCTCTTCCTTGACGTCGGCCAGAAAGATGGCATGCTGATGGCCACCGTGCTGCAAGCGAACGCGCGCGGCGGCCTACAGCCGGTGACCTATGCGAACCTGCTCACCGTCAACGATTCCGACGGCAATCCCGCGACCAGCGGCGATGGCATCGGCCACAGCGCCGCCATTCTGGTCACCAATGCGCCGCCCCGGGCCGGCGTCTACCGCAAGGAAAAGCCACCGCGCGCTTCGGCCGAGTACACGGTCTTCATGCCCAACGGGACGCCTTGCGACTACCGCGAAGTAAAAACCATGCGGCCATGGCCGCAGTCGATGGCGGTCACGGCGCCGAACAACACGCGCGGCAATTCCAAGACGGTGCTGTGCCTGAACCGCGCCAACCCCGATCCTAACTGGCCGCAACCCTGCGATTTCGGCCCCTTCCCCCAGGCAAAACACGCGACGGGCTGGGCAGTGGTCGTGCCGCAGGAGGGCGAGATCGTGCTGCCCGGACCAGTGGCAACCAAGGCCGACGGCAGCGTCGACGCCGACCTGCGGGTCACGGCAATCAATATGAAGGACGGCCAAACCTGCCAGGGCCAGGACGTGGACGTGGGCAAGGCCGTGCTCGCCGCGGCCAAAGTCGATCCGCAGAACGCCAGCAAAGTGCGCTGGACCCTGACCAAGGACAATGCGCCCGTCTTCGGCCAGACCTGCTACGACTCCAACACAGGGCTGGCGTTCAATATGTTCTGGAACATCCGCGTCAACAGCGGCGCGGCGCCGCTGACGGTGACGGCCAGCGTCTCCAATACCCTGACCCAGGGCTCGTATAACACCCTGATCGTGCCAGCCGTCGATCTGCAGTTCGGCTGCCTGCCCGCCGGCACGCAGGTAACCATGGCCAACGGCGAGCGCAAAGCCATCGAGACGATCGCCACCGGCGACCTGGTGCTGGGCGCCGACGGCAAGCCATGGGAAGTATGGAGCCGCATGGCCGGCGAGGAGCTGTCCCTGGTGCGCATCACGGCGGCCGACGGCAGCGTGGTCAGCGCCAGCGAGGCCCATCCCATCGTCGTGGGCACGGAGCGCGATGGCCGGCCGCGTGCGGTCAGCGCCGCCGAAGTAAAGGTCGGCATGCATTTGACAACGAGCCGGGGCGCGAGCACCGTCGCCTCCGCCGCCAAGGCGGCGTATGACGGACGGGTCTACAACCTGGCCATCCGCCCGCAAGGCGCCGGCCGGCCAGCGGCCGAAGGCGGCAGCTTCTACGCCGACGGCGTGCTGGTGGGCGACCAGACCCTGCAAGGCAAGATCTCGTCGCTGGCCAGCCAAGCCGACACGAAAGGCAAGGTGCGGCCATGAGCTGCAAGCGCATCGTGGTGACCGGGACCGCCCTCAGCGGCCTCACCACCACCGTCAGCTGGAAGGCGCCGGCCATCACCGGATTGGCCGGCTTCCTGCTTACGGCCACAGAAGGCGGAGGCGTGAAGAACTTCGACGCCGCCGCCGGCGCCACCTCGGCCATCTTGAATTTCGCGGCCGACCCGAGCTGCGTGGTTACGGTCACGCCAAAGGATGCCAGCGGGCCGCTGAACGATATGGCCAGCGCCGCCGCGCCGGTGCCGTTTCCGCCCAAGCCGGTGGACCCGCAGGCTGGCCGGCCCATCACCATCCGCTTCTGCGCTGACGCGGCGGCAGGCAGCGTCACGCTGGATTGGCTGGCCTCCACGATCGAGTATCTGGAAGGCTATATCCTGACCCTGATCGAAGGGACGTCCAACCTGACGAATTTCGACGTCCCCGGCGCCGAAGTGCTGACCACAACTGTCAACTATAAAATCGACCCGGGCAAACAGTACACGGCCATCCTGACCCCGTACGACGACCTCGGTCCGGCAAAAGATAGCGCCGCCTATCCCGTGTCCTTCCCCTACCCGGCTACCCGCAAGCCACAGCGCAATGCCTGGACGGTTGAAGGCCTGCTGGCGTCCCAGCCCGAATCGGCTCTTGCGGATCAGCGTTGAAAAATGGGGACACTATCGGACCAATATCCATATGCTGCTTACAGTTCCTTAGTGGGCATCAGAGATTGCCAGCCTGGCCCCTCAAGCCCGCGTCACGTAAGACCTCGCAGCAAGTCGGCCCATAAGGTTTCAGCCTCAGATGGGCCGGTTGCTGCGCAGAGGATCTCGTACGCCGTCGATGTTGACGGCCACCGCGACTATTCCTGCCCTGGAACTGCGCGGCCAAACTGGCCCGCTAAACTCCGCCTCCCATCGGTGTGGCAAGCGTCTTCTCGCTTTCTGCTTATCGGTTCAGGACGGAGCATAACCGACGCTTACTGGATAGGTGGTCTTGACGGCTTTCAGGTGTGCCAAGAACGCCAGGATGCTTCACCCAAAAAGCGCTATTTCGCAAGAATAGCGACAATATCCCCGAAACTCATTGCGAGGGAGCAGGCGGCTTAGCCGACGACTCGGCCAAGGGCTCTGCAGTCATAAACGGGCACTTGGATTCGGGCGAAAGCTCAATGTCAACGCGGCGGTTCAGAAACTCCGCAGCATCCTCTACGCGAGCTTTACGCCGCAGATCGCGGAAATACCTACGTGTGTTGATTGATGGGTAGTTGGCCCAAGCGTGCTCGATGAGTATTGCCTTTGGCGCTATCGCCGCTACGAACTGGCGCACGAATGCAGCTCTTGCGCGGGCAAGCTGCTGGTTCTTCTCGTCCGCGCTTGGCGGTGGGTACCCTCCTCGATTTGTACGGCGAGGATTTCGACCCGCGCGAAGGTCGCTGGCACTATGCCCTCAGCAAGGATGCGGACCGGTTCGATCCCATGCAGGAGCATCGCCATCACTGGGAGCGTCAACAACTTCCCGCCGACATTGCACGCCATGTCAATCTGCTGCTGCAGGCCGACGCCCTGGTTCTCCACTTTCCGTTCTGGTGGCTCAGCGCCCCGGCCATCCTCAAGGGCTGGATGGATCGCGTTTTCGTCTATGGCGGCTTGTACAAAAGCGGCATGCGCCATGAAAACGGCGCGATGCGCGGCAAAAGGGCCTTGCTTGTGGCGACGGCCGGATCGTCGATGCAAGCGTGCGCGCCAGATGGCCGGGATGGCGATATGCGTCTGATGCTGTGGCCTCTGATGAATGCGCTGCACTACATCGGCTTTGATGTCCTGGAGCTCTACCTGACCCACGGCGTCCGGGGCGGCCTGGCGGCGGACACAGCCAAACAGCAAGACGATCGCTTGGCGCAGCAGGTGCTCAAATACCAAGCCAAGCTCGCCCACTGGGAAGAATGGCCATCAGTCCCCTTCAACCGGAATGAAGACTTTACCGACGGGAAAACCTTGCTGGAGGACCCGTGAGGCCGTCGAATTGGCCACGCTAGAGTGGGTATGCTGGTTCAACCATCAGCGATTGCTGGAACCCATCGGCCATATTCCGCCTGCCGAGGCTGAAATATACTACTATCGTCAACTACCGAGACACGCCATCCCTGCATGGCTCAAACCAAGGTGTATCTCAAATTTCCGGAACGATTCAAACACCCCCAACTGCAAGTTGTACCAGCTACAAATGGCGATTTTCACATCTTCATTGTCGACATGCGCCCCTCATCATCGATTCAATGACTTCCATCAGCCCGCTATCGACCAGCTTCTTTTCAAGGGCAGCATCATCCAGGATAGTGAAGTCACTGCCCCTAACATTCTGCCACCCATAGCGCACCATATATTCGATGGTCAGTTTGGACTCAGCCAAATCAGGGGTTGCTTGCAACGAAGCTTCGATTCGCCTGCTTTCTATGAGCTCAACAGGTCGGTGCTTGGCTGTCCACTGCGCGCCGGTGCCGGCAACGTGGGCGCGATACCGCCACAGCACATCGTAAGCCCTGCCAATGTAGTACTTCTCATTTTTGAGTTTCAGCGCATATAACATCCAGTCTGTCAGAGGACGCACCAGTTGCGCGCTCGCGCTGCCGATTACGCTCCTGCTCCAGCAACTCCTCACTAGGAGTAAATTTTCTTGTTACCATGAATCTTCTAATGATCGCTCTCACTGAACTTTGCCACGACTAATTCTACCCCAGGCTTGCACCTTCACAGAGAACCCGGAACAGTTCCACCTTAAGGTCAAATTTCCTTTGAATTCGCACGATTCGGCCCGATTGGAGCCAGCAAACCGGCTAAAGCACCAATCGAAGTTGAGCAGGCTGCAATAAGAAACTCGGGCAGCGGATATTTAGACGTGTCTCGACCGGCAATAACTGAATCCACATGGACAAAGATCTCTACACCAACCACGCACAAAATGACAATTCCCAACGCAATTACTACCAAACGATAAATAAACATATCACTATGTGGGTGCCGTTCGCGACCAACAAGCGCTACCAACGCAGGAATAGGATCTTTTCGAAATCGCTCAAGCTCTTCTTCGTTTGCAGATAGGCGGTTGATCAAATCATCAATCTGACGTGCAGGATAGCCTGACATATTACTCTCCTTATAGTAGTATTACAGTTCTGATCGATCAATCTGGTCTCATCGGAATTTACGGGATCCGACCCAATGAAATTAAATATTAGCGCTTTCCCGACTCAGCAAGCACCTCGTTTTTTTCATATTATAACGAGCCATAATTGCAAAAATATAAATCGCATATTTCCAAAATACCTATTAAACCGGTAAATATTATACCCATTTTAATATAATATTATTTTTTGAAAATTCCTTTATTATCCGTGGCGGCAAACCGCTGGAATGAACGCTTGACGCGATGTCATCCTCCCACGCTACGAGGCAACCAAACTTCGAGCTGACCGGCTGGTGCTGGAAGCCTTAGTTTCAGAATTGAGATATCAGGGAATTGTCCCTTGAGTTGTGCCGCCGCTTGGGTAGCTAGATCACGATCATTCTCATTGAAAAATCGCACCTGAGCCAAGCGTGGCATTTTTGAACTGTCGATCGATTCGACGTTATCCTCAACCTTGAAATTGGCGGCTCTTAAGCTGGCCACAACGTTTTGACTGGTTCCACTGCTATCTTGCCTATCCTTTTGTACAAATATCCGGCCTCCGCCCTTGGGAACGGATGGTAGCGTGCGTTTTGTCTCGTTCTGTTCAATTGTGATCGCGCTGATGATTTGGACGAATTTGGCAGGCTGGTCGTCTACGACTTTAAGCAAGCTATTCCCCGATCCAAAATCAATTTTGAAGGAACCGATCTTCGCGATCTGGGCTTTTCCGGTTCGGTCCACCGTACGACCAAACGAGAACGTCCTTTTGCCTATGGCATAGCCACGCACGATCCAAAGCTGTTTCCCGGACAGAATAGAGCGACATGTTGAGCTGCCCGTAAGGGTAGCGTACTTGCTGTCGTCGATCAGTTCCAGACCGGACTCGGCCACTTTTAGAGTGACGGCATCGTCGTCCTTGAAGCTGACGCCAGCATCGGCGAGTTCTTTGATGAGATCATTATCGATACCTAGGTCCAACGATTTTTTGTAGCTATTGGCATAATCAGGAAATAGGTTCGGCATGGACGCGCTCACCACTAGGTTTTTATCGGCTACGCAAGCGGTGGCATCTGCTGGGAAGGATGTCCCTGGCCGCAACACGGTACCGATCGGCCAGACGGCTTCCGCAGGGATGACAATGAAGTCTGGAGCTTTACTCCCAACAATTTTCTCTTTCACCCGATCGGAAATCTGTTGATAAAACTTGTCAACTTCCTTGTATGTTTCTTCAACATTAGGTGGCTGTGGTGGCACTACAGTGGAGCATCCAGTCAGAGTGATAAACATCGGACAAGCGAACAACAAACGATTCTTCATTTTCATCTCCAAAGGCGCTGGGGGGAAGATTAAGCTGATACCCGATTGTCAGCATCATTAGACTAGTTGCTATGTAATTAGCCTCACAATTAATGCTGCGTCACGTACGGCCGTACGGCCGCGCATCTGCGACAACCTTGGGTGGCTGCCTTGTTGAAACGGGTAATGCGGTTTTGCGAATCGACGGCATTCCGCTAAACATCATCGGCGCAGGGAAGCTCCGTATATTGGTGCGATATATTCAAATCACTGTTGCTTATGTAGCCAGATCGCCTTCCCGGCTATTCTCTCTCAATTCAATTAGTCACGTAGCACCCACCTTTACTGCTGGCTCAATCGACTTGTGTCTAATGATAATCTATTTGAGCTGCTGTAGAAGCAATACTATGCAATGTCGTTTTATAAATTCTATTGAATTGTCACTACGCCAATCTACGATACGAACTTTGCGGGAGGCTGGGTGTTGCACAAGTACGAGTGTTGTAAAAACATGCTTGTATTCGCTTCATGGTAACCCTAAAATAAACGCCGTCTTGAAAGCCAGGCCGCTTTAACTGATGATGCGCCCAACACT
This sequence comes from Massilia sp. YIM B04103, assembly GCA_024437665.1. GTDB lineage: Bacteria > Pseudomonadota > Gammaproteobacteria > Burkholderiales > Burkholderiaceae_D > Rugamonas. The sequence continues at coordinate 204,551 of JANCSZ010000011.1, read as the reverse complement.
GCTGGGAGGCGGAATTTAAACGCCGGCGATTTTATCGGCGCAGTTCCGGGACAGAAAGTCATCCACCCGGTTAACAGGGATGGTCGGCAATATGGGCTCGTACGTAGCACAACCAAGCCTCGAGGTCGACGCCGTTAAGCTTGGCCGTTCCGATCAGCCCATACATGGTGGCAGCGCGTTCGCCGCCACTGCCTGCGCCTGCGTCGCGACGACCCAGGGCCACACCGCGCAAGGCCGGCTCGGCGGCGGATTTGTCGATTTCGATACGGCCATCGTCGCAGTAGCACGTCAACACCGGCCACAGTTTTAGGGCGTAAAGAATGGCGGCCGCCGTGTCGGATTTACGTGACAGCGTAGCGAGCGTGGCATGTAGCTATCGTTTGAGGTCGTCGGGCCATCCTCAGCAGACGCTGACCATCTTCGCCGCGCCCGAATCCTTTGCCGGAGTAACGTGCGAGATCGCCGCGTGCCTGACTGCCTGCTGGCCGAACTCACGCCTGACGCCGCCTTGTAGGCCAATATCCTGATCAACCATGTACATTGCGGCGGCTTGTCGTCTGTCCCGGACCAAGACGGGCTGCGGCAGGCCCAGGGCATGCCGCAACAATAGCAGCTAGCCCGCGCCAGCCTACTGAGCCATCGAGAAACCCTGTCCACACCGGGAAAGAAGGTGGAGAGGGCACGTCCCAGAGCACCTTAAGACAAGCCGGGTCATGGAACAGGTAGGTTGTACACCCATTGCTGAGTATTCTGATCCCGTTCACGCCCGATATAACTCGTGACCGGCCCCAACCTACGGTAAGATCTGAAGGCCGTATCGTTTCTGCTAAAGCAATACGCTAGAATCGCATGCTCACCCTTATTGGAAGTTAGCTTGTTAAATTGATCGACGGTCATTCCTTCCATATTATAAAATCTGAGTCGGCGCGTAAAACTGTCACTATGAGGGCTGTTGTTTGAATAGTAACCGCCCTTTGAATTGTGATGGAAAGTCATGTTAGGGAAATCACCCATAATCCTTATTGTCTGTGGTGGATTATTGCCAATCTGAATTTTTTTCTTCCCCGTAAACGTACCTCCTCCACTTGTATTCTCAATAAAATTGCCACCACCGTGGCCTTTAAGGTCTTCCTGAAGAAATACCGGCTCAATAACCCCCTGCGGCTTCTGGAGTCGAATGTTATAGCCATCGCGTACTCCACTGCTATCCCAGTTATCCCCATGCCACCGTCCATGGGAGCCAGTCAGAATATTGATAGGACGCTCGCTACGGCTATTTCTTCTGCGAAGCTGTGCCAGTGGCCCTTCGTGAGGGTCGAACCTTGACGGTTGAATAGGCTCAAGGCGATCGTTATCAAGCTTTTCAAGCTCGCTGCCATAGATCGGCCGGTCTGAGCCATATACATACTGATGCTTCCAAAAACGGAGGTTTCTTTGGCTGACTTTGTGCCAAACGTCCGGGCCCGGATTTGTTGCATTGTGGCGCTGACGATTAATATCTTTTTCTATAGGTGGCTTGGTAGTATTGCTATTGGTAGCAGAAGATGCGCCATAAACCGGGGCTGCAGCGCCTTGGGCCGATGCACGACCTGTATAGTCCGATGAGGTATTGCCGAGGCCGTCCATCGCCGCCTCCCCGACCAGCGAATTCTCCCGATTCAAGCCGGTAGAGTCCGAAAAAGTGATCGGATTATTACCCACCATGCAGAACAGATTTAAGCCATCGACGGTACCGGCCGGATCGGGACTGATCCACCGGAACAGCCAAGGCGCGTAATAGCGGAAGCCGTAGTAATACAGGCCGCTGCCATCGCGCTCCTTGCCCGAGTAGCGCACATACTTGTATTTGGTTTCGGTGTCGTTCCGGGCCGACCACACGGCTGTACCGCCATAGGGGTAGTATTCCTCCCAGGTCAGAATATCGGCTTGCTGGTCCAGCTCCAACAGGACCGAGCCGATCTGATCCCCTAGACTGAAGCGCAACTGGTCATTGCCGATGGCCGCCGGCTGGCCCTCATCCCAGTGCAGGCAGCGCACGGACTGCCGCCCCGCCGCGCCGCCCTTGATCACTTGCAGGTCCTCAACCGGCGTGGCGCCGCCGCCCTGGTTCTGCTCGGTCCGGCGCAGCTCCAGGCCCGGCAGGTACAACACTCGTGTGGTGCGCGTCGTGCCGCTGGTCAGGCTGGTCTGAACCTTGCTGGCGCGCTGCCCCACCGTATCGTAGCGATAACTTTCGCAGTCGTCGTCGGGACCGCTGCGCGCCACCTGTACCGTGCGCTGCAACTGATTGCGCATATTCCATACAAGCGGCTGACCTGGCGCCAGTTGCCGCAGATTACCGCAGGCGTCGAACTCCCCATCGACATCGCCCGGCGTCACGCTGCCGGTTTGCTGGACGGCGCGGTTGGAGGTCGGCGCCACCACCATGTTCAGCGTGTAGCTGTTCTGGCCCACCTGCTGCATGCCGATCAGATTGCCACCACGGTCGTAGCTGTAATAGCGGGTGTAGTTGCTCAACTGGCCTGCCTCGCCCGCCAGCGGCACGATGGGCAGAGGCATTGCCGCCGTCTGCTGGCCGGCATTGGCGTTCTCGCGGCCCGTGGCGCTTAACAGCTGATACAAAGCATCGTAGCTGTAGCGGTTATCACCATCGACCTTCTGGTTGCGCGTGTAGCTCGGTGGAATCGCCGCATCGCTGATCGCCAGGATATTGCCGACGGGGTCGTAGCTGTACTGCAGGTCCTGCAGCACGCTGGCGCGGCCGGACTGGGCCGGACGGCTGGTCTTGAGTGTGCTGAGCCGCTGGGTGGCCGCTTCGTAGCCATATTCCGTGACCACGCCATTGCCCGCCACTTCGCGCAGAGGCTGGCCCGCCGCGCTGTAGCTGATGGCGCTTAGCAAGGCGTGCGCACTGGCCTGGCCCGCTAGCTGCAGGCTGCTGCTGGCCAACTGGCCCGCCACGTTCAATTGCATCGCCTGCTGATTACCGCGCGCATCGGTACTTTGCACCACGCTCCCCAGCGCGTCGTATGCCCAACTGCTGATATACGTGGCCGGGTCCAGATCGCGCTGCCAGGCGCTGGCATCCGTGCCGGCCCAGTTGCTGTTGACGATGCTGTCCAGCAGGAACTGCTGTTCGCTGCGCAAGACTTCTCCTGTCACGGCACAGGACGGTGTGCGGGTCAGGCCGGCGGTATCGTAGCGCAGGGCGATCTGGCCGCGCAGATTGGCGGCGGCGGGCACCTCCACCGTTTCGCCATAGAGGATGCGCTCGCTGGTCACGGCGGCGCCCAGCTCATCCTGCTCCGTCACCGTGACCAGCCGGTGGAGAACGTCGTATTCCATCTCGGCTGTCAGGCCGCGGCTATCGCGCTTCCACACCGGTCCGCCTTCCACATCGTAGATCACGACCTGCTCCCCGGCATCCTGGCTGACGCTCTTGAGCCCCTGCCCCGACAAGGATTGGTCGTAGCGAAAATTCGGCGGCACCGCGGGGTCGAGCTCACGTGCACGCAACAGCCGCGGGTCGATGCGGCTGGACAGCTGGCCAAGCTCGGTATAGCTTTGCTGGCTGATCAGTTCATCGAAGGCTTCCTCGGCTGACGCCCGGTTGTACTGCACAGTGCGCACCGGCAAGCCGCGGTTGTCGACCACCGACAGCACGGGGCTTCCCTGGCACAGGCTGGCGGTGCGCGGATCGGCTATTGTCGTCATCACATCTTCCTTACAGTTCGGCCAAAGCACGCCGGCCTTGCTCGTTCATTACTTCGCTCAGGGTATCGTTTTCATCCTCGGCGACGCTGAACCACGGGTAGTACTGCGTGCGCCGGAGGTAGCCCAGCGCGGTCACAACGGCATCCACCCGCCCCAGCGGATCGTAATACAAGGTGTCGGCATAGCCCCACTGCTGTGCTTCCGTGCCGGTGACGTAGCCAGGCTGGTCGAGGAAATAGGGTTGGTAACGACGGACCGCCCAGCCCTTGTTGTTGTACTCCACCCGCCCCGAGACGATCCAGCGCGGCGCAGTGCCGGTATCGCCAAGTACCGGCTGGCCGTTCTCCAGCACCAGCCTGCCTTGCTCGTCGAGCATAAAGGCCGGTCCCGGCACCGTCTGTTGGCAGGCCTGCAAGGCGCGGCCAAAGCCATCGCTATACGACAGCTGGATCTGCACCTGCCGGCCGGCCACACCGGGATACTGGTCGGGCGTCAGCACGGCGGCGTGCACCGGGCTACGCTCGGCAGCCTGCAAGAGTGGGCGCAATTGCGCCGGGATGCCGGGCAAGGACTGCTGGCCAGCGGCCCAGTCGCGCCCGTGCGCCAGCACAAAGCCGTCCGCCGTGATGAGATGGGCTTGCTGCAGCGCTGCCCACAGCTGGGCAACATCCTCGCTTGCCTGGCTATAGGCCGCCAACCCGGCCTCATCGATCCGCCCCATCCAGCTAAACGGCGCATATAGGCTGGTCGAGGCGGCCTGCTGCACCGCGCCTTCGGGATTGGCCAATGCCGCCGGAATGCCGGCCAATTCCGGCGCCTGCGCATTGAAGTTGCTGACCGGCGCAAAGCCGACGGCAACCGCCTGGCCATCCGGCGCCAGCTCATGGCCGAGCCAGGATCCTGCCACCACCCGTCCCAGCGCGTCGAACAAGGCCTGCTGCAAGTTTCCGTTCGCATCGGTCACCTGCCAGGGACTCAGAAAGCGGTAGTCGTATTCGGCCCTGACCTGGCTGCCGAGCGCATCGGTAACGGCCAGGACGCAGCAGGTATACCGGTCATACGTCAGGCTCTGCGGACCGACGATCTGGGTCGTCTGGCTGGCGCGTGGACGATAGAACGGCAGCCAGTTGCCGTCCTGATCGACATAGATGGTATAGCCCTGGGGGACGACCCAGACCTGCGCCGCCGGCACGCCGGGCTGCGCCAGCACTTCCGGTTGCAGGCGATACCCGGCCCGCTCCAACCGCGCGTCCAGATCGGGAATGCCGGCATAGGCCGCCAGCGCGACGGCATCGAGCTCCGCGCGGTCGACGTGCTCGACCAGGGCCAGGGGTGGTGGCGCCACGCCGGCCGGCAAGGCCGCTGTGCCGCTGGCATTGAAATAATACGTCATCGACTGCCCACCGAAGACGCGCCGCTGCTGGGCGCCCAGCACACCATCCGGACGGTTCAAGGCGGCGTAATCGAGGCCCTGTTTATCGGCGGGATAACCGCTGTAGCCGCTCGGGTCGGTGATCGCATTGCTCCTGGCCTGATATGGCAAGCCGAGCCGCCAGACCTGGGGATCGTCCAGGTTGTACACGCTGGCCAGGCTTTCCGTCAGGCGCAGCTGCTGCTGGCTGATATCGTAGGTGCTGCGCCATTGCGCATCCGGCACCGAGGCGGGATAGGGGTTGCTGGGCGGCTGCGGCCGGCGCGCATAGGCAATCGCCACGCTGCGGGTGACGGCGCCGAACGCATCGACCTGCAGGGTGACGCTTTGCTGGACCTGGGGATCGGCACCGATGCGGTCGTAGCTGACACTCAGTTGCTCCTGCGACATCGGGAACAGCACGCAATCGGGATAGCGCCCGGCGCCGGCTTGCACCAGGCGCACCTGATACTGGCTGGTCTGCACGCTATATGGCGTGGCGTTGCGTGGACTGGCGTCGGCGCCATAGACCTCCGTGCGCAAGACCTGGCCTTTCAGCGCCCGGTAGAGCTGATAGCGCATGGCCGCATCGGCCGGGAGCAAAGGCTGATCCTGGCCGCTGGCCGAATCGAAAACGGAAAACCGCGTCGGCCCCAGCGCGAATAGCGCGGGATCGGCGTAAGGCGGCACTGCCGGATGCAGCTCGTCACCCTCCTGCCCCGTGTGGTACCACACCCTGGTCTGGGCCGGTGCAGTCATGGGCACATCGGACGCCGTGGCGGCGGCCATGGCGCTCGTATCGGTATGCTGCACAAAGCCGAAGCCGCGGAACTCCCGATCCACGCCCGCATACACGCCCTGGCGGTAGAGGTATTGCTGCGTCAAGGTATTGCCGTTGACCTCATCCAGGCTGAGCGTGGCCGACAGCAGCGGCATGGCGAAAGGCAGCTGGCAGACGCTGTCCGGCTTTTCCTGCTTCTCGTCGAGCCACTCCTGCACCGAGCTGCGGTAGTGCAGTTCGGTCGCGCCGCCCATATTGTTGTTCACCTTGCGCAGCAGATAGGGTTTGACGGGTGCGAAACGGTAATACCAGTGCTGTGGCGCCATATGGGACACGGAGAGCACCAGGTCGGCGCAGCCGCTGCCATCCATATCGGCGAAGCTCACCTGGTCCAGGCGGTCGTAGCGCAGGCCCGGCGGCGTGGGCAGCCGCCAGGGCACGGGATTGAAGCCATTGCCCGACTGGTTCAGGAAAATCAGAAAATGGTCCGCTTCCGCGTAGATCAAATCGGTGGCACCCGAACCATCCAAGTCGGCCAGGAAGATGCGGGCGGGATCGAAAGTCGCGGCATCGAAGGGCAAGGCAGCCAGGAGCAAGGGCGCGCCGAATCTGCCCCAGCCCAGGTTCGGCCAGCATTCCAGGCTGTTATAGCGGATGTAGACAAGGTGCTGCTGCCCCGATCCCAGCACATCGCTAAAGCCGACGAAGGCCGCCGGGTCATGACCGATCACCGGCAGGCAATTGTCCGCCTCATGCGCCACATCGCGCGGCGGGCCAAAGCCGTCACTGCGTAAATTGCGGTACAGGCGCACACTGTCCGGCCCGATCAAGGCAAGGTCGGACAGCCCATCGCCCACCAGGTCGGCCAACTGCGCCGAGGGCTGCAGGAACTCGACCGGGAAGGCCGGAAATGGGATGAAGCCGGACCAGCGGCGATTGGGATTGAGCGTGAAGTAGCCCGCCAAGGCCGGCCCGCTCACCAGCCAGTCCAGGCGGCCATCGCCGGTCAGGTCGGTCAGCATCTTGCGTGCCGGGATCAGGGAGGGCAGCGCGGGCAGGGATTGCCAGACGCTGTAGCCGATCGCATCCGGCCCCGCGCTCCCCCTTTGCGGCGCCTGATAGCGCCAATCGGTGCCGGCCTGGTACAGGATGCCCGGCAAGCCCTCGCCGTACAGATCGACCAGCTGGTATTGCACGCCATCGCTCAGGCCCGCAAAAGCCGGTAGAGGCTGGTAGCCGGCCGTTGCCGCGGCGGGATCGAAAGCCGTGTAATCGAATTCGAGCGGCGGCAAGGCACTGTCGCCGTTGTCGTCGTAGGCCAGGAACTGCGCCGTACGCAACTGGCTGAGCACGGGCGTCTGCGCATAGGCCAGCAGCAAGCGCTTGACCAGTGTGTTCTCCTGCCCCAGTTCGTCCGGGAAATGGTGGAACATCAGCACCTGGTGGCAGAGCCGGTGGGTGCGCACCTCAAAACCATAGGCATAGCTGGAGAAGGAATCGAGCCGGCAGGGCCAGGCCTGGATCGGCGCCCAGGTCGGCGCGCGCAAGGCATCCACGCTGCGTTCGCCATAGTCGAAGATCAGCGTGAAGAGCCAGCGCGGCTGCTCCACCCCCGCCTTGCCCCAGGCATACAGCGGGGCATACGCTTCGGTATTGCCATACTGCACCCGGCCCAGATAGCGGTTCGCCGTCTGGGTCCGCTGCGCCTCGTTGCCGCGCATGTCCACCCCGGCGGTATCTTCGCTCAGGTACTCGTAGCAGATATGTTCACCGGTCGGCGAAACGGACTCGTCCAACAGCCAGGAGGCGATCTTCTGTATCGGGGCGGCAGGGTCGGCAATCCGCGATGCCGGACGTTTGCCCAGGCAGTGCAGCTGGCCATCGACGCCATGCAGCAGCCAGAAATCCTCGCCCTCCCCCTGCCAGCGTTCGATGCGGTCAAATCCCGCCATCACGCTGGGATAGTAGCGCGTGACCGTATAGCTCTGGCCCAGCGCCAGGCCGCCGTAGTGCGCCACCGCGGTCGTCACGACCCGGCCCTGCGTGTCCAGCTCCGGCACCATGTGTTCGCCGCTCGGCGCCAGGAACTGGTCCTCGTCACCATAGCGCGGCACGCCCTTGGCGGTGCGCCGGCTAATGCTCAGCGCGGCAATCTGCCAGCCCATGCCCACGACGCCATTTCCGCCATCGCTGCCATACCCCAGCGTCAATGCCGGCGCATAGCCGCGCCCTGGCGAGATCGGCAGCGGAACCGAGAAGCTGGCCTGGCCGTTCATGCCCACATTGCCCAGTGCCTCGCCCATGCCCTGGATGGCGCCGCCGCCCTTGGGCAGGGACGGGGCGGCAATCTTGACCGTTTCTGTCTGCTTCGGCATCGTCATCGCACTATCCTTGTCAAGCGGGCATGGCGCGCCATGCCCTGTGGCGCCCCCTCGGCTCAATAGTCCTTGAGCGTGTAGCGCAGCTGGTAGATCACGTCGTTGAGATTCTCGATCAGGGTACGCTGCGCTCCCACCGGCTCGGCATGGAAGAGAGTCAGTATCAGCGTGCCTTCCGCCACCGGCGTGCCTTCGAAGGGCAGATAGCGCGGATCGTTCAGGTCCAGCATGAAGACCCCGGCGTCGTCGAGTCCGCGCGACAGCGGCACGAAGACACCCTGCCCCGCCGCGTCGCCCCGCCCCAGCGTCGCCTCGATATCCTGGTATGGCCCGAGCAAGGTCGGGAGGGTGACGCTGATGCTCTTGAAGCGCCCGATCTTGCCTACGACACCGTAGGCTTCGGCCAACCGCAGGGTGGCAATGTCCAGCACGATCACGAGCTTGGTACCGGCCTGCATCGCCATGGCGACGCCCCCCACGGACGGCGGCGAATCTCCGTCCAAGGCCGCCTGCAACATGACCGGGAAGGACGTGGTCGATTGCGGCGCGCCGCTGATCTGGGTATTGAGCGAGACCGTCTTCTGGATCTCCAGTCCCCGCACGTCGTAGTGCAGATAGGTGTTGTCCATCTTCTGCAATTCCAGCAACAGGCTTTCACCTGCCAGCAAGCCCTGGTACAAATCATTCCAGGCCGGTGCGGTAAACAGATTCTGCGTCTTCTGTTCACCCAGCTCGCGGACGAGCGCCGTTTTCGCGGCCAGGCACAGTGGCAGCGTGGCGTCATACAGCTGATAGTACAGAGCCGATAGACGGCCGGTCAGCCAGGTGAACAAGGCCATGCCGGTAAAGCGCGTGCTCAACAGGTTGTATACCGCCTGCTGGTTGGCCAGCTCCAGCTGCGCCAGCGCCTGCTGCTTCTCCGCCATGACCAACTGCTGCTCCTGCGATGCGATCTGGGCCGACAGCTGGGCCACCTCATTACCCGCACTCTGCATCTGAATCTGCCAGTCCTGGCGGCGACGACGATACTGTTCGCTGATATTCAAGCGCGTCGATGCGATCTCATTGATCCGCCCCACACCTTCGAGCACCATGGCAGCGGCCCTCACCGGTGCCGCCCATTCCGAGCCACCGACGGCCAGGCCGAAGATATTCGGCGCGACATCCAGACCGCCGGCGATCGCATACAGCGGCTGGGCGACGCCGATCATCGTAGCGGCCGCCGTCTGCAAGTTCATGGCCGCTTCCTCACCACCGGAAATCCAGTTTTCATACAGATTGCCGTAATGCGCCAGCCGCAGTTCAGCACCCTTCTTCGCTTCCTGCAGCGCCATCAAGCTGTTTTGCAGCACGCCCAGATTGGTGGTCTGGATTTGCACCGTCTGCGCCAACACTTGCTGCTGCTGGGTTTGCATCAGCAGGGTCATCGATTCGCTATCGCGCCGGTCCAGCGCCGCCTGCAACGCGTTGCCGAACTGGATCACGCTGCCGACCGCCACGCGTGCCCGTTCCAGCAGCACACTGAAGCGGAACTGGCTGCCCAGGAGCGCTGCACTCACCGAATTGCCACCGGCACCATTGCCGGCGCCGTGCTTGCGCTGCAAGCTCTGGGGCGAGACCGGCGCCGCGTACAGGGGAAGGGCCAGTGGCTGACCATCGAGGCTTAGCCCATGGCGCAAGTTGTATAAGCGAATTTCCAGCTTATCCCAGTAGATCAGTAGGTCGGCGTTATAGGGCGGCAGGAAGCTGCCGTTCTGTTCGGCTAGCCAGGCGCGCGCGGCTTGGGTCAGCCAGGTCGGCGCTGGCGTATCGGGGTTGTCGTCATTGAAGACAGCGACCTGGGTCGCTTCCTCGCCGACGGTGGGATTGGACCAGCTGTCGTTGATATCGATGACCGGCCGTGTCCCCAGCAGCTGCGAAGCCTGCACGTAGAACATCTTGGCGCGCGCTAACGTATCCGGCTGCAGCTGACGGTAGGCATAGTCGCCGGCTGCGATCAGCAGATTCACGGTCTGGCTGAACACGGCCAGCTTGAATTGCATCGGATCATTCATGGCAATCACATCGGGATCGACCGTGGGTGGAATGCTCCGATTCCAGGCATGGTCCTGCTGCAGGGGCACCACGTTCCAGTAACGTATCTCGCCATCGACCTTTTCCAGCTCGCCATCGGCATTGCGATAACCGGCGTAGTTGAACAGATACTGGTACCACAGCGTCGACTGGCCGAAGTTTTGCTCGGTAAGATAGCGGTCGGCGATCAGGAAAGCATTGTAGAAAAAGATTTCCCAGAAATACAGACCATAGGAGCCATTGAAATCGATGGGCTGCGTGCCGCCCTGCTCGATCGGCGCGGTCTGGGTGGCGTAGCGCAGCAAACCGTTAATGCCCTGCTCCTGCAACAGCGCGGCAAAATAGGGCGCGGCACTGGTGCCGATCGGGTAGTCCCAGCTAGGTGGGGCGCTAATGTCCGGCTGGTACAGCCACTGCCCGTCCTTGATGGAAAAGACGCCAATCACGGGAGGTGGGTTTGCCGAATACACATAGTAGGCGGTACTCGGCTTGCCGTTAAAGTTCCTTGAGCAGAGGATGTATTTGCAGCCTGAAATATCCACCGTGAAGGGGGGCACGCTGTCCCCTGGATACACCAGACCGGTGTCCACCTGCGAGTCCTTGAATTCGACACCTGCATAATCAAAAAACATGATCGCGAGCACATAGTTGGAAGCGCTCGACATCGGCCGCAGACTGAGCGTAAGCTGGGAATCACTAAGCGCAATCACCTCCCATCTATTCACGGGGTCCGACATTGGCGGAGGAACGATGATGTCTCCCACCTTGAGCTTCGCATACGGCACCTCGGTATAGATCAGCCCTTCCGGTTGTTTGCCGGTGGAGACCCAGGTCCACGGTTGGCCGGGCTGATACTGGTAGGTGGTGTAGACACCGTCTTTGAGGCTTTCCGCATATACGGCCAGGTGAGCGATGTTCACCTCGTACTGCGCCCACATCTTTTGCGGCACCCCCTCGGCGGTATAGGGGACCTGGCGATAGGGCACCCAAGAGCCATCCTTCTGCAAATACCAGATATTCGCGATATAGGTGTAACTCGGTGTTTGCGCCGTATCGCTGCCGCTACTGCCCGATTCCTTGCGCGTCAGCCAGCACAGATACAAGCGGTTATTGCCCCAGCAAGGGCTGACAAAGCCATCGTAGGCGTCCTCCACCGGCGCATTGATCTTCAACCACTGCGACCACGCCCCGCCGGCGAGATTGCCGTCATCATCGCGGATCGCCATATTGCAGGAGCGGCAGTAAAACTTGGACGGCGTATTGTCACTACGGCCAACGAAGTACACCATGTCCTGGCAACTCGGGGACGAGACCGAGCCCGCTTGGTAACCGCTGATGGTACGCAGATTGGCGAGTTCCTCGAAACTCAGCAGGTATTCCTCGAATGCCTGGTCAATCCGGAACTCGGTAATCCGACCTTGGTCGATGGTTTCCTCAAGCGCGTTGAACAACACTGTTTTGCCGTAACGCAGCTTGGGATTAATGTACATCGAGGCATAGTATTGCAGCCTTTCCTTGCCGGCCCAGGTCGGATAGATCTGATTGTAGTCGGCCCAGTCATATAGGAAGCCGCCCGGCCGCGATTCCTGCACCATGGTCGAACCGGGCGCATTGTCCACGTCAGGGTCGTAACCTCCAAGACAGCGGTTGATACACAACTGCACGCTGGAAATCGCTTCGGCCACCTGCGAGCTGGACACCACCGAAGAGATCTTGGTATCGATCAGTAGGTACTCATACAGGTCGTCGGCCGTCTTGATGCGCGGCTTGAGCTGCTCCGGTACGGAGTTCGCAATGTAATAGGCCACCAGCGCATCGCGTCGCTGCTCTAGAATGCTTTGCATGGCCGTCGCGGTCGCCGAGGCCGATGCGCCGGCCACCAGCCCCGCCGCCGCCTCGGCGATCAATACCGGCGCCCCGCCTTCAGGCTCGCTTTCACCCATCCGATACAGCTTGGCCATCCCGCTGCTGCCCACATTCAGTTGTCCGCTGGCCTGCATCCATGTTTCCAGTCGGTCCAGCTGCTGGAAGGTCTGCGGGTAGGTCGCATAAATCCCGGCATCGACCAGGCAGGCATTCATCGCCACGGTCGCCTCCAGCGTCCAGCCATGGATATAGGCCAGCTGCGCCAACGCCTCCTGTTCACCCTCGGCCGCCGCCGCCATGAAGTAATGCATGGCCGTGGCTTCGGGCACGATCACCCGCTGCTGCCAGGTTTTCAAGCGCGACAGCATCAGCAGTACCTGCAGCGAGGGCGACGGCGCCACGGCACCCGGCGGCAGGTCCATGAAACGGGCGGGCGTTTGCACCAGCAGACTCAGGTCCTGCTCGGTCAATTCGCCCCAGCGGGCGATCAGGGTACCCTGGCCCGTCGCATTGCTGTAGCGCACAAGGTCGGGATGCGCTTTGAGTTCCTGCTGCGTCATGAACAACTGCTTGATTTCAACCCAGAAGTTCCCCAGGCCGTAAGGCTTGTCACCATCGGCCATCGGCACCGTGAAATGCAGGTCCTGCCAATCGACCAGCTGCCGCAGCACATTGGCCTTGAGCGAGAAGGCGCCCGCCATCACCCGGCACAGCTTTTCGCGCAGATCCTCGCTTGGCGGTTCTTCTCCCGTATAGTCGAGGGCGGCGCTATCGCTGCTTAGTGTCGTGTAGATATTTTGCACATAGTTAAACACTTCCGCCGTCGCTTCGCCCGCGTAGACCTGCGAGGTCATCGCGACGGCATTTGCCAGCGTGAGCTGGTATTCGCCCATCCAGGCCAGCACCGCTTCCGTGCGCTCGATGACCTCCAAGGTTTCCAGTGTCGGCGCGCCGGCGATGATCTTCGCCAGCGACTGGCCAGCAGAAGCTTCCATCAGCGACCAGAGCACGCGCGCATCGGAAAAACCAATGCCCAGCATGCGCGGAATCGTCGCCAGCCGGTATAGCTGGGCGTAGCGCCCCGCATCCATCTGCACCGCCACCGGCGTGGCGGTATCGAAGGCCAGTTGCGCCATCGTGTACAGGTCGTTGGCCGATACGCCCAGTCCGCCACTGATCAAGGTGGCATTCGAATTGGAGGCGGCGGGCGTGAAATCGACGACTCCGTCCAGAGCCGCTGTGTTGCCATCGCTGGGTGAGGTGAACAAGGACTGGAACAGGCTGGCGTGGTTGGCGCGCGCATAGGTATTCATGGTGCCGATGAAGCAGGCAAAGGCATCGGCAGTGATACCGTAGGCGGCGGCCAGCCGGCTGTATTCGGCCAATGCAGCCAGCACCGGCGTATCGAGCTTCCACTCGCTGCGGCCGATGGCCTGGTTCACATTGCGGATCAGCCAGTCGAGCTGGGTGTAGTCGAGGCGGATCTGCCGTTGCAGCCGCAACAGCCGCTCGGCGCGGTCGGCCAGGCCGACAGCCGTGGTATCGCTCAGGTTCAATTCATAGACATCCGTCCCAGCTGGCACCACCAGCAGGGGCGTGGCCGTCGCGCCGGAGAGATACGTCTGGCCGTATTCCGTGACGGGCACGACCCGGGTCTGGCCGTAGGCATAGTAGCGGCTGGCGCTCAGCGTTTGTGCATCGCTGCTCTGGTAGCTTTGCTGCCCGGTCATCGCGATGACCTCATTGAAGCTCAGGCCGGTGCGGTCGGTAAAGATAGGCAGCGGCCGGAGCTCGGGGGCGATATCGGCGCTGGGAAGGTGGTAACGCGTCTGGATCTGCGCCGCATCGGCGGGCGCCGAGACCAGCAGGGCGTAGGCGCCCACCGTCAGCCGCAGCTGCTCGCGGGTGGGCGGCGACGGGGTTCGGTCGTCGACAGCCGGGTCGGGCGCCTGCCAGGCTGGTGGGGAAAACGCCTGCCACTGGGTGTCGTCCAGTGCCGCCCACAATGCCTGCAAAGAACCGCCCTGGGCTGCCAACACTTGCCGGCTCTGCACCAAATTGTCCTCATACGGCAGGGTCATCGGATAGAAGACCGTGGCCAGGTCGGCGACGGTGGTGTTATTGCTCGACAGGATATTGAGCAGGATGTCGATGGTCGGGATCCGCTCGTCCATATTCTTATTGCTCAGCACCAGCTGCCCGATATCGGGACGGCGCCGATCAATGTTCAGCGGGCTGCCGGGCGTATGCAGGCCCTGCGCGATCTTATAGAGTTCGACCAGATAGCGGCCCGGCGAAAACAGCGATTGGATCGACAAGGCCTCGGCATAGCCATCCAGCGAGCGTTCCGGGAACAGCTCGGCAAAGTCCGGCGCGTCATTCAAGGCACGACGCAGCGCCGCTGACAACGCTTCGGGTTGCGGGTTGATCCCCAGCTTGGCGATGCCCTGCATCACCGGCTCACTGCGCGCCACCATCGCGCGGTGCAGGTTGAGCAGGGTATGCGCGCGCGCTTCCGCCAGTATGTAAATGCCCTTGATCTCCTCCACGTGGTAGCCGGAGAATTTGCTCACAAAACGCCCTTGCGAGTCGCGCACGATATCAAACACGGAGCGGTAGCCCAGTTCCTGCAGCTGCTTGAGCAGAGCCTCGTCCTTGGTGGGCAGGGCTACGGTATGCGGCACGTGCGACGAAATCATGCAGAAACTCCTTCCATACATTATGGTGGGGTCAGGCTATGGGAAACGCAGCAGCAAGGGCGGCACGCGGCGGCCGCGCCAGGAACGGAAGCCGGCCGCAACGAATGGTGCGAAATTATCAATGCAAATACGACAATGCCATGGCTTGTGAGAATGCGCAATATCGCTTGCAAGATGGATGACACCTACATCGGTCGCCATCCTTACGCTGCGCCTTGTAAGTCAGCCTGACGGCGGAAGGCACACTCGTCCTCGAACGCAGCCGGCGCATCCTGGCCGAGGTGGCGGCGGCGGAAAATGCGCTGACCGGCACCAAGCCCAGCCCGCAAGGCCGCCTACGGGGCCAGCCTGCCGCTGGTCAGCGGCCTGATGCTGCCGATGCTGTCGGCCATCGCTGCGCGTTATCCGCAGATCAAGCTCGACCTGGATTTCTGCGACTGGCTGGTAGATGTGATTGACGTAGACTTTGATACCGTCGCGCGCGCCGGCGAACTGAGCGACTCACGCCTGTTGAGCAAGCGCCTCGACAGCAGCCGCTTCCTGTGCGTGGGCGCCCCCTCGCCTACTTCATCCGCCATGGCCTGCCGGCACAACCGGCCGATCTAGCCGGCCATGCCTGCCTGCTCCATCGCTTCCCCGCCACGGTCTGCTGGAAAAATGGCCCTTGCAGCGCACCGGCCAGAACGTCGAAGTCCGGCTAGACGTCTCGTCGGAGGTGGAGAGGAAAAGGTGCCGATAGATTTCCGTCCGTTCACTCATTTCCTCCGCAGAACGCCATCTACTGCGCAAGACGGTGACGGCCATATCGAAATAGAAGTCAACGAAATCTGTAGCGCGGCAACTATCGTCAGCAAGGCCATCTGACGTCGTGCTACTTTGGCTACAAGGTCGCCAGCGTTGACGTCCGCTGTGCGCGAATGCGGCCGCCTCTGTAATGGTCGAGAGTTGACCTGAGAGGCGGCGTTCAACGACCTGCAGCATCAGCCCCTTAAGGCCACCTCGAATAATTCATTTTTCAAGCAAGGACGCCGCCACTGACCTGTGTTCTACGAATTTCGGTGGCACGCAGCTAACAGCGGCGCAGCATTGGCCTGATCGGTTAATTTGTTGCCACCAGCATGGTTAGGCTGTGTCCGGCAATTCAGGGGGCTATCTCACCGCTGGGATCGCAGTTAATTGCTGACAACCGAACGCGAGGAGCGCTGACCAACCTCTGTGCCTCGCGAAGACCAGAGATGTAAGCCCCGTCAACATAGCCGAAACGTTGCATGGAAGTCGCCTCGCCTGCGAAGAGAACACGACCTTCTGGTTCGCCTAGGAACTGCAAATCCTGAATCGTAGAAACAGGAGACAAATGTGTATACGCGCCGCGACTACACGGATCGCCGGACCAGTTGGTCTGATGGACGGCCGTGGGTTTCGGTATTTCACAAGCAAAGGCGGTAGCGAGTGCCGATAAAGCCATCGCGAGCGCTGCATCGGGGCTTAATTCAGCTAGTGCAAGAGCTGGAGGCCCTGCGATGTGTGCGACTAACGTCGGTAGACCGGCCCTGGAAGTTACATCAATCCAGTACGGGAAAATTGGATGATCCCGAATTAATACCCCACTGGGACAAGCACTCCCAGATTTCCAAAATGCCTGCTCGAATTGGAGAATAAGTTTTTCGAATGCCCCGAAACCCAGTTGCTCGATGGCTCTCTTTTTTGCCACTGGCAAGTCCGGCAAAAAACGGATGCCACCGGCCTTCAGGACGCCCAGCGGCACGCTGATCACCACATGCGATCCCCGTTCGACGCGCCCATCGATGCAGCGCACTGTAACGCCCTCAGTAGTTTGCTGCACCTCACTTACGAGCGAGTCGCAGTATATTTCCAAACCATCGGCAAGACGGGAAAGCATCTTGCTGTAACCGCCGACGATGGAGTTGTCTCCTCCACTGAAGCCTGCATCCAAGGCGTAATTGGCAATGGATATATCTTCTGCATGACATGCTAAATCAGCCTGAAACCCCGTGTATACCACAAAGCGCACCCACGCCTGTAGAGATGCATCGGTGATTGCGAGTAGGCGAAATTCGAGCAGTTCGGCTACGGTGTGTGTCGGTGTATATTTAGGCGCCAACTGCGTCAGTTCCGTCTCGATCTCATCGGCAAGCTGCATAACACGATCACGCTCCAGCGTATCGAGTACCTCCCCGTCCAAGCCTACCAGCCGCATATTCGAAAAGATATCGCTAAGCGCAAACCGGCGTTGTTCGATGGAAAGAAAATTGGCTAGGTCGGTCAAAGGATTACCCACCGGTGTATGAATCCAGGCGCCCCCCGCCTCCACACTTGCACCCAGGGTGGGCACCGTGCGAGTACGCCCACCAATCTGCGATCGCCCTTCCAGCACCACCACTTCCACACCGCAAGTTTGCAGTGAATTAGCCGCCGCAATACCTGAAAACCCTGCTCCCACGATAATTACCCGAGTGACGGGATCTTGAACTTTCGCCACAAAGTCTTGACCAATTGGCTCAAAGATACATCTATTATTGCCCATGTTTAAAAATTTGATAATAGTTCTCCTTTATCAAAAAATGCCATTGAAATTACTTAGTTTTAGAATTCTGAGCGAGTCGTGGTGCACACTGTCGCTATCGAGTCCTACGTTGGCGTTGCGTTGCGACCGGCCAGGCTGGCAAGTCGATGCAGATACCGCACTCGGCAGCCAATGCCGGTTCTTGAAGACGGCGGCGCATATCGGCATCCTTGCGGCTTCCCTGCTCGGCACGGTCTTTTTCATGAGCAGGGCATTTGCTCGCCAGCGTTGACGTCCGATGTGCGCGATACGGTCGCCCCTGTAATGGTCGAAGCTTAATCTGAGAGGCAGCGTTCAATCACCGGCAGCATCCACAACCGGAATCAGATCAACCTAGTTCTCAAGTTCAAATTTATTCCACAGCAACTCAATCTTCGCCGCAAAATCAAACTGTCTATCGTTATACGCGCCGATTGTTTCATAGCTATTAGGCTTTACGCTTGTTAGCGCAGTCATCGCAGCAATTCTATGAGCTTTTCCCAAAACTGATCTCTGAACTTCACAGCTAAAAAACCGCACAGGAAAATTGCAAGTAAGAGTACGACAATCCAAGAGGCGGATGAGGCGAGTGAAAACCCGATTATGACGCATATCGCAATGAATACGCTAAGTGTTCGTTTGCTTAGCAGATTGCCCCCTCAGTTTGACCCTCTCTCCATATCCTAGCGAGCTTTGACATCTGTTGACCATCCAGCCAGCGGCGCCCTGTCGCCCATGAATCNCACAGGAAAATTGCAAGTAAGAGTACGACAATCCAAGAGGCGGATGAGGCGAGTGAAAACCCGATTATGACGCATATCGCAATGAATACGCTAAGTGTTCGTTTGCTTAGCAGATTGCCCCCTCAGTTTGACCCTCTCTCCATATCCTAGCGAGCTTTGACATCTGTTGACCATCCAGCCAGCGGCGCCCTGTCGCCCATGAATCACACAAATCGGACTCCCGGCTCAGATATGGAGAGAGGATCAAACTGAGCGGGGCAATCCGTCAAGCAGACGAGCATAAGCATCTTTACTCTTCGTTTTTACTGAAAAAATCCTAGCTAAACTACGTAATTCTGCCTTGCTGGATTGTATGGGAGTATATGCATCTGTGTTTTTAAGTAGAGGCAGCCACCATTACAAGGAGTCAACAGCAATGAAAATAGATACATCGGGGGTAGGCCCGCACACCAATCAGCGATTCCAGCCTCCTGCTGTACAAGGTACTGCACCAACCTCTTTTTCTGCAGCCTTATCCTCTGCACAAAGCAACTACGGTGCGCAGAAGACCCAACAAGGTATTAGTGGAGAATGGAATTGGACCAAGAGTGCTGAGGGAGTTTCTCATGCCATTGGACCGGATGGCCGCGAGTGGAGAAAAATTGAATTTGATAAAGTGCTCACTCCTGAGGATAAGATGCTTACAGGTTGGCCGTCCTCTAACGACGCTACAGCCCAAGAAGTTGCCATGTTCATCGCTATGGACCGGGCCGATGGCTATTTGAAAGGCCCCGTAACCAAAGACTACCTGTTTGGTAACAGCGCAAAAGGTCTCGTTGGGTTGACTGAACGTAGCCCCAACTTTTCGCGATCCGATCTCTATGGTGTACTCAAAAACCTAGGGAGAGGTTGATTAATTGAGTATCTTGTGACGCAAAGCGTGTTACCGGCGAGTCGGTGGATGTCGCCCAGTCCATGTACACGACCGAACGGATGCTGGCGGTAGTGGCCGCGCGCGTTGGCGGAAATGACAGGCTGAAAATTTGTGTCCATAATCGGAATTTGTGGACACAAATACTGTGCCAAAATTGATCATGTGTGATGGGGCTTAGGCAGTCCAGACGGCGCTAGGAAGACGCTTACCTCTCAATATACGAGCTCAAGTTTGAGCCGCTACGCATCAGGATGACTTCAAAAGGAAGACCTTCATCATCCTCGGGGCGGCGGGAAATTTCCTTGAATCCCAAACGCTGATAAAAGGCATAGGCGCTGTGGTTGTCGGCATAAACCTCCAACTCCAGCTCGCCTTTGAGTTTTAGCGCATGGGTAGTCAGCTCCCGGCCGATGCCGCTACCCTGGAGGCTCGGGTCAACGAACAGCCCTCCGATGAAGGAATCGATCAATCCGATAAAGGCGACAGGGGCATCGTTCACACAGGCGACCCAGGTTTCCGCTGTTGGCAGGTAGACTTCCTCAATTAGCGTTTGCTGTTGGCGCAGATGCGCTTCGCCCAAGAAACCGTGCACATGGCGCGAGGCCTCGAACCAGATCTGCGACAATTGTTTTGTATCCCCTGTTTCAAAGGGGCGAATCTTCACATCCATATCCCATCCTAAAACTACTCACAACTGCCTGTACAAAGATTGAACTGCAGCCAAAGCGCTTTTCAGTTCGCCGCCAGTATGCTTTTTCCAGAGCAGCGCAGCAGGCGAAAAGTTCTTGCTGAGGATTAGCTCCTTCAATTCATTCCGAAGCAATTCAGGCAGCTGCTGGAATTGGCGCTGCTCGAACGAACGCGGCTCGCCATGCCGTCCAGAGGGGTCCCGCTCCATCAGGCAAGCATGCAGTTCATGGATTGGCAAGGCCTTGCCGTCTTTTTCCGGGAATCCGACTGAAACAGCCATATCCAAGGTCTCGTCAAGATCCAACTCTTCGGCCGGCCAATCTATTAGCTGGGCGATGTTGTAGATGGCATTAACTTGAACCTCCCGCACGAGATCGATCAGGTCATCGGGGTTCGAGCCATTCGCCACCAGCCTTTGAACGGTATAGTTTCCCGTCATGAAAAGCTCAATTGGCTGCGTTTCGTCAATAACGTTACGCCAGAGTCCGAGCATCAGCAATTCGGCCCAGAGCGACCGGGCGTCCGACTTGTCAACGTCCTGCGCTATGAATGCGGCCCTTTCCGGTGAAATGCCAAATTCTTCAAGCTTAGTGGTAAGGACTTTTCTCATAGTTTTTCAGTGAACCCAAGGTGTTTCAGCGACAACTGCTGGCCGATTACGGCTGCAAAGCAATGACAGCCATCCCAAGCAAAGCCAGAGCAGCCCCAAAGAAGTCGAAGCGGGTTAGCTGAACGCCATCGACAAATCGCAGCCATAACAGAGCCACGCCAATATACGCGCCGCCGTAAGCAGCATAGGTGCGGCCAGCCGCCGAGGGATGCAGGGTTAACAACCATGCAAATAGTCCCAACGAAAAGCTGGCAGGCACGAGGAGCCACACTGGCTTTCCCTGCTTGAGCACCAACCACGGCAGGTAACAACCTACGATTTCTGCCAAAGCTGTTATGAAAAACAGAGGCACTAACTTGACGATACCCAAACTAAATCCTATCAAAAAGTTCCGTGCCAGACCGCTTTTGGCCGAACACTGTCGAAGAGTCGCCGCCCACGTTATGGCATTTCTCAACAGTCTTCATGATTCGATGATCTGAATGAACGGCGAATGGATCAGCGCCTCGTCAATGAACAATCGCAGTGCCACAGATGCAACATCCCGACTCACTAAGTGGTCGACAAAATGGAATCCGTCCGATTCAACCGCATAGTTGTAAATCTCAATCATGGATGCGCGATCAATTGGGCTCGACAACTTATTGAACAATACAGATGGGTTGAAATCCGTCGGCATCGCAAACTTGATTTTGTATTCAACTCCCATGATCGATGGCCTTTCTCATAACTCAAAACAACCTACGAGGGCTGCTCTTCGCCATTCTCCGTCACAGCCATCGCAGCAATTCTATGAGCTTTTCCCAAAACTGATCTCTGAGCTTCACAGCTAAAAAACCACACAGGAAAATTGCAAGTAAGAGTACGGCAATCTAAGAGGCGGATGAGGCGAGTGAAAACCCGATTATGACGCATATCGCAATGAATACGCTAAGTGCTCGTTTGCTTGGCGGATTGCCCCCTCAGTTTGACCCTCCCTCCATATCCTAGCGAGCTTTGACATCTGTTGACCATCCAGCCAGCGGCGCCCTGTCGCCCATGAATCACACAAATCGGACTCCCAAAAAGCCAGGCCGGCTCAGCACTGGCTTTACGCTTACGTCGTCACTACGTGGCAATACGATTCACAAACGCAACGAACTCGTCAGGCGTCATGAGCACCTTTCCGCTTGGTTTCCACAGCGCCAGGAAGGCATCGCGCAGGAAGCCGTCGTCACGCGTCACCAGGATATCGGCATGGCGCAGGAAGAGCATTTGCTCATAGTCGGGCTGGGCGTTGCGGTCAATCTTTCCGGGTTGGATCGCCGCATAGTAGCCGGCATACGCAAAGCCTTGGGCGAATGCTGTCATGAACGGATAGCTCCCCATGTCCCTAGCCCAACGGTTCTGCAGCGCAAGGTTGTTTTTTGAAGGCACTTGGCTGGAGATGATCGCCCGCCCGTTTTCTTCCAGCGTACGGCGAAGATGATCTTCAAAGCGGTAATTGCTCAGTGGTTGCCGGTGTCCTAGCTCTTTCAGCGTATTCCCGAGTCCTTGACGAATCTCGCCGTACACTTTTTTTTGAACAGCCTTCTTGCGATACGCCTCGTCCCTTTCGCCGGTCGCTTCCTGCCAGGCATTCCAGTAGTCGCTCGCGCTGGACGGGTCTTTTGACATCTGATCGAGCCCAACTAGCTCGGATGGCGAACATAGCACCCGTGCGCGCGGGCCGAGTCCACGCACCAATTCGTCGTGCAGAATGTCACCCAGCGGGCGGAATACGCCGCCGTTGGCGATGCCTAGCGTGAACGGCAGTTGCCCCAGCAGCTCCGCACGGGAAACGGGCCGGCCGTACATAGCGAAGGTTTCAGCCAGAAAAATCTGAGTATGAAATACCGAGATTAGGCCGCGCCGACAGGCAACTTCCAGGCGGCTGTGCCGGAGCCGGTCAAAATAGTCTCCGTGAAAAGCCGAGCGATCAAAAATGACGTCAATCATCCCTGTTTTCTCCCCTGGTTGATATGGCGGCTTCCGGCTCCTGGTGGCGTAACTACACCGATCACTTCACAGGAGAAACGGGCGTATCGAGCAGTGCACGAGCGTAAAATCGCGAGGGATGAGCTCAACTCTTTATTCCGAATACTGCGATTACCGCGCCGAGACCAAATGCCAACAGGCTAAGGATTGCAAACACGATCGCCGTAATCAGGCAAGATTCATGAGATCCCACGTTTGGCCTATGTGTAGACTGGCCATATAACGTGTTCTGCGTGAAGTACGAGCAAAACATCGCCACACCATCAAAGAAAAGGCCCGCCACGAACAGTCCAACTGCAGCCTTCAAAGCCCACCCATCAAGCAACTTAGCCAGCTTATCCAACGTAGCGACCATCCCAGCCGCAGCTCCTCCGTTCAAGAGCGCCAGATACTTAAACACTTCCACTGAGATCGTAATCATCGACTTGTACGTTTCGATTCTGTGGTCGTGCCGCCCCTTCAGTTCAGCTTGTTCGTACTCCGTTAAGGGCATATATGCTCCAGCTCTCTATTTGATAAATATTATTATGTACGAACTCGGCCGAGTGATCTGCCAGCACCATTCCTTAAAAAAACGAAAAGCATATCGGCATTTATCCCTTGTCCGGAATGTTGTAGGTTTGGCGCAGACGGATTGCAACGGGCTGCAGATAATCGAGGCATGCGGACCAGTCTTGTCCACTTACGGTGGACATGCTCCAGTTGCATCCCATTTCGTCACGCTCATGCCAATAGATATCACCGAAAAAGGTGTCTTGGCATTCGAAGCATTCGGAGGCGACCAATTGAATAAGGTGTCGCAGCTCTTCTTCGCTTCGCACGGTGCGACCGTCCTTTCCAACAACGGCAGCCACATGCTGCTCGGCATCGATCTTCGCATCTGCCCTGCTCTTAAATGTGATCGCGGATACGACGATTCCTTGAGCAAGAGAGTTATTGTTCGCGGGGACAAGGATCCACTCCCAACGACCATCGTCGCGCTGGATCAGCCTGATATCTGCTTGCATGTCGTCTCCCTTGTTTGGAAAAAGCAAAGATAACATGACCCGTGACCTGGGCCGCGTGGATCACCACGCTATAAAGACGCCCCCCTAGGTATCGAGTCCCGTTTGATCATAAATATATTTGACGAATAATTCGGGCTGCTGCCGTTGCAATTCCTGAGCGCTCTGCCCTCGCCAGCTGCGCGCTAGCGACGGTGCTCGATGAGTGGACGGGCGCCGCCAGCACCTTCTGGGTCTTGTGGCCCTCCAACCAGCAGCAGCTGCCACGGGTGCGCACCTTCGTCGACTTCATGGCGGCACACCTGTTGCCGGCGGCGCCCGGATGTCCCGGCACCGCCGTCGGCGCGAGCTCACCGCTGAAGACAAATGCCGGCGCACCGTCTACGACATCGAATGCAGGAATGCCAGCAGCGCCCTATTGACCTCATCCGCGCGCTCCGCCTGTACCCAATGTCCCGCACCGTCCAGGAAACTGGCCTATCCCATGGCTTGCGCAGCCTCGCGGGTAAGGGCTGGCAGTAAATGGCGCCAGCTATACCAAAGCTCCGGGAAATAGTGGCAAAAAATGACAGCCGGACCACTTCCGGTCCTCGAGATAATGCAGCTAGTTACGATTAGCGTCGAAATAATGATGCCTCAATTCAATCATGCTTGATCTTAAAAATTATAGCGGCGTTCGCTAGGATATGGAGGGAGGGTCAAACTGAGCGGGGCAATCTGCCGCGGGATTGGCGTCTTGGTCGAGAGAGTGCACCAGAACTGCGCCCCATCACTTGGAAGAACAAGACCTTGGCTTCCCTTGCCAACATGGCGGCTGTCAAATTCCAACTTAGGAAACACAGTCTGGGCAAGGATCCCGATCCTCTAGTGTCGCCGCTGAAAGCTTTAGTCATCCAGCAGCTATCCAATGTATGTAGCGTCCGACGATATCGAAGCCGGATGGCACAACGCACGCGTTAAGTTTAAAGGTTCGATTCATAGGTGGGTGTTTGGCACGCCGCAAAATTTGCGGCGTGCCATTTTTTTCTCCAGCCACCGCGATTCGGCTCTGACTTGATGCATTTTGGAAATTGGGATTTACAGCGCTCGTGGCATTACAATCTTTCGACCGGGCTATGCCAAAGTGCAACAGCCGCGCCCCCATTGCACCGCGATTACTATCATGTGCGACAAGTGGGGTTGACATTCAAGCTAACTTCAATCTTAGAATTTTCCCAAAGACGTGACTTGATGGAGCGTTGTATGGAAACAGCAAATTCTACCGACAGGACTCGCCCCTTCCCGGCGATCGCAGTCCCTTCAACCACCATGGTCATTGCCGGCCAGAAAAACTGAGCTTGAACGATTTGTACTCTTGGGTAGAAATGAATTTTGATCGCTTTGATCAAATCCAATGACGTGTGCGTTTACACGGAACTTGCAGTACTTAGGCCTAGCTTCCAGTAGATCGTTCACTCATAGCTGCGCAATGTCCGTTGCGCCCAATTGTTGAAAAAAAAGGGGAATACCGTGAAGCCAGAAGACGAAAACGAAAGCGGGAATCAAATCTCCCGCCGTACCGCGCTTGCAGCAGGCGCAGCGATGATTTCTGCACCTTTGCTCGGTGCTGCGGCTCAGTCCAAACCAAAGTCCAAACCTGAAACCATAAAGCAAGGAGGAGACACCATGTCGTATGTGACCACCAAGGATGGCGTCCAGATCTTTTTCAAAGACTGGGGACCAAAGAACGCCCAACCACTTGTGTTCCATCATGGCTGGCCGCTTAACGCCGATGACTGGGATGCGCAGATGCTGTTCTTTGTCTCGCATGGTTACCGCGTCGTCGCTTTTGATCGTCGTGGCCACGGCAGGTCCTCGCAGGTCAGCGAGGGGCACGACATGGACCACTACGCTGCGGATGCCTCGGCTGTCGTCGAGCACCTGGATCTGAAAAATTCGATCCACATTGGGCACTCGACTGGCGGTGGCCAAGTGGCGCGTTATGTTGCAAAATTTGGCCAACCACAAGGCCGCGTCGCAAAAGCTGTCTTGATCAGTGCAGTACCTCCGCTCATGGTCAAGACCGCAGGCAATCCCGAAGGAACTCCAGTTGAAGTATTCGATGGCTTCCGCAAGGCGCTTGCTGAAAACCGTTCGCAATTCTTCCTCGACGTACCTGCAGGGCCGTTCTATGGATTCAACCGGCCAGGAGCGAAAGTATCGCAGGGCGTAATCCAGAACTGGTGGCGCCAAGGCATGATGGGGAGCACCAAAGCGCACTACGAGGGCATTAAGGCATTTTCGGAAACCGATCAAACCGAAGATCTGAAGGCGATCAAGGTACCGACACTCGTGATGGCCGGCGATGACGATCAAGTCGTCCCCTACAAGACTGGCGCACTACTCCAGGCAAAACTGATCAAGGGCAGTACGCTCAAAGTGTATCCGGGCTTCTCACATGGCATGTGCACCGTGAATGCCGACGTCATCAACGCAGACTTGCTCGCATTCATTCGCGGCTGATTCTGTTTGCCGGGAGGCTTTGCAAAGCCTCCCGGATTAACCAGGTAGGAGCGCAACTGGCACTTATTCCGTCGCCGAGATAGATTCAGCCCGTATCTGCTTGAGCCCCCCCTGATATGTAGTCAGTTTGAACTCTGGAAAACGGCGTTTAAACTTGCTTGAATCAAAGAGATTATCCTGCTCATACCGTGGTAACAGTTCTCTGAGTTCACCTACCTGCTTAGAGAACAGCCCAGCTATGATCATGCTCCACTTACCTATTACACTGTATGAGTCGGGCATGCCAAAAATCTCGCACGCTTTTCCCACGAATTCCTTGTAGGTGAGCCGGTCGTCGCAGCACGGCAAATGCCAGGTCTGCCCAAATGCGTCTGAAGAGTTTCCCAGGAGTGCCAGCGCTCGGCTAGCATCAGGTGTCCAAATGAGAGTCCGTTTGGTGTCGTCGCGCACAGGGACACGAGGCTTCTTGCCTTGTTTGAGGGGATCGATGATGAGCGCATTTGTAATGCTTTGCGTTTTCCCCGGGCCATAGAATTCAGGCGCGCGGCCAATCAGGATTGGGATTTCACCTCGAGCCATCTCCTGTAGCACCATAGTAGCCATCGTTGCGCGCACTTTGCCTTTGCGTCCGACCGGTTCAAACGGCGCGTCCTCTAACATCAATCGGCTATTTTGCGGATACATATACGTGTTGTCGAAGTAGGCAAACATTGCGCCTTCCGTTCGGCAGGCATCCAACGCGTTTTTCAACATCAGGGGAAACTGCGCCTCCCATAGTTTCGTGTCCGGTGGCAGCCCCGCTGTAAAATATACTACGCGACTTCCTTTGACGGCATCGAGCGTCTGCCTGGCATCCAGCAAATTTGCCGATACCAGAGTGTCCGTATTATTCACTTTGCGGGGTATTCGGCTCACGAGACGCAAATCGCTGGTGTATTTGCTGCCAAGCTCTCGCGCTAGTTCCACTGCAATTTGGCCGTTCGCTCCAAGAATTGTCTGCATATCTTCTCTTTGTTATTGGTGATAGTTCCGGAAAATCTCAATTACTGCAACGCGGTCACCCAGCTCAAAGGCAGATGGCGTAGTAGCGACCAGATCGGGCGCCACGGCCAGGCCGGTACGCAAGCAGTCGCAGGCTCCTTGTCAATAGCGCGAGCCAGAGCGCGGCAACCACTAATGACATCCATTTCAAATGGCAGTCGCTTGGCGCCTTCGTTTAACTCCGTACGAATGTATCCTGGGAAGAGCGTCGTAACGCGTATCTGCGTCCGCAGCAGTTCTGATCGGATTCCCTCGGCTAAATGTGCCAAACCTGCCTTGCTCGCCGCATACGCAGTGAGGTGTCGTGGCATGCCGCGTGCAGCGCTCATGGAAGACATTAGAACCAGGTGACCATATCCTTGTGCACGAAAGATTTCGACAGCCGCTTCGCATTGTGCAAGCGCCGCAATCATGTTGGTTTCCAGTGTACGCCGGTTGAGCTCAAAGTGACCAGTTCCAATACTTCGCCCCTCGCCTATTCCGGCATTGACGATAATTCGATCAATGGAACCGAGTGCGCCAGCTACATTGCGAAAGACGGCGAATACGGACATATGATCGGTGACGTCCAGCTCCGCCAATTCAACACGGGCACCGAAACGCTCAACAAGTTCCTGACGGAGTGATGTCAACCGGTCCAATCGACGCGCACACAGGATCAAGTGGCAACCCTTGGCGGCAAATTCGCGCGCGAGGCCTGCCCCCAGGCCGGAACTAGCACCGGTAATGAGGATGATTTTTCGTTTCATAAACGCCTTATTACCCTGTCAACGGTAGCTGATCAGATTCGGGTTTCCATAGAGATGTACATGAACGTTCAAGGAGCAAAGACGTGGGCCATTCTTACCAGTAAGTACGCGTGTATAGCCAGTATTTACCAGAGTCCAGTTTAATGCGATGCTTTTTGAGACTGGCACTTGCAGCAAGCTCTGAATGATCGATGCGATCGGGCCTCCGGAAGTCACCACGACAGCATCTCGATCATGCGGCAATTTCTGGAATAGTTGTGACAAAGACTGATCCACACGTTGGTGAAATTGATCCCACGTTTCGACGTAGTCGACATCATGCTCGCCACTTGCCCAACGAACCATGGCCTTCTCAAAGAGATGCTGGAAAGCTGCTTTCGGATTGGACTGAGCTGAAAGGGCCGAACGTAGAGCGGCAGGATCCGCATATTCAGGAGCCGCCGCCCTAATGAGATGAAGGTGGTCAAATTCATTCCACCCTTCATCCACTTCCGGCTCGGCATTGACGCGCCAGGCAAGAAGGCACTCTTCGAGTGTCTCATGGTGGCGACGCATGCTGCCACTTACAAAGAGCGGATCTTTCAATCCGCAGGAAGCCAGTGTGGCGCCGAGGTGGCGCGACTGCTCGATACCTAACGGGCTTAGCTTATCGTAGTCCTGCGCCCCGAATGATGCCTGGCCATGGCGTACCAGATAGATGGCTGACATGTCAATTTCTCCTTGCGATGATTTTTCGGCACCGCCAATGCAGGTAATGTACGAAGATCCAGAATCGCTTGAATTCGGGATTACGGGTCTGCCGGTGGTGATAGCGATAGTAGATTTGCTGCACAATTACCGACAGGCGGAACAGTCCGTAGACTTCGTAGAAGCGCCAGTCTTTTGATCTGTAACCGGTACGTTCCTGGTAATACTCCAGCACCTCGGCACGCGTTAGCATGCCGGGCAAATGTGTAGGTTGACGCCTACTGGCGCGCGCGAGGAAATCGTCGTCTGCCTGAACCCAATAGGCAAGCAGGTTACCAACATCCATTAGCGGGTCGCCCAAGGTCGCCAGTTCCCAATCCAGCACGCCAATAATTCGCGTGGGATCAGCGACATCGAGGACCACATTATCGAAGCGGAAGTCGTTATGGGTGATACAAACGCGATCGTCTTCTGGAAGGTTGGCCGCCAGCCATTCCATAACGGCGGTCCCCGCCGGCACATTCCAGGTGCGCGCATCACAATAACGCCGACTCCAGCCTTCAATCTGCCTGCGAGCATAATTCTGGCCTCCTCCCAAGCCGTTCAGGCCCGCGCCCTGGACATCTACCTTATGCAGTTGGACCAGGGTGTCGATGACGTTAAGACACAGTGTGCGAACTTGATTCGGTGTTAAGCCCAGCCCTACTGGCAGGTTTCGTCTCGGAATGATGCCTTTGATTCTCTGCATCACGTAGAACTCTGCCCCAATGAGGGACTCGTCCCGCGAGTGAGCGTGCATCTGGGGTACGAGCGGAAAGAGCGGGCGTAGCGATCGCTGAAGCTGGAACTCGCGTCCCATGTTATGCGCGGACTTCGCCTTGGTTCCAGCTGGTGGCCGGCGCAATATCAGATCATCATTGTCATAAGCGATGCAATACGTCCAATTCGACGCTCCACCAGAATACTGGGTCACTTGGGGCTGGCCGCGCAGATGCGGCAACTGCTGTCGAAGCCAGGTATCCAGTCGGCTCATGTCAAGCTCTTCGCCCGTGCGAACAGAGCCAGCATGATCAAGAAGTTCCATGGGAATTCTCCTGAGTCTGGAGGAGTGCACTGTATTTCCGCAGCTCCATGCGTGCCACCATGGCACAATGAACTTCATCCGGGCCGTCGGCCAAGCGCAGCGAACGAGCCATCGCGTGAAGTCCAGCGAGCGGCGTATCGTCGGAAACCCCCGCGCCACCATGTAGTTGGATCGCCATATCGACAACTTGCTGCAGGACGTTTGGCGCTACTACTTTGATCGAGGAGATTTCGCTCATTGCATGGCGCACACCGGCTGTATCGATTTTCCATGCCGCATACAGCGTCAGTAACCTGGCTTGGTCTATTGCCATTCTGGCCCGCGCCAAACGCTCCTGGTTCCCGCCCAAATCGAGCAATCGCTTGCCAAATGCCTGGCGTGAAAGGCCACGCTCGATTGACAACTTCAGTGCTGATTCCGCTGCGCCAATGGCGCGCATGCAGTGACGTATCCGACCAGGTCCCAGACGACCTTGGGCAATCTGGAAGCCCATGCCACGTCCAAGGATCAGGTGCGATTTGGGCACGCGTACATTTTCAAAGGTCACCTCGCCATGTCCGTAGGGGGCGTCATATTCTCCATGCACCGGGAGCATCCGCAAGATACGCACGCCCGAAGTATCCAAGGGAACAATCACCATGGAATGTCTGCTGTGTGGCGGTGCATCCGGATCGGACAATCCCATGAAAATCGCAAATTTGGCATTAGGATGGCCGATCCCGGTGGTCCACCACTTACGTCCGTTAAGTACAAGCTCGTCCCCATCTTCAACGATCGTCGCTCGCATATTGGTGGCGTCGGAAGACGCTACGCCCGGTTCGGTCATGCAAAAGACAGAGCGAATGGTGCCATCGAGCAGTGGCCGGAGCCATGTCTCTTGCTGCCATTTGCTCCCGAAGTGGTAAAGCACCTCCATATTGCCGGTGTCAGGGGCATTGCAGTTGAAGACTTCTGCAGCGAATTCGTAGCCTCCCATAAGCTCCGCAAGCGGTGCGTACTCCAAAGTATTCAGGCCCGCACCCATGGTCGGATCGGGGAGGAAGAGGTTCCAAAGGCCTTGTTCACGAGCCTTTTCCTTAAGCGCTTCGACAAGTGGCACGGGCTGCCATGATGTCCAGTCACGTCCATGATTGAGCGAACGGTTTTGCTCTCTGATTTGCTCGGTCGCCGGGGAAATATGTGTGGCGAAGAAGTTTCGCAAGCGTTCCAGGTAATCCTGTGCTTTGAGGCTGGGTGTAAAGTCCATATGTCGTTCCTATTCAAAAAAATTTGATCATCCTCAGTTGCGAGAAATCGCCGTGTTTTGAGTTTCTGGACATTGTTGTTGCCATATACTGGGCGGTAATCGCTGCGTTAATGGCCTCAAGTTTTGTGGTGAAAAATATGCCGGCATTTGTGGAACGGAGTCGGCTATTGCCCCATGGGTTATTGCTGTCATCCTGGTATTGCTGAACGCGCAGACCGTGAATTCCCAGAACGCCGAGTGGTGTTTTGTAGCCCGCGGCGAGTTCGACTCCCGCCCAGTTCCCGCTGCGCAGTTGATTGTCCCGATTGCGGGTGTTGACGGCCCAGGTGACCTTGCCGGAAATCGCAACTTCTGGCGTCAGGAGGTAAGTAGCCTGAAAGGCTGGA
The DNA here is from genome assembly GCA_024437665.1 of Massilia sp. YIM B04103. GTDB lineage: Bacteria > Pseudomonadota > Gammaproteobacteria > Burkholderiales > Burkholderiaceae_D > Rugamonas. Next base: position 173,395 of record JANCSZ010000011.1, on the reverse strand, counting down.
CGGAACGTATAGTAATTTCCATAGCCAATGTCAGGCCCCGAAGAAGGACTGTATTTACCCGTGGGCAGAACAATGGATGCCCCGGCCAAGACTCGCATTCGATCGCGAACATAGAGCCATCCTGCCTGCAATTCGGTATCGCCGATGCCAGACACTTGTCCGCTCGCGTCATCAGCTTGCTTTTGCAGACCTGCTGCGTATTGGGTCGAGAATCCCGTTGCGACCATGGCACGTACTGGCGCGGGAACGACAGGATTCCAAGTCAGTGCAGGCGCAATACCACTGGCATCGAAGTTTTGAATTTTCTTGGCGAACGGGAGGTTCAAGAGGAAAGCAAAGCGACCGTCAGCAAAGCGCTCCTTTGTCACGTAGGCCAATCCAAGGTTGAGCTGCTTCATGCTGCCAGTGCCGGAAATTTGCGCCGTGCTATCCCCATAAGTCGGGTACAGTGCTTGAGGAAGATTAGGGAGCGGTACCGTCCCGCCAGGCACCGATCGCGTCAGGGAGTTTCCATCATTGCCGGTCACCTTGTTGATATCCATGTATGTGGCGGCCAGTCCACCAGCCCATCCTGTCTGGCCCATCGGGGCGAATAGCTCTCCTCCGAGGCTGCCTGCAAGGTTGTAGCGCAATTGGAAGTCCTCCGATGCGTTTGCTGGCGTCCATGTGGCAAATGCAGTAAGAAATGCCATCGTCATCGGAAGTGCTTTTGCGGTCTTCATTAATGTCTCCATCGTTATAGATTTTTTTCTTTAATATTTGTTTTGCAGCCGCTCAGGCGCCGCGGATGCGCCGCAATGTGAGGCTTAGAACGAATTCAGCGAATCTTCCAAACGGAGCATGCAAGCGCCGAGCGAGACTCCACCTTCCCTGCACGTAGATGCCCTTGGCGTGACTCATTGCCCTGAAGCCTTCGATGCCGTGGTACGCACCCATGCCACTTGGGCCTACGCCTCCAAAGGGAAGATCATCTTGCGCCACATGCATCAAAGTGTTGTTGACTCCGACATTCCCTGAGGTCGTGCGCGACAGTAGCGATCTGGAGTCAACATCATCCGGACCAAAATAATAGAGAGCGAGTGGCCGGGGCCTCGCATTGACATAATCAATGACGTCTGACATGGCGCGATATGTGCGAATTGGCAGGATCGGTCCGAAGATTTCCTCGTCCATGATTGCCATGTTGTCGCTGACATTGAGAACTAGTGTTGGCGCAAGCGTGCGACTGCGCTGCGACGCTGTCTCGGGCCGAACACCAATTGTCATTACCTTCGCCCCTTTATCGCGCGCATCTTCAAGGAGTCCAATTAGTCGGTCGTAATGCCGCGCGCTGACGATGGATGTATAGTCTGCGTGCGTTGGGCCGTTGGGATAGAAATTAGCAACCGCTTCTTTGAAGCGCTCTACAAATACTCCGACGTCATCCTCGTGAACCAAGACATAGTCAGGCGCGACACAGGTTTGTCCCGCATTGGAAAGCTTGCCATAGGCGAGGCTCTGTATGGTCTGCATGCCCATAACCCCTTTTGCAATGACCGCAGGGCTCTTCCCCCCAAGTTCCAGCGTCACAGGAACCAGATTGTCGCTAGCGGCCCTCATGATCTTCCGTCCCACCTGCGTACTTCCAGTGAATAGCAAATGGTCGAATGCCAGGCTGCTGAATGCGGCTCCCACTTCAGGTCCGCCAAGGATGACCGAGACTTCGTCCTGAGGGTAAATCACGGCAAGCATGCGTTGGATCAGCTCGCTAGTACGCGGGGTGAATTCCGACGGTTTGATCATTGCCCGGTTACCCGCCGCAATGGCCGTAGCCAATGGGATCATCGAAAGGGAAAATGGATAATTCCACGGAGCCATGATCCCTACCACGCCCAGCGGCTGGTAGGTCACATAAGCACGACCTGGGCGGTGACTAATATGAACATGCCTTCGTTCAGCTCGCATGAAGCGAGGCAGTTTGCGCACGAGATAGTCGATGGATTGCACTACACCCATTAGTTCCATGATCGCCGTCTCGTGCCTTGATCGGTTCCCAAAGTCGGAATTGATCGCCTCCTCGATCTCCGCACGCTTGGCAATTACCATTGTGCGAAGTCGCCTCAAGCGTTCTTTGCGTTGCTCGATTGTTGGGGGTGGTTCTTTCTGAAAGGCGCGCCGTTGCTGTAGCAGCGTCCGTTCCATAGTCATTTCCAGAGAGCGCTCGAAGAGGTCGGTCATTGCAAATATCCTGGGCTGGCATAAACAGTGGGACATGAAGGGAGTCGTTATCGTTTCCCTGCCTTTGTCGCATGCCATCCTAGGATTCAAGCTGACTTTAATGTCAAGAGGTCGGAATGGCTGAGATCTCGATTTTCCGACCAAGGGAATGCATTGAGTTGTTTTCAGCCAAGTAGACTTGACATTCAAGTTCACATCAGGTGTAGAGTGGGGACTTGCCCCACCGAAAACAGTCAGAAACGCTGTTCGCGCTGTAGTACGTGGGGCGGGATTGTTGCGATGACGCGGAAGAGTGGATGATGAAAATTGGTGACTTGGCAAAAATCACTGGCTTAACTACGGCGACCATTCGGTTCTATGAGTCGAAGGGGCTCCTGAAGTCCGTCGGCCGGAAAGCAAACGGCTATCGCGAATATCCTCCTGAGGCCATTTCTGTGCTTTCAATCATCATCAATGCACAGCAAACTGGCTTCACGCTTGATGAAATTAAGCATGTGCTCCCATCAGATTCAATTGACTGGAAACATGATGACCTGGTTGCCTCGCTCCAAAAAAAGCTTGGTGAAATCGAGACAATGGAGGCGCGACTAGCGCAAAACAAAGCCCATCTTCTTTCCCTGATGGGGCTGATCGATTCGAAACCGCCTGAAATGGCGTGCAAAGACAATGCGGCCAGGATAATCGACGAACTGAAAGTCCCTGCCCGAAAGAAGTTGCGAGTCGGGGACACCGACGCTTGACATTCAAGTTAGCTTGAATCTTAGGATGTTTATCGGGTCACACGATCCTCTAAACAATCTAGCAAAGGTGTCGATAGCATGAACATTAGAAATATTGCGGCAATGACAGGAATTCTGTTGGGAGGAGCGGCTGCCGCTTCTCAGGCAGAGAGTCTCAGCGGAAGCCAGGGCGCGGAAACCACCACGATCAATATCGCCGGCCAATCTGTGCCCGTCCTCAAGGGCGGGCTCTATGACCGCTATCGTTCCAATCCGCCACTGTCCGTCATCGCAACCGAGTCTCCAACAACCGATTTGAGTTGGTTTAAAGAATTAAAAAAGGAGAAGGTGGACATTGGCTTTGAGAGCTATTCCCCAAACTTCTACTACAAGAATAGCAGCGTAACCGCAGTCTTTACCGCCGACATCGACAGGCTGCGGGAACTGATTCCCGCCGAAGTGCGCACCAAAGTCCAGCCGCTCCAGGTATGGCCGGGCCGTGGCCTGGTGGCGCTCACCGCTTACGCCTACCAGTACTGTGACAATGACAGCTACAACGAAGTATCGCTTTCTGTCATTACGAACAAGCCGGGTGGCACGAACCTGGGGCCAGTAACTATGATTGGTCAAACGATGTCGAAAGAGTTCTGGGGCTACGTGCTGAAGCTGCCCGTGAATACTGAGCTTGCCCGAGTACGCGGTGTTGTTGGCTATAACCTTCCAAAATGGCTCACCGACATTCGTTTCCGCGAAAGCGAGAAGACTGTCACTTACGAAATCATCGACGCGGAAACCGGCAAACCTGATGTCACGCTAGAGAGTGCAAAGCTGGACGATCTTTCCACCAAGCCGAGTTTGGTCACAAACAGCTTCACCAATGTCGACCATCAAGGGCACTTGACTTATGGATATGCGGTTACGCGCAAACTGAGCCATGGTTCCAGCACAAGTACCGATTCGGTGAATCTGAAGCTGGGCGACGGCAGCCTATCGACTTACATCAAGTCGTTGAAGCTGGGAAAAATGATTCGATATGAGTACGTCCCGGAATTCCAAAGCGCGCTTTACGCGCCGAAGCAATTGACTTCGCTCTTGGGCGAAAAATGATTTGGTATGTTGAGGCGCGGCGGCACCGCCACGCGCCTCAGCTTCTCCACGTCAGGTTTGCAGTAAGCATTTAGGCGGCACAGAGAGAATAAGGAAAGTTCCATGGGCATTACACGTCGTGATTTCATTTCGTCCGCTGCGGCGGCGAGCGCATTGGTTTTGACCGGGTGTCAAATTCCCATCACTTCAAAACAGGACACTATGGCTATGTCTAACTCGTCCACCGCTGTACCGAATTCTCAAGGGTCACGGACGCGACGCATCCTGCATGTCGTCACGAACATCAGTCACTATGACGACGTTTCGCATCCAACGGGACTGTGGTTATCTGAGCTCACGCACGCATATGATGCTTTCGCGGCACAGGGATACTCGCAATCCGTTGTAAGTCCTTTAGGTGGCGTGGTTCCTATAGAACCGCGCTCACTCAAATGGCCGTATTTCGATGAGTCGGCGCGTCAGGGGAAAGGGAATCCTGTTATCCAATCACTTCTAGCCAATTCTCTGCGCCCAGAAGATATCAACGCTCAGGACTTTGACGTCATCTACTTTGCCGGCGGCCACGGCGTTATGTGGGACTTTCCGAATAGCGCGGGTCTTCAAACAATCACGCGAGATATTTATGAACGTGGAGGCATAGTCGCCGCAGTTTGTCATGGCTATTGCGGCCTTCTGAACACCAAGCTCTCCAACGGGAGTCTGTTGGTAGAAGGGCGTCGCCTGACAGGGTACTCGTGGATTGAGGAGGTCCTGGCTGGCGTTGCCAAAGAGGTGCCATACAACGTTGAAGAAGAAATGCGAAAGCGAGGTGCCTTGTATGAAAAAGCCTTCATTCCGTTTACGTCCAAAGTCGTCGTCGATGGACGACTTGTGACGGGTCAAAATCCACAATCGGCTAAGGCAGTTGCAGAAGCAGTGGTGGGATTGCTGTAAATCAACTGGAGCCAGGTCGCTAATCATGTAGTCGAAATCGATATCGAGTGATTGTTCAGCCACCTGCGTGGCGATTAGCAATGCGCGCTGCGGGCGCTCCCCTTGCACTCCAAACAGTTCGATTACCTGGCGCTCGCGTTTTTCACGTTCATCTGCGGGAAAGCGCGCATGAAACAGCACCAGGGAAACCACCGGGCGCTATGGCCTGCCAATAAAGACGAAGAATCGCTCGGCGAACATGCGCCCATTCAGCATGCTCGCTCACTGGTTTTCCTTGATTTATTTCGACGGGAAGGAAGGGGTAACCGTGGTGCGCACTTATGGCAAGTATTGAGTGCTGCAACCAATGAGGCTCGCTTGCGGCAAGGGCATGCAGCTCTTTCCCCAATAGTGCTGCGGTAGCCAAATCGTGTTTTGTTTGAGCGCAGCTGGTTGGTGTAAAGCGAAAACCCTGAGTCTGGACCCTGCGCATACCCTCATCCCATTTAGCTTGGAATCCAGGGATAGCTTTGCCAAAATCGTGCAATCCAGCCAAGGCAGCCAGCCATCTCTGCGCCGTGCCAGGCTCAAATCCAAACTGCCGCGCTGCCCAGAGCAATGTGGTGGGAGGCTCAGCATCAAGAATGGCTTCGACCACGGTGGCTACATCCAGCATATGGCATACAAGGGAGTGGCCACAACCGTCTCCGCTCTTTGCCCATATCACCTTCAAATCTTCCGGAATCATCTTCGACATGAAGCTTCCATCCAATACTTAAAAGACAATACAGACTATCCAATGATTTAAGTTTTATCAAGATTTTTCCCTAATTTTCTTAATATTCAAGCTCTTTTCAGCACGACATAGCGATCCGCCAACGAGCCTCTGGAAGGCCGGGGTTACCCAGAATTGATGCGTAAAAATAGCTACCAAACACGAAGATCGGATTTACCCATTTTTAGTCCCGAGGTAATCGATATCAGCTCAGCGAAATACGAGCGCAAGTATCCAAAACTGCTGTCGCGTGGGCCAAAACAATACGCTCTCGTACCGGGTTCGGCTCGTGAAACGCTTTCAACCGTACCGAGCTCGTCGACAAGCCCAAGCTGCACCGCCTCCGGCCCACTCCAAACCTCCCCTGTTCCATAGTCCACACCTTTTTTTAGGCGCGCGCCCCGGCGTTGCTCCACCTCCCGAACAAATGCCCGCCCAATACCATCGACCAATTCGTGCGCCTTCGCATCCGCTTCGTCGCTGACCGGCGTAAACGGATTCAAGAATGCCTTGAGCTTGCCGGAGGCATAGACTCGCTGCGAAATCTGCAATTGTGCGATCGCCTTGTCCAGCTGCCAGGGTGCGATGATCGCACCGATGGATCCGACCAGGCTATACCGGCCCGCCACGATGCGATCGGCCTGCATGGCGGTCATATACGCAGCGGAAGCGCCCAAGGAACCGATGACCGCAGTAACAGGCTTCGGATGCGTTTTCTTGAAGATTGCGATCGCGTTGCCGATGCGCTCCGCTTCCACTGGTGCACCACCAGGACTATCGATTGCCAGCACGACATGCTTCACCCGAGGACTTTCAAATGCTTTTTCAAGCGCCGGAATCACCTTCTCAGCGGACGCAAGCTTGCCCTCAGCCATTTCGCCCTTGATCTCGACTATGCCGACGACGTCCCTGAACGGGCCGAGCGTGACGCCGGCGGCCTGCACGAGGAAGAATCCACCAAAGATCAAGGGGGCAGCGATCACGACGAGCTTTAGACCGATATTCCAACGCCGGGCAGAGCGCCTTTCCTTGGTCAGCAGTTGTTGCTCCTCACGGAACGACTGGCGCTGCTCACGCATTTCCTGGATGAGCGGCAGGAATATGGATTCAGGGTTCGGTGCCGCCTTGGTCCGCGTTTCATTTTCATCCATCGATAGCTCCCTCTTGCCCTTGGCCTATCGGGGGCAACGGCCACCAAGACCAAGGATTACCGTACCGAAACCTAACTTTCCGCATTCCTTATTTCGCGGCTCTTGTTGCTCTACTTGTTCGTCGTTTTGTCTACCCGGTGGCGCGTTTTCTGCGATCATTGCTTCCACAGACTTTTCACTCTCAGCAGCGACTAATCTCTTCGTGGCTTCTTGAATTTTCGATATCCGACATTTAACCTGAAAAGCATATGGGTATTCACGAGTCGTGGCGGGTTCGCGCTGCACGCTTGCGGCACCACATAGCTCTGAGGTGACGGTACGGAAAGACCGCTCATCTTCGTCGATACCGATATCTGAATGAAGTATGAGAAGTTGCGAATTTTTACATTCCTTTATCACAAATTTTATCGCCAGCCTGCCGTATATATCCGAGACATGCATTGTTCCTGCCGGGACAAAGGTTTTTTGCGAAAGATGATAATTTGTCATCGGAGAAAGATCACAAACAGAATCATCTGTTGGTCGACCAGAGAGTGACACAGCATAAGCGCTAGAATTTATACAAAAGAATGCAGGCAACAAACATGAATTTATAAAATTCTTCTTCATTTCATCCTCCATGACAAATATGAAAATCTCAAAAATCATTTTCGTTATATTCTTAGGCTTTGTGCTTGGCCTACTTATTTCTCACGAGCAAAACACAACCATCATGGCATTAACAGGAATATCTGGCTCTGCATTTCTTTTAACAATTTACCTCATACTTCTTTTTATTTATGAAGTATACGTAAAATTTAATTTAGCCAATACCTCATATTACAAAAACTTAGAAACGCAAGCATATGAAGTAAGCACCTCTTCCCTAGGATTTGATCATGAAGGTAATTTGAGAATTGAAAGCTTAAATATGAATGACTAATCTTCATTTTCTTCCATGTTCCGACCTCTTCATTTTTTCAAAAAGCACTCTTATGCTATTCCTAATCACATCTGGATCGCGTTGAATTTGTTTATTTGCATCATCGAACAAACTTCTCCCCTCCAGCAAATGATTATCCACATCACGCCGCACACCAATTTTATTAAATTTTTTTTCGTAATCAAGGATTTCGTTCTCTATCTTCTCTCCGTCGTTCAGCATACTTTCTCTACTAAAAAGCCCTTCTTTAGATGCGGCGCCATCAAAAACTCTCGGCGATTTTTCATCGCTTTTTTTTGATGAAATATCTTTCGCTCTATTTTTGAATTCTAAAATTTCCTTCTCCAGCTCGTCGCGACTACTTATTTTTTTCCTCATCATTTCAAATTGCCCTGACATGTCGCCAAACGAACTTGGGAGATTGCTGTGCGGCCCAATAATATTCGGAATTTTCGTCATATTCCCAAGATACCAATCCATTTTAATTCGCTCCGCCGCACTTCCTTGCTGCTCATATCTCAATAGCTCTTCGAACAATTTAATATTTTGCGGTTCTTTAGCCAGATCCTTACTGAAGGTTTCTCCGCGCTGATAAGCACCTGACACACTTTCAGAGAAGTCCTGTTGAGTACGTAGGCTTGCCTCGGCACGTTCAGACCTAGCAACCGTTTCTGATAATCGAGCAGACAACTCCTGTCCCGACCGTTGGTCATTAACAATTGAACTAATCGCATTAGCGTTGCGGCTAACGGTATCGGCGAACTCCTTGAACTTCGCCTTATCTTGGCTCGTCAGGGCACTGCGAATCATTTGATCCTGTTTTTGCGTTGAAGCCGAGTAGTCCTTCCCGCCTTTTGCATGTACCTGCATCCCAGCATCCAGCGGTGACAATGCTTTCAGCGCGCCAGGAACCTTCACCCCCACAAAGGAGGAACCACCAAATGCGACACTGGCCACCTGTTGTTCACTCGCCCCCGTTGAAGCAGATAGCGATTTCACGATCTGCTGCAATGAGTTGATCCTCTCACCCATGCTTTCACTGCTAACCGAGCTGGTACCTTTCATCTGGCTCTGACCTGTTGTGTGCACGTTGGCATTCATGAGCACATCGCTGAGCGCAGCGGCCTTTTCGCGCATCGCAGCAACCGATTCGGACTGGGCCGCCGTCACGGACTTGGAAGCGGCATGCACATGCTGCTCCGTCACCTTCGCGTCGACGATGCGGGATACCGGCCCTTCATTGGCTAGTGCCCGGGCGGCCGTCAGACCGCTTGTCACGTTGCTCGTGTAAGTATTGCCGGACGCGTTGTCCTGCCAACTGGTGAAAAATGCGGAGGATCTGTTTGGCGCCAGCATCACTTGGTCCATGCTGGTATTGCCGAGCGACACATTGCCTGCCGCCGCGGAGCCGGTCGCCGTCGCCACCGTCGATTGCAGCATCTGGGCGTTGCCGATCAGCGCGCTGCCGAAGGTTTCCATGCGCTTTAGCCCCGCCCATGCAATAAGTGGGATACTGAGGGTCAGATAGCCCACCACCGCCTCGCCGGAGATCGCACTCGAATAGATTGATGAGGAGGTCATGATCGACAGTGCATTGACACCACTGCCAACAGCCGATGCGGCGGCCAGATCCCGCGCGGCGTACACCATGGCCATGTAGTTGAGGATGGCATACAAGGGCGGCCAGAGCTGTATCCAGATCAGGACCGAGACATAGTTCTTCAGTCCCATCATGGTTTCGCGGCCACTGGTCATCAGGAGCAGCAGGATCACGATGGGGAAGATTGCATACGTGATCGCCTCGATGGTATTGCGGATGACCGGCAGTGCCTGCTCCGCGACCTTGCCCTGGTTGATCCAGGCGGCATTGGTCTGCGCCACCGCCTGCGCGCGTCCAACGGCCAGCAGCATCGACGCCGGATCGTTGATACGCTGGCCAGCGATCAGGCTGGTATCGATCACAGCGTTGATCATGGCGTTCTGGCGGATGATGTCAGCCGCACTGGCTGCCGCGTTGGCGATGCCATTACGCAAATAGGCCTGCTGCACCTGGCCCGCAATAATGGCCGAGGCGGCGATACCAGGTAACGTCGGGTTCATGCGCACCGCTAGCAGCCCCTGAATGCGCTCGACCTGTGCCGGCATCCTGGCATTCAGGTGCTGGTACGCCTCGGTGCAAGGTGCCACCAACTGCGTGCCAGCCGTGTCTGTGACGGGCGTAAAGCGCGCCGGATTGGGCGTGGACATCATCGGCCACACGTCGCTGGAGGTGGCGAATTCCTCTGGCGGAATGTGGCCCGACGCCAGGTCGTAGATCGTACAGTTGTTGATAAAGTTGATCAGGTCTGTCCGGAAGCTCGGGCTTTGAAACACCACTGTGCTTGCCTCGCGGATCATCCGGTTTCCAAACAACAAGCCATTTTTCTGATACGCCAGTTCGCTGGGCAGATTCGCCGAACCAGGCAAGACCTGCATCGCCATCTCATACAATTCCGTCAGCGAGTTACCCACGGTGCTCGTCAGCGAACCAAACGCCGCCAAGCCGAAGGGCACGTTGTCCACGATGCGTACCGCACTGGAGCCGGTTTTGTCGACGATCCCCACCGTCACACGGGGAATGAACAGCGCCGACAGCACCAGCGTCACAGAGGCCAGCCATTGCCAGCCCTGCATCCGCTGCGGAGCGAAAGCGTAGGCGATCGCCGCGGCGATGAAGCCGCAGAAGGCGACGATGGCCAGCGCGCCTTTGAACGTATTGGCGCCGGCAATGGCAGCGGTGGCATTGAGTATGCCGAACAGGCTGTCGCTATTTTGATAGGCAAAAATTTCCCACATGCTCGTACTCCTTCACTTGCATCGCGCAACAGCCTGCTACCGCATATAGGCCGCGCGGCGACCGAGCAAATCCAGCATATATTGCGGCATATTGCTCCGCAACTCCCGTTGTAAAAGCTCCAGATTTGTCGCTATGGTTTCGATATGACCTGACCGTTGGTAGAGAAGATTTTTCTCGTCAGAGAGCTGAGTTAGCATTTGATTTGCGCGCTGCCGAAGTTCTTTCACGCGTTCAACCTGTCTGGCACTAAGGGTATAGTCCTTATCCAACACATACATCCCAAGCCGGAGATTCTTCTCTAGCAAAACTTTTGCGTAGTCAGCCGCAATCAACTCTCGGAACCTAACTATCAGAGAATCACTGACATCCATCGCCGGCATCGCCGTCCCCAAGGACAGCATGCGGTACACCGGTTCCGACGTCTGGTTGACGAAGCCAATCTCTGGGGAGTTGTTCGGGATCGGGATGCGATATTGCATTTTTTCCGCGATCGAACGCATCAGCCCCTCGACCTTGGTGACGAACGGCGTGTGCAGATAGGCGGTATCGACCGTCACCACGTCGCATTCCGTGTAGTTATTACACTTGAGCATGTCCTGCCGTACCTTCCCTCCCGGCGCGGCGCTGGTGCCATACAGCAGGCGCGCAATCGAAGTCAGTGTGGGAGCGACCGGATCCGGATCGCGCGTGCCTTCGTGGAAGATGATCGTGCCCACGATGCTCATGATCAGTTCACGCTCCTGGTCGTCCAGCTGGGTGCCGGCCAGCTTCAAGGCCTTCCAGGTGATGTTCCCGACGAACGGCGCCTTGTTGCGGATCTTCGGGTCGGACGAGTTCCTGGCTGTGGAGAGCACCGAGGGCTTGTTAGCCTGGCAGCGCACCTTGGCCGCCGCGTAGTCGCTCTCCAGGCCCAGCATCACGGCCAGGTCCTCGCAGGCCTTGTCGGTGCTCACGCCCGTGGCCTCCATCGCCGAGCCCACCAGCGACTTGGCCGCGTTGCAGGTGCCGATGTTCGCGTTGGTCATCATGCTCTCGATGTTCTTGGTCCACTTCGTCACGCCGCCCAGCAGCGGCGACACCGATTCCAGGGCCAGCTGGAAGGCCACGCCGGGCAGCGCCGCCGTGATATTGCGCAGCATGTTCTTGAACTCGGCCGCCGAGATGTGCGAGAACGAGCCGCCGAAAGCGTCGATGCCGCCGCAGCCGGCCTTCATGCTGGGAAACTCGACCGCCATCAGCTGGTAAGTCCGGTTCTGGGTGCGCATGATGATGCTGCCGCCGGTATAGGTGTTGTACACCTGGCCGCGGAAGGCGCCCGGCGCCGTGTAGTTGCCAATGGCGCCCAGGTCCTGGTACATCTGCTCCACCGCCGCATTCAGGTCGCCCGCCTGCCCTGCCAGCGGGGCCAGGGCGCCGCACAGCAGGCCGGCCGCCGCCATGCCTTTGAGTTTCTCGTTTGAAGCCATGTCATCCTCCTATCGTTTCTCCGGCCAGAACAGCGCAGCCCCCTGCCCCGCTACCTCCTGCCGTCCCTGCAATGCCACGATGCGCTCGACCAGCTGCGACTCGGAGAGCACACCAAACCCCAGCGGCACGATCCGGCCCGCGAAGGGCTGGGCCAGAAACACCGCCGGCACCTGCGCCACCTTCAGGGTGCGCACAATGCCGTTGTCGATCCGCGCCGCCGGCATGGCCGGCAGCGATCCCCCATCCAGGCTGACTGCCACCAGCGGGATGCGGTAGCGCTGCCCGAAGGCGCGCAAGACCGGCGCAAACGCATGGCAGTACGGGCAGTCGCCGCGGAAGAAGAACATCAGCACGTGGTCGCGTCCGAGTCTTGCCAGCGTCTCGGCACGCGTGGTGGCCTGCGTCTGTTCATACACGTCGAGCGCGGTGGCGTTGACCGGGCGGCCCTCTGTGGCGGGATCGAGTTCCGGATGGGTCCAGGCGATGCGCTGGGCCAGATCGGCAAACTGCGAGGCATTGCGCATAACCCGCGCTTCCAGCTCCATATAGCGGCGCACATTGGTCTCGGTCGGGCGGATCACGGCCACCGCGCGCAGTTCCTCCATCTCCCGCTGCAGGCGCTTTAGGCGCGCCAGCTCCGGCGGACCACCATCGCGCGGCACCCTTGCCAGGGACGGCGACGCGGCCGGCGGGACAACGGCCAGCGGGTCGTCGTAAAAGTGCCAGCCCCGGCGCGTCTCGTACACCGGCAAGCCCGCCGTGTGCACCGGACCAGCCGTGGCCGCGCCGCACAGCAGTACGGCCAGGCATGCTATCCATCGCTTCATCGCGCGTCCTCCAAGGCAAGGCTGGCCGGCGGCAAGCCGTCGCGGCAGTAGTTGATGCCAAACTCCATCGATTGGCGGACCGGCGCCGCGCCGGGAGCCAGACGCACGCCGTCCTGCCACACCTGCACCTTCAGGCGGCGGCAGCCCGGCTGCGCGTAGCGCACCAGCGTGCTGACATCGACCAGGACCGGCGCACTGGTGCCGAAGTGGGCGCCGATGGCCTGCACCAGCGGCCCGCCTAGCACGCCCTTGGCCGTCCCCGAGGGCGCGTCAATGGCCTGCAGCAGTAGCGGGCGCAAGTCCTCCACCGCCCTGCGCGGCGGTTCCGGCGCCTGCGCATGCGCGGCGGCCGCCAGCACCAGCAGCGAACCGGTACAGCAACGCGTCAGCATTTGCCCCTCCCGAAGTAGCAGGCCGGCGCCCTGGCCGCCGCAGCCGACTGCACCACGCCCACATTGGGCAACGTCGGCACGATGGAGGCATAGAATTCCGACAGATCCATGCGCGAAAAATCCAGCGCCTGCAACTGCGCCACCGAAAAGCCGCCGCAGGCCGGACTTTGGGCCGAACCCCAGCCCATGCCCAGCTGGGCACGGCCCTGTTCGTTTAAGATACGCGCCAGGCGCGAGTTGAAGCAGCACTTGCCGGTGCTGTGTTCGATGCAGGCCACGCAACGGCCCAGCACCCGGATACATTTCGAGCACCAGCTGCCGATACTGCGGCACAGCGACGCGCCTTCCTTCATCGACAGCTTGCCTTCCTCCTGGCTGCACGACATCATGGACATGACGACATAGAACACCACCATGATCGCCAGCGACCAGGGCGTGAAGGCGATCACGACGCTGTCGCCGGTGGCCAGCGTCACCGCCCCGGCCGGCAGCGGAGTGCCGTTGACGGCCACGGTGATGCCGTAGCTGGTGAAACTGCCGCTGAAACCGCTCCCCATGAGCAGCGACTTGACGCCCTGGCTGATGAAACGGCGGTTGTTGGCATTCATCAGGATGTCGAAGACCAGGCGCGAACCGACGCCGAACAGCGACTGGTTGCTCAATCCCGCGCCTGCCCGGTCGGTCTTACAACAGTTCACCAGCAAGCGGCTGCGGCAGGTATTGGCCTCGCCGCTAAACACTCTCAAAGTGCCCGGTTCCAGGTAGACACCCGCCTCGCGCGCCGCCTCCAGGTAGCTCATGGCCTGGGCGAAATCGGGATCGCCAACCTGGGCGGTATCGAAGCACTGGGCGCCCAAGCAGAAAGTGCTGGGCGAGCAAGCGCCGCCGACCGGGCAGCCGCTGTAGAAGCCGGCAAGACCTGCCTCGGTTCCTACCGGATCGCGCGCCACGGCCTGGGCACCCGCGACCTGCGGATCGGTGGCAGTGACGGGCGGATGCGGTGTGGCGGCCGAGCTTGCTGCCTGGCGCTGCGCATCGCAGGCGATATTGCCCGGCTGCGATGCGCACAGCATCAAATGCTCGCGGGCCTGCTGCGCCAGGTCGGCGCGGCCGTACAGCGCGCGTTCGGGCGGCGAAACGGTGTAGCCCGGCACCACGGCGGCGGCCGATCCCGCAGTGATCGCTCCACTAGCGGCCTGGTTGGCGGCGCGCGCAGCGGTCAGGTCAGCGCCGGTCTGGGCCGATACCTCGCGGCTCTGCACCACCAGCAGACTGCACGCCGTCATGAGGGCAATCGCGCTGCGCATGGCTACTCCTTCAGCCGGTTGAGAAAAACCCGCGCCTCGCGCGCAAAACGGGGCGCGCGCGAGGTAATGTGCTCCAGCGCATAGTCGATCGTGACGTCGCCGGCCACCGACAGGTAGGCATCCGGGGCAAAGCAGGTGCCGGCGCCGCAATCCTGCCCCTTGCCGCCTTCGCGCAATAGCACGAAGGTCGGCACCTGGCGCACACCGAAACGGTCGAACGCCTGCGGGTCGATCTGCAGGGCGACTTGGCGCTGGCCCAGGAGCTTGTGCACATGGGCCATGGTCTTGACGAGGGAGCCGCCCTCCAGGCCGCGCAACAGCAGCACCGCCTTCGCACGCGCTCCCTGCTCGACCAGGCGCAGCAGCGCGCCCTCCGGCATCGACAGGCTGACAAATACCAGCAGCTGCGGCCCACCCGACAGCGCCTGCGCAGCCGCCGTCTGGCCGGTTGCGGCATACTCACTGGCCAGCGCGGCGACGTCCACCGCAGGCACCTTGGCCGGCTGGGGCAGCTGGGATGCGACGGGCGGCACGGGCGGCGCACTGCCGGCGTTCAGCACCCATGGCGGCATGGCATGGGCCTTGGCGGCACGCGCCATGTCCTCATCCGTGATCTGGGGTTGGTACCGCGCCGCGCACGCCGCCGCCTCCCCTACCGGCGACTGGGCCAGGACCGGGGGCGACAGCAGCAACGCCAGCGGCCACGCCAGTTGCCGGACGGACGGGCGCCAGCGGCGGAGACGGCGCCAGCCGGTTGGGCGCGGATCAATAGCCGACACAGCAATTCCCCTTACGGAACAACATGAACGCGAAATCTTCGCCCTTGACCGGATACTCCTTGCCCGCCCCCCACAACACCGAGGTGCGGCCAAAGGGTCGGCAGCAGCGGCCCGCCTCCTTACCGGTGGCGGCAATCGGATAGGTCAGCTGGCTCTTGTAGGCGGCCTTGTCCATCACCGGCAGGAAATACGGTCCACAGAGGCCCGCCGCCCCATGCCGCCCCCATGCCAGGAGTTCCCGGTGCATCTTGGCCGTCAGGCGCTGGCTCAAGAGTTCTGCCGTGCGCACCCCACCCAGGTGGTTGCTGACGTGCCCATCCAGCGGATACATGCCACCCTGGCAGCCCGCGCACCAGAACAGTTCGGCGCGGCTGAAACCGGCGGTGGCGGCCACGCAATCGGCCGCGCAGGCCGCAATCGCCACGGGATTGGCGAACAGGGCCGCCTCCGGGTTCAGGATCAGGGTCAGCTCGTCGTCGTTCCACAGCGGATCGACTTCGGTCATATAGGCCAGATCGAAGCCGGCGCGCTCCAGGCAAGGAAAATCGGCGATCACCTGCAGCCAGTACAGCGCGGGGTTGACATAGAAATGGGCCTGGTAAAAGCTGTTCTGTTCGCCCGACGCATCGGTGTGGCGGCCCGCTTCGGGCGCGGCGACGCCGGGGTTCAAGTCCACGCCACCCAGGGACACCAGGCAGAAGGGGCGGCGCACCACCTCGACATGACGGGCCGGCTCCCAAAAGCCAATCGACAGGCCGACCGTAGGGTTGACGCCGCAGGAGCAGATGGGCGAACCGGGATTGCCGATGTCTTCCTGCCCGCCCAGATCGGCCATGCGCTGGCCGCCCAGGGAAATGGGCAGGATGCAGCTCCAGCAGATATCCGTGATCGGATTGGGAAAGCGTCCGGTGCAGGTGCTCATCCCCGCTGCCGCGGCCGGAATGGCGGCACCGAGCAGCGCTGCGCAGACGAGGCTGCGTACGAATTGCCCGTACGACCTAACCGCAACCCCGCTACCCCTGCGCCAGCGGGCGGCCATGGTCCTTGCCTTGCTGTTCATCGTTTCTCCTCCTGCCTTGCCGGCGCCACCGGGTCGGGCACCAGTTCATCGATGCGCAGGCGCCGGCCTTCCTGCGACACCAGGGCCGGCACATGGCTGATGCGCAGCCGACGGATCAATATCCCTTGCTGGTCGTAATAGACGGGCACCTGCCAGCGTTGCATCAGGTCCAGATAGGAGCCGCCCGTGATCACCGGTTTGACTGCACCGGCATAGCGCGCCAGCAACCGCCTGGCCAGCGCCACCTGACGCGCATCGCGGCCATCAAAGAACAGCAATCGCCGGGACAGCGACACGATGTCGAGCGGATTGCTGCGGGTGCCAGCAGGGAACAGCACGCCTCCCCTGCCGTCCGTGATCGGCCGGTCGAGCACATAAGTCGGATCGTGATACAGGGTGCGCGGTACGGTTGCCACCGGCACGGCCAGCGGTGTTGGGCGCAGCACGGCCTGCCGGCCCCGCTCGACGATCTGTTGCTGCAGGCGGCGCAGCTCGCCACTGGCCTCGCGTTCGCGCAGGCGCCGCTCGATCATCGCTAGCAGATGCTCTTCGCCGATCCCGTAGGTCGGCCCGATGGGCGCCAGCGTGTCGGCCCGGGCCAGGCCAAGCATGGCAGCCAGCGGCAGCACGGCAAGCGAACGTCGGGAATGATCAGGCATGGCACGCTCCTAGAACAAAGGCCGGACCACAGCGATGATGTCGTCCGCGCGCACCAGGCCGGTGATGCGGTAGCGCGAATCGAAGCTGTCGGGACTGCTGCCCTGCATGTAAAAATACTGCGGCGGAATCACCGCGTCGGCAATCGGTTCTAACGGCAGTTTTGATGCCGCGGCGTAGCGCTTGGCCTGGCCGGCGTCGGCGCCATTGACGAACACGCGGCGGTCCACCACCTGCACCCGGTCGCCCGCCACGCCGCTGACACGCTTGAAGAAGGGCTGCCCCGCCAAGCCAGGGAACAGCATGGCCGCCTGGCCCTGGCAGGCATAGATGACATAGTCGCCGCGCCCAATCTGTCGGCTGCCATACTGCACCACGGCCACCGTGTACGGCAGGCTGGGCGTGACGTTAAAGAGCAGCGGCACGCGCGGCACAGGATCAACCAGCACGCGCACTGCCGCCAGCGTCCAGATGGCGCCCAGCGGCAGGTACAGGTACCAGCGCCGCCGCATATGGATCAACAGTTCGCGCAGCATCACTGCATCCTTTGCCGCAGCTGCGGCGTCAGATCGGCCACCTGGGGCCGCAGGCCAACGATGGCCGCCTTGTCCAAGAGCAGGCAGTGGCAGTCGTCGGCCAGGCGTGCAAGCTCCTGGCGAAAGCGCGCCTGGAACTGCCGGTTGCGCTCCAGCACTTCCCGGACACCGCCGCCGGCCGAGGTACGGTCGAGCAGCCGGGCCTGCATGTCCTGGTAAACCAGGGCGGCATCGATGACAGCGATGGCCGTGGCCGGGCGCAACACGAGGCGGTCGTAGAGCGCGATGGATGCCGCGCTGCAGGTCGCGGCCAGGAGCAGCTGGAGGGCCAGGGCTTTCATGCGGCACCCGCCTTCCTGGCGGCCAGCACTATGGCGATGGCCTCGTCGATGCTGTGGCCACGGGCGCGCAGCTCGTCGATGGGCTTGTTGTCCTCGATCTTGTTGGAGAACAGCAGATGGGTGGCCGGATCGAGCACCAGGCGCGCCACGCCCTCGCCCACCGGCGACGAGATGTACATTTCCGCAAAGGCACCCGCTTCGGTGCGCAGGGAGTTGAGCAGCCGCTTTTTCGTTTCATCCATCAGGAGGCGCCCCTTGCGGTCCAGCAATTCAATCGATTCGGGTTTCTGGCGCAGCAGGAACACCCAGTCGGAACAATTGAAGGCCGCTTCCATCTGCACCGAACCGTAGTAGTCGTCCGCGCCCTGAGTAGCCGTCACCAGCGAGCCGCCATATTTGCGGGCACGGCGCGCCGCCTCTTCCACCACGGCCGCCTTGATCGGGTCGTCGCTGCCGATTTCCCCCAACTGCTGCTTCAATTCGTCGATGATCAAGAGCTTCTTGAAGTTGCGCGTCAGGTACATTTCGGCGGTGATCTGGTACAGCAGCAGGATGTTGACCACCGCATGCAGGTCGGGCCGGCGTTTGAGTTCCTCGTTTTCGATGACGATGAACTCGTTGCTGAAATCGACGTTGTTCACCCCTTCAAAGAAGCGCTCGTACTGGCCGCCCTTGGCATAGGGATTGAGCATGATGGCCAGGTCGCGGATGCGCTGGTCGTCGCGGATACCCAGGCTGGCGATCGAACCGGTCTTGAAGGCGTCGCGCATGGCCGTCATCGTCATGCCTTGCCCATATTGCGCCCACTGCTGCAGGAGCACGGTCGAAATGGCCTTGTACTGCACCTCCTCCAGCCGGGACTGCATCGAGCACATCTTGGCAATGGCCGGCACCAGCATGTCCATGTCTTCACGGATGTCCTTGATCATGGAGAAGGGATTGAGATTGATCCGGCTGTCGGCCTTGAATTCGATATAGGTACCGTTGGCCTTGCGGCACAGCTTCTCGAACGAGCGCCCCAGGTCCATCATCCAGACCTTGGCGCCCACCGAGCGGTAGGACCAGGCCAGCTCGTTGAGCAGCACGGATTTACCGGAACCGGGCGCGCCCACCACCGCCGCATTGGCGTTGCCCAGGTCGTTGTCGAACAGGTCCAGCGTCGTGATCTGGCCGCGCCGGCCCGCCAGCACCAGCGTGGGCGTGCGCGTGCCGCGCCATTCACCGATCACCGGCGCCAGGTGGATGGCATTGGACATGGCCTTGCGCGTGACGCGCCGCATCTTCTTCATGTCGCGGTGAAAGGCCGGCGTCAACGTCATCGGCAGGCTGGCCAAGAGCGCCTGGCGCTGCATGTAAATGTCGGCGTTCAACTCAAAACCGCGCGCACGCCAGATCGCGCGCGCCGTTTCGGCCGCCGCCGCGGCGCGTTGCGGTGGCGTGAACAAGGCCAGCTGGTGGTACATCGACACCAGTGCACCGCCCACATCCGAGGCATCGGCCGCCGCCTGCCAGTCGCGCTGCTTCTTGCCCACATCGGGCATGATATTGGCCATCTTGCTGCCGGCGTTCTGCGTGGCGCGGATATGGTTGGCCGTGATCGCCGCCCGCGTTTCGACCGGGTCGAGGATCTGCACGCCCATGGTCAGCAGGAACGGCGCGCTGTACTGCAGGGCCGGCTGCATCAGGTCACCGATCAATCCCCCCATCTGCCACAGGGCGAAGCGCTCCGGGAAGGACTTGATCGAGAAGAACCGTGCTTCGAGCGCCTCCTCGCTCCCCAGGCGCGAGAGCAGTAACCCTTCGGCCAGCGCATCCTGCACCGTGTCGAAGTCCACGATCTGGTCGCGGATCTCCCGGCCGTCGTCATAGTGCAGCGGCGTCATATGGCTGCGCGCCATGCGGTCCGGATTGGTGAACTGCGCGCACCAGTTGATCAATTCATCCACTCCCACCGCCCTGGCCGGCAAGGTGGCCGCACCCAGCGTCACCGACATCGTGTCGCGCAGTGCGCATAGTTCTTCGCGCCGGGTCAGGTCGTGGGCCTCGCCCGGCAGCGTCACGCTCACCATCAGGCGGAAGTCGCGGATCGTGAAGTGGTAGCCGGCCGTCAGCGAACGGCGCGTGCCTTCGAGCAGATGGGCCACCCGCTGGCGGGCCAGGCTGCGGTACAAATTACTGTTGCGCGCGGGGCGGCCATGCAAGCTGGCCTGCTGGTACTGATCTTCGTCCTCCACGCGCTGATTGGCGTAACAGGTCAACATGTCGCGCACCTGGGGCGCCGCGAAGAGGTGAAACTGGATGCCGGTCTCCTTCGGGCAATTGGTGTAGAGGCTTTGCAGCACCTCCACCATGCGTTCGTCGGCGCCGCATTGCGGCAGCACTTCCAGCAGGAAGCCCAGGCAGCCATCCCGGTTGACAAACAACTGCTCGCTGGCGATGTAAGCGCGGTACGGCAACCAGGAGGCAAACTGGTTGGCCGGCGACTCCTCGTCGCGCTGCAGGCCCAGCCAGCTCAGGACATGGTGCATACCCGGCTCGCGTGTCAGGTTCTTTGCCAATGTGTTCATGATCGTCTCCCGTGAATCTCGGCTAGCGGCTGCCGTCAGCCGTGTCGGCCGCAGGTGCCTCGGCCGCCGGCTGCGCCGCGGCGCCATCGGCTTCGACCTTCCCTGGCGCCGCTGCGACCGCTTCGGGCGCCAAGATGGCAGCGGAGGCAACCGGCACGGAGGTCGCCTGCAGCACCGGGGCACGCAGGGGCGCATACGCTTCGCGGACCTTGCGCTGGACGTGGTCCAACTGCCATTGCCCCGCATCGATCCGCACATAGACATAGGACTGGTCCACCAGATCGTGCTCGGCATCCTCCCAGGGTTTGATCCACAGGCGCAGGATGCGCGGCGCAGAACGCAGTGGCATGGCCAGCGGCGTCGAGCCGGGCGCATCAGCACCTTGCATCGGCAGCAGCGCGCGCCGGTTGGCGTCAGCACCTCCACTGGGCAGACGTTTCGTGCCGCGAATGGCGTTGTAGTAGGTGCCGGACACCGATTGGCACTGCACGCCGGCCGGCGCTTTGCAGCCATACTCGGATGCGCCGTCCAGGCCCGACATATTGCCGCAACCGGACAGCGTGGCACCCAGGGCGAGCGCAAGTACGCGTCCGGTGCCCTGTTGAAGAATGGTGAGAAGATGCATGGTTACCTCCTGAGGGAATCGGTGAACACTGCTTGCGGGAGCGCCTTGTTATCGAGCCGCGCTTCGATTTCGCTGGCCGACAAGGCGCCAGCGGCCATCTGGCCATCCTCGAACAGCAAGGTCGGGGTGGCCTGTACATGCACGCGGGCGGCCAGTGCCAGGTTGCGTGCCAGGGGATGCACACAGGTGCGTGCAACCGGCGTCAGTGTCAATGTCCCGGCCATGGCCTGCGCGTAGGCGGCCTTCCGGTCGGGTGCGCACCAGATCGCCAATGGCAGCGCCTCACCCAGAAACGGCACCAGAAAGTGGTGGATGGTGACGTCCTTGAGCGTGCGGAGCTGCGCGTCGAGCCGGCGACAGAAGCCGCAGGACGGATCGGTGAAGACGACCAGTTTGCGCCGTCCATTGCCACGTACCACCGTGATCGCGTCGCCCGTCGGCAGTGTCCCGGCTGGTTCTGGTTGACCCAGCGTGCCAGCGGGCGCCGTGACTTGGCGCTGTGCCGTCGCGGTCAAGTCCTGCATGGTGTGCAAGTCCACCAGCCGGCCAAACACCATATAGCGAGGATTCTGCGGTAAAACAAAAGCGACGTTTTCGCCCATCCACAGGGCATAGAGACCTGACACCGGTGTACGGGCGGCGCGGTCAAACGCCGTTGCCGGGTAGGCCTTGCGCACGGCCTGGAGCAGACGTTCCTCGTCCTCACTGGCCCACGGGTGCCCCGCCGTGGCCAGCAGGCAGGCGGTGAGCATGGGTTTAGTCAGCCTGCTCATCGTCTTCTCCCTGCTCTTGTGTTTCCTCCGACGGCGCAGACGGCATGCGCACGCCGCGCGTTAGCACAATATCGACCTGGCGCGAGGCGTCGATCTCGATCACCGGGAACGTTTGTTCGGCCAGCTTGATGTAGTAGTTGGCCAGGTTATCCAGGGCGCGGCCCACGCCACCGGCCATACCGCGCCGGATCTGCTCGGCCGTCCCTTGCGGCGAGGTACTGAGGGTGCCCAGCGGCGACGCGGTGAAGGTCGATCCGCCCTGCGCAAACCCTTGCCCGATACCGCCGACAATGCCCGCCCGCAAGGCGTTGGCCAGCAATTGCCCCTGCTTGGTCACCAGGCGCCCGCGCATGCCCAGCTTGCCGTCCTCGCCATACACGTTGCCGTCGATTTTCAGCTCCAGTACGCCACGGTCATGCCGCACGCAAGACAGATTGCTGGTACGCATATAGGCGCGTTCGGAGCTGATGTCGCCATAACCGGAAGCGATGACGAAGCATTCCTTCACCTGCGTCCGGTAGCGGTTGGGTAACACCGCGTTGTCCAGCAGCCGGATCAGGACAGGCAAGGGATTGCTCTGCGCCTGGCCGCCGGTGGGGGCATCGATGCCGCCCAGGAGTTCACCACGCACGAAACTGACCGGCAGGTAGTTCTCCAGGGTGTCCTTCGACGCACTGGCAGCATCTTTACGCCCGGAACCCTGCGCCGCATCCGGTGAGGTTTCGCGCGCAGTCCCACTCCCCAGGGAAATGCGCACCATGGCCGGCGCGTCCGGCTCGGCGCGCGGCGGCGGCGCCACACCAGGCGGTACCGGCCCGCCCATCGGTGCGACTGGCGTTCCCGGCGGATAGGCCAGGGGCTGGCCAGTGGGTGGTTGGACGGCTGCCGGTGGCGGTGCAACCGGTGCCTGTTCCGACGGCGAGCTGGAGCCTGGCGCCGCGCTGCGCTCCTGCTCCCGTTTTTCGATGTCCGACAGGCGCCGCATCAGCGCCGCCTCACTGGTCTGGTGTTCGGCGTTGATCTTGTCCTGGGCTTCTTTGTCAGCTTTGTATTGCGCCAGCTCCTTGCCGGCGGTGCCCAGCCACTGATCGACCGGATTGACCTGCATCGGCGTCACACCACCGGCTTGCTCCGGGTTGGTGACCACGCGTTCACGTGCCGGCGCACCGGCGGTGCCAGCACGCGGTGCGGGCGAACTGGAAAATGCCAGTACCGCCCAGAACACACCCACGCCACCGGTCAGCGCACCGGCCGCGACCAGATATTGCTGTTGCCTGGGGCTCATGCGCGCCAGCAGCGACCGCCATGTCGTTCCAGATAGTTTCATTTGGCGTCTCCCGCGTACCGGATCACGTGCACGGCCGTCGTCTCGCCGGGCAGCAGGTTCAAGTGGTCAATCGCCACCGCCAGCACCTGCCCTTCTTCACGGTCGAATTCCTGTTCGGCCAGGACCATGGGCAGCGCGCTAATGTTTTTCAGGCGATAGGTTTCCCCGGCCAGCTCCCTGCCGTACACCGTTCTCACCAAACGGAACTCGGCCTCCCGCCACAGCGCCATGGGGCGTTCGGTGTCGTCCACCTGATGGTCGCCCGACGCCCGGTCCGACGCCATCGCCACCAGCATCGCCTTCAAGGCGCGTACATGGCCGGCGGCACGGCGCGCCGGCACCTTGAGGTCTGCGCGCGCTGCCCGCGTTCTGTCATGAATGACGATGGTGTCGGCGGGGATGTCGGCCTTGTGCAGCAGCAGCGTATAGGTGGCCCGCACCGACGAGACAAACAGACTGATCGGACGGCTGGTGCCCGCAACCGGGCTGACAAACACTTCTCCCTTCGCCAGGTCACAGCTCAATACCAGCTCGCCACGTGGATTGACGGGCGGCAGCTGCGGCATGGCCGGGACCGGCGTCGCGGTTGGGCCAGGCTCCGGCGGCTTTGCCTCACAATTGCTGCTCGACTGGATATTGCCCACCACGTCCACAATCCGGTCGCCCTCGATACGGATACGCGTCGGCGCATCCTTGGCGATGTAGGCCTCGACGGTGGCGCCGTCACGCGCTTGGATCTGCGCCGCCTGGCCTGGTCCGCTAGCGCAGGCGAGCGCTGTCAGTACCGGCAATAGTTTGCGGATCATTCTCAAGCTCCTTGAATGCTTTCAGGTGGTTGCGGCCACCGCGGTAGCTGAACTGGGCCAGGTAGCGCTTCGGTGTGACCGAGGTTTCCTGCCCGTTGATATAGGTGCGCAGCCGCCCCGACAGGATCACGGACTGCTTGTCCTCGTCCGGTTCGAGCTGCTGCAGCAGGAAGTAGGTGCTGGCGTTGAGCTTCTTCAAGCGCTCGGCCTCCACTTCCTGGCGAATTTTCAGTGTCCCTGTCGCATCGGGTTCGACAAAAGACAGCAGCGCGTCCTTCTTCCACTGGATCGTGGCGGACGTCACGTCCAGAATGAGCCAGGCGATATAGCCCCCCATCTGTTCCAGGTAGGCATTGCTGACGCGCGCACCGGCTACCCAAAACGGCTTTTCCACCGTTGGCGGCGATACCACAATGCGTTGCGTTCCCAGTGTCTGGTAGACCGTCAGCAGCGCCACGAACAGGCATGCCGTCAATGCGCCGATGGCGAGCCGCTGGCCGCGTATGCGATCCTTCATGGCCCGCACATCGTCCTGAAACCTCACATGGTCCATCGCAACCTCCTGTTATCCCACCATGCGCCGGATATGCGAGGGGGGCGTCGCCCGCATCGCGCTGACCGGGCTGGGTGGAAAGTGCCAATACAGCCAGTGCGAGGCGAAGGCCGGATGCTTGTCCGCCTTGATGCGCGCCAGCCACCGGCTGGCGTACAGGCCCACGGCCAGGGCGACGCCGAAGGCCCATTTCGAGCCTGCCAGGTAGCCCACGAAGGCCATGAACAGAACGGGTGCGGCCACATCGATGTCCCAGAGGCCAAGCTTCCAGACGTCATCGAGCCTGCGCGGAATATAGGTGTCGGCCAGCATCCCGTTCTCCTTGCTTAAATGACCGCGCCCATGATGGCGCCGGCGATCACCAGGCCAACAGCAGCGAAGATGGCCAGCCCCACATAGAACAGCACGGGACCGAAGTTACGCAGTGCAGCGAGCGAAATGAGCGCGACCACAAAGCCGATGAAGCCGACCAGCGCCTTCACGCCGGGCGCCAGGGCCGCCAGTTGGGTCAGGGCCGACACCAGCGGACCGGTGATACCGCCGAAGGCCACCAGGTCGATCGCCTGCGAGGGAAAGGCCAGCGCCAGACCCAGCAGCATGGCCACCAGCAGGGCAATGGCATTCCACGCTTTCTTCGACAGCGCCGGCATCAGGCGCACCGGCAAATGGGTGTTCAGGGTATTCATCCATCTCTCCTCAGGTTTTGGTTAGCCGCTTGCATGGGAAGCCGGCCAGGCGGCACGCGAACCGGCCACAACATGTTCAAGGTGGCGCCCGCACCATGGCGCCTTGCCAGGCGCGGCGGCGCACAGCGGGCCAATGCCGCTGTCTGCCGCTGCCGATCCGGCGCCAATAGCCAAACGGTTTCCAGGAACGGTGGCGTATCGAGCTCATGGTTTTTCCTCCAGCGCCGGACGGAAGACAATTTCCGCGCGGCGGTTGTCGCTGCGCCCCGCCTCACTGCCGTTGTCGGCGACGTAGCAGCAGCGTCCGCGCGCATGCGCCTGAATCGAGGCTCCCCGGCCGGCCAGATGTCTTTCCAGGTAGCGGCGCGCTGCCTGTGCCCGCGCCATGGCCAGGGTGTGATTAATCGCCTCGCCACCGCTGCTGTCTGTGCGCCCGGCGATCTCGATGTGCCGGCTTTGTCCCGCGATGGGCAGGAACTGCATCAGCGTGCTGCGGGCATGGCTGTCAAGGCGGGCCGATCCGTGAGCGAAGTGGATAACGGCCATTTCCGCCTCGGCAGCGCTGGTGCGCGCCGCTTGACCGGATAGGCCATCCCGTTCATCGCCCAATGCCACCGCCCCTTCCCCGCCAGCAAGCGTCTTGGGGGTGACCACCGGGCAAGCTGGCGCACCGCATCGCGCGTAGTAGGCGGTGGTCCCGTGGCCCAGTTGCGTCAACGTCATGTGCATATGCGCATCGTCATCGGCCTTCGCCGGCAGCGCAGCGTCACGCAATACACGCTGGCTGGCGTTTGATGTGCAGGCCACCACCGCGAGCAGCGAAGCGGCTGTCGCTAGCATGTTCAAGGTGTGGGCGAAGCGATGCATGGCAGCGTCATCCTGGTAAGTGGACGCGGGTTTGCGACGCTTCCCGTCCACGCGGTCCAGTCGCTGGCGCATGGCGCACCAGGAAGCGGTAAACCCGCCACGCGTAGCGCATCCGCACCGTGCTGCAGTCGCCAGCAGCCATGGTCACGCATGAGGCATTGAAGGCGCCAACGGCTTCCCAGGAGCGCCCGTAGCGCGCAAACTTTTCGGCGAGG
Organism: Massilia sp. YIM B04103; assembly: GCA_024437665.1. Classification (GTDB taxonomy): domain Bacteria; phylum Pseudomonadota; class Gammaproteobacteria; order Burkholderiales; family Burkholderiaceae_D; genus Rugamonas. The sequence goes on along the minus strand of JANCSZ010000011.1, from coordinate 146,971 downwards.
ATGCGGGCGCCGGCGTGGATGTTCGTGCAGGGATCAAATAGCTGCTGTTCAGTAATACCCAGGTTCTTCAGCATGGCGGCATTCGAATTGACCTGCATGTAACCGATGTCAATGGTCTTCGTCACCGGATAGTGGGAGCGGTTGACCGCTTGGGGGTTGAGGGCCGATTCAGCCTGCGCGATGGCGTAGAGCAGCGTGGCCGGTACGGCATGCTGGCGCGCGGCCTCTTCCCAGCATGCCGCAGCCAGTCCAGGCAATGGCAGGAGCAAGACAGCAAGGCAGCGATAGGAAGTACGCATGGCAGCGAGCAGGCGAATACCTGAAAAAGTTAAGCACTGTCCCGCGCACATTGGGGCGGGTCCGGGTGGACAACTCAGGTAGGCCTGGCTGATCGCCGGGCGGGGTGGCTGTGCTTATATGCCCTTCCAGGGCATGCGCAGCATGGGTGTATTCAGTAATGGGCGGCGGCGCGCACGGCGATATTGCGCCGCGCATGCTCGAAAATCCGCATCTTCGCGTCCTTCGCTTGCATAGCCAGCGCCACGCAGCACGTCGTAAAATGATCGAGCTTGAACTGCGGATGGGGATGACGGTTCAGGTCGGATTTTTGCAGCGTCAGCAACTGCTGGTACTGCAAGCGCCACATGGCTTCCTGTCGGCGCGCCGTTTCCTGGTTGCGTAGCACGAGTTGGGTATGCAGAAAGCCGAAGACCCGTATCGCGGGTTCGGGATCGTCAAACACCACTGACACGCAGGCGCTGATCAGATCCGGATAGCGCAGCTTGGGTGAGCAATTGCTGGCATCGTTGTACAGCGTCTCCAACAAATTGAATTCCTCAATCCATATACGCGTCCCCACCGTATCGGCCTGCGCCGCATGCGCCGCTGGCGCCACGGGAAAGACCGCGTTCTGGCCCGGCTGATGATCCGTGTTGGCGATGCTCGTGTTCATTGCAAATTCCAGGACAAGACAATGTGGGAACGAATAGGCCGTACCTTACGCTTAGCCGAAAATTTCGTCACCGACAAAGATGCCATTTCCTGAGGCGTTTTTGGTCCAGGCAAGCACCATGAGATACTATTTCGGTGTACTTCTCGCGCAGACGCGCTTTCAGCTGCAAGAAATGCGGGCCATATGCCCTTCCAGCCACCGGAACCTCGAAAGATTACCTGCTTGTCCTTGCTTAGCCTACCTCGCGGCATCCATGCCGGAATCCATATCCAACCACGTTGGCCTGCCCGGCAGGTGCAGGTGGATGCACGGGTCATTGCCCGGCTGAGCACGATCCAGGCGCAATTGCCTTCGGCAGCGACGCTGATACTGACCCGAGGCTATGAGCCACCGATGTCCAGGCTTGGTGCGGCGCGCACAGGATTCCGCGCGCTAGGTATTTTCCTGTTTCGCCTGTTCTATCCCGGAAGACACGCAGAAATCGCCGATATTTTTGGCAGTAATGGCCACGATACCGATGGCTCGCACATCGACATATCTGTGATGCAGGACGGCCACCGTATCCGCCTGCTGCCGCTGGGTGTTTTCACTCCGCGATCCTGGCAACTGCGTCGCGTGCGGCTGCACGCACATCTTCTATCCATTGTCCGCGAAGCACTGGCACAGCAGGGCTTTCTTATTCATCACAACGCCACAGAAAGCTTACAAATTCACTGTGATCTGAATCTCCCGCAAGGCGCATGACGAAAGTTGCCGGTCCGTGAATAATGTGCCCGCTACCGAATATGGCGGAGTGAGAATCGGTGAATCTTTCACTTGCGCAAGATGGTATGCTGCAATTTTAGGCCGGACTCGGCCAGAAGCGGACATTGCCAGCTGCTCACGTGTTGGAGTTATAATTTTGCAAGATTTGGTTAGCCCAATGGCCTTGCTGGCGAGTCGCTGCGCCGCATTCGCGCAAGACGTCCTAACCTATATTCTGGCGCTCTCGCCACAGCTTACGGTGCCTGTGTTCGTGCTGAGCAAATTGCTTGGCCGGGGTTCAAATGAATTCGCCCAACCTCACAATCAACCGGACGGCTTACGCGCTGCGCGCTCCAGCCGCCGGTTATCGCACACGCTAGGCATTCAAGTTTTATTAACCCCGGCGATATGAGGATCAAAATGAAGGTTACGTTTTATCGCTCAGCTCTCAACTCAGAAGGTGGGCTTTATAAGTCTCCTTGTGGAAGCATTGACTATCCAGGTATCTCCGATGAAGCATGGGTGGTATCGGACGCAATCAAACAGTTTCAAACAAATCATAATGTCGAAAATTGGAAGGAAATTGCAGAGTTCTACGAAATTTCGTAGGCTATCTTAACATCTCATTCAACACGGACGCGCTAACGCGCGGCGGTTAATCATCACGTTAGGGTTCAGTAAGTGGCAACTAAGAGCAATCGGACGACGTACGAAGAAATTTACCGACGCCACATTCGGCTGTTCCGGGAGCTTAATGATTTACACATCTTCGCCACCCGGACCTCTCCGCTGCTCAAGGCAGCTGCGGACGAACACAAGGGTGAGTTCATAGATCCCGACGAGGACATTGAGTTGTCCGTTCCAGGAAAACACGGTCGTCCCGGAATCGCACGCCGCAACTCAACGGAGCTTAGCGCCCTGTTAAAACGCTTTGCGAATGAGGAGCTCTATGCGAACCTGCTGGTGACCGCTGTATCGCGGTTTGAGTTTTACCTTGCAGATGTTCTTGGCGAGTTCCTGCGCAGAGACCCAGAAAAGCTATTAAGAGGTCCCAAGGGCGGAGACTCTGGGAGGCCGGTGCCATTGCAAATGGTCGTGGACGCTGATGACCTTGAAGATCTGTATGAGAGTCTGATTGAGCAGCGGATTCAATCGATCTTCTACGCGGAACCTAAGGAATACTGCGCGTACTTCAACGCGATTTCGGAGCTGGAGATTCCCGAAAAATCGTTTGAGCAGTTCTTCGAGATCAAGGCGACAAGAGATCTCATAGTGCACAACTCATTGCTTGTGAACGAGCTTTATAGAAAAAAGGCGGGGGCGCTTGCGCGCGGTGAGCTGGGCGACCGCCTAAAGGTCAAAAAGGATTATTTTGAAGCGTGCCTGAGCGCTATGAAGAAACTGTCTGGAACGATCGAGAAGAGAACGCGAGAGAAGCACGGAAAGAAGGGGAAGTAGTGAAGTTCAGGGACGTGAACCCTAACACGTCGTTCGAGGCGGACACGCATCGGAAATGCGCCGCAACCAGTCCATCAACCGGACATCCAAAAAGCTGCGCTTTTTGTCTGCCGGTTATGTAAAACGTTATGCGCCCTGATCAAGGGCGACTCTTTTCGAACATTTAAGGAGGTCTTATGAACTTGGACTTTTACGATTCACAAGGACGTCCCTTCGCATACACGGACGACGGGGAAACGATTTACAGCTTTAATGGTCAGCCGATTGCGTACCTCGATGGTGATTCTGTGTATTCCTTCACAGGGGCGCACGTTGGTTTCTTTGAAAATGGTCAGGTTTGGGATCATGCCGGCGGTGTCACCTTGTTTACTGATGGCGCAGTTGGCGGCCCCCTGAAACCGCTAAAAGCGCTTAAGCCACTGAAGGGGCTTAAGCAACTAAAACCGTTGAAGGGGCTAAAAACATTGAAGCCACTGAAGCCGCTAAAGGGACTTTCCTGGGCTGACAGGTCTGCGAGCGACATCTTCTTCGGCGCTTAATGCATAACCCTTCGTTCCAGCGGACGCCTCCGGCGCCGCTGGCTTACCACGTTAAAAATGTGTCCGTATGCCCGGAATCTTCCCAACCAACGAGGAACTTGAAGCTGCGATTGACGCCGATGGAAGCTCTACGTTCAAGGAGTTTGCGCGGCTCTTGGTGAGTGCATGCACCGATTGGCCAACATTTAACCTACCATCCCTTTGGCAGCCACAATTGATGGGCTAGAAATGTCCGCTTTGGGGCGTAAGCCGTCGGTCATTTGTCCTGCCCCAATTGCGAAAGGAGCGATCGCCGCAAAGGGACTAGGGAAAATACCTCTCTCTGCGCCAATCAGTTGAGGCAATAGCGCCACGGATCCACATGCCAGCCGCACAGCACTAACCTGGGCCTGGATCCAGCTGCTTCTGACGAAGCCAGTCGGGATTGAACAGCCGCGCGGCGTACATGCCGCCACGATCGCACAAGAGCGTGACAATGGTGTGCCCCGGCCCCATGCGCCGTGCCAGTTCAACGGCGGCAGCAACGTTGATTCCGCTGGAACCGCCGACAAAAAGTCCCTCTTCGCGCAGCAGGCGGTACACCATCGAAACGCAGGTCTGGTCGTCGATACGAATGGCATCGTCAATTGGCGTGCCGGCCAGATTGGCGGTCACCCGGCTGCTGCCAATCCCCTCGGAGATCGAACTGCCCGCCATCGCAAGCTCCCCGGTTTTAACGTAGCTATATAGTGCGCTGCCATCAGGGTCCGCCAACACGGCTTGCGTGGCCGGCCGGCGCTCCTTGAGGTAGCGCGCCACGCCGGCCAGCGTGCCGCCCGTTCCCGTGGCGCAGACAAAGGCATCCACCTTGCCATCGGTGTCACGCCATATCTCGGGGCCGGTTGTTTCGTAGTGCGCCTGCCGATTGGCGAGATTGTCGAACTGCTGCGCCCAGATGGCATTGGGCAATTCCGCGGCAAGCCGGCAGGCGACCTTCTGATAATTGCCGGGGTCCGCATAGGGAACGGCGGGAACGGTTCTGACCTCGGCACCCAGGATGCGCAGCAAGGCCATCTTTTCTGGCGACTGCGTCTCGGGAATGACAATCACGCAGCGGTAGCCTCGCGCTGCGCACAGATGGGCCAAACCGATACCCGTGTTACCCGCCGTACCCTCCACCACCGTGCCACTTGGCCGTAGCAGGCCACGCTGCTCCGCGTCGCGGATGATGTAGAGCGCCGCCCGGTCTTTCACCGAGCCGCCGGGATTCATGAACTCGGCCTTGCCCAGAATCTCGCATCGCGTCTCGGCCGACAGCTTGGCCAGCCGGATCAGGGGCGTGTTGCCAATCATTCCCGCAAAGCCTGGGCTGATGTTCACGGCGCGCACCTCCGCCAAGAAAGGAAACCTGAACCGACGACGTTGCCGCCTGGAGTGGAAAAGGACTCGCGGTTGCAGTCCCGACGGCATGACCCGCATCCGGCGAACAGCAGACGATCGGAGAAAACTCCACCATTGAACCTAGCGGGATCTGGCTTTCATTATAGTCGCCTCATCGGCATGCTTTTGCCATTGTCTGATGGCGCACTCCCGGACCTGCGTGCACATGCCCACTGAACGTGGCGCACAAAGCGGCCTATTGGTCAGAGGTAGCGCGCATCATTGTTCGTGCCTGGCGATGAAGGCTTCAATGGTTCCATGCAGGAGCGCGGGCTTTTCCAGAAAGATGAGGTGGCCACCTTCCAGGATGGCGAATTCGGCGCCGGGAATTCGCTCTGCAAGCTCGGCGGAAAAATACGGCGGGGCGCAGAAATCGCGCGCACCCACCAGCACCAGGGTCGGCGTCGTGATCGACGGAAGATCGTCAAAGGCATCGTGCCCAACGATCATGTCGATCCGGGCAAAGCCGATCTCCGGTTCGAATATGCCCGCCGACACGGTGTCCACCCAAGCCTGTACCTGCTCGGGATGCTCACGCATGAACATTGGATCGAAGAGGAATAGCGCGTTGGCCTCGGCGGACGCGCGCAGGCCGGAATCGGCCAGCATGCGTCGCCGCATGTCGAACTGGCGGCGGTAGAATGCGTCCGCGCGGGCAATTGACGAGACAATGGTCGCGCTGCGCAACTGCTCGCGGTGGTCAATCGCCAGCAACTGTGCGATGGCGCCCCCGGTGGAGGAGCCGACCACATGAACGGGTCCGCATCCGACCGCCTCGATAACGCGCGCCATGTCCCGCGCATGTTGCGCAATGCTCATGGCGCGCGCGGTATGCGCCGACGCACCCGTGCCACGGTGATCCGGCACGATCACCTGGTGATTGCCGGCAAACAAATCGATCTGCGGTCCCCAGGATGCGCCAACACCCGCCAGCCCCGCCAGCAGCAGCACGGGGGAACCCTGGCCCTTGACCTCATAGTGGATCGAAACGTCGTCGGACATGACGGATGGCACTGGGTTTCTCCAAGTTCAGCGCAAGGCTATGTCAAGTGGCCTCTTCAGCGATCAGGCAGTCGATATCGATATTAGCACCGCCAGCCATGCGCAGCGCACGCCATCGTCATGCCAACGCCGTGGACCCGCCAGGCGCGTCGGTATGTACCCATTCGGGTGTTGCGCGCCCTGGATACGAAAAGGTATATCCTTGCATTGTGAGAGTAGAGATCGTCATCTATCGCGGGCAACTCAACCCGTCCTGGGACTTGACCGATCAGGAATCGGACGCGCTGCAGATGCGCCTGCATACCTTACCTCGTACAGGAATGGCGGCATTCCCCAACAAGGTGGACTACCCTGCCCTGCGCATTCGGGCATTCGATGTTCCAAACAACATGCTTTCCGGTTCAGGCAGTTTCATGACGGTAGAACTGAACGCCGGCCTGGTCCGTCTGCAACATGGTGACGGCACTATCGAATACTGCCTCGACGCTGATCAGTCCATCGCGCGCTGGCTGCTCTCGCTTGCGCAGGGGCGAACGGACGAGGCCATTCGGCAAGCGGTGCTCGCGCGCATCGCTGCACGCTGCTCCTGACTGCCCGCCGCGACGCGCTTCCAGTTGGGCGGCATCCGCGCCAAGCCGGATCGGCATTGGGGCCGTGCCGTACCCTCAGAACCCATTCATGGCAGCGCAAACGGCGCCCACAATGTCGGCCAAATGCGGTAGCGTCTTTCCCTATCCGCCACCGCCCGCAAGACGCCGGCGACACTTTTAAGGTGAGAATGAGACCATGATAGAAATACAGTTCAACGATCGCTTCATTCCCCTGCAGTCTCCCGCTCATCTCGAGGCGGCGTTGGACGAATTCGATGTCGTCCCAGAATTTGAGTTATGGATAGTATTGGAGTCCGGCCCCGCCCTGTGTATGCAGCGAAACAGGCAGCACGCTTGGCTTATGTATCTACAAGATGATGGCTGCTTTGCCCACTCGACCGGACAGTACGGCGGCGATGAAGTCTGTGCCTACCGACTGGCGGATGGCCAGGTGGATGCCTATCCCTTGTCCTGGTGTATAGATGTTCAACAGTGCTACAAGGCCATCAGGTATTTTTACGTCAATCAAGGAGGCATCCCGGCCTGGATTGATTGGCGTTAGGATGCGATTCGCAAGGCAATGCGCTAGCAAGCATAACCCTATACATAAGCCTATTCCGATTAGAAAGGTAAATTACCCAACACCGTAAGGCCATGGTAGTGTGAACCAGTAGGAAATTCGTCCTTTCACGGTGCCCATGGTTGGCACCGCCAACAGGCCACAGCAATCGGAGACACGGCCGCTATCAGCCCGGTCATTGATCTACATAGCAGCCAGGAACATCCTATGTGATGGCGCTGCCGCTGTGACCATCAACTCCGCGACCACACGGTCCGACGCATCATACTGAGAAAATGGTGCGAGCATCGCGTACAAGACAGTACAGCATCGCGTTAACAGCGCCCGATTGTGGCGGCACGAAGAAGGCAGCATGATCGCCTTTAGCGCACGGATCCATCTGTCCCGATCAGGTCGGGAACATCGGGACGGTCAATCATGGAAGCCATACACGATCCCACCCAAGGCGATCTCATCGTATTGATGAAATTGGCCAGGGAACTGCTGCGGGTCAATTCCGTCAAAGCCGCACTCAAGGCGCTTTGGGACAGTCTGCAGCTCCTATCCCCAGACGACTTGCTATTGACGGCCCGCTGTAACAGGCGTGATTACTGTTTTCACGTAAACGCTACCGGCACGGTGCTGCGTATTGGCCAGAAGTCAAGGCGGCTCATTGAGGCTCTGGGTACGTCAAACTTGAACAGCAATACGCAAACATCCCAGATGATCCAATTGCCGGAAGCGTTTGTCATCACCGCCGCCTTCACCTGCGGCAAAATATGCGGCCGTATCGCGCTGAGCTGGAAGTCCCAGCCTGATCAGGCACAGCGTGCCGCCATGGCGTTGCCAGGCATTGCGGACCTGACTGGAGCTCGCCTCGAGGGTCTGATCCATCAAGACCATCGGGAATCGCAGCTATCCGCCCAATGCGATTCTCTGGTTGCCACGCAGATCCATCATGAAGAGCGACTCAGAACCTGCGAGCTTGAAAACACAGAAGCCAGAGCGCTCGCGACCGTGGACCAGCTGACCGGGCTGCAAAACAGACGGGGCTTCCTTGCCAAGGCAGAGCAGTGCCTCATACTGGCGCAGCGCCAGATGCTCGCTTGCGCGGTCATCTTTGTTGACGTGGACGGTCTTAAAGAGATCAACGACCGGTTGGGCCATGCGGCTGGGGATGCCTTGATCTGCTGCGCAGGGAGCATGTTCAGCAGCGCCTTGCGCCACGCGGATGTCGTGGCGCGTGTTGGCGGAGACGAATTTGCCGCCTTCACGTTCGATAATGCCAGCCCGACGAAGATCATCGACCGCATCAGCGATAGGATTGCAGAATTCAACGCGGAAAAACGTCACCCATTTACCCTATCGCTCAGTATCGGCGTTGTCATCTGCAACGCCGAGAGCAGCGAGTCCTTGTCCGAATATCTCGCGCGCGCCGACAGTGAAATGTACATTCATAAGCGTGAACGCCAGCAGCTGTAAGGCATGATGCGGTAGATCCCAGATGCACGCCTTTCCTCATCTCCCTATTTTTTGTGGTAATTGGCCAGTGCCAGATTGATCAAGGCGCCGCTGGTCAACGGCATCGACGGCAATAGCAGCGGCGGCAACGCTGCGGGGACGACGCAGGCGATGACCGCGGCGCATGTGCTCATGATCGTTCCGCACATGCCCAGCGCAAATAGTTCCGGCCGGTGCGCGATAAACTCTTTGCTCTTGACGGCCCGGCGTATCATCCCGTCAGCCATAGCCAGTGCCAGAAACAATGCCGTTGCGGGCAACAGGCATGCCAGCACCGCCAGGCGGTATGTCGCCAGCAGCACCAAGGCGTTCAAGGAGCGGAGGTAGGCGCTACCGGCCAGGCGGCCGCCAATTGCGCCGACCTCGCCATGGACAGCGGAATCGACAGGAGGCCGGCCCGCCTCGGGTGCCGGCATCAACGGTGCCTGTCGCGGCGAAGCAGCCTGCAGGACGAACAGGGTTTCCAGCATCCTGAGCGCATGCGTCTCGCCCCAGAACGCGCGGTGCTGCGCATGTTCGGCGCGAATCTGCGCGAGAAATGCTTGCGCTGGATAGGCCGACGGCAGATACAGCACCAGCATCAGCAGTGCCAGCAGTGAGGTAATGGCCACGGCGCGTATCATGGCAAAGCGCCCTCCTGTGCACTCTCCCCCTCTTCCACGACACCGGGATCGAGCAGCGCGAACCGCCCCTTGCACAGCCGTCCACCAGCGACCGAGGCAAAGAACTGCAAGTTGGGCAGCTTGCCCAGCAGGGACGTCGGCACCAGCTCGCTCATCTCCTCCGTGATCTGTGCCGAGTCCACCGCGGTGAAGTCGCCAAGATGGCCATCATGGGCCGTGTTGCGTCCTACCTTCATATTGTGAATGGCCGTCTCGCCAAACGTCTCGTTGATAAACATCTGGGTCGGCTGGTCCTTGGTCCGGAACGCGATCATATTGTTCAGGTTGCCCAACGCCATGCGCGCCGCCGCCTCCCCGCCCAGGCGTTCGGCCAGGTCGGCAATGGTCTGCATGGCGGCGGTCGTACAGATGCCGCCCTCGGCGCCCTTGTTCATGATTTCGATCAAGGGCCGGTTGATCACGTTCGAGACCTCGTCGACAAACAACGAGATGCGGCGGTAGCCGCCCAGGTTGTAGCGGATGCCCGAGCGGGCCGCCAGGTCGGCCAAACACATGGCGCCGATGGCGGTGGCCACGGACGGATCGGGCAAGGAATCCAGGCAGATCAGCGCCACATGGCCCGCGCGCTCGATCTTCTCCAGGTTCATGATGGGACGTTCGTCATCGACGTCAAAGGGATCGGGGGACAGGCTGCGGCCCAGGTCGCCCGAGGTCAGCATCGACAGGATGGGCAACAGAATCGAGGTGATCTTCTGGTAGTGCTCGCGGTCGTGGCGGAACACCCGCACCTGGGAGTCGATGGCCTTGTCGCGCCGCGACTCGTGGACATGGCGCCGGTAGTATTCGACCAGGGCCAGCAGCTCCGCGCTGGCCTCGGGCGAGGGCGACTTGAAGCCGCCGCGCCGGGCCCGGTCCAGCAGGCGCACCAGGTCCGGCTCGGTGCGCCAGTGCATGCCCAGCAGCTCCTCGTAGAAGCGTTCCAGCGAGCGCTCCAGTACCGGCTCGATGCCGCCTTCGATATAGGCCATCAGCTTCATCAGGTTCGGCCGCATTTCGAGCCGGATCATGCCCTGCGTAACGACGTTGACCGCGTCCCAGCCATAGGCCGAAAACGCCCCTGCCGTGTCGGGCGGCAGGATCGACTGGATGCGTGAGGCGATTTCGGTGGGCTTTTGCCAGTTGAAGGTAAAGTCGAGCCGCGCACCGGTTTCCGGGAAGGCCGGATGGAACCACAGGAAGGTGTCGGGGTCGCGGTAGTCGGCACAGGCACGCATCACCAGCCGTTTCAGGCGTTGCGAATTCTTCGGATCGAGGATGATAACGACGTCGCCGCGCCGTATCGCCTGCGTGATCAGCCAGCCCAGGCAGACCCCTTTGCCCGACTGCGTCGTTCCCACCACCAGCGTGCCGCCCTCGAAGTTCTGCAACGGCCGCGCGAGCAGGATCTCCTTTTGCTCGACCCCGTGGATGTACGCCAGACCGATCTCGCCATCGGGCTGCGGGTTGTCCACGTAGCCGAGCAGCTTGATCACGGCCGGCGCGATCTTCATCTCCCGATAATCGATCTTGGCCAGCTCATACAGGCGCTGCGAATGCACCGGCTGCCACTCGAAGCCAAAGCCGAATACCACCTGTTCGGGATCAGCGGTCAGCGCCGCCAGTTGCCGGGTACTGATCATCTGCATGGCCCGGCCCGACAGCGCGGCGCGCACCGCGACAATATGCAGCCCCTGGCGCAGGCGCAGGATGGCCATGCCGATGCAGAGCATGAACAGGAACAGGCCCAGCCGCCAGGGAATGGTCTGCGGTGTGCAGGCCAGGTAAACCACCGCTCCGGCGGCCCAGCACGCTGCCGCCAGCAGCTCCAACGGACGCCGCCAAGGCATCTCGTAACGTCGCAACAGCATCGCCCCTCCCTACTGCCCCGCCCCTGCGGGCGTGGTCGCATCCGGAAAAAAATGCGGCGCCACGAACAGGCCCGGCCGTTTGAAGTCGCCGATAGCACGGGTCTGGATGAGTTCGCCATCGGCCTGCGGGGCCAGCATGCCAGCGTCCATCAGGGCGCGCTGGGCCTGGCGCGCATCGATCCCGCGCGCCGCCAGCTCCGACAAGGGGATGAACACCCCCTCCGCCATGCGGTGGCAAGCGGGCGCGCCGGCGCCGCCCAGCGTCTGCACAATGGCTTCCACCGCCCGCGCCACCGCCGGATTCAGGCGCAGCGGCATGGTCAGTCCGTTCAGCGCCGGGGGCGCGCCAGCCGCGCCCTGCTGCTTCACCCTGCGCGGCTTGCGGGCCGGCGCCACGTCCCCGGCGTTCGCCTGCGCCGTCCCGGCCGCACCGCGCCCCTCCTCCGGCAATGGCGATTGTTCGATGGTGGGCAGCGATAGCTGCCTGCCGCCAGCCTCATGCGCTTGCTGCGCGTCCGGCGGTATCGACGGCGGCGGACAGGAATCCCCTTCATCCGCCTGCGGCGCGGCCGGCCTCTCCTCGCTACTACCCGCCGGGTCATGCCGCCTGGCCGTGCCGGCCAGATGGCAGTCGAGCGGTTCGGGCAGCGGCGAGAGGATGGCCAGGATGCTCCCCGCCGAGACGAAACGCACGGCCTCCAGCGGCGCCAGGGATCCCGGCGGCCAGATCGCCTGCACCGCCGGCTGCCCTTCCCTGTCGGCCACCACACCGGCGGCGACCAGCGTGTCGAGCATGGCCTCGGGCGTCTGCGGCACGCCAGGCAGCCGCTCGTCCTCCAGGCGCCGGATGACATCGGCCAGTCCATTGGGCCAGACCATGAAGAGGCCATCGAGACCGAACCAGAGGCGCGAGCGGCCGGTATTCGGTTGCCAGCCCTGGTGCGTCACCACCAGCTCGCGCACAACATCGATGACATGGCGCACCAGATACACCGGGGGCTTGCGCAGGCCGTTGCCGTCTCCCTGCGCGCGCAGGTTCCGGTTGATCACCAGCACAGCGGCATGGCGCACCAGGCGGTCCATGACGTTGTGTTCCTGGTACATGGCGGCGCCGGCCACCGAGGCCAGCAGATGGGGAACGATGACCGTGTTGCCGGCGGCCAGATCGCCGATCATCGCCGGCGGCACGATCATCGGCAGCGCGAACAGTCCCAGCGCGCGGGTTTCCTGCGCCGGCACCCACTGCGTGCGAAAGCGCGCCGCCTTGTGCTGCTGCAGCCAGCACGTCAGCGGCATCGCATAGGGCTGCCATCGTGCGCCGCCGTCGCCGTGGACCTGCACCTGGCTGAGGGCGCGATGCAGTTCGCAGCACAGCCCCGCCAGAAACGTGGCGCGGCGCCAGCGGGGCTCCAGGCGGCGCCGGTTCGAAATGGTCAGGCGACCGGCAAAGATTTGCGCATCGGTCGCCTGCAGCGCATAGAAGGCTGTTTCCAACCCCAGGCGGGCCAGGCCTCCCGCCTCCCTGAAATAGCCGTCCGGCGTGGCCGGCAGCGCATTGACGAACGCCAGGTAAGCCCGGACGGGTTCGAGCAGGTCGGCGGCGAATGTGGCGGGATCGCTCCCGTAGCAGAGCTTGATGCGTCCAATCAGATCCGCATTGTCCTCCAACATGGACGCCACCGAGCGCGCGGCGATGCCCGCGCCGTCATCGCGCTCGGCCTGTTGCGCCGCGAATGGAGTGGCTACGGCGTCGTCCTGCGCGGCAGCACTGCCAGCGGGGCGCAGCAAGCAGGCAAATAAGCGGGAAAGGAGCATGGCAGCCAGCAGGGCGAATCGAACCGCCCCAGTGTGGGCCGCACCGGTTTGCCGCGTCCAGCCGAAATCAGCGCCTGTCGGTGCCGCTTTCGCACTGGACTGGCGCCGATGGCCACGAAGGCGGTGCGGCCGGCGCCGGCAGGGGAAGGAAATGCGCCTGGATACGCGTATCGCGCCAGTAGCGTTTTAACAGCTTGCAAAAGACGCAGCCGGACTGATCGGCGGAACAATCCCCCAGAGCCACCAGATAGCGGGAATGGCAAATGCCGCAGGCACGCATGGCGAGTTGGGGGCTGCTGCAGTTCCAGATTCCCTGCAGCTCGCTCACCAGATTGAAGGCCCGTTCAAAAGAAATGCGCGGCACCTCCACGCAGCGTTCCGCGTACATGCGGTATCCAGCGACCAGGGCATCGCCCGGGCGGTAATGGTGCTCGGTGAGCAAGGTGGTACAGATGGCGGCAAAGACGGATGCCTCGGCGCGCTCGATGGTGCTGCCCATGTGATACCAGTCGCAGGATTCGGGCCAGCGCCCGCTGGCCGATGGCACATCGCGGTAGAACAACTCGCGCAAGAGGGGCCGGTTCAGGCCCGTGATCCGCGATACGGTTTTGATCCGCGCACCGAACTCGACGCAGGATTTGGCCAACTGCAAGGCTCTGATATGCGTTTCCGCGTAGACGGCGCCCATGCCCGGCTCCTTTCGCTTATGCCCGCGGCTGGCCGGCCATCAACTCACCAGGCGGGATGGCCGGCGGGTGAGTGCCAACGGCGCACAGGGTCATGGCCAGTCCAGGCGGCGCGTCGAGTAGATCGATAAAATTGCCCACCGGCTTGAAAAGGCTTTCATGGGGCATGTTCGCGGCCAGCATCTGCAACTGGGCCACGCTCATGCTGGCCAGCTTGGCCGCGCAGAGCCGGTCCAAATGGAACTTGTAGACCGCCGCCCCCCGGTCGCTCTTCAGGCAGGCCTGGATCGTGAGCAGGAAATTCAGGTTGAGGTACTGCACTTCAGTCAGCTGAACGGCATTTTCCATCATCCACCTCCCTTCTGCCCCAGCAATACCGGGGCGTGGTAAAAACTCAGGTACCGGTAGCGCCGCGCACCTGGCCCCTGTGCACTCTGCGGTATGCGGCCAAGGACGGGCAGACTGCGCGCTATCACGCGTCAGGCTATACCCGGGTCCAATGCCGGTCAATAGCAAGTGCTGGTTGTGTGCACAGCAAAACGATACCCCACTTGACTTCGTTTCGCCTTCGAGTAGATGCTAACGACTTGTAGCATGTTGAAATCATCGACAACTAAAAGTAGCAACTGCTAACAACCCACATTCCGCCCTGCCTACCATCCGAGCGACTGCCCCATGGAGACCAACCAGTGCAGCACACCGCTTTCCCGTCAGCAGGCCCAGCAACTCGACCTCCACCTCATTCCAGGCCTACGCAACCGGCTGGTGGCGGAGATGGCGCTGCGCGACATTGCGCAGCACCAGTACGTGCATTTTCTCAGCGAGTTGACCGGGCGTGCACCACAAACTGTGGCGCGTTGGATCGATCCGGACCACCCCGGCATGCCCGACCTGTCCTCGCTGGCCCTCCTGTCCATCCAGTTCGGGGTCGATGCAGGCTGGCTCATCGGCCTGTCTTGCACGCGCCTGCCGCTGGCAACCAGCCTGCTGCCGGTTGCCTTGCGTTCGCAGCTCGCCCCTGCGAAGCCAGCCCAAGCGAACTGGCTGGCGCCGCTCCTGGCACAAGCCCAGGCCTGCGCGGCATACCAGGTGGCCCTGATGCAAGGCGACGACATGGCGCCACTCATTCAACATGGCGCCCCCTTCTTTTTCGATGACAGCATCCAGCAGGTCGATACGAACGGCGTCTACCTTCTCCAGTACCGTGGCAAAACCCTGGTGCGCCACATCGAGATCCGCATCGGCGAGGGACTGCTGCTGCGCTGCGAGAACGCCCGCTACCGCACGACCCTGGTGCGCGACCACGGTCACGCACACGCCATGGGCTTGACCATACTCGGTCGGGTGAAGCTGGCCATCAATGCTTGCGCCATGTAGCGCGGCCAGGTGCGCAATTGGAGGACAAACCTGCCTGCCACAGTGGCCAGGGCCACCGGGACAGGCAAGTTCGTGATCCTGCTTGGCAGATCGGCCGCGTTATGCGGCTTCCGCCAGTTGCTTCCACTCCCCGCCGCTTAGCGCCAAGAGCTTGCCGCCGAGTTCCTCGAATTCCGTGGCGCGGTCGTAATCGTCCACGTCCTGCGAGTAGCCGGTGACGGCATTGACCAGACCATAGCCGGAGAGGTCGCCCTCTTCAATTAAATGGCGCAGCACGCCGGTGCACTCGGCTTCGTTGAGCGCATAGCGGTTGGCCAGCACCTCCACGACCTTGACCGGATTGCCCACGAGCGCAATGCCCATGGTCTTGCGCATCTTCTCCGAGATCAGCTCGAAGGTCGTTTCCGAGACGGCCGCCTGCACCATATCGCGCACCTTCAGGAACACGGCCTTGTCGTCGGCCTCCAGGGTGTCGTCCTTGAAGACGAGCACCGCGTCGTCGTCCGAGACCAGCGCACGACCCGCATGGTTCTTGCGCATGCTGCGGTCGCAGACGATCAACCCATTGCTGCACACAAGCCGGTAGAGCAAGGGCTCCACCCGCAGGGTGCCGCAACCGATCTCCGAGTTGCTGACGATGACGCCAGCCTGCAGCACATCGCCCGGCGCCACCTCGCAAGTGGTGCGCTCGCTGATCACCTTCAGATACAGCCTGGCTTCGGTCAGTTCGACTGATTCGAAGCGCGCACCCGGCAACTGCTGCAAGATCGGCAGCACGCTTTTGGCCAGATCGAAGTTATCCAGGCGGCGGTAGCGCGTCGACAAAAAAGCGCGCGCCCTGCCGTCCAGTGTCCGCAGCAGATAGCTGTCCGCCGCATTGCGCCGCAACCAGCCATTGACGTTCTGGTCCAGCAGCTCAGGATAGTCCGCGCGCATCCTCTTGAAATAGGAGAACGGAATATCGAGCCGCTTGGCCAGCTGGCTGCAGGCCGTATCGTTCAGCGGGTAGCGCACGGCACCGCCCACCTCCTCGACCATCACATTGCACTGGCCCGATGTGTGCGTCACGCTACTCATGCGCTTGGCAGGCACCATCAGGTCTTTCTTTACAGCGGCCTGGCGCTCCAGTTCGGTTGCCAGGTCAGTTAAGGAACGTCCGGTTTTCATGGTGGATTCTCCAGTCAGATGGCGGACGCCCGTTCCCCGACCGGGGACGGGCCCCGCGGGGTCGATCAATGCGCCAGCCTGACGGCAGCGCCTGTGTGCCCATGCACACCCTGCTCTGGCAAGCACTGCCAGTCCTACCTCTTTCCTGTTGCGCAACCATTCACGCCGCACGCTTCTCCGGCACCGTGTGCTGGGTCAGTACATCGGCCCAGTCGGCGCCGTCGGCGCGCGGGATGAACACTTCGGCGCGCCTGTCGGCGCAACGCTTCCTGTCCTTCATGAAGCTGCGCGCCAGGCCATACGCGGCCGCCTGGCCATCGAACATCGTGTCGGCATCGTTATCGCCATAAATGCGCAGATGCTGCACCTGTTCCGGGATCCATAACCGCTCCAGATTGCTGGCGCAGATACCGACCCAGACCGGCAGCCCAGTACGCTTGAGGACCGCCAGGCCAGTTTCAATGCCCTCACATACGGCAAGCTCCCGGCTGGCTGGCGCCAGGCGGATGGCCCCGCCCTGCATCCCGCCGCCCAAGAGCTTCTTGGCGTTGCGCCCTTGCACCTTGGCTCCCTGTTCCAGATAGGTGCGGTGCAGGGAGATGGTTTCCCCATGGCGGTCCTGCACACGGGCCACCATGGCGCCATAACGCCCCGCCAACCGCGGCTTGCCGGTGACATCGTCGCTGTCGTAATAGCCCAGCGACGGGTGATAACGCAGCACCTCTGGATACACCATCATGTCCAGCCCCCGGCCGCACAAATAGCGGTCGACCTCGTCGCCCTGCACGATGGTGCGCGTCTCGGCCAGGATGCGGCGCAGCATGCGCGTGATATCTTGTCCCTCCTGGACGCCTGCCGGCGCCACGGAAGTGCCCAAGCATTGCTCCACATGCGCCAAGGCCGTCGTGGCATTCCAGCCAAAATAGCCCATCAGCAGCTTGAAACCGCCGCCCACGCCGCAAGCACGGCAAATGTAGTTGCCGTCACCGTACTTGTCGGTGTACTGGAAACGGTCGGTACCACCGCAGCCGGCCAGCGGACAAGGCTGGTTTCTGCGGTTAAGCACTTTCTCGGCAACGCCCAGCAACAGCAGCAGGCCCGTCCAGCGACCAGCTGCCTGCTCACGCGCGCGCGCAAAACGCGCCTTCGTCTGCTCGTTCACGGCATGCCCTCCTTGCCGGCCTATCCGGCCAGGCGCCGGGTGAACAGACGGCCGGTTCGGAGCACATACCCAAGCATGGCCTGCGGCAGCAGCAGGCGCGGCAGATAGATCGTCTTGATGGGATCGCCGCGATTCAGGTTGCGGATCAGGTAGCCATCCCATTCCAGCGCGATCGAGACCTGCTGATCGTGGCTGCGCAGGTGAAACCGGCGGCCGGGCGCACCTGTCAGCAGCTCGCTCTCCTTGATCAAATAGTCCAGATCATCCAGATCCTGCACCTGCCGGTAATGCTGGCTGGGGGACAGAAATATCTTGTTTTCGTTGCACATGATTTTCTCCCTTCATTGCGATAGCGCCTGCTCCGGCCGATCACAGGGACCGTGGCAAGCAGCGCCATCAGGAAAACAGGTCCTGGCGCACACTGTGGCGCCGGACTTCTTCATTGAGCCATTGCGGATTTCTAGCCAGGCATTCGGCAACCCATTCAGGGTTGGCCATGACTTCCTGGCGCACCCAGTCCGGGTACTGCTGCAGCGTCGCTTCGATCCAACGGCGCAGACGGGCGCCGATCCAGTCGCGCACTTCTTGCGGGTCGAGCGAACCAAGAAAGGGCAAGTGCGATAGCGGACTGCAGGACACCACGCGCAGGCAATTGACAAAGGAGAAGGGTCTGGTATCACGCACCGGATCGGTGAACACCCAGCGCACGATCTC
The DNA here is from genome assembly GCA_024437665.1 of Massilia sp. YIM B04103. Taxonomy (GTDB): domain Bacteria; phylum Pseudomonadota; class Gammaproteobacteria; order Burkholderiales; family Burkholderiaceae_D; genus Rugamonas. The sequence continues at coordinate 128,736 of JANCSZ010000011.1, read as the reverse complement.
GAACTTGTCCGCCAGCGGCGTGTTCTCGTTACTGAGCAATCTGACCTTTTGCAACAGCCACCAATGCAGACGAACAACCTCCTCTTCGGTGAATTCCGGACCCTCGTCGCCGGATTCATCGTTCAGGGTGTCCTCTACGCGGGTACATGGCGTGATGCCATGGCGGTCAGGGATTGATGCGAACTGCCTCATGATTGCCTCTCTGGATATAACAGGCGGGACAATCACCCGCATGGGATGGTTGTCCCATGGGGATTGAGGGGTGCCGGCCAATGGCCGGTAAATGTGAGGCTGGCTTCACTACTGCGGCAAATGCCGTTTCAACGGGCTGCCAGCTACCGTTGCGGAAACCGAGAAATACCGTGCAGCCGATGCGGCTTGAGAGGACGGTTGAATGCCCCTCGGACAACCCATGGCTGCTACCGGATATTGTAGACGGCCCAGGCAACGGCGCCAGTGTGCGTTCGCGGAAAAGCGATACCACCGCACGGCCATGGCCAGCAGGCCTTGGCCGCCAGTTTGATAGTGGCAAGCGCGCGCAGCAACAGGCAGCACGCCCGCAACTGCCGCACGAAAAGGCCAGCGCGATGAGCGCGCTTTCGCCTTGCACAGGCAATTGCGCTGGCAGACCATGAGGGGCAGCAGCGACACACCGTGGAGGCAAATCATGCACCAGCGCGCCCACCCGCCAGCGATCGTCCGTGCCGATCATGGCGCCACCAACCGCAAGCTCCTCGCGCGGCAAGCGGCAACCGATCTGACCCAGGTCGAATCGGCCAGCCGCAAGATCAACATCATCCTCTCCAGTCCGGAAGGCAAGCGGCTGTACCTGCGCTGCTTTGATGTGACGCAGATGAACTTCCACTACATCGCCGTTTTTGCGCGCATCCGGCTTGCCGACGAGGACGTCGACCAGGTCGAGCAGGAACTGCGCACCATGCTCGATGTACGCATCGCGCGCTTAAATCAGGTGCTGGCCGATACGGAGGCAAAGTGCCACGCACACGGCATCATCAACCTCGCCAGCTACGACGTCGAGCCCCTCAACATCGAGGCAAAAGTCTTTTCCATGCTAGGCCGGCGCCTGCTGGAGATGATCGGGAAGGTCGACCAGCTCATGCCCATGCTCGAAACCCTGTGCATCGATGAGGCGATGAGCAGCAGCCAGCTGAGCGTCCAAAAAGCCCGTATCAAAAAATCCGTGCGCAGCGCCGCCAGCGCAGCACGCACATTGAGGATGGGACTGGAACGACGCATCAACGTGCTGTTGACAGGTGACAGGAAGGGATCCACCCACCCGGCCGCCGACAAAGGTGCCATTGCGAAGCGCGACATGGCGCTTGCCGGCAATGGCATGCCGGGCGCCAGCGTCCAGGAGGCTCCAGAGGCAGCCCTCCCCGCTTTCTCGCTTGCACTGCCAACAGCATCGAACGGGCCGGCCAGCTACGGCGAAGGGAATACAGCGGAAGCGCTACCTGCCTCCTGACATGCCTTTTGCACGAACCACAGCGCAAAGAGCAGCGGGCAGATCCGCGAGTCATCTGCACCGTGCGCCAAATTCCACGCTCGCGCCTCGTTTGGCGTAGCGGTAAGAAGCAAACTCATCCCATCCTCTCGATGCGGCAGTTGCGACGGGCGGTCGGCTCGCTCTTCCACGAATCACGTGAGATTTTGCGTCATTTCCCGCCTTGCCGACACACTAGCGCAGCTCCTGTTCCACAGCCTCCCGCGACAAGCCATACGCGACGACGAAGACGCCATACCTGGCCGCCGATTGCCGGTCAGTGAAGGTTTCCGTACCCACTGCGGCCATTTCGCCGGAAAGCTCCTGGCCAGTTCGCAGCGGTTGCGTATCTAATTGCTCGGCCAACACGTAGCTGCCGTCCGCGACGCGTAATGCCAGGCGCCCTATGCTGGCGTTGACCTGGGCAACGATGCCATGCTCTTGCATGTTTTTCTCCCAATGTGGGGGAGCATGCAGCCTCCCCCTTGTGTGCTCAGCGAGCACCCTTGGCCGTTGTGTAGGCAGTGATCAGATTGCGATAATCGGGGATATGATTGGAGAACAGCGCGCCCAAGCCCTCGACATCATTGCGCCAATCACGGTGCAGTTCACAGGCCGCACCGAACCATGTCATCAATTGCGCGCCCGCATTGGCCATGCGGTTCCAGGCGGAATGGCGCGTGACTTCGTTGAACGTGCCAGACGCATCCGTAATGACAAAGACTTCATAGCCCTCGGCCAGCGCGGACAGCGCCGGAAACGCCACGCACACTTCGGTCACGACACCGGCAATGATCAGCTGCTTCTTTCCGGTGGCCTTGACTGCTTGCACAAAGTCCTCGTTATCCCATGCATTGATCTGGCCGGGGCGCGGAATAAATGGTGCATCAGGGAACATCTGTTTGAGTTCCGGTACCAGCGGCCCATTTGGTCCATCCTCAAAGCTGGTGGTAAGGATCGTCGGCAGCTTGAAGTACTTTGCCAGATCGGCCAGCGCCAGCACATTGTTCTTGAACTTGTCCGGGTCGATATCGCGCACCAGCGAGAGCAGCCCCGCCTGATGATCGACCAGCAGGACGGCAGCATTATGCGTGTCCAACCGGACATATGATTTATCGCTCATGTCAAACTCCCTATGCCGGCAGCAGGCCGGCAGCAGGCAGCGCTCAGGCGCGCTGCGAATCAAGAACCTCTTCGTTTTTTGCCACGTCCTGCGCCTTGCCGTAGCTTTCGATCAGCAAAGCGTACTCGGGGAAGATCCTGGTGTAGACATCGGCCCACTGCAACGCGTCGTCACGGTTCCAGGTGCGCTGGATTTCCGATGCAACGGCCGCAGTATCCATCGGCACAACGCCCGCTTGCACCACACGCGCCAGCGTGATCTCCTGGGCCATCTTGGAATAGGTGCCCGACGCATCGACCACCGCAAAGACTTTGTAGCCGGCATGCGCCGCGCTAATGGCCGGAAAGGCCATGCACACACTGGTGATCGTGCCGGCGATGATCAAGGTGTTGCGGCCGGTTGCTTTGACCGCGGCGACAAAGTCCGGATTATCCCAGGCATTGATCTCGCCCTTGCGCGCCACGTACTGTGCGTGTGGCGCGCTCTCATGGATTTCCGGGATCAGCGGCCCGTTTGGCCCTTGCGGTACAGAAGCCGTGGTAATGACCGGCATCCTGGCCAGCGTCGCCATTTTGGCCAACGCAGCGGCGTGCGCGCGCAGCCTGGACATCGGCATATCGTTCACGGTCTGGAACAGGCCACTCTGATGATCGATGAGCAGCATCACGGCGTCGTCGGGATCGATGACCGGGCGGACGCCGTTGAAGTTGGCAGTGTTTGGGGGTAAGGACATATCAATCTCCTGAATTGGAATGGGTGAAGGAAATCAGGCGACAAGACGCCCGAAGCGGCCGCTTTCAAGGTCTTCGAAAGCCTGGTTGATTTCATGCTGCGTGTTCATGACGATGGGTCCGTATCCAACGATCGGCTCGTCGATCGGTTCGCCGCCCAGGATCAGGATCACCGCGTCGGCGTCAGCCTTGAGCCTCAGCTCATCGCCACCGCGATCCAGTAATACCGTTTGCGCCTCGCGCAGCATCTGCTGGTCATTGACCAACACGGTGCCGCGCAACACAACCAGCACCGTGGTATGCCCTTCAGGCAAGTGCAACAGTGCCTGACCGCCCTGGCACAGACGCAGATCCCATACGTTGATTGGCGTATGGGTTCTGGCCGGCCCCTTGTGGTCTCCGAACTCACCCGCGATCACGCGCACCTGCCCAGCCCCGTCAGGCAATGGAACGCTGGGAATGTGCACGTCCAGGATGGACTGGTAACCCGGCGGTCCCATCTTGTCCCGGGCCGGCAGGTTGACCCAGAGCTGCACCATTTCCAGCTGTCCGCCACTGTGGCTGAATTTTTTCGAGTGAAATTCCTCATGCAAAATGCCGGAGGCCGCCGTCATCCATTGCACATCGCCCGGACCAATGACGCCATCCGCTCCGGTCGAATCGCGGTGCGCGACTTCTCCGTCATAGACGATGGTTACGGTCTCAAAACCGCGATGCGGGTGCATGCCGACACCGCGCTGCTGGCTGGTCGGCTCGAAACGTGCCGGGCCTGCGTAATCCAACAGCAGGAAGGGACTTAACTGCGCACCGAGGCGACCGTAGCTGAACAGCGAGCGCACTGGGAAGCCATTGCCGACCCAATGGGGGCGGGGCGCGCTGTCAATGCTCTGAATCTTCTTCAGCATTTTTTTCTCCTGATTTGATCGGTCTAGCAGGAAGAAGCATAGGGAAGGAACGATGCCGCCGGTAGTATGCGATAATCGCCCAGAGTGTTCCATGAGTAGAACAATGAACCCACCCGATCTCAATGATCTTTACTACTTCGCCCAGGTAGTTGAGCATGCCGGCTTTGCGCCAGCTGGCAGGGCTCTGGGTATTCCGAAGTCCAAACTGAGCCGCCGCATTGCGCAGCTTGAGGAACGCCTGGGCACGAAACTGCTGTTGCGAACCACGCGTAGTTTTGGCGTCACCGAAGTCGGGCGCGGTTACTACATGCATTGCCGTGCCATGCTGACCGAAGCCGAGGCAGCCGAGGAATCGATCGCGCTGACGCATTCGGAACCGCGTGGCGTAATTCGCATGACCTGCCCTGTCGCACTGCTGTCGACCCGCGTGGGCGACATGGTGGCGGCGTTCATGGCGCTTCATCCACGGGTTGAGCTGCATCTGGAAGAAACCGATCGCAAGGTGGATGTGGTGGCGGAAGGTATCGACCTGGCCATCCGCGTGCGGCCACCACCGCTCGAAGACAGCGAATTGTTGATGCGTGTCCTGTCCGATCGCGGACAGTGCCTGGTTGCCAGTCCAGATTTGCTCGCCACGTTCGGGACACCGATGGGGCCAGCCGATCTTTCCCTCCTTCCCAGCATGGATCTAGGACAGCCGCAAGATGATCATCGTTGGCTACTCCATGGCCCTGACGGCATGCAGGAGGATGTAAGGCATCAGCCGCGTTACATCACGCGCTCCATGCTCGCGCTAAGAGCCGCAGCAGTCGCTGGTGTCGGCATTGTCCAGTTGCCGCGCATGATGGTGACCGAACAGTTCGAACGCCGCAAACTCGTGCAGGTACTCACGGACTGGACGCCGCGCCGCGAAATCATCCATGCCGTGTTCGCATCGCGCCGTGGCCAATTGCCGGCGGTGCGTCTGCTGATCGATTTCCTTGCTGCGCAGTTCGACAGTCTGGTGGAGGACTGAGCGCTTGCCTGGCGTGCGGATGCCATCGCAATGCTGGGGGGGCGAATGCCCGTCAGCGGCCGGCACTACTTCGTCGCCACAAGGACGCCTACCACCAATGCCACTCAGTAATGCCCCAACGCCTGATAGCGCGAACTTCACGTACGCCCGGGCACGCGGCCTTCGGCGGCCTGTTCTCCAGCAGACACCGAATGCCGGCGCGGGAGAACAGTGCACACTTTGAGAACGCTCCCTTTTCACTCAGGACCGGACCATGAGGCCTCATTGGCCGCACCAGGCGCCAAGCCAAAGATGGCCCTTAGCTCAGTGTAGCGGTAAGCGGCAAACTCATCGCGCCGCTCAATGCGGCACAGCAGATAGGGTTGGGCGAATGCGGCGGGCGCCAGCAGGAAGTAGTCGCGTATGCCTGCATTACCTTGATCGAGCCGGACGGCCAGGACGAAATCCGTCGCAGCGCCATGGTTCAAGGCGATCTTCCAGCGGACACGTCCATCCTCATCGACTCTGGCTCTGCACACCATCACCTTTAACCGGATCGCGCCACCGATCAGCAGGCGTTCTTTCCGGCCATCCCTGCGCCATGTCGATCCCGCCATCGTCACCAACTGCTGAACCCTTGCCAGCGTTTGCTTGAGATGCTCGCGCACGGTATGGCGGGTGACGGCGTATTTGAACGTTGGACCTGGCGGCAGGCCAGCCACGGCGCATGCCGTGGCCAGCGTACCGAAATGGTACTTGACGGCATGTGCGCTTGGCAAATGCGGATCGGCATCGATCAGGGACGCCGTGACCCGGCCATGCCCCGCATACAGCCTCTGCAGCTGTTCTGGCACACCGTCCCAGTCTATCGGCGAGAGGCGGCGCGCACGCTCATTTTGTGCCTTGCGAAAAATGCTAGGTGAAATAATGGGCGTCAGCCCTGAGGGGTGACGCACCCACTGTGCAGCCGGATTGCGGACCATTTTCGTGCTCAGACGCCGCGATGTCCGGTTGTAGAGCATTACTCCCGCATACTTCTCGTTGCACAGGATACTTTTCACCTGCGCAGGCCGCCACATTGCCCCCGTGAAGTTGGGCACGCCGGCTGCATTGAGCCTCTCTGCAATGGCCGTGTCGGTCATATGCTGGCGGATATACCAGTGATAGATCTGGCGCACCACCGTCACCTCTTCCGGCGGTCCAGGGATGAGTAAAACGCGATCGGTCAACTCTGGCTTGCGTTCACCATCGGACAGGATACGCTTGGTCGCCCCATCGGCTGCCACAGCAAGGCGCCGTATCGCATATCCGGCGATCCCGCCCGGCTTGAAACCCGCCGATGAAAGGCGGGCCTGTGCCGCAAATACCTTGCCCGACAACTCCCTGCTGTACTCGGCGGCCATCGCACGCTTCATGCCTTTGACCACGGCGGTGAATGGTGAGCCGTCGTTGGCAAAGGGTTCGGCGCAATATTCCACCTGAATGCCCGCACGCCGGCACATATATTCGTAATGCGCGCTCTCGTCGGTGTCCTGGAAGCGGCCCCAGCGGCTGACATCGAAGACCAGTACCACCTGAAAGTCCGCCGCACCTGTCTCAACTTCCCGGATCAGACTGGCCAGACCGGCCCTGCCCGTCATGACAAGACCACTACGGCCCTCATCGGCGTACACCCGGACCAGCTGGAAATTGTGCTCGGTCGCATACTGCGTAATGCGCTCAAGCTGATGCCCGAGAGAATGGTCCTGCCGCTCGGTCGACATCCGCACATAGGCCACGGCCCGCATTGCAACTGGTGCCGCCTGAACCTGCCGGCGCATCTTAGCGCCTGCTCAGCAAGGGGATCTGCCGGTTGCCTGATATCGCCCAGTTATTTGGCGAAGGCTTGATTTGCCTCAACATCTCCCGCTCCTTTCCATGATCCAATAATTGACACGCGCTGTTATGCGAGGCGACAAACACGGCTTTCCGACATCTGAGGCGTTGCGTGCCTACGCGTCAGATACCTGTCGGTCGGACCGCCCGGGACGGGAACAATGACATTGTTCCACCTTGCTGCTGCAGCGTCTAAGACCGATAAAAGGAGAAGCCATGCTTAATCGCGAAATGGTCATCCAGCAGTTCACCGTCCTTGATGCCAAACGACAACGCTATCAAATGCTGCTGGTACGGTCGTGGAGCGAGGCCACCGTACCTGCCGCCGTGGTCCGACCGCCACACGCATCGCTTCGCTACCAACTGATTACCGGTGAAGCTGCAATAAAGCTGAGCGAACATACTTTCGAGGTCATGCACTCCGATCGGGAGGATGGCTTTATCGTACACCGACTCCGATAGGACTTCAGCGTTCCATCCAACGAGATGTCCGCGCACCAATGCGTGCCGCGTCGACGCATGTGTTCCGTGTTTCTGGCATAGTCTTTCATTATGACCAGACGAATCGATATACGCACTGCGGACAAGATAGGCATCGCTCTGCTCACCCGCGAAGCTTTCGGTGACGGTGTCGCGATGACTTATGCGCTGCTGTGCGGCATCTCGCCAACGCTCATCGAAAGCGTGTTTTCCCGCACCCGGGACCATGTGCGCGACTACGGTTCGCTACCGCGCCCCACAGCCGACCGCCGGCGAGCCAAGTCAGACGAAGGCAAGCGCTGACAGGCATGCTTGAGCTGCATCTTTGCGCCAGATCAATATGACCCATGGGACCTGATCTATCCTTGAATTGCACCAAGGAGAAATCATGGGACATGCTCTTCCGAAATTGCCTCCAAGTTCCGCCATCGACTCAGCCTACCAGAAAATCTGGCTAGCACTTGAGGCAAACCACGACCACCGGTTCGCGACGGCATTTTTAGCGGAATTCGCGCCACAGATTTTTTCCGCGCTGGAGCAGCTCCAACTTCCGGTTCATTTCCAACCCTTTTTTTACCGGCGCCGCATCTCGCGCCGAAAGACCTCCTAGCTTTCACGGCCATGCGCTGCGCGGGCAATGCACCCGTTCCGTCTGAGCCAGGAACGCGAATACTGCCCACGCCCTCCATTTCATGCGGAATCGCCACGGGACATGACTGACCAGCACTTCTCCTCATCGGGAGGCGACGGGCGAAAACGTCGCGCGGCCATTTACGTGCGGATGTCCACTTCGCCCCAGGATCACTCAATTCAGCATCAATGCGCCATGCTGAGCGAGTATGCGCAGGCGCATGATATTGAGATTGTGACGATGTACGCGGATGCGGGAAAAAGCGGCTTACGCATCAATGGGCGCGCAGGTTTGCAGGGGCTGATCGCTGACGTGCAGTCAGGGGCAGCGGCGTTTGAGCTGGTTTTGGTCTACGACGTCAGTCGGTGGGGGCGCTTCCAGGATGTCGATGAAAGCGCCTATTATGAATTTATCTGCCGCCAGGCCGGCGTCCAGGTCATCTACTGTGCCGAACACTTTGTCGACGACGGTTCGCCGTTGAATGCGCTGTTGAAAGGCGTAAAACGCATCATGGCGGCCGAGTACAGCCGTGAACTGGGCACCAGAGTACTGCTTGCGCAGTGCCGCTTCTCTCGCATGGGCTACAAGCAAGGGGGACGACCTGGCTACGGATTTTGCCGCACCCCGGTGACCCAGGACGGTCAGCGCAAGGCACCGCTCCAGGACGGGGAACGCAAGCCCGCCGTCACCGACCGGATCGCGCTTCAGCACAGTGGCCCGGAAGAGGTCGCCCTGGTGCGCCGGATCTACCGGCTGTACACCGAAGAGGGCTGGAGCGACACGCGGATCGCCCGGCAATTGCGTTCGGAGGGCCGTTGCAATCATATGGGCAAGCCCTGGGACACGAGTACCGTTCGGCGCATTCTGACCAGCAGGCGTTATTGCGGCGAGATCGTTTTCAATCAAACCACCCGCCGGCTAAGAGGCAAGTCCGCCCCCAACCCGGAACATCTTTGGGTGCGGTGCGCAGATGCGATTGAACCGATGGTGAGCATGGCCACATTCGAGCTTGCACAGCGCATCCGCCAGCGGCGGTCAAACGGACCAGATCGCGAGGTCGTGCTGGAACATCTGCGCGCCATCTACCGGCACCACGGTACGATCAATGCAGCCTTGTGCCGGCGCTCCTCGCTAGCCGGACGAGTCACGGTACTGAAGCTGTTCGGCGGGTATATACGGGCATATGCCGCAGCTGGACTGCCGCTCAAACATACGGCCCATGGTGCGCTGGGTATTCTGGCCATGCGCCAGCAGGTTGAAGTGATGATCGCCGAGGTGACCGAGCGGGCAACGCTAGCCGGTGCTGCCGTCCAGCGCACCGCTGTATGGAATGTCTTGCGGCTAAACGACACGCTTACCGTCAAGGTGTCGATCGCGTCGTTCCGACGCTGTCCTGATCGCTGGCGGCGATGGCGCGTGCCGCTGAACTGCGGCGCCAAAGCAGACTTTGTCCTCTGCGGACTGATGAATGAAGCGAATTCACGCGTAAGCCAATATCTTCTTCTGTCACCGGCCCAGGTAGAGAAAGACAGCCTGTATCTGAGAGCGTCGAAGCTGCATCGCTACAAAGACTGCTGCTTTCCCACGCTCGATAGCGTATTTGGACAAGGCAGGGAAGTCGCACCAGCGCCGGCATAGAAAACACGCTTCCGCCGCTCTTGCCGCGCATCGGTGGACGCTGGACATACCCGGTGACATGCCCTCTATACCATGATCACTTCCGGATAAACAGCATCATCCTGTCTGGAAGTACAGACCCGGTTTCGCCCGCTGTGCTTTGCCCGATAGAGCGCCTTGTCCGCAGCGACAATCAGATCAACCGGCTCGCTCTGTGCTCCTGCCGGTGCCAATGCTTCCACGCCGGCACTGATCGTGACGCGCCCGGCGCTATTGCCTTTGTGTTCCAGCGCCAGTTCTGCAATGGCGATCCGGATACTTTCGGCCACGCTCATCGCCCCCGCGACATCCGTTCCGGGAAGCAGCACCACCAGTTCTTCGCCGCCATAACGTGCCGCCAGGTCTCCTGGCCGGTGTTTGCTGCCACCCACCACCTTGCCAATCGCCTTCAGGCACTCGTCGCCGGCAGTGTGGCCATAAATATCGTTGTACTGCTTAAAGCAGTCGACATCGATCATGATCAGCGCCAGAGAGCTCGCATTGCGCGCCGCTCGGCTAAATTCGTCGCTAAGCGAGCTGTCGAACTGGCGCCGATTGGCCAGGCCAGTCAGCCCATCCTGCATCGCCAGCCTTTCCAGCGTTCGATTCAACGCTTCCAGCGAGTCCCGGGCCCGCACCAGTTCCGCCTCCGCCTGGATTCTCAGCCCGATCTGTTTTACCAGGCGCAGCCCCGCCAATCCCAGTGCCAGCACCAGCAAGGTAACCACACCAGCATTCAAATAAGCATCGGCACGCCATCGCGCGAGTACCTCATCCCGAGAGAGTGCAGCGGATACGACAAGCGGATACTGCCGCAGCTTGCGATAACTATTGATCCGCGTGACGCCATCCTGTCCTGAGGTAAACGTCACCGTGGCGACGGGCGCTTTGGGCAAATATTCGTGAAAGAGCGGCAGCCTGGAAATGTCCCGGCCCAAGGTCTTCGGATTAAAGGGTCTGCGCACCAGCATGATGCCGTTATCCAGCGCCAGTAATATGGCACCATCCCGGCCGATATTGAAGCGTCGAAAGAAGTCGCTGAAGTACTCTATTTTGATCGTCGCTAACGCAACCCCAGCAAACCGGCCATCGGGCCGATTGAGGCGCCGCGATACGGGAAGAATCCATTCCCCCGTCGATTTGCTGCGTACGGGTACGCCAATATGCACGTCTACATCGCGGTGTTCCCGGTGAAACTTGAAATACTCGCGGTCAGCATTATTCTGATTCCTCAGCAACGTTGGCTGAGAATTGACCAACCAGCTGCCATCCTCGGCATACACAAAAATCCCGTGAAGCTGAGGCAGTTCGGCAACGCGGTGTACAAGCAGCTCATGGATGCGATCCAGGTTTGCGCTGGATTGCCCTTCTTTTTCGAGCCGTTCGGTTAGCCCCACCAGTACCGTGTCTGCTGCCTTGATGGTGTCATAGGCATGCTGTCCAACCGCCTGGACCAGATTGGCCGACGCCACTTCCGATTCATGCAGCTGAATTGCGCGCGCTCGCCAGGTCAACCATACTTCTATTGCAATCAGCGAAATGCACACCAAAATCACGAAGGTGCCAGCCAGCTGCGTGATCGAAAAGCCACGGACTGTGAGACGACGAGATTGTTGCAGAATGCTATGCAAAATCATGCGATGACCTCGACAAAGGAACTAACATCCGGAGTCGTGCCAATGGCACGCGGCTACCAGGTGCGCAGAGACCTTGCCAAGCAAGCGGTACCTACAACCTGCCGTGGCACCATGACCGGTGTAGTCTTGTTGCCCCAGCCTCCACCCGGAGTTCGCGTCACAAGTGCAACATCGTCTGCTTAGCATAGACCAATCGCTGATTGAAATACTCTCGGATAATCACGTTGCCAAGCAGTCCCTCATTCCTTGGATGCTGGCTAAGCTGCTCCAACGGTGCCAACAATACGCAGCGCCGCCGCGGCCCCATGCAAACAAGGAGACAGACCAAAGTGAAAGCCGCCCATTCCATCCCCGCATTTCAATGGACTTCGCCGTCGATCAGACTGACCATGTACGAAGAACCTGGCACGCTGCCATCTGGCACTGCAAGACTGCATGGGCGGCGCGACCGTCCATGTTTCAACCAGACGCCAAGTGCAACTTCAGCCGCAGTGGTTGTTGCAACACTGCCACCGTCAATTCAAATGGGGGATAAGCGCTGCATGAATACCCGCACACTCACGAGCGCAGACATGATGACGCCCGGCCGCGTGCTCATCAAACGCAAGCAGCTCTTGCAAAAAGTCCCGCTGGGCGAACGTACGATACTCGAACTGGAGCGCTGCGGAAAATTCCCCAAGCGCTTCTCGATCACGGCCAGGTCCGTCGCATGGGACCTCAATGAGGTCGATGCCTGGATCGCCGAACAGCAGGCCGCGGCCGTGCCGCAGCCTGCGCCCGGGTTCAAGAAACCGTAGTCCAGCGGTCAATCATATCGGCCCAATCCTGCAGCATGGCACGGCGCTGCTCGGCATATTCGGCCTTGTTATAGACGGCGCGTACGCCGCGCTGTTCGTGCGCCAGACACTTTTCGATCCAGTCCGTATTAAAGCCCTCCTCGTGCAGCAAGGTCGACGCGGTGCGACGCAAATCATGCGGAGAAAAATCGGCCAGCGGGTGGCCTGCTTTACGCGCGCTGACGCCCACCTGCACCGCCACGCGATTGAGTGTCGCATGCGAGATCGGCAGATCCGCATCGTAGCGGGACGGCAGCACATACCGCGAATTGCCGGCACAGGTGCGCAGCGCGATAAACAGGTCGAGCGCCTGCCGCGACAGGTAGACATTATGCGGATTGCGCCGCTTCATGCGCGCGGCAGGAATCGTCCAGATGCCATTGGTGAAATTGATCTCACCCCAGGTCGCGTCCGTCAGTTCGGATTTCCGCACCATGGTCAGGAGCAGCAGTTTAACCGCCAGGCGCAAAGTCGGCGCGCTGGCCACGCACTCCAGATGCTCGTACACCCAGGCGATTTCATGGGGCGCCAGCGCTCGGTCGCGCGGCTGGAAGGTGGCGATGGAGCTTGGCGGCACCCGGTCGCCGGGGTTCTCGTGTTCATGACCGCGCTCGGCGGCATAGCGAAACACCAGCATCACTATCTCGCGCGCATGCACCGCCGTCGCCGGTGCTCCGCGCGCCACAATGGCGTCGCACACCGTACGCAGTTCCTCATGCGAGATCTCCTTGAGCAGCAGGCGGCCGAACGGCTTTTCCAGATCCCGCTCATACACAGAGCGGCGCATGTCACGGGTCGATTCGGCCATGCGATAGTTCGCCAGCCAACGCGTAGCCCACTGGCCAAAGGTTTCCGCCCCTTCCTCGCGCCGGCGTGCACGCTGTTTGTTCAACATGGGCGACACGCCCGTGGCAATGAGTTTCTTCGCCTCGCCCAGTTTCTCCCGCGCTTCCTGCAGCGTCAGGCCGCCACGCCCATAGCGCCCGATGACCAGGGTTTCCTGTCGTCCGTTAATACGGTAGTTCAACCGGAACGACAGCGTACCCGACGACAGCACCGCGACATACATGCCGTCACGATCAGCCACTTTGTACGCCCGCGCTGCCGGCTTCAAGTTGCGTAGCTTGGTGTCAGTGAGCATGTCCAACTCCTCAAAAAAGATGCCATCATCTTGCCAATTTCCTCTAATGAATCAACACGTTAGCCCCTCAAAACCGGGGCGCTTTCGAGCGCATACCACCCCTCCTCCCGGCCGTTGGTACCATCAACCAAAACGGTGATGAATATCGATAATTCCCTCGCCTAATCAATGGCTTAGGAAAAATCCATACCATCATCCGCAGGCAATCACGGTGATGGCACCACCACGCCCCGTCTGCGACCGCTCACGCGGTGCCACGATCGATACCATTCACCAGTTGCGCTTGCCGCTGCCGCCAGTTGCCAGACCCAGCCATGTAAAAACAAAAAAGCCCCTGAAAAATCAGGGGCTTTGCTGGTCTTGTTGCCGAGTGCTGCGCTAGGCAGCCAGACGGGGAATCATTCCCACTCAATCGTCGCAGGCGGCTTGCCCGAGATGTCGTACACCACGCGGTTCAGCCCTTTGACTTCATTGATGATGCGGTTGGACACCTTGCCCAGCAGCGAATGCGGCAGGTGCGCCCAGTGCGCGGTCATGAAGTCCTGGGTTTGCACGGCACGCAGCGCGACCACGTAGTCGTAGGTGCGGCCGTCGCCCATCACGCCCACCGACTTCACCGGCAGGAAGACGGCGAAGGCCTGGCTGGTGGCGTCGTACCAATTCTTCGGCACGTTGTCCGGATCGGCGCCCTCCACTGCCACCGCTTCGTATGGCGTATTGCGCAGTTCTTCGATGAAGATGGCGTCGGCGCGGCGCAGCAGGTCGGCGTATTCCTTCTTCACTTCACCCAGGATACGCACGCCCAGGCCTGGACCTGGGAATGGATGGCGGTACACCATATCGTGCGGCAGGCCCAGGGCCACGCCCAGCTTGCGCACTTCGTCCTTGAACAGTTCGCGCAGCGGTTCGAGCAGCTGCAGGTTCAGGGTTTCCGGCAGGCCGCCCACATTGTGGTGGCTCTTGATGGTCTGGCCCTTCTTGCCTTTGCCGGCCGATTCGATCACGTCCGGATAGATGGTGCCTTGCGCCAGCCACTTGGCATTGGAGCGCTTACCCGCTTCGACCTGGAACACTTCGACGAATTCGCGGCCGATGATCTTGCGCTTTTGCTCAGGATCGGTGACGCCGGCCAGGTGGCCCATGAACTGCTCGGTCGCGTCGATCTGGATCACTTTCACGCCCAGGTTCTTGGCGAACATGTCCATCACCATCTTGCCTTCGTTCAGGCGCAGCAGGCCGTGGTCGACGAAGACGCAGGTCAGCTGATCGCCGATAGCGCGGTGGATCAGGGCTGCAGCCACGGAGGAATCGACGCCGCCGGACAGGCCCAGGATCACTTCATCCGTGCCCACTTGCGCGCGGATTTTCTCGACCGCTTCGCTGATGTAGTCGGGCATATTCCAGTCCGATTTGCAGCCGCAGATTTCGTGCACGAAGCGGCCCAGGATGGCCTTGCCCTGCACGGTGTGCGTCACTTCGGGGTGGAACTGCACGGCGTAGAAGCCGCGGTCTTCGTCAGCCATGGCGGCGATCGGGCAGCTGTCGGTGCTGGCCATCAGCTTGAAGCCGGGCGGCAGGTCCAGCACTTTGTCGCCGTGGCTCATCCACACTTTCAGCATGCCGTGGCCTTCGTCGGTGACGAAGTCGTTGATGCCGGTCAGCAGCTTGGTATGGCTGCGGGCGCGCACTTCAGCGTAGCCGAATTCGCGCACCAGGCCATTTTCCACCTTGCCGCCCAGCTGGGCAGCCATGGTCTGCATGCCGTAGCAGATGCCCAGCACCGGCACGCCGGCTTCGAACACGGCTTGCGGCGCGCGCGGCGAATCGCCTTCGAGCGTGGAGTTGTGGCTGCCGGACAGGATGATGCCCGAGGCGCCGTAGTTGCGCACGAATTCGTCGCTGACGTCGTAAGGATAGACTTCGGAGAACACGCCGGCATCGCGCACGCGGCGCGCGATCAGCTGGGTTACCTGGGAGCCGAAATCGAGGATGAGGATTTTAGAGTGCATGGATGCGTAGAGGCCAGATTAGAAAACTGCGAAGTAAAAGCGCCGGCGGCGGGGCCGCATCTGCTGACGGGTTTCAAACCCGCCGCCGGCCTTGAAGGAAGGCTTATTCCGAACGGTAGTTCGGGGCTTCCTTGGTGATCTGCACGTCGTGTACATGCGATTCGCGCATGCCGGCCGAGGTGATCTCGACGAATTCAGCTTTCTCGCGCAGCTCGTCGATGGTGGCGCAGCCGCAGTAACCCATGGACTGGCGCACGCCGCCCACCAGCTGGAAGATGATCGCCAGCACGCTGCCCTTGTAGGCAACGCGGCCTTCGATACCTTCCGGCACGAACTTGTCGGCCTTCATGGTGGCGTCCTGGAAGTAGCGGTCGGCCGAACCATCGGTCATCGCACCCAGGGAACCCATGCCGCGGTAGGACTTGTAGCTGCGGCCCTGGTACAGGATCACTTCGCCCGGCGCTTCTTCAGTACCGGCGAACATGGAACCCATCATCACGGTCGATGCGCCGGCTGCCAGCGCTTTCGAGATATCGCCCGAGAAGCGGATGCCGCCGTCGGCGATACATGGCACGCCGGTGCCTTCCAGCGCCTGCGCCACATTGGAGATGGCGGTAATCTGCGGCACGCCCACGCCAGCGACGATACGGGTGGTGCAGATGGAACCTGGGCCGATGCCCACTTTCACCGCGTCGGCGCCGTATTCCACCAGCGCTTTGGCAGCGGCAGCGGTGGCAATATTGCCGCCGATGACGTCCACGTGCGGGTACTTGGTCTTGATGTACTTGACGCGATCGAGAATGCCTTGCGAGTGGCCGTGGGCGGTGTCGACCACCAGCACGTCCACGCCGGCGGCTACCAGCAGGTCGATGCGCTCTTCATCCTTGGCGCCCACGCCGACGGCCGCGCCGACCAGCAGCTTGCCGTGCTGGTCTTTCGATGCGTTCGGGTGTTCGGTGGATTTCTGGATGTCCTTGACGGTGATCAGGCCGCGCAGTTCGAAGGCCTCGTTCACCACCAGCACGCGCTCCAGGCGGTGCTTGTTCATCAGGCGCTTGGCTTCGTTGGTGTCGGCGTCTTCGTTGACGTACACCAGTTTTTCGCGCGGGGTCATCTTGGCGCGCGCTTCGGCGTCCAGCTCCTGCTCGAAGCGCAGGTCGCGGTTGGTGATGATGCCGACTACTTCCTTGCCCTGCACCACAGGGAAGCCGCTGATGCCATACTGCTCGGTGAGCTTGATAACGTCGCGGATTTTCATATCCGGTGGGATGGTGATCGGGTCACGCAGCACGCCGGCTTCGAAACGTTTTACGCGGGCCACTTCGCGGGCCTGGTCTTTCGGTTTCAGGTTCTTGTGGATGATACCGATGCCGCCTTCCTGAGCCATGGCAATCGCCAGACGGCTTTCCGTCACGGTGTCCATTGCGGCGGACAGCAGCGGGATATTCAGGGAAATATTTCGGGTCAGGCGAGTGCGGAGGGACGTATCGGCAGGCAGAACATTCGAATACGCGGGGACGAGGAGCACGTCATCGAAGGTGAGTGCTTTTTGAAGTAGACGCATAGTACATTTCCTATCGGCGCAAAAGTGAATTATACAGAAGGTCCAGCTTCCTGTCCAAAACCATGTCAGATTTCACTTTGCGCCAGCGCTTTGCGTTTTCATCCATATTGCTGCGCCGGCAGGGCCGAAATTCAGCTGATGCCCTCTTCCTCCGCGCCGGCTTCGCTGCCGCCACCGACCGGCACTTCCCACGCGCCGCCATTGCCATCCTCGGGCTGGGGCGCCGCACCGGGAACATCAAACAAGAACTGCTTGAGCGGCAAGGCGCCGACCAGTGCGGCGGGCTTGTTCTCGGCCATGTGCAGTTTCAGCAGCTCGGACGCTTTCGCCAAGCTCGCGTAGAAGGACTTGGCGTACTTGGCGACGAATTGGTCCGAGTCGCTTGATGAGCTGAAGTGCAAAATGGGCACGATATGGCGGCGCATGAAGCTGATATGGACGCCGCTGGCGGAAAAGCCGGCCATCCTGGCGCAGGTGGCGGCGCGCTCGCCTTCCGCCACCGAGCACAGATAGGAATCCTGATGGTCCAGCGCCAGCCAGCTGGCGGCAGCGCCTTCCACGAAGGGGCCGGGCACAAAGCGCTTGGCCATATTTACCGGGCCTGGCAGGGTCACGACCGAGCAGCCATGGCTCAAGGAATTGCAGACGTTCACGCTGCCGTGGTCAAAGCGGCTGACCGAAATCGGATCGGTATAACCGAAGGGGAAGAACTCCTTATAAAATTGAAGCAGCCTTTCCTTCAACGGCGGAGTAGGCGCGGGAGTCTCGGCGCGAACTGGCGCGGCCTGCAAGCTCAGGGCCAGGCAAGACGTCAACAATGAAGCTAAACGCATGGATACTCCTTTATCCCGGTTGAGAGAAAGACTGGCCTTCGCCAGACCGTGGCAATTATACAAGCTTGCCGCATCGGCATGGCTCGTTGACAGCCGCCGGCATTCGTGGCGAAATCGGGGACATAGTATCTCGGAGGACGATGATGAAATCCGCTCCAGGCAAATGGTTTGCGGCCCGTGGACAGGCGCTTGCGGTACGCGGTGGCGCCGTGCTGGCCGCCCTGCTCTGCTGGCCACTGCTGGCCCAGGCACAATGGGTATGGCTGAATGAGCGCGGCATCAAGCAGCTGTCCGACCAGCCGCCACCGTCCTCGGTACCGAACAGCCGCATTCTCAAAGCGCCGCGCGGGCAGATGCCGGAGCCGCTGACGGCCGCTCCCGCCATTGACGAAGCGCCAGCCGCCGAAGGGGATGCAGCGTCAGCGCAGGCGCCAGCGCCGGACAGTAAGCCCAAAGCCAAACCCACGCTCGCCGAACGCAACGCCGACTACAACAAGCGCCGCACCGAAGCGGCAGCGGCCGCACAAAAAAATCGGGAAGAAACCGAGCGTCAGGCCGACAATGCCAAGAACTGCGAAAGCATCCGCGCCAACCAGCGCGTGCTCGAATCGGGCGAGCGTGTCGCCAACTATGACCAGAATGGTGGCCGCAGCTTCATCAGCGACGAGCAGCGTGCCCAGCAAATCAAACGCAACCAGCAAATGCTGGCCTCCGGCTGCAAATAATCGCTCTGCATATGCGGCCGAGCCCGCCGGATGGCCGTTTCGTCCGATTAGGATCAGCACCCCAATCGCTAACGGCAATCATTCACCGCTATAGCCGAGGTCGTGTCCGATTTTGGGGTCTGGCCCCAAAATCGGACACGGCCTCGGCGGTGGCTTAGATTTCTTCGTAGAGCGGGAGGGTCAGGAACTCGGCGAAGTTGGCGGAGGTCGACATCTCTTCGAAGATGACGGCGGCGCGGTCGTAGTTGGGGCTGCTGCCATCGGGGGCGCTGGCTTTGACCTTCGGCAGTTCTTCGGGAATCATGGCGCGCACCATCTCGGCCGTGACTTTGCGGCCGTCTTCCAGCACGCCTTTGCTGGAACGGATCCATTGCCACACTTGCGAGCGGCTGATTTCGGCGGTGGCGGCGTCTTCCATCAGATTGTGGATGGGAACGCAGCCATTGCCGCCCAGCCAGCTGCCCAGGTAGTGAATGCCGACATTGATGTTGTAGCGCAGGCCGGCCTCGGTGATCGGCGCTTCGGGCTGGAAGTTGAGCAGGTCGGCGGCTTTCACCTCGACGTCGGGACGCTGTTTGCCGATCTGGTTGGGCGCATCGCCCAGCACTTTCTTGAACTCGGTCATGGCCAGCTCGACCAGGCCGGGGTGGGCCACCCAGCCGCCGTCGTAGCCGTCGGTGGCGTCGCGCGCCTTGTCGTTGCGCACGCCGCCCATGGCGACTTCATTCTTTTCCGGATCGTTCTTGATCGGGATCAGCGCGGCCATGCCGCCGATGGCCGGCGCGTTACGCTTGTGGCAGGTCTTCAGCAGCAGCAGCGCGTAGGCGCGCATGAAGGGCGACGTCATCGTCACCTTGGCGCGGTCGGCCAGGCAGAAGTGCTTGTCGAGCTTGAATTTCTTGATGCAGCTGAAGATGTAGTCCCAGCGGCCGGCGTTCAGGCCCGAGCTGTGTTCGCGCAGCTCGTACAGGATTTCATCCATTTCGAAAGCGGCCAGGATGGTTTCGATCAGCACGGTGGCCTTGACCGTGCCTTGCGGGATGCCGATCTCGTTTTGCGCCATCACGAAGATGTCGTTCCACAGGCGCGCCTCCAGGTGCGATTCCATCTTCGGCAGGTAGAAGTAAGGGCCGGCGCCGCGCGCCAGCTGCTCCTTGGCGTTGTGGAAGAGGAAGAGCGCAAAGTCGAAGATGCCGCCCGAGATGCGCTTGCCGTCGACCAGCACATGCTTTTCATCCAGGTGCCAGCCGCGCGGACGCACGACCAGGGTGGCGATCTTGTCGTTGAGCTTGTAGGACTTGCCGTTCTGCTCCAGCGCAATCGTGCGGCGCACGGCGTCCATCATATTGATCTGGCCGCTGATCTGGTTGTCCCAGTTCGGCGTATTCGAGTCCTCGAAGTCGGTCATATAGCTGTCGGCACCGGAATTCAGCGCGTTGATGACCATTTTGCGCTCGACCGGGCCGGTGATTTCCACGCGGCGGCATTGCAGCGCTGGCGGAATCGGCGCAATCGTCCAGTCGCCGTTGCGGATATGGGCTGTTTCAGCCAGAAAATCAGGGCGCACGCCCTCGTCCAGACGCTTGGCGCGGGCCACGCGCGCGGCCAGCAGCTCCTGGCGGCGCGGCTCGAAAGCGCGCGACAGCTTGGCGACCAGCGCCAGCGCTTCCGGCGTCAGCACGCGTTCGTAGCCGGGCTGGATGGCGCCGGTGATTTCCATACCTGCTGGCAAAGTGAGGGAGGACTGCGTCATGTTTACTCCAATCTGGGGAAAGGTTGAAAACTCAGTATAGGCTGCGAATCGGGCGGGAAATCATCCCCAATTCCGGCGACATTTGGGCCGCTGCATGATTTGCAGTATATTCACTATTTAGTTATGCAAACAAGACAAAAAATCACTTCATCTGTGCGTTTTTGTCATAAATCCAGACAGGACGCCGCGTGGGACAGTTTCGCCAGATTTCGACCTTTGTAGAAGTGGTTGCCAAGGGCAGCCTGTCCGCCGCCGCCCGCGCCGAGGGCATCGCCCCCGCCGTGATCGGCCGCCGCCTCGATGCGCTGGAGCAGCGCCTGGGCGTCAAGCTCTTGCAACGCACCACGCGCAAGCTGGCCCTGACCGACGAGGGCGCCGCCTTCCTCGAAGATTGCCAGCGCATTCTCGGCGAGCTGGAGGACGCGGAAACCGCCGTGGCCGAGCGCAGCGCGCGCGCCACCGGCCATCTGCTGATCTCGGCCCCGGCCGGCTTCGGCCGCCAGCACGTCGCGCCCCTGCTGCCCTCCTTCCTGGCCGAGCACCGCGACGTGACGGCCACACTCAACCTGAACGACCGCGTGGTCGACTTGATCGGCGAAGGCGTGGATGTGGCCATCCGCATTGCCAGCATGTCGGATTCGAATCTGGTGAGCGCCAAGCTGGCCGACAACCGGCGCGTGGTGGTCGCCACGCCGGCCTATTTGAAGCGCCATGGCAAGCCGCTCGCGCTGGACGACCTGGCCCAGCACAACTGCCTGGCCATCAGCAGCGACGGCAGCCAGCGCGGCTGGACTTTCCGCGAAAACGGCAAGAACGTGACGCGCAAGGTGAATGGGAATATGGCCTGCAACGACGGCGCCGTGCTGCATGCCTGGGTGCTGGCCGATAAAGGCTTGGCCTGGCGTTCGATGTGGGAAGTGGGCGGCGATATCGAGGCGGGACGCTTGTGCAGCGTGCTCGATGAGTACTCGGCGCCAGGTAACGACATTTACGCGGTCTTCGCGCAGCGCCGCCATTTGCCGCTGCGCATCCGCGCCTTCGTCGATTTCCTGCGGCGCAGCTACGCCCAGCCCGACTACTGGCGGGCGCCGCACAGCCCCGGCTGAGGCCGGTTTACGCGGAGGACGGGCAAAAAAAAATCCTCGGGAACCGAGGATTTCTTGTGTCGTCTAGACTCAGCGTATTACAGAGGCTGAATGTTCGATGCTTGCTTACCCTTTGGACCGGAGGTCACGTCAAAAGAAACGCGTTGGTTCTCTTGCAGGGATTTGAAGCCGGCCGATTGAATCGCCGAGAAGTGAGCGAACAGATCTTCGCCGCCTTCGTCAGGGGTAATGAAGCCAAAACCCTTCGAATCATTGAACCATTTTACGATACCAGTTGCCATTACAATTCCTATTACAGTTAAATGAGCTTGCGCCCGTGATATCGTTTGAAGCAAGTAGGAAATGACAGACTGACTGCACTACCCTTGAATCTAACGATCCCGCATTATACCGAATAAAACGTCAAAAACACGTCTTCGCGAAAATAATTGCGGCTGAGTGGCAGAATTGCCGAAAAACTGCGTTTTCACGCAAGATTTCGCACCAAAACGCGGCAAAACAGATGCTGCGTTCACTCAGCCGCCAAAATTGCGTGCGGTATGAGACCTACTATAGGCAATTCATGTGGGGATGGTTTGATAAATCTCAAGCCTGCGGCGGGTAGTGTTGTGCGCTTGGCTCTTGCGCTGCCCACGTTAATAGGGTATCGATTTCGGCCGCCGTCAGCGTCCAGTCACCCTCGCCGGCCTGCAAGCCGCGCAGTTGCTGCTCCAGGCGGCGCGCCTGTTCGCCCAGCACCTGGAAGCCGAAAGAGCCGGCGGAACCGGCCACGGCATGCAGGCTTTCATGCAGCTGGCGCAGATGTTCGGGCGTGGCGCCGCGCTCGCGGCATTGGGCGAGCGCCTGGGCGATCGCCGCCATCCGCTGCGGCACGCTGGCGGCGAACTTTTCGTTCAGCGCAGCCAGGCGGGCGCGGTAGGCGGGATCGACCGGGGTCGCCATGGGGATTTACTTGGTGCCGAAGATGCGGTCGCCGGCATCGCCCAGGCCTGGCACGATATAGGCGTGGTCGTTCAGGTGGCTGTCCAGCGAAGCGCAGTAGATCTTCACGCCCGGATGCGATTTCTGGAACACTTCGATGCCTTCCGGCGCGGCCACCAGGGCCAGGAAGATGATCTGGTCGTCGCCCACGCCGCGGTTTTTCAGCACGTCCACGGCATGCACGGCCGAATTGCCGGTCGCCACCATCGGGTCGCACAGGATGAAGATACGGTCGACCAGGTCCGGCAGGCGCACCAGGTATTCCACCGGCTGGTGGGTGTCCGGGTCGCGGAACACGCCGATATGGCCGACGCGGGCCGAGGGCACCAGGTTCAGCAGGCCATCGCTCATGCCGATGCCGGCGCGCAGAATCGGCACCACGGCCAGCTTCTTGCCCGCGATCACGGGCGCGTCGATGGTCATCAGCGGAGTTTCGATTTCGCGCGTGGTCAGCGGCAGGTCGCGGGTGATTTCATAACCCATCAGCAGGGTGATCTCTTTCAGCAGCTCGCGGAAGGTGCGCGTGGACGTGGTCTTGTCGCGCATATGGCTGAGCTTGTGCTGGATCAGGGGGTGGTCGGTGATAAACAGGTTGGGGAAACGCGGATCTTGTTTCATGATTACTCTTTTTATATGAAGTACATTGACTTGTATACCCGGCATTATCCCAGCCGGAGCCGCAGCCTGTCTATGTTTGGGTCGACAAAAAGCCCGCTCCGCCAAGAGCGCCGCTTCAAACCTGCAAGGCGCGCGCCAGAATGGCGGTGCAATCCGTGTTCGGCGGCAGGCGGCCGTAAGCCCCGCCCGGCTCTCGCGCCAGCCGCGAAGCCACGAAGGCCGAGCTGACATAGGCCGGCGCATGGCGCAGCAGCAGGCCGGCCTGCACCGCCAGCACGATGCGCTCGGCCAGCACGCGCGCACCGAATTCGGCATCGGCGGTCTTGTTCAGCACCTCGCCTGGCGTGACGGCGGCACCCGAGGCGGCACCGGCCTCTTCGGCACGCTCCGCGCCAACGCCCGGCCTCCCACGCGCCCCTGCCGGCCGCGCCGCGCCAGCAAGCCCAGCCAGCTCCGCCAGCAGCGCCGAACAGAATGCGCCGTACACGGCATCGCTCGCGCCGGCCAGACCCAGCTCCGCCGCCAGCGCGATGGCAGCATCGGGCGAACGCGAGAAGGCGCGCAGCACATCCAGGCACATCACATTGCCCGAACCTTCCCAGATCGAATTGACCGGAAATTCGCGGTACAGCCGCGCCAGCGGCCCATCCTCGACATAACCGCCGCCACCCAGCACTTCCATCGCCTCGGCGCCGAAGCCCGGGCCGCGCTTGCAGATCCAGTATTTGCCGGCCGGGGTCAAAATGCGCGCCAGCATGGCTTCGGCCGGATCGTCCGGATGGTCGAAGCAGCGCGCTAGCCGCATGGCGAAGACGGTGGCCGCCTCCGATTCCAGCGCCAGATCGGCCAGCACATTGCGCATCAGCGGCTGCTCGGCCAGCGGCTTGCCGAAAGCGCGGCGCTGGCGCGCATGGTGCAGCGCCTGGGTCAGCGCCGCGCGCATGATGCCGGTGCTGCCCAGCACGCAGTCCAGGCGGGTATGACTGCCCATTTCCAGGATGGTGGGGATGCCGCGCCCCGGCTTGCCCAGCAGCCAGCCGTAGGCGCCGGTGAACTCCACTTCGGACGAGGCGTTCGAGCGGTTGCCCAGCTTGTCCTTCAGGCGCTGCACGCGGATCTGGTTATGGCTGCCGTCCGGCAGAAAACGCGGCAGTAGGAAACAGGACAGGCCCGCGCTGCCGCCATGCTCGGTCTGCGCCAGCACCAGGTGGGCATCGCACTGCGGCGCCGAGAAGAACCATTTATGGCCGACGATGCGGTAGACCTGCGCGCCCTCTTCGCCGAACACGCGCTCCGCCTCGGCCCCGCTCACCGCTTCGGCAAAGCTAGTATTACTACGCACATCGGAGCCGCCCTGCTTCTCCGTCATGCCCATGCCGATCAGGACGCCGCGCTTGCGCGCCATGGGCAGCGGCCGCGGATCGTATTCGCGCGACAGGATCTTGGGCAGCCAGCGTTCGGCCAGCGCGGGCGACTGCTTCAGCGCCGGCACGCTGGCGTAAGTCATGGTCACCGGGCATTGCGAGCCGTTTTCCAGCTGGCCAAACAGGATGTAGCGCGCCGCGCGCAGCACCTGGCCGCCGGCCTCCCGCCCGTCCCAGGGCGAAACGTGGGCGCCGTACTCGATCAGCATCTTCATCAGCGCATGCCAGGCGGGATGGAATTCGATCTCGTCGATGCGCTGGCCGTTGCGGTCGAAATTATGCAGCTGGGGAGAATGGTGGTTGGCCTGGCGCGCCAGGTCGAGAATCTCGGCCCGTCCCAGCATCTCGCCGAGCGCGGCCAGGCCGTCGCCGGCGCCGGCATCGCCCTCGCGCGCCACCGCCTCGCACAAGGCCGGATCGCAGCGGAACAGGTTCACATTACCGAAGGGCGCAACCTGGTTATGGATTTCATGCGTGTCGAATGGGTTCATCGCGCGGTCTCCAAGGCTGGGGTCCAGACTAGCGCAAAGCAAGGGAAGCGGCAAGCGCGCGCACCAGTCTGCACGCGGCTTGGCGGGCAGGATAAGCTGCCCAATAAAACATCAGCACAGAACGTTTTGCAGGAATAAAATACTGTTTTAAGCTTCCCGATAAGAAAAATAAGGAAAAGCAGCAAGGATATTGCTTTTTTTCATGTAATTTAACTCCCATCAGTGATACATTTCGTTCTGGTTTTGCAAGTTTCACAGGCCATGACGCATTAATAAATGGCATGTGAACAAAGTGATATGCAGAAATTGAAAGATCAGACCGAAACAATGCTCTCCAGCCCAGCCAGCGTTCCCGAACGCGAACATCGGAATGAGATCGACCGGCTTCTGGAAGAAGCTGGCGATATCGTATTCCGCACCACCCTGCTGGGCCAAATCCTGTTCGCCAGCCAGCGCAGCGTCAAGCTGCTGGCCGCGCCGCGCGAACTCGAAGGCCAGATGCTGGCCGGCGTGGTGGCCGATAGCGACCAGCCGGTGCTGAAAACCGCGCTGGCCGGCGTGGTGCAGGCCCAGGCCGCGAGCAAGGTCGAACTGCGCTTGCGCACGCCCGACCTGGACACCTGGTTCGAGCTGCGCGTCTCCCTCTACCGCAATGCCGACGGCGCGCAAGAGCTGCTGCTGGTGGGCCGCGATATGACGGCCCAGCATGCGACCGAGGAAAGGCTGCGCCATATGGCGACCCACGATGCGCTGACCGAGCTGCCCAACCGGCTGCTGCTGTCCGACCGCATCCGCATGGTGATCGCCCATGCGCGCCGTTCCGGCCAGGGCTTCGCGGTGGCCACCATTGGCCTGGACAGTTTCAAGAAAGTCAACGATGGCCTGGGCCATCCGGTGGGCGACGCCGTGCTGCGCGAAGCGGCCGCGCGCCTGCGCAAGACCCTGCGCGACAGCGACACCCTGGCCCGCGTCGGCGGCGACGAATTCGTCGCCGTGCTGCCCGGCACCGCCAGCGAAGCGCAGATCAAGCTGGTCACGGGCCGCCTGCTGGCGACCCTGCAGGCGCCCTTCGAAGTCGAAGGCCATACGATTTATGTGGGCGCCTCGGTCGGCGTCTCGGTCTACCCCCAGCACGCGGAAGACGAGGTGCGCCTGGTGGCCAATGCCGATGCCGCCATGTCGCGCGCCAAGGAAACCGGCAAGGCGCGCTGCGTGGTCTACAGCCCGCGCCACAGCGGCCCGCCGGAACACGATATTTCGCTGGAAGCGGCCATGTTCCAGGCCGTGCGCGAGGGCGAATTCATGCTGTATTACCAGCCCATCGTCAACGCCGTCACGCGCGATATCGAGGGCTTCGAAACCCTGATGCGCTGGAAGCATCCGACCCTGGGCATGGTGCCGCCGGCGCGTTTCGTGCCAATTGCCGAAACCAATGGCCTGATTAATCTGCTGGGCGCCTGGGCTTTAAAATCGGCCTGCGTCCAGCTTAAACAATTTCAGGAAGTGGCAAGGCGGCCGCTATATATCTCTGTTAATATCAGCCCCCGGCAATTCCGCAACGATAAATTCCTGGATGTGCTCGACGATGCGATTACATTCTCCGGCCTCGCTGGTGAGCAATTGGTTTTAGAAATTACTGAAGGTACGCTGATGATCGATCCGGTGCACGCCGAATCCATCCTCAGCAAAATGGCCGAGCGCAAGGCGCGCATCGCCATCGACGACTTTGGCACCGGCTACTCTTCGCTGGCGTATCTGAAGCGCTTCCCCATCTCCGTGCTGAAAATCGACCGCGCCTTCATCCGCGACCTGCCCGGCTCGGAAAAGGATGGCGCCATCTGCAACGCCGTGCTGGACCTGGCCAAGCACCTGAATCTGTCGGTGGTGGCAGAAGGCGTGGAGACCGACGAGCAGCTGCGCTATGTGCAGGAACGCGGCTGCCACTATATCCAGGGCTACCTGACCGGCAAACCGATGGCCGCCAATGTGGCGCTGGCCGCGCTGAAAGAGCGCACCTACGCCAATCTGCGTCCGGAAGAACAGCGCCAGGTGCAGCAATGAACGGACAATTCATCGCCGGCACCAAGCTGGGCGAAAAGACCCTGAACAAGCTGTGGGAGTGCACCCGCCTGCAGGGCGATATGCCGGGCTTCGCCAAGGCCATCACCGCCATCCTGGGCGCCATGCGCGGCGAGGACGACCAGGAATTCAGCATGACCGGCACCGTGCTGTCCGACCCTGTATTGACGCAGAAAGTGCTGCGCCTGGCGAACAGCAGCATGTATTCCGCCTTCGGCCAGCACGTCAACACCATCACCAAGGCCGTGCTGGTGCTCGGCACCGAAGCGATCGGCCACCTGGCCCTGGGCTTGAAGCTGATCGAAGAGCTGTCGAACGCCTCGCCCGGTTCCGGCATCGCCCATATCGAGATGGAAAAAGCGGTATTGGCCGGCATGGTGGCGCGCGAAGTGGCGGGCAGCGCCGATCCCCGTTCGGCGGAAGAAGCCGTGGTCTGCTCGATGCTGCAAACCCTGGGCCGCATGATGCTGACCTTCTATATGCCGGAGCGCTGGACCGAATTGCAGGAGCGCGCCGGCGAAGGCCGGGAAGGCGATGCCGCGCTGGAGCTGCTGGGCCTGAGCATCGAAGAAATCGGCCGCGCCACGGCCATCCACTGGGGCTTGCCGAAAAATCTGATCGCCGGCATGCGCAATGTCGGCCCGATCGATCCCGACGCCGGCATCGGCCATCAGGACTGGATCGCCGGCATCTCCACCATGTCGCGCCTGTGCGCCGAATCGCTGTGGCACGACAACGAAGCCGGCGCCGCCGAAGTGCTGCGCCTGACCGAAAACTACGCCGGCATGCTGGGCGTCTCGCCGCAGCAGCTGCAAACGGCCATCGAGCAGGCCAAGGTGGTGGCGGCGGCCGATCTGTCGATCGCGCCCCTGTCCAAGCCCGCCGAGCGGCGCGCCAAGGCGCTGGCCCGCACGCGCCAGCGCCAGGAAGGCAATAAGATCCTGCTCAGCGGCCTGGCCGATATGCGCGACGTGGTCGACAGCGCCAGTCCGGGGCAGATGGTCTCGATCGCGCTGGAAACCGTGTTCCAGGGCCTGGACTTCTCGCGCGCCGTCGCCTTCGTGCACAACCGCCGCGAAGGCCGCTATGCCGCCCGCATGTGCTTCGGCGAAGGCATGAAGGAAAAACTGGGCCAGATGGTGTTCGACGACGCCTACGAACCGAACGTCTTCCATGCGGCGCTGACCAGCGACCGCGTGATCTTCATCGAGAATGCGCGCGATCCGAAGTTCGCGGCCAAGCTGCCTGCGTGGTGGAAAGGCACGCTGTCCGAAGCGCGCAGCTTCATCGTGCTGCCGCTGTCGGCGCACGGCCATCCGGCAGGCTTCATCTACGGCGACTGGGACGAGTCCTTCCCGCCGATTGAACTGAGCCAGACCGAATTCAGCCTGCTGAACGATATGCGCGCTCTGGTTGCCAAAGCGGTGGAGCACCGCCAGCAGCTGGAAACGGCCAGCAACCGCGTGGCCTGATCAGGCCACGCCCGCAGCCTTGCTTTCAGGCTGGCTGCGCGCCTGCCAGCGGAAGGACAGCGCGGCGGCGCCCAGCGACAGCGCCGCCAGTCCCGATGCCACATAGTAGACCGATTCCGGTCCCATCTTCTCCCAGCACTGCGACAGGAACAGGCCGCCCAGCGTGCCGCCCACGCCATAGGAAATACTGATGTAGAGGGCTTGGCCGCGCGCCTGCAAGGGACCGGCGAACCAGCGCTGCATGGTCATCACGGACGAGGAATGATGCAGCGCGAAGGTGGCCGCATGCAGCAACTGGGCCGCGAGCAGCAGCGCCAGCGATGTTGCGCCGGCGCCGATCATGGCAAAGCGCAGCACGGCCACCGCCAGCGTCAGATACAGCATGCGCCGCGCGCCCCAGCGCTTGAACAGCGGCGCCTGGAAATAGAACAGCAGCACCTCGGCCACCACGCCTAGCGACCACATGGCGCCGATCATCGCCTTGCTATACCCTGCCCGCTCCAGATACAGGGAGTAGAAAGTGTAAAGCGAGGTATGGGCCGCCACCATCAGGGCGGTGGAGAGGAAGAAGGCCAGCACCTCGCGCTGGCGCAGCACGCTGAGCAAGGCTGGTGGCGC
Source organism: Massilia sp. YIM B04103 (assembly GCA_024437665.1). Taxonomy (GTDB): domain Bacteria; phylum Pseudomonadota; class Gammaproteobacteria; order Burkholderiales; family Burkholderiaceae_D; genus Rugamonas. The sequence goes on along the minus strand of JANCSZ010000011.1, from coordinate 99,550 downwards.
TTCCCGGTGCGGCGGGCGCGGCACATCCTTCAGGCGGAAGGCGGCACCGAAGACGCACAGCAGCAGGCCGCCGGCCACCCAGGGCAAGGCATTGGTGCCGTAGGCATCGAGCGCGAAAGCCGCGCCCATCGATGAGATGATGAAACCGATCGAACCCCACAGCCGGATGCGCCCATAGTTGCTCAAGTCGCCGCGCATCTCGGACAGCATCAGCGCCTCGCAGATCGGACCCTGCGCGCTGGTGAAGAGATTCAGCAGCACCATGGCGATAAAGAAGTGGACGAAGGTGAAGCCGAAGAAGAAGCCGGAAAACGCCGTCAGCGCGGCGGCGCCGGTCAGGCGCAGCACCAGCACGCGGCGTTCGGAATGGTCGGCCACATAGCCCCAGACATTCGGCCCGAAAATGCGCAGCACCTGGATCAGTGACATCAGCACGCCGATCTGCGCCACCGTCATGCCCTTGCCGGCGAAGAACAGGCTCGCGTAGGTGGAGAACGTGCCGGCGTGGGCGTAATAGCAGAACAGGAAGAGCGCGAAACTGACGGACTGGCTAGGCATGGCGGAGCGCCTCGCGGCGCGGTAAAAACGAAGGCCGCGCGTGGCGGCCATGAAACAGCGGACGCCGCATGAAGCGGCGCCGCAACAGCTGCGCGCCGGAGACAGCATGGCGCGCAGGCGCGGCGCATGGAAGCCGCCGCAGAGCAGCCACCAAGCCGCGCGGCCCCGAAGCGTTTACTTGTGCTTCGAGATGTCCGGCGTGGCTACGCGCACGTCGCCGCACTGGGCGCGGTGCATCAGGGCATGGTCCATCAGCACCAAGGCCAGCATGGCTTCGGCAATCGGCGTGGCGCGGATGCCGACGCAGGGATCGTGGCGGCCGAAGGTTTCCACCATCACCGGATTACCATCCTTGTCGATGGAACGGCGCGGCGTGCGGATCGAAGATGTGGGCTTGATGGCGATCGAGGCCGTGATGTCCTGTCCGGTCGAAATGCCGCCCAGTACGCCGCCGGCGTTATTGCCGACAAAGCCTTGCGGCGTCAGCTCGTCGCCATGTTCGGAACCTTTCTGCGCGATGCAGCGGAAGCCGGCGCCGATCTCCACGCCCTTGACCGCATTGATGCCCATCATGGCGTAGGCGATGTCGGCGTCGAGCTTGTCGTAAATCGGCTGGCCCAGGCCTACCGGCACGTTCTGCGCCACCACCTCGATGCGCGCGCCGATGGAGTCGCCATCGCGGCGCAACTGGTCCATGGCCTCTTCCATGCGCGCGATTAGGGCCGCGTCGCCGGTGGCGGCGAAGAAGGGATTGTTGGCCACATGTTCCCAGCTCTGGAAAGGAATCGCGATATCGCCCAACTGGCTCATGCAGCCCATGAAGACGGTGCCGTACTGCTGCTTGAGCCATTTCTTGGCAATCGCCGCCGCGCCCACCACCGGCGCCGTCAGGCGCGCCGAGGAACGGCCGCCGCCGCGCGGATCGCGCACGCCGTATTTATGCCAGTAGGCGTAATCGGCGTGGCCGGGACGGAAGCTGTCGACGATATTGCCGTAATCCTTGCTGCGCTGGTCCTGGTTGCGGATCATCAGCGCAATCGGAGTGCCGGTGGTCACGCCCTGGTAGACGCCGGACAGGATCTCCACCGTGTCCGGTTCCTGGCGCTGGGTGACGTGGCGCGAAGTGCCGGGCTTGCGGCGGTCCAGCTCAGGCTGGATATCGGCCTCGGACAATTCCAGCCCCGGTGGGCAACCATCGATCACGCAGCCGATCGCCGGGCCGTGGGATTCGCCAAAAGTGCTAACGGAAAAGAGTTTGCCAAAAGAGTTGCCGGACATAATTTTCTTATCGTGGGTGGGCGGGAAAACAATCCATTCTACCAGCCCCGCGCCCGCCTGCCTTCCTCCGAGTACCAAGTGCAAATTCCGCATGGAAACAGCGCCCCATATATGCAAAATTTCTTACAAGAATTACACTGCTTTGCAGTACAATTCCTTCTAAACTTGCACTTGGGGAGTTGGCGGTGTTGGGAAAGCGATGAATTAATCGTTCTCTTTAACAATTCGCTATATACTTAAACACAGAAACGCCCGTGCAATCCTGGAGAAGCCACACATGCCCCCATCGATCACGCCCCTTGACGAAAACGCCAAGGACGATCACGACGACCTGGTGTTTTTAGAGGAGCATCCGGCGCCCCAAGCGGCAGCCGCAACGCGCAGTGTCTGGCGGGTGATGATTATCGACGATGACGAAGACGTCCATTCCACGACCACCTTCGCCCTCGGCAACCTCGACATGCAGCATCGTCCGCTGGAGTTCGTGCACGCCTATTCGGCGGCGCAGGCGCGCGAGCTGCTGAAACAGGAACAGGAAATCGCCGTCATCCTGCTCGACGTGGTGATGGAGCAGGACGACGCCGGCCTGCACCTGGTGCGCTATATCCGCGAAACCCTGCGCATGGCCGACGTGCGCATCATCCTGCGCACCGGCCAGCCCGGCTATGCGCCCGAGATCGACGCCATCCGCGATTTCGACATCAACGATTACAAGACCAAGTCCGAGCTGACGCGCATCAAGCTGTACACCACGGTGACGGCGGCGATCCGCTCGTATGAACAGATCCGCAAGATCAACGACAGCCGGCGCGGCCTGAACCAGATCATCAATGCCAGCACCGAACTGATGGCGCTGCATGGCGTGCACAATTTCGCGGCCGGCGTGCTGGCGCAGATCGCCACCCTGCTGGGCCAGGAAGCCAGCGGCGTGCTGTGCGCCCAGGAGTGCCCGGACAGCGGCTGCCGCGAACTGCATGTGATCGCCACGGCCGGCCAGTACCGCCACCTGGAAAACGCGGTGATGACCACCACCATCGACGCGCGCATGGCCGATTCGATGGAGCGCACGCTGGCCGAGCACCGCAACCAGTACCGCGACGAATATGTGACCCTGCATTTCTCCGGCAAAGCCAGCCGCGCCTTCGTCGCCTACCTGGACCTGCGGCGCGCGCCGACCGAACTGGAAGAACGCCTGCTGGAAGTCTTCTGCGGCAATGTGGCCGTGGGCCTGGAAAACGTGGAACTGGTCTCGCACCTGCACAAGGCGGCCTTCTACGACACCCTGTCCAAACTGCCCAACCGCACGCGCCTGATCGAGATCCTGGACGCCACCCTGGCCGGCCCGGCCAAGCAGGACGCCACGCTGTCCCTGGTCGACCTCGACCACTTTGCCGAAACCAACGACGCGCTGGGCCACGAATTTGGCGATATGCTGCTGGTGGCCGTGGCGGCCCGCCTGCAAAACAGCCTGGGCCAGCAGCTCACCGTGGCGCGCATCGGCGGCGACATTTTCTGCCTGCTGGGCGACTCCAGCCAGATCAATCCGGCCTGCATCCTGTCGCTGTTCCAGACCCCGTTCAGCATCGAGGGACAGGACGTGCAGCTGTCCGCCACCCTGGGCCTGGTGCGCCTGGCCGAGCATGACGGCAGCGGCGCCGATGCGCTGAAGGACGCCGACATCGCGCTGAAGCGCGCCAAATCGCAGCAGCGCGCCGGCCACTTCTATTTCTCGCGCAGCATGGGCGTGGAAATCCGCGAACGCGTGCGCATGATGCACGCGCTGCGCACGGCCTTCGGCCAGAACCAGCTGTTTGTCGTGTACCAGCCGCAGATCGACCTGTTCTCGCGCCGCCCGGTCGGCGCCGAAGCCCTGCTGCGCTGGCAAACGCCGGACGGCAAGTTCATCTCGCCCGACCGTTTCATCCCGATTGCCGAGTATTCCGGCCTGATCATCGAGCTGGGCGAATGGGTGATGCGCACCGCCTGCCGCGAGCTGGTGGCGCTGCGCGCCGCCGGGCATGAAGACTTCACCATGTCGATCAATGTGTCGCAGGTGCAGTTCCGCCATCCGCACTTCCTGGATATGCTGCGCCGCGCCCTGAGCGATACCGGCGCGCCGCCCGAGTATGTGGAGCTGGAGATCACCGAGTCCATGGCCATGGAAGAGCCGGACCTGCTGATCAAGATGCTGGCCCAGATCAAGCAGACCGGCGTCACCATCGCCATCGACGATTTCGGCACCGGCTTCTCTTCGCTCTCCTATCTGCAGCGCCTGCAGATCGACCGCCTCAAGATCGACCGCGCCTTCGTCACCGAAATCACCGGTTCGGCGCGCGGCAGCAGCATCGCCGAGATGGTGATCCAGCTGGGCCGCAACCTGGGCCTGGCCGTGATCGCGGAAGGCGTGGAGGACGAGCGCCAGGCGCAGATCCTGCACACGCTGGGCTGCCCGCTGGCCCAGGGCTTCCTGTTTGCCCGTCCGATGACGAACCAGGCCTTGCTGGGCTGGCTCGGCAACGATGCACTGGCCGGCGTGGCCTGAAGCAGCGCCGCTCCACCAATAAAAAACGCTACCGGCTGGTAGCGTTTTTTATTGTGGCGGCCGATGGAAGCCGCGGTTCAGCGCTCAGTTCTGCGCCTCGTCGGCCGCTTCGGCCGGCCAGTCGCGGATATAGGCTTTCAGCATGCGGTTCTCGAAGCTCTGCGCTTCCAGCACGGCGCGCGCCACGTCGTAGAAGGAAATCACGCCCAGCAGGGTTTTGGCGTTCATCACGGGCAGGTAGCGCGCATGCTTTTCCAGCATGATGCGGCGCACCTCGTTGACTTCGGTATCCGGGGTCACGGTGATCGGATGGTCGTTCATATGCTTGCGCACCGTGCCGCCGCCCACCGAACCCTGGTTCGTATGCAGCGCCTGCAGCACTTCGCGGAAAGTCAGCATGCCGACCAGGTCGCCGAATTCCATGACCACCAGCGAACCGATATCTTTCTCGGCCATGGTATTGGCCGCTTCCACCAGGGGTTGATCCGGCGAGATCGTGTAGAGAATATTGCCTTTGACTTGGAGAATTTCGGAGACTTTCATTTGGGGCCGTCCTGTGGATGATGTCGGTTTGGTTTTATTGTAAGCCGTACTTGGAATGTAGCGTAAGACAAATGAAAAATCCAGAGTTCCGCATAATTAAATAACAATACTATTCATCTCTTTGATAACGCTGTAGCATCCTGAGCATCCAATCACTGCGAAGGGAGCAATATGAGCGGTCCCCAGTACCCGGGTTTCGATACCCTTGCCCTGCATGCCGGCGCCGCGCCGGACCCCGCCACGGGGGCGCGCGCCACCCCGGTGTATTTCAGCTCTTCCTTTGCCTTCCGCGATTCCGACCATGCCGCGGCCCTGTTCAATATGGAACAGGCCGGCCATGTGTATTCGCGCATCTCGAATCCCACCAACGCCGTGCTGGAAGAGCGCATCGCCGCGCTGGAAGGCGGCGTGGCGGGCATCGCCACGGCCAGCGGCCAGGCCGCCATGCACCTGGGCCTGAGCACCATTGCCGGCGCCGGCTCGCATATCGTCGCCTCGCGCGCCCTGTACGGCGGCTCGCATAATCTGCTGGGCTACACGCTGAAGCGCTTCGGCATCGAAACCACCTTCGTCGATCCGCGCGACCTGGACGCCTGGCGCGCCGCGATCCGTCCCAATACCAAGGTCTTGTTCGCCGAGACGCTGGGCAATCCCGGCCTCGACGTGCTGGATATTCCGCGCGTGGCCGAGCTGGCGCACAGCCAGCACCTGCCGCTGATGATGGACGCCACCTTCACCACGCCCTATCTGCTGCGCCCTCTCGACCATGGCGCCGACCTGGTGTTCCACTCGGCCACCAAATTCCTGTGCGGCCATGGCACGGCCATTGGCGGGCTGCTGGTCGATGGCGGCACCTTCGACTGGCAAGCGGCCTACGACCAGAGCGGCCGCTTCGGCGAACTATGCGAACCGTATGACGGCTTCCATGGCATGGTGTTCGCCGAGGAATCGACCGTGGCGGCGTTTGCGCTGCGCGCGCGGCGCGAGGGCTTGCGCGACTTTGGCGCGGTGATGAGCCCCCACAACGCATTCGCCGTGCTGCAGGGGATCGAGACTCTGAGCTTGCGCATGGAGCGCCATGTGGCGAACACGCGCAAGGTGGTGCAGTTCCTGCTGTCGCATCCGGCGGTGGAGTCGGTGTCCTATCCCGAGCTACCCGAGCATCCCGACTACGAGCTGGCCAAGCGCCTGCTGCCCAAGGGCTGTGGCGCGGTGTTTTCCTTCAATCTGAAAGGCGACCGCGCCGCGGGACGGCGCTTTGCCGACGGCTTGAAAGTGTTCTCGCACCTGGCCAATGTGGGCGACGCCAAGTCGCTGGTGATCCATCCGGCATCGACCACCCATTTCCGCGTGCCGGCCGAACAATTGGCGGCATCCGGCATTGCGGAAGGCACGATGCGCCTGTCAGTCGGGCTGGAAGATGCGGACGATCTGATCGAAGACCTGGCGCGCGGCCTGAAACTGGCGCAGAAAGGAGGCTGAGATGCTGCTCAATGTACAAGGCGCGCAAGCCTACTGCTATACCGGCGGCAAGGCCTTCGATGCGCAGTTGCCGACCCTGGTCTTCCTCCACGGCGCGCAGAACGACCACTCGGTGTGGGGCTTGCAGTCGCGCTACCTGGCGCATCACGGCTATAGCGTGCTGGCGGTCGACCTGCCGGGGCATGGGCGCAGCAAGGGCGCGGCCATGCGCAGCGTCGAAGAGCTGGCGGACTGGCTGATCGCCCTGCTGGATGCGGCGGGCGTGCTGCGCGCGGCCCTCATCGGCCACAGCATGGGTTCCCTGATCGCGCTGGAAGCCGCGCAGCGCGCGCCGCAGCGGGTCAGCCATCTGGCGCTGCTGGGATCAACCTATCCAATGAAGGTGTCGGATGCCTTGCTGGAGGCGGCGCGCAACGAGGAGCAGACGGCCATCGATATGGTCAATATCTGGTCGCTGTCCTCGCAGACCATGCCTTGCGCCGTGCCGGGCGTATCGCTGAGCGGCAGCGCGCGGCGGCTGATGCAGCGCATGTCCCGGCTCAATCCCGAGCAGCTGTTCCACACCGACTTCAGCGCCTGCAATGCCTACGCCGGCGGCGAGGCGGCGGCACGCGCGGTGCGCTGCCCTACCCTGCTGGTCTTCGGCGGCAAGGACATTATGACGCCGCCCAAGTCCACCAAACTGCTGCGCGAAACGCTTGCCCATGCGCAGACGGTGCAGGTGGATGCCGGCCACCAGATGATGGCCGAGCAGCCCGATGCCGTGCTGGCCGCGCTGCGCGGCTTCCTCGGCTAAACAAGACCGGGGACAGACCACGTTTCACGAGCAATATTGCTCGTGAAACGTGGTCTGTCCCCGGTTTTTTCAATCGCGGCTGTATTGGGCAAAGTGCTGGGACAGCGTTTTGCCCAGCCCTTCTTCCACCGCCGCTTCGGCCTGGCGCGCCAGGCCGGCGGCTTCGCGGCTGGCCTGCTGGTCGCGCTCATCGTCGGAATCGGCGATCACGCCTGCATTCAGGGCCATGCCGCCGAAGACGAACAGGCGGTAGACATCGGCCAGGGTCAGCATGTCCGGATTGACCAGCAGCACCCAATGGTCGGCGCCATCGCTGGCATGCTTGCCCCATTGAACGCGCGGCGGCGTCTCGACCTTGACCTTGCCGACCCAGCCCTGGGCCAGCATCTTCTCCAGCAGCGCATCCAGCTCGTCGAAGCCCAGGCGGGTGCGGGCGCGGATGGCGCCCGCGTTCACCAGCGCCGTCTCGCCGTGGCGGCTGGCGCCGTGCAGCACCTTGAGCACGGCCATGGCATCGACAAAGGCGCCGCCCGGCACCGCCTCATGCCACCAGCGCTCGTACTTCACCACCGGCAGCGCGGCCGTCAGCAAGGCGCCCAGCAGCGTCACCAGCCATGAGAGATAGACCCACAGCAGGAAGATGGGCAAGGCCGCCAGCGCGCCGTAGATCTTCGAATACGTCGGGAACTGGGTGATGAAGAAGGCGAAGCCGCGCTTGGCCAGCTCGATGCCGAGCGCCGCCAGCAGGCCGCCGCAGATGGCGTCGCGCCAGTCCACCATACGGTTCGGCACCGCCATATAGAGCAGCGTGAACACGGCCGTGGTCAGCGCGATCGACAGGATGGTGGAAAACAGCGCGCCATACACGTCGCCCACCAGATTGCTGGTGGCGCTGAAAAAATGGGAAGACAGCGTCAGCGACACGCCCGCCACCAGCGGTCCGAGCGTGATCAGCGCCCAGTAGACCAGGATGCGCCGCGTCCAGCGCCGCTCGGCCTTCACGCGCCAGATGCGGTTGAAGGCTTTTTCGATGGTGGCCATCATCGCCACGGAAGTGAGCAGCAGCGTGATCGCGCCCACCGCCGACAGGCGCGTCGCCTTGTCGGCAAAGGTGGTCAGGTAATTCAGGATGGTGTTCGAGATCGCCTTGGGCATCAGGCTCTGGACGAAATACGCCTCCAGCGCCGTGCGGAAATTCTTGAACATCGGGAAGGTGGTAAAAATAGCAAGAGCGATCGTCAGCACCGGCACCAGGGCGAAGACGGTGGTGAAAGTCAGGCTGCCCGCCACCTGCGGCAGGCTTTCCTCGCGCAAGCGGCGGCGGGCGAACAGCAGCAGATCGCGGATCTCGTGCCAGGACAAGGCGCGCAGCTCGGCCATGCCGCTGCGGCAGCGGCCGGAGATGTGTTGGAAAACGGGGGAAATGTACTTGGCAACCATGTAGTGTTTTGTTTTGTCATTGGCAGGCGGTCTGTATGCCACCCTCTAAAGCGCCATATAATAGCAAGATGATTTCATCCAACCTGACTATTCTTGTATTGTTTTATTCGAGGCATGGCTCTACCCGCAAGCTGGCCGAGTTGATTGCGCAGGGTGTGGAGAGCGTTCCGGGCTGCGATGCCCGTCTGCGCACCGTGCCCGCCGTGTCCACCGTGGCCGAGGCGACCGCGCCGGAAGTGCCGGCCGAGGGCGCGCCGTATGTGGAGCTGGATGATTTGCAGGATTGCGCCGGATTGGCTCTCGGTTCGCCGACCCGCTTCGGCAATATGGCTGCGGCCATGAAGTATTTTTGGGATGGCACCTCGGCCCAGTGGCTGTCGGGCACCCTGGCGGGCAAGCCGGCCTGCGTGTTCACGTCGACCGGCAGCCTGCATGGCGGCCAGGAGTCCACACTGCTGTCGATGATGATCCCGCTGCTGCACCATGGGATGATGATCATGGGCCTGCCCTACACCCATCCCGAGCTGATGACCACCGCCAGCGGCGGTTCGCCCTACGGCGCCAGCCACTGGTCTGGCCTGGACGGCAAGAAGCCGCTGAGCGAGGATGAAAAGCGCCTGGCCGTGGCGCTGGGCCGGCGTCTGGCCGAAACGGCCGTGAAGATGCGGAGCGCATGATGCAAGACCTAAAACAGAAAATCTTCCACTGGGGCGCCATCGGCAGCCTGGGCCTGCTGATTCTTTGGTGCGTGGCGTGGGAAATGTGGATCGCCCCCTTGAAGCCGGGCGGCTCCTGGATGGTGCTGAAGGCGGCGCCGCTGCTCTTTCCCCTGCTGGGCGTGATCAAACGCGATCTCTACACGCTGCAGTGGACCTCGATGATGATCCTGCTGTATTTCACCGAAGGCGTGGTGCGCGGTTGGAGCGACAAGGCGGCGTCCTGGCTGGGCTGGGGCGAGGCGGCCATCGTGGTGGTCTACTTCCTGTGCGCGATCCTGTATGTACGGCCGTATAAAAGAGCGGCCAAGAAGGCGGCCAAGGAACTGCTGGACAAGATCAACCCCGTCAAGCATAGCGATTAAGCGGCCAGCCCGCAGCAATACATGAGCGCACACTCCCCGCAGACTTCCCCCGATTTTCTCGCCGCCTGCCGCGCCTTGAGCGGCGCGGCCCATGTACTGGACGATCCAGCCGATATGGCGCCCTTCCTGCGCGACTGGCGCGGACGCTTCACCGGCCAGGCCTTGGCCGTGCTGCGGCCCGGCAGCGTGGGCGAAGTGGCGGGTCTGGTGCGGCTGTGCGCCGAATACCGCGTTCCGCTGGTGCCGCAAGGCGGCAATACCGGCCTGGTGCTGGGCAGCGTGCCCGATGCCAGCGGCAGCGCCGTGGTGCTGTCGCTGGCGCGCCTGAACCAGGTGCGCGCCATCGATGCGGTCAACCGCACCATGACGGTGGATGCGGGCTGCATCCTGCAGCAAGTACAGGATGCGGCGGCGGCCGAGGGCTGCCTGTTCCCGCTTTCGCTGGCGGCGGAAGGAAGCTGCACCATCGGCGGCAATCTGTCCACCAATGCCGGCGGCATCGCCGTTCTGCGCTACGGGAATACGCGCGAGCTGTGCCTGGGCCTGGAAGTGGTCACGCCCCAGGGCGAGGTGTGGAGCGGCCTGCGCGGTCTGCGCAAGGACAATACCGGCTACGATCTGCGCGACCTGTTCATCGGCGCCGAAGGCACGCTGGGCGTGATCACCGGCGCGGTGCTCAAGCTCTTCCCGCAGCCGAAAGCCAGCATCACGGCGCTGGCTGCCCTGCCCTCGCCGCAGGCCGCCCTGCAATTGCTGACCATGATGCAGGACAGTTGCGGCGCCAGCCTGACCGGCTTCGAACTGATGTCGGCTTACTGCCTGGAGCTGGTGGCGCGCCATTTCCCGCAACAGCAGCAACCGTTCGCGGACAAGCATGCGCAATACGTGCTGCTGGAGCTGTCCAGCAGCGAGTCGGAGCAGCACGCCGTGCAATTGCTGGAACGCGGCATCGGCGCGGCGCTCGACCAGGGCGTGATCCAGGATGCGGCCGTGGCGTCGTCCGTGGCGCAGTCGCAGGCGCTGTGGCAGTTGCGCGAACATATCCCGCTGGCGCAGGCGGCCGATGGCAAAAACATCAAACACGATATCTCGCTGCCGGTGTCGCGCATCGGCGAATACATCGCCCATACCGAACCGCTGCTGCAGCAAGCGTTCCCGGGCTGCCGCCTGGTGTGCTTCGGTCATCTGGGCGACGGCAATCTGCACTTCAATGTGGCGCCGCCGGAAGGCATTGCCAACGAGGCCTTCCTCGTCAACCAGGAGGCGGTCAACCGCGTGGTGCACGACAGCGTGGTGGCGTTCGGCGGTTCGATTTCGGCCGAACATGGCATCGGCGCGCTGAAACGCGATGAGCTGGCGCGCTATAAATCGCCGGTGGAACTGAACCTGATGCGCGCCATCAAGGCTGCGCTGGACCCGCTGGGCATCATGAATCCAGGGAAAATCCTATGAAACGCCTGTTCTGTGTTCTGGCTGGCCTGTGCCTGGCGGCGCAGGTTTCGGCCCAGACCATGCATAAATGCGTGGTCGATGGCAAAGTGACTTATACAGAAGCGCCTTGCGCCGATGGCCGCGGCACGACGCTGGCCGCGCCGCCCGTACCGCCGCCCGATCCGCAGGCCAAGACCGAGCTGAAACGCCAGCAGCGCGAATTGAAGCAGTTGCAGAAAGAGCGCAAGCAGCGCGAGGCCAGGGATGAAGCCGATCTGCAAAGGCATGACCGCCACGCCGCCGAGCGGCGCAAGCGCTGCGACCGGCTCGCGCTCGACAAGAAATGGGCGGACGAAGATGCCCGCGCCGCCGTCGGCTCGAATGCCGACAAAGCCAGACAACGCGCCCAGCGCACCGGCGAAAAGCTGGCGCTGGAATGTCCGCATTGAGTCCCGCGCCCGGAAAGCAGCAGGCCGCCACGCTGCGGCGCCTGTCGCGCTGGCTGCTGCTGGGCGAATGGCGCGCCCACCCGCTGCGGGCGCTGATGGCGATTGCCGCCATCGCCGTGGGCGTGGCGCTGGGCTTCGCCATCCATCTGATCAACGGCGCCGCCTTCAACGAATTCTCGACCGCCATCAGCAGCCTGTCCGGCCAGGCCGATCTGCAGGTCAGCGCCACCGAGGCGTATTTCGACGAAGAGATCTATCCGCGCCTGGCGGAAAAGCCGGAGGTGGCCGTGGCCTCGCCGGTGCTGCAGCTGGATGCCGTCGTCCCCGGTCAGAAACAGCCGCTGCGCATCATCGGCATGGACAGCTTCCGCGCCCTTTTCATCACGCCCGATCTTTTGGGCATGCCGGCCAGCGGCGAGCCGACCGACAGCATGGCGGCCGACGCCATCTTCCTGTCCGGCGCGGCGGAAAGCTGGCTGGGCGCGAAAGCGGGCAGCATGGTCCATTTCCAGTCCGGCACCCATCAAGTGGCGCTGCGCTTCGCCGGCTCGCTGCAGCGCGCCCGCGTCGGCCAGCGCCTGGGCGTGATGGATCTGGGCGCGGCGCAATGGCGCTTCAACAAGCTGGGCCAGTTGTCGCGCATCGATCTGAAACTGCGCGATGGCGTGGACCGCCAGGCTTTCCAGGCGCGCCTGGCGCAGGAGCTGCAGGCCGCCTACCCCGGCCGTTTCCGCGTCAGCCAGCCGAACGACGAGAACCAGAATAGCCGCAACAGTAATCTGAGCCGGGCCTACCGCGTCAATCTCAGCGTGCTGGCCCTGGTGGCCCTGTTCACCGGCGCCTTCCTGGTGTTTTCCACCCAAGCCCTGTCCGTGACGCGCCGCCGCAGCCAGTTCGCCCTGCTGCGCGTGCTGGGCCTGGAGCGCCGCCACCTGCTGCGCCAGGTGCTGCTGGAAGCCCTGGGTCTCGGCATTCTGGGCGCGGCGCTGGGCATCGGCGCCGGCTACGCGTTTGCCGCCACCGCCCTGCGCTTCTTCGGCGGCGATCTGGGCGCGGGCTATTTCTCGGGCGTGCAGCCGGCGGCGCAATTCGACACCGCCGCCGCCATCGTTTACTTCCTGCTCGGCGTCGGCGTGGCCTTGCTGGGCTGCGCTGGCCCGGCCTGGGAGGCGGCGCGCGCCACGCCCGCCGTGGCGCTCAAATCCGGTTCGGACGAAATGGCGCTGCGGCGTCTGGCCAAGGCCTGGCCCGGCCTGGCCTGCCTCGCGGCGGCCGCGCTGATGGCGCTGGCGCCGCCGGTGCTGGAGCTGCCGCTGTTCGGCTATCTCTCGATTGCGCTGCTGCTGATCGGCGGCATCGCGCTGATGCCGCGCCTGGCCGCCCTCACCTTCCGCTTTGCGCACCGGCGCTGGCAGGCGGCGATGGCCAATCGCAGCGCGCCGCCCGCCGTGCCAACCTTGACCCTGGCCCGTCTCGCCAATGCCTCGGGACAGGCGGGCGTGGCGCTGGGCGGGGTGCTGTCCAGTTTCAGCCTGATGGTGGCAATGGCCATCATGGTGGCCAGCTTCCGCGTATCGGTGGACGACTGGCTGCTGCAAATCCTGCCGGCCGACCTGTATGCCAATGCCGGCGCGGGCAGCACCGCCGGCCTGTCGCCGCAGAATCAGCAAGCCATCCGCAGCCTGCCTGGCGTGGCGCGGGCCGATTTCATGCGCTTGCGCTCCGTGTCGCTGGCCCCCGACCGCGCCAATGTCATGATCATGGCGCGCAATATCGATGAAGCCCATCTGGACAAAGCCATGGTGCTGACCAGCGAAGTACTAACCCAGCCCGCGGACCGAAAACTGCCGCCGGTCTGGGTCTCCGAGGCGATGGCCGATCTGTATGGCGCCAAGCCGGGCGGCGTGCTCACCCTGCCGCTGCAGGGCCGGCCGCATGAATTCTTCATTGGCGGCATCTGGCGCGACTACGCGCGCTCCACCGGCGCGGCGATCATCCAGTTAAGCGACTACCGCGCCATCACCGGCGATATGGAAGTCTCCGGCTCGGCCATCTGGCTGGAAAAAGGCGCCAGCGCCGCCATGACGCAGCAGCGCCTGAAAGCCCTGGAGTTCGGCGGCGCGCTGGAAGTGACGTCGCCCGGCGAGCTGCGCGCCCTGAGCCTGAAAATCTTCGACCGCAGCTTTGCCGTCACCTATCTGCTGGAGGCCATCGCCATCGTCATCGGCCTGTTCGGCGTGGCCGCCACCTTCTCGGCCCAGACCCTGGCGCGGGCGCGCGAATTCGGCATGCTGCGCCACGTCGGCCTGACGCGGCGCCAGATCCTCGGCATCCTGGCGCTGGAAGGCGGCACGCTGACGGCGCTGGGCATCGCCACCGGCTTTGTGCTGGGACTGGCCATCAGCGTGATCCTGGTCTACGTCATCAATCCCCAATCCTTCCACTGGAGTATGCAGATGCACTTCCCCTGGGCCCTGCTGGCCAGCGTGGCGGGCGCCTTGCTCGTCGCCGCCGCGCTCACCGCCCTGTTCGCGGGCCGCCAGGCCTTGTCGGGCGGCCCGCTGCGCGCCGTGCGGGAGGACTGGTGATGCAGTTTTTGCTGGCCCTGATCCTCTTGCTCGCCAACGCCGCCGCGCTGGCCGCCCCGCCCCCGTTCACGCCCGTCACGCCGCTGGGCGCAGGCAAAACCCTGGACTTTCCCCGCGATTTCGGCGCGCACCCAGGCTTCAAGACCGAGTGGTGGTATGCGACTGGCTGGCTGACAACGGCCGACGGCAAGGCGCTGGGCTACCAGGTCACGTTCTTCCGCAGCGCCACCGGCCACGATCCGGACAATCCCAGCCGCTTCGCGCCGAAACAGCTGGTGATCGGCCATGCCGCCCTGTCCGATCCGGCCATCGGCAAGCTGCTGCACGACCAGCGCAGCGCGCGCGAGGGCTTCGGACTGGCTTTCGTCAAGGAAGGCAACACCGACGTCAAAATCGACAACTGGCGCATGCGGCGTGGCGCAGATGGCAAGTATCAAGTCGACATCGACGCCGCCGACTTCAGCCTCCATCTGCAGCTTGCGCCCAGCCAGAAGCCCCTGCTGCAGGGCGAGAACGGCTTCTCGCGCAAAGGGCCGCAGCCGGCCCAGGCCAGCTATTACTATAGCGAGCCGCAGCTGCGCACCAGCGGCAGCATCAAGGCCAAGGACGGCGCGGTGCGCGCGGTCAGCGGCGTGACCTGGCTCGATCACGAGTGGTCCAGCCAGGTGCTGGACGAAAACGCGGCGGGCTGGGACTGGGTGGGCATTAATCTGGACGACGGCGGCGCCCTGATGGCCTTCCAGATCAGGAGCAAGGGAAAAGACGGCGCAAGTGGTAAACTATGGGGCCACGCGACATGGCGCGACGCATCCGGCAGGATCACGCACTATGCGCCGGATCAGGTCAGCTTTACCCCGCAAGCGCGCTGGCGTTCGCCGCGCACCAATGCCGAGTATCCCGTTGCCACCCAGATCGCCACCGGCGGCACGCTGTGGCAGGTCGCGCCCTTGCAGCAGGACCAGGAGCTGGATTCGCGCCGTTCGACGGGTTCGGTGTACTGGGAGGGCGCGGTGACGGTCAGCCGCGACGGCAAGCCGGTAGGCCGCGGCTACCTGGAATTGACGGGCTATGTCCGTCCGATGAAATTATAAAGACGCTTACTAACAATACTGCGAACACAATGAGCAACAGCAACACAGCCGATACGGCCACGAACAACGCAGCGAGCAAGCCGCAGACCGAAGCACGCGAATTAAAGAAAGGCAGCCTGGCCGCCCTCAAAGGCCTGGCGCCTTTCCTCAAGCCCTATCTGCGCCAGTTCGCCATGGCCGGCGTCGCCCTGGTGGTGGCGGCCAGCGCCACCCTGGCCATTCCCTACGCGTTCAAGCAGATGATCGATCTGGGCTTCGGTTCGCACGCGGGCGTGCACAGCGCCGAACATGTGAACCTGGTGTTCCTGGCCCTGTTCGCGGTGGCCAGCGTGCTGGCTTTGGCGACGGCGGCGCGCTTCTATACCGTGTCCTGGCTGGGCGAACGCGTGACGGCCGATATCCGCGCCGCCGTGTACCGCCACGTCGTGCAGCAAAGCCCTGAATTCTTTGAAACGACGCAGACCGGCGAAGTCCTGTCGCGCATCACCACCGACACCACCCTGATCCAGTCGGTGGTCGGCTCCAGCATTTCCATCGCGCTGCGCAATGTGCTGCTCTTCCTGGGCGGCCTGGTGATGCTGTTCGTGACCAGCCCCAAACTGTCCTCCATCATCATCGGCCTGCTGGTGCTGACCGTGCTGCCGATCATGATGTTCGGCCGCCGCGTGCGCAAGCTGTCGCGCGATTCCCAGGACCGCGTGGCCGACGCTTCGGCCATGGCGGGCGAGATTCTGAACGCCATGCCGACCGTGCAGGCCTTCACCCACGAGAAGCAGGAAACCGCGCGCTTCAGCGCCTCGGTGGAAGACGCCTTCAAGACCGCGATGAACCGTATCCGCGCCCGCGCCATGCTGACCATGCTGGCGATCGTGCTGGTATTCGGCACCATCGTCTTCGTGCTGTGGCTGGGCGCGCACGCCGTGCTGGAAGGCTCGATGACGGGCGGCGATCTGGGCCAGTTCATTCTGTATGCCTCCATCGTGGCGGGCGCGATCGGCGCCCTGTCCGAGGTGATGGGCGAGGCGCAGCGCGCCGCCGGCGCCACCGAGCGCCTGCTGGAGCTGATGTCGGTCAAGTCCGAAATCCAGTCGCCGGCGCAGCCGCTGGCGCTGCCGCCGCGCGCGGCCAATGGCGCGGCCCTGAGCCTGCAGGACGTCAGTTTCTCCTACCCTTCGCGTCCCGAAACCAAGGCGCTCTCCCAGCTCGCGCTGGAAATCAAGCCCGGCGAGACCGTGGCCGTGGTTGGCCCTTCCGGCGCGGGCAAGACCACGCTGTTCCAGATGTTCCTGCGTTTCTACGATCCGCAGCTCGGCGCCATCCGCCTCGACGGCGTGGACATCAAGCAGCTCGACCTGGAAACCCTGCGCGGCGCCATCGGCATCGTGCCGCAGGATACGGTGATCTTCTCGGCCGATGCGATGGAGAACATCCGCTACGGCCGCGCCGACGCCAGCGACGAGGAAGTGATCCAGGCCGCCAAGCTGGCCGCCGCCCATGAATTCATCGAGCGCCTGCCGAACGGCTACAAGTCCTTCCTCGGCGAGCGCGGCGTGCGCCTGTCCGGCGGCCAGCGCCAGCGCATCGCCATCGCGCGCGCCCTGCTGAAAAATCCGCCCCTGCTGCTGCTGGACGAAGCCACCAGCGCCTTGGACGCGGAATCCGAGCGCCTGGTGCAAAGCGCGCTGGAAGCGGCCATGGTGGGCCGCACCACCATCATCATCGCCCACCGCCTGGCGACGGTGCAGCGCGCCGACCGCATCATCGTCATGGAAGACGGCAAGATCGTCGAAACCGGCAACCACCAGTCGCTGGTGGCGCTGGGCGGCATCTACGCCAACCTGGCGGCGCTGCAGTTCCATAACGTCCACATCACCCATTGAGCGGCTGCCCGACCATGACCGACGCTGAACTGCGACAGAACTGCCATACGGTGCTGCCGGGCCACCGCCAGCCCACGCCCGCCGAAACCTTTGCGGCCATGGCGGCGTGGTGCGAGGCCAATAAGGTCGTCCACGACGTGTATGGCGAGGGCGAACTGATTCAATCCTTCGAGCGCAAGGTGGCCGATCTGCTGGGCTTTGAGGCGGCGGTGTTCTGCATCACCGGCACCATGACCCAGGTCACGGCCCTGCGCCTGGCTTGCGCGGAGCGCGGCAGCCGCCTGGTGGCCCTGCATCCGAGCGCGCATATCCTGAAGCACGAGAGGGGCAACCACCAATTGCTGGGCCATTTCGATGCGCTGCAACTGGGCGATCCCTTCCGCCCCTTCACGCTGGACGAACTGCAAGCCCTGCCCGACCGCCTGGGCGCGGTGGCGCTGGAACTGCCCGCGCGCGAAATCGGCGGCCAGTGCCCGGCCTGGGAGGAGCTGGAAGCGATCAAGGCGCACTGCCGCCAGCAAGGCATTCACCTGCATATGGACGGCGCGCGGCTGTGGGAAGCGGCGGCAGGCTACGGCCGCCCATTGAACGATGTGGCGGCGGGCTTCGATTCGGTCTATGTCTCGCTGTACAAGGGCATCGGCGGCCTGGGTGGCGCCCTGCTGCTGGGCAGCGCCGCTTTCGTGGCGCGCGCCCAGGAATGGTTCCGCCGCGAAGGCGGCAATATCGTGCACCGCACGCCGTATGTGGTGGCCGCCGCCATGCAGTTCGATGCGCGCCTGGCCGCGCTGCCGGCCTGCATGCGCCGCACGGAATGGCTGTATGCGCAGCTGGCGGGCTTCCCGCTGTTTAAGCTGAATCCGGCGCGGCCGCAGGCGAATATGCTGCACATCCATATGCCGACGAGCCGCGAACGGGCGCTGGAAATCCGCAACCAGATCGCCGAACGGCATGACATCTGGCTGTTCAACCGCGCCGCGCATTCGGTGCTGCCGTCGCACAGCTATGTGGAATGGTATGTGGGCGACAATATGCTGTCGCTGGCCGACGAGCGCGTGCTGGAGGCCTTGAATCTGTGGCATGCGGCGCTGAGCGAAGGAGTTGCGGCATGAGCTTCGCCTCCCTCTCCCTGATCGATCCCCTGCTGCGCACGCTGGAAGAACTGGGCTACGACACGCCCACGCCGGTGCAGAAGCAGGCCATCCCCGCCGTGCTGGCGGGACGCGACCTGCTGGCGGCCGCGCAGACCGGCACCGGCAAGACCGCCGGCTTCGCCCTGCCCCTGCTGCAGCGCCTGACCATGGACCCAGCGCAGGCCGGCGCGCACGCCGTGCGCTGCCTGGTGCTGGTGCCGACGCGCGAGCTGGCGGAGCAGGTGTACGAGAGCTTCCGCAAGTACGGCGGCAAGCTGCCGCTGCGTTCTTACGTCGCCTACGGCGGCGTGCCGATGGAGCCGCAGGTCGCCAAGCTGCGCAAGGGTCTGGACGTGCTGGTGGCAACGCCCGGCCGCCTGCTCGACCTGCACCGCCAGGGCGCCCTGCTGCTCGACCAGCTGCAAACCCTGGTGCTGGACGAAGCCGACCGCATGCTGGACCTGGGCTTCTCGCGCGACCTGGACGCGGTGTTCGCCGCCGTGCCGAAGGAGCGCCAGACCTTGCTGTTCTCGGCCACCTTCTCGGACGCCATCCGCGGCATGGCGGCGGGACTGCTGCGCGATCCGCTATCGATCCAGGCCAGCCCGCGCAATACCACGGCCAAGGCGGTGCGCCAGCACGTCATCACCACCGACAAGAAATCCAAGCCGGAGCTGTTCCTGCATCTGCTGCGCAAGCGCGGCTGGGGCCAGGTCATGGTCTTCGTGAAAACCCGCAAAGGCACCGACCAGCTGGTGGCAACGCTGCAGGCGGCCGGCGTCAACGCCGACGCCATCCACGGCGACAAGCCACAGCCGGCCCGCCTGCGCGCGCTGGAACGCTTCAAGGCCGGACAGGTGCAGATTCTGGCGGCCACCGACGTGGCGGCGCGCGGCCTGGATATCCAGGCGCTGCCGCTGGTGGTCAACTTCGACCTGCCGACCGTGGCCGAGGATTATGTGCACCGCATCGGCCGCACCGGCCGCGCCGGCGCCGAGGGCGAAGCCATCTCGCTGGTGTGCGCCGACGAAGTGGAGCTGCTGCGCGCCATCGAAACCCTGATCCGCCAGGTGCTGCCACGCACTGAGGAAGACGGCTTTGAAGCCGACCACCGCGTCCCCTCCACCGGCACGCCGGCTACCCAGGCGGACGGCAAGCAGCGTTCCGGCGCAGCCAAGCAAGGCAGGCCTGGCACCGCCGCACGGCCTGCCCAGGGTGCAGCCGGAACAAATGGCAAGAATGCGCGCCCGGCACGGCAAGAATCCACGCAGCAGCGGCCATCAGGCCCGGTTGCTTCACAGGCGCGCAGCAAGCCAGTCCAGGCGCCATCGGCACGCGCGCTGCCTGGCGGCGGCGGAACCGGCGGCGCGGCGCGGAACGCCCGTGGAGTGGCCGCAAACGGCCCGGCGGCACGCTCGGTCCCGCAAGGCAAAGTCGTCGTCGCGGGAGGACGCGGTGTGAAATCGGCGGCGAAGACTGCGGCCAAATCCGCCGCATCGCCATCCGGCGCGCGCGCCAAGACTGGCGGCCGGCCAAGCAAACGCTAAGAATATGATGGGCCGCAAGCGCGGCCCGGCAACACTCGGAGAATTGAATGAAGCAGTATCTGGAACTGATCCAAACCGTAATCGACCAAGGCAGCTGGCAGGACAACCGTACCGGCATCCGCACCCTGAGCATGCCGGGCGCGATGATGCGCTTCGACCTGAAAGAAGGTTTCCCTGCCGTCACCACCAAGAAGCTGGCCTTCAAATCCGTGGTCGGCGAGCTGTGCGCCTTCATGCGCGCCTCGCGCAGCGCCGCCGATTTCCGCGCCCTGGGCTGCAAGGTCTGGGACCAGAACGCCAACGAAAACCAGCAGTGGCTGAACAATCCCTATCGCGCCGGCCTGGACGACCTCGGCCCCGTGTACGGCGTGCAGTGGCGCCAATGGCCAGGCTACAAGCTGCTGGATGCGGACCAGGGAGAGCAGATCGCCGACGCGCTGCGCAACGGCTTCCGCCAGGTCGCCCCGCTGGAAGAGGACGGCGTCAAGAAAGTCCTGATGTACAAGGCCATCGACCAACTGCGCGAATGCCTGGACACCATCGTCAACAACCCATCCAGCCGCCGCATCCTGTTCCATGGCTGGAATCCGGCCGTGCTGGACCAGGTCGCCCTGCCCGCCTGCCACCTGCTGTACCAGTTCATTCCCAATCCGGGCACGAAGGAAATCTCGCTCTGCCTCTATGTGCGCAGCAACGACCTGGGTCTGGGCACGCCATTCAACCTGGCCGAAGGCGCGGCCCTGCTGGCCCTCGTCGGCCGCCTGACCGGCTACACGCCGCGCTGGTTCAGCTACTTCATCGGCGACGCCCACATCTACGAGAACCATATGGAGATGGTGCAGGAACAGCTCAAGCGCGAGCCTTTCCCGGCTCCGCGCCTGCTGATCTCCGACCGCGTGCCGGACTTCGCCCAGACCGGCAAATACGAACCGGAATGGCTGGAGAAAGTGGAGCCTTCCGACTTCAGCCTGGAAGGCTACCAGCACCATGCGCCGATCACGGCGCCGATGGCGGTATAAGCGCGTTTATTCGGACTGCATCGACGCCAGGAGCGCGTGGAAGTATTGCGGCTCGCGGGTTTTGAAGAGCTGGAACCAGGCTTCCAGCGTTGCCGGCTTGAAGACGTCAATCAGCGCCAGTACTTCGCGCGTGAATTCCAGCGAGGCCAGGCCGGAGGCAGTCACCAGATTCCCGTCGCGCCACGCCGGCGCATCCTGGTACAGGGCCGCCCCTTCGTAGGATGGGAAGGATGCCGCCAGGTGCTCCTTGTTGTTCGCCGTGTGGCGCCGTGCATTCAGCGCACCGACGCGGGCCAGACCATCGGCGCCGCCGCAGATGGCGGCGACCTTATGGCCGTCCGCCAGCGCCTCCTTGGCAAAGTGCAGGAAGGCGTCGGCCTCCGGTTCGCCCCACAGCTCGCTGCCCGGCAGCACCAGCAAATCGCCTTCTTCCAGATGCAGGGCATCCAGCGTCAGATCGGGCTTGATCTCCATGCCGCCCATGGTGCGGACGGGTGCAGCGCTCAAGCCAACTTTCAGGATTTCGCATTCGATGCCGGGATTGCGGAAGAAGCGCTTGCTGTGCAGCTCCGCGGTCAGCAAACCGATTTCCCAATCCGCCAGAGTGTTCAGAACGGCCAGATAAACTTTCATGACATTCCCTTTGCAAAAACCGCACTATAGCCGATTTGCCTAAACCTCGCCGGGCGCAAAAAAGGCCGCCCGAAGGCGGCCTAAAAGCAGCAGCACAACAACGCTTAAAATTCTTCCCAATCCTTTTCCGCGGCCTTCACGCCGGCGGTGGCGCGCTTGCGGGTCTGGGGCTGGATGGGCGCGGCGGCCGACGGCGCGGGCAGCGCCGCTGCCTTGGCGGGGCGCGATTTGGCAGCTGCGGTGCTCAGCGCTTGCGATGCGATGACGGCCGCCGTGCTGTAGGTGCGCGCCGCTTCGCCATCGAGCTTGAACACGCTGACGATTTCGCTCAATCCCTTGGCCTGATCCTGCAAGGCGCCCGCCGCCGCGGCAGCTTCTTCCACCAGGGCCACGTTCTGCTGGGTGATGTCGTCCATCTGGCCGACGGCCTTGTTGATCTGTTCCAGGCCGTGGGTCTGCTCCTGGCTGGCCTGCGTGATCTCACCCATGATATCGGTCACGCGCTGGATGCTGGCCACCACTTCCTTCATCGTCTCGCCGGCCTGGTCGACCAGGCGCGCGCCGCTGCCCACCTTGTCCACCGAGTCGTCGATCAGGGTCTTGATTTCCTTGGCGGCGGCAGCCGAGCGCTGGGCCAGATTGCGCACCTCGGAGGCCACCACGGCGAAGCCGCGTCCCTGCTCGCCGGCGCGCGCCGCCTCCACCGCCGCATTCAGCGCCAGGATATTGGTCTGGAAGGCGATGCCGTCGATGACGCCGATGATGTCCACGATCTTGCGCGAGGAACTGTTGATCGAACCCATGGTCTCGACCACCTGGGACACCACATCGCCGCCCTTGATCGCCACCTCCGAGGCCGATACGGCCAGCTGGTTGGCCTGGCGCGCATTGTCGGCGTTCTGCTTGACGGTGGAGGTCAGCTGCTCCATCGAGGAGGCGGTCTGCTCCAGCGAGGAGGCCTGCTCGCAGCTGCGGTCGGACAGGTCCATATTGCCGGCCGCGATCTGGGCCGAGGCGCTGGAAATGGTGTCGCTGCCCTGGCGCACTTCCGCCACGATGGCGGACAGGCTGCCTTTCATCTTGCCCAGCGCCTGCAGCAGCGCGCCGATCTCGTTGCGGCTGCGGCTTTCGATGCGGCCGGTCAGGTCGCCTTCCGCCACACGCACGGCGATGGTCATGGCTTCACCCAGCGGCACCGAGATGGCCCGCACCAGCACCACGCCGACCGCGCTGCCGATCAGCACACCCACCAGCAGCACGCCGATCACGGTATAGCTGGTATTGCGCAGATTGGCCGCCACGCTCTCCTGGTTGGCGACGGCGGTCTGCTCATTGAATTCGGCCAGGGCTTTCAGCGCGCCGTCGCCGATGCGGTAGGACGGGTTGATATTCTTGATCAGGATGCCCTCGGCGTCGTCCCAGCGGTTCTCCTGGATGGCCTGCGCGGCGGCCTTCACATAATTCACGCCCAGGCCATTGCTTTTGTCGAACCAGTCCTGGGCCATGCGTTTTTCCTGGTCGGTCTTGATGCTGCCCAGATAATGCTCCCAGCGGCTCGACGTGCGCGCGGTGATCTCGTCGATCTGGCCGAAGTGCACCGACAAAGGATGGTCATGCAGCTTATGCCATTCCAGCCCGGGATTGTGCTGCAAGGCTTGCAGGATCTGGCTGCGGCTGGTTTCCATGTCCAGCCGGATGGCGTTCCGCTCGGTGACGTTCTTCTGGTCGTGCAGGGTGATGTCCTGAATCAGGGATACCGAGTACGAAGAACTATAGCTGCCCAGGGCGCCGATCAGCACCATCATGCCGATCAGGATGCCTAGAGCGCCGATCACCAGGGTTTTGATTTTCAGATTCGCTAACATGACTGCTCCTTTGACATTCAGGGGCGGGCCGCCTGGCCCGCATCCCGGTTGTTACCCTTGCAGATAAAGTTTCTGGAAGAAGCGATGCACGCCGGCGCGCAGCGCTTCCACCTGGTCGAACTCGATGTAAGTAACGTCGCACAAGTCATCGAGTTCGCGCAGCAGCGTGGTTTTGATGGGCGCGCCCTTCCACACCAAGAACAGGATAGGAGTGCGGCGGCCTTTGAATATGTGATAGCTCAATTCAAATGCACTGCTCTCGCTCATACCCACGCGGATGTTGATCAGCGCGTCGGCCTGCTCCAGCAATTGCAGCCGGTGGCGGCGGAAGTTCTGCGGCGTGAAGGCTTGCTGCTGGCTTTGTTCGAAGGACTGGCGGAAGGTATCCGCGCTTTCCGCCTGCAAGCCAGTCAGATAGTCGAATGCATGCGGCAAGCCATTGGCACTGTCGATCAACTGCATGATCTCGGCCACCATGGCTTGCTGCCGCTGGTCCGATTCGGTGAAGGGCTGGCGGATAAAGAGCTTGAGCGGGACGCCGCCCACGGCCCGCTCGCGCCGCGTGGCGCGCCGCTCCGGCAGCTGCAGCGTGGCCGCCGCCAGATCGGACGGCGCCGGCTGCTGGCGGCCGGCCAGGGCCAGCGCCTGGCGCGCGGCATCGGCGCAGGCGTGCATTTCCTGCAAGGACAGCAGGGTCAGACGCTCCGCATGCGGCAGGGCTTCCAGCACCGCTTCCGCCGCCGCGATGGTGGTGAGCAGCACCGCGCCGCCGGACAGCGCCGTCACGCGCAGCTTGCGCGAGGCGGCGATGGCGCCGCGCCGTTCGTCCACGGTGATAATCGCCATCGCGACCTCCTTGCGCTCCAGCAGGGCCAGGATTTCCTCGTCGTCCAGGGACACCACCGGCACTTCGCCCGCTTCGATCACCATCGCGGTGACGCGGCTGGCGGCAATCTCGAAACCGGCGCCATACAGATTGCGCGCCAAGGCCACGGCGCGCGCCTGGTCGCCGCGCCGCACGCGCAAGTACACCCGGCCCTGGCGCGGCAGGCGCACGCCCGCGCCCAACTGGGCCTTGAAGAAGGCTTCGCCAAAGGTGGCGCCGCTGCCCATCACTTCGCCGGTGGATTTCATCTCGGGACTGAGGATGGGATCAACGCCGGGGAATTTGGCAAACGGCAGGACGGACTCTTTCACACTATAGCTGCCCAGCACCACTTCGCCACCGATCTTTTGCTGCGCCAGCAGCTGGCCGGCCATGCAGCGCGCCGCGATGCGCGCCAGCTGCAGGCCGGTGGCTTTGGAGACGAAAGGCACGCTGCGCGAAGCGCGCGGATTCACCTCCAGCACATAGACCACATCCTGCATGCGGCCATCGATCTTGCGCGCCTGCACCGCGAACTGCACGTTCATCAGGCCCACCACATTCAAGCCGTGCGCCAGGCGCTTGGTCTGGCGCTTGATCTCGATCACGGTGGCGGCGCTCAGCGAATACGGCGGCAGCGAACAGGCCGAGTCGCCGGAATGGATGCCGGCCTGCTCGATATGCTCCATCACGCCGCCGACCAGCACTTCCTCGCCATCGCAGATGCAATCGACATCGACTTCGATAGCCTCGTCCAGGAAGCGGTCCAGCAGCACCGGCGAATCGTGGGAGACCTTGACCGCTTCGCGCATATAGCGTTCCAGATCGGCCCTTTCATGCACGATCTCCATGGCGCGGCCGCCCAGCACATAGGAGGGGCGCACCACCAGCGGGTAGCCGATTTCCTCGGCCATGCGCACCGCATCGGCCTCGTTACGCGCGGTGCGGTTGGGCGGCTGGCGCAGATCGAGGGTCGCCAGCAGTTGCTGGAAGCGTTCGCGGTCCTCGGCCGCATCGATCATATCGGGCGAGGTGCCGATGATCGGCACGCCGTTCGCCTCCAGCTCCAGCGCCAGTTTCAGCGGGGTCTGGCCGCCGTATTGCACGATCACGCCTTCGGGCTTTTCCAGCGCCACGATTTCCAGCAGGTCTTCCAGGGTCAGCGACTCGAAGTACAGGCGGTCGGAGGTGTCGTAGTCGGTGGACACGGTTTCGGGATTGCAGTTGACCATGATGGTTTCATAGCCATCCTCGCGCAGGGCCAGGGCCGCGTGCACGCAGCAGTAATCGAATTCGATGCCCTGGCCGATGCGGTTGGGACCGCCGCCCAGCACCATGATCTTGCGCTTGCCGGTGGGCTGGGCCTCGCATTCCTCGTCATAGGTCGAATACATATACGCGGTGCGCGTGACGAATTCGCCGGCGCAGGTATCGACCCGCTTATACACCGGACGCACCTTCAGCGCATGGCGGCGCGCCCGCACATCGTGCTCGCTCACGCCCAGCAGTTGGGCCAGGCGGCGGTCGCCGAAGCCCAGTTGCTTCAGGCGGAACAGCTCATCGCGGTCCAGCGCGGGCAGGCGCTGGGTGCGCAGCCATTGCTCGACTTCCACCAGTTCCTGGATCTGGGCCAGGAACCAGGGATCGATGCTCGACAAAGCCTGCACCTGCACCAGGTTCATGCCCTGGGCGAAAGCCTCGCCCACATACCAGATGCGCTGCGGGCCGGGCGCCGCCAGTTCCTGCTCGATCACATCGCGGCCGGACTGGCTGCCGCGCAGGCCGTCCAGGCCGATATCCAGGCCGCGCAAGGCCTTCTGGAAGGATTCCTGGAAGGTGCGGCCCATGGCCATCACCTCGCCCACGGATTTCATCTGGGTAGTCAAGTGCTGGTCGGCGCCGGGGAATTTCTCGAAGGCGAAGCGCGGCACCTTGGTCACGACATAGTCGATGGCAGGTTCGAACGAGGCCGGGGTCTGGCCGCCGGTGATGTCGTTCTGCAGTTCGTCGAGCGTGAAGCCGACCGCCAGCTTGGCCGCCACGCGCGCAATCGGGAAGCCGGTCGCCTTCGACGCCAGCGCCGAGGAGCGCGAGACGCGCGGATTCATTTCGATCACGATCATGCGGCCATCGGCCGGATTCAGCGCGAACTGCACATTCGAGCCGCCGGTGTCCACGCCGATCTTGCGCAGCACCGCCAACGAGGCGTTGCGCATGATCTGGTATTCCTTGTCCGTCAAGGTCTGGGCCGGCGCCACGGTGATCGAATCGCCGGTATGCACGCCCATCGGGTCCAGGTTTTCGATCGAGCAGACGATGATGCTGTTGTCCTTGCGGTCGCGCACCACCTCCATCTCGAATTCCTTCCAGCCCAGCAGGGATTCCTCGATCAGCAGTTCGCGCGTGGGCGACAGCTCCAGGCCGCGCGAGCAGATGCTGTGGAATTCCTCCTCATTGTGGGCGATGCCGCCGCCGCTGCCGCCCATGGTGAAGGAGGGCCGGATGATGGCGGGAAAACCCAGCTTCTGCTGCGCGGCCCAGGCTTCGGCCATGCTGTGGGCGATGCCGGAGCGCGCCGATTCCAGGCCGATCTCGCTCATGGCCGCCTTGAATTTGGCGCGGTCCTCGGCCATGTCGATGGCTTGCGGCGTGGCGCCGATCAGCTCCACCCCGTAGCGTTCCAGCACGCCTTCGCGGTGCAGGTCGAGCGCGCAATTGAGCGCCGTCTGGCCGCCCATGGTGGGCAGCACGGCTTGCGGCCTTTCCTTGGCGATGATGCGGGCCACGGTTTCCCAGGTGATCGGTTCGATATAGGTGGCGTCGGCCATCACCGGGTCGGTCATGATGGTGGCCGGATTGCTGTTGACCAGCACCACCTGGTAGCCCTCCTCGCGCAGCGCCTTGCAGGCCTGGGCGCCGGAGTAATCGAACTCGCAGGCCTGGCCGATGACGATGGGGCCGGCGCCGATGATGAGGATGCGCTTGATGTCGGTACGTTTAGGCATTGCGCTGCTCCTCCATCAGATGAATGAAGCGGTCGAACAGCGGCGCCAGGTCGTGCGGCCCGGGCGACGCTTCGGGATGGCCCTGGAAGCAGAAGGCCGGACGGTCGATGCGCATGAAGCCTTGCAGCGAGCCGTCGAACAGGGAGATATGCGTGGCGCGGCAATTGCGCGGCAGCGACTCGGGATCGACGGCAAAGCCGTGGTTTTGCGACGTGATCATCACGCGGCCATTGGTGATGTCCTGCACCGGATGATTGGCGCCGTGATGGCCGAATTTCATCTTGAGGGTGCGCGCGCCGGAAGCGAGCGCCATGATCTGGTGGCCGAGGCAGATGCCGAAGGTGGGAATGCCGATATCGATCAGCTGGCGCGCCGCCTCGATGGCGTAGGTGCAGGGCTGCGGGTCGCCGGGACCGTTGGAGAGAAAGACGCCGTCCGGCTTCAGCGCCAGCGCGGCGTCGGCCCCGGCGCGCGCCGGCAGCACCGTGACGCGGCAGCCGCGCTGGGCCAGCATGCGCAGGATGTTCTGCTTGACGCCGAAGTCGAAGGCCACCACGTGGTAGCGCGGCGCGCGCTGCACGCCGAAGCCCGCGCCCAGGCGCCACTCGGTTTCGCGCCACTCGTAAGCCTGTTCGGTACTCACGGTGCAGGCCAGGTCCATGCCGTTCAGGCCGGGGAAGGCGCGCGCCAGCCGCAACGCCTCCTGCTCGGTGCCGCCGGCCACGATGGCCGAGGACTGCGCCCCGCCGTCGCGCAGGATGCGGGTCAGCTTGCGCGTATCGATGCCGGCGATCGCCACCACGTTCTGCGCGCACAGCCAGTCCTGCAGGCTTTGCCCGCTGCGGAAGTTCGAAGCCAGTGCCGGCACATCCTTCACCACCAGGCCGGCGGCGTGGATGCGCGCCGATTCGCCATCCTCATGATTGACGCCAGTATTGCCGATATGCGGGTAAGTCAGGGTCACGATCTGCCTGCTGTAACTGGGGTCGCTCAGGATTTCCTGGTAACCCGTCATGGCGGTATTGAACACGGCCTCGCCGCTGGTCTGGCCGGCCGCGCCGATTGCCACGCCACGGAACACCGTGCCATCCGCCAGTGCCAGATAGGCATGATCCGCGTTCGCGGATCGATGCGTGAGAGGATGCTTCATTAGTGACTCCCTTCGCGTTTATGCAGTACTGGCAAGGGTTCTTGCCGTTTTCCAAGTTCATGAATGCGTGGCCGCGCAGATTCACAATACGTTAGAGAACACAGCATGAAACTCTCGAAAAGTCACCCCGCTGCAAATACAGGGCGCAACAATAACCGCTTGATATTTCCATGCATCACTTTCGCAACATGGTGTTGAAACAAGCTTCACAGAGTGGAAACAAATCGGCGATATAATTGCCTCCCGCGGGTTCATTGCCCTGTTTATCCTTTATTTATATGACCCTGCTCACGATCATCGTCGCTACCGATGCCGCCAATGGCATCGGCATCAACAACCGGCTGCCCTGGCACCTGCCGGAAGACTTGGCGCACTTCAAGCGCCTGACCACGGGCCATGCCATCATCATGGGCCGCAAGACTTTCGACTCGATCGGCCGCCCTCTGCCGAACCGCCGCAATATCGTGGTGACGCGTAATGCCGCCTGGCGCCATGACGGCGTGGAGGCCGTGCCGTCGCTGGAAGCGGCGCGCCGCCTGCTGCATGGCGAGGCCAAGGCCTACATCATCGGCGGCGCCCAGATTTATGCCGAAGCCCTGCCGCTGGTGGACCAGATCGAGCTGACCGAGATCGGCCAGACCTTCGATTGCGACGCCTTCTTCCCGGCGCTGGACAAGAACGCATGGCGCGAGACCGGCCGCATCAAGCATTGCAGCGAGGCCGGCCTGCCCTACTCTTTCCTGACCCTGCGCCGCCAGACGGCCTGATTTTTTACTTTTCAACTGAGGATAGCCCCCCATGTCCGGACACGGTTTTCACGTCCACGGCCCGCACGACCACGCCGTGGAGCACGCGGCGCACAGCAGCGACAAATTCTCCGGCAATATCGCCGTGACCACCGCCATCCTGGCCACCATCGGCGCCATGTTCGGCTACCAGGGCGGGGCCACGCAGAACGATGCGGCCCTGTTCAAGAACAATGCGGCCATCGCCAAGACCGAGGCGGCCAACCGCTGGAATTACTACCAGGCCAAGTCCAACAAGCAGAATCTTGCCGAACTGGCAATGACGCTGCCGAATGTGGACCCGGAAAAGTACAAGGCCGACGTGGCCCGCTATAAATCCGAGAAGGAAGGCATCAAGAAGGAAGCGGAGGAATGGGAAGCCAAATCCGCCGAGTGGGATAAGAAGTCCGACGCCGCCCTGCACCAGCACCACCAGTGGGCGCTGGCCACCACGGCCGAGCAGATTGCCATCTCCCTCGCCGCCATCACCCTGCTGACCAGCCGCCGCTGGCTGCAAGGCGCCACCTATGTGGTGGCCGCCGGCGGCATCGCCCTCGGCCTGTTCGCCTGGCTGCACGTGGACCCGATCGGCGCCCTGCTGGCCAAGTTCGGCGGCGCGGCCGCCGGCCACTAAACGCCGTGATGGCGGCTGAGCGTGCTCCCTCCGGCCGCCCCTGGGCGCCGGTGCCACCGCGCCCACCCGGGCGTGGCGCGGCCCGGCTTGCCACCCCTGTAAATTTTTTTCCCGCAGTGCCACATTTTCTGCGAGAATCCCGTTCTTATTTTTTTGGCGCATACCCAGCGCCCCGCACCGCCCCGGTAAAGCAATCGACCGGGGCGTTCCTCTTTTGGAGACTTAGATGAAATTTCGTTTCCCCATCGTCATCATCGACGAGGATTTTCGCTCTGAAAACACGTCCGGCCTGGGCATTCGCGCCCTGGCCGCCGCGATGGAAAAAGAAGGCATGGAAGTGCTGGGCGTGACCAGCTATGGCGACCTGTCCCAGTTCGCCCAGCAGCAGTCGCGCGCCTCGGCCTTCGTGCTGTCCATCGACGACGAGGAATTCGGCGGCGGTACGGTCGAGGAAACCGATGCGGCCCTGAAGTCGCTGCGCGCCTTCGTCGAAGAGATCCGTTACAAGAACGCCGACATTCCGATCTACCTGTACGGTGAAACCCGCACCTCGCGCCACATCCCCAACGATATCCTGCGCGAGCTGCATGGCTTCATCCATATGTTCGAGGACACGCCCGAATTCGTGGCGCGCCACATCATCCGCGAAGCCAAGTCCTATCTGGACAGCCTGGCGCCGCCCTTCTTCCGCGCCCTGGTGCATTACGCCAACGACGGCTCCTATTCCTGGCACTGCCCCGGCCACTCCGGCGGCGTGGCCTTCCTGAAATCGCCGATCGGCCAGATGTTCCACCAGTTCTTCGGCGAGAACATGCTGCGCGCCGACGTCTGCAACGCCGTCGAAGAGCTGGGCCAGCTGCTGGACCACACCGGACCCGTGGCCGCGTCCGAGCGCAACGCCGCCCGCATCTACAACGCCGACCACTGCTACTTCGTGACCAACGGCACCTCGACCTCGAACAAGATGGTGTGGCATTCGACCGTGGCCCCCGGCGACATCGTGGTGGTGGACCGCAACTGCCATAAATCGATCCTGCACTCGATCATCATGTGCGGCGCGATCCCCGTGTTCCTGATGCCGACCCGTAACCACCTCGGCATCATCGGCCCGATCCCGCTGGAAGAATTCACCATGGAGAGCATCCAGCGCAAGATCGAGAACAATCCGTTCGCGCGCGACGCCGCCAACAAGAAGCCGCGCATCCTGACCATCACCCAGTCCACTTACGACGGCGTGGTCTACAACGTGGAAACCCTGCGCGAAATGCTGGACGGGAAAATCGACACCCTGCACTTCGACGAAGCCTGGCTGCCGCACGCCACCTTCCACGACTTCTACAAAGACATGCACGCCATCGGCAAGGACCGTCCGCGCGCCAAGGAGTCGCTGATCTTCTCGACCCAGTCGACCCACAAGCTGCTGGCCGGCCTGTCGCAGGCGTCGCAAGTGCTGGTGCGCGATTCCGAGTCGGTGCAGCTGGACAAGGACGCCTTCAATGAAGCGTACCTGATGCACACCTCGACCTCGCCGCAGTACTCGATCATCGCCTCCTGCGACGTGGCCGCGGCCATGATGGAAGCGCCGGGCGGCACCGCCCTGGTGGAAGAATCCATCCTGGAAGCGCTGGACTTCCGCCGCGCCATGAAGAAGATCGACGAGGAATGGGGCAAGGACTGGTGGTTCAAGGTCTGGGGTCCGGACACCTTCGCCGAGGAAGGCATCGGCTCGCAGGAAGACTGGATCTTCACCGAGAAGAGCAAGGAATGGCACGGCTTCGGCGACCTGAAGCCGGGCTTCAACATGCTCGACCCGATCAAGGCCACCATCGTCAATCCCGGCCTGTCGCTGGACGGCCAGTTCGGCGAGACCGGCATTCCGGCGTCCATCGTGACCAAGTACCTGGCCGAGCACGGCGTGATCGTGGAGAAGTGCGGCCTGTACTCCTTCTTCATCATGTTCACCATCGGCATCACCAAGGGCCGCTGGAACACCCTCCTGACCGCGCTGCAGCAGTTCAAGGACGACTACGACAAGAACGCGCCGATGTGGCGCATCCTGCCGGAGTTCTCGGCCGCCAATCCGCGCTACGAGAAGATGGGCCTGCGCGACCTGTGCCAGCAGATCCACGACTTCTACAAGGCTTACGACGTGGCGCGCCTGACCACGGAGATGTACCTGTCCGACATGGTGCCGGCGATGAAACCGTCCGACGCCTTCGCCAAGATGGCGCACCGCGAAATCGAGCGCGTGGCGATCGACGACCTGGAAGGCCGCATCACATCCATCCTGCTGACGCCTTACCCGCCGGGCATTCCTTTGCTGATTCCGGGCGAGCGCTTCAACAAGACCATCGTCGACTACCTGCGCTTCGCGCGCGACTTCAACGAACGCTTCTCCGGCTTCGAGACCGATGTGCACGGCCTGGTCAAGCGTGAAGTAAACGGCAAGCGCGACTACTTCGTCGACTGCGTCAGGCAATAAAGCGCCGTACGGCCGAGTCCGTGTCCGATTTTGGGGCCAGACCCCAAAATCGGACACGGACTGAGCAGTGGAAGGCAGCCTTTGGGCTGCCTTTTTCTTTTTCTACTATCAAAAAGATCAGGTTTGTTGCGACGCACGATTGGGCGTTGCCTCACCCCAATCGCAGCTAGCAATTTAGAATTTTGCCGGTTGCAATATTGTAGAAATTGAAAATGCCTGTGCTCAGTTCTTGCCTGCGCCGGATCGCGCTGACCGGCAGTCTTGCTCTTGCTCTTCCCGTTGGCGCAGCCGCCGTCACGCCGCGCGAGGCGTCGCGCTTTCTGGCGCAAGCCAGTTTCGGCCCGACCACGGCAACCATCGAACGCGTGGCCAGCATCGGTCCCGCAAGCTGGCTGAACGAGCAGTTTGCCAAACCACAGACCATGCACCGCTGGTATGTTCCGCAGCAGGCCGAAAGCGGCGACGGCAATAATCTGGCGCTGAACGCCGCCTTCTGGCAGCTGGCGGCGCGGGCCGACGATCAGCTGCGCCAGCGCATGGCTTACGCACTCTCGCAAATTTTCGTCGTTTCGGTTCTGGACGATAAGGTGTGGATGCTGCCGCGCGGCCTGGCCGATTACCACGACACCCTGGCCCGCCATGCCTTCGGTAATTTCCGCGAGCTGCTCAAGGCGATGGCGCTGCACCCGGCCATGGGCTTGTACATGAGCCATTTACGCAACCGCAAGGAAGATGCCGGTCATATGCCGGACGAGAACTTCGCGCGCGAGCTGCTGCAACTGATGAGCATAGGGATGGAGGAGCTGAATGCGGATGGCAGCCGCAAACTCAGCAACGGCCGCCCGATTGCCAGCTATACCCAGGCCGACATCACGAATCTGGCGCGGGTCTTCACCGGCTGGAGCTGGGGCGGCACCGACCGTTCGGATGCCCGCTTCTGGGGCGATGTCAAGGATAAATCCTATGACCTGCTTCCCATGCAAGCCTATGCCGCCTACCATTCCACGGCCGCCAAAACAGTGCTTGGCCAGCAGGTGGGCGGCACGGCCGAGCAGGAGATGGATCAGGTGGTCAATATCCTCTTCATGCATCCGAATACCGGGCCATTCATTGGCCGTCAACTGATCCAGCACCTCGTCAGCAGCAATCCGAGTCCCGCCTACATCGGCCGGGTGAGCGCGGCTTTTGCCAATAACGGCGCCGGCGTGCGCGGCGATATGCGCGCGGTGATCCGCGCCATCCTGCTCGATCCCGAAGCGCGCAGCGCCGTTGCCGGCAACAATGCGGGACGCCTGCGCGAACCCGTGCTGCGCCTCGCCAACTGGATGCGCGCCTTTCACGCGACCTCCGCTTCCGGCCGCTTCCGGGTGCCGCCGCTGGACGATACCCTCTATGGCCTGGGCCAAACGCCCTTGCGCGCGCCGTCCGTCTTCGGCTTTTACCGCCCCGACTACGCGCCCCCCAATTCCGGCATTGCCGCGGCCGGCCTGAGCGCACCGGCCTTCCAGCTGGCGACGCAAACCGCCGTGCTCGGCTATTTGAACTTCCTCAGCAGCCTGATTCCGAACGGTATCGGCTCGGGCGATGTGCGCAGCTATTACAGCCAGGAAGTGGCCTTGGCTGGCGAACCGGAGAAACTGGCGGCCCACCTCGACCTGCTGCTGCTCAACGGCGGAATGACGGCGGAACTGCGCAAGCACCTGCTGGCGGCCATCAATGCGGTACCGCTGCCATTGCCCACCGTCAGCAACGCCGCCGAGATCCGTCTGCGCCGGCTGCACCGCGTGCAGCTGGCCATCCTGCTGGCCATGTCTTCGCCTGAATACCTTGTGCAGAAATAGGAACTCCATGTCGCTCGCTTCCCGCCGCCGCTTTCTCGCCTCGCTATTACCCCTGGCCGGCCACCGCGCTCTGCCTTTCGCCGCCAGTCTCGCCGCCATGAGCCAGGCTGTCGCCGCCAGCGACGACTATAAAGCCCTGGTCTGCGTGTTTCTCACCGGCGGCAACGACAGCCATAACACGGTGCTGGCGCGCGACCCCGCTTCCTGGCGCGCCTATCAGGCCGCCCGCAATACGCGCGACCGCATTTCCATCGCACTCGGCTTGCCGGGACAGGCCAACGGCATGCTGCCGCTGTGGCCAGGCACCGCGCATGCCGGGCGCGACTTCGGCCTGCACCCGCAGCTCGATCCGCTGCGCCAGCTCTTCGACAATAAGCGAGCCGCCATCGTCGCCAATGTGGGGACGCTGCTGGCGCCCTTGACCAAGGCCGAATACCTGCGCCAAAGCCGTGTGCCGCCGCGGCTGCTCTCCCACATCGACCAGCAGATAGCCTGGCAAAGCTGTTTAACGGAAGGGGGACGCCAAGGCTGGGGCGGGCGCTTGGGGGATTTGCTCGCCAGTGCCAATGCCAACGCCGGCTTTACCTGCATTTCCAGCGCCGGCCAAACCTTGTTCCTGAATGGGAACGGGCAGAACCAGTACCAGATCGGCGCCACCGGCACCGTGCCGGTGCATGGACTCGACAGCGCCATCCTCTCCGCCCCCCGCCATCCCTGGCGCGCCGTGGTGTCGGCCAATCACAGCAATCTGCTGGAACAGGAATACGCGAACCTGGTGCGGCAGGCATTGGCCGCCCAGGCGCGGCTGGAGCCCGCCCTGCCGCCGGCCGGCGCGGGTGGGGTGGCCACCCCGCCAGGCTACGTCAGCCCGCTGAACCATCAAACCCTGCCCAACCCACTTGCTTTGCAGCTGCAGACGGTGGCGCGCCTGATTGCCGCGCGGCGCACCCTGGGCATGCGGCGCCAGGTGTTTTTTGTCAGCTTGCCGGGTTTCGATACCCACGACAGCCAGACAGCACGGCATGCCGAACTGTTGGCGCGGCTGGCGCATGGCATCGCATATTTCGACCAGTTGCTGGCCAATCTGGGCGGCAGCAATCTGCGCGACCAGGTCACGCTGTTTACCGCCTCCGACTTTGGCCGCACGCTCAGCAGCAATGGCGACGGCACGGATCACGGCTGGGGCGGCCACCATTTCGTGGTCGGCGGCGCCGTGCGCGGCCGCGAAATCTATGGCAGCTTCCCGGCGCTGGATGCGGGCCATGAGCGCGATATCGGCCGCGGCGCGCTGCTGCCGCAATTCTCCGTCGAACAATACGGTGCGACCTTGGCGGGCTGGTTCGGCCTGTCCGCCGGCCAGTTGGCCGATGTGTTCCCGAATCTGTCCAATTTCTCCCAGCACAATCTGGGCTTCATGCTGGCGCCCACTTGAGCCAACTCAAAGCCAGGCGGAGGCCGGCGCATATAGTGGGTTCTGGCCGCCTTCCCGGCGGCCTGTCTCCGACCGCGGGAGCAGCCCATGACACTGTCGGTATGGCTGCATATCTTGGACCCAGCGCATGCGGCCAGCGTGGCGGCCGCGCTCAGCCTGAGCGCACAACTGCGGGAGGCCGGCATCAGCGTCCGCACCGAGGCTTCGCCAAACAGCAGGCATGCGATCGTTCTCTTTGCCGCGGCAGGTTCCCTGCTCAGCTCTTTTCTGCACAGCCTGGCGTGCAAAACGGAGACACTGGCCGTCTGCTGCGCGGATGAACCGCTGAGTCCCGCTGCCATGTGGGGCGTGATGGATGCCGGCGCCAGCGATCTGCTGATCTGGACTGCGAACCAGGCTTGCGCTGAGCAAATCGAAGCCAGACTGCGGCGCTGGGATGCCGTGCGCCAGCTGCTCAATGGCGCCCTGGTGCGCGAGCTCCTGGTCGGCGACAGCCCCTGCTGGCGCGCCCTGCTGCGCGGCGTGGTCGAGGTGGCCGCCTTCACAAGCTCGTCCGTCCTCATCACCGGCGAAACGGGCACCGGCAAGGACGTGATCGCGCAAGCCATCCACCGCCTGAGCGGGCTGGCCGGCGAACTGAGCGTGCTCGACTGCTCCACCCTGGCGCCCGAACTGGCCGGCAGCGAGTTCTTCGGCCACGAACGGGGCGCCTTCACCGGCGCCGCGCAAGCGCGCGACGGCGCCTTCGCGCTGGCCGATGGCGGCCTGCTGTTCCTGGACGAGGTGGGCGAACTGCCCCTGTCCATGCAAGCCCAGCTGCTGCGCGTGATCCAGGAGCAGAAATACAAGCGCCTGGGCAGCAATACCTGGCAGCCCAGCCGTTTCCGCCTGGTGTGCGCCACCAACCGCGAGCTGGAGGCCGAAGTGGCGCGCGGCGGCTTTCGCGCCGACCTGTATTACCGCATCGCGGCCTGGCGCTGCCGCGCCCCGCCCCTGCGCGAGCGGCGCAGCGATATCCCGGCGCTGGCCAGCCATTTCCTGCGCCAGCTGGCCGACGGCCGCGACTATGCACTGGACCCGGCGGTGCGCGACTACCTGCTGGCGCGCGACTATCCCGGCAATGTGCGCGAGCTGCGCCAGACCGTGGCGCGCCTGTGGCACCGCCACTGCGGCCCCGGGCCGATCACCCTGGGCGATATTCCGCCCGACGAGCGGCCCGCCGGCGAACCGCCCTGGCCCGACGCGCAGTTCATGGCGGCCATCCGCCATGCCCTGGACCGGGGCCAGAGCCTGGGCCGCATCGGCCAGGCCGCGGCCGATGCGGCCATCCGGCTGGCGCTGGAACAGGAGGACGGCAATAACCAGCGCGCCGCGCTGCGGCTGGGCGTGACCGACCGCGCCCTGCAACTGCGGCGCAAGGCCCAGGCCGACAGTGCGAAAGCTAGTCCAGATGCGCCAGGCGTAGAAAATTCCCGCCCAGGATAAGCGCCTCGTCGCGCGGCGGTAATCCCAGCAGGCGGATCTTGTGCAGCTCCAGGGCCGGATGCAGCCAGGGGCCGTCCGAGCCGAACAGCAGCTTGTGCGGCCCGGCGCGGCGCACGGCCTGCTGCAGCAGGTCGAAACGGCGCACGCCGGCGCTGTCGGCATAGATATTCGCATGCCGCGCCAGATGGTCGATCAGGGCCAGTTGCGCGGACCAATCGTCGGCGAAGCTGCCCAGATGCGGCAGGATGAAATTCACGTCCGGATATTGCTCGGCCAGCAGCTCGGCCACCGCCACCTCGCCCACCGGGTCGTACAGCACGGGCAGGCGGAAACGCCGCGCCGCCTCGCACACCTCGCCGCTGATGCGCGCATCGTGGCGGTGCGCCTTGATGCCGACAAAGCCATAGCGTTCCACCGCCCGCTGCACCATGGCCGCGATGCGCCCCCGGTCGCGGCGGGCGTGCACAAAGGCGAAGCCCAGCAGCCGCCCGGGTGCGGCGGCCACGATCTCCGCCACGGCCGCATTCGCCAGTGCATAGTCCGAATGGAAGCTGGCAAACAGCACGCTGCGGCCGATGCCGGCCCGCGCGGCGCGCGGCAGATAGCGCGACAGCGCGGTATCGCTGTCCCAGGGCCCGCTCAAGCCGTCGCCCGGTCCCGCATGGCAATGGCAATCGACGATCATGCTCACGTCCCGAAGTGGGGAGCATGCTGGCGCAGCGCCTGCAGCAAGGCCTGGCGCACGGCGGCCGGACTGCCGTCGCCCTCGCCCGCCGACCGCGCCGCGCTGCCGGCAATGCGCACGAAGCGGCGCGCCATCTCAAATTCGCGCTCTTCCAGCGCCAGTTCGCCAAACTCCAGCTCCAGCGCATTGCCCAGCGCCCCGCCCAGGGCCGATCCTAGCGCCGTCCCCACGCCGGGTATCGGGATCATCGATCCGAGCGCGCCGCCGACAAAAGGCAAGGCCTGCTTGGCCACGCCTTTCAGCACGCCGCTCAAGGGCTTGACCGCCTTGCCGATGGCGGAACCGGCCTTCTTCACGCCTTTCCACACGCTCTTGAACACATTGCCCAGGAATTGTTCCAGCTCCGCCTCGCTGGAGACGGACAGCAGCTCCATCGCCAGCTCCATTTCCTGCGCCTCGCTGAACGGTCTTTCGCTTCGGCCAAATTCCAGTATTTCGAAGCCGCCCGCCGCCTTGGCGCGGCAGGACGGGCAGCCGCAGTCGGATTTGTACATGTTGTTCTCCTCGTTTAAGTCCAGATTTCGCCGAGCACTTCCAGCTCCAGCTCGCGCCGCTGATTGGTCAGCACGCCGGGACTGCTGCGGAACATATCGTCGTGGATGCGGCGCTCGATGGCGCGGCGCTGGCTATCGCCGATGCCGCTGGGCGCGATATACACCTGATGGGCGCTGAGCGGCAATCCCATCATCTGCCCGCACAAGGCATGCTGCTGCAGGCGCCGGCGCAGATTGTCGGTCTGTCCGCTGTAGGCGCGGCGCTGGCCGTTGACGGTGAATTCGATCAGGTAAAAACCGGCGCCCGCGGTGCGCGGATCGGCCAGCGCGCTGGCCACATTGCCCATGGCGACATAGCTGGGGCGCTGGGCGGCAGGCAATCGGCCCAGGGTGGCCGCCAGCGTGGGCGGCACCTCATAGCCCTCATCGTCCTGCGTATCGGATGCATCGCCATCGTCCGGCATGGTGGCCGGTTCCAGCGCGGCATAGGGATCGCGCAGGACATAGCCATAAGGGCCATACAGCCAGCTGCCGCCGTAGTCAGGCCGCGGCCGCGGGTGGCGCTGGCGGAAGCGCGGATGCGGCGCCGGCCAGGGCGGCAAGCGCCCCGGCGCGCGCGGTGCCGGACCGCGCGCGGCGCTGCCCAGCGCAGGCGCGCCACCTCGGCTGCGCTGCGGGGCCAGCGTCCGGTTGCCGGCCTTGCCGCCGCCCCGCCCTGGGCGCCGGCCATATGTCTCGCCTTCCATCTCCCATAGCTCCGATGCGAATGGCAGGGATTCGAATTGCTGATTCATGCTAGCTCCTTCATATACGAAACAACAGCCATGGTGGCCAGGGCCACGTCCTGCACCGTATGATCGGCGCGCAGCAGGAACATCAGCGCCATGCGCCGTCCAGCATCCTGCAGCAGGCACTGCACGCCCCCGCGGCGCAGGGCTTCATGCAGGCGGAAGCCATCGCAGCCCGCCGGCAGCAGCACACGCTGCACCGGGAACTCGCCGCCTTCGCAGTGCAATCCGGCCAGCGCCAGGGCGCTACGAAACTGGCGGCAGCGCTGGCGCAGCAAGGCACGCAGGCCGTCGCCGCAACTGCGGTTCAGCAGCAAGGCGCGGCGGCCGGCATTGATCTGCGCCAGCGTGGGCGGACTGCAATGCAGGCGTGTGGCGCTGCCGGCCTCAAACCGCTCGATCGCCTGCGCCGGCCCCGCCAGCACGGCCAAGGGCACGCCAAAGCCCTTGGCCAGGGACGCTCCCACCAGCACCGGCATCCCCTGCAGGCGGTGCAGACGCGGCGAACCACCGCCGTGCCGTCCCAGCACGCCCAGGGCCTGCGTGTCGTCCAGCACCAGGCAGCCTCCCGTGGCCTGGGCCAGCGCCGCATACGCCATCAGCGGCGGCGGCCGTGCCGCGCCCGGCGTGTAGCCATCGGCCAGGATCACGGGCATGCGCCCCGTCTCGCGGCAACGGCGCGCCGCCCGCCGCGCCCCCGCCAGCGAACCGGCGGCAAACTGCTGTACCTGCATCCTTTCCGGCGCCAGCGCCGCGGCACAGACGGCGCCCCAGCGCGCCAGCGGATAAGCCCCGCCGTCCACCAGCACCGTGCAGCGCACGCGCGCCAGCATGCGGAACAGGTCGAAGAACAGATGCAAGGTCGAGGGCAGCAGGCTCGCTGCCGCGCAACCCTGCAAGCCGGCCAGCTCATTGGCCAGCTCGCGCGCGCCGGGCGGCTCGGCCAGCGCGGCCGGCTTGCCCAGACTCAATTGCCGCCACGGCGCCAGCTGCCGCGTGGCATGGTGCATGCCCAGATACAGGGCGCTGCTGAAGTCCGCCATGCCCCGCCTCAGGCATTGCGCTGCTGCTGGCTCAGGCGCTGGCGCAGCAGCACCGAGGGCAGGGTCGAATCGGCGGCCGCGTCGCTCCCATCCACCGAAAGATCGACCCCGGTCGCCGCGCGGTAGGCATGGATGTAGCCCTGCGCCTGCGGACGCCAGAAGCGCGCCCAGTTGAAGGCTTGCGTCGACTCGTAGATATCGCTCCAGTTGCCGTAGCGGATGGACAGGAAGAGCTGCTCGCCGAACATCGCCAGGCTGCGAAAGTGCATCACGCTGGTATCGGTCCAGCCTTGCAGCTTCTTCATCGCATCGACGCGGTCCATCCACGGTTCCGGATAGGCCACCATGACCCGCGTCGGCAGGAATTCGCGGAACTCGGGCCGTGCCAGCAGCCATTGCTGCATCAGCATTTCGATGCGCGCCGTGGAAGGCAGGTCGCCATACTGGTTGTGCGCCCCCTGCGACAGGATCAGGTGCACCTCTTTCAGCGCATTCAGCACGGGGAAGGCGTCGGCCTTCACGGTGGTGTCGTCGTCCTGCTTGTAGAAGGAAGTCAGAAGGCGCAGCAGATGGTGGAAAGCCTCCAGGAACTGCGAACGGCTGTCGGCCGGACGGAAATGGCGCACGGCCTTGCCGTCCAGGCGGATGCCGTAGTGGTGGTCATACTCGTAATTGCGGCGCACCACGGTCAGCCGGTGCTGCTCGTCCTGGGTATAGCCCCACAGCAGATTGTTCAGCGGCCGCAGCATGTCGATCTCGGTATTGGCCAGCGGATCGGGGCCGATGCCCGGCGCGCGCAGGTTCTGGAAGCGCTGGGTGATGGCGTTCATGCTCTGCACCAGCATGCCCTCCTCGTGCCAGTAGGACCAGATCAGCTCCAGCAGGCAGGGATTGGCCAGGCGCTCCTGGATGATGCCGAAGCACAGGTCGGCCTCGTGTTCCATGCCGCTGCTCATGGTGATCGGAATATCGGGCAGCTTGCGGCGGATCACGGCCAGATAGGGCAAGGTCGGCACGCCATCCACCGATTCCAGATAGTCGTTGGCCAGCACCTCGGACAGATTGCCGGTGTTGGGGATATCGCGCCGGTCCAGATAGGCGGCATCCTCGGTCGGATCGAAGGCCAGCGGCGTATTCAGCACGCCGCAATTGACCATGACGAAGGCCTCGGTCGCCGCCTTCAATACGCGGTAAGACTCGGCATCGTTGAACGGCAGGGCGCGGCGCAGTTTCAGCGACTGGAAGGCCTTGTTCTTGTTGGGGAAGCGGGCGCGTTCGAATTCCGTCAAATCCCCCCCGCCGCCGCAGAACAGCTGGTCGATGAACTGCAGGTAATTGTTGAAGGAAAGCGCTTCCGTGCTGTTGCGGATCAGCGTCCACAGCGGCAGGTCTTCGGTCGGCTCGGTTTCGGTACGGGTCAGCGACACGCCGACGGTGCCGCTGATGGGCGACGGCGGCCTTTCCTCTGCGTCGAACTCGCGCAGCAGGGCCAGGGAAGCCGGCGCTGCGGGCGCGGCCAGGCCAATGACGGCGGCGCCGCCGCCCACCGTATGGGCGGCAGAACCGCCTGCCACGCGGTGCGTGGGATCGTTGTCGCCGCGTCTTGCCAGTTGCAGCAGGCCTTCGAATTTCTGCGGCCCGGCGCGGCGGATGGTGCTGATGAAGGTGAAGCGCTCGCCGGTCCGCGCCACCCAGGGCAGCTTGGGAATCACCTGCACCCGGCTGTCCAGCACGCGGTCGACGCCATTGAAGCTGACGATGGCCAGCGCCTTGTTGCCGACAAAGCCGCCGCGCGTGTTGACCGGCTGGCCGTCGGACTCCCACTCGATATCGACCACGGGGCGGATATCGAGCTCGAAACAGGCCATCTCGGTGCAGCCGGCGCGCACGGTGGCGCAATGGAACAGCACCGGTTCGTTGGAGACAAAGGGCGTCACGTTATCGAAGGCCACGAAATACACGCCGCTATCCAGATCGGTGAAAGTCAGCTGCCCCTCGGCGCCGGAAAAACCCTCGGCCAGGAAGGTATGGCTGGCCGGATCCCAGTTCTGCATCACCTGGTCGCTGCAGCCGGCCAGCGCGGCGCCATGCGCATCGCGCCCCAGATACAGGCGGAAAGCGGCATTCGCCAACGGTACGCCACTGCTGCTGTCATGCACGCTGACCTGGATTGCGCCGCGCCTTTCCTTTGCTGCCGCCGCATTCTTGGTACTCATGTCTATCTCCTCAATTAATCGGAATTCATGGTCCGGCCGGCGCACTGCGCGCTCACTTCCAGCGTGCTGCGCAAGGCCCAGTGCGTGAGCAGACGCGACAGCAATACGCTTTCATGCTCGGGACTCAGGCGGCCATTCGCCCGCGCCTGGCCGATGACGGCAAATACCAGCGTGGGCGGCGCGCGGTACATCAGCCACGGCGTGGCGCTCCAGCGCCGGAACAGGCTTTCCAGACGCGCCGGCTGGCGCACCCGCACCGTCAGCGCCTCCTGCAGCGAATGGCCGCGCAGGGCCGCCGGCCGGTGCTGCGCCAGCAGCTCGGCCAGCGCGGGCAGGCTGGCATCCAGCTCGCGCAGCAACGCCTGTTCCGCCGCCCCCTGCCCCGCCAGCGGGTAGTAGGATTCCCACAGCCTTTCGATGCGCCGCCATTGCGGATGCGGATACAGCCTGCGTCCCATGGCACAACTGAGCTTGACCCGTATCCATGGCGCGGGATGGGGATCGTCCGCATTCAGCCGGAACACGAAAACACGCGGCAGGCTGACCACGCCGATCAGGCCCAGGGTCGCCACCACGCCAACCCGCGCCAGCGACCAGAAATCGGCCAGCACCTCGGAAATCCAGCGCTCCCACAAGCGCCACACGCGCGCCTGGCCGGCGTGGGCGCCTTGCAAAGCCTGCAGCACCGGCCGCAGCGAATTGACCAGATCGAGCAAGGCCGCACCCTGATGCCCCACCTCATGGAACAGGGACGAAGCGACGCTGCTGCCGACCATGCGCTCGCGCGGCACCCGCACGATGGCGACCGGGTTATCGCCGCCACCCGGCAGGCGGGTGCGGGCACGCCGGATCGCCGCGCCCGGCCCCCGGTCCAGATAGCAGATGACGGGCGGCGGCCGGTAATAGGCACCCGGCAGGGCCAGCGCATCGGCCGAGGCGACATCCAGTCCCGATAGCCAGACCCCGTTCTTATGTTCGCTGCGCTGCGTAATCACATCGTTGAACAGGTCGAACTGGGTCAGCGCCGCATTGAATCGCAGACGCAGCACAGTGAAGCGGCGCTGCGCCTCGGCCGCCGTGGCGCGCTGGGCATCGGCGCTGCGCAGCCAGGCCAGAAACTCCTTCACCATGGCGCGCAGCTCGCGCCGCCCGTGCAGCAGATAGCCCTCGATAGCCGATTGCGCCGCTGGCAGCAGGGCCGCCGCCGGCACCATGGGTTCGATCAGCACAAAGGGCTGCACGCGGGCCAGCCGGGCCAGCAGCGAGCGGGCCTCTTGCGCCAGCATCCACGAGGCGTAGGAGCCGATGGCCATGGCCGTCAGACGCCGTGCACCACGATATTGCGGCCCTGGCGGGTCCAGCGCCCCCCGCCGCCAGCGCCAGCACCGCGCTGGCCGCCGGCCGACGCGCCTTGCGCGCCGCCCGCACCCATCCCGCCACCCTGGGGCACCATGCCCTGCGAGCTGCATTGTCCGCCCGCACCGCGCCCCTTGCCCAGCAGG
Organism: Massilia sp. YIM B04103; assembly: GCA_024437665.1. Classification (GTDB taxonomy): domain Bacteria; phylum Pseudomonadota; class Gammaproteobacteria; order Burkholderiales; family Burkholderiaceae_D; genus Rugamonas. The sequence continues at coordinate 55,727 of JANCSZ010000011.1, read as the reverse complement.
CCAGGCGCATACTTGCGTGCCGCCGCCGTGGCTGCCGCCTGGGCGATCTGGCGCGGATCGCCGCCTTGGGCCTGCGCCGCGCGGCTGACCGTGTCCGAGGCCAGCTTGACGAAGTTGCGCGCCCCTTCGAATTCGCGGTCCTCGCCGAGGAATTCGCCTTCCGCCTCCAGGCCCAGCGCGCCGCCGGCCGCCGAAGCCAGCCCGCTGCCGATCTTGGCGCCCAGCGGGCCGCCGAAATAGCCGCCGATGGCGCCGCCGGCCAATGGCAGGGCTTTCTTGGCCACGCCTTTCAGCACGCCGCCCACGGCCTGCCCGACCGGCGACTTGATGGCCGAGCCGACGGCCGATGCGGCCTTGCGCAGGAAGCTGCCGAGGAACTGCTCCAGCTCGGCCTCGTTGGTGACGGACAGCAGTTCGTTGGCCAGCTCCATTTCCTGCTGCTCGCTCAGCAGGCCGCCCTCGCCGCTCCATTCACCCTGGCCGAACTCGTACTGCTCCGCCTCGAAGCCCATTTCCTGGCCAAATTCCAGGGTCGTGCGATCAATGTCATGCATGATTTGCTCCCAATGATTAACAACTGCAATGAACAACACTCAATCCGGGGCGGGATGCCGCCCCGGCCAACCCTTCATCTGCTTCCATGGCGCAGCAGGCCTGGCGCATGGCGCCGCGCCGACTGCATCAGGCCTGAGCGCACCCGCGCCGCGGCATCGTCGCCGGACGCGGCCAGCGCGTTGCGCACGGTGTCGAGGGCGAAGCGGGTGAAATGCAGCGCCAGCTCGAATTCCTTGTCCTCGGGACTCAGGCCCTCCAGTTCCAGGCCGAACAGGCGCGCGGCCTTCAGCTTGGCGTCGCTGGCGCGCAAGGGAAAGACGGCGGCCGCCGCCGGATACAGGGCTTGCGACAAGGGCCGAGCAAGCGCGCCGCCACCCGCCATCCGTGCAAGCTCGGCGAGCGTGGCGGCGATTTCGCTGCCGCTGCGGGCGGCCAGCAGGCGCGCGCCGAAGCCGATTTCGGCATCCTCCGCGAGCCAGGAGGCGCCGCCCTCTGGTTCGGATAGTTCCAGCTCTGGGTAATAATCGATCAATCGGCTTGCCATGGCTTGCTCCGGCTGGCAGGCGGCAACAACCGCCCTCCGCCGCTTTAGTGCAAGCGCCATGCCATGCACGGCATCAGGATGGAAGGAAGGGAAAGCCGCGCTGGGCGGCGAAGATAAATTCGCCCGCCGGCCTGGCCGGGCAAAATGCGGCGAAGCGGCTTTCGCCGCATTTCGCTCAGGCGGCGACGGCCACCGTCAGCATGGCGACATAGCCATCCGCCGCATTGCCGCTGATGGCGGCAAGCTGCGGCGAGTAGCCGTCGCTCAAGACATTGTCGGTGGCATAGCTGATCTGCGACAGATTGCGCACGTCGGCCAGGCTATGTTCGTGACTTTTCATGCCGCGCCCCCCTCAAGCCGAGGTGTTGATCAGATTGCCGCTGCTGCCCGCATTCGGCAGACCGTTTGCCAGCGCTTTCAGGAAGCTGCTCAATTGCGTGCTTGAGTCGGAACTGTCGCTGCCCAAGGCCTGCAGCAGGCTTTTGAACGAGCTTTCCAGCGTCGTGCTGCCCGATACCGTTTCATCTTCGGATGAGGCGCCGCCATCCAGCTTGGAAATCAAGCCTTGCAGATCGCTGGCCAGCTTGCCGGGACCTCCGCCCGGCCCCGGTCCACCAGCGCCACCGGGACCGCCACCCTGGCCTGCCTCTCCATATGGAGGCGAGCCGCCCTGCGCGCCGCCTTGCTCATGCAGGGCCGCCATCAAATCCTGCAAAAAGCTGCCCAAAGCCTGGGCCGCGTTGCCGCTGGCGCCGCTGGTACTGTCTGTACTGCCGTCGGTGCTGGCCGCATCCTCGGTGCCGCCGACGCCGATCGATTTCAAGGCATCGGCGATAGCGTTCACCAGGCCACCGCTATCGGGCGGCGGCGGCCGGCGTGGCGCAACGCCCTCCGCACTGCTGTTCTGCACCGTCTTGCCGGTATAGGCCAGCTGGCCGGCGGCGCTGCTGGAATTCAGGGAAGCGATATTCATACTCAGCTCCTTAACGATAGACTCAAGGACGAGGCGGACGCGCCGCCCTGCGCTCTTCGATCTGCTTGCGCTGCTCGGGCGTCAGCAGGGACAGCAGTTTCTGATCCGTGCGCACTCTTTGCAGCTGCATATTGGCCATGGCCTGTGCCGCGGCCTGCGCCTGTTTGGCCGCCGCCGCGTCGTCATACTTTTCGGCCAGGCGCATATCGTGCAGGGCGCGGACCGCCTTCTCGTGGGCCTTGGCCTGTTCGCGCAGATAGGGCGCCTGGGCATGCAAAATGGCAAAGACCTTGTCCTGCTGCGCCTCGCTCAATTGCAGGCCGTGCAGAAATGGCGGTTCGCCACGCGGACCGGGACCGGGACCGGGGCCAAAACCAGGACCGCGCGCAAAGCCCCCCGGACCATGCATGCCTGGATGCGGCCCGCCCTGCGGCGGAAAGCCTGGTCCTTTCAAGCCGCCCTGCTCTTCCGGCAAGCTTTCAAAACCGCCATCGGGGGCGGTCATCTCAGGACCGCCGCGCTGCACGCCGCGCGGCGGCGCCTCGCCGGCGGCAAAAGCGCCCAGCGGCAGGGTCAGCGAAGCGGCCAGCGCAAATCCTTGCAAAGCTTGTTTTGTATTTTTCATTTGCTTCAGTCCTATGAGTGGATCGGAACATCCATTCTCGGCCGGGCAGGTGTAAAGCGCTGTCAGGAGGACGTAAAACCATGTAAAGACGGCCCGTTCCCCCATGTAAAAGCAGGTAAAGCGGAACCGTGGCGCGGAGCTTGTTTGTTATGATGGCTTCATCCCATCCCATGAAAACACGGCAATGAGCAAGGTTCTGCTGATAGACGACGATATCGAGCTGGTAGGCATGTTCCAGGAATACCTGGAACAGGAAGGCTTCAGCGTGCGCACCGCCAACGACGGCGAAAGCGGCGCGCGCGAAGCCCTCAGCGGCCAGTACGCCATCGCCGTGCTGGATGTGATGATGCCGCGCATGAACGGTCTGGAGACGCTGCGCCGCATCCGCGCCGCCAGCCAGATGCCGGTGCTGATGCTGACCGCGCGCGGCGACGATACCGACCGTATCGTCGGCCTGGAACTGGGCGCCGACGATTACGTGGCCAAGCCTTGCACCCCGCGCGAGCTGACGGCGCGCATCCGTGCCATCCTGCGCCGCACCCAGAACAGCGCCAGCGACAATAGCGGTTCCGTCCAGCCGTTGAGCGTGGGCCAGCTCACCATGTGGCCCGAGCAGCGCCGCGCCACCTGGGCCGGCAATGCGCTGGAGCTGACCAGCACCGAGTTCAATCTGCTTGAAGTCTTGGCGCGCAACGCCGGCAAACCGGTCAGCAAGAGCACCTTGTCGGAACAAGGCCTGGGGCGGCCGATGGCCCGCTTCGACCGCAATATCGACGTGCATCTGAGCAGCCTGCGGCACAAGCTGGGCACCATCGCCGACGGCCGCTCCTGCCTGCAGACCGTGTACCGCATGGGCTATCAGCTCATCAAGGAGTAAGCGCGTGGGAAGGCTGTTCTGGAAGTTCTTCTTTTCCATCCTGCTGGCGCAGTTTGCGGCCACGGTCGCCATCGGCGGCGCGGTCTGGCTCAAGGACCACAACGCGCGCCAGCAAAAGCGGCTGGATATCGACACCAGCCCGCCCGCCGAAATGGCCATCGAGTCGGCCGTCGCCACCCTGAAATTCGGCGGCGCCGGCGCGCTGCGCCAGCTGCTGGAGAATATGGACCGCCACCGCGTGTATGCGGTCGACGATGGCGGCAAGGAGCTGCTGGGCCGCATCGTGCAGCCGCCGATGCTGGCGGAGGCGCGCGCCTTGCTGGGCAAGGGCGACCTGCGCGTGGTGCGCAAGGTCGCCACGCCGGACGGCCATCCCTACCTGCTGTTCCTGCCCTCGCGCGAACATTTGCGCGGCCTGGGCATCGCCATGCCGCCGCCGCTGCTGATCGGCCCCGGCGCCATGCCCGCTCCGGATGGACCGCCCGGCCCAGCGGAACGCGCTGTTCCAGGCGGCCCGAATGGCATGGAGCGGCCGCCTGGCCCGCCCGGTCCACGCTTCCATCCGCTCACGCCCTTCGTTCCGCTGGCGGCGGCGGTCCTGGCCAGCCTCTTGTTCGCCGCCCTGCTGGCCTGGTATTTCTCGCGGCCGATCCGCGCGCTGCGCCAGGCCTTCGAAGCTGCATCGAGCGGCGACCTGGCGCCGCGCTTTGCGCAAGCGCCAAGCCGGCATGCCGATGAGCTGAGCGATCTGGGACGCGATTTCGACCGCATGACGGCGCGCCTGCGCAGCCTGATCGACGGCCAGACCCGCCTGCTGCACGACGTCTCGCACGAGCTGCGCTCCCCGCTGGCGCGCCTGCAAGCGGCCATCGGCCTGGCGCATCAGCAGCCGGAAAAGATTCTGTCCTCGCTGGACCGCATCGAAAGAGAGAGCGTGCGCATGGATAAGCTGGTGGGCGAACTGCTCACCCTATCGCGCCTGGAAGCGGGCGCCTACAGCCCGGACAGGGAGGCGATCGGCATGGCAGAACTGCTCGACCAGATTCTGGGCGACGCCGAATTCGAGGCGGCCTCGCACGGCCGCGCCATCGCGCAGCAAGGCAATGCCGACGTGCTGGTCAAGGGGCAAGCCGAATTGCTGGCGCGCGCCATCGAAAACGTGGTGCGCAACGCCATCAAGCATAGCCCGGTGGGAGAGTTGGTGATTGTGGAACTGGCGGCGCGGCCGGAACCGGCGCCGCGCCAGCTCAGCATCCGCGTGCTGGATCGCGGCCCGGGCGTGGCCGAAGCGGATCTGGCGACGATCTTCCAGCCCTTCTTCCGCAGCAGCGGCACGCAAAAAGATGTGGAAGGCCATGGTCTCGGCCTGGCCATCGCGCAGCAGGTGGTGCAGCAGCACGGCGGCAGCATCCTGGCTGCCAACCGCGAGGGCGGCGGGCTGTGCGTGGAAATCCTGCTGCCCGCCCAGTCCCTTGAATACTGAAGCTTAAGCCTTCGGCAGGGTCACGCCGTGCTGGCCCTGGTACTTGCCGTTGCGGTCCTTGTACGAGGTTTCGCAGATCTCGTCCGACTCGAAGAACAGCACCTGGGCGCAACCCTCGCCAGCGTAAATCTTGGCGGGCAGCGGCGTGGTGTTGGAGAACTCCAGCGTGACATAACCTTCCCATTCCGGCTCGAACGGCGTGACATTGACGATGATGCCGCAGCGCGCATAGGTCGATTTACCCAGGCAGACCGTCAGCACATTGCGCGGAATGCGGAAGTATTCGATGGTGCGGGCCAGCGCGAAGGAGTTCGGCGGGATGATGCAGACATCGCTTTTCACGTCCACGAAGGAGTTCGAATCGAAATTCTTCGGATCGACGATGGTGCTGTTGATATTGGTGAAAACCTTGAATTCGTCGGCGCAGCGGATATCGTAGCCATAGGACGAAGTACCGTAAGAGATCACCTTGCGGCCATCGACCATGCGCACCTGGCCCGGCTCGTACGGCTCGATCATGTCGTGTTGTTCCGCCATCCGGCGTATCCATTTATCGCTTTTAATCGTCATCGCAAGGCCATTTTCTGTAGATTGCAGGGTGGGCGGACGCTTGCGCGCCCGCAGTTTGGCAGCGATTTTACGCGAAAGGCCCGGCTTTGAACATTTTTAGCCGGCCAGAGTTGCTTCCGGCTGCCCGCCGCACAGGCTCGGATGCGGGCCAATCAGCGCGCAAATCATCTCGCGCGTGGCCTGGGCGGTGGCCAGCGGCGACTCCATGGGGAAGAGATGGCCGCCCGGCAGCAGGCGGAAATGCTCGCCCACCAGCGCCCTGGTCGCATCCAGACCCGCCTGGCGGTTTTCCACCGACACCGTGCCGCCGACAAAACCGACCGGCACCGGGAAATCGCCCGCCACCAGGTGGCCGATATGGTGCGGCAGGCTGCGGTACACGGCCGTTTCGTTTTCGCGGGTGAAGCGCAGCTGCACGCCTTCCGGATGCGGCTTCAGGCCAGCTTCGATATAGTCCTGCAAAACGCCCGGCGCCCAGGCGGCGAAGATATCCTTGCCGGCAAAGTGCTGCAGGGCCGCGGCGGGGTTGGCCCAGACATTGCGGCGGCGCGCCGAAAAGCGGGCCGGCGAATAGCGGTCGGCGACCATGGTGCGCTTGAGAAGGCGCCACATCAGGGCGCGCCAGCCTGCCACCACGGGCGAATCGAGCAGCACCACGCAGCGCACCAGGTCGGGACGCGCGGCGGCGGCCATGAGACTCAGCATGCCGCCCAGCGAGTGGCCGACCAGGATCACCGGCTCTTCCTGATAGCGTTTCGCCAGTTCGTCCAGCAGCTCGCGCACCAGCGCGTGCCAGCCATCCTGCACCGGATAGGCAGGATTGTGGGCGTGCATATCGAGGGCCTGGATGTCGAAGTCCTGGCCCAGCAGTTCAAACAGCTGGCGGTAAGTCCCCGCCGGGTAGCTGTTTGCATGTGAAAAATGGATTTTGGGCTTGCTCATAATGATGTATGCGCCCGGCCGTGGCGGGCGGTCTCCTGATTGTTATCATTTTATTGTAAGGAGAGTGGCCCGGAAATATTGGTAGAAAGGCTCTAAGTTCCCGGTTCCACCCGCGGCTCCGGCTTTTCGGGCACAGCGGCCTTCTCCACGATGATCAGATGGATATTCAGCACTTCGCAGTGTTCCTGCTTCACGACCTGGGTGGCAACCGCTTTCGCTGGAACGACTGGCTTGGGGTGGCGGGGAAAGAGCATGGACTCGCTTGCGAAAAAGTCAAAGTTTCACCGATGTGGGCGCGGCACAGCCAATTTCAAGGATGCTAAGGTCCATACCAGTAGCGCGCGTGGCTTTTGCGGTACTCTTCGACTTCCATCTTGTCAGTGAAGCGCAGCGTGATGGCGCCGGATTCGTCGCTGCGCAGGCGGCGGACGCCATTGGCGGCGTAGCGCGCGTAGACCTCAGGCTTGGGATGGCGGTAGCGGTTGCGGTAGCCGGCCTGGAAAATCGCGATGGAAGGCCGCACCGCCGCCAGAAAAGCCGGCGTGGACGAGGTGCCGCTGCCGTGATGGGGCGCGAGCAGCACATCGGCCCGCAGCGTCTCCCCTGCCCGGCGCAACAGTTCGGCCTCCTGATCGGCTTCGATATCGCCCGCCAGCAGCAGCGAGGCGGTTCCGGTGCTGACGCGCAGCACGCAGCTGCGGGCGTTGGTTTTCAGCTTGCCGTCGGCATAGCTGGCGGCGGCCGGATGCAGCACTTCAAAATGCACGCCATCCCATTGCCAGCTCTGGCCCGCCTCGCAGCGCCTGTGCTGGCGCGCCGCCTCCAGCGCCGCATGTCCATCCGGTAGAGAGGACAGCAGCCAGCGGACCTGCACATTCTGCATCACCGTCAGCGCGCCGCCGGAATGGTCGGTATCGCTATGGCTGACGACCAGGCCATCCAGTTGCCCGATGCCGCGCGCCCGCAAATACGGCACGATGACGCGGTTGCCGCCATCGGCATCAGGCGCATACGCTGGACCGGTATCGTACAGCAGGCGGTGGCCCGAGGTTTCCAGCAGCAGCGCCATGCCCTGCCCCACATCGAAAGCCGTCACTTGCAATTCGCCGTGCTGCGGGTGGACCGGTTCGGCCGCCAGCAAAGGCAGCCAGCTCGCAAGGCCCAGCCAGCGCGTCGGCCATCCTCTGGGAGCGAGCAGCCACAGGGTTCCAGCCAAGGTCCAGGCAAAGAGCCACCACGGCGGCATGGGCGCGGTCCAGACCGAGAATTCAAAGCCGGACAGCCAACGCAGCCCGGCCGCCAGCATGCGTATGTTTTCGTGCGCCGCCAGCAGCAAAGGTCCGGCCAGCGGATCGGGCAGAAAGCTACCCAGCAGCGCCATGGGCGTCACCACCAGGCTCACCAGCGGAATCGCCACCGCATTCGCCACGGGGCTGATCAGCGAGACCTGGGCAAACAGCAGCATGGTCAGCGGCACCAGGCCCAGTGTCACGGCGTATTGCGTATTCAGCGCCTCGCGCAGGCCTTGCCCGATACGCTGGCGGCGCGTCAGCGGCGTGCCGCGCCGCTTGCGCCGCCTTACTTCAGCCGGCGAGAGCATCCCTGCCTCCTCGCTGGCCTGGGCCTCGTTCTTGTGATGAGTTGTCCTTCCAACCGAGGCATACAGGATAATCGCCACCGCACCGAAGGAAAGCCAGAACCCCGGCTGCTGCACGGCCCAGGGATCGAGCAGCACAACAATGCCCGCCGCCAGCGCAAGCACATGCGACACCGCCGTCAAGCGGCCGCACCACAGTGCCACGGCAATCACCGACAGCATATACAGCGTGCGCTGCGCTGGAACGCCGAAGCCTGCCAGCAGCACATACAGCAGCCCCGCCAGCCATCCGGCGATGGCCGCCAGTTTTTGCGCCGGCAGCAGCAGAGGCAATTGCCGCTGTGTGAAAAAAGAGTGCCGCCACAGCCAGGAAACCAGCCACGCCGCCAGTCCGGCAATCATCGTGATATGCAAACCTGAGATTGAAATGAGGTGGCTGATGCCTGTGCGGTTGAACACCTGCCAGTCGGCCTGGGCGATCGCGCGCTGGTCCCCCACCACCAGCGCCACGATCACGCCGGCATAAGGCTTGCCATTCAGGATGCGCTGAATCTTGTCGCGCAGGACGGAGCGGCAATACTCAACGACGTTATGGGCGCTGAAGACAAAACTGCTCAAACGCCGGTTGCCGCCATCGTCACGCACGTAGCCGGTGGCACGCACACCCTGCTCCAGCAGCCACAGTTCATAGTCAAAGCCATGCGGATTCGCATTCCCGTGCGGCCGCTGCAAGCGCACCTTAAACCGCCAGCGCTCGCCCGGCTGCACGTCGCCGATCGCATGGGCCTCGCCAAAACGGCCCGCATACCATGAAAGAACGATGCGCGGCGGGACGGTTGCCGGCGGCAGTGGACGATGGCTGGCATCGACCACCTCTTCAACGGCTAAATTGAAGCGCGTGCCGCGCTCAAAGCGATACGGCAGATTGTCGATCATGCCTGTTACGATGAAATCGCGGCCTTCGTCGGCTTTCGCCAGTACCGGCTCCAGCGCTATCTGCGCTTGCCACCCGGCCCAGAAAAAGCCCAGCAGGCAACCGAAGGCAAAGCGTAAGAACGGTCTGCACAACAGCGGTTCGCGCATTGCGCGTTGCAAGCTTAAAGCCTGCAACAGCAAGGCAAGCAGGCTGGCAGCCAGCGCGGCCAGCAGTCCTTCAGCGGCATAAGCGGGTAAATCCGCCTGCCTCTGAAGGACCGCAGCGCCAGCGATCACGCCGAGCAGCAAGCTACGCATTCCCGCCCCCTTGCCATCAACAATAAGGGCGAGTATTGGCTCTGTTCAAAAACGCTCGTTGATGTATACCTATCTTTATTCAGAATAGCGTATCGAACAAGCCCTTCAGAGTGGTCTGCTGGTCAGCACCATAATTTGTCAAGACACGCGTGGCGTCGCATCCGCTCGCTGCGGTAGCGACCTTGTCCTGCGACTTTAGCCAGGTCACGGTGAGGTCGGTCTCGAAAGCTTTGCCGAATTCCGAAGTCGCGCCATTGCTGGTTCCCCAGCCGCCCGTCATCATCACGCTTTGCGCTCCGCCCCAGGCCAAAGGATGCAGGCCGTCCCGTTTTCTGGTGTTGCCGCAAGTACTGGCGCCCACAGCGCAGTTCCCGGCCAGCACCTGGGCCAAGCTAGCTTTGCCCGCGGCTACCTGGTCCATGAGCAGCACCGCTTAGCGGCAGTAAGGCCGTGGTGCACAGAGCTGCCAGTCCGACACCGGCGCGAACGCGCCGGCTGCTGTGGTAAGTGGTTGACATATGATCGCCTCCAGTTGATAGCGCAACGCGACGGCCCCGGAATGGAAACCGCCATGCGTCAGATCACGATAAGGGCGAGCGATACAGGCAAGACTGACAGTTGCTGACATTTCCAGCGCTGCCGCTTTTGCCTATTTTTCTTATGCGGGCGATACAAATGCAGCAGGCTGCATGCGCGGCAGACCGGCACAGGCGTTGGCGGTGGTAGCGGATGCGACCTCGCCGATATCGATGCCGCGCAGTTCGGCCAGTACTGCGGCGATGCGAGGAATCTGATCGGGGGAATTGCGGCCCGGATGAACCCAGGCGGGAGAGATATCGGGTGCGTCCGTCTCCAGCACAATGGACGACAGCGGCAATTCGGCCGCCAGGCGGCGGATTTGCAGGGCGCGCGTGAAGGTCATCGCGCCGCCGAAACCCAGCTTGAAACCAACATCAATGAAACCCTGCGCCTGCTGGAAGCTGCCGTTGAAGGCGTGGGCGATGCCGCCTGCCGGCGGAATCTGGCGCACATGCTTGAGCACCTGGTCCTGCGATTTGCGCACATGGCAGAGCACGGGCAGATTGAAGTCGCGGGCGATTTTCAGTTGCTCGCGCAGGAAATGGATCTGCTTCTCGCGCATCTCCGGTTCGCACAGCATGGGGATGAAGAAATCCAGTCCAATCTCGCCAATCGCCACGAAGCGCGGATCGGCCATGGCCTGTTCCACCTGCCGGCGCATGAAGACCAGGTCGTCCTCGTTGGCCCGCGGCACGTAGATGGGATGGATGCCCAGCGCATAGCAGGCATTCGGCGCCGTATCGGCCAGCTGTTTGACGATGGAGAAATTCGCCTTCTCCACCGCCGGAATCACGATCATGCCCACGCCCTGCGCAGCCGCCTGCGCGGCTACTTTCAGCGACTCGGCGCCGAATTCGTGCGCATCCAGATGGCAGTGGGTATCGATCCACATGGCGTTCTCCTAGCCCGCGCGCAAGCCTTCTTCGCTCATGCGCATCATGCGGTCGCAGCGCTTGGCCAATTCGGAATCGTGGGTGACGATGACGAAGGACGTGCCTGAAGTGCGCGACAGTTCCAGCATCAGTTCGAAAATCTGTTCGGCCGTGGAGTGGTCCAGATTGCCGGTCGGTTCGTCGGCCAGCACGCAGGCGGGCTGGGTGACGAGGGCGCGGGCCAGGGCCACGCGCTGGCGCTCGCCGCCGGACAACTCGCCCGGCACGTGGGTCACGCGCTTGGCCAGGCCGACGCGCGCCAGCATCTGCTGCGCCTGTTCCTGCGCCTCGGCGCGTTTCACGCGGCGTATCATCAGCGGCATGGCGACGTTATCCAGCGCCGTGAATTCGGGCAGCAGATGGTGGAACTGGTAGACAAAGCCCAGCGACTGGTTGCGCAGGTCGCCGCGCGCCGTTTCGTTCAGGCTGGCGAAGTCCTTGCCGAGCAAGGATACGCTGCCGCTGGTCGGCGTATCGAGTCCACCCAGCAGGTGCAGCAAGGTGGATTTGCCCGAGCCCGATGCGCCGACGATGGCAACGCGCTCGCCGCGCCGCACTTCAAAGTCGATGCCCGCCAAGACCGGCACCGAATAACTGCCTTGGGTGAAGGTCTTGCCCAATCCCCGGCAAGCCAATACCGGCGCGCCGTTCATCATTTCATTACTCATAGCGCAGCGCCTCCGCAGGTTTGACCCGTGCTGCCCACCAGCTCGGGTAGATGGTTGCCAGGAAGGCCAGCGCAACCGACACCACGCCAATCACTGCGACGTCCGGCCAGTGCATGTCCGAAGGCACGGTGCTGATGTAGTAAATATCGCTCGACAAGAACTGCACTCCCAATAATTTTTCAATAAACGGCACGATAACATCGATATTCGTGGCAATCAGCACGCCGCCGGATACACCGATCAGCGCACCCAGCACGCCCACCAGCGCGCCCTGAATCACGAAAATTTTCATGATCGAGCGCGGCGAAGCGCCCAGCGTGCGCAGGATGGCGATATCGGCCTGCTTATCGGTCACGGTCATCACCAGGGTCGATACCAGATTGAAGGCGGCCACCGCCACCACCAGCGTCAGCACCACGAACATCATGCGCTTTTCGATCTGCACGGCGCCAAACCAGGTGGCGTTCAGCTGCGACCAGTCACGCACCGTCAAGCTGGCCGGGACCATGCGCTGCAATTCCTGCGCCACTTCCGGTGCGCGGTGCATATCGGCCAGACGCAGACGCAACCCTGCCGGCGCGTCGATACGCAGCATTCTCTGTGCATCCTCGATATGGATGAAGGCCAGCGTGGCGTCGAATTCGGGATGGCCGGCGCGGAACAGCGCCGCCACCGTGAAGGAGCGCATGCGCGGCACCAGTCCGGCCGGCGTGACCGTCCCCTTGGCCAGCGCCATCGTCACCTTGTCGCCCACCGTCACATGCAGGGCGCGCGCCAGATCGACACCGAGCACGATATTGAACTCGCCGGGACGCAGGGAATTGAAGCTGCCCTGCTTTACCTGCCCCGCCAGGTCGGAGACATTCGGTTCCTGCTCCGGCAGCACGCCGCGCACCACAGCGGGACGCAGCTCGGAGCCGCCGTGCAGCAGCATGGCCTGGGTCTGCACGAAAGGCGCGTAACCCTTCACTTCCGGATGCTTGCCCAGCGTCTTGGCCTGTTCCTGCCAGTCCGGCATGCTGCCGTCCTTGCTGAATACCTCGACATGGGCCAGCACCGACAGCATATGGTCGGTCACGTCCTTGCGGAAGCCGTTCATCACCGACAGGATGATGATCAGCGCCGCCACGCCGAGCGCGATGCCGCTCATCGAAATCAGCGAGATGAACGAAATGAAGCTATTGCGGCTGCTGCGTTTTCCGGCGCGCGTGTAGCGCAGGCCGACCAGCCATTCATACGGGAGATTGCGGATCATGCTCATGGGCTTATGCCTCTTTTATTCGCTTATTCATAACGCAGCGCATCGGCCGGCTTGACGCGGGCAGCGGCCCAGCTGGGATACAGCGTGGCGACCAGGGACAGCGCAACGGCCGTCACGCCGATCACCGCCACATCGGGCCAGCTCAGTTCCGAAGGCACGGCGCTGATGAAATAGATTTCCTTGGACAGGAACTTGAAGCCCAGCGCCTGCTCGATCAGCGGCACGATCACGTCCACGTTCGCGGCCAGCAGCACGCCGCCCACCACGCCGAAGAAGGTTCCCAGCACGCCCACCATGGAACCCTGCACCACGAAGATCTTCATGATGGCGCGCGGCGAAGCGCCCAGGGTGCGCAGAATGGCGATATCGGCCTGCTTGTCCGTCACCGTCATCACCAGCGTGGCCACCAGATTGAAGGCCGCCACCGCCACAATCAGCGTCAAAATGATGAACATCATCTGCTTCTGCATGCGCACGGCGGCAAACCAGGTGGCGTTCACCTTGGTCCAGTCGCGCACCATGAAGTCGCCGTTCAAAGTCTGGCGCAGCTCAAAGGCCACTTGCGGCGCGCGCTGCAAGTCGGCCAAGCGCATGCGCAAGGCCATGGGACCAAGCGTTTGCAGCAGCTGCTGGCCGTCTTCCAGGCTGATGAAAGCCAGGCCGGAATCGAATTCATTGTGGCCGGCCTCAAACACGCCAGCCACGGTAAAGCTGCGCATGGCGGGCGCCGCGCCGGACGAAGCCATCGCGCCCTGGGCCAGCGCCATGCCGACCTTGTCGCCGATTTTCACTTCCAGCGCTTTCGCCAGTTCCACACCCAGCACGATATTGAAGGAGCCGGGCTTGAGTTCATTGAAACTGCCCTGCTTCACCTGGCGCGTCACCTCGGACACGGTGCCTTCCAGTTCGGGCAGCACGCCGCGCACGATGGCCGGGCGCAGATTATCGCCGCCATGCACCAGCATGGCCTGCAGTTCGACGAAGGGAGCGGAGCCGCGCACCTCGGGATGTTGTTTCGCCTGGCGCGCCACGGCTTGCCAGTCCGGCATGGCGCCGCGCATATCGTAGGCTTCCACATGGCCCAGCACCGACACCATGCGTTCCGTGACCACTTTCTGAAAGCCGTTGTACACCGACAGCACGACGATCAGCGCGGCCACGCCCAGGCCGATGCCGCTCATCGAGATCAGCGAAATGAAGGAGATGAAGCTATTGCGTCCGCTGCGTTTTCCGGCGCGCGTATAGCGCAGGCCGACCAGCCATTCGAAAGGCAGATTGTTAAAGATACTCATGAATCAGAGCCAGCTGAAGACGCGAAAGCCCGCAGTGTGCCATATAAATGTGTGCTCATGGCTTAAAGTATAAAGTTTCGCTCGAGAAACCCTGACAAAAGCGGTTTTCCGGCCCGGTGCTATCCACTACAATGGCGGGATGGCTTCTACCACCGTCGTACTTCCCTTCGCGCTTCCTCCCCCGGAACTGGCAGCTGATCTCACCCGCGTTTTGCAGGCGCCCGCGCTGGCCGCCCTGATTTCGCGCCACAGCTTGCGTAAATTACACACTTTCGACCCGGCCGACCGTGTGCTGCCGCACGAAAGCTGGCTGGCGCGCGCACTCGGCTCAGGCCAGGGCGCGGCGCCGCTGGCTGCTGCCGCGCTGCGTGGTTTCGGTCTGGAGCAAAGCGAAGGTTATTGGTTCATCGTCCACCCGATTCATATCCAGCTGGCGCGCAACCATCTGCTGATGGCCGACCCGCGCCAGTTGCGCCTGGACGAAGCCGATTCGCGCGCTCTGTTCGATGCGGCCCGTCCGTATTTCGAGGAAGTGGGCAAGACCCTGCTGTATGGCGACGCCGAAACCTGGTTTATGCGCGCCGACGAGTGGAGCGCTCTGCGCACCGCCTCGCCGGATGCCGCCGCCGGCGTCAATCTGAGCGACTGGATGCCGGAAGGGCCGAACACCCTGGCCTTCCGCAAGCTGCAAAATGAAATCCAGATGCTGTGGCATGAGCATCCGGTCAACCAGGGCCGCGAAGCGCGCCGCCTGCCGCCCGTGAATTCCTTCTGGATGTGGGGCGGCGCTGCCGCTCCCGCGCCGCAAGCGCCGCTGAAACTGGCAAGCGGCGAATGTCCGGCATGGCTGGCCGCGCTGGCGCCTGCCGATGCGCGCGCCGCTTCCGCCGCCGCCCTGCTGGCCGCCCCCGACAGTGTAACGGTCCTGGGCCAATTGATCGCGCCCGGCCTGGGCGGCGACTGGTCCGCCTGGCTGCTGGAGATGCAGCGCCTGGAACAGGAGTGGTTCGCGCCGCTGCTGGCGGGCGTCAAGGATGGCCGCATCGGCAATCTGACCCTGATCCTCGGCCAGCGCGACCGCTGGCTGGAAATCCGCACCAATAAAATGGCGCAGCACAAATTCTGGTGCGCGCCCAAGCTGAAGAACCTGCACACATGACCCGTATCGCCATTCGTCCCTGCCCTTTCCGCGAATCGGAAATGCTGCGCCAAGGCGGCATCCATCCCGTGCTGGCGCGCCTGTATGCGGCGCGCGGCCTGTATGATCCGAAAGAGCTGTCCAGCGAGCTGGCGGCCCTGATCGCCCCGGCCGGCCTGCTGCATATCGATGCCGCTGCTGCCTTCCTGGCCGACTCCATCGCCGCCAACAAACGCATGGTCATCGTGGCCGACTACGACTGCGATGGCGCGACCGCCTGCGCCACCGCCTTGCGCGGCTTGCGCGCCATGGGCGCCGACGTCGACTTCATCGTCCCCAACCGCTTCGAATACGGCTATGGACTGACACCCGAAATCGTGGCCCTGACCGCGCGCGAGAAGACGCCGGACATCATCATCACGGTCGACAACGGCATCGCCAGTATCGAAGGCGTGGCCGAGGCCACGCGGCGCGGCATCGAGGTGGTGATCACCGACCACCACTTGCCCGGCGACTCGCTGCCCGATGCGCGTGTGATCGTCAATCCCAACCAGCCGGAATGCGGCTTCCCGTCCAAGCATCTGGCTGGCGTCGGCGTGGTGTTCTACGTGTTGCTGGCACTGCGCGCCGAACTGCGCCGCCGCGGCATCTTCGACGCGCAAACCCAGCCCAAGCTGGACAGCCTGCTCGATCTGGTGGCACTGGGCACCGTGGCCGACGTCGTCAAACTGGACCCCAACAACCGCATCCTGGTAGCGCAAGGCCTGAAACGCATGCGCGCCGGCCGCATGCAGCCTGGCGTGGCCGCCCTGTTCCGCGTGGCGGGACGGCAGGCGCGCAGCGCCAATCCCTTCGACCTGGGCTTCGCCCTTGGCCCGCGCCTGAACGCGGCCGGACGCCTGGAAGATATGTCGCTGGGCATCGAATGCCTGGTCACGGACGACGAAGACCGCGCCTGGCAACTGGCGCAGGAACTCAACGAGATCAATATCAAGCGTCGCGAAATCGAGGCGGACATGCAGGATACCGCCATGCTGCATCTGGATGATTTCCGCCCCGCCGACAGCAGCACCATCTGCGTCTTCGATGAATCCTGGCACCAGGGCGTGATCGGCATCGTCGCGTCGCGCCTGAAAGAGAAGTTTTACCGCCCCACCATCACCTTCGCTCCGGCGGGCGATGGCTGGATCAAGGGTTCCGGTCGTTCCATCCCCGGCTTCCACCTGCGCGATGCGCTGGACCTCGTATCCAAGCGCGCGCCCAGCCTGATCGACAAGTTCGGCGGCCACGCCATGGCCGCGGGCCTGAGCATCCGCGCCGATGCACTGGACGCCTTTACCCAGGCCTTCGAAGCCGTGGGCAGCGCCTGGCTCAGCGAACAGCAGCTCGAACGCGTGGTGGAAACCGACGGCCCGCTGGAAGACAACTGCTACACCACCCAGTTCATCGAGCTGCTTGATGGCCAGGTTTGGGGCCAGGGCTTCGCGCCGCCCGTGTTCTGCGACGAATTCCGCGTGGTCAGCCAGCGCATCCTCAAAGAGCGCCATCTGAAGCTGCTGCTGGAAAAGAACGGCGCGCGCTACGACGCCATCTGGTTCGGCAACACCGATTCGCTCGGCGACCGCGCCCGCGTCGCCTTCCGGCTGGATGCCAATGAATACAACGGCGTCACCAAGGTGCAGCTGCTGGTCGAGCATGCGGAACCGGCCTAGTCAAGGACTAATTCACTGCATCTCATGAACCAGCCAGATACTCAGCTTGCCCGCAAAACATTCCTTGCAGAATTTGGAGATGAGTTAAAGTTCTCAGTGGCCGCCATCGGCCAGAAGCTGATGGTCAGTCAATAAAGACAATCGAGTAAGTACCCAAGTTCACAAATGCGAATCCATTGCCCGGAGTCTTGGCCGCAAGTGCCAGGAGTGGACTATTCTTCAGAAATCAGCATGGCCGCGATTTTGCCGCAAGCAGGCCAACAAACTTACGCCTTCTTCGGTACTGACGCCTTACAAGTTGATGAGATAGCGAATATTCTTTGGAAGCCGCCATTCACAGCAATCAATGGCTGGAGCGAGCAACCAGCTGAAATTGTAATGAGTTATATCGTCGCAGCTAAAGTAACTCGCGCTTCGGAACGCCATCATTTTCAATATCGATACGATTTTGAAGTCATCTCTTGTGAGCCAATGTTTCCGAAACTTAGAACTGTTCGTGGAGATTGGACGTTAGAGGAATACCTCGATACCCTTCAAAACAGGACCTGTTTTCTATGGGAGGAGGCTTCTTGGTGCGGTAGCGCAGACGTTGATGGTCTCAAGTATATTTGCGCGCACACATCCACAGAATCTCATATGGAACTTCTTGTGGAGGAGATCGACGGAGATATGTTCGGACTGCTGTCTACTCATATTGACCCCGGAGGGGAATACTGTTACCTCGGTCGACGAAAATTCTCGAAGCATGAGGAGACCGCTGTTCGCAAGGCAATTGATCAAGCGGCCCAGCTGGTCGATACGTACAAAAAATACCTTATCGATTAAATAGTACAAGGTTTGCTTTGGAGCTGAATCTTCCTATCGTCGCAGACTAGCTACCTGTTTTAATACAGCACTTGAAAATCGAGACAGTATCTGACATTAGCTGTCAGATGGGTTAGAGTTGCTTTGGCCGCTTTGGCCGCTTTCGGCTGCAGAGGCTACCGGTCATTGGACGTCATGTGTCTCGCCAGATCTGAGCTAGTACACTTGGGATGTACCTGCCTTTTCGGCACCACCCGGCTATCAGGTCAATAAGTAACGGAGCTCTCCGCTTTCTCCGTCCTTTTCCCCGGGAAGAAAGACATCGAAGCCCAGGCGGCAACCCTGTCCAAGTGCGGTATTGGGTAGATGCTGGCGTCTTAAGGTCAGACTCACTTCGCAAGCAAGTAGACCCAATGGCAACTGGCTTATCATGGCGCGTAACGCATCCGCACCGTCGCTGCCTGGCAGGAACCGGTTGAAATCATCGTATGCCAGGGGCCCTGCGTGCAGGAGTATACGCTGGTCGCGGCGCCAGATGCGCTCTCCCAATGCGGCATTTTCTCCAAGAGTGCTGTTGCTCATGCCAAGGCTGTTGCGTGTTTCGGCATTGAGGACTTCCCAACTGCCGGCAAACTGCTCAACACGAATGGGAATGCCGAAATGTGTGCTCAGCATCTGGGCCATTGATGCGCCGGAAATGGATGGCCTGCGTAGAATGGCGGCGTAGAAAGCCTGGGCTTCGTCTTCCTCGGTTCCGGCGGCGAGTGCCAGCAGCATCTTCAGGAAGCTCGTGTCGGATAGCGCTTCCGGGCGGTAGCTGCCCCAAGCTTTGAAGAATAGCGGCAATGCGCGGCTCGAAAATATCTCGATAAGGGCCTGCGCGCCTTCCTCGTCGGCCACGGCGCCACGTCCAGCGGCGAGACGCTCGGTATAGTGCAGCGGCAGCGCGCCGCCCACGCCTAGCATGCCCATAAAGGCTGCGCGTAATTCCAGGCTGCCGTCATCTGCACGCTTCAGGGCTTCGATTTCCGATGTTGGGAAGGCCAGCGACCTGCTGCCCTTAAAGTTCAGCGGCGGCAAGAGAGCGCCACTATCACAACGCTTGCGGGCTTCCAGCAGGCGCATGGCCTGGCAGAATTCATAACGCTGCGGCTCGCACAGCAGCCGCTCGATCAGCGCAGGCTCAGGTTTCCATTGCGGGGTGGGCATCGCAGCAGCTCCTCTCCGGTGGTGGCCGATACAACGGTCAATTGTGTAAAGCTGTTCAGGTGCACTTGCGCGGAGAGGAAGTGTTCGATTATCTGCGCGAATAAATGCAGGCCGCTGCCTGCATACGCACTTTGGTCAAGCGCCATGCGAATAGTGAAGCCTTGTACCGGCCAGGCGCCATGGCTGTCGCTTAGAGACGCCTGCGCTGGCTGCCACTCAATGTTGGCGATGCCTTCCAGCTGCCTTCGCGTGCTCGGCGATTGAACGGGATCGAACAGGGACAGCATGGCGGAAAACTGCTGCGCATCCATCTGCTGCAAACTGCGTCCGCTGCGGCTTAGCAAGGCCAGCAAACGCCATTCGTTTTGCATGTCCGGAGATACCGGACGCCATGGAGACGGCTGATTGAGTAATTGCAGGCGCTGGCCAGTATCTTCGTGCAGGCCGCCGCTAAGCCGTCGCGGCAGGTCCGCATTGCAGCAAAGTAGATCGATGGAGGCAGCCGCGCAACCGTCTTCTTCAAGCTCGATACTCCCATCGGAAAACGCAATCCGCATGCCGGAGCGGCTGGTGGATCGATGGGCAATCCAGTACCGCCCTTGCGCCTCCTCCTCGCCATATCCTCGGCGGAAGAATGGGCGGTAGACATCCACCTTGCCGCTGGCGGCCACCATACGCACAGCGTCAATGGCGAATATCTCGCCGGCCGCTGGCGGCAGTTCGCTCGGCTCCAGCTCATACTCGCTGCGCATATGAGTCACGCTGATTGGGTTTGCTGCGCGTGAAAAGAGATTGGCAACAGGCGTGGCGCCAATCCGCAGATTGTTGGCCGACAGAGTTCCAAGCACCTGCTCCAGGCTCGCTTGGCGCTGCGCATCGGGCAGCAGCAGATGCAGGGTAAGACGCTGGCCTGGATAGGCGCGCAGCGCGGCGATATCGATATCGACAAAGTTGAACTTCTGCGGGAAGGCAAAGTATTCCTTCAGCAGCCGCTCGCCCTCATCCTCGCCGGGACAGCGCGGCAGCAAAGCTTCATTCTCCGCAAAACCCACCGCGCGCAGAGGGATGGCTTGGAGCGGGTGCCAAATCCCATCCTGTGTTTCCACATAAGCATGGCGCGCCTTGAGGAAGAAGGCATCGCGCAAGGCTGCGCAGAATGAGGCCTCGCCGTCCAGATAGAGGCGCAACCACTCCTGCCCTGCCCCAGATAGTTCCTCTATAGCGATGCTGATGAGTGATGAGAATGCCGGCAAACCTGGCTTATCCGGCCGGGCCATGTAAGCGGCGGAAGCAATACGCAAAGGGCTGGCGCAAACGTCGTACACGGTTCGAAAGCGGCAAGCCACGCCGTCCACCGGCACCGACTGCAGCATTGCGCCAGGGGGAACTGCGGCGCCCTGCCCATCCAGGCAAGTGACGGCGCAGGAGGGAAATGGCCGCCAATGCTGGGGATACAGCATCTGAAACAAGGCGCTGATGAACCGTGGATAGTCGTCATCGAGGCGCTTGGCGATACGGGCATTGAGCAAGGCCACCGCTTGTGCCAGACGGCCGGCGTGGGGATCGGTGTCAGCACCATCGTGCGCCAGCGCGCCAGCCAGGCCGGGATAGCGTGCGCCGAACAGTGGACTGGCGCGGCGCAACGCCAGCAATTCACGCTCCAGATACGGCAGAAGTTGCTCCATAAGACAGCCTCGAAAGATGTTCTGAGTCAACATCCTTATACTGGCAGCAGGCGGCATTTAGACTCTTGATTTGTAGCAACAAGACACGCTTGCAAACACTCCGGAAGTGGAGTATAAAGAATTCAGAACCGGAGAAAATCATGTATTCTGCCTACTCCTACCCCAAGAGCAGCTTTGAGCCCAGCTTCCCGGTGGATCTGAATGCCCGGGAAGAACGCGAAAGGCTGTCAAAAACCGCGCTGAAAGGCTTTTTCAAGCTGGTGGCAGCGTGGAAGCTGCGCGACGAAGACGCGCGCGAATTGCTGGGCGGCCTGTCCAGCAGCTCCTTCTACGAATGGAAGAAGAATCCCGACCGGGTGCTCGAAGTGGACCGCATCACCCGCATTTCCTACCTGGTTGGCATCTATAAATCGCTGCACATCATTTACGGCGACAAGCTGGCCGACGAATGGGTCAGCCTCGCCAACAAAAATACGATTTTCGGCGGCCGCACGCCGCTGGCCTATATGCTGGCCGGCGGCCTGCTCTCGATGCAGACCGTGCGCAAGCTGCTGGATGCGAGGCGCGGAGGGCTGTAATTGCTGCCCGCCGCCACTCCACCCCTGCGCCTGCTGCGGCAATTCGATACCTGCCGCCTGATCCCATCGCGCTATGCCGATGTGGAGGATTCCGTTCTCAGTCCGCTGGCCGAGAACGACGCCGAACTACAGGATCTGTTCGACCTGGATAACGCCACCAATGCGCGCCTGCTGGCCGAACATGGCGGCGCGCCCGGCATCGGTGTGGGCGAGCTGGTGGACCGCGTGCCCAACTTCCGCATCATCAACGCCGCCTTCACCTACGCGCGGCCGGAAGGCAGCCGCTTTAACGACGGTGAACGGGGCGCATGGTATTGCGCGTTTGAGGTGGAAACGGCGCTGTCCGAGGTCATCTTCCACAAAACCGTGGAGTACGCCGAGATCGAACGATTCGACGACAGCGTGCGCTATCAGACCATGCTGGCCGATTTCACCGCCGAATTCCATGATATCCGCAGCGAGAAAGCTTATGCCGCCTGCCTGTCGCCGGACAGCTATATCGATTCCCAGCATCTGGCGGCGCAACTGCTGCATGCCGGCTCGATGGGCATTATTTATCCCAGCGTGCGGCGCGAAGGCGGCATCAATCTGGCCTGCTTCCGTCCCGCGCTGGTGGGGAATGTTCGCAAAGGCATCTCCTATCGGTTAACATGGGAGGGTTCGCCGACGCCGCGCGTCGAGGCGATTTAACCGATTCAAGAGCAAGCAATGCAAACCAAGCCAGAAAAAGACACCGAACTCCGCGACAAAGTAAACCGCGAAACCGCCCGCCTGCCATGGTCGGAGCTGATCAAACATTTCGCCGCCGGCACGGTGGTGTGGGTAGCCGATGAGCTGGACCTGGTCGATGTCGCCGTGCGCATCTCCCACGACGACAAGCAGAATATCGCCACCTGGATGGCCGAAGGCAAAATCGCCAAGGTCAACGACCAGCAGGCGCAGACCTGGCTGGAAACCAATGCCAACCTGTGGGCTTGCGTGGTCAGCCCCTTCATTCTGGTGCAAGAGGAAAAGCGCAAGGTGCATTAATACCTACGGTATGCCGATAAGCGCTTGCCGGTTGTAGATATGCCGCCTAATTAGAAGACCGACGGCTTTCGCCTGCGGATTCAACTGGTCGACGCAACACTCCTCCTGCTTAAGCAGTTTATAGTGTTGCGTCGACCAGTTGAATCCGCACCCCAAACGGGTCATTCGCCAACTACTCGCATTGCTCCATTGAGAGTTAATCTTCCCAGTAGAAAAAAGCATCAAAAAGAGTAAATGCTCTATCTGTCAGCACAGTCGGAACGTGAAATTTCGGATTAAGAGGTTCGTCTAGCATCGAATGGCTCAAGCGAATCAATCCATGGCCCTCTAAAATCGGCTGTACCTGCTCAGCAAGTTCGGCAACCGAAAGCGTCTGAAAGGCATCAATTGCATCGAATTGAGGCAAGTAACTGCTCCCCCCATTTCCATCCCAGCTCTTCTCACCTTCTAGTAAGACAAAATAGGGAGAAAGGCGGCTCAGTAGCACCACTAAGCCCGCGTAAGACTTTCCGTGAGTAGGCCGGTATTTAGCATCAAAATCTGCAGACTCTCGATAAAGCCAGGCATCAACGAAAGAAGCATAACCAGAGCCATAATGACCCCATTCAACTCGTGACTTTACATGGGACTTTCGCTCAAGCTCAAGAATAATGAACTTGAAGAATTTTTCGATTTCCTGCAAATCATTCGTTGCCCAAGGATATTGCGGTGATATCGTTTGTTGCGATAGCAGACTCGATATTTCGTTATCAGAAATGTTCAAAATTTCATGCATGTTTGGACCTGTGCTACTTCCGGTCTTGGCCGAAAACGGCGGTGATCACTGCGAGTGTACCGTCCAGCATCGTGCTGTGGGTGAATAACTTAACATTGGCTGAGCCTCCGCATTTTCAGGTGTTACATCCGCATTCAGGACTGACTGCTGCTGGCCGAAAGTGAAGGATCAGGCTTGGTGGAATTCCTCTGGTGTTGTCGTCAGCACCCAAGGAATCGCAATTGGCCCGAGTAGGGCTACCAACATTGTTCGGAGGGCAGTTTTCTTCACATGGCGACGTTTGATAACAATTAGGCAAACCACGCCAGAGAATAGCCAAATTAAAGCTGGAACATACGTGATCATTGAGAACTCCAGATATTTTTTACTTTTAAACGTATTCTGACATGAATAAAATTCCAACGTAGTCCACTGTGGGCCGTTTTGGTCAAAACATCATATTTCATATTCCGTAATCTTCAAATTCCCAGAGTGCCTTCGTCGACAACTGTCTGGCAAGTTCATCCCAGCTACCACCTTCGCAGCTAGCCACAAAATTCTCAATTTTTTGGAATATTTCGCAGTAATCATATGGCCCGTCAATTTCCAAACGACGACTATCTGATAGAAGATCGCTCGAGTTTCTATGATTAAACCAGATCTTTGAACACACCAATATCTGGAAAAGGTCGCCGCAAGACTCACCTAATGGGCCAATTGTTGCAGTTACATATACTCCAAAGTTGGTTGTATTTTCTGGCGGATAGTCCTCAAACGCAGTAGAGCTACTTAAATCCAGGCTTTTTAGTTCTGCTTTCATGGTTGGATATCTTAGAGACTTCGTGGGGGCAGCTACTGGCCGCTTGTCGCCATCAATTACAGGCGTGACCAGAGACATCGGGTTTCGAATTCTCCCATGAACCAAACAGCATCGAATGGATGCGGAATTTTATCAAATAAAGGCTGAATTGTCGGGATAATTACGTCATCAGGTGTAATAATTCGACTCTCGGTATAAATCAGTAAATCTATTCTAAGGATGCTCGTTTGATATCGCTTATTGAGCTTTGTTCGAATAATTCTTTCTGATGGATCAGCGGTAGAAAAAGGCTCAATACTTGCCTTTGCCCCTGCAGCGAGACGAATCGCTATCGACTCGTCAGTGAGACTTACAAGTTCGAAAGCACGTCTTCCATCAGTAGTATGTAGGCATAGCAAATCTGGTTCTGGCTCAGGGCGGTTCTCCACCACCGTCCATTCTTCACGTTGTCCTAATTTGGCAACGAATCGAAGGAAGGCTTCTTTTTCTTCATGCTGTTTTTTCCCTTTGTTCAACACAAGCTTCCTCCTTCCTCAATAGGTCAGCTTTTGGCCGTTTGCGTTCGTCACCGCGATGAGCCGCCTCTTTTTACTTATGTCGCATCCTCAACCGCTTTGCTTCGCTTCTTAGCCATGATCGGATGAAGCGTCTCTTGCCGAGCCAGCATGGCTGCATACTCCTGTGCCTTGCGTACCTTGGTCTCAGGCTTTATTGCTGTCTGCACCCGGAACAACACTGCATAGCGGTTTTGCGAGTTGAGTGTGGCGAAAAATTCGGCTGCCCCGGGGTGGTCAGCGAACGCGGCCTGAAGTTCCGGCGGCACGCTCGCCATGCTAGACGAATCGTACGCTGCATCCCATCGACCATCTTTTTTCGCTCGCTCGATTTCAGCCAGGCCACTCGGCTGCATCTTACCCTCTTCAATATACCTAAGCGCCTTTTCACGATTGACCTTGGACCATAGACTGCGTGGCCGACGCGGTGTCCAGCGCTGCAAGTAGTGATACATGTCGAGCGAACGCTTCTGGCCATCGATCCAGCCGAAGCACAACGCAACTTCCAATGCCTCTTGATAGCTTACGCTAGGGATCGGAGAGCCTTTCTTCGCGTGCTGCAGCCACACCCCATCAGAGCCATCGTGGTGGGCTGCGAGCCACTGCGCAAATGCGCCCTGGCATGGGAACAGTATCATCTCAACATCTGCGGCCATCGAATCACTCCGAATTTGTTCTCGGTAGGGCTTCCGAGTCTACCGGATCTGACGGTCCGTTCTTGGCCGAACCAGGACAAATCGCAATGAACTCCCGTTGTGCTCTAGCAGCACCGTAGTGCTGGCTTGCACCAAGTTTCACTCCGGTGCTTCAACCTTATAGCCTTTGGCCTGCAGGCGGGCGATCAGGCCAGTGGGCGATAGCACGTCCTGCATTGTCAGCACGGCGAAGGTGGAGGCATTGGTTTCCAGCGCCTTCTCGGCATTGGCTATCCACATATCGCGCGATTTGGCGCGCATTTCCAGCAGATCAGGACGCGACTGAAAGGCCGTGCTGGCTTCCACCGCGGCCCGGCAAGTGCCTTCGCGGTCGGCAAAATTGAGCTGGCGTATCAATTCGATGTCGCCGTTGGCCCAGGCATTGGCGCGCAGGCGCATATTGTCGATGTCCGTTTCGAGCTGTGCCAGCGTGGTGGCAAAGCAGCTGCCGTCTTCCAGCGTGGATTTGCTGAAGTCCTTGAGCAGCTTACTGGCGTCGGACATATCCACACTAACGCTGGATGGCGTGACCTTGAGCTTGTATTGCTTGACCAGCTTGTCGATTGTTGGGAGAACCTGTTCCTTGTTGGACAAACCGATCTGCTTCAAGCCATGCTCAAACAGCGAGGATGCGGCAAAGATGGGCCGATAGCGCTCCACCTCCTTGTCCCCTGCCATGTATTTTTCCTTGAGGGCCAGCCAACGTTCATAACTCTCCGCCGGAACCACTTCCCGCAGCGTTGCGCCGTTCGGATTGTTCTGCATATTCCAGATCGATGGCAGTGCGGTTACCAGCTTGATGCTGCCCCAAACCCCGGTGCTGGCATGGGAAGTCGGCGACGGCAGGTATTCCTGCGATTTGGCGAGGACGGCTTCCACCTCATGCGACCGCCATTCCATCTTCAATGGCAGCGGACCATACTTGGCGAATACCCACAGCACATGGTCGTCCTTGGTAACCCGCCACATGCCAGGGCCAGGGCGCTGGCCAACGATCAGGATTTTTTCGCCTTCAGGTGCCGCATCGGGCGTAGCCGTTTCCGTTTGTGCCCAGGCGCTGCCCGCCAGCAGGCAGAATGCCAGAGCGGGAATAAAGCTTCGTTTGGTACATGTCATCTCTTAGTCTTCGATAATGGTTAAGAGGATGACAATAGTAGCTCAACTTTTGGTAGTCGTCGAATGCCAGGGCATCGGCTTACCGGGATGGGCAATGTGAATGTCTGCCAGCGACTTATGGTTCGGGCATCTGGTGGCGCAAGGCATGCGCCGCTTCCTTCATATAGATCTCGTACTGTGCTTCGTCGCGCTCGAAGCCCATGCTGCCTTCGCGCAGTGCAAGCGCCATTTGCAACATGGCGCCAGGATGCTCCAGCGCTGCCGCTTGTTCGATCCAGCGCCGCGCAGTTACTTCATCGCGGGCGGCACCTTCTCCGTTCAACAGCATATTCGCATACAGGAACATGGCTGGCGCCACCCTGCCCTGCGCCGCTTTGCACAACCAATGCGCGGCCAGATTGCTGTCCCGCGCCACGCCCATGCCGTTCCGGTACATCAGGCCCAGATAGTAAGCTGCCGCCGCATTCCCGTCTTCCGCCGCAATCTTGAGCAGGGAGAAGGCGCGCGGCCAGCCTGCGGGCGAGGCCGCCGGACCGCGCAGCAGCTCCCGGGCCTCATTCAGCGCAGCTATTCCGCTTGCGGCACCGGGAGCGGTGGGCGCAGTGGCGTGAGCCAGGCCTGCGCTAGCGGCAAGCAGCAGCGCTGCGATGCGTCCTTTCATTTCGACAGGTCGATGGCGTATAGCGCGAAGCCTTTGCCCATGCCGTCGTCGGCTTGCAACTGGGTGATATTGTCCAGACCTGCGGCGTGGGCCAGGTCCAGTTTCTCAGGTGCGGAATGGAAGACGACCGGGCCTTTGGTTTGCAGCTTGCTGAAGCGCCAGCTGCGCGAACCGCCGTTGCGGGCGCGGCTTAAGCCTTTCGCCGCCTGGATATAGGCGATCAGGATTTCGCGGTTGTTGTCCGGCGCGGCGAAGATGGTTTTGCTGCCGTCTAGCCCGGGGAAGCCGCCACCGCCGCTGGCACGGTAGTTATTGGTCGCCACCAGGAATTCCTGCGATGGATTGAGCGGCTGGCCTTTGTAGCTCAGCTTTTTCACGCGCTGGCCAACGGGCTGGCTCAGGTCGATCTCGTAGCTCACATCGGGGCTGCTCAATACGTCGAAGTTATAGCTTGGGTAGCCGGTGTTGACCAGCTCCTGAGGCGTTGCCAGCTTGGGATCGATGGTGTTGAAGCGTTCGGCGGAGCGCTCCAGCCATGCTTTCAGGCCCGCGCCATCAACCTTCACGCCATACAGTGCGTTCGGATACAGGTACAAATCAGCCGCGTTGTTCAGCGCCACGCTGCCCGCCTTCACGTCGGTGTAATCGCTGACGCCCGCCGTGCCGGCCTTGAACGGCGAGGAAACCGACAGCACTGGCAGCCGCGCCAGTTCCGGCATGTTCGCCTTCACATGCTTTTCCAGATAGGCGGCCTGCGCCTGGTTCACGATCTGGATGGCGCTGACATCGCCCGCATCGGCGAAATAGGTGCTCATGCGGAAATCCGTCGTGCCGACCGGCGTTTGCACATATTTGATGGTGGCCGCGTGTTCGGCGGCGATCAGCGGCGCGACCGCAGGATCGGCTTCCACATAGCGCTTGTCGCCAGTCTGAATCGGACGCGCTTCCACCGTGGTGGCCTTGCGCTCGACGCTCCAGCCCTTGCCGTCATGGCGCAGGCGCAGGGCGATCACGCCCAGATGCTTGCCCCACAGGTTCGCCATCACGGTCGGCACGCCATTGACCGTACCCTTCACCTTGTCCACGCCCGGCAGGTTAAATTGCGGCACGGTGCTGCTGACATTGGGGAAGACCTGGTGCGAATGCCCGATCAGCATGGCGTCCACGCCCGGTACTTGCGACAGATACCAGTTGCCGTTCTCCATGGTTGGCGAATAGGGACTGTTATCCAGGCCACCGTGCGAAATCGCCACCACCAGGTCGGCGCCCTTGGCGCGCATCTCGGGAATGTATTTCTGCGCCGTTTCGCGCACGCCCTCGGTATAGATGCGGCCTTCCAGCCAGCGCTTGTCCCAGGTCAGGATGGTGGGCGGCGCAAAGCCGATGATGCCCACCTTCAGCGCCAGCTTGAGCGGCTTGCCATCCGGGCCGGTGGCCGTGATCTGCTTATCGATGATGTGATAGGGCTTGAAGAGCGGCTGGCGCGTTTTCACGCTGTACACATTGGCCAGCACCTGCGGGAAGGCAGGACCAGCGCAGCGCGGCTTGGCCGGGTCCACGCTATCCACCTCAAAGCGATTGCCCGTCACCTGGCTCAGATACGCCAGACCGTAATTGAACTCGTGGTTGCCGATGCCGGCGCCCTCCACGCCCAGCTGGTTCATCGCCTTGTAAATCGCCAGCGTCTGATCGCAGGCCAGCGGCGCGACCAGCGCCTGGTAATCGGCCAGCGCCGTGCCCTGAATGGTGTCGCCATTATCGAGCAGCAGGGTGTTGGCGAATTCGGCGCGCGCCTGGCGGATCAGCGTGGCGGTGCGTTCCAGGCCGATCGACGGTTCCGGCGCCAGCTTGTAATAGTCATAGCTGGCCACGTTGGCGTGCAGATCGGTGGTTTCCAGCAGGGCCAGCGTGGTTTCGCTGCCGGCGGGAACCGGCGATGGCGTCAGCGTCGAACAGGCCGACAGGAGCAGGGGCAGGACGGGAAGGCAGGGTAGGAAGCGCATGCTTAATTAATAACAACCGGTTACAGGATGGTCTGCATGATACGCAGGGCTGCGGGCCAGAACAAGGCGTCAAGGCCGTGTCCGACCGACAGTCAAGTATTTAGTCCCAGAAACTACCATTTCTTACAGGTTTGATTTCGACTGTCGGAAAATCTTACATTTTAAATGTAGGAAAAAATTACATTTTCATAAGTAGTTGATCCTAAAAAAGAGACATGCATATGGCACGTCTCTTGCTCGGGAGGCCGTCCGGCGCGTTATCTAAAACGCCATCTTTCAGGCACGTCTATTTCCGAGAGGGTTTCTTGTGACCATACTTAATCTATTACGAAAACAGGCTTGTAACTATCTTTTACCAGCCGCGCTGATGGCTGCCGCCTTGCCCGGGCAGGCAGCGGTGATCAATCTCTCCGCCTCCGCCAGTTCCGTGGCGGTCGGCCAAAACTTCAATGTGGACTTCCGCATCAGCGGCTTGAGCGGCGCCTTGGGCGATTCGCTCAGCGGTTTCGACCTGAATGTGCTGTTCGATGCCACCGCCGTGCAGCTGACCGGCTTCAGCTTCCTCGACGCCAGCGGCAGCGTGAATCAGCTCGACCTGAGCGAAGCCGCTTCCTTCGGCTTCTTCGGCAACGCCCAGGCATCGGGCAACAGCATCGACGTCTTCGGCTTGTCCGGCAATAGCGCAGCCGCGCTGGACGCGGGCCAGAGCGATGCCTTCCGCTTTCTGAGCCTGAACTTCAAGGCGCTGGCGCCCCGCGCCGGCACCGCCATCTCCCTGGATTTGAGCGATCCGAACCTGCTGTTTACGGATAGCGGTTCCGGTTCGCTGCCGTATACCGTGAACGGGGACAGCGTGAGTCTCGCCATCGGCCAGAACACGCAAGTGCCCGAACCCGGCACCTTGCTTCTGCTGCTGGCCGCCCTGCCCGCACTGCTCCTGGTGCGCCGCCGTGGCGCCGCCGCCTTGGCCTTGAGCGCTGGCCTGGTCGCCGCCCTGCCCGCATCGGCCCAGCAGCCGGCGCCGGCCCAGGCCAGCAAGGACGCTTCCGCCCCCGCCGCCAAAGCCGGCGATGCCGTCAGCGGGCAAATCCTGGAGATCAAGGGCCAGCGCGCCCAGATCCGCATGAGCAATGGCAGCGTGCAGTGGGTGTCGCTGGATACCCCGGTCGGCAATCTGCTGGTCGGCGCCAAGATCAGCGGCAAGCTGGTACAGGGCGGCGACACGCTGCGCCTGACCAATATCTCCATTTCCAACTGACGGCCATCCTTTTCGGAGCTAATAATGCGATTCAATATCACAGCGCTCTGGCTGGCGTCGGCGGCATCGTTTGCCGCCGCGCCGGCACTGGCGCAGACCACTTCCCCCTTCACGCCGCCCGAGGAAAAATTAGGCATCTATGTCGCCAATTCCGGCCCAGGCCTGGATACCGGCTGCACCTACCGCAGCGGCGGCCCGCTGGTGATCAAGATTCCGGTGCCCAAGGTCGTCAACGACAAGCAGCTGAATCCGGACGGCACCCTGGCCGACGCGGCCAAGCTGGTGAGCAATGGTGTGCTGTCGGCCCAGGCCACAATCCGCTTCCCCGTGTACGATATCGACGATAAAGCGCAAAATCCCGGCATCGCGCCTGAACTGGACCGCGTAAGCTTCAACGGCAAGTTCAAGAAAACGCTGGAAGGCTTCAACAACACCTGGACCGACGACAGCATCATCGTACCGATCGAGGAGCTGAAATTCGGCAAAGACAACGAGCTGCGCATCGATATCGACACCGGCAACAGCACGGAGGAATGGTGCATGGCGGTGGACTGGGTCTCCATCGAATTCGAAGCCACCCCGCCCTATGTGCTGGCGCATGGCATCTGGGCCGACCGTGGCACCTGGGATCAGGGCGAATCGCCCGGCGTGCTGGCCGCGCTGGAAGACCGTGGCGTGCTGGTCGACCGCTGGTCGCTGGGCGTGGCGCTGAACGGCAACGGTTCGGTGGCGGCCAACGCGGCCGAGCTGAATACCCATATCACCGACTACCTGAAACCGCTGAAGGCCGACAAGGTCCATATCATCGCCCACAGCAAGGGCGGCCTGGATTCACAAGGCTTGCAGGCGCTGGGACCGGAGTTCGAGATCGTTTCCCTCTCCACCCTCTCCACCCCGCACCGTGGCAGCGTGGCGGCCGATCTCTCCATCATCCAGAAAACCAAGGCCGACGATCTGGTCGCCCGGGGCGACGATCCCGACGGGCTGGCCGCCGCCTACATCGACGGCTGGACTTTTGGCAAGGGACCGCAACTGCCCGGCCTGCGCGACCTGACCACCTATGCGGCAACGGCGGCCATCTCCACCGGTCAGCGCGGCAATATCCCCGGCACCTATACCTTTGGCGCCAACGCCGACCTGAATCTCGACGACCAGCTGACCGATAACGAGATGGACCCTTATCCCGGCCTTGCCCACCGCGCGCTGGAGCGGGCATGGCGCGTGCTGCGCACCTTCCAGGAAGCGACCATGACGCTGACCACGGTGCCAGGCCATATCTGGGGTACGCGCACGGTACTGACCTACACCACCGTGCTGACGCCCGAGCCGCAGGCAAACGATATCGTCGTCACGGAGAATTCGGCCAATCCCGGCTACGGCACGCCGCTGGGCAATAGCGGGGCCAATCACAATACGGTACGCAGCGTGGGCAACGTCAACACAGCCCTCGATACCACGATCCCACTCAAATGAAGAGAACCGCGATGAAGACATTTATCACCTTGCTGTCAGCGGCACGATCGGCGCTTAGCCGCTTGTGGGCGCTGCTTTTCCTGTTTGCGCTGGCTTGCGGCCTGCCCGTCGCCCATGCGCAAAGCGTGCCGGTGGCGGTGAATACGCCGGTCACGGTAACGGGCAATATCGTGCCCGGCGCCACCTCGCTGGATATTCCCTTTAACGTCGGCGGTGCCGACGGTCTGCGCTTCGACCTGATTGTGCCGGTCAATGGCGCCACCCTAAGCCTGATCGACCCCAGCGGCAAAGTCGCCATCGGCCCACAGGACCCGCGCCTGAGCTTTGAACCGGGCAGCGGCCGCACGCCGCCTTTGCCGGGTGGCGTGTTCACCGGCACTGAACTGGCCAATCCCGCCGACGGCGTGTGGATTCTGCGTGTGAACTTCCCAGCCGCGCCGGTCAAGACCGCGGCCATGGGTACGGTGTTTGCCCGTTCGCGCTATCAGGTCGGCATCGCCATCGAGCGCAATATCCTGCTGACTGGGGAAGACGTGGGCGTGGGCTTGCTGGTGCTGGACAACGGCCTGCCGATCAAGGCGCTGACGCCAACCATTGCCATCGGCTCCGGTGCGCCGCAAGCTGCGCTGGACAACGGCCAGGGCGCGGATGGACTGGCAAATGACGGCGTGTATAGCGTCGACCATACTTTCGCGGCGGCCGGCACTATCGACATCGTCGGCAATGTGACCATTCCCACCTCGAAGGGACCGATCCAGCGCAACGCCAGCGCCCAGGTCAAGGTGGTGCCGCCGCAACTGCAAAGCCAGGGCATCGACCTGCTGACACAGCGTGGCGCGAACAACTGCGTCACCGGCCTGCAGGTGAACGTCGCCTTCAATGTGCTGAAGTCGGCGCGCTATTCGACCCTGGTGCGCCTGGCCGCGCCGAACGGCAAGTACATCGACGTGCGCAAGGCTGGCAACTACCAGCTTGGCCCCGTCACCGTATCGACCAGCTACAGCGCGGCCGATCTGAAGGCCAAGCTTGGCAGCGACGGTCCTTTCCGCGTCAGCCAGATCGACACCCTGGAACTGGGCGCCGACGAATTCACGCTGGCCTTCCGCAAGCGCGATGCGGGCGTGTTCAACGTCAATCTGTCCGATCTGTGCGCGGGCGCCATCGAGCTGCAAAAACAGCTCAGCGTGACGCCGGTGCTGCAGGACGGCTATATCGCCTCCTTCAAGCTGGCCTTCCCGGTCAAGGTGCGTTCGGCCGGCTTCTACCAGATCTCCTTCAAGGTGGTCGGCCCGAACGGCGAGGATATCGCCCTGCTCAACGCCTCGCGCTCGCTGCAGGCTGGCGACAATCTGGTGGAGGCGAATCTGGCTTCCGACAAGTTCCAGACCGTCGACGGCCCGTATCAGGCGATCTCGCTGGTGGTGGTGCAAGGCGCCAACAGCGCCCGCCTCACCAATATGGGCAGCACCGACAGCTATTCGCGCTGGCAGTTCTATCCGAAAAAGGCCGGCGACCTGGATGGGGATGGCGTGGTTGGCCCTGCTGATGTAAGCTTGATCACACAGCAGCGCGGCGCCGCCCTGAAACCGGGCGACCGCCGCGATATCAACCGCGACGGCGTGATCGACCTGCGCGACGCCCGCGCATTGCAGCAACTGCGCTGAAAGGATGAATGAGCCGCCGACATGCCCCAGCCATGGCCGCCATCGCCACCGCGGCCTATTTCGTGCTCAGTATCGGCGCGCTGCGCGCCTTCGCCCTCGATTTGCCGGCGGAACTGGAGCAGGTACTGAGCATGCTGGCGGCTCCCGCCGTGCTGCTGCTACTGGTGTGGAACCCGATTCTGCACCCACTGGGGCTGGCCTCCGGCGAATGGGTGATGGCGCCAAACGGCGCCATCACCCTGCTCATCATCGCCCTCTACTCCGCCCTCGCCTACGGCCTGGCGCGCCTGCTGTGCGGCCCACCGCCGCGTTAAGCATTGGCCGTCTTTACGCCTTAAGCGCCGCCCTCGATCCGGATATTGACGAAATCCACCACCGCTTCTTCCGCGCCATTCATATATAGACGTTTTTGCAAGCGCGGGTAGTCGCATACGTCCTGCTCCAGGTTGACCCGGGCCGAGAGCATCACCAGCGGCTCGCTGCCGGTGTTGACGATGGTGTGGGCCGCGCCTTTGGCGGGGAAGCCGAGAAAGTCGCCGGGGCCGATGGTGTGGCGCTGTTCTTCGATGATGGCTTCGCCCTGGCCCGACAGGATGTAAAAGCATTGCTCTTCATACAGGTGGCGGTGGTATTCGGAATACGCGCGGCCGGGCTGCACCGTCATCTGGTGAAAGCCCAGACTGCCCAGGCCAGTGGCGCCGCCCAGCGATTTGGAGACGCGCTGCGCCTCGGGATTGAGCAGATGGGTCTTGGCTTCTCCTTGCATGGCGGCGATCTGCGCGGCCGTCAAAAGCTCGGCGGGATGGCTCATATTGTCCTTTCATGGCTGGCAACGATGGCTGGCTGGACACGATAGCATATTTGATAACTTGCGCGGCGCGGCCGGTCCGGCCCTTTCAGGCTGCGCAGCCTGCGGCGCTAGGGTATAATCCAAGGTTTGATTTCACCATAGAAGACTAGAAGATCATGGAAGCTGAACGCATCAATTCCCTCTCCGCCCTGCTCGCCGATCTGACGACGCGCGAAGCCGAACTTCGGAGGTATCTTTGACTTCGATAAGAAGTCGGAGAAACTCGAACAACTGAACGCCGAGCTGGAAGACCCGGCGGTCTGGAACGACCCTAAACGCGCCCAGGACATGGGCCGCGAAAAGAAAGCGCTGGAAGGCGTGGTCATGACCCTGATCAAGGCCGATAACGACCTGCGCGACATGAACGACCTGTTCGCCATGGCCAAGGAAGAAGGCGACGGCGAGACGCTGGAGTCGGTCGCGGGCGACGTGTCCGAAATCCAGAAAGTCATCGAATTGATGGAATTCCGCCGGATGTTCAACAATCCGATGGACCCGAACAACTGCTTCATCGACATCCAGGCTGGCGCCGGCGGCACCGAAGCCCAGGATTGGGCCTCCATGCTGCTGCGCCAGTACGTGCGCTATTGCGAACGCAAGGGCTTCAAGGTCGAGATCATGGAACAGTCGGACGGCGAGGTGGCCGGCATCAAGACCGCGACCCTGAAAATCGAGGGCGAATACGCTTACGGCCATCTGCGCACCGAAACCGGCGTGCACCGCCTGGTGCGCAAGTCGCCGTTCGACAGCGCCAACGGCCGCCATACTTCGTTCACTTCGCTCTTCGTGTATCCGGAAGTGGATGATTCGATCGAGATCGAGATCAACCCGGCCGACCTGCGCATCGATACCTATCGCGCATCGGGCGCCGGCGGTCAGCACATCAACAAGACCGACTCCGCGGTCCGTCTGACCCACGGCCCATCGGGCATCGTGGTGCAGTGCCAGAACGACCGTTCCCAGCACCGCAACAAGGCCGAGGCGATGGAAATGCTGAAGGCCAAGCTGTATGAGCAGGAACTGCGCAAGCGCATGAGCGAGCAGCAGAAGCTGGAAGACTCCAAGACCGATGTGGGCTGGGGCCACCAGATCCGCTCCTACGTGCTGGACCAGTCGCGCATCAAGGATCTGCGCACCGGCTTCGAAACCGGCAATACCAAGAACGTGCTGGACGGCGATCTGGACGATTTCATCTCCGCCTCGCTGAAACAGGGCGTTTAAACGATGAGCCAGACCGCACGCGCTTTCGTTTTCGACATGGATGGCACGATCGTCGATAACATGGCCTTCCACACCCAGTCGTGGCTGGCCTTTTTCGCGCGCCGCGGCCGCGAAGTCGACGCCGACGAGTTTTTCCGCACCACCGCCGGCCGCCAAGGCGGGGAAATCATGCGCAGCTATCTGGGCGAACACCTCAGCCATGAGGAAGTCGCCCGGCTCTCGCATGAGAAGGAAGAGCTGTACCGCGAGCTGTACGCGCCGCACCTGGCCACCGTGTCCGGTTTCGATGCGCTGATCGGCGCTGCCCGCGCCGACGGCGTGAAACTGGCCGTGGCCAGCGCCGCGCCGCCGTCGAATATCGACTTCACGCTGGACGGTCTGGATCTGCGCCACCGCTTCGACACCGTGGTGTGCGCCGCCGACGTGGAACGCGGCAAGCCGCATCCCGATGGTTTCCTGCTGGCGGCCCAGCGCTGCGGCGCCGCGCCCGAGCACTGCATCGTGTTCGAAGACGCGCCGCTGGGCGTGGAAGCGGCGCGCCGCGCCGGCATGCGCGCGGTGGTGCTGACCACCACCCTGCCGGCCGAAGCCTTTGCGGAGTTCGACAATGTGATCTGCATTGCGCGCGACTTCAGCGAACTGAATATCGCCGAGCTGTTTGCCAGCAGCCCGGCCACCAACTAAATAACACCCCCTCAACACCAGACTAGATCATGACTACGGAAATCCAAGAACAGGCAGCAGGCCCGGACGACAACAAAATCATCGCCGAGCGCCGTGCCAAGCTGGCAGCCATCCGCGCCCAGGGCGTGGCCTTCCCGAACGACTTCGTGCCGCAGCATAAGGCCGCCGACCTGCACCTGCAATACGGCGAGAAGACGCGCGAAGAGCTGGAAGCCAATCCGGTGACCGTGGTCCTGGCTGGCCGCATGATGCTGAAGCGCGAAGCCGGCAAGAAAGCCGCTTTCGCCACCCTGCAGGATTCCTCCGGCGCCAAATGCGACGGCCGCATCCAGATCTACGCAACCATGGACCTGACCGGCGAAGCCGCGATGGAAGCGCTGCACCACTACGACCTGGGCGATATCCTGGGCGTGAGCGGCACGCTGTTCAAGACCAAGACTGACGAGCTGACCATCAAGGTTACGGAACTGCGCCTGATCACCAAGTCGCTGCGTCCGCTGCCGGATAAATTCCACGGCCTGGCCGACCAGGAAACCAAGTACCGCCAGCGCTACGTGGACCTGATCATGAACGAGGAAACCCGCCGCACCTTCAAGGCGCGTACCGCAGCCATGTCCTCGATCCGCCGCTTCATGGAAAAGAACGACTTCATGGAAGTGGAAACCCCGATGCTGCACCCGATTCCGGGTGGCGCGGCGGCCAAGCCTTTCATCACCCACCACAATGCGCTGGACATGCAGATGTACCTGCGCATCGCACCTGAGCTGTACCTGAAGCGCCTGGTGGTGGGCGGCTTCGACCGCGTGTTCGAGATCAACCGCAACTTCCGCAACGAAGGCGTGTCGGTCCGCCACAACCCTGAATTCACGATGATGGAATTCTACGCGGCCTACACCGACTACAAATGGCTGATGGACTTCACCGAAGCCGTGATCCGCCAAGCCGCCGTCGACGCCCATGGCAGCGCCGTGCTGACCTACGGTGGCCGCGAGCTGGACCTGTCCAAGCCCTTCCACCGCCTGACCATCGTCGGCGCCATCAACAAGTACGCGCCGCACTACACCGAAGCGCAGCTGAACGATATGGACTTCCTGAAGGCCGAGCTGCTGAAATTCGGCGTCAAGCCTTTCTCCACCGCCGGCCTGGGCGCGCTGCAACTGGCGCTGTTCGAGGAAACCGCGGAAGCCCAGTTGTGGGAACCGACCTACATCATCGACTACCCGGTCGAAGTGTCGCCGCTGGCGCGCGCCTCCGACACCCGTCCAGGCGTCACCGAGCGCTTCGAGCTGTTCATGGTGGGCCGCGAAATCGCCAACGGCTTCTCGGAGCTGAACGATGCGGAAGACCAGTCGGCCCGCTTCCTGTCCCAGGTCGAGGCCAAGGACGCCGGCGATGAAGAGGCGATGTACTACGACGCCGACTACATCCGCGCGCTGGAATACGGCATGCCGCCAGCCGGCGGCTGCGGCATCGGCATCGACCGCCTGATGATGCTGCTGACCGATTCGCCAAATATCCGCGACGTGTTGCTCTTCCCCCACCTGCGCCGCGAAGACTGATCCCGCAGCGCAGCAAGTGTAAAAAAGCCGCCCGGCCCGTGCCGCGCGGCTTTTTTCACGCCGTTTGAGCCAGCTCGGCACATGGCGGAACAGGCCGGCTTATCGCCCCTCAGCTCGCTTGACCCTGCCCGGGGGGCGGCGCAAGCAGACCGACGGTCTGCGCGACGAGATGCGCGAAGTGAAGCGGCTGATCGAACGCCGCAACGCGTCCGACCAGCCGCGCCAAGGCTTACTGCACGATGCGGTAGCAAGGCGTATAAGCCTTGCCAGCCAGCTTCATGCGGCTTTGCGCCACGAAGGACGCCAGCAGCGCATCCATCGGCCCCATGATCTCGGCATCGCCATGGATTTCGAAGTGGCCGTACTTCTCGATGGCGCGGATGCCGTCATCCTTCACATTGCCCGCCACCACGCCCGAGAACGCGCGCCGCAGCTGGGCCGCCAGCAGGTGGGTCGGCTGGTTTTTATGCAGGCTCAGATTGCGCATATTCTCGTGCGTCGGCGTGAAGGGACGCTGGAACTCCTCGTCGATCTTCAGCGCCCAATTGAAGTAGTAAGCGTCGCTGCGCGCCTTGCGGAACTCGCGCACCTGCTTAATGCCATCGACCATTTCTTTCGCCACCAGCTCGGGATCGTCCACGATGATCTTGTAGCGCTGCTGCGCCTTCTCGCCCAGCGTGCGGCCGATAAAGTCATTGATCTGCACGAAGTACTCGCGCGAAGGTTCCGGACCGGTGAAAATCAGCGGGAAAGGCAAGTCCTCGTTATCCGGATGCAGCAGGATGCCGAGGATGTACAGGATTTCCTCCGCCGTGCCCGCGCCGCCCGGGAAGACCACGATGCCGTGGCCCGTGCGCACAAAGGCTTCCAGCCGCTTTTCGATGTCCGGCATGATGACCAGATCGTTGACGATGGGATTGGGCGATTCGGCCGCGATAATGCCCGGCTCCGTGATGCCCAGATAGCGGCCGGCGCCAAAGCGCTGCTTGGCGTGGCCGATGGTGGCGCCCTTCATCGGTCCCTTCATCGCGCCCGGCCCGCAACCGGTGCAGATATCGAGCCCGCGCAAGCCCATCTGATAACCCACCTCTTTCGAGTAGTTATACTCGGCCCGGTTGATCGAGTGGCCGCCCCAGCATACCACCAGGTTCGGATTGAGCTGCGGCTGCAGCAAATTGGCATTGCGCAGGATATGGAAAACAGCATCGGTGATGCCTTCCGAGCGCCCCAGGTCGAACTTGGGATTGTCCGTCACCTCATTGCTGACGAAAACGATGTCGCGCAGCACGGCGAACAGGTGCTCGTGGATACCCTTGATCATCTTGCCATCCACAAAAGCAATGGCCGGCGCGCCCTTGATCTCCAGCTTGATGCCGCGTTCGCGCTGCAGGATATTGATATCAAACGAAGCGAAGCGCTCCAGCAATTCCTTTCCATCGTCGATCGTGCTGCCGCAATTGAGCACCGCCAGGGCGCAGTTGCGGAAGATGTTATAGAGCCCACCCTTGCCGGAATCGAGCAGTTTAATTACCTCGGCCTTGGACAGTACTTCCAGCTTGCCTTCAGGCGAAATCAGGGTATCGACAACGTCATGTTCCATGGTGCGAATAATCCTTTTTTGTTGCGGGGCACAACAGCTGTGTCCACAGCACCAATATACGACATCTAAGGGTTTCGTGGTGGAATGTATATATTGCAAACGAGTTAATAAAAAGTTCACAATGCTGCAGGGCAGCATGTGAATTTGGTGACATTTCCAAAGGGTGCATTACAATGGCGGCTTTTTTGCAGGAGAAGCCGCATGAGCGGTGCAAGCAACCCTACCACGGAAGTCGCAATCCCTGAGTTCAAGCAGATCATGGGTCACCCCAGTCCGCTCTGGATGTTGTTCATGTCCGAATTCTGGGAACGCTTTGCGTTCTACGGCATTCGCTGGGCGCTGGTGCTCTACATCGTGTCGCAGTTCTACGGCGGCGATGCGGCGGGCCAATCGGCGGCCAACCTGACTTACGGCTCCTACCTCGCACTGGTGTATGCCGGCGCCCTGTTCGGCGGCTTCGTCGCCGACCGCGTGCTCGGCTACCAGCGTTCGATCCTGGTCGGCGCCAGCTTCATGGCGGCCGGCCTGTTCATGATCGCCCTGCCCGATCCGAACATCTTCAAGCTCGGCCTGGCCACCATCATCGTCGGCAACGGCATGTTCAAACCGAACATCTCGACCATGGTCGGCAAGCTGTACGGCATCCATGACACCCGCCGCGATTCCGGCTTCACCATCTTCTACATGGGCATCAACGTCGGCGGCTTCCTGGCCCCGATCTTCACCCAGCTGCTGGCGCAGAAGATCTTCGCCACCGGCGATACCCCTGCCTACAAGATCGTGTTCATCTCGGCCGGCATCGGCATGCTGATCAGCCTGTGCTGGTTCTACATCGGCCGCCGCTCGCTCAAAGGCATCGGCGAACCCGCGCCGGAAGCCCGCAGCCCGATGCGCATCGTCTACGTGGTGCTCGGCTCGCTGGCCGTGATCCCGGTCGTCTACTCGCTGCTGGCCCTGGGCGCCGACGCCCTGCAAGGCATCCTGACCGTGATGTTCGTGATCCTGGCCGTGATGCTGATCGTCGAAGGCATCCGCAACGGCAAGGTGGCGCGCGACAAAGTGATCGCCATGATGCTGATCTTCGCCTTCAACATCCTGTTCTGGTGCTTCTTCGAACAGGCAGGCAGCTCCTTCACCTTCCTGGCCGAGAACATCGTCGACCGCAAGCTGGGCGAATTCATCTTCCCCACCGCCTGGTTCCAGAGCGTGAACTCGATCGCCATCATCTTCTTCGCGCCGGTCGTGGCCGCAATCTGGGTGATGCTGGGCCGTCGTAATATGAACCCATCGATCCCGCGCAAATTCGGCCTGGGCCTGCTGGGTAACGGCCTGGCCTTCGGCCTGCTGATGTTCGCCCTGTCCTCGCTGGTGGACGACAGCGGCAAGGTGCCGTTCTGGACCCTGTTCATGGTCTACGTGATCCAATCGATTGGCGAGCTGTGCCTGTCGCCGATCGGCCTGTCGATGGTGACCAAGCTGGCGCCGACGCGTCTGGTCGGCATGGGCATGGGTGGCTGGTTCCTGTCCACCGGCATCGGCAACAACCTGTCGGGCATGTTCGCCTCCCACGTCAGCGGCGAAAGCGGCATGTCGGTGGCTTCGGCCCTGTCCGGCTACACCTTCGGCTTCTACTCGCTGGTCGGCGGCGGCATCATCCTGTTCCTGATCGCACCGCTGATCCAGAAACTGATGCACGGCGTGAAATAAGCGCAGCGCACAGCGCAAACAGTAAAGGGCAGCCTGCGGGCTGCCCTTTTTCATTGCCGAGTCCGTGTCCGGTTTTGGGGCCAGACCCCAAAATCGGACACAAGCTCGGCTATGCGAGCATTAGGTCAGGCGCCAAAGTGGACGGGACGGCCATCCGGCGGCTTGGGCCGTAGTTAGCGGATGGGGGGCTGGGCGGTGAGCCAGGCGTCGAGGCGGGCTTCGGCGCCGGGGGCCAGGTGCAGGCCGAGCTTGGAGCGGCGCCAGAGGATGTCGGCGGCGCTGATGGCCCATTCGTAGCGGCGCAGGTAGTTCACTTCGGCGGCGTAGAGGCCGGGCAGGATTTCTTCGCCCATGTCGGCCATGGCGTGGCAGTCGGCCAGCACGGTGTGGATGCGGGTGCCATAGGCGCGGGCGTAGCGCGCGACCAGGGCGGGCGCGAGCCAGGCGTATTTGAGCTGGCTGGCGGCGATCCATTGGCTGAATTCGCGCACGGAGCGGTTTTGCGGCTCGGCGCCATACAGGTCGCCGCCGGGCAGGCAGACCTTGCCGGTCCAGCCGCGCTGCGGGCAGCCCAGGCTGTGACAGATTTTGTCGACCGCTTCTTCGGCAAGTTTGCGGAAGGTGGTGATCTTGCCGCCGAAGACGCTCAGCACGGGCGGGCCATTGCTGTCGATCTCGAAGCGGTAATCGCGGGTGACGGCCTTGGCGTCGGCCGCTTCGTCTTCCACCAGCGGGCGCACGCCGGCATAGGTCCACACCACGTCGGCAGGCCGCACCGGTTCATTGAAGTAGTGGCTGGCAACCTGGCACAGGTAGCCGATTTCGCTTTCGCCAATGGCGACCTGGCCTGGATCGCCTTCGTAGGTGACGTCGGTGGTGCCGATCAGCGTGAAATCGCGTTCGTAGGGAATGGCGAAGACGATGCGGCCGTCGTTATGCTGGAAGATGTAGGCGTAATCGTGTTCGAAGATGCGGCGCACCACGATATGGCTGCCTTTGATCAGGCGCAGCTGGCCATCCATCGGCTTTTGCAGCACGTCCTGAACCAGGTGCGCGGCCCAGGGACCGGCAGCATTCACCAGATAGCGCGCGCTCACGGTCTGCTCGCTGCCGTCCTGCAGGCGCAGCCTCGCTTGCCAGCGATCACCGGCGCGGCGCGCGCCGAGGAAGGTGGTGCGCGTCATGATGCGCGCGCCCTTCTCGCAAGCGTCGCGGGCGTTCAGCACCACCAGGCGGGCGTCGTCCACCCAGCCGTCGGAGTATTCGAAGCCGCGCGTGAATTCGCGCTTGAGCGGGCGTCCGGCAACGTGGCAGGAGAAGTTGATGCCGCGCGACCCAGGCAGCAGCTCGCGCCGCGCCAGCGCGTCATACAGCATCAGGCCCGCCCGAATCAGCAGCGCCGGACGCTGGCCGCGCGCATGCGGCATCACAAACCGCATCGGCCACATGATGTGGG
Source organism: Massilia sp. YIM B04103 (assembly GCA_024437665.1). Classification (GTDB taxonomy): domain Bacteria; phylum Pseudomonadota; class Gammaproteobacteria; order Burkholderiales; family Burkholderiaceae_D; genus Rugamonas. Next base: position 13,366 of record JANCSZ010000011.1, on the reverse strand, counting down.
GCGCGCTGCGCAGCAGGACTTCGCGCTCGATCAGGGCTTTGCGCACCAGGCCGAATTCATAGTATTCGAGATAGCGCAGGCCACCGTGTATCAGCTTGGTGGAGGCCGACGAGGTATGCGAGGCCAGATCGTCCTTCTCGCACAGGACGGCGCACAGCCCGCGCCCCGCCGCATCGCGCGCAATGCCCACACCGTTGATGCCGCCGCCTACGATCAATACATCGCAATCGATGTCCTGTTCCGCCGCCATACCTTCCCCAGCACTGTCAATACGTACAAGATACGCTAGATTGTATGCAAAAAGCAACTATCATCCCTGCGCCGCGTCCCATTCGCTCAGCATGACGCCCATGGCGCTCATTTCTTCCTCCAGCCACTCGCGCAGCCGGCGTATGCGCGGCGCAGCCTCCCTGCCGCGCGCCGTCAGGAAGCGGTAGCCCGAGGCGTAAGGCGCGCTGCGCGCTTGCAGCAGGCGCAGGACGCCGTTCCGCACATCCTCATGGACCATGGCGAATGCCACCACCGCCACGCCCTGGCCCGCCTCCGCAGCCTGCGCCAGCAGGCCGGAGTGGCTGAAGCTGCGGGCGAACTGCAGGCGGGGATTGCGCACGCCGTTGGCCTGCATGAAGCGCATCCATAATTCGCTGTCGCCTTCGCACAGCAGCGGCAACGACGGCAGATCGCCCAGTTCCAGGCTGTCACGGCCGGGCGGCAACAGGCCGGGGCTGTACACCGCCACCAGCCTTTCGCTGAACATCAGATCGGGATCGCCGGGCTGAAACGGCCCGTGGCGGATGGCGACATCGATGCCGCCCGCGTCCAGGTTCACCTGCCGGTCGTTGGAGTCGATGCGGATGTCCAGCTCGGGATGGAGGCGGGTAAAGCGCGGCATGCGCGGCACCAGCCATTTATAGGCAAAGGAGTGGGTACAGGAGATGCGCAGCAGCGCGGTGTCCTCATCCTCCTGCAAGGCGGCGCACTTGTCGCGCAACTCGGTCAGCACCTGGGCTACGGTGGCGGCGAATTCGGCGCCCTTCTCCGTCAGCTGGACCTGGCGCGTCTGGCGCACGAACAGGGGAAAGCCCAGCTCCTCTTCCAGCGTTTTGATCTGCTGGCTGATGGCGGCCGGGGTCTTGTGCAGCTCTTCCGCCGCGCGCTTGAAACTGCCCCAGCGTGCCGCGCTATTGAAGTCGATCAGCCCCGAAAGGCTGCGCAAAGGCCTGCCCATGCAATCCTCGTAAATTAGAAAAATTTACTTGTTACCGGCAATTTTTCTCGTTTGCCGCCACCCCGCTCCCAAAGGAACAATACAAGCATCTGACAGGAGGATAGCATGACAAAGAATATCTTGATTATTGGCGGTACGCGTTTCTTCGGCAAGCTGCTGGTGCGCCGGCTGCTGGCCGAGGGCCACCAGCTGACGCTGGCGACGCGCGGCAGGACCGGCGACGACTTCGGCGACGCAGTTCAGCGCATCCACGTCGACCGGCGCGAAGCCACCGCCATGCGCGCTGCCTTCGCCCGCGCCAGCTATGACATCGTGTATGACCAGATGTGTTATAGCCCTTTGGATGCGGCCATTTCCAACGAAGTCTTTGCGGGCAGGACGGCGCGCTACATCATGTCGTCCACCATCGAGGTCTACCGCCACCTGTGCGGGCACGGACTGGCGCCGTTCGCCGAAACAGCGCTGGACCTGGATGCGGAGCACATCGACATGGCCTATCCCTGGCACGATCCAGCCTACGCCGAAGAAAGCTATGCCCCGGGCAAGCGCCAGGCCGAAGCCCTGCTTTACCGTGCCGCCGCCCTGCCCGTGGTCAGCGTGCGCATCGCCCATGTGCTGGGAGGCCGCGACGATTTCACCGGCCGCCTGCGGCACTATGTCGAACTGGCGCGCAGCGGCCAGCCTTTGCCGCATAGCCGCAACGCCGCAGCCAGCTCTTTTCTGCATCCACAAGCGATCGCGGACTTTCTGGCCTGGACCGGCACGCAGGACTTTCTCGGGCCGGTCAATGCGGCCAACATCACGCTATCGGCGCCCGCGCTGCAGCAGCGCATCGGCCGGGCTCTGGGATTGAAGGCGCATATGCAAGAGGCAGTATCCGGCGCGGTGCCGCCCGGCCCCTTCGATTATGCCCAGTCCTACACAATGGATACGGCGCGCGCGGTGGCTCTGGGCCATCGCTTCGAGGGCGACGGCGTCTGGCTGGACGCGTTGATACGCGAGCATGCGGCAGTGGCGCAAGGAGCGGCGGCATGAGCGGCGTGATTCATCTCCCGGCTTTTATCGCCGCCGCCATGATGGTGATCTTCTCGCCCGGCCCCGGCACGCTGTATGTGGCAGGCCAGGTCCAGCATTCGCTGCCGCGCGCCTGGCAGGCCACGGCGGGCGTGGTGATCGGCGACCTACTGCTGATCGCCTTGTCGGCACTGGGCTTTGCGGCCCTGATCGCGCGCTGGCCGGTACTGCTGGATATATTCAAGATCGGCGGCGCCCTGTATCTGCTGTGGCTGGGAGTTGCGATGTACCGCACGCCGCCACGGCTGGATGGCGGCAGCGCGGCGCCGGGCAGTCTGCTGCGCGCCGTGCTGATTACGGTGACCAATCCCAAGCCCATCCTCTTTTTCGGCGCCTTCTTCCCGCTCTTTATCGACCATGGCGCTGGCGGCACGCTGCGCAGTTTCATGCTGCTGGGCGTGCTGTTCGAGATCATGAATGTGCTGTACTTCGCGGGCGTGATCGCATTGGTGGCGCGCCTGCGCGGCTTGCGCGCGCCGGGCAGGCTGGGTGGCCTGCCCTTGCATAAGCTCAGTGGCGGCGGCCTGATGCTGTGCGCCGCCTTTGTGCTGCTGGCTTAGTCCAGCGTGCCGGGGCGCTTGTAGACCACGCCGTCCTTCATCACGAAGCGCACCTGCTGCAGGACGCTGATGTCGCGCAGCGGGTCGCCGCTGACGGCCACGATATCGGCCGCGAAGCCCGGCTCCAGCGAGCCAAGGCGGCTGGACTGGTTCAGCAGTTCGGCCGCCGACAAGGTGGCGGAGCGGATCGCCTCCAGCGGCGGCATGCCCGCCTCCACCATATAGGCGAACTCCCGGCCATTCAGCCCATGCGGGAAGACGGCGGCATCGGTGCCGAAGGCGATCTTCACGCCAGCATTGTAGGCTTTGGCAAAAGTCTCCAGCATATGCGTGCCGATGGCGGCGGCCTTGGGGCGCACCAGCGGTGAATAGTAATCCGCTTCCTTGGCCTTCTCGGTCACGTACTTTCCGGCCGAGAGGGTCGGCACGTACCAGGCGCCGGTTTTCTTGAACAGGGCGATGGCTTCGTCGTCCATGAAGGTGCCGTGCTCGATCGAATCGACGCCGGCGCGCAGGGCGCGTTTCATGCCTTCTGTGCCGTGGGCATGGGCGGCGACGCGATAGCCGTAGTCCTTGGCCGTGGCGACGATGGAGCGCAGCTCCTCGTCCGCAAACTGCGAGTTCTGGCCGCTGGCGGCCTGGCTCAGCACACCGCCGGTAGCCGTGATCTTGATCAGGTCCGCGCCCTCCTTGTAGCGGGCGCGCACCGCTTCGCGCGCTTCCTGCGGACTGTTGACCACACCCTGCTCCGGTCCCGGCGCACCTTTCAGGCGGCGCAGCTCGCGCGAGAGGCCATTGGTGGGATCGGCATGGCCGCCCGTGGTGGCAATGGCCTGGCCGGAGGTGAACATGCGCGGTCCCGGCACATGGCCGGCATCGATGGCGCGTTTCAGGGCGATATTCAATCCATCGGATGCGCCCATATCGCGCACGGTGGTGAAGCCTGCCTTCAGCGTACGCTCGGCGAAAGGCACGGAGCGCAAGGCCTGGTCGGCCACGTCGCCGCTCAATTGGGAGCGCAGTTCCTCGATCTGCTTGCGGCTTTCGCCGCTCATATGCACATGCATATCGATCAGTCCAGGCAGACAGGAATAGGCGCTCAAGTCGACATCGCCTTTGCCCTGGGTGGGCGTCAGCGATTTGACGGCGCCGTTTTCGATGGCGACCGTGACCTTCTCCCGCCATACGCCCGCCTTCACATCCAGCAAACGGCCGCAATCGACCGTTTGCGTCGCGGCGCCGGCGCCATTCACGACCAGTAACAGACCTGCCAGGGACAGCTTATGCATGCACTCCTCCTTGAGTTTAGGTTTGCTTCTTCTCCCTTGCCACCCACAACAACAGACCCATGATAAACGCATACGGCAGCAGCGACAGCGCATCGGCCGACGCGCCGCTGTAGAACGGATTGCTGTGCTCCGCCCAATTGCCCATCATGGCGTCGAAATTGGTCAGCACGCCCGCCGTGATGGCGATGACGATGCCGGCCAGCGCACCGCCGGCGATATAGCCGGAAGCCAGCAGCACGCCTTCGCTGCGATCGCCCGCCGCCTGTTTTTCTTCCTCGTTCAGCTTTGCGTACTGCGGCAGCGTGTTGTTGCGGCGGTCGGCCAGCCAGCGCAGCACGCCGCCGATCGCCACCGGCAGCGTCGCCGACAGCGGCAGATACACGCCCACCGCGAAAGACAGCGACTGAATGCCCGCCAGCTCCAGCACCACGGCCGCCATCACGCCCAGGATCACCAGAGTCCAGGGCAGCTGCTGATCGAGGATGCCCTTGATAATGTAGGACATCAGCACCGCCTTGGGCGCATCGTATTTCTTCACCTCGGTGCCGTCCGGACGCTTGCTGTGCGTGCCATTGATGCCCGGGTCGACCAGGTACACGGCCTTGCCCTGCTCATCGATCAGGTATTTACCGGCCGGGCCGCCCTCGGCATCGGTCTTCTGCCACACCTTGTATATCTTGCTGTCGCCGGCCGCCTGCGGGCCATGCAGCTGCGCCGTCGCACTCAGCTTCGAAGCATCCGTGCTCAAGCCCGGCGCTACCTGGGCCGCAGGCACATACACCGTGCTCGACTCGTTCAGTTGCAGCAGGATAGGACCGAGCAGCAAGGCCGAAGCCAGCGAACCGGCCAGAATCGCATACTGCTGCAGGCGCGGCGTGGAGCCGACCAGGAAGCCGGTCTTCAAGTCCTGCGAAGTGGTGCCCGCATTGGCCGAGGCGATGCAGACGATGGCGCCGACGGACAGCGCGGTCACGTAGTACTGGCCGCCGGTCCAGCCCATGATGAGGAAGATCAGGCAGGTAAACAGCAGGGTCGCCACCGCCATGCCCGAAGTGGGATTGGACGAGGAGCCGATCTCGCCCGTCAGACGCGAGGACACGGTCGAGAACAGAAAGCCGAATACGAGAATCAGCAGCGCGCCCAGCACATTCATATGCAGCGGCGTGGCGGCGGTGATCACGGCGATGATGCCGAGGCAGCCGATCACTACCCATTTCATCGGGATATCGCGTTCGGTGCGCTTGCTCGTATCGGCCTTGCTGCCCTTGCCGATGCCTGACAAGCCAGCCGCCAGGCTGTTCCAGATCATCGGCATGGCGCGGCACAGGCTGATCAAGCCGCCCGCCGCCACGGCGCCCGCGCCGATATACAGGATATAAGCGCTGCGCACCTCATTCGGTCCCATTTCGGAAATCAGCATGCTGCCCGGCGCCAGGATGGTGGTCAGCGGGTCGCCGAAGAACTTGATCATGGGGATCAGCAGCAGATAGGACAGCACGCCGCCCGCCGCCATCGTCAGCGCGATGCGCGGGCCGATGATATAGCCAACGCCCAGCAGCTCGGGCGACACTTCGGCCCCCACGGAACCGCCCTTGAGCGGCGCGCCGAACACCACTTCCGGCGTGTCTTTCCAACCCTTGAAGGATACGTTCAGCGCCTTGTACAGCAGACCGATGCCAAAGCCGCCGAAAATGATGCGCGCGCGGCGCTTGGCATCGCGCGCCGCTTCCGATTCGGCTTGCAGGCTTTCGCCCGCGGCCAGGCGCGAACTGTCGGTGGCGGCGGCCTTCAGTACTTCGGCGCACGCCGTCCCTTCCGGGAATTTCAGCTCGCGGTGCTGGTCGACGATCATGGTGCGGCGCATCGGGATCATCATCAGGATGCCGAGCAAGCCGCCCAGCACGCCCACCAGCATCACGCGCGAGATTTCCAGGTCGAAGCCGAGGATGAGGATGGCCGGCATGGTCACGCCCAGGCCGAAGGCGATCGACTCGCCGGCCGAACCTGCGGTCTGGGTGATGCTGTTCTCCAGGATGCTGGAGTCCTTGCCGCCCAGCTTCTTGGCCAGCCCGAAGACCGTAATGGCGATCACCGCCACCGGGATCGAAGCGCTGACGGTCAGGCCGACTTTCAGCACCAGATACAGCGAGGAGGCGCCAAACACCATGCCCAGCAAGGTGCCGAGGAACAGGGCGCGGAAAGTCAGCTCCGGCAGCTTGGCCTCGTCCGGGATATAGGGGCGAACCGGCGCGGGGTGGTGATCGAGGGGCATTACGGGAATCCTATAGAGACATTGCTGCAAAAATGCAGCCGGAACTATGGCACAAAGCGCCCCGCCGTGAAAAGTATTTTTCCCGCCCTCCCATGGCCCGGGGACGGCCTGGCGCTTGGTCTATAATTGCCCGACTTTGCCACCGTGAGAACGCGTCTTGACTGCTCCCTCCCCTGCCTCGCCCAAGCTGCTGAACCGCCGCAATCTGAAAATCGCACTGATCGCCACCGCCGTCGCCGGCGCGCTGGGCGCAGCGGCGGTGGCCGCCTATATGACGCTGTACGTCGCTCCCGGCCTGCCTTCGCTGGAAGCGATCACCGATTACAAGCCCAAGATCCCGCTGCGCATTTACACGGCGGACAAGGTATTGATCGGCGAATTCGGCGAGGAGCACCGCGATTTCGTCAAGGTCAAGGACATGCCGGAGATGATGAAGAAGGCGCTGCTGGCCATCGAGGACACGCGCTTCTATCAGCACGGCGGCATCGATTGGGTGCGCGGCGCGGGCGCTGCCGTGGCCAATCTGCGCGGCGGCTTCCGCCAGGGCGCCTCCACCATCACCATGCAGGTGGCGCGCAATTTCTATCTGAACCGCGACAAGACCGTGGCGCGCAAGCTCAGCGAAATCATGCTGGCCTATAAGATCGAAGCGGCGCTCAGCAAGGACGAGATTCTGGAGCTGTACATGAACCAGATCTACCTTGGTCAACGCACTTATGGTTTCAGCAGCGCGGCGCGCACCTATTTCGGCAAGTCGCTGAAAGAGCTGTCGGTCGCCGAAGTGGCCATGCTGGCCGGCCTGCCGAAAAATCCGGCGCGCCACAACCCGGCCGTCAATCCCAAGCGCGCCAAGGAACGCCAGCATGTGGTGCTGCGGCGTCTGCGCGACCTGGATTACATCAGCGAAGCCGACTACCAAAAAGCCCTGCACGAGCCGCTGCACGTCAATTCGCGCGGCCAGGAATACGACACCCACGCCGAGTATGTGGCCGAACTGGCGCGCCAGGCCGTGGTGGCGGAATACAAGGAAGAAGCCTACACGCGCGGCATCAACGTCTACACCACCATCCTGCACGCCGACCAGGACGCGGCCTACGAATCGCTGCGCCGCAACGTGATCGCTTACGACCAGCGCCACGGCTATCGCGGCCCGGAAGCCTTTATCGACCTGCCCGCCGAACAGGAAAAGCGCGACGATGCCATCGACGAGGCGCTGGGCCGCCGTCCGAATATGGACCGTCTGATCGCCGCCGTGGTCCTGCAAGCCTCGCCCAAGTCCGTGAAAGTGGAAACGGCCGACGGCGAGGAAGTGGAAATCACCGGCGACGGCCTGAAACTGGCAGCACCGGCGTTGAGCGACAGCGCCAAGCCGGCGATCAAACTGCGCCCCGGCGCCGTGATTCGCGTGGCCCGCAACGAGAAAAAAGCCTGGGCCATCAGCCAGGTGCCGAAAGTGGCGGCGGCCTTCGTCTCCCTCGACGCCAATACCGGCGCCTATCACGCCCTGGTGGGCGGCTTCGACTTCGGCCAGCAGAAATTCAACCACGTCACCCAGGCCTGGCGCCAGCCTGGATCGGCGATGAAGCCCTTCATCTATTCGGCTGCGGTGGAAAAAGGCTACGGCCCCGCCACGCTGATCAACGACGTGCCGCTGGAAATGCCCGGTTCCGAAACCGGTGGCGAACCATGGCGCCCGCAGAACGACGACGGCAAATTCGATGGCCCGATCAGCATGCGCCGCTCGCTGGCCGTATCCAAGAACGTGGCCTCGGTGCGCCTGCTGCGCGCCATCGGCGTGCCGTATGCCCATGAATACATCGGCAAGTTCGGCTTCGACGGCGCGCGTCAGCCGAAAAACCTGACCATGACCCTGGGTACCGGTTCGGTCACGCCGCTGCAAATGGCCGGCGCCTACGCCGTCTTCGCCAACGGCGGCTACCGCGTCCAACCCTATCTGATTGCGCGCATCACCGACGCCAAGGGCGCGCTGCTGTCCGAGACCAAGGTTCCGGCGCCAGCCCAGGAAAGCGCGCGCGTGCTCGATGCGCGCAATGTCTTCATCACCGACAGCATGCTGCGCGAAGTGACGCGTAGCGGCACCGGCGCCGCCGCCACGCCGCGCGTGGGCCGCAGCGACCTGGCCGGCAAGACCGGCACCACCAACGATGCCGTGGACGGCTGGTTCGCCGGTTATGGCGGCGGCATCGTGGGCGTGGCCTGGATGGGTTACGACGATCCCAAGTCGCTGGGTGGCCGCGAATTCGGCGCCACGCTCGCCATGCCGATCTGGATCGACTATATGCGCGTGGCGCTGGCCAAGCGCCCGCCGGTGGAACGCGCGGCGCCGGAAGGCGTGGTGCAGCTGAACGGCGACTGGATCTATGAGGAATACATGAACGACGCCACCGCGCGCGGCATCGACCTGGAAGGCGAACCGCCCGGCGAAGCCGCGCCGGAGACGGCGCCGGAGTCCCCGGCTGCGCCGCCTACAACACCCGCCCCGGCTCCGGCGGGGACTTGACTAGACAATTCCCACCATAGCGGTGATAGAATCCCGGTAAATACTCACAAATAATCACCGTTGCAATTTTGACCAGCCTGGCCGGGACCGGGAAATGAGAAGAAGAACAATCCTTCATAGCGCAGCCGCCGCCATGGCGCTAGCCGCCCTGCCGGGCGCGCTGGCCCAGGTGCGTCCGCAGCGCGTCTATATGATCCTGTACCGGGGCGAAACCGGCGTGGAGCGCGGTTTCCGCGACTACTTCACCCTCAACCGCATCCCGGTCGAATTCATCATCCGCAATGTGGACTTCGACGCCAGCAAGGTGCCGGCCCTGATTGCCGAGGCGCGCGAACTGAAGGTCGATCTGGTCTACACCTACGGCACCGCCGTCACCATGGCGGTGGCGGGTAGGGAAGGCAGCGCCGATCCGGTCCGCAATATCACCAATATCCCCATCGTGTTTACCATGGTGGCCGCGCCGCAGGCCTGCGGCATCGTCAAGTCGCTCGCCTCCTCGCGCCGCAATGTGACGGGCGTATCCCATGTGGTGCCGGTGCGGCAGCAGATGAACGCCATCCGCGCCTACCGCCGCTTCGAACGCATCGCCGCGCTGTACAACCCGGCCGAGCCGAATGCCGTGGTCAATATGCGCGAGTGGCGCGCGCTGGCGGCGCAAGAGCATTTCCAGCTGATCGAAAAACCGGTGCCGCTGGACGAACAAGGCAAACCGCTGGCCGAAGCCCTGCCCGGCATCATCGAGGAACTGGCGCAACAGGCGGACCTGCTGTATCTCGGTCCGGACAGCTTCCTGATGGCGCACCGCAAGCAGCTCACCGAAGTCGCGCTGGCCCAGCGCCTGCCCACCTTCAGCGCGGTGGAAGCCGGCCTGCGCGAGGGCCGCGCCCTGTTTGGCCTGGTTTCCGGTTACGAGAACCTGGGCCGGCTCGCGGCCCACAAGGCGGTGCAGATCCTGCGCCACCGCGTCAAGCCGGCGGCCCTGCCGATCGAGACCCTGCCGCGCTTCAGCTATCTGGTGAATATGTCGGTGGCCGAGGAACTCAAACTCTATCCGCCTGCCAAGGTGCTGCAGTACGCGGAGCAAATACGATAATATTTAACTTTTTGCTTGCGTATGAAACTGCAAAAAGGACAGATTATCGAATTCGATGGCCTGCCAGCCGTAGTCGTTGGCCTTCCTGGCGATCCCGACGTCCCCGAGGACCATGTAGCGCTATGGTTTGGCTGCCCTGACGCCATTCGTAAATCTCGCGGCGGGCCCGGCGGAATTATTCCCGAAGTGTGGACGGTGCCGATTGATCTGTGCGATCCTGGAGTGACGCCCGTGTTTAAGCATTAAAATGGCATTTTAGGTGCTTAAATATGCTTGATACTCAAATCGTTGAAGATCTGAAATCCCGCTTCAATAGCGGCGAGAAATTTAAATATGTATTCTTCTGGGGCCATCAGCCCGGAAAGAATGGGGTTACAGCCTCCTGCTTCAGCCAATGGTATGAAGCGCCGTTCACAGTGGATGGGGAACGTTACCTCACAGCCGAACATTTCATGATGGCCGAGAAAGCCAGGCTGTTCGATGACCAGGCGATCAGGACTCAAATCTTGAATGCCGCCACCCCGGAAGAGGCAAAAGCCCTTGGCCGCCAAGTGCGCGGCTTTGATGAAGCGGTCTGGCTCGCACAGCGATATGCAATCGTCATCCGCGCCAATGAAGCGAAATTCGCTCAAAATCCGGACCTTGGCCAGTTTCTACAGCAAACAGGGAAGCGCATTCTCGTTGAGGCCAGTCCGGTGGATCGCGTCTGGGGTATTGGCCTTACCCAGGATGATGAAAAGGCGTCCAATCCCAATAAATGGCGTGGACTGAATCTCCTGGGCTTCGCCCTCATGCAGGTACGCGACAAGCAAAACGCAGCTTAACTTAAGCCCTTCCATGACATCGCAAATCCAGTACCAACTTCAGTACAAGCAATGGACGGACAAGCGCACGCTTGATGCGGTCGCACTGATCGATTCCGCGCAATTCCCGTCGGAGCTTGCATTCGCCCGTCAGCAGTTGAACCATATGGTTCGAGTGGAAGAGGTTTTTCGCGCAAGGCTGCTCGAAAAGCCAGAGCCGCATTCAACGCCCAACACTGAAGTGGTACCCGAGCTGGCGGAGTTAAGGGAACGCTTGTCGGCATCAAATAACTGGCTGCTGAAATATGCCGAGTCGACGCCATCTGACATCCTGACCGGAAAAGTCCACTTCCGATTTCTTGACGGGCTGGATGGGACACTGAGCCGCGAAGAAATACTCTTCCATATGGTCAATCATGGCACCTACCACCGCGGTGCGATCGGCCGGGCTTTGGACCTTGCCGGCGGGCTGCGTCCAGCTGATACCTACACCGTCTTCGTTCACGCCATGGAGCCACAACGGCGATTGGTTCCCAACAACTAAGCAGTGTCGCTTCGCGATTGATCCTGAGGTTCCTGGCCAACGTTCAGATAGAACCTATGGAAAGCTGTTATTAGAGAGTAAACAATGAATTCACCAGGAACGTTAGCCGGCCAACAGCAAACGCCAAACATGCTTGAATTTGAGAAGCAGGAAATCATCGAGGTGCTCAGAAACATCGAAGGAATTGTCGTTTCCTTGGACCGCCTTACGATGGCCCACGCAGATATGCCGGAAGACATGTGGAAAGAGGCAGTGTTTGAATACTTCCTGAAGTCCAAGGCGCTGATGTCCCTTCCATCATGTCGGAAAATTCTGTCAGCTCCGTTTCCTACCGAGCTGGGAGATGACGATATGGATGAGCTGGAACGTGCCATGGATGGCGTAGAGTATTGGTCCTACAAGGACTTCATGTCCAAGCATTCAGAAAAGTCCGATCCATAAAATGTACTAGCCCAGACAGTATCTGACATGAACTGTCAGATGAGTTAGAGTTCTGAGAGTTCGCTACCGGTCCGAACCGAACGCTGAGATTTTTAGCCTGAGGGATATCTGGGATGATAGGAATTTATGTTGCTAAATTTAGCTAACCATAGCTCAAAAATGAAGCTCGTGTATGACTTCGCTGAGGTTCTAAAAGAAGATACAGAGCGCGTTAGATTAGCGCAGGCGCTAACGCTAGACACGTCGCGACCGCATATGGGCCTGAGAGGCAATCACGGCCTGTTTGGCTCTGAACAGTGGTGGGACAGTATTAGGAATGGTCGTATAAAAACAGTTACCCATTCCGGCATAATTGAAAGAACATATTTTTCTGGGCAAGACTCACGCCGGGGAAATCAGGTAAATAGTTTCTCTCTTCGACTAGGGGACAGATCGCTTATTAATCAGAGCATCTACGCGAAGAAAAAAAAATGACCGCAACCTTTTTGTTCTTGGGGCTGCGGTTGTTATGGTCTCTTCTCTAGACGAACTCAAGTCCCAGCCTGCGGCAGATGGCGGAACTAATTATTTACAGATAGTACTTGAAGTGGCGGTTTCTGTCGAAAAGTCGGGCCATTAAAGTGACGGTGTTCAGCCAGAAGCCGCCCCTCGCCAAAGCAAGTTTTTTCAATCAGGATTTATGTACGCCATCCAAGCGTTTATAGCGAAACGTGATTCATTTCCACTTCGCTTGCCGGAAACACTAGTTTTACTTGAGCTTGGCCAAGATATCCAGATGATTCCAGTTGGAGAAAGCCTGCAAAAGCGGTACCGGTTTTCAGACCTTCCACTTATGGAAAACAAAAATACTGAGCTCCCAGCGCCATTGCTTGAGTTGTTCAGAGAGCTCAGTAATGCAGGAAAAGTCACGTACATCGAAACTGAAATATTTGGCGGTGTTGGTACGCAGGCGCACGTTTATGCTGGCAGGGTTGACACCGCAGTTGTTGGGGACCGTGCATAGATGATATTTTGCCATCTTATGCCACTCTTCATAAAGAAGTGATTGCGGGTGTGCCACGACAAGCAGAAGTGATTGCGGGTGTGCCACGACAAGCCCGGATAAGTCCAGTTCCCTCGGGGTCTGGAGCATTTCAGGTTACTAAAGAAGACGAATTAGTTGTTCAAAGTTTGCGTTTTTTGAGTGTGGAACGCTCAGTTCAATTTCTAAGCTTGTATCACGGACCGACCGGCGGATATATGCAGGTTTCAATTGCAGATTTTCTATAATGCGAAGGCTCGCAACGGGGTGCGGATGCTGCCGTTTCGTTCTGCTCCTTTGTTGATGCTCGTCCCTTCGTAGGTTCTGGTCGGGTGCAGTACGGATCAAGATTAAAGACGGTATCTGTCATGGCAGCCAGCTCCGGTGTATGCGAGATGAGATACCGATGACGTCATGCACTGGCCCGCGACAGCTATTCCCGTTTTATGGCGACAGGACTGCCAGGCGACTGGCAGCATGACGGTTCTCTGGGTTCAATTCGAGAGACCGGCGGTAATGG
>JANCSZ010000010.1:0-239825 GCA_024437665.1 Massilia sp. YIM B04103 | reverse complement strand
CGCGTCCCTGCTCGCCGGCGCGCGCCGCTTCCACGGCGGCGTTCAAGGCCAGAATATTGGTCTGGAAGGCGATGCCTTCGATCACGGCGATGATCTCCGTCACCTGGGCCGAACTGGCGGCGATATCCTGCATGGTCGCCACCACGCGCTGCACCACCTGGCCGCCGCTCGCGGCGACCTCGGCCGCGTTCTGCACCAGCGCATTGCCGCTGCGTGCATTGTCGGCGTTCTGGCGCACGGTGGTGGTCAGTTCCTCCATGCTGGACGCGGTTTCCTCCAGCGAGGAAGCTTGTTCCTCGGTGCGCTGCGACAGGTCGGCATTGCCCTGGGCGATTTCATCGGCCGCCACGGCAATCGTATTGGCCGACTGGATGATGCCGGACACCATGGCATTCAATTGACGGCGCATCGATTCGAGCGAAGCCATCAGGCTGTCGCGCTCGCCCGACAGGGGTACGGCCACGCCCAGATTGCCGTCGGCGATCTGGCGCGCCACCTCCTGCGCCAGGGCTGGTTCGCCGCCCAGCTGGCGCAGCAGGCTGCGCGTGACCAGCCAGGCCGTCAGCAAACCGCAGCCGATGGCGATCCCGCCCAGCAGCATGATCAGGGCGCTGGACGCTTCGGCGTGGTCGGTGGCGGCCACGCCGGTGTCGGCGCTGAGCTTGTCCTCCATGGCCTGCAGCGCGCCGGTGGCGGCCAGCCAGGCGCGCTGGCCGCGCCGCATTTCGCCCACCAGCAGGGCGGTGGCGCCGTCGCGGTCGCCCGCCAGGCCCAGCGCGATGGCTTGTTGGAAAGCGGGCTGGCTGTCCGCCTCCACACTCTTCAGTGCGTTGTAGAGGCGCAACTCCTCAGGCAGGGTAGTCGCGTCTTCATGGAACATTTTGCCCAGTTGGACATAGGTCTCGGCATACAGCGCTTCCTGCTTGCGCACGCGTTCGACTTCGGCGCGCCGCTGCGCTTCGTCGCCCAGCAGGGCCAGATTGCGGATGGCGATGGCGCGGTCCTGCACCGTCGCCGCCAGCGTCGCCGCCAGCCGGGCTTCGACATTATTAATATTGACGATGCTTTTCAGATTCTCGTTCAGCGTATATAAGCTATACAGGCTCAGCGCGGAAATACTGGTCAGCAATAACATCAAGATGCCGAAGCCGGCCAGCATGCGCTGCCGGACACTGAGATGATTCATCGCCTCTCCTTTTTTAACCAATAAAGAAAAAACGATGGTATTGAGCTTGCCGCCATTCAACAAGAAGGCACAAGAATGTTACCTATTAATAATTAATATTACTAATTACTAATTTCGCCGGCCATGGGTAATGCCCACGGCAGGCGGGGTGGGCCGCTGGCTTTTTTCGTCGAAGCGGCTGCGCGCCGTGTGCACCTGCTCCTGGTGCTCGTAGGCCCACTCGACCAGGCCCACCATGGGCTTGAGCAGGCTATGGCCCAGTTCGGTAAGCGCGTATTCGACGCCGGGCGGCACGGTGGGATACACCGTGCGCACCACCAGGCCGTCGCGTTCCAGGCCGCGCAGGGTCAGGGTCAGCATGCGCTGCGAAATCACGCCGATGCCGCGCCGGATCTCATTGAAGCGCAGCGGGCCCTGGCATAGGCAGCTGACTATTGTGAAGCTCCATTTATCGCCCAGCCGGTCCAGCACCGCCCGCGTGGCGCGGCATTTCCCCTCATCTTTATGGAATGCATTTCTATGAGGCATTAATACGATTCTCTTCGGGTTCGCACTTTAAATGCGATTGTTTTTATTTTTGATTGAACGATCGGGATTATAGGCGCGCTGGAAGCTGGCCCGACCGTGCCGGATTATTACAGGAAAATAGGGGCGAAACCGATGGTAGGGGGCGGCTTGGCATTCTGCAAGAGGGAACATCGATGTTACCTACTAACAACTTATATTTCCTGTTAATTAAGCATTCATTAAGGAAAACCATGCGTAAAGAAGTCTTGCCAGCCGGTGTGGCCGGCATGCTAGGATGCAGATCAGGGGCCGTGAATACTTGAGACTGGCCCCGATGGCAAACCGAGCGGAGCGGCAATGCGCGCCAGACGACGCTATCTTCTAGTCCTCACCAGCCTGGCCCTGCTGGCCGGCCTGCCGGCACGCGCCGCGCCGCCGCTGACCCTCTGCTTCGAGGACGTGGCGCAGCGGCCCTGGACCACGCCCAAGGGCAAGGGCTTGAATTTCGAGCTTCTGCGACGCGTCGAAAAACAGCTGGGCGAGCAATTCGTGTATGTGCCGAAACCGTGGCGGCGCTGCCTGGAAGAGATCCGCTCCGGCCGCGTGGACGGCGTGATCGCCGCCGCCGATTCGCCGGCGCGGCGCCGCCTCGGCCAATTCCCCCTGCTGCCGGACGGCCGCTCCGATCCCGCGCGCGCGCTCAACGAAGACCATGCCTACGTCTATCTGCGCATCGGCGGCCAGGGCCGCTGGGATGGACAGACGCTGTACAGCCCGAACGGCGAAATCGCCGTGCAGACCGGCTATATGATCGCCACGGTGCTGCGCGAACGCGGCTACAAGCCGCGCGAGCTGGTGAAGTCGGCCGACGATGCGCTGCGCCTGCTGGTGTCCGGCATGTTCGATGTGGCGGTGCTGCAGGGCAGCGAAGCCAGCCGCCTGGCGCTGCAGGACCCGCGCTTTCGCGAACGCGTGCAGCAAGCCACGCCGCCCTATGCCACCCTGGTGTTCCACCTGATCTTCAGCCACCAGGCCTATGAGCGCGACCCGGCCCGCGCCGAAGCGGTCTGGCGCGAGATGGCCGTGGTGCGCCAATCGCATGAGTACCGCCAGCTGCTCAAGGACGCTGGCGTCGGCAACTAAGGCGCGGCCGGCCGCGGCGCCTCAGCGCGGCAGCGGCGTCACGCGGCACAGCTGGTAGGGATAGCGGTCGGCGCCCACCCACGCTTCATAGCTGCGGCAACTGGCTTCATCGAGTTGCAAACGGTATAAAGCCAAGCGCTGCTGGGCGAAGGCGCGTGTAGCGTGGTCTTGCGCTGGCAGATCCACCTGGTGCTTGGGCAGCAGCTCCAGCGTGCAAAGCTGTCCTTCCTGGTCCGGCGCGGTCAAGACCTTGTACTGCGCTTGCAAACGTACGCGCTGGCTGAGTTTTTCCAGCCGCGCGCAGCCGGCGACACTCTCCGTCCAGCCCAGCGCGCGCGCCAAGGCGACCTTCTTCTGCAAGCCCGGTTCCTTCTCGTTGCGCGCAGCCGGCAGCATCGCATAGTGCTGGCCGGGGCGGCTGGCGATCAGCGCCTCGATGCGCGCCAGATAAGCGGGCGTCTCCTGGAAGCTGGTGCCAAGCGCCACCGCCGGCATCTGCGGCGGGAAAAACTGCACCATCCAGGCCATGGGCGGATGCGGGACTACATTGAACAATAGGGCCGTTTCCGGCTTGGCGATCGCGGGCACCTGCGCGCTGAAAGCGCGTCCGGCCCAGCCGGCATGGCCCCAGGTGACGAAGGGCAGCACCGCCAGGCTGGCGATGGCCAGCAAGCCTGTCGCCCAGCGGCGCGCAACCTGGCCCGTGAACAGGCGTTGCAACAGCAGCCAGGTCGTCACCGGCGCCAACAGTTCGATCGGAATCAGATAGCGGTAAATGCCGAACAGCTTGAGCCAGAACAGATAGGACAGCGCGAAGAACAGCAGCACGAAGGCGGCGCGCGAACCGACGGTGCGCGGCTTGTGCTGGCGCCGCAGCCACTGGTACAGCCAGACGCAGGCAAAGCCGATGAAGAGCAGATAGACGATGGGCCAGATCAGCTGCTTGAGCGGCACCTCGGCCACGCGGCTGGCATTGGCGGTGAAGATGAAGGGCCACAGCAGGGCCTCGCCCAGATTCTTCGGCACGTAGCCGGTATCGAGCACGCCGCCTTCCATGGCCAGCGGGCTGTGGAAAATATTGTTGAACTGCGGGTAAAGCGGATTGCCGAACAGCTGCCACATCTTGAACATCCACCAGCCGGCCGTCGCGGCCATGCCGGCCAGGACGCCGAGGCCAAAGACGAAGGCCAGGCGTACGCGCCGCCAGAACGCGGCCGGAATCGCGATGAAGGCCAGGCACAGCGCCAGCGCATAGGTGGCATTGGTCAGCTTCAGGCCCGTGCCGCACCCCATAAGCAGGCCGCTGAACAGCACCAGGCGGACGGCACGGCCATCGGCAGCCGCCAGCGCATCCCAGCCGCGCAGCAGCAGGTAGACCGCGGCCAGCACCAGCAGCGCCGTCATATTGTCGCCCATGGAATTGCCCAGTTCGGACAGGAAGCCGGCGCCCAGCATGCCCGCCATCGCCAGCAGCAGCGCCAGGCGCGGACGGTCCGCCGCTTCGCGCTGCAGCAGCTGGCGCGCAATGCCCAGCACCAGCAGGAAGTTCAGGCCATGCAGCACGCCGAAGACGAAGCCCGCCAGCGGCGCCGGCAGCCATTGGGTCAGCAGGTAATACGGGATGTCCAGCGTGGGATTGAAATAGCTCTGGAAACCGGCAGCGGAGATATCGCTGCCGACGCGGCCATTGAGCAGGGCATACACGTTGTACAGGTGGTAGTTGCGCATATCCCAGCCATCGTCCTGGCCCATGGCCAGCGACAGCAGGCCGCAGAGCAGCGGAACGAGGATGGCGGCCAGCAGCGGCGCGGCAGGACGGTTCAGGCGCGCGCTGCGGCGCTCAGCCCACGCTTCAAGCGCCAGCAAGGGACGGGAAAGGAAACGCATGCTTGTTTTCGCATCAAAAGGACAAGCCGCGTATTATAGTTCTTTCAAGCAATCCTGCGCGATCTGGCGGGCGAAGCGGCGCAGTTCGGGCACGGCGATGGCTTCCCAGTAGTCCGCCTTCAGCCAGGGGCCGATATAGTGCAGCACCTTGCTGCACCGGCCAGCCGCGTCGCGCACCGCGCAGCCCGGCCCCACTTCGATGCCCAGGCCCAGCGCGTCGGCGCGCAGCAGCCCCTCCTCCAGCAGCTGGCGCACCAGCGCATTGCCGCAAGCGGCCGGGCCGGCCGGGCCGGTGCAGTTGATCACGCGCGCCACGCGCAGCGCCAGCGCCGCGGCGTCCCCCTGCTGCGCCGCGTCCCCGTGGCCGGAGCGCGGCCGCAGATGCACGCGCACGCTTTCGGCATCCTCGCGATAGCCAAGCAGGCGCGCCGCGTGCACGCGCAAGGCGCCGCTGCCCAAGGCCGCCTGCAAATGCTGCTGCACCTCGGGCGCCATGCGGTGGCGGTGGCTGTCCCAGTAAGGCTGGACATGGCGCAGGAAGCGCCGTCGTTGCGTGCTGTCCCAGGCCTGCCAGATGGCTTGCGTGTGCGGCCGCAGCGCGGCCAGGGCGGCGCGCCAGTCGTGGCCTGCCGCCCGCAGCGCGCGCGCATGCTGGCGCAAGCCATGCAACTGGGCGCGCACGGTCGCGGCCTGGCCCCAGATGGCCGGCAGCAGCGTGCCGGCGACGGCGCTGCCGCCGGCGGCCGGCGGCAGCGCCAGGCTGCGGTGGGCCTGCGGCAGCAAGCCGTGGCGCGACACCATCTCGATGCGGCGCGCCGGATTGCGCTGCAGCAGGCTGAGGGCGACGTCCACCGCCGTCAAGCCGCTGCCCAGCAGCAGCACCGGCTCTTCCGGCCGCAGGCGGTCCAATTGCGCGCTGTCCCAGGGATCGCGCTGGTAGCGCGCGCTGGCGTAGAAACCCATATCGGCCACGCGCGGATCGGCCGAGGGAAAGTGGCCGAAGGCCAGCACCACGCGTTCGGCGCGCAGCGCCGCGCCGCCGGCCAGCTGCACCGTGGCCCCATCGTCGTCCACGCGCAGCGCCTCGGCCTGGGCGGCGATGCGCTCCAGGCGCACCATCGGCGGCGCCGCCTCTTCGCTCTGGCGCAGCAGCCACTCGAGGTAATCGCCATACAGCTTGCGCGGCACGAAGGTGGCGGCGCCGATGCGGCTGTCGCGCCCCTGGGCATAGCGCAGGAAGTGGCCGGGATCGTCGTCCAGCGCGCTCATGACGCTGGCGGGAATATTCAGCAGGTGGCCGGTGCTGCTGGTGCCGTAAGCCAGGCCGCGCGCCATGCCGGGACTGCGGTTGAGCAGCAGGATGCGCAGCGCTTCGCGCGGCGGCGCGGCCGCCTGCCGCAACAGTTGTACCGCGCACGCCACGCCGGAAAAGCCGGCGCCCACGATCAGCACCGTCCGCATGCCGCCCTCCCCGACAAGGCAAACCAATCCGTGTATATTGCAGATGCAGATCCCGCCATCAAAGCAAGTCCCTTCTTTCCCCGCCAAAGAAAGGTCTGAGCCATGACTAGCAGCGATATCGTTTGGCAGTACAGCAGCATCACGCGCGCCCAGCGCGAGCAACTGAACAACCACCGCAGCGCCGTGGTGTGGTTCACCGGCCTGTCCGGTTCCGGCAAGTCCAGCGTGGCGCGCGCCGTCGAAGCGCGCCTGTTCCAGCAGGCTTGCCGCAGCTTCGTGCTGGATGGCGACAATGTGCGCCACGGCCTGTGCTCCGACCTGGGCTTCGCGCCCGCCGAGCGCGCGGAAAACATCCGGCGCGCGGCCGAAACGGCGCGTCTGTTCAGCGAAGCGGGCATGATTGTGCTGGCAGCCTTCATCTCTCCCTTTCGCGCCGACCGGGAACGGGCGCGCGCCCTGCTGCCGGCCGGCGATTTTCTCGAAGTCTATTGCCGCTGCTCCGTCGCCGCCTGCGAGGAACGCGACGTCAAAGGCCTGTACCGGCGCGCCCGCGCCGGCGAGATCGCCGACTTCACCGGCATTTCCTCGCCCTACGAAGCGCCCACGCAGGCGGAGCTGGTGCTCGACACCTGCAGCATCGGCGTCGACGAGGCGGCCCGCCGGGTGCTCGACCTGCTGCGCGAATACGGCGTCATCGCCGCCCGCCACTGGCCCTTATGAGCCGGGCAGCAGCAGGTGCAGCAGCTCCAGGCAGGCCAGCGCCGTCTTGTCGCCCGCATCGCGGTCGCCGTGCCAGGCCGAAACCGAAACCGCCGCAATCGGGTAGCGCGCCAGGCGGCGGAACAGCTCCGCCGTCTCGGCATAGCTGGGACCATGGCCGACGTGGTACTTGAGCGCCGCCAGTTCCGCCGCATCCATCACATCGGTATCGAAATGCACATACAGGCTCTCCTCCGGCCGCAGATGGCTTTCGATCTCGCCGAAGCGGCAGCACACGATGTCGGAGGCGCGCAGGGCCACGTCCTCGCCCGGATCGAGGTCGCGCGCATCCGACAGCAGCACGCGCTGCTCCGGATAGGGGCGCACGCCAACCGCGCGGCGCAGCGCCTCGACGGCGTCGCGGCTGTTCTGGCGCCGGTCCTGCCGTCCCACCAGCATGGCCAGCGGCATGCCGCCCAGGTACTGGGTCTGGGTCGTTCCCCAGGTGTGGAAATCGCCGTGCGCGTCCAGCCACAGGATGCGCTGCGGCTCGCATCCGGCTTGCTGCAGGCCGGCCAGCATGCCCAGGGTCGAGATGCAGTCGCCGGAAATGCTGACCGGCAGCCCGCCCGCCAGCACCGCGCGGCAGACCTGGTCCGCCAGTCCGGCATACACCTCGCCCATGCTGGCCATCTGCGCGCCCTTGTCGGCGATCTTCGTTTCCGCGCGGCCGGGCAGCGCCAGCACCTGCCACGGCGCCGTATCGAGTTGCGCCACGCGCGCCAGGCCGTCGCGGCGCTGGCCCATCAGATAGGGCACGAGGAAGCGCCGCCTCATTGCCAGTCCTCCTGCTCCATGCGGTAGCCCAGTTCGTCCATCAGGCTGGCCACCTCCGGCCGCGCGGCCAACGCCCCCAGCTGCGGGCGGCGCTTGCGCCAGCGGCCCGCGCCGGGCGTCTCGGTCGCCATCGTCACCGGCAGCGCGGGCGGCATGGACAGCGGCGGCAGCTCCAGCCAGCGCGTGGCGCGACCCATGATGGCGGCCGGATCGGCCATGAAATCCTCGAACGCCAGGCGCAGCGCCGGCACGCCGCTGGCGATGATGGCGCGATGGCTGGCCAGCCACTGCGCCAGGCAGACCTCCTCCAGGCTGGCGGCGCTGAGCGCATGCCAGTCCGGCGGCAAATCGAATTTCCACCAGTGGCGGCCGAAAGGCAGCTGGTCGGAATAGCCGGCGATATCGAGCGGGACGCCGGCATGGCGCAGATCGTGGGCGAAGAAGCCGGTGGGCGAGAGCCAGCCGTCCATCAGGCCGTTCACGCACTGGGCGTAGCCGCGCGTCAGATGGATGTAGCGCACCGCCGCCTGCGGGAAGAGCTGCTCGTACAGGCCGGGACGGTAGGCGTCGGACGGGGTCTTGAACAGCAAGACCTTGTCCTGCGCGTCGGCGGCGGCGAAACGGCGCCGCCGCAGGCGCGGCAGCACAAAGGGCGGCTCCTCGATCTTGGCCGCCTCGTCGAAATACTTGTTGGCGCCAGGTCCCAGATGGCCGTCGTAATAATCGACGCGCCAGGGTTCGCGCCAGAACAGGGCCGCCAGAACCTGGCGCTGCACTTCCTGTTCGTCCAGCGGCTCCGGCGCTTCGCGTTCGCGCGCGCAGGCATGGCCCAGCACCTCGTCCAATGCGCGCAGCATGCGCTGATACTCCTCGGGCACGCTGAGCAGGGCTGGAAACTGCAGCAGCAGACGGCGGCGCCAACGCGCCGTCAATTCCGGCAGCGGCGCCCAGTGCGCGTCGGCCACGGTCAAGCCGTCGAAAATATTGTCGGCCAGCGCATCGATGTCGTTCAGGCTGCGCAAGGCGTCGCTGTCGGAGTTGAAGCCAAAGCCGTTGCCGCTCAAGGCCAGGAAGGGTTCAGCCTCGCCGTCCAGCGAAGCGATGGCGGGATGCCCGGCCAGCACGCTCTTGAACAGGCTGGAGCCGGAGCGGGAACTGGTCAGTATCACCGCCACCCGTTGCACCGCGCCGCGCCATGGCGCGGCAGGCACGGCGCGCAGCGCGGCGACCGACTGCAGCAGCGCTTTCATCGCAGCCGCCGTTTATGGCGCGCCGCCGTGGGCGCGTTCGATCAGGAAGGCGTAGAACTGCTTGGTCTCCGCCTTGTCGGCACTGGCGGTCGCCATCAGGCGCACGCTGAAACCGGCTTCCTGCGCCAGCTTTTTCACCTCGTCCACCGCGCCGAAATTCGAATGCGCGAAATAGATGCGGCCACCCGGCTTCAGGTATTTGCCGACCTGGCGGAAGAACTGGGTGTTGGTCTGGAAATCGGTATCCCACTGCGAGCGCGCCACCACATCGTGCGCTTCCTTGTTGCGGAAAGGCAGATTGGCGGTGATGACGTCGAACTGCTCCTCGCCCGCCTGCTCGAACAGATTGGATTGGCGCACTTCCATCACGTTTTCAAAGCCGTGCTGCTGCGCGTTGTGGCGCGCGCTCTTGACGGCGGCCGGATTGATGTCCAGCGCCAGCACGCGGCCCGCGCCGCCGTAGCAGGCGAAGACGGCGATCACGCCGGAGCCGGTGCCCACATCGAGCACGCTGGCGCCGGGCGGGATGTGCAGGTTCTGCACCAGCGGCTGGCTGTCGGTGAAGGGCCAGAAGGTGTCGGGGTAGACCAGGAAGCTCTTGCCCAGATAGCGCACCGTCTTGCCTTCGGGCGGAATGGCCTTGAACAGTTTCTGCCTGTCCTTCTGCCAGCGGTCGATCTTCGCCGTGCCTGCTGCGGCGGCGCCGCCGCGTTCGGAGGAAGTCTGCATATCATCACCTTTCACAGCGGGGTAACGCTTAGCGGGGAGAACAGCTCGCGGACTATCCTAGCGCATGTTGGGAAGCGGGATCAAGCACGCTACGATTGCGCCGCAGTCCGCGCTCGAACTGCGACACTATCGTTATGCAAGCGTATCAGCGCAAGCCGCTCGCCAGGCGCGGCGACGACAGCAGCGCGCGGAACGCGGCCCAGCGCTGGGCGCGTGCCTGCTGCGGATCGCTGGCGCTGGCGTGGCGCTGCACATACGCTTTCACCAGATCGGCCCCCAGGTTGTAGTTGATGACATAGCTGCGCACCGTATCGTAGAACTGCACGCGCTGCGCCGATTTTTCCGGCGGGTAGAGCTGCACGTTCACCAGCCAGTCGATGGTCTGGGCGCGCGTGAAGCTGCCATCCAGATATTGCATGGCGGCGTCGTTGTCGGCGTAGCTCAGTTTCGCCAACAGGCGGCGCAGGCGCGCATACTGCGGCGCCAGCGCCGGATCGAGGCCGGCCAGCGGGAACAGCACCTTCTGCTCGAACTCCAGGCGCTCGTCCTCGCTGAAGGCCAGCTCGATGCCGTAGTTGGCGCTGCCTTCGGCGATCAGCGACATCGGCGATTGCAGCGGATAGACGCTGTACTCGACCCAGCCCTTGCCCTTGACCAGGGTCTGCTCCAGCAGCGCGTTGTAGACGTGGTGGCCGGGATAGCCTTCGTGGCAGCCCAGGTCCACGGCGCGGTCGATATAGATGGGGAATTCGGTATTGATCTGAATCAGGCTGCGCGACTGGCCCTTGTACCAGTTATAGCCCGACCAGGGCTTGCCGGTGACGAATTCGAGCGTGAAGCTTTCCTGTTCGGGCAAGCCGATATGCGGCGCGGTGCGTTCGCGGCAGGCGCGGATGGCGGCATCCATCACCGGGCGCAGACGGTCGGCCGGGATCACGAAATGCTGGCGGAAGGCTTTCAGGCGCTCGGTCACGGGACCGCTGCCCGGCAGCAGCTGCGCGATTTCGCCGACCAGGCTTTCGTAGTAGGCGCGCGTATGGTGGGGCGTGACGGCGTCGTACAGGCGCGCGGTTTCCTCATCGAAGCTGAACTTCTTCCCGTCCAGCATATTGATGTAGGCCTGCATCGCGGCCAGCTGCTTGTTGAGGAATTCGATGCGCAGGGTTTCGTCGGCGTCGGCGCCCTTCTGCCCGGCCAACAGCTTGAGCGTGGCGCCGGCGTCGGCGCGCAGCTCCTTCAGCGGGCGCTTCTTGCGCGCCGCCTCTTCCTGCCATTGCGGCGGGCCGTAATAGGCATCGACATAATTGGCGTCATGCTGGCCGATGGCCAGCACCAGTTTGGTATAGCGTTCGGCCACGTCCTGCAGCGGCGCGGCCCAGACGCTGCCCGCCATCAGCAAGGCGGCGCTGCCCAGCAGCAGTTTCTTCATCCACTCCCTCCTGTTCCGGTGAGGACGCGTGCGCGTCCGGCCGGCACAGTGTAAGGGAGTGGCCTGCTTTACACAACGGCCGGGCTAGCGGTGCATGGCCACGCGCAGCAGCGGCGCATCCAGTCCCGCCATGTCCGCGGGCTGGGCCAGCAGCAGTTCGCCGCCCACCTCGCCGTCGGTGCCGCGCCAGAGGCGCATATGGATGCTGCGGTCCTCGGCCACGAAAGTATCGCTGCCGGCGCCGATCAGGCGCACTTTGCGGCCATGGTCGAGAATCGCATACATGGTGGCCGTGCCGGACGTCAGCGCCAGTTCCTGGCCATTGGACAGCTCATAGCTGCCGCGATAGGAAGCGAAGTTGGTGACATTCATTCCATAGCGGGTTGCCGGCAGTTCGATGCGATCGATCTGGCCCGGAATGCGCACGGTTTCCACCGGCTGTTTGGCGTCTTGCGCTGGCGGTTCCGCCAACGCCATCCCCTGCCCGGCGCCGGCCAAAACGGCGAGCAGGCATAGTGTGCTCTTGTTCATGGTAATCCCCTTTCGTAGACGGGGCAGAGCCGGGATGCCCTCCGGTCCTGCCGCCGTCTTTACTATAGACCAGCGCTATAGGGGGACGAAATAGATTTGATGGATGAAAAAAGCTAGCTTAATGGTACTGTCAAAGCCCGGCGGATCGCCACGCAGCGCGCATCCTCCTGGTGCGCCAGCAGCAGGGCGCGGCGCGTGCCTGTGGACAGTTCTTTGTTGTCCTCCACGGCTGCCGCCAGGCGCTGCACGCTGACCGGGGTGCAGGTGGCCGGGATCATGCTGGCGCCATAGGCGCGCATGAAGACCGGGCCGGCCGCCTTGTCCAGCAGCGGCAGCTGGCGCAGACGCTCGGCCGCGCTTTGCTCGCTCAGCCCATGCTGCTCGGCCGGATACATGGCGCCCATGGCAGTGCGGATGCGCGAGAACGGCAGCTTGCTTTGCAGATCGCCGATTTTGGCCAGCCATTCCTGCTTGACTTGCGGATCGGGGCTGATCACGCGCGCCGCCAGCGCGGCCGCCTGGCCGCTGTCGCTGTTGTCGCGCGCCTGCTCGGCCTCGATGCGGGCGGCAATGCCGGGCTGGTTGTGGCGGCTCAGGTGGCGCAGGATATCCCAGCGCAGATCCTGGCTGATGTTCAAGCCGCCGGCTTTTTCGCGGCCATCCAGCATGGCCGCCAGGCGCGCCAGCGCGGGCTGGCTGGCCACGGCGTCCAGATGCAGATCGAACCAGCGGCGCTGGAAATTGCTATTGCCCTTGTGGGCCAGCACCTGGGTCCAGCTCAGCTTTTCCAGCGCGGCCGCGGTGCGCCGGGCATAGGCCGAACCGGGCGCCATCAGGTTCAGATAGTCCTGCGCCTTCTCGACTTTGGCGATCACGTCGCCCAGCACCGAATAATCCTTCTCGTAAGGCAGATTGTTCTGCGCCACTTGCAGGAAATCGTTGAGCGGCAGATCGCCATCGCGCACGCTGTCCCACAGATTGTTCCACAGCATGGCGCGCAGCAGCGGGTCGTCGACCTTGCGCAGCGACTGGCGCGCGGTGGCGAAGGAGCGCGCGTCCAGCTTGACCTTGGCGAAGCCCCAGTCCTCGTAGTTCGGATAGACCAGGTCCGGGCAGGCTTCGCCGGCCAGGTTCTCCACCACGGTGCTGGCGCCCTTGTACGTCACGCCCTGCTGGCGTTCCAGCTGGAGCTGGCCGCCGCGCTTGACGAACAGGCCGACCTGCACGCGCTGCTCGCGCAGCACCGGATAGGCGGCCGGCGCGCTTTGCTGCAGGCTGAACTCCTGCAGCTTGCCGCCCTTGCAGGTATAGCTGGCGGTAATGGTGTTCACGCCCGGCTGGTAGAGCCACTGCTGGGTCCACGGCCCCAGATCGCGGCCGGCCGCTTCGCCCAGGCTGCCGATGAAGTCATCCAGTTTCGCGTTCTGCCAGGAATACTTGGCCAGGTAGTTGTGCACGCCCTTGCGGAACACTTCCTGGCCCAGCAGGTGGCGCAGCTGCTTGAGCGTGGACGCGCCTTTCGAATAGGTGATGGCGTCGATATTGTCGAAGGCATTGGCGGTGGACGGCACCGGCACCTCGATCGGGTGGGTGGTCACGCGCTGGTCGTGCTCATAGGCGCCGACCTTGCCGCGCGAGTAGAAGGACTGCCAGCCGTTCTTGAATTCGGTCGCCTCGGCCGTGGCCAGGGTGCCCATGAAGGAAGCGAAGCTCTCGTTCAGCCACAGGCCGTTCCACCATTTCATCGTCACCAGGTCGCCGAACCACTGGTGGGCCATCTCGTGCATGATGACCGAGGCCAGCGACTCGCGCTGAGCGGCCGTCATCTCGTCCTTGTGCACGAAGCGCGCCTCGCCGAAGGTGACGGCGCCGGCGTTTTCCATGGCGCCGTAGAGGAAGTCCGGCACCAGGATCTGGTCGTATTTATCGAATTGGTAAGGGATGCCGAAGTATTCGTCGAAGAACTTCAGGCCTTGCGCGGTATAGCGGAACCAGATTTCGGGCTGCACCTGGGCCGCCAGCGACTGGCGCGCCATCAGGCGCATCGGATACTTGGCGCTGGTCTTGTCTTCCCACACCTTGTAGGGGCCGGCGTGCAGGGAGAAGTTATAGGCGCTGAGTTTTTTCGAGACAGGGAAAGTCCAGCGCTTGGCGCCGTCCACATCCTGCACCGCGTTTTCGCGCGTCATCGACACCACCTGCCAATCGGCCGGCGCGGTGACGCTGAGCTGATAGGTCGCCTTCAGGTCGGGCTGGTCGAACAGCGCGAACATCTGGTGCGCGGCGGCCGGCTCGAAATGGGAGTAAGTGTAGACGCGGCCATCGGCCGGGTCGACCATGCGGTGCAGACCCTCGCCATTGGTGCTGTGCTTGCGCTCATAGGCCACCGTGACGGTGTTGCGGCCCTGGCGCAGGTCTTCCGCCGCCAAGGTGATAAACCATTTATTGTATTTCGGCGTCACGGCTTTGCCGTTGACGGTGAGCGCGCGGATGGTGGCCTGGTCCAGGTCCACGGTCAGCGCCTGGCTGGCGTCGCTCAGATCGAAATTGAGCGTGGTGGTGGCGCTGAAGCTTTCGCCGCCGGTGAGTTTGAAGTCCAGCACATACGCCACATTCGAGACGCGGGCCGAACGCGCCATGGCGTCGGCTTCGCTGAGCCATGCGTTGTCGGCGCGCGCCGCAGTCGAAACAGCGGCGGCGGCGGGGGTGGCGGCATGGGCGCTGATGGCGCCCGCTGCGAACGCGGAACTGATAGTCAGCGCAACAGCTTGAGATACTAGCGATTTCATGATTCTCCCTTTCTCTTGTGAGCGCCCATCTGTGGTGGGCGGCGCAGGGATGATAGCATTGTCGTCCATCCCCGCCACGCGAAAAAACACTGATGAAGATCGCTTTTGAGACACCCGATCAGCCGGACGTGCTGTCCCTGATCGCCGAACTGGATGCTTACCAATACGCGCTGTATCCGCCGGAGAGCGTGTACGCGCTGGATCTATCGGCCCTGAGCCAGGACAATGTGCTGTTCGCCGTGGCGCGCGACGGCGACGGCGCGGCCCTGGGCTGCGGCGCCATCGTGCTGACGCCGGAATTCGGCGAGCTGAAACGCATGTATGTGCGGCCCGCCGCGCGCGGCCAAGGCCTGGCCAGCCATCTGCTGCGCGCGCTCGAAGGCGAAGCGGCGGCGCGCGGCTGTCCGCGCTTCGTGCTGGAGACCGGGCCTTTGCAGCCGGAGGCGCTGGCCCTGTATGAGCGCCTGGGTTATGCGCGCTGCGGCCCGTTCGGCGATTATCCCGACGATCCGCACAGCGTCTTTATGCAGAAGGCGGCGGCATGAGCCGGCAGGACTCTCTCGAGCAGCTGCGTGAGCTGACGCGCGCCTTCGCGGCGGAACGCGACTGGGAGCAGTTCCACACGCCGAAGAATCTGGCCATGGCGCTGTCGGTGGAAGTGGCCGAGCTGGTCGAGCATTTCCAGTGGCTGCCCACCGGTGCGCTGGACGAACTCGATGAACGCAAGCGCGAAGGCATCCGCCACGAACTGGCCGACGTGCTGCTGTACCTGGTGCAGCTGGCCGACAAGACCGGCGTCGACCTGCGCGCCGCCGCGCTGGAAAAGATGGCGCTGAACCGGGCCAAATACCCGGCCGCGCAAGTCAAGGGCGACGCCCGCAAGTACGACGAGTATTGATTCAGCCTTCCAAGCCGAGCGCCTTGCGGATTTCGGCGCCGACGATGCGCCAGGCGGGCGAGCTGGCCGCCACTTCGTCATAGTGGCTGGCGCCGGGCAGCACGATCAGCTCGGCCGCGTCGCCCGCCGCAACGGCGCGGCGCGCATAGTTTTCGCCCGTCTGCGGCGGCGAGATATCGTCGTGCTCGCCATGGATCAGCAGCGTGCGGATGGCGGCGGGCAGCATTTCGGCGGGCGAGGTATCGGCGAAAACATCGGGACGCTCGGGCGTGGGCAAGCCGGCCAATTGCACCGTGTCGCGCTCGCAGGTGCGCTTGATCAGTTCAGCCTCGTTGCGCAGGTCGGCCAGGCCGCCCAGGCTGATGACGGCGGGAATGGCCAGCGGTGCGGCGGTGTAAGCGGGACTCCATGAAGGCAGCTTGTGACGCGAGGCGGCCCACTGCGCCAGATGACCGCCGGCCGAATGGCCCACCGCCACCACGCGCGACAGGTCGGCGCAGGCTTCCTGTTTGAGCAGATCGACGGCAGTGGCGACGTCCTGGTACATGCCGGGATAGCCGCCGCCCTCCTCGTCGTAACGGCGGTACTCGACATTCCAGACCGCGATGCCTTGCGCGATCAGGGCATTGGCCATGCTGCGCATCTGCACGATGCCGCCAAAGTCCACCGTCCAGCAGCCGCCATGGATCAACAGCACCACCGGGAACGGCCCCTCGCCTTCCGGCTTGAACAGCTCCACGAACTGCGACGGCGCGCTGCCATAGGCGATGCGGCGCGCGGGCGGCGCGCCATCCAGCGCCAGATAGTCTTGCAGGTTCATGGGAGTGGTGACGACGGCTGCGGCCGTAGAGAGCTGGGGCTTGCTGGCTTGCTGCGGCATGGGAATCCTTGCGGGTAGTCGGGCCAGCCCGCAGCATAGCGCGTTGCGCCGCCGCTGTCATGGCGAAAAAAAACCGGCCAGCGGCCGGTTTTCCTATGCGGGAACTGAAAAATCAGCCCTGCTTCTTGCCCTTGACGCCAGGCTTGCCCGCCGATAGCTTGCCCGCCGCCGGCTTTTTAGGCGGCGTGTGTTTTTCCGACTGCGGCGGCATCTTGTCGGCGAGGCTGATGCGCAGCTGCTGGCCGCCCACCCACACCTTGCCCAGATGCTTGAACAGATCGGGCGGCATCCCGTCCGGCATTTCCAGCACCGAGTGGTCGTCGAAGATTTCAATGCGGCCGATGAACTTGGCTTCCAGGCCCGCCTCGTTGGCGATGGCGCCCACCAGATTGGAGGCGGTCGCCGCATGCTGGCTGCCCACTTCCACGCGGTAAGCGCGCATCGGGATATTCAGCTTGCCCGGCTTTTCCTTTTTCTTCTTGGCTGGCGCCTCGTCGAACATCGGCTCCTCGTCATCCTCGCGCGGTGCGACGGACGGCGCCGGCTTGGCCTTCTTCGGCGCGGGCGCGGCGGCGGCAGGTTTGGCCGCAGTGGCAGGTTTGGCTGCAACGGCAGGCGCTTCACCGTCACGGCTGATGCTCAGCGCCTGGCCCGCCACGCGGATGCCCGCCAGCGTGTCCAGGGTTTCGGTGTTCAAATCTTCCGGCATATCGAGCACGGTGAAATCATCGAAGATTTCGATGCGGCCGATGTATTTGGAATCGATGCCGCCCTCGTTGGCGATGGCGCCCACGATATTGCCCGGCTTGACGCCGTGGCGGTAGCCCACTTCAATACGGTAGGTCAGCATGCCAGGATCGGGTGCGCGCGGCGTGCGCTCCTTCTTGGCGAAGCGTTCGCCACGGTCGGGGCGTTCGCCGCGATCGGGACGGTCGCCGCGCTCGGGACGGTCGCCCTGCTCGCGCTGCGGACGGCCGTCGTCGTGCCAGCCAGTCTCGCGTTTCTTGTCCAGCATCAGAGGCTTGTTCCCGCGCGCCATCTTGGCCAGGGCCGCCGCGATTTCCAGCGCCGGCACATTGTGTTCGCTCTCGTAGGATTCGATCAGCGACTGGAACTCGTCCAGGCCACCTTGCGCCAGCACCTCGCTGATCTCGTCCTTGAAGCGGGCGATGCGCACATCGTTGACCGCCTGCAGCGTCGGCAGTTCCATCATGCCGATCGGCTGGCGCGTGGCGCGTTCGATGGATTTCAGCAGATTGCGCTCGCGCGGCGTGATGAACAGGATCGCTTCGCCGCTGCGGCCGGCGCGGCCGGTACGGCCGATGCGGTGGGTATAGCTTTCCGCGTCATACGGCACATCGTAGTTGATCACGTGGCTGATGCGCTCCACGTCCAGGCCGCGCGCCGCCACGTCGGTCGCCACCAGGATGTCGATCTTGCCGTCCTTGAGCTGGCCGATGGTGCGCTCGCGCGCGGCCTGCTGCATGTCGCCGTTGATGGCGGCGGCCGAGAAGCCGCGCGCCAGCAGGCGTTCGGCCAGTTCCTCGGTCCCCAGTTTGGTGCGCGAGAAGATGATCATGCCGTCGAACGGCTCGGCTTCCAGGATGCGGGTCAGCGCGTCCAGCTTGTGCATGCCGCTCACCAGCCAGTAGCGCTGGCGGATGTTTTCGGCGGTGCCGGTCTTGGCGGCCACGGTCACTTCAGCCGGATTGCGCAGATAGGTGGTGGCGATGCGCTTGATCTGCGACGGCATGGTGGCCGAGAACAGCGCGGTCTGGCGCGTTTCCGGCGTCTCCTGCAGGATGCGCTCGACATCGTCGATGAAGCCCATGCGCAGCATTTCGTCGGCTTCGTCGAGCACCAGGGTTTTCAGTTCGGACAGGTCGAGCGAGCCTTTGTCCAGATGGTCGATCACGCGGCCAGGGGTGCCCACCACCACGTGCACGCCGCGGCGCAGGGCCGACAGCTGCGGGCCATAGCTTTGGCCGCCGTAGATCGGCAGCACGTGGAAGCGCGGGATATGCGCGGCGTAGCGCTGGAAGGCTTCCGCCACCTGGATCGCCAGCTCGCGCGTGGGCGCCAGCACCAGCGCCTGCGGCTTGACCTGTTTGGTGTCGATGCGCGACAGGACCGGCAGGGCGAAGGCCGCCGTCTTGCCGGTGCCGGTCTGGGCCTGGCCCAGCACGTCGCGGTTGTCGAGCAGATAAGGGATGGTGGCAGCCTGGATCGGCGAAGGCGACTCGTAGCCGACCTCCTTCAAAGCCTTGATCAGGGCTGGACTTAGATTCAGGTCGGTAAACAGGGTGGGAGCAGGATTTGGAGCTGTTGCAGTCATGGCGG
This sequence comes from Massilia sp. YIM B04103, assembly GCA_024437665.1. GTDB lineage: Bacteria > Pseudomonadota > Gammaproteobacteria > Burkholderiales > Burkholderiaceae_D > Rugamonas. The sequence continues at coordinate 221,259 of JANCSZ010000010.1, read as the reverse complement.
CACTCGCTTAAAAATTATTGTTCGAATCGCCTAATGCGACAGAAAGCCCCTAGTTTACTCTTTCCAGCGCTTCCAGTCCCGGAAATATCAGCTGTGCGGCCGCGATTCGGCCTTGACGGCCGCCAGCGCCATGTTTTCCACCAGGCCCGGCGCGATCAGTTTCAGCCAGCGTCCCAGCTTGCCCTTGGCCGTCATGACCACCTCGCGCTTGCGCCCCGCCATACCGGCCAGGATCAGCGCCGCGCACTCTTCCACCGGCATGGCCGCCTCCTCTTTCAAGTTGCTGGCGCCCAATTCGCCGCCGGCCGCGTTGAAACCGCGATAACGGATGCGCGTCGCCACCACGCCCGGATAGGCGGTGGTGACGCTCACCCCGTGCGGTTTCAGTTCCGCGCGCAGGCTCTCGAAAAAGCCGGCCATGGCGAACTTGCTGGCGCCGTAGGCGGTGCGTCCCGGCACGCCCACCAGGCCGGCCAGCGAGGCCACCGCCACCACCTGGCCGCGCGACTGCTTGAGCCAGGGCAGGGCCGCATGGGTGCACCAGACGCTGCCCCACAGGTTCACGCGCATCAAATCCTCGTACCAGCCCAGATCCTGCACGTCCTCGAACAGGGCGTGGCCGGAGCGGCCGGCGTTATTGATCAGCGCATCGATGCGGCCGAAACGCCCGGCCGCCGCCGCGATCAGGCGGCGGCAATCGTCCTGCACGCCAACGTCGGTGGCCTGCACCAGCACCTGGGCGCCGTCCGCCTGGCACTGTCCCGCCACCGCCTGCAGGGCGGCGGCATTGCGCGCCGCCAGCACCAGCGCCAGGTCGCTGCCATGGCGCCGCGCCAGCTGGCGCGCCATTTCCGCACCGATGCCGTCGGATGCGCCGGTAATCACGATGACTTGCATGCCGCCCTCCTTGTCAAAAGATGATACTTGTATGCTAAGCCATTTTTGCCGCGGCGGATCGGGTAAGATGCCGGCTGACCTTTCCATTACCTTCACTGGAGAAGCAATGCGCAAGACCCTTCCGGCCCTGCTGGCCGCCCTCTTCCCTGTCCTGAGCCAGGCCGCTGCGCCGGCGGCCGCGCCCACCGTGCAGGCGGCGCCGCTGCGCGCCCACCTGGCTTTCCTCAGCCACGACCTGCTGGAAGGGCGCGGCACCGGCCAGCGCGGCGGCGACCTGGCCGTGAGCTATCTGGAAACCCAGGCCGCCGCCATCGGCCTGCAGCCGCTGGCCGACGGCACCTACCGCCAATCGGTGAAGATCGAGGGCAGCAAGCTGCTGCCGGAAAGCTCGGTGCGTTTCGAAGTGGGCGACAAGAGCATCACGCCCGTCGTCGGCAAGGACATCGTCTTCGGCACCGCCAGTGGCCGCAGCAATATCGCCTTCAGCGCGCCGCTGCTGTTCGTCGGCTACGGCGTGAACGCGCCGGAGGAGCGCTGGGACGACTACAAGGGCCGCGAAGTCAAAGGCAAGATCCTGGTCATGATGGTCAACGACCCGCAGCCCACGGCCGAGGAACCGAACCGCTTCGCCGGCAAGGCTTACACCTACTACGGCCGCTGGCTCTACAAATTCGAGGAGGCGGCGCGGCGCGGCGCGGCCGGCGTGCTGCTGATCCACACCACGCCGTCGGCCTCCTATCCCTGGAGCGTGCCGGCCAATGGCTTCAGCCACGAGCGCTTCCACCTGGCCGGCCCCGGCAACCAGATGGAAGGCTGGCTGCATGAGGACACGGCGCGCGAACTGTTCGCCGCCGCCGGCCAGGACCTGGACAAGCTGCGCGCCCAGGCCGAATCGCGCGAGTTCCAGCCGGTCGACCTGCGCATCCGCGCCAAGGCCGAGCTGCGCAGCAGCATCCGCCAGGTCGAGCAGTTCAATGTGATCGGCATCGTGCCCGGCACCGATCCGCAGCTGAAGGAAGAAGCCGTGTTGTATTCGGCGCACTGGGACCATCTGGGCGTGGACGAAAATGTGCGCGCAGGCGACCGCAGCGACCATATCTGGAACGGCGCCATCGACAACGCCTCCGGCACGGCCGCCCTGCTGGCCATGGCCGCTGAAGCGGTCAAGCATCCGGCGCGGCGCGCGCAGGTGTTCCTGTGGCCGGCGGCCGAGGAACAAGGCTTGCTGGGCAGCGCCGCCTATGTACGCAGTCCCGCCGTCCCGCTGGCAAAGACGGCGGCCGACCTGAATCTGGACAGCATGAATTTCGCCGGCCGCACCAAGGACATCGGCGTGGCCGGGGCCGAGCGCAGCAGCCTGTATGAAACGGCGGGCCAGGTGGCCCGGAAAATGGGCATGAAGCTGGCGTCCAGCATCCCCGACCTGTCCGGCGCCTACTTCCGCGCCGACCACTTCAACTTCGCCAAGGCTGGCGTGCCGGCCTTCAATGTCGGCTCCGCCGTGTTCTCCGGCGACGGCCACTTCGAATTCGCCCACCAGCATGCCGAGCAGGCCGCCCAGATCGTCGGCTTCAAGCAGCACTACCACCAGGTCACGGACGAATACCAGCCCAGCTGGGACTTGAGCGGCATGCTGCAGCAAGCCCAATTCACCTTGAATCTCGGCTACGCCGTCGCCAACACCCCCGCCCTACCGCGCTGGAAAGCCGGCGAAGCCTTCGGCCGCGTCGCGCGTTAACTACGCTTCAGCCCGTGTCCACTTTGGTGCCTGGCACCAAAGTGGAGGCACCAAAGTGGACACGGGCTCGTCAGTGGCTCCGGCTTGTCGGTACGGCTNCTTGAGCGGCATGCTGCAGCAAGCCCAATTCACCTTGAATCTCGGCTACGCCGTCGCCAACACCCCCGCCCTACCGCGCTGGAAAGCCGGCGAAGCCTTCGGCCGCGTCGCGCGTTAACTACGCTTCAGCCCGTGTCCACTTTGGTGCCTGGCACCAAAGTGGAGGCACCAAAGTGGACACGGGCTCGTCAGTGGCTCCGGCTTGTCGGTACGGCTGTGTTCGTGTCCGATTTTGGGGTCTGGCCCCAAAATCGGACACGGGCCCGGCGCTGGGATTAGGCGTTGAGCTGGCGTTCGAGGTTATCGAGGGCGGCGCGGTAGAAGTTGCGGAAGATGTCGACCATGGCCTGCTCGTCGGCGGGGGCGGAGTCGAAGTCGCAGGACCATTCGACGATGCTGCGCCCCGGCCCGGCCGCCGTCACGTCGAGCGTGGCGAAGTAGCGCGTCACCGGCAGCGGCGAGTCGATAATCGAGTAGGTGTAGGTCTGCTCGCTTTCGCTGTAGTACTCGAGCCGTTCGACGATGACGATGCCGTCGCCCGTCGTCAGGCGGCGCAGGCGGCCGCCCTGCTCCAGCTGGCTGCTGGCGATGGACCCGGTCCACTGCGCCAAGGAGTCGAAACCGCTGATGGTTTGCCAGACTTGCGCCGCCGGCAGATTCAGCACGGCGCTGATCGATACGATGGACATGCTTGCTCCTGTAAGCGTGAAATTTCGGGGACGCCAACATTAGCATATTCGCAAGCCCGCTGCGCGTCTGCCTCCTAAATTTCAGATGGCCTGGCCCAGCATGCGGTCGGCCTGCGCGCCGCGTTCGGCCGCCTGGCGCGCCTCGTGCGCGTCCAGCACCGCCAGGAATTCGGCGGCCGGCACCGGGCGGCTGAAGTAATAGCCCTGCATCTGCTGGCAGCCGTGCTGGCGCAGGAAGTCGAGCTGCTGGCGGGTTTCCACGCCTTCCGAGATCACCTCCAGTTTCAGGTTGCTAGCCAGGGCGATGATGGTCATCACGATGGCCGCGTCGTCGGCGTTCTCGGTGACGTCGCGCACGAAGGTCTGGTCGATCTTCAGCACGTCGATGGCGAAGCGCTTCAAATGCGCCAGGCTGGAATAGCCGGTGCCGAAATCGTCGATCGCCAGCTTCACGCCCAGCTTCTTCAATTCGTGCATGACGCTGATGGCATGCTCGATATCGTTCATCACCTGGCTCTCGGTCAGCTCCAGCTCCAGGCAGTGCGGCGCCAGGCCGGTTTCGGCCAGCGCCGCCGCCACCGACTGCACGAAATCCTGTTCCGCCATCTGGCGCGCCGACACATTCACCGCCACGCGCAGCTCACCCTTGCCCAGGCGCTGCCAGGCCAGGGCCTGGGCACAAGCCGTGCGCAGCACCCAGGCGCCGAGCGGCACGATCAAGCCGGTTTCCTCGGCCAGCGGAATGAAGCGGTTGGGCGCCACCATGCCCAGCTCGGGATGCTGCCAGCGCACCAGCGCTTCCATGCCCACGATGCGGCCGCTGGCAATGTCGACCTGGGGCTGGTAGTGCAGCACGAATTCGCGCCGCTCCAGCGCCTGGCGCAGCGCGCCTTCGATCAGCAGGCGCTCGCCGAGCTGCTCGTTGAGGGCCGCCGTGTAGAACTGGTAGTTGTTGCCACCCATTTCCTTGGCGCGGTACATGGCGATGTCGGCGCGTTCCATCAGGATGCCGGGATCGGCGCTGTCGGCCGGGTAGACGGCGATGCCGGCGCTGCCGCTCAGGAAAAGCTCGGCCTCGTCCAGCAGCAGGGGCGCGGCCAGCGCTTCCAGCACGCGCTGCACCTGCTCCGCGCGCGGCGTCAGCGTGCCGTGTTCGGGCAGCAGCATCAGCGCGAATTCGTCGCCGCCGATGCGCGCCACCGTGTCGACCGGGCGCACGGCCTGCTGCAGCCGCTGTGCCACCGCCTGCAGCAGGCGGTCGCCGCCCTTGTGGCCCAGATGGCTGTTGGTGAACTTGAAGCGGTCCAGGTCGAGCGAGACCAGCCACAGCGAATGGCGCTTGCGCGCCGAATGGGTGATGGTCTGGCGCAGACGGTCCTGCAGCAGCAGGCGGTTGGGCAGGCCGGTCAGCGCGTCGTGCATGGACTGGTGGTGCAGCTCGGACTCGTAAGCCTTCATCGCCGTGATGTCGTGCTGGATCGAGACATAGTGGGTGACCGTGCCCTGCTCGTCGCGCACCGGCGAGATATAGATCTCGTTCCAGAAGGCCGTGCCGTCCTTGCGGTAGTTGCGCAGGATGGCGTGGCCGTCGCGCTGCTCGCGGATGGCGCTGCGCACCTCGACCGCGCCCGGCTGCTCGGTATCGTCGCCATGCAGCAGGCGCGGGCTGCGGCCCAGGATCTCGGCCGCGCCATAGCCGGTGATGCGCTCGAAGGCGCGGTTCACGTAGACGGTGGGATTGCCCGGCTGCGCCGCCGTGATCACCACGGCATTGGTGCTCGACTCGATGGCGCGCTCGCGCAGCAGCAGCTCGCGGTTCAAGTCCTTCAGCTGCGCGGTGCGCTCCTCCACATGGCGCTGGATCACGCGGTTGCGCAGCGACAGGGTGCGCATATAGGCCGCGCCCAGGCCCGTCAGCAGCAGGCCCAGGGCCAGGGTCGAGAGCGAAGCCAGATGGTCGCTCAGCAGCACCTCGTCGCCCGGCGCCGCCGCCACGCGCCAGCTCTGGCCCGCCACGTCGAAGCTTTGCCGCAGCGGCGCCGCGCGGCCCGGATACAGCCAGCGCGGCAGCGTGCCCTGGCCGGACGGCGCTTCGGCCGCCGCATACAGCGGCTGCTCGCGCTGGCCGTTCGCCGCGGCGGCGTACACATTCAGGCTCATGCCCTGGTTCGGACGCAGGCCGGCCGCTTCAAACACCTTGGCGATCATATCGGCCGGGCGCAGCACGATGGCTGTCTCGCCGATCACGGCGGCGCGCCGCTGCGCCAGGCTGGCCAGTTCGGCGCCGTAGCGGTAGACCGGCATCGAGATCACCACGCCCACGCGCGGCTGCGGCCCCTCGACCAGCGCCACCAGCTGGCCGGCCGCCGGCAGGCCGGTATCGTAGGCATGCTGGCGCACGTCCTCGCCGTAGGCCGGATACAGGGTGTCGAGGCCGAGCGCCATCTCATTGCCCTGCAGCGGTTCCAGATAATCGATCACGCGGTAGCGCGCGCGCGCGCCGGCCGGCACCGCCACGCCCTCGCGCATCTCGGTCAGGCGCGCTTCGGCCTGGAAGCCGCGCAGGCGCGCCTCGAAGGCCGGGCGCTCGGCCGCGTCGATGAAGCGCAGATAGCTGGCGCTCTGCACATAAGGGTAGTAGGCCAGCGTGGGCTGGGTGAAGCGGCGGAATTCCTCGCGGCTCACTTCCATATGGCTGGCGAACAGCTGGTTGATGGCGCGCAGGCTGCCGATGGCATTGTCCACGCCCTCCTTGAGCGCCCACAGGCGCACATGGGCGCGCTGCTGGAACGCCAGCTCCAGCTTGTCCTGCTCCAGCCGGCTGATGCCGGCAAACAGCAAGCCCGTCAGGCTCAGGCCCGACAGCAGGACCAGGGTGACTGGACGCGGCCAGCCAGATTTGCCTGGGGCTCGGACAGTTGGCGCGGATGGAATGGTGTCGCTCATCTAAAACAAGGGGAAAACACCAGATTAGCATGGATTAGCCACCCTCCCCGGCCGCGCTGGCCCGGCACCGCCCCATCGCGGCACTTTTTCGCCCTCCCGTGTTTCATATACCACATAGCAATTTCATGTATTACGGGGAAAGATTGCGGCCGCCCGGCGGCGCATCGCGCCAGTCCGGCCAGGCCGGCTCCGCCTGCGTTGCGCCACCCCGCCAGCACGCGGCATATACTGGATTTCCCCGCGCCGGGGGTGCCGGCGCAAGCGAGCATGAGGAGGCAGGGATGGAAAAAACCTGGATCGTGGTAGCCAACAACAGCCGCGCGCGCATCTTCCAACTGGGCGATCCGCGCGGCGCGCTGCAGGAAATCGAAGACCTGGTCAATCCCCTCGGCCGGGCCGACAACAAGCAGCTTGCCAGCGACGGCAATGGCCGTTTCGGCGGCCCCGATGGCCAGAGCCACACCGCGCCCGGGCAGGAAGAGCCGGTGGCCCACGAAGTGCGCCTGTTCGCGCGCAGCGTCGGCGAGCGGCTGGAGCTGGCGCGCAGCGCCAACCGCTACCAGCATCTCTGCCTGATCGCCGCGCCCAAATTCCTCGGCCTGCTGCGCGAGAACATCCATGGTTCCACGCGCAAGCTGGTGCAGGCCGAACTGGCGCGCAACATCGCCAGCTTCAGCGTGCAGGACATCGAAGAATGCGTGGCGGCCCTGGGCCTGCGCCGCGCGCTGGCCTGAGGAGGCGGCATGGACGGCAGCAGCAAGTGGATCGATATCGCCGTGGACGATGGCAGCTTCGGCGCCTACCTGGCCTTGCCGCGCGGCGGCGCCGGGCCGGGCATCGTGCTGCTGCAGGAGATTTTCGGCGTCAACGCCCATATCCGCAGCGTGGCCGAGCAGTATGCGGCGGACGGTTATGTGGTGCTGGCGCCCGACCTGTTCTGGCGCCAGCGGCCGCGCGTCGAGCTGGGCTATGACGACGCCAGCTGGGCGCAGGCGGCGCAATACATGCAGCAGGCGGACCTGGTCCAGGCCCAGCAGGATATCGGCGCCACGGCCGCCGTGCTGCGCGGCCTGCCCGGCGTCGGCGGCAAGATCGCCGCGCTCGGCTTTTGCTTCGGCGGCCGGCTCGCGTACCTGGCGGCGGCGAATGGCGACGTCGATGCCGCCATCGCCTATTACGGCGGGCGCATCCAGCAGCACCTGGAGCGCGCCGCCGACATCCGCGTGCCGCTGCTGATGCATTTCGGCGGCAAGGATGCGCATATCCCGCCCGAGGCCGTGCGCAGCATCGCGCAAGCTTTCGATGAGCGCGAGAATGTGGAAATCCATCTCTACCAAGAGGCCGAACATGGCTTCAACTGCTCGCACCGGGCCAGCTACCACCAGCGCTCGGCCGCCCAGGCGCACGGCGAAAGCCTGGTCTTCCTCGGCGAGCATCTCTAAAGGCAGGCCGCGGCGCCGTCCCCGCGCTCCGGGACGCGCCGCACCAATCAGCGGAGCGGATACGGAGGTTGTCATGCGCAAGCTGTTGTCTTCCGCTGCTCTTGGCCTGCTGGCACTGGGCGCCGCTTGCGGCGGCGGTTCCGGCGGTGGTTCCGGTGCTGCCGCCGATGCCAGCATGCCGCCCGCGGCAGCGCCAACGCCGCTGCCGGCCGCCCTGAGCCTGGGCTTGCGCGAGGTGGCCTCCGGCCTGGACCAGCCCATCCTGCTGACCGCGCCGGCCGGCGACAGCCGCCAGTTCATCGTCGAGCGGCCGGGCCGCATCCGCGTGCTGGAAAACGGCAGCCTGCTGAGCAAGCCCCTGCTCGACATCAGCGCCCAGACCACCACCGACGGCGAGCGCGGCCTGCTGTCCCTGGCCTTCCATCCCGAGTTTGCGCGCAATGGCCGCTTCTATGTGTACTACACCGACCGCAATGGCAATATCGCCATCGACCGCTTCAGCATGTCGGCCGATCCCTCGGTGGCCGACCCGCAGTCGCAAACGCGCGTGCTGAGCATCGGCCATCCCACCTACAGCAACCACAATGGCGGCCTCTTGGCCTTCGGGCCGGACGGCTATCTGTATATCGGCACCGGCGATGGCGGCGGCGCGGGCGATCCGAACCGCAATGCGCAAGACCCCGAAAGCATGCTGGGCAAGCTGCTGCGGCTCGACGTCGACATCAGCCTGCCCACGGCGTACAAGGTGCCATCCGATAATCCCTACGCCGGCCAGAGCGGCAAGCGCGGCGAAATCTGGGCGCTCGGACTGCGCAATCCCTGGCGCTTCGCCTTCGACGGCACCAGCCGCCAGCTGTATATCGCCGATGTCGGCCAGGGCGAGCGCGAGGAAGTCGATATCGCCGCCATCGCGACGGGCGGCAACAACTATGGCTGGCCCATCATGGAAGGCAGCGCCTGCTACAACGCCGCCAGCTGCGCCAGCGCCGGGCTGGTCCGGCCGGCCTTCGAATACACCCACGGCAGCGCGGGCGCCAACGGCTGCTCCATCACGGGCGGCTATGTCTACCGCGGCGCGGCCATTCCCGAACTGGCGGGACGCTATTTCTACTCCGACTACTGCAAGGGCTTCCTCAAAAGCTTCCTCTACAGCGGCGGCACGGTCAGCGAGCAGCGCGACTGGGGCATTGCCAGCGTCGGCAATGTATTGTCCTTCGGCCAGGATGCCCAGGGCGAGCTGTATGTGCTGGTGGGCGGCGGCAAGGTTTACAAGCTGGTGCGGCAATAGGGCTACAATAAAGTTTTGCACTCGCGAACAAGCAGCCATGGCACGACTGAAACTAGAATTCCCCGAAGACCAGTTTTGTTTTTCCACCCAGCTCACGGTACGCGTCACCGACATCAATGCCGCCAACCACCTCGGCAACGATTCGATGATCTCCATGATTTCGGAAGCGCGGGCGCGCTTCCTGTTTGACTTCGGCGTGCAGGAAACCGAGGGCGACGGCACCGGCATCATCGTCACCGACCTCGCCACCACCTACCGCGCCGAAGGCCACGCCCGCGACCAGTTGCTGTTCGAAGTCGGCGTCATGGACTTCAACAAATACGGTGGCGACATCACCTTCCGCATCACCCGCCCGCAGGACCAGGTGCTGGTGGCGATGGCCAAATCCGGCTTCGTCTTCTTCAACTACAAGCTCAGCCAGGTCGTCCCCATGCCCGACGAGTTCCGCGCCAAATTCCCCCGCGTCAACTGGATCGACTAAGCCTTTGCGCCAAATCAAACAATGTCCCACCGTGGTGCCTGACACCAGGGTCGGACATTGTTTGATCTAACGCAAAGAATGTCCACCACCGGTGCCTGGCACCAGGGTGGACATTCGTTGAGATAGATCAAAGGCTTATTTTTTGCTGAGCTTGGACTCGGTGAAGGTGGCTTGGAACCAGTCGTCGAGCATCTGCTTTTCGTAGCGCAGGGAGTCGCCCTCGGAGTAGCGGTTCAGGCGCTGGATGTAGTTCATATTGCTGAGCTGGCCATCACCGCTGCGCAGCACTTTGCCATCGGCTTCCAGGCTGTAGTGCAGGGCCATATGGGGCCAGTCGGCGCCACCATTCAAAATACGGATGTCGTCGATGCGGCGCGCCGGTTCCAGCCGTCCGGCCAGGTCGATATCGTTGACGTCGATTTTCAGGGTTTGACCGGCCGGCAGGCTTTGGCCCAGCTTGACGAAGTGTTCGCGCAAGTCTTTCAGGATCAGCTCGCGGTCGCGCGCCATGCGCGGCAGGTCGTTGTAACTGTCCGGCTTGATGAAATTGACCGTGACCTCGGCGGCGGAGGCGGCCGTGGCGGCCAGCAGCAGAAGCGCCGCGGCCAGGGCGTGACGGGCGTGGAGTCGCATGATTTTTCCTTTCCGTTCAGAGTATTCTCATTTCACTATACTCTTTTCCCCGCGCGGCCAGGAGGACGGAAAACTTTGCTTACGATTAGATACAAAAGCCCCGCAAACCAGCGGTTTGCGGGGCTTTGCCATCAATAGCGCGAGCGCTTAGCTGCCGATGCGGCCGCCGTCATTCTTGGTGATGACGATGGTGGCCGAGCGCGGACGCTTGCCGGCGCCGTAGCCGGCGTTGGCGGGCCATTGGCTGGTGTACTTGGACGGATCGCCGATATTGGCCTGGTCCGTGCCTTCGCCCGGGTGCTGGATATTGACGAACAGCGCCTTGCCGTCCGGGGTTTCGGCGATGCCGGTCAGTTCGCAGTCGACCGGGCCGACCAGGAAGCGCTTGACGGTGTCGGCCGTGGCGGCCTTGCCGACGAAGGTATCGACCTTGAAGGCGGCGGCGGTGCCGGCGGCTGGGTAGTCCAGTGTGACTTTCTTGCCGTCGCCCACGCTGCCCGGAATCGCGGCCAGCATCATGCAGTTGGTGACGTCGGTGTAGGCGCCGTCGTCGGTCTGGATCCACAGCAGGCCGGTCGAAGGCGTGAAGGCCAGGCCGTCCGGGCTGGAGAAGTCCTGGTCGGCGGTCAGGCTCGACAGGTTGACCTTGCCGGCATCGGCGCCCGACTCGGCGCCGAACAGGTAGACGTCCCAGCTGAAGGTGGCGGACGAGGCGCCGGCGCTGCCTTCCTTGATGCGCAGGATGTGGCCGTTCGGGTTGCCTTTCTGTTCGTTCTTGCCCTTCAGATCGGTGTAGGCGCGCGGGTTCGGACCATCGACCAGGGTGCCGGAGCCGGCAGCGACGCGGCCACTGTTATTGGTCAGCGAGAAGTAAATCTCGCCATTGGCCGGGTTGACCGTGCACCATTCCGGACGGTCCATCTTGGTCGCGCCCACGGCGTCGCCCGCCAGACGGGCGTTCACCAGCACGTCGGCCTGGTCGGCGAATTTGTAGCCGGCATAGCCCGCGATGGCGGCGTTGCTGATGCTCAGCTCGATCCATTGGCCGCTGCCGTCGGCGCCGAATTTGGCGACGTAGAGCTTGCCCTTGTCCAGGTATTTGTCGCCGGTTTTCAGCATATCGGCCGGGTTGGCGTCGGCGGCGGCCCACACTTCCTCGGTGACGAATTTGTAGATGTATTCATTGCGCGAGTCGTCGCCCATGTAGACGCCCAGCGGCTGGCCGGCGACCGGCTTGCTGAAGGCGGCGCTTTCGTGGGCATAGCGGCCCAGGGCGGTACGTTTTTTCAGGGCGCGGGTCTTGTTGTACGGATCGGCTTCGACGATGTAGCCCATGGCGTTCATCTCGTTGCGGTAATCGTCCTTGCCGTCGGTGGAAGCGCCGGTCTTGCTGATATTCCATCGCGCGTATTTATCGTCGGCGCCGCCGGTTTCCCAGCCGTGGCGCGAGGCGCTGCCGGCGCTGCGGCCATAGCGTTTGAGCGAGGCCACGCTCTTGTCGCTGGCGCGCGCGGTGTCGTCGTTCTTGTCGCGGGTGAAGTAGCCGGACCAGTTTTCCTCGCCGCTCACGAAGCTGCCCCATGGGGTTTTGCCGGTGCCGCAGTTGTTCAGGGTGCCGCGGGTTTTCTTGCCGTCGGTCGAGTACTTGGTGACCATCAGCGCATTGCCGGCGGCCGGGCCGGACAGCTCGCACTCGGTCAGGCAGGTGACGCGGCGGTTGAAGGCGGAATCCTTGACGTATTCCCATTTGCCGCCGGTGCGGCGCACTTCGACCACGGAGATGCCGTGCAGGCCGGTTTCCTTGTCCACTTCCAGCGCTGGACGCGGCAGGGTGTTGGTGCCGCCATTGGCGTGGATGAAGAAGGAGGAGTAAGCCTGGTTGGTGGTGGCTTCGTGGTTCATGGCCAGCAGGCCGCGCTCGACGCCGGAGGCGGACGGCTTGCCGTCGGCGCCCAGACCGAAGAATTCCATGCCGTCGTGGTGGTCGCCGGCGCGGTTTTCGTAGTCGGCATCGCTGCCATCGTTCTTGAAGGCGCTGGTGGCCGCGTTCAGCGGGTCGCCCAGGGCGTACAGGATGCTGGCGGTGTAGCCGGCCGGCACCACCACGCTGTCGAGCAGGCTCTTGCCGACGGCGCCGAAGGCCAGCAGCTTCTCGGCCGGCGGGGTCACCGGCGGGGTGACGGGCGGCTGTGGCGAGACCACGCTGTTGTTATTATCGCTGCCACCGCAGGCGCTCAGGCCGAAGGTGGCCATGGCCATGCTGACAGCCGAAGCGGCACTGCCGCGCAGCAGATTGCGGCGGCTGATGCGCTGGTCCAGCACGGTGCTGAAGTGCTCGTTCGGGGTGTCGTTGTAGCCGAGATCGTCTTGATCGATTTTGTTGGTCATGACCGTTTTCACTAGAGTGGGTGGGGTAAAAAAACTGCCGCCATTCTAGGGAGGGAAAATGACAGGATTGTGACTTGGCTATCAAGATCTGTTACATGCCAGCACTGTTGCGCCAAAGACGCACTTGGCGCTTCAGCATGCCGCCCGCGACCAAATTTTACTGGATGGAAGGTAAATCTTATCAAAAATGAAGTATTGTTCCATTTGAGAATATATGTTGCTCATAAGGTAAATATATTCCCGCAACGAAGCATCGTTCCCGCCCATCCGCGGCGAAAAAGTGTTGTATTTGGGTAAAAGCAATATTTGTTTCCAGTTGTTAATACATGAGTCAAGCAATACAATCGTCGGGCTGCGCCCAAACCCTGCGCGCTCGTCCGGGACTTTAGCCAACTAGCGGAATACCTATGTCTTTTCTGACTTCAGCAACGCCCAAGCTCGCGCCATGGAAAATCCTGCTGGTCGACGACGAGCCGGACATCCACGACATCACCAAGCTGACGCTGAGCCGCTTCCGCCTCGACGGACGCGGCCTGACCTTCGTGCACGCCTACAGCGGTGCCGAAGCCAAGGAGGTGCTGGCGCGCGAAAGCGATATCGCCCTGGTCTTCCTCGACGTGGTGATGGAAAAAGAGGATAGCGGTCTGGAAGTGGCGCGCTGGATGCGCGAGGAGCTGGACAACCAGTTCACCCGCATCGTGCTGCGCACCGGCCAGCCGGGCCAGGCGCCGGAAGAGCGCGTGATCGTCAATTACGACATCAACGATTACAAGGAAAAGACCGAGCTCGACCGCACCAAGCTGTTCACCACGACCTTTGCCGCCCTGCGCGCCTACCGCGACATCATGAAGGTGGAAGAAGCGCGCCGCCAGCAGCTCAATTACCGCGAAGGCCTGGAGCGCGTGATCGCCGCCTCGGCCCATATCTTCCAGCAACGCAATCTGAAGGACTTCGCCAGCGGCTTGCTGCAGCAGGTGGTGGCCCTGCTGCGCCTGGAAAAAAGCATGCTGCTGCGCCTGCGCGCGGCCACCGCCATCACGGGCGAGCAGGACTATGAAATCCTGGCCCAGATCGGCGCCGACGCAGAACCGCTGCTCACGCCCGAGCTGTTGGCCCAGCTCAATGTGGCCGAGCGCAACCGCATTTCGCGCATTCTCGGCGACACCTATGTTGGCTACTTCCCGAACACCAGCGGCAAGGCCTCGCTGCTGGTGCTGAAAGGCGTGGACGAGATTTCCGAGATCGACGCCAAGCTGCTCGAAGTATTCTGCTCGGGCGTGGCGATCGCCTTCGACAATATCCTGCTCAACCAGGAAATCACCGACACCCAGGCCGAGCTGATCCTGCGCCTGGGCGACGTGGTCGAATCGCGCTCGAACGAAGCAGGCAACCACGTGCGGCGCATGGCCGAAATCTGCCAGATGCTGGGCCAGGCCGGCGGCCTGCCCGACGACGAAACCGCCGTGCTCACGCATGCCGCGCCGATGCACGATATCGGCAAGATCGCCACGCCCGACGCCGTGCTGCTCAAGCCCGGTAAGCTCGACGCGGCCGAATGGGAAATCATGAAGCAGCACCCGGCGGTCGGCCTGTCGATCCTGGACGGCTCGCAGCGGCCCATCCTCAAGGCCGCCGCCGTGATCGCCCACCAGCACCACGAAAAATACGACGGCAGCGGCTACCCGCAAGGCCTCAAAGGCGAGAATATTCATTTGTACGCCCGCATCGTCGCCGTCGCCGACGTCTTCGACGCCCTGATGCACAAGCGCTGCTACAAGGACGCCTGGCCGGTCGAACAAGTCATCGGCCACCTGCGCGAAGTCGCCGGCCACCACCTCGACCCCAAATACGTCGAATTGCTGATCCAGAACATCGACCGCGCCCTCGCCATCAACGAACGCTTCCCCGACTAAGTTTGCGCCAAATCAAACAATGTCCACCTCTGGTGCCTGACACCAGGGTCGGACATTGTTTGATGTGGATCAAGCGGGCTTTTTGCGCTGGTCGCGGGGGAAGCGCAGGTGGTAGTGCAGGCCCATGCCGGGGGCGCTGACGACCTTGACCGTGCCGCCCAGGGGCCCCGTCACCAGGTTGTACAGGATGTGCGCGCCGAGACCGCTGCCGCCGCTGCCGCGCTTGGTGGTGAAGAAGGGGTCGAACAGTTGACCGAGCAGCGAGCTGTCCATGCCGATGCCGTCGTCGCTGTAGTCAAACTGGATGTGCTCGCCATCGCTCTTGCCGCTGATTTTGATGCTGCCGCTCTGGCCTTCTTCGAAACCGTGCACCAGGGAGTTCATCACCATATTGGTGACGATCTGGGAAATGGCGCCGGGGAAGCTGTCGAGCTGGATATCGGCCGCGCAATCGACTTCCACCTTGATGGGTTTGCCTTTGAGCTTGGGTTGCAGCGAGAGCAGCACTTCGTCCAGGTATTTGCGCAGATGGAAGTTGCGGATATTGTCGGAACTCTGGTCCACCGCCACTTGCTTGAAGCTGCGCACCAGGGCGGCGGCGCGCTGGGTGTTGGTGGTCATGATGCGCAGCGACTGGTCGATGGTGTCGAAGAAGGCGTTCAGGCCGTCTTCATCGAGCTGGCCGGCGGCCAGGTCTTCCTTGGTCAGCTTGAGTTCCTGCACCAGGTGGCTGGTGGCGGTGACGCAGATGCCGAGCGGGGTGTTGATTTCGTGGGCGACGCCGGCCACCAGGCGGCCCAGCGAGGCGAGTTTTTCCTGGCGCACCAGCTCGCTTTGCGCTTCCTGCAACTGGGTCAGGGCCGTGTTCAGCGCGGCGTTCTGTTCTTCCAGCGTGTCCTTGGCGCGGCGGATGGCGCGGTCGGCCTGCATGCGCGCAATCGCCACCGCCACATGGCTGGCCATGAAGGCCAGGATATCGAGGTCGGCCTGGCTGTAGACCACCGAGGCGTCGTAGCTTTGCACGATGATCACGCCATAGGCGCGGTCGCCGAGCAGCATGGGCGCGCCCATCCAGCTGCGGATGTCTTCATTGCCGAGCGGCTCGTCGATCTCGCCGGCGGCGCGCAGGGCGGCATAGGCCGGGCCATCCAGCAGCTGGGCCTGCTTGCGCTGGAGGATGTAGGAACTCATGCCGATGCCGTAGTGGAAGCGCTTGACGGGCGCCTCGGCATCTTTTTCATCGATGAAATACGGGATGCTGATTTCCGCGCTGTCCGGATGGTAGAGCGCGATCAGGAAATTGCGCGCCGTCACCAGCTCGCTGATGATTTCATGCAGGCGGCGGTACAGCACGCCCGCGTCGGACGCCGAAGCCGACAGGCTGGCAATCTCGTACAGGGCGCGTTGCAGATTTTCGGCGCGGCGCCGCTCGGCCACCTCGTGCTCCAGGCGCAGGGTGCGTTCGCGCACGGCGCGCTCGAGCCGGTCCATGCTTTGCAAGCCTTGCAGGGCGCTCGACACATAGTTGGCGATCAGGGCGAACAAGGCCTGGTCTTCTTCGCTATAGGTATGCGCCGCGTCATAGCTTTGGATGACGATGGCGCCCAGGATCTGGTGGTTCTGGTCGAGCAGCGGACACCCCATCCAGTGCTCGGCCACCGTGCCCTGGCCGAAGGCGCCGCCAGTCTCGCGCGAGATATGTTCTTCGGCCGTCATCACCAGCGGCTGGCGGTTCAGAATCACCCAGGCCGTCGGCGATTGCTCGGGCGAGGCCAGCTTGACCAGCTGGCCGGGATCGGGCGCATCGTCCAGCACGTCGACGAAATAGACGAAGCGCACGCTGTTGTCTTCGCCGTCGCGGTCGTTCAGCGCCACATAGAAGTTGGCCGCGTACATGATACGCCCCAGCGCCGCGTGCACGGCTTGCAGGAAGAGCGCGATATCGGTGCAGCTGACCGACTGCTGGCCGATTTCGAGCAGCATGGATTGGACGGCTTCAAGGCGGCGCAAACGGCTTTCCATATTTCCCCTGGACGATAAATAATTCACAACGGAAATATTATCAGGGCGCCGCCGCCGGGGCCAGCGGATTCCCGCGCCGGGCGCCGAAAGCCGGGGCGGATGCGGCAAAGCCGCAACCCCGGGGTGCTCAAACTCAGTAGGGGCGGCGGAAGTCGTTCTCGATCCAGGCTGCGGCGCTGGACGTGCTGAGCTTGAAATTGGGCGCCACGCGCACCTGGGCCAATTGCTCGCCATAGGCGTCGACGGCGCTCAGCAGGGCATACGGATCGTCCTCGTCCGGCACGATGTCGAGCTTGACGGTCAGGCTGCCCTGCTCCGTCTCCACGCGCAGGGATTTATGCAACTGAGCATGCAGTTGCTGCTCGTGACGGCGGATCACCTCGCTGGCCGTCTTGACCAGGGTGTGGAAGGCGTTGATGTCGAGCGGCTTGGGATTTTTCTTGTCGCGCCCCATGGTCCAGGGGCCGACCAGGGCCGGCTCCGGCTCGCCATCCTTGATCATGGCGACCGCCCAGCCATCGTCGTCCTCGTTCTTGATGACACGCGCCGTCCAGCCATTGCCTTGCCAGACGCGGTCTTCCTGGATCAGGACATCGTCTTCTTGCTGTTCGGAAAAATCATTCATGCTGGGCTCGCGGCGGGAAAAAGGCAGCCATGATACCAGCCCGCCCAAAACAAAGCCCGCCAAAGCGGGCTATGTTCAGTGGAAATAGATCGCCGGCTGGCCCGGTGGCCGCACCGGCGGTCCCGGCGGCGTGATGCGCGGGTCGATGGCCGGTTCCGGCGTCTGGTACTTGTACGGAGTGATAATGATGGGCGGAATCGTCGGCGGCGCGGACGGCGGCCCCTTGGGCCCGCCGGAACAGTCAAGTGCGCTACGCTGGCGCTCTGCTCTACCGATTCCCGAGGATAACGATTGATCCTCGTCAAATGCTAGCCATGCCATATTACCCTCCATGCGCGAGATAGGTATTCAGTATAGGCAAGCTTGAAGCAAGTTCAAGGCTGGGATTTCCTCCATTCATCGGTTTCATCGCCCATTCGGCCCGCCAAATCCACCGTCCATCGCAAGCCCATCGCCGGCCGGTCCCGCGCGCAGTACAGTACAACCATGCCAAACGGCATCAGAACAATCAACCATACGGGGTTTGCCATGAAAAGACTGCTCGCCTGCGCTGTTATCGTGCTTCTCGCTATCGCTGCCATGCACACGCTGGAGATGGGCGATTGGACCGTGAGTTTCGGCGGCGATGAATACGAGGGGCCGCTGGCCGCCCTCTTCAGCCTGATCTTCGGCGCCGGCGGCCTGGTGATCGCGGCCATCGCCATCGTCTGCGCGGCGCTCTTCGTCGGCCTGCTGTTCGCCGGTCTCGGCGTGCTGATGGTGGCGGGCCTGGCCTTGCTGGCCGTGGTGCTGGTGGCGGCCATCTCGCCCTTCCTGCTGCCGCTGCTGATCCTGTTCGGCCTGTGGTATATGGTGTCGCGCCGCCGCGAACGCCGCCAGGCCGATCTCAAGGAACGCACCGTCTGATCCCGTTTCATGCGGAAGCGGCCGGGGGATGCCCCGGCCGGTCCGCCTCCTTTGCCGCCCCGCCTCCCGCCTCGCCTCCCGCCTGACCTCCCGCTTGCGCGCCAGCCTCGGCCGCCGCGCTGTCCCGTCCCGCCACTTCCACCCGGTTGCGTCCGCCGCGCTTGGCGCGGTACAAGGCTTTATCGGCGCGGATCAGGGCCGCATCGCCGCTGGCGTCGAGCGCATCCATGGCGGCGATGCCAACGCTGACCGTCACCGTGAATTCCTGCTCGCCCAGCAGCAAGGGCGTGCTGGCGATGCGCTGGCGCAGCCGCTCGGCATAGGAGGCGGCGGCGGCCAGATCGGCCCCCGGCAGCAGCACGGCGAATTCCTCGCCGCCGACGCGGCCCAGCATATCGATCTTGCGCTGGCTGTCGCGCATCAGCGTGGCCAGATGGCGCAGCACGGCGTCGCCGGCGGCGTGGCCATGTTCGTCGTTGATGCGCTTGAAGTGGTCGAGGTCGAGCATGACCACGGCCGTGCGCTCGCCCACGTCGCGCTGCAGGCGCGCTTGCTCGTCGTCCAGGCGGGCCATGAATTCGCGCCGGTTCGGCAGGCCGGTCAGGAAGTCGGTGGTGGCCAGCAGCAGCAGCTCGTCGTTCAGGCGCTTGCGTTCGGTGATGTCGACGGTGGAAACGATGACGAAGTCCAGGCTGTGCGCGTGGCCGGGCATGACCAGGAGGGTCAGCTCGTTCTGCCGCCCCACCCCGTCCAGGCGGCGGAAGCTGCTCTCGCAGGCGAACAGGTGGGCGCCCTGGGCCAGGGCCGTGAGCGCGCGCGCAAAAGCCGGCAGCGCGCTGTGGTCAAAATTCTGCGCCAGGCTCAAGGCCGACAAATCCTTGTTGCCGGGCAGCGCGCCGACCTGCTGCAGGGCGGCGGCGTTGACGTCGGTGATGCGCACCAGGCTGGCCAGGTGCTTGAGCTGGCTGGGATTGTTGTGCAGATAGGCGGGAATGTCTTCCACGCCCGACATTTCCAGCTCCACCAGGCGGGCGCGCACCTCCGACCAATCCTGCTCCCACAGCGCCACGGGCGCATTGTCGTACAGGCTGCGGAAGCGCGCCTCTTCCACACGCAGCGCCTGCGCCGCCTGGGCCTGCTCGATGGCGATGCCGGCCAGGTGGGCGGCCTGTTCGATCAGCGTGATATTGGCCGGGCTGGGCCGCTGCGGCAGGCGGCTGTAGATGGCGAAAGCGCCCAGCACCGCGCCCGAGGAACTGCGGATGGGATCGGACCAGCAGGCGCCCAGCCCGGCGCGCCGCGCCAGGTCGCGGTGGCGCAGCCACAGCGGGTCGGTCTGGATATTCTCGACGATCACGCGGCAGTTGGCCGCCACCGCCTGGCCGCAGGAGCCGTTGCCCAGCATCACAGGCTGGCCGTGCACGGCGGCATTGAAGAAAGCCGGCAGGCTGGGCGCCGCGCCCAGCAGCAGGCGGCTGCCTTCGGGATCGAGCAGCAGGATGCTGCACAGCATGGAAGGATTGTCGGCCTCGATGCCCAGCACCACGCTTTCCAGGATGGTCGAGAGCGGCGCGCCGGTGGCCAGCAGTTCCAGCACCTGGCGCCGGGTCTGCTCGCGCTGGTCGATCTGGGTGCGCTCGGTGATGTCGCGGAAAGACCACAGCCGCGCCTGGCCGCTGCCCAGGCGCAGCGTGCGCGTGAACTGCTCCATCACACGGCCATCTTTCAGGTGCAGCAGCGCTTGCCGCTCCTCATTGTCGCGGTGCGGCTGCTTGCCCGCTTCCAGGAACGGCTCGGCCTGCTCCAACTGGCCCGCCACATGGGCCATCAGGATCGGCCCATCGCTTTGCCAATCCATCTGTTCCGGCACATTCCACAGCAGGCGGAAGCGCCGGTTTACATTCAGCACCGTGCCGCGGCAATCATCGACCAGGATGCCGTCGATGGTGGAGTCGAGGATGCTGCGCAGCATGGCCTGGCTGCGCTGGGCGCTGTCGGCCAGCGCCTGCATGCTGGCCTGGCCTTCCTGCAGTTCGGACGCCAGCTCGCGGCTGTGGTGCAGGGCCAGGCCGGCGCGCGCGCGGCTCTGCGCCAGCAGCCAGGCCAGCAGGGCCATCAGCACGCTGAGCATCAGGCCGGCAATGCCGATCAGCTGGGTCTTTTCATCGCGCAGGCTGTAGCTTTCGGGCAGCGCGGCAATGCGCACCGTCCAGCGGTGGCTGGCCACGCTGATCTGCTGCGTGGTCTGGCGCGCCGTGGCGGCCGGTTCGCCTGCCGCACTGTCATACATGCGCTGCGCCGGATCGACGCTGTTGCCGTCGTAGATTTCCACATCGAGACTGGCGCCGCGCTCGCCACCGATGCCCGCCATCAGATCGCCCATGCGGAAGGGCGCATACACCCAGCCCTCAATGGCGGCGCGGCGCTGCGCCAAGGTCTGCAAGGACATGCCCTTGCGGTAGACCGGCAGCAGCACCAGGAAGCCGGCCTGGGCCGGCTCCTGTTTTTCCTGCACCAGGCGCAGCCGGCCCGTCATGGCCGGCAAGCCGGAATCGCGCGCCTGCTCCAGCGCCATGCGCCGCATCGGCTCCGACATCGGGTCGAAGCCGAAAGCGCGCAAATTGCTGCCGCTGAACGGTTCCAGATACAGCACCGGCGCGTACTGCGGGCGGATGCCGGCCGGCGTGATCGCATACTCGGGAAAGCCTTCGGCCCGCACGGCGGCGATATGCGCCGCACGTTCACTGCCCGGCACCCAGCGCATGAAACCCACGCCCTGCACGCCGGGGAAGTGCTGGTTCAGCTCCTGGCCCGCCAGATAGATGCGGAATTCCTCGCGGTCCACGCTGCCGGAACTGGCAAACAAGCCCTGCACCCCATACAGCACCTGCACATAGGTCTGCATGCGCTGGGCCATGCTGTTGATCAGTTCGCGGACACGGTGATTGAAATCGGTTTCGGCCTCACGCTCGGCGTCGGCGCGCGCGCCCAGCCAGAGCGCGCAGGTGGTTGCGGAACACACTGCCAGCACCAGGGCCGCCAACACGCCCGGCCGCAGCAAGCCATGCAGCAGGCGATCGCGCAGCGAGGGGTGGGCGGGCTTGTCCATAGTCGTCCTGCCAGCAGAGGGTGGCATTCATAGTACGTTACCGCCCCCTGCCCCGCAATGAATATTATGTGCTGTGGGAAATACCCCATGCCCTATGAGCAAAGTCAATGGAAACTGGCAAAGCGATTGCCAGTCTCTTCCGTCTTGCTTGCTACCTCAGGCCGGCTTGTTGGCGGCGGCTGCCGCGAATTGGCGGTAGCCGCGCGCGCGCAGCTCGCAGGCCGGGCAGGTGCCGCAGCCATAACCCCAGTCGTGCAGGGCGCCGCGTTCGCCCTTGTAGCAGGTGTGGGTGGAGGCGCGGATCATGTCGACCAGGCCGATGCCGCCGAGCGACTGGGCCAGTTCCCAGGTCTGTGACTTGTCCAGCCACATCAGCGGGGTTTCCAGCTTGAGGCGCGTGTCCATGCCGAGGTTGAGCGCCACTTGCAGCGCCTTCATGGTGTCGTCGCGGCAATCCGGATAACCGGAGAAATCGGTCTCGCACATGCCACCCACCAGCACCGTCAGGCCGCGGCGGTAAGCCAGGGTGGCGGCCACGGTCATGAACAGCAGGTTGCGGCCGGGGACGAAGGTATTTGGCAGACCGTTTTCCTGCATGACGATCTCGATGTCCTCGGTCATGGCCGTCTGCGACAGGGCCGAGATCAGGGACAGGTCGATCATATGGTCTTCGCCCAGGCGCTGCGCCCATTGCGGCTTATGGGCGCGCAGTTGCTCCAGCAGGGAGGGACGCACCGTCAGTTCGATGGCGTGGCGCTGGCCGTAGTCGAAGCCGATGGTCTCCACGCGCTGGTAGCGTTCCAGCGCCCAGGCCAGGCAGGTGGTGGAATCCTGGCCGCCGCTAAACAGCACCAGTGCGGTATCAGTTGCTAACATATGAAACTTTCTGTAAATCTTATCAGGGACGCCATCCACTGTACCAATCCGGTAACATGTGGACATGAACATTAAGGCAGGACCACGAATTTTGGCACAAGTAGCGAGAAATGTATTGCGGCGCATGGCGGTGGGCGCGGCCGCCCTGCTCCTCCCGCTGGCCGCCTGGGCGGCCGAGGGGCTGCACTACAATGTGCGCATCCAGGCGCCCGGCGAGCTGGAAACGCTGCTGGAGCAGAACCTGGACTTGCTGCGTTTCCGCGGCAATGCGCGCATGGACCGCGACCAGCTGCAGCGCCTGGTGCGCACCGCGCCCGAGCAGATCCGCACCCTGGTCGCCACGGCCGGCTACTACTCGCCCGTACTCAGCGTGCGCGTCGACACGCCGGAAGCCACGCCGACGGTGGTGGTCGAGGTGCAGCCGGGCGAACCGGTGCGCGTGGGCGAAGTGGAGATCGTGCTGGAAGGTTTCGCCAGCAGCGGCGGCGAGGCTTTCGATAAGGAAGCGCTGAAGGCCGGCTGGACCCTGCCCGCCGGCGCCGTCTTCCGCCAGGACGAATGGGAAACGGCCAAGCGCAGCATCCTGCGCCAGCTGATGCAGACCCGCTATCCGCGCGCCCAGCTCAGCGAAAGCCAGGCTACCGTCGATCCCGACACGCACAAGGCGCTGCTGCACCTGGTGCTCGACAGCGGCCCGGAAATGCGCTTCGGCGAACTGCGCATCGAAGGCTTGCGCCGCTATCCCGAATCGGTGGTGCGCAACCTGAACCAGATCCATCCCGGCGACTACTACAACGAGGCGGCGCTGCAAGCCTACCAGGCGCGCCTGCAGGACACCGGCTATTTCAGCGGCGTGGAAGTGAGCGCCGATATGTCGGCCGTGATCGGCGAGCAGCTGGAAGCGGCCGAAGCGCGCCAGGAAGGCCAGCCCCAGCCCACCACCGCCAGCGCCATGGCGCCTTTGCCGCTGCTGGTGCGCGTGAGCGAGAACAAGCGCCGCAACGCCAGCGTGGGTCTGGGTTTCAGCACCAATACCGGCGCCCGCACCCAGGTCAACTACGACGATCTGTCGGTGTTCGGCCTGAAGATGAAAAGCGCGCTGACGCTGGAAACCAAGCGCCAGACGGCGCGCACCGATTTCTACTTCCCCACCACGGCCGACGGTTATAACGACAGCTTCGGCGCGGCCGTCGAACGCAACGATATCCAGGGCGAGATCACGCGCACCGCTTCCGTGCAGGGCAAGCGCGCCTGGGGCACGCCAAGGCTGGAGCGCAGCATCAGCCTGCAGTACCTGACCGAATCGAAATCGATCGACCATATTCCCACCAGCCGCAGCCAGAGCTTGCCGCTGACCTATGCCGTCACCTGGCGCAAGCTGGATAATCTGCTGTTCCCGAGCAAGGGCTATGTGCTGAACGCGCAGCTCGGCGGCGCCCTGCTGCCGCTGCTGACGGACGAACCCTTCGTGCGCAGCACGGTGCGCGGCATCACCTACCTCCCGCTCAACAGCAAGAGCAGCGTCATCCTGCGAGGCGAAGTGGGCGTGCTCGCTTCGCGCAAGAAGGACGGCGTGCCGACCACCTTCCTGTTCCGCGCCGGCGGCGACAACTCGGTGCGCGGCTACGCCTACCAGGAGCTGGGCGTGCGCGAAGGCGAGGCCACGGTGGGCGGGCGCTATCTGGCCACGGCCAGCGCCGAATACCAGTACTGGTTCAAACCCGCCTGGGGCGGCGCCGTGTTCTACGACGCGGGCAATGCGGCCGATTCGCCGAAATCGATCCATCCCAAATCCGGCTACGGCGTCGGCGTACGCTATAAGAGTCCGGTCGGTCCGATCAATGTCGATTTCGCCTACGGCCACGCGACGCGCAAGATGCGCATCCACTTCTCGCTGGGCTTTACTTTCTGATGGCTGATATGGACGATAGCAAGAACCCTCCTTCCGCGCCATCCGCCGCGCCTGACAGCGCGCCCACCCCTCGCCGGCAGCGGCGCTGGCTGCGCCGCACCCTGATCGGCACGGGCGCCACCGTTGTGGTGCTGGGCGGCGCCCTGTGGCTGTTGGGCCGCGAGACCACCTTGCAGCGCCTGATGCAGCAGATCGCCAGCGCCAGCGGCGGCCAGATCGTGGTCAGCGGCGTCAGCGGCTCGCTGTATGGGCGCATGCACCTGGGCCACATCGTCTACCGCAGCGAAGACAGCATCGTCACGGCCGACAATATCGACATCAACTGGTCGCCCCTGCAGTACTTCTCGGAAGGCATCGCCATCAGCGAGCTGCATGTGGAGGGCGTGACGGTGCGCAGCATCGGTCCTTCCAAGCCGGCCACCATGCCCACCTCACTGGCGCCGCCCTTCCGCCTCAGCATCGCCGACGCGCGCCTGCAGCGTCTGACCCTGCTCGGCACGGACAATAGCCGCAACGACATCAGCGCCGTGCGCCTGCAACTGCAGGGCGACGGCAAGCAGTGGCAGCTCAAGGACGCCAGCGCGCTGACGCAGATCGGCCGCGTCGATGCGCAAGCCACCATCGCCACGCAAGCGCCTTTCGCGCTGAACGGCCAGGCCAGCTTGAGCCAGACCACGCCGCCGGCCGGCGTGAAAGCGGCGCGGCTGGACGCCGCCGTCGGCGGCAATCTGCAAGTGCTGACGGTGCAGGCCAAAGGCACTTCGCCGAACGCCAATGGCGAGGCCACGCTGACGCTGGCGCCCTTCGATCCGGTGATCCTGCGCACGGCCGAGGTCAAGGCGCGCGGCATCGATCCGGCCCGTTTTGATCCGCTATGGCCGAAGGCCGACCTGAACCTGCATCTGCAGGCGGCGGTGGCGCCGGGGCAGAAATTGTCCGGCAGCCTGGCGCTGATGAACCAGGGCGAGGCCGGCCCGCTGGACAAGCAGCGCCTGCCGCTACGCAGCGTCGGCGCGCGCCTGGGCGGCACGCTGGCGAAAGCCACGCTGGACGAGGTGCTGATCGATCTCGGCACGGCCGGCAAGTTCCAGGGCAATGGCAGCGTGCAGCGCCATGCCGACAGCAACGCCATCGAAGTGGCCGACTTCCGCCTGCACACCGAACGCCTCGACCTGAGCGCCATCCACGCCAGCGCCAACAAGACGGCCATTGCCGGCGAACTGAAAGCGCACAGCGACGGCAAACAGCTTCTGTTCAGCGCCGCGCTGGCGCAAGCCGGCCTGCGCCTCGACGCGCAAGCCACGCTGGCCGACCAGCTGCTGCGCGTGCAGCAACTGCGCCTACTGGCGAAACAGGGCAGCATCAGCGCCAGCGGCGAAGCCAGCCTGAAAGACGGCAAGGCCTTCAAAGCCACGGCCACGGCAGCGCGTTTCGATCCTGCGGCGCTGGGCAGCTATCCGGCCGCCGATCTGAACGCCGACGTGCGCGCCAGCGGCAAGCTGGAACCGGCCTGGCAAGTGGCCGCCGATTTCGCCTTCAAGCCGAGCCGCCTGCTGGGCCAACCTCTGTCCGGCGCGGGCAAGCTGCAGGCCGACGCGCAGCGCGTGCACGCCGTCGATGCGCGCCTGGCCCTGGGCAAAAATATGGCGGAAGTGCGCGGCAGCTTCGGCGCGCCGAACGATAGTCTGCACTGGAAGCTCGATGCGCCGCAACTGGCCGTCGTCAGCAGCAGCCTGCTGGGCGCGGTGAATGCCAGCGGCGTCGCCAGCGGCAGCTTCACTGCGCCGCGCTCCACCTTCACGGCCGATGCGCGCGGCCTCGCGCTGTCCACCGCGAAGACGCGCGCGCCCGAGAGCCTGCTGCACGCCAGCGGCGAAGTGGGACTCGATGCCCAGCGCAAGCCCGAACTGAAAGTGGCGGGCAGCGCCAGCCGCTTCAACCCGGCCGCTTTCGGCGCCGGCATGAGCGGCAATATCAGCGCGGAATTCAGCGCCAGCGGACGGCTGGCCGAGGACTGGCGCGGCAAGCTCGATCTGAAACTGCAGCCATCCACCTTGTCCGGCGCGCCGCTGTCCGGCCATGCGTACTTGACAGCCGATGCGGCCCGCATCGACAACGCCGACCTCGATCTGCATCTGGGACCGAACGCCTTGCAGGCCAAGGGCGGCTTCGGCGGCGCCAAGGACAGGCTGGAATGGAAGCTTGATGCGCCCCAGCTCTCCAGCCTCGGCCCCGACTTCGGCGGCCAGTTGCGCGGCAGCGGCTCGCTAAGCGGCAGCATGGCGCGCCCCGCCCTCGCCTTCAGCCTCGATGGCGGCAGCCTGCGCCTGCCCGGCCAGCATCAATTGAAGACCCTGCGCGCCAGCGCCAACCTGGGCGGCATGGAAGCCAACGACGCGCTGGCGGCGGATGTGGAAATCAGTGGCTATGCCGGAGCTGGAACGACGGTGGACCGCGCCCGCCTGCAAAGCAGCGGCACGGTCGGCGCGCACAGCCTGCAGCTGAGCGCCGTCAGCCAGGACTTCGACGCCGGTCTGCGTCTGCGCGGCGGCTGGGCCAAGGATGCCTGGAGCGGCACGCTGGAAGCCTTGCAGAACAAGGGCCGCTACGCGCTCACCTTGCAAGCGCCCGCGCCGCTGCGCCTGGCCGCCGCGCCGGGCAGCGGTCCGGCCGGACTGGCCAAGCCGGAACAGATCGCCCTCTCCAATGCCGTGATCAAGCTGCCCGATGGCAGCGTGCGCATCGAGAATCTGGAGAAGAATGGCGCGCACTGGCGCAGCCGCGGCGCGGCGGCCGGCGTGCCGGCCAGCTACCTGGCGCAGATGTCGCAGGCTTGGCGCGACAGCATCATCAGCGACCTGACCATCGGCGCCGACTGGGTGCTGGACATGCAGGCGCCCGCCGCCAAGGGCGCGGCCCCGGCGCTGGACGGCAGCCTGCATATCTTCCGCGAGAAAGGCGACATCACCGTCACCGGCGGCGACAAGCCGGTGGCCCTCGGCCTGCGCCAGCTCGACACCCGCGTGAATGTGGCGGGCAACCAGCTGCGCGCCCAGCTGCTGCTGGACGGCGCGCGCGCCGGCAAGGCCAGCGCCGACGCCACCGCCCAGTTGCGCGATGGCCGCATTCCGCACGACAGCGCGCTGACCCTGAGCGGCAATGTGGATATGCCATCGCTGGCCTGGCTGGCGCCGCTGATCGGCATACCGAGCCTGGAACTGGACGGCGCGCTGAAAGCCAATTTCAGCGGCGGCGGCACGGTCGGCGCGCCGACCCTGAACGGCAGCGTCACTGGCGACAAGCTGGTGGTGAACTGGGCCGAGCAAGGCATCCGCCTGCGCAACGGCCAGTTGCAGGCGCTGTTGGCGGGCGACCAGTTGCAGTTGCAGCGCCTGCGCTTCGAAGGCGTGCAAGGCAGCGCCCAGGCCGACGGCTGGCTGCGTTTCGCCAACGCCGAAGCCACCATGCAGCTCAAGCTGGCGGCCGACAAGCTCGAAGTGCTGGCCCGTCCCGACCGCACCCTGGTGCTCAGTGGCTCCAGCACCCTGGTGCGCGACGCCAAGTACTTCCAGCTGGACGGCAAGTTCCGCGCCGACCGCGCCTCGATCGAACTGCCTTCGCAGGACACGCCCACCATCAGCGACGACGTGGTGATCCTCGGCCGCGGCAAGCCGGCGCCGAAAGCCGACAGCAAATCGCTGCCGCTGAACGTGGATCTGGAGGCGGACCTGGGCGACAGCTTCTACCTCAAAGGCAAGGGCCTGGACGCCCAGCTGGCCGGCGCCGTGCGGGTGCGCGTGCAGGACCGCCGCGCGCCGCGCGTGAACGGCAGCATCCGCGTGAGCAATGGCACCTACGCCGCCTATGGCCAGCGTCTGGCCATCGAACGCGGCGTGATCAACTTCACCGGCGCTTACGACAACCCGGGCCTGAATATTCTGGCCGTGCGCAAGCGTCCCGAAGACAGCCAGCTCAGCGAAACCAATGTGGAAGCGGGCGTCGAGGTGCGCGGCACGGCGCTGGCGCCATCGGCCAAGCTGGTCTCCACGCCGACAGTGCCGGACAGCGAGAAGCTTTCCTGGCTGGTGCTGGGCCACGGCATGGCCGATGTGGCGGGCAATGAAATGGGCTTGCTCGGCACCGCGGCGGGCGCGCTGTTCGGCGGCAGCGGCGGCAGCCTGGCCAACAAGGTGGGCCTGGACGAACTCGGCGTGTCGCAGGCCAAGGGACTGGAAAGCACGGTGGTCACGGTTGGCAAACGCCTGTCCTCGCGCGCTTATCTCAGCTTTGAGCAAGGCACGGGCAGCGCCACCAGCCTGGTCAAGCTGCGCTACAAGCTCAATTCGCGCATCACCCTGCAATTCCAGACCGGCACCAACAACGCGCTCGACGTACTCTACACCTGGGCCTTCGACTAAGAGTCCATTTCAACACGGACATGGCTAGGCGCAGCGACGAAGACAGTGCGCCTGCACGGCAAGGAGCTGCAACAACGCCATGGCCGTGTTGAAACGGGCTCTAAAGCCGGAGGGTGGCGCGCGGCGCGCTGGGATTATGGTCGGGCACCGGATCGTCCTGCGGGACGGGCGCGTTGGGATGGTGGGGGTGGACGGGCTGCGGCTCGGGCTGCGGCTCATCCACCGGCAGATCGGGCGCGCGGTGCGCCCGGTACTCGGGAGAGATGCAAGGGTTCATGTTCGACTCCGGTAAAAATAGTTACCCAAGCTGGGATGCATGAACCCTTATTCTACGCGCCTGTTCAGGGCTTGGCGTTCTTGACGTACTTGTCCAGCCACTGGTTGGATTCATACAGCATGTGCATGATCGATTCGCGCGCGCGGTAGGCGTGCGATTCGTTCGGCAGCATCACCAGTCGTGCCGTGCCGCCCAGGCCTTTCACGGCCTGGAACATGCGCTCGCTCTGGATCGGGAAGGTGCCGGAGTTATTGTCCTGCTCACCGTGGATCAGCATCAGCGCATCCTTGATCTTGTCGGCGTTATTGAAAGGCGACATGGTCTGGTAGGTCGACTGCGCCTTCCAGAACGGCCGGTCTTCCGCCTGGAAG
This sequence comes from Massilia sp. YIM B04103, assembly GCA_024437665.1. Classification (GTDB taxonomy): domain Bacteria; phylum Pseudomonadota; class Gammaproteobacteria; order Burkholderiales; family Burkholderiaceae_D; genus Rugamonas. The sequence continues at coordinate 192,229 of JANCSZ010000010.1, read as the reverse complement.
CCGAACGGGGTCAGGGTGCGGTTATACGCGCCGCTGCGCGCAATGCCGGCGCGGAACAGGCGGGTATGAGCCAGCAGATTGGCAGTCATGAAAGCGCCATAGGAATGGCCACCGATGGCGATGCGGTGGCGATCGGCCACGCCGCGCCGCACCACCTCGTCCACCGCCGCTTCGGCGTCCGCCACCAGCTGCGGCAGATACGTGTCGTTCGGCTCTTCGTCGCCCTTGCCCACGATCGGGAAGGATGGATTGTCCAGCACCGCATAGCCCATGGCGAGGAAGGCGGCCGGCCCCCAGTAGCTGACGGCGTTGAACTTGTACGGCGAGCCGGTGGTCTGGCTGGCGGCGGTGGCCGACTTGAACTCTTGCGGGTAGGCCCACATCAGCAGCGGCAGCGGGCCGTCGCGCTTGACGTCGTAATTCGGCGGCAGCATCAGATTGGCGGTCAGGTCCACGCCATCGGCGCGCTTGTAGCGGATCTGCTCCTTCTGCACGTCCTTCAGTTGCGGCAGCGGATGCGGCATATGGGTCAGGGCCGTCAGCTGCGCGGCGCTGCCCGCGCCCAGCTGGCGCAGATAGAAGTTGGGACGCTCGCTCGGCGATTCGCGCGTCGACAGCAGGCGGCTGCCGTCGTCGTTCAGCACCGCCAGCACATTCTCATAGTACGGCGCTTCGCTCTGGAACAGGCGTTCCTTCTTCTTGGTGTTCAGGCTGAAACGGTCGACGAAGGGACGCTCGCCTTCCGGCGTGGCGCCGGCGCCCGCCAGCAGGATGGTATTGTCGGCGCCCAGCACCAGGCGCGCATGGCCGGCCGCATCGGGACGGGTCACCGGCTTGCCCGGATCGTTGTAGCGGTCTTCCGAAGAACCGGACCAGACCAGCTCCGGCGCGCTCGCAGCCTGGTCGGGCGCGATCTTCCATTGCTTGGCGGCGCGGCTCTTCCACCAGCGCTCATTGAGCAAGGCCACGTCGCCGCGGCCCCAGACGATGCCGGCATAGCGGCTGCCCAGCTTCGCCAGCAGGCGCGGGGCTGTGTTGAACGGCGCTGCCTGCATATACACGGCGTCGCGGATCTCGGCTTTCTGCGCCGGGTCGCCGCCGTCCTGGGCTTCAGCCCAGACCAGGGTGGCCGCCGCGTCGGAACGCCAGCTTGGGTGGCGCACGCCGGTCGGCACCGCGTCATTGCCCGGTGGCAGACCTTCCTGCAAAGGCAGTTTGGCGACCGTGTGTTCGACCTTGCCATCCAGCGCGCGCACTTCGACGCGCTTGGCGAAATCGTTGGCCGGCACCAGGTAAGAATAGGGACGCTCCAGCACTTCGGTCAGCAAGTGTTTGCCGTCGGGAGAAATGCTCACTTCGGAGAACTGCTCCGGCTTGCCGATCAGTTTGGCCTTGCCGTTCAGGTCCACCGTCGCCAGCTGCACGGTGACGTAATGCTCGAACAGCTTGGCGTCGGCCTCGTTCTTCAGCAGATCCTGGTAGGTGCGCAGCTGCTTGGCGCCGCCGGGCGCGCTGTCCTGGGTGGCGGGACCGGTCGGAATGCCCGTGCCGGCAGGCGGCACATGGTTCCCGGCCGGCTTCAACTGCACCAGCAGGCCCTTGTTGTCGGGCAGCCAGTGGAAGCCCTTGTCCATCACGGTGTTCAGCGGCTGGTTCAGCAGCTTCTTCGCGCTGCGCGCCGCCACGTCCACCAGCCACAGTTCCATGCCGGCGGCCTTAACGCCATCGTCCTTGCCCAGATGGGTGAAAGCCAGATAGCGCTGGTCGGGCGACCAGGCCATTTCCGCCAGGCGCAGATGCTGCGGCAGACCGGCGATCTGTACTTCCTTCTGCGTGTCGATATCGAGCAGGGCCAGGCCGGAACCGAAGCTGAAACGGCTGCTGGAATAGCTGCGCGGATGGATGCGCAGGCCGGCCAGCTTCAGCTCGGGCTGGGCCACTTCGGCGATGCCCGGCAAGGCCGGCGTGGCAATCATGGCGGCCAGATTGCGTTTCGGGCTCAGTTTCAGCTGCGGTGGACGCGGTGCATCGACAATGGCTTGCAGCGCCGCGGGCGGTGTCTGATACGCGGTCTGCGCGCCCGCCAGCGGCGCGGCGGCGATCAGGCCCATGGCCAGCAGCGGGGAAGTACGAGAAGTCATGGTGTTCCGTTCATTCGTTTTGGAAAGGAACGGTCGAGTTTGGGCAAGTGACTGCAAAATGTCAATCACATAAAGTTACAAAGCCGATCCCTGTACAATCCTGTTTTTGCCGATTTCCGCGACCGCCTACATGGAACTGACCACTCTTGCCCTGCTCATCCTGATTCCCCTGCTGGTATGGCGCATCTACCTGCGCCTGAAGCAGATCTTCAGGCGGCAGGAATCGCTGGCCTGGCGCCATGTCCTGGGCGTGGCGGTCTGCGGCGCGCTGCTGCTGGCACTGGGCTTCTCCATGCTGCCCGATACCGGCGCCCTCTCCTTCCTGGCGGCGGGCGCCGTCGGCGGCGGCTGGCTGGCCGCATTCAGCCTGAAACGCACGCGCTTTGAAAATCGCGGCCTGCGCTTCTACTTCACGCCCTATCCGCGCTTCGGCATGCTGGTCTGCCTGCTGTTCTCGGCGGCCGTGCTGTCGATCGGCGTCGAGCTGTATATGAACAGCCGCGCCGCCATCCCGCAAGCGATGTCGCAAGTGACGCTGATGCGCGCGCCGGCCAGGGCCATCGCCTTCGGCCTGATGCTGGGCTTCATCGGCGTCTTCTCCGCCGGCCTGCTGCGCTGGCGCCGCACGCAAAAGCCGCTGCCGGACGCCGAGTAAGTCACATCAAATTGGCCAGCGCGCCCTGCAGGCCGGGATAGCGGAAGCGAAAGCCGCTGGCCTGCAGCCGCCGCGGCACCGCGCGCTGTCCTTCCAGCAGCAAGTCCGTTTGCTCTCCCAGCAGCAGGCGCAGCGGCCAGGCCGGCAGCGGCAACAGGCAGGGACGGTGCGCCAGGCGCGCCGCCGTCCGGCTGAATTCCAGCTGCGGCAGCGATTCCGGCGCCGCGAAATTGAAAGCGCCGCTGGCCAGCCCTCCCCGCTCGTTCAGGCAGCATAGGTGGGCGATGCCGGCCAGCAGATCCCGCACATGAATCCAGGCCATGGTCTGCCGTCCGCTGCCCAGCCGTCCGCCCAATCCCAGGCGCACCGGCAGCAGCAGCATGGGCAAGGCGCCGCGCTGGCCCAGCACCAGGGCAAAGCGCATGCGGGCCACCGTCACGCCATGCGCTTCGGCGCCGCGCGCGGCCTGCTCCCATTCGCTGCACAGGCGCGACATGAAGATATCCTGCGGCGCCGCATCCTCGTTCAATTCCGAGGTATCGTCCACGGCTTGGCGGCCGTAGTAACCGATGGCCGAAGCCGATAGCAGCAGGCCGGGCTTATGTTCCGCGCGCGCCATCCACGCCACCAGCTTTTCCGTCAGCGCCACGCGGCTGCGGCGCAATGCCGCGCGCCGCGCCGCCGTCCAGGGCCAGCCCAGAATGGTGGCGCCGGCCAGGTTGACGACGATATCGATGCGGCGCGCGGCCGGCAGCTCGTCCAGCGATGCCACGCAACTGACGCGGCCATCGAAGGTCCATGCCGCCTGTTTCGGGCTGCGCGCCAGCAGGATCACTTCATGGCCGTCGCGCAGCAAGGCCCGCACCAGCAGTTGGCCGATAAAGCCGGTGCCGCCCGTCAGCAGGAAGCGCTTGGCAGCGCTGCCGAAGCGCAGCGTTTCCTCCGCGCCCTCCTCCCCTTCGGCCAGGCGCCACAGGCGGCGCGCCGCCAGCGCATCGCGCCAGCCCGAGAGGCCGACGCCAACGCCGCACAAGGCCAGGAAGACGCCCAGGCCGCCATGCTGCGTATAGGCCAAGCCGGTTTCGGCGGCCTGCCATTGCGGCATATTCATTGCCAGCAGGGCGATAAAGGCGCCGCCGTTGACCGCCAGCACGGTGTGCGTCACGCGTTCGGTGGCAGGCAGCAGGCGGCTGCGGTCTTCGATCACGAAATCCCACAAGGTCAGCACGATTTCGACCACGAACAGGCCAAGCAGCACCCAGGCCCAGGCACCCTGCCAAGTCCAGAATGCCAGGCCGGTGAACAGCAGGCTGTAGATCAGGGAGCGCGCCGCGTGGATCGACAGCTCCAGGCGCGCCGTCACGCGCTGCGGCAGCGCCTCGCTCAGTTCATGGTGATAGAGCGTATCGAAAGCTCCGAGACAGCCCTGCAGCGCCATGAGCTGCAAAGCCAGCAAATGCGTATTCATGCCTGCCCTCCTTCTGGTTTTTCGTGGAACACGCCGGCCTGCACGAAGCTGGTGCCGAACAGGATGTGCCGGATCTCGATGCGGATGTTGAAGCGGTTGGGCGCCTCGTTGCAATGGCAAAGAAAGGTCTTGCCCGGCGTGAGCAGGTCGGGCAAGGGCATACGCCAGCCCAGGATCTGCCAGAAATAGCCATCGCTGGTGAAGTGCAGATTGCCATCCTCGACCCGCAGCAGCAGCTTCATGCCCAGCCCCAGGCCCACATACTCAAGCACCTCGCCCTTCTCGCTTTCCGCCATATAGGAGGTGAAGCGGACAGCCCGGCGCCGGTGCAGGCGGTAGATGCGCTGCTTGAAGATATAGGCACAGCCCGGCTTTGAATAGACTTCGATATCGACCGGAAAATCGAAGTCGTCGTGGGGAATCAGCGCGCCCTCGATCAGGGGGCCGGACAGGAACCCCAGCAGCTTGCCGAAGACCGAGGAGCGCAGCTCGCTCAAGCGGCCGGCATAGCGCAGCGGCTTGCCTGGCGCCGGATTCTTGTCGAAACGGCGCTGGATATCCGGATGCAGCTTGTCCCATTCCGCGCCGAGCACCTTGCGGAACAGCTCCCCCTCGCCACGCGGGCCGATGCCACTGTCCATGGCTTACTTCCCTTCCTTGCCGAGCAGACGGGCCACCTTGCCGCCCATCTTCAGGAAGCGCTTCAGCAGGGGCTGCGGCAGGCGCTTGTAATCCTCGTAGCTGTCGCCCAGCATCTCCAGGAAACCCAGCACCTCGCCCATGCGCTGGCGCGTGGCGGACGAGATTTTCTTGTCGTCCTCGGCCTCGATCGCGCATTCGCGCAGGACGCTGAGCGTGGGATCGATTTCGCGGCGCTTGCGCTCCTCCATGATGACCCGGAAGATTTCCCATACATCGTGCAGGGCCAGGAAATGGTCGCGCCGGTCGCCCATTGCATGGGTCACCCGCACCAGCCCCCAGCTTTGCAGCTCCTTCAGGCTGTTGCTGACATTCGAGCGCGCCACCGCCAGGGTAAGCGCGATCTCCTCCGCGTTCAGCGGCTCGTTGGCCAGGAACAGCAGGGCATGAATCTGCGCCACGGTGCGGTTCACGCCCCAGCGCGTGCCCATCTCGCCCCAGTGCAGGATGTATTTCTGTTCGGTTGGACTGAGATCCATCATTTCCCTCAATTCTTTAATTTCTGTCGTTACAGAAATTAAAGACCAAAAGAAAACCGGTGTCAAGCACCGGTTTTCTCGGGAGCGGCGGATCAGGCGGCGGCCTGCTCGCTCTGGCGGCGCTGCAGCACGAAGATCGGCTGCGCCCACTGCGTGTCTTTCTTCTTCTTGCTGGTGATCAGGGTCAGCTCGGAAGGGTCGTAGACGTCGGTATTGTGGGTCAGCGGCGTCGTCATCAGGTATTGGGCGTCGGTGTTCTTCAGGAACTCGCCGACCAGCTGGATATTGCGGATATCCAAGTGGGCGAACGGTTCGTCGATGAACACGAAGCCGCCGGAACCGTCTTCCGATTTCAGCAGGCCAATCAGCAGCACCAGGGATTTCATCACCTGCTGGCCGCCGGACGCTTCGCCGTCGTTCATGCCGATCGGGCCTTTGCCGTCGAACTTGAAGCGCACATGCAGGCCGGCTTGCGACAGCAGCAGGTCGTCGTTCTCCAGCTTGACCGGATCGGCGTGCACCTCGATATTGGCCAGCTCGCCCAGCTCCTTGATGTTCTTGGAGTAGGCCTTGATGGTGTAGCGCAGGCGTTCGATATAGGCGCCGCGCGCATTGGCCGTGGCTTCGATGGCGCGGTTGTTCTGGTAGCGGCGCTCTTCCGTTTCCTGCTTGCGGTTGGCCAGCTGGTCGTTCAAACGCTGATACTGGTCGATCACGGTCGCATCCAGCTCCCAATCGTCGCGCGCCAGGCTGGCCTGCAGGCTGGCGACACGCAGATCGACCTGGTGGGCATTCTGGTGCTGCGCCACCAGCGCCTGGCGGCGCGCCGGCTTGCGCCATGCGCCCGGCAGATGGCGCCATTGGCGGCGCAGGGCCAGCAAGGCGCGCGCATGGTCGCTGCGCTGCTCCAGCTGACGCTTGTAGTTCAGGCGCATGCCCGCTTCCGCCTCCGACAGCGCCATGCGGGCGTTCTGCCAGGTGGTGTCGGCGCGGGTGCGCGCCACGGTGGCGTTCTTCATCAGGCTTTGCAGCTCGCCCAGACGGCCACCGACTTCGGTGCGCTCGGCACGCAGCGGCACGGCATTGCGCGCCGCTTCGTCGAATTCGTCGGCGCGCGCGCTCAGCTCCTTGACCGCATCCACGCCGGCCACGCGGGCCTTCAGCGCGCTGGTTTCGGACACCAGCTTGCTGATCTGCAGGGTGTACTTGTCTTCCTCGGCTTCCAGCGACGGCAGGTTCTTCTGGATCGCATCCATACGCTGGGTGCGGCCGGCGGAACCGAAGCGGTAGCGCGACGCTTCCACGAACAGGGAGCGGCCGCCGCGGCGTTCGCGGTGGTAAGCCTCGGGCGTGATCCACTCTTCGATATTCCCGAGCTTGGCGCCGTCTTCCACCGAGTCGACGCGGGTGATGCGCGCCAGTTGCTCGATCAGCCAGACCGGCGCCTTGGCGGTAAAGCGCACCACCGACAGCAGGCTCTCGTTCTTGGCCTGCTGGGCCGTCACCAGTTCCGGCACGATGAAGTGGCGGTAGCGCTCCTTCTCGGCCAGGCGGTAGGCGGCAGAGGCGTCGGAGGCATTCTCCAGCAGCACCACGGAGGCATAGCCGCCCAGCACGCCCTCGACGGCGCCCTGCCATTTCGGATCGGTCACTTCCACGATATCGGACAGCATATCGTGCGGGATGTTCGCGTCACGCAGGGCACGGCGCATGGCGCGCACATTGTCCGGCTCCGGCATCGCGGTCTTGCCTTGCAGCGCCGAGATGGTGGTCTTGTCGCTGGCGATGCGGGCCGAGACGGCGTCGCGCGAGGCGCGCAGCTTGGCCAGCTCGGCGTCCTTGGCTTCCAGCTGGGCCGCCACGTCGGCCACATCGGCGCCCGCTTCGGCGGCCAATTTTTGCAGACGGTTCTTCTGTTCGATCAGGCTGTCCAGCGGCTTCAGTTTGGCGTTGATCTGCGACAGGCGGCCTTGCAGCACGGTCGATTCCTGCTCCAGCAGGGTTTCCTGCTGCTGCGCATCCGTCAGCGCCTTGGCCTGGCGCGCCACTTCATTGCGCTTGTCGGTCAGCTGCTGGTCGGCCTGGGCCATCGGCTTGCGCGCCTCGCGCAGCTGCTTGCTGATATTGCCGGATTTCTCGCGCGCCTCGTGGTATTCCAGCGACGGCAGCACTTCCTCCTGCAGATTGCGGCGCTCCTTGTGCAAGCCTTCCCACTGGTGATAGTTGGCCACGCGCAGACGCAGGCCTTCCAGATTGGCGCGCGAGCCATCAAGCTCCGCTTCGAAGCGCTTCAGCTCTTCCTCGGTATCGCGCTGGTGGCGCTTGGCCTCGTCGTAAGCGTCCAGCACTTCCTTGTCGCCGAAGACCTGGAACACCAGGTCCAGCAACTGGCGCGGCGCGTATTCGCACAGCTTGTCGGTTTCGCCCTGCTCCAGCGCCAGCACTTTGGCCATGGCCGGAGACAGGCCGGCATTGGCCAGGCGCTTGCGGTAGTTTTCCACGCCCAGCCAGTCGTTGGCTTCGGTGACTTCCTCGATCTCGACATTCCCCGGACGCATCAGGTACTGGCGCTTCCAATCGCCGCCATTCTTCTGGATCTGGCAGAACAGGGTCACATCGTCGTCGGAAAAGAAGCCGCTGCCGCGGAAAGGACGATTGGACAGCTGCTTGCCAACGGCGCGGTTATCCACCACGGCGCGCAGCCAGGCGGTCTGCTGGCCGGAGTGGCGCGCATAATGCTTGTAAGTGCGGCCCATCGAGCAATCGAGGCCGAACAGGGTGCGCAGCGCGTCAAGCAAGGTGGTCTTGCCCGAGCCGTTCTGGCCGGCGATGGTGATGATCTTCGCATCCAGCGGAATATTCTTGATGCGCTGCCAGTAGTCCCAGTGGACCAGCTCTAGCGATTTGATGTGAAACATGGATCAGTCCTGATTCGGGTGTTCGGTGGACGCGGCAGCATCGGCTTCGATGACGGCTTCGTTGGCGGCGGCCAGCACGGCGCGCGGAATATGCACCACCTGGTCCGGCACGCGCTTGAACACGTCGGCCAGGGCGCCATTGATGATGCGCTCCTTCAGCAGGTCGGTATCCATCAGCAGGTCGAGCAGCGGACCTTCCACCAGGATGTCGCCGCGGCGCTCGATGAAACCGAGCTTGGACAGGATGCCCAGGTTCATGTCCATACGGGTTTTCTTGCCCAGCTTGTCGCCGAAGTCGGCCAGCAGCGCCTTGTACGGGATGCCGATCGAGGTGTCTTCGGCGCGCGGCACCGGCTTCTCCTGGCCGAACATATCGTTCTGGTCGTCGTCGGCGTGCTGGTGGGTTTCCTGGCGTTCGCGCTTGGGCAGGATGATCAGCGCCCACAGCACCACCAGCAAGGCCACGCCATCGCGCGCTAGGCCGAAATTATTGTTCTGCCAGGTGTCGCGCGCGCCGAACACCTTCGGCTCGATGGCGCGGTGCAGGCACAAGGTGACGTGGTCGGCGTAGACATTGTCCAGCAGCTTCAGGCCGCAGGCCGCCAGGCGCGCGTCGATCTCGACGCGGAACTGCTCGTCGGACAGGGCGCGCTTGACCAGGCGGTCGTCGCGGCGCAGGGTCTGATGCGTCAACAGGCGCGCAATCAGGATTTGGGAATCGTCATTCATCGGCCTTGCCGCTTTCTTCCAGATCTAGTGAGAGGGATGCCATGGAGATGGCCGCGATTTCGAGATCGGGCAGCTTGACCATGGTGTCGGTCGGCGTGAAGGTGAGGGGCAGGCGCGCCAGTTCGGCGGTCGCGCCCTGCAGGCTGGCCTCGGCCGCATCGCCCAGCAGCGGCAGCAGCGAGGCGCGGTAGGACGCAACCGCGAAGCTGGCCGGCAGCAGCGATTCGTGCACCGGAATCTCCTTCGGCGCGCCGTCGGCGACGCTGGGGAAATTATTCAGGTTGGCGAAGTCCGACAGGCGGGCCAGCCAGTCATCGAGTTCTTTTTGCATGGCGGGCGTATCGTTAATCGTGGTCGGCGCATCCTGGCCGGTCGGCAGGCCGCCCTCGCCGGTATTGCCGGCGCGTTCGGCCATCAGCTCCGTTTCGGCCACGTCGATCATCTCGGCGGGCGTGATGAACAGCGGCTTGGCCGGCTGGTCGATGGCGTCTTCGGCCAGCGAGGCCAGGTCTTCGTGCTCCAGCAGCCAGCGCTTGATATCGGTGGTGGACAGGCCGGACTGGCCCAGATGCACGCGCTGGCGCTCGATCTGGTTCAGGGCGCGCGAGAACATGCCCTGCATATTCAGCAGCTGGCTCTGGGCGCGGCCGATGGCCTGGGCGGCGCGGTGCGTGGCCGCGTCGGCCCGCTCGTCCGAGGTGATGGCGCGCAGGATTTCCGAGCCCTTCTCCACCCAGTCGCAAGCCAGGTGCCACTTCGCCTGCGAGGCGCGCAGGCGGAATTCGGAACCGGAAGCGATGGCATCGCGGAATTCATCGGTCAGGTCGACCAGGCGGCCCAGCAAATGCTGCAACTGCTCGACGGTGACGCCGCCCACGGCCTGGGCGCCGGCCACCTGCGACAGCAGGAAGCCCATTTCGGCCTGGTCCTCGGTCTGGCCCAGGCCCAGCAGGCTGTCGATGGCCGACAGCACATTGCGCGCCATCGGCGTCACGCGGTAGACCGCCTGTTGCGCATCCCAGGCCAGCAGCTGGTTCGAGCGCAGGCGCATGAGCACCGTTTCCAGGCTCTCCGGCAGCATATACGCCAGCTTGGTATTGATGTCGGCGCGCGAAAACGCGGACGAAGTGGTATCGTTGGCCAGCTCGCGCAACACGAGCAGACGCACCAAAACGCCCTCAAAACCGCCGTGGAACAGGGCCGTAAACACCTGGAGCAGCGGCTGGGCGCGCTTCAGGTGGAAGACCTGTTCAATCTCGTCTACCGAGACATTGGGCTGGAAGTGGGCTTGCAGGGCAGCATTTTGCTCCTGCTCGGTCGGGTTTGCATCGGCAGCCAAGGCTGCACTTGCCATAATATCAATCATCGTACTCCGGTATCCTGGCCCAGACATGCAAGTTTGCTATCAGCAACAAACTACGCGGGGGCGTCAGTATACCAGCTACCACCGTCCAGCCCGGACTCCCTTTGCGCCAGATCAAGGAATGTCACACCCTGGTGTCAGGCACCAGGGTCGGACATTTCTTGAGAAAGATCAAAGAATGTCCACCTCTGGTGCCTGACACCAGGGTGGACATTTGTTGAGCGGGATCAAACGGGGGCTTATTTGCGGTCGATTTTGGTGAGCAGCTGTTCGAAGCTGTCGCCGTCTTCTTCGGAGAACAGGATGCGCACGGGGTACCAGTCGAGGCTGGGGGCCAGCCAGAGGTCGACCTGCTGGCCTTTGTCCCGCTTGGGCGGGGCTTTGCTGAAGTGCAGGGCTTCGATGTCGCCCATGGCCGTTTTCAGGGTTTCGCTGCCGACGACTTTAAACGTCCAGGTTTCGGCGTCGCGCCGGCCGGCCACGAAAAAGGCCCATTCGCTGCCGGGCTTGAATTTGTCGGGCGCCTGGCGGGCAATGGCGGCCAGCTGCCAGGGCGCGCTGGTGCGGTCTTGCTCGCCGCCTTTGAGCGGGTAGCTTTCCTGGGCGTCGGCGAATTCGATGGTCTTGCTGTCGCGCTTGAACTGGGTGGTGGACGCGCCTTTGCGGATGCGCTTCTCGTAATAGCTGTCCGGCGCCAGGCCGTACTCGTCGACCGCGCCTTCACTGCGGTTTTCCAGCACCTTGCCGAACAGGCCGGAGCGCGCTTCGCTGAGGATGGAGTATTTGCCGCCGCCGGCGCGCCAGGCCACGCTCGCTTCGCCGCTCAGCGGCAGGCCGTGGTTGCGCGCCTTGAGCGCGTATTGCAGGTCGGCCGAGGGCGGCAGGTTGAAGGGCCGCTTGATACTCGGGTGCTCGCTGGCCGCCAGGGCCGGCGCCTGCAGGGCCGCCAGCAGCAGGCTGGCGGCGAGGGCTTGCTTGAAAGGGGTCATGATCATTGAATAGTCGAGTCCAGTTGTGTAATGCGCGTGACGGTTTGCGTGGTCACCGCGCCATTCGCTTCGGTATTGCGGATCTGTACCGGATACCAGCCCAGCGTGGGCGCCAGCCAGATGTCCAGCCGCGCCGAGTAGCTGCCCGGCTTGGGCGGCCGCGTCAAACGCCAGGCCTGCAGCTTGCCGATGGCCGTGTCCAGCTCTTCTTCGCCGGCCAGCTGAAAACGGTAAACGCTGGCGCCCTTGTCTTCGCCGACAAGAATGTCGATATCGCCGTCGAACTGCTTGACGTCGGCGCGGCCGATGGCGGCCAGCTGGAAAGGCACGCTGGCCTTGTCTTGCGCGCCGGCCAGCAGCGGCACCTTGGCTTCGCTGGCCGAAAAACTGATATGGCGCTGCTCGCGGTTGAAATGGGTGGCCGTCTGCGAGCGGCCGCGCCGTTTCTCGCGCATGGTTTGCGGCGCGATGCCGGCGTCGTCGATGCTGCCTTCACTGTCCAGCGCGAGCAGGTTGACGCGCGCGATCAGCACGGTGATGCCCACTTCCAGTCCCACCTTGTAGCGGCTGCCGTCGCTTTGCCAGCGCATGGCGGCCGAGCCGTTCCATTTGGTGCCATTCGGGTCGACCCGCTTCACGTCCAGCTCAAAACCGGCCGATGGCGGCAGATCGACCTTGTAGCGCCGCCCGCCCTGCGGCGGCGGCGCGGCATCGGCTGCCGGCGATTGTACGTCGGCTGCGGCGGGGACGGCGCCCGGCTGGACGGCCGGCGTGGCGGCGGCGATCGCACCGGCGGCCGTGGCGCCTTCGGTATCGGCCGTGACCGGCGCGGCCAGATCGAGGCCGGCTTCCAGCACGGCGGGCGCCACCGGCGGCGCCGGCTGCAAGTCCGGCGCGGGCGGCGGCGGGATGGGCTTGCGCGGACGCGGCGGCGGCGGCCGTTCGCGCGGCGGCGCAGCGGGCCGGGTTGGACGCGCGGCCAGCGCGGGCAGCAGTTCGATTTCGACCATGCGCGGCAGCGGGCTGCGCTCCGGGCTTTCGCCCATATGGCCGGTCAGCCAGGCAATGACGGCGTAGTGCAGTGCGACGATCAGCGCCAGCAGAATCAGCGGCCGGCTACGGCTGGAGTAATAAGAAACGCTCGTCATGGCCGCTAGTGTACCGTGTCCGCCGAGGCCAAGCTGAAGGTCAGCTGAAGTGGGAAAATTGGCAAGATTTTTTCCGCCGTATCTGCTACGCTGATCTTCCTTACGCAAGCCTGCTTCAGACAAACGGAGAATGCCCATGACCTCGCCGCAAATGTCCAATATCCCCGGCGCCGCAGTAATGACCGACACCCTCGATTTCGTGAAAAACCTGTGGGGCAGCATGGGCGTGCCCGGCATCGGTCTGCCCGGCATCGCCACCCCGACCCTCTCGGTCGATGAGCTGGAAAAGAAGATCAATGATTTGAGGGCCGTCGAGGCCTGGCTCAACCTGAACGCCACCATGGTCCGCAGCAGCATCCAGGCGCTGGAAGTCCAGCGCGGCACCATCAATGCGCTGAAATCCATGGGCAAGACCCTGGCCGCCGCCATGCAGCAGCCGTCCAGCGGCGAGCATTCGCTGTTCGACACCATGCCGTATGCGGCCTTCTTCCAGCCGCCCGGCGCGAAAACGGAGACGGCCGGCCAGAGCGCCGCGGCGAAAAGCGGTACGTCCGCCAGTGGTGGCGCCGCTCCCGCCAAGGATGAGGCCAAAGCCGAGGACAAAGGCGCCGCCAGCGCGAAGCCCAGCATGGCCGATGCCGCCAGCGCCGCCGCCGCGCAAATGGCCAATCCGGCCATCTGGTGGAATCTGCTGCAGGAACAGTTCAAGCAGGCCGTCAGCTCGACCATGGCGGCCGACCTGGGCGGCGCGGCCAAGCCGTCCGCCCCGGGCGCTGCCCACGACAAGGCCGGCGCCGCGCAGCCTGGCGCCGCCGAAGACAAGGACGCGGCGGCAGGCCAGGCCGCTCCCGCCGCCAAGGCGGACAGCGGCATTGCCGGCGCCGATGCGGCCAAGGACGCCCCGTCCGCCAAGCCGGCCGGCAAGGGCGGCTCGACCAAGGCGGCCGTGAACGGCGCCGCCAAGGCCGATACGGCCAGCAGCAAGGCGCCCGCGCGCAAGCCGGCCGCCAAGCGCAACGCGCCGCAGCCTAAGTAAGAAAAGCGCCGGCGCCGCGGCTTACGCCAGGCGCTGGATGCGGATTTCCTGTATCTGGCCGTCGTCCTGGCGCAGCACCTTGACGATGCGGATCAAGCCCTCTTCCTCCATGCCCAGCGCACTGGCGTGCGCGGCCTGGAAGGATTCCAGCGTGTCGCCCTTGGCGCTGACGGGGCGTATCCACGCCGCCGCGCCAACCTTCATTTTTTCGTATACCTCTTTCGCGATATCGCGCATCCTCGTCTCCTTCGGTTGGGAGTTGGTTTAGTTTTCTTGAGCGGGTGCAGGCGCAGGTGCTGCGGCGTCGGGGCCGGCCTGCGCTTCCTCGACGCTCGGGGGGGGCGGGGCTGGCGCCAATAGCGCCAGCTGTTCGATCATTTGGGCAAAGCGCTGCTGGCCCGGGGCGATGCGGTCCACGTACATCAGCACATCGTTGGCTTCGGCCATCAGGGCGTCGTCGTAACCGTGTTCCTGCAGGTGCGAGATCAGGATCTGCGCCGAGTTGAACAGGATGCGCAGATTGTTGGGCAGGGCGCGCCGCGCTTCGCGCATCCAGGCCACCGCTTCGCCCAGCTTGCCGGTCTTCCACAGCAGCACGCCCTTGTTCATCATGTCGGCCGCTTCCTTGCGCGCGGCCGTGATCAAGAGCATGCCCTCTTCGCCCATGCGCGCCTTGTCGAAGATTTTCTGCACCTCGTCCAGCAGCACCTGGTTGTCATGGTTATTGCGCGTGACGTAGCACAGCAGGTCGACCGGCGCATCCTTGACGCCGACGGCGAACAGCAGGGTCGCCATTTCCATGCAGGTCGGGATGTCGGGACGCACCGGATCGGCCGCCAGCATGGTTTCCAGCTCGTCGCCCGCCTTGCGCGCGCGGCGGTAGTCGCCGCTCTCGTGGTAGACCAGGCCTTCGGTAATCTTGGCGCGCAGCAGCAAGGTGTCGCCGGTGAAGTCGCGCTGGGCGATGGCCAGCAATTGCAGCGCCTCTTTCGGATCGTTCTTCTGGCCGCAGACGCGCGCCAGGCCGAAGTAGGCGTCGGCCGTTTTCATGATCGAGTATTCGCCGATGGCGATGCACTTGCGGAAGGCTTTCTCGGCCAGCGGGATATTGCCGACCTTGAGCGCGGCCTGGCCCAGATTGCGCTGGCGCGGCACCGAGTTGGGCGAGAGCTTGGCGGCCTTCTCCAGCACGTCGCAGGCTTCCTGACTCTTGCCCATCAATTCCAGCGACTTGGCCAGCTGGTCGTAGGCGTCGATGAAATAGCGGTTTTCCGCGATCACGCTGTGGAACATCTGGCGCGCCGCTTCGTGCTCGCCATTGGCCATGCGGATCCTGCCCAGACCCGTGCGCGCCCAGTTGTAGTCGCGCTGCTCCAGCACCTGTTCGAACACCACGCGCGCCTTTTCCGGCTCGCCCGCCTTCAGCAGCAGATTGGCCTTCATGCGCAGCAGGTCGATCTCGTGCACCTTGTTGTCGCTGGCCTGCTCGTCGCACAGGCGGGCGGCGCGCAGATAATCCTTGTCGATATAGGCTTCGTCGATCTGGCGGAAGATCTGCTTTTTCAGCCAGACGCGGTTCAGGCGGGTCAGCAGCACGCCTTCGGTGATCGGCTTGATCAGGTAGGCTTCGGGCTGGTGCTCGGCCGCGCCCATCACCGATTCCACGCTCTTCTCGGCCGATACCGTGAGCCAGACGCTGCTCGGCGTCATCAGGTTGCGGATGCGCGCCTCTTCCAGCACCTGCTGGCCGTTCTTGCCCTCGCCCAGATTGAAGTCGCACAGCACCACATCGTAGTGGGTGCGCGCCAGCAGGGTCATGGCCTCGCCGCCGCTGGCCGCCTGGTCGATATGCCTGGCGCCCAGATTGCGCAAGGCTTCGCGCAGCAGCTGGCGGATGCCGACGAAATCGTCGACGATCAGATAGCGCTTCTCGGCCCAGTCGATGCCGGGCGTGGGGTCGTTGGCGTTGTGAACCTGGTCCATGGCTTAGGGCAGACGCAGAATGAAGACGCCGCCGCCCAGGCGGCCGCCGTTTTCCAGATGGACGCTGCCGGCGCGGCCGCGATGGCGGTGCATCTTCGCCACTTCGCTCGAAAAGTACAGGCCCAGGCCCGTGCTGTTGCTGGCGAAATCGACCGGTCCGCCGCCGTTCAGCGCGGCGCCCGCCTGCAGCATGGCGGGCGGGAAGCCGATGCCATTGTCCTCCACCCGCAGCTCCAGCCAGCCATCCTGCTCGGCGATGCTGAGGCGGATGCGGTCGGTGGTGTAGCGGATGGCGTTATTGATGGCGTGCAGCAGCACGCCGATGATCAAGTCTTCATCGAAGGTCCAGATCAGGTCGGGCGCATACTCGGCGTCGAAGCGAATACCTTTGGAATTGAGTAGGATGCGCTGCTGGGCCGCCATCTGCTGCACCAGTTCCTCGATGCGCACGGCGTTCGGATCGTAGGGATAACTGGGCTTGCCCACTTCCTTGTACAGGGCCAGCAGCTGGATCAGCTTATCGTTCAGGCGGCGCGTCTGGTACAGCATATGCGCCATTTGCGGATAGGAGGTGTCGGCGACCGCGGGCGCGCCGGGGGCGTTTGCCAGCAGATTCTCCAGCGTGCCGCTGAGCACACTGATCGAATTCTTCATGTCATGCACCGTCGATGCCAGGAACAGGAATAGCTCAGGCGATCCGCCGTGGTCTTCCATCCGTGCCGCCTCCTTATTGTTTCCAGAAGCGAATTATAGCTCGCCGGGCGGCGGCCGCCCCGGCGGCTATGGCGCGCCCGCCACAGTCGGACGGCGGGCGTTTACTCCTTGCGCCTGGCTTTCAGGAAGAAACGCGCGGGGTCGAGCGCCTCCACCAGCGGCGCTTCCAGCGGCAGCGGCTCGTCTTCGAGTTGACAGGCCAATAACTCGGCGGCCAGCGGCGCCCAGATCAGGCCGCGCGAGGCGTAGCCCAGCAGGCTATACAGGCCGGCATGGCGCGGCACGTCGCGCAGGCGCTCCATGCGGTATTCGGCGCCATAGTCGGGCAGCTGACCGACCAGGGGCAGGCGGTCCGGCGCCATGCAGCGGAAACCGACACGGCCCTGCAGCGGGGCCTGGTCCAGATGGTAGGGCGCCAGCCGCTCCGCACCGAGGATCTGTTCGGCGCGCTGCAGGTTCTCGCGCTGGCTAGTCTCGCGCAAGGCACGCTCGTCGTCGCCGTCATAGGTGGCGCCGACGCAGACGATGCCATCCACCGCCGGCGTCATATACGCTTCGCGGCATACCACCAGCGGCAGCGGCGGGAAAGCGTCGGCCGCCAGATGCGTGACCTGGCCGCGCATGGTGTACAGCGGCAGCGGCGCGCTCTGCGCCAGATAGCGCGCCCCGCCGCCATTGGCCAGGATCACGTTCGGCGCTTCGGCCAGCAGCTCGCCGCTGATGCCGCGCACCTGCCACAAACCATCCGCGCCGCCCGCGTCCTTGCTGGAGCCGCCGCCCGCATCGCGCTGCGCACCGCCCTGCGCCGCCACGCGCGCCAGCGTCAGCGCCTCGCTGTGGAAGACATGGCGCAGCCGATCGCCGCAGGCGGCCAACATGGTCTTGCAGGCCGAGGTCGGATAGGCCCAGCCGCTTTGCTCGAACAGCCAGGCGCCATGCTGCGTGGCCGAGCCAAGCAGGCTGCCGGCGGCGTCGGCATCGATCCAGCGCACGAATTCCGGCGGATAGTTCCCATGCTCGACCACCTCGCGCTGCAGGGCCGCGTGTTCGGCGTCGCGCGCCAGTTGCAGCACGCCGCATTGCGCGCCCTTCACGGCACGCTGGCCGCCGGCGCTGATGCCGCCCAGGCGCTGCCAATGGCGCAGCGCGTACAGATAGGCGGCGCGCGTCAGGCGGGTCGGAATATTGTCGTCCTTCGACAGCAGCGGCATGAAGATGCCCGCGTGGTTGCCCGAAGCTTCCTGCGCCGGGCCGCCATGGCGCTCGATCAGCGTCACCTGCCAGCCGCGCGCGGCCAACCGTTCGCAAGCGGCGGCGCCGGCCACGCCCGCGCCGATGACGATGGCCTCGCGCCGCGGCCGTGCCGGACGCGGCGCCTGCGGCTTGCGGCTGGCATACAGCGCGTGCAGCCAACCCCTATCGTCATAACCGGAAGAGGCCCCGGCGGCCTGCGTGCCGGATATGCCTGCGCCGGCGGCCGAGCCGCTGGCAATGCCCGCTGCAGCTGGAACGGTAGCGGAGCCGCCAGCTACGCTCACGGCATCAGCCGCTGCGCTACTCCAGACAAAGCCTGCGGAACGCAGCGCTTTCAAGTCAGCCTCCTGCGGCGCATGCACGCGCAGGGTGGCACCCGGCGCGGCCAGGCGCGCCAGGTTGCGCATGGCGGCGATCGGCTGCGGCAGCACGAATTCGTTGACCCGCGCCGCGATCTGCGGCAGCCAGTCATCCAGCCCGCCCACCAGCAGGTCGAGCGTGACGCGCTCGCCATCGAGGGCCAGGCGGTGCATGCCGGGCAAGGCCAATGGCCAGGCGGCGCGCAGGATCTCGCCATGGCCGCCGTCCAGCGCCAGCGCGGCGGCGGGCGGCAGCGTGGCGGCGACGGCGATATAGTGCAGCGGCGCGCCGCCGGCGGGCCAGTCGCGCCAGACGGCGCCGAACTGTTCGCCGTGGCCGAAGGCGCTGTCGAAGATCACGTGGCGCAGGGCTTCCATGCTCACGCTCCCTTGCGGCAGAAGCAGGCCGGGTCGTGGTCATCGACCATGCCGATGGCCTGCATATACGCATAGATGATGGTGGAACCGACGAATTTGAAGCCGCGCTTGGACAGGTCTTTCGAAATGCGGTCGGACAGTGCGGTCTTGATGATGCGCTCCGGTCCCGGATTGACGATGGGCTGGCCGTCCACGTAGGCCCACAGGAATTGATCCAGGCTGCTGCCTTCGGCGCGCAGGCGCAGATAGGCTTGCGCATTGCCGATGGTGGCCGCCACTTTCAGCCGGTTGCGCACGATGCCGGGATCGGCCAGCAGCTCGGCCACCTTATCCGGACCGTAGGCGGCGATTCTTTCCGCGTCCCAGCCATCGAAAGCGGCGCGGTAAGTCGCGCGCTTCTTGAGGATGGTTTCCCAGCTCAGGCCCGCCTGCGCACCCTCCAGATTCAGCATCTCGAACAGGCGCAGCTCGTCGTGGCAAGGCACGCCCCACTCCTCGTCGTGGTAAGCCAGGTAGAGCGGATTGGCCGGGTTGGCCCAGGAGCAGCGCGATTTCGTCATGAAGGCAAGACGGGACAAGCACGGCCTGCCCGATTCAATTAGGATAACGCTCCGGATTATCCAATATTCGCCACACTCGCAATAGGGGGAAATATCATGCAATTCGAAGCCCGTCTGGAATGGCAGCGCCAAGGCCAGGCTTTTCTCGACCAAAAGTATAGCCGCGCCCACGACTGGATCTTCGACGGCGGCCTGCGCGTGCCCGCCTCCTCCTCCCCGCTCTCGGTGCCGCTGCCAATGTCGAAAGCCGAAAATGTCGACCCCGAGGAAGCGCTGGTGGCCGCCGCCTCCAGCTGCCATATGCTGTTCTTCCTGTCGATCGCGGCCCGCCGCGGCCACACGGTGGAAAGCTATCGCGACCACGCCATCGGCCTGCTCGGCAAGAACGCCGACGGCAAGCTGGCGATGACCCGCATCACGCTGCGTCCGAGCATCGTTTTCAGCGGCACCGCCTGGCCCAGTGAAGAAGAGCTGGCAGCCATCCACCACGAAGCCCACGAAAAGTGCTACATCGCCAATTCGCTCAAGGCCGAAGTGGTGGTCGAAGCGCCGCTGGACGCCGGCTGACGCCCCGCCTTTGCGCTAAATCAAACAATGTCCCACCCTGGTGTCAGGCACTGGAGTCGGACATTCTTTGATATAGATCAGCAAATGTCCTACCGTGGTGCCTGACACCAGGGTGGACATTTGTTGAGGAAGATCAAAGCTGGGGCTTAGCTGCGGGGGCCGCGTAGGAGGCGGACTTGGTCTTCGTCGAGGGCGCGGTCGAGGCGGTGTACCAGGCGCGAGAACAATTGCTCGGGACGGGTGCTGGGGGTGCTGTATAAGGCGGCCCAGCCGTTGCGGCCGGAATTCTTGGCGATGTACAAAGCTTGATCGGCCAGCTCGACGACCTGCGACCAGTTGAGCAGGCGCGGTTGCGCCGGCAGGAAGGGGAAGCAGGCAAAGCCGATCGAGCAGGTCTTGTCGAGGCGGCTCCCGTCGGGCAGCGTGAAGGGCCGCCCCGCCACGGCTTGGCGGATGCGTTCGGCCACTTGCTTGCCTTCGTCGCGGTGGGTGGCACGCGCCAGCACCAGGAATTCTTCGCCGCCCCAGCGCACCAGGTAGTCGGATTCGCGGAACACTTCGCGCAGGCGTTCCTGCATCTGCACCAGCACCGCGTCGCCGGCGCCGTGGCCATGGCTGTCGTTGACTTCCTTGAAGTGGTCGAGGTCGACCAGGAAGAACACCAAATCCTTGTCCGACAAGGCTTCGCCGCGTTCGGCCAGCGGCGGCGCGCACGGTTCGTCGTAGCGGCGCAGGCTGAGCGCCACGTCGGCATCCACATGCTGCAGGAAGAAGCGGCGGTTGCGCAGGCCGGTGAGCTGGTCGGTCAGGCTCACCTCTTCCAGCGCCTGGTAGGCGCGCTGCAGTTCCAGATTCTTGTCCAGCAGCTCGGCCTGGGTGGCCGCGTTATCCAGCGCAATGGCGCCATAGGCGCACAGGGTGCCGAAGATCAGCCGTTCGCGTTCGCCATAGGCGCGCGCCTGCAGCGACTGCACCGTCATCACGCCCAGCACGCGCTCGCCCACGGTGAGCGGCGCGAACAACAGGGTCAGCGTGGGCAGGGTGCCGGGGATCAGGTTCGGCGTCAGCGCGTCGGCTTCCAGCTCGACCAGGATTTCGCGCCGCTCGCGCAGGCTGCGCACGGAATTGGCTTGCTGGTCGGCCAGCGCGTAGCGCGTGGCGGGCAGCGGCTGGCCCGCTTCCACGCCGAAGGCGCAGCGCAGATGCTGGCCATCGGCTTCCAGCAGGAAGACCGAGAAGTGCGTGGCGTCGAGCAGGCCATGCACATGGCGGTCGAGCGCGCGGAAGACAGCGTCGGCATCGAGGTGGGCGGTGATCTCCTGGCCGATGGCGCTCAAGTGGGCCAGCGTGGCATTGGTCTGCTGCAGCACTGCGGCGCGCTGGGCTTCGGCCGCCGCCAACTGACGGTGGTGTTCGCCCTCGGTCTGGGCGCGCTCGGTGCGGTACTGCACCTGCATGGCGATGGCGCGGTTGGTGGCGTCCTGGCTATGGGTCTTGTCGCGCGCGGCGCCGGCCTGCAAGGCGATGCCGTAGGCGCGCTGGTAGTCGCCGATGGCGGCGTATTCGCGCGCCGCCGTATCCAGCAGCGACCATGGCACGGTATAGCCTTCGATGGCGGCGGCCAGCGCCAGCGCCTGGTCCAGGTAGTGCAGCACGGCGTTAGGCGCCGCCAGGCTTTCCGGCGCGGGCAGCGCATGCCGTTCGTGGATCTGCGCCAGCACGCGCAAGGCGGCAATCTGGTTGCAGACGTCGCCGCTGGCGCGCGCCAGCGACAGCGCCGAGCAAGCCGCCTGCTGCGCTTCGCGCGGGCGGCCCTGCTGCGACAGCGCATGCGCCTTGCCGCGCCGGGCCGCGCTCTGGAAATCGGACTGGCCCAGGGCCGCGCCGCGCTCTTCGAGCTGGGCGAAGCTGGCCAGGGCGCCGTCGTAGTCTTCCAGGTCGAGCGCCAGGTCGCCCTGGTATTCCAGCGCCACCGCGTAAGCGCGCGAAGCGGGCAGCGGCAGCAGCGTTTGCAGCGCCTTGTGCAGCAGGGTTTGCGCCGCTTCGCGCTGGCCCAGCTGGCGCAGGGTTTCCGCCGTCTGCATCTGGCACAGGCCGATGCTCAGGGGCCAGCCGGTGGGACGGGCCAGATCGAAGGCACGCTGCATCCATTCGAGCGCGGCGTCGTGCGCGTTCAGGCTGGTGAAGCCATTGCCGATATTGGTGGCGAGAATGATGGCGCGGCGCAGCTGGCCGCTGGCCAGGGCGGCGTCGAAGCCGGCCATCAAGTGGCTGATGCCGCGCCCGAATTCGGCGGACTGGAAAGCGCTGGTGCCGAGGAAGTCGCTGATCCAACCGGCGACGGCGGGATGCGCATCCTGCGCCTCGTCGCCGAAGCGCTGGCGCCAGCGCTCGGCCGTGCCTTGCGCGTCGCGGAAGACGGAGAACAGGGCGGTGGCGGCGTCGACCACGTCGGCGCGCATGGCGTCGCCGGCGGCGCGCGCATCGGCGCTGGCGACGGCCAGCTGGCGCTCGCATTGCGCGGCGTCGCCGCAGTCGACGGCCACGCTGGCGAGCTGACAGCGCGCGTCGGCGCGGCCGCAGGCGTCGTCCAGCAGCTCATATTCGAGCAGGGCCGCTTCGGCCAGCGTCTGGGCCGCGGCCAGCTCGCCGCGCAGCCAGCGCCATTCGCTGTCGAGCAGTTGCAGGCGGGCCGCCAGCAGGCGGCGTTCCGCCGCTGGCGCTATGGGCAGCAGCAGCGCCGCGTCGGCCGCCAGCGCCTGCGCGCGCGCCTGATCGCGCTGGCGCAAATGCCAGGCCAGGCGCACCAGCTGGCGCAGGCGCGCAACACCTTGCAAGACAGGCAAGTCCGCCTCGCAGCGGACCACATCCTCGTCGAGCACAAACAGTTCAAGCACTCTCATTCCTCAATAATTGCCGCAATACATCATCTGGCATTATTCCACAGTTCCGCGCGGCACCCTGGCGGCGCGCCAAAATGTCCGGAATAGCAAGACGCGGGACGACAAGCCAGCCGGACGGTGGGCAAATAATTGTTGTTCAAATGCGACATTCGGCGAGGAAGCACGCCGCCGGCAGCCGGTTTGACGGGCGCGGCAGCGCGCATGGGCGGCCTTAATAGCGTTCCGGCGGCGGTTTTTGGGCCGGCGGCTTGGCCGGATTATGGGGATTGGCGGAACTGGTCGGGTTGGCCGGGGTCAGCGGATTGTCGAGATTGCCACTGCTGTCCCGCTCACCCGGCGGCAGACGCTCGCCCGGCTTGCCGCTGCCGCTGCGTCCTTGCTCGCCGCTGCTGCCGGCCGTGGTGCCGCTGTTCAGGCTGGCGTTCAACTGCTGCACCTGGTTCAGGTGCTGCTCCACGGTGGGCTGCAACTGGGCCGCCAGCGCTTTCACGTCGGCATCCTTGGCCTGCTTCCGGGCTTTGCTAACCAGCGCATGGGCTTGGCGATGGCTTTTCACGCCCGCCAGCTCCAGGTACTGGCGGTCGAATGGCTCGCCGCTCAGACTCTGCAACTGCTGCGCCATGGCTTTTTGCTTGCTGTCCGGTTCCGCAGGCAGGGTCACGCCCTTGTTCTGCGCCACCTGTTTGACCGCGTCCAGGCCCTTGCCGTGATCGTCGATCATCTGTTGGGCGAAGCTGCGGACTTGTTCATTCTGCGATTTTTGCAGCGCGATACGGCCCGCTGCCACCTCGGCCATATTGGCCTGGGCCAGATCGTTCAGCAGGCGTGTGTCGCCCTTGTTCAGCGCCTGGGCCGACGCGCCGCCGGCTGCCAATAGCGCCGCCAGCAGGCTGGCGCCGAGGCCGCGCTGCCACATCCTTGCCTTGTCCATATCCATTCCTTTCGAGTGTGAGTGAAAGGCCGCTTTCAGGACGGTGTATGTTTGGACTGGCTGTATTCTACTTGCGATAAAGGGGGCGGGACGCACACCACAGCCCCCAGCGGCTGTGGCGCCATCCCTCCTGCCGTCAGCTATGCGTTTGCGGCTGACGCTTGCTCACTTCATTCAGGCGCATGCGCATGATTTCATTGGCGGCCGGGCCGGGCGCGAACATATAGTCCTCGTCGTTGATGGCCAGGCCGCTGTTGGCGTCCACCAGCACCTGGTCGGCCGGCTTGCCCGTTTCGCGGCTGACCACCAGCAGGCTGGCCCCTTCCGGCGCCAAGTGCTCATTGCCCCAGGCCACGAAGGCCAGCAGCACCGGTTTGAAATCGCGGCCCGCCTTGGTCAGGATGTACTCGTAACGCGGCGGCCGGTTGCTGTACAGGCGCTTTTCCATCAAGCCGCCTTCCACCAGGCCTGCCAGACGGCGCGTCAGCATATTCGGCGCAATCTTCAGGCTCTTCTCGAACTCATCGAAACGCGTCAGGCCATAGAAGGCGTCACGCAGAATCAGGATGCTCCACCACTCCCCCACTTTACCCAGGCTACGGGCGATGGGGCACGGCATCTGGCCAAAATCAGTATGTTTCATTACAACCTCCCTGTCGGTCTGTTAGCAAAGTCCCCCCACGCCATCGCGCTACGCGGGGACACAATTCGGGCATTCACTTGCAAAATGAATGTCACTGCAGTAGCCTGTGAGGGCTAGCAAAACAATTGGTGACAATGTGTGATTTTTATCCCTGCCCATCTACGTGAATATCCTCATGCGATGAGCCCGGTTTACACTATGAAAACCCACCTACTTTGTACATCCAAAAAGGGGCTTAGAAACTCTCGAATAGTCACCCACTAAATCTCTCCAAAAATCACATCGCGCGTGCAAGCCGCATGGAGTTTGATTTGTGACATTTCGCGTAAATTCCTGTGGGATACAATTTTTCCTGTAGAGATGGCCCGCAGCAGCTGGCGGCGCATCGCTCCGGCCCACCCAAACCCGTGGCCGGCTGCCCGGCTCCGTAGCGGCCGCAAGTACGCTACACACCCCGACCACGTGTGCTTGAATGAAAATCTTGTCTCTCAGTGCAGTCTTGTGCAGCCTTTTGCTGAGCGCGCCGCTCGCGGCCCACGCCGCCGGCAAGCGCAGCGCCACCATGCAAGTGTCGTTTACCATCGTCGCCGCCTGCGACATCAGCCGCGCCGCCGACACGAGCAGCGGCCCCGTGGTCGATTGCCCCGCCACCACCCCATACCAAGTGCAGCGCGCCAGCAACAGCGCCCGTCCCGCGGACCAGGCCGGCAGCAGCAGCCCGGCAGCCACGGCCGCCGATGC
The DNA here is from genome assembly GCA_024437665.1 of Massilia sp. YIM B04103. GTDB lineage: Bacteria > Pseudomonadota > Gammaproteobacteria > Burkholderiales > Burkholderiaceae_D > Rugamonas. The sequence goes on along the minus strand of JANCSZ010000010.1, from coordinate 167,571 downwards.
CGGCGCCGTGCGCCTGCCAGCGCCCGCCACCGACAGCGCCGCGCCGCTGTGGACGGTCTACTTCTAAACCTCAGAACACAATCGTCGCCGTCACCGTATCGCTGTAATCGCCGGGCGACGGCGTGGTCTGCGCCGGCACCCGGCCATACAGGGTGATCGGCTGGGCCGATCCCGTACCGGTGCCGCTCACCATGCTGGTGCCGCTCAAGCCATCGCCCCAGATGGCGCCGTCGAGCACGGCGGAAATCTCATAGGAAATGGTTTCGCCCGTCGCCGCCCTGCGCATGCGGCGCGCCGCCACATTGCCGCTGACCGTGCCGCCATTCAGGGCGATGCGGTAAGCGTTGTTATTTGTACACTGCACCGACAGCGAGGCCGTGGTGCGGATGGCGCTGCTGAGCAGGCTGCGGTTGCCGAAGGCCAGGTTGCCGGTCGAAATCAGGCAGTTGTTGACCACCGTGGCCTGGGCCTGGAAGGTGAAGGTGGCGCTGCCGCCCGTGGTGCAGGCCGGCTGCACCAGGTTGTAGAAGGCATAGCTGATGCTGGCCGCGCCGGTGAAGCTGGAACTGTAGACGGTATCTGAATCGCTGACGGTGGACACGCCCGCCAGCGCGGCCGCGGCGATCTTGCCGTACACGGTGAAATTGCGCATGACCGTGCCGCCGGTGAGCAGCGGCGCCGTGCCGGTGACGGTGATTGGCGTCGGCGTTCCCGCCAGCGCGGGCGAGCCCCAGATCGAGGCGGCGGCATAACTGTTGTCGCGGTAGAGGTTGTAGTTCAGGCGCAGCGCGCCATTGCCCAGCGCGCGCGGATTGCTGCCGGTGGCATTCGATCCCAGGCCCGCGTTGACGCACACCACCACGTTGGGAAACAGCAGCAGGAAAGGCGGCGTCGGCGACAGCAGGCTCCAGGTGCACGTCACCACGCCGCTGCCGTTGGCGAAATAGTCGGAGCCCGGCACCGGGCTGACCGAGGTAAAGGCGATATCGCTCAAGGTGGCGCTGCAGCTGTCGGCCCGCGCGCTGCCGGCCAGCCCGAGCCCGCCGAACAGCAACAGGGCCAAGCCATGGCCGCGCCGCATCAGCGCCCTCCCGCCGCCGGCAGGCAGGGGAACGGCCCCAGCACCGGCAAGGCGCTGTTGGCCGGCGGCCGGTAGCGGAACCGCACGCTGCACTGCGCGCCGGGCTTGCCCACCGTCAGCTCGTTCGCCTCGCCCAACTCATCGATGAAAGTCATGCCGTCGTAGCCGATCACGGTCTCCGCCCCGCTCTGCACATGGCGCACCGGCGTGCCGACCGGCATCGGCGTGCCGTCGGCCTGCTGCACGACGACGGTGGCGGCGCGGTAACGCTCGACCGGGAAGGCGGCCAGCACGCCCGCCAGCCGGCGCGGCGCCACCTCGGCGCGCGCGCGGCGCACGCGCACGTCGGCGGCCAGTCCGCCGGTATCGATGGCCAGCCGGTTCTGCGCATACGGCAGCAGATTCGGCACCAGCAGATAGCCGCTGCGGCCGGTGTGGCCGATTTCGCGGTTCTCGTGCACCACCGGCACGCCGGCCACGCCGGTCGAGACCAGGGCGAAGCCGCTGCCCACCTGGCGCGCCGCGACCACGGTGCCATCCATCGCCACCAGCGCGCCGCTGGCGCCGAGCGAGGTGCCGCGCTGGCCGGCGCGGCCCTGGGTCAGCAGGCTGACCTGGCCGGCATCGCCCAGATACTGGACCTGGGCCTGGTCCACCGCGCTCCGGTCGATGCTGCCTTTTTGCAGCGCCCAGCCGAAGCCGCCGCCAAAGTCCGGCGCGCGCGTCAGGCTGAACAGCTTGCTGCGCACGCCGTTCTGGCGGCCGCTGCTGGCCGCCGCGTTGATCCGGTTGTCGAAGGAATAGCTGAGATTGAAGAACAGGCCGCGCACGGCGCGGTCCTTGAGGTCGCGGAAGGCGCTCACGCCCAGGTAGATCCCATTGCCCATGCTGAGGGAATACGAGAGCGCGGCAATGCGCGCCGCCGGCTGTGCGGACGGGCGCGCGCCGGTATACGCCAGGCTCAGGCTCTGGTGCGACGAGAGCGCCAGATTGAGCGCCATGCGGTCGCTGCCGCGCAGCACCGGCGTGCCTTGCGCGCTGCCCAGGTCGGCATAGCCGCGGCTGGCGCGCACGCTGAGCAGATCGAAGCTGAAGCGCCGTCCCAGATACTGATAACCGAGCGCCAGCTGGCCGCCGCCGCGCCGCGCCGCGCCGTCCTCGGTCCCCGGCGCTCCCGCCAGCGCGGCCGCCGCGAGCGGAGCGCCCCCGCCCGTCTGGCCGGGCGCGGTGCCTGCGCCGGCCGCCTGCGCGCCGTTTGCCGCCGCCACACCGTCCTGCGCGCTCCCCAAGCTGCCGGGCGCCGCCGGCAGCGCCCGGCTGTGGTAGCTGCCCGCCAGCGCCGCGCTCAGCACGCCGGCCTGGCCCAGGCGCCACAACAGGCCGCCACCGCCGTTGACCAGGCGGCCGCCCGCCTCGCCATGCGCTTCCACTGTCAGGCTGGGCAACAGGCCATGGCGCCAGGACGCGCTGGCGGCAGGCAGCGCATAGCCGAACGAGCGGCTGCCATAGCCGCGCCGCAGCGCGCCCAGTTCCAGCGCGTAGTCGCTCAAGCCTTCGCTCAGCATGCGCGTATCGACATACAGCGGCAGCGTGGCGCTGATGGCGCGGCCGGCCGCATCGCGCGTGACGACCGTGGCCTGGCCCGCCCCGTTCAAGCCGGCGATCTGGCGCACCACGAACGGGCCGCTCGGCACCTCGGCGCTGTACTGCTGCACGCCATTCACATACAGCTGCAGCACGCCCGGCACCACGGCCGAACCGCCGAGCGAAGCCACCGGATAGGTCAGCAGGTCGGGCCGCAGATCGAAATTGCGGCGCCACTGCACGCCGCCCATGCGCAGCGCGCGCGACCAGCTCAGCGAACCGCTCACGAAGTCGCCGACCTGCAGGCTGCGCATCGTGGTTTCGTCCTCGCGCAGCCAGTAGCTGTCGAGGCGAATGTAATTGCGTTCGACCCCGCTGGCATTCCACAAGCCGCTGCTGCTGACGGCGCCTGCGCCGGAAAAATAGCGCCACTCGTTGAAGATGGCCAGGCGGCGCTCGCGTCCCAGCTGGGCGTAGGCGTCGTAATTGAGCAGCAGGCCGGGCGTGACGCTGGCCGGCGCGCTGGGGCGGCGGCCGCGCGCATCGAGCGCAAACGGCGGGCGCAGCGCATCGGCCAGCTGCAGGTGCAGGCGCTGGCGCACCGTATCGTAGTCATAGCGCAGGCCGGGGATGCGGTCGAGGTCGAATTCGTCCTGGCCGGCCACGCCGAACAGGGCCGGGTCCAGCCCCAGCTCGCGCAAATTCTGCACGCTGCTGCGCAGGCCGGACGCCCCCTGGCGGAAACGCAGGATCATGCCGCTGTCCTCACCGTTCACGCTGACCTCCAGGTACAGCTCGTCCGGCGCGGACGGCGGCGGCGGCGCCTGCGCGCGAGCGGGAACGGGCACGCAGCCGCACAGCCCGAAGCTGTACACCAGCAGCAGCCGGCATGCCCAGTGCTCCGCCCTCATGAATACGCATCGCTCCTTGTCCCCGTGCCGCGTGGTTAAGTGTCCAGGATAAACCTCGTGCTTGCTAAGGCGGCGCCGCCGTCCCGGCGGCCGTCTGCGGCCGCGCATTGATGCTGGTGCGGATGGTCAGCGGTCCCTCCAGTTGCGCCGCCGCGTCCAGCGGCAAACGCCATTCGCGCGTGCGGCCCGCCAGCGCATAGCCCAGCAAGCCCTTGCTCACTTCATATTCCTTGCCGGCCGCATTGGCGACCACGGTGGCGCCGATCTGGGCATGCAGGCTGCCGCTATTGCGCAGCCGCAGATGCCAGGCGCCGTCCTTACGGTAAAACATCCAGGCCAAGTCCGGCGCACCGTTGTCCTGGACCGATGCCATGAACACCGGCACTGAATAGCGCAGCCGGATCGCCACGCCGCCGCCGGCCTCGTCCTCGGGTGGAATCTCGTCGATAAGCAGGCGGAAGCTCTGCTCATTGCCCGCCGCGGCGCCGCCATCGCGCCGCACCAGGCGGATGGTCTGGCTGGTCCTGGGCGGAATCTGCATCAGCGGCGGGCTGGCCAGCAGCAGCTCGGTCGGCTGCAGGACGTCGTCGCCGCCCTGCTGGTCCCAGGCATAGACCCGCACCTGGCCGAACACCGGCGTCTCGCCATAGTTTTGCAATTGCAGGCTGAGCGCCGTCTGGCCGGGACGGAAGGCCAGGTTCACCGGGGATATCTGCAGATTGGCGGCCGCGGCCGCGCCGCCCAACCAGAGCAGGACCGCGCCCAGGCGGCCGGCCAGAGCGGGGGCCATGGCGCGCATTAGAAGTACACGGTGGCGGTGATGGTCGACTTATAGGTGTCCGGCGCGGGCGTGGTCTGCGCCGGCACCTCGCCATACACGGTAATCGCCTGCAAGGCGCCGGTGCCGGTGCCGCTGCGCGTATCCGTGCCCTGGGTATCGCCCCACAGCGTGGCGCCCGCCGTCTGGTACAGATTGAAGCGCACCGTGCCAGTGTTGCCGCCGGTACCGCTCATATAGCGCGTGGTGCCGGTCGAACCGGTGCCCGTGCCGGCGCTCAAGCCCAGGTTATACGGCGTGGTATTGGTGCAGGTGACATTGATCGTGGTATTCACCGCCACCGTCGCGTTCAGCACGCCTTGCGACTGGCCGAAGTCCAGGTTGGAAGCGGCAATGGTGCAATCGGCGATGATCTTCATCGTCACATCGAAAGTCGCCGTCTTGCTGCCATTGGAATACACGGCAGCCGAGACCAGCAGCGGCACCCCGGCCGCAAGCAGAATGGCGGTATGAAAACGCCTGGCGAGCTTCATGTGTCCTCCCGGGAAGAGCGCAGCCGATACTGAAAAAATTTATTGCCCTAACTCAATCTTCGATTCAATTATCGGACACTTCCTACAGCGCGACTTTTGCTATCCGTGACAGCGCTTTTGCCGGAGGAGAAAGCCGGCCTTTTTTTTTGATTATGGGCATAATACGCAACAGACCTTGCAGCCGGCCCCGACCATGTACCTGACCAATGATGCCCATGTGCACAGCATTCTGATCGTGGACGACTCCGCGTTCGAGCAGCGCATGCTGGTCGATTTGCTGAGCGAACAAGCTTACCGCGTGGCAGTCGCCTTCAACGGTCTGCAGGGCTACCAATTGGCGCTGGCCGACCGGCCCGACCTGATCCTGCTCGACGTGCGCATGCCGAATATGGACGGCTACACCGCCTGCCGTCTGCTGAAGGCCAATCCGGTCACGCACGACATCCCCATCATCTTCCTCAGTGGCGCCGACGCGGTGGAAGACCGCATCATGGGCCTGTCGATCGGCGGCGTCGATTACGTCTCCAAGCCCTTCACGCCGGGCGAACTGGCGGCGCGCATCCACGTTCACCTGAACCTGATGCGGCGCGCGCCCGAAGCGGCCCCGGCTGGCGAGGAGGAAGCGGCCGCCAGCGATCCCGACGCCGTCACCGTCAGCGCCGCCAAGCGCCTGATTTCGGACAATCTGGCCGCCCTGCCCAGCCTGGCCGAAATCGCGCGCAGCGTCGGCACCTACCGCGAAAAACTCTCGCTGCTGTTTCGCGAACACACCGGCATGACCGTGTTCGCCTTCATCCGCGAAGAACGCATCACGCGCAGCCTCGAACTGCTGCGCGACACCGACATCGACGTGCAAGATATTGCCCTGCTGGTCGGCTTCAACAACGCCGGCAACTTCGCCACCGCCTTCCGCGAAAAGACCGGCCAAACCCCCAGCGCCTACCGCCACAGCGCCCAAGCGCAAGCCAAAGACAGCTAAGCTTTGATCCCCCTCAAAAAAATGTCCACCCTGGTGTCAGGCGGGGCCGCCGAGGCACTGGGGTAGGACATTCTTTGCGCAAGATCAAGGAATGTCCGCCCCTGGTGCCTGGCACCAGGGTGGGACATTGTTTGATTTGGCGCAAACGCGTTTAGAACTTGTAGTTGAGCTTGACGGCGGCGAAGCGGCCGCGCGGATCGGACTGGGTGAAGTCGAAGAAGGTGCTCGAGGACGAGTCCCACGACGGGCGTTTGTCGGTCAGGTTCTGCACGATCAGGCTGACCGTCGTGGCGGGATTAAGCTTCCACGCGACCGTCAGGTCCAGGGTGCCGACCGGCTTGACGCGCTCGCCTTCGTTGCTGACCTGCTGGTAGCCGTCGACATAGTTCCAGTTCAGGGTGCTGCTGAAGGCGGCGTAGTCCCAGGTCAGCTCGGTGACGCCGCGCCATTTCGGCAGCGAGCCGAAGTGGTTGGTGCCGGCGCCGTTGGTGGGCGCCTCGCCCAGGGCCAGCGGCTGTTCGAACTTGAGCACGCGGCTGAGCTGGGCATGCAGGCTGAGCTTGCCCCACGGCTGGGCGGCGAAGCTTTGGCGCAGATCGATGTCGAAGCCGGACACCAGGCGGTCGCCCTGGTTGGCGTACTGGCGGTACAGGGTCAGGATGCGGCCCTGGGCATCGCGCACGATCTTGCCGGGGAACTGGGCTTCGGTGGCAATGATGTTCTCAGCCGTTTCGGTGTCGATCACGCCCTTGGTTTTGATGCGGTAGTAGTCGAGCGCAACGCTGGTGCTGCTGCTCGGCGCCAGCACGATGCCCAGGTTCAGATTGGTCGAACGTTCGGGATTGAGCTTGGCGTTGGCCGCGGTGATATTGGTCACGCCGCGCGACTGGTTCGGCGCCACCGGATCGCGCGGGTCGAGCACGCTGCCATAGCTGACCGAGGTCGAGTTGGTGATCTCCGGCAGCGACGGCGCGCGGAAGCCGCGCGAGACGGTGCCGCGCAGCAGCAGCCACGGTGCGGCCTGGTAGCGCACGCTGCCTTTGGGCGAGAATGCATTGCCGAAGTCGTTGTAGTGGTCGGCACGACCGGCCAGGTTGACGGTGAGGTCTTTGATAACCGGCACGTTCAGCTCGGCGAACAGGGCGCTGACATCGCGCGTGCCCTTGATGATATTGATGGCGGGCCGCAACTCAGTGCCCGATAGCACGGCGGTCGAGGTATTCGAGTCCATCTCTTCGCGGCGCCACTGGGCGCCGAAGGCGAAGCCGAGCGGACCGGCCGGCAGCTCGGCCAGCTCTTTCGACGCATTGAAGTCGACCACGCTCAGTTTCGATTCGGCTGGACGCAAAGTCGACAGGCGCAGGCGGTTGCGCACCGCTTCGCTATTTTTCGACTGGTCGGCGAAGTTGTAACTGCCGTCGGCCAGCACTTTTTCAAACTCATAGCGGTTGACGAAGTTCTGCACCGTTTCCTTGAGCTTGCTGCCCGAGTGGGCCAGCGAGACATCGTAGTCCCAGCCCAGATAACTGCCCTTGACGCCGGCCAGGGCGCGGAAGAAGTCCACCTTGTCCTGCTTCATGCGCGGGCCGAGGTCGAACAGATGCGCGTTGAATGGCAGCGGCTTGGCGGTCGGATTGTTGGGATGGCCGGCCGGCAGCAGCACGGGAATGGTGTCGAGCGCCTGCTTGCCATTGTTCCAGGCGCGCAAGCCACTGCCCACGGACAGCGGGGCGGCGAAAGTCTGGTCGGCCTGCGAGTGGCCGTACAGCAGGTCGGCATAGGCTTCGGTCTGCTCATTCAGGCGCAGCGTGCCGCGCAGCGAGCTGTGCACGCGCTTGATGCCGGGAATCAGGGTCTTGTAGGGCGCCGGATTGTAAGCCAGCACCTGGCCCTTCTTGCCCGGCGTGATCTCGCTATACGGCACCAGTTGCAGCGGGCCTTGCGCGCCGCCCAGCAGCTGGGTCGCATCGCCGTTCAGATAATTGGTCGGCACCCAGGCGCGGCTGCCGTTGGCATGGTTGCGGAAATCGGCGTCGGCCATCCAGTCCACATCGCTTTGCTGCAGCTTGTCGCGCTTGAGCGCGTCGAGCGAGAACACCACGCTCCAGCCTTTTTCATCGAGGTTGCCGAAGCCGGTCTGCAAGGTCGCGCTCTTTTCGGTCTGGCCCGTGCCTTCGGTCGAGCTGCCCACGTGCACGCTGGTTTCGGTGCCTTTGAATTCCTTGTACAGGATGATGTTGACGACGCCGGCCACCGCGTCCGAACCGTAGACCGAGGACGCGCCATCCTTGAGCACTTCGATGCGCTGCACGGCGGCCATCGGCAGGCTGTTCAGGTCGACGAAGGTCTCCTTCAATTCCTGCGCCGTGGCATAGCTGGACACGCGCTTGCCGTTGACCAGGATCAGGGTGTTCTGCTGGCCCAGGCCGCGCAGCGCCAAGCCTGCGGTGCCGGCCGAGAAGCTGCCCGTGTATTGCTCGTTATAGCTGTTGCCGCTGTTGGCGGAAATGCTGCGCAGGACGTCGGCCACATTGGTCTTGCCAGTGGCGGCCAGTTCCTTGGCCGAGATGACCTGGACGGCGCTGGCGCCCTCCTTCTGCGTGGTGCGGATATTCGACCCCGTCACGATAACGCGTTCCACCTCTTGGGCGGCGGCGAAGTGCGGGAAGGCGGCGGCGATGGCCAGGGTGATGCTGAGCGGCTTGAACATTATTTCCTCTTATTGACAAAAAGCGGGCGTGCAGAGTCCTGCCGGCCTTGTGGGCCGGGATTGTGCTGCGCGGGTGAAACCGGGATTCTTTTTAGGGCGACGGGAGCGTCACATGCACTGGGCCATGCACTGCATGTACAGGACGTGGCGGTCGGAAGCGGCGGCGGTAAGCGTGGTACGGAACATGACGAGACCAAGGGTGATGCTTTTCGGAGTTAGCACTATACCCAGTGGTTTTGATTCCTAGAACGAATTAAATCTTCCTTACTTATGCGAATCTGAATATAAAACTCTGTAGACAGCTTTGTATACTTAAAACCACATGGTGCCGGAAATAAAAGTATACAAGTCTGTCTAGACAGACTATTCTAGAAAAAACTTAGCAAGGAAACCATGCCATGAACACGCCGCTCCCCAAGCCGACGCCGGCCGAACTCGAACTGCTGCAGTACCTGTGGCCGCTCGGCAGCGCCACCGCCAAGCAAGTCCACGAAGCCATGCTGGCCGACAAGCCCGAGCTGGGCTATGGCGCCGTGCTGCGCCTGCTGCAAATCATGCACGGCAAGGGCTTGCTGATCCGCGACGAAAGCCAGCGTTCCCACGTGTATGCGCCGGCCCAGGCCAAGGATGCGATGCAGGGCAATCTGCTGCAGGACTTGCTGCAGCGCGCCTTTTCCGGCTCGGCCAAGGCCCTGGTGCTGGCCGCGCTGCGCAATGGCATCAGCAAGCAGGAGCGTGCCGAGATCGAAGCCCTGCTCAAAGAGGAGAAAAAATGAGCGGGCTGATCGAAGCGCTGGGCTGGACTCTGCTCGACTTTCTGTGGCAGGGCGCGCTGCTGGGCGCGGCGGCCTTCCTGACCCTGGGCTTGCTGCGCCATGCGCGGCCGCAGCAGCGCTATGCGGCGGCCGGCCTGTTCCTGGCGCTCTGCCTGTTGTGGCCGCTGCTCAGCCTGCATGGCCGCCTGCAAGGCATGGTGGCGGCCGGCAGCGCCAGCGACGCGGCCAGCCTGTTCGCCGCCTATGCGCCGGCCGAGCACTGGCAGGCGCTGGTACAGCGCTCTCTGCCGCTGCTGGTGGCGCTGTGGGCGCTATGCATCGCGGCCCTCGGCCTGCGCAGCGGCCTCGGCCTGTGGTGGCTGGGCCGCGCCATCCGCCGCGGTGGACGGCATCCCGTCTGGCAGGCGCGGCTGACGCAACTGGCCCAGGACTGCGGACTGCGCCGTCCGGTGCGCCTGCGCGTGGTGGACGGCTTGCCCAGTCCGGTCACAGCGGGCTGGTGGCGGCCAGTGGTGCTGCTGCCCGCATCCTTGCTGTCGGGCCTGCCGCCGGAGCTGCTGGAAGCGCTGCTGGCGCACGAGCTGGCGCATATCCGTCGCCACGATTACCTGATCAATCTCTTGCAGAACGCGGTCGAAACCCTGCTGTTCTACCACCCCGTGGTGTGGTGGTTGTCGCAGCGCATCCGCGCCGAACGCGAATTGATTGCCGATGATTTAGCAGCAAGCCAGCTGGGCGAACCGCGGCGTCTGGCCCTGGCCCTTTCCGAACTGGAAAAACTCCAGTTCTCCACTCAACGACTGGCTCTCGCAGCCAATGGAGGAGATTTAATGGCACGCATCAAACACCTGGTCCAACCCGAGCCGTACCGCGTCAACTGGAAAGCCGTTCTGCCGGCACTGGGCCTCGCGGCGGCCTGTCTGGGCGGCTTCGCCAACGCCACCACCGATCAACTGGTCAGCAAGCCCGATACCTCGGCCGTGGCCGATTTCACGAGCTGCAAAAAGCCCGTCTGGCCCCAGGCGGCGCTGGCCGAACAGCGCACCGGCACCGTGACGCTCGGCTTCGTGATCGGCGCCGACGGCAAGGTCAAGAGCAGCGAGGTGCGCAAGTCCAGCGGCCACGCCGATCTGGACCAGGCGGCGCGCGACGGCATTGCGCTGTGCGCGTTCAAGCCCGCGCGGCATCAAGGCAAGGCCGTCGCCTCGCGCAAGCAAATGCAATACGTCTGGACGCTGGAGTAAGCCGATGCCGATGCCGAAACGTTTGCGCTGCGCGCTGGCGCTCATGGGTCTGCTGGGCAGTCTGGCGGTGGACGCATCGCCCCTGCCCGCCCATCCCTTCGTCTCCACCGGCGGCAAGGCCCAGCAGTGGCTGGCGCCCGACCTCGGTGAAATGCAGTTCGAGACCGGCGCCCAGCACGGCGATTCGGCAACGGCGGCCGCCGCGCTCGACGCCAAGGGCAGCACCTTGCTCGAGCTGCTGGCCCGGCACGGCGTGGCGCCCGCCGACATCGAGTGCTTCGAGCTGGAAAAGAAAACCGTGGCCCTGAGCCAGCCCGCCGCCGACGGCAGCACCCAGGCCTATGTGCTGGCGCGCCACTACCGCATCACGGTGCGCGATCTGCGCCAGTGGCCCGAGCTGGCGCAAGCGCTTGTCGCGCAGGAGGTGGACAGCTTCGGCGTGTCCTTCGACCGCAGCGACCGCGACCAGGTCAACGCCCAGTTGATGGCGGAAGCGGCGCGCGATGCGCGCGGCAACGGCAAGCAGCTGGCCGAAGCCTTCGGCCGCAAGCTCGGCCCGGCAGTGGCGATCGCGCGCGGTCCGCTCGACCGCATCGCCGCCCCCTTCCTCAGCGGCGGCAGCGATGGTGGCGCCAAGCCCGCGTCCCGCCCGCCGGCCGCCAGCAATTACGCCGTCCCCAGCTCCATCCCCTTCGCGCAGGCGGTCAACGCCATCTTCCGCCTGCAATAAACCTTTGATCTACCGCAAACAATGTCCGACCCTGGTGTCAGGCACTGGGATAGGATATTTGCTGATCTAAATCAAAGAATGTCCGACCCTGGTGCCTGACACCAGGGTGGACATTGTTTGATTTAGCGCAAAGGGGGCGGGCGCTGGCGCTGCCAGTGGCGCCAGGAGATCAGGGCGTTGAGCCAGTAGGCGGCGTACAGCAGGGCTGTCAGCTTTAGGCCGCGGCTCCAGTACAGGGGGACGGAAATGGTGTTGACAATCACCCACACCGGCCAGGTTTCGAGGCGCCGCCCCATCAGCAGGAATTGGGCAATGATGGAAAACACCAGCACGGCGGAGTCGATGAAGGGCGCGTAGGCGTCGGTGTAGTGGTGCAGCATCAAGCCATACAGGCCGGCGGCGGCGATGCCGGCCAGCGCCATCCAGAGCAGGCGCAGCGGTTGCACAGTGGTGATGGGCAAGGCGCCGCCGTGATTGCCGCGTAGCCATTGCAGCCAGCCGATGGCGCAGGTGACGATGAAGAACAGTTGCAGCGCAACGTCGGCGTACAGCCGCACCTCGTAGAACAGCAGGGCAAACATGCTGCAGCCGGCGATGCCGAGCCACCAGGAATGCACATTATTGCGTCCAGCCAGGACGATGGAGATTGCCATCACCGCATTGGCGGCGATTTCCAGATTTGAACTCAAGCGGCTTTCCGTTTCTGGCGGCGCCGCGCGGGCGCCGCTTAGTTATTCTCGCGGCCGCGGCAGTCGGCCGGCAGCAGTTTGGCGGGAATGCCGTCGCTGCCGCAACGCCACACCAGTTTCTTATTTTCATCGAGCGCGGGCATGAAGGCAATAGCCTTGCCGCGATAGCTGAAGTCGGCGGGGAAGACTTGCACGGTGCCGCTGGCGCCGTCGACCTTCACGTCCACCACGGAGTGGTTGGGGTCGTCGAGCGCGTAGCCGGCTTCGGCCAGGCTGTCGGGATTGCGGCCGTTGACGTAGAAGTAGCGTTCGACGGCGGCGGTGGCTTCCTTGCCGACGTTGACGGCGTGCGCCATGCGTTGGCGGTCGTTGAGGTCTTTGTAGACGGGAATGCCGATGGCGCCGAGCACGGCCACCACCGCCAGCACGGCCAGCACGCCGCTGGCGCCGCCGGCCAGCGCCAGGCGCGGCAGCAGCAGCGCCGGCAGATAGGCCAGCGCATGGCGGCCCGGCAGCGCGGCCGTGCCGTCGCCGGCCAGGGCGCGCATCACGGCCATGCGCTTGACCAGCCAGGGGTAGTCGCTGATCAGTTCGTGGAAGGACATCCAGAAGCCGGCGCTTTGCTGGGCCTGGGCGCTGTAGGTGCCGATGCTCAGATTGCGCCAGCGGCGCGCGCCGGCCGCCAGCGCGGCCAGGCCGATCTGGGCGCTTTTCAAATCGTCGCAGGCGTGAAATCCATGGCGGTCGCAGCTGTATTCGCGGGCGCGCGCATAGGCCGCGCCCAGCAGCGGCAATACCGAAGCCGGCAGCAGCAAGGCGGCCCAGCGCATATGCTGGCGTTTTATATGGCCGATTTCGTGGCCGATATAAAAATTGATGGCGTCCGGTTTATCTTCGAGCGCATCGACCACTTCCGAATACAGCACGATGATGTTATTGCCGAGAAAGCGGGTGGCAAAGCCGTTGAATATGCCGCCCATTTGCAGCAAATACGCTTCCGGCACCTGCTGCACGCCCAGCCGCTCGCAGCAGACGTCCACGCGAGCCTTGAGGTCGGGGAATTGGCTGTAACTGATGCGCACCGCCGTACCTTTTAAATGCGACACCACGGCGGATTGCATAAAGCAATAAACAAGCAGAAAAACGGCGAAATAGGCGAGGATGGCGGTTTTTAAAACAAGGACTAGAATTGTCCAGAACAAAATTGAAATGCCCAGCATCAGGAGGAACAGCTTCTTTTCATTCCGATAAACCAGCTCCATCCCGCACTCCGCCTTGATAATGTGGGCGTATTTTATGCGAGTTTATAAAAAAATAAAATAAAGCCTCTATTCGTATTTATACTTATTTCAGCCGATAGCGCTTGATTTATTAATCGTTTTATATTAAGCGGAGAATATGGCGAGCCAGCCGGCCACTGGCTGGCCCTGGTCCAGGCGCAAGGTGGCGGCCTGCAGCAGCGGCGCGCGCCAGCCCTGCTCCGCAGCCAGGCGGCGCAGATAGGCGGCCGAATGGGCGTAGCGGCCGCTGGCGCGCAGCAGGTGCTCGCCGCCCTGCTCCGCCTCGCTCTGCTCGACCGAGAAAGCCAGCCAGCCGCCCGGCCGCAACGCCTGGCGCGCCGCCGCCAGCAGCGCCTCCAGCGCACCGGCATACACAAAAACGTCGGCGGCCACGATCAAGTCGAAGGCGGCATGCTGCTGTTGTAGCCAGGCGCCCATCTCGGCGCAGACCAGCTCGTCATACAGGCGCAGGCTGGCGGCCCGCTCCAGCATCTGCGGCGACAGGTCCAGCCCGGTCAGCCGCCGCGCCCACGGTTGCAGCAGCGGCGCGCACAGGCCGCTGCCGCAGCCCAGGTCCAGGACGTCCAGCGCGCCGGACGGTGCGGCCGGCCAATGCTGGTCCAGCAGCGCCGTCAGCAATTGCGGCGTGCGGTATTGCAGCGCACCGACCAGGTGCTGCTCGAAGTCGGGCGCATACTGGTCGAACAGCGCGCGCACATAGGCGGGCGGCGAAGCGGACGGCGCCGGCTGCACGCCCAGCGCCGCCAGCAGGAAGGCCACCGTGTCGGCGTCGGCCCCCAAGGCTTGGGCGGCGCGATACGCGGCGACCGCTTCCTCGCGCCGGCCCAGGGCGCGCAAGGCATTGGCGCAGCCGAGCTGGGCGCGCGCCGAAGCGGGATCGAGTTCCAGGGCGCGCTGCTGGCTGTCGAGCGCCGCCGCGTGTTCATGCAGGCGCTGCAGCGCGCTGCCGCGGTTGCTCCAGGCTTCGGCCCAGCCGGGACGCTGGCGCAGCGCGCGCTCGTAGCCGTCGACGGCATCGGCATAGCGGCCCAGGGCGTGCAAGGAAACGGCGGCGCCATGCAGGGCATCGGCATCGGCGGCGCGGCGCGCCAGCACGGCGCCAAAGCTGTCGAGCGCCTCGGCGTGCCGCTCCTGCAACTGCAGCGCCAGTCCCTGGCCGCACAGCGCTGCGGGATAGTCGGGCTCGACGTCCAGCGCGGCGCGATAGCTGTCCAGGGCAGAATCGATGCGCCCCAGATGGCGCAGCGCATTGCCGCGATTGCACAAGGCCATCGCATATTCGGGCCGCAGCGCCAGCGCGCGTTCATAGCTGGCCAGCGCTTCATCGTGGCGGCGCAGGTCTTGCAAGGCCGCGCCCAGATTGCAGTGGGCGATGGCCTGCGCCGCATCCAGCACCAGCGCCTGGCCGATCAATTCCAGCGCGCGCTGCGGCTCGCCGCGCTGGCGCGCCAGCACCCCGCTCAGGTGCAGGGCGTCGAAGTTGTCGGGGGCTTGTTGCAGCACGGCCGCGTAGCCGGCTGCGGCTTGCTCCAGCGCGCCGCGCTGGTGCTGGGCCACGGCCGCTTGCAACTGCGCGGCGATGGCGGAAGGGTCGGAATATTTCATGCGCGGTATTACATCACATTTGCAAGCGGACCGGACGTCAAACGCCTGTCATATTCCGGCGGCACAATATCGCCCATGCCCTGGAAGACAGGGGGCAACCCAGGCAGCCCCCGCTGCCTCTACCGGCGCCGGCGGTCGGGAAATATACCGGCACCAGATTCCCCTCCCTTTTCTGCTAGGACAGGCCGCAGATTCCGCGACATTTTAACTTGCCGCAAAGTACAATCGCGGTATGGGAGCACGTCATTTCTTCATCGCGATTGCCTGCTGGATCGGTATTGGTCCAGTCCTGGCGTGCAGCTTGAAAATGGCGCCCGAACAGTGGCCACCCTATATCTACCGCGATGCGCGCGCCCGGCTCACCGGCCTCGACCTGGAACTGGTGACGGCCATCATGCACGAAGCCGGCTGCACCTTGCTGATCCAGCAGGAGTTGCCCTCGGCGCGGCGGCAATTGATGTTCCAGAACGGCAATCTCGACCTGATGCTGGCGGCCAACAGCACGCCGGAACGGCGCGCCTATGCCCGCTTCAGCGTGCCTTACCGCTATGAAATCGTGGGCCTGTTCACCACACCCGGCAAGCTCAAGCAATATCAACAAATCGGCAGTTTCGAGGATGTGAGCGACCAGCAGCTCACCCTGCTCGCGCCCAAGGTGGGCTGGTATGGGCCGGACTATGCGCGCTCCATGCACGGCATCGAAGCGGGCGGCCGGCTCTCCACCTTCAACAGCTTTCAGCAAGGCATACGCATGTTCGCGGCCGGCCGTGCCGAGCTGATCATGGGCGATGCCGCCGCCCTGCGCTACGAGGCGCGCCAGCAGGGCGTGCCGCTGACGTCCCTGCCCTATGTACCGTTCAAGGCGCCGGTGCACCTGATGCTGAACGCGGCCCGCACCACGCAAGCCGATCTGGACCAGATCAATGCCGCCATCGGCCGCCTCGAACAGCGCGGCGTGCTGGACGCCATTCGCGCCCGTTATATCAGCCACTGAAGCGCCACGGCGTGACAATAGGTGGATTTTGCCATATGGTCAAAATGTTAAAGTGATGCCCGTTTGCGCCAACGGCGCGCCTACACGGGTGAAAGCATGGTGAAGCAATACAGGAAATGGTGGTGGCGCAGCGTGCTCGGCATTGCACTGCTGGGCGTCGGCGGCCTCGTTCTCAGCCTGTCGAATGCGCGCCTGCAACTGAGCCAGGAAGGTGTGCATGAAGCGCTCTGCCTGCCGCTGGCCCCGGGCGCCTACGCCAAGGTGCACACCTATGCCGGCAGCGGCGATGCGCCCATCATGCCGGGCTATCTGGATGGCCCGGTGGTGCGGCGCACGGCGGGCGATCATTGGAGCGCCAGCTGGTTCTGCGAAAAGCGCGTCGAACACCGCGAGGGCAGCGGCCAGCGCCTCGATATCGATTGCGGCGGCCAAAGCCGGCGCCATTTGCTGGGCCATATGCCCACGCCCAGCCACAGCGTGGCGACGATGCCGGAGCAGCTTGTTGTGCTCAGCGATATCGAAGGCAATCTGACGTATCTCGAAGGCGCGCTGGCGCGCCTGCAAATCATCGACGGCCAGGGCAACTGGGCCTATGGCCGCAATCACCTGGTGATCCTGGGCGACAGCGTGGACCGGGGCCGCGACGTCTCCGCCGTGCTGTGGCGCCTGTATGGCCTGACGCAGCAGGCCCACGCCGCCGGCGGCGCCGTGCATACCCTGCTCGGCAATCATGAACAGTATCTGCTGCAAGGGCGCATGCAATCGGTGCACCCGGCGCTGCGCTATTCGGCCCAGCAGCTGGGCGGCTACCGCAGCGTATTCGCCGGCGACACCGTGCTGGGCGACTGGCTGCGCAAGCTGCCGGTGGTGGTGCAGATCGGCCCCGTGCTGTTCGCCCACGGCGGCATCAGCGCCAGCGTGGCGCGCCAGGGCAAGTCGGTGCAGGAACTGAATACCATCATGCGCGCTTACTGGCGCGGCGAGACGGCGCAGCGCGACGAGCTGGAACTGGTGCTGGGCCGCCAGGGGCTGACCCAGTACCGCGGCTACCTGGAAGCGCTGGCGCCCGACTACGGCCAGGCCGGCGCGGACGATATCCGCCTGGTGCTGCAAGCCTTTGGCGCCCGCCACATTGTGGTCGGCCACACCATCGTCCCCAAGGTGCAGCCGCTGTTCGACGGCCGCGTGTATGCGGTGGACGTCAACAGCGATGCGGCCAGCGGCGAAGTGCTGCTGTTCGAACGCGGCGTGCCGCGCACGGTGGACATCGGCGTGGCACGCACTCTGCCGCCCGGCGGCGCGCAGGCCAAGCGCAGCCGCTCGCTCTTCCTGACGCGGCCGGAAGACGTGCAGGCCGTGTGGCAAACCATCGCCAGCAATTACGAGCTGGCGCAGCTGCCCTACCCTTACTGATCCGGCTCGCCCAGCGCCGGCAGCAGCAGCACGCCGGCATACGGAAAACTGCCGCCGGCGCCGCCATGGCACCGGCGGCCCCCGTTTACTCCGTGACTTGGGCTTCCACCAGCTGGGCCAGCAGGGTCAGCGACTCCTGCCAGCCCAGATAGCAGGCTTCGGCCGGGATCACATCGGGAATCCCTTCCTGCACCACGTTCAGCTCGACGCCGCAGAAGACCTTGCGCAGGCTGATGGTGGTCTGCATTTCGCCCGGCAGATTGGGATCGTCGAACACGCCGGTGTAGCGCAGCAGTTCGCCCGGCGACAGCTCCAGGTACTTGCCGCCAAAGGAATGGGTGTGGCCGGTGGTGAAATTGGTGAAGGACATGCGGTAGCTGCCACCCACCTTGGGTTCCTGCTGGTGCAGCTTGGCGGTGAAGCCGTGCGGCGGCAGCCATTTGCACAGGGCATCGGCGTCGAGGAAGGCGCGGTAGACGTGGTCGGGACTGGTGCGCAGGACACGGTGCAGACGGATCGTGGTGCTCATAGTTGTCTCCTTGATGGGTGATGTGGCCCCAGTATGCGCTCAGGCGGCCTGCTGCGGCACCATATAGGCCAGCTCCCACAGATGGCCGTCTAGATCCTCGAAACCATGCGAGTACATAAAGCCATAATCCTGCGGCGCGCGCGGCGCCTTGCCGCCGGCGGCCAGGGCTTTCTTCACCAATTCATCCACCTCCTCGCGGCTTTCGCAGGACAGGCAGACGATGGCTTCGGTCGCCTCCTTGGCGCTGGCAATCGGCTTGCCGGTGAAGGTGCGGAAGAAGTCTTCCACCAGCAGCATGGTGTAGATGCTGTTTTCAGCGATCACCATGCAGGCGGCATTCTGGTCGGTGAACTGGGGATTGAAGGTATAGCCCAGCGCTGCGAAGAATGCTTTCGATTTGTCCAGATCCTTAACCGGCAGGTTGACGAAGATTTGCTTGTTCATATCGGCCTCTCTGATGAGTCATTTGGGTGGGTTTTTCTGGCGTTTCGTCCGCCATTACTCCCACGACGCCCCAGCATCGCCGAAATCGACAAGATTGCGAAAAAATTTCTATATTTTTTTGAACCAGGCTGGCGCCGCTCCCGGCGCCAGCCCGCTGCGCAACAGGAGACTCAGGAAGCCTTGTAAGTCTTGTCCTGCTGATCCACCCAGGGTTGGAACAGAGCGGCAGGCCAGTTCGGATCCACATCCGAGATGCGCGACAGGCACTTCCACACGCCATCACGCTTCTCGAAGGTGTCTGTATAGGTGCCGGTCGAGACGAAGCCTTGTTTCTCGGCCTTCCAGGTCACGATCCAATTCCACTCCACGCTGGCGGAATTGCCGCTGCCTTCGATCACGAACGTACCGAGGGCGTGACGCATTTTCTCCAGCGGAAAAACGCTGTGGGCGTAATCGTAAAGCTGCTTGAGGCCCGCCGTGCCTTCGAACAGATTGGTGCGGATATCGTTGACCTTGAAGGTCGCCTCCGGCCAGTACAGGCTCACATACTTTTCCGCCGATTCCCGGCTGCCATCGTTATCGATATAGCGCTGATGCAGATTGAGCTGCTCGAAAATCTGAAAACGGTCTGCCACTGTCAGCTGATTCAACTGCTTGTTTTGCTCCGCCATGACTTATCCTTTATAAAGTGCGGTTGATGTACCGGCAGCAGAGTAAAGGAATTGCCTGGCCTGCATAAGCCAGCCACGAGCGAATCGGCAGTTCGCTTTTTCCGAACAGTTCCATGCCCATGCGGGCAAATCACTATAATGGCGCCCATTTCTTTTGACTGGAATTCGGGTTCTTATGCGCAAGCTCGCAGTATCTCTTGTGACGATATTGGCCGTGGGAGCGGGCCTGTTCATCGCCGCTAACCATGTAAACCTCAATCCCAAGCATTCGGTGGGCGAAGTTCTCGACTCCCACCGCAATGTGTCCGTCTTCTATAACGGCGCAATTGGTCACGTCTCGGAGAGGAATGTCGCGCCCGACGGCTATAACCTCGGCCTCAAATATCAGTGCGTCGAGTTCGTGAAACGCTACTACTACGAGCGCTTCCAGCATAGGATGCCGCAGGACCGCGGCCATGCAAAAGATTTCTACAATCGGAAATTATCCAACGGCACACTGAATATCGAACGTGGACTTATGCAGTTTGCCAACGGGGCAGGAGAAATGCCGGCCGAGGAAGACCTGCTGGTCTTCGGCCCCTGGCTCTTGAACCGCTTTGGCCACGTTGCCATCGTCAGCCAGATCGGTGCCGACTATGTGGAAGTGATTCAACAGAACCCCGGCCCCTTTGGCACCAGCCGCGAGAAATACAAGCTGGTCATCGAGAATGGCCGGGCGCGCATCGATGCGCCCCGGCTGTTGGGTTGGTTAAGAATGCCAATGCCGGCAGCGCCGGCCAGCGGAGACAAGGCTGGCTAGGACGGCCATGCGCCGCGCGCAAGCGCGTCTGCGGTATTCTAGTGGCATCGACTACTCTCGCTGCCACTGATGCGACTTCTCATTCTTTCCGATCTGCACCGCGAATTCTGGACCCGGCATCAACTCGTCTTCGACACCACAAGCAATGCGCCCGACGCCGTTATCCTGGCGGGCGATATCGACGTCAGCGGGGTGCGCGCGGTGCAGTGGGCGGCGGATGCCTTCCGCGGCATTCCCGTTATCTACGTCCACGGCAATCACGAAGGTTACGGCCACAATCTGGACAATGAAATCGAGAATATCCGTGCAGCCAGCGCGGCCACGGAGAATGTAAAGTTCCTCAATTGCGATGAGTACCGGATCGGCAACGTGCGCTTTCTGGGCGCTACCTTCTGGACCGACTTCAAGCTGTTTGGCGCAGAGCAGCGCTACTTCGCCATGGCCCAGGCGCAATCCGTCATGACAGACTACCGCCGCATCCGCCTTGCCAACAAAGGCTACAGAAAGCTGCGCGCCTCGGACACCGCACAGTTCCATGAAACCCATAAGGCATGGCTGAGCGCGAAGCTGGCGGAACCACATGCCGGCCCGAATATCGTCGTGACGCATATGGCGCCTTCGATGCGATCCGTACCGGAGCAATATGCGCATGACCTGGTTTCGTCAGCCTATGCCTCCAACGCCGACGAGCTGGCCGCCAAGGCCGACCTCTGGGTGCATGGGCATACGCATAGTTCCATGGACTATTGGATCGGCGCGTGCCGGGTGGTCTGCAATCCCTTCGGCTACATGAGCAAGGCGGGGGAAGCTGAGAACCTGGCATTCAATCCAGGCTTCACCATCGATATTTCCTGAGCAGCGCTCAATTAGGCAATCTCATGGCGCTGCGGCCACGTGGCTTACCATCCACCTGACGAGTTTTCCTCATTTACCATTCAGCACGCAGCTCCTCCTGAAACGCCAAGCCATCTTGAGCGATGTCCGTTCGTCCCTTCCACATGCCAAATATCAGGTCGATGGCTTGAAGGCGCTTTTGGCGTTCAAGCTCCTGCTCAGCAACGGCTTTCAACTCAGCAGCGCTAGCTTGCGTGCTGGCCGGCCTGTCCCGTACCGTCTTCCTGCCTGATTTCGCTGGAGCGCCCATGTCGGCCTCGCGTTCTCACTGTGGTGACAATACCTACCTTAGCACAGGAGCCATCGACGGTGGTGAACAAGAATATTGGCCGTGGCAACACGGCCAATCGCATCAAGCGAACTTGCTGAAATCCGGCTTGCGTTTCTCGAAGAAGGCGGTAAAGGCTTCCTTCGCTTCGGGGGCCAGCAGCATTTCGCCGAACAGCTTGCTCTCGGCATCGATATGGGCGGCCAGGTTGACGCCGCGCGCGGGGCGCATCAGGCGCTTGGTGGTGCGGATGGAGGCCGCTGGCAGGGCCACCAGCTTGGCGGCTTGGGCCTGGGCGTAGGCCAGCACTTCGGCGGCCGGCAGCACTTTGGACAGGATGCCCATCTCGTACGCCTCTTGCGCGCCGAAGGCTTCGCCCAGCATCAGCTTTTCGGCGGCGCGGGCGTGGCCGGCGGCCAGCGGCAGCAGCATACTGGAACCGAATTCGGGACACAGGCCAAGCTGGCTGAAAGGCACGGAGAATTTGGCGCTGTCGGCGGCGTACACCAGGTCGCAGTGCAGCAGCAGCGTGGTGCCGATGCCGATGGCGGCGCCGCTGACGGCGGCCACGATAGGCTTGCTGCTGCCGCTCAGGGCGCGCATGAACTGGAACACGGGACGGTCGGTGAAGGCTTCGCCATCTTTCGGCTGCGCGGTTTTCAGGAAGTCGTCGAGGTCATTGCCGGCGGTGAAAATCTCGGGCTTGCCCGTGATCAGGATGGCGCGCACTTCGGCGTCATTTTCGGCCGCGTTGATGGTGTCGGCCAGGGTCTGGTACATGACGGAGGTGATCGCGTTCTTGCGTTCCAGGCGGTTGAATTCCAGGGTCAGGATGCCGCCGGCCTTGCTGCTCAAAATATCCATATTGTCTCCATGTGGGAAGGGCGCCGGGTGTGAACCGCGGCGCCCTTTGTCGCGGCGGGCCTGGCGGCCCGCCCTCTCTTGTGGATGCGAATTACACGCGCTCGATGATACCAGCAGCGCCCATGCCGGCGCCCACGCACATCGTCACCATGCCGTATTTCAGGCTGTTGCGGCGCAGGGCATGCACCACGGTGGCGGCGCGGATGGCGCCCGTTGCGCCCAGCGGGTGGCCCAGGGCGATCGCGCCGCCCAGCGGGTTCACTTTGCTGGTGTCCAGGTTCAGGTCGCGGATCACGGCCAGCGCCTGCGCGGCGAAGGCTTCATTCAGCTCGATCCAGTCCAGCTGGTCCTGGGTGATGCCGGCGGCGGCGCAAGCGGCTGGAATCGCCACTTTCGGGCCGATGCCCATGATTTCCGGCGGTACGCCGCGCACGGCGAAGGAGGAGAACTTGGCCAGCGGGGTCAGGTTGTGCTCTTTCAGGATTTTTTCGCTGACCACGATCAGGGCGCCGGCGCCATCCGACATCTGCGAGGAGGTGGCGGCGGTCACGGAACCTTTGTTGGCGAAGACCGGCTTCAGCTTGGCCATCGATTCCATCGAGGCGTCGGCGCGCGGGCCTTCGTCGGCGTCCACGGTGCGTTTGCCGATCTTGATTTCGCCGGTTTTCAGGTCAGGCGTGCGGGTGGTGATTTCGACCGGGGTGATCTCGTCCTTGAACAGGCCGGCCTGCTGGGCGGCGATGGCTTTGCGGTGCGATTCCAGGCCGAAGGCGTCCTGGTCTTCGCGCGACACTTTCCATTGCTGCGCCACTTTTTCGGCGGTCAGGCCCATGCCGTAGGCCAGGCCCACGTTCTCGTCCTTGAAGGTGTCCATATTGATCGATGGGTGGTGGCCCATCATCGGCACCATGGACATCGATTCCACGCCGCCGGCGATCATCACGTCGGCTTCGCCCACGCGGATGCGGTCGGCCGCCATGGCCAGGGCGGTGATGCCCGATGCGCAGTAGCGGTTGACGGTGACGCCGCCCACGGTGTTCGGCAGGCCTGCCAGCACCACGGAGTTACGCGCGATATTGAAGCCTTGTTCCGCTTCCGGGAAGGAGCAGCCGATGATGGCGTCGATGATCAGGGCCGGGTCCAGGTTCGGCACGGCGGCCATGGCGCCCTTGATGGCGTGCACCAGCAGATCGTCCGGGCGGGTCTTGTTGAACATGCCGCGCGGCGCCTTGCCGATCGGGGTACGGGTCGCGGCGACGATGTATGCTTCTTGAAGTTGTTTGCTCATTTTGTGCTTTCGAATATTTGGTGATCGATTAGCGTTTCGCGGACAGATACCAGTCCACCTGCACTTGTGCGGCCAGCGTGCCTTCGGCGTCGAACACGTCGACGTTGACCGGGAAGGCCACCTTGCCCTGTTCTTTCAGCTCGGCCTTGAGCGCCGCCAGATCGCCCGGCACCCGGCCGCTGGCGCGGGTAGCGCCTTTTGCGACCTTCTGGTACTGGATGCGCGATTCCTTGGCGACCGGGCGCAGTTCCATGATCAGGTCGGCGAAGCCGCCTGCCATGGCCGCGCCGGACGCGGTTTCGGCCAGCGTGAACAAAGCGCCTGCGTGCTGCGTGCCGAGATGGTTATGCAGCTTGGGATCGTCCGGCAGCACGACTTCGGCCGTGCCGGCGCCGATGCTCTCGATGCGGATGCCCAGCAGGCGCACGAAGGGCAGCGATTCCGTCATATGCTGCTTGATGCGGTCATAAACCATGCTCGGTTTCACTTTCAACAGGACTTTAAATGCCAGCGACAGGAAGGACATGAGCCAGGCTTAGTTGCGCACCGGCTTACCGGTTTGCAGCATGCCCATGATGCGCTCTTGCGTCTTCGGATGGTTCAGCAGTTCCAGGAAGGCCTTGCGTTCCATATCCAGCAGCCACTGTTCGCTCACCACACTGCCCTGATCGATGTCGCCACCGCTCACGATCTCGGCGATCATGTCGCCCAGCTTGTAGTCGTGGGCGGAGATGAAGCCGCCGTCGCGCATATTCACCAGCTGGCCGCGGATGGTGGCCCAGCCGTAGCGGCCAGTCACCGTCACCGGACGCTGGATCGGCGCGCGGTAGCCCGCGTCGAACATGGAGCGCGCGGTCACTTTGGCCACGTGCAGCAGTTCATACGGGTTGAACACGATCACGTCGTCTTCTTTCAGATAGCCCATGGCGCGCGCTTCCAGAGCCGATTTCGCCACGTTCGCGGTTGCCGCGTTGGTGAAGCCGGTTTTCAGGAATTGCAGGATGTCGTTGCCCTTGGCTTCCTTGGTGGCGCGGACTGCCGCCTCTTTCAGGCCGCCGCCGGCAGGGATCAGGCCCACGCCCACTTCCACCAGGCCGATATACGATTCGATCGAAGCCACGCGCTTGGACGCGTGCAGCGCCATTTCGCAGCCGCCGCCCAGCGCCAGGCCAGCCACCGCAGCCACCACCGGCACGTTGGAATACTTCATGGCCATGAAGGTATCCTGCAGTTCGCGGATGATCGGGTCGACCGCTTTCGCGCCGCCGGCCATGAAGGCTGGCAGGGCCGATTGCAGGTCGGCGCCGGCCGAGAAGGCGCCGCCTTCAGCTGCGTCGGTATTCCAGATCACCAGGCCCTTGAAGTTCTTCTCGGCTTCGGCCAGGCCGCGCTGCAGGCCTTTGATGACGCCGTCGCCGATCACGTGCATCTTGGTCTTCAGCGAGATCACCAGCACTTCGTCGCCGGAGTGCCACAGGCGCACGGAGTCGTCTTCGAAGACGGTGGTGCCGGCGGTCTTGGCGTCGCCGCCGCCGCTGCCGAACACCGGCGCGCGGAATTCCTGGCGCTGGTACACGGCCAGGTCGGAACGCGGCACGAAGGATTTGGAGATGGCGGAGTAGGAGCCTTCAGGGGTATGCACGCCCTTCTCTGCCACCTGGCCTTCGAACACCCAGGCTGGCAGCGGTGCGTTGCACAGCGCCTTGCCTTCTTCGATATCTTGTTTCACCCACTCGGCGATCTGGTTCCAGCCGGCCGCTTGCCAGGTCTCGAACGGACCGACGCTCCAGCCGAAGCCCCAGCGCATGGCGAAGTCGATGTCGCGCGCGTTGTCGGCGATCGATTCCAGGTGGTAGGCGATGTAGTGGAAGGCGTCGCGGAAGATCGCCCACAGGAACTGGCCTTGTGGGTTGGTCGATTCGCGCAGGGCCTTGAATTTCTTGACTGGGTCTTTCTCTTTCAGGATGCGGCCGATGATGTCGGCAGCTTTCGCGCCGCCCGCCACGTATTCACCGGAAGCGAAGTCCAGGCGCTGGATTTCCTTGCCCACTTTTTTGTAGAAGCCGGCACCGGTTTTCTGGCCCAGGGCGCCGCCCTCGATCAGCTTGGCCAGCACGGCCGGGGTCTTGTAGACGCCGAAGAAAGGATCGTCCGCCAGGTTGTCCTGCATGGTCTTGATCACGTGGCCCATGGTATCCAGGCCCACCACGTCGGCGGTACGGAAGGTGCCGGACTTGGCGCGGCCCAGCTTGGCGCCGGTCAGATCGTCCACCACGTCCACGGACAGGCCGAATTTTTCGGCTTCATGGATGGTGGCCAGCATGCCGAAGATGCCCACGCGGTTGGCGATGAAGTTCGGAGTGTCTTTCGCGCGCACCACGCCCTTGCCCAGCACCGAGGTCAGGAAGGTTTCCAGCTGGTCCAGGATTTCCGGCTTGGTGGCGGCGGTCGGGATCAGTTCCACCAGGTGCATATAGCGCGGCGGGTTGAAGAAGTGCACGCCGCAGAAGCGCGCCTTCAGTTCCGCGTCGAAGCCGTCAGCCAGCTTGTTGATCGACAGGCCCGAGGTGTTGGAGGCGAAGATGGCGTTTGGCGCGATGTGCGGAGCGACCTTCTTGTACAGGTCATGCTTCCAGTCCATGCGCTCGGCGATCGCTTCGATGATCAGATCGCAGCCGGCCAGCAGGTCCAGATTGTCTTCGTAGTTGGCGACCTGGATCAGTTCAGCGTCGGCCTTGTCGCCGAAAGGCGCAGGCGACAGCTTTTTCAGGTTCTCGATGGCGCGCAGCACGATGCCGTTCTTCGGCGTACCTTCTTTTCCCGGCAGATCAAACAGCACGACCGGCACTTTGGCGTTGACGCAGTGGGCGGCGATCTGCGCGCCCATCACGCCGGCGCCCAGCACGGCTACTTTTTTCACGGTGAAGTTAGTCATGTTTATCCTCTAGGTTCTTAGAACAGATCAGCGTCGAGTGCCATCAGGCTGGCGGCGCCCGAACGTGCCTGGCGAATCAAGGTTGCGGTTTCAGGTTGCAGACGAGCGAAGTAGAAGCGCGCGGTCGCCAGCTTGGCTTTGTAGAAGTTGTCGCCCGAGCCTTCTTTTTCCAGTGCGATCTTGGCCATTTGCGCGAAGAAGTAGCTGTACACCAGGTGGCCTACAACGCGCAGGTAAGGCACGGCGGCGGCGCCCACTTCGTCCTGGCTCTGGAAGGCTTTCATGCCGATTTCCATGGTCAGCTTGGTGACTTTTTCGCCCAGATCGCCCAGCGGGGTGATGAACTCGGACAGCGCTTCGTCGGTGCCGTTGTCTTCCACGAAGGCGCGGATCTTCTCGCCGAACTTGCGCAGCTTGGCGCCGTTGTCCATCAGGATCTTGC
The DNA here is from genome assembly GCA_024437665.1 of Massilia sp. YIM B04103. Classification (GTDB taxonomy): domain Bacteria; phylum Pseudomonadota; class Gammaproteobacteria; order Burkholderiales; family Burkholderiaceae_D; genus Rugamonas. Next base: position 141,109 of record JANCSZ010000010.1, on the reverse strand, counting down.
GGCCCAGCAGGTCCAGCGACTGGATGGTGTTGGTGCCTTCGTAAATCAGGTTGATGCGGGCGTCGCGCACATACTGCTCCATGCCCCACTCGGAGATGTAGCCGTGGCCGCCGTATACCTGCATCGCTTCCGAGGTCGCCACCCAGGCGTTGTCGGTGATGAAGGCTTTGATGATCGGGGTCAGCAGCGCCACTTCGTCGGCGGCTTCCTTGCGCACTTCTTCGTCAGGGTGGTGCAGTTCGCGGTCGATCTGCAGCGCCACGTAGGACGAGAAGGCGCGCGCGCCTTCGGCGTAGGCTTTGGCGGTCAGCAGCATGCGGCGCACGTCAGGGTGCACGATGATCGGGTCGGCCGCTTTTTCCGGTGCTTTCACGCCGGACAGGCTGCGCATCTGCAGGCGGTCCTTGGCGTACACCAGGGCGTTCTGGTAAGCGATTTCGGTCAGGCCCAGGGACTGCATGCCCACGCCCAGACGGGCGGCGTTCATGAACACGAACATGGCGTTCAGGCCTTTGTTCGGCTGGCCGATGATCCAGCCCTTGGCGCCGTCCAGGTTCATCTGGCAGGTCGAGTTGCCGTGGATGCCCATCTTCTCTTCGATGGCGCCGCAGGTGATCGGGTTGCGTTCGCCGATGCCGCCGTCGGCGGTCGGCAGGTATTTCGGCACCAGGAACAGGGAGATGCCTTTCGAGCCTTCCGGCGCGTCCGGCACGCGGGCCAGCACCAGGTGCAGGATGTTCTCGGACATATCGTGCTCGCCGGCCGAGATGAAGATCTTGTTGCCGGTGATGGTCCAGGAGCCGTCGGCTTCAGGGATGGCTTTCGAGCGCAGCAGGCCCAGGTCGGTGCCGCAGTGCGGTTCGGTCAGGCACATGGTGCCGGTCCATTCGCCGGACACCAGTTTCGGCAGATAGATTTTCTTCTGTTCGTCGGTGCCATGCTCCAGCAGGCACTCGTAAGCGCCGTGCGACAGGCCAGGGTACATGGACCAGGCCTGGTTGGAGGAGTTCAGCATCTCGTAGAAGGAGTTGTTCAGAACGATAGGCAGACCCTGGCCGCCGTATTCCGGATCGCAAGCCAGCGCGGCCCAGCCGCCTTCCACGTATTGTTTGTAAGCTTCTTTAAAGCCTTTTGGAGTGGTCACGGTTTTCGCGACCGGATCATGGTGGCAGCCTTCGCGGTCGCCCGAGTGGTTCAGCGGGAACAGCACTTCGGACGTGAACTTCGCGCCCTCTTCCAGCACCTGGTTGATGATGTCGGCGTCGGTTTCCGCGTGGGCCGGCAGTTCCTTGAGCTGTTCTTCCACTTTCAGGAACTCATGCAGAACGAATTGCATATCCCGGATTGGCGCGACGTATTGACCCATGATTTATCTCCTGACGGCTAAATAATTAAGATTGGTGACCGGCTGCGCGAGGCGCAGCCTTAAGCTTTGTAGTTCTCGATCAAGCGTTCGAAACCGACGCTGGCGCGTTCCAGGCTGCCCGGGATGCGCAGGAAGCGCGCATCGTGGTGCAGGGCCAGGATCAGGCCATACATCTCGTAGACCAGCTGCTGGGCATCCGTATCGGCTTTCAGGTGGCCGCATTCGGTCGCCTGGTGGGCGCAGCGCAGCAAGGCGCCCTGCCAGGCCGCCACCATCGACACCAGCTCCTCGCGGATCGGTCCCGGACGGTCGTCATATTCGACGGCGCCACTGATATAGATGCAGCCCGACGCGATCTCGACGCTGACGCGCTTGACCCAGCGCGCGAACATGGCGCGCAAACGCGGCAGGCCGCGCGGCTCCTTGACGCTGGGATAGAACACTTCCTGCTCGAAACGGCGGTGGTACAGCTTCACAACTTCCAGCTGCAAGTCTTCACGCGAACCGAAATGCGCGAATACTCCCGATTTGCTCATATTCATGCGGTCGGCAAGCAAACCGATGGTCAGGCCTTCCAGCCCGTCACGGCTGGCCAGATCCAGCGCCACATCCAAAATGGCAGCGCGAGTCATTTCGCCCTTGCGCATAAATTTTGTCGAAGTATTAATAAGAATGGCACTCACTTTTAAATCCGTATCAGGAGAAAAACCTATTCTCGCTCTGCGGATTTGCTTCGTGTGAAAAGAATTGCGAACGCTCGTACTATTATCCAGTGGGGGATAAATGTCAAACGGGATTGTTAGAGTCGGCGTTCTATTGATGCGTTGCAGCAATACGCCTGGTGATATCACTCGTCGCCGGTGGCGCGGTCCCACTGGCGGCGGTCGCGTTTGGTGGGGCGGCCCTTGAAATCGGCGCCCGGTTCGCGGAAGAGTTTACGCCTTTCCTGCTCGGCGAGGCGGCGCGCGATGGAAGCGGCGCTTTCCTCGTACAAGGTACGGGCGATGGGCGCCGCTTCGCGCTTGCCGGACAGGCCCAGCACCAGCACTTCCCACTCGTACGAACCGTTATCGATGTGCAGCTTGTCGCCCGGCTTGACGTTGCGCGCCGGCTTCACGCGCTCGCCATCCAGCTTGACCTTGCCCTTGTCGATGGCTTCGCAGGCCAGGCTGCGCGTTTTGAAGAAGCGCGCCGCCCACAGCCATTTATCGATCCGGATATTCTCGTTCAAGCGTATTTTCCTACCGCGAAGATTCTCATCAACATCTTATAACAAACATAGGCAAAACCATAGCCGAAACGGCGCCAGCGGCCGATGCTGCGGAAGTCTTCCAGCTGCACTTCGACGCCGTCGGCCATCGCCTCTTCGATATGGCGGCGCAGGCCCCGGTTGAACGCGGCATCCTTGATCACCACATTCGCTTCCTGGTTGAGGAAGAGGCTCAGCCCGTCCACATTGCTGGAGCCGACCGTCGACCAATCGTCGTCGATCACCGCCACCTTGGCGTGCAACTGGGTCTTGTGGTACTCGACCACCCTGACCCCGGCCGCCAGCAGCTTGGGATAGAAGGAATGCGCCACCGCGTCCTGCAGCCAGATCTCGCCCACGCCGATCAGCAGCACCACCTCGACGCCGCGCTGGGCGGTGGCTGCCAGGGCGCGGCGGAATTTGCGGCCGGGCGCGAAATACGGGTTGGCCAGCAGCACGCTCTTTTTGGCGCGGCCCAGGGCTTGCAAATAGGCGCGCTGGATGGTGCGCCGGTTGCGCAGATTGTCGCGCACCACAAAGCCGGCCTGCACCGAGCTTTCGCGCGCCACCTTGCTCACCTTGCGCATCTCGTTGAACAGGCCCAGACGCCGTATAAACGGCAATTTACCCACGCGCAGCCATTGCGCCTGGGCTTCGTGGTGGATGGTCATCACCAGCGGCCCGCGCACCTCGACCGCGAAATCCCAGCGCGGCGCGGCCAGCGGGATGCTGCGGTCGTAATCGCAGTACATATCGTCGTTGATATTGATGCCGCCCACCAGCGCCACCTCGCGGTCCACCACGCAGATCTTGCGGTGGGTGCGCGTCACGCCGCGCTTGAACCAGGGATTGAAGATGCGGTGCTGCACGCCCGCTGCCAGCAGTTCCGCGTCCATGCGGGTGGCGCGGCCATGGCCGGTGCCGAACCAGTCGGTGATCATGCGCACCGCCACGCCGCGCTGCGCGGCGCGCATCAGGCAGGCCTGCATGGCGTGGCCGGTATCGTCGTCGGCGAAGATATAGGTTTCGAAATAGACTTCGTACTGCGCCGCGTCGATTGCCGCCATCAGGGCCGGAAAATATTCGGTACCGCAGTACAGCAGCTTGACTTCGTTATCGGCAATGAAATTGACTGAGCGCATAGTCCCCGCTAGGCGAAATCCAGGGTCGCCACGATGGGGGCATGGTCGGACAGCTTGGCCCACATCGCCCCGTGCATGACTTGCGCCGATTCTACCTTGAAGCCGCGCACATAAATACGGTCGAGGCGGAAGAATGGCAGGGCGGCGGGGAAGGTTTTGGCCGGATGCTGGGCCGCCTGGCGCCGCGCCAGCGTGCGCACCAGGTCGCCCAGGCTGGAGCCGGCGCCGATCTGGTCGAACACCTCGGACACGCCGAGCGCCTTGCGCAGCTTGGCGCTCAGGGTATTGCGCCAGTCGTTGAAGTCGCCGGCGATGATGACCGGTTCGCCATGCCCGGCCGAGGTATTCACCGCCTCGATCAGCGCCTCCAATTGGCGCACCCGGCTGCGCTCGAACAGGCCGAGGTGGATTACATAGCAGTGGATCGGGCCGCGCGGCGTTTCCACCACGCTGTGCAGGATGCCGCGCTGCTCGTAAGCGTGGTCGGAGACGTCGGTATTGGTCCAGCGCGCGATGGGATAGCTGCTGAGCAGGGCGTTGCCGTGGTGGCCATGGTCGTATTGCGCATTCAAGCCATACACGGACTGGTGCGATTCACCCGCAAAAAATTCATGCTGGCCGCCCTTGGGCCAATGGCGGTGGCCATGATGCTCCTCGCCATAGCGGGCGGCGATGCGGTCGTGCTGGCCCTGCACCTCCTGCAGGAAGATCAGGTTCGCATCGAACTGGGCGATCGCATTCTTGAGCGCGTGTACCCGCGGCTGGCTGCGGTACGACACTCCCTTATGGATGTTGTAGGTGGCAACACGGATCTTCATGCAGGCATTGTACCCTTACGGCCCGGCTTGCCAAGCGTCAATCGTGCCGCGGTCAGAAACTGGGGCTGAGCTGTTCCGCCGGCTGCTTCGGCAGGATCACGCGGAAGCGGGTGCCTTTGCCGACGGCGCTTTGCACGTCCATGCGGCCGCCGTGCTTTTGCACGATGCCGTAGGACAGGGACAGGCCCAGGCCCGTGCCCTCCCCCACCGGCTTGGTGGTGAAGAAGGGTTCGTAGATGCGGTCGAGCAGCTCGGGCGGAATGCCTTTGCCGGTGTCTTCGACTTCGACCCACACCGCCTGCTCGTCCTCGCCGGTGCGCACGGTGATGCGGCCGCGCTCTTCGATGGCGTGGGCCGCGTTCACCAGCAGGTTCATGAACACCTGGTTCAGCTGCGAGGGGAAGCAGGCCAGCGGCGCCACGCCGCCATATTCCTTGACCACGTCGGCCTTGTATTTCAATTCGTTCCAGACCAGGTTGAGCGTGCTGTCCAGCCCCGCTTCCAGGCTGGCGACGGCCAGTTCGCCGCCGTCGACGTGGGAAAAGTCCTTCATGTCCTGCACGATGCGCTTGACGCGCTCCAGGCCTTCCAGCGATTCGCTCAGCAGGCTGGCCAGGTCTTCGCGCAGATAGTCGGCGTCGACTTCGGCTTTCAGCGCGGCCAGCGCGGCGCGGTCGCCCATGGCCAGCTTGGGTTCCAGCGCCTCGTAGGCATCGAGCAGGCGCAGCAGGGATTCGGCGTAGCGCTGCAGGCTGCCCAGATTGGAATTGACGAAGCCCACCGGATTATTGATCTCGTGCGCCACGCCAGCCGCCAGCACGCCGATGGAAGCCATCTTTTCCGATTGCAGCAGCTGGCTCTGGGCCTCGCCCAGCTTGCGGATCAAGTCGGCCTGGCGCGCTTTTTCCCGCTCCAGCGTGGCGTTCGCCATCTGCAAATCCTTGGTGCGTTCGCGCACCCGGTACTCCAGCTGGTCGCGCGATTCGCGCAAGGCTTGTTCGGCGCGCTGGCGCTCCGTGATGTCGGTAAAGCCGAACACGCGGCCGATAATGCGCTCGCCCAGATACTGGGGCCGCGAACGGCATTCGAACACGCGCCCGCTGCGCAGGCTGAGCAAGTCCACCGTCTCGTTGGCGTCGACCACCTGCTGCAGGCGGGTGCGGCATAACTCACCCTCCACCACCAGGCCCGCCAGATAGCCGAGAATGGCGGCATCGTCACCCGCCTCCAGCAAGGATTCAGGCAGATCCCACATGCGGCTGAACAGGCGGTTCATGCTGCTGATGCGGCCGTGCCAGTCCAGCACCAGGATGCCGTTGCCGGTCGATTCCAGCGTGGCGCGCAGCTGCGACAAGGTCTGCTCCAGCACATCCTCCACCTGGCGCTCGTGGCGCGTATCGCGCGCCAGCACCAGCAGCAAGGTGCGCTCGCGCTGGCGGATCACGCGCACCGTTTTCATCACCGTCATCAGGCTGGCGTCGGCGCAATGGTATTCGCCCTCCTGCGCCGCGATTTCCTGGTACTGGCCGTTGCGCACATCCTCCCAATAGAACACGTCCTGCAGGGAGCTTTCGATATCGGTGATGGACATGCCCTGCAGCTGCGCCGGCGGGTAGCCCAGCAGTTGCCCCGCCACCTGGTTCGCCAGCACGATGCGCAGATCGGCCGGGTCCACCAGCAGCATCAAGTGCGGACTGTGGTCCAGCATCAGCTGCTGCAGGCTTTCCATTACGCTGCAGCCCCCTGTCCCTGCTTGCCGGCGTCGAAGTAATAGCTGACCCGCTTGCGCGGACTCAGATAGTGGTAAATCTCTTTCGGCACCTGGGCCGGCTTGATGGCCTTGACGATATTCAGGTCGGTCTCGCGCTCGGTGTCGACCAGGATCGCCTCCTCCTTCGGCACGCCGGCTTCGTACACCACCAGCACCGGCTTGGTGGGCTTGGCGGTATTGATGGTGGCGACCATGCCGATCACCCCGTTCGACAGCTGCACCACGGTACCCGGCGGATAAACGCCGAGGCAGCGGATGAACACCTGCAGCAGCTTGGGATCGAACTTGCCGCGCAGCTTGGCGAACATCAGCGCCAGCGCCTCGTGCGGCGTCATGGCGGCGGCCGGATTGGCCGGGTTGCACAGCTCATCGTAGAAATTGGCAATGGCGACGATGCGGCCCAGCAGGCCGGTCGCCTCGCCTTTGAGCTGGCGCGGATAGCCGCTGCCGTCAAAGGCTTCGTGGTGGTCGCGGATCACGGATTGCACCGCCGCCGGCAAACCCATTTTCTGCGCCAGCTCCATTCCCACTTCGCAATGGGTCTCGTACAGGCGCAGCTCGGCGCCGGCCAGCGGCTCGAACTGGTGCAGCAGGCGGTCCGGCAGGTTCTTCAAGCCGATATCGTGGAACAGCGCGCCGGTGCCGAGCGCCGCCGCCGCTTCCATCGGCAGCTTGATGTCGCGCGCCATCATCATCGCCAGCATGGTGACGTTGAGCGAATGGGTATAGATTTCCTCGCCGCCCACCTTGTCGCCCATGACATGGATGGCCAGCTCCGGCGCGCACAGGATGGAACCGGTGATCTTGCCGATCAATTCCTCGGCCTTGCGCACGGTTTCCGCCGGCCGCGCAAACATATTGCGCTCGATATCGCGGATGGCGTTGGCGGTGTCGAAAAAGGCGTGCTCGATGCGCGCCGCCGTTTCGCGCTGCTGGCGGATGCGCGCCATCAGCACCATCTTGGCTTGCAGCGCGGGCGACTCGGGGCCATGCAGCTCGACCACCGTAGCCGCGGCCGGGGGCGGCGCGGCCTGCGGCGACGGGGCGAGCAGCGCCGGCGCCACATCGCTGAGCGCCGGGTCGAAACGGATGGATTTCAGACCCAGGCCGCGCAGGGTGCGGATCTGGTCTTCACTTTTAATCTTGAAGTGACTGAATGCGAACGGGTGCTCGAACCACTTCAGGTCCAGGTGCACATACAAACCGATTTGCAGCTGATCTATGGAGATATCGAGGGTGTCCGCCATCGTGCCCACCTGTCCGCAGGATCATGGCTTGCATTATCCCCTCTTTTTCAGCTGCTGCGGCAATTGCAGCACCGCTTCCGCATTCGAGGGCGAGAAACAGCGGTCGGCCGCTTCCAGCCAGGGCAGCCAGGCGTATTGCAGGTGTTCGCGCGCGCTCAGCACGATGGGCGTGTCGCGCGCGACTTCGACGCTGAACACATGCTCGGTATTCTGCGTGACGCCGGGCGCGTAGCGGTGGCGCCAGACGGGATAGATTTCGTAGATATTGGCCAGGCCCCAGTCGCGCAGCACGATGCGCTCGCCGTCGGCGACGATGCCGGTTTCCTCGAACAGTTCGCGGGTCGCGGTTTCCAGCAGCGGCTCGTCCACCGCGTCCTTGGAGCCGGTGACGGATTGCCAGAAACCGGCGCGGTCAGCGCGTTCGATCAGCAGCACGTCCATAGCGGCGGTGTGGATCACCACCAGCACGGATTCGGGGATTTTATAGGGCTTCATGCGATAAAAGAAAAGGCGCCTCAGCGCCTTTTCTCAGCTTGCAGACTGATTAACCAGCCACTTTCGGCTCAGCCGCGCGCAGGCGGATGTGCAGTTCGCGCAGCTGCTTCTCGTCCACTTCGGACGGCGCCTGGGTCAGCAAGCACTGGGCACGCTGGGTTTTCGGGAAGGCGATCACGTCGCGGATCGAATCGGACTTGGTCATCAGGGTCACGATGCGGTCCAGACCGAAGGCCAGGCCACCGTGCGGCGGCGCGCCGTACTGCAGCGCGTCCAGCAGGAAGCCGAACTTCAGGCGGGCTTCCTGGTCGTCGATCTTCAGCGCGCGGAAGACTTTGGACTGCACTTCTTCGCGGTGGATACGGATCGAGCCGCCGCCCAGTTCCCAACCGTTCAGCACCATATCGTAGGCCTTGGCAACGCAGGCGCCTGGATTGGTTTCCAGCATGTCTTCGTGGCCGTCTTTCGGCGCGGTGAACGGGTGGTGGGTCGCGGTCCAGCGGTCCGACTCTTCGTCGTATTCGAACATCGGGAAGTCGATCACCCACAGCGGCGCCCAGACGTCGTCGAACAGGCCGGCTTTCTTGCCGAACTCGGAGTGGCCGATCTTCACGCGCAGAGCGCCGATGGCGTCGTTCACCACCTTGGCCTTGTCCGCGCCGAAGAAGATCAGGTCGCCGTCTTCGGCGCCGGTACGTGCCAGAACTTCAGCCAGCGCCGCATCATCCAGAGATTTGAGCAGCGGCGATTGCAGACCTTCACGGCCTTTGGCTTTTTCGTTGACCTTGATATAGGCCAAGCCCTTGGCGCCGTAAATGGCAACGAATTGGGTGTAGCCATCGATTTCCGAACGCGACATGGAGCCGCCTTGCGGTACACGCATCCCGACCACGCGGCCATTGGCCATATTGGCGGCGCTGGAGAAGATCTTGGATTCGACGTTCTTCATCACGTCGGTCAACTCGGTGAATTCCAGTTTGACGCGCATATCCGGCTTGTCCGAACCGTATTTGGCCATGGCTTCGGCGAAGTCCATCACCGGGAATGGGTTTGGCAGCTCGACGTCCATGGTGTTCTTGAACACTTTGCGGATCATGTCTTCGAACAGATCGCGGATTTCCTGTTCGTTCAGGAAGGAGGTTTCGCAGTCGATCTGGGTAAATTCAGGCTGGCGGTCGGCGCGCAGATCTTCGTCGCGGAAGCACTTGGTGATCTGGTAGTAGCGGTCGAAGTTGGCCACCATCAGCAGCTGCTTGAACAGCTGCGGCGATTGCGGCAGGGCGAAGAATTCGCCGGCGTTCACGCGCGAAGGCACCAGGTAGTCGCGCGCGCCTTCCGGGGTGGACTTGGTCAGGGTCGGGGTTTCGATATCGATGAAGCCCAGGTTGTCCAGGTATTTACGCACTTCCATCGACACCTTGTAGCGCAGGCGCAGATTGTTCTGCATCTGCGGACGGCGCAGGTCCAGCACGCGGTGGGTCAGGCGGGTGGTTTCGGACAGGTTGTCGTCGTCCAGCTGGAACGGCACGGCCACGGAGGCGTTCAGCACTTCGAGCTGGGAGCAGATCACTTCGATCTTGCCCGATTTCAGGTTGGCATTGACGGTGCCGGCCAGGCGGTCCTTGACCACGCCGGTCACGCGCAGGCAGTACTCGTTACGCACGGATTCGGCGACCTTGAACACGTCGGCCTGTTCCGGGTTGCAAACGATCTGAACCAGACCTTCGCGGTCGCGCAGGTCGATGAAAATCACGCCGCCGTGGTCGCGGCGACGGTGCACCCAGCCGCACAGGCTAACGGTTTGGCCCAGCAGCGCTTCGGTGGTGAGGCCGCAGTAGTGAGTACGCATAGACATGGTTATTTCTCAGTTCAGGTTAAATTGTTTTATTCGGGCGCAACCACGCCCATGGAAACGATGTACTTCAGGGCGGCATCGACCGTCATATCCAGTTCGACGACGTTTTCACGCTTCATCATCAGGAAGAAGCCGGAGGTCGGGTTCGGCGTGGTGGGCACGTACACGCTCACATATTCGCCCACCAGATGATTCTTCACATCGCCGCCCGGCGTGCCGGTGAGGAAGGCGATGGTCCAGGATTCCTGGTGCGGATACGGAATCAGCACAGCCTTGCGGAAGGCATTGCCGGACGAGGAAAACAGCGTGTCCGACACCTGCTTGACGCTGCCGTACAGCGAGCTGACCACGGGAATGCGGTGCAGCAGCTTTTCCCACATGCGCACGATGTAGTTGCCGATCAGATTATTGGTCAGCAAGCCGGTCAGGAACACGATCAGGATGGTCAGCATCGTGCCCAGGCCCGGGATGTCGAAGCCGATCAGGGTGCGCGGCTGCCAGCGCTCCGGCACGATCAGCAGGGACTGGTCCATGGTGCTGATCACCAGATTCAATACCCAGGCCGTGATCGCCAGCGGGACCAGGATCAGCAAGCCGGTAATAAAGTATTTACGCATCGTTTTCACCGTGGTTGGGCGCCTTTCTCAGGCCGATTCGCCGCTGCCGCCGCCACTGCTGGCTGCGGCCGGTGCGCTCGATGCCGCGGGCGCGGCCTCGCTCTTGGCGGGGGCCGTGTTATTGCTGGCGACGCCGGTGGCCGGCGCGCTGCCGCCACGGAAATCGGTCACGTACCAGCCGGTACCCTTGAGCTGGAAACCCGCCGCCGTCAGTTGCTTCTTAAAGGCCGATTTACCGCAGGATGGGCAGTCGGTCAGCTGCGGATCGGAGATCTTTTGCAGCACGTCCTTGGCAAAGCCACATTCCTCGCAGCGATAAGCGTAAATAGGCATTACTTACTCCGCAAAAATCATCAAAAACCCTGAATTATAAAGCCTTTTTCCCGCCCGTTGACTCCTGCGGGCGGTCCGGACCGGGAATTTTGTTTCCAATAGAAAAATACTATTCGATACAAGAAACATTCAATGCTGTAATGGCAGCACTACGAGGCCATAAAATAATGAGCCAGCATCTTCTTGCCACTTTAGTCACTCTTTGCGCCGCCCTGCCCGCCAGCGCGGTGCCTGCCCTCCCCCTGCTGCAAGACCCGGACCAGCCGATGCCCGCCTCGGCCATCGCCCTCAGCATGCTGCTGATGCTGGCCTGCGGCGCTTACCGGCGCCGCCACTCCAGCCAATACTCCTTCCCGGCGAAGACGGCGATGGAGTCGCCGACCGGCTCTTCCTGCGTGCAATCGAAGCAAGGCGCGAGCAGGCCATGCAATTCCTCGCGGCTGGTGCCGAACGGCGGCCCCTTGGGATGCGAATCGTAAAAGAAGCAGCCGGCCAGCACGGCGCCCGGCGCCAGCAAATCGGCCCAGCGCTGCACCAGGCGCGGCCACATGGCGCGCGGCATGGCGCACAGGAAGGCGCGCTCATAAATCACGTCCAGCGGCTTGGGCGGCGCGTAGGCAAAGAAATCGGCTTCCTGCACGCGCTCGCGCCAGGGGCCGGCAACTTGTTGCGCCGCAACAACAGCGGCGGGCGAGAAGTCAATGGCCGTGGCGTCCCAGCCCGCTTCGCACATCAGGTTCAGCTCATAGGCCGAGCCGCAACCGGGGATCAGCACCGTGGGCGCGGCGGGCCGAGCCAGTCCGGCCGCGGCGGCCGGCCACTCGGCGATAAAGCGGCGCAGGCGCTCCGGCGCGCCGCCCTTGTCCCAGGGCGTGAAGTCTTGTTCGAAGCGTTCGTCCCAGAAGGCGGGCGAGAGCGGATCACGGCTGTGGAATTCGGGCATGGCGGGACTCGCTTAGTAAGCGCCGTGCCAGCGCAGCCAGGCTTGCAGCCCGACCACGCCGATGGCAAAGGCGCCGGCCAGATAGACGAAGAAGCTGAGCATGCGGTTGGTGCGGCGCTGCTCCTGCAGTAATTGCTCCAGCAATGCGTTGCGGCCCCGGTCCGGCTCGCCGGCCACGCTCAACGCGTGGTGCACCAGGCGCGGCAGCGCAGGCAGGATATGGCTGTAGCGCGGCGCTTCGGCTTTCAGGCGCTCGACCAGGCCGCGCCAGCCGACCTGCTCGCCCATCCAGCGCTCCAGATAGGGTTTGGCGGTCTTCCACAGGTCCAGTTCCGGGTCCAGGGTACGGCCCAGGCCTTCGATATTCAGCAGGGTCTTTTGCAGCAGCACCAGTTGCGGCTGGACTTCGACATTGAAGCGGCGCGAAGTCTGGAACAGACGCAGCAGCACCTGGCCGAAGGAGATGTCTTTCAACGGACGGTCGAAGATCGGCTCGCAGCAGGCGCGCACGGCCGCTTCCAGCTCGTCGATACGGGTTTCCTTGGGCGCCCAGCCGGACTCGATATGGGCTTCGGCTACGCGCTTGTAGTCGCGGCGGAAGAAGGCCAGGAAGTTCTGCGACAGGTAATCCTTGTCGTAATCGTTGAGCGTGCCGACGATGCCGAAGTCGAGCGCGATATAGCGGCCGAAGGTGGCCGGATCGATGGATACCAGGATATTCCCCGGGTGCATATCGGCGTGGAAGAAGCCATCGCGGAAGACCTGGGTGAAGAAGATTTCCACGCCGTCGCTGGAGAGCTTTTTGAGGTCCACGCCCGCTTCCAGCAAGCGCTCGATCTGCGACACGGGAATGCCGTACATGCGCTCCATCACGATCACATTGCTGGAGCAGTAATCCCAGTACATTTCCGGCACCAGCAGGAGGCGCGATTCGGCGAAGTTGCGCCGCAGCTGGCTGGCATTGGCCGCCTCGCGCATCAGGTCGAGTTCATCGTGCAGGTATTTGTCGAACTCGGCCACCACCTCCTTCGGCTTCAGGCGCTTGCTGTCCGGCCACAGGCGGCTGATCCAGTCGGCGGCCAGGCGCATCAGGGCCACGTCCTCGTCGATCAGGCGCTTCATGCCGGGGCGCAGCACCTTGACGGCCACTTCCGTGCCATCCTTCAAGGTGGCGAAGTGCACTTGCGCAATCGAGGCCGAGGCCACGGGCACGCGTTCGAAACGGGCGAACAATTGCTCAGGGTGGGCGCCCAGCGAGCGTTCGATCTGGGCGATGGCCAGGTCGGAATCGAAGGGCGGCACGCGGTCTTGCAGGCGCGCCAGCTCGACCACGATATCGGCCGGAATCAGGTCGGCGCGGGTGGACAGCACCTGGCCGAATTTGACGAAGATGGGACCGAGTTCCTCCAGCGCCATGCGCAGGCGCACGCCGCGCGGCGTGGACAGGTCGCGCCAGAAAAACACCGTGTCGAGCAAGCGGGAAATGCGCGGCTTGTCGAAGCCGGAGATGGCGATCTCATCCAGACCATGCTGGACGACGACGCGCAGGATCTTGAGCAGCCGCAGGAATTTGAGAATCATTGAACTTCCGTCTTGTGTTGCAGGGCCGCGCTGCGGCGGGCAAGTTTTTGTTCGAGCTTGTCCAGGCGCTTGGCGGCGCGCTCCACATCGTCGCGCAGGCGGCTGATGCCGGCGGCGAAATCCTCGGTCATGGCGGGACGCAGCAGCAGCGGCTTTTCTTCCACCAGGAACTCGGACACGTTCTCGGCCAGTTTCTGCTGGCCGCTTTTCAGCGCGCCGAAGGCGGCGCGGGCGCCGGCGGCCAGGCGCACGGCGGCGATCGGTCCCAGCAGTTTTTCCAGGTCATGCTCGGCTTCCCAGCGCAGCGACTGGCTCAGGCGGGAAATCGCATTGGCGAATTCGGCGTCGCCCTCGATCTGCACATAGGAAAACGCGCGTTCGCGGTTTTGCGCGATCAGCGGCAGGTCGGACAGCTTGAGGCGGATGGTCACGGCCGGCGCCGCTTCGGCCGGCGCGGCTTCCACCATGCCATCGGCGGTGGCGCGCAGGCGCAGCTCGGCCGGGCTGGCGGCGATGCAGGCGACCTTGCCCGCGTGCAGCTTCAACTCCTGGCGCGCCCAGGGCTCCTGCGCCAGCAGGTGGTTGACGGTGGCGGCGACCGGAGCGCCGGGGGACGGCAGTGCAAAGGGAAGTGTGAACATAATCGGGACACCAAAAAACAAAACCGCCCGGAAATCCTGGGCGGTCCTGATATTACCAGTTTGCCGCAGCTTGCCGCTGCGGCCGACGGGAAACTAAGGCAACGCGGCGCCTCAGGCAAGCTGCTGGATACCGCCCAGCAGCCAGCCGCCGGAACCGGAGACCGGCTTGACCAGGTTCCAGACTTCGTTGAAAGGCTCGGCCAGGGCATCGGGCGCCGGCTTGATCTGGCCGGTGAACTTCACGCTGGCCAGGTAGTCGGTGCCATTGTTTTCAATGCCCAGCAGCTCGGCGTCGATCGTCACCACATCGGTGAAATCGGCCTTGCCGCCGCGTTCCTGGATTTGCATCTTCAGTTCGGCGAACACTTCCGGCGTGGTGAACTCGCGGATATCGTTGACATCGGATTTATCCCAGGCCGCTTGCAGGCGGATGAAATTGCTCTTGGCATGGCGCAGGAAGGCAGGCTGGTCGAAATCGGCCGGCACGCCCCATTGCTGGTGCGGCACGGGCGCTGGCGCGGCCGCCGGTTCAAACGCAGGCTGGGCCGGCTGGAAAGCCGACGGCTGCAGACGCGAGCCGATTTCCGGCGTGCTGCTGCCGCCTTGTGGCGCGCCGAAGCCGCCCACATTGCCGCCGCTATTGCCGCCGCTATTGCCGCCGAAACCGCCGCCATTACCGCCGAACGCGGCCGGGGCTGGACGCGGACCGGCCGACTTGTTGCGGATCATGCGCACGATGAAGAAGATCACGCCGCCGATCAGGGCGATCATCAGGATCGAGCTGATGGCGCTCGCCAGGGCGCCGCCCAGACCGAAGTGGGACAGCAGCGCGCCCAGGCCCAGACCGAGCAGGGCGCCGCCCAGAATGCCCTTCCATGGGCTAGGCGGTTTGACCGGTGGCGCAGCCGGCGGCGTGGCGGCCGGGGCCTGCGTGGCCTGGCGCTGGGCGGCCGGCGCTTGCGCCGACTGGGCCGGCATCTTGCTTACATTCTGCGACTGACGGCCGACCGAACGGCCGCCGCCCATCGGGCGGGCTGCCAATTCAGCCATCATGCTCATCGCGGAGATGGCCAAGGTGGCGCCGATCAGGATTTTCTTCATGTTCATAGTCTTTTCCTACAGTTTGATACCGGTGTGTAAAGCGGCCACACCTGCCGTCAGGTTGTAATACTGCACGCGTTCAAGACCGGCTGCCTGCATCATGGTCTTGAGGGTTTCCTGGTCCGGGTGCATGCGGATGGACTCGGCCAGGTAACGGTAGCTCTCCGCGTCGCCAGCGATTTTCTGGCCCATCCACGGCAGCACCGAGAACGAATACAAATCATACGGTTTTTGCAGCGGCGCCGCGACTTTCGAGAATTCCAGCACCAGCAGCTTGCCGCCCGGCTTCAGCACGCGGCGCATTTCGGCCAGGGCCACATCCTTGTGCGTCATATTGCGCAGGCCGAAGGCGACGCTGACCCGGTCGAAGTAATTGTCCGGGAAAGGCAGTTTTTCCGCATCACACAGCAAGGTGGGGGTGACCTGGCCGCGATTCAAGAGGCGGTCGCGGCCGACGCGCAGCATGGATTCGTTGATATCGGTCAGCCAGACCTCGCCGGTCGGCCCAGCCTGCTTGGCAAACACCTTGGCCAGATCGCCGGTACCGCCCGCGATGTCGAGCACCTTGAAACCCGGGCGCACGGCGGCGTTGGCGATGGTGAAGGTCTTCCAGAGACGGTGCAAGCCGGCCGACATCAAGTCGTTCATCACATCATACTTGCTGGCGACGGAGTGGAAGACCTTGGCGACTTCCTTGACTTTATCGTCTTCGGAAACGGTTTTATAGCCGAAATGGGTGGTATTGGTCATGATGGGCTGCCGGTTAATTTTGACTGCATTATACAAGCGCCCAGAGTGAAAAACCCTTGATCTGCCTGAAGATGGCAGAGCGATAGGCACTCCAAGCCGGCAAAACCATGCCCGGCACCATCTACCTCGACCATTCAGTGATTGGCCGCTACGCCGCTCCCCTGAGCCGCCACGCGCTCAGAAAAACGCGGCTTAGTGCTTGTGGCCGCAACCGCGTGACTGGGCGTTCGCGGTGCCGGGCAGCACCGCGCCGGGCGCGCGGCCGCTGTCGCTGGTGAAGCCGGCGGCCTGCAGACGGACCAGGTAGGCGGCCCAATGCTGGTCCTGGCGCGCGCCCAGATCGTAGAGATAATCCCAGGTGTACAAGCCGCTGTTATGCCCATCGGTGAAAATCGGTTTGACGGCGTAATTGCCAACCGGTTCCAGATCGCTCACGCCGACCTCGCTCTTGCCGACCTGCAGCACTTCCTGCCCCGGCCCATGGCCCTTCACTTCGGCCGACGGCGAATACACGCGCAGCAGCTCGAAGGGAATCGAGAAGGTGGCGCCATCGTCAAAGCTCACTTCGAGCACGCGCGATTTGCTGTGGACGGTCAGACCGGTGGGGTTATGCATATCGAAACTCTTCTAAAACTCAGGCACTCAGCCGTTGGATGATCGCCGCCCGCAAGGCCGGCAGCATGGCGCTGCGCTCGACCACGGCCTGCACCGGCGCCTCGCGCTGCTGCGCACCCCAGGTTGGATTCGGGAAGTGCGCATCGTCAGTGTAACGCGGGATCACATGCCAGTGCACGTGCGGGGTCATATTGCCGAAACTGGCGACATTCACCTTATGCGGCGCCATCACCTCCCGCTGC
This sequence comes from Massilia sp. YIM B04103, assembly GCA_024437665.1. Taxonomy (GTDB): domain Bacteria; phylum Pseudomonadota; class Gammaproteobacteria; order Burkholderiales; family Burkholderiaceae_D; genus Rugamonas. The sequence continues at coordinate 124,343 of JANCSZ010000010.1, read as the reverse complement.
GCCAATTCCACCTGCCACACGGCGCGCATCACATGCTCGCGGTCCTCGGGCGCGAGGTCGGTCATTTCCTTGACATGGGCGTTCCACACCACGCGGCAATACCCCGGATAGCCGGCTTCATCGACCAGCACCACCGACAGGCGCTCGTCGCGCCAGATCAGGGCCGCATCGTCGCCGCCGGCGAAGGCGGCCAGCAAGGTGCACAGGTCGCAGGGTTTGTTCACGCTCATACCAGCACCCGTTCAATGCCGCCGTCATTGGCGCGCTTGACGTAGTCGGGCATCCAGTTCTCGCCCAGCAGGTGCTTGGCGATTTCCACCACGATGTAGTCGGCCGTGGTGCCCGAATCATCGTTGTAGCGCGACAAGCCCTGCAGGCAGGATGGGCAGCTGGTGAGGATTTTCACGTCGCCATCGAAGCCCTGGCGCAGCTTGTCCGCCCCTTTGACCATCTCTTCTTCCTTGCGGAAGCGCACCTGGGTCGAGATATCGGGACGCGACACGGCCAGCGTGCCGGACTCGCCGCAGCAGCGGTCGTTCTTTTCGATCTTCACATTGTCCACGGTGGAGACCAGGGCATTGACCGTCTTCACCGGATCCTGCATCTTCATCGGCGTGTGGCAAGGGTCGTGGTACATATAGCGCGTGCCGGTCACGCCTTCCAGCTTGACGCCCTTCTCCAGCAGATATTCGTGGATATCCATGATGCGGCAGCCGGGGAAGATTTTCTCGAACTCGTAGGTCGCCAGCTGGTCGTAGCAGGTGCCGCAGGACACCAGCACGGTCTTGATATCCAGATAGTTCAACGTATTCGCCATGCGGTGGAAGAGGACGCGGTTATCCGTCATCATCTTCTCGGCCTTGTCGTATTCGCCCGAGCCGCGCTGCGGATAGCCGCAGCACAGATAACCCGGCGGCAGCACGGTCTGCACGCCCACTTCCCACAGCATCGCTTGCGTGGCCAGGCCGACCTGCGAGAACAGGCGCTCGGAGCCGCAGCCCGGGAAGTAGAACACCGCCTCCGTATTCGCATTGGTCTTCTGCGGATCGCGGATGATCGGGATCATCTTGTTGTCTTCGATGTCCAGCAGCGCGCGCGCCGACTTCTTCGGCAGATTGCCCGGCATCTTCTTGTTGATGAAGTGGATCACCTGCTCGCGCACGGGCGGCTTGCCGACGGTCGGCGGCGGCGCCTTGGTCTGGCTGCGCGCCACTTTCTTGAAGATGTCGTGACCCAGGCGCTGCGCCTTGTAGCCCCAGCCTATCATCACTTCGCGCGTGGCGTTGATGGTGGCCGGGTCGGTCGCGTTCAGGAAGAACATCGAAGCGCGCTTGCCGGGATTGAAGCTGCGCTTGTCCATCTTGCGCAGCAGATTGCGCATATTCATGGACACGTCGCCGAAGTCGATATTCACCGGACAAGGCGTGACGCATTTATGGCATACCGTGCAGTGGTCGGCCACGTCTTCGAATTCTTCCCAGTGGCGGATCGAGATGCCGCGCCGCGTCTGCTCTTCGTAGAGGAAGGCTTCGATCAGGGCCGACGTCGCCAGGATCTTGTCGCGCGGCGAGTACAGCAGGTTCGCGCGCGGCACATGGGTCGAGCACACGGGTTTGCACTTGCCGCAGCGCAGGCAATCCTTGACGCTGTTGGCGATGGCGCCGATATCGCTCTGCTGCATGATCAGCGATTCATGCCCCATCAGGCCGAAGGACGGCGTGTAGGCATTGCTCAGATCCGCATCCATGCCGGGCAGATTCAGCAGCTTGCCCTTGTTGAAGCGCCCTTCCGGATCGACGCGCTGCTTGTAGGCGCGGAAGTCGCCGATCTCTTCCTCGGTGAGGAATTCGAGCTTGGTGATGCCGATGCCATGTTCGCCCGAGATCACGCCGTTCAGCGAACGCGCCAACTTCATGATGCGGGCCACGGCCTTGTGCGCGTCCTGCAGCATTTCGTAGTGGTCCGAGTTCACCGGCAGATTGGTGTGCACATTGCCGTCGCCCGCGTGCATGTGCAGGGCGACGAAGACGCGGCCGCGCAGGATGCGCTTGTGGGCCGCCGTCGCCTCGTCCAGAATCAGCTTGTAGGCCGCGCCGTTGAAGATCTGGCGGAATGGCGCGCGGATTTCCTGCTTCCAGCTGATGCGGATGGTGCGGTCCTGCACCACGTCGAACAGGGTGGCTTGCGGCTGGCGCTGCAGGCGCTCGTCGAAGGCTGGGGCCAGCTCCTGCAGACCCAGCTCCTGCAGCTTGTGGCGCGCTTGCGCCAGCGGCAGGTCCAGGTTCTCCAGCGTGTAGGTCCAGCGTTCGCGCACCTGCTCCAGCAGGGCCGTGGCTTGCTGCGGACGGTCGCCCAGCATTTCGGCGTCGCCCACCTTGTCGTCGCTGGCGTCGTCGCTCTTGCCGACCGGGAGATTGCCGGCGGCGAAGAACTCGCGCAGCGCATCCGCCAGTTGCAGCTTGTTCTTGATCGACAGCTCGATGTTGATGCGCTCGATGCCGTCGGTGTATTCGCCCATGCGGTTGAGCGGGATCACCACGTCTTCATTGATCTTGAAGGCGTTGGTGTGCTTGGCGATGGCGGCGGTGCGGGCGCGGTCCAGCCAGAATTTCTTGCGCGCTTCCGGGCTGACGGCGACGAAGCCTTCGCCGACGCGGGTGTTCGCCAGTCGGATCACTTCCGAGGCGGCGGTGGCGACGGCATTTTCGTCGTCGCCGACGATGTCGCCGAACAGCGCCATCTTGGGCAGCACGCCGCGCTTGGATTTGGTGGCGTAGCCGACCGCGCGCAGATAGCGCTCGTCCAGGTGTTCCAGGCCGGCCAGGCGCAGGGTGGCGAACTGCTCGCCCTGGGCCGGCAGGCCGTCCAGATAATCCTTGATCTCGACGATCGACGGAATCGCATCGCGCGCCTGGCCGAAGAATTCCAGGCACACGGTACGTGTATGCTTGGGCATCTTGTGCAGAATCCAGCGCGCCGAAGTAATCAGGCCGTCGCAGCCTTCCTTCTGGATGCCGGGCAGGCCGGCGAGGAATTTGTCGGTGACGTCCTTGCCCAGGCCTTCCTTGCGGAAGCGGCGGCCTTCGATTTCCAGAATCTCGGTCTTGAACGGCGCGCCCTTGGCTTCGCCCTTGCCGTTCGGGTGCGTCCATTCGAGGCGGAAGCGCGCCATCGGTGTATCGTGGATCTTGGACAGGTTGTGGTCGATGCGCGTGACTTCCAGCCAGTCGCCGTTTGGATCGACCATGCGCCAGGACGCCAGATTATCCAGCGCCGTGCCCCACAGCACGGCCTTCTTGCCGCCCGCGTTCATGGCGATATTGCCGCCGATGCAGGAAGCGTGGGCCGAGGTCGGATCGACGGCGAACACGAAGCCGGCCTTCTCGGCCGCTTCCGACACCTTGTTGGTGATCACGCCCGCTTCGGAGTAAATAGTCGCGTATTCGCGCTCCAGGCCGGGCAAGACCTTCATTTCCACGGCGCCCAGGGTCAGCAGCTTTTCGGTATTGATCACGGCCGACAGCGGCGTCAGCGGAATCGCGCCGCCGGTATAGCCGGTGCCGCCGCCGCGCGGGATGATGGTCAGTCCCAGCTCGATGCAGCCCTTCACCAGGCCGGCCATTTCCTCTTCGCTGTCCGGGGTCAGCACCACGAAGGGGTATTCCACGCGCCAGTCGGTGGCGTCGGTCACGTGCGAGATGCGCTTCATGCCGTCGAAGCAGATATTGTGCTTCTCGGTATAGCGGCCCAGCACCTTGTTGGCGCGCTTGCGCAAATCGTACATGCGGCCGAATTCTTCGCCGAAATCGGCCACCGCCTTGCTGGCCGCCTTCAGCAGCTTTTCCACATTGCCGCTGCGCTGGGCGGCATCGCTATCGGCCTCGGTGGCGTCCACCGTCAGGCGGCGCTTGTCGACTTCGGCCAGGCGGTGGTGCAGCGCATCGATCAGTTTGGCGCGGCGCTTCGGGTTGTCCAGCAAATCGTCCTGCAGATAGGGATTGCGGCGCACCACCCAGATATCGCCCAGCACTTCGTACAGCATGCGCGCGGAACGGCCGGTCTGGCGCGCGCCGCGCAGCTCGTCGAGCAGGCGCCAGGACTCTTCCCCTAACAGCCGTATGACGATTTCGCGGTCGGAAAACGAGGTGTAGTTATAGGGAATTTCGCGCAAGCGCGTGTGGGCGTGCCCGTCGGGCGTTTCTGCAAGCAAGGCCTGGATTTGTGCTGGTGCGTTCATTATGCGTGGACTAGTGGCTGACGCTGAGAAAACCATTCTATCGTATTGCGCCGCACAAGATCCTAACAGCCCCAAGGCGTCACGGGGTTCCGTTAACGTCAGATTGCCGAAATTAATTTGAAAAATGTGGCGTTTAACGCACGTTTATTGCATTTCACCGATTTTTACCATGGATTATTTATACGATACGCCCTGACGCAAAATTGCGTTCGCAGCATTCAGCCGCCCAGCACATGCGCCACGGAACGCCAGAAGCCGTCCGGCACATACAGCAGCAGGGTCGTCATGGTCAGATAGCGCGCCAGCTTGCCGATGGCCATATACATGATCGCGGGCCAGAACGGCAGCTTGAGCCAGCCGCCCAGGGTGCACAAGGGGTCGCCGATGCCGGGCAGCCAGGACAGCAGCATGGTTTTGGCGCCGTAGCGTGCCAGCCAGCCGAACCAGCGGCTCTCGCGCTCCTTGGCGAAGGCCGACTTGGCGGTATAGCCCATCCAGTAATCGACCGCGCCGCCCAGGGTATTGCCCACGGTGGCGACGGCGATGGCGGGCCAGAACATGGCGCTATTGGCCTTGACCACGGCGAAGACGGCCGGCTCGGAACCGAGCGGCACCAGGGTGGCGGAGACGAAACTGATGAGAAAGACCGAGGTCAGGCCCACTTCCGGCGCGGCCAGCAGGGCCAGCAGCCAGGCAATTGCGGATTCGATCATGAAGATTTGGAGGATGGCTCAGGCTGTCCATTATAATGAGTTGCACCAAGCACATCGCACGACAGAGTCCGGCGCCAGCATACCCGCGCGCGCCGGCGTGCAGCCTCCCCTCGGTTACCCGCCGTTGAAAAGCAAGTCTTTGCACCCCGCCAGCCTCCCTGGCCCGACTTTTTTGTTTGCAGACTATGACTATCGACTACCTGAAGAAAATCCTGACCGCCCGCGTCTACGACGTGGCCCAAGAAACTCCGCTGGAACTGGCGCCGACCCTGTCGCAGCGCTATCAGAACCGAATTTATTTCAAGCGCGAGGACATGCAGGACGTGTTCAGCTTCAAGGTGCGCGGCGCGTATAACAAGATGGCCCATCTGAGCGAAGCGCAATTGAAGCGCGGCGTCATTTGCGCCTCGGCCGGCAACCACGCCCAGGGCGTGGCGCTGTCGGCGGCGCGCATGGGCTGCCCGGCCGTGATCGTGATGCCGGCCACCACACCGCTGCTGAAGATCGAGGCGGTGCGCGCGCGCGGCGGCGCCCATGTGGAAGTGGTGCTGCACGGCGAATCGTATACCGACGCCTACAACCATGCGCTGACGCTGGAAAGAGAACAGAAGCTGACCTTCGTCCACCCCTTCGACGATCCCGACGTGATCGCCGGCCAGGGCACGATCGCGATGGAAATCCTGCGCCAGCATGCCGGGCCGATCCACGCCATCTTCGTGCCCATCGGCGGCGGCGGCATCATCGCCGGCATCGCCGCCTACGTGAAGCAGATCCGTCCCGACATCAAGATCATCGGCGTGCAACCACTGGATTCGGACGCCATGGCGCGCAGCCTGAAGGCGGGCGAGCGCCTGACCCTGCCCGACGTCGGCCTGTTCGCCGACGGCACCGCCGTGCGCCTGGTGGGCGAGGAAACCTTCCGCATCGCGCAGCAGTATGTGGACGATGTGATCCTGGTCGATACCGACGCCATCTGCGCCGCCATCAAGGACGTGTTCATGGATACGCGTTCGATCCTGGAGCCGTCCGGCGCGCTGGCCGTGGCCGGCGCCAAGGCCTATATCGAACGCGCGGAGCTGAGCAAGGACCCGATCCTGCACCAGACCCTGGTCACCGTGGCCAGCGGCGCCAACATGAATTTCGACCGCCTGCGCTTTGTCGCCGAGCGCGCCGAGCTGGGCGAGTCGCGCGAAGCCGTGTTCGCCGTCACCCTGCCCGAGCAGCGCGGCAGCTTCAAGCGCTTCTGCTCCCTGGTCGGGCCGCGCAATGTGACCGAGTTCAATTACCGCATCAGCGACCAGGACCAGGCCCACGTGTTTGTCGGCGTGCAGATAGCCGACCGCAACGAGTCGAGCGCCCTGGCGCGCCGCTTCGAGGACAGCCAGTTCAAGACGCTCGACCTGACCCACGACGAGCTGGCCAAGGCCCACCTGCGCCACCTGGTGGGCGGCAAGAGCGCGCTGGCCAAGGACGAGCTGCTGTACCGCTTCGAGTTCCCCGAACGGCCGGGCGCGCTGATGCGCTTCCTCGACAGCATGGCGCCGAACTGGAATATCTCGCTATGCCACTACCGCTCGCAAGGCGGCGATGTCGGCCGCATCCTGATCGGCCTGCAAGTGCCGCCCGACGAGATGGGCGAGTTCCACAAATTCCTCGCCACCCTCGGCTACCGCTACTGGGACGAAACCCAGAACCCGGTCTACAAGCTCTTCCTCTAAACGGCCACCCAACAGCCCAGCCCGTGTCCGATTTTGGGGCCAGACCCCAAAATCGGACACGGGCTGGACGGTAGGCGGCGGCAGGCTATCCGGCGGATGGGGCGCTTTTGCGTTAACATGGAGGGCTGTCCGATTTACTCCGAGCACCGCCATGACCAACACCGCCGATCAATCCCCTCTGGGCAAGAATTCCGCTTACCGCACCGACTATGCGCCGGAACTGCTGTTCCCCATTCCGCGCCAGGGCAAGCGCGATGAACTGGGCCTGCAAGGCACCCTGCCCTTCTTCGGCGTCGACCTGTGGAATGCTTATGAGCTGTCGTGGCTGAATATGCGCGGCAAGCCGCAGGTGGCCGTGGCGCGCATCACGGTGCCGGCCGATTCGCCGAATATCATCGAATCGAAATCGTTCAAGCTGTATCTGAATTCCTTCAACCAGACCCGCCTGGCCGGACCGGAGGCGCTCAAGACCCTGCTGCAGCAGGATCTGTCGGCCGCGGCCGGCGCCAGCGTGCAGGTCAGCCTGACCATGCAGGAGGAGTTCGGCAGCCTGCAGATGGGCGAACTGTCCGGCCTGCTGCTCGACCGCCTGGATATCGAAGTCGACAACTACGCGCCGCAGCCGGAAATTCTTAAAGCCGATTTCGACGAGCAGCCGGTGGAGGAAGTACTGGTCTCGCACCTGCTGAAATCGAACTGCCTGGTCACGGGCCAGCCCGACTGGGGCAGCGTGCAGATCAGCTATGCCGGTCCGCAAATCGATCAGGAAAGCCTCTTGAAATACCTGATCGGCTTCCGCGAGCACAATGAATTCCACGAGCAATGCGTGGAGCGCATCTTCACCGACATCCTGCGCCACTGCCGGCCGCAGCAGCTGACCGTGTATGCGCGCTATACCCGCCGCGGCGGCCTGGACATCAATCCCTGGCGCAGCAACCACAGCGGCGCGCGCCTGCCGTCCAATCTGCGCAACGCGCGCCAGTAAGCGGCCCCATGGATTGTTGATTGCAATCAACAATCCTCAGTATTTTTTACAATGTGGTGCAACATTTCAGCGGGTTTTGTCTTACAATCAGTTAAGAACTGTTGTGGAATTACCCACGGCGAAAGCGCGTCCTCACAGGCAAAAAGCTGGCATTTTGCCGGAAACCTGCGCGTGAATTGCCAAGACGGCTGCCAGTATTTTTTGAATAACGCTTTGGCCTGCCTCAGGCGGACTGGAGCGGAATGCGGAGGCCAGCCGGGCGCTAGCGATTTCATGTTACAGGCCGCACAAACAGGCCTATAATTCTGTGCTCGCAAGCCACCTTTGTGCGCCGCACCATTTCACGTCGCGTTATGAATAATCTGAGCAAAATCCTGTCGCTAGAGAATGTCCAGTTGGATCTGGAGGTCTCGAGCAAAAAGCGCGCTTTTGAGCAAGCCGGTCTGATTTTTGAAAACAACTGCGGCATCGCCCGCTCCACCGTGTCCGACAACCTGTTCGCGCGCGAGCGCCTCGGATCGACCGGCCTGGGCCATGGCGTCGCCGTGCCGCACGGCCGCATCAAGGGATCGAAAAGCCTGAAAACGCCGCTGGCCGCCTTCGTGCGCCTGGCCGAGCCGATCCCCTTCGAGTCGCCGGACGGCAAGCCCGTCAATCTGCTGTTCTTCCTGCTGATTCCCGACCATGTGACCCAGCAGCACCTGGAAATCCTGTCGGAGATCGCCGAAATGTTCTCCGACGACGCTTTCCGCACCGCTTTGTCGACCGACACCGATCCGCGCTCGGTGCACAGCCGCATTGTGAATTGGCAACCCAGTTTGCAAGCGGCGGGTTAAACTAAACCGACACCACTTTCCGCAAAGAAGACCCATGCTGCAAACCCCGCTGACGATACAAAGGCTGTACGACGATAACCGCGAGACTTTGCAGCTGGGATGGTTTGCCGGCTTTCCCGGCGGCGAGCGCCTGATCTCGGGCGATGTGGCGTCGGCGGCCGACCAGGTGGGCCACTTGAATACGATTCACCCGGGCCGCATCCAGGTCTTCGGCCATCAGGAAATCAATTACTACCAGCGCCTGAAATCGCTGACGCGCGCCCATGTGATCGGCGAATTGATCGCGGGCGGCCCGCCGGCCCTGATCATTGCGCAAGGCCTGGAAACGCCGCCCGACATTCTCGCCATCTGCGACGAGAAAAATATTCCCCTGTTCTCCACGCCGCTGGCGGCGGCCCAGGTGATCGACTTCCTGCGCGTGTATCTGTCGAAGAAGCTGGCGCAGCGCGTCATCATGCACGGCGTGTTCATGGACGTGCTGGGCGTGGGTGTGCTGATTACCGGCGACTCGGGCCTGGGCAAGAGCGAGCTGGGTCTGGAGCTGATTTCGCGCAGCCACGGCCTGGTGGCCGACGACGCGGTGGAGTTCTCGCGCATCGCGCCGAATATGATCGAGGGCCGCTGCCCGCCGCTGCTGCAAAACCTGCTCGAAGTGCGCGGCCTGGGCCTGCTCGACATCAAGGCCATCTTCGGCGAGACGGCGGTAAGGCGCAAGATGCGCCTGAAGCTGATCGTGCACCTGGTGCGCCGCTCGGCGCTGGAAGAGGAAGTGGAACGCCTGCCCTTCCAGTTCCCGACCGAGGACGTGCTGGGCCTGCCGATCCGCAAGGTCGTCATCCCGGTGGCGGCCGGCCGCAACATCGCGGTGCTGCTGGAAGCGGCCGTGCGCAACACCATCCTGCAATTGCGCGGCATCGATACGCTGCAAGAGTTCATGGAGCGGCAGCGTCAGGCCATGAGCGGCGACTGAATGCTGCCAAGGAGTGCGCCCTTGCAAGGGCGCACCGTTCCGCAGGCGCGCGGCGATGCCGCACGCATTCCCAGTTCCACCAGCGTCAAGCCATGAGCGGCGACTGAATGCTGCCAAGGAGTGCGCCCGTGCAACGGCGCACCGTTCCGCAGGCGCGCGGCGATGCCGCACGCATTCCCAGTTCCACCAGCGTCAAGCCATGAGCGGCGACTGAATGCTGCCAAGGAGTGCGCCCTTGCAAGGGCGCACCGTTCCGCAGGCGCGCGGCGATGCCGCACGAATTCCCTGTTCCACCAGCGTCAAGCCATGAGCGGCGACTGAATGCTGCCAAGGAGTGCGCCCTTGCAAGGGCGCACCGTTCCGCAGGCGCGCGGCGATGCCGCACGCATTCCCAGTTCCACCAGCGTCAAGCCATGAGCGGCGACTGAATGCTGCCAAGGAGTGCGCCCGTGCAAGGGCGCACCGTTCCGCAGGCGCGCGGCGATGCCGCACGCATTCCCAGTTCCACCAGCGTCAAGCCATGAGCGGCGACTGAATGCTGCCAAGGAGTGCGCCCTTGCAAGGGCGCACCGTTCCACAGGCGCGCGGCGGGGCCGCACGAATTCCCTGTTCCACCAGCGTCAGGCCATGAGCGGCGACTGATACGTTCGCACAGTGAATCACGCGTCAAACGAAGTTAAATCGCATACTTTTTCGGGTATCATGCCCGCATGCGAATCGTCCTCATTACTGGTATCTCCGGCTCCGGCAAATCGGTAGCCCTGAACGTCCTCGAAGACACCGGCTACTACTGCGTGGATAACCTGCCGCCCGCGCTGCTGGCGAATCTGGTGGCCACGCTGGGCACGGAAGGCACGGAAGCGCTGGCTGTCGCGGTCGACGCGCGCAGCGCCGCCTCCCTGGCCAGCCTGCCCGGCGATATCGAGGCCTTGCGCTCCCTCGGCCATGATGTGCGCGTGATGTTCCTCACGGCGAGCACGCATTCGCTGGTGGCGCGCTTCTCGGAAACGCGGCGCAGCCATCCGCTCTCGCACCAGCTGCGCCCGGGCGACAATCCCGCCGCGCGCCGTACCCTGATCGAGTGCATCCTGGAAGAGCGCGAGCGCCTGTCGGCCATCCAGCAGCTGGGCCATGTGATCGACACCTCGGAACTGAGCGCCAACAAGCTGCGCGCCTGGGTCAAGGATCTGGTGCACAGCGAGCAGGCGCCGCTGACCCTGTTCTTCGAGTCCTTCGCCTTCAAGCTGGGCGTGCCGCTCGACGCCGACTTCGTGTTCGACGTGCGCGCCGTGCCCAATCCCTATTACGATCTGGCCCTGCGCCCGCTGACCGGACGCGATGCGCCGGTGATCGCCTTCCTCGACGCCCAGCCCAGCGCCGAGGAGATGTTCCAGGACATCCGCAACTTCATCGCCAAATGGCTGCCTTCGTTCAAGAAGGACAACCGCAGCTACCTGACCGTGGCCGTAGGCTGCACCGGCGGCCAGCACCGTTCGGTGTATATGGCCGAACGGCTGGCGCGCCATTTCCAGACCGGCGAACGGGTGGTGCTGCGCCACCGCGAACAGTAAGACTGTCTATTTCGACCAGTGCACGACCTCGATCTGATGCTGATCGGGGTCGAACACCATGGTGCCGTAATACCTCTCGTTGATGTCCGGCCGCAGGCCAGGTTCGCGCAGCTTGCTCGCGCCCAGCTCGATGGCCTTGCTGTAGAAGGCTTGCGCCGCTTCCTGCGACGGCGCCGTGATGGCGACATGGGCGCGGTGGCCCGCCAGCGCATCGCCGTTCTGCGCGGGATAAATGGCAAAGCTCCAGTGGCCGTTGGCGCCGAAGATGGCCTGGCCGCCGTCCTGATGCTGGATGCTGTAGCCCAGCGGCTCAAGGCAGGCGGTGTAGAAGGCCAGTGCGCGCGGCAGGTCGCGCGTGCCGATGGATACGTGGTCGATCATGATGTTCCCCCCTCAAAAATGGTCAGAACATCATACTGGGCGCCATTGAAACGTTTTCTTGAAAACGCCCGCCGCAACGCAACAATTTCTCTTAGCGCTCAGGGCGAGAGATGGCGCAGCGGATGCGCGTGTTCCGGCCAGGCCGGCTCGAAGAAGCGCGCCACATCCTCGGCCCGCACCTCGGCCAGCGTGGGCGGATTCCAGCGCGGCTGGTTGTCCTTGTCGATGACCAGGGCGCGCACGCCTTCCAGCACTTCCCCATGTTCGAAATTGCGGCGCACCAGATTGCGCTCCAGGCGCAGGCAGTCGGCCACGCCGAGCGCGGCGCCGCGCTTCAGCAGCTCCTGCGTCACGCACATCATCAGCGGCGAACGCTGTTCCATGGCGCGCAAGGCTTTCTGCGCGAATTCACTGGCATCGCCGCGCAGCGAATCCATCACGGCGGCGACGCTGGAAGCGGAAAAATGGCGGTCGATCAGGGCGCGCTGGACTTCCAGCTCGCTGCCGCCGGCCTGTGCGCGCAAAGGCGCGGCAAAGGCTTCGATGGCAGCGCGCAGCTGGCTGCCTGGCGTGGCGTCGATCAGGGCCGTCAGCGCGGGCATTTCACTGTCCGGGACGTAGTGGTCGGCCAGGCCGAGGTACAGGGCGTCGGCTGCGCCGACCGTGAGGCCGCTCAGGCCCAGGTACATGCCCAGCTGGCCCGGCGCATGCGACAGGAAGTGGCTGCCGCCCACGTCGGGGAACAGGCCGATATTCACTTCCGGCATGGCCATCCTGGTGCGGTTGGTGACGATGCGCACGCCGCAATCCGGCCCGCCCTGGGCGATGCCCATGCCGCCGCCCATCACCACGCCGTCCATCAGCGCGATATAGGGCTTGGGATAAAAATGGATTAAATGGTTTAGCGCATATTCCTCGGTGAAGAAATCCTCCAGCAGGGCGCTGCCGCCTTGCGGCGTCTGCTGCCCCGCCTCGTGGAAGAAGCGGATGTCGCCGCCGGCGCACAAGGCCTTCTCGCTGCTGCTGCGGATTACCACGGCGGCAATGGCGGCATCGCCGCACCAGGCCAGCAGGGCCGTGCTGAGCGCGCGCACCATATCGAGCGAGAGGGAGTTCAGTGCCTTGGGACGATCGAGGGTGATGATGCCGGTGCCGTTGCTGACGCGGGTGTGGACATATGCGCTCATGGAGTCTCGCCAAAATTAGAGGAAGCTTATTCTAGCGCGGCATATGGATTTATAGGCCATGTCAACATGACCGTGGCGTCGTTGCAGCTCCTTGCCGTGCAGGCGCTCATGGAGTCTCGCCAAAAGTAGAGGACGCAAATTCTAGCGCGGCATATGGATTTATAGGCCATGTCAACATGACCGTGGCGTCGTTGCAGCTCCTTGCCGTGCAGGCGCTCATGGAGTCTCGCCAAAATTAGAGGAAGCTTATTCTAGCGCGGCATATGGATTTAAAGGCCATTTCAAAATGACCGTGGCGTCGTTGCAGCTCCTTGCCGTGCAGGCGCACTGTCTTCGTCGCTGCGCCTAGCCACAGCCATCTTGAAATGGCCTCTTATGGGTGGATGCAAAAAAGGGCGCTGATGCGCCCTTTTGTCAGTGTGCCCGGCCTGGCTTTAGGCGGCAGGGGCAGGTGCTTCGAAATTATCCGGCAGGCGCTTGATAGCGGCGTGGCTATGCTCCTGGAGTTTGGCTTTGTGCTTCATGACCTGGCGATCGAGCTTGTCGATCAGCGTGTCGATGGCGGCGTACAGGTCTTGCGACAGGCTTTCCACATACATGGTCTTGCCGGAAACGCGCAGATTGATTTCCGCTTTTTGACGTTTTTCTTTCTCGGTGAGGTTATCTACGGTCAGGATGACAGCAATATCAATTACATGATCGAAGTGGCGTTTGATACGCTCCAGCTTATTCTGTACGTATTCGCGAATCGCTGGGGTCACGTCGAGATGATGTCCACTGATGGTGAGATTCATACACACTCCTAAAGATAATGTCGCTACAAGTTCGCGCGCGCCCAATCTGGCCGGGCTGGCAGGAACCCAGGCACTACAAAGATTTGCGGAGGCTGACTGGCGGGATCTTCAATGCTTCGCGATATTTGGCAACAGTGCGTCGCGCAATTACCATGCCTTGTTCTCCCAGCATGTCCGCAATCTTACTGTCGGATAAAGGATTTTTCGGGTCTTCTGCTCCTGTCAATTGCACAATCAGCGCCCGTATCGCCGTGGAAGAAGCTTCGCCCCCCGCTTCCGTCGCGACATGGCTGCCAAAAAAATATTTCAACTCAAACATGCCATGGGGGGTCAGCATATATTTCTGAGTTGTTACGCGAGAAATAGTGCTCTCGTGTAGTCCCAGTGTATCAGCAATTTCACGCAACACAAGGGGGCGCATCGCCACGGCGCCGTGCGAGAAGAAATTCTTTTGACGCTCCACGATGGCCTGCGCCACGCGCAAAATTGTGTCAAAGCGCTGGCGCATATTCTTGATCAGCCACTTCGCCTCCTGCAGCTGGGCGCTCATCTGCGTTTCGCCCTTCCCCTGGCGCAGCAGGCTGGCGTACAGGGAGTTCACGCGCAGGCGCGGCATCACATCGTTATTCAGCATGACGATCCAGCCATTGCGGCCCTTCTTCACGACCACGTCCGGCACCACGTAGTCCGACACGCCGGCGGCAAAGGCGGCGCCCGGATGCGGATTGCATTGGCGGATCACAGCCTGCGCTTCGCGCAGGTCTTCGTCGTCGCAGTCGAGGGCTTTTTTCAGCTTGGTGAATTCGCGCTGGGCGAACCAGGCCAGATGCTTTTCGACGATGCACAAAGCCATGCGCCGCGTCACCAAAGGCACGCCGGGCAGGCGGCGGATTTGCAGCGCCAGGCATTCGGCGGCGCTGCGCGCGCCGACGCCGGCCGGATCGAAGCTCTGCAGCAGAGTGAGCGAGGTTTGCAGCTCGTCCAGCTCCACATCGAGTTCCAGCGGCAGGCGCGCGTGGATTTCTTCCAGGCTCTCGTCCAGATAACCGTTGTCGTCCAGCCCATCGACGATCAGTTCCATCAGGGCGCGGTCGCGCGGCTCCTGCAGGGTGACGCGCATCTGCTCCAGCAAATGCTCGCGCAGGCTGCAGTGGTGGGCTTCCAGCTGGGGACGGGCGTCGTCGTCTTCGGGCGCCTTGCCGCGGCCCGTATCGCCCCAGTCGCCATCGGCTTCGGCCACGCTCTCGCCTTCGCCGCCTTCATACGCGGGTTCGGCCTCGGCGGCCGGCGCGGGCGCATCGGCCGGCGCGGCATTGTCCGGCGGCGCATCGCCGGGAGTGGAGGTCGGACTGATGGCGCCATCGGCCAGCAGGCGCACGGAGCGGTCGAGCGGATCGTCGAGACGCTCCAGCAGGGGATTGTCAGTCAGCAGCTGTTCCAGTTCCTGATGCAGTTCCAGCGTGGACAGTTGCAGCAGACGGATGGACTGCTGCAACTGCGGCGTCAACGCGAGGTGTTGCGAGGTGCGCAGTTGCAAAGACTGTTTCATGGCTTTACATGCGGAAGTGTTCGCCCAGATAAACGCGGCGTACCGATTCGTCGGCGATGATGTCGTCCGGACGGCCGGAGGCCAGCACAGAGCCTTGGTTAATGATGTAGGCACGATCACAAATGCCCAGCGTCTCACGCACATTATGGTCGGTAATCAGCACGCCGATATTGCGCTCCTTCAGGAAACGCACAATCCGCTGGATTTCGATCACAGCGATCGGGTCGACGCCGGCAAACGGTTCGTCCAGCAGCACGAAGCGCGGATTGGTGGCCAGGGCGCGCGCGATCTCCACGCGGCGCCGTTCGCCGCCCGACAGCGACAAGGCCTGGTTCTCGCGCAGCTTCTCGATCTGCAGGTCGGCCAGCAGCTTTTCCAGGCGCGCGTCGATTTCCGCCTTGGCCAGCGGCTTGCCGTCCACCTTCTGGATTTCCAGCACGGCGCGGATATTCTCTTCCACCGTCAGCTTGCGGAACACCGAAGCTTCCTGCGGCAGATAGGACAGGCCAAGCGAGGCGCGGCGGTGGATCGGCAGGCTCGACACATCGGTGCCGCCGATGTCGATGCTGCCCGCGTCCGAGGCCACCAGGCCCACGATCATGTAGAAGGAGGTGGTCTTGCCGGCGCCGTTCGGCCCCAGCAAGCCGACCACTTCGCCGCAGTCGACCTGCAGCGACACATCATGCACGACCTGGCGCTTGCCATAGCTTTTTTGCAGGCCGCGCACGACCAGGGTATTGCCCTTGCATTGAGCCTGCATGCTTATTTCCCCGTGTTCGGCGTGGTGGCCGGCGCGGCAGGCGTTGCGGCTGGCGGTTCGGTGCGGGTCGGCTGGATCACCATGGTGCCGCGGCCGCCGCCCGGCTTGGATTCGCCGGTTTCGCTGTTCTTCACGGTGAAGAATTCCTTGCGGCTGTCGTAGGAAATGAACTCGCCCTGCACTTCGTCGCTAGGCTTGCTGCCTTCCAGGCGCTTGATCTTGGCCTTGGTGAACAGCTTCACCAGCTCGACCTTCTCGCTGTATTCGATGCGCTCGGCCTCGCCTTCGATCCACTGGTCGCCGGCGCCATCGCGCTTCTGGCGGAAGGTGGCGGCCTTGCCGCCCGCGCCGGTCAGGGTCACGAACTGGTAGCCCTCGGGATCCTGGCGCACCACGGCTTTTTCGGCGTGCATGCGCAGGGTGCCGCGCGTGATGACCACGTTGCCGGTGGCGATCTTGATCTGTTTCACATCATCCACGTCCAGATTGTCGTAGTTGATTTCCATCGGCTTGTAAGAGTCGGCTTTCTCGGCCTGGCTCATGCCGGCCATGCCAAGCAGGATGGCGGCCGTCAGCAGAAATTTTTTCATTGAATTTCCATTCTCTTGGTATTGATTAGTGCTGCTTGGGCGGCAGCACCAGCGTGCCGCGGCCTTTCAGCGTCAGCTCGCGGGTCGCGTTATTGCCACGCAGGCCACTGCCGCTGGCACGGGCTTCGCCCTGGCGGATCTGCACCGGCTGGTCGGTTTCCATGCGGTCCTCGTCCGGATAAATGGTCAGCGCCTCGGTGCGCAGCTGGAAAGGCTGGGCCTTGGCGGCGGCCGCGCGGTCGATCTGCACGTCCTTGGTCAGCACGACGCGGCTGTTATTGTCGTCGATACGCGCGTGCAGGGCGCGCATGTCCATCGGCGGCTGTTCCTTGCTGCTCAGATTGCGCACCAGCGGCTTGTCGATCTCGGAAGAGTCGTCGACCGGACGGTGGGTCAGCTTGTCGCCGGAGATGATGTAGCTGGGGCGTCCATCCTTGCTCATGCGGACAAAGCTGAACTCCTCCACGATGTAATCCGGTTCGTTCTGGCGCTGGCTGGCCTGGATCTGGTCGCCAGCCTGGTTCATCAGCTGCAGCAGCCAGAAGCTGCCGAAGGCGAGGAAGAGCATGGCCATCATCACGATGGACAGGCGGAAGCGGTGGGCGGTACGCTGGCGCATCGGGCTTTCCTCTATCAGACCAGGAACTGGGCCAGAACCTGGTCGTAGCTGCCCTGGGCGCGCAGCAGCAGTTCGCTGGCTTCGCGCACGGCGCCGCGGCCACCGCTGGCGGTGGTCACATGGTGCACGCGCTGCAGCACCTCGGGACGGCCGTTCGGCACGCCGATGGCCAGGCCGACGCGGCTCAGGATCGGCAGATCCACCACATCGTCGCCGATGAAGCCGACCTGCTCGGCGGTGAGGCCGGTCTTGGCCAGCAGGTCCATGAAGGGTGTCAGCTTGTCATGCCCGCCCTGGTGCACGAATTCGATGCCCAGATCCTTGGCGCGGGCCGTCACCTGCGGCGAACGGCGCGCGCTGATGATGGCCGTCAGCACGCCGGCCTGCTGCAGGAATTTGATGCCCAGGCCATCGTGCACATTGAAGGTCTTCATCAGCTCACCTTCGGCGCCGTAATGCAGGCTGCCGTCGGTCAGCACGCCGTCGACGTCGAAGATCATCAGCTTGATCTTGGCGGCGCGCTGCAGCACGTCCTGTTTCTCGACGCCGCTCATCAGATCACCTTGGCGCGGGTCAGGTCATGGATGTGCAGGGCGCCCACCAGCTTGCCGGCGGCGTCCACCACCAGCATCTGGTTGATGCGGAACTGCTCCATCACGGCGACGGCATCGACCGCCAGCTGGTCGGGGCCGATGCTGCGCGGATTGGCGTGCATCACATCGCGCATCACCACCTTGCTGAAGTCCTGCACCTTGTCGATCATGCGGCGCAGATCGCCGTCGGTGAAGACGCCGGCCGGGCGGCCGTCGGCGTCGACCACGGCGGTCATGCCCATGCCCTTCTGGGTGATTTCCAGCAGGGCGTCGGGCAGCACGGTATCCAGGCCCACGGCCGGGATGGCGTCGCCGCTGCGCATGATGTCGCGCACATGGGTCAGCAGGCGGCGCCCCAGCGCGCCACCGGGGTGGGAGCGGGCGAAATCTTCTTCCTTGAAGCCGCGCAGGTCGAGCAGGGCGACGGCGATCGCATCGCCCAGGGCCAGCGTGACGGTGGTGCTGGCGGTCGGCGCCAGGTTCAGCGGGCAGGCTTCCTTGGCGACGGAGACGTCCAGATGCACGTCGGCCAGTTGCGCCAGGCTCGACTCGGGCTTGCCGGTCATGGAAATCACCACGCCGCCCATGCGTTTCACCACGGGCAGGATGGCCATCAGCTCCGAGCTTTCGCCGGAGTAGGAAATGGCGATAAAGGCATCGTCGGACGTGACCATGCCCAGATCGCCATGGGCGGCTTCGGCCGGGTGCACAAACAGGGCCGGGGTGCCGGTGGATGCCAGGGTGGCGGCGATTTTGCGGCCGATATGGCCGGATTTGCCGATGCCGGACACCACGACCCTGCCCTTGCAATTTAGCAACAGCGACACGGCCTGGCCCACGCTCTCGTCGCTGGCGAGGCGGGCATGCAGCGCAGCAAGGGCGTCGGTCTCGATTTGCAGGGCTTCGCGCGCCAGTTCCAGGGCGCGTTTGGCGGTGTTTGCATCAAAAGCTTTCAGCATTGTTTTTTCATGGGTTACACTCATGCCCAAAGTATAGCCGAATTGGGAAAGCAAAAAACTTGCCAGACAAAACAAAGCCCCCTTCCCGCCACGTCCGCCGCTTGACTTTGAGGCCGCCATGTTCTCTCCCCTTGAACTGACCCTGCTGCTGCTCGGCAGCGCCGTCCTGGGGGTGGTCGCGTTTCGCATGCTGCACCTGCCGCCCATGCTCGGCTATCTGGCGGTGGGCATCCTGATCGGCCCGCACGCCCTCGGCCTGGCCGAGGAAAGTCCCGCCACCCACGCCCTGGCCGAATTCGGCGTGGTGTTCCTGATGTTTTCCATCGGCCTCGAATTCTCCCTGCCCAAGCTGATGGCCATGCGCAGCATCGTGTTCGGCCTGGGCATGGCCCAGGTCGGGCTGACCATCGTCTCCACCATGGCCTTCGGCTGGCTGGTGTCCATGGTGCTGCCGGCCTATCTGCAAATCAGCTGGCAGGCCGCCTTCGCGCTGGGCGGCGCGCTGGCCATGTCCTCCACCGCCATCGTCTCCAAGATGCTGACCGAGCGGCTGGAGCTGGAAAGCGACCACGGACGCAAGATCATCGGCATCCTGCTGTTCCAGGATCTGGCCGTGGTGCCGCTGCTGATCCTGATCCCCTCCCTCGCGCAAAATCCCGACAACCTGGCCGCCACCCTGGGCTGGGCCAGCCTGAAAGCCGTGATCGTGCTGGTGCTGCTGCTGTTCATCGGCCAGAAGCTGATGCGCGGCTGGTTCACCATCGTCGTCAAGCGCCGCTCGCAGGAGCTGTTCATGCTCAATCTGCTGCTGGTGACGCTGGGCGCGGCCTGGATCACCGAGCGCGCCGGCCTGTCCATGGCGCTGGGCGCCTTTGTGGCGGGCATGCTGATCTCGGAGACCGAATACCGCCATCAGGTCGAAGAAGACATCAAGCCTTTCCGCGACGTGCTGCTGGGGCTTTTCTTCATCACCGTCGGCATGCTGCTCAACTTCCGCGTGGTGATGCAGAACTGGTGGCTGGTGCTGCTCCTGCTGGCCGGCCCGGTGCTGCTGAAATTCGCCCTGATCGCCGGCCTGGCCAAGCTGTTCGGCTCCTCCGACGGCACCGCCATGCGCACCGGCCTGGGGCTGGCCCAGGCGGGCGAATTCGGCTTCGTGCTGCTGAACGTGGCGGGCGGCGTGCAGCTGATGGACAGTTCGCTGATCCAGGTGGTGCTGGCCTCGATGGTGCTGTCCATGCTGGCCGCGCCCTTCCTGATCGAACAATCCGACCGGGTGGTGCTGAAATTCTCCAGCAACGAATGGATGATGCAGTCGCTGAACCTGACCAAGATCGCAGCGCGCAGCATGGCCACGCAACAGCATGTGATCGTGGCCGGTTTCGGCCGCAGCGGGCAAAGCCTGGCAACCCTGCTGACCGAAGAGAAGATCGATTACCACGCGCTCGACCTGGACCCGGAGCGGGTGCAGGAGGCGCAGGCGGCCGGCGCCAACGTGTCCTACGGCGATGCGGCGCGGCGCGAGAGCCTGGTGGCCGCGGGCGTGACGCGCGCTGCCGCCCTGGTCATCACCTATGCCAGCACGCCGTCGGCGCTGCGGGTGCTGCATCTGGTGCACGAACTGGCGCCGAACCTGCCGGTGATCGTGCGCAGCCATGACGATACGGACCTGGACCGCCTGAAAGCGGCCGGCGCGGCCGAAGTGGTGCCGGAACTGATGGAGGGCAGCCTGATGCTGGCCTCGCACGCGCTGGTGATGCTGGGCGTGCCGCTGCGGCGCGTGGTGCACCGGGTGCAGGTGGCGCGCGAAGAGCGCTACGCCTCGCTGCGCGGCTACTTCCACGGCGCCAGCGACAGCGGCGAGGAGGCCGACCTGGTGCGCCTGCATTCGGTGGCGCTGGCCGAGAACGCATCCTGCGTGGGCAAGGCCTTGTGCGACGTGCAGATGCAGGAAACCGGGGCCGAGGTGGCCAGCATCCGGCGCGGCAAGCTGCCGCTGGACGTGACGCCGGACACGGTGCTGGAAGCGGGCGATGTGGTGGTGCTGCGCGGCGGCGCCGAAGAAGTGGCCCGCGCAGAAACCCAGTTGCTGATTTAGAGGCCGTTTCAAAACGACCGGGGCGTCGTTATGACGCCCGGTCTCTCAGTGCGGCTGGTAGCGGATCACGCGGTTACGGCCGCTTTCCTTGGCCTGGTACAGCGCCTCGTCGGCATGGGCGATCAGTTCCAGCGCCACCTGTTCGGCCGGACGGTCCGGCTCCGGCTGGCCCAGGCTGGCCACGCCGATCGAGGCGGTAATCGAGACCTGCAAGCCCTGCGACAATTCGATCAGGCTGGCGGCCACGCCGGCGCGGATGCGTTCGGCCACGAAGGCCGCGCTATCCAGGTCGGCATCGATCAGCAGCACCACGAATTCCTCGCCGCCGAAACGGGCCAGCGCGTCCGACAGGCGCAGCTCGGCCTTGATGCGGGCCGCCACTTCGCGCAGCACATCGTCGCCGCCCTGGTGGCCAACCGTGTCGTTGACGCGCTTGAAGTGGTCGATATCGATGTACATGAAGGAGATCTGGTAGTTCTGGCGGCGCGCGCGCGCGATCTCTTCCAGCAGGCGGCGGTCGATGTAGCGGCGGTTGTAGACGCCGGTCAGCGAGTCGGTCAGGCCGATGTACTTCAGCATCTCGTTGCTGATCACGTTTTCCAGGCAGATGGCGATGATGGACGCCATATGCTCGATAAAGTCGGTGCCCAGGCTGGGCGTGAAGCGGGTGGGGTCGACGCTGCCCAGGTTCAGGCTGCCGATGATGCGCTTATTGCGCAGCAGCGGCACCAGGGCGATGCTCTGCAGGCCTTGCGGCGCCTGCGGGAAGTGGCGCGCGTGGCGGGCCGCCTCGTACATGCACAGCAGGGGACGCGGTGCCTGGGCCGCCATATTGCGCGGCTCCAGCTCGAAGCCCAGTTCGTCGATGCTTTCGGCGAACAGCAGATCGGGGAACTGGGCGAAGTCCACGCCCAGCTTTTCCATCACGGTGTGGATGTCGGCATCCTCGTCGATCAGGGTCAGGGTCACGCTTTCCAGCTCCGAGATCACGGGCAGGGTGCGGAAGATGGTGCCCACCAGCTCAGGGAAATTGGAGGCGCCGACGATCTCCAGGTCGAAAGCCTGGTGGCGCGTCATGATGGAGTGGTTGCGCTCGGCCTGCTCCAGCAGATAGGCCAGGCGCGCGCGCAAGGCCTGGTTCTCTGCCGCCAGGTCGGCTTGCGGGGGCTGTCTGCCCGTAACTTGCTGCCTCATATCCATCTGCCTTGAATGCCGCTCAAAATAGCGTTCAGAACGCCAGTGTAACCTCGATTTCCTGACCGACGCGCAAACGCTCGCCATCGCCTTCCAGCACCACGCTATTCATGCCGAAGCATAGCGCACCGTCCACCACTTCCTTGGCACGATAGCCCGCCATCATATCCAGCGGGTCGGGGCCGAATTCGCCCTTGTTCTGGTCCACCGACGGGATCGGGCAACGCGAGCAGGGCTTGGCCGCTTGCAGCACGATAGGACCAAGCTGGAAGGTGTCCACATAGTCTTCCTCATACGCTTCCATGCCCGCCACCACCAGGTTGGGACGGAAGCGGTTCATGGGGATGGCTTCGCGGCCGGCGGCGCGCAGGCGGCCGTTCAAATCCTCCAGCGAGGCGGCGCCGGCGATCAGCAAGGGATAGCCGTCGGCGAACATGGTGGGATGGCGGGTGCCGGCCGTCCATTTGCCGCTGGTCAGGCGCTCGCCTTTCGCGTGGAAGCGCGCCAGGCGGCAGGGAATGCCGAGGAAGCTGCTGAACCAGGCGGCCGTGGTGGCGTCGCAGTCGTAGGCCAGCACGCGGTCGTCCCAGACCTGGACTTCCAGGGTGGGCGCCAGTTCCGGATCGGGCAGGCCCAATTCGATTTCCAGCTGCAGCATGCCGGGCGCGCGCAGTTCCAGGGTCTCGCTTTTCAGGCGCGGCGCGATCAGGGCCATGCGCGGGTGATCGCGCTGGGTCAGGAACATGCCGTTCTCATCGACCACCACCCATTCCCGGTCATACACCTGCTCCGTCATCAGGCCGGAACGGGTCAACGTAGCTTCGTGCAGAACGATGCCGGCGCAGGATTTGATGGGGTAGAGGGTGATTTCGCTGAGAATTGCCATGGATGCCGCCGCGGCGGCAGGCTTATGCCGCTGCCGCTTATGATTATTCAGGCTTCAAGTATGGCAGCAAAGCGCCCGGCAGTAAATCGCCGGGGCGCTTTCTCTTCAGCTTAAGCCTTGATTCAGGCTTCGGCCTTGGGCTTAGGCTTGCGCGGCAGGCGGCTGCGCGCCGGGGCTTTGTGCGTGCCGGGCTTCGGCACGCGCTTGGCGGCAGCGGACTGCTTGTCGTCGGCCGCAGCGTCGCTGGCCGCATCCTGTCCAGCCGCTTCGGCCACCGGAACCGCCACGGCTGCGACAACGGCTTCCGGCTGCGTCTCGGCGGCAGCTGCCGCCGCGCCTTCCGCTGCCTGCTCGGCCGCCTTGGCGGCCTTGCTGGTACGGGCCGGCTTTTTGGCGGCGGTCTTGCGCGCGGCGGGCGCGCGCTTGGCTGCAGCCTTGGCAGGCTTGGCTTCCGCTTCCGGCGCAGGCGCGTCCCCGGCTGGCACTTCGGCTGGCGCGTGCTCGGCCGCCTCCGCAACCGGCTCGGCCGCTTCCCGCTGCGGCACTGGCGTTTCGGGCCAGACGCTGGCTGGCGCCTCGGCTTCGGTGTCGATCACTTCCGCCTCGGCGTTCGGCTGCGCGGCTTCGTGCTGCTCGCGGCCACCGCGGTTGCGGCCACCGCGGTTGCCGCGTCCACGGCGCGGCTCGTTGCGGTCGCCATCCTGCTGCGACGGCGCTTGCTGCGCTGCCTGCGGCTGGGCGGCTTCGCCGTCCGCGCTCTCGGCAACGACGGCCTGCGCCGGGCCGCTGCCGCGATAAACGTAGGCGCCGGATTTTTCGTCACGGCCGAATTCCAGCAGGCCACGCGCCTTCATCTCTTCCAGCAGATTGCCGAAGGTGCGGAAGCCGTAATAGGACTCGCTGAAATCCGGCTTGCGGCGCTTGATCGCTTCTTTCAGCACCGAGGCCCAGATCTTGCCGCTGTCGCCGCGCTCGGCCACCAGGGCGTCGAAGGTGGCGTACGCGATGTCCACGGCCTGGCTGCGGCGCTTGTCCATTTCCTCGCGGCGGCGTTTCTCTTCTTCGGCCGTGCGCTTAGGCTGCGGAGTGTCGCGCGAATCGCGCTTGGCGGCACGGCGGCTTTCGCGCACCAGGTCGTCGTAGAAAATGAATTCGTCGCAGTTGGCGACCAGCAGGTCCGAGGTGGAATCCTTCACGCCGACGCCGATCACCTTCTTGGCGTTTTCGCGCAGCTTGGAAACCAGGGGCGAGAAGTCGGAGTCGCCGGAAATGATGACGAAGGTGTTCACATGGGCCTTGGTGTAGCACAGGTCGAGCGCATCGACCACCATGCGGATATCGGCCGAGTTCTTGCCGGACAGGCGCACGTGGGGAATCTCGATCAGTTCGAAATTCGCCTCGTGCATAGGCCCTTTGAAGCCCTTGTAGCGGTCCCAGTCGCAATACGCCTTCTTGACCACGATGCTGCCCTTCAGCAGCAGGCGCTCCAGCACTGGCTTGATGTCGAATTTTTCGTAGTTGGCGTCGCGCACGCCAAGGGCGACGTTTTCAAAGTCGCAGAACAGCGCCATGCTGACGTTATCGTTGGATGAAGCCATGTGTCTTGTTATGTTCAGTGATCGGTGGAAGGTGGCGGGTGATTATACAGCCAGCGCCGAACCGGCCCGCTTACTGATGTATTCTTGTCAAACCTGACACCTGCGCCAACCTTAAGGATTGCCCATGAAAATCGCCTTCGCCGCGCCCCTGCTCGCCGCCTGCCTCGCCCTGCCCTTCGCCGCCGGCGCCCAGACACCGGCCGCCGACCAGGCTTTCCGCGCCAGGGTGAATGCCTTTGTCGATGGCTGGCACAAGGACGCGGCCAACGCCGATCCGGTCTATTTCGACAAGATGGCGCCCGAGGGCATTTACATCGGCACCGACAAATCCGAAGTGTGGACGCGCGACGCCTTCAAGGTCTGGGCCAAACCCTACTTCGACCGCAAGAAAGCCTGGTCCTTTACGGCGCAAAAGCGCAATGTCTATTTTTCGCCCGACAAAAAATATGTCTGGTTCGACGAGCAGCTGAATACGCAGATGGGCACCTGCCAGGCCAGCGGCGTGCTGCGCAGCACGGACCAGGGTTTTCTGATCGAGCACTACCAGCTTTCGCTGACCGTGCCCAATCCCTTGATGAATCAATTCACCAAGGCGATTGCCGAACACGAAGGCAAGGAAGCGCCGAAGTAAGCCTTATGCCGCCTCGCTGAAATAGCGGCTGGGCGTGACGCCGAAGCTGCGCTTGAACATGGCGATGAAGGCGCTCACATTGTCGTAACCCAGATCGAGCGCGATGGCGGTGACGGAGCGCTCCGCCGCCAGCATTTCCAGCGCCCGCATCAGCCGCGCGCGCTGGCGCCAGTCGGCGAAGCTGAATCCCGTTTCGGACAGGAAGCGGCGCGCCAGCGTGCGCGGCGCAATGCCGGCCCAGGCGGCCCAGTCTTCCATGCGGCGCTTGTCGGCCAGGTCGGCGGCGATGGCCTGCGCAATGCGGCGCAAGCGCGCATCGGCGGGCATGGGCAGCACCAGCGCGGCGCGCGGCAGGCTGGCCACTTCGTCCAGGATCACGCCCGCCACGCGCTGGCGCGCCGCATCGAAATCGCCCCCCTCCCATTGCGCCGCGCGCAGCACCGCCTCGCGCAGCAGGCCGGAAGCCTGCATCACGCAGGGCTGCGCCGGCAGCGCGGCGCAAGCCGCGTCATCGACATACACGCTCCAGCCGGCGAAAGCGCCATGCGAATGCAGGGAATGCGGACAATGCGGCGGCACCCAGACCGCATGCGTGGCAGGCACCACCCACAGGCTGTCGCCCGCGCCCACGGTCAGTAGGCCGCGCTGGGCGCCGAACAATTGGCCGCGCGCGTGGCTGTGCGAGGCGGTGATGCGCTGCGCATCGCTATGGATGAGGAGCGCGCTGAGAAAAGAGGCCATTGGCTGAAATGCGGTATTGATTGTCTATTTTAGCGCAGACCAGCCAACCATCCCGCCCTATCATGGCTTCACCATCAACCGAAAACGGAGCAAGCCATGCTGAAACAAACCCTGACCGCCCTCTCCCTGACCGCGCTGAGCGCCAGCGCCAATGCCGCCGAACTGCAAGCCAAGGCATGGATGGAGAACGCGCTGAATGAAGTGCTGCAGCCGCAGGCAACCACCCAGACCTATGAAAAATACTTCGATCCGGACTACGTCCAGGTCGTGGACGGCAAAACCCTGGACTATGCCGAAGCCACCCACCACTTCGGCATCGTGCGCGACAAGATGAAATCGCTGCGCATCGTGATCGGCGACTTCGTCGCCAATGGCGACACCATCGCCGAAAGCCATATCGTCGACGGCGAGACCAGGGAAGGCGAGATTGTGCAGTTCGAGGTCATCGCCATCACCCGCCTGAAAGATGGCCGCATCTGGCGCCTGAACGAGCTTACGCGCCAGATCAAGGGCGGAGAGCATAGCCGCGATCTCGGCTCGCGCACCTGAGCCGCTGCCTGCGCGATGGCGGAGAGTGCGCTAGAGTAGCGTCCTTCCGCCAACGAGGACCACGCATGACCGCCGACCAGCTCTATCACGATCCCGCACTCGCCCAGTTCTACGATGCGGAAAACGAATGGACGGAGGGGCTGGAATACTGCCGCCGGCTGGCGGCGTCCTGCGCCTCGGTGCTGGACCTGGGCTGCGGCACCGGCCTGTTCGCCGCCACGCTGGCGCAGGAGGGCCGCTGCGCCGTGACAGGCGCCGATCCCGCCGCCGCCATGCTGGATATCGCCAGGGTGCGCAGCGGCGGCCATCTGGTGCGCTGGCTGCGGGCCGATGCCCGCACGCTGCGGCTCGACGAACGCTTCGACCTGATCGTGCTGACGGGCCACGCCTTCCAGGTTTTCCTGACGCGCGCCGACCAGGCGGCCGTGCTGCGCACCATCGCCAGCCATCTGCGGCCCGGCGGACGCTTCATCTTCGACAGCAGGAATCCGCTGGTGGAGGAATGGCGGGAGTGGACACCGGAACAATCGCAAAGAACGCTGACGCATCCGCAACTGGGCGCAATCGAGGCATGGAACGATGTGTCGCGCGACGCGACGAGCGGCGTGGTCAGCTACGACAGCTACTACCGAGTGAAGGCCAGCGGCCGCCAGTATTCGGCGCGCTCGCCGATCGCCTTCCCCGCTCGGGAGCAGCTGGCAGGCCTGCTGGAAGAAGCCGGCCTGACCGCCACCTCATGGCTGGGCGGCTGGGATGGCCGCGCCTGCACCATCGATGCGCCCGAGATCATCGCAACGGGAACGCTGCGGGCGTAAGCAGCCTACGTCAACGCTTCATCGCGCTGCTTGGTGCGCTGCATTTCCTCGGCATGGATAAAAATATCCGAAGCCTGGCCTGGAAGCCACCCAGGAGCTGGTGCGCATGCAAACTGGCATTGGCCAGCGCGCCGGCAGGCAACCAGCGCTCGCGGAAGGTTGGGATGCTGACGGCGCGGCTTCAAACAGGGCGATATAGAACCTGAAAGCGCTTCGCCTGTATGGTCAGCCGTTTATCCAAGGTCCAAAGCTGCACGCCCGGTGTCAGGAGGGTCGACATCAGGAGAAACAGATCAACCAAGCCGCAGCCCAAGCCATATAGCTTCTCACGTTCAATAAAAACCTGCACTTCATGAAAACTTGCCCGCTGCGCTTGCTGAAGAAGATCCAGGTCACGGAGAGTTTGAGTGCGGGTTGGCAGTGTGCCGCAGGCAATCTCGCCAACGATCATCGGATGCGTCAATACCAGATCCGACTCCAGTAAATTGATCAGGATGTCATTCCGGCGGCGAAAATGATCGACCCATATCGAGGTGTCGACAAGTATGCCGCTCATGGCAAACACTATGCCCGTCTGCGGGAAATATCGGATATTTCTGGCGCGCTGGCGCCTAATGCTGCAAGCCGCTTTGCCGCCTGTACACGGACAAAGGTTTTGACCGCCTCGCGGAAAAGATCAGCCTTGTCCATGGCAGGATCGGCAAGCTCCAGAGCTTTCTCATACAGCTCATCATCAATTGTCACGGTCGTTCTCATGGTAGAGCCCCTGCATCAATGATGAATACATTATGCGCCAGTTTCTGCATCTCGCAAGCTGAATAAGGAGAGGTGATCCCTCATCCGGTCAGCTTCTTGCGCGCTGATTTCGGCGGAAAGTTCGGGATCATTTTTGATGGCGTCTTCATCAGCTTCTGCGAGCACAGCTGCCTGACTGCCTTTTCTATCGGCAAGGTAGCGTTGGCTGACAAGGAAGTCATAGAAATCCAGGATCGCGGTTTTGGCCGCTTCCAGGCTGCCCGATTCTCCGGATTCGAAATACATGCAAAAATCCGACAACGCATATAGATACATATTCAGAAGAATCTCCTCGCTGCCAGCGTCTTGCTCATCAACGATATGAGCGTCGAACACCTCTTCCATCAAGCTCGTCGAAACCTTTGATGGCGGATCTTCTCCCAGCACTTTCCAGGCGATATCCAAGAATTTCGGTACTTGCTTTGGCGGGGACAGATTATTGCGCGTCAGCGCGGCAGACATGCGGTCAAAGGCCCGGAGCAGCACAAAATACAGGGTCCGGTCTTGCGCTGTCATCATGGCAGGCGGGGATTTGCTGGACGGGTGCGCGCCTTTCTCGGACGGCGCGCACCTCGGTAAGACGTGTTAGACGTTGAACAGGAAGTTCAGCACGTCGCCATCCTTGACCACGTATTCCTTGCCTTCGGCGCGCATCTTGCCCGCTTCCTTGGCGCCGGTTTCACCCTTGTAGGCGATGTAGTCGTCATAGGCGATAGTCTGGGCGCGGATGAAGCCGCGTTCGAAGTCGGTGTGGATCACGCCGGCCGCCTGCGGCGCGGTGTCGCCCACGTGGATGGTCCAGGCGCGCACTTCTTTCACGCCGGCGGTGAAATAGGTTTGCAGGCCGAGCAGCTTGTAGCCGGCGCGGATCAGACGGTCCAGGCCTGGCTCTTCCATGCCCAGGTCGGCCAGGAAGGCGCTCTTGTCGGCATCGTCCAGGTCGGCGATTTCGGCTTCGATCGCAGCGCAGATGGCGACGATCGGCGCGTTTTGCGCCTTGGCGTATTCGCTCAGCTTGTCGAGCAGGGGGTTGTTGCTGAAGCCGTCTTCGGAGACGTTGGCGACGTACATGGCCGGCTTGGCGGTGATCAGGCACAGCGGCTTGATCAGGGCCATCTGGTCGGCGTCCAGGCCCAGCGAGCGCACCGGCTTGGCTTCGTTCAGGTGCGGCACCAGCTGTTCCATCAGGGCCACCAGCTTGGCGGCATCCTTGTCGCCGGAACGGGCTTTCTTCTGTTCGCGGTGGATGGCTTTTTCCACGGTGCCGAGGTCGGCCAGCGCCAGCTCGGTCTGGATCACTTCGATATCGTCCAGCGGGCTGACTTTGCCGGCCACGTGGATCACGTTTTCGTCTTCGAAGCAGCGCACCACGTTGACGATGGCGTCGGTTTCGCGGATGTGGGACAGGAACTGGTTGCCCAGGCCTTCGCCCTGGGACGCACCGGCCACCAGGCCGGCGATATCGACGAATTCGACGATGGCGTTGACCATGCGCTCAGGTTTCACGATCTCGGCCAGCTGGGCCATGCGCGGATCCGGCACTTCCACCACGCCGACGTTGGGTTCGATGGTGCAGAACGGGTAGTTCTCGGCCGGGATGCCAGCCTTGGTCAGTGCATTGAAGAGGGTGGACTTGCCCACGTTAGGCAGGCCGACGATGCCGCATTTGAGACTCATGGAAAACCTTTAATGATAGTGTTCTGCTACGGACGCTGCCGCAAATAGAACGAGATTGTACCGCAGAACGGCCCCGATTCCCGCCAAAAGCCGCGACTTGCCCAGTTTCCCCGAATCATTAAGCACGGTGCCGAACTGTGATATCGTGGAGCAACAATAGCAAATCGACAAGCGCCATCCCGGGCCGGTCAGGAGAAGAAGAATTCATGGACCTGTTATGGTTAATCGTCAGCATCATCCTGTTCCGGATGGCGTGGACAGCGCGCAAGGATGCGCGCGCGGCCGCCACCCTGGCGCGCAATCTGAAGAAGGACGTGCAGGCACTGGAAGAACAGCTCGCAGCCTTGCACAAGACCGGCCAGCCGCCGCAAAGCGGCCCAGCGCCAGCCAGCCTGGCGCGACCGGCAACGATGGCGCCGCCGCCCGCCGCGGTCACCGAATCGATGCCGGCACAGGACGAGGTCGAGGCCTGGGAGCGGCAAGCGCGGGCCGACAGCGCACCTGCCGCCGCCGCGCCCACGCCCGCGCCAGCCACGCCCGCCGTCCGCGCCGATACTGGCGCTACCGCGCATCACGCCAGTGCCGCGCCGCCGGCCAATGCTGAGGGCGTGGCCGATGCGCTGGCTGGCGCAGCCCGTCCCGCAGCAGTTGCAACGCCAGTCGCGGCAACCCTCAGCGATG
Source organism: Massilia sp. YIM B04103 (assembly GCA_024437665.1). Classification (GTDB taxonomy): domain Bacteria; phylum Pseudomonadota; class Gammaproteobacteria; order Burkholderiales; family Burkholderiaceae_D; genus Rugamonas. The sequence goes on along the minus strand of JANCSZ010000010.1, from coordinate 94,216 downwards.
CGGAAGCCTTTGCCGCCGCCGACGCCGCGCAGGCAGCCGCCGACGCCTACGATGAAGCGCGCGCTCCGCGACAGCCGGCCCGTCCGGCAGCACCGCCGCCGCCATCCCCGCCATCGCAGTGGCTGGTGGCGGCCAAGGCCTGGCTGTTCGGCGGCAATCTGGTGGCGAAGGTCGGCCTGCTGATCCTGTTCATCGGCGTCAGCTTCCTGCTCAAGTACACGGCGGCGCGCGTGACGGTGCCGATCGAATTCCGCCTGGCCGGCATCGTGCTGGCCGATATCGCGCTGCTGGCCTGGGCCTGGCGCATCCGCGAAAAACGGCCCGCCATCAGTCTGCCCGCCCAGGGCACGGCGCTGGCGATGCTGATGCTGGTGACCTTCGGCGCTTTCCGCATCTATCACCTGATACCGGGCGGCCTGGCGTTCGCCGTGCTGTTCGTGCTGACCGCCTTCACCTGCCTGCTGGCGGTGCTGCAGAACGCGCAGTGGCTGGCCATTTTTGGCATCGTCGGCGGCTTTGCCGCGCCCATCCTCGCCTCCACCGGAAGCGGCAGCCATATCGGCCTGTTCTCGTATTACGCGCTGCTCAACGCGGGCGTGCTGGCCATCGCCCTGCTGCGCTCCTGGCGCGCGCTCAATCTGCTCGGCTTTGCCTTCACCTTCGCCATCGGCACGGCCTGGGGCGTGCTGCGCTACGCGCCGGAGAACTATTTCTCGGCCCAGCTCTTCCTGCTGCTGTTCTTCCTGTACTACGTGGGCATCGCCGTCGCTTATGCGCACCAGCAGGCGCCGCGCCTCAAACACTACGTGGACGGCACCCTGGTCTTCGGCACGCCGATGCTGGCCGCCAGCCTGCAATTCTCGCTGGTGAAAGACATGGAATTCGGCATGGCCCTGTCGGCCATGGCGCTCGGCCTGTTCTATGCGGTGCTGGCCCTGGCGCTGGCGCGCCGGCGCGAACGCTATGGCTTGCTGGTGGATGCCTTGCTCGCGCTGGCCATCGTCTTCGGCACGCTGGCGATTCCGTTTGCGCTCGATGGACGCTGGACTTCGGCCGCATGGGCGCTGGAAGGCGCGGGCATCGTCTGGGTCGGCTTGCGCCAGCGCCAGCCACTGGCCTGGGGCTTTGGCCTGCTGGTGCAGGCGGGAGCCTGGGTCTCCTTCATTGGCGCCATCAGCGGCATCGATACGCAAGCGGCCCTGCATGCGAATCTGTGGCTGGGCTTCCTGTTGCTGGCGGCGGCGGCATTCATGATGGCGTTGCAGTTCCGCGCGCAACAGGGCAAGCAGACGCCGGCTGCCTTCCGCCTGCTGGCTGCCCTCTTCCTCGGCGGCGCGGCGCTGTGGCTGACCGGCGGCGCCTGGACTGAAATCTTCCTGCGCACCAGCGGCAGCACCATGAGCAATCTGCTGATGGCCAGCGCCCTGTTCACCGCCGCCGCCCTGGGCTGGATTGCGCGCCGCATGGCGTGGAGCCTGGCGGGCAGCTTCGCGCTGGCGGTGCAAGGCTTGGCCGGCCTGACCTTGCTGATGCTGCTGGCAAGCCAGTGGCCGGGCTTCCCCGCGCCATCCAATCTGTTCGACACGCCCGCCCTGGGCGGCATGCTGCTCCTGGCCGGAGCGCTGTTCAGCAGCTGGAGCCTGATGCGCCATGGCGGCAAGGAGCTGGCCGGCCTGTCGCCGCTGTGCCTGGCCTGGTCGGGGCTGTGGTGGCTGCTGATGGTCGCACCGATCCTCGCCGGCTGGCTGACCACCCATTACATTTTGTTCAACAACGGCAATCCTGCCATGAGTGAATTGCCATGGCCCGCCTATTGCCTGCTGATCGCCGCCAGCACCCCGGCCGCCCTGCACCTGGCGCACCGGCTGGCCTGGCCCGATCTGCGCTGGGCCGCGGCGCCAGCCTGGGCGCTGCTGCTCGCCGTCACGCTGCATATGCTGACTCTCATGTATGCCGAGGACAGGCTGCCGGCCGGCGCGCCGTGGGTAGCGTATGCCGCGCTGCTGCTGATGAACGAGTGGCTGATGCGCGTCTGGCAGCGCCGCGGCTGGGATTTGCCCGCACCGGCGCTGAAGGCGCTGCATACGGTGCGCAGCGCCGGTCCATGGCTGATGATCTGGCCGGTCGCTTCACATTGGATCGCGCGCTGGCTGCAAGGCGGCAGCATGGCCGAAACCGAGCGCCTGGCGCAGGCCGGATGGACCGTCAACGGCAGCTGGGCGCACTTCCTGCCCGCCTGGCTGATGATGGGCGTGCTGGCCTGGACCATGCGCCGCAGCCGCAGCGGCGGCTGGCCGGTGGCGCCGCTGCCGGACTGGTATCGGTACTGCCTGATCCCGCTCGGCTGCATCTGGTCGGTCCTGCTGCTGGCCGTCTGGAACCTGACGCAGAACGGCGCCATGGCGCCCCTGCCCTACCTGCCCCTGCTCAATCCCCTGGACCTGAGCAGCGCCTTCGCCATGCTGCTGGCCGTGAGCTGCTATCGCCTGCTGCATGAACGCCTGCTGCCTTGGCGCGACAAGCTGCTGGCGGCGGGCGCCTGCGCCGCCTACGCCTGGTTCAATCTGGCCCTACTGCGCACAGTGGCCAACTACCGCGACCTGCCCTATCTGTTCGACGTGCTGTTCGCTTCGCAATTCGTGCAGGCCATGCTGTCGCTGGTATGGAGCATCACCGCCCTGCTGCTGATGCGCTATGCTGTGCAGCACTCGGCGCGCAAGCTGTGGCTCGCCGGCGCGGCCTTGCTGGGCGTGGTGGTGGCCAAGCTGTTCCTGGTCGACCTGTCGAATGTGGGCGGGGTGGAGCGCATCGTCTCCTTCCTCGGCGTCGGCGCGCTGATGGTGGGCATCGGCTATCTGGCGCCTTATCCCGGCGCGCGCGGCAACAAGGCAGAAACGGAGACCGTATGAAGCAGCACTGCTTGAGCGCCCTGCTGGCGGCCAGCCTGGCCCTGCCCTGCGCGGCGCAACCAGCGCAGGACGACACGCCCGCCGCCTACACCCATCTGCTGCCGCTCGCGGTGAGCGGCAAGCAAAGCGTGGTGCAACTGCGCCTGCCGCAAGCCGTGTACCTGCATGCGCGTTCGCCGGATCTGAACGATCTGCGCGTGTTCGACGCCAGCGGCGCGCCGCAGCCCTTCGCACTGCGCCAGCCGGAAACGGAAAGCCATATCAGCCATAGCAGCCTGAATGTGCGCATCTTCCCGCTGCGCGGCAGCCCGGCCGATCCCAGCCAGGTGGGACTCGATGTCAGCACCGGCAGCGATGGCCGCCTGCTCTCGGTGCGCATGCGCACGGAGCCGGGCGAACGCTCCAGCCGCGTATCGGCCCTGGTGCTCGACCTGCGCCAAGGCCTGGTGCATGAACCGCCGCCGCTGATCGATGCGCTGCGCTTTACCCTGCCCACGGGCCGCCAGAGCTATACCGGGCAAGTCTGGCTGGAGGCCAGCGACGATCTGAAAACCTGGGAAGCGGTCGGCACGGCGGAACTGAGCTGGCTGATCAACAGCGATACCGAAACCCTGTCCAACGACAGGCTCGAATTCACGGCGCGTCCGCTGCGCTATGCGCGTCTGACCTGGCGCAGCGGCGAGCCGGTGGAATTCGCCCATATCAGCGCGGAGTCGCCCAGCCGGCACGATGCGCCGCCGCCGGTCGAGCAGCTGCTGATCCAGCCCACGGCCGGCAGGCTGGCGCAGGATCTGGTCTACGCCACGCCGCCCGCCATCGTGGCGCAGAAACTCGGCCTGCAGTTCGGCGAAGCCAGCGTGGTCATGCCGGCGGCGCTGGGCGCCTACCGCGAACTGGCGCCGCGCCAGGTCGGCCAGTCCTCGCGCTTCCTGTTCGAGCCGCAGATCAACGCCACGTTCTACCGCATCGTGCAGGATGGGAAAACGCGCGTCTCGGGCGATATCACCGTGCCGCCGCTGCGCACCAGCCAGTGGGTGCTGCGGCCGCAAACGCCCAGCGCGCTCAAGCCCGTGCTGCGCCTGAGCTGGGAACCGGCCACCTTGGTCTTCTTCGCGGGCGGGAAGCCGCCTTACACGCTGGCCTTCGGCAGCGAGACCGCAGCGGCGGCGGCGCGCGATGTGGCCCAAGTGGCGCCGGGCTTCTCCGCCACCGAGCTGCGCGCGCTGGAACAGGCCAGCGCCGGTGCGCTGCGGCAGCAAAGCGCGGCGGCCCGGCGCGACGGCGTTGAAGCCAGTACCGCCGGCGTTTCCGCGCAGCGGCGGCTGATGGTGCTATGGGGCGCTTTGCTGCTGGGCGTGGCCGCTGTCGCTTACATCGTGTGGAAACTGATCCGGCAGGCGCGCCACGGCGGTGCGTGATATCGTTGCGCGCATTGCGCCACCATTTTGGAAGCCGTCATGAACAGAACCGAGCAATTCCGCCTGCTGGCAAAGTACAACGAGTGGATGAACCTGAAGCTCTACGAAGCCGCCGCCAGCCTGCCGGCGGAAGCGCGCCAGGCTGACCGTGGCGCCTTCTTCGGCTCCCTGCACGGCACTTTGCAGCACATCGTCGCGGCCGACACCATCTGGCTGCGCCGCTTCGGCAGCCATGCGCGTTTCGCGGACGTGCTGGCGGAATGCATGGCGCTGCCGCAGCCGCCCAGCCTGCAGGGCGATGAGATGGAATTTGACACGCTGCGCGCACGCCGCGTCTTTCTCGACCGGCAAATCCTGCGGTGGATGGACGCGCTGGGCGAAGACGATCTGGATCAGACCCTGCAATACCGCAGCATGAATGGTTCGCCCGGCAGCCGTCCGGTGGACGGCCTGCTGCTGCACTTCTTCAACCACCAGACCCACCATCGCGGCCAAGCCACCACCCTGCTGTCGCAGGCCGGCGCCGATGCGGGCGCGACCGATCTGCTGATCCTGGTGGCCGATATTTAAGCCGTGTGCAGCTCCATGGTGGCTTTGGTGAAGTCGCCCGCCACCGCGAGCGGAATGATGCGCAGGGATTTTTCGATGGACTCGTCGATCAGCATCTGCTCTTCGCGGCGCGGACGGTGCAGCACGAAGTCGGCCACCGGCTGCGCCAGATTCAGCGTGCGCGGATGGCCGATGCCGATGCGCAAACGCCAGTAGTCCTGGGTGCCGAGAGCGGCCGTGATGTCCTTCAAGCCATTGTGGCCGCCGGACGATCCACCCTTTTTCAGCTTGGCAGATCCGGGCGGCAGATCGAGTTCATCGTGCACCACCAGCACCTCGTCCGGATTGATCTTGAAGAAGCGCGCCAGGCCGCCGACCGACTGGCCGGAACGGTTCATATAGGTTTGCGGTTCCAGCAGCCAGACTTCCTTGCCGCCGATGGACGTCTTCGCCATCAGCGCATTGAAGCGCGTTTCGCGCTGCAGGCGCGTGCCGGGCAGCGTATTGGCGAGATTATCGACCAGCCAGAAGCCGGCATTGTGGCGGGTTTGTTCGTACTCGGGACCAGGGTTGCCGAGGCCGACGATCAGGCGGATGGACATGGGATTGCAATCGGGGCAAAAGGAAGGAATTATACCCGTGCCCATCCGCCCCTTTCTCCGATCAGATCAGCTTGCCAGCGTCAGCATATCGGCATGCAAACCATGGGCCTGGCCGACCAGCACCAGTTCCGGCGCCACGCCGGCTGCGGCCGGCACAGGTCCGCTTACGCTCTGCGGCGCTGCGGCCAGCCAGTTCTCCAGCGCCTGCGCGGCGGCGTAGGTCGTGAGGCCTGGCTCAGGCGCGCCACGGGCCAGTTCCGGCGAATGCGATGGCTGGAACACCAGCATCTCGTTGCGGTCATCGCCGTCGTCGCCACCATCGCCGCCATCCCCGCCGTCACCACCGCCGCCGATGATGCCGCCGCCACCGCCACTGCCGCCGCCTCCTCCACCGCCGCCACCGCCACCGACATTGCCGTCGCCACCCATATCAGGCGGCATATAGCTCGGACCTTGGGTTGCCGTGCCGTTCGCCCAGGCGCGGCAAAACGCCTGGTATTTGGGATCGGTTGAAAAATAAGAGGACGCCTGCTGGACCATGGCGTCGCCAAAGGCGTTCGAGCGCGGGTCGATACTTAGGCCGAGTTTATAGGAGTTCAAAGTGGCATACAGGTCCGGCAGGCGGGTAACGCCAGAGACCTGCATGGCGACGCCGTTGGCGCGCGCCTGTTCCGCCACGGTATAGGAGAAGTAGCTGCTTTCCCCTTCGCGCTGATAGCACCAGGCTTCGCGCGCCGCCGGCGTGGAGGCCATCCGATGCGCGTCGGCCGTGGCGTAGTTGAAGTGACCCAGTTCATGCACCGTCACCTGCAGCAAGGCTTGGTCGACCGATATTTTGGTCGCCGCCGCAGTCGCTGCGACATCGCGCATATTGATGGTGATGGTGCCGCCCACATTGACGCCGTTGACCATATGGTCGATGAACTGGCTGGGGGCGTTGTTATTGATGACGAATTGCCCGGATTGGCCGATGAAGGCGTTGGCCTTGCCGATGGCAATCGAGGAATTGGAATTGCCGACGATAGTTAACAGGAGATCAGACATCAGGCTCTCAAATGGTCAGTGGTGGAAACTGGATTTGTATAAATCGATACGGACGGCGCAGTCACCCGCGCTGGCCACGGCGATATACACATCCTCGGTTTGCCGTGAGAGCATGACGAATTCATGATGGACGAGCGGCGCCGCGGCACTCACGCCCGCCAGCGCATCCTGCGCGGCCGGCCGGCGCGCCGTGCTGGCCGCCACGCCGAAAGCGGCGGACAGCCTGGCCGGCGTCAGGCAGGCGCGCTGGGAATCGACCGTCCAGCTGGCCGTACCGCCCAGCGCGGGCGCAGGATGCTTGCCGCTCGAGCTGAACTGGCGGAACCGGATGGGGCCAGGCTGGCCGCTGCGCGGCAGGTAATTGCACCAGTAAAGCGCCGCTCCGGCTTCCGTCATCTGGCCGCATTGCGCATCCAGCGCCAGCCGCAAGGCCTGGCTTACCGCCTTGGCGCTGATCTCCTCGGGAGCCAGCGCCAGCGCTTTGATGGCAGCCAGGCTTGGCGCGCCGTCCGCCACCGGCGCAGCGGCGGCTGTGCTGCCGGCCAGAACGGCCACCGCCAGGCCGGACCAGAAAGTCAGATACGCCATCTCATCCTCCACTTGAACACGTCACGATAAACTCTCACAACGCTAGCCATTGTAGTGATGCTATTGCAATTAATTATCACGAAATGTTTCTTATTTGAAAACATTCGTAGGGACAATGAGTCAGCGCGTTTTCATCATATGCGCGCCCAAAAAGAAAATGCCGCTCAGCGCGAACTGAACGGCATTACCGGCGTACCGGGTTTTCCTGCTGCGCATTACTGCGCGGGCAAATTACTTCTTGGCTTCTTCAGCGGCAGCGGCTTCAGCAGCAACGTGGCCGGCTGGCACGGAGGCGGTAGCGATGGTCGCGTCGGAGCCGTGGGCGACGATGGTCACGCCTTTTGGCAGCTTCAGGTCGGAAGCGTGCACGGAGTGGCCAACGTCCACATTGGTCAGGTCCACAACTACGAACTCTGGCAGGTCAGCTGGCAGGCAGGAGATTTCGATCTCGTTGGCGACGTGGCTGATGGTGGCGCCGTGCAGTTTCACTGCTGGGGACACTTCGGCGTTTTCGAAGTGCAGGGCCACTTTGACGTGCACTGGCTTGTTGGCGTCGACGCGCTGGAAGTCAGCGTGCAGAACCAGTTGTTTGTAAGCGTGCATCTGGAAGTCGCGCAGCAGTACTTTCTGTACGGCGCCGTCGATTTCCAGGTCCAGGATGGACGAGTGGAACACTTCTTTTTTCAGCGCGTGGTACAGCGCGTTGTGGTCCAGAGCGATGGTCACCGGGGCTTCAGCGCCGCCGTAGATGATGCCTGGGGTTTGGCCGGAAATACGCAGGCGGCGGCTCGCACCCGTGCCCTGCAGTTCGCGTTTGAATGCAACTACTTTCATTTGAGACTCCAAAAATAAACAAGGCTTGCGCCTTGCGTTGAGAAGCGTCCCGCGACCAGGACGCTCCGGAAATCGGAGGCGGCAAGCCGTCTCCGGAAAAACACGACGGCGCCACCGGAAAACCGGTCGCGCCGCCTGAAGATTGCGCTTCGCGGGCTGCTTAGTCCACGAACAGGGAGATCACGGAATCGCCCTTGATGATGCGTTTGAAGGTTTCAGCCAGCAGCGGTGCGCAGGTCAGCTGGCGGATCTTGCCGCAAGCCTTGGCCGCATCCGACAGCGGGATGGTGTCCGTCACCACCAGCTCGTCCAGCGAGGAGCCGGAAATGCGCTCGATGGCTGGGCCGGACAGCACCGGGTGGGTACAGTAGGCGATCACTTTCTTGGCGCCGCGCTCTTTCAGCACTTCGGCCGCTTTCACCAGGGTGCCGGCGGTATCGACCATATCGTCCATGATGACGCAGTTGCGGCCTTCAACGTCGCCGATGATGTTCATCACTTCGGAGACGTTGGCTTTCGGACGGCGCTTGTCGATGATGGCCAGGTCGCAGCCCAGGCGTTTCGCCAGGGCGCGCGCGCGCACCACGCCGCCGACGTCGGGCGACACGACCAGCAGGTCTTGATGGTCTTTCTTTTGCAGGTCGCCCAGCAGGATGGGCGATGCGTAAATATTGTCAACCGGGATATCGAAGAAGCCTTGAATCTGGTCGGCGTGCAGATCCATGATCAGGACGCGCTCGACGCCGGCTTCTTCCAGCATATTGGCAACAACCTTGGCGGAGATCGCGACGCGGGCGGAACGCGGGCGGCGGTCCTGGCGGGCGTAGCCAAAGTATGGAATGGCGGCCGTGATACGGCCAGCGGACGCACGTTTCAGGGCATCGACCATCAGGATCAGTTCCATCAGGCTGTCGTTCGTCGGGGCGCAAGTCGACTGCAGCACGAAGACGTCTTTACCGCGGACGTTTTCATTGATTTCGACCATTACTTCGCCGTCCGAGAATTTCGAAACGACTGCTTTGCCGAGAGGGATGCCGAGATTTTTTGCGACCCCTTCTGCCAGCGCAGGATTAGCGTTGCCGGTAAAAACCATCAGGTTTTCGTAAGCCATGGGAGTCCCAGGAAGGTAAGCGTTGATTTCTTTGAAAAGTCACCGGATCCGGCAGATGCCGCATCCGGCGCTGAGCTAAAAGGATACACCAGCGTGACTGGCAGTATCTTTGTTTTTACTCCGTGCCGGACACTTTCAGCATCGACAGATCACAGAGAAAACGGTGGCAGGGGAACAAGGATTCGAACCTTGGTATGCCGGAATCAAAATCCGGTGCCTTAACCAGCTTGGCGATTCCCCTACTCTAAACTGAAGCTTTTCGTCAGTAGGCCAGTATTATACAAGCTATTTAACGTAAAGCCAAATCTTTTTACTCACTTCAACATTTCAGCGAATGGATGCTGCGTCAGCGCTTTAGCTTTCCAAGCAGTCCAGGCGGCAGGCACATTGCTGAGCACTGCATCGGCCTGGGCCTCGCTATCGAAGGCGCAGAACACACAAGCACCGGAGCCAGTCATCCTGGCATCGCCGTAAGCCCCCAGCCATTCTACCGCCTTTGCTACCGGCGGGAACAAGCGGGTGGCCACTTGTTGCAAGTCGTTCTTTCCAAAACCACGGTTATCTTGGCGATTTCCGTAGTGGCTGGAAAAGTCCGTTATCTTAACGAGGGGCGTGTCCCTTGTCAAATACTCGGACGAAAAAATTTGCGCGGTGGGAACCGCCACGCCCGGTTCGACCACCACATACCAGCAGGCGGGCGCGGCGACCGGCTGCAGCGCCTCGCCCACGCCTTCGGCAAAACCCGTCTGGCCGAAGATAAAGAAAGGAATGTCGGCGCCCAGCGGCAGGCCCAGGTCCATCAGCTCCTGCCGGCTCAGGCCGGCCTGCCACAGATGGTTCAGCGCCATCAGGGTGGTGGCCGCATCCGACGAGCCGCCGCCGACGCCGCCGCCCATGGGCAGCACTTTGTCGATGCCGATATCGACGCCGGGCGGCAGCGCGCCGCGCCGCTTCAGCACCTCGGCCTGCAGCAGGCGAGCGGCGCGGATGATCAGATCCTGCTCCGGCGGCACGCCGGGAATATCGCTGACGCGACGCAGCTCATGGTCGGCGCGCAGGTCGAAATGCAGGCGGTCGCAGCGGTCGATCATCTGGAACACGGTTTGCAGCAGATGGTAGCCGTCGGCGCGGCGGCCATTCACGTGCAGGAATAAATTCAATTTGGCCGGGGCCGGGCAATTCTTCAAGCTGCTCATTCGGGGCGGATCACAATACGGATGGAAATATCGTCGATGGTTTCGCCGGTGCGGCGTTCGACGTCGATGCGCTTGGGCTTGGGCGGCATGCTGCCGTCCTGCCAGCTGACGTAGCTGAGTTGCCAGCCATCCCTGGTTTTCACGGAGCTGACCGCGGGACTGGCGACAAAGGGTTTGCCATCGGCGCCGATGGCGTGGCCTTGCAGCCAGTCGCGCAGGCCGGCCACGGGCAGCGGCCAGCCCAGGGCTTCGCGGCTCAACTGGTTGATATCGCGCGCCGAACGCGGCGGGTTCTTGCCGTCGTTCAGGGTGGCCCCTTCGGGCGTGACGGCGATGACGGCGATGGTCTGGCCCAGTTGCGAGGACAGGGTGATGTCGGTGCGCGCGGCGCTCTGGCGCCATTCGAAGTTGCCGGTCAGCGATTCGCGGTTGCCGTCGCGCGTGAAATTGGCCGACATGCTGCCGCGCAGTTCCTGCGTCTCGCTATACGGCGCCACATGGACGGACGATAGCGGCCCGCTCGGGGCGGTGGCGCAGCCCGCCAGCGCGAGCACGCCAGCGGCGGCACAGGCGGTCAGCGCGGCGCGGACGGAAGAGCGGACGGAGGCGGCATCGGCGCCGGCAGATCCGGCGCCAGCGGCAAGCGCTGCCTGGGTGACGCTATCGGTGACGCCGGCGGCCAAAGCGGTGCGAAGGCTGGTGCGGGTAAGAGTCATGCAATCCTTATCTTGCTTAGATGCTGGCATTCAGGCGTTCCAGGGTGCTGCGCAGCGCATCGTTTTTCGGGTCTTTGGCGCGCGCTTCGCGCCACAGGCTTTGGGCGCCATCCTTGTCGCCCTGCGCCCACAGCACCTCGCCCAGGTGGACGGCGATTTCCGGATCGTTGCGCAGCTTGTAAGCCTGGCGCAGGTATTGCTCGGCCTCTTTCAGCTTGCCCATGCGGAATTGCACCCAGCCCATGCTGTCCATGATGAAGGGGTCGCCAGGCGCCATCTGCAAGGCTTTTTCGATCAGTGTCTGCGCCTCTTCCAGGCGTACATTGCGCTCGGCCAGCGAGTAGCCGAGGGCGTTGTAGGCGTGGTGGTTATCGGGCGCGGCCTCGATGACCCGGCGCAAGATCTGCTCCATCAGTTCCAGCCGGCCCAGTTTTTCGGCCGCCAGGGCGAAGTCGTACAGCAGCTCGGCGTGGGCGGGGAAGCGCTGCACCGCGCCTTCCAGCACGGCGAAGCTGTCTTCCATCTTGCCGGCGTCGCGCAGCAGCTGGGCTTCGGTCTGCATGATCTGGGCCTGTTCGGCCGGATCGCTGGTCTGGATCTGGCTCAGCAGGGTGCGCGCCTGCGCCAGATCGCCCTTGCGCGCTGCCAGATGGGCGCGCTTCAGGCGCGAGGTCAGATAAACGCGCGGATCATTGCCTTCGACCCGGTCGAGCCAGCCGATGGCGGCGTCGAAATCGCCGCGCTCTTCGGCGATCTGGGCCAGGATCAGCAAGGCCTTGGATGGGTCGCGCTCGTCGCCTTCGCTGCTTTCCAGCACCGCGACGAAACGCTTGAAGTATTCTTCCGCCACGGGGATCTCGTTGGCCTGCATCGACATGATGCCGAGCGCATACAGGGTGGCGGGGTTGTCCGGCTGGGCGGTCAGCAGCTGCTCGAACTGCTGGCGCGCCTGGCTGTACTGTTTTTGCTCGACCAGCAGGCGGGCATAGGCCGAACGCACTTCGCGCGCCTTGGGATACTTGGCCAGGAAACCCTTGAACAACTGGGTGGCGCCATCCATATCCTGCAAGACCTGGCCCAGGGTCAGCACGGCCAGCTCGGAATCGGGCTTGATGCGCAGCGCTTCCTTCGCCTCTTTCTGGGCGCGCTCATTGTCGCTATTGGCGGCCGCGCCCTGGGCCAGCACCAGATGGGTTTCCAGCATGCCGTCGTAGGGCGCCAGCACGCGCTGCATCAGCGCGAAGGCGGCGCTCTTGTCGCGCGCGCGCAGCAGGAATTGCTGCATCTGGAACATGGCCAGGCCGCGCGCGGCGGGCGGCGCGGTTTTCAGGCGCTGGGAAAAGACTTGCTCGCTTTCGGCCAGATCGTCGCCCAGCACGGCAAAGCCGAGGAAATACTGGGCCGCCTCGTCCGATTCCGGCGCCAATTCGCGCCACAGGCGGATGGCGGCCAGCGCTTCATTGCCCTGCTTGGCGGCCAGGGCCATTTCAGCCGACCGGCGCGCCAGGCGCGGGTCGCGGGTCTGCTGGGCCAGCACCATCATGGTGACGTAGGCGCTTTGCCATTGGCCGCGCTTGAAATCGAGCTCGGCCTTGGTCAGTTTGTAGAACAACTCGCTGGTCAGTTCGACGGCGGGCAGCTTTTCTTCGGCCTGGGCGGCGGCGGCAATGGCTTCCGAAGCCGGGGTTTCGGGCGCCGGGGCGGCCGCGGCCTCCGCTTCGGCCGGCGTGTCCGCCTGTTTTTGTGGCGCAACGGCGCATGCCGACAGCAAAGCCGAGAGGGTTACAATGACGAATGCGTTTTTCAAAGGATTGATCCTGCAAATCGGGCTCAAGTCTTGATTTTACGCCCAACCACATGCTTGCGTGCATTTACGAGTCCCCCATGCCTGAATTACCCGAAGTAGAAGTCACCCGTCTCGGCGTCGCGCCCCACCTGGAAGGCCGCCCGGTGCGCGCTGTCGTGCTGCGCCGCGAAGGCTTGCGCTGGCCGTTTCCGGCCGAGCTGCCGCAGCTGCTGGCGGGCCGCACCGTGCTCTCCACCGGGCGGCGCGGCAAATACCTGCTGATCGAGTTCGAGCACGGCACGCTGATCGTCCACCTCGGCATGTCGGGCCATCTGCGCGTGCTGCCGCCCGATATTCCAGCCGACAAGCACGACCATTTCGACCTGGTGGTGGAAGGCCCGCAGGGGCGCGAAGTGTTGCGCATGACCGATCCGCGCCGCTTCGGCGCCGTGCTCTGGCATCCCAAGGAGGATGGCGAACTGGACGAGCACATGCTGCTGCGCGGCCTGGGCGTGGAGCCGCTGGGACCGGCCTTCACGGGCGCCCTGCTTTACCGCCAGACGCGCACGCGCAGCAGCGCCGTCAAGCAGGTGCTGATGGCGGGCGATATCGTGGTGGGCGTTGGCAATATTTATTGTTCCGAAAGCTTGTTCCGCGCCGGCATCAACCCGAAGACGGCGGCCAACCGCATCAGCCCGGCGCGCTACGACCGCCTGGCCCAATGCATCCGCGAGGTGCTGGCCGAGGCCATCGTGCAGGGCGGCAGCACCTTGCGCGACTTCATCAGCGTGAACGGCCAGTCCGGCTATTTCCAGCAATCGTATTTCGTCTATGATCGTGCTGGCGTGCCCTGCCGCATTTGCGGCGCGCCGGTGCGCCAGATCAAGCAAGGCCAGCGTTCGACTTTTTATTGCGTGAACTGCCAGAAATAATCCCCTGGCGTTTTGGACCATCCAACGTGCGAGGCAAGCGGCATGATGGCGAGAGACCTGGAACACTACAGCGCATGGCGCGTGGGCGTGGCCAAGACGGTGCAGGCTTACCGCGCCTGGCTGGCCGGCACGCCGCTGGCCGACGCCGCCACCGAACAGCGCCTGGCGCGCGCGCTGGCGCGCCTGGCCGACGACAAGATGTCGGTGGCCTTCGTGGCCGAATTCTCGCGCGGCAAATCGGAACTGATCAACGCCATCTTCTTCGCCGATTACGGCCAGCGCATCCTGCCCTCGGCCGCCGGGCGCACCACCATGTGTCCCACCGAGCTGAAATACGATCCGGCCTGGCCGCCCTGCATCCGCCTGCTGCCGATCGAGACGCGCGCCGCCAAGCTCTCCACCAGCGATTACCGCGACGATGCCGCCGCCTGGACCATGCTGCCGCTGAACCTGGAGGCGGCCGACGAGATGCAGCAGGTGTTCAAGCAGGTCAGCCGCACCCGCCAGGTGAGCGTGGACGAGGCCCGCAGTTACGGCCTGTATGACGAGAACGATCCCGACCTGGCCGCCACGCTGGACGCGCAGGGCCAGGTCGAAATCTCGCTGTGGCGCCACGCCATCATCAACTTTCCGCATCCGCTGCTGAAGCAAGGCTTGGTGATCCTCGATACGCCCGGCCTGAACGCCATCGGCACCGAGCCGGAACTGACGCTGAACCTGATCCCGCATGCGCATGCCGTGCTGTTCATCCTGGCCGCCGATACCGGCGTGACCAAGAGCGATATCGAAGTCTGGCGCCAGCATATCGGTGGCGGCGCGGGCCGGCTGGTGGTGCTGAACAAGATCGACAGCATGTGGGACGCCTTGCGCAGCGACGCCGAAGTCGATGGCGAGATCGCGCGCCAGCAGGAGCATGCGGCGCATATGCTGGCCCTGCGGCCGGACCAGGTGTTCCCGGTCTCGGCGCAGAAGGCGCTGGTGGGCAAGATCACGGGCGACCTGGCCTTGCTCGAAAAGAGCCGCATACTGGAGCTGGAACGCGCCCTGTTCGATGAGCTGGTTCCGGCCAAGAAGAACATCATCCGCCAGCGCCTGGCCGACGATCTGGCGGCCCTGGGCGCCGCGCAGCAGGCCATGGTGGCGGCGCGCATGCGCGGCCTGGTCGAGCAGCTGCATGAGCTGCGCAGCCTGCGCGGCAAGAACCAGAGCGTGATCGCGCATATGATGCGGCGCGTCGATGCCGAGAAAAAGGAGTTCGACGCCAGCCTGTTCAAGCTGCAGGGCACGCGCGCCGTCTTCACCCGCCTGTCCACCGAGCTGTATGACAGCCTGGGCATGGATATGCTGCGCGACCATGTGCAGGAGGTGCGCGCGGCCATGGGCAACAGCGCCTTTTCCACCGGCATGCGCGAGGCGGTGCGCGTGTTCTTCGCCGCGCTGCGCGCCGACCTGCAGTTATCGGAACAGAAAGTGGGCGAAATCCACGGCATGATGGATGCGATGTACCGCCAGTTTTCCAGCGAACACGGGATCGCGCTGGCTCTGCCCATGGCGTTTTCGCTGGAACGCTACCGGCGGGAGATCGCCGACATCGAAAACGTTTATCATAAGCAGTTTGGCGCCGCCGCCATGCTGACCACGTCGCGCCTGTCGCTGATGGAGCGCTTCTTCGACTCGATCGCTTCGGCCGTCAAGCGCTGCTTCAAGGCCGCGAATGCCGATGCCGAAGCCTGGCTGAAGGTCATCATGGCGCCGCTGGAAGCGCAAATCCGCCAGCACAAGGAGCAGCTGAAGCACCGGCTGGCCGCCGTGCAGCGCATCCACGAGGCGAGCGACAGCCTGGAACAAAAGATCGCCGCTTTCGAAGCCGGCCAGGTGGAACTGGAACAGCAGAAAGCCCGTCTGGCCGAGCTGGCGGGCGAGATCAGCATCGCCCTGCAGGCCGAATTCGTGGCGCTGGACGCCGCCGCATAAATCACAGGAATTGAATTGCTTCACGAAGACTTTGCAGACCCCAGTTTTTCCGCCGCCGTGATCGGCTGGCAGAAAACACACGGACGCCACGCCCTGCCGTGGCAAAACACGCGCGACGCCTACCTGATCTGGCTGTCGGAAATCATGCTGCAGCAGACCCAGGTGTCGGCCGTGCTGGGTTATTACGCGCGCTTTCTGGAGCGCTTCCCCACGCTGCGCGAGCTGGCCGCGGCGCCGGTGGAAGATGTGATGGCGCAGTGGAGCGGCCTCGGTTACTACACCCGGGCGCGCAATCTGCACCGTTGCGCGCAGCAGGTGGTGGCGCAGTACGACGGCGTCTTCCCGTCCGATCCGGCCCTGCTGGCCGAGCTGCCCGGCATCGGGCGTTCGACGGCGGCGGCGATTTCCGCCTTCTCCAGCGGCACCCGCGCCGCCATCATGGACGGCAATGTGAAACGCGTGTTCGCGCGGGTGTTTGGCATCGATACCTTCCCGGGCGACAAGAAGACCGAGCAAGCCATGTGGCGCCGCGCCGAAGCCCTGCTGCCGGCCAGCGGCATCGAGTCCTACACCCAGGGGCTGATGGACATGGGCGCCACGCTGTGCACGCGCAGCAGCCCCGATTGCGCGCGCTGCCCGATGCAGCAGCGCTGCGTGGCACATCTGACGCAGCGCACCAGGGATCTGCCGGTGCGCAAGCCGAAGAAGGCGGTGCCGGAAAAGCACGCGACCCTGCTGCTGATCGTGGACAAGGGCGAGGTGCTGCTGGAGCAGCGTCCCGCCAGCGGCATCTGGGGCGGCCTGCTGTCGCTGCCCGAACTCGACGGCCACAATCTGGCCGAGGATGACGAGGAGCAGCCGGAAATCGACCAGACCGCGCTGGCGCGCGCCATGCAGCCTTTCGGCGAGGTGGAATCGCAGGAGCGGCTGATGACTGTGACCCACGTCTTCACCCACTACAAGCTGCATATCGCGCCGCTGCTGATCACGCTGGCGCGCCGCGAGCCGCTGGCCGGCGAAGCGCGCCATCAATGGCTGGACACGGGCCGCGTGGCCGACGCCGCCCTGCCCGCGCCGGTCAAGAAGCTGCTGCTGGAATTGCTGGGCGACCGGGCGAATAGCCAGGCCCGCATGTTTTAACTGACCATGCGTATCGTGGTGATCGCCGCAGTGATCGCGGCGGCGGCCAAAGCCGTGGAGGTGGCAACAAACCATTTGATGAGGCGGTTTTCCGTCTTCATCAAATCTTCCCGCGTCGCATAATTCGACTTAATCACCGCAACGTCCTTCTCCAGGGTGCCCAGCCGCTGGTCAAAGGAGCCGAACCGCTGTTCCAGCATACTCTGGCAAGCAGCCTGAGGCTCATCCATGATAGCTCCCCAAAGTCGAACCGCGATGCTTCATCATCGTCCGCGCAAGCGGCAAGGTCAAGCGGGATAGACGGGCGTTTTGACTTGGATCAGAGCTCTTCCAGAGAATACAGCCGGCGGTGCACCTGGATCGCGTAGCGGTCGGTCATGCCGGCAATGTAGTCGGCGATGCGGCGCGCCTGCAGGCTGGCGTCGCCCGACGGTTCGCGGTAATCGGGCGGCAGCAGGAAGGCGTCGGCGGTGAAGGCGTCGTACAGCTCGCGCAGCATGCGGCTCGCTTTCAGGCGCATGCGGTTGACCTTGTAGTGGCGGTAGAGATTCTCGCGCAAGAAGCGCTTGAGTTCCGTCGCGTCCTTGCGCATCTGGTCGGAGAAGCGGATCAGCGGCGGCGCGGCGCGCACTTCCTCGATGCTGCGCGGCGCGGCTTCGCGGATACGCTCGCCGGAGGTGGCGATCAGGTCGTCGGCCAGCGCCGTGATCAGGCGGCGCAAGGTTTCGTAAATGGCGCGGCGGCCAACCAGGCCCGGATACACCGTCTGCACCTCGCGCCACAGGCGGGCGAAGAAATCCACCTGCTCCAGCTGGGCGATGCTGATCAGGCCCGAACGCAGGCCATCGTCGATATCGTGGCTGTTGTAGGCAATTTCGTCGGCCAGATTGGTGAGCTGGGCTTCCAGCGAGGGCTGGCTGCGGTCGAGGAAGCGCTGCGCCACCTCGCCCAGCAGGCGCGCATTGTTCAGCGAGCAGTGCTTGAGGATGCCCTCGCGCGTCTCGAACATCAGGTTCAAGCCATCGAAAGCGCCGTATTGCTGTTCCAGCTGGTCGACCACGCGCAGGCTTTGCAGATTGTGTTCGAAGCCGCCATGCTCCTTCATGCACTCGTTCAGCACATCCTGGCCCACATGGCCGAAGGGCGTATGGCCCAGGTCATGCGCCAGTGCGATGGCTTCCACCAGGTCTTCGTTCAGGCGCAGATTGCGCGCCAGCGAGCGGCCGATCTGGGCCACTTCCAGGCTGTGCGTGAGACGGGTGCGGAACAGGTCGCCCTCGTGGTTGAGGAAGACCTGGGTCTTGTATTCCAGCCGGCGGAAGGCGGTGGAATGGATGATGCGGTCGCGGTCGCGCTGGAACTGGCTGCGCGAGGCGTGCGGGGTTTCCGGGACGCGGCGGCCGCGCCCCAGGTCCGAATGCGCGGCGTAGGGGGCGAGGCTTTCTTCCATGGCGGCTCCGGCTTAGCGCACGCAGGCGGCGATGGTGTCGAGCAGCAGCTCCTGCGGCGCGGTGGTGATGCAGGGACTACCCACCGGTTTCAGCAGGATGAACTTGATGGCGCCGCCCTCGTTCTTCTTGTCGACTTCCATCAGTTCCAGCCAGCGCTGCGTGCCCAGGTCGGGCGCCTGCACCGGCAGGCCGGCGGCGGCCACCAGGGCGCGCATGCGCGCCACGGCCTCGGCGTCGATAAAGCCCATGCGCTGCGACAGCTCGGCCGCCATCACCATGCCGCAGCCGACGGCTTCGCCGTGCAGCCAGGCGCCATAACCCATGCCCGCCTCGATGGCGTGGCCGAAGGTGTGGCCGAAATTGAGGATGGCGCGCAGGCCGCCTTCGCGCTCGTCCTGGCGCACCACGTCGGACTTGATTTCGCAGGAGCGGGCAATGGCGTAAGCCAGGGCGCCCTTGTCGCGCGCCATCAGCTTGCCGATGTTTGCCTCGATCCAGTCGAAGAAGGCGGCATCGATGATGGCGCCGTGCTTGATGACTTCCGCCAGGCCGGCCGACAGTTCGCGGTCGGGCAGGGTTTCCAGGGTCGAGGTATCGGCCAGCACCACTTGCGGCTGGTAAAACGCGCCGATCATATTCTTGCCCAGCGGGTGGTTGATGCCGGTCTTGCCGCCCACCGAGGAATCGACCTGGGACAGCAGCGTGGTCGGCACCTGGATGAAGTCCACGCCGCGCATATAGCTGGCGGCGGCAAAGCCGGTCATGTCGCCGATCACGCCGCCGCCGAGGGCGATCAGGGTGGTCTTGCGGTCGCATTTATTGGCCAGCAGCGCATCGAAGATTTTCATCAGGCTGGACCAGTTCTTGAATTCCTCTCCATCATCGAGCACGATGGAAATGACTTCCTTGCCGGCGGCGGCCAGCGGCGCGCTCACGCGCTCCAGGTAAAGCGGCGCCACGGTGGTGTTGCTGACGATGGCGACCTTGCCGCCGGCCACATGGCGCAGCAGCAGGGAGGGATCGTCCAGCAGGGCCGGGCCGATGGAGATCGGGTAGCTGCGCTCGCCCAGATCGACATTGAGAAGAATGTTGGATTGTTCGTTCATCGAGGGTTCCGCCTGCGTGACACAGTTCGGCGCCGCCTCGCAGGCCAGCGCGTCGAGCTGGTTCATAATAATCTGAACCATCGATTGTACGTTAGGACGGCCGGTATCGATCACCAGATCTGCCATTTCCAGGTAGAGCGGCTCGCGTTGCGCCATCAATTCTTCCAGCTTCCTGCGCGGATCGGCCGTCTGCAGCAGCGGGCGGTTCTTGTCATGGCTGGTGCGCGCCAGGATGCTGTTGATGCTGGCGCGCAGATAGATCACCGTGCCGCGCTCGCGCAGCACGGCGCGGTTGTCGGGGTTGAGGATGGCGCCGCCGCCCGTGGCCAGCACGATGCCCTCTTCCGCCGTCAGATCGCGGATCACTTCGGCTTCGCGGCGGCGGAAACGCTGTTCGCCTTCGATCTCGAAGATCAAGGGGATGGACGCGCCGGTGCGCGACTCGATCTCGTGATCGGAATCGACGAAGCGCATGCCCAGTTTGCGGGCGAGGATGCGGCCTATGGTCGTTTTCCCCGCCCCCATCAGTCCTACCAAAAACACATTTTGCATTCAGCCCCAGCTAGTTCGGATTAGTGCAGACGTTGGCCTTGCCGTATGGGCTGGTCTGCCCCGGCGGTATCAGATCCTTATTATTGTAATCTGTTGCCAGCCCAATCAGGGACACATATCCGACATAGCGTGCTTCCGTACCCGCCACCTGGCCGCGGATGGTCATATCCGCGTCGACCCAGTAGACCCGGTCGCGCGGATAACTAAGAGAAATGGTAGCTTGACCGCGCGCGTCGCTGACGGCACTGGCCGTGATGGTGAGCGGAATGCCGGGATCGAGGCGGCCATTCCCGTTGAGGTCTTTGGCGACGGAATAAATGCCGCTGCCGTCGCTATCCTCGTTGGCGCACTGCACATACAGCGAAGGCGCCCAGGGGCCGTCCGAACCCAGGAAGGCGAGGAAGCCTTTGTAGTAGAAACGCGGCTTGATGGAGGCCGTCAGGTTCACGCCCGGCACGGCGGCGCCGGCGGCGTCGCTGACGAAGACGGAATAATCCATGCGGTAAGTGGCCGGGTCCGGGGTCTGCACGGTATTGCCGGTGCCGGCCGAGATGAAGAGTGAGCGCCTGCCAACCGTCAAACGGGCAATGGCGCTGGCGTTCGAGCCGCCGATCAAGCGCGCCATGATCTGCACCCCATCCACCGCCGTGGTGGAGGTGCCGGCCACATAGCTGACCGTGGCCGCGCCGTCGCTGCCGGTGGTGACGACCGAGGGCTGGGTCAGCTGGCCGCCGCTCGGGTCGGCCAGGATGGAGAAGGCCACTTGCGCGCCCTTGACCAGATTGTTCGAAACCGAACCGTCGCGCACCACGGCGCGCAGCGCCACCTGCTGCGAGCTGCTGCCCGGCGCATTGGCCGCCACCACGGCCGGATCGGCTTGCACATTGATGGTATCCACGCCCGACAGCGGGGCCACAAATTCCACCGTGCTTTGCGCGGTGGCGCCGCTGGCGGTATTGGTGGCCGTGAGCGTGGCCTGTCCCGGACTGGTGGCTGACAGGTAGGCGACGCCATTGCCGCCGCTCAGGGCCAGGGCTCCACTCAGGACCGAGCTGCAGCCGGCATTGCTGTAGAAATTGCCGCGCGAGGTATTCAAGGTCACGGCCGTACCGGTGTCGCTATGCACGGCGACCGGGTGGCAGGCATTGATGACGACGGTCTGGCCGCTGACCACCGTGACCGTCAGCACCGAAGCGCTGACAATGATGGGCGCCGTGGCCGTTTCGCCCAGCGCGCGCACCACGATGGTGTCGCCGCCGGCCGCGCCGGCGGTATAGCTCAGAATCAGCTGGCCGGCCGAGTTGGTGACGGCGGCGCCGCCATCCTTGACCACAATCTGGTTGATCGAGGAGCTGAAGCTGACCGGCTTGCCGATCAGGGCATTGCCGGCCGAGTCGACCAGCTTGACCGTCACATCGCTGCTGCCGCCCACATTCACCGTGCCGCTGGCATTGACCTGCAACCGGGTACCGATCACGTTCACCACGGCCGTGGTGGGCGTGGCGCCCTGCACCGAGGCCGTGACCTTGATGGCGCGCGAACTGGGATCGCCGCCGGTGCTGAGTTTTTCCGTGACGCGGCCATTGGCGTCGGTGATGCGCGAAGTGGTGGTCAGGCTGCCGGAATCGGCCGACAGGTCGACCTTCACGCCCGGCATCACGCTGTTGTTGGAATCCTTGACCAGGGCCACCAGCGCGACTTCGGCGCCGGTGGCGCCGGCCGACTGCAGGGTGCCGGAATCGGCCGTCAGCACCACGGTGGGCGTGGCCGTCACCACCTTGACGGTGACGGTGTTCGAGGTGGAACCGCCGGCGCTGGCCGTGATGGTGATGTCGCGCGCGCTGGAGTCGCCTTTGACATTGAGTTTTTCCACCACCTTGCCGTCGGTATCGGTGACGCGGTTGGTGGCGCTGATATTGCCGGAGCTGGATTTGAAGGTCACGGTCTCTCCCGGCAGCACATTATTGCTGCCATCCTTGACCACCGCCGTCAGCGTGACTTCGGTGCCATCCTGGCCGGAAGAAGGAATGGTGGCCGCGCTGGCCGTCAGCACCACCGTGCTGGCCCTGGAGGGCTGCTGTCCATTGAAATTCGTGCCGGGGGAACCGCCGCCGCCGCCGCAGGCGGCCATGAGGCTGAGGAGGCTGAACGAGGCCAGCAGGCCAAGCCAGGTGGAGAGTTTCTGCATGAAGCCAGCTCTGGATGTGCGCATCGGTCTTCCCTCTCGAATAGACAGCGAAAGCTAACGTGCCGACAACCTCTCGGCCACAATCTTGGGCGTGATGAAGACCAGCAGCTCGGTCTTGTCGTTGGTACGGCTATTGTTGCGGAACAGGAAACCCAGCACCGGCACGTCGCCCAGCATGGGCACCTTGCTGACCGTGTTGCGCTCGATCTGCTGGTAGATCCCGCCCAGCACCACGGTGCCGCCGTTTTCCACCATGACCTGGGTCTTCACGTGCTTGGTGTCGATGGCGAAGCCGGCCCGCGTCTCCTGGCCCACGCTATCCTTGTTGACATCGACGTCGATCACCACATTGCCGTCCGGCGTGATCTGCGGCGTCACTTCCAGGCGCAGATTGGCCTTGCGGAAGACGATGGCGGTGGCGCCGCTGCTGGTGGCGATCTGGTAAGGCAGTTCCAGCCCCTGCTCGATGGTGGCGACGGCCTTGTCGGCCGTGACCACGCGCGGGCTGGAGACGATCTTGCCGGTGCCGTCGGCCTCCAGCGCCGACAGTTCCAGATTGAGGAAGCGGTTGGCGGCCGAGGAGAACAGGCTGATGGCCAGGCTGCCGGCCTGCTGGCCGTTGATCGAAGCGGCCGGCAGGTTGATGAACTGGCTGTTGGTGTAGCCCTGGTCGGTGCGCGGCGTCTGGCCCAGGATTTCGCCGATGCCCGACATATTGCCGCCGACGCCGATGCGGGTATTGCCATTGCCGATCTGCCAGCCGGAGTCGCCGCCGCGCAAGGTGCGCAGGTCGACGAAACCGAGCTTGGCGCCCAGGTTGCGGGTGAAGGAGTCGCTGGCTTCGACGATGCGCGCCTCGATCAGCACCTGGCGCGTGGCGATATCGGTTTTCTGGATCAGCTTGCGCACGTCCTCGATCTTGGAGGCGATGTCGGTGACGAAGAGCTGGTTGGTGCGCGGCTCGATGATGGCGCTGCCGCGCTTGGACAGGATGCGGTTGCGCACATCGGCGCCGCCATCCAGGCCGAACACGGTCTTGAACGATTCGGCCTTCTGGTAGTTGAGCTGGAAGATTTCGGATTTGAGCGGTTCCAGGTCGGCGATCTGGGCGCGCTGCTCCAGTTCCAGCTTTTCCTTGGTCAGCAATTCCTCCTTGGGCGCGATCCACATCACGGAACCGTTCTTGCGCATGTCCAGTCCCTTGGCCTGCAGGATCACGTCGAGCGCCTGGTCCCAGGGCACCTCCTTCAGGCGCAGGGTCAGGTTGCCGGCCACGCTGTCGCTGGTGATGATGTTCAGGCCGGAGATGTCGGCAATCGCCTGCAGGGCGGCGCGCACCTCCACATTCTGGAAATTGAAGGACAGCTTCTCGCCGCGATAGCCCTGGGTGCCCTGGGTCAGCTTGTTCGGGTCTTCGCGGATCGGCTTCACGTCCACCACCAGCTGGGTATCGCTCTGGTACACGCTCTGTTCCCACAAGCCCTTGGCTTCGACGGTGACGCGCACATTCTCGCCCTGCGGCACGGCGGTGATGCGCTGCACCGGCGTGCCGAAGTCGGTCACGTCGATGCGGCGGCGCAGGGTTTCCGGCAGGCCGGTGCGCAGGAAGTCGACCACCACCCCGGTGGCGGTCTGGCGCACGTCGACCGCCACCTGGTTGTTGGGCAGGTCGACCACCACCCTGCCCTCGCCATTGCTGCCGCGCCGGAAATCCAGGTCGCGCAGCATCTGCTTGCCGCTCGCCGCAGGCGCTGCCGCGCTTGGCGTGGCGGCTGGCTTGGCTGCGGGCGGCGCCTGCGCGGCCGTGCCCTGGCGCTGGGCCGCGCTGGCCGGCAGGCCGCTGGCGTCGACCGCCGTCGCCACGCCGCCCGAGCCTTCGATGGTGAGGATCACGTTATTGCCGTCGACGGCGGTGGCGTAATTCAGGCTGCGCTTCAGATTGAAGACCAGGCGTGAACGCTCGCCCACCTGCACCACGGTCACGCTGCGCAGATCGCCCAGGTTCAGCTCCTGCAGGGTCTTGCCGGTGGCATTGACGGTGGTGCCGAAATCGAGCGCGATGCGGGAGGGGTTGGTGATGGCGAAGCCGAGCGGCGGTTTGTCCGGCGCGTTGCGCAGGGCGATCTTGACGATCACGTTGGAACCCTGCTGGTTGGCCGTGATCGATTCGATGGCATTGCCGGCTTGCGCCTGGGCCAGGGCAGGCGCAGGGGCCAGGGCCGCGGCGCCGAGCAGCGCCAGCGCGGCGCCGGCGCGGCGCAGCCCCCGCGCCAGGGTGTGGATGGCGGTCATGGCTTGCTCTCCTTCTCCTGCAACTCCAGCTTCGACGTGCGTTCGACCCAGTCGCCGGCCGCATCCTGTACGATTTCCTTCACATTCACCGCCTCTTCCGTGATGCCGGTGACCAGGCCGAAGTTCTGGCCCAGATGCTGCCCGGTCTGCACGTGATGGATGGTGCGGTCGATCTGCAGCAGCGCGTATGTGGCGCGGTCTTTCTGCACGATGCCCACCATCTTCATGGTATCGAGCGGGAAGCTCTCCAGGAACTCCTTGCGCCGCTGCATATCGGGCTGGATGCCGCCGCCGGAACGGCTCTTGGCCAGCTCGGTCAGCAACTTGGCGGGGCTGAAGGGATCGGGCGCTTCGGCCGAGGCATAGGCGAAGGGGATGAAGGTCTTGGGCGCGGCCAGGGGCGGCACCGCCACCTTGGTCTGGGCGTCGATTTCCTTCATCCACTGCCGCACTTCCTGCTCGTCGCTGTCGCCGCAGGCGCCCAGCAGCGGCAGCAGCAAAGCCAGGCAGGCGGCGCGCGCGTTCATTTTTTATTCCCCTTTTTCTTGTCGGCCGCCGCCTTGCGCTGGGCCGCCACTTCTTCCTGGTCCAGGTAGCGGAAGGTCTTGGCCACCGCCTCCAGCACCAGGGAGCCATCCTTGGCCGTGTTCAGGTTCATATTGTTGAGGGTGACGATGCGCGGCAGATTGGCCATATCGCCGGCGAAGGAGCCGATATCGTGGTAGCGCCCCGCCACCTTGATATCGATGGGCAGCTCGGCGTAGTAATCCTTGACCACCACCTGGCCGGGACGGAACAGCTCGAACTGCAGGCCGCGTCCCAGGCCGGCCTGGTTGATATCGGACAGCAGGGCCGCCATCTCGGCCTTGCTGGGCAGCTGCTTCTCGAGCCGCACCACATACTGGTCGACCTGCTGCTTCTGCGCGATCAGGGCGTCGAGATTGACGGCCTGCGCGACCTTGATCTTGTACTCGTCGCGCAGCTTGAGCTCGCGCGCGGCGCCGGTCTCCTGCTCCTCGAACTGGCCGCTCCAGTAGCCGAAGTAGCCCAGCACCATCACCGCCACCGTCACGCCGAAGGCGCACAGC
The DNA here is from genome assembly GCA_024437665.1 of Massilia sp. YIM B04103. GTDB lineage: Bacteria > Pseudomonadota > Gammaproteobacteria > Burkholderiales > Burkholderiaceae_D > Rugamonas. The sequence goes on along the minus strand of JANCSZ010000010.1, from coordinate 68,740 downwards.
AGGCGCGGCGCCAGCGGCCATTGGCCCGGATGCACGCCTTGCAGGCCGCGGAACTGCGCCGCCAGTGCTTCTCCCAGTTGTTTCAGGTCGGTCGCCATATGCGCTCTGCCTCAGGGTTGGGCCGCCTTGGCCGCATTGCCGGCAGCCCCCGGCTTGGCGCCGGGACTGCCCTCGTCCGGCTTGTCCTTGTCGCGCGGGCGCTTAATGCTGACGATCAGGTTGAACTCCACCACCTTTTTCGTGCTCTTGCCCTGGGCCAGATTGGCCGCGCGCACTTCGATCAGGTCGGGCTTTTCCAACCAGGGCGAAGCGCCCGCCAGATTGCGCAGCAGTTCCGAGACGCGTTCCTGCGACTGCGCATAGCCGCCGACCGTGACGCGCTGGCCATCCTGCTTGAAGCCTTTCAGGTAGGCCCCGGACGGGGTCTGCTTGACCAGTTCATCGAGCAGATAGACGGGCTGGTTGCGGTCGCCCTGCAAATCCTCGACCGCCTGCTGGCGCGCCTTGAGCGCCTCGATTTCCTGCTTCAGGGTGGCGATGGTGGCGATCTTCTTGTCCAGTTCCACGATGGCTTTTTTCAACACCTCGTTGCGCTGGTCCTGGATGGCGATGGCGCGCGCGTTGTAGCCGCCCACCAGCAGCACCAGCGCCACCCCCAGCAGGCCGCCCAGGGTCAACAGGCCGAAGAAGGCGGCCTTCCTCTGCTTGCGTTTTTCCTCGCGGTGCGGGAGCAGGTTGATGCGTATCATCAGCCGAACCTCCGCAGCGCCAATCCGCAGGCCACCAGATACGCCGGCGCATCGCCGCGCAACTGCTGCTCGCGCACGCCGGCCGCCAGCTGCATGCCCTTGAAGGGCGACAGCACGGTGCTGGAGATCTTGGTGCGGCTGGCCACGATATCGAGCAGGCCGGGAATCAGGGCGCAGCCGCCGGCGAGGTAGATCTGGTCAACCTTGGTATAGGGCGTGGAGGTGAAGAAGAACTGGATGGCGCGCGTGACTTCGAGCGCGGCACTTTCCAGGAAGGGGGCGAGGATGTCGGCGGCATAGTTTTCCGGCAGCTCGCCGGAGCGCTTGCGCGCCTCCGCCTCTTCATAGGACAGGCCGAAAGAGCGCACGATGTCCTGGGTCAGCGAATTGCCGCCGAAAGGCTGCTCGCGTTCGTAGATGGTCTGCCCGTCCAGCATCACCGAGATATGCGTGACCTGGGCGCCGATCTGGAACAGGGCGATGATCTGGCCGGCGCCGCCGTCCGGCAGCTGGGACACGATGCGGTCCAGCGCGGCGCGCGCGGCATAGGATTCGATGTCCATGACGCTGGCCTTCAAGCCCGAGGCTTCGCCGATGGCGACGCGGTCCTCCACCTTTTCGCGGCGGGCGGCGGCCAGCATCACTTCGATGTCGTCGGGCGAATTGCCGACCGGGCCGATCACGTCGAAATCGAGGCTGACTTCATCCAGCGCGAAGGGAATGTACTGGCTGGCTTCCGATTCGACCTGCACTTCGAGCTGTTCTTCCGACATGCCGGCCGGCAGGATGATCTTCTTGGTGATGACGGCGGCGGGCGGCATGCCCAGCGCCACATGGCGGGCCCGCGTGCCGCTCTTTTTCACCACGCGGCGCACGGCGTCGACCACCTGATCCATGTTCTCGATATTGCCGTCGGTGACCGCGCCGCGCGGCAGCGCCTCGGTGGCGCAGCGCTCCAGCCTCACGCCCTCCTTGCCGGCATCGCTCAATTCCACCAGCCGCACGCTCGACGTGCTGATGTCGATGCCGACCAGCGGCGGATGGCCGCCACCGAACAGGGTCTTGAGGTCTACCATCACGAGCATGTCCCCCTTGGTTCAGCACCTGTACGGTCGCAGGCGCTGCCGGATGCGCTCCAGTGTTATACCTGTCGGAACACCTTGCTGCGGCACGGGTCCAGACAATCTTGGTCAGACGGTACGTTTAGATGCTAGCAATAAGGCAGACGCGATGTAAAGGCATTTCTACCGTGCACAATTACTTGTATGTGCGTGTTTTGCCACAGATTTTTCCCAAGCGCCGCTGCCGGAATTGCAAGCTTATCGGCTTGTTAAAGGTAAAGTTTTGTGACAATTCCCTTCGGCCGCGTGCGCGCCGGCCCCCGAGCCCCTCGCTTATAATGCTGTGGATAAAATACTGAAAGTTCCCTGCGCATGACATCATCGAACAAGGCGACGCCTACCCCTGACACCAAGCCCTCGCGCTCGCGCGGCTTCCTGCTGATGGCCCTGGCCTCGCTGGTCGGCCTGCTGATGGCGGCGGTATTGCTGGTGGTCTTCGGCCTGGCCATGGCCTACCCCAACCTGCCCTCGCTGGACCAGTTGACCGATTACCGCCCCAAGATGCCGCTGCGCATCTTCTCGGCCGATAATGTGCTGATCGGCGAATTCGGCGAAGAACGCCGCAACCTGGTCCATATCAAGGACATACCCGATGTGATGAAGAAGGCCGTGCTGGCCATCGAGGACGACCGCTTCTACGAGCATGGCGGCGTCGACTACCTCGGCATCCTGCGCGCGGCCGTGCACAACGCCACCGGCGGCGCGCGCCAGGGCGCGTCCACCATCACGCAGCAGGTGGCGCGCAACTTCTTCCTCTCCAGCGAGCAGACCCTCAAGCGCAAGGCGTATGAAGCCCTGCTGGCCTGGAAGATCGAACAGAATCTGACCAAGGACCAGATTCTGGAGGTGTATATGAACCAGATTTATCTGGGCCAGCGCGCCTACGGCTTCTCCTCTGCGGCCCAGATCTACTTCGGCAAGAACCTGAAAGACATCAGCATCGCCGAAGCGGCCATGCTGGCCGGCCTGCCGAAAGCGCCGTCGGCCTACAACCCGGTGGTCAACCCGAAACGCGCCCGCACCCGCCAGCAGTACATCCTGCAGCGCATGGCGCAGCTGGGCTATATCACCCCAAGCCAATTCGAGGCGGCCAAGAACGAGCAGCTCAAGGTGAAGACCGATTCCAGCGAATTCGGCGTGCACGCCGAGTACGTGGCCGAAATGGCGCGCCAGCTGGTGTACGAGCAGTTCAAGGAAGACACTTACACGCGCGGCCTGAACGTGTTCACCACCATCACCAAGGCCGACCAGGACGCGGCCTACCTGGCCCTGCGCCGCGGTGTGATGGATTACGAGAAGCGCCACACTTACCGCGGCCCGGAAGCCTATATCGACATCCCGTCGAACAAGGCCGACGCCGACGAAGCCATCGAAACCGAACTGGCCGAGCATGCCGACAGCGACGATATCGTGGCCGCCATCGTGCTCTCGGCCAGCCCGCAGAAAGTGGTGGCCGTCACCGCCTCGGGCGAGGAAATCACCATGACCGGCGCCGGCGTCGAGATGGGCAAGTCCTGGCTGTCGGAAAAAGCCGCGCCGAACCGCCGCATCCGCCGCGGCGCCGTGATCCGCGTGATGCAGGAAGGGAAAGATTGGCAGATTACCCAGATGCCGGAAATCGAATCGGCCTTCGTTGCCGCCAGCACCGAGGACGGCGCGATCAAGGCCATGGTGGGCGGCTTCGACTTCAACCGCAACAAGTTCAACCACGTGACCCAGGCCTGGCGCCAGCCCGGCTCCTCCTTCAAGCCCTTCATTTACTCGGCGTCGCTGGAACGCGGCCTGTCGCCGGCCACCGTGATCAACGATGCGCCGATTTCCTTCGACGCCGGCCAGACCGGCGGCCAGGCCTGGGAACCGAAGAACTACGATGGCAAGTATGAGGGTCCGATGACCATGCGGCGCGGCCTGACCAAGTCGAAGAACATGATTTCGATCCGCATCCTGCACAAGATCGGCGCCAAATACGGCCAGGAATACACCACCCGCTTCGGCTTCGAGCCGGAGAAGAATCCGCCCTACCTGACCCTGGCCCTGGGCGCCGGCTCGGTGACGCCGCTGCAGATGGCCGGCGCGTATGCCGTCTTCGCCAACGGCGGCTACAAGGTCACGCCTTACCTGATCTCCAAGGTGACGGATGCGAACGGCAAGGTGCTGTCCCAGGCCAACCCCGACCGCGCCGGCACGGAAAGCAGCCGCGTCATCGACGAGCGCAACGCCTTCATGATGGACAGCATGCTGAAGGATGTGGTGCGCTTCGGCACGGCGACCAAGGCCCTGGTGCTGCGCCGTCCCGATATCGCGGGCAAGACCGGCACCACCAATGACTCGATCGACGCCTGGTTCGCCGGCTACCAATCGAAGCTGGTGGGCGTGGCCTGGATCGGCTACGACCAGCCGAAGAACCTGGGCAACCGCGAAACCGGCGGCGGCCTGGCCCTGCCGATCTGGATCGGCTTTATGCAGAAGGCGCTGAAAAACATCCCGATCGAGGATAGGCCGGTGCCGGAAGGCATCATCATGGCCGACGGCGAATACTTCTATGCCGAGAATCCGCCGGGCGTGGGCGTGCAAAGCCTGGAAGGCAATGCGCGCGGCACCCCGGCCGAGGAAAAGGCCAGGGATGCCGTGAAGAACGAACTGTTCTGATAAAACAAAGGGGACCGCGGTCCCCTTTGTTTTATGCCTGTTCGGAAATTACCACCGGCGCGCCGCCGGACTGGTGGGCCGTGATGGCCGTCAGTGCTTCGAACAGTTCGGTGTTGTCGCGCGTGTCGCGCCATTTGCCGTCGACCTGGCGGTAGTGGAAGCCGCCGGTGCGCGCCGCCACCCAGATTTCTTTCATGGCGGCCTGGCTGTTGACGATCACCTTGGAACCGTTGTGCACAAACTCGATTTCCAGCACATTGCCACTGCGGCTGCACTCGACGTCGAGCATGTCCTGTTCGAACAGGCGGTCATAGGCGGCTTCGATGGCGGACAGGGTGGCGTCGGCCAGGTCCAAAAATTCCGATTCGGTCATGCTAAACTCCAAGCTCTCTGATCAAACCGTGATTTTAATCGTGAAGTCCACTCTTGCGCTGATTGGCGTTCTCGCCACCTGCCTGCTGCTGTCCGCCTGCGGCCAGACCGGCCCCCTGTATATGCCGAAAACCCAGACCAAGGCCGGCGGCTCCACATCGCCAGGCAAACCTGGCGTTGCGCCCGCGTCGTCCCCAGCTGCGGCCACCCCGCCCGTCTCCCAACAACAGTAATCCATGTCCCATTTCGCTTACCAGAACGGCGTGCTGCACGCCGAGGGCGTCGCCCTGAACGCCATCGCCGAACAATACGGCACGCCGACCTACATCTATTCCAAGGCCCAGTTGCTGGGCAACTTCGCCGCCTATGCCGACGCCTGCGCCGGCCGCGACGCGCTGGTCTGCTATGCGATGAAGGCCAATTCCAACCTGGCCATCCTGGACCTGCTGGCGCGCCAGGGCGCCGGCTTCGACATCGTGTCTGGCGGCGAGCTGCTGCGCGTGATCGCAGCGGGCGGCGATCCGCGCAAGGTGATCTTCTCGGGCGTCGGCAAGAGCGTGGATGAGATGCGCCTGGCGCTGACGCACGACATCCTGTGCTTTAACGTGGAATCGATTCCCGAGCTGCACCGCCTGAACGAAGTCGCGGGCAGCATGGGCAAGCAGGCGCGCATTTCGCTGCGCGTGAATCCGAATGTGGACGCCAAGACCCATCCGTATATCGCCACCGGCCTGAAGGCGAACAAATTCGGCGTGGCCTTCAGCGATGCGCTGGCCACCTATCGCACCGCCGCCAGCCTGCCGCACCTGGATGTATGCGGCATCGACTGCCATATCGGCTCGCAGCTGCTGGACGATGCGCCGCTGCTGGAAGCGCTCGACAAGCTGATCGAACTGATCGACACGCTCGACGCCGAAGGCATCCATCTGCACCACCTGGACATCGGCGGCGGCCTGGGTGTGGACTATGGCGAGGTGGGCGAAGGCGCGCCGGTGGCCGTGGGCGATTATCTGGGCCGCCTGTTCCGCCGCGTCGACGCCTGGCGCGCCGCGCGCCACGGCGGCCAGCCGATCAAGGTGATCTTCGAGCCGGGCCGCTCCATCGTCGGCAATACCGGCGTACTGTTGACGCGCGTGGAATTCCTCAAGCATGGCGAGGAGAAGAATTTCTGCATCGTCGATGCCGCCATGAACGATATGGCGCGTCCGGCCCTGTACCAGGCCTGGATGGATATGCAGCCGGTGCTGCAGTCCTCCACCGCCGGCGCGACCTTCGACGTGGTGGGGCCGATCTGCGAATCGGGCGACTGGCTGGCGCGCGAGCGCGCGCTGGCGGTGGCGCCGGGCGACCTGCTGGTGATGCACACGGCCGGCGCCTATGGCATGACGATGGCCTCGAACTACAATACGCGCGGCCGCGCCGCTGAAGTGATAGTCGATGGCGATCAGGTTCACCTGGTACGCCGCCGCGAAACGCCGCAAGAGCTGTTCGCGCTGGAATCGGTGCTGAAGTAAGCCCCCCCCCCCCCGGGCCGCGCACCGGCATGGTGCGCGGCTCAATCCTCAGGGCCGTCGGCGAAGATTTCTTCCAGGCTGAGCCCGTCAGCAAATCGGTCGGCCCACAGGTCGAAATCTTCGGCCGCGCCCCATTCCATTTGCCATAGATAATCTTCCGGCAGTGGACCAAAACGCTTGATGAGGATACGCTCCAGTACCTGTTGTTTGGCACTCATCAACTGCCCATAAGCAAGCTGTTCGGCAAATGTGTCGAAGTCAGGGATTTTTATGCGCATCGGATAGCCATCCCCCTGCAACAATGCCTTCAGCTTAGGCACATATGATCGCCCAGGCAAGCGCCGCTGCAGCCAGCCCAAAACATCGTTGCGCAGTGGTTGTGGCGGGCGAGGATGCGCAGGCTTTGCGCATCCTCAAGAAGCGCATGCCTTAGTGGCAGCAGCCGGAACAGCCTTTGGCGGCGGCCGGCGCGGCGGCGCGCTTGCTGTAGGCCCACCACAGGCGCACGCCAAGCAGCGCGGCGACGATCAGGCCGAACAGGATGGGCTGGCCGAAATCGTGCTTGCCCGCCTTCATCCACCAGAAGTGCAGGATGCCCAGCGGCGCGATGATGTAGACCAGCCGGTGCAGCCACTGCCAGCGCTTGCCGCCCAGGCGCTTGACCATGGCGTTGGTGCTGGTGACGGCCAGCGGCAGCAGCAGCACGAAGGCGCTGAAGCCGACGGTGATGAAGGGCCGCTTGAGCACGTCCTTCCACATGGCCTGCACATCGAAGAAATGGTCGAACCACAAAAAGGTGAGGAAGTGCAGGAAAGCATAGAAGAAGGCATACAGGCCCAGCATGCGGCGCAGCCGGATCAGCCAATGCCATTGCGTCAGGCGGCGCAGCGGCGTCACCGCCAGCGTGAGGCAGAGGAAGTACAAGGTCCAGTCGCCAGTCCCGCGCGTGATGAATTGCAGCGGCTCGACCAGCTGGCCGCTCACCGTGAGCCAGGCCATGCGCACAAAGGGCAGCAGCGCCAGCACAAAAACGGCGAGCTTGATGCGGGACAGCTGCTTAGGAGTGGGAAAGAAGTCCATAGTGTTCAAAAGAATTTTTTCAGGTCCATACCACTGTAGAGCGAAGCGACATCGCTATAGCCGTTGAACATCAGCGTCTTACGCTTGCGCACGAAGAAGCCGTCCTCGCCGATGCGGCGCTCGCTGGCCTGCGACCAGCGCGGGTGGTCGACTTCAGGATTCACGTTCGAGTAGAAGCCGTATTCCGAAGGCGCGGCCAGATTCCAGGCGGTGCGCGGCATATCGCGCACGAAGCGGATCTTGACGATGGACTTGGCCGACTTGAAGCCATACTTCCACGGCACCACGATGCGCACCGGCGCGCCATTCTGCTTGGGCAGGGTTTCGCCATACATGCCCAGGGTGAGCAGGGTCAGCGGATGGTTGGCTTCGTCCAGGCGCAAGCCTTCGACATACGGCCATTGCAGCACGCGGCTGCCCACGCCGGGCATCTGCTTCTTGTCGGCCAGGGTAATGAATTCCACGTACTTGGCGTTGCCGGTCGGTTCGACCCGCTTGATCAGTTCGGACAGCGAATAGCCGACCCAGGGAATCACCATCGACCAGCCTTCCACGCAGCGCAGGCGGTAGACGCGCTCTTCGAGCGGCGCCAGCTTCAGCAGGGCATCCAGATCGAGGGTCAGCGGCTTTTTCACCTCGCCCTCGATGCTCACGGTCCAGGGCTGGGTTTTCAGCGTGTGCGCATATTGGGCCGGGTCGCTTTTGTCGGTGCCGAACTCGTAGAAATTATTGTAGCTGGTCGCGTCCTTGTAAGCGCTTTGCTTGTCGAGGGCGGAATAGGCGGGATTGAGCTTGGCGGCCAGTTTCGGATTCAAGCCCTGGGCCTGGGCTTCCTGCCCCAGCGATTCGAGCAGGGCACCGCCGGCCACGGCGCCCAGCGCCATCTGGCGCATGAAATTGCGGCGCGATTCGAAGACCGCGCGCGGCGTGATTTCGGAGGAAAACGGCAGGTCGATGCCGTTCGGACTACGTTTGATCAACATGGCAACTCCAGGAAAAAGGTGCGGGCTTGCTGTTTGGTCGGGCCAGATAGCGAAACCTTACACCTCTTTCCTGAAAGCTGTTTTAAAGCTTGCCGTAGGAATGCAGGCCGGAGAGGAACATATTGACGCCAAGGAAAGCAAACGTCGTCACCAGCAGGCCCACCAGCGCCCACCAGGCCAGGAAGCGGCCGCGCAGGCCCGTCACCAGGCGCATATGCAGCCAGGCCGCATAGTTGAGCCAGACGATCAGGGCCCAGGTCTCTTTCGGGTCCCAGGACCAGTAGCCGCCCCAGGCTTCGGCCGCCCACAGGGCGCCGAGGATGGTGGCGATGGTGAAGAAGGCGAAGCCGGCCGAGATCGCCTTGTACATCACGTCGTCCAGCACGTCCAGCGCCGGCAGGCGGTCCACCAGGTAGCCGGAGGACTTGAGCAGGTAGGCGCCCGCCACCATGGCCGCCAGCGCGAACGTGCCGTAGCCGATGAAGTTGGCCGGCACGTGGATCTTCATCCACCAGCTTTGCAGGGCCGGCACCAGGGGCTGGATTTCCGCCGCGTCGCGCGACACGGTGTACCACAGCAGGAAGCCGACGGCGGCCGAGATCACCAGCAGCACAAAGGCGCCCAGCTGCCGGGTGTTATAGCGTTTTTCGTAGTAGAGGTAGAACATCGCCGTGATCAGCGAGAACAGGACGAACACCTCGTACAGATTGGAAATGGGGATGTGGCCGACGTCGGCGCCGATCAGGTAAGACTCGTACCAGCGCACCAGCATGCCCGTGGTGCCCAGGACCACGCCGGCCCAGCACAGCTTGGAGCCGACGGCGAAGCCCATGCCCGAACGCAGGCCCAGGCCGATCATATAGAACAGGGTGGAGAGGAAGAACATCACGCTCATCCACAGGATCGCCGACTGGCTCGATAGCATATTGCGCAGCCAGAATTTCTGGTTCGCCATATTCAAGTCGCCCGCATACAGCGCGATGGCGGCCAGCGCCAGCACGGCCGTCAGCGGCATCAGCCAGCGCACCGGCTTCCAGTGCCAGCCCAGGGCGGCAAAGGTGGGCGCGCAGGCGAGCAGGATCACTTTTTCATAAATGTCCATATACGCGCCGAAGCGGTTCAGCGCGAACAGGGCGGCGCCCAGCAGGCCGACGGCGAACAGCCAGTCGATCCAGTTGAGGCGCTTGAAATAGCCGGGCGCCTCGGTATAGGTTTGGGTTTGCGTGATTTCCATTATTCCTCTCCACAACGTAGCAACAGCTTACGCCGATTGCGGCAGTTTTTCCTTCATTTCGGTGAATTCCTTATCGAAGTCCATGGTGCGGCGCTGGGTGCTCATGGCCATCAGCGCGTGCGTGCCCTGCCCTTCCTCCTTGATCCAGACCCACAGGCGGCGTTCGCGGATATAGAACATGGCGAACACGCCCATCACCAGGAACAGGCAGCCGAGGTAGACCACGGCCTTGCCGGGCGATTTCGTGACCTGGAAGACCGAAGCCTTCACTTCGGTGAATTCGTCGAGCTGCAGATAGATCGGGGCGCCGTAGAAGAAGGCGTCCGACAGGGCATTGGTGGCCAGCTGCAGATAGCGCGCATGCTTCTCGTCGGCCGCGACCGGGGCCATGCCCTCCTTGTCGCGCGCGATCTGCCACAGCTCCCACAGCGTGCCGTTCAGGATCTTCATGAAGATGTCGGCGGCCTTGGATTGCTCCTGCTCCGGCACTTTTTCCAGGAAGCGGCTGATGGCCATGAAGCCGCCCTGCTTGTCGTCGCCGGCGAAGATTTCCAGGCTCTTCAGCGCGGAATCGCGCAGCTGCAGGTTCAGCGCGGCATTGGCGGTAGCGGTGGCCGGCGCGGCGCGGCGCGCATAGCGTTCGGCGGCGCCGGCGCGCAGGGCCGGGTCTTGCAGGGCGGCGCGCAGGCGCATCCAGTCGCGCACGCTGTATTCGTCGTCGGCCGGGATGCGCAGATAGCTGAAAGGATCGTTCGGGTTGGCGCGCACGCCGGCCAGGAAGACGGTCGCGCCTTCCAGTTCCAGCGGCTGCATATAGTTCTGGAATTCGCGCGCCTGGCCGGTCTTGTCGCGCAGCTTGTACTGCACGCTGGGGCCGACGTTCTTCAGATCCTTGTTGTTGGCGGTCTTGGCGGCCGAACCCAGGTGCTTGTCCAGGCTGCGCGCGAATTCCTTGTTCAAGTCCTCGCCCTTGGTCACGGCGCGCGCATCCTGGCTGGCCATGTTTTCCACATTGAAGGGACGGAAGCCCGACCATTCGATGGTGTAGTCCTCGGTCATCGGCGTCGTGGCGTTGACTTCGCCGCTCAGTTCGAACTGCCCGGTCTTGGCGCCCTTCATCGGGTAGCCTTTGAGCTTGAGCTTGGTGCCGCCGTCCTCGAAGCTGGACTGGTAGACCGCCAGGCCCTTGTAGACCAGGGGCTTGTTGACTTCGATAGTGGCGGGGAAGGTCTTGCCATTCTCCTTGTCGCGGATCAGCACATCACTGGCGAACAGCTTGGGCATGCCGGTGCTGTAGAAGTCGATGGTGAATTTCTTGAGCTCGATGGTGAAGGGCAATTCCTGGATCAGCACGCCGTCGGCGCGCGGGATGATGGCCGTATCGCTGGCCTGCCCTTCGGGAATCGCGGTATTGGCGCGGAAGGTCGGGTTGGCCTGGCTCAGGCGGTGCTGCTGGGGAATGTCGGAAATCAGGCCGCCGCCGGTGAACGGGGTCTTGCCCATGGTCCATTCCTGCAGGCGGATGGGCATGTCGGAATCGAGCAGGCCGCCGACGCAGATGATGACGATGGCGGCGTGGGCGAAGATATAGCCGAATTTATTGCCGGCGCCGCGTTTGGCGGTCAGCAGCAAGGCCTGGTCTTTTTCGATGATGCGGGTCTGGTAGCCGGCATGCTGCAGGCGGGTGGCGGTCTGCTGGGCCAGCGCGGCGCGCGCCAGCGGCGTGGTCCATTCGCTGTGGTGGTGGAAGTTGCGCAGCGATTGTTCGCGCACATGTTCGCGCCAGCTGCGCATATCTTTCAGCATCTTGGGCGTATTGCGCATGATGCAGAGCGAGGTCGAAACCACCAGGAAGCCCATGATCAGCAGGAACCACCAGGCGGAGTACACCGCATACAAGCTCAGTTTATTGAAGACTTCGAACCAGAAGGGACCAAACTGGTTGATGTAATTGCTCATGGCCTGGTTCTGCTGCAGCACCGTGCCGAGGATCGAGGCGATTGCTATCATCGTCAGCAGACTGATAGCAAAGCGCATCGAGGACAGCAGCTCAAACGCTTCGTGCAGAGTGGGTCGGTGGCTAGCCGGCGGGGCGGCGGTGGTACTGGCGGTGCTCATGCGGATGTCTTCACAAAAGGGACGGAACCAGGCAGGCAGGAGGATACCAATAAAAAGGGCAGCCCGCTTACGCGGCCGCCCTTTATACTGCCTGAACCGTCCTGTGCGCTTAAAGCAGACTTAAAGCAGTCAGCGCGGGACTATCGGAGGTGATTATTTCAAGCCGGCCACGTAGTCAGCCACGGCCTTCATTTCCTCGTCGGACATGCGTTTGGCGATGGTGCTCATTTCCGGGCTGTTCTTGCGGCTGTCGGTCTTGAACAGGGCCAGCTGGGCAGCGGTGTAATCCTGGTGCTGGCCGCCGATGCGCGGATAGGTGGCCGGCATGCCGGCGCCCGCAGGACCATGGCAGCTGGCGCAGGCTGGAACGTTCTTCTCGGCGATGCCGCCGCGATAGATTTTCTTGCCCAGTTCCACCGTTTCTTTATTTTTGGCGGCGCCGGGTTTCGAGGTCTGGGTCGCCAGGTAGGCGGCGATGTTTTTCTTCTCCTCGTCCGACAGCATCTTGGAGAAGGTGGTCATCACCGGCTGGCTGCGCGACGGGCCTTCGAAGCTCACCAGCTGTTTGTAGAGATACGCTTCCGGCTGGCCGGCCAGTTTCGGGTTGGCGGTGATGGTCGAGTTGCCGGCGGCGCCGTGGCAGGACACGCAAGCTGGCAGGCCGCGCGCTGCATCGCCATCGGCGTACAGGGTGGCGCCTTTAGCGGCATCGGGCTTGGCTGCAGCCGGAGCGTGTTTTGCGTCGGCCGCCGATGCCACGCCGGAAACGGCCAGCAGTGCAACGAACAAGGATTTTATAAATGGTGAATTCGCACGATTCATTCAGACACCCTGAGACAGATTAGAATTAGTAAAAACTATTGCTGTATCAGCTCGCCTTATATTTCTGGCAGATCGCTCCGCAACAGCAATTCGCAACCCCTTATTGTACAATAGCTTTATCGCGTTAATGCTCCCTTTTGTTGTAATTCCCTCTCACTCCCATGTCCAAGCTCTGGCAAGCCCGCTTCTTCACTACTGTAAACCACCTGCGCGACCTGCCTCGCACCAGCGTGCCGGAAATCGCTTTTGCCGGCCGTTCGAATGCCGGCAAATCGACCGCAATTAATATTCTGTGCAATCAAAAAGGTCTGGCATTTGCATCTAAAACTCCAGGCCGTACCCAGCATATTAATTTCTTTTCCATCGGCGGCGCCCATGTGGCGATGCACCGCAAGGATGAAACCAATGTCGACGAAATCCAGGCGCTGATCGCCGACTTGCCCGGCTACGGCTATGCCGAAGTCTCGGGCGACGCCAAGCTGCATTGGCAGCGTCTGCTCGGCGACTATGTGCAACGGCGCGACCAGCTCGCCGCCCTGGTCCTGATCATGGATGCGCGCCGCCCGTTTACCGAACTCGATATCCAGATGCTCGAATGGTTCGCCCCCACCGGCAAGCCGATCCACTGCATCTTGACCAAGGTTGACAAGCTCAACCGCAATGAATCCGTCAACGTCCTGCGCCAGGCGCAAGCCAAACTGGACAGCTACGTCGACGAAGACGGCGAAGGCTTCCCCTTCACCGTACAACTGTTCTCCGCGCTCAAGCGCATCGGCATCGACGAAGCCACCGCCAAGATTGAGGAATTGGTCGGTCTGGCTGGCGACGCAGATGCACCGGATGACGCCGCCGCGCCCGGAACAGACCAATAATATTCATAGGAACCCAAGCGATGCACCATCCTCAAGTCTCCGCACAATTCCCCGCGATCCGCATGCGCCGCATGCGCCGCGACCCGTTCTCGCGCGCCCTGATGCGCGAAAACGTGGTGACGGCCGCCGACCTGATCTACCCGGTCTTCATCCTGAACGGGAGCAACCGGCGCGAGCCGGTGGCCTCGATGCCGGGCGTGGAACGTGTGTCGGTGGACGTGCTGCTGAAAGTGGCGGAAGAGTGCGTGGCCCTGGGCATTCCCGTGCTGGCCCTGTTCCCGAATATCGACGCCGCGCTGAAAACCCCGGACGGCGTGGAAGCGACCAATCCCGACGGCCTGGTGCCGCGTGCCGTGCGCGCGCTGAAGCAAGCCTTCCCCGAGCTGGGCATCCTGACCGACGTCGCGCTCGACCCGTACACCAGCCACGGCCAGGACGGCCTGCTCGACGCCAACGGCTACGTCATCAATGACGCCACCACCGAGATGCTGGTGCGCCAGGCGCTGACCCAGGCCGACGCCGGCGTCGACGTGGTCGCCCCGTCCGATATGATGGACGGCCGCATCGGCGCCATCCGCGCCGCGCTGGAAGCCAAGGGCCACATCCACACCCGCATCATGGCGTACTCGGCCAAATACGCCTCCGCCTTCTATGGTCCCTTCCGCGACGCCGTCGGCTCGGCCGGCACCCTGGGCAAGGCCGACAAGAACACCTACCAGATGGACCCGGCCAACAGCGACGAAGCACTGCGCGAAGTGGCGCTCGACCTGAACGAAGGCGCCGACATGGTGATGGTCAAGCCCGGCATGCCCTATCTCGACATCGTGCGCCGCGTAAAGGATGAGTTCAAAGTGCCGACCTTCGCCTACCAGGTCAGCGGCGAATACGCGATGCTGAAAGCCGCCGCCCAGAATGGCTGGCTGGACCACGACAAGGTGATGATGGAATCCATGCTCGCCTTCAAGCGCGCCGGCGCCGACGGCGTGCTCACCTACTTCGCCCTCGACATCGCCCGCAAGCTCAAGGCCGCCGCCTAAAGCCTCTGATCTAAATCAACAAATGTCCACCCTGGTGCCAGGCACCAAGGTAGGACATTGTTTGCGCAAAATCAAAGAATGTCCGACTCTAGTGCCTGACACCAGGGTCGGACATTTTTTGTTTTGGATCAAAGGGATTAGCGGGGGCGGCGGTATTCGGGGAACATTTCCTTCATCAGGAAGGCGGCCAGTTCGGCTTCGTCGTCCTTGCGCGCGCTCATGCGCACGACCTTGCCGAGGCGGTGGGATTCCCATTCGAAATCGCCGGGCTTTTCTTTGCGGATGAGCTCGATCATCTTTTTCACCACGGCCGTTTCGATGTCGGCTTCGCCGCTCACTTCAACGTGCACTTGCTGCAGCCATTGGCGCTTGAAGTTGGTGTTCCAGCCGCGGAATTTGACGTCGGCGCTGTTGAAGGTTTTGTTGGTGACGTCGAAGATGCCGCCGGTTTCATTGCGTTCGCCGTTGGCGCTGCGGCCCTGGGCACCCATGATGTTGGCGCGCGCGATGCGGCGCGCGCGGTCGTCGTCGCTTTCGGGCGCGGCTTCGGCCGAGGGCACGGCGCCGCGGCGGCGGCGCGCCGCTTCGACCATCGCCTGCATATCGTCCACTTGCGGCGGCGGCGGAGTCAGCTTGGCCGGCTGCGGCGTGCGCGGCTGCTCGGGGATTTCAACCTGGGTGATGGCGTTCGGGTTGTGGCGCTGCGGCACGATGCGCGGCGTGATCTTGGCCGGCTGGGTCTTGCGCGGCGTCGGTTTCTGCTCAGGCTGGGGCTGGGCTTTGGGCTTGCTGGGCTTCTCTTTCGGCAGCGGCGCGACCCACACCATTTCCCCTTCCTTGGCCGGCGGGGTCAAAACGATCTTGTGCTTGGGACCAAACAGAAAGTACAGCGCCACCAGCACGTGCAGGGCCACCGAGATGGCGATGCCGATGCGGTTCGGCTGTTTGTCGCCGTAACCGCCCGGCGCCGGCAGACGCTGGCCACACGCCTCGCAATACTCGTGGTGATCCGTGTGGGAGCGGGTGAACTGAAACAAAATCATCGGACTTTCTGCGCAAAGCGGTCTGCTGGTCTGGTGAAGAAGCTTACTAAAACTCGGTCTTGACGGATGTTAGCGAATGTATCAGCAACAGCCGTCCCGCATCATATCAGTGCTTGAGCGCGCTGACAGCTTTCAGCTCGACCAGCTTGCCGCCCTCCTCCGCCGCGTCCTCGGCCAGCGCGGCATCGCTCATGGGACCGTTGCCGCTGTATTTGTCGAGGAAGAGGTAGATCACCGGGGTGATGTAAAGCGTAATCACCTGCGAGAACAGCAGGCCGCCGACCACGGCCAGACCCAGCGGCTGACGCAGCTCGGCGCCCGCGCCCAGGCCCAATGCGATCGGCAGCGCGCCCATCATCGCGGCCAGGGTGGTCATCAGGATGGGGCGGAAGCGCAGCACGCAGGCTTCGCGGATGGCCTCCTGCGGCGTGCGCCCTTCCGTGCGCTGGGCTTGCAAGGCGAAGTCGATCATCATGATGGCGTTCTTCTTGACGATGCCGATCAGCATCAGAATGCCGATGATGGCGATCATGGTCAGGTCGAGGTTGAAGAGCCACAGGGTCAGCAGCGCACCGACGGCGGCCGAAGGCAGGCCGGCCAGGATCGTCAGCGGGTGGATATAACTTTCGTACAGCACGCCCAGCAGTACATAGATCACGCCGAGCGCGGCGATGATCAGGATGAGCTGGCTGCTCTGCGAACTCTGGAACACGGCCGCGTCGCCGCCATAGGTCGTGATGATGGAGGGCGGCAAGCCCATCTCGGTGCCCATGCGGTCGATCTTGGCCGTGGCATTGCCGAGCGGGACATCGGGCGCCAGATTGAAGGAAATCGTGATCGCCTGCAACTGGCCCTGGTGGTTGACCGAGGTCGGCCCCACCGTGCGCTCGACCGAGGCGAAGCTCGACAGCTGCACCAGTTGGCCGCTGGCATTGCGCACCGAGACCTTGGTCAGCGCATCGTCGAACTGGCGGTCTTCGGTGGCCGCTTCCAGGATCACGTAGTAGCTGGCGGCGGAGGAATAGATGGTCGAGACCTGGCGCTCGCCAAACGCGAGATACAGCGCGCTGCGGATATCGGCGATCTTCACGCCCAGGGTATTGGCCTTGTCGCGGTCGATCTTGAGCGAGGCTTGCAGGCCGCGGTTCTGCGAATCGGTGGTGACGTCGCGAAAGTCCTGGTCGGCGCGCATCGATTCGACGAACTTGCCGGCCCAGTCATTGAGCGCATCGGGACTGACCGACTGCAGGGTGTACTGGTAGCGGCTCTTGCTCGGACGGCCGCCCAGCTGCAGGTTCTGCGCCGGGCGCAGATAAACGGAAATACCGGCCACCTGGCGCGCCGATTTGCGCAGGCTGTCCAGCACTTCCGGCATCTTGGCGCGCTCGCCGCGCGGCTTCAGCACGAGGAACATGCGGCCGGTATTGCCGCCGCTGGAGAAGGACGTCACGTCCTGCACATTCGGGTTGGCGCGCATGCGCTCCACCACCTGCATCTGCAGTTCCAGCATGGCCGAGGAGGAGATGTCTTCCGAGGCTTCGGTGGTGGCCTGGATCTGGCCCAGGTCTTCCTCGGGGAAGAAGCCTTTGGGGATGGTGGCGTACATGATCACCGTCAGCACGAAGGTGGCGATGGCGACGGCCAGCACGATGTAGCGGTGGTGCAGGGCCACGTCCAGCGTGCGCGCATAGCCGTCGCGCAGCTTGCCGAACGCCGCTTCGAAGTGGCGGCCGATGAAGCTGTCGTCGCCCGAGGTTTCGTGCGAGTCGGCCGGCATGAAGCGCGCCGCCAGCATCGGTACCAGGGTCAGCGAGACCACGGCCGAGACCAGCACCGACAGCGCCACCACCACGGCGAATTCATGGAACAGCAGGCCGATCACGCCCGGCATGAAGAAGATCGGAATGAAGACCGCCACCAGCGAAATCGAAATCGAAATAATCGTGAAGCCCATTTCGCGCGAGCCGACCAGGGCCGCCTGCAAAGGCTTCATGCCATGCTCGATGTGGCGCACGATGTTTTCCAGCACCACGATGGCGTCGTCCACCACCAGGCCGACGGCGAGCGTGATGCCGAGCAGGGACACGTTGTCGAGGCTGTAGCCGAAGGCGTACAGCAGGGCCAGCGCGCCGAGCAGCGAGATCGGCATGGTGACGGCCGGGATGAAGGTCGCGGCCAGGCGGCGCAGGAAAAGGAAGATCACCAGCACCACCAGCACCACGGTCAGCGCCAGGGTCAGGTTGACGTCGTGGATGGCTTCGCGGATCGAGACCGAGCGGTCGTTGACGAGGTTGATCTTGATCGATTGCGGCAGCTGGGCGCGGAAGCGCGGCAGCAAGGCGCGCACGCCGTCGACCACCTGCACGGTATTGGCGTCGGGCTGGCGCTGCACCATGAGCACGATGGAGCGTTCGCCGTTATAGCTGCCGGCCGTTTTCACCGACTGGAAACTGTCTTCGACAGTGGCGACGTCTTTCAGGCGCACCGGCTGGCCATTGCGGTTGGCGATGATCAGCTCGGCGAATTCGGCCGCCTTCATGAGCTGGGCATTGCCCTGGATGGTCAGGGTCTGGCTCGGGCCGTCGAGAATGCCGAGCGGGGTGTTGGCGTTGGCGGCGCGCACGGCCGTGGCCAGCTCGTCCAGGGTCAGATTGCGGGCGTTGAGCAAGTCGGCCTTGGCGCGCACGCGCACGGCGAAGCGCTTCTGGCCGTTGACCGAGACCTGGGCCACGCCCGGCAGGGTCGACAGGCTGGGCGCGATCAGGTTTTCCGCGTAATCGTTGAGCTCGGACAGGCTCAGCGAGGGCGAGGTCATGGCCATGAACAGCACCGGCGCGTCGGCCGGGTTGACCTTGCGGTAGGACGGCAACTCGGTCATTTCCTGCGGCAGCGCGCGCTGGGCGCGCAGCAGGGCCGCCTGCACGTCGACGGCGGCCTGGTTGACATTGATGCTGGGGTCGAATTCCAGGGTCAGCGAGGTGGAGCCGAGATTGCTGGTCGAGGTAATCAGGCTCAGACCGGCAATGGTGGAAAATTGCTTTTCCAGCGGCAGGGCCACGGACGAGGCCATGGTTTCCGGGCTGGCGCCGGGCAGGTCGGCGCTGACATTGATGACCGGGGTGTTATAGCTGGGCAGAGCGGCGACCGGGATGTGCGAATAGGACAGCACGCCGGCCAGGATCACGCTCAGCGACAGCAGCACCACCATGACGGGGCGCCGGATGCTCAGTTCGGACAGATTCATTCCGCCTTACCCTTCTGCTGCTGGCCTGGCGCCTGGCCAGGATGGGCGCCCTTGGCGCCGCCATGCTTGGCGCCGGCCGCATCGGCGATGCGGATCTTGCCGCCGGGACGCAGGTTTTGCTTGCCTTCCACGATGATCTTTTCATCGCCCTTCAGGCCGGTCACAGCGGCCTGGGTGCCGAAGGCATGCAGGCGCTGCACATTCACCACGGCGGCCGTATTGTCGGACGCCACGGTGTAGACGAAAGTACCACGGGTATTCGTAATGATAGCGTTTTGCGGCACGACCAAGGCGTCTTTCAAGGTTTGCACGGTGAGCTTGGTGTTGACGTACTGGCCGGGCCAGAGGCGGGTGTCGCGGTTGTCGAACTGGGCCTTCACGCGGATCACGCCGGCCACCGGGTCGACGGTATTGTCGATAAAGCTGAGCTGGCCATCGATGGGCTGGCTGGAATTGTTCTGGAACACCTGCACCGCCACCTTGCCGGCGCGCTGGGCGTCGAGCAGGGCCGCCAGGCTGCTTTCGGGCAGCGTGAAGGCGACGTTGATCGGATTGAGCTGGGTGATCACGGCCAGCGAGGTCGACAGCTGTACCAGACTGCCCGGATAGACATTGATGGCGCCCACCCGGCCCGCCATCGGGGCGCGGATCACGGTATAGCTCTGGCTCACCTTCTGGGCGCGGGCGGCGGCGATATCGGCGTCCAGCGTGGCGCGCGCGCCCTCGACCTGGCTCTTCAGGGTATCCACGGCGCCCTGGGCGATGAATTTCTGGTTCAGCAATTCCTGGCTGCGCTTGTACTGGCGCTCCAGGTCGGCCAGGGTGGCGCGGTCCTTGGCCACCTGGGCTTCGGCCTTGTCGAGGTTGGCCGCCTCGCTGCGGGCATCGAGCGAGAACATCAGTTCGCCTTCCTTGACGAACTGGCCTTCCTTCACATGCACTTTGGCGATGGTGCTGGTGGTCTGGGGATGCAGGTCGACCGTGCTGATCGGGCTGACCGTGCCATTCGCCTGCAGCAGCACCGGCACATCCTGGCGCACCGGCGCGACCACATTGACCGTGGTCGGTCCCTGTCCCATGGCATTGGCGCCGGACTTGCCGGCCCCCTGACCTTCCGCTGGTTTATGCGTGAAATGCCAAGCGCCTGCGCCGATCAGGACAGCTACGCCTACCAGAATTCCCAGTGCCTTCTTTTTCATTCGTACTTTACGGCAAAGTTTAAGAGTCGCCGCCCGCGCCTGCACGGCGAGCGGATTGTCGCATACATAAGCGACGTTAGAGTATGAATCGTGTCATTTACCGGCGTAATACTCCGGGATCACGAGAGTAACTTCGAGTCCGCCCTGCTCCAGATTGGCCAGGGTCAGGGTGGCGCCGTGCTGCTCGGCGATATTGCGCGCGATGGTCAGGCCCAGGCCCGTGCCGCCCGAGCTGCGCGAACGCGAAGTCTCGATGCGGTAAAACGGTTCGAAGACGCGCGCCAGCTGGTCGGCCGGGATGCCGGGGCCGCAGTCGCGGATGCGGATGCGCGCCGCACCGCCGATGCGCTCGACCGCGACGTGCGCCTGTTGACCGTATTTAACGGCGTTATCGAGCAAGTTGACGAGACAACGGCGAATATCGAGCGGACGGCACATCATCGCCATGGCCGAACGGCCGTCCAGCACGACGCGCTGGCCGGCATCGGCGGCATCGGCGCAAACGCTGTCGAGCAGGGAGTCGAGGTCGAGGGCTTGCATGGCTTCGGTGGCGTCCATGCTGCGCGCCAGGTCCAGGCCTTCCTTGACCATCTGCTGCATGGCCGACAGGTCGCCGATCAGCTTTTGCTGCAAATCCTCGTCCCGCACTTTTTCCAGGCGCAGGCGCAGGCGGGTCAGCGGAGTTTGCAGATCGTGGGTGATGGCGGCCAGCATCTCGGTGCGCTGGAAAATGTGCTGGCGGATGCGCGCCTGCATGGCGTTGAAGGCGGCGCCGGCCTGGCGGATCTCGCTGGCGCCGGCCAGGGCCAGCGGCGGGTGGTTGATGTCATTGCCCAGGTCTTTGGCGGCTTGGGCCAGCTTTTTCAGCGGCCGCATGGTCATGCGCGTGACCAGGTAGGCCAGGATGGCGATGCTGAGCAGGAAGGGCAGGAAGACGGCGTATTCGTTATGGCCGGTGGGCGGTGGCGAACGCGGCGGCAGCACCGAGAGCTTGAGCAGCTGGCCGTCGCGCATGCGCACCAGGATTTCTTCACAGGTGCCGCGCCACTGCGTCGGGCCGAAGATGGAGTTGGACTGGCGCGGCTGGTCGCAGGCCTCGGGCCGGCCGGCCAGCGGGGTCAGCACATAGTCCGCGCCCAGGCGGGCGCCCAGGGCGCGCGAAAATTCGGTGGGCGCCTGGGTGGCTGCACCCAGGCTTTCGATCGGTTCCAGGCGCAGACCGCCCTTGCTGGCCACGCGCAGATACTGGCCGCGCGCCTCGGGCAGCACCACCTCGGCCGTCGTGATCAGCTGCTCGACCCGCTCCAGCGCATGGTAGTCGCGGTAGCGCGACAGGGTGCGCTGCCGCTCGTTGACGGCCAGCCACTGGGTCAGGGCCGCCGACGCGACGATGCCCAGCATTAAGACCAGAAACACCCGCCCGGTCATCGAGCGCCAGAAAGCTTTCACGCCGCAGGCTCCACGCTGACCGCGCCGGCCAGCACATAGCCGCCGTTGCGCACGGTTTTAATGATTTGCGGCATGCGCGCATCCTCGCCCAGCTTCTGGCGCAGGCGGCTGATCTGGATATCGATCGAGCGGTCGAAGGGATCGGCGTCGCGGCCCTGGGTCAGGTTCAGCAGCTGGTCGCGGTTGAGCACGCGGTTCGGATGTTCGAGGAAGACCTTGAGCAGGCGGAATTCGGCGCCCGAGAGCATGATGACGATGCCTTGCGGATTGAGCAGGTGGCGCGCCGTCAAGTCCAGGGTCCAGCCCGAGAAGCGGATCTGCTGGGCCTGGTCCGACACGCCGGCCGGCTGCGAGTTACTGCGGCGCAAGACGCTGCGGATGCGCGCCAGCAGCTCGCGCGGCTCGAAAGGCTTGGGCAGGTAATCGTCGGCGCCCATCTCCAGGCCAAGGATGCGGTCGAGCGGCTCGCTGCGCGCGGTCAGCATGATGACCGGCAAGGTCGAATGGGCGCGCAGCTTGCGGCACAGGGTCAGGCCATCCTCGCCCGGCAGGTTCAGGTCGAGCACGACCAGGTCGGGGCGGGTTTCATCGAGCACCTTCCACATGGCGGCGCCGTCCGCCGCGCCCAGGGTGCGGTAGCCATTCGACTCCAGGTAGTCGGCCAGCAGGGTGCGGATGTCGCGGTCGTCATCGACGATCAGAATAGTAGAAGATGGTTCCATGCCTCAATTATCCTTAGTTCCGCGGCCGCTTACCAATGGGCTTTTGTATCGTCTTGTATATGCCGCCGCGGCGAAACATCTCGAAACAAAAAGCGGCGTTGCCGACACTTGGCAGAAACACCTGCTTGAGAAGATGGGACCATGTGCTAAACCTAAGGTGCACATATTCCCACCCCAGAAAGGAAAGTATGATGACCAGCTTACGCAAGAGTATTGCTATCGGAATGACCGTGCTGAGCCTGGGCACGGCCGCATTCAGCGCCTATGCCGAAGAAACCCCGGCGCAAGGCCGCCATGCGCATGCCGCCAATAAAGAAGAAGCCAAAGCCAAATGGCAGGAACATTTCGCGCAACGCCAGCAGCGTTTGCACGATAGCCTGAAATTAACGGCCCAGCAAGAACCCGCCTGGGCGGCTTTTATCGCCGCGATTAAACCGGATATGAATGCCGCCCATCCCGACCGTGCCGCCGCCGCGAATATGACGGCGCCGCAAAGAATGGAAAAACATCTGGAAATGGCGAAGCAGCATCTCGCTAAACAGGAAAGCCATTTAGCCGCCCTGAAAACCTTTTATGCCGTACTGAGCCCCGAACAGCAGAAAATCTTCGACGAACAATCGAAGCGCCTGCACCAGCACCGCCGCGGCATGCTGCGCCACCACCACTAAGCCACCCGCCGGGCCTAGGCCCGGCTTTTTGGGCTTCACTCATGCTCAATATTGGCACGATGACACCAAAATCCAGCACACCACAGCCGAGTCCGCCGGATGGCCGTCCCGTCCGCCCTGGTGCCTGGCACCGAGGTGGACACGAACTCAGCTGCGTCCGATTGGGGTCTGCCCCCAATCGGACGGGACGACCATCCGGCGGACTCGGCTATTGGGAAAATAAAAAACCCGGCTATTGGCCGGGTTTTTCGTTTATTGCAGCTTGTTGAGGGATTGCAGGAATTTTTCGCTGTTCTGGAATCCAATCACGCGGGAATCGGGAATTTCTTTTCCGCTGCGGTCGAAGAGAATAATGCCGGGGGGACCGAATAATTTGAAACGGCGCAGCATTTCCTTATCGGCTTCGTCATTGGCGGTGACGTCGACTTGCAATAAAACGCTATTGGCCAATTTGGCTTTTACCTGCGGATCGACGAAGGTGAATTTCTCCATCTCCTTGCACGATACGCACCAGTCGGCATAAAAATCGAGCATCACGGTTTTGCCGCCGGTATTGGCCAGGGTGGCGTCCAATTGGGCGACGGTTTTGATGCGGGTGAATTCCAAGCCATGCGCCTGGCCGCCGCGTAAATGCGATAAAGGCGCCAGGGGATCGCGGCCACCGCTGAGGGCGCCAATCAGCTGGGCGGCGCCGACGAAAGCAAATACCAGGCTCAGGGCTTTGAGTCCCCAGTGCTGGGATTTGACGAAGAGGTACATGCCATAACCGAGGCCGAGCACGGTCCAGCCCAGCATCTGCACCAGCGCCGGCAGCACGGGCGACACCAGCCACCAGGCGACGGCCAGCATCAGCACGCCGAAGAAGCGTTTCACGCCATCCATCCAGGCGCCGGCGCGCGGCAGCACGGCGCCAGCCGAGACGCCGACCAGGACCAGGGGCACGCTCATGCCGACCGCCAGCGCGAACAGGGCGCTGGCGCCGATCACGACGTCGCGCGTCTGGCCGATGTACAGCAGGGTGCCGGCCAGCGGCGCGGCCACGCAGGGGCCGACGATCAGGGCCGAGATCGCGCCCATGGCAAAGACGCCGGCCAGCTTGCCCGAGGATTGGCGGTTGGAAGCGGCCATCAGCCGGCTCTGCAGGGAGGCCGGAACTTGCAATTCATAGACGCCGAACATGGACAGGGACAGCAGCGCCATCAGCAGCGCAAAAGCGCCCAGCACCCAGGCGTTCTGCAGGTGGGCCGCCAAGCCTTCGCCGGCCAGCCCGGCCGCCACGCCCAGCGCGGTATAGATGATGGCCATGCCCAGCGCGTAGGTGACGGACAGCAGCAGGCCGCGCTTGCGGGTGGCGCCCGCGCCTTCGCCGACGATGATCGAGGACAGGATCGGCACCATGGGCAGCACGCAGGGCGTGAAGGACAGGCCCAGTCCCAGCAGCAGGAAAAGCGGCACGATGACCATCAGGCGGCCGCTCTTGAGCGCCGCTTCGATGCGGCCCAGTTCGCTGGTCGCGGCCGCGTCGCCGCGCGCCGAACCGGAGGCTTGAGCGGCTTGGCCGGCTTGCTCGGCGGCATAGCCTTCCGGCGTGCTCTGGCCCGCCAAGTCGGCGGCCTGGCCGGCGCTCGCGCTGCTGATGCTGAGGCCGCCGCCCTGCAAGCGCGTGCTGGCGTCCTGCGGCGAATAGCACAGGCCCTTGTCCGAGCAGCCCTGGCTGGTCGCCATCAGGGTGAACGGGCCGGCAGCCTCGACCGGGATGACGATGGTCACGCTATTGCGGTAAGTCTCGACTTCTTTCTGGAAGGTTTCATCGAACTTGACCTTGCCCGGCGGGATGTCCGGCTCCCCCAAGGTGGCGCCCACCGCCTTGAAGGCGAAGCGCTCGCGGTACATATAGTAGCCGTCGGCAATCTTGTAGGTCACGGCCACGCTCTTGCTGTCGGCCATGCGGGCCGAAAACTGGAACGCGACATTGGGGTCGAGGAATTCTTCGTCGGCGCGCGCGCTGCGGCCCGCCAGCAGGGCCAGCGCCAACAGCACGGCCAGAGCCGTCAGCAGCCAGCGCGCGAAGGGACGGGGGGAGATAAGGCTGGACATAGCAATCGTCTTTAATCTGGGCAATAGAGCAAGCGAATAGTACACCGCCCAGTCTATTCGCGCCGATGATGCAGCGCAATTTCGGCCGATTTATGCCAGACTTAAGAAATCTTGTCACGGAGACCACTTTATGCGCATCCGCCCCACCCTGCTCGTCCTGCTCGGCACCACCCTGGCCGCCCCGACCCTGCCCGCCGCCGATCTGGCGCACGCCCAGCCCACCTTCGGCACCGCCAGCGAAAACAGCTTGCTGGCCCATATCCAGATCCTGGCCTCGGACGACTTCGAGGGCCGCGCGCCCGGCACGCCCGGCGAGGCGAAGACCGTGGCCTACATCGAACAGCAATTCCGCCGCCTGGGCTTGAAGCCGGGTAATCCGGACGGCAGCTATGTGCAGGCGGTGCCGATGCGCGGCCAGCACGCCACGCCCCGTTTCAGCTACCAGGAGGGCGGCGAGCGGCCGGTGCAGCTGCGCTTCCCCGACGATTTCGTGGCCTATGCCAGCGGCCTCGAAGACCAGCTGACGCTGCGCGATTCGGAACTGGTCTTCGTCGGCTACGGGGTGGTGGCGCCGGAATATGGCTGGGACGATTACAAGGGCGCCGACCTGCGCGGCAAGACCCTGCTCATGCTGATCAACGATCCCGCCCTGCCCGATCCGCGCGACCCGAGCCGCCTCGACCCGGCCATGTTCCGCGGCGAAGCCATGACGTATTACGGGCGCTGGAATTACAAATACGAGAGCGCCGCCCAGCAGGGCGCGGCGGCAGCCCTGATCGTGCACGAAACCAAGCCGGCCGCCTATCCCTACGAGGTGGTGCGCAATGGCGCCCTGGCTGAACGCTTCAGCCTGCTCGACGATGGCGCGGCCGATGGACCGCCCGTGCCGGGCTGGATCCATCTGGATAAGGCGAAGGAATTGGTGGCGGCCGCCGGCTACGATTTTGCGGCGCTCAAGCAGGCGGCGCTGTCGAAGGATTTCCGCCCCATCAGCCTGAAGGCGCAGGCCAGTTTCGACGTGAGCAGCCAGTCGCGCAACCTGAGTTCGCAGAATGTGGTGGGCTTGATCGAGGGTTCCGATCCCCTGCTCAAGCACGACTACATCATCTATAGCGCGCACTGGGACCATTTCGGCATCGATGAGCGGCTGCCGGGGCCGCGCTCGCGCCAGATCTACCATGGCGCGCTGGACAACGCTTCCGGCGTGGGCGCCCTGCTGGAGCTGGCGAAAGCGTATCAAGCCTTGCCGCAGCGGCCCAAGCGCTCCATCCTCTTCCTCGCCACCACGGCCGAGGAAAGCGGCCTGCTGGGCGCGAAATACTATGGCAACTATCCGCTCTACCCGCTGGCGCGCACCGTCGCCAACATCAATATCGACGGCATCAACGCCTGGGGCCGCACGGCCCAGATCGAGAACGTGACCTCGGGCCATTCGACGCTGGACGAGGTGCTGGCGCGCCACGCGCTGGCCCAGGGCCGCAGCATGGCGCCCGACGCGCGTCCCGAGCTGGGCAGCTTCTACCGCGCCGACCAGCTGGAATTCGCGCGCCAGGGCGTGCCGGTGCTGTACACCAAGTCGCGCAGCGGCTATATCGGCAAGCCCGATAACTATGCGCGCGACGTGGTCGACTATTATGTGGCCCACGATTACCACAAGGTCAGCGACGAAGTGCGCGACAACTGGGACTTCAGCGGCGGCCTGGAAGATATCGAGCTGCTGTTCCGGGTCGGCCACGAACTGGCCCAGGGCGGCGCCCGGCCGCAGTGGTATCCCACGTCCGAATTCCGCACCCTGCGCGCGACCCTGCGCGCCAAGCCGTAAACAAAAAAAGCCCGCCAAGGCGGGCTTTCTCCACAGCTACAGCCAGAATTACTCGGCGGTAGGAGCGTCTTCCACTGCGGTGACTTCTGGACGGTCCAGCAGCTCAATATAAGCCATTGGAGCGTTGTCGCCAACGCGGAAACCCATTTTCAGGATACGCAGGTAGCCGCCGTTGCGGTTTGCGTAGCGTGGGCCCAGTTCAGCGAACAGCTTCAGAACCATTTCGCGGTCGCGCAGGCGGCTGAAGGCCAGACGCTTGTTGGCCAGGGTGTCGGTCTTGCCCAGGGTCAGGATCGGCTCGATAACGCGGCGCAGTTCCTTGGCCTTTGGCAGGGTGGTTTTGATCGCTTCGTGACGCAGCAGCGAAACAGTCATGTTGCGCAGCATTGCCAGACGGTGGGACGAGGTACGGTTCAGTTTACGAAGGCCGTGACGGTGACGCATGGTATTTCCTTTCGGTTGTGTTTAATTCCGAGTTCTTCGATCGCCATGGCTTGCGCCGGGCGCGGACCGGTTCTGGGGTTAAACCGCCCGGCAGTGATCTGCCGGGCGGGGTGCTGCAAAATTACTTCTCCAGACCGGCAGGTGGCCAGTTCTCGAGTTTCATGCCCAAGGTCAGGCCGCGCGACGCCAGCACTTCCTTGATTTCGTTGAGCGACTTGCGGCCCAGGTTCGGGGTCTTCAGCAGCTCGTTTTCGGTGCGCTGGATCAGGTCGCCGATGTAGTAAATGTTTTCGGCTTTCAGGCAGTTGGCCGAACGCACGGTCAGTTCCAGATCGTCCACTGGACGCAGCAGGATCGGATCGACCAGCGGCGCGCGCGATGGCGCTTCGGCGGCGGCTTCGGTGCCTTCCAGGGCGGCGAACACATTCAGTTGGTCGACCAGCACGCGGGCCGATTGACGGATCGCTTCTTCCGGGGTGATCACGCCATTGGTTTCAATATTGATGATCAGCTTGTCCAGGTCGGTACGCTGTTCCACACGGGCCGATTCCACGGCGTAGGACACGCGGCGCACTGGCGAGAACGAGGCGTCCAGGATGATGCGGCCGATGGTCTTGTTGGTGTCTTCCGACAGGCGGCGCACATTGCCCGGCACATAGCCACGGCCTTTTTCGACCTTGATCTGCATGTCCAGTTTGCCGCCGGCGGTCAGGTGGGCGATCACGTGGTCCGGATTGATCAGTTCCACATCGTGTGGCAGATCGATGTCCGAAGCCAGCACGGCGCCTTCGCCTTCTTTCTTCAGGGTCAGGGTGACGGAGTCGCGGTTATGCACCTTGAACACCACGCCCTTCAGGTTCAGCAGCAGGTCGACCACGTCTTCTTGCACGCCGTCCAGCGAGGAGTACTCGTGCACGACGCCGGCGATGGTCACTTCGGTCGGCGCGTAGCCGATCATCGAGGACAGCAGAACGCGGCGCAGGGCGTTGCCGAGGGTGTGGCCGTAGCCGCGCTCGAACGGCTCCATCACGACTTTTGCGTGGCCGGCGCCCAGGGCTTCGACGTCGATAATACGTGGTTTCAACAAACTGTTTTGCATTGAAATGTCCTTTTCATTACCCTCGGCTCGTTACACCGATAAGGCTGATGGCATTAGTGAAAAAGCCCACTCCGTGGAGTGGGCGGGTCTTGCGGCTTACCGACTGCGATTAACGCGAGTACAGCTCGACGATCAGCGATTCGTTGACGTCGTTG
The DNA here is from genome assembly GCA_024437665.1 of Massilia sp. YIM B04103. Lineage (GTDB taxonomy): Bacteria > Pseudomonadota > Gammaproteobacteria > Burkholderiales > Burkholderiaceae_D > Rugamonas. The sequence continues at coordinate 40,247 of JANCSZ010000010.1, read as the reverse complement.
GCGATTTCGTTACGCTCTGGCAGGGACTTGAAGGTACCTTCCATTTTCTTGGCATCCACGGACACCCACGATGGCATGCCGACTTGTTCCGCCAGGGACAGGGCCTCGACGATACGGGTCTGTTTCTTGGCTTTTTCGCGCACGGCGATCACGTCGCCGGTTTTCACGACGTAGGAAGCGATGTTCACCACATTGCCGTTCACGGTGAAGGCTTTGTGGGATACCAGCTGACGCGCTTCAGCGCGGGTCGAGCCGAAGCCCATGCGGTAGGCCACGTTGTCCAGGCGGGTTTCCAGCAGGGACAGCAGGGTTTCACCGGTGTTGCCTTTGCGGCGGTCGGCTTCAGCGAAGTAGCGGCGGAACTGGCGCTCCAGGATGCCGTACATACGCTTCACTTTTTGTTTTTCGCGCAGCTGGTTGCCGTAGTCCGACGTACGGGCGCCGGATTTCACGCCGTGCTGGCCTGGCTTGATGTCCAGTTTGCATTTGGAGTCCAGCGAGCGACGGGCGCTCTTCAGGAACAGGTCAGTGCCTTCACGGCGGGACAGTTTTGCTTTTGGTCCGATATAACGTGCCACGATGTTTTCCTTAAATAATGATGACGCCCCAGCCGCATCGGTATGCGGTTAGGCGCTAGTCTGGCCCGATTGGCCAGACGGTGGCTCAACATGCCTGGCGAAACCGGTTCGACAGGCGAAAATAGCCGGACAGTATAACCGTTTCCGGTCCACTGTTCCAGCGATTTTCTATCCAACAGGCAGGTGGCCGGCGCGCTGCTTGCCGGCCATAGCCATACTGGACTTAGATACGACGACGCTTAGGAGGACGGCAGCCGTTGTGCGGCACTGGGGTCACGTCCTGGATCTCGGTGATCTTGATGCCCAGGTTGTTCAGTGCGCGAACCGCGGATTCGCGACCAGGACCTGGGCCCTTGATACGCACTTCCAGATTCTTCACGCCGCATTCCACCGCCACTTTACCAGCGGCTTCGGCAGCTACCTGCGCTGCGAACGGGGTCGATTTACGCGAACCCTTGAAGCCAGCGCCACCGGAGGTCGCCCACGACAGAGCGTTGCCCTGACGGTCGGTGATGGTGATGATGGTGTTGTTGAACGAAGCGTGAACGTGAGCGATACCTTCAGCGACGTTCTTTTTGACCTTCTTACGAACGCGTGCTGCTGCTGCGCTGCTTTGTTGCTTAGCCATAGTAGTTTCCTAGATTATTTCTTCAGCGATTGAGCGGCTTTGCGCGGACCTTTACGGGTACGTGCATTGGTGCGGGTGCGCTGACCGCGGACCGGCAGGCCCTTACGGTGACGCATGCCGCGGTAGCAGCCCAGGTCCATCAGACGCTTGATGTTCATCGACAGTTCGCGGCGCAGATCGCCTTCTACTACGAACTTCGCGACTTCATCACGCAGCTTTTCCAGTTCGCTGTCGTCCAGGTCCTTGACCTTTTTATTGGTCGGTACACCCGTTTGGGCGCAGATGAACTGCGCGCGCGGGCGGCCAACACCGTAGATGGCGGTCAGGCCGATAACGGTGTGCTGATGATTTGGGATGTTAACCCCTGCAATACGTGCCATTCGTTATTCCTCGAACTGATTAACCTTGACGCTGCTTATGACGTGGTTCGACGCAGATTACGCGAACAACACCTTTGCGCTTGATGATCTTGCAGTTGCGGCAGATCCGCTTGACTGAAGCGTTAACTTTCATTTTTGCACTCTCTTTGGTTCGATTACTTAAATTTACTTGGTCCGGAACACAATACGGGCCCGGCTCAGGTCGTACGGCGTCAACTCCACCGTGACCTTGTCGCCAGGGAGAATGCGGATGTAATTCATGCGCATTTTACCCGAAATGTGGCCTAACACCACGTGGCCGTTTTCCAGCTTCACTCGAAATGTTGCATTAGGCAGATTCTCGAGGATCTCGCCTTGCATCTGTATGACGTCGTCTTTTGCCATTTATCGCGTCGGAATTCCGCCCTTGAAGTTAGCTTTGCGCAGCAGCGAATCATATTGCTGCGACATCACATAATTTTGTACCTGGGCCATGAAGTCCATGGTCACCACGACAATAATCAACAGAGAAGTACCACCGAAATAGAACGGTACCTTCCACTGGGCGACCATGAATTCCGGCAACAAGCACACCAGGGTGATGTAGACGGCGCCGGCCAGGGTCAAACGGGTCAGAATCTTGTCGATGTAGCGGGCGGTCTGTTCGCCAGGGCGGATGCCCGGCACGAACGCACCACTCTTCTTCAAGTTCTCCGCGGTCTCCTTGCTGTTAAACACCAGTGCGGTGTAGAAGAAGCAGAAGAACACAATGGCCACGGCGTACAGCAATGCATGAATCGGCTCGCCGGGGGCCAGCGATGCAGCCAGATCTTTCAGGAACCGCACCACCGGGTTGGCGGTGTCGGCACCCTTCGAAAACCAGTCCACGATGGTTGCCGGGAACAAGATAATCGACGAAGCGAAGATTGGCGGAATCACGCCTGCCATATTCAGCTTAAGCGGCAGGTGGCTGGTCTGCCCACCGTAGATCTTGTTACCGACCTGACGTTTGGCATAGTTGACCAGAATCTTGCGCTGACCGCGTTCCACGAACACCACGCCGTAGGTGACCAGGGCCACCAGAGCGACGATGACGATCACCGAGAAGGCGCTGATCGAACCGGTCGACACTTGGGAGAACAAGCCCCCGAGCGCACCCGGCAGACCGGCAGCGATACCGGCGAAGATGATGATGGAGATGCCATTGCCGAGACCACGCTCGGTAATCTGCTCCCCCAGCCACATCAGGAACATGGTGCCGGTCAACAGCGTCACCACGGTCACGAAGCGGAAGCCCAAGCCCGGATCGAGCACCAGGTTCGGCTGGGCTTCCAGCGCGACCGCGATGCCGAAGGCCTGGAACAAAGCCAGACCGACCGTGGCGTAACGGGTGTACTGGGTGATCTTGCGACGACCCGCTTCCCCTTCTTTTTTCAGCGCTTCCATCTGCGGCGACACGATCGACAGCAACTGCATGATGATCGAGGCCGAGATGTACGGCATGATACCCAGCGCAAACACCGTAAAGCGCGACAGGGCGCCACCCGAGAACATGTTGAACATGCCCAGGATGCCGCCTTCCTGCGACTTAAACAGTGCGGCTAACTGTACCGGATCGATTCCCGGAACCGGGACGTGAGCCCCGATCCGATACACCACCAGAGCGCCCAGCAAAAACCAGAGCCGGCCCCAAGGGAACCCGGCTGCGGCACTTTTAGCAAGCTGTGGATTAGTCGCCAATTTTCGCTCCGATTAAGCTTTTAGCGGTCACTCAGGCTACCGAACCGCCGGCAGCTTCGATGGCGGCTTTCGCGCCTGCGGTCACTTTCAGACCTTTCAGGGTGACAGCCTTGGTGATTTCGCCGGAGGCGATCACGCGCACATCGCGTGCCAGCACGTTCAGCACGCCAGCTTGCTTCAGGACCAGGATGTCGACTTCACCGACCGCCAGGGCGTTCAGATCCGACAGACGAACTTCCGCCTTGAAGGTTGCGTTCAGCGATTTGAAGCCGCGCTTTGGCAGACGGCGTTGCAGCGGCATTTGACCGCCTTCGAAGCCGACTTTATGGAAGCCGCCCGAACGCGATTTTTGACCTTTGTGACCACGGCCAGCGGTTTTACCCAGGCCGGAGCCGATACCGCGGCCAACGCGACGCTTAGCGTGTTTCGCGCCAGCTGCTGGTTGAATGGTATTCAATTCCATTTGATTCTCCAGATCGTAAGCCGGGGCTTACGATACGACTTTAACGAGGTAGGCGACCTTGGTGATCATGCCGCGTACCGATGGAGTGTCCTGCAGCTCGGAAACCGAGTTGACACGACGCAGGCCCAGGCCGCGCACGGTGGCACGGTGGTCTTGACGGGTGCCGATCAGGCCCTTCACCAGTTTTACTTTGATAGTGCTCATGCGGTTTCCCCTTAAGCCAGGATGTCTTCCACCGATTTGCCGCGTTTGGCAGCGATCTCGGCAGGAGTGCTCATTTTCGACAGGCCGTCCAGGGTGGCGCGCACCAGGTTGTACGGGTTGTTCGAACCGGTGGATTTCGCCACCACGTCGGTCACGCCCATCACGTCGAAGATTGCGCGCATTGCGCCACCAGCGATCACGCCGGTACCTGGCTTGGCCGGGCTCATCATCACGCGCGAGGCGCCATGACGGCCGGTCACGGTGTGCTGCAGGGTGCCGTTTTTCAGCGGTACTTTGATCAGGTTGCGGCGGGCTTCTTCCATTGCCTTTTGCACACCGACCGGTACCTCTTTCGACTTGCCCTTGCCCATGCCGATGCGGCCATCGCCGTCACCCACCACGGTCAGCGCCGCGAAGCCCATGATACGACCACCCTTGACCACTTTGGTCACGCGGTTGATCGCGATCATTTTTTCGCGCATGCCGTCATCCGGCTTGTCGCTTTGCATTTTTGCTTGCATTTTTGCCATGATCGTATCCTTAGAACTTCAGACCGGCTTCACGCGCGGCTTCAGCCAGCGCCTTGACACGGCCGTGGTAACGGAAACCGGAGCGGTCGAAGGCGACTTCGGTGATGCCCGCTTTCAGTGCTTTTTCTGCGACACGCTTGCCGACCAGTGCGGCAGCGGCGGCGTTGCCACCCTTGCCCGACTTGCCAGCCAGTTCGGCGCGCACTTCCGCTTCTGCGGTGGAGGCCGAAACCAGTACTTTGGCGTCTGGGCTGGTCAAGTTCGCGTAAATGTGCAGATTGGTGCGGTGGACCGACAGGCGGTTCACTTTCAATTGCGCGATCTTGATGCGGGTTTGACGTCCGCGGCGCAGACGAGATTCTTTTTTGTCCATCGTCAGCCCCTAATTACTTCTTCTTGGTTTCTTTAAGCTTAACCACTTCGTCCACATAGCGGACACCCTTGCCTTTGTAAGGCTCTGGGGAGCGGTAAGCACGAACTTCGGCGGCCACCTGGCCAACCTTTTGGCGATCGATGCCGCTGATCACGATTTCGGTCGGGGTCGGGGTTGCCACTTTGACGCCGGTTGGCATCGCGTGAACGACCGGGTGGGAGAAGCCCAGCGACAGGTTCAGCTTGTCGCCAGCGGCTTGCGCCTTGTAACCCACGCCAACCAGGCTCAGCTTCTTCTCGAAGCCCTTGGTGACGCCGGTAACCATATTGTTTACCAGGGCGCGCAGGGTGCCGGACATGGCGTTCGCTTCGCGGCTGTCATTGGCCACGTCGAACGTCAGGGTACCGGCGTTGTTTTCCACTTTCACCAGGCCGTTCAGGCTCTGGCTCAGGGTGCCCAGCGGACCCTTCACGGTGATCGCTTGCGCGGAGATGGCGACTTCGGCGCCAGCCGGCACTGCGATCGGCATTTTAGCTACACGAGACATTGTGTTACTCCTTAAGCCACGAAGCAGATAACTTCGCCACCAACACCGGTAGCGCGCGCTTTGCGGTCGGTCATGACGCCTTGCGGAGTCGACACGATGGCCACACCCAGACCGTTCATCACGGTTGGGATCTCGTCCTTGCCCTTGTACACGCGCAGGCCCGGACGGGACACGCGCTCGAGGCGCTCGATAACAGGACGGCCTACATAATATTTCAAACCGATTTTCAGTTCCGCCTTGCCTTCGTTCGAGGTCACGGCGAAATCTTCAATGTAACCCTCGTCCTTGAGGACGTTGGCAATCGCTACTTTCACTTTCGACGATGGCATGGCCACGGTCGACTTCTGCACGCCTTGGGCGTTGCGAATGCGGGTCAGCATATCGGCGATAGGATCGCTCATACTCATTGCTTGTTCTCCTATTACCAGCTGGCTTTAGTCATACCCGGGATCTCACCACGCATGGCGAATTCACGGAGTTTGATACGGCCCAGACCGAATTTACGGAAGGTGCCGCGTGGACGACCGGTCACGACGCAACGGTTGCGTTGACGGGTCGGGTTCGAGTTACGTGGCAGGGCCTGCAGTTTCAGGCGCGCTTCGTAACGCTCTTCTTCCGACTTGGACTGGTCATCAATGATGGCCTTCAGCGAAGCGCGCTTGGCGGCGAATTTCTCAGCCAGGGCCACGCGTTTCTGCTCACGGTTAATCAGTGCGAGTTTTGCCATGATCTACTTAGTTCCTGAACGGGAATTTAAAGGCGGCGAGGAGCGCTTTGGCTTCGTCGTCGGTCTTGGCGGTGGTGGTGATCGAGATGTTCATACCACGCAGCGCGTCGATCTTGTCGTACTCGATTTCCGGGAAGATGATCTGCTCTTTCACACCGATGTTGTAGTTGCCGCGGCCATCGAAGGAACGGCCGGACACGCCACGGAAGTCACGCACGCGCGGCAGGGCCACGGTGATGAAACGGTCCAGGAACTCATACATGCGGGCGCCGCGCAGGGTCACCATGGTACCGATCGGGTAGCCTTCGCGGATTTTGAAACCGGCGATCGCCTTGCGGGCCTTGGTGATCACTGGCTTTTGGCCGGCGATCTTGGTCAGGTCGCCAACAGCGTGCTCGATGATCTTCTTGTCGGCTACGGCTTCCGAGAGACCCATGTTCAGGGTGATCTTGGTCAGGCGCGGCACTTCCATTACCGATTTGTAACCGAATTTCTCGGTCAGATCGGCAACGACCTTGTCTTTATAAAATTGTTGCAGACGGGCCATTTCTTATTACCCCTTCACTACTTCGCCGGAGGACTTGAAGATGCGGACTTTTTTACCGTCCACTTCTTTGAAGCCCACGCGATCTGCCTTACCGGTCGCAGCGTTGAACAGAGCAACGTTGGACACGTGAATAGGCATGGTCTTGTCAACGATGCCACCAGTAACGCCAGTCATCGGGTTTGGCTTGACGGCTTTTTTAGCCAGGTTCACGCCTTCCACCACGACGTGCTCAGCGTCGATACGCTGTTGCACCACGCCGCGTTTGCCCTTGTCCTTACCGGTCAGGACGATGACTTCGTCGTTTTTGCGAATCTTATCCATTACTGACTCCTTACAGGACTTCCGGTGCCAGGGACACGATCTTCATGAACTTCTCAGTACGCAGTTCGCGCGTGACTGGGCCAAAGATACGGGTACCGATCGGTTCCAGCTTGGCGTTCAGCAGAACGGCGGCATTGCCGTCGAACTTGACCAAGGAACCGTCCTGGCGGCGCACACCTTTAGCGGTACGCACAACCACGGCGTTATAAATTTCACCTTTTTTGACACGGCCGCGCGGCTGAGCCACCTTAACGGTGACTTTGATCACGTCGCCAATGCCAGCATAACGGCGCTTGGAGCCGCCCAACACCTTGATGCACATAACTTCTTTGGCACCGGTGTTGTCGGCCACTTCGAGCCGGCTTTCAGTTTGAATCATAGTATTCTCTTTCCCAACTTAAGCCGAAGAATCCACACAATGTGAACCTCGGTCAGTCTTGGTCCCGCCAGACACGCGTAGCGCGCCTGTTTGGGTGCTTGACCTTCAGACAAGTACTGACCGCGATCCATGTCTGTGGAAAGACACTTAGCGGCGATACATGAACGAAGCCCGCAAGTATCACATAAAACCTGCGGGCCTGCAAGAACTAATTGGACTGTGGCCGGCACCGCACGGTGCCGGCCGCAAACCTCTTAGACGATTTGTGCAGCTTGCACTACACGAGTCACCGTCCACGCCTTCGTTTTGGAGATCGGACGACCTTCCTGGATCTCGACCGTATCACCGGCTTTGACTTGGTTGGTCTCGTCGTGCGCGTGGTATTTCGCGGAGCGCACGATGATCTTGCCATACAGAGGGTGCTTCACGTGACGCTCGATCAGCACGGTAACGGTTTTGTCCATCTTGTCGGACACCACTTTACCGATCAGCGTGCGCTTGAGCGACTGTTTCACTGGTTCGTTCATTTGGCTTCCTTCAGATTCATTACCGTCTTAACGCGTGCGATATCGCGGCGTACCTTCTTGAGCTGCGAAGTGTTGCTCAGCTGTTGCGTCGCGGTTTGCATACGCAGGCCAAACTGGGCCTTCAGCAGATCGTTCAGCTCTTTTTGCAGAGCTGCCTGGTCTTTGCCGCGGAGTTCAGATGCTTTCATATTTCACTCCAATTATTGGCCAACCTGGCGCACCACGAAGGTGGTAGCCAGCGGCAGTTTGGCAGCAGCCAGGCGGAACGCTTCGCGCGCCAGTTCTTCTGCGACGCCATCCATTTCGTACAGTACTTTGCCAGGCTGGATTTCAGCCACGTAGTACTCCGGATTACCTTTACCGTTACCCATACGGACTTCGGCAGGCTTGTTCGAAATTGGCTTGTCCGGGAAGACGCGGATCCAGATACGACCGCCACGTTTGATGTGACGGGTCATGGCGCGACGCGCTGCCTCGATTTGACGGGCCGTGATACGACCGCGTGCAACGGCTTTCAGACCGAATTCGCCGAACGACACGGCGGTGCCGCGCGTGTGCGAAATACCGGTGTTACGGCCTTTCTGCTCTTTACGATACTTTCTGCGTGCTGGTTGCAGCATGATTATTCTCCTGCTTTCTCAGCTGCGGCCGGCTTGGCAGCGCGGCGACCGGCTGGTGCGGTTGCGGTTTTAGCGCCTGGACGTGGGCGGCCAGCTGGCTTGCCGTCGTCACGACGCGGACCACGTGGCTTCTTCTCGTCAGCCGGGGTATCGATGACTGGTGCTTCGCCGGTAGCGGAGCGGTCGCCTTTGTATACCCATACCTTCACGCCGATGATGCCGTAGGTGGTGGAAGCTTCGGAAGTGCCGTAGTCGATGTCGGCGCGCAGGGTGTGCAGTGGCACACGACCTTCGCGATACCATTCGGTACGGGCGATCTCGATACCGTTCAGACGACCGGACGACATGATCTTGATGCCTTGCGCGCCCAGGCGCATCGCGTTCTGCATCGCGCGCTTCATGGCGCGGCGGAACATGATACGTTTTTCGAGCTGCTGGGCGATCGAGTCAGCGATCAGCTGGGAATCGATTTCCGGCTTGCGGATTTCTTCGATGTTCACGTGCACCGGCACGCCCATGATCTTGGTCAGGGCGGACTTCAGCACTTCGATGTCTTCGCCTTTTTTACCGATCACGACGCCTGGACGCGAGCTGTAGATGGTGAAGCGCGCGTTCTTGGCTGGACGCTCGATCACGATGCGGCCAACGGAGGCGTTCTTCAGCTTCTTCTTCAGGAAAGCGCGCGCTTTCAGGTCTTCGTTCAGCATCGAAGCGAAGTTGCCATTGGTTGCGTACCAGCGCGATGCCCAGTTACGGGTAACGGCCAGACGGAAACCGGTTGGATGTATCTTCTGTCCCATCGTGACTCCTTAGTTTCCGACAGTCACGTAAATGTGACAGGATTGTTTCGAGATACGATCACCCCGGCCCTTAGCGCGTGCAGTGAAGCGCTTCAGGATCGGACCCTTTTCGACGTAGATCGTTTTCACGAACAGTTCGTCGATGTCGGCACCGTCATTGTGCTCGGCGTTCGCGATGGCGGACTCCAGCACTTTTTTCAGGATGGCCGCGCCTTTTTTCGGGCTGAACTGCAGGATGTTCAGCGCAGCGTCAACCTTTTTACCGCGGATCAGGTCAGCCACCAGGCGGCCTTTTTGATCCGACAGGCGCACGCCTTTGAGGATTGCTTTAGTTTCCATTATTTCTTAGCCTTTTTGTCAGCAGCGTGGCCCTTGAAGGTACGGGTCAGCGCGAATTCGCCGAGCTTGTGACCAACCATGTTCTCGGAAACATACACTGGCACGTGCAGCTTACCGTTGTGCACAGCAATGGTCAGACCGATGAAGTCAGGCATGATCGTCGAACGGCGCGACCAGGTTTTGATTGGCTTCTTGTCCTTGGTCGCTTGCGCGGCTTCGACTTTCTTCACCAGGTGGGCGTCGCAGAACGGCCCTTTTTTCAATGAACGAGTCATGGTTTATCCTTATTTCTTGCCGCGGCGCGAGACGATCATCGAAGAAGTGCGCTTGTTCGAACGCGTCTTCTTACCCTTGGTCTGCTGGCCCCATGGCGATACTGGATGACGACCAGCTGCGGTACGGCCTTCACCACCACCGTGCGGGTGGTCGATCGGGTTCATCACCACACCGCGGACGGTTGGGCGAACACCGCGCCAGCGCATGGCGCCAGCTTTACCGATCTTACGCAGGTTGTGCTCGCCGTTACCGACTTCACCGATGGTGGCGCGGCACTCGATGTGCACGCGGCGCACTTCGCCGGAGCGCAGACGCACCTGAGCGTAAGTACCTTCGCGGGCCATCAGCACGACGCCGGCGCCGGCGGTACGGGCCATCTGGGCACCCTTACCTGGCAGCATTTCCACGCAGTGCATGGTGGTGCCGACCGGGATGTTGCGGATTGGCAGGCAGTTGCCGGCCTTGATCGGCGCTTCCGAACCGTTCATCAGCACGTCGCCCACCGCCATGCCTTTGGAGGCGATGATGTAAGCGCGCTCGCCGTCTGCGTAGCACAGCAGGGCGATGTGGGCGGTACGATTAGGATCGTATTCGATACGTTCCACTTTGGCAGGAATGCCGTCCTTGTTGCGTTTGAAGTCAACCAGGCGGTAGTGCTGCTTGTGACCACCACCGATATGACGGGTGGTGATGTGGCCGTTGTTGTTACGGCCAGCGGTCTTCGATTTTTTCTCAACCAGGGCGGCGAAAGGACGGCCTTTGTACAGGTCGGCATTCACCACCTTCACCATGCCGCGGCGGCCTGGCGAGGTTGGCTTCATCTTAACGAGTGCCATTATTTAGCCTCCTCGGAGAAATTGATTTCCTGGCCGGGCTTCAGGCACACGAAAGCGCGCTTGGTGTGGTTGCGGCGACCGATGAAACGGCCGGAACGCTTGACTTTACCTTCGCGGTTCACGGTCTGCACCGATTCCACTTCGACCTTGAACAGCAGTTCAACGGCTGCCTTGATTTCTGGCTTGGTCGCATCCTTGGAAACCAGGAACACGATCTGCTCGTTCTTTTCCGCGACCATGGTGGCCTTCTCGGAAATGACCGGCGCCAGCAGCACCTTCATCAGGCGCTCTTCGCTGTGTTTGATGACTGCGCTCATGCCAGCATCTCCTCAATCTTGGCCAGGGCCGCTTTGGTAACCAGGATCTTCTTGTAGAAGACCAGCGACATTGGGTCTGCGTGGCGTGGCTCGACAACCAGCACGTTCGGCAGGTTGCGGGAAGCCAGCAGCAGGTTTTCTTGGATGTCGTCAGCAATGATCAGCACCGAGTCCAGACCCATGCCGTTCAGCTTTTGCGACAGCAGTTTGGTCTTTGGCGCATCGATCGTCAGTTCTTCGATCACCACCAGGCGTTCCTCGCGGGCCAGCTGGGACAGGATCGAGCAGATACCGGCGCGGTACATCTTCTTGTTCACTTTGTGGGTGAAGTTCTCGTCAGGCGAGTTCGGGAAGATACGACCGCCGCCGCGCCACAGTGGCGAGGAGGACATACCAGCACGTGCGCGGCCGGTGCCTTTTTGGCGCCATGGCTTCTTGGTCGTGTGGTGGACTTCTTCACGGTCTTTCTGCTTGCGGTTGCCGCTACGTGCGTTGGCAGCGTAGGCAACGACGACTTGGTGGATCAGCGCTTCGTTGTAATCACGGCCGAAGACGGTGTCTGCGGCAGCAACGTTGGAGGCGGCTTGACCTTGCGCGTTCAAGAGCTTGAGTTCCATCGATTAAGCTCCCTTCTTAGCTTTGACTTTAACGGCTGGCGAAACCACCACCTGACCGTTTTTCGCGCCAGGTACGGCACCTTTCACCAGCAGCAGCTGACGTTCGGCGTCGATACGGGCGATTTCCAGATTCTGGGTGGTCACGGTGACGTCACCCATGTGGCCGGTCATGCGTTTACCAGGGAAAACGCGACCTGGATCCTGCGCCATACCGATGGAGCCTGGAACATTGTGCGAACGGGAGTTACCGTGGGTAGCGCGGCCGGACGAGAAGTTGTAACGCTTGATGGTACCGGCATAGCCTTTACCAATGCTCACACCTTGCACGTCGATCTTTTGACCGACTTCGAACAGGGAAGCAGCAACAACGTCGCCAGCTTTCAGTTCGGCTGCTTTAGCGGCGTCCACGCGGAACTCTTTCAACAGAGTGCCGGCTTCGATGCCTGCTTTAGCGAAGTGACCAGCAGCGGCTTTGATCACGCGGGAAGCGCGACGTTGACCGAATGCGACCTGAACAGCGGAGTAACCATCCACTTCAGGAGTTTTGATTTGCGCAACGCGGTTGTTCGACACGTCCAGCACGGTCACAGGGATCGAATCCCCGTCATCCGTGAAGATACGCATCATGCCAACCTTGCGACCGAGGAGGCCAAGGCTCATTTTTTCTCCATTCCCACCTACGATTGGGCGGGGCTTTGTTTAACTACAAAAAGTGATACGGACCATGAAAAAGACGAATCCATACCGAAGCCGGCTAGTGTACTGTGATTTGCCCCTTGACGCAACAACTTCATACGAGGTATGTCAGGTTTACCGCACGCCCCGCACGCCGCCCGGCCAAGCGCATCGCGGGCGCCGCTTCCGCCTCGGATTTGTCATGAAGAACATATTGCCATAATTGCTTTATATATTGATAATCATGCTGTTTTCATATACTTTTCTTCAGGAAGGAAAACCATGCGTCACGCCCCCTTCGCCGTCGCCTTGCTGAGTGCAGCCTTGTCGCTGGCCAGCGGCAGTAGCTTGGCCGCCAACTGGTCCGGCTCGCTTGGCATCGACAATTTGCGCCTGAGCGTCATCGATCTCACGCCCAGCGATAATCAAGCAGCCGGCTTCAGCTTTACCGGCGAACATAGTGCCCTTTTGCTAGTGTATGACCGAACACCTGGGGCCACGGACCGTGACCGCGTCCGCCGGATCGGCCAAGGCGAGTCGGTCACGGAGCAACTGGCGGGCGGCCATATCCAAGCCAACATCAACGGCATCGGCAATTTCCGCTTCGACACCAGCACCAGCCCGACTGGGCTGCCCAGGGCCACTTTCTTCTATCAGCAGAAATCGCAATTGGTCCTGGCGCCGCATTCCGTGCTGCTACTGACCGGAACAGCGAGCACGCAGCAAACCCAGCAGCTCAATTCCCCCTGGTATACCTCAGGCTTTGCTTCCGCCAAGCTTTTCGATGGGAAAAACTACTCCAACAGCAGCAGCTTTAGGCGCGACCGCTTCGAGACTCCCAACTGGACCACGCCAGAAGAGTTCACGCTCAGCTTTGCCAATTTCAGCGATAGCGCCCAGCTAGTCGGACTCGAACTGGGCGCCAGCTACTCGGTCGCCACCATGGTGCCCGAACCTGGTAGCTACGCCATGCTAGGAAGCGGTTTGTTGTTGCTCAGCGGCTGGGTGCGCCGCCGCCGCTCCGCAGCGTTATCCAACTGAACACCGCCACCTTTTCATTTCCGGAGAATTCACATCATGCACCTTCCCTACCACGTGCGCACCACCCTCGCTGGCATGAGCCTGGGTCTGGTCTGCCTCGGCGCGGACGCCGCCCCGGCGATTTCTCAAGTCCATGCTGGCTTCCGTGACTTGCGGCTGAGCACGGTCGATCTGACGCCCACGGATGGCAGCGCAGCAGGTTTTCAAATCATGTCGGGAGAGACCTTGATTTATAGCAACCCCGGGAGCCAGTCGCCGCAGACACTAACGCTGCCATTGAACCAAGCAGGCAGCATTCTGGACGGCGCACCGAATGTCAGCGAGCGGTTTAGCACCTCCGGGGCGCCAGGCGACACCCGTTTCGATTTCGCCATCACGGCAACGGGCGCCCCCGAGCGGCACGTGTATGGGGCCGTTGAGCAAACAATCAATCTCAAACTGCAGGCACATTCGTTGCTGACGGTGAACGGCACGACCTTCTACAGCCACAATCATAGCTGGGTGTATGAAATCCAGGATTATCACTTTTTGAGATTCAAGCTGAGTCCCACTGCCGGCATTGGCAGCATCACCGAAGGAGACTATTCGTCGAACTATCCGAGAGACGGCAGTTACAGTAATGCGATTGGCTTCGTCTATGCCAATGCCAGCGACAAGGAACTCTTGCTAACCTTGGAATTGACCAGCTACTTCGGCGCTCACTATATACCCCGGCCGGTGCCGGAACCGGCCAGCTACGGCATGCTCGGTCTCGGTCTGGGCCTGCTGGGCTACCTGACGCGGCGGCGTAGCAAGCTGCCGGCCTAAGGCCGGAGCACGTCTCGCCGCCATCCAGCGCGGCATGCGCGATCCGCGCACAACACGGCCTCCCAGCTCAACGGGAGGCCGCCGCTCCAACCAGCCCGTCATCCTCTCCTTGGCAGTCATTGCCACAAGTCATTTATTTCTTGTAAGAAATGGTAAAAAAGCATTTTTGCATATAATGCAAATTCTTTTCCAATCATTTCCAAAAAGGACAAGGCATGAACTTAACTTTATCAACCCGGCTCAAAGCCAGCGCCGGCGCGGCTGCACTACTGGCTTGCGGCGGCCTCCAGGCGGCGCAGCGCGTGGAAATCAATACCACCACCGGCAACGGCCCGCTGCGCGCCGCCCTGGCGCCCAGGGCCGACCTGGGCGAGAGCGAGCTGAAGGCCGGGCGCGGCCTCGACTATCCCAACGGCCTGCGCGCGCGGCGCCACGAGCAGTATTACCAGGGCGTGCCGGTGCTGGACGGCTTCGTCGTCGAACACCGCCAGGGCAATGCCGGCACGGCCACGCTGCGCGGCTCGGTACTGCAGCGCATCAGCCAGGACTTGCCCAGCGCGCGCCCGGTCTTTTCCGCCGCCGACATCCTGCTGCAGGCCAAGACCCGGCTGCAGCGCTTCCAGACCACCGACGATGCCGCCACGCTGTATGTGTATGCCGGCCGCGACAAGGTGGCGCGCCTGGTCTACCTGGTCTCCTTCTATGTGCAGGATGGCAAGCAGCTGCGCTATCCGCACCTGCTGATGGATGCCAACCTGGGCCGCGTGCTGCAGCAATGGGATGGCCATATGACCGCCGCCGCCAGCGGCCCCGGCGGCAACGCCCGCATCGGCCAGTATGAATATGGAGTGCAGCGCCCGGCGCTGGATGTGTCGGACAACTGCAGCATGGACAGCAATGGCATCGTCACCGTGAATCTGGACGGCGAGGCCACCGGCAGTGCGAAGAAGACGCCCTACCAGTTCGGCTGCCCGCGCAATACCTTCAAGACCGTCAATGGCGGCTATGCGCCGCTGAACGATATCCACGCCCACGCCGGGGCCACCTTGCGCATGTATATGGCATATCTGAACATGCCGCCTGTGCCCCTGCCCCTGATCGGGCGCGGCCATCCCAGCAACGCCCTCGACAATGCCTCCTGGGGCCGCGGCGTCGCCAACTTCGGCGATGGCGCGAGCCTCTACTATCCGATGGTCTCGCTCGACCTCGTGGCGCATGAATTCAGCCACGGCTACACGGAACGCAATTCCGGCCTGAACTATTTCGGCATGCCGGGCGGCATGAATGAAGCGTTTTCCGATATGGCGGGCGAAGCTGCCGAATACCATGCGCGCGGCAGCAACGACTTCCTGGTGGGCGGCGAGGTCGTCAAGAACGGCACGGCGATGCGCGATATGCGCCGACCCAGCGCCGACGGCAAGTCGGTCGAGCACACGGTCTACCACCGCGAGCTCACCGATGTGCACCGCCTGAGCGGCATCTACAACAAGGCCTTCCACCAGCTCGCCACCCGGGCCGGCTGGAACACGCGCAAGGCCTTCGAGGTCATGGCCGACGCCAACCGGCTGTACTGGACCAAGTTCAGCCGCTATAACGACGGCGCTTGCGGCGTCGAGAACGCGGCCCGCAACCGCGGCTATGTGGTGGCCGACGTCACGGCCGCCTTCAATGCCGTCGGCGTCAATTGCGGCGCCTACCGCTCGCTGGCGCAGCAGCTGCATCTGGCCCTCTTTGGCCGGCCGGCCGAAGCGGCCAGCCTGGCGAACGCCATGAGCGAGCTGCAGGCCAGCAATGTCGACGAGTATACGAGCGAGCTGGAGCAGCAATACCAGGCCGGCAACCAGCCAATCCGCAAGCTGGTGGACGGTCTGGGCAACAGCGCCGAAGCGCGCGCCCTGTATCCGGGCGACCATGCCAGCTTCGTGCGCGCCGTCTTCAACAACCTCGCCAACCGGGCGCCGACGCCGGCCGAGCTGGCGACCTGGCTGGACCAGCTGAATACCAAGGGCGCGAGCCGCGGCTATGTGGCGCTGGGGGTGCTCAACCTCCTGGCCACCGATTCCAGCGCGGCCGACGTCGAAGCCGTGCAGCGCAAGACGGCGATGGCGGTCTACTTCACGGCGTCCATCGACACCAGCGCCGAGCTGGCCGCGTATAGCGGCGCCAAGGCCGCCGCCAAGGCGCGCGCCATGCTCGGCCAGGTCGGCAGCGCGACCGACGTGGTGGCCTTCATGACGACGGCCGACCAGACCCTGGCCAGTCTCGCCGCCGCCCGCTAAGGCGCAGCGCCTGTTCCAGTAAAAAGCACGGCCCGCTGCGGCGGGCCGTGCTGCTTCTTGCGGCGCCGCTTAGCGCGCCACCGGTTCCGCCGCCAAGCCGTACCAGTCCACCTTGCGCGTTGCCACCATCACCGCCGCCAGCACCGCGAACAGCAGGATGGCGCCCATGAGCAGGGCATTGTTTTCCGAGTTCAGCAAGCCGTACAGGATGCCGTACAAGAGGCTCAAGGCCGCGCCGAAGCCCCAGCCGCGCCGGCGGTCGCCAAGCGCATGGCCCAGGTAGAAGCCGATCAGCACGATACAGGCCACACTGGCCAGCAGATAGGCCGCGAGGAAGGGCATGTGCTCGGACAGGCTCACCAGCAGCAGGAAGAACATGGCCAGGGCCAGGCCCACCAGGCCGTACTGCACCGGGTGGATCGGCAGGCGCTTGAGCACTTCAAACAGGAAGAAGGCGGCAAAGGTCAGCACCACGAACAGCAAGCCGTACTTGGTGGCGCGCTCGGCCATCGAATAGATATTCACCGGCTCGATAAAGTCGACCGAGAACGCATCCAGGGCACCGGCCGCGACCAGGGCGCTGGCGGGCGTGTTGCCGCTCGCATCCTGGGCGCGCAGCTCGGCCTGGCGCAACTGCTGCTGGGCGTCGCTGGACAGGGCGGAAATGCGCCAGGTGGCTTCGAAGCCGCGCTCGCTGATGCTGCGCTGGGCCGGCAGGAAGCGGCCGCCGAATTGCGGATGGGGCCACGGCGAGCTCAGCGTGAAGCGGTTGTTCTTGGCCAGCGGCACGAACTGCTGGCTCTCGATGCCGGCCAGGCCCAGATTGAAGCTGAACTTGACGCTGCCGGCCGCCACATCGGCCATCTCGAGCGGCACGTGCAAGCCTTGGCGCTGTCCCGCCAGGCCCGAACCCTGCTCGAATTCGATCAGGCGCTGGCCCCACAGGATTTTGGGGATGTCGCGCACGCCGCGCACATCGGACACGCCCAGCGCCAGGAAGGGCTTGCCCGGCGTCAGGCTGGACTGGGCCTGGGCGCGCGGCAGCTCGCTCAGGGATGGCAGCACGAAGTCGCCGCTGAATTTATGCTCGCCGTTATACACCAGCACCTGATGGATGCCGCGGTAGCGCCGTTCGGTGCCGATCACGCCCGCCACATTCAGCTGGTTGGGGAAGACCAGGTGGCGCCGCTGCACGCGGTATTTCTTGAGCTGGCGCGGCTTGTCCTCGCCGCCCTCCTCCATCTGCTCGTATTCGTCGGTATAAGGCAGGACCAGCACCGGCCCGTACACGGTCTGTTCGCCGACGGAATCGGCGGCGATGCTGCGCACCGCCTGCTCGCGGTAGGCGCTGCGCTCGCTGATGGTGGCCTGGATCATCATCAGCGGCAGACCGATCATCAGCATCAGGCCGATGATGATCAGGATTTTGAACAGCAGTTTCTTTTGCATGGCGCTTCCAGTAGTAAAGGGTGGCGCCAGTGTAGAAAAGCTGTGTGCGTTGACGATGCGTTCCGTGTGAAGCGGCGCTGCGCTACAGGCGCAGCGGCAGGGGCAGACGCAGCACGGCGCGGCAGCCGCCCTGAGGCGCATTGCCGACGTCGACGCTGCCGCCGTGCAGCGAGGCCACCTCGCGCACGAAAGGCAGGCCCAGGCCGGTGCTCTTGGCGCCGTCCGGCCGCGGCAGCGAATAGAAGCGCTCGAACAGGCGCTCGGCGGCATAGGCCGGGATGCCGGGGCCGCCATCGGTGACGGCGATCTCGGCCTGGTCGCCCTGGCGCCGCGCCGCCAGCGTGATGCGGCTGCCGGGCGGCGCGAAGCCGATGGCATTGTCGAGCAGATTGCCGACCGCCTGGCGCAGCAGCAGCGCATCGCCCTGCACGCGCAAGCTCGCGGCCGCGGCCGGCCCGGCGCCCTCGTCGGCCGGCGCCCCCGCAGTGGCCAGTTGCATCTGCAGGTTCAGGCCGCGCGCCGCCAGGCTGGCGCTGCAATCGCTGGCGGCCTGGCGCAGCAGCTGCGGCAAGTCGACCGTCTCCGGCGCTTCCAGGCGCTGCTGCTTCTCCAGGCGCACCAGGGCCAGCAGGCGGTCGATCAGCTGCCGCTGGCGCGCATTCTGGCTCTGGATATTGGCGAGGAAATGGCGGCGCTCCTGTTCCGGCATATCCTCCTGCATCAGTTCGGCCGCCGCCTGGATGGCGGCGATCGGGCTTTTCAGCTCATGGGCCAGGGTATGCATCAGGGTTTCCACATACTCCTTGCCCTCCAGCTTGACGCGCATGGCTTCCAGGGCGGCCCCTAGCGTGCCGATCTCGGTCTTGCCCAGGGCCGGCAGCACGGCCTTGCGGCCGGCCTGCACGGCGGCCACATAGTCCATCAGCCGGTGCAGTGCGCGCGCCAGCCAGAAGGTGACGGCGATGCCGATCAGCAGCGAGACGCCGAGCAGCACCGCGCCCTGGCTCAGGATGCGGCGCTGGCTGCGCTCGATGAAGGCCTGCACGCTGGCGATCGGCTTGGCCACCGTCAGCACGCCGATGATGCGGCCGTCGGCGCGCACCGGCGCCGCCACATACATCACGGTGCTGGCGTCGTCCTCGGCGTATTCGCGCGTGCTGCGCGCGCCGTAGCGGCCGCGCAGGGTCAGGTAGACGTCGTTCCAGCGCGAGTAATCCTGGCCCACGTCGCGGCCGCTGCTGTCGAAGCGCACGATGCCGGCGGCGTCGGTGAGATAGATGCGGTAATGCAGCCGGTCCTTGGGCACGCCGCTGATCTTCATGTCCAGCCCTTTGGCGAGGCTGCCGCGCAGGCTCTCCAGCAAGGGCGAATCCTGCAGCCGCCCGGCCTGCATATCGGCGGCGACGGCGGCGGCCAGCACCTGGGCCGTATCGACCAGGGTGTCTTCCAGCGCGCCGCGCACGCCCGGCTTGACCTGCTGCACGAAGACGTTGAGCAGGAACCAGGCGGCCAGGCCGACGATCAGGAAATAGCCCAGCAGGATGCGCAGGCCGATCTTCATGCGCGCGCCAGGCTGTAACCCATGCCGCGATGGGTCTGGATCGGGTCGGCCTCGGGGTCCACCTCGCGCAGCTTGGCGCGCAGCGATTTCACATGGGCGTCCACGGTGCGCTCCAGGGTGTCGGGCGCGTCGGTCCAGACGCGGTCCATCAGCTGGGCGCGCGAGAGCACATGGCCGGGGTGTTCGAGCAGGGTTTTCAGCAGCAGGTATTCGTAGCGCGTCAGATCCAGCGGCCGGCCGCCGAACAGGATGCGCGCTTCGGCGGCGCGCAGCTCGAAGGCGCGGGAGGCGGCAGCCGCCGGCGGCGCGGCGGCATGCTGGACGGCTGGCGCGGTGGCCGGGGCGGCGGGCGGCGGCGCGGCGCGCAGTTCCGGCGGCCCAAGGCGGCGCAGCACCACGCGCACGCGCGCCACCAGCTCGCGCGGCGAGAAAGGCTTGGCGACATAATCGTCGGCGCCGATTTCCAGGCCCACCACGCGGTCGATCTCCTCGCTGCGCGCAGTCAGGAAAATCACCGGCACATCGGAGAACTGGCGCAGGCGGCGGCAGACATCGAAGCCGCTGATATCGGGCAGGCCGACATCGAGCAGCACCAGCAGCGGCGCGCCTTCGCTGCCCTGCTCCGCATGCAGCAGGGCCAGGGCCTGCTCGCCCAGGGTCACATGGCGCGGCGCAAAGCCGTCGCGCCGCAAGGCGTAGGCGATGCCGTCGGCGATGGCCGCCTCGTCTTCCACAATCAGGATCGTTTTGCTCATCGCGCCAGTATAGCGAAGCGCGCGTGCAAAAAAAATGCCCCGCAAGCGGGGCGGCGGCGGGATCAGAAGTTGTAGCTGGCCGAAACCTTGAAGTAGCGGCCGGAGCAGTTTTCGTATCTGGCCATGGTCCGCTCGCGGCGGGACTTGCACCCGCAGGAATACGCCCATGCTGGGCACCGCAAATGAAAACCGGCGCCACTGTGGGCGCCGGTTTTCGTGCAGAGCGAGAACAGCTTAGTAGGTGTTCAGCGCCTTGGAGAACTTGATCAGCCACAGACGCGCCGGACGTTCGCGGTCATCGCCACGCGCCACGCGGATGGTGTTGGCGGCGTTGCAGCCGGCCGCGCTGCTGGTGACGATGGCGCCGTTGGCGTCGATATTGCACTTGGTGACATCGGCATCGGCCACGATTTCGCCGGCTGGCGTGAAGATTTTGGTTTTCAGGCCAAAGTCGTTATCATTGGCCAGCGCCAGCGTGGAGCCGTCAACAATGGTCAGGCCTTCCGCCTTCTCGGCCAGCCAGCCGATCGCGTTCAGGTCCAGCAGCAGGGTTTTCTTCAAAGGCACAACCTTGCTCCAGTCGGCGCCATTCACCGGTGCGCCGCCCATGCTGCTCTTCTCCAGGTCGGAGCTGTCGGCATTGAAAGGTTTGGCGTTGATATCGGTCGCATCGGCGATTTCCACCAGCATCATTTTATTGAATACCTTGCCGTTTGGCGCCGCGCCCTGTTCGATCACGATGAATTTGCCATTGCCCAGGGCGACCATATCACCCAGTTTGGCGTTGCCGGTGCGGCCGTCCTGGTATTCGGCGCCGTTCAGCGGATAGGCATACATCTTGGCCGCCGTGCCGCTGACTGGATCGAACTCGATCCAGCGCGTGAAGCGCGCGAAGCGTTCCACCTGCTCGTTCTTGCCGGTGACGCTATATGGCGTGCTGCCATCGGTCAGGGGGCTTTGCAGGAAGGCGTGCAGTTTGTCGGTGACGGTATCGAGCGCCATGCCTTCCACGCCGCGATTGGCGCGGCGCTTGCCGAAGATGGCCGGCAGGCCGCTGCCCGGAGCGTACTTGTTCAGAATGACGCCGGTGGCGGCATCGATTTTCACGATGAAGGGACCATACTCGTCGGAGACCCACAGCGCATTGCGTTTCTTATCCAGTGCAACGGCCTCGCTGTCGATGCCGTTGGCATTGAAGACGGCTTTGCCGTTGGCGTCGAATTTCATCGCATCCATTACCGGGATTTCGGCCGAGTTGCCCAGCGAGCCGGCAGGAATCGGCAGGCCGCTGCTGTTGGTGGTTGCAGAAGCCTTGATCGGCATATTCGAAGTCAGCACAGCGCCATTCTTGCCGACAGTGATGATGCCGATGGAAGGCGTAAAGCTCGGCGATGGGAAGATTTTGCTGCCCATGGTGCCGCTGCCGGTCAAAGCCGGCACGTTCGGGCCGTCGCCATTCGGGCCACGGTCGGTCAGGCCGTAGAACTCCAGATCGCCATTGGCGTTGGTGCCTTTGAAGGCCAGTGCGGAACCGTAGGACGGCAGGAAGCCGAGCGGGAACTCCTCCTTCACCTTGGTGTTGCTGCCTTCGTAAGGAACATAGAAGCTGTTCGCGGCCTGGATCTGGTAGCGGGTAACGCTGACGCTCACATTATTCTGGGTGAAGCTTTCATTCACCGGCGCGCCGGTCTTGGAGGCCAGCGTGTCCTCGAAATGCTCGCGGACCAGGGCGCGGCGTTCGTCGTCCACGCTGCGCGCGGCATATTTGGAGCCGGCCGCAGCCAGGTTCGCGGCGAGGGCGCTGTGGAAGGCGGCATTGGCTGCGCCAAAGTCCAGGCTCTTGCCGGCCAGCGCGGTTTTCACATCGGCGGTGATCTTGATGCCGTTGGAAGGATCATTATCGTCGTCCAGCAGCTGCAAGGCCAGCAGGCGGTTGACGACCTTGGCATCCTTCACGTCGGTGCTGGCTGCCAGTTGCAGCGGCGTGATGGTGGCGGCGCAAGGCGCACTGCCAAGGGCGATGCCGCCGATGCTGAAGCTGATGGTGTCGCCTTGGGCGCAGGTGAACTCCCCTTTGGCGCCGGTGCTGGCGCGGGCGGCAGTGCCGGCCACATAGTCGAGCCCCTCCACCGCGCCGTCGAGGAAGACGCCGCTCAGCTGCGGTTTGACCGGCGCAACAACAGGCGTATCGTCACTGCTGCTGCCGCAGGCGGCCAATAAGGTCGCGGCGATCGCGAATACGGTGAGCTGGGGGAGTTTCATGCGGACCTCGTCAGATTGTTAAACTGAAAGGACCGCAGTGTATAGATCGCCTGTGACAGGACGATGACAGCGGGCGCCTTGGCGCCCGCCGCAAGCTTACTGATTCAGTTTTTTCAGCACCACGTTGGCAACCGAACGGCCCAGCAGCAGGCCATCCTCATTATCGTGCCGATAATGGATGCCGCCATACATGCGCGAGGTTGCCGCTTCCACCGCCATGGCGTCGACACTGCCGGCTTCCTGCGGGAAGACAGCGCCCAGGATGCGCGCACCGGCGCCGCTGAAGGCGGCATGGCCCGACACATAGGATGGGAAGGGCGGGGTCAGGATGGCCGACTTCAGCTCCACGCCCAGCACGGTTTTCGCCATCGTCACGGGACGCGCGGTCCAGAAGTGGTACTTGGCTTCCCATACCGCGATGAAGGTGTCGGCCAGGGCGACGTTCAGCATGGCGAACAGGCGGGCCGTCTTTTCCTCGTTCAGCTTGTATTTGCGCACCAGGTCCTGGCCGATCTGGTTCCAGTGGCCGGGCGGCGTGACGCTGCCGCTGCCATCCACCCAGAACTTGGCGATGCGCAGCTGTTCCGGCGTGAGGTTCTGCTGGATTTCCACCACTTCCTTCAAATCCTTCAGGAAGCGTTCGGAGCCGAAGTCCGGCGGCGTAGGGCGCAGCTGGCCGGGGTTTTCCAGCACCCAGGTCTTCCAGGTCGGCGCGAACGGCTCGTCCGGCGGATAGTAGAAGTATGGCGGGGTCGGCACCCAGGCGCCGGGACCGTAATAACGGCCTTCGCCATACCATTGCAGGCGCACGCCGTTCCAGCCGCGGGCCGCGCCATCCGATTCGCCGCGCGCGATGACGCGCTGCGCCACCTCGCTGCCGATCTTCAGGCCTTTGGCCGCCTGCTGCGGCGTGACGCCGGCCTGCTTCAGCACTGCCGCCAGAATGCGGTCGAAGCCATGCTCCTCGGCGGTGAACCAGTAGGCCAGCACTTTGCTGGCGGCGGTGGAAACAGCCACCTTGCGGCTGATTTCATCCGGCGCCAATTGCCATGCGTCGTGCATGGCGACGTGGGTCAGCGCCAAACCACGCGCCGAGCGCGTCGGCGAGCCTTTGTGCTTGACGATCATGTCCAGCGTCAGCGTGGTCCAGGGCAGGGTCAGGGGCTCGCTTTGCCAGGCCTTGACGATGCGCTCACCTTCCTTGTCCGCTACGGCGGAAGGACCGAAGACTGCGGGATCATACGGCGCGACCGCCGTACCGCCCCCCTCCGACGGCAGAATGGTGGCCGATGGCGCGGCCAGCGCCAGCTTCATGCTGCCGCATGCCGCCAGCATCAAGACCGCTGCCCGCAAGCCGGTCCGGACTCGTTGTGCCGTTGCGCTCATTTCGCACCTCCTGCGCTTTTTTGCAGGGCGGCTGCCATATTGCTGCGGCCCGCGCGCTGGGCAATCGCCAGCGGCTGCATGCCGGCGGCTGGCAAGGCGGGCGACGCTCCCTGCGCCAGCAACAGGTCGAGCAGCGCGTCCTTGCCGCTGTACACGGCAGCGGTGAGCGCAGTTTCGCCCTGTTTCGAGACGGCATTGACGGCCGCGCCTTGCTGCAGCAGCAGGCGTACGGCTTCCGTCTGGCCAAAGTAGGCGGCGGCAATCAGGGGCGTGGTGCCATACCAGTCGGCGGCATTCACATTCGCGCCTTGTTCCAGCAGTTTTTTCATCAGGGCGACATGGCCCTGGGCAGCGGCATTGTGCAAGGCCGTTACCTGGCGCAGGGGTTCGGCCGCGTTCACGCCGGCACCGGCCTGCAGCAGCAGAGCGACGACGTTGGCATCGCCCTGCGCGGCAAACTGCACCAGGCGCGCCGGCGTCGCCTCCAGCCCCATGGTGGCCAGACGCTGCGAAGGAGTGGGGTTATCCGCTGCCTGTGCGGGTAGGATAAGGAGAGTGGCGGCCAGCGCGGATAAAGCCGGCGGCAGCAAGGTTTTCAGGCATTTGGGGGAGTGCATAGTTCTCGCTTCTTCACTGGGATAAAAGGGTAGTGCCTATTGCTGTCTGGCTTGCTGCATACGCTCGATGGCCGGGGTCAGGCGCTGTTGGGTGTCGCGCAGCTTGTCCTGCAAGGACTGCGCTCTGCTGGCAGGGCCGGGAACCAGCAGATGATCGATGACGGTTTTGAGGACGGCAGACGATTGCGCGCCCTCGAATTTATAACCGCCGATATAGAAGGTCGGCGTGGACTGGACCTTGAGCGCATTGGCCTCGGCCACATCGCTGCGGATGCGGGCCAGGCCGGCGCGGCTGGCCAGCGCCGCATCGAAGCGCGCCATATCCAGTCCAAGCTCTTTGGCCACGGAATCAACCATGCCGCGCTCGCCCAGTTGGTTCTGGCGGGTAAACAGGGCGTCGTGCATTTCCCAGAACTTGCCCTGTTCCGCTGCAGCCAACGCTGCCTCATGCGGCAGATAGGCGGCGCTGTCGGCTCCCAGCGGCGAATGCTTGAACACCAGATTGACCTTGCCCGGATACGCCGCGAGTATTTGATCCAGGGTGCCGCGCGCTTCGGCGCAGTAGGGACAGGCAAAGGCGGAGAAGACAAGGATGGTGACCGGCGCATCCGGATCGCCACGCAGATTGGATGGCTGTTCCGCCCTGGCCAAGGTAAGGCAGCCCAGGGCCAGCAGCATGGCGCCCAGCCAGCGGTACCAGGAAGCCATCATCGCTTATTCCCATTCAGCCAAGTGGAGAGCAGGCTTTGCGCCTTGCCGCCATTGGCCGGCAGGCCCAGGCTTTGCCATTCGACCGCACCTTCGCCGTCGATACCCAGCGCCGCAGGCAGGCCGGGAAGACGCAGCGCCTTCATCGTGCCGCCGCTATCGCGGAACCATTGCACCCCGCGCAGCCTGGCGTGGCGCTGCACCATGGCCTGGAAAGCCATCTCGCTGCCGAGAGCGATGATGCTCACGCCGTCGCCCCAACCCTCCTGCAGCTCCAGGCGCGCCAGCGTGCCCTGCGTCTGCGGCCGGTTGGCGTCGACTACCAGCAGCACCCATGGCGTCGAACGGCGCAGCGAGGCCGTGCCGGCCAGACGGCCGTTGCGATCCTCCAGCGCCAGCTCGGGCAGCAGGCGTTTGACGGGAACGGTGGCGGGGCGGGACGGCGCACTGGCCGCGGCCGAGGCAAGCGGCGCCGCCGTACCCGGTGCTGCGGCCGCACCGGCCGCGCCGCACAACAGCACGGCGCCCAGTAAGTAAGTCATGCGTTCATTCATTTGGCTGCCCACCCATCAAGGAACCTTGAAATTGATAATCGTGGCCTTCTCTGCCGCTTCGATTTTGTCGAACATGGACGGCGCGCTATTGTTAGACAGCGCTTCGGCCATGGCGCCAGCCCCCAGCACGTCGGCATGCAGCACCGTGAAATGCATCAGGCTGACGCTGGCGCCGGCCGGCACGCTCAGGGTGCGGCGGTAAGCCACGCCCAGATCGGTGAAGTTGGAGCCGCCGCGCGGCGTCAGCACGAAGTAGGACGGCAGATTGTCCGGCGCACCCGCGCCGCCAAAGGCCACGGCGAACGGCGGGAAGTCCAGCACCGCATAGCGATAGGAAGTATTGGCCGGATTCACACGCAGCGCCAGGCCATTATTGAATTCCGGCGTGCCGATATTGACCTTGATCGTGACCGGGCTGTTTCCCGTGTTGCTGAAAGTGTCGATGGTGCGCAGGTAGCCGCCGGCTTCCGGCGAGAAGACACGGCGCTTGACCTGCACAGTATTCATGCGGATCGGACCGTACGTCAGTTCGCGCTTGTCGGCCGAGGCGCTCACCCCAGCCAGGCAGGGGAAGTTGATGCCGTCCACGTCCAGCAGGAAGAGATTGGGGAACCAGTTGCTGCCTTCATTGCCGGCGACGCGGCCGTTGGTCAGTTGCGCCGCGCAGCCAAGGCCATAGAAAGCGCCATCCGGAGCGGTCAGCCGGCTTTCGCCGGCAATGGCTGTGCCCAGGCGGATCTCGCTGTGGGCGGCGGGACCGGCTACGGCAGTGCCTGTGCTCATGCCCACCAGCTCAGGATTCGCCGGATCGATCGCCACCACCTGGTATGGTCCCAGCGGCAGCACCGGCAAAGCAAACTTGCCGGCGTTGTCGGTCTTGGTCTGTACCCACAGGGAATCGGCCAGCGCAAAGCTGCGGCTGGTGGCAAAGGCGACTGGAGCATCAGCGACCGGGGCGCTGCCGTCGGCTGTGACCACCCTGCCCTCAAGAGCAGCCACTTCGGACGGCAGGGCCAGGTCCAGCGTGGCTTGCTGCTGATCGGAGGTCAGGGTCAGCGCCCCAGTCGCCAGCAGCGATGTGGGGCCGTCCTGCGCCAGTACCGCAACCTGGCCCAGTGCCAGCTGCTCGAGGCGGTACTTGCCTTCGGCATCCGTTTCGGCATAGCGGTCGAAGTCCGGCAAGCCGCTGCTGCGTGCGTATATGCTGGCCTTGGCCAGTGCGCGGCCGGCATTGTCCAGGATCTTGCCGCTGACCGTGGCCGAAGGCGGCAACACCACGTCCAGTTTGACGGTGCCGCTTGCCGCGCCAACGCCGACGACCGTGGTGGACAGGCCGGTTTCGCCTTCCTGCGCAAACAGCTCAAATGGGCCGGCCTGCACACCGCCCACGCCGTAGTTGCCGTCCGGCGCCGACCACGAGTGGTACATGGCGCCATTCTGGAAGATGCGCACTACGGGGGTTTTCAGCATTGCACCGGTGCTGTGCCTCAGCGTACCGGTGACGTGCGCTCCGCTGGTGCGCGGCGGCAGATCCAGATCCAGCGTCAGCACCGGCTGTACGCCAGCCGCGCCGGTGGCACTGCCGCCCACGCCGTCCCACGTTGCCGTCACGCGGAAGGATCCAGCCTTGACGCGTGCGAATTCATAGTAGCCGCCGCCGTCGCTCTGGCCATACAGGCGCTCGCCGTTCTCCCGCTCCAGCAAGAGGAACGCGCCAGCCACGCCCTCCTGCCGCGAGGTCACGCGGCCGCGTACATTCGATGCGCTGCCGTTGAACGGTTCGCTGACAATGGCAAGGTTCAGCGTAATGGTGCGCGCCGAGCCGGAATGGCCGGCGGCGCTGACGCTATCCCAGGAAGAGCTGGCCTTCACGACAAAGGGGCCGGCCGGAATGAGCTTGAACTCATACGCGCCTTGCGCATCGGTCAGCACCGTATAGGCATTCTCAAACTGGCCATCCTGCGTCGTCGCAACCGCTTGAGCCGGCTTGGCAGGCTGGCCCGAGGTCTTGGTAGGAATCGGATCCCGTCTTTCCAAGACCAGCGTCACCGGCACGCCCGCCTTCGCCACGCCATCGACCGTCACCGCGCCTTTCACGTCCGAAGCGGAGCCGTCATATGGCGCCTCCTGCATTGCCAGGTCGAGATTGACGACAGGTGCGCCGCCGCTGCTGCCGCTGGCCTCCGCGCGGTAGAAGTAATGGCGCGCAGAGACTTTAAAGCTGCCGGCCGGGATTTCAGCAAACTGGTACACGCCTTCATCGTTGGTGTACACCGACCACGAACCCAAGTTCTCCATCTCCAGCAGCACCTCCGCGCCTGGCAGCGGCTTGCCGTCAGCCGTGACCAGGCCCACCACGTCGGAATCCTGCCCGCTGTACGCTCTGGCCGGCAGCACCAGATCGAGCTTCACATTCGCCGGTTTAGGCAGATTGCCTTGTACCGATAAGCGCTGCTCGTCGTTGCCGGTCGCCGTCACCGTATAGTCCCCCAGATCCAGGCCAACCATATCGAACGCGCCGAAGCGGGAATGCTGATGGCTATGATAATTGTCGGTCACGCTGTACAGGCTCTTCTCCACGCCATCCTGACGCTTCTGCGTCAGCGTCACCTGTGGATAGCGCACCAGACGGCCGTCCGCATATTTCACGGTGCCACTCAGGATAGGCACGATCAGCGTCGCCGTGTACTCTGCCTGATGACCGATCTCCAGGCTGACGCTGGCCAGCGGCAGCGTATCCTCATACGCGCAGGCGTCGAACAGATGCACGGTCGCCGGACCGACTGGCACGCCCACCAGCGGACGCAACTCATTCAGACGTACCTCGGTGGTGCCGGCATTGGTGACGATGCGCAGCTTGTTCGAGCCGCATTCGCCGATTGTCGGCATGCTCAACAAGGGGTTCGGCTTGCTCTCGCCATCCAGCAGCACGATGTTCAGGGTACTGCCTTCCTCGTACACGAAGTCGGGCAGTTCCAGCACCTGGTTGAGCGCGGCCGTGGCGTTCTGCGTCTGCACCGTGCCGAACGGCCCTGCCGTCACCGACACCTGCAGCGGCACATTGGCCGGCACGCCATCGATCAGGAAGCGGCCATCCTGGCCGGTCTGGCCGTTGGCCGAGAATGGCTTGCCATCCACGGCGGCCTTGATGCTCACGTCGGCATTGGCCAGCGGCGCACCCGAGCTATAGCGCACCAGGGCCGTGACCGAGGCGGTGGCGGCCAGACGGATATCCGGCACGGCGATGTCCTGGCCGTTCGCGGCGGGCACCGGCAGCTGCACATAAGAATCGAAGCGATGATCGACCGCGCGCACCACCACGTCGATGCCGACCGGCAGCGCCAGCACATAGGCGCCCTGGGCATCGGTATAGGCGGCCGAGTACTCGATGTCCGCCGGAGTGGCCGAGGCACGGCCTGCGCGCGCCACCTTGCCGGCAGCATCGGCCCGGATCGCACTGACGCGGAAGCCCGCAGCCGGTGCGCCGTTCGACAGCAGCACGCGGCCGCTGGCTTTGGAGGCGCGCAGCACCAGCGCCACCGGCACGGTCTGGCCATCGGCACCCGCTACCGTCTGCGTCACGTCAAAGACAGGATGGCGCGGATGCATGGCTTTGAGCGTGATGCTATCGCCCAGCACCGAGATTTCGCGCATGCTGCTGACTGGTCCGGAACCGAAGGAGAACGGACCTTCGCCGCGCGTGCCGCTCACATCGCTGACATCGATATAGATATCACCCGGATTATCCATGCCCGGCGTAATAGCCACAGTCACCTGCAGGCGGGTTTC
The DNA here is from genome assembly GCA_024437665.1 of Massilia sp. YIM B04103. Classification (GTDB taxonomy): domain Bacteria; phylum Pseudomonadota; class Gammaproteobacteria; order Burkholderiales; family Burkholderiaceae_D; genus Rugamonas. Next base: position 10,636 of record JANCSZ010000010.1, on the reverse strand, counting down.
TTTCGGCAGCGACAGATTCTGCACCGCCGTCTGGCCTGCACCATCCAGGCGCAGTTGAGCGCTGCCCACCACCCGTTCGTCCACCAGCACGGACAACGCCACATCGCCCACCGGTACATGCTCGAAGGCGAAGCTGCCATCGGCGGCCGTGGCGGCACGCACATGGATGCCCGGCTTGTCCTCAATCCGCAGCGCCACCGTCTGATTCGCAGCCGGCGTGACGCCGTCGCCGCGGTAGACCAGGCCGCGCACGGTACCGCCATCCAGATACGGCTGGATCTCCACCGGCAGGCCGTTGCGCAGCACGCTGAGGAAGTAGGCGCCGGTGGCGTAGCTTTCCTGCGCCTGCAGTCCGATCGTGTAGTTGCCATCGGCAGTCACGGGGACAGCCATCAGATCGCCCAAGGTGTTGCTCTGCTCATAGCCGAACGGATAGCCATAGCCGTTGCCGCTGGCTTTCAGCGCCTTGTCCGGACCATACACTTCCTGCTTCACGTTCCACACCGGACTGTTGCCATCATGGCTGCTGCCATGAGCGCGCACCGCAAGCACATCGCCCGCCTTCACCGGGATCGAGTACAGATGGCGCGCCTCGCGGAAGGCCAGGTTGTCGCGTTTGGCCAGCAGCCGGTCGAAGACGAAGTTCGCGTTCAGCGTCAGGCCCTCCGAAAGCACCGGCACATTCAGCCTGATTTGCTGGGTATCGCCATCGGCGGCAACCGCCGTCACCGTATTGTTGCCCTGCACCACGCGCAAGCTGACGATATTGCCGCTGCCGGCAATGGTGCCCGCGTCGTAGCCATTGATACGGATCCGGGTCACTTCAGCCGGCGCGGTATTGGTCACGTTTACTTTGATCTGTGGCGGACGGAAGACCAGGTCGGCGTTCACGATCTTGCCGATATCGGCCGGCGTGACGGTGATCTTGACTTCCTGCTTCATGCCGTCGCTGGTATCGCCGCGGACTGTATGCTGGCCTGCCGTCACCAGGTAAGGCTGCTCCAGGTTGCCGCTGCCGCGTATCGTGCCGACGTAATTATTGTCCACGTAGACATAGGTGTAGCTGTTGACCTGCGGATGTTCGACATGCACATTCAACAGCGCCAGATTGAAGATGAAGCGCGCGTCGAAGCGGCGGCCGGCATCGCCCTCGCCCACAGTGATCTGCTGGGTTTGCACCTGGCCGTCCGAACGGCTGGCGCGGATTTCGTTCACGCCCACTTTCAGGCCGACGAACTCGCGTGTCTGTCCGCTATAGAATTGGCCAATATCCTTGCCATTGACCGCAACCCTGGTCTCGTGATCGTTGGCGTCCACCCTTATATTCAGCACAGGCGGATTGAAAGCAAAGGTACGGGCAATCAGCTTGCCGCTGTCGGCCGCCGTGATCTCAATGGTTTCCTTGATCTGGTCGCCGTAATCGGTGCGGGCAATGACTTCATGGCGCCCCACCGCCAGCGGGATATTCGCAACGACGCCGCTGTTCCACAGGCTGCCAACCTGCACGCCGTTCAGCAGCACCACCGCATTGTGGCCATAGGCCGTGTTGCTGATGGTCGCGTTCAGGCGCGCCGGGTTGAAGCTGAAGGTCAGGTTGAATACACGGCCCTCGTCGCCGCTCGCCACGCTGATGCGTTCCACCGCCGTGTCGCCGTAATCGGTACGCGCCTCGATCTGGTGTTCGCCCGCAGCCAGCGCAAAGTAGGAGGACAGGCCGGAGCCATTGAGTTGAGCGACTTCGGCGCCGTCGATAAACAGCCTCGTGCCGCGGCCGGACAATGCCTGCGCCACCGACACCCGCACGTAGCCCGCGGCGGCAGTCAGCGTGAAGTCGGCGCCCACCGTCGCCTGCGCACCTTCCAGGCGGCGCGCCAGGCTGGCGCGCTGGCCGCCATTCAGCGTGGCGGCATTCACCGTCCAGTCGCCCAACGGCGCGGCGATCAGATAGCTGCCATCGGTTTCGGTCTGCTGCGTGAAATCGCCAGCCGAGAAGATGCGGTCGTCAAAGCCCGCCAGCGCGACGAAGGCGGACAGCGGATTGCCTTTGGCGCCACGCACCGAACCCGCGACAAAGCCTGCTTCGTACAACACGATATCCTGAGTCGCGCTGTCCTGGTTGGCCGGCGTGGACAAGATGACGCGGCCCTGCAGGCGGCCATCGATCAGCGCATCGAGCTTCAGGCGTCCACGGCCATCGTCATTCAGGGAGACGGCGGCAAATTCAAACTGGCCTGCCGCATCGGTCTGCACCAGATGCTCGTCCCACAGCGGATTGGCGATCGGCACGGTGCCGCCCAACGGCATGTCGCGCGTGCTCAAACGCACCCACTTGCCCGCCAGCGGACGGGCTTGCGCATCGTACAAGGTGCCGCGCACCGTGTAGTTCCCCAGATAGAAGCTGTTGCTCGTTTCGAATTGCACCGACTCATTGGCCTGGCTCAGCACACCCTCGTAACGGCCATGCGCGTAACCGCCGCCCTGCTGCTCATATGCGCTCAGGCTGAAGCGGCCGCGCGGCACGCTGGCGAATTCCACCACGCCGGCAGCGTCGGTAGTGGCCACCGCGCCATATGGCAGCGCCCCTTGCAGCGCCAGCGCCACCCGCATATTCGCCGCAGCGACGCCGTCTTTGGTCAACTGCACGCGCAGCTTGCTCAATCCGGCCAGCGCGATACTGTGGTTGCGCGAGAGGCCAGGTCCGGACAGCGCCCCCTGCACCAGGGCGCGTTCGCCGCTGGCGGCATGCACGATATCGAGCACATAACTACCCACCGCCACATCGGCAAAGCGGAATTCGCCATTCTGGTCTGCCGTCGCCTGGCGTTTGCCGGCGGTCGCATGGCGCAGCTCGATGAGCGCACCGGCGGCAGCCTGGCCGCCGGAAAGCAGCACTTTGCCGCCCACCTGGGCGCTGGCCAGCAATTGCAGGTCAATATTGAGCTGTTCGCCGTTCGCTTTCAGTTCGCCGCTGGCGCTCGCATTCGCGCCCGCCAGGCTGGCCTGCACAGTGAAGGCGCCCAGCGGCACGCCGCCGATCAGATACGCGCCCTGCGCGTCGGTGGTCGCGGAGAACTGCTGGCCCTTGGCGCTCATCAGGCGTACCTCGACACCTGGCACAACCTTGCCTTGCGCATCCGTGACCTTGCCGCCGACGCTGCCGCCGGAAGCAAAACTGCCCAGCACCACGTCTTGCTGCAGCTCCTGGCCGGCGCCGTTCAGCACCAGATTGCCCACGCTGCCCTGCACGCGGCCGTCCTTCACCGCTTGCAGGGTGTACGGGCCGTCGGCCAGCACCAGCGAATCGAAACGGAACGCACCCTGGCCGTCGCTCAGGGCCTGGCTCACCAGGCCCTTGGCGGCCGATAGCAGGCGCACCTGCACGCCGGGCTGCGGCAAGGCCAGGGCCAGCACGCGGCCGGCAATCGCACCCGCAGCCTGCAGGTTGACGCTCACATTGCTGACGGCGCCGGCACCGAGTTCGCCGCGCGCCACCGCCACCGCGCCGCTGGCAGGATCGCGCACCGTGATATTGAACGCGCCGGCGCTAAAGCGCTCCACCCGCGCCACGCCATCGGCACCACTCTGCGCGGAGCGCACCTCGCCCTGGTATTGGGAGTGGGTCAGCAGGACTTGCGCATTGGGTGCAGGCTGGCCGCCGGCCAGCACCGTCACATGGATATTGCCCTGGCCGTTCAGCTTGACGTCGAAACGGCCCGCCGCGCCACCCGCCGTCAGCGTGCCGCTCGCGCCGCCGCGCGCACCGCTGGCCGGCACCAGCACCGACAAGCTGTAGTCGCCGGCTGGCGCATCGGCCAGGCGGAAAGCGCCCGCCGCATCGGTGGTCTGCACCGGGAAAACGGTGAGCGGAGCGGACAGTTGAATGGTGACCTGGGCGCCCGCCACCGGCGTCACGCCATCGGCCAGGGTCACCTTGCCGGCGACCGCGCCGCGCGGTCCGATATTGATCAGGCGCGAAACCGCGGTCCCCTCATTGGTGGCGCTGATGACCACCTGGCGGCCGTAATTGCCGCTGCCGGCAGCCACCGTCAGCAAGCCATCCGCGCTGACGCTGGCGAGCGAGGGGTTGCTGCTATTGTAGTTGGTGCCATCGGCCGCCCGCGTCACGTCGAAAGTGCTGCCGTCCCTGGCCTTGCCCTTGACGGCCAGCTGCACGCTTTGTCCGTAACTGACATTGCCCGGGCCTTCCAGTACCAGCGCGACCGGCACCGGCGTCACATTGCCCCAGACAATAGGGCCGGCAACGAATTCATTGCCGCCGGCCGGTTTGACGATGCCGGTCTGTCCCAGCGTACCGTCGCTGCACACGGCGCGCACGCGGTACAGTCCAAGCTGGGAGGGCACGCCCGGAATCATGTAGTAGTCCCCTTCCAGGGTGGCGTTGCGGTTGAGCGCACTCACCACGCAGCGCGCATCGGGCGCAGGTACTTGGGGCGTAGGCTGGCTCCAGGCCAGTTGGCAGACGAGCAGGAGCAGCCCGGCGCACAGGCGCAGCAAACCGCATCCATGACGTGACTTGAAAATGGCGCTAGTACTCAACTGTTTCCCCTTTGATGGCTTGCCCTGCCGCTCTTGCCGCTCGCGCCCTTGCGGGCGGCGGTCGATGCTTATTTAGCCGGCGCCGCCAGCCGGGCGCTCAGCGCCTGGTTGAAAGCGGCCGATGAAACCAGATCCCATGCCGATTGCCGCGACGGGTTGGTGGCGATGGCCCAGCCATGCGCGACCTTTTCCCAGAGCTGCGGCAGCACTGCTTTTGTCTTTTCCGATTGCAGGATCACCAGTTTGGAAGCGCTTCCCAATTCGTATACAGCCGCGAGCCGCCATGGCAGCTGGCGGCCATACCAGGCGGCATATGCCGGCAGCGCGTACTGCGTCAGCACCGGCTCGCCGCGGTACAGGCGCACCGAAGACGGCGCGCCCTCGCTGTAGAAGGGTTGCAGCAGCGTTTCGGCTTCCTTGCCCTCCGCCAGCGGGAACTGCTTCGCCAGCCGGTCCAGCGTGGCCTTGATGGCCGCATTCGCGTCGGGCGCAGCCGGTTGGACGCGCACCGCCAGCGGGTAGGCTGCCACCCTGCCCGGCGCCGCCTGCGCTTCCGCCTGCAGCGCGATTTCCAGCGCACCGGCCTTGAGGGGCGGCACCGCGCCCGCCTTCTCGTCGGCGATGAAGGAAGACAGCACAATGCCGCCGGCCTGCATCAGCTGCTGGTCCTGAACGATGCGGCACTGCTGGGCCGCGCATTTCAGCACGTGCATTACGTTGAAAGCGCGCTGCTGGCCGTCCACCGCTGCCCAGTGGCGGATCAGGGCAAAGCGGTACACATCCCAGAACAGGATCGCGTCCAGGTCCACCCGGCTCAGTTTCGCGAACTCGTTCTTCACATCGGCATCGCCGGCGATTTTGCGCTGCAAGGCGGGCTGCATCTCGTCGGCATAACTGGCGATGAATTTGCTGCGGTTGCCGCTGCGCGCCGCCTGGTAGTAAGCCGCCAGGAAAGCGCCGGCATCGCTGGCGTCCTTGTCCGCCTCGCCGCCGTGCAGCAGCTCCAGCGGCGCCTGCTTATGCGATTCGATGAAGGCGCTGATGGTCACTGCACTGGGCTGCTGCAGGTTGCGCAGCGCGAATTGCAGATTGATGGGCGCGGCCAGCGCGGCCTGGCCGGCCAATAGCCAGGCCGCCGCGCCGATACCCGCCGTCTTGCGAAGGATAGAAAATGCGTTCATCAGAAATCCGAGGCTTCCATAATCACGTACTTGTATTCCCACTCGTAACCGCCGGTGAGCCAGGTCAGCCCCGGAATCTCGGCGGTCACCTTGAACTTGCCTTCAAGCGCCACCTCATCCCATTGCGTTTTAGGCGGAGGGCTGGGCGGGCCGCAATCCGGGCCGCCGGAATTCATGGCGTATTCGGTCTTGATGCCGCCGGCTTTCAGGGCGAACGTGCCTTCCGCGCCGGCGCCCATGATCACCCGCCACTTGTTCCAGCTGGGGCGGCCCACCACTTCCTCCAGGGTCAGGCTGCCGGTCGCCTTGACGTCGGCCAGGTTCAGGTTGACGCTGGCCGTGCCGCTGATGCTGAAGCAGTCGATGTTATTGCACTGCGAAGTCTTCTGTTTGGCGGCGCCGTTGCCTTTCACGGTGAACTTCACCGCCGACACCTGCAGCTTGGCGACCAGATGCCAGCGGTCCGGTCCCCAGGACAGGCTGGTGTCGATCTCGGGCGGGTTGAGGAACTTCGGACCGAAGCCCAGCTCCGCCTTCAACTCGCCTTCGCCCGAAGCCTCGGTAAATGGCTTCGGCTTGCCGCAGACCGGCGTGCCGCAGCATTCGCCGCCATCCTTCTTCTGGCCCTTGCCTTCCAGCGTGATCTCGGCCACGGAAATGATGGGCACCTTGCGCATCAGGGCGGACAGCTGGCTGGTCAGGTATTCGCCTTTCGGCACCTCCGCCATTGCCGTCGTGGTGAGAGGATCGGCCTTGCAAGGCGGCAGCGGCTTGCACGACTTCTTAGGACATTTGCCGCCGGACGACTCCATGGTCGAGCATTCGTCGCACTTCGGCGCACCGCCGCTGTTCGGACAGTCGTCCGGTGGCGGTGGGTTGGGGATAGGGTGCCAGCCCGCCTTGCTGATGCCGGTGCCAGCATCGGTGATCAGGAAAGCGCCATCCTCGGTCACCGTGGCCTGTCCCATCTGCACAAAAGTAGCCAGGTCGTGGTCCCACTGGTAGACCGGCTTCTTTTCGCCCGGCTTCAAACCGGCGGTATTTGGAATCTTCAACTGCACCGGCGGATCGAAGCGCGTGCCGGACGGTTGGATAGTGGCGGCGGGCGCCATGAAACCGGCATAGCCGCCGGGCGGCGTCATCGGCAGCTTGTCGAAGCTGATCGGACTCACCACCACCGGGCCGGTCTTGCTGCCGTCGGGGAAGGTGACGCTGTTGGCGAACACCGTCATCTCATAGCCTTCGAAACCAGGCATTTTCAGCACGACATCCTTGTCGCCGCCAACCACCCTGGCTTCCGCCATTTCCAGCGCGGGCAAATAGATCGGATGCGGCAGCTGATTCTCGGCGCCCTGAATGGCGCTGGCCTCGAAGTGCAGGGCGGGATACTGCTGGCCCGGCAGCACCACGGTGCGGCCATCGACAAACAGGTCGATCTTCCCGGGCGGGATGTCGTCGAAAGCGAAACGGCCTTTTTCGTCAACCGTGGTGCTGAGCGCCGTGCGGCCGATCGACATGCGCGCGCCCGGCAAAGGCTGGCCCTTGTCGTTCATGACCATGCCGCTGAAACGGGTCGGCCCATCCTTGGGCTGCAAGCCCTGCATGGTGAAGGTGGCTTCAAAGAAGGACTCGCCGCCCTGGGCCGGTGCCGCCTTGACAATGGTCATGCCGGGCTGCTTGCCCAGCACCGGCCGCACGGCGGCGTAGCCGTTCTTGTCGCTGTTGACGGTGATGCTGCTTTGGCCATTTTCAAAGCGCGCCTCGCCGGCCACCACGCTGAAAGTGACGGCGGCGTTGGCGATACGGTTCTCATTATCGTCCGTCACGACCGCCGTCAGCGGCTCCAGCGGCTGGGTGCCGGTGGCGACGTACTGGTTGATGCCAAGGTCGGCGCGGATATGGCGCGCCGGGCCCTTTTCACCGCTGGCGATAAAGGTCAGATCTTCCGCCACACCGGCTGCGCGCGCATGCACCGCATTGCTGCCGGGGCCACTCTGCTTGCCCAGCATCAGCCAGACGCTGGCCAGACCTTCGGCATTGGTCTGCACCACCAGATTGCGGGCTGCCGCCGGCGTGCCCAATTCGGCCTGTGTCCGTCCCAGTGCGCCGGTGCCGCGCATCACGTCGAATGTTACTGCGGTGTTGGGCAGGGGGGTGCCATTCTGGTCCAGTACCGCCACGGTCAACGGCGCCGGCAGCGCTGACCCGGCCGCACCGCTCTGGCCATTGCCGCCATAGCCGGTCAGGCGCACCGAACCGGCCGCCACGCGCATGATCTTCAGCTGTTTGCTGCGCACATTGCCAACTTCGTCGGTGGCGCTGACCGTGATCGTGTTCTCGCCCAGAGCCAGCGGCACGGCGCTAGCCAGGAACTGCTTGTCGCCCACGCTGGCATTGACGCTCTGCTGGCCGTTGCTGATCACGACCTTGGGTTCCGGCGCGGCGTAATAGCCTTCCACCGCATCGTTCACCGTGCCGCGGATGGCAATGCTGTTGGACGAGGTGATGCTATTGTTCAGCGGCGCCTCCAGCGCCAGGAAGGGCGCGGTCTGGTCCACCGAGACCGTAACAGAGGCGGTACCGACGCGGCCATGCGTATCGGTGGCCGCGACCGTGATCAGGTTCACGCCCTCATGCAGGAAGAAGCGATCGAAGCGGAACTCCTTGCCATTCAGGCTGGCCTGCTGCTGGTTGATGGTCACGCTTTGCATCGGATAGTTTGTCGTGCCGGTGATCGTCACCGGACGCTCCACATTGCCGGTCAGGTCGCGCGGGCTGCTATCCACGGCGGGACCGAGCGTGCTGCGGTCCTGCGGGCTGCTGATGGTCACCACCGGCGCGATCTGATATTCCACCTCGGAGGAAGTGGTGGCCGTATGGCCATCGGCGAATTTGACTTCGACCGTAACCGCATTCGGTCCTGGCTGAAGATCCAATTCGGCGGCGTATAGCTGGCCGGTGCCGCGCGCAGTCAGGCTCATCGCCTTGCCATTCACGCTGAAGGCGCTTGGATAGCTTTTGCTGGCGCTCGCGCTGGCGACGATTTCCGCTTTCGCGTTCAGCACCGCCTGGCCGGGCGCGGGACTCACAATATTGACCTGGTAGCTGGGCGCGGTATCGACCAGGAAGCCCCAGCCGCTTTGCGCGATCACGCGCGCGCGGCTCGCCACTTCCAGCCGCACATTGTGCGCGCCGGAAGCGAGTCCCTGGGACGGTGTATAGCTGATGCCGCTCTCGCTGACCTGGGCGCGCGCGGTGACGTCGATCTTGTCCACGAACAGGCGCACACTGCCCGTGTCGATGCCGGCGCCCGCCGAATAATTCGCCGAAATCACCGGTTTGCTATTCGCCGGCAAGGTCACATCCTTAGGCGTCAGTGCCGTAATCTGGGGCGGAGTGGCAACCACAAAACTCCAGTTCTCTTCCAGCTTGTTCCCGGCGCGGTCGGCCAGCACCAGCTTGATTTTGTGCTCGCCATCGGCCAGTGCGGCCGGCACCTGATAGCTGAAGGAGGTGGCGCCAAGCTGGGCCTGGGCGCTGACATCGGCGCCGTCAAAATAAAGGCGGATCGAAGCCGGATCGATGCCCGCCCCCACATCGCTGTAGGCGGCGCTGATCACTGGCTTGGCCGCGCTTTGCAGCACGGTGAAATAAGGGGTTTGCGCACTGACCACCGGCTTGCTGCGCGTGATGAAATTCCATGCCGCTTCCACCACCCGGCCGGACTTCTCGCTCAGGGACAGCTGCACCGCATGTGCGCCTTCGCTCAGAGCTGCGCTGGGGGTATAACTGATGCTGGTATTCGACAGCTGCGCCTGCGCCGTCACATTCTTGCCATCGACCAGCAGCACGGTCTTGGCCAGATCCAGTTCGCCGACGCCGCCTTCGAATACTGCGCTGATCTTGGGCAGACTATCCGCCGCCAGCTCGGCGCCTTCGGCAGGCAGCTTCTGGGTAATGCGCACGCCTTCCTGCGCACCGACGCTGAAACTCCATTCCTCGCTTGCGATATTGCCTGCCAAATCAGGCACCTTCAGCGTCACCTTGTGCGCGCCAGCCGCCAGCGGCGTGCTTCCCTTATAGCTGATGGCCGTGGCGCTCTTGGTAGCCTGGGCCGTGACATCGACGCCGTCCAACAGCAGCAGCAGCTTGGCCGCATCGACGCCGCTGCCGCCTTTATCGCTGAAGCTGGCGCCGATGGTGGCGTCCGAGGGGGCGTTGCTGACATCGCGCGGAGCCTGGCCGCTGATCAGCGGCGCTTTTGTATCGATCAGGAAGGACCAGTTGGCAGTGCCAAAGCTGCCCGCTTTGTCACCGACCATGAGCGAGACATTGTGACGGCCATCGCTCAAAGGTTTGGGTGGGGTATAGCGGACGTCGGTCGCGCTGATGGTCGTTTTGCCACCCATGTCCACGCCGTCCAGCATCAGCACCACGCGGCGCAGATCGATGTCGCTGCCGTTGGCCTGATAACTGGCGCCGATATCCGGCATAGGATTCGATTGCGGCAGCTCCGGCGCGCGCTTGCTGATTGTCGGTCCAGCGGCATGCGCCGCGCCGATGGACAGAAGAAGGAAGAAAACTAGGAGTCCGGCCGCGAACGCCCGGAACCGATCGGCAAAGTAAGTGCGTTGCAAGCCCAGCCGCGTCAACAAAAACATTACGAACCCCCGGAATTTTTATACGCCATGTCTCTCTTGGATCGAGGACATAGGGAGCAAAAGAATAGCAGAGGTAGTTGCTAGTTTGACACCTTGTTGCTGAAAATATTTATTTATTTACAATGATAGATTTGGTGATAATGTGCGCGAGACAAGTATGTTAAATCCGCTCAAAAAGTAAGTACCAAAACGAAAAAAGCCCCGACTGCATATGCAGCCGGGGCTTTCTCTTTATAA
>JANCSZ010000001.1:0-835857 GCA_024437665.1 Massilia sp. YIM B04103 | reverse complement strand
TTATAAAGAGAAAGCCCCGGCTGCATATGCAGTCGGGGCTTTTTTGTTTTACTGGTTCATGCGTTGGGTATGCGTCCACTTGTGGTCGGACGCCTGCACTGCCGAGGCATATGTACGTGAAGTCTGGCCTTCGCCGGGCCAGGGATTCATGATGTAGACGTAGTTCACACCATTGATCGTCTCATAGCCGCGCCCCACCATGATGTGGCCGCCGCCGCTGGTCCAGCCATAGCGGATCACGAAGGGCCGGTTGGCATTGATATCCGACACCACCGAATTCCAGGATGAGGCCACGCTATAGGCCGTGTTCTGCACCCCCCAATTCTTCAGGATGTTCTGCACGCTGCCGTTCGAGCCATACATGCTGTTGGGTTGGTTGGCTGGGCTGTTCCAATTGAAGTTGCTGTTGCCGCAGGCATAGTTCAGGCCGAAAGCCCAGTTGACGATCTGGCATTGGCTTGGCGCTTGGCCATAGAAATTCAGCACCGCCTTGCTGGTACCGGACCAGCACCATTGGCTGTGTTCCTGTGTTACGAGCGGCACATTCAGGGTTTTCCATTGGGCAAAGGCGGCCGGCAGGGCCAGGGCCAGGCTCGCGCCGACGATCAGACGGCTCAAAGAATTTTTCATCTTCATCCCTTTCCCTTAGTTATTGGCATCCATATTTTTCTTGACCGCGGCTTGTAGCGGACCGAGCAACTCGCTGCTGTCCACCAGTGCTGATTCGGATTTGGCGTTCCCTTGGCGCAGCAGTAGAGATTGGCGCGCTGACTGCAGGGGCGCGAACATTGTTTTCGCATCCTGAGCCGAGCTGACTTCCAGGAAATCCGATTGGGCCTGATAAATACGGATGAAGCGGACATTGGAGCGGTCGGCATTGCCGTAGGCATGGATTGATGCATCCACTTCCTGGGCCAATACGGCACCGCCATATGCCACGGTTTCCCACTTCCCGTTGACCTGTTCGACGGTAGCAAGTCCGATGGGTTTGTCCTCCAGATTAATGACGAAACGCCAGATACCGGTGGCTTTGGCCATGCTGCGCATCTCCGAGCGCGCGCTGAGTATATCTTTTGGGTCTATCGTGTAAACCTGGAAGCCATAGGCAATTTTAGCGTTTTTCAGATTTTGAATATCCGTGACATCCAATGGGAAACCTGCTGGCTGAGTGCCGGATTTGCTTTGCAAATGATGCGCGACGAACGCTTTGAAATCATGTTCGGCGGCGGAGCTGGCGAGCTGAAGTTGTTCCTTGTTATTTGTGGCAGAGGAGGTGCTGCTTTCTGCTATTGAATAGGGAGTTGCAAGGCTGAGAGTAATTCCAAGTGCAAGTGCTGATGCGAGGGAATGCCGGGATACTTTAATCCTGATATTTTCCTGAATCATGGATGACTCCTGTTATAGGTGTTTATTGATGTGCCCGGATGAGGGCAACTAATTCTACCTTTTTAAAAAGAAAAGAATTCCAGATTCTAAAAAATCACTATCGGAGTTGTAAATTGGCGACCCATCAGTTCGACCTCGATGCCTCCTGCAAAGCCTCCTCTCAGAGGAGCGGCATACCAAAATCTGGCGTGGATAAGCTGATTTTTGGTTTGGTATCTGAAAATTCTCGCTTCTCTTCACCCGACTTCCAATTGCTTCTATATTACAAGTAAATGTTTTAAGTGATGATTGTCACAATATTTCGTGTCTTTTGCCATTATTATGGCGGCAACCTGAAAGACGGGTTAGCTCATTTCAGCTACGGTGTTAATGAACGTTGGCCTGCTTGTCTCGCTATATTGAGCTGGTGTGGATTTGCTCGGCCTTGAATTATGGTTTTTTAACTGAGAAGTATATTTTTTGATTGATACGTCTTGGTTTTGACATTGGATCTAATTAATGTGAAATTTAAAAGGATTAGCCATGAAACGTTATCTTGCATTGCTTGCTCTATTATTGCTTGCCGCCTGCGGTGGTTCGGGCTCTGGTTCCGATCCGGCCACGCAATTACCTACGCCACCGACCACCCCAACAACAACACCAACTACCCCGCCAACTACCCCGCCAACTACGCCTCCAAAAGTGGCGGTTGAAAGCGATTATTATCCGTTGGTTAACCAGCTGTATCTGACCTACTTTGGTGCCGCAGCAGATTATTATGGTTTGCGCGCTTTCAGTGCTGAAAATTTGAACAACAAGCTGCCGCTGACAGCAAAGGAACTGGAAGTGGTATTAGCAAGCAATCCAGCTGCAGCTAAAACGGTAGGCAGTTTCGCCGACTCGCAGATGTCCGCACAGTTCTATAGCGGAGCGAATGATATTGTTATCGAGAAGGCGTTCAGCACGCTGTTTAGGCGTTCACCGGATGCCGCCGAGAAAGCCAAATGGTTGGCCAAGCTGAATGGGGGCGAGGTAAGCCGCCGCTATCTGCCGCTGGCAATCCTGAACAGCGCCACCGGCAGCGATAAGGATCTGTTGGCCAAGAAGACTGCCTTGGCTGCTGCTTATATTGCCGCCTCGTTGGCGCCGCCTCAGACTCTTGAGTTATGGGAGCAGGAAACGTCGCGCGCGCTGCTGGCTGCCGTTGAACTGGAAGCGGACGAGACCTTGTTCACTCCGCTCGCCAAGGCCGCCTTGCGCCGCTTTGAAGGGGAGGCTTACGGCCCGATTTTGCCGCCGCCGCCGGGTACGGTATATGGTTTTAGCTCCTACAAGTTCCTGCCCGCATCCGTGCTGATGTGCGCCACCAACGCCAAAAAGAGCCGGCTGGTTGACTATCTGGTTTCTGCGAAGGCGGTGGCGATCAGCGAGGCGGCGGGGCTGGCCAAGCAGAAGTTCAGTATCTGGCATGAGGACTGTGTTTCGATTAGCAATGACCGCAGCTTCGCCTTTGATGATGTCGGGAATGCAACCTTGACTATTGGTGCATCCATTGCGAAATTCACCGCGGATCAAGTATCCCAGGCTCTGAAAGGCAAGGCGATTACCGATCCCACTTTCAAGCGTAGCGTGAAGTTCCAGGCTTACAGCATTGCCAAGGCTGATGGTAGCAAAGCCTATCTGCTGGTGGAAAGATCGGTGGGCGAGGGCGGCAGCACCGAGTTCCTGACGGCCTGGATCCTGAAGTAGGACAAGGCGGCGCGCACCGCAGGGTTATAATGTTTGCTCCAGAACAAGGAGCAGCATGAACGAGCGACATGCACGGGACGTGGTATTGGTGCGCGCCATCGAAACGGCTGACCAGCAGCGTGAAATCCTCAGTGAGGACGACCGCAGCTACGCCAGCCGGGCGGCGCGCGAGCTGGCGCAATGGCAGGCGGCGGAAAGCAAGTCGGCCGCCACCCAGGAGCATTTCCTGCAGCAGCGCGCCGAGCAGATCATCAAAAAACTGGGACAGCGTACGCCGGCCTTCGCCGCTTTCGTCCGCCGCCGTCCCGGTCTGCATACCCTGGTTTATACCTTGCCTTTGCTGGCCTTATTATTGGGCGCGGGGCTGGACCGCATCACCGATCCCCATCATGCCGATCTGCTGTCGGCGCCCCTGCTGATTATCATTTTCTGGAACCTGGCGGTTTATCTCGGCATGCTGCTCTGGTTATGCTGGCCGAAACGGCGCGCGAACCGCTGGCGCGCCGCCTGGATACAGCGCCTGGGCGTGGGCCGCAATGCGCTGCCGCGCAAGCTGCCGCATGCGATGTCGTCGGCGCTATTCGCTTTCATGGGCGAGTGGACGCAGCTGAGCGCAAGCTTGAACGGCGCGCGCCTGGCCTGCACCATTCATCTAAGCGCCGCCGCCTTTGCGCTGGGTGCCGCGCTGTCCCTGTATGCGCGCGGCCTGCTGGTGCAGTACGCGGCCGGTTGGGAAAGCACCTTCCTCAGCGCTGAGCAGGTGCATGGCTTGCTGAACATGCTGTTCACGCCGGCCATCCTGGTTTTCCATCTGCCCGGCTTCACGCTGGCCGATGTGCAAGCCTTGCATTTCCCGCAAGCCCAGGCCGCGCCCAACGGGGCGCTATGGGTGCATCTGTACGCCGCCACCTTGCTACTGCTGGCGGTGGCGCCGCGGCTGGCGCTGGCGATGCTGGCCGGCCTGCGTGCGCGCTGGCTGGTGCGCCGCTTCCCGCTCGACCTGGACCAGCCATATTTTCGCAAGTTGGGCGAGGCGACCGGCCAGCCGGCCGGCGTGCTGCGCGTGCTGCCTTTCAGCTTTACCGTGGACGAGGCGCGCAGCAAGGGCTTGCAGGCGGTGGCTGCCGGTCTGCTGGGCGAGAAGGCGCGCGTGCAATTGGCGCCGGCCATCGCTTATGGCGACGAGCTGCGCGATGCGCTCAAGGGTGTGGACTGGAACAATAAGGAAATCAGTCTGACGGCGGCCTTGTTCAATCTGGCCGCGACGCCGGAACGCGAAAGCCATGGCGCCTTCCTCGCCCAGCTGATTGCGGCGGCGCCGCGCGGCGTGGCGGTACTGGTCGACGAGTCGGGCTTCGCCGCGCGCAATGCCGATGCGGCGCGCCTGGCGGAACGGGTGGAGTTGTGGCGCCAGTTCTGCCTCTATCACGGTGTCGAAGCCACCGTCGTCAACCTTCTGCAGCCGGAGCTGCGCGCGCTGGAGCAGGGTGCCGGACTGCCGCTATCGGGGGCCTTATGAGCGAGACCGGAATGCAGATCCAGCTGGCCCTGATCTCGCACACGAATAACGGCAAGACCACGCTGGCGCGCACCCTGATCGGCAGCGATGTGGGCGAGGTGCGCGATGCGGCCCACGTGACGGTGCTGTCGGAAGCGCACACGCTGCTGAACAATGCCGAAGGCGATGCCCTGCTGCTGTGGGACACGCCCGGCTTCGGCGATTCGGCGCGGTTGCTGAAACGGCTCGCCGCGTCCGGCAATCCGATCGGCTGGTTCCTGCGCGAAGTGCTGGACCGCTATCGCGACCGTCCGTTCTGGCTTAGCCAGCAAGCCTTGCGCGCCGCGCGCGATGCGGCCGACGTCGTGCTGTATCTGGTGAATTCGTCGGAGGCACCGAAGGACGCCGGTTATCTGCCGCCGGAGATGAAGATACTGGAGTGGCTGGGCAAGCCGGTGCTGGTGCTGCTCAATCAGATGGGACCACCGCGGCCGCAGCACGAGGAACAGGCCGAGTTGGCGCGCTGGAAGCAGTATCTGCAGCAGTTCGCGGTGGTGCGCGAAGTGCTGCCGCTGGATGCCTTTGCCCGCTGCTGGGTGCATGAGCGCGTGTTCTACGAAGCGGTGCGCGGCATGCTGCCGGCCTCCAAGCAGCTGGCGTATCAGCGCCTGTTCGCTGTGTGGGAAAAGAATAATGCGCAGCGCTTCGCGCAGTCGCTCTCGCTATTGGCGCAGCAATTGCTGGACGCCACGCGCGACCGCCAACTGGTCGACGTGGAGCAGCGTTCGGTGCTGGGCGCGGCGCTCAAGCTGGTCGGTGTTGGCAAGGGCGAGGAGCGCAAGCGCCAGGAGCGCGCGATGAATACTCTGGTGGCGCGCCTGAACCTGGGCATCGGCCAGACCACGGTGGGCTTGCTGGCGCTGCACAAGCTCGATGCCAGCGAAGCGCCCAAGATCAATGCCCGCGTCAGCGAGAATTTCGTGGTGCGCGCGCCGGTCGAGAAGGCGCAGGCGGCGCTGCTGGGCGCCATCGTTTCGGGCGCGGCGACGGGATTGTCGGCCGATCTGGCGGCGGGCGGGCTGACGCTGGGGACGGGCGCCTTGCTGGGTGGCGTGATCGGCGCGCTGACCTTTGCCGGCGTGGCCTGGGGCTTCAATGCCAGCACCGACCGGCGCCAGTCTTCGATCGCGCTGTCGGACGAATTCCTGCGCACCCTGCTGGTCTCGAATGTGCTGCGCTATCTGGCCGTGGCCCATTTCGGCCGGGGGCGCGGCAACTTTGTCGAGAGCGAAGCGCCCGCCTTCTGGCAGGAGGAGGTGGAGCAGGCGGTGGCGCTGCGCGAGGACACGCTGCAAGGCCTGTGGAAGGCCTTGCGCGAGCAGGAGGAGGCCGATATCGCGCCGGTGCGCGAGCTGGTGGCGCAGGTAGTGGTGCAGACCTTGCAGCGCCTATATCCGGGCCACGCGCTGCCCGATGCGGGACAGCACGGCGGCGCCTGACCACCGCTTCCTGCCTCGATCCACCTCAGGCGCCGAAGCCGCCGTCGATGGTCAGGCTGGCGCCGGTGACGAACGCTGCTTCCGGACGGGCCAGGTAAGCCACCATGCCCGCCACTTCATCGGGATGCCCATGGCGCGGCAGGGCCATGATGGCGTGCATGGCGTTGGCGAAGTCGCCGCTCGCCGGATTCATTTCCGTATTCACGGGCCCCGGCTGCACATTGTTGACGGTGATGCCGCGCGGCCCCAGGTCGCGCGCCAGGCCTTGCACCAGGCCGGTCAGCGCCGCCTTGCTCATGGCATACACGCTCATGCCGGGGAAGGGCACGCGGTCGGCATTCACGCTGCCGATATTGATCACGCGGCCGCCTTCGCCCATATGCGCCGCCGCTGCCTTGATGGCGGCGAACACCGCGCGCACATTCACGTTCACGGTACGGTCGAAATCCTCCAGCGAAAAATCGGCCAGCGCGCCGGGGATGAAGACGCCGGCATTGTTGACCAGGATGTCGAGACGGCCGAACTGTCTGACCAGATCGTCGATCACCGCCTTGACCACATGGACGTCGGCGGCATCGGCCTGGATGGGCAGGGCGCGGCCGCCCGCCGCTTCCACCTCGGCTGCCAGCGCATCGGCCGCGCTGCGCGAATTGTGATACGTGAAGGCGACGGTGGCGCCATCGGCGGCCAGACGGCGCACGATGGCGGCGCCGATGCCGCGCGAGCCGCCGGTGACGAAAGCGACTTTGCCGTTCAGGTTGGAGTTGGTCTGGTTCATGATGGGCTTCCTAAAAATGGTTGGGATGAAGCCAGTATCGGCCATGCATTCCAATATGAATAGACGGTAATCTGGCTAATCTATTTCAACCAAAGGTATAAAATGGGTGCATGGAACCTCTCAACCATCTCGACTCCTTTGTGCAAAGCGCCGAAGGCGGCAGCTTCTCGGTGGCGGCGCGCCGCCTCGGCCTGACGCCGGCGGCGGTCAGCAAGAACGTGGCGCGGCTGGAGGCCGCGCTGGGCCTGCGCCTGTTCCAGCGCAGCACGCGCAGCCTGACCCTGACCGAAGGCGGCGAGCGCCTGCTGCGCCAGATCAGCGCGCCGCTGATGCAGCTGCAGGATGCGATGGCCGACGTGGCGCAGGACGACGGCCAGCCATCGGGCACGCTGAAGGTGGGTGTGGCGCTGGCGTTCGGCCGCATGTACCTGCTGCCGCTGCTGGCCGAATTCGTGCAGCGCTATCCCGGCATCGTGCCGGACTGGCACTTCGACAACCGCCAGGTCGATCTGATCGGCGGTGGTTTCGACGTGGCGATCGGCGGCGGCATCGACCTGACGCCGGGCGTGATCGCGCGCGAACTGGCGCCGGTGCATATCGTGGCGACGGCCGCGCCGCGCTATATGGCCGGGCGGCCCATGCCGCGCCACCCGGCGGACTTGGCGGCGCTGGACGGCATCGCGCGCCGCTCGGCCGGCAGCGGACGTTTGCGCAACTGGACGCTGCGCAATGCCAAGGGTGAGGAGGGCCTGGCCGAGCACCGCGCCAGCGCCATCTTCGACGATCCGGAAGCGATGGCGCATGCCGCCGCGCTGGGCATGGGCGTGGCCCTGCTGCCGTCGCCGCATGCCACGCCCTATCTCGAAAGAGGGGAGTTGATACGCCTGCTGCCGGGATGGTCGGCCCGCACCGGGCCGCTCTCGATCTACTACTCCAGCAAGAAGCTGCTGCCGGCCAAGACGCGGCTCTTTGTCGATTTCGTCGTCGAGCGCTTCCGCCAGCCGACATTCATGCGCCGCATCAGCGGCATGTGAGCGGCCGGGGCGAAAAAAAGGCGCAGACCTTTGCAGGCTGCGCCTTCCTTATGCCGTAAAGCGTATCAGGCCGCGACTTCTTCCTTCGGCGGCAGGGCGATCTGGTTGTCCACGCTGAACTGGTAATCCTTGAAGATATGTTCGGCCGTCGGCAATTGGTACTCGCCATTGGCTAGCTTGTGCGTGGTGTCCTTCAGGCGGTAGGTGTAATGGCCGCAAGTCCAGCAGTTGAAGTTGCGCATATGGGTGCACAGGCAGGTCTTGTCCATCACCTTGATGCCCTTGTCGGTGCCGCCGTTGGCCACCACTTCGCGGTTATACGAATTGATGTAGGCGCAGCTGCCGGTGGCGTCCAGCAGGTAGCCGTAAGATTCGCAGCCGGGACGGATGCCAGCGCCGATGGCCGGGGTCTGGCGCAGCATGCGCATCGGATAGCCGGTCGGCGACACGCCGTTGACGATGATGTCTTCTTCGGTGGCCTTGATGTATTCCTGCTTGACCTTGTCCGGCAGGCCGCATTCCTTGGCGATGGTGAAGCGGGTCGCCACCTGCACGCCGGCCGCGCCCATTTCCAGGAAGGACACGGCATCGCTGCCGGTGAACACGCCGCCCGCCGCGATGACGGGGACGCTCAGCTCTTCCTTCTTCAGATAGGCCAGAATTTCGGCGACGATGGTGTGCAGGTCGTAATCCTTCCAGTCCTCCAGGCCGAAGCCGAGGTGGCCGCCGGCCAGCGGGCCTTCCACGATCACGAAGTCGGGCAGGCGATCGAGCTTGGCGTTCTTGCGCAGGAAGATCTGCAGCGCGCGCACCGAGGACACGATGATGCCCAGCTTGGCTTCGCGGAAGCGCGGATGGTCGGCCATCAGCGCGAAGGAGCCGAAGTGCAGGCCGGCCGACAGGGTGATGCCGTCGATGCCCGCGTCCAGCGCTGCGTTGAGGCGGGTGCGCAGGGTTTCCTTCGGCCCGTTCATGGTCAGCTTTTCCATGCAGTTCACGAAGATCAGGCCCGGGCCTTGTTTCGCTTCCATGGTTTTGCCGATATGCAGACGCTGCGCCTCGGCCAGGCGGCCCAGGTCGAACTGCACTACCGCCTTGTCCATATTGTTGATGTTGAACTTGTACAGCTTGGTCTTTTCCTTGACGAAGCTGGTATCGAAGCGGCGGTCGGACACGTCCTCCACCATCGCATCGGAAATATGGCCGATGCCGCCCAGGCGGGCAGCTTCGAGCGCCAGTTCAGACGTGGAGATATCCACACCCATCCCGCCGATCATGATTGGCACATATTCTTTATCGCCAAACTTGAGGCGGAAGTCGTCAACACGTTTCATTTCTATCCTTGGACTACGTGGTTAGTGCAGGCGCGTCTCCACGCGCCGGAGGGGAGGGGATCAGTCGCGGAAGTTGTTGAACTCCAGCGGCGTATCCGCCACTTCCTTGCGCAGCAGGGCCATGGCCGCTTGCAGATCGTCGCGCTTGGCGCCGGTCACGCGTACCGATTCGCCCTGGATGCTGGCCTGGACTTTCATCTTGCTGTCCTTGATGATGCGGGTGATTTTCTTGGCGGTCTCGGTTTCGATGCCGTTTTTCACCTTGATCACCTGCTTGACCTTGTCGCCGCCGATCTTCTCGATCTTGCCCTCATCGAGGAAGCGCACATCGACCTTGCGCTTGGCCAGCTTGTTGGTCAGCACATCGCGTACTTGGCTGAGCTGGAAATCGGAATCGGCGAAGGCCGTCAGGTCGTGCTCTTTTTGTTCCACGCGCGCATCGCTGCCCTTGAAGTCGAAACGGGTGCTGATTTCTTTATTGGACTGGTCGACCGCATTGCGGACTTCGATCATATCGGCTTCAGATACTACGTCAAACGATGGCATGATGCATTTCCTTGTAATTATTGGGGCGGCGCGTAACAGCTGAATCAGGGGGCGCCGCTCAAAAGATGCGACATTTTAACGGACAAAGAGGCGAACGCTCGGTCGTTTTTACCCCTTTCCTACTATAATCGATCAAAATACCCGGCTTGTTATGCAATCACATATTTCTCTCCAGCATCAATTTTCCCTTAAGCATCTAAATACCTTTGGCATCGACGCCAGGGCGCAGCACTATCTGCGCGTGACGGATGAGGGACAGTTGCGCGCCGTGCTGGCCGATCCGGCCCTGGCCGCCTTGCCGCGCCTGGTGCTGGGCGGCGGCAGTAATCTGCTGCTGTGCGCCGACTTTCCCGGCCTGGTGCTGCATATCGCGCTGCAAGGCAAGGAAGTGCTGCCCAGCGATGCGCAGCACCATTATGTGCGGGCGGCGGGCGGCGAGAACTGGCACGCTTTCGTGCAATGGACGCTGGCGCAGGGCCTGGGCGGGCTGGAAAACCTGGCGCTGATTCCCGGCACGGTGGGCGCGGCGCCTATCCAGAATATCGGGGCGTATGGCGCCGAAACCAAGGACGTTTTCCATAGCCTGCGCGCCTTTGATACAGGCAGCGGCGAGATCGTGACCCTGGATGGCGCAGCCTGCCGCTTCGCCTACCGCGACAGCATCTTCAAGCAGGCCGCAGGCAAACAGCTGATTATCCTGGAAGTGACCTTTGCCTTGCCTAAAGCCTGGCAGCCCAATCTGCGCTACGCCGAGTTGGCGACGGCCGTGCAGCAGCAGGGCTGGACGGCGCCCACGCCGCAGCAGGTGGCCGATACCGTGATCGCCATCCGCCGCCGCAAGCTGCCCGACCCGGCCGAGATCGGCAATGCCGGCAGCTTCTTCAAGAATCCCGTGGTGCCGGGCGAGCAGTGCGCGCGCCTGCTGGCGCAGTTCCCCGAGCTGGTGCACCACCGCCAGGCCGACGGCAGCGAAAAGCTGGCGGCCGGCTGGCTGATCGACCAGTGCGGCTGGAAGGGCAAGTCGCTGGGCCGCGCCGGGGTCTATCCCAAGCAGGCGCTGGTGCTGGTGAACAATGGCGGCGCCACCGGCGCCGAGGTGCAGGCGCTGGCGGCCGCCATCCAGGCCGACGTCCAGGCGCGCTACGGCGTGCGGCTGGAGCCGGAGCCGGTGTTCGTCTGAACGGCACGGTTTCCCGTGCCGTCTATATTCACCTAGCCGCTTCTATTTGCGGCGGAAGGCAAGCTTGCCAATGATGAAGGCGAGTGGAAGTCCTATAAACAGCCAGTCCGACGTGCCGCCTGTTGGCGTGCTTAGGTGCAGCCACCAAGCCCAGCTCAGCGCGGAAAAGATAATGTACAGGCATGCCTGCAGGAGGCGTCGGCTGGAACTGTCCATGAGTATAAGGATGAGTCCGGCAATTTGTAGGATTCCTCCCAGGGCGAAGAAATATAATACCGCCGGATTTCCGCTCGCATAGGCAATCGATGGGTACGCTAAGGCGAGTAAGGAAAGAAAGTAGCCGTATCTCATATGGTTCCTGTGGCATTGCCTGGCGAGCATCCATCGCATCCAAAGCGGAATAGATCACCGTCAGGCAGCTTACCATCATTGAACCACCTCCATGCTTCTTGAGTTGCCCGGAATAAGCTGCTGCCTTGTCCGGGATTTATTATTTCCTTGCTCACGTGATCTGCCAGCTCGGACTTGGTTTCACGTCCCGTCCACAATTGGAAGCCGCTATGGCTGGGTGATGTCGAATCTTGAATGGCATGCAATGCCAATCCGAATTCATATAGAGCATCTGTTCTGCTAGGGGCATTCCATGCACGTTCAAACTGACCTCGAACAAATACTGTGGCTTCAATCTTCGCCTCCGAGGTAGATTGCCCTTCGCGCCGCATAGCATGACGATGGGTTGACGCAGGTGTTTGATATTGTGGTGAATCTGCCGCAACATGTGCCCTGGCAAGGGTGTCAATATCTGCTTGGGATAAATACTTTCCGATCATTAAATATGTTGCTCGTTGGTGTACGTAAAATCCCGATTGAGATGCCCATCCTACATTTGGTATTGGAGGAAGCTCGGGAAGCGGAATCGGATCTGGCGGAGGTACCTTCCCCGGGATGACGACGACATCGATGGGCCCGGGATCATCGGGGTCACGCTCCGGGTCTGGATAGGGGTAGGGAAGGTCCGGGGTTTGTGCATCGCAGTTGCCTTGCAGCCAATCTGATTTACTGCAGTTGATGTGGGTGCTGCTCATCCTTGCAGTCAAGTTGGCGCGCCCTACGCTGCTGACATCATTTTTTTGAATATCTGCTTCTAAGACTTGGGCTGCTGTGTTTAAGGCTTGCATAAATTGCTTGCCAAAATTTAGCTCCGCTTCTATCGCATCCGATCCCGATTTTTTCTTATGGCCAAAAAGCAGCATGCCATCTATAGGCTCTATTTCATACTCTGAGAAATTTTTAGGCACGAGAACGCGCCTACAAGCGGTTGCCAGTGAGCGATTGCCAAAGTAGCATACGATATTTATATAGAAATATTTTCTTATAGTCAATAATTTCATGCAATGTCAGTGATTATTGTTTTTGCAATTCCCATGCGCTTTTGATAGGCCGCGTGCTAGCATCGTTCTCATCAAAAATAGGGAGGGCAGATGAAAAAGACGGTGGCGCCTTTGAGCTTCCGGCAAGCTGAAGTTGTATGGCTGGCAGGTGCTTTAGCCGGCGCGCTGTTTTTCGCCAGCCTGATCGGCTTTGCGGCGTTGCGTACCGATGGCTACGCCCATGGCCGCAAGGCGGTCAGCGAGTTGGGCGCGCTGGGGGCGCCGTCGGCGCTGGCCTTCAATCTGCTGGGCTTCATCGTGCCGGGGCTGCTGCTGGCCTGGTTTGCCTTGGCGTTGATGCGCATTGCGCACCAGCGCACCGGCCCCATGCTGCTGATGGGATCGGGCCTGATGCTGGCGGCGGCGGGCGTCTTCCCCCTTGACCTCGACGACTATGCTTCGGCCTTGACCGTCGCGCATGCCATTGGCGCCATGGGGTCCGGATTGCTGTGGGCCATGGCACTGTGCTGGCTTGGGCCGCTCTTCGCGCGCCAGCTCGGATGGCAAGTGTGGGGGCGGCTGACGCCTTGCTTCATGGGCTTCGTGCTGCTGAATATCGGCTGGCAGGCGGCTTTCCGTTCAGGCGCCGATGTGCTGCCTGGCTGGGGGCAGCGCATCGGCTTCCTGGGCTACTTCCTGTGGTTCGCCATTACCGCCATCCTGTTATGGCGCAGCAGGGCGCTTATTGCTGGCGCTGGGCATGCAGCGCGGCAGGGGGAGGGTGATGCAGCGTAGAGATGTCATGGCCTGTTGTTCTGGGTGGTGAATCGGAAGGGAGAAGGGCAACAGGCGCGCGATGCGTCCCGCTAGGGGACGCGCGGGCTGGTGATGGGGGGATCAGGCTGGCGCAAGGCTGGCGGCGTCGAGCACGCAGTTGCGGCCGCTGCGCTTGGCGGCGTACAGGGCGCGGTCGGCCTGGGCGATCAGCTCGGCCGGACTGTGGGCGGGCGTCGGCACCATGGTGGCGACGCCGACCGACATGGTGACCACGCCCAGCGGCTGGGCATCGGGATTGGCCATGCCCAGCCCTTGCAGATGGGCGATGCAGGCTTGCGCCACGGTCAGCGCGCCGGCGGCGTCGGTATCGGGCAGGATGATGGCGAATTCTTCGCCGCCGTAGCGCGCCGCCAGATCGGCCGCGCGTTTCAGGTGGGCGGTCAGCACGGCCGCCGTCTTCTTCAGGCATAGATCGCCGGCCGGGTGGCCGAAGCTGTCGTTATAGCGTTTGAAGAAATCCACATCGCACAGCAGCAGCGCCAGCGGCTGGCGTTCGCGCTGGGCGCGCTGCCATTCCACCTGCAGCACCTCGTCGAAGCGGCGGCGGTTGGCGATGCCGGTCAGCGGATCGAGGGCGGCCAGCTTTTGCAGCTCGATATTGGCATCGGCCAGGCGCTGCTGGCTTTCGCGCAGGAAGCGGAAGGCTTCGTCGCGCTGCAGGCGGTTGATGTGGGCCGCCGAGTGGTAGCGCACGCGCGCCAGCACTTCCAGCCGGTCGGGCAGCTTGACCATATAGTCGTTGGCGCCCATGGCGAAGCTGTGCGCCTTGAGCTTGGGGTCTTCGCGCGAGGACAGCACGATGACGGGAATGTGGCGCAGGATGTCGTGGGCGCGGTAGCGGCGGATCAGGTCGAAGCCATCGACCTCGGGCAGCACCAGATCCTGCAGGATGACGGTCGGCTGCAGCAGCAGCGCCGTGTCGAACGCTTGCTGCGGATCGGTCACATGGTGGAACTCGATGTCGGGATGGTCGCTGAGCATGCGGCGCACGGCCTCCACGATGATGAGCTGGTCGTCCACCAGCAGGACGCGGACCTTGAATGCAGTGATCGCCGGCTCTTGTTCTTGCTCCGCCGCGGCGGTGAAAACATCGGACATCGTACTCTCTTCGATTCAACGTTGAGGCGGCCAGGCCGGCCGGGACGCTCAGTGGCTGCCATTGCTCACGGTGCTGCGCAGGAAGGGGCCGATTTTTTCCAAGGGCAGAATCAGCTGGGCCGCCGCCAGTTCGGCCGCCGCGCGCGGCATGCCGTACACGGCGCTGCTGGCCTGATCCTGGGCCACGGTATGCATGCCGGCCTGGCGCATGGCCAGCAAACCGGCGGCACCATCGCGGCCCATGCCTGTGAGCAACACTCCGAAGGCTGCGCCGCGCCAGTGGCGGGCGATGCACTGGAAAAACACATCGACCGAGGGGCGGTAAGCGTAGTCCTTTGGATGAGCATCGTAAACCAATCGTAGCTTTTCATCCAGCAGCAAGTGGTCGTTGCTTTTCGCAATAAGAACCGTGCCGGAAAGCAACTCGTCACGCTGTTCGATGGAGCGTACCGGCATCACCAGCTGGTCGCCCAGCCACTTGGAAAAATTGTCGGCGAAGTTCTCGTCGATGTGCTGCACCACCACGATGGCGCAGCCGCGCGGCGCGCGCCAGCCGGCCAGGATCTGCGCGATGGCCGCCGGGCCGCCGGTGGAGGCGCCGATCGCCACCAGGGTATGGATGATGTCTTCATGGCGCTCGGCCGGCGGGGCCGCGCCGCGCGGCTGCATGGCCTGGCTGCCGCCGCTGTGGCGCACCAGTTTTTCGATGGTGTGGATCTTGGCCAGCAGGGCGGCGGCGCCATCCTGATGGCCTTGCAGCATGGGCGTGGCGGTGACGTCGAGCGCGCCGGCGCCGAGCGCGCGGAAGACCTGGTTCACATTGTCCTGCGGCCGGCCGGTGACGATCAGGATGGCGCACGGGCATTCCTCCATGATGCGGCGCGTCGCTTCCACCCCGTCCAGCTCGGGCATATTCAAGTCCATCAGGATCAGGTCGGGGCGCTTGTCGTGGCACATGCGCAGCGCCTCGCCGCCGGTGCGCGCGATCCACAGCACCTGGTGCTCGTGGGTGGCGGCGATGACGCGCCGCAGCGCTTCGGCGGCCATGGGCACATCGTTGGCGATGGCGATTTTCATGAGCTGGCTTCTCCGATCAGGTCGGCGACGGCGTCGAGCAGGGTCTCGTCGTGGAAACTGCCCTTGGTCAGATAATAGTCGGCGCCGGCGGCCATGCCACGCGCCCGGTCTTCCGGCCGGTCCTTGTAGGACACCACCATCACGGGCAGCTTGTGCAGGTGCAGGTCGCGCTTGATCAGGGCCACCAGCTCGATGCCGTCCATGCGCGGCATATCGATGTCGGTCACCACCAGATCGTATTCGCCGCTGCGCACCATATTCCAGCCGTCGATGCCGTCGATGGCGACGTCGACGTGGTAGCCGCGGCCCAGCAGCAGCTTGCGCTCCATCTCGCGCACGGTGAGCGAATCGTCCACCACCAGCACGCGTTTGAGCCTGCGGCGCGCGCCCTGGCCGCCGCGCAGCATCTGGTGCAGCGCGCCTTCGTGCAGCAGTTTGTCGATGGAGAGCAGCATGTCGGCCACGTCCAGGATCAATACCGGTTCGCCGTTGTCGAGCAGGGCGGCGGCGTAGATGTCGCGCATCTTGCCGAACACCGCTTCCAGGCTTTGCACCGCCAGGTTTTGCTCGCCGCGGATAGTATCCATCACCAGCGCGTAACGGCGCGCACCGCTGCCGATCACCACCACCGGCAGCTCGGCCTGGGCGTCGTTATGCTCGCCCAGTTCCAGCACCTGGGCCGCCGGCACCAGGCCCAGGTGTTCGCCCTCGTGCTCGAAGAACTGCTTGTTCTCGAGCACGTGGATGGCGTGCTGCGACACGCGCAGCACGCGCTCGACCTTGACGATGGGGATGGCGTAGGCTTCGCCGGCGATCTCCACCACCAGGGCGCGCACCATGGACTGGGTCAGCGGCAGGGTGATCGAGGTGCGGAAGCCCTTGCCCGCTTCGGACTCGATTTTCACCGTGCCGTTTTGCTGGCGGATGGTGTCGTGCACGATGTCCAGGCCGACGCCGCGGCCGGAAATTTCGGTGGTGCTGTCCTTCAGGCTGAAGGCGGGCAGGAAGAGGAATTCCAGCAGCTCGGCCGCCGACATGGCGAGCGCCATCTGCTCCGGCGCCATCTTGCGCTGGATGACGGTACGGCGGATTTTCTCGACGTCGACGCCGCGCCCGTCGTCGCTGATCTCGATGCTCAGCATGCCGGCGCGGTGGCGCGCCTCCAGCACCACGCTGCCGACGGCGGGCTTGCCGGCCGCGCTGCGCTGCTCGGGCGTTTCCATGCCGTGGTCGACGGCGTTGCGCAGCATGTGGTTGAGCGGGCTTTCCATATGCGCCAGGATGTCGCGATCGACCAGGGTGTCTTCGCCGCGGATGTCGAGCCGCACATCCTTGCCCATATTGCGGGCCAGATCGCGCACCATGCGCGGGAAATGCTGCACGCCGTCGCGGAAGGGGCGCATGCGCAGCATCAGCACCTCGTCCACCATATTCTTCGAGGTGGCCAGCAGGCGCCGCTCATAGGCTTCGATCTCGGCGATATGCTCGAGCATGAATTGGCGCAGCGGCTGGCTGCGCTGCTGGGCCAGCACGGATTTTTCCTTGAGCGCGGCATCCTCGCTCTGGGCGATGGCGTCATGCAGCGCATCGAGCGCGCCGAACAGGCTGGCCTGGTTGCGCTTGAAGCGGTGCATATTCTGGATGAAGGGATGCATCTGGTGGGCGCCGATGCGCGACTCGCTGGCCAGCGACAGCAGGCGGTCGTAGTTTTGCGCCGTCTTCATCGGCGCCAGCTGGCGCGGCGGCGCGCCCGGGGCCGGGGCCGGGTTGTCGCTGTCGCCATCGCTGGCGGGCGTTGCCGCCGCCGGCGGCGCTACTGGCGCAGCGGCGGGCGGCGCCGGCGACGCGGATGGCGCCGCGCTGAGCGGCGTGGGCGTGGGCGCGGGCGTCGGCACCGGCGCTGGCGCCGGGGCGGTGGCCGGGCGTACCGGCTCGGGCAGGAAGGCGATGCCGCGGATGCGGGTCTGGGTCTGGTCCAGCTGGGCGCCATTGGCGGCCAGCCAGGCCGGCACGCCGTCGCCGTCGAGCTGCGAGCATTGCAGGATCAGATCGACGCCCGCCAGCAGCACGTCGACGCGGTTGGGCGTCAGCTGCAGCTTGCCATGCTGGGCGGCGACAAAGGCGTCTTCCATGCCATGCGCCAGCTGCACCACCATGTCCAGCCCGACAATGGCGGCCGCGCCCTTGATCGAGTGGGCGGCGCGCATCATCGCTTCCAGCGCGCCCGCATCGGCCGGGCGGCGCTCCAGCGCCAGCAGGCCATCGGTCAGGATCTGGGTCTGGCTTTGCGCCTCCATGCGGAACAGATCCTGCATGGAGAACTGGCTGAGGTCTTCCGGCTGGCTCATCGCAGGGTTCTCGCAAGCTGGTGGGCCAGCAGGCCGGCGTCCAGGCAGCCGATCTGCATTTCGCGCAGCGGCAGCACGCCCGCCAGATAGCGCGTCAAGCCCTTGTTGATGGTGGCGGCCGGCGCCAGCATGTCCTCGCTGCGGTAGCGTTCGATGCCGTGCAGCTCGGCCACGGGCAGGGCATAGGTTTCGCTCTCCATGCGCACCAGCAGCAGGCGCGGGAAGATATGGTGGCCGCTGCGTTCCTGGGTGTCGCGTTCGTCGATGCCCATCAGGGCCGCCAGCGACACGCAGGGATAGAGCTTGCCGCCGACATTGACGATGCCCGCCAGGCCATGCGCCGCGCGGTGCGGCAGACGGTGGGGCTGGGCCTGCGGCGCCACCTGCAGGAACAGGGGCGTGGGCAGGGACAGCCACTCGATGCCGATGCGGAAGACCACGCAGGAGGCGTCGTGGTGCGCGCTTGCCTGCGCCGGACGGCGGAAGTACGCGGCCCATTCGCGCCGGTAGCCGGGGGCGAGCGGTCGTTGCAGATTATGCTGGGCCGCGCCGGCATACACCGGGCAGTTGCGGCAGTGGATGGCCTGCTGCAGCTGGGCGCAGCTATGGTCGCCGGCCACGCCTATGCGGTTCCAGCAATCGTCCAGCTCTTGGGCTTGGGCAGTCGTCATGCTCTTCTCTTATGGGGGCTGCTGGCGCTGGTAGACGCGCGCCGCGCGCGCCTTCAGCGTGGCGGCGGCGCTGGGATCGCCGCCTTGCTCGGTCAATAGGGCCAGATGGCACAGGGCTTCGTAATGGTCGGGCTGCAGGTAGAGGCAGCGCTTCAGCAGCGCCTCGGCCTGCGCCGGCTGCTGGCCGATTTCGCTCAGCAGGCCGAGGATGAAATAGGCTTCGGCCGAATCCGGCGCGCTTGCCAGCCAGTGCCGGCAGGCGGCGGCCGCTTCGTCGGCGCGGCCCTGGTCGGCCAGCCGGCGCGCCTCGGCCAGACTGGCGGCGGCCGGCCGCGTGGGCGACGGCGCAGCGGTGCCGGCCGCCGGTGCGGCCGGCCTGGCGCGCGGCGCGGGCGGCGCGCCAGGCGGGGTGGCATGGGGCTGCGACGGTGGCGGCGCCATCGGGACTGGCGCCGCCGTGACAGCCGGCAGGGCAGCCGGCGCCGGTGGCAAGACCGCCGCAGGTGCCAGGCTCTGCCGCATCAGGCGCGCCAGGTCCGAACTGCGCCGGTTGGGCGTGCCGCGCGCGGGAATGGCGGCGCCGTCGCAGGGCGGGGCTTGGCGCCGTTCCGGGAACCAGGCGGGTTTGCCGGACGCTGCAGCCGGGCCGCTGTCGTCCTTGCGCAAGGCGAAAGCCTGGCGGTGCGGCAGCGGCGTGAAGCCGTTGTGCACGAAGGTCGGCAGCTCGGCATAGCCGGACAGCAGGATGCCGTTATCCGCCAGCATGGCGCTGATGCGGGCAATCGCTTCGCGCACCGTGGGCTTGTCGAAATAGATCAGCAGATTGCGGCAAAAGATCACGTCATAGCAGCTTTGCCAGCGCGTGGCGTCGAGCGTCAGCAGATTGGCCTGGCGGAAGCGCACCTGGCGCTGGATCTCGTCGTTGATCTGGTAACGCTCACTGCCGAGCGGCGTGAAATAGCGCTCGCGGAAGGACAGATCGCTGTTGCGGAAGGCATTGCGGCCATATACGCCGCGCTGGGCGCGCGCAATGCAGGCCGGACTCAGGTCGCAGGCATCGATGGCGTAGGCCGATGGCGCCACCTTGGCGTCGGCCAGCGCCATCGCTATCGAATACGGCTCTTCGCCGCCGGCGCAGGGCAGGGACAGGATGCGCACCGGCCGGCCCATGCGCGCGGCGTCGGCGGCGCGCAGCTGCACATGCTGGACCGCGGCGGCAAACGCTTGCGGGTCGCGGAACAGCCAGGATTCCGGCACCACCACCAGCTCCACCAGCGCGGTCAATTCTTCCGGCGCGATGTCGCGCAGATAGGCTTTGCGGTCGCGGCAGCCGGTCAGCTCCATGCGCTGCTGCACCGCCTCGTCCACCACGGCGCGCGACAGGTTCATGCCGGTGGCCTGGCGCAACAGCTCGGTGGCTTTCATGATGGCTCGCCCTCGGGCTCGCCCTTGGGCTCGCCCTCGGGCTGGAACAGCTGCGCGCGCAGGGCCGGCGGCAGCAGCTCTTCCAGTCGCACCAGCTGGATGATGCCGCCCGCGTCGCCCGCCACGGCGCCCAGAAAGGGCGCCGCGGCCACGCCGCTGGCCGCGAGCGCCGCCGCGTCGACGTCCTGCACGCCTTGCACCTTTTCGGCCAGCAGGCCCAATGCGTGCGGCTCGCCCTGCGGCGTGCGGTAGTCGACCAGCAGGATGCGGGTGTCGACCTGCTGCGGCGCCGGGCCGGCGCCGCTGAGACAGCATAGATCGATCACGGGCACGCTGGCGCCGTGCAGGTTCATCAGGCCGGCCACGGCATCCGGCGCCAGCGGCAGCGCCTTCAGCTCCAGCAGCGGCAGCACGCGCTGCACGGCCGCCAGCGGCAAGCCGTAACGGTCGGCGCCGATGTGGAAGACCAGCACTTTCATGGACGGTCCCGCCTAGCCGTTGACGGCGAAGGTGGCGACGCTGGCTTGCAGATCGGTAGCGGCATACTGCAGCTGGTGCACCGCCTCGCTGGTGGACTTCAGCGATTCCACCGTCTGCTGGGTGGCGTCGTTCAGCTGCATCATGGTCTCGGTGATCTGCTGCGCGCCCACGGCCTGGGCCTGCATGCCTTGCAGCACGGCGTCGAATTGCGGCGCCAGCTTCTGCACCTGGTCCATCACGCCCGACAATTGCTCGACCACCTGGCGCACTTCGCCCACGCTGCGCCGGATCTCCTCCGAGAATTTGTCCATGCCCATCACGCTGGCCGAGACGGCCGACTGCATTTCCTTGAGCATCTGTTCGATATCCCAGGTGGAGACCGAGGTCTGGTCGGCCAGGCGGCGGATTTCGGTGGCCACCACCGAGAAGCCGCGGCCCGCCTCGCCCGCCTTCTCGGCCTCGATGGCGGCGTTGAGCGACAGGATATTGGTCTGGTCGGCCACTTTCGTGATGGTGGTCAGCACGCTGTTGATATTGCTGGCCTTTTCCGACAGCGCGGCCAGCTTGGCGTTGATCGAGTCGGTGGCCGCCACCATGGTGTGCATGGTCTGGTCCATGCGGCGCAGATTGCCTTGCGCTTCGGCGGTGGCACTGGTGGTGTAATCGGCGACGGCGGTGGCGTCTTCCATGGTCTTCAGCAGCTGGCTGGTATTGCTGGAAATTTCCTTGGTGGTGGCCAGGATTTCCACGCTGGTCTGGGCCTGCTCCACGCCCATCGCTTCCTGTTCCTTGGCCGAGGCGGCGATCTCGGTGGCCGAAGTGGTGACCTGGATGCCGGCCTTCTGCACATTATTGAGCAGCAGGCGCAGATTGTCGAACATGCGCGCGATGCCGCCGCCCATCTGGCCGATGGCGTCGTCGCCGCTGACGGTGACGGCGCCGGTCATATCGCCGGCCGCGGCCTTGCTGACGACGACCAGCAGCGAATCCACCTTGGCGCGCAGTTGATCGGCCGCCGCTTTTTCCTTTTCCAGGCTGGCCTGGATGGCTTGCGCCATCTTGTTGAAGGCCTCGCCCACCTGGCCCAGCTCATCGCCGGTGCTGATGGTGGCGCGCGCGTTCTGGTCGCCTTCGGCGATGCGGCCCGCGGCCCAGGCCAGGTTGGCCAGTGGCGCCAGGATGGCTTTGGACAGCAAGACCACCACCAGCAGCGACAGCGTGACGCAGACGGCGCCGCCGACGGTCAGCACCATCAGCATGTTTTCCTGCTGGCGCTGGCTGGTCTGGCCGCGCTGGGACAGCAGGCGGTCCTCCTCGGCGGCCGCCTCGTCGAGCAGGCGGCGGCCTTCCTGCACCGCGTTGGCGCTTTCGCGCAACTCCTTGGACTGCCCCATCAGATCGGCGGCGCCGGCCGCGTTGCCGAGCGCGCGGCGTTTTTCGATCTGGGCCCGCATCAGGGTGTCGGCCCAGGTGGCGAGCACGGTTTCGGCCTTTTTCAGGCGCTCGTTCTGGGCGGGATTGTCGGCAGTGAGCTTGATCAATTCACGCAGGTCGCGCTTCATTTCGGCGATCTTGTCCTTGTTGCCGCCGCCCATGAGAGCCTCGTTGCCGGTCAGGAGATAGCCGCGCACCTCGACCTGGATGCTCAGGATGGCGTTGTTGACCGCGTCGATATCATGCAGCACTTCCATGGTGTGCTTGTCCCAATTATTGGCCTCGGCCAGGATCTGGAAGCGGTTATGGGCAAGCAGCAGCAGGATGATCAGGACCGCGAGAATGGTCCCAAAGCCGAAATAGAGTTTGTGTTTGATGCTCAGATTCTTGATCATTTTTTCTCCTGGCGGGGACAGGGCTTATGGCAGGAAATGTACCATTTTGAGGCGGGCTGCGCGAGCGGTGCGTATGGCGGGCGCAAAAAAAGCCGCCCGAAGGCGGCTTGGCGTGCGCGGCGGCGGACAGTCTTACTGGCCGCGCTTGTTGCGCGCGTTGGCGGCGATGCGCATGCGCAGCGCGTTCAGCTTGATGAAGCCGCCGGCGTCGGCCTGGTTGTAGGCGCCGCCGTCTTCGTCGAAGGTGGCGATGGTCTGGTCGAACAGCGAGTCGGTCTTCGAATCGCGCGAAACGACAATCACATTACCCTTGTACAGCTTGACGCGCACCCAGCCGTTGACGGTCTGCTGCGTATGGTCGATCAGGGTTTGCAGCGCGACGCGCTCCGGCGCCCACCAGTAGCCGTTGTAAATCAGCGAGGCGTAGCGCGGCATCAGGTCATCCTTCAGGTGGGCCACTTCGCGGTCCAGGGTGATCGATTCGATGGCGCGGTGCGCTTTCAGCATGATAGTGCCGCCCGGCGTTTCATAGCAGCCGCGCGACTTCATGCCGACGTAGCGGTTTTCCACCAGGTCGAGACGGCCGATGCCGTGCTTGCCGCCCAGGCGGTTCAGCTCCGTCAGCACCGCGGCGGCGCTCAGGCGCTGGCCGTTCAGGGCGACGATATCGCCTTGCTCGTATTCGATGTCGAGGTACTCGGCCTGGTCGGGCGCCGCTTCCGGGCTCACGGTCCAGCGCCACATCGATTCCTCGGCTTCCGCGCTCGGGTTTTCCAGGTGGCGGCCTTCAAACGAGATATGCAGCAGGTTGGCGTCCATCGAGTAAGGCGCGCCGCCGTTCTTGTGCTTCATGTCGATGGCGATGCCGGCGTCTTCCGCGTACTTCAGCAGCTTTTCGCGCGACAGCAGATCCCATTCGCGCCATGGGGCGATCACTTTCACGCCCGGCTTCAGCGCATAGGCGCCCAGCTCGAAGCGCACCTGGTCGTTGCCCTTGCCGGTGGCGCCGTGCGAGATGGCGTCGGCGCCGGTCTGGTTGGCGATCTCGATCAGGCGTTTGGCGATCAGCGGACGGGCGATCGAGGTGCCCAGCAGGTATTCGCCTTCGTACACGGTGTTGGCACGGAACATGGGGAAGACGAAATCGCGCACGAATTCTTCGCGCACGTCGTCGATGAAGATGTTCTCGGGCTTGATGCCGAACTTCAGCGCCTTGGCGCGCGCCGGTTCCAGCTCTTCGCCCTGGCCCAGGTCGGCCGTGAAGGTAACGATTTCACATTGGTAGTTATCCTGCAGCCATTTCAGGATAACGGAGGTGTCCAGGCCGCCGGAATAGGCGAGGACTACTTTTTTAATGTCGCTCATGCTCGTTCTCGTTTCAGGTTGGGTATAGGGTAGGGCGCTTACTTGTTGCCGATGCGGCCCAGCAGCAGGTACTCGATCAGGGCCTTCTGGATGTGCAGGCGGTTTTCCGCCTCGTCCCAGACCACCGATTGCGGGCCGTCGATCACTTCGGCCGCCACTTCCTCGCCGCGGTGGGCGGGCAGGCAGTGCATGAACAGAGCGTCGGGCGCGGCGCGCCGCATCTTGGCCGCATCGACCATGAAGCCGTCGAAGGCTTTCAGGCGGGCCGCGTTTTCAGCCTCGTAACCCATGCTGGTCCAGACGTCGGTGTTGACCAGGTGGGCGCCGGCGCAGGCGTCGGACGGATTGTCGAAGAAGGTGTAGCGCTCGGTCTTCACCTGCGACAGGTCCATATCGTAGCCTTTTGGCGTGGACACGTTCAGGTGGAAGCCGAACACTTCGGCCGCCTGCAGCCAGGAGTACAGCATATTATTGGCGTCGCCCACCCAGGCCACGGTCTTGCCCGTGATCGGGCCGCGGTGCTCGTAGTAGGTGAAGATGTCGGCGAACACCTGGCAGGGGTGGTGCTCGTTGGTCAGGCCATTGATCACCGGCACGCGCGAATTGGCGGCGAAACGCTCGATGATCTCCTGGCCGAAGGTGCGCACCATGATGATGTCGCACATGCGGGACATCACCTGGCCGGCGTCTTCCACCGGCTCGCCGCGTCCCAGCTGGCTGTCGCGCGTGTTCAGGTAGATGGCGGCGCCGCCCAGCTGGTGCATGCCAGCCTCGAAGGAGAGGCGGGTGCGGGTCGAATTCTTTTCAAACACCATCACCAGGGTACGGTCGATCAGCGGGTGATAGATCTCGTAGTTCTTGAACTTACGCTTGATCACATGGGC
The DNA here is from genome assembly GCA_024437665.1 of Massilia sp. YIM B04103. Taxonomy (GTDB): domain Bacteria; phylum Pseudomonadota; class Gammaproteobacteria; order Burkholderiales; family Burkholderiaceae_D; genus Rugamonas. Next base: position 811,490 of record JANCSZ010000001.1, on the reverse strand, counting down.
GCGCTCGATCACGTATTCATATTCTTCCAACGTGAAATCGGAAAACTGGAGGTAGTGTTTGATCGGTTTTTTCGTAGACATGGTGGCAATTTTTGATGCGTGGCCGTGGACGGCAGGGCGCCGTCCGGCCAGCCTTGAAAAAACCATTATACGGGTTTTCTTTGGCGCACGGCCAGACGCGGCGTGGATAATATGGCGGGTGTGAGAATTGCTGGATCAGTAGATGGAAGCGGCGCGCTCCGGATCGTGCTCGGGCGCCGTCAGCGGCAGGTCCAGCGTAAAGGTGGTGCCGGCGCTGCTGCTGCTGACGGCGATCTGTCCGCCCAGCAGCGAGCTGACGATGTTATAGCTGATCGACAGTCCCAGGCCGCTGCCGCCCTGGCCCAGCTTGGTGGTGAAGAAGGGATCGAAGATGCGGCTCAGGTGCTCGGGCGCGATGCCGTCGCCGTCGTCGCTGAAGCAGATCTGCACCCGTCCTTCCACCGGCGTGCTGGCTTCCAGGCGCATGCGGCCGTTCTCGCGGCCCTCGAAGGCGTGCAGCAGGGCGTTGTTGATCAAGTTGGTGATGACCTGGCCGAAGGGGCCGGGATAGCTGTCCAGCGCCAGCAGCTGCGGCACCTCGAAGGCGATGCTGTGGTTCGACGCGCGGATGCGGTTCATCATGGTCGCCACGATTTCATGCGTGACCTGGTGCAGGTTGAAGTTGCGGCGCTGCTCCGTGGTGCGGTCCACCGCCACCTGCTTGAAGCTGTTCACCAGGTCGGCCGCGCTGTGCAGGCCGCGCATCACCAGCTCGGACGCCTTGCGCGCATCGGCGATATAGGCCGCCAGCTCGGAGCGGCGCAGGCCGGAGCCGTTCAGCGCCACTTCCAGGTCGGCGGTCTTGTGTTCCAGGGTGCTGGCGATCAGCAGGCTGTTGCCGATCGGCGTATTCAGCTCGTGCGCCACGCCCGCCATCAGGGAGCCCAGGGCCGCCAGCTTTTCCTGCGAGACCAGCTGGCTTTGCGCGTCCTTCAGCTGGCGGTAGGCGTGGGCGTTGTCCAGCGCGATGGCGCCATAGGCGCACAGGGTGCGGAAGATCAGCCTTTCGCGCTCGCCATAGGCGTTGGCGTGCATGGCCTGCACCGTCATCACGCCCAGCACGCGCTCGCCCGCCAGCAGCGGCACGAAGAGGGCGCTGACGCTGACTTGCGTGCCGGGCGTGACGGCGGCCACCGGATGCTGCAGGTGGGCCGTGTTCTCCAGGTAGATCTCGCGCCGCTCCAGCAGGCAGCGCACCGAATAGGCGGTGGGGTGGTCAAGCGGCAGCGAGTTCTCGGGCAGGGGATGGCCATCCTCCACGCCGAAGGCGCGGCTCAGGCGCGCGCTGTCCGGATCGCATAGATAGATGACGAAGGTATTGGCCGAGAGCAGGGCATGCACGTGGCGGTTCAGCACGCGGAACACGGCGCCCGCGTCCAGGTGGGTGGTCACTTCCTGGCCGATGGCCGACAGGCGTTCCAGCGTGGCGCTGGTCTGCTGCAGGACTTCGGCGCGGCGCGCCTCGGACGCCGCCAGCTCGCGGTGGTGGTGGCCTTCGGCGCGCGCATGCTCGGTCTGGTGGTGCACCTGCATGGCGATGGCGCGGTTGGTGGCTTCCTGGCTGTGGGTGCGTTCGCGCGCGGCGCTGGCGGCCAGCGCCATCTCGTAAGCCTGTTCGTAATGGGCGGCGCGCGCGTATTCGTGGGCCAGGGCTTCGTACAGATCGCCCGGCACGATATAGCCGTCCACCGTGGCGGCCACGTGCAAGGCCTGGTGCAGATAGTGCAGCGGTGGATTCAGCGCCGTCATGCCTTGCGGCGGCGGCAGCGCATGCTGGCTGTGGATCAGCGCCAGCACGCGCAGCGCGGCGATCTGGTGGTGGGCATTGCCTTCCTCGACCGCCAGATGCACCGCGTCCAGCGCGGTATCCAGCGCCTCCTGGGCGCGCCCCAGGCAGGACAGGGCATGCGCCTGGCCGCGCCGCGCCACGCTCAGAAAGTCGGGCTGGTTCAGGACTTCGGCCCGGCCCTGCAGGCGCAGGAAGGCATCCAGCGCCGATGAATGCTGGCTGCGGTCAAGCGAGAGGTCGCCCAGATATTGCAGGGCGATGGCATAGCTGCGCGCGCCGGACACCGGGGCCAGGATCGCCAGCGCCTCGCGCAGCAGCTCGTCGGCGGCGTCCATGCGGCCCAGGCGGCGCATGGTGTCGGCGGTGTGCATCAGGCAGGCGCCGATGCTGCGCGGCCAGCCGGTGGGGCGCGCCAGGTCGAGCGCGCACTGCATCCATTCCAGCGCCGCATGGTGGTCGTTGAGGATGCAGAAGTCTTCGCCGATATTGGTGGCGGCGATGATGGCGGCGCGCAGCTGGCCGGTTTCCAGCGCCGATTCGTAGCAGTGGATGTAGTGGCTGGCGGCGGCGCCGAAGTCGTTGACCTGGCTGGCGGCCAGGCCCATATAGTCGCTGATCCAGGTGGCGGCGGCCAGCGACAGGCGCTCGGTCTTGCGCGCGAAGTGGGCGCCCCAGCGCGCCGCCGCGGCGCGCGGATCGTGCAGCACGGCCCAGCGCGCGCTGGCGCCTTCGGCCACGGCCAGCCTTTCCTGGTCGCCGGCGCCGCGCGCCGCTTCCGCGCACAGCGCCAATTCCTCGTCGCAGCGCCGGTGTTCGCCGCGGTCGACGGCGATCCAGGCTTGCAGCCAATGGGCGTCGCCGCGGCCGGCAGGATCGTCCAGGGCTTGCGCCGCCGCCAGCGCCTGGGCCGCCAGCGCGGCCGCTTCGTCCAGGCGGCCTTGCAGCCAGCGCGCCTCGCCCTGCACCAGGTGCAAACGGGCACTGATCAGGCTACAGGCATCGGCATCGAGACGGGTTTGCGCCAGCAGGGCCAGGGCTTCGGCGGCGAAGGCTTCGGCGCGCGCGCTGTCGCGCTGGCGCAGATGCCAGGCCAGCGGCAGCAGCACCGGCAGACGGGCGACGCCGCGCAAGGGCAAGAGGGCCAGTTCCCATTGCGCCACGTCGTCATCGACAGCAAACATCTCCATCGTCATTCCCGTTAGTGCCGGCTTTGCAAGCCAATGCAAAGCATTGTAAGGCAGCGGGCGCCGGCTGTGCGGGGTGAGTTACATTAATAAAGCGTTTGTGCGGATTCGTGCAGCAGCTGGCCGTATAAAGTGTGGCGCATGCGCGCGATCTTGCCTTCTTCGACGGCCGCCAGCACGCTGCATTGCGGTTCACTCAGGTGGCGGCAGTTATAGAACTTGCAATGTCCGAGGTGGGGCGCGAAGTCGCGGAAGGCACGTTCCAGCATGCCTTCGCTCAGATGGTACAGGCCGAATTCCTGGAAGCCGGGCGAATCGATCACGCAACCATCCTCGCCCAGGTGATACAGGCGGGTGAAGGTGGTGGTGTGCTTGCCGGTGTCGAGCGCCTCGCTGATTTCGCGCGTGGCGATATCGGCGTCCGGCACCAGCAGATTGATCAGCGAGGACTTGCCCATGCCGGACTGGCCGATCAGGATGGAAGACTGGCCGGCCAGCAGCGGCGCCAGCTTGGCCACCGTGGCTTCCGGCTCGGCGCGGGCCGAGACCTCGTGCAGCGGGTAGCCCATGGCCGTGTACACCTGTAGGCGTTCGCGCGCGCGCGGCAGGGAATCGGTGACGTCGGTCTTGTTCAGGATCAGGTGCGCGGTGATGCCGGCCGCTTCCGCCGCCACCAGGGAGCGCGACACCAGGTCGTCGGAAAAACTCGGTTCGGTGGCGACCACGATAAACAGCTGCGTCAAGTTCGCCGCCAGCAGTTTGGACTTGTACTGGTCGGAGCGGTAGAGCAGGGTCTTGCGCTCTTCGATGGCGTCGATCACGGCCTGGTTGGGCGAGGTCAGGGTCAGGCGCACGCTGTCGCCCACCGCCACATTGGTCTTCTTGCCGCGCGTGACGCATTGCAGGCGCTCGCCCTCCGACTCGGCCAGATAGTGGCGGCCGTGGGCGGCGATGATGGTGCCGAGGCGTATCGTCTTGCTCATGCCTGCACCGCCTTTTGCAGCAAGGCGTCGATGCGGGCGGCGCAGATGAAATCGTTGAGCGACAAGCCGCCCACCGAATGGGTGTCGTAGCGCACGGCGCAGTTTTTATAGCCGACCGTCAGCTCGGGATGGTGGTCCTGGCCGTGGGCGATGAAGGCCAGCGCGTTCACAAAAGCCATGGTCTCGTAATAGTTGGCGAAGCCGAAGGTCTTGGCCAGCTTGCCTTGTTCGATCTGCCAGCCGTCCAGCAGCGCCGCCAGGCGCGCCGCTTCGGCCGCAGCCAGGGCTTGCGTGGCGTGGGTGCAGTCCAGGGCGCGCAGCGCGCCTGCGTCGAGGATGGCCGCGCTCATGGCGCCACCGCCAGATTCAATTGGCGGATGCGCACGCTGGCCGGCGGATGCGAATCGTAGAAGGCCGAGTGCAGCGGGTCCGGGGTCAGGGTCGAGGCATTGTCCTCGTACATCTTGACCAGGGCCGACACCAGGTCGCGCGCATCGGTGTAATGGGCGGCGAAAGCGTCGGCCTCGAATTCATGCTTGCGCGAGCTGAGCGAAGTCAGAGGGCCGAACAGGAAGGTGAACACGGGCAGGGTCAGCATGAACAGGATCAGGGCCATGCCGTCATTGCTCTGGCCCGGCACGATCAGCGGCGCCACGCCCAGGCCGGTGAAGAACCACACCTGGTTTTTCAGAAAGCCGAGCAGGGCCAGGAAGGCCAGCGACACGGCGAACATCATGGCGATGCGCTTGATGATGTGTTTCAGCTTGAAGTGGCCCAGTTCATGGGCCAGCACCGCCTCGATTTCCTGCGGCGCCAGGCGCGAGAGCAGGGTGTCGAAAAAGACGATGCGCTTGTTGGCGCCAAAGCCGGAGAAGTAGGCGTTGCCGTGGGCGCTGCGCTTGGAGCCGTCCATCACGAACAGGCCTTTGGAGGCGAAGCCCACGCGCTGCATCAAGCCTTCGATGCGCGACTTCAGCGACTCGTCGGCCAGCGGCGTGAATTTATTGAACAAGGGCGCGATCACGGTCGGGAACAGCACCATCATCAGGAGCTGGAAGCCGCTCCACACGAACCAGGCATACAGCCACCACAATTCGCCGCTTTTCTCCATCAGGGTCAGCACCACCCACACCAGCGGCAGGCCGATCGCCGCGCCCACCACGGTGTTGGTCAGCAGATCCTTGAGGAAGAGGGCTTTGCTCATCTTGTTGAAGCCGAAGTCCTGCTCCAGCTTGAACTGGCGGTAGTAGTCGAAGGGCAGCTCCAGCAGGCCGGAGAGCAGGGCGAAGGCAACGATCAGGCCAAGCTGATACGCCATGCCGCCGCCGCTCAGCTTATACACCTCGACCGACAGCCATTGCAGGCCGCCCAGCAGCGTAAAGCCGATCAGGATGGCGGTATTCACCAGCATGGTCAGCATGCCGAACTTGGTCTTGGCCACCGTGTAATCGGCCGCCTTCTGGTGCGCCGCCAGCGGGATTTTTTCCGCGAATTCGGCCGGCACGGCGGTGCGGTGCGACAGCACGTGGCGGATATGGCGCGAGGCGAGCCAGAAGCGCAGCACCAGGGTCAGCGCCAGGAAGGAAACAAACAAAATCGAAAACGCGTGTGAATACATTCTATGCCTGTGAGAAAATGGCGGATTGTTTAGGCCATGCCGAGAGAGAATTATGTCACAAGAGAACCAAGTCACTGCAACCGTCGCTGCTCCCCGTCCAAATGAAATGAACCTGGTCTGGGTCGATATGGAGATGACCGGCCTGGAGCCGGACACCGACCGCATTATCGAAGTGGCAATGGTTGTCACCGACATGCACCTGAACGTGCTGGCCGAAGGCCCGGTATTGGCGATTCACCAGTCCGACGCCACGCTGGACGCCATGGATTCCTGGAACAAGGGCACCCACGGCCGCTCCGGCCTGATCGACCGCGTCAAAGCCTCCACCATCAGCGAAGCCCAGGCCGAAGCCGAGTTCATCGCCTTCATGAAGCAATGGGTCCCGCAAGGCAAATCGCCGATGTGTGGCAACACCATTGGCCAGGACCGCCGCTTCATGGTGCGCTACATGCCCAAGCTCGAAGCCTTCTTCCACTATCGCAACGTCGACGTGTCCACGCTCAAAGAGCTGGGCCGCCGCTGGAAGCCGGAAGTCGTCTCCAGCTTCAAAAAAGCCCAGAAGCACACTGCGCTGGCCGACATCCTCGAATCCATCGAAGAACTCAAGCACTACCGCGAGCACTTCATCAAGCTGTAAAAACCCACCGGCCGTTTGCGCCAAATCAAAAAATGTCCACCCTGGTGTCAGGCACTGGGGTAGGACATTCTTTGATCCAGCGCAAAGAATGTCCACCTCTGGTGCCTGACACCAGGGTGGACATTTTTTGATTTGGCGCAAACGGCCGGTGGGTTTTTACAGCTTGATGAAGTGCTCGCGGTAGTGCTTGANCAAAAAATGTCCACCCTGGTGTCAGGCACTGGGGTAGGACATTCTTTGATCCAGCGCAAAGAATGTCCACCTCTGGTGCCTGACACCAGGGTGGACATTTTTTGTGCTAAGTCAAAGGGGGAGCGGACTCAGGCGTCGGCGCCGTGGCATTTCTTGTATTTTTTGCCGCTGCCGCAGGGGCAGTCGTCGTTGCGGCCGACTTTGGGGTCTTCGCGCTTGACGGTGCTGACGCCGGCCTTGCGGCGCGGTACCCAGAATTTGTGGATGGTCGGCAGATTCGCTTCCAGGTCCTGGGCCAGCTTGTGCGCTTTGTGCGGGTCTTCGACCAGCGGCAGTTCTTCTTCCTTGATTTCGTCGGCGCCCAGCAGGTAGATCGGCTGCATCAGTTCGGCGATCTCGGAATCCCAGATCTCGTCCCAGGAGCCGGAGCGCAGCTCCATGCCTTCCCAGAAGCCCCAGCACCAGGCTTCGGCGTCGATCAGGGTCTGGCCTTCGTGCTCGTGCTCGACGAACAGCGGTTCGAATTCCTTCGGCGCGACTTCAAACGTCACCAGCACTTCGTTCATGAAGCGCATGATCAGGTTGACGATGCGTTCCTCTTCCTTGCCGTTCTTGAATTTGGGCGCTTGCTTGCCGTCTTCGCCCCACACGCGCGGCAGCCATTCGGCCGGCATGATGGTTTCGGGACCGATGGCGATGGCCGTCAGGTAGCCGTGCAGATGGTCCATGGTCATGGAGTCTTCGGGGCTGCGGTCGCTCAGCAGGAACTGGTCGAGCTCGTCGAATTCTTTTTCGCTCAGGGGCTGGTCGAGTTGCATGGTTTTTGCTCTGTATTTTGATGGAAGGCGCTAGTATACGCTGTCGCCGCTGCCTTTCCCACCTTTACCATGAGGGCATGAGGAATTCCTCCCGACCTGCCAGCCTTTCGCCGGGGGGCGCGGCCAACGTTATCAAGTGGCTCTCCCGTGAATATCAAACAAGAAAATATCGAAACACCGTATGCCGATCTGACTCCCGAGTGCATGTTCAGCGCGATAGAAAGCCTGGGGATCGCTTGCGATGGCCGCCTCCATCAGTTGAACAGTTTCGAGAATCGCGTCTATCAGGTGTGGAGCGAGGACAGCAAGCAATACGTGGTCAAGTTTTACCGGCCCGGGCGCTGGAGCGATGCCGCCATCCTTGAAGAGCACTTGTTTACGCTGGATTTGGCCGGGGATGAAATTCCGGTTGTTCCGCCTTTAAGTTTCAGCGAGCGTACCCTGCACCATTTTGAAGGGCACCGGTTTGCCGTATTCATGAAGCGCGGTGGCAGGGCGCCGGAATTGGACCGGGAGGGCACGCTTGAGTGGATGGGGCGCTTCCTCGGACGCATTCACGCCGTCGGCGCGACTGGCGTCTACCAGGCGCGCCCCGCTCTCGACATCCAAAGTTTTGGTTTTGCGTCGCGCCAATTTCTGGTTGACGGCAGCTGGCTCCCGGAGGAATTGCGGAGCGCCTGGATCAGCGTCGCAGACCAGGCGCTGGACGCGGTCGGTAGCGCGTATCAACGCGCGGGCGATGTTCAGATATTGCGGCTGCATGGCGACTGCCATGCCGGGAACGTTTTGTGGACTGACGACGGCCCCCATTTTGTCGACTTTGACGATAGCCGTTCGGGACCTGCCATACAAGACCTGTGGATGCTGTTATCGGGCGATGAAGCCGATGCGCGCAAGCAGCTCGCTGCACTTCTGCGTGGTTACGAGATCTTCCGCGAATTCGATGACCGGGAGCTGCATCTGATCGAGGCATTGCGGACCTTGCGCTTGCTTCACTATAGCGCCTGGATTGCCCGCCGTTGGCCGGACCCCGCTTTCCCTGTCGCCTTTCCCTGGTTCGGTACGGTGCGCTACTGGCAAGACCGCATTCTTGAGCTTCGGGAGCAAATTGCCAAAATGCAGGAATCACCGCTTCGTCCGGCGTGGGCGTGAATTGCGTCCGGCAATGTTGCCATGGGGCGCGCTGCCGCAGGTGGTGATAAAGTGTGTATTTTCCATATGAGCAAGATGTTATTCTGAACGACAGCTGGACAGCGCGGTTCTGGTCTGGGTCTTTACAACTCTCAATCCTATGATGAAAAAACACTTATTCGTAGCGCTATTTGCGGTATTGACTCCATTTTTCGGATGCCAAGCTCAAAATATCAAAGAGCCGGAACCGAAACATCTTTCTATTGAAATCGATGAGCTGCTGACGCCCGAAATCGGCGGGATAAAGCAATTCGTGCAAATCAAAACAAATGATGCAAGCAAGCCGGTTCTGCTGTTTTTGTCTGGCGGCCCGGGAAGTTCCATGATGGGCAATGCGGACTCCTTTACGGGCGTTTTGAAGGAGAAATTCACGATTGTTCAATGGGATCAAAGGGATGCCGGGAAAACGTTGAAATTGAATCCTTCGCCAGTCCAACCATCGGTTGGGCAGATGCAAGAGGATACGCTTCAGGTTGTGGAGTTTGTAAGGAAAAGATTAAACCAACAGAAAATCTATTTGCTGGGAAGTTCCTGGGGGAACGTCCTGGGGTTTCATATGGTTAAAAACCATCCGGAATTGCTGCATGCGTATTTCGCGTCCAATCCCGTCGTTAGCCAATTGGCAAGCGAAAAGGAGTCGCTTGAAATCCTGAAGGCCCATTTTCAAGACAATGCCCTCGCCAGCAAGGAATTGGCCAGTGTGAACATTCCTTTTAAAACCGACGAAGACCTGTTTTATCTGAGGAAATGGCTTTTTTATAAAGACGGGAAGAAGAATGTAACAAGCGATGGTTTTAGGAATGGTTTTCTTCAATGGTCAAAAACTTGGTCGCCTGTATGGAATGAGGTGATGAATACCGATTTGCCAAGGACTTTGAAGAAGGTTGACTGTCCAATCTATTTCTTTGTTGGCAAAAACGATATTCAAACATCCACAAGAATCACGCAAGATTATTTTGCGGCATTGCAGGCGCCAAAGAAGGGTCTGTTCTTATTTGAAAATTCCGGACATCAGATCCACCAAGATGAGGCGGGGAAATTTCAAGCGACAATAGTCCAGATATTGGGCGACCACAAGTCCGCAAATTAATCCCAAGGGCGCGGCGAGATGGTGTGCCGGTTGGGCGATATCCTCGCCGGCGATCCCGCCATCCCCCGTCGTCATCCCCCCGGTTCCCCCTCCCGCGCTACTGGTGGGACTGACCCGCGAACTGCGTGAACCGGTCGCGTTGATGGCGGCGCCGCCTCTGCGGCCGGTGTGCTTGGGCGAAAAGCCGAATAGGTGGGGAAATCCCCCTTTCCTTGGCGTCTGAGAAGGCTCTTCTCTCTCTGATAATGGCAAAACCGAATACCCATATCAAGCGAGAACCCCATGCAAGTACAACTGGCCCCAGCTTTCGACGCCGCTCCCCACGTGGACGAGCCGCATGATGTGGCAAGTTCCAGTGCCGCCAACGACGAGGCCCGCCCGGCACGCGCCGAAGCGGAAATGAAGGCCATCCAGCAAGCCATCGCCCGCGTCGAAGCGGAAGCGAAAGCCGCCTGCGCCGCCGAGAGCCGCGCCCACGCTGAGAGCCGCGCCCGCGCCTTGGCCGAGGACCGCGCCGCCATCGACGCCGCCGCCGCCGCCGTCGCCTTGCAGAACGCCCAGGCTGCCGAAGAGGCGATCAGCGCCAACCGCGAGCGACTGGAAAGCCTGCGCGCCGCCGCCCAGGCCAGCGTCGCCCGCCTGGAAGCGGTGAAACAGGAAACCGCCGAATTGCGCGCCCGTGTCGAAGCCGACACCCAGGTGCGCCTGGCCGCCGAGCAGCGCGCCAAGGCCGAGGAGGGCAGCCGCCGCGCCGCCGCCGACCAGGTCGCGGCCGAAGCCGAGTTGGCAGAGCAAGCGACGCGCGCCACCGAAGAATTGATGGTGCAGACCGAGCAGGCCCGCATGCAGGCCGCCGAACGCATGGCCGCCGTCCAGGCCGCCAAGGATGAAGTGGTGGGCATCGCCAGCGCCGACGCGCGCATGGCCACGCTGGCGCGCGAACGCGAACGCCAGGCCCACGCCGCGCGCCAGACCGCGCAGCAGCTGGCCGAGGCCGAAGCCGAGGCGCTGGAAGTGACGCGCCAGCGCGAACGCGCCGACCAGATCGCACAGGAATCGACCTTCAAACGCGCCGCCGCCGAAGTGCGCGCCGCCGAAGAGGCGCGCGCCCTGGCCCACCTGGAGCAGGAGCGCGAAGCGATCGCCCTGGCCAAGGCCGAATCCGACCGCAGCGCCGCCATGTCCCTGCATCTGCGCCTGCAAACTGAAAAGGAAATCCGCGACGCCGCCCAGCACCGCGAGCGCATGGAAGCCATGGCCGCCACCAGCGCCGCCGCCCGGCGCGACGCCGACGCCCGCATCATCGCCGCCACCGAGGCGCGCATCGAAGCCGACCGCCAGCTGACGGCGGTCTCCCTGGCCCGCGTCGAAGCGGAGCAGCAGGCCGAATTCGAAGTCCACGCCAAGGTCGAAGCCGAAGCCGAAGCCCTGGAGCAGGCCAAGCTGCGCCAACTGGCCGAGCAGGCCGCCGCCGAAGCGGCGCGCAGCGACAGCGAAGAGCAGCAACGCGCCACCCAGCAGGCCAATGAACGCGCCGCGCTGGCGCGCGCCGCCGCCGAGCTGGCAGCCTCGCGCAATGCCGCCGAGGCTGCCGAACTGGCCGCACTCAACGAACAAGTCGACACCGCTCAGCACGCCGATGCCCTGGCGCGCGAACGCGCCGGCCAAGCCGCCGCCCTGGTGCAGGCCGAGCAGGAACGCGCCGCCGCCGAACAGCAAGCCATCGCCGCGCTGAAAGCGCGTTTGACCGAGGAAGAGCGCGGCACGGCTGCCGCCGCCGCGCGCGCCGCCGCCGAAGCCGAGCAGGCTGAAGCCCTGCGCCAGCAGCGCGCCGCCGAGCAGCGTCTGCAACTGGCGGCCGAAGCAGAAGCGGCCTCGCTGCGCCTGATGGCCGAACAGACCGACGTCGAAGCCGCGCAGAAGGAAGCGGCGGCCCAGGCCGTCGCCGCCCAAGCCCGTCTGGCGGTCGAGCTGAGCGAAGTGCACAAGGAGCGCTGCCGCGCCGAGCAGGAAAAAGCCGCCGCCGCCGCCGCGCTGCTGCAAGCCGAACAGGAATTCATCGCCACCGAGCGCCAATCGCTGGCCGTGATCGAGCAGAAACTGGCGCAGCAGCACACTGCCAACGCCGCCGAAGTGCTGGCGGGCCAAGCCATCGAAGGCCGCCTCGAAGCCGAACGCGGCGCCGCCATCGCCGCCGCAGCGCGCGCCCAGGCCGAACAGGCCGCCGCCGAGGCCGCCCGCGAGCGCGAGCAAGCCGAACACGCCGCCAGCCAGGCCTCCCAGGAAAAAGCCGCCGAACAGCAAGCCCTGCTGGAAACCGCCCAAGCCCATGCCGCCATGCAGCGCAAGCTGGCCGACACCACCAAGGCCATGACGGCCGCCAAGCGCCAGCTGCTGGAACTGGAAACCCGCCGTCAGCAAGCCGCCCACAGCGCCCTGCAAGCCCTGCAAGCGAAAGTGGAAGCCGAAGAAGGCGTGCTGAAAGTCACCGAAGCCAGCGTGGTCGACGCCAGCGAAGCCGCCGCTCGCGCCCAAGCCGAGCGCGAGCAAAGCGAAACCCTGGCGCGCGACGTCATCGGCCGCCTCAAAGAAACCGCCGGCTCCGTCTGGCGCGGCCGCTAAGCCCTTTGCGCAATATCAAACAATGTCTAACCCTGGTGCCAGGCACCAGGGTTAGACATTTGCTGATTTAGATCAAAGAATGTCCACCTCCGGTGCCTGGCACCAGGGTGGGCATTTGTTGAGGGGGATCAAACCGCGGCCGATGCCGCGGTTTTTTTATTGCACTTGGAGGCGTTCGACGAAGTATTCGGTTTCGCCGAAGCAGGAGGTGGGGACGCCTTTGTGCTGCTCATACGAGAGCAGGACGCGCTTGCCGGTGGCGGCCATCAGCTGGCGCGCGACGTCGTCGTCGCGCACGCTGAATTCGAATTTTTCGGGAATGGCGCCGGGCATCGAAGTGAGCAGGATTTCGCCTTCCCAGGTCTTGCAGATCCAGCCCCGTTTGGAGAATTTTTGCAGATAGCCCGCTCTTTCGCCTTCGGAATAGGAGTAGTTCAGCGTGATCAGCGCATAGGCCCAGAACACGAGGGCGGCAACAACAATCAGGCCCAGCAGGACCAGGATGAGGCGGGAGGGACGGGTCATAGTTTCTGCAAGTAGTGGCAATATTGGGATCTTATCATTGCTTCTCAGCCCTGGGCCGCCGCCAGCCGCCGGTATTTCACCGAAGACCAGAGCGAGACGGCAATGAAGGCCACGCCGGACAGGCCGGTGAACCATTCGGGGATGTGGAATTTGACGCTGGCGAGCATGATCAGGGCCAGGATGCCGATCGCATAGTGGGCGCCGTGCTCCAGGTAGACGAATTCGTCGAGCGTGCCCTTGTGCACCAGATAGACGGTTAGCGAGCGCACATACATGGCGCCAATGGCCAGGCCGAGCATGATCACCACCACGTCGCTGGTGATGGCGAAGGCGCCGATCACGCCGTCGAAGCTGAAGGAGGCGTCCAGCACTTCCAGATACAGGAAGCCGCCGAGGCTGCCGCGCTGCACGGCCTTGCCGATGTCGGTGCCGCCTTCTTCTTCCAGCAGGCCGCTGAGCCAGCCGACCCCGACATAAATCGCAATGCCGACCACGCCGGCATACAGCACGCTGTAGCGCTTGGCTTCGGGCACCAGCTCGGTGCAGCCGAACACGGCCAGCAGGGCCAGCAGCACGGCCAGGCTTTCCGTGCCGTGCGCGCCGGCTTTTTCCTCGAACCAGACGATCCAGTGGGTGTCTTTCTCCGCGTCGAACAGGAAGTTGAGGAAGACCAGCAGCAGGAAGGCGCCGCCGAAGGCCGACACTTCGGCGTGCACGCCCATCAGGTGGCGCGAGTATTCCTGCGGCGTGGTGGTGGCCATATTCCACACTTCGACCAGGCCCAGGCCGGTAGCGACGGCGACGATGGCGAGCGGGAACAGCAGGCGCATGCCGAACACGGCGACCAGGATGCCGACCGTCAGGAACAGCTTTTGCCAGAACGCGTTCCAGTCGCGCAGCACGGAGGCGTTGACCACCGCATTGTCAAACGAGAGCGAGACTTCCATCACGCCCAGCACGCCCGTGATCCACAGCGCTGTGACCATGCCGCCCAGGCCGCCATGGCTGTAGCCCCACCAGCCCGCCAGCGCCATCAGCACGACGGTGAAAAGAATCGAAATGCGGAAATGTTTCATTGTCCTGCTACCCCGTATGGTTTTTTATAGTGTGCGGATTTTATAACAGCCGCTTCCGCCCGGTCAGTGCGTTCTGCCATAATGTCGGATTGCCTAAAAGGATTTCTTGCAATGGATCTCGCCTATCTTCTGACCCCTGTCATGACCTGGACCGTGGTCGGTCCCATCAAATTCCTGATCAATAGTATTCGCGCGCGCCGCTGGGCCTTCAATCTGGTGGGTAACGGCGGCTTCCCCAGCAACCATAGCGCCGTCGTCTCCAGCATGGCCACCCTGATTGCGCTGCGCGAGGGCATCGGCCATCCCGCCTTCGGCGTGGCCGTGACCCTGTGCTTCATCGTCATCATCGACGCCAACAGCCTGCGCCAGCACGTCGGCCGCCAGGCCGCCGCCATCAACCGCCTGGCCAAGGATGACACCAGCCACAAAGGGCTGCGCGAGCGCATGGGCCATACCGTGGTCGAAATCCTGGGCGGCCTGGCCACCGGCATCGCCATGGGCCATCTGATCCACGCCCTGTTTGCCCGCGGCTGAGCGCGCCAACCTTCCGCACCGGACCGGGGCGCCGCCCCGGATCTTGGTTCACGGCAAAAGTACATTTCTGTACTAAATTTCCTCCCTCCGGACTGTTTACCGTTTATCCACGTTTTTCGCAGTCCAGCCACAAAAACTGTCACTCCATACGCATCTTGATTGACGGTCCCAGAGGGGTCGGTGATACTTTGCGCCTCGTAGTTTGGGTCAAAATATTAATAAAACGTAATCGTCCAACTTCTCGGAGATCTTCTATGTTGCGTACTTCCTTAATAGCTTTCGCCGTCGCCACAGCTCTTGCCGCTTGCGGCAAGTCGGACAAGGCGCCGGAAAAAGCCGGCGCCAGCGCGTCGGCCCAGGCCAATGCCGAGAAAGGGGGCGACAAGAAGGCGGCTGCGGGACCGCTGCTGATCTCCTCGGAAGACTTGGTGACGGTGGAGTCGAACGCGCTGGCGTCCGGCCCCGTGATCACCGGCTCCATCCAGCCCGAGCGCAAGGCCGACCTGCGCGCCGAAGTGGGCGCCGTGGTGGTGCAGGTACTCAAAGAAAATGGCGAGGCGGTGAAGAAGGGCGACCTGCTGGTGCGCCTGGACGACACCTCGCTGCGCGACAGCCTGAATTCGGCGCATGAGGCGGTGCGCGCCCAGACCCAGGCCATGGAGCAGGCCGAGCGCATGCTGAGCCGCCAGAAAACCCTGCGCGCTTCCGGCATGGCCTCGGCCCAGGCCCTG
The DNA here is from genome assembly GCA_024437665.1 of Massilia sp. YIM B04103. Lineage (GTDB taxonomy): Bacteria > Pseudomonadota > Gammaproteobacteria > Burkholderiales > Burkholderiaceae_D > Rugamonas. The sequence goes on along the minus strand of JANCSZ010000001.1, from coordinate 796,419 downwards.
GAAGACGCCGAAGTGCGCCGCAATAACGCCCTGAGCGACCTGGCGGCGGCCAAGGCCAAGTCGGTCTCGGCCAACCAGCAGCTGTCGCGCACCCTGGTGCGCGCGCCGTTCGACGGCATCGTCAGCGAGCGCAAGGTGTCGAATGGCGACACGGCCCAGATCGGCAAGGAATTGGTGAAAGTGGTCGATCCAGCCTCGATGCGCTTCGAAGGCCTGGTCTCGGCCGACAAGATCGGCGTGGTCAAGGTGGGCCAGCCGGCGCTGTTCCGCATCAATGGCTATCCGGGCCAGCAGTTCAACGGCAAGGTCAAGCGCGTCGATCCGGCCGCCAACCCGGTCACGCGCCAGGTCGAGGTGCTGATCGAGTTCGCCGGCAGCAATCTGCCGCGCGTGGCCGGCCTGTATGCCGAAGGCCGCATCGAGGCGGAAACCACGGCGGCCCTGATGGTGCCGGAAACGGCCCTGGTGCGCCAGGGCGACAGCTCCTACGCCTGGCGCGTCAAGGACAAGACCTTGAGCAAGGTCAGCCTGGCAATCGGCACGCGCGATGCGCGCAGCGGCCTGTGGCAGGTGCAAAGCGGCCTGGCGGCCGGCGATATGGTGCTGCGCGCGCCAGCCTCGAGCTTCAAGGAAGGGCAGAAGATCGAGCTGGCCGCGCCCAAGGCCGTCGCTTCCGCCGCCGTGACCCCGGCCGCCGTCAGCAAAGGAAACTAAACCATGTTCCTGTCCAATTTCAGTATCAAGCGGCCCGTCGCCATGATCGTGCTGATCCTGGCGATGATGTGCATGGGCTTGCTCGCGCTGGGCAAGCTGCGCGTCAACCAGAATCCCGACGTGGAAGTGCCGGTGATCATCGTCAGCATTCCGTATCCGGGCGCCTCGCCCGAGACGGTCGAGCGCGAGATCGTGAACCGTCTGGAAAAATCGTTGCAAAGCATTACCGGCGTGACCGAGGTGAACAGCCAGGCCAACGAAGGCAGTGCGCGCATCGAGATGCAGTTCAACTTCACCAAGAACCTGATCGAAGCGTCCGACGAGATCCGCAATTCGATCGCCTCGGTGCGCTATAAGCTGCCGCTCGAAATGCGCGAGCCGATCCTGCAGCGCTTCGACCCCTCGGCCCAGCCCGTGATGCAGCTGTCGATTTCCTCGCGCACCCAGTCGCATGCGGCGATTTCGCGCCTGGCCGAAGACCAGCTGGCCGACCGCTTCCGCGCCCTCGACGGCGTGGCCGTGGTCAATGTCAACGGCTCGCTGCGGCGCGAGCTGTCGGTGCTGCTGCGCGCCGAAAAGCTGCGCGAGTTCAATGTCTCGGTGGCCGAAGTGACCAATGCCCTGCGCCTGCAAAACACCAATGCGCCGGTGGGCAAGGTGCGCGGCAGCCTGGAAGAGAAAAGCATCCGCCTGGTGGGCCGCATCGAGCGTCCCGAAGAATTCCAGGACGTGGTGGTCAAGCGCCGCGGCGATGAGGTGATCCGCCTGGGCCAGTTGGCGACCATCGAGGACGGTTTTGCCGAAATCAATAATCTGAGCCTGCGCAGCGGCAAATCGAATGTGGGCATTTCCGTCATCCGTTCGCGCGACGCCTCCACCGTCAGCGTGGCCAAGGCCACGCGCAAGCTGGTCGAGGAAATCAATAAGGAGTTGCCGGAAGGTACCTCCATGGAAGTGACCCAGGATGGCGGCAAGGATGCGCAAAGCAGCCTGAACAACGTGATCGAAGCCCTGGTGTTCGGCGCCGTGCTGACCATTTTCGTGGTCTACGCCTTCCTCAATTCCTGGCGTTCGACCCTGATCACGGCGCTGTCCCTGCCCACGTCCGTGATCGCGGCCTTTATCGCGGTCTGGCTGTGCGGCTTCACGCTGAACTTCATGACCCTGCTCGGCCTGTCGCTGGCGATCGGCGTGCTGATCGACGATGCCATCGTGGTGCGCGAAAACATCGTGCGCCATATGCAGCTGGGCTCGGACCGCCGCAAGGCGGCGCTGGAAGGCACGGCCGAGATCGGCCTGGCCGTGGCAGCCACCACCTTCTCCATCATGGCCGTGTTCATTCCGGTGGCCTTCATGCCCGGCATCTCCGGCGAATGGTTCCGTCCCTTCGCGCTGACCGTGACCTGCTCGGTGGCCGTGTCGCTGTTCATTTCCTTCACGCTCGACCCGATGCTGTCGGCTTTCTGGGGCGACCCGCCGGACCACCATACGGCGCCGAAGAAAGGCATCGGCAAGGTGCTGGACAAGTTCAACCACTGGTTCGACCGCCAGGCCGACCGCTACGGCCATGTGATCGCCTGGGCGCTGCACCACCGTAAATGGATGGGCGCCATCGCGCTGGCCAGCTTCATCGCCGCGCTGGCCCTGCAGGCCACCGTGGGCGGCTCGAGCTTCCTGCCGAAATCCGACTTCGGCACCCTGGCCATCGAGGTGCGCACGCCATCCTCGAGCAGCCTGGAATACAGCCGCCTGAAGCTGGACAAGGCGGCCCAGATGGCCCATACCTTGCCGGAAACCAAGGCCACCAGCACTTATGTCAATCTGAGCGGCGGTCGCATCTATGTCGACATCGGCAAGAAGCATGAGCGCAAGCGCTCGGCCACCGAGGTGGCGATCGAGCTGCGCCAGAAGATGGCCCAGCTGGTCGGCGGCGAATTCGTGGTGCTGGACGACTTGTCCAATAATGCGCGCAAACCGGTGCAGATCGAATTCACCGGTCCCGATTCGCGCAAGCTGATCCAGATCACCAACGATTTCATGGCCAAGCTGCGCCAGGTGCCGGGCGCGGTCGATGTCGGCCTGTCCGAACTCGACCCGAAAGACGAGATGCAGATCGAGCTGAACCGCGGTCTGGCCAATTCCATGGGTATTTCCGCCGGCGACGCGGCGCAATCGCTGCGCGTGGCCTTTGCCGGCATCGAGGTGGGCGACTGGGTCGACCCGACCGGCGAAACGCGCGATGTGGCGGTGCGCCTGCATCCGGACGACCGCACCAGCGCCGAGAATATCGAGCGCCTGCCGATCGGTGTGACCGGCACCAACCAGATGGTGCCGCTGGACCAGATCGCCACCGTGACCATGGGCAAGGGTCCCGCCACCATCCGCCATAAGAATGGCAAGCGGTCGATTTCGGTCTCGGCCAACGTCGAAGGCCGCTCCTCGGGCGAAGTGACGGCCGAGGCCATGAAACTGGCGAAAGCCATGGACTTCCCGCCCGGCTATGGCCTGGACCTGGGCGGCGCCGGCAAGGACCAGCAGGAAGTGTTCACCCAGATGTTCATCGCTCTGATCTCGGGCATCGGCCTGATGTACCTGATCCTGGTGATGCAGTTCGGCTCGTTCACGGCGCCGGGCGCGGTGATGCTGTCGCTGCCGCTGTCCCTGATCGGCGTGGTGCTGGCCCTGATCTTGACGGGCGGCACGCTTAACCTGATGAGCTTTATCGGCATCATCATGCTGATGGGCCTGGTGGCCAAGAATGCGATTCTGCTGCTCGATGCGGCGCGCAAGCGCGAGGAGGAGGGCTTCAACCGCGAGGATGCGCTGATGTATGCGGGCCGCATGCGCCTGCGGCCGATCCTGATGACGACCTTCGCCCTGATCGCCGGCATGCTGCCGGTGGCCATCGGCCTGGGCGAGGGCGGCGAGTTCTACCGTCCGCTGGCGATCGCCATCATCGGCGGCACGATCACCTCGACCATCCTGACCCTGCTGGTGGTGCCGACCTTCTATGACAGCATCGAGATCGCGCGCGACCGCATGGCGGCCAAGTTCGAGCGCCGCCTGGCGCGCTGGCCGGCGATTGTGGCCTTCCTGCTGACCCTGGTGGAAGCGCTGCTGACCCTGGTCTTCGTGCGTCTGCTGTTCCGCAGCTTGCGCGCGCTGTTCCAGCTGATCGGCGGACGCCGCGCGCCAAGCAAGGCTAGCGCATAGAAAGTTACTGGGTAGCAAGTTTGCAACAAAAGGGGCTACGGCCCCTTTTGTTTTTTGGCTGCCTATCTTTTTTGCACGTACGTTCTTATTTTATGGTGTATGCTCGCGGTTCGCGGCGGCTCTCCTGCCGTCGGCGATCCGACATACCCGTGAAAATAGTGAGACTTAATACATATATGAATAAGAACACTCTGTCCCTGATCATCGCGGCTGCCCTGGCGGCTGCCTCCATGAATGCGGCCGCGTCCGGCTACCGTTTCGGTTCCCAGAGCGTCGGCGCCCAAGGCACGGCCGATGCCAATGGCGCGGAAGCGGCCGATGCTTCCACCATCTTCTCCAATGCCGCGGGCCTGAGCCGTCTGCAGGGCACCCAGGCGACTGGCGGCCTGACCGTCGTCGTGCCGCACTCGACCTTCGCCGACAGCGGCTCCAAGCGCTTCACCGGCACCTCGACCGGCGGCCAGCAGACCCAGGGCGACTACGCGCCGAACGCCGTGGCCGCGCCATCGTTCTACCTGAGCCACCAGCTGAACCAGCAATGGACCGTCGGCATGGGCATGTTCGTGCCTTACGGCACCAAGATCGATTACGACAACAACTGGTCCGGCCGCTACGCGCTGACCAATATCAAGCTCGAATCGATCACCCTGAATCCTTCGGCTTCCTTCAAGCTCAATGAGCAGCACGCCTTCGGCTTCGGCATCAGCGCCGAATTCATGAAAGCCAAGCTGGGCCAGGGCGTGGACGTGCCTGGTTCCGTGCAAGCCCTGGTCGCCAGCGGCGCCAGCGGCGCGATGGCCCAGCAGATCGCCGCCCTGGGCGGCAATCCAGCCGCGCTGCGCACCGCGCAAGACGGCCACGCCACCATGAACGGCAAGGATTGGGGCTTCGGCTTCAACGTGGGCTATCTGTTCAGCCTGGACAAGGATACCCGCTTCGGTATCGCTTACCGTTCCTCTATTTCGCACAAGCTCAAAGGCGGCGCGACCTGGGACTTCTCCAGCGTGACGGCCGATCCGGTCGTCAACAAGGTGCTGCAAGCGGCATCGCGCAAGAAAAACTCGCCAGCCCTGGTTGAGCTGCGCACGCCGGAAACCCTGTCCGTGAACGCCTTCCACCAGTTCAACGACAAGTGGGCCGGCATGGCCGACGTGACCTGGACCCGCCACTCGCGCCTGAAAGACTTGAACATTCAGTTCGTCGACACCGGCGAAGGCGATGAAGTGATCCGCCAAAACTGGAAAAACACCTGGCGCGTGTCGCTGGGCGCGAACTACAAGTTCAACGACAAGCTGACCCTGCGCGGTGGTATCGCCCACGACCAGGCACCGGTGCGCAGCGACGAGCTGCGCCACGCCGCCCTGCCGGACAGCGACCGCAACCAGCTGTCCCTGGGCCTGAACTACAAGCTGACGCCAAAATCGTCGATCGACCTGGCATACAGCTACCTGGCCTTCAAGGATGGCAACACCAACTACCGCAACAATTGCAGCCCGCTGATGCACAACTGCACCGGCAACGGCGAACTGACCAAAGGTACCTACCAGACCCACCTGCAACTGCTGGGCGTGGCGTACAACCACCAGTTCTAAGCAGCAGGCAACGCGCTTCGGCTTGGCCGAAGCGCTGCGCAGCAGCCGGCGTCTTCCGCAAGGAGGCGCCGGTTTTTTTCATCCGGCTACCGGCCGTGTCCGCATTGCGCCGCCGCCAGGGCGGCATGCGACGGATTCGTCGCGCGGCGGTGCTTTCTTCTCGTCCGCCGGCGGCGTGGCGGGCATGCCCTCCGGCAGGTCAGGCGGCGGCCGGCAGCCAGATATCGAAGCGGGTGGCGCCGCTGGCGTCGGCCGCCAGGCGGTAGGGGAAGCCGTGCCGGGTCAGCACTTCGCGCACGAAGAGCAGGCCGATGCCCTGGCCGTCCTTCTTGGTGCTGAAGAAGGGCGCGAACAGCTGGCCCGGCGGCACCAGACCCAGGCGGCCGCCCGAATCCGCGATGCTGAGGCGGGCGCCGCCGCCTTCGCGCCGCAGCGCCAGGCGCACATAGCCGCTGGCCTGTCCGGTGTCGCGCATGGTCGCTTCCACCGCCTCCATCGCATTCTTGACGATGTTCAGCAGCGCCTGCTCCAACAATTGGCTGTCGAGCGGCAGCGCGGCGATCTCCTCGCACACCTCCCAGCCGAGGGCGATGCCGCGGCTGCGGCAGGGTTCGCGATAGAGCCACAGGATGTCCTCGGCGATCGCCTGCAGCGAAGCGGGGCGCAGCTCCGGCGCCGGCATCTTGACGATGCGGGTGAAGCGCTCGATGAATTCGCCCAGGCGCGCATTGCGCCGTTTCACGGCGCTGATGGCCGTGCCGAAGTCTTCGCCGTCGCGCTCGGCCAGCTGGCTGCGGTAGTAGAGCAGGGAATCGAGCACCGAACCGGTGGCGGCGACGGTATTGTTGACCTCATGGCCCAGTACGCGCACCAGCTTTTCGTAGGTGGCGCGCTCCGAGTTTTCCAGCTCCTCGGTCAGCTCGTCGACCAGCAGGAAATGGCGGGCGAAGCCGCGGTCGAAAAACTGGCCGCGCTGGCCGCGGTAGCGCCGCCCATCCGGATCGCTGAACAGGCGGCTCTCGCCGGCCGGCAGCGCATCGAGTGCGGCCAGCAGGGCCAGGCTGCGGGCCTGCGCCGCGCTGCCCGCTTCGCCCAGGCAGCGCGCCGTGCCCGCCAGCCAGGCGCGCAGCGGCTTGCCGGGCGCGTCGTCGAGTGCCAGCAGGCTCTGGGCGCAGGCATTCATCAGGCTGATCTTGCCGTCGAAATCGAGCACGATGACGGCGCTTGGCGTCGCCTCCAGCAGGCGGTCGAGAAAGCCTTGCTGCTCGCCCAGCTTGAGCCGTTCCTGATGCAGGGCGCCGAGCAGGCTGTTGAACAGCTCCGCCAGCTCATTGAGTTCGCTGCCGCCACCGGGCAACAGGCGCGCCGCGTAATTCTGCTCCTGCAGCAGGTCGCGGAAGCGCGCCGTATAGCCCAGCGGTTCCAGCGCGCGCCGGCTCAGGCCCATGCCGAGCACCAGGCTGGCCAGGATCAGCGCCTCCGCGCCGAGAAAGAGCAGCGGCCGTTCGCGCAGCAGAAACAGCGCCAGGCCGAACAGCAGCGCATGCAGGACGATCAGATACAGGGTGAAGCGCCGGCTCAGGCCGGCCAGATTGCCGCGCAGGTTCATGCCGCCTCCCATGCCATCCTGCCCGGCCCATGCCGCATGCGCTGGCCGCGCCCGCTCATGCGTCTTCCTGGGCCGCCGCGCCCAGCCCATGGCGTTCCAGGCGGCGGTAGAGGGCGGTGCGGCTCAGGCCGAGCGCCTTGGCCACGCGCGAGATATTGCCCTGATGTTCATCGAGCGCCTTGGCGATCATTTGCCGCTCGACCTGTTCCAAGGTCATACCGTCGGTGCCGAGGCCGCGCGCGCCGGCCGCCTCGTCGTGCTGGCTGGCAGCGATGAAGTCGGCCAGGCTCAGTTGCGGCCGGCCCGCCAGCAGCATGGTGCGCTCCAGCGTCTGGCGCAACTGGCGGATATTGCCGGGCCAGGGCTGGGCCGCCAGCCAGTCCAGCGCGGCGGGCGCCAGCTGCGCGTCGGGCAAGCCGTAGCTGGCCGCCAGCTCGGCCGTGATATGGCGCACCAGCAGCGGAATATCGCTGCGCCGTTCGCGCAGCGGCGGCAGGCGGATGCTGATCAGGTTCAGGCGGTAATACAGGTCTTCGCGGAACTCGCCGGCTGCGACCAGTTCGGCCAGCTCGCGGTTGGTGGCCGACACCACGCGCACGTCGGCCTGCTCGCTGCGGCTGGCGCCGACCGGCAGATAGTGCTGGTCCTGCAGCACGCGCAGCAGCTTGACCTGGTCGGCGCGGTTCAATTCGCCGATCTCGTCGAGGAAGAGGGTGCTGCCGTGGGCGGCGGCGATATGGCCTTTGCGTTCGCTGCGCGCATCGGTGAACGCGCCCTTCACGTGGCCGAACATCTCGCTCTCGAACAGAGTGGAGGTGATGGCGCCCATATTGATCTTGACCGGCGCCAGCGCGGCGCGCGGGCTGTTGCGGTGGAGCGCGTCGGCCACCAGTTCCTTGCCGCAGCCGCTCTCGCCCAGGATCAGCACCGGCGCGCGCGTGGCCGCCACCTGGGCGATGGTGGCCAGCACGCGCAGCAGCCTGGGATGCTCGCCGACGATGGCGCGGAAATCGTATTTGGCGTCGAGCTCCTGGCGCGTCGGGCAGGCTTGCGCCGCCGGCGCGGCCAGCGCCAGCGTCGAACGCACCAGCTCGGCCAGCTGGGTATTGTCCCAGGGCTTGGTGAAGAAGTTGGCGGCGCCGGCCTGCATGCCCTTGACCGCCAGCGCGATCGAGCCCCAGGCCGTCATCAGCAGCACCGGCAGGCCGGGCCAGTCCTGGCGGATGCGCGCCAGCAGGTCCAAGCCTTCGGCGCCGCTGGTCTGCAGCGAGAAGTTCATATCCTGCAGCACCAGGTCGAAGGGCGCGCGCGCCAGCAGGTCCAGCGCCTGGACCGGATCGTCGCAGCCTTGCGGCTCGAAACCGGCCTGCTTCAGCAGCAGTTGCAGCGACACCAGCACGGCGCTGTCGTCATCGATAATCAGAATGCGGGGCTTGCGGGGAGAATCCATCGATCTTCTTGTATCCTTGGTCGTTTACTCGTAATGCAGGGCCGCCGCCGGATGCAGGCGGCTGGCGCGCCAGCCCGGGTAGAGCGAGCACAGCAAGGATAGCAGATAGATAAGCAGCATCGATAGCCCCGCCGCCGCCAGGAACACTTGCCAGTTCAGGCTTTCGCCCAGCGCGCCGGTGAGCGGCAGCTGCACCAGCAGAACCAGGGCGGCCAGCATGGCGATCGAACTGAGCAGCAATTGCTCGGCCATGATCTGGCGGTAGATATCGGCCGCGCTGGCGCCCAGGGCGCGGCGCAGGCCGATTTCGGGAATGCGCTGGCTGGTGTTTTGCCACAGCACGCCGAACAGGCCGAAAGCCACCATCGCCAGCAGGAAGGCCGCGATCACGCTCAGGATGGCGAGCGGAATCATCGAGCTGCGCAACCGGTCTTCGCGCATTTCGCTGAGCGGTTTGATTTCATAGTGCCAGTCCTTGCGCAGCAGTTTCAGGCGGTGCTCCAGGCGCGCTTCGAAAGCGCGGTCGGTGCCGGGCCGCACTTTGAGCAGCACGGTTTCCGGGCCGTCCTTCTCGCTCAGGGGCGAGAAACGCTTCAGCACGTAGTTGACCGGCGCCATGAATTCGCCATGGCTGCGGAATTCCTCGACCACGCCCACCACGCGGAACGATTTTTCCTCGGCCTTGTTCTGGTTGACTTCGACATACAGCTGGCCCAGGGCCGAACGCCCGGGAAACAAGTTGTGCGCCATGCGCCGGTTGATCAGCACCGGCGTGATGGCGGCGCCGTCGTCGGCCGCCGAAAAGCCGCGGCCCTCCACCAGTTTCACTCCGGCCAGTGCGGCCAGGTCGTCGCTGATGAGCTGGAGATGGCAGTTCTGCGCGCGGCTGCCATCGGGCAGGGCCACGGTGGTGCTCATGGTGGCCGTGCGGTAGGGCGAGAAGGTGAGGAAAGCCAGTTGCTCGACTTCGGGCAGGCTTTGCAGGCTGCTGCGCAATTGCGTGTAAATGCCGCTGGCCGGATCGATCGGCGCATTGTCGGCAGGCCTGAGCGTCACCGACCACAGCGGACGGTAGTCGATCCCCAGCGGCAGATGGTAGAGCTGATAGCTGCGCACGGCAAAGGCGGCGATGGCGAAGACGATGAGGAAGGCCAGCAGAATCTCGGCGCTCAGCATCAGATGACGGTTCTTGCGTTTCCAGATCAGTTTGAGCAGATGGCGCAGCATCAGATCGCTCCCTTCAAAGCGTGGACGGGGTCGAGGCGCGACATTTTCCAGGCCGGCAGCACGCCGGACAACACGCCGAAGATTAAGGTAATCAGCAAGCCCCAGCCGAAGACGGCCAGGTTGATGCTGACGCGCAGATAGGGAATCAGTCCCGACAGTTCCAGCCAGTGCAGCGCGAGGGCGGCGCCGCCCAGCGCCAGCACGCCACCGGCCAGGCAGAGCAGGATATTTTCCAGCACCAGCTGGGCCGCCAGCTGGGCGCTGTTGGCGCCGAAGGCCTTGCGCACGCCGATTTCGGCGCTGCGCTCCTGCATCCGGCCCATATTCAGATTGACCAGGTTCAAGGCGGGCAGCAGCATGAACAGCAGCATCAGTCCGCCCAGGCCCGCCAGCAGCAGGTTGCCGCCGCCATCGTCGCCCTCGCGCTGCAAGAGCGTGCGAGCGAACAGATCGGGCTTGCTGTCGGCCCACATCTGCGCCTTGGCCCATTCGCGCGGATCGTCGAAGCTCACTTCGCTGGCAATCTGTTTCACCTCCTTGCGCAGGCGCGGCAGATCGTCGCTGCTGCGCGCCAGGATCAGGGCCGAGAAATTGCCCCACATTTGCTCGCGGTACTGGGTGGAAGGGTAGGTCGTGACCGGTACCCAGATATCGGACAGGGCGTTCAGATGCATGGCGTCTTCCACCACGCCGATCACCGCGAAACTCTGGCCCGCGCTGCCGAATTTGCGCCCCAGCGGCGCGTCCTCGCCAAACAGCTTGCGCGCGGTGGACTGGTTGATGACGGCGACAAAGCGGCCCTGGGCCACATCGTCGGCCGTAAACAGGCGGCCGGCCAGCAGGCGGAAGTTCATGATGCGCCAGTAGTCGGCGTCGGCATGGCGCAGCATCAGTTCGCTGCGCTGCGTGCCCTGGTACACCGACACGCGTTCCGGCATCGTGACCGCCGCGACCGCTTCCGCACCGGGCACGGGCTTCAGGTATTTCTCGATCAGCTTGAAACCGGGCGGCGAGGTGCGGATGCGCTCTTCTTTGGCGTCGCTGCCGCGCAGCTCGATCACTTGCAGCAGACGGTCGCTCTTGCCTTCCACGCCGCGCGGGTAGAACGCTTCCTGCGCCAGCGCCGTGACGACCAGCAGCACCACCAGGGTCAGCACGATGCACAGCAGATTGATGGCGGTGAACAGCTTGCGCCGCATAAAGACCTTGTACGCCGTCAGCAGATAATTTCTCAGCATGGCGTCCCCTTATGCGACCAGCTGGCCGTCGAACACACGCACGATGCGGTTGACGCGGCGCGCTTCCTGTTCGTCGTGCGTGACCATGACGACGGTCGTGCCTTCGCGGTTGAGCTTGAGCAGGATGTCCATCACTTCCTCGCCCATCTTGCTGTCCAGATTGCCGGTCGGCTCGTCGGCCAGCAGCACCTGGGGCCGGCCGACGATGGCGCGCGCGATCGCCACGCGCTGCTGCTGGCCGCCCGAGAGCTGGTTCGGATAATGGTCCATGCGCGCGCCCAGGCCCACGCGTTCCAGCGCCTCGCGCGCCAGCGCGCGCCGCTCGGCCGCCGTGCCGTTGCGGTAGAGCAGGGGCAGTTCCACATTGTCGATCACGCGCAGATCGTTAATCAGGTGGAAGCTCTGGAAGATAAAGCCGAAAGTCTGGTTGCGCAGGCGCGCCACGTCGCGGTCGCGGTAGGATTGCACCGGCTTGCCGCCGATCCGGATGCTGCCGGCGCCGGGCCGGTCGAGCAGGCCGATCAGGTTGAGCAGGGTGCTCTTGCCGCAGCCGCTAGGTCCCATGATGCAGACGAATTCGGATTGCTGCACATGCAGGTCGATATCCTTCAAGGCCAGGGTTTGCACCTTGTCGGTCTGGTAGGTCTTGCTGATTTTTTCCAGTCGTATCATTGCGTTTTCCTTGATTTAGTGAGTGACACGGAAGCTTTCGTATTCTTTGTAGCGGCTGGTGTCGGAGACGATGAGGCGCTCGCCCGCCCGCGCGCCGCCGCTGATTTCCACCGCCTTGCCATCGCTGGCGCCGATATCGAGTTCGGTCTTGCGCGCCACGCCGTCGCGGATGACGAAGACGGCCTGGCGCCCCTTGCCATTGATGGCCGGCCCGCGCTGCGCCACCAGCACGCCGTCGCGTCGGCTGGCGACGATGTTGACGTCGACCCGCAGCTTGTTGCGCAGCAGCGCGTGGTGGGGCTGGTCGAGCGTCACCAGCAGCTTGACGGTGCCGTTCTGGATTTCCGGCAGGATGGTGTGCACCTGGCCGGCGAGCAGCAGGCTGCCTTGCTCGACCTGCACCTTCTGGCCCGCTTCCACGCTGCGCGCGTGGTAATCGGACAGCGAGGCTTCGACCCGGTAGTTATGCAGCTCGGAGACCTTGGCCACCAGCTGGCCGACGCCGACCGCCGCGCCTTCCTCCTGCGCCAGCCAGGTCAGCATGCCATCGAAGGGCGCGCGCACCTGGGTCTGGGCCAGCAGCTGCTCCTGCTGCGCCAGCTGCTTGCCGAGGATGTTCTTTTGCAGCTGGGCGCCCTCGATGCTGCTGCGCGTGCTGCGTTTGCTGTCCTCGATCTGCTCGCGGTGCTGGCGCAGCTGGATTTCGATGCGCTGCACATTGAGTTCGGCGGTCAGCATGTCCTCGGCCGAGATGCCGCCGGCCTTGCGCAGCATCTGCGAGCGCTGCAGCTTGGCGCGCGCGCTTTGCAGGTCGAGTTCCAGCAGTTCGATGGCGCTGTTGAGCTGCTTGCGTTTCTGCTCCAGCTCCAGGCTCAGCGCCAGCACGCGGTTTTCCTGCTGCGCCAGCTGCTCCTTCAGGCGCTCGGCTTCTAGCTTGACCAGGCGGCTGTCCAGTTCCAGCAGCAGCTCGCCCGTTTTCACTTGCTGGCCAGGGCGCGCATGGACTTTGGCGACCCGGCTCTGCACGGGGCTGGGCAGCAGTTCCTCATGCACTGGAATCACCAGGCCGGAAGCGTTGATGGTATCGGCGATGCTGCCGCGCTTGATCTCGGCGATGAGCAGCTCGGCCGCCGGCACGCTGGGCGCGACGGCGCGATTGATGGCCCAGACGGCGGCACAAGCCAGCGCCAGCGCGGCGCCGCCGCCAAGCAAGAGCAGGCGCTTGCGGCGCTGCAGGGTGGAAGGGGAAAGAGCTAAGTCCATGATCGTGGAGTCGGTTGCAATACGCTCTATATTGCAAACTCCGTGCCAGCATGGCGAAAATCAGGGAAAGCCCGCCGTTGCAAGCGGTCTGCGGTGCGGGCAAGAAAAAAGCCGCTGCGGGCAATGCCCGTCAGCGGCCATGGGTGTCCGTTTCCGGGCAGTCTCAGGCGGCCAGCGTTTCGCTGTCGTTGCCGGTATCGTCGTCGCGGTTGAAGACGGCCAGGTCGGTTTCGCCGAGCACGCGGCTGGTGATGGTGCCGGCCGTGATGGAGCCGCTGACGTTGAGCGCCGTGCGGCCCATATCGATCAGCGGTTCGATCGAGATCAGCAGGCCGGCCAGCGCCACCGGCAGATCGAGCGAGGACAGCACAATCAGCGCGGCAAAGGTCGCGCCGCCGCCCACGCCGGCCACGCCGACCGAGCCGACCATGATGATGGCCAGCAGCGGCAGCAGGAAGCCGATGGTGAAGGGATCGATGCCCACGGTGGGCGCGATCATCACCGCCAGCATGGCCGGGTAGATGCCGGCGCAGCCGTTCTGGCCGATGGTCGCGCCGAACGAGGCGGCGAAGTTGGCGATGCCTTCCGGCGTGCCCAGGCGCCGGGTCTGGGTCTGCACGCTCATCGGAATCGAACCGGCGCTGGTGCGCGAGGTGAAGGCGAAGACCAGCACCGGGAAGATCTTCTTCACGAAGCGCAGCGGATTCAGGCCGCTGGCCGAGACCAAGCCCAAGTGCACGCCGAACATCAGGAGCAGCGCGCAATAGGAGGCCACCACGAAGCCGATCAGGTTCAGGATGTCGGCATAGCTGGAGGTGGCCACCACCTGCGCCATCAGCGCGAACACGCCGTAGGGCGTCAGGCGCAGCACGATGGTCACCAGGCGCATGACGATGGTGTGCGCCACCTCGATGAAGCGCTCGAAGGACGCGAATTCGTCCGGCTTCTTCTGCGCGATGCCGGTGGCGGCGATGCCGATGAAGATGGAGAAGATCACCACCGCGATGGTGGAGGTCTTGCGCCCGCCCGTCATGTCCAGGAAGGGATTGGCGGGCAGGAAGCTGATGAGCATGGTCGGCAGCGAAATCGCCTGCGCATCGGGCAGCTTGCCCTGCAGGTAGGCGCCGCGCGCCACTTCGGCCGCGTTCGAGGTCAGGCCGACGGCGGTGAGGCCGAACAGCTTGGCCATCAGGATGCCGATGGCGGCCGCCACCACCGTGGTCAGCATCAGCGTGCCGATGGTGAGTGCGCTGATCTTGCCCAGCGAGCTGGCGTTCTTCAGCTTGAGGATGGCGCCGATGATGGACACCATAATCAGCGGCATCACGATCATCTGCAGCAGCTTCACATAGCCGGTGCCGACGATGTCCAGATACTGTCCGGTGCTGGCGAGGATGGGATTGGCCGCGCCGTACACGGCTTGCAGGCCGGCGCCGAGCACGATGCCCAGGCCGAGGGCGCTGAACACGCGCACGGTGAAGGTGGCGTGGCGCGCCTGCTGGCGGTAGAGGAAGGCCAGGATGGCGGCAGCCACCGCCAGGTTGAGGATCACTTGAATAGCCATGGAGACCTTGACTCAGGTTTTGCGGAAAGGGTGATTTTATAGTGAATCGGGGCTGGGCGTATGCCCCGGTTCCATCCTTTTTCCGTCTTTTTGCCGCTAACTGCGGGCTATTCTCGCTGAGCGCATTAGCTTATGCGCTGACCACCATACGCACGATGGAAATCAGGGTGGCGACCAGCACGGCGACCCCGATCAGGCCGGCGCCGATCACATACAGGGGATTCATCGCATCGACGTCCTTGTCGAAGTCGCGCTTGCGGCGCAGGCCGATAAAGGACCAGGCCACGGCAATCATGGTTTCGCCGAAACCGCGCTTGGTTGGGATGGACATGGCATATCTCCTTGCAGATTACTGTGACGGTCCATTTTCCCTTGCTCTCAAGAAAATAGACAGAGGCAGAAAGCCGCCAAATCGACCATATCAGATGAAACCCTCTAAGCCGGGCGAATTTGATCTAGATCAATCTTCATGTTTGAACAAAGTTGTTACCATGAATCAAGATTTTTGATAGGAGGTAGGTATGAACAAGAACATCAAAGCTTATCTGGTCGGCAGCGGCATCGGTTCGTTGGCTGCGGCGGCCTTCATGATCCGCGACGCGGGCATTCCAGGTAAAAACATCACGATTTTCGAAGAGCTCTCCGTGCCTGGCGGCAGCCTGGATGGCGGCGGCAATGCCGAAGACGGCTACCGCCTGCGCGGCGGCCGCATGCTCACCACCGATAACTACGAGTGCACCTGGGAGCTGTTCAAAACCATTCCTTCCATCGACCACGCCGGCAAGACCGTGTTCGAGGAGACCCTGGAATTCAACCAGCAGAACCAGTCGCATTCGCGCGCCCGCCTGGTGGACCGCAACCGCTTCAAGCTGTGCGTGGAGTCCATGGGATTCTCCATGAACGACCGCCTGGAACTGCTGCGCCTGACCGAGGCCGACGAGGAAGCCCTGGGCGCCAGCGCCATCACCGATTGGCTGTCGCCGGAATTCTTCGAGACCAGGTTCTGGTATATGTGGGCCACCACCTTTGCCTTCCAGCCTTGGCACAGCGCCGTTGAATTCCGCCGCTACCTGCACCGCTTCATGCTGGAGTTCTCGCGCATCGAAACCCTGGCCGGCGTGAAGCGCACCGTGTTCAACCAGTACGATTCCTTTGTGCGTCCGCTGTGGCATTGGCTGTCCGACCAGGGCGTGCAGGTGCAGCTGCAATCGCGGGTCACCGACCTGGATATCGTGCAGCAGGACGGCAAGCATGTGGTCACCGGCATCCGCTATCTGCGCGGCGGCGCCGAAGCCACCGTGGCCGTGGGGCCGGACGATCTGGTCTTCGTGCAGAACGCGTCGATGACCGATGCGTCGAGCTTCGGCAGCATGTGCCACGCGCCGGCCAAGCTGACCAAGCGCGATAGCGGCGGCTGGGATCTGTGGGAAAAGCTCGCCAAGGGCCGTCCCGAATTCGGCAATCCGGCCGTCTTCAACTCCAGCATTCCGGAGGCATGGTGGGAATCCTTCACCGTGACGCTAAAGGACAGCAAATTCTTCGACGCCATGGAACGCTTCACCGGCAACCGCGCCGGCACCGGCGGCCTGGTGACCTTCAAGGATTCCAACTGGTTCATGTCGGTGGTGCTGGCCTATCAGCCGCACTTCCGCAACCAGCCGCCGGGCGTGAAGGTGTTCTGGGGCTATGGCCTGCATCCCGACCGCATCGGCAACTTCGTCGCTAAGCCGATGGCCGAATGCAGCGGTGAAGAGATTTTGCGCGAGCTGTGCGGCCACCTGAACTTCGACTACGACGAGCTGATGACTGCGGCAAACTGCATCCCATGCCGCATGCCTTACATCACCAGCATGTTCATGCCACGCGCCCATGCCGACCGCCCGCTGCCGGTGCCGAAGAACTCGAAGAACCTGGCTTTCGTCAGCCAGTTCGTGGAAGTGCCGGAGGACGTGGTGTTCACCGTCGAATACTCGGTGCGCGCGGCGCAGATGGCGGTGTATGAGCTGCTGAACGTGGAACGCCAAGTGCCGCCGATCCGGCACCACGACGATTCGGTGAAAGTGAAGATCGACGCCTTGATCAAGGCCTTCAAGTAAGCGAGGGAAGGGCGCCTGCTGCTGCAGGCGCCTTGCGTGCAGCCTGTCGTTTCAGGCGGGATCGCTGGCGCCGGACAGCATGGCGCGCAGCAGCTGCTGCGCCGGGTCTTGCAGCGCGACCAGGTGCAGCAGTTCCAGCAGTTTCAAATCCAGCAGCGCATCGTTGCTGCAGGCATTGCGGTACACATACTCCTGTGCATCCATATAGCGGCGGATCTGTTCTCCCGCATACAGGATGCGCTTGCCGTCGTCGCCTGGCGGCGGATTATCCGTCGCCGCATCGCTCAGGCATTTCTCCACCAGTTGGCGGTCGATAAAGAGCAGCATTGCATCGAAGCTGGCGTGCGCGGTAACGCGGTGGCTGACGTTATAGGCCCCCGGCGACAGGAAGACCATTTGCCCTTCATCGACCACATAGTGCAGGCCCGCGCTATCGCTGATGAATTGCTGGCCCTGGGCCACATACATGATCAGCGGCGTGCCGATATGGATCGCCTTGTTATCCAGATTGTGCTTGAGCGTCTTGCGCAGTATGCAGGAATGCTCGCCTGCCAGGATGGGAGCCACCCCCTCCATTGCATAGAGTTCCGCCTGTGTCGCCTTGAGTGTCACGTCGCTTTCCTCCCTTGGTCTGAAAGCGGCCAACTATACACCCGGCTTCAAGGGCGAAAACACGCACTTTGTAACCGTGCGCGGGGTGGCTTTGCGGCTTTAATCAGCGCTCAAATTAACTTTGGTGCTTTTGCCGTTTACGTTCAGATTACCTTGGCTGATGACGATGGTGGAGCGCAGCACGCCGTCTTCCATGCGCGCCCAGCCTTCGCCCACAACTTTCGTCATGGCGGCCTGGTAGCAGTTCTGTTGCTGCTGCCAGCGCTCCATGCCCGTGCCTTGGATGTTCGGCACAGTGTGCACGAAAGCCTGGCACATGGCGCGCGGAATGCCTGCCGGCACGCTGATCTCGATGCGGCCGTCCACTTTTTTCAGGATCTGCTGTATCGATGCCAGATCCTTCTCGCTGGCATCGCGCAAGCCGAAATGGCCCGTCATGCGGGCGCGGAAGTTTTTGTAGCTCAGGCTGAAATCGTCCAGCACGACACGGCTGCCGTGGCGCACGGCGGAACGCGCCATGGCCATCAGCACGTTGCCGCGCTTGGCGTTGAACGCTTCGATGCTGGTGAAGGCATTGCTCATAAAGGCGGCGTCCTTTTCGACCTTGTGCATTTCGGCCAGATCGAATTTTTCAAAGCGCACGCCGAGGTGCACGTCCTCGATGCGCTGGCCGAAGACTTCGATGGAAGCCAGGCGCGCATCGGACTGCGAGTCAGCCAGCTTGCCGCGCGTGGTGGTGCGCACAGTCTGCTCGATGCTGCCGAATTTCAGCTCCATCGTCGCCACGGAAAAATAGGCCGAGGGGATGCTCACACGTGCATTGCCGAACCACAGTTCGTCCGCGCCGCGCGGACCTGCTGTGCGGATTTCGCGCGGAGCGACGATCAGTTGCGAGTCCTGCGACGACATGGACAGGGTGGGCACGGTAATGAGCTTTTCCTGCGCCGGTGCCGGCGCGGCGAAAGCTTGCGGCGCAAGTGCCGCCAGCAGGAAGGTGCTGCGAAGGAGGGCGTGTGTCATGTGACTCCCCCGACTCAGACCGCGCCAGCCAGGGCGGCATTGGCGCTTTGCGGATTCAGCCTGCGGCAGACCTGCAGTTGCAGCTCGGCGTCGAGCTGTTCGCAGCGGGCGCGCAGAATGGCCAGCTCGACCAGATCGGGCGCGCTGAACAGATCTTTCAGCACCTGGCGATACCAGCCTTCGGCCACGGGCGCACCGCTCAATTCGCGCGCGCGCAGGTCGATGTGCTCGGCCATGCTGTGTTTGCAGTCCAGCGGATCGATGGCGATGCCGAAGTGCTTGTCCATCATGGTGCGCACCTGCTCGCTCTCTTCACGCGCGAATTTCTTGCCCAGCTTGAAGCTGGCGATAAAGCCCGCGGCCGACAGCAGCAGCACGGCGGCGCTGATCGGGCCGATGCCGTCCAGCGCGGCGAACACGCCCATGATGAAGAGCAGCGGCATCCACACACGCAGATAAGCGCACAGCACCGAACGCCAATGGATTTTGCGCAGATCGTAGCCGCTGTCGTTCTCGCTGTTGATGTAGAAGCTTTGCGTTGGGAACAGCGGCAGATACCAGAAATGGCCGAAGCGGGTTTTGACCGCCATTTTGCCGACTTTTTCGACTGCGCCATAGTTGCGCTTACCCCAGATCAGAAGCATAAAAACCCTCGATTGCAAAATTGATTAATATGCAATTATACCACAAAATTTCCGTAAGGAAATTTTGTGGCTCAATCGGGACGTTGTGCATCCCCAGGCCGCACGCTTGCTTGCCGTCATGAAGCTGTCATTTAGCCTCCCTAGAATGCCGTTGTCAAAAACACAGCAAGGGAAGCAATAATGATGAAGCAAGAGAAGGCCGTTCGGTTCCAACTGAAAAACGCCAGCCTGTGCGCGGCCCTGCTGGCCCTGAGCGCCTGCGGCGGCAGCGATAGCGTCAGCCTGGTCAAGCTGAATACCCTGGACGGCAAGCCCGCCCTGGTCGTGGCCCACCGCGGCGCCAGCGGCTATATTCCGGAAGAGACGGTGGAAGCCTATGCCAAAGCCATCGAGATGGGCGCCGACGCCATCGAGCCGGACGTGATCAGCACCAAGGATGGCGTGCTGATCGCGCGCCACGATCCGAATCTGGCTTACAGCACCGACGTCGCGTCCCATCCCGAATTCGCGGCGCGCAAGCGCACCGTGAATGTCGATGGCGAGGTGCAGGAAGGCTGGTTCGCCAGCGACTTCACGCTGGCCGAGATCAAGACCCTGGGCGGCACCTCCACCGATGCCGAACGTCCGCAGCAGTTCAACGGCAAGTACAAGATCGCGACGATCCAGGAAATCGTCGACATGATCAAGAAGAGCGGCCGCACCATCACCATCTACCCCGAGACCAAGAATCCGACCTTCCACCGCCAGCTTGGCCTGCCGCTGGAAGACAAGCTGCTGGCGCTGCTCTCCGCCGCCGGCTGGAACGATGCCAGCGCGCCGGTCTTCATCCAGTCCTTCGAACCGGGCAGCCTGAAATACATCCGCGGCAAAGGCTCGAAACTGAAGCTGGTGCAGCTGATCGACGCCGACGACGTCGACCTGAAAACCGGCACCCTGACTTTCGCCGCGCCATATGACCGCCCATACGATTGGGCGCAGGCGGGCGACAAGCGCCTGTTCAGCGCCATGGTCACGCCAGCCGGCCTGGCCGAGATCAAATCCTATGCAGACGGCATCGGCCCATGGAAGCGCTACATTGTCAGCGTCAAAGGCACGGTGGGCACGGACGGCAAAGTGGCGGACGTGAACGGCGACGGCAAGGTAAACGAGGCCGATGCCGTGACCCTGCCAGCCACCACCCTGGTCAGCGACGCCCACAAGGCCGGCCTGTTCGTCCACCCCTACACCTTCCGCAACGAGAAGCGCCGCCTGGCCAGCGACTACAAGGGCGATCCGAAAGCTGAATACAAGCACTTCTACGCCCTGGGCGTGGACGGCTTGTTCTCGGACTTCGCGGATACCGCGCTGCAAGCGCGCAGCGAATACTTCAAGGAGATCGGCTACTAAGCCATTGCTGCGGTAGAAAAGGCTGGCGTCCGTGCAAGCGGCGCCAGCTTTTTTTGTATTCTTTGAGGTGCGACTTACTGCTCGTCGAGCCAGAGCACACGGCCGTTGCCGCATTCGTTGAGGTGGGCCTGCAAGGCGAGGGCGTCGGCGTCGGGCAGGCTGAAAGCCAGGGTCACGCTGTCGCCATGGCTGACATCGAGCAGTGTGGCCTGGGCCAGCTCCAGCTCGCGCCGCAGCATGCCCTCCATCGCGTACGGCACCACGCAGCGCAGCTGGCGCAGCTTGACGATGGCGACTTTTTCCGCCTGCAGCAAGGCTTGCGCCACGCTGTCGGTATAGGCGCGCACCAGGCCACCCGCGCCGAGCTTGACGCCGCCGAAGTAGCGCACCACCGTGGCCAGCACGCCTTCCAGATCCTGGTGGCGCAGCACATCGAGCATGGGCCGGCCGGCCGTGCCGCTTGGCTCGCCGTCATCCACCGCCGCCGACTGTCCTCCCGCCAGCAAGGCCCAGCACACATGGGCCGCGCCCG
The DNA here is from genome assembly GCA_024437665.1 of Massilia sp. YIM B04103. Classification (GTDB taxonomy): domain Bacteria; phylum Pseudomonadota; class Gammaproteobacteria; order Burkholderiales; family Burkholderiaceae_D; genus Rugamonas. The sequence goes on along the minus strand of JANCSZ010000001.1, from coordinate 775,587 downwards.
GATGCTGGGCACGCAGGCTTGCCACCACCGCCTGTGCGGCGGCGCGGTCGCTCATGGGCTGGACGCAGGCGATGAAACGGCTTTTCTTGATCAACAGCTCGTGGTGGACGGCTGCGTTTATTGTTTGAGGCATTGCTGTTGCGGGTTAGGGTTCCGGAATTTCGCGCATAGCATACCACCTCGCGCCAGCGGGTCCCGGTGCGTCTACTAGCCCAGCAGCCCGTGCAGGCGGGCGTAGGCATTCAGTCGCAGCTCCAGATCGGGCGCAAGACGGCTGAATTCCGCATTCAGCGCATTCAGGCGCATGGCGCTGCGTGCCTCGTTTTCGGCGAACAGCGGCCGGCGGAAAAGGCGCTCGCGGCGCGCAGCCTCGTTTGGCAGGCCGGGACCGAACAGCAGCTTGCGCGCATCAAGCAGCAGGCGCAGAGCGCGCGTGGCGCCCATGGCCATCAAGCCGTCCTGCGCCAGCTTGTAATGATCGGCGGCGGCGCCACCGAAATAGTGCTGCATGCCGCCGCGCAGCACCGCCCCCAGCAGCGTGCTGGATGCGTAGTAAAGCTGTTGCGGATGATTCAATCCCTGAATGCCGGCCGCATCCTGCCGCACCTGGTGCAGCAGCGCCGCCCACATCTGCGCTTGCGGATTGGTAGCGACAGCATGGTCGCGCGCCCGGCCATGGCGGCGCGCCTCGATACTGGCGCGGTAGCCGCCTTTGCAGGGCATGCACAGGCCCCCGGTGCGTTCGGCGGTCGAACCCAGAATCAGGGCGCCGCAAATGCGGCAGGGAAGGCGCTCGTTCATGATAGTGGCTGAAGCTGCGCGCCGTTACGCATCTTCAGCATTCATAAGATTGCTTTCCGAGAGCTGGAAGCATCGCCTGGTTCGCTTCGGCCATGATATTTCCACAATGGTGGTTGATCGGATACAGCTTACGGCGCTTGGCGGGTGAAAGCATCAAGCCGCGATGCAAGCTGTCGCGGGATTGCACCATTTTGCCATTCCTTATCACCTTGTACGCAAATTGTGTTTCCGCTAAGATCCGCAAGCTTCGAAACGAAGGAACCGCTCTGGAAAGGCAATGGAAATACTTTGAAATACCTATTTGCGATACTGACGATATTCGCCTCTGTGAACGCGGGCGCAGCTGAATGGCAGCCGTCAGCCGGACATGCGCAATTGCCGATCTGGCCGGGCGCGATACCCAACGCCCAATCTGCTCCTGGCCCTGAAAATGAAATGACCCTTCAGGAAGAACGGCTCATAGCAGGCCGGCCGTGGCTGGGAGTAAGCAACGTCATACGTCCCACGATGACAATTTACCCGCCGACGGGCGCCAATACTGGCGCTGCGGTGGTCGTTTTTCCCGGCGGCGGCTATCGCATGCTGGCCATCGATCTTGAAGGGACGGAGGTTTGCGATTGGCTGACGTCAATCGGTGTGACCTGCGTGCTCTTGAAATACCGTGTCCCCGGTTCAGGTCCGCATTGGGACATGGAGCGGAATATGCGGGTCATTCCGAAAGTGCATACGGCGTTGCAGGATGCGCAGCGAACCGTGGGCCTGCTGCGCCACCGCGCGGCCGAATGGAAGATCGATCCGAACAAGATCGGGGTGCTGGGGTTTTCGGCCGGCGGCCATCTGGTGGCGGCAATCAGTACGCACCCTAAGCGTATTTATCGGCCTGTAGATCAGGCGGACAATGAAAGCTGCCGCCCTGATTTTGCCATTTCCCTTTATCCCGGACATATGTCGGCAAACTACAGGGCTGATCTGTCGCGGCTGAACCCGCGCATTCGTGTCACCGGCCAAACGCCGCCGACCTTCCTGCTGCATGCGCAAAACGATCCCATCGACCCGGTGGAGTTTTCTCTGCTTTACTATGCAGCGCTGAGAAAGGCGAACGTGCCGGTCGAGATGCACTTGTTCGCTGAAGGCGGACACGCATTCGGACTCCGTCCAACCGAGCAGGCGATTACAAAGTGGCCTTTGCTGGTAGAAACCTGGCTGCGGACGCTTGGGGCTATTCCTGAAAAATAAGTAATGCGGGACTTCATGGTTCCCGCGCTGAGGAGGGGCAAACAAAAAGGCTTACGCGCCGAAGCGGGTAAGCCTTTTTGGTACTGCTGTATTCGTGGTAGGCCGTGCGGGATTCGAACCTGCGACCAACGGATAAAAAGTCCGTCATGCCACTTGCCAGCAACGCCCGGAGTTGCAGGGTGCGTATGAAAATGATGGGTAATATTTCTACCGATTCTGCAAGTCGCTTCCGGGGGGGAATTGGGTTGGGTGCCTGGATATTACCCAGTCCCGATCTGCCTATCGATCCATACTGCCGATGGCGTACCACGTGCCGCGCCCGGATCCGCTGCTGGTCAGGTGGCCGGCATCTACGAGCTTTCGCAAGTGCGTCTTGACTGTACTCCGGTTCGCATCGGTTAGCGTCACCGCGTCGAGAACGGTCAGTCGTCAGCGCTCGCGTGCGAGTTCCAGCAGCTTCATAGAGAGTTCAGGTAACCCAGCCCTCCATCCATATGTGCGAGCCCCGTGATCAGGCTACGCTAGCCGCGTACTTCCGAAAGGGCCTCTCGTTGCGTGGGAGACCTGACAACTCAGCAGATGGCCTTCGTCTTGCTTATTGGATATTATTCGTTACATGCGGTAGTTAGCCGCTGAACAATCACCTGGGGCGATATGAGAATCCGTACATTGAACGCAGCCAATTCCGAACAGGGAAGAGGACTAAAGATTCAATTTGGTAAGCGGGATCCGAAAGCGGGCAATTTTTTCTCCATTCTTGTCGGCGAAAACGGGACTCGAAAGAGCCAATCCTTGCGCGCCATCCTTGACCTTAGCTACTCGTCCGTGGCGCGCGTGCGGCAGCTCGGCCGCGTCTTTGAAGGCAAACAGGGTGAAATCGTTTATTGGAGTGGCCGTGCTTCTGACAGAAACGTTCTTCCCACAAAGATAATCGCCGTATCAGGGGTGGCCACGGACAGGTTCCCATCCAGGCTTACTAGCAGGTCAAAGAGGCCGGACAGGGCTGAGATATATCGCTATATCGGTCCGCGCAGTGAGAATAATCTGGTTAGCCGGGCGCAGAGCCTGCTTGAGATCGTCCGCATCCTGCTCGCTCACCTTGACCGAGTGCCCGAGCGACTTGGGCGCCTCAAATCGGCCTTCCAGCTCCTGCCGATTTCGAAGGGATGCCTTTTCGAGTTCAGGAGAACGGAGAGCGAGAGAAAAGGGATGTGGAACGCAGCATCTTTGCTGAAGCATCTCGAGTCCGCCGAGCCTACGAAGGCCGGGCGCTTCAAGGAAGGGGAGCTCTCCTTGCGTGAGCAATGCGTGAGCAATGCGTGAGCTTATTGAACTCCAAGCAGGCAATCAAGCTCAAGCTGGACCTTGATGATATCGAATCGGCAGGCCTTTCGCGCAACGTCTCTCCAGCTGCGCTTGGATTCGCATTGGAGTGCGGCGCGGTATCATTGGACAAGTCCTATTCGCTCACGCAGTCCCGGGAGCAACTGTCGCTATCCGAATTTAGTTCCGGGCAATGGCATATTCTTTCTTCACTCCTGTTCGTATCGCTGGCGGTCGAGGACGATACCCTCATCCTGATTGACGAGCCTGAAAACAGTTTGCATCCACAGTGGCAGCGCGAATACCTTAACCTGTTCGCTAAGGCCATTTCTTCGTGCGACGGCGTCCACGTGATCGTCGCGACGCATTCTCCCTTGGTCGCGTCGTCCCTGCCTCCAGATCAAGCCGAGGTCATCAGGCTTGGCCGGACCAGGTTCGGCAACGTAGTAGCCAAGGAAGTAGCCGCCGGCCCGTTCGGATGGACGACGGACGACATCTTGGAAAAGGTATTCGGTTTGAGCTCGACGCGCAGCCAACTCTTCGCGGCGGAAATGGACCGCGCCTTGAAGCTTTTCGCGAAAGGAGACAGGAAAAACCCTGCGTTGGTGAGGGTGGTGGGGGAGTTGGCGGAATTCGCCAAGACACTCCCCGAAGACGACGTTGCCCGTAGCGTCATTGCCACGCTGCGATCCGTGGTTCTTTCGGATGTCAAAAATGCAATGGTCGCCGAACGATGATAGATCCAAAATTCGAGAAAATCACGGCGTTAAGCCTTACGGCGGCGCAGGCCGCGAAACTCAAGGAGGGCATCGCCGATTGGGGATATGATTGGGGCCATTCTTCTTTCGGCTGGCTAAAAGATCACCTGAGAACGGAACTGAGAAAGCAGCAGCGCGACCGATGCTGCTATTGCAGACGTCCCCTCAGGTTCGACAAGGGGCCGGTGGAGATCGAGCACGTGGTCAACAAGGCGGCTGGCGGTGCGTACGCGCATTTCACGTTTGTCCTGAAAAACCTGGCGCTGTCATGCAAGGACTGCAACAACGGCAAAGGCCAGAAGACAGTCTTGCGTGCGCCGTTGCCCCGGAACAGCGCCTATCCCGCTTCCTCTGCGCCGTTCCTATGGGTACATCCCCACTTTCACGACTACTCAGCTCACATACTGATCCATGACGCCTGGGTGTACGAAGCGAACGGAGGTTCTCCGGAGGGCGTCGCGGTGATAGGGAAGTGCAAGCTGACCCTGCTGAGCGGCATCGAGCGCGCGAATCGCCGGGTGCTTGTCGAATCGTCCGATGACTTCGCAGCCGCGCTTTCCCGTGCATTGGGAATGGTAGGGGATGTCGGGCTCGACACTCTTTGCGGCGAGCTTTCTCCGCTGCTGGCAAAACTGATGGGAAGCGGCGGTAGCGCTGCCAAGGCGGAGGCTGCCATTCGGGACGCACACGCGGCCGTCAAAGCGCTTGCAGGTGCCGCAATGGGACCATAGGCGCGCGGTAAGATATGGAAAGCCGATTGAGTACTGCTGCGGCCCGATTCAGCATTCGTGACACAGCGAGAGAATTTCCGGCGGATAGCAATGCATGCTAGCCGCTAACCGGTGGATGTGGCCTCCAATAGGCAGCGTCAGCGCTTTGACAGTGACCAATCACAGAAGGGATCAAGAATGGATTTCGACGTAAGAGACTTGGCGCCCGAAGACCCGAGGCAATACGGGAACGACCAGGAGTTCACGCTGTACTATGACGAGACCAACAACATCCGCAAGCTCCTGCTGACCGAGCGAGGGCTCAACGTGACCAAACACGACAACTTCGTGCTCGGGGGCATAGTATTGCGCCCGGGACAGAGCATCGGCGACATCGAAGAGCTGCGCCGCGTGCTGTGGATTCAGAAATCGGCGGAAGAGATCAAGTTTGACTTGGTTGCCAAGGGCGGCTTCGAGCGCATCCTTGACTCGAGAAAGCTTGGGCAGACGCTGTCATGGCTGCTAGAACGTGACATCGGCATCCATTACGACAACCTCAATATCCTGAACTGGTCGATTCTCGACATAGTGGAGTCTGTGGTCGCCGACAAGAGGTTCGGCGAATTCCTGCCGTTCCATCGTGAGTTGAAGAACGAGTTGCACCGCATCGTCCTTAGCGACCTTCAGTCATTCCTTGCCATGCTGAGACGCTACGGATATCCCGACCTCGCGGAAGGAACCGCCGGCCAATTCGTTTCGGAAGTAAGGCAATTCATTCAGGACCACTGGCCCGCTTCCGCGTTTCCCGCGACTGAAATGCTGAACGAAATGCTACTGCGCGCGCAGTCGATAAATGAGCTGGCTTTCCTGGCGGGCGAAAAGCGCGACTACCTAATCGAGGGATTTGAGGACTTCTATCTGCACCGGATATGCAGCTTCAGGAACTCTACGCACGTCTTTGACGAAGAGCTCACGGTCCAGGCCGCGATAGGCGGCATCAGAATACTCGATGGCGGCCGGGAAGTTCCCTTCTCGTTCGTCGATTCGAAGCAAGTGGGAGAGATCCAGCTTTCAGACGTCGTCGTGGGTTTTTTAGGGAAATATTTCACGTTCATCGAGCAGACGCCGTTACCGGCGCTGCTGCGCAAGCGGAAGGAACTGACGAAGGTACAGGCGGCCAATTTGGAACTGCTGGCACAGCTGATCGAGATCTCTGACAAGACCTGCAACGTCCTGCTGCACCGCATTACCACCATGGACAGCGACTGGAAGAGCGACGCGTTCCTGTTCGGGAGCAAGCCTCCGCCGCACCTGCTCGCGGCCTGAGGGCTGACGTCATGCCGGGAGCTAGGCAGACGCTTATCGGCCGCACGACGCTCCTAGGGGACGTGAAAGCCAACAGTTGCGGCACCAGATAAGGCGGTTGTCGGGCTTTATTGCTGCCGTTTTTCCTACTGGCTCTGCCTGAGCCGGAGGCTACTTCCTGGCCGGCCATATCATTTCCCCGGAAAGGCAGCAGATCAGCCGCCGGTTGTCGGCATGGAAAAGGCTCGGATCCAATGCGTCCTGAGATCCGACGAAGAAGATCCAGCCCTTGGCCAGCTTGCTTTTCTTGGCGTCCTCGCGTGCCTCTTCGCGCGTCGCCTCGAATTCGCGGATCAGGGTGTCCCGCCGCGACCGGCTCCAGTCCGACCAGTTCACGCGGAGCCTGCAAAGGAGCTTGTGCGCACCCTTTTCCTGGTCCCATTCCCCTGCGTGGAGTGTGAGTTCGCAGTGGGTTTCCGAGATGACGGGATCCACGGTCCACCGGATAGCGGCGTAAAACAGGCGCGTCGGGGCTTCGAGCAATTCCTGCTTCTTGCTGCCGCTCAGGTACGAGAAAACCCGCGCGTATGTGTTGCCGGGAACGCCTGGGATCTCGAGGGGAAGGAATTCGCGGTCCTTCGGGAAGTTGATGAACGTACGGCACATCGACCGTATGGTCTTTACGGTGTGGCCATGGTGCCTTCTGCGCCCTTCGCCGTTCTTCTCGCCACGGCTGCGCGGCAAGCCTTCCGCCAGTCCGGCCGGCAAGCCGTTTCCGTCCGCCTGCGCGGGGCGCTCATCCGTCAGAGTCAATTTGTTCGGGAAGGGGAGGGGGAAGCCTTCCGCCGTTCCGACGCGTTCCTTCTTGCCCCGTTTGACGATCTTTTCTTGGCCATCTATGTCGCAGTCGACGTGTTTGTTGACAGGTCCCAGTGTGAAGTAGGGACGTTTCTTGTTGCGTCCCTTGTCGAACGACGCAGGAAATACCTGCGTGGGGCATCCGTGGCAGATATAGGCTTCGCTATCGACTGTCGCCATGCTCCAAAGCTCTTCGGCTTCGACCAGCTCATAGGTGTGCTTGTTGCGTGCTGTATCCAATTTCTAATAGTCCCTCGTTGCGGTTCGTGGTCTAGCTGCCCTGTTCGGTAGCGGGTTTGTCGATGCGCGGCGTCAATAAGCCGGGAATTTTCTCGAAATTTCGCTTTTATGAAAAAATTACCAGGTGGCAATATCGCGCGCCTCGACGAGTTTTGCAAGAGTTTTTGTAACTAGCGAAACGCTAGCTTTTTGATGTCGGTGCCAGCGCATGGCCGGGCAGTTGCGACATAATGGGATGTGGCGGACCCGTCTGGCAATCTGCGTTAGTTAGCGTCGTCGGCAATGTCGTCAAAAATGCTTCTCGTGCCGTGCTTTTTCTCAGAGGGTTCCACGGTTCCCAAAGTCCGGGGGCTAACTTTCGGCTCCGGCGGCTCCGTCTCCGCGATCCACGCGTTGGCAAGGCCAGCTTCCCTTTCTATGATCTTGGCCACGTTTTCGTCTTCCCCGAACCGCTTCCGGAGCGTGCTGAGCGATTCCAGTATGTCCTGCATGTGCTCGTCAGGCGATACGTCGGGGTCGTGGCTGCTCTGTACTTTCAGCCGCACGTCCGCGAGCTTGGGCACGAGGTCGGTGCGCACCGACTCCACTAGCTGATTGAATTCGCTGCTGGTGAAAACGCTGCGTATGCCGGCGTCGTCCAGCGCGTGCATGTCTTCGCCCTCAATCGCGTAGTTGCTGACCGTCTCGACGAACTCTTTGCGGCTCGCATCGGGAAGGAGGCCGTAACCGTGCAGCCGCACGGCCAGACCGACCTCGGCAACTACGCTGAGGCTGCGGCCCGGCTTCGATATCCGCTTCACGATGTCAGGATCCTGCTCAAGGTAAAGCGCGAGGAATTCCTTGGAGCAGCGGTTCGCGAGGAACCGGTATAGCGCCCATCTTGCCCCCCACGAGGACATCCACTGCACTTTGTAGCTTTCGCTGGCCGTGAACTCAAGCAGGCGCGCGCACATCGCCGGGAACAGCGATTTCGGAATGACGACTGCCTTCTCTACGCCGACGTTGCCGCATGTGACCTGCGAGATCAGGTTTTCCGTGGAGCTGCCGCTCAGGAAAATCCCGAGCATATCCGGGCTGAAGGTCAAGCTCGCCGCGTATGCGTCGCCTATCGTCGGGTGCTTGAAACGCCAAACGTGCTCGTCGCCAGCCTGCAAGTGCGTCACCAGGCTGCCGTTGAGCGCCGCCAGCGCCGCGACGCACTCTCCCAACGTGCTGCCGAGCATTTCCAGCGCTTGCGGCTCCGAGCCCGTTAGGGTTATGGGGCTTTCGAGGTTGTCCTTCCTCATGTATATCAAGCCGAGCGCGGCTTTGCTGCTCGCGTCCAAGCTGTGGATCACTTCGAGCAGGAGCAGCTCGCGCTTCTCTACGAACTGGCCCAGATGGTACTCGCTGAGATAAAGTTCCCTGGTAAATAGCGGGTCCGCAACGCGGCGCGCCGTTTCTGGAATGAAGCGCGGATGCGCCGCCACGTATTCCAGATGGTCCTCGATCTTCACTCGAAACGAGGGCGGCTGCCTGCCCAGCTTCAGGTGGCTGTACAGGATCTGCTGCCTTTCGATGTCGGACAGGTCGTGGACGTCGATCACTACCTGGCTTTCGCTGAGCAGGGGAAAGGCGCTTTCCTTGAGGTCATGGCGGGCGCGGTTGTAGATGTAGTCCCGCGAAGTCATGACGATCTTTGCCCCCTTTCGAAGCATCGCCCTTACCTGTGCCAGCGAGTGGTTCCAGCCGTGCGCGAGGTCCGACTCGTACTGCGTCACGCCGAACGCGTCGTCGATCCAGAAAAACTGCGAGGGTTCGTCCACGTTCCAATGCTCGACGACCTTTGCCGGGTCGGCCAGCTTGAGCACCGATGATTTCCACTTGTCGGCTGCCGCCATCGCCAGCATCGAGGCAATGGTAGTCTTTCCCGCCGCCGGTTCGCCGATTAGCAAAACGAAACCGTGCTCGTCCAGGGCGCCTACCGCCTTGCGGTAGGAGTCCGTGATGACGACCTTGGCCATGTCCTCCCGCAGCGACTCGAGAACGGCGCGAGCCTGCGCGTAGGCGCGCTCGTCCAGTATCTGGCTCAGGTCTCCCAGACCGTACAGACGGGGGACCAGCATCCGAAGCCTCGTGTTTTCCCTGATCTGATCCTCTATCCAGGTAGGCCCGTATATCAGGACGTGCTTGGCTCCCGCGCCCATCAGCTCCGATTGGATATGCACGTCCTGCTTGCCCGATACGCCTGCGTTCGTCATCAGCACGTAGACGTCGCAGAGGCCTTCGGCCGCGAGCTTGCGCACCTTGGGTATCTCGTCGGCCATGTCTGACATGGTGAGGAGGTAGCCCGGCTTGCCCGAAAACTTGCACTGGATGACGAAATTCCCGCTGAGATCCTGTCCCGCCTCCGGCGTCCAGTTGCCCGCGAATGCGCCGTCCCTCCCCGCGTCGTTTGAGTCGAGAAAAGACTGGACGGTCTGCCCGAGGATCTCCCTCGCGATGGTGAGGCAAAGTTGCTGGAAGCTGTTCCATCCGAGTCGGTGCAAGTCGTACATGTAAAAATCCGTTTAAGAAATGGCTCAACTGAAGATGGACAACCACCTAAGACTCTTGGGCTGCGCAGTCCGCAGCCGACGCTGGTTAAAGTGTCCCGCCCTTGGCTGCCTTCTTCCTCGCGTCGCGCTTGGCTTTGATCGCGTTCGCTACTGTGCCGAGAGCCGCGATGTCCGCGCCCAGCTGCTGCGCCGTGGGGACGGGCGCGTTCTTTCCGGACGACGGGTAGTGCGCTTCCGTGATGTCGCAGCAGGCTTTGTGCAAGCGCTCTATCTCTTTGCAGTCGGCGTCTTCGAAGCCGATCACTTCGCCGAGGTTGCCCGGGACGCGAGTTCTCACGTCTCGGGTTTCAGCGCCTCCGAGCATACTACAGCAGTCACTGCTTGCTAGGCGCGGGCGCTTCCGTCATCTGTGGTGGGACGCTCGAACCTGCGCTCTGCTTGGAGCTAGGCCTCTCTTCTCGGTATATGCCGACCCCGGCGCCGTCGAATTGGATGCCCTTGGATTCCTTGTCGAGCCTGAGAAGCCATCGTTCGCCCCAGCCATTGTCAAGCAGGACGTGCTCAATCGTTGTGTATGCCTCGCTCTGGCATTCTATATCGCGAGTGCCTTTCAGCCCGGCCTTCAATTGCTGGCATGCGGTGGCGGGAAGGGAAAGGGTGACCGGGTACGGCTCGGCGATGCCGGCCATGTACGCAACGGCCCTGAGCGGCCAAGGGGGAACCTGGAGGTAGCTGAAGCACATCAGCATGAGACATAGGGCGAGAAACGAAGCGGATAGCAGCTTGGTCCGTCGCATGGTGGCCAGAATGCTGGCTACGACGGCCAATCCTCCCCACGCAATGGCGGTGTCGAGGCGGGGCGCAGCGACTCGGCTGTCGCCGCCAGTGATGAGCGCGAAAATCAGGAGCGAAAAGAGGCACATCCATGCGAGGTAGAACAGTGACAGCGAATATTGGCTCCTGCTTTCGGCGAATCCGAACTTGTCGAGCCTTGGGGCGCGGATTAGGTATAAGAGGGCGGAGAGGGCTATCAGGGCATAGGGCGCGCAATACCATCTCGAGATATCTGCGGGCAGTTCGAAGTACAGGATTGTTCCGACGGTCGTAGCTGCGGTAATCGCTTGGACGGCGATGCTCCGCGCGGCAAGCGAAGAGGTTGCCTGGGAGCCGGTGCTGCCCTTCAGGTTTTCAATGTCGGTACCCGAAAGCCGGTAGGCCCAGGCACAGCTATATACGCCGAAATAGAAGGATGCGAGGAAAAGCGTTCCCCAAAAGGCGGCCTTGACGAAGACAATCGAGCCTTCCGCGAAGCTCGCCTTCGGCGTGAAGCCTCCGTCGATGGTGCCGTAGTAACCCAGGATAAATGCGATGCCGACTCCGGATCCAAGCGAGAACAGGGTAGCTCGGTTCTCCTTGTCGGACAACCACTTCAGTACATTCATATGTGGGTCGTCGCGCTTGACCCGGGTGTTCTCCCGCGTCTTCCATTTCTTCGCCATGGTTCATTCCTTTCTTGGGTTCTTTGGCGAAATGAATGTATCACTGGCAATGGGAAAGATGCATGGTTATCCTGCGTGGCGATCACCGTTGCGATACATCCTTTGCGCCCGACCAACTGAGTAGATGAAGGTGTGCCAGAAGAGGGAACGAAGAGGTTTCGTTGGGCGGGCGCTGTATCGGGGCGCTCTCGATGTGAGAACTGGGTAAGGCGGGGAGGGGAAATATTACCCAAGTGTGTAATATTATTCGTATGGAGACGCAAAAAAGGGTTTCGCGCCGAAGCGGGAAACCCTGTTCTGTACTGCTAAAATTCGTGGTAGGCCGTGCGGGATTCGAACCTGCGACCAACGGATTAAAAGTCCGCTGCTCTACCAGCTGAGCTAACGACCCGAAGGACCGGCATTTTACAAGATCCCCGGCCGAAGTCAAGCAGCAGCGCGGCAGCGGTCCCGGCGAATGCTCTAAGATGGCGCATGGAAGAAAAATGCTGCCCCCTCTGCGGCCGGCCCCTGGGCACCGTCAATATCGACCGCCACCACCTGATCCCTAAAACCTTCAAGGGCAAGGAACAGTTCGAGATCCATAAGATCTGCCACCGCAAGATCCACTCGGTGCTGACCGAGCGCGAACTGCTGCGCGCCTACCATACCTGGGAAGCGCTGCGCACCCATCCCGACATCCTGACCTTTATCGCCTGGGTGGCGCGCAAGCCGCCGGAGTTTTATGTGCGCACTGAAACCTCCAGCTCCAAGCGCCGCTAGCCGGTGGATATTGGTGAATTTATGGAGCCACGCGCGAACTAGAATAAATCTGGGGAAGGCTTGTTCTAAGGGGGAGGGCGATCATGGGACTATCCAATGGCTATGGCGTGGTGATCGGGCAGAAGACCAAGTACTACCGCGATCCACCCGACAACTACGGCCGCTACTACCACGGCAACCTGAATGTTCAGACTCCGGCCGGTGAGTATCATTGCGCAATCGATGTCGATCCCAAGGCCATGCCCGACGGCATACAGTGGCGCGTGGTGCGCCTGCGCGCCGCCGATTTCGCACAGATCAAGGCGCTGGCAGACGGCTGGCACAGCCTGCCGTCGAATGGCGGTTCCGGGGCGCTCGACTATATCCGGGCGCAGTTGCTGCATCCGCCGATTTTGATCTGGTATGTGGCGTATAGCGGCTGGCTGGCCAGGCTGCTCAACTTCCTGCGCTGGAATCCGCCGTGGAAGAGCGGTACCGGCATTCAGGCGCTGACCGATCTGGAGGCGGTGATCGGGCAGGGCGTGCGTTTCTATCTATTCGGCGAACCGTTTAACAAGGGGCTGGGCGTGCACAATATCCACCAGAACCAGGGCGACCCGGTCGGCAGCGGCCACGATGCCGAAAACGCCATCTGGCAGGACGGCGCCACGATCGTTGAAACCGCCGGCGGCGAATTCATTGGCTTCCTGAATAAATTCAAAACCCAGGCCTTCGCCACCGACAATCTTGGTCACCCGCGCTGGGTGTTCTGGCCCTGGCATAAGGTGAAGCTGCACTACACCTGAGTGATGACCTCATGCGGCGGCGATAGTTTTCTGCCGCGCCGGATCAGCCAGAAAACCGGCAGGCTGACGGCGCCCAGCACCAGCGACCAGATGAAGGCTTCGCGGCCCATGCCGTACAGCGCCCAGACCGAAAAGATGCAGGTCATGGCGGCGCTGAACAGCAGCAGCGCCGGCACGGCGGCCTCGGCGCGCAAGGCGCCGCGCTTCCACAGCTTGAAGATGGCCACACCGCCGACCAGATACAGCGGCATGCTCGCCGCCGTCACCACCATCGTCAGGAAGGTGAAGCCTTCGGCCAGCGAGCGGCTGTAGTTCATCACCACCATGGCGCTGGCCAGCACGCCGATCAGCAGCAGCGACCAGTATGGCGCGCCGTGCCGGTTGGGTGTCTTCAACAGCGCCGGAAACATGCCGTGCGTGGCGAAGGAGGCGGTGACTTCGCCCGCCAGCATGGTCCAGCCATTGAGCGCGCCCAGGCCGCTGATGATGACGGCAATCGCCAGCCAGCGTCCGGTGCCGGGCTGCCAGAATCGGTTGAACAGATCGGCATACGGCGCGTTCGATTGCGCCAGCTCCGCCTGCGGCAACAGCAGCAGCGGCACGGTGCAGACGGAGATATACACCACGGCCGCGATCAGCGTCCCTGCAATCGTTGCGCGCGGGATGGTGGTTTCGGGATCGACGACCTTGGTGGCGGGCAGGGTGGCGCATTCCACGCCCAGCATGGCGAAGAGGGCGATGGTGCCTGCCGCTGCGGTGGCGTCGAGCGTGAGCGGAGTGGCGGGCAAATGCGCGCCATAGGCCGCACTGTCGGTGAACAGCACCCAGCCGCCCAGCAGCACCACGGCGCCCATGGGCAGCAGCTTGAGTGCGGCTGATGCCAGTTGCACCCGTCCCGACAGGCGCGCGCCGCTCAGGCTGACCAGCACGAAGAACCAGATCACGGCCAGCGCCGTCGCCGGCTGCAGCAGCGGCATGGCCGTGAGGATGGGGAAGAGCGTGCTCAAATAGCCGACGATGCCGATCGCCAGCGCGGCGTTGCTGATCCAGATCGAAGCCCAATAGCACCACATGACGAAGAAGGCGGTGCCGGAGCCGAAGCAGCGCTTGGTATAGCCGTATGGCCCGTCCTCGTGCGGCATGGCGCGCGCCAGGTGGGCGAAGACGTGGGCGATGAAGAGGCAGCCGATCACGGTGATGGCCCAGCCGCTGAAGGAGTTCAGGCCATGCGGCGCCAGCGCGGCCGGCAGCATGAAAATGCCCATGCCGATCATATTGCCGACGATGAGGGCGGTGCACATCCAGAAGCCCAGCGGTTTATCGGACTCGGTTATGGCAGGCGCGGCTGGAGCGGTCGGCATGATTTGGCTCTCGGCTTGAAAGACTCTACTGTTGCATAAAATGCAGCAAAACACAAAACCATATCCGGTGCGGCTCTCCTATAATGCCGCCAATAGCCTATGGAGTGAAAACATGACCTACGAAGAATACCTGGATGAAGTGACCACGCTGATCGTGGAAAAATACAATCTGGCCGATGCGGCCGCGATCAAGCTGGTGGTCGCGGCGCAGGATGCGGAGTTTTTCGTCAAGCATGACGACGATAAGAAGCTGCGCAATATCGACCAGGCGCACAAGGATGCCAAGACCATTTACGACGCATCGCTGGGCAAGAAGAAAAAATAACAGGGCTGAACAGTGGAGTATGATCGTCGCACAATCATTGCGCGCCGAGGACGATCATGCCTGTCTCCCTTTCGATTGCGAAGAATGAACAGCTGACGCTGGAATTGCTGTCCAATCTGGTGAATCGCCATGGCTGCATCACCGGCGCGACCGGCACCGGCAAGACCGTCACCTTGCAGACGATCGCGCAATCGCTGTCCGATATCGGCGTGCCGGTCTTCATGGCCGATGTGAAGGGCGACCTGTCCGGCATCGCCAAGGCGGGTGCGCTGAGCGAGAAGATGGGCAAGCGCCTGCAAGCCCTGCAGCTGGAGGCGCCGCAATGGGCCGGCTGCCCCGTCACCTTCTGGGATGTGTTCGGCCAGCAGGGCCACCCGGTGCGGGCCACCGTCTCCGATCTTGGCCCGCTGCTGCTGGCGCGCATGCTGAACCTGAACGATACGCAGGAGGGCGTGCTGCAGCTGGTGTTCCGCATCGCCGACGACAACGGCCTGCTGCTGCTCGACACCAAGGACTTGCGCGCCATGCTGCAGCATGTGGGCGACCATGCCGCCGACTACAAGACCAGCTACGGCAATATCAGCGCCGCCAGCATCGGCGCCATTCAGCGCGGCTTGATCGGCATCGAGGAACAGGGCGGCGACCAGTTCTTCGGCGAGCCGATGCTGAACATCGACGACCTGCTGCAAACCGATGCGCAGGGCAAGGGCGTGGTCAACATCCTGTGCGCCGACAAGCTGATGAACGCGCCGCGCATCTATGCCGTTTTTCTGCTGTGGATGCTGTCCGAGCTGTTCGAAAATCTGCCCGAGGTGGGCGATGTGGACAAGCCCAAGCTGGTGTTCTTCTTCGACGAAGCCCACCTGCTGTTTGCCGAAGCGCCCAAGCCTCTGCTGCAAAAGATCGAGCAGGTGGTGCGCCTGATCCGCTCTAAAGGCGTGGGCGTGTTCTTCATCACGCAGAACCCGCTCGACATTCCCGACACCGTACTGGGCCAGCTCGGCAACCGCGTTCAGCATGCGCTGCGCGCCTACACGCCGCGCGACCAGAAAGCGGTGAAGGCGGCGGCCGAAACCTTCCGCCCCAATCCCGCGCTGGATATCGCGCAGGTGATTTCGGAGTTGGGCGTGGGCGAAGCGCTGGTGTCCTTCCTGGACGAGAAGGGCGTGCCGCAAGTGGTGCAGCGCGCCTTCATCCTGCCGCCGGCCAGCCAGCTTGGCCCCATCGATGCCGGCGAGCGGCAAGCCGCCATGGCCGCATCGGTGGTGGCAGGCGTGTATGACAAAACGGTAGACCGCGAATCGGCCTATGAAAAGTTGAGCGGCCGCGTCGCCGCCAGCGCCACCGCCCGCGCGGCCGATGACAGTCCCGCCACGGGGGCCGAGCGCGAAGCGCCCGCAGGCCGAGGCGCGCCAGCCGCGCAGCAGGATGGCGCCGCCGCCGGCGAGGACGGCTCCTTGTTCGGCAATGTGCTGGGCGGCCTATTCGGCAAGACCGGCAAGCGCGATACGGCGGTGCAGGCGCTCGTCAAATCCGCCGCGCGCAGCATCGGCTCCCAGGTCGGCCGCGAGATCATTCGCGGCGTGCTGGGATCGATTTTGAAAAGGTGAGTCAGGCGGCGCGCGCTAACGGCGCCGCCAGAGCCAGTGCTTTCGCTTGCTGGCCCGGCATGCGGCCGGTGTTGCCGGTCTTGGCCAGGTCGAGCTTGAAGACGGCGACGGCGTGGGTCAGGCCGGCAGCCTGCTCTTCCAGTGAGGCCGCAGCGGCAGCGGCTTCCTCGACCAGGGCGGCGTTCTGCTGCGTCACCTGGTCCATTTCGCAGATGGCCTGGTTGATCTGTTCGATGCCCGCGCTTTGCTCTTCGCTGGCCGTCATGATCTCGCCCATGATGACATTGACGTTGCTGATGCTTTTCAATACCTCGTCCATCGTGCTGCCGGCTTGATCGACCAGTTGCTCGCCCTTGTTCACATGCGCGACCGAGTCGCTGATCAGCGCATTGATTTCCTTGGCGGCGGAAGCTGAGCGCTGCGCCAGGTTGCGCACCTCGGCCGCGACGACGGCAAAACCGCGCCCCTGTTCGCCGGCGCGCGCCGCTTCCACCGCAGCGTTCAGCGCCAGGATATTGGTCTGGAAGGCGATGCCTTCGATGACGCTGATAATGTCCACCACCTTGCGCGAAGAGGCGCTGATGGCGCCCATGGTTTCCACCACCTGGCCGACAGCCGCGCCGCCGCGCGTGGCGGTCTCGGAGGCCGACATGGCGAGCTGGTTGCCACGGCGCGCGTTTTCCACGTTCTGCTGCACGGTGCTGGCCAGTTCCTCCATCGAGGAGACGGTTTCTTCCAGCGAGCTGGCCTGCTGCTCGGTACGGCTGGAGAGATCCAGGTTGCCGTTGGCGATTTCCGACGAGGCCGAGGCGATGGTATCGGCGCCGCCGCGCACATGGCCGACGATGTTGACCAGGCTGTCGTTCATTTCCTTGAGCGCCTGCAGCAGCTGGCCCGTTTCGTCGCTGGAGTGCACTTCGATGCGGCTGTCCAGATGGCCGGCGGCCACCCGCTGCGCCACCTGCACCGCCTGCGAAATCGGGCGGGAGATCGAACGGGTAATGGTCCATGCGATGGCGATGCTCAAGGCACAGGCCATGGCCGAGAAGCCGAGCATCAGGGTCATATTGCTGTCATAGGACTGGCCGGCCGCCGTTTCGTCGCGCTGGCTTTTTTCCTTTTGGTGGGCGCGGAATTCCTCGATCAGGTCTTGCCAGGCATGGGTGGCGGGAGCGGCCTTATGCAGCAAGAGGCTGACGGCTTCTTCGCGGCTGTTTTTGCTCATGGCCAGGAATTGATCGTTCAACTGGCGCGCAAGGGCCTGCTGTTCCTTGATCTTGGCGACCAGGGCCTGGCCGGCCGCATCCAGCGGCATGGCTTGCAAAGCCTCGAAAGCTGCATTGTATTTGGTGCGCGCGGTCTCGATTTTCCTGTATTCCTGCTTGCCGGTTTCTTCGTCCTGCAGCAGGGCCAGGGTGCGCATCACCCGCGCCACAACGTGGGTGGATTCGGACATCGTCTGCAACAGCTCCATCTTCTTGATGTTGACGTCGACGATATTATGCAAAGCCTGGTTCGAGTTGCGCATGCCCTGGATGCCGCACAGCATTACGCCAAGCAGCAGCGCCAGCACGATGATATAGCCGCAACTGATGCGAACGCCGATTTTGAGATTGCCAATTTTCATGAGTTAGATCCTTAGTGTGGCCTTGCGCCTGTGTTGTGGACGGGTACTGTTCTATATGCGGCGTGGGTCTTGCCGGCTAAAACGAAGTGCCACCAAAAGGCTGAGCAAGTGCGGCACTGTGGACTTCTCGGCGGAGGCTGGGGCGAGAAAAAATTCCCTGATGGAAATGTGAGAATTGGTGAGCATCTTACCTTGATAACTCTCGCAAAAAACGGCGAAGCGGAAATTTCTCGCGCAATTTATGCGATTTGTTGCAAAAAATATTGGTAATTAAGCCTTTAAGCTGACTTTGCGGAAATATTCCAGGCCATTCCGCGGCCTTTTCGCTGCACCGGACAAATTGCAGCCGGGCCTCTTGTGATTTTTCATTTATACTCCAATTAGAGTATATAGGGAGGATAAATGAAGATCGTTAACATCAAGTCAAAGCTGCCTGACACGGACAAGGTCACCATCAATCTAGGGTTGGTGGACCTTGCGCAGATGGATCTGCTGGTCGGTGAGGGCTTTTACACCAACCGCACCGACTTCGTCCGCACGGCCATTCGCAACCTCTTGCAGCAGCATGCGGAGGCGATCCGCCAAACCGTGCTGCGCAAGCGTTTTGTGACGGGATTGCAGCGCTATTCCCGCGCCGAACTGGAACGCGTCGTGGCGGCTGGCGAACAGCTGGAAATCCATGTGCTCGGCCTGGCCACGGTGGACGACGATGTCACGCCGGAGCTGGCGCGTTCGGCCATTGCCTCGATTCAAGTACTTGGCGCGTTTATCGCGTCGCCCGCGGTCAAGGACGCGCTAGCCGACCGCCTTCACACTTAGAGAACGGACAGCATATGAAACCCTTTGAGCAATTTCTCGGGCAGATGATGGAAGCGGCACGCCTGGCCCAGGCGAAAGATCCACACGCGGCCACCGAAGTGATCCAGAAGGCGCTCAAGGCCGCCGGCCTGCTGCCTGGCCAGGCGGCGCCGGCCGCGGACGATGCCGCGCCGGAGCTGATCGATCTGAACGCGTTGCCCGAATGGGTGCGCCAGGCGCGCGGCGGCGCTACCGCCGACGTGCCGAAACCTGCACGGCGCGCGCGCTGGAATGTGCCGGGGCGCAAGCGCAGCCGTGTTCCGGCGTACGATCCGCGCGCGCCAGGCGAATTCACGCAAGGCGCTTTCCAGGCCAGCGCAGGCAGCCGCCGTTACAAGCTGTATGTGCCGTCCAAGCCGGCTACCGGACCGCGTCCGCTGATCGTGATGCTGCACGGTTGCACGCAAGACCCCGACGACTTTGCCGCCGGCACCGCCATGAATGCGCTGGCCGAGCAGCATGGCTGTCTGGTGCTCTATCCGGAGCAGGATCGCAGCGCCAACGCCTCGCTGTGCTGGAACTGGTTCGAGACGCCGCACCAGCAGCGCGACGGCGGCGAGCCGTCCCTGATTGCCGGCATGACGCGGGAGGTCATCGAACGCTGGGGGGCGGACCCGCAGCGCGTCTACGTGGCCGGTTTGTCGGCGGGCGGTGCGATGGCCGCGATCATGGGCGCGGCCTATCCCGACCTGTACGCGGCCGTCGGCGTCCACTCCGGCCTGCCGGTCGGCAAGGCGCGTGACTTGATCACCGGTTTGGCGGCGATGAAGAAGGGGGCGGCGGGCAAGGGGAGGGCGGCGAGCAAGCTGCGTCAGCGGGTTCCCGTGATCGTGTTTCATGGCGACCGTGATGAGGTGGTCCATTCCGGAAACGGCGAGGCGGTGCTGGAGCAGTTTCTCCATGCGGCGCCAGCCTCGCGCGACGACGCGCTGCGCCGCACGCAGGAACGCGATGGCGACGTGAGATACACGAAGACGGCCATGCTCGACCGCTCGGGCCGCTCCGTCGCGGAATATTGGGAACTGCATGGCGCGGGCCATGCCTGGTCGGGCGGCAGTCCGGCGGGCTCGTACACGCATCCGGCGGGACCCGATGCGTCCGCCGAAATGTTGCGCTTCTTCCTCGGCCAGACAGGATGACGGAAAGCTGGACCGTAACCATAATTTTGTCACTACTCAATAGAAAGTAGCGCACGATTGCCATTCAATACAGGAGTGCACACTTACCGGCAGCGCAAGCGCGAACACTGTTGACCTTGCTGATCGGAAACGAAATACTTGCTCTTCCGAACCTTTTTTATGGCAGCGCGACATGGCAACTGTTACCGAAGTGAAAAGCACCACTCTCTCTGGCCTCAACCATATTGACGCACTCTTGGGCAATTTGCCGAACTGGAATTACCTTACCTCTGGCGGAAATAATCTCTACTACACCTTCTCCGTGGCGGGCGGCCTCGAAACCGGCAACAGCGCGATCCTGAGCGCGCCGCAGGCATTCAGCGCCGCCCAGCAGGCCGCCACGCGCACTGCATTGAACTACCTGGCGCAAATCACCGGCATCAAGTTCACCGAAACCAATGACACGGGCTTGGCGCAGATCCACATGGCCAACGCCAACATCAATGGCAGCAACACCACCGGGCTGGACAGCTCGCGCTACAGCTACTCCTACGACGGCAACAACAACGTCACCAAGTTCACGGCCGCCACCTACGTCTATCTGGACAACGCCGAATGGGCCGGCATGAACGCCAATCTCACGCCCGGTACGCAAGGCTACGAAACGCTGCTGCACGAGCTGGGCCATGCGCTGGGCTTGAAGCACTCCTTCGATGGCGCGATCCGCCTGCCCACCGCAACGGACAACACTGCGTACACGTTGATGTCTTACACCCATGCCGGCGGCGTGCATTCGACCTTCGGCGAATACGATCTGGCCGCGCTCAAGTGGCTCTACGGCGGCGATGGTCTGGGTGGCGCGCTGGGCGTCAACTCCATTGGCGGCGGCCGCTATATCACCGGCACCAGCCAGGCCGATACGCTGACCGGCACCACCGCCAACGATATGCTCGAAGGTGGCGCCGGCAACGATATTCTGGATGGCGGCGCGGGCATCGATACCGCCTTCTACAGTGGCGCGCGCAGCGCCTATGCGGTGACGCAGACCGGCGCTTCGGCATGGCAGGTGAGCGGTCTGGAAGGCACGGATACCCTGAAAAATATCGAGCAGCTGCGCTTCAGCGACGGCACGGTCGCCATCGGCAGCAGCACCCCCATTACGCCCACTACACCCACTACACCCACTACGCCGCTGGTCGATACCATCGCGCCGGTTCGTCCGACGCTGGTGTTCACCAAGGACGGCTGGGCGGCGGCCAGCGGCAACCATCCCACCTTCAGCGGCGTGGCGGAAGCGGGCGCCAAGGTGGAAATTTTCAACGGCAGCACCAGCCTGGGCGTGGGCAAGGCGGCGGCCAACGGCAGCTGGAGCATCACGCCCGTTGCACTGGCCAACGGCAACTACCACGTGACGGCGCGCGCCACCGATGCGGCGGGCAATGTGTCGGAAGCCTCGCTGGCGAAGGATTTCGCGGTGTCGAGCGTGCGCAATATCACGGGCACGGCGGGTTCCGACCGGCTGGTAGCCACCAGCGGCATCAACTACATCGACGGCGGCGCCGGCACCGATACCGTAGTCTACTCAGGCGTGCGCGCCAATTACCTGGTGGAGAAAACCGCTTACGGCTACAAAGTGACCGACCGGGTCGGCAACGGCGGCAGCGACCTCTTGGTGCGCGATGAGCGCATCCAGTTCAAGGATGTGACGGTGACGCTGGATAACACCGGCATCGCCCAGGCCAATAGCGCCAATGTCGTGTCCTTCAACCAGGTGTCGGATCTGGATGTGCAACTGATCGGCAGCCATAAGCACGGCGGTCTGCATCTGCACGATCTGGCATAAGCTTGGTGCGCCGGCCGTCCGGCCGGCGCACACTTCAAAAATGTTGCAGCAGTGCGGTGCTCAGATGCGAGTGCCCGTCAGGTAAGGCGTGAGGGCGTGTTGGGCCGCGTCCTTGACGGCGTCGCGGAAGGCGCGCTTCCGTCTGGCACGGGCGCGGTGCTTGCTCGGAATGAGGGTCAAATCCTTTCTCTGCAACGGCACCTTGATCAGGTATGCATCATGCCGTGAAAGAAGTGTGGTGATTTGTTCATGGCGCCGGCGATAGGGCGTCATTGCTGTGGTGGCGGAAGAAATCCCAGATCAATTCGTTGACATCGACCGCTTTGCTGGTGCGCCCGATGGGAAGGCCAATATTGAATGAATCGGCGCCTGGCCAGGTATGACCACCATCCTTGATGGTCACGAGCGACACACGCCTATCGCCGTGGACATGCTCGGTGATGGAAGCAACGGTCGGGTCGCCCGCCACGGGCGGCAGTTGCCGCGTATGCGCGGGACTCTGCTCCATGCCATTCACTTTCAGCCAGTAGTCGAGCGTGGCGGGTGCCGATAGATAGGCGCCTGTCTTGCCCTCATACGACACGACGCTGTCGCTGCTTCCTTGCACCAGCATCACGCCGACCGGCAATCGCTGTTTATGGTGTTCGGCAACCGGCTCCGGCAAGGGCGCGCCGACCGAGGCTACCGCCGCGAACTGTTGCGGCATTTCCGCCGCGAGCCGCAAGCTGAAGAAGCCGCCGCGCGACAGACCTGTGGCATATACGCGGCGCGGATCGATACGATAGCCGCGCTGCACTGCCGCCAGCATGGCGCGCACAAAGCCGACATCGTCCGTTCCCTCCTTGTAGGGCATGCCGAAGCCCACGTTCCAGTCGTTCTTGATGCCTTGCGGGTAGACGACGATAAAGCCATGCCGCTCGGCCGTCCGGTTCATTTGCGTATAGAGCATTTGCTCGGCCGCAGTCATGCCGCCACCGGCGAAGTTCAGAACCAGGGCGAACTGGCGTTCTGGCTCGGTGGCATAGGCTGCGGGCTTGTAGACGATGTACTTCCGTTTTACATCCTGGTGCGTCAACGATTGAACTTGGGACAGAGCATGCAGAGGTGCCAGCACGAGGGCAAGACAGAGGACAAAATTTTTCATGGCAGCGCTTTCGATAAGATGGAAGGCGCAGCGTAACTTTGACGATGTCAAAGGAATGTGAAAACCTGCTTGTGCCCAGTGCTGGCGGGCTTTTCGTGATGCTCTTAGACGTGACTGCCTGGCGCATTCGCCAGCCCTTCGCGCAGGAAGCCATCCCGCCGCGCCATGCGAACCAGGGCAGGGGGCGCGCTGAGGTAGTGGTCGAACTGTGCGATCAATGCCTGCAGCGGCGCGCTATCGAGGTGGGTCTGCAAGGCGGCGGCATCGGTATAGCGTTCGAATACCATGATCCGGTTCTCGTCTTCAATCGTAGTGAGCACTTCATATTGCAGCGAGCCGGGTTCGGTGCGCGTATGCACCACCATCTGATCCAGTGCGGCGAGCAGGGTGGCGCGAAATTGCGGGCGGGCGTCGAATATGGCAAGCAGGTACATAGAAACTCCTTGGGTGGATGGAAGCCGGAGTCTATGCAATCGGACGCGATGGAGGATTGTAAAAATGGGACTTTTCGCGCAAGCCCTTGATGATCGTTTGCGGCGTGCTGCCTGTCAGTGCGCGCGTCTCGTGAATAAAATGCGCCTGATCGAAATAGCCCATGCGCAAAGCGGCATCCAGCGCTGCCGTATCGGGTGCCAGCGTCAGCATGCGCATCGTGTGGGCAAGGCGGGCGATGCGGACAAATTGCTTCGGGCCCAGGCCGTAGGCATCCGTGAACTTGCGCTGAAAGTGGCGGCGCGTCCAGCCCGACTGTTCGGCCAAAGCCTCAATGCCCGTGCCGGGCGCGTAGTACAGCTTGTCGAGCAGGGCGTCCAGCGCGCGCCCGGGACGGTCTTCATGCTGCCCCAGCCGCGCCAGGAAGAATTGATCGAGCAGGGCGGCGCGGCTGGCAGGTCCATCCGCTAGCCGCAACCGATCCGTCAGCCGTTCGGCGCTGTCGCCCCAGATCGCTTGCGCCGGCAAGTCCTGGTCGTGCAATTCGGCCTGCGGCTGTGCGCAGAAATGCCGCAGGTAGCCGCTGCGAAAGCGCACGGCGACGAAGCCGAGGTCGCCATTTTCTTCAATCGCCATGGCGCGGGTGCGCAGGCATAGGAGAACGGCCTGCGGCGCCTCCCGACCATCCAGCAGGAAGGGCGCGCCGTAATGGAAGAAGCACTCCGCGCCGGTGCCGGGCGGGAGGCGGGGAGGAAGCTCATGCTTGCCTTCCCAACCCCAGTAACGGTCGATATAGGGACGCAGTTGCGCGGTTGGACGAAGATGCCAGCGGTGTGGGTGCATGACGGGATGTTAACCGATTCCGGGAACCCAATTGGCCCTGGCGTACCTGTTGATGTCGGAAACTTGGTGGCCCCACCCCTTACCGAATGTCAGGGTGTCCTGTGTTGGGTGGGGCACTATATGGTTCTCTTAAGTTGGACACGGTGCCAGTAATTGAATCGTAGTCGTAAGGGATGTGGACCACGATGGGTACGCCAGTAAAATCTTTGTGGTTTCTAGAGACTAGTGCTGCTTGATGCGACAGCGCGGTTGCGGCTATGAGGGCGTCGGGAAGCTTGATCCTGGGAGGTGTGATCAAACTATTTCCGCGAATCGAGATCGCGTGCTCGATGATCTGTGGGGATAGTTGGAGTACCGTGAACTCGGCCAGTACGGCGTCGAGAATGGGTTTGTCCTTGGGCCGCGGCACTTCTCCTGATCGTAACTCCATATAGGTGATGACGCTGATCGCAGGATTGCCGTAGTTTCCGAGCTCAACGGTTGCCTCGTGAACGCCGTTGAGCATATCGATGAAGATGTTTGTGTCGAAGAGGATCAGGGCCATTCGGCCCTCAGTTGCTCTTGGTATTCGAGGCCATCCTTAGGAATGTCCGTGCGATTCTTCCATAGCCCTTCAGCCGCCTTGAGCGCTGCGATGCGCCGACGGCGACGTTCCTCCTGCGGAGCGAGGGTAGGATCGGGATCGATAGTCGGGGCAGGATGTTTGGCAAGGTCTGGCAGAGTGCTCATCAACGCCTCACATGATTCACGGCTGATAAAGACAGTGTAATGCAAAGGTATCCTGCACGGCGCATATGGGGGGGCAGGCATCCTAAAAATGTGCACTTGTGAGATGAGCCGACGGCCCGACTGCAATCGCGATTTTTCCCCGAACGCCGTTGTTGGGACTTTCCAGTCGGGCATGGGCGAGCGGAATGTCGGCCAGCGAATAGACGGCGCCAACGTGTGGCCGCAACTGACCGCGTGCTACCAAGGCGCTCAATTCATCCAGCTTGCCGCGATTTTGTCTGGTGAAAACGAAGTGATAACTGGCGTTCTTGCCCCAGGCTTGAATGAGGTTTTGCGGCTGCGCAATGTCCACGATGCTGACAAGGCGGCCAAGCTGTGCGAGCGCGTCGGGGCTGCGCGATAGTGTGTTGCTGCCGATGGTGTCGAGCACGACATCGACGCCGTGGCCACCCGTTTCCCGCATGATGGCGGCAATATAGTCTTCCTTTGCGTAGTCGATGAGAACATCGGCACCCAAGCTTCGCGCGAACTCAAAGTTTGCTTCGCGCACGGTGGTGAACACCCTTGCGCCCATGGCTTTTGCCAGCTGGATCGCCACATGCCCGACGCCTCCAGCGCCGCCGTGGACGAGAATGTTTTCCCCCACTCTGAGTGCCGCGCGCGCGACCAGGGCTTCCCACGCCGTCCCGCCAACCAAGCTCAGGCTCGCCGCCTCGAGATGGCTCAGCGAGGGCGGTTTTTTGCCGATAATGCCTTCGGCCGCTACGTGGTACTCGGCATAACTTCCTGGACCGTCAAAGATTTGCGGGGTGTACCAGACTTCGTCTCCGGGAGAGACGGCCGTCACGCCCGGCCCGACTTCCTCGACCACGCCAGATACGTCGTGTCCGGTAATGGCGGGCAATGGCACCAGGTCGGGATAATCGCCACGCCGGACCTGGTAATCCAGGGGATTGATGGAGCTGGCGTGTACCCGGACCAGGACTTGTCCCGCTTGCGGCACGGGCTTGGGTACGTCGCAAAGTTCGAACGATTCCGGGCCGCCAAATGAGGTAAGTAGCATCGCTTTCATTGCAAATCCTTATTTCGTTAAAAAGGGATATCGGGAATTACCGATATTACCAGGTAAAAAATTACAGTTCTTTACCGATGATCTCGGCAAGAGCACTGATGGTTGCTTCGTTCCGCTTGTAGTAGGTCCACTGACCGATGCGTCTGGCTTCGACCAAGCCCGCTCGTTGCAGAGTCGCCAGATAGTCGGACACTGTTGACTGCGACAGCCCCACGCCTTCTTGAATGCTGCTGACGCAGACGCCCACCGTCAGAACGTCCCCTTCGTCCTGCGGAGGGAAGTTTTTCGCCGGATCCTTCAAGCCTTTCAGGATTTCAAGGCGGGTACGGTTCGAGAGGGCTTTGAAGATTTCGAGCAATTCCATAAGCTGAGTATATCGAAATTTACCGATATGTCAATGTGGGGGCCGGCAGCTATGGCAGCGACGGGAAGGGGAGCAAGTGCGGTAGCAAAAAGCCCGCGAACTGAAATTCGCAGGCTTTTCGATGAAGCTTGGCAGGCTGAGCTGGATTCGAGGCAGCGCTTACCTTGTTGGGGGATGTTAAATTTCTTTAATTCCAACAACGTCAACTTCTTTATTCCGGTAGGCGGGATTGCTGCTCCTGAATTTGTTAGGAGCCAATTCCAACGCAACAGCCTCGCTACTCGCTTCGACCGTGATGTCTTGGGAACTGTTCTTATACTTGCCTGGGTCACCGTGCTTAATTGTCACTCGAAATTTTGCCATTTGAACCTCTCTTGAAGTAATGGTTAGCCGATACAAAGATTGTTGGCAACAGTGTGCAAATGCGGTTGCTGCCGCATCTCCGGTACTGAGCTTATTATTGCCGGATCGCAATATTGGTCCATATTACATGAGTTTGTGAGATTTTTTGAAGCAATATTTTTTGTTTTTAAGCATCCTCGAATATCCATTGTGAGTTGGTGCCGCAGTTCGCCGCCGTGAATGAAATCAGGCGTCGCTGATCGGCGCGGCGGCGGCTTCGGCGATGCCGCTGGCGGCCATGCTGCGGCAGTAGTTCTCCAGTTTCGCCGTGTCGCAATGGATCTCCAGCTTGTGCACGCGGCCCCAGCGCAGCTCGAATTCGTGCACACCCTGGTTGGACCCGGTGCTGCCGTCGGGCAGCGCAAAGCGGTCCTTCCACGTCACGGTGGCCACCGTCCGCCACGGCCAGCCGGTGACGGCGATGGCATCGATATCGAACTTCAGTCCAGGCAGCAGGCGAGCTAGGCGCGCATACCATTGCGCCGTCGAGGTCATGCTATGGCGCTCACCGGCCAGCGGGTGATGGCCATGCATTACGTGACGATGTGTCGCCGCAAACTGCGGCAGCACCCGTTCATAGGCGCCGGCGTTGCTGGCGCAGAAGTCCCTCTACCCCGAATTGAAGCAGGCGGCCGAGGGGGGGCGTTCAACGTGTTGGTCGCGGCGGCTACCGCGTTCGATGCCGCACGCGGCCCGGAGCTGGCGCTGACCGGATGGAGTCTGGCGCACGGCTTGGCGAACCTGGTGATCGACGAAGCACTGACGGATTTGCCAATCAAAGTGCCCGCGCCGTCCGTGCTGGCACGGGCGATGGCGGCGCGGATGCTGGGACTACACGTCGGCGTCGATTAGTAACTGCTTTACTTGCTTGGCCGTTCCCGAGGATTTCGCGGACTGGTGTGTTGTGCCGGGTTGCACTGGGGCCGCTTTGATTCCATCGTAAATGGACGAAGCCGCGACTGATCCTATGATCCCCGGCACTACCTCAAGTTGCCGGCTGTCAGTGCTTTATGGGCAAGGGCCAAATTTGTTTACGCCATTCGTGCCATTGGCAGAAGTGTAGATTTTGTGGAGGAAAACCGCATGCCCAGAATCGCGTGTGTCCGGTCCGCCGGCCTGAACCTTGGCAATGTTCAGGTCATTCCATACTTTGTCCTGCAATGTTTTTTCGCTTGCAGTGTAGTTTTCTGCTTTGTTGGTATTGGCGTAGCCAATCCATTGCACGGAACGAATGCAGCGTGTTGGTGAGGATGTCGAATAGTCGGATAAGGCATGGCTGACTAGCCGGCCAGTAGTTTTGTGATCCTGATGGTCATAATTAATTTCCGGTATACCGTCTTCCCAATACTCGGGAATATTCACCCAACTGTCCGCTGAATTTTGTTCGCGAGCGATTAGTGCATTGATAAAGGTTTTTAATTCTGTCCATGTATACGACGCGCTTCCATCGACGGCGGAAATTCTCGTCGATGGGTTGGTCAGCGATTGATTGCGGAACCATGTGAAACCGCTTTGATCCTGATCGTCACCGTCAGCCAGTCGCAGATTGTACATAATGACGTTGCTGCCAGCGCCTCCAATTTCGGTGCGTTGGATGGACTTCCCGCTGATCGTGACATTGGTAACGTTATTGGCGCCAAAAGGCTTGCTTTGCTGTTTGTACCAGTCGGCCAACGCAGCAATATGACCGGCCTCCCGGGTAAGATAGTAAGGCGTTGAACTGGCTGGTGTTAGACCAGGGAATACGCCCGCACCCCGCACGGTCACTATGCCCTGCTCGTTACGCACGAATGAACCGGTTGTAGTGAGTACAATCACAACCTTGGCGCCTGATGCGACATCGTAGCCGACGTTACGGGCCATGAAGAGTTCGATATCGTCTGCATGGGCAGCAAAATAGAACGATGTTGCCGACGCGCAGTGTGTTGCAGCAATCAGTACAGTGCCTAGAGCACATTGTAGGAGCTTCTTGTACATGGAATTGCCTTATGGAAAATGAAAGAAGACCAGTATAGCGATAGGTAAGCTTGGAATTTCTAACCAAAAATAACCATGGGGTAACTATTTTTGTGTGAATACCGTGTGTGTCAATAAATAGGAATAAATCTCTTCAAATCCGGGGGGGGGGGCTGTAAGTTGGTGTTTGTTTTGGCACCAAGCCACTATCGCTCGAAAACTCGCAGCCCCGTAATGGCGGGCGTTATTCAAAATTTGCAGACGAGAAGAGTCGTTCACTGTTTGGCACCAAATTGATGATTTTTTGGGTATTTGTGCGAGTTTTGGAGCCGGAAACAGGTAAATAGGCTCTCTATTTTGTTGCTAAGCTGTTGAAAAGTAAGGGTTTTTAATTTGATTGGAGCCAGTGCCAAATCAAATGAAAACGAGCGCCAAAACCACAGCTAAACCACATAGAGATGATGGGGCAGAAATGGGCCAGAAACAAAAAAGCCCACGAACCGAAATTCGTGGGCTTCCTTGATAATTCTTGGTAGGCCGTGCGGGATTCGAACCTGCGACCAACGGATTAAAAGTCCGCTGCTCTACCAGCTGAGCTAACGACCCAAAGGTATGAAACCTTGGCTTCTTTCGAGTGGTAGGCCGTGCGGGATTCGAACCTGCGACCAACGGATTAAAAGTCCGCTGCTCTACCAGCTGAGCTAACGACCCCCGAAAGAAGCGAGATTATAGGATGACCCGGCGACCTTGTCAAATGCCTCTTGGCATCTTATTGGCGCCGGGACAGCGCTCCCGCCGGCTTATTTGCCGCGCAGGCGCTCCTTGGCGGTGGCGGCGGCTTCCGAGCCTGGATACTGCTTGATCAGTTCGGTCAGCGTCTTCTTGGCGTTGGCCACGGCTTTCAGCTCGGTCTGGCAGCTGGCGATATTGAGCATGGCATCGGCCGCTTTCGGGCTGTCGGGATAATTCTTCACCACGGCTTGCTGGGCCAGGATGGCGGCCTTGCAGTCGCGCTGGGCGTAGAAGGCGTTGCCGAGCCAGTACTGCGCATTGGCGGCGTAGCCGGACTCGGGATAGCGGCGCACGAATTCCTGCAGCGAGATGGCGGCGTTCTTGTAGTCGCCGTCCTTGAACAGCTGCAGGGCGGCGTCGTAGGATTTTTGTTCGGACAGGTCGACCGAGGCGGCTTTGCCGTCGATATTGACTTCGCGCGGTTCCAGCTTGCGCAGGCGGGCGTCGAGGTCGGTGTACAGGTCGCGCTGGCGTTTTTGCACGGTGGCGATGTCGTTGGCCAGAATTTCGATCTGGCCGCGCAGCTTGGCGATTTCCTGCAGAGTTTGTTCGTGCTGGGCTACCAGGTCCAGGGTCGAGCTTTTGTCGGTCTTGGTTTCCAGGCGGGTTTGCAGTTCGCGCGTGATGTTCTCTACCTTGGCGCGCAGGTCGAGGATGGCTTTGCGGGCTTCGTCGTCGTCGAAGATGCCGGCTTGGGCCTGCATGGACAGGGCGGCGAGCAGGGCCAGCACCAGGGCTTTGGGAGTGAATTTCATCATGGTTGGGACGCTTTCAGTTACAGGTTCTGGCTGTGGAAACGGGGCAGGGCGCAGTAGACACTGCGCGCCGCCCCGTATTATTGCCTGTTACTTGAATCTGCTGACAGATTACTTGTAAACGATGTCGGCACGGCGGTTTTGCGACCATGCTTCTTCGTTGTGGCCTTCAGCCTTTGGTTTCTCTTTACCCAGCGATACGGCTTCTACTTGCGCTTCTGGCACGCCCAGGGTGGTCATCGCTTTACGCACGGCTTCAGCACGTTTCTGGCCCAGGGCCAGGTTGTACTCGGCGCCGCCGCGTTCGTCGGTGTTACCTTGGATCAGGATGGAGCGCTTGCTGTTTTTCGACAGGTAAGCAGAGTGGTTTTCCACCACTGGCTTGCCGTCGGCGCGCACTACATAGCTGTCGAAGTCGAAGTACACGCTGCGGTTAGCCAGCACGCCTTTTGGATCGTCCAGTGGATCGATCGATTGGGTTTGCACTGGGGCGACGGTACGGGTGTCAGCTTGTGGTGGAGCGACTGGCTTTTCCACGACTGGCGCTGGTGCTGGTTCTTTCACTGGGGTGCTCGAGCAAGCTGCCAGCAGGGCGGCACTGGTGATGAGGAAGGCTGCACTTTTTACGTTACGCATTTTTGCTTCTCCTGGTCATTGTTAAACAAACTACTGCTTTACTTCATGAAAGGACCCCAGGTGGGCTCCTTGATATTGCCCGCTTGAGTGGTCAAGCGCTGCTTTACTCGGCCGTCCACCGACACCACGGCGAGCGACTTGCGGCGCGCCGATTCGGTCGCGTACAAAATGTACTTGCCGTTCGGCGAGAAGCTTGGCGATTCATCGCTGGTTGTGTCAGACAGGCGTTGCTCCTGGCCGCTTGCCAGATCCAATACAAAGAGCTGGAAGTTGCCGCCGTCGCGCCGGGAAATGTAAGCCAGCGTTTTTCCATCGGAGGAAATGCGCGGGCTGATGTTGTAGCTGCCGCTGAAGGTGACGCGCTGGGCATCGCCGCCGTTCACGCTCATGCGGTAGACCTGCGGGCCGCCGCTGCGGTCGCTGGTGAAGTAGATGGACTGGCCGTCGGCCGAGAATTGCGGTTCGGTGTCGATGCCGGAGCTTTGGCTCAGGCGGCGCAGGCCGCTGCCGTCGGCGTTCACGAGATACACCTGGGTATTGCCGCTCTTGGACAGGGCCACGGCCAGGCGCTGGCCATCGGGCGACCAGGTTGGGGCCGAGTTGCTGCCTTTTTCATTGGCCACCACCACGCGCGCGCGGGTCACGAGATTTTGCACGTACACCACCGGCTTCTTCTGCTCGAAGGAGACGTAAGCGACCTTGGTGCCGTCCGGCGACCACGATGGCGAAATGATCGGTTCGTTCGAACTCAGGGCCAGTTGCACGCCTTCGCCGTCGGCATCGGCCACTTCCAGGCGGTAGGAGCGGCCTTGTTGCGTGACATAGGCGATGCGGGTGGCGAACGCGCCTTTCACGCCGGTCAGTTTTTCATAGATGTCGTCGGCGATCTTGTGGGCCGACAGGCGGGTGAACTGCGGCGTGGTGGACTGGTCCAGCTGCGACAGCTTGGACGATTTGATGGTGTCCATCAGCTTGTAGCGCACGTCGAAGGTGCCGTTGGCCAGCTTTTGCACGCTGCCCACCACCAGCGCATCGGCGCCGCGCGCTTTCCATGCGCTGTAATCGACGTTGGCGGCATCCGAGATGGTGCCGGCGTCGATGATCTTGAACACGCCGCTGCGTTCCAGGTCGGCCTTGATGATGGCGGAAATCTGGGCCGGGGCCACGCCTTCGTCGGCGAAGGCGGCGATCGCCACCGGGATCTGGTTGCTGCCGACGCCGGAAATCTCCACGCGCAGCTGCGCATGGGCCGTGCCTGCCAGGCCGGCCAGCATGCCGGCGGTCAGAAAGAGGACATTCAGTTTTTTCATAGTTCGCATCAAGGCAAGTCTTTCAAATTGAACACCAGAACAAGCTCCCTTTCCACTGTGCCATCCTTTTTCTTAGGCAGGGGTGAAGATTTGTTGATGGCGTTTTCCACAGCGGCATCGTAAGACTGGTTGCCGCTACTCTTAATCTTTTTGAACGAAAGAATTTCTCCAGTTGGCAGTTGCGAGACGCGGTATACGGCTTCGATATCCTGTTTGGCGCCTCCATAAGCGATATTGCTTTTCACCTTGGCGCTCACAGCCGCAGAATAGCCGCCATCGACGCGCGAGCCGGTGGATTTCTCCGCAGTACCGGTGGAGCCGGTGCTGCCGTTGCCGACCGCGCCCGTGATGCGGCGCATTTCCGCCTCACGGTTCTTGGCCAGCTTGTCGGCTTCCTTCTTCTCGGCCAGCTTCTTCGCCTTTTCCTCGTCCAGCTTTTTCTTCTTATCTGCTTCTTTTTTCTCTTCGGCCAGGCGCAGCTCTTCCTGCTTTTTCTTTTCCTCGGCCAGTTTCTTCTTCTCTTTTTCGTCTTCCAGCTTTTGCAGGCGTTTTTCTTCCGCCAGCTTGCGCTCTTTCTCTTCTTTTTCTTTTTTCTTCTTCTGCAAGGCGATTTCAGGATCGGGCTGCGGCGGCGCGATCTTTTCCGGCGGCGGCGGGGCTTCCACCGGCGGCGGGGTAGGCGTCGGTTCCGGCTGCGGCTCGGGTTCGGGCGCTGGCTCCGGTGGCGGCGCGGCGGCCTGGGTCGTCATATCCCATACCTCGGCTTCCACCGCCACTGGTTCCGTATTCTGCCAGCGGATGCCGCCCCAGAGGAAGAAGAACAGCACGGCGTGCATCGCCACGGCCAGCGTGAATGCGCGCCAGCCGTTTTGCCGCTTGGGTACCCGGTATGGGCCGCTTGCTGTTGCCGGTTTCGTCGCCATGCCTTATTTCGTCGCCAATCCAACGCGCACGATGCCCATCTTTTTCGCTTCCGAAATCAGCTGGATCACATCGTCGTACTTGCTTTCCTTGTCGCCGGCGATCAGCACCGGGTACTCGGGATTATCCGTATGCAGGGTTTTCAGTTTCTTCACCACCGCATCGCGGTTGGGCGCGGTTTCCGGCGCGTCGGCATTCTTGCCGGCGATGCCGATCGACAGCGCGCCATTCGGCTTGATCGAAATCTGGATGTAGGAGTCGGGCGGACGCACGGCCTTCTCGGCGTGCGGCAGGTCGACCGAGCTGGGATTGTTCGAGCTGGGCATCACCATGAAGATGATGAGCAGGCACAGCATCACGTCGATATACGGCACGACGTTGATCTCGGACTTCAGCTTGCGGCCGCCGCGGCTGCCGCGCATGCTGCTGGAGAAGGAAGAAGCCATGGCTTGCCTGTCCTCTTAGCGCGACTGGCGTTGCAGGATGTTCGAGAATTCTTCCACGAAGCTCTCGAAGCGGATCGCCAGACGGTCGATGTCATGCGAAAAACGGTTGTACGCGACCACGGCCGGAATCGCCGCGAACAGGCCGATGGCGGTGGCGATCAGCGCTTCGGCAATGCCGGGCGCCACGGCCGACAGCGTGGCCTGCTGCACATTGGCCAGGCCGCGGAAGGCGTTCATGATGCCCCAGACGGTGCCGAGCAGGCCGATATACGGCGACACGGAACCGACCGAAGCCAGGAAGGCCAGGTGGGCTTCCAGCGCATCCATCTCGCGCTGGAAGGCGGCGCGCATGGCGCGGCGGGCGCCGTCCAGCACCGCGCCCACGTCCAGCGATTCGCGGCTGTTGGCGTAAGCCTGTTTGCCCTTGATGAATTCACCCATGCCCGCTTCGAAGATGCGCGCCAGGGCGCCGCTGCTGGCGCGGTTGCTGCCGGCGCTCTGGTGCAGGGCGTGCAGATTGCCGCCGGCCCAGAAGGTTTTTTCGAATTCGATAGTCTGGCGGCGCGCCGAGCGCACGTCGAACAGTTTCTTGAAGATGTAAGTCCAGCTGATCAGCGAGATGCCGAGCAGCAGCGCCATGATCAGCTGAACGATCAGGTGCGCATTCGAGATGAGGGCGATGAAGGAAAGGTCTTGGGTGACGTTCATTGGATCTCAGTCTGGATAGATAGGGGCGGGGCCGGCCTTAAAGCACAAAGCCGCGCATGCGGGCGGCAACATCGTCCGGCACAGCGCGCGGACGCAGGGCGGAATCGACGCAGCCGATCTTGACGCGCGCCGTATTCAGCAGGGTGCCGCCGGTCCGCGCCTCTTGCACGACGACGAGGGAAGCGCGGCCCAGTTTCTCGATTTTGAGGGTTAATTTTAGTACATCGTCCAACTTGGCCGGCGCATGGTAATCGGCACTTACGCTCTTCACGACAAACATGGCATCTTGCTCCTGGAGCAGCTGGTGTTGACCAACGCCGATCGCGCGCAGCCACTCGGTGCGCGCGCGTTCGAAGAACTTCAGGTAATTTGCGTAATAAACGATTCCGCCGGCATCCGTGTCTTCGTAATAGACACGCACCTCCCAGTTGAACTCTGAAGACATGTTTGTTTTGCTACAAATGTAATTGGGCAACATTTTACGCGATTTTTATCAAGAAAGTCGCTTAAAAATTGCTTATTCCGAAAAACTGCCCAGTAGAACCGATTGCTGTGTTAACGCCAAGAAATGTAACAATCATTTACGTTTCCACAGTGTAAAGCCCATTCTAGCCGCGTTTGATGTTAAATGGCGAGAAACCCTGGCAAGTTGGCATCAGTTCGATCAGGTTCACATTGATGTGCGGCGGCAGGGTAGCGATCCAGTAGGCGGTGGCGGCGATATCTTCGGCCGTCAGCGGCTGGGTGCCTTCATACACCTTGGCGGCGGCCGTATCGTCGCCCTTGAAGCGCACGTTGGAGAACTCGGTGCCGCCGCACAGGCCGGGCGCCAGGTTGGTGGCGCGCACGCCGGTGCCGATCAGGTCGGCGCGCAGGTTAAGCGTAAATTGCTCGACGAAAGCCTTGGTCGCGCCATACACATTGCCGCCCGGGTAGGGGTAATGGCCGGCCACCGAACCGAGGTTGATGACGGTGCCGCGGCCGCGCGCCACCATGCCGGGCAGCACGGCGCGCGTCATCGTCACCAGTCCGGTGCAATTGGTGGCGATCATGGTTTCCCAGTCTTCCAGCGGCGCTTCGTGGGCCGGTTTCACGCCCAGCGCCAGGCCGGCGTTATTGATCAGCACGTCAATCTCTTGCCAGCCGGCGGGCAGGGCGGCCAGCGTGGCGTGGATGGCGGCCTTGTCGCTGACGTCGAGGGTGAGCGGCAGCGCCAGCTCGCCCAATTCGGCGGCCAGGGCTTGCAGGCGGTCCGCGCGGCGGCCGCTGAGGATGACTTTATGGCCTTGGGCGGCGAAAGTGCGCGCCATGGCGGCGCCGAAGCCGGCCGTCGCGCCGGTGATGAAAACGATCATGGGGCTGTCCTTGTAAAGAAGGCGGTGAATGCAGGAAATTGTAGCCGAAACGCCAGTATTTCCGGGGCTTGCCATGCTGTTATCGCTTTTCTTGCTCTAATCAGGCATATCCCCTACAATTTGCGCTCCATTACGTCTCACGTAACTGGCGAAAAGCGGATGCGGCGCGCTGGGCGCGACATCGGCGAAAGGTGGACATCCACCGGGGAACGTGAGAATTTCAACAGCCGTTCGCCTGGGCAGCCTATCGATGGACTCGTGCGAAGAGGCTGCCTATACCCTATCCGGCTCCCCTCATTCGATCCAACCTGCCAGTAATACTCTCAATTGGAGTTTTTTCATGTTTGCAAAAGATCACACCCTCGCCAACGTTGACCCAGAGCTGTTTGCCGCCATCCAGAACGAGAACGTGCGCCAGCACGACCATATCGAACTGATCGCGTCCGAGAACTACACCTCGCCAGCCGTGATGCAAGCCCAGGGCTCGCAGCTGACCAATAAATACGCCGAAGGCTACCCCGGCAAGCGCTACTACGGCGGCTGCGAACACGTGGACGTGGTCGAGCAGCTGGCGATCGACCGCGTGAAGAAGCTGTTCGGCGCCGAAGCGGCCAATGTGCAGCCGAATTCCGGTTCGCAAGCCAACCAGGGCGTCTTCTTCGCCGTGCTGAAACCGGGCGACACCATCATGGGCATGTCGCTGGCCGAAGGCGGCCACCTGACCCACGGCATGGCCCTGAATATGTCGGGCAAGTGGTTCAACGTCGTCTCCTACGGCCTGACCGCCGAAGAAGACATCGACTACGACGCCATGGAACGTCTGGCCCACGAAAGCAAGCCTAAGCTGATCATCGCCGGCGCTTCGGCCTTCTCCAAAAAGATCGACTTCGAGCGCTTCGCCAAGGTGGCGAAAGCCGTCGGCGCCTACTTCATGGTGGACATGGCCCACTACGCCGGCCTGATCGCCGCCGGCCTGTATCCCAACCCTGTGCCGCACGCCGACTTCGTCACCTCGACCACCCACAAATCCCTGCGCGGCCCGCGCGGCGGCATCATCCTGATGAAGGCTGAGCACGAGAAGATCATCAACTCCTCGATCTTCCCAGGCATCCAGGGTGGTCCGCTGATGCACGTGATCGCCGGCAAGGCCGTCGCCTTCAAGGAAGCGCTGAGCCCTGAATTCGTGGAATACCAGAAGCAGGTGATTAAGAACGCCGACACCATGGCGCGCACCCTGATCGAGCGCGGCCTGCGCATCGTCTCCGGCGGCACCGAGTCGCACGTGTTCCTGGTGGACCTGCGTCCGAAGAAGCTGACCGGCAAAGCTGCCGAGGCGGTGCTGGGCCAAGCCCACATCACCTGCAACAAGAACGGCATCCCGAACGATCCTGAGAAGCCATTCGTGACTTCCGGCATCCGCCTGGGCAGCCCGGCCCTGACCACGCGCGGCTTCAAGGAAGCGGAAGCGGTGCAAGTCGCCAACCTGGTCGCCGACGTGCTGGATAATCCTGAAGATGCCGCTACCATCGAGCGCGTGAAAGCCGCTGTGAAGGTCCTGGCTGACAAGTTCCCAGTTTACGCCTGATCGGGCGGTTGGTAATATCGGGGCGCCGGGCCGGAAGGTCCGGCGCTTTTTCATTCTTTATATAGCGCACACCCTATGAAATGTCCGTTCTGCCAGCACGGCGAAACCCACGTCCTCGATACGCGCGTATCGGAGGAGGGCGACGTCATCAAGCGCCGCCGGCGCTGCGGCAACTGCGACAAGCGCTTTACCACCTATGAACGCATCGAGCTGATGATGCCGTCGGTGGTGAAAAAGAACGGCAACCGCACCGACTACGATCCGGCCAAGCTGCGCGGCAGCCTGTCGCTGGCTTTGCGCAAGCGTCCCGTGGCGGCATCGGCGGTCGACCTGGCGATACAGTCGATCGAGGAAAAGCTGCTCACCAGTGGCAAGCGCGAAGTCGATTCGGGCTACGTGGGCGAATTGGTGATGCAGGAGCTACAGCGGCTGGACAAGGTCGCGTATATCCGCTTCGCCTCGGTGTACAAGAACTTCGAAGACCTGACCGAGTTCCAGGACGCGATCGAAGAAGTCGGCCAGGGCCGCAAGCCGCGCCAGGGCTGATCCCTTACATTCCATTTGCAAGTCTCGGGCGCAAATTTCATGTGGAAATTTGTGCCGATCATGCCCGCCTTTGCGCGGGCGCAAACCCGCACCTGAGCTAGCTGCTAACTTTCCTGTATCGGGACGGGAGGCGGATCATGGGCACTCGGAAAATGACGGCCGCAGCTGGCTTCAGCCTGCTGGAAGTGCTGGTGGCGATGCTGCTGCTGGCAGTGGGCGTGATCGGCGCCTCGGCCATGCAGCTGCATGCGGTGCGCACCCGGCACGAATCGGCCATGCTGTCGGCGGCGCTGCAGATGGCGGCCGATATGGCCGACCGCATCCGCGCCAATGGCGCTTCGGCTTCCCTCTACCTTGAACTCGACTACGAGTCGGCGCGCGAAGGCGCGCCGCAGCTGCCTGTGCGTCAATGCCGCGCCGCCGCCTGCACCAGCGGCGAAATGGCGCGCTTCGATGCCTACCAATTCCGGCGGCTGGTGCATGACCGCCTGCCCGGTGGCCGTGCGCGCATCTGCCGCGACACCGCCACCTGGGCTGCCGGGCGGCCGCGCTGGGCATGCAGCGGTGCGGCCGGCGCTCCCTTGGTGATCAAGCTTGGCTGGCGCGCCCGCAATCCCGACGGCACGCCGGCCCAGGAGGCGGCGGGCGAACAGCCGCCGGCCACGGTGCTGGTGCTGGCTGCGGTGGCACCATGAAAACCTGCCGCACCGGTCATTTCGGTGACCGCTCTTGGCGCGTGATTACTCCCCTAATCACGCGCTCACTGGGCCGTTGCGCTTGCGCCGGTACTGGCCGCGTGGCGGGAATGCCGGTGCCGGTCCTGCGCGGCCGGTGCGCTTGCGCCGGCATGGGCTTGATCGAAATGATGGTGGCGCTGCTGCTGGGCATGGCGCTGGCGCTGGCCTCCGCCGGCATGCTCGTCGCCAGCAATGCGGCGTATGTGAATCACGGCGCCCATGTGCGGCTGGACGATGGCGGCAGGCTGGCGCTGACCCTGATCGGACAGGCGCTGCGCCAGGCCGCTTTCGTCAACTGGGAGCCGGGGCGGGCGCCCGGCGTGCCGCAGGAGCGCAGCGCCAGCATCGCCGGCCTGGATGCGCATACTTTGCCGCGCGCCAGCCAGGCCATCGACGGTGCGCGGCCGGGAGCCGTCAACGGCAGCGACGTGCTGGCGCTGCGTTTTTCCGGTTCCAGCGTCGGTTTAGGCGGTTCGGCCGCGGATGGTTCCGTGCTCAACTGCGCCGGTTTCGCCGTGGGCGGCGGCGCCTCCGAGGCGGAGCAGGGCTGGAGCATTTTCTACGTGGCGCTGGCCGCCGATGGCGAGGCCGAACTGCGTTGCAAATACCGCGCCGATTCCGGCTGGACCTCCGATGCGCTGGTGCGCGGCGTCGACGCCTTCCAGGTGCTGTATGGCCTGGATACCGACACGCCGCCCGACGGCATCCCCAACCGCTTCCTGAACGCGACCGAAATCAATGCGCTGGACGAGGCGCTGGTGCTGGCAGCCGGCAGCGCCGGCGAACGGCAGCGCGAGCGCAATCGCAAGACCCATTGGAAGCGCATCGCCAGCGTGCGCGTGGCCTTGCTGCTGCATGGCGAGTTTGCCTCGCGCCCGGCCGGGCCGCCGCTGCGCTATGCCCTGTTTGGCCCGGAGCACGCGGACGAGCCGGACGCTTTGGTCGATGAGGCGGCCATGCCGAAATCGCTGCAGGAACGCGCGCGGCGCCTGTTCGCCATCTCGGTTGTCTTGCGCAACACGGGCAAGGGCTGACGCATGCGGCGCAGGCGGGAAGCGGGTGCCACCCTGCTGGTCGTTTTGCTGATGCTGGCCGGGATACTGTTGCTGGGCGCATCGGGAGCGCAAATGGCTTTGCAGGACGAGATGGCGGCGCGGGCCGAGCGCGACCGGCTGGTGGCTTTCCAGGCTGCGGAGGATGCATTGATGGACGCGGAAAAAGATATCGGCGGCGCGCCCGGCGTCCCACCCGAGCGCGGCGTGCATTTCAGCGGCGACGGCAGCGCCTTCACCGCCGATTGCGGCGGCATGGCGTCGGCCGCTGGTCTGTGCCGTGGCATGGAGGGCGAAGCGCCCGTGTGGCAGAGCGTGGACCTGGCTGCGGCGGGCGTGCCTTTCGGCCGCTTTACCGGCGCCGCCATGGAAACCGGACACGGAACGCTGCCTTTCGCGCGTCCCCGCTATGTGATCGAGCGCCTGCCATACCGCTTGCTCGGTGAGGACGCCGCCACGCCGCCGCACCACTACTACCGCGTGACGGCCATCGGCTTCGGGCCGCGCCCGGGCGCCGAAGTGGTGCTGCAAGCCACGCTGGCGGAGAAAGCGGCGGCGCCCGCCGGACGGCTCAGCTGGCGCGAAATATCCAACTGGCGCGAACTGCACGAGGCGGCAAAGCGCAAATAGCTTGAAAGAGAGGGGCGTCATGCGCAGGCAAGGTTTTTCGCTGATTGAAATGATGGTCGCGCTGACCATCCTCGCCATCGTCGCCGGGGCCGCGCTGCCGGCCTGGAACAGCGCGGTGGTCCGCGCCCGCCGCATCGAGGCGCAAGCCTTGCTGCTGGCGCTGATGCAGCAGCAAGAACGCTACTTCACCCAGCACAATACCTATATCGCCTTCTCATCCACCGCTGGCGATCCGGCGGCGCGCCAGTTCCAGTGGTGGACGGGGCGCAAAGCCGAAACCAGCGCCTACGAGGTGGAAGGGCGGGCTTGCGAAGGCGAGGAAATCCGCAACTGCATTCAACTGGTCGCCACGCCCGGCACGCGGCGCGTGGACGCCGGCTTCAAGGACCGTCAATGCGAAGCCTTGACCTTGACCAGCACCGGCCTGCGCCTGGCCTCCGGCCCGGCCCAGCAATGCTGGCGCTGAAAGGGCGGCGTCCCGGTTTCAGCCTGCTCGAATTGCTGCTGGTGCTGGCCGTCGCAACCCTGCTGCTGGGCATTGCCGCGCCCAGCTTCCGTTCCGTCATCGAAGGCCAGCGCTTGCGCGTTGCCACCGCCGATCTGTTGTCGGCCATTCATCTGGCGCGCTCGCAAGCCATTGCGCGCGGCCGCACCGTGCTGCTCGCGGCCAGCGGCGCCGACTGGACGCAGGGCTGGCAAGTCTTCATCGACCGCAACGCCAACCAGCGCCGCGATGCCGGCGAAGAGCTGCTGGCGCGCCACGATCCCCTGCCGCAGGGCTTGCGCAGCGATTCGAAGTTTTCCTCGCCCGCAAGCCCGCCCTATATTGCCTATAATATGGCCGGACGCGGTTGCGCCGCCGCCAACAGCCAGGCCGCCCGCTGGGGTACGCTGACGCTGGAGCTGGGCGGCCAGCGCCGCCGCATCGTAATCAATATGCTGGGCAGGGCGCGCTTATGCGACCCGCTCGGCGAACCGGCCGCCTGCGGCGCAGCGGCCCCTTAGGCAGACAAGATGAAGATTGCAAGCGATCTGGAAGGCATGCGCCTGGCCCTGGAATGGGCGGCGAAAGGCTTGTACACCACCTCGCCGAACCCGCGCATCGGTTGCGTGATCGTGCGCGGTGGCGAGGTGATCGGCGCCGGCGTGACCCAGGCCGCAGGCCAGGACCACGCCGAAATCCAGGCCATGAAGGACGCGCAGCAGCGTGGCCACGATGTGCGCGGCGCCACCGCCTATGTGACGCTGGAACCGTGCAGCCACCATGGCCGCACCCCGCCTTGCGCCGATGCCCTGGTGCGCGCCGGACTGGGACGCGTGGTGGCGGCGATGGAAGACCCGAATCCGCTGGTGGCGGGGCAGGGCATGCGCAAGCTGGCGGCAGCCGGCATCGAGGTGGCGAGCGGCCTGCTGGCGGCCGAAGCCCATGAAATGAATATCGGCTTCTTCTCGCGCATGCAGCGCGGTCAACCTTGGGTACGCATGAAGTCGGCCGCCAGCCTGGATGGCATGACGGCCCTGCACAATGGCCAGAGCCAGTGGATCACCGGCCCCGAAGCCCGCGCCGACGGCCACGCCTGGCGCGCCCGCGCCTGCGCCATCCTGACCGGCATCGGCACCGTCAAGGCCGACGATCCGCAACTGAATGTGCGCGCGGTGCAGACGCCGCGCCAGCCGCGCCGCATCGTCATCGACAGCAAGCTTGAAATCAGTCCGTCCGCCCGCATCCTGCAAGGCGGCGGAACCTGGATCGTGGCGGCAGCCGCCGATCCGGAAAAGGAAGCGGCCTTGCGCGAGCGGGGCGCCGAGATCATCGTGCTGCCGAACGCGCATGGCAAGGTCGACCTGCCGGAACTGATGCGCGAGCTGGGACGGCGCCAGATCAACGAGCTGCATGTGGAAGCCGGCTCCAAGCTGAATGGTTCGCTGATCCGCGAAGGCTGCGTGGACGAGCTGCTGCTATACCTCGCCCCGACCCTGCTGGGCGATGCGCAGGGCATGTTCGCGCTGCCCGCGCTCACAGAGCTGAGCGGAAAGTACGATTTGAAATTCCACGAGTTTAAGCAGATCGGCGAGGACTTGCGTATCCTTGCCCGGTTCAATCCCCGATTCAACCCTTGATAGATTGGTATCCCAATGTTTACTGGTATCGTAGCCGCAGTCGGCAAAATCAACACCGTCACCCCGCTCGAAGGCGGCCTGGATGCAGGCGTGCGCCTGAATATCGATGCGGGCGGCCTGCCGCTGGCCGATGTGGCCCTGGGCGACTCCATCGCCATCAACGGCGCCTGCATGACGGTGGTGGAAAAGAGCGCCAGCGGCTTCACCGTCGACGTCTCGCGCGAAAGCCTGAACTGCACCGTGGGCCTGGACACCACCACTGAAGTGAATCTGGAAAAAGCGCTGACCCTGGCCGAGCGCCTGGGCGGCCACCTGGTCTCCGGCCACGTCGATGGCCTGGGCGTGGTGCGCAAGTTCGAGCCGGTGGGCGAATCCTGGGAGCTGGTGATCGA
Source organism: Massilia sp. YIM B04103 (assembly GCA_024437665.1). GTDB lineage: Bacteria > Pseudomonadota > Gammaproteobacteria > Burkholderiales > Burkholderiaceae_D > Rugamonas. The sequence goes on along the minus strand of JANCSZ010000001.1, from coordinate 733,103 downwards.
AGCGCCGCGCGACCTGGCCAAATACCTGGCCTTCAAAGGCTCGGTGGTGGTCAACGGCGTCTCGCTGACGGTCAACCGCGTCGAGGATATCGGCAGCGGTGCTGGCCTGGTCTGCCAGTTCTCCATCAACCTGATCCCGCACACCATCCAGGTCACGACCCTCAAGCACCTGAAAGCCGGCGCCAAGGTCAATCTGGAAATCGACCTGATCGCGCGTTATGTGGAGCGCATGCTGTCGGTGGAAAAGGCCGCCGACCACCGCTAAGCGCGCAATTCCATCAGTCCGCGCGCAGCGCCTCCCGCTGCTCCGCCAGCGCGAAGGCGTCGCGCACGGCCTGTTTCAGCTCCTCGCCATCCCACGGCTTGCTGAGGAACTTGTAGATGGCGCCGCGGTTGATGGCGTCGGTGACGGTGGCCAGATCGGCGTAGCCGGACAGCACCATGCGCACCGTGTGCGGATACAGCTCGCGCGCCCGCGCCAGAAACTCGGTGCCGCTCATTTCCGGCATGCGCTGGTCGGAAATCACCACCTGCACTGGATTGGCCGCCAGCAGTTCCAGCGCCTGGTGCGCGTTGTGCGCGATCAGCATGCGGTAGCCTTCGCGCCGGAACAGGCGCACCAGGGCGTACAGGATGCTCGGCTCGTCGTCGAGCAGCAGCAGGGTGCGCGAAGGCGTCAGCTCCAGGTCTTCCAGCGTGTCCGGCAGCAGGCGGCGGCCTTCGCGCAGCAGGCTTTCGAAATCGTCCGCGGCCAGCGGGGCGCTGAACAGGAAGCCCTGGATCTTGTCGCAGCCTATGCCGCGCAGATAACTGAGCTGGCCCGCCGTTTCCACGCCTTCCGCCACCACCACCAGATTCAGGCCATGCGCCAGCGCCACCGTGGCCTGGGCGATGGCGGCGCTGCGCGGCTCGCTGGTGATATTGCGCACGAAGCTCTGGTCGATCTTCAGCTTGTCCAGCGTGAAGCGCGACAGATAGCTGAGCGAGGAATAGCCGGTGCCAAAATCGTCGAGCGAGATCGAGATGCCGAGGCCGGCCAGCTCGGCCAACTGCGCCTGCGTATGTTCGAAGTCGCGCATCATCACGCTCTCGGTCAGTTCCAGTTCCAGGCATTGCGGCGGCAAGCCGCTGGCGGCCAGCGCGGCGCGCACGTCGTCCGGCAGGCGGCCGCTGGCCAGCTGGCTGGCCGAGACATTCACGGCCACCGGCAGCTCGCCCAGGCCGGCCCCATGCCAGAGCTGGTTCTGGCGGCAGGCCTGCAGCAGGACCCAGCGGCCGATCTCGTGAATCAAGCCGCTGTCTTCAGCCAATGGGATAAAGTCGGCCGGCGAGACGCGGCCCAGTTCCGCGCTGTTCCAGCGCAGCAGCGCTTCCATGCCGCTGACGCGGCCGTCGCTCAGCGCCACCTGCGGCTGATAGACCAGCTCCAGCTCCTGCCTGTCGATGGCGTGGCGCAGATGGGTTTCCAGCGTGACCCAGCGCAGGGCGTGGGCATTCATTTCGGCGGTGAAGAAGCGGAAGCCGTTGCGGCCCGTCTGCTTCATATGCGAGAGCGCGGCGCCGGCGCCGATCAGCAGGGCGCTGGCGGTGGCGCCGTCGCGCGGCGACAGGCTGATGCCGATGCTGGCGGTGACATACACTTCCTGCCCATGGATGGCGAGCGGTTCGGCCAGGTGCGCCAGCAGGCGGCGTGCGGCGGCGATCACTTCGTCCACATCGTCGAACTGGGTGAGCAGCAGCGCGAATTCGTCGCCGCCCAGATGGGCCAGGGTGTCGGCCGGCCCTGCGGTCAGGCTCAGGCGCTGCGCCAGCCTTTGCAGCAGCAGGTCGCCCGCTTCGTGGCCCAGGCTGTCGTTGATGCGCTGCAGGCGGTCGATATCGAGCAGCAGCAGCGCAACCTGGCGCGTGCCGGCTTCCGCGCTCTGGATCGCCTGCTGCAACCGGTCGTTGAGCAGGGCGCGGTTGGGCAGCTGGGTCAGGGGATCGTGGCTGTGCAGGAAGTCGAGCTGGTAGTGGGCTTGCTTGAGCGCGCTGATGTCGCTGGACACCGAAACATAGGCGGCCACCTTGTCGCGTTCATCGCGCATGGTGTCGATGCTCATGCGCTCCGGATAGACCTCGCCGTTCTTGCGCCGGTTCCAAATCTCGCCGCGCCAGTGGCCCTTGGTTTCCAGGCAGTGCCACATTTCGCGGTAAAAGCCTGGTTCCTGGCGGCCCGAGCGCAGCAGGCGCGGATTCTGGCCCAGTACCTCGCTTTCCGCGTAGCCGGTGATCTGGGTGAAGGCCGGGTTCACGGCCACGACGCGGCCGGCGGCATCGGTGATGGTAATGCGTTCCTGCGTGCTGTCGAAGACGCGCGCGAACAGGCGCAAACGCTCTTCCATCGCGCGCCGCTGCGTGGTGTCGCGCAGGATCACGGTGAACAAGGGGGCGCCGTCGGCGCTGGCCACCGACAGCGACAGTTCGCCGATGAATTCCTCGCCATTCTTGCGCCGCCCGTGCAGCTCCGCCAGGCGGCCGCTGTACGCGGTTTCGCCGGTGTCGCGGTAGCGTTCGAAGCGGGCCTGGTGTTCGGCCTGCGAGCGCGGCGCGATCAGCATGGCGGCATGCCGGCCCAGCACCTCGCTGGCGGCGTAGCCGAACATGGCTTCGGCGGCGCGGTTGAAGCTGAGGATGCGCTGTCCGCTGTCGAGCGCGATGATAGCGTCCGGCGCCGACTCGCTCATGGCGCGGTAGCGCGCTTCGCTGGCCTGGCGCGCGGCGGCCTCCACCTGCAAGTGGGCGGCATGGCGCTGCACCACCTCGTACAACTGCATATTGCGGTAGGCGCCGGCCAGTTGGGCGGCCAGCAGCAGCAAGGTTTGTTCGTCCTCGCCGCTGAAGGGCCGGTCGCGCGGATTGGCCGCATACACCCAGCCATGCAGCGCCAGCCCATCGCGGATCGCCAGGCCCAGCGCCTCATGCACCGGTGGGTGACCGGCCGGCAGCGCATGCAGTTCGGCCGCGCCGGCGCGCAGATGCAGCAGGTGGCGGCTCGCCATCAGCTGGCCGGGGAAGCGCTCCTGGTCGGTGGCCTGGGCATGCAGCTGGTCGGCGCCCACGCCATGGGCGGCCAGATGGCCAATGCCGCTCTCGTTGCTGTTGAGCAGGCAAAGCGCCACCACCTCGGCGTCGAGCAGGATGGCGGCGCCGCGCGCGAAATCGGCGGCCATCTGGGCGCCATCGCGTTCGCCGTTCAGGCGCAGGCTGAACTCCTGCAGGGCCACCAGGCGGCTGGCGGTGCCGGACTGGCTGGAGAGGAAGGCCGGGCGGCTGGCGGCGCTGGCGGCCGGTGCGCCAGCGTCCCGGGCCGGCGCTCCGCTGGCCGGCGCCGCGCCTGCGGCCGGGCCGGTCGTTTCATCCAGCCCCAGTTCCAATGCCACGGCGTCGAGTATCGCCTGCTGCTCGCAGGGCTTGGGCAGCACCGTGCGCACGCCGCAGCTGCTGGCCATGGCCTGCATCTCGTCCGGCGAATAGGTGGCGCTGTAAAAGATGACCGGCGTGGTGGCCAGCGCCGCATCGGTGCGCAGCTTCTGCACGAATTCGAAACCATCCATGCCGGGCATGAGGATGTCGGTGATCACCAGGTCGGGATAGGCGCGGCGCGCCAGCGCCAGCGCCTGCACGCCATCGCAGGCTTCGAGCAGGCGGTGTGGCGTGAAGCCCAGCAGCGTTACCAGGTATTCCCGGTTGCTGGGGCGGTCGTCAACGATGAGAATAGTGGCCATGGTGTGTGCCTGGCGGGGGTGAGATTGATGCTACTCCGCAGTTAAGGGGGGGGGGCGCACGGCTGTGGTGTGCCTAAAAATTACCGTCTTGATAATATGGTATTTTTGGAATCGGAAGAATTGCAGCCAGCCGTAGGGAATTACGGCCGGCCAGCGCCAAATCCTTTAAAATAGCGGGTTAAGAAATATTTGCCGTTCCTGCATTTCACAAAAGGATACAATAATGTCTATTTCCAGCACCGAAGAAATCGTTGCCGAACTGCGCGCTGGCCGCATGGTGATTCTGGTGGACGAAGAAGACCGCGAGAATGAAGGCGATCTGGTGCTTGCCGCCGATTTCGTCACGCCCGAAGCGATCAACTTCATGATCAAGCATGCGCGCGGCCTGGTGTGCCTGACCCTGAGCGAAGAACGCTGCGACCAGCTGGAACTGAGCATGATGACCAGCCGTAATGGTACCTCTTTCGGCACCAACTTCACCGTTTCGATCGAAGCGGCGGAAGGCGTGACCACCGGGATTTCGGCGGCCGACCGCGCCAAGACCATCCAGGTGGCCGTGGCCAAGAACGCCAAGCCGAGCGACATCGTGCAGCCGGGCCATATCTTCCCGCTGCGCGCGGTGAAGGGCGGGGTGCTGATGCGCGCCGGCCATACCGAAGCCGGTTGCGACCTGACCGCCATGGCCGGCCTGACCCCGGCCTCGGTGATCTGCGAGATCGTCAAGGACGACGGCACCATGGCCCGCCTGCCCGATCTGCTGGAATTCGCCAAGGAGCATGGCCTGAAGATCGGCACCATCGCGGACCTGATCCACTACCGCAGCCAGAACGAGTGCATGGTGGAGCGCGTGGCCGAACGTCCGCTGCGCACCGCCCACGGCGACTTCCAGATGGTCGCCTTCCGCGACAAGCCGAGCGGCAGCGCCCACCTGGCGCTGGTGCATGGCGAAGTGGCGCCGGACCAGGATTCGCTGGTGCGCGTGCACCAGCCGGTGTCGATCCTGGACTTGCTGGAAACGGAAGCCACCACCCACTCGTGGAATGTGTCGTCCTCGCTGAAAGCGATCAAGGCGGCGCCGCACGGCGTGATCGTGCTGCTGAATTGCGGCGAGACCGCCGAACAGCTGTTTACCCAGTTCGCCGCGCTCGGCCAGCCGGCCGCCAAGCCGCAAGGCCGCGCCGCCAGCATGGACCTGCGCAGCTACGGTATCGGCGCCCAGATCCTGCGCGAGCTGGGCGTGAGCAAGATGCAATTGCTGGCCAGCCCGCGCAAGATGCCGTCGATGACGGGCTTCGGGCTGGAAGTCAGCGGTTTTCTGGCCAAGCCGGCCGCGTAAACTATATTAACCATTTATCGAAAGAGGCAAGTCATGACCGTAGGAAGCTACGAAACCAATCTGGATGGCGAAAGCCTGCGCATCGGCATCGTACAGGCGCGCTTTAACGAAGACGTCTGCCACGGCCTGCTGTCGGCCTGTCTGGCGGAACTCAAGCACCTGGGCGTGGCCGATGAAGACGTGCTGCACGTGACCGTGCCGGGCGCGCTGGAAATCCCGCTGATCCTGCAAAAGATGGCCGAGACCGAGCAGTTCGACGCGCTGATCGCGCTGGGCGCCGTCATCCGCGGCGAAACCTACCATTTCGAACTGGTCTCGAACGAGTCCGGCGCCGGCATCACGCGCGTCAGCCTGGACTGCAATATCCCGATCGCCAACGCCGTGCTGACCACCGAAAACGATGAGCAGGCCGAAGTGCGCATGGCCGTCAAGGGCGCCGAAGCGGCGCGCGTGGCCGTGGAAATGGCCAATCTGGCCATCGCCCTGGAAGAGCTGCACCAGGACGACGACGACGGCGACGAGTAATCCCGAGCGGCCCGCGCGGCCGCTCCCCATATGTATTTAAGAATAGGTAGGAAACCATGACCGATAAATCTGCACACGCCAATCCGAGCAAGAACCGCACGCCGCGCCACCGCGCGCGCGAGTTCGCGCTGCAGGGTCTGTATCAGTGGCTGCTGAATAACGAAGATGCGACCACGGTCGTCAACAATATCCGCGCCGCGCACGGCTTCGACAAGGCCGACGCCGAGTACTTCACCAACCTGCTGTACGGCGCCATCAAGGATTCCGTGTCCCTGCGCGAGACCTTCGCGCCGCTGGTGGACCGCGGCGTGGCTGAACTGTCCCCGATCGAGCACGCCGTGCTGCTGATCGGCGCTTACGAGTTCAAGAACCACCCCGAGATCCCATACCGCGTGGTGATCAACGAAGCGGTCGAGCTGACCAAATCCTTCGGCGGCATCGACGGCCACAAATACGTCAACGGCGTGCTGGACAAGCTGTCCGCCAAGCTGCGCGCCGACGAAGTTGCCGGCGACAAGAAACGCTGATCCGCCGCGGGTCCGCGCACCCGCTTCCGGCACCGCAATGCCGCCCCGCCTTCCTGGCCGGGCGGCATTTTTACATCGCTTTCACACACCGGCTGGCAGTATGCCTCCATCTCATCAAGAAGGTGGCTGCATGTCCCAACAAATCCTGCGTGGCCCTGACTGGCTATGTCTACGCCGCACTTTGATAAGATGCTGGTCCTGATGCATTCGCTGGCCGCCATCATGCAATGGCGGGCGGGCGACGCATATCATCTGCAGCGCCTGGCCAAGGGATAGACGACGATGCACGTACTGGTGGTGGAGGATAACGCGCTGCTGGCCCGCAACCTGGCCGAAGTGCTGGAGCAGGGCGGCCATAGCGCGGACTTTGCCGGCGATGGTTTGCACGGCTTGAAGCTGGCGCTGGAGCAGGACTACGATGTGCTGGTCCTCGACCTTGCCTTGCCGGGCATGGATGGCCTGGAAGTCTGCCGCCATCTGCGCCAGCAGCTGCCGCGCCGCTTGCCCATCCTGATGCTGACCGCGCGCGACACCTTGCAGGACAAGCTCGCCGGCTTCGACAGCGGCGCCGACGATTACCTGGTCAAGCCCTTTGCGCCGGAAGAGCTGCTGGCGCGCTGCCGCGCCTTGGCGCTGCGCCGGCAGGATTATCAATTGGCGGTTGGCGCTCTATGCATCGACCGCCGCAGCCAGATGGCCACGCGCGCCGGGAAGGCGCTCAAGCTGAATCCCCAGGCCTACCGGATTTTGCTGGCGCTGGCCGAAGCCCATCCGCGCATCCTTACGCGCTCCGAGCTGACGCGCAAATTGTGGCAGGACGAGCCGCCCGATTCCGACGCCTTGCGCAGCCACCTCTATCTGCTGCGGCAGGAACTCGACAAGCCTTTCGACAAGCCCATGCTGCATACCGTGCATGGCGTTGGCTTCCGGCTGGACGCGGCGGCATGAAGCCGGCAGCGAGCCTGCGCCGCCGGCTGATGCTGGCCTTCGCCCTAGTGGCCTTGTTCACCGCGCTGTGCTTCAGCGTTTTTGGCCTGCTGTTCGTGTACTCGGTCGAAGACGATTTCTTCGCCAATATCCTGAAGCAGGAAACGGCGCGCCAGCAGCGCAGCTGGTCCGAGCATGGCGTATTGGCGCGGCCTTTGCGCGACACGGTGCGCCTGCTGGACGGCGCGGACCAGATGCCGGCCGACCTGGCGGCCCAGTTACCAGCCGGGCCGCGCAACGGAGAATTCTTCGGCCAGCAAGGCCGCCACTACCATCTGCGCGAATTGCGGCTCGCGGGCCGGGCGGCTCCGCTGTATTTGTTGGCTGAAGTCAGCGGCGAGCTGGTGGTGCGTCCGCGCCTGCCGTTTATCCTGGGTTTCCTTGGCGCCGCGATGCTCGCCATCGTCGCCTTCACGCTGCTGCTTGGCTACTGGCTGGCGGGGCGGGCGAGTGCACCGTTGACGCGGCTGGCGCAACTGGTTTCGAGCGCGAAGCCGGAGCAGTTGCCGCGCCACTTTGCTGCCGGTTTTCCCGACAATGAAATCGGCGCCCTGGCCCGCGTCCTGGAAGATGCCTTGGCCCGTACCGCTGCGTTCATCGAGCGCGAACAGCATTTCACGCGCGACGCCAGCCACGAACTGCGCACGCCGCTGGCCGTGATCGGCGGCGCGGCCTATCTGCTGGAGCAGCAGCCGCTGGCGCCGCAAGCGGCCGGCCAGCTCGCGCGCATTCGCAGCGCCGCCGGCCATATGGAGCAAAGCCTGGCCGCCTTGCTGGCGCTGGCCCGTGAAGATGAGACGCCGGCCGCCAGCACCAGCGCATTGCTGCCATCCATCGAAGCGGCCGTGGTGCGCTTCGCCCATCTGCTCGACGGCAAGCCGGTGCAGGTCGCCGTTGAGGTGGATGCGGCCGCGCAAGCGCGCTGCCCCGTCGCCGTGCTCGATATCCTGCTCTCGAATCTGGTCAGCAATGCCTTCGCCAATACGCAGCAGGGTGAGGTGCGGATTACCTTCGAAGATGGCAGCGTGATGGTAAGCGATAGCGGCAGTGGCATTCCCTCCGCCGTGGCCGAGCGTCTCTACGAAGCTGGCGTTAAAGGGGATGGGAGCCAGGGCTTGGGCCTGGGCCTGTCGATCGCGCACCGCCTGGCTCAGCGCCATGGCGTAAGACTGCATGTCGCCAACGCCGACAGCAGCACCGGGGGCGTGCGCGCCAGTCTGCATTTTCCGGCGTAGAAAGCTGGCGTGGTTTTGCGCCGGGTCCAAGCCTGGCGATGGCCTACATGGGAACATGGCATAATCATTTGAATCCGGAGTTGCCATGGCCGCAGCAGCCTTTGACGCCCATCAATATGCCAAGCGTTTGATTGATGCAAGCTTTTCACCTTCCCAGGCGGATGTGCTGGCTGAAACGACGGGGGAGATCATGCAGGAACTGACAGGTGTCGCCGCCGCAGTCGAGAAGCTCGAATACAAAATGACGGCTGAGTTCGAAAAGCAGCGTGCTTATATAGATAAGGTGGTTGCCGAGCAAAATCAGAACACGATGCGCTGGGTGCTGACCGTTGGCGCGGCGTTCGGTCTGATCCAGACCGGTCTGTTGGCCGCCATCGTTGTGAAGCTGCTGTTCTGAGACGAAAAAAGCCACCGCAAGGTGGCTTCATCGTTTCCGCAGGCTGGATTACAGGCCAGCCAGCTGTTCCGTTTCCATCGGCTTGGCGCCACTGCTGGCGACGGCAGTAGCTTTAGGTGCCGGAGCGGCAGCCATGATCGGCGTGATCGTCGGCACTTTCTTGCCGGTCGAGACCTGCTTCAGGCGCCTGTATTCGGCCAGCACTTTCGAGCCATAGCCGTCGTCGGTTTCAAAGGCCGCAGCGCCGACATAGGTTTTCAGGCCGGCTTCGACCGAGCCGCCACGGGTCACATAATCCTTCAGGATCTGCGAACCGACGCGGATATTGGCCACCGGATTCAGCGCCGCCTGCACGCCGCCCATTTCCTGGAAGCGGTCGTGGTGCACCTTGGACATCACCTGCATCAGGCCTTGCGCGCCCATCGGGCTTTCCGCGAACGGATTCAGGCCGGATTCGATGGCCATCACGGCCAGGATCAGCAGCGGGTCGAGCTTGATCTCATGCGCGGTCAGATACGCGGTCGATACCAGCATATTGGCCGCATCGCCGGCCACGCGGTAGCGCTTGGACAGCCAGCTGGTCACCCACTCCTGCTGCTTGCGGGTGCCCATCAGGGCTTTTTCTTCCGGCGTCAGCGGGGCTGCTGCGCTGGTTTTGGTGGTGGCAGCCGACGCGTCCATCAGTTCGGACAGCGGCGGTGCGGTGACGGCCACCACTTCGGGGGCCGGCTCTTCCGTCAGACTTTTGCTCAGTTGGCGAGCCAGGTCGGGACGGACAAACAGTACTGCAATGACTACCAGGGCGGAAACGCCAAAAATCGTCAGCGTGTGCTGAGCCGTAGTCAAGAGACTACGCACTGAAATTTGCGGCATGGACAGCCGCGCAATCAGATTATGGTTCATAGAAACTCCTCTGGAATGACTGCCGAGGACGCACCATCGCCGCGCAAAAGCGCGGTCGTGCCGGTGTGCCAAAGCCGTGCATCAGAATTATCATCGCCCGCCGCGGCCGTAGGCCCGCGCGCTGGACGCCATCATTGCTTGCTAGAGCTGATTACTGATATGTAGTAGAACCAGTCGCAATACAACTTTTTTCGGGGGAGGAGGCAGACGCCTCGTGAAAAACACTCCTTAAAATGTCATGTGGAGCCCCGACTCCGTGAATGAATGAGCGACAATTAGTTGGCGTTCTTGCCATGTCCTCTTCAAGTAGGGTGGATTGTAGGAGGCACAATATACCACGTCAATACTAACGAATCGATTCTTTATTACTTTTGGATATGATTTTGCCAGGCAGGTTTGAGCAAAAACCAATAGAATCAAGCACTTGATCGAAACTCTTCAGTTAGCCTGTTTAAACAGAAAAAATCGTAAAAAAGTATGAAATATTCGGATCTGCGAGATTTTATTTCCCAACTGCAACGAATGGGCGAACTAAAGCACATTTCCTTGCCTGTTTCGCCATATTTGGAGATGACTGAGATCTGCGACCGCACTTTGCGCGCCGAAGGTCCGGCCCTGCTGTTCGAGAAACCGGCCGGTTTCGACATCCCTGTGCTGGGCAATCTGTTCGGCACCACGCGCCGCGTGGCGCTGGGCATGGGCGCCGAGGATCTGGGCGAGTTGCGCAAGATCGGCCATGTGCTGGCGCGCCTGAAAGAGCCGGAGCCGCCCAAGGATTTCAAGGACCTGATGGGCCTCGGCTCGCTGGTGAAAGCCTTATGGGATATGGCGCCGAAGGAAATGCGCGGCGCGCCTTGCCAGGAAATCGTCTGGGAGGGCAATGACGTCGACCTGGGCCGCCTGCCGATCCAGCATTGCTGGCCGGGCGACGTGGCGCCGCTGATCACCTGGGGCCTGGTGATTACCAAGGGACCGAATAAAAAGCGGCAGAACCTGGGCATCTACCGCCAGCAGGTGCTGGGCCGGAACAAGGTCATCATGCGCTGGCTCGCGCATCGCGGCGGCGCGCTCGATTTCCGCGAGCATGCCATCAAGAATAAGGGCCAGCCGTATCCGGTGGCGGTGGCGCTGGGCGCCGATCCGGCCACGATTCTGGGCGCGGTGACGCCGGTGCCGGATTCTCTGTCCGAATACCAGTTCGCCGGCCTGCTGCGCGGCAGCCGCACGGAGCTGGTCAAGGCCATCGGCAGCGAGCTGCGCGTGCCGGCATCGGCCGAGATCGTGCTGGAAGGGCATATCTATCCGGACGAGAACCACCCATCCGGCTACGAGCATGCGCTGGAAGGGCCGTATGGCGACCACACCGGTTACTATAATGAGCAGGACTGGTTCCCGGTCTTCACCATCGACCGCATCACGATGCGGCGCGATCCGATCTACCACTCCACGTATACAGGCAAGCCGCCGGACGAGCCGGCGGTATTGGGTCTGGCGCTGAATGAAGTCTTCGTGCCGCTGCTGCAAAAGCAGTTCAGCGAAATCACCGATTTCTATCTGCCGCCGGAAGGCTGCAGCTACCGCATGGCCGTGGTGCAGATACGCAAACAGTATGCCGGCCACGCCAAGCGCGTGATGTTCGGCGTGTGGAGCTTCCTGCGCCAGTTCATGTATACCAAGTTCATCGTGGTGGTGGACGAGGACGTGAATATCCGCGACTGGAAAGAGGTGATCTGGGCCATTACCAGCCGCGTCGATCCGATCCGCGATACCACCCTGGTCGACAACACGCCGATCGATTACCTGGACTTCGCTTCGCCCATCAGTGGCCTGGGCAGCAAGATGGGCATCGACGCGACCAATAAGTGGCCGGGCGAAACCAGCCGCGAATGGGGCACGACCATCCAGATGACGCCGGAAGTGAAGGGGCGCGTGGACCAGATCTGGCAGCAGCTCGGCCTGTAAGCTCGGCTTGTAAACAGCAGGGTGCGATTCCGCACCCACGAAATCCGCCGGTCGGTTATAATTGCGTCTGGCGGGCCCCTGCGCATTGTGGCACGGTTAACCTGGTCAGGTCGGGAACGAAGCAGCCAAAGCTGTTCACCGCAAGTGCCGCAGATCAGGCTCGCCTCTTTCGAAAAAGCTGCTTATGGCAGCTTTTTTCATTTCCGGCCCGCTGCGCGACAGGCGCGCGCTGCCTAATCTTGTCCGCTGAGCTGGCATCTACGGTAAAATCAGCGAATGTCCTATCAAGTCCTAGCTCGCAAATACCGTCCCCGGAACTTTGAAACGCTCGTCGGCCAGGAGCACGTCGTGCGCGCGCTCACGCATGCGCTGCACAGCGGCCGCCTGCACCACGCCTACCTGTTCACGGGTACGCGCGGCGTCGGCAAGACCACCTTGTCGCGCATCCTGGCCAAATCGCTCAACTGCGTCGGGCCGGACGGCACGGGGGGCATCACCGCCACCCCCTGCGGCGTGTGCGAAGCCTGTACCGCCATCGACGGCGGCCGCTTTGTCGACTATATAGAGATGGACGCGGCGTCGAACCGCGGCGTCGATGAAATGGCCCAGCTGCTGGAGCAGGCGGTGTACGCGCCGTCCAACGCGCGCTTCAAGGTCTATATGATCGACGAGGTGCACATGCTGACCAACCACGCCTTCAACTCGATGCTGAAGACGCTGGAAGAACCGCCCGAGCACGTGAAATTCATCCTGGCGACCACCGATCCGCAAAAAATTCCGGTCACGGTGCTGTCGCGCTGCCTGCAGTTCAATCTGAAGCAGATGCCGCCGGGGCATATCGTCGGCCACCTGGAAAACATCCTGGGCCAGGAAAACGTCAGCTTCGAGCATCCCGCCCTGCGCCTGCTGGCCCAGGGCGCGCACGGTTCGATGCGCGACGCGCTGTCGTTGACCGACCAGGCGATTGCCTATGCCGCCGGCGCGGTGACGCTGGATGCGGTGCAGGGCATGTTGGGCGCGCTCGACCAGTCCTATCTGATCCGCCTGCTCGATGCGCTGTCCCAGCAGGATGGCGCCGACCTGATGGCGGTGGCCGATGAAATGGCCACGCGCAGCCTGTCGTACAACGGCGCCTTGCAGGATCTGGGCACCTTGCTGCACCGGATCGCGCTGGCGCAGACCGTGCCTGCGGCCGTGCCGGAAGACTTGCCGGAGTACGCCGACATCGTGCGTCTGGCCGGCGCTTTCGATGCGGAAGAAGTGCAGCTCTATTATCAGATCGCCGTCCATGGCCGCAATGAGCTGGGCCTGGCGCCCGATGAATATGCGGGCTTCTCCATGACGCTGTTACGCATGCTTGCCTTTCGGCCCGGCATCGGCGGGGCAGACGGCGTACCGGCCGCTGCCCCGGTAGCGGCGCGTCCGTCCGGCGCGAATCCGGCCCGTGCCGCCGCAGCCGCTGCGGGCATGCCGGCGCGCGCGGCATCGGTTTCCACCGTCAGCCACGCCAGCGTGATTCCGAATCCGGCCGCCGCCTCCCAGCCTGCGGCCGGCGATGCGCCCGCGTATGGCGCGGCCGCTGGCGCGCCCATGCCGCAAGCGCCGGTGGCGGCAGCGCCGATTCCGGTGGCGCCGCCGGCTGCAGCGCAGAGCCATGTCCAGCCGCCGCAGCAACAGCCAGCCGCCGCGCCAGCAGCCCGCCCGGCTGCCGCCGCCGCGCCGCTGAGTCCCGCGCGCGCCGCCATCAATGCGGCACTGGAAGCGGCCCGCGCCGCCACGGCCGCCCGCACCGGCGCGCGGCCGCCAATGAAAACCGCGCCGCTGGAAAGCGATGCGCCAGCGCCAGCCGCTGCGGCACCAGTTCCGGCCTTTGCTCCGGCGCCAGCGCCAAGCGCTGCGCCGGCACCGTCGGCCGGCGGCTTTAGCGCTGCCCCGCAACCGTCGGCAGCGCGCCCCGCGCCGTGGGAAGACGCGCCGGGCGGGCAGGGTGGTGTGCCGGTTGCCCGCGCCGCCGCGCCGTGGGACGATGCGTCCGCCGGCGCCGCCGTGATGGAAGCGCCTGCGCAAGCGGCGCCGCAGTCCGCCGCGCCAGCCATGATGCCGTCCGCTGCGCAAGCCGCGCCGCAGGCAGCGCCACGCGCCCCGGCGCGCCAGCAATCCGGGGAGGACGATCTGCCGCCCTGGGTAACGGAATTCTCCGACGATTCCGCCATGCCGGCCGGCCCTTCGCATCTCGGCTATGACGAGGCGCCTGCCGCCGCAGCCGCCGCGCCGCGCCAGGCAGCGCCAGCGAAGCCGCCTTATGAATATGTGATCATCCCCGTTCCTGAGCTGAACTGGGACGGCAACTGGCCGCTGCTGGCCGCCCACCTGCCGCTGCGCGGCGTGGCCCAGCAGCTGGCCACGCAGTCGGAGCTGATCGATTGCACGATTGACGGCAACGCCGCGCTGTTCCGCATCCGCTGCCCGATCGAGACCTGGCGCACGCCCGCCAACGTGGAAAAACTCACGGCCGCCCTGGCTGAGCGCTTCCAGCGCGTGGTGCGCGTGGAGTCGGAAACCGGCGCGGTCTGGTACACCACCAGCGCCGAAGCCCAGGCCCACCGCGAAGCCTGCCAGCGCGCGGCGGAAGCGACGGTCGCCAGCGATCCTTTCGTGAAAAGCATGATCCGTGAATTCGGCGCTTTCATCGTACCGGGATCGATAGTGGCGCCGCAGACGCCTGCGCATTAAACTGAACACAAACCCTAGCCTTACGGAGAAACACCATCATGATGAAAAATCAACTGGCCGGCCTGATGAAACAGGCGCAAGCAATGCAGGACAATATGAAGAAAGCCCAGGAATCGCTGGGCGGCATCGAGGTCGAAGGCCAGTCCGGCGCCGGCCTGGTGAAAGTCGTCATGACTTGCAAAAACGATGTGAAGCGCGTCACCATCGACCCATCGCTGCTGGCCGACGACAAGGACATGCTGGAAGACCTGGTGGCCGCCGCCTTCAACGACGCCGTGCGCAAGGCTGAAGCCACCGCCGCCGAGAAAATGAGCGGCTTGACCGCCGGCATGAATCTGCCAGCCGGCTTCAAGATGCCATTCTAAACATGTTCGTCATCGCGCTGACCTACCTGAAGCCCGCCGCGGAGATCGACGCTCTGCTTGGCGCGCATCGGGAGTATTTGCGCGAACAGTATGCGAACGGCACGTTCCTGCTGTCCGGCCGCATGGTGCCGCGCACCGGCGGCATCATCCTGGCCATGGCGGACAGCCGGGCCGATATCGAAGCCGTGGTCGAGCTGGACCCGTTCAATCAGGCGGGCGTGGCCAGCTACGCGATCACGGAATTCGTCCCCACCATGGCGGCCGAGGCGCTGAGCCAGTTCCAGCATCAGGGTTAGTCATGTCCAAATCGCTTGAATTCCTGACGGAGGCGCTGCGCCGCCTGCCCGGCGTTGGGCCGAAATCGGCGCAGCGCATGGCTTTCCACCTGCTGCAGCACGACCGCGAAGGCGCGGCCCAGCTGTCGCGCGCCTTGTACCAGGCGGTGGACGCGGTGCACCACTGCGCCCTGTGCAATACTTTCACCGAGACCGAGACCTGCGATACCTGCGCCGACGAGGAACGCGACCGCCGCCTGCTGTGCGTGGTCGAAACTCCGGCCGACCAGATGATGATCGAGCAGACCCTGACCTACAAAGGCCTGTACTTCGTGCTGATGGGCCGCCTGTCGCCGCTGGACGGCATCGGCCCCAAGGACATCCACCTGGAAAAGCTGCTGGCACGCGCCAGCGACGGCGTGGTGAGCGAGGTGGTGCTGGCGACGAACTTCACCAACGAGGGCGAAGCGACGGCCCACTACATCAGCGAGATGCTGAAGGCGCGCGGCCTGCAGGTAAGCCGCCTGGCGCGCGGCGTGCCGGTCGGCGGCGAACTCGAATATGTGGATGCGGGCACCATCGCCCGCGCCATGCTGGACCGGCGCAGCACCTAGGTGCCGGACCGCGGAACGCTCAACAGGCGCTGCCGGTTGAGCATCTGCGCAATCGATTCCTGCGGCGATGGATGGCCGAGGAAAAATCCCTGCACCAGATCGCAGCCATACTGCTCCAGCAAGTGAAGCTGGGCATTGGTTTCCACGCCTTCCGCCACCACCACCATTTTCAAGCCATGCGCCATGGCGATGATGGCGCGCGTGATGGCGGCGTTCTCCGAATCCTGCGGCAAGCCGCTGATGAAGCTCTTGTCGATCTTGAGCGCGCGCACATCGAAGCGCTTCAGATAGCTCATGGATGAATAGCCGGTGCCGAAATCGTCGATCGATAGATAGACGCCGATGCCGCGCAGCTGGTCCAGCGTGGCCATGGTGGCGCGCGCATCGTCCATCAGCGTGCCTTCGGTCAGCTCCAGTTCCAGCAGGCGCGGTTCCAGGCCGGTGTCGTGCAGGGCCGAGACCACGATCTGGCTCAGGTTCTCGTCCTTGAACTGCTTGGCCGAGAGGTTGACCGCCATGCGCACCGGGCGCTGGCAAGCCTGCTGCCAGGCGCGCGCCTGCTTGCAGGCGGTGCGCAGCACCCACTCGCCGATCGGCACGATCAGGCCCGTTTCCTCGGCCAGCGGAATGAACTCATTGGGCGGAATCACGCCATGCTCGGGATGGCGCCAGCGCACCAGCGCTTCCACGCCCACCAGTTGGGCGCTCGGCACGTCGACCTGGGGCTGGTACAGCAGATACAGCTCGTTGTTCTGCAAGGCCTTGCGCAGGCCGACCTCCAGCTTCACATGGCTCATGATCTGCATCGTCAGCGAAGAGCTGTACAGCTTCGCATTGTCCTTGCCGCAGTTCTTGGCGTGGTACATGGCGGTGTCGGCATACTTGAGCAGGGAGCTGCTGTCCTCGCCGTCCTGCGGATACAGCGAGATGCCGATGCTGGCGGTGACGAAGATTTCATGGCCGTCGAGCTGGAAGGGGCGGCGCATGGCGTCCTTGACGCGCTGCGCCACATGCAGCGCATCCTCGACCTGCTGCAGATCGGGGATCAGGATGGTGAACTCGTCGCCGCCCAGGCGCGCCAGGCTGCCATGGCCGACCAGGGACACCGTGTCGCCGGGCCGGATGGTTTCATGCAGGCGCTCGGAGACGGCTTGCAGCAGCAGGTCACCCACATTGTGGCCCAGGGTATCGTTGATGCGCTTGAAGGAATCCAGGTCCATGAACAGCACGGCGAACTTGCGCCCGCCCGCGCGCGAGAGCTGCAGTTCGTGCTCCAGCGATTCGAGAAAGGCCTGGCGGTTGGGGATGCCGGTCAGGCTGTCGCAGTAGGCGAGGCGGCGGATCTGGTCTTCCGTGCGTTTGCGTTCGCTGATGTCGCGCACCAGGCCCAGCACCTCGCCCGCGCCGGTGTTGACCAGGCGCGCCTCGAAGTGATGCAGCATGCCGCCGCTGAACAGCTCATAGTCCACGGAGCGGATGTCGTGGGTGTCGAGCACGCATTCCAGCTCAAGCATCAGGCGCTGGGCGATGGGGGCGGGCAGCACCTCGCTGACATGGCGGCCCACGCAGCGCGTTTCGGACAAGGTGGCGCCGGGGCCATGGCCTTGTTCATAGTCCAGATAGAAGCCCTCGGGGCTGAGGCGGAAGAAGGTGTCGGGAATCGCCGCCAGCACGGCGCGGTTGTGGGCGTCGGCGATGCGCAGGCGGGCGATGGCGTCGCTGGCGCGCAGCACATACAGCACTCGGTGGCCGAGGATGGGCCAGTTGATCGGCTTGGAAATGAAATCCGTGGCGCCCACCTCGTAAGCCTGCGTCACCGCTTCCAGATCGTCGCCGCCCGTCACCATGATGATGGGGACCGTGGCGCCATGCTCCATCTTGCGGATTTCGCGGCAGACGGTAAAGCCGTCGACGCCTGGCATGTCCACATCGAGCAGCACCAGGTCGGGGCACATCTGGCGGAAGCAGGACAGGGCCGCCGGCCCATCCTCCGCCTCGACCGCATTCAAGCCGACCTGCGCCAGCATTTCCAGCATCAGCAGGCGCATGACGGGATCGTCGTCAGCCACCAGCACGGTGCCGCGTTTGGGGGAGTGTAGTGTGCCCATATCAGGTTTCCTTCTCTAGGATGGCACTCAGGGAATGACGCACCGTCTGGAACTCGCGCTCCATATTGGTCAACAGTTTGTCCGCGCCCTCGGTGGAATCGGCGCGGCCCAGCAATTCCATTTCCTTGCACAGCCGGGCCAGCGCGTCGGCGCCGACATTGGCGCTGCTCGATTTCAGGCTGTGCGCGGCCCTGCGGATGCCGCCGGTATTCAGGCTGGCGATGGCTTCGCGCAGGGTTTGCAGATGGGCGGGCGTATCGTCCACATACGCATGGATCACGCGCTGCAGCAGCGCCTCGCCGTCGGTGCTGAGGGAGCGGATAGCCTCCAGCGCGTGGCGGTTCAGCACCGTTGCGGGCGACGCTGCCTCGGTCGCGATCGCGGTGGCTGCGGCCTTGGCCATGCGGTCCCGCGGGGCGGAATGCGCCGGCAGGGATGGCGGCGGCGCCGCACTTCCCGCCTGCGGCCTTACGTCGCCATGATGCATGCTGGCGGCGCGCGGCAGGGCGATCCAGCGCGACAGGGTGTCGGCCAGCGCCTGGCGGCTGAACGGCTTGCTCAGATAATCATCCATGCCCGCCGCCAGGCAGTTTTCGCGGTCGCCCTGCAAGGCATTGGCCGTGATGGCGATGACCGGCAGGTGATGGGCATGGCCGCTCTGTTTTTCGCGGCGGCGGATTTCCTTGGTGGCGGCCATGCCATCCATCACCGGCATCTGGCAGTCCATCAGCAGCAGATCGAAATGTCCGGCGCCCACCGCCGCCAGGGCCTCTTCGCCATTGCCGGCGCAAACGGTTTCCAGTCCCAGACTGTTCAGCATGGCCAGCGCCACTTCGACATTGACCGGATTGTCCTCGGCCAGCAGCACGCGCAGCGGACGCTTGATGCGCGGCAGCCGCGCCCCCGTGGGCGCCAGCGCCGCCATCGGCCGCGCGCCTTCGCCGCTGCGGGCCGGCGTCACCAGGCATTCGTACAGATCGCAGTCGCGCGCCGGCTTGATCAGCTGGAAGGCCACGCCGGCCTCGCGCCGCTGCACTGTGTCGGCCGCACTGCGCTCGGTGCTGAGCAGCAGCAGGCGCACGCCGGACAGCGCCGCATCGGCCTTGATCTCGGCCGCCAGCGCCAGCCCGCTGATGCCCGGCAAATCCATATCCAGCAAGGCCGCGTCGTAAGGCTGGCCGCTGCCGGCGCCGGCGTGCAGCAGGCGCAGCGCCTCCGCCGCCGTGGCGGCGCTATCGCAGTGCAAATGCCAGCGCCCCAGCAGACGTTCCAGCACGGCGCGGCTGTCCGGATGCGGATCGGCGATCAGCGCGCGCAAGCCCTTGCTCTTCTGGCTGAAGCCGGATTCGTCGCCATCGACGCGGCGCTTGTCGAACTGCACGGTAAACCAGAAGGCCGAACCTTGCGTGAGCGCGTTGTCGACGCCGATCTGCCCGCCCATCAGCTCCACCAGCTGGCGCGAAATCGCCAGTCCCAGACCGGTGCCGCCATGCTTGCGCGTGGTCGAGCCATCGGCCTGGGAGAAGGAATCGAAGATGCGGCTGCGCGCCTCGCGCGCCACGCCCACGCCGGTATCGTGCACCTCGAAGCGCATGCGCACCGTCTGCGCATCCTCGCCGGTGACGTAGACCTTGAGCTGGATGCGGCCTTTGTCGGTGAACTTGATGGCATTGCCCATCAGGTTAACGATCACCTGGCGCAGCCGGTTCGGATCGCCGCAGATGGCAATCGGGATATCGTTGGCGATCTCGAAATGCAGGTCCAGCCCCTTGGCCTGCGCCTGCGGCGAAAATACATAATCGATATCGTCCAGCAGCTCGCGGAAATTGAAATGGATGTACTCCACCGTCAGCTTGCCCGCCTCGATCTTGGAGAAGTCCAGGATATCGTTGATGATCACCAGCAGATGCTCGCCCGAGCGCTTGACCATGCTGGTGTAGTGGCGCTGTTCCTCGCCCAGGCGCGTGGCCATCAGCAGTTCGGTCATGCCCAGCACCCCGTTCATCGGCGTGCGGATTTCATGGCTCATGGTGGCCAGGAAGGCGCTCTTGGCCTGGCTCGCCGCCTCCGCCGCGTTCTTCGCCTTCTCCAGCTGCTCGGTGCGCACGCTGACCTGGCGCTCCAGCTGATCGCGATACTGCGCCAGGCGCGTATCGCGGTTCTCGATCTGCGCCAGCATATGGTTGAAGCTATCGATCAGCGTCCCCAGTTCATCGCTGCGGCTGTGCTGCACCTGAGAGTAAGTCTGGCTGCTCGACACCTGTTGCGCCGCCGCCACCAGCTTGCCGATCGGCTCCGCGATGCTGCCCTTGAAACGCGCCGCCAGCATCTGCGCCAGCAGGAAGGAGAGGGCGGTCGCCGCCCCCGTGATGCCCAGGTTCTTGAGAATGCCCAGCCACATGCCGAGCTGGCCCGCCTCCACCATCACCGCGCCGATCGCATGCGGCCCCACGCGCACCGGCCGGTAGAGGCGGGTCAGCGGATGCCAAGGTGCACCGGCCCGTTCGCTGAGCGGGCGCCTGGCCAGGGCCGCGATGCCCTGCGGCGACAAGGATGGCGGTTGCGCAGACGCCGCCGGAAAACTGGCGAACACCCGTCCCTCGCGGTCGAACAAGGCCGCCCGCGTGATCTCATCCTTCACCGCCAGCGCGGCCAGGTTCTGCTCCGCCTGCACGCGATCGGCAAACAGCAAAGCCTGCACGCTGCTGGCCCCGACCACATCGGCCAAGGATGCCAACTGCTTCTGCTCATCATTCGCATGGCCGAGCACCGTCGTCAGCGCGAACGCCAGGAACACCAGCAGCAAAGCGCTGCCGGTGGACAGGACCGAAATGATGGTCAGTTTTTGACTAAGGCCGGAACGTTCGAAGTTGAGCATTGCCGCCGCCGATTAGGGATTCCAACAGGAAAAATATAGACTCCTGCCCATCCCCCACCTTGCGCCGACGCAACCCCGCACCACCCCCTTTGCGCCAAATCAAACAATGTCCCACCCTGGTGTCAGGCACTGTGGTTAGACATTTGCTGATTTAAATCAAAGAATGTCCCACCCTGGTGCCTGGCACCAGGGTGGGACATTTGTTGAGGAAGATCAAAGCTTAGCAGCAGCCGCCGCGCTTGCCGGCGCCGCCGTAGCGGGCTTCCTGCCGCTCGCGGAAGAATTCTTCGTAGCTCATCATCGGTTCGCCGGGGTGGGTGGCTTCGCGATGGGCGACGTAGCTGTCGTATTCGGGCAGGCCGACCATCAGGCGCATGCTTTGCCCGAGGTAACGGCCTGCTTTGACGATTTCGTCGAGCATGTTAGGTGGCCGGCATCAGTTGCGCCGGGCTTTCCTTGTGGCTTGGCTTGGCGTTGGCGCGGGCCGCGAGGGCGCTGCGCACGCCGAAGATCAGCACGGACAGCACGACGACGATGAAGAAGCCGGCCAGCGAGGCGTCGAGGTAGTCGTTGAAGACCACCTGGCGCATCTGGTCGAGCGATTTGGCCGGGGCCAGCACTTCGCCCTTGTCGAGCGCGGCCTGGTACTTGGCGGCGTGGGCCAGGAAGCCAACTTTCGGATTGGCCGCGAAGATTTTCTGCCAGCCGGCGGTCAGGGTGCACAGCAGCAACCAGACGGTGGGCAGCAGCGTGACCCAGGCGAAGCGGGCGCGCTTCATCTTGAACAGCACGCAGGTGGCGAGGATCAGCGCGATACCGGCCAGCATCTGGTTGGCGATGCCGAACAGCGGCCACAGGGTGTTGATGCCGCCCAGCGGATCGACCACGCCCTGATAGAGGAAGTAGCCCCAGGCAGCCACGCACAGGCCGGTGGCGAGCAGGCTGGCGAATACGGAGTCGGTGCGTTTCAGCGATGGCGCAAAGGCGCCCAGCAGATCCTGCAACATGAAGCGGCCGGCGCGCGTGCCGGCATCGACGGCGGTCAGGATGAACAGGGCTTCGAACAGGATGGCGAAGTGGTACCAGAAGGCCATCATGGCCTTGCCGCCGAGGACATTCGACAGGATATGCGCCATGCCCACGGCCAGCGTCGGTGCACCGCCGGCGCGCGAGATGATGGTGTGTTCGCCCACATCTTTCGCAGTCTGCGTCAGCATTTCCGGCGTGACGCGGAAGCCCCATTGCGAGATCGCTTGCGCG
This sequence comes from Massilia sp. YIM B04103, assembly GCA_024437665.1. Taxonomy (GTDB): domain Bacteria; phylum Pseudomonadota; class Gammaproteobacteria; order Burkholderiales; family Burkholderiaceae_D; genus Rugamonas. Next base: position 711,231 of record JANCSZ010000001.1, on the reverse strand, counting down.
GCCGATTCGGCGGTGGTGCCGATCAGCGCGGCCGGGCTGTTCATGGCGAAGTAGACGCCGGGTTCGATGGTCGATGCGGCCACCAGGGCCATGATGGCGACGAAGGATTCCATCAGCATGGCGCCATAGCCGATGAAGCGGGCGTGGGTTTCGTTCTCGATCATCTTGGGCGTGGTGCCGGAAGAGATCAGGGCGTGGAAGCCGGAGACGGCGCCGCAGGCAATCGTGATGAACAGGAAGGGGAAGAGGTTGCCCGACCATACCGGGCCGCTGCCGTCGATGAATTTGGTCACGGCCGGCATTTGCAGATAAGGCGCGGCGATCAGGATGCCCAGCGCCAGGCCGACGATGGTGCCGATCTTGAGGAAGGTGGACAGGTAGTCGCGCGGCGCCAGCAGCAGCCACACCGGCAGCACGGAGGCGATGAAGCCGTAGCCGATCAGCATCCAGGTCAACTCGGTGCCGGTGTAGGTAAACAGCGGCGCCAGGGCCGGATTCTCCTGCACATATTGGCCGCCGAAGATGGCCGCCATCAGCAGCACGAAGCCGATCAGCGACACTTCGCCGACGCGGCCCACGCGCACATAGCGCGAGTACACGCCCATGAACAGCGCGATGGGAATGGTCGCCATCACGGTGAAACTGCCCCAGGGCGAGCCGGCCAGCGCTTTCACCACGATCAGGGCCAGCACGGCCAGGATGATCACCATGATCATGAAGGTGCCGAGCAGGGCGATATTGCCGGGGATCGGTCCCAGTTCGGACTTGATCAGATCCCCCAGCGAGCGGCCATCGCGGCGCATGGAGATGAACAGCACCATGAAGTCCTGCACTGCGCCGGCAAACACCACGCCGGCCAGAATCCACAGCATGCCGGGCAGGTAGCCCATTTGCGCGGCGAGCACCGGGCCGACCAGCGGACCAGCGCCGGCGATCGCGGCGAAGTGGTGGCCGAACAGCACGTTCTTATTGGTCGGCACGTGGTCCAGGCCATCGTTGAATTTGTAGGCGGGCGTCATGCGTTTCGGGTCCAGGCCCATCACGTCGCGCGCGATGAACAAGCTGTAGAAACGGTAGGCGATCAGATACACGCAGACGGCTGCGATCACGATCCAGATGGCGCTGATCGGTTCGCCGCGCTGCAGCGCGACGACGCCCAGCGCACCCGCGCCAGCCAGCGACAGCGCTGCCCAGCCGAATTTGCTCAAAACAGGGTTCATTACTTCCTCCAATGGGTAGCGGGATGGCGGGCGAGGGATTTACTCTGATGGTCTGCGCTCTGCCTATATAAAGTATTCAGGAAGCGAATATCTGGGGCAAGCGCAGGATTACGCAGGTTCGCTAGGTAGTACTACGTAGGAAGTCTGCGTCAGCCCGGCGTACAATGCCCCTCACCCACCGGTTGCTACGAGCTTGCAATGAAGTTGAAGCAGAAAGTCATTTTCCTAGCCATCACGCCGCTGTTTCTGGCGCTGTGCGCCATTGCGCTGGCCGTGCAGTACCAGGCCAACACGCTGGGGCGCCAGCAGAAGGAAACCATCGAGCAAGCCTACCTCGCCAGCAAGGAGGCGGAACTCAAGCACTACGTGACCCTGGCCACGCATTCCGTGTCCCATCTATACCGCTCCGGCCGGCGCGACCCCGCCACGCTGGATGAGGCCAAGCGCATCCTGTCCTCGCTGAGCTTCGGCGACGATGGCTACTTCTTCGTCTACGATATGCAGGGCAATAGCCTGATGCACCCGCGCCAGCCCGAACTGGTGGGGCAGAACCTGTTCGAGCTGCGCGACGAGCAAGGCCGTCCCACCATCCAGCGTCTGCTGGCGCGCGCCCGCGCCGGCGGCGGGCTGGAACGCTATTCCTGGGTCAAGCCCTCGACCCACAAGGCGGCGCCCAAACTCGGTTATGTGATCCAGCTGGAGCAATGGGGCTGGATGATGGGCACCGGCATCTATCTTGATGACGTCGACCAGGCGCTGGAAAAGGTCGACGCCCAGCAGCGCGGCAATATCCGCAATACCATGCTGTGGATTGCGGGCATTGCGGCCCTGAGCGCGCTGGCCGTGGGCTTCTCGGGCCTGGCCTTGAACCTGAGCGAGTCGCGCGTGGCCGACGCCAAGCTCAAAGCCCTGGCCCAGCGCGTGGTCGAATCGCAGGAAGAGGAGAGGGCGCGCCTGTCGCGCGATCTGCACGACGGCATCAGCCAGTGGCTGGTGTCGATCAAATTGCAGATCGAGGCCGGCATCATCCGCCTGACCGGCAATCCCGAACAGCAGAAGGCGGCGCAAGCCGTGTTCGAACACACCGCCGAGCAATTGAATAATGTGCTGGGCGAAGTGCGCCGCATCTCGCATAATCTGCGCCCCGCGATTCTGGACGACTTGGGCCTGGCCGCTGCGCTGGCCCATCTGGCCGAAGAGTTTGAGCACAATAGCGGCACGCCGATCTCTTTCGGCGCTGACGGCTGCACCGAAGGCCTGGCCGACGTGGCCAACACGGTGCTGTTCCGCATCGCCCAGGAAGCGTTGACCAATATCGAGCGCCACGCGGGCGCCAGCCGCATCGAGATCCGCCTGACCGGCACGCCGGAGCGCGTCAGCCTGCGCATCACCGACAACGGCAGCGGCTTCGACGCCGACGGCATCGCCGTCCACCCCAAGCGGGGCATAGGATTGCGCAATATGATGGAACGCATGGATGCGATCGGCGGCAAGTTCGAGATCGCATCCTCGCCGGCCGGCACCACGGTGCTGGCCCAGGTAGACAACCGGAGTTAGCTTATGACGATCAGGATACTGCTGGTGGACGACCACCCCCTCGTGCGCGACGGCTTGCGCGCGCGGCTGGAGGCCATGCCGCAGTTCGACGTGGTGGCCGAGGCGGGCGGCGCGGCCGAGGCGCTGGAACAGGCCAGCGTGCAGACGCCCGACCTGGTGCTCATGGATATCAATATGCGCGGCGTGAACGGCATCGAAGCCACGGCCCAGTTCCGCGAACGCTTCCCGGATATCGCCGTGCTGATACTGTCCATGCACGACAAGCTGGAATATGTATCGCAGGCGATCCAGGCCGGCGCGCGCGGCTATGTGCTGAAGGACGCGCCGGGAAAGGATATTGTGGTGGCGATTGAAACCGTGATGTCGGGCGGGATCTACTACAGCGCCGCGCTGGCGCGCCAGCTGGCCCGCCCGCAGAACCAGGACAACCAGCTGACGTCGCGCGAGCATGAGGTCCTGCAGCACATCGCCAACGGCCAGTCCAACAAGCAGATCGCGCGCGACCTCGACCTGAGCGTGCGCACGGTGGAAACGCACCGCCTGAACATCAAGCGCAAGCTGGGCATCGAAGGCCAGGCGGAGCTGATCAGGTACGCCGTCCAGCATGCGCAATTCGAGGGCGGCAAGCCGGAGTAGGCGCGCCGCGCAAGAGCAAATTTTTGAGCTTGCACTCTAGTAGGCGGGCCATGGTTTCTTCGACAATTTCTGGTATATTCCTGCGTCCGGTTCGCCGGCGCCACTTTCATAGTTTGAGATAAAGGTCTGGGGTGCGTTGCGTCGATGAAAAATGGTTGCTTAGAGTTAATACTTGTTCTACCATTTGACGCATAACCACACCGAGAAACTGATGTCCGCATCTGATTCAAGTACCTTCCCGCTCGTGGGATTGCAAGCGGTGTCCAACGCCCAGCATCAATGGGTGGCACTGGCTTTCCATCTCACCCCCCAAGCCGGGCTGGCCGCGCCAGCCTTGGCACAGCTATTTGCCTATCCCGACATGCGCGCCGCGCTGGCGCCGCTCGATTTCATCGTCTCACTCGACGACCCGCTGCATGTGGACGAAGCGCTGGCCGCCAGCCTGCCGGCCCAGCACACCATCCTGCGCGTGCCCGCCGCCGTCTGCGCCAAGAGCGAAGTGCAGAACAGATGCCGCGAACTGTCCGAACGCGGCTTCCGCCTGATGGTCGATGGCGAGGCCGGCCTCGATGCGGGCAAGGCCGGCATGCGCGCCTTGTCGGCCGATGCCGGCGGCGGCCTGCCGTCAATGGTCTCGATCCTGACGCTGGCCGGTCCGCACTGGGCCAGCAATGTGGTCGACAAAGCCTGCCTGGAAAACTGGCGCAGCGCGGGCTTCTCCTGGTTCAGCGGCGCGTACACCCGCGAGGGCGTGGCCGAAGCGCCGAACGGCGACGGCACCTCGCGCAAACGCCTGCTTGCCCTGCTTGGCCTGCTGGCGCGCGACGCCGATTCGCGCGAACTGGAAATCCTGCTCAAGCAAGACCCCGCGCTGGCCTACCATCTGCTCAAGCTGGTCAACTCGGCCGCGTTCGCGCCCGCCGCGCCGATCCACAGCTTCACCCAGGCCATCAATGTGCTGGGCCGCCGCCAATTGCAGCGCTGGCTGCAGTTGCTGCTCTATGCGCGCCAGCAGGACGAAGGCGGCGCCAATGCGCTGCTGCCGCTGGCCGCCGTGCGCGGCGCGCAAATGGAATTCCTGTGCAAGGAGCGCGGCGGCGACCGCGACGCGCAGGACATGGCCTTCGTCGCCGGCGTTTTCAGCCTGCTCGACGTTTTGCTCGGCATGCCGATGACGGAAATCGTCAGCGCCCTCAGTCTCGACCTCGACGTTGTGCGCGCCTTGCTCGACCGCGCCGGTCCGCTGGGCGATATGCTGGCCCTGACGGAAGCCGAACATCCCGATCCCGTGCGCCTGCAGGCACTCGGCATCGACACCGAAACCCACTGGCGCGGGCTGTTACAGGCCTACCACTGGGCGATCCAGGTCAGCAGGAATCTATGAACACGCTGGCGCACCCGGTCTCCGACTTCCTGGGCAACAGCGCGGCACTCTGCGACGCAGTGCTGCGCCTGCGCGGTCCAGCCCTAGCCGAAGAACTCGGACGGATCGCCCGCAGCGTCATGAGCAGTCCCGAAGGCCGCTACGTGCCGGCGGGCGAAGAAGAAGCGATGCTCCTGCTCGGCACCGGCGAAGGCCTGCGCCAGGAAGTGCGCTTCGACGAACATTATTTTGGCCGCTTCGAAGTCTCTGGCCGCAGCGGCTACAGCGACGGCGACCGCCAGCACCTGGCCAGCCTTGCCACCCTGGCCGCCAGCGTGCTGCAAGTACACTCCGTGGCACAGCGCACCACCCACGCCTATGTGCAGGTTGAAGCCCAGCTCCAGCACCAGTCGCAGATTCTGGAGCAGATCCACGAATCCGTGTTGACCATGGACCTGAACGGCTTCATCACCAGCTGGAACAAAGGCGCCGAGCGCCTGTTCGGCTACAGCGCGGTGGAAGCGGTGGGCCGCAACATCCTCTTCCTATACGACGACGAAGACGCCTCCTTCCACGACAACTTCCTGGAGCAGGGCGGGCGGCTGATGGAAGTCCGGCGCCGCAAAAAATCCGGCGAAGTATTCTGGGCCAGCCTCTCGCTGTCGCCGCTGTGCGACATGGATGACCGCTCGATTGGCCTGATCGCCTATCTGACCGACATCACCGAACGCAAGCTGGCGGAAGAGCGCATCCACCATCTGGCGTATTACGACGCGCTCACCAATCTGCCCAACCGCACGCTGCTCACCAAGCTGGTCGACCAGGCTTTGACCGTGGCCCAACGCAGCAAGCTGCATGGCTGCGTGCTGTTCATTGACTTGAACCGCTTCAAGCTGATTAACGACACCCTGGGTCGCAAGACCGGCGACGAACTGCTGCGCGAAGTGGCGCAACGCTTCCGCCATGTGCTGCGCGAACAGGACGTGGTGGCGCGCCTGGGCGGCGACGAATTCGCCGTCGGCCTGTTCGAACTGAGCCAGCACTACGAAGCCAGCATGGTCGCGCACAAGCTGCTCGCCGCGCTGAACGAACCCTTCATGATCGACAGCCACGATCTGCGCGTGGGCGCCAGCATCGGCATCAGCGTCTACCCGCAAGACGGCGGCGACGCCGAGACCCTGCTGCGCCTGGCCGACATCGCCATGTACCGCGCCAAGCAAGGCACGGGCGACGGCGAACATGTCGCGTTTTACAGCCAGGACATGAACCAGGGCATGCAGGAACGCATGCGCGTCGAATCCGGCCTGCGTCACGCGCTCGGCAACGGCCAGCTGATGCTGCACTACCAGCCCAAGTTTTCCATCCAGACGGGCCACATCATCGGCGCCGAAGCACTGGTGCGCTGGCACCATCCGGAACGCGGCATGGTGCCGCCGGCCGAATTCATCCCCCTGGCCGAAGCTACGGGGTTGGTCGTGCAGCTCGGCGAATGGGTGCTGGAAGCCGCCTGCGCCCAGGCCCAAGCCTGGAAAGAAGCCGGGCTGCCGCCGATCCGCCTGGCCGTCAACGTCTCCGCGCGCGAATTCACCTCCGCCTTGCCGGGGCGCGTCAAAGACACGCTGCTGCGCTATGGTCTGGAGCCATCGTGGCTGGAGCTCGAGATCACCGAAAGCACGCTGATGCACAATATCGACCGCGTGATCGGCATCATGGACCGCATCACCGCGCTCGGCGTGACCCTATCGCTGGACGATTTCGGCACCGGCTACTCCAGTCTGTCCTATCTGAAGCGCTTCCCCATCGACACGCTCAAGATCGACCGCTCCTTCACCACCGGCATCCCGCTTGACGCCAACGACTGCGCGATTGCCAGCACCATCATCAGCATCGCCCAGCAGCTCAAGCACAAAGTGATTGCCGAAGGCGTCGAGACGGTCGAGCAGCTCGCCTTCCTCAAAGATTCCGGCTGCGACGAAGTGCAAGGGTATTTGTTCTCCAAACCCCTCCCTGCGGCCGAGTTCGAGAAAGCGCTCAAAGAGAGCTGGGGACGGGAAGGATGAGTTGGTGGCAAGCCACCGTGAAATCTGTATAATGCAGGCCTTCAGGAAGCGTGGCCGAGTGGTTGAAGGCAGCAGTCTTGAAAACTGCCGACGGGTTAAACCGTTCGTGAGTTCGAATCTCACCGCTTCCGCCAGAAACCACATTCAAGTCATTGATTTTATTGGATTTTTACAATAAAAATCAACTTTGACTATCAATCCGACTATCAAATTGGATTGCGCTTGGTTGTTGGCAATTTTTGCTATAACGTTGAGGAAAAGTGCGTCAAAGTTTTCCCTTTCTTCGCAAGTGCCCCCCCCCCCTACCCGCTGCTGATATCAGGGAGGATCGAATCAAAAAAATGACCATCCGACCTCTCCGTTGCCCTTGATGGCAAGTTTCCTGCCGCCTTCTGTTGGCACTTGTTCGCTCCCTAGTTCGCCGGAATTGATCGTGCATTCTGCAGTCTTAGGGGGGGCAGGCATTCGCCCGCCAGACGCACATTGCCGGATGGCACATTGAGCTAGAAAAATTTGGATCTATATTGCAGCAATGAGAACAGTATATTGATTTGATCGCGGCCAGCACGGGCTGCTAGTCAAATAGGAGCCTGCCTCAACAGTTGAGGGCATACCCCCCGCAGCCAGCCTGGCTGTGGGGGGGGTATGCCCTTTTTGCGTTTCTGCGGACGAAGCTGTCCGATTCATTTCATCATCCGTTTTAAGGGATTCATCATGCGACCATTCCCATCACCCCTGGAGCATCTCACTGCATTTGTCATCGTCTTTGCAGCGGGAGTTATATCGACGGCCAGCTTTATCGGTTACATGGAGCGTGTGCGGCGTAACGCTGTGCGTGACCACTACAAGCGGGTCAATGCTGAACGTAGCCTGTCAGATGTACAGATGGGGCCAAGGAGTATCGAAAAATGACGCTTCGTTGCCCTCAATGTGAGTCTGACCGAATCGCCACCAAAGACCACGCGCGAATAGTTGCCTGTTCAATCGGCGCGATTGCAGGCGCGGTTCGTGGCTGGCTCGGCGCGGCAAGCGGTGCGGAGCTGGGCGCTGCACTGGGAAGCGTTGCTGGGCCGCCTGGAATCGCAATTGGTGGAATAGCAGGCGCTGTCGTCGGCGCGCTTGTATGCGGTGCTGCTGGCGGTTCTGCTGGCGCTGCGCTGGGCGAAATTATTGATGAGAACGTTCTCAATAATTTTCTGTGTCTAAGTTGTAAATTCAGCTTCAGCAAGGCCAACGTCGAAAATCTGGAGCCGGTTACTGCACCCGAAATGTGGGTGCAGTAGCTACCAGGCTGCTTTAACGCATCACCACGAAGATACCCAACACCATTCCTTGGCGTTGGCGTCTTCATATCTGGAAGCGCAGTCCCAGTGTTCGGTCAGTTTTCAAGTTGCCGCAGAACACCGCTTGTACAACACGTGCGATCGCGAGACGTATGGAATATGCGCCCTATTTCTCGCGATTCGCACCTATCAAATTTGGTGCAAATCCATTCTAACCAGATCTAATCATGCCTAAGCAAATAAAACAAGATCAAATCCTGCCCAATCAATTTACAACCAGCAAATCTCATGCCACAATTTGCAAAACTCCCTTTTCAGACTTTGATGGAACCCAATCCCATGTCAGATCGCTGGTTGTCGGTCGAAGAGATCGCCGAATACCTCGGCGTCAGCAAAGACACCGTTTACGCATGGATAAGTAAACGCAACATGCCTGCGCATCGAATCGGCCGATTTTGGAAATTCAAGTCCGAAGAGGTCGACGCGTGGGTGCGCACTGGTGGCGCGGCAGAGAACGAAATTCGAGGTGATGAGTGAATATCACGCCTTCGACTGGTCTCGATTGCCTCATTCGACGATCTAAAAAAATTGGGAATTACTGAAATGAAAAAAATTTCTTGTGTTGATTTGTTCTGTGGCGCTGGCGGGCTGACGCATGGCTTCGTGCTTGAGGGCATGCCGGTCGTTGCCGGTATCGATATGGACCCCGCTTGCCGCTTTCCTTATGAGGCAAACAACAGCGCCAAGTTTGTGGAGCGAGACATTAGCAAAGTCACTATTGCTGAACTGAACGCGCTGTTCGATGATGCCGATCTAAAGATCCTTGCAGGATGCGCCCCTTGCCAGCCTTTTTCCACCTATGCACAACGCTACGAGCTTGATGGCAAGGACGGGAAGTGGGGGCTCTTGTACGAGTTCGCTCGTCTTGCAAAGGGTACTCGACCAGATGTCATCACTATGGAAAATGTTCCGACGGTTGCCAAGCACGAGGTGTTTCATGACTTCGTCGATACGCTGAAACGGCTCGGTTACAAAGTATGGTTCGATGTCGTTGATAGTTCCCAATATGGCGTACCGCAAACTCGCCGACGCATGGTGCTGCTTGCATCCAGGCACGGCGAGATCACGATGATCAAACCTACGCTTGAGAAGCCCAAGACCGTGAGGCAGGCGATTGGCCGTCTGCGTGCATTGAGCGCTGGCGAGGCAGCTCCAAGAGACAAGCTGCACGTCTCATCCAAGCTGTCGGAGAAGAACCTCAAGCGCATCAAAGTCTCGAAGCCTGGTGGTACGTGGCGTGATTGGCCGGAGCATCTCGTCGCCGATTGCCATCGCGCAGAAAGCGGCAGGACTTATCCGGGTGTTTATGGTCGCATGGAGTGGGATAAGCCTGCCCCCACCATGACGACGCAGTGTTATGGGTTCGGGAATGGTCGGTTTGGGCACCCTGAACAGGATCGTGCGATCACCTTGAGAGAAGCGGCAATTATCCAGAGCTTCCCGCGAGACTACGCGTTCATTCCCAATGACGGTCATGTGAGTTTCAAGGTAATGGGACGCCTCATCGGCAACGCTGTCCCTGTCGACTTGGGGCGTGCGATTGCGCGCAGCATCAAAGAGCACTTGTCCTTGACCAAATCTCGCTGACCTGACGAGAACCGATTGATGGCACGTGCTCAGCCTTCATCTTCAGAGGTCAGCCGCCGAATGGCGAAAGTCCGGCAAAAGGGAACCGGTGCGGAGATCGCATTGCGTCGAGAGTTGTATCGGCGAGGTCTACGCTACCGCGTCGAATTCGAGGTACTGAAAAAACCTCGTCGGATCGCGGACATCGCTTTTCCGAGGCTGATGATTGCCATCTTTGTCGATGGTTGCTTCTGGCATGGATGTCCCGAACACGCTACCTGGCCGAAGCAAAACTCCGAGTTCTGGCGGCAAAAGATCGAAGCGAATCGCGCTAGGGACGCCGACACGAACGAACGGCTTCAAAGTATCGGATGGACGGTACTACGATTCTGGGAACACGAGCCGCCGATCAAGGCAGCCGAAATCGTGGCCCAGAGGGTTGCTATGGGCAAATCGACGCGCTGTGCTTTATCAGCCAGCTCACTCAAGAAAAACTGAACAGGAAGATGACAGGCTCCATGGAAATCACAAGCGCGCAACAGAACCAGACCTATCGCACTCGGCCTGAGCCGGGACAACTGGTCGAGGTCAGGCGACGACAGTGGGTCGTTGCCGACGTCGCCTCATCAAAACTGACATCGACGTCTGCACAGCAGAATGCCGTCACCCTTTCATCCATTGACGAGGATGGGCTGGGCGAGGAGATCGAAGTCATCTGGGAGATTGAACCTGGAGCACAAGTCATCGAGCGTGCGGGTTTGCCCTCAATCACCGGCCAGGATGACTCCGACACCCTTGAGGCGTTTCTCGATGCAGTGCGCTGGGGTGCCGCCACCAACGCGGACAGAGGCTTTCTGCAAGCGCCATTTCGCAGCGGCGTCAGCATTGAGGACTTCCAGCTCGATCCATTGGTGCGAGCCATCGACATGGCTCGCGTCAATCTGCTCATCGCAGACGACGTCGGCTTGGGTAAGACCATTGAGGCGGGTCTCGTCATCCAGGAAATGTTGCTGCGGCACCGTGCTCGCACCGTCTTAATCGTCTGCCCGGCTTCTTTGCAGGAGAAGTGGCGTGTCGAGATGCTGGAAAAATTCGGCCTTGATTTCAGGGTTGTCGACACGAGCTACATCAAGCAGTTGCGTCGAGAACGCGGCATTCACGCCAATCCGTGGACTTCGCATCCGCGCTTGATCGCTTCAATGGATTGGGTCAAGAGCGGCGAAGGGCTGCGCGCCATGCGAGACGTTTTGCCAGCGCACACCAGCTATCCACGCAAATTCGACATGCTCGTCGTCGATGAAGCACACAACATCGCTCCCGCTGCCGGTGCGAATTACGCGCTGGAGAGCCAGCGGACGCGTTTCATTCGCTTAATCAGCCCGCATTTTCAGCATCGTCTGTTCCTCACCGCAACCCCGCACAACGGCTACACTGAATCTTTCACCTCGCTGCTAGAGTTGCTGGACGACCAACGCTTCGCCAGAAACATCCTGCCCGACGAGAAGCAGTTGAGTCAGGTGATGATCCGCCGCCTCAAGAGCGACCTTGTAGATGCGGAAGGCAGTCCGCTTTATGCACAGCGCAAGCTGCAAGCGTTGCTCGCCTTGTACTCCGCACAGGAGCGTGTGATACACCAGAAGCTGAACGACTACTGCGCGAGCCGGGAGCGGGATGCAGAGAAAGCAGGTAATGCTTTCGGCACGTCGTTCGTGAACCAGTTGCTCAAGAAGCGGCTCTTTTCCTCCCCCGCCGCCTTCGCGTCCACCCTCGAAAAGCACATTGCGAGTCTGACCAATGGCCAGCGGCGCAAGGACAAGGACGTGATGGCCGACCGCATTTTGCGTAAAGCCATTCTGCGGGTCGATGAAGACTACGCCAACGACCAAGAAGTCGAAAATGCTCAGTCCGAGGCTGTCGAAGAGGCTTCACGTTGTGCTGAACCGCTGACGGCAGACCAGCAACAAATGTTGAACGAACTGAGATCGTGGGCGCAAACCGCCAAGAATCAGGTCGACGCCAAAGCCCAAGCGATCCTCGACTGGCTCACGACCAACCTCAAAATCGACGGTCAGTGGAATGATCGTAGAGTCATCTTGTTCACCGAATACCGCACCACCCACCAGTGGATGCACGAGATCCTGGCCAGCCACGATTTCGGTGGCGATCGACTTGCCATCCTTCACGGTGGCATGGCGCAGGACGAGCGCGAGAAAGTCAAAGCGGCCTTCCAGACCTCACCCAAGGATTCAGAGGTGCGCATCCTGTTGGCCACAGATGCGGCATCCGAAGGTATCGACTTGCAGAACCACTGTAACTGCCTCATCCATCTGGAGATCCCTTATAACCCCAATGTGATGGAGCAGCGCAACGGTCGTATCGACCGGCACGGTCAGCGCCAGAAGGAAGTGTTGATCTGGCACCCAGTCGATGGAGGCGAACAGGGCAAGGCGACCATTGGTGGCCACAGCGACGACATCATTCGAGCGCTGCGCAAGCTCGAATCCATGCGGGCGGACATGGGCAGCGTCAACCCGGTCATTGCGCCGCAGATGTCGGGGCTGATCGAAGGCTCACTCAAAGACCTCGACACCCGCTTGGCTGAAGCCAAGATCGCCAAGGCTAGGCGCTTCGTGCGCGCCGAACGCGAACTGAAAGACCGCGTCGCAAAACTGCACGAACGGCTCCTAACCACGCAGCAGGATTTCCATCTCACACCTGGACACATCTTCATGGCGGTCAAAACGGGCCTCGCCTTGGCGGGCCGACCGCCACTCGAGCCGTTCGCCTTGGTAGACGCTCCGGCGGCTACCGTATTCAAGATGCCTGCACTCTCGGGCTCGTGGGCGCGCTGCCTCGAAGGCTTGCGTCACCCCCACACATTGCAGATTCGCCCCATCACATTCGATCACACCGTCGCCACTGGACGTGACGACGTGGTGTTGGTTCACCTCAATCACCGCTTGGTGCAGATGTGCCTGCGCGTGCTGCGCGCCGAGGTCTGGGCACAAGACGATGTGAAGAAGCTGCATCGCGTTACCATGCGTTCGGTGCCAGACGCACTGATCGACGGCCCTACCGTAGTCGTCATCTCGCGGCTGGTGGTCACCGGCGGCAACCATCATCGCCTCCACGAAGAGTTGACCGTGGCGGGAGGTTATCTGGGCGATAAATCCTTCCGTCGTGAAGAAGGCGTCAACAAAGTTCAGCAATGGCTTGATCAGGCCAAGCCAATGACGGCCGCAGACTCCCTGTTCGATGCCATCCGTGTGCGTTTCGACCGCACCCAGAGTGCCATCCTGCAGTCGGTCGATGCACGCTCGAAAGATCGCCTCAAGTTCCTGACCAATTCCCTGCAATCCCGCAAGCATCAGGAAATGGCCGATATCGGCTCCGTGCTTGATGAGCTGGAAAAAGCCATTCAAGTCGAATTGAAAAAAGATCAGCAACCTGCGCAGCTCTCGTTGTTCTCGGAAGACGAGCGGACGCAGCTCAAGCGCGACACCGCCGCACTGGAAGCGCGCCTTGCCCGCATTCCAGCCGAGCGCCAACAGGAGGCCGAGGCCATCGAAACTCGTTACGCAAAATTGAACGACCGTACCTTCCCGGTCGCCGTGATCTTTCTAGTGCCTGAATCGGCAGCTCAGAGAGGTGCTGCATGAGTACGATTAGTGTGCATGATGAATGGCTGTCTCTGATTGAGATCTCTGGCCCTTTCCTCGCAGTTCCCGTTCTGAAGGAAGTCTTTCCGCAAGGGCTGGAAGAGCTTGATGGCATCAAGCGCAAACGTCTGCGTCAAGCCTATGAGGAGTGGCGCGAAGCGCTGGAGTCGGAAGACGCGCAGTTTGCCGAGTTGCACGCGGCATGGATCGACGAAGTGCTTTCGCGCGGCCTTGAACTTGATGAGGACGGCAGAGGCGACGTTATCAAACGCACTACATGGTGCACCGCCAACCTCCGGGCCAGCTTGCCAGAACACGGTGTGACGCTGTCGCCGGATCTTGCTGTGATTGATGAACAACGCGCCAATAAACCACTGCTGCTGATCCAGACCTATGCGCAGGCTGTCGATCTTGACGCCAACTTGAAGCAAAGCAGTTGGGCCGCTACACCCGCCGATCGCATGGTTGCGCTGTGCCGCGCGCTGGGCTGCCGCCTCGGCTTGGTGACCAATGGCGAGCGCTGGATGCTGGTGGATGCCCCGGTCGGTGCGGTCACCACCTTTGCCAGCTGGTATGCCCGCATCTGGAGCCAAGAACCCATCACTCTGCAGGCCTTCGTGCATCTGCTCGGCATTCGGCGTTTCTTTGTCGATGAATCTGAACAACTGCCAGCACTGTTCAATCGCTCACTGAAGTTCCAGGACGAAGTCACCGACGCCCTTGGTGAACAGGTACGCCGCGCCGTCGAGGTATTGATCCAGACGCTCGACAAAGCAGACCAGGATCGCAACCGCGAACTGCTGCACGACGTCAAGGAGCCTGAGCTGTATGAGGCCGCGCTGACGGTGATGATGCGCTTGGTTTTCCTGCTCTCTGCCGAAGAGCGTGGTCTGCTCCTGATGGGCGACGAATGCTACGAGGCCAATTACGCGCTCTCCACCTTGCGCATGCAGTTGCGCAAAGAGTCAGAGGAGATCCTTGAGCGTCGCTGGGATGCCTGGTCACGCCTGCTGGCGATCTTCCGCGCGGTGTTCGGCGGCATTGAGCACGAGAATCTGCGTCTTCCAGCGCTGGGCAGCTCCCTGTTCGATCCGGATCGATTCCCTTTCCTCGAAGGTCGGGCCAAGGGCTCCAACTGGCGTACTGATGCGGCTATACCGCTGCCCATCGACAATCGCACCGTGCTGCTGTTACTGGAGGCCATCCAGCAATTCCAGGGGCGCACGCTGTCCTACCGAGCACTGGATGTCGAACAGATCGGCTACGTTTACGAGGGTCTGCTCGAACGCACCGTCAAGCGCACCGATGAGGTCACGCTCGAACTGGATGCAACCAAGAGTGCCAAGACCCCATGGATCAAGCTGGCTGAGCTGGATTCGGCTCGTTTGGATGGTACGGCGCGATTGGCCGAGTTGCTGAAAGAACGTTCCGGCAGTTCTGCCAGCCGGGTGCGCAATGACCTGACTAAGCTCGTCGACGATACCTTGTCCGACCGTCTGTTAACTGCTTGCCAGGGCGACACCAAGCTCCGAGATCGCGTCAAACCCTATGCCCATCTGCTGCGTACCGATCCATGGGGCTATCCGCTGGTCTACCCCGCTGGGGCCTTCATTGTCACCACCGGTTCCGACCGGCGCGAAACCGGCACGCACTACACGCCGAAATCGCTGACCGAATCCATAGTCGCCGAAACTCTCACGCCAGTGGCCTACGTTGGCCCAGCTGAAGGAATGCCGCGCGAGCAGTGGGCGCTAAAATCTCCCGCCGAACTGCTAGATCTCAAGGTTTGCGATCCAGCCATGGGCTCTGGCGCATTCCTGGTACAAGCCTGCCGCTGGCTATCTGATCGTCTCGTCGAAGCCTGGTCACAGATTGAAGCATCGGGCAAAACCGTGAGCGTGGATGGTGAGGTTCTGGATGCCGGAGTAACCAAGGAGCCTCTGCCGCGTGACAACGAAGCACGCGTGGTGATTGCACGCCGTCTCATCGCCGAGCGATGCCTGTACGGGGTCGACTTGAACCCGCTCGCAGTCGAACTGGCCAAGCTCTCAATCTGGCTGGTGACGCTGGCCAAGGGGCGTCCATTTGGCTTCCTTGATCATAACTTGCGCTGTGGCGACAGCTTGCTCGGCATACACAGCTTGGATCAGCTCACCCAGCTTTCGATAGCACCCAACGGCCAAGGCCAACAGCGACTGTTCGGTCAGAATATTGAGCGAGCGGTTCACGATGCGATTGAGTTGCGCCAGCGGTTGCGCGAGACGCCGATCCGCGATATTCACGATGTCGAAGTCATGGCACGTCTGGATGTCGATGCGCGACAGAAGCTCAACGTGGCGGAGCGACTGGCCGACGCTTTTATCGGCACCGTCTTTACATCCGAATCCACGCGCACACAAGAGACTCGCCTCTCGGCGCTGGCTAGTCAGGCAGATCGCATAGCACGCGGTGACGCCGAAACGCTGGAGGCTGCGAAACGTCAAGTCGCTAACGACCTGGCGTTGGATCTGCTCCCAGGAAAGTCGCCGCGCCACCCCATCCATTGGCCACTCGAATTCCCCGAAGTGTTCCAGCGAGAGAACGGTGGGTTCGATGCATGGGTCAGCAATCCGCCTTTCATGGGCGGGCGCAAAATCTCATCGAACCTGGGTGACTCCTACGAGAAGGCCCTTAAAAGGCTACTTCTTGATGGGGCCAAGGGGTCAGTGAACTTGGTTGCGTATTTTCTCGTCCGCTCGCTCCGACTACTTCGGAGCACTGGTGTCGCCGGATTTATTGCAACGGACTCGATCACCGAGAGCGACACGCGAACTCAGGTTCTGACGCGTGTATTCGAACAAGCGACGACGTTCTTCGCTCTGTCGTCATTCCCTTGGCCAGGGACGGCTGGTGTGTACGTTTCTGTACTCGTGTTCAGTCTGCGAAAATGGAAGGGAACTGTGATGCTGGACGGTGAGCAAGTCCAGTCGATTTCGACAATGCTTGAACCAGGCTCGGAACTCCCTGCTCCACATCCGCTCCCTTCAAATTTGGGCTTTTGTTCGGACGGAGTGAAAGTCCAGGGTATTGGGTTTGTCCTGGATGAGACTGAAGCAGCTTCGATTCTGGATAAGGAACCAGCTTCAAGCGAAGTGATCACCAAGTACATCGTTGGTGATGACATAAACACCTGCCCTCGCCAAACCGGATCTCGATGGGTCATCAATTTCTGGACGCGAGAAAAACACGAAGCTGAGAATTTCAAAACGGCGTGGGAAATAGTAGTTGAGCGAGTCCGCCCGTACCGGGACTCTCTCACGCGCCAAGTTCACGAAAGCTGTTTCTGGAAGTTTTGGGATCGTCGAGAAGTATTCCACAATCGAATTCGTCAGCACGGAAGAGTGCTCGTGACTTCCAAGCTATCGAAACATTTTTGCATAACTTTTGGAAACCCGCAAAATATCTACTCGGAGAAGGTCAAGCTATTCGATTTTTCAACCCTCAGCGCTTTCGCGGTTCTTCAATCCGTTGCACATACCGAATGGGCACTTGTGTGGGGTTCGACAACGGGCGAAACGCCTGCATATGTTGGTACAAGCTGCTTCGACACTTTCCCCTTTCCATCAAATTTTGTGATTGATGGAGGTCTCTTTCACGAGGCGATTGATTCCCGTCTCGAGACCATCGGAAAGACATATTTCGAGCATCGCGCTTCAATATGCAAATCTCGTCAACAGGGATTTACTGCCGTCTACAATTTGGTGCATTCACGAGATGAGACCGCCGAAGATATTATCCGCTTCCGCCAGTTAATTTCAGAGCTTGACCGCGCTGTCATTGATGCCTATGGGTGGAATGACATACAACTCAATCATCAATTCGGCGAGACGAAGCGTGGTGTGCGGTTTGGAGTGGATAGTTCGTCTCGACTGGAAATTCTCAAACGGCTAACGGAGCTCAATCACGAGCGTTTCGAAGCGGCGGCGATTGGCAGCGGAGAGTCGCCAGTTGAAAAGTCAAAACGCGGGCGTCGACCAAAGGCTATTTCATCGATTCCATTGAATGATTTGTTTGCCGAGGACAACACATGAGTGACCAGCGGTATTCCGTCGACCTGTTCGTCAGGGCGCATGCCTTTACAGAGGGCGGCTGGAACAGCGCGCTGGCCGATGAAGAAGGCGAGGGCTATTTCTCAATATGGCGGGCCGAGAGCGACAAGGGTGTAGAGGAAAACAATGACAACTGACAAATCGACCAAATCTCCCAATGCATGGATCGCATTCGATCATGGCCTTGCAGCCGATTTCATGCTTGCGCCCTACACGCTGCAACTGAATGGCGAGCGTTCGCTGTATCAAGCCATCGCCGATGACGATTGGGTGTTAATCCTGAACGCCTTTGGTCACATCACGCGGGTCGGGCGGGTACTGCGGCTTCGTTCCGATCTGGCGACCACCACGATCTACTTCGACCGTATGCTGTTGGTCGATCCGCCGGTTTCGATTGGCCAATCGTCGCTCACGCTGCCTTCCTCTGGCACCGTAGGCCGTATTCAATGGACGGATTTTCTAGAGTCGCTCCCCAAGGCATTGCACAAGACCATCGCCGAAGTGCCAACCATTGAGGATCAGGCCTATATCCGAGAGCTGTTGCAACTCGCCGTGATGGATGACCTGCTCGGCCCTGCTGGCGGCCCTCGCGAACGTATCGTCGACATGGGGGTTCGGGATCGCTATTTAGTTGGCAAACTGGCCCCGCGTGAAGCCACACAGGGCGGCATTGAAGGATTGGACGGGCCTCTGGCCAATGACGAAGCAGAAGAGCCCACGGAGGCCAAGGCTCCCGGACGGCATGAACCCGGTGCGGAGTTTGGAACGGCCACTGGGCGTGTGGAGCCGGAGTCGGATTCGGCTGATGAAATCGACGCCGCCAGTAACCAGTCGTTGGTGCCCAGCAGCGTCGGCATGACCTTTTGCGTGGATGGCGACGCTAATCGGATTGAGATCGAAGCACGCTGGGGACGGTACGAACGCGTACCGAATGACCATCACGAACTGCTCAAGTCCAACGGACAGAAGGCCAAGGTCTGGCAGCGTATTCCTTGTGGCGGCAAGATCGTGCTGCCGCTGACCGAAGGCGTGATTCCGCACCAGGCTCCCGATAACGAGTTTCCTGAAGTTCGTGTGCAGGGTTCCATTAGGGCCAAGAATGCCAATGGTGATCGATTGGTCACGCTGTTCCTTGTGAATGCTCAAGAAGAGCCGGACAACAACCGCGACACGGCATGGGTGTTTCAGCCGGAGCTGATCGTTCGTTCGGAGGAAGATGCGTCCCAGCGCGCCATCTTTCGGCGTAGGCCGGTGCTGGACGCAGACGGTATGGACCCGGAACGTGAAGCGCTGGAGATGATCTACCGTAACCGCGTCGAATTTGCCGTGGGCCATGGGGTCGCCGTCCACGCCGAAACCGCAGATGACGTGACGCTGGCAACCGAAGTTCGCACCACCGTCATGCCGCAATACGAGGTGCAGGTCACGGAGACTCCGGGTCTTGATCCTTCCGATCGCCCAGCGATGCGTGCGATGGTCAGCAGCGGCCTGCTCGACATGCAGCAACTGGCGACCTTGGACATTGCCCCCTTAGCCGATGCCTTGAACATGCTGACTAAGGACTACGCCGCGTGGATCGATGAACAACGCGGTCGCGTCGGTGCTGAAGTAACTGGCTACGACACGCAGTCGCATCAAGCGATGGATCGTTGCCAGGAGATCCACACCCGCCTGCAGCAGGGTATCGACACACTGAAAGCCGATGAGAAGGCGCTTGCTGCCTTTCGCTTCGCAAACCGAGCGATGGCCACGCAACGCGTGCGTAGTCAGTACGCGTTGGCCATGCGCCGAGGTGAGGATGTCACCCTCGACAAGTTCGATGTGTTGAAGAACCGCAGCTGGCGTCCATTCCAGTTGGCGTTTTTGCTGCTCTCGATTCCGTCGTTGGCAGACCCGAGTCACCCAGATCGCGTTCAGCCTGTCGAGGCCTATGCCGATCTGTTGTGGTTCCCCACCGGCGGCGGCAAGACCGAGGCCTATTTGGGCGTGGCGGCCTTCACCATGGCCATCCGGCGCATGCAGGGCAATCTTGGGGGCTACGACAGCTCACGTGGCTTGGCTGTGATCATGCGCTACACGCTCCGCCTGCTGACGCTGCAGCAGTTCCAGCGCGCCACGGCATTGATCTGCGCGATGGAGGTATTGCGGCGTGAGGCGCTGGAAAAGGGTGATAAATCCCTCGGCACTGAGCCTTTCACCATTGGTCTCTGGGTTGGTAATAAGGTCACTCCGGGCACGACCGAGGACAGCCACCGTGCCATTGAGGATGTGCGCAATCCGGGCAAATACAACGCCGGGGCGGCATCACCTGCACAGCTAACGAGTTGTCCGTGGTGCGGCTCGGAAGTGGCTCCTGGGCGCGACGTCGAGGTCGACAAGGGCTCTGGCCGCACTTTTGTCTATTGCGGTGACAAGAAAGGTCGCTGCGACTTTTCTAAGGGCAAATCCAGTAAGCAGCCGCACCCGGGGATTCCTGTGCTGGTCGTGGATGAAGAGATCTACCACCGTCCACCCACCATGATGATCGCCACGGTGGACAAATTCGCCATGATGGCTTGGCGTGGTCAGGTGCGCACACTGTTTGGTCGCGTGGGGCAGGAATGCGAGCGCCACGGCCTGCTTTGGCAAGGTGCAGATTGCAATGGCAATCACCAAGCGGGCAAGGGCTTTCCTTCCTCTAAGGTGAAGACCATCAAACCTATTCGTCCGCCTGATTTGATCATTCAGGATGAATTCCACCTGATCAGCGGTCCATTGGGCACTATGGTGGGCTTGTATGAAACCGCTGTTGATGAACTGTGTGGCTGGACGTTCAATGGTAAGACTGTCAAGCCAAAGATAATCGCCTCTACAGCAACGGTGCGCAAAGCCAAAGAACAAGTGAACAACGTCTTCATGCGGCGTGTTTCAGTATTTCCTCCGCATGGACTCGACGTCGAAGACAACTTCTTCTCGGTGCAACGTGCGATCGAAGAAAAGCCGGGGCGGCGCTATCTCGGCGTGTGCTCCCCCGGAAGTTCACGCCCCGCGATGCTGATCCGCGTCTACACCGCGTTTCTGACGGCGGCACAAGAGTTGTTCGATCACTTTGGCGAGCCCGCCGACCCGTACATGACCATGGTCGGCTACTTCAACTCCCTGCGTGAATTGGGCGGGATGAAGCGTCTTGCCGAGGATGATGTGCAGACCCGTTCCTACCGAGTGCAGATGAGCATGGTGGAGCGTCCCGCATTGGCACAACGCAGCATCAGCAACATTCGCGAGTTGACGTCGCGGGTATCGAGTCAGGATATTCCCAAGTACCTCGACAATCTGGAGGTCAAGTTCAAATCCGAGTTCGACACTGCTATCGGTAAATATGTGACCCGCTGGCAAGAAGGTGACACGCGTGCCATCGATGTGGTGCTAGCGACCAACATGCTGTCGGTGGGTGTCGACGTGAATCGACTTGGATTGATGGCCGTGAATGGGCAGCCTAAGGGAACCGCCGAATACATTCAGGCCACCAGCCGTGTCGGGCGCTCCTTCCCAGGGTTGGTCTGCACGGTGCTGACTTGGGCCAGGCCGCGTGACCTGTCGCATTACGAATCCTTCGAGCACTACCATGCCACGTTCTACAAACACGTCGAGGCGCAATCAGTAACGCCGTTCTCGCCACGCGCGATGGATCGTGGTCTGACGGGCTCGTTGCTGAGTTTGATGCGTCTGGAGAATGACATGTTCAGCCCGAACGAAGGTGCTGGCCAACTGGGCATGCCCAATCAGGCCGAGATCGTCGATGCCATCAAGGTGTTGGCGACTCGCGCGGGCAATGTTGCCGAAGACAATGCGCGCAAGCAGTTGGCTGAGACTGAATTGAAAGAACGCGCCGATGAATGGGCGAAAGAAGTTAGCAAGGGCGGGCGAATCTTGGCCTATGAAAAACGGGGACCCGAAAAAGACAGGACTGTGGCGTTGATCAAGTCGCCGGGGATTCAAGCTTGGGACAACTGGACCGTGCCGATGTCGATGCGAGAGGTTGAGCCTGGTGTGCGTCTGATCATGAACACGAGCCATATCACGGACGACTACGATTGGAAGTCTCGTCCCGTAACGAAGGATGAGGATTGAACATGATTATCAATAACAAGACTCCAGTCGGCGAAGTACGCCCCAGCCAATTGTTGTGGACTTATGGCCCAGGTGCATTGATTGACCTGCCAAGCCTGTCCGTCGTGACACTCGGTATTGATAGATGGGAAAAGGATCGCTGTCAGCCGATTCAGGAGGCACGGTTGCTTGCTGCCGTTCGAAAGGTTCTGGGGGCGCAGGTCGAGAACCTGCGGATGCCTCCGTTCCAGAAGAGTGAACTCGCCGACGTCTGGTCGGCCGAGGCCAATATTGGCGTTCCCGTCCGGCCATTCCCGCGATGGATGCGCTGCGTTAAGTGCGGCCTGCTGTCGCCGTTCGACGCCGGTCTATTCGAAATCAAGGAGAACCGCTTCCGGCCGGAGCGAACCCGCTTCGTTCACAAAGGCTGCCGTGGCTCCAAGGGCGACCAACCGGCCAAGGACGCGGATGCCGTCCCAGCACGCTTTCTTCTAGCTTGCCGCGATGGCCACCTCGATGACTTCCCTTGGCACTACTTCGTCCATGGCGGGAACAGTTCATGCAAGGGTACGCTGCGCTTCTTCGAGAGCGGCGCATCGCTGCAAACTGAAAACCTGTGGGTGAAGTGTGATGCCTGTGCTGCATCAAGAAGTATGGCGCACGCATTCGGCAAGGCAGGCAAAGAGAACCTGCCGGGTTGCCGAGGGCGTCATCCCCATCTGGACCACTTCGAGAATGAGTGTGATGAGGAGGCACGCGCAGTGCTGTTGGGGGCCACGAATAGCTGGTTCCCTATCACGCTCTCGGCGCTTGCGATTCCTCAGACCAAAGACCCGCTTAATCAGCTGATCCAGGATGGCTGGGAGTTTTTCGAAGACATGACTTCCGAAGTCGAAGTGTCGGTGACAGTGAAGACATTGAAGAAGACCGGTGCGCTGCCGGGAATCGACAGATATGCTGCAGCCGCGATCTGGGCGGCTATTGAGGCACACCGCAAAGGCGGTGGGCAGGAGGCCGTTGGTGAAGCCGACATCAAGGGGCCTGAGTGGAATGTGCTGACCGAGGCCAACCCGCCGACGGACTACCCGCACTTCATGAGCAAGAAGGTTGGCACGCCATCTGGACTCGGGGGGCATATCAGTCGAATCCTGCTCCTGGAGCGTTTGCGCGAGGTGAATGCGTTGCTGGGCTTCACACGGGTCGAAGCCCCCGAAGAGTCTGGTGACCCCAATGAGCGGCCGCAGATGGCCAGCCTGGCACGCAGCAAGCCAGATTGGGTGCCGGCCAACCAAGTTCATGGTGAAGGCATCTTCATCCAGTTCGACGAGGATGCCCTCATCAAGTGGGAATCTTTGGATGGAGTCAAGAAGGTCGACCAAATGCTCCGTGGTGGTCATAGGGGATGGCGCAATTCGCGTCATCTCGACCCGAACGAGGGTTACCCCGGTATTCGTTATGCGATGCTGCACACGCTCTCTCATCTGCTGATTCGTGAGCTGGCGCTGGAGTGCGGATACAACGCTGCAAGCATTCGTGAACGCATCTATGCCGACACATCTGGCGATAACCCGCAGGCTGGCATCCTTATCTACACGGCAGCAGCTGATTCGGATGGAACGCTGGGTGGTCTCGTTGATCTTGGCAAGCCTGAAAACCTTGGGCGTTTACTTGAGCAAGCGTTGAATCGCTCAAAGGTTTGCTCTTCTGACCCACTCTGTTCGGAACATGATCCGGAGAAGGATCGCTCGCTGCACGGAGCTGCCTGCCATGCGTGCAGTCTGGTGGCTGAGACTTCTTGTGAGCGCGGTAATCGCTATCTGGATCGATCGCTGCTCATAACGACACTCGATCGGGCTGACGCAGCTTTCTTCCAGGGCTTCTGATATGGATGAACTGTTGGATGCCATTGCAGCCCTGGTCTCTCTGGTTTCGTCCGAGAAGGTGCAGTCCATTGCCGCCCGAGTTCGGCTAACCGAAGCTTGCAGGGCTGCGACGGTCTTGTCGAACTTTGTTGGAACTCCTGTCGCTACCACTGTGGTTGAGCAACTTGCGACCGCATGGGAAAACACCGAGGTCGGTTCAGACGAACTTGCATCAATGCTTCTCGCTGCTAGCTATGTCTACACCCGAGTCGCTTCTGAGCAATCTATCGAACTCGTGTGGACTGGCCCGACAACGCCTTTCGTCTCGGCTCGTCGAACAGAGCAGGCGCTTCTGCAGGTCATTAACTCCGCTAAACAATCCCTGTTCATTACGAGCTTCGTGGCATACGACGTATCAACTATCGTCAACGCATTGAACGCCGCCGCTGCACGAGGTGTGAGCATCACTATGTTGCTAGAGTCCTCACATGACCATGGTGGCAGCATCAATATCGATGTAATTGGGAAGATGCGAGTCCTCGTGCAAAGTGCGCAGCTATATGCATGGCGCGACAAGACTGGTGATTTTGCGAATGGCCGTGTGCACGCCAAAGTTGCTGTCGCTGACAAAACCTCCTGCTTCATCACTAGCGCCAATCTCACTGGCTATGCAATGGAGAAGAACATGGAGGCTGGTGTGCTCATTTCTGGCGGGCGTTTTCCCCAGCGGCTAGCGGATCACCTAGAATCGCTTGTTGACACTAGGATCGTTGCTCCAATTTGACAGATGCCCCAATAGGAAATTATCTGCTATACCTACGGACTAAAAACTCCCCACCAACCGACATGGTTGGTGGGGAGTTTTTTATTGGGCGAGCCAATAGTTGCGCCGTTTGACATCAGCAATTCATTGAGCCTGTTTATTGCATCACATTGCCCTCGGAGATGTAGTCGCTGTCGCTTTATCACTTGGGCAGGGGCAAATGATCCGGTGGTGCGTCACATCAAAAATCGATCAAACTGGCTCATTACTCCAGAGCCTATTGATAATTTCACTACTTCTAAAACCTATTGATAGAAAGGGTTGTCATGGCAATTTACGGCTATGCGCGGACTTCGACCGTTGAGCAGGTCGCGGGCCTCGCAGATCAGATTGGCAAGCTGAAAGCGGCGGGTTGCACCGATCAGTCGATTTACCGCGAACAGGTCAGCAGCGTAAGGATGGAAGACCGGGTAGAGTTTGCCAAGGTGCTCAAGGTGTTGATGCCTGGCGATGTACTGGTATTCAGCAGCTTATCCCGCGCCGCGCGCTCGATGATCCACATGATCGAAATCGAGGCGAGGGTGGCACGTGCCGGTGCAACGATCCGAATCCTCGACCTGGCGGTGGATACCGCTACGCCATCAGGACGACTGACATTTAACCTGTTCGCCTCCATCGCTCAATTCGAGCGGGAAAACATGCTGGAGCGACAGCGTGTCGGCATCGCGGCGGCGAAGGCGCGTGGCGTCTATACCGGCCGTGTTCCAACTGCCCAGGCCAAGAGTGCAAGGGTGATGGCATTACGGGATAAGGGCTTGACGAAACAAGAGATCGCGGACGCATGCGCCATCGGTATTGCTTCTGTCTATCGAATTTTAAAGGCGAGGCCCTGAGTAGTTCCCTTCCTCACAGACCGACTTCAGAAAAAAGTTCGGACGGTTTGCAGCCGATAGCCCTCGCTATGCGAAGGATATTGAGGAACGAAACGTTCCGTTCGCCACGCTCAAGCTTGCCCATATGTGAGCGGTCGATTTCCGCGTGGTCAGCTAATGCCTCCTGAGACAGGCCAAGCGCAAGTCTTCGCTCTCGCACGGCGGCGCCAAATCGCACTAGGTCGCTATCTTTATCAAGTTTTGCAGAGACTCTTGCCATGCATCAATGGTCTCGCTATGATGCTTTGACAACCACGGTATTTACGACCCATTTCTCGTCTTTCTCACACTTTTTCAGCTCAGCCCGTGGGGACAATCTGACTGCTAGGCACCAATGAGCAGCTGGTAAACCCACGTATCACAACGTGTGGCGCGGTGATGCCGACAAGGTTGGTTTTGATTTCTGGAACACCAGCTTGACCAGCCACACCAGTACACCAGCGACGTTGTTGGTGACCTTCAGTGAAGGTGCTGAAAACCAAGTAGCTGCGGCCAAGGCTTCGACTAAGTGCGATTCCACGGCTAACAATGAGCAGTCGAGCTTGTAGTTGAACACCATTTTTTACAAAGGAGATTTACCATGAAAAAGCTGTGCATCATCGCTTCCCTCTTCGTTTCGCTGTCCGCTCAAGCTGGCAACCATGTCGGCCAGTGCGTGATGCCCAAATCAACAGTCCAGAAAGACGGCCGTCTGGCTAGCAAGCCCATTGTCGTCAAGGCTTCGCCGAAAGATAAGGAAGGCAAGGTCGAGTCGAAACTGTGGACGATGTCCATCGTTGGCCAGGAAGGCACCATGGTGCAGGTGGTAGAAGCCGAATCGAAGAAGCCGATTGGCTGGGTCCAATTCAAAGACCTGGAATTGCAAGAGCCGCGTAACTGCAACCTCTGATTCATTCGATATGCACGGGGTGGGAACCCACCCCGTTTTACAACTGCATCACCCAGCAGTTTCCGGCCCAGATTGGCCGCAGTGCACAGTACAGGATCATCACGGCAATGGTCATCACCCATGGCATTGAGTGCATGCCTGATGTGCCGCAATTTTCGTTGCTGATGAAAGGAATAAAAATGGATTTTGGCGTTTACTCGATCAAAAGCGTTTCGGATCAAACCATTGAGACCATGATCGAAAAAAAGGGAGACTTCGTGCTTGAGAACATCGACCGGCTCAACTTGGGTGAGGCGGTAGCAACCCTGGAAAAGCTCATTGAATCCAAGGGTTTGAGTTGTCGTGTCTACACGAAGGGAAGAGCGGCCACGGTAGCAGCAGCCGCAATCCCAATTTCACCGACGGTCATTGGCGGTTGGGTGTCTGCCTTGGCCATTGGTGCGCACAATCTGGCGACATGGAATCCCGATTACGAGATCGCCAAGAACCTCGCTACCGGGACGTTGACGGTGACGTACAAGAAGTGAAAAGCTCGGGAGGCGGGATCATGCTTCGCCTCCCATCTTAGGTGCGGCTAGAACCAAACCCATGCCCACCATGGCCGTATGCTTTCGTGGCAGCCTTACACAGATAGCTGACTCGGAAGAAGAATGCTGCAATGCTGGCGCGGTCATCACGATGCAGGAAGTAGCAGGCGTTATCAGGAATGTGCACGAGGCCAGAGACAGCGCTTGCAGGCAGGTTGAGAGCACTGGCCCACGCCTCTTGCAGCCGGTTAAACATGTTGTCCCTGCCTGGCGCATACGCACCTAACGCACGGAATGCGTCCTTGTTCAGCAAGATAGCCAGATGGTAGTGCGGCCGGCCTCGCTGGCCGACCTCTCTTGCCCAGACGTAGCGCACGACGCTGTCATGCGCGTATGGGTTCTCCCGCAATGCCATTTGACGGTTATGCTTGATCTTTGCTTTAAATGATTCAATGAAACGGTCAATAATTTCATTCTCATAGGCGGAGCCATCGGGAATATGGTTGGCTGGTAAGCGCAGATCGAATCTGAATGCAAAGACTTCACGGTACTGATTCAATGCACGATTTATGGTTAGGTAAAAACGTTCTAGGCACTCGGATATGAATGGCCCTTTATCTTGAATTGGTAGTCCTGCGTACTCGTTTCCAAAGTGGTATGTGTGATTAGGATTGAATTGCTGATAGTTCATATTCGTAGTCCACAAGTTTCCCAATACCTTCATGAATGATAGTAATAGATTCCTTTTGTTGGCATGATGGCGGATGATTGAGTCATCAGTTATCTAGTTGCATTTAGCATTAGACTTATTCCCTTACCTCCTATATTCTTCTTTAATAAAGCATACTACCAATACCGAGAATTTCTCTTGCTGAAATGCTGGATAAATGCCCGATAAAGTATCTGGGAAGCCAGAGTAATGACGTTGGTTAATTACTCTGGCAAAATATTTGCTAAGGCATAGAAGAAAATCATGTTTTAGATCACTTCATTGCGTCACGCATATTCACCCGAGATTGAATCCATTGTTGGACCTCACTCTCAAGCCAGCCCACACAGCGCTCACTCAGCTGGAGAGGGATAGGGAACTTTCCTTCAGCGATGTACTTGTAGATAGTTGAACGGCCAAGGCCGGTTGAATTCATGACTTGTGACAGGCGAAGTACTTTCATTTTCCGGCTCCAGATTGTTTGTTCCAAACGATCTGGATACCGAATATTTTTTCGCCTAATAGCCCAACTAACCGCCAACATTTATACTGGAGACAGTTGGTTAGCCAGCGATTTAGCCTATGCGAAGTGGTTCCTGTGTGGCGACGGACTGCCGCAGGCCGCATCGAAATGCCAACCTG
Source organism: Massilia sp. YIM B04103 (assembly GCA_024437665.1). Taxonomy (GTDB): domain Bacteria; phylum Pseudomonadota; class Gammaproteobacteria; order Burkholderiales; family Burkholderiaceae_D; genus Rugamonas. Next base: position 683,326 of record JANCSZ010000001.1, on the reverse strand, counting down.
AACCGCCAGCAACGGTCATTCGTGTTGGGACTCCGCGACATCAGCATTCCCCGTCAAAATCAAGGGAATGCTAGTGCGATAAAGTGAATTTACAATCTAAGATTACTCTAGTGACACTCTAGTGACACTCTAGAAGTGCTCTAAAGCACATCTATATTTCTTCTAAAGTTTCTCTGAAAACACGCTAGAATACCTCTAGGATTTGGCATGAGGATCATGCTTCAAAATTGCCCAGAGGAAACTATGCAAGAAACAGCTATGCAGCGGCTGGCCGATAAACGATTTAATACTTGGCTTTGGCTAGCGGCACGCAAAGACGGCGCAAATTTACCAATTGAGAGTTTTGGCTCAGAAAATTTACATGAGTTTCTGACCGGATTTTTGCCCTGGCAGCGAGTTAACCAATTGATTGAGGTCGTTTCTCAACAATCTATTCTTCCAATTGAGAAATTGGATTGGATCAAGGATGATGCACGCCAGATTAACTGGCTTCTTGATTACGCATCACGTATGTTGAATGTAAACTTCTTTCCAGTCCCTACAAGCCTATTTGGGAAAGAGTTGCTCCTGGCAAAAATCGACTTTTACGAGAACGCTTACCACTACAAGGTCAGCGCTATCGAAAAGATGAGAAGCGATTGGAATGAGTATCTTAAAACCGATGGCATTTTTAAGTGGTTTAAAGACGGGGAGGAAGCGGCTCGATGCGCATACGCCTGGGATTGGTTAGTTCAAGATAAGCCACACGAGACATATGGTCAGGAGGCCATCACTGGTTACGAAGAACTACTGAGGTTCTATGACCGTATTGGCGTCAATGCTGCGCAAAAAGAGTTGGATGTTAAAAAAATCAGGAACAATTGGAATCAAAAGAAGAAGAGGGAAAACAAAAAAGACAAGCAACAGTACAATTTCGAGCTATCCCACCAAGTAATTGCTGATCTAGACAAACTGGCGAAGCGGTATGAGGTAAGTAGACCCAAAATCATTGAAGCATTGATCAAAATGGAAGCTGCACAGAACCACTATTTACCTCAAAAAGTCCAAAAAACTTCGCTGTTTTAACGAATTCAGCCCCTATTTCGATGTATCTGCTTGGTGGCGCCGCTTGATTTGAGTCACTTCAGCTTTTCCGGGCACTTTATCGCAGTAAGCTGCCCATTCAGCCATCAGGGCAGCTCGTTTTGCGAACTGAGAGCCACGTTGGTACGCACGCTCTACCGCATCTGGCAGTTGGTGCGCCAGGGCATGCTCTGCGACCTCACGTGGATAGCTAGTAGTCTCTGCGGCCCACATGCGGAAGCTGCTGCGGAAGCCGTGGACCGTGATGCCATCGCCGTTCGCATTCACCCAAGTAGGCCGGTCCCCTTCGTTCATGCGTCGAATTACTGCTGTCAACGACATGTCCGACAGTTCCTGCCCTTTGCTTCCAGTGAAGACAAGATCACCTGTCTCAGGGATCGCTTTAAGCAGCCTCAGAGCCGCTTCACTAAGTGGCACCTCATGCTCCCGGCGTGCTTTCATACGCTCCCCTGGGATCGTCCAGACCTTCTTGGCGAGGTCAAATTCAGACCACTTGGCTCCGCGTACCTCACCCGAACGGCAAGCGGTGAGAATGGCAAGCTCCACTGCACGAGCAGACAGCCCAGCACGCGCTCTAAGCTGCGTAAGGAAGGCATTCATGTGCTGCCAGGGCAACGATGGATGGTGCTTTGTACGGCTGGCCTTGCTGATTGTGGCAAGAAGGTTATCCAAGTGGCCTTTCCAGCGCGCGGGATTTTCTCCCGTGCGATAGCCACTGGTGGTAGCCCACCCCAGGATCGACTCGATCCTGCCTCGCAGCCGGCTGGCCGTCTCAGTCTTCGCTTCCCAGATCGGTTTAAGGCACTTTACAACTAAGGCCGTGTCTACTTCTGCCACCGGCAGTTGTCCAAATACGGGACTGGCATAGGTGGTAAGCGTGTTGATCCATTGATCGGCATGCTTTTCGTTCTTCCAACCTGCCTTGTGCGCGGAGATGTACGCTTCCGCGCATTGGTCGAAGGTCATCATCCGTGCATTAGCCAAGGCTGCAGCAATCTGGTCCTGCTTCTTCGCCGTCAACGGATTGATGCCATCCAAGAGGAGCTTTCGCGCTGCTAAAGCCTTCTGACGCGCTTCCGCCAGACCAACCGTATGCGTCGGCCCGAGTCCCATGCCGTGCGCTTTGCCAGCGATCATGAAGCGGAATAGCCATGACTTCGCGCCCCCCTTCGTGATTTGGAGCGTGAGGCCGCCGCCATCACCATACAGGCCAGGCTTGGTAAGCTTGGCTACTTGGAGCGCAGTTAGCTTTTGGTGTTGACGTCCCATTCCATTTCCCGACTATCAAATTGACCATCAAATAGTACGTAGAATTGGCCGAATAGTAAAGGATGCTAATGGACAATGATTTCCTGTAACTGTATGATTTGCCTACGATACATAGAACGCGATGGACGCCCATGGATTCCCCCTGTGCGGACACCGCTTCCGCCAGGAAATAAAACAAACCGCCGTCAGGCGGTTTTTTTATTGCCTGGCGGAAGCGAGGGGAGCGCCTGCGCGCTCCCCGTGTGAGATTCGAAGGGCATGGCCTACTGGCCAAGCCCTCTTCGAATCGCCCATTTGCTGCCCGCAACGCGGGCAGCCTCGCGCGCCGAAGGCGCGCGCCTCCACTCCCATTTCATTGATTTTTAGCAATAAGTCCCCCATCGTCTCCCAATACCAATCTCGGATAAAATGTTATCGAGAGAATTGAGAATTGCCGTGGTTGCTCCAGGGTCCGACCTCGATTCAGATTTGACTTATGCAGCAAGGCCACATGAAAAAGAAACTGAAACTGAAAGTACTATTCATCACTTCGCTAGGAATCTTATCGCTAGTGCAAGCATCACCATCCCTCGCGGATAATCTCAACGGGAAAAACCTCTACTTGCAGAGATGTGCCATATGCCACGGAGCAGATCTCAAAGGAACAGGGCCATTGGCCAAGAAAAGCAATCCACCCACACCTGATCTCACAACATCCGCTTTCAAAAAACGGCTAAACGATTACCCTGGCGTCATTGTCTCATCAGTAATACTTCGTCCAAACGGAGACCTGATTCCAAAAACCTTAAAAGAAAATGGCGTCAAGCTAGCGCCGTATGCTTGGAGGGTTCAGGATTTTCGCGATTTAAATCAATACATGAGTGGTGTGATTTCAAAAAATCGATGATTTAGGATGAGCGCTGGGCATGAAAAAGAATCAGGCAATGATAGGTGTGACGCTAAGCGCCATGCTGCTGTGGCCCATAGCGGCCCAGGCTGACATTGTTCAGCGCCAAGTGATTACGGCTATTTCGGATGCACAAGACAGCGAAGGCGCCGACGTGCTGACCGTGGCGGAAACCACTGCCTGCGGCGGCAACCAGCTGCGCATTAAAGAGGGCTTGCTGAAAAACGAAGACGAATATGCAAGCCTAAGACCCGGAGTCATCCAACGCATCCGAGACAAGACGCCAATGATCGTGACCTTATTTGGCTGTCCCGTCGGAAAAAGTGGGGCAGAGGCCATTCCGTTTGCACGCATGATTACCGGCTGCGATCCCAACTCCTGTGCTGATGGCAAAGCGCGCCTCTATTTGGACGAACAGCTCAGGCCGCAGGTCAAGCGCCGTGCACCTTATTTTCTGGTACTGCCCTTGCCAAAAGCGGCGTTGCCCGGTACCTGGAAGGTGGAGATTTTCGATACCATCCGGCGCAACGTCGTGCGAATATCCGGCCAGACCAATGCCGCCGATTTTGTTTCCGGCAAGATGGTAGGCGGCTACAGCTCTTACGATATGGATGGGAAGATCGAATCGCAAACGCATGAAGATGGAAAGATGCCGAAAGCATGTGCTGATATGGCGGGCCAGACGCTGGGAATATGTGGTGTGGTGGAGCATTGATACAAGATCACTCTGAGCAGCAAACGCCAGTTCAACTGCGCGGCTGCGCCAGATATTCCTTCATGAAATCAATCCACGCCCGGACCTTGCGCGGCACGTGGCTGCCCGGCGCATAAAGCGCGTACACCGCTTGCGTCGGAAAGTGGTATCCCGGCAAAGCATCGACCAGCGTGCCGTGTTCGAGATCGCGCCGGATCAGCCATTCCGGCAGCAGTGACAAGCCGCTGCCCTGACGCGCCAACTGCAGCAGCACCGAAGCGTTGTCCGTCACGATCTGAGGATCTTGCAGACGCAGCACATGCGTTTTGCCGTGTTGATCTGTGGCGTTCCAGCTTTTAACGTGTTCGAGTTGCGCATGGCCCAGCCAGGGCAGGCTGGCCAGGCCGGTGGGGGTACGCTCGCCTTGCGAGCCTGATGCGGCCAGCAAGGATGGGGCGATCACAGGCCGTATTTCAAACGTGGCCAGCAAGGCGCCGCGATAGGGAAGTGCCTCAAAGTGTTCCTGCCTGCCCAGCCGGATCGCCACGTCGACCCGGTCGCGCAGCAGGTCGGCGTGTGCGGTAGATGTCTCCAGCCTGGCCTGCAAGGCGCGGTGCTGCGCAGTGAAGACGTGCAGGGCAGGGGCGATGACTTCGAGCGCATATTCCACCGTGGAGGTGATGCGCAATTCGCCGTCCAGCGCATCATGCTCGCGGCGGGCTTCGTCGATTGCCGCCTGCGCTTCCTCTTCCACTCTGACGCAGCGTGCATAGAAGCGCTGGCCGGCATCGGTCAATGCCACTCGGCGGGTGGTGCGCGACAAGAGCGTCACGCCGAGTTCCCGTTCCAGTTGCTTGATATTGAAACTGACGGCAGCCCGCGCCTGCTTCAGGCGGGCGGCGGCGGCGGTAAAGGAACCGTCTTCCACAACGGCGCGGAAAACGGCAAAACGATCGAGGCTGACCATGGCAGGGATGCGAAATGATGTGTATGCAGCTGCCCATGATGCCACAATTGTTAAAATTAATTGAACAGTGAAGCCATATTGGATTGTCTTATCGTTCGTTGTGACCTTCTTTAGACTGGCACCTCTTTGCAGTCACAGAAAGCCGCCATGCCGCTCCGCCTGAAAATCACCATCCTCTACCTGCTCGGCTTTTCGATTGACCTGGCCAATATGTTCATCGTCAATGCTGCGTATCCCACCATCCAGCGCGAGTTCGATGCCTCGGTCACGCAACTGGCGTGGATCGGGAATATGTACGCCCTTGGCCTGACCGTGGTCATCCCCTTGGGTACCTGGATGGCGCGGCGAATGGGCGAGCGCCGCCTGCTAATCATTTCCCTGTTGCTGTTCGCCGTGGCGAGTCTCGGCGTCGGACTGGCCGGTTCCATCCATGCACTGCTGGCCTGGCGTCTGGTACAGGGGCTGGGCGGCGGCTTGCTGATTCCCGTCGGGCAGGCGATGGCATATCGCGCCTGTCCGCCAGAGGGGAGGGTGGGTTTGACCGCCTTGGTCATGATGACGGCCTTGCTGGTGCCTGCACTGTCGCCGGCAGCCGGGGGCTTGCTGGTTGACTATGTGTCCTGGCGCGCCATCTTCCTGTCCATGATTCCGCTGGCCCTGTTGACGGCTGCATTCGCCTGGTGGTGGTTGCCGGCGGATGCATCGGCGCAGGATGGCTCCCGTCTGGATGCCCGTGGCCTGGGTCTGAGCGTGGCGGCATTGGCCTGCCTGCTGCTGGGTATGAGCATGCTGGGACAGCCGGAGCAAGGTGCTGGCGCTGTCCTGGCGATGGCTGCAGCGATTGCCGCAGCCATTACCTATGTCATCCATGCCCGGCGCGCGGCCTCGCCTGTGCTGGACTTGTCCTTGCTGCAGGATATTCAGCTGCGCACAGGCTTGGTCATCTACTTGTGCGTGCCGGGTGGCTTTGCCGGCGTGAGCATGGTGGCCGCTTTGTACTTCCAGAATACACTCGGCTTAAGTGCGACGCAGACTGGCGCGCTGATGATGCCGTGGGCCATTGCCGCCTGCATCGCCATCATGACCACGCGGCACGCTTTCGCCCGGCTGGGCAGCAAGCCCTTGTTCCTGGCCGGTATCGCCATTGACGTTTGCGGTATCGCGCTGCTGGCAACGCCGCTGGCGCAGCAAGGCATTGGACGCGCTGCCGCCTTTGCCGCAATGGGGCTGGGCGCCAGCCTGTGTACCAGCGCGGCACAAAGCGCCGCCTTCCAGGATATCGCTCCTCACCGCATGGGCGATGCCAGTGCGCTGTGGAATATCAACCGTCAATTGAGTTTCTGCGTCGGCACGGCATTGCTGGGCAGCGTCCTTGCGTGGCTCCTGGTGCGGCATGCTGGCGATCCATCCATGGCTTACCGCCAGTGCTTCGGCGTGGCGGCGCTCCTGGCTTTGCTGCCACTGCTGTTTGTCATGCGGCTGCCGATGCCGCGAGCGCTTGCTTCCATCTCCCACCAACCTTAAGAAAGCCATTCATGAGCACCTCTCTATACCTTCAAGAAGTCATCGACGCCCACGTGGAAATTGAACAATGGCTCTCGGGCGCGGCGCCAGCTGAGAAATTGGCGCCACTGCTGGCCCGCTTCGCCACACAGTTTTCCATGGTCTCGCCCAAGGGGGCACTGCTGGCGTATGACGATTTGTCCGCCATGTTCAGCGCTGGCCGTGGCTCCCGTCCCGGATTGCACATCCATATTGATGGCTTTCAGACCGTGCAGGAATGGGAAGGTGGCGCTGTAGTCAGCTATCGTGAAAGACAGGCACTGAAAAATGGAGACGGCAACGTCCGCTATTCAACGGCCGTCTTCACACGTGGTGCGGAGGATGCGGTGAAGTGGATTCACCTGCACGAAACCTTTGCCTGATTGGCAGCCAAAGCAAGCCGCCTGCGCTGGTACAGATTATTCGCCAGCAGCGCCACCGCAGTGCATGCTGCCCCTAGCAGCTGGCCCGATGCAATCGGCGTTCCAGCCAGTGCTTCCACCGCAAACGCTGTGACCGGCACTGCGTCGAGGAATAGCACGCCATTGTTCGGCGTGATCATCTTGTTCCCCAGGTTCCAGCACAGCACCGCCAGCACGCCGGCGATCAGCACCATATAGCCCAGATATGGCACTAGGGACGGCAGCACTGCCAGCGTGGGGCGCTGAATATAGCCCAGCGCTTGCAGGGCAAAGGTGGAAAGCAGAACCGTCGTCAGGCCGAGTGCCGTAGTCAGCGCCGTATACCGATACCCGCTCCAGCCAGGAAAAAACGACGCTCCCAGGGTGTACAAGGCCCATGAGGCCGCACCCAATAGCAAAAGCGCCGCCGAATTGGCCGTTATGCCCTGATGCAGCAAGTTCCCCAACTCTCCGCCTGAAGCCACAAGCAGTACGCCGAGGAACGACAGCCCGATACAGCAGAATGACGCGGCCGATGGGCGGGCGTCACGAATCGCCCAGTGCATCAGCAAGGTCAGCATCGGTGTTGTGGCAATCATTGCCGACGCGGAGAGGGCGCCAGCTTGTCCGGCCAACTGCTGCCCATGAAAGATCAAGAAACCATATCCGCAAAAGCCGCAAGAACCCAGCGCCCAAGCCAGCATATAGCGTTCGCCGCGCAGACGCAGGGCTGCACCGCCTTCCTTATAGAGCAGAATCGCCAGCATCAGAATTGACACAGCGCCATAGCGCAAAGCCGTAAAGTTAAACGGATCGATCAGCAGTAAAACCTTGCCCATCACGGGAAAGGAGATCCCCCACGCCACAGCAGCAATCAGACAAAACAGCATTCCTTTCAAATAATCCCTTTGCACCGCATTCCCCAATTAATCAGATGCTGCTGATTCTAGTTTTCGCCAGAGGGGTCAGAAAGAGACAGATTGGATACAATGATTAATACTGTACTGGTACAAAAGAGATGACAGATGGCGCCATTCAAACGATCCGAGACATCGAAGCAAAGTGTGGTTGAGCAAGTGGTAGCTTATCTCGCTGCCGCGATCGAGTCGCGCCAGCTTGCCTCCGGGGCGAAACTGCCATCCATCCGCAGCTTCGCGCTGACCAGCCAGATTTCCAAAACAACGGCCGTGGAAGCCTATGACAGGCTGGTCGCCAAAGGCCTGGCGATTTCGAAAGCAAAGTCGGGCTTTTACGTGGCGGCGCCAAGGCAGGTGTTGGAGATCGGCCGCGCGGTCGCGGCGCCCGAACGCAAGATCGATGAATTCTGGATGTTGCGGAACTCCTTGCAACTGCCCAGCGGCGCCTTGCGTCCAGGCTGCGGTTGGCTTCCTTCGGATTACCTGCATGAGGAAGGCATGTTGCGGGCATTGGGTTCCCTGCGGCGCGAGGCTGGCGCTGGACTGACTGCGTATGGCGAACCTGCTGGGTATCGTCCGCTGCGCGAGCAGTTGCAGCGCCACCTGGATGGCCGAGGCATTGACGTCCGGCCGGACGGCATCGTGCTGACCGATAGCGGCAGCCAGGCACTCGATCTGGCCATTCGCTTGCTGGTGCGGCCGGGCGACACGGTCCTGGTGGACGATCCTTGCTACTTCAATTTCCAAGCCAGTTTGCGCGCCCATCGCGTCAATGTGCTTGGCATCCCGCTCACGCCAGATGGCCCGGACCTGCACCAGTTTGAGGTAGCGCTGGCACAGCATCGCCCGCGTCTTTACATCACCAACACTGCGCTGCAAAACCCCACGGGCATCTCATTTTCCGCCGCCGTGGTGCACAAGATTTTGCTGCTGAGCCAGCAGTACGACTTCGCCATTATTGAAGACGATACCTTTGGCGACCTGGAAGAGCGTCCCGCCGTGCGCCTGGCCGCACTGGATCAGTTGCAGTGCGTGATCTACATCGGCAGCTTTTCCAAAACCTTATCGGGTGCGGCGCGCTGCGGTTATCTGGCGGCCAAGGCCGAGTGGATCGAGGCCATCCTGGACTTGAAACTGGCGACCACATTCGGCAATAACGAGCTGTCGGCACGGCTCATCTGCAAGCTGCTGCTGGACGGCAGTTATCGCAAGCATACCGAGGCGATCCGGCAGCGCTTGCGCAAGGCCTCGGTATCGGTGCGCAAGCGGCTGCACGATAGCGGCCTGGAATTGTGGGCGGAGCCGGCGGGCGGTCCTTTCCTGTGGGTACAGGGCGAGGGGATGGACGCATCGCATATCGCAAGCACCGGCCTGGCATCCGGCATCCTGTTCGCCCCAGGGAATGTCTTTAGCATCAACAAGACAGCAGCCCAGTTCCTGCGCTTTAACGCGGCCTATTCGCACGATCCGCGCATCTATGCCTTTCTAAAAAAGCAAACTCCGGCATGACGCAGGCAATAGGTCGTTTTTTAGCGCTGAGGCATGCACCGGTCAGGCGGCCGCCGTCTGCTCATCCATTTCCTGTCGCTCCTGCTCGGCAGGCCTGTTGGTGCCGCGCCGGCGGCGTTGGTTGAACAGCACGCGCATGATGGTTTCGGTGCTGAAGCCATGGATGCGCAAATAGGTTTCTGCGTAGAAGCGGTCGCGTTCGGTCATGAAGCCGATGGCGCGTTCTATCACTTGGGAAGCGCTGGTGTCTTCCCGTTCACACTGGGATGGTGATGCAGAGGTCCGAGCTTTCATTGGGTTGCTCCTGTCGATGTAGCCATGTACGGAACGTCGTTGAGCGTGTACTTCTAGGCACTGCTGCCTGATGCTGGCAGATGGTCCTGCCGGTCTTCGTAAGGCCGGCGCGTTGCCCGATAATCGCAGTCGGTAGTCGGGGCCGGTAATCCCGCGGCGGGATGAGCGGGAGAAGAGCGGCCGAACGTCCATGATGCGGACGAGAGAGTGACACAGTACCATGGATTGAGCTATCGCCATCATTGTAAATTGCTATACCGGGCCTGGGTTTGAGAGCGTTTGCTATCCCGGCGTCTCAAACCGCGCAGGGCGCTGCGACCAAGCGTCCAAACGCCGCAACGATAACGCAGGCAAACAGTCATTCCAGCTTAGCCGCATCTATAATGGACTGCATCGGCCCTCTCCCTTGCAGGCCGCAACGGGCCGTTGTCATGACCATGCACCTGTCCCAATTCATCACCGCCAATCTGGAAGCGATCCTGATCGAATGGGAGGCTTTTGCCCGCAGCATGGTGCCGAGCGGTAGCGAAATGACGACCCAGGATTTGCGCGATCACGCCGCGCAGATCCTGATCGCGATTGCCGCCGATATCGCCACCCGGCAAACGGCGGAAGAACAGCACGAAAAATCGCTGGGCCACCGCGACCCCGCATCCACCGGCAACAGTCCCGCCGCCATCCATGGCCGGACGCGGCAAGGGCGCGGCTTTTCGCTGCCGCAGGTGGTGGCGGAATTCCGCGCGCTGCGCGCCAGCGTGGCGCGGCTGTGGCTGGTATACGAGCGCAAGCGTGGCGGCATGGTGGATGAGCTGATCCGTTTCGACGAGGCGCTCGACCAGGCGCTGGCCGAATCGATTTTGAAATTCTCGGAAGAGGCGGCACTGGCGCGCGACACCTTCCTCGCCATTCTCGGCCACGACCTGCGGAATCCTTTGGCGGCCATCACCTCGGCCGGGCATGTGCTGGCCCAGCGCGATGCCGAAGCGGCCGACCACGTGGGCGGCCGCATCCTGCGCAGCGCCCGCACCATGAACGCGATCGTGCGCGATCTGCTGGAGCTGGCGCGTCTGCATCTGGGCGGCGATATTCCGCTGCACCGCAAGCTGGTGAATCTGGAGGAAGTCTGCCGTGCGGCGATGGAGGAGGCCAACGCGGCCTTTCCGGAGGCGACGTATCGGCTGGAGGTGTGCGGCGATGTCCAGGGTTATTTCGACGGCGACCGTATCCAGCAAGTGTTTTCCAACCTGTGCAGCAACGCCGCCCAATACAGCTCCGATAGCAAGCATATCGTGGTGGCCTTGCAAGGCAAGCCTGAGGAGATCATTTTTCAGATCCGTAACTTCGGCCCTGTTATTCCGGCCGCCTCGCTGTCGACGCTGATGGACCGGCTGACACAGGTCGGGGGCGATGCCATGGACGCAGGGCGGCCGACCAATAGCCTTGGCCTGGGACTCTATATCGTGCGTGAAATCACCCTCGCGCATGGCGGCGAGGTGACGGTGGAGTCGGAGGCCAGTTCCGGCACCCTGTTCAAGGTGCGTTTGCCGCGCGCCGCCGGCGAGTTGCGTGTGTGACGTAGTGCGGGCAGGGCGGGGCGTTCAGGCGCCCGCTGCCGACGCGGTCATCTTGCGCCAGGCCGGCAGGCGTGGGCCGAAACGCAGAATGACCGGCAGTTCGTAATCGCAGCGCCGCGGGCCGTGCTGAAGAATACGCTCAATCACCTCCTGCGGAACGTCATGGCTGCGCAAGTGGTTCGACACGTTGACGCCGCCCCATAGCCGGTAAATTCGGATGGCGACGTTGACGGCGTCCGCCTGTTTGGTGTTGATGCGCTTATCGAGGGTCATGGCGAGCTTTCGCGGTTGGGCAAAGGTGCGGATGGACTGCATCGCCAAAGACTGGGATCGAGGTCAGAGATGCGGGTAGGAGAGAGACACAGTAGCATGGATTAATGAAGCCTCAGCTATTGTAATTTGCAATCAGTTTCGGTATCTCGGCTATTTCCTGTATGGCTCCGCTGTGGTTTTTGCGGTGCCGGTACTCGCGGAAAGCAGGCGAAGCGACTATCCTGAAAGCTAAACAATCTCAACAGTTAAGGAGTTCGCGCGATGCGCAGGCGAACCTTACTCAATCTTGCGCTGCTGGCCTATCTGCCTGCCTTGAGCGCTTATGGCGCCAGCAAACCCATGCGCGTTTCCACGCTGCTGGAAACCGATCCCGCCACCGATATTGCCGAGCAGGTTTTGCGCGAGGCTTATCGCCGGCTGGGCATGAATCTGGATGTGGTGCGCCTGCCCGCCGAGCGCGCGCTGGTGAGCGCCAACGACGGCATGATGGATGGCGAGCTGTACCGCAAGATCGGCATCGAGCGCGACTACCCGAATCTGATGATCGTCCCCATTCCCTTGCTGACGTATGAAATCGTGATCTTCACGCTGGGGACGAGCTTTGTGGTCAGCGGCTGGGAGAGCTTGCGCCCTTTCACCATCGGCTTCATCCGCGGCATCAAGATCGTGGAGCAGAACACGCAAGGCATGCACATCGAACCGGTGGCGACCATGATGCAGGCCCTGCAAAAAATGACCATGGGCCGTACCGATGTGGTGGTGGGCAACCGCGTTTCCGGCCTGGCGATGGCCAAGACCTTGAAGCTGGCCGATATCCGTGTGCTGCAGCCGCCGCTGGCGACTTTCCCCGTCTTCCATTACCTGCACAAAAAGCACGAGGCGCTGATCCCCAAACTGTCCGCCGTGCTGCAGCAGATGCAGAAGGATAAGGTGATCGAGCGGATTCAGAAGACCGTTCTGGGCGAAGAGTAGCTCAGATCCGGTCGCTTTCCTTGCGCACCACGCGGCCGATGATGATGCAGTCATTGCCGCGGCAAACCTTGCGGTGGTATTTGCGCTGATCGGGATTGTCCGACGTCAGCCACCATTGTCCCGCATCGCGCGACATGCGCTTGACCACCGGCTCACCCTCATAGTTGACGGCAAAGACCACGCCATCCTGCGGCTTGGCGTCGGCCGTGTTGACGATGACCAGATCGTCCGCATACAGCGCCGGCTCCATGCTCTCGCCCTTGACCTTGATGGCGATCAGGCGTTCGGGGATATAGCCGTGGCGGTCGGCCCAGTTGCGCGGGATGCTGAGCATGCTGCCGTCGTGCTTTTCCGGCTCCACACTGAAGCCGCTAATGCCGGCCGACAGGCGCAGTTTCACCTTTTGAATCTGGTAAAAGCGCTCGTCATCGTCCTGCGCCACCACCACCGGGGTGAACTCGGCGGGCAGGGCGCGGTGCTTGGGTTCGAGGCCCTCGTGCAGCCAGTCGAACGTGACGTTGCAGGCGGCGGCCAGCTGCACCAGGGTGTGCGCCTCCGGTCCCTTTTTGCCCACCCCTTTGAGGATGCGGTTGATCGTTGGCTGCGGCACGCCGGAAGCGCGCGCCAGCGCACTTTGCGATACGAAGCCCGCCTCCTTCATGGCGGCGTCCAGTCTGCTAGAAATGTCCATAGTTTCAATATACATGCGTGGATAGTTGGCGACAATTTTCTATTCATTCGCGTATTGATAAGGTATCCATTCTCGTATATATTGCTCGTATTGGCAAGAATTTCCTTGTGGACAGTGAAGGAGGGCAATGTGGGCAATATGAATATCCAGGCGGTGGCAATCGACAACCAGGACGCAATCTTCAGCAGCGCGGAGCAGGCCGTGCATGTGGCATACCAGATCACCGCGCAGCAGGCGCTGCAGGATGCGCCGCTGCGCAAGCTGCTGATCCGCGCGCTGGAATCGGCATCGAATATGAGTGCGGAGCAGCATGGCTGGCTGCAGCAATTGCGCGGCAAGCCTTCGGGCCGCGTCAACTTCAGCGGCCTGAGTCCACTGGAGGTGAGGGCGCAATGCGCGCTGATCGTGCACGCGGTCAAGACCAAGCTGCCGCGCACCGAAATGTGGGCCTTGCAGGCGCGCTTCGGCCATACCGATGTGGAGGATGAAAACGGCGTGCGCCGCTTTGCCTTCTCGGCCGAGCGCATCGATGCGATCAAGGGCTTGTCGGACTGGCTGGCGCCATCCTTCCCGAATCTGAAGCCTTTCGCCATCGATTGCATGATCGGCAAGCTGTATGCCAATCATAGCGGCGTTGAAATCAGCTTCCGCGAGCTGGCGCGCAACTTCGGCGGCAACCATATGGCGTATGCGCGCGGCTACGGCAAGCTGCGCGAACGCCTGCATGAACTGGAAATGGTGGCGCTGGACCGGCTGGAACCCTATCTGCGCGAGCAGGGCGTGGTGGGCGATTTCAATTAATTTAGAAATTTCTGAAAAAAGTGCTTGACGGGGTTGTTACGGGGGGTATATGATTCAGTCATCATCGCAGTAATTGCATTCAAGGCTCGCTTCGGCGGGCTTTTTTGTTTTCTGCCCACGACCCGCCTGGCTTGCGCCACGCGGGTTTTTTTACGCCTGGAGCTATGTCTACATTACAGAACATTGAACAGCTGCATGAGGCAATCAAGGCCGGACTCGCTGCCAAGCTGTCCGGCCTTGGTTTTATTGGACACTATCCCGCCAGCGAAGACGGCTTGGCCCTGCCGGCCGTGCTGGTCACGCTGGCCGATATGAAGCCTGGCCGCGATCCCGGCAGCGGCGAGCAGGCGCTGACCGTGCGTCTGCAAGCGCGTCTGCTGGTGAACGCGGCCCAGGCAAAGGCTGAAATCGCCGTGCGCGAACTGGCGGCGCGCCTGGCGCTGGCGCTGAAGAACGAGAACTGGGGTCTGCCGGTTGGCATGGCGCAGTTCGCGCAGGCCGGTCCCGATCCACAGGCGCCCGCCGCCGGCCGCCTGGCTTGGCTGGTGGAGTGGAGCCACGATATTGAACTGGGCGCGCCGGCTTGGCCGTATGGCGACGAATCGAAGCTGACGCTGATGCTGGGCCTCGACCCTGAAACGGGACGCGGCAAGGAAGCCCAGTACCGTGCTGCGGGCCAGGAGTAAGCCATGCAATATCTGATCGCGGAAATGGACCGCCGCCTGGCGACGCTGATCCAGGCTGGCATCGTGGAATCGGTGGATCACGGCGCTGCGCGCTGCCGCTTGAGAGTAGGGCAGTGGGTGTCTGCACCGCTGCCCTGGCTTAGCCTGGGCGGCGGCGAGGTAAGGCACTGGCGTCCGCCCTCGGTGGGTGAACAGGCTTTGCTGGTGTCGCCTTCGGGCGAACCGGCGGCGGGCTTCATCCTGCCCGGCTTCTATTCGCAGCAGCACCAGCAGGCCAACGACCAGCGCCCGAAAGTGGTGGCGTGGAAGATGCCCGACGGCTGCCTGATCGAATACGACTGGGAGAATGGCGCCTTGCAGGTCAAGGGCAGCAAGACCGTCAGCATCGAGAACGCGGAAACGGTGAGCGTGACATCGGGCGGCGCGGTGACGCTGAAATGCCCGTCGCTGCTGGTGGACTGCCCATCGACCACCATCAAGGGTGCGCTCAGCGTGCAAGGCAGTATCAGTGTGGACGGCGATGTGGATGCCTCCGGCGCCATCATGGACAGCGGCGGCAACAGCAACCACCACTCGCATTAAACAAAACATCTTCATCAACGAATGCCCGCCTTGTGCGGGCATTTTTCATTTCAGGAGTCATACATGGCAAAAACCGATAACAAATCCCCCGTGGTCTTCCGCGATACCGAATACAAATGCCGCACCATCATCCTGCCGGATGGCACCGAACACCGCGTGCTGCACAGCCATATCACCGCCGCCAGTCCTGAGCTGGTGAGCTACCTGGACGCCTCGTCCGAATTCGAACGCGTGCCAGTGACGCGCGTGGCGGCCTGAAATGGCGCTCGTCGGCATGGATAGCCGCACCGGCCAGCCGATCAGCGGCACGGCGCATCTGGTGCAGAGCGTGCGCGACATCCTGACCACGCCGCAAGGCAGCCGCCGCATGCGTCCCGACTATGGCTCGGACTTGCCGCGCCTGGTGGACTTGCCGGTGACGCCGGGATGGAAATCCTCGGTGCAGGCCGAAGTGGCGCGCGCCCTGGGCCGCTGGGAGCCGCGCCTGAAGCTGAAGGCGGTGGCGGTGGAATCCATCGTCGATGGCCGCGTCAACCTCCGCCTGAGCGGCGAATACCTCGGCGAAGCCACGATTCTGGAGGTACAAACATGAACATCATCGACCTGAGCCAGCTGCCGCCGCCCGACGTGGTGGAGCCGCTGGACTTCGAGGCGATCTATGCCAGCCTGCTGGAGGATTTCCGCGCGCTGATGGGTGGCGGCTGGAACGCGACGCTGGAATCCGATCCCGTGGTCAAGCTGCTGGAGCTGGCCGCTTACCGCGAGCTGCAGATCCGCGCCCGCATCAACGACGCGGCGCGCGCCAACCTGCTGGCTTTTGCCGAAGGCGCCGATCTGGATCACGCTGCGGCTTTCTACAACGTGCAGCGCCTGGCCGAGGAAAGCGACGAACGCCTGCGCCTGCGCTGCCAGTTGCGCACCGCCGCGCTGGCCGCCAACGGCACGCCGGAGCAGTACCGCTATGTGGCGCTGTCGGCCAGCACGCAAGTGCATGACGCGGGCATCATGGCCGCGCAGCCGGGCAGTGTGGCGCTGGCCGTGTGGCCGGAAGCGAATGCCGATGGCAAGGCGGTACTGGCAGCGGTGCAAACGGCTTTTGCGGCGGATGACGCCAAGCCGATCGGCATCCCGCTCAGCATTGCGCTGGCCGCGGCCCGTCCGCTCGACGTGAGCGCAACCGTCTACCGCGAGAGCAGCGCTCCGCTGGACTTGGCGGCGCAGCTACAGGCAGCCTTGCCGGAACAGATTGCGGACTATGCGCGTCTGGGACGCGACGTGCCATCCTCATGGCTGTCCGGCCGCCTGCATGTGGCGGGCGTGTCGCGCGTCGAGCTGACGTCGAGCGGCGTCACCGTGGCACCGAATGAGTACGCGGTGCCGGGCCGCATCCGCATCGTTGACGGAGGTGTGGCGTGGTAGCGGATACGGCAAGGCTGCTGCCGCCTAACACGTCACCGCTGGAACGCGCCCTGGCCCGCACTGCGCCGCGCCGCGTGCTCGATACGGCCGCCGCAGCGCCGGGCGGCGTGCGCCATCAGCCGCCGACCGCGTTTGCGCCATGGCTGGCGGCGGAATGGCAGCTCGGCGAGTTCGCGCCTTACTTCGAAAGTACGGACAAGCTGATTGCCGCCGGCCTACCCTGGCTGCGCCAGCGCGGCACGACGGCATCGGTGAAGCAGGCCTTGTCCTGGATCGGTTTCGACACGCAGCTGGAACAGGATGGCGCGTGGCTGCAAATCGACCCTGGCGACGCCCACGCCCAGCTGCGGCTGAACGATATCGTGCACCTGGTGCGCAAATCGCTGCCGGCGCATGCGCATTTCTACCGCATGTACCACGGCTACGATCTGCGTCCGCTGCGCCTGGATGACGGCCTGCTCGATGGCGGCTTGCTGGATGACGATTCCGGCATTCTGATCGGCGGCATCAAGCTCTCGTTTGCGGCACGCCGCACCGGCATCGTGGGTATCGCGGCAGGCCAGCCAGACCACGCCCGCACCACGGCGCGCTTCGGCATGGCGACATACGAAGACCGGGTGATGCTCGATACCTGGACGCTGGACAGCGTGATCATGACCGATGGCCGCTTCATCATCGGCCAGCTGATTACCGGCGTGATGCGCGATCTGCCAGCCGAACCGCCGACCATCACTGCCCATCGCACGCTGGCGTACTCGCAAACCGTGCTTGATGGCGACGTGGTTGGCCTGGACGATTTCAACAGTCATCTCGGCGGCGCTTTCGGCATCGTGGAAAACCCGATGCGGTTGGACGGCGACCGATTGGATAGCCACGACATCGCCTGGCGCTACATCGTGATCGACCGCTTCAGCGAAAGCCTGCATCAAAGCCCGCTGCCTGCGTTTGAACGTCCGCAAAGCTTCGGCTTCGAGTACGACGCCGTGTTCACCGGCACTAGCGGTTCGCACTATCGGCCGCAAACCTGGACTGGCGGCTGGGATGCCCGTCCATGGCGCGTCGCCATTCCATCCACCATCACTTTTACTAACAAGGGAACTTGATATGGCAGTTCTGCAAGACGACGGCCGCGCGGCGCTGGCCGAAGCGGTCAAATCGCGCCCCATCCACCTGGCCTGGGGCACGGGCGATTCCGCATGGGACAGCAAGGCCGTGCCCGAGCCGAATAACGCCGCCACCCTGGTGGCCGAAATCGGCCGCCGCGTGGCCACCGAAGTGCGCTTCGTGAAGCCGGACGAAAACGGCGAAATCTCGGTCGTCAGCGGCCGCTACACGGTCAGCGAAACGCCGACCAAATGGCTGCTGACGCGCTTTGTTTTCGATTTTCTCGACGCCCCGGCTT
This sequence comes from Massilia sp. YIM B04103, assembly GCA_024437665.1. GTDB lineage: Bacteria > Pseudomonadota > Gammaproteobacteria > Burkholderiales > Burkholderiaceae_D > Rugamonas. The sequence goes on along the minus strand of JANCSZ010000001.1, from coordinate 665,364 downwards.
CGCAGCTGCGCGAAGTCGGCATCTTCCTCGGCACCGTGGTCAAGCCCGAGCTGCCGCCAGGCCAGCGCTACTTCGTCCCGGCCGACATCGTCCACCCCGGCAAGCTGTATGCGCTGGAGCGCTTCGAGAAAACCGTGCGCAGCCCATCCATCCGGCAGACGTTCGAATACGTGCTGCCATTCTAAGCGAGAGCAAAACTATGATTGAACAGTATTACAACCGCTTTAACCCCGCCGACAACTACGAACAGGTGCTGTTCCGCTCCGACCGCGTGCTGCAATCGGCCGAGCTGAATGAAATCCAGGCGGCCACCGTGGCCCGCCTGCAAGGCATCGGCGACGCGCTGTTCAAGGATGGCGACATTGTGCGCGATGCACGTGTGCGCGTCGATCCGGACAGCGGCGAAACCATCTGCGAAGCTGGCGCCGTCTACCTGCGCGGCAGCGTGCGCGCCGTGGCTTCGTCAAAACTGACCATTCCGGTGATCGGCAATGTCAGCATCGGCCTGTACCTGAAAGAGAGCGTGGTCACGGAGCTGGAAGCGCCTGCGCTGCGCAATCCGGCATCCGGTACGCGCGGCTACCAGGAACCGGGCGCCGCGCGCCAGAAGCTGGTGCCGGTGTGGGGTGTGGAGAACGATGGCCGTAGCGGCGATTTCTACCCAATCTACCAAGTGGAAAACGGCATGCTGCGCGCCAAGGAAGCGCCGCCGAATCTGGATGGCGTGACCCAGGCGTTGGCACGTTATGACCGCGACAGCTCGGGCGGCTCTTATGTGGTGTCCGGTCTGAATGTGGCGGCAGCGGCCGACGTCAGCGGCTCGCAGGTCTACACCGTGTCCGAAGGCCGGGCACGCGTCAACGGCTTCGGCGTAGCGCTGCCGACCAGCCGCCGCGTGCTGCATAACGCCACGCCCGATCTGCGTAATATCGGCGACGAGTCGCATATCTCGGCCACCGTCGCTGCGCAGCGCGTGGACGTGAACCGCGTACCGTTGGCGTCGATCGCCTCGGTCAGCATCCTGCGCGAGAAAACCGCTAGCGTGGTACACGGCAGCTTCACCAATGCCAAGGATCTGCTGCCGGATACTTCGGTGTCGAAGATCGTTTCCGTGACGCTGGGCGGCACGACCTACACCGCCGGTACCGACTACAAGCTCAGTTCCGATATGGTGGACTGGAGCCTGCCCGGCACCGAGCCATCGCCAGGCACCACCTACCAGGTGACGTACCAATACCGCACCACCATCACGCCGACGGCCATCGACGATACCGGCTTCACCGTGACCGGCGCTGTGGCCAGCAGCGAAATCTTCGTCAGCTACAGCCAGAAACTGCCGCGCATCGACCGCCTGTGCGTGAATGCCGACGGCGGCCTGGTATGGCTGAAAGGCGTGGCTGCGGAAATTAATCCGCTGCCGCCGGCCGTGCCGGACACGCTGCTGGCGCTGGCCAGCGTGCAGCAGACCTGGCAGGCCATGCGTCCCGTCAGCAACGACGGCGTGCGCGTGGTGCCGATGCAGGACATCGCCAACATCAATGCGCGCATGGACTATCTGTCCTCGATGGTCGCGCAACAGGTGCTGAAAACCGATGCGGCCAACCGCGATACGAGCCTGAAGAAAGGCATGTTCGTCGATCCTTTCCTGAGCGACGATCTGCGTGACCAGGGCGTGGCGCAAACGGCGGCGATTGTCGGCGGCAAGCTGACCTTGCCGGTGACTTCCGCGCCGAACCAGGTTGGCGCCGACGTACCGAAGCCTGCAACGCTGAACTTCACGTTTGCCCCCGTGCTGTCGCAGTTGATGCGCACCGGCGACATGCTGATCAATCCGTATTCGGCCTTCGATCCGATCCCGGCCGACGTGACGCTGGTTCCGGCCATCGACCGCTGGACCGAGGTGGACACCACCTGGAGCAGCCCGACCACGGAACGTATCGTCAACGGCGGCGGCAGGCTGCAATCGACCTCGGTCAGCACGTCGAACAATCTGCTGTCCTCGACCAGCCAGGCGGCCGAGAAGCTGCGCCAGCTGCAGATCAAGTTCACGCTGGCCGGTTTCGGCCCGAACGAGGTGCTGAGCAGCGTCACCTTCGACGGCATCAACGTCACCCCGACCCCTTGATAGGAGAAATTTAATGGCAATTCAAGCGAATGCCCAAGGCATCGTAAGCGGCAGCTTCCAGATCCCGGCCAATATCCCGGCGGGCGCAAAACGGGTGGACTTCAGCGGTGCGGGCGGCTCGCGCGGCAGCGCAACCTTCCTCGGTCAGGGCACCCGTCTGATCGAGCTGCGCCAGATGGTCACGCGCATCACCGAAAACCGCTCCGACCCGCTGGCGCAAACCTTCACGCTGCCGCAATCCACGCAGCTTGCGGGCGTGAAGCTGTGGTTCACCGCGAAAGGCTCTTCGCCGGTGGTAGCGCAGATTCGAGGCGTGATCGCCGGTGTGCCGAACAACGTGATCCACGCCGAAGGTCGCATTCTGCCCGCCGCCATCGCCACCACTGGCCCAAGCCAGATCGTGTTCGATGCACCGGTGTGGATCGACGCGAACACGGAATACGCGCTGGTCGTGCAGAGCAACGACGCCGTGACAAAGCTCGCCGTCGCCGAGATGAATATGTGGGACAACAACGCAGGCAAGCGCGTGTCGGCCCAGCCATATCAAGTGGGCGTGCTGCTGTCCTCCTCGAACGCTTCGACGTGGACCGCGCACCAGGACCGCGACCTGACCTTCGAGCTGCTGAAAGCTGTGTTCTCCGAAACCAGCCGCAATGTGGATCTGGGTTCCGTGGCCGTATCCAGCACCACCGACCTGCTGCTGCTCTCACTGGCCGAAGCGCCGACCTTCAACTCCCGCGTCGAATACACGCTGGCGCTGCCAAGCGGCGCTTCGGTGAACGTGGCTGAAGGCCAGCCGCTGCGGCTGGCGAAAGCCGAAACCGGCAATGTAGGCGTGACCGCCAAGCTGTCTGGCACTGCAGCCGCAACCCCGGTGCTGTATCCGGGCACCCAGTTGATCTCCGGCGCGGTAAAGACCACCGCTGATTACGTTTCGGTTGCTTTCCCGGCCGGTAACAACAGTCGTATCCGCGTAGTGCTGGACGCTACGCTGCCGTCCGGAGCTGGTATCACCGTGAAAGTGGCCGGTTCCGACCCTGCGGATACCTACGCCGATATGCCGCAAATCTCGTCGCGCCAGCTCGGTCTGAACAAGTATGAGCTGACCTACGAGGTTACTGCATTCAGCAAGACATCGGCGAAGGTAAAGCTGGTCCTGAGTGGTTCGTCGAGCGCCCGGCCCGAAGTCGAAAATCTGCGCGCCATGGCGATGTAAGGAGAACAGATGATCGATCAAAAGACATCGTATCTTCATTTGCCCCTACCGCATCCAGACAATGAGCTTAAGGATGATGTGCTACGTCTGCGGGATTGTCTGGCTGGCTTGGATGGGGCAATTCTGGCACTACGTGGCCTGGTAGCAAGCGACGACGTGAATCTGGACACAATACAGGAAATTGTAATGGTATTGAAAGGTGCACAAGGTGATATCGGGTCGATTACCGCATTGCTCGCTACCAAAGCGAATAAGTTTGAAGTGGTCGAGAGCATGAACGCTATCCAGGCAGCACTTGCGTTGAAGGCGGCTAAGGCTGATGTCAATCTCCAGTTTTCGGCTGTGTTAGCCACGATGGCGGAGAGTGCAAGTTACGTGCGTAATCTTAAATTTTCTCAATGAGAAGGATATGGCAGATACTTTTTCTGAATTTATTAATGTAGCTAATTTAGGATACTCTGATTTGCTGGCAGGAGTAACTATTGCTAGCAATTCCGCGAATGAGTCATCCGTAGTACGAGACGTTTTCATCTCCAACCCCTCAAGGCGGTCATTGTCACTTGTCGTCGGGGCATCAGTGATTGCAAATATTTGCGAGTCTGTGAGATTGACTGGATCGGAAATTTTGGCACCAGGAAATTCTATGCAGTTAAAGACCAATGGTGTTCCTGTGTTTAATGAATTTTATCAAGTGAATGGCAACTCTGTTGTGAATAGGATATCTTTCCCGACAATTTTTTCGGGTGACATTCTTTCAAATGGATCTAGCCCATCTTTTTCCAATCTATTAAATCAAAATCTTTCCATATCGCCTAACTTTTTTATCTTTGATCAGGCTGGTAATTTTTACTATGCAGCAGCAGGGACAGCTACGCTTTATAGACGATTAGGTGGGGTTAACGGGGGGCAAACAGCTATTCCTTTTGGGGGGCAAGCTTTTTCCTATGATGGCAATCGCTATATTTATGCTTTTTTGGAAAATATTTTGCATATTTACGACACAGTTAATAACCTAGCTATCACCAAGGCGATTGGTGTTAATGTTGCTGCATCATATTCTTCGTCCTCGGCATTGGATGGGAAGATTTATATTAGGGCGAATTATTCTAATGGGAATAGTTACATAATTGACGCCGCTACAGGATTCGTTTCTTCTGCACCAAGCACTCCTCTAGGTACTTCGGCGGCTTTGCCGGTTGGTATTGGTAAAGATGGAGGTGGAAATTACATGGTTTGGCAGGCAGATACTTATGGCAATCAAGGTCATATTTATTTGTGGAATATAGGAAAGAATTTAAATCAACCAATAATTCAGCAATTTCATCTTGTTCCTTTCCCATATTCAAGAAATTTTTCAAATAGTTCTATTGTTAATTTTGTTAGGTGTCCGGAAAATAATTCAATATTTTTCTGTGTTAATGGGGCTGATATTATTCAATTTGATGTGACGTCTAAGTCTATTTCAAGGTATTTTAATTTGCCATGGAATGGGATGGGTAATTCGGCAACGTTTATTCCGTCTCCCAATATTTCTAAAGCGGCAGCAGATTTTGGGGCTGTTGGTGTGAGAGCAACTGGCGTTAAATCTAATTGAGAATGTTTATGTTGAAAAAAATAGAGCAGGAAAATTTTTTTAAATTGATATGTATAAATGCTGATTTGAAGCAGGGGATTTTATATGTTGTTCCTCAGGGGAGAATGTGTGACATGCTATTTATTCCAGGTTATGGTGGGAATATGAATTGTTGCGCGATTAATGGTGTAAACATTCCTTTGTCATATGGGACTGGTGGGCGAGAAGCTTTTAGGATAACTTTGCCAGCTGGAACAGTGCTATCTACGGACTCTGCAAGTTATTATTTCTCGCTGGTTGGTTACGAATATTAGATAATTATGAGGTTTTGTATTTATTATGCTCGCCTAGTGCGAGCTTTTTTATTTTAGGAGCTAAATAATGCCAGCAGCATCTTTCTTTCACGGTGTAACCGTAACCCTGGTCGATTCCGGTCCACGTCCAATCACCACTCCATCCAGCTCGGTCATCGGCATCGTCGATACTTACACGCCGGGTGCCGGTCTGGCCGCGCCGAATGTGCCGGTCAAGATCACCTCGCTGCGTGAAGCGGCGGCCGCTTTCGGCATCACCAGCAATCTGTATAAATCCCTGCGCGCCGTGTACGCCCGCACCAATGCCGTGATCGCGGCGGTCGGCGTGGCCCAGGTGGCCGATGCCGCCGCCCAGACCTCGGCCGTCATCGGCGGCGTGACCGCGCAAGGCGCGCGCACCGGCCTGCAAGCCCTGCTCGACGCGAAATCCGTCCTGGGCCTGCATCCGCGTCTGCTGGTGGCGCCGGGCCACTCGGCCACCCAGGCCGTGGCCACTGCCATGGACGGCATCGCCGGCAAGCTGCGCGCCGTCGCCATCATCGACGGCCCGAACACCGACGATGACGCGGCCACCGCCTACGCAGCCAAATTCGGCAGCAAGCGCCTGTACCTGGTCGACCCGGGCATCCGCGTGTGGGACACCACCGCCAATGCCGCCGTCGACGCGCCCGCATCGGCCGCCGCCGCTGGCCTGTTCGCGTGGACTGACCAGGAATACGGCTTCTGGATCTCGCCTTCGAACAAGGAAATGGTCGGCGTGGTTGGCACCAAGCGTCCGGTCGAGTTCCTGGATGGCGACGAGACTTGCCGCGCCAATCTGCTGAACAAGGTCAATATCAGCACCATCATCCGCGACGGCGGCTTCCGCCTGTGGGGCAACCGCACCCTGTCGTCCGATCCGAAATGGTCTTTCGTCACCCGTGTGCGCACCACCGATATGGTGATGGACGCCATCCTCTATGCCCACAAATGGGCGGTGGACCGTGGCATCACCAAGACCTATGTGAAGGACGTGACCGAAGGCCTGAACGCCTTCATGCGCGATCTGCGCAATGCCGGCTGCATCATCAACTTCGAGGTCTATCCCGACCCTGAGCTGAACACCGCCAGCCAGCTGGAGCAGGGCAAGGTGTACTGGAATATCCGCTTCACCGACGTGCCGCCGGCCGAGAACCCGAACTTCCGTATCGAAGTAACCAATCAGTGGGTTACCGAAGTACTGAACATCAATAACTAATCAGGAGGAATGCACATGATCCCACAAACCCTGTACAACTTTAATCTCTTCGTCGACGGTAACAGCTATGCGGGCGTGGCCAGCCAGCTGACCCTGCCCAAGCTGAAAATCAAGACCGAGGACTACCGCGCCGGCGGCATGGATGCGCCGCTGAAAATGGATATGGGCCTGGAAGCGCTGGAAGCTGCCTTCTCCATGACCGGCGTGGCGCCTGATGTGCTGAAGTTCTTCGGCCTGGCCGACCAGAGCGCCTTTAACGGTACCTTCCGCGGCGCTTTCAAGGATCAGAAAGGCGCCGTCGTTGCCGCCATTGCCACCTTCCGCGGCATGTTGCAGGAAGTGGATATGGGTGACTGGAAGGCCGGCGACAAGGCCGAGACCAAGTACAACGTGGCTTGCGGCTACTACAAGCTGGAAGTGGACGGCAAGGTCATTCTCGAAATCGACCCGGCCGCCGGCATCCGCGTGGTGGAAGGCAAGGATCAGCTGACCGAAGTGCGTCAGGCGCTGGGCGTCTGATTTCTAAAGCTGATTGATTAACGAACGCCCGGCCAGAGATGGCCGGGCGTTTTCATTTATGGAGTCTCATATGCAGGAATATACCTGGCTGCGCCAGCAAGGCGATAACGTCACCATCACGCTGTCCCGCCCCGAAAGCTTCAACGGCGTGAAGACCAATCAATTGCAGTTGCGCGCGCCGACCGTGCGCGATATGCGCGGCGCGCAGAAGCAGCATCCGAACGATGCCGAGGACCGCGAACTGGCGCTGTTCGCCAGTCTGGCGCAGGTCGCGCCGTCCGATCTGGAGCAGCTCAAGCTGAGCGATTACCACCGTCTGCAGGAAGGCTATTTTCGCCTCGTTTCCGATGCTGGCGCTGAGCCAGCGCCAATTGCAGCAGCTGGCGCGCCGGCTGGCGAGTGAGTATGCCTTCCAGCCTTCCGAAATCGCTGCGATGACGCTGGACGATATCTTGTGGTGGCTGGAAGACGCCGCATCGTGAGGCCATGGCTTATGAGGTGAATATGGAAGAAAAAATTGGAGCTTTGCGCAGCAAGGCCAGCCAGCTGACCGAGTTGCGGGCGGTGATCGAGGAAACGCAGAAGCTGCAGCAGAAGATGCGCGACATGCATAAGACTGCGCAGCTGACCCAGCCCACGTATGCCAGCTTGACGGCGAACTATGCCAGTCTGAAAAAGCACGGCATCGAACTCGATCGGATGACCGAGTCGTATGAACGTCTGGGCCGCGCCACGCGTGGCCTTGAGATGAAAGCCGGCGGTCTGGATAAATGGGGCAAGAGCCTGGAACTGGGCAAGAGCGCCTTCTCGCAAGCGCAGGAGTGGTCCAAGCCGGTGATGAAGGTGGTCAAAGTCTCTGCCGACTACCAGGCCGTGATGCGCGACTTCTCGATCAAGGCCGGCATCAAAGACAAGGCAGAGGAACAGCGCATCGGCAATGCGTTGGCGGATATCGCAGTAAAAGGCGGCATGGGCCAAACCGATATGGCGAAGGCCATGACGCAGTTGGTTGGCGATGGCATGAAGGCCAATGATGCTACTGCGCTTGCACCTTTGCTGGCGCAGTTCTCGGTGGGGCAGGGCGTTGGTTCCGAAGAGACCGCAGCCCTGATGAGCGCGATCAGCGATAAAGCCGATTTGAAATCGCCGGCCGAAATGAAGGCGGCGTTGTCGGCGATTGCGAATGTGTCGAAATCGGCAAAAATCGACCCGGCTGAAATGGCGAAAGCCATGCCGAATCTGCTGCACCGCATGCAGAAGCTCGGCCTCAAAGGCCAGGATGCCGTCACCCAGGCGGCCGCTCTGTTGCAAGCCCAGGTCGAGAAAGACGGTAGCGTCGCCGAGGCTGAGAAAAGCCTGAAGGACAAATTCAAGAAGTGGGACGCCAAGGGCAACAAAGACGCGCTGGCGGAAATCGAAAAGCAGGCGCCGCGCAAGGATGTCAAAGCTCCGGCCGAGGATATCCTGCAAAGCGACCATCAGCAGCGCCTGGATACGTCCAAGCAGAAGTGGGATGAGGTCAGCAATTCCATGGATAACGCCATGCGCAAGATCGGCGATGCGATTCGTCCGATGAGCGATGTGGCGGCGGAAGTGGCGTCCGGCCTGGCCAATGCAGTCGGTGATCTGGCGCAGGCCGCCCCCAAGGCGGTAATGAGTGTGGTTGGTCTGGGTGCGGCGTTCAGCGCCTATAAGCTTGGCAAGGCTGGTTTCGGTCTGCTGCGTGGTGGAAGCGATGTGCTGCGCGGCTCGTGGCTCAGCCGAGGAAAACTGCCTGGCATGGCGGATGCCGCCGCCGCTGCGGCTGATGGCAAGGTACAGCAAGTCTTCGTCACCAACTGGCCGGGATCGGGCGCTGAATCGTTCGGTAAAGATAAAGGCAAGAAGGGCAAAGGCAAGGCCGGTGCCGGCGCCTCAGGCAGGGCAGGCGGTGCGCAGGCCGGCCGGCCGGGGACGCCGCAGGCTGGCAATCCTGCCGCAAACCGGGGCGCGCGCGGCATGCTCGGTCGGATTGGCGGACGTATCGGCGGCAGTTTTGGTGGTCTGGCAGCGCGCGCCGGCGGTCTCTGGTCGCAAGCATCGGGCGTCGCTGGACGCGCCATGCCATGGCTTGGCGGTGCGAGCAAACTGATGGGGGCTGCCGGTGTGGCTATCGCCGGCGTGCAGGCGGTGCGGACGCTTACGGGCGACGGCACGCGGCGCGAGAAAGCATCCGCTATCGGCCGCATGGGTGCGATGGCGGTGGGCGGCCTCGTTGGCACCGCTTTGGGCGGCCCGGTTGGCACGGCGCTTGGTTCCATGGCGGGGGAGTGGCTGTGGTCGAAAGTTGGCGATAAAGCCTTGGACTATGCACCCAAATCGCTGATGCAGGAAAAGGATGCGTCTTCAGCGCCTACGTCGGCGCAGCAATTGATGCAGCAGGCGAAGGCTGGTCTGGTGGCGCAAAGCGCTGCTACAGCTGCGGGGCTGGGTGCGACACGCATGGCTGCTGGAATGGCCATGCCTGGCATTGGTTTTTCTGCCGCCGTGCCGGCCGGCGCGGCGGCGAGCGCGCTGATGGGCCAAATGACGCCGGGTGCAGGCGCTGCGAATCCAGCCAAGGCGGCGGCGGCTCCACCGCAGATCAGTTTCACGCCCAGCATCACGGTGAATGTGCAGGGCGATGCGCGCGATCCCGCCATCCTGGCCGACAAGTTGGCGCAACTGGTGTTCGGCAAGTTCAAGGAGTTCCAGGCGCAGCAAAGCCGTGCCCTGCTGGGCGATACGGCGCATTTACAAGGAGCCTGATATGGGTAGTAAGGACTTTATCAATCGCGCGACCGGCGAGATCGCGCGCGCGGAGGAAAGGGCGCGCCACATTAGCGACAAGGTGAACGCGCGCCTTGACCACGGCAAGGAAAAGGTGGGCAAGCTGACGGCGCGGGTGGTGGGCCATATCGATGACGCTACCAAGCTGGTGACGGCGGCGCAGGGCGCTTTGAACCGCGTGCTGCCGCTGGCCGATGGCACGGCCATTCAGCGCGGCTTGAATGCGCTCAGCAACGGTGCGGCCAAGCTGGCCGCCAGCAAGATCGCGGAAGTGAAGGCTGCGGCGGGCAAGCTTACGGCGGCCGTCGGCGGCTTGAGCAAATCCTTCAAGGCCTTGACGGGCATTGGCGCGGGCGGTCCAGGCGGCGCGGCGGCGGATGCGGCGCAAGCCGTGTCGTCGCTGGCGAAGAAAACGGACGATGCCGCGCCGGCTGCCGCTGCAGCCACACCGCATCTGCTGATTTTGAGTGCCGAGGATGGCACGCGTTATCACTTCGGCCTTTCCGGCGCGGCCTTCGACCATTTGAAGCGCCAGGCCAATTTCAATATCGCGGCGCAGGAACGGCTGTCGCGTCCCGAGGCCCTGCAGGCGGTGGGGCAGGGCAGCGAGAGCCTGACCTTGTCGGGCGCGATTTACGCGGCCTTCCGGCAAGGCGGCGGTGAGCTGGAGAAGCTGCGGGCCATCGGCCGCGCACTCAAGCCGCTGCTGCTGACCACCGGCTATGGCGAAGTGCTGGGCCGCTGGTATATGACTTCGCTCAGCGAGGATCAGGAAACGCTGATGGCCGACGGCGCGGCGCGCAAGCAAACCTTCACTCTGGAGTTCAAGCGCTATGGCGACGATTATCAGAACGTGTGACGGCGATGTGCTGGACCGCATCTGCCATGCCCACTATGGCTTCATGGCCGGCACGGTGGAAGCGGTGTACGAGGCCAATCCAGGCTTGGCGGCGCAGGATCAGCCGTATGCGGCGGGCCAGCTGATCCGCATGCCGGAACTGGCGCCGCCGCGCAGCGACACCATCCAGCTGTGGTCTTGAAGGAGGCGTGATGCAGGCAGAATTTGAAATCATCGCCAACGACAAGAACGTGACGGCCCTGCTGAAGGATCGTCTGCTGAGCCTCAGCATTACCGACAAGCCGGGGCTGGAGGCGGACAGCTGCGAGATCCGCCTCGATGACCGGGGCGGCAAAATCGCCATTCCGCCCAAAGGCGCCTTGCTGAAGGTATCGCTGGGCTGGAGCGGACAAGGGCTCAGCTATATGGGCTGCTACAAGGTGGACGAGGTGGCGCTGGAAGGCCCACCCGCCGTGATCACCATCCGCGCCAAGGGGGCGGACATGCGCCAGTCGGCCAAAAGCACGCGCAGCCAGGGCTACGAAAACAAAAGCCTGGCGGCGATTGTTGCCGAACTGGCGCAGCGGCATGGCTGGCAACCGGTCTGCAAGGTCGAAGCGCAAATCGCGCGCGCCGACCAGATGGGCGAAAGCGATCTGCACTTCATCACGCGGCTGGCGCGCGCGCACGGCGCCACTGCTACCGTCAAGGATGGCAAGCTGCTGGTGCTGCCGCGCGGTGGCGGCCAATCGGCCAGCGGCCAGACGATGCCGGCGCTGACGCTGATGCCGTATATGCTGAGCCGCTACAGCCTGACCTTCGCCGACCGCTCCGCTTTCGGCAAGGTGCAGGCCAAGGCGCACGATCCGGTCAGCGGTAAGCAGATCGACGTCGACGTCCCCAATCCCGATGGCGCGCCCGGCGGCGAAGGGGATGGCGAGGGTGCTACACACATCGACCGCCACGTCTATCCCACGCCCGATGCGGCCAAAGCCGCGGCTCAGGCCCGGCTGGGCGCACTGAATCGCGCCACGGCCAGTGGATCCTTGACCATGCCTGGCCGTGCCGACATCGCCGCCGAAAAAACCGTGCGCCTGCAAGGCGTGAAGCCCGAAGCCGACGGCGACTACCTGGTCGAATCCGTCACCCACAGCTTCAACAACTCCGGCTGGCAAACCACCGCCGAAATCAACGCCGGCAACAGCGGAAAATCCAAGGCCGGCTTCGGCAAACCCTAGCCCCTTTGATCTACATCAGCAAATGTCCCACCCTGGTGTCAGGCACCAAGGTAGGACATTGTTTGCGCGAGATCAAAGAATGTCTCACCCTGGTGCCTGACACCAGGGTGGGACATTTTGTGATTTGGATCAAAGGGGCTTTTATTTTAGGAGACTTATGACTGAACCTGCGAGTTCTACGGCTTCCATCGCGCTTGCGGCGGGGACGATCACGCTGAGCGGGTCGGTGTTTGGCGTGCAGTATGACGCTTTGCTGGCGGGCTTTTTTGGCGGGCTGGTTTCGCTGTCTTATTTGCCGCCGATGTCGGCCTTGAAGATTGTCGGTACGGTGGTGGGGTCGGCTTTGCTGGCGGGCTTTTTCGCGCCGGTGCTGGCGGTGGCGGCGTTGCATTATTTTCCGTGGCTGCAGGGCGTGGGCGACTTTACGCGCATCGCGGGCGGCGCTGCGCTGGGTATCGCGGCGCAGGTGCTGATTCCGGTGGGCTTGCGCCGCCTGAGCTCTTTGCTCGGAGGGCAGTGATGCTGCCTTTTCTTTCCCATCTGGCCGCGTTGCTCTTGCTGTATCGCGGCCTCTTTTTTGCGATTAACCGGATGGGGCCGGAGACGGCGCCGCATCTGCGTCTGGCCTGGCTGGTGTTGACGACCGGGGCGCTGGACTTCGTGGCGGCGCCCTGGTTCCGGCGTGTGCCGCTGGGGGCCTGGCATGGCTTGCTGCCCTTGGTCTTGCTGGGACTGTGGTGGTTGGCCTCGTATCTGCTTCGTTATTTGAAAGGAAAACCATGATTCTATCCTTGCTGTCGATGCTGGGCGGCGGCTTGCTGCGGCTGATGCCGGAGCTGTTCGGCTTCCTGCATAAGAAAACGGATAACGCGCATGAGCTGGCGATGCTGGAGCGGCAATTCCAGCTGGAACAGACGCGTGCGGCCAGCCAGCAGGCGCTGGTGGAATATCAGGGTGGCGTGGAGCAGGCACTCGCCTTGCTTGATGCGCAGAAGGCAGCGTTGCAGGGGCAGATGCAGCCGCTCGGCATCTGGTGGGCCGATGCGCTGAATTTTCTGGTGCGGCCGCTGGCGACTTACTATGTGCTGCTGATGTATGGCGTGGCCAAGCTGGCGATGTTCGTGGTGGCGCTGCAGTCGGGCATCGGCGGCTGGGAGGCGATCCTGCGCATTTACGATGCCGAGGACCGCGCCATCCTGTCCGGCATCCTGGCCTTCTGGTTCGTGGGCCGCGTTTTCGATAAGCAGAAATGAGGCGGGCAGACGATGCGCTGGAACAGGCTTTGCCGCTGATCCGCGCTTTCGAGGGTTGCCGTTTGCGCGCTTACCGCGATCTGGTGGGCGTGTGGACCATCGGCTGGGGCGAGACGCTGGGCGTGGCCGAGGGACTGGTGTGGACGCAGGCGCAGGCCGATGCCATGCTGCGCCGCCGCGTCGGCCAGTATCTGCTGGGGGTGTTGAAGCGTTGTCCGGCCCTGCATCTGGAACCGCCGGCCAGGCAGGCCGCTTGCGTATCGCTGGCGTATAACATCGGGCTGGGCGCGTTCGGCGCCAGTTCGGTATGCCGCAAGCTGATGCGCCAGGACTTGGCCGGGGCGGCCGATAGCTTCTTGCTGTGGAATAAGGCGGGCGGGCGGGTGGTGGCGGGTTTGAGCCGCAGGCGCCGCGCCGAACGCCGCCTCTTTTTAGACATGGAGGCGTGAACGGCGCGGCGGATGGTTCAGCTGTGGCCGCCGTCCTGCATCAGGCCGTTCAGTTGGCCGTACTCGAGCTTGGGCAAGTCCGCCGCATACGGTTCGCCGCCGCGCATGAAGTGCTGCATGGAATGCTGCACGCAGGCGAACATTGATTCCGACAGGGCCGATCCCGCACTCAGGCGGCGCACGCCCAGCTCCAGCAGGCGCTGGGGCGCAGGCAGGCCCGGCACCGCCAGCACATTCAGCGGCAGGGGCGTGGCGGCGGCCAGGGCGCGGATCTCGTCTTCGGCGCTGATGAAGGGCGCGAACAGGCCGTCGGCGCCGGCATCGCGGTACAACTGGGCGCGGCGCGCGGTCTCCTGCACGCGCTGCTGGGGTTCCAGTAATTGGCGCAGGAAGACGTCGCAGCGGGCGTTGATGAAGAGCTTGACGCCGCGCTGGTCGGCCACGCGCCGCACGGCGGCGATCTTGCGCCCCAGCAGCTCGGGCGCTTGCGCACCGTCTTCGATATTGATGCCGACGGCGCCGGCGTCGATCACGGCGCCGACCAGGGCGGCCACGCGTTCGGGATCGTCGGAGTAGCCGTCTTCGATATCGATGCTGAGCGGCAGGCCACTGCGGCGCTGGATGCCGCTGACCGTGCTCAGCAGCAGATCGGCCGGCAATTGGCCGCCGTCGGCATAGCCATGGCTCCAGGCCACGGCGGCGCTGCTGGTGGCCAGGGCGCGCGCACCGCTGGCTGCGGCCAGCCGGGCGCTGCCGGCATCCCAGCAATTGGGCAGCATCAGCAGGCCGTCGGCGTGCAGGGCGTGGAATTGGCTATCGAATTGATTGTTGTTCATTTGGTGGTTCCGCTTGACTTATTGACGGCCTGGGCCGGCGATTGTGGGATTGTTCATCTCAATACTGCGCTGGAATTCTTCCTTATTGACCATTTGCACGCCATTGCTGCGGTCAACGGTTTTGCGCGCGATATGGCTACCGGTCGGCGTGTAGCTGTCGTCGAAGTTGCGCGCGCTAGTCTCTTGATTTTCGGTGCTGGTGCAGCCAGCGAGGGTAAGACCCAGCAAGGCTACGAAAATTGTTGTTTTCATCTCCACCTCTCTTCACTGTCAATAGTTTCTGACCAGACCGACTGGCTGGTGAGCGCAAACTCTAGCACTTTTCCCATACATAAATATCAATAATTTGTAATTTTCAAAAATAATTGCTGAGGTGACAAAGTGCGTACTTTTTCAGGCAGGGAGGCAGGTATATTTGCCGCTGCGCTTTCTTTTCATCTGCGTTGAATGCAAAGGCTTTAAGCTGGATCAAGTCCCACCGCGGTTTCTCGCAGGGGTAGGTGGCTATACTGCATTTGTCGCGCAAGGCAGGAGAAACCATCATGCGTCAGGATCCCGTTACCGCCAGCATTGGCGAGCTGTTGCAGAAGTTGAAGAAGGTTGAACACAAGATGCGCAGCGCCGGTTTGCCGCTGTGTCTGGCGTGCTTGCCGGTCTGGGTGCTGTGCCTGCATTATTGTGTGATGATGCGCGGCAAAACCACGCGTATCCGCCGCATTGCGCGGCGCATTGAAAGCTGGCTGGCTGCGATACACGAGCTGGTGCAGAAGGAGGAGGCCAGCCGCGAACTGCTCGATATCGGCAAGGGCATGCAGGACGATATCGAAGCCACCAAGCGCACGCTGCTGTCGTTGCGCGAACTGTGCGTGAATATCGGCGAGATGTTCAGCGGCATCGGTTTCCACTCGCGTTTGCTGGACTGGACGCAGAACGGTTTTCTGCGCGTGATCGACGATTCCTGCAGCGCCGCCATCAATCTGCAAAACACCCTGGCCAGCCATGACGAGCGCGTGCTGGCTTTGCTGCGCCAGGAACAGGCGCAGCAGCTCGCTGCGCCGGCCTGAGCAGCGGGATCAGAACCCTTCCAGCACAATCTTTCCGGTCGCGCGCTGGCTCTCGAGCAGGGCGTGGGCGCGTTTCAGATTGGCGGCATTGATCTGGCCGAAGTGCTCGCCCAACGTGGTTTTCAGCACGCCGCTGTCGATCAGCTGGGCCACGTCGTTGAGTATCTGGTGTTGCTTCTGCAGATCGTCGGTGGCGAACAGCGAGCGCGTGAACATGAATTCCCAGTGCAGGGACACGCTCTTGCGCTTGAGCAGGCGCACGTCGATATGCTCGGGATCGTCGATCAGGGCCAGCTTGCCTTGCGGCGCGATCAATTCGGCCAGGGCGGGGAAGTGGGTATCGCTCTGGTTCAGGCTGGCGACATAGTCCACCGGCGGCAGGCCCAGGCGCTGGAATTCTTCCTGCAGCGGCTTGCTATGGTCGAGCACATGCTGGGCGCCCAGCTCCCTGACCCACGCCGCCGATTCGGGACGCGAGGCGGTGCCGATCACGGTCAGCCCCGTGAGCTGGCGCGCCAGCTGCACCAGAATCGAACCGACGCCGCCCGCCGCCCCCGTAATCAGAATGGACTTGCCGCTCAGGCTGCGGTCGCGGCTCGCTTCCAGGCGTTCAAACAACAGTTCCCAGGCGGTGATGGCGGTCAGGGGCAGGGCGGCTGCTTGCGCGAAGCTGAGCTTGCGTGGTTTGTGGCCGGCGATGCGCTCGTCCACCAGGTGCAGCTCGCTATTCGCGCCGGGACGGTTGAGGGCGCCCGCGTACCAGACCGCATCGCCGGGGCGGAACAGGCTGGCCTCCGGCCCCACGGCTTTGACGATGCCGACGGCATCCCAGCCGATGACTTTCAGCTCGCCCGCGGGCGGCGCCACATTGCGGCGGATCTTGGTGTCGACCGGGTTGACGGAAATGGCTTTCACTTCGACCAGCAGATCGCGGCCGCTGGCGACGGGCGCGGGCAGCTCGACGTCGAGCAGGGCCTTGTCGTCGCTGATGGGCAGGCTGGCGCGGTAGGCAATGGCTTTCATCGGATACTCCATAAAGTGCAATGGATGTATGATGATTTAACGCATTCTGCGGATAAAGACTAAAATCGGCGAAACACTTTCAATGGAATGATGAAAATTGCTGCGCCTCGATGATCTGGAAGTCTTTGTGCGCACGGCCGATGCCGGTAGCCTGTCGGCGGCGGCACGGCTGCTCGATATCTCGCCGGCCATGGCCAGCGCGGCGCTCAAGCGTCTGGAGCAGGCTTTGCAGTTGCGTCTGCTGGCGCGCACCACGCGCTCCTTGCGCTTGACGGAAGAGGGCGAGCATTATCTGCGCCATGCGCGCGAAGCGCTGCGCCTGCTGAAAGAGGGACATGGCACGCTGACCCAGGGCAAGGAAGAGCCGGGTGGCTTGCTGAAAATTTCCGTAACCTCGGATTTTGGCCGCAATCAGCTGCTTGAATGGCTGGACCAGTTCCAGACCCAGTATCCGGCCGTGGCCTATCAGCTCAGCGTAAGCGACCGGTTGGCCGATATGTACCGGCAGCCGGTGGATATCGCCATTCGCACCGGGCCGCAGGAAGATTCCGGCCTGGTGGCCATGCCGCTGGCGCAGAGCCGGCGGGTGCTGGTGGCTTCGCCTGCCTATATTGCCCGGCACGGCAGGCTGGACAGCCTTGAGGAGTTGCGCCGGCATAATTGCCTGCGCTTTGCCGTCAACGACGTGATCCATGAACGCTGGAGTTTCCGCCTGCCGGGACGGGCTGACGCCATCACCATTCCCGTCCGCGGCAACCGCAGCGCCGACGATGCCGATGTGGTGCGGCGCTGGGCTGTGGCAGGCCAGGGTATTGCTTACAAGTCACGCTTGGACGTGACCGCCGACATCCGAGCCGGGCGCTTGCAGGTGCTCTTGCCAGAGATAGCGGGTGAAGAGGTGCCGCTATTCCTGGTGTGTATGCACCGCTCGCAGGTCACGTCCACCGTGATCTGTTTGCGCGACTTCTTGCGCGCACAATGTGAACGGTTCAGCGCTTCGGCTTGATTAGTGGGCTTTGGACAGGATCAGCAGCCAGCGGCCAAACAGCAGGATTTCGATATGGCCAGGCTGGACGCCGGTGTCGCATTCGATGATGGGGTTGACGGCGTAGAAGCGCTTGCGGAAGTCACGGCAGACTAACATTTCGCGTTTGCCCATGCGTACCAGGAAGGACGTCGGGGCGTATTCCAGGCCGAAGCGGGAGCTGAAGCTGCTGTTAATGCTGGTCATAACTATTCCTTTGTAGGGAGAAGTGTTTAACGAAGCATCAGCTTAACACAAGTACTGTTCAAAAACACAGTACTGTATGAAAAATCAGATTTTTTTGTTAACTGTGGCTTTTGCGCCAAAGCGCTTTAGTAGATGTTGAGCACCTTGCCCAGCAGCGCAATCATTATCCCCGCCATGGTGGCGAGTCGGACTACAGCCAGTAATCCCAGATGCGCGCCAGCCATTCTTTCAGCCGCGCCGAGAAGGGGCGGTCGCGCCATTCGGCCAGGGTGACTTCCTTGGAATTGCGCAAGTCTTCCTGGAAGGCCTTTTCCATCTCGCCGCCGAAGGCGTCGCCCATCACGATCACATTCACCTCGTGGTTGTGCAGGAAGCTGCGGGTGTCGATATTGGTCGAACCGACCGTCGACCACAGGCCGTCGACGACAGCCGTCTTGGCGTGCAGCACGGCCAGCTTCAGCTCATGGATTTTGACGCCCGCTTCCAGCAGCGGGGTGTAGGCCGCCCGTCCCGCCTGGGCCACCAGGCCCGCATCGGAGACGCTCGGCAGCACCAGTTGCACCTGAACGCCACGCTGCGCGGCGGCGTTCAGGGCGCGTAAAGTCTGCTCGTCCGGCACGAAGTAGGCGCAGGTGATGTGGATGGATTGCTTCGCTTCCTTGAGCGCCAGCAGCAGGGCTTTGTAAATCTCGAATTGGCCGCCGGGCTTGCTGCCCAGCACGCGCACGATCTTGTCGCCTGCCACGACCGGTTGCGGGAAGTAGGCGGCATCGCGCAAATCGTCGGCATCCTGCTCGGCCCAGTTTTCGACGAACATCCATTGCAGCGCGGCGACGGCCGGCCCCTCGATGCGCACATGGGTGTCGCGCCAGCCGACCTCGGACGGGTCGGTGGAGCGCGCCCTGGAGCGGAAAGGCGAGCTGCGCGCGTAGGTGTCGCTGATATTGATGCCGCCCGTGAAGCCGACCTTGCCGTCGACGATCAGGATCTTGCGGTGGTCGCGGTTGTTCACCTTCCAGCCGTTGCCGCGCAGCTTGGCGGGATTGACCGGGTTGAAGGCGATCAGCGCCACGCCGGCCGCCTTCATGCGGTCGAAGAAAGCCTGCGGCACGCCGATCGTGCCGACGCTGTCGTAGATCACATTCACCGTCACGCCCTGGCGCTGCTTCTCGATCAGCAGGTTGGCGAACTTTTCGCCCAGCTCGTCCTGGTCGAAGATATAGGTTTCGAAATTGATATGGTTGGTGGCGGCGGCGATGGCCTTCATCATTTCCGCCATGGTCTGCGGACCATCGAACAGCAGCTGCACCTTATTGCCCGCGATCAGCGGCACGCCGGTGGCCGCCTCCTCCAGCGCGGCGCGCGCCTGCAAGTCCAGCGTCGATTTCGGCCAGCGCTTTTTCAGCAGGGCCTCGCCGCTTTGCTTCGGCAGCACGCCCTTGGGCGTGGCGACGGCGGGAACCTCGGCCGCGTCGGCCTTGAGCTGGGTCTTGCTGACCTCGGGCAGCGAAGCGCAGGCCAGCAGGCACCAGGCGGTGAGGGTGAGTGCCAGAGCATGCCTTGCGCTTCGGTAGATCACGCTAGTTCTCCTTGCTGCCGATGAAGAAGTGGAGCGGCGCCTTGCGGAAGCGCCGGAACAGGGCTTGCAGCAGCTGGAGGCCGTGCGTGAAGCGCACGCCGCGCGCGCGCAGCGCGACCCACAAGGCCAGACCAAAGCTGACCAGCAGATTCACCGTGCCGATGCTGAGGAAGCCCGCGATGGAAGTCAACACCAGTTGCCAGCTCACATTGTGATCCAGGCCGACCATGGCTGTCGCAAAGTTGGCGGCCGAGAACGTCACGTGGCGGATATCGATGGGCAGACCGAGCAGCAGACCCAGCGCGCCCATGGCGCCGAGCATGATGCCGAAGTAGAAGTTGCCCATCAGGCTGCCCAGATTGTTTTCCATGTACACGCCAAGGCGCTGGGTGCGTTCGCGTCCCAGCACGGCCGTCAGCCCGCGCAGCTGGGCAATGCGCTGCGCCCAGCGCGTGTACAGGGCCTGGTTATCGTAATAGCCCGAGATCAGGCCCGAGAGGAAGAGGCAGACCCCGGCGATCATGGCGTAGAACAGGGCCAGGCTGCCGAAGGGATCGATATCGTGCAGCAGGTGCATGGCCTTCTCCGGCGTCACCAGATGGTGGCCGGTGATCAGCCGGTAGCCGGCGGCGATCAGCCAGGCGGTGGGAATGGCGGTGGCCAGATTGCCCAGCACCGCCATGATCTGGGTGCGCAGCACCTTGTTGATCAGTTCCGCCATGCTGTCCAGGTCGATGTTGCGGCCATCCTTGCTTTGCAGGCCGGCCGCGATGCGCGAGGCCGTCATGGCCGGCTGCTTGGTCGCCACCGTGAAATGCAGCAGGTGGATGAAGATGAAGCCCAGCGAATAATTCATGCTGAACAGGAAGGCTTCCACCAGCGGCGCCGCGCGCAGGTAGGACATCAGGATCTTGAACAGCGCCATGAAGCCGACGATCACGCCGGCGCCGGAGGCCGACATGAACATGCCGCCCAGTTCGCGCCGGTTTTCGGCGATGTAATGCTCGCCGGTGCGGCTGGCGTTCTCCGTCACATTGCGCGCCAGCAGATTGATATTGTCGGCGAACAGGTCGCGCACGGTGTACTTGTTGTTGTGCGCTTCGATCAGTTCCAGCGCCAGGGCCAGGGCGGCGGCGCGCCGCTTGGCGGCCGGGCCGTGCGTGGCGCGTTCCGGCATCGCCTGCGCCGCCACCGCATCCAGATCGATGCTGGGCGCGGACGGCAGGTCGCCGGACATATCGACCAGGAACAAAAGCTTGCGCAGCCGGTCTATGCTCTGTGTCAGCGTCACCAGCAGATAGGTGAGGGCGATGCTGGTGCCCTGGGCCAGCGCCTTGCGCCGGATCTTGCCGATCACGGCGTCGCACTGGTCCAGCATCACCAGCAGATGGCGCGCATCTTCGATATTGTTGGCGGCGCCGGACAGCCAGGCTTCGTAGCTGTCCAGATAGACCAGCACCTCCTTGTTCTGCATGACGAAGGGCGATTCGAAAACTTCCATATCGGTATGGAAGTTGGTCAGCTTCGGCTCCAGGCCGATGGCGCAGACGCGGTAGCTCAAGGTGCGGATGGCTTCGAGCATGCCGGGCAGCATCAGTTTGCCGCCGCCGGGGTGGGTGCTGAAGATGGTGTTGAACAGGACCAGCCAGTCGGCGGCGGGGACGGCGGCGATCCACTCGTGGTCGCTTTGTTTGTAGAAGATCTGGTCGAGGGCGTCGCTCAGGTATTCGTCGCCCAGGGCCGGCGGCAGCATGCGGTAAGAGACGCGGCGTTTGAGCTCGGTGAAGAAGCCATCGTTGGACAGCACGCCCACTTCGCTGTACAGGCTGGCGTGGCGGCGCTGCTGCAACAGGCGCAGCACATAGTCGCCCAGGGACTGCGCCAGCGCGGGTTCGTCCTGCAGCAGGGCCAGCAGCTTGCGCACATTATTGGTGGCGCGGATGTGGTTGCCGGGACGGCCGGGACGCAGCTCTTCCACCAGCGCGACCAAGGGGGCGATGCTGAGGGTGTCTGTCTGGATTTGTTGGAGAATTTCTAACATGCGGAGAAAAACGGCTTGGCCGCATAGGGATGTCTAAAGCCGATAGTGTAACCGCTAAGAAATTTTTTCACTGTACGCTGGCGTACATTGACTCAGTTCGCTCAACGATGCAGAGTGGTACGGAGTGTTGGACCGCGCACAGAAAACAGGCGGGCGCGGGCCTACACTGGCGGCATGCTCAGGGGAGAGGCATCATGAATCACAGGCAGATTGCACCGTTGCTGTTGTTCTGGCCGCTGCTGGCGGGCGCGCAGACGCCGCCGCAGCTCCAAGTGTATGGCGTCGTCGATCCGCGCTGGGACGTGCTGGCGCCGGGACGCGCCTACACTCCGCAGTCGACCGCGCTGATCGAGATCGACGATCCGCTGCACGGCGGCCTGGCCGGCGCCGCCGTCAGCCTCGCGGGCGAAACCACGCGGCCTTATGAAAACGCGATCAAGTACGCGGCGCGCCGGCGCGGCTGGAATGCCAGCGCGATTTACAGTTACGGCGAAAGCAATTTCAGCACGCCGCGCCAGCGCGCCTATGGCGCCACGCTCGGCTATGCCGGCTCGCTGGTCAATGTGCGCATCGCGCATCAGCGCAAGAACAATCCCCTGCCCGACATTACCGGCAAGAGCGTGCCGCTGGAGTTGGCCTCGCGCAATACCCTGGTCGCGGCCAATCTGCATCTCGGCCCGGCGCTGGCGTATGCCGCCTATGGCGTCAACCGCGGCATGGGCGCCGTGCCCTGGGATCTGAGCCAGCCGTATGGCGCGCTGGCCATGGCCTCGCCCTCGAGCGACAGCCGCGACATGATGCTCGGGCTGGCGCTGCAGCGCGGCGCGACGACCTGGATGCTGTCCTATATCCGCAAGGACGACCGCGATCCCACCAATCTCGATGCGCGCCAGATCGCCTTCGGCATGAGCTATGCGATGTCGAAGCGCACCGCCTGGTATGCCGCCTATGCCCAGGTGCGCAATGAGAACGGCCAGCCGGCCGCCATCGGGCGCGCCAGCAGCGGCTTGCGCTTCGGCCTGCGCCACGCATTCTGACCGGCGCTTCCCGCTTGTGCTAAATTGAGGGGTTCAGCCCCCTCAACAACCAAGCAGGAAGCATTTATGTATCTGACCTATTTCAATGGCGCCTGGAGCGAAGGCAACGCCCCCTTGTTCGGCGCGATGGACCACAGCGTATGGCTGGGTTCCTCGGTATTTGACGGCGCGCGCTCGATCCGTGGCCATATGGCCGATCTGCGCCTGCACCTGCAGCGCGTGATCTACTCGGCCGAACGCCTCGGCCTGAACTGCCCGCTCAGCGTCGACGAGATGGAACAGCTGGTGCGCGAAGGCGTCGCCAAATTCCCGGCCGATGCCGAGCTGTATATCCGTCCGCTGGTGTTCGGCACCGACGGCCTGCTGATTCCCGTGGCCGAGAAGAGCGCCTTCGCCCTGACCCTGTTCGATGCGCCGATGCCGGCGTTCACCGGCTTCAGCGCCTGCCTGTCCGAGCTGCGCCGCCCCGACGCCGCCATGGCGCCGACCGACGCCAAAGCCTCCTCGCTGTACGCCAACACCACGCGCGCCCTGCGCGCCGCCAAGGAGCGCGGCTACGATAATGCCGTCGTCTGCGACAGCGAAGGCCATGTCGCCGAATTCGCCACCGCCAATATCTTCTTCGTCACGCCCGCAGGCCAGGTGGTGACGCCGGTGCCGAACGGCACCTTCCTCTCCGGCATTACCCGCGGCCGCGTCATCGCGCTGCTGAAAGAGGCCGGCATCGTGGTCGAAGAGCGCAGCGTCAAGCCGGAAGAGCTGAACAGCGCCGTCGAAATCTTCAACACCGGCAACTTCGGCAAAGTCACGCCCTGCATCCGCTACGAAGGCCGCGACCTCCCGGTCGGCCCCATCGCCACCAAGGCCCGCGAGCTCTACATGGCCTACTCCGACGCCAACTAAGCCCGCCTTTGCGCCAAATCAAAGAATGTCCAACCCTGGTGCCAGGCACCAGAACCGGACATTCTTTGCGCAATATCAAACAATGTCCTACCCTGGTGCCTGGCACCAGGGTGGACATTGTTTGCGCTGGATCAAACGGTGGGGCTTAGTGCGGCTTGGGGGCGGCGCCGCAGTCGGCGCTGAGCCAGCGGCCGCTGCCTTCGACCATCATCTGCTGGGGCGCGCCGTGGGCGTGGCTGGTGACGTCCATGCGCATGGTGTAACCGGTGTCGCCTTCGAAGATGACTTGGCCTTTTCCTTGCGAGGGCGGCTTGTTGCAGTGGAAACTGACGTTCATGCCGCCCGGGACCGGGGTGCTGGTGCTGCGGCAGTCGCCGGGCTGGCCGGCCGGCAGCTCGCGCTTTTCGGCCATCTCCTTGGTCATGCAGTAGGTGAGCTTGACGCCGCCGCCGTCGGCCAGGTTCAGGCCGACGCCGCGCTGGGCCATCATCTGTTCCAGCATCTTGCGCTGGTCGGCCGGCAGGTTCGCCATTTCCTTTTGCGCGCGCGCCATGGCTTGCATGGTTTCCGAACTGCCGCCGGCGATGCGGTTGTTCATCTCCCACAGGCCGGGCTTGAGGGTCTGGGCGCCGGCGCTGCTGCCCAGAAGCAGCAGGGCGCAGGCCAGCAGGGTGGGGCGGATGGGCATGGGCGGACTCCGGCGGCTCAGCTGCGTGGCTGAGGCTCGGCAACAAAGATTTCTACACGGCGATTGCGGGCGCGGCCGGCATTGTCTTCGTTGGGGGCGATCGGTTCGCGCGCGCCGCGCCCTTCGACCACGATGCGCGTGGGCGAGACGCCGCGCGTGGCGAGGTAGTCGCGCGTATGCGAGGCGCGGTCCACGGACAGGGGCTGGTTGATGGCGTCGCTGCCGGTGCTGTCGGTGTGGCCGACGATGCTGACCGTGGCGGCGGGATTGTCGTTGAGCGTGCTGGCGAAGCGGTCGAGGATGGGACGGAAGTTGGCCTTGATGTCGGAGCGGTTGGTGTCGAAGGAAATATCGCTGGGGATTTCCAGCTTGAGCCGGTTGTCGGGGGTCTGGCTGACCTGCACGCCGGTGCCCTTGGTGGCTTGCTCCATGGCCCGTTTCTGATCTTCCATGCGCTGCGACCAGATATTGCCGGCGATGGCGCCGACCGCCGCACCGAGCACGGCGCCGCCGGCCGCGCGGCCGCCGCCGCCGCCGCCGGTGCTGGCGCCGAGAATGGCGCCCAGGCCGGCGCCAATGCCGGCGCCGGTGGCCGTGCCGCGCTGCGTCGCGTTCATGTCGGCGCAGCCGCTGGCGGCCAGGGCCAGCAGCAGGGCCAGCGCGCCGGCCAGAGGTTTGGTGGATGCCTTGTGTTGGAAGTTCATGTCAGTCCCTCCTGAATTGTCCAGCAAGTGTAGACCGAAACGGAAAGCGGCGCTGTACCTTCGTGCACAGCGCCGGGGAACAGGAGTGGCTGGCGCGCAACGGCGACTAAACGCCGCGTCCGCTGATCAGGCGCAGCAGCACCATGATGATGGCCACCACCAGCAGCACGTGGATGAAGCCGCCGATGGTGTAGGACGTGACCAGGCCCAGCAGCCACAGGATGATGAGGATAACAGCCAGTGTGTATAACATGATGGACTCCTTCTCGTGGGTTGATGGGGTGATTTTTGCCTGTCTCAGCTTTTAACTCTGTACGCTGACGAACAGTATTAGCCGCGCCGCAATTGGCCTTTGACGATGCGGATGCGCTCGCCCTGCTGCCAGGCCGCGGCGCTGTGGAAGGTGCGGCGCTTGCCGTCGTCCAGGCGCACCGTCACTGCATAACTGGTGCGTGCATTCAAATTGCCTTCCACCTGGTTGCCGACCACGGCGCCGCCGATGGCGCCGGCAATGGTGGCCAGGTCGCGTCCGCTGCCGCCGCCGATCTGGTGGCCCAGCAAACCGCCCACCACCGCGCCGCCCGCCGCGCCGACGCCGCTGCCGTTGGCGCGGGTGCGGATGGTGCGCACCGCTTCCACCACGCCACAGTGATGGCAGACGGCGGGCGCCGCGGCGCTTTGTGCGGCGTAGCGCGCGCTGCCGTCGTCATTGGGCGCCGGCGCGGTCACATACTGGTGCTCGCGCAGGCTGGCGCCTGGCGGCGGCGCGGGCGGCAGGGGCACGCTGTCCGGCAGCGGCGCCGCCGCATCGACCGCGCCATGGCCGGCCGGCGCGGCGCTCTCGCTGGCCGGCGCGCTCAGCGTCGGCGCGGCGGCCGGCGCACCGTGTCCCGCGGAACTGGGCAGCCAGTCCATCAGGGCGGCGATGCCCACCGAGCAGAACAGCAGCACGGCGACGGCGGCCGTCATCAGCAGCGGATGCAGGGGTTGTTTGCTGGCGGGAGGAATGAGGGGAGTCATGGTGCGCTTTCCAATTGCATGTCGATGCCGTGATTGTCGGTCGCGGGCGCTGCCGTTTCAGTGCGTCAGCGTACATACAGGGAAAATACTTGCCGGTAAGCTAGCCCTCACCGATGTGCAGAAGCCGACCACTCTGACCCGACCGCGATGATTGTTAACTTTGACACTGCCCATGGCAGCGCCCTGATTCCCTCCCGCGGCAGCAACCGCCTGCTGGCGAGCTTGCCCGAGGACGATCTGGACCATATCCAGTCCCTGTGCGAGCTGGCGATGGTGGACGAGGGCGAAGTGCTGTACGCGCCGGGCCAGCCGATCAGCCACCTCTACTTCCCGCTGGACGCCCTGGTCTGCCTGTTGGCCGTGGCCGAAGGGCGCATGACCCTGGAAGTGGGTGCGGTGGGCCGCGAAGGCATGCTCGGCGCCTCGGTCGCGCTCGGCCACCAGACGGCCCAGGTGCGCGCCGTGGTGCAGCGCGCCGGCTATGTGCTGCGCATGGAGGCGGGCGACTTCTGCCGCGAGTTCGCGCGGATGGAATCCTTGCAGCGCCTGCTGTCGCGCTATACCGATGCGCTGCTGGCGCAAGCCATCCAGATCGCCGTGTGCAGCCGCTTCCA
This sequence comes from Massilia sp. YIM B04103, assembly GCA_024437665.1. Classification (GTDB taxonomy): domain Bacteria; phylum Pseudomonadota; class Gammaproteobacteria; order Burkholderiales; family Burkholderiaceae_D; genus Rugamonas. The sequence continues at coordinate 639,054 of JANCSZ010000001.1, read as the reverse complement.
CGTGCTGGAAGCGCGCCTGGCGCGCACCTTGCTGGTGACGCGCGACCGGTTGCAGTCGGAGCGCTTTCATCTGACGCATGAATTCCTGGCGCACGCCCTGGGCGTGCGCCGCGTCGGCGTGACCAAGGCCGCCAGCGCGCTGCAGCAGCAGGGGCTGATCAGCTATAGCCGGGGCAATATCGAGATTCTGGATGCGGCGGGATTGGAGGCGGCGTCCTGCGGCTGCTATGCGCTGGTCAAGGACGATGGCAGTATCGGCATGGGCAGCGTCTTCCTCTAAGGCTGGCGCTGCCCGGGCGGGGATTAACGCGGCGGCTTGCTGACCTGGTTGCCGATCACGCCGCCGACGGCGGCGCCGCCCACGGTGCCGATGGCGCTGCCGCCGGACAGCACGGAACCGGCCACGGCGCCGACGCCGGCGCCGACGGCCGTGTTACGGTCCTGCTGCGACATATTCGAACAGGCGCTCAGGCCGAAGAGGGCGCCCAACAGCGCGCCGCCAGTGACGATTTTCTTGATGTGCATGATGATCTCCTTGTGTATGCAGCCACGCGGGCTTGGCGGAAACCAGCATAGAACGGGCGCCTCATGCGCTCTGTTCGTCAGCTCACTTAGTTACGCTTAGTTACGCTTAGTTACGCATTCCCGGCCTTAGCGCCGCGGCGCCAGCTTCTTGCCGGGCGGCGGCGCCACCGGCTTGCGCGCCGCCTCGGCCAGGAGGGGGCCGCAGGGCGCGTCGCTGCTGCCGCCGCCGCTGATCAGGGGCGCCAGCGCGGCCACCGGCGCGGCCAGGGTGGCCAGCGCAATGGCGCCGCCGGCGCGCAGGGCCAGCACGCCCTTGTCGATGTCGACGTCGGGATGCTTGAAGGTGCCGCGCACATAGATCGGCGAGCGCAGCGAGATGATGCGCAAGCCCTTGCTGTCGGGCTTCATGGTCAGGTCGAGGCGCTCGTCGTCCAGGCTGACGGCGCCGCTGATGCGCACCGTGGCGTCCTCGGTGTCGACGACGAAGCTGCGCGTCTGCGCCAGGCCGTCGGTGACGGCGAAGTCGCCCGCCAGGCAGTTCAGCTTGACCTGCTTGTCGCCCACCAACTTGGTCAGCACGATGCTGCCGATGTTCAAGCCCATCTGCTCCAGCAGCAGCTTGCTGATCTGGCCCTGGCTGATGCGCGTCTTCAGTTCGCCATTCGACCGGGCCAGCAGGGTGGCGACCGAGTTGCCGGTGGCGCTGAGCTTGGTGTCGGCATTGATCGTGCCGACGGTGGCCTGCAATTGCGGCAGATGCGGGAACAGCTCCTTGAGGCGGATGCCGCGCGCGCTGGCCGTCAGGTTGGCGCGGATGGCGTTCTTTGCGTCGCGCCCGCTGCCGTCGAGGGTGACGGTGGAGGCCAGCTTGCCGCCGGCGAAGTCGAAGTTCAGGGGCGTTAGCTGGAGCACGCCATCGCGCAGGTGGAACTCGGTTTCCAGATGGCTGATGGGCAGCTGCTCGGTGCGCACGATGCGCGCGGCGCGGTAGCTGACGTCGGCGTCGATGCTGGTCCAGCGTTCGGTCTTGAAGGTTTCCACCGGCAGCACTTTTTCGCTGGGCTGAACGGCGGGCAGGCCGCGCGCCTGCTTGCTGGCGTTGGAGTCGGCGCCGATCAGCGGGCCGAGGTCGGCAAATTGCAGCAGCTTCGACTGCACCGTGCCGCTCAGGTGGCCGCGCGGCTGCCTTTGTTCGTACACCAGCTTGCCGGCGATATCGCTGGAGCCGACGCGGCCGGTGAACTGGTCGTAGGTCCAGCGGCTGTGCTGGCCGGCCAGGGTGCCGCTCAGACGCCCCTCGGTGGAGAAGGGCGGCGTTTCCGGCAGCACCAGGCCGGTCAGCGCATACAGGCGCGCCATGCTGGCGCCGCCGACTTTCAGGCGGAAATCGATGGCGGCCAGTTGCAGCGGCCGCGTCAGCGTGCCTTCGGCCGCGATATTCACCAGGCCGACCTGGGCCTTGCCCTGCAGCGGGAAGGGCTGGTCGCTCTGCAGCGAGAGCACGGCGCCGGCCTTGCCCTGGCCGCTGATGGGTTGCCTGTTCCAGCGCCCCGCGGCGCGCCAGGACACGCCGTACTGGCTGTCCTGCGCCAGCGTGTCGAGGTGGGCGGTGGCGTCGATCTGCTGCACCGCATCGACCAGGTGCACGCTGCCCTTGCTGAACGCCACGCGCTGCAAGTCCAGCTGCCAGGGCGATTGCCGGTTCTGCTTGAAAGTCCAGTTGTTCTTGCCGTCGGCGGTGCGCTGCAGATAGACCTGGGGCGCGCTAAAACTCAGCAGCGGGATGGCAATCCTTTGCTCCAGCAGCGCCAGCGGATTGAGCGAGAAGGACAGTTCGGCCGCGCTGGCCATATCGGCCGGCACCGCGTCGCCGCTGTGCGCGGCGGCCGCCAGCATGGGCGCTGGATTGCCCAGGTGGACATCGCGCGCCAGCAGATGCGGCCAGGGCACCAGACCGCGCCAGCCCAACTCCTGCGGCTGGCGCTGCCAGCTCAGCGCCAGATTGCCGCGAATGGCGAAGGGGCGTTCGATGGCGGCGCTGACTTTCTCGTTCAGCCAGGGCCGGGCCCGATTCCAGTCGTAGTGGTAGAGAACGATCAGGGCGGCGGCGGGGACGGCGAGCAGCACGCCCCCGGCGGCGAGGGCAAGCTTGGTGCGGCGGGACAGGCTCATATGCATCACTTTCATTTTTTTCGGAGCATACCAAAGCCTAACTCACGGCGGCAAGCCTCTGTGTGCGCTCCCGCACGCATGGCGGCACAGGCTGGACGGTATGTGCGTCTGCGTACAGAAAGAGCGCGGCGGCGCGCCTTATAAAGGCACTACCTTCAACGCAAACAAGGAGAACGATATGGCTCCAAGCAAAGTCTGGCCCGCCCTGTGCGGCCTGTCCCTCGTGCTGCTGAGCGGTTGCGCCAGCGGTCTGAAAACCCCGGCCACCGCCGATGTGGCCGCCTCGCGCGAAGCGGTGGAAAGCGCCGGCTCCTCCGGCGCGGCCGAGCTGGCGCCGGACGAGCTGGGTTCGGCCCGCGACAAAATGATGCGCGCCAATCAAGCCCTGGCCGCCCGCGATTACCAGCTGGCCCGGGATCTGGCCCAGCAAGCCCAGGCCGATGCCCGCCTGGCGCAAAGCAAGGCCAATTCGACCAAGGCCACGAATGCCGCCGACGCCTTGCAGGAAGACTTGCGCGTGCTGCGCGAGGAACTCGACCGTGCCAACAAATAAGCGCTCAACGAAAGGACCGATCATGAAACAGCTCCTGCTCAAACCCGCCGCCCTCGTCCTGGCCCTGGGCCTGGCCGCCTGCTCCAGCACGCCCACCACCACCAGCCTGCTGGACCAGGCGCGCGCCGACTTCAGTGCGGCGCAAAGTTCGCCGGCCGTGGCCCAATATGCCCAGCCCGAACTGGTCCAGGCCGGCTCGGCCCTGGACCAGGCCAATGCCGCCGCCGCCCGCCGCGAAAGCCTGAACGAGATCGACAAGCTGGCCTATGTCGCCAAGCAGCGTGTCGCCACGGCGCAGGAAGTGGCGAAAGCCAAATCCGCCGAAGCCGGCCTGGCCGATGCCGCGCGCCAGCGCGACCAGGTGCGCCTGCAAGCGCGCACGGCCGAGGCCGAACAGGCCAAGCGCAGCGCCGAACAGGCGCAGCTGCAGGCCGCGAATGCCAGCGCCGCCCAGCGCGACGCCCAGGCCCAGGCCGACCGCCTGGCGGCCCAGCTGGCCGACCTGCAAGCGAAGAAAACCGAGCGCGGCACCGTCATCACCTTCGGCGATGTGCTGTTCAATGTCGACCAGGCGCAGCTGACCGCGCAGGGCGTGGCCGTGGCCCACAAGCTGGCCGACGTGCTGCAGCAGAACCCCGAGCGCAGCGTGCTGGTCGAAGGCTTTACCGACAGCACCGGCAGCGCGGCCCACAATCTGCAGCTGTCGCAGCGCCGCGCCGAGGCCGTGCGCGCCGCCCTGGTGGGCATGGGCATCGAACGCAGCCGGGTCGAAACGCGCGGCTATGGCGAAGCGTATCCGGTGGCCGGCAATGGCACCTCGGGCGACCGCCAGCTCAACCGCCGCGTCGAAATCGTGCTGTCCGAAGCCAATAGCCCGATCGCGGCGCGCCGCTAACCACAGTAAAGGACCATCATGCCGCAAATTATTTCCACTCCGCCCAAGGGCGTCGACCAGGCCGCCACCCGCGCCGCCGCCGCCAATCTGGCCGACGGCCCGGTGACGCAAGGCTATAAGGGCGACCGCGCCGCCATCGTCAGCATGCTGAACGACGCCCTGGCCACCGAGCTGGTCTGCATCAACCGCTATAAACGGCACTATTACACCGTGAGCGGCCGGCAGAACAGCACGATCAAGGCCGAATTTCTGGAACATGCCCAGCAAGAACAGGAACATGCCGACTGGCTGGCCGAACGCATCATCCAGCTCAACGGCGAGCCCGATTTCAACCCGGCAACGTTGCTTGACCGCAGCCATGCCGAGTATGATGACTCCAAGGAGGTCCAGGCCATGGTGCGCGCCAATCTGGTGGCCGAGCGCGTCGCCATCGAGTCTTACCGCCAGATGATCGAGCAGATTGGCGAGTCCGATCCCACAACGCGCCAACTGTTGATCAAGATCATGGCAGTCGAGGAAGAACACGCCGACGATATGCGGGATTTGCTTGATTAATCGCGGCGCGTTACAGTGCGTTCTTTCTCACCGTTTAACAAGGAGCTTCATCATGCTGGAAAATAACATCAGTACCGTGAACAACGACGTGAAAACCCTGGTCAAGGACGCCCAGGCGCTGTTTACGGCGGCAACCGCACTGTCGGGTGAGAAAGCGGAAGAACTGCGCGGCCGCGGCATGCGCGCGCTGGAATCGGCGCTGGCCAAGGCCCAGGAAGCCCAGGCCAGCGCTGTCGCGGCCACCAAGGAAGCGGCCAAATCGACCGATGCCTATGTGCATGAAAATCCTTGGCGTTCGGTCGCCATCGCGGCCGGCATCGGCCTGCTGGTGGGTGTGATCGTCGGCCGCAAGTAAGCGGTGTCCGGTGCCGATATGAACCACCCCGATCCGCAGCATCCGGCAGGATTGATCGCTTCGCTCTCGGCCCTGCTGAAGAGCTGCATCCGCCTGCTGCTGTCGCGCCTGGAACTGGCGGCGCTGGAGCTGGGCGAGGTGCGCCAGCATCTGATGCAGTTGGCCGTGGTGTTCGCGCTGGCGCTGGTGGCCTTCTGGTTCGCCATCGCCTTCGGCACGGCGGCCCTGATCTATGTGGCTTGGCAAAGCATGGGCTGGACCATCCTGCCGGTGCTGGCCCTGGTCTTCGTGCTGGCGGCGCTGGGCTTGTTCTGGTATGGCCAGCGCATGGTCAAGCAGGGCAAGCTGGGCTTGCCGGCCACCATGGCCGAGCTGAAGGCCGACCGCGATCTGCTGCTGTAAGGGGATGCCATGAGCAAGGATGAGCAAAAAGCGGCCCTGGCCGCAGCCAAACAGCGACTGGTGGCCGAGGGCGAGCTGCACCGCCTCACCACGCTGCACGCCAAGATGCAGCTGCGCCAAGCCCTGCGTCCCGAAGCCCTGCTGCACGGGGCGGTCGAGCATGCGGTGGGCGCGGCGCAGTCGCGCCTGGGCGGCTTGCTGAGTCCGGGTGGGCTGAGCCAGCTTAACTTCAAGACCATCATGCCGTATGCGCTGACGGTCGGGTCCTTCATCGTGCGCAAGCGGCTGTACAAGCCGGCGTTGGCGGTGGCCGCGGTGGCGGCGGCCGGCGCGGCTTGGCTGATGCGGCGCAAGCGCAGCCAGGCCGAGGCCGAGGCCGAGGCCGTGGCCGAAACCGGCGCAGCGCCCGGGGAGTGAGCGCGCTTCGGGTCCGACCAGCAAAACGCCGCTGCATGCGGCGTTTTGTTTGTCGGGGACTGGTATGGCTTTATTCGCCGGTGACGTCGATCTTGGGCGGCTGGTGCGCGTCGGCATTGAGCTGGGCCAGATTGGCCATATCGTCGCGGTAGGTCTGGCGCGCAGCGGCCAGGCAATCCTTGCGTTCGGCGATGGGCTGCTGGCGGCAATCGGCCCGCGCTTCGTTGAGGGCGGCGCCGATTTCCTTGCGCAGCGTGGCCAATTGCGCCTTGCTGCCGCGGTCTTCCCTGTACCAGCGCGCCGGATCGCCGCGCGCCAGTTCCTGTCGTTGATGTTTGGCCGTGTCCGGCGGCGTGGTCTGGGCGGCGGCGCTGCCGCACAGGCCCGCGGCCAGCAGGCTGGCGATGAGCATCTGTTGCATGATGACCTCCCGAAAGCAAGCGGGGCGCCGCAGCGCCCCCGGTTACGCTTAGAGCCTGCCGGTGAGCAGCAGGATCAGCAGCACGACAACGATAATCCCGGCCAGGCCGCTCGGTGCATAGCCCCAGTTGCGGCTGTGCGGCCAGGCTGGCAGCGCTCCGACCAGGAGCAAGACGAGAATAATCAGCAGTATGGTGCCCATGCGGGGCCTCCTCTCTCAGCTGGCCGCTTCAATAGCGGTAGACGCGGCCGTCGACCAGGCGCACGCGGTTGCCCACGCGCAGGTCGTAGGCGCTGTCCTGGTTGATGGTGCGGTAATCGCCGTTATCGAGGCGGATGCTGATCTGGTAGACCTCGTGCGCCTGGTTGCGGTTCGATTCGATATTGTTGCCGAGCACGGCGCCGCCGATGGCGCCGGCCGCCGTGGCCGCCGTGCGGCCGCTGCCCGAACCGATCTGGTTACCGACCAGCGCACCGACCAGGCCGCCGGCCACGGCGCCGGCGCCGCTGGTGGCCGGGTCGACGCGCACCATCTGGATGGAATCAATGGTGCCGTAGCTCGACGCATCGGCCTGGTTGGAATAGGATGTGTTCTGCGGGTAGTTGCTGCTGGCGCAGCCGGAAGCCAGCGCCGCCACTGCCACCATCACCGCCAACAGGGTGGTATTCGTTTTCATCTTGTCCTCCTGGAAAAAGGTGAGTTCAGCTTAGTCAAGCGGCAGCGCCGGGTCTGTGCGATGCCGCACCATGCCGCGCTGAGACGGCTGAGTGCTGTTTGGCGCAAATCTTTTTCTATGTTCGTCAGCGTACAGAAGCAACGCGACAGTTACGCGACACTGCCTCTGTGCCCGGAAGCGGGCAACGCAGAAAGAACCGAAACTACCCAAGGAGATTTGCCATGAAAATCGCACACAAAATTGCCAGCGCCGTCTTTGCCGCCGCGACCGTGTTGACCCTGGCCGGTTGCGCTTCCACCCCCTCGCAGGAAGGCACCGGCGAGTATGTCGACGATGCGGTGCTGACCACCAAGGTGAAAGCCAGCATCTTTAATGAGCCTAGCCTGAAATCGACTGAAATCAATGTCGAGACCTTCAAAGGCACCGTCCAGCTGAGCGGCTTCGTGGCCCAGCCGGCCGACATTTCCAAAGCCGGCGAAGTGGCGCGCGGCGTGAAGGGCGTGAAGTCGGTGAAAAACGATATCCGCGTCAAGTAAGCGGCAAGGTTGCCGGCGCGGCTGACGCGCCGGCGGCATGGACCTGGCCATGACGCACCCGTCCCCTCCGCTGCCGCCGCTGGCGGGAACGGTGCCGTCCACCGGCCCGGAGGACGCGCCGCCCGATACGGCGGCGCCGGCAGGCAGCCCGCGCCTGCCGCTGCATGTCCCGGCGCGCGGGCTGGCGCTGGCCATCATCGCCACCGTCGTCTTCCTGTATGCCCTGCAGTGGGCGCGCGATTTTCTCGTGCCGCTGGCGCTCGGCATCCTGCTGTCCTATACCCTGAATCCCGTGGTTTGCTGGCTGGAACGCCGGCGCGTGCGGCGCTCCTTCGGCGCCACGCTGATCACGGCCGCCATCCTGTGCGGCTCGGCCGCCACCATCGAGCAGGTGCGCGGCGAATTCCTCAACATCCTGGGCGAGCTGCCGGCCGTCACGCATAAGCTGTCGCGCCTGCTGACCGGGCAGGGCGGCGCCCTGCAGCGCATCCAGGCCGCCGCCAGCGAGATCGAGCAGGCCACCGCCGGCAGTAGCGCGGCGTCGGTGGCCGCCGGCGGCGCCAAGCGCCCGGCGCGCAAGACGCCGCCGCCCGCGGCCGTGGCGGCGGGCGGCGGCATCAAGGTCATCGACTGGGTCTGGGCCGGCTCGCGCGGCCTGGCGGGCTTTCTGGGCCAGGCCGTGATGGTGATCTTCCTGCTTTACTTCCTGCTGCTGTCGGGCGACACCTTCAAGCGCAAGCTGGTGCGCCTGACCGGCCCTTCGCTGAGCAGGAAAAAGATCACCTTGCAAATCCTCGACGATATCAACACCTCGATCCAGGCCTATATGTTCATGCTGCTGGTGACGAATGTGCTGCTGGGCTTGCTGATGTGGCTGGCGCTGAGCGCCATCGGCCTGGAGAATGCGGGCGCCTGGGCCGTGGTGGCGGGCTTGCTGCACCTGATGCCTTATTTCGGCACCTTGCTGCTGGCGGCCGCCACCGGCGCCGCCGCGCTGCTGCAGTTCGGCACGCTGCAGCCGGCCCTGCTGGCGATCGGCGCGGCGCTGGCGATTGCGACCCTGGTCGGCACGGTGGTCACGACCTGGATGACGGGCCGCATCGCGCGCATGAACGCGGCGGCCGTCTTCGTCAGCCTGCTGTTCTGGGGCTGGTTGTGGGGCGTCTGGGGTTTGCTGCTGGGCGTGCCGCTGATCGTCATCGTCAAGGTGGTGGCCGAGCGCGTGGAAGGCCTGGAAGTGCTGGCCGAACTGCTGGGCGACTAGAACTGCAGATTGCCCTCGGCGTCGCGCGCATGGTGGCGCAGGCTGCCCAGTTGCAGCGCATATTGGCGCGCGAATTCGGCGCCGAGGAAAAACACCTGGGCCGAGTAATACACCCACAGCAGCAGGGCGATCACGGAGCCGGCCGCGCCGAAGCTGCTGGCCACGCCGCTATTGCCGATATAGGTGCCGATCGCGTATTTGCCGATGCTGAACAGCAGGGCGGTGCCGACGGCGCCGGCCAGCACGTCGCGCCAGGACAGGCGGATGCGCGGCAGCATCTTGTAAATCACGGCGAAGATGGCGGCGATCACGGCGAAGCCGATGGCGTTGTTGAGCCAGGCCAGTACGACGGTGCCGCCCTGCCAGTGGCTGTTCCAGAATTTCTCGACCAGGCCGAGCGCGGCGCTGACCACCAGCGATACCGTCAGCAGGAAGCCCAGCACCAGCACCATGCCGAAGGAGAGCAGGCGGGTGCGCAGCGCGTCCCACAGCGAGCCTTCGGCCAGCGGCGGCAATTGCCAGATCTCGTCCAGGCTCGACTTGAGTTCGGCGAACACGGTGGTGGCGCCGAACAGCAGCAGCAGGCCGGCCACCAGGGCGGCCCAGCGCCCTTCGGCCTCGTTCCTGGCGCCGGCCAGCACCAGCTGGATGGCGGCCGCGCCCTGGTCGCCGAGCAGGCCGCGCAATTGGGCGAACAGCTCGCCCTGGGCCGCCTGCTTGCCGTAAAACAGGCCGGCGATCGCAATCACCAGCACCAGGATCGGCGCCAGCGAGAACAGGGTATAGAAGGCCAGCGCCGCGCCCTTGCTGCTGGCGCGGTGGGCGAACCATTCGCTCAGCGTGCAGTAGGCGATGTGGGGCAGGGAGTGGGCATGGTGGCGCCAGCGCTGCAAGCTCATGGCAATCTCCTCGTTCAAAAAGAAAAAGGGGCATGACGCCCCTTTTGTCCTACGGCCTTGGCGGCATTACTGCACGCGGCGTTCGACGGTGATCTGTTCGACTTCCACGCGGCGGTTCGGTTCCAGGCACTTGATCAGGTCGGCACGCTTCTTGTCGGTGCAGGTCACGACCGGATTGGCCTTGCCCTTGCCCTGGGCGTTCAGGCGCGAACCGGCCACGCCCTTGCTTTCCAGGTAAGCCTTGACCGCGTTGGCGCGGCGCTCGGACAGTTTCTGGTTGTACTTGTCCGTACCCAGACGGTCGGTGTAGCCGGTGATGGTGATGTCGCCGATGCTCGGATTGTCGTTGAGCAGCTTGGCCACATCGTCCAGCTTAGGCTGGGCGCCGGCCAGCTTGTCGCTGTCGAAGCCGAACAGTTCGGTGGCCGACATCGTCACTTTCTCGAAGCGTGGCGGCGGCGGTGGTGGCGGCGGCGCGACGGGCGGCGGTGGCGGCGGCTGCACGGCCACTGGCGGCGGGGCTGGCGGGGCCGGCGGCGCCGGCGGCGCGCCGAAGGCGTAATTCAGGCCCAGGTTCAGGTAGACATTGTTGACCTTGGAAGGGCGGAATTCGTCGCCGCGCAGCATGCCGTGCACATTGCGCACGTCGGCCTGGAGGGACCAGCGGTCATTGATGGTGGACTGGAAGCCCAGGCCGGCGCTCACATAGGGCGAGCTGCGGCGGGCCGAAGGCGAACCCACCAGGTTCAGCTTGTCGCGCTCGGCGCCCACGCCCAGCAGCAGGAAGGGGCGGAACGATTGGCGCGAGAACAGGTACAGGGCGTCGATGCCCAGCGTCTGCTGGGTGTATTTCGAACCGTTTTCCTTGGAGCGGGCGTGGGTCAGGCCCATCTGGATATCCCAGTCCTGGGACACGGCTTTACCGAACTTCAGGCCGACGCCTGGGCCGGTTTTATCGACCAGCCAGTCGCTATCGGGTTTGAAAGCGCTGATACTGGGCTGGATATACCAATTGGGGTTGATCGTGGCGTCCTGCGCCGAGGCGGCGGCAGTGGCACACAGCAGGGCTGCGGCAAGGGCAATTTTCTTATTCAAATTTGACTCCCATGAGTTGAGAAAAAGTAATACAGCAAGGCCTGAGCCGGACTGTTACACCTCAGCTTAGTGGCCCGACGCCGTACGGGTCAGTGCGCTAGCGCACAAACGGCATTGTGATTTTGCGCAATGTTGTAATTTTACCACGGGAACCCACACGGTGCGGCCCTGTCCAACAAAAAGCGCGCCGCTCCGGAACCGGAGACGGCGCGCTGGCGGGCGCGCGATCAGCGCGAAGGCGGCGGGTTTTGCTCGGCTGGCGGGGCCGGTTCGGCCGGTTTCGGCTCGGCCGGCGCGCCGGGCGCGCCCTGGGCGCCGGCCGGGCCGGGTTCGCCCTTGGCGCCTTCCGGGCCGGACGGACCGGGCACCGGCACCGGTACCGGCACCGCCACGGCGGCCGGCGCCGGGGTTTCCACCACCGGCGGCGGGTTGTTGACGGTTTTTTCGCAGGCGCTCAAGCCCAGGGCGGCGGCCGCGGCGGCCAGCAGGATGGCGTATCGCATAAGGTTCTCCTTTAAGGATGGACGAATTGATGAAGCCGCAACCAGTGTAGGCGGGCCGCCGCCCGCCTTCTGTACGCAAACACACATAGGTGCAATGCATGATAAATTTGATAATAAATTATCACTAGCACAATTTTGTGCCGCTCTTATGTTCGTTGCCGCACAGACTGAAGCAGCTAAATCCGGCAATCTTGGGACCGTGTTCAAGAGTGCCGGCCCTGAAAATGCCGCGCAATCCAGGCAATTGTTATAAGGAGTGTTCAAATGCATGCAATCAGCGAATCCCGCGATACGTCCCTCGGAGAGATGATGGCAGCCAATCAGGAGCTGCACCTGGCCGCGGCGGCGGACAGGCCGCACCTGGCCCTGGTGGAACGCCCCGGACCGCCCCTGCCCGAGCGCAAAGCGCTGTCGCTCGCCTCGATCGAGCGCGTGCGCTCCACCTCGGCCACGCAGCGCCGTATCGAAAACATGCAAAAGCTGATCGGCGAACTGCAAAACCATGAGATGCTGGCCGATGAAATCGCCTGGTTCCTGAAATTCTCGCCGTCGGGCGCGCGCAAATACATCCGCGACCTGCGCGAAGCGGGCGTGATCGAGCTGGCGCGCTATATCGAGGGCACCGCCACCTATCTGGGCAAGGCGGTCTACCAGCTGACCCCGGACGCCGAGCGCGTCAAGGCCTTCCTGGCCGCCATCGTCCAGCCCAAGCGCGAAGGCGCGCCGCCGCGCAAGGAGCGCCCCAGCCTGCGCGAACAGAATATGGCCGGCAATGGCCGCCATTTCCACATCCTGGCCGACGACACGCATTATGCAATCCGCGTCAACCGCAATCCGGTGGTGCGCGATCCCCTGGTCGAAGCCCTGTTCGGCGCGGCGCCCTCGCAACAGAAGGCGCTGTAAGAAGAGAAGTGTTAAGCTAGTCCATGCAGCCCCGGCGCCGGCCGGGGCTGTTGAATTGTCAGCCAGAAGCCCCATCTGCGGCGGACGAGTTCCCTTATGGACGGCATCATGGAAGCATTGATCTGGTTTGCCCTGGGTGCGTTGACCATCGGCGCCCCATTTCTGTATCCGCGCTGGTCGCTGCGGCGCGCCCTGTCCCGCCCCCTGCGGCCGGAGCAGCTGGCGCTGCTGGCGCGCGGCCTGCCCATTTACGCGCGCATGGCGCCCGCCCTGCAGCAGCAGTTGCAGCGCCTGGTCGTGCAATTCCTGCACCAGAAAAAATTCGTCGGCTGCGCCGGCCTCGAGGTGACGGAGGAAATGCGCCTGAGCATCGCCGCCCAGGCTTGCCTGCTGCTGTTGAACCGCCCCAGCAAGGTGTATCCGGCCCTGCACACCATCCTGGTCTATCCGGGCGCCTTCGTGGCCGTGCGGCCCGAAGTGGGGCCGGGCGGCGTGGTCAGCCATGCTGAGCAGGGCATGCTCGGCGAGTCCTGGTCCGATGGCCGCGTGGTGCTGTCCTGGGACGATGTGCAGCGCGGCGCCGCCGACTGGAACGACGGCCACAATGTGGTGCTGCACGAATTTGCCCACCAGCTCGACAGCGAGTCGGGCGCGAATAATGGCGCGCCCTACCTGGGCAGCCGGGAAAGCTATCTGAGCTGGTCGGCCGTGCTCTCGCGCGACTACGCCACGCTGCGCCACGACGCCTGGTATGGCCGCCACGACAGCGTGATGGACCATTACGGCGCCACCAGCCCGGCCGAATTCTTTGCCGTCGCCACCGAAACCTTCTTCGAAAAGCCCTGGCAGATGGCCGAACGCCATGCCGCCCTGTATGGCGAGCTGCAAAAGTACTACCGCGTCGATCCGCGCGAATGGCTGGCGCCGCCCGCGCCGCCCCCCGCCGTGGAAGCCATGCCCGCGCTGGCGCCGCCCGGCGGCCGCTCCTACGCCTGGGCCAACTGGTGAACGGCATGGAATTCGAGGACTTCGAATTCTTCAATCAAGACGCCGCCCCCGGCGCCAAATCCTCGCCCCACGGCGCCGCCTCGCCGCTGGTGCGCCTGCAATACCTGGTGGACAATACCCCGGCCGTTATCTATTGCACGGTGCCGAGCGGCGACTTCAAGATGACCTTCGTCAGCAATAATGTGGTGAATATGCTGGGCTACCGGCCGGAAGAGATGACGGCCGACCCCAATTTCTGGTTCGACCATATCCACCCCGACGACGCGCCGGCCATCTTTTCCAGCCTGGCCAAGGTGTTTACCGAAGGCTTGCGCGCCTACGAGTACCGCTTCCGCGCCGCCGACGGCCGCTATCTGTGGATGCACGATACGCTGCGCCTGATCAGCGACGAGAGCGGCGCGCCGCTCGAAGTGATCGGCGCCCTGACCGACATCACCGACCGCAAGCTGATGGAGGAAGCCTTGCAGGCCAAGGGCCGCGAGCAGCAGCAGCTGATCGCCAAGCTGGGCGAGGCGCACGAGCAGCTGCTGCAGGCCGAGAAGATGGCCTCGATCGGCCAGCTGGCGGCCGGCGTGGCGCACGAGATCAACAACCCGATCGGCTTCGTCAACTCGAATATGGGCTCGCTGCAAAACTATGTCGGCACGCTGTTTCGCGTCATCAAGGCGTACGACGCGGCGCTGGCCGAGCAGCCGGCCCTGCAGGCGCGCCTGGCCCCGCTGCGGCGCGAGGCCGACCTCGATTTCCTGGAGGAAGACACCACGGCCCTGGTGCGCGAATCGATGGATGGCTTGAAGCGGGTCAAGGAGATCGTCCAGGCGCTCAAGGACTTTTCCCATGTCGGCGAAACCGAATGGCAGGTGGCCGACCTGCACCACGGCCTGGACAGCACCCTCAACATCGTAGCCAATGAGCTCAAGTACAAGGCCGAGGTGATCAAGGAATACGGCCAGGTGCCGCCCATCGAATGCCTGGCTTCGCAGCTCAACCAGGTATTCATGAACCTGCTGGTCAATGCCGGCCAGGCGATCCGGGACAAGGGCACCATCCGCATCCGCACCGGCGCCGAAAAAGGCTGGGCCTGGGTCGAGATCCGCGACAGCGGCGTCGGCATCGCGCCGGAGCACTTGAACCGCATCTTCGAACCCTTCTTCACCACCAAGCCGGTGGGCAGCGGCACGGGACTGGGCCTGTCGCTCTCCTACAGCATCGTGCACAAGCATGGCGGCAAGATCGACGTCGCGTCCCAGCCCGGCAAGGGCACGGTGTTCCGCATCCTGCTGCCGCAGCGGCGCCCGCCCGAGAGCAAGCCCGCCGCTACAGGATGATGGAGCCGTCCGGCCCCCAGTTGACCTTGAGGATGCCGGGTTCCTCTTCCTCCAGCCGCTGCGCTTCGAGTTCCTGCGCCCCCAGAGCCTGGCCGGCGTGGTTGGCCAGGCCGGCATCGGCCAGCAGCTTGTCGCGCAGGAGCAGGGCCTCGCGCACGCAGTGGCCCAGATCGTTCACCGACCAGGGCTTGGGAATGAAGCGGAAGACCTGGGCTTCGTTGATGGCGCTCATCGCGGTCTGGAATTCGGTGGAGGCCGAGAGCATGATGCGCACCGTGTGCGGCGCCACTTCCTTCAGCGCCTGCAGGAACGTGACGCCATCCATCTGCGGCATGCGGTAATCCGAGATGACCAGATCGAAATCGCATTCGCAGATGCGCTGCAGGGCCTCGCGCGGATGCTCGAAAGCCTCGATCAGCAAGTCCTCGATCTGCAGGTGCACGCGCAGCGAGCGGCGCAGGGCGTTCAATACCTTGACTTCATCGTCCAGCAACAGAAAACGCCTCATGGCGCGCTCCTTTTCACCCAGATCGGCAAACGGTTCTGGCTCTTGCTTTCGAAATCCTGCACCTGCTGGATCAGGCGTGCGTCGAGCACATGGTCGGCCGCCAGCAGCATCAGGCCGTCGCGGCTGACCAGGTCGCGCGCCAGCACCATGCCCGGCACCAGCTCGCCCGACAGCAGCTCCAGGCCGCCGGCCGGATCGTCCGCGCCGGCGCCGTCGAGCACCTGGCGGAAGGCCGCCACCACGCTCGGGTCGTAGCGCTTGCCCGCCGCATCCAGGATCAGGCTCTTGGCCTCGTCGGCGCGCAGGTGGCGCTGCACCATGCCGCCTTCCTGCAGATTGTAGTAATCGACGGCCAGCGACAGGATGCGCGCGCCGAGCGGGATGGCGAAGCCGGACAGCCCTTGCGGGAAGCCGTTGCCGTCGAAGCGCTCGAGCTGGGCGCGCAGGATGGCGGCGCTGCCGCGCAGATCGGGCAGGGGCATCAGCAATTCCTCGGCGCGCTGCGGATGCTTGCGGTACAGGCCGAGCGCCTCGCCATGCAGCATGGTGAGCGGGGTGGCCAGCAGCTCGTCGGAAAAGCCGATCTTGCCGATATCGTGCAGCAGGGCGGCGACGAAGACATCCTGCACCTCCTTCGGCTCGGCCTTCATCTGCTGGGCGATCTGGCGCGCCAGGTCGGCGATCTTGCGCGCCAGCCCGGCCAGATTGCTGCCGCGCTGCTCGGCGATGCTGGACAGGATCTTGATCGTGGTCAGGAAATTCTGCTTGAGCTTCTCATTGGCCGCCACCGCCGCCTCGTGCAGCGCGCGCAGCTGGCGCGTGCGTTCCTCGACCTTGGCTTCCAGGCCCTGGTTGAGCGCCTTCAATTCCTCGTTCTGGTGCTGGGTCAGCGCTTCCAGGCGCAGCTTTTCCTGCTCCAGCGCGCGCCGCTCCAGCGCATGGCGCACCACCAGTACGATATCGTTGTCGTCCCAGGGCTTGGTGATGTAGCGGTAGATTTCGCCGCAGTTGATGGCGTCCAGGATGGACTGGACGTCGGAATAGCCGGTCAGCAGCAGGCGCAGCACGTCGGGCCGGCGCGCGCGCACCTGGGCCAGGAAGCGCGCGCCGTCCATTTCCGGCATGCGCATATCGGAGATCACCAGGTCCACCGTCTCCTGCTCCAGCACCTGCAAGCCTTCCGCCCCGCTTTCGGCCGTCAGCACGCGGTAGCCGCGCGCGCGGAACAGGCGGCGCAGCGACGACAGGATATTCGGCTCGTCGTCGACGCACAGCAGGGTGGCCGCCGGGGCTGGCGCGGGCGTGGTTTGCGGCAGCACGGAACTCATGGACTGGCCTCCTGTTGGTCATCGGCTGGGTGGCGCACCGGCAGCAGCACGCAAAACGTCGTGCCCTGGCCCGGCGTGGATGCGACGCTGATCGTGCCCTGGTGCTTTTGCACGATGCCGTAGGCCAGCGACAGGCCCAGGCCCGTGCCCTGGCCCACGGCCTTGGTGGTGAAGAAGGGATCGAAGATGCGCAACAGGTTTTCCGGCGCGATGCCGCAGCCGGTGTCGCTCACTTCGAGCCGCACCTGGCCGTCTGCGCTGCTGGTGCGGATGGTGATGCGGCCGCGCTCGGGGCCGATGGCGTGGGCGGCGTTGACCACCAGGTTCATCACCACCTGGTTGATCTGCAGCGGCAGGCATTCGATGTCGGGAATCGCGCCGTATTCGCGCACCACGTCGGCCTTGTATTTGACTTCGTTGCTGACGATGTTGAGGGTGGAGTCGATGCCCTGGTGCAGATTGGCCCAGACCCATTCCTGGCTGCTGTCGACGCGCGAAAAATCCTTCAGGTCCTGCACGATGTGGCGCACCCGCACGATGCCTTCGCGCGATTCGGCCATCAGCGAGGGGATGTCCTGGCGCAGAAAGTCCAGGTCGAGCGCGGCGCGCCGCGCGCGCAGGCTGTCCGCCAGGGCCGGGTCCATCTGTTCTTCGGCGGCGCGGTAGTCGTCCAGCATGGCGAACAGGTCGTCCAGATAGCCATGCAGGGTGCTGAAATTGGAGAAGATATAGCCGATCGGATTATTGATCTCGTGCGCCACGCCGGCCGCCAGCTGGCCGATCGAGGCCAGTTTCTCGGACTGCAGCAGCTGCTGCTGGGTGCGGCCCAGGCGCGCATTGAGTTCGGTCAGTTCGGCATTGCTGCGCCGCAGCTCCGCTTCCGCCGCCTGGCGCTGGCGGATATCGTCTTCCAGGCGCTGGTTGACTTCGGCCAGCTGGGCGGTGCGCGCTTCGACGATATGTTCCAGATTGTCGTGGGCCTGGCGCAGCGCGTTTTCCGCCACGCGCCGTTCCGTCACGTCGCGCAGGGTCTGGATGGCGCCCACCAGGCGGCCGTCGTGGTCGCGCAGCGGGGCGGCCGTGAAGTGCAGCCAATGGCCGCGCTCGCCCAGATTCGGGAAGAAGTCTTCCTCCTCGTAGGCGCCGGGGATCAGGGCCGAACGGCGGTGCTGGCGCTCGCGGTACAGGCCGTCGGTGGCGGGATCGGCGCCGGCCACGATCAGGTCGGCCAGCAGGTCGCGCGGCCGGGGGTAGAAGGCTTGCCAGTGGTTTTCCGTGCCCAGCATCTCTTCCTTGCTCCAGCCCAGCAACTGCTCGCACGCCTTGTTCCAGTGCGTGATGACATGCTGCAGATCGATGACGAAGGTGGCCACCGGATGGCCGTCCAGCAGTTCGGACAGGGTGATGGCGGCCGGCGCCTTGTCCATATCGCTGGGCGCGGGATGAAGGGAAGAGAATTGCGGCATGCGGGCCTCGCCCTAGTTCAGTAGCACCTGGCACATGGCCTGGCAATCCTGCCCGGCCTGGAGTTCGGCCTCACGCCAGGCCGGCAAGTCCAGGTCCAGGGCTTGCCAGGCGGACGGCGCCGGTTCCTCCCCGTGCGCCAGCAGATTGGCCAGGTGCACCGTCAGCGGCAGCGAACGCTCCTGCCACGCGGCCTCGTGATGGCGCGCCACGGCTTCCTGGATCAGCGGCGGAAAATGCCAGTGGCCGGCCAGCGCGCCGCCCACGGCGGCATGGTCGAAGCCGAAGCAGGCCTGCTCGGCTTCGCGCTGGCTGCTGGCATGGGCGCGCCGCCACGCCTCCATGGCCGCATACTCGCCGGGAAAGCTGGTGGCCAGCACCGGCACGCCGATATCGTGCAGCAGGCCGGCGGTGAACGCGCTTTCCGGGTTTTGCTGCTGGCGCCGCGCCAGCGCGCGCGCGGCGGCGGCGGCGGCCAGCGAATGGCGCCAGAAGGCGCGCAGGTCGAAGCCGGCCGCTGGCGGCACGCGCAGGCTGCCGGTCATGGCGACGGCCGTGACCAGGGTGCGGATGCTGTGCACGCCCAGCACGGCAATGGCCTGCTGCAGCGAGGTGACGCGCGCGGCCAGGCCATAGAACGAGGAATTGGCCAGGCGCAGGGCCTTGGCCGCAATGGCCTGGTCGAGCGCGATGCGCTCGGCCAGGTAGCGCATGTCGAGATCGTCGCGCTGCATCAGCGTCAGCAGCTCGCTCACCGCGTCCGGCAGCGAGGGCAGGTCGCGCAGGCGGCGCAGCGCCTCGGCGGCGGACAGGGCGCCGCCGGCCTGCGCGCCGGCCGCGGGCTGGACGCCGCTCATGGCGACTCCATGCAGCGGTTGAGCGTGATCAGGCTGCCGCGCGAACTGGACAGCTCGCCCATCGGATAGACCACCACCGCATAGCGCGCCGCGCCGATGCGGATCTCGTCATGCGGCAGCGCCGGCGCGGCGCCGCCGGCGCCGGGCGGGAACAGCTCGGGCAGGGCGTGCGCCGCCTCGCTGCCGAGCAGGCCTGCGCCGGAGCCGAACAGGCGCGCCGCCGCGCTGTTGACGAAGGCCAGCAGGCCGCCGTCGTCCATGCCGATCACCGGCAGCGGCAGATGCTGCAACACTTCGCGCGCCACGTTCAAACTGATTTCATGGCGGCTGATCTGCTGCTGCTTTTGCTGCAGCAGCTCTTCCATGCGGCGGTTGGCCGCGGCCAGTTCCTGGTTGGCGCTGCGCAGCTCCAGGTTCAGGCGCTCGTTGTCGTCGGCGATCTCCCGCAGGCGGAAGGCCTGGGCCACGTGGCCGCGCAGCAGTTCGTCGTCCCAGGGCTTGGTCAGGAATTTATAGATCGCGCCCTCGTTGACGGCGTCGGTCACCGACTGCAGCTCGGTATACCCGGACAGCATGATGCGGATGGTGTCGGGATACAGGTCCTTGGCCTTGCGCAGGAAGTCCGCGCCGATCATGCCCGGCATGCGCTGGTCGGACACGATCACGTCGACCGGGTGGCGCGCCAGCAGCTCCAGGCCCTCGGCGCCGCTGGCGGCGGTGTGGATGGTGTAGTCGTCGCGCCGCAGCAGGCGTTTCAGCGCCGCCAGGATATTCGGTTCGTCGTCCACCAGCAGCAGGCTGCGCTTGTGGCGCTGGATGCGCCGCAGCTCCGGCGGCAGGCAGCGGCGCTCGGCCAGCAGCGCGCCGATGGCGGCCTGGTCGACCGGCGGCGAAAAGAAATAGCCCTGGATCAGGTCGCACATATGGCGGCGCAGGAAATCGCACTGGCCCTCGGTCTCCACGCCCTCGGCCACCACCTTCAAGCCCAGGTGGTGGGCCATGGCGATGATGGTCTTGGTCAGGGCGGCGTCGCCGCGGTCGCTCTCCACGTCGCGGATAAAGCTGCAATCGATCTTCACATAGTCGAAGGGGAAGCGCTTGGGATTGCCGAGCGAGGAATAGCCGGTGCCGAAGTCGTCCAGCACCAGTTGCACGCCCAGCGCCCGCAGGCGCTGCAGCGCCTGCAGGCTGGCCTGAGCGTCCTGCAGCAGGGCCGCTTCGGTCAGCTCCAGCATCAGGCTGGCGGGCGCCAGGCCGTATTCCTGCAGCAGGCCTTGCACCAGGGCCGGGAAGGCGGCGTCGTGCAACTGGGGCGCCGCGATATTCACCGAGACGCGCAAGGCCGGCGCGGCGGCCGCATCGGCCGGGGTGGCGCCCGGCAGGGCTGCCAGCCAGTGCGCCAGGTCGGCGCAGGCGCGCCGCAGCGCCCATGCGCCCAGCGCGCCGATCCGTCCCGCCGCCTCGGCGGCCGGCACGAAGTCGGCGGCCGTCATCAAGCCCTGTTCAGGATGCTGCCAGCGCAGCAGCGCTTCCACGCTGGCGATGCCGCCGTCCTGCAGGCTGGCCAGGGGCTGGTACAGCAGGTGCAGCTGTTCGGGTTGCCAATCGTGGCCCGCCGCGGTGGGCCACGGCGCATTGCCGTCCGGCGCCGGCGGCCGTGGCGGGAGGCCGGCCGCCGGGCCGCCTGTCGCGGTGTCATCCATGGCATCCAGATCCATCAGCACTCCTGTAGAAAGAGACGGGCCGGCAGCGCACAACTGGAATCGATTATACGGCCAAGAGTGCGGCCGCGCCTATGCGCGGCAAGGAATGGAACGCCGGGCGCCGCCAGGGCAAGCCGGCGCCATCTTTCCCGCGCAGGGGACGACGGTGCGCGCCATTTTCGCCGGCCATTTCCAGTTGCAGGATGAAATCGACGCGGCGTTGGATGGGCCGTGGCGCCCGGGAACCCGGCATCGGCAACGCGCCGCAGCTGGTGGCCTGAGGCGGAACGTGATACAAGGGCGCATGCCGGGCCGGTCCGTGGTGTTGTGGCGGACTGGCGATTTTCTGGTCGGGCGGTAATATTTGGTAGGAGAGTTGCTACAATAAACTTAGCTGCTTCACTGCGCCGCGTGCGCGGCACCGGATCAGCCATGATGCTGACGAGAGGGGAGACCTCCAATGACACAGGCGTGGGTAGTGCTCACGCGGCCCGACGGCCGCAATGTTTCGGCGCCGACCGAAGCCCAGCTGTCCGCCGCCCTGGCGGAAGTGTATGCGGGCAAGGCGCCCGTTGGGGACGGCAGTCCGGGCAGTGCCGTGTTGCGTTTCGGCTACGACGACGGCTTGATGTACCAGATGGAAGTGTCGGCCGACGGCAACGTCCGCTTCGAGGAATGGTCGGACCGCGATTGCGAGATCGCGCTCGCCAGTCCGCGCCAGATGGCCGTGGCGCAGGAAGACGCCCTGCAATTATGGAAATGGCTGGCGCAGCGCCAGGTGGCCAAGATCCGCAGCCAGAACTGGCAGTCCGGCGGCTAGGCCGGGCCGCCGCGGCGCGCCCCGCTCAATGCTCAATGGGCCATCAAGACCGGCAGGTGCATGCTTTCCAGCACGGTGCGCGTGACGCCGCCCAGCAGGGTTTCGCGGAAGCGCGAATGGCCGTAGGCGCCCAGCACCAGCAGATCGCTGCCCAGTTCGCTGGCCAGGGCCAGCAAGGCGTCGCCGATATCGGCCGGCCGTTTCAGCAAGCCTTGGCGCGCGCCCTGGCGCAGCACGATGCCGGCGCGGATGCCGTGCCGTTCCAGCCACAGCTGCACTTCCTCGCCCGGGTTCTCGCCATACACGCCGGGACGCAGCTCGGCGTCGAAAATGGCGAGGTGGACGCTGGCCGCGCGCGCCAGCAGCGGCAGCGCTTCGTGCAGGGCGCGCGCCGCTTCCTTGCTGGCGTTCCAGGCCACGAGCACATGCTGGCCCGGCGCCGGCGCGCCGGCACTGGCCACGCCGGCCGCGTTGACGGCGATGGCGCTGGCGGTGCGCGCCGCATGCGGCACCAGCAAGACCGGGCGGCCGGAATCGGTCAGCACCTGGGCCTGGTAATCGGGCAGCGGCGGCGCGGCGTGCCGCTCGGGATTGGCCTGGCTCAGCACCACCAGGTCGGCATGGCGGGCCAGCAGGCTCAGGCCGGCGCCCGGTTCGTCGTCGAGCAGGCGCTCTTCGAAGGAGCGCAAGCCGAGCGCCTGCACATGGGGCCCGAACTGGGCCAGGGCGCGGCGCGCGCGCTGGCGCAGGAAGTCCAGGTGCAGGGCCAGGTTCGGGTCTTGCTCGTCGACCATCTCGTTCTGGTAGAGAAAGCGCGACACGCCCGTCATGGCGGCGCCGATCAGATGGGCGCCGTCCTGCAAGGCCAGTTCCGCCGCCATCAGGATGCGGGCGGCGGCATGTGGCGCATCGTCAACATGGACCAGGATTGTTTTGTATGCCATGCTTGAATTATAGGCCGCGCGCGGCCGGCTCCGCGCACGGCAGCGTTCCCGCGCAGTATTGACGCAGATCAAACGTCGATGGCCCCCAGCCCCTAGACTTGTTTGATCCAACACAAGGGAGACATCATGAACGAGCAACGCGTGGCCCTGGTCACGGGCGGCATGGGCGGTCTGGGCGGCGTGATCTGCCGCCGCCTGGCGCGCGACGGCCTGCAAGTCATCACCACGTATTCCCACGCCAATGCCGGCGCCGACGCCTGGCTGGCGGCGCAGCGCGGCGACGGCTTCGACTTTGCCGCCTGCCGGCTCGATGTGGGCGATTTTGCCGAGTGCGAACAGGTGGTGGCGCGGCTGCTGGCCGAGCATGGACGGATCGACGTGCTGGTGAACAATGCCGGCATCACGCGCGACCAGACCTTGCGCAAGATGGGGCCGGAGCTGTGGCGCGAAGTGCTGCACACCAATCTCGACAGCGTGTATAACATGAGCAAGCAGGTGATCGAGGGCATGCAGCAGCGGCGCTGGGGCCGCATCGTGAATATTTCCTCGGTGGTGGGGCAGAAGGGCGCTTTCGGCCAGGTCAATTACGCGGCGGCCAAGGCCGGCATGCACGGCTTCAGCAAGGCGCTGGCGCTGGAAGTGGCGCGCCACGGCATCACCGTCAACACGGTCTCGCCCGGCTATCTGCGCACGCGCATGGTGGAGGCGATTCCGCCCGATGTGCTGGAGAGCCGCATCCTGCCGCAAATTCCCGTGGGCCGCATCGGCGAGCCGGAAGAGGTGGCGGGCTTGATCGCCTATCTGGTGTCGGAGGAGGCGGCCTTCATCACGGGCGCCAACATCGCCATCAATGGCGGCCAGCATATGAGCTGAGCCGGCCCGGTTTCAGCGCTGGGCGCGTTCGCTGCGCGTCTGGCAGGCGATGCAGTACGCCGCTTCCGGCCGCGCCGTCAGGCGCGACACGCCGATCTCGCCGCCGCAGTTCTCGCACAGGCCATAACTGCCGTCGGCAAACTTGGCCAGCGCGTGGCGCACGATGCGCAATTGGGCCAGTTTCAATTCGTCGGCTTCGAGCAGCAGCTGGTTCAAGGTGTGGTTGCTGGCATTGTCGGCCGGCGACGCTTCGATTTCCTCCACCGCCTGCGGGCGGGTCAGCACATTGTCCGAACCCGCGAGCTGGCCCAGCAGCGCAGTCTTGCGCTGCTCCAGCGTGGCTTGCAATGTGGCAAGCTGATCCGGCTGCAATCCATTCATCGAGGCCTCCCGTCAACCAGTGTCTATGGTAGTGCAGGCGGACGAAATTTGCTGGCCGATGCGCAGGCGGATCAGGACCGGTGCTGTGTCAGGTCAGCGCGGCAGTTCGCACATCACCATCCAGTTCGCGCCGAACTGGTCCGAGACCATGCCGAAGCTGGAGGCCCAGAAGGTGGGGCCGAGCGGCATCTGCACCGAACCGCCCAGGGCCAGGGCGTCATAGAATTTCTGCGCTTCGGCGTCGGTTTTGGCGCTCAGCACCACCGAGCTGCCGCGCATGCCCTCATACACCTGGTCGGGCGCGCAGTCGGACGCCATCAGGGTGCCGTCGCCCAGCTCCAGCGAGGCGTGCATCACCTTGTCGCGCCAGTGTTCGGGCGTTTGTTCGGCCATCGGGCTGTCGCGGAAAGTCATGATTTCCAGCTTGCCGGCGCCCAGATGCTCTTTGTAATACTCGAAAGCTTGGCGGCACATGCCGCCATAGGTCAGATAGGGAGTGAATTGCATGGCAATCTCCACAAAGTTGTTCGGGGATTGGTATTTTAATAGTATTTTGTCATTTCAGGCGCCGGCTTTGGCATCCGCGGCCGGCAGCCGGGCCAGATGGCTTTTGAGTTCGCGAAAAGCGGCCGGCAGATCCTGGGGACGGGCCGCCACGATGGCCGCCGCCATTGCCACCAGGCTGGCGGCGGTGGCGGCCAGTTCCTTCAACTGTTCGATGCGGGCAATGCGCGCGCGCGCCTGCGCCACCAGGTCGAGCAAATCCTGCTGGGGCAGGGCCAGGCCGCTCACGCTCAGCTGCGCCGCCTCCACATACAGGCTGTTGGCGCGCTGGCGCAGCGCCACCTCGGTGTCGAACATCAATTGGGCGGCGCCGCGCGTGATGCCCTGGGACAGCGGCGGCGCTTCCTTGCCGCCGATGGGCAGGGTGCCGGCCGGCGGCGGGGTGGGGCTGCCGTCGGCGTCTTGCGGCAGGGGTTGGCGCAGGGCGGACATCAGGCGGCTGTGCAGCGCGTCGGCGCAGGCGGAGAGCTGGTCGGCCAGGGCTTCGAGGCCGGCGGCGGTGGCGGGATGGACGGTAGGCATGGCGGACTCCATTTAGCGGCTGAGGGCGGAAAGGGGCAGGGCGGCGGCGGCCGGCGGCGGCGCGGCGGCCGCGCCCAATTGCTGGTACAGCGCGGTGTGCTGCTGGCGCAGCGCCTCGATCTGCTGCGCCGCCTGCGTCTGGCGCAGGCCGACCAGGCGGTATTCGCGGGCTTTTTCCTGCTGGTGCGCCTTGGCCAGGGCCGCCAGCAGGCGCTCTTGCGGCGCGGCGGCGAAGGGGATTTCCATTTCCAGCATGCCCAGCACCATGCGCTGCTCATTCTCATGGTGCTTGCCATACAGGCGCAGCACGGCCGCCATCGCCGCCAGGCTGTCCTGCAAGGGCTGATAGCCGTCGCGCAGCATTTCCCATACCGCCTGCTGCTGGCGCTGGCCGCCGGCAAAGCGCGCGATGGCCGTGGCCAGCCGCGCATACGCTTGCACATGCTGCGGGTTCAGTCCGCTGTCCGGCCAGGCCTGGATCTGGCCGGACAACTGCTGCAGCGGCTGCGCAGCGCTGAACTGCTCGGCGCCCGCCAACTGGCCCAGGGTGCGCAGATACAGCACCACAGTGCGCTCGATGGCCAGCAGATCCGGATACATCTGCTGGCGCTGGCGGTCGGTGTCGCGTTCGCGCTGCTCGGCGGCAGGGGGGAGGTAAGGCAGTTCGCGCTGGTAGGTGTCGCGGAAGCGCTGGCTGAGGTCGGCGTAGGCGCTCAGCTTGGCGGACTCGGCGGCAAAATTGCGCACCTCGGCCATGCGCCGCTGGCTGGCGCAACCGGCCAGCAGCAGACAGCACAGGAGTACAAGAAGGGAGCGGGCTTTCATGGTCATCCTCCGCGGAAGAGAGTGGAAAGCCCATCTTGCGCCGCGTGCCGGGCGCTGCTTTGCGCCGCCGCAAAGCCGGAGCGGGATCAGGACGGCAGCAGCCGCTCGCGCCAGCCCAGTCCCGCCGCCGTGCCGTGCTGCGGATGGTATTCGCAGCCGATCCAGCCCTCGTAGCCCAGCTCGTCGAGCAGGCGCAGCAGGTAGGCGTAATTGATTTCGCCGCTGCCCGGCTCATGGCGGCCCGGCGTATCGGCCAGCTGCATATGGCCGATCTGCGGCAGGCAGGCGCGGATGGTATTGGCCAGCTCGCCCTCCATGCGCTGCATATGGTAAATATCGTATTGCAGTTTCAGGTTGGGACGCCCGGCGGCGGCCAGGATCGCCAGCGCCTGCGCGCTGTGGCGCAGAAAATAGCCGGGAATATCGTAGGTATTGATCGGCTCGATCAGCAGCGTAATCCCATGCGGCGCGCACTGGTCGGCCGCATACTGCAGATTGTCGAGCAAGGTTTCCTGCGCCCGCTCCGGCGCCAGGCTCGGCGGCAGGATGCCCGCCATGCAATGCAGGCGCGGCACGCCCAGCGCCATCGCGTATTCCAGGCCCAAAGCCACGCCGGCGCGGAACTCTTCCTGGCGGCGCGGATCGCAAGCCAGGCCGCGTTCGCCGGCCGCCCAGTCGCCGGGCGGCAGATTATGCAAGACCAGTTGCAGCTGATGGCGCCGCAAGCGCAGCGCGATCTCCTCCGCCTCAAAGGCATACGGAAACAGAAATTCCACTGCCGTAAAGCCCGCCGCCTGCGCGGCGGCAAAGCGCTCCAAAAACGGCAGCTCCGTAAACAGCATCGACAAATTCGCCGCCAGTTTCGGCATAGACAACCCCGCTCACACGCAAAGCCCCATCCTACCCGCAAACCCCGCCGTTTGCGCCAGATCAAAAAATGTCCCACCGTGGTGCCAGGCACCAGGGTGGGACATTTGCTGATTTAGATCAAAGAATGTCCGACTCCAGTGCCTGACACCAGGGTGGACATTGTTTGCGTTAGATCAAAGGGCGGGCGCTTAGCGGCCGCGGCCGCCGCTGCGGTGCTGGGCGCCGCTGCCGCCGGGACGCGGGGCGTTGCGGTTGGCGGCGGGACGCTGGCCGCCGCCACTGCCGGTACCGCCCGGGCTGCGGGCGCCGCCATTGCCGCCACCGCTGCCGCCGGCGGCGCTGCGCGGTTTGCCCTGGCCGCTGCCGGCGCCGGGTTTGCCGCGGCCGCCGCCGCCAGCGCCGCCACCGGGACGCGGGTTGCGGTGGTGGCCGGCGCCGCTGCGCAGCTGGATCGGCTGGGCTTTCGCATTCGGGTCCGGTTCGAAGCCGGCGATGACTTCACGCGGCAGGGTCTGCTTGATGAGCTTTTCGATGTCTTTCAGCATATCGTGCTCGTCGACGCAGACCAGGGACACGGCTTCGCCCGTGGCGCCGGCGCGGCCGGTGCGGCCGATGCGGTGCACATAGTCTTCCGGCACGTTCGGCAGGTCGTAGTTGACCACGTGCGGCAGCTGGTCGATGTCGATGCCGCGCGCGGCGATGTCGGTGGCGACCAGCACGCGCAGGGTGCCGTCCTTGAATTCGCTCAGGGCGCGGGTGCGCGCCGACTGGCTCTTGTTGCCGTGGATGGCCATGGCGCCGATGCCGTCGCCGCCCAGTTGTTCGACCAGCTTGTTGGCGCCGTGCTTGGTGCGCGTGAACACCAGCACCTGGTTCCAGTTCTGCGAGCGGATCAGGTGCGACAGCATGGGGTGCTTCTTGTCGCGGTCGACCGGGTGGATTTTCTGCGCGATGATCTCGGAGGTCGAGTTGCGGCGCGCCACCTCGATGGTGGCCGGCTTGTCCAGCAGGCCGTCGGCCAGGGCCTTGATCTCGTCGGAGAAGGTGGCCGAGAACAGCAGGTTCTGGCGTTTCGGCGGCAGGGCGGCCAGCACTTTGCGGATGTCGCGGATGAAGCCCATGTCGAGCATGCGGTCGGCTTCGTCGAGGATCAGGATTTCGATCTGGTCCAGCTTGATCGTGCCCTGGGCCATATGGTCGAGCAGGCGGCCCGGCGTGGCGACCAGGATATCGACGCCGTGGCGCAGCTGCTTGATCTGCGGGTTGATGCTGACGCCGCCGAAGATCACAGCCGAATTGAGCTTGGTGTACTTGCCATAGGTGCGCACGCTTTCCTCGACCTGGGCCGCCAGTTCGCGGGTCGGGGTCAGGATCAGGGCGCGGATGGCGCGCGGCGAGGTGGCGTTGGCCAGCTTGATGCCGTTGGCGTCCGTGGACAGGCGGTGCAGGATCGGCAGCGTGAAGCCGGCCGTCTTGCCGGTGCCGGTCTGGGCGCCCGCCAGCAGATCGCCGCCGTTCAGCACGGCAGGAATGGCCTGGGCTTGGATCGGGGTAGGCGTCGTGTAACCGGTTTCAAGCACGGCACGGACAATGGCTTCAGACAAGCCGAGTTGGGAAAATGGCATATAAATCTTTACAGAGTAGCCTGGGCATGTGGCCCACGGCGCACATGGCCGCGCCATGCACTGGCTGGTGATTAGCAAGGTGCGGGCCGGGCAGGTTGCCGGTCCGCAAGGGTGAAGTATAACAGTGTTCGCAGGAATGTGTTTCGCTACGGAAACGGAAAAGGGGGCTTTCGCCCCCTTTATTTTGTAACAATTTCTACAGGGTTGTTTCTTTTATGCAAATTCGGCCAACAGACCGAGCATTTGCCCGAAGACTTTCGGGCTGGCGGCGACGATATTGCCGCTTTCCATATACTTGGTTTCGCCGTTGAATTCGGCGGCGATGCCGCCCGCTTCCGTCACCAGCAGCGCGCCGGCGGCGATATCCCACGGCTTCAAGCCTTTTTCATAGAAGCCGTCGAGGCGGCCGCAGGCGACGTAAGCCAGGTCCAGGGCGGCCGAGCCGGCGCGGCGCACGCCATGGCTGCGTTCGGCCATGATGCCGTACATCTTCAGGTATTCGTGCAGGGCGGCCGGGCTGCCGACCTTGTAGCCAGTGCCCAGCAGGGCGTTGGCCACGCGGTCGAGCTTGTTGACGCGGATGCGCTTTTCGTTGAGGTAGGCGCCGGCGCCCTTGGTGGCGGTGAACAGGTCGTTGCGCACCGGGTCGTAGACCAGGGCCTGGGTGACGACGCCGCGCTGCTGCAGCGCGATCGAGATCGCATACTGCGGGAAGCCGTGGATGAAGTTGGTGGTGCCGTCCAGCGGATCGATGATCCACACGAATTCAGTCTCGTCGTTCACATTGGCGGAAGCGCCCGACTCTTCGCAGATGAAGGAGTGGTCGGGGTAAGCCTTGCTCAGCACCTCGATGATGGCCTGTTCGGCGGCCTGGTCGACGTCGGTGACGAAGTCGTTATGGTCTTTTTCGTTGACGATAACGCGGTCCAGATCGAAAGAGGCGCGGTTGATGACGGCGGCGCCGCGGCGTGCGGCTTTCACGGCCGTATTGAGCATTGGGTGCATGGTAGCTTCCGTAAAATAGACGCTGCCGCCCGCAGCAAGCACGTCGGGCTTGCAGGCAG
Source organism: Massilia sp. YIM B04103 (assembly GCA_024437665.1). Lineage (GTDB taxonomy): Bacteria > Pseudomonadota > Gammaproteobacteria > Burkholderiales > Burkholderiaceae_D > Rugamonas. Next base: position 610,199 of record JANCSZ010000001.1, on the reverse strand, counting down.
CGGCAGTGTAAACAAGAATGAATTAAAGAGCGTGGCGCCGGGAGAGGGTAGAATGCGGCCCCATCCACAGCACCGAATTCCGCTATTTTAAATGAAGCAGCCCGAAATCACAGCCACTCTTTTTCAGCGCCTGCGCGTGGTGCTGGTGGAAACTAGCCGTCCTGGCAATATTGGCGCTGTTGCAAGAGCGATGAAAACCATGGGTTTTGACCAGCTGGTGCTGGTCAATCCGCGTTTCGACGGCGCCCTGGAACACGAGGAGGCGGTGGCCTTCGCCAGCGGCGCCCAGGACATCCTGGCGGCGGCGCGCATCGTCGGCAGCATGGCCGAGGCGCTGGACGGCGTGAATTTCGCGGCCGCCGTTTCGGCCCGGCTGCGCGAATTCTCGCCGCCGGTGCTGACGCCGCGCGAGCTGGGCGGCCAGCTCGCGGCCGCGCCCGAGCTGCAGGCGGCCCTGATCTTCGGCAATGAGCGCTTCGGCCTGCCCAACGAGGTGGTCGAGCAGTGCAATGTGCTGATCAATATCCCGGCCAATCCCGACTACTCCTCGCTCAACCTGGCGCAGGCGGCCCAGGTGCTGGTCTACGAATGCCGCATGGCGGCGCTGGAAGGCCAGCGTGCCGCCAGCGAGGTGGGCTTCCACGGCGAAGCGGCCAGCCTGGCCCAGATCGAGGGCATGTACGAGCATCTGGAGCAGGGGCTGGTGCAGATCGGCTTCCTCGACGCCGGCAACCCGCGCAAGCTGATGCCGCGCCTGAAGCGCCTGTTTGCGCGCGCCGGCCTGGAAAAGGAAGAGGTCAACATCCTGCGCGGCATCGCCCGCCGCATGCAGGACGGCATGCCCAAAAAATAGACGCCGCCCTCTAATTTCTCCCTTGTCCTCTGGTTACACTAGACAAAAAATCTATAAGGATAGGGAGATATGCAGACTTCACGCAGGGCATTTTTCAAGGTCGGCCTGGCCGGCGCCGCCGTGCTGGCGGCCGGCGGCGCGGCGTACCGCTGGCACACGGCGCCGGCTTCCGCCACAGGATTTCGTCTCAGCCCGGCCGGGCAAGCCATGTTGACGGCCCTGGTGCCGGCGCTGGCCGGTCCCATGCTGCCGGCCGAGCCGCTGGCGCGCGCCGCCGCCGTCGCCGCCACCGTGGAGCGCGTGCGCCACGCCATCCTGGGCTTGCCGCTACCCACCCAGCGCGAAGTGCAAGACTTGTTCGGCCTGCTGACCCTGGCGCCCACGCGCCGTCTGCTGGCCGGCGTGCCGCCCTGGGAGCAGGCGCGGCCCGACCAGGTGGCCGCCTTCCTCGACAGCTGGCGCAAGCACCGTCTCGGCCTGCTGCAGTCGGGTTATCAGGCGCTGCACGACCTGGTGCTGGCCGGCTGGTATGCCGATCCCGCCACCTGGAGCGCGATCGGCTATCCCGGCCCGCTGAAGGAGCTGAGCTGATGAAGACCATCCCTGTGCAAACGGCCTCGGCCTCCGCCTCGGCGTCCGGCTCGCCGATTCCCGACCCGATCCAGGCCGGCCTGGCCGCCGGCTGGCGCGTGGTCGACGCGTCCCGCCTGGAGCAGGACCAGACTTATACGGCCGATGTGGTGGTGGTGGGTAGCGGCGCCGGCGGCGGCGTCACGGCCGAAATCCTGGCCCTGGCCGGCCTCAAGGTGCTGATCGTGGAAGAGGGCGCGCTGAAATCCTCGCGCGACTTCAAGATGCGCGAGGCCGACGCCTATCCCGCGCTGTACCAGGAATCGGCGGCGCGCAAGACGCGCGACAAGGCCATCAACATCCTGCAAGGCCGCACCGTGGGCGGCACCACCGTCATCAACTGGACCACCAGCTTCCGCACGCCGCCCTCCACGCTGGCCTTCTGGCAGCGCGAATTCGGCCTGTCCGGCTATGGCGCGGCCGAGATGGCGCCCTGGTTCGCCATGATGGAGGCGCGCCTGCATATCAGTCCCTGGTCGGTGCCGCCCAACGAGAACAACGACCTGCTGCGGCGCGGCGCCATGCACCTGGGCATTCCCACCGGGGTCATCCGGCGCAATGTGAACGGCTGCTGGAACCTGGGTTATTGCGGCATGGGTTGTCCCACCAACGCCAAGCAGTCGATGCTGGTGACCACCATTCCCGCCGCGCTGGAACACGGCGCCACCTTGCTGACGCGCGTGCGCGCCGAACGGTTCGTGCTGCAAGGCGAGCATGCCGAGCGGCTCGAATGCAGCGCGCTGGCGGCCGACGGCATCGCGCCCACGGGCCGCCGCCTGACGCTGCGCGCGCGCCATTTCGTGGTGGCCGGCGGCGCCATCAATTCGCCGGCCCTGCTGCTGCGCTCGAAGGCGCCCGATCCGGGCCGCCTGCTGGGCCGGCGCACCTTCCTCCATCCCACCCTGGTGTCGGCCGGCCGCTTCGCCCAGCGCGTGGACGGCTATGCGGGCGCGCCGCAATCGGTGTATTCCGACCACTTCCTGGAAACCCAGCCGATCGACGGCGCCGTGGGGTACAAGCTGGAAGCGCCGCCCATCCACCCGCTGCTGATGGCCACCACCATGGCCGGCTTCGGCGCGATGCATGCCGAAGCCATGACCAGCTTCCCCCATCTGCACGCCTTGCTGGCGCTGCTGCGCGACGGCTTCCACGCCGAGTCGCCGGGCGGCGCGGTCGAGCTGCGCAGCGATGGCTCGCCAGTGCTCGACTATCCGATCAGCGACTACCTGTGGCAGGGCGCGCGCCGCGCGCTGCTGAGCATGGCCGAAATCCAGTTCGCGGCCGGCGCGCTGACGGTGACGCCGGTGCACGAGCTGGCGTCCGCCTATGGCAGTTGGGCCGAAGCCAAGCAGGGCATTGCCGGCTTGCCGATGCAAAGCCTGCTGACGCGGGTGGTGTCGGCCCACGTCATGGGCGGCTGCACCATGGCCGGCGACGAGCGCCATGGCGTGGTCGATCCCCAGGGCCGCTACCGTGGCCTGGACAATGTGTCGGTGCATGACGGTTCGCTGTTCCCGACCTCGATCGGCGCCAATCCGCAACTGACCATCTATGGCATCGCGGCGCGTCTGGCCAGCGGCCTGGCGCAGCAGCTGACCGGCCGCCCGGCGCCGCGGCCGGAAGCCCAGCCGGCCGCCGTGGCCGCGGGCGCCCCCCTGGCGCCGGCGGCGGGCGCGGACCGCGCGCTGGGGTAAGCCATGGTCCGCCGCATCCTGACCGCGATCATGGGCTTGCAGCTGCTGGCGCTGCTGCTGTTCTGGTATCTGGCCGCCCAGTTGTTCGCGCTCGACGTGGCCCTGCTGGCGGCCTTGCTGGGCGTGCTGCTGGTGCGCCTGGCCATCACGGCCAGCAATTTCCGCCTGAGCCACCGCGCGCGCAGCCCCTTGCCGGCCCAGCACCGGCTGGACTGGATCGGCCGCGCACACCTGTTCTTCGAGGAATACGGCGCCACCATGCTGGCCTCGTCCTGGACCATGCTGCGCCACCGGCCGCAGATGCATATTGCCAGCCAGCCTTGTTCCTTGCCGGTGCTGCTCGTGCATGGTTATGCTTGCAACGGCGGCTACTGGACCCAATTGGCCGACGTGCTGCGGCGCGAGCGCGTCAGCCATCTGGCGCTGGACCTGGAACCGGTGGCGGCCGATATCGACGACTTCGTGCCGTTGCTGGAGGCGGCCGCGCAGCGCCTGCTGCAGGCCAGCGGCGCGCCGCGCCTGGTGGTGGTGGCGCACAGCATGGGCGGCCTGGTGACGCGCGCCTGGCTGCGCCGGCACGGCGCGGCGCGTGTGGCGCGCGTGGTCACGCTGGGCACGCCGCACCACGGCACCGCGCTGGCGACGCTGGGCGTGGGCAGCAATGCGCGCCAGATGCGGCGCGATAGCGAATGGCTGGCGCGCCTGGCCGCCAGCGAGGATGCGGCGCGGCGCGCGCTGTTTACCTCGATCTGGTCGCATCACGACAATATCATCGCGCCGCAGGATTCGAGCCGCTTGCCGGGCGCGCGCAATATCGAGTTCGGCGGCATCGGCCATGTGGCGCTGGGCCGCCATCCGCAAGTGCAGTGCCGCGTGCTGGCTGAAATCCTGGCCGCCTCCGGCACGGCCGCCGGCCAGTGTGGCGCGCCCGACAGCACGGCGGCGCTGCGCTAGGCTCGCTGCGGTGCCGCGCGCACCCCGCCGGCCCGGCTGGTGAGTTTCTGAGAGATTTCCCGCATGCGAATGATGTATGGTGGGAACAGTCCCCTTTCCGGAATGCTTACGATGGCGACAGATTTCGGCATGCTGATTCGTGATGAAATGGCGGATGCGACAGCCCGCTTTGGCGGACTCTTGGAATTCGTGCCCGACGCCATCGTGCTGGCCGATGGCGAGGGCCATATCGTGATGGCCAACAGCCAGGCCGGCACGCTGTTCGGCTATACCGCGGGCGAGCTGCCCGGCATGCAGCTCGAGCAGCTGCTGCCGGCGCGATTCCGCGCCGCCCATGCGGGCCACCGCAGCGGCTATCAGCATCAACCCCAGCTGCGCCCCATGGGCGCCGGCCGCGAGTTGTATGGCTTGCGCAAGGATGGCGTCGAGTTTCCGGTCGAGATCAGCCTGAACCCGGTGCAGACCGGCGGCGGCCTGCTGGTGATGAGTGCCATCCGCGACATCAGCGAGCGGCGCCGTTTCGAGCAGGCGCTGCAGGACAAGAATGCCGAACTGGCCCAGGCACATCAGGCCAAGGACCGCTTCCTGGCCGCCATGTCGCACGAGCTGCGCACCCCGCTCAATTCCATCATCGGCTTCACCGGCACGATGCTGATGAAGCTGCCCGGCCCCATCAACAGCGAGCAGGACCGCCAGCTGCGCACCATCCAGTCCAGCGCGCGCCACCTGCTGTCGCTGATCAACGACTTGCTCGACCTGACCAAGATTGCATCGGGCAAGGTGGAGTTGAACCTGGAGCCGATCGATTGCCGCGCCCTGCTCGACGAGCTGGTGTTGCTGTTCCGGCCGCAGGCGCGCCAGCGCAGCTTGGGCCTGAGCCTGCGCGTGCCGCCGGCCCCGCTCAGCGTGCGCAGCGACCGGCGCGCCCTGCAGCAGATTTTGATGAATCTGCTGAACAATGCGCTCAAGTTCACCGAAAGCGGCGAAGTCAGTGTTACGCTCGAAGTGTGCCAGCAGGACGGCGCGCGCTGCGCCGTCATCAGCGTGCGCGACACCGGCGTCGGCATCGCGCCCGAAGACCATGCGCAACTGTTCCAAGCCTTCACCCAGATCGACCAGGGTTCGACGCGCCAGTTCGAAGGCACCGGCCTGGGCCTGCATTTAAGTCAGAAACTGGCGGAACTGTTGAAAGGAAACATCACTTGCGATAGCCGACCCGGCGCAGGCAGCACTTTCGCGCTCTCCCTCCCGCTGGAATAAGCGATACTGGAGACAAATTAATGCCGGCTCGGCGTCCCGTGGCGCGGGGCCATTAATCAGGAGTGCAAATGTCGGCGCGCATCCTCATCATCGAAGACAATCCCACCAATATGGAGTTGATGGTCTATCTGTTGCGGGCCTTCGGCTACACGCCCCTGATGGCCCATGACGGCGAGGAGGGGGTGGCGGCGGCCCGCCGCGAGCGGCCCGACCTCATCATCTGCGACGTGCACCTGCCCAAGCTCGATGGCTATGGCGTGGTGGCCGAGTTGAAGCTCGATCCCGCGCTGAGCACCATTCCCGCCCTGGCCGTGACGGCCCTGGCCATGGTGGGCGACCGCGAGCGCCTGTTGGCGGCCGGCTTCGACGGCTATATCGGCAAGCCCATCGAACCGGACACCTTCGTCAGCCAGATCGAGTCTTTTTTGCCGGGGGCGGGCCAGCCCCCGGCGTCGCATGAGACGGCGACCATCCTGATCGTCGACGACCATGTGCTGAACCGCGAATTTCTGCTGACCCTGCTTGGCTACAGCGGCCACCGCCTGCTGGAAGCGGCGAATGGCGCCGAGGGCTTGAAGATGGTGCAGAACGAGCGCCCCGACCTGGTGATTTCCGACATCCTGATGCCGAATATGGATGGCTACGAATTCGTCACCCGCATGCACAGCCATCCGGAGACGGCCGACGTGCCGGTGATCTTCTACACCGCCACCTACCGCGAGCGCGAGGCGATGGCCGTGGCCGAGGCGTGCGGCGTGCGCTGGGTGCTGCCCAAGCCGTCCGACCCGGACGTGATTCTGCGCACCGTGCACGAAGCCCTGGGCACGGTGCACAGCGAGGAAACGGTGCCGGCCTTCGTGCCTGAACCGCCCAGCGAAGGGCGGCTGGTGGGCATCGACGATACGATGGCCGAATACCTGGGCGAGCTGGAATCGAGCAGCCTGCAGATCACCCAGCTGGCCAACCACGGCGGCGAACCGCAGGACGGCGAGCCGGAACATCTGAACACTATGACGGACCGGCTGTCGCGCTCGCTGTCCAGCCTGCAGGCGGTCAGCCTGCGCCTGACGGCGCTGATCGAGCTGGGCATCGACCTGGGCGCCGAACGCGACCCGCAGGCGCTGATCGAGATCGGCTGCCGCGTGGCGCAGAATATCTGCGTCTCGAAATACGCCTGCATCGGCGTGCTGGCGCCGGGGGCGGGCGAACTCAGTTACTACGCCTGCTGCGGCGCCAACCAGCCGGGCGAGCTGCTGGTGCAGTCGCCGCGCGCCGGCATCCTCGGCACCTTGCTGGAAACGCGGCAGCCGGTGCGCAGCAGCGGCGCCGGCGGCGATCCGTCCGCGCTGGGCTTGCCGGGCAGCCATTTGCCGGTGCATTCCTTCCTCGGCGTGCCGATCATCTCGCACGAGCGCATCCACGGCTGGCTCTACCTGGTCGACAAGCTGGGCGCCGCCGAATTCAGCGAAGTCGACGAGCGCGTGGCGGTGACGGTGTCGGCCCAGATCGCGGGCGCCTACGAAAACCTGCTGCTGTACGAGGAAATCAAGCGCCACCACGCCCAGCTCCAGCTCGACATGAATGCGCGCATCCGCCTCGACGAAGACTTGCGCCGCTTCCGCCTGGCGATGGATGCCACGGCCGACGCCATCTTCCTGGTCGACCGCGCCAACCAGTGCTTCGTCGACGTCAATGTGACGGCTTGCCGCATGCTGGGTTACGAGCGCGAAGACTTCCTGCGCGTGGGGCCGGAGCGGCGCCAGGGCGGGGCGCTGGCCCAGCTGGAAGACTTGTACGACAAGCTGCTCTCGGGCGACCAGAGCGGCGCCATGGCCGAGCTGCTGCTGCAGCGCAAGGATGGCTCGCCGCTGTCGGTGGAAGTGCAGCGCCGCACCCTGCGGTCGGGGCAGAACTGGATTCTGGTGGCGGTGGCGCGCGACATCACCGAGCGCAAGGAAGCCGAGCAGCGCCTGCTCAAGCTGGCCCATTTCGACACGCTGACCGGCCTGCCCAACCGCAGCCAGTTCTACGACTCGCTGAGCCACTCGCTGAAGCAGGCCGGGGAACACCGCTGGGCGCTGGCCGTGCTCTTCCTGGATATGGACCGCTTCAAGAACATCAACGATACGCTCGGCCACACCATCGGCGACGAGTTGCTGCGCCAGTTCTCCAGCCGCCTGGTCGATTGCCTGCGCGTGCGCGACACCATCGGCCGTTTCGGCGGCGACGAATTCGCCGCCATCCTGATGCTGCCCGAAGGCGCGCAGAACGCCATCGCCGTGGTCGACAAGATCCGCGAAGCGATGCGCCAGCCTTTCGATTTGAAAGGCCATGAGGTCACGGTCACGGCCAGCATCGGCATCTCGGTCTATCCCGACGACGGCACCGATCCCGACACCCTGATCCAGTATGCCGACACGGCCATGTACCGCGCCAAGGAGGCCGGGCGCGACGCTTTCCGCTTCTTCACGGCCGAGATGAACGCGCAGTCGCTGGCCCGTCTCGACATGGAGAACGCGCTGCGCCGGGCCATCGAGAACGAGGAATTCACGCTCTACTTCCAGCCCAAGGTGCATATCGCCACCGGCCGCATCAGCGGCGCCGAGGCGCTGATCCGCTGGAAGCGGCCCGGCCACGGCATGGTCTCGCCGGCCCTGTTCATCCCGCTGCTGGAAGAGACGGGCCTGATCGTGCGCGTCGGCACCTGGGTGATCCACGAGGCTTGCCGCAAGATTTCGAAATGGAGCAAGGCGCGCACCGGCCAGGTGCAGCTGTCGGTCAACGTGTCCGGCATCCAGTTCTTCGTCGGCGGTCTGGAAGAGGAGGTGATGCGCGCCATCAAGGAGCACGATATCGCGCCCGAGCTGCTGGAGCTGGAATTGACGGAAAGCTCGCTGATGTCGAATGCCGAGGAAACCATCACCGTGCTGCAGAACCTGAAGGCGCTCGGCATCAAGATTTCCATCGACGATTTCGGCACCGGCTATTCCTCGCTGGCCTATCTGAAGCGCTTCCCCATCGACAAGCTGAAAATCGATATCGCCTTCGTGCGCGAAGTGACCAGCAATCCCGACGATGCCGCCATCGTGCTCGCCATTATCAATATGGCGCACAGCATGAAGCTGAAAGTGATCGCGGAAGGGGTGGAAAAGGACGCCCAGCTGTCCTATCTGCGCCGCCACGACTGCGACGAGATGCAGGGCTATTATTTCAGCCGCCCGGTGCCGGAGGAGGAGTTCGAACTGATGATCGCCGAAGGCAAATACCTGCAGGCGCCGGTGGACGAAAGCATCGTCGAGCAGCAAACCTTGCTGATCGTGGACGACGATGCCTTCATGCTCGATGTGCTGAGCGACTTCCTGTCGCAGGACGGCTACCGCATCCTGACGGCGCAGACCGCGGCCGAAGGCTTCGACATCCTGGCGCGCCACCGCGTGCAGGTGATCCTGTGCGACCAGTGCATGCCTTTGATGAGCGGCACCGAATTCATGGAGCGCGTCAAGAACCTGGCGCCGGACACCTTCCGCATCATGCTCTCGGCCTATGCCGACCTGACGCCGATCATGGCCGCCATCAACCACGGCGCCATCGACCGCTTCTACACCAAACCGTGGAAGGGCGCGGTGCTGCGCGAGAACATCCGCGAAGGCTTCCGCCTGCACGGCCAGCTGCACGGCAGCAGCCAGCAAGTTGCGGCCTGAATGACCCTATCTCATGGGCGCATGAATGGCGCTCATAGTGGCTTGCATTAGAAGCCCCGTTCTAGTTTTGCTTACTAAAATGGGCTTCGACACAAGACAGAGCGGGGGCGGCAAATGGTAAAGAAGGCGAAGGTGGCGGTGATGAGCGACGAGCAGATGGCCAAGGCCGTGCGCCGCTCGGCGCAGCAGGTCTGGCAGGCCGGGCTTGGCGCTTTCGCCGAGCTGCAGAAGCGCAACCGCGAGCTGGCCAGCGCGCCGGCCGCCGAGGTGCGCGAGACCATGAGCAGCGTCTCCGATGGCGTGGGCCGGCATGCGGACGGCTCCTGGGACCGGCTGGAACAGATCTTCGAAGAGCGCGTCACGCGCGCCCTGATCTCCATCGGCGTCCCGATGCGCAAGGATATCGACGCCCTGATCGCGCGCGTCGAAGAATTAAGCAGCCAGGTCGAAGCCTTGAAGGCTGGTGCGCCGGCGCCGAAGAAAAGCCGGACAAAGGCTGCGCCGACGGCAGAATCTGCCGTCAAAGCCGCCAAAACCGCCGGCGCGGTCAAAAAGCCTGCCGCTAAAAAAGCGGAAAAGCCCATTATCAAGACTTCAAAGTCCCGTAAAAAGCCTGCTTGAAAGGAAGGGAACTTCTGGAATAGGCCCTATCGGTGTTATGCTTGCAGGAGAAATAATAGAGAACGCCTGCTATGCTACAAAAAGCGCCACGCCGCACTCGGGAACGGATTCTGGAATTATCCCTGCGACTGTTCAATGAGTTTGGCGAACCGAATATAACAACCACAGTCATCGCCGAAGAGATGAATATCTCTCCCGGCAATCTCTACTACCATTTCCGCAACAAGGACGATATCGTCAATTCGATTTTCGTGCAGTTTGAAGCGGAGATCGAACGCATCCTGCAAGTGCCGGATGGACGGCGCTCGAATATCGAAGACGTGTGGCTCTATCTGCACCTGATGTTTGAGCTGATCTGGCGCTATCGCTTCTTCTACCGCGACCTGAACGATCTGCTGTCGCGCAACCGCAAGCTGGAACTGCACTTCAAGCAGATCCTGGCGCACAAGATCAAGGTCGCCAAGCAGCTGTGCTTCGACCTGCGCAGCGAAAATTCGCTGGAAGCGAGCGATAACGCCATCGAAGCCATGGCCACGAATATGGTGGTGGTGGCGACGTATTGGCTGTCCTACGAATATGTGCGCAATCCGCGCAAATACAGCGAGCAGCAATCGATGGCCGACGCCCTGGCGCGCGGCTGTTATCAGGTGCTGTCGCAGATCGGCCCTTATCTGCGCGGCGAAACGAGCGTGCTGTTCCAGAAGCTCTCCGAAGAATATCTGAAGAAACTGAAATAACGTGATCAAGACCGTATGTGTGTATTGCGGCGCCAATGCCGGCGCCGATCCGCTGTACGCGGAAGGTGCGCGCGCCCTGGCGGCGGCGCTGGTGGAGCAGAATATGTCCCTGGTCTACGGCGGCGGCAATGTGGGCCTGATGGGCGTCATCGCCGACGAAGTGCTGCGCCTCGGCGGCGAGGTGACGGGCGTGATCCCGACCAAGCTGGTGGAGCGCGAAGTGGCCCACAACGGCCTGACGCGCCAGTTCATCGTCAAGGATATGCACGAGCGCAAAGCCATGATGGCCGAGCTGTCGGACGGCTTCATCGCCATGCCGGGCGGCCTGGGCACGCTGGAAGAACTGTTCGAGATGCTGACCTGGGCGCAGATCGGCATCCACAGCAAGCCGGTCGGCCTGCTGAACATGCACGGCTACTACGACCGCCTGGTGGACTTTGTCGAACACGCCCGCAGCCAGGGCTTCGTGCGGCCCCAGCACGCGGCCCTGATGCAGATCGAAACCGACCCGCGCGCCTTGCTGGAGCGGCTCAAATCCAAATGAGTTCCAGCGCCGTCCGCGAGATCCGCCGTGGCGACATCTACTGGCTGGATTCCGACGAAACGGGCGGCGCGATTCCCGGCATCGCGCATCCGCATGTCGTGGTGCAGGACGATGTCTTCAACCGCTCGCGTATCGCCAGCGTGGTGGTCTGCGCCTTGAGCAGCAACCTGAAACGCCTCAAGGAGCCGGGCAATGTGCTGCTCGACCTAGGCGAGGGCGGACTGGAAAAGCCCAGCATCGTGCTGGTCTCGCAAATCTCCGCCGTGGACAAGGCCCGCCTGGGCCCATACATCGGCGCCCTGTCCGCCGAACGCGTGGAACAGATCCTTTCCGGCCTGCGCTTTCAGCAAGCCTCGTTCTTCACACGCTAGTCAGGGCTGCACAAGCTGCATCATGCCGCTTGTCCTTCCAGCGACGGTTCGATCGCGACCACTCTCTCCTGGCCTACGGTATTCAATGCGAAGCCATTGCGGCCGGCCGCTTTAACGCCGTAGAGAGCCTGGTCGGCGGCACGCAGGATTTCCAGCGGCGCGGCGGCGGCGCGCGTTTTGACGGCGATGCCGATGCTGGCCGTGACGACCAGGGCCTTGCCTTCCACCTGGAAGGGCGGCTGCATGGCTTCCAGGATTTTCCCGCCCAGCTGGGACACCGTCCCCGTATCGTCCACCTGCTCGAAGATGATGACAAACTCGTCGCCCGCCAGACGCGCCACCGTGTCGGTCAGGCGCACGCTGCTGCGCAGGCGGCGCGCGAATTCGACCAGCACCGCATCGCCGGCGGCATGGCCCATGGTGTCGTTGATGGACTTGAAGTAATCCACGTCCAGCAGGGCCAGCGCCAGATTGCTGCGGTTGCGGCCCGCGCGCGCCACCGCCTGCGGCAGGATTTCATCGAACATGCGGCGGTTATGCACACCGGTCAAGGCGTCGGTGGTGGCCATGCGCAGCAGATCGTCTTCGGCAGCGCGGCGCTGTATGGACAGTCTGTAGAAAGCGCGGCTGAGCTGCCCGAATTCGTCGCGGGTCTTGACGTTGAAGACTTCGATATTAGCATTGCCAGCCGTGATCTGGGCGACATGGCTGCGCAGCTGGCCCAGGGGGCGCAGCATGCGCCAGGTCAGCCACCAGCCCAGCAGCGCTGCCAGGATGGCGACCACACCCGATGCCGCCATTGCCTTGTGGCGGCTGGCCAGCAGCGGCGCGAACGCTTCCTGCACCGGATAGGCGGCGCCGATGATCCACTCGGTCTTGCGCAGCTTCTCGCTGGCGATCAGCGCGGGGCCGTTGATGCTGGGGCCTTCCGACCAGCCGCCGCTGGCTTTCAGCGCATGACCCAGTTCCGGTCCCCAGGCTCTGCTGCCGGCATCCACCCGGCTCAGAATGCGCGAGCGGTCGGGGTGATAGATCACGACGCCCTCGCTGTTCATGATGAACAGATGGGCCGAGGTGCCGTTATACATGGCGTCGATCTGGCCGGCGAAGCTGGGACGCTGCAAATCGATGGCGCCCGCGATCACGTACAGCAAACGCCCGTGGCGGTCGCTGATCGGTTCCGTGATCACCACCACCGGCTTGTTCGACAGCAGGCTGAGGAAGGGCGCGGAAATCACGCCTTCACGCAGGCGCAGGGTGTCGCGGAAAAAGGGGCGCGCCGCCACATTGATTGTGCCCACCGCGCGTCGGTCATTCAGGTTGGCGACCAGTTTGCCGCTCGTATCGAATATGGTGATGTTGAAAAAGGTCTCGCGCAGCGAGCCGTGTTCCTCGATCAGCGCCTGCAGCCGCGCGGGCGTGGGCGCATCGCCCAAGGGCAGGCGTTCGGTGACGGCCTTGAGCTGCTGCTGCTTGGCGTCCAGATCCTGATCGACATAGGCGGCGGCGCTGGCGACCATCGAGACTTCCTGCGCGCCCAGCACATTCTTGATGCCGGATTCGGCGAAACCCAAGGCAATCGTCGCTACGCCGGCGGAGGCGGCGAAAGCGAAACAGGCAACCATGCCGGTCATGCGGAATTTGAAACTGGTGGTGCGAACGCCAAACCGGTCCATATGCCCCTCGCGTATGAATAGTGCGGTGCGCGTGGTGCGGCACCATTTTTGTCGGCGAGGGATTGGGCCGCAGCGGAAAGGGAGACGCGGGGTGAGGGCGTATGCGCCAGTATAGTCAGCGCCTTGTGCCATGTCAGAATTCTCTGAAGTAATGTGGATTTCAAGCAACATCACCAGCTGAATTCAGCCCGGCAGCGCCGGGCCTGCTTGCTGATTAGTATTTGATGCAGGAGATGTAGTAGTACGGACCGCTGCCTTGGCGGACACCGTTAAATTGCGAGCCGGGCCACACTTCGCCGCAGTATGACGGCCCCGCATTCTGCGAAATATGGATTTGGTAAAAGCGCTCTTCAGCAGCGAAAGCGCCCAGCATGACGCCGGCCATTAGTACGCCCAATGCAAATCTTTTTTTCATGGTATGTCTCCTATGAGTCGAACGATGATTGATTGGTGATGCTGTGCAGCAGCGGGGGTAACGATGCCTCAAAAAGTAGTTTTTTTACTGAATCAAGCCATCGGAGTCATAAGATAATTAGTAAATTTTCAGTTGTCAATAAGACCACTTTGCGTGGGCGATAGGGAGACTGGTACACGTGGCAACACGTGCAGGCATAATAGTGGCGTCGCCACTCTCCCTCATATATGTCCCAATCATTCGACCGCTTGAAAGCGCAACTCACCGATGTCGGCAATATCGTCCAGGATGGCGACTCCGTCGCACCATCCGAACAGGCGCAGGGCGTCCCGCTCTACGCGGGCATCGTGCCGGGCGAGGATGGCGCCGCCGGCTACCAGCTGTTTCTGCTGCCCGGCGAGGCCGACGCCTTGCCCTGGCAAGCCGCGCTTGACTGGGCCGAACAGCGCGGTGCCTGTCTGCCAACGCGTCGCGAACTGGCCCTGCTGCACGCCAACCTGGGCCACGCTTTTCCCGCGGAATGGTACTGGTCATCGGAAGCGGACGCCGTCCTGCTGCGCATGGCATGGAGCCACGACTTCGACAACGGCACCCAATACAATTACCGCAAGACCTACTCCGGCCGCGCCTGCGCCGTGCGTCGGGTCGAAATCGCACCATCGGCCGCTTCCCCCATCCCATTGCGGCAAGGCGAGCGGTATGCCGGCCTGGTCCTCGGTTGCCATGGCGCCGCGGACTACCACCTGCTGCTGCAGGACGGCGAGCTAGTACACCAGCCATGGGAGACCGCTTTGGAATGGGCATGTAGCCAGGGCCACAGCCTGCCCGGGCGGCGCGAGCAGATACTGCTCTATGCGACGTTGAAAGACGAGTTCAGGCCGAACTGGTACTGGTCGAACGAGGCGGGCGATCTCGCAAACGAGGCCTGGTGCAAGGACTTCGACACGGGCGTCGCGTATCCGACCGAGCGCTGGTTTGACGGCTATGCGCGTTGTGTGCGCAGGGTGATCGCATAACCGGCGTTTGCCCAAGCGGGCGTTGGCCAATCAAGGAAACTCGTCACCACAAGCGCTGGCCGGAATGATCGAGCTGGGTCAGATAGAGGCGCACATCGAACTCGTACTGGTGATAGTTCGGTTCCATATAGGTGCACAGCTTGTAGAAGGCCTTGTCGTGCTGCTTCTCTTTGACGTGGGCTAGTTCGTGCACGGCGATCATGCGCAGGAATTCCAGCGGCACGTCCTTGAACATGGTGGCGACGCGGATCTCGTGCTTGGCTTTAAGCTTGCCGCCCTGGACCCGCGAGATGGAGGTGTGCAATCCCAGCGCATGGTTGATGACGTGGATCTTGTTATCGAAAGCGACTTTGTTGATCGGGTCCGCATTGCGCAGATACTCGGTCTTCAGCTCCTGCACATAGTCGTACAGGGCGCGGTCGGTGCGGATATCGTGGGATTTCGGATAACGTTTCAGCAGGACTTCGCCCAGGCGATCCTGGGTAAGCAGCTGTTCGACCTGGCTACGGGTCTGTTCGGAATAGGCGCTGAGGTATTTCATGGAGGCGTGAATGTACCACAAGCGGCCGCCGGCGCTATCATGACGCCATGCGTACCCACGTCAATTCGGTAGGCCTGCTGGTTTGCAGCGATCCCGTTCTCCAATTCAGCTATCCCGCCCATATTCCCCGCGACTGCATCGATGCCTTGCCGCCGCTGCCGGGCGTGTACTTCTTCCGCGATGCGGACGGCACGCCCATCTACATCGGCAAGAGCATCAATATCCGCCTGCGCGTCTTGAGTCATCTGCGCACGGCGGAAGAATCGCAGATGCTGGCGCGCACTGCCTCCATCGATTTCGAACGCACCGGCGGCGAGATCGGCGCGCTGCTGCGAGAGGCCCAATTGGTGCGCCAGCATCAGCCGGTGTTCAACCAGAAGCTGCGCCGTTTCCGCGAAATGTGCTCCTTCAGCCTGGATGGGCCGGCGCCGGAAGTGGTGTTCGCCAACGAGGTCGATTTCGCCACCACTGACGGCCTGTATGGCCTGTTCGGCAGCCGCCGCGCCGCGCTGGAAGCCTTGCGCGAGCTGGTGGAGCGCCATGGCCTGTGTCCCGCCGTAACGGGCCTGGAGAAAGTGGCCAAGGGTCGCTCCTGCTTCGCGCGCCAGATCGCGCGTTGCCGTGGCGCCTGCACGGGCGAGGAGGGTGCTGGGGAGCATGCCGCCCGTCTGTGCGAAGCGCTGGCCACCTTGCGCCTGGCGCGCTGGCCGTACGAAGGTGCGATCGGCATCGTGGAAGAATCGGACGGCCTGCGCCAGGTGCAGCGCGTGGACCGCTGGTGCTACCTCGGCCCCGAGCCGCAGAAAGGTAAACGGCGCGCCAAGCTGCCCGTGGCGCGCTTCGATATGGACGTGTATCAGATCCTGGTCCGGCCGCTGCTGCAGGGTGGTTTGACGGTGCTGCCGATTTGACGGATGTGCCTGGCAGTTCGCAGAGTTCGCCTCATAGCGGAGCTTTGCGAGTACCTACGACCACCTCCCTCGGAAAATTCTTACTTGGTCTAATTCAGTCTATTTTGCACTCTTAAAGTCTAATACAGTCTTAATTCCCTGCCCCGCAGTCTAAAACTGTCCAGGAAATCGCGCTGAAAGTCTAATCCGGTCTCGTTGCATGAGCTGAAAGTCTAAAACGAACTATCTTCCTGTTCCGTGCTCCAATCTTTAGACCCATTTCGAAAGGATTGAATCATGGAATACGAAGCGATGTGGCCGGTGTACCTTCCGGTAACTGATTTATTGACCCTGGAATTTCATCTGATGGATACCCGTCCGGATGTAAAACCTGACGCTTTTGTTGCGCAACTTGTGAAACGTTGGCTTGTGGCGGAAACGGAGCGGCTTGCGCTGCGGAAAAATGGTGCGGCGATGCAGGGTTTTCAATGGAAAAATGTTTTCCTTCCAGATGGCACATTTTTGAGAACTAGCTATTGCGACACTGTTGAGTTCGCCAAGGTGCATGGAAATCGCATCGTCTCCGACGATGCTGAGTCGCTGACGCCTTCGCTATTTGCGAATCGCCGTGTGAAGGGACGTAATGCATGGCGCTTTGTTTGGCTGCGTTTTCCCGGTGCTGAATACTGGGTGCGCGCTGACAACTGCAGGAGATGCCTTGACGATCCCTCACGAAAACAGTCTAAAAGCAAAATCGAAAAGTATAAAACGGTCTAGTCCAGAGCGGCGAACAGTCTAATCTGGTCTACGTCCGATTCTGTTGAGGCGAATTCAGTCTAAAAAAAATTGAAGTCTTAGCGATTCTGGACCTTTTTAGACCGCTGCAGCGTGTTTTAGACCAAAGTAGACCGCGTTCTCGGAAGCAAGACCTCCACCATATATATTTCCTGATATGCTTCCTTGTCGGCTTGGCTGACGCCCATGTGGCCCTTCAAATTTAAATACAGAGTCAGGAAACCATGAGTGAACAGCTGGTAATTCGCGCGGTGGAAAAACGCGATTATGCGGAATGGGACGTACTTTGGCAGGGCTATAACGCGTTTTATGGGCGCTCCGGGGAAACTGCCCTGGCGCCCGAAATAAGCCAGATGACGTGGACGCGGTTTTTCGATCCATATGAACCAATGCATGCAATGGTCGCGGAGCGCGGCGGCAAGCTGCTAGGGCTGGTCCATTTCCTGTATCACAGAAGCACCATCCAGATAGCGCCATCTTGCTATTTGCAGGATTTATTCACCGCTGAAGATGCCAGGGGGCTTGGCGTGGGGCGGGCGTTGATCGAAGCCGCATATGAGCATGCAAAAGCCGCAGGAATCCCTCGCGTCTATTGGCAGACGCGCGAAAGCAATGTCGCGGCAATGCAGCTGTACGACAAGGTCGCTGAAAAAACCGGCTTTGTCATCTATCACAAGAAACTATGAGAAGGTTCGAATTTGTCCGCCTCCTCCGTTCAAGCCAATACTATCAAGTGTGACCCGCCAGCCGATCCGGCACTCTTAAAAATGCTCGCCTGGTTCCTGATACTGATTGCGCTGCCATTCGCGTGGTTCGCGTTTTCGCGGGCGCATAGCCAAGTCAGCTCGCATTCCTGGCCGACGGCCTCGGCTGAAGTTTTGTCGAGCAGCATCTACCAGCGAACTGGCAAACGGAGGGACTGGTGTGTAAAAGTCAGCTACCGTTATCGCGTGCAGGAGCGCTTATATACAAGAAACTGGCCTGGCGTGTCGATCGTGGGGAATTCCGGATGTGATGTCGATAAATCAGTAGTTCAACAATGGCTGTCTACGCTGGCGCCGGGAAATGCGGTTGTAGTCCATTACAATGCGGCTGATCCTGCCCAGGCAGCGATTCAGCTGGTGGGCCTGGATATGGGGGACTACGTGCTTTGCATAGTTCCGCTGGTATTTTTTGCCGCAGGCGCGTGGGGGCTGCGTCAAGCAAAAAAGATGAAGCCACTATGACCGCTCCCATCCCTCCGTCAGGCCGCTGCAAGACGGCCTGACGATGCGGGCGCGCTAGTCCTTTTCGGCGGCGCGCGCGTTCTCGAAGTTGGCGCGGGTGGTTTCCTCGTCGCGCTGGCCGAAGGCGTAGTTCGCTTCCAGCCACATGACGTTGATGATGGCCAGTGCCAGGGCCAGACCGATGCCCAATATCCAGGTGAAGTACCACATAGTCGGCTCCTTTCAGTAAGCGGAATGTTCGTTGTCGCGGATGTGCTGTTCGGTGACTTTGCCGCGCACCACCCGGTACACCCAGCTGGTGTACATCACGATGATGGGCAGGAGCAGGGCCACCACCCAGAACATGACGCCCAGGGTTTTGTGGCTGGAGACGCCATCCCAGGCCGTCAGGCTGTGGCCCGGCAGCAGCGAGGAGGGCAGCACGAAGGGGAACATTGCCACGCCCGCCGTCAGGATGATGCCGCTCACCGTAACGCCGCTGGCGAGGAAGGCCAACAGGCTGCGGCGCGTGGCGCTGAAGGCGATCACCAGCAGGGCGCCAACGAAGGCGGCCAGCGGCAGGGCCACGCTCAGCGGCCAGCGGCTGTAGTTGTCCAGCCATGCGCCGAGGGCGCGTTCCACGGTTTTGGCGGGTGGCATGAAGGCCGTGTTCGGATCGGGCATGGCGACGATGCGGTAGCCTTCGATGCCGTAGGCGACCCAGAAGCCGGCCGCCGCGAACAGCACGATCACCAGCGCGGCGGCGACCATGGACAGGCGGCGCGCGCGTTCGGCCACCACGCCATCGGCCTTCTGCTGCAGGAAGGTGGTGCCGTGCATCAGCAGCATGGCGACGGCCAGCAGGCCAGCCAGCAGACCGAAGGGATTCAGCAGCCCGATGAAAGTGCCGGTGTATTCCAGGCGCAGGATTTCGTCGTAGCGGAAGGGTACGCCCAGCAGCAGGTTGCCGAAGGCGACGCCGAAGATCAGCGGCGGCACGAAACCGCCCACGAACAGTCCCCAATCCCAGGCATTGCGCCAGCGCGGGTCTTTGAGCTTGCTGCGGTAGTCGAAGCCCACGGGCCGGAAGAACAGCGCGAACAGGCAGACCATCAGCGCGATATACATGCCGGAGAAGGCGGCCGCATACACCATGGGCCAGGCGGCGAACAGCGTGCCGCCGGCCGCGATGAACCAGGTCTGGTTGCCTTCCCAGGTGGGGCCGACGGTGTTGAGCATGATGCGCCGTTCGGTGTCGTTCTTGCCGAGGAAGGGCAGGGACATGCCGACGCCGAAGTCGAAGCCGCCCGTGAGCGCAAAGCCCAGCAGCAGCACGCCGACGAAGCACCACCAGATTACTTTATAGGTTTCATAGTCGAATAGCATGATGGCTCCTTATTGCGCGGGCTGTTGTTCCCAGTGGTACTTCCCTGTGTGCAGGGCGCTTGGGCCGAGGCGGGCGAACTTGATCATCAGCGTCATTTCGATCACCAGCAGCAGGGTGTAGAAGCCGACGAATCCGGCCAGGCTGAAATACAGGCTGCCAGGCTGGATATTCGAGGCCGACAAGTGCGTCGGAAGAATGCCGGCGATGGTCCATGGCTGGCGTCCATATTCGGCCACGATCCAGCCCAGTTCCGCCGCCACCCAGGGCAGGGGAATCGAGAACACGGCCAGTTTCAGCAGCCAGCGCTGCTGCGCCAGGCGCTTGCGGATCAGGAAGTAGAACGAGGCGCTGAAGATGAACAGGAACAGCATGCCGAGGAAGACCATGCCGCGGAAGGACCAGAACAGCGGCGCTACCTTTGGAATCGAATCGTTGACCGCCATCCTGATCTGCGCTTCGGTGGCGTCCACCACATTCGGCGTGTACTTCTTCAGCAGCAGGCCATAGCCCAGGTCTTGCTGCACCTGTTTGAAGGCTTGCTTGGCATCTTCCGATTTGTCGCCCGATTTCAGGCGGGTCAGGGCGGCATAGGCCTTCATGCCGTTGCGGATGCGGACTTCATGGTCCTTCTTCAAATCCTTGATGCCCACCACTTCCTTGTCGGTGGAGCGGGTGGCGATCAGACCCAGTACATACGGGATCTTGATGGCGTAATCGGTGCGCTCATGCTCGTCGTTCGGCAGGCCGATCACGGTGATGCCGGCCGGCGCAGGTTCGGTTTCCCATTCCGCCTCGATGGCGGCCAGCTTGACCTTGTTCACTTCGCCGGCCGTATAGCCCGATTCGTCGCCCAGCACGATCACGGACAGGGTGGACGCCAGGCCGAAGCCGGCGGCGATGGCGAAGGAGCGCAGCGCGAACGGAATATCGCGCGCCTTGAGCAGGTAGAAGGCCGATACGCCCAGCACGAACATGGATGCGGTCACATAGCCCGCCGCCACGGTATGCACGAACTTGACCTGGCCGACCGGGTTGAAGAAGACGTCGCCGATGCTGGTCAGCTCCATGCGCATGGTCTCGTAATTGAACTCCGCGCCGATCGGATTGTTCATCCAGCCGTTGGCGATCAGAATCCACAGCGCCGACAGACTGGAGCCGAGCGCCACGAGGAAGGTCACGCCCAAGTGCTGCACCTTGGACAGCTTGTTCCAGCCGAAGAAGAACAGGCCGACGAAGGTCGATTCGAGGAAGAAGGCCATCATGCCCTCGATCGCCAGCGGCGTGCCGAAGATATCGCCCACATAGTGCGAGTAGTAGGCCCAGTTGGTGCCGAACTGGAATTCCAGCGTAATGCCGGTGGTGACGCCCATGGCGAAGTTGATGCCGAACAGCTTGCCCCAGAACTTGGTCATATCGCGGTAGATTTCGCGGCCGGTCATCACATAGACCGACTCCATAATGACCAGAATCCAGGACAGCCCCAGCGTCAGCGGCACAAACAGGAAGTGATACATCGCGGTCGCAGCAAACTGCAGGCGCGACAAGGCAACTACTTCATCGACGGAAGTCATTTTTCACCTTTCGGGGGGATTTCTTGAACGGGTGCGGGTTGCGCCAGCAGGTGTTTTTCAACCTGCCCGGTCGGCAGACGCATTTTTTTGGTTTGCGGCTCGGAGAAGAAGACCTTCCACAAGCCGTACAGGATGGCGACCTTGACGATCAGTGCCAGCGTGATGGCGACGGCCAGCGAATATCGTCCCGGGGGCTTCATGGGTGGTCCCCGCCGCCGGAGCCGCGGCCGGCGTCATCGTCTTGCGATTGAGCCTGGGCCTCGGCGGCGCGGCCGAAGCCCAATTTGCCGCGCACGGAGTCGCCCACATCAAGCAGCTTCTTGACGGTGGAGCCCATCTTCATCAGGGAGGCGAGGGTGTCCGGCGACAGGCGCTGCACATCGTCGAACCAGGAGCTGGACAGCTCAATCAGCTCATACATCTCGCGCATGCGCTGCTGGGCGTGGCGGTCGCTATCGGTGGCGGGATTTTCCAGCAGCGATTCGCGCAGCATGGACAGGGTGGGTTCGACCTCGCGCCGGCGGCGCTCTTCCAGCAGGGCTTTGAAAATGTCCCACACGTCCTTGGGCGGCTCGAAGTATTCGCGGCGGTCGTTTGGCTGGTGCAGCAGCTTGACCAGGCGCCAGGATTGCAGCTCTTTGAGGCCCATCGACACGTTCGAGCGCGAAAACGCCAGATGCTCGGCGATTTCGTCGGCGTTCAGCGGCCGCGCGCTGACATACAGCAGCGCATAAATCTGGCCCACGGTGCGGTTGATGCCCCAGCGGCTACCCATCTCGCCAAAGTGCAGGATGAATTTTTGGGCGAGCGGCGTCAGATTGTTCATGTTACCTTTCATCTTTCTTGAATTTTCAGGATTTTCTGAAATTATAGGATCTAAATCAATTTTCTGCTGGTGACAGGCAAATTTGAGTCGCTATATAATTCGATATATCGCGCTTTTTGTTTCCAGAGAGGAAAGTCATGTTGAAGAAATTGTGTCTTGTTACCCTGCTGGCTGCGGCCGGCCTGGCCAATGCGGCCGACATCACGGTATCGGCGGCTGCCAGCCTGACCAACGCCTTCCGCGAGCTGTCGCAGGCGTATGAGGCGGCCAATCCCGGCGACAAGGTTCTGCTGAACTTCGCCGCTTCCGACGCGCTGGTGCAGCAGATCAGCAAGGGTGCGCCGGTCGACGTCTTCGCCTCCGCCGACCAGGAAGCCATGGACAAGGCCGAGGGCATGAAGCTGCTCGCCGCCGGCACCCGCCACAATTTCGTCAGCAATAGCGTGGTGCTGATCACGCCGTCCACCAGCACCCTGGCGCTGAAAAACCTGGGCGATCTGCGCGGCGCGGAGGTGAAGCGCATCACCACGGGCAATCCGGCCAGCGTGCCGATCGGTCGCTACACCAAGCAGGCGCTGGAAAAAGCCGGCCTGTGGTCCAACGTGGAAACCAAATTCATCTTCGGCACTTCGGTGCGCCAGAGCCTCGATTACGTGGCGCGCGGCGAAGTCGATGCAGGCTTCGTCTACGCCACCGACGTTGGTGCGCAGAAGGACAAGGTCAAGGCGCAATTCACCGTGCCGACCGACACCCCGGTCACCTATCCGATCTCCGCGCTGAGCGGCGCCGCCAACGCCAAGGGCGCGCGCCAGTTCGTCGATTTCACGCTGTCGTCGACGGGTCAGGCCATCCTCGCCAAATACGGTTTCGGCCGCCCATAAGCAAGGGATTCCCCGCAATAAGGAAGTAGAGGTTTAGATGGATGCTGCATGGACCGCGCTCGGTCTCTCGCTCAAGGTGGCGTTGTGGGCGACGCTGCTGGACCTGGTGCTGGGAGTGGCGGCCGGCTATCTGCTGGCGCGCTGCCGCTTTCCCGGGCGCGATCTGCTGGATGCCGTGCTGACGCTGCCGATGGTGATGCCGCCCACGGTGCTGGGCTACTATCTGCTGGTGCTGATCGGGCGCCAGGGGCCGCTGGGCGCCTGGCTGCAAAGCAGCTTCGGCATCAATCTGATCTTCACTTGGCAGGCGGCGGTGCTGGCGGCCGCCGTCGTCGCCTTCCCGCTGGTGCTGAAGGCGGCGCGCTCCGCCTTTGAAACGGTGGACGTGCAGCTGGAGCAGGCGGCGCGCGTGCTGGGCGTCTCCGAATTCGCCATCTTCCTGCGCGTGACCCTGCCGCTGGCCTGGCGCGGCGTGCTGGCCGGCGTGCTGCTGGCCTTCGCCCGCACCATGGGTGAATTCGGCGCCACGCTGATGGTGGCGGGCAGCATTCCGGGCAAGACGCAGACCCTGTCCATCGCCGTGTATGAAGCCGTGCAGGCGGGCCAGGACGATACCGCCAATCTGCTGGTGCTGATCACCTCCGTCACCTGCGTGGTGGTGCTGGTGCTGGCCAACCGCCTTACGCCGAGCCGCAATCCGCAGGACTGAGCATGTACTTCAATATCGACATCGAAAAGACCCTGCGCTCCGGCCAGCGTGAATTCAAGCTGAAGGCGAACTTCACGTCCAACAGCGGGCGTATCGTGATCTACGGCGCTTCCGGCGCGGGCAAGAGCCAGATGCTGAAAGCCGTCGCGGGCCTGATGCATCCCGACCGTGGCGTGATCGAACTGGCGGGAAAACGCCTGTTCGACAGCGCGGCCGGCATCGATATCACGCCGCAGAAGCGGCGCGTGGCCTACCTGTTCCAGGACTATGCCTTGTTCCCGCACCTGAATGTGCGGCAGAATATCGCCTTTGGCATGCAGGGCGGCTGGTTCAATCCCAAGCCCACGGCCAATTCCGAGGCGCTCGAATACTGGCTGGACGCTTTCGAGCTGCGCGCCGTGGCGCACCAGCCGCCGTCCCAGCTGTCGGGCGGACAGCGGCAGCGCGTGGCGCTGGCGCGCGCCCTGATTTCCAATCCGGCGGCACTGCTGCTGGACGAGCCTTTCGCCGCCCTCGACCCGGCCCTGCGCGTGCGCATGCGCGCGGAGCTGGACGCCTTGCAGCAGCGCCTGGGCATTCCCATGCTGCTGATTACGCACGATCCCGACGATGCCAACACTTTCGGCGGCCATGTCCTGACCATGTCGGACGGCGCCATTATCGAGGAGCGCCATGTCTAGCGAAGAAAGACAACTGGAGTTGCAGGGCGAGGTCTGGATGACCATGGGCGGCCAGCATCTGGGCGGTCCGGACCGGGTGGCCCTGCTGGCCGCCATCGCCGAACACGGCTCCATCACCAAGGCGGCCAAGGCCATCAAGATGAGCTACAAGGCCGCCTGGGACGCCATCGACGCCATGAACAATCTGGCGGGCGAGCCGCTGGTCGAGCGCCTGGCCGGCGGCAAGGGCGGCGGCGGCACGCACCTGACGAAGCGGGGCACGCAGCTGGTGGAGAACTTCCGCCAGATCGAACGCGAACACCGCCTGTTCATCGAACACCTGAGCCGCCAGTCGCATGCGCTGGCCGACGATTTCCTTTTGCTCCAGACCATGAGAATGAAAACCAGTGCGCGCAACCAGTTTGCAGGAACCGTCAGCGTGATCAAGCGCGGCGCGGTCAACGATGAAATCACGCTGGACATCGTGGGCGGGCAAAAAATCATCGCGATCATCACGCGCGACAGCACCGACAGTCTGGGCCTGGTCGAAGGCTGCGCCGCCTTCGCGCTGATCAAGGCATCCTCCATCATCATTGCCACCGGCGACAGTGAGGCCAAGCTGTCGGCGCGCAACCGCCTGTGCGGCACGGTATCGCGCCTGCAAACGGGCGCCGTCAATTCGGACGTGAGCATCGCCTTGCCGGGCGGCGGCACCATCGCCGCCACCGTCACGCGCGACAGTGAAGAATTGCTGGAGCTGGAGGTGGGCATGCCGGCCAGCGCCCTGTTCAAGGCGTCGGCCGTCATCATCGGCGTGCCGGGTTAAGGCGGCGGAGGAAGCGTCCTGCGGCCGCCCGGCACGCCGCAAGCGGCCCATGCAGGCCGGGTGCGGCAGCGCCCTTAGGCCGCCTGCTGTGGAGCTGGTTGCAGCGCCTGCTCCGGCTCAAGCGCGGGGTCGGCCGGGCCGCGCGCGAAGCGGGCCGGGGTCACGCCCAGCATGCGGCGGAAGAGGGCGATGAAGCTGCTCACGCTGTCATAGCCCAGGGTCAGCGCCACCGCCGTCACCGATTCGCCCGCGTTCAGCATTTCCGCGCCTTTTTGCAGGCGCGCCGTCTGCCGCCATTCCACCACCGACATGCCGGTTTCGGCGCGGAAGTGGCGCGTGATGCTGCGGCGGGACAGGCCCAGGCGCTCGGCCCAGCTATCCAGATCGGTTTCGTCGGCCGGATGTTCGGCGATGGCGGCTGCCATCTGCTGCAGGCGCGGATGGCTGGGCATGGTCAGGCGCAGCGGATCGGCTTCGGCGCGCTGGATTTCATCGATCAGCACATCGAGGATGCGGTAGCCGCTGTCGTCCGGCGGCACACCGTCCGGCCAGCTCACCATGCGTTCGATCAGGGCATGGGCCAACGGGCTGGGACGCAGCACCACCGGCAGCTCGGGCAGCTTGCCGCACAGCTCGGGCGCCAGAAAAATATTGTAGCCAACCAGGTCGCTGTTCGGACTGCCGTGCACCACGGCCCCGTGCGGCGCATAGGGTGGAATCCAGCCCATGCGGCCGGGCGGCATCATGCAGCGCATGCCGGTCGATTCCACTACGATCAGCCCTTGCACGGCGAGGTAGAGCTGGCCTTGCGGATGGCTGTGCACCTCATGGTTCTGTCCGGGCGTGGCGTACTCGGCCAGCAGGTACATCCGGTGCCCGCCTTTGAGCCGGGTGGTCTGGGAGTCGACTTCCTGCATGATTTTGGCCCGATCAAGATATTGAGTGGCATTTTACCGTTAGCGGGACAAAATTTCTCATGGCAATCTATGACTTTCGAGCAAGGGAGTCAAGCATGAGACAAATCGATCTGGACGTGATCCTGAGTCTGCTGCGCTCGGTCGGTGACGAATTGCGCGACGCCTTCCGCGCGCTGCAGGCGGCCGCCGAGCCGGAACAGATGATGGAAGCCTTCCATCGCATCGATGGCGGCGCGGCGCAGGCGATCCGCCGGGAACTGGGCGCTTTCTATCCCCATATCGCCTGGCGCGACGAAAGGGGGGAAGACGGCCTGCGCGCGCTCGACGGTGAATACTGGCTATGCGACCCGATCGACGGCGCGCTGCAATTTCTGCGCGGCATTCCGTTCTGGGCCATGAGTCTGGCCCTGCTGCGCGATGGCGAACCGGTGTTTTGCGCCGTATTCGACGTGATGAATGGCGAGATGTTCCATGCCGTGGAAGGGCGGGGCGCTTTCCGGAATGGCCGCCGCATTGGCGTCAACGGCGGGAGCAGCCACCGCCATGGCGTGCTGGCCACCAACCATCCACCATTTGCCAGCGCCCAGCCGCGTGTGCTGGCGCTGGCCGCCAGCGCGCTGGGCGCGGTGCAGGCTGAAGCGACAGCCGTGCGCAATCTCGGTTCGGTGGCCCTGCAGCTGGCCTATGTGGCCTGCGGCCGTCTGGACGGTTTTTGGCAATACGGCGAGGATGGTTGCAGCTGCGCGGGCGCGGCCCTGCTGGTGCGCGAGGCTGGCGGGCGCACCAGTACGGTGGATGGACTGTCCTATCACCCGTATTCGGAGAGCCTGGTGGCGGCGCCGCCCGGCGCCCACGCCAGCCTGCTGCTGACGCTGAATGGCTCATCCTGTCTTGCTGCCGCCTGAATCCAGGCCTTGGCGGTTGCCGCCGTTGGCATTGCGCTGGGCCGACTGCCGGCTCTCGCCGCCTTTGCGGCCGATGGCGGCCATATGCTCGCGGTCGCGGCTCACGGCCACGCCGCCTTTCTGGCCGGCGCGGCGCGCCTCCTCGGAGTCGAACTCGTGCGCCGTGCCTTTCTGGTGGGCCGCCTGGCCGCCTTTGCTGGCGATCTGGCGCTGCTGCGCGGCGTCCATGGCGGCGAAGCCGCGCTTGGCGTTGCTTTTCTGACTGCTGGCGGGATCGGCCTTTTGGCTGTTGCCCTCGCCTTGCCCGGCTTGATTGTTAGCCATCTCCATCTCCTAGTCCGCGTTGATTGGATCGCCCGCGGGCGACAAACGGCAGGGAACCGTTTGCAGATTGGAGAGGGAAAGATGGCTTTAGTTCCGCTCGTTGCGAAAAAATCAGCTGAGCTGCAGCACCAGCTTGCCGAAATTCTTACCCTCGAACAGCATGGACAGCGCTTGCGGGAAGTTTTCCAGGCCGCGCACCACGTCTTCGCGGCTCTTGATCTTGCCCTCCTGCAGCCACTTGCCCAGGGCCGCCATGGCCACCGGATAGCGGTCGGCATAGTCGAACACCACCATGCCCTCCATGCGGGCGCGGTTCACCAGCAGCGAAAGGTAGTTGGCCGGGCCTTGCACCTGCGAGGTATTGTTGTACTGCGAGATGGCGCCGCAGATCACGATGCGCGCCTTGCGGTTGATGCGGGTCAGCACGGTGTCGAGGATGTCGCCGCCCACATTATCGAAATACACGTCCACGCCTTGCGGGCAGTGTTCTTTCAAGCCATCGCGCACTGACGCCTGCTTGTAGTCGATGCAGGCGTCGAAGCCCAGTTCCTTGACCACGAAATCGCATTTGGCCGCGCCGCCGGCAATGCCCACGGCGCGGCAGCCCAGCAGCTTGGCCAGCTGGCCCACGGTCTGGCCCACGGCGCCGGCCGCGCCGGACACCACCACGGTCTCGCCGGCGCGCGGCTGGCCCACCTCGGTCAGGCCGAAATAGGCGGTCATGCCCGGCATGCCCAGGGTATTGAGCCAGGTCGGCAGGGGCGCGAGTCCGGGATCGATCTTATAGAAGGCGGCCGCCTTGTCCTCGGCCTGGCCGATCCAGTATTGCTGCACGCCGAGGGCGCCCGACACATGCTCGCCCACCGCGAATTTGGCCGAACGCGAAGCGACCACCACGCCCACGCCGCCAGCCCGCATCACTTCGCCGATGGCCACCGGGCGGATATAGGATTTGGCATCGTTCATCCAGCCGCGCATGGCCGGGTCGAGCGAGAGGTAAAGGGATTGCACCAGGATTTCGCCGTCCGCCAGTTCGCGCACGGTCTCCACCGTCTGTTGCCAGTCGCTGGCCTGCGACATGCCCACCGGGCGCGCCGCCAGCCGGAATTGCCGGTTCTCCAAGGTCGTCGTCA
This sequence comes from Massilia sp. YIM B04103, assembly GCA_024437665.1. GTDB lineage: Bacteria > Pseudomonadota > Gammaproteobacteria > Burkholderiales > Burkholderiaceae_D > Rugamonas. Next base: position 582,158 of record JANCSZ010000001.1, on the reverse strand, counting down.
TCGTTATTCCCTTCAAAAAGGTGTTATCTCTGCACTATAAACCACAAATTGTCGGAAAGGCATGATCGTACTTTTTGTTTTTGCTGCGCTGCAGCTTATTCGTGCGACAATACTGACCCCCTAATAGGAATCGACCATGATCTACCCGGAATACATCTTGACTCTTTCTTGCCAGGACCAGCGCGGCATTGTGTATCGCGTCTCGGGATTCCTGGCCGACCATGGCTGCAACATCATCGACTCCGCCCAGTTTGGCGACCAGGAAGAACACCGCTTCTTCATGCGCGTGCACTTCTCGCGCGAAGACGCCGCCGTCAGCGATGAGGCGCTGCGCGCCGCCTTCGCCGGGCTGGCGCAGGAAATGCAACTGGAGTGGGATCTGCACGACGCGCACTACAAGCCGCGCGTGATGCTGATGGTATCGAAAATCGGCCATTGCCTGAACGATTTGCTGTTCCGCTACAAGAGCGGCCTGCTGCCGGTTGAAATCCCGGCCATCGTCTCCAACCACATGGACTTTTACCAGCTGGCGGCCAGCTATAATATTCCCTTCCACCACCTGCCGCTGGCAAGCGGCGCGCCGGAAGCGGCGAAGCTGGCCCAGGAAGCGAAAATCATCGAACTGATGGACATGCACCAGGTCGACCTGGTGGTGCTGGCGCGCTATATGCAAATCCTGTCGCCATCGCTGTGCGCCCGCCTGAAAGGCAAGGCAATCAATATCCACCATTCCTTCCTGCCCAGCTTCAAGGGCGCCAAGCCTTACGCCCAGGCGCACCATCGCGGCGTGAAGCTGATCGGCGCCACCGCCCATTTCGTCACCGGCGATCTGGACGAAGGCCCGATCATCGAGCAGGATGTGGAGCGCGTCGACCATTCGATGGACGCCGCCACCTTGTCGGCCATCGGCCGCGACGTGGAGTGCGTGGTGCTGGCGCGCGCCGTGAAGTGGTTCGTCGAGCATCGCGTGCTGCAGAACGGCAGCAAAACCGTGGTATTCAAATAAACCGTATATATAGTTTCCTAGATGGCACTCAAAGCAACAATTTACAAAGCCGAATTGTCGATTGCGGACATGGACCGCAACTACTATGGCACCCATACGCTGACCCTGGCGCGCCACCCGTCCGAAACGGACGAGCGCATGATGGTGCGCCTGCTGGCCTTCGCCATCCATGCCGACGAGGCGCTGACCTTCACCAAGGGCATGTTCGACGTCGATGAACCGGACCTGTGGCAGAAAGACCTGACCGACGCCATCCAGCTGTGGATCGAAGTCGGCCAGCCCGACGACCGCCGCATCCTGAAGGGCGCCGGCCGTTCGGACAAGGTGATCGTGTACTGCTACAACGCCACCAGCCATATCTGGTGGAAGCAGATCGCCAACAAGATCGACCGCGCCAGGAACGTCACGGTCATCAACCTGCCGTCCGAAGCCACGCTGGCGCTGGAAAGCATGGCCAAGCGCAGCATGCAGCTGCAATGCACCATCCAGGACGGCCAGATCTGGCTGACCGATGGCGAACAGACGGTCCAGATCGACCGCGAAACCCTGAAGTCCTGATGCGGCGGCGGGCCATGGACAAGCTTCCATCCCTGGCCCGCCTGCTTGCCCTGTCGTGCATCCTGTGCGCGCCGCTGCCTGCCCCGGCCCTTGACCAGGCGCAGGTGGCGCAGGGCGCCGCCCGCCTGTACCGCGAGCGCATCGAGGAACTGCGGCGCGCCCACAGCCTCGATACCGATCCTGCCTTCCACGCCCGCGTCGAACGCATCCTGCAACCCTTGCTGGCGCAGGCCGCGCGCGACTACCCGGTCAGCGCCGCCTGGTCCTGGGAATGGCATACCACGCCCGATGGCGACGAAAACGCCTTTGCCATGGCCGGCGGCAAGCTGCTGCTCAGCCGCGCATTCACGCGCCGCCTGGAATTGAACGATGCCGAACTGGCCATGCTGCTGGCGCATGAAATCGCCCATGCCGTGCTGCTGCATAATCTGCGCGAATTCGAGCAGGCCATGCGCCTCGACCCGCAATGGGCGGCGCGCCCCTTCGCCGAACTGGAACACGCGGTCGACCATGACCAGGCGCTGATGCGCCAGCTCGCGTCCTTGAACCAGCAGCAGGAAGAGGAGGCCGACCGCGAAGGCTTGAAGCTGGCCTGGCGCGCCGGCTGGCCGGCGGCCCGGCTGGCGCGCTATTTCCAGAAGCTGAGCCGCAACAGCTATGCGCCGTATCTGGACAGCTTCGCCCATCCGGCGCCGGCGCGGCGCTGGCAGGCCGCGCGCCTGCTGGCCGCGCAGCTCGATCAGCCATAACGCGCCGTCCAATCTTTTTTCATTTTTCTTGATATGAGGGAGAAAGCCGGGCAGCGGCGGGCAAAACCCTGGGCTATAATCGGCCCATGTATCGACATTCGACAATGTGGCGTCGTGCTCTCTGGCTCTCGTGCTTCGCGATCCTGCTGAACGCACTCGCCCCGTCGATCTCGCATGCGCTCTCCCTGTGCAAGGGCAAGCAGCGCAGCTGGGAAATCTGCCTGAATGACGGCCGGCGCCTGAGCGGCAACGGCGAACTCGATTACGCCACCTTCCAGGCGCTGACCGACCGCAGCAAACCGCAAAAGCAGATCCCGGCCCAGACTGAAAAAATGGCCATGGAGGACTGCGGCTACTGCCTGACGCATGCCGCCTCCTTCGCTCCGCCACCCGCCGAACGGCCCATGCTGGCTGAACTCGACGGCAACCGTCTTCTTCCCTTCATGTTGTACCGCGCGCCTGTGCCGCTGCAAGGCTGGCGTGCCTCAATCCCGCGCGGTCCTCCTGCCATTGTGTGATGATGTAGCTGTTCTTCCCACACAAATCAGGAGTTTTGAATGAAAAAGCAATTCTTTGCATGCGCCATTTCCATGGCGTTCGCCGCCTCCGCCATGGCTCAAGTCACCGTCAGCGAAAGCTGGGCGCGCGCCACCGTCCCTGCCGCGAAAGCCAGCGGCGCCTTCATGCAGCTGCAATCGGCGCAGGACGCGCGCCTGGTCGGCGTGGAGACGACGGTCGCGAATGCCGAGTTGCACCAGATGTCGATGGAAAACAATGTGATGAAGATGTCCGAGGTCAATGGCATCGATCTGCCGGCCGGCAAAACGGTCGAGCTCAAGCCGGGCAGCTATCACGTCATGCTGATGCAGCTGAAACGCCAGCTGAAAGAAGGCGACACCGTGCCTTTGAAACTGACCTTCGAGAAGAAGGACAAGAAGCGCGAGACCGTGGAAGTGCAAGTACCGGTCAAGCCGATCAATTACAGCCCGCCTGCGCGCGCTCACGCCGGCCACTAAGCCGCCACCCCCGTATTAATCAGCATTGACGCCCGCCGCGCCGCGGCGGCGGCAGTGCTCACCCTGCGGCCATGCGCCAGCGCTGGTCGTGGGTATCGATGTAACTGCAGTACCTTTCTTCACCTTCTCATTTTCATCCCTTTATCTGCCCGGTTCCCACCGGGCAGTTTTTTATGCGCCTGCCGTTGCGCTTACTGCGGCGCGCCACTGGCGCGGCGCACCGAGCCCGAACCCGTCACGTTCTTGTTCACGCGCGGATCGCCGTAGTAGGAAACGTCGCCCGAACCGGCCACGCTGGTGTTCAGCGATTCCTTGGCCCACACGATCGCCTCGCCCGAACCGCCGATGCTGACCGTCACATTGCGCGCCTGCAGCTGGCCGAGCGCCACCTTGCCCGAACCGCCGATGGAGACGTTCACGTTCTCCGCCGTGCCGCTGGCTTTCAGGCTGCCGCTGCCGCCCAGCGACACCGCCACCGATGCGCCCTCCAGGCCGCGCACATTGATGTTGCCGGAGCCGCCCACATCGAATTGCAGGCGCTCGCCGCGCATGCCGTTCACCTCGACATTGCCGGAGCCGCCGACCGAGATTTTTTCCAGCGCGCGCGCCTGCACCACGATGCGCAGATTGCGCGTATCGAAGGAAGCGTCCTTCTTCACGGGGCGGATTTTCAGCGTGCCGTTTTCGACCACGGTTTCGATCAGCGGCAGGATATTCTCGTCGGTTTCGATCGTCACGCTTTCGCTGTTGCCGACGCGGATCTCGACATTGCCGCTCATGCCCAGGCCGACGCCGCTGAAGTGGCCCGGTTCGCGGTTCTGCTTGACGATCTTGCCGCTGCCCTGCACGCGCTCGCCGCGGAACCAGCTGGCGGGACCGGCCACGGCCTGGCTCAGCGGCGCAGCGGCAGCCAGCAGGCCGGCGGCGAGCACGATGCCGCGCGCGGCGGCCGGAATGGTTTTCAGTTCAAGCATGGTCTCCTCCTTGGGTTTGTGATCGGTATGGGCAGATAGTATTTCAGCGTCCCGGCGAGGGCCGCCGCCTTGCGACAAACTGCGCGTGGGCGGGAATAGAATGCCGGCAGGCGGGACTGGGCTGGAGCGCCGCGCTGGCGCGGCCGGGCGGCGATCCTGTAAGATGCTGGATTGGCCGCTCGCTTTTGCGGCCACCTCTGACAGGATGCACATGCTTATCATCACCATCAAACAGGGCAAGGAAGCGGGCATACTCGCCGGTTCGCCCTGGATCTACCAATCGGCCATCGAGAAAGTCGAAGGCCGTCCCCAGGAAAAAATGAAGGCCGGGGCGACTGCCATCGTGCAATCGTCGGCGCGGCGCTTTCTGGCGCGTGCCGGCTACAGCGCCAAGTCGCAGATCGCCGCCCGCATCTGGACGCTGCGCGAGGACGAGCCGGTCGATCACGCGATGATGAAGCGCCGCGTCAAGGCCGCGCTGGAAAAACGCGCGCCGGCCCTGGCCCGGGCCGCGCCGCAGGAACTGGTGCAACTGATCGATGGCGACGCGGACGGTTTGTCCGGCCTGCTGGTGCACAGCTACGGCGGCAAGGACGGCTATCTGATCTGCCAGTTCCAGTCGGGCGCGGTGGATGCGTGGAAGGTGCCCATCGTGCAGGCGCTGCTGGCGGGGACGGGCTGCCCGAATGTATATGAGCGCTGCGATGAGCTGATGCGCAAGGGCGAAGGCCTGATGGTCAAACCGGGCGCGCTGGCCGGCGAAGAGCCGCCGCAGCGCCTGACCGTCAGCCAGGGCGGACGCGGCTTCCCGATGGACTTGCGCACCGGCTTCGAATATCCGCGCTGAAGCGGGCCGCCTTCAATAGCGCGAGCGTAGGTTGAGGCCCAGCTCCCCCTGGCAGGCGGCGCTGAGGCGGAACGATTCCTCGTCGCTGTCGAAGGCCTTCTGATAGATTTCGACGCGCTGCATCTCGCTCTTGATCAGGGGCCAAAGCCAGGCGTCGACCTGGTCGGCCAAGGTGTCCAGGCCCATGCCGCTGGCCGCATACAGCGGCGCCCCGCGGTAGCGCTTTTCCAGCTCTTGCCGCACCAGTCCCGCCACCTTGGGCAGGTGCTGCAGATAGAGATTGACGTGCTCCATCTCGTGATCGAGCACGGCGCGGTAAGGACAGCCGGACGGCGAAAACTCGCGCGCCACATACACTTGCAGGGGAAGGTAGCGCAGGTCGACGCTGATCCGCGGCGCCAGGCATTCGCGGCCGCTGCCCGGGTCTTGCAGGACGTGGCCGTCGATGCCGACTTCGATACGCGAGGTGGCCGAGGTCAGGCCCAGCATCATGTCGCCGGCGCTATTGTGCACGGCGCGGTTATGCAGCACCTTGGTGGCGACGGTATTGTCCACCGCATAGCCGGCGCTGGAAGACGTCACCTCGAAGCGGGACTGCAGCTCGCTGGCGCAGCGGGCTTCGAAGCCCTGCGCTTGCGCCGCGCAACTGGCGGCAAGACCCAGCAGGACGGGCAAAACACGACGTAAGATGATTGGCATAGGCGTAAGCGGCTTGGGCGTGACCTGCTGTCATTCTACGCGCAAGCCGCTACGTTTTGGCTTTTAAATTGCTAGTCTGTAAAAACTACTCCAGCGGTACATTGCGGTAGCGGTTTACCTCGACGCTGCTCACCGGGCGCGCATTATTGCCCCAGGCACTGCGCAGATAGGACACCACGGCCGCCACCTCCACATCGTTCAGCGCATGGCTGAACGGCGGCATGCCGTAAGGGCGCGGATTGCCCGCCGTGCCGGGCGGGAAGCCGCCATTCAGCACGATGCGGATGGGGTTGACCGCTTCGTCCATGGTCAGCGCGCGGTTGCCGGCCAGCGGTGGATAGGCGGGCGGAATGCCTTCGCCGTTTTCGCCATGGCAGTCCATGCACTGCGATTTATAAATCTTCGCGCCGGCCGCCAGGAAGGCGATGGCCTCGCTGCTCTTCTCGCGTTCATAGGGTTCGGGTTTGCCGTCCGGCGCCGGCAGCGATTTCAGATACAGGGCCATGGCGCCGATATCGGCATCGTTCAGATGCTGCAGGCTTTGGCGCACCACCTCGGCCATCGGGCCGAACACGGTGGCGCGCGGCGAGATGCCGGTTTTCAGCAACTGCTCGATATGCGGTGTCTGCCAGTCGCCCAGGCCCGCTTCGCGGTCGGAATTCAGCGAAGGCGCATACCAGCCCAGCACCGGGATCATGCCGCCATTCAGGCCGCCGTCGCTGGCGCCCAAGGCGTTGCGCGTGCTGTGGCAGGCGATGCAATGGCCCAAGCCCTGCACCAGGTAGGCGCCGCGGTTCCACTCGGCCGGTTTGCCATTGTCCGGCTGGTAGACGGCAGGCTTGAAGTACATCGCGCGCCATACCGCCAGCGTGAGCTGCTGGTTGTAAGGGAAGCGCAGCTCGTGCGGACGGTTGGCCTGCGGGTGGGCGGGCACGGTCTGGAAGTAGGCGTACAGCGCGTCGGAATCGTCGCGCGTGACCTTGGTGTAGTCGGTATAGGGGAAGGCCGGATAGAGCAGGCGGCCATTTTTCGATTTGCCGTTGTGCAGGGCGTTCCAGAAATCGTCGGCGCTCCAGCTGCCGATGCCGTTTTCCTTGTCCGAGGTGATATTCGGCGCGATCACATTGCCGAACGGGGTTTGCAGGGCGCGGCCGCCGGCAAAGGCGATGCCGCCGCGCGTGGTGTGGCAGGCCATGCAGTCGCCGGCCTTGGCCAGATAGGCGCCGCGCGCCACTTTCTCGGCCGCCGGCAGGGACTGGAAGGCGGCGCTGGCTGGCGCGCCCGCATCGTCCTTGGGCCATAGCCACAATGCGGCGGCGGCCAGCAGGACCAGCAGGGTGGCGAACAGGGTGAGGATTTTCTTCTTCATCGCGGCGCCCCTTATTGCGGCACGCCGCCGCATTTGAGCGGCAGCGGCTTGGCGTGGGCGGTGGCGGGACGATCGCCGGCGTCGGCCACCTGGGTCGAGAGCCAGCTGGAGACGGCCGCCACATCGGCTTCGCTCAGGCGGCCGGCCACGTCGGCCATGCAGTCCGGCGCATGCGCCTTGCGCTTCTGGTTCTTCCAGGCGCCGAACTGGGAATTGATATAGTCGCGCGGCAGGCCGACCAGGCCGGGAATGGCGGGCGCCACGCCGGTCAGCTTCTCGCCATGACAGGCCACGCAGGCCGGGATCTTTTTGCCGGCGTCGCCTTGCAGCGCCAGGCTGCGTCCCCGTTCGAGCTGGGCCTGGGTGGCGCCGCTATTCTGCGCCGCCGGGTAGGGCGGATGCTGCCCGGCGAAGTATTCGGCGATCTCGCGCAGGTACGCGTCCGGCAGCTGCTCCACCATATACGTCATCATCGGATACTGGCGGCGGCCGTCGCGGAAATTAAGCAGTTGGTTATACAGATAGCCGGCCGGTTTGCCGGCGATGCGCGGGAAGAAGGCATCGCTCTGTTCTTTGGCCTTGTGGCAGGCGACGCAGGCCGCCACGCGTTGTTCCAGCGTGTCCGGCAAGGCCGCCGGCGCGGCGGCGGCCAGCAGCGGCAAGGCGGCAGCCAGCGCCGCAATGGCGCTGTTCCGCAGCGAAAACGAAAGAATTGGCATAAAGAGAACCGTTTTGCTTAAAATTGGGCGTTTGTACGGTAAAAGGGACAGGATATACTCCGCCGCCGAAGAAGAACAGGATCAGAAGGGCAATAGAAACAGGGGATCAGTTTGCAATCCTCGACCGGGAGACGAGTTGAAGCTTTACGAAGCGCTGGCCGATGAAATCGCCGGCATGATTGCAAAAAATGTGCTGCGGCCCGGGGAGCGCCTGCCGTCCGTGCGCCAGCAGCAGGAACGGCGCGGCGTCAGCCCATCGACCGTCTTCCAGGCTTACTATCTGCTTGAGGCGCGCGGCGCCATCGAGTCGCGTCCGCGCTCCGGCTACTACGTGGCGCAGCGCCAGCCGCTGGCGCCGGAGCCGGAAGCTTCGCGGCCCGACGGCGTATCGACCGTGGTCGACGTCAGCGAGCTGGTATTTTCCGTGCTCGACGCGGGCCGCGAGCGCAGCAACGTGCCGTTCGGTTCGGCCTTTCCCAGTCCGCTGCTGTTCCCGCTGGAGAAGCTGGGACGCGGTGCCGCTTCCGCCTTGCGCCGCATCGATCCCTGGAGCACGGTGGCCGATCTGCCGCCGGGCAATGCCGAACTGCGGCGCCAGATCGCGCTGCGCTACCAGCTCGATGGCGTGCAGGTGGCGGCCGACGAAATCGTCATCACCAATGGCGCGCTGGAAGCGCTCAATCTCTGCCTGCAGGCGGTGGCCCATCCCGGCGACACGGTGCTGGTGGAGTCGCCCACTTTCTATGCCGCCTTGCAGGCGCTGGAGCGCATCGGCCTGAAGGCGGTGGAGGTGGCGACCCATCCGCGCGAAGGCATGGAACTGGCCGCGCTGGCCGAAGCGCTGGAGCAGCACAAGCCGCAAGCCTGCTGGCTCATGACCAGCTTCCAGAATCCGCTGGGCAGCCTGATGCCGCCCGAGAAAAAGCAAGCCCTGGTCGAGCTGCTGGCACGTTACGAGGTGCCGCTGATCGAGGACGATGTGTACGGCGAGCTGTATTTCGGCGCCCAGCGTCCCGCGCTCGCCAAGCGCTACGACAGCAAGGGGCTGGTGATGCACTGCAGCTCCTTCTCCAAATGTCTGGCGCCCGGCTTTCGCGTCGGCTGGGCCGCGCCGGGGCGCTTCGCGCGCAATGTCGAACGCCTGAAGCTGACCACCAGCCTGGCCGCCGCCATGCCCTCGCAGCTGGCGCTGGCCGAATACCTGGGGCAGGGCGGCTACGACCGCCACCTGCGCCAGTTGCGCGGCGCGCTCGCCGGCCAGCAGGAAAAGATGATGCAGGCGATCGCCCGCCACTTCCCGTCCGGCACCCGCTTCACCCAGCCGCAAGGCGGCTACTTCCTGTGGGTCGCCTTGCCCGAAGGCGTGGATGCCCTGGTCCTGCACCGCTGCGCGCTGGCGCACGGCATCAGCGTCGCGCCGGGACCGATCTTCTCCGCCAAGCGCGCCTTCCGCCACTGTCTGCGCCTGAACTACGGCCACCACTGGGACGCCGAGCACGAAGCGGCCATCGCCACCCTCGGCCAGCTTGCCCGCGACCAGCTCCAAAGCTGAGCCCGTGTCCGATATTGGGGCCTGGCCCCAATATCGGACACGGGCTCAGCTGTCATCAGGCTTGGGTGGGTGGCTGGGGGCGCGGGCGGCGCACTTTGGGTGGTTTTTGCGGCGGCAGGACGTTGCCGTTGGCGATCCAGCGGCGGAAGACGCGCAGGGCGACCTGGGCGTCGTCGGCGGCGTAGAGGATTTGCTTTTCACTGAGGCGCGGCGCGGCCCAGTTGGTGGTGGAGATCTTCTTCGACTTTTGCAGTTTCTGGCCGAAGAATTTGGCGACGGCGCTTTTGGCGCCCAGGTCGTTGCGCTGGCCGCCGCGCAAGGCCACGGACAGGTCGACCACTTTCAGCGGTTCGATGCCAAGCTTGGCGCGCACCCGCTTCATATCGTCGGACAGGCCGAAGCCGACCTTCATGGTCTGCTCGGATTCGAGTATGGCTTTGAGCGCCGGCAGCAGCGGTCCCACATGCGGTCCGACCTGGAACAGATAGGCCAGCTCGTCGCTGGCCAGCTGGATCAGATGCGGGCCGTCGGAATGCTGGCCCTTCTGAAACGTCGGCTTCGATTCGGTATCGAAGCCGATCACGTCCGATGCCAGCAATGCCGCCTGCGCCGCTTCCGCGTCGGCCGCGGAACGCACCAGGCGCACTGCGGCCAGCGTGATGCCGGGGTAGGGCGGCAGCTCGGCTTCTTGCTGCGCGGTTTCGCTCATCAGCCTTTGCGCGAGAATTTGGCGGTCAGCTGTTCCAGCTTTTCCTGGCGGCGGCGGTTCGCTTCCTCGGCCGCGGCGGCATCGCGCTCGGCCTTCTTGCGTTCGGCTTCTTTCTTGAAGCGCTCCTGCAGCACATCCTTGGCGTGCTTGCGGTGCACGTCGGTGACTTCCGCGCCTTCGCTGCCGTCCAGGTTGACGCGTACCTTGGCTTTTTCCATGACGCGCAGATAGCGCTGCGAGCCGGTGTGGATGCCGAGCGCGGCGCGCATCAGCTTGCGGTCGATTTCCGGCAGCTGGGCCAGGATCTGCTTGTCGATGCCGATCGACAGCGGCAGGCAGTCGCGGAAAGCGGGGAATTGCGTTTGCAGTTGCTTGAGCAGGGCGCGGGCCGAAGTCGGTGCGGCGCCCGCAGCGACCGGTGCCGGCGCGGCTGCGCTGTTGTCGGTGGCCGGCGGCGTAGGGGTAAGGCTAGTGTTCATGAACTTCAATGGTTAATCAAGAGCCGCCAGCATACCATGCGCGACCTGCGCGCGCAGTGCAAATTAGGCCATGATGTTGTTTTGACTATCATTTTATCGATGCGGCGGCGCGTCAAAAGCTGTATAATGACCGACGCACCAAAAGCAGGGCGGTGCGGATTCAGTTTGGTAAAGAGTGTCTGACCCGGCGTTGCTGCCTGGGTTATATGGTTTCTGCATGGCCGATATGGGATCTTTCGATTATCCCGATGTCACGCGATAGGGCATAATCTGCCCTCTCTTCTATTCAGCACTGAATACAACGGAAGCCAAGCCCGTACAGCGGGCTTTTTTCATTCCGATAGCTCCCCGAACTTAAGCGCCATCGAGACCGGAAACGCGGACTGGGTGGATTATTCACTTTTTCGCCGCGACCTGCCGGGTCTCGCACTGAGAGATATTTAATGACGAAAACGCCGAAAACCCTAACGTTGTCCGCCAAACCCCGCACCGCTTCGGCGCAGCTGGCTGTACCAAAGACGAGTTTATCTTACGTCATCGACAATGCTCAGGAAGCTGCCGGCAAACCCGTCACCGTAGTGAAGAAGACCCGCTCCCGCCTGGCCGCCGTGGCGGCCGATGACGTGGCAGCCGCGCCGGAAGCGCTGGAAGCCGTGGAAGCGGCTGGTGCCGAGAAGGCCGTGAAAGTGGCGCGCAAGACCGGCGCGGCCACCGCCGTTTCGCTGGCCGCGCCGGGTGGCGCCGCCGCTGCGGCCGCCGCCGCCAAGCCGGTCGTGACGCGCGCCCGTAAAGCCAAGGCGGAAGCCGCTCCCGTCACCGTGACCAGTGGCCCGGCCACCGTCAGCCAGGTGACCGACGCCGCCACCCTGGCCACCATCGATACCTCCGGCTATCTGCTGCCGCAGGTGAAAGTGCCGGGCCGCCGTGGCCGCAAGCCGAGCGAATTCATGCCGGAGAACGATGAAGTCGCCGCGCTGAACGCGGTCGAACGCGCCGAACTGAAGGCCGTGTCGAAGGCGCGCGAGCGCAAGGCCAAGGGCCTGGATGCGCTGGGCATGGACGCCAACGCCTCGGCCGAGGATCTGGAAAAACGCCGCCAGCAGTTCAAGAACCTGATCAATATGGGCAAGGACCGCGGCTTCCTGACCTATGCCGAGATCAACGACCAGCTGCCGGAAAACATCATCGATCCGGAAGCGATCGAAGGCATCATCGCCACCTTCAACGATATGGGCATCGCCGTCTACGAGCGCGCCCCGGATGCGGAAAGCCTGCTGTTGAGCGACAGCGTGGCCACCGCCGCCAGCGACGATGAAGTCGAAGCGGCCGCCGCGACCGCGCTGTCCACCGTCGATTCCGACTTCGGCCGCACCACCGACCCGGTGCGCATGTATATGCGCGAAATGGGCGCGGTGGCCCTGCTGACGCGCGAAGGCGAGATCGAGATCGCCAAGCGCATCGAAGGCGGCCTGCGCGACATGATCCAGGCCATCTCCGCCTGCCCGACCACCATCGCCGAGATCGTGGCCCTGGCGCAGAAGATCGAAAACGACGAGACCAAGGTCGATGAAGTGGTGGACGGCTTCGTCGACCTGAACGAGGTGGGCAGCACGCCGGCCGCCAGCGCGCCGGCCGCCGCCTCCGACGACGAGGATGAGGAAGAAGAGCTGGAGGAAGAGGAAGAAGACGGCGACGCCAATGGCGGCGCGGCCGGTTTCTCGACCGAACAGCTGGCGCAGCTGAAGATCGATGCGCTGGAAAAATTCGCCATCATCTCCAACCAGTACGACAAGATGCGCAAGGCGTCCGGCGGCTACGGCTCGCCCGCCTATATGAAGGCGCAGGACATCATCTCCAACGAGCTGCTGGGCATCCGCTTCACCGCGAAAGTGGTGGAAAAGCTGTGCGACACCCTGCGCGGCCAGATGGAGCAGGTGCGCAGCATCGAACGCGCCGTGCTGGAACTGTGCGTGAACAAATGCGGCATGCCGCGCGCCCACTTCATCAAGGTCTTCCCTGGCAATGAATGCGACCTGGATTGGGTGGACGGCGAAGTCGATGCCGGCTATCCGTACAGCGCGGTGCTGGGCCGTAACGTCCCCGCCATCAAGGAACTGCAGAACAAGATGATCGACCTGCAGGAGCGCGTGGCGCTGCCGCTGGCCGATCTGCGCAAGATCAACAAGCAGATGGCTGCCGGCGAGAAGCGCGCCCGCCACGCCAAGCGCGAAATGACGGTGGCCAACCTGCGTCTGGTGATTTCGATCGCGAAGAAATACATCAACCGCGGCCTGCAATTCCTCGACCTGATCCAGGAAGGCAATATCGGCCTGCTGAAAGCCGTGGACAAGTTCGAATACCGCCGCGGCTACAAGTTCTCGACCTATGCCACCTGGTGGATCCGCCAGGCCATCACCCGCTCCATCGCGGACATGGCCCGCACCATCCGCGTGCCGGTGCACATGATCGAGACCATCAACAAGATGAACCGCATCTCGCGCCAGATCATGCAGGAAACCGGCAGCGAGCCGGATCTGGCCACCCTGGCGGTGAAGATGGAAATGCCGGAAAACAAAGTCCGCGAAATCATGAAGATCGCCAAAGAGCCGATTTCCATGGAAACCCCGATGGGCGAGGACGGCGATTCCCAGCTGGGCGACTTCATCGAGGACAACACCACGCTGGCGCCGCTGGATGCGGCCCTGCATGCCTCGATGCGCAATGTGATCAAGGAAGTGCTCGATTCCCTGACCCCGCGCGAAGCGAAAGTGCTGCGCATGCGCTATGGCGTGGAAATGTCGAACGACCACACGCTGGAAGAAGTGGGCAAGCAGTTCGACGTGACGCGCGAACGTATCCGCCAGATCGAAGCGAAGGCCATGAGCAAGCTGCGCCAGCCATCGCGCTCGGACAAGCTGAAGACCTTCCTGACGCAGAACTAAGCTGCGCAGGCAAGGAGAAGGACATCAGGCCGCAAGGTCTGAATCGGAAGGGGAGGCTGCGGCCTCCCTTTCTTTTTTTCGGCCCGGCAGGCGCGCGGCCAGCACGCAGCTTGACTCCGCGCCGCTGTCATCGAGTTCGCCGCCGATGGCGGCAATGCGCTCGCGGATGGCAATCTTGGCCAGGTCGCTGCCGTCGCTGAAGCGGCTGGGCAGGCCGTCATGGCTGATGGTCAGGAATAGCGTGTCGTTGAGCATGCGCAGCGAGACATCGACGTGGCTGGCCTGGGCCGTGGCGCCGATATCGGCCAGCGCTTCCTGGATGATGCGGAATACGGCCCAGGTACGGCGCTGTTCCAGCTGCTGCGGCGCGATTTCCTCCGGCAGATGCAGCTGGCAAACCAGGCCGCTGTCGCGCCGGATGCGTTTCAGCAGCCAATCCACGGCGGCCGGCAAGCCCAGTTCCAGGGTGCTTGGATGCAGTTCGTTGATGATGGCGCGCACCACGGCGATGCTGTGGTCCAGCGTCGCCAGCACGCGCCGGCTCTCGGCATGCAGCAGCGGGTGGCTGGGCCGGGTGCGCGCATGCAGCATGGAGACATCGATCTTCAGCGCCATCAGGGTCTGCCCCAGTTCATCATGGGCTTCGCGGGCGATGCGCTGGTGCTCGTTTTCGCGCGCCATTTCCACGTAGTCGCTCAGTTCGCGCAACTGGCGCAGCGAGGTTTGCAGCGCGGCCTTGGCCTGTTCCCGCTCGCTGATGTCGATGAACATGCCGATCAACATCTCTGGTTCGCCGGCGGCATTGAACATGGGCTTTTTGAAGGTCTGCACCTGGCGGCTGGCGTTCAGGCCCGCATCCCACAGCAGTTCCTCGCGCACGACAAGGCCGCGCGTGGCGAAGGAGGCGCGGTCGTTGGCGAGAAAGGTTGCCATCTGCTCCGGCGGCCAGAAATCCTCGCCGATCTTGCCCTGCAGCGAGGCGAAGGGCACGCCAAACATTTGCTCGCAAGCCTGGTTCATCATCACGAAGCGCGACTGGGCATCCTTGATGAAGGTCGGCACCGGCATGGTGATCACCAGTTCGTTCAGCCAGCGCAGGCGCTGCGCCTGCGCATCGTCTTGTTCTTCACGCTGCCGCAGTTCCGCGCGCAGGCGCCGGTTGGCGGCGTGCTGGGCGAGCAGGGCGGCGGCCAAAGCGCAGGAAAACAGGCTGATGAGCAGGGTGGGCATAAAACCATTGTAAATACTCGTTGCCTGATTGTCTTTCTTTTTCGGTAATTTTCAATTCTGCACTGCGGCATAAAAAAGCCACAGGCTGCGGCTGGAGGGAAAGTGCGCGATGGCTTATTATTTCGGCACTAAAAAACCGGATATGAGGATAGCGGAATGAAAGTATGTATCGTGGGTGCGGGCGCCATCGGCGGCTTTCTCGGCACGCGGCTGGCGGCGGCCGGTGTCTGCCAGACCAGCGCGCTGGCGCGCGGCGCCACGCTGGAGGCGCTGCGCCGCCACGGCTGGCGGCTGCAGACGGCCGAAGGTCTGGTGACGGCGCCTGCCGCCGTTGCGGCCGATGCTGCGCAACTGGGCGTGCAGGACTTGGTCATCATCGCCGTCAAGGCGCCCGCGCTGGCCGAGGTGGCGGCGTCCATCGCGCCGCTACTGGGGGCCGAGACCATGGTGCTGCCGGCCATGAACGGCGTGCCATGGTGGTTCGTGGAAGGCAATCCGGTGCTGGGACGCGAGCCGCTGCACAGCGTCGATCCCGGCGGCCGCATCGGCGCGGCCATCCCGTACGAATCGGTGCTGGGCTGCGTGATCCACGCCAGCACCTTCACCACCGAGCCGGGACTGGTACAGCACAAGATGGGGCGCGGCCTGATCGTCGGCGAGGCGGCGGGCGGCGAATCGGAACGCGCGCGCCGTGTGGTGGATCTGTTTGGGCAGGCCGGCTTCGATGCCACGCTGTCGCCGCGCATCCGCTACGACATCTGGTACAAGCTGTGGGGGAATATGACGACCAATCCCGTTACCGCGATGACGGGCGCCACCGCCGACCGCCTGCTTGACGATCCGCTGGCCAGCGCCTTCTGCCAGGCCGCCATGCGCGAAGCGGCGGCCATCGGCCAGCGCATCGGCTGCGAAATCACGGAGTCGCCGGAAGACCGGCACCTGGTCACGCGCAAGCTGGGCGCGTTCCGCACGTCGATGCTGCAGGATGTGGAGGCGGGGCGGCCGATCGAACTCGATGGCCTGGTGACGGTGGTGCGGGAGATCGGGCAGCGCGTCGGCGTGGCGACGCCGAATATCGACGCGCTGCTGGGTTTGACCCGCCTGTTTGCGCGGGTGCGGGGGCTGTATCCGGAGGAGGCGCTTAAACCTTCCTGACGAATTCCGATTTCAGGCTCATGGCGCCGAAGCCGTCGATCTTGCAATCGATATCGTGATCGCTGTCGACCAGGCGGATATTCTTCACTTTGGTGCCCTGCTTGATCACGCCGCCCGAGCCTTTGGGCTTGAGATCCTTGATAACGGTGACAGTGTCCCCATCCTGCAGGACATTGCCGGAGGCGTCGCGGTAGACGCGCACGGTGTCGGCCGCATCGGCGGCGCTGGCCGACCATTCGTGGGCGCACTCCGGGCAGACCAGCTGGGCGCCATCTTCATAGGTGAATTCGGAGTGGCATTGAGGGCAGGGCGGCAAGGTACTCATGATAGTTTTGATCCGGGCAAAAGCAGCAGTATACAACCCGCGACGCAGGAGAGGCAGTGAAAGAACTGGAAAACCCCATCTGGACGGCGCTCGCCGGCGCCCAGTCCCATCTGGCGCGGCCGGCGGGCGCCGCGCTGCGCTTCCCGTCCGATATCGCGCCCTTTGCCGCCGTGGCGGAAGCCGATGTTGCGCTGGACGACGCGGCGCTGGCGCTGATCGGCGCCGATACCTACTTTCTAGGCGCACTGCCGCAGGTGGCGCCCGGCTGGCGATTGAAGGAGCTGGGCGCCGTGCTGCAAATGGTGTATCAGGGCGGTGCGCTGGCCGCGCCGCCCGCCGCCGCCATCTGCGAGCTGGCGGCGGACGATCCCGGCATGCAGGAGCTGACGGCGCTGGCCTTCCCCGGCTACTTCCGCCCGCGCACCGGCGAGCTGGGACGCTATATCGGCTTGCGCCAAGCGGGCCGGCTGATCGCCTTGAGCGGCGAACGCATGGACCTGGGGCGCTGGCGCGAGGTCAGCGCCGTCTGCACCCATCCCGAGCATGCGGGGCGGGGCTATGCGCGCCTGCTGGTCAGCCATATCATGCAGGGCATGCTGGAACAGGGCGTCACGCCCATGCTGCATGTGGGCGCGGCCAACGCCCGCGCCCGCGCGCTGTACGAGAGCATGGGCTTTGCGCCGACCCGCGAGCTGCGCCACGCGCAACTGACTAAATAATTTAAACAGTATATGCAAGATACGCCGCCCATTCCCGCCGATACCCACGCTTTCGCCGCGCTGCGTCCGCGCCTGTTTGCCATCGCCTACCGCATGCTCGGCACCCGCGCCGATGCCGAGGATATCCTGCAGGACGCCTGGCTGCGCTGGTATGGCAGCGACAAGAGCGCGCTGCAATCGCCCGAAGCCTGGCTGGTGACGATCGTGACCCGGCTTTCCATCGACCGCCTGCGCGCCGCCAAGGCCGAACGCGAATCCTATGTGGGCTGGTGGCTGCCCGAGCCGCTGGTCGAGGAGCTGGACGAGAACACGCCGGAAACGGCGGCCGCGATGGCAAGTGAGCTGTCGCTGGCCTTCATGTGGGTGCTGGAGCGCCTGTCGCCCGAGGAGCGCGCCGCCTTCCTGCTGCGCCAGGTCTTCGACCATGACTATGCCGAAGTGGCGGAGCTGATCGGCAAGAGCGAGGCGGCCTGCCGCCAGATGGTGCACCGCGCCAGCGAGCGCGTGCAGCAGGACCGGGTGCGCTTCGAGGTGCCGCAGGACGCCCACCGCAGCCTGCTGGCCAAATTCATGCAGGCGGCCGGCAGCGGCCAGCGCGATGCGATCAAGGCGCTGCTGGACGAAAACGTCACGCTGGTGGGCGATGGCGGCGGCAAAGTGCCGTCCTTCCACGGCAGGGTGGGCGGCACCGATTTCGTGGCCGACCTGTACGCCGGCATGCTGGCCAAGCACGATGGCCAGATCGTCTACCGCATGGCCGTGGTCAATGGCGAGCCGGGTTTCCTGCGCTATGTGGAGGGCAAGCTGGAGTCGGCCCAGAGCTTTGTGGTGGACGGCGAACATATTGTCGGCATCTACGCCGTGCGCAATCCGGACAAGCTGGCCGGCCTGCCGCAGACGATTTAAAGATTTTTGAATTTTTTTTGCGTAAAGCTGTCACAAGCCGGCTGCGTGCCGCGTCTTATAGGTATGGAAGCCGCAAAGGGCGGCTTCCGCTACCAACCGAAAGGCAGATCATGAGCGCAAAAGCACGCATCGCATATTATCAACTGGCCCCGAAAGGCTTCCAGAACCTGCTGGCCCTGTCCAATGGCCTGCGCACCGAGCTGCTGGGCAAGCGCCTGGTCGACCTGGTCCTGCTGCGCGTATCTCAGATCAATGGCTGCGCCTACTGCATCGACATGCACTGGCGCGACCTGATCAAGATGGAAGTCGAGCCGCGCCACGCCAACGCCGTCGCCGGCTGGCGCGAAGCGCCTTTCTTCACCGAGCGCGAACGCGCCGCCCTGCATTGGGCCGAGCTGGTGACCGGCATTCCACGCACCGACCCGAGCGACGCCGAATTCGCCCAGCTGCAGCAGCATTTCAGCGATGAGGAAATCGCCGAACTGGGCTTCGTCATCGTCACCATCAACGCCTGGAACCTGCTCAACGTCAGCTTGCGCAACCCGATTCAGCTGGAAGGCTAAGCCATTTTTGCCGTTTTGGCTGGTGATTATTCGCCGGCCTTGACTTCGCCCATGCCCTGCACGGACTTGTTCAAGGTCTTGGGATTGCCGTAGTAGTTGAGGGAACCCATGCCGCGCACCACGGCGTTCAGCGTGCCGCTGGCGTAGATCTTGACGGCGCCGACGCCTTCAAAGTTCACGTCGGCGTTTTCGGCCAGCAGGGCTTTGGTGTCCACTTCGCCGACGCCCTGCGCTTTCAGGCGCAGCAGCTTGACCTTGCCCTGGGCGACCAGGCGGCCGGCGCCGCGGTAGCTCAGGTCCACGCGGTCGCCGTTCAGGTTGCGCAGCGTGGTTTCGCCCGCGCCTTCCTGCTGGTATTTCTGCAGCGCGGGCACGGTGATGGTGATGGTTTCGCCGTGGATGCTCTTGTTATTGTGTTTGCCCTTGTAGAAGAGCAGCAGTTCGCCGTTCACCACTTCGGTGGCCACCATGCTCTGATAGTTCTCGTCGCCCGACACCGTGACGGACTGCTTCTTGCCCACCTCGATGGTGATGGCGAACGGGCCTTTGCTGCTGATGGCGCTGAAGGGCGCCAGATTGCGGTTTTGCTCGATGGCGTGCGCGGAACCGGCGCACAGCAGGGCGGTGAGGATCATCAGACGGCGCATGGCTTACCCCTTCTTTATAGTGGTTATGATAAAAACATTGTACGGAGTTTCATGCGTCCATGGCCGCCATGCGATGAACGGCCGCTTTTCGCCGATGAAGTGCAAAATATGCTAACTTTGCCGCCATTAAGCGCCCGCAAAAAGGAAAGGCCAGTGGACTGGAGCAGCAACCCCCATCGCATCACCGATCTGCACGCGCTCGAAGCCGTGTACGGCCAGCCCGGCCAAGCTTCCATCGTCAAGGAAGTCGATTACATCCATCCGCATTACCGCGCCTTTATCGAGGCCGCGCCTTTTGCCGTACTGGCGACGGCTGGTCCCGGCGGCCTGGATGCGTCGCCGCGCGGCGATCCGGCCGGTTTCGTGGTGGTGGAGGACGAAAAGACCTTGCTGCTGCCGGACCGGCGCGGCAACAACCGCATCGACAGTCTGCGCAATATCGTGGCCGATCCGCGCGTGGCGCTGCTGTTCATGGTGCCGGGCATGGGCGAGACCCTGCGCGTGAATGGCCGCGC
This sequence comes from Massilia sp. YIM B04103, assembly GCA_024437665.1. Taxonomy (GTDB): domain Bacteria; phylum Pseudomonadota; class Gammaproteobacteria; order Burkholderiales; family Burkholderiaceae_D; genus Rugamonas. Next base: position 562,479 of record JANCSZ010000001.1, on the reverse strand, counting down.
CGCGATCCTGACCGATCCCCACCTGCTGGAACGTTTTGCGATGGATGGCAAGGCGCCGCGTTCCGTGCTAGCGGTGCGTGTGGAAGCGGTATTTGCGCAGTGTTCGCGCGCCGTGATCCGCTCGCGTTTGTGGAAGGCCGATGCGCTGCGCGATCCGGCCAGCCTGCCCAGCCTGGGCACGGTACTGCAGGCCTTGAGCCGGAACGCCATCGACGGCGCCCAGTACGACCGCGACTTGCCGGAGCGCTTGCGCACAACGCTGTATTAAGTAAAAAGGCCGTCCGCCCAGATGGGCGCGGACGGCCTCTTGCCGCTTCTTTGGCCGTTAGCCCGTGTTGCGCAGGCCCGCAGCCACGCCGTTGATGGACAGGTGGATGCCGCGATGCACGCGCGGGTCCGCCATATCCGATTCCGCGCTGAGGGCGCGGCGGCGCTTGATCAGCTCAACCTGCAAGTGGTTGAGCGGATCGAGGTAGGGGAAGCGGTTGGTGATGGAACGCGCCAGCAGCGGATTGCCGGCCAGGCGGTCGCGCGCGCCGGTGATCGCTTCCAGGCATTCCAGCGTGAGCGCGTATTCCTCGGTGATGCGCTTGAAGATGCGCTCGCGCAGTTCTTTGTCCGCCACCAGCTCGGCATAGCGCGAGGCGATCGCCAGATCGGTCTTGGCCAGCACCATGTCCATATTCGACAACAGGGTGGCGAAGAAAGGCCAGTGCTGCACCATATCGCGCAGTTGGGCCAGGCGCTCTTCGCGCTTGCCCGTCGCCATCCAGCCGCCCACGGCGCTGCCGAAGCCATACCAGCCCGGCAGCAGCAGGCGGCACTGGCCCCAGGAGAAGCCCCAGGGAATGGCGCGCAAGTCTTCGATGCGCTTGGTCGATTTGCGCGAGGCGGGACGCGAACCGAGGTTCAGTTCCGCGATTTCGGCAATCGGCGTGGCGGCGAAGAAGTAGTCGGTGAAGCCCGGGGTTTCGTACACCAGGTTGCGGTATGCCTTGTAGGCCAGGCCCGAAATCTCGCCCATCACGCTTTCGAAGCGCGCCAATTGGGTCTTCTGGCCCTCGTCCGAGGCGGGCGGGGTCAGGCTCGCTTCCAGCGTGGCGGCCACCAGCAGCTCCAGGTTGCGGCGGCCGATTTCGGCGTTGGAGAACTTGGAGGCGATGATCTCGCCCTGTTCCGTCAGGCGGATCTGGCCGTTCACCGTGCCTTTGGGCTGGGCCAGGATGGCTTCATAGCTTGGACCGCCGCCGCGGCCGACGGTGCCGCCGCGGCCATGGAACAGGCGCAGCTTGACGCCGGCCTTGGCGAAGATCTCGACCAGGCTGACTTCGGCCTTGTACAACTCCCAGTTGGAGGTGAGGAAGCCGCCATCCTTATTGGAATCGGAATAGCCCAGCATCACTTCCTGGATCTGGCCCTGTTTGGCGATCAGCTGCTTCACCAGCGGCAGGGCCATCACGTTTTCCATGATGCCGGCCGCGCGCTGTAGGTCGGGAATGGTTTCGAACAGCGGGATCACCATCAGGTCGAGCGTGCTCTCGCCATCGGCGCCGCGGCGCAGCAGGCCGGTTTCCTGCTGCAGCACCAGCACTTCCAGCAGGTCGGACACGGTTTCCGTGTGCGAGATGATGTAGTTGCGGATGGCGCGCGCGCCGTAGCGCTGGCGGATTTCGCGCGCCGCGCGCAGGATGGTCAGCTCGGAATCGGTTTCGGCCGAGTACTCGATGTAGGGCGAGAACAGCAGGCGCGATTGCGCCAGTTCGGCCAGCAGCAGCTTGACCTTGGCATCCTCGTCCAGCGCCGCGTAGTCGGCCTGCACGCCGGCCTTGGCGAACAGTTCGGCCAGCACGCGCTCGTGGATGTCGGAACTCTGGCGCATGTCCAGCGAGGCGAGGTGGAAGCCGAAGATGTCGGCCGCGCGCTTCAGCGTGGTCAGGCGCGGACGGGCCAGGGCGCCGCCGTGGTTGGCGTCCAGCGAATCGATCAGCACCTGCAGGTCGGCCGAGAAGGCGGCCGGGCTGGCATACGGCTCGGCGTGGCCCACCTCCTTGCGCAGGATATTGGTGGCGCCCAGTTCGCGCGCCGTGCTGGCCAGTCGCGCATAGATGCCGATCAGGGCGCGGCGGTAAGGCTCGTCGGAACGGTGGTCGGAGGTGTCGGGCGAGGTATCGGCCAACACTTGCAGCGCGGGGCTGCAAGCCACCATCAGGGTCGAGACGGACAGCTCGGCGCCCAGGGCGTGGGCTTCGTCCAGGTAAAAGTCCATGATGGTGGTGGCCTGGCGCTCCAGCGCGTGGCGCATGGTGCCGGCGTTCACGTTCGGATTGCCGTCGCGGTCGCCGCCGATCCAGCTGCCCATCTGCACATAGGACGCATCGATCGGCGTTTCGGGCGTGCCGTACTGGCCGGCGATATCGGCCTCGATATCGTCATACAGGGCGGGCAGTTCGCGCAGGAAGGTGATGCGGTAGTAGGACAGCGCGTTCTCGATCTCGTCGGCCACGGTCAGCTTGGAGTAGCGCAGCATGCGGGTCTGCCACAGCGTGGCGACGCGGGCGCGCAGCATATGCTGGTTGGCGGCGCGCTCCTTCGGCGTCAGCGGCAGGTCGCGTTCGGCCAGCAGGCGGGCGATATCGTGTTCCGCGTCGAGGATGGATTTGCGCTGCACTTCGGTGGGGTGGGCCGTCAGCACCGGGGCAATCAGGGCGTCCTGGAAGAAGCCCTTGACGGTGTCTTCGCCCACGCCTGCTTCCTTCAGCTTGCACAGGGCATGGCCGATGCTGCCGCGCTGCGGCGTGGAACCGGCCAGCAGGTGGGCGCGGCGGCGGCGGATGTGGTGCTGGTCTTCGGCGATATTGGCCAGGTGGGAGAAGTAGGAGAAGGCGCGCACCACCGAAATGGTCTGCTCCTTGGTGAGGATCTTGAGCATGCCGTCCAGTTCCTTGGCGGCGCCGGCGTCGGCTTCGCGGCGGAAGCGCACGGCGGTCTGGCGGATGGTCTCGACCACGGCGAACACCTCTTCGCCTTCCTGTTCCCGCAAGACGTCGCCGAGCAGGCGGCCCAGCAGGCGGATATCTTCTTTCAATGGCGCGTCTTTATCGGCGCCGGCTTGTTCGTCGGTTGCACTAGCTGGTTTTACCATAATTGATGAGTCACAAAGATGATGTATGTCGGTGCAAAGGCTTTTGGCCACGGCTGCAAGGGGAAGCGCATGCTAAAATTTATAGTCTTAAAACATGCACCGTAACTGGCCAACGCCGGTGAGCGTCAGCAACAGCGAAAGAACAGTTTTGAAAACATCCGAATTGGCCCAACAGATCCCGTCCAGATTGGTGATCGCCTCGCGCGAAAGCCGGCTCGCCATGTGGCAGGCCGAGCATGTCCGCGCGCGCTTGTCTTTATTATATCCGCAGTGCAGCGTCGAAATTCTGGGAATGACGACGCGCGGCGATCAAATTCTCGACCGCACCCTGTCCAAGGTCGGCGGCAAGGGGCTGTTCGTCAAGGAATTGGAAGTGGCGATGGCCGAAGGCCGCGCCGATCTGGCCGTGCATTCGCTCAAGGATGTGCCGATGGAGTTGCCCGAAGGCTTCGCCCTGGCCGCCGTGCTGGAACGCGAAGACCCGCGCGACGCCTTCGTCTCCAGCCAGTATGCCTCGCTGGATGAGCTGCCGGACGGCGCCATCGTTGGCACCAGCAGCTTGCGCCGCCAGTCGCTGATCGCGGCGCGCTACCCGCATCTGGTCATCAAGCCGCTGCGCGGCAATCTGGATACCCGTCTGGCGAAACTGGACCGCGGCGATTACGCCGCCATCATCCTGGCCGCCGCCGGCCTGAAACGCCTGGGCCTGGAGCAGCGCATCCGCGCCGTGCTGGGCCCGGCCGCCAGCCTGCCGGCTGCAGGGCAGGGCGCCATGGCCATTGAAATCGCCGAGCGCAAGGATGGGCTGGACCTGATGTCGCTGCTGGCGCCATTGAACCACCTGCCGACCGCGCAGGCGGTGGCGGCCGAGCGCAAGGTGTCCAAGGTCTTCGGCGGCAGCTGCCAGGTGCCGCTGGCCGCTTACGCCACCGTGACCGGCGCCGACATGCACCTGCGGGCCATGGTCGCCACGCCGGACGGCAAGCGCATGGCCGCCGCCGAGGTGCGCGGCGCCGCCGCCGATGCCGAGGCGCTGGGCGTGGCAGTATCGGAACTGCTGCGCCAGCAGGATGCGGTCGACATCCTGTCGGTCTGCCTGGCCGATGCCGCCGCCAGCCCGGATGCCTGACGCCGTCATCATCACCCGCCCCCTGGCGCAAGCGCAGCCGCTGGCTCAGCGCGTGGCGGCGCTCGGCCGTCCGGTCGAGGTGCTGCCGTTGCTGGAGATCGCGCCGCTGGCCGATGCCGCGCCGCTGCAGGCCGCGCTGGCCGACCTGGCCGCGTATGCCATGGTGTTCTTCGTCTCGCCCAACGCCATCGACGCGGCCTTCGCCCATATCGCGGCCTGGCCGGCCGGCGTGACCCTGGCCGTGCTGGGCGAGGGCAGCCGCCTGGCGCTGGCCGCCCACGGCATCACGCCGGACAAGGCGCATATCGTGAGCTCGGCCGAGGCGGAATTCAGCGATTCCGAACACCTGCTGCAAACCCTGGACCTGGCGGCCCTGCGCGGCAAGCGCGTGCTGATCGTGCGCGGCGAAAGCGGGCGCGAACTGATGGCCGATGGCTTGCGCGCCGCCGGCGTCGAGGTCCACTGCGTGGCGGCCTACCGCCGCAGCGTGCCGCGGCTCGACGCGGCCCTGGCGGCCCGCCTGCGCGCGCTGCTGGCCCGGCCCAACGATTGGTTCATCACCAGCTCGGAAGCCCTGCGCGGCCTGCTGGCGCTGGTGGCCGAAGCCGAGGGTGATGCCGGTGTTGCAAAGATGCAACAACAACACTTGATCGTGCCCCATGCCCGGATTGCCGAGTCGGCCCATTCCCTGGGCTGCCACCGGGTCACGCTCACAGGATCAGGCGACGAGCGCTTGCTCGCCGCGTTACAATGACGACCATGAACGAATTGCCTACCTTACCAGATCCAGCCAAGCAGGCAGCCGACGCGGCGCCGCAAGCCACCGTGGACGCGCAAGCCACGGGCGCTGCCGGTACTCCGCCGCTGCCGCCTGTACCACCGCCCACCGCGCCAACGCCGGCGGCCGGCCCGTCCTCCACCGAAATCTGGCAGCGCCGCCTGGCGTTTGCCGTGCTGCCGCTGGCCATTTTGCTGGCCGCGCAAGCCTGGTCATCGCACAAGCAGATCCGCGGCCTGCGCGAAGAGCTGGCGCGCCGCCTGCAAAAGAGCGATGCCTCCAATGTGGAGACCGGCCAGCTGGTGCGCTCGGTGCAGGAATCGACCAAGGAATTGCAGATCAAGGCCGGCCTGCTGGAAGGCCGCCAGCTGGAAGCGCAAAGCCAGCAGCTGGCGCTGGAACAGCTCTACCAGGATCTGTCGAAGAACCGCGACGAGTGGGCGCTGGCCGAGATCGAGCAAGTGCTGTCCACCGCCAGCCAGCAACTGCAGCTGGCCGGCAATGTGCCGGGCGCGCTGATCGCGCTGCAGAACGCCGACCGCAGCCTGTCGCGCTCCGACAAGCCGCAATTCATCACCATCCGCCGCGCTATCGCCAAGGACACGGAAAAACTGAAAGCCCTGCCAAGCGTGGACTCGGTGGGCCTGGCCGTGCGCCTGGATAACGTCATCGCCCAGATCGACACCCTGCCCATGCTGTCGGACGAGAAGCCGACCCTGCCCGCGCCACCGGAGAAGAAGGTCGCCGCCAAGCCGGCCAAGGCCCACGGCAAGGGCGGCAAGCCCGCCGCGCCGGAGCCGGTGGAAGAGCCGACATTGCTGCAAAAAGCGCAGGGCGTATGGGGCGAGTGGACCGGCGAGATGTGGACCGATGTGCGTCAGCTGATCCGCGTGCGCAGCATCGAAACGCCGGACGCGCTGATGCTGTCGCCGACCCAGGCTTACTTCCTGCGCGAGAATCTGAAACTGCGCCTGCTGAATGCGCGCATGGCCCTGCTGTCGCGCAACGAAGCAGCCTTCCGCGCCGACCTGTTGGCGGCCCAGGAATCGCTGCACAAGTATTTCGACACGCGCGCCAAGCAGACCCAGACCGTGCAAGCCTTGCTGCGCCAGGTCCAGGGCAGCAATCTGTCGATCGAAATGCCGACGCTGGCCGACAGCCTGAACGCCGTGCGCAATTACAAAGCGAAGCCATAAGCCATGCGTCTATTCTTCTGGTTACTCGCTTTGATGGCCGCAGCCATCGGTATCGCCGTGACGGCGCGCTTCAATCCGGGCAATGTGGTGCTGTTCTACCCGCCGTACCGCATCGACCTCTCGCTCAACTTCTTCGTCGTGCTCGAACTGCTGGCCTTCGCCGTGCTGTATGTGGCGCTGCGCGCGCTGCGCGCCACGATGAAGATGCCAGTCCGCGTCGCCGCCTATCGCCAGCAAAAGCGTGAGCGCGACGGCAACAAGGGCCTGCGCGACGCGCTCAAGGCCCTGTTCGAAGGCCGTTTCGGCCACGCCGAAAAAGCCGCGCTGCGCGCCGCCGACCTGCCGGAAAACGCCGGCGTGGCAGCCCTGATCGGCGCCCGCGCGGCCCACCGCATGCAGCAGCATTCGCGCCGCGACAGCTGGCTGGCCCGCATCCAGGACGACAACAGCATGAAGACGGCGCGCCTGATGACGGCCACCGAGCTGCTGGTGGACGACCACAAGCCGGAAGCGGCGCTGGAAGCGGTGCGCGAACTGAACGCCAGCGGCACGCGCCATATCCATGCGCTGCAATGGTCGCTCAAGGCCCAACAGCAGGCCAAGAACTGGCCCGAGGTGCTGCGCCTGGTGCGCTCGCTGGACAAGCACAAGGCGCTGCATCCTGCATTGTCGGCCCGCCTGCGCGAACTGGCGTATGACGATCTGCTGTCGGACAAGTCGCACGACGCCGAATCGATCCGCCGTGTCTGGGCCTCGATTCCAGGCGCCGACCGCCTCAAGCCGTATATCGCCTGCCGTGCCGCCACCGCCCTGAACGCGCGCGGCCTGCACGACGATGCGCGCCAGGTGGCCGAGGAAGCGCTGGCCGCGAACTGGGACGAGCGCATCGTGCGCGCCTACCGCGAAGCGGCGGCGCCGGCCGGATCGGCCGCGCTGCTGGCGCAGATCGAGCATTGCGAACGCTGGATGCAGGCCCGTCCCACCGAGCCTGAGCTGGCGCTGACCTTGGGTTCGCTGTGCCTGAAACAGAAACTGTGGGGCAAGGCCCAGCGCTATCTGGAGCAAGCCCTGTCCGACGCCGACGGTCCGCAAATGGTGCGCGAAGCCCACCTCAAACTGGCCCAGCTGCACGAAGCCCTGCAGCAGCCCGAGGAAGCGGCCAACCACTACCGCCAGTGCGCGCTGGCCACCATTCTCTAAATTGAGACGAGAAAGCCCGCTGCCCAGCGGGCTTTTTACTTCTTGTCGCGGACAGGCCGCAGCCTGGCGGTATGCAATAGCCGCAGTATTTCGACGGCCATTGCGGCTTGGCTTACGCGGTAGATGAGGATATATGGCGTGCGGCTGACCACCAGTTCCCTGGTGCCGGGAATGCGTCCCGCTTTGCCCATGGCTGGGTAAAGTGCCAGCAGATTGGCCTGCCGCTCTATTTCGTTCAGTTGGCGCTGAGCGGCGGCGGCATTCAGCCGCGCGAGGCGGCGAATCGCTGAGTTCTTGGCCCGGCTTGCGAGTTCGGTCCAGATCAGGCGCATTATTTCTTGTGTTTTTTCTGCGCTTCAATCATCGCTTCCAGCTCGGCGCGCAGGATGGCGTTTTCTTGCAAAATCACTTCGTTTGGAATCCACTCGGTGTTGGGATCGTCGGCTTCGAGCAGGCCGGCTTCGACCTGGGCGCGGAACCAGGCGTCGTATTCGGCTTCGTCCTCCGGGGGGAGGTCGAAATCGTCGGGGGGGAGGGGCTGGTCGGGAATCATGAAGGCATCTGTTTGCGTGAACTTCCATTGTACGCCGCTGATACGCGCAAGCCTTGCGGCGCCGCATTTGAGGCCCGATTCAAGCTGCTGCGCCGCACAAGCGGGCGGCACTTCGCTATAATGTCGCGGTTAGACAATTCAAAAGTATTAACGAGGAAAATCATGAGCTTGAATAAAGTGCCGTCCGGCCGCGACCTGCCGAACGATTTCAACGTCATCATCGAAATCCCGATGAATGCCGACCCGATCAAATATGAAGTTGACAAGGAATCCGGCGCCATCTTCGTGGACCGCTTCATGGGCACCGCGATGCACTATCCGTGCAACTACGGCTATGTGCCGAACACCCTGTCCAACGATGGCGACCCGGTCGATGTGCTGGTGATCACCCCGTTCCCGCTGATCCCAGGCGTGGTGGTGCGTTGCCGCGCCATCGGCGTGCTGAAAATGACCGACGAATCCGGTGAAGACGCTAAAGTGCTGGCCGTGCCAGTCGATAAAGTCCTGCCGATCTACAAACACTGGCAGAAGCCGGAAGACCTGCAAGACCTGCGTCTGCAGCAGATCCAGCACTTCTTCGAGCACTACAAAGACCTGGAGCCAGGCAAGTGGGTGAAAGTGGACGGCTGGTTCGGTCCAGAAGAAGCCAAAGCCGAGATCCTGCACGGCGTCGAGCAGTACAAGAAAGAAAATCCGGAAGGCTAAGCGCTTTCGCGGCGATTCAGCCAAAGGCACCGCGAGGTGCCTTTTTTATGTCTAGAGAGAAGCCAGATGGCCATTAAACTGAGCAAGGAAGTGGAAGAGCGCCTGATTTCATCCCTGCAGCGCTACTGCGGCGAAAACATGGACGAGGAAATGGGCGGCCTGAAAGCGCGCATGCTGCTCGATTTCTGCCTGCGCGAAATCGGCCCCTCCATCTACAACCAGGCGATCCAGGATGCCCAGGCCGCGATGCAGGACAAGATCGCCGAAATCGAGCATACCTGCTACGAAACCGAATTCCCCTACTGGCAGAAAAAGCGCTAAGACGGCCTATTTGAACGGGTTGCGCTCGTTCAGCTCATCCAGATAACTGTCGATGCCGCCGCTTTCGCGCGCCAGGAAGCGCTCGATGGCGTCGGCAAAGGCCGGGTGGGCCAGCCAGTGCGCCGACCAGGTCTTTTGCGGCAGGAAGCCGCGCGCCATCTTATGCTCGCCCTGGGCGCCGCCTTCAAACACGGCGATGTCGTTGGCGATGCAGAATTCCAGCGGCTGATAGTAGGCCGTCTCGAAATGCAGGCAGGGCACATGCTCCAGCGCGCCCCAGTAGCGGCCGTAGAGCGTGTCCGGCGTATGGATCACCAGCGAGGCTGCGATCGGCCGGCCTGCGCGTTCCGCCAGCACCAGCAGGATATTCTGCGGCATGCCTTGGCCGATGCGCAGGAAAAAGTCCAGATTCAGATAGGGCGAGGAGCGGTGCTCCGCATAGGTATTGGCATAGCAGCGGTGGAAGAGGCGCCACTCCGCCTCGCCGATCTCGGAGCCGCGCAGCTGGCGCAGCGTCACGCCGGCCTCGCCCACCTTGCGCCGCTCGGCGCGGATATTCTTGCGCTTCTTATGTTCCAGCGTGGCGAGGAAGGCCTCGAAATCGGGATAGTCCTGATTCAGCCAGTGGAACTGCACGCCGCTGCGCAGCATGAAGCCCGCATCCTCCAGCAGGGCGGTGTGCTCCTCGGGCGGAAACAGGATGTGGGTGGACGACATGCCTGCCGCCTGCTGCTGCTCCAGCAGAAAAGCCAGCAGCGCCTGGCGCGCCTGCGCATCGCGCGCCAGCAGGCGCGGTCCGCACACCGGCGTGAACGGAATCGCCGACAGCAGCTTGGGATAGTACTCGATGCCATTGCGGTGATAGGCATCGGCCCAGGCCCAGTCGAACACATACTCGCCGTAGGAGTGCGACTTCAGGTAAAGCGGCATGGCCGCGGCCAGGACATCGCCATCCCACAGCACCAGAAATTGCGGTTGCCAGCCCGTGTCCGCGCAAGCGCTGCCCGATTCATGCAGCGCGTGCAGAAAGGCATAAGAAAGAAAAGGATTCGGCGCCCGTCCCGGCTCCTGAGCGGCCAGCAGCGCATCCCACGCCGCCTCGCCCACCTCCGCCAGCGACGAAATCACCCCAGTGCGATAGTCCATCGCCGCATTGTACGCAAAACCCCGCCACCCCGCCGCCCGTACAGCCGAGCCCGTGTCCGGTTTTGGGGCCAGACCCCAAAACCGGACACGGGCCCAGCAGTTGAAAGCATGGCTGAGTTCGCGTCCACCCTGGTGCCTGGCACCAATCGGACAGGAACTCGGCTACTGGCAATGGTTTTGCTGCGGATGCACAGAGGGGAGGGGGCAATGTTAAAATCGTTGACATTCTTGTTGGCTGGGTTTCGCATCGTATGTCGCACTCTTTTCATAATCTGTATTCCCATGATTTCGTTCGTCTGAGCGTGGCGGTGCCGCGCTGCCGTGTGGCCGATCCGCTGCACAATGCGGCCGAGACGGTCGCGCTGGCGGAGCAGGCGGCGGCAAAGGGGGCGGCATTGGTGGCGTTTCCGGAGCTGGGCCTGTCGGCCTATACCTGCGATGACCTGTTCCATCAGCGCGCGCTGCTCGACGGCTGCCTGACGGCGCTGGCGCAGATCGTGGAGGCGTCGCGCCGCATCGGCGCGGCCATGATCGTGGGCTTGCCGCTGCGCGTCGATCATCAGCTCTTCAATTGCGCGGCGGTCGTCGCCGGCGGCCGCATTCAAGGCGTGGTGCCGAAGAGCTATCTGCCCAACTACGGCGAATTCTACGAGGCGCGCCAGTTCAGCGCGGCCGACGAGGCCATCTCCAGCGAGATCGAACTGCTGGGCCAGCGCGTGCCTTTCGGCGCCAACCTGCTGTTCCAGGCCGAGAATCTGCCGCTGTTCAAATTCCATATCGAGATTTGCGAGGATGTGTGGGTGCCGATCCCGCCCTCGTCCTTCGCGGCGCTGGCGGGTGCCACCGTGCTGGTGAATCTGTCGGCGTCGAATGTCATCGTCGGCAAGGCCGACTACCGCCATCAGCTGGTGGGCCAGCAGTCGGCGCGCTGCCTGGCGGCCTATCTGTATTCGTCGGCGGGACGCGGCGAATCGACCACCGACTTGGCCTGGGACGGCCAGGCGCTGATTTACGAAAACGGCGAGATGCTGGCCGAGGCCGAGCGCTTCCAGGACGAGTCGCACCTGATCTTCGCCGACGTCGATCTGGAGCGCCTGTCGCGCGAGCGCATGCGCACCACGACGTTCGGCCAGTCCAGCCGCCGCCACAAGGACGAGGTGGCGCGCTTCCGCACCGTGCGTTTCGCGCTGGAGTTGCCGACCCACCGCGTGCTGCCGCTGGAGCGCAAGGTGGCGCGTTTCCCGTATGTGCCGGCCAACCCCGAGCTGCGCGACAAGCGCTGCAACGAGGTGTACAACATCCAGGTGCAGGCGCTGGTGCAGCGCTTGGCGTCGAGCGGCATCAAGAAGGTGGTGATCGGCGTGTCGGGCGGACTGGATTCGACCCATGCCCTGCTGGTTTGCGCCAAGGCCATGGACCGCCTGAAGCTGCCGCGCACGAATATCCTGGCCGTGACCATGCCCGGCTTCGCCACCAGCAGCCGCACCTTGCTGCAGGCGCGCGCGCTGATGGATTTCGTCGGCTGCAGCGCTTCCGAAATCGATATCCGCCCAAGCTGCATCCAGATGCTCAAGGATATCGGCCATCCCTATTCGGAAGGCAAGGAAGAATACGACATCACCTTCGAGAACGTGCAGGCGGGCGAACGCACCAACCACCTGTTCCGCCTGGCGAACCACCACAACGGCATCGTCATCGGCACCGGCGACTTGAGCGAGCTGGCGCTGGGCTGGTGCACCTACGGCGTGGGCGACCATATGTCGCACTACAACGTCAACGCCAGCGTGCCGAAGACCCTGATCACGCACCTGGTGCGCTGGGTGGCGGAAAGCCGCCAGTTCGGCGAAACCGATTCGGCGGTGCTGCTGGCGGTGGTGAATACCGAGATCAGCCCCGAGCTGGTCCCCGGCAAAAGCGGGGACGAGGCGCCGGCCCAGATCACGCAAAACGTGATCGGTCCTTACGAACTGCAGGACTTCAACCTGTACTACACCTTGCGCTTCGGCTTCGCGCCGTCCAAGGTGGCCTTCCTCTCGCACCACGCCTGGCAGGACCGCAATGCGGGCCAGTGGCCGGACGAGACCCACGTGGCGCGCAACCAGTACGAGTTGAAGGACATCAAACACAATCTCGGCATCTTCCTGCGCCGCTTCTTCCAGACCAGCCAGTTCAAGCGCACTTGCGTGCCGAACGCGCCCAAGGTCGGTTCGGGCGGTTCGCTGTCGCCGCGCGGCGACTGGCGCGCGCCGAGCGACTCCGAGGCCACCGTCTGGCTGGAAAACCTGAAGACCGTGCCCGATGCCTGAACCGATTTAACCATAAGGAGAATCAGATGAAACAGATTACCGCAGTGATCAAGCCCTTCAAGCTGGACGAGGTACGCGAGGCGCTGGCCGAGGTCAATGTGACCGGCCTGACCGTGACCGAGGTGAAGGGCTTTGGCCGCCAGAAGGGCCATACCGAGCTGTATCGCGGCGCGGAATACGTGGTCGATTTCCTGCCCAAGGTGAAGGTGGAAGTGGTGGTCGACGATAGCGTGGCCGAACAGGTGGTGGACGCCATCATCAAGGCGGCGCGCACCGGCAAGATCGGCGACGGCAAGATCTTTGTGCAGAATGTGGAGCAGGTGATCCGCATCCGTACCGGCGAAACCGGCGCGGACGCGGTGTAAGCGGGCTTCCGCCAGACAGTCAAAACGGGGAAGGGCGGCGCCCGGCGCTTAAGGGCGGCCCACCCGCATATCGAATTTCCAGGTCAAGAGGCGCAGCACGGTGATCACCGTGGCGCTCAGCCACAGCGCAAAATCGTCGGACACATTGGTCCGCTGCAGCAGGATGTAGAGCCAGCAGCCGATGAAGGCGCAGATCGCATACGGCTTCCCGTCGCGGAACACCATCGGCACCTCGTTGCAGACGATATCGCGCAGCACGCCGCCGAAAATCCCCGTAATCACGCCCATCATCGAGGCGATGAACAGCGGCATATTCGCCGTCAGCGCCAGCGACACGCCGGCCACGGCGAACAGGCCCAGGCCCACGGCGTCGGCGATGACGATCAGGCGTTCCGACACGATCTGGCGCAGGGTGCGGATCAGGGGATTGGCGATCAGGGCCAGGATGAAGATCAGGATCGCATATTCCTGGTGCTGGACCCAGAACAGCGGGCGGCGGTCGAGCAGGATGTCGCGCAGCGTGCCGCCGCCGAAAGCGGCGATAAAGGCCACGGTGAATACGCCGACGACGTCCATGCGCTTGCGGCGCGCTTCGATGAAGCCCGAAAATGCGCCGACCAGAATCGCGATGATCTCAATGACCGTGATCAGGGAAACGTGCGGCATGTGCTTCATGTATGTGGTTCTTGTTGGAAAGTTACAGATGACCACAGGTTAACATGAGGCCCGCCCTGGCGAGAAGGGCTAAACCGGCCCGTGCGGCCGGTTTTCAAGAATTGTTGCTGAAAATCAGCGCTGCGGCTGCAGGGCGGCGCGCAGCAGCACGATCAGGGCGCCTTCGCCGCCCTCGTCCGAGCGCGCCTGGCAGAAGGCGATCACGCCATCGGTCTGCACCAGCCAGCTGTGCACCATGGACTTGAGCACCGGCTCCTGGCGCCGCGAACCCAGGCCGCGGCCATGGATCACGCATACGCAGCGCTGGTTGCGCATCACGGCTTTGCGCAGGAAGTCGCCCAGCGCGTCGCGCGCGCCGTCGCGGTTCAGGCCATGCAGATCGAGTTCGGCCTGCACCGGCCAGTGGCCCTTGCGCATCTTCTTCACCACGTCGGGGCCGACGCCGGGAGCGGCGTAGTTCAGCGACGGGTCTTCTTCCATATAGTGGTCGACTTCAAACAGGTCGGACAGCGACTCGCGCAGCACGGCCTGGTCGTCTTCCGCCTGCTCCTTGGCCGTCAGCGGCTTGCGCGGACCGGCGGCAACAGGCATGGCGGGCGCCGAAGGCGGCTTGGGCACATAGCGGTCGGATGGCGCCATGCGCTTCACGCCCGCCAGATTGGCCTGGAACAGATTGGCCTCCTGCGCCTGCACTTTTTCGCGTTTGACGCGCTCGGCCTCGGCGGCCTTGCGCTCCTCGCCCTGTTCCCTGAGCTGCTTGCCCAGCGATTTCAGGTCGGCGAAATCCTTCAGTCCCGCCATGGCGCTTACTCCTGGGCTTCCAGGAAGCGCTGGGCGTCCAGCGCGGCCATGCAGCCGGTGCCGGCGCTGGTGATGGCCTGGCGGTACACGTGGTCCTGCACGTCGCCGGCGGCGAACACGCCCGGCGCGGTGGTGGCGGTGGCCATGCCTTCGGTGCCGGTCCTAGTCTTGATATAGCCGTTGTGCATTTCCAGCTGGCCTTCGAAGATGCCGGTGTTCGGCTTGTGGCCGATGGCCACGAACAGGCCGTGCACCTTGATGTCGCTCAGTTCACCGTCGTTGGACTTGATGGTCAGGCCGGTCACGCCGCTGTCGTCGCCTTTGACTTCATGCAGATTGCTGTTCAGTTTCAGCTCGATCTTGCCTTCGGCGACCTTGGCCATCAGGCGGTCGATCAGGATCGCTTCGGCGCGGAACTTGTCGCGGCGGTGGATCAGGGTGACCTTGGTGGCGATATTCGACAGGTACAGCGCTTCCTCGACGGCGGTATTGCCGCCGCCGACCACGGCCACTTCCTGGCCGCGGTAGAAGAAGCCGTCGCAGGTGGCGCAGGCCGACACGCCCTTGCCCATGAAGGCTTGCTCGGACGGCAGGCCCAGATACTGGGCCGAGGCGCCGGTGGCGATGATCAGGGTGTCGCAGGTGTATTCATTGCTGTCGCCGATCAGACGGATCGGTTTTTCGCTCAGCTTGGCCGTGTGGATATGGTCGAACACGATTTCGGTCTTGAAGCGCTCGGCGTGCTGCAGGAAGCGCTGCATCAGGTCCGGGCCTTGCACGCCCATCGGATCGGCTGGCCAGTTTTCCACGTCGGTGGTGGTCATCAGCTGGCCGCCTTGCTCCACACCGGTGACAAGCATCGGGTTCAGATTGGCGCGCGCGGCATAGATGGCAGCGCTGTAACCGGCAGGACCGGAGCCAAGAATCAATACGCGGGCGTGTTTGGTAGTGGTCATGGGAATATTCTTTGCAAGTTGGGGTGAAACTTTAGTTTGGGGCATTGCACTGAAGCACAAGTCATTCAGCCAAGCAAAGCAGGATTATAAGCCCAAGCGCTATTTCCGATGAATTGAAAGGCCAGTTTGACTCTCAATCGCTTAGAATAAGCGCAATCATGTTATTCCCCGTACGCAACATCCACCTGTAGCAATGAGCAAAACGAGCCAACAGACAACTAATAGTTACACGCGCAGCACGACTGAGCGCCAGCCACTGCCGAGCCGCATGGTGCGCCTGCTGTCGGAGGCGCGCTGGTTCGCGCTGGCCGCCGTTTGCCTGTATTTTGTGCTGATCCTGCTCAGCTATAACAAAGGCGATCCGGGCTGGTCGCACGCTAGCGAGGTGCCCAAGGTGCACAATCTGGGCGGCCATTTCGGCGCCTGGCTGTCGGACCTGCTGTTGTTTATCTTCGGTTTTTCGGCCTGGTGGTGGTGCGTGATCCTGATCCGCTTCGTGTGGCGCGGCTACCGCCGCCTGACCCACCGCTTCGTGCTGGAGAAGGAAGAAGAGCCGGTGCACCGCGAAGTCTGGCTGATCGGCGTGATCGGCTTTTTCCTCATGCTGGTCGGCAGCATGGGGCTGGAATACCTGCGCATGTACAGCCTGCATGTGCAGCTGCCGCGCGCCCCGGGCGGGGTGCTGGGCCAACTGATCGGCCATTCGGCCCATGTGGGCCTGGGCTTTACCGGCGCCACCCTGATGCTGCTGTTGCTGTTTGGCCTGGGCTTCAGCCTGTACTTCCATGTGTCGTGGATGGCCGTGGCCGAGCGCATCGGCGAGCTGGTGGAGCATGCCTTCGACTGGTTCCGCATGCGCATGGAAGACCGCCAGGACCGCCGCCAGGGCGAAGCGGCTACCGTCAAGCGCGAGGAAGTGGTGGTGCAGGAGCGCGCCAAGCATGTGGAGAAGCATCCGGTCGCCGCGCCCACCATCAAGGTCGAGCCGCAGGTGGTGGAAGTGCCGAAATCCGAGCGCGTGCAGAAAGAGAAGCAGGCCAGCCTGTTCCAGGATCTGGAAAACACCGATCTGCCGCCGCTGTCCCTGCTGGACGAGGCGCCGCCGGCCCAGGAAACCGTGTCGGTGGAAACGCTGGAATTCACCAGCCGCCTGATCGAGAAGAAGCTGTCCGACTTCGGCGTGGAAGCCAAGGTGGTGGCGGCTTACCCCGGCCCTGTGGTGACGCGCTACGAAATCGAACCGGCCACCGGCGTCAAAGGTTCGCAGATCGTCAACCTGGCGCGCGACCTGGCACGTTCGCTGTCGCTGACCTCGATCCGCGTGGTGGAAACCATCCCCGGCAAAAACTATATGGCGCTGGAGCTGCCGAACTCGAAGCGCCAGATCGTGCGCCTGACCGAGATTCTCGGCTCCAAGGTGTATAACGACAATCCCTCTTCGCTGACCGTGGCGCTGGGCAAGGACATCGCCGGCAAGCCGGTGGTGGCCGACTTGGCCAAGATGCCGCACTTGCTGGTGGCCGGCACCACCGGTTCGGGCAAGTCGGTGGGTATCAATGCCACCATCCTGTCGCTGCTGTACAAGGCCGATCCGGCCGATGTGCGCATGATCCTGATCGACCCGAAAATGCTGGAGATGTCGGTCTACGAAGGCATTCCGCACTTGCTGGCGCCGGTCGTCACCGATATGCGCCAGGCCGGCCACGCGCTGAACTGGGCGGTGAACGAGATGGAGCGCCGCTACAAGCTGATGTCCAAGCTCGGCGTGCGTAACCTGGCAGGCTACAACGCCAAGATCGCGGAAGCGGCCAAGAAGGAAGAACATATCCCGAATCCGTTCAGCCTGACGCCGGATTCGCCCGAGCCGTTGGAGAAGCTGCCCACCATTGTCATCATCATCGACGAACTGGCCGACCTGATGATGGTGGTCGGCAAAAAGGTGGAAGAGCTGATCGCGCGTATCGCGCAAAAAGCCCGCGCGGCCGGCCTGCACTTGATTCTGGCGACGCAGCGCCCATCTGTAGACGTGATCACGGGCTTGATCAAGGCGAATATCCCGACCCGTATCGCCTTCCAGGTTTCGTCCAAGATCGACTCGCGCACCATTCTCGACCAGATGGGCGCGGAAACCCTGCTGGGCATGGGCGATATGCTGTATATGCCGCCCGGCACCGGCCTGCCGGTGCGCGTGCACGGTGCCTTCGTCTCGGACGATGAGGTGCACCGCGTGGTCAAGCACTTGAAAGCCCAGGGTGAGCCCAACTATATCGAGGGCATCCTGGAAGGCGGCACGCTGGATGGTGAAGGCGGCGGCGATGCGGGCGGTGGCGGTGGCGGCGAGGGCGGCGGCGAAGCCGATCCGATGTACGATCAGGCCGTGCAGGTGGTGCTCAAGCACCGCCGCGCTTCGATCTCGCTGGTGCAGCGCCATCTGCGCATCGGCTACAACCGCGCGGCGCGCCTGCTGGAGCAAATGGAAAACAGCGGCGTGGTCTCGGCCATGCAGTCGAACGGCAACCGCGACATCCTCGCCCCGTCCGACAGCGCAGAATAAGGAAGCGACGACGTATGAAGCAATTCAAATTCAAGGCCGCGCTGACGGCAGGCGGCTTGCTGCTGGCAAGCCTGTCCGGCGTGGCCGGCGCCACGGCGCTGGAACAGTTCAAGACGTTTGTGGCCGGCACCAAGTCGGCCAAGGGCGAGTTCACGCAAAAACTGGTGAAAAACGCCGAGAGCGGCGGCAAGGTGTCGCAGCCTTCCACCGGCACCTTCGTCTTTGCCCGTCCCGGAAAATTCATCTGGAGTTATCAAAAGCCTTACGAGCAGCTGCTGCAAGCCGATGGCGAACAGTTGTATATCTACGACAAAGACTTGAACCAGGTCACGGTGAAAAAGCTGGGCGACGCGCTCGGCTCCTCGCCGGCCGCCATTCTGTTCGGCAGCAATGAGCTGGACAAGAATTTCACCTTGAGCGAGGCGGGCACGCGCGATGGCCTGGAGTGGCTGAAGGCCATCCCCAAGACCAAGGACACCAGCTTCGAGCAGATCCTGATCGGCCTGCGCAGCGGCACGCCGGAAGCGATGGAGCTGAAGGATAACTTCGGCCAGACCTCGGTGCTGTCCTTCCGCAAGTTCGAGAAGAATCCGGCCTTGAATGCGGGCGCCTTTAAATTTGTCATGCCCAAGGGCGCCGACGTCCTGAATAATTAAGTTTCCCGGCAGCGCAACGTGGAGCGTTGCGGCGCCTCCACCGACAAAAATTATGGCCGACCTTTTCTCAACCGCACCGCGCCAGCCCCTGGCCGAAGCGCTGCGTCCGAAAACCCTGGACGAGGTGATCGGCCAGACCCATTTGCTGGGCGAGGGCAAGCCGCTGCGCCTGGCCTTCCAGGCCGGCAAACCGCACTCGATGATCCTGTGGGGGCCGCCCGGCGTCGGCAAGACCACGCTGGCGCGGCTGACGGCGCACGCCTTCGATGCTGCCTTCATCGCGCTGTCGGCGGTGTTCGCGGGCGTCAAGGATATCCGCGCCGCCATGGACCAGGCGCAGCAGAACCTGGACCAGTACCGCAAGCACACCATCCTCTTCGTCGACGAGATCCACCGCTTCAACAAGGCGCAGCAGGATGCCTTGCTGCCTTTTGTGGAATCGGGCCTGGTGACGTTCATCGGCGCCACCACCGAGAATCCCAGCTTCGAAGTCAATTCGGCGCTGCTGTCTCGCGCCCAGGTGTATGTGCTGAAATCGCTGAGCGACGAGGAGATGCGCCAGCTGCTGGCCAAGGCGCAGCAAGTCTCGCTGCCGCATCTGCAGTTCGAGGAGGTGGCGGTGGATACCCTGGTCGGCTTTGCCGACGGCGATGCGCGCCGCTTCCTGAATCTGCTGGAGCAGGCCGATACCGCCGCCAAGTCGGCCGGCGTGGAAAAGATCGATGCCGGTTTCGTCGAAAACGCCATGACCTTGAATGCGCGCCGTTTCGACAAGGGCGGCGACAATTTCTACGACCAGATTTCAGCCCTGCATAAATCCGTGCGCGGTTCCAATCCCGATGCCGCGCTGTACTGGTTCTGCCGCATGATCGATGGCGGCGCCGATCCGCGCTACCTGTCGCGCCGCATCGTGCGCATGGCTTGGGAAGACATCGGCCTGGCCGACCCGCGCGCCCTGACCATGGCCAACGATGCCGCCGCCACCTATGAACGTCTGGGTTCGCCGGAAGGCGAGTTGGCGCTGGGCCAGGCCGTGATCTACCTGGCCGTCGCCGCCAAGAGCAACGCGGGCTACAACGCCTTCAACGCCGCCATGGCCTTCGTCAAGCGCGACAAGTCGCGCGAAGTGCCGGTCCACCTGCGCAACGCGCCGACCAAGTTGATGAAAGAGCTGGGCCACGGCCACGATTACCGCTACGCCCACGACGAGCCGAACGCCTATGCGGCCGGCGAAACCTACTTCCCCGACGATATGCGCGAGCCGGGATGGTATCAGCCGGTGCCGCGCGGCCTGGAAAGCAAGATCGCCGACAAGCTGGCCTTCCTGCGTTCACTCGATGCG
Source organism: Massilia sp. YIM B04103 (assembly GCA_024437665.1). Taxonomy (GTDB): domain Bacteria; phylum Pseudomonadota; class Gammaproteobacteria; order Burkholderiales; family Burkholderiaceae_D; genus Rugamonas. The sequence continues at coordinate 542,654 of JANCSZ010000001.1, read as the reverse complement.
GATGCGGGCAAGAAGTAAGGCCGGCTATCCAAGTGTGCAGTTCTGAACAGCCTTCGCAAGCGCAGCTGTCCGGAACTGCACACTGCCCGCGCGGCAAACACGAAAAACGCCGCATTCAAGCGCCTCCATGCGTTGGCACATCCTTTGCTCTAACAGGGTTTTCACCCTTAAATAGAACGGAGGAGAGATGAGGTTCAGAGATTTTCGCATTGGCCTGCGCATCCTGATGCAAGACCCGGCTTTTTCCCTGGTGGCGATCCTGGGCCTGGGCGTGGGCCTGGCCGCATGCCTGCTGCTGCTTGGCTTTGCGCGCTATTCCTGGCAATACAATGCGCATGTGCCGGATGCCGACCATGTCTATCTGATCAAGCAGCGCCAGAATATGGGCGACTACGCCGACTGGACCGACCAGGCGCCCACCCTGCTGCGCGGCGCGGCGGAAAGCACGCCGGGCGTGGCCGCCGCCAGTGGCTTTGTCAATTGGCTGCCGCTTACCGTGCAGAGCGATACCCAGTTGCGCAAGCTGAAAAGCCTGACCGTGCTGCCCGGCTTTGCCGAGATGATGGGACTGCGGGCGCTGAAAGGCGACCTGAATGCGGCGCTGACACAGCCGGACAGCTTCGCCATCACCGAAAAGACCGCGCTCCGCCTGTTCGGCACCACCGATGTGCTGGGACGCGCGGTGCGCGCCAGCAGCGTGCAGGAGCAGCCGGCCAGCCTGCGCATCGCAGCGGTGCTGCGCGATCCCCCCGCGAATACCACCATTCCCTATGAAGCCTTGAATGGCATTGCCTCATCCCTGGTGCCGGCGGAAGCGAGGAGCGAGGCGCTGATTGGCGCGAACGGCTGGTGGGGCTATCTGCTGGTGCGCCTGAAGCCGGGCGCTTCGCCCGAAGCGGTTGGCGAGAGCCTGCAGCAGGCGATCGACCGCGCGCCGGCGGCGCAGGGCATACCGCCCGAAGTGCGCGCGCGCCTGGGCAAGCGCAAAGCCATGGACATCATGCTGTCGCCCTTGCGCGAAGCCTATTTCGACACGCAGCTGGCGCCGAACCGTTTTTCGTATGAAGTGGACCGGGGCAGCCGGGTCGTGCTGGTCGGCTTGCTGGTCGTGGCTGGCTTGATCCTGCTGCTGGCAGGGATCAATTACGTGAACCTGGCGACCATCCGCGTGATACGGCGCCAGCGTGAGATCAGCATGCGCAAGGTGCTGGGCGCGGGCGCGCCGCGGCTGGCAGGGCAGTTCGTGGCCGAATCGCTGCTGCTTGCGCTGCTGGCGACGGCACTCGGGCTGCTGCTGGCCTGGCTGGCCTTGCCGCTGTTCGGGGAGCTGACGAAGCGTGACCTGAGCGGCGTGCTGACCGCGCCGAATATCGGCGCGGCGGCTTTGATCGGCATGCTCCTTGGCCTGCTGACCGCGATTTATCCAGCATGGATCGCCTTCCGCGTGCGGCCCTCGCAAGCACTGGCGGGACGCTCCGATACCGAAGCATTGGGCAGCCGGCGCCTGCGCCAGATTCTGACCGTGCTGCAGATCGGCGTCGCCATGGGGCTGGCCAGCTTTACCTTGGCGGTGGCGTGGCAGACCCGCTTCGCCATGGAGGCTTCGCCCGGCTTCGACCCGGCGCCGCTGCTGATTGTCGATTTGCCGGAAGCGCATGCGGTCAGGCGCAGCGAACAGGCGCGCAGCTTTATCGAAGCGCTGAAACGCACACCCGGCGTCGTGGGCGTTGCAGTCAGCACCGATGCCATGGGCCGCTCGAAAAACCGCTGGAGCACGGAGATGCGGCGCGAAGGCGGAAAGGGCATGCCGGTCGACGTCAAATCGGTCAGCGCCAACTTCTTCGAGCAATACGGCATCCGTCCTGTTGCCGGCCGCCTGTTTGAGGCCGGGAAGGATAAGGAAAACGATAGCGTCCCCGTGGTGATCAACGCGCTGGCGGCACGCCAGTTCGGTTTCGCCACGCCCGCGGAGGCGCTGGGCCAGACCTTGCTGTTCCGCGGCGAAGGGGAAGGGCAGAAGGACGGCATGGTGAGCAAGCGCGTGGTCGGCATTGCGCCGGAAATCCATTTCTACTCGCTGCGCGAGCCTTCCTATCCGGCCGCCTATGAGCTGTGGACCGATGGCACCACGCTGAGCATCCGTTCCGCGCTGCCGCTGCCGCAGATCGAGCGCGTGGTGCGGCGGTTATGGCCTGCCTATTTTCCCAACTCAGTGCTGGAAATGCGCCCGGCCAAGGATATCTACGCCGCCAACTACGACACCGATGCCAGGGTGGCGCGCATGCTCACCTTCGCCACCACGATCGCCTTCCTGATCGCAGGTATTGGCGCTTACGTGCTGGCCGCCGACGCGGTGGAGCGCCGCACGCGCGAAATCGCCCTGCGCAAGCTGTTCGGCGCCGAGCGCGCGCACATCGGCCGGCTTGTGGCCCGAGAACTGGGCGTGATGGTCCTGCTGCCAGCCCTAATCAGTCTGCCGCTGGCGGCCTTCATCATCGCCAAATTCCTCGCCTCCTTCGCCGAGCAGGCGCCGATTGCCTACTGGGCGCCGGTCTTTGCCCTGGCGATCGGCCTGGCCATGGCCGCACTGGCCGGCGCCCGCCAGGCCTGGGCGGCGATGGGACTGAATCCTGCCGCGGCACTGCGCGTTTGAGTAGTTTGAGGCAATGCCACGCCTTCCGCCTTCGGCGCGGCGTGGCAATCAATCGCTGAATTTTCTCGTGATACGATATGCTTCACATACACACAAAGACAGATTGCGAGGGGCATATGCAAGTCGCAAAATGGGGCAATAGCTTGGCAGTTCGCCTGCCGGCATCCGTGGTTGAAGCGCTTGGACTGAAGCCGGGAGACCACATCGATATCCATGTGATTGGCAAGCGTTCGCTTACAGCCAGTAAGGACCACAAGGCGGGCGAACCGCTGGCTCAGCTAAGGAAGTTCCGCGGCAGATTGCCAGTGGATTTCAAGTTCGATCGCCAAGCCATCCATGAGCGCAGCTGAGCCGTTTTTTGATACCAATATTCTGCTCTACCTGCTATCGGCAGAGGCCACGAAGGCGGATCGCGCTGAGGAGTTGTTGTCCAAAGGGGGCATCATCAGCGTTCAAGTCCTGAATGAATTCGCCTCGGTCGCCGCGCGAAAACTCGGCATGTCCTGGGCTGAAATCCGCGAAGTATTGGCGCAGGTGCGCATGGTTTGCGCGGTTAAAGCCGTGACGGTTCAAACGCATGACAAGGCGATGCAGCTTGCGGAGCGTTACGGCCTGTCCTTCTATGATTCCCTGGTTGTTTCTGCTGCCTTGCTCTCAGGTTGCGCAAGCCTGTATTCGGAGGATATGCAGGATGGTTTGCTGGTTGAGGGGCAGCTCACCATCCGAAACCCTTTCAGGTCTCCTTGATGATGCGGCATTGCTGCCGCAGTGCGGAACAAATTGTATACAAAAATCGTTGACAATCATTTCGGCCAGCGGCATCATGGGCTGCATTAAAGGCTGTCATTTTTAACAAGCCTTGATCCAACGTCGCCGGCAGAAGCGGCGCTGCTGCACCTCATTGGAGAGATGCCCCATGCGTGTCAAGCTAGCCACCGCCGTGCCTGCACCGCCGCAACCGCGAACCGTCCCGTACCCCGGTGGCGAGTCCATGCGCCTGTCCCATTCTTTCCGCTTTGTTTTCCGTCCGCCGCATGCCGCCGGCAGGGCTTACAGCATCCGAAAAATACCGATGGAGACAACACATGAACAAGCTGCTCTACCAGGTGGACGATCATCCGCCCTTGATTATGACCGTCCTGCTGGCCCTGCAGCATATGCTGGCCGCGCTGGGCGGGATCATCGCCGTGCCCCTGGTCGTGGGGGCGGTGCTTAAACTGCCGTCCGACCAGATGGTGGCGCTGGTGAATGCCGCGCTGCTCGGCTCTGGCGTTGTCACCTTCATCCAGTGCAAGGGCGTGGGGCCGGTCGGCATCCGCCTGCCTTGCGTGATGGGAACCAGCTTCGCCTTTGTCGGCGCGGCCATTTCGGTGGGACTGGAGCATGGCGTGCCGGGCATTCTTGGTTCCTCGCTGGCGGCGTCGCTGGTGATGATCGTCGGCAGCTTCTTCATGCCGCAGATCCGCAAGCTGTTCCCGCATTCCGTGACCGCCGTGGTGGTGACGATGATCGGCCTGTCCCTGGTGCCGGTGGCGATCGACTGGGCGGCGGGCGGCAAGGCGCCGGGCGCGAACTATGGCGCGCCGATAAACCTGGGCATTGCCGTCTTTGTGCTGGTTGCCGTGATCGCGCTGGTGCAGTACGGGAAGGGCATCTTCTCGGCCGCCGCCGTGGTGCTGGGCATGTTCATCGGCTACCTGGTGTGCCTGGGTCTGGGCATGGTGGATTTCTCTTCCGTGCACAAGGCCGAGATTTTCGCGCTGCCCCAGCCGCTGCACTATGGGCTGACTTTCCCGCTCAGCGGCATCGTCGCGATGGCGATTGCCTATCTGGTGACGATGGTGGAAACCACCGGCACCTTCATGGCCCTGGGCGGCGCCACGCAGACCAGGATGCGCGGCAAGCTGCTGGCGCGCGGCGTGCTGTGCGACGGCCTGGGTTCGGCCTTTGCCGCCGTGCTGTCCAGCCCTCCGGTATCGACCTTCGCGCAGAACGTGGGCGTGGTCTCGCTGACCGGCGTGGCGAGCCGCCATGTGGTGGCGCTGACGGGCGTGCTGCTGGCGCTGGCCGGCCTGTTCCCGGTGCTGGGCGCGGTGGTGGTGACGATTCCGCAGCCGGTGCTGGGCGGCGCGGGCCTGATGATGTTCGCCATGATCATCGCGGCCGGCATGCAGATGCTGAGCAAGGTGGAACACAACAAACGCACCGGCATCATCATCGCCGTCTCGGTCGGCTGCGGCCTGGCCGTGACGGTGCGGCCGGAGCTGCTGTCCAAGCTGCCCGCCTTCGTGCATGAGATCTTCGGCTCCGGCATCACCGTGGGCGCGCTGATGGCTGTCTTCCTCAACCTGGTGCTGCCCGAGCGTCCGGTGGAAGCGGGCGACGAAGAGGATGAGCTGGTGCCGCAAGCCATGCTGACCAAGGAACTGGAGGTGGCGTAAATCCGCAGGCCGCAGTAGTATCGCATCCCCGCGCCGGCCAGCGATGGCTGGCGCTTTCCATGCTGTTTCCGCAATGCCCGGCATTGTTTCCGCAGCGTTTTATCATTTCAGACCAATGACTAAAACCCTACTGATCAAGAATGCGCGCGTTGTCGTCACCATGGACGAGCAGCGCCGCGAAATCGCCGATGGCGGCGTTTTCATCCGCGATAATGTGATTGCCCAGGTTGGGCCGATGGCTGAACTGCCGCAGGCGGCCGACGAGATCATCGACGCCTCGCGCCATGTGGTGCTGCCAGGGCTGGTGAACACCCACCACCATATGTACCAGAGCCTGACGCGGGTGATCCCGGCCGCGCAGAACGGGGAGCTGTTCAACTGGCTCACCAATCTGTATCCGATCTGGTCCCATCTGACGGCCGAGATGGTGCATGCCTCGGCATTGACGGCGATGTCGGAACTGATCCTGAGCGGCTGCACTAGCAGCAGCGACCACCTCTACATCTACCCCAATGACTGCCGGCTGGAAGACAGCATCGAGGCGGCGCGCGAAATCGGCATGCGCTTCCACGCGGCACGCGGTTCCATGAGCGTCGGCCAGTCGAAAGGCGGGCTGCCGCCGGACAGCGTGGTGGAAGAGGAGGGCGCCATCCTGCGCGATACGCAGCGCCTGATCGAGACTTACCACGATGCCGGACGCTATGCCATGCAGCGCATCGTGGTGGCGCCATGCTCGCCGTTCTCCGTCTCGCGCGATCTGATGAAGGAGGCGGCGGCGCTGGCGCGCAGCCATGGCGTATCGCTGCACACCCACCTGGCGGAAAACGTCAGCGACATCGCCTACAGCCGCGAGAAATTCAATATGACGCCCGCCCAGTATGCCGAGGATTGCGGCTGGGTGGGACACGATGTCTGGCACGCGCACTGCGTGCAGCTGGACGACCACGGCATCCAGCTCTTTGGCCGCACCGGCACCGGCGTGGCGCACTGTCCCTGCTCGAATATGCGGCTGGCTTCCGGCATTGCGCCGATCGGCAAGATGCGGGCGCATGGCGTGCCGGTGGGCCTGGGCGTGGATGGCTGCGCCTCCAACGACGCGGGCCATATGCTGGGCGAAGCGCGCCAGGCCATGCTGCTGCAGCGTGTCGGTTTCGGCCCGGATGCGATGACGGCGCGCCAGGCGCTGGAACTGGCCACGCTGGGCGGCGCCAGGGTGTTGAACCGCGACGATATCGGCGCGCTGAAGCCGGGCATGGCGGCCGACATCGTGCTGTTCCAGCTCGACCAGATCGGCTTTGCCGGCGCCTTGCACGACCCGGTGGCCGCGCTGGTGTTCTGCACGCCCTCGCAGGTCTCGCACAGCATCATCAACGGCAAGGTGGTGGTGCGCGACGGGCAATTGCAGACGGTGGATCTGCCGCTGGTGATCGAGCGCCACAACCGCCTGGCGCGGCAGCTGGCGCTGGCGGCGGGCAGCCGTCCGCTGTGACTTACTTCAGCAGGGCCGTGACCAGATCCTTGGCCGCATGGCTGTTCGGTGCAAACACCAGGGCCGCTTCCACATGATGCAGGTGGGCCAGCATCACGCTGGCCGCCTTGTCGGCATCGCCGGAGCGCGCCGCCAGCAGGAAGTCCGTGTGTTCCTTGGATGAACAGGCCGCGTCGCGGTCGGACTGGTACAGCATGGTGATGAGGGAGCTGCGCGCCACCAGTTCGCTGAGGATTTCCAACAGCACCTGGTTGCCCACCACCTCGGCCAGCAGCACATGGAAGTCGCCCAGCAGCTGGGCGCGGATTTTGGAATTGTCGCCATGGAGCGATTCGCGCTCGGCCTGCAGATGCTTCTCCAGCAGCTTGTAATCGGCCGGCCGCGCCTTTGCCACGAACTCGCGTGCCAGCGCCGCCTCGATGATGCGGCGCGCCGCGAAGATTTCGCGCGACTCCTTCTCGCTGGGCTGGCTGACGAAAGCACCCTTGTCCGGCACCATATCGATCAGCTTATCCTTGGACAGGATCAGCAGCGCCGCGCGGATCTTGGTGCGGCTGACCGCATACAAACGCGACAGCGCCTCCTCGCGCAGCTTGGTCCCCGGCGGCAGCTTGCGCGCCGCGATGGCCTCGGCGATATGGTTGGCGATCTCGTAGGAACTCGCCCCGGAGCTTTGCTTTTCTTCGGCTTCTGCGCTACGCGTATTCATTGCTCAATGATACCGTGGCGACCATATATTTGCCATGCCGCCAGCGTTATGAGCTGATGCTTTGGTACTGGTGATCTTGGATTGAGGTTGAGGCAACGACGTGCCGATGAAAAATCAGCGTGCAGGGGAAAATAGTTGATCCAATTCGTCCATCGCTGCATCGGCGTCGGAGTGCCGGCCTTGCTCTACTTCCTGCTTGCCCATATTTAGCAGTCGCAGCAAAGCCAGTGCTTGCCGGTTGCTTTCGTAGCGCTCAATTGGGACGCACACAAAAGCGGCCGCGCCGTTTTGCGTGATCAGGATATCGTTCTGATCGTTTTTGAGTTCTTCAGCCAGTTCCGCCGTATTACTCTTCAGGTAGGAGATAGGCCGGGTCTTCGATAAAAGCATGGAAACTCCTGACGGAATTCGGACAGAATTCAGTCTAGACGCCTGAAAACCAGGCGTCAACCAGAGGCGCTGGACAGCGGGGTGGGGGAGAGGATAAGCTGCTGACAACTTTATAAGGAGATGGGTGACAGGATGGAGCAGCGCTTGACGGTGGATGGGATCGAGGTGGTGGTGGAGGGCGAGGGCACGGAGACTATCGTGATGATCCATGGCTGGCCCGATACGCTCAAACTGTGGGACGGCCAGGTCGCGGCGCTGAAAGCGCATTACCGCTGCGCGCGCTTTACGCTGCCCGGCTACGATCTGAGCCAGCCCACGCGCTCATGGTCGCTCGATGAGCTGATGGCGATCTTCCTCAATATCGTGCGCCAGGTCAGTCCCGATCGCAAGGTGATCCTGATGCTGCATGACTGGGGTTGCGTGTTCGGCTACCAGTTCTATATGCGCCATCCGCAACTGGTGTCGCGCATTGTCGGCGTGGATATCGGCGACGCCGGTTCGCGCGCGCACACGTCCACATTGGGCTGGCGCGCCAAGCTGGGCATCCTGCTCTACCAATTGTGGCTGGCCGCCGCCTGGAAAATCGGCGGCTCCACCGGCGACGATATGACGCGCAATATGGCGCGCAAGATGAAGGTGCCGACCGATCTGGCGCATATCGGCGCGGCGATGAACTATCCCTACCATGCGGTTTGGACCGGCGGCTACCGCGATTCCTTACCGTTCAAGCCCACGGTTCCGCTACTGTTCGCCTATGGCACGCGCAAGCCCTTCATGTTCCACTCCGCCGCGTGGGCGGATGCGCTGAACGGCAAGCCGCACAGCAAGGCGCTGGCCTTCGATACCGGCCACTGGGTCATGCTTGGCAAGCGCGAGGAGTTCAACGCGGCCGTGCTGAAGTGGCTGGCGGAGAGCGCCGCCGCCGATTGAGGCGGCGCGCTGCCGCGGTACCTTTTGTACCTCGGACTGGCAAGGCGCGGCGCCACGTTGGCGGAGCGCCGCGCCGAAATGCATGGGCCGGGGTTTCAGGTGGCAGGTTGCAGGCTTTGGCGCAGCCGATCCATGGTTTCGCCCAGGCGCGCATGGCCGTGGCGCGCCGTGCGCTGCAGCCAGCTGGTGCTGGCGGGCGCGCTGATGCGCACGTGGCATTCGACGATGGCTTCGACCAGCGTCAGGCCATCGTTCGGCACCAGGAAGCTCTGGCCGGGGCGCAGCAGGAAGTCGGTGTGCTGGCCGTAAGCCGTGATCCACGCCACGCCGGACAGGCATTCCACCAGCCTGCCGCCGGCATCGTCCAGGCGCAGCGGCTGATTTTCCCGCAGCGCGTATTCGGCGGCTGTCTGTTTCATGAGCGTTTCTCCCTGATTCATCATGGTTCCAGCATAGCGGCTGGCCTGTGCCCATAACAGACGCAGCGTGGCGAAATTGTTATGGGTACAGTGGCATGTGGGCTAAACTGTGCTGGTCGAAAAATGACGGCGTTGTACCTGTCTGCGGCGGAGGGGCGGGGCCACAATAAGAAAATGTCATCGCAAATCAATCTGTACGAACAATTGGCCAATGAGCTGGGCGATCTGATTGCCCGGCGCGTCTTCGTGCCTGGCGACCGGCTGCCGTCGATCCGCCAGCTGGCGCAGCAAAAGCGCCTGTCTGTCAGTACGGTATTGCAAGCTTTGCGCCTGATGGAGGACCGGGGCCAGGTCGAGGCCCGTCCGCAGGCTGGCTACTACGTACGGCACCGTGCCCGCCTGCTGGCGCTGCCGGAAGTGCAGCCGGATTTGCAGGAGGCCGCCTTCGTCGGCATCAACAGCCTGCTGATGCGGGTATTGAAGGCCAACGAAGCGCCGCAGATGGTGCAGCTGGGTTCCGCCTGGCCGCCCGACGAGCTGCTGCCCATCAAACGCATGCAAAAGGCGGTGGCCAGCGTGGCGCGGCGCGAACCGGCCCTGCTCAGCAGGGTAAGCTGCTATGAGACCAATGAGCCGTCGTTTACCCGCCATATCCTGCGCCGGGCGCTGGAGTGGGGGCGCATCGACGCCGCCGAAATCGTCGTCACCAGTTCCTGCACCGAGGCGATCAGCTTGTGCCTGCGTGCCGTCGCCAAGCCGGGCGACACCATCGCGCTCGAATCGGCCACCTATTTCGTGCTGCTGCAACTGGTGGAAAGCCTGGGCATGAAAGCGCTGGAAATCCCCACCCACCCGAAAACCGGCCCGTCCATCGACGCGCTGGAGCTGGCCCTGAATGCGGGCCTGGTACAGGCCTGCCTCTTCATTCCGAATGCGAATAACCCGCTGGGCTGCATCATGCCGGAGGAGAGCAAGCAGCGCCTGGCCAATCTGCTGGCCAAGCACAATGTGCCGCTGATCGAGGACGATGTGTACGGCGACTTGTGCTTCACGGCCGAGCGCCCGCGCCCGGTGAAGGCCTACGACAGCAGCGGCAATGTGCTGCTGTGTTCATCCTTTTCCAAGGCGGTGACGCCGGCTTCGCGCGTGGGTTATGTGGCGGCGGGCCGCTTTGCGCAGGAGATCACGCTGCTGAAGATGGTGTCGAGCGGCTCCAGCAGCCAGTTCTTCCAGGCCGTGCTGGCCGATTTCCTGAACGGCAGCAGCTATGAGGTCCAGGTGCGCAAGATGCGGCGCGTGCTGTCGCAGCGCATCGCCCGCATGTCGGACGCGGTGCATGCCCATTTTCCCGCTGAATGCTCCATTTCCGAACCGCAGGGCGGCTTCGTGCTGTGGATACAGATGCCGGAACAGGTCGATTCGCTCCTGCTGCACCAGGCCGCGATAGGGCAGGGCATCGCCGTCGTGCCGGGGCCGCTGTTCTCGGCCTCCGGCAAGTTCTCCAATTGCTTGCGCCTGAACTGCGGCAATCCCTGGAGCGACGATATCGAACGCGCCGTCATGCGCCTGGGCGAACTGGCGCGGCGCCAGTCCGACGCCCCGCAAGCCCTGCGCGCCTGAGGCCACGGGGCGTACGCCCTTGCCCGTACTCTCCCTCCGCGCCGAGTGTCCGCGCAGTCTGTCCGCGCTGTCTGTCCGATGTCCGGCGCGGATTTTCAGCATTTCATCCCGATTTTTCTGCGCTTCGTCGCAAGCCCGTCGCGGGCCAGGGAGCCTTTAGCTACAGTGGAACCATGCAAGCAGTAATCAACAAGCCGAAGCACCCCACTGAACTCAAGGAGAACATCATGAACGCACTGAAAAACATCGAAGCCATCTTCCTGATCGCCGCTGCGGTCGCCGTCGCTGCCGTGGGCGGCATGACCGAAAAACGTCCGCTGCAAGTAGCCGCCGGCAATAGCGCGATCGCCACTGTCGCCGCCGCTCCCGCCGCGATGGACGTGGTCGTGGTCAGCGCCAAACGCCTGAGCGCCGCCGAAAAAGCCGCCCTGATCTGAAGCAGCACGCCGCAGGGCGTAAAACTCGAAAGAAGTGGCGTCATCTTGGTACAATTGCGCTTTTGGACATAGCCGCAATTCCCATCCATGATAGACATTCAACTTCTCCGTAAAGACATCGACACCGTCGCAGCCCGTCTGGCGACCCGCAAGTTCCAGCTCGACGTAGCCGGTTTCAACGCCCTGGAGCACGAGCGCAAAGCCATCCAGATGCGCACCGAGGAACTGCAAAGCAAGCGCAACTCGCTGTCCAAGCAGATCGGCATGTTGAAAGGCAAAGGGGAAGACACCTCGGCCGTGATGGCGGAAGTGGCTGGCCTCGGCGATGAACTGAAAAACAACGAAACCGCCCTGAGCGCCGTGCAAGCGCGCATGAGCGAGTTCATGGAAACCATTCCCAACCTGCCGCACGAATCCGTGCCGGCCGGGACTGACGAAAGCGGCAATGTGGAAGTGCGCAAGGTCGGCACGCCACGCAGCTTCGACTTCGAAGTCAAAGACCACGTCGACGTGGGCGGCCCGCTGGGCCTGGACTTCGACACCGCCGTGAAACTGACCGGCTCGCGCTTCTCCGTGATGAAGGGCGGCATCGCCCGTCTGCACCGCGCCCTGGCCCAGTTCATGCTGAACACCCACACCGACAAGCATGGCTACACCGAGTGCTACACCCCGTACATGGTCAACGCCGACTCGCTGAAAGGCACCGGCCAGCTGCCCAAGTTCGAAGCCGACCTGTTCTCGGTGAAGAAGGGTGGCGCGGAAGGCGAAGGCGAAACCTTCTACCTGATCCCGACCTCGGAAGTCTCGCTGACCAATATCGTGCGCGACGAAATCGTGGCGGCCGAAAGCCTGCCGCTGAGAATGACCGCCCACACCCCATGCTTCCGCTCCGAAGCCGGCAGCTACGGCCGCGACACACGCGGCATGATCCGCCAGCACCAGTTCGACAAAGTCGAAATGGTCCAGGTCGTGCATCCGGAAAAATCGTACGAAGCGCTGGAAGAGATGGTCGGCCACGCCGAAACCATCCTGAAAGAACTGGGCCTACCCTACCGCGTCATGTCCCTGTGCACCGGCGACATGGGCTTTGGCGCCGCCAAGACCTACGACCTGGAAGTGTGGCTGCCCGCGCAGAACACCTACCGCGAGATTTCCTCGCTGTCGAACTGCGAAGCCTTCCAGGCCCGCCGCATGCAAGCCCGCTTCCGCAACGCCCAAGGCAAGCCCGAGCTGCTGCACACCCTGAACGGCTCCGGCCTGGCCGTAGGCCGCACTCTGGTCGCCATTCTGGAGAACTACCAGCAAGCCGACGGCAGCATCGACATCCCAGCTGTACTGCAGCCGTATATGGGCGGATTGACCAAGCTGAGCGCCTAATGAAAAGGAAGAAGGGGAAATGACGCAAACCCCCTTCCGTTTTCAAGAAAGCCTGCTATAATCTTGGTCTCTCGCAACGCTAGTAGCGAGAAAAGGAAAGGTGGCAGAGTGGTCGAATGCGCTGGACTCGAAATCCAGTGTACATCTTTGGTGTACCGTGGGTTCGAATCCCACCCTTTCCGCCAAAGGATAAAGAGAAAAGCCCGCAATAAAATGCGGGCTTTTTTCATATATAAGTGAGAGGGTAATCAAATCCTCCAGATCACGTACACAAGGAAAGGTGGCAGAGTGGTCGAATGCGCTGGACTCGAAATCCAGTGTACATCTTTGGTGTACCGTGGGTTCGAATCCCACCCTTTCCGCCAAAGGATAAAGAGAAAAGCCCGCAATAAAATGCGGGCTTTTTTCATATATAAGTGAGAGGGTAATCAAATCCTCCAGATCACGTACACAAGGAAAGGTGGCAGAGTGGTCGAATGCGCTGGACTCGAAATCCAGTGTACATCTTTGGTGTACCGTGGGTTCGAATCCCACCCTTTCCGCCAGTAAAAAATAAACCGCCTTCAGGCGGTTTTTTTTTGCTGACGGAAAGGAGCGAGCCCCCTGCGGGGCTCGCGCGTGGGATTCGAAAGCGATCCGCCTGGCGGCGGTCGCGCGGTCGCGGGACGCGACCGAATCGCCCAATTGCCGCCCCTGCGGGGCGGCCTTGCGAGCGCTGCGCGCTCGCACCCACCCCCACTATAGAAAAAGCCAGCCTATCCACAAATGCCGGCAAAAAACCCTCACCCCAGCAAATCCTCCTCATCCATCAATTCCGCCGCATCCCTCAAACAAACGCCCCCCACCCAATCAGTAAAACTCATCCCCAAATCCCCCACCCGAAGAGGATTCAGCAGTTCCACCTTCCCCGAAAAAGACAAATGAATCGAAACCACCCGATCCAAAACCACCCCATCCTGCACGGCAAAGAAAGCGAAAGTCTCCATATCCTGCCGCCGCGCAAATAGATAAACCTCAAAATCCGCCCCCGTCTCGGTAGCAAAGGCCTGCGCCGCAAACCTATTCCTCCCCAGATCGACTGCATTGGCCAAAGAATCCAGCGTATCCACAAAATACCAAGGCTCCCAATCCGTCAATCCCTTCGCCAAAAACCAGCGATAAGAAAGCGGCAGAATCGGCTCCCCCATATAAACTCCCCAAACAGTCAATTAAGAACCAGAGAATGCTATTCTAGCCAGCAAAACCGGAGCACGAAGCCATGAGCATCCCCCAAACGCGCCAGCAATTACTCGACGCCATCGACAGCAACTACCAGAAGCTGGCAAGCGACCTAGCCCGCATTCCAACCGAACGCGCCCAAGAAAAAACCATGGAAGGGCATGCCCAAGGCAGCCAAATGAGCGTAGCCGACCTGGTGTCCTACCTGATAGGCTGGAATGAGCTGGTCCTAAAATGGTGCGAGCGCAAATCCCAAGGCAAACCCGTCGATTTCCCCGAAACCGGCTACAAATGGAATGAGCTAGGCCGCCTGGCGCAGAAATTCTACGCCGACTATTCCACCTTCGACTATCCCGCCTTACTCCAGCAATTCGCCGACGTAAAAGCCCGCATCACCGCCCTGGTCGAAAGCGAAACCGACGCCAGCCTCTATGGCGAGTCCTGGTACGAAAAATACCCCAAAGGCCGCATGATCCAGTTCAACACCTCCTCGCCCTATGCCAATGCCAGGGCGCGGCTGCGTAAATGGTTGAATTCCAGATAGCCGCTTCAATTCCCGCCATCCCCGATTTCGAGCAGCTGTGGAATATTCGTCTATACCAATTGTGATAGTGAATAAGGACTACATAGCACAAAATAATGGCTATGTGAAAAAGCGTGAATATTCCACGGCTTTTCCGGTGCTACCCTAGCCGCACCCGATTAATCGAATCAGGACCATACCATGAATCAGGCACGTTACGAAAAAGTCGGCCATTTCATCTACAATATGGCCAGAATTAAAAGTAATTTGACTCAACTGATCAACGAATACGGCAGGGAGATTCTATTGCCGTCCGAAAGCGCCAGGGCGGAGCTGCCGCAATTGCTGACATTGATTCGCAAGGATATTTCAACACGCAAGGGCAGCAAGGTTGAGCAAACCGGCCAGGAATTGATCTCGACGCTGAGCACGCTGGCTGAAATGGAATCCCGCTCCATTTACGCCTTTCAAACCGCCGATCCGAAAATCATGGATACCTACGCCAAAATCCCCATCCATGCCCTGGATCTGATTGCCGCCTACCGCAAAGGCCTGGCCTAAAAAAGCCCGGCCTAAGTAAGCGCGGGAAGGGGATTCAGGAAAACACCCCTTCCCGCATCCATTTCGTCACCACCCATTTCTCCCCCTGGGTCACCGGCGCGCCGCCGTGCAGGGTATCCCAGTCCAGCTGGCCGGATTCATTGAAATACTCGAAATACACGGCCGAGCCTTTTTTCGGCACCACCGACAGGTGCAGGGCCGGGAAGATGGTCTCGCCCGCGCCCTCCACCTCGTTCAGATAAGTAATCAGCGTGCTGACGCGCTGCCCGCCGCGCGCCAGGGTCGGCCCGAAGCCCGGCTTGGCCGGATCGAAGAAGTCGTGGTGCGGCCGGTATTCCGCGCCCACATCGTAATGCAGCACATGCAACGGTTCGCCATGGGCGCGCGGCCAGTTCATCACTTCGGCAATGCGGCGCTCGATCCCGTCGAGAAAGGCGTCGCCCGCCGCCGGCAGAAACACGCCCATGCTGGTGCGGTGATCCTTGACCTGGTGCTGGCCCGACAGCGGGTCCAGCGTGGCCGAGCGTTGCAGGCGGTCGCGCGCCAGGCCGACGATGCGGTCGCATTCCTCATGCGTGAGCAGGTCGTCCAGCACGGCCAGCACCGGCCGCTGCATGCGGAACGTGATACGCACGTCGCGGTCAAAGGTAGGGATCACATTCCCGGCATGGGCAAAGCGCGGCAAGCCGTACTGGTAAGGTTGGCGCGGGGCGGCCTGGGCGGGCAGGGCGGCCTGGGCTTGCAGCGCGCGCAGTTCGACGCGCTGGGCCACGGTGCGGGCCGCGAAATCCGGGTCGAAACGGCTCTCCACCATGGCCTTGACGATGTCCTGCACCAGGCAGCCCTTGGCCAGGTTGCGGTCCAACCAATGGTCCCATTCCTGCGGGAGATGAGTAAAGGTGTTCATAGTGGCGCAGTATGGCATGCACACCCGCAAGCTGCCAGAGTGTTGCGAAGCTATCAAAACGGACGTCAATGCAAACAGATGTGTTTATAATCGATACACCACCTGCCTGGCCCGCATAGCCACTCAGACAATATGACGACTGCCACAACTATAGCGCCGGTCCGAAGTGTGAGGCTAGCCCCCGGTCTGCCGGGCCGCTTGTTTGTGCTGGTGTGCCTGCTGTTCGCGCTGAGCTGCATCGCCGGCGGCGCGCCCCCGGCCACCGTGGCGGCGCCGACGCTGGAACGCAGCGTGAAAGCCGCCTTCCTCTACAAATTCCTCGGCTATGTCGAATTTCCGTCCGCCGATGCCGGCGCGCCGCTGACCGTCGGCGTGGTCGATGCCGCCGACGTGGCCGCTGAGCTGGGCCGCATCACGGCCGGACGCACGGTCAGCAATCGCGTCATCGCCGTGCGCACGCTGAACGAAGGCGACGCGCTGGCCGGGCTGAATATCCTCTTCGTCGGCGCCGACACCGACAAGCCGGCGCAGTGGCTGCGCGCCGCGCAGCAGCATTCGGTGCTGGGCATCAGCGAGACCGACAGCGGCCTGCAGCAGGGCGCCGTGATCAATTTCCGTGTGGTCGAAGAGCGCGTGCGCTTCGAAGTCTCGCTGCCGGCGGCCGAAAAAAGCAATCTCAAACTCAGTTCGCGCCTGCTCTCGGTGGCATACCAGATCCAGAAGGGGCCATGATGCTCAATCGCCTAAACGCCGGCTCGGTGCGCGCCCGCCTGATCCTGATGGCGCTGGCCACCACCTTTGTGGCCTTGCTGGTGGCCGCCGGCTGCATGCTGCTGTACGACGCCCGCAGCTTCCAGCAGACCTGGGCCAGCGATCTGACTGCGCAGGCGGAAATCGTGGCGATGGCCAGCGCGCCGGCGCTGAACTTCAACGACCCCGCCGCCGCGCGCCAGAACCTGGCCCTGCTGCGCGTGCGTCCGGCGATCCACTCGGGCGCCATCTACACGGCGCGCGACGCCATGTTCGCCGCCTATGCGCAGTCGGCGCAGGAAACCCCGGTGTTTCCGGCCCGTCCCGGCCCGGCCGGCTACCATGTCGAAGACGGCCGCATGACGGTCTGCCAGCCCATCCTGGACAATGGTGAAGTCATCGGCCACGTGTATTTGAGCGCGCAATATCCGCTGCTGGAGCGCATTGGCCGCTATGGCGCGATTCTGGGCGGCGTGATGCTGGGCAGCCTGCTGCTGGCGGCCCTGGTGGCATCGCGGCTGCAGGAGGGCATTACCCGGCCGCTGGCCGCCGTCACCGGGGTGGCGCGCGAGGTGCGCCAGCGCCGCGATTTTTCGCTGCGCGTGCCGCAGGCCGGCAGCGGCGAGATCGCCACCCTGGTCGATGCCTTCAACGATATGCTGGCCGAGGTGGGGCGCCGCTCCTACGCCCTGCAGGAGGCCAACCGCACGCTGGAGCACGAGATGGCGGTGCGCCAGAGCGCCGAGCATGCGCTGCTGCAGGCCGACCGGCGCAAGGACGAATTCCTGGCCACCCTGGCCCATGAGCTGCGCAATCCGCTGGCGCCCATCCGCACCGGCCTGGACATCATGCGCATCAATGCCGCCGACGGCAAGGCCATCGACAAGGCGCGCGCCATCATGGAACGCCAGCTGAAGCAGATGGTGCGGCTGGTCGATGACCTGCTCGACGTCTCGCGCATCAACACCGGCAAGCTCACCATCAGCAAGGAGGGGCTGGACCTGCAGTCCGTGGTGGGCGATGCGGTGGAAAGCGCGCGTCCCTTCATCGAAGGGCAGAACCACGAGCTGACGGTGAGCCTGCCGCCGCAGCCGGTGTGGCTGCTGGGCGACGCCACCCGGCTGGCGCAAGTGCTGTCGAACCTGCTCAACAACGCCGCCAAGTACACGGTGCGCGGCGGCCGCATCGCGCTGGAGGGGACGGTGGGTGGCGGCCAGCTCAAACTCAGCGTGCGCGACAACGGCATCGGCATCGCGCCGCAGATGCTGAACCATATCTTCGAGATGTTCACCCAGGCCGATTCCTCGCTGGAGCGCAGTTCGGCGGGGCTGGGCGTGGGCCTGTCGCTGGCGCGGCGCCTGGTGGAACTGCACGGCGGCACCATCCAGGCGTTCAGCAAGGGGCTGGGGCAGGGCAGCGAATTCGTGATCCTGCTGCCGTTGGCCGGGGCGCCGGCGGCGGAAGCGCCGCGTCCCGCCGCGCCGCCGCGCACCCGGCGCCTGCTGCGCATCCTGCTGGCCGACGACAATCTCGATTTCGTCAACGGCATCGGCACGCTGCTGCGTTCCATGGGCCATACCGTGCATATCAGCCACGACGGCGTGCAGGCGCTGGCGGCGGCCGAAGCCTTCGCCCCCGATATCGCCTTCCTCGACATCGGCCTGCCGCAATTGAATGGCTACGATCTGGCGCGCGCGCTGCGCCGCCTGCCCGCGCTGCGCAAGGCGCTGTTGGTGGCGGTGACGGGCTGGGGCCAGCAGAAAGACCGCCAGCAAGCTTTCGACGCCGGCTTCGACCTGCATGTGGTCAAGCCGATCAGCTTCGAGCGCATCCAGGCCATCCTGGCCGGCGAGCGCCAGGAGCAGGCGCTGACCCAGCACTAGGCGGGCGGCGCGTGGTGCAGGCTGCGGTACTGGCCGGGCGAGACGCCCAGCGCCCGTTTCAGCGCGCGCCGCATCAGCTGCGCATCGGAGAAGCCGCATAGGGCGGCGATGCGCTCGATGCTCCAGCTGCCATCCTCCAGCATCCAGCGCGCCTGCTCCAGGCGCAGGCGCTGCACATAAGCGGCCGGCGTGTCGCCCAGCTCGCGCCGGAACACGCGCGCAAAGTGGCGCGCACTCATGGCGGCACGGTCGGCCAGGCGCTGCACGTTCAAATCCTCGGCCAGATGTTCGGGCAGCCAGGCTTGCAGGGCGCGGATGGCGGGCGTCTGGGCTTGCTGCGCCGCCAGCGTGACGCTGAACTGCGCCTGGCCGCCTGGGCGGCGCAGGAAGACCACCAGGCCGCGCGCCACCTCCAGGGCCGCCGGCGCGCCGATATCGTCCTCGATCAAGGCCAGGGTCAGGTCGATGCCCGCCGTCACGCCGGCCGAGGTGTAGACCGGGCCATCCCTAACCCACAGCTCATTGGCCGACACGGCGGCGGCGGGAAAGCGTTCGGCCAGCATGGCGGCGCGGCTCCAGTGCGTGGTGACGCGCCGCCCGTCCAGCAGTCCGGCCTGGGCCAGCACGAAGGCGCCGGTGCAGATCGAGACCAGGCGGCGCGCCTTCGGGCCATGCGCCGCCAGCCAGGCCAATAGTTCCTTGCTGTGCGGCTGGTGGGCATGCTCGCCGCTGACCACGATCAGGGTGTCGATAGCGCCGCGCAGGTCGAAGCAGGAGCCGTTGCTGAGCAGGGTGATGCCGCCATTGCCGGCGATGGCCGCCGTGCGCGCGCCGGAGACGATCTCGATGCGGTAGGCCGGGCTGTCCAGCGCCGGGCTGCGGTTGGCGGCGCGGAAGGCCGCGACGGAACCGAAGAGATCCAGTTCCTCCACCAGGTCGGTGGCGACGAAGACAATGCGGCGGGGTGCGGCGAGGCGTTTGCTCATCGGCCGATTATGGCAGAAAACGCCCTTTTTGCGTCATTACTGCCATTGCTTGCAAATGTAAAGTAAGGCCTTCACTGTAGAGAAGGAGCAGCAAGAATGAGTAGCGAAGCAAGCATGCAGGCCGGCGCGCCCACCGATATCGTGATGCTGATCTATCCCGGCATGACGGCGCTCGATATGGTGGCGCCGCAGCTGGTCTTTTCCAACCTGCCCAACGCCCGCGTGCACCTGGTCTGGAAAGACCTGGAGGCGGTGGCGTGCGACACCGGCTTTGCCATCCTGCCCACGGCCACGCTGGCCGATTGTCCGCAGCGTCCCACCGTGCTGTTCGTCCCCGGCAGCAAGGGCGCGACCTGGGCCTTGATGCAGGATGAGGAAGTGCTGGACTTCCTGCGCCGCTGCGGCGCCGCGGCCGACTGGGTGAGCAGCGTGTGCACCGGCTCCCTGCTGCTGGCGGCGGCCGGCCTGTTGCAAGGCTATTGCGCCACGTCGCACTGGGCGGTGCGCGAGCTGCTGGCGGAGATGGGCGCCATGCCCTGCGATGCGCGCGTGGTGGAAGACCGCAACCGTTTGACGGGCGGCGGCGTCACGGCCGGCATGGACTTTGCGCTGACCCTGGCCGCGCGCCTGTACGACGAACCGTTCGCGCGCATCCTGCAACTGCTGATCGAATACGATCCCCAGCCGCCTTTTGGCCCGGGCCACCCGCGCCATGTCGATGCGGCAGTCTTGCAGAGCGCCAGCGCCCTGTACGG
The DNA here is from genome assembly GCA_024437665.1 of Massilia sp. YIM B04103. Classification (GTDB taxonomy): domain Bacteria; phylum Pseudomonadota; class Gammaproteobacteria; order Burkholderiales; family Burkholderiaceae_D; genus Rugamonas. The sequence continues at coordinate 522,606 of JANCSZ010000001.1, read as the reverse complement.
CGAGGAAATCGCGCTGGCCGCGCATGCGGCGCGCGCCGCCGGTCAAGCCTTGATATCTGGAGAAAGCCCCCGATCTGCCAGTTAACGCTACTATTTTGCCAATGTTGAGGGAGACCTATCATGCCAGCAATCGAGCACGCACCGCGCCAGCAGCGCGCCCACATCACGCCCGATCCGGAAACGCCGCCGCCGGTGCCGGAAAACGATCCGCCGCCGGATGAGACGCCGCTGCCGGAAGTGCCGCCGATCGAGGAGCCGGTTCCGGCCGCGCCGCCGATCAAGGCTTGACGCCGGCCCGATTCAGCTTGGGGGCGGCGGTTCGGCCTTGGTCCCCGGTTCCGGCCGGGGGCGGATTTGCCGGATGTGTTCCTCGGTCTCCAGCTCGCCCGGTGTTTTCTCGCCGCTGCCGATGTCGGGCTCGTCCATCAAATGTCCGCGGCCGTGTTCATCGGCGCGGGGTTTCTCTGTCGGATTCATGCCACACCTCCTTTCCAGCCATGCTAGCAGGGCGGCGCGAGGCGGAGCGCCCGCTTGCAATTTGCTTGTTTGTAAATCGTGTTGCTGCGTGGATACATATTTTTGTTTTTGTGCGCGTCGTCACCAGCCCGTCATCAAAGTATTCATATAATTTGACCATCGACAGGTTTTTCATCATGTGGAGGCCAAAAATGGGCAATTCCCTGCACAACAAGATCTATCTCGGACGACGCGCCAGCCCTTGGGCCAGCAAGCGCGCCCAGCTGCTGATCGGCTTGGGACTGGTGGCTGGCCTGAGTGCATTGTGGCTGGTTTTGCGCAGTTAAGCCCTGCCGCCTGAGCGCCGGCCTTGCCCTGGGGCGGGTAGGCGCGTACCATGACGGCCGCAAGCTCATCATGGAAACTAGGCAATGAAAAACGAGAAATTCTCCACCGACGAATACAATGCGCTGGACGAGGTGGCCCGCGGCATCAAGGGCCGGCCCAGCGCCTGCGTCGGCCGCAACACCAAGCGTCTGTCCGGTCTGAAAATGATCAGCATCGCGCGCAGCGGCGCCATCACCCTGACCGACAAGGGCCGCGAAGCGCTGTTCCTGCGCCGCTGCATCATGGCCCTGCGCGCGCTGACGGAAAACCAGACGGTCGCGCTGGACGCCGACGTGGCGCTCTTCCTCGGCAAAAAATCCCATATCGAACAGGTGGAAGGCGGCTTCGCCATCACCGAGAAAGGCCGCGCTTCGCTGGCGGACATCGAAGCCCAGGGCATCTGAGTTTTCCCTGGTCCGGCAAGAAAAAGGCGCTCCGTGGAGCGCCTTTTGCGTTCTGCCCGGTCTTACTGGGCCGCTGGCTTGAAGCCGTCGGCGGTGATAGGCAGTTCCGTCACCTCGCCGTATTTGGCCGCCAGCTTGCGGATCGCTTCCGCTTTCCCGACCAGCACCATCTGCAGATTATTGCGCGGGAAGTGCTTGTCCACCAGCTGCTTGGCGCGTTCCGGCGTCAGGCTGTCGACATCCTGCATGAAGTTGTCGATCTGCTCGCGGCCCACGTTCAGCGCATACATATCGCCCAGCAGGCCGGCCAGCTGCTCGCTGGTTTCAAAGCGCGGCGGGAACTGGCCTTTGACATAGGCCTTGGCCGATTCCAGCGTGGTCTTGTCGATGCCCTTATCCCACAGGCGCTGATAGGTTTTCAGCGCCAGATCCAGCGCCGCCTCGGTTTTCGGCGTGGCGGTGAAGCTGGAGATCTGGAACGTGCCGGCCTGCGACAGCGGCGCGAAGGCGCTGTTGGCGCCATAGGTCAGGCCCGAATTCACGCGCAGCTCGTCGTTCAGCCAGGAAGTGAAGCGGCCGCCCAGCACCGTGTTCACCACTTGCAGCGGCACGTAGTCCGGATCGTTGCGGGCGATGCCCTTGCCGCCGATCAGGAAGGTGGTTTCGATGGCGTCGGCCTTGTCCACCAGCCAGACGCGCGGCTTGTCGGCCTGCACCTTGCCATTATTCTGGGCTTGCGGCGCCGGGCCGCTGGCCTGCCATTGGCCGAACAGCTTCTCCAGCTGCTGGCGCATCTCGCCGGCCTTGAAGTCGCCCACCACCACGATGGCGGCGTTGTCCGGACGGTAGTAGCGCTGGTGGAAGCCCTTCACATCGTCCTGCTTCAGCGCGGCCACGCTGTTGACGGTGCCGGCGGCCGGGTTGGCGTAGGCGCCGCCGCCGAACAGCATGCTGCGGTAGTAGTTGCCCACCACCTGGCGCGGGCTTTCCTTCTGCTGCTTCAGGCCCGCCACTTTACGGGCGCGCATCTTCTCCAGTTCGGCCGCGTCGAAGCTGGGCTGCTGCACGATTTCGGCGAACAGGGGCAGCAGCTCGGCGGCATCGGCGCGCGCGAAGTTGGCTTGCACCGTGGTCTGCTCGGTGCTGGCGCCGCCGGCCAGCACGGCGCCGCGGAAGTCGAAGGCCTGGTCGATCTCGGCCTTCTTATGCTTTTGCGTGCCGAGCAGCAGGGCGTCGCCGGTCAGGTTGGACAGGCCGGCCTGCTGCGCGTCGTTGACGGCGCCGGCTTTGACCACAGCGCGCACGGCGATCAGCGGCACATCATGACGCTCCATCAGGTAGACGGTCAGGCCGTTCGACAGTTTGGCGCTCTCGAAAGCGGGCAGGCGGAATTCGGCCGCGCTGGCCGGCATCTGCGCCGCGCCGGCGGCCGCGCCCAGCAGGCTCATAACAATCAGTTTCTTCATACTCTTATTCCTCCTTGGCGGCCAGCACGCCCACGGTGCGCTGCGATTTCTTCAGATATTTGGCGGCGACGGCCTGGATATCGGCCGCGTTCAGTTTTTCGTACTGCGCGGGGGCGTCGAACATCTTGCGGTAATCGCCGAAGAACACCTCGTAATTGCCCAGCTGCTGGGCCTTGCCGTTAATGGTTTCCTGGGCGCGGTACAGATCGAGCAGCTTGCGGTTCTTGACCTTTTGCAGCTCCTGCTCGCTGACGCCTTCCTTGATGAGCTTATCGACTTCGGCCAACAGGGCTTGTTCCAGCTTGCCCGCATCGACATTGGCGGCGGCCACCGCGTTCAGGTAAATCAGGCCGGGATCGAAGCCGTCGGTGCTCATGGCGCTGACCGAGGTGGCCAACTGCTGTTCCACCAGCGCCTTGTACAGACGCGAAGTCTTGCCCTGGGTGAGCACATCCATCAGCATTTCCAGCGCATACACGTCGGCGTGGCTGGCGTTCGGCGATTTGTACGCCACCATCAGGTTGGGCGAGGTGGCCGAAGGCTTGGTCACGAACAGGCGGCGCTCGCCGGTCTGTTCCGGCTCCACCGTGCGCACGGCAGGTGGCGCGGCGCGTTTCGGAATGGCGCCGAAGTATTTGCCGGCGAGCTTTTTCACTTCGTCGAACTTGACGTCGCCGACGATCACGGAGACCGCATTGTTCGGTGCGTAGTAAGTCTGGAAGTAGTTCTTCAGATCCTGCTGGGTCCAGGCCTTGATGTCCGACTCCACGCCGATCACCGGCCAGGAGTAAGGATGGGCGGTGTAGGCCACGCTGTTCAGCTGTTCCATCAGCATGCGCATATTCGAGTTTTCCAGGCCGGTGCTGCGCTCGGACAGCACCACGCCGCGCTCGCTCTCCACCACTTTTGGATCGATGCTCAGGTGGGCGATGCGGTCGCCTTCCAGCTTGAACACGGTCTCCAGCGAGGAGGCGGGGAACCAGTCCTGGTACACCGTCACATCGCTATTGGTATAGGCGTTGTTGGCGCCGCCCTTGGCTTCCATGGTGCGGTCGAACATTTTCGGGCCATAGTTCTTCGAGCCGTTGAACATCATGTGTTCGAAGAAGTGGGACAGGCCGGTGGTGCCGGGCGCCTCGTTGCGCGAACCGACCTTCCAGAAGGTGTACATATTCGCGTTGGGGATGTTGCCGCTTTCCAGCACGATGAACTTCATGCCGTTTGGCAGCGTGAACGATTTCACCTGATCGGCCGACAGCGCGGCCTGCGCGGAGGCTGCCGCGCCCAAAGCGATGCTGGCAGCCAGGATTTTCCACTTCATACTAAGCCCTTTCGGTGAAATGACAGGAATAACTCGAAAACAAGCATAGGATAATTGCAAGTAAAATGCCGGATGTCAACTTAAGGAGTACTTATGGATAGCGCAATGCACTGGTCGGCCCACGAACTGACGATGACGGTCTTGATGACCCCCGATATGGCCAATTTTTCCGGCAATGTGCACGGCGGCGCCATCCTCAAGCTGCTCGACAGCGTGGCGTATGCCTGCGCCAGCCGCTATTCGGGCAGTTATGTGGTTACGCTCTCGGTGGACCAGGTGATGTTCCTGCAGCCGATCCATGTGGGCGAGCTGGTGACTTTCCTGGCCTCGGTCAACTACACCGGCACCACCTCGATGGAAGTGGGCATCCGCGTCGTGACGGAAAACATCCAGCAGCGCCTGGTGCGCCACGCCAACAGCTGCTACTTCACCATGGTCGCCGTGGACAAGGACCGCAAGCCGCTCGCCGTGCCGCCGCTGGTGCCCGAAACGCCCGAGCAGATCGCCCGCTTCGACGCGGCCAAGGCGCGCAAGGCGGCGCGCCAGCAGGTCAGCGCGGCGAAGAAAAAACCTTAAGCGATTTCCGAGCTAATTTATCTCCCCGTCCAAGGTGGCAAAGCAATGAGTACTGCGCAAACTGAAGCAATCATCATCAATATCGATCTCGACAGCAGTGATAACAATGGCCGGGTCGCCGTCAGCGACCTGGTGCAAAGACATTGCCATGATGCGCTGGTCAGGCAGATCGAGGCCGACCTGGACAAGGCCGGCACACAGGATGCGCACGCCAGGGAAGGCCATCCGCCTGGTAGTGGCCTGGTGTACTTTATCGACGGTACGCGGGGGGCTGGCAAATCGACTTTTCTGCGTTCGGCCTATGAAGGGCTGACGGGGGAGGGAGGCACCCTGGCGTCTTTATCGTATATCGATCCGAGCCGCATTGAAAACAATGAGATTATCCTGCTCGATGTGCTGAAGGAATTGGCGCGCATGCTCGATGTACGGGTACAGGCCACCAGCACGCTTGCCAAGGAGCCGGAGTATCTGGAGTTTCGCGCCCTGTTCAAGAAGCTGGCCGGCGGCTTGAGCCTGTTCGCCAAGGACCATCACCAACTCCAGCATCTGGACCCCGAGCTTTTCCTTGACCATGGCCTGGAACGCGCCGGGCACAGCAAGGATTTGCGCAAGAACCTGCATGCGGTGTTCGATAAGGCTTGCCGCATTCTGAAGGTGCGGGCCCTGGTGCTTGCATTCGATGACGCGGACACCAAGGCGACCCATGCGCAGGCCGTATTGGAATGCATCCGCAATTACCTGGATACGCCGCAACTGGTAGTCCTGGTGACGGGGGATATGGAACTGTACTCGCTGGTGGTGCGCGATCATTTCTTCGACAATATCGGCCGCAACCAGGGCAGCCAGGATGAGGCGCGTCGCCAACAGCGCACGCGCATGGTCGACCACCTGGAAGACCAGTACCTCTTGAAGCTCTTTCCGATCCGCCGCCGCCTGCAATTGCGGCCCTTGTGGAATCTGCTGGAACGGCCGGCCATGATCGATGGCAGGAAAATTCAATACCGCCTGACTTGCCGCGCATGGCAAGCGCACCCGAATCGCAATCCGGACATCGTCATCGAAGAGCTGTTGCGGCGGGGCCTGCGCATCAAGGAGCGCAGCGATATCGTCCTGTATCGGGAATTCCTGCTGAAGCAGCCGATGCGCTCGGTACTCCAGGTGCTGTCGCGCTGCGCTCCCTATTTGTCGGCGCAGACGCTGGATCAGGCGCAAACCAGCTACATGTGGGACGACCGCTTGTCCGAAGCATTGCGCGAAAGCTTGCGTGCCATGGCTTTGGGCAGCCTGTACAAGTATGGCGTGGATGTCGATGCGATTGCGGCGCATGAACTTCCCGCGCTGATCGATGCCGTGTTTGAATTGGCTAACCGTGATGGCGATCCCGATACGGCAGCCTATCTGCGTCCCCAACCGAATAACGAGAGCCTGAAAGTGTGCTTCCCGGCGCTTGCGGCCGATGTGGCGGGCCTGTGCGCCATGAACTCCGCGTCGCTGATCCAGTTCATGCTGGCAGGACCGGGGAGCGTATCGCTGTGGGGAAATGTCCTGCGGCGCAATGGCGGCAAGATCGCGCGGGATGTGCTGCAGACCCAATTCAAGCAGTATATGGGCACCGGGCGCAAGGAGGATGCCTTGAATTGGGCGCGGCACGCGACGGCGCTCATCGCGGCGCCGCACAAGCCGTCGCCTTCGCGCTCCCTGGTGGGGCTCGGCATTATCGGCCTGAACAAGGAACGGCCCGATGCGGCGGCGCAGGCGAAGGCGAAGTATGCGGAGAGGGATTACCAGACCATTTTCCGTGCAATCCAGGATTGCGCGCACCTGCCGGTTTGCGCCTTGAGCCTGATCGAAGTGTCTGGTACGAGCAACCGCAGCTATGCTTCCATTTTCAATATCCTCGGCCTGATTGGCCGCTTGCTGCAGCACCGTGATGCGAAGAAGGTGCTGATGAAGCCCTATCCCCCATTGAGCATTTCCTGTCCCGAATGGGAGGGCGGCGGCACCAATCTGGTGGACGACATTGATCCGTTTGACGATGCTCCCGCTGGATTGCCGGGTGGACTGGAAGGCTTGCTGCAAGCCGTTGCACCGGCGGCGCCGGAGGATGGGGCTGCAAATGGCGAGGAAGGCGAAGCCGGCGCAGACGAGGGGGCGGCAGGCGAGAGTAAAGTCAAGCCGCTTTCCGCGGATCGCATGCGTGCCACGGAGCTGTGGATCGCCCAGGTTGACGAACTCACCATCACGCCCTCGTCCGTTTTGCTGGGCAAGATATGGACCCGTCTCTACTACAGCCTGGAAAAGGCTGCCGACGCCTTGCGGCCGAGTCCAAGCAAAGATCATGGCCCCGCAAGCCTGATGCAGATGTTCGCTTTATGCGTGGTGAATGCCTTCTTGGTGGAGGAGGCAGACCATCACCTGTCGGGGAATATGCCGGGCAGCTTGCCGGCCATTGATCGCAATAATCCGCTGACCACGCCCAATCCCTTCATCGAGGAGAAGCTCGGGATCATTCTGCAGAATCCGAAGCTGTTGCCTTTGACCCATTTGGTCGCAACCTGCCCGCTGATTCTTGGACTGATCCGAGGCACGTCTCAATGCAAAACCGTGTTGCAGGGTTTCCGTTTTGAGTCCCAAGGGCAAACTGCCATTGAGTACGCCTCGCTGCTCTGTGACGAAGACTCCTGGAAGCTGATCGAGCACAGTTTCATTGCTGGCCGTTGGAAGAACGAGAGGAACGAGAGTGGCAAAAAGGGAGGAGCAAAGCCGTGAGCGTCCGCCCGATTTCCACCTTGGCCTTGATTGGCACGACCCTGCTTTCCAGCCCCAAGGTGCTGGCCCTGGTGCAGGCGGCGCCATTCCAGACGCCGATCCCGGCGGAAGATGTGCGCCGGGAGGTATATCTGAGCTATCTGCCCTGGGCTGCGCGCGAGCCCGACCATGTATTCGAACGGGCTTGGCAGATGCTCATGCAACAAGCGGCCAACCGGGACCGCGGCTGGCTGCTGCCCGGAGCATTGCAGGCGATGGCAGGGGAGTTTCTGGCACCGCGCCATGGCTCCCTGTATGTCAAACTGGAGAAATTCGGTGTCTGGCAGCAGAGCGTGGCGAGCCGCATTTGCTGTCTGCCGGCGCAGGCCGCTGGACATGCCTGGCCACCGCCGTCGACCTATCTGCAGAAACTGGAGCCGCCATCCTGGCTGCGCAGCGAGGATAGCAACACCTGGGCCAGCGCATATTTGCCCATCCTTACGCCATACGATCCCCTGGTGGAAGACTATATCCAGCGCGAAGGATTGCATGAGACCCATCTGCACTTGAATGGCAGTACCCACGCCGAACAATGCTGGCTGCGGGCCTTGTATGAGCCGGAAAAGGAAACTGCGAATTTCAGTAAGAAATGGGGCAAGGAAAGCTCGCCGGCAAGCCGCAAGGTGCGCGAGCTGGCGCTTGCGCTCAACCCCGCGTTCTCGCCTACCTTGATGCGTACCCAGTTGATGGCGGCAGCGCGTCTGCGGGAATGGCTGGTTGCCGCCGCCACGGGCGCCATCCCGTCCGGTATGGAACTGCCGCCGGCATATGCGGATCTGGCCGCCTCGTGCGCGCCTGCACCGCGGGACGCCAAGCTGGCCTTGCATGCCGGTAGCGGCGCGCGGGATGAACTGCGCTGGATTTATCTATTGCTCAAGCGTCTGGAAGTTTCCCAGTCAGGCATCCTGGAGCGGATGCTGCATTGCTATCTGCTCTTGCAAAACCAGTACTACCGTCTGCTGGTGCAGAATGAAGAGCAGTTTGGCTTCGACCAGTTTCAGAAATTTACCTGGACAGAGTTGCGCGATCCGGTCGAGAAAGAGTACCGGGAGCGCTTTCTCGCCATGCATGGCAAACAGGCCAACAGCAGCCGCACCGGTTTTTTGGAAGGGCGCTTTGCGCCGAAAGACAAACCCGAAGAGAATGCCATTCTGATTGGATGCATTTTAAAAGGATATTGGTACTATTTGCGCCGTGGCGAAGCCGACGGAGATGCCGCGCCCTCGGACGGCATGGCGGTGAGCAGCCTGCTGGATCTGCTTGAGCGAGAGACCGATTCCTGGTTAAGTTCCCAGCGTCGCCATTTGCGCCTGGCTTTGGTCTGTCACTTCATCAAACAGCCATGGAATGGGCTTGGAAAGGATGCGGGCCCGTATCGCTACAGCGCATTGCGCAAGGATGTCGAGAAACGGGCGCACGCTCTGATCAGGATGCTGGCTGATCAGCCGCGGCTGCGAACCTGGGTGCGCGGGATAGATGCTGCCGCCAACGAATTGCACGCGCCGCCGGAAGTGTTCGCCAGTTGCTATCGCCTATGCCGGCAGGCCGGGCTGACTCATCGCAGCTATCACGTCGGAGAGGATTTCCCCCATCTTTTGACCGGATTGCGCCATATGCTGGATACGCTGGAACTGCTGAATTTATGCCATGGGGATCGTATCGGTCATGGAACGGCAATGGGTATTTTGCCGGCCTTATGGCTGGCACGCATGCCGGACGATCTGGTCCTGAATAAGGGCGACTGGCTGCTGGACCTGCTTGCCGCCTGGCGCTTGTTGCGTCGTATTGGCGCCACTAGCGAAGCGTATCGGGTGGAAGGGGAGTTAGCCACACTGGCCAGCCAGCTATTTGACAAGGACATCAGTTGTGCGGAGCTTGAACGGGCGATGCGCTTCCGAGGCTTGCACCTGGGGTATTTGCAAAAGGCAATGGAGAATCCGCAATGGACGCCCTGGTTGACGCCATTGGAAGACTTGCAGCATGCCGAAGCCTTGCGTGTGCATGGGGCTATGCGGGAGTATGGGCAGGATTTAAAGCTGCTGTGGACCTGGCTGAGTGATAAGGCCTTGTGGGCCCGTAGCGAATCCATGGTGACCGTAAAAGCGAATTTTTTGGATGAAGCCACTTACCTGCGCCTGCAACAGGCATTGATGCAAGAGGTGGCGGATCGTGGTGTCCTGGTTGAAACCCTACCATCCAGCAATGTCCGCATCAGCCAATACAATAGTTTCAATGAACATCACTCTTTGCGATGGATGCGTGTGCCAGGGTTTGTGCAGGATGGCGATCCCGCCATCATGGTCACGCTGGGATCGGACGACCCGGGCATTTTTGCGGGTGATCTGAATAGCGAGTTCTACCAGCTGTATGCGACGTTGCGCGGCCAAGGTATTGGTGACAAGGATGCGTTGAATTATTTAGCCACCCTGAACGAACGGGGCCGGCAGTATCGCTTCCACGATCCGGTTCTTGGTTAAACAGGCATGCAAATGCGCCGTCTGGAAGCCGCGTCATACAGCACCGCCTTCAAGGCCACCAGCGCCGCCGCCAGCAGCGCGAAGACCAAGCCGCTCCCGATACTGCCGCGCATGCCGGAGGAGGCGATGAAGTTGCCGCCCACCACCGCGCCAATCGTCACGCCCAGATTGATGAAGGCGATATACAGCCCGGTTGCAAACTCGGGCGCTTCCGGCGCGGCTGAACTGAGCCAGACTTGCGTCACGACCAGCCCGCTGGTGTGCGCGGCGCCCCAGAACAGCATGATCAACACCAGTTCCGCCATTGCCGACGGCGCCGCGCATAGATGCAGGATGGTGTAGGCGGCGGCCAGCAGCAATGGCTGCAGCAGCACGGTCAGAACCAGGCGCTTGCCGAGCAGGTGGCCGGCCAGCAGATTGCCGAGCAGCCCGCCCACGCCAAAGACCAGCAGCATCAGGCTGATCGCCTTGCCCTCCATGCCGATGTGGCGCAGATGTTCGGCGGCGTAGGCGTAGACCGAGAACATGGCGGCAAAGACCATGGTGGCGGCGGCGATGTTCAGCCACAGCGCCGGCTTGCGCAGGATGCCCAATTGCTTGCCGTACGATAGCTTCGCACCGGTCGGCGCTTGCGGCAACCAGACCATCAAACCCAGTGCGGCGATGCCGTTGGCTGCGGCGCAGAAAAAGAATGAGGTCTCGTAACTGAAGGCAGCGGCGATCCAGGTGGTCAACGGTATGCCCAGCACCATGCCCATGCTGGTGCCGACGAAGGCATGGGCGCTGGCGCGCGCGGCCTGTTCGGGTGGATACATGGCGATCGCCGCCACCATCGCGAGCGAGAAGTAGACCGGATGCAGCAGCGCTGCCAGCAGACGCAGCGCCAGCAGGCTTTCAAAACCCGGCGCATAGGCGGAGCAGATGCTGACGGCGGCGAAGAACAGCAGCGCCCCGGCCAGCATGCGCTTGCGGTTGACGCGCGAGGCCAGCAGCACCAGTGGCGGCCCACCCACGGCAACGACCAGGGCGAACAGGCCGACCAGCAGCCCGGCGCGCGTGGCGGTGACGTGGAAGCGCTCCATGATGAGCGGCAGGATGCCCACCACCCCGAACTCGATGCAGTACAGGCCAAACAAGCCAAGGCCTACGAAGAAGATGGGATGCGGCCCCTTCATGCCGCAGCCTCCGTACTGGCCTTGCCAGCGGCTTGGTTGCCGGCGTAGTCTCCGGTGTCGCTTGCCATCGCGGGCGTGCTGCCGTAGACGGCGCGGCACAGCTGGTCGACGAAGGCGCCCGACATGCCTTCGAGCGCGGTGTTGGTGAAGGCCACCACGCTGAGTTCGCGCTGCGGGTCGACAAACCAGGAGTGGCCGTAGGTGCCGCCCATGCGCCAGGTGCCGGGCGATTCGGGACTGGCGGCAGCAGTGGGGTCTTTGAGCACGGTGATGCCCAGGCCGAAGCCGCGGCCAGGCCAGAAGGCCATGGGCCGGTCGCCGATCTGGTTGCGGGTCATTTCGCGCACCAGCGCAGGCGGCAGCAGGGAGCCGCCGCCGCTGCGCAGGGTTTCCAGCAGCAGGAGCAGGTCGCCCGCCGTCCCGACCATGCCGGCGCCGCCCGAGGGATAGGCGTGCGGATCCAGCGCGCGGCCCGGGGCCAGCAGGAAGCCCGCCGTACCTTCGATAAAGGGCAACTGCGCATGCCCGTCCAGGCGGCGCGGCGCGGGAGCGGCGTTGGCGTAGGCGGCCGCCAGCCGCTGCGGATCGTGGGCCAGAAAACCCGTGTCGCGCATGCCCAGCGGCCCGGTCACGAGTTGCGCGACAGCCTGCGCCAGCGGCAGGCCGCTGGCTTGCTCGATGACGGCGCCCAGCACATCGGTCGCAATCGAATATTTCCATTGCGCGCCCGGCTCGTACAGCAGCGGGGCGCTTGCCAGCCGGACCAGGTTCTCACGCAGGCTGATGCCGCTGTGGTCCATGCCGTCCGAGACCTGGGCGCGCGCATAGGAAGCATTCGCCTCCTGGAAGAAGCGGTAGGTCAGGCCGGCGGTATGGGTCATCAGATGGCGGATCGTGATGGTGGGGACGCTGCCGTTCTCCAGCGCCGGCTGGAAGTAGGGCAGATAGCGGGTCACTGGAGCGTCGAGTTCCAGCCGTCCCTGCGCCACCAGGACCAGCGCGGCGGCCGAGACGATGGGCTTGGAGACGGAGGCCAGGCGGAATACGGTGTCCGCCGTCATGGCGCGTGCCTGTTCGCGGTCGGCCATGCCGGCGGCGCGTTGGTAGACAAGGCGGCCGCCTTGCGCGGCCAGGACCACGGCGCCGACCAGGCGCTGGTCCGCCAGCGCCTGGTCGATCACGGGATCGAGGCGGGCCGCCAGGGCCGGATTGCCGGTTGGGGTGAGGCTGAAGTGGCACATTGGACTTCCTTATTGAAGAGGGGAGGTCCAGCTTAGTGAAATGCCCACTAAAGAAAAACAGGCTAGAATTCCCTTCATAAAGGACATATATGTCCGGAATTGGAAGGGGATATGGATCATTTGGGCGGCCTGGCGGCCTTCGTGCAGGCGGCGGAAGCGCAAAGCTTTGTCGCGGCGGGGCGGGTGCTGGGAGTGTCGGCGTCGGCCATCGGCAAGAGCATCGCGCGCCTGGAGCAGCGCGTCGGCGTGCGCCTGTTTCACCGCAGCACGCGCAGCATCCGCCTGACGGCCGAAGGCAAGCTCTTTCTCGAAAGCTGCCGCCGCATCCTGCTGGAGATCGAACAGGCCGAGCAAGCGCTATCGAGCACCATGGCCGCGCCGCGCGGCCGCTTGCGCATCAGCCTCCCCCTGGTCGGCAATCTGCTCAATCCCGTGCTGGTGGAGTTTGCGCGCCTGTATCCCGAGATTCTGCTCGATGTGGATTGCACGGATCGCCGCGTCGACTTGATCGAGGAAGGTTTTGACGCCGTGGTGCGCGTGGGCGACAGCGCCGATTCGGGCCTGATGAGCCGCAAGCTGGGGACATTCCACTTGCGGCTGGTGGCAGCCCCGGCGTACCTGCGCCAGCACGGTGCGCCCGCGCAGCCGCAGGATTTGCAGCGCCACCGCTGCTTGTTCTATAAATTCCCGAGCACCGGCAAGCTGGAAGCCTGGCCTTTGGCGGACTGGGAGCAGCTGTATGGGAGCGGCCTGCCGGCCGCGCTGGAATGCAGCACCATCGACACCCTCATGCACTTTGCGCGGCAGGGCATGGGCATCGCCTGCCTGCCGGATTTTGCGGTGCGGGAGGATCTGGAGAATGGCAGCCTGCACAGCGTGCTGCCGCGGCACACGCGCCATAGCGGCAGCTTCCAGATACTTTGGCCGTCCAGCAAACAGCTGCTGCCGAGGCTCAGGGTATTGATCGATTTCCTGAGCGAGCGGGTGTTTCCGCAGGAGAGCCGCGGCCTCAGTGGCGGCGGCGGGTAGGGTAGATCAGGGTGCGCACCGCCACGCTGGAGGGTACGCCCATCGCGGCCAGGAATTCGGCGGCGCGTTTCAGGCCCACTTCGGGCAGGGCGGAAATGGCCTGATTGATGATGTCGCGGGTGTTGTGGTCGGCGCGCACTTGCTGGTGGCGCAGGTCGTATGTATTCATCCTGTGGTCCCCGTGCGAAGCGGCGCGAGGCCGAGATTTTTCCCCTCGCGCTGCATTTGTTCAAAATCCCATGGCGCGACCGGCCGGCTGAAGTAATAGCCCTGCATTTCGTGGCAGCCGTTGCGCCGCAGATAGTCGAGCTGCTCCCGCGATTCTACGCCTTCCGCGATCACGCGCAACTTCAGATTGTGGGCGAGTGCAATGATGGAAGCCACAATGGCCGCGTCCTCGGCGTCATGCGCGATGTCGCTGACGAAGGAGCGGTCGATTTTCAGCACATCGATGGGGAAGTTGCGCAGATAGGACAGGCTGGAGTAGCCGGTGCCGAAGTCGTCGATGGCCAGCGTGACGCCCAGCGCCTTCAGCTCGTGCAGCAGGGTCACGGCCTGCTGCACATCGTTCATGAACAGGCTTTCGGTCAGCTCGATTTCCAGGCAGGAGGCGGGCAGACCGGTTTGCGCCAGCACGCCGCGGATTTCGTCGGCCAGGCCGGGCTGGCTGAACTGGCGCGCCGACAGGTTGACCGCCACGCGCAGAGCGGGCAGGCCGGCGTCCTGCCAGGCCTTGGCCTGGGCGCAGGCGCTGTGCAGCACCCAGGCGCCGATCGGCAGGATCAGGCCCGTTTCCTCGGCCAGGCCGATAAAGCGCTGCGGCGGCACCGTGCCCAGCTCGGGATGCTGCCAGCGCAGCAGCGCTTCCATGCCCACCACTTCGCCGCTTTCCAGGTCGAGCTGGGGTTGGTAGTGCAGCACAAATTCCTCGCGCTCCAGCGCCTTGCGCAGCGCGCCCTCGATGCGCAGGCGCTCCTGCGCTTCCTCGTTCATGGCCGGCTGGTAGAACTGGAAGCAGTTGCGGCCCATTTTCTTGGCCGAATACATGGCGATGTCGGCATGCTCGATCAGATGTTGGGCGGCGGCGGCATCGCCCTCGTACACGGCGACGCCGATGCTGCAGGTGACGAAGAACTCTTTCCCCTCCAGCAGCACGGGCTGGGCCAGATTGCTCATCACGCGCTGCACGATGTCGGGCGAAAGCGATTCGTCCGGATATTCGCTGAGAATGGCGACGAATTCATCGCCCGACAGGCGGGCCACGGTGTCGCTGGCGCGCAGGCTGGTTTGCAGGCGGCTGGCCACCGTCACCAGCAGCTGGTCGCCGGCCTTGTGGCCCAGGCTGTCGTTGACGAACTTGAAGCGGTCCAGATCGATCAGCATGACCCAGATCGGGTGGTTGCTGCGGTTGGCATAGGCCACGGCCTGGCTCAGGCGGTCCTGCAGCAGCATGCGGTTGGGCAGGCCGGTCAGCACGTCGTGGTGGGCGATGTGCTGGATGCGCTGCTCGGCCAGTTTGCGTTCGGTGATCTCGCTGCCGGTGCCGCGGTAGCCGCGGAACTCGCCCTGGGCGTCGTACACCGGCTCGCCGCTGGTGATGAACCAGCGCTCCACGCCGTCGTCGCCGCGCATCGAGTACTCCACATTGGTGAAGGGCAGGCGCGATTCCAGCAGGGCTTTGTGCTCGCGCCCCCACTTGGTCTGCAGCATGTCGGGATGCGCTTCCCAGCGCGTGCGGCCGATATAGCTCTCCTTGCGGATATGGCCTTTTTCGAAGAAGCCGCCGGTCACATTGGTGAAGCAGAAATTGGCGTCCTGCTCCCAATACCAGTCCGAGGACAGGGCCAGCAGGCGGCGGAAGCGCTGTTCGCTTTCCTGCAGCTTGCGCTCGGCGCGCTTGCGCGCCGCCACATCCTCGATCAGGCGCTCGTTGCTGCGCTGCAGATCGGCGGTGCGCGCGTCGACCAGCAGCTGCACGCGGCGCGAGCGCTGTACCAGGGACTGCACATAAGCCGCCGCCAGAATACTGAACAGCAGGCCGCCCACCAGGGTGCAGAGCGAACCCAGATGGTCGGTCAGAAAGGGACGCGGCTTGGCCTCCACCCGCACATGCCAGGGCCGCCCCAGCACATCGAAGGATTTGAGTTCGCTGCCATGGTATTCGGGCGAGAGCCAGCGCCAGAACAGGTGGTCGGGCTGGGTGTCGCCGCGCTGCAGGCCGTGGCTGAACACCAGGTTGGCCGGCTGCGACGGATCGCCCGCATACACGCTGAGCACCAGCTGCTGGTCGTCCAGCAGGCTGCCGCCTTGCAGGATGGTGTAGACCAGCGAGGTGGTGCGGACCACGGCGCCGGTATCGCCCACCCAGGCGGCGCGGCGCTGTTCGGGCGTGGCGGTGGGGGCGCCGTGGCGGAACACGGGCATCAGCAGCACCATGCCGCTTTCGGCGCCGGCGTCCTGGGCCAGGCGCAGCAGGGCGGTGGCGGCGGGGCGGCCGCTGTCGAGCATCTCGTCGACAGCCTTGCGCACGGCCGCGTTGCTCAGCACTTCCAGGCCGAAGGCGCGCTCATTGCCCTGCAGCGGTTCCAGATAATCGACCACGCTATACAGCTCGCTCTCGGGCGCCGGCCGCATCTCGCTGCCCAGCATCTGCCGCACCGCGAAGTCTGCGTGCTGCTTGCGCATCTCGGCTTCGTAGGCGAGCTTTTGCGGGTGGGTCAGCACGCGGTGGAAGTTGAAGGCGCTGACGAAGGGGTAGCGTTCCAGCAGGGGCCGGGTGAATTCGCGGAACTGTTCGCGGCTGACCGGTTCCACGGTGCGGAACAGCTGGTTGGTGATCGACAGCACCTCGACTGCATCGATGAAACCGCGCTGGATGGCGGCGGCGCGCACATTGGCGCGCTGCTGAAAACTCAGCTCCATCTTGCCGTATTCGAGCGCCGTCACGGCCACGAACAGCACGGTCGTCACGGCCAGGCCCGCGCCCAGCGTGGCGGCTGCGGCAAAGGCAATGGACGACGATGACCGGCGGCGGCGAGCCATGAAACTCCTTGTTGGGAAGATAAGATGCGGTGTGTAGATGCTGTACGGAAATATTACTGCGGCGCTAGTTTGTCACAAAATCGGGGAAATTCCGAGTTGTAACGCCACAAATAATAGGTTTTTTCTGCTTTTTGATGCCGTTTTTACAAGCTGCCGCGCAGCCGCGCCACCAGCCAGCGCGCCAGCAGGCGGTTGATCAAGCCAAAACCCAGGCCCGGCCACAGGCCTTGGTGGCGCGCCACGCGGCGCAGCAGGTTCAGGGCCGGGGTGGGGCGGTCGGCCGCCGCCTTCAGCGCAAAGACGATACGATTATTGCCGGCGATGCCGTTGAATTGGCACAGGCAGCCCTGGAAGCGCTGGCGCAGGCGGGACAGCAGGATGGGGTAGCGCGGGTCGTAGCTGAAGATATTCGCCACCAGCAGGCCGTCCGGACGCAGGGCGCGGCGGCAATCGGCGTAGAAGCGGGCCGTGGTCAGGGACGAGGGCAGGCCGTCGTGGTCGAAGCCGTCGAGCAGCAGCACGTCGGCGCTGTTCTGCAGGCGCGCCATATAGTCGGCGGCATCGGCATGGATGATGCGGAAGCGTTCATCGTCGGGCGGCACGGCGAAGCGTTCGCGCAGGGCGATCACGTCGGCGCGCAATTCCAGCACGGTGATGCGGGCATAGGGCAGGTAGCGGTGGCAGAATTTGGCCAGCGAGCCGCCGCCCAGGCCCACCATCACGATGTGGCGGGCGCGCGGCTTGAACAGCACGAAGCACATCATGGCGCGCGCATAGCGCAGCACCAGCTGGTCCGGATCGTCCAGGTCCATCTGGCTTTGCACCTCGCCCGGCTGGAATTCCAGCGACAGGCGGCTGCCGCGCCGATGCAACAGAGAAGTGTGTTCGAGGGAGGAAGTCATATTCCTGGGTTGTTGCCGACTCTGAAGTTCTGATAAGCTGCCGGGTTTGCCGCATAGAGTGTACTCGAAGCGCGCGCCGGGCGCCGGATCGCGTTTACATACATTCAAATAATCGGTACATTGCCAGCATGGCCAGCGCCCCGGAGAGAGAATATGTTCTTAGATCACCCGACCATCACCGCGACCAACAGCTTTACCGAGCCAGACCGCCTGGAAAGGCTGGGCCGCGTGTATGGCTACGTGGCCGCCTTGGCTGATATCGCCGGTAAACAGAACTTTATCGAGAAAGTCAGCCAGCTGCACGACCACAAGGGCACGCTGATCGTCTTCTGGCACGACGCGCCGAGCGAGGACGAGAAGGAATTCTTCCTCAAGGCCTGGTGCAGCAAGGTGGGCGATGGTAGTACGAACGTCGAGCACGAGGTCTGATAAGACGCTGTAGCGCATGGATATACGCACCCTTGCTTTAGCCCTGGCTCTGGGCAACCTGAGTCTATGCGCGGCCCTGTTCTTCTTTGATTACGAGCGGCGCAAGTCGCTCAGCCTGTCCACTTGGGCGCTGGCCAAGCAATGCCAGGCCGTGGCCTGGCTGCTGCTGTATTTCCGCGGCGTGCTGCCCGATTTCCTCGGCGGCCCGCTCGCCAATCTGCTGCTGTTCGCCGGCGTGGCCCTGGATGCGGGCGCGTTCTGGGATGCCGCCAACCGGCCGTCCTGGCGCCGCGTGCTGCTGCCGTCCCTGGTGCTGGCCTCGCTGGCCTATCTGGCCTGCCAGTTCATCGACAGCGAAGGCGGCCTGCGCGTCGCCACCGGCGCCGTCATCCTTGGCGGGTTCTATCTGGCCGGCGTGGCCGCGCTGCTGCGCTTCTGGCGCGCCGGCAGCATGCTGTGCCGCTTCCTGACCGTGACCATGAGCGTGCTGGCCGTGGTGGTGGCCGCGCGCGGGGTGCTGAGCGTGCTGTTGCCGGAGGGCTGGAGCTGGGTCAGCCCGGCCATCATGGCGGGCGTGGGCTATGGCGCGCTGTACCTGCTGATGCTGCTGAACGGTTTCGGCTATCTGCTGCTGTCGCGCGAAAAGCTGCAGGGCGAGCTGGACCGGCTGGAAACCATCGATGCGCTGACCGATGTGCCGAACCGGCGCGGCTTCTACCAGGCCTTGCAGCCGTGGATGGCGCTGGCGCGCCGTCCGGGCCAGCCGACCGCCCTGATCATCCTCAACCTCGACCAGTTCAAGCGCGTCAACGACAGCTACGGCCATCCGGTGGGCGACAGCGTGCTGAAAGCCATGGTCGACGTCTGCCGCAAGCAGCTGCGCGACAGCGACTTGATGGGCCGCCTGGGCGGCGCCGAATTCGCCGTCCAGCTGCCGCGCACCTCGCTCGACGATGCGCGCCTGGTCGCGGAGCGCATCCGCAAGGCGGTGGAGGGCATGCCGGTGAAAGCCGACAAGGCCATCATCCAGCTGACCGCCAGCCTGGGCGTGACCACCATCCGTGCCGAAGATACAACAGTGAGCCTGTTCAAGCGCGCCGACGAAGCCTTGCAGGCCGCTAAACTGCGTGGCCGCAACCAGGTGGCCGAGGCGGAGACGCCTTCGCTGGAGGTTTAAGCGCGTCTTGTCATATGGGTGTAACAAATTCCGCTTAGTGTGATAGCATTTTCGTATAAACGATATAAACGGAATTTACATGTACGCCGCCGTCGACCTTGGTTCCAACAGCTTCCGCCTGCACATAGGCAAACACGATGGTGACGCCATCCGCGTGCTGAAGAGCATGCGCGAGCCGATACGCCTTGCCGCCGGGCTGGATGCGGCGGGCAATCTGAGCGAGGCCGCCATCCAGCGCGCCATCGCCTGCCTCAAGACGTTCCGCCTGGCGCTGGCCGCCTATGAGCTGGACGCGGTGCGCGTGGTCGCCACCTCGACCATGCGCCAGGCGCGCAATGTGGCGTCCTTTCTGCCGCAGGCCGAGGAGGCCATCGGCTATCCTATCGAGATCATTTCGGGGGAAGAGGAGGGGCGCCTGATCTATATGGGCGTGGCCAACTCCCTGGCCCAGCCCAATGAGCGGCGTCTGGTGGTCGATATCGGCGGCGGCTCCACCGAGCTGATTCTGGGCCGCGGATCGGATATCGAGCGGGTGGAATCGTTCAGCGTGGGCAGCGTCAAGCAAAGCCTGTCCTTCTTCGTTGGCGGGCGGGTGGACGCGGCGTCCTTCGAGGCGGCCATCCTGTCGGCGCGCAGCCATTTCGAGGATGGCGCGCCGCCTTACCATCCGCAGTTCTGGAAGCGCGCTTACGGCTCCTCCGGCACCATCCGCGCCATTTCAGAGATCATCGAGAAAAATGGCCTGGGCAAGGGCGACCTGTCGGCGCCCAGCCTGGAAGCGCTGAAAAAGCGCTTTATCGAATTCGGCCACGTCAGCAAGATCGACATGCCGGGGCTGCGCCCAGACCGCGCCAGCACCATCATCGGTGGGCTGGCCATCCTGATCGCCATCGTGCATGAACTGGGCATCAACCAGATGCAATCCATCGAGGCCGGCTTGCGCATGGGGGTGATGTGGGATCTGTATCTGCGTTCGACCCGGCGCGACCGGCGCGAGCAGTCGGTGCGCTCGTTCATGGAGCGTTTCCACGTCGACCAGGCGCGCGCCGAGCGTGTCGCCAACGATGCCGTCACGCTGTACGAGCAGATGAAACCGGGCGCGGAGAACTACAGCCAGCACCTGTTCTGGAGCGCGCTGCTGCACGAATGCGGGGTGGTGGTGTCGCAGACGGGCAGCCATAAGCACGCCTCCTACCTGGTTGAAAACGCCGACCTGCCGGGCTTCACCACCCGCGAGCAGAAGGCCATGAGCCGCCTGCTGCTGGCGCAGAAGGGCAATCTGCGCAAGGTCAGCGAGCTGCTGGGCGAGTCCGATTTCGCCAAGGCGGTGGTGGCGCTGCGCCTGGCGATTCTCTTCATGCACTCGCGCATTGAACTCGATTTCAAGGGCATCAAGCTGCGCATGAAAAACCGTATCGAGCTGGAGCTGCGGCGCGAATGGGTGGCCGAGCATCCCACCGTGGCTTACTGGATGGAGAAGGAACAGGAGTTCTGGGACGAGGTGGGCGTCGATCTGAGCATCCGCGCCATCGCTTGACCGGTCGGGGAATTCTCACGGATTCTCGCTGCATGGCTCCATTTTCTTGAAAAATGGTATATATTGTTTATATTGTTCAATTAATGGAGTCGCCATGACTGTTGTAAAAACCGAGAAAAAGCCGGCCGCCGCCAAGGCCCCGGCCACGAAACCGGCCGTGAAAACTGCCGCTGCCACCGCCAAACCAGCTGCCGCCGCGGCGAAACCGGCCGCCAAGGCCGTGACCAAGGCTGCCGTCAAACCGGTCAAGGCCGCGGCCAAACCCGCCGTGAAAGCCGCCGCCAAGCCGGTCGCGAAACCGGCGGCCAAGCCGGCCGCGCCGAAGGCCGCTGCGCCAAAGGCCGCGCCAAAAGCTGCGGCGCCGAAAGCCGCTGCACCGAAAGCCGTTGCACCGAAAGCGGCCAAGCCGCGCGCCGCCGCCAAGCCGGCCGAGAAAGCGGCCGAGGTGGCGAAGGAGAAGCCGCGCAAGGATAAGCTGGTGCGCGACAGCTTCACCATGCCGGAAACCGAATACGCGGTGCTGGGCCAGGTGAAGAAATCCTGCCTGAAAGCCGGTTTCGAGATCAAGAAGAGCGAACTGCTGCGCGTGGGCGTGGCCCTGATCAGCCAGATCGACCTGGCCACCCTGCAAAGCGTGCTGGCATCTTTACCACAGTTGAAGACCGGACGGCCCAAAAAAGCCTGATGTCATCGAACTGCCATAAAGTTGTCATTTTGTTGAAGCAATAGCTCGTTACGCTTGCTTTCGTCCCCACTGAAAGGATGAAAGCATGCAACATACTATCGTACAAGCGGAAACCCGGGCGTCGGCTGGCCGTCTGGTGCTGAGCATGGCCAGCACGCCCGAGGAACTGCGCGAAGTGCAGCGCCTGCGCTACAAGGTGTTCATCGAGTCAATGGGCCTTAACTCGCTGGCCAGCGACGATGGCCTGGACAGCGACGAATTCGATGAATTCTGCGATCACCTGATCGTGCGCGAATCCGACAGCCTGAAGGTGGTCGGCACTTACCGCCTGCTCAATCCAATCCGCGCCCGCAAGCTGGGCCGTCTGTATTCCGAAGGCGAATTCGATCTGGGACGCCTGAATAATCTGCGCGGCCGCATGCTCGAAGCGGGCCGTGCCTGCATTCACCCGGATTACCGCGGCGGCAGCGTGATCATGCTGCTGTGGTCGGGCCTGGCCGAATACATGCGCCGCCAGCAATGCGACTACCTGATCGGCTGCGCCAGCATCAGCCTGGCCGATGGCGGCCACAATGCCGTCGCCGTGTACCAGCAGCTGCGCGAAAAGCATATGGCGCCGCCCGAGTACCGCGTCACGCCGCACCTGCCTTTCCCTTACCAGAAGCTCGATCCGGCGCCGGCGGTGCAGGTGCCGGCCCTGCTGAAAGGCTATATGCGCTCCGGCGCCTGGATCTGCGGCGATCCGGCCTGGGATCCTGATTTCGAAAGCGCCGACCTGTTCCTGCTGATGCCGCTGGCCAATCTCGATGCCCGCTATGCGCGCCACTACAATGTGGGCGAGCCGGCGCTGGCCAGCGCGGCCTGAAGCAGCGCATCCGGCTTCCCTGCCAACCCGCCTCGTTCGAGGCGGGTTTTTTTATGCTTGCGTTCGCCGATGGCATGGCCTATAGTTAACTGTACTGATTGGTACATTGTGTGGCGATTGGTACATTTGAAAGGAAAAACCATGTCTACCCGTCCTCCGCTGCCGCCCTTCACCCGCGACAGCGCCATTGAAAAAGTCCGCCTGGCCGAAAACGGCTGGAACACGCGCGACCCCGAGAAGATCGCGCTCGCCTATACCGAAGACAGCTGGTGGCGCAACCGCGGCGAATTCGCCCAAGGGCGTGCCGCCATCGTGGCCCTGCTCAAACGCAAGTGGACGCGCGAACTCGACTATCGCCTGATCAAGGAGTTATGGGCATACGACGGCGCCCGCATTGCGGTTCGCTTCGCCTACGAATACCATGACGACTCGGGCCAGTGGTTCCGCGCCTACGGCAACGAAAACTGGGAATTCGACGAGCAAGGCTTGATGCACCACCGCCACGCCAGCATCAACGAACACCCGATCCAGGCCAGCGAACGCAAGTTCTTCTGGGACGCCAGCGGGCCGCGTCCGGACGACCATCCGGGCTTGAGCGCGCTGGGCTTTTAAGCATTAAAGGATAGGAATGGCGCGACTCATCGCAGAAAAAGCCGACATCGTGCCGCTGCTGGCGGAAGTGTTCCGCCAGTACGGCTTTGAAGGCGCCAGCCTGGCGCGCATCGGCGAAGGCACCAGGCTGGGCAAAGGCAGCATCTACCACTTTTTCCCCGGCGGCAAGGAGGAAATGGCCGACGCGGTCTTGGCCGACATCGACGCCTGGTTCCGCGACAACATCTTCATCCCGCTGGCCGAGAACGCCGAGCCGCGCGCCGGCATCGCGCGCATGTTCGCCGATGTGGAGCGCTATTTCGATTCCGGCCAGCGCATCTGTCTGCTCGGCGTCTTCGCCCTCGGCAGCGAGCGCGACCGCTTCGCCGCCCGGGTGCAAGCCTACTTCGCCGCCTGGATCGCCGCCCTTGGCGCCGCCCTGCAGCGCAGCGGCCATTCCGCCTTGGAAGCCAGCGAACTGGCCGAAGAAACCGTCGCCGGCATCCAGGGCGCGCTGGTGCTGTCGCGTGCCCTGCAAACCCCGGCCAGCTTCAGCGCCGCCCTCCAGCGCCTCCAGCGCCGCCTTTGACAAAAATCAAAGAATGTCCACCCTGGTGCCAGGCACCAGAGTCGGACATTCTTTGATCTGGATCAGCAAATGTCCTACCTTCGTGCCTGACACCAGGGTGGGACATTGTTTGATTTGGATCAAAGGGCTTGGCCGTTTTTGTCGTGGGTGTCCATGGCGATGGTTTGGACGGTCAGGGCGGCGCCGGGGCGGATGTGCTGCAGGCCGTCGATGATGACTTTGTCGTCGGGCTTGAGGCCGCTTTGCACGATGCGCAGGCCGCCGCCGGCTTGCGCGCCGAGCGTGACGGCGCGGTATTCGGCCTTGCCTTCGCGGTTGACGATGAAGACGAATTTGCGGTTGAGGTCGGTGCCGATGGCGCGCTCGTTCACCAGCAGGGCGCGCGTGGCTTGCTGGCGGCCATTGCCGGCGGCGACTTGGACGCGCACGAAGAGGCCGGGCACGAGATTGCGTTCGGCATTGTTCAGCACGGCGCGCATGCGCACGCTGCCGGTGTTGGTGTCGAGGCGGTTGTCGATGAAGTCGAGTTCGCCTTCGTGCGGGTAGCCTTGTTCGTTGTTGAGGGCGATGTGCACCGGCACCGGCGCGCCGGCCCGCTTCAGCACGGCCACGCGCAGATACGTCTCTTCATCGCCTTCGAAGCTGGCGTAGATCTTGTCGGTGGAAACGACCGAGGTCAGCACGGCATTGCCGTCGACCAGGTTGCCGACCGTGATTTCGGCCTTGCTGACGCGCCCGTCGATCGGCGCCAGCACCTTGGTGTAAGCCATATTCAGGCGCGCCGCTTCGGTGGTGGCCTGGGCGGCGCGGGCGGTGGCATCCAACTCCTTCTGGCTGGAGGCGCGTTCGTCGAATTCGCGCTGGGCGATGGCGCGGTCGGCCAGCAGCCGTTCGGCGCGCTCCAGTTCGACCTTGGCCAGGTCGGCGCGGGCGCGCGCGGAGTGGGCGTCGGCTTCGGCCTTGTTCAACTGGGCCTGGTAGGGGCGGGCGTCGATGGTAAACAGCACCGCGCCTTTCTTGACCAGGCTGCCCGGCGTGAAGTGCACGCTGGTGATGTAGCCGCTCACGCGCGGCCGGATTTCGACGCGTTCGATGGCTTCGAGCCGGCCCGGAAATTCCTGGGTTTCGACGATGTCTCTTTGCACCACCAGCGCCGCCGAGACCGGCGTGCCGGCCGGCTTGGCCGCGGCCGCCTTGTCCTGGGATGAATCGCAGCCCGTCAGCGGCAGCAGGGCCAGACTGAGGGCGCTCAGAGCGAACAGCAGTTTCATGGTGACCTCGTAGGTGGGAGGGGAATGGGGGACGCCTCGCGCGTCCAGTTTAGCGGCGCGGCGCGCAAGCGGCCTCTCCCTTAAGAGGGGGGGCGGAAGCTGTTGTAATTCGGAGAAAAATGCTGACAGCGGGGTTTGGGCTGTGCAGGCGGGGGAAGTGGGCGCCGGAGACTGCAATGCCGGCGCCTGGCATGGCAAGGACAGAAAATGCTAGTCAGTGCACTGAAGCAGTCGATAATTCTTTTAATTCACGGATACTGAGTTCCGATTTTTCGTGCATGCGCAACAGGATCGTCGCGCCAACGGCAAGCTTGCGATGCCGGATCTTGCTGATGATGGGCGGCTGAACTTCCAGCACCCGGCACAGCTCTGCATCGTTCTTCAGATGCATTTTTTCGATCAGGGTATCGAGCAGCTTATTGGGCACAAAGCTTGAAGGCTCTAGCGCCCGTGCACGGTTCATCGCTTCGATCAGTTCCAGTTTTTTTTGCCGCACGCTCATTTGCTCCTCCCTTAGGTCACGTGGATGGGACTGGCTCTTCCTGGCTTGTCTAGCCGCCACAACTGGCGGTGAGGGTGGCGACTAACTCAACTATCATTGATAACCAAGCAAGTTAATTAAACTATACTACGCAAAAAATTTTTTGCGCGTTTTTGTTCGATATTTATGAGTTTTATTGAGCTAGCGCGTTGACAGATGTTGTTTCGTGTAAGCCCTCCTTCGTCAGGATCAAGGTGCGATCGGCCATCGCGGCCGCCGCATGCGAGTGCGTGACCATGATGGCACAGGCCCCGCTGGCTTTTATTTCCCTTTGTAACAGCTGCAGGATGGCGCCGGCGGTGTCGGGATCGAGGTTGCCGGTGGGTTCGTCGGCCAGCACCAGCGCGGGCCGGTGCACCAGGGCGCGCGCGATCGCCACGCGCTGCATTTCCCCACCGGAAAGTTGCTGCGGATAATCATGTTCGCGGCCGGCCAGGCCAACGGCCACCAGCATGTCCGCCGCGCGCTGTTGCGGCATGCCGTTGAGCAATAAGGGCAGGGCGACGTTTTGCAGCAAGGTCAAGTGCGGCAGCACGTGGAAGGCCTGGAAGATAAAGCCCATGCGCTCGCGCCGCAGTTTGGTCGCGGCATCATCGTCCAGCGATGCCATGGCGACGCCGTCGACCAGGATCGGCGTGCCGGGGCCGGCATCGGGATGGTCGAGACCCGCGATCAGGTTGAGCAGCGTCGATTTGCCGACGCCCGATTCGCCCATGATGGCGACGAACTCGCCGGCGCGGAAATGGTAGGACAGGCCGGACAGCACGGGATGGCCGTTGGCATACGATTTATACAGTTTACGTAATTCGAGCATTGTCTTCCTTGGATTGAAACTCAGCGCGTCAACGCGCGCCGCAGCGCGAAGCTGACGGCATCGACCAGGGCCACCAGCAAGAGCATGGCCAGGATCACCGTCGCCGCCTTCTGCATCTGGAACAGCGAGAGATGGTACTTCAGCATCTGACCCAGGCCGCCCGCGCCCACCACGCCCAGGATGGCGGCGGCGCGGATATTGTTCTCCCAGCGGTACAGGGTGTAGGACAGCATCTGCGGCAGCGTTTGCGGCAGCGTGGCGTAGAAGAAAGCCGCCAGCGGCGGCGCACCGTTGGCGCGCAGGCTTTGCTCCGGCAGCGGCGCGGCGTTTTCCAGCGCATCGGCGAACAGGCGTCCCAGCACGCCGGCCGTGTGCGCGGCCAGCGCGAGCGTGCCGGCAAAGGGGCCAAGGCCGGCGGCGATCAGCAGGATGGAGGCCCACACCAGCTCCGGCACCGAGCGCAATACATTGAGCAGCACGCGCACCGCGGCGCGCGCGGCGCGGCCGAAGCGTCCGGCGCCCGGCAGGGCCAGCAGCATGCCGCCCGCCACGGCCAGCAGGGTGCCGAGCGCCGACATGGCCAGGGTTTCGCCGGTCGCCAGCGCCGTCTTGCGCAGGAAGCCGCTTCCCGTTTCGGGCGGCGTGAAGCTGGCCAGGAATTCGGCCACGCTGGCCACGGCATCGGCGCTGAAGAAGTCGCGCCACTTCAGCGGCAGGCTGGCAAAGCTGGCAATCACCAGTGAGGCGAGCGCCAGACACAGTACCGGGCCTGACCAGTGCATGGGCGGCGCAAGCGGCATGGCCTGCGCCGTTTCGCGCGGCAACGGCGGATTGGCCATGTTCGCGGCATCCGGCACGCCGTGCGAGCCCTGGGCATGGGCGGGGTGGTCTTCCTGCTTGCTCATGCCAGTCTCCGGCGCAGCAGGCGCGAAAACAGGTCGGCCGCCGCCACCAGCAGCACAAAGACCAGCAGCATGGACGCCACTTCGCCGCCCGCCAGCATCTTCATCGATTCATCCATGCGCTGTCCCAGGCCGCCGGCGCCGACAAAGCCCATCACCACCGAGCCGCGGATCGCGCATTCCCAGCGGTAGACGGTGTAGGACAGCAGCTCCGGCGCCGCTTCCGGCAGCGCGCCGTAGAACAGCGCGGCCAGCCGTCCGCCGCCGTTCGCCAGCAGGCTGGCGCTGGCGTGCGCTTCCGACGATTCCAGGATCTCGGCGTAGACCTTGCCCAGCATGCCGCAGTAGGTGAGGGCGATCGCCAGCACGCCGGCCGTGGGGCCGAGGCCGACGATGCGCACCAGCAGCAGCGCCCACACCAGCTCGGGCACGCTGCGCAGCAGGACCAGCAGCCAGCGCACCAGCTGGCGCGCGGCGGCGGGCAGCACGCCCATGCGGCGCCGGCCCAGGCGCGAGATGGACAGGCGCTCGGTGACGATCAGCGTGGCGGGGATCGCGCCCAGCAAGGCCAGGCTCAGGCCCGCCGTGGCGATGGCGATGGTCTGCCAGGTCTCGCGCAGCAGCATGGCGAGAAATTCGGGCGAATGCGCGGGCGGCAGGAAGCCGGCCAGGAAGCGCCCGGTGGCGCTCAGGCTTTGCCAGTCGAACAGCACGGCGGGCTTGAATTCGCTGGCCACCAGCATGGGCCACAGCAGCAGCAGGCCAAGCACGGTATAGGTGACGCGGCCGCGCCATGCGGGATCGGGATGGCGTTCGGCGTAAGGAACGGCGGGGATGTTTTGCATGCGCGTTCCGCTTACAGGCAGGCGCCGACGGCCAGCTTGTCCTGCAAGGTCGGCGGATGCGGCGAATTGGCGGGCGGCTGTTCGCCCAGATATAGTTCGGCGATCATCGCTTCCGTCACCTGCTCGCGCGGCAGGTCGAAGACGATGCGGCCCTCCTTCAAGGCTACGATGCGCGGGAAATGGCTCAGCGCCAGGTCGACCTGGTGCAGGCTGCAGACCAGCGCCGCCTGGCGTTGCGCCGCTTCCTGCTGCAGGGTGTTGAGGGTCAGTTGCGAGAGCGCGGGATCGAGCGCCGACAAGGGCTCGTCCACCAGCAGCGCCTGCGCCGTCGAGAGCAGCAGGCGCGCCAGGCCGCAGCGCTGGCGCTCGCCGCCGGAGAGGCGGTCGACGCGGGCATACAGCTTGTCGCCCAGATTAAAGCGCGACAGGGCGCGGAACGCCGCTTCCGGATCGGCGGGGCGCAACAGCGAGAGCAGCGCGCGCCACAAGCTCCAATGCGGCAGGCGCGCCGCCAGCACCGCCGTCACCACGCGCTGGCGCGGCGGCAGTGGCGGCGTTTGCGGCGCGAGGAAGAGGCGGGCGCGCAGGCGGTGGCGCTCGCCGCCAGGCAGGGTCCATGGATCGCCGCCGAACGCTTCGAAGCGTCCCGACTCCGGCTGATGGGCGCAGGCCAGGGTGGCCAGCAAGGTGGTCTTGCCCGCGCCGGAAGGGCCGATCAGGGCGACTTGTTCGCCGGACGCGATATGCAGGTTGATGTCTTGCAGGGCCAGCGCGCGCGTGCCGCCGATATGGCGCACAGCCAACTGCTCAAGGCGATAAATCGGCGCCGCATCCTGCCGCGTGGCGGCCAATGGCGGGCTTGCCGCAGGCGCCGCCGCCATCACGGACGGCGCTGCCGCGGCGGCGCGGGCGCCTGCTTCTGTTTTGCCTAAATCCATCGCTTACTTTTTCAACAGTCCCGCATTCTTGGCGGCGGCCTCGATGGCGGCGTAGTTCTCGGCCTTGGTGGGGATGAATTTGGAGGCGCGCTGCAATTCCAGAATCGCCTTGCCTTCCGCATTGTCGGCGTTCAGCGCGAGGAAGGCATCGCTGATTTTTTTCTTCAGCTCGGAAGGCATGTCGGCGCGCACGGTCCAGTTATAGTCGTAGTAGCCGGGCGTGGTGTAGAACACGCGCACCGCTTGGGTGTCGACTTTTTTCTCGCCCACCAGCTTTTCCCACACCGAGATATTCAGCGCGCCCGCATCGACCTTGCCGCCCGCCACGGCGGCCACGGTGGCGTCGTGCGCGCCGGAATAGGCCACCCGTTTCAGGTCGCTGTCCGGATCGATCTTGGCGGCCAGCAGGAAAGAGCGCGGCATCAGGTGGCCCGAGGTCGAGGACTCGGAGCCGAAGCTCAGCGTGCGGCCTTTCAGGTCATCCAGCTTGTTGATGTCCTTGGCGGTGGTGATGAAGACCGAGCGGAACTTCTCGTCCTCGGCGCGCTGCACCAGCGGCACCACCTGGCCCTTGCTGCGCTCCTTGGCCTGCACGAAGGTGAAGCCGCCGAACCAGACCATGTCCAGCTTCTTGTTGATCAAGCCTTCGACCGAGGCGGCGTAATCGGTGACGGGGGTGAATTCCACCTTCATGCCCAGTTTCTTTTCCAGATACTCGCCCAGCGGCTTGAACTTGCGCTGCAACTCGGTCGGCGCCTCGTCCGGAATGGCGGACACGCGCAGCACTTGCTGGGCGAGGGAGGGGGCGGACGCCAGCATCAGGCCGGCGCCCATGGCGGCGCACAGCAGGGACTTCATGGTACTCAGGACAGAGTGGCTCATGGCGGGATAGACCTTTCGGTAAGGGGATGTTGCCGGGTTGTTGCGGGTGCTTGTTATTTCGTTAAACAGTGCAAGGAAGCACTGAGCGGCGTGGCGAACGCCCGGTTTTGGATATTCAGCTATGATAACAAAAATGTCATCGGCGCCGGGGCGGCTGGACCGGCATGGCTCAGCCGCGATGGCGTCCAACAACTCCGAGAAAGAGCCCGATATGCCTTTGTCCCGTACTGCGGCGATGCGCCTTGTTTCGCCGGCCATTCCAGCCATACCGCTCGGCATAGCCCACGCCGCACCGGCCGTCACGGCCGAGATCAGTGCCGGACTGCTGGCGCCCAGCGCGCATACCTCGCCCAAGTATCTGTACGACAGTCTCGGCTCGCGCCTGTTCGAGGCGATCTGCGAGCTGCCCGAATACTATCCAACGCGCACCGAGGCGGCCATTTTCGCCAGCCACGGCGCGGAAATGGCGGACTGCATTGGCACGGGCGCCACGCTGATCGACCTGGGCGCCGGCAATTGCGCCAAGGCGGCCAGCCTGTTTCCGCTGCTGCAGCCGGCGCAGTACGTGCCGGTCGATATCTCGCGCGATTTTCTGAACGAGGCCGTGAGCCGTTTGCAGCAGCGTTTTCCCGCCATCGAAATGACGGCGCTGGCGCTGGACTTCTCCGGCCACTTCGCGCTGCCCGCCACGGTGCGCCCGCAGCGCCGCACTTTCTTTTATCCCGGTTCCTCGATCGGCAATTTCGCCCCGCATGAGGCCATTGCCTTCCTGCGCCGCCTGCGCGGCCAGGCTTGCGCCGACGGCGGCCTGCTGATCGGCGTCGATCTGGTCAAGGACAGCGCCGTGCTGGATGCGGCCTATGACGACGCCATCGGCGTGACGGCGGCCTTCAACCTGAATATGCTGCGCCACCTGAACCATCTGATCGGCGCGGATTTCGATGTGAGCCAGTGGCGCCACCGCGCCTTCTTCAATGCCGAGGAAAGCCGCATCGAAATGCACCTGGAAGCGCGTGCCGCGCTGACGGTGAGCTGGCCTGGCGGCCAGCGCGATTTCGCGCGCGGCGAACGCATTCACACCGAGGATAGTTACAAGTACACGCGCGACAGCTTTGCCGAACTGCTGCGCGATGCCGGCTTTGCCGAGGATGGCGTATGGACCGATGCCGCGGGCTGGTTCGCCGTCTTCCACGCGAAGGCCGTCAGCGAATAAGAAGAAGGAGGCGATATGCATATGTATGACAGCGGTCTGTGGACCGCGCGCTACGCCGCCGTGCGCCAGCGTTCGCTGGACCTGGCCGCGCCGCTGAGCGATGAGGATTGCTGCGTGCAGTCGATGCCCGACGCCAGCCCGATCAAATGGCATCTGGCCCACACCACCTGGTTTTTCGAGACCTTTATCCTGGAGCAGATGGAAGCGGATTTTCAGCCCTTCCATCCGGCTTTCCGCATGCTGTTCAATTCCTATTACAACGGCGTGGGCGACAAGCATCCGCGTCCGCGCCGCGGCCTGCTGACGCGGCCGGCCTTGTCCGAGGTGCGCGCCTACCGCGCCAATGTGGACCAGCGCATGGCGCGTCTGCTGGGCAGCGTCCTCGATGGCGCCGCGCGCGACCGGCTGGCCATGCTGCTCACGCTGGGCCTGGAGCACGAGCAGCAGCACCAGGAGCTGATGCTGACCGACGTGAAGCATCTGCTGGCGCAGAATCCGCTGAATCCCGCCTATGCCGCCGAAGCGCTGCCGCCGGCCGCCACCGCCGCGCCGCTGGAGTGGCTGGCGCTGGAAGGCGGCTTATGCGATATCGGCCACCAGGGCGAGGGCTTCTGTTTCGATAACGAGCTGCCGCGCCACCGCCAGTATGTCGCGCCTTTCGAGCTGGCCTCGCGCCTGCTGACGAATGGCGAGTATCTGGCCTTTATCGAGGCGGGCGGCTACCGCGATCCGTCGCTATGGCTGGCCGAGGGCTGGGACTGGGTCGGCAGCATGGGCTTGCGCCATCCGCTGTACTGGCAGCAGGACGAGGCGGGGCAGTGGTGGGAGTTCACCCTGCACGGCTTGCAGAGGCTGGATGCGAACCGGCCCGCCACGCATATCTCCTTGTTCGAGGCCGATGCCTGCGCCCACTGGATGGACGCGCGTCTGCCGAGCGAGGCGGAATGGGAACTGGCGGCGCATGCCGCCGGCGCAATGCCCGAAGGCGGCAGCCTGCATCCGGGCGCCGTGCAGCCGCCGCAAGGCCGCCTGCAGCAGATGTTCGGCCATTGCTGGCAGTGGACCAGCAGCAGCTACGCGCCGTATCCGGGCTACCGTGCCGCCGCCGGTGCGCTGGGCGAATACAACGGCAAGTTCATGGTCAACCAATATGTGCTGCGCGGCTCGTCCTGCGCCACGCCGGAAGGGCATGCACGCGCCAGCTACCGCAACTTCTTCCCGGCCGGCGCGCGCTGGCAGTTCAGCGGCATCCGCCTGGCGCGTTCTTCAGCTTGAACGTATCAGCTTGAGCTGGCGGCTGGCCGCCAGGCGGCGTTCGCCGGAGAGCTGGAACTGGGCGACCAGCGTTTCCAGCTTGTTTGCCTGATCCTGCATGGCGGCCGATGCCGCCGCCGCTTGCTCCACCAGCGCCGCGTTCTGCTGCGTCACATCGTCCATCTGCGAGATGGCCTGGTTCATCTGCTCGATGCCGTCGGTCTGCTCGCTGGTGGCCAGTGAAATATCGCCCATGATGTCGGTCACGCGGCACACCGCATTCACCACCTCGCTCATTGTTTCGCCGGCCTGCTGCACCAGCCTGGCGCCATCGTCGACCTTGTTGACGGAGTCGGAAATCAACTCCTTGATCTCGCGCGCCGCCGTGGCCGAACGCTGCGCCAGGTTGCGCACCTCCGAGGCCACCACGGCAAAGCCGCGTCCCTGCTCGCCGGCGCGCGCCGCTTCCACTGCGGCGTTCAGCGCCAGGATATTGGTCTGGAAAGCGATGCTGTCGATGACGGCGATAATGTCCACCACCTTGCGCGAGGAATCGTTGATCGATCCCATGGTGTGCACCACCTGCGATACCACCTCGCCGCCGCGTTGCGCCACTTCGGAGGCCGAGTGCGCCAGCGCATTGGCCTGGCGCGCATTGTCCGCATTCTGCTTGACGGTCGACGTCAGCTGTTCCATCGACGAGGCGGTTTCCTCCAGCGAACTGGCCTGGGCCTCGGTGCGCGAGGAGAGATCCATATTCCCGCTGGCGATCTGGCTTGACGCGCTGGCGATGGCTCCCGTGCCATGCCGCACCTGGCTGACGATATTGGCCAGGCTGTCGTTCATCTCTTTCAAGGCATGCAGCAATTCGCCCGCCTCGTCTTTGCCCGCCTCTTCGATATGGCTGCTCAAATCCCCGCCGGCCACGGCGCGCGCCACTTTCAGCGCATAGCCGATGGGATTGGTGATCGATTGCGAGATGCGGTAAGCCAGTATCACGCCCAGCAGCACGGCGGCCACGCCCAGGCCGGCCATCAGCTGGCTGGCCGTGGCGATATCGGACTTGATCAGCGCGCCATGGTCGCCGACCAGGGAGCGCTGCAAATCGTTCAGGGACTTGATGCTGTTCTGCAGTTGGCGCAGCTGGGGCAGGGTTTCTCCTTGCATCTGCTGGCCGGCCGCTTCGCGCTGCCCTTCGTCGAGCAGCTTGATGACTTTGCCGAAGGACTGCACGTAGGCGGCCCGTTCGCGCTTGATGGTTTGCATCAGCTCCCGGCCCTGGGGCAGATAGACCAGTTTGTCCAGCGTGTCCATGGCGTTGCTGATGGTGGTTTTATTGGCGGCGATCTGCGCCTTGATCGGCGCGACTTCGCCGCTGCCGGCAATGAACAGCTCCAGCACGAGGGCCGAATTGGAGCGGGTGGTGGTGGCGATGGTGGCGGCGGCATCCGCCTTGATCCAGTCCTTGTCGATGATGGTGGAACTCATATCGCCGATGCTGGACAGCCTTTGCAGCCCGACCAGGATCAGCGCGATCATCAGCAGGAAGACAGCACCGAAGCCGATGCCGAGCCGGGTACCTATTTTCAGGTTTGCCATAGCCATGCCGCTGCTCCTTTGCCAGGGTGCGTAGGGAGAAAACAGTATAGCAACGGGATTCGCCAGCGGCAGCGCGGGCTGCGCCGATGATGGTAATAAGAGACAGGAAGGCAGCGGAAGGAGGGAGGGCTTCCGCTGCCGCCTACGGTTCGCACACCGTGGCAAGTCACATGATAGTCGATTCGCGCTTAAGCCGCTACCTGTTGGCTAGTCGCTGCGGCTTCTTTCATTTTCAACTGGCGGTTGACGGCGCTCAGCACGGCCTTGAAGGAGGCGGTGACGATATTGCTGTCGATGGCCGCGCCGAACAGGGTCGGACCATGTTCCAGGCGCAGCTCGACATAGCAGGCCGCTTTGGCATTGGCGCCGTGGCCGATGGCGTGTTCGTGGTAATCCATCAGCTTGATATCCAGGCCCAGCGCATCGACGAAAGCGTCGATCGGGCCGTTGCCGCCGCCTTGCAGGGCCAGCGGCGCCTGGCGGTGGATCAGGGCGATATCGATCTGCACCGGTTCGTCGCTGCTGCTGTCTTCCACCATCTTGTGCGAGGTGTAGGCGTAAGGCGCGGTCTGCTCCAGGTATTCGCGCTGGAAGATCTCGTGAATGCCTTCGGAGGTGATTTCCAGGCCGGTCTGGTCGGCCACTTTCTGCACGGCGCGGCTGAATTCGATCTGCAGGCGGCGCGGCAGCACCAGGCCGTAATCCTGCTCCAGCAGATAGGACATGCCACCCTTGCCGGATTGGCTGTTCACGCGGATCACCGCGTCGTAGCTGCGTCCCAGGTCGGCCGGATCGATCGGCAGATAGGGGATTTCCCAGATCGCGTCGGGCTGCTGCTGGGCGAAGCCTTTCTTGATCGCGTCCTGGTGCGAGCCGGAGAAGGCGGTGAACACCAGGTCGCCGACATAGGGATGGCGCGGATGCACCGGCAGCTGGTTGCATTCCTCGACCAGCTTGCGCACCGAGTCGATATCGGAGAAATCCAGGCCAGGATGCACGCCCTGGGTGTAGAGATTCAAGGCCAGCGTCACCAGGTCGACATTGCCGGTGCGCTCGCCATTGCCGAACAGGCAGCCTTCGACGCGGTCGGCGCCCGCCATCACGGCCAGTTCGGCGGAGGCGACGGCGGTGCCGCGGTCATTGTGGGGATGCACGCTGATGATGATGGCGTCGCGGCGCGCCAGCTTGCGCGACATCCATTCGATCTGGTCGGCATACACATTCGGCGTGCTGCATTCCACGGTCGAAGGAAGATTGATGATCATTTTCTTCTGCGGCGTCGGCTGCCAGATGGCGCTCACGGCGTCGCAGATATGCTTGGAGAAATCCAGCTCGGTGGTGGAGAAGGATTCCGGCGTGTACTCGAAGCCCCACTCGGTTTCCGGGTGCTGGGCCAGCAGTTCCTTCACCAGCTTGGCGCCGCTGGTGGCGATATTGGTGATCTCTTCGCGCGACATGCCGAACACCACCTTGCGGAATACCGGCGCCACCGAGTTATACAGGTGGACGATGGCGTGCTTGGCGCCGGCGGCGGCGTCTACGGTGCGGCGGATCAGCTCTTCGCGCGACTGGGTCAGCACGATGATGGTCACGTCGTCCGGAATGCGCTTCTCGTCGATCAGCTTGCGCACAAAGTCGAAGTCGGTCTGCGAAGCCGATGGGAAGCCCACTTCGATTTCCTTCAGGCCGATTTTCACCAGCAGGTCGAAGAAGCGCAGCTTTTTCTCGATGCTCATCGGCTCGATCAGCGCCTGGTTGCCATCGCGCAGATCGGTGCTCATCCAGATCGGCGGTTTGCTGATGATGGCGTTGGGCCACTGGCGGTCGGACAATTGAACGGCGGGGAAGGCGCGGTATTTGGCGGCCGGATTCTGCAACATCATGGTGTACTCCTGGAGTCTCTCAAATTGGGAAAGCCGAACGAATCGGACTACTGCATGTGGCGGATGGCTGCCTGATGGCCACGGGCGCTAGACCAGGCAACCGATCGGTAGTTTTAGCAGTAGGGGCAGCAGAGGGCGCAGCGGCGCACGCACGCCAGCCGTCAGGGCGGTCGAAGCGCCTGCGCGGAATGGAGTCGGGGTGGCCGTTGTGAACATCGGTGCAATCTTTCCTGGGTTTTTGGGACTTCGCGTGGCTCGTGGCCGGCGCGGGTACAACAGAGAACGCGGATTAAGCGCGTGCTAGTAGGCGCGTTGCTAGCGATAGGGCGCTAGCAAACGGCAGCAGGAAAGCGGATAGATGCAGATGCGTGAACATGGGCTTTAATGTAAGTGATGAACTTTGCAGCTGTCAAGCAGAAAAAGGCCGTACAAACTTCGGGACATAAAAAAAGCGCCGCATGTGCGGCGCTTGTGCTGATCGTGCGACAGCGATCAGGCTTGCTTGCGGCGGCGCGCAGCGAAGCCGACGAAGGCCAGGCCGCCCATCAGCAGGGCCCAGGTCTGTGGCTCTGGTACGGCGCTGATGTTTTTGTATGGCTCGTAGCCGATTTCCAGCGCGGAGGACAGGGAATTGGCGATGACGTTGCCTTCCAGGTGGCCGCCGCCGATGATGTCGGCCTTGTTCGCCAGGATGGTGCCGTAAGCGAAGGTGCCCACGTTCACGCTGCTGGCGTTGACGAAGTTGTACAGCAGGCGGTCGCGCAGGTCTTTCAGCTGGCCGTCCTGGCCGCCGGTGATGCTGAAGTTGCCGCCACCCACCACGTTGATCACAACGTGGGCGTCGGCCTTCACGTCCTGCAGGAACAGGTTGGACAGGTTGCTGCTGCTGATGGTGAACACCTGGATGTCCGACTTCTTGTCGCCGGTCAGATAGGTGCCGCCCCATTTGTTTTCCACCAGGCCGTTGCTGGACAGCTTGCCCAGATTGGAGGACAGGGTGGTCAGCTGGGTTTTGGCGGCGGCGAAGTCCACCACGCCGGTCTGCTTGCGCAGGTCATGGTAGCCTGCCGACTGATTGGTGCCGCCGAAGACGCCGTAGCCGGTGGCCTTCTGGTATTCGGTGATCGGGCCAACCGAAGCGTTGGTGTTCACATTGGTGGTTGGGCCGTTGAAGATATCGCCGGTGCCCAGTTTCACATTGCCGCCCACGACCAGGCTTGGACCTTTGCTGCCGTAAGGCGCGCGGTAGCCGATGGAGGCGCTGGCAGTCACGTCGCCGCCGACGGCCAGGCGGCCTTCGACGTCGGTGAAGTTCTTGGCGTTGCCGTAGAAGAAGCCGCTATAGCCGGAAGCCACGCCCAGATCGATCGTGGTTGCGCCAGCTTGCAGCGGGAGAAGCAGGGATGCGCCCAGCAGGGCGGGAAGCAGTTTTGCGAATTTTGGCATGGTATTAAATTGGTATTGTTGATCGGTTTTGACTCGAACCGCAGCATTTCAGGTCGAGATTATATCAAAAAAATAACGATATTTTCACCGGAACAACGATTGTTACAATTTTTAGTACCAGTTCAGTACCGCATCCGGGCTTCCCTTACCGGTTTTTTCAGGCCTCCACCAGCACGCGCGGGGCGCCGCTGCGCATTTCCCCGATGACGGCGGCGTGGGCGAAGCCTTCGCGGGCGAACAGGGCCAGCACCTCGTCCACGCTGCCGGCGGCGCAGGAGACCAGCAGGCCGCCCGAGGTTTGCGGGTCGGTCAGCAGGGTGTGCTGGGCCGGGGTGATGGCGGGCGCCAGGTTGACGTCCTGGCCGTAGGCTTCCCAATTGCGCCCGGAGGCGCCGGTGAAATAGCCGTCGCGCGCCAATTGTTCGACGCCGGGCAGCAAGGGGATGCGGCCCATGTCCAGGCGCGCTTCCAGGCCGGCGCCGCGCGCCAGCTCCAGCAGGTGGCCGAGCAGGCCAAAGCCGGTGACGTCGGTCAGCGCATGCACGCCGGCCAGTTCGGACAGCGCCTTGCCCGGCTTATTCAGCTTGGTGGTGTTGGCGATCATGGCCTGGTAGCCGTCCGCGTCCAGTACATTCTTTTTCAGCGCGGCCGAAAGCACGCCCACGCCCAGCGGTTTGCCGAGGATGAGCACATCGCCCGCCTGCGCATCGGCATTGCGCTTGACCTTGGACGGATGCACCAGTCCCAAGACCACCAGGCCGTAGATCGGCTCCACCGAGTCGATGGTGTGGCCGCCCGCGATGGGAATGCCCGCCTCGGCGCAGATCGACTCGCCGCCCTTGATGATCTGGCCGATGGTTTCCAGCGGCAGCTTATTGATCGGCATGCCGACCAGGGCCAGCGCCATGATGGGCGTGCCGCCCATGGCATACACGTCGGAGATGGCGTTGGTGGCGGCGATGCGGCCAAAGTCGAAAGGATCGTCGACGATGGGCATGAAGAAGTCGGTGGTGGCGATCAGCGCCTGTTCCTCGTTCAGCTTATAGACGGCGGCATCGTCCGAGGTTTCGATGCCCACCATGAGTTCCTTCGGCAGCGGAAAGCCCTGGCTGTTCTTCAGGATATTGGCCAGCACGCCGGGTGCGATCTTGCAGCCGCAGCCGCCGCCGTGGGAGAAGGAAGTGAGTTTGATTGCTTCGGTGCTCATGGTCGCCACGCGGGAAGGAGAGGGAATGCAGCGGATTATCCACCAAGCCAGAGGCTTTTGCCGAAAAAGCCGCTACAATCGGCAGGTGGTTTCCATTTATGCAAACTGTTTTGATAACAAGTGAAAGGACCAGCATGATCTTCAAGCGTATCGCCATTGCCGCTGCCCTGGCCGGGGCTTTGGGTGCAGCAGGTTCCGTCATCGCGGCGGCAGAACAGAAAGTGGTGGCGATACGCGCCGGAAAATTGATCGATGTGGAGAAGGGCGCGGTGCTGCGCGACCAGGTCATCATCGTCACCGGCGAGCGCATCACGGCGGTGGGGCCGAGTAGTTCCACCCGGATTCCGGCGGGCGCGGAAGTGGTCGATCTCTCGTCGCAGACCGTGCTGCCCGGCCTGATCGACATGCATACCCACCTGACCAGCGACGCTTATCTGAATGGCTACCAGTCGCTCGGCGTATCCGATATCCGTTCCGCGCTGTACGCGGTGCGCGCCGCGCGCGTGACGCTGGATGCAGGCTTCACCACGGTGCGCAATGTGGGCGCGGGCGGCTTTGGCGACGTCGCTCTGCGCGATGCCATCAACGACGGCGACATCGTCGGCCCGCGCATGCGCACCTCGGCCTATGCCCTGAGCATCAAGGGCGGACATTGCGACAATAATCTGCTGGCCCACGACTTCAACTACACCGAACGCGGCGTGGCCGACGGCCCATGGGCGGCGCGTGCCAAGGTGCGCGAGATGGTGAAGTTCGGCGCCGACGTGATCAAGGTCTGCGCCTCGGGCGGCGTCCTGTCCAAGGGCGACGAGCCGGGCGCCGCGCAATACACGCTGGAGGAGCTGCAAGCCATCGTCGACGAGGCGCACAAGCTGGGACGCAAGGTGGCGGCCCACGCCCACGGCGCCACCAGCATCAAGGACTCCATCCGCGCCGGCGTGGACTCGGTGGAACACGCCAGTCTGATCGACGAAGAGGGCATCAAGCTGGCGAAAGAGAAGGGCACCTGGCTGGTGATGGACATTTACAACGACGACTTCATCCTGCAGGAAGGCGCGAAAGCCGGCATGCTGCCCGAATCGATCGAAAAAGAACGCGCCCTGGGCCAGCTGCAAAGGGATAATTTCAGGAAGGCCTGGCAGGGCGGCGCCCGCATGGCCTTCGGCTCCGACGCCGGCGTCTACCCGCACGGCGACAACGCGCGCCAGTTCAAATACATGACCCAGTACGGCATGAGTTCCATGCAAGCCATCCAGGCCGCCACCGTGCACGCCGCCGACCTGCTGGGCTGGAAAGACCGCATCGGCACCATCACCGTCGGCAAATACGCCGACCTCATCGCCGCCCCCGGCGACGTCGCCGCCGACGCCAGCCAGCTCACCAAGGTCAATTTCGTCATGAAAGGCGGCGCCATCATCCGCCGCTGACCCATGGCCCATGGCCGAGCCCGTGTCCGATTTTGGGGCCAGACCCCAAAATCGGACACGGGCTCAAGTGCAAAAAAGCCGCTGCAGGCCTTCACCTGCGGCGGCTTTTGTATTTGAGCCTGCATGTTAAGGCCCAGCTCGTGTCCGATTGGTGTCAGGCACCAGGGTGGCCGGGACGGCCATCCGGCGGGCTGGGCTGCGGGCTTACTTTTTCAGGTGGCCGTCGAGCCAGTTGAGGACGGTGTGGTGCCACATGATGGAGTTGGCGGGCTTCAGCACCCAGTGGTTTTCGTCGGGGAAGACCAGCAGCTTGCTTTCGATGCCTTGGCGTTGCAGGACGGTGAAGGTGCCCAGCGCTTGCGCGGTCGGGATGCGGAAGTCGAGGTCGCCCTGGATCACCAGCATCGGCGTTTTCCATTTGCTGACGTGGTGGACCGGATTGAATTTCTCGTAGCCGTTGGGGTTGGCGTAGTAGGTGCCGCCGTTTTCCCATTCGGTGAACCAGAGTTCTTCGGTGGCGTAGGCCATGCCGCGCTGGTCGAATACGCCGTCGTGGTTGACCAGGCAGCGGAAGCCGTCGTTCCAGTTGCCGGCGATCCAGTTCATCATGTAGCCGCCGTAGGATGCACCGAGGGCGCAGCTACGCTCGCGGTCGAGCCACGGGAATTTCTGGGCCGCCGCGGCCAGGCCTTTTTGCAGGTCTTCCAGCGGTTTGCCGCCCCAGTCATTGCTGATCGAGTCGGTGAACTGCTGGCCGTAACCGGTGGAGCCGTGGAAATCGATGAACACGGTCGCGTAACCCGCGCCCGCATACACTTGCGGATTCCAGCGGTAGCTCCAGGAGTTGCCGAAGCTGCCTTGCGGGCCGCCGTGCACCAGGAAGGCCACCGGGTATTTCTGGCCCGGCTGGGCGTTCCATGGCTTCATCACGTGGCCGTACACGGTTTCGCCGTTGGCGCCGGTGAAGGAGAACTGCTCGTACTCGCCCATGCGCACATCGGCCAGGCGTTCGGCGTTCAGATTGGTCAGCTGGGCCGCTTTCGGCTCGGCGCCGCCATCGGCTTTCAGCTTGAACAATTGGGCGCCGGAGGACAGGCTGGCCTGGGCCACGACCACGGTGTCGCCGCGCACGTCGAATTCGCCCGCGTAGCCCTTGCCGGTCAGCGCGGTGACTTTGCCGCTGGCCGCGTCGAGCGAGAACAGGCGGTGCTGGCCGACGTCGTCGGCGGTCGCCAGCAGGGCCTTGCCGTCAGGGCGCCAGCGGTAGTCGGCGATGGAGCGGTCCCAGTTCTCGGCCAGCACGCGCTTCTTGCCGCTGGCGACATCCATCAGCACCATGTGGAAGCGGTCGGCTTCGAAGCCGGGGCGCTT
This sequence comes from Massilia sp. YIM B04103, assembly GCA_024437665.1. GTDB lineage: Bacteria > Pseudomonadota > Gammaproteobacteria > Burkholderiales > Burkholderiaceae_D > Rugamonas. The sequence goes on along the minus strand of JANCSZ010000001.1, from coordinate 481,856 downwards.
CATGGCGACATAGGCCAGGGTTTTGCCGTCCGGGGAGAAGGAGGGCTTGGTGTCCCAGGCCGGGTTGTCGGCGGTCAGATTGCGCGGCTCCTTGCCGCCGGCGGCCGGCACTTCGTACAGGTCGAAATTGGTGGACCAGGACTCGGTCTTGCCGGCCACGCGCACCGAGAACACGATGCTCTTGCCGTCTGGGCTGAACTGGTATTCGCCGTGGTCGCCGAAAGGCTTGGACGGCACGTCGCCATCGAGCGCGCCGCTCAGGTTGACCGGGGCGGCGGAGACGCGGCCGCTGGCGTCCAGCGGGGCGCTGTACAGCACATTGCGGCGGCCGTCGGCCCAGGTGTCCCAGTGGCGCACGAACATCTGGTCATACAGCTTGCCGGTGGCCTTGTTCTTGGCCTGCTCGTCGCCGCGCTTCTTGCTGCAAGCCAGATCGGCGCAGTCGCGGAAGACGGCAAAGCTCAGGGCCAGGCGGTCGCCCTTGGGCGAGAGGCGGAAGCTTTCCACGTCCAGCGGCAGATCGGTGACTTTGGATGCTTCGCCGCCGCCACCCACCGGCAGGCGCCACACCTGCGCGGAGCCGGAGCGGCCCGAGAGGAAGTAAATCGCATCGCCATTGGCCGACCATTCCGGATCGCGGCTGCTGGCATCGTGCTGGGTCAGCTGCTGCGGCACCGGCTTGGCGGCGCGCAGGTCGATCATCCACAGCTGGGTCGCGCCGCGGTTCTTTTCCATATTCGTGCTGCGCACGGTGTAGACGACGCGGCTGGCGTCCGGCGACAGCACCGGGCTGCCCACGCGCTCCATGTTTGCGAGGTCTTCAACGGTCAGGCCGCGCGGCGCGGCCACGGCACTGGTGGCCGCAGCGATGGCGGCGCCCATTACCAGCAGGCGTAAAGTCATTCGGTATCTCCGATCTGGTTATAGAAAGACCAGCGCGCGGGGCTGGCCGAGCGCGCATGATACCAAGGTTGCTGGCCGCAAGTGTATTTCCGGCGCGCGCTTGCAACTATAATGTCGTGAGCATCTAGTTCTGTGGAGACCATTGCATGAGGCGTTTTGGGGTGTGGCTGCGTACGGCGCTGATGGCGCTGCTCTTTGCCGTGGTGATCCTGTTCACCCAGACGTGGTTTTTCAAGCCCCTGAAGCTGGAGTGGTTCTACACGCGCGCCTTCGCCTCGCTGGCGCTGGAAAGCCCGGAAATGCTGACCAGCCTGGGCATGCTGTCCGGCTGGCTGGATTTTCACAGCCGCCGCCTGGACGACGCTTCGCTGGCCCAGGAGCGCGCCACGGCCGACGAGGTGCGCGCCGATCTGGCCACGCTGGAGGAATACGACCGCAATGCCCTGGATCGCGGCGACCAGTTGTCCTACGATATCCTGCACTACTACCTGAGCATGGAAATGGAAGGCGAGGCTTTCCAGCGTCACTTCTTCGAATTCAATCCGGCTTTCGGCGAGCAGAATGCCCTGCCTGAATTCATGACGGAGTTGCATCAGATTCGCAGCAAGTCCGAGGCCAAGGCTTATATCGCGCGCCTGCGCCTGTTCCCGCAGAAGTTCGCGCAAAAGCTGGAAGGCACGCGGCTGAGCGAGGAACAGGGCATTTTCATGCCGCGTTTCGCCATCGAGCGCGTGCTGGAGCACATGCAGGCCTATACCGGCAAACCGGCCAAGGAACATCAGCTCTACCTCAATCTGCGCGACAAGCTGGCCGCCATCCCCGCCGAACAGATGGACGAGGCGACTCGCGCCAGCCTGCTGGTCGATGCCGAAGCGGCCATCCGCCACCAGGTCTATCCGGCCTACGCCCAGCTGATCGCCCACTACGCCGATCTGCTGCCGCGCGCGATGAACAACCACGGCGCCTGGAGCATGCCCGACGGCGACGCCTATTACGCCTGGGCCGTGCGTAAGCACACCACCACCGACCTGACGCCGCGCCAGGTGCACGAGCTGGGACTGGCCGAAGTGGCCAAGGTGGGGGCGCAGATGGAGAAGATACTGCAATCCCATGGCCTGCGCGACGGCAGCATTGGTTCCCGCGTGCAGCAGCTGGCGAGCGACCCGCACCAGCACTATCCGGATACGCAGGAAGGCCGGCAAGCCTTGCTGGAGCACTTCCGCGTGCTGGTCAGCGAGGCGGATCGCAATATGGGGCAAGCCTTCGACCTGCGTCCCAAGCAGAAGCTGGAGGTGCACGCGGTGCCGGAGGTGTCGCAGGCCAGCGGCGCGGGCGCCTACTATGTGCCGGCCGCGATCGACGGCAGCCGTCCCGCCGTCTTTTACGTGAATCTGCGCGCGCCGCGCGAGGTGCCGAAATTCGCCATGCGCACCGTGGTGTATCACGAAACCATGCCGGGCCACCATATGCAGTTGTCGGTGGCGCAGGAAATGCAGGATGTGCCTTTCTTCCGCCGCGTGATTCCGTTCACCGCCTACCAGGAAGGCTGGGGCTTGTACGCCGAGCGCCTGGCCGGCGAGATGGGGCTGGAACCCGATCCGCTCGACAGCCTGGGGCGCCTGCGCGACGAGATGATGCGCGCCACCCGCCTGGTGGTCGACAGCGGCATTCACTACAAGCGCTGGACGCGCGAGCAGGCCATCGCCTATATGATGGAAAACACCGGCATGGGCGAGCAGGAGGTGAAGGCTGAAGTGGAGCGCTACTTCGTGCTGCCCGGCTATGCGCTGGCATACAAGGTGGGCATGCTGACCATACTGGGCATGCGAGAACGCGCCAAGCAGGAGCTGGGGGATAAATTCGACCTGAAGCAGTTCCACCGCGAGGTGCTGAGCCACGGCGCCTTGCCGCTGATCGTGCTGAACCGCGTGGTGGATGACTGGATCGCGCAGCGGCGCAAAGCATAAGGCGCGCTGCGCCATGAAAAAAGGCTGGCGCGCGCCAGCCTTTTTTACGCCATTACGGCAAGTCTTACAGCAGCTCTTTGGCCAGGGTGGCCAGGCGGGCGCCGTAAGCAACCGGGTCGACCGGCTTGCGCGCCACGCCGCTGCGCGCCGCTGCGGCGGCGATCTTCGGCGTCACTTCGCTCAGCAGGCGCTCGTCCAGCAGGCCAGGCACCACGTAGTCCTTGCCGAAACGCGCGTCGGCGCGGGCCAGGCCGGCCAGGGCGGTCACGCAGGCGCGTTTCATTTCCTGGTTGATGGTCGATGCGTGGGAATCCAGCGCCGCGCGGAACAGGTAAGGGAAGCACAGGGCGTTGTTGATCTGGTTCGGGTAGTCCGAGCGGCCGGTGGCGATCACCGCATCCGGCGCCACTTCGCGCACCAGTTCCGGACGCAGTTCCGGGTCGGGATTGGCCAGGGTGAAGACGATCGGGCTTTTCTTCATCTTCTGCACGTCGGCCTGCGACAGAAGGCCAGGGCCGGACAGGCCGAGGAAGACGTCGGCGCCATCGATCACCTGCGACAGCGTGGTCGCCTGCGTATCCTGGGCCCAGGCGCGCTTCTCTTCGGTCAGCTCGCGGGCGGTGCTCAGCACGCCCTTGGAGTCGCAGACGAAGATGTTTTCGCGGCGCGCGCCGATGTCCACCAGCAGTTCCAGGCAGGCGATGGCTGCAGCACCCGCGCCGGAGCAGACGATTTTCACGTCGGCGATATCGCGGCCGGTCAGTTCCACCGCGTTCAGCATGCCGGCGCCGACCACGATGGCGGTGCCGTGCTGGTCGTCATGGAAGACCGGGATAGCCAGGCGCTCGCGCAGCTTGCGCTCGATGTAGAAGCATTCCGGCGCCTTGATGTCTTCCAGGTTGATGCCGCCGAAGGTCGGGTGCAGGGCGGCGATGATGTCCACCAGCTTGTCCGGATCGGTTTCGTCGATCTCGATGTCGAAGGCGTCGATGCCGGCGAACTTCTTGAACAGCACGACTTTGCCTTCCATCACAGGCTTGCCGGCCAGGGCGCCGATATTGCCCAGGCCCAGAACGGCGGTGCCGTTGGTGATGACGGCGACCAGGTTGCCCTTGGCGGTGTAGTCGTATGCCAGCTCGGGATCGCGCTGGATCTCCACGCATGGCACGGCCACGCCGGGAGAGTAAGCCAGCGCCAGGTCGTCCTGGCTGGCCACGCTCTTGGTGACGGCGGTGGCGATTTTGCCGGGGCTGCCGGCTTTATGGTATTCGAGGGCTTTTTTCTCAAGCGTGCTCATAATTTTTATCTTTCTCCGATGCGACAAACGCCCGCACGGCGCAAAGCCTGTGCGGGCGCATTCTGGCGAGCGTCCCGTGGGACGCCCGTCAGGTTGTGTATTAAGGGTACAGGCCGCGTACTTCGCGCGCTTGCAGCACGCGGGTGCACGCCAGGATGAAGGTCGCGGTACGCAGCGAAACCTTCTTCTCTTGTGCCACATCCCATACCGACTTGAATGCGTCTTGCATGATGCGGGTCAGGCGGGCGTTGATCTCTTCTTCGGTCCAGAAGAAGCTGGAGAAGTCCTGCACCCACTCGAAATAGGACACGGTCACGCCGCCGGCGTTGGCCAGCACGTCCGGTACGATCAGCACATCCTTGTCGTTCAGGATGTCGTCCGCTTCCGGCGTGGTAGGGCCGTTAGCGCCTTCGAGGATGATCTTGGTGCGGATCTTCGGTGCGTTGGCAGCGGTGATCTGCTGTTCCAGCGCGGCCGGGATCAGGATGTCGGACTCGATGCCCCAGAAGGAATCGCGGTCCAGTTGCGCTTCTGCGCCCGGGAAGCCGGCAACGCCGCCAGTTTCGGCTACGTGCTTGTGCAGCAGGGCCACATCCAGGCCGCCTTGGTGCACCACGGTGCCGGTGTGATCCTGAACGGCGATCACTTTGGCGCCAGCTTCAGCGAACATGTTAGCAGCAATGCCGCCCACGTTGCCGAAACCTTGAACGGCGACACGTGCGCCCTTGATCGCCACGCCGCGTTTCGCAGCGGCTTCCACGCCCACCACGAACACGCCACGGCCGGTCGCTTCGCGGCGGCCCAGCGAGCCACCCAGCGAGATTGGCTTGCCGGTTACCACGCCGGTCGACAGGTTGCCTTCGATCATGGAGTAGGAGTCCATCATCCATGCCATCACCTGTTCATTGGTGTTGACGTCCGGTGCCGGGATGTCCTTGGTTGGGCCGATGATCATGCTGATTTCGCTGGTGTAGCGGCGGGTCAGACGCTGCAGTTCACCACGCGACAGGGTTTTCGGATCAACGCGGATACCGCCTTTGGCGCCACCGTATGGCACGTTGACGGCCGCGTTTTTCACGGTCATCCATGCCGACAGGGCCATCACTTCGGACAGGGTTACGTCCTGGTGGAAGCGCACGCCGCCCTTGCCTGGACCGCGCGACATATTGTGCTGCACGCGGTAGCCTTCGAAGTGGGCGATGGAGCCGTCGTCGCGCTCGATAGGCACGTCAACGGTCAGGATGCGCTTAGGGCGCTTCAGGGTTTCCACCCAGCGCGACAGGCCGCCAAGGTGGGGGGTAACGCGGTCGATCTGTTTCAGGTACTGACCCCATGGGCCGAGGTCTTCGGGATTGAGGTAGGAAGGCAGTGCGTGATTCGTCATTGTGTGACTCCTGATTCGCGGTATGTGTTCGTTATGGCGCCGCGCATGGGCTGCGGCGGCAGGCGAGCGAATCATAGGCTCGAGTCAACAGGGCGGCCAATGCCGTATGAGCATCCAGCTATGCAAATTTTGCATAACCTGCCGGCGGCCGGAAAAAGGCCGAACTTTCGCCCGGAATGGCTGGGCGATTCCGGTGTTTAGTTTGGTCGAATTGTTAATTCTTTGGCGGCGCTGGCGCGCCCCAATGGCGCGTTTCAGCGCTCCGAGGCGGGGATGCGGCGGCGCGCGGCAGCCGGTTTCTGGCGCTCGGCGAGGAACTCCCACAGCTTGCCGACGATGGTCTTGCCGGGCCGCGCAGCCGAGGGACGTTCGCGGTAAAGCCGGATTTCCATCTCGATTTCCCATTCCGTGCCGCCGCCGTCGGCGCGCGCCAGCAGCTTTTGCTTGACCTCGCGCGTCACCGCCGATTCGGGCAGGAAGGCGATGCCGCGTCCTTCCAGCGCCATCATCTTGAGACCTTCGGCCATATCGGTTTCATAATGCTGTTCCAGGTGCAGCGCGTGTTTGGTGTCGCTGCGTATCAGATCGACCATGCGGCCCAGATAGGCATTATTGGTATACGAGAGGAAGGGCAGGGGCGACTGCTTGCGGCCTGGCAGCATGAATTCGGGTTGGCGGTTCTTGTCGCAGCGGGCGTAGGCGCGCAGCGCCTCGCGGCCCAGCACCAGCATATCGTAGCGGCCCGGATCAAGCTGCACCGGCTGGCGCGGGTGGTGATAGCACAGCAGCAGATCGCAGCCGCCTTCGACCAGCTGCAGCACCGCGTCGTGCACGTTGAGCGCCATCAGGCGGCTATTGATGGGCGCAAAATCGGTTTCCAGCGCCGTGATCCACTTCGGCACAAAGGTCAGCGACAGGGTATGCGGCACGGCGAGGTCGATGCTGGTCAGCGCCGCCACCCGCTTATTGCGCAGCAGTTCGCGCACGCCGTTGATCTGGCCCAGCATCTCCAGCGCCTGCTCGTAGAACACCAATCCGGCCGGCGTGAGCCGGGTCGGGTAGGAGGTGCGGTCGATCAGATCCGTGCCCAGCCAGTTTTCCAGCGACTGGATGCGGCGCGAGAAGGCCGGCTGCGTCACATGACGCAGCTGGGCCGAGCGGCTGAAGTTATTGGTTTCGACCAGGGAGATGAAGTCTTCCAGCCATTTGGTTTCCATTGCGTGATCCGGCGTGCTGACAATCCTCCATTTTACCCGGCGGCGCTGTGGCGGATGTGGCGCATGGGCGTGAACAGCCAGGCGCCCAGCGCGAAGCACACCAGCAGGGCGCCGCCGCCGGCAAACAGCTCGGTCAGCGTGAGGTACTGCAGCACCCAGCCGGTACTCGCGGCCGACAGCGGCGCCAGACCCATGAAGATGAACATGAAGATGCTCATGGTACGGCCCATCATCTGCGGCGGCACGCGCTGCTGGATCCAGGTGAAGACGGCGATCTGTATGAAGCCGCCGATCAGGCCCAGGGGCAGCATCAGCAGCATGCCCTGCCAGCTGGCGCTGATGGCGCCCACCGGCATCAGGAGCAGGCCGGCCAAGGTGTCCACGCTCAGGATCATGGCGCCGAAACTGAGCCAGCGCAGCTTCTTGAGCATGCCGGAAGCGGCCATGCCGATCAGCGTGCCGACGCCGTGCGTGCCTAACAGGACGCCCAGGGCGGCCGCATCATGCAGCGTATTCTGCGCCAGCAGCGGCATCGCCACCTGCATCGCGCCGCCGACAAAGAAGGACACCAGCCCCCAGTACAGGAAGCAGCTGCGCATATCCGTATCGCGCCAGACCATGGCGATGCCTTCGCCCACGGAACGTAGCAAGTGCTGCTCCTGCGGCGGCTTGGCCACGTCCAGCGGCTTGACCTGGGATAGCGTCCACGCCGACACCAGATAGCTCACGCAATCGATGCCGAAAGCGATGCCCAGTGCGCGCATGCTGGCCACCGCGCCATTGCCGCCTTCCAGCACCAGGATCAGCGCCGCCAGCAAAGGACCGGCCAATAGCGTCAGCTGGCGCAAGCCCATCATGATGCCGTTGGCCGCCTGCAGCAGATGCGGCTCGATGGTTCGCGGCAGCATGGAACTGCCGGCCGGCACCGCGAAGGCCTGGGCCAGGCCGATGCCGAAGGCCAGTGCATAGACCAGCGGCAGGCTGGCCTGGTCGGTCAGCACAGCAAAGGTCAGGGCGCCCAGCAGGATGGCGCTGGCGTATTTGGTCAGCATCAGCACGCGCTTGGGCGAATAGCGGTCCACCAGCGCGCCGCCCAATAGGATAAAGACCGCGCGCGGAATGCCCATCAGCGCGATCACCAGGCCGAGCGAGAGCGGATCGCCGGTCAGGCGCAGCACCAGCCAGGGCAGAGCGATGAGCGTGAACTGGTCGCCCAGCATGGACACCGTCGCCCCGCTCATCAGCCAGCGGAAGTTGGCGTTGTCCTTCAGCGCGGAGCTCATGCGCTCATCCCCGCGACATAGCCGAGCGCCGCCGACATGGCCTCCAGCTGATCCGGCGCCGCATGGCGCAGCAGTTCATTGCAAGTCTCTTTCGAGGTGAAGAGCGCGTGATCGAAAATCTCATGCCCGGCCGGCGTGATGGCCGCATAACTCACCCGCGCATCGCGCGCATCGGCCTGGCGCGCCACATAGCCGGTCTTCTCCAGCGGCAGCAAGGTGCGCGTGACGCCGGATGCCGTCAGGCCCAGCTTCTCCGCCAGATCCACGCGCCGCAGGCGGCCGCCCGGCGCTTTCGATAAATGGTGCAGCAGCACAAAGTCGCCAAAGCTCAAGCCATGATGACCGCCCAGCACCGTATCCAGCCGCCGCACCACCAGCGCCTGCGCCCGCGCCAGCCGCAAGCAAAACTCCAGCGCCACGCCCGAAATCTCTTCTTGATCCATGATTAATCCTTGAAAAATACTTGATAAAGCAAGTATATATCAAAAACCAAGAAATCGCACCTTTGATCTAAAACAAAAAAATGTCCGACCTTGGTGTCAGGCGGGGCCGCCGAGGCACCACGGTCGGACATTTGCTGATCTAAATCAAAGAATGTCCACCTCTGGTGCCTGACACCAGGGTGGACATTCTTTGATATGGATCAAATAAAAAGGCCGCCTGGACGGCGGCCTTCGGATCAGGCTATCGGGGGATTAGCGGTCGCCCCAGGTGCGGCGCTGGCTGTCGGGACGTGGGTTGCTGCCCTTGTAGCCGCCGCTGCCTTCGCGGCGGAAGCCGCCTTCGCTGCCGCGGTAGCCGCCTTCGCGTTGGCCGCCTTCGCTACGGAAACCGCTGCCTTCGCTGCGGAATGGGGTGCTTTCGCTGCTACGGTAGTGGCCTTCCTTGCGTGGGCCGGCGGTGCCTGGCTTGCTGAAGCTGCGCTGGCCTGGCTTGCGGTTGTCGCCTGGTTTCCAGCCCGGACGCGGGGCGCGCGGCGCGGCCGATTTCTTCGGCTCGTAGCCTTCCACCACATTGACCGGGATGGTCTGCTTGGTGAAGCGTTCGATGCGCTTGACGTGCATGCCTTCGGAGTGGTTCACCAGGGAGATGGCGAGACCGTTACGGCCGGCGCGGCCGGTACGGCCGATGCGGTGCACGTAGTCTTCCGGGAACTTGGGCAGGTCGTAGTTGAACACGTGGGTGATGTTAGGCACGTCGATGCCGCGTGCGGCGACGTCGGTGGCGACCAGCACTTTCACGTTGCCGCGGCGCAGACCGTCCAGCGTGCGGTTACGCGCGCCTTGGTGCATGTCGCCATGCAGGGCGGCGGCGGAGAAACCGGCGATGTTCAGGCGGTCGGCGATGGTGTCGGCGTCGCGCTTGGTGGCGGTGAAGACCACGGCCTGGTCCAGCGATTCGTCACGCAGCAGATGGTCCAGCAGGCGGTTCTTGTGCGACAGGTCGTCCACGAAGTGCACGCGCTGCGAGATGTTTTCGTGGCGGTTGCTGGTGCTGGTGATCTGGATGACCAGCGGGTCCTTGGTGATGCGGCGCGCCATATTGCCCACCACGCCGTCCAGCGTGGCCGAGAACAGCATGGTCTGGCGGGTGGCCGGGGTGGCTTCGACGATTTTTTCGATGTCGTCGATGAAGCCCATGTCCAGCATGCGGTCGGCTTCATCCAGCACCAGGATTTCCAGTTGGGAGAAGTCGATCTTGCCCGATTCCATATGGTCGATCAGACGGCCAGGGGTCGCCACCAGAATCTCTGGATTGCGCGACAGCAGTTGCATCTGTTTCGGGTAAGGCATGCCGCCCAGGATGGAAACAGCCTTGATGCGGCGCAGGTTGACGCTGTATTTATCGGTATTGGTGGTTACTTGCAGCGCCAGTTCGCGGGTCGGGGTCAGCACCAGCATCTTCGGCTGGGCGGGACGGAAGCGTGGGCGCTCGCCGCGCGCGCGCGCAGCTTGCTGTTCTTGATTGGGAGTGCGGCCACCTGCCGCAGGTTCGGCGTCGGCCAGACGGTGCAGCGATGGCAGCATGAAGGCTGCCGTCTTGCCGGAACCGGTCTGCGAAGACACCAACAGGTCTTTCCCTTGAATCGCGGCAGGCACGGCCTGCTCCTGTACCGGCGTCGGCTTGGTGTAGCCGGCGTCGGTCAGGGCTTTCAGGATGGAGGGATTCAGACCAAGGGTTTCAAACGTCATTCTTATCTTTCGTAAAAATCAGGCGCTCGTGCGGAAAAGCAGAACGCAGAATAGCAACGCTAACCAATAACGAAACGACTCTAATACTTTAGAAATTTCGGCACAAAAGCTTTGCGCCGGGACTGTGTCAGGTTTCGACACATAAGGCGGAGGGCTTTAAGCGGCACCAGATGGGATGCCGGCAGAGGTTCGCGAAGCTGCTAGTTGTGTAATTCTTTGCAGCTGCGGAGTGTTGCAGCGCACAAGGCGTCACTATATCGTATTTCCGAGCATTTTGCACGGGTTTTTGTTGGCACCGCTGCAATGAAGCATAAAGTTGACATTAACTAATGGTATCCGGCTGCAAGCCTGCCGCAGGCATCCATGCCTTGCAAAATAATAATTTTGCGAATTTAACCCCGTTTTGTCTTGTGCCCCGTTTAATACCGTGAGTCGAACAAGCAACCATAAGGGTTAAATCATGTTGATGCGATTATTTACATTTTTGCTGCTCCTGCTCGCGGCCCAGGCGCAGGCGCAGGCGCAGGTCGTACGCTGGCCATTGATGCGGGTGCCGGAGGCGAGTGAGCCGGTGCGCCTGCAAAGCCTGGCAATACGCGGCGCCGTCAGCGGCAGCATGGCGGAAACCACTGTGCGCATGGTGTTCTTCAACCCGAACCTGCGCCAGCTGGAGGGGACACTGGAATTTCCTCTAGCCGAGGGGCAGCAGCTGACCGGTTTCTCCCTCGATATCGATGGCGCGCTGCGGCCCGCCGTGCCGGTGGAGAAAAAACGCGGCCGCGAGATTTTGGAGGCCGAGGAGCGGCGCGGCATCGACCCCGGCTTGCTGGAGCAGACCGCGGGCAATCAGTTCCGCTTGCGCGTGTACCCGATTCCGGCCGGCGGCAGCCGCACGGTGGAGCTGCGCTATGTCGAAACGCTGAAGCGCGAGCAGGGCCGCCTGGCCTGGCTGCTGCCGCTGTCTTACGGTGCGCCGCCGCAGGATACGCGGCTGGAGCTGGATTTGAGCGGGGTGCGGGAAGAGCCGGCGCTGATTGGCGCCTCCGGCCTGCTGAATTTCGAGCGTTACGCCGGCGGCTATCGCGCGCGCCTGGCGCGCCCCTTGAAAGCGGCGGATGGCGCCGTGAAGCTGTTGCTGGACGCCGATCTGGCGCAGCGTGTGTATGTGCAGGAGTTTGGCGGTGCGCGCTACTTCATGGCCGAACTGCCGGTCGGCACGCAGCGCGTGGCGCGTCCGTTACCGAAGGTGGTGGGCCTGCTGTGGGACAGCTCCGGTTCCGCCGCCAGCCATCCGCGCGAAGCGCAGTTGCAGGCGCTGGACCGGTACTTCAAGGCGCTGGGCCGCGCCGAAGTGCGCCTGATCCGCCTGCGCGACCGCGCCGAAGCGCCGCAGGTCTTCCGCATCGCCGAGGGTAACTGGGAGATGCTGCGCAAGGCGCTGTCCACCACCGTCTATGACGGCGCCAGTGCGCTGGGCGACTGGAAGCCGCAAGCCGACGTGGGCGAATATCTGCTGTTCAGCGATGGCCTGAATAATTACGGCAGCCAGCGCTTCCCGGCGCTGGCGGCAAACCAGCGTTTGTATGCGCTGGCACCGCAACTGGGCGCGGACACGGCTCGCTTGGCTGCGCTGGCGGAACGCAGTGGCGGTCAGCTGACTGCCATCGATCCGCAGCGCCCCGAGGCGGCGGCGGAAGCGTTGCTGAGCGACGGTCCGCAACTGCGCGCCATGGGCGCATCCGGCGCCGGCGAGCTGCTGGCCGATGTGGCGGGCGCGCGCGATGGCCTGCTGCGCGTTGCGGGCAAGCTGTCGGCCGCCACGGCCCGCGTCGAGCTGACGGTGCTGGAGCAAGGCAAGCCGCGCGCCATCGCTTTCGACATCGATGCCGCCACGCCGTCCGGCAGCCTGGCCGCGTGGTGGTGGGCCAGCCGCAAGCTGCAGGAGCTGGATGGCGAGCATGAGCTGCGGCGCGGCGCCATCCGCCGCCTGGGCGCGGAATTCGGCATTCCCAGCCGCGAGACTTCGCTGATTGTGCTGGAAAGGCTGGAAGACTATGTGCGCCATGAGGTGCTGCCGCCGGAGCCCATGCGCGCCGCGTACGACAAGCTGAAAATGGTGCGCGGCCAGCAGCTTGCGCAAAAGCGCCAGAAGCAGCTGGATAGCGTGGTGCGCGCTTTCGAGCGCAAGGTCGCGTGGTGGGAGAAAAGCTATCCCAAGGACATGCCTCTGCCTGTGAAACCGAGGCCGCCCGTCGTTCTGCAGGATGGTATGTACGAGCGCAGCGAATCGCCGCAAGCGATGCGGCTGCCTACGCCGGCGCCGGCCGCACCGCCGCCACCTTCTTACCTCGCACCCGGCGGAGTGGCGTCGAACTTTGCCAGCGCCGATACCCGCATGGTGACGGTGACTGGTTCAAGCATCTCTCGCGATGCCGAGGTGGAATCCAGGCAAAACGGCGGCGCATCCATCGCGCTGAAGAAATGGCAGGCCGATGCGCCCTATATCCAGCGCATGAAGGCTGCCGCGCCGGACAGGATGTATGCCGTGTATCTGGACGAACGGCCCTCCTATCTGAACAGCAGCGCCTTCTTCCTCGACGCTGCCGGCATCCTGTTCGATAAGGGGCAGCGCGAGCTCGCTCTGCGCGTGCTGTCGAATCTGGCCGAGATGGAGCTGGAAAACCGCCAGGTGCTGCGGGTGCTGGGCTACCGTCTGATGCAAGCCGGAGCGCCCGAGCTGGCGGTGCCAGTATTCGAGCAGGTGCAGCTGCTGGGCGAGGAGGAGCCGCAATCCTTCCGCGACCTGGGTCTGGCGCTGGCCGATTGCGGACGCTGGCAGCGCGCCGTGGACCAGCTGTACGAGGTGGTGCTGCGGCCCTGGGATGGGCGCTTTCCCGAAATCGAGCTGATCGCGCTGGCCGAGATGAATGAAGCGCTGGCGAAGGCGCAGGCCAAGGGCGTCAAGGTGGACGTGAGCCAGATCGACTCGCGACTGCTGAAAAACCTGCCGCTGGATCTGCGCGTGGTGCTGACCTGGGATGCGGACAATAGCGATATGGATCTGTGGGTGACCGATCCGAACGGCGAGCGCTCCTTCTATGGCCACCGCCTGACGTATCAGGGCGGGATGATGTCGCCCGATATGACGGGCGGATATGGGCCGGAAGAATTCTCGTTGCGCCATGCAAAACCAGGCGTCTATCGGGTGGAGGCGAATTTCTACGGGCACCGCCAGCAGATCGTCGCCGGCGCCACCACCTTGCAGCTGAAGTTCAGCACCGGCTTTGGCACGGCGGCGGCCAAGGATCAGATGGTGACGCTGCGTCTGGCCGGGCAAGGCAGCACGGTGCTGGTCGGTGAATTCGAAGTGAAGCCGAAGAAGTAAGCCTCAGTCCTTCGGTACTTGCAGGCGCTCCAGCAGCTCCTGCGGTACCGGATAGTTCGGATAGGCCTGGCGGAAGCGCGGCCATTCCGCCAATGCATCGCGCCGCAAGCCCGCTTTCAGCATCTCGTCGATGGCCGCCAGCCAGGCCTCGGGCGAGACGGCGTCCTGCCGAGGGGACATGATCCTGGACCCCGTGATCTGCACCCGGCGTTCTTCCATTGCGCCGCCTGCAGCCGGAGGTGGTGCGCCAAACGATGGCGCCGGACGGGCCGGCAATGCCAACGCTGCGGGCGGCGCAAGCTTCAACTCCGGCACGGCTTGCGGAGCGCTCCGAAACTCCCGCGCCGCAAGGTCTTCCGCGTTCGGCGGCGGTGGCGCGGCGCGTTCGGAGTCATCCGGCGCGGCTTGAGCCGGCGCGGCGGCGCGGCCGGGCTTTGCTGGTTGGATGGCGCGGCGCTTTTGCTGGTCTTTCTCCGCAGGCGCATCCTGGGCCGCAGGCGCGGCGCTCTCCGTGTCTGCAACTATCGGGGCTGGCGCAGGGGCTGGCACAGGCACAGGCATAGGTGCCGGCACAGGCGCGGCCGCCGGCTGCGGCGCGGCGATTTGCGCTTCATGTTCCTGCAATTTCAGCACCACGCTCAAGCTCAGCACGAAGGATGCCGCCAATCCCAGCGGCAGTTGCCAGCGCGTCCAGCGTTTGCGCGCCAGCGGCTGGGCTGCGGACGGCGTTGCAGGCGTGTCGTTGGCGGCGGGCCTACCTGGATGCACGACGGGCGCAGGCGCGGCGGCGAGATCGGCCTGCACGGCTGCGAGGATGGCCGCATCCAGCGCGGCCGAAGGCGCGGGCTGCGGCAGGGCCGCCAGCTTGCGCTCCAGTTCCTGCTGATCCAGGTCGTCCTTGTCGGCCTTCATGCTTTTTCCTCTTGCGGCTTGGCTTCGTGCGCGAAATGTTCGCGCAGCTTGCGCATGGCATAGCGTAGCCTGCTTTTCACAGTTTCGCCCGGAACCTCGCACAGTTGCGCGATTTCTTCGATGCTCAGACCGCTGAAATGCTGCAGCACCAGCGCATCCTTCTGCTCGGCGGGAAGCTGGCGGATGGCCGCATACAGCGCGCCGGTCTGCTGACGCTGATCGAGCGCGGTGTCGGCCAGGGTGGCGGGTGGCGCGGCTTCGGCCAGCATATCGGCGATGAAGTCGGTCTCCTGCGCCATATCGCCCAGCAGCACGTCCTGCTGCTGGCGCTGCAGATCGCTCAGGCGGTTGCGCGCGATCTGATACAGCCAGGTACGGAAGCTGCCCTGCGGCTGATAGCGGCTGCGCGCGTGGTGCAGGGCCAGCCAGCTGTCCTGCGCCACCTCGTCCACCCACTCGCGGCGCGCGGAACGCCAGGCGATAAAGCGGTACAAGCCGCGGCTGTGACGGCGATACAGCTCCTGAAAGGCCGCCAGATTGCCGTCGCGGTAGCGCAGCATCAGCTCATCGTCAGGCAGCTCGGACATGGACAGCCAGCGCGGCGCGAAACGCTTACTGGTAATCGCTGGCGTTCAGGCCCATCACATGCGAGAAGCCGCCATCCACATAGATGATGTCGCCGGTGATGCCGGAGGACAGGTCGGACAGCAGGAAGGCTGCCGTATTGCCCACTTCCTCGATGGTGACGTTGCGGCGCAGCGGCGCGTGGCTGGCGGCAAAGCCCAGCAGCTTGCTGAAGTCCTTGATGCCGCTGGCGGCCAGGGTCTTGATCGGGCCGGCCGAGATGCCGTTGGAGCGGATGCCATGCTGGCCCAGGTTCTCGGCCAGGTAGCGCACCGAGGCTTCCAGCGAGGCTTTCGCCAGGCCCATGGTGTTATAGAAGGGGATGGCGCGCATCGCACCGAGATAGGACAGGGTGAGCAGCGAGGAGCCGGGACGCAGCAGCGGCAGCGCGGCCTTGGCCATGGCCGGGAAGCTGTAGGCCGAGATATCGTGGGCGATGCGGAAGTTCTCGCGCGTCAGGCCATCGAGGAATTCGCCGGCGATCGCTTCGCGCGGGGCGAAGCCGATGGCGTGCACGAAGCCGTCCAGATGCTCCCACTGCTGGCCCAGATCGGTGAACAGCGCGGCGATCTGCTCATCGCTGCTGACGTCGCAGTCGAAGACCAGCGTGCTGCCGAATTCGGCGGCGAATTCGGTGATGCGCTCCTTGAAGCGCTCGCCGACATAGGTGAAGGCAAGTTCCGCACCTTCGCGGTGGCAGGCTTTGGCAATGCCGTAAGCGATGGAACGGTTGGACAGAACGCCCGTAATGAGAATTTTTTTGCCTTGCAAGAAAGCCATGATCACTCCACACAAAACTGCTGCCATGACCGGCGCGCGCAGGGCGGTCCGGTCCATAGGCTTATTGTTATTTGAACTACGTCTACCGGCATGCCGGAAACCGGCGCCGCAAGAATGGAATTGTAGGGGGAGTGGGGCGCGACTGCAACAGATGTGCTGCAGTCGCGCCGCGCCGGTGTATCAGCGGATTAATTGCTGCGGCGGTGATTGGCTTTTTTGCCAGCTTCGGCGCGCGAAACGCGGGCCTTGACCAGGGAAACCGGGGCGTTGCCGTTCGATTTGGCGGCGCCGGCCTGGCGATAGCTGCTGCGCTTGTTGCCGCCGCGGTCGGCTTCCAGCGCCACGGTGGCGTTGTCGGCGATTTCGGGCGCGATATCGTTGGCGCTGGCCGAGGTTTTCGGCACCAGGATGGTGGAGCCGGCCTTGAGCAGGGTCTTCTGCGGGATATTGTTGGCCTGGCGGATCACTTCCGGCGTGGTGCCGAAGCGCGAGGCCAGGGTTTCGATGCGCTCGCGCGCGCTGGTGATCTTGTGCGTGGTCCAGCTCGACAGGGCGCGGCCCCATTGCGCCAGGTTCAGGTGGAACTTCTCCGCGTTCTCCTTCGGCAGCAGGATCTGGGTCTGCTCGCTGCCGACGATCACCGGGCGGTTGAACTGCGGATTCAGCGCCTTGAACTCGTCGATCGACAGCTCGGCCAGCTGGGCGGCCAGGGCCAGGTCGATGTCGCTGGTCTTGTCGACGGCGGTGAAGTAAGGCTGGTTCTGGATCATCGGCAGGGTCAGGCCATACTGGGCCGGATTGGCGACGATATTCTTGACCGCTTGCAGCTTCGGCACGTAATTGCGGGTCTCGGCCGGCATCAGCTCGGCCAGGCTCTCGAAATCGGTGGGCTTGCCGGCGGCCTGGTTGCGCTTGATCGCCTTCTGCACCGAGCCTTCGCCCCAGTTATAGGCGGCCAGGGCCAGCTGCCAGTCGCCGAACATATCGTACAGGCGCTGCAGATAGGTCAGGGCGGCGTCGGTCGACGCCAGCACGCTGCGGCGCTCATCCTTGAAGGCATTCTGCTTCAGGTTGAAGTCGCGGCCGGTGCCCGGTACGAACTGCCACATGCCGGCCGCGTTCGCGGTGGACAGGGCTTGCGGGTTGAAGGCGGATTCGATGAAGGGCAGCAGGGCCAGCTCGGTCGGCATGCCGCGCTTTTCCAGCTCGCTCACCACATGGTAGAGATAGAGCGAGGCGCGGCGGGTGGTACGGTCGATATAGTCGGGACGGGTGCTGTACCAGTTGACATGGCGCGTCACCAGGGAATTGTCCACGTCCGGAATCGCGTAGCCGGAGCGGATGCGGCCCCAGACGTCTTTTTCGCGGTAAGCCTCTTCCCCGGCCGGTTTAGCGGCAGTCTTGGCGGAAGAGGGGAGATCGGAAGCGGAGGATTTGGCCGTGGCGGGCGAGGACAGCGGGATCAGATTCGTGGCGGCGGCAGTGTCGCCGGCCTGGCTGATCGCGGGCGCTGCGCCGATTACGAGCGCCGCCAACAGGGGAGTGTACTTAATTCGTGCTTGCATAGCGTTCCATTGTTGTCGCGAGAGAAACATCGGACGGACTATCATTAAACGTGGAGTGTAAGTAAGTTGCGGGGGCCGAGTCAAGGAAATATGTCATCCGGATGACAGTTTATTTGCACTAATAATGACGGCAAATACATGGGAATTAACATAAAACTTACGCTAAATAGCGGTATTTGGCACGATGCGCGCCGGGTGCGTACAATGCTGGCTGAGAGCAATGATTTACTTCAAGGAATAAGCTGATGAGTACCCCTGCCGCCGAGCGCGACGCCGTGATCGCCGCTACCGAAGAATGGCTGGAAAAGGCCGTGATCGGTCTTAACCTGTGTCCTTTTGCCAAGTCCGTGCACGTGAAAAAGCAGGTGCGCTATGTGGTGTCGGAAGCCACCACCCCGGAAGAGCTGCTGGAGCAGCTGATGGACGAGCTGCAACTGCTGGCCGACACCGAACCGGAAAAAGTCGACACCACCCTCTTGATCCACCCCCACGTGCTGAGCGACTTCGAAGACTACAACGAGTTTCTCGACGTGGCCGACGCCGCGCTGGAAGACATGCAGCTGGTGGGCGAGCTGCAGGTGGCGAGCTTCCACCCGGACTACCAGTTTGCCGACACCGAAAAAGACGATATCGGCAACTACACCAACCGTTCGCCCTATCCGACCCTGCACCTGCTGCGCGAAGACAGCATCGACCGCGCCGTGGAAGCCTTCCCCGAAGCTGAAGATATCTTTGAAAAGAACATCGAAACGATGGAAAAGCTGGGCCACGAAGGCTGGGCCAAGCTTGGTCTGAAAGTGAAGTAATGGCTGACGACGCATTGCCTGAACGGCCGGATACGCCCTGTGTCGCGGTCTGCTCCACCACGTTCGACGAAATCTGCCGCGGCTGCGGCCGCAGCTATGTCGAAGTCGCCCACTGGGTCTCGATGAGCGCCGAAGAGAAAGAAAAAGTCTGGGTGCGCATCCTGTCCCAAGGCTACCCCCGCCGCAACGGCTGACCCCGCCGCCACTTTGCGCCAGATCAAACAATGTCCAACCCTGGTGTCAGGCACCAGGGTTGGACATTTGCTGATCTAAATCAAAGAATGTCCGTCTCTGGTGCCTGACACCAGGGTGGGACATTGTCTGATTTAGATCAAACTCAATAGCTGCCGATGAAGTCTTTCTTGCCGATGTCGAGGCCGTTGTGGCGCAGGATGTCGTAGGCGGTGGTGGCGTGGAAGAAGAAGTGGGGCAGGGCGTAGTGCAGCAGATAGGTCTGGCCGACGAAGTGCTTGGTCTTTTCGCCGCTGCCGGTGGTGATGGCGCGCTCTTCGCTGCCTTCGATCGCGTCCTGCGGCAGGCTGTCGAGGAAGGTCAGGGTGCGCGTGATGCGCAGCTTGAGCTCGGCGATGGTCTTTTCCGTGTCTTCATAGGCAGGCACGTCCTGGCCGGCCAGGCGGGCGCCCGCGCCTTTGGCGAAGTCGGCGGCAATCTGGATCTGGCGCGTGAAGGGCAGCATGTCCGGGAACAGGCGGAATTGCAACAGCGCGTTCGGATCGAGCTTTTTGTCCTCGACATGGGCTTCGGCTTTCACCAGGATGGCGTGCAAACTGTTCAGGATCTGCTTGAATACGGGGATGGATGCGGAATACATGGAAAACGACATGACAGGCTCCTGTTAAAAAGTTTGGCGATCATAGCAAGTTTGCGCCACTTGCGCCTGGCCGGCGTGTTGCTTTGTGATGGCTGTTGGCCCGTTTTATGTGCATAATTGCTGTTAGATAATTGTCTGATTGCCCAACCGATGCCATTTCAACCAGCCGCCACGGCACCGCTTCTGCATGGCCAGTAATTTTTATCGCAGCCTGCGCCTCCGACTGAGCGCCCTCTACGGCCTATCCATCTACGGCGCTTTAATGCTGGTAGTGTTTGGCGGCCTCGTCATTCCCGCCATTATTGGCAGTTATCTGCTGATCGGCGTGCACGAGCAGCAGTCGGCGCGCACCGCGCTCAACGAGTCGCTGCAGCGCAATGCCGATATCCTGGCCTTGGGCATGCAGGAATCCTTGTGGAATATGAATGCCGAATCGGCCAATTCCCTGGTCGAATCGGTGATGCGCGACCGCTCGGTGCTGCAGGTGGAAGTCACGGGCCAGGCCGATACCCAGTTCATTCATGTGGAGGCGCCCAAGCGCGTCATCGGCAATGTTTACCGCGCCGAGCGCGAAATCATGGTGCGCGGCGAGCGTATCGGCCGCATCATGGTCGAGATGGACGATGCGCGCAGCCAGCAGGAGCTGCGCGAGAAGCAGCTGTCCTATGTTTTCGTGCTGGCGGCGCAGCTGACGGTGTCGCTGGTGCTGATCGTGCTGTTCCTGAACGCGCGCCTGATCAAGCCTTTGCGCAAGCTGATGCGCTTTTCCGACCGCCTCTCGCATGGCGATTTCGAAACGCGCATGGAACTGTCCAGCGGCGATGAGCTGGGCCGCCTGGCCGGCCAGCTGGAGCAGATGCGGGTGGCGATCAAGCACCTGTTCGAGGATATCGGCCAGCGCGAGGAGCGCTTCCGCACCATCGTGACCCAGGTGCCGGGCGCCGTGTTCCGCTTCCGCCCCGATGGCCCCATCGATTTCGTCAGCGACGCCATCGAGGATATCTCCGGCTACAGCGCGGCCCAGTTCATGCGCAGCACCACCCACTCCTGGGCCAATCTGATCTGCCCGGAAGACCGCAAGATGCAGCGCCGCGCCGTGACCCAGGCGATCAAGGATGGACGGCCCTACGAAATCGAATACCGCATCATCGACGCTAGCGGCACCGAACGCTGGGTGGCCGAGAACGGCCAGCCGCAGCCTTCCGACGCCGGCAGCGCGCCCTGGGTGGACGGCATCATCTCCGACATCAGCCCGCGCAAGAACAATGAGATGCGCATCGAAGCCTTGCTGGCCGAGCAGAGTGCGATTCTGGACAACGTGATGTTCGGCGTGATGTTCGTGCGCAACCGCGCCATCGTCTCCGTCAACCGCCGCTGCGAAGAACTGTTCGGCTATGAGCCGGGTCAGATGCTGGGCAGCTCGACCTCGATCGTGTTCCCGACCTCCTTCGACTTCGAATCGGCCGGCGCGCGCCAGTACCCGACCCTGAGCAACGGCGAGTACTTCAGTGAAGAGCGCCATTACCGCCGCAAGGACGGCACGCTGTTCTGGTGCATGGTCAGCGGCTGCGCCATCGACCATAGCCGTCCGAACGAAGGCAGCATCTGGGTCTATGCCGACATCACGGCGCGCAAGGAGGCCGAGGACAAGTTGCGTCTGTCGGCCACCGTACTGGAACACATTGCCGACGGCGTGATGGTGATCGACGCGCGCGGCACCATTGTCGCCATCAATCCGGCCTTCACCCAGATCACCGGCTATACCGAAGAAGAGGCGCTGGGCCGCGACCGCATGCTGACCCGCTCCGGCCGCCACGACGATGCCTTCCACGAAGGCTTGTGGAAGGAGCTGGAAACCACCGGCTACTGGCGCGGCGAGATCTGGAACCTGCGCAAGAACGGCGAACAGTACCTGGAGTGGCTGACCTTAAGCGCGGTGCGCGACAGCCGCGGCATCGCCACCTATTATGTGGGCGTGTTCAGCGACATCACCCAGGTCAAGGAGTCGCAGGAAAAGCTCGACCACCTGGCCCACCACGATCCGCTGACCGCGCTGCCCAACCGCCTGCTGTTCAACGACCGCCTGCAGCACGCCTTGCAGCGCGCCGGACGCGAAGGCGAGCAGTTGGCGCTGCTGTTCATTGACCTGGACCGCTTCAAGAACGTCAACGACACCCTGGGCCACCACATCGGCGACGAGCTGCTGAAGCAGGTGGCGCATGCCCTCTCGGACAAGCTGCGCGAGGGCGATACCCTGGCGCGTCTGGGCGGCGACGAATTCATCGTCTTGCTGGAGAACGTGGACGGCCAGTTCAGCGCCAGCCTGGTGGCGGAAAAACTGGTGGGCATGTTCGAGCAGCCCTTCATGGTGGCAGGGCACGAGCTGTTCGTCACCTGCAGCGTGGGCATCAGCCTGTTCCCGGAGGATGCGCAGGACATCAATATGCTGATCCGCAATGCCGACGTGGCCATGTACCAGGCCAAGGCGCGCGGCCGCAACGGCTACCGCTTCTACGCGCCGTCGATGACGGGCGAGGGCGTCGAGCGCCTGCGCCTGGAAACCTTCCTGCGCCGCTCCATCGAAAAGGAAGAAGTCTTCCTCAACTACCAGCCCCAGGTCGAAATCGACACCGGCAAGCTGATCGGCGTGGAAGCGCTGCTGCGCTGGAACCATCCGGAACTGGGGCTGGTGCCGCCGTTCCGCTTCATTCCCCTGGCCGAGGATACGGGCTTCATCAACCAGCTGGGCAAATGGGTGCTGTATGAAGCCTGCCGCCAGATGGTGCGCTGGCAGGAGGCCGGCCTGCATGTGCCGAAGATCGCCGTCAACCTCTCGGTCAAGCAGTTTGAGCGCGGCTCCATCGTCAGCATGGTGGCCGACATCCTGCGCGAAACGGGGCTGGAGCCGCAGCGCCTGCAGCTGGAAGTGACGGAATCGGTGATCATGAATACCGGCGACGCCATGGCCTTCATCAACGATCTGCACAAGATCGGCGTCGGCCTGGCGATCGACGATTTCGGCACCGGCTATTCCTCGCTGGCGTATTTGAAGCAGCTGCCGGTGCAGACGCTGAAGATCGACCGTTCCTTCATCAAGGACATCTCCACCGACGTCAATGACGAAGCCATCGCCATCGCCATCATCCAGCTCGGCAAGAGCATGAATCTGTCCGTGATCGCCGAAGGCGTCGAAACCGACGAACAAGCCGCCTTCCTGCTGCGCCACGGCTGCAACCAGGCGCAAGGCTACTACTACAGCCGCCCCGTCACCCCGGAAGACCTGCTGCAGCGCTGGAAAAACTGACCATATAGCTGAGTCCGTGTCCGATTTTGGGGTCTGGCCCCAAAATCGGACACGGGCTCAGCTATGGCTTAGAGGGCGGCGTGGAGCAGGGTGCGCAGATTGCAGTCTTGCTGCCATTGGCGGCGCTCGGCGCTGCTGGCGGCGAGGCGCTGCATTTCTTCGCCGCTGAGTTCGGCCTGGGTTTCGATCAGGCGCTGGGCGACATTGGCGTCGGGCAGCATGGTGCCGAAGAAGGCGACGGTGTCGTGGCGCTGGATCAGCAGGGTGGGGAAGTTTTCCACATCGAGGTCGCCCACCACGTCGGCGTGGTCTTCGATGTCGACCCAGAGGAAGTATTTGTCCGGATTGCGCGCGGCCAGGCTTTCGAACGTGGCGCGGTAGCTGCCGCAGGTGCCGCACCATGCGGCGCACAGGCAGGCGACGATCAGGCGGTCCTGGGCCAGGGCGGCGGCCACTTCGGCGCGGTTGTCGGTATCAAGGGTGGTGGCGTGCATAGGGTGGGTATTGTACATCGCTGCGCTGGGCCGTTGCTGCCTCGGCGGGTTAAAATACCGGAATGCCGATTATCCTTGCAATTGAAACTTCCTCCGAAATGGCCAGTTGCGCGCTGCTGCGCGGCGACCAGATTTATTCCCGCGAATCGTCGGGCGTGCGCACCCATTCGCAGTCCGTGCTGCCCATGATCCAGGAGCTGCTGGCCGAAGCCGGCATCGCCCTGGCTGATGTCGATGCCATCGCCTATGGCGCCGGCCCCGGTTCGTTTACCGGCGTGCGCACCGCCTGCGGCATCGCCCAGGGCCTGGGTTTCGGCGCGGTCAAGCCGCTGCTGCCTATCGTGACGCTGGACGCCATGGCCCTGGCTTGCCGCCAGCAGCATGGCGCCGGCGCGGTGTTGGCCGTGCTCGACGCGCGCATGAATGAGGTGTATTGGGCGCAGTACCGTTTCGACGGCGAGGCGCCGCTGGCGGTGCTGCCGCCGGCGCTGTCCGCGCCCGAAGGCGTGCAGCCGGCCACCGTGGATGGCGCGCTGGCCGCTTGCGGCAATGGTTTTGCCGCTTATGCCGAGGCCTTGTCCAGCCTGGCCTGCGCCACTGGCGCGCATGCGGCGCTGATGCCGCATGCGGTGCAGATCGCGCAGCTGGGCCGCATCGCTTTCGCCGCAGGGCAGGGCGTGACGGCCGCCGCCGCCCAGCCTCTGTATCTGCGCAATAAGGTCGCTTATACCAAGGCCGAACGCGAGGAAATGAAGGCTGGCGGGGCGGGCGCATGACGCAGCAATGGGATCTGGCGCGGCTGATTTACGAGCCGATGCAGGACGGCGATCTGGATGAGGTGGTGGCGGTCGAGCAGGTCGTTTATCCTTATCCCTGGAGCCGGACCAATTTCGCCGATTCGCTGAACCAGGGCTATCAGGCCTGGGTGCTGCGCGATGCCTCGCGCGAGCTGCTGGGCTATTTCCTGATCATGGGTGTCGTGGACGAAGCCCATTTGCTGAACGTGGCCGTGGCGGCGCGCTGGCAGGGCAAGGGATTGGGGCGCTTTCTGCTGAATCAGTCCGCAGCTTGCGCGCGCGGCTTGGGCATGGAATCGATGCTGCTGGAAGTGCGCCCCTCGAACGAACGGGCGCTGGATATCTACCGGCGCTATGGCTTCATTGAAATCGGGCGGCGCAAGGGTTACTACCCGGCGGCCAACCAGCAACGCGAGGACGCAATCGTCATGCGGTTCGAATTATGAGTCAGGCCTCACAACGCAGCGCGGTCTTCCTGGCGGAGATGGGTATCGCTCCGCACTGGAAGCTGCGCCAGCACGCCGATGCGCTCCAGGACGAGGCGCAGGATGCCGCGGCTGTGGATGCGGAAGTGCTGGCCGAGATGCCGGCGAGTGTGCCGCATGCCGCGGAAACCGTGCAGGCCGCGCCTATGCCATCCGCCCCGCAAGCCGTCCCGCAAGCCGCCGCCCCTGCCGTGCAGCCGGCGGCGCCCGTGGCTGTGCCGCC
The DNA here is from genome assembly GCA_024437665.1 of Massilia sp. YIM B04103. Lineage (GTDB taxonomy): Bacteria > Pseudomonadota > Gammaproteobacteria > Burkholderiales > Burkholderiaceae_D > Rugamonas. The sequence goes on along the minus strand of JANCSZ010000001.1, from coordinate 457,406 downwards.
CGCTGTAGTGCCGGCTGCCGCAGCGCCGGATGACTCGACCGCCTGGTTTGACGATGCGCCAACGCCGGCGCCGGCCCCAGTAGCCGCCGCCCCAGCGCCTATCCGCGCACCGGCATCCCCCTCCCAGCCCGCAGCGCAGCGCCCGGCCGCACCGCGTCCGCCCGCAGCGCCGCTGGACGATTCGACGGCCTGGTTCGACGACGCGCCCATGCCGGCGCCAGCGCCGGTACGCGCGCCGGCCGCAGCGGCGCCGGCAGCCGGTCCCGTCTCCGATGCCGCCATCGCCGCCATGGACTGGCCGCAGCTGCAGGCCGCGGTCAAATCCTGCACGCGCTGCGAGCTATGCCACAGCCGCAAGGCCGCTGTCCCGGGACGTGGCGATCTGCATGCGCAATGGCTGGTGCTGGCCGCCGCGCCAAGCGCTGCCGACGAAGCCGATGCCGCCGCCGGCGGCAATGCCGGCCCGCTCAGCGCCGAAGCGGGCACGCTGCTGGACAATATGCTGAAAGCCGTCGACCTGAGCACGGCCGAAGGCGCTTACATCGGCACCCTGGTGAAATGCCGCCCGTCCGCCGCCGACGGCAGCGAACGCGCGCCGAGCGCCGACGAAGTGGCGGCCTGCCGTCCTTTCCTCGACCGCGAGATCGAATTGAGCGGCGCGCGCCTGCTGCTGGCCATCGGCCACCCGGCCGGCAAAGGCTTGCTGGGCGCCGCCGCGCGCGGCAAGGTGCTGCGCTACGATGGCCGTCCGACCGTGGCGACCTACCATCCGGCCGACCTGTTGCGCCGTCCGGAAGACAAAGGCAAGGCCTGGGCCGATCTGTGCCTGGCCCGTTCCGCCCATGCTGGACGCCTCTGACAGCGCCAGTCCCTTGAGCTACCAGGCGCGCTTCCACCGCGCCTGGGGCCATCTGACGCGGCCCGCAGTGCGCGCCCTGGCCTGGCTGCTGGATTCGCCCGACCTGCTCGATCCCGCCTCGCCGCACTGGCAGGACCGTATCGCCACGCTGGGTCCGCCCAGCGCCGCCACCGCCACCTGGCTGGCCGCGCTGGATGCCGATCCCGCCCCGCTGGAGGCGGCGCTGGGCAACAAGTTCTACTCCCGCCTTGGCCTGTACGCCGAAAAGCTGATGGCCTTCTATTTCGAGCAGCACGGCGTGCTGCAGGCACATGGCCTGCAAGTGCGCTCGGCGCGCAATGAAACCGTGGGCGAGTTCGACTTCCTGCTGCGGCAGAGGGGAGAGCTGGTGCATATCGAATTCGCCACCAAGTTCTATCTGCTGGATGGCCAGCCCGATCCCGGCAACTTCAACCGCCTGGTCGGTCCCAATCTGGCCGATACCCTGGGCCTGAAAATGCGCAAGATCTTTGCCCAGCAATTGCAGCTGGCCTGGCATCCCGCCGCCCAGGCGATGCTGGCGCAGCCGGTGGACAAGGCGCAGGCCCTGATCAAGGGCTGGCTGTTCTACCCGCAGCAGAATCCCCCCGTCTTCGAAGGCGTCAGTCCCGGTCATTGCCGCGGCCATTGGCGCACGCTGGAGGAATTCGGCGCTGTGCCAGGCGAGCGCTTTGTGGTCATGCCGCGTCTGCAATGGCTGGCGCCCCTGAAAGCCACGGCGGCGCCAGTCAATGGCGAGCCGGCGCCGACGCCGCCGGCCCAGGAGCGGGATGCCTTGCAGGCGCTGTTAAGGGAGAAGTTTGCGCAAGACCCGTCGCCGGTGATGGTGGCGACGGTCAGGGAGGAAGCGGGCTGGCTGCTGGAAACCGAACGCGCCTTTGTGGTGCCGGACGACTGGCGCGAGCGCGCCGCCGCCCGCCGCAGTGCGGGCGACTTGCCCAGCTAGCTCAGTGTTTGTGTTCGCCGATCAGCGAGAGCGAATCCTTCTCGCGCTGATTGGCCGCATGCAGGCGCATGATGTAATACATCAGACCGGCCACCGACAGGCCGAACATGATGATGATGGTGTTCAGGCCCAGGCCCAGGCGCAGCATCAGCGAATACATCGCCAGCATGGTCAGGATGGACAGGTTCTCGTTGAAGTTCTGCACCGCGATCGAATGGCCGGCACTCATCAGCACGTGGCCGCGGTGCTGCAGCAGGGCGTTCATCGGCACCACGAAGAAGCCGGACAGCACGCCGATCACCACCAGCAAGGCATACGCCACATACACCGAATGCACCAGCGGCATGCAGGCCACGATGATGCCCATGGCGATGCCGAGCGGGATCACGCTCAGCGAGTTGCGCAGGGTGATGATGCGCGCCGACATGACCGCGCCCACCGCCACGCCGATGGCGACCACGCCGACCAGGGTGGTGGCCTTGTCGAAGCTCATGCCCAGCGCCTTCTTGGCCCATTCCACCACGATGAATTGCAGGGTTGCGCCGGCGCCCCAGAACAGGGTGGTGACGGCGAGGGAAATCTGGCCCAGCTTATCCTTCCACAGGATGTTGACGCAGCGGGAGAAATCGGCGATCAGCTTGACCGGATTGCGTTCCTGGTGCTCGTACACATAGCCGGTATCGGGAATGCGCAGATTGAACAGCGCCGCCAGCACGTACACGAAGCCCAGCACCACCAGGGCCGATTCCGTCACGGTATCGATGCCGGTTTCGATCAGCGGCATATCGAAGTTGAGCAGCATGGTGGCGGTCTTGCCCGCAACCAGGGCGCCGCCCATGACGGTGCCCAGAATAATCGAGGAAATGGTCAGGCCTTCGATCCAGCCATTGGCGGCCACCAGTTTTTCGGCCGGCAGCAATTCGGTCAGGATGCCGTACTTGGCGGGCGAATAAATTGCCGCACCGAAACCTACGATGGCATAAGCCAAAAGCGGATGGACATGCACGAAGAGCAGCATGCAGCCGAAAATCTTGATCAGGTTGGCGATGAACATGACCCGGCCCTTGGGCAGGGCATCGGCGAAAGCGCCGACAAAAGCGGCCAACAGCACGTAAAACAGTACGAACGACAGCTTAAGCAGCGGCGTGATCCACGCCGGGGATTTCATCGAAATGAGCAGGTCGATTGCTACGAAGAGCAGCGCATTATCCGCCAGCGACGAAAAAAACTGCGCTGCCATGATGGTATAAAAACCACGATTCATTCTGGGGTGACCTGGAAACTTATCTTGGCGTGCTTTATACCATAAATAAATGACAGTCAGTAGTTTCGGCCCTCCAACGCAGGGACGCTGCTTATTGCGGTGGAATGCCTCCCACCGGCGCGCGGCTCATGAAGCGGCCGAACAGCAGGCTGGCTTGCTGCTTCGCCAGATTCTGCTCCTGGTTGTTGAGCTTGCTGATATCCAGCGGCTTTGGATCGTGTTCGCCCAGTTGCTCACCGAACAGTCGCCAGGCATAGGCGTTCACCATATCGCCCTCCGCCGCATACAGCTGCGTCAGGACCGCGGGCATCTGGCCGTGGCCGCCCACCGCCGCGTCGGCAAAGTGGCGCTTGCCGACGAAGCGGGGATCTTCGTCGAGCTTGTAGCCGTCTTCTTCCTGCAGGGCCGGGCCTTCATAATAGTATTGCTGGCCCAGCTGCAGCAGGGCATAGATGTCGCCGGCCTTGGCGCGCTGCTGCAACTCCTTCAGCGGCAGCGTGAAGTATTCCTCCGGCGTGTAGTAGCCGCCTTCTTTCATCTGCTCCTTGCGCCGCGCGATGGCCCGGGGCCGATTTTCCGCCAGCGGGGTTGCGCGCCCGAAGGGCGAGCGGGCCCAGGATGGGCTGTCCGGAGCGGCCGGGACGGCGGACGTGGCCGGTGCAGCCGCCTTGCCGGCTGGCGCTGCTGCGGCGGAGGTGGGGTCGGACGGCGCTACCGGCACGGTGTTTTGCTCGGCGGGCCAAGCGAAATAGAGAAGGGCTGCGGCCATGGCAGCCAGTACGAAAATATTTTTCATCAATGCATTTTGAAGCATGCCTGGCTGCCGGCCAGATAGACTGGCAGCCAGAAAATCATGAAAGGCTCAGCTTAGGGAAGGGGATTGCATGCGCCCCAGCCCCAGCCGTTTTGCAGCGCCAGCGTTTGCGCTTCGCGTTGGCTGCATGCCGGGAACTTGTAAGTCATGCGCGATTGCATTCTAGGGGAGATGCAGACCGTGTAAATGGTGGGCGTGGCGCCGTTCGGGCAGGTGGGGCCTGGTGGTTTAGGATTGGGCGGTTGCGGCGTAGGATGCGGATCGGCCGGCGTGGTCCAGATTTCCTGGCCGTGGCGGTGTTCAGCGTCCCACAGCGTGATGCTCAGGGCGCCGGTGGTGGCGTTCACGGTGAAGGTATAGTTGCCCGGTGCGCGGCCGCCGGTGTTGCTGCTCCATTTGGCATTGCCGGCATCGTCGTACTGCACCAGATTGCCGTCGCCCTGGATTGCAGTGAGGGTGGCACCGCTGGAATAGCTGGCCCAGATCGGGGTGCCGCCGGTGCAGGTATTGCTGCGTGGGCGTTTATAGACCACCAGATTGCTGTCGTGCTGCTGAATGACGCAGTATTCGCCGCCGGTTTCAATGAAATCTCCGGCACGCAGCACGCCGCCGGTAGGCAGTTCGCGGTAGCCGGTGGCATGGGCGCTCAGGGAAGCCAGGGCTGCAAGGGCGGCAGCGCAGATTTGCAGATAACGCATTAAGTTTTCCTTAAGGTTGAGAAAGTGGAAATAATACCTTCCGGAAATCTTGTCGAAACTATCAAAATGTAACAGTGTGGCGCGAATTTGATAGCGTAAAGGACTTGACAGGAGAGCCATGTCTTTCGTCTGGCTCGGGTAAAATACCGGCTCCCTCATTTGTCCGGAAACTCCATGCCTAGGCCGATTCTCGCAAGTATCCATATTGACTCGATGAAACATAATCTGGCGCGCGCCAAAGCTTGCGCGCCGGGTTCGAAGGCCTGGGCGGTGGTGAAGGCGCATGCGTATGGGCATGGCCTGGAGCGCGCCATGCGCGGCTTTGCCGACGCCGACGGCCTGGCCCTGGTCGAATTCGATAATGCGGTGCGCCTGCGCGAACTGGGCTGGAGCAAGCCCATGCTGATGCTGGAAGGCTTCTTCGACGCGGCCGATATCCAGACCATGGACCAGTACCATCTGAACGGCGCCGTGCATTGCGAGGAACAACTGGCGCTGCTGGAAGCGGCGCGCCCCGCGCGCCAGCTCGATGTGCACCTGAAAATGAATACCGGCATGAACCGCCTCGGCTTCAAGCCCGAAGCTTTCCGCGCCGCCCATGCGCGCCTGCGCGCCATCCCGCATGTGGGTGAAATCACCCTGATGACCCACTTCGCCAACGCCGACGAGGCGGCCCATGCCTGCCTGCCGATCCGCGAGCAGATCCGCCGCTTCAAGCTGGGCGCGGACGGCCTGGCGGGGCCGCTGAGCCTGTCCAATTCGGCCGGCATTTTCCAGATGGATGCGCTCGATGGTGAGCTGGTCAGCGACTGGATCCGCCCCGGCGTGATGCTGTACGGCGGCACGCCGGGCGGCAAGAGCGCCGAGGACTTCGGCCTGCGCCCGACCATGACCCTGTCCAGCGAAATCATCGGCGTCCAGCAGATCGAAGCCGGCGACTATGTCGGCTACGGCAGCCGTTTCCAGGCCGCGGGCAGCATGCGCATCGGCGTGGTCGCTTGCGGTTATGCCGACGGTTATCCGCGCCACGCGCCGGTCGATACGCCGGTGCTGGTGGACGGCGTGCGCACCCGCATCGTCGGCCGCGTCTCGATGGATATGCTGACCGTCGACCTGACGCCGCTGCCGCAGGCGCAAGTGGGCAGCCGCGTGGTGCTGTGGGGCGAGGGCATGCCGATCGACGAGGTGGCGACCGCCGCCGGCACCATTGGCTATGAGCTGATGTGCGCCCTGGCGCCGCGCGTGCCGGTGGTTGAAGGCTGAACATGGCCAAGGCAAAAACCAACTACACCTGCAGCGAGTGCGGCGGCACCAGCAGTAAATGGACCGGCCAGTGCGCCGCCTGCCAGCAGTGGAATACGATGGTGGAAACGCTGATCGAGGCGCCCGGCGTCAACCGCTTCTCGCAAAGCGCGCACCAGGCGCTGGCCCAGACCGCGCCGGTGCTCTCGCTGAAAGATATCGAGGCGCTCGACGTGCCGCGCTTCGGCACCGGCATCGAGGAATTCGACCGCGTGCTGGGCGGCGGCCTGGTGGCCGGTGGGGTGGTCCTGATCGGCGGCGATCCCGGCATCGGCAAATCGACGTTGCTGCTGCAGGCGCTGGCCAATATGGCCCAGCTCAAAAGCGTGCTGTATGTCAGCGGCGAGGAATCCGGCGCCCAGATCGCGCTGCGCGCCAAGCGCCTGGCCGTCGATGCGCATGAGCTGAAGCTGCAGGCCGAAATCCAGCTGGAGAAAATCCTCAACACCCTGCATGAGCTGAAGCCGCAGGTGGCCGTGATCGACTCGATCCAGACCCTGTATTCGGACGCGCTGAGTTCGGCCCCCGGCTCGGTGGCCCAGGTGCGCGAGTGCGCGGCCCAGCTGACCCGCATGGCCAAGCAGAGCGGCGTGACCATCATCCTGGTCGGCCATGTGACGAAAGAGGGCGCCCTGGCCGGGCCGCGCGTGCTGGAGCACATTGTCGACACCGTGCTGTATTTCGAGGGCGATAATCATTCGAGCTTCCGTCTGGTGCGCGCCATCAAGAACCGCTTCGGCGCGGTGAATGAGCTGGGTGTGTTCGCCATGACGGACAAGGGCTTGAAAGGCGTGTCCAACCCCTCGGCCCTGTTCCTGTCCCAGCACGACAACCAGGTGCCCGGCTCCTGCGTGATGGTGACGCAGGAGGGCACCCGCCCGCTGCTGGTGGAAATCCAGGCCCTGGTCGATGCCAGCCATCTGCCGAACGCGCGCCGCCTGTCGGTCGGCCTGGAGCAGAACCGCCTGGCCATGCTGCTGGCCGTGCTGCACCGCCACGCCGGCATTGCCGCCTTCGACCAGGACGTGTTCATCAACGCCGTCGGCGGGGTGAAGATCACCGAGCCGGCGGCCGACCTGGCGGTGCTGCTGGCCATCAATTCCTCGATGCGCAACAAGGCGCTGCCGCCCGGTTTCGTGGTCTTTGGCGAAGTCGGGCTGGCCGGCGAGATCCGGCCCGCGCCGCGCGGCCAGGAACGGTTGCGCGAGGCGGCCAAGCTGGGCTTCTCGATCGCCATGATTCCCAAGGCGAATGTGCCGAAACAGCCGGTCGAAGGCATGACCATCATCGCCGTCGAGCGCATCGACGATGCCTTCAGCCGCTTGCGGGAACTGCAATAGTTCGTATTTGGCAATTTTGAACTGTTAGGCGATTGAATGCGCAGTAGAATACCGCGTGTTCCGACCGTGGCGCGCTGGCACCACGGCTTGGCGCGCTCCGCGCCATTTCCGTCCTGATACTCAAAAGAGCGATTAAAGTGCTAGCAGACCAAAGACAAGCGGCGCGCAAGATCCTGCGCGTAAAGGCAATGATTTTGATGGATGGCGGCACCCCGATGGCCGCCCGCACCTTCGACCTCGGCACCACCGGCATGTCGGTGACAAGCGATCATAAAGTCGAGATCGGCAAGCTGGGCCAGGTGGTGTTCGAGATGCTGGTGGAAGGCAAGCCGCAGCTGCTGACTTGCCGTTCAAAAGTCACGCAATGCATTTTCAGCGGCGACGAATTCAAGGTCGGCTTCGCTTTCCAGAACCTCGATCAGGCTGTACTGACGGCTTTGACGCGCTTTATGCGCTGAGCCGGGGCGTTGGCGGGCAGGGCGGGAATCCCACCTCTGTTCGCGGTTTTGAAAAAGCGCCAAACGTGGATAATAATTAAGATCATCCCTCGGACCATCTATCTTTTCCCACGGATACACAGCCATGATCAATCCTTCCATTATTTCTTCCATGTATGGCAATAGCGGCAGCCTGGGCGGCCTCGGCGCGCCCTCGTCCGCCGTCTACGCCAAGGTGGAGCGTGCGCTCGCCGGCCAGGCGGGCGTGGCCCAGCGCCTGAACACCAGCTTGGCCAGCAGCCAGACCAAGCTGTCCGGCCTGGGCCAGCTGCAGAGCGCGCTGGCCGACTTCCAGGCGGTGGCCAAGGGTTTGTCGGGCAGCGGGCTGAGCACTAGCGCCACCTCGTCCGGCAAGGGCGTGCTGACGGTGAGCAGCGGCGCCACGGCCAAGGCGGGCAGCTACGCGGTCGATGTCAGCCGCCTGGCCCAGGGCCAGGTCCTGACCAGCGAGACGCAGTTGTCGAACAGTGCCAAGATCGGCACCGGCACGCCGGCCACCATCAAGGTCGAATTTGGCGTGCAGGGCGAGAAGGGCTTTACGCCCGGCAAGGATGCGGTCAAGAGCATCACCATCGACAGCAGCAATAACACCCTGGACGGCATTGCATCCGCATTCAAGGCGGCCGGCATCGATGCCAGCGTGGTCAAGACCGGTGGCGGTTTCGCGCTGGCGATCAAGGGCGCGGATGGCGCAGCGCAGAGCATGCGCATCAGCGTCACCGGCGATGCGGCGGTCAAGGATATGCTCGCGTACAACGGCGCGGCCAATTCCAAGCTGACCCAGACCCAGGCGGCCCAGGATGCGCTGCTGACGGTCAACGGCAAGCAGGTCCAGAGCGCCAGCAATACCCTGGACAAGGCCATCGACGGCCTGAAACTGACCCTGACCGGCAAGGGCAAGACCGATGTGACGGTGACGCAGGACGCCAGCCAGATCGCGTCCAATGTCGGCAAGTTCGTGGAAGCGTTCAACAGCCTGAACACCCGTCTGGCGGTGCTGCAAAAAGGCGACCTGAAATCCGGCAATGCCGTGGCCCAGGCCAGCACCCAGCTCAGCCAGTTGATGCGTACCGGCGGCGGCAATATTTCGACCACGGCGCTGGCCGAGGCCGGCATCAGCTTCGACAGCGCGGGCAAGGCCCAGCTCGACGAGAAAAAACTCAAGGCGGCGATCGCCGCCGACCCGGCCGCCGTGTCGGCCCTGTTCACCAATGGCGGCAAGGGCATTGCCGACCAGGTGAGCAATCGCATCGACGGCTTGACCGGCAGCGACAGTGCGCTCAAGCGGGAAGTCGCCTCCGTGGGCAAGGAAATCACCAACCTCAACGGCAAGCGCGCCGAACTGTCGAAGGCCTTGACGGCCCAGGCCAATGCGCTGGTCAAGCTGTACACCCAGCAGGAGCAGGCCGGTAATAATCCCGCGCTGCCCGGCTACACCGGACCGCGCTCGCTGTTCGATATGCTGGCGTAGGAAACCGCCGCCGGGCGCGCGCAGCGCCTGGTGGCGTGCGCCGCGCGGGCAACAGCCGCCGCCGACCAGTGCTGCCAGCGGCAGCCGGCCCCCACCTTCACCAATTCGAAATTGTCGCCGCCGGCCTTTTTCGCCCCGGGTGCGGCGGGCGCTTGCATTCGGTGGCACAATGCCGGATCATCTCGCTTTTTTGGCGAGTTCCTTTTCATTGGAGGCGGGAATTATGGCGGTGAATGGTTGGGGTAAGCGTTTCGGTCTGGGTCTGCTGGCGGCTGCGGCCATCGTGGGCCAAGCTCAGGCGCAGCAGGAAGAGAAAGTCCTGAACATCTACAACTGGTCGGATTACATCGCCGACGATACGATCAAAAACTTTGAAAAAGAAACGGGCATCAAGGTCCGTTATGATGTTTTTGATAATAACGAAATCCTCAATTCCAAGCTGGCCGCCGGCAAGTCGGGCTATGACATCGTGGTGCCGACCGCGCAGTGGGCGCGCCTGCAGATCGATGCCAAGCTGCTGCGCAAGCTCGATAAGAGCAAGCTCGGCAACCTGTCCAATCTGGACCCGCACATCCAGGCCAAGCTGGCCAAGATCGATCCCAACAACGACTACCTGGTGGACTGGCTGTGGGGCTATACCACGGTTGGCATCAACGTCGGCAAGGTCAAGGCCGCGCTCGGCACCATGCCAATGCCCGAGAATGCCTGGGAGCTGATCTTCAATCCGAAATACGCGTCCAAGCTGAAGTCCTGCGGCGTCTCCTTCCTCGACTCGCCGTCGGAAGTGCTGCCGGCCGCCCTGATCTATCTGGGCAAGCCGGCCTTCTCGACCTCGGCCGCCGACTACGCGGAAGCGGGCAAGATGCTGAGCGCCATCCGCCCTTACGTGACCCTGTTCAGCTCCTCGGGCTATATCAATGATATGGCCAACGGCGCCGTCTGCGTGGCCCTGGGCTGGTCGGGCGACATCAATATCGCGCGCCAGCGCGCCATCGACGCCAAGAACGGCCAGCAGATCCAGGTGCTGGTGCCGAAGACCTCGGCCGCCCTGATGTTCGACACCATGGCCATTCCCGCCGATGCGCCGCATCCGAACAATGCCCACCTGTTCATCAACTACATCCTGCGTCCGCAAGTGCACGCGGGCCTGACCAATAAAGTGTTCTACGCCAATCCGAATGCGGCCAGCGTCAAGTACGTGCGCAAGGATATTGCCGAGAACAAGAACGTCTTCCTGTCCGACGAGGACAAGAAGCGCATGCAGGCGCCGGAAGCGGTGCCGGCCGATATCCGCCGCAATATCACGCGCGTCTATACCAAGTTCAAGACCGGCATGTAAAAATGATGAAGGCTCCGGCTACGGACATTCGCATGCCCGCAGCGGGAGCCTGAGCTTCAATGAAGCTTCGAGCTATTCGTGATAGCGGTCCAGCAGCTTGTGGTGACTTCCCCGGCCTTCCGCCACAATCTCAAACACGATCAGTCCGATCATGCAGGCGAAAATGCCCATGGTAAACAGGGTCATCATGATACATGCAGCACCCTTTCAGGCCGCTGCCCCCCTTAGTTGATACAGTTAAACTTTAGCAGGCCAAGAACAATTTTCAAGCCCCGCCGAGGGGTGGCGCGCGTCGTTGTTGCGGGCTTACTTCACTACCAGGTCGGACGACATCACGGCCTTCAGATACAGGCTGGCCGGATCGCCCGGCTCGCGCTGCACGAACCACCAGGCGGCGGCCTTGCGCATCTCCCATTCCTGCACCGCGCCCGTCATTAACAGCGCGGCAGTCTGGCCCAAGGTCGGCTGATGGCCGACGATCAGCACCGCCTCTTTGCCGGCCGGCCAGTTGGCGGCGCGCAGGATGGCCTCGGGATCGGCGTCCGGCGCCAGGTCGGGATGGGTCTTGAACTTGCGGCCCAGCGCTTCCACCGTTTGCAGGGTGCGCACGGCGGGACTGGCCAGGATGCGGCAGTTTTCCGGCAACTGGGAATTGAGCCAGTGGCCCATGCGCCGCGCCTGCTTCTGTCCCTTGCCGGTCAGGGCGCGCTCCATATCGGGCAGATCGGGGCCGCCCGCTTCCGCCTCCGCGTGACGCCACAGTATCAGGTCCATGCTGTCTCCCTGTTCAGCTGCCCGCCTGGTCGGCCGGCGTGCCGAGGATGTCCATCAGATGCTGCTGGGCGCCGAACAGGACTTGCTTGCCGCGCGGCTTGCGCCGCAGGTAGTGGCCGTCCGGTTCCAGCTCCCAGGCATTGGTATTATCCTTCAGATAGGGATTCAAGCCCTCGCTGATCACGCGCCGCTTGAGCGCCTTGTCCAGCACCGGGAAGGCCACTTCGATGCGGCGGAACAGATTGCGGCTCATCCAGTCCGCGCTGGCCAGGTAGACATCGTGCGCCAGGTCGTTGCGGAAGTAATAGATGCGGCTGTGTTCCAGGAAGCGGCCGATGATGGAGCGTACCCGGATATTTTCCGACAGGCCCGGCACGCCCGGCTTCAGCGTGCAGGCGCCGCGCACGATCAGGTCGATCTTGACGCCATCGTGGGAGGCGGCGTACAGCGCGCGGATCACCGATTCGTCCACCAAGGCATTGACCTTGACGATGATGCGGCCCGGCCGGCCGGCGCGCGCGATCTTGGCCTCGTTGCGGATGGCCTTGATGATTTCGCTTTGCAGGGCGAAGGGCGCCAGCCACAGGTGGCTCAGCTTTTGCGGCTTGGTTAGGCTGGTCAGGTGCATGAAGACTTCGTTGACGTCCTTGCCCAGATGCGGGTCGCAGGTCAGCAGGCCGAAGTCGGTATAGAACTTGGTCGTGGTCGGGTGGTAGTTGCCGGTGCCGAGGTGGGCGTAGTAGCGCAGCGCGCCTTCTTCGCGGCGGATCACCAGGGCCATCTTGGCATGGGTCTTCAGGCCCACCACGCCGTACACCACCTGGGCGCCGACCTGTTCCAGCTTGTCGGCCCAGTTGATATTGGCTTCCTCGTCGAAGCGCGCCATCAATTCCACGATCACCGTCACTTCCTTGCCCATGCGCGCGGCGGCGATCAGCGCTTCCATCAAGTCCGAGTTCATGCCGGTGCGGTACACGGTCTGCTTGATCGCCACCACGTTCGGATCGAGGGCGGCGCTGCGCACGAAGTCGATCACGGTCTGGAAGCTTTGGAAGGGATGGTGCAGCAGGATGTCGTGCTCGCGCAGGGTGGCGAAGATATCGCCGCTGGCCACTTTCGTGACCAAACCGGGGAAGAAGGGCGGGAAGCGCAGCGACGCATCCTTGACGTGTTCGATGATCTCGTTCAGGCGCACCATATTCACCGGGCCATCGACGCGGTACAGGCGGCTCTGGTCGAGGCCGAACTGGTCGAGCAGGAATTGCGACAGTTCGGGCGGGCAGTTCTTGGCCACTTCCAGCCGCACCGAGCGGCCGAACTGGCGGCCTTGCAGCTCGCCTTTCAGGGCCTGGCGCAGATTTTTCACCTCGTCCTCGTCCACCCACAGGTCGGAGTCGCGCGTCACGCGGAACTGGGAATAGGCGATCACTTCGCGCCCGGCGAACAGGTCCGAGATATGGGCGTGGATGATGGACGACAGCAGGCAGAAGGCAATGCCGCCGGTGCCGTCCGACAATTCGTCCGGCAGGCGGATCACGCGCGGCAGCACGCGCGGCGCCTTGACGATGGCGATGGCGGTGCCGCGGCCGAAGGCATCCTTGCCGCTCAGGGCGACGATGAAGTTCAGGCTCTTGTTGACCACTTGCGGGAAGGGATGGGCCGGATCGAGGCCGATCGGAGTCAGCAGGGGGCGCACTTCGCGCTCGAAATACTCCTTGACCCAGGCCCGCTGCGCATCGTTGCGCTCGCTATGCCGCAGCAGGTGCACATTCCTGGCCGCCAGTTCCGGCAGCACTTCGGTATTCAAGACTTCGTACTGGCGCTTGACCAGGGCGTGGCACTCATTGCTGACCCGGTTCAGCGTCGCCACCAGGGCAGGGTGCTCGGACAGGGCGCCATCGACGCTGGCCGCGGCCAGCAGGCTGGCCACGCGCACTTCAAAGAATTCATCGAGATTGCTGCTGACGATGCACAGATAGCGCAGGCGCTCTAATAAGGGAATCGCCGGATCTTCGGCGTTGGCCAGCACGCGCCGGTTAAACATCAGCTGGGAGATTTCGCGGTCCAGCAGGATGCTGTTCCTGTTCGCTTCCATACGCATATCAGGCTTCATGGTTTGGTCTATTACTTTTCATTAACAGATGATTAATTTTAGCCTTTTTTTCACATCAGCGCGGCCCGCGAGAGAGTCTAAATGTGAAATATGACAACTTCGTGACTTGCTGTCATATTTCCCCGGAAAGGGGCCGGGAAATATGACAAAGCGCGCCGCCGCCCCTCTGGAAACGCCAAAGTCATAATTTTTTTCATATGTCATAAAGCTGTCATATTGGTTCGCTAGACTGCGCAGCATTCAAACCGTAACCCCCAAAGAGGATCTTTGATATGCGTATGAAACAACTGTTGACCACTTTCGTAGTAGGCGCTTCCGCTGCCCTGGCGTTCGGCACGGCAGCCGCGGCCGACATGACCGGCGCCGGCGCGACCTTCCCTTACCCGATCTATGCCAAATGGGCTGAGCAGTACAAAGCCGCCACCGGCAACGGTTTGAACTACCAGTCCGTCGGTTCCGGCGCTGGCGTGAAACAGATCAAAGCCAAGACCGTCGATTTCGGCGCCACCGACAGCCCGCTGAAAGGCGAAGAGCTGGACGCGGAAGGCCTGACCCAGTTCCCGGCCATCATGGGCGGCGTGGTCACCGTGGTCAACGTTGACGGCCTGACCCCTGGCCAGCTGAAACTGACCGGCCCCGTGATCGCTGACATCTACCTGGGCAAAATCACCCAGTGGAACGATGCCGCCATCACCGCCCTGAACCCAGGCGTGAAACTGCCAGCCGCCGAGATCACCGTGGTGCACCGTGCCGACGGTTCCGGCACCTCCTTCCTGTTCACCGACTACCTGTCGAAAACCAGCCCTGAGTTCAAAACCAAGATCGGCGCTGGCACGGCGGTGAAATGGGTGACCGGCGTGGGCGGCAAGGGCAACGAAGGCGTGGCCGCCAACGTGCAGCGCATCAAGGGCGCGATCGGCTACGTGGAGTGGGCTTTCGCCAAGAAAAACAAGCTGCAGCACACCCAGCTGAAAAACAAGGATGGCAACTTCGTGCAGCCTGACGACGACAACTTCAAAGCTGCCGCCGCCAATGCCGAATGGACCAAGACCCCAGGCTTCGGCGTGGTGCTGACCGACCAGGCTGGCAAAGCTTCCTGGCCAATCACCGGCGTGTCCTTCATCCTGATGCACAAATCCCAGGCTGATGCCGCCAAAGGCAAGGAAGTCGTGAAGTTCTTCGAGTGGGCCTTCAAAAACGGCGGCGCCGCTGCCGCCGAACTGGACTACGTGCCGCTGCCACCGAGCGTGGTCAAGCTGGTGCAGGATTCCTGGAAAGCCAACCTGAAAGATGCTTCGGGCAAAGCGATCTACTAATCAGTCTGCCTCCTCGGTTCCGGCCGAGGAGGCTAGCCGGGACCCGTCCGCCGCAGCTTCCTGCTGTTTTGTTGGCGGCTCCCGGCTAGCCTACACCTAAAACAAGATACCATGAGTGCAGACCTTACTTCCCCGCCCATCCGGATTACGGAGTCCCCCGTGAATGAAGCCGCCGCCCAGGCCGCCATGCATTCGGCCATGCGCAAGCAGCGCATCCAGGACTTCATTTTCCATAAAATCACGATGTTGTTCGCCCTGTCCGTACTGATCGTACTGGTCGGCATCATCATTTCCCTGATCCTCGGCGCCATGCCGGCCCTGCAGCAGTTCGGGCCGGGCTTCATCACGCGCGTCGAATGGGATCCCGTCAACGACGAATACGGCGCCCTGATCGCCATCGTCGGCACCCTGGCCACGTCCGGCATCGCGCTGCTGATCGCCTTCCCGGTCAGCTTCGGCATCGCCCTGTTCCTGACCGAGATCTGCCCGGTCTGGCTGCGCCGCCCGATGGGCACGGCGGTCGAACTGCTGGCCGGTGTGCCCTCGATCATCTACGGCATGTGGGGCTTGTTCGTGTTCGCCCCGCTGTTCGCCGATTATGTGCAGCCGCTGCTGAAATCGACCCTAGGCCTGCTGCCCTTCGTCGGCGTGCTGTTCCGCGGCCCGACCATGGGCATCGGCATCCTGACCGCCGGCCTGATCCTGGCGGTGATGATCATCCCGTTTATCTCCTCGGTGATGCGCGATGTGTTCGAAATCGTGCCGGCCGTGCTGAAAGAGTCGGCCTACGGCCTGGGCTGCACGCGCTGGGAAGTGGTGCGCAAGGTGGTGCTGCCTTACACCAAGACCGGCGTGGTCGGCGGCGTCATGCTGGGCCTGGGCCGCGCGCTGGGCGAGACCATGGCCGTGACCTTCGTGATCGGCAACGCCAACAAGCTGTCGGCCACCCTGTTCTCGCCGGGGAACTCGATCGCCTCCACCCTGGCCAATGAATTCGCCGAAGCGTCCTCGCAGCTGCACGTGTCCTCGCTGTATGCGCTGGCCCTGATCCTGTTTGCGATCACGTTTATTGTGCTCTCCGCCGCCAAGCTGATGCTGGCTGGCATGTCCCGTAAAGAAGGTGTGAAATGAAGCAGGCCATCAATCCCGTCTACCGCAAGCGCCTGTTCGCGCATCGCATCGGCATCGCCCTGTCGGTGGGCGCCATGCTGGTCGGCCTGAGCGCCCTGATCTGGATTCTGGCGACCCTGCTGATCAATGGCTTCCATGGCCTGAACCTGGCGCTGTTCACCGAAACCACCCCGGCCCCGGGCAGCGAAGGCGGCGGCCTGGCCAACGCCATCGTCGGCAGCCTGCTGATGGTGGGCCTGGCCACCCTGGTCTCGACCCCGATCGGCATCCTGGCCGGCATCTACCTGGCCGAGTACGGCGAAGACAATAAGGTGGCCCAGCTGACCCGCTTCGTCACCGACATCATGCTGTCGGCCCCGTCCATCGTGATCGGCCTGTTCGTGTACGCCATGTATGTGGCCAATGTGAAGCACTTCTCCGGCTATGCCGGCTCCATCGCGCTGTCGCTGATCGCCGTGCCGGTGGTGGTGCGCACCACCGACAATATGCTGCGCCTGGTGCCCAACAGCCTGCTGGAAGCGGCTTTCGCCCTCGGCGCGCCGCGCTGGAAGGTGGCGATGATGGTGCGCCTGCGCGCCGTCAAGGCCGGCGTGGTGACCGGCGTGCTGCTGGCCGTGGCCCGCGTCTCGGGCGAAACCGCGCCGCTGCTGTTCACCGCCCTGAACAACCAGTTCTTCAGCGCCGACATGAACAAGCCGCTGGCCAATCTGCCGGTGGTGATTTACCAGTTCGCCATGAGCCCCTACGACAACTGGCGCGCCCTGGCCTGGGGCGGCGCCCTGCTGGTGACTTTCAGCGTGCTGGCCCTGAACGTGCTGTCGCGCACCGTCTTCACGCAGAAGATACCGAACTAAATCGAAAATATTTCACATGAGCCAAGAGACCATGAGCAACAAGCGCAAGATTATTGAAATTTCGGGCCTGAACTTCTACTACGGCAAGACCCGCAGCCTGAGCAATGTGAACCTGGATATTCACGAAAAGCAGGTGACGGCCTTCATCGGCCCGTCCGGCTGCGGCAAATCGACCCTGCTGCGCACCCTGAACCGCATGTATGACCTGTATCCCGGCCAGCGCGCCGAAGGCACGATCGCCTACCGCGGCCGCAATATCCTCGACGCCGACCAGGACGTGAACATGTTGCGCGCCAAGGTCGGCATGGTGTTCCAGAAGCCGACCCCGTTCCCGATGTCGATCTACGACAATATCGCGTTCGGCGTGCGCCTGTACGAAGACCTGTCGAAAGGTGAAATGGATGAGCGCGTCGAATGGGCGCTTAACAAGGCCGCGCTGTGGACCGAAGTCAAGGACAAGCTCGGCAAGAGCGGCCTGTCCCTGTCCGGCGGCCAGCAGCAGCGCCTGTGCATCGCGCGCGGCGTGGCGGTGAAACCCGACGTGCTGCTGCTCGACGAACCGACTTCGGCGCTGGACCCGATCTCGACCTCGAAAGTGGAAGAGCTGATCAGCGAGCTGAAGCAGGATTACACCATCGCCATCGTCACCCACAATATGCAGCAGGCGGCGCGCTGCTCGGACTACACGGCGTATATGTATCTGGGCGAGCTGGTGGAATTCGGCGAAACCGACCAGATTTTCATGAATCCTGCGCGCAAGGAAACCCAGGATTACATCACCGGCCGCTTCGGCTGATTACACAATAAAATTACACTAGATATCCGGAGAGCAGCATGATTGGCGAGCATTCTTCCAAACAGTACGACAACGAACTTGAAGCGATCCGCTCCAAGGTGCTGCTGATGGGCGGCATCGTGGAAACCCAGTTCCTCGATGCGATGACCTGCTTCCGCATCGGCAACCTGGAGCGCGCCGAGCGCGTGATGCGCGAAGACGATTCGGTCAACCAGCTCGAAGTGCAGCTGGACGACGCCTGCAGCCACCTGATCGTGCGCCGCCAGCCGACGGCCAACGATCTGCGCACCGTGATGGCGACCATCAAGGTGATCACCGACCTGGAACGCATCGGCGACGAAGCGACCAAGATCGCGCGCACGGCCAAGAGCCTGCACAGCCGCGGCGCCGTCACCGTCAACCACTATGAAATGGTGCGCTCCATCGCCAACGCCACCAGCGATATGCTGCACGATGCGCTGGACGCCTTTGCCCGCAACGATGGCAAGCAGGCGCTGCAGCTGATCGCCCAGGATGCGATCATCGACCACGAATTCCGCTCCATCATGCGCAACCTGATTACCTTCATGATGGAAGATCCGCGTACAATCTCGGCGGCGCTGGATACGATGTGGGTGGCGAAAGCCATCGAGCGTATCGGCGACCATGCGAAAAACATCGCTGAGTATGTGATTTACGTGGTGGAAGGCAGGGATATCCGCCATACCCGTACCGTGCCGCCCAGCGAAGAGGCCAGCGGAGAATAAAGATTTATGGCATCCGACAAGACGACTGTACTGATTGTAGAAGACGAACCGGCGATTGTTGAACTGGTAACATTTTCCCTGCGCGATTCAGGCTGGAACTGCGCGGCCGTGCAAAGCACCCAGGAGGCGTGGGACTTCATCCAGAAGCGCACGCCCCAGCTGATCCTGCTGGACTGGATGCTGCCCGACCAGAGCGGCCTGCGCCTCCTGGCGCGCATCCGCGGCGACCGCCAGTTCAACGACATCCCCGTCATCATGCTGACCGCCAAGAGCATGGAAGAAGACAAGCTGGCGGGCTTGAACGGCGGCGCCGACGACTACATCACCAAACCCTTCTCGCCGCGCGAGCTGCTGGCGCGCTCCAAGGCGCTGCTGCGGCGCAAGAGCCCGGAGCATGCCGATTCGACCATGCGCGCCGGGCCCATCACGCTCGACCCGGTCAGCTGCACCGTGTCCATGGGCGAGAACAAGATCGAGATCGGCCACGCCGAGTACAAGCTGCTCAAGTTCTTCCTGGCCCATCCCGAGCGCGTGTTCTCGCGCAGCCAGCTGCTGGACAAGGTCTGGGGCGACCATGTGGTGATCGAGGAACGCACGGTGGACGTGCATGTGCTGCGCCTGCGCAAGGCACTCAAGGAAGCGGAACATCTGATCAAGACGGTGCGCAGCGTCGGTTATATGCTGTCTGAAAAATCATGAATCCGAAACTGCTGTTCTGGGTCCCGGCGGCTCTGCGCATGGGCCTGATCCTGGCCGGGGTGGGGGTGCTGTGGTGGTTGTTCGGCGCCATGCCGGCTCTGGTGGCCGCCTTTGTCGCGCTGCTGGTGATGGTCTTCGTGCAGCTGAATTATCTGTACCAGCTGAGCGACTGGCTGGACGATCCGAAAAGCGCCAAGCTGCCCGATGGCTGGGGCGCGTGGACCAGCATCTTTTCACGCCTCTACCGCCTGCGCCGCGACGATGAAAAGAACGAGGCCGAGCTGACCGAATGGCTGGCGCGTTTCCGCCAGGCCATGCACCTGCTGCCGGACGGCGTGGTGATCATGGACGACGTGCTGTTTCTGGAGTGGTGCAATCCGGCCGCCGAAGAGCATCTGGGCCTGCGCCATGACCGCGACAAGGGCATGCGCGTGACCAATCTGGTGCGCAGTCCGGACTTCATGGACTACCTGATCCTGGGCCGCTACGACCAGCCGCTGACCTTGAGCTTCCGCGAGCGCAAGCTGATCGTGCACATCATCCCATTCGAGAACCGGCGCCAGATCCTGGTGACGCACGACATCACCGAAACCCAGCGCGCGGAGATGATGCGGCGCGACTTCATCGCCAACGCTTCGCACGAGCTGCGCACGCCGCTGACGGTGATTGTCGGCTTCCTCGAAATCGCCGCCTCGGAGGATCTCGACGCCACCACCCGCGCCGCCCATCTGAAGCTGATGACGGAGCAGGGCCACCGCATGCAGCACCTGATCGAGGACATGCTGACCTTGTCGCGCCTGGAATCGGTCGACCACCCGCTGCGTCCCGAGCATGTGGATATCGGCAAGCTGATGGAGCAGGTGCTGCGCGAAGCGCGCGGCCTGTCCGCCGGCAAGCACGAAATCGACATGACGGTGGAAGCGGGCGATGTGATGGGCAGCGCCGAAGAGCTGCACAGCGCTTTCGGCAACCTGGCCTCGAACGCGGTGCGCTACACGCCGGCCGGCGGCCGTATCCATCTGCACTGGCGCGACACGGCCAAGGGCGTGCAGTTCGTGGTGGAAGATACCGGCATCGGCATCAGCCCCGAACACATCTCGCGCCTGACGGAGCGCTTCTACCGCGTCGACAAGAGCCGTTCGCGCGAAACCCAGGGCACGGGCCTGGGCCTGGCCATCGTCAAGCACGTGCTGCTGCGCCACAGCGGCAGCCTGACCATCAAGTCCGAAGCAGGGAAGGGCAGCTCCTTCATCGTCACGCTGCCCAAGTCCACGGCCGCCGCGCCCCAGCCTGAACTGCTGGCCGGCTAAGCCATCCGCTGCCGCCCAGATCCGGGCGGCGGCGTTTGCCTGCCAGCTTAGTCTTTACCCGAGGACTGATCAATATCGGGGTCCAGATCAGGATGGGCGGCGATGATTGGGTGCATGAGCCTGAAATACGCTTCACTCATGACCATTGCCACGCCAGAACGCATTTCCCGCTTGAGTTCCACGCCTTCTATTTTCTCGATAGTCAGGCAGATCTTATTCAGCGTGCTGTTTAATTCCTGCACATCCTGCATAAGCAATTCGGCGATATTTCTTTCCATATTTTCTCTACATCCAAAATTAATAGTTCTCGCAACCGCCGCTTCTCATGCAGTCGCGAATGCAGACGCGCATCCGGCTTGCATAGTCGGATCCGGATCCGGGCAACCAGTCGGGGTTGTCAGCATAGATTTTTGCACAGCTTTGTTGACAGCCCCTGTAGACCGATTGGCATTCGGCGGCAGGACGGGGCGGGTCTTTGGGAATCGGGCAGCCGATGCCAAACAAGCTGCATGGATTCGGCTGCGATGGCGTCAGCCTATCCGGTGGAATGTCGGGATCCTGCGGTTTGGGCGGGCTTGGGGGCCGGGTGATTATGACCGGCGGAAGCCCGGGAGGAAGCGGGAGGGCAATTGGTGGTTCCATCCCCCCTTGCCCCTCGCCGGACTCGTTATCGTTGTCACTCCTGTCGTTGTCGTCATCCCTGTTATCCTCATCATCGTCGCCAGCGCATGCAGTATCGGCGTTGTCGCCATCATCCTTTGGCAGACAGACTGAACTTGCGGAAAGCCGCATCAGACTTCTGTGCGATGCGCCCCCGCTTTTGCTCAGACCGGCAAAGTAGGCATTTGCTTTTTCCAGCGCCATGATGAATTTATAGCCGACTTCTTCCGTGGCGACATCTGCGGTTCGCGGTGTAAATACCCAGCGAATTCCCCCGCTTATATGTGGACTGGTCTCTATTTTTATTTTTGAAACATCAGTTGCTACTTGCACGCAGACCGCCAGGCTATCGCCCTCTTTTTGCAGGGCGCAAACATGCGCTTTTTTTCGTGAAATCGTAATCCAGGAAATCTGAGCATGCGTAATAAATTTCCCCTGGAGGAGCTGGCGTACTGCACCTGCCGAGGGTGGAAGACTCACTGTCGAGCATTGATTTATTTCTCGATTGCAGACCGTTACGGCGGAATTGTTGAGGCGTTTAACGTCAAGCTCGCTGGCAACCGCCGGTGGATGGAGGAAGAGCGTGAAGAGGAGAGGGTAAAGTATTTTTTGAATATTCATCAAAGTATATTATTTAAGCCGCAATATTGCGGATTGGAAATGTTATCATATTTGATTTTTAAGATAATATTATTTAAATGAATATTAATTGTTGGAAAAGATATATGGCGACTTAAAATAATCCATTGGCATGGGCTGCGGCAGCCATGGGGCTGCAAGTGTGGCTGGGCGGCGGGGGCGGACTTTAAGCCTGATTTCAAGGTGGGCGCGGCTTCTTGCGCTACAATCTGTGCGCCGAAAACGAGCAAACCTGTCTATCTAATGCTACTGAAACGCCTGATTCCCCTCCTGGCGGCCGTATTGCTGGCCGCCTGTACGACGCCGTCCCCGCCATCCAAGCAGCCGTATGTGCCGCCGCTAAATCCGGTGCCGGGCGCGCCGGTGACGCCGGAAACGCCCATCGTCGCGCCGCCGCAGCAACCGGTGGCGGCGACGCCGCCTGCCCAGCGCAAGATCAAGATCGGCCTGGCCCTGGGCGGCGGCGCCGCGCGCGGCTTCGCCCATATCGGCGTGATCAAGGCGCTGGAATCGCAGGGCATCGTGCCGGACCTGGTGGTCGGCACCAGCGCCGGCAGCGTGGTCGGCGCGCTGTACGCGGCCGGCAATTCGGCCAGCAAGCTGCAGCGCATGGCCTACGATATGAACGAGGCTGAGATTTCCGACTGGGCCATGCCGCTGTTCGGCAAGTCCTCGGGCGTGCTGAAAGGCGAGGCGCTGCAAAGCTATGTCAATAAGGCCGTGCAGCACCGCCCGATCGAAAAGCTGAAAATCCCGTTTGGCGCCGTGGCGGCCGACTTGAAGAATGGCCAGCCCATCCTCTTCCAGCGC
Organism: Massilia sp. YIM B04103; assembly: GCA_024437665.1. Lineage (GTDB taxonomy): Bacteria > Pseudomonadota > Gammaproteobacteria > Burkholderiales > Burkholderiaceae_D > Rugamonas. Next base: position 434,989 of record JANCSZ010000001.1, on the reverse strand, counting down.
GGCAATACCGGCATGGCGGTGCGCGCCAGCTCGGCCGTGCCGGGCGTGTTCCAGCCGGTGACCATCGGCAGCCATACCTATGTCGATGGCGGCCTGGTGGCGCCGGTGCCGGTGCGCTTTGCGCGCGAGATGGGCGCGGACTTCATCATTGCCGTCAATATCTCGACCCAGACCGACTCCCAGGCCGCGATCTCCTCGCTGGAAGTGCTGATGCAGACCTTCAGCATCATGGGCCAGCGCATCAACCAGTTCGAACTGAAAGAGGCCGATGTCGTGATCCAGCCGCCGCTGGGCCGCATGGCCAGCAATGATTTCAGCAACCGCGCCCAGGCCATCCAGGCCGGCGAGCGCGCCACCATGGCGGCCATGGCCCAGCTCAAGCAAAAGCTGAAAGCCATGCGCGAAACCCCGGCCGCCCACTAACCACTGTGATAAGGAAACCAGCAGATGCAAAGCAAGCCCTTTCTGACCCTCGACGACGTAAAGAAAATCGCAGCCGCGGCCGAAGCGGAAGCCAATGCCAATAACTGGCCGGTGACCATCGCCATCTGCGACGACGGCGGCCATATGCTGTGGCTGCAGCGCCTGGACGGCGCGGCGCCGATCTCCTCGCATATTGCACCAGCCAAGGCGCGCACCTCGGCCCTGGGCCGCCGCGAATCGCGCATTTACGAAGAGCTGATCAACAACGGCCGCGTGTCCTTCCTGAGCGCGCCCGAAGTCGAAGGCTTGCTCGAAGGCGGCGTGAATATCGTGGTCGACGGCCACACCATCGGCGCGGTCGGCGTGTCCGGCGTCAAATCCTCCGAAGATGCCCAGATCGCCAAAGCCGGCATCGCCGCGCTGAACTAAGCCCTTGCCGATTTGCGCGGACGGCCTTGCCGTCCGCTGCCTTGCCCTGCCTGCCCGCGCTGGTAAACGCCCCTCCGAATTTTCATTTGTAATGATATTTTATTTGCATTGTTTATTGACAATAATGCAGTGTGCATAATGAAATAAGTTCAGTTAAAGGGGTATATGCGTAAATTTATTCAGGTGATGGTTTCGGCGGCATCGATCATGTATGCGGGAGCGGCTTTGGCGGATGTTGCTGAGCTGCAGGCATTTAAGCTGGAAACCCTGAGTTCCTACTGGGATGGCAAAGTGGAGGTGTTCAGCGATGTTTCTGGTCTGACCCGCATTGGCTTGGGCAATGCGGGCGGCTTTGCAACTTACTTTGAAAACGCTGGCCCCGTAAACGGTACCGCTGATAATCCATTCCTCTCCTTCGGCCTGAACACCAACGCCGGCTATCGCGTCACCGGTATCACACTCAGCGCGACCTTCCGGGGGACTCTCATCCGGGCGCAGTGGAACGGTTGGGAAGGCTTTGCCGACAACACGGGTTCCATATATTTCGCTGCAACGCAGAACGGCACCGGGAATGATTTGTTCCGTCAGCACGAGGCGGTAATTGACTTGAACGGTGAACGCACGGTTCTCATGGGCGGGGCGGTGAGCTTGCCCAGCTCCTTTGTTCTGAATATCGATACCTGGCACTCGTTTTCTGCCCAGGCGGCCCAGGATTGTTCCTACTACCCTCCTGACGTCAGCATTTGCCACTGGGCTGGCATCGCCAAGGTGGGTATGGATATCACCGACGTGGTGCTGACAGTGCAGACCGCACCGGTGCCGGAGCCCGAAACATACGCCATGCTGCTCGGCGGCCTGGCCGTGACCGGTTTCGCGGCGCGCCGCCGCCAGCGTAAAGCGCAGCGGCCGGCGTAAAAGAACGCCGCCAGGTGGGCGCGCACGGCATTGCCGAAAGGGTGGGGTTGGCTTATAAATCAAAGGTTTAGCCAATCCCCCCTAGACTGTAGCGCCTACCACATCCTCCATTTTCAACTGACTTGCAAGCCGGACCTCACGCCCGGTTGCCTGGCGGCCGTCTGACCTGGTGTCGCTACGGTAATCGGCATGGACCTGGCCAAGGTGGTCTCGACCAAGGCCGCCTACGAGTGCACCGAGACCGGGGGGAAACTGGGCGAAGGCGATGGCAAGGTGGAGAATGCGCGCTTCCACATTGCTCGTTTTCGACTCGGTGCGGCACCGATCTCTTCCCATATGGCCTAAGGCCAAGGCACCCACCTCGGCCCTGGGCGGCGGCGCGCCGCCTGCGCCCGCAGGTGTATAGCCGTCTCTATTCTTGTGTTTGTGATATTATAATATTTGCATTATTTAATTAAAATAATGCGCTATTTGCAATGAAAAGAATTCATCTGCCGGTGCGCTGGCATGCATTGTTGGCTTCTATTTATTCCTGGGGATTTCGGCAGCATGTCCGTCGGCGTGCATAACGGTGAGTCGGGAGTGGCGACGAACCGTGGCGGGGTTGAATTTTTGGCGCATCAGGACGGCGCCAGCCTGCTGACGCGCCGTTGGGAGCAGAGTCAGCTGCAAGGCAGCGAATTGCATGAGATAGCAGGGCAGGCTATGTTGCCGTCTTCCTTTTCATTAGCGATTAATGCGTGGCAATCCGCGTATGCCGAGGGCATTTTTTACAATATCTGCAACCTCTATTATTGCGACCAGCGCTAGGTGACTTCCTCTTCCCGCATAGCGGTAAGCGATGTGGTGCTGACTGTACACACCGCGCCGGTTCCCGAGCTGGAAACCTGGACCATGCTGCTGGGCGGTCTGGCGCTGACGGGTTTCCTGGCGCGCCGCCGCAAGGCAAAAGCTGCGCTGTAAGCCAGACATTATTTGTTAAGCGCGTTTAACTGCACAAGGCAACTACTAACGTTCTCTTTGATCGAGGTGATTCCATGAAAAGCATTCAAAAATTCTTCGCAGCCTCAATACTGGCTTGCTTGGCCGGCACCGCGTTTGCCCAGGATATTAATGCCCAGGCTTTTACGCTGAGCAATGCCGGCGGCTGGTGGGGCGATAATATCAAGCTGCTGTCCGACACCAATGGCATTACCACGATTTCCATGGGGTACGGCCCTTGCTGCTCGGACGTCATTGATGCCGGCCCCGGTAGATCGAATGGCGACAATGCCTTACAGAATTTCAACGTCAACACCCGTGCCGGTTATCGCGTGACCGGTTTTTCGGTGTCGGCGAAGCTGATTGGCAGCCTGTCGGTGGGTGAACATGACGGCGAGCGCGGCGAGGCAACGAACCGCGGCGGCTTTGAATTCACCGCCTATCAGAACGGCACGACCTTGCTGACGCGCCGCTGGGAGCAGGCGCAGTTGCAAGGTACGGAAACCCATCTGGTATCGGGGCAGGCCGTGCTGCCATCCTCGTTCTCGCTGGATATCCTTGCCTGGCAGTCCGCTTATGCTCAAGGTGCGCTTTATTACACCTGCAATCCGGCTTCCTGCAGTGAGCATTGGGCGACTTCCAGTGCCAGCTTGAAGGTGACCGATCTGGTGTTGACGGTGCAAACCGCGCCGGTGCCGGAGCCGGAAACCTATGCCATGCTGCTGGGCGGTCTGGCCATCACTGCTTTCGTGGCGCGCCGCCGCCAGCGCAAGGCGTAGCAACAGGCGTAAAAACGCCAGCGGGTAGGCGCGCACGGCATTGCCGAAAGGGTGAGATTGGGTTATAATTCAAAGGTTTAGCCAATCACCATAGACCGTAGCGCCTACCACATCCTCCATTTTCAACTGACTTGCAAGCCGGACCTCAAGCCCGGTTCCTTGCCGGTCGTCTGACGTGGCGTCGCTACGGTAACTTTATCAGGAGTTGCCCTTGCCGCCATTTTTTTCTGGCCCAGCCGTTCCAGCCATCCTGGCCCTCGCTGACGGAACTATCTTCAAAGGTTTTTCTATTGGCGCTGCCGGTCATACGACGGGCGAAGTCGTCTTTAATACCTCCATCACCGGTTATCAGGAAATCCTGACCGATCCCAGCTATTGCCGCCAGATCGTCACCCTGACGTATCCGCATATCGGCAACTACGGCATCAATCCTGAAGACGTAGAGTCGAGCAAAGTCCATGCCGCCGGCCTGATCATCCGTGACCTGCCGCTGCTGGCGTCGAACTTCCGTTCCACCCAATCCCTGTCCGATTACCTGAAGGCCGAGAACATCGTCGCCATCGCCGGCATCGACACGCGCAAGCTGACGCGCCTGCTGCGCGAAAAAGGCGCGCAGGCCGGCGCCATCCTGACCGGCACCCAGGGCAATGAGCCCTCCGTGGCGCAGGCGCTGGAACTGGCGCGTTCCTTCCCCGGCCTGGCCGGCATGGATCTGGCCAAGGTGGTCTCGACCAAGACCGCCTACGAGTGGACCGAGACCGAGTGGACCTTGGGCGAGGGCTACGGCAAGGTGGAAAATCCGCGTTTCCACGTGGTCGCTTTCGACTACGGCGTGAAGCGCAACATCCTGCGCATGCTCGCTTCGCGCGGCTGCAAAGTGACGGTGCTGCCGGCCCAGTCCAGCGCGGAAGATGCGCTGGCGCTGAATCCGGACGGCGTCTTCCTGTCCAACGGTCCCGGCGATCCCGAGCCATGCGATTACGCGATCAAGGCCACCAAGGACCTGATGGCGAAAGGCATTCCGGTCTTCGGCATCTGCCTCGGCCACCAGATCATGGCCCTGGCTTCGGGCGCGAAAACCCTGAAGATGAAGTTCGGCCACCACGGCGCCAACCACCCGGTGCAGGATCTGGACAGCAAGCAGGTGCTGATCACTTCGCAGAACCACGGTTTCGCCGTGGACGCCGCGACCCTGCCGGCCAACTGCCGCGTGACGCACAACTCGCTGTTCGACGGTTCGCTGCAGGGCTTTGCCCGCACCGACACGCCGGCGTTCTGCTTCCAGGGCCACCCGGAAGCCTCGCCTGGCCCGACCGACGTCGCCTACCTGTTTGACCGCTTCATCTCGATGATGGAAGCCGCGGAGAAGAAATAAATGCCAAAACGTTCTGATATTAAAAGCATCCTGATTATTGGCGCGGGTCCGATCATCATCGGCCAGGCCTGCGAATTCGACTACTCCGGCGCCCAGGCCTGCAAGGCCCTGCGCGAAGAGGGTTATAAAGTCATCCTGGTCAACAGCAACCCTGCGACCATCATGACCGACCCGGACATGGCCGACGTCACCTACGTCGAGCCGATCACCTGGCAGGTGGTGGAGCGCATCATCGCCAAGGAGCGTCCGGATGCGATCCTGCCGACCATGGGCGGCCAGACCGCGCTGAACTGCGCGCTCGACCTGCACAAGCACGGCGTGCTGGATAAATACAAAGTTGAACTGATCGGCGCCACGCCGGAAGCCATCGACAAGGCCGAAGACCGCTCCAAGTTCAAGGATGCGATGACCAAGATCGGCCTCGGTTCGGCCAAGTCGGGCGTGTCGCACACCATGGAAGAATCCTGGGCCGTGCAGCGCGAGCTGGGCTTCCCGGTCATCATCCGTCCGTCCTTCACCATGGGCGGCACCGGCGGCGGCATCGCCTACAACGAAGAGGAATTCGAAGCCATCTGCAAGCGCGGCCTGGAAGCTTCGCCCACCTCCGAACTGCTGATCGAGGAATCGCTGATCGGCTGGAAAGAGTATGAGATGGAAGTGGTGCGCGACAAGGCGGACAACTGCATCATCATCTGCTCGATCGAAAACCTGGACCCGATGGGCGTGCACACCGGCGACTCGATCACCGTGGCGCCGGCGCAGACCCTGACCGACAAGGAATACCAGATCATGCGCAACGCCTCGCTGGCGGTGCTGCGCGAGATCGGCGTCGATACCGGCGGCTCCAACGTGCAGTTCTCGATCAATCCGCAAGACGGCCGCATGATCGTCATCGAGATGAATCCGCGCGTCTCGCGTTCCTCGGCGCTGGCGTCGAAAGCCACCGGCTTCCCGATCGCCAAGGTGGCGGCCAAGCTGGCCGTGGGCTTCACCCTGGACGAGCTGCGCAACGAGATCACCGGCGGCCAGACCCCGGCCTCGTTCGAGCCTTCGATCGACTACGTCGTGACCAAGGTGCCGCGTTTCACCTTCGAGAAGTTCCCGGCCGCCGACCACCACCTGACCACCCAGATGAAATCCGTGGGCGAGGTGATGGCGATCGGCCGCAGCTTCCAGGAATCCTTCCAGAAAGCCCTGCGCGGCCTGGAAGTGGGCGTGGACGGCATGAACGAAAAAACCAAGGACCGCGAGAAGCTCGAAGAAGAGCTGGGCGAGCCTGGTCCTGAGCGCATCTGGTATGTGGGCGACGCTTTCGCCCAGGGCTTCACGCTGGAAGAAGTGCACCAGCTGACCAAGATCGATCCATGGTTCCTGATCCAGATCAAAGAGATCGTCGACCTGGAACTGTGGCTGGACACCCAGACGCTGGACAAGCTGGACCGCAACACCCTGTTCAAGCTGAAACAGAAGGGCTTCTCCGACCGCCGCCTGGGCTTCCTGCTGCAGACCACGGACACCGCCGTGCGCCAGCAGCGCCATGCGCTGAACATCCGTCCGGTGTACAAGCGCGTCGACACCTGCGCCGCGGAATTCGCGACCAATACCGCGTATATGTACTCGACCTATGACGAAGAGTGCGAGTCCAATCCGACCGACAAGAAGAAGATCATGGTGCTGGGCGGCGGTCCTAACCGCATCGGCCAGGGCATCGAATTCGACTACTGCTGCGTGCACGCCGCGCTGGCGATGCGCGAAGACGGCTACGAAACCATCATGGTCAACTGCAACCCGGAGACCGTGTCCACCGACTACGACACCTCCGACCGCCTGTACTTCGAGTCGCTGACGCTGGAAGACGTGCTGGAAATCGTTGCGCTGGAAAAACCGGTCGGCGTGATCGTGCAGTACGGCGGCCAGACCCCGCTGAAACTGGCGCTGGACCTGGAGGCGAATGGCGTGCCGATCGTCGGCACCTCGCCCGACATGATCGACGCGGCTGAAGACCGCGAGCGCTTCCAGAAGCTGTTGCATGACCTGGGCCTGCGCCAGCCGCCTAACCGCACCGCGCGCACCGAAGAAGAGGCGCTGCAGCTGGCGCAGGAAATCGGCTACCCGCTGGTGGTGCGCCCCTCCTATGTGCTGGGTGGCCGCGCCATGGAAATCGTGCACGAGCAGCGCGACCTGGAGCGCTATATGCGCGAAGCGGTGAAAGTGTCGAACGATTCGCCGGTGCTGCTGGACCGCTTCCTGAACGACGCCATCGAGTGCGACGTGGACTGCATCTCCGACGGCGAAACCACCTTCATCGGCGGCGTGATGGAACACATCGAACAGGCTGGCGTGCACTCGGGCGACTCGGCCTGCTCGCTGCCGCCTTACTCGCTGGCGCAGGAGACCATCGACGAACTGAAGCGCCAGACTTCGTTGATGGCCAAGGGCTTGAACGTGGTCGGCCTGATGAACGTGCAGTTCGCCATCCAGAAGCAGGAAAGCAACGGCGAAACGAAAGACGTGGTCTACGTGCTGGAAGTGAATCCGCGCGCGTCGCGCACTGTGCCTTTCGTGTCGAAAGCCACGGGCCTGCAGCTGGCCAAGATCGCGGCGCGCTGCATGGTGGGCCAGAAGCTGGCCGAGCAGGGCATCACCCAGGAAGTCGTGCCGTCCTACTACAGCGTCAAGGAAGCCGTGTTCCCGTTCGTGAAATTCCCGGGCGTGGACACCATCCTCGGCCCTGAAATGAAATCGACCGGTGAAGTCATGGGCGTGGGCACCACCTTCGCCGAAGCCTTCGTCAAGTCGCAGCTGGGCGCCGGCGTCAAGCTGCCGAAGTCGGGCAAGGTCTTCCTGTCTGTGAAAGCCTCGGACAAGCCGCGCGCCGTGAAAGTGGCGCGCGACCTGGTCGATGCCGGCTTCTCGCTGGTGGCGACCAAGGGCACGGCTGCGGTGATCGCCGCCGCCGGCATCCCGGTCACGCCGGTCAACAAGATGGTCGAAGGCCGTCCGCACGTGGTCGACATGATCAAGAACCACGAGATCGTCCTGGTGATCAACACCGTGGAAGAGAAGCGCAGCGCCATCACCGATTCGCGCGCCATCCGCACTTCCTCGCTGGCGGCGCGCGTGACGACCTACACCACCATCGCCGGCGCCGAGGCGGCGGTGGCGGGCATCCGCCATCTGGACGAGTTGCGCGTGTACGATTTACAAGGCCTGCATAAAACCTTACACTAAGCCCTTTAGAAGTTAAGCAGGACCACGACCACAGAGCCCGCGCTGTAGCAAGGTGCGGGCTCTGTGCTTTTTCTTTGGGAATAACGTAAATAGCAGGTAAATTATGACTTCAGTTCCACTTACCAAATTCGGCGCAGAGCTTTTGAAAGAAGAGCTGCATCAGTTGAAGACCAAGGAGCGCCGCATTGTGATTGACGCGATCGCCGAAGCGCGCTCGCATGGCGACCTGTCGGAAAACGCCGAATACGATGCGGCCAAGGAGCGCCAGGCCTTCGTGGAAGGCCGCATTGCGGAACTGGAAGGCAAACTGAGCAGCGCGCAAGTGATCGATCCGACCCAGCTCGACGCCGACGGCCGCGTGGTGTTTGCCTCCACCGTCGACCTGGAAGACCTGGAATCGGGCCAGAAGGTGAGTTACCAGATCGTCGGCATGGATGAAGCCGATATCAAGCTGAGCAAGGTTTCCGTGACCTCGCCGATCGCGCGCGCCCTGATCGGCAAGGCGGCCGGCGACGTGGTGGAAGTGCAGGCCCCGTCCGGCCCGCGCGAATACGAAATCATCGACGTGCGCTACATCTGATGCTGCCGCGCGTCAGGCTGCTGGTGGCGGCCCTGTGGGCGGGCAGTCTGTGGACGGTCGGCTACCTGGTGGCGCCGACCCTGTTTGCCACGCTGAGCGACCGCGTGCTGGCCGGCAGTATCGCCGGCAGCATGTTCCATGCCCAGGCCCTGCTGTCGCTGGGCTGCGGCGCGGCCATGGTGCTGCTGATCTGGACCGCGACGCGCGACTGGGATGCCAAGCGCCGCCGCACCGTGCTGGCCCTGGTGGCCGCCATGGTGCTGTGCACCGTGGTCAGCCATTTCGGCCTGCAGCCGATGATGGCCGAGCTGCGCGCCGCCGCCGGCGCGTCCGGCGTGATGGAAAGCGCGGCCAAGAGCCGCTTCGGCATGCTGCACGGGATTTCCAGCAGCATCTACCTGCTGCAAAGCCTGCTGGCCGTGTGGCTGCTGGTCAAGCAATAACAAGGCAATAAAAACGGGGAAGCGGGACTGGCGTCCCGTCTTCCCCGCTGTATTTCGGACTGCGCAAGATCAGTCGTTGAGCAAGGTCTTCTTGGTGCTCTTCTGGCGGGCCTTGGCGCGCTTGATGGTGCCGCCTTCGGTGACGCGCTCATTGCCTTTCAGCATAACCTTGCTGACGGACGGCTTCTTGGTGCCGCTGGCGCTGGGCTTGACGATGGTGACCATGCGCATGCCTTTGCCGGCTTTGGCGCTGCGGGCTTTTTCCACTTCCTTTTTCGGGCGGTACAGGACCAGCAGCTTGCCGATGTGCTGCACGGGAGCGGCAGCCAGTTCGGCGCAAATGGTGTCGTACATTTCGATGCGGGCGTCGCGGTCGTCGCCGAAGACGCGTACTTTGATCAGGCCATGGGAATCCAGGCCCAGTTCGATTTCCTTCATCACGGCAGGCGTCAGGCCGGCCTCCCCAATGAGGACGATAGGCTTCAGCGCGTGTGCTTCGGCGCGCAGTGCACTGCGCTCAACGGGTGTTAGTTTCAACATAATATTTTTTGGGTAGTTCTCTTAAAGGCGCTATTCTACGCGATATGGCAAAGAACAAATTAAACAAAAACTGGTTGCACGACCATATTAACGATCCTTACGTGAAGGCTGCCAAGAAGGACGGCTACCGCGCGCGCGCCGCCTACAAGCTGAAAGAGATCGACGAGGATGAAAAGCTGATCCATTCCGGCCAGCTGATCGTCGACCTGGGCTGCACGCCCGGCTCCTGGGGCCAGTACACGCGGCGCAAGCTGGCGGGCAAGGAGGGCGGCGGCATCAACGGCACCATTATCGGCCTGGATATCCTGCCAATGGAACCGATCGCCGATATGCATTTCATCCAGGGCGATTTCCGCGAACAGGAAATCCTCGATCAATTGGCCGAAGTGTTGCAGGGACGCAAAGCCGACCTGGTCCTGTCGGATATGGCGCCGAATCTGTCGGGCATCGCCACGGCCGACGCGGCGCGCATGGAAGACTTGATCGATATCGCCATCGAATTCTCCCAGCACCATCTGAAACCGGGCGGTTCGCTGCTGGTGAAGTGTTTCAAGGATATGGGCTTTACCCAGATTTACGAGAAATTCCGGCAAGAGTTCAACGTCGTCAAGCAAAAGAAGCCGAAAGCCAGCCGCGATAAATCGTCCGAAATCTTCCTTTTGGGCCGGGGTTTGAAACATCCGGTGCAAAATTAATCACGAATCCGCTGTTTTAGCCCTTGTATTTAGCCGCATGGACCGCACATCGGCTGCGGAAGGGCGTTGAATTGGGGTTAACATGACGTTTTTCAGCCCGTGCGCGGCCAAAATCACGCACCGGTGGGGCAGGTTTCTGGCACGGCCTGTCCATTACGAGTAAAATCAGTTTCTAGTACCGGTAACAGATGCGCGCTGCATCCAAGGAGTTTTCGTGAATAACATGTTTTCCAAATCTGCCATCTGGGTAGTTGTTGCCCTGTTGTTATTTATGCTGTTTAAGCAATTTGACAACCACAGCATGGCTGGCGGCAGCAAGACCATTGCTTATTCCGATCTGCTGGATGAGGTAAAAGCCCGCCGCATCAAGGATGTGACGATCGAGGGCAATACCATTACCGCGACCAAGATCGACGAGTCCAAGGTGCGCACCACGGCGACCTATCTGGACCGCGGCCTGATCGGCGACCTGCGCGAAAACGGCGTGCGCTTCGATGTGAAGCCGCCGGAAGAGCCATCGTTCCTGCAGCAGGTCTTCGTCTCCTGGTTCCCGATGCTGCTCTTGATCGGCGTATGGATTTTCTTCATGCGCCAGATGCAGGGCGGCGGCAAGGGCGGCGCTTTCTCCTTCGGCAAATCGAAGGCGCGCATGCTCGATGAAACCAATAACACCGTAACCTTCGCCGACGTTGCCGGCTGCGATGAAGCGAAGGAAGAAGTCACCGAGATCGTCGACTTCCTGAAAGATCCGACCAAGTTCCAGAAACTGGGCGGCCGCATTCCGCGCGGCGTGCTGATGGTCGGGCCTCCGGGCACCGGCAAGACCCTGCTGGCGCGCGCCATCGCGGGCGAAGCCAAGGTGCCGTTCTTCTCGATCTCCGGTTCCGACTTCGTTGAAATGTTCGTCGGCGTGGGCGCGTCCCGCGTGCGCGACATGTTCGAGAACGCGAAAAAACATTCGCCCTGCATTATCTTCATCGACGAGATCGACGCCGTCGGCCGCCACCGTGGCGCCGGCATGGGCGGCGGCAACGATGAGCGCGAACAGACCCTGAACCAGCTGCTGGTGGAAATGGACGGCTTCGAAGCGTCGTCCGGCGTGATCGTGGTGGCTGCCACCAACCGCGCCGACGTGCTCGACAAGGCGCTGCTGCGTCCCGGCCGTTTCGACCGCCAGGTGTCGGTGGGCTTGCCGGACATCCGCGGCCGCGAACAGATCCTGAACGTGCATATGCGCAAAGTGCCGATCGGCACCGACGTGAAAGCCGATATCCTGGCCCGCGGCACGCCCGGCTTCTCGGGCGCCGACCTGGCCAATCTGGTCAACGAAGCGGCCCTGTTCGCCGCGCGCCGCAGCAAGCGCCTGGTCGATATGCAGGACTTTGAGGACGCCAAGGACAAGATCTTCATGGGTCCGGAACGCAAGTCCATGATCATCCGCGAGGAAGAGCGCCGCAACACGGCTTACCACGAGTCCGGCCACGCCGTCGTCGCCAAGCTGCTGCCGAAGGCCGACCCGGTGCACAAGGTCACGATCATGCCGCGCGGCTGGGCCCTGGGCCTGACCTGGCAGCTGCCTGAGCACGACAATCTGTCCGGCTACAAGGACAAGATGCTGGAAGAAATTTCGATCCTGTTCGGTGGCCGTATCGCCGAAGAAATCTTCGTCGGCCAGATGTCGACCGGCGCCGCCAACGACTTTTCGCGCGCCACCAAGCTGGCCCGCTCGATGGTGACGCGCTTCGGCATGTCGGATGCGCTGGGCGTGATGGTGTATGAAGACACCCAGAACGAAGGTTTCCTGGGCGGCACCAACAAGACCATCTCGGAAGCGACCCAGCAAAAGGTCGATGCCGAAATCCGCAACATCCTTGACTCGCAGTACGCGCTGGCGCGCAAGCTGCTCGAAGAGAACCGCGACAAGGTGGAAGCCATGACCAAAGCCCTGCTCGAGTGGGAAACCATCGACGCCGAGCAGATCAACGACATCATGGCCGGCCACGAGCCGCGACCGCCGAAAGCGGGCGTCACGCTGCGCAAGCAGCCCGGCGGCGGCGATACCGGCATTTCGCCCAATGCGACGGCGCCGGCTTAAGTCCAGCGCGCGCCAATAGAAAGGGTGAGGAGGAATCCTCGCCCTTTTTTCCATTCTCAGCCTACACAATCCATGCCTCAGATCCACTTCGGCCGCTTCAATCTGCCGCAACGCCCGCTTGTCATGGGCATTCTCAACGTGACGCCCGACTCCTTCTCGGATGGCGGCCAGCACCACAGCCTGGAATATGCCGTCTCGCATGCCGAGCGCATGGTGGGCGAGGGCGCCGATATCATCGATGTGGGCGGCGAATCGAGCCGTCCCGGCGCCCCGGCGCTGCCGCTGGAGGAAGAGCTGCGGCGCGTGCTGCCGGTGCTGTATGCGCTGCGCGACAGCGGCACGCCGGTCTCGGTCGATACCTATAAGCCGACCGTGATGCGCGAAGCCATTCTGGCCGGCGTGGACATGATCAACGACATCAACGCCTTCCGCGCGCCGGGCGCCATCGATGCCGTGCGCGGCAGCGACTGCGCTTTGTGTATCATGCATATGCTTGATAATCCTGCAACCATGCAGCACAATCCTGCGTATGGCGATGTAGTGGCCGATGTGGTGGCTTTCCTGCGCGAGCGGGTGGCGGCGCTGACGGCGGCCGGCATCGAGCGCGAGCGGCTGTGGATCGATCCCGGTTTTGGTTTTGGCAAAACCGTGGAACACAACTATGCTTTACTGAAGGCCGGGCGGCGGCTGGTCGCCGAACTCGGCCTGCCGCTGCTGGCCGGCGTCTCGCGCAAGTCGATGATCGGCGCTGTGACCGGCAAGCCGGTCGAGCAGCGTCTGGCCGGCAGTATCGGCGGCGCGCTGGCGGCGGTGGCGCATGGCGCGCAGATCGTGCGGGTGCATGATGTAGCGGAAACGGTAGATGCTTTAAAGGTATGGCAAGCCGCCCAATAAGAGGCTGCTTCAAAATGGGCGTGGCTAGGCGCGGCGACGAAGACAGTGCGCCTGTACGGCAAGGAGCCGCGCCAAGGCGGAGCAACAACGCCACGGCCGTTTTTAAACAGCCTCTAAAAACAGGGCTTGCAGTTCAACATATAAGAAGAGATTTCATATGGCACGCAAATATTTCGGTACCGACGGTATCCGTGGCTTGGTCGGCGCTGCGCCGATCACCCCTGAATTCGTAATGCGCCTCGGCTACGCGGCCGGCCAGGTGCTGGCCAAGACGGCCGCCGCCGGCATGGCGCGACCCACCGTGCTGATCGGCAAGGACACGCGCATTTCCGGCTATATGCTGGAAGCGGCGCTCGAAGCGGGCTTCTCCGCCGCCGGGGTGGATGTGATGCTGGCCGGCCCGATGCCGACCCCGGCCATTGCCTACCTGACGCGCGCGCTGCGCCTGTCGGCCGGCGTGGTGATCTCGGCCTCGCACAATCCTTTCCAGGACAACGGCATCAAATTCTTCTCGGCCCAGGGCACCAAGCTGCCGGACGCGGTCGAGCTGGACATCGAAGCCTTGCTGGAACAGCCCATGGGCTGCGTCAATTCGGAAAAGCTGGGCCGCGCCAAGCGTCTGGACGACGCCAAGGGCCGCTACATCGAATTCTGTAAGAGCACCTTCCCCAATGAGCTGGACCTGCGCGGCCTGAAGATCGTGGTCGATTGCGCCCACGGCGCCGCCTACGATATCGCGCCCCACGTCTTCCACGAACTGGGCGCGGAAGTGGTCCCAATCGGCAACAAGCCGGACGGCTTCAATATCAACGACGGCCACGGCGCCACCGCGCCGAAGGCCATGGCCGCCGCCGTGCTGGCGCATGACGCCGACCTCGGCATCGCCCTCGACGGCGACGCCGACCGCCTCATCATGTGCGACGCCAACGGCCGCCTCTACAACGGCGACGAGCTGTTGTACGTGATGGTGATGGACCGCCTGGCCACCGGCCCCGTGCCGGGCGCCGTCGGCACCCTGATGACGAATATGGCGCTGGAAGTGGCCTTCAAGGAAAAAGGCATCGGCTTCGCGCGCGCCAAGGTGGGCGACCGCTATGTGCTGGAAGTGCTGCAGGAAAAGGGCTGGATTCTGGGCGGGGAGGGCAGCGGCCACCTGCTGGCGCTGGACAAGCACACCACGGGCGACGGCATCATCTCGGCGTTGCAGGTGCTGAGCGCCCTCAAACGCAGCAACAAGACCCTGGCCCAGATCGCCGGCGAAGTCGAGCTGTTCCCGCAAACCCTGATCAATGTGCGCGTGCCGGCCGGCTTCGACTGGCAGAAAAACGCCGCCATGGTGGCCGAAAAAGAGCTGGTGGAAAGCGAGCTGGGCGACAGCGGCCGCGTGCTGATCCGCGCCTCCGGCACCGAGCCGCTGATCCGTGTGATGGTGGAGGCGCGCAATGCCGAACATGCGCAAAGCATGGCGCGCCGCATCGCCGACAAGGTTAGCGTTCCGCTCGCAGCTTGAGTTCGCCGCGTTACATTGACGCCACATAGCGGCAAGGAGTACAATGCGTTTATCGGAGTGTAGCGCAGCCCGGTAGCGCACCTGGTTTGGGACCAGGGGGTCCAAGGTTCGAATCCTTGTACTCCGACCAAGATTCAAAAAAGAAACGGGTTGTCTGTGACAGCCCGTTTTTCATTTCCCCCGGCGTTTTCGCGCCGTCTCCACACTGCCCATAGCTCAGTTGGATAGAGCATCAGCCTTCTAAGCTGAGGGTCGCTGGTTCGAACCCAGCTGGGCAGGCCAGTTCTGATTCCCCCTCTTTTCTCTCCTGCTTTTCCTGTTAACTTGCATATTAATATTAAATAACTTTCTAATTGCTATTTAATGGCCGCGAATATGCAATTTGCGAATGACGATATTTTCTTCTTGACCGAAATGTAATGTTGGACTAGGATTAATTTTGCCATCATAAGTGGCACCGCTGGGTTAATTCAAAATCCTCTATGAAAGATGGAAATGAAAAATCAAAATAAAGAGACTAAGCTGTTTGCATTCAAACTGGCCGAAAAGAAATCCCTGGCTGCTCAATCCCAATGGAAGGCCCGCGAAGCTGTCGCTCAAGCTGGCTGCACCGGTCCCGACGCGCGTGCCGGCCGCTCAGGCGGCCGCGATAACGGCATTTACTGCTGATACGCCGCTAGCTGGCCCGCTTCGCTGAAGCGGGCCGCCCGCCCACAATTTACTTTCACCCGCTTGCTCTGATCCGGTATTCGAATACTGGAGGGGATCCCTTTTTTATTCGATCCGGAAGGGTGGAGTAAATCAGCCATATTCATGGCTGTCCTTAATCTTTGTTTCTGAAATCTTTTTTGGGAGAAGTAGGAATGAAAGAACAAAAGAGCAATAAGCTGTTTGCCTTCAAATTGGCCGAAAAGAAAGTGCTGCAAACCAAACCGGAAGCGCAGTGGAAGGCGCGCGATGGCGTGGCCACTGCTGGCTGCACGATGCCGTCCGAACGCAATACGGGCCGTCTTGGCCGCGACACCGGCATTCTTTGCTAAGCCGGAGGTCCACGATGAAAACCCGTCCGGCTCAGCCCCAACTGTTTGCATTCAAACTGGCCGGCCAAAAAGCCGCGCCAGCCAAGCCGCAAGCGCAGTGGCAGGTACGTCAAGGCGTGTCCAGTGCCGGCTGCTCCGCACCGATCGAACGCACTAGGAACCGCCTGGGCGGCGATAGTGGCGTCTATTGCTAACTTGGAGACCGCAAATGAAAACCCACCAAGCTCAACCCAAACTGTTCGCTTTCAAACTGGCCAGCAAAAAAGCCGATCCAGCCAAAACCACGCCGCAATGGCAAGCCCGCGATAGCGTGGCGGTGGCCGGCTGCACTTTCCCTTCCGAGCGCTATGCGCGCGTGGGCGCCAAGGATAACGGTGTTTATTGCTGAGTTCTGACTCTATACGACCAAACATTGGAAAGGATGAGAAAAATGCAGAAGCAAGAGGTCAAATCGTTCGCCTTCAAACTGGCTGAGAAAAAGAAAGCGTCCCAATCCGAGGCGCAGTGGAAAGTCCGCGATGGTGTGGCGGTGGCCGGCTGTTCTGGCCAGATGGATCCACGCTATGTCCAAGCCGGCAACGCCAAAATACGCGACGAAGGCTGGTATTGCTGATTTCTCCTGTTGCGATTGCCATCGTTCTTTGGAGGAGTGAGCCGTGAAAAACACGCAGAAATCCCCCCGTTCGTTCGCATTCAAATTGGCTGAGAAGCCGGCCAAACCCACCCAGCCTGAAGCCAGGTGGAAAACCCGCGATGGTCTGGCCACTGCGGGCTGTACCGGTATGAATACCGAAAGGTATACCGGAACCTGGAATACCGACAATGGTATGTATTGCTAAACACTGGAAAGGATGAAAAAGATGCAAAAGAAAGAAGTCAAATCGTTCGCCTTCAAGCTGGCCGAGAAAAAGGAGCAATCCAAAGCCCAAGCCCAATGGAAAGTCCGCGATGGCGTCGCCACCGCCGGCTGCACCTTCCCTTCCGAGCGTGACCGCAGCCGTTTCGGCGGCAATGACAACGGCTTGTATTGCGCCTAAAAGGAGTTTTATGAAAACTCAAACCAAGGTATTTGCTTTCAAACTGGCCGAGAAAAAAGCCCAGACCAAACCGCAAGTCCAATGGAAAGCCCGCGATGGCGTTGCCACCGCCGGTTGCTCCTTCCCCGTCGAACGCGCTTCCAGCCGTGCCGGCAGCCCTGACTTTGGCATTATTTGCGCCTAAGTTTTGACCGCAAGCCCCGCCGGGGCGGGGCTTGTTCCATGTTCTACTTTAAGGATGAAGCATGAAACAAAGCGATAAAAAACCAGCACAGCAACTGTTCGCCTTCCGCCTGGCGGAAAACAAGGAAAAGCAAGCAGCGCCTGCCGCCCAGTGGAAGCAGCGCGATGGCGTAGCCCGCGCCGGCTGCTCCGGCCCTTACGAGCGTGAAATGCAGTGGCCTTGGGATGGCGACCAAGGCGTGTGGTGCTGATCGAATAAGTAAAGGGGCTGGCCTGGGGCCGGCCCTTTCTTTCACGAGAGAGATTCATGGCAAAAAAGGTTTTGATCGTCACCAATAGTTTTGATCTGCATGCTGATCTTGTTGTGCCCTTGCTTACGGCCCGCGACTGCGCCGTGTTCCGCATCAATCTGGATGCTTTCCCCCGCGACTATCAAATCTGCCAGCTGTTCACGCACAATAAAATGAGCAGCGAAATCCGCCATCTGCCGACCGGCGCCAGCATCGATCTGGCCGAGGTGGGCGCCGTGTGGACGCGCAAGCCCGCCGATTTCGCCTTCGCCAGCGAAGACTTGACGGTGCAGGAGCGTGCCTACGCCAAAATGGAAACCGAACATGCCTTGTTCGGCCTTCTCTACCCCCTCGATTGTTATTGGATGAGCCATCCCGTGGCCCTGCGCGGCGCCATGTGGAAGGGCGAGCAGCTGCAGCGCGCGATGACGATGGGCTTCCGCGTGCCAGCCTCCATCGTCACCAATTCGCCTGAGCGGGTGAGGGCGTTCAAGGAGAGCGTGCAGGGCGACCTGGTATTCAAATGCCTGTCCTCGCCCATGCTGGGCGCGGAAGCCGTGGCCGACGAGGACCGCATCGCTACCGGCCTGGCCACCACCATCGTCACCGACGAGATGATGGAAAGCCTGGACGCCGTCAGCGAGGTGGCTTGCCACTTCCAGGAATACATCCACAAGCAGTACGAGCTGCGCGTGACCATCATCGCCGGCCGCATCTTCGCCGCCAAGCTGCATTCGCAGGACGATCCGCGCACGGCCGTCGATTCGCGCGATATGTCGGCCGAAATCCTGTATGAAGCGACCGAACTGCCCGACGAGATCAAGGAGCGCTGTCTGGTCTTCGTGCAAAGCTATGGCCTGAACTACAGCGCGCTCGATCTGATCGTCACGCCCGAGGGCGAATACGTCTTCCTCGAAAACAACCCGAGCGGCCAGTTCCTGTATGTGGAACAGCTGATCCCCGAATTCAAGATGCTGGACGCCGTCGCCGACCGTCTCAGCCAGGAGGCCGCATGCCGCATTTGAAGGAATTTCCCGCCCAAGCCCTGATCCGCCAGCTGGAGCAAAGCCGCCAAAGCCGGGTGCTGGTGTTTGCCGCTTCGCGCCTGGATATGGAACATCTGCCCGCACTCTACGAACAATGCCGCGAAATGGGCCACTCGCCGCGGCTCGATGTGCTGATCCAGTCGCGCGGCGGCGCCGTCGTGGCGGCGCGCCGCATCGCCTTGCTGCTGCGCGAATTCTGCGACCGCTTGAGCTTCATCGTGCCGTACTACTGCGAATCGTCCAGCACCATCCTGGCGCTGGCGGCCGACGAGATCATCGCCGGCGACCTGGCCATCTTCTCGCCCATCGATCCGCATCTGCACGGCGGCGTGTCGGACGACGAAGCGGCGACCATGTTCTCCAGCATGGACATCAAAATGTTCGGCGCCATGAGCGAGGACTGGTTCGGCGTCAGCTCGGAAGAGGCGCGCATGCAGGCGCTGTCCCTGCTGTGCGGCAGCATCTTCCCGCCGACACTGACGGCCTTCTACCGCACCACGCTGGAGCTGGAGCAGATCGGCGAAGAGCTGCTGGCGCTCCAGCTGCCGCAGGCGGGCGAGGAGGCGCGGCGCAAGATCCTCAAGCAGCTGATGTACGGCTTCCATTCGCACGGCTATCCGATCACGCGCGGCGAACTGGCCGCCATGGGCCTGAACATCCGGCGCGAACCGGAAGTGGAGGCGCTGGCCTGGGAAGTGTCGCGCCTGATCCAGAAAACCGTGGGCCGTGGCCTTAACCGCTCCGATGACGAGCCATGGATCGACGCCCTGATGGCCACGCGCGACGGCGTCAAGCTGCGCGAACGCGCCGAAGGCGGCTACCATCCGCGCTGGACCGAGGCGTCTTACTGATGGCGGCGGTCTTCATCGCGGAAGTGTTCCGCTATTTCCTGGCCTTCCTGCTGTTCTTTGCGGCGCTGGGCAAGTACCGCACTTTCGCCCAATTCCAGACCAATCTGGTGGAGTCGCTGGGCCTGGGGCGCGGCTTCAGCGCCTGGCTGGCGCCCGCCTTGGTGGGGCTGGAATTCGGACTGGCCCTGCTGATCGTGGCAGGCATCGGCTTCAGCTACCAGGGCATGCTGGCGGCGCTGCTGCTGTTCTCCTGCTTTACCGCCTTCATCGGCTACAAGTATGTGAAAGAGGGCATCGTCAAATGCAGCTGCTTCGGCGAGTCGGAGCGTTCGGTATCGGGCTTCGACCTGCTGCGCAATGTGCTGGTGATCCTGAGCGCGGCTTTCTACCTGGTGTTTGCGGGCGCGGCAGGCCTGGCCTGGCCTGCGCTGCTGACGGCGGCCGCCCTGGCCCTGATCCTGACCGTGGTCGCCATCGAGTTCCATGACCTGGCCATGCTGCTGGTGCATTCGTCGAAAGGATATGTATGATGGATGCGAATGTGCTGTATGCCGTGCTGATTATCCTGGCGCTCAGCGTGGCGCTGAATCTGAAGCTCACTTTCAGCCTGCTCAGTTCCGTGCGCAATATGATGGCGGCCCAGGGCCAGGACTTCACGCTGCCGGTGGGCGAGGTGGTACCTGAAGTGCGGGGCAAGCCGATGACGGGCGGGAAGAAGGCCGTCTTTACGGCGGGACCGCGGCCGGCGGTGCTGCTTTTCCTGTCCAGCGGCTGCCCCAAGTGCAAATCCAAGCTGCCAGAAATCGGCCGCATGCTGGCGCGCGCCGACGAGGCGGGACTCGATATCTGGTTGGTCAGCCGCGAAGCGAAATGGCGCTTGCGCCGCTTCCTGCGCGGCACCGCGCTGCCTGGCGTGACCATGCGCGTCTCGACCGATGAATTCAAGGTGCTGAATCCAACCATGACCTCGCCCTACTATATGTTCCTGAACGAGAGCGGCAGCCTGGAAGCGGGCGGCATGATCGGCGACGAAAATTGGCTCAGCTTCCGCGAGCAGATGGACGACGCTGAAGTGGAAACGCAGACGGAAGAGGAGATTGCGGCATGACGTCCCCCGCGCGCAAAACCAACCCCCACCTGGAACGCCTGCAACTGCTGCGTCCCTTCGCCGGCCGGCTGGCGCTGGGCCTGTTCTTCATGGTGCTGACGGTGATGGTGCAGCTGGCGTATCCCAAAGCCATTGCCTACTTCATCGACGGCATGAGCGAGAAGAAGAGCGAGTCCTGGTTCATCATGCTGGGCGCGCTGATGCTGGGCGTGTTCATCCTGCAGGCGATTGCCACTACGCTGCGCTACTATCTGTTCGAGTCGACCGGCTATATGATCGTCACGCGCATCCGGCGCCAGCTGTTCGGGGCGCTGATCGGCAAGAAGATCAGCTTCTTCGACCGCCACAATGTGGGCGAGTTGAGCAACCGCTTGACGGCCGATGTCGAAGTGCTGCACGAAACGCTGACCATGGGCGCGGCGATTTCCCTGCGCTGCCTGTGCATCCTGATTGGCGGCGTGACCATGCTGCTGATTATCTCGCCGGCGCTGACCCTGATGCTGGCCTTCTTCATTCCGGCCAGCCTGCTGCTGTCGCACTGGGCCGGCAAGCGCATCCGCAAGCATTCGCGCAATATGCAGCAAAGCCAGGCTGATTGCGGCAAGACCGCCTACGAGCATCTGGCCAATATCCGCCTGGTGCATGCCTTCAACCAGGGGCGGACGGCGGCGCGGCGCTACGGCCAGTCGACCGAAGATGCGCTGAAGGTCTCGCTGTCCACCACGCGCATGATGGCCGCCTTCCGCGGCTGGTCCATCTTCCTCGTGTATATGAGTTTGCTGGTGACGCTGTGGTTCGGCGCAAAACTCATCCTGCAGGATGCGCTGACCATCGGCGAGCTGACCGCCTTCATCCTGTACTCGACCATGGTGACCGACGCCGCCAGCGCGGTGACGGACTTCTGGAGCGAGTGGATGCGCACCATCGGCGCCACCGAGCGGATTTTTGAGCTGATCGGCGAACAGGAAGCGGCAGCGCCCGCCGTGGCGGCGCTGGCGCTGCAAGGCAACGTGGCCTTCCGCGACGTGGTGTTCGCCTATCCGGAGCGGCCGGACAAGCTGGCCCTGCGCGGCATCAGCTTCACGATCGCGGCCGGCGAGAAGATCGCGCTGGTCGGCGCTTCAGGTGCCGGCAAGTCCACCATCGCCAGCATGCTGCTCGGCTTTTACGAGGCCCAGCAAGGCAGCATCGGCTTCGACGGCACGGTGCTGACGCCGGCGAATGCCAGCGCCATGCGCGACAACATCGCCATCGTCGAACAGGAGCCATCGCTGTTTTCGGGGTCGATCTACGAGAACATCGCTTTTGCCGTCTCCGAGCGCGAGGTCGCGCTGGCCGAAGTCATGGCCGCCGCCAAGCTGGCGAACGCGCACGATTTCATCCAGGCTTTCCCGCAGGGTTACGAAACCATCGTCGGCGAGCGCGGCGTGCAACTCTCGGGCGGGCAGAAACAGCGGGTGGCGATCGCCCGCGCCCTGCTGCGCAATCCGCGCATCCTGATCCTGGACGAAGCGACCAGCGCGCTCGACTCCGCCAGCGAAGTGCAGGTGCAGAATGCCCTGGACAAGCTGATGGCGGGCCGCACCACCATCATCATCGCCCACCGCTACTCGACTATCGTGAAAGCGGACCGCATCCTGGTGCTGGAGCAGGGCCGCATCGCGCAGCAAGGCAGCCACCGCGAGCTGATGCAGGACACGGCGGGCCTCTACCACTACCTGATGGAAAACCAGCTGGCGCAGTACAAAACCATCACCGAGGCCCACGCCGAAGCGGCTTGAGCGGTCTTAGCCGCGCAGAATCAGGCTGGCAGCCAGGGCCAGCATGATGGCGCCGGTCAGGCCCTCGATGATTTTCCAGACGATGGGGCGCTGCAGCACGCCGGAGAGGCGGACGGCGCCGAAGCCGAGGGCGCAGAACCACAAGACGGAGGCGGTCATGGCGCCGACCGAGAAGCTGGTCCGCTGCTCCACCGGATAGCTGCCGCCCACGCTGCCCAGCAGGACCACCGTGTCCAGATACACATGGGGATTGAGCAGGGACAGGGCAACCACGCTGACCAGGGCTTTGCGCGCGGTCGGCGTGGCGCTCTGGCTGGCCAGGTCCAGGCTGTGCCTGCCCAGCAGCGATTTCCAGCTGCGCAAGCCATACCAGATCAGGAAGGCGGCGCCGCCCCAGCGCGCCAGGCCCAGCAGCAGCGGGGAATCCTGGATCAGGGCGCCCGCGCCCGCCACCCCCAGACCGATCAGCAGGGCGTCGATGACGATACAAGCCGCCACGGTCACGCCCACGTTCGAGCGTTGGATGCCGGTGCGCAGCACGTGGGCGTTCTGGGCGCCGATGGCCATGATGAGACTGGCGCCAAGGCCGAGTCCGTTCAAATAACTTTGTGCAAATAGCATGATTTGCCCCTTCTTTAGATGCAAAACGCATATTGTCCCTTTCTTGCGCGCATAGATGAAGTTGAATTAATATTCGTCAGGAATGCTTAAAATTTCTAAAGAAAGAGGCCCATGCTGCTCGATTCCCGCCAAAGCGAGGCCTTGCTTGCCGTTCTCGACAGCGGCAGCTTTGAACAGGCCGCCGCCGCCCTGCATCTGACCCCGTCCGCCGTTTCCCAGCGCGTCAGCGCCATGGAAGCCGCCATCGGCGCGCCGCTGGTGGTGCGCAGCCGTCCCTGCCGCGCCACCGGGCCGGGACAGCGGCTGCTGCAATATCTGCGCCGCAGCCGTTTGCTGGAACAGGAATTTTTCGCCGAATTGGAAGAAGACGGCGGCCGTCCATTAAGCGTGGCGCTGGCCGTGAATAACGATACGCTGGCGACCTGGCTATTGCCGGAATTGGCCCCGTTTTTAATCCGCGAGCGGCTCTTATTGGATATCACGCTGGACGACCAGGACCATACTTATTCGCTGCTGGAATTGGGGCAGGCGATTGCCTGTATTTCCAGCCAGCCTTTGCCGATGCGCGGCTGCGTGGTGGAGCCTTTGGGTTTTATGCGCTACAGCTTATTGGGCACGCCCGATTATCGCGAGCGCTATTTCAGCGCCGGTTTTGAACGGGAAGCGGCGCGCAAGGCGCCGGTCGTGGTATTCGACCGCAAGGATATGTTGCAGGCATATTTCATTCAGCAAGTTTTAGGCCTGCCGCCCGGCAGTTATCCGAGCCTGTATATTCCATCGGCCGAAGCGTTTTTAAATGCCGTGCGCCTGGGATTAGGCAGCGGCATGCTGCCGTCCCAGCAATACGGCAGCGATCTGGAAACGGGCAAATTAACCGACCTGGCGCCCGGCCGTTATCTCGACGTTAATCTGTACTGGCATTCGTGGCGGGTGCAATCGCCGCGGCTGGAAAAGCTGAGCGCCGAGGCCATCGCCGCCGCTCGCCGCGTGCTGCGCCAGGATGGCGCTGGGGAAGCAGATCAGGAGCTGGCGTAATCGCGCCAGCTCCTGGCGTGAACTACTTAAGGCTGGGGCAAGCTGCAGGCGAAACAAAAGTAGTGTTTCGTGAATTGCGGACTTGGAGATTCTGGCTTGGGAATATCCACATCACCTCTTCATTGGCGATGCGGTAATGGCCAGGATCGGCCATCTGTTTTTGAAACGAATGTCCATAAAGAAAAAGGCTTTCCGAGTATTCGGAAAGCCTTTTTGCATTTCAGCCTGGGCAGTTCTTAATAGGTATAGAACATGCGCTGGATGGCTTTGCTGTCATTGGTTTTGGTCAGTGCCAGCATCAGCAGAATGCGGGCTTTCTGTGCATTCAGCGTATCGGATACCACGAAGTCCAATTCATCGTCATTGGCTTCGCCATTGCGCGCCAAAATGCCTTGGCCGACGCGGCTCGAACGCACGATCAGCGTGCCTTTTTTGCGTGCCGCCACCAGGCCTGGTTTCACTTTGGCCGCTACGCTGCCATCGCCGGTGCCGGCGTGGATAATGCCCTTGGCGCCGTTGGCGACGAAGGCGTCCAGCGCCACGGTATTCATATTGGCGTAGCCGTACACGATATCCACTTGCGGCAGGGTTTGCAGATTGGCGATGTCGAATTCGGTGTCGGCGGTGTGCTTACGGGTCGAAACGCGGTAGAAGAAAGGCTTGTTGCCCTGGATGTAACCGATCATGCCCAGCTCGGAGGTCTTGAAGGCATCCGGGGTCGAGGTATTGGTTTTGCTCACATCGCGCGCGCTGTGGATCTGGTCGGCCATCGCGACCATCACGCCTTTGCCCACCGCTTCAGGGCTGGCAGCCAGCAGCACGGCGTTGTACAGATTGATCGGACCGTCGGCCGACAGGGCGGTGGAAGGACGCATGGCGCCGACCAGTACCACCGGCTTCTTGCTCTTGACCACCAGGTTCAGGAAGTAAGCGGTTTCTTCCATGGTGTCGGTGCCGTGGGTGATCACGATGCCGTCCACGTCGTTCTGCGCCAGCAGCGCATTCACGCGCTTGCCCAGGGTCAGCCAGTGCTCGTTGGTCATGCTTTCGCTGGCGATCTGGAATACTTGCTCGCCTTTGACGTTGGCGACCTTGGCCAGTTCGGGCACAGCGGCGATCAGCTGCTGCACGCCGACGGTGGCGGCGGTATAACCTACGGTCGTGGTGCTGGTGGCGCCACTGCCGGCAATGGTGCCGCCGGTGGCGAGGATGGTGACATTACCGAGCTTGACCGCCGCCTGTTCGGCTTGCGCCGAGAGCAGGAAGAAGGCGCCGGACAAGGCGATGAAATAGTGCATGAACTTTTTGCGCAACATGTGTTCTCCATTTAAGTTCAGGATTTTTATAGGAGACTGATAGTAACAAAAACTTTCCGCAGCCGTAAGGGCGCATGTTGGCGGATGCGACAGTTTTATCGGTTTCGGGTGAGAAATTTTGAACCAAGTCACTATTAATTTGGCAATATCCGAATAAAGTTTTGCTCTGGGGCATATTTATGCACGGGCGTACATAAAAACAAAACCCGCCGTCGGCGGGTTTTGCAAAGCGGCTGGCACCGTGTTCAACCCAGCTTATCGTTCTCCTTCGCCCTGGACGTAAAGGCCAGCAGGCCCACGCCGATCAGCAGCATCAGATAGGTGGCCGGTTCCGGCACCGGTGCCAGGTTCAAGGTCCCGGCATAGGCGCCGCCCATCTCCGCCAATAGGGTGTGGCCAGTGACGCGGAAGCCGTAGCTGCCGGTGCCGAGCGCCCCCACAGGGTAGAATTCCAGCAGGCCCGAAGTCACGGTCGTCGGCAGGAGGGTGTACCCGCCACCTGTATCTACGTGGAAGAATTCGATGGAGTCGATGCCGTAGTTGGCCAGCCGGGCGCCATCGACCCACGTTTTTCCGACAACCACGGTCCCGCTGGGATAGTGGGGGATGTCGTCGACCGTGAACAGGAAATCGTCGACGAAACTGGCGCCTGGAATATGGGTGATGTGGAAGCCGGCATTGCCATATCCGTCAAAGCTCAGGCTGGTGGTATCGGCGCTGGCCGGGGCGCTGGCGGCGAACAGGCCGGCGGTCAAGAGTAGTGAGGTTGCGAGCTTGCTGAATAAAGCTTTCTTCATTTGAATACCCCTTGTTCGTGTTGTGCTGGTCCAAATAGAAGCCCTTGCTAGCAGCCAGGGGAGTGCAAGTCACATCCCAATGGCCTGTTGAAAATATAACTTTACCCGGCCGCTAACGTTGTCAATATAAGCCTGGGTATCAAAAGGATAATCCATTCCTGAAGTGTGTTTGTCGGGCGGCGCCAGGGCGCCGGGGCGGCGTATACCGACAATTGAAGATCAAGGAGATTTTTTGCGGTTTGTTGATAAAATCCGTCATATCTTCCTGGAAATTTGCTACAGGCTCAAGAATGGACATCAATTCCGACGATCTCAAAATCTTCGTGGCCGTGATCGACAGCGGCACGCTGAGTGCGGCTTCGGCCCATCTGGGCCAGACCACCTCCGGCGTCAGCCGCGCCCTGAGCCGGCTGGAGGACAAGCTGCAAACCTCGCTGCTCACGCGCACCACGCGCCGCATGGAGCTGACGGAAGAGGGCCACCTGCTGCTGCACAAGGCGCGCCTGATCCTGGCATCCATGGAAGAGGTCGAAGAATGCATCCGCATCCGCCACCAGCAGCCGGCCGGGCGGCTGTGCGTGGACTCGTCCTCCTCCTTCATGCTGCACTGCGTGGTGCCGCATGTGGACGAGTTCCGCCGGCTCTATCCGGAAATCCGGCTGGAACTGACCACGCGCGACCAGATCACCGACCTGATCGAACACCGCACCGACATCGCCATCCGCATCGGCACGCTGGGCGATTCGACCCTGCATGCGCGCGCCCTGAGTTCCAGCCCCCTGCACATCCTGGCCAGTCCCGACTATCTGCGCCGGCGCGGCACGCCGCAAACGCCGGAAGAGCTGGAAGGCCATTCCCTGCTTGGCTTCGTGCACTATGAGGCCGGCAACCAGTGGCCGCTGCGCTCGCGCGATGGCAATAGCCTGCCGATCACGCCCGCGCTGGCCGCCTCCAGCGGCGAGACCTTGCGCCGGCTGGCGCTGGAAGGGCAGGGCATCGTCAGCCTGGCCGATTTCATGACGCGCGCCGATATCGAGGCCGGCCGCCTGGTGCCGATCCTGCAGGAGCACGGCACCGGCTTCCGCCAGCAGATCAATGCCGTCTACTACCGCAATACCCAGCTGGCGCAGCGCATCAGCTGCTTCCTCGAATTCCTGCAGCAAAAGCTGTAGTCCGAATCCGACATTAACGCGAGCGTAGGCGAGAGGGGATTTGTGTGTTGCCGAACAGTGGCTGACCGGCCCGCCGCCATAAGATGAAGCCATGCGATTGAGCGACAGCGCCGCAAGAAGCAGAATGCAGAAAGTGGCGCCTCCTCCTCACTGCAAGGCAAGCCGGTCGCCTGAAGCGCCGGCACCAGATCCGGTGATCCGTCCTGCATCGGCGCAGGGCGCGATCCGACACCATTGCGGAGGTCATCATGACACAGGCAAATCATCCATCCAAGGAAGTGGTACGCGAATACCTTGAGCGCCGCAGCCAGGAAGCGGCGCCGCCGCCCTCGCCGGAAGAAATCCGGCGCCAGCTGGGCTGGGGGCTGATGATGTTCGAATCCTGCATCGATAGCAGCCGCAGCTGAAATTCCTCCCGCCTCCATCCCGGCGAGCAGCCCACCCATGCGGTGGGCTTTTTCTTTTTTGATCCACGCTTTTTCGCCATTCGCTGAAAAACGCGCCATTCACCGAGTCCCAGCCGCCATTCGCCGAAAAGCCGTTTCCCCGCCTGCGCTTCATGGATATCTTTGCATCATTCCAAACAGAAGGAGGCAGAGATGAACAGTTCGATACGCGTCGCCCGCAAGCAGCTGGTCTGGGGGCTCTTGATCATCGGCGCCGGCGTGCTGTTTTGGCTGGAGGATGGCGATATCAAAAAGGTGACGCAGTTCTGGCATTACTGGCCGCTGGTGATTGCCGCTTTCGGTTTCAGCCAGCTGGTGCCGCCGACCACGGTGCGCATGTTCATCGACGGCGTGTGCGAAATCCTGTTCGCCTTCTGGATCTTCGCCTGCTTCGAACATCTGTGGGGCATGAGCTTCTCCAACAGCTGGCCGTTTATGGTTATCATGGGCGGCGTTTCGCTCGCCCTGCAGCCGGTACTGGGCAAATACATTGATTCAAAAAAAGGAGAATAAGATGCACCGCAACCGCCCCAACGCTCCGGCGAGCCAGATCCTGCTCGGCGTCGCGGTCATCGTCATCGGTTTCCTGTTCCTGCTCGATAACCTGGGCTGGATGGATATTAACTACAGCATCCACTTCTGGCCGGTGATCCTGATCGTGGCCGGGGCGCTGAAAATCTCGCAATCGCGCGCCAGTTCCGGATCGCTGGTCGGCGTGCTGCTGCTGGCGGCGGGCGGCCTGCTGCTGTTGAAAGGCATGGGCCTGATTTACCTGAGCTGGCGCACGCTGGCGCCGCTGCTGCTGATCGGCGCCGGCATCATGGTGGTGTTCCGCTCGGTGCGGCGTCCGCGCGCGTTCGACGGTTCCCCGGCATATGGCCTGAAGGACGGCAATGGCGAAGAGGCACTGAACATCATGGCCATTCTGGGCGGGTACAAGCGCCGCATTTCGAGCCAGGATTTCCGTGGCGGCGAAGTGACCGCCCTGATGGCCGGCTGCGAACTGGATTTGCGCGACGCTTCGATCGAAGGCGAAGCGGTGCTGCACGTCTTCAGCATGTTCGGCGGCATCACCATCGAAGTGCCCACCGATTGGACCGTGGTACTGGAAGGCACGCCCATTCTCGGCGGCTTTGAAGAGCGCACCAACGGCGGCCAGGGCAGCAGTAAGCGCCTGATCGTGCGCGGCTACTCCATCATGGGCGGGCTGGAAATCCGTAACTGATGCAGGGGCCATTCGCTGGCCGGCGGGGCATGGCGCTGTACCTGCTGGTCTGGATTATCCTGGGGGCGGCGCTGGCGGGCTTCACCATGGTGTATACGCAGGCCAGGGGCGTCAATGCGCTGCTGTTTGCCTTGCCGTCCACCCTGGTGTACGCCATCAGCGCCGGCTTCTCGTCCTACTATCTGTGCCGCGCCAATCCGCTGGGCGAGCGCAAGCTGCTCTCCATCGTGTTCGGCCTGAGCGTGGCCTCGGTGCTGGCAGGCTTTCTGTGGACGGCGCTGGCGGAAATGTGGAACGAACTATGCCAGCTGCCTGGCGCGGGCTGGGCCGGCGTGACGCTCTCGCCGGGCTTGACGGCGCTGCTGTTCGTCTTCGGCACCTTGTTGTACGGCTTGATGGCGGCGGTGAATTATCTGGCGATGGAGTTCGTGCGCGCCCGCCATGCGGAAAAACGCGAGCTGGAATCGAAGCTGCTGGCGCAGGAAGCGGAGCTGCGCATGCTGCGCACCCAGATCGATCCGCACTTCCTGTTCAATAGCCTGAACTCGATCAGCGCGCTGACTTCGCAAAACCCCAAGGGCGCGCGCGAAATGACCTTGCAGCTGGCCAGCTTCTTCCGCCAGAGCCTGGGCATGGAAGCGCACCGCAAGGTGAGCCTGCGGGAAGAGATGGCCTTGATCCGCCATTTTCTCGCCATCGAGCAGGTGCGCTTCGGCGAGCGCCTGACCGTTGAAGAAATGCTGGACAAGGAAGCGCTGGATTGCCTGGTGCCGCCGATGATCATCCAGCCCCTGGTGGAAAACGCCGTCAAGCACGGCATCGGCCAGTTGCCGGAAGGCGGCCGCGTCGCCATTGCCGCCTGGCGCGATGGCTCGCGTCTGCGCATCACGGTCGGCAACGATATGGACGAAGACCAGCCGCCGGGCCGCAGCAAGGGCATAGGCCTGAACAATGTGCGCCAGCGCCTGGCCGCCACCTACCGGCAGGAAGCGCGGGTGGAATGGGGGGCGCGCGATAAGCAGTTCAATGTGGAGATCATCATGCCGGTGGAAACGGGCGGGGAATAAGCGATGCGCATCATTATTGTGGACGACGAAATTCTGGCGCGCGGCGTGGTGCGCGAATACCTGGCCGAACATGGCGATGTGGAGATCGTGGCCGAATGCGGCAACGGTTTCGAGGCGGTGAAGGCGATTGCCGAGCTGGAACCGGACCTGGTTTTGCTCGATATCCAAATGCCCAAGCTGGATGGTTTTGAAGTGGCCGAGCTGGTCAACGGCAAGACCCGCTTCATCTTTGCCACCGCCTTCGACCAGTATGCGATCAAGGCTTTCGAAGTGCGCGCCATCGACTATCTGCTCAAGCCTTTCAGCCAGCAGCGCTTCGACCAGGCGCTGGCCAATGCGCGCGCCAGCCTCGGCGCGCCGCAGGCGCCGGCGGTGGAGGAGGTGGTGCGCGAGATGGCGGCCAATCGCGCCCGGCCGCTGGGCCGCATCCTGATCCGCGACGGCGCGCGCGTGCATGTGATTCCGAGCGAGAAGGTGGACTTCATCGAAGCCCAGGACGATTATGTGCAGATCCATACGGAAGGCAAATCCTTCCTCAAGAACCAGCGCCTGTCGGAACTGGAGACCCAGCTCGAAGCCGGCAAATTCCTGCGCATCCACCGTTCCTATTTATTGAATATCGAATGCGTGAGCCGCATCGAACAGGCCAGCAAGGATAGCCATGTGGCCGTGCTGAAGGATGGCCGCAAGCTGCCCATCAGCCGCAGCGGCTACCAGAAAATACGCAGCATCATGCAGTAGCTATTGCAAAGAGCGGGCCTCTGCTACACTGGAGTGGCCTCCACTCCGATCAAAGGATCTGCCGTGGCCACTCCTGAGTTTGAGCGCAACAGGCTTTCCCCCGCCACCTTGCTGGCGCTGATCGACGCGCAGCGGGATCTGGCCCGCATCGGTCCCGACTTCACCGCCGTGATGGATATGGCCTCGGCCGAAGCGGCCCGCCTTACCGGCGCCGAGGGCGCAGTGATCGAGCTGCTGGAAGGCGAGGAAATCGTCTACCGCGCGGCCTGCGGCCTGGCCGAGCCGCAACTGGGCTTGCGCATGGCGGTCAAGGGCAGCCTGTCGGGCCTGTGCCTGACCAGCAAGAGCGCCGCCATCTGCCACGATTCCGAAGAAGATGCGCGCGTCAACGTGGCGGCCTGCCGCCGCGTCGGACTGCGCTCCATGGTCATTGTTCCTCTGCTGTTCGGCGAGCACGCGGCGGGCGTGCTCAAGCTGCTGTGGAGCGCGCCGCGCCCCTTCGACCAGGACGAAGCCGCCATCGCCCGCATCCTGGCCGATATGATCGCGGCGCTGATGCACCATGCCGCCCTGCAGGGCGAAGACCAGCTGCGGCGCCAGGTCACGCGCGATGCGGCCAGCGGCGCGGCCAACCGTTCCTTCCTTTACGAGCAGCTGCGCGCCCGCCTGGACGAGGCGGAAAAGAAGAGCGGCCATGTCGGCATCATGCTGATGCGCATCGATGGACTGGACCGCGGGACGCGCGAGCGCCTGGGCAACGAGTTCCCGCAGATGCTGGCCGAAATCGTGCGCCGCCTGAGCGCCGAATGCCGCCCCAGCGACGTGATCGGACGCATCGGGCTGAACGAGTTTGCCGTGATCTTCAGCGTTGCCGGCCGCCGCAGCGTGGTGCAAAGCCAGGTCACGCGCATCGGCCAGATGATCGCTTCGCGGCCCTTGCTGCTGCAGCAGAAGCTGAGCTTCGACCTGAGCCTGAACTTCGGCCATGCGCTGTATCCGGAAGACGGGACCGGCCTGATGGAATTCATGGGCAGCGCGCAGGCGGCGCTGGCGGCCTGTCCCGACCAGGAGCGCCGGGATCTGAGCCTGCGGCCTGACGCGCTGCGCGCCCTGTCTTAAGCCGCCGGCCGCGCCTTCAGCCAGAGTCCGAACTCCTGCAGCACCTCGACGATTTTTTCCAGCCTGCGCCCATCCGGCGTCAGGCTGTATTCCACGCGCACCGGCACTTCGGGATAGACGGTGCGCAGGACCAGGCCCGCCTCTTCCAGCGCGCGCAATTCCAGGGTCAGCATGCGCTGCGAAATATTCGGCACATCGCGCCGCAGTTGGTTGAAGCGGCGCGGCCCCTCCAGCAGAAAAGACACCAGCAGCATGCGCCAGCGGCCGCCGATCAGACGCATGGCTTCTTCCACCGAACAGCCGGAAATATTCTCTTTCATTGTTGAATCCAGGTATAGTTTTTGAACCTAGATAACATTATTCTGCCTTCTTTACAAGAGTAACCGGGGCGAAGATACTGCGCTTCTTTCGATCAAAGGAGTTTGCATGAAGCTGTACTTCGCCCCCGACACCTGTTCCCTGTCCCCGCATATCGTGCTGCGCGAGCTGGGCTTGCCGTTCGAGCTGGTGCGCGTCAACAACCAGAGCAAAAAGCTGGCCGACGGTTCCGACTTCCTGGCGATCAATCCCAAAGGCTATGTCGCCGCGCTGCAGCTGGAGAACGGCGAGGTGCTGACCGAGGGGCCGGCCATCCTGCAGTACCTGGCCGATCTCAAGCCGCAAGCCGGCCTGGCGCCGGCGAATGGCAGCTGGGAGCGGGTCCGCCTGCAGGAGTGGCTGAACTTCATCACCAGCGAAATCCACGCCGGCCTGGCCCTGCAATTCAATGCCGGCATGCCGCCGGAGGTGAAGGAGATGTTCAAGCAAAAGCTGTTCAAGCGCTTCGGCCATCTGGTGCAAGCCCTGGAGCGGCACGAGTATCTATGCGGCCCGCGCTTCGGCGTGGCCGACGCCTACCTGTATGCGGTGCTGCTGTGGACCCGCTTCTTCGGCATCGACCTGGAACGCTGGCCGGCGCTGGCGGCCTTCATGCAGCGCATGACGGCGCGCCCCGCGGTGCAGGCGGCATTGGCGGCGGAAAGCGCCATGCCGGCCCCGGTTTACTGATCCATCGCTGGCCACGGTGCATGTCCTGCCTGCGGCAGCATAAGCCGTTTCACCGGACACTTCGCCGCCCCTCGAGCGGGGGCGCGAAATTCGGTGTAGCATCCTGCCATGGATATCAAACGACTTTCCGCCGATGATGCCGAAGCCTTTCAAGCGCTGCGGATTTTCGCCTTGCGCGAAGCGCCGCTGTCCTTCGGTTCCAGCTACGAGGAAGAAGTGGAGCGGCCCCTGGCCTCGACCGTCGGCTTTCTCTCCAGCGTCGCCATTTTCGGCGCTTTTGCCGACGGTGCGCTGATCGGCACCACCGCCCTGAAGCGCGAAGAGCGCCGTAAGGAGCAGCATCGCGCCGCCGTGGTTGGCGTGTACGTCCACCCGCAGCAGCGCGGACGCGGCGTGGCGCGCGACCTGGCGCGGGCCGTTCTGGCGCATGCGCGCAGCCTGCCGGGACTGCGTCTGCTGGTGCTGGAGGTGACCGAGACCAATGCGCCGGCCATCGCCTTTTACGAATCGCTGGGCTTCCAGCGCTGCGGTCTGCTGCCGGAAGCCATGTGCGTCGACGGCGCGTATTACGGCCAGGTGCAGATGGTGTGCCGCTTAAGCGATCTGCCACCAGGCGGGTAGCAGCCGGCGCACTTCCGGCCGCGCGAAGCGGTCGTCGATCAGGTGCACGGTGCCGCGGTCGCTGGTGGTGCGGATCACGCGGCCGGCCGCCTGCACCACTTTCTGCAGGCCCGGATACAGATAAGTGTAGTCGTAGCCGGCGCCGAAGATGGCGTCCATGCGCTGGCGTATCTGCTCGTTGACGGGATTGATCTGCGGCAGGCCGAGCGTGGCGATGAAGGCGCCGATCAGGCGCGCGCCGGGCAGGTCGATGCCTTCGCCGAAGGAGCCGCCCAGCACGGCGAAACCGATGCCGCGGCCATCCTCGCGGAAGCGGGCCAGGAAGGCCTCGCGCTCCGTCTCGTCCATGCGGCGCGGCTGGCGCCACACCGGCACCTGCGGGTATTCGGCGCAGAACAGGTCGGCCGCCTTGTCCATATAATCGAAGCTGCTGAAGAAGGCCAGGTAATTGCCCGGCTGGCCGGCGTACTGTTCGCCGATGAGCCGCGCGATGGGCGCCAGCGAGCGTTCGCGGTGCTGGTAGCGCGTCGAGATATGGCCGGCCACGCGTACCGCCAGCTGCTCGGCGGCGAAGGGCGATTCGACATCGATCCAGGCGGTGTTGTCGGGCATGCCCAGGGTGTCGCTGAAATAATTCCAGGGGCTGAGCGTGGCCGAGAACAGGGCGCAGGCATGGGCCGCTTCGAAGCGCGGCTTGAGGAAGGGCGCCGGCACGATATTGCGGAGGCACAGCACCGATCCGGCGCGGCTGCCTTCGCCCTTGCTGATATCGAATAGCGAATGCGCGCCGAAGCTTTCCGCCAGGCGCGCGAAATGCAGGCCGAGGAAGTAGAACTCCAGCACCTCGGCATCGAACCAGGCCGGGTGTTCGGCCATATAGTCGCCGATGGCATTGCTGGCCGTTTGCAGCGCGCCCATGAATTTCTCGGGCAGGGCGGGGTAGCCCTGGTAGGCGGCATCCTGCTCCTTTTCCAGCGCGAGCCATTGGCGATGCACCTTGTCCAGCGGCTTTTTCAAGGCTTCGGGCGCGCTCTTGCGCAGCAGGCGCAGGCTGGCGTGATCCAGTTCCGCCGAATACATCTTGCGCGCGCGCGACACCATATTGTGGGCTTCGTCGGCCAGCACGGCCACCTTCCAGCCGTTCAGCTGCGTCAGGCTGTACAGCATGGCGCTGATGTCGAAATAGTAGTTGTAGTCGCCCACCACCACGTCGGCCCAGCGCACCAGCTCCGTTTGCAGATAGTAGGGACAGACGCCGTGGGCCAGCGCGATGTCGCGCACGGTGGCGCGTTCCAGCATGGTTTCGCGCACGGCGGCGGCGCGCG
This sequence comes from Massilia sp. YIM B04103, assembly GCA_024437665.1. Classification (GTDB taxonomy): domain Bacteria; phylum Pseudomonadota; class Gammaproteobacteria; order Burkholderiales; family Burkholderiaceae_D; genus Rugamonas. The sequence continues at coordinate 400,231 of JANCSZ010000001.1, read as the reverse complement.
CGGCGGGCAGGCGGTCGTAAAAGCCCGCCGCCAGCGGACAGGATTCGCCATGGCAGGCCTTGTCCGGATGCTCGCAAGCCGTGTTCCTGGCCGCCAGCTCCAGGGTGCGCAGCGGCAGCAGCGGCGCGCTGCGCGTAATGCTGGCGGCGGCGTCCAGCGCCATGCGCCGTCCCGAGGTTTTGGCGGCGAGGAAGAAGATCTTGTCCAGCCCATGTTCGGCGCTGGCTTTGAGCAGGGGGAACAGGCTGCCCACCGATTTGCCGATGCCGGTCGGCGCTTGCGCCAGCAGGGCGCAGCCGCGCGCGCTGCTGCGGTACATGGCTTCGGCCAGCTGGCGCTGGCCGGGACGGAATTCGCCATGCGGGAAGCGCATCGCCTTCAACTGTTCGTCGCGCAGGGCGCGGTGCGCCATTTCCTGCCCGGCCCAGGCCAGGAAGCGGCCGCACTGTTCCTCCCAGAAGGCGCGCAGGGCGGCGGCGTCCATCTCTTCCCGCAGCAGGGTTTCCTTCTGGCTGCCGATATCGAAATACACCAGGGCCAGGCACAGCCGGTCCAGGCCGCGCACCTGGCACAGCAGATGGCCGTAGATTTTGAGCTGGGCCCAGTGCAGGTGGCGGTGGTTGGCCGGCATCTTCGCCAGATCGCCGCGATAGGTCTTGATTTCTTCCAGCTGGTTCTGGCGCGGATCGTAGCCGTCGGCGCGGCCGCGCACGCGCAGCGCGCCGAAGTCGCCGGACAGGCTGATTTCGCGCTCGTAATCGTCGCCGCGCCGCCCGGTCACGACGGCGTGGCCGGCAATGCCTTCCTGGGCCGTGGGCGCGGGCGTGAAGCGCAGATCGAGGTCGCCCGCCTTGGCCGTGAACTCGCACAGCGCGCGCACGGCAACGGTATAGCTCATGCCGCCCATTGCAGGTAGCAGACCGAAATCGGCATCTGGTGCTGGGCGCAGTAGTCGATCCAGCGCAGCTGGTTGTCCTGCAGACGGTCGCCCGGTCCCTTCACCTCGATCATGTTATAGCGCCGCTCTTCGGGCCAGAACTGGATCAGGTCGGGGAAGCCGCTGCGGTTGGCCTTGAGGTCGAGCAGCATGCGCTCGAAGCATTTGCGCAGATGGGCGGCCGGGATGCAGCACAGGGCCAGTTCCAGCAATTCCTGGTCGAGGATTTCCCAGTAGACGAAGGGCGACTGGATGCCCTGTTTCTCGGCTAGGCGGGCGCGGATCGCCTCGCGGTAGCTGCCGTCGTCCAGGCGCGCGAAGCAGGCCGCAAACTGGGCGGCGCGGCGTTGCTGGAAGTCGGCGCTGTGCAGGTCGGCCGGGCCGCGATGGAAGGGATGGAAGAAGGCGCCCGGCACGGCGCAGAAGATGGCGTCCCAGAACAGCAGCCCAAACAGCGAATTGATCAGGGTGTTTTCCACATAGTAGACCGGGGCTTCCTGGCGCCACAAATGGTCGCGCACCACGCCTTCCACATGCCAGCCGTCTTCCTGCGGCGGCGGCAGGTTCAAGTCCAGGCGCAGCGGCGGCGCCGGCTTGGGCGCTGCGCTGCGCGCATGCCCGAGCTGGCGCCGCAGGCGCGGTCCCATGCGCAGCAGGGATTGGCGTTCCGCCTCGCTTTCCGGCGTGGCCTCGGCCTGCTGCAAGAGCGCATACGCGGCGCCGAATTGGCCGTCCTTTTCCAGCACGCGGATGGCGCGGGCGCGCGCGCCGGGGTAGGGCGTGGCGCGGTATACGCTCAGGGCGCCGGGCCAGTCGCGCAGTTTCTCCAGCTGCTGGCCCATCTGGAACAGCAGCTTGTGGCGGCGGCTGTGCAGCCATTCATTGTCCGACTCCAGCGGCGCCAGGCTGGCCGCCACTTCCAGCGGCGGTTCGCCGTCCAGGAAGCGCTCGCGGCACTGGTGCAGGGCCAGGTAGGCGTCGATGTCGCGCCGGCTGCGGAAGCCGCGCGCGGCCGGTGCGAACTCCACTTTCTCGTAGCGGTAGACGCCCAGGTCGGACAGCACGAACTCCGACCAGCCCTGGTGGAAATTGCCGAAGAAGATAAGGCGCAGGCGGTCGCACAGGGGCTTGGCGACGATGCGGTAGACCTGGTCGCCGGCATGCCCATCCCAGGCCGAGAAGCGGTGGCGGCCCGCATGCCGTTCGCGCAAGGCCTCCAGCTGTTCGGCCTTGCGCGCCTGGCGCTCGTGCGGCGCGAGCTGGAAAATCCGGCCGATTTCGGGTTTTTGCAGCAGCTCGAACAATTCGTCCAGGGACAGTTCGGGATCGGCCTCCACCCAGCCCAGCTCGCACAGCGGGCGGCAAGCTTCCAGGGTACAGCCGATTTCGCCGTACACCAGCTTGGAGGCGCGGAACAGCTCGCCCTTGCGCATGACCATGCGCACGAACAGGGCGCGCGATGCCTGGGGCAGGGTGGGGAAGCGGGACAGGAAGGCGCTTTCCTCGTCGGTCAGCAAGTCGCTATAGCGTTCGGCGATCCACTGCAGCACCTGGTGGAAGTTATCCAGGTAATAAAATTCGTTTTCCAGAACTCGGATCATGTGTACGGACGCGCTTGCCTAACTGTGTATTTATACAGTATATCGCGTCCGCCCGCACTTGCACAGCATTTGTGCAGGCGCGGGACGGGTGCTAAGAGGCCGTTTCAAAATGAGTGCGGCTAGGCGCAGCGACGAAGACAGTGCGCCTAGCACGGCTAGGAGCTGCAACAACGCCGCGCCCGTTTTGCAACGGCCTCTCGGGGGGATCAGTGGCGGGTCTGCGAGTGCTCGGCCACGCTGGCGGAAGCGCGCGCCAGCTGTTCCTCGAAGGTGCTGACGGCTTCACGCGTGGCCGTGGTCACCTGCTCATAGCCCCTGAAGGCATTGTCGATGGCTTGCTTGACGATCTGCACCGCGTTTTCCGAACCCGGTCGCACATTCTTGGTGACGTCGTAGATCAGGGCGCTCAAGCTGGACTTGGCTTCGGCCATATGGGCTTCGGCGGCGCGCGCGAACTCGGCCTGGATGTCGGCGATGATCTGGCTCAGCTGCTGGTTATAGGCGGCAGCATCGGCCACGCCCGGCTGGACTTTGGAGGCCGCCACGGCCAGCACGGCTTTCGGATCTTTGGCTTCGCTCAGCTCGCGGCCGGTGGCCAGGGTGTTTTCCACATTCGAGCGGGCGGTGGCCAGGTTCAGGGCCGCGACCTGTTCCAGCGCCTGTACGGCCTTGCTGGTCAGGCTGTTGAAGGTGTCGAGCTGAAACTCGAACAGGGTCTTGGTGGCGGAGGCGAATTGCTCGGGATTTTGAAACATACGAACTCCTCGGTGAGTGAAAAGGCGTTTGCTTCTTGTTGTTGGCCCATTATTGAGCACGTACCAACTTTTCGCAATGACTATCTTTGTACGGCCCGCTTTCCTGTTCCCAGCCCGGCCCGAGCGGGGTTTGATGGCAGACGCGGGCGCCATCGATCTTGCTGCGCCAGATATACCAGGGCGCCGGCCCGGCGCTCAGGCTGGTGCTCAGGGTGAGGCCGGCCACGGCCAGCAGCAGGAAGCGGGAAGTCTGGTTCAGCATAATCATTTTGCAAGTCGGTTCGGAAATTCAGGACAGGGCTTGCGCCCGCACTTGGTTGCGGCCGCCATTCTTCGCAGCGTACAGCAATTCGTCGGCCTTGGCGATCAGGCTGTACTGGCTGCTTTCTTCCGGCCGCAGCGCCTGGGCGCCGTCGGCAAAGTCGGCCGTCACCACGCCGAAGCTGGCAGTGGCCTGCAGATTATGGCCTTCAAAGCGTACCGTGCTTTCCTCGAAGCGGCGGCGCAGGCGCTCGGCCAGCAGGGTGGCGCCGTCCAGCCCGGTTTCGGGCAGGATCAGCAGGAATTCCTCGCCGCCGTAGCGCACCACGCTGTCGATATTTTCGCGCGTCATGGCCAGCAGCAGGCGCGAAAACGATTGCAGCACGGCGTCGCCCGCGGCATGGCCATATTCGTCGTTGACGCGCTTGAAATGGTCGAGGTCGCACATGATGACGGCCAGGCTCAGGCGGTAGCGCTGGGCGCGCATGATTTCGTTCTCCATCAGCTGCTCGTGCAGGTGGCGGCGGTTGAAGCAGCCGGTCAGGGGATCGCGCAGCGACTGGATCTTGAGTTCGGTCTGGGTGCGGAATTCCTCGCGCCACAGCAGCTGGTAGCGGCGCGCCGTCACGTAGCCGAGCAGGTTGGCCAGCAGCAGGAGCAGGCCCATGGTGAGCAGGCCGAGCGCCTGGATTTCCTGCCGGTGGCGCGCCATCAGCACGAAGACCAGGGTGGCGGGCAGGGCGATCGCGGCGGCGTGCAGCAGGCGGTTCGGCACATACACATACAGCACCATGATGACGATGGTCATGGAAATGGCGTGGCCCGCGAATTCCGAGGGCCGGAAGGCGACGATCAGCAGGAAGACGGCGGTGCCGGCCAGCTCGACCAGGGTGGCGACGGTGCGCGTCAGCGCCACGGAATTGGGCCGCAGGCGGATGGCGAGCAGGCCGAACAGGGCGCAGGTGACAACGCCGATGCGGGCGCAGAACAGCATCAGCGTCAGGCCGCTGTAGCCAAGCCAGGCCACGTCGGACAGCACGAAGGCCAGGAAGAAGACGGCGCAGAAATAGAAGGTCATGCGCAGCTGGCGCTGGCTCAGGCGCAGGTGGTGGCGCAGAAAGGCCTGTTCCATGGCCGGATTGTGGAATTCGCTCAATAGATGGTTCAGCGTGGCGTCCGCGGCGGTTTCGGCGGGTGGCCAGCTCGCCTGTTTCATCGCGGCGCCACCAGCGGCAGATGCAGGGTGAAGCGGGTGCCGGCGCCGGGCGCGCTGTGCAGCTCGATGCGCCCGCCCAGCACGCCGGTGACGATATTGTGCGTGACGTGCAGGCCGAGGCCGGAACCGCCCGCGCCCAGCTTGGTGGTGAAGAAGGGATCGAAGACGCGGTCCTGGTGCTCGGGTGCGATGCCGGCGCCGTCGTCGGCCAGGCTCAGTTCCACCTCGTCCTGGCCGACGGCATGGCCGGCGATGGTGATGGTGCCGCCGGGGCGCTCGCCGAAGCCGTGCAGCACGCTGTTTTCGAACAGGCTGGAGAGCGCCTGCCCGAGCGGGCCCGGATAGCTGTCCATTTCCAGGTGGGGCGCGACTTCCTGCACCACGCGCAAGCCCGGATGCTTGAGCGTGGCCGCCAGCGGCAGCACCAGTTCGGCCACGAATTTGTCGAGAGTGAAGCGGCGCCGCTGCGAGCTGGCGGTGTCGACCGCGATCTGCTTGAAGCTGGCCACCAGCCTGGCCGTGCGCGTCAGATTGCGCACCAGCAGCTCATTGGCTTCGCCGGCCTGCTGCAGATACTGTTCCAGCGCCGAGCGGCGCAGGCCGGCGCTGACCTCCGCGTGCAGGCTGTTGGTGCGCTCGCTCATGGTGGTGGCCACCATCAGGCTGTTGCCGATGGGGGTATTCAGCTCGTGCGCGACGCCGGCCACGATGGCGCCCAGGGCGGCCAGCTTGTCGCGCCGCACCAGCTCTTCCTGCGTCATGCTCAGGTGTTCGAGCGCGCGCGCCAGCTCGGCGTTGGCCTGCTCGGCCTGCTCCTTGGCGCGGCGCAGGGCGGCGGTGCGGTCGGCCACCAGTTCCTCCAGATGCCTGCGGTGCTGCTGCAGCTCGGCCTCGCGCCGCGTGCGCTCGATGGCGATGCCGGCCAGGTGGGTGGCGACGCTGATCAGGCGCTGGTCTTCCGTGCTCGGGTGGCGCACTTCGCGGTAATACATGGCGAAGCTGCCCAGCACCGTGCCTTCATTGAGCATGATGGGCATGGACCAGCAGGCGCGCAAGCCATAGGCGCCGGCCAGGCCGCGATACGGCTCCCACAGCGGGTCGTGCATGATGTCGGACACGATCACCGCTTCACGCCGGTACATGGCGGTGCCGCAGGAGCCGACCATGGGACCGATCTCCATGCCGTCGATCGCCGCCATATACGCGCCGGGCAGGCTGGGCGCGGAGCCGGCGCGCATGCGCTTGCCGTCCTCGTCCAGCAGCAGCACCGAGCACAGCAGCTCGGGCGACTGGGTTTCCACCAGCTTCACCAGGCGGTCCAAGGTGGCGTGCAGGGGCGCGCCGCGCGCGATCATTTCCAGCAGCTTGTTCTGACCGGCGCGCAGGGCCTCGGCCAGGCGCTGGCCGGTCACGTCGAGCAGGCGCAGGTGCAGCAGGTGGTGCTTGTCCTTTTCCAGCGGCACCAGGCGGATTTCGCAATCGATCAGGCGGCCGTTGGCGTGCTGGAAGGAGAGCGGAAAGACGCGGATCTCGCCGCCCAGCACGCGCTCGATGAGATCGTCCACCACGTCGGCCGAGAGGCGGCCATCCTGTTGCAGGGGCGGGCAGAGCTGGGCCAGCTCCTTGTGGCGCAGCTCTGCCACGCTGCGCCCGAACAGGGTTTCGGCCTGGGCGTTGGCGTCGATCGGCTTGCGGTCGGCCACGTTGAGCAGCAGGATGCTGTCGGGCGAACCGGCGAGCAGGGTGTGGTAATTGATTTCCAGATGGGCCGGGTCGAGGCTGGCCGGCGCGCCATCGGACCAGAGGCCGCGCGCGCCCAGTTCGACCAGGATATTGTTGACGGCGTCGGCGGTGGCGAAAGGCAGGCGCACATAACCGGCCGCGCCGGCCTGGCGCGCCCGTTCGCGCTCATCCTCGCTGGGCGCCGACGACATGATCAGCACCGGCAAGCCATTGCGCCGCGCCAGGCGCTCGCACAGCTCCAGGCTGGCGCTGCCGGCCAGGGCCGCATCGAGCAGCACCAGGGCCACATGGCCTTCCTCGGCCAGCAACAGCGCGGCGTCGCCGCGGTTGACATAGGCCAGGCCCAGCCCGTGTTCGGCCAAAGCCAGTTCCAGCGCCACCAGTCCGTTCTCCGAACCGCTGACGATCAGGATGGTTTGCCGCTTCACTGGTGGATGTGACTGGTTCATGAGTCCTTCCCAAGGGCGCCGGGTGAGAGCCAGTGTAGTACAACATCTGATGCGGCAACAAAACATTTCCAACGCCGGCAACGCGGGCGCGGTTTTTTTGCTTCAGGCAGCCTTGCGCGCCCCGGCTTCGGCCTTGCCAGCCGCCTGCTCCTGCGCTTCCCGTTCGGCGCGGGCGGCAGCGATGCGCGGGAAATTATCCTCGATCCAATCGACCAGCACTTCCAGGCGCGCCGCCACTTCCCCGCCCATCGGCGTCAGGCTGTATTCGACGTGGGGCGGAATCACCGGCAGCGCATGGCGCGCGACAAAGCCGTCGCCCACCAGGCCGTCCAGGGTCTGGGCCAGCATCTTCTCGCTGACCCCGCCGACTTCGCGGCGCAGCTGGCTGAAGCGGTGCGTGCCGCCCAGCAACACGACCAACACCAGCACGCCCCAGCGGCTGGTCACGTGGCTGAGGACGGCGCGCGAGGGACAGTCGGCGGCCAGCAGCTTGCCGCGCCGCGCCTCGGTTTGCGCCGCCAGGGCGGCGCGCAGGGATTTGCTGGTTTTCATGGGTGCTTACCAAAAAGTACGTACTTACAATTCGTTAGTGCCGTCGCTATTATACGTTCATCGCGGTGACGCCTCACCGCATTCTCTGACAACGAAAGGATTTGCCATGATCGTCATTACCGGCGCCAGCGGCCAGCTCGGCCAACTCGTGATCTCCAGCCTGCTCAAGCAACTGCCCGCCAGCAGCATCGCGGCCGTGGTGCGCGACCCGGCCAAGGCCGGCGCGCTCAGCGCCCAGGGCGTGCAGCTGCGCCAGGCCGACTACAACGATCCCGCCTCGCTCGACGCCGCCTTCCAAGGCGCCGAGAAGATTCTGCTGATCTCGTCCAGCGAAGTGGGCCAACGCCTGCCGCAGCACCGCAACGCCGTCGAGGCCGCCAAGCGCGCCCAGCCCAAGCTGCTGGCCTACACCAGCGTGCTGCATGCCGACACCTCGCCGCTGGGCCTGGCCGGCGAGCACAAGGCGACTGAAGAGCTGATCCGCGCCAGCGGCCTCCACTACACAATCCTGCGCAACGGCTGGTACTTCGAGAACTACCACAACAGCATCGTCGGCGGCCCCGCCCACGGCGTCGTGCTCGGCAGCGCCGGCGAAGGCCGCATTGCCGCCGCCGCCCGCGCCGACTATGCCGCCGCCGCCGCTGCCGTCCTTACCGCTGCGGAGGCGCCGCAAGCCCTGTATGAACTGGGCGGCGACAACCCCTTCACAATGGCTGAACTGGCTGCCGAAATCGCCCGCCAATCCGGCCAGCCCGTCGCGTACCAGAATCTGCCGGAAGCCGAGTACAAAGCCGCCTTACTGGGCTGGGGCTTGCCCGAAGGCCTGGCCGCGCTGATCGCCGACTCCGACAGCGGCGCTGCGCAAGGCGGCCTCGACGACCGTAGCCGCAGCCTGAGCCAACTGATCGGCCGTCCCACCCAAACCCTGGCCGACGCCGTCCAAGCCGCCCTGTCCGCCTAAGCCTTTGCGCCAAATCAAACAATGTCCCACCCTGGTGCCAGGCACCAGGGTGGGACAGTTGCTGATTTAGATCAAAGAATGTCCGACCTCGGTGCCTGGCACCAGGGCGGACATTTGTTGAGGGAGATCAAAGGGGGAGGGCAATAGAAAAAACGCCGCAAGCCTTCAAAAGCTTGCGGCGTTTTTTCTATTGCCCTCCCCCTTTGATCTCCCTCAACAAATGTCCGCCCTGGTGCCAGGCACCAGGGTGGGACATTTGCTGATTTAGATCAAAGAATGTCCGACCTCGGTGCCTGGCACCAGGGCGGACATTTGTTGAGGGAGATCAAAGGGGGAGGGCAAAAGAAAAAACGCCGCAAGCTTTTGAAGGCTTGCGGCGTTTTTAGCGTATCCGGTAGAGTGGTGCCCACGGAGGGACTCGAACCCCCACACCTTGCGGCACATGGACCTGAACCATGCGCGTCTACCAATTCCGCCACGTGGGCACTGGTACTGCTCAATCGTTATCGAAAACAAGACTTGGTGCCCACGGAGGGACTCGAACCCCCACACCTTGCGGCACATGGACCTGAACCATGCGCGTCTACCAATTCCGCCACGTGGGCCTTGTTTTCTTTAACTTCGTTGCGTTGTTCAGCAACAGAAGGCACGCATCTTAAAGGTCGAACCGGCTTCCGTCAATGGCAATTTGTGCTTTTGCGAAAGATTTTTCGTTTTTTATTGCGGGCTGCCGCAAGAATGGGCAAACCGGCGCAGATCAGCAGGATTTGCGAGGGCTCGGGTACGGGATTGAGCAAGTCCCAACCGTTCACATCCATCGCCAGCCGGTCGTTGTCGCTGATGCGCAGCAGTTCGCCGCGTCCGGCGGTCGGGTCCATCAGGCCGATATACAGGTTGTCCTTCCAGTGGCTGGCCTGGCGGCCGTCGCCGAAATTGGCGCCGGTGGAGAACAGCGGGCCTTGCGTGGCGCCGCCGTCGAGCGAAAAGTATTTCTCGCGCGCGTCGGCCGTCCAGTCGATTACGCCGGCGGCGTGGCTCTGGCTGGAGTAGCGGAACATGTCCAGCCCGCTGACATAGGTGAATTCGTTGTCGTCGAACGGGCCGTTGTGCGGCGGCGCGTTGTTGTCGAGGATGTCGACGCCGCTGATGAAGCCCAGCGTATGCCCGATCTCATGCGAGGCGACGCCGACAAAGTCGAAAGCGTCGGCATCGATGCCGTTGCGGGGATTGAAGTCGAATTTGAAATTGCTGCTGAACTGGATGAAGCCGTCGCAGGCGCCGATGCATCCCGTCACCGTTTGCGGCGCCACCGGCAGCTTGAGCGCCTTGGCCTGGGCCTGCGTCAGGAACAGGGTGCGGTTATTGTCGCTGCCGTTATTGTCGACATAGGGCGTGGCGCTGCCGTAGCCATGGGGATTGTTGGCGGTGCGGTTGATCAGCAGGCCAAAGCCGTTGAGCGGTAAATGGTTGACGGCGAGCCGGTCGCTGGCCGAGCTGATATCGCTGAGCATGGCGGCGCGGTAATCGTGGTAGTTGTAAAAATCTTCGGCCGACCTGGCTTGACCCAGAATGCCGGGATCGAGCGGATTGAAGCCCAGCGTCAGATTGATGCTCACATCGTCGCGCAGCAGGGACGACCAGCGCGCGGCGGCATCGATAAAGCCTTGCTGCGCCTGCATGGACGTGCCGGGCAGGAAAGTCAGATTGAAGTGGGGCGCGGCGGAACAGGTGGCCGCGCCGCACAGCGCCGCCAATAGGGTGGAGGTGGACAGGATTTTCATGACAGGCTCCCGGGTAGAGGTAAGCCTGGGGACGCAAGAAGCATGCGCTGCCGTGCCGCCAGGGGCGAAACGGGCAAGCTGTCGCAGCCCATGTCAAAAATGGCGACGCAAAAGAAAAAACGCCGCAAACTCGAAAGTTTGCGGCGTTTTTTGCGTATTCGGTAGAGTGGTGCCCACGGAGGGACTCGAACCCCCACACCTTGCGGCACATGGACCTGAACCATGCGCGTCTACCAATTCCGCCACGTGGGCACTGATACTGCTTAACAACTTCTGCTATTATATTGCCTTAGGGAGTTTTGCGCCAGATGAACTTTCATTCCACACTGCACATCCACTCTTTACTGCAACCCCGCATCGCTGCGAGAGCCAGAATTATAGAGGAAACTTCCTGGATGTCAAAGTGTTTGCCAAAACTTTTTTTCAGAGCGCCGCAGCCCGCGCGCGATGCGCACATATTAGGCAAATAGCTTGCGCTCCGGTACACTACGCCTACTACCTCGTCTAGCGGCGGGTGGGGGCAGTATGCGGCTTTCTTCATCAATAAAAAAACCATAGAAATACTTTTGAACCAGTCTACCCACACCATTCCCAGCCGCGAGGATATTCTCGGCATTTTCCGCAGCGCCAAAGCGCCCCTCGACCTGCGTACTCTTGCGCTGTCGCTGAAAGTGAAACCCGATTCCCAGGCTGTATTAACGCGCCGGCTGAACGCCATGGAGCGCGACGGCCAGATTCGGTCCGACGCATCCGGCTTCTATGTATTAGCCGACCATTCCGAATTCATTTCCGGCCGCGTCAGCAGCCACCGCGACGGCTTCGGCTTCGTGATCCCGGACGAGCCGGGCGAAGACCTGTTCCTGTCCGAGCGCGAAATGCAGAAAGTCCTGCATGGCGACCGCGTCATGGCGCGCATCACCGGCCATGACCGCCGCGGCCGCGCAGAAGGCACCATTGTCGAAGTGGTCCAGCGCGGCAATACCCATATCATCGGCCGCCTGTTGAAAGACAATGGCGTCTGGATCGTCGCACCCGAAGACAAGCGCATCGGCCAGGACATCTTGCTTGAGGGTTCGCCCGGCAAGGCCAAGTCGGGCCAGATCGTCAGCCTGGAGCTGACCGAGCAGCCCGGCCGCTTCAAGCAGCCGGTCGGCAAGATCGTGGAAGTGCTGGGCGATATGGACGATCCCGGCATGGAGATCGAAATCGCCGTGCGCAAATTCGGCGTGCCGCATATCTTCTCGCCGGCCGCGCTGAAGCAGGCCGCCAAGCTGCCCGACGTCGTGCATGAAGCCGACTGGGGCGAGCGCGTCGACCTGCGCGATGTGCCGCTGGTGACCATCGATGGCGAAGACGCGCGCGACTTCGACGATGCCGTGTACTGCGAACCGGTCAAGATCGGCCGCAGCAATGCCTTCCGCCTGATCGTGGCGATCGCCGACGTCAGCCACTATGTGAAGCCGAACGATTCGCTCGACGGCGATGCGCTGGAGCGCAGCACCTCGGTCTACTTCCCGCGCCGCGTGATCCCCATGCTGCCGGAAAAGCTGTCCAACGGCCTGTGCTCGCTGAATCCGGCGGTGGACCGTCTGACCCTGGTGTGCGACGCGGTGATCACCGCCGCCGGCGACATCAAGGCCTATCAGTTCTATCCGGCCGTGATCCACTCGGCCGCGCGCCTGACCTATACCGAAGTGGCGGCCATTCTTGGCAATACCAAGGGCCCGGAAGCGGCGCGCCGCCCGGCCATCGTGCCGCACCTGCAGAACCTGTACGACGTCTACCACGCCCTGCTCAAGGCCCGCCTGGAGCGCGGTGCGATCGACTTCGAAACCACCGAAACCTATATCGTCTGCAACCCGGCCGGCAAGATCGAGAAGATCATTCCGCGCACCCGCAACGATGCGCACAAGCTGATCGAAGAGTGCATGCTGGCCGCCAACGTGTGCGCGGCCGACCTGCTGCTGCGCCATAAGCATCCCGGCACCTACCGCATCCACGCCGGCCCGACCAAGGAAAAACTGACGCAGGTGCGCAGCTTCCTGAAACAGGTCGGCCTGCATCTGGGCGGCGGCGATACGCCGGCGGCTGCCGATTACGCGGAGCTGATGAAGAAGGTCAAGGAGCGTCCCGACGCGTCCCTGCTGCAAACCATGCTGCTGCGCTCCATGCAACAGGCGGTCTACAGCCCGGACAATATCGGCCACTTCGGCCTGGCGTATGAGGCGTATGCCCACTTCACCAGCCCGATCCGCCGCTATCCCGACCTGCTGACGCACCGCGCCATCAAGGCTATCCTGGCCGGCAAGAAGTACGAGCCGAAAGTGGGCGACACCAGTGTGCTGAACACCAATGTCTCCAACGCGACGCGCAAGCAGCAGTTGAAGGACAAGCAGGAAGGCAAGCAGAAAAAAGCCGATCCGACCATCTGGGATGCGCTGGGCATTCACTGCTCGGCCAACGAGCGCCGTGCCGACGAAGCGTCGCGCGACGTGGAAGCCTGGTTGAAGTGCTACTTCATGCAGGACAAGCTGGGCGAAGAGTTCAGCGGCATCATCACCGGCGTGACCACCTTCGGCATCTTCGTCCAGCTGGACCAGCTGTTCGTCGAAGGCCTGGTGCACGTCACCGACCTGGGCGCCGACTTCTTCCAGTACGACGATGCGCGCCATGAGCTGCGCGGCGAACGCACCGGCAAGCGCTATCAGCTGACCGATCGCGTCAATGTGCAGGTGGTGCGCGTGGACCTGGAATCGCGCAAGATCGACCTGCGCCTGGCCGACAGCGAAATGGTTGGCATTCCGGCGCCGAAGAAAGGCCGTGGCAAAGCCGCTTACGACGATTTCGACGATGCCGAGGAGGCACCGGCAGGCCGTTCGCGCAAGCCCGCTTCGCGCACCAATGTGAAACCCGGCCCAAGCATCACGCCGCGCTATCCGTCCAAGGCCAGCGCTGGTGCGGGTGGCGGTGCCGGTGCTGCCAGCGCGCCGGCGAGCAAGAGCAAGCCGGGCGCCAAGGCCGCGCCGAAACCGGCCAAGCGCGCCAAGATCACAACCTCGCGCAAGGCCGCAGCGAAAAAGAAAAAGCGCTGATCGCTGAGAGATAGTTGTATTGATTTGATGGCCCGCGGTGAACGCCTCGGGCCATTCCCTTTAGTAAAAGAGAAGTAAATGTCCAAGAACAAAATGATTTTCGGCTTCCACGCCGTGACCTCCCGCCTGCGCCACGAAGCTTCTTCGGTGGAAGAGATTTTCGTCGACGCCGGCCGCAGCGACCGCCGCATGCAGGATCTGATCGGCACCGCCAAAGGCCTCGGCGTGCGCGTGATGCCGGTCGATTCGGCCCGTCTCGACAAGATCGTCGGCACCCGCCGCCACCAGGGCGTGATCGCCTTCGCCTCCCAGCTGGCGCTGGCGCGCAATCTGGATGAGCTGCTGGACGCCATCGATGGCCCGCCGCTGCTGCTGGTCCTGGACGGCATCACCGATCCGCACAATCTGGGCGCCTGCCTGCGTGTGGCCGATGGCGTCGGCGCGCATGCCGTGATCGTGCCGAAGGACCGTGCCGTGGGCCTGAACGCCACCGCCGCCAAGGTCGCCAGCGGCGCCGCCGAGACCGTGCCTTACATCACCGTCACCAATCTGGCGCGCACCCTGCGCGAGCTGAAAGAGCGCGACATCTGGCTGATCGGCACCTCCGACGATGGCGAGAAAGGCCTGTACGAAGCCGACTTCACCGGCCCGACCGCGCTGGTGATGGGTTCCGAAGGCGAAGGCATGCGCCGCCTGACGCGCGAAACTTGCGATATGCTGGTCAGCATCCCGATGTTCGGCTCGGTGGAAAGCCTGAACGTGTCGGTCGCTTCCGGCGTCTGCCTGTACGAAGCGCGCCGCCAGCGCATCGCCAAAGAAGGCTAAGCGCAGAGCCGCGTTTCCCCTCCAGCATTCCCCCGGCGGATGCGCTACCATGGGCGTATCCGCATTCACCGCGCATTTTCTGTTTCCCTTTCATGTTTCGCCAATTACGCCAGGACATCAGCAGCATCATCGAACGCGATCCCGCAGCCCGCAACGGCTGGGAGGTGCTGACCTGTTATCCCGGCCTGCAAGCCATCGCCGCGCACCGCGCGGCGCGCTGGTGTTGGACCCATGGTCTGAAATGGCTGGGCCGCTTCATTTCCTACCTGGCGCGCATCGTCACCGGCATCGAGATCCATCCCGGCGCGAAGATCGGCAACCGCGTCTTCATCGATCACGGCTTCGGCGTGGTGATCGGCGAAACGGCCGAGGTGGGGGACGATTGCACCATCTACCAGGGCGTGACCCTGGGCGGGACCTCGCTGCACGCGGGGGCCAAGCGCCATCCCACGCTGGAGCGCGGCGTCATCATCGGCGCGGGCGCGAAAGTGCTGGGCGGCTTTACCGTGGGCGAGTATGCCAAGGTCGGCTCCAATGCCGTGCTGCTGAAGGCCGTGCCTGCGGGCGCGACAGCGGTCGGCAACCCGGCCCATATCGTGCAGAAGGACCAGCAGGGTTATGGCTCCGCGACCTCGCGCCTGTTTTCCGCTTATGGCGTGACGCCGAACGGGGACGATCCCTTGTCCAAGGCCTTGCTCGGCCTGATCAGCCATGCCGATGCCCAGGAACAGCAGATCGAGCGCATCATGGCGGTGTTGAAAGCGGCGGGGCTGGATTGCCCCAAGATTGCCGAGTGCGAGAATTTCGACCCGGCGCAATTGAACAAGCTTGTCGAATAAAGGAAAAGCATGAGCATGGATGCCGCGGCGGACAACGCCGATACCCTGGACCCGTTTGAAATCCGCGTGCTGGCGGTGCTGGCCGAAAAGGAAGCGCTGACGCCGGATAACTACCCGATGTCGCTGAACGCCATCACCAATGGCTGCAACCAGCTTTCCAGCCGCGATCCGGTGATGCAGCTGTCGGAAGACACCGTGTCTGACGTGCTGCAGCGCCTGATCGAACGCCGCCTGGTGAACCAGATCAGCCAGGCCGGCGCCCGCGTCAGCAAGTACGAGCACCGCATGCGTATCAAATGGTCGCTGGAGCAGGACAAGGTCGCCGTCCTGACGATGCTGATGCTGCGCGGCCTGCAGACGGCGGGTGAAATCCGCACGCGCAGCGGCCGCATGCACGACTTCAAGAGTGTGGCCGAGGTGGAAACCGCGCTGCAATTCCTGATCGACAAATACCCGCCGCTGGTGGCCAAGCTGGCGCTGGCTCCCGGCACCAAGGAGCCGCGCTACGGCCAGCTGCTGGGCGGCGAAGAAGTGCTGGCGCGCGAGGAAACCGCAGCCGGTTATGCCGCAAGCGTCAGCAGCGGCTCGCGCAACGACCGCGTGGCCCAGCTGGAGCAGGAAGTCCAGCAACTGCGCGCCGACTTCGCCGACCTCGCCGCGCAGTTCGAACAGTTCAAAAAACAGTTCGAATAAGATCGGGGACAGACCCCATTTTCCATGGAAAATGGGGTCTGTCCCCGGTTTTAGCGTACCGCATCGATGGCGTCGAGGATGGCTTCGCAGGTGGCCGGGGCGCGCAGCGGCGGATTGTGGCGGTGCTTGCCCACCGCCGATACCGCGTCGCGGATTGCCAGAAACACCGAGAAGGGCAGCAGCAGCGGCGGCTCGCCCACCGCCTTGGAGCGGTGGATGCTGTCGAAGCTGTTGCGGTTCTTGAACAGCTTCACGTCCAGATTGCGCGGGCAGTCCGATATCGCCGGAATCTTGTAGGTCGATGGCGCATGCGTCATCAGCTTGCCGCTTGCATTCCACCACAGCTCCTCCGTCGTCAGCCATCCCATGCCCTGGATGAAGGCGCCTTCCACCTGGCCGATATCGATGGCTGGATTCAGCGAATTGCCCGCATCGTAAAGCGCATTCGCTTCCAGCAGCTTCCATTCCCCCGTCAGCGTATCGACGATCACTTCCGACACCGACGCGCCGTAGGCGAAATAGCCGAAGGGATTGCCACTCATGGTTTTCGGATCCCAGCTCAGGCCCGGCGTGGCGTAGAAGCCGTCCGACCAGAGCTGAATGCGCGCCAGGTATGCCTTCTGCACCAGATCGGCGAAGGACATAGCCGCTCCCGCCCCACCATACACCACGCCATCGGCGAACTGCACCTTGGCCAGCTCGCAGCCGAATTGCGCGGAGGCGAAGGTGGCGAGGCGCTGGCGCAGGGTGTGGGCCGCGTCCTGTGCCGCCTTGCCGTTCAGGTCCGCGCCGGTGGAAGCGGCGGTGGCCGAAGTATTGGCGACCTTGCTGGTATCGGTGGCGCTGATGCGCACGCGGCGCAGCGGAATGCCCAGTTCATGCGCCACCACCTGGCAAACCTTGGTGTTGATGCCCTGGCCCATTTCCGTGCCGCCGTGGTTGACCAGCACGGAACCGTCCGTATAGATGTGGACCAGCGCGCCGGCCTGGTTGAAGTGGGTCACGTTGAAGGCGATGCCGAACTTCACCGGCGTCAGCGCCAGGCCTTTCTTCAGTACCGCGCTGCGCGCATTGAATTCGTCGATGGCGGCGCGGCGGGCGCGGTAGGCGCTGTCGTGCTCCAGCTGTGCCACCAACTCGTGGATGACGTTATCGACCACCTTCTGGCCGTATTGCGTGACATTGCGGCCTTCCTCGTCGTTGCGGCCGTAGAAGTTGATCTTGCGAATATCCAGCGCGTCCTTGCCCAAGTTGCGCGCGATTTCGTCCACGATGTATTCGATGGCGATTGCGCCTTGCGGGCCGCCGAAGCCGCGGAAGGCGGTATTCGACTGGGTGTTGGTCTTGCCCGCCATGGCGCGGATATCGACGTCGCTCAGGTAGTAAGTATTGTCGAAGTGGCAGATGGCGCGCGTGGCGACCGGCGCCGACAGGTCGGCCGAGAAGCCGGCGCGCGACACCATCTCGACCTTGGCGGCGGTGATGCGGCCGTCCGCATCGTGGCCGATCTCGTATTCGTAGTAGAAGCAGTGGCGTTTGCCCGTCACCATCATATCGTCGTCGCGGTCGGCGCGCAGTTTGACGGGCCGTTTCAGCTTGGCCGCGCTGATGGCGGCGCAGGCGGCCCACAGCGCCGATTGCGATTCCTTGCCGCCAAAGCCGCCGCCCATGCGCCGGCATTCGACCACGATAGCGTGCGAAGGGCGGTGCAGGGCGTGCGCCACCACATGCTGCATTTCGGTCGGGTGCTGGGTGGAGCACAGCACCAGCATGCCGTCGCCTTCCTTGGGGATGGCGTAGGAAATCTGGCCTTCAAGGTAGAACTGTTCCTGGCCGCCCACATGCAGCTTGCCTTTCACGCGATGCGGCGAGGCTTCCAGCGCCTGCTGCGCATTGCCGCGTGCCAGGCGCATGGGCGGCACGACGAAGGATTGCGCATCGCGCGCGGCTTCCGGCGTCAGGATGGCGGGCAATTCCTCGTACTGCACCTCGGCCTTGCGCGCGGCGCGGCGGGCATTGTCGTGCGAGTCCGCCACCACAATGAAAATGGGTTGGCCCACGTATTCGACCTTTTCCTCGGCCAGGATGGGATCGTCGTGAATGATGGGGCCGCAGTCGTTGGTGCCGGGGATGTCGCGCCAGGTATAGGCTGCCACCACGCCCGGCGCGGCCAGCACCGGCGCCAGGTTCAGGGCGGTAATGCGCGCATGCGCCTTGGCCGACAGGCCCAGTGCCGCATGCAGCGTGCCCTGGGCTTCGGGAATGTCGTCGGTATAGGTGGCCTCGCCCAGGACATGCAGGATGGCCGATTCGTGCGGATGCGAGAGGCCGACTTCGGCCCATGCCTTGACCGATTCCGGCCTCAGGAATGCTTCGGTTTTGCTGTTCATGCGAGTGCGTAGTTATCTGAGTAGGCGAAAGCGTTGATCTCGGCGGCGGGCAAAGGCTGCTCCGGACGCGTTTCAAGCCAGAAGCGGCGCAGCAGGTTCTGCGCAGTGCGCATGCGGTAGCGCGCGCTGGCGCGCATATCGCTGAGCGGGCTGTAATCCTGGGCCAGGGCGGCCATGGCGGCGTTCAGCGCGGCCTCGTTCCAGGACTGGCCTTCCAGTGCGGCTTCGGCCAGCGGTGCGCGGCGCGAGGTGGCGGCCATGCCGCCGAAAGCGATATGTACATTGCGCGCGATGCCGGTCTTGTCCAAGGTCATGGCGAAAGCGGCGCAGACGGCGGAAATATCCTGGTCGTAGCGCTTGGCCAGTTTGTAGGTGCGGAATTGCAGGCCGGTGTGGGGTAGGGGGATGCGCACGGCTTCCACGAACTCGCCTGGTTGCCAGTCCTTCTTCATATAGTCGAGGTAGAAGTCCTGCAGCGGCAAGGTGCGCTGGCCTTCGGTGCTGCGCAGCACGATGCGCGCGCCGAGCGCGATCATCCACGGCGCGGAGTCGCCGATGGGCGAGCCGTTGGCGACGCTGCCGCCCAGCGTGCCGGTATTGCGGATGGGCTGGGAAGCGAAGCGCTGCCACAGCTCCGTCAATTCCTGCGGATAGTGCTCGCAGATGGCGCGATAGGCGTCGTCCAGCGAGACGGCGGCGCCGATTTCGAGGATGCCGCCATAAGTGCGCATGCGCAGCAGCTCGGGAACCTGGCGCACATAGATCACATCGCCCAGATTGCGCATCTGCTTCGTCACCCACAGGCCCGCATCGGTGGAGCCGGAGAGAATGGTGGCCGCAGGCTTGGCTGCGCGCAGGGCCGCCAGTTCGTCCAGGGTGCGCGGCGCATGGAAAGTCTGGCCATCGTGGGTGTAGCTGAACATGCGGTCTCTTTGCAGACTCTCCAGCGCGGCCTGCACGGCGGCGTGGTCGAAAGCCGCATGCGGCAGCTCGCCCATGCGCTGGGCCGCATCGATGATGGGGCGGTAGCCGGTGCAGCGGCATAGATTGCCGGAGAGGGTTTCGTCGATCTGCTTGCGGCAGGGCGGTTCAGCGGCGTTTTCCTGCTTCAGGTACAGGCTCCACAGCGACATGGCGAAGCCCGGCGTGCAGAAGCCGCATTGCGATCCGTGGCATTCCACCAGGGCTTGCTGCACCGGATGCAGGCGGCCGTCCTCCTGTTTCAGGTCTTCCACGGTGAACAGGGCTTTGCCGTCCAGCGTGGGCAGGAACTGTATGCAGGAGTTGACGCTTTTCAGCTCAAGGCCACCGTCTTTCAGTGTGCCGATCACCACGGTGCAGGCGCCGCAGTCGCCTTCGGCGCAGCCTTCCTTGGTGCCGGTGCAGTGCAAGTCTTCGCGCAGATGCTGCAGGACCGTGCGCGTGGGCGACAGGGCGCTGGCTTCGCGCACCTTGCCCTGATAGTAGAAACGAATCGGTTCGGACATCGTACTTCTCCAGAATCAGCCAGGCAGGTAAATGGTTTTGAACAGGAAGACGCCGGCGATCCCCCAGATCACGGTGCTGACCTGGCGGTGCTGGCCGGTCAGGAGCTTGAGCACGGCATAGCTGATGAAGCCCAGCGCCAGGCCGTTGGCAATCGAATAGGTGAAAGGCATGACCAGGGCCGTGACCACGGCCGGCACGCATTCGGTGGTTTCATGCCAGTTGATCTCGGCCAGTTCGCGCAGCATCAGGCAGGCCACGAAGAACAGGGCCGGTGCGGTGGCATAGGCCGGCACCACGCCAGCCAGCGGCGCGATGAAGAGGCAGAGCAGGAACAGCACGGCGATGGCGACGGCGGTCAGGCCGGTGCGGCCGCCTTCCTGCACGCCGGCCGCGCTTTCGATGTAGGCGGTGGTGCTGGAGGTGCCAAGCACGGAACCGACGACGATGGCGCCGCTGTCGGCCAGCAGGGCGCGGTTCATGCGGTCCATCTTGCCGTTCTTGAGCAGGCCGGCGCGCTGCGCCACGCCGATCAGGGTGCCAGTGGCGTCGAACAGCTCAACCAGGAAGAAGACCAGCACCACATTGATCAGGCCATGGGCGATGGCGCCCATCAGGTCCAGCTTCATCACGGTCGGCGCCAGCGAGGGCGGGGCGGAAACGATGCCGTTGAAGTGATTGCCGCCGAAGAAAAAGCTCAGCACCGTCACCGACAGGATGCCGATCAGCAGAGCGCCCGGCACGCGCAGCCGGTCCAGCGCCACGATGATGAGGAAACCGAGAATGGCCAGCACCGGCGCGGGGGAATGCAGGTCGCCCATGGTGACGAAGGTGGCAGGATTGGCCACCACGATGCCCGCGTTCTTCAGCGAGATCAGCGCCAGGAACAGGCCGATGCCGGCCGGGATGGCGATGCGCAGCGAGGGCGGAATGCTGTTGATGATGAGCTCACGGATCTTGAACAGGCTGACCACGAGGAACAGGCAGCCGGAGATGAACACCGCGCCCAGCGCCGCTTCCCAGCTGAAGCCCATGCCTTTCACCACGCCGTAGGCGAAGTAGGCATTCAGGCCCATGCTCGGCGCCAGGCCGATCGGATAATTCGCATACAGGCCCATGATGAGGGTGCCCACCGCTGCCGCCACGCAGGTGGCGACGAAGACGGCGTCCTTGGGCATGCCTGCATCGCCCAGGATCGAGGGGTTGACGAAGATGATGTAGGCCATCGTCAGGAAGGTGGTGAGGCCAGCCAGAAGCTCGGTGCGCACGGTGGTGCCGTTAGCACTCAGCTTGAAGAAATTTTCAAGGAAGTTCATGTCTCGTGTCTCTGTTTATGGTTTTTTGACGCCGGAAAACTCGCCGGTCTGCGCCGGTCAAAAATTGGCGTTGTGCGGAAAGGGCCGCAGCGTATCTAATGTCGTGCAAATAACAGTCTTGCTTGTATCGCCAGCCGAATACCTGCTATCGGCTTGCCGCTATATCCGCCTGCCGCACCCTGCGTAATTGGGGAAAGCAGGGGGAACAGCTGCCGCGCGCGAAATGCCGGCGCGGCGCGAAAAACAACATCATTTCGACAGCAGCTTGGCCGCAGCCGCGACCTGGGCGCGCAGCCATTTGTGTTCGGTGGCCTGATGCGAGCGCTCGTGCCACAGCTGGTAGAAGCGCAGCGGCGGGAATTTGACCGGCACCTTGTAGGATTTGAGGCCCAGCGTGTTCTCGTAATAGCTGGCGAACTGCTGGCCCGCCGTCAGTACCAGATCGGTTTGCGCCACCATATACGGCAGCATGCGGAAGTGGGCCGATTCGACCACCACATTGCGTTCCATATTCTGCTGTTCGAGGAAGGCATCGATGTTGCCGTGGTAACCGGGCAGGATCTGGGTCGGCGCCGCATGGGGCAGGGAGAGATAGTCTTCGACCGTCATGCCGTCCTTATTGGTGCGGCGCGCATAGGCCGTGTTGGCGCGCATCAGGCAGACGATGGGATCGTCGAACAGCTTGGAGATATGCAGATGGGCGGGCGGCTCGTCCCAGTTAGCGACTACCAGATCGAGTTCGCCATCCGACAACAGGCGCACATAGTCGGACTCCGGCCCCAGCGCATGGATCACCATGCGGCTGCGCGGCGATTCGCGGCGCAGGCGGGCGATCACCTCGGTGAAGAACTGGGTGTTCATATAGTCCGGCGCGGCGATATGGAAGGTGCGCGCTTCCTCTAGCGGCACGAAGGCCGTTTTCGGCATGAACAGGTTCTCGGTTTCGTCGAGGATGCGCTTGGCGGGCTTCAGCAGGCTTTCGCCGTGCTGGGTTGGCACCATGCCGCGCCCGCCGCGCACCAGCAGGGGATCGCCGGTCAGCTCGCGCAGGCGGCGCAGCGAGGCCGAGATCGAGGGCTGCGGCTGATTCAGTTTCAGCGCCACGCGCGAGACGTTCTTTTCACACAACAGCAAATACAGAATGCGGATCAGATGCAGATCCAGATGTTCCGGCAACCGCGACATGGCATGTCTCCTCTTGCGCTCATTGGCGCTTTTATATGTGTCGTATGGAGATTCGCATATTTATGGCCCCGCTATGTATATGTCCGTGCATATGGCAGTTATAAAAGTACATGCAGGACGGGGCGCGCCTTCAACCCTTATCTTTTCACTCACCCCGGCGCCATGCCGGAGCATCGGTGAAATGACGGCGCGTCATGACGGTCGTAGCGGCGACGGAAGAACGACCGGTTCGAGGCTCAGTCCTCAGCCATCTGAATTGCCCGCAGAGGCAGATGGGACAACAAAATGGAAGAGACATGGAAGCACTATTCGGACCCTATGGAGTGGAGTGGCTGAACCTCTTGGTGCGCTGGCTGCACCTGATCACCGGCATTGCCTGGATCGGCGCCTCCTTTTACTTCGTCTGGCTGGACAATTCGATCCGGCCGCCGCAAGCGGGCAGCCCGCTCGCCAAAAAAGGCGTGATGGGCGAGCTGTGGGCCGTGCACGGCGGGGGCTTCTACAACCCGCAGAAATACCTGGTGGCGCCGGCCGAACTGCCGGCCGAACTGCACTGGTTCAAATGGGAGGCGTATGCTACCTGGCTGAGCGGCTTCGCCATGCTCTTCATCGTCTACTACTTCAATGCCTCGGCCATGATGATCGACCGCAGCGTGGCCGATCTGAGTCCGGCGCAGGCGGTTGGCGTGGGTCTCGGCACGCTGGCTGTGGGCTGGCTGGTGTACGACCTGCTGTGCAAATCGCCGCTGGGCCAGCGCGAAGGTTTGCTGGGCGTGGTGATGTTCGTGCTGATTGTGGCGGCGGGCTTTGTGCTGACTAAGCTGCTGAGCGGCCGCGCGGCCTATATCCATGTGGGGGCGATGATCGGCACCATGATGGTGGGGAATGTGCTGTTCGTGATCATCCCCGGCCAGCGCAAGCTGGTGGAGGCGATGAAGGAGGGGAAGTCGCCCGATCCGATCTATGGCAAGAAGGCCAAGCAGCGCAGTGTGCATAACAACTACTTCACGCTGCCGGTGCTGCTCATCATGATCAGCAACCATTACGCGATGACCTATGGCCATGCGCATAGCTGGCTGATTTTGGCCGCCATCATGGCTGCCGGTGTGCTGATCCGCCATTTCTTCAATCTGCGCCATGCGGGCAAGGTGTCGGTGGCGTATCCGATTGCGGGTGTGGCTCTGCTGATGGCGGTGGCGATTGCGATTGCTCCCGCGCCGCGCAAGCCGGTGTTGGCCACCGCGCCGTCCGCTGGCGCCAGCGACGATGCGCGCACCGATACCCATGCCGATGTCCACGCCGGCGCGGACGGCACAGCCCTTGCGGCAGCTGGCGCCGCATCGGCCGCCGCGGCCAGCCATCCCGGCATCGCCAAGGTGCAGGAAGTGATCCAGCAGCGCTGCGCTTCCTGCCACTCGGCCCAGCCGACGCAGGCCGGTTTCGCATCGCCGCCGAGCGGCTTGATGCTGCAGACGCCGGAGCTGACGCGCCAGCATGCCGCCAAGGTGTATCAGCGCGTGGTGCAGAGCAAGGACATGCCGCTGGCGAATCTGACCCGGATGACCGATGGCGAACGCAAACTGATTGGCGACTGGTTCGAGTCCGGCGCCAACTGAGAACAGGAAGAACAAATGGAAAAAGTGATCATCGACGGCTTTAACCTGAGCGCCGAACAGGTGCTGGCCGTGGTCCGCGCGCCGCATGCGCGGGTGGAGCTGGCCGCCTCCTCGCGCGCCGCGCTGAAGGAAAGCCGCGACTATATCGAATCGACCTGGATGCATGACGAAGCGCCCATGATGTACAGCTTCAATACCGGCGTCGGCCTGCTGAAGGATACGCGTATCAAAGTCGAACATATCGAGCTGTTTCAGACGCAGCTGATCAAGGCGCATAGCGCCGGCATGGGCGAGCCGTTTTCAGAGGAAGTAAGCCGCGCCACCATGCTGTTGCGCGCCAATGCCTTTGCCAGCAACTACTCCGCTCCGCGCGTGGAGGTGGTGGATCGCCTGCTGGCTTTCATCAACGCGCGCATCCATCCCATCATGCCGCAGAAAGGTTCGGTGGGCGCATCGGGCGACCTGGCGCCGCTGTCCTATCTGGCCGCCGCCATTGCCGGTTTCGACATGGCGGAAGTGATGTACGACGGCCGCCGCATGTCCGCGCCCGAAGCCATCGCCAAAGCCGATATCGGTCCCGTCAAGTTCGACCTCAAGGCCAAGGATGCCTCGGCCCTGATCAACGGTTGCACCGCATCGCTGGCCGTGGCCGTGCTGACAGCCCACGATGCGCGCACCCTGCTCAGCGACGCTTGCCTGTCGCTGGGTCTGACGCTGGAAGCGATGCGTGCCGAAATGGCGGCCTTCGATCCGCGCATCCAGAAAGCCCGGCCGCATGCGGGCCAGATCAAGACCGCCGCCATCGTGCGCAAGCTGCTGAAAGGCTCGACCCGCACCACGCACGAGGCGCGCACGGTGCAGCTTCCCGATGAATTGCGCCGTACCGACATCCCCTACACCGCGCGCATCCAGGACGTGTATTCGCTGCGCTGCACCCCTCAGGTCTATGGCCCGGTGTTCGATGCGCTGGACTATATCGACAATATCGTGGACAAGGAGATCAACTCCGCCACCGACAATCCGCTCATCTTCGGCAAGGACGGTGGTGGCTTCGAGATCATCTCGGGCGGCAATTTCCACGGCCAGTACCTGGCGCAGGCCATGGACTTGCTGGCGATGGCGGTGACGGACCTGGGCAGCATCTGCGAGCGCCGCGTGGCGCGCCTGATCGATCCGACCCTGTCCTGGGGCTTGCCGCGCAATCTGATGAGCGGCGTGCGCGGCGTGAACACCGGCTATCCCGTGGTGCAATGCTCGCTCAGCTCACTGGTGATGGAAAACCGCACCCTGTGCATGCCGGGCAGCGTGGACAGCATTCCATCCAAGGGCAATAGCGAAGACCATGTGTCCAACTCCACCTGGTGCGCGCGCAAGGCCGCCACGGTGGTGGACAACACGCGCTACATCGTCGGTGTGGAAATGCTGCTGGCGGCGCAGGCGTTGACAATGACTGAAAGCCTGCTGCCAGGTTTCGATCTGGGCCAGGGAACGCAGGCGGCCTATGAAGAAATCCGTCGCCAGATTCCGGCTTGCCTGGATGGCGACCGCTGGTTCCACCACGATATCCAGACAGCGTATTCCTTCATTGCCAGCGGCTCTGTGCGTCAGGCCGTGGTCCGCGCCATCGGCGAATTTGTCGAAAACTGAGTCAGCCCATGCCTGTTTTGCTGTCCGTGGCGCGTGGCGATGTACTGGCGCTGCGGACAGCTTTTTTCAGCAATTCTCGTATTTCCAGTTACGCGATTTTCCTTCCGCGATCCATTCCACCGCCTGCTCCAGGCGGCGCAAGCGCGTGGCCTCGGTCTTGGCCTCGTCCAGCCACTCCACATAGTCGCGCTTCTTGCTGGTGCTGAGGGCATCGAAATGGGCGAGGGCGGCCGGCTGCGCTTCCAGCGCGGCGAGAAAGTAGTCCTGCACTTGCAGCTCGGGCTTGGCCGGCTTGGCCTTGGCCGACGCCTTCACGCCATCCTCGTTCAGTTGCATGGCTTTCTTGATATAGTTGGCAAGGGTCTTTTTCGGCGGCAGATCCTTGAGCGAGGCAATGCGCCCGAACTGGCCCATGGCCTCCTCGGTTTTAGTGTCGGCCTGAGACAACAGCATCTCCGCTTTCCAGAAACCGAAGCTGCAATGCTGCTTGAAGGCAGCCATATTGCACAACATGCCCTTGTACATAAAGTGCGGCATGCCCCACTTCACGGTTTCCTCCACCTCGGGACAGGCGGCGTGCACCAGCGCGCGCAGATGCGTGAGGATAGGCTGGGCGAATTCGGCCGATTTGGCGATATAGGCGTCGATGCGCGGATCGAGAGCTGGCATGGCGGGGCTTTAGCTAAAGGCGATTTCTGCAATATACGCATGCGTGGCGGCGGCGTCCATGGGCTGGTCAATACGGCAACAGTGCAGGCGAGCCAAGCCGTTAATTCAAGTATGCAAGCGACTGAAGCTGCCATAGAATGAAAAGGCTCGTCTCTTTCGCCGCGCCATGAAAACCCTGCTCAGTCGCTTGCTGTTATGGCAAACTTTCCTCTTGCTGGCCGCAATGGGAACGGTGCTGGTTGCCTTGCCTTTCGGCCTGTTCCTGAACGAGTCGAACAAGGCTATCGAGGTGGCGCGCCAGGAAGCACGCGGTATCGCGCCAACCCGGGCGCTGCTCGCTTTGCTGCGCAGCTTGCAGCAGCACCGTGGTTTATCCACCATGGCCGACCTGGGCTTCAACGAGGCCGAAGCCGGGCTGGCAGCAAGCCGGCAGGCGGTGGACAAGGGCTTCTTTTCCACCGAAACCCTGCTGCTGCCGCTTGGCGATACGGCCTTGCTGGCCGATTTCCAGCAAGCGCGCGACCAGTGGCAGGCCTTGCTGACACGGCGCAGCGTGCGCACGCTGTCCGCCAATGGCAGCTTCGATGCGCATAATCAGCTGGTGGCGCGCCTGCTCAAACTGCACGAAAAGCTGATCGACCATTTCGGCCTGCGACTTGACCCGGCCGCCGGCTCCTATTTTCTGATGAATGCCGCTCTGGTGGAAGCGCCCCAGCTGGCCGATGCCATGAGCCGCCTGCGCGGCGGCGGCGCAGCGGCGCTGGCGCGGCATCAGGCCGGACAAGAGGAGCGCCTGGCCCTGCATGGGCTGATCGACCGCGCCACCTATCACCTGAACGCCATCCGCACCTTGATCGACTATGCGGCCGACGCTGATCCCGAACATGCCAAGACCTTGATCCCTGTGGCCAGGGCCAGCCT
The DNA here is from genome assembly GCA_024437665.1 of Massilia sp. YIM B04103. Taxonomy (GTDB): domain Bacteria; phylum Pseudomonadota; class Gammaproteobacteria; order Burkholderiales; family Burkholderiaceae_D; genus Rugamonas. The sequence goes on along the minus strand of JANCSZ010000001.1, from coordinate 373,297 downwards.
GGATGATGGCGCCGCTGCGCTGGCCGAAGCGGCACAGGCGGTAGTGCGCCCCAGCCGTCTTGAGGCGGCACCGTGGGAGTACTTTGTGCGGCTGACCGGCGCGCTCGATGCGCAGCAGCGTTTGAGCGGCAATACGCTGGCGGCGCTGGAAACGGTGCTGGCTGGGAGAGTGGGCGAGCTGGAAGCGACGCGGCGCAATTTGTCGCTGGCGCTGGGCGCGCTGGCCTTGCTGATGTTGGGCTTTGGCGTGCGCGTGGTGCGTTCGGTCACGGTGCCGATGGCCCAGACTATGCATGCGGCGCAAATCATGACCGAGGATACCGAGGCGCGCCTGCATACGGTGGAAGCCATTGCCAGCGGAGATATGGAGCAGGCGCTGAAACCGGCATCGCCGCCACCGCTGGATGGCATCGCGGTGGGCCGCAACGAGGCGGGGCGGCTGGTAGCTGCCTTGCACAGCATGGGGCGCATGCAAGCGGCCCTGGATGGCGCCTTCGCCCAGATGACCCAGGTGCTGCGCCACCATCGCGCCGACGAACGCGCGCGCGATTGGCTGAAGACGGGCCTCAATGAATTGGGTGATTTGATGCGTGGCGAATTTTCCGCCGAGACCGGGGCGGAGGCGGCCCTGGGTTATCTGGCGCGGCGCCTGGACGCCGGCGCCGGTGCGATCTATCTTCAGCAGGAAGGCGGTGGACAGCTTAGCCTGAGCGTGGGCTACGCGCTGAATGGCCAGTTGGCCCGGCCCGGCCGTTTGCTGCAAGGCGAGGGCGTGCTGGGCCAGGCAGTGCGCGACCGGCGTGCCATCTTTCTGAGCCAGGTGCCGCCTGGCTATCTGGGCATCACTTCGGCCCTCGGTTCCTGCGACGCCAAGGCGCTGGCGGCGCTGCCCCTGCTGCATGCGGGCAGCGTGGTGGGGGCGCTGGAACTGGCCTGCCTGCGGCCATTTAGCGACACCGAGCGCGAATTCCTGGAGCGGGCGCGCGACAGCATTGCCGCCAGCATCGGTGTCAGCATGTCGCGCCACCGTACCGAAGTCCTGCTGGAAAAGACGCAGCAACAGGCCGGGGAGCTGCGCCTGCAGCAGGAAGCCCTGCGGCAGAACAATGCGGAACTTGAGCGGGTGAACACCTTCCGTTCCGAATTCCTGGCGAATGTCTCGCACGAACTGCGCACGCCTTTGAACAGCATGCTGGTGCTGGCCGCCGTACTGCGCGAAAACCGCGAAGGCAATCTGACGGCCAAACAGACTGAATATGCCGGCATCATCCAGCAGGCGGGCAAGGACTTGCTGGCCCTGATCAACGATATCCTCGACCTCTCGCGCTCGGGCAGCGGCCGGGTTGCGCTGAGCCTGGAGCAGGTGGCCAGCCGCCAGATCTGCGAGACGCTGCTGCCGGCTTTCAGACCCGAGGCTGAAGCCAAAGGCCTGGAATACCGTATCGAGTATGCCAGCGCCTTGCCGCAACTGGTGTGCATTGACCTGGACCGCACGCGCCAGGTACTGAAAAACCTGCTGTCGAATGCCTTCAAGTTCACCGCGCGCGGCGGTGTGCTGATACGGATGGATCTGGCCGAAGGCGTGCTGACCGTGCCAGCGCTCAGCATCGCCGTGCGCGACAGCGGCATCGGCGTGCCCCCCTCCAAACGCGAGCTGATTTTCGAGGCATTCCGCCAGGCCGATGGCAGCATAGGCCGCAGTTATGGCGGCGCGGGCCTGGGTCTGTCGATTTCGCGCCAGCTGGCCTGCCAGATGGGCGGCGCGCTGCGCCTGCAACCGAATGAAGGGCCGGGCAGCACCTTCATCCTGTATCTGCCGCTGGAAGCCGAGCCGGTCTACAAACCGGCCGCTCAGCGCGCGGCGCCATCCCCGCCTTATGGTGCTTATCCCACCCTGGGCGGCAAGAAGGTGCTGCTGGTGGACGACGATATGCGCAATGTCTTTTCGCTTGGCACGCTGCTGTCCGGGCGCGGCATGCAGGTGGTGGAGGCGGAGCATGGCCGCGCCGCGCTGGAACGGCTGGCTGAGCATCCCGATACGGCGTTGGTGCTGATGGATGTGTCGATGCCGGTGATGGATGGCTACGAGGCCATGCGCAGCATCCGCGCCACGCCGAGTTTGCGCCAGCTGCCCATCATCGCCATGAGCGGCGATGCGCGGGTGATGGACGAGCAACTGTGCATGCAGGCCGGGGCCAGCGCCTGGCTGGCCAAACCGCTCGACATCGCCGTGCTGCTGGCAATGATCGAGCGCTGCGTTGCGCCGGCTGTTTAGCTTGTTTAAAAGTGATACTCCGCGCGCACCATCGGCGTTTTCGCCAGGCTGCCCGGCACATTGTGCGGATTGCCGAATTTATTGCGCCAGTACTGGTACTGCAGGCCAAGGCGGAAGCTGTTCTTCGGCAGGCTCAAGGCGCCGCTGGCGTCATACATCAGCATCATTTCCAGATTGGTTTCCGCTGAAGTCGGACCGCCGAATTCATTCCTGCCCTTGGCCGCGATGTAGTTCAGATAGCCTTCGAAGCTGAGCGGCAGGGAGCCGACCGGAATGCCCCAGACCGCATTCAGCATGGCGTGCGTGTCGTAGCTGTAGCGCTCCGTCACGCCCACCGGCTTATTGCTCTCCCACAGGGCAAACACGCTCACATTCAGGAAGCCCGGCACGTCCAGCATCAGCGTGGGGCCGGCCACGAACATGCGCTTCTTCGAGCCGTAACCGGGATCGTTCTTGGTGTTCAGGTCCAGGCCAGCGGTGAAGCCAAGGCCGCGCACCGGGCCGAATTTGAATTCACGGCCACTGACCTTGCCGATATCGAGCGTGTGGCGGTAGAGCAGATAGGCTTCGTTGGCATTGGCGTCCTTCCCGTCCGACATCAGGAAGTCCAGGTTCATGAAATTCGTGCCGTATTTGTAGCCGCTGGCGTGAGTCACGTTGAGGATGCTCTTCTTGATGTCGGCGCTGTTGTAAGGCTCGGCATAGCGCGTGCCGTAGCGGTAGCCTATCGATGTGTCGCTCCAGTCGGCCGCCATGGCTTGCTGCGGGCCGCACAGGGCCAACGCGGCAAAGGCGCCGGCGGCGAGGATAGCTACTGGGTTCTGCATGCTCTTGTCTCCTGATTTATTGTGTATGTGGGGTGTTGCCGTTTCGATTATGTGAGCGCCTGCCATGGCTGTTATCCGTGCCGGCTTATATCTCCTTGAGTTTCGCCGTATATGATTTTTGCGCATCCACCAAACATTAGACGGGAGCGGGACAGAATGGGCAAGTTAAGCACGCATGTTCTTGATGCAGTTAAAGGCCAGCCGGGAGGCGGTGCGGCGGCCGCACTGTATCGGATTGACCACACCGGCCGCATCCTGGTGAAGCGCGATGTCGCACCGATGGTTCCGCCTTGGGCTTACTCGACCTGGCGCGGCGGCCAGATTTCGGCCAGGCGCAGCAGGTTGGTGGTGCCGGGCTGGCCGAAGGGGGAGCCGGCGGCGATGGCGATCTGGTCGCCGGGCCGGACGAAGCCTTCGCGCAGGGCAGTACGGCAGGCCGCCGCCACCATCTCGTCCACATTACTCACGTCGGGACTGATGGTGCTGTGCACGCCCCAGGCCAGCGCCAGGCGGCGCGCCGTTTCGCGCCGCGGCGTGATGCTGAGGATGGGCGCCATGGCGCGTTCGCGCGCGGCGCGCAGGCTGGTATGGCCGGACGTGGTGTAGGTCACGGTGGCTGCCACGCCCAGTACCGTGCCGGCGTTGCGCAGGGCTGAGCAGATGGCGTCGCCGCGCGTGGGCAAGGGGGCTTCGTGCTGGGCGTCGATGAGCTTGGGGTAGAGCGGATCGCGCTCCACTTCGGCCAGGATGCGGTTCATGATGGCGACGGCCTGCACCGGGTAAGCGCCGCTGGCCGATTCGGCCGACAGCATCACGGCGTCCACGCCTTCGTACACGGCGTTGGCCACGTCGGAAGCCTCGGCCCGCGTCGGCACCGGTGCGGAGATCATCGATTCCAGCATCTGCGTGGCGATCACCACCGGCTTGCCGTGCTTGCGGCAGATGCGCACGATGCGCTTTTGCACGCCGGGCACGCGTTCCGGCGGCAGCTCCACGCCCAGATCGCCGCGTGCCACCATCACCGCATCCGACAAGGCGACGATTTCCTCCAGCTGCTCCAGTGCGGCAGGCTTTTCCAGCTTAGACAGCAGGCCGGCGCGGCCCTGGATCAGCGCATGCGCTTCCTGCAGATCGTCGGGCCGCTGGACAAAGGAAAGCGCTACCCAATCCATGCCCAGCGACAGGGCGAAGTCCAGATCGGCGCGGTCCTTGGCCGTGAGGGCAGGAATGGGCAGCACGGCGTCCGGCACGTTCACGCCTTTGCGGTCGGATAGTACGCCGCCATTGACCACGCGGGTGCGGATGCTGATCGCATTGCAGGCCAGCACTTCCAGGCGTAGCTTGCCGTCGTCCAGCAGCAGGGATTGGCCGGGTTGCACGGCGGCGAACAGCTCGGGGTGAGGCAAGCAGACGCGCACCGCACTGCCGGGCGCCGGATTCCGGTCCAACACGAATTCTGAACCTGCGATTAACTGGGCCGCGCCGCCGGCGACCTGGCCCACGCGTAGTTTCGGCCCTTGCAGGTCGGCCAGGATGGCGATGGGACGGCCCAGCGCGGCCTCGATCTCGCGCACGATGTCGTAGCGGCGCTGGTGGTCGGCATGCGAGCCATGGCTGAAATTGAAGCGGAAGACATCGGCTCCGGCTTCGCACAGGGCTTGGATAGTGGCCCGGTCCGAGCTGGCCGGACCGAGGGTGGCGACGATTTTGGCTTTGCGTTCGCGGCGCATGGCGGTTCCTTCTTTCACAGGATGAGGATGGCGCGGAAATCGTTGACGTTGGTACGGGTCGGCCCGCTGACGATCAGATCGTCCAGTGCGCTGAAGAAGCCGTAGCCGTCGTTGTTGTCGAGCAGGGCGCGCGGCCGCAGTCCACGTGCTTCGGCCCGCGCCAGCGTGTCGGGCTGATAGAGCGCGCCGGCATTGTCTTCCGAGCCGTCGATGCCGTCGGTATCGCAGGCCAGGGCGTACACGCCGGGCGCGCCTTCCAGCGCGATGGCGAGGCTGAGCAGGAATTCCACATTACGTCCGCCGCGGCCGTTGCCGCGCACCGTGACCGTGGTTTCGCCGCCCGACAGCAGCACGCAGGGCCGGGCAAAAGGCTGATTGCGCGCCACGACCTGGCGCGCCAGCGCGGCGTGCATCAAGCCGATATCGCGTGCTTCGCCTTCGATGCCGTCGGACAGGATGTAGGGCGTGATGCCGGCCGCGCGCGCCGTGGCGGCCGCCGCTTCCAACGCATCCTGCGCCTTGGCGATCACGTGATGGCCATGTCCTTGGAAGCGCGCGTCGCCTGGCTTGGGCGTTTCGCTGACGGTGGAGGAAAGGTGGCGGTACACGTTCGCCGGAATCTCGATGCGGTATTTATGCAGGATGGCCAGCGCTTCGGCGCTGGTGCTGGCGTCGGGCAGGGTAGGGCCGCTGGCGATGACGCGCGGATCGTCGCCCGGCACGTCGGAAATCAGCAGCGTCACCACACGCGCCTTGCCGCAGGCCAGTGCCAGGCGGCCGCCCTTGATGGCGGAAAGATGCTTGCGCACGCAATTCATCTCGGCGATGGTGGCGCCGCTGTGCAGCAGAGCCTTGTTCAATGCCTGCTTCTGCTGCAGGCTGATGCCTTCGGCGGGCAGCGCGAGCAGGGCCGAGCCGCCGCCTGAAATCAGGCAGAGCACCAGATCGTCCTCGCCCAGATCCTGGACCATGTCCAGCATGCGCTGGGCCGCGCGGTGGCCCGCCTCGTCGGGGACGGGATGCGCCGCCTCCACCACCTCGATGCGTTCGCAGGGCGCACCATGGCCGTAGCGCGTCACCACCAGGCCGGAAAGCGAGCCTTGCCAGTTGCGCTCCACCGCCTGCGCCATGGCCGCCGCGCCCTTTCCGGCACCGATCACCAGGGTGCGCCCCTTATCTGGCGGGGCGGGCAGGAATGGCGGCAGGCGCTCGCTGGCGCTGACGGCGGCAAGAGCGGATTGGTACAGCTCCAGCAGAAACTGGCGGGGATGGTTGACGGCCATGGTTTCGTTCTCTCGTGCGTGAATCTGGTTTTAGTCGATAGCGGCGCGGCAGGCCAGGCCCAGCGCGCCGCTTCAGGATCAGGCTTGCGCGATCTTGTGGTTGGACATCAGCTCGATGGCCTGGCACAAGGCCGAGTGATCCAGGCCGCTCAGACCATTGGCCGCGCAGGCATTCATCAGTTCCTGGGCTGTGGAAGTATTCGGCAGCGAGACGCCCAGGGTTTTCGCCCCTTGCAGCGCCAGGTTCAGATCCTTCTGATGCAGCTCGATGCGGAAGCCGGGGTTGAAGGTGCGTTTCACCATGCGTTCGCCGTGTACTTCCAGGATGCGCGAGGAAGCGAAACCGCCCATCAGCGCTTCGCGCACCTTGGCCGGATCGGCGCCGGCCTTGGAGGCGAACAGCAGCGCCTCGGCCACCGCCTGGATATTCAAGGCGACGATGATCTGGTTGGCGACCTTGGTGGTCTGGCCGTCGCCGTTGCCGCCCACCAGGGTGATGTTCTTGCCCATCAGCTCAAACAGCGGTTTGACGGTATCGAAGGCTTCCTGCGGGCCGCCCACCATGATGGTCAGCGATGCCGCTTTCGCACCCACTTCGCCGCCCGATACCGGCGCATCCAGATAGGCGCAGCTTTTCTTGTTGATCTTCTTGGCGAACTCCTTGGTGGCGATGGGGGAGATGGAACTCATATCGACCACGATCTTGCCCGCGCTCAGGCCAGCGGCCACGCCGTCTTCGCCGAACAGGGCGGCTTCGACATGTGGCGTGTTCGGCACCATGATGAAGATGATGTCGGCGCGTTTCGCCACTTCGGCGGCCGAGGTGCAGACGGTGGCATGGTTTTCCACCAGGTTTGCCGGGGGATTTTTCAGGTCGTGCAGATACAGCTTATGCCCGCCCGCCTGCAGATGGCCCGCCATCGGGGCGCCCATGATGCCAAGACCGATAAAGCCTACTTTTGCCATGTTGATCTCCTTGAGTGTTATTGGATTGCTTCAGGCGGCGAGGGCGCTGCGCCAGCCCAGACCATCGACTGTGCCGTTGCGCGGCTTGTATTCGCAGCCCACCCAGCCCTGGTACTTGATTTCGTCCAGCAGGGCGAGCAGGTAGCGGTAATTGATTTCGCCGGTGCCGGGTTCGAAGCGGCCCGGATTGTCGGCCAGCTGGATATGGCGGATCAGATGCAGATTGGCCTTGATCGTGGCCGCCAGCTCGCCCTCCATGCGCTGCATGTGATAAATGTCGTACTGCAGGAAGAGATTGTCCGAAGCCACGGCGTCGATCAGTTCCAGCGCCTGGCGCGTGTTGGACAGGAAGAAGCCGGGAATATCGAAGGTGTTGATCGGTTCGATCAGCAGCGGCAAGCCTTCTTCCTTCAAGCGGTCGGCGGCGAATTTCAGGTTCTGCACCAGGACTTGCTGCGCGTCGGCGCGCTCGACGCCCTGCGGCAGGATGCCAACCAGGCAGTTGATGCGTTGCGTTCCCAGCGTCTTCGCGTAGCGGATGGCTTGCTCCACGCCGTCGCGGAATTCCTGCACCCGGCCCGGATGACAGGCGATGCCGCGTTCGCCCGCAGCCCAGTTCCCGGCCGGCAGATTGTGCAGCACCATTTGCAGCTGGTGCTTGTCCAGCTGGGCAGCGATCTGCTCCGGTTCGAAATCGTAGGGGAAGAGGAATTCCACGCCTGTGAACCCCGCCTTGGCGGCGGCGCCGAAACGGTCGAGGAATTGCAGCTCGTTGAACAGCATGGTTAGATTGGCGGCGAATGTTGGCATAGCGTGTCTCCTTGGATGGCGGGCGTTCAGGCCACGTCCAGCACGTCGTTGAATTCATTGATGGCGTTGATCTCGGTGCCCATGGCGATATTGGTCACGCGCTCCAGGATCACTTCCACCACCACCGGCACGCTGTATTGCTTGATCAGTTCCCGCGCCTTCTCGAAAGCGGGAATGATTTCATCCGGCTTGAAGACGCGGATTGCCTTGCAGCCCAGGCCTTCCACCACGGCGACGTGATCGACGCCATAGCCATTCAGTTCCGGCGCATTCACGTTCTCGAAGGCGAGCTGCACGCAGTAGTCGATATCGAAATTGCGCTGTGCCTGGCGGATCAGGCCCAGGTAGGAGTTATTCACCAACACATGGATATACGGCAGCTTGAACTGCGCGCCCACGGCCAGCTCCTCGATCAGGAACTGGAAGTCGTAGTCGCCCGATACGGCCACGATGTCGCCATGCGGATCGGAAGAGCGCACGCCCAGCGCCGCCGGAATGGTCCAGCCCAGCGGACCGGCCTGGCCGCAGTTGATCCAGTGGCGCGGGTGGTAGACATGCAGGAATTGCGCCGCCGCGATCTGCGACAGGCCGATGCTGGAGATATAGCGCGTATCGCGGCCGAAGAACTTGTTCATCTCCTCGTACACGCGCAGCGGCTTGATCGGCACGTTCTCGTAGTCGCTGCGGCGCAGCATGGTGCGCTTGCGCTCCTGGCACTGATGCACCCAGCCGCTGCGGTCGCGCAGCTTGCCCTGCGCCTTCCACTCGCGCGCCACTTCAACGAACAGCGCCAGGGCGATACCGGCATCCGACACAATGCCGTAGTCCGGCCCGAACACGCGCCCAATCTGGGTTGGCTCGATATCGACGTGGACGAAGGTGCGGTCCTGGGTGAACACTTCGATGGAGCCGGTATGGCGGTTGGCCCAGCGGTTGCCGATACCCAGCATGAAGTCCGAGGCCAGCACGGTGGCGTTGCCATAGCGGTGGCTGGTTTGCAGGCCCGCCATGCCCGCCATCAGCGGATGGTCGTCCGGAATGCTGCCCCAGCCCATCAGCGTTGGAATCACCGGCACGTTGACGATCTCCGCGAATTCCACCAGCAGCTTCGAAGCATCGGCGTTGATGATGCCGCCGCCCGCCGTGATCAGCGGATGCTCGGCCTCGTTCAGCATGGCCAGCGCCTTCTCGACCTGGGCGCGGCTGGCTGCGGGCTTGTAGACCGGCAGCGGCTCATAAGTGTCGGGATCGAATTCGATCTGCGCCACTTGTACGTCGAAGGGCAGGTCGATCAGCACGGGGCCGGGACGGCCGGAACGCATCAGGTGGAAGGCCTGCTGGAACACGCGCGGCACCTGGGCCGGTTCGCGCACCGTCACAGCCCATTTGGTGACGGGCTTGGCGATGGATTCGATATCGACCGCTTGGAAATCCTCCTTGAACATGCGGGCGCGCGGCGCCTGGCCGGTAATGCAGAGGATGGGAATCGAATCCGCCTGGGCCGAATACAGGCCGGTGATCATGTCCGTGCCGGCCGGACCGGAGGTACCGATGCAGACGCCGATATTGCCCGCCTTGGCGCGGGTATAGCCTTCAGCCATATGCGAAGCGCCTTCCACATGGCGCGCCAGAACGTGGCGCACGCTATTGCGTTTTTTCAGCGCGGCGTACAGCGGATTGATGGCGGCGCCGGGCACGCCGAACGCCGCGCTCACGCCTTCCTTTTCCAGAACATGGACAGCCGCTTCGGCCGCCGTCATCTTTGCCATATCGATCTCCTGTTTGTATGTGTTGCGGTTCTTGATGTTTTGTATGCTATCGGCATTGTCCAGCCGTGATAAGACGACAAAAAATCGTTTTATTCGATACTCCAGGTATGGAATAATGAATTCATGGACAAGCTCAAACAGATCGAGGCCTTCGTGGCCGTGGTGGAGAAGGGCAGCCTGGCGCGCGCCGCCCTGGTGCAGAACATCACGCCGGTGATGCTGGGCCGTCGCATCGACGCGTTGGAACGCCGCCTGGGCGTGAAGCTGATGCACCGCACCACGCGCCATCTGACGTTGACCGAACAGGGTTCGGTCTTTCTGGAAGACTGCCGCAAGCTCTTATCGGACTTCGATGTGGCGGAACGGAATATCTCGGAAGGGCGGCACAAGGCCACCGGCCACCTGATCGTGTCGGCGCCTGCCTCGTTCGGACGGCAGCATGTGGCGCCGCATGCGCCGGCCTTTTTGCGCGCCAATCCCGAAGTGCAGGTCTCCTTTAATTTGACCGATCAGGTGATCGATCTGGTGCGCGAAGGCTATGACCTCGGCATCCGCATCGGCGGCGTGATCGACCCGAGCTTCGTCGCGGTCAAACTGGCCAGCAACCGCCGCGTGGTGTGCGGCACGCCGGAATACTTCGAGCGCCACGGCATTCCGCGCACGCTGGACGACCTGGCCCAGCACAACTGCCTGGCCTTCAATCTGCAGGGCGGGCAGCAGCGCGGCTGGTACTTCCAGCAGAACGGCAAGGCCGTCACGGTGAAGGCGCAGGGGAATCTGGACTGCAATGACGGCGAGCTGTTGCACCGCTGGGCATGCGAGGGGCTGGGCCTGGCCTGGCGCTCGACTTGGGAAATCCAGGCACAGTTGGCCGAGGGCAGCCTGATTACTGTACTGGACGACTATGCCTTGCCCGACTACGACATCACGGCCGTCTACCTGCAGCAGCGCCATCTTCCGGCCAAGATCCGCTTTTTCATCGACGAGCTGAAAGCAGTCTACGCCCAGCCCGGCTACTGGACGCGCGGCCGCTAGCGGCGCGCGCCGAGTTTTATTACAGCTCGATGAAATTTGTCTTAGACATATATACTTATTGCCCAAAAACCACGATAATTGCCTAATGATACATTTTTGGGTTTAGGCAATGCGTGTTTGCTGTGTTCTAGAGCCGACGTCCGGCTATCCCTCGATCCGCCCCGGCACGATCATCCCATCCCCAAGTCTTACCCATCCGATTCCAGTCTGCCCGCTGTTCTGAGGTCAGGCTCCATCTCCCGCGCCCTTTGCGCTTTGCAATCAATTGAAAGGTTTTTGTGAATAAAGCAACATACAATATTGGTTTTAGCGAAGACGGACTCAGTTTGACAGATAACCGAATCCTGCGCCTCTCCACCAATAACCCAGGCGCAGAATTGGAGATGAGTATATCCAGAGGGACGATTCAGATAAAAGACAACGATAACGGCCTGGCTGGAATGGATGGCAAATACCTTGAGGCGAACGGTGGTTATCTTTCCATGTATTGGAAATATAACCAGGATGGCCGTTTGTATGAGGCGCCGATAAAACTCAACAGTATCACCATTTCCTCTTCCGAGAATATAAAAAGCGTGCAGATCTCCACCCAGCGCGGAGAAGCCAAAACGTATACTTATGATCCGGCCAGCAAGACGATTGATCTGTCGGATACGCAGATGGATACCGGACTGACTATCCTGGCGAGGAAAGAAGGCGGTGGACTTGTCGGCTCCTTCACAATTGACAATATGAAATTCGACGCCTTGCCTGGCACTCCCTTGTTCCGCGAAAAATCCAAACAATTAGAGGTCGAGCAGGGCGACAGTATCGATCTGCAGTCCTTGGTGGGCGTCACCGCCACGGAGAGTGGCGACCAGATTGACTGGACGGTTTCGGAAGCAGCGAAAAATGGCGCTGTCATCATCAAAAATGCCCAGATCACGGTCGGCTCATCGGGACAAAGCTCGGACTTTAAGGTCGATCCCAATGAAGGTGGCGTCATAAAATACAAGCCCTATGAGGGCTTTGCAGGTATGGACAGTTTCCGGGTGGCGGTAGGGGATGAGTTGATCAGCGACCGTAAGTTTTTCAGCGTTACTGTAAAGCCTGTCAAACCCACTGAGCTGGACTTGGCCGCCAAATGTGATAACGGGGAAAAGGACGATGACAATGTCACCTCGGCGCAGTTCCTGACCTTCTCCGGCAAGGGCTACGCGGGCGATTCCAGCAGCTGGGTCAGGGTCTTCGTCGATGCCAATGGCAATGGCGCACTCGACAGCACTGACCCCATGGTTATGACCAAGATGTCCGCCGGCGCGTGGCAGGTTGAAAATATCGATATCAGTAAGCTGGGCAAAGGCACCTACAAGGTCTATGCACAATCCACCTCGAACGATATGAATGTAAAGAGTGCGCTCAGCGATGCACTGGACCTGACGGTGGTCAGAAATCCGACCATCGACGGTTTCAAGCTGTCCGACGATAGCGGCACGGACGGCGACTTCATCACCAATGTGGCAAAGCAAACCTTGACCGCAACGCTCAGCGAGGCGCTGCCGAAGGATGGGAAAGTATCCGCCTTCGTCGATGGCAAGTGGAAAGACATTTCCGACAAGGTCAACGGTACGAAGCTGAGCTGGGATATTGAGCTGAAGGGCAAGGGCGAACTGAAGTTCCGCGTCGATGCCGGCGGCGAGCTGGGCAAGGAAACTGTGCAAAAGTACGAGCTGATCGCCGATGCCCCGGCCTGGAAAGGCACCGGCGTTTTCAAAAACGGCGTGGTGAGCGGCGGCACGACCTTCCTCGGCAAAAAAACTGAGTTCGTGATCGATCTGGAGAAAGACAGCGCCAGTGGCGAATATTGCGAAATCCAGCTGGGAGACAAATGGTTCAAGGGTGGGCATGTCAAGGCGAGCCAATGGGTCTTCAAGGATATAGACGTGCCCGCAGCAGGCGGCGAATATAAAGTGTTCGTGAGGGACATCGCCGGTAACACAAGCGAATTCACCAAGGGTACTTTCAGCGTCGACAACTTTGGACCGGCGACAGAGTTCATCAAGCTCGAAAAGAAGCCCGCCCTTGGCAGCGAGTATATTGAACTGCACGTGAAGATGAGCGATAGCGGCGCAGGCATTCCCGACCCATCCCAGATCTACAAGCTGTTCGGGCTGAAGAACAGCCAGGGCAAAGAGCTGTTGCCGGCTACCGTCGATCTGCCGGAACTCAAGCCAGGCAAGAGCATTGAAGCCATCCTCAAGTTCCATGCACCCGACGGCAAGTGGACCCTGGCCGACGATGGCGAGTACAGCGTGTTCAGGAAGGGCGGCATCTTGAGCGATGGCGTGGGCAATACCCTGGACGAGAATGCACTGGTTCAGGCTTTCACCGTGAGCCGGATAAAGATGGACGGTTTCAGCGAGACGGTAGAGATCAAGGATACGCAAACCACCACGCCGTTCAGCAATGTGACGCTCAGCAGCGATGAGGTGGGCAAGTTCAAACTGGACATCAAATTCAAAGCAGGCAACGGTACCCTCAGCGGTAGCGGCTTGAAGGGCGAGAAGGGCGTGTACACTGTGGAGGGCGATTCCCTGGCCAGCATCCAGGCCACGCTGCGCAAACTCGTCTTCACGCCGCAGGAAAACCAGGCAGGCAATACGGAGAGTATCGAGACCGAATTTGAACTGACTCCTTCGTTCAACGGCACTGCGCTTGGCGCCAACAAGACCACGCATGTAAGTACCAAGGCCGTCGCGCCGACTGCGACCATTACGCTCAGCGACACCACGCTGAACAAGGGTGAAACGGCCAAGGTCACGATCACCTTCTCGGAAAAGATTGCGGATCTGACGCTGGATAGCTTGGGCGCCACCGGCGGCAAGCTGTCGGGCCTGAAAGCGGTAAGCGACAAGGTATGGGAAGTGACCTTCACGCCGGGCGAGAATCTCCAGCTCAAGGAAGGCGCGGGCAAGATCACCCTGAGCATGGGCGGTGTGAAGGACTTGGGCGGCAAGGCTGGCGGCGCTCCCGTCACGGCCAGCTATTCGATCGACACCACCAAGCTGCCGCCTGCGCCACCTAATCCGGTGACGCCGCCAGTGATGGTCGATGGCGTGCCCGTCACCAAGACCACCAAGGCCGATCCGGTGACTGGCACCACCAGCTCCACCGTGACCGTGCCGACCGTGACCGCTGGCCGTCAGGACGATGGCAAGACCCCGAACAAGGGCCTGGCCGATATTGGCCTGGACGTCGCCAGCGGCGGCCGCGAAGCCAAGCTGACCGTCAGCTTGCCGGTCGGTGCCGGTCTGGGTGCGGAAGGTTCGACCACGCTGCTGAGCAAGGAACAAGCCTTGCTGGATCTGATCCGCCGCATCGAGCAGAAAACCGATGCCGCCTCGGCTACGCAGAAGGATCTGAAAGGCCAGGGCGCCAGCTTCCTCGATGGTCTGGGCAAGGACGTGACGGTGCTGAGCAAGACGATCACTCCAAGCCTGGTGAACGGCAGCGATATCAAGCAGCCGATCCTGATCAGCGGCAGCTCGACCACGCCAGCGGGCGGCGGTGCGAACAGCACCGCAATCGGCCTAGTGATCGACACCAGCCAACTCGCCAAGGGTGCCGTGCTGCAGCTGAACAATGTGGACTTCGCTGCGGTAGTGGGCGAAGCGACGCTGCGCGGCGGCGATGGCCGCAACTACGTGGTGGGCGACAACGCCAGCCAGAACATCTTCCTCGGCGCCGATGACGACGTGCTCAAAGGCGGCGGCGGCAACGATATCCTGGGCAGCGCGGGCGGCAACGATATCTTGGACGGCGGCGCCGACAACGACTTCCTGGCCGGCGGCATCGGCAACGATACGCTGATTGGCGGCACCGGCAACGACGTGCTGCAAGGCGGTCGCAGCGATAAAGGTGCCTGGAGCTTCAGCGTGAATGCGAAAGGTGAGATCGTGGCGACCCACGACCAGGCCGTGTTCGCGCCAGGCCAGAATGAAACCGTGCAAGTGGCGGAACTGAACAAGCTGCCGGACCTGGCTTTCCTCAATGCGGGCAAGGGCAAGTTGGTCGATCTGGGCTTGTTGTATCACGCCGCCTTCGGCCGCGCCGCCGATATTGGTGGCCTGAACTTCTACACCGGCACCGGCGAATCGCTGGCTAGCGTGGCGAAGTCCTTCGCCGCATCGAAGGAATGGGCTGCCGTTGGCATGGACAAGATGGACGACAATGCCTTCCTGACCAAGCTGTATGAGCAGGTGCTGGGTCGCGCGCCCGATCAAGGCGGTTTCGACTTCTGGCTCAAGGCGTTGACCGGCGCGAATGGTGTCAAGGCCAGCCGTGACAATGTGCTGCTGGGCTTCGCCCTGAGCGACGAACACCGCAAACTGCAAGCCAAGGACGGCGTCTTCGCCAAGATCACGCTGGACAAGGAATTCGGCTGGATCAACGGCAGCGGAGACGACCGTTTGGATGGCGGCGCAGGCAGCGATGTGCTGGTTGGCGGCGACGGCAAGGATACGGCGATCTATAGCGGCAAGCAGGCCGATTACAAGATCCTGCTGGGCGCCGATGGCCAGATCAAGGTCGCGGACAAAGCCAATGCCGACGTGGACACCCTGAGCAGCATCGAGCAGGCAGAGTTCAGCGACGGCACCATTAGTCTGGCCTTCACGCAGGCCGATGCGGGCCGTCTGAAAACGGCAGGTCTGCTGTACCAGGCCGTATTCGACCGCGCGGCGGATGTGGGCGGCATCAATTGGTGGCTGGCTTCGCAGTCGAGCAGCCAGCAGATGGTGAACAGCTTCACCGCTTCGGCCGAATTCCAGAAGCTGTATGGCAAACTGGATAATGCGGCCTTCGTGCATGCGCTGTACGCCAACAGTGAGCTGAAAGCGACGGACGCTGGCGGCGAAGCTGCGTGGGTGAACTATCTGGGCACGCACAGCCGCGCCGAATTGATCGGCAGCTGGATCGCGCAGGACGCTGTGGTCCAGGCCCAGCAAGCAGGCCAGGGTCTGTGGCTGGTTTGATAGACTAAGTTCAACTCCCGGATCGTCCGTAGACTATCCGGGAGTTTTAGTCGGGTCAACCGCTGCGCAGCGGGGACTGCTTAGAACAACTTGCTCAGGTCAGGACGGTTCACCAGTGCCTGCTTGACCACGCTGACCACCTTCTCACGTTCCGCGCCTTGCAGCGGCTGGCGCGGGCGGCGCACATATTCATTGCCGACGCCGGCCATGCTTTCCACCAGTTTCAGGTTCTGTACCAGCTTGGCCGATACGTCCAGGTGCAGCAGGGGCATGAACCATTGATACAGCTTGAGGGCCTCATCCCAGCGCTTGGCCTTGGCCAGCTTGTACAGGGCCACGGTTTCGGCCGGGAAGGCCACCACCAGGCCGGCCAGCAGGCCGTCCGCGCCCACCGCCAGCGCTTCGAAGGACAGGTCGTCCACGCCCATGAAGAGCTGGTAGCGATCGCCGACCGCGTTGCGCAGATCGGTGATGCGGCGAATGTTATCGGTCGACTCCTTGATGGCGACGATTTGCTCGCAGTCGGCCAGATCCTTGAAGTCTTCCGGCGTCAGGTCGACCTTGTACGACACGGGATTGTTGTACACCATGATGGGCAGCTGGGCGGCTTTGGCGATGGTGCGCAGATTGTCCTTTGCTTCGCGCGCATCGGCGGCATACAGCACCGACGGCATCACCATAAAGCCTTGCACGCCCATGGCCGCAGCCTGTTCCACGAAACGGCAGGCATTGGTGGTGCGGGTTTCGCTCACATTCGCCAGCACCGGCACGCGGCCGTTCGCCACTTCGATGGCGATCTTGGTCACTTCCAGTTTTTCTTCCAGCGACAGGGTGCTGGCTTCGCCCAGCGAACCGCAGGTGACCAGGCCATGCACGCCATTGGCGATCATGAACTCGAAATGCTTCGCCATTTCGGCATGGTCCAGATCCTCGTTGGGCTTGAACTTGGTGGTCACTGCGGGGAATACGCCTTGCCATTTCGTGCTGCTCATGCTTGTCTCCTTGGTTATGAAGCGATGATGCTGTCTATGCGCGCCGGAACGACCGGCACGCGAACGGAATCGGGACGCCAGCCGTATAACAGGCCGGTGGCGCCGCCGCAAATGCGTCCCTGGCATGGCCCCATGCCGCAGCGGGTGTGCAGCTTGGCGCTGCGCCAGCTCTGGTGTTCTTTCAGCTCGCCGTGGCAGACGTCTTCGCAGCGGCAGACGATGGTATCGTCGTCGGCCAGCGCGCGCAGCTCGGGGCGCAGCGCGAAGCTGCGTTCCAGGCGCGCCGCGAAACGCTGCCAGCGGGTGCGCTCGGCAAAGTGGAGGCTGGCTTCGTCCTGCCGCTCGACTGCCGCCAATCCGGCAATGCGGCCTTCCACCAGCGCCAGATCGACGCCGCCGATGCCGGTGCTTTCACCCGCGCAGAAGATGTTCGGCTGCGAGGTTTGCTGCCATTCGTCGGCCTGCACGGCCTGGCCGCGCAGAGTGCAGCCGAGCGATGCGGCCAATTCGGTATTGGGCAGCAGGCCGTAGCCGCAGGCCAGCAGCTCGCAGGGCCAGCGCTCATCGCGGCTACCGTGACGCGCGCTGACCGATTCCAGCATCCCGGCGCCGTGGGCCGCGCTGATATAGCTGTTGCGGTAGTAGGGCACGTTGCCGAGCTTGCGGCCCAGCTGCATCGCCTGTTTCAGTTTTTGCGGCGTGGCGAATAGGCCGAGGGCGAAGCGCGCCAGCCGCATGCTGCCTGCCTGCTCGACGATAGCGCTGACGATCGCCCCCTTGTCCTGCAAGGTCGCCGCCACCGCCAGCAACAGCGGTCCCGACCCCGCCACCACCACGCGCTTGCCTTGCACCGGATAGCCGCCCTTGGCGAGCGCCTGCAGCCCGCCCGCGCCGCTTACGCCGGGCAGCGTCCAACCGGGGAAGGGCAGCAGCAGCTCACGCGCGCCGGTCGCAAGAACAAGGCGGCGATAGCTCAAAACCTGCGCCTGTTGCGGTGTTTGCAGCAGCAGCTTGCCTGCTTCAGGCGCATACAGTACGCGGGTCTGCTGAAGCACGACCGCTTGCCTTGCTTGCAGTTCGGTCCATAGCTGGCGTGCCCGCTCGTCCTGCTGCGCCGCCGCGCCGCCACGCCAGATCTGGCCGCCGGAGTAGGGATTGTCGTCCACGATGGCGACGCTGGCGCCATGTGCCGCTGCGGTACTTGCGGCTGCCAGGCCGGCCGGGCCGGCGCCGATCACGATCACGTCGAAGTCCCGCCTCATGCCTCGCCCTCCGCCCAGCCGGTGCGAATCCGCATGCCTTCGGCGCACAGGGTCTGGCATGCCAGCTGGTGGGCGCGGCCGTCGATGCTGACGCGGCATTCGTGGCAGACGCCCATGCCGCACAATGGCGCGCGCGGCATGCCGCTCACCGACCGGCGCGTAATGCCGCCGTTTGCCAGTGCCACGGCCGCCGCCACGCTGCTGCCCGCAACAACGATGAGGCGTTCGCCGTCGATAAGGATGTTCACGTGTTCAGGCATGGTTCGATGGCGGGAGCATAAAGCGCTGCGGCAGATAAGGCTGGAGAGGGATCGGCACGCTGCCGTCGGTCATTTGCGCCGCCAGCAGTTGCGCGGTGGCGAGCGAGGTGGTGATGCCCAGTCCTTCATGGCCGGTGGCCAGCCATAGGCCGCGCCGTGCAGGCCAGGGGCCGATCAGGGGCAGACCGTCGGGACTGGCGGCGCGCAGGCCGGTCCAGCAGCGCAGTACATTCAATCCGGTCAATTGCGGCACAAAGCCGGCGGCATGGCGCAGCATGCGCGAGAGCATGGCCGGCTCGGCGTCCAGGCTGGCGCTGAACTGGCGCGAGGAGCCGATCAGTATCTGTCCCGTGGGCCGGGGCTGCAGATTGAAGGCGACCGAATCGCCGCTGGCCGCATGGGCGCTCTTGATATAACCCAGTTCCACCAATTGATGGCGGATAAAGCCGGGATAGCGGTCGGTGATGGCCAGATGGCCTTTCTTCGCCTGCAGGGGCAGGGCGGGCAAAAGTTCGGCGCAGCGCGCGCCGGCCGCCAGCACGATGCTGTCCGCGTGCAGACGGTGGCCGTCGCGCAGCAGCACCGCCTGGTCCTCGATGGCGGCTACCGCACCCGCCACCAGCTGCGCGCCCCGGCTGCGCGCGCGGTCGAGCAGGATGCGGGCGCTCTTGGGCGGATACACCAGGCCATCGCCACCCACCAGCAGGCCGCCCGCAAGACCGGGTCGCAGCGCCGCTTCCTGGCCATACAGCGCCTGGGCATCCAGCAGCTCGCATGGCAGGCCGTGCGCCCGCATATTGCTGCCCTTGGCCTTGGCCGCCGCCAGTTCCTCCTCATCGCTGGCGACCCAGATGGTGCCGCAGCGGCTGTATTCCTGGTTGTGCGGATGTTCGTCCACGAATTCGTTCCATAGACGGATGGACCAGGACGACAGCGCCAGTTCCGCTGCATTGTCGTCCATCGCCACCAGATGTCCCATGCCGGCCGCCGTCGCGCCGCTGCCGACGGCATCCTGCTCGACGACCGTGACTTGCAGGCCGCGCGCCGCCAGCGCATCGGCGCAGGCGGCGCCGATAATGCCGGCGCCGATCACGATTACATCCGCGTTTTGGCGCATTGCTCTCAACGAATGCCCCATGCCATCGGATCGGATGGATCGAGAATCAGCGTCGCCAGCGCATTGACCCAGGCCTGGCCGCGAATGCGGGGAATCAGCTTGTCTCCGTGGTAGCTGTAGGACCCGGTGAACACGCTGCCGACGATGCTCTCCTGCCGCCACTCCTCGCCCTCGGCCAGCTTGCCCTCGGCCGCCAGGCAGGCCAGCTTGGCGCAAGTGCCGGTGCCGCAAGGCGAGCGGTCGTAGGCATTGCCGGGGCAGAGCACGAAGTTCTGGCTGTCGCCCTTGCCGCTGCGCGAAGGCGCGAACAATTCGATATGGTCGATCAGCGCGCCATCGGCGCCGGTGATGCCGGTCTTTTCCAGCGCTACGCGGATATTCTCGGTAAAGAAGCTGAGCGCGACCGCATTTTCCACGCGCAGCTCCATGCCGTGTTCCTCCACCAGGAAGAACCAGTTGCCGCCCCACGCCACGTCGCCCGTGATCGTGCCGTGGCCGGGAACCTGCACCGATACCTGGCGGTGCAGGCGGTAAGCCGGCACATTTTCCACCGTCACGCTGCCATCGGCATGCAGTTCGGCTTCCACCACGCCCACTGGCGTATCGATGCGGTGCCGTCCGGTGCCGATGCGGCCCATATGCGCCAGCGATGCGATCAGGCCGATGGTGCCGTGGCCGCACATGCCGAGGTAGCCGACATTGTTGAAGAAGATGACGCCTGCGGCACAATCGGGCGCATGCGGCTGGCACAGCAGGGCGCCCACCAGCACGTCCGATCCGCGCGGCTCGCAGACCACGGCGGAACGGAAGCTGTCATGCTCGCGCCGCAGCAGCGCAAGCCGCTCGCTGAGCGGGCCTTGACCCAGATCGGGACCGCCTTCGGTCACCAGGCGGGTCGGCTCGCCGCCGGTGTGGGTATCGATAATCGAGATGGTTTTCATGCTCGCCATCTTATGCCTGTTTGGCGCCGCCGTCTTGCCCGCGCTGCGTGGCTTTAATGACGAAATCGGCACAATCGGCGCAAGCTGTGCGAGAATCCGGCAACGGCAAAATGGAGAAGCGGATGAAGTCAGCGGGGGAGGCTGCGCAAAAGAACGATGCGCGCATGGCGCTGGGCGGGACGATAGGCGATGTGTTTTTCGCCGAGACCCTGTTCGACACCTTGTCCGACGTGGTGTTCTTCGTCAAGGACAGCATCGGCCGCTATGTGGTGGTCAACGATACGCTGGTGCGGCGCTGCGGCTTGAAGGACAAGGCCGCGCTGATCGGCCGCACGCCGGCCGAAGTATTTTCCCAGCCTTTTGGCCAGCGCTATCTGGCCCAGGATCTGGAGGTACTGGCCGGCCGCAGCGAGATCGACGACCAGCTGGAGCTGCATCTCTATCCCAACCGCGATCCCGGCTGGTGCCTGACGCGCAAAACGGCGTTGCGCAGCAAGTCGGGGGAGATCGTAGGCCTGGCCGGCATTTCGCGCGATCTGGCGATGGAGGACAAGAAGAATCCCGCATATCACAAGGTGGCGGCGGCGGTAAGCCTGATCCATGAACGCTACGACCAGCCGCTGAACCTGACCGATCTGGCGCAGACGGCAAATATGTCGGTGGCCCAGATCGAACGCTACTTCCTGCGCATCTTCCACCTGACACCGCGCCAGTTCATCATCAAGACCCGGCTCGACGCCGCTTCGCGCCTGCTGGCCAGTAAAGCCAGCGTGGCCGACATCGCCCAGGCTTGCGGCTATGCCGACCACAGTGCTTTCACCCGCCAGTTCCGCGCCACGGTCGGCGTCACGCCCAGCCAGTACCGCGCCATGCTGGGCGTGTAAGGGCGGTTTAACCCTCTTCGCGCCAGCGGCGGATGCGTATCGCCGCCACGATCATCAGCACACCCGCTACCGCGCCGATCCATACGGTGGGCATGGCCAGCGAGGACCAGGAGGTGGCGTACAGGGTTTGCGCCGCCTGCGCTGGACCAACCCCTTCCATCGAGCCATGGGCCGAGCGGTCGAACAGGAACCAGGAGCCGGGCGCTACGCTGACCAGCATGCGGGCGATCAGATGCTCGAAGATCCAGCGCATGTCCACTCCCAGGCTGAAGATCTTGCTGGCCCAACCCAGCACCCCTGCGGTCAGCAGCGGCGCGATCACGCCCCACAGGAAGACCTTGGTGCGCGCCCAGCTCGACACCAGCAGCAGCCAGCCCACCGCAGGCAAGGCCCACAGCGTGTACACCGGCAGCAGCGACAGCAGGCGCAGGGGCGTCAGGTAAAAGTCCGGCGTGGAGAGCAGGTTGCCGAACAGGTTCACGCCATCGAAGGCGAGCGCGGTGTACAGCAGCAGCAAAATCAGCAGCGACGTTGCCAGCGCGATCACCATGATGGTGAAGGGCAGTACCACCAGGGCCAGCGCAGCCTTGGACAGCACGGTCATTTCATCCGATATCGGCAGCGACTTCCAGAACAGGATGCTGCGGTCGCGGCGCTCGTCGTGCAGGCTATGCAGGCAATAGAACAGCGCGAGGAAGGCGGTCAGGATAAACAGCGGCAAGGCAATGGCCGGATACAGCGTGGACGTGGCCTGCACCAGGGCCAGCCGTTCCTCCGCCGCCAGCGTAGTCAGCGAGCCATCGAAGACGGTCTGTCCGTCCAGATGCAGATTGGCGTGGTGCCCCTTGGCCAGGGCCGCCAGCGCGAGCAAAACAATGCTGCCAGCCACGCCCAGCGGAAGCCATAAGAGCATGCCCTTGTTTTCCCAGTATTCGCGGCGGATCAGCCATTTCATGGTATTCATTCGTAGGTTCCTTTCATGCTGGCCACGAACAGGTCCGCCACGCTGGGCGTGCGCAGTTCGCCAAACAGTTCCAGTTGCTTGCGCGAGACGCCGTCGAACAGCATCACGGCCTTGCCGAACACGGTGCGCTGCGTCATCGGTTGCAGCGCGTTGGCCGCCACCATATGCTGCGGCTCCACCATCACCTCCGTATAGCGGTCGGTGATCTCGTCCATCGAGGCCGACAGCGTGATCTGGCCCTCGCGGATGAACAGCAGGTCGGTCAGGATGTGCTCAACCTCCTCGATCTGGTGGGTGGTGATGATGATGGTGCGGTTCTCGTCGAAATAGTCTTCCAGCAGGTTCTGGTAGAACTGTTTGCGGTAGAGGATGTCCAGGCCCAGGGTCGGTTCGTCGAGCACCAGCAGGCGGGCGTCGATCGCCATCACCAGAGCCAGGTGCAGCTGTACGATCATGCCCTTGGACATGGCCTTCACCTTCATATCGGGCGAGAGCTTGGTATGCGCCAGATAGCGTTCCGCCTTTTCGCGGTTGAAGCGCGGATGCACGCCGGCCACGAAGTCGATGGCGTCGCGCACCTTCAGCCAGCGCGGCAGGATCGCCACGTCGGCGATGAAGCAGACGTCGCGCATCAGCTCATCGCGCTGGGTGCGCGGGTCCATGCCCAGCACCGACAGCTCGCCCTCGAACTGGGTCAGGCCCAGCAAGGCTTTCAGCGTGGTGGTCTTGCCCGAACCATTGGGACCGATCAGGCCCACGATGCGGCCGGACTTGACCTCGAAGCTGGCTTCCTTCAAGGCCGCCTGCTTGCCATAGAGTTTTTTAAGGCCTTTGGCCTGAATCACGGTATTCATGCCGCGCCTCCCGCCTTGGCCGCCGTCAGCAGCTGCTCCAGATTGAGGCCCAGCCGGCGGATGCGTTCCATCATGGCCGGCCATTCCTCGCGCAGAAAACGTTCGCGCTCGGAAGCCAGCAGTTTGTCGATAGCGCCATCGCTCACATACATACCTAATCCCCTCCGTTTCTCTACCAAGGTTTCATCGACCAGCTCCTGATACGCGCGCGAGACGGTAATCGGATTGAGCTGATAGTCGGCGGCGATCTGCCGCACCGAGGGCAGGGCGTCGCCCGGCTTAAGCAAGCCGTCGAGCATCATGCCGACCACCCGCTCCTTGAGCTGGCGGTATATCGGCGTATTGTCATTCCACATACATTGGCTCCTCCTGTAGTGTGTTGATTGACTGGTGTTGTAGTGAACTATAACACTAAATTTAAACGGCACAAGCCCTTTTTGCGTCGCCGGGAGAAAGGACCGGCTAGAATGTTGTAAATTTTCTCAGGGGAAATAAAATGAATACTTCGGCAACGCGCCCACTCGATCTGGATGCTGAGACTTTCAGGCAATCCCTGCAGACTGCCATCGAATTGCTGGGAACCAAATGGTTTAAACGCCGCTTGGCGAAGGATGACGAGGATCGGGAACTGGCCAGCAAGCGCAATCACAATAAGCTGCGCGTCAGGCATCAGGCGAGCCATCCGCTGGTGCAATGGCATCGGGAATACGAGGTCTTGCCGGCCGAAGGGGAAGGTGAGTTGCCGCTGAATCAAAGCCTGCTGCTGCTGGCGAGTTTCGCCAATAATCTGGTCAAGGCAAGGAACGCGCCCGGGATCGAGCACGTGATTCGCCGGCTCAAGGAAGCCGAGGCGTTCCTGGCCGCGGCTTTTGAAGTCGAGGTTGCCGTTTTCTATTTGAATGGCGGAAATGAGGTTGAGTTTCTTGAAACGGGCGACTCCCGTTCGCCGGACTTGCTGGTGCGCGACGCCCAAGGGTGGCAGTTCTGGGCTGAGTGCAAATACAAGGAAGAGATGAGCGAGCGCGACCAGACCGTGCAGGCCTGCTGGGAGATGCTGAAGGATGGGCTATACAAGGTCTGGGGACCGGCGAAGAGCAATTTGTCGCTGCGCGTGCATGCCGCGAACGATCCCGTGAAATCGGAAATCGAGGAGCTGAAGGAAGGGATCTTGCGCCTGGGGCGGCAAATGCTGGAGCATGCCGAGAGGGACAAGCTCACCATCCAGGCCGGCACCAGGAGCGGCAAGTATGACGTTGCCTTGCGTTACCTGGGCGATCCCGATGCCGAGCGGCAGGCTGCCTTGATGGATGCGGGCGACGAGTATTACGAGTGGCGTGCAGATATCCAGCCGCAGGATGGCGGCGCTGTGTTGATGCGCAATCCGAAGGAATTTGGCTTCAGCAATGCGAACCCGCCGGACAAGTATCGCGGCGCGCTAAATTCCTTCAATTCGGCCGTGGGGCAGATTCCGCCGTCGGGGCCGGGGGTGATCTGGATCCGTGTGCCATTTCCGACGGGCTACCAGCGGGCGCAGCAGGATCTGGAAGCGCTTGCCGCCAAGCTGCAGCAGGAATTGTCCGGAAAACACAACCGTCGCATCAATGCCGTGATCTTGAAGGCAAGCTGGTTCTCCGATGAAGAGAATGCCGGAGCGCCGGCATTGACCTATCGCCATGAGCTGCGCGCCATTGAGCATGTGGACCCGGCAAACAAACTCCCGTAAAGACAATGGGATGCGCACCGGGCGATCAAGGCTGTCTCGATGCTTCAGTGCCTGGCTTTATGCCTTGGCCGGGCTGGCGCATGGCGCATAGGGCGAGAGCGTCGGGAACGGCGGCGCCGGCCGCAGTATTGTCGAAGATGCACCAGGATTGGTCTTGTTCGTGTATGAAGGCTGCGATTTTGCGCAGGCGTTCTGCGGAATAGGCGGAGTAGTAAACCTGGGGGCTGCCGTGCAGGCGGATGTAGCAGGCGCTAGCTGTGGGACGGTACGGCCCCGCATCGCCTATGGGCGGGTCGGCGATGACGCGGACGATGCCTTGTTCGTGCAGCAGATTGCTGGCGTTAACGCCGAACCAGCTCGGATGGCGGCCTTCGCAGGCGAGCAGACAGCCGAAGCGGGTGCGCAGCGCGTGAAAAAAAGCGTCGGCGATGGCGTGGTCGAAGGCGTGGCGGGGCGCCATCTGCACCAGCAGGCAGCCCAGCTTCGCCCCGAGGCCGTCGACTTCATCGGCGAAGCGCGCCAGCAGTTCGTCGCAGCCGGCCAGTCTGGCTTCATGCGTGATGGTGCGCGGCAGTTTGACGGAAAAGAGAAAATCGTCCGGCACCGTGGCGGCCCAGCGTTCATAAGTTTTGCGTTGGTGCGGACGGTAAAAGGACGAGTTGATCTCCACGCAGTTAAATACCTGCGCATAGCGTTCCAGATGACTGCCTGCGTCTGGAAATGCGTCCGCCTCTTGGCGTGGAATAGACCAGGAAGCACAACCTATGCGCGCCGTGCCCATGGCTTCTCTCCTCAAGTGCCGGTACACTTTAGGGCATGCGGGCCGAATCTGTCGCTCGCTTAAACCGATCAGGAATCCCGATGACGAATCCCCGCCGCGCCGTGTTGGCGCGTCTTGGCAAGGTGCTGGCCTTGCCGCTGTTTGCCGCTGCCATGCTGACTTCCTGCGCCAATATGGTTGGCCCGCGCGATGTGGAGCTGCCGCTCGAGAAGCTGCAAAAGAGCCTGGACAAACGCTTTCCCTTGCAGCACCGCGCCCTGGGCGTGTTCGAGATCCAGCTTAGCAACCCGCAGCTGAACACCTTGCTCGATAACGATCGCATTGCACTCTCCACCGACCTGAATGTGGCGCCCATCCTCACGCGCCAAAGCTGGAACGGCAAGCTGGCTTTGTCGGGCCGGCTGGTGGTGGATCGCCAGCGCAATGCCGTCTTCCTCAGTGACGCGCAAGTGGACCGCTTCGCCATCGATGGCGTGGGCGAGGGCCAGCAGCGCCAGATCGCGGCGGCGGCGAATGTGCTGGTCGATAAGCTGCTGCGCGACGTGCCGATCTACAGCCTGCGGCCGGACGAATTGCGCTATGCGGGCGTGCAATTCACGCCGACCACCATCCGCACCACGCCGACGGCGCTGGTGGTGCGCGTGGAGCCGGTGAAATAAGATGCACTGCGAGGATCGGTAGGCAGCTCAGTCCAGCCTAAGCAAGCATTGCTTATAATGCAGCTATTGAAAATTGCTGGAGGAATGAAATGCCGATACTCGGTTTAGGTTTGCATGTGCTGGTGGCGCTGTTCTTTGCGGTGCACGCCATCCGCACGCGTCAGCAGATGTACTGGCTGCTGATTCTGTTCTCCTTCCCTCTGCTGGGCAGCATCGTCTATTTCTTCGGTATCTACATGCCGAATTCGCGTCTGGAGCATGGCGCGCGCAAGATGGTGACGGCGGCCGCCAAGTCGCTCGATCCGACGCGCGAGCTGCGCGAGGCGCGTGCCGCCTTCGACTTCACGCCGACGGCGCAGAACCAGATGCGCCTGGCCTCGGCCTTGCTGGAAGCAGGGCAGGCGCAGGAAGCGGCCAGCGTGTATGAAACCTGTCTGCAAGGCGCTTTTTCGAGCGATCTGGATATCCGCCTGGGCGCGGCGCGCGCCAATTTGGCCAGCGGCCATGCGGCGCAAGCCATCGGCCATCTGGAGCAGATTCGCCGCAGCGACATCAATTTCCGCGCCGAGCAAGTGAGCCTGACCCTGGCGCAGGCCTTGTCCGAGAGTGGCCGCAAGGATGAGGCGCGCGCCGAATTCGACGCCGCCGTCACCCGCTTCGGCAGCTTCGACGCGCGCGCCGAATACGCGATCTGGGCCGCCAGCGAAGGCGAAACCTCGCTGGCCAACCGCCTGCAAGCCGAGCTGCAGCACATCATGGATCATTGGAACCGCCACACCCGCGATATGAATATGCCGCTGATCCGCCGCATGAACGCCGCCTACGACAAGCTGAAACGCTGAGCGGGCGGCCCCTAGGTGTTCTGCGCGATAATCCAGAGCACGCCGAACGGGTCGGACAGCTTGAAGTCGCGCATGCGCCAGGGCTGATCGACCAGCGGCCCGACTTGCACGCCAAAGCGTTCCGCGATCCCTTCGTTCTGCACAAAGGCGTGCCAGTCGTTCACGTTCTCCACCAGGAAATGCATCACGAAGTTGCTGGAGAAGTGGGCGTCGTCAAACAGCTGCAGCAGGAAGCTGGTTTCGCCATGGCGCATATAGGCCAGATCCTCCATGCGGGATGCAGCCTCGAATCCCAGCGCCTCATAGAAGCGCAAGGACAGTTCAAGATCACGCGTAGGCACGAAAGCCTTGATTTCCGCTGCGTTCAGATTCATGGGCGTTCCCCAGGTGGATTAAGAGCGATCGATTCTAGCAGCTGAAATTTAATGGAGCGCCGTCCGCAATGCCTGGTAGGCCGCGTAGCGCTCCTGCAGGCCCAAGGTGCCGCCGTTGATGCGGCGCGTGATTTCGGTGAAGACCGTCATTTCCTGCGTGCCCTGGACCTGGTCGGCCAGCGTGTTCAGGCCATGGCTGGACCAGAACCAGGCCGCACTGAGTGCGGCGGGCCCATAGCTCAATAATTGCTCGGGCTGGGTCAGCAGATCGAGCTGTAACGCCGTGGCGGCTTGGCCGTAGTTGGCGCGCCCGGTTAGCTGGATCAGGCCGCGGCCGTGGAAGCGGAAGCCGTCGCCGCTGGCCTCGTCGCCATTGCCATTGCGCTGGGCGTACACGCGGTTGCCGAGCCGCTGCGGATTGCGCAGATAAGGTTGCGCCTCGGCTTGGCTATGGAAGTACTTGGGAAACACTTGCAGCAGCCGGGCCGCTCCCGTGTAGAAAAGATTCTCGTCGACGGTATTGAACTGCTGCGATTCATGGCTGACTTGCGCGAGGAAATTGCAGGTGCGCAGCGGATTGTCGATGCCGAAGCGGGCCAGCGCGGGAAGCAGGGCGGTGCACCATTCGTCAGGCTGTTTGCAGGTAGGGAAAACCTGATGCAGGATCGTAGGGGTAAGCATGATGGCCTCCATTTCTTGCTCTCTCAGCATAAGAATGGGGCGCGCGTTTTGCAAGTTGCTTCGCGCTAGTCGCCAAGCTGCGTCAATGCGATAAACAGACTCAGGCGAGGAGGGCGCCGTCCAGCGCATGGCGCGTGATGGCGCCGTTGTCGCCGATGGCGATCCAGCCGCCGCGCGGCGGGTTGGCGGCCGGCTCCCAGTCGGGCAGCACATAGCGGCGCAGGCCGCCTTCGAGCTGGTGCAGGGCGGGGCGGTGGGTATGGCCGTGGATCATCACGCTGGCGCCGGTCTGTTCGAACACCGCGTGGATCGCCTGCGGCGTCACGTCCATGATTTCGTAGGTCTTGCTGCCGTGTTCCTTGCGGCTGTTCTCGCGCAGGCCGGCGATGATGGCTTTGCGCTGGGCCAGCGGCATGGCCAGGAATTGCTGCTGCCAGGCGGGCTGGCGCACCTGGGCGCGGAATTCCATGTATTTGATGTCGTCGGTGCACTGGGCGTCGCCATGTACCAGCACGATGCGCTGGCCGGCGGCTTCGATGACCCAGGTTTCGGGCAGCAGGGTCAGGCCCGCCGTGGCGGCAAAGGCGCTGCCGACGAGGAAATCGCGGTTGCCCGCGATCCAGAAAACGTCCACGCCTGCGTCGCTGACGCGGCGCAGGGCATCCACGATCTGCTGGTGAAACGGCTCTTGCAAGTCGTCGTCGCCAGCCCAGTACTCGAACAGGTCGCCGAGCAGGTAGAGCTGTTTAGCGGCCGGCGCCTGTTCCCGCAGGAAGCGGTGAAACGCTTCCGTGATCGCGGGCTGGGCCGGCTGCAGGTGCAGATCGGAGATGAGGAGAATCACGAAGAAATTACGCGGCTTCGATTTTCTCGATGATGATGTCTTCCGCCGGCACGTCGGCGAACATGCCGCTGCGGGTGGTTTTCGCTTTGCGGATCTCGTCCACAATTTCGGTGCCTTGGGTGACTTTGCCGAAGACGGCATAACCCCAACCGTCCTGGCCTGGGTAGTCCAGGAAGGAGTTGTTCTTCACGTTGATGAAGAACTGGGCCGATGCGGAGTGCGGCGCCGAGGTGCGGGCCATGGCCAGGGTGTAGGGCTCGTTTTTCAGGCCGTTGTTGGCTTCGTTCTCAACGGTCTGGTCGGTTGGCTTTTGCTTCATGCCTGGCTCGAAGCCGCCGCCCTGGATCATGAAACCGTCGATCACGCGGTGGAAGATGGTGTTGCTGAAGTGGCCGGTGCCGACGTAGTGCAGGAAGTTGGCAACGGTTTTCGGCGCTTTTTCAGCGTCCAGCTCGGCGACGATAACGCCTTTATTGGTGGTGATGGTGATGGTAGTCATGTTAGTCCTGACGTTGTGAGGAGTGTTCTCTGAGGGCCGCGATCATACAGCAAGCCATGGCAAAGCGCTATTTTACTGTTTCGGCTGGATTGGCGTTTTCAGTATCGTGGCGGCGGTCACGACCACCGGAATCACGGGGATATTCTGGAAGTTCGGCTTATCGTCCACCAGCACGCCCTTGATCTTGTCCACCACTTCCTGGCCGGCGATCACCTTGCCGAAGACGGTATAGCCGACGCCGTCCGGCGCCGGGTAATTCAGGCCATCGTTATTGACGACATTGATGAAAAACTGGGCGGTGGCCGAATTCGGGTCGCCGGTGCGCGCCATGGCGACGGTGTAGGCATCGTTTTTCAAGCCATTGTTCGACTCGCTCTTGACGGGCGGTTTGGTCGGCTTGCTTTTCAGGTCGGCCGTATAGCCGCCGCCCTGGATCATGAAGCCGTCGATCACGCGGTGGAAGATGGTGCCTTTATAATGGCCGCTCTTTACATAGGCGAGGAAGTTGGCCACCGTTTTCGGCGCCTTTGCCTTGTCCAGCTCCAGCACGATTTCGCCCACATTGGTGCGCAGCGACACTTGCGGCGTGGCGGCCGGTTCGGCGGCCAGCGCGGCCCCGCCCAGGCTCAGAGCGGCGCCCAGGACGAGGCTCTTGGTAAAAATCGGCAGGCTGCGCGCATTTGTCAATTGCATTCTTGGCTTCCTTTTGAAGTTCTGGTAAAACAGCTCCGGGGTTTTTATCAATGCTATACTTGGCGTTGACGTACCATTCTAACAAAGAAGAACTATACCGAGGGTCTGTCAGTTTCCAAGGTAATAACGATGAAACCAGGTGCGGTGCAGTATGCGCCGGCGCCCGGTTTTCGTATTGCCTGAGCTGAGCCCGATATCACGCAGGGTCCGATGAGCAATTTAAAGATTTACAACACGCTGGCGCGCGACAAGCAAACGTTTAAACCAATGGAAGCGGGCAAGGTCCGCATGTACGTTTGCGGTATGACGATCTACGATTACTGCCACATCGGCCATGCACGCATGATGATGGCGTTCGACGTGGTGTTTCGCTGGCTGAAGGCATCGGGCTATGACGTGACCTATGTCCGCAATATCACGGACATCGAGGACAAGATCATCAAGCGCGCCGTGGAAAACGGCGAGACCATCCGCGAACTGACCACGCGCTTCGCGAAGTACATGGACGAGGATACGGCTGCCCTGGGCATCCTGGAGCCGACCCTGGTTCCGCGCGCCACCGAATACGTGCCGCAGATGCTGGCCCTGATCGAGCGCCTGGAAGAAAAAGGCCTGGCCTATAAAGCCGAAGACGGCGACGTGAATTACGCCGTGCGCAATTTCCCCGGCTACGGCCGCCTGTCCGGCAAGTCGCTGGACGATCTGCGCGCCGGCGAGCGCGTGGACGTCAACACCGGCAAGCGCGATCCGCTCGACTTCGTGCTGTGGAAGGCTTCCAAGGAATCCGAACCGGCGGAAGTGAAGTGGGATTCGAAATGGGGCAGCGGCCGTCCCGGCTGGCACATCGAATGCTCGGCCATGTCCTGCTCCCTGCTGGGCGAGCAGTTCGACATCCACGGCGGCGGCGCCGACCTGCAGTTCCCGCACCATGAAAACGAGATCGCGCAGTCGGAAGGCGCCAGCGGCCACGCCCTGGCCAACTACTGGCTGCACAACGGCTTCGTGCGCGTCGACGGCGAGAAGATGTCCAAATCCCTGGGCAATTTCTTCACCATCCGCGACGTGCTGAAAGCCTTCGATGCCGAAGTGGTGCGCTTCTTCATCCTGCGCGCCCACTACCGCAGCCCATTGAACTACTCCGACGTGCATCTGGACGACGCGCGCGGCGCGCTGACCCGCCTCTACACGGCGCTGGATGGCGTGCAGGACGACGGCCAGCCTTTGGACTGGAAGGAAGCTCACGCCCAGCGCTTTGCCGAAGCCATGGACGACGACTTCAACACCCCGATCGCCGTCTCCGTGCTGTTCGACCTGGCGACGGAATTGAACAAGACCAAATCGCCGGCCGTGGCGCGCCAGCTCAAAGGCCTGGCCGGCGTGATCGGCCTGCTGGAGCGCGCGCCGCAGGAATTCCTGCAGGCGGCGGTGGGCGAAGCCATGGGCGAAGACGCCATTGCCGCCGCCATCGAGCAGCGTGCCGCCGCCAAGAAGGCGCGCGATTTCGCGCTGTCGGACAAGATCCGCGCCGACCTGCTGGCGGCCGGCATCATCCTCGAAGACAAGCCTGACGGCAGCACCAACTGGCGCCGCGCATAATGGTTCAGAAGGATACAACGGGCGCCGCATCCCGGCAGGTGGCTTTGCCGCCGTACTGGGAAGAGGCGAAGATCGAGCTCATGAAGCGGGACCGCATCATGAAAAAGCTCATCCCACAGTTTGGCGACCTGCATCTGGTCGGCCACGACGACCCGTTTATCACCCTGGCCCGTTCCATCGTCAAGCAGCAGGTCACGGCCAAGGCGGCCGACGTGGCCTGGAAAAAGCTGCTCGCGCTTTGTCCCAAATGCACCCCGGCGCAGGTATTGAAAGCCGGCGCCGAGCAGCTGGGCGAGTGCGGCCTGTCCAAGCGCAAGACCGAATACATCCTCGACCTGGCCGATAATTTCAAGGCCAAGAAAGTCCACGCCAGCCAATGGCATGAAATGGACGACGAAGCCGTGATCGCTGAGCTGGTTCAAATCCGCGGCATTACGCGCTGGACAGCGGAGATGTTTTTGATATTTAATCTGCTCCGGCCCAATGTTTTGCCGCTGGACGATCCCGGTCTGATCCAAGGTATCAGCCAGAATTATTTCTCGGGCGAGCCTGTATCGCGCAGTGATGCGCGCGAAGTCTCGGCCAACTGGGAACCGTATCGCACCGTCGCCACCTGGTATTTATGGCGTAGTCTCGATCCGGTTCCGGTAAAATAGCCCAATTCGCGCCGCGCCGAAACTAGCAAGCGGCCAGTAATACTCTCGGAGGTACAATGATTAAAACGACTTTCCTCAATTTTGAGCAACCGATTGCGGAACTGGATTCCAAGATTGAAGAGCTGCGTTTCGTGCAAGACGACTCCGCCGTCGACATCTCCGAAGAGATCGACCGCCTGGCCAAAAAGAGCCAGCAGCTGACCAAAGACATTTACGCCAAGCTCACGCCTTGGCAAGTTTCCCAGATCGCCCGCCACCCGCAGCGTCCATACACCATGGACTATGTGAACGAAATCTTCACCGACTTCCACGAGCTGCACGGCGACCGCACCTATGCGGACGACCAGTCCATCGTTGGCGGCTTGGCGCGCTTCAACGGCCAGCCCTGCATGGTGATCGGCCACCAGAAAGGCCGCGACACCAAGGAACGCGCCATGCGCAACTTCGGCATGCCGCGTCCGGAAGGCTACCGCAAGGCCATGCGCCTGATGAAGGTCGCCGAAAAATTCAATCTGCCGATCTTCACCTTCGTTGACACCCCCGGTGCCTTCCCAGGCATCGACGCCGAAGAGCGCGGCCAGTCCGAAGCCATCGGCCACAATCTGTACGTGATGGCCGAACTGAAAGTGCCGCTGATCGCCACCATCATCGGCGAAGGCGGCTCCGGCGGCGCGTTGGCGATCGCTGTGGGCGACGCCGTGCTGATGCTGCAATACGCCACCTACTCGGTGATCTCGCCGGAAGGCTGCGCCTCGATCCTGTGGAAGACTTCCGAGCGCGCCTCCGACGCGGCCGAAGCGCTGGGCCTGACCGCCCACCGCCTGAAAGCCATGGGCCTGATCGACAAGATCGTCAACGAACCGCTGGGCGGCGCCCACCGCGATCCGAAACAGATGGCGACCCTGCTCAAGCGCGCCCTGGCCGATTCCCTGCGCCAGTTCCAAGGCGTGAAGACCAAGGATCTGCTGGCTTCGCGCCACGAAAAGCTGATGAGCTACGGCAAATTCAAGGAAACCTCCGCTTCCGAATAAGCCGGCTGCGGCATCCATCCTTCCAAACCGGGGCCAGCCCCCGGTTTTTGCATTTCAGGAGTTCAGATTGAAGAAGCAGCACAGCGGCGCCTTGCCGGACATTTTTGCGCAGGCCATGGCCGCGTTGCCGCCTTTCGCCGCAGACAGCGTCAGCACCGCTGCGGCGCTGGTCTTGCCTGACGGTGCAAGCGCCGCCGCAGCCGGCGAGGCGGCGGGGCAGCGCGTCGCCATCGCCCTTAGCGGCGGCCTCGATTCGTCGGCGCTGCTGCATCTGGCGCATCGCTGGGCGCGCGAGCGCGGCGTGACGTTGCATGCTTTCCACGTCCACCACGGTCTGAGCCCGAATGCCGACGCCTGGCTGGCGCATTGCGAACAGGCATGCGCCGCCCTGGGCGTGGCCTTCGCCGCGCGCCGCGTGCAATTGCAGGATGTCGCGAAATCAGGCACCGAAGCGGCGGCGCGCAAGAGCCGCTACGCCGCTCTGGGCGCGCTGTGCCGCGAGCACGATGTGCACCTGCTGTTGACCGCCCACCACCTCGACGATCAGGCCGAAACCGTGCTGCTGCAACTGCTGCGCGGCTCCGGCCCGGCCGGCCTGTCCGGCATGGACGCCTGCAACCACGCGCCCGATTTGTTGGGCAACGCCGGGCTGCTGCTGGCCCGACCGTTGCTGCAGACCGCGCGCAGCCAGCTCGAAGCCTACGTGGCGGGGCAGGGCATCGCCTATGTCAACGACGAGTCCAACGACGATCCGCGCTATGCCCGCAACGCGCTGCGCCATCAGGTCATGCCCGCGCTGGCGACGGCCTTCCCCGGTTTCCAGGCCCGCCTGTCGCGCAGCGCCCAGCACGCGCAATCGGCCCAGCGCGTGCTCAGCGAATTGGCCGAGCAGGATCTGCAAGCCTGCCTCGAAGCCGACAGCATCGACGTGGCCCGCCTGCGTGCCCTCGGCACCGACCGCGCCGGCAATATGCTGCGCCAGTGGTTCCGCGTGCGCAAACTGGGCATGCCCTCGACCGCCTGGCTGGCCGAAATGCTGGCGCAGCTGCTGGAAGCGCGCGAAGACGCCCAACTCCTGGTCACCCACCCGGACTGCCACGTGCGGCGCCACCGCGACCGCCTGTACCTCGTGCCCAAGCTGCGCGAGCTGGAAGGCACGCGCGAAGACCAGTTCGACGACAAGCCCGGCCAGCACTTCCGCTGGAATGGCGAAACCTCGCTGGCTTTCCCGGTCTATGGCGGAGTGCTGCATTTCGACGAGGCCGAAGAAGGCCTGGATGCGGAATGGCTGCAAAAACAGCTGCTCACCATCGAGTTCCGCCGCGGCGGCGAACGGTTGAAGCCAGCCCCGAACCGGCCCACGCGCGACCTTAAACATCACTATCAATCGTTAAGTATCCCAGCATGGGAGCGTACAAGGCTGCCAGTTGTCTACATCCCAGGCCAACTATTGTTTGCCGCAGGAATCGGCATGGATTGCCACAAGATAGGGGCTGGGGCCAACAAAAGGATCGTCTTCCGCTGGATGGCCGAATAAAATTTCAGACTAATGCTTTTTGGAATGATCTTATGCCAAGACTGTATGAGATCATTACTTTTTTGACTTGTTCTTTCGCATTGCAGCATGTACAGTAAGGGGCTCCCTTTACTTCATCTAAGCGGAAAACACAAGTTATGGCATTAATCGTTCACAAATACGGCGGTACGTCGATGGGCTCGACGGATCGCATCAAGAACGTCGCGCGTCGGGTCGCCAAATGGCACGATGCGGGACACCAGATCGTGGTGGTACCGTCGGCCATGTCCGGCGAAACCAACCGACTGATCGCCCTGGCCAAGGAAATTCACAACCCGCCCGATCCGCGCGAACTGGACATGATTGCGTCCACCGGCGAACAGGTATCGGTAGGTCTGCTGTCCATCGCGCTGCACGCGCTGGGCAAGGACGCGGTGTCCTACGCCGGCTGGCAAGTAGCGATTAAGACCGACTCCGCCTTCACCAAAGCCCGCATCCAATCGATCGACGACGAGCGCGTGCGCAAAGACCTGGAGCAGGGCCGCATCGTCGTCATCACCGGCTTCCAGGGCGTGGACGAGAACGACAATATCGCCACCCTGGGCCGTGGCGGCTCCGACACCTCGGCCGTGGCGATCGCCGCCGCGCTCAAAGCCGACGAGTGCCTGATCTACACCGACGTCGATGGCGTTTACACCACCGACCCGCGCGTCGTGTCCGAAGCGCGCCGCCTGAAAGCGATCACCTTCGAAGAAATGCTGGAACTGGCCTCGCTCGGTTCCAAAGTGCTGCAGACGCGCTCCGTCGAATTCGCCGGCAACTACCGCGTGCCGACACGCGTGCTGTCGTCGCTGACCGATCCGATGATGGATCTCGAAACCGAAGCCAATTCCGGCACCCTGATCTCGTTTGAGGAAGACACACACATGGAACAAGCAGTCATCTCCGGCATCGCCTTCAACCGCGACGAAGCCAAAATCACCGTGCTGGGCGTGCCGGACCGTCCAGGCGTCGCCTTCCACATCCTGGGCCCGGTGGCCGACGCCAATATCGAAGTGGACATGATCATACAGAATCAGTCCGTGGACGGTAAAACCGACTTCACCTTCACCGTCTCGCGCAACGACTACCAGAAGGCGCACGACGTGCTGGCCGGTCAGCAGGCCGAGATCGGCTATTCCAGCCTGGTGGGCGATGCCAAGGTCTCGAAGATCTCCGTGGTCGGTGTCGGCATGCGCAGCCACGTCGGCGTGGCCTCGCAGATGTTCCGCACCCTGTCCGAAGAGGGCATCAACATCATGATGATCTCCACCTCCGAGATCAAGATTTCCGTCCTGATCGACGAGAAATACATGGAATTGGCGGTGCGCGCGCTGCACAAAGCGTTCGAACTGGATAAAGAATAAATATTTCTGAAAAAAAAGCGCTGATAGCCTTGACCAAAGTGATCCGGATCTTTACTATAGCGCTCGTCTGATGTGACGCAGAAATGTGAAGCAAAGGATGATAGTTGAGAAATCAGCTAGGAGACGTGGCCGAGTGGCCGAAGGCACTTCCCTGCTAAGGAAGCATACGGGCAAAACCTGTATCGTGGGTTCGAATCCCACCGTCTCCGCCAGAACAAAACAAAAAGCCTCCCCTGCGGGAGGCTTTTTGTTTTGTCCGGACGGAGACGGTGGGATTCGAAGACTTGGGCCTACCGGCCCAAGGCTCTTCGAATCGTCCGTTTGCTGGCGCTGCGCGCCAGCCTCGCGCGCCGAGGGCGCGCGTCGTACTCACCATATAAAAGAGCGCGCCAAGCCAGAACCGGCAAGCCGGCGCTACCAAACGGCGCTGCTTGCCGTCATCGCTCCAGGAAGCGCTCCACTGCCTGCCACAGCGCACCATGCGCAACTTCCAGATGCATCACATGCGTGCCGCGCGGGATAATGGCATATTGGCGTTCCGCCGCGCCCGTCAGCCGGCCGAGTAGCTGCTTGTAGTCGGCATCACTCGGCCAAGTATCCCATTCGCCGCGCACGAGCAGCGTTGGCGCCTTGATGCGAGCAGGATCGTAATAGGGCTGCCCGTGGCGCAGATCATCGCTGTCGGCTGATGGGCCGGATGGGAAGCGGACCACGGCAGCGTTGTCTGCCCGCCGATCGGATGCCAACCAATCGGCGCCCCAACGTTCATGCACTTCTGCGTGCAGTTGCGATGCCTCGCTTGCGGGCCGCAGCCCGTCCATGCTGACAATGCGCTGCGCCGGCGTCAGTTCCTGATACGACGCCACTGGCGCACGCGGCGTGGATTCATTGCGTGCCGTGATTGCCGCGAAAAGCACCAGCTTGCCGACCTTCTCAGGATGCCGCTCTGCATACAAGGCGCCCACCGAACCACCCCATGAATGCGCAATAAGCGCTACCTGCTGCGCACCGGAACGTGCCAGCACCAGCTCCACTGCACGGTCGACATCCTGCACAACATCGATCGCCCGGCCTTGCGGCTGTTGTATGGGCGGATAGCGGTCGGAGAGCCCGTAGCCCAGGAAGTCCAATGCATAGACATCACGCCCACGTGCGGCAAGGGAGTCCATCCACGACACGCCGTCCATCGGGAAATCGAAGGCCAGCGCGGATGGGAACGACGAGCCGTGCAGGAAGAGCACCGGCACCCCGCGCGCAGCGCCGGTTGCTGTATGACGCAGGCGCAGTTGTAGCCCCGGCAAGTGGCTGCTGGTCGTCAGTACCTCGGCATGCGCCGACACCGCACTTGCCATGGCCAACACCACTGTTGGAATGAATTTGTTCATATGGACTCCAATCGGAAAACCCGAATACTAGACTGCCAAATGTGAGAACAATTCGCTCGGCGACGAAATATGGAGTGCTAGAAGTCGATGAGGCAGCCTGAGATTTTCGGGCACGCCTGTTTGGTAAACTACTTTGCGCGGGAGTCGCTGCCCGGTCCGCGCACTCGCCCTCTTGCCCAAGCGGACGGAAAAAGAACAGCATAAAATGGCCAGAAGCGAACGTCGCCACCAGGGAGGCATCATGACAGTCAAGCGTATGGACAACGTTGGCATCGTGGTCGAGGACATCGACGCCGCCATCGAGTTCTTCACCGAACTCGGCCTGAACCTCGAAGGCCGCGCCCCAATCGAAGGCGACTGGGCAGATGGCGTCACCGGATTGCACGGTATGCGCGTCGAGATCGCCATGATGCGCACACCGGATGGCCACAGCCGGCTTGAGCTATCCCGTTTCCTCGCGCCGCCCGTGGCCGCCGATCACCGCAGCGCCCCGGTCAATGCCCTCGGCTACCTGCGCGTCATGTTCACCGTGGAAGACATCGACGATACGCTCGAACGGCTCTCCAAACGCGGCGCAAAGCTCGTCGGCAGCGTGGTCCGGTATGAAGACGCCTACCGGCTCTGCTATATTCGCGGTCCCGAAGGCATTCTTATTGGACTTGCCGAAGAACTCGGGCGCTCGCCGGCCGGCTGACGCGAGGTGTCAGAGCAAGCCGGAACCGCCGCACATAAAGAACGAAAAATGAAATCCAAACCTTTCCTCCTCCTCTGCGCCATCAGCGTAATCCTGGTCATCGTCCGCTTAAATACCGGCACCCCGCCCGAGGAAATTGAAGTCAGCACCACCAACTGCAGCGAAGACGCAATCAAATCCATTCCCGACGTAACGGCCCGCTCCATCCTGGCGGCGCGCTGCGCCAAGGAGAAAAGCAAATAAACCGCAAACGCAGGGAAGCGATTATCATCACCCCAAGTCAACAAGCCGGGAAAGCAAATGCCGTGGACCGCGATATGTGAAGGTGCAGGAAAACACCGCAACGAAGACCTGATCGCAGTCCACGAGCACGATGGCGTCACCGATATCCTCGTCATCGACGGCGCCACCTCGCTGTCCGAATGCGACTACATCGACACCGAGGAAGGCGACGTCGCCTGGTTCGCGCGCCAGTTCGCCGCCGAGCTGCATAAAATACTCAGCCCAAACGCCACGCAAGATGCGCTCGTCAAGCAGGCCATCGACGCCACCCGCGCCGCGTGGCTGGTTCATGCCGAAAAGACCGAGATACCGCACTACGCCCGCCCGATCGCCGCCCTAAGCTGGACCCGTATCTTCCACCACGCCGAGCCGGACGAGCTACACCTGTATAGCCTGGGCGACTGCAAAACGCTGCTGCGCAGCGCGGATGGCGCAATATGCGACCTCGATCCCTGGATCAATCCCCAGGAAGGCGTGCTGCAGCGCGAAATCAGTGCCATGCAGGCGAAAGGGGTAAGCGACCCCGCCGAGCGGCGCGCCCTGCTGACGCCCTTGCTGAGGCGTCGGCGCGAAGAACAGAACACCGCGCTGGCGCCATCCATATTGTGTCTGTATCCCCAGGGGCCATTCACCGCGCGCAAGTCCGTGCTGCGGATAGAACCTGGAACCACATTGCTGAGCATGACCGACGGCTTCTATCGCCTGTCCGACCCGTATGAACTGTATTCGCCGGCACAATTGGTCGAAGCTTGCGTCACGCGCGGCCTCGATGCCATGCTCTCCGAGCTGCGCACCGCCGAAGCGGCCAGCGCTACCAAGGGCGGTCTGACGGTCAAGGCTGCGGACGATGCCGCCGCAGTGCTGTGGATGTCGGACTCCGTCGCCTGAGCCGCGCCATGAACTGAAGAGGGCGCCTAGCTCACATTTAATCCGGCGAGCGAAGTGGCAGCCAGGCCGGCTTGCTGTCCGTATGCAGCTCTCGGTTCACCGGCCCGTCAAATTCCTGGTCCAGCGTCCCCAATGTGACGGCGATACGGTCTGGCGACTGCGTGCTTCGCCAGAACAAAGTCGAACCGCAGACACGGCAAAAACCGCGCCGGCCATGATCGGATGAAGCGTACTCCGTTACCAGCTCCGCGCCGCGCTCGTAGGTGAAACCTGCGCTCGCCACGTTCGCATATGAACCAGCCGCCGCGCCATGCTGTTTCTGGCACATGATGCAGTAGCAATGGCTCGCATGCTGCACCGGCTTCTGCGCCCGGTAGGCAATGCCGCCGCAAAGACAGCTGCCGCGCAAGCAAACATCCTCACTCGTAAGCATCCAGATCTCCATGAAAATGATTTATACCGTAACTATGCCGGTGCCCCATCCTTGGCGTGCACGCCGCTGCCGATGCGTACCGGTGCGTAATGCTGCATCTCCTCGATCTGATTGATATACGGGCGGATCGCCGCCAGAAACGGCGCGAACTCCGGGGCGCGGCGAAAGCCGCTCAGGTGCCCCTCGGCCGAATCCCATTCAATCCGAAGCACATAGTGGTCGGCCTCCTCAACGCAGCGCGACAGCTCGTAGGACAGGCAGTGCGGCGAAATATCCAGCGAAGCGCAGGCGTTGCGATAGGCCGCCTCGAATGCGGCAGACGCTTCCTCGGCGGACGCCGTTTCCGTGTGATGCAGCTTGTAGCGAATATACTCGACAATCATCTTTCCTCCAGAGAAGCAAGAATTGGCAAAAATTCGGCCCGCGGAAGCAGGCTGCACAGTTCGCCATGCTAGCGCAAAAGCCAGGCACGATGTTGGCACGCCACTCTGCGCAAACGCGGGATGTAGACGACTGGTCTAGTTTGTTCTAAGATGCGGGGCATGAGCACGCAAATTACCGATCTCCGCCAACATATCCTCGCTGTCGCCAAGCCGCTGCTGCTGAACAAGGGCTATACGGCCGTGGGCCTGACCGAGTTGCTGGCGACGGCCGGCATTCCCAAAGGCTCTTTCTACCATTACTTCGAGTCCAAGGAGGGCTTTGGACAGGCGCTGCTCGATTGGTACTTTGGCGGCTATCTGGCTTTCCTCGACGACTTGCTGGCGCGGCCGGGCAAGGCGCAGCAAAGGCTGATGAGCTTTTGGCAGTATTGGCTCGACGCGCAGGGCGGCGAAGATCCGGCGGCGAAATGCCTGGCGGTCAAGCTCAGCGCCGAAGTCAGTGACCTGTCGGAGAGCATGCGCATGACGCTGGAACAGGGCACGCAAGGCGTGATCCAGCGCTTGACGCACTGTATCGCCGAGGGCCGCACCGATGGCTCGCTGGCCCATGTGAAGGATGCTGCGCAACTGGCAAACACCCTGTACCAGCTGTGGCTGGGCGCCAGCTTGATGGCCAAGGTCACGCGCAGCCGCGCCCCGCTGGAAAGTGCCATGACGGGGACGCGGCAACTGCTCAAGCCACCCAAATAGTTTTTAGGCCTTGGTCTCCAGGCGGATGGCCGCCGTCAGCGCATCCAGGCCGCAGGCTTGCAGGACGCCCTCGAAAGCGGCGCCTTGCCAGCCCGTGATGGATGGTTCGCCATTGCCCCAGGTTTGGACGAAGCGCGCGTTGAAGGCTTGGTCGCCCGCTGGATTCCATAGGCTGCCGAACACGCCGCTCGCGTCGCGGCTGTCCCAGACCGCGTTTGCCGTGGCGCCGATGCCTTGCGGGGACAGGGGCTGGCCGAGCGTCTGCGTTACCAGCGGCTCCGACGCGTAGCGCAGCAGCACGCCGCGCCCGCCGATATAGTCGCCGGCATAGGAGGGGCCGAAGCTGGAGTTGAAGGGCGGCTCGCGCAGTACCTTGTCCGATCCGCCAAACAGCAGGGTTTCCACGCCCGCTGCCAGCGTGACGAAACTGTTCTGGTACAGCCGCAGGTCGAAGCCGGGTGGATGGATGCCTTCCTGCAGGATGGTCGCAAGGCCCATCAGCAGCAGCCCCTGGTCGCCGGTCCAGACCCAGCCCCGCTCCCAATTCGGGTATTCCTCCCGCACATAGGTTTTCTCGGCCATGGGCCGTTCGTGGATCAGGCTTAGCGGCCCGGGCAGCGTGCGCAGATAGGGGCCGTTGTCGAGCGATGGATAGTTGAGCGTGAACCACTGGCCAAACCAGGCGGCCTGGCTCAGCGCAAAGTCGAGATAGCGTCCGGGACCATGGAGCTTGTGCAGGCGGTAGGACAGAAGCAGCAGATTGACATTGGTGACGGTATTGCGCGTGCCGTAACCGCCGCCATTGCGCTTGCGATCCGGCGAGATATTGCCGCAGCCATGGGGAACCGGCGTCGCGTCGTTGCTGTTGTCGTAGCCGGTTTCCATCATCTGTTCCCAGCATGCGCGGGCGATGTTGGCATAGGTTTGTGCGTTGGGCTCATCGCCGATGGATTGCAGATAGACGCTCGCTTCCGCGCTGGCCAGGCCGCACCAGCCGTAGTCGTCGGCCCATACCTGGTCGCCGCCGATATAGGGCTTGAAGAAGCGGGCGTTCTCGCCGATCAGCGCCGTCCGCAGATCCTGCATTGGCCGCAGGGCCGGATCGGTCCTGCCCCAGCGTTTTTCGGCGGCATCGACAAACCGCAGGTAGCTGTGAAAGGTATTCGAACGTTTCCAGAAGTCGCTGAAGTTCCATACACCGGCGAAAGTCTTGGCGCCGGTAATTGCCATGGTTTTGAGATCAGTGCTCATATCTTAGAGTCTCCATTGTCTGCCCGCTATTCAAATCAGCCGGGCGCCGTCCCAGGATGGCTTTTGCCTTGGGCGGCAGGCTGTCTCCGCGCGGGGCGAAGCGGAAGTCGATGCTCACGCGGGTCTGCTGCGTGTCGTTGGCGACGGTGCCATGGGACAGGTAGCCGCCGTCGAAAATCAAGGCCTGGCCGTAGCGCACCGGGATGGGCTGGTAGTCGCCCTTGCCGTAATCGCTTTCAACCCAGAGCGTGTTGCTATCGAAGGTATCGGTGAAAGGCAGCCAGACATTGATCTGGTCCACGCGCCCGGTCACATCGGCGTCGCGGTGCCAGTTGCTGACCGATGGCGTGCCGGCCAGGTGCACGCGCATCTTCGGATGCATCGAATAGGACAGGCGGCGCTGGAAAGCAGTGCCGATCACCTCTTTGACGAAAGCGTTATAGATCACATAGAACAGGTCATCGTCCGGCAAGCCCTGCATGCGTTGGCGCAGCAGCAGGTTGTCCGCGTGCGTCAGACAGGGAGGCGCGCCGCGCCGGGTCTTTTGCGCCAGCCAGTACACATGCAGCCGCTCCAGCGCCGGCACGCGGTAGACCTGGCGCGCCACCACCTTGGCGAAGGCATAGCGCCGGACGTCGTAGTCGAGCAGCAGCATGCGGGCCGGCCGGTTTAGGGCAGCAGGCGGCGCAGGGCCACATTCATGACCTTGGCCGTGAACTGCGCCTTTTCCCATTTATGCCAGAGCAGCAGGCCGCCCGTGCGGCTGGCGTTGGAACATAGGGCCACCAGCGATTGCCAGGCGGGCAAGGGCAGGCCGAAATCGGCTTCGGGCCGCTCGGCCACGGCGTTGGGGCCGGCCGCCACCATGCCATAGCACTGCTGCTGCGCGCCTGCCGCCGTCTGCAGGGTGCCGAAGAGCAGGGGAAGCAAGGTCACAGGGTCGATCTGTACCTGCAGGTTACCGCTACGCGCTTGCGCCGGACCATCCGACCAGGTGAAGGCCGTCAGCCCTGCCGCCGCTGGCGTGAGGGCGGCGCCGTCGATAGCCGCCTCGCCCCGCCCCAGAACCAAGGTGTGGGACACGGTTTGCCCCTTGCCGGCCACGCGCACGATATAGCGGCCGCCGAACAGGTCGAGCTGGCCGGCTTGCGGCAGCCAGAGGCCATCGGCGCCGCTGTCCGGCGCGCCGAACTCGAAGCGGCTGTCGCCCACCGTCAGGCTGTTGCCGTCGGCCTTAAGCGCGCCGGGCAGCACTTGGCCGTTGAGGCGGGCCGCCAGATAGC
The DNA here is from genome assembly GCA_024437665.1 of Massilia sp. YIM B04103. Classification (GTDB taxonomy): domain Bacteria; phylum Pseudomonadota; class Gammaproteobacteria; order Burkholderiales; family Burkholderiaceae_D; genus Rugamonas. Next base: position 329,666 of record JANCSZ010000001.1, on the reverse strand, counting down.
GCCCGCGCTGCGGATCGCTGGCGACGGCCAGTTCCAGCGTGCCGCCGCTGCTGGCCTGCCGGTAGCGGCCCACGCGCTGGCTGGGGTGCGGTCTTTGCAGCTCGGGTTCGCGCGCGGAGAAAGCGGTATTCTTCGGCATATCCTGTCCGGCGGGCCAGATATTGCAGCCGATCAGGCGCCGCTTGCCGTTCTGGTCCACGTCGAAGCGCAGCAAGCCGTTGCTGCGGTTGCCGCGCTGCGCCTGCCATTGCAGCACGCCGCGCTGGAATTTGAAGGGCCGTATCTGCACGCCGTTGACGAATAAGCCGCTGCGGCGCGGCCCGCCGGCATTGCCGATCAGGACGATCAACTGGCCCGCATCGCCGTAATACACGCCGGTCCAGGCACCCAGATGCTCGCGCAGCAGCAGGTCGATATCGCTGCGCATATTGTCCATATCCGGCGACAGATCGTGCTTGCCGGCCAGCTGGACCAGCTTGTCCTTGCCGCCCTGGATTTTGGATTGCGCCAGCAGCAGCACTTGGCGCGCCAGCGGCCGCTGGTTCAGCAGCGCGTGCAGGAAGCCCTGGTTGGCGTCCGAGCGCAGGGCGGCGCCCTTGGCTGCGATCTGGATGCCGCCCGGGTCGCGCGTCGCCAGCAGATACTGTTCGCGCTCGCTCAGGCCGGAAAAGGCTTCGGCGGCAACGGCCTGGCCGGGCGCACGGCGGTACAGATCCTGGAAGTCCAGATCCTGTTTCAGTCGCAGCAGGAAGCGGCTGGCGCCGGTGTCCTCCTGCCAGCGGTAATCGCGCGGGATGCGGAAGTTCTTGAAAGCTTTGAACGCTTTCATCTCACGCGGACCATAGCGGCCGATATCGCGCAGCGGACTGCCTGCCGGCTTGACCGTTTCGCCCGGCTGCAGCAGGCCAAGGCGCTGCAGCATATCGTGGTCCGCCTCCACCGCGTCGCGCGGCGCCAGATAGAAGGTAGAGATGCCGGTCACGCGCAGCTGGATGTCCGGCTCGTGCAGGCGGGAGAGGGGATAGGTTTCGATCAGCGGCGGGATGGTCGGATAGCGCGAAGCCACATAATGGGTGACGGGATAGTCTTTGCCGTACACCCCTTGCAGATAGTCGATGAGTATCGAGAAATTGCTGTTCACATAGCCTTTGCGGCGGAAACCCATTTCGCCGATCAGGCCGACCTGCCACAGCACCACGTGCAGGCTGGTGTCCGGCTTGCGCAGGCGGATCAGCATGTCCGAAGCCTCGTGGGTCTGCAGGCCGGGGTGGCTGGGGTCGACGCCCAGGTCGGCGCACAGGCAATCCAGCGCGCTGACGCCGGCGCGCATGGTGGCGCGATGACCTTCGCGGCGGGCGATCAGGATGGCGCGGTGGGTGGAGAGGACGAAGACGCCTGGGTGCCCGTAATAGATCGCGACCACCTTCTTCGCCTGGCGCACGTGGTGGAGCATGGCCTCCGCCATCTGCATATATGTCACATAGCGCACCTTGTTGTCGTCGTACAGCACGTACAGGTCATGCGCGTCGGGCCGCAAGTCCCTGATCCAGACCACGGTGGCCGGGTCGGCCACGCAGTAGAAAACATGGTCGGCGCTGCGTATCAGTTCCTGGTCGCCGAGCGAGAAGCCGACCGTTTCGATGCCCGAACCGATGATGGTCAGTTCGCCCACCTGGTCCGGCGGCAGGGGATGGTCCGGTCCTTGTTCGCTGACATTGTCGGCTGCGGCGATGGCGCGCGCCAGCTCATGCCAGGCTGCTTCGGCCTGCTGGCGCGGGGCGGGGTCTTGCTTGTTGACGGAATCCGGCATGGCGTTTTCCTTTCCGTGATGGTGGTGGGCTGTGTCAGGAGAGCAGGGCGGTGTATTTCATCGCCACGCCGCAAGCCACCTTGACCGGCAGCACCTGGCCCTTGTAGGTATAAGCCGCCAGTGCCTGATAGGCCTGGTATTGCTGGTCCGCCGAGGTGTATTTGCCCATGGCGCGCACCGCGTCCGACTCGTCGCTGCTGGACCAGCGCCAGGCCGCCTGCGCGTTATCGGCATCGGCATTTTTCGTCATCAGCACCGAACTCAAAAGGGTTTGCTGGTTGACGGCGCTGGGTGCGGCCTGCTGCACATAGTCGGCCACCGTGGTCCAGCGCGTGGACACGCTGTTCTTTTCGTTCAACAGGTAATTGACCAGCAGGCCCAGGCCGGTGCTTTGCTGCGGCGAGAGATTTTGCAGGTCTTTCTGGGCCGCGTTCTTCCACACATTGAGCAGCGTTTGCGCGCCCTGGAAGGCTGCCATGATGGCCAGGTTCTCCACCAGCGCCGGCAAGCCCTTAGTCATGATCCAGTTTCCCACCTTTTGCAGCAGGCTGGTGATGGCTCCCGGTTCCACGTTGACGTCGGTGTCGATGTCGACGTCGGTATCGACATCGGTCACGTCCACCGTGTCGACCACATTGTCGACGTCGATGTCCACATCCACATCCACGTCCACGTCGATGATGGCGAAAACGTCGTCGTCCACATCGATATCCACGTCGATATCCACGTCCACGTCGGTGTCTTCGTCGGTATCGGTATCGGTGTCGATATCCACATCGACGTCCACGTCAACGTCCACATTGATCGGCTCCACCGGATCGCCCAGGCTGGCGACGGGATCGGCGTCCTCGCCTATGCCTTCGAATTTGCTGCGCACCGAGGAGATGAAGTCGCTGGCCTTGCCGGCCAGGTACTGGATGCCGTTCTTGATCCCCGACAGCACATGCACGGCCATATCGACCGTCATGGCGATCTGCACGCCGAGGAAGCCGGTATACGCCATGTCATACGCCACGGCCCACCAGGGGATGGGCGGATCGGCATAGGGCTGGGCGATGAAGCTGGCGCCCGCATTCTTGCCGGTGAAGCACATGGCGTTCTCGGAGGGCTTGCCTTCCCAAGTCAGGTTGCGCAGCACAGCCGTGAGCAGGATGCCGCTGCTGCTGGTGGCGCCACTGGAACTGAGCACGCTGTTGGCGAAGGCGAGCGGCACGGCCGCGCCGCCTGTCGGCGTATAGCTGGCGGTGCCGTTGGCGATCACCAGCTGGCCCACCGGTACGGTCGGCAGCACGAATTCCGAAGGATTGTTGTCCGGCTGGTAGCAGTAGTAGCTGCCGGGCCAGGCCCACAGCGAGTTGGTGGCCCAGTAGGCGACGATGGAGAAATGGAAGTAGTCGCAGCCGGCATAGCCGTTCTGGCTGAGGAAGGTGCTGATCTGGTCATTCAGCGTCAGCAGATTGCTGTCGTCCAGCAGCAGTTCGGTGAACTGCAGGGCCAGCGGCGCGTAAGGCTGGCTGACATAGGTCTGGTAGAAGCTCCATGCCGTCTGGCAGGCCGGCAGGTCGCTATTGGCGACGGTCAGCGCGCCGCCGCCCATGATGGGCGGAACGTAGACGGTAATGGGAAAGTCGTTGTCGCCGCGGCAGATCACCAGCCGCGCCAGCGCATCCGGCACGACCACGTTTTGCGTGGCGTTGGCGGCGATGGTTGCAATCTTGGTATAGACCGGATAGTAAGAGCTTTGCTCGGTGGAGGGCGGGTCGGTGGGCGGGCTGGCCGAGGTGGTGTTGTATACCGTTAGCGTCAGGTTCAGCTGGTTGGTGATGGCGACGGTGTTACCGGAATCGGCAGCGCTCATGATCGGCTCTCGCTGGAAAATGGGGTAAAGCAGGAATGCCGCGCCGGGGTAGGGCGCGGTCCGCCGCCGGCGCGGTGGCGCCGGCGGTCTGGCACTGCGGGTTCAGACGTCGATATCGGGGATTTCGCCGTCGTTGATATCGTCGATGGCGTCGTCGATCTTGTCGCTGAGTTCCTGGGCTTCCTGGATGGCCTGGTTCGATTCCTCGATGGCGGCCTGGGTTTCCTGGCTGATTTCCGAACCCAGATCCTGCACCACATTGCCCAGGCGCGTATTCACGTCGGGGATGCTTTGCTTGACCTGGTCCAGCGCGGTTTGCAGTTCGGCCGGGGTGCCCGCCTCATTCAAGGCATTGATATTGCTGCGAATATCGTTGGCAATGCCTTGCATTTCCGGCGTCACGCCATATTCGGCCAGTTGCTCCAGCTGGGAGACTTGCTGTTCCAGGATGTCCAGCTGCACGTCGGCGCTTTGCAGATTCAGGGTGTTGGTGAACTCGGCCTTCAGGCCGCTCAGCGCATCCTCCACCGATGGCGGCAGTTCCAGCTGTTCGTTAAAGCGGTCGAGCAGTTCCTGCTGGTTGGCCTCGATCTGGCTTTGCAGATCTTCGATCTGGCCGCGCAATTCATCGATCTCGCTCTGTTGCGGCGGCTGGCCTTCGTTGCGCTGGAAGAGTTTGAGCAGACCCTTGCCCATTGCGGACAGCTTGGTGCCGATCCATTCCAGCGCCATCAGCGCGCCGAACACGCTGAGGAAGAGCGTGACCCAGCCGCTGAAGGTTTTGGGATGGCAGAAGGCATACAGGCTGCCGGGACCATCCGAGGTGTCCTGCTTGGTGTTCGTACCCATTACCTTGGCGCCGTTGATGGTGCCGGAGAGGATGGGGATCAGCTGATTGTCGCTGGCCTTGTTACTGAGCTGGCTTTTCAGCACATAGGTCGCTTGCAGGCAGATGGGCGGCACGTCGAGGCTCAGGCTGGAGACGAACTGGCCCTGGTTGAAGTACATGGTCGTGGATTTGTTGTTGGCGTCCACGAAGTTGATGGTATAGCCGCCGTTATTGTCGGTGGCGCTGGCTTCCGTCACGCCCGGCTTGAGGGTGAATACCAGGCTGCCCTGGTATGTCGGGTTGGCTGTGTCCGAGCCGCTGGCGGCCGTGCCGGCGCTGTAAATATAGTAGGTATAGCTGTCGCTGTAGTTGGCCCAGGCATTGGCGAAGGTGGCCACATAGGTGCTGACGGCCATATACATATTGAAAGTCACCGACTGGTACTCTTTGGTGCTGGCGAAGAAGGCATTCATCTGGCTGTCGATGCTGCCGGTGGAGGTCGAGGTTTTCAGCGCCGCCGTCATCGCCTGCTGGAATTGCTGCGACAGCGTCGAAGTGGGGAAGGCCATGATGGTCTGGTAGAACTGCTGCGCCAATTGCATGTCCGTCAGGCCGGTGGCCGGCACGCTCACCGGCGGATAGGCGGGCGGCGTGGCGAAGCTCTGCATGACCGAGGTATTCATGAGCGGGAACAGGTCGGTGGCCCGCGCGATGATCAGCTCATACAGGGTGTTGTAGACCGTTTCGCCGCCGGCCTGGGTATAGTCGTTCAGCACCACCGTGCCGCTGGCCTGTCCCGCCAGGATATCGCCGCCGGCGCTCAGCGGCAGCACCTTCAGCGTTTGCGCATAGACCTGCTTGGGATTGGTGGAGGTGGTGTTGTAGGCATCGACGATCAGGGCGCCAACCGTGGTGTTGTTGGTGATCGTGCAGTTTTTGCTTGTGTCGCTCATGCTAGCTCCTTCATTCGCTACGGGGGTTGTAGGGAAAACCAGGAAAAGCAGCTGCGCTTACTTTCAAGTGGACGTGTGTATAAGCTTAGTGAAAAAGCGCTTCAAAAAATGCGTGGATTGTCACGCCGGCGCACGGCGATGTAAATATCGTAGACGACTGGTCTAATTTGATGATAAAGTTCCTGCGCACTAGACGACTGGTCTAATGAGTTATCCATCAACCACGCAAGGAAAACAGCCATGTCCCGCAATGCCAGCAGCAACCGCCGCATCGTTCTGGCCGCCCGTCCGCAAGGCGCGCCTACGCCGCAGGACTTCCGTCTGGAAGAGCAGGCCATGCCCGCGCCGGCCGAAGGCCAGGTATTGCTGCGCACCCTGTATCTCTCGCTCGATCCCTATATGCGTGGCCGCATGAACGAGGGTTCCACCTATGCCGAACCGTTGGCGCTGGGCGAGGTGATGGTGGGCGGCACGGTGAGCCGGGTGGCGGCTTCCCGCCATCCGGACTTCCGCGAAGGAGAGCTGGTGCTGGGCGCCTCGGGTTGGCAGGAATACGCGCTGTCGGACGGCGCGGGATTGATGGCGCTGGGCGAGCTGGCGCAACCCTCGCATGCGCTGGGCGTGATGGGCATGCCGGGCTTCACCGCCTGGCATGGCCTGCTGAACATCGGCCAGCCCAAGCCGGGTGAGACAGTGGTGGTGGGCGCGGCCAGCGGCGCCGTGGGTGCGGTGGTGGGCCAGATCGCCCGGCTGAAAGGTGCGCGTGTGGTGGGCATTGCCGGCGGCGCCGACAAGTGCCGCTATGTGGCCGAGGAACTGGGCTTTGACGCCTGTATCGACCGCTACGATCCGCAGTTCGCCGAGAAGCTGGCCGCCGCCTGTCCGGACGGCATCGACGTCTATTTCGAGAGCGTGGGCGGAGTGATTTTCGATGCGGTGCTGCCGCTGTTGAACGAGAACGCGCGCGTGCCGGTGTGCGGCTTCATCTCGCATTACAACGATACGGCGGCGGCCTCCGGCCCCGATCGTCTGCCGGCCTTGATGGCGGCCCTGCTGTATAAGCGCATCCGCATACAGGGCTTCATCATTCTGGATCATTATGCGGAAGGCTATGCGCAATTCCTGCGCGAGATGGGCGGCTGGGTGGCCGAGGGCAAGGTCCGGCTGCGCGAGGATATTGTGGATGGCCTGGACGCCGCGCCGGCCGGCTTGATTGGCCTGCTGGAAGGGAGGAACTTCGGCAAGGCCGTGGTGCGCGTGGCGCTGTGAGGTAGTGATATGTCCGGCGGGAGCGCTTGCGGTCCCCGCCGGATGTTTTGCCTACGCCGTCAGCCACACGGTGATCAGCGTATCGTATTGATAGTACATGGCGACGGCGGTGAGCATGGTCAGCACGCCGAAGACCTGCTGCATGCGCACCGAGTAGCGCGCCACCTGGCGCACTTTGGTGCTGAGCTCCTGGCCGCCGTAGGCGATGGCCAGCATGGGCAGGCCGGCGCCCAGGGAATAGCAGAGCAGCAGCAGGGCGGCGCGGCCCAGGTCATGCGCGGTGGCGATCAGCGTCAGGATGGAGCCGAGCACCGGCCCGGCGCACGGCGTCCAGACCGCGCCCAGCGTCATGCCCAGCACCAGGCCGCCCAGATTGCCCGCTTGCGCGCGATTGCCGATATCGTTGGCAAGGTTGACGACGCCGGATAGCTTTTGTCCCAGCCATTCGACAGGCCGCTTCCATAGCATCAGCAGGCCGAAGGCCAGCAGCAGGATAATCGCCGCATCGCGCAAGCTTTGCTGCGACAAGGCTAGCGATTCGGCGAACAGCCCAAACAGCAGAGCGCAGGAGGAGAAGGCCAGCACGAAACCCAGCACGATGAACAGTGGCCTGGCGCGGCCGGAGGCACCGATCGAACTGCCCAGCAGGAAGGGCAGCATGGGCAGGATGCAGGGTGCGGCGATGGTCAGCACCCCGGCCGCCAGGGCAAGCAGGATTTCGCTCATGGCGCCACCCCGTTTTTCGTTTTGGACAGCGTGAAGGTGCGGCCGCCGGCGCGCAGCGCTTTGTAGCCGTCCAGGCGCAGATCGCCCGCCAGGGCGAAGCTCAGCGCGCAGTCATAGCTTTCCCCATCCTTGCGCCGCGCGATATGCTGCTCCCATTCGCGTTCCGGGGCCGGAATCAGGTCTTGCCATTGCCTGCTTGAGAAGCCTGTGCGGCTAAGCAGGGCTGGCGTGGCCGCTGGAGGGATGGTTGCTCTTTCCGTCTGCGCGATCTCTTGCGCATGGGTCGGCGCCGGCACGCTCCTGAGCGCGCATAGCAGGACGATGCGCGCGCACCGCTTGGAATGTTTCATGGGTTGGCTCCTTTCGTAAATTTGCCTGAGCCACGATTTCAACTCTGCTGTGTATCCGCCATATGTTGGCGCCCTCCGCGCGTGCAATCTTCTGTATCCAAAGCCGCCCTGGATACACTGGGATACAAAAGCCGCTGCCAAGCCTACAAATATCGGCTATAAAGCGGGGTATGGAACAAAACGACAACATACTGATCGTCGATGACGACCGCGAGATCCGCGAGCTGCTGGCCGAATATCTGCGCAAGAATGGCTTCCAGGTCAGCGTGGCGGCCAACGGCAAGCAGATGCGCGCCGCGCTGGAAGTAACGGCCTTCGACCTGGTCGTGCTCGACCTGATGCTGCCTGGCGAAGACGGCCTGGCCCTGTGCCGCGAACTGCGCGCCAGCCGCCACAAGGCCGTGCCGATCCTGATGCTGACCGCGCTGGCCGACGAAACCGACCGCGTGGTGGGCCTGGAGATGGGCGCCGACGATTATCTGACCAAGCCCTTCGCCTCGCGCGAGCTGATGGCACGCATCCGCGCCGTGCTGCGCCGCACGCGCATGCTGCCGCCGAATATGCAGCGTGAAGATAACAATACCCAGATCGCATTCGGCGACTGGCTGCTCGACACCGCGGCGCGGCATCTGCTCGACGCCAGCGGCACCATGGTCGCGCTGAGCGGCGCCGAATACCGTCTGCTGCGCGTCTTCCTCGACCATCCGCAGCGGGTGCTGACGCGCGACCAGTTGCTGAATCTGACGCAAGGCCGCGAGGCCGATATCTTCGACCGCTCGATCGACCTGCTGGTGAGCCGTTTGCGCCAGCGGCTGATGGAGGATGCGCGCGAACCGCGCTACATCAAGACCGTGCGCAGCGAGGGTTATGTGTTCAGCGTTGCCGTGCGACTGGCGGGCGGGGACGCGGCGTGAGCAAGGCGGGCGCCCCGCGCTGGCCGCGCTCCATGTTCGGCCGCCTGATGCTGATCCTGGTGCTTGGCCTAGTGCTGGCGCAGGCGCTGTCCTTCGGCGTCTTCCTGCTGCAGCGCATGCAGTCCGGTAAAAGCATGATGCTGTATTCGCTGGGTAAGGACGTTGCCAGCACGGTTGCTATCCTGGAGCGCCTGCCGGTGGACGAGCGCGCCGGCTGGCTGAAAAATCTGGAGCGCCGCAACTACCGCTATCAGCTGGGATATGTGGCTATGGGCGCGCCGCTGGAGATGCCGCTGGTGGATGAAGTGAGGCAGTCGCTGCGCGGCGCCTTGGCCGCCAGCTACCCCGTCGTCATTACGGCCGCGCCGGAGGGCGGCAAGCGCCTGGACATGCATCTGATGCTGTCCGACGGCACGCCGCTGACCGTCATCCTCACGCCATCCTTCATGCCGCTGCCTGACTGGCTGCTGCCCGTGATCGCCATCCAGCTGGCCGTGCTGATCGCCTTCATGTGGCTGGCGGTGCGGCTGGCGACCCGCCCGCTGGCCCAACTGGCGCGGGCCGCTGACCTTACCGAGCCGCACAGCGCGGCCCAGCCGCTGCCGGAAGATGGCCCGCTGGAGGTGGTGCAGGCCGCCAAGGCCTTCAACGCCATGCGGACGCGCATCGACGGCTTCCTGTCCGAGCGCATGCAGATCCTGGCAGCGGTATCGCACGATCTGCAGACGCCGATCACGCGCATGCGTCTGCGCGCCGAATTGCTGGACGACGCCGCCCAGCGCGACAAGATGCTGAACGATCTGCAGGCGATGCAGATGCTGGTGGAAGAGGGCATCGCCTATGCGCGCAATGCCCATGGTTTGAACGAGACGCCCCGCCGCACCGATCTCGATGCGCTGCTGGGCAGCCTGGTGTACGACTACACCGACGCCGGCCAGGCAGTGCGCCTGAGCGGGGAATTGAAGCTGGTCCTGCTCACGCGGCCGCATACGCTGCGCCGCATCGTCACCAACCTGGCCGACAATGCCCTCAAATTCGGCAAGGACGTGGAAATCGTGCTGGCGCGCGAAACGGGCGGACGCTATTCGATTTCGGTACTGGACCGTGGCCCCGGCATTCCGGCCGAAGAACGCGAGGCCGTGATGCAGCCCTTCTACCGCGTCGAGAGTTCGCGCAACCGCGATACCGGCGGCACCGGTCTTGGACTGGCCATCGTTCAGCAACTGACGCTGGCGCTGGGCGGCACCTTGAGCCTGGCGCAGCGCGAGGGCGGCGGGCTGGCGGCGCAGGTTCTGCTGCCGGCCGCCTAGGCAGGGTTTTGTATCGCAGTGTGTATGGCGCGCCATCCGATACGCAAGGCCGACAATACGCGGCGTTGCGGATATATGCCGGATACATCGCTCCTTTGTAATGGATGGACCGCAGCACTCCGCTGCGATCCATCCTATGAAGGAGTACCAGATGATACAGACGCTGAAACTGAGCCTGGCCGTCACCGTTCTGCTGGCGGGCGGCGCCTATGTCCACGCCGCCAGGGCCGGGGCGCCGGAAGCCGGCCGCTGGGTGACCGAAAACGGCAACCTGGAAGTGGAAATCGCCGCCTGCGGCGAAAGCTATTGCGGCATCGTCACCCAGGTATTGGCGAACAACGCCATGACCGGTCCCGGCGGCGAAAAAATGCCGGTGGATCCGAACGCGCCTTCGCCGGTCGGCAAAAAAATCCTCTTCGATCTGCTGCCGATGGCAAGCGGCGGCTGGCAAGGCCGCATCTATAACCGCACCAGCAACAAGACCTATAACAGCCAGCTTGTGGCGCAAGGCCAGGGCCGGCTTCAGGTCCGGATTTACGAAGACGATCCCGCCAAGGGCATGATCCAGGTCTGGCGCCGCCGCGGCCTGGCCGCGCAATAAGGAGAACGCCATGACAAGCTTGCTGACCCGATTGATGGCCGCCCTTGCTGGCGTCTTCCTGCTCTTGTTTCTGTTCCTGTGGCTCCCTTCGCGTGGAGCCGCTGCCGCAACGGATATGGCGGCGCTCTCCGATTACGGCCCCGCGCCGGAGTTCCGCGAAATCCAGCAATGGCACAACGGCACCGCGCTGAGCATGGCCGCCTTGCGCGGCAAGGTGGTGCTGGTCGACTTCTGGACGCATGACTGCATCAACTGCATCCGCACGTTGCCGCATGTGAGCAAATGGTATGAGCGCTACAAAGACCAGGGTCTGGTGGTGGTCGGCGTGCACACGCCGGAATTCGCCTTCGAGCGCGAGCCGCGCAATGTGGCGGCGGCGATCCAGCGCTTTAAGCTGCGCTATCCGGTGGCGCAGGACAACCGCTATGCCACCTGGCGCGCTTACGGCACGCAGTATTGGCCCAGCGTCTACCTGATCGACCGCCAGGGCCGCATCCGCATGAAGCACGTCGGCGAAGGCAATTACGAAGAGACCGAGCAGGCCATCCGCCAGCTGCTTGCGGGCGCGCCTTGACGGCGATGCCGCGTCCTGCGGGAAAACACGGACGCGGCTACAATCCCATTCTTTGGAGGGATGCCATGAACAAGGTTTGCCGCTGGGTGCCCGAGCAGGGTGTTGGCCTGGAACATCTGGAATTGCGCGAAACGGAGCAGGGCCTGCTGGCGGCTGGCATGGTGATCGGCAGCCGCTACGCATCGAGCTATGGCTTGTTCTACGAAATCGAACTGGCGCGCGACTGGACGGTGCGCCAGGTGCGACTGGCCAGCCCGGATGGCGCGCGTCTGCTGCTGAGCGCCGACGGCGCGGGCCGCTGGTTCGATGCGGATGGCCAGCCTTTACCGGCGCTGGACGGCTGCATCGATGTCGATATCTCGGCCAGCTGCTTCACCAACACCATCCCCATCCGCCGCCTGGGCGAAGGTCTGCGCCAACGCCAGTTGATCGATGTCGCCTTTATCCGCATTCCCGGCATGAGCGTGGAAAAGGCGGAGCAGGCCTACGCCATGGCCGGCGCGCCCGACCGCTACCGCTACGAAGGCGTGTCCAGCCATTTTGAAGCCATGCTCAAGGTCGATGCCGACGGTTTCGTCATCGATTACCCGCAATTGTTCAAGCGCATCGCCTGAACGCGCAGCGGGCGCCCTGCAAGCAAAAATAGGGCGTGCTACACTCGGCGCACTTTTATTTGCGGGGCTGTCGCATGTCCATTCTGATCCGTCCGGCGCTGGCCGCCGATATTCCTTCGCTGGCCGATGTGGAGCGCAGCGCCACCGGCGCTTTTCTCGCCGCGCCGGGATTGGAGTGGATCGCCGATAGCGAACCGACGCCTTCCGGCTTCCTGCTGGGCTGCCTGGAACAAGGCCGCTTGTGGGTGGCGGATGGCGAGCGCGGGCTGAGCGGCTTCCTTGCCGCGCAGGTGATGGACAGCCATCTCTTTATCGTGGAACTGTCGGTGGCGCTGCCCAGCCAGCGCCGCGGCATCGGCACGCGCCTGATGGCGGCGGTGGAAGCCTATGCGCGCCAGCTTGGCGTCGAAGCGCTGACCCTGACCACTTACCGTTCCCTGGCCTGGAATGGGCCTTACTATGCGCGGCTGGGCTTTGCCGAGGTGGCGGCGGCGGAACTGGGCGAGAGCTATGTCGCCAAGGTCGCCTACGAGGCCACCTGTGGCCATGATCCGGCCCAGCGCTGCGTGATGGTCAAGCGCCTGAACTGAATCCGCTTACCATTTGCAGCCGGAGTCCTTCTTATCGGTGAGCGCGAAGTAGGCTGCGGCCAGCGGCGCCAAAGTGCCTGCGCCACGGACCACATCCATGCAGTCGGGACGCGCCGATCTGGCGATCCCCTTACCCAGCCTACTTTCGGTGCTCAGCTCATTGACCGGCCTGTCCTTGAGCTGGTCGAGCGGGATATCGTCCTTGCCAGCCCGTTTGGTGGCGATGACGCGCGCCGATTTCAGGGCCGCGTTCACATCGAATTTGGGCGCATCGCGGTTTGCTTCGACCGGAGCTGGCGGCGTAATCGCCTCCGGCTGCACGATAGCGGCTGGCGCGGGCTGCACCGGCACCGCTTGTGTTGCGGGCCGGTTGGTGCGCGGCGGCGCAGCATCCTCCCGCACCTTCTTTTCCGGCCCGGGGCGCGGCACGGGCTTGGCCGGCTTGATGGGCGCCAGCCAGACCAGCGGCGGCCTCCGGTCTTCTTCGTCAACCGCATCCTGGGGCCGGCCGGGCGCGTTCAAGACCGCCAGCAAGCCCAGATGAATGAGCAGAGCCAGGCTCAGACCGAAGGCTGGCCGCAGCATGCGCTTTTGCTCGTATTCGCGGAAGCTGGGCGCTTGCGCCATCGTCAATCCAGCAGCAGGGTGGTGATCTGCTTGGTGACGGTTCCCATATCCGGCTGGCCGCCGTCGCGGTTGGTGATGACGGCCACATAGATGCCGCTCTCCGGCAGATACTGCGTCCCGGCCGAGAAACCGGGAATGTCGCCGCCGTGCCGATACATAGGCTGGCCTTTGAATTGTCCGACAAACCAGCCGTAGCCATAGTCCGCCGTCTTGCCGCTGTTCAGCGTGTAGGCGGTGTGCATGCGGCGCCAGGTTTCCGGTTTCAGCAGCTTGCCGTCCACGATGGCGGCATTCCAGCGCGCCAGATCGTCCACGCTGGAACGCAGGGCGCCCGCCGCATAGGGCAGTGTCATGCTGATGACCTGGGGGCTGTCAAAACTGCCCCCGGGGCGCTTCGAATAGCCCGCCACGCAGGGCTGGGCGCGGCATTCGTCGCTGTCGTAAAAAGTGCTGCTGAGCTGAAGCGGCGCGAAGATGTGCTGGCGCATGTAATCCGCATATTTTTGGCCGGAGACTTTTTCGATAATGGCGCCCAGCAGGAAGTAGCCGGAATTGCTGTAGCTGAAGCGTTCGCCCGGGGTGAATTGCAGCGGCTTGTCCTTGAAGAAGGCGATCATCTCGTTGACGCTCATCGTCTTCTGCACGATGTTGCCAAAGCCCGGCAGCGCCGTATAGTTTGGAATGCCGGAGGTGTGGGTCAGCAGGTGCTCGATGGTGATGGTCTGGCCGTGGGTCGGGTAATCCGGCAGATAGGCGGTGACGCTGTCGCTGATTTTGAGCTTGCCCTGTTCCGCCAGCTGCATGATGGCTGCCGCCGTGAACTGCTTGGTGACCGAGCCGACGCGCAAGCTCATGGCCGGGTCCAGCGGCGTTTTCTGTTCCAGGTTCGCCAGCCCATAGGCCTTGTGCAGCAAGGGCAGGCCGTTCTTGACGACGATGACGCTGATGCCCGGCTGGCCGGCGGCGAAATTCTGTGCCAGGTAGTCGTCGATGCGGGCCACGGCGGCGGCGGCGGCGGTAATGCCTGCCGGATTGGGCGCGGCGGCTGGCGCGGCCTGGACGTTGAAGCAAAAGACGGCAAGCAGAATGGCGCAAAGCGCGCTGCGGGGATGGCTCAAGGACGTCTCTCCTTTGTTGGTTGCTGATTTGGCAATTATACACAGCCGTGTATCAAAAGAAATATGACAATTTTTTTGACGTGAATCAATTTCATGTTCACACTGCTTGCGTAGGCTTTGCGGATTATCAGCGCCACAGGAGAGTCAATTGAGTATGCACCAGCCGCCGCCCGCCAACGCCGTCCATGCCGCCAGCGCTTCCATGCTGCGCGCGCGCCGCCTCGGCATCGACACCTATCAGCATCTGGTGGTGTATCTGCGGCGCGATAGTCCGGTGTGCCGCGCCGAAGGCTTCGAGGCGCAGTCGCGCATCGAACTGACCTGCGGCGCGCTGACGGTGACGGCCACGCTGAATGTGGCCGACAGCGAGCTGCTGGAACTGGACGAGGCGGGGCTGTCGGAGGCCAGCTGGCAGGCGCTCGGCGTGCGCGACGGCACGCCGCTGCAGCTGCGCCACGCCGCGCCGCTGCAGTCGTTCGGCGCCGTGCGCGCCAAGCTGCAAGGCCGCCCCTTCGACGATGCAGCCTTGCTGGCCGTGGCACAGGATATCGTGGCCGGCCGCTATTCCGACATCCACCTCGCCACCCTGATCACCGCCTGTTCCGGCAGCCACCTCGACCTGGCCGAAACCATCGCCCTGACGCGGGCCATGGTGGCGGTCGGCCAGCGCATGCAGTGGCCGGCCGAGGTGGTGGTGGACAAGCATTGCGTCGGCGGCCTGCCGGGCAACCGCACCACGCTGCTGGTGGTGCCCATCGTGGCCGCCTGCGGCCTGACCATGCCCAAGACGTCATCGCGCGCCATCACCTCGCCGGCCGGCACGGCCGACACGATGGAAGTGCTGGCCCCCGTCAGCCTGGAGGTGGAGCAGATGCGCCAGGTGGTGCAGCGCGAAGGCGGCTGCATCGCCTGGGGCGGCGGCGTGGCTCTGAGTCCGGCCGACGATATCCTGATCCGCGTCGAACGCGCGCTGGAGCTGGACAGCGATGGCCTGCTGGTCGCTTCCGTGCTGTCGAAGAAGGTGGCGGCGGGCGCCACCCATGTGCTGATCGATATTCCCTGGGGCCGCACCGCCAAGGTGCGCTCGGAACAGGCGGCGCGCCAATTGGCAGCCAGGCTGGAAGCCTGCGGTCAGGCGCTTGGCCTGCATGTGCGCTGCGTGCTGAGCGATGGCAGCCAGCCGGTCGGCAGCGGCATCGGCCCGGCGCAGGAGGCGCTCGATGTGCTGGCCGTGCTGCGCCGGCAGGACGGCGCGCCGCAGGATCTGCGCCAGCGCGCCTTGACCCTGGCGGGCCTGCTGCTGGAACTGGGCGGCAAGGCTGCGCAAGGCCAGGGCGAAGCCTTGGCGCGGCAAACGCTGGAGAGCGGGGCGGCCTGGCGCAAGTTCCAGGGCATCTGCGCGGCGCAGGGCGGCATGCGCGAGCTGCCGCAAGCCTGCTGCTCGCAGGTGCTGACGGCGCGCCATGGCGGCCGGGTGGTGGCCATCGACAACCGCAAGCTCTCCACCCTGGCCAAGCTGGCAGGCGCGCCGCGTGCCGCCGCCGCCGGGCTGCGCTTCCACGCGCCGCTGGGAACCGTGCTGGCGCCGGGACAGCCTTTGCTTACGCTGTATGCGGAAACGCCGGGCGAACTGCGCTATGCGCTCGACTACGCCGAGACGCAAAGCGCGCTGGTGACGGTGGAAGCGACGGCCTAACGCTGAAAGACATAGGTGCCGGGCGCCTCGCCCAGTATCGGACCGGGCGGCGGCGGATCGCCCAGCGGGCCGGCCAGGCGCGCCAGCCATTCGGCCCAGGCGGGCCACCATGAACCATCTTGCTGTTCGACGCAGGCATGCCAGCTGTCCGGATCGATATACGCCGTGTCCTCGTGATGGGTGGCGATCTGGTAGACCCGGCCGGCTTCGCCGGGCGGCGACACCACGCCCGCATTATGGCCGCCGGAGGTGAGCAGGAAGGTGACGTTGGCGTCGGTCAGCAACAGCAGCTTGTACACCGAGCGCCAGGGCGCCACATGGTCGCTCAGGGTGCCGACAGCGAAGAAGGGCGTTTCGATATCGGTCAGAGCCACGGCCCGGCCGCCGGCCTGGTAGCGCCCATTGGCCAGGTCGTTGCGCAGGAAAAGGTTGCGCAGGTATTCGCTGTGCATGCGGTAGGGCATGCGCGTGGCGTCGGCGTTCCAGGCCATCAGGTCGCTGTCCACGGCGGGCAGGTTGAGCAGGTACTCGCGCAGGCGGCGCGACCAGATCAAGTCGTTGGAGCGCAGCAGCTGGAAGGCGCCCGCCATCTGGCGCGTGTCCAGATAGCCGCGCTCCCACATGCCCGCTTCCAGGAAGCTTACCTCGCTCTCGTCGACGAACAGCGACAGCTCGCCCGGCTCGGTAAAGTCCACCTGGGCCGCCAGCAGGGTAACGCTGGCCAGGCGGGTGTCGCCGTCGCGTGCCATGGCCGCCGCCGTAATCGCCAGCAGCGTGCCGCCCAGGCAGTAGCCGGCGGCGTTGATGTGGCGCGCGCCGCTTTGCGCCGTGATCGCATCCAGCGCCGCCATCACGCCCTGCTGGCGGTAATCCTCCATCGACAGCTCGCGGTCCTCGGCATCGGGATTGCGCCATGAAATGATATACACCGTATGTCCTTGCTCCACCAGATAGCGCACCAGCGAGTTGTGCGGCGACAGGTCGAGGATGTAGTACTTCATGATCCAGGCCGGCACGATCAGCAGCGGCGCCGCATGCACCTTGGGCGTGGCAGGCGCATAGCGTATCAGCTCGATCAGGTGGTTGCGCAGCACCACCGTGCCCGGCGTGAGCGCCAGATTGCGGCCCGGCGCATAGGCCGGCGGCGCATCGGCGCCGGCGCCGGTGATGCCGCGCCAGATATCGGCCGCGGCTTTTTGCGCGCCGTTCAGCAGGCAGGCGCCGCCGCTTTGCAGCACGGCGTCCAGCACCACGGGATTGGTGGCGATGAAGTTGGAAGGCGCCAGCCAGTCCAGCATCTGGCGCACGGTGAACGTCACCACCTCGCCGTGGTGGCGCGACACGCCGCGCACGCCGCTGGTGGCGCGGTGCCACCATTGCTGCTGCAGCAGGAAGCCTTGCGAGATGGCGTTGAAAGGCCAGCGCTGCCAGGGCGCTTCCTCGAAGCGCCGGTCCTGGGCCAATGGTTCGATGGCCGGCTGCGGCTCGCCCGGCAGGCCGGGGCGCAGCGTCTGCTCCACATAATGCAGCCAGCGCTGGCCGCTGTCGGCCGCCTGCAGCAGCAGGTGCTGCTGCTTGGACGGCGACAGCGCCAGATGGCACAGCCAGTCGGCATAGGCCACGGCCATGGCGGCCGGCGAGACCGAGGCGGTCCAGCGCGCCAGCGCGGCGTTCAGCAGCAGATCGGCGGCGGCGGCATTGTCGTTGCCGCTTTCCGGATAGCTGTGCGTCTGCCCTCCCTGCCAGGCGCTGCCCTGGCGCTGCAGGCTGCAACTGTCGGAGAGCGAGCGCCGCGTCATGGCGGCCTCAGTGGGCCAGCAGCAGTGGCAATGCGGCCTGGTCGAGCAGGTCGCGCGTGACGCCGCCCAAGGCCCATTCGCGGTAGCGGCTATGGCCGCGCGCGCCGGCCACCAGCAGGTCGGAACCGCTGCTGCGCGCCAGGTCGAGCAGGGCGCCGGCCGTGGTCTGCGCGGTTTCGATCTGCACCACTTCGATCTGCACGCCATGCCGCGCCAGATACAGGGCCAGGTCCGCGCCCGGCTGCTCGCCATGGCGTTCCGGCATTTCGTCGGGATTGATGACGGCCACCTGCACCTTGGTGGCGCGGCGCAGCAGCGGTAGGGCGGTTTGCACGGCGCGCGTGGCTTCCATGCTGGCGTTCCAGCCGATGGTGACCTTGCCGATGCCGCCTTCGCGGCGGTAGCCGTCCGGCACCACCAGCACCGGACGGGTGCTGTGCAGGGCCAGCTCCTCGGGCAGCCTGGCCGTGCCGCGCAGGCCGCGCGAATCGGGATCGCCGCGTCCCACCACCAGCAGGTCGGCGTAGCGCGCCTGGAGCTGCAAGGCTTGCACCGCGTCCTCGTCGACCATGCGCGATTCGTAGGAATCGACGCCCAGGCTTTCCGCCTGCTGGGTGAATTGCTGCAGATGGATGCGCGGCGCTTCGCGCATCTGCTCGTACTCGCCGCTGGGAACGGCACTGCGGTTGGAGCAGGCCAGGAAGACGAAGTCGCGCAGCGACAGGCCGGTGACGGCGCAGCCGACCAGGTGGGCCTCGAAGTCCTGCGCCATGCGCGCGGCCAGGGCCATGCGCGCATCGAACTGGGGTGAGGCGTCTACATGCAATACGATAGTCTTGAACATGATCTTCCTCCTGTTTGGCGCGGGGTTCAGCCGTAGCGGCGGGCCTGCGCGGCGGACGGCAGCAGCGCGCGGCCCAAGCCGGTCAGGCCCGCCAGCGCCGGAATCAGCACAATCCAGCCTGCGATGCCGAAATACACCATGCCGGTCGCTATCAACAGTCCCGCAATCATCAGAATATGCACACAGCGGTCGACCAGTCCTTGATTGATGCTCATAAAACCCTCCTTGATGACAAAGTAAGTTCCTGATGAGCATCAGTCTGATCCGATGGGCCGGCAATAACTTTGATCCAGGTCAAATCCTACTCTTGTCGTGCCAGCTTGTGCAATTCCTCAGCGTGTGCGTGTTGAGGTGCCGACCAGACGCTGTCGGCCGGACCATGGCGCAGCCGGCGCGCGCTCAGCCTGGCGCCGTACAGCAGCACCAGGCCCAGCACCAGGCCGCTCAGATCGACGCCGAGCGCGGCGCCGCTGGCGTGCGACCACAGGCCGGCCTGCGGCAGCAGCCAGCCGGCCAGCGTGGCGAGCGGGATGGCGCAAGCGGCCAGCGCGCACAGGACCAGCAGCTGCGGCGCCGCGCGCGCCGCGCCGCGCCAGAAAGCCCAGGCCACGCTGGCGAGGAAGACCGCGTAATACACCGTCACGCAGGCCGAGTTTGCGTTCGCCACCCAGGCATGCAACCACTTGGCGGCGGCGATGGCGAAGGCGCTGCCGGCCACGCTGCCGAGGCAGACGCCCAGCGTGGCGCTGGCCATCAGCGCGGTGGCGCGCGTCTGCTGCGGCAGGGCGCCGCCGCGCAACTGGTTCTTGCGCCGTTTTTCCACCCACAGCAGATTGCCGGTATAGAAGAGGAAGGCGCCGCCCAGGCCGAGGGCGAAGTAGATCCAGCGCGTCAGATTGCCGCCGTAATTGCCGAAATGGAGGGCGAAAAAGGGCGTGACCAAGCTGCTCCAGAAATCTTCTTTGCCGGGCAGCATATCGGTATCGGTCTTGCCGGTGTAGGGATCGATCATCACGAAACCGGTGGTGGGACCGGCCACCAGATGGCGGGCGTCGGCCACCGCTGCGCGCACCATCGGGCGCGGGCTGTCCAGGCCCATGAACAGCACTTCCGTCACCTCGGCCTCGGGCGCGGTGTCGCGCACCTTGCGCAGCAGCGTGGTGGGCGGCAGCATATCGGCCAGCGGACGCGCCACGGGCTTGGCGCCGGGCGCCGCGCCGAACATGGGGCGGCCTTCGTACACCACATGCGCCAGGCTGTCGTAGAACTGGTCGTGGAAGGCGAACACGATCACCGTCACGCTGATCACGATGTGGAAGGGCAGGCTGGTGATGCCGACGATATTGTGGGCGTCGAGCCAGAAGCGCTTGCGGTTCTTGCCCGCGCGCAGGGCGAAGAAGTCCTTGACCAGCGTGGGCAGCAGCAGGACCAGGCCGGACACCAGGGCCAGGAAATACAGCACGGCGGCCACGCCCATCAGATAGATGCCGATGTACTCGCCGCCCAGCGAGCCGGGAATGCCGCCGGTACGGTGCAGCATATCGATCAGCTGCGCCAACTGGGTGGGCAAGGCTTGCCGCACCTGCAGCTGGCCGGATGCATCCAGTTCCGCTTCCCAGCGCCGCGCCGACAGATCGAGTTCGCGCCCGCCTTCGCCCGCGCTCCAGCTGATGGGCGAGGTGGCGTATTCGTTGCGCTCCAGATGCAGGGTGAATTCCTGGCGCGCGGCGGGATAGCGCTCCAGCACCTGGGCCACCAGCTTGTCCAGGCTGGCCTCGTCGGTGGCGGCGGCTGGCGCGCCATGCGCGGCGGCCGGACTGCTGGCCCAGCGGTCCAGCGGCTCCTTGAACATGGTGAGCGCGCCGGCGAAGAAGCCGATAAACAGCAGCATGCCGGCGCCGAGACCGGCCCAGGTATGCAGGCTTTGGTAAATACGGAGGATATCGCTGCGGATTTTCATGACAGGGCCGGTACTCCACGCAGAGAGAAAAGAAGGGCATAGGCCAGCGCGTTGGCCGCGCCCAGCCAGAGCAGCGCGCGCAGGCCGCTGCGGAACAGATAGCTCAGACTGAAGACCAGCATCCACACGGGTGCGATCATCCACATCACGAACTGGGTTTTATTCGGCGCATCGGCGCCGCCGGGACCGGCCCAGGCGAAGATGCCCGCCACGGCCAGGGCCAAGGTCCAGCCCAGAATGCAGCCGGCCAGCGTCTTGCTCCACCAGTCGGCGCGGATAGTGTTTTTGCTTTTGCCGCTCATGCCTTGGCCCTCCCCAGCAGCAGGGCGATAAACGGGAACAGGCCGAAGGCCAGCATCTGCAACACCAGCCAGACGAAGACCGTGGTGGCAGTGCCGAGGAAACCCAGGCCGCAGGGCAGGGCCAGCAGCAGCATGCATGCACCGGCCAGGCGGGCCGGCCAGGCGGGCAGCGGCGCGCGCAGCCAGGCCTGGTGACGGTGGCTCAGATAGAGCAGGGCGCAGCCCAGCAGCGTCAGTAAGTAAAAGAAAATAGTCGGCATAGTAGAAACGGTAAGCGCCCATGCCCCGCAAGAGGGCATGAGCGCATCGGTCGAAAAACCGCTAGCTGCGGGACTTAGAAGTTATAAGTCGCGCTGGCGTAGTAGTTGCGGCCCAGTTCATTGCTCTGGAAGTTTTTATCCTTCTTGTCCAGGTTCACATTGCCCAGGTTTTTCACGCCAAAGCGCAGCACCACCTTGTCCACCTTGGCCGACAGCGCCAGATCGGTGCGGGTGTAGCTCGGCAGCTCGTGCTGTTCATAGAACTGTTTGCCGATATAGTTGCTGGACAGGGAGCTGGTCAGCCAAGGCAGCGGTTTCCAATCGAAGCTGACGTGGGCCGTGTTTTTCGGACGGCTGTCGATCTGGGTTTTCTTGCCCTGGTTATCGATCGCATCGGCGTTCAGATGGGTGTAGTTGGCGCTGACCGAGAATTGCGGATGCAGCTGCACATCGCCCTGCAGTTCCAGGCCGCTGGTCTTGGCCTTGTTGATATTGGTCCAACGGCGCATTTTGAGGGCCGGATCATAGGCGGCGAGGATCATGTCGTCGACATCGTTCTTGAATACCACGGCGCTGGCGCCCCAGGTTTTCTTGCGGATCTCGATGCCGCCTTCATAGTTGGTGCTGGTTTCCGGTTCCAGCGCTGGATTACCGTACAACATGCAGTTGCCGCCGCAACTGATGATGCCGTATTCGGCATTGGTCTGGTAGGCTTCCGGCGCCTTGAAGGCCTTGCTCACGCCACCCTTGATGGTGATGTCCTTGTTCAGCGCGTAGGTCAGATAGCCCTTCGGCGAGAAGTGGTTGCCGAAGCTGTCGTTATGGTCGGCGCGGCCGGACAGGGTCAGGCGCAGGCTGTCGCTCAGGGTGATTTCGTCTTCCACGAACAGGGCCGAGCTGTCGATCTTGGCCTTGCCGGTCTTGACGAAGCTGACCGCGTCCTTGATTTCCTGGCGGCGCAGGTCGACGCCGGCGGCCAGTGCATTGATGCCCAGGCTGACGTTGGCGTAGAACTTGGCGTAGGTGTTCTCTTCCTTCAGATTGCGCTGCTGCGGCGCGTTGTAGCGGGTGTTGAAGTCGTCGATCTTGGTGGTTTCGCGGCTCAGATAAGCGTGCGTGCTGCCCCAGTCCCAGCTGCCCTTATGGGTCACGCCGAAGGTGGTGCGCTTGGATTCCTGCGCGCGCAGATCGCGCGCTTCGTATTTGCTGGCCGGATCGAAGTAGTAGTAGTAGACGCCGTAGGGACGCTTGTCGTTGGCATAGGCCAGGTCGAAGTCCAGGCTCTGGTTCTCGGCCAGTTTCCACGTGGCGCTGCCGACGAAGTTATGCGATTTCTTTTCTTCCAGCGCCGGCGACTGGATGGCCGGGTTGGTGCCTGGCGCGAACCATGGGTCGCGGTCGTAGATTTCGCCGTTCAGCGACAGGCTCAATGCATCGTTGACGGCGCCCGAGACGTTCGCGCTCAGCTTGTGCTGATTGCCCTTGTCGCCGGAAGCGACCTGGCGGTATTCGCCGGTGACGCTGCCTTTCCAGTCCTTGGTCGGGGTCTTGGTGATGATGTTGACCACGCCGCCGATGGCGTCGGAACCGTACAGGGCGGCCATCGGACCGCGCACGATTTCCACGCGCTTGATGCTGCTCAGCGGGATGGAGTTGAAGTCGAAATCGCTGCCGCGCCACAGGGCGCCGGTGGAGGAGACGCGCTTGCCGTTGACCAGCATCAGCGTGTACTTGCCATCCAGGCCGCGGATGGAGATCTGGTCGCGGCCGCTGTCGTCGGTGACGTTGGCCACGCCGACGGTTTCGCGCAGCAGGTCGGCCAGGCTGTTGACCGGGGATTTTTCAATGTCTTCGGTGCTCAGTACCGTGGCGAAGGCGGGGGCGGAGGCCACCGTGTGCTTTTGCAGCGAGGCGGTCACTACCACGGTGTCCATATCGTTGATGCCGGCCGCATCGGCCGCGTATGCCGATTGCATGCCAATACTTGCCAAAGCGACTGCCAGAATTTTCTTATTGAACATCAGTTTCTACCCGTTTTCTACTTTGAATAAAAAAGTAAATGATACTGATTCGCATTTGCGCTTGCAACATTTATTTACAAAATCAGTAATTTTTCTTTCTTAGACACAAAGATTTAGGCCGAAAGAACTATCAGAATTCGTAGGGTAAAAACACTGGCATGCAGCAAGCGCTTCGGTGCAAAATTACCGAAAAGATAATTTTGATGCGGTGCAATATCAGCACGGTCGTGCTACTGAGGGTGGCTAGTTGTTTGCAATTTGGAAATAATGCTTGGTGATACAGCGTTGCCATGTTTACAATTAATCGAAGTTTTCCGATACCTGCATACAGAAAGGGGAGCTATCCTGGGCACCGACATGCACCTGCGGCCTTCGCGCTCGCAACTGGCCTTGCTTTTGCGGGCGCAGCAATGGCCTGACCTGGCGACCGCCGCGCAGGACTTATTGCAGCATTTCCCGGCCAGCAGTTTCATGCTCAGGATGAGTGTGGCCGGCCAGCGCCAGGCGATCGGCTCGCTGCCGCCGCACATCATGGCCGAATTCGGCGACGAGGCCGATCCCGTCAGCCGCCATATCGGCGCCTCCGGCATTCCGCTGGAATGGGATACCGCCACCCTGTGCGCCGGCGGGGACGCCGCGCCGGTATACCAGTCCCTGCAGGGGGCCGGTATTGTGTCCGGCCTGAGCATGGCCGCGCGCAGCGACCTGGGCTGGAGCCGCATCGACTTCTACTTCCACCAGGATGCCGACAAGGGCGCCACCGCCGACCTGTTCCTGCTCGGCTCCTACCTGCACGAGGCGGCTTGCCGCGTCTGGCGCGCCAGCTGGCCGGCCGAAGTGCCGCGCCTGACCGCGCGCGAGCGGCAATGCCTGCAGTGGAGCGCCAGCGGCAAGACCAGCCAGGAAATCGGCCAGATCCTCGGCATTTCGCAGCACACGGTCTACTTCCACCTGAAGAAAGTGGCGTCCAAATTCAAGGTGTATGGCACCCGCCATGCGATCAGCCGCGCCATGGACTTGAAGCTGATCAGGCCCATCTGATCTTGCTCCATCCGGCGGGTGATAGCGCAGCAAGATGAATATTGTTAATACAGTAATGAGCGTTTGCAGGCTGATATTAATCTGATTACAATCGCCGACATCGTTCAATCGTTCCACAGCGACTCAAAATGGGCTACCACGTTACGATACTGCGCACCATTGATGGACAACTGCATCCGCTTTCCCGCGAGGAAATCCACGCCGCCGTGGCGGGCATGGACGGCAAGCTGGCTGCGGAACACCGCGAAGGCGGCGAGTTGCGGCTGTACCGGCCGCTGCCAGGCCGCGCCGGCGAAATCATGATCCTGCAGGATGGCGAGCTGTGGGCCAAGAATCCCGGCAAGACCTTTCTTGCGCTGATGCTGGAACTGGCCAACAAGCTGGAGGCGCGCGTGCGCGGCGATGAACTGGAAACCTACCGCACACCCGACCTGACCTATGCCCATCCCGACGACTTGCCGCTGATCGAGGCGGCGCGCGTGGAAAGCCGCCAGCAGGTGCGCCGCGTGCAGCGCCAGGGCTGGATCGTGCGCCTGGCGGCCTTGGGCACGGTGCTGCTGCTGGCGTATCTGTGGCGGCTGTATCAAAGCGCCTGATTGCTACACAAAACATAGGCTTGCATGAATTTTTTACGATCAGGCGGCATATGCCTGCTGCTCATTGGTCTGCTGCCGGGTATGGCGCTGGGCTTGAATGCCGCCGTGGTGGACAAGGTGCCGCGCGCCAGTGCCGCCAGCCCTGGCGCGGAGGGCGGCAAGCCGCCGCCCGTGGTGGATGCGCAAAGAATGAGCGATCTGGTCGAAGAGCTGGCCGA
This sequence comes from Massilia sp. YIM B04103, assembly GCA_024437665.1. Taxonomy (GTDB): domain Bacteria; phylum Pseudomonadota; class Gammaproteobacteria; order Burkholderiales; family Burkholderiaceae_D; genus Rugamonas. Next base: position 304,786 of record JANCSZ010000001.1, on the reverse strand, counting down.
TGAGGAGTACGAAGGCCGCCTGCCCGGCACGGCGGGCGACAGCCGCTCGCGCGATGTCATCGTCAAGGAATTCCAGGCGATAGGATTGCAGGCGGCAGGCAGCGACGGCTATCTGCAGCGTTTTTACACCACCATCTCGCAGCCGGATGGCGAAAGCCATGGCAATCCGGCCAATCCGCTGCTGGGCAAGCGCATGGCGACCAGCAATGTGATCGGCATCATTCCGGGCAACGATCCGGCGCTGGCGCGCGAAGTCATCATCGTCAGCGCCCACCGCGACCACCTGGGACGCACACCGGGCGGCGTCCACTATCCGGGCGCCAATGACGATCTGTCCGGCCTGGCGGCGACCCTGGAGCTGGCGCGCATGTTTGCCCAGAATAAGGGCAGCAATAAGCGCACCCTGATGTTCGTGGCTTACGGTGCGGAAGAGCAGGGGGAGATGGGTTCCATGCACCACGTCGCCCATCCTCTGCCCGGTTTCCCCAACAAGAATATCGTGCTGATGATTTCCATCGATATGATCGGCCGCGGTTTCGAGCGCTGGAGCAGCTATTCCCAGGCCCAGCGGGACCGCTATGCCGAGACCTGGTTCAAGCAGGTCTACAACGGCGTCAACGATGACGACGATGAGTATTCGCATGAGTACCCACCGGAGAACGAAGGCAGCTTCTCCTACGACGCCGGACCTTTCGGCAAGATCGGCATCAGCAACCGCGTCTTCGGCAAGGCCGAGGGCATTCCCGACTACCACAAGACGACGGATACCTGGGAGAAGGTGGAGTTCGCGCCGGCCGCCGTCTTCACCCGAACCGTTTTCGACTTCCTGCGCAAAGTGGACCAGGACCCCAGGCCGCATGCCAGGCCTTGAATCCGGACGGTAAGCCTGTCCCGATTCCGCCGTGAAAGCTGCCGTGCGCTACTGCTAAAACTGATAGTTGGCAAAAAAACAGCCTTGCTCCAGACTCGGATTATCTTTGTCTAAAAAGCAATCCTGATGCGTGAGCGATTTCATGTGAGAGCAGTGCAGCTCCAGCGTGGCTTCACCTTGCTGGAGCTGCTGGTGGTTATGGTCATCATCGGCCTGCTGGTCGGCTATGTCGCGCCGAATTACTTCAGTGCAGTCGGCAAATCGGAGAGCAAGGCTGCCAAGGCCCAGCTCGACTCGCTGCAAAAAGCCCTGGTTGCCTATCGCCTGGACGTGGGCGAGTACCCGAGCACCGAGCAGGGACTGGCGGCGCTGTCCACCAAACCGTCCGGGGCGGTCAACTGGAGTGGCCCGTATCTGTCCAAGCCGGCGCCGCCCGATCCCTGGGGGCATGCCTATGTTTACCGTCATCCCGGCCAGCGCAGCGACTACGATCTGCAATCCTATGGCCGCGACGGCAGACCGGGCGGCAGCGGCGATGCCGCCGATATTCTGAATTGACGGCGCCGCGCCCATGCAGTTCGAGCTGAAGGTCTACCATCCGCGCGAAGGCGTGCGCCATGTGCAGTACGCCGCGCCGGACGAAGCCGAGGCCCGCCGCCAAGCCGGGGAGCAGGGCTATGCGGTGCTGTCGCTGCGCTGTCCCGGTTTGCGCTGGCGGCGCGCGCCGCGTGGCCGCCTGCGCATCCAGCTCTTCGGCCAGGAGCTGCTGGCCTTGCTCGATGCGGGCATGGGCCTGATCGAAGCCCTGTCGGTGCTGGCCAAGCGCGCGCGCGATGCCGACAGCCGCCAAAGCCTGCAGCGCATCCTGGTGCTGCTGGGCGAGGGGCAGACGTTTTCCGCCGCCCTGGCCAGCATGCCGGATGCCTTTCCCACGCTGTTTGTCGCCACCGTGCGCGCCAGCGAGCAGACCGGCGAGCTGCCCGAGGCGCTGTGCCGCTACCTGGCTTACTACCGCCAGCTTAATGCTGTGCGCGACAAGATCGTTTCGGCCTCGATCTATCCAGCCTTGTTGCTGGGTGTGGGCGGGCTGGTGATCGTGTTCCTGCTCTCGTATGTGGTGCCGCGCTTTGGCCGCGTCTACGCCGATCTTGGCGAGGACAAGGTGCCTGCCTTGTCTCGCCTTCTGATGCGCTGGGGCCAGCTGGTGACGGAACACGGCTCGGCCTTGCTGGCGGGGGCGGTAGCCATGCTGGCGCTGCTGGTCTATGTCTGCACGCGGCCGGCCGTGACGGCTGCGGCGCAAAGAACGCTATGGCGTTTGCCCCGCCTGGGCGAGCAGATACGCACCTACCAGCTGGCGCGCTTTACGCGCACCGTCGCCATGCTGGTCAAGGGGGGCGTGCCGCTGGTGACGGCGCTCGATATGACGGGCGAACTGCTGCAGCAGCCGGCCTTGCGTACCGGCCTGGATGCGGCGCGCCAGGCGATCCGCGAGGGGGGCGGGCTGTCCGATGCGTTTGGCCGCCATGGATTGGCGACCGAAGTAGGCCTGCGCCTGCTGATCGTGGGCGAGCGCAGCGGCGATCTGGGCGAAACCATGGAGAAGATCGCCGCCTTTTACGACGAGGAAATTGCGCGTGAGGTGGATTGGTTTTCGCGCCTGTTCGAACCGGCGCTGATGACCTTCATCGGCTTGCTTATCGGCGGCATCGTGATCTTGATGTATCTGCCCATCTTCGAATTGGCGAACAGCATCCAATGACCAGCCCAAACCGCCAGAACGAGACGCTGCCGCCCGCCATGCTGGCGGAATTGAACCGCGAGCGGCGGGCTGGCGGGCAATCGCTGTGGGCCTTGCTGGAGGAGCGTCTCGGTCTGACGCCGGCGCAAAGCCTGGCCGAGCTGGGCGCCGCTTTCCGCATGCGCATCCTGGATCTGGATGGCTTGCGCGCCTTGCGCACCGATTTCGCGCTGCTGCCTTATGCCGAGGCGGTGCAGCGCAAATGCCTGGCCGGCTGGGACGGCGAGCTCCTGTTATGCGTCATGGCCGATCCTTTCGACAGCGCATTGCAGACCTGGGTTGAAGCCAGGGTACGGCAGGCGGCGTGCTGGTGTCTGGCCCATCCCGGCGATCTGGGCGCTTTCTTCACCATGGCCGAGGAAAAGCTGCGCGCCATCGACGGCAGTTTTTTCTTCGGCGGCGAGCAGCAGCTTGTCAGTACGGACGGCGATCTCTCGCTTGCCTCGATTTCTCAGGACGCCAGCCCGGTGGTCAAGCTGGTCAATTCATCGGTCTTCGACGCGCTCAAGCTGGGCGCCAGCGATATGCATTTCGAAGTGGGCGCCAAGGGATTGGCGCTGAAGTACCGCATCGACGGCGTGCTGTCGCAGGTGCTGTTCGTGGCGGGGCTGGAAATGGCCGATCAGGTGGTGTCGCGCCTGAAGGTGATGTCCGAACTGGATATTTCGGAGCGCCGCATTCCGCAGGATGGCCGCTTCAAGCTGCAGGTCAAGGGCAAGCAGATCGATTTTCGCGTCTCCATCATGCCCAGCCTGTTCGGTGAGGATGTGGTGGTGCGCATCCTGGACAAGGAGGCGCTGGCCGACCAGATGGTGGGTTTGCGCCTCGACCACCTGGGATTCGACGCGCCGATCCTGGCGCGGGTGCGCCAGCTGGCGCGCGAACCGTATGGCATGACCCTGGTGACCGGGCCGACCGGCAGCGGCAAGACCACCACCCTGTATGCCGCGCTGACCGAAATCAATAGCGGCCAGGACAAGATCGTCACCATCGAAGACCCGGTCGAGTACCAGTTGCCCGGCATCCTGCAGATCCCCGTCAACGAGAAGAAGGGGCTGAGCTTTGCGCTCGGCCTGCGCTCCATCCTGCGCCACGATCCGGACAAGATCCTGGTCGGTGAGATCCGCGATCCCGAAACGGCGCGCATCGCCATCCAGTCGGCGCTGACCGGGCACCAGGTCTTCACCAGCGTGCACGCCAATAATGTTTTCGATGTGCTGGGCCGCTTCCTGCATATGGGGGTGGACATTTACAGTTTCGTCTCGGCGCTGAACGGCGTGCTGGCGCAGCGCCTGATGCGCATGGTCTGCCCCGCATGCAGCACGCCGTATCAGCCTTCGCAACAGGAGCTGGAGGAGTGTGGCCTGGCGGGCAAGCTGGAAGCCGGCGGCACGCTGGCGCGTGGCCGTGGCTGCGCCCACTGCCGTGGCACCGGTTACAAGGGACGCAAGGCCATCGGCGAGTTCCTGCGCATGAACGACGAACTGCGCGAATTGATCATCGCGCGCGCGCCGATCCGCGCCATCAAGGAGGCCGCGCTGAAAGGCGGCACGCGCTTTCTGCGCGACGCCGCGCTCGACGCGGCGCGCGCCGGCATGACCACGCTGGAAGAGGTGAACCGTGTTACGTTTTCCGAGTGAGTCGTTAACCGTCGTTCTCGGGCGCGGCCAGGCCGGTGGTCTGCGGCTGCGGCGTGGCGCGGTCCAGTTGCTGGAAGCCGTGCATGGCGATAAGGCCGTACAGCCAGCCGGCGGCGCAGCAGATGCTATTGCTGAATCACTGGAACTGCTGGAGCGCTGGCTGCGCGCGCCGGAGCTGCGCGGCCTGCGCATCCGCCTGATCCTGGCCGACAGCCACGTGCGCTACGCCTTGCTGCCATCCAGCGCCATTCCCTTGCGTGCTGCCGAGGATGCCGCCTTGCTGAACGCCCGCTTCGGCGAACTGTATGGCGAAATGGGGGAATGGCAGATGCAGGCCGAGGCGCAGCGCCATGGCCAGACGCGTCTTGCCTGTGCCATGCCGGCCGCGCTGGTGCAGGGAGTGCGCGAACTGTGCCTGCGCAATGGTTCCAGGCTGGTCTCGCTCCAGCCCTATTTCATCGCCTGCTGCAACCGCTGGCGCAGCCGTATCGGCCGCCACGAAGGCATGCTGGCGCTGCTGGCCGGCGAAGAGCTGGTGCTGGCCGGTTTTGATCGGCATGGCTGGAACAGCATACGCGCCAGCCTGTGCGAAGCAACACCGCAGGCGCTGGCGGATGCCATTCATCGCGAAAAAATGCAGCATGGACTAGCTCCCGATTTGCCGGTATGGCTGCATACCGCAGTCCCCCGGCCCGAGCTGGGCGAGTTGGGACAGGCATTGGGGCAGGAGCGGCATCCGGCGGCGGGAGATGCCTGTCTGAGCCAGGCCATGGCGCTGGCAGGAGGCTCGGCATGAGAGAAATCAGCATCGACTTCGCGCACCGGTCCGCACCGCATGTCCTGGTTGCATATCTGCTGGCCGGGCTGGGAGCGGCGGCCTTACTGGCCGCCGGCCTGGCCTATGCTGCGTACAGCAGCGAGCTGGCTGCATGGGAGCAGGAGCAGCTGGAGCTGGCCGAACGTCAGGACGGCCAGCCGCGCCAGACGGCCCCGGTGGACGAAAATGTCAAGGCGCGGCAGAAGGAGGCGGCGCGTTTGCAGGCCAGCCTTGAAACGCCTTGGGACGCCTTGTTCGGTGTGCTGGAAAGCGTGCCGGCGCCGCAGGTGGCCCTGCTCAACCTGTCGCTGGATGGCGAAGGCCGGGAACTGATCCTGTCCGGCGAGGCGCAGGATGCGGCGGCCATGCATGGCTATGCGCGTCGCATGGGCGAAGTGGATGGCCTGGCGGGCGCCTATCTGGCTTCGCATGAGGTGAACGCACAGAATCCACGACACCCGCTGCGCTTCTCAATCGGCGCCAGCTGGCGGTCCCTGGCGCAGCAGGCGCGCGGGATAGGAGGGGCGCCGTGAAGGGTTTGAAATGGCAGGCGCATTATTGGCTGATCCGTCTGCATCCGGCCGCTGCTGCCGGCATGCTGGCTTTGCTTTTAGCCGTTTTGCTGCACTATGGCCTCACTCGGCCGGGAATGCAGCGCCTTGAGACTGAGCGAGCTGCGAGTGCGGACCAGGCGCGAAGCGCGGCGGCCTTGCGCGCAAGGCAGGCGGCGGCCGCGACGCCGGGTGAGGCGCAGAAGTCCGCCAGGTTGCGCGCGGTTCTGCCGCTGGCTTCGTCAGTCAGCGTGAACGGGACGCTGGAGCGGATGCAGGCCGCGTCCGAAGCATCCGGTCTGCTTTTGCAGAAAGGCAGTTATCAATTGCAGGCCGGTGGCGGGCAGGGCGTGCAGCGCTACAGCATCAGCCTGCCCGTCAAAGGCGCTTATCCAGCCTTGCGCGCCTTCATTCGCCAGGTGCTGTCCGAGGCGCCGCATCTGGCGCTGGAGCGCGTCAGCTTCAACCGCAACAACAAGGAAGAGGCGCAGGTTGAAGCGCAGCTGGAATTCGCTGCTTATTTCAGGAAGCCGGAATGAAGCGGCCGCCGTTGCGTAGTCTGCTGCTGTATGGCGCGTTGGCGTTCGTGCTGGCCGCTTCCGTCTGGACCCATATGCAGCGGCAGGACGATGCATCCACGCAGGCTGAAGCCAGGTTCACGCCGCGCGGCGCCTTGTCCACGCAACTGGGATCGGCGGCGGCCAGGCCGGTGGCGAGCGTGGCGCCGGCAGCGGTAGCCGAGAGCGGCGCTTCACGGCTTGGGGCCTCGGCTCCGGACGCTTCCATCGCCAATCTGTTTGCCGCCGCGAACTGGGATGCTTCGCCGGCGCCGCCCCCTCCGCCGGCGGCAGTGCCGGCACCTGCGCCGCCGCAAGCACCGGCCCTGCCTTTCGAATATCTGGGGCGCACCGAGGCGGTGGGCGAGGCGGGCGGAATGCTGATCCATCTGCGCCGGGGCAGCGAAATGTTTTCGGTGCGTGCCGGCGACAGCATCGATGCCCAGTACCGGCTGGACCAGGTCGGTGAGGATGCGCTGCAAATCAGCTATCTGCCGCTGTCCAGCAAACAAACTCTGATAATCACGGGAAGCCGATGAAGCGATTGTGGATATGGACGATGTGCGCGGCCATGGCGGGCTTGGCCGGCTGCGGTGCCCGCGCCCTGCATCAGGACGGCATGGCGGCGCTGGCCCAGGGCCGGACCGAGGAGGGTTTGGCTCAGTTGAACAAGGCGGCGCTGGCTGATCCCGGCCATGCCGCCTACCGCAAGGATTTCCTGGTGCAGCAGATGGCGGCCGTCAATCAGTTGCTGCTTGCCGCCCGCGCCCAGGCGGCGCAGGGCAATCTGGAGGCGGCCGAAGAAGGCTTCCGCAAAGTGCTGGCCATCGACCCGGCCAACACCCAGGCCGGCGAAGGGCTGGCACGCCTGCGCCGCGAGCGCCAGCATGAGGAGCTGCTGACGGCCGCGCGCCGAGCCGTCGGTACCGGCGAAGGCGAACGCGCCTTGCCGCTGCTGAACGCGATCCTGGCCGAGGACAGTATGCATTCCGGCGCGCGCAATCTGAAGCGCGAAATCGAGGCGCCGCTGCTGCGCGATCAACTGCAGGAAGCCAGCCTGCGCGAAGGCTACGCCAAGCCGATCAATCTGGAATTCCGCGACGCCAGCGTGCGCATGGCGCTGGAGGCGCTGTCGCGCACCAGCGGCATCAACTTCATCTTCGATAAGGATGTGCCGGCCGATCTGCGCACCACGGTCTTCCTGCGCAATGCCGGTATCGATGAGGCGGTGGATCTGATCCTGCGCAACAGCCAGCTGCGGCGCAAGATCCTCAACAGCACCACCGTGCAGGTCTATCCCGACACGCCGGAGAAGCGGCGCGATTACCAGGAACTCGTGGTGCGCGCCTTCTATCTGCAGGACGCCACCGCGACGCAGATGCAGACCGTGCTGAAAACCCTGCTGCGCATGAAGGATATCGTTATCGACGAGCGCCTCAATCTGCTGACTGTGCGCGACACGCCGGAAGCGGTGCGCCTGGCGGAAAAGCTGGTGGCCCTGCATGACCTGGCCGAACCGGAGGTGATGCTGGAAATCGAGGTGATCGACGTGCAGCGCGACGACCTGCTCAAACTCGGCATCCAGTGGCCCAACCAGCTGGCGGTCGTGCCGATTCCCACCGGAGCGAACCTGACCTTGCATGACCTGCGCACGATGGATTCCCGCCGCGTCGGCGTCAACTTCACCAATCCGTCGCTGTCGGCGCGGCAGGATACGGGGTCGAGCAATCTGCTGGCCAATCCCCGCATCCGCGTGCATAACCGCGAAAAGGCCTCGGTGATGATCGGCGACAAACTGCCCATTGTTACCACCACTTCCACCGCCACCGGTTTCGTGGCCGAGAATGTGCAGTATCTGGATGTGGGCCTGAAGGTGGGCGTGGAGCCGCTGATCCACGCCTCCGGCGAAGTGTCGCTGCGCCTGAACCTGGAAGTCAGTTCGGTTTCGGGGCGGGTGGAAACGCCGAACGGCACCACGGCCTACCAGGTCGGCACGCGCAATGCCAATACCTTTTTGCGGCTGAAGGATGGCGAAACCCAGGTGCTGGCTGGTTTGATCAGCGACCAGGATCGCAAGTCCGCTACCGGCGTGCCGGGCCTGAGCCAACTGCCCTTGCTGGGCCGCCTGTTTTCCGCGCCGCAGGATAGCCATACCAAGACCGAGATCGTGCTGTCGATCACGCCGCGCATCGTGCGCGGCGCGCAAAGGCCGGAATCGCAGCCGGTGGAATTCTGGTCGGGCACGGAAAGCGGCTTGAGCACGCGGCCCTTGCGCCTTTCCGGCGACAAGCCGGGCAAGGATGCGAAACCGCTGCAGAACGCCGAGCTTGCGCCGCCGGTCGGCGGGCTGCCCGCCATGGCCGGCGTGCCGGAGCAGCCGCTGCAACTGGTCTGGGGTGGCCCGAACCAGGTTAATGTAGGCCAGGAGTTCCAGCTCTCGCTGCGCATGCGCGCGCCGGAAAACGCGCAGGTGCAGCCGATGCAGATCCTGTACGACCCGGCCGTGCTCGAGGTAAGCGAAGTGCAGCAGGGCGAGCTGGCGGCCGGGGAGGGTGGAACAGAGGCGGGTGTGGTGTTCGATAGCGGCAGCAAGCGCGTCAAGGTCGACCTGAGCAAACGCAAACTGCCTGGCGCCAGCCTGGATGGCAATGTGCTGACCCTGCGCATGAAGGCGCTGGCCGCCAACAGCGGCACGGAGCTGAAGATCGTCAATGCCGGCGGCAGCCAGCCGGCCACGCCTTATACCGTGCGGGTGGCGCAGTGAGGCGTGCGGACGGCTTCACCATCATCGAGCTGCTGGTGACGGTGGCCATGGTCAGCGTGCTGGCGACGGTGGCGATTCCAACGGCCGAACTGATGGTGCAGAAGTCGCGCGAGCGCGAATTGCGCGAAACCCTGCGCACGCTGCGTACCGCGATCGACGAATACAAGCAGGCCAGCGACAGCGGCCATATTGCGCGTTCGGTGGGGGAGTCCGGCTATCCACCCTCGCTGGGAGACTTGCTGGGCGTGCGCGATGCCAAAGACCCCAAGGGCGGCATGATCCGTTTCCTGCGCCGCATCCCGCGCGATCCGCTGCGGCCGGATCTGCCGCCCCTGCGCAACTGGGGCTTGCGCAGCTATGCGTCGAGCCAGCAGAACCCACAGCCCGGAAAGGATGTCTTCGACGTCTACTCGCTGGCGCCAGGCAAGGGCATCAATGGCCAGCCATACCGGGAGTGGTGAGATGCGGCGCACACGCGGCTTTACGATTCTGGAACTGCTGGTGGTCATGGCCATCATCGGCACCTTGCTGTCGCTGGCGGCGCCGCGCTATTTTCGCAGCATGGAAAAGACCAAGGAATCGGTGCTGCGCGAAAACCTGAACGTGATCCGCTCCACGCTGGACCGCTATTACTCCGATATGGGCGTCTATCCCGAAACCTTGCAGGAACTGGTCGACAAGCGTTACCTGCGCAAGATCCCCGACGATCCGCTCACCGGCAGCGACAGCAGCTGGACCATCGTACCCGCAACCAACCGTGAGCAGGGCGTGGTGGCCGATGTGCGCAGCGGTTCGTCCGCCCGCAGCAGCAGCGGCAGCGCTTACCGGGACTGGTGATGCGGCCGCGCCAGCACGGCTTTACCTACCTCGCCATCCTGTTCACTGTGGCCCTGAGCAGCATCGCCATGGGCGCCGGCGCCGCCATGTGGACGCTGGAGAGCCGGCGCGAGAAGGAGCAGGAACTGCTGTTCGCCGGCGACCAGCTGCGTGCCGCCATCGGCCGCTATTACGAAAGCACGCCGGGCGAGTTGAAGCAGTTTCCCGCCAGCCTCGAGCAACTGCTATGGGACAGCCGCCATGCCGTGCCGCAGCGCCATCTGCGCCGCCTGTACGCGGACCCTCTCAGCGGCAAGCCAGACTGGGGGCTGGTGCGCACGCCGTCCGGCGCCATCATGGGCGTGCATAGCCGTTCGCCGCAACGGCCGATCAAGCAGGCCCGCTTCGCCGACCGCCACGAACGCTTCGCCGGACGCGCGCATTACTCGGACTGGCAGTTCATCTACGAGCAGGGCTATGTGCGCTATACCCCTGCGGTGTTTGAATGAGCCGCGCCAGCGGCAAACTACCAGCCTTGGTAGTTCCGCTTGTATATATTTTTTGTAACACTCATACGGCAAGCGATGTTTACGTGGTTTTTCACCTTGACCATTTTCATGGGAGAAGCACATGAAAGCAGTACTTCTAGCCGGAAAGGCTGGCCACTGGCGCAAGCTGGCGGTGGCAAGCCTTGCCGCTCTGGCCGCATCGGCTGCGTTTGCCGGTTCGGCCACTTATACCTACGACAGCCTGGGCCGCGTCAGCAAGATCGTCTACAGCAACGGCGTGGTTATCACCTATACCTATGACGCCGCAGGCAACCGCAGCACCTATGTCGTAACTGGCGCACCATCCTGAGTTCCGCGTTTTCCGTTTTACCATCACCGTAATACCCAAAGGACGCGCAGCCCGCCGGCCGTGCGCGCTGTTCCGTTGCCTGCGCAAAGTACGCGGGCACGGCTTACACCACAATATCAGGGGAAGAACAATGTTTAGATGCAGACACAGCCGCATCGGGACGCTGCTCGCTTTCGGTCTCGCGGCCCATGGCTACGCCCTTGCCGATGGCAACATCAGCTTCGGCGGCACGCCAGCCATATCCTATGAACAGAAGAGCCGGTCGGGCGACGCGCCCGTGCCGGACAAGGCCGGGGGGCAGCAGCAGCCCGGCTTCAACCGCGCCATCCTGCCGCCGGTGACGCCGGAAGAGTCGGAAAAAGCCATCTGGTCGCGCACACCTGGCAAGCTGAACCAAGGCTTGACGCCGCTGCTGCAGGCGGCCAAGGCGCGCAAGACCAGCGCCCTGCGCATTTCCGGCGACACCGCGCCCTCGGCGCCCGCCTCGATCGCCGAGCTGGCGCGCGCCTTGCGCAATGATCCCGATTTGATCTACGAGTATGTGCGCAACAATATCGAATACCTGCCGACCTGGGGCATCCAGAAGGGCGAGTTCGGCGCCTTGCTCGATAACCAGGGCACGGCCTTCGACCAGGCCGCGCTGATGGTCGCGCTGCTGCGCCAGTCCGGCTTTACGGCCAGCTTCGTCAAAGGCCGCATCAATCAGACGGCGGCCCAGCTGCGCGACTGGACCGGGGCCGACCCGGCCCGCGTCTGCGCCGTATTGAACTTGCTGGGCAATGCCCAGATTCCGGTGACGGGGGTGATCGCCACGGCGGCCGGTAGCTGCCCCAGCTCCACCGCCGCCCTGGTCAGCCTGAAGCTCGACCACGTCTGGGTCAAGGTGAATATCGGCGGCACCAATTACTATTTCGACCCAAGCTACAAGCCGCATGCCATCAAATCCGGCATCGACGTGGCGGCGGCGGCCGGCTATAACGCCGCCAGCTTCATGAGCTCGGCCACGGCCGGCGCCACGGTCACCGCCGATTATGTGCAAGGCATTAACCGCAACAATGTGCGGAGCAGCCTGACCGGCTATGCCAGCAATCTGGCCGCCTATCTGCGCACCAACAAGCCGGCCGGCACTCTGGACGACGCCATCGGCGGCCTGAGCATCACGCCGCACAGCGGCGCGCTGCGCCAGGCCAGTCTGCCGTATCAGGACACCAGCGTGGCCCTGACCGAGTGGACCGATATCCCAGCCAACTATAAGCCGACGCTGCGCGTGCAGTACCAGGGCATCGACCAGACCTTCACGTCCGATGCCATCTACGGCCGCCGCCTGACGCTGACCTATAACGGCTCCAACCAGCCGGTGCTGTCGCTGGACGGCGCTGCGCTGGCCACCGGCAGCGCCACCACGCCCGGCAGCTATACCACGGTCTCGCTGGCCGTGACACATGGCGCCTACTCGAATGCCTTCGCCAACCAATCCTTTACCCAGCAGATCAAGGCCGGCGGCACCTTCCTGATCGGCAATGGCTGGGGGGCGGCGGGACGCGGTGTCATCGACCTGCACCGCGCGCGCCTGGAGCAGGCGCTGGCCGGCGGCGCTGCCGCCGGTTCGGAAAGCGCACTGGGTTCCAGCCTGGCCGTCCTGTCGTCGAGCTGGATCGCGCAAGTCAACCACTCCACCTATATCACCGACCGTCTGGCGCGCAGCAAGACCCTGTTCCACCACCAGGTTGGCATTGCCGGCTATAACACCGCGGCCTATGTCGACTTGCCGGGCAATATGCTGAGCGTGATCAGCCAGGAAGGCAATAAAGACAAGGAATCGGCGGTCTTCTTCAGCTCGTCCATGCACTCGAGTATTTTCGAGTCGACGGCGGTGCAGCAGACGACCGGCGGCAGCGCTGTGTCCACGGTCAAGCTGATCGACCAGGCCGTGGCGGCCAATGACCGTATTTACGATGCCAAGGCTGCCAACTATGCCACGGCCGTGCAGCCCAATCTGGTGGCCTGCAGCGCCTGGCAAGCCGGTTTCCAGAGCGCGGTCAGCGCCGGGCGCCGCCTGATCCTGCCGTCGCGCTGCAATCTGAATGAAGGCAGCTGGACCGGCGGCGGCTATTACAGCATCCTGGTCAGCGCCAACAGTTCCAGTATCGGCGCCATCATCAGCGGCGGCCTGGCGGGCGGCTTTTCGACTTCGCCCTTGCCGGTGGGACCGACCACCAGCAATACGCTGAGCAATTCGATCAGCCCGAATATCCTGACGACCTACACCGGCACGACGCTGGGCGACCCCATCGATATGACCAAGGGGCACTACCTGTACTCGCATGACGACATCAGCACCGGGGTCGGCGCCTTCCCGCTCAGCCTGGGGTTCTCCCGCATGTACAGCTCGTCCAACCGGCTGCAAGGCGGGGCGCAAGGCAATGGCTGGACCAATAATCTGGCGGCCGGCATCAGTGTCGGTTCCGACGGCTTCCAGGGCATGGGAGAGGATTCGGCGGTGGATGCGGTCGGCGCGCTGGTGGAAAAGCTGGTGTCGCTGGATTTGATGAGCGATCCGGTCAAGCCGGTCGGCAATATGGTGATCGCCACCTTGGCACAGCGCTGGTTCGGCGAGCAGATCACCAGCAATACGGTGATCGTCAAGCAGGGCTTGAACGGCGAGATTTTCGTCAAACTGCCCGGCGGCGGCTATAACGCGCCGCAAGGCAACCCAGGCAAGCTGATTCAGAATGGCGACGGCAGCTACACCTATGAAGCGCTGGACAAGGCCGTGCTGAACTTCAGCACGGCCGGCAATCTGGTCAGCTATACCCACCCGGGCGGTGTGCAGGTGCGTTATACCTATAGCGGCAGCCAGTTGACCCAGGTCAGCAATAGCGTCGGCCGCAGCCTGAGTCTGGGCTATACCGGCGGACGCCTTACCTCGGTCTCGGACGGCGCGCGCACGGTCGCCTATACCTATGACGGCGCCGGCAATCTGAGCAGCTTCAAGGATGCGCTGAATCAGGCCACGACCTATGAGTACGATGTGCCGGGACGCATGACGAAACTCTTTTATCCGAGCGCGCCCAGCACGCCCTTCCTCGTCAACGTGTATGACAGCCTGGGCCGCGTGAAAGCGCAGACCAATGCCAGCGGCAAGCTGTATGACTATTATTTTGCCGGTTCGCGCTCGGAAGAGGTGGGACCGCTCAACCGCAGCTTGGTCAGCTATGTCGACGCCCAGGGCAAGATCCTGAAATCGGTCGACCCGCTCGGGCGCGTCGTGGTGAATACGTATGATGGCCATAACCGCTTGATCAACTCCGTCCTGCCGGAGGGGAACCGGGTCGAGTACGACTATGACGACGCTCCTTGCGCCAGCCAAAACCGCTGCACCCACAATATCAAGACGGTGCGCCGCATCGCCAAACCCGGCTCGTCCTTGCCGGCCCAGGTCGGCAGCTTCAGTTACGAGGGCAATTTCAACAAAGTTGCCAGCAGCACCGATGCGCGCGGCCAAGTCACCAGCTTCACCTATACCGCGCAAGGCAATCCGCTGACGATCACGGCGCCGGCCGATGCCCAGGGCAACCAGCCGGTGACGACGTACGCTTATGCCAGCTACACCGTCAGCGGCTTCCCCGCCTTCTATCTGCAGACTTCGGTCAGCAGCAAGGCGGCGCCGGGTGTCACGGTGCAGACCAGTACCAGCTATAACGCGGCCAACAAGTATGTGCCGCAAACCATTGTGCAGGATGCGGGCGGCCTGAATCTGGGCACCAGCTATACCTACGACGCGATCGGCAACCTAATCCAGGTCGATGGGCCGCGCAGCGATGTCAGCGACATCGTCAGCACTGCCTATAACGCCCAGCGCCAGCCGATCCAGGTGACGGATGCCCAGGGCAAGGTCGAGAGAAAAGCCTATGATGCCGATGGCCGCCTGCTGCGTGTGGCGAGCCAGATCGGCAGCCAGTGGCTGGTCAGCTGCAGCAGCTATACCCCGGCGGGCCAGTTGCAAAAGACCTGGGGACCGTTCCAGCAAGCATCCGACGCCAGTTGCCCGGCCGCCGCCGCGCCACTCAGCGTGACCGAGCGCAGCTACGACGATCTGGATCGGGTCAGCCGTGTCACCGAGTACCTGCCGGCTGGCGAGGGCGGCAACCGGGTGACGGAAAACAGCTATCTGCTGGACGGCAGCCTGCAAAGCGTGAGCCGCGGTGTCGGCAGCGCAGTGGCGCAGGTGCACGCCAGCTATACGTATACGCCGAACCGCCAGCTGGCCACGATCAAGGATGCCAGGAACAATCTGACTACCTACCAGTACGACGGACATGACCGCAAGGTCAAGACCCAGTTCCCGGATAAGGTGAGCGTCGGCACGTCTTCGGCTACCGATGTCGAGCAATATGCGTATGATGCGGCCGGCAATCTGACCGGCCTGACCAAGCGCGACGGCCAGGCCATCGCCACGGTCTACGATAATCTGGGCCGCGTGATCGCCCGCAACTATCCTTCGGCGGCGGACAATGTCAGTTTCGGCTACGACCTGCTGTCGCGCCAGACGTCGGCGCGCTACGCCAATGGCGCTTTCGATATCAGCTTTGCCTTCGATAATGCCGGCCGCCTGACCAGCGCCACTGCCGGTGGCAAAACGCTGGGCTACCAGTACGATGCGGCGGGCAACCGCACCCGCATCACCTGGCCGGAAGCGACGCCGTTCTATGTGAGCACCGAGTACGATGTCTTGAACCGGCCCACGGTGATCAAGGAACTGGGCAGCACGGTGCTGGCCAGCTATGGTTATGACGAGCTGTCGCGCCGCACCACGGTTACCCTGGGCAACGGCACCTCGACCAGCTACGGCTACTCGCCCCAAGCGACCCTGGCCAGCCTGTCGCACAATCTGGGCGGGACGGCGCAGGATATCACCTGGACCTATAACCGCAATCAGGCCCAGGAAATCACCGGCCATAACTGGAGCAACGACCTGTATCAGTGGACCGGCTATACCAATGGCACCCGCAACTACAGCGTCAATGGCCTGAACCAGTACACGGCCGCGGCGGGCGCCAGCATCAGCCACGACGCCAACGGCAGCATCAGTGGCGACGGCGTATGGAGCTATGCCTACGATACCGATAACCGTCTGAAAACGGCCAACCGCAGCGGTCTGTCGGCCACGCTGAGCTATGATGCCCTGGGCCGTTTGCGCCAGAGCGCGATCGGCGCTACCACCGCCGGCTATCTGTACGACGATACCGAACTGGTTGCCGAGTACGACGGCGCCGGCAATCTGCTGCGCCGCTATGTGCACGGCCATGGCACGGACGAGCCGCTGGTGGCCTACGAAGGCGCTGGCACGGGCAGCAAGAACTGGCTGTATTCCGATCATCTGGGCTCGGTGGTGGCCAGCGCCGACGGCGCCGGCAATGCGACCGCGACGTATAACTACGGTCCTGCGGGCGAGGCGGGCGGCAGCGGGCCTTCGCGTTTCCGGTATACCGGCCAGCAGTATTTTGCCGACCTCGGCCTGGGCTACTATAAGGCGCGCTTCTACTCGCCGGCCCTGGGCCGTTTCCTGCAGACGGATCCGATCGGCTATTCGAGCGATCTGAACCTGTATGCCTATGCCGGCAACAATCCCCTCAATGCGCGCGATCCGAGCGGCTTGATCCTGGATACCGTGCTCGACGTCGGTTTCATTCTCTATGACGTCGGCGTGCTGATCCACGATGGCGTCACGAATGGCGGCCGCAACTGGAAGACCAATACCATTGCGCTGGGCGCCGACATTGCCGGCCTGGCCGTTCCCTTCGCCACCGGCGGCGGCGCGGCCTACCGTGCCGGCAACAAGCTTACCAGCGTGGCCAAAAAAGCCGATTCGATGGTGGCCGTCGGCGGCACGGCGCAGCAGCGCGGCGTCAAGGTGCACAGCGAGTTCGACAAGCTGGTCGATGCCGGCGGCGCCGGCAAAAAGGTGACGAGCGAAACCTCGTATATCGGCGGCGCGCATGATGGCCGCTATCGTCCGAAAGGCAGCTCCAACCCCGATGCGGTGCTGGGCGACGTATCGAAACCGACGGCGATCTTCGACCTGAAAACGGGACAATCGGGGATGAGCTCGAGCCAGCTGGCGAAGTACGAGAGGAACCTGCCGACCGGTACGCCGATCTATACTGTGACCAAGGAAGGCCATAATGTGCCCCGTCCCACGACGTACACGGGGATAGGCCTGGGCGGCAATGCGATCTACAATCTGAGCAACGAGCTCGGATCGTGCAAGCCTTGAGGCGCCAGGACTAGCGCAGTTCACGAAAAGGCCTTGCCCGATCGGGCAAGGCCTTTTTAATCATGCGGGGGGAATTTCGATCTTGACCAATACCGACATCCAGCGCTTTGCCAGGGAAGAACTGCTGCCCAGGCTGGGCGGGGACTATGCCCTGTTTAGCCGGCGGGACGCGGTGCGGCTGCGCGGTTCCTTTGCGCAATCGGTGCTGCTGGGGAGCAAACGCTCCGGCAACCTGCTGGTGATTCCCACGTTTTATGTGGTGGGCGCCCGGCCGGACGACGAGTGCATGCACCAGACGCTGTCGCTGCCGGTCAGCGGCATGGATACGGCGCGTAAATGGCATGTCCGCCCGGACCAGGCGCTCGATGCCGCGCTGGCACAGCATCTGATCGGCCAGATGGAGAAAGACAGCCCCTTGTCCTTCGTGGCGCCGCTGGACGATGCCGGCCTGGATCGCTGCCTCGGCATCTATCTCAAAAAGACCGACCAATGGATACCGGCCCTGTCGCGCGCTTTTCTGAGCATGTGCCGCGGCTTGCCGCAGGCGCGTGCCGAACTGGATGCGGCACGCCGCATCTTCCTCGTGACCAGCCGCTTCGGCCTTGGCGGCACCCCGGTGGACTGGGAAAATGCCGCGCTGGCCCGCTTCGACGAACTGGCGTCGCGCCTGGAGCGCGACGATTGCATCGCTTTATGCCGGGCCGATGCGGAAGCCCATGCGCAGCGCATGCGCTTGCCGGCCCTGCCATGGCCGGCGGCATGGCCGGCCGCCGTACCGCCCTGGCCCGCGCCGGCGCAAGCGGGCGGATTTCAGCGTCTGGTACAACGCCTGCGCGGCGCTCCCGGCTGAGCTGCCGGCTGCCAACTGAGCGGGTGGACCGAAACGGCCGGTCGCGCCAGCCGCCGCTAAGCTCACTTCAGCACGGCATTCCAGTTTTGCTCCACGCCCGGCATCGGCTTGCCGGCGATCGGGGTGGCGCCGATCAGCGCGCCTGATCGCGGCCGGCGGGCGGGACCGCCTCCTGCTCCTTCGGCAGCGGCAGGTGTGCGGCGAGGTAATCGATAAATAGCCTGAGCTTCGGCGACAGGTGCTTGCTGGATGGCCAGAGCACGTGCAAGCGGGTGCTGTCCCAGTTGAACTCGTCCAGCACCGGCAGCAGGGTGCCGGCCTGCAGCTGCGGGCGGATGGCGATGTCCGGCAGGCAGGCGATGCCGAGGCCGGATTCGGCGAAGCAGAGCTGGGGCTCGAGCGAATTGCAGACCATCGCATCGGGCAGCGCCAACACGATTCTTTCCTTCTTGTTGGCGAGCGGCCAGACGTCCAGCTTGCCGCTGCTGGGATAGCGGTAGAGCAGGCAGCGGTGGCCCAGCAAATCTTGCGGAACGCGGGGGACGCCATGCTGCGCCAGGTAGGCCGGGGCGGCGACCATGGTGCGGCGGTAGGCGCCGAGCAGGCGCGCGCTGAGCCGCGAGTCGCGCGGTTCGCCGGTGCGGATGACGGCGTCGAAACCTTCCTCGATCACATCGACCAGGCGGTCGGAGCAATCGATATCGAGTTCGATCTCCGGGTACTGGCGGTTGAATTGCGCGAACTGCGGCATGAACAGCAGGCCGACCGAGGGCAGGCTGACGCGCAGCTTGCCGCGCGGCGTGCGCTGCGCCAGCGCCAGTTCCTCCTGCGCCAGTTCCGGCTCGCCCAGGATGCGGCGGCAGTGTTCGAGGAAGCGGCTGCCTTCCGGCGTCAGCGTCACGGTGCGGGTCGAGCGGTGCAATAGGCGCGTGCTCAAGCGCTCTTCCAGGCGCGCAATGGCCTTGCTGACCGCCGAGGCCGAAATACCCAGCTGCTGCGCCACCGCCGTGAAGCTGCGCGACTCGCCAACCCGTACAAAGATATCGAAGGAAGCCAGACTTTCCATATGTCATGCCTTATTGATGACGCCAGAGTCATAAGTGTTATTCACTGTAGCGGATTATTCACTTTCGCGGGAGCTGTTACTATGACGCAACCGTGCCTCTGATGGCGCAGCAATTGTTGTACTAAGGATATTGTTTTATGAATCACGCAACTACCACCATCCCGCGGCAGGATGCCGACCGCCTGCCTGTCAGCGGGCTGCTGGCCCTGGCCATGGCCGCCTTCATCACGCTGCTGACCGAAATTCTGCCGGCCGGCCTGCTTTCTTCCATCGCAACGGGCCTGAACGTGTCCGAAAGCCTGGCCGGACAATTCATCACTGCCTATGCCGTGGGCGCTTTTGTCGCCGCCATCCCGATGACCCTGCTGACCCAGGGCTTGCGCCGCCGTCCGCTGCTGCTGAGCGCCATCTGCGGCTTTGCGCTGGTCAATCTGGTGACCGCGCTGTCGGACAACTACACCGTCTCGCTGGTGGCGCGCTTTTGCGCCGGGGTGTTCGGCGGCGTTGTCTGGTCGCTGCTGGCGGGGTATGCGGTGCGCATCTCGCCCTCGCACCTGGCCGGACGGGCCATTGCGCTGACCGGCGCCGGCGGCACCATCGCGCTGGTGCTGGGCGTGCCGCTCGGCGCCGTCCTGGGCCGCCTGATCGGCTGGCAGGGCGCGTTCGGCCTGATGAGCGGCCTGGCGCTGCTGCTGGCGGCCTGGGTGCTGGCCATCGTGCCCGATTACCCGGGCCAGAGCCGCGAGCGGCGCCAGACGCTGGGCAGCGTTTTCCTCAAGCGCGGCATCCGCGCGGTGCTGTTCGTGGTCTTCAGCTTTGTGATCGCGCACAATATTTTCTACATCTATATCGAACCGCTGCTGCAGCCTGCGGGCCTGTCGGCCCAGGTTGACCTGGTGCTGTTCGTCTTCGGTCTGGGCTCGATCGCCGGCCTGTGGTGCGTCGGCCTGCTGGTCGACCGCCATGTGCGCCGGCTGGGAGTGGTCAATATCGCGATATTTGCGCTGGCCGCGCTGCTGCTTGGCCTGTGGGCCGCGACGCCGTGGATGGTGTATCTGGCCGCCGCCATCTGGGGCGTGGCGGTGGGCGGCTTCTCGACCATCACGCAGACGGCGCTGGCGCGCTTCGCCGGCGACGGCATCGATGTGGCCCAGTCCATGTATACCACCGGCTGGAACACCGCCGTCGCCATTGGCGGCGTGGTGGGCGGCATCCTGCTCGACCGCGCAGGCTCCGGCGCCTTCGCCTGGACCGTGCTGGCCGTTCTTGCCGCCTGCCTGTCCGGCGTGGTGTTTGGCATGAACCGGGCATTCAAACCTTAGATGCCCAGGCCGGAATGAGCGCCGGCCCTCCCCGATTTAATAGTTGCCGCAAAATCGCTCTCGCCCCAGACTTTGGTTATGCTGC
Source organism: Massilia sp. YIM B04103 (assembly GCA_024437665.1). Taxonomy (GTDB): domain Bacteria; phylum Pseudomonadota; class Gammaproteobacteria; order Burkholderiales; family Burkholderiaceae_D; genus Rugamonas. Next base: position 284,511 of record JANCSZ010000001.1, on the reverse strand, counting down.
TGCCGCAGGCGCAGCGGATAAGTCGAAGGGAGCAGTAGATGGCGGGCAGCCATATAGAGCGCTTCGAACGCTGGCGCAGCCGTCAGGCAGGCCATTTGGCCCACCTCGTTCAATTGGTGCTGGACGAGGTGGTTCCAGAACTGGAAGCGGCCGGTTTGCAGCGCCATGCCAACTATGCTGGTAACCTCAGCCGCAGTGTCTCGTCCACCACCATTGCTTTGCAGCGGCGCAGTGGCTTGCTCTGGCCCACGGTGGAAATCGAATTCCCTTTGCGGCGCAAGCCCTTATTGGGACTGACCTTTGCCATGTTGCCCGAGACTTGCTACCGCTTCGGCGAAGCAGGCCTGGAAGCCATTTCCCGTCTCGATGCCAATGCGGTCGAAGGCGACGTCGCATTCAGCCTCTGCAAACGCGATGGAAGGAACTATGATTGTGATTTCGGTTATGGCTATTTTTCTCTCTGCCCCACACGGCGCATCCGCGCCGAGGTCGACGCGTTGAAGCTGCGGCTGCCCTGGTTGATCGAGGTGCTGAATGCCGGCATCCCGGCCGATTGGATGGCATTGCCACGGGCCTGCCCGGCCGGTCAATATGCCCGCGTCAGCGTCCGTAGTCCCAGGCTCGATGGTCCGGCTAAGTGAGGCGAGGCGCCACCAGTTCATTCGAGCCACCACCAGCATGCAAAATATCCGATCAGAAGTTGCGCAACTGGCTTTACTGGGGCCGTTCCCTCCGGAGGCGGAAGGACTGCCCGATCGCGTGCGTCAATACGGCGAACTGTATCAGGCGATACGGCGGCCCGTCAGCGATGACGAGGCAAGGGTATTAATCAAGCTGTTTGGCCAGGATGGATATTTCGGTCTGGCCTCATCGTTGATGCACTTGATTGAAACTGCGCCAGGCTGGCCCTTGATGGATTGTCTGGGCGATGTAGGCAATGAGTGGGTGGACGCATTGCGCCAGCGGGCGCTGCGCGGTGGCCAAGCCTGAGCTATCATTGGCGCCGAAGAGGAGGACAAGGATGGATTACAAGATCGCTGCCAAGACAATCAGTATCGAGGAAGATGAATACAGCCTGACAATCGGCTTCCTGGATGACGGCGAAGAGCCGCACAAGTATGTCCTGCTGCAGAAAACCCTGGAGCCGGACGAGCAGGACGAGGAGCTGGGCATGGACGTGGCCCATATCGAGATCGAGGACCAGGCCCGTTCCGGCTACGGCGGCATTGCGTCGATAGCCGTGGATGATGGCGGGCTTTGCATCCGCCTCAACGAGAAGGGAAAGAAGTTTCTGGACGTCGCTGGCCAGCTGCTGATTGCATTTGAAAGCCCGGCGCAGAAGGTGGAGCTGCAAGCGGCGCTGCAAAGGATGTGCGAGGACGATTTTCCTTTGCAGCTTGCATAGATCGGGCTTTTGCCGAAGCGGGCAGGTGGGATGGAATGTCCCACCCACCCGCGCGGATAAGTCTTACTTCAGTACGACATTCCAGTTTTTCTCGACGCACTTCACGTAATTACCCGCGATGAGGGCGCTGTACGGCGTCTGGTAGCTCACCAGCTGGCACTGGTAATCGCCGCCCGAACTCCAGTTCTTCTCCCAATAGATATTGTAGGCCGCCGAACTGGATGGCCCGAAGCGCTGCATGCTGGCGCAGGAGAGCTGTTCGCTGCCGATATTCCAGCCCAGGTCCGCCGCGAACTGCTTGTAGTAGTCGATGCGGTTTTGCGCCGCCGGCTTCTCGGTGCCTTGTCCGCACTCGGCGTTGATGATCATGATGGTGGTGGCGAAGTTATTGCCCGCGCCGGCCGTGCGGTCGGCCTGGTTCGGCACCCAGGTGCCATCCAGCACATGCAGCATGGAGGGCTTGGGCGGCTGCGGGAAGACGAAGAAGAAAGTGGCCGAGGCCAGGTTCAGCCAGGTCGACGCCACCAGGTCCGGGTCTTTCAGCAGCACCGACTGGTCGCCCTTGTACATGGCCTGCGAGAACGGGCCATAGTTGTAGTTGTACGAGAGCTGCTTGGCGCCGCGCCCGAAGTATTTCTTGTAGCTGCCATCGGCATTGCGGCCGCAGGTCCAGACGGTGTTGAAGACCGGATCGGCGCATTCGGTGTTGTAGCCGCAGCCCGGACCATTCTCCTCGCATCCCAGTTCGCGCAGATACTTCAGCCCCTGGCGCCACTGCGGCAGTGGAATGCTGGCGTTATGGTCGCCGGTCTCCTGGGCGAAGTGGGCGAACATGGTGGCCAGGCTGTGGCGGCAGATGGCGTCGGCATTGCGGCCGTCGCTGTAGTCGTCGCAGATGGCGGGGAATTTGGCGATGGCCTGCAGGAAGCGGCGATAGGTGTAGCTGGCTTCGCGGATGGAGAAGTAGAACTCCCATTTGGTTTCCGGCAGCAGGCGCTCGACCCGTTTCACATTGATCGGGTTGGAGGCCGCGCCCGGCGTCACGGCGTCCACGCCGGCATTATCCAGGGTGCGGATGGAAGCCTTCACCTTGCGGAAGAAATCGTTGTCGGTCAGTGCCACTTCTTTCGCTTCGGCCTGGGCCTTGGTCGGCACGCCGCCCGGTCCCGGGCCAGGGCCGGGACCTGGACCTGGGTCCGGATCGGGCGCGTCGGCGATGTATTTCCATGGGCCGTAAGTATCGGCCTGGTTCGGCGTGCTGCCCTGGTTCCACCATTTGGCTTCGTACTGCTTGCCCTGGTAGATGGCGCACATGCCGGCGGTGTAGACCTGGCTGCTGTTCCATGCAGGACAGGAGGCGGCGGCCGACGCGGCGGCCATGCGCAAGCCTTGGTGCTGCTGGGCGCCGGCTGGATTATCGGAGGAAGAGCCGCCGCAGGCAGCCAGCAGCAGGGCGGGCAGCACGGCGGAAGCGAGAGCGGCAGGATGGGCGCGGCCCAGCGCCGCAAGCGGGAAGGGGGATTTCATGTTTGTCTCCTTGATGGAAGAAGCGGAGCGCCAGGGCTGCTTGCCCCGGTGCTCCGCCTGGCGCGCCCGTGGTCTGGGCCACGGTGCGCGGATTTTCAAACGCGGTTTATTGCAGGCCCACCGGCAGTTCCGGGTATTCGCTGCTCAGCGCATAGCGCACGCCGCCCACCGTGATGGTGTAGGCCGAGGGGCCGGAGATCGGCAGCTGGTAGTTCAAGGTCAGCGCCACCGAGGCGCCCGGCGCGATCGACTGCCAGGCCGGAATGGTGAACTGGGCGCGGTTGAAGTTGGCCTTGAAGCCGCCGATATTGTTCGGCCCCGTGTAGCCGGCCTTGATCACCTTCAGCCCATAGCCCGACTGGTCGCTCATATTGGCCGGCGCCGACACCGGATAGTCGAACTCCACCACCGAGCCGCCTGGGATGGCGGTGGCGCTGTTGTTCGTCACCGTCATCACCGGGTTGATCGGGTAGTTGCTGTCGCCCAGCGCCCAGCTGCCCAGCGAGATGCTGACCTTGGCGCTGGTGGCAGGAATCGGGCTTTCGGCGCGTTTGTGGCCATACGGACCGGCGGCCTTGAAGGTGTTGAAGACATTGGTGGTCAGGGTGTAGCCCATGAAGTACTCGCCCTTGCCGCCGTTTTTCGACGGATGCCAGTCGTAGTCGCCCGCCAGTTCCCAGATCATGATGCCGCCGATATTGTTGTCGACGATGTACTTGGCCTTGGTGGCGATGGACTGCGTGGTTTCGGTCGAGATGAAGACCTTGCGCGTGGCGTTCCACAGCCATGGCGCCACCAGGGTGGCGTTGTAATTGGCCTGGTAGGTGCCGGTCAGGGTTTTCTCGGTGACGCCGTAGGCATCCAGATAGTCGGGCACGATGGCGTTCTGCAGGTTCAGCGCATGCCACAGCGGGTTGCCGCCGCCGGGCAGGGGCTTGCCGTTGGTGTCGAGGTCATGCCAGACATTGTCGATGCCAATGGCGCCCGTGCCGCAGGTTTTGGTGCCGGCGCAGACCACGGTGTCGCTGACCAGGGCGGTGGTGCCCCACAGGCCGCTGCTGCCGCCGTTCACGTCGCGCCAGCCGCGCGTGTAGTAAGGCACGCCGATATTGATGCGCCCTGCCTGCAGCGCGCCGCGGTAGTAGCGGTAAGCCCAGTCCACGTTCAGGTAGCCGATGCCGCCGTAGGAGTAGGCGTTGGCGGCGCGCAGTTCGCCGTCGTTGCCGTCGTCGAACAGGGCGGCGTTGGGGCCGACGAACTGGTTCCAGCCGCCATGCAGGTCATACGACATCAGGCTGGCGTAGTCCAGGTGCTTCAGGCCGGACAGGTTTTCCTCGCCGCGCAGCACCCAGCCCGAAGCGGAACCGGCGATGGTCAGCAGGTAGTAGCGCTGGTCGGCCACGGCGGCGGCGTCGAGCTTGTCGCGCACCACTTTGAGCAGCTGGTTATAGCTCTTCATCAGGCCGGCCAGGCGCGGTTTCGACAGGCCGAAGTCGAGCGGGTTGCCGGCCTCGTTATTCGTGGTCGGATGCTCGTAGTCGACGTCGATGCCATCGAAGAAGGGATACTGGCGCAGGAAGGCCACCATGGAATCGGCCAGGGTGTTGATGCCGGCCGTGTTGATGCTGCCGTCGGCATTGGTGGTGGCCGGATAGAAGCCGCCGCTGTCGGCCCAGCCGCCCACCGAGAGCATCAGCTTCACGCCCGGATAGCGTTTCTTGTACTGGTTGAACAGATTGAAGTGGCCTTTGTATGGCAGGCTGGGGTCCATGGCGGCGGCCGGGATGTCGGGCCAGGTCACGCCGGTATCGGGGTTATCCGGTCCGCTGCCCAGCTTGACCTTGAAGGTGCTCTTGTCCACGCCGGCGAAAGCGTAATTGATGTGGGTGAGCTTGTCCCATGGGATGTCGCTGACCAGATAGGACGGTGCGCCGTTCTTGCCGGTGCGCCAGCTGGTGAAGTAGCCGACGATGCGGCGGTGCAGGCCATTGGCCAGCTTCTCGCGGCCGTCGGTATCGTAGACGCCGCAGTACGGCACATTGGTGACGCCGGAGACCAGGCCGTCGGGACGGCAGGCCACAGGTGTGGGCGTCGGTGTTGGCGTGGGCGTGGGAGTTGGGGTGGGCGTTGGGGTTGGAGTCGGCGTGGGTGTCGGCGTCGGGGTGGGCGTTGGAGTCGGCGTTGGCGTGGTTTGCAACTGCCATGGGCCCCACTGGTCGGCGCCCGGCGCATTGTTCTGGGTCCACCATTTGGCGGTATAGGTCTTGCCTTGATAGGTGACGCAGGCGCCGGCCGTGTAGACCTGGCTGGCGCTCCACTCGGCGCAGGCGGCGGCCGGAGCGGGCGCGGGGGCGGCGGCGAGGCGTGTGCCGGTGGGCGCGCTGGCGCTATTATCGCCGCCGCCACCGCCGCAGGCCGCCAGGGCGCCGCCCAGCAAGACCATGAGTAAGGTGCTGTAGGTTTTCATTCTGTCTCCGTTTTTTAGAAATCGTGATTAGGCGGGTAATTGCTGTAGAAATCGTTGTCCCACAAGAAGTGGGTCGCGGCGATGGTCACGGAAATCTCCAGACCCTCGACGAAATGCCACCAGCCCACCGGCAGGAACAGGATCTCGCCTGGTTCCAGAACGCAGTCCAGTACCGGAACACCCGCCATGTCCGGATAGCGCTGCACATCGATGGCGCGGCCATCGACCGGGGTAAAGCAGTGGCGCTGGTTGTACAGGCGCGGCGTGTCGCAGGGCGCGATCAGGCGCACGCGCTTGCGGCCCATGATCTGCACCATGAAGTTATTGGTCAGGTCATGGTGGAACGGGGTGATGGTGCCGGCGGGGCCGAACCAGAAAAAGCCCTGCTGTTCGCCGGCCGGCTTCAGGTACTCGGGCAAGGCCGGCACGTCGGCCCACAGCTCGCGCAGCGCGTGGCGGTTGCGCGAGTCGTTATTGGCCGTCATGTAGAAATCGTTGGTATGGCCGCTGCTGCGCACCAGCTCCACGAACTCGCCGAAAGGAATCTGGCGCTTGTGGGCGATGCTGTTCATTTCATAGTCCTGATCGGCGTTGCGGCCGAACTGCACCTCGACGCTGCGCTCGCCGAACTGGCTGGCGAAGAAATCCAGCGTCCATTTGCTGCGCGCCGCGCAATCGTCCAGCATGCCGGTGATGATGACGGGACGGTTCAGCGCATAGTGCTGCTGCAGGAAGTCCTCGCGCGGCAGTTTCTCGCGGCGCGGAATATGCACCGGCGCCAGGCGGTTGAGCTGGGCCTGGATGCCGATCACCCAATCGCGCTTGGCGAGCCGGTTGCGCAGGCGCTGCGAACCTTGCAGATAGGGGCTGCGCAGCGCCGCTTCGATCTCGTACTGCGCCTCGCTGCTGGAGATACCGTTCTGCTGCAGGATGCCGGCTAGCGCCTCGGGAGGCGTGCCGAGGATCAGGTTCTCGCCAATCCAGCGCCGCCAGTCATCCCCGATATTGCGCAGCTGATGCACCGTCGCACGACGTTTCATGATGTCTCCTCGAATAGTCGAGCCCGTGTCCGAAAATGGGGCCAGACCCCAAAATCGGACACGGTCTCATCCTTAGCAGATCGGTCGTATTGATGACCCCGTGTCCGAAAATAGGGTCTGGCCCCAAAACCGGACACGGGCTCGGCAGCGGCTTAGCGGCCTTTCCAGACTTCGCTGGTCAGGGCGCCGCTGGCGTCGCCGTCGAGTTCCCAGGAGAAGGCGCCGCGCAGGCCTTGATCGCGCATGTATTGCATCTTCGTGCCGATCACGGTGGCGTCGTCGTAGCTCCACCATTCACCGGTGGTGGTGTAGAGGAAGAGCTGCTTGGTGACGGGGTGGTAGGTGCGGGTGCCGGCCTTGCCTATGAGAACCTTGTAGTCCTCGATGCCGGTTTCCCAGGCGCCGTTGGCGCCGCCGCCCGCCGTCTGGTACAGGCCGTTGCCGCTGGCGCCGGCCGGCACGTTCTTCCAGCCGCGTCCGTAGAACGGCACGCCGAGCAGGATCTTGTTCTTCGGCATGCCGGCGGCGACCAGGGCGGTGATGCCGTCGTGGGTGTTGTACTTGGCGACATTGCCGGTCGAGGGATCGGCCGGGTCGTGGTACAGCGGCGAATGGAAGTTGGTGGTGTTTTCCCAGGCGCCGTGGAAGTCGTAGGTCATCAAGTTGACCCAGTCCATGTACTGCTGGTACAGGGCCGGTTCGGTGTTGTTGATCTTGTCCACGCCGGCGCCGACGGCGGCGGTCAGCAGATAGCGCTTGTTGTCCTTGGTGCCCTGGGCATCGAGTTCTTCACGGAAGGCTTGCATCAGCAGCGTGAAGTTGTGCTTGTCGTTCACCGCGTCCACCGTGTTGTACGGTTGGCCGCCGCCGCCCGGGTATTCCCAGTCGATGTCGATGCCGTCGAACACGCCCTTGCCGGTGCCGGGGCCGCCGCGTCCATCCTGCACCGGCAGGTCGCCGGCGATGAATTGCTTGACGCAGGATTTGGCCAGCTGCTTGCGCAGCGCGTCGGTCTTGGCCGCGGCCGAGAAGTATTTCGACCAGGTCCAGCCGCCCAGCGAGATGAAGACTTTCAGGTTCGGATGGGCTTGCTTGAGCAGTTTCAGCTGCAGGAAGTTGCCGGACAGCTTGGCGTCCCACGGCACGGTCTGGCCGTTGACGGTGCGCGCCGGCTGGCGCTGGTAGTCGGCCCAGGCATCGCCGCCGGTGCCGGCGTCGGCCGGTGGCGGCGACTGGTTGCCGGTCTCGGTCTTGGTGACCATATCGCATTCATAGCCGCCGTTCTTGGCGTAGACGTTGCCGAAGGCGTAGTTGATGAAGGTGAGCTGGTCGGCGATGCTGGTCTGCACGCCGTTGACCGGGGTCTTGGTGGTGTGGATGTCGGCCACCTCGTAGGCGCGGCCATAGACGCCCCATTGCGCGAAGTAGGAACCGATTTCGCGGCCGACCGGTGTTGGCGTTGGCGTCGGCGTGGGTGTTGGGGTTGGAGTAGGGGTTGGCGTCGGCGTGGGCGTCGGCGTTGGGGTTGGAGTGGGGGTAGGCGTGGGAGTCGGGGTTGGCGTTGGCGTGTCGGTCTGCAACTGCCATGGGCCCCACTGGTCGGCGCCCGGAACATTGTTCTGGGTCCACCACTTGGCTTTATAGGTTTTGCCGTCATAGGTCACGCAGTCGCCTGCGGTGTAGACCTGGCTGGAACTCCAGGCGGCGCAGGCGGCTGCCGCCATGGGTGCCGCTTGGGTTTTTCCCGAGATGCCGGCGTCCGTTCCGCCGCCGCCTCCGCCGCAGGCAGCAAGCATGCTGCCGATGATGCCGATGACCAGGCTGTTCGCCCTGATAGCGTGTCGCATTATTGTCTCCTGATTGTAAGTAAACCCCTACGCGTGGAAAAGCAGGGACGAGAATGCGGTGGGCTAAAGTGGTAGTCAAGTGGTTTCATTAAATTCATCCACTGTAATACCAGTTTCGAAATACTAATAATGTTAGATTTGCAATTTCGAAAGCAATGCTTTTCTGGCCTCCCTATGAAAACATCTGCTGCAATGCAGTAATTCACGCATAAGAAAATAACAAATCTGTTAAATTGTGCGGACCAGTTTTGGCCTGGTTTCAAGTGGTATGCACCGGCCAAAAGCGGTCCTTAGCACTTGTGCTCTCAGACTGGCGCCAGTTCCAGGCGCTCCAGGCGGGCGCCGCTTTCGCGCAGGCGTTCGAGCATGTAGCTCGGTTCGATCAGGGTCTCGGGGAAGTACAGGCCGGGGCCGGGCGCGGCGCGGCCATCCAGTCCCAGCAGCCGTTCGATGCCGAGTGTCACGCCCAGTGCCGTCAGCGCCGCCTGGCCGGCGGGGTGCACCAGCTCATGCCGCACCTGGCGCGCCGCGCCGTCGGCATCGCGTCCACTCAGTTCGACGATGATTTCGGTGGAGAAGGGGGCGCCGCGGCGGCGGCTGGCCGATTCTCCCAGCGCGATATCGAGCCGCACATCGCGCGCGCCGGTGGCCGCGCCCAGGCTGATGACGTCAAACGGCGCGTAAGGCTGGGCGGGCTGGGGCACGCCGTCCACGCTGACCAGGGTGCTGCTGTTTTCGCTGCTGGCGATCCAGCGGTATTTGCCGCCGTTCAGCACCAGCGTATGCGGCGATTTGCCGATGATGCGCTCGTAGTCGGCATAGGCGGCCGGGCCGCCCATATCCTGTTCATCCAGCAGCACGCCGATGCGGATGGCGTCGACGGCGGCGAATTCGCGCACGAAATGCAGGATGGGCAGGGTGGCCGCGCCGGCCAGCCACTGGCTGCCCAGCAGGATCGCGCTGGCCTGGGGGCGGTGGATGTAGTGCGCCACTTCCGGTCCCAACTCGAAGGTGCCGCTGGACACGCTCATATAGGGCAGGCCATGCGCTTGCGCGTATTTCAGCGAATTCAGGGTATCGTCCTTGAGGAAGACGGCGACGGCGCTGAAGGCCGCGCCGGCGGGCAGGCCCAGGTCCGCGCGCTCCAGGTCGATGCGCGCGGCGCTGACCGTGGCGAGATCGATGCCGCGCGCCACGGCGCCGGCCTTGTCCAGATCGCGGGCGCCAAGCACGATGGGCAGGCTAGGATGCAGCTGGTGCAGGGTGCGCGCCGCGCGTGCGCCAACAATGCCGGAACCGCCGATAATGAGTACAGGTGCAGCCATAAAAACCTCCTTGGGTTGAAGAAATCGATTTAACTTACTCATCGTAACATACGAATGGTAGCTTGCGCTGGAGGCGGCTGCCTATCCCTACACTCGCAAGGGAGACTGTCATGCAAGGCATAGGATCGAGCACCTCGCTGTGGACCGCCACCGCGCCCGCGCCGCCGTTCCCGCCGCTGGCGGGCCAGACCCGGACCGACGTCTGCGTGATCGGCGCCGGCATTGCCGGGTTGACGGCAGCCTATCTGCTGCTGAGGGAGGGCAGGCAGGTCATCGTCATCGACGCCGAGGATGTGGGCGCGGGCGAGACCGGCCGCACCACGGCCCATTTCTTCCCGCCCGACGAGCGCTATTGCGAAATCCAGCGCCGTTTCGGCGGCCACGCCGCGCAGCAGGTGGCGGACAGCTACCGCAACGCCATCGCCCTGGTGGAAGCCATCGTGCAGCGCGAGAAGATCGCCTGCGCCTGGCAGCGCCTGGATGGCTATCTGGTGGCGGCCCAGGCCGCGCACCAGCCGCTGATCGAGCGCGAATACCAGACGGCGCGCCAGCTGGAACTGGCAGTGGAACTGTTGCCGCGCGTGCCCGGTCTGCGCGAATGGGATACCGGCCCTTGCCTGCGCTTTGCCGGGCAGGCGCAATTCCATCCGCTGCGCTATCTGAACGGCCTGGCCGATGCCATCCTGCGCCTGGGCGGGCGCATTCACGGCGCCACCCGCGCGCATGACATCAGCGGCGACAGCGTGTGGCAAAGCGTGGCCACGGCGCAGGGCGAGATCGGCGCGCGCGCCGTGGTGGTGGCGACCAATACGCCGTTCAACGACCGGCTGGTGATGCATACCAAGCTGGCCGCCTACCGCAGCCATGTGCTGGGCCTGCGCGTGGCGCGCCACCAGCTGCCCGCCATGCTGCTGTGGGATACCGGCCAGCCTTACTACTATGTGCGGCTGGCGGGCGATGCCACCGACACGGCGTACGATGTGCTGATCGTGGGCGGCCAGGACCACAAGGTGGGCCAGGACGCGCGCGGCGAGGCGCGCTACGACGCCATCGAAGCCTGGGCGCGGCTGCGCTTTCCCATGCTGCGCGAAGTGGTGTGGCGCTGGTCGGGCACGGTGATGGAACCGGCCGACGGCCTGCCTTATCTGGGCCACAACCCCATGGACGGCAAGAATGTCTTCATCATCACCGGCGATTCCGGCAATGGCATGACGCATTGCACGGCCGGGGCCATGCTGGTGACGGATCTGATCATGGAGCGCCCCAATCCCTGGGCCGGCCTGTACGAACCGGCGCGCACGCCGCTGCACGGCCTGGGCGACCTGGTGCTGGAGCAGGCCAATACCATGGCCCAGTATGCCGACTGGGCGCGCCAGGGCCAGGTGGAGTCGGCGCAGCAGATCGCGCCGGGCCAGGGCGCGCTGCTGCGCGACGGCGTGCGTCTGCTGGCCGTGCACCGCACGCAGCAGGGCGGCTTGCTGGCGTTGTCGGCGGCCTGTCCGCATATGGGTTGCGCGGTGCATTGGAATGGCCAGGAGCAGTCCTGGGATTGTCCCTGCCATGGTTCGCGCTTCGGCGTCGATGGCAAGGTGCTGCATGGCCCGGCTGCCACCGGCCTGGCGCCCGCTGCACTGCCGCCCACGCCGTGATATTGTCTTGCCCTGTTTGTTTCTCACGGGGCGCAGCATGGACAAGGTAGTGATCGTAACGGGGGCAGGGCGCGGCATCGGCGCGGCCGTGGCAAGGCGGGTGGCGCGCGAAGGCTATGCGGTGGCCGTCAATTACCGGCACAACGCGGTGGCGGCCGAAGCGGTGGTGGATGAAATCCGCGCCGCCGGCGGCAGGGCGCTGGCGGTGCAGGCCGACGTCGCCGTGCCGGAACAGGTGGCCCGCCTGTTCGCCACGGTGGAACGCGAGTTGGGCCTGCCCACGGCCCTGGTCAATAACGCGGGCATCACGGGCCGTCTGGGCCAGTTCAGCGAGGCCGATCCGGCCATGGTGGAGGCCGTGTTCCAGACCAATGTGTTCGGCCTGATGGATTGCACGCGCGCCGCCATCGCCGCTTTCCGGCGCGGCGGGCAGGGCGGGGTGGTGCTGAATATCTCGTCCACCTCCGCTGCCAGCGGCAGCCCGCACGACTATGTGTGGTACGCCGCCAGCAAGGCGGCGGTGGATGCCTTCACCATGGGGCTGGGCAAGGAGCTGGCGACCGAAGGCATCCGCGTATGCGGCGTGGCGCCCGGTTTCACGCTGACCGAGATCCACGCGGCGGCGGGTGAGCCGGACCGCGTGCGGCGCGTGACGCCGCGCATTCCCATGCAGCGTCCGGGCGAGCCGGAGGAGATCGCCGAAGCGGTGGCCTGGATGCTGTCCCCGGCCGCCTCCTATGTGACGGCGACCACCATGCGCTGCGGTGGCGGCGTATAGCTCACCAGTCCAGCGACAGCAGGCGCTGGGCCATGCGCGGCCAGCACAGGGTGCGCACGTCGTCGCGGCTGGCCCAGCGGAAGCCGTCGCATTCGGGCGTGGCTTCGCCGGTGCGGTGGTGCGGGAAGAAGCTGCTGCAATGCAGCTGGTCGAGCTGGCAGAGGCCGTCGCCGGCGGCGACGTGGAACAGGTGCAGGCGCTTGTCGCGCCGGTAGTCGAACTCGCCCAGATCGCGGAACAGGGTGGCGTCGAGCTCCAGGCCCGCTTCCTCGCGCAGTTCGCGCCGCGCCGCCTGCAGCGGCGTTTCGCCCGGATCGCGCAGGCCCTTGGGGATGTCCCAGTTGGCGGTGCCGGTCACATGGCACAGCAGCAGTTGGCCCGCCGCGTTGACAATCAAGGTGCCGCAAGAAAGCTGCATGCTCACCGCCCGTCCTTCCCCTCGTGCAAAAACGCCATTGTACGGCAGGGCCGCTGCGCGTCCCGCTTTGGCAAGAATGAAAATGTTTCCAGAAAAATAGAAGTGATTCTCTAAGGAAATTTATCGACAGTCCCGAGGGGCTGTTATAAAGTGTGAGAATTCAAGACGCGCCGTGCGCGCATCCGTTGATCCACGCAGCCGCAGTCGGCGCTGCCACCTTTACCACTTGCAGGAAGTGTCCGCGGTGCTGGAACAGGCCGTGTGCAGCCTTGTGTGCTGCTTTCCTGCTGCGATTAGTTTATCGGAAACATATTAATGCAGAAGCAGCGTCATCTGATTCCCTTCGCTTGTCTGGCTCTGGCCTTACCCGTGGCCGCCACCCATGCCCAGACCGTGAAGGACAGCGCCGAACCGGTGCTGGCCAGTCCTGCCGATACCAGCCCGGCCGCCGCCGCGGAGGCCGGCGCCGTTCCGGCGTCCACACCCGCGCCGGCCAGCGCTTTACCGAGTTGGACCTTCGGTGGTTTCGGCAGCCTGGGCGCCGTGCGTTCCAGCGAAAAGCAGGCCGACTTCACGGCCAATCCCCTGAATCCCGGCCAGGCCGGCCATAGCCATGAATGGAGCACGGCGGTCGACAGCCGCTTCGGCGTGCAGCTGGGCGCCCAGTTCGACCGTAACTGGTCGGCCGTGGTGCAGGTGGTGTCCGAGCGCCGCCTGCTCGATTCCTGGCAGCCCAAGGTCGAGTGGGCCAATATCAAATACCAGGCCACGCCCGAGCTCAGCCTGCGCGTCGGCCGCATCGCCTTGCCGCTGTTCGTGACCGCCGACTACCGCAAGGCCGGCTATGCCTTGCCCTGGGTGCGGCCGCCGGTCGAGCTGTACGGCACCCTGCCCATCAGCAGCAGCGACGGCATCGATGCCAGCTACCGCTGGCAGTTGGGCGGCGTCAAGAACGTGACCCAGCTGCTGTACGGCCGCACCGAGATCGACGTGAGCCGCGCCTTCCGCGCCAAGGCGAGCGATCTGACCGGCATTTCCAACACGGCCAGCATCGGCGCGCTGAGCGTGCGCGCCAGCCTGCTCAGTGCCGATTTACGTATCAATTACGGCAAGGATTTCTTCAATGCCTTCCGCCATTTCGGCCGCTACGGCGAGCGCCTGGCCAACCGCTACGACGCCAGCGAGCGCCGCGTCAGCATGGTCAGCCTGGGCTTCAACTACGATCCGGGCAACTGGTTCCTGATGGGCGAGGCGGGGCGCATCAATACCCGTTCCTTCCTGGGCGACAAGACCGCCATGTATCTGAGCGGCGGCTACCGCATCGGCGCCTTCACGCCCTATCTGGTGGCGGGCAAGGTGCATGCGAATACCCCGACCAGGGTGCGCGGCATTCCCATGCGCGGCCTGCGGCCCCAGGCGGCCGAGCGGGCGCGCCGCTTGAACGGCGGCTTGAACGCCTGGCTCAGCATGATTTCGGTGCAGGACACGGTGGCCGCCGGCCTGCGCTGGGATGTGGCGCCCTCGGTCGCCCTGAAGATGCAGTATGACCGCGTGCGTCCGCACGGCGGCACCTCGGGAACGCTGATCAATGTGCAGCCGGGCTTCCGCTCCGGCAAGGCCTTTGGCGTCAGCAGCGTTGTGGTCGATTTCGTATTTTGACGGAGGCCGTCATGCGACTAAGCAAACTGGGCGCACTGCTCCTGAGCGCCGCGCTGAGCGTGCCGGCCGTGGCGGCCGAGCTGGTGGTGATCGTCTCCAGCCGCAGCCCGGTGGCGCAATTGCGCGCCGAGCAGGTGGCCGACATCTTCCTGGCCGAAGTGGCCCGTTTTCCCGAAGGCGGGGAGGCGGTCGCCATCGACCAGGCCATCAATACGCCGCTGCGCAATGAGTTCTACAGCAAGGTGGCGGCGAAAAGCCCGGCCCTGATGAAGGCCTACTGGACCAAGATGATCTTTACGGGACGCGGCCAGCCGCCGCGCGAAATGGCGGGCAGCGCCGCCGTGCGCAAGCTGGTGGCGGACAATCCGAATATGATCGGCTATATCGAACGCAGCGCGCTCGATGCCAGCGTCAAGCCGGTGCTGGTGGTGCACTGATGGGCCAACTGCGACGCGAAAGCCGCGGCATGCGTTTGCTGCGCTGGTGGCAGGACGCCTTCCTGTCCTTGCCGCTGTTCACCCTGGTGCTGCTGGCGGCCATCTGGGGCGTGACCCTGCATTTCATCGACGCCGAACGCGCCGCCGCGCGCGCCGCCGCCGTGGAATCGGTGCAGGAGCTGATCGCCACCTACGAGGCGCAGGTGGCGCGCAACCTGAACGGCATCGACCAGACCCTCAAGCTGCTCAAATACGTGACCGAAAAGAAGGGGCCGGAGCAGGCGCTCAAGGAATTGTCGCAGCAAGGCCTGCTGCCTTCCGGCCTGGTGTTCGTGGTCAGCCTGACCGATGCGCGCGGCAATACCCTCGCCAGCAGTCCGGCGGCGCGCAATATCCCCGTCAGCGGCCAGGACTACTTCAAGGTGCACAAGGCGCGCAATAGCGATAGCGTATACGTGGCGCAGACCATGCGCGACCAGGCCAACCAGGACTGGCACCTGCATTTCACGCGCCGCCTGAACGATGCCGGCGGCAATTTCGCCGGCATCGCCATCGTCGAAGTCGATCCCGCCTATTTCACCAGCGGCTACGAGCGTTCGCGCCAGGGCGAGCTGGGCGTGCAGGGCCTGCTGGGCCAGGACGGCGTGCTGCGCGTGCTGCGCGTGGGCGAAAAAGTCTCCTGGGGCCAGAGCCTGGCGCGCGCGCCGCTGTCCCAGGGCCAGCCCCAGGCCAGCCCCTGGGACGGCATCCGCCGCTATATGGCGGCGCGTCCGCTGCACGGCTTTGCGCTGACGGCGGTGGCCGGCATGGCCGAAAGCGAAGTGATGGCCGGCGTCGAGCAGCGCCGCCTGAATCATCTGTGGGAAGCCGGCGTGGCCAGCGCCGTGCTGCTGATGGCCATGGCCATGACCTGGCTGTGGTGCTGGCAGGGCGCGCGCGCGCGCCGCCGCATCCGCCTGGCGCAGGAGACTTATGCCGCCGCGTCGGAAGCGAATATGGATTCCTTCTTCGTGCTGCGCGCCCTGCGCAACGAGCAGGGCGCGATCACCGATTTCCGCATCACCACCGCCAACTCGCGCGCCGAAAAGATGACGGGCCTGAGCAAGCAGGAACTGCAGGGCCAGACCCTGTGCGCCTGGCTGCCCGAGACGCGCGAGAACGGCATCTTCGACAAGCTGGTGCGCATCACCAATCTGGGCGGCACCCATCACGAAGAGATGGAAAACATCATGCCGCAGGTGGACGCGCGCTGGCTGCACTGGCAGGTGGTGGGCGTGGAGGGCGGCGTGGTGGCCATTGTGCGCGATATCAGCGAGCGCAAGGCGGCCGAAGAGCGCATCTACCATATGGCCCACCACGATACCCTGACCGGCCTGCCCAACCGCAGCTTGATCGGCGAGCGCCTGCGCCAGGCCATCGAGCGCGCGCGGCGCGACAAGCAGGCCGTGGCCGTGGCCTTCATCGACCTGGACAGCTTCAAGCTGGTCAACGATGGCCTGGGCCACAATGCCGGCGACGAGCTGCTCAAGCAGGTGGCCGAGCGCATGGCCTTGTGCCTGCGCCGCGAAGATACCGTGGGCCGCTTCGGTGGCGACGAGTTCGTGCTGGTGCTGCCGCAGGCCTGCGGCGAGGCGGCCAGCATCGCGCCGCTGCTGGAGCGCATCCGCGCCGAGGTGATCCGGCCGGTGATGCTGGAAGGGCAGGAAGTGCAGGTCAGCTGCAGCATCGGCGTTTCCATGTATCCGCGCGACGGCGCCGATCCCGGCACCCTGCTGATGAACGCCGACGCGGCCATGTACCGCGCCAAGGATGGCGGCAAGAACAATTACCAGTTCTATGCCTGCGAGATGAACGCCTCGCTGGAAGAGAAGCTGGCCTTGATGGACGGCTTGCGCAAGGCGGTCGACGAGCGGCAGCTGCGCCTGGAATACCAGCCCAAGCTGGACCTGGAGAGCGGCCGCATCTTCGGCGTCGAAGCGCTGCTGCGCTGGCAGCATCCCGAGCGTGGCGCGATCCGGCCCGACCAGTTCATTCCGCTGGCCGAGGAGAGCGGGGCCATCGTCGCCATCGGCGAATGGGTGCTGCGCGAAGCCTGCCGCCAGGGGCGCGCCTGGCAGGCCGCCGGCTTGCCGCCGCTGACCATTTCGGTCAACGTCTCGCCGCGCCAGTTCGACGACCTGCGCCTGGAAGCGCGCGTGGCCGAGGCCTTGCAGCAGAGCGGCCTGGCGCCGCGCTGGCTGGAGCTGGAGGTGACGGAATCGCTGATCATGCGCGATGTGCAGCAGGCCGTGGCCAAGATGCGCGAGCTCGAGGCCATGGGCCTGGCCCTGTCGATCGACGATTTCGGCACCGGCTATTCCAGCCTGGCGGCGCTGAAATCCTTCCCCATCGGCCGTCTGAAGATCGACAAATCCTTCGTGCGCGACCTGGCCAACAGCGCCGACGACCAGGCCATTGCGCGCGCCATCATCTCGCTGGCCCACCAGTTGCAGATGCGGGTCATCGCCGAAGGCGTGGAAACGGCGCAACAGTGCGAGTTCCTGCGCGCCAACGGCTGCGACGAGCTGCAGGGCTATTTGCTCAGCCCGCCGCTGGCGGCCGGCGGCATCGCCGCCTTGTTGCAGGCTGGAACGGCAACGGCTTCCATTCCGCAAGCCGTGAAGGCCCTGCCGGCGGCGCCGGCCCCGGCCGGTGTTTGAGGGGGCCGGCCCACTCGCACGATAGAAAAACCTGGGTGCAATTTTATTGCATTTTGGTAAAATGTTTTGGCTAACTTTTTAAGAAAGGTATGCCCCGACATGCAGGTATCTAAACGGATTGCGGCCGCCCGGCCCCTGGCCACCACGGCCATGCACGAGCGCGTTGATGTACTGAAGTTGCAAGGCGAAGAGGTCATCGACTTTTCGATCGCCATTTCCCACTTCCCGGCGCCCGAGCATGTGCGCGCCGCCGTGGCCGAGGCGGTGCAGCAGCCGCTGCTGCCTTACACGGCCGTGGGCGGCGCGGCAGCCCTGCGCCAGAAACTGGCGGCCAAGGTGGGCGCCGAAAACGCCATTGCGGCCGGCGCGGCCGAAGTGATCGTCACCAATGGCGCCAAGCAGGCGCTGTACCAGTCCCTGTATGTGATGAGCGATCCGGGCGATACCGTGATCGTGTTCCGTCCGCACTGGCCGGCCTATGTCGCCACCGCCCAGCTGCTGGGCCTGAATATCGTGCTGATCGACCAGCCGGCGCGCATCGACGCCGCCTTCCTCGACACGCTGCCGCGCGCCAAGGTCCTGATCGTCAATAACCCGCACAACCCGAGCGGCAAGGTGTTTAGCCGCGACGAGCTGCTGGCCATCGCCGACTGGCTGCGCGCCCGCAATGCCCACTGCATCGTCGACGAGAGTTATGAAAAGCTGATTTTCGAGGGGCGGCACCACAGCCTGGCGGCCCTGGCCAAGGATTGGGCCGACATCGGCGTCGTCACCATTTTCTCGGCCTCGCAAAGCTATGCCATGATGGGCTGGCGCGCCGGCTTCGCCGTGGCCCCGGCCGTGCTGGTGAAAGCGATGGAAGCGCTGCAAGGCCCGATCACGGCCGCCGTGCCGGCCCTGAGCCAGGTGGCGGCCGAAGCCGCTTTCGCCACCGGCGACGTGCCGGAACTGGTGGCCGACTACCGCGCGCGGCGCGATTTGGTGGTGGGGATGTTTTCTGCCGTGCCTTGGATTAAAATGACGCGTCCCGATTCCGGTCCCTATTTGTGGGGCGATATCTCGGGCTTGACCATGGACACCAACGCCTTTGCCGAAACCTTGATCGAGCAATACCGCGTCGCCATCATGCCGGGCGAGGCGCTCGGCTGCGCCGGTTTTATCCGCATCGGCTATATCGCCGACGATGTGGCCACCCTGAAGCGCGGCGTGGACGCCATCATCGCTTTGGGCAACAAGCTGGCCGCCGCCAGCCAGGCGGCTTAGGAGCCGTATGCCGATGAACGTGTTCCGCCTGAACAGCCTGCGTGGGCGCCTGATTTTGCTGGTGGCCCTGGCGATTACGCCAATGGTCGCCATGACGGTGCTGACCGGGGTGCGCGAGCGCGAACACGCCATCGAGGTGGCGCGCGAGAATCTGCAGCGCGTGGCCAACCTGGCCGCGGCCAACGAGGCCCAGTCGCTGGAGGGCGCGCGCCAGATCCTGCGCGACCTCTCCAGCGTGCCCGATGTGCTGGGCGACCAGCACGATTGCAGCGTGCTGATGTCGGACATCCTGTCCAAGAATCTCGATTATGTGAATTTCGGCCTGATCCGGCTGAACGGCGACGTGACCTGCAGCGCGGTGGCCTCGATCGGCATGGTGAACCTGGGCGACCGCGCCCACTTCCAGCGCGCCATCAGCGAGCGCCGCTTCGTCGCCAGCAATTATGTGTTCGGCCGCGTGATCGGCAAGCATACGGTGAACCTGACGTATCCCGTCATCAAGAAGGGCGAGGTGGTGGGCGTGCTGTTCGCCGCCATGGACCTGACCGAACTCGATAAATTCGTGCTCGATGTGCAGCTTTCGCCGGGCGCCGTGCTGTGGACCGCCGATTCGCAAGGCACCATCATTTCGCGCCGTCCCGACCCCGGCCCCTGGTTCGGCAAGAAGCTGCCGGCGCCGCTGCAGAAAGGCTTGCTGCATCCGCCCAAGACGCCGATCCTGATTGCCGACGACGATGGCGTGGAGCGCATGTACGCCTTCGCCCGCGTCGGACGCCATGAGGTCTCCGATTACACCGTGATGATCGGCATCCCGCAGGAAGAGATTGTGGCGGCGGCCCAGCGCGACCAGCTGATCGCCACCATCGGTCTGGCGGCCACCGTCACCCTGGCCCTGCTGGCGGCCTGGTTCGGCGGCGATGTGCTGATCGTGCGCCGGGTGCAGGCGCTGGCGCGCACCGCCAACCGCATCGCTTCCGGTTCGCTCGATACGCGCACCGGCATGCAGTACGAGAACGAGGAAATCAGCGATCTGGCGCGCTCGCTGGACGATATGGCCCTGGCCTTGCAGAAGAAGGAGTGGGAGCGCGACGCCGCCGCCGCTTCGCTGCAGGCGGCCGACAAGCGCAAGGACGAATTCCTGGCCATGCTGGCGCACGAGCTGCGCAATCCGCTGGCGCCGATCAGTTCCGGCGCCCAGGTGCTGAAGATGGCGCACGGCGACAATCCCTCGGTGGCGCGCACGGCCGACATCATCAGCCGCCAGGTCGAACACATGACGCGCCTGATCGACGATCTGCTCGACGTGTCGCGCGTGACGCGCGGCCTGGTCAAGCTGAACCGCCAGGTGCTCGACCTGCGCCATGTGGTGGAAGATGCGGTGGAGCAGACCTACCCGCTGTTCAAGAGCAAGCGCCAGCAGCTCAATCTGGATTTGCCGGACGAGGCGCAGGCCGTCGGCGGCGACCATAAGCGCCTGGTGCAGGTGGTGGCCAATCTGCTCAATAACGCCGCCAAATACACGCCCGAACACGGCCAGATCGATGTGCGCCTGCGCCGCGACGGCGAGCGCGTGCGCCTGCAGGTGGAGGATGACGGCATCGGCATGACGCGCGAGCTATGCGGCCGGGTGTTCGAACTGTTCACCCAGGGCGAGCGCACGTCCGACCGTTCGCAGGGCGGCCTGGGGTTGGGCCTGGCCCTGGTGCGCACCCTGGTGCTGCTGCATGGCGGCACGGTGCGCGCCGAGAGCGCCGGGCCGGACCGCGGCAGCCAGTTCACCATCGAGCTGCCGGCGGCGCAGGGCGAAGTGGCGCCGGGGCTGGACCAGCCGGCCGAACACAGCCTGCCGCCCCAGCATGGCCTGCGCTGCCTGGTGGTGGACGACAATGTGGATGCGGCCCAGACCCTGGCCCTGTTCCTGGAGGCCGCCGGCCACCGCGTCTTCATCGCCCACCGCGCCACCGAAGCGATCGAACTGGCGCGCGCCACGGCGCCGCAGATCTGCTTCCTCGACATCGGCCTGCCCGATATCGACGGCTACCAGCTGGCCGAGCACCTGCGCCAGCTGCCGCAGACCGGGCGCTGCCAGCTGATCGCCGTGACCGGCTATGGCCGCAAGGAAGACCAGGACCGCGCGCTGGCGGCCGGCTTCGACCACTACTTCGTCAAGCCGCTGGATACCAGCAAACTGGTGCACCTATTAGGCGTGATGGCGGGCGAACCGGCTTGAGCGGCTTAGGCTACAATTGCCTATCTGCATTCTCAGCCCGATAAGCCCGACCCAGCCATGAGCCAACAATTCTCCGACGATATCTACACCGAACCAAGCAATGTCGACATCGACACCCTCGCCAACCTCGGCCCGCTGACGGCCATGGCCGGCATCTGGGAAGGCCAGCGCGGCCTCGATATCAAACCCAAGGCCGACGGCCCGCGCAAGCAGGCTTTCGTCGAACGCATCGAGTTGCAGCCCATCGATCCCGTGACCAATGGCCCGCAGCTGTTCTACGGCCTGCGCTATCTGATCATCATCAATAAGCCGGACAATGTGAAGACCTACCACGAGCAGGTCGGCTACTGGCTGTGGGAGCCGGCCACCCAGACCGTGATCCAGACCCTGGCCATTCCGCGCGGCCAGATCGCCATGGCGGCCGGCACGGTGGCGCCCGATGCCAAGGAGTTTGAATTGGTGGCGAGGCTGGAATCGGATACCTATGGCATCCGCTCCAATCCCTTCCTGGAATTCGGTTTCAAGACGGTGGAATACCGCATCAAGGTGACGCAGAACGAGGACGGCAGCTGGGGCTACGAGGAAGACACGGTGATGCTCATCCGCGGCAAGGAGGACGAGCCTTTCCACCACATCGACCGCAACCTGCTGCACAAGGTGGCCGAGCCGACGCCGAATCCGCTGGCGCGCGCCCGCGCCTAAGCGCCTTGGCGCGCGGCCCGTTGCGGGCAGCGCGCCTGGAACTGCGTCACACCAGCAGGGCAGCGTTCATCGAGGCCGCATCGGCCTTCGATTCTTCCAGCATGCGCGCCAGCTTTTCCTCGTCGATGAAGAGGTCGATGATGGACTCGGAATGGGCCGGTTCCTCGCGCGGCGCGGACGGCAGCGGCGAGGCCACGGGCGCCAGATGGTTGGCCAGCAGCAGGGTGTCGAGCAGGGTGTCGGGCGGGATTTGCAGGAAGCCGTCGCGCAAGCCCTCGATGGCGCTGGCCACCGGTTCCGGAATGCCCAGCTTGTGCATCACCTCGCGCGTGATGATTTCCTCGCTGGCCGGCTGCCAGTTTTCCGGGTCCGGTTCCAGCAGGCCGGGGAATTCGTCGGCGCGCGAGAGCAGGTAAAAGCCGCCCACTTCGTGCACGATGGCGGCGAACAGCGCGGTATCCGGATTCACATACGTCACTTCGCGCGCGATGATGCGCGACAGGCAGGCCACATGGATGGTGTGGTCCCACAGCTGCTCGGCCATATTGCGCAATTCCGGATCGGTGATCTTGCTGCCGAACTGGCGCACCACCATGGCGGCGGCCAGCGCGAACAGGTTGTGATAGCCGATGCGCATGATGGCGGCGCGCACATTGGTGACGACGGCGCCGCCGCTGCGGCTGAACATGGCCGAATTGGCCAGGGCCACGGTGCGCGCGGCCAGCTGCGGTTCGGCCAGCACCAGGCGGATCGCTTCGTCGATAGGACAATCGGGATCGTCCAGCGCGAGTTGGACGCGCAGGGCGGCGTTGACGCTGGTGGGAAACACCAGATCGCCGCGCATTGCCAGCGCGGCTATATGCCCGAAGGCTTCCAGTTTATTCATGCCGAAAATTATACGAAGAAAACCGGGGACGGACCCCGGTTTTCTGAAAGATTTCGGGAAAAGCGGGCACTATTCCCGCTTTTGTCACCGCTTTGCCGCGCCCTTGCTTAAGCGTTGACCAGCTCGGGGCGGCCCGTGCCGCTTTCTTGACGATAGCGGCTGACCGAGAGGTCGTCGGCGCGGATGGCTGGGCGCTGGGCCGAGATCAGGTCGGCCAGCAATTGGGCCGAGCCGCAGGACATGGTCCAGCCCAAGGTGCCGTGGCCGGTGTTGGTGAACAGGTTGCGCAGGCCGGTGCGGCCGACCACGGGCGTGCCGTCCGGGGTCATCGGACGCAGGCCGGTCCAGAAGGTGGCTTCGGCCGTGTTGCCGGCGCCGGGGAAGAGGTCGTTGACCACCATTTCCAGCGTTTCGCGGCGGCGCGGATTCAGGTCCAGGTTGAAGCCGGCGATTTCGGCCATGCCGCCGACGCGGATGCGGTCGTCGAAGCGGGTGACGGCGATCTTGTAGGTTTCGTCCAGGATGGTCGAGGTGGGCGCCTTGCCGCCATCGGCGATCGGCACGGTGATCGAATAGCCTTTGAGCGGATAGACCGGGATCTCGACCAGCGGCTTGAGGAAGGCCGTCGAGTAGGCGCCCAGCGCCACCACGAAGCTGTCGCCCGTCACCAGTTCGGCGCCGCAGCGCACGCCCTTGACTTCATCGCCGCTCATGGCCAGGTTGCCGATATCGACGTTGTAGCGGAATTTGACGCCCAATTCCTTGGCCATGGCGGTCAGGCGGGTGGTGAACAGCTGGCAGTCGCCGGTTTCATCGTTGGGCAGGCGCAGGCCGCCGGCCAGCTTGTGGCGCGAGGCGGCCAGGCCGGGTTCGGCGCCGACCAGCTGTTCGGGCGTCAGCAGCTCGTAGGGCACGCCGGTTTCTTCCAGCACCTGGATATCCTTGGCGGCGTCGTCCAGCTGTTTCTGGGTGCGGAACAACTGGGTCGTGCCTTGCTGGCGGCCTTCGTATTCGATGCCGGTGGCGGCGCGCAGCACTTTAAAGCAGTCGCGGCTGTATTCGGCCAGGCGTACCATGCGTTCTTTATTGACGGCATAGCTGGCCGCATTGCAGTTGCGCAGCATCTGCCACATCCATTGCAGCTGGAACAGGGTGCCGTCCGGGGTGATCGAAAGCGGGGCGTGGCGCTGCAGCATCCATTTCATCGCTTTCAGCGGGATGCCGGGCGCGGCCCAGGGCGAGGCGTAGCCGGGGGAAATCTGGCCGGCGTTGGCGAAACTGGTTTCCAGGGCGGGACCGGGCTGGCGGTCCAGTACGGTGACTTCGTGGCCGGCCTTGGCCAGATAGTAGGCGGTGGTTACGCCGATGACGCCACTTCCAAGAACGACGACGCGCATGTCTCTTCCTATGTATTAATATTTCTTGTGCGGGGATTTTTACTATGATAAGTTTGTTTCTCCAGTGTTTGTTACCATAAAACGAGTAATATTCATTAATAAATCATGAGAACCCAAAAAGAATCCGTGCGCGGCCTGGACAAGCTGGACCGCAAGATTTTGCGCATCCTGCAAGAGGATGGGCGGATCTCGATGAAGGATCTGAGCGAGCAGGTCGGCCTGTCGATCACGCCGGCCATCGAGCGCGTCAAGCGCATGGAGCGCGATGGGGTGATCACCGGCTACCACGCCCGCATCAGCCCGCCTGCGCTGGGGGCGACCCTGCTGGTGTTCGTGGAAATCACGCTGAACCAGAAATCGGCCCTGGTGTTCGAACAGTTCCGGCGCGAGGTGCTGCGCATTCCCGAGGTGCAGGAGTGCCATCTGGTGTCGGGCGATTTCGATTACCTGATCAAGGCGCGCATCCGCGAGATGGCCGAATACCGCAAGCTGCTGGGCGATATGCTGCTGAACCTGCCGGGCGCGGCCCAGTCCAAGAGCTATGTGGTGATGGAGGAAATCAAGGAAACCCTGGTGCTGTCGACCGAAGCGGCGCCCTGAGGCTTGCGCCGGATCAGCATGCCATAGACGGGGGCGGCGCACTATACTGGTTTCTGCATGGAGCATGCTATGCCCGATTCCCGCGTAGACCCGGTAATGCACGAATCCGATTTAAAGCTGCTGCGTAGTGAGGTATCCGGCCTGGACGAGCGCACGCGCGCCGAAATCCAGGCCGCGAAGGAGCGCGTCGAATACGAACATCGATGCTTTATGGAACGCTTGGAAGCGCAAAATCAGCGCTGGGAAGAGCGCGACCGGCGTTTCGATGAGTACAAGAAAGCGCAAGAGAAGGAGCGCGACGAGTATAAGCGGGCGCAGGAGAAGGAGCGCGACGAGTACGCGAAAGCGCAGGAGTTGCGGCGTGAGGAGTACCGGCAGCAGCAGGAGCGGCGGCGCGAGGAATACGAGCAAGAGCAGGCGCGGCGGCGTGAAAAATACGAGCAAGAGCAGGCGCTGCAGCGCGCGGAACGCAAGAAAGAGTGGGAGAAGTCTGAGCAGGAACGCAAGAAAGCGTGGGAACAGTCCGAGCAGGAGCACAAGAAAGCGTGGGAGAAGTACGAGCAGGAGCGCGATAAACGCAGCGAGGACTACAAGAAGGAGATCGACCAGCGCCTGGCAGCGCAGCGGCAGGAGTCCGATCGGCTTTACCGCGAGCAAACGGAAGCCGGCAACAAGCTGCGCGCCGAAGAGCTGCGCGGGATGAAAGAACATATCTCCGCCCAGATCGCCATCCTGCGCGCCGATGTGTACCGTTCGATGTTCCTGCTGATGCTGGCCCAGCTCGGCTTCGCGCTGACCATCATTCATCTGCTGTCCTGAATTACTGTCCTGTACGGCCTTCCGCTTTCTCGCGATTCGGCTAGAATGCCTGAGACGCATTCTGGAGCGAAAGGAGAAAGCTGTGAACAGCATCTTTGGCGCTACCGTTGCCAGCGCTGCCCCCGCCGCCGTTGCCGCCGTCCCCGAGCATGCGATCCACATCCGCTCGCTGGACGAATATCTGTGTTCCGACCTGGGCTTTCACGCCAGCCTGGCGCGCGCCGTCGGCGCCGTTGCCGCCGCAAATGGCACGCTCACCCTGGCCCAGTTTGCCGCCATTACCGATATCGCCGGCGAAGGCAAGGCCTCGGCCCTGTTTACCGCCGTGGTGCTGAACGCCATCGAATCGGGCGTCACCGTGGACTGGGCGCTCGGTACCCTGGGCCGCGCCAGCGCCGATACCGACGCCGCCACCCGCGACGGCGCTTTTGCCCTCGTCAAACCCCTGCTGGCGCTGCAAGCCAAGCAGGCGCGGCCGCTGGCCCACAAGTTCGCCCGCGCCCTGAATCTGCGCTTGCGGCCCGACCAGCTGTTCGGCCTGCCGCCGGAGGACGAGCGCCGCCTGCTGAACAATCTGGGCAGCCAGGCGCGCAAGCTGGTCATGGGCCGCGGCCTGGTCGATGCGGTCGCCGATTTCGGCCGCAGCACCGGCCAGGCTGAGCTGCTCGACCATGCGCGCGGCTTCAAGGGCGGCATGCTGGACCAGCAGCAGTTGCTGGCCCTGGTGCGCGAGGCGATTGCCGCCATCAGCGAAGGCATTGCCGTCTACCAGGAGAACGCCGGCCCGGTGCTGGCCTGCGAGGCGGGTGCGTCGAGCCTGCTGATGGCGGCTTCCCAGCTCAAGCGCCAGGTGCAGCAGCGGCTGGCGCTGGTCGATTCCCGTGTCGCCTATGAGCGCCGCATGCTGTGGCAGGATATCGACGACGTGGTGCATGACGCCGGCAACGCCATCGAGCTGGCCATCACCGAGCGCCTGCACACCGACCAGTGGAAGGATGACGATGTGTGGGACAGCATCGCGCGCGACCAGTTCGGCCAGGAAATGGAGCGCCGCCTGGACCGCGTGGTGCGGCGCAAAGAAGAAGCGCTGGAGCTGCTGAACCAGGATCTGCGCCTGTTCCAGGCCGATATCCGCGGCGGCCAGTCGAATGCGCTGGAACGCCAGCACCACGCCGCCCTGGCGCGCCTGATGCCGCGCCTGCGCATCGGCACCCGGCTGGCCAACCGCGTCGACACGGCCGCCAATGTCACGCTGATGGGCGGCGCGGTGGCGGCGGCGGGCACCGGCACCGCCCTGTATATCTTCGGCATGGCGGTGGTGCTGCCGGCCGTGGCGCCGGTGGCGCCCTTTGTCGGCGGCGCGGTGCTGCTGGCGGGCGCTTTCAAATGGCTCAACGACGGCGGGCGGCGCAAGCGTTCGGAAATCCAGGACAAGCGCCGCGCCTTCGAGGAAGGCTTGCGCAAGCGCCTGAACGATGCCGATGCCGTCTTCTGCGCCCAGCTCGACCGCATTGCCGCCAGCTTCCACGAGTCGGCTGTGCAACTGCTGACGCCGCTGCTGCTGGAAGCGGAGGCGGCGGGGCGGGTGCAGAGCATGCGCAAGCGCATCGCCGATAAGGTGATCAGCCAGTCGCGGGCCGCCATCAGCCAGCTGCAAGCAGACCTGGCCCGCGCCTGATAAGATGGGCGGCGCCGTCCGGCTGGTTCCGGCGGGAGCGCGAGCGGAAAGAAAAACAATGAAGAAGACATCGCAGGGTCGAAACAGGGGGATGCGCCATGCCGCCGGCAGGGGCGCGGCGCCTTTCCGGCGGCTGGCGGCCGTCCTGCTCATGACGGTTGGCGCCGCGCTGGCCTGGCCGGCCCAGGCCGCCGAGGACGGGCCGCCGCCGGTCCTGCCTTACCGGCCCTCGGTATCGAGTCCGGCCTCCCTGCCGGCGCCGGGCCAGCTGGAAATGGAAGTGGGCGGCCTGCGCTCGCGCGACGAGGGGACGCGCCGCGCCAGCCTGCCCATGCTGCTGAAGCTGGCGTTCAATGAAGAGTGGGGCGTGCTGCTGGGCGGCGAAGCCTGGATCAGTGCCCGCGCGCCGGACAGCGGCCGCCAGCGCGGCGTCGGCGACCTGACGGCGACCCTGAAGCGCGCGCTGCGCCTGGACGAAGCCAGCGTGCTCGGCCTGGAACTGAGCGCCAAGGCGCCCACCGCGCGCGATGGCCTGGGCAGCGGCAAAAGCGATTACGGCCTGAACGGCATCTACAGCCGCGACTTCGGCAGCCTGCATATGGATGCCAACCTGAACCTGCTGCGCCTGGGCCGGGTGGACGAGGGCGAGGGACGGCTGCAGAAAGGCTTGTCGGCCGCCTTCTCCCTGCCCGTGGCCGAGCGCTGGGGCGCGACGGCGGAGTTGTCGGGCACGCAGCGCCATGGGAGCGGCGCCACAGCCCAGCTGCTGCTGGCTGCCGCCTATAACCCGCATGCGCGCCTGGCCTTCGATGTCGGCGTGGCCAAGGGGCTCAATGCGCGCAGCCAGGACTGGTCCATGTTTGCGGGGGTGGTCTTCCCGCTGGCAAATTTCCGCTAAGGAAACTATGTGCGTTGGCGAACATACGGGCGGAAAGCGCTTTCGTTACAATGTCACCAGGGTGCGCAGATGAGATCGCCCCCTGAACCAGCCATTAGTAAGATAGCCATGAAGACCCTGATCCTCGCCGCCAGCCTGCTGGCCGCCGTTTCCGCCGCACCGGCCGCCAGCGCCGCCGATGTGGGCGTGTCCATCAATATCGGCCAGCCCGGTTTTTACGGCCGCATCGATATCGGCAATATGCCGCCGCCGCCCGTGCTGTACGCCCAGCCCGTCATTATCCAGCGCCCCGTGCGGGTCATCCGCGAGCCGCTGTACCTGCGCGTGCCGCCCGGCCATGCCAAGCACTGGGGCAAGCATTGCGGCCGCTATAACGCCTGCGGCCGCCAAGTCTATTTCGTGCGCGACGACTGGTATCTGAACGATTACGCGCCGCGCTACCGTAACGAACACCACCATGAGTACCGCGAAGAGCGGCGCCATGAGCCAGAGCATGGCCATGGCAACGGCCATGGACACGGTCATGGCAAGGGCCACGATAAGCACGATAAACACGACAAGCACGACAAGCACGATAAGGGCCACGGCAAGCATCGCGACTAAATCCGATGCCGCCGCCATGGCCACCCACACGAAAGGAGCAAGGTTTGCATAGCAAGTTTGTGATCGTTGGGGGCGGGGCAGGCGGCCTGGAACTGGCCTGCAAGCTGGGCCGCAAGCTTGGGCCCGGCCAGGTGATGCTGGTGGATAGCCGGCTTTACCATATCTGGAAACCTTCGCTGCACGAGGTGGCGGCGGGCACCCTGGACATCCACCAGGAAGGCCTGTCCTATCAGATGCTGGCGCATGACAACCACTTCACCTATGTCTACGGCCCGCTGACGGCGCTCGACGCCGCCAGCCGCAGCCTGACCGTGGGCGCCATCGATGGCGAGCACGGCGAGACCATCCTGCCGCAGCGGCAGATCGGCTACGAGGCCCTGGTGCTGGCCGTCGGCAGTACCTCCAATTACTTCGGCGTGCCGGGCGCGGCCGAACACACGATTTCCCTGAACGCCACCGAAGATGCGGAGCGCTTCCGCCTGACCCTGCTCAAGCTGCTGGTCAAGGCCGAGCTGGAGAAGGCCAGCCGCGCGCGCAGCGGCGTGGACGTGGTGATCATCGGCGGCGGCGCCACCGGCGTCGAGCTGGCGGCCGAACTGCGCGAGGCGAGCGGCGTGTATGCCGCTTATGGCTACGGCCAGCTCGATCCGCTCAAGGATGTGCGCATCACCCTGCTCGAAGGCGCGCCGCGCATCCTGGCGCCGCTGCCGGAGCGGGTGTCCGCGGCCGCGCTCAAGCTGCTGCAGCAGCGCGCCATCACGGTGGCGACCGACACCCGCGTCACCGCCATCACGGACGAGAAGGTGACGGTGCAGGGCGGGCAGGAATACCCGGCCGACATCGTGGTCTGGGCGGCCGGCATCAAGGCGCCGTCCTTGCTCGGCGAGCTGGGCCTGCCGCTGGCCAAGGGCGGGCAGGTCGAAGTCGGCGGCGATCTGGCGGTGCCGGGCTTCCCCGGCATCTATGCGCTGGGCGACTGCGCCCATTGCGTCGGCGCCGACGGCAAGCCGGTGCCGCCGCGCGCCCAGGCGGCGCACCAGCAGGCCGATTATCTGCTGGACATGTTTGTGCGCCAGGCCGCGGGCCGGCCGCCGCCAGCGGCGCCCTATGCCTACCGCGATTACGGTTCCCTGGTGTCGTTCGGCCAGTCCACCTCGGTGGGCAGTCTGATGGGTTCGCTCAAAGGCTTGAACTGGTTCGTGGAAGGCTTGTTTGCGCGGCTGATGTACGTCAGCCTGCACCTGCTGCACCATCAGGCGGTGCTGGGCACGGTGCGCACCGGCGTGCTGGCGCTGGCGCGCTTCCTGATCAAGCGCAGCACGCCGCTGGTCAAGCTGCACTAGCGGCGGTGCGGGACGGCGCCGGCGGCGCTCAGACGGCCGGCGCCGGTTTCGGCAGGATCACGGTGAGGCAGGCGCCGGGGCCGGGCGTGGCGGCCAGCAGGCTCAGGCTGCCGCCCAGGTACAGGGCGCGTTCGCGCAGCGCGCGCAGGCTGTAGCGGGCGGCGCCGGCGTCCGCGCTGTCGCCCGGGAGCGGGCCGACGCCGTTGTCGCGCACGGTCAGCATGATCTGCTCATCGTTATCGTCCACGATCACATCGATTTCGCTGGCCTGGGCATGGGCCAGCACATTGCGCAAGCCTTCTTCGAGCGTGCGCAGCAGCACCACGCTATGGCCGCGCGGGCACATCGGCTCTTCCTCGGGCAGGCTGCAGCGCGCCGTCAGCCGGTGCTGCTGGCCGAACTGTTCGACCAGCTCGCTCAGCGCCACGCGCACGCCGAGAAATTCCAGCTTGTCGTTCCACAGCTTGTGCTGCATCTGGCGGTTGGTGTCGATGATGGCGTGGAGCAGGTTCTTCATCTGCGCCGCCCGGTCCAGCAGGGCGGGTTCCTGCGGCAGCTTGGCCGCCAGCAAGCCTAAATGCATGGTCAGGGCGGTCAGCGAGGAGCCCATGCTGTCGTGCAGCTGGCGCGCCAGCAAGCGCCTTTCATTATCCCAGCAAGCATGCACGTGGCCCAGCAGTTCGCGCAGCTCCGCCACGTCGGCGCTCTCCGGGGGGAAGGGGTGTACCGGTAAGGACATAGGTCTCAAGAGTAGTGGAGGTGAGTCCGGTTTGTTGTTATGGCGCGATGATACCTGAGGTTCGCAAGCAATGTCGCACTGGCGCAATAGTTAGTCCGCGCACATACGGCGCCGGCCGGAACTGGGAAGCTGGGCGCTCTTTCCACCTTTTCCGGGAGTTTTCTATGAGCGCCGCCGCCAAGCAGCAGGACGTCCTGAGTCTGCTCAAGCAAGACCACGCCAATGTGAAAGCCATGTTCCAGCAGTACGAGGAACTGGGCGACCGGGCCTTCGCCAGCAAGAAAAAGCTGGCCGAGGAAATTTGCCTGGAGCTGACCCGCCACGCCACGGCCGAGGAAGAGATTTTCTATCCGGCCCTGCGCGCCGCCGCGCGCGAGAACGAAGACTTGATCGACGAGGCGACCGTGGAGCATGCGTCGGCCAAGGAGCTGATTGCCCAGATCATGGAAGCCGACCCGCACGATGAGCTGTACGACGCCAAGCTCAAGGTGCTCAGCGAATACATCCTGCACCACGTCAAGGAGGAGGAGGGCGAAATCTTCCCCAGCGCCAAGCGGGCCGGGCTGGATCTGCAGGCGCTGGGCCGGCAGCTTGCGGCGCGCAAGGAGGAAATCGACTTTGTGCCGCCGCGTCCGCTGCCCGGCGCGACGGTGCAGCGCGGCCGGCCCCACGCGTGACGCGGGGGGCGCGACGGCCTTGGCCACAGGGCTGAGGCCGCGCGCCGCCCCCCGCCTAATGGCCGGCGCCGAGCGCGGCCGGGGCGCTGGCGGCCAGGGGCGCGGGCGCTTGCACCGCCGCCGGGTCTGCGCTCTGGGCCGCCGCGGTGGGCGGCGCGCCGCCGATCGCCAGCATCAGGTTGTCGATGTCGACCGGCTTCACCAGGTGCATGTCGAAGCCGGCGTCGAGCACGCGGCGCTGGTCCTCGGCCAAGCCGTAGCCGGTGAGGGCGATCAGGCGGATGTGCCGGGTGTCGGGATTGGCGCGCAGGCGGCGCGCCACTTCGTAGCCGTCGATGCCGGGCAGGCCGATATCGACCAGGGCCACGTCGGGCCGCGCGCTGGCGGCCACGGCCAGCCCCTGCAGGCCGTCGGCCGCATGGTGCACCTGATAGCCGTAGCAGCTCAGCATCATCGACATCATTTCGCGGCCGTCTTCATTGTCCTCGATCAGCAGGACGGCGGGTTTGCCTTGTTTCAAGGAGTCCATATCGCAGTCTTTCGCTACAGGGAGACGTTCGGTGCGCGGCAGGCGGATGACGAAGGTGCTGCCTTCGCCGCTGCCGCCGTCGCTATGGGCGGTCACGCTGCCGCCATGCAGTTCGACCAGGCGCCGCACCAGGGCCAGTCCGATGCCCAGGCCGCCTTGCGCGCGGTCGAGCGTGCTGGTGCCCTGCACGAACACGTCGAACACATGGGGCAGCAGTTCGGGCGCGATGCCGACCCCGCTGTCGTGCAGGCTCAGCACCACGTCCTCGTCATCGACCTCGGCCGTGACCTCGATCTGGCCGCCGGGCTGGGTGTATTTGAGCGCATTGTCGAGCAGATTGTTGAGGATCTGCTCGAGGCGCGTGGCATCGCCCTCGACCCAGCACGGCTCGGCCGCCAGCGTGATGTCGTAGCCGGCGCTGCGCCCGGTGGTGCGGTAGGTGTCGAGGCAGCTCGACGCCAGCGCCGCCAGGTCGAGCGGGGCGCGGTTGAGCAGGATCTTGCCCGACATGGCGCGGCTCAGGTCGAGCAGATCGTCGACGATGCGGCCCAGGTGGCCGCTCTGGCGCTGGATGATCTGCTTGGCGCGGCCGACCGCCTCGAGCGACACGCCGGGCAGGCCGATCAGCGAGGCGGCGCTGCTGATGGCCGAGAGCGGATTGCGCAGCTCATGGCCCAGCATGGCCAGGAACTCGTCCTTGGCGTGGTTTTGCCGTTCGGCCGTCTTGCGCTCCTCGATTTCGCGCATCAGGCGTTCGTTGCTGGCGATCAGGTCGGTGGTGCGCTGGCTTAGTTGGCGCGCCTGCTTCTTCAATTCCTCGTTCTTCATCGCCAGGGTGACGAAGACGGCGATCTTGGCGAACAGCACTTGCGGGATCACCGGCGTGAACAGGAAATCGACGGCGCCCTGCTGGTAAGCCTTCAGGCGGTCGAGTTCGTCGGCCACGAAGGCGGTGATGAAGATGATGGGAATATCGGCCGAGCGCGGCCGCTGGTGGATGGCTTCCGCCGTTTCAAAGCCGTCCATGCCGGGCATATTCACGTCGAGCAGGATGACGGCGAAATCATGCATGAGTACCTGGCGCAGCGCCTCCTCGCCGGAGCGGGCCGCCACCACTTCATAGGATTCCTGTTCCGCCCATTGCGCCAGCAAGCTCGTCAGTGCGAACAGGCTGTTGGCGTCGTCGTTGACGACCAGAATCTTGGGTTTGTCTGCTTTAGGCACTTTATCGTTCTACTTTAGTCTGCTGCCGCAACGATGCTTAGGAACAAGCATCGAGCCGATCATAGCACGGCTGATTCAAAGAAAAAAACGGCGATCCAATTGAGCGCAACGGGTGTTCGCTTCCGCACATACAGGGCGCGGGGGCCATGCCATAGTGTGCCCGTGCATACAGGAAACCCACTCCGAGAAAGGACGCATCATGAATATCGATACCGTGGTAGACCAGGATTACGTCGGCAAATGCTTCAAGGACCTGGCATCGGCCCCGGTCAGCGCCCTGCGCGGGGTCAGCAGCAAGGATGCCAAAGCCTTGCAGCAAGCCTTCAATGTGACCACCGTGCGCGACCTGGCCAATCTGAACTTCGTCAAATGGGCGTGCGCCATCGCCACCCTGGCCGACGAGGAACAGGACACGCCGGCCGACAAGGCCAAGGAAACCCTGCTGGACGAGGCGGTGGAAATGACCTTCCCGGCCAGCGACCCGATCTCGGTCGACGCCGGCATCACCCGCATCGAGGTGGCGCCGGAGATGGTCGATGCGCACGGCGACCACCAGCATGCTGGCAAGATGGAAGAGGCGGCGGACAAGGAAGCGGCCACGCATTGATTCGCCGTCCTTGGCGAGAGCAGCGGCCGCTGCGCCCCGCGCCGAGGCAGGCGCATCAGGCGACGCTGCCGATGGCCGCTTGCGCCGCCTGATGGCGCGCTGGCGGCCGGCAGCGGCTGGGCATGCACCTGGGCCTTGTGCAAGGCCGAGGCGGCGCAGAAGCGGTTCTTGCCCGAGCGCTTGGCTTCGTACAGGGCGTTGTCGGCGGCGTGGATGATCTGCTCGACGGTGCCGGCGTCGTCGGGATAGAGGGCGATGCCGATGCTGGTCGACAGGCTCAGGGTCAAGCCATTGACCTGGTACGGTTCGGCCACCACTTCGATCAGCTTGGAGGCCGGTTCCTGGGCGTCGCCCAGGCCGCCCACCTCGCCCAGCACGATCACGAATTCATCGCCGCCCACGCGCGCCACGGTGTCTTCCTTGCGCGAGGAGCCGACCAGGCGCTGCGCCACCTGCTTCAGGATGTCGTCGCCGTAAGCATGGCCGTGGGTGTCGTTGATGGCCTTGAAGCCATCCAGGTCCAGGTACATGACGGCCGCCTTGCGCTGATGGCGCGCGGCGTGCTGCAGGGTGGTGGCGATGCGGTCTTCCAGCAGGCGGCGGTTGGGCAGACCCGTCAGCGGGTCGTGCAGGGCCAGTTCCTGCTGCTGGCGGCTGTACTGGGCCAATTCCTTGTATAAGAGGCGCACCTCGAGCATATTGTGGATGCGCTTGTGCACTTCGAGCAGGTCGAAAGGCTTGCTGATGAAGTCGCGCGCGCCCGCTTCCAGCGCGGCGATCTTGAAGCTGGGCTGGGCGGTCAGGGCCAGCACCGGCAGATAGCCTTGCTGCTCGATTTCCTTCAAGCCCTTCATGACCTGGAAGCCGTTCAATTCCGGCATCTGCAAGTCCAGCAGGATGAGGTCGTAGCAATGCTGGCGATGCAGGGCGCACACCTGCTCGGGCAGCATCGTCGCCGTGACATTGGTGTAGCCGGCATCGCGCAGGATTTCGAGCATCAGCTCGATATTGTCGGCGCAGTCGTCCACCACCAGGATCTTGGCGTTCAGGATCTCATCTGGACTGGGCATAGTGTTCTCGCATCGCTTCTTTCATCTACCGCGGCCGAGACCGTGGTGGGAAACTCAAAGTGTAGCGCGCCGGTTTCCCAGGCGGCGCACATCAGTCTTTGCAGTGTAGCAAAGAGTGAACAAGTTGCTTGTAGGACATTGCCGCGTGTTTGAGTAGGAGCTGCAGAAACAATTATAAATTATTTAATAACAAGCCGTGTAATTAAGCTATGACGTTTCAAGCCAGGGCGGCGGGCGCCGCGCGCCCGCTCTGGCGCGCCGCCAGCGCCACGGCGGCCAGCAACTGGGCCGGCTCGACCGGCTTGGCCAGGTGGTCGAGGAAGCCGCTCTCCAGCACGCGCAGCCGGTCTTCCGAGCGGGCGAAGGCGGTCAGCGCGATGGCCGGCAGGTGGCCGCCGCGCGCCGCGCCGAGGGCGCGCATGCGCGCCAGCAGTTCGATGCCATCGGTCCCGGGCATGCCGATATCGGTGAGCAGCAGGTCGAAGCGCTGGCGCCGCGCCAGCTTCAGCGCCTCGGCCGCGCTCGCCGCCAGCGTCACGCTGGCATGGTTATCACTCAGTATACGCTGGATCAGTTCGCGCGCATCGGCCTCGTCGTCCACCACCAGCACGCGCAGGCCGCCCAGCTCGCGGCTGTCGGGCTGGGCGAAGGCGGCCGGCGGCTGCGGCGCCGGCGGCCGCGCCGGGCGCTGCGGCCGGGCCGGGCCGGAAGCGAGCGGCAGGCGCACGGTGAAGCTGGCGCCGCGGCCGGCGCCGGCGCTGGCCGCCGCCACCGTGCCGCCATGTTGCTCGACCAGGTGCTTGACGATGGACAGGCCCAGCCCGAGTCCGCCATGGCGGCGCGTGGTCGAGGCGTCGGCCTGGCGGAAGCGCTCGAACACATGGGCCAGGAATTCGGGCTGGATGCCGATGCCGCTGTCGCTGATGACGATTTCGACCTGGCCGCCGGCCAGGCCGACGCTGAGCTTGACCACGCCGCCATGGGGCGTGAACTTGAGCGCATTGCTGAGCAGATTCCACATCACCTGCTGCAGGCGGCTGGGATCGGCCGCCACCAGGACGCTGGCCTGGTAGTCGCGTTCGATGCGGATCTGCTTGGCCTCGGCCGCCGGGCGCACGGTCTCGATCACGGCGTCGAGGATGGTCAGCGGCGAGATGCGCTGCATGTCGAGCTGCACCTTGCCCGACGTGATGCGGCTCATATCGAGCAAGTCCTCGATCAGTTGGGCCTGGGCGCGCGCATTGCGCTCGATGGTCTCCAGGCCGCGGTTCAGATCGGCCAGGTCGCGGCTGCCGCGCCGCAGCACCTGGGCCCAGCCCAGGATCGCCGTCAGCGGCGTGCGCAGCTCGTGCGACAGGGTGGCCAGGAATTCATCCTTCATCTGGCTGGTGCGCTCGGCCTCGGCGCGCGCGCCGCGCTCGCTGTCGAGCAGCAGGCGGCGTTCCTCGGCGGCTTGGCGCATGGCCTCGTTGAGGCGGGCATTGTCCAGGGCCACGCCGGCCTGGGCGGCGAAGCCGGCGACGATGCGCTCGGTGCGCTCGCTGAACATGGCCGGTTCCGGATGGCCGAAGAAGAGGGCGCCCAGCACCGCGCCGCTGCCCGAGCGCACCGGCAGCGCCAGATAGCTGCGCAAGGCCGGATCGTCCGGCGCTTCGGCGCTGCGCAGGATGGCGCCGCCGCGTAAGACCGGCGCCAGCAGCGCGGCGGCGCGGCGCAGGGGCAGGCGGCGGAAGGCGTCGGGCGCCTGGCCGGCCACGGTGTAAAGCGGCGCGCCGCCTTCGCCCCGGTAGTAGAAAGCGGCAAAGCGCGCGCCGCTGATGTCGGCGGCCGCGGCGGTCACATCCTGCAGCAGGGGGCGCAGCTCGCGCCGCTGCGCCAGCGCATTGCCGGTGCTGTTCAGCACTTCGAGCATCTTGCTTTCCTCGCGCAGCGCTTCCTGCGCGCGCTTGACCTGGTCGACATCGGTGCTGGTGCCGAACCAGCAGCGCAGCTGGCCGGTGCTGTCGCGCACGGGATTGGCGCGCGTCAGGAACCAGCGGTAGTGGCCGTCGGCGCCGCGGATCGGGAATTCCATTTCGAACGGCGTGCCGCTGCGCAGCGATGCGCGCCAGCGCGCCTTCATGGCGGGCAGGGAGTCGGGCTCGTACACCTGTTCCCAGCCCTGGTTCAAGACCTGGTCGGGCGTGGTGCCGGTGTATTCGTACCAGCGCTGGTTGTACCACACCATATTGCCGTCGAAATGCGCGATCCAGGCCAGTTGGGGAATCGAATTGGCCAGGGCGCGCAATTCTTCCTGGCTGTGGCGCAGCGTGTCCTCGGCCGCTTTGCGCGTGCTGACATCTTGCACCATGCCGGTCATGCCCAGCAGTTCGCCGCCCTCGCCATAATTGAAGCGGCCCGCCACGCGCAGCCACAGGCGCTCGCCGCCGCTGTGCTGCACCCGGCATTCGGTCTGGAAATCGCTGGCGCTGGTGCGCGCCTGCTGGAAGGCTTGCCACACGGCCGCCCAGTCCTCCTGCAGCACGCGCTCGCGCAGGGCGGTCCAGGGGATGGGCGTTTCTTCCGCCAAGTCGAAGAGGGCGGCGGCGCGCTGGCCGAGGACGACGCTGCGGCTGAGCATATCGCCGCTCCAGTCGCCGAGCTGGCCGGTGCTGAGCGCCACCTGCAGGCGCTTGCTGCTGTCGCGCAGGGCGCGTTCATCGTCTTTGCGGCGCGTGATGTCCTGGATATAGGCGGTCAGCCCGGCGCTGGAAGGAAAGGCGCGCACCTCCAGCCAGCGCGCGCGCGGCGCGTAGTACAGCTCGAAACTGACGGTTTGCTGGGCCGCCAGCGCGTAGCGGAAGCGTTCTTCCAGCACGGTCTGGCGCAGGGCGGGAAATTCCTGCCACAGGTTCTTGCCGAGCGGGGTGGGGCGCTCCGGCGTGCGCGCCTGGATCAGGTCTTCGGCGCGCGCATTGAGATAGGTGATATTCCACTGCGGATCGAGCACGGCCAGGCCATCGGTAATACTGTCCAGCACCGTATGCAGCTGGGTGGCGGATAGCTGCAAGCCGCCCGCCGTCGCGGGCGGCAACGGTGGCACGGAGCGGCGGGTGGATGGGCCTGGTGGACGTGGTCGATAGCTCATGCAGTTTCACGCGGTACCGGCGCGCTCTCTTCGCCGCGCCGTGCGACCATTGTAGCTGCGGCCTTGCCGGAGGGGCCACACCGTTGCGCCTGTTACACGCCGAATAGCGGTAGTTGGCGCAAGGTCAGCGCGCCGGCGGCGCCAGGCGCGCCAGCGCCGTCTGCAACTGCTCGATATCGTAGGGTTTTTGCAGGGAGAGGGCGGGGAAGTCCAGCTGTTGCAGCAGGGCCTGGCCGTAGCCCGAGGCGAACATGATTTTCAGGCCGGGCTGGCGCTGCAAGGCCAGGCGGCCCAGTTCCACGCCCGACATGCCGGGCAGGCTGATATCGCTGAACAGGATGTCGAAGCGGGAAGCGTCCAGCCGCTGCAGCGCGTCTTCGGCGCGCGCCACGGCCTGCACCTGGTGGCCGAAGGTTTGCAGCATTTCGCACACCAGGTATTGCGCGTCCAGATTGTCCTCGACCACCAGGATGTGCAGGCTGGCCTGCGCTTGCGCCGCCGCGGCGGCGGCGGGCAGCGGCGCCGCTTCGCGCAGGGCGCACAGAATGCCGTCGACGCCGCCCTCGGCATTGCGCAGCGGCGTGTAATACAGGTCGAGACCGACGCTGGCCGGTTTGCCGCCGCGCCACAGCTGCAGGGGCTGGGCGCGGAAGGCCAGGGCGCGGCCGTCCCACACCTGTTCCAGCGCCGCCGGATTCCAGCTCCACGCGGCCGGCAGCATGGACGGCACCGTGCCGCCCGGCGCCTGCAGCGAAGGCGGGCCGGCCAGCTCTATATAGGCATCGTTGCACAGCATGACCCGTTGCCGGCCCCACATCAGCAGCATGGGCTGGGGGCTGTTGAGCATGATCTCCACGCTCAGGCGCAGGGTGTGCGGCCAGTGGGCCGGCTGGCCGAGGGGGCTGCGCGACCAGTCGCAGGCAGCCAGTTTGTCTTCTCCAGTCATTCTTCCATCATTATATAAACGCAAACTGAGGGAAATCGTACACCAATCCACACACTCTGCCGTTGAAAAATTCTTTTACTTCACTCTGGACAAGAGGGCAAAGCCTCCCTATAATCTTGCTTCTTTCGCGAACAACGTTACGAAAGAAAGCAAGAAGCAGGTAGTTTTGCAGTATTGCTTTTGCGGCTGTAGCTCAGCTGGATAGAGTACTTGGCTACGAACCAAGGGGTCGTGGGTTCGATTCCTGCCAGCCGCACCAGAATTTGCAGTAAGACTTGCCGCTGTCGAGCGACGGGTTGAAGTAAAAATAGCAGCGTTTGAAGTATTGTAAAGCGCCTGTTATTATTGTGAGAAGCTTTTGCGGCTGTAGCTCAGCTGGATAGAGTACTTGGCTACGAACCAAGGGGTCGTGGGTTCGATTCCTGCCAGCCGCACCAGAATTTGCAGTAAGACTTGCCGCTGTCGAGCGACGGGTTGAAGTAAAAATAGCAGCGTTTGAAGTATTGTAAAGCGCCTGTTATTATTGTGAGAAGTTTTTGCGGCTGTAGCTCAGCTGGATAGAGTACTTGGCTACGAACCAAGGGGTCGTGGGTTCGATTCCTGCCAGCCGCACCAGAATTTGCAGTAAGACTTGCCGCTGTCGAGCGACGGGTTGAAGTAAAAATAGCAGCGTTTGAAGTATTGTAAAGCGCCTGTTATTATTGTGAGAAGTTTTTGCGGCTGTAGCTCAGCTGGATAGAGTACTTGGCTACGAACCAAGGGGTCGTGGGTTCGATTCCTGCCAGCCGCACCAGATTGTGTAGTAAGACTTGTCGCTGTCGAGCGATGGGTTGGAAGTAAAAGTTTTGCGGCTGTAGCTCAGCTGGATAGAGTACTTGGCTACGAACCAAGGGGTCGTGGGTTCGATTCCTGCCAGCCGCACCAGATTGTGTAGTAAGACTTGTCGCTGTCGAGCGATGGGTTGGAAGTAAAAGTTTTGCGGCTGTAGCTCAGCTGGATAGAGTACTTGGCTACGAACCAAGGGGTCGTGGGTTCGATTCCTGCCAGCCGCACCAGATTGTGTAGTAAGACTTGTCGCTGTCGAGCGATGGGTTGGAAGTAAAAGTTTTGCGGCTGTAGCTCAGCTGGATAGAGTACTTGGCTACGAACCAAGGGGTCGTGGGTTCGATTCCTGCCAGCCGCACCAGATTGTGTAGTAAGACTTGTCGCTGTCGAGCGATGGGTTGGAAGTAAAAGTTTTGCGGCTGTAGCTCAGCTGGATAGAGTACTTGGCTACGAACCAAGGGGTCGTGGGTTCGATTCCTGCCAGCCGCACCAGATTGTGTAGTAAGACTTGTCGCTGTCGAGCGATGGGTTGGAAGTAAAAGTTTTGCGGCTGTAGCTCAGCTGGATAGAGTACTTGGCTACGAACCAAGGGGTCGTGGGTTCGATTCCTGCCAGCCGCACCAGATTGTGTAGTAAGACTTGTCGCTGTCGAGCGATGGGTTGGAAGTAAAAGTTTTGCGGCTGTAGCTCAGCTGGATAGAGTACTTGGCTACGAACCAAGGGGTCGTGGGTTCGATTCCTGCCAGCCGCACCAGATTGTGTAGTAAGACTTGTCGCTGTCGAGCGATGGGTTGGAAGTAAAAGTTTTGCGGCTGTAGCTCAGCTGGATAGAGTACTTGGCTACGAACCAAGGGGTCGTGGGTTCGATTCCTGCCAGCCGCACCAGTAGTAGGAAAAAAGGGTCAGCGTGACAGCGCTGGCCCTTTTTTCTTTTGCGCCGTGACCATCGTGACTTTCGATAGGGAATTTTCCCTATCTTGCTCGATATTTCTTCCAATTTCTGAATATTGCTTAAAAGAATAAAGTGAAGCCGTAAAACTACGGAGCTTCACATGAGCAATCAAGCCAATCTCTCCCGGCGCTTCTTCCTGAGCGCGCTGCCCGCCGTGACGGCAGGCCTGGCCGCTACCGCTACCGCCACCACTGCCGCAGCCGCGCCCGCCGGCCAAGGCTCGCCGCACTGGGGCATGCTGGTCGACACCCGCCGCTGCATCGCCTGCCAGGCCTGCACCATCAGCTGCTCGATGGAAAACGACCTGCCCATCGGCCAATTCCGCACCACCGTCGCCACCTATGCCGTGCGCAGCGAAACCGGCCAATCCGGCCTGGCCGTGCTGCCGCGCCTGTGCAACCACTGCGAGGAGCCGCCCTGCATCCCGGTCTGTCCGGTCAGCGCCACCTACAAGCGCGAGGACGGCATCGTGCTGGTCGACGGCGACCGCTGCGTCGGCTGCGCCTATTGCGTGCAAGCCTGTCCGTATGAAGCGCGCTTCATCAACCACCATACCGGCAAGGCCGATAAATGCACTTTCTGCGTCCATCGCGTGGACGTCGGCCTGCTGCCGGCCTGCGTCGAAACCTGCGTCGGCGGCGCGCGCATCTTTGGCGACGTGAATGACCCCAACAGCGAAATCAGCCGCCGCCTGAAAGAAGCCGAAGGCCAGGTCAGCGTGCTGAAGCCGGAAGCGGGCACCAAGCCCCACGTTTTCTACATCGGCCTGGATAAGGAATTGGCCGGCCGCGTCGATGGCGATTCCGCCGCCGAAATGATGTGGCGTCCCGAGATGCAAGGAGCATGAATATGAGTACCAGCGTGAACTCCATCGTCGAAGTACTCGGCTTTGCGCGCGAACCGGGCTGGCTGCCCTGGGCCGTGCAGTACTTCTTCCTGATCGGCCTGTCCACGGCCGCCTTCTTCCTTTCGCTGCCAGGCCTGGTGTGGCGCCGTCCCGCCTGGCGCGGCATCGGCCGCCGCGCCTTGCTGGCGGCCCTGGTCTGCGGCTTGAGCGCGCCGGTCGCGCTGCTGGCCGACCTGCACCAGCCGGGCCGCTTCATGAATTTCTATCTGCATCCGAATCTGGGATCGTGGATGGCTTGGGGCTCCTT
This sequence comes from Massilia sp. YIM B04103, assembly GCA_024437665.1. Lineage (GTDB taxonomy): Bacteria > Pseudomonadota > Gammaproteobacteria > Burkholderiales > Burkholderiaceae_D > Rugamonas. Next base: position 242,991 of record JANCSZ010000001.1, on the reverse strand, counting down.
CTTCATTCCCCTGTACCTGTTTGGCCTGGCGCTGTATGCCTGGCTCTGCCTGCGTCCCACGCTGGCGAACATCGCGGCGGAAGCGGACACGCCGCCGCGCATGGCCGCGCTATACCGCTGGCTCGCCTACGGCGGCCATGACAATGCGGGCGCCATCCGCCTGGCCGCCCTGGTGGCTGCGCTGGGCGCCGCCCTGATCCTGCTCTACACCGGCATGGAAGTGATGGTGGTGCGCGCCCGCCTGCTGTGGAATACCGCGCTTCTGCCGCTGCTGTTCGCCCTCAGCGCCTTCACCGGTGGTCTGGGCATCATCGCCCTGTTTGAAGGACTGGCGCGCCAGCGCGCGTCGGCGCCGTTGCTGAACCGCTGGCTGGTATACAGCCAATGGGCCACCTTGCTGCTGCTGGGCGCCTGGTTCGGCGCCGGCATCAGCGGCCTGTCGCCGGCGGCGGCCGGCATGCTGGATGCGGTGCACGGCTCGCGCGGCTGGCTGCAGACCTTGGCCTGGCTGCTGGCCAGCATCCTGGTGCTGCTGTGGGTGGCGCGCTACCGCAGCCATGGCCTGCTGCTGCCCGCCATGCTGGCGCTGCACAGCGCCTGGCTGCTGCGCTGGATCGTCTTCATGGGCGGCCAGAGCATCCCCAAACTGGGCGCCACCGGCTATCCCTATGTGCTGAGCATGCGTCCCGACAGCCTGGTGGGCATCGTCGGCACCGCCGGCCTGTGCTTCGCCATCTACATCGTGCTGACCAGCTTTATGCGCTGGGACGACACAGTCAAAGCCTGAGAAAGAGCATCATGAAAAACATCAGCAAACGCCGTACCATCCTGGCTGCGGGCGGTGTCGCCGCTTTCGCCGCCGGCTTTTCCGAAACCGCCGGCCGCATGGTGGGCAAGCTGGCCGGCCACGACAAACCGAAACACCGCGTCGCCGGCGATGCGCCCGAGCCGGAATTCCGCATCGATGCGCAAGGCCACCTGTCGGTGAATCCGGCGCAGCAGGTGAGCTACACCACCTGCCTGGGCTGCACCACCATGTGCGGCGTGCGCGTGCGCATCGAACGCGCCTCGGGCAAGGTGCTGCGCGTGACCGGCAATCCTTACAGCCCTCTCTCCACCGACCCGCATCTGCCGATGAAAGCCAGTGTGCGCGACAGCTTCAAATCGCTGACCGCCTTTGAAGGCAAGGGATTGGCGGGCCGTTCCACCGCCTGCGGCCGCGGCAATGCCGTGGCCCAGCAGATCGATTCGCCCTACCGCGTGCTGACGCCGATGAAGCGCGTCGGCCCGCGCAATAGCGGACGCTGGGAGCCGATCTCCTTCGAGCAGCTGGTGCGCGAAGTGGTGGAGGGCGGCGATCTGTTTGGCGAAGGTGAGGTGGAAGGCTTGGGCAGCTTGCGCGACCTGAAAACGCCGATCAATGCCGGCAAGCCGGAACTGGGGCCGCGCGTGAACCAGGTGGCCGTGCTGTCCAGCGTGAACGATGGCCGCGAAGGCTTTGCGCGCCGCTTCTTCCAGCAGGCTTACGGCACCATCAACTTCTTCGGCCACAGCTCGTATTGCGGCGGCGCTTACCGCTCCGGTTCCGGCGCGCTGTTCGGCGATCTGAAGAAAATGCCGCATTGCAAACCGGACTTCAGCAATGCCGAATTCGTGCTCTTCGTCGGCACCGCGCCGGGGCAGGCCGGCAATCCCTTCAAGCGCCAGGGCACACTGATCGCCAAGGCGCGCACCGAGGGCAAGCTGTCCTATGTGGTGGTCGATCCGGTGCTGAACCACTCCAGCAACCGGGCCAGCGGCGACCGTGGCCGCTGGCTGCCGATCCGCCCTGGCACCGATGGCGCGCTGGCCATGGCCATCATGCGCTGGCTGTTCGAGAACGAGCGCATCGACAGCCGCTTCCTCGGCTTCCCCAACGCGGCGCTGGCGAAAGAGAATGGCGAACCATCGTTCAGCAACGCCACCCATCTGGTGGTGGTGGAGCCGGGCCATGCGCGCCAGGGCCGCATGCTGCGCGCGTCCGATCTGGGCGTGGCGGTGGAAGAGGAGCAGCGCTACAAGGAGGGCGACGCCTTCGTCTGCCTTGGCGCGGACGGCAAGACCGTGCTGCACGACCAGGCCAAGGCGGCGGCCCAGCTCTTTGTCGACACCCGCCTGCTGGTCGATGGCAAGGAGTTGCATGTGAAATCCTCGCTGCAGCTGCTGCGCGAAGAGGCGATGCGCAAGGAGATGCAGGCTTACGCCGATGCCTGCGGCATCCCGGCTGCGACATTGGCGGCGCTGGCGCAGGAATTGTCCGCGCACGGCAAGCGCGCGTCGGTGGTCGCCCACGGCGGCATGATGAGCGGCAGCGGTTTTTACAATGCCTATGCGCTGATGAGCATTAACCCTCTGCTGGGCAATGTGAACTGGAAGGGCGGCTTTGTCGCCAACGGCGGCGGCTTCAAGGACGATGGCAATGGTCCGCGCTATAACCTGGAAACCTTCACGGGACAGGTCAAGCCATCAGGCCTGCCGCTAGGACGCAATGTGCCTTACGAGAAAACCTCGGAATTCACGGCCGGCAAAGCCAAGGGCAAGCCTTACCCGGCCAGCGCACCATGGTTCCCGAATGCCTCGGGCCTGACCACGGAGCTGCTGCCGGGCGCGATGCAAGGCTATCCATATGGGCTGAAGGCGCTGGTGCTGTGGTCTTCCAATCCCCTGTACGGCATTCCGGGCCTGCGCACGCGGCTGGCGCGCGACATCGCCGATCCGAAGAAGCTGCCGCTGATTATCTCGGTCGATCCCTTCATCAACGAGAGCAATGCCTATGCCGACTACATCATTCCCGACTCGCTGATGTACGAGAGCTGGGGCTGGGTCGCCGCCTGGAACGGCGTGCCGACCAAGGCCATGGGCGCGCGCTGGCCGGTGATCGCGCCGAAGGCGCAGAAAGGGCCGGACGGCCGTCCGGTCGGTATGGAGACCTTCTTCATCGCGCTGGCGAAAGCCATGAAGCTGCCCGGTTTTGGCGCGGGCGCCCTGAGCGACGCCGAGGGCAACAGCTATGCGCTGGAAGGGCCGGAAGACTGGTATCTGCGCGCTGGCGCCAACGTGGCCTGGCTGGGCAAGGAACCGGTGCCCGATGCGACGGCGGAAGACCTGCTGCTGTCGGGCGTGGAACGTCTGCGTCCGCTACTGGAGAAAACGCTGAAGCCGGAAGAAGTGGCGAAAGTCGGCTTCCTATACAGCCGAGGAGGACGCTACCAGCCGGGCAAGGATGCGTATGATGAAGAGAATCCCGAGTGGATGCGCAATCCGATGAAAGCCATGTGCCACCTGTGGAACGAGAATGTGGGCGGCTCGAAGAACAGCCTGTCCGGCAAGCGCAACACCGGCTGCGGCACTTGGAAGGAACCCGCCTTCGCCGACGGCACGCCGATGCGCAAGCTGTATCCGTTGAAAGAATGGCCGCTGGAGCTGATCAGCTACAAATCGGCGCTGCAGAATCCCTACTCAATCGGCGCCACGCGCCTGCTCTCGGTGCATCCCGAAAACCCGGTGCTGATCCACCCCGACGACGCCGAACGCATGCATCTGCAGATGGGTGACCTAGCTGAAATCAGCACGCCGGACGGCAGCCTGAAAGCGCGCGTCATGATCCATGCCGGCATCACGCCCGGCGTCGCCGCCTTCGAGCATGGCTTCGGCCACCGCGAATTGGGAGCGCGCGCCCACCGCATCGGCGGCGAACGCCAGCCCGAAAACCGCAAGCTGGCGGCCGGCGTCAACCTCAACGACATCGGCATCATGGACCCCACCCGTCCCGACAAAGCACCCTGGGTCGACGCCATCTCCGGCACCTCGGTCCGTAACGGCCTGCCCGCCAAGCTGCGCCGCGCCTGATCCCGCCGCTTGATCTATCTCAAAGAATGTCCACCCTGGTGCCAGGCACCAGAGGGGGACATTGCTTGCGCGAGATCAAAGAATGTCCGACCCTCGTGCCTGACACCAGGGTGGACATTTTTTGATTTAACGCAAAGGGGGGCTAGTTGAGGGCGCTGGGGTCGGCGCGCAGCATGAGGCGGGCGAGCTCGGCGGCGGAGGAGAGGCCGGCTTTTTCCATGACGTGCTGGCGGTGGATGTGGACGGTCTTTTCGCTGATGCCCAAGGTGGCGGCGATCAGCTTGTTGGGTTGGCCCAGGGCGACCAGGCGCGCGACTTCGCTTTCGCGCGGCGAGAGGGCGGCCAGCATGTCCAGCGCTTCCTGGCGGATGCGGGCTTCCTGCAGGCTTTCGGCGCTGCGGCGCACGGCGGCGGCGACGGCGTCCAGCATCAGTTGGTCCTTGAAGGGCTTCTCAATGAAGTCGGCGGCGCCGGATTTCATGGCCTGCACGGCCATCGAGACGTCGGCATGGCCGGTCATGAAGATGATCTGCAGCTCGACGCCGCGTTCCTGCAAGACCTGCTGCAGTTCCAGTCCGCTCATGGCGGCCATGCGGATGTCGAGCAGCATGCAGCAGGGCTGTTCGTTCAGCGGCGGGTCCAGCGTGTCGCATACTTCGAGAAATTCTTCGGCGGAGGCGTGCAGGCGCACGTTCCAGCCCACCGATTCGAGCAGGAAGCGCAGCGAGCGGCGCAGGCCGGGATCGTCGTCAACAACGTGGACAAGACACTGATGCGGTGGAAGATTCATGGCAGGGTAGTGAGAAAATAAAGCGCATGCCGCAGCCGTCCGGATTTGTTTCGGCCCATAGGCGGCCGCCATGCGACTCGATGATGGTTTTGCAGATCGACAGGCCGAGACCCAGGCCATCGGGCTTGGTGGTGAAGAAGGGCTGGAACAGCTGCTCCCGTTGTTCTTCCGGCAGGCCGGCGCCCTGGTCGATCACCTGCACCAGGGTGCGTTTGTCGGCCGCGCCGATTTCGACGCGGATGCCCTGGCGTTCGGCGGGCAGGCCGCGGCCCGCATCGATGGCGTTCTTGATCAGATTCAGCAGCACTTGCTGGATCTGCGGACCATCGGCCAGGGCGCAGCAGCCGCCCGGCGTGCGGCTCTCGATCACGATGTCGGGCGCGTTGGCGAGCATGCCGCTGACCAGGCGCTTGGCTTCATGCGCCAGCGGCGTGAGCGCCAGCGGTTCGCGCACCGCGCTGCGTTTCTTGGCGAAGTGGCGGATGCGCTGCACGATGCCGCCCGCGCGTTCGGCTTCGCTGACGATTTCGGAGCAGGCTTCGGTGATCGCTTCCGGCGTCAGCTTGCTGTCGGACTGGCGCCGCAGCACGCTGCGCGCGTAGTTGCCGATGGTGGTCAGCGGCTGGTTGATTTCGTGCGCCAGGTTGCCGGACAGTTCGCCCAGCACGGAGAGCCGCGACAGGTGCTCCATCTGTTCCTGGCTGTCGCGCATGCGCGCCTCGGCCGCCTGGCGCGCGCGCAGCGATTCGCGCAGCTCGGCGGTGCGGCGATGCACCAGCTGTTCGGCGCGCACGGTATGCACGATCCACGCGGCCACCAGCGCGGTCAGGCCCAGCAGCCAGGGCCAGAAACGGCGTGCCAGGCCACCCGGCGTGATCTCGCGCAGATAGGCGTAGGGGCCGGCGCGCAGCTCGCGGTACAGTTCATGCACCGGCTGGTAATCGGCCGGCACCGACCAGCTCATGCCGCTGGCGCTGGCGGGCATGGCCAGCAGCGCCTGGGCGACGGCCTTGGCCAGCACCGGATCGGTCTGGCGCGTGACGGCGATCGGCCAGTCGGGATACAAGGCGGTCGAGACGGCGCAGGGCAGGCCGCTTTCGCGGCGTGGCGACAGCACGCGGAAATCGGCCATGCGCAGCTGTCCGCGCGCTTCCATCTGTTCCAGGAAGCAGCTGCGCACAATGCCCGCATCCACGGTGCCGCTGCGCACCGACTGCACCACATTCATCATGGGCAGACCGACAAAGCGCAGTTCCTGCAGATCCGATTCCATATCGATGCCGAAGCGCAGCAGCTCGCGCGCGGCCACGAGATAGCCGCCGAACGCTTCCGGCGCCACGGCGGCCACGCGCTTGCCATCGAGTTCGGTCAGTTCGCGCAACGGCGAATCGCTGGCGCGCACGATGATGGCCGAGCCGCTGGCATGGCCGGCGCGCACGCCGGGCATGGACTCCAGCGTGGCGATGCGGCTCAAGCCGACTTCGGCTTCCATCGTGACGTAGTAGCCGGGATTGGTGATCACCAGGTCGACCTGGCGGTCGCCAATCGCTTTGCGCATGCCCGCCGCGTCGTAGCTGTGCATCTGGAAGCGGTGTTCGGGCAGGCTGTGGTTCAGATACGAGATCAGCGGCGACCAGTCGGAAACGGCCGCGTATTCGCCCTGATAGGCAAAGACGCCAATGCTGACATCGCGCGCAAACGCGCTTGGGACAAGGCAGGCAGCCGCGATCAGACTCGCCACGGGCCGCCGCCAACAAGACGGGAGGAATCGCATAAGTGGCGCTAGTATACCTTTATTGGCGGCGTCTGATCTGCCTCATCATTTCATCCGGCTGCGACGGGCACAATTGGCCCAGAGCTTGCTTGACAGTGAGGATGCCATGCCCAATGATGAAAGCCAGAACACCCGCCTCTCCTTCCTGGAGAAACAGATGAACGATGTGATGGCCGAATTGGCCGAGATGCGCAAGGAGTACGCGACCAAGGCTGAACTGGCCGAGATGCGCAAGGAATATGCCACCAAGGCCGATCTGGCCGAGATACGCAAGGAGTACGCCACCAAGGCCGATCTGGCGGCGGTCAAGGCCGATATTGCGCGGCTGGAGGCGCGCCTGGACAGTTTCTACGCGGAGTTCGTGGCCATGCGCGTGGAGTATGGCCAGCGCCTGGCCGCGATCGAAGCCCAGCTGCCGCACCTGGCCACCAAGGCGGAAATGCGCAAGCTGGCGCTGATCACGACGACGGCCAATATCGCGGCCATCCTGCCCTTATATATGCTGCTGTTGCGCCAGCTATTCTGAGATAGCAGTTGGCAATTGCTGCGAAATATCCGATGATTTGTCGAAACAAGACAAACGCGGAGCAAGCATGTCCCTCATCACCTGTATCGAAGACCTGCGCCGGCTGGCGCAACAGCGCGTTCCGCGCATGTTTTATGATTATGCCGATTCCGGCTCCTGGACCGAATCCACCTACCGCGCCAACTGCAGCGACTTCGAAGGGATCAAGTTCCGCCAGCGCGTGGCCGTGAATCTGGAAAACCGCTCGCTGCAATCGGAAATGATCGGCCAGCCGGTCAGCATGCCGGTGGCGCTGGCGCCCACCGGCCTGACCGGCATGCAGCACGCCGACGGCGAAATCCTGGCCGCCCGCGCCGCCGAGCAGTTCGGCGTGCCGTTTACGCTGTCCACCATGAGCATCTGTTCCATCGAGGACGTGGCGGCCCACACCAGCAAACCGTTCTGGTTCCAGCTGTACGTGATGAAGGACCGCGGCTTTATCGAACGCCTGATCGAGCGCGCCAGGGCGGCGCGCTGCTCGGCCCTGGTGCTGACCCTGGACCTGCAGGCGCTGGGCCAGCGCCACAAGGATTTGCGCAATGGCCTGTCGGCCCCCCCCAAGCTCACCATCGCCAACCTGCTGAATATGGCCGGCAAGCCGCGCTGGTGCCTTGGCATGCTGGGCACCAAGCGGCGCTACTTCGGCAATATCGTCGGCCATGCCGGTTCGGTGTCGGATATGTCGTCGCTGGCGGCGTGGACCAGCCAGCAGTTCGATCCGACGCTGTCGTGGAAGGATGTGGAATGGATCAAGCAGCGCTGGGGCGGCAAGCTGATTTTGAAAGGCATCATGGATGCGGAGGATGCGCGCCTGGCCGCCGCTTCCGGGGCCGATGCGCTGATCGTATCCAACCACGGCGGTCGCCAGCTGGACGGTGCGCAATCCTCGATTGGCGCCTTGCCGGCCATTGTGGATGCGGTGGGCAGCCGGATCGAGGTGCATATGGATGGCGGCGTGCGCTCCGGCCAGGACGTGCTCCGCGCGCTGGCCTTGGGCGCGCAAGGCGTGTATATCGGCCGCCCCTTCCTGTACGGTCTGGGCGCGATGGGCGAGCAGGGCGTGACGCGCTGTCTCGACATCATCCGCAACGAGCTGGACCTGACCATGGCTTTCTGCGGCTTGCGCGATGTACGCCAGGTGGACCGAAAAATCCTGCTCGGCGATGGTCGTACCGCGCCGTGACAGCGGTACAATGCAGGCATCACATTTGATCGGAGCCGGACATGAACACTGAGATACAGCACCGGGGTACCCGCATCATTACGCTGGAGCAGGGCGAGCAGGTGCTTGCCCAATGCAATCCAGGCGATATTGCCATCGTGCGCGACGCCGCCGGCTGGTGGACCGTCTTCGTCGGCGACGACGGCGAGACGGAACGCTATGACATTCCTTTTGATAGCTACGACAAGGCCTTGTGGTCGGCCAAGGCGGCCGCCGAATTCGCGGGCGAATAAGCGGCGGCGCCGGGCCGTTGCGGGGAGTGCGTTCGCTTCCTTAAGTCGTTGGCGTGCATCGGCAAATATCCGTAGAATGGGTTTACCCCAGCTCAACGATTTGTCATGGATGCCAAGCAAACCCTGATTCTGGTAATCGAAGACGACGAGCATATCGGCCAGATCCTCATCTATATGCTGGAACGGCAGGGCTACCGCACGCTGCTGGCAGCCGATGGCCTGGCCGCGCGCAAGGCCATTGAGGAAGCGAGCGAGCTGCCCAGCCTTGTGCTGCTGGACGTGATGCTGCCCTATATCGATGGCTTTGAAGTGGTGCGCCTGATCCGCGCGTGCCCCGAGTGGAAGGATGTGCCGGTGCTGATGCTGACCGCCAAACACACCGAACAGGATATCGTGCGCGCCCTTGATGCGGGCGCCAACGATTATGTGGTCAAGCCCTTCCAGCCGAACGAATTGCTGGCGCGCGTGCGGCGCTATCTGCGGGAGCAGCAATGAGGCGGGCGGCGCTGGCCCGGCTTGCCTTTGCGCTGCCGGCCTTTGCCGCCAACTTCAGCGCGCACGCCGGCGAGACGCCGCGCAGCACCATCGGCCTGGCCGGCGGCAAGGAGCATTTGAGCAATGGTTCGCCGGACTGGCGCGAGACCAGCCTCCAGCTCAATCATGGCCTGGCGCCGCGCCAGAGTGTCGGCCTGGGCCTGACCCGCACGCGCCGCTTTGGCCTCAACGATACGCAAATCAATGCCGGCCTGGTGACGCCGCTGAGCGCCTCGCTGGTGCTGTCGCTGGAAGCGAACGCCAGCGGCAGCCACCGCGTGCTGGCGAAGAATGCCCTGGGCGGCGCGCTGCAATACGAATTTGCGCGCGGCTGGTTGCTGCATGGGGGCGGGCGCAGCACGCGCTATAACGATGTGCGCGTGAACCAGGGCTTGCTGATGCTGGAGCATTATTTTTCCGACTTCAGCGCCAGCCTGGCCTGGCGGCCAGCGCGCGCCTTTGGCGCCACAGCGCATGGACTGGAGCTGCGCACCAGCTACTATTACAGCGACCGCGATTCGGTCGGCATCATCGTCGCCGGCGGCAAGGAGGCGGCGAATACCGGCGGCGGCGTGCAGTTGAGCAGCCTGCGCTCGGCGGCCCTGGTCGGACGCCACTGGCTGGGCAAGGACTGGGCGCTCAACTACAGCCTGGGCCACACGCGCCAGGGCGATTTCTATGTCCGCAACGGGTTCAGTCTTGGACTCCAGGCTGCATTCTGATATTTACCTGCTGGCCGCCTTCTGGACCGGCGTCGGCGCGCTGCTGCTCACGCTCCTGATCGCCGTGCAGATCGTGTATCTGCGCCTGGCGGCGCGCCGCCTGAAACGGCGCGAACAGGCATTGACGGCGCGCTGGCGGCCCGCCTTGAACGCCGCCATTGTCGGTGTCAGCGAGGTGACGCTGCCAGGACTGCGCTCGGCGGAGCGCATTCTCTTCCTCAAGCTGTGGGTGCATTTGCACCAATCGGTGCGAGGCGAAGCGAGCGGCGGCCTGAATGAGGTGGCTTACCGTCTTGGTTGCGATACCTATGCGCGCAAGCTGCTGCGCAAGGGCAACCGCGCCCAGCGCCTGCTGGCCATCCTGACGCTCGGCAATTTGCGCGATGCCGCCGCCTGGGACGATCTGCTGGGCGTGGTGCATGGCAGCGATAGCGCCGCTTCCGTGCATGCGCTCTGGGCGCTGGTGCAGGCCGACGCCGCGCGCGCTGCGCGCGAGGTGGCGCCCATGCTGCTGCAGCGCGAGGATTGGGCCATGTCGCAACTGGCGAATATCCTGAAGGATGCGCGCGCCGAATGGGAGCCGGTGCTGGCCGAGGCGGTGGCGGGAACGGACCAGGAACAGTTGCCGCATGCGCTGCGCCTGCTGGCGGCGCTGCGCTTGTCGCTGCCGGCCCGGCAATTGCGCGGCCTGTTGAATCATCCGGTGGCCGAGGTGGTGTCCTGCGCGCTGCGGCTGGCGGCCACGCCCGATCTGCTCGATGAGGTCCGGCGCCAGCTCGGCCACGGCGACTGGCGCGTGCGCGTGCAGGCGGTGCGCACGCTGGGACAATTGGGCGACCATAGCGATGTGGAGCGTCTGCGCCGCTTGCTGGGCGACCAGCAGTGGTGGGTGCGCTACCGCGCGGCGCAAGCCTTGCTTGGCCTGCCGTTTTTGACGCCGGACGATCTGGCCGCCCTCCAGCAGGAAGGCATGGACCGCTATGCGCTCGATATGCTGAAGCAGGTCAGAGCGGAACAGGAGGCAGCGTGAACACGCATGAGCTGATCGTCCATTTCACCACGGTGTTTGTGCTGTGCTACTTCGTGCTGCTGAACGGCGGCTATCTGCTGCTGAATTTCCTGTCCATGATCTCGCTGCGGCGGCGCAGCCAGGAAATCATTCTCGACGATCTGCCGCAGGTGTATTCGGCGCTGGAGCCGCCGATCAGCGTGCTGGTGCCGGCCTTTAACGAGGAGGCGACGATTGCCGCCTCGGTGCGCTCGATGCTGCAATTGTCGTACTCGGAGATGGAGATCATCGTCATCAACGATGGTTCGGCCGACGGCACGCTGGAGGTGCTGAAGCAGGAATTCGGCCTGCAGGCTTTTCCCGAGGCTTACCGCATCCAGATCGAGACAAAGCCGGTGCGCGGTTTTTACCGCTCCACGCGCTACCCGAATCTGCGGGTGATCGACAAGATCAATGGCGGCAAGGCCGATTCGCTGAACGCCGGCATCAATGCCTCGCGCTATCCGCTGTTCTGCGGCGTGGATGCCGACTCCATCCTGCAGCGCGACAGCCTGCAGCGGCTGGTCAAGCCCTTCCTCACCGATTCCACCGTGGTAGCCACCGGCGGCACGGTGCGCGTGGCGAATGGCTGCGAGGTGCGCGGCGGCTATCTGACGCGGATCGGCTTGCCGCGCAATGTCTGGGCGCTGTTCCAGGTGGTCGAGTATCTGCGTGCCTTCCTGTTCGGGCGCCTGGGCTGGTCGGTGATCAACGGCATGCTGATTATCTCCGGCGCGTTCGGCCTGTTCCGCAAGGATGCCGTACTGGCGGCCGGCGGCTACAAGCCCAAGACCATTGGCGAGGATATGGAGCTGGTGGTGCGCATGCACCGTCTGCTGCGCGAGAAGAAACAGCCTTACCGCATCGACTTCATCCCCGATCCCGTGTGCTGGACCGAAGCGCCGGAGGACAAGGCGACGCTGCGCAATCAGCGCATCCGCTGGCAGCGCGGCTTGTCGGAAAGCTTGAGCGCCAACTGGGGACTGATGTTCAGCCGGCGCGGCGGCGTGCCGGGCTGGCTGGCATTTCCCTTCATGCTGCTGTTTGAGTGGATGGGACCCTTGGTGGAGCTGGGCGGCTATATCTTCATGGTGTTTGCCTGGTATTTCGGCTGGGTGTCGTGGGAGGCGTTTGCCGTGTTCCTGTTCGTGGCGATCGGTCTGGGCATCCTGCTCTCGGCTTCCGGCTTGCTGCTGGAGGAAATGTCCTTCCACATCTATCCCAAGCCGCGCCAGTTGCTGGTGCTGGCCCTGGTCGTCATCGCCGAGAATTTCGGCTACCGCCAGCTGAATAGCTGGTGGCGGCTGGTCGGGCTGTATCGCTGGGCGACGCAAGGGGAGGCCAGCTGGGGCGCGATGACGCGCAAAGGCAGCTGGCAGCGCAAGGTCTGACGATGCGGCGCGCGATGGCGATCCTGTCCATTCTGAGCGCTGCCGGCGCGCCCGCCGAAGCCTATGCCGGCGCTGCTGCTGTTGCGGGAAGCGCCTTGCAGCTTTGCCCGGCGCCCCAGGGTGCGGTCCCGCAGGAGAGCGTGCTGACCCATCCCGATGGCAGGCTGTTGCAAGTGCAATTGCGCGCCGCCACCGCCGCCTTGCCGTCCTGCGCCAGCCTGTCATTGCCGGTGGCACCTGCCGCGGTTACGGCAATCCACGCCTTGACGCCCGCCCAAGCGGCTTCGCTGGCAGGCACGCTGCTGGTGCAGATGGATGCCGGCGGCGAACGCATCGCCGCCGTGGAGAGTGGTGCGGAAGCGCCGCGCCAAGGCAGGCAAGCCATGCCGGTGCAGGAAAATCTGCTGCCGCTGCTGACGGTGCGGCCGTATGGCGTGGAAGAGCGTATCGCTGCAGAACTGAAAGACGGCCGCTTGCGGATCGACTGCCGCGCCGGCGCCAAACCAGCCGGCTTGCTGCTGGCGGGACCTTGGCACTTGTCGGCGGCTGCGATGCGCCTGCGCGCCGCCGTCTCGCAGCCATCCCCAGCGGGCGCCGCCTTTGCGCTTGGCGTTGCCGATGCCGCGCGCGCGGCGCGGGAAGACGCGGCGGTCATCGGCGCCCTGGCAAACGAAACGTCGTTCGCCTTGCCGGCGCGGCTGGATGGCGCGTCGTGGCAGCACTTCAGCATTGCCTGCCCGGAGCAGGCGGCGCAGCTGGAGCTTGCCAGCCTGAGTTTGCAGCCCGTGCCTGGCAAGGCGGCGGGACGCTCGGCCTGGGTATGGCAGGCAAAACAATGGATGGAGGAGGGCGACAGCGTGCTGGCATGGGCTGCGCGCCATGGCCTGCGCACCTTGTTCCTGTCGGTGCCGCTGACGGCAGCGGCGGACGGCATGGCGGTAGCGCAGCCCGAACGCCTGGCCGCCTTCGCGCGCCGGGCGGCGGCGCAGGGCATCGCGCTCTGGCCGGTCGATGGCGATCCGCGCATGGTATTGGAAAACGAGCAGCCAGCCACCTTGGCGCGCCTGCGCGCGTATGCCGCCTACAACGCGGCGGCCGATGCGCCTGCCCGTTTGCGCGGCGTGCAGTTCGATATCGAGCATTATCTGCTGCCCGGCTATGAGCGCGCTGCCGCCGAGCTGGATCGCGCCTATCTGGCGTTGCTGCGCGGCTTGCGGCACGAGGCGGGCAGCTTGGCGCTGGAGTTTGTCGTGCCGTTCTGGTGGAGCGGCAAGAGCGCGCTGCTGGTAGGACTGGCCGAACACGCCAGCGGCGTCGCGGTGATGGACTACCGCACCGATCCGGCCCAGATCCGCCGCTTCGCCCAGCCTTTCCTGGATTGGGGCGTGGCGCATAAGAAGCAGGTGCGGGTCGCACTCGAAGCCGGCTACCTGCCGCCCGAATTGCAGCGCCGTTATGCGCGCGCCGATGCGGGGGAGGCCTGGCTGGTGCAGCTGGACGGCGTACCAATGCTGGTCTTGCTGAAATCCGCGCAAGCCAACCCGCATGGCGCATCGTTCCGCTTGCAGAGCGAGCGCGTGCTGGACGGCAGCGCCACCACCTTCCACGCCGATCCGGCTGCGCTGCTGCGCCTGCTGCCCGCGCTGGAGGCCGACTTCTCCGCCTGGCCGTCCTTCAACGGCATCGCCCTGCACGAACTGAAATAGCCCGGCTTACAGCGGCAGTTCGACACGGAATACCGTGCCTTTGCCGGGATGGGTGTCGAAACCTATGCGCCCGCCATGCGCTTCGACGATGCTCTTGCAGATGCTCAGCCCCAGTCCCGTGCCGCCCTTGCGGCGGCGGTCCGAGCCGTCGGCCTGGGCGAATTTCTCGAATACGCTGGCCTGGAATTCGGGGGGGATGCCTTCGCCCTGGTCGGCGACGCTGATGGTCAGCCAATCCAGGCTGCGCTCCGCGTTCAGCGTCACGGTGCTGAACTGCGGCGAGAACTTGACGGCGTTCGAGAGCAGATTGACCAGCACCTGGATGATGCGGTCATGGTCCAGGCTTAGTTCGACGCCATCGACGGCCGCTTCCAGCTGCAAGCCTGCCGGGCGCTGCGAAGCCATGCCGCGCACCGCGTCCAGCGCCTGCTCCAGCAAGGGCAGAATGGGTTGGCGCCGCATCTGGTAATCCATGCGGCCGGCTTCGATCTTCTCCATATCCAGCACGTCGTTCACCAGCCGCACCAGGCGTTCGCTGCTTTTTTGCGCGATATCGAGCAGGTGCCGGGTATCGGGCGACAGCTCGCCCGCGCTGCCGTCGGCCAGCATGGCCAGCGATGCCTGGATCGAGGTCATGGGCGTGCGCAGCTCATGCGACACGGTGGAAATGAATTCGCTCTTCATCTGCTCCACCTTGCGCTGCGCCGATACGTCGCGCAGGAAGGCGCTGAAGAAGCTTTCGTCGCGCGCGCCGGCCAGGGCCACCGTCACTTCCACCGCCAGCTCTTCGCCGTTGCGGCGCAGGACCAGGCGCTGCAGGCGGTGTTCGGGCAGGCTGGCTTCGCCCGAACTGCGGAAGCTGAGCAGGGCTTCCTCCTGCCGCGCGCGGAAGCGCGGCGGCACCAGCACCTCGATATACGACCGGCCCAGCACCTCGCTACGGCGCCAGCCGAACATGCGCCCGGCCGCCGAATTCCAGTCGATGATGCGGCCTTGCGGATCGACGGCGATAAACGCATCCTGCGCGCTTTCGATAATGGTCTGCATGCGCTGCTCGTTGGCGCTGACGCGGGCCAGCGCCTGTTCCAGCTCGCGCGTGCGCTGCTCCACGCGCCGCTCCAGCGTCAGGTTCAGTTCATTCAATTCGCTTTTGCGCTGCATCAGGTTGGCCACAAGGGCGTTCAAAGCCCGGACCAAGGCTTGCACCTCGCTATAAGGCCCGGCCGGCGGCAGCGACAGCGCCTCGCCCTGGCGTATGCGTTCGGCCGCCGCAGCGAGAGAGCTGAGCGGCTGGGCGATCAGCAGCGCCGCCAGATAGCCCAGCAGGGAAAACAGCAAGGCCAGTCCCAGTCCCACCCACAGCACGCGCGCCTGCATCTGGTGCAAGGGCTGGTAAGCATCGTCCAGTCCCTGGCGCACCAGTACCGTCCAGCCCAGGCCCGGGTAATGGGCGTGGCCCGCCGTCTCGCTGTAGCCGACCAGATAGCGGCCGCCATCCGGCCAGTTCTCCTCCACATGGCCGCTGCGCTGGCGGTGCGCGGCGCGCTGGCTTTCCAGATCGAGGCGGCGGCCTTGCAGGGCGGGCGGGCCAAGCAGCACGGTGCCGTCGCTGCCGAGGATCATCGCCTCCACATGGCGCCGCGTCTGCACCGGTGCGATCACCGACTGCTCCACATCGCGCGCCCATTGCCAGTACAGGTGTGCGCCCAGCACGCCCTGTGCCTTGCCGTCCTTGTCCAGCAGGGGGAAGGCCACGTCGACAAAGCGTTTCGGTTCCGTGCCGGCGCCAGGCAGCAGCTTGGCCAGCAGCAGCGCTTCGTGCACGTCGCCCACATGGGTGCCTTGCAGCGCCTTGCCGAACCAGGGCCGGGCCGCGACATTCGCGCCTTCCAGCATGCCTTGCGAGGCGGCCAGCACCTTGCCGCTGGCGTCGGTGAGGCCTATCCAGGCGTAGTACTGGTAGGTGGCCTGGCGTTCATTGAGGATGGCGCGTTTGCCGGCCGGGTCCAGTTCGGGCGAGCGTAGATCCTGGCGGCGCGACATCAGCTCGATTTCGCGGTAACGCTCGAACATGCCGCGATCCAGTTTGTCCGAAGTTTGCAGCGCCAGTTCGGCCAGCGCGCCGCCGATATCGGCCTTGACCTGGCCGCCCGCGATCAGGCCCAGCACCTGCGACAGGATCACGCTGAGCAGCACCGCCATGGCGCAGAAGGCCATGGCCAGATAGCTGCCGATGCCGGGACGGTAGCGCGCGGCGTTCATCGCCTCAGGCGACTACATTGGCCGGGCGCCCGGCGGCATACGCTTCGATATTGGCGATCAGCTGGTCGGCCAGCGCCTGCATGGCCTGGCCGCTGGCCCAGGCCGCATGCGGCGTGAGCAGGAAATTGGGCAGGCGCAGAGTGAGCAGGGGATTGTCGGGTAGCGGCGGTTCCTTGGACAGCACGTCGAAACCGGCGCCGGCGATCACGCCGGCGCGCAAGGCCTGGGCCAGCGCTATCTCGTCCACCAGGCCGCCGCGCGCGGTGTTGATCAAGAGCGCGTCGCGCTTCATGCGCGCCAGCTCGGCCGCGCCGATGATATTGCGCGTCTGTTCCGTCAGCGGCGCGTGCAGGCTCAGCACGTCGGAAGTTGCCAGCAGCTCGTCCCAGCCCACGCTGCGCACGCTCTCGTCCTCGATCGGCGAGCGGGTATGCACCAGCACTTCCATGCCGAAAGCCTTGCCCAGCTGCGCCACGCCCCGGCCCAGCGCGCCGTAGCCGAGCAGGCCGAGACGGCTGCCGTGCAAGTCGCGGATGGGATGGTGGAACAGGCAGAAACGCTCCGAACGCTGCCACAGTCCCGCCTCGATATCAGCGCGGTAGGCCAGCAGATTGCGGCGCAGTGCCAGTATCAGGGCGAAAGTATGTTCGGGCAGGGCGGCCGTGGCGTAGTTGCGGATATTCGACACCACGATGCCACGCTCGCGCGCCGCCGCCAGGTCCACATTGTCGGTGCCGGTGGCGGCCACCGCGATCATCTTCAACTGCGGCAGCTGGGCCAGGGTATCGGCGCGCAGCGCCACCTTGTTCGTCACGGCGATGGCCGCGCCCTGCAGCCGCGCCGCGGCGTCGGTCGGCGCCGTGGCCGGATAGTCCTGCCAGTCGTGGGCAAAGGCGGGGCGGCGCAGATCGGCGATCAGGCTGTCGCGGTCGAGGAAGACGATTTTCATGCGGCATTCTCCAAAGACGGTAGCGCCTGTCCGGCCGGCGCCTTGACGCGCATGCCCGGATGGCTGGCAAACAGATCCGACACCCATTCTACAAAGACTCGCACCTTGGCGGACAGATGGCGGTTTTGCGGATATACCACATGGATCGGCAGCGGGTCGGTGGCCCACTCGTCCAGGATGGGCACCATGCGGCCGTCGCGTATCAGCGGCAGCAGGGCGAAATCGGTCATCTGCACCACGCCCAGGCCCGCCAGGCCGGCCTGCACATAGGCGTTGGAATCGTTGAGCGCGATCAGGCCGGGCATCGGCAGCTGAACGCGTTCGCCGTCGCGCGAGAAGTTCCAGTCGAAGGTCTTGCCGGTCTTGGATGAAAAATAATTCACGCAGCGGTGGCGTTCCAGCTCGCGCGGATGCTGGGGCGTGCCGAAGCGCGCCAGGTAGGCCGGGGCGGCGCAGGTGACGAAGTTGATCACGCCGATGCGGCGCGCGATCAGGGTGGAGTCGTCCAGCGCGCCGCCGCGCACCGCGCAGTCCACGCCTTCCTCGATCAGGTCGACCGGGCGGTCGCTGCAGCCCAGTTCCAGCACGATGTCGGGGTAGCGGTCGAAAAAGGCGGGCAGGGCGGGCATCAGCACTTCGCTGGCCAGACCCGTGGGCGCGTCGACGCGCAGCCGTCCGCTGGGACTGAGCCGGGTGCGCGACAGCGATTCCTCGGCCTCGCGCACGTCGGACAGGATGCGCAGGCAGCGCTCGTAATAGGCGGCGCCGTCGGCCGTGACCGAAATCTGGCGCGTGGTGCGGTGCAGCAGCTTGACCGAGAGGGCCGTTTCCAGTCCCTGGATCAAAGTGGACACCGTCGCCTTCGGAATCTGCATGTTTTCCGCCGCTCTGGTGAAGCCGCCCGCGTCGACCACCTGGACAAAAACTTCCATGGCTTGAAGTTTATTCATCTTTCGCTCCATTGTTCAAAAATCTGAACAATCAATTCGTCTTTGCAATATTTATCAGATTGTAGATCAAGTCTATAGTTGACGCATCGCACAAAGATTATTGAATTTATTGAAGCAAAAACGGGAGGTGATGATGAGAACTCTGAACGGAATCATGGCAACGATCGCGCTGGTGCTCAGCTCCGCAGCGCTGGCGGGCATGGTGTACACCGATCAGTACTCGCACGCCGCCCGCATCGAGGCGCGCGGCTTCGACGCCCTGAATCATGCGCTGCTGGCCTGCGCCGACGACGCGGCGCTGCAGACCTTGTCGGCGGCCGATGTGGAGCCAGTCCAGCAATGAACGCGATCGTGCAGCAGCCAGTGGAAGAATTGAACGTCAAGACCCGCGACCTGGAAGTCGGCGGCGCCCATGGCCCCTTGGCCGCCCGCCTGTATGCGGCGGGCGCGCCCGGTCCCCGGCGCGACACCCTGGTCGTGTTCTTCCATGCCGGCGGTTTCGTCGGCGGCGATCTGGAGGAGGCCGACGGCTTCCTGCGCGCGCTGGTCAGCTGCAATCCCGGCCATGTAGTGCTGGCCTCGAACTATACGCTGGCGACCGTGAGTCCTTTCCCGGCCGCCGTGGAAGACGCCCACGCCGTGCTGCAATGGGCGAAGAAGAACAAGACAAAGCTGAACTGGAGCGGCAAGAAGCTGCTGGCGGCCGGCATCGAAGCAGGGGCCAATCTGGCCGCCGTGTGCGCCCTGATGGCGCGCGACCGGGGCGGCCCGGCACTGGCGGGCCAGATCCTGATCATGCCCATGCTCGACCCGGGCCTGACCACTTGCTCCATGCGCGAGATGCCGACCTGTCCGGACAAGGCGTCCGTGGTCGATACCTGCGCCGCGGCGTACCGCGGCTATCTGCCGAATGCGGCCGACCGCACCCACCCTTACGCTTCGCCGCTGCAATCGAGCCGCCTGAAGAATCTGCCGCCGGCCCTGATCCTGTCGGCGGAAGACGATCCCTTGCGGGATGAGGCCGAACAATATGGCGCCAAGCTGATTTCCTGCGGTATCAAGACCACCGTGCGACGCTTGCCCCCCTCCCGCCTGGAAGAACCGGGCGCCCGTAACGAATGTGCATGCAAGGTGTTTGCACTCAGCGAAATCGCCGGTTTTATGGCGAGCCTGGATGGGATGGAAACCCCATCCGCATAATGGTTTAAATAAACAAAATAGTTTACATATTATGCTGGCCGCAGTATATTTGTAAACGACTCATTTCCATTAGTTTCACAAGAAAAACTGTGTCAACCGACACGGCTGGGCGAGTATTTTCCTTCAGTTTTGCGATGCGGGCTGGGATGTGCCTGCGTCACCATAATTTTCATACCAAAAGGGGTAAACCATGAAAAGCAAGAATCAATTGACGGCTTTGGCGCGACCGCTGGTCGCCGCCCTGGCAGTGGCAGGTCTGGCGGCAGCCACCCTGGCCGGCTGCGAAGACGCCACCGGTAAAACCGCGGAAGCCCCTGCCGCCGGCGGTCCGCCGATTTCGGCGGCGGCCGTGGTCCAAAAAACCGTGTCCGAAACCCAGGAATTCTCCGGCCGCCTGGAAGCGATCGAGCGCGTCGAGATCCGTTCCCGCGTGAGCGGCTTTATCACCGCCGTCAACTTCAAGCCGGGCAGCGAAGTGAAAAAAGGCGATGTGCTGTTCGTGATCGATCCGCGCCCTTACGCGGCGGAAGCCAACCGCGCCGAAGCGGCGGCCCACTCGGCGCGCGCCCGTGCCGACCTGGCCCGCCTGGAACTGAACCGCGCCGAAAAGCTGCTGGCCGATAAAGCCATCGCCCAGCGCGAATTCGACGAACGCGCCTCCAGCCAGAAGGAACTGGACGCCAATGCCCGCGCCGCGCAGGCTGCCTATGAAGCCGCGAAGCTGAACCTGACCTACACCCAGGTGGTGGCGCCGATCAATGGCCGCGTCTCGAAAGCGGAAATCACCCTGGGCAATCTGGTCGACGCCTCGGCCGTGCTGACCTCCGTGGTGTCCACCGACCGCATCTACGCCAGCTTCGACGGCGACGAAGACACCTTCCTGCGCGTGGGCAGCCAGGTGCAGAAGGGCGAGGCCGTGACGGTGAAAGTGGGCCTGGCCAACGAAACCGGCTTCCCGCATGACGGCAAGCTGGAATTCGTGGACAACCAGCTCGACACCCAGACCGGCAGCGTGCGCATGCGCGCCACCTTCGCCAACGCAGACCATGTGCTGGTGCCCGGCCTGTACGCCCGCGTGCAGCTGAGCAGCGGCAAGGCGCAGAACGAAGCGCTGCTGATCAACGACCGCGCCGTGGGCACGGACCAGAACCGCAAATTCGTCTACGTGGTCGGCGCCGACAACAAGGCCGAGTACCGCGCTGTGAAGCTGGGTCCGACCATCGAAGGTTTCCGCATCGTGCGCGAAGGCTTGAAAGCCGGCGAGAAGATCGTCGTCAACGGCCTGCAGCGCGTGCGCCCTGGCGCGCCGGTCACGCCGCAGATCGTGTCGATGGACTACGACCCGCTGGCCCCGGCCGCCAAACCGGAAGACAAAAAGAAAGACGCCAAAGTAGCCGCCGCTGACGCCAAGTCCGGCACTTCCAAGGAATAATAAAGATGAATTTTTCCCGCTTCTTCGTGGACAAGCCGATTTTCGCGGCTGTCCTTTCCATCATCATATTCGTGGCCGGGCTGATCTCGATCTTCAAGCTGCCCATCTCCGAATACCCTGACGTGGTGCCGCCTTCGGTGGTGGTGCGCGCTCAGTATCCCGGCGCCAACCCCAAGGTGATCGCCGAAACCGTGGCCGCGCCGCTGGAAGAGCAGATCAACGGCGTCGAGCACATGCTGTATATGACCTCGCAGAACACCTCGGACGGCGCGCTGATGCTGACCGTGACGTTCAAGATCGGCACCAATGTGGAGCAGGCTGAAACCGCGGTGCAGAACCGCGTGCAGCGCGCGCTGCCGCGCCTGCCGGAAGAGGTGCGCCAGATCGGTGTGACCACCGTGAAAAGCTCGCCCAACCTGACCATGGTGGTCCACCTGGTGTCGCCGGACGGCCGTTACGACGACCTGTACCTGCGCAACTACGGCGTGCTGAATGTGAAGGACCAGCTGGCCCGTATCCAGGGCATGGGCGAGGTCAACTTCTTCGGTTCGGGCGACTACGCCATGCGTATCTGGCTCGACCCGCAGAAAGTGGCCGGCCGCGGCATGACCGCGGGCGATGTGGTCAACGCCATCCGCGAGCAGAACGTGCAGGTGGCCGCCGGTGTCGTGGGCCAGGCGCCCGCCAAGGGCAGCGAGTTCCAGCTGACCGTGAACACCCAGGGCCGTCTCAGCTCCGTCGAGGAATTCGGCGAGATCATCGTCAAGACCAATGCCGACGGCGCGCTGACGCGCCTGAAGGATGTAGCCCGCATCGAGCTGGGCTCCAACAATTACGCCCTGCGCTCACTGCTGAACAACAAATCAGCCGTGGCAATCGGCATCTTTGAAGCACCGAACGCCAACGCGCTGCAGCTGTCGGCCGACGTGCGCGCCAAAATGCAGGAACTGTCCAAGGACTTCCCTGAAGGCGTGAAATTCGACATCGTGTACGACCCCACCCAGTTCGTGCGCGAATCGATCAAGGCCGTGATCCACACCCTGCTCGAAGCCATCGCCCTGGTGGTGATCGTGGTGATCATCTTCCTGCAGACCTGGCGCGCATCGGTGATTCCGCTGCTGGCCGTGCCGGTGTCCATCGTCGGTACTTTCGCGGTGATGATAGCCTGCGGTTTCTCGATCAACACGCTGTCGCTGTTCGGCCTGGTGCTGGCCATCGGTATCGTGGTCGACGATGCCATCGTGGTGGTGGAGAACGTGGAACGCAATATCGAAAACGGCCTGTCGCCGCGCGATGCGACGATCCAGGCCATGAAAGAGGTGAGTGGTCCGATTATCGCCATCGCCCTGGTGCTGTGCGCCGTGTTCGTGCCGATCGCCTTCGTGTCCGGCCTGTCCGGCCAGTTCTACCGCCAGTTCGCGCTGACCATCGCCATTTCGACTGTGATCTCGGCCTTCAGCTCCCTGACGCTGGCGCCGGCCCTGTCGGCAACGCTGCTGAAAGCGCACGGCGCGCCGCCGGATGCGCTGACCCGCTTCATGAACAAGATCTTCGGCCGCTTCTTCGCCTGGTTCAACCGCTTCTTCAACCGTTCTTCGCACAGCTACGAAACCGGCGTGCAGGGCGTGCTGAAGCGCAAATCGGCGTCGGTGCTGGTGTACCTGGTGCTTGCCATCGCGGCAGCCTTCATGTTCAAGGTGGTGCCGGCCGGCTTCGTGCCAGCGCAGGACAAGCAGTACCTGGTGGGCTTCGCCCAGCTGCCTGACGCGGCCTCGCTGGAACGCACCGAGGCTGTGATCCGCAAGATGTCCGACCTCGCCAAGGATATCCCGGGCGTGGAAGCATCGGTGGCCTTCCCTGGCCTGTCGATCAACGGCTTCACCAATGCGCCGAACGCCGGCATCGTTTTCGTCACGCTGAAACCATTCGATCAGCGCAAGTCGAAGAGCGAGTCGGGCGATGCCATCGCGGCCGAGATCAACAAGCGCATGGGCGCCGTGCAGGATGCCTTCGTGATGGTATTCCCGCCGCCGCCAGTCAGTGGCCTGGGCACCATCGGCGGCTTCAAGATGATGATCGAGGACCGCGACAACCTGGGCTTCGACGAGCTGTATAAAGCGGTGCAGGCGATGCAGATGAAGGGTTGGCAGGATCCGCGCCTGCAAGGCGTGTTCTCCAGCTTCCAGATCAATGTGCCGCAGCTGTTCGCCGATGTGGACCGCGCCAAGGCCAAGCAGCTGGGCGTGCCGCTGGCGACCATCTACCAGACCTTGCAGATCAACCTGGGTTCGATGTACGTCAACGATTTCAACCAGTTTGGCCGTACCTACCAGGTGCGCGTGCAGGCTGATGCGCCTTACCGCTCCCAGGCCGACCAGATCGCGCTGCTGAAGGTGCGCAACGACAAGGGCGAGATGATTCCCCTGTCCTCGCTGATGCGCGTCAAGGACAGCTATGGCCCGGATCGCGTGCAGCGCTATAACAACTACGTCGCGGCCGATATGAACGGCGCGCCAGGTCTAGGCATGTCATCCGGCCAGGCCCAGGCCGTGCTGGAGCAGATCGCCAAAGAGACCCTGCCGAAAGGCATCTCTTACGAATGGACCGAGCTGACCTACCAGGACATCCTGTCCGGCAACACGATGAAGTATGTGTTCCCGCTGTGCGTGCTGCTGGTGTTCCTGGTGCTGGCCGCGCAGTACGAGAGCTGGACCCTGCCGCTGGCGGTGATCCTGATCGTGCCGATGTCCATCCTGTGCGCCCTGGTGGGCGTCAAGCTGACCGGTGGCGACAATAATGTGTTCACCCAGATCGCGCTGTTCGTGCTGGTGGGCCTGGCGTCGAAGAATGCGATTCTGATCGTGGAATTCGCCCGCGAGCTGGAAGAGCATGGCCGCACCGTGGTGCAAGCCGCACTGGAAGCCTGCCGTCTGCGTCTGCGTCCGATTCTGATGACGTCGATCGCCTTCATCATGGGCGTGGTGCCGCTGGTGTTCTCGGTCGGCGCCGGCGCCGAAATGCGCCACGCGATGGGTGTGGCGGTGTTCGCCGGCATGCTGGGCGTGACCTTCTTCGGTCTGTTCCTGACGCCAGTGTTCTATGTCCTGCTGCGTACCCTGGCCAAGCGCCTGGAGAAAAAATCGCCGGCGGCCGAAACCGCCGCCGTCAAACTGGAAGGAACTCACTAATGAAATTGCACATGATTGCAAAAGGCGTGGCGCCGCTGATGGCCGCGCTGCTGCTGTCGGCTTGCGCGACGCCTGAGTTCAAGCAGCCGCAGATCGACACGCCAACCGCCTTCAAGGAGTCGCAGACTCCGGCGGCCAGCGAAGTGAAAACCGCGGCCGACGGCACGCGCTGGAAGCAGGCGCAACCCGCCGAACAGCAGGCGCGCGGCGAATGGTGGCTGGCTTTCAACGATACGGCCCTGAATGAGCTGATCGCCGAAGCCACCAAGGCCAACGCCAACCTGGCCGTGGCGGCCGCCCGCGTCAAGCAGGCGCGCGCCATCGCCGGCGTGGCCGAAGCCGAACGCATTCCGCAAGTGGGCGTGAATGTGGGCGCGCAGCGCAGCCGTCCATCGGCGCTGGAAGCGGGGCGTCCGCAAGGAAGCGATATGCCGCTGCAAACCAGCTATTCGGCCAAGCTGACCGCCAGCTACGAGGTTGATCTGTTCGGCCGCGTGTCCGCCAATGTGTCGGCGGCGCGCAACGATGCCGCCGGCGTGGAAGCGAACTACCGCTCCGTGCTGCTGGCGCTGCAAGCCGACGTGGCGCAGACCTATTTCCGTCTACGCGCCACCGACGCCGAGCTGGCGACGGTGGAACAGACCGTGCGTCTGCGCGAAGAGAGCGTGAAGGTGAACCAGCGCCGCTTCGACCTGGGCGATATCGGCGAGTTCGACCTGTCGCGCGCCAAGACCGAACTGGCCACAACGCGCGCCGAAGCGATCGGCCTGCAACGCCAGCGCGTGACCACCGAGCATGCCCTGGCGGTCCTGCTGGGCAAGCCGGCGGCTGCGTATTCGGCCAGCGTCAACCCGCTGCAAGATTCGGTCAGGCTGCCGGCCATCCCGGCTGGCCTGCCGTCCTCACTGCTGGAGCGCCGCCCCGACATCGTCGCGGCCCAGCGCGCGATGGAGGCGGCCAACGCCCGCATCGGCGTGGCGCGCAGCGCCATGTTCCCGGCGCTGAATATCAGCGCCAATGGCGGCGGCGTGGCGGACCACTTCTCCGACGTGTTCAAGTGGAGCACCCGTTCCTGGGTTCTGGGCGCGCTGATGTCCATGCCGCTGATCGACGGTGGCCGCAACCGCAACAACGTGGTGCGCAGCGAAGCGGCGCTGGAAGAATCGGTCGCCAGCTACCGCCAGAGCGTGCTGACCGCCTTCGCCGAGGTGGAAGATAATCTGGCCGGCCTGCGCATCCTGTCCGGCCAGACCGCGCAGCTGGATGAGGCGGTGGTCTCGGCGCGCCGTTCCGCCGACCTGGCGCAGAAGCTGTACGACGCCGGCCGCTCCAGCTATCTGGACCTGCTGGACGCGCAGCGCAATCTGGCGGCCGTCGAGCGCAGCGCCGTGCAGTTGCGCGGCAACCGCGCCGTCACCACGGTGGCCCTGGTGCGCGCCCTGGGCGGCGGCTGGGACCCGTCGGCCAGCAATGCGCAGGCGAGCAACTGAGGTAAGCAGCTGAAGTAGATGAAGGCGGCGGCTTCCGGGCCGCCGCTTACCGGAATTGATTTGCCCTTTACGGCGGCCTCCCCAGGCCGCCGTTTTTTATCGATGGTGCGGCCGTTCCAGTCATCACGGTATGTGTTGCTTATGCGAAACAGTAGTTTCCATCCCCCTTGCGCATTCAGCCCGTGCCGGGCTAGGATGGTCTGGCAGGAGAGAGCGTATGAAAAGATTAATGCCTTGGATGCTGACCATGGTGCTTGCCGGCGTCACGATGTTGGCCGGCGCGCAGGACCATGAACGCGGCACGGCCGACGAGGCGGTGGCCCTGGTGAAAAAAGCCATCGCGTACTACAAGCAGCATGGGCGCGACAAGGTCGCCGCCGAAGTCAATTTGCGCACGCCGCTGTTGCGCGAGAAGGACTTGTACGTCTTCATCATGCCGCTCGACGAAGGACCGGTGATTGCGCACGGTGGCAATGCGAAGCTGGTCGGCAAGCGGCTTTACGATTTGCGCGATGTCGATGGCGTGGGCTTCATGCAGAAATTCCGCGATGTCGCCAACAGCAAGGACGGCAAGGGCTGGGTCGATTACCGCTGGCCGAACACTGTGAGCGGCAAGATCGAACCGAAGAGTACTTATGTGGAAAGGGTCGGGGATCTATACTTCGCCAGCGGCATCTACAAGCCGCTCAGGTAAGCAAGTCCGAATAAGCAAAAACCCGCGAAGTGCTTCGCGGGTTTTTTTGTTTTCACAAGCGTATTTTTATTATTGATTATTTGGCTGCTTTGGCCTTGCTTTTCTTGGCATGCTTGTGGTGTTTAGCCTTGGTGTGCTTGGCTGCGTGAGGAGCTGCGGCAGCTTGCGCTTCAGGAGCCGTGGCGGCTGCTGGAGCAGGAGCCTGTGCGAAAGCGGCGGTAGCGAACAGGGATGCGATCAGGATTGCGATAGCTTTCTTCATGGCGTAGTCCTATATAAGGTTATGTTAGTGATGCACTGTTGTGTCTCACGGCTTAAAAAACGCAGCCGCTCGCGCGGCGGTTGACAGCCAGGGCCATTATTTTCGCTTGATACGCAACGCGTTCGCGGCGCGGTGGATGTTGTGGAAAAGCCCGCGCCGCAGCGCGGGCTTTCAGGACAGAAGCGGGGCGGAATTATTTGGCGGGAGCGGCGGCAGGCTTGTGCTCGGCCTTGGCGGCCTTGGCATCGGCCTTGGTCTCGGTCTTCGCTACCTTGGCATCGGCTTTGGCTTCGGTTTTGGCCACTTTCGCATCGGCTTTCACTTCCGTTTTCTGTTCCTTGGCGTCGGCTTTCACCTCGGTTTTCACGTCCTTCGATTCGGCGGCGGCTTTCTCGCCTTTCTCGGCTTTGTGCGCCTTGGCGTGCTTGACGTGGCCTTCGGCTTTCGGTTCGGCCTTGACTTCAGCCTTGGCGGCAGGTGCGGCCGGGGAGGAAGCGGCAGGTGCCGGAGCTTGTGCGAAAGCAGCGGAAGCGAACAGACCGGCGATCAGGGTTGCGATGACTTTTTTCATTTGAAGCTCCATGTTGGGGTTTATCTATCCGGTGCACCAGTGTGTGCCCTTGAGCTGAAAACGCGGCCCTGGCTGAGCCAGTTGACGGCTTTTACAAGCGCTTACAAGTCCTCCAATCTGCTTACATTTGTCCGCTGCAAGCTGGCGCTGTGTTAGCTGGCGTACCGTGCCGCGCGCGCGGCGCCGCTACAGTGCCTGCATGAAGGATGCCCTCAAGACTTATAAAGCCAAGCGCGATTTCTCCATCACGCCGGAACCGGCCGAAGGCGGCGTGCAGCGGGAGGCGCTGAGCTTCGTCATCCAGAAGCATTGGGCCAGCCGCCTGCATTACGACTTCCGCCTGGAACTGGACGGCGTCATGAAAAGCTGGGCCGTCCCCAAAGGCCCCAGCTACGACACGCACGACAAGCGCATGGCCGTGCATGTGGAAGACCATCCGCTTTCCTACAACGATTTCGAAGGCACCATCCCGCCCAAACAATATGGCGCGGGCAAGGTCATTATCTGGGACAAGGGCAGCTGGCATCCGCTTGGCGACCCGCGGCAGGGCTACCGCCAGGGCAATCTGAAGTTCGAGCTGCGCGGCCATAAGCTGCATGGACGCTGGGTGCTGGTGCGCATGAAGGGGCGCGGCGAGAAACAGGAACCCTGGCTGCTCATCAAGGAAAACGACGAGTATGCGCGGCCGGCCGCGGAATTCAACGTGGTCGATGAGATGCCGGACAGCGTCAAAGACCTGGACATGCCGGCCCCCGCCGAGGAGAAGGCGGCACCCCGCGCCGCCACGCTGCCCGCCGAGCTTAGTCCGGAACTGGCGACGCTGGTGGATACGCTACCCGCCGAGCCGGAACAGTGGCTGTTCGAAGTCAAGTATGACGGCTACCGTCTGCTGGCCCGCGTCGACGGCCGCAAGATCCGGCTGATGACCCGCAACGGCAATGACTGGACGCATAAGCTGGAGCCATTGCGCGCGGAGCTGGCATCGATGAAATTGCCGGCGGGCTGGTATGACGGTGAAATCGTCGTCCATAACGAAAACGGTTTGCCCGATTTCGGCCTGTTGCAGCAGGCTTTCGATGGCGAGCGCGTGGAAAATATCGCCTACTTCCTGTTCGACGTCCCGTATCTGAATGACTACGACCTGCGCCATCTGCCATTTGAACAGCGCCGCGAGCTGCTGCAAACCGTGCTGGAAAAATGCCGGTCGGACAAGGTGCGCCTGAGCGCCATACTCGATGCGAAAGCCGACGATATTGTGAACGCGGCCTGCAGGCTGCGTCTGGAAGGCGTGATCGGCAAGCGGCGCGACGCGCCCTATGTATCGCGCCGTTCGGCCGACTGGATCAAGCTCAAATGCGGGCAGCGCCAGGAGTTCGTGATCGGCGGCTATACCGATCCGCGCGGCGCGCGCACCGGCATCGGTTCGCTGCTGCTCGGCTATTTCGATGAGGAAGGCAAGCTGCATTATGCCGGCAATGTGGGCAGCGGCTTCAACGAAAGCTCGCTGCGCGAATTGACGGCCAGGCTGAAAAAGCTGCACGCAGCCGGCAGTCCCTTCGCCGCCAGCCGCAGCATCGAAAAGAAAGCGCATTGGGTCAAGCCCACGCTGGTGGCCGAGGTCAGCTTTGGCGAATGGACGCGCAGCGGATCGGTGCGGCACGCCGTATTCCAGGGGCTGCGCAGCGATAAGAAGGCCAGCGCCATCCGGCGCGAGCACCCGGCGCATATGGAGGATATCGTGCCAGACAAGCCGCAGACCAAGGCGAAGACCGCGCAAGGGGCGGGCGGCGCATCCGCGCCGGTGCATAGCAAGCTGCCCGCATCGCTCAAGATCAGCAATCCCGAGCGCGTGATCGACGCCGCCAGCGGCAGCAGCAAGATCGACCTGGTGCGCTACTACGCCCTGGTGGCGCCGCTGATGCTGGAACATCTGAAAGGCCGTCCGGTGGCCCTGGTGCGCGCGCCGGCCGGCGTGGGTGGGGAGCTGTTCTTCCAGAAGCATGCCGAAAGCGGCAAGCTGGCCGGCGTCAAATCGCTGCCGCAGGAGCTGGATCCGGAGCATGCGCCGATGCTGGAAGTCGCCACCGTGCAAGGGTTGCTGGAATCGGCGCAGTGGAATGCGGTCGAATTCCATACCCAGAATGCGCTGGGCCGGAACTATGAAAAGCCCAACCGCATGGTGTTCGACCTCGATCCCGGCGCGGGCGTCGAATGGCCGCAGATGCAGGAAGCGGCGCAGCTGCTGCACGCCTTCCTCGATGAGCTGGGCTTGCAAGCCTTCCTCAAAACCAGCGGCGGCAAGGGTTTGCATGCGGTCGTGCCGATCAAGCCGTATTACGACTGGGATACGATCAAGGCCTTCAGCAAAGCCATCGTCGGGCATATGGCGCAGACGCTGCCCGACCGTTTCGCCATCAAGAGCGGGCCGAAAAACCGCGTCGGTAAAATCTTCATCGACTATCTGCGCAATGGCCGCGGCGCCACCACCGTTTGCGCCTGGTCCGCGCGCAGCCGTCCGGGCCTGGGCATTTCCGTGCCTTGCGGCTGGGACGAGCTGGCGGCATTGCGCGGCGCCGACCAGTGGACCATCCATAACGTCCACACGCGGCTGGACCAGGGCAACACGCCCTGGTCCGGGTATGGCGCGGGCGCGCGCGGCGTCGCC
The DNA here is from genome assembly GCA_024437665.1 of Massilia sp. YIM B04103. GTDB lineage: Bacteria > Pseudomonadota > Gammaproteobacteria > Burkholderiales > Burkholderiaceae_D > Rugamonas. Next base: position 213,455 of record JANCSZ010000001.1, on the reverse strand, counting down.
CCGGCCATGAAGGCGCTGGGCTTTAAGCCTTAGCCGTCTGCGCGCTGTAGCTGGTCATCAGATTGCGGTAGTCCGGAATGTGGGCCGCGAACAGGGCGCCCAAGCCTTCGATATCGTTGCGCCAGTCGCGGTGCAGTTCGCCGGCCGCGCCGAACCAGCTCATGAGCTGCGCGCCGGCGCGGCTCATGCGGTCCCATGCCGCCTGGCGGGTGATCTCGTCGAAGGTGCCGGAGGCGTCGGTGATGACGAAGACCTCGAAGCCCGCTTCCAGCGCCGACAGCACAGGAAAGGCCACGCAGACTTCGGTCACCACGCCGGCGACGATCAGCTGCTTCTTGCCGGTAGCTTTGACGGCCTTCACGAAATCTTCGTTATCCCAGGCGTTGATATTGCCGGGACGCGCGATATACGGCGCCTCCGGGAACATGGCTTTCAGTTCCGGCATCAGCGGGCCGTTCGGGCCGTTTTCGAAGCTGGTGGTCAGGATCGTCGGCAGCTTGAAGTACTTGGCCATATCGGCCAGGGCCAGCACATTGTTCTTGAATTTGTCCGGGCCGATGTCGCGCACCAGCGACAGCAGGCCGGCCTGATGGTCGACCAGCAGGACGGCGGCGTCGTTTTTGTCCAGGCGGATGTAGGGTTTGCTCATATTATTCTCCAGGTATGACGTGCGCAGCCACCTGGCTGCGCTCCGATGCAGGACAGAATAAGGCTGGGAGAAAGTCGCCGGTAGATAGTAAAATTTGGTTTCAGTGTTCCATTGTTAGAACGATAAGCGGCATGCAGCAAGATTTGAATGACCTGTACTACTTCGTGCAGGTGGTGGACAACGGCGGTTTCGCTCCGGCTGGCCGGGTATTGGGCATTCCCAAGTCGAAACTGAGCCGGCGCATCGCGCTGCTGGAAGAGCGCCTGAATGTGCGGCTCTTGCAGCGTTCCACGCGCAGCTTCGCCGTGACCGAGCTGGGACAAGCCTACTACTGCCGCTGCAAAGCCATGCTGGTGGAGGCCGATTCGGCGCAGGCGCTGATCGAAGCGAGCCACGCCCAGCCTTGCGGCACGGTCAGGTTGTCCTGTCCCATCGGCCTGCTGCATGCGAAGGTGGACCGGATGCTGGCCGAATTCGCGGTCCTGTATCCGGGCGTGAGCATCCAGCTGCACGGCATGAACCGCGTGGCCGACGTGATCGGCGAAGGCCTGGATCTGGCCTTGCGCGTGCGTCCGCTGCCGCTCAACGATACCAGCGGCCTGACCATGCGCACCCTGGCCTACGCGCCGCAAATCCTGGTGGCCGGCCCGCAGCTGGTGGAGCGCTTCGGCATGCCCGCCGCGCCGGCCGACCTGGCGGACTGGCCCAGCCTGGCCAACGGCGTGCCGATGGATGGCCATGTGTGGAATCTGCAGGGGCCGGGCGGCGCGCAGGCGGTTCAGCGCCATAGCCCGAAATTCGTGACGACCGATATGACGACCTTGCGCCATCTCGCCGTGGCGGGCGTCGGCGTGGTGCATCTGCCCTTGATGATGGTGCGCGCCGAGCTGGATGCCGGGCGGCTGGTGCGGCTCTTGCCCGAATGGGCGCCGAACCGCGAAATCATTTATGCCGCCTTTCCTTCTCGGCGGGGGCTGATCCCGTCCGTGCGCGCCTTGCTCGACTTTCTGGCGGAGCGCTTTGCCGCGAGCGGCGAGGACTGAGGGGCGGCGCGGCTTCCTCCTCGTCCTCCTTTGCGCTGGCGGCCTTGCCGCCTTTCGCCCCCAGGCTCTGCTTGAGCAAGGCCACCAGATCGATCACATTGCCGGCAGGCGCTTTGGCGTCTTCCTTGGACGGCATGGTGATGGTCTTGGTCTGCCTGGCCTTGATCTTCTTCTTCACCAGGGCCAGCACGTCCTCCCTGTAGGTATCGCGATACTGCTCGGGCGCCCATGGCTCGCTCATGCCCTCCACCAGCGACAGGGCCATTTTCAATTCCTTGTCGCTGATGCCGGCCGCCTTCATGCCGCTGGCGGGCAGCTTCAGATCCTCGGCATCCTGGATCTCCTCGGCATAGCGCAAGGTATTCATGATGATGCTGTCGCCCGCCGCCACCAGCGCGCACAGGTGCTGGCGCACGCGGATCACCACTGTGGCGATGGCGATCCTGCCGGCCTTGCGCAGGGTTTCGCGCAGCAGGGCATACACCTTGTCGCCGCCGCGTCCCGGCGCGAGATAGTAGGGCGTCTCGTAGTAAATCAGCGGCACCTCGCCGGAATCGACGAAGGCCAGGATATCGATGGTCTGCGTGGCCTTCACATTGGCCTGGCGCAGGTCTTCCTCCGATAGCACCACATACTCGCCGTCCTGGTATTCGTAGCCCTTGACGATGTTCTCCCAACTGACTTCCTTGCCATTGCCCTTGTTATAGCGCTTGAAGCCGACCGGGGAAAAATCGCGCTTGTCGAGCATGCTCAGATCGAGGTCGTGCTCGCGCACGGCCGTGTGCATCTCGACCGGGATATGCACCAGGCCAAAGCTGATGGCCCCTTTCCACAGTGCGCGCGCCACGGCCTTACCCGCCCACGCTGCCCGTCACCGGCAGCACGATACCGCTGATATAGCTCGAGCAGCAGGGCGCGGCGAGGAAGACATAGGCCGGCGACAGCTCTTCCGGCTGGGCCGGGCGGCGCATATCGGTGTCCGCGCCGAACTGCGCGATCTTTTCCTCGGTCTGGTCGGCCGGATTGAGCGGCGTCCACACGGGACCGGGCGCCACGGCGTTCACGCGGATGCCTTGCTCCATCAGATTGGCGGCGAGCGACAGGGTGAAGGCGTGGATCGCGCCCTTGGTGGCCGAATAGTCGAGCAGATGGCGCGAGCCGCGCAAGCCCACCACCGAACCGGTATTGATGATGGCGCTGCCGCGCTTCAGATGGGGCAGGGCGGCCTTGGCCATGTGGAAATAGCCATAGATATTGGTCTTCATGGTCAGGTCGAAGCGTTCTTCGGACAGCTCTTCCAGCCTGGCCGCATGCTCCTGGAACGCCGCGTTGTTGACCAGGATATCGAGCCGGCCGAATTCGCGCAGCGTGCTGTCCACGGCCTGGCGGCAGAACGCCATCTCGCGCACATCGCCCGGCAGCAGCAGGCAGCGCTGGCCTTCCGCCTCCACGCTGCGGCGCGTGGCCTCGGCATCTTCCTGCTCTTCCGCCAGATAGACCAGGGCCACGTCGGCGCCCTCGCGCGCATACAGCACCGCCACCGCGCGGCCGATGCCGGAATCGCCGCCGGTGATGATGGCCGTCATGCCATGCAGCTTGCCGCTGCCGCAGTAGGCCGGCGCCTGGAACTGCGGCTTGAGCGACATCCCGGCCTCGATGCCGGGTTTTTCCAGATGCTGTTGCGGCAGCGGCGGCGCGGGAAAGTCGTGATGGCCGGCCTGCACCGGCCCGCGCTGCTGCTGTTGGCCGTTCCCGGCCTGGTCGCGCGCATCCTGCTGGTGCTGGATGTCGCGCTGCTGATTGCCGGCTGGCGTGGCCGGCGGCTGCTTGTTGGTGGCCATGGTGCACTCCTTGCTCGCACAAGACCCCAGTATTGGCAGGCCGAGCGTTGCAGACGGTGCGCACACGCACATAAAACCGATGTAGTTGACACAAATAATATTGTTGTTCGTGAACTTTGTGGCACACTTAATAAGCCATACCAAGGCAAGCGAACAATAGCAAAAAGTACATAGTCGCAGGGAGACAAAAATGGTTGCAGATGCGCCGGGACGCCCCACCCGATTTGGCCTGTTTCTGAATCCGTCCGGCGAGCGGCGGGCCGATTTCCAGAGCTGCTGCGGCGAGCAGTTCGACCGCCTGACTTTGGCCGACAGCGTGCATGCGGCGCGCGAACAGCTGGAACGCCACCGCATCGATCTCTTGATCGTTGATCTGAATGGCTACGACAGCGCCAACAGCCACGATCTGGCCGCTGTCGCAGGGCTGGTGCGCGGGCGCGCGGGCGAGCCGGTGCTGCTGCTTTGCCCCTACACCAATACCGCCTGGATTCCCGAACTGATGGCCAGCGGGCCGCTGCAATACCGCATCTGTCCCATCCTCAACGAGGAGCTGGCGCAGACCATCGAACAGACCCTGACCCCGCCGCTCGACCCGCAAGCCCAGCTGCAGCAACAACTGCTGGACAAGGAACGCGAGCTGCGCGACCTGCTCACCATCCAGCGCAGCCTGCAGCGCGCCCTGACCGGCGCCGAGGACGTCAGCACGATGGCGGCGCAAATCTGCCTGGCCCTGTGCAGCTTCCCCGGCGTGCGCCACACCGCGCTGCTGCACATGAAAGAGCATGGCAATCTGCAGCTGGTGGCGCAGGAAGCGCGCAACCACCTCGACCTGGCGCGCCTGATGCAGCGCCACAACCGCCTGCTGGAATCGCCGCTGAACCAGGTTTTCCCGCCGCTGCTGGCCGTCAGCACCGGAGAACTGGTCCTGCTCGACGCGCCCGAAAAAGCCGGCGATCCGGAGCTGGCCGTCAGCCTGCACGACCGCGACGTGCGCATGGTGCTGGCCCTGCCGCTGCGCAGCGAACCGGAAGGCCCGGTGCTCGGCTCCGTATGTCTGATGTTCGACCGTCTGATCCAATTCTCGCGCGAACAATTCGCCTGCTTCGCCAGCCTGGCCCAGTTCATCGCCTTCGGCCTCGCCATGAGCGAGCTGCGCCAGCAAAACGACGCCCTGGCCGGCAAGCTGACCCAGATCGCCATCAACGACGCCCTGACCGGCGCCAGCAACCGGCGCCAGGGCGAGACCCTGCTCGACCAGGAAATCCGCCGCGCCCGCCGATACGGGTTGCCGCTGGCGTTGATCTCCTTCGACATCGACAACTTCCGCTCGGTGAACGACATCTACGGCTATCCGATAGGCGACCAAGCCCTGCGCGTGGTCGCGCAAACCGTGCGCACCCGGCTGCGCAGCTCCGACGTGCTGGCCCGCATGCGCGGCGAAGAATTCCTCATCCTCGCCACCCACACCGTCGCCATCGACGCCCTCAAGCTCGCCGAAAAGCTGCGCGAAACCATCGCCGGCACCGAGCTGCCCGGCTGCGACACGGTCACCATCAGCCTCGCGGTTGCCCAGGTCGCGCCGGAAGAAGGCGGCCAATCCGCCCTCGACAGGCTGGACGCCGCCCTGCACCGCGCCAAACGCGCCGGCCGCAACTGCGTCGAACTCGCCATGGCCAGCTAAGCCCGCCTCCTGCCTTTGCGCTAAATCAAACAATGTCCCACCCTGGTGCCAGGCACCAGCACCGGACATTCTTTGATCTAAATCAGCAAATGTCCCACCCTGGTGCCTGACACCAGGGTGGGACATTATTTGATCGATATCAAATATGGCGGGGATCGTGGTAGGCTTGCGCTTTGTTAATTTGGGTGGTGGTTGCGCATGCTGGGTTGGGTGAGAGGCTATCGGCGCGGCGCGCTGGCGGGGGATGTCAGCGCTGGCCTGGTGGTGGCGATGATGATGATCCCGCAGGGGATGGCTTATGCGCTGGTGGCCGGCTTGCCGCCAGTGGCGGGTATTTATGCGAGCATTCTGCCGCCTGTCGTGTATGCGCTTTTCGGCAGCAGCATGACGCAGTCGGTGGGGCCGATGGCAATCGTGTCGCTGATGACGGCGGCAGCCATCGCGCCTTTGGCGGCGGCCGGTTCGGCCTTGTATGCGGTGCTGGCGGCGCAGCTGGCGCTGGTGGCCGGGGCGGTGCTGATTTTGTGCGGCTTGCTGCGTCTGGGCTTTCTGGCGAATTTCTTCTCGCGGCCGGTGATGAGCGGCTTCACCGTGGGTTCGGCCATCGTCATCGCGATGGGGCAGGTGCATCCGCTGCTGGGGGCGGATTTCCCGCATTTTCACGGACCTAGCGCCGCCATGGGGCTGGCTTCCCTGCTGTTCCTGGTGCTGGCGCGGCGCTGGGGGGCGGCGCTGCTGCGCGCCTGCGGCATGCGGGCCAGCATGGCGGATACGGGCTCCAAGCTGGCGCCCATGCTGCTGGTGATCGTGTCGATTGCGCTGGTGGCGCTGTTCGATCTGCGCGCGCATGGCATTGCGACCACGGGCAGCGTGCCGGCCGGGCTGCCGCAATTGAATCTGGCGACATCCTCCGCGCATTGGGGGACGCTGCTGAAGCCGGGCCTTCTGATCGGCTTTATCATTTTCCTTATCAGTATGTCGGCGGCGCAGACGCTGGCCTTGAAGCGCAACGAGAAGCTGGTGAGCAACCAGGAGCTGCTTGGCTTGGGCGCGGCGAATGCGGCCAGCATGCTGTCGGGCGGCTTCCCGGTCACGGGCAGCATTTCGCGTTCGGCCGTCAATTTCGCGGCCGGGGCGAATACGCCGCTGGCCAGCATCCTCACAGCCGGCCTGCTGGCGCTGGCCCTGATCGCGCCCACCGGCTGGCTGGCGCTGCTGCCGCTGCCGGTGCTGGCCGCCACCATCATCGTCGCGGTGCTGGGCATGCTGGAACTCGATACCCTGCGCACCGCCTGGCGCTACGACCGCGTGGACGCGCTGGCCTGGCTGGTGACGGGCGTCGGGGTGCTGCTGCTGGGCGTGGAAGCGGGCGTGGTGGTGGGCGTGATGCTGTCGATGGCGGCCCTGATCTGGCGCGCCAGCCGGCCGCATATCGCGGTGCTGGGACGCATCGCGGGCAGCGAACATTTCCGCAATATCGAGCGCTATTCGGCCGAGACCCAGCCCGGCATGCTGGTGCTGCGCATCGACGCCAATCTTTTCTTCGGCAATGTGGAGGCGGTCACTTATCGCGTGGAAGAGGAGCTGGCCGCGCATCCCACGGCGCGCGCGCTGGTGCTGGTGATGTCGGCCGTGAGCTCGATCGACACCACGGCCTTGTTCGGCCTGATGGAGTTGAATCAAAGCCTGAAGCGGCGCGGCATTGGCCTGCATCTGGCGGAAGTGAAAGGTCCGGTGATGGACCGCTTAAGAGACAGCCAGCTGCTCGATCTGTTGAACGGCAAGGTGTTCCTCAGCACGGCCATGGCTTGCGATCATCTGCAAAACAATAAGGGAGACGTATGAGAGATTTCAGCGCAGCGCTTGCCTGCATCCTGCTGGCCGCCAGCACTTCCAGCGTGGCGAGCGCCCCGCTTAACGCCGACGCCCGCTTCAAGGCGCTCTACACGCAGGAGTGGAAGTGGCGCCAGGGCCAGCAGCTGGAAGACGAAGAGGACGACGACAACGGCATCAGCCCGCGCCTGCCGCGCGTCGATCCCGCCACCCAGCGGGCGCGCCAGCAGTACTGGGAGGGCGTGCTGAAAGGCCTGGACGCCATCCCCGCCGCCAAGCTGTCCGCCGCTGAACGCATCAACTACGCCGTCTACCGCGCCCAGATCGCCGCCTTGCTGGCCAACCAGCGCTTCCGCGAATACGAGAAGCCGCTGAATGCCGATTCCTCGTTCTGGTCGAATCTGGCGGGCGAGGCGCGCAAGAGCTTCCGCACGGCCGAGGATTACCGCAACTACGTGGCCCAGCTGAACGACGTGCCGCGCTACTTCCGCGAGGAGATGGCGAATATGCGGGCCGGCCTGAAACGCGGCTTCACCCCGCCGCGCGTGACCCTGCAGGGCCGCGACGCGTCGCTCACCGCCGTCACCGCAGCCAAGCTGGAGGAGGTGGCTTTCTACCAGCCGTTCAAGGACATGCCGGCCATTATTCCGGCCGAGGAGCAGGCCAGCCTGCGCGCCGCCGGCCTGCAAGCCATCCGCGAAGCGGTGGTGCCGGCCCACGCCGAGCTGCTGGATTTCATGCGCAAGGAATACGTGCCGCAGGCAACCGAGGCGCTGGCCGCGCATAGCCTGCCGGACGGCCCGGCCTATTACCAGTCCAAGATCGTCGAATACACCACCACCGCGCTGAGCGCCGAGCAGATCCACCAGATCGGCCTGGCGGAAATGGCCAAGATCCGCGCCGAGATGCACGAAGTGATGAAGCAGGTCGATTTCAAGGGCGAGCTGCCGGCCTTCCTGCAATTCCTGCGCAGCGATCCGCGCTTCTACGCCAAGACGCCGGACGAGTTGCTGATGCGCGCGGCCTGGATCGCCAAGAAATTCGACGCCAAGGCCGACCAGTATTTCGGCCATCTGCCGCGCCGCCGCTTCGCCATCATCCCGGTGCCGCCGGAGCAGGCGCCTTACTACACCTCGGGCCGTGGCGGTCCCGGCGTGTATCTGGTGAATACCTACAACCTGCCTTCGCGCGCGCTTTACAGCCTGCCGGCGCTGACCCTGCACGAATCGGCGCCCGGCCATGCCTTCCAGATGCCGCTGGCATTGGAGCAGGGCGGCCGTCCCGATTTCCGCAAGGCTTACATTTCGGCTTATGGCGAGGGCTGGGCGCTGTATTCGGAACGCCTGGGCACGGAGATGGGCATTTACGAAACGCCGTATGAAGTCTTCGGCATGCTCAGTTACCAGGCCTGGCGCGCCTCGCGCCTGGTGGTCGATACCGGCATCCACGCCAAGGGCTGGACGCGCCAGCAGGCGCAGGACTACCTGATGCAGAACACGGCCCTCTCGTCGCACGAGGTGGAAACGGAGGTGGACCGCTATATCTCCTGGCCGGGCCAGGCGCTGTCCTACTATCTGGGCGAGATGGCGATCGTCGAAGCGCGCAAAAAGGCCGAGGCGGCGCTGGGCAAGCAGTTCGATATCCGCGCCTTCCACGACACGGTGCTGCATCTGGGATCGGTGCCGCTGCCGGTGCTGCAGGCGCGCATCGACAGCTTCATCGCCGATGGCGGCAAGAGCCCTTATCCCAAGCCGGTGCAGTAAACGCAAAAGCGGCGCAGAATCCTGCGCCGCTTTTTCTTTGCAGCCCGCCTTCAGTTGCGCGGTTTCTCGCGCCGTTCGCCCAGCAGGATGGGCGCCATGTCCTTCGGGTGCAGGCCCAGATGGCCTTCAAAGCCGGCGCGGATGGCCGCCATGTCCTGCTCCTTGTCGCCGGTCAGATACACATGGTCGACCAGGCTCAAGGTCTTGTTCGGATAATCCATATAGACCAGGCAAAGCGGCACCTTCGCTTCCAGCGCCAGGTGGTAGAAGCCGCTCTTCCAGTGCGGCCGGTAGCCGCGCGTGCCTTCCGGCGTGATGCCGACCCAATACCAGTCGGCCGCGTGCATGCGTGCCGCCTGGCTTTTGATCATGCCGTTCGGCGCGCTGCGGTCCACCGGCTCGCCGCCCAGGGCGCGGAACCAGCTGCCCAGGACAGGGATGCGGAACAGCGAATCCTTGGCCAGCCAGCGGAACGGCAGGTCGAGCGCCCACTTGCCGAACAGACCCACGAAAAAGTCCCAGTTCGAGGTGTGCGGGTAGATCACGGCGATGCCGCGCGGGCCGGGCAGCGGGCGAAATAGCAACTGCCAGCCGAAGAACATGAGTACGCGCAGCGACACTCGTTGCTTCCAAGTTGGCAGTTTCTCAGGCTGTAGCCTATAGTTATTCATAACTTTCTCCATATCGCATCTTGTTCCATGCAGTTTAAGCAGTATTGACAAGACGGCATTTCACTTGCTGAAAATCCGGACGCATTCTATCCGTTGCGCCGCGGGGCCAGCAAGCTTTCAGCCAAGAAGCTGGGTGTTTTGTCCGATTCGCCACACCACTCAGGGTGGCCCAGGTTCATCGCCACCCCTTATAAGAACTCTAAGATGAAGCCTTAAAATGATAATCAAACGACTCTTATGCGTGACCGTGGGAGGTCGATGCGCAAGAGAGGAGTTGAGCGCGGCACTCGGGGACTGGGAAATCAATCAAGTCGCTGGCCTGAATGAGGCCCGCGATGCCTTGCACTCGCACCAGCACATGGTGGGAATGCTCTTGCTTGATGCTGAATGCAGTCCGCTTGAAGCGCTTGACCGCTTCTTGTGTGAGCACTGGTGGCTGAAATGGGTGGCCTTGTTCCATCCGCATGCCTTGCAATTGCCGCCGGTGCGCCAGCTGATACACGATCATTGTTTCGACTTCCATACCTGGCCCATTGACGGTACGCGCCTGAACCATACCCTGGGCCATGCCCACGGCCTGGCGGCGCTGGCCGGCCACACGGCCAGCGACTGCGGCGGCGCCAGCATGCCGCTGACCGGCAATAGCGACGCCATACTCAGTCTACGCCTGCAGATCCGCAAGGTGGCGCAGGCCGATGCGCCGGTGCTGATCTGGGGCGAGAGCGGCACCGGCAAGGAACTGGTGGCGCGCGCCGTGCACGAGAACTCGCCGCGCGCCGGCGCGCCCTTCGTGCCCGTCAATTGCGGCGCCATGCCCGCCAGCCTGATCCAGTCCGAACTGTTCGGCTACGAGAAGGGCGCCTTCACCGGCGCCGCGCGCGACAAGCATGGGCTGATCGAGTCGGCCGCCGGCGGTTCGCTCTTCCTCGATGAAATCGGCGACCTGCCGCTCGACCTGCAATCGAACCTGCTGCGCTTCCTGCAGGAGAAGACCATCTGCCGCCTGGGCGGCACGCGCCAGCTGGTGGTCGACGTGCGCGTGATCGCCGCCTCGCACGTCCGGCTGTCGCAGGCGGTGGAGCGGGGCGCCTTCCGCGAAGACCTGTACTACCGGTTGAACGTGCTGGCGCTGGAGGTGCCGCCCTTGCGCGAGCGGCGCGACGATGTGGCGGCCCTGGCCGAACACTACTTCCGCGCTTTCGCCGGCGAGCGCGCGTCCCAGGTCCGGGGCTTCAGCAGCAAGGCCTTGGAGGCGCTGCGCCATCACAGCTGGCCGGGCAATGTGCGCGAGCTGGTCAACCGCGTGCGGCGCGCGTCGGTGATGGCCGAGGGGAAGCTGATCCAGGCATCCGATCTGGGATTGAGCGACATGCCGGCGGGCGCCGCGCAGGCGGCGCCGCCGTGCGAACGGCTGGGCGGCGCGCGCAACCGCGCCGAGCGCACGGCGCTGGAACAGCGGCTGGCCTCGGGCAAGAACATGACCCAGGTCGCCAGTGAACTGGGCATCTCGCGCATGACCTTATACCGCCTGATGGCGCGCCATGGCATCGACCTGCCATCACGCCGGCGCGAACGGTGAAACAGCCGCGTCACAGCCTTGATACTGTGACGCTCGGCAGGGAAACTCTGCGGCGCCATCTGGCGCCGCTGCCTTTTTGTAACAACGCTGTGACCGCCGTGCCGGTGGCGTGTTTGCATGCTGGCGGCAAAAAGTCCGCCGATTCAGCGACTTAGCGATTTGACGCCGGGCTGGCATCAAGCTTGCGTAGAAGTTGGCTGCCCGGAGTGAGCATTCCCGGTGGACACTCGTTCAACCAAACTTTGGTGAGGCACGGAAAATGAAAAAAAGCATACTTGCTACTGCCATTGCGCTGCTGTTCAGTACCGGCGCATTTGCACAAACCGCAGACCCGGCGGTCGATCAGTCGGGCGACGGCATCAATGCGGCAGCGAAGGCCAAGATCATTCAGGATAGCAGTACCAACCACGATAACGATTCGAGTACCGATTCCAGCACCCACAACAAGAACAACAACAATAGCGATGGCACGGCCAGGGCTTCCGCCGACGCCGCCGCGGCGGCCAATAACGGCGCCACGGCCACCTCGAACATGACCAATTCCTTCAACAAGTCCTCGGCCAGCGCAATCAGCAAGCTGAGTGGCTCGGTCAGCGGCAACACCATTTCGCAGATCGGCAATATCGCCACCAATAAAGGCGATGCCAACGGCGGCAACGCCAAGGGCGGTTACGGCGGCGACGCCACCGGCGGCAATGCCAGGGCCGGCAGCGGCGGCGACGGCGCGGCGGCCCGTGGCGGTAGCGGCGGCGATGGTGCGGCTGCGCGCGGCGGCAGCGGTGGCGATGGCGCCCTGGCCCGTGGCGGCAGCGGCGGCGATGCGGCAGCCGGCGGTAATGCGCGCAACGGCAGCGCTTCCAGCGGCGACGCCACCGGCGCCAACGCGCGGGCCGGCAGCGGCGGCGATGGCGGCAATGCACGCAATGCCAGCACTGGCGATGGCGGTGCCGGCGGCGCTGGCGGCAGCGGCGGCAACGGCGGACGGGCCGGCGGCAGCAGCGGCGGCAGCGGCGGCGACGGCGGTAACGGCGGCCGCGCCATTGGCGGCGACGGCGGCTATACCGGTAATGCCCGTGGTGGCGGCGGTGGCGCTTCCGGCTATGCCGAAGGTTCTGCCGGCGGTCGTGGCGGCAGCACCGGGCGTGCTGTGGGCGGTGACGGCGGCGCGGCAGGAGCCGGCGGTTCCGGCGGCTATGGCGGTAATGGCGGACGCGCCGCTGGCGGCGATGCGTCGGCCAGCCAAAGCAGCGGCGGCGGCAATGCGCGTGTAGGCGCGCCGGTCGGCACGAACACGAATACCGGTAGCACTGGCGGCGAGCCACCGGCGCCGCTGATCGGCAACGACCAGACTCAGAGTGTCACCGCCACCGGCGGCAGCGCCACCGGTGGCGCTGCCAGCTCCGGCACCAACTCGGGCACCTCGGGCGCCAACACATCGGGTGGCGGCGGCGCCGGCGCCGGCGGCGGCACCGGTGGCGGCGGCGGTGCTGGCTCCAGCGCGTCGAATGCCGGTGGCGCCGGCGCTGCCGGCGGCAGCAATACCTCCGGCGCCGGCGGCGCGGGTGCGGCGGCCAGCAATAGCGGCGGAGCAGGTGCCGCGGCCACGGCCGGCATGGGTGGCGCCGGCGCTGGCGGCGGCAACGGCAGCAGCAGCGGCGGCGCAGGCGCTGGCGGTGGAGCCGGTGCCGGTGGCGGCAGCAGCGGCTCGGCTTCGAATAGCGGCGGCAGCGGCGCAGCGGGCGGCAACGCCACTGGCGGCAGCGCCACTTCGGGCACGGCTACCAATGGCAGCTCCACGGCGGGCAATGGCGGCTCCGGCGGCGCCGGTGGCGGCAGCAACACGGGCGGTTCCGGCGGCGCCGGCGGTGGCGGCAACACGGGCGGTTCCGGCGGTGCTGGCGGTGGCGGCAACAATGGCGGCGCCGGCGGCGCCGGCGGTGCGGCGGCGGGCGGCACTGCGACCGCAGGCAACGGCATGGGTGGCGCAGGCGGCGCGGGCGGCACAGTCTCCGTGAATGCCGGCGACTTCAATATGTCGAATACCATGACCACGGTCGGCCAGTCGGCTGCCGGCATCATGGTGGTGAGCCAGAACAACGGCTTCTCCTCGCTGGTGCAGCAAAGCGTGAACGTGCAGGCTAATTTGCAAGTGGGTAAATAAGCCAGGGCCGGCGGCGCCACTTGCGCCGCCGGCATGCGGAAACAGCTTTGCTCACAAAGCCCCGGAGGCTGTGATGCGGATCTACACCATGCAAGGACTGGCCCTGACGCTTTGCCTGCTTGGCCTGAGTCATCAGGCGGGGCAGGCGGCCAGCACCCTTACCGAGCCGGCGGCCGTAGTGCCGGCACCTGCCGAACCGGCAGACAAGCCCGTTTTGCCGGTGGTGGCTGCGTTTGCCGCCACCGCGCTGAGCGGAAGCGGCGTGCGGTTGGCGCAGGATGAAAGCGGCATCCTGCCCGCGCCGCTCGGGGAAGAGCAGCTGTCGCGGCTACGCGGCGGCAGCGACGCGCCCTGGAGCGAGATGAAGTTGAACGGAGCGGTCAGCAACAACAAGGCGGTGCAGGTCTTGACCGGATCGAATACCATCACCGAAGGCTCGTTCGCGAATGCCTCCGGCCTGCCGATGGTGATCCAGAATTCCGGCGCCAATGTGCTGATCCAGAACGCCACCATCGTGAATGTGCAGCTCAAATGAAAACGCAGCTCCATCGCTGTGTGGGTAGCATCCTGCTGCTGGCTGTTTCGGCAGCGGGTTTGGCCGCCGACGTGCAAAGCGTCGGCGGCGCACCTTTCCACCTCAAAGTCACCAGCATCAAGGAACTGCGTTACCGCGCCACCGTGCGCCAGCAGTTCGACTTCAGTTGCGGCTCGGCGGCCGTGGCGACGTTGTTAAGCTACCACTACGATTATCCGGTCAGCGAACAGCAAGCCTTCCAGGAGATGTTCCAGAACGGCGACCAGGAGAAGATCCGGCGCGAAGGCTTCTCCCTGCTGGACATGAAGCGCTTCCTGGCCGCGCGCGGCTTTATCGCCGACGGTTTCGAACTGTCGCTGGAAAAGCTGCACAAGGCGGGCTTTCCCGCGATTGTGCTGATTGCGGAGAAGGGGTACCATCATTTCGTCGTGGTCAAAGGCCTGCAGGGCGAACGTGTGCTGCTGGGCGATCCTGCCGGCGGCACGCGCGCCATGAGCCGTGCCGCTTTCGAAGCCGTATGGCAGAACCATCTGCTGTTTGTGATCCACGACCGGCCGGGCAAGCCGCGCTTCAACGAGTTGGCCGACTGGCGCGTGGCGCCGCAGGCCATGCCGGCCGACGTCATCGAGCGTGATGGCCTGGCCCGCATCACGTTGCCCAAGCTGGGAAGAGGCGAATTCTAAGGAGCGAGTGATGCGCATTCTTCGCTGGAGCGCCGCCTTGCTGTGCGGCGTGACGTGGCTGGCCTGTGCCGACGGTCTGGATGCCGATTGGGTGGCGCTGCCCGACAGCGCGCTCGATGCGGCGCGCGGCGGCTTCGATAATGGCAGCGGCCTGGTGGTCTCGCTCGGCATCGAACGCATGGTGTCGATCAATGGCGCCGTGGTGTCGAGCAGCCAGTTCAATATCGCCGACGTGGCGCGCATGAGCGCCGCCGAAGCGGAGATGGCGCGCAGCGCCTTGAATCCCTTCCAGCTGGTGCAGAACGGCGACGGCAATATCGCGCCGGCGGCCATGAGCTCGGCCGCCGTCTCGGCGCTGCTGATTCAGAACAGCGCCAACGACCAGCTGATCCGCAGCCAGACCACCATCAACACCGCCGTCAATAGCCTGGAAATCCTGAAAGGCATTAATCTGGAAAGCAGCATGCGGCAAGCGCTGGCTGACGCGCTGACGCCGCGCTAAGTCCCATACTCTTCGGAAGGAGGAAGCATGCAGCTTGCCCACACCCTGCGCGCCGGATCGGCCGGCCTGTCGCTCCTGTTATGCAGTGCCCTGGCCCAAGGCCAGCAAGAAGAACGCGGCATGACCGACCTGGCGGCGGAACTGGCGGCCGTCAAGCAGCAACTGGCCGAACAGCGGGCCTTGCTGAAGGCCTTGAAGACGGAGATGGAGCAGCTGCAAGCCGTGCGGCCGGCGGCGTCGGCGGCCGAACTGGAAAGCCGGCGCGGCGCGGGCGGGCCGTATCTGCAAGCCGGTTCGGCTGGGCAGGCGGGGCCGGCACAGACGCCCGTCCAGGGCGTTCCGGCGCCGGCGCCGGCAACTGCTGCGGCGGCGCCCGGCGCGCGGCGCGAAGTGGCGCAGGAAGGCGGCGCAGTGGGCAAGGCGCCGGAGCGCGATTCGCGTCCGCCTGAAGTGGCGCCCATCTTCGAAGCGCCGGGCGTGCTGACGCCGAAAGGCCATTATGTGCTGGAGCCTTCGGTGCAGTTCGGCTATTCGTCCAGCAACCGCGTGGCCCTGGTCGGCTATACGATTATTCCCGCCATCCTGATTGGCCTGGTCGACGTGCGCGAGATCAAGCGCAACACCTTCACCGCCGCGCTGACGGGACGCTATGGCATCAATAGCCGCACCGAGATCGAAATGCGCGTGCCGTATGTGTACCGTTCCGATTCCACCGTCAGCCGCGAAATCTTCACCGGCACCTCGGTCGAACGCGTGTTTGAAACCAGCGGCCGCGCCATCGGCGATGTGGAAATGGCGCTGCGCCGCCAGCTCAACGACGGCGGCGCGGACAAGCCGTTTTATGTGGCCGGCTTGCGCATCAAGAGCCGCACCGGGCGCGATCCTTTCGAAGTCGTGACCGATTGCAGCCAGCGCTGCGTGGGGCAGAACGCCAGCGGCACCGGCCTGCCGCTGACCCTGCCCACCGGTTCGGGCTTCTATGCCGTCCAGCCCAGCCTGACCTGGCTGTTCCCCTCCGATCCGGCCATCTTCTTCGGCAGCGTCAGCTATCTGCACAACTTCAAGCGCAAGAATGTGACGCGCCGCATCCTCAATGGCGAGAGCGAGGAACTGGGCACGGTGGCGCCGGGTGCGGTGATCGGCGCCAACTTCGGCATTGGCCTGGCGCTGAACGAAAAGGCTTCGCTCAGCCTGGGCTACGATCACCAGTCGGTGGCGCGCACCAGGCAAAATGGGCAGGCGGTGCCGGGCTCGGTGCGCACCCAGCTTGGCACGCTGCTGATGGGCTTTACCTACCGCTTCAATGAAAAACGCTCGGTGAACATCTCGGTCGGCGCCGGGCTGACGCGCGACACGCCCGATGTCTCGCTGTCGATACGCATGCCGATGAATTTCTGAAAGGGAGTCAACGCGGTATTGGTTTTTGCGCTATCTTAGCGGTCCTGGCAACTCTCCAATAAGAAGGAAACCATGACCGCTTTCAAGTTCTCCGCCAGCCGCGCCGCCGTGCTGGGCGCCCTGGCATTCGCCGCCAGCGCCGCTTTCGCCGCCGCGCCCATGGTCAAGACCCAGGCGCCCGGCTATTACCGCATGATGCTGGGCGACTTCGAGGTGACGGTGCTGAGCGACGGCACCGTCGATCTGCCGGTGCACCAGCTGTTGAAGGACAAACCGGGCAAGACCGAAAAAACGCTGGCCAAGTCCTTCCTGCACTCGCCGCTGGAAACCTCGTTCAACAGCTTCCTGATCAACACCGGCAGCAAGCTGGTGCTGGTCGACACCGGCGCGGGCGCCTTGTTTGGCCCGACGCTGGGCAAGATGCTGGACAATCTGAAAGCGGCCGGCTACAAGCCGGAGCAGGTCGACGAGATCTACATCACCCACTTGCATCCCGACCACGTGGGCGGCGTGATGGCGGCCGAGCAGCCGGCGTTTCCGAATGCCGTGGTGCGCATGGACAAGCGCGATGCCGACTACTGGCTGAGCAAGGTGCAGATGGAGAAAGCGCCGGCCGAGGCCAAAGGCTTCTTCGCCGGCGCGATGAAAGTGCTGGGGCCCTATGCGAATGCGGGCAAGCTGCTGCCGTTTGAAGGCAATACCGATCTGGTGCCGGGCGTGAAAGCGATGTCCAGCTTCGGCCACACGCCAGGCCATACGACGTATGTGGTGGAGAGCAAGGGCCAGAAGCTGGCCCTGATCGGCGATCTGCTGCACGTGCAGGCAGTGCAGGTCGCCGAGCCGGACGTGGTGATCGCCTTCGACACCGACAGCAAAGCCGCGCTGGCCGAACGCAAGGCCGCCTTTGCCGCCGCCGCCAAACAGGGTTATCTGATCGGCGCGGCCCATCTGCCGTTCCCGGCGCTGGGCCATCTGCGCGGCAGCGGCAAAGGCTACCAGTTCATTCCGGTGAACTACACGGTTCCGCGCTGAGGCGCAACCGCGCTCCTGGCCTGGGCAATCAGGCCAGGGCAGGGTAGTCCGTATAGCCTTCGGCGACCGGCGCGTAGAACAGTTCCGGGCGCTGGGGATTGAGCGGCGCATTCAGTTGCAGGCGGCGCGGCAGATCGGGGTTGGCGATGAAGTCCTTGCCCCATGCCACGGCGTCGGCGTGGCCGGAGGCGATCATCTGCTCGGCGCCGGTGCGGTCGAATTTCTCATTGGCGATGTACACGCCGCCGAATTCCTTCTTCAGCAGTGGACCCAGGCTGTCCGCGCCCACCGCTTCGCGCGCGCAGATAAAGGCGATCTTGCGCTGGCCCAGCTCGCGCGCCACATAGCCGAAGGTGGCGGCCGGATCGGAGTCGCCCATATCGTGAATATCGCGGCGCGGCGCCAGATGCATGCCGACGCGGCCGGCGCCGAAGACCTCGATGCAGGCGTCCGTCACTTCCAGCATCAGGCGGGCGCGGTTCTCCAGCGAGCCGCCGTAGATGTCGGTGCGCAGATTGGTGCTGTCCTGCAGGAACTGGTCAAGCAGATAGCCATTCGCGCCATGGATTTCCACGCCGTCGAAACCGGCTTTCTTGGCATTCTCGGCGCCCTTGCGGTAGGCGGCGACGACCTGGCGCACTTCCTCCGTTTCCAGCGCGCGCGGCACCGAGTAGGGCCGCACGGGACGCAGCAGGCTCACATTGCCCTTGGCCGCGATGGCGCTCGGCCCCACCGGCGCCTGGCCGTCCAGCAGGCTGGGATCGGAAATGCGGCCCACATGCCATAGCTGCATGAAGATCTTGCCGCCCTTGGCGTGCACCGCCGCGGTGACCGGCTTCCAGCCTTCCACCTGTTCGTCGGACCAGATGCCCGGCGTGTTTTCATAGCCCACGCCTTGCGGGGTCACGGCGGTGGCCTCGCTCAGAATCAGGCCGGCGCTGGCGCGCTGGGCGTAGTACTCGGCCATCAGCGCATTCGGCACGCGGCCGGCGCCGACGGCGCGCGAACGGGTCAGCGGCGCCATGACAATGCGGTTGTTCAGGGTCAGATCGCCTACGGTAAACGGCTCGAAGAGGGTGCTCATGTTTTGTCCTTGCAGTATATGGGCCGGCTACAGCCCCTTGTTCATATGGTCGAGAAAAGCCTGAATCGTGGTCTCGTCGCGTTTGAAGAAGTTCCACTGCCCGATGCGCTGCACCGTCACCAATCCCGCGTTCTGCAGGGTGGTCAGGTGGGCCGACACGGTCGATTGCGACAGGCCTGCGCGCTTGTCGATCTGGCCGGCGCAGACACCCATGTCGAGCGGATGGTGCTGCTCGCCAAAGTACTGCTGCGGCTCTTTCAACCAGGCCAGGATCTGGCGCCGGACCGGATTGGCCAGGGCTTTGTGGATTGCGTCGATGTCCATATTTCGGGTTTTTACGATATAAGTATCGGATACTTCCGATTCGTATATCGTCATTCTACGATATAATTTCAAGGGTTGCTGGAGCCATTCCAAAACATGCCGGGAACGGAGGTGGTATACTGCCGGCTCTTCTCCCGCGGGGACGACCCCGTCGCAGCAAGGGAGCCAGGCAGGGACGGCCCTGCCATGACTTTGGGAGAGACATCATGTCCTGGTTCATTCTTTTTCTGGCTGGCTTGTTGGAAGTCGCTTGGGCAGTAGGCCTCAAGTATACCGCCGGATTCACCAAACCCCTACCGACCGTGCTCACTGTGGGCGCCATGGCCGCCAGCGTCGGCCTGCTCGGCCTCGCGCTGCGCCAGCTGCCCCTGGGCACCGCCTACGCGGTATGGACCGGCATCGGCACCGTCGGCACCGTCATCTTCGGCATCATGGTCTTGAACGAGCCGGTTACCGCGGCCCGCGTCGGCTGCATCGCCCTGATCGTGCTGGGCATCGCCGGCTTGAAGCTGCTGGCCACGCACTGAAGGCGCGGCCAGCGCGGGATGGATTTTACGCGCCCGGATTGCGGGCGCTGACCAGCCAGCAGGCCGCGTTGATGCGCAGCTCGCCGTCCTGCACATACGATTCGCAGGCGGCCCGCATCAGGCCGACGATTTCACGGCGGCGTGCCTCGCTTTCATTGGGCAGGATCGGGCCGACCGGACCGAGCATGCTCAGATACGGCACCAGGTCCGCATCCGGCATGGCGCAGGCCAGATCCAGCGGCGCGACCTCGACATCCTGCCAGCCGCTTTGCTGCAGAAGGCCGATCGTGCGCTCCCGGTTGGCGAGACCGAACTGGCCCGGCTTGTCCGCCGGGCGCGGCGCCAGGGCCGGTAGCAGGTGGGCCACGGCGCGCTCGCCGGCCGTCATGAAGGGATTTTCCTCGGGGCCGCGCCAGGCGATAAAGCGCAGTGCCGCGCCCTTGGCCGCAGCCTGGCGCAGATTGCCGAAGGCACGCGCCGGATCGTCGAAGAACATCATGCCCAGGCGCGATACGATCAAGTCGAAACGGGCCTGGCCGAAATCATGGGTCTGGGCATCGGCCAGGACAAAGCTGGCCGGCGTGTCCGCGCGTGCGGCACGGGCCTGGGCCGCCTCGATCATGGGCTGGGAAATATCGGCGCCCGTGCATTGCGCCTGGCCGCCCAGGCGGCGCGCCAGGGCCAGCGTCACGGCGCCGGTGCCGCAGCCCACGTCGAGCACCGTGCCAGGGCGCAGCGCCGCCGCCTCTTCCGTCAGCCGCTGCTCCAGGGGTGCGAACAACTGGTCCAGCACTCTTTGCATTTCGACCCAGGCGTGGCCGGCATGGCCGTTCCACAGCTGCACCTGGTCCTGATTTACTTGATGAATTTGCGTCATGACAGTCTCCTTGGCGTGATTCTGCTATTCTGCAACTTCAAGTTCACTTGAAGTCAAGCATGGAAAAACTGGATATAGCGGAAGTGGCGCGGCGCGCCGGCCTGGCGCCGTCGGCGCTGCGCTATTACGAAGAAAAAGGTCTGATCGCCGCCGCCGGCCGGCGTGGCCTGCGCCGCCTGTTCGATCCCTCGGTGCTGGAGCGCCTGGCCCTGATCGCCCTTGGGCGCAGCGCCGGCTTTACGCTGGATGAGATCGGGCAGATGTTCGCCGGCGACGGCAGCCTGCAAATGGACCGCGCCCTGCTGCTGGCGAAGGCCGATGAGCTGGAGCGCACCATCCGCAAGCTGAGCGCCATGCGCGACGGCCTGCGCCACGCCGCTGCCTGCCGCGCCGCCAGCCACCTGGAGTGCCCCACCTTCCGCCGCATCCTGAATGCCGCCGCAAAAGGCGCGCTGGGCCGGCCGGAACGCTGAGCGCAGCCGCCTGTCAGCTAAATTTTTTCTGAAGCAGTTCTTGCGCTTTTGCGTTGAGGATCGTAATGCGCTCCTCGGAAGGGGTATGCCGTGGCAGCACTACGTCAATTTTGCGGCCCTGTTCGTCCGAAAGCGTGTAGACATCGGTAGCTCCGGGCCTGTCCATAATCAGTTTGATCACGAAGCTGATCAGGGCCATGACGAGCGGTAGCGTGGCAACAATGGCGAATGATTTCAGTTCCATCACGCATGCACCTTCCATTCGTTAAGGCCAAAGGCTAGCAAATACAGTATAGCCCCTATCCAAAACTTCTGATCCAACAGGGAGCCGGGCCAATCCTCGGGCCACTGTCCGCCTATGCTCAGGTATACCGTCAACAGCCATAGTGGCGTACCTAGGAAGAGGAAGACCATCCCGGCTTGCCGTACTGGTTCGTCCCCGCGCTTGACTAGCAGTAGCTTGGTGGGGAGGTGGATATTTGCGGAACCCAGAACTGGCTTGGGAGCTAACACCGGTATTACCAGCCCCAATGCGGTAGCGGCCAAACTGGAGGGGAAGAAGTCATTGGCATACGAATCTTTCATGATGGTGCGCATGAAATACTCCGCTAGCCACATGGGAAGGGGCAGGAGATAAACCCAGAATCGATACCAGATGGTCATGTGAGCGCTTCGGGTAGGCGGGTGAGATTGAGGACCGCTACCATCTTAATCAAGGCACGTCTTGTCCGGAATGAGGTGGAGCAAGCTTCAAGGCTGGCGCTGGCTGGACCAGCGCTGGTAGATGCGCGCCAGTTCGCCGCTGCTGTGCAGACGGTGCAAGGCCTGGTCGGCCAGACGCGTGGCCATCGGATCAGCTTTTTTGCTGATCCAGAAGTAGATCGGCTCTTCCTTCAGGATATTCGGCAGCAGGCGCACCTTGTTTTGCAGATTGTGCTCGCGGATCAGCCAGGCCAGTGTCAGTTCGTTCATGTAAATGAAACGGCCATGGCCGGCGGCGATCTTGCGCAGATTGGTCAGGTTGTCGCCGGTGCTGTCGTCGACTTCGAGGCCGAGAATGCGCAGCTGGTCGGAGTAGGCGGCGCCGCGCGGCGTGTTGATCAGGGGCCGCAGCCGCACCAGCTCTTCCAGCGTTTCGATATTGACCTTGTCGCTGGCGGCGGCGGCCAGCCGGTGGCGCACGGTGTACAGGGATTTGCCGGCCACGCTGGCGATCTGGCGCCGGCGCGGCGTGTCGAGCAGGGCGCAGGCGGCGCCCACGCCGCCGCTTTCCAGGCCTTGTTCGATCACCGGCACGGAGCGCGCTTCCTCCATGCCGGTGAAGCGCAGGCGCGGCTGGATTTTTTCGATGGCGGCCAGGATGTCGGGGCAAACCCCGGCAGGAAGACTGCCTTCGCGCGGCAGCCATTTGGGCGGCACGCTTTCCTGCGCCAGGATGCGCAAGGTGTATTGCGGTTCCGGCTCGGCCGCTGCATGGAGCGGGCCGGCCAGGACGGCAGCGGCGCACGAGATGAGCAGCGGCGTTTTCATGTTGTCTCCTTGTAAGGAGATTTTATTCTTACCTAATATCCGCTGCCAGCTTGTGTGCGTACAAACCACATACTTTCGATTTAAAAGCCTTGGTTCACCTTGGCCAGGTAATACCATTCGCTGTTGGCGGCGGCGCCGCTGTCGGGGAAGAGGATGATGGCGTCGTACTCGGCCAGCACCGGCGTGCCGTCGGCGCGGCGGCCGATCTCGTCGCCCTGGGCCACGCGGTCGAAGCTGGACCAGCTGCGGCTGAAGCGGTCGTCCATGTGCAGCTTGTCGTACACCTCGGCCATGCTGAGCGCTTCCAGCACGGCTGGATCGACCGGCTGCGGCGCCTCCGCCTCGATCAGGCCGAGGAAGGCGAGCGTGTTCAGGATGGCGCGATAGGCGACCTGCGGCGCTTGCGGATCGGCGTGCTGGCCGCATTCCAGCGTGAGCGCATAGCCGCCGGTGCTGCGCATGTATTCGGTGGTGCCCATGCCGTAGCGCAGCACGGTTTGCAGCTCGCTGCTGCCGCGCAGGCGGCGCTGCACGCCGGCGCCGTAGGTGCGCAGCCAGCCGTCGACAAAGCGCTTGACGCCGAGGCGGCGCGCCAGCGCGCGTTCCTGTTCCTCGTGGCGGAACGGTTCCAGCGGCCCCTCGTTATTGCGCGGTCCGACCATGACAAAGGGCTGGCTGGCGGCATTGAAGGAGTGCAGGTCGAGCAGCACGTCGTGGCTGGCCAGCAGGGGGCAGAGCCAGTTGCCGATGCGGTCTTCGAAATCCTGCGGCTGCTCCTTGGGGAAGAGGTTGCGGTTCAAATTGCGCTCGCCCGCGCGTTCGCCCTTGGCATAGGCGAGCGGATTGACGATGGGGACAAAGGTCACGCTGCCGTTGCGGATGCGCAGGCGGCCTGCGTCGAGTTCCTGCAGCACGCGCAGGATGGCCTGGGTGCCGCACACCTCGTTGCCATGCACGGCGCCGGTGACGATCAGGCGTGGCCCCGGCCCCTGGCCGGTGTAGTTGATGGATTTGAATTGCAGCGCGTCTGCCGAAGTCATGCCGGTTCCTCAAGATTATGCAAGTGGCAGCTATTCTAGCGGGATTCCCCGGCGCAGCCGGTAAAATGCCGGGATGAAGCCAAGCTCCCGCATCCACGGTCTGGACACCCTGCGCGCCCTCGCGATCGTGCTGGTGTTCATGAACCATTACATGATCTTCGTCAGCCACAAACCCACTTTCGGCTTCTTCAGCGAGATAGGTTGGGCCGGGGTCGACCTGTTCTTCGCGCTGTCGGGCTACCTGATCGGCAACCAGATTTTCGGCAGCCTGCGCCGGGGCGGTTTCTCGCTCAAGAACTTTTATGCGCGCCGCCTGCTGCGCACCCTGCCCAATTACTATGTGGTGCTGGCCCTGTATGCCTTCTGGCCGTATTTCGCCGGCGCCGCGCAGCCGGCGCCATGGTGGAAGTATTTCAGCTTCACCCTGAATTTCCAGCTGATCCCCGGCACCCTGTTTTCCCATGCCTGGTCGCTCTGCGTGGAAGAGCAGTTCTATATGCTGCTGCCCGCACTGGCCTTGCTGATCGCCGGCTGGCGCCGTTCGCTGGCCTGGGCCTGGATCGCCATTTTCGCCAGCTTCGCGGCGGGCATGCTGATACGCGGCTGGCTGTGGCAGCAGGTGCAGCCGCCGCCCGACGGCAGCGCCGCCTTCTATACCAGTATCTACTACTCGACCCTGTGCCGCTTCGACGAACTGGTGGCGGGCGTGGCGCTGGCGCTGCTGAAGAATTTCCACCGGCCGCTGTGGGAGCGCTGCACGGCATACGGCAACTGGACGCTGGCGGCGGGCCTGCTCATTACCGTGCTGGCGCTGAACGAATTCCATGACGACCACTATGGCCAGGCCATCACCGTGGCCGGCTATCCGTTGCTGGGATTGGGCTTCTCCTTGCTGCTGCTGTCGGCCCTGAGCCCGGCCTCCTGGCTATGCCGCCTGCGCGTGCCGGGCGCCGCGGCCATCGCCATCTGGTCTTACGCCATCTACCTCACGCACAAGCAGCTCTGCATCCTGCTCAAGCCCGAGCTGCTCAAACACGGCATGGGGCCGGAATCGGCGGGCGCCATCGCTATCATGCTGCTTGCCAGCGGGTTGGCAGGCTGGCTGCTTTACCTGCTGGTCGAAACGCCCTTCATGAAATTGCGCGAGCGCTATGTGCCCAGCAACGAAGCCGGCGCCCGCGCGGCGCGTCCGGCCCCTGCGGCCGAGTGGCAAGTCTGACACATTGTGATAATCCGTGTAAGTTTTCCAAGCTGCTATGGACTATAGTGGAGGATTGCATAGGCGTTCATGGTGCAAAAACGGTTTTACCTCGACTGTTTATCAGGCTTACTCTCATGAAGAACAAGCTTTCGCTTTTGCCAGTTTTCTGTGTCATGGCGGCTGCCGCCTCTGCCCAGCAACCTCCTGCCGTCAGCGCAGCTACCCCCGCCATCATCGATTTCGCCCACTGCTTCAAACCGGAGTGGCCCCAGCTCGTGGGCGACGTTGAAATGCAGACGGCGGCGACCCTGGCATACCAAGTTGGCGTGGACGGCAAGCTGCTGGCCGCCCGCCTGCTGCAATCGAGCGGCTCGACCGCCTTCGATCAGGCAGCGCTGGCCGCCGGCCGCGCCTGCCGTTTCCAGCCCGCCGCGGTGGATGGCAAACCCGTCGCCGCCTGGCTGCAATTCCGCTACGTGCATACGCCGACCGATCTGGTGTCCGATCCGGCACTGGTGCGTGAATACCTGCAGGCGCGCGGCGCGGCCGAAAAGGGCGGCGCCGCCGAACAGCTGTTGCTGGCGCGCCTGCTGGAACAGGGGCGCGGCGTGGCGCCCAATCCCGACGATGCGCTGCGCTGGTATCGCCAGGCGGCGCAAAGCGGCAGCGCCGAAGCCCAGCTCTGGCTGGGCAACTGCTACTTCAACGGCGTGCTGCTGCCCAAGGATAAGGTGGAAGCCCTGCGCTGGTATCAGGCGGCGGCAGACGATGGCAACGCCCAGGCGCAGAACGCCCTGGGCCTGATGTACCAGCGCGGCGATGGCGTGCCCAAGGATTTCGACGAAGCCGCCCGCATGTATCTGCTGGCCGCCCTGCAGGGCTATGACGTGGCGCAGAATAATCTGGGCTATATGTACTGGCGCGGACAAGGCCTGGAACAGAATCCGGCCATCGCCGTCGAGTGGTACCGCAAGGCCGCCACCCAAGGCAATGCCTGGGCCCAGCAAAACCTGTCCGTGGCCTATGAGCGCGGCCTGGGCGTGGCGGCCGATCGCAAGCAGGCGCGCCACTGGCTGGAACGCGCCGCCGCCCAAGGCTTCACGCGCGCCCAGGTGCGTCTGGGCGATATGCTGATGGAGTATGTGCAAAGCGAGGCAGACCGCGAGCTGGCCGTCTACTGGTACCGGCGCGCGGCGGAGCAGGGCGATCTGGCCGGCCAGATCAGCCTCGCCTACTGCTATGAAACCGGCCATGGCGTGACGCAGGACTTCGCCCAGGCAGCCGCCTGGTATAGCCGCGCCGTGGGCCAGACCAGCTCCCTCACGCGCAGCGCCCCGCGCATGCCCGGCGAGGATGGGCGCGGCATCGCCGGCGGACCGGTGCAGACAGCCAAGCGCAATACGCCGGCCGGCGTGCTGCAAAGCGTCGACAGCCTGCGCATGCTGGCGCTGGCCCAGTATGCCGAAAACCGTGGCGAGCAGGATGCGATAGCGGCGCTGGGCGACTATAGCCGCCTGAGCGAGGTGGGCGAGCTGCCCATCGTCGAACGCCATATCCGCAGCTACCAGCTGCCTGAGGTGCCGCAACCGCGTCCGCCGCAGCCGGAGCAGCGCTGGCTGGAGCAGGTGCCGGCGGTGGCCAGTGGCCGCTACGGCGCCTGCATCTGAAAAGGAGCAGCTGCCGGCGGCGGCGTTTATTGCTATGCTGTGCCATCTGCAACAGTGTGGAGATGGCATGCAGCTGAATCGTTTTTCGTGGCGGTCCTTGCTGGCCGGCTCCCTGGCTCTCATGCCGGCTGGCGCGGCCCTTGCGTCGCCGCCGGCCGGTCCTTATGCGCGCATGGTGGTGATCCAGCCCAAACCGGGCCAGGACAGCGCCTTTGAAGCTGGCTACGAAAAGCATCTGGAATGGCACCGCCAAGCCGGGGACAGCTGGACCTGGCATGGCTGGTCCTTCGTACTGGGCGAGCGGCTCGGCTACTTCATGGACGGCACTTTCGGCCATGCCCCCGGCAATTTCGACAACGCCGTGCAGCCGGCCGCCGACCGCGCCGACAATCAAAAGCACGTCGAGCCGCATGCCGATTTCCTCAGCCACGGCGTCTTCCAGCGCCTGGATGGCGCCAGCGTTGGCGCGCCATTGCCCGACACCTCGCCGTATCTGGCTCTGATTACCTACCAGGTGCTGCCGGGGCAGGGCGGTGCGTTTGAACAGGCTTGGACGCGCCAGCGCAGCCGCCTGGCCGGCAGTGGCACGCGCTATAGCCTGTATCGCCTGCAGCTGGGCGGCTCTGCGCCGCAATATATGCTGATGCGCGCCGTCCCCAGTTTTGGCGCGGCGGCCGACTTGCCGGAGATCGAGCCGGCGCTGGCGGGCATGGTGCACAGCAAGCGCAGCGAATTGCTGGCCTACCGCGCCAATCTCAGTTACCAGCCCTGAAGCGCGCCGGCCTTAAGGCATTTCGATGACGTCGAAAGGCGACTGCACATCGCTCAGGAAAGCCAGCACGGCGCGGATGCGGGCCGGCGCCTCGGCCTCGCTGGTGCTGTCGATCAGCTGGCGCAGGCCGGGCATGGCCTCCGGCACATCCGGGCTGCGGTAAGCCGCGATCAGCAGTGCCGCGCACTGCGCCGCCTCGCGCTCATGGCGATGGCGCAGGCGCTGCTCGATCACGCCGAACAGCGCGCGCTGCATGGATGGCGTCGGATTCACGATATGCGCAAACACCAGCGGCGTATTCGCGATCGCCGCGCAGATGCGGCGCTCGATCTCATCCGGTTTCACATCCGACGCGATATCGAAATACGCGCCATTCCAGCGCGTGCGCGCATGCGGATGGCCGGGCGGAAAACTCACCGCCGTCTCAAACCCCAGCGCCCGGCTCAAGCGCGCGAACAAGTCAGAAAAAGGAATAGGCATCCCCGCATTGTAGCCGAGCCCGCACACACCCGCCCCAACCCCTTTGCGCTAAATCAAACAATGTCCACCCTGGTGTCTGGCACTAGGGTCGGACATTCTTTGATTTAGATCAGCAAATGTCCAACCCCGGTGCCTGGCACCAGGGTTGGACATTGTTTGCGGCAAATCAAACGGCGGCGGGGCTGGGCGGGGCCGCTTCGCCGATCAGGCCGGCGCGGAAGTCGGCGACGGCCTGGAAGATCTCGGCCTGCGTGTTCATCACGAACGGGCCGTATTGCGCGATCGGCTCGTTCAGCGGGCGGCCGGCGACCAGGATGAAGCGGGCCTCTTCACCGGCGTCGACCGTTACGCCGTCGGCTTCGGCGGCGTTGGCGAAGATGGCCATCGCGCCCCGCGCCACAGCCTTGCCGCCGATATTCACGCTGCCGCGGTAGACGTACAGGAAGGCGTTGTGGCCGGCCGGGATCTGTTGGCTGAAGCGGGCGCCAGCCGGCAGTTCCACGTCCAGATACAGCGGTTCCGTGCCTTCGCGCTGCACCGCGCCGGCCGCGCCGTGGCTGCTGCCGGCGATCACGCGCACCGTGGCGCCGGCTTGCGTGCGCAGTTGCGGAATGTCGGCGGCGGCGAAGTCCTGGTACCAGGGCGCGCGCATCTTGTCCTTGGCCGGCAGGTTGAGCCACAGCTGGAAGCCTTCCATCAAGCCTTCTTCCTGTTCCGGCATTTCGGAGTGGATCACGCCGCGCCCGGCCGTCATCCATTGCACGCCGCCGTTGCTGAGCAGGCCTTCGTTGCCGGCACTGTCGCGGTGGCGCATGCGCCCGCTCAGCATATAGGTCACGGTTTCAAAGCCGCGGTGCGGGTGGGACGGGAAGCCGGCGATGTAGTCGTTGGCTTCGTCCGAACCGAAATTGTCCAGCATCAGGAAGGGATCGAGGCGGCGCTGCAGTGCCTGGGTCAGCACGCGGTTGATCTTGACGCCGGCGCCATCCATCACGGCCTGGCCGTGGACGATGCGCTCCACACTGCGCGCTTGCTGCACGCGCTCGCTGGCAACGGTGTTGATAGTGGTTTCCATGCCATTCTCCTTTTGCGGGACTGCTTGATTACACCAGAACTGCGTTCACTTGTTCGTCGGCCGAGGCGCGGGCGCGGGCCACCGAATCCGGGCCCATGCCCATGCCTTCGGCGAAGACGAATTGCACATCGTCGAGACCGACGAAGCTGAAGAAAGCTTTCAGCTGCGGCAGCTGGGCGTCGCTCGGACCGTCCCTGTGGAAGCCGCCGCGCGAAATCGCCACATACACTTTTTTGCCTTTCAGCAGGCCGACCGGGCCGTTTTCCGTGTATTTGAAGGTGACGCCGGCGCGGGCAATCGCGTCGAACCAGCTTTTCAGTTGCACGGTGATGCCGAAGTTGTACATCGGGGCGCCGATCACGATCACGTCGGCCGCTTGCGCCTGGACGATCAAGGCATCGTCCAGGGCGACGCGGGCGGCTTGCTCGGCGTTGCGCTGGTCGGCCGGGGTGAACAGGGCCTGCAGCGTGGTTTCGTCCAGCACGGGGTGGGGCTGGGCGGCCAGGTCGCGGCGGCTCAGGCTGGCGTCCGGGTTGCCGGCGCGCAGACGGGCGACGATGGCATCGGCCACGCGGGTGGATTCGGAACCGTTGCTGCGGGCGCTGGAGTTGATTTGCAGGATGTTCATTTGTTGCTCCTTTTCGATTTCGTTTTGCAGCGTTTGCTGCGATGGGTGAACTTTAACAATTCCAAAATCGAAGAAAAAGCCGGTAAAATGGATAACATTAGTCCATCAGTGGAACAATCGTTTTAAACGGAGCTTTGTATGGATCTGGACCCCAGTGACTTGCTGCTGTTTGCCCGCATCGTCGAGTGCGGCAGCTTCAGCGAGGCGGCGCAGCGCGTGCAGTTGCCGAAGTCGACGGTATCGCGCCGCCTGTCGCAGCTGGAGGCCCGGCTCGGCGAGCGCCTGCTGCAGCGCACCACGCGCCGCCTGGTGCTGACCGAGTTCGGCGCCAGCCTGCTGGAGCATGCGCGCAAGGTGGTGGAGGAGACCGAGGCGGCCGGCGCGCTGGCGCAGCACCGCCAGCAGGCGCCCAGCGGCTTGCTGCGGGTGTCGATGCCGGCCGACTTTGCCAATGTGCATATGAGCGATATGCTGCCGGGCTTCATGGCGCGCTATCCCGGCATTTCGCTGGAGTTCGACCTGTCGCCGCGCCGCGTGGACCTGGTGGCCGAGGGCTTCGACCTGGCCCTGCGCATGGGCACGCTGCCCGATGACGCGACCTTGGCGGCGCGGCCGGTGGTGCTCAGCACCTGGGGGCTGTATGCGGCGCCCTCATACACGGCCGTACACGGCCTGCCCGAGCATCCGGACGAGCTGTTCCGCCACGCGCTGCTGAGTCTGCCGCGCGCCCACAACGGCTTGGCGCATTGGACGCTGTTGCGCGGCAAAACCAGCTGGGAGCGCGATGTGCCGACGCGCATGACCGGCAATTCGCCCGAACTGCTGACCAAGCTGGCCAGCGCCGGCCTGGGCATCGCCACCTGCACCGACCGCTTTGCCTCGGCCTTGGTGAAAACGGGCGAACTGGTGCGGGTGCTGCCCGAATGGGCTTTTCCTTCGGTGACGGGCTGGGCGGTGTTCCCGGGCCGGCGCCTGATGCCGGCCAAGACCCGGGCATTTCTCGATATGCTGGAGTGCCACTACCGTGGCGAGATGATTCCGACCTGAGGCCGGCTTAGCGCGGCAGCACCTTGAGTGGCTCGGCGCCGCTGCTCGGCACCACGATCACGACAGGCGTGGGGGCGGGCAGCGTTGCTGCGGTGGGCATGACCGCTTTCGGCGTGGTGACATTGAACAGGAAGGCGATCACTGTGATGAAAATCACCAGGCTCGACGCCGAGACGGCCGCCACCCATTTGACGGTTTGCGCGATCATGGCGTGCAATTCCGCTCTTTGCTGATCGAACTTGGCGTCGATATAGGCATGCAGGGTGTCAAATTTGGCGTCAATGGCCTGAAATTTAGCGTCTACGCCTTCAAAGCGTGCGTCGAAATACTCTTTATCAGAAATCGTCATGCCGGCCTCCGGGGTATTTCCCAGTTTAGGCGAAAGCCTTGGGGCCGGCCGCTGATATTGCGCAAGAGCGCGCTTACTTCAGGTTTGCCATGCACTCGCCCAGGCGCACCGGGCCGGCTGGCTGCCATTGCTCGTTGAAATGCAGAGTGTCTTTCGGGAACAGCATCACCACGGTGGAGCCGAGCAGGAAGCGGCCCAGTTCCTCGCCTTTTTTCAGCACGATATTCTGGTCGGCATAGGTCCATTCGCACACATCGGGCTGGCGCGGCGGATTGACCACGCCATGCCAGACGGTGGCCATGCTGCCGACGATGGTAGCGCCCACCAGGGTCATAACGAAGGGGCCGAACGCGGTGTCGAATACGCACACCACGCGCTCGTTGCGGGCGAACAGGCCGGGAATGCCGCGCGCCGTGGTCGGATTCACCGAGAACAGCTCACCCGGCACATAGATCATGCGCGTCAGCTTGCCGTCGCAAGGCATGTGGATGCGGTGGTAGTCGCGTGGACTCAGATAGAGGTTGGCGAAGCTGCCGTGCTGGAAATGGGCCGCCAGCGCGCGGTCGCCGCCGACCAGGGCCGTGGTGCTGAACTTGTGGCCCTTGGCCTGGAAGATCTGGTCGTCTTCGATGGCGCCAAACTGGCTGATGCGGCCATCGACCGGACAGACCAGGTCGGCCTCGGCCAGCGGACGCGCGCCCGGCTTCAGCGCGCGCGTGAAGAAATCGTTGAAGCTGTGGTAGCTGGCGATGTCCGGATTGGCCGCCTCGGCCATATTCACATCGTATTTGCCCACGAACCAGCGGATCAGGCGGGTGGTCATGGCGCCGCCCTTGGCGCCCGCCACGCGGCCGGCGAAGTTGGTGAGGGCGGTCTTGGGCAGCAGATATTGCGGCAATACGGCAAGTCGGTCGGACACGGTACAAGTCTTCCTTTTTTACGATGCCGCATTATAGCGGCGTGATCGGCGCCAAAGGCGTCAAATCGATAAGAAATATTTCTTTAAAGCTAAACCAAATTCAGCCAAATTTGATGGACAATAGCGCTCTTTTAATAATTTTGCAAAAGCCAACATGCTCCGCCATCGCTTGCCTGTCCGCCTTACGCTGTCCGCTGCCATTTTAGCCGCTTGCCACGCCCATGCCGAGGAGAAGCCGCTATCCGCCGCGGATGAAGCGAAGCAGGAGGCCAAGCAGGCACCGGCGCGGGCTACCGACAGCAAGAAGATCCAGCAGGTCGAGATCAAGGCCTCGGCCGCCGCCTACGACCCGCGCCGCGACGATACGGCCAGCAAGATCATCGTGAGCAATGAGGAAATCCTGCGCTATGGCGACACCTCGATCAACGATGTGCTGAAACGCCTGCCCGGCATCACGGTCGGTGGCGGCGGGCGCGGCGGGGCCGATATCCGCATGCGCGGCCTGGGCAATGGCTATACCCAGATCCTGCTGAATGGCGAGAAGGCGCCGGCCGGCTTTTCCATCGATTCGCTGACGCCGGACTCCATCGAGCGCATCGAAATCCTGCGCGCGGCCAGCGCCGAATTCAGCACCCAGTCGATTGCCGGCACCATCAATATCGTGCTGAAGAAGGCGGTCAAGACGGCGGCGCGCGAATTCAAGTTCAGCCAGGGCAAGGGGGAGGACTTTTCCTCGCCCTGGTTCAATCTGAGCATGTCCGACCGCGACGGCAATTTCTCCTATTCCCTGAACGGCAATATGGGCCGCTATAACTACCACCGCCAGTCGCCATCGGACGCGCTCGACACCGCGCCCGACGGCAGCGTGATCCGCGAGGTGCACAGCAACCAGCTCGATATCGGCCGCTCGGAAAGCTTCAACCTCGGCCCGCGCCTGAACTGGACGCTGGCCAATGGCGACAGCGTGACCTGGCAGAGCTTCATCAGCGGCAACCGTTTCCGCAACACCGGCGATGCCGACGAGAGCGCGAAAATCGGGCGCAGCAGCCTGTCGCCGCGCATGCTGAGCAGCGGCGACGGCCGCAATGTGTTCCTGCGCAGCGATGTGAACTGGGTGCACAAGCTGGCCGAGGGCGCCAAATTGGACGCCAAACTGGGCTATAACGGCAACTGGAATGAAAGCAAGCTCAGCCAGTTCGGCGCGAACGGCCCGGTGCAGCAGCTGGCGCGCCGCGTGGAGCGCGAGTCGCGCGAACATGGCTTCAGCAGCACCGGCAAGTATTCCACGCCGCTGATTCCCGGCCACGCCCTGGCCATGGGCTGGGATGGCGGCATCAGCCGCCGCAACGACGAGCGCCAGCAGCGCGACGCCGATCTGCGGCCGCTGCGCCCGGCGGACAGCAGCATCCCGGTGCCGGCCCCGATCAATAGCAATGAAGGCTTCCGCGCCGAAGTCACGCGCCTGGCCGCCTTCGCCCAGGACGAATGGAATGTCACGCCGCAATGGTCGGTGTATGCGGGCCTGCGCTGGGAAGGCGTGCAGACCAGCGTCAGCGGCAGCGGCATCGACGAGGTGAAATCGCGCACCAGCGTCTTCAGCCCGCTGCTGCAAACCCTGTGGAAGCTGCCGAACACCCAGGACCAGTTGCGCCTGGCCCTGACCCGCACCTACAAGGCGCCGCCGACTTCCATGCTGTCGCCGCGCCGCTTCACCTCGACCGACAATAAGCAGACCTCGCCCGACTACCACGGCAATCCGAACCTGAAGCCCGAACTGGCGACCGGTCTCGACCTCTCCTTCGAGCATTACTGGGCCGAGAGCGCGCTGCTCAGCGCCGCCGCCTCGGTGCGCCATATCAATGGCTATACGCGCCAGGGCCTGGTGCTGGAAGGCGAGCGCTGGGTCTCGATGCCGGTCAACGATGGCAGCGCCATCGTGCATAGCCTGGAGCTGGAAGCGAAGTTCCCGCTCAAGGCCGTGATGAAGGATGCGCCCCAGCTCGACCTGCGCGCCAGCGTCAGCCGCAACTGGTCGCGCGTGAAGGCCGTGCCGGGGCCGCACAACCGCCTCGACCAGCAGGTGCCGCTGTCGGCCACGCTGGGCATGGATTACAAGACCCAGGATGGCAGCTTCAGCACGGGCGGCAGCTTCAGCTTCCGCGCCGGCGGCCCGGTGCGCATCACCGAGACCCAGAGCGCGTACCAGACGGCGCGCCGCGAGCTTGATATGTACGCGCTGTGGAAGTTCAACCCCAAGCAGCAGCTGCGCCTGGCGCTGTCCAATATCCTGGACCAGGATTACCGGAGCGAGAGCACCTTCAGCGACCAGCATGGCGTCATGCGCCAGAGCAGCGTCATGGCGGGCAGCGCCGCGGTGCGCCTGACCCTGGAAATGAAGTTTTAAGGCGGGCTGGCGCGCGGCGGCGGGGTAGGGCGCGGGCAGCTAGCAATGTGCAATTGAGAATTATTCGCATTATTGCTACACTGCCTGCTTTTTATTCCGCCGCTATTCGCTGCCACCGTCGCCATGTCCAAAGTTCCCTCCTTCCGCCTGAGCGCCATTGGCGCCGCCTGCCTGCTTCTCGTCTCCCATAGCGCCGCCGCGCAAAACGCACCCCAGGGCCAGGAGACGGCCATGGAAACCGTGCAAGTGGTGGGCAACTGGCTCGGTTCCGGCCAGCAGAGCGTGAAGAATTTCGCCGGTGCGCGCACCGTGGTCAAGCGCGACGCCATCCAGGCGTCCGGCGCCACCAGCATCAGCGATGTGATGCGTGCCATTCCCGGCGTGCAGGTGACGGACAACTCGTCCAGTGGCGGTAGCGCCATTTCGCTGAATATCGGCGTGCGCGGCCTGGAAGGACGCTATTCGCCGCGCTCCACCGTGCTGCTGGACGGCATTCCGCTGTCGGTGGCGCCGTATGGCCAGCCCCAGCTGTCCTTCGCCCCCGTGTCGCTGGCCAATATCGAGTCGGTCGACGTGGTGCGCGGCGGCGGCGCGGTGCGCTACGGCCCGCAGAACGTGGGCGGCATCATCAACTTCAAGACGCGTCCGATCCCGAACGCCGATTTCGTCGGCGACGCTTCGGTGCGCTATAACAAATTCGAGGGCGGCCATTCCAGCACCCTGTACAACGCTTTCATCGGCGGCCGCGCCGAAGGCGGCCTGGGCGTGGCCCTGCTGTATTCGGGCGTCGACGGCTCGGGCTACCGCGAGCACAGCACCGACAAGGTGGACGATGTGGCGCTGAAATTCAGCTATCCGCTGGGTCCGAACGCCGAGCTGACCGCCAAGCTGGCGTATTACAGCGCGCGCTCCAGCATTCCCGGTGGTTTGACGGTGGCGCAATATAATGCCGACCGTGCGAAGTCTTACCGCAAATCCGATTTTTGGAGCGGGCGCCGCAGCAGCGTCGATATCGGCTATCTGCATACCCTGTCGGCCACCCGGGAATTGGAAATCCGCGCCTATTACAACGACAGCGCGCGCCAGAGCAGCCTGGCGAATGGCATCGACGGCGTTGCCACCTCGGTCAGCAATCAGCCGCGCAATTACCGCGTGCTCGGCATCGAGCCGCGCTATACCCAGCGCTTTGAACTGGGCGCGCTGCGCAACGACGTCACCGTCGGTTACCGCTTCTTGCGCGAACGCGCCGACGAAAGGAATATCAATACCCGCATCAGCAATGGCGCGGTGAGCCTGGCGCGCTCCTCGGCCAATACCACCGATGCCCATTCCCTGTATATCGACGACCAGATCGCATACGGCCAATGGCGCGTGACGCCGGGCCTGCGCTACGAGAACATTGAAATGGGCCGCGATAATCGCCTGGCCGTGTTCCATGAAGAGATCAAAAATACCAAGGCTTTGCCTTCGCTGAACCTGGCCTATTTGTTGAACCGCGAATTGACGCTGTTTGCCAATTACAACACCTCGTTTGGCAGCATCCAGCATTTGCAGCTGAATTTGCAAAATTCGGCCGACAGCCTGAAACCGGAAACCGCGAAAACGGCCGAGCTGGGCGCGCGTTATGCTGGAAAGCAATGGAAACTGGAGGCCACCGCCTTCAATCTGAATTTCTCGAACCAGATTGTATATGTCAATACGCCGCCGGTTTACTATAAAAACCTGGGCAAAACCAGCCATCGCGGCATTGAAACCCGCGCCGACTATGCATTCGAGCGCAGCGGCGCCCTGGCTGGCCTGAGCGCCTATGCCACGTATGCATATACCAAGGCCACGCAGAAGCAAGGGGGATATTCCGGCAATGACGTGCCATTCTATTCGCGCCATACCGATACCGAGGGCCTGCTCTACCAACGCGGCGCCTGGCGCTTTGACCTGAATACCACGCACCAGTCGAAACAATATGCCGACGACGCCAATACTGTGGCCGAAAGCGCGAATGGGGCGCTGGGCCTGATTCCCGGCTACCGCTTGTGGAATGCGAATGTCAGCTGGCTGGTGCCGGGCTATAAAGGCTATGAAGTGCAGCTGGGCGTGAATAATCTCGGCAACAAGCGCACATTTACCCGCACCACGGATACCAATCTGGGCAAGCTGCCGGGCGCCTCGCGCATGGTCTTTGTACAACTGCGCGCCGCTTTCTAAGCACCTTTCATTTCTGAATTATTCTCCCTGGCGGGCGGCGGGTTTTTCCGCCGCCCCGCTGCGATTTTGTCGCATATATTCATCGTAGAGTGTTGTGGAATCAAATCACCTTGCATTCCGGCGCCGGATTTATTACACATATAACTAGAATATCCTGCCGCACTTGTGGTAAATTTCGCTTAGAATTCTCACCGATTGTCACACAAGGGTTTTTGTTGCCGTTTAAAGCAAGCCCGGATCACGAAATTCGCCCCGTAACCCATAAAAGGAACCGAGATGACCACCTACCAGGAATATCAGGCAAAGATCGCCGAGCTGCAAAATCTGGCCGATAGCGCGCGCAAAAACGAACTGACCCAGGCCAAAGAGAAAATCGCCAGCCTCATGCGTGAATATGGTCTGACCCTGGCCGATCTGGGTCCAGCTGCCCGCAGCAATAAACCGGTCAAGCCACGCGCCCCGGTGCCGATGAAATACCGCGACGACGTCACCGGCCAGACCTGGACCGGCCGCGGCCGCGCACCAAAGTGGCTGGAAGGCAAAGACAAAAACCAGTTCCTGATCAAGTAATCCGCAGGAAAGCCGGCCCGGCTGGGCGCGGCCATTCAGGATTCGGCCCGCCTTGCGCGGGCCGAACTGTTTTCAGGCCGGGCTGACGGCTTTTTCTTCCTGGGCGTGGGCATGGACCGACCACAGCACGCCCGCGACCAGCAGCACGATGGCGGCGATTTCCAGCGGGCGCGGGAATTGCTGCTTGTAGATAAAGCCATACAGCAGGGCAAACAGGGTCTCGAACAGGATCAGCTGGCCCGACAGCGTGACCGGCACGCGGCGGCTGGCCACATTCCATAAATGGTTGCCGATGACGGAGGCGCCCAGGGCGAGCAGGCTGTTGCAGATCCAGAACAGCGTCCAGTCGCGGCCGCTGGCCACCCCGGCTGCGCCCGTCACATCCTGCTGCCAGATGGCGAAAGCGATGGCGCCGATCAGCAAGGCGATCAGGCCGCTTGCCAGGCCATACAGGGCCGACCACTCGGCGCTGCTGAAATGGTGGTGGCGTTTCAGGTAGCGCGCGTTGTCCAGGGTGTACCAGCTCCAGCACAGTAGGGCGCCGGTGGCGCACAGCACGCCGATGATGGTGCGGCCGAGCTGGCCGCCCGTGTTCTGCGTGCGCGCGAACACATCGACATTGATGCAGGCAATGCCGGCCGCCGCCACCAGCAGCGGCAGGGCCAGCTGGCGCAGGGGCAGGGCGCCGTGGTCCTTGCGTCCCATCAGGGTGACGGAGATCGGCAGCACGCCGACGATCAGCGAGGTCGGCGCCACGCCGGCCAGCTTGACGCCCAGCGCGACCAGCATGTAGTAGATGATATTGCCGGACAACGCATGGCGCAGCAGCGCGCTGCAATCGCTGCGCTCGAGGCGGCGCAGCAGGCCGGACAGGCGCGGCGCCATCAGGCCGAGCGCGATGACGCCATAGGCCACATAGCGGCCCACGGCCAGTTCCAGCGGCGAGAAAGCGGCCAGCAGTTCCGGCACGATAAA
Organism: Massilia sp. YIM B04103; assembly: GCA_024437665.1. Taxonomy (GTDB): domain Bacteria; phylum Pseudomonadota; class Gammaproteobacteria; order Burkholderiales; family Burkholderiaceae_D; genus Rugamonas. The sequence continues at coordinate 175,937 of JANCSZ010000001.1, read as the reverse complement.
GACCATGCCCCACATGGCGCCGGCCAGCAGGCCGCAGAGAACCCCATTCCACATACGTCTTCCTGTTTCTTTCCTGATTTTAAGGCTGCGACAGTTTCTCACAGCTTGGGCTATCGTGCAGTTGGAACTTGCAGCAAGGAGGTGAGCCATGAGCGAGCAAGCCTGTATTGACGCGCTGGCCGGCGAAGCCAGGGCCATCGTCCACGGCGACGATTTCGATTATCTGCTCGACTGCATCGGCAACGCCGCGCTGGTGCTGCTGGGCGAAGCGACCCACGGCAGCCGCGAATTCTACCGGCTGCGCGCGGAGATCAGCCGCCGCCTGATCGTGGAAAAGGGTTTCGACGCCATCGCCGTCGAAGCCGATTGGCCGGACGCGCTGCGCGTCAGCCGCTTCGTGCAGCATGGCGGCGGTGATCTGAATGCCGAACAGGCCTTAGCCAATTTCAAGCGCTTCCCGCAGTGGATGTGGCGCAATGAGGAAGTGCTGCAACTGGTGACCTGGCTGCGCGTGCACAACACCCATGCCGTCAGCCCGGCGCGCCGCGCGGGCTTCTATGGCCTGGACCTGTATAGCCTGCACGCATCGATGCGGGCGGTGCTGGCCTACCTGGACCAGGCCGATCCGGCGGCGGCGCAGCGGGCGCGCCAGCGCTATGCCTGCATGGACCATGTGGGCGGCGATCCCCAGCTGTATGGCTATGCCGCCGCCTATGGCCTGCGCGAAAACTGCGCGCAGGAGCTGCTGCAGCAGCTGAATGAGCTGAGCCGGCAGGCGGCGCTGCGGTTGGCGGCGGCGCCGGCCGGCGGCGTGCCGGACGAACTGTTTTACGCGCACCAGAACGCGCGCGTGGCGCGCAATGCCGAAGCCTATTACCGCGCCATGTTCCTGGGCCGGGAAGCGTCGTGGAATGTGCGCGACACGCATATGGCGGACACGCTGGAGGCGCTGCGCGAACATCTGGCCCAGCGCAAGGGCAAACCGGCGCGGCTGGTGGTGTGGGCGCACAACTCGCATCTGGGCGATGCGCGCGCCACGGGACCGGGCGGGCAGGGGCAATTGAATCTGGGCCAGCTGGTGCGCCAGCGCTACCGGCGCGAGGACTCCTTCCTGCTCGGCTTTACCACGCACACCGGGGCGGTGACGGCGGCCTCGGAATGGGGTGGCCCGGCGCAGCTGAAGCATATCGTGCCGTCGCTGCCGGGCAGTATCGAACATCTGCTGCATGCCACGGGCAAGGGCAATTTCCTGTTGCCGATCCGCGGCCATGACAGCGCGCTGGAACGGCTGCCGGGGCGCCGGCTGCAGCGCGCCATCGGTGTGGTCTACCGGCCGGAGACGGAGCGCCAGAGCCACTATTTTTATGCCGATCCGGCGCGCCAGTTCGATGCCTTGATCCATATCGACCACAGCACGGCGCTGCCGCCGCTGGAGCTGGCCGCCTTATGGCAGCGCGAGGAGACGCCCGAGACTTACCCCGCCGGCCTGTAGGCGGGCATAGGCGGCGAAAGCGGCCATGTTCAGCAGCACGGTGGCCCAGAACATCAGCTGGAAAGAGGTTTTGATGGTTTTATGGCGCAGCCATTGCTGGGCCAGCAGGGCGCCGGGCCAGCCGCAGGCCAGGCCGAGCAGCAAGAGGGTGGATTCGGGCGTGCGCCAGCGTTCGGAACGTGCCGCCGATTTGTCGATGGCGTAGAAGATGAATGCCAGCACGCTGGCCACGCCGTAGACGGCGGCCGGCCACTGGTCCAGCTTCCATTTGAGGACGGCCACCAGATACAGCAGGGCGAAGACGGGCAGGGCGAGATAGCTCCAGGCGCCGGATGCGCCGCCACCCTGGCCGGCATCGGCGCGTCCGCCGCGCTTGACGAAATCGCCTTTGGCCGGCACGCTGCGTCCACCGGGTTTGGCGCTGCCACGGCCAGCGCCGTCACCTTTGGCAGCACCGCTGCGCGCTGGTGTGGCGCGCGCCGAGCTGCCAGCGGCCTTGCCGCGGCCGGACGCACCGGCAGCGGAAGCCTTGGCCTTGCCGCCGTCGCGGCCTTCCTTGCCGGCTGCGGCCACGGTTTAGAAGTAGCTCAGGCCGAGGGCCGCTTTGACTTCGTCGGCGGTGCGGGCCGCCACTTCGCGTGCGCGCGCCGTGCCTTCTTTCAGCACCTGCATCACATAGCCCTTGTCCTTCGCATACTCTTCGCGGCGGGCGCGGATCGGCGCCAGCATCTCTTGCAGGACCACTTCCAGGCGCTTCTTCACGATCGAGTCGCCCAGGCCGCCGCGTACATAGTGGGCTTTCATTTCTTCCAGCGCCGCCTTGTCGGTATCGAAGGCGTCCAGGTAGATGAAGGCCACGTTGCCTTCCAGGTGGCCGGGGTCTTGCACGCGCAGGTGCAGCGGATCGGTGTACACCTTTTTCACGGCGGTGGTGATCTCGTCGGCCGAGGCGCCCAAGTTGATGGTGTTGCCCAGCGATTTGGACATCTTGGCCTTGCCGTCGATACCAGGCAGGCGGCCGATTTCCGGCACCAGCGCCTTGCATTCGACCAGGATGTCGCGGTTGGCGATGCGGTTAAAGCGGCGCACGATCTCGTTGGTCTGTTCGATCATCGGGATCTGGTCTTCACCCACCGGCACCAGGGATGCCTTGAAGGCTGAAATGTCGGCCGCCTGCGACGCCGGGTAGGTGAGGAAGCCGGCCGGAATATCGCGTTCGAAGCCGCGCAGCACGATTTCCGCCTTCACGGTCGGATTGCGCTCCAGGCGCGCCACCGTCACCATATTCAGGTAGTAGAAGGTCAGTTCGGCCAGTTCGGGAATCTGCGACTGGATCAGGATGGTGGACTTGGCGGGATCGATGCCCACCGCCAGATAGTCCAGCGCCACTTCGACCACATTACGGTGCACCTTGTTGGTGTCATCCATATTGTCAGTCAGCGCTTGCGAGTCGGCCAGCATGATGAACTGCTTGTACTGGTTCTGGTACGTGACGCGGTTGCGCAGGCTGCCGACGTAATGGCCGAGGTGCAGCGGGCCGGTCGGGCGGTCGCCGGTCAGGATCACGTCAGGGGTGGAGGGCTTGCTCATCGGGGTTCCTTGTGCTTGCCCCCGTCAGCTGCGCCATAAGAAACGCCACCTGGCTGAGGCGGCGTTGATATTAAAATCACATCACTTTGCAGTGGCCGCTCGCTGTCAGCGGCGCCACCAGTACTGACTAGAAGGATGTGATTGAATTGCTTTCATGCCGTTATGGTTGCAGTTTGGCGGCCCGCTGTCAAGTCGCAGCGCCGCCACGGTTCAGCGCCGTTCCGGATTGTTGGGGCGGGTGTCGTAGCGGTTGGGCACGCCATCGTTGTCGCGGTCACGATCCACCCGGTTGGGGATGCCGTCGTTATCGCGGTCACGGTCCTGGCGGTTGGGGATGCCGTCGCCATCGCGGTCGCCATCGCCGCGCACCCAGCCGCCGTGCTGCATCTGCCAGCGGTCGCCGCGCGCTTCCCAGGTTGAAGGGCGCCAGTGGTAGCCATGGCGCGCGCGCATCCATTTGCCGCGCACCCAGACGTAGTGGTTGCCGCTCCAGCGCCAGTAACCCGGCGCCCAGACGTAGCCGCGGCGCGCATCCGGCACCGGCTCGCTGCGCAGCGGCGGTGGCTCGTTGCGCACCACGATGATATCGGCGGCGGCGGCCGGTTGCGGCAATATCCCCACGCTCCCGCCAAACGCCAGCAGGACGGCGATCAGTAGCTTGCTCATGATGTGCTCCTCATTGATTTTGCCCGCCCAGTGTCGCCGCGACAGGCAAGGCCATCTGTGCGCGCACGCTCTTACTATTGGGCATGCTAGTATCGCCTTGAGTCCAGGCATCCAGTCCCGGGCCGCAGAAGACAAATTATTCAGGAGACTTCGCATGCGCCTTTCCCCATCCGTCCGGCTGCCCGGACTGATTCTGCTTTCCGCTTTTGCCGGCAGCGCCGCGCTGGCCCAGACTTCGCCGATGACGCCCGATATCGGGCCGCGCCTGGAAGCGCCGGACGAGAACGCCGACTATATCAAGCGCGTGGTCATGATCCCGATGCGCGACGGCGCCAAGCTGCATACCGTGATCGTGATTCCCAAGGGCGCATCCAGGGCGCCCATGATTCTGACGCGCACGCCCTACAACGCCGCCAAGCGCGCCCAGCGCAGCGTCAGCCCCAGCATGCTGGCCACGCTGTCGCAGGGCGACGAGGTGTTTGTCAACGAGGGCTATATCCGCGTGTTCCAGGACGTGCGCGGCAAGCATGGCTCGGAAGGCGAGTATGTGATGACGCGGCCCCTGCGCGGCCCGCTCAACAAGAGCAAGACCGACAACGGCACCGACGCCTGGGACACCATCGACTGGCTGGTGAAGAATGTCGCCGAGAGCAACGGCAAGGTGGGCATGCTGGGCTCCTCCTACGAAGGCTTTACCGTGCTGATGGCGCTGGCTGATCCGCATCCGGCGCTGAAAGTGGCGGTGCCGATGAGCGCCATGGTCGATGGCTGGCGCGGCGACGACTGGTTCCACAACGGCGCCTTCCGCATGCCCACCATGTCCTATATCGCCAGCCAGACCGCGGCGCGCGGCGGCGGCGAGCAACTGGCGACCGGCATCTTCGACGAGTACGAGAGCATGCTGCGCGCCGGTTCCGCCTACGGCTACGCCAAGCGCTTTGGCCTGGAACGCCTGAACTTCACCAAGAAGCTATTCGAACATCCGGCCTACGACAGCTTCTGGCAGGAGCAGGCGCTCGACCGCATTCTCGGCGCGCGCAAGCTGAGCGTGCCGACCATGCACGTGGTGGGGCAGTGGGACCAGGAGGATATCTACGGGCCCTACGCCACCTATGCCGCGCTGGAACCGCAGGACAAGGACAACCGCATGAACTTCCTGGTGGTTGGCCCATGGCGCCACAGCGGCGTCAATTACGAAGGCTCCAGCCTGGGCGCGCTCAAATTCAATGGCGATACGGCCTACCAGTTCCGGCACGACGTGATGCAGCCCTTCCTCAACCAGTATCTGAAGGATGGCGCGCCGGCCGCCGACACGCCGCCCGTGTGGTTCTATCAGACCGGCAGCAACCGCTGGCAGCGTTTGCCGCGCTGGCCGCTGTCCTGCGCCGAAGGCTGTCCATCGGCGGCGCACCCCGTGTATCTGAAGGAAGGCTTCAAGCTGGGCTTCGACGCGCCCAAGGCCGGCGCGGCGGCAGGCTATGACGAATATGTGGCCGATCCGGCCAAGCCGGTGCCTTTCGTACCGCGTCCGGTGCGCATGGGTGACGCCAATGTTTGGCGGCCGTGGCTGGTGAGCGACCAGCGCTTCGCCTCTGACCGGCCGGACGTGCTGACCTATGTCTCCGAGCCGCTGAAGGCGCCGCTCACGCTGTCCGGCGCGCCGCAGGTGCATCTGGCGGCATCGACCAGCGGCAGCGATGCCGACTGGGTGGTCAAGGTGATCGATGTTTATCCCGACGAAGTGCCGTCGCAGCCGGAGCTGGGCGGCTATCAGCTGGCGCTGGCCATGGACATCTTCCGTGGCCGCTATCGCGACAGCCTGGAAAAGCCGTCCGCCATTCCGGCCAACGAGGTGCAGACTTACCGCTTTGCCCTGCCCAATGTGAACCACGTGATCCAGCCCGGCCACCGCCTGATGGTGCAGGTGCAATCGAGCTGGTTCCCGCTGTACGACCGCAATCCCCAGAGCTATGTGCCGAACATCTTTTATGCCAAGCCTGGGGACTATAAGAAGGCCACGCAGCGCGTCTACCACGACAGCTTCATCGAACTGCCGGTGGTGAACCCTACTGCGCGCTGACGAAGGGCGATTCGCAGGCGCCGGGCGCCTGCGTCAGCAGGCCGCGCATCTGGCGCGCCTCTTCCAGCGGCGTGCGGCCGAAGTAGCGCTTGAATTCGCGGCTGAACTGCGAGCTGCTTTCATAGCCCACGCGGCTGGACGCGGTGGCCGCATTCAGGCCGCTTTGCGCCATCAGCAGGCGCGCCTTGTGCAGGCGGGTCGTCTTCAAATACTGGATGGGCGAAGTCAGCGTCACCGCCTTGAAGCTGGCGTGGAAGGCGGCCAGGCTCATGCCGGCTTCCTGCGCCAGTGTGGCGACGTCGATGGGCTTGGTGTAGTCGCGGTGGATGCGCAGCAGGGCTTTGCTGATCTTGCCGAATTGGCTGCGGTGAGCCAGCGCCGCGCGCAAGGCGCCGCCCTGGCTGCCGGTCATCACGCAATACAGGATTTCGCGCAGGATGCCGGGACCGAGCAGGCGCGCCTCCACCGGCGAGAGCAGGGCTTCCAGAAGACGCAGCAGGGTATTGCCGAAGCGTTCGTCCAGCGGCGAGGACATGATGCCGAGCGGCGCTTCGGCGATGCGCACGCCGGCCATATCCAGCTCCATCGCTATTTCCGCCGCCACCTGTAGATCGATGGGGATGGACATCGCCAGCATCGGTTCGGCCTCGCTGGCGTCGGTCTCGCCTTCAAACGGCAGCGGCACGGACAGCACCAGGAACTGCTGGGCGTTGTAGTGATATACCCGTCCACCCACATAACCGCGTTTGCGCCCAGAACAGACCACCACGATGCTCGGCTCGTACAGCACCGGCGTGCGCGGCACCGAGCGGTTGGCGCGCATAAAGCGCAGGCCGGGCAGGGTGCACAGGGTGTAGCCCTCGTCAGGCGCAAGGCGGTCGATCAGCTGCGCCATGCGGACCTGGCGCGCCAGGGTGGGATCGGGGGATGCGCTCATGCGGCTCCATCTGCGGGTGGCAATAGGTTCAGGCAGCTATTTTGCGCCATTTTACCGTTCGCGCGAGAGCGGAAAGAGGATTAGGCAAGAATTGCATATTTTCGTGCATGTCCGCGCGTGCTGCGCCGCCTAGACTTTCCGCTATCGACCAACAGTATGGAGGCAAGCATGAAAAAACGTCATTCATCCAAAGTGATCCTGATTACCGGCGCCTGCGGCGAAGTCGGCGCGGCGGCGGCCCGCCTGCTGGCGCGCGACCGCCACCGCCTGGTGCTGGGCGGTTCCTGCCGCCGCAGCCTGGAGCGGCTGGGCGAAGAGAGCCGCGGCGCCGGAGGCCAGGCCGATCTGCATCTGCTGGACGTGACCGACGCCGACGACGCGCAAAGCTTCGCGCTGGCCGCGCACCGCAAGCATGGCCGCGTGGATGTGCTGGTGAACAGCCATGCCGAGATGCCGCTGTCGCGGCTCGATGCGATGAAGATCCGCGAATGGGACCGCATGATCGACGTGAACGTGCGCGGCGTGCTGCACAGCATCGCGGCGGTGCTGCCGCTGATGCAGGTGGCGCGCGCGGGCCAGATCGTCAATATCGGCGGCGGGCTTGGCCAGCAGGTCGGGGCCGAAGCGGCCGTCTACTGCGCCACCCGTTCGGCAGTGGCGGCGATTTCGGAAGGACTGCGCCAGGAGGTGGGCGGAGAGATTCGCGTCAGCCTGGTATCTGCCGATGGCCTGGACGATAGCACCGGCGCGCTGGCCCACGCCATCCGCTCCGCCATCGTCCTGCCCGAAAACGCCGATGCCGGCGGCAGCGGATCAGGTCCGCAGACCGGTTCCGGCTAGGCGAAGCGCATCAAGGCTGCGCCGCCGGCGATGAAACCGATCGCCACGGCGCGGCGCCAGCCGATCTTCTCGCGCAGGAAGAGCGCCGCGATGGCTGCCGCAAACAGGATGGCCGTTTCGCGCAGCGCCGCCACGGCCGCCACTGGTGCCACCGTCATCGCCCATAGCGCCAGACCATAGGAGGCCAGCGTGCCAAAGCCGCCCAGCAAAGCCACGCGCCAATGCTGGCGGGCGTAAGCGCGCAGCGCGGCCGGCCGCCTCGCCAGCGTCCACGCCAGCAGGCCGAAGGCCGTCAGCACAAACAGATACATCGTATAAGCCGCCGGCGCCCCCGACTTGCGCGCCCCGATCCCATCGACCAGCGTGTACGCCGTGATCGCCACCGCATTCAGCAGCGCAAACAGCGTCGCCCTCCCAGTCGAGCCCGTGTCCACCCTGGTGCCAGGCACCAAAGTGGACACAGGCTCGGCTGTGGCGGGGTGGCGGGAGGCGAGGTAGAGGCCGAAAATACCGCTGCAGATGCAAGCGATGGCGAGGTATTGCTGGGGATTCAGGACTTCGCCGAGCAGGGGCCGGCTGGCGATGGCGATCATCAGCGGGGCGCTGCCGCGCATCAGGGGATAGGCCAGGCTCATATCGCCATGGCGGTAGGCGGCCGACAGCAGGCCGTAGTAGAAGAAGTGGATCAGCGTCGATGCCAGCACATAAGGCAGGCTGGCCGGCGCGGGTGCGGGCAGGAAGGGCAGGGCAGCCAGCGAGATCAGGGCCGCGCCCGAGGCGACCAGCACGCTGGTCAGGAAGGCATCTTTGCCGGCTTTGACCAGGGCGTTCCAGCCTGCATGGAGAAAAGCCGCCAGCAGGACAATCGCGACAACGGTGGGACTCAACGGGGACGAACGCTTTCCGACATGACGTCGGGACGGTGGTAGCGCTGGAAGCCTTCGTACACGACTCCCGACCTGGCGGCCTTTTCCAGCAGCTCGCGCAGGACCGCCTGGTCTTCGGCGTTCAGCGAGCGGCGCGAGTAGTACACACCGCTATGCCCCCAGGGCAGCTCGGGAATCGGTTCGATGCGCAGCTTCTCCATCAGCCCCTGCACGCGCGGTTCGCGGCGGATGGCGGCGGCCAGGATGGTCGGCCCCATGATGGTGACGTCGACCGAGCCGACATTCATCAGCCGCGCCACGGCATTGGCGTCGACTTCGAGAAACAGCCGCCCCTGGCGCGTCAGCTCGCGCACGATGGACTGGTATTGCTCGCCGTAGTCGAAGCCGCGCACCACGGCCACGCGCAGCTCGTGCTTTTCCAGCAGCTCCTGGGCATTGCGGATGGGCGGACGCTCGCTGGGCAGGGTGATGAGGGTGGCGCGATGGCCGATCATGGGGATGAAGTGGCCCAGCTGGTCGCGCACCGGCGTGCGGTTGGCGGGCAGCAGCAGGTCGGCCTTGCCGCTTTCGAACATGACTTCCAGACGCGCGCGCGGCACCACGGAAAAGACGAAATTGCAGCCGGCCTTGGCGCCCAGGCTGCGCAGCATCTCGGCGTAAATGCCATCCACGCTGCTGCCGTTGACGACAACGCTGACGCCGATGGGGGCGACGGGGACGATGATGTCGCGCGAGCAGCCGCTGGCCATGGCTGGGGCGGCTGCGCAGGCCAGCCACAGCGTCAGCGCCGCAGTCCGGCTCCAGGCCGGCCAGCGATGGGAAAGTCTGCTCTTCATGGCATCTCGCTCAAGACGCCGGACGCTGCCCGCCCCCGCAGGCTGGCGTCCTGGCTGACTTCATTTTCTATGAATTTGCCTGAAAAGCCAAGCTGCTGCGGGCGAAATAGCGCCTTGCCACGACAATCGCCAGCCCCTGCAGGATGGCGCACATGAAGAAGCTGGCGCCCATGCGCCAGTCGCCGGCCGGCAGGTGGCTTACCTCGCCCAGGATCGCGCTGCCGATCAGGGGCATGCAGATGATGCCGACCGCGTTGATCGATTGCAGAGACCCCATCAACTCGCCCTGTTCAGCCGGCGGCGTGGATTTGGAGAAGATCGCCTGCATGGCCGGTCCGGTGGTAAAGGCCAGCAGATTGCAGAAGATGAAGACGTACATCATCCAGCCCTGCGTCGCCAGGCCATACAGCGTATACACGACGAAGCCCGAACTCAGGCCCATGAGGGCCAGCTTCACTTCGCCGAAGCGTTTGATCAGCATGCCGAGCATGCCGGCCTGCACCACGGCGGCCATCAGGCCCACGCAGAACAGGGAAATGCCGTTCTGGGTCGGATTCCAGTCGAAGCGGAAGTGGTTGTACAGCACCCAGGTGCTGTGCAGTCCGACCTGGGCCAGGACCATGAAGCCGTAGGCGACCAGCAGGCCGCGGATGTCGCGGCGGCGGGCCAGGCGCGCCAGGCCGGCCAGGGGATTCAGCTTGGACGGATTGAATTTGCCGCGCCGTTCGGCCGGCAGCGATTCGGGCACGAAGAACCAGCCGTAGATGAAGTTGGCGGCCGACAGCGCGGCGGCGATGACGAAGGGCAGGTGCAGGCTCACGTCGCCCAGCAGGCCGCCCAGCATCGGGCCGCAGATGAAGCCCAGACCGAAGGAGGCGCCGATCTTGCCAAAGCTCTTGGCGCGGTTTTCCGGCGTCGAGATATCGGAGGCGTAGGCCGAGGCCACCGCCATGCTGGCCGAGGACATGCCGCCCACCACGCGCGCCAGCAGCAGCCAGGCCAGGCTGGGCGCCCAGGCGGTGATCAGGAAGCTCAGGCCCATGCCAGCCATCGAATACAGCAGCACCGGGCGGCGGCCCACGCGGTCGCTGAGCGCGCCCAATATCGGCATGCAGAAGAACTGCATCAGGCCGAAGATGGCGCCCATGATGCCGTACCACAGCGCCTGCTGGTCGCGCACCGGAACGAATTCGCCCACCAGCAGCGGCAGCACCGGCACCACCAGGCCCAGGCCGAGCATGTCGATAAAGATAGAAACCAGCACGAAGCCGAGGCGGCCGCCTTGGGCCGCGCCATCGGCATCGGCCGCGCTCGGAGCGCCGCTGGCGGAAGTCTGCATGTCTGGCTGGCTCATGGCGTCTCGCTGGCGGGAAGCGCAGCCCACTCGGCCACGAAATGATCGCGGAAGGCATACAGCTGCTGCATGCGTTCCATGCCGAGGCGCTTGCCGGCCGCGGTCTGCATCATGCCGGGCAGGGTGGCCAGCTTGACCTCGATATGGTCGAGGGAGTAAGCCTTGTCGTCGCGCGCGCGGCGCTGGGCCAGCGGATCGTCGGCGTGGGCCAGGGCGGAACCCATGCGGCCGGCGGTGTAGAACAGGCGCGCCAGGCCGACGGCGCCGAGGGCGTCGAGACGGTCGGCGTCCTGCACGATCTTGGCTTCGATGGTGTGCGGCGGCAGGGCGGCCGAGAAGCTGTGCGTTTCGATCGCATGCGCCACGGCGGCCAGGCGCTCGGCCGGGAAGTCCAGCGCGGCCAGCTGCTGCTGCGCCAGGACGGCTGCCTGGCGCGAAGCCAGATGGCGTTCCGGGTGGTTCTTGGGCAGGTTCACCAGATCGTGCAGATAACAGGCCGCCAGCACGACCAGCGCATCGGCCTCGGGATAATCGTTCAGCAGCAGGGAGGCGTTGCGCCAGACGCGATGCAAGTGATTGGTGTCGTGCGCGCCATCGCTGTCGCTCGCCGCGCTGGCCAGCGCGATCAGGCGCGGCTGCCAGCTGTTCAACAGTTCATTCATTCTTGCTCTTCTGTTTCGGGTTCGGGGAAGCACGCCATTGTGGCATGAATGCAGCGCCGTCGTTGTAACTCGCAGCTGTTTAATTATTGTTTATAAGTAATAATGGTGTTTTTGGTAATAATTGACTGAGGGTAATATGCGGTATATGAGTTGCGCGATTCTGCTGGCCGGTATGTTGACGGGTGCTTGCGCGAATGCAGTGGAACAGGAACGTTTTACGATGAAGGAGGGAGAGGCGCAGACCGGCACGCGTTTGAAGCGTGAAAACGCCGTCTCCTCTCTGCCTTTCGACAAGAGTTACCGCGAGCTGAGCGCCGAACAGCAACGCAAAGTGAAAAGCGCTTACGCCAATATGGCCGAGGACGATGAGCCGCCTTTCCCGGAAAAGGGCCTTGCCGGCCTATTTTCCGCCTTGCAAAAAGTGCATGCCAAGGTGCCGGTACGCGGCAAGCTTGACCTGGAGGCGGAAGTGGATGCGGAAGGCAAGGTGGTGAATGTGCTTATCTACGAGTCGCCCGATGAATGGGTGACCAAGGTGATGGCGGCCGCACTGGCCACAACCAAATTCAAACCAGCCTTATGCCATGGCCAGCCCTGCGCGCAAAACTTCCCGTTTCTGGTGAACATGACCATCAGATATTGAGTGGTTTTTATTGCTACGTAGCATTAAATTTGCTGCCAAAAAACTTGGCTTGGGGTAACATTGAGGGCTGATATTTACCAATGAACTTTCGTGCTGCAAGTGATACAGCGGCGCGGTAAATCGCCCACGATAAGGAATCATCATGTCCCAAGACGCACAAGTGCAATCGACCGGCGCGGCAGCCGAATACCTGGCCTTTACCCTGGGCCAGGAAGAATACGGCATCGACATCCAGAAAGTCAGCGAGATCCGCAGCTACGAAACGCCGACCCGTATTGCCAATGCGCCGGAATTCGTCAAGGGCGTGGTCAATCTGCGCGGCCTGATCGTGCCAATCGTCGACATGCGCATCAAGTTCAACCTGGGCACGCCGAACTACAACCAGTTCACCGTCGTCATCATCCTCAACATCGGCTCGCGCGTGGTCGGCATGGTGGTCGACAGCGTGTCCGACGTGACCACGCTCGAACCCGAGCAGATCAAATCGGCCCCGGAGATGGGCTCGACCATCAATACCGAACATATCGTGGGCCTGGGCACGCTGGAAGAGCGCATGCTGATCCTGGTGGATATCGACAAGCTGATGTCCAGCGAAGACATGGGACTGATCGAAAGCGCCGTCGCCTAAGAGGGCCGCCACCATGAACGCACTCAATCACATCAGCATCGGCAAACGCCTGGCCATCGGCTTTGCCGTCATTCTCGCCTTCTGCATGCTGATCACCGGCATTGGCATGTGGCGCCTGCAGCAGGTGGCGCAGGCGACCAAGGACATGATGGAAACCCCGCTGGCCAAAGAACGCATGATCAGCGACTGGCACAGCCGCATCGACAGCGCCATCCGCCGCACCACGGCCATCGCGCGTAGCAGCGACCAGAGCCTGGGCGCCTATTTCGCCGAAGAGTCGAAATCCTCCAGCGCCGCTTCGGCCGAACTGCAAAAGAAAATCGAAGACCTGCTGCAGGACGAGGATGAGAAGGCGCTGTTCGCCAAGTCCATGGAACAGCGCAAGATTTATCTGAGTTCGCGCGACCAGGTGGCCAAGCTGAAATCGGCCGGCGAACTGGAACCGGCGCAGGAAGTGTTCGAGAAAACCTTCGTGCCCGGTGCGGCCAAATACCAGTCGCTGGTGCAGGACCTGCTGAAAATGCAGCGCGAGAAGATCGACGCAACCGCGCGCCATATCGAGGGCATCGCCATCAACAGCCGCACCTTGCTGCTGGTGCTGTCGGTGCTGGTGCTGGGCTTTGGCGCCGTCTGCGCCTGGCTGCTTACCGTGGGCATTACCGCGCCGCTGAGCCGCGCCGTGGACGCCGCGCGTCGCGTCGCGTCGGGCGATCTGAGCGGCCAAATCGATGTGGCGGGCAGCGACGAAACCGGCCAGCTGCTGCAGGCGCTGAAGGATATGAACCAGTCGCTGCTGAATATCGTGACCGAAGTGCGCAATGGCACCGACAGCATCAATACCTCGTCCTCCGAAATCGCGGCCGGCAACCAGGATCTGTCCTCGCGCACCGAGGAACAGGCCAGCGCGCTGGAAGAAACCGCCTCCTCGATGGAAGAGCTGACGTCGACCGTGCGCCAGAACGCCGACAATGCGCGCCAGGCCAATCAGCTGGCCAGCGCCGCCGCCTCGGTGGCGGTGCGCGGCGGCAGCGTGGTGACGAATGTGGTCGGCACGATGGAGTCGATCAACGAATCCTCGCGCAAGATCGTGGACATCATCTCGGTCATCGACGGCATCGCCTTCCAGACCAATATCCTGGCGCTGAACGCGGCGGTGGAAGCAGCCCGCGCCGGCGAACAGGGCCGCGGCTTCGCCGTGGTGGCGTCGGAAGTGCGCAATCTGGCGCAGCGCTCGGCGTCGGCGGCGAAAGAGATCAAGGAACTGATCGGCGACTCGGTGGAGAAGGTCAACCAGGGCAGCAAACTGGTGGCCGAAGCCGGCAGCACGATGGAAGAAATCGTCGCCAGCGTGCACCGCGTCAGCGACATCATTTCCGAAATCACGGCGGCCAGCTCGGAGCAGAGCGTGGGCATCGAGGAAGTCTCGCGCGCCATCGGTCAGATGGACCAGGTCACGCAGCAGAATGCGGCCCTGGTGGAAGAATCGGCGGCAGCGGCCGAATCCATGCAGCACCAGGCGCACAGCCTGGCGCAGGTGGTCAGCGTGTTCAACGTCGGCCAGATGGGCGGCAAACCCGCGCTGCGTCTGGGACGGTAATGCGTTCACCGGCTTGAAAATAAAGGACGCTGCGGCGTCCTTTGTTTTTTTGGCTGGCTTAGAGTTAATCTGACGTCAGCTGCCAGAAGAATGAAAATTGTCATGGCCTGTACTGGATCAGATTGGACCTGACATAAATTATCGGATGAGTTAAAGTTTTCGTGGGGTGCTATCGGCCAGGCGCAGACGTCGGTTAGAGATACTTCCTGTAAGAACCTTGGGTTCATTTACTTCATGTCGAGTCAAATATGCGCAAATTCATAAAATCCTTCGTTACTGCTATCTATCTCTTCACTTTCGCAGTCATGTCGCCTGTTATAGCCGCAGACCAAAATGCCGACTGGGAAGCACAGGTTAGAAAAGCTGACGATGCCTACTGGCACGACTTTAATTTCTCACATTCCACTGCATTGAAGGCCTATCTCACCAGCGATGTCGAGTTCTATCATGATCTTGGCGGCTCGATAATAGGGTATGAAGCATTGGCCAAAATCAATGCCGGAATGGATGACGCCAAGAACCGAGGTCGCCGTATGGTTGTTCCTGAAACTCTCCGCATACTTCCATTGCGCAAGGGAAAAGACATTTATGGTGCCCTAGTCATGGGTGAGCATGATTTCTTTAGTACTGAGTCGGGAAAAGTGGTGAAGAGAACGTTGAGGGCCTCTTTCACGCACCTCATGTTGCTCCAGGACGGTGCTTGGAAAATAGCACGTATATATAGTTATGAACACAAACCGGTAACTGATACGGATAAGTAAGCTTAAATCGGAAGAGGTCGGATTTGTTAGGTTTTCACCGGCCAATTAACCGGGCAATTGATCAGAGCAAAGGTCTGTTCAGGGGCGTAAGCATCAATTCGCTGCATTCAAAATATTTAGAGTGCGTTACTTCCGCTTTGGGGGGTCTATGTTTTGCCGCGCTCAATATCTATGGAGGCGCGACCGTGGCAAACAATAACGGCAGCCAAGCAAATTGCACTTTCAATGGACGGCTCCTCTGACGGAATAGAGCTATACTGCCTTTTCGGCTCTGTGGAAGATGGGTTGAATCTTGCCGAGCGCGGCATTTATGGTACCGTAGCTGAGTAGCGAACAGATCTAGAAACGATTTTGGTTCAGCATTTCCAGGTACCTCCAGCTTCCTGTTTAAACGTTGGTGTTGAAGGATGAACTCTTGGGCTAGCTGTTTGAATACATCGGGCTGCTCACTTTATCGATATAGATAAACGCATCGAAAGACTTCGCTGGCGTTAACGTGATGTCGTTTCTGCCCCGGTCCCGGGTGATGATTTCTCTTCGGAATAAATGGCCGGCATGCTCTTGAGTGTTGCTGAGAATGTCAATAAAGCATGCGGAGTTGCAGTTTTTTCTCATGATCCCTTCCAACAAATAGGTCGCTGGAGGGACAATTGAATAGATGGCCCGATTGTTCAGGGCGGCCTCTCCACTTCCCATCATCAATCCGATCTTGTAGGCATTTTCGCCATATTTTTCGTGGATATGGTGTCCGAGAGTCTTTGGGCTTTCCGGTAATGGCCAAGACTTTGCGATATGAGCATTGTGCGCCCAGATTATTATCTTATCGTTCTTATATTTTTCGTCTGCGAGAAAGGAAAAATTGTTGAACATTCCTTTGTCGCGGGTTTCGAACCGCTCTTTGGATGCGCTAGGCTTTGATTGAAAATATGTCTGCGCGATGCGGGAAGAGATTTCTGCTTGCAGCTCTTTTACTTCTTCTTGAAACGCCAGTGAGCCTAAATTCTTTGTGAGTATGGCAATGACCTTGGCAAGATTTTCGTACCGCCCCGCCAGAGCGAATGCTTGTTCGGCGGTACCTACGGTTCCTGTTTCAAGACTTTGGACTTTTTGAAGAAGGTTGCCGTTATTGAATAAGTCAATTTGCTCCAGAGTTATTTTTGCTCTGATGGACAAGCCTCGGGATTGCAAATCGAATCCGGCGATATGCAGCCGCGACCCGGTTGACCGAACTTTCCTTACGTATTCAAACAGCGCAATCAACTCATCCGTATGCCAAATTTGAGGGAGGCAGGATTTCATCAGATCCGCAGCAGCTTTCTCGGTTATTTGATGATCTACATCGCTGCATTCGCTGAATGGGGCTTCGAACGCAATTACGTTATATCCCAGTTCCTCATGCAGGTATTTTATCGTCTGAATTTTTGCGGAGCTGAATTCGGAAACTCCATGGCTGCTCTCTCCCAGTAATATGATTCTTTTGTCTTTGATATGTGGTTTGAGGAAAACGGGTTTGCTGCCAAAGGGGAACGGGGGTGATATTAAGGCTGGATCTGTAGATTCAGATTTGCTTTGCTCTGCGCCCGAGGATATCGTTACCGTTACATCGTCGAACCACGCTTCGCCATTTCCGCTAAGCAAGATACCAGCAAGCGCTGTTTTTGAGCGCGGCGTGGTATCCAGCGTAAGCTGAAAATACGTCCAGTCTTGCGTTCCGCGCGGGCTGGTCTTTGCCATATTATCAAACGATTCGCGCTTACGTTCGTCGTTATCAATGCGCAACCACAATGATGCCAGTCCCTCCGAATGATCCTTGACCTTGATCCATCCGGAAATGCTTACTTGGGTTCCTGCTGCTACATCAAGCTTTATTGCTTGATTGATTTGAAAGAGCTTTTTTCCATCGCCTCGTATGTGAAAGGAGCACTTCCCCGAATGACTTGTTTCGCAATCTTTTGCGGACTCCGATTCGCCTTCCTGATACCAGTCCAGTGCCTTATTCTGCTCGCTCCACTGCTCAAAGCTGCCATTTTTCAAAAGCGATTCCTTGCCAAAGGACGGGGCCGAAATGCACAAGAATAGAATCATCAGCCCAAAGCAGGCTGCCAGCCGCTTGGATGAACAACTATTTTCAACCATCATTTATCCTATGTGAGAGGGAGGTTTCTGTTTGACTAGTTTACTTGCTTTTCTCTTAATAATTCTCTCAAAAATACGCAAGTGTTTTAGAATTGATCTACCTGCCATGAGGCAGGCGAAGGACAATTGCGCCACTACTTTAGGATGAAATGACTTTGTTTCTGGAGCAGCGCCTGGCCAGCATCGCGGCCGCTACGCCATGGTTTACGGATGCTTTGCACGCTGCCGCCAGTCTCGGGCTGGAGTCATGGTGCATCGGAGCGGGCGTGGTACGCAATCTGGTGTGGGACCATCTGCATGGCTATGCGGCGCCAAGCCAGCTTGCCGATATCGACCTCGCTTACTTCGATGCCGCCAATCTGAGCGGCGAGCGCGAGGCCGATTTGCAAAGGCGCCTGTCGCAGCTGATGCCATCGCAAAAATGGGAAGTGGCCAATCAGGCCCGCGTCCACCTCTGGTTCGAGCAGTACTTCGGCCACCCGGTTGATGCTTTGACTTCGCTGGAAGAGGCGGTGGCATCATGGCCGGAATATGCCACCTCGGTCGGCGTCTTCCTCGATTCGAGCGCGGCCCTGAACATCATCGCTCCGCACGGCCTGGAGGATCTTTTCTCCATGACGATCCGGCGCAATCCGGCGCGCGTCAGCATTGAGACTTACCGCCAGCGGATCGAGCAAAAGCAGTATCAAAAACGATGGCCCCAGGTCGCCGTGATTTTTTGAAGAGCCAGTTGCGGGAAATGCTGAAGGCTGGTGAAATATTGTCGTATCCAGACAGCCCGGAAGTAAACCTGGATGCGGAAGCGCTGGATGCGCTCTTTGGCGCCAACCTGTTTAAATAACTATGTCCACAATCACTATTCGCAGCACTACTGAATCCGACTGGGAAGCCTTGAAGGAACTGCGGCTTGCCTCCCTGCTTGAGTCGCCCACCGCATTTGGATGGAACTACGCGGACGCCGCCGCCAGCGATGAAGCGCTGTGGCGCGACAACGCGGCAGGCCGCACGCCTAGGACCTATCTGCTAGCTTTTGCCGGCGATAAGGCTGTGGGATTGATCGGCTATGGTCTGAGCGCCGCAGCGGAGTGCAATCTGATCGCCATGTGGGTCAATCCCGCATTCCGCGGCCAGGATATTGCCGCCGGTCTGGTGGAGGCAGTCAAGGCTGGCGCAGGCGCGCAAGGGCATCAGCGGATTGTGCTGACCGTTTCCCCGGAAAACAGCCGCGCGGTGGCCCTTTATGAAAAGCAGGGATTCGCCTTTTTGCCGGAATGGGAAACGCTGGACAGCCATCCGCACATCAAGGTGCAGAAAATGGAATGGAGGAGCCGGGAATGTACGCTTTAAAGGTCAGCATTAACGATGGCGCCCCGATTGTGGCTGGCGCCGATGATCTGGCGGTCTTAAACGCGATTATCAATTGCGTTGGTCCGCTTGGGTCGGAAACCAAGCCGGATGCGGAGGGGCAAGCCGTTGACCTGCATCTGAGCATTAGCGGCCTGACTGCGCGAAAAGACGATGCGGCCGACGAGCATCTCAGATGGCTGTCGCTGCATCCGCTTCAGGTAGGCGACACGGTCACAGTCCAGCTCATCGAAACCTCGGCTGCGGATGCGCCGAGCAGCGGGGAAGAGGCCGCGCAGAGAAAGCGCGATGAAAAGGAATACTTCGAGCATTGCAAGCGCGTGTACCTTGAGCTGAAGGATCAATACGAGGGATGAGCCGATGCCGGCTTATTTGCAGCGCGAATACATGAACGATGCCCGTGGTTCGTGACCGAGGTTGGGGTGGACGATATAGCGTTCCAGCCGGCCTTCGCGCTGGAAGCCGGATTTTTCCAGCGTGCGGGCTGAGGGCAGGTTTTCGGTATCGCAGGTGGCTTGTATGCGGAAGTAGTCCGGCAGGGCGAGGGCGGCGTCGCAGAAAGCCACGATTGCTTCGGGCATGATGCCTGCGCCCCAGTATTGGCGGCCCAATACATAGCCAATGTCCACGGTATGCGAGAAAACCAGCGCATCCAGCATGCCGATCGGGATATCCTCACGTTCCGCCAAGGCCAGGATATAGGGGCGGCTTTGGTTGCTCTCCCACCGGTTGACGCAGCCCTCGATGAAGTTTTTGGTCTGGCGCAGCGATGTATGCGGCCGCCAAACCATATAGCGCGCTACATCCATATCCTGGGTGTAGGACTCAAAAATCATAGCAGCGTCCTCGGGACGCGGTTCGCGCAGAACCAGTCTTTGCGTGCGGAGCAGGGTGGGCAGCATGATGGGTATTGCCAAATATTGAAGATATTTATTGAAACTTTAACTCATTTGCAAGTCCTTGTCATCGTGGATCTGGCTTAACAGTCAATGAAGAAAAGGCGCTGCAGCGCCTATTTTTCTGGCTTCGGCGTGATTGATACATTACGATACATGCGAATCTCCCCCTGCTTAATCAATATGCAATCAACGCTTCTTCCCGCCGCAGCGCTGCCTTCCGGCCGCCGCCTTTCCAACCTGCTGATCGTGCTCGGACTGGCGCAGATCCTGATCTGGGGCTTGGCCGGGGGACTGGCATATAGCTCGACCGAGCTGGATTCGGCCGAGCAGCTGGTGTGGGGCGCGGCGATCGAAGGCGGCTACTGGAAGCATCCGCCGCTACCATCGTGGATCATGCACGGCGTGCTGCGGTTTACCGATCCCTCGGTCGCGCTGCCGCTGATGATGGCGCAGGCGGCCATCGTGATCGCGCTGGCGCTGAGTTGGCGCTTGGCGCGCGAGTTCCTGCCGCCGGCGCAGGCCGCGCTGTCCGTGCTGCTGACATCCTTGATCCTGTACCACAACGCAGGCGCCGACAGCTACAACCACAATACGGCGCTGCTGCCGTTCCAGGCGGCGGCGACCCTGGCCTTCTTCCTGGCGACTCGGCGCGACAGCTTGCTGTATTGGGCGGGCGCGGGCCTGTTTGCCGGTCTTGCGATTCTGGTGAAGTATGTGGCGGTCATGCCGCTGGCCGGCCTGCTGCTGTATTTGCTGCTGGACCGCAGCCTGCATCACCGCCGTACGCTGATTGGCCTGCTGCTGGGCGCCGCCGTCTGCGTGTTGACGCTAAGCCCGCACCTGCTTTGGCTGCAGCAGAACGACTATGCGCCTTTCCAGTATGCGCAGTCGGTGGTGCTGCCGTTGCAAGGCTTCGGCGCGAAGCTGGGCAGTGTCGGCTCCTTCCTCGTCACCCAGCTTTATCGCGTGCTGCCGCTGCTGCTGGTGCTGGCGTTGCTGGCATGGCGCCGTCCGCGCGAGAGGCAGGAGATGCTGCCGCTGGCGCAGCGCGACCGCCTGTTTATCTGGATCGCCACCTTGTCGCCGCTGGCCGTGACGATCCTGTTTGGGCTGGCTTCCGGCACCCGGCTGGAGGCGCGCTGGGGCGCAAATGCCTTCCTGCTTAGCGGCCTGCTGGCGGTGATGCTGCTGCGGCCCGTGGCGACAGCGGGTCTGCTGAAACTGATTACGGTGCTGACTGTGGCCGTGCATGTGCTGCTGTGCGCCGGCCTGGTGCTGGGCAAATCCATGGTGGCCGAGCACTTCGGCCGCACCACGCGCGCCAACTTCCCGGCGGCCGAATTGGCGCTGGCGACGCAGCAGGCCTGGCGCACGCACACCTCGGCGCCGCTGCGCATCGTGGCCACCGACATCTGGCTGGGTGGGAATTTGCGCGCCTTCGGCTTGCCGGACATCGCGGTGCTGATCGATGGCAGCCACCATAAATCCCCCTGGGTGCGGCGCGAGGACGTGCGCAACTGCGGCGCGATGGTGCTGGACGACCAGAGCAAGGATGGCCGCGCCGGTCCAGTCAATCCGCCCGAGCAGCTGGCCCTGATTGCGGGCGCCGCCGCCACCGGCACCTGGCAGCTGGCCTGGGGCAACGATATGAAGCAGCGCCGCACCGTGCGCTGGGCTTATCTGCCGCCGCAGGATCCTTCGCGCTGCGCCCAATGAATTCCATCGCGCATATTGCCGAAGGCTTGTAGTACACGGGTGGCGGGATAGTTCTCGAATACGGGATAGCGATCCCGATAATAGCAGTGCCAGTAGCTCCGCACGCGGCGCGCGGTGGTCGCGAAATGGCTGGGATTCTGTGTCAGATATCTGGCATACATAGACTGGTCGAGCTGGGGCAGGGCTTGGTCTATCCGCTGGATAATCTCGATAACGTATTCGCCCACCAGTTGAATGACGTAGGGAGCTATCCAGTTTTCACCGCATGTGAGTAGACGCTGCAGGCACGCTTCTCGTACGTAGCCGTCGGCATGACGGGTACCGAGGCAGAGCGCCATGGTTTGCGAAGGCTGGGAATTGACTGCGAGAGCGAGCAGGCTTTCCGCTGGATAGTAAACGCGGCTGGGGATGGAGAGGGTTTCTCCATCAAGATAGACCGGAAATGAGTATCGCGGCCCACCTAGCCTGTTTTCATTGAGCATGGAAAGCAGTTCAGGTGCGTAAGCCGACAGCGCCCCGGGAAAGGCCTGGATTTCAAGATGGTCTTGAGCGGAAGAGGGCATTTTTCGGAACCCGTTTAAACGGTGCGTTGGACCAGTTTCAAGGCGGCGCGGATATGCGCGGCCGCATCCCATTCCGGCATCGGCGGAATCAAGCCCAGGGCCATGCGCCGCAGCGGCTCGCCGATCGCCATCCCCAGCAGCAGTTCGCAGAATAGGCGCGGTTCGCCGATCACGATCAGCTTCCGGCTGCGCTGGCGCTCCAGCCAGTCCACCAGCATTTCCGTGCCGCGCTCGATGCCGTTGCGCTGGTAGATGGCCAGCATGTCGGCGCGTCCCGGAAACTCCGTGGTGAGCAGGCGGAATAGGCCGACCGCGTCGGCCGACAGCACGCTGCGCGCAATCGCCAGCAGCATGCGCTCCAGGGCCGGAAAGACCTGATCGGTTTTGCCCACGTCCTCCAGCAGCAGCGGCGCGAAAGCATCCGTCATATGGCGCACCACCAGGCCCACCAGCTCCTCGCGGTTGGCGGCATGGCGGTAGATGGTCTTCTTTGCCAGGCCCGCGTGTTTGGCGACGGCTTCCATGGTGGCCGCCGCATAGCCCTGGTTCAGCAGCAGCCAGATGGTGGACGCCAACATCGCCGCCACGACTTCTTCCTCGGGCCGCGCCGGCCTGCCGCGCTGTTTCGCGGATGTCTCGCTCATTCCTGCCTCCTGAATCGTCTTGCCGGTATTTTACCCCAGCGATGATTAAGGAAACGTAATTCGTTTCCTTAATATATAATGGGCTTCCCAACAAGCGAAGGAGCATTGTTATGAAACCGAATCACACTGCAGCACAATGGGATCTGCCTGAAATCGAACAACTGCTGGAGCGCCGGCCGGTGCGGCTGGAAACCGGCATCACGCGCAATGCGGCCGGTCAGCTGGTGGTGGCGGTGCGTACCGATATGCAGGGTTGCAAGGGCCGCATGCTGGACTGGTGGTTCAAGTATTTCGAGACCACCCAGCACATCAAATGGTGGCATCCGCATGACCATGTGGAGCATCGCGGCTGGGACAGCAAATGGAAGAAAGGGGAGAGCTATATCGGCGCTTCGATCCATGCCGTCGAATCGCTGTCCGATATTCCGCCGGTGGCGGCCAAGCTGAAATTCCACGCGCCGGAAGAGGCTTTCGCGCCGGACCGGCTGCGCCTGGCCTATGCCCAGGGCGATGTGGCGGCCGCCGTGTATGCCCGCATCGGCTTCGGCGACCATATCCAGCTCGATGAAGATGGCGACCCGCAGGACGGCCATATGCTGCACATCGCCAGCGACACGCCCTTTGGTTGCGTGCTGCGCAGCCGCTTCCTGCTTGGCCTATCGGCCGCCCAGCCGCTGGACGAGGTGCCTGACCATCTGGGCCTGAGCCTGATGCGCCATTGCTATACCGAGTTCACTTACCTGAGCCGCTTCCTGCCGTCGCTGTACTACGGCGAACATGCGAATGGCGAAGCCGTGCCGCTGCCCTGGTAATCAGTCGCCAAGTCCGGCCGCCTGCTGCGACAGGCGGTCTGCTTCGCCGTTCTTATGGCGTGGTATCCAGCGCAGGGCCACGTGCGACAAGAGGCCCATCAGCTGCGTGGCCCGCGCGCGGTGCGCTTCCAATCCCTTGGCGTTGGCGGCCTGCTGCAGCACATCGTGAATCACGACCTGGCTGTCGCCATGCACCAGCAGCTCCGGCACCCGCATTTGCACGGCGGTTTCCAGCAGCGCGATCAGGGCCAGGTATTCGGCGTCGCCGCTGCTGCCATGGCCGGCGCGCCGGCTGATTTCGATCCGTTCGCCGGCGGGACCGGCCAGCAGGCCGCCGATGCCGATGCGGCCCGGATTCGGATGGGCGGAACCGTCGAACCAAGCGCGCCAGGCGGTGGGGGAGACATCCAGTGCTGTTTTTTGCCGCGCCAGCTTTTCGGCGCGGGCGCGTTCGGCGGCGGCGAGCCGGCGTGGATTGGGCGGTGATACGGATAAGGTCATGCTGATAAGTTTATTGACAATAGTATTCGATCTTGCAAGACTATGAAGCGCTTTCACCCGTATCCTAACAGGAGATTGTTTATGCGCTTAATCCACCGTGCCGCGCGTCTGACTGCGCTGGCCTTGCTGTTGCAGTGTGCATTTGCCCCAATGAGCTCCCAGGCCGCCTCCGTGGCCCGCTCCGTTCAGAAGACTCCCAAGAAGTACAGCATCGAGCAGTTCATGGCGACCACCTCGATCACGGGTGCGAGTTTCAGCCACGATGAAAAGAACATCCTTTTCAGCAGCAATGAAAGCGGCATCTTCAACGTCTATTCGATCCCCGTGGGCGGCGGCAAGCCGGTGGCGCTGACCAAGTCCACCGTGGACAGCCACTACGCGGTGAGCTATTTCCGCCACGACGACCGCATCCTGTTCACGCGCGACAAGGGCGGTGATGAACAGAACCACTTGTTCGTGCGCGAGCTGGATGGCACGGAAAAAGACCTGACGCCAGGCGAGAAGCTGAAAGCGGCTTTTGCCGGCTGGTCGCACGATGGCAATGCCTTCTATGTGCAGAGCAATGAGCGCGATCCCAAATATTTCGACCTGTACCGCTACGATGCCAAGACTTATGAACGCAGCCTGCTGTACAAAACCGAGAACAGCCTGCGGCCGGTGGACGTGAGCCGCGACGGAAAATGGATAGCGCTGGACAAACCGAATACCACAGCCGACAGTGACATCTATCTGTACAACGTCGCCAGCCAGGAGACGAAGCACATCACGCCGCACCAGGGCACGGCCAGCTATAACAGCGCCACCTTCGATCCCGCGTCCAGCAAGCTGTTTTTCACCTCGAACGATGGCGGGGAGTTCACGTCGCTGCGCAGCTACGATCTGGCCAGCGGCAAGGTGAGCGAGCATGAGAAAGCGCGCTGGGACGTGGTGGGAACCGATTTTTCGCACAATGGCCGCTTCCGCGTCACGGCTGTCAATCAGGACGGCACCATCGTGCAGCGTATCTTCGAAGGGGCGCAGGAAAAGCCGCTGGCCCTGCCCAAGCTGCAAGGCGGCGAAATGCGCGGCGCGACCTTCTCGGACAGCGGCAATCTGCTGGCCTTTTACGTCAATGGCGACCGCTCGCCCAATAATCTCTTCGTCTACGACCTGCGCTCGAAAAAGCTGAACCAGCTGACGCAAAGCCTGAACAAGGAAATCGACGCCAATGATCTGGTGGAAGCGGAAGTCGTGCGCTTCAAGTCCTTCGACGGCGTGGAAATCCCATCGATCTTCCTCAAGCCGAAAGGCGCTTCGCTGACGAACAAGGTGCCGGCCGTGGTCTTCGTGCATGGTGGCCCTGGCGGGCAGACGCGGCGCGGTTACAACTCGCTGTTCCAGTACCTGGCCAATAACGGCTATGCGGTTCTCGGCATTAACAACCGGGGCAGCAGCGGCTACGGCAAGACCTTCTACACCGCCGACGACGGCAAGCATGGCCGCGAGCCGCTGTGGGATTGCGTGGAGGCGAAAACCTATTTGGCCAGCCTTGGCTACATCGACCCGGACCGCATCGGCATCATGGGCGGCAGCTATGGCGGCTATATGACGCTGGCGGCGCTGGCCTTCCGTCCCGAGGCCTTCAAGGTCGGCATCGATATTTTCGGCGTCAGCAACTGGGTGCGCACGCTGGAATCGATTCCGCCTTACTGGGAAGCGCAGCGCAAAGCCCTGTATGCGGAAATCGGCGATCCGGTGAAGGACAAGGAGTTCCTGATCGAGACGTCGCCGCTGTTCCACGCCAAGCATATCCGCAAGCCGCTGATGGTCATCCAGGGCAAGAACGATCCGCGCGTGATCAAGCCGGAGAGCGACGAGATCGTGGAGGCGGTGAAGAAGAACCAGGTGCCGGTCGAATACGTGGTCTTCGATGACGAAGGCCATGGCTTCAGCAAGAAGAAGAATCAGATCGAGGCAAACGCCAAAATGGTCGAATTCCTCGACAAGTACCTGAAGCCGGGACTGCCGCTGGCGAAGTAAACGGCAAAGGGCCATCCAGCGATGGCCCTTTTTGCATGCCGCGCCGGTCTGGCTTAGCGGCGGTGCGGATTGTCGGGGCGGCGGTCGTAGCGGTTTGGCACGCCGTCGCCATCGCGGTCGCGGTCACGGCGGTTGGGAATGCCGTCGTTGTCGCGGTCACGGTCGTAGCGGTTGGGGACGCCGTCATGGTCGCTGTCGCGCCAGCCATCGCGTCCATGTCCACGGCCGTGGTTATGGTCGTTCCAGTGGCCGCCATTGTGCGGGCGCCGGCCGCCGTCGATCCAGACCTGGGTATTGCCGCGATGGTCCCAGTAGCCTGGCGCCGGCTCATAGCGCGGCGGCGGCGGGGGCAGGGCGACATAGCTGCGGCCGCCGATGCGGTTGGTGACCCAGCCGCCACGGTCCAGGCGCCAGCCGGAGCCGGTGTGAATCCAGACCGGCTGCTGATAGTACATGCCGTAGCGTTCCGTTTCCCAGCGGCCGGGCAGCCATACGTGGCGGTAGCCGTCCCAGTTCCAGTAGCCGGGCGCCCAGATATAGCCGGAGCGCGGCGGGGGCATCGTTTCCAGTCGCACCGGTGGCGGCGCGCTGCCGACAACGATGCTGACGTCGACCTGCGCCATCGCGGCGGGCGCCATTGCGGCCAAGCCAAGAAGCAGGGCGGCGGCGATAAATGTCGGCTTGATCATGATTCACTCTCCAGTTGCTAGTGCGCTGAATTCACTATATCAAGCGCTAGCGGCGGAAGGTAAATCTGATGCAGATTTTTACAAATGACCAGAATTTGCTACAGAGTTTTGCTGCATTGCCGCATGCGGCTGCGTTCAGATCGTGCTGTTGCTCAGCGGCTTGCGCTCATCCTGCAGCAGTTGCTTCTTTTGCTCGGCATTCAGGCGCTTGGCGCTGACGACGACAACCTGCATATCGGGCGCCACGCTGGCTACCTGGGCCGGCAGGCTGCGGGCCGGAGCGCTTGCAACCACGGGCTTTGCATCGAAAACGTAGGTGGCGGCGCAGGCCAGACCCAGGGCGACGACGAAGATGGCTTCAAAGTTTTTCAGCGTATTCATTTGATTACTTCTCCCTTGTGAGTGGTTTTGCTATGTGCTCACTGTACCCAAGCCCAGGGACGGCGGCCATGCGCTTGCGACGAGCGGTGATTTTTGCGGTGCGAGATGCAAAAAGGCGGCGGCGAACGATGCCGCTTTCACCACATTTGCCCATCCCCCGGCTATGGCTTGCCGAGTACATTGTCGCGGGGGCGCCATGCCACGTTTCTTCACACTTTTGCACCAGGCCTTGGGCTGTGCGAGCCATGTGGGCCGCGCATGGCGCCGCCGCGCCAATTTGCGCGCGGGCCGCCGCCAAGCCGGGAGTTCGGTGCTTGGGCATGGGGTGAATGCTGCGCCGGCCAGGGGCTGGGGGCGGTGGCCGGTGGGCGCGCTGGCGTTGCTGCTGGCCCTGGGCGGGGCGGCGCTGCTGGTCTGGCATGCGCGCAGGCTGGGGGAGTCCAGCGTCAGCACGGCCGATGCCGCGGCGCAGCAGCAGGCGGCAAATATCTACCAGGCGGCGCTGCCGGGGGCGCGCTTCAACGTGCCGTCGACGGCGGGTGTTTCTATTAAATTGCAAGCAAATGGGGCGCTGCTGATGGTCTCGGGCTTGCGCGCGGGGCCGGCGCAGCGCGTGGACTTGTGCAATCAGATGCGCGATGCGCAGAGCGGGCGTTTGCTGCCTTTGCGGATTGGCTACCGCTTTGCCGATGTCGCGCGCTGGGTGGAGCGCGGTCGGGACGGTGGCGTGCCGGTCGCTTTGCGCAATGTGCTGCTGGTATCGGATGGGGCGTCGGACGCGATGCCTGAGGTGCAGCTCAGCGGTACGGCACGCGCCGATTTCGCCGATCCGCTGAGCGAGCCGCTGAAGCTAAGCTGGCGCGGCAGGCAAGGCGCGGTGCGCTGGCTCGGCGACGCGAGCCTGGGGCAGCCGGCTGAAGGCGCCAGTGGCGAGGCGGGGCTGCGCCAGCAGGGCTGGCTGATGTGGGGCATGCAGGCTTTGCGCATCGAGCGGCGCGCCAGCGGTGCTTGTCCGCAGGCGGGGGAGCTGGTGGTGCAGCTGTTCCGGGCCGAGGATGGCGTAAGCAGCGAGGCGGCTATGCCTGCCGCCGCCAAGTCGCTGGTGGTGGCCTTCCCCGCGCGCGGCAAGGCGGTCAGCGCATGGCTGCCGGCCGGCGACTATGCGATTCCCGGCACGCCCCGTCCCGCGCTGGAAGATGAAACCCTGTTCGATGCCCTGCTGGCCCGGGGTTTGGTGCGCCTGGACGCCGATGGCGGCATCGAGGCTGCGCCGCGCGACCTTGCGCTGTGGCGGGCCGCGCCCGATTCCGCGCGCGCCGCCGATCTGGCGCGCTGGCAGCAGGTGCAGCTCGGCGACGAGGACCGCAGCCTGCTCAAACGCCTCTACCGCCAGGCCGATGGCGTCTATGTGCGCCAGCAGATCGATATTTTCAATAGTGAGCGCCGTTTGCTGGCATGGCGCGTTCCGGGCGAGGATGCTGCGGCGGATGGCGGGCCGGAATGGCGCGCATCGGCGGGCGGCAGCCCTTTGCCTGCGGGTGCTTCGATGCCGCCTTTGGCTGCGCGCTTGTTTGCCGATCTGCCGCAGGGCTGGGCGCCGTGGTCGCGGGTGCTGCAATGGCCGGCGGCGCTGGTGCGCCAGCCGCTGCGGCTGACTTTGGACTTGCCCCGTCCCGCCAGCGGCGGCGAGCGTTTGCGGCTGATGCTGCTGGGCCGGGCCAGCGCCGCCAGCGGCGCCGCCTTGCGCGCCGATCCCGCCTGCAGCGGCCGCGCATGCAGCCGCCCGGACGATACGCAAATCCTGACGCTGACGCTGCAAGCGGGGGCGCGCAGCGTGGCGCTGGAGGTGCAGCCGCTTATCCCATCCACCAGCGCAGCCGGCGCCGATCGGCAGTACCGCCATCTGCGGGTGAGCGCCGGCCGCATGGTCTGGCAGCGCCTGCCCGATCCGGTGCGCGCGCCGACGGGGACGGCTGCGCGCAATGATGCCGCGGGCGTGCAGACGGCGGCCGTGGGGGCGAATCCCGGCGCTGCCGCGTTTAACAAAGGCTTGGGCGCGGCCATCGCCACCGTCCGCCTGCAAGACCGCAATGGCACGCTGCTATGGGCCGACGGCGCCGCCACCTCTGCCGCCACGGAAGCGGGGCTGGCGACCATGCTGGGCCTGGCGCCCGGCCACGCCAGCAGTATCGCCGGCATGCTGGCGCGTTTGCCGCAGGGCGGCGAGGCGCGTCTGACGCTCGATCTTCCTTTGCAGGCCTTGAGCCAGCGCATCCTCGATTGCGCCGGCATGCGCCATGGACGCTGGGATGGCGCCGCATGCAGCGCAACGCGCGAGATTCCGGCGGGCCGCCGCGCCGGTCTGGTGATTCTCGATGCCGAAAACGGCGATATTCTGGCCGCCGCCGGCGCGGGTACGGGCGAGGCGAATGGCGCCAACTGGGCCGAGATCCGCGATTTCGACCGCGCCAATCCGGCCCGCAGTCCTTTGCGCCTGCCCGCCTTGCAGCATGACGGCGGAGCGCACCAAAGTCCCGGCTCGACCTTCAAGGTGGTGACGGCCCTTGGCCTGGAAATGGCCGCGCGCAAGGATGGGCAGATGGACGCCATGCTGGGCGGGCTGCCGCTGGCAGCGCTGAATGGCGTGGCGCGTCAGCGCGGTTTTGCCTTTGAAACCAGCGCCGCCAGCTATCCCGCCGCCGCTGGAGCTTCGGCGCACCAGGCCCGCATCACCAACTACCGCGAGCAAGGGCTGGACCGGCGCGCCCAGGAAGGCAGGCTGGGTCTGGCGCAGGCCATGACGTACAGCCTGAATACCTGGTTTGCCTGGTCGGCCGAATTGAGCGATCGCAGCCTGTTCGGCCGCGCCGAGGGCGGCGCGCCGGATTTGCAGGCGCTGGAGCCGGGCGCGCTGGATGGCGTGCGTCCCATCGTCGCGGCGGCGCGCCTGCTTGGCTTCGAACAGCCCTTGCGCCTGGACGGCGGCCTGCTGCCGCCGGACTTCAACTGGCAGGCGTATGATGCCTTGCAGTCCACGCCTGCGCATATGGACCCGATCCATACCCGGCACGAGCTGCGCCAGATGGCGATCGGCTTGCGCATGCAGGCCACGCCGCTGCAAATGGCGCTCGCTTCGGCCGCCGTGGGGCAGGGCCGCGTCGTCGCCCCGCGCCTGCTGCTGCAGCTGGACGGCAAGGAGGCGCGCAACGAGGCCGGCGCGCGCCTGGAAATGCGGCTGGACCGTATCCGCGCCGGCATGAAGGGCGTGGTGGAGCGCGGCACGGCCGCCACGGCGTTTGGCGGCGCCGCGCTGGCCACGCTGAAGCCCGGACTGTATGGCAAAACCGGCACCGCGCCGGTCACGGAACAGGAAGGGACGGTGTGGTTTACCGGCTGGCTGGAGCCGGGCAGCCTGCCGAAACAGCAGCGCCGGTTGGCGTTCGCGGTCTTCGTCAGCCATTCGCCGGGCAGCGGCGGCGAGCATGCGGCGCCGGTGCTGGCCGCCATCCTGGCCAGCCTGGCGGACCAGAACGTGGAAAAGAGGGGGAAATAAGCCTGTGCCACATCGAATGAAATGGCCTGCTCTGTGCCATGCTATGCAAACGACCGTCGGCAGCCATGCGATTTTCCGTGGACCGATGCTGGTATTTTTATTAACAGGATAGTATGCGGCTGCCAGGAACCCGGTATCAGGAGCATGGCTGGGAACAGGTGCGTAAGCTGTTGGGGCATTGCTCGCTGCAAGCCTTCCAGCACTGCGAAATGCACCATTTGCTCGATCGCGCGCAGGAGGCTGCGCTGTTGGACTGGTACATCGATGCGATGGCCGTCCTGCTGCGCCGTGCCGCCCGCAGCGCGCGCGGCGAGGTGGCCGGCAACAGCTATGGCGACAGCGTGGCCGAGCTGTCATTAAGCCTGCTGTATGAATTGCAGGTCCAGCCGGCATTCTGGAGCGCCTTCTCCGCCGCCGTGGCGGCCGAACATGGGCGCGCGCCGGCTTTCTGGGCCAGCGCGGCGGGCGACGCCATGCTACGCAAAAAGGTCAACGATATGTTCGCCACCCTGCGCGACAAGGTGGACGCCGACAATTACCAGGTGGCGACCGGCCGTTCCTGCTCGCCCAACAAGATCTACACTTACCGCATGCTCGATACCGCTTTCGGCGAGATCGAGCGCCTGTTCGCCAACTGGGAACAGAATGCCGGTCAGGTCGGCGCGATTCTGGGCCGCGTGAGCGAGGGCATTCCGATCGAGGTGCGGCAGATGCGCGACATCGGCGACTGCCGTCCCGAATGGCTGATACGCTGGAGCGAAACGCTGGAGCGCTTCGGCGGCGCGCCGGGACCGCTGCATACCAAGTCCAAACGCTTCGCCAGCCTGAAAAACAATCCGGAGAAGATCGGCGCCATGCTGGCCGAGATTGGCGACTACGCGGAGCTGTCGTCGAATCAGGACACGGCTGCCTGGGCCAGCGATGCGGAGGAAGCCGCGCTATGGCTGGAGGATTATTGGCGCGTGGTGGCTGAATCCCAGGCGCAGGGCGCGCTGGCGCAGCCGGATCGCCTGCTGGCGGCCGAGCATAATGATGATGAGGAGGAGGGCGCGCCGGACGAGGATGCGGGCGAGGATGCCGCGCCCGACCCGGCGCTGACGCAGGCTGTGCGCGCTGCCTGGGAGGCCGCGGCCGCCGCGCTTTCCCTGCCCCTCCGCTATATGGAATTGGCGGGCGCCGCGCAGGATCGCGGCAGTCCCTTGAGCCGGCTGCTGGAAGGCGCAAGCCTGCCGGTGCGCCTGGCGGTGTATCAAAAGCTGCTGGGCGCCGCCGACGACAGCTATCCGGATGAATGGCTCGATCCGGAAACCGGTGAGCTGCCCACTTTAGGCCAGTTGGCCACCCTGGACCAGGTTTCGGTCCCCACGCTGCGCAAGCGGCGCAATGAAGCGATAGACCGGCTATATGCGGCGCAAGGCGCGCGGCAGCCATGAAGGAGAAGCAATTGGACACGAAATCGCCGGACCAAAAATTGCAGGAACGCCTGATGCTGGCGCGTGCCGCTCCGGATGACCGGCTGCTGCTGGCCGACGCCGTGCTGCTGGCCGCGCTGGATGGCAGCCGGCCGCTGTCGCCGGGCGAGCTGGCGGCCCTGCAGGCATCGCCGCTGACGCTGCGCCGTTTTCGCCATCTGGCGCTGGAACGGCGCGGGCGCAGCGCCGGCCCGGTGGCCGCCAACGATCCGATATGGAGCCGCAGCCACGGCATGCTGCGCGCGGCCGCCACCGCCGCCGCGCTCGATGAGCTGGTGACGGACGACGGCTGCTGGTCGCTGCATTTCCTGGCGCAGGGAGCAGG
Organism: Massilia sp. YIM B04103; assembly: GCA_024437665.1. GTDB lineage: Bacteria > Pseudomonadota > Gammaproteobacteria > Burkholderiales > Burkholderiaceae_D > Rugamonas. The sequence goes on along the minus strand of JANCSZ010000001.1, from coordinate 143,889 downwards.
CTGGCAGGTGATTCTGAAACTGCATGCCGATGCGCCTTTTGCGCCGCGCGTGATGCGCGAGCTGCCGCTGCTGCGCGTGAGCGATGGCGGCGGCGCGGTCCTGCTGCAGGGCCGGCTGGATGCGGATGGTGAGTGCGAGCGCGCCTGGCCCCATGCCGATGCGCCGGCCGAACACTTCCAGCGCCATGGCGCGGTCTTTGCCATCGAAGCGGTGGAACCGGCGCTATGAGCCTGTTCCAGCGCCTGCGGCGCGGCCGTGCCGCCCACGATGACCAGGCAGCGTCCGCGCAGCCGGGCAGGGACGTGCTGGCCCTGCGCCTGGCCAGCGGCAGCATCGTGCCGCCGGACTGCATCGCCGTGATCCTCGGCGAAAACGGGCAGGCGCGCCGTCTGCCCGAGTTTCGCGCCAGCGGCACGGCGCAGCGCCTGGTCTGCGGCGAGAAGGAAAGCGCATGGGGTTTTCATCCCGGTCCTTACAGCGCCGATCTGGCGCCGTTCGCGCTGGCGCCGGAGCTGGGCCTGCGCCTGGGTTTTGTGGTGGATGCGCCCGATCCGCGCGTCAGCCAGCAGCGTTTCGACCTGTTCCTGTCCAGCGAAGGCGGGCAGGGCGAAACCTTGAGCGTGCAGACTTTCACCGCAGCGCTGCAAGACAGCCTGCGCCTCGCGCTGGCCCAGGGCCGGCTGGAGCTGCCACCCTGTACTTCAGTTGAGGAATGGACGGCCTTCCGCGCCGGCCTGAATGAGCTGCTGTACACCCGCTTCGGCATCACGGTCGAGGACTGCGTGCCGGTCGATCTGGGCGACAGCATCGACTTTGCCGCGATCTTGCGCGCGCGCGCCAACGGCGATGCGGCGTCAATCCTCGAGCCGCAGCCAGAGCCGGTCCAGGAGAAGCCAGCCGCCCTTGCCAGTCAGGCATCCGCCGCTTCGGCCGCGCCGGATGAAAGGGGCGCTGCTGCCGCCGCCATTCCGGCGCCGCGCGTGCCTGCCGAGGCGCGCAGCGCGGGCGACGATGCGGCAGCGCTGCGCCGCCTCTTCCTGGAGCTGCCCGTCTTGAACGGCGGCCTGCGCATGCTCGACCTGCCGCAAGGCCAGGGTTTGTTCCTGGTGCATCAAGGCCTGCTGCAAAGACTGGCCTTGCTGGCGCTGGACGTCAACACCATGCCGGCACTGGCATTGGCCGCGCCGGGCCAGTTGTTGCCCGCCGCGCGCCAGCATCGCCGCAGCGGCAGCACGCTGCAGGCGGTGGCCGCGCTGGACGAAGCCTGGGGCCTGCTGGCGCGCCTGAAACTGGCCGCTGCCGATGCCATGCCCGCACTGCTGGACGATGCCGACCGCATCCTCGCCAATATGGAATTGAGCCTGGAGCGCCGCCGCGCCGCGCATGAGGGGCCGGAAGCGCCGGGCGCCGCCAGCGTTTATGAATTGCCGCGTATCGAACCTTCGCTATGACCATGTCCGCCACCCCGTCCCTCCCCATTCCGAACGCTGCGGCCTGCAGCGCCGAGTGTTTTTGTCCGCTGCCGGATGGCCGCCTGCTGCGGATCACCGCCACCCGCCGTCCGCGCGCCAACCGCGCCGAGGTCAAATGCGTGGCGGCGGGGGCGCCAATGCTGAGTGAACGCATGCAGGAAGTGGTGCGGCTGGCACGCCATACCGAAGCGCTGTTCGACAGCCGCGAGCAGGTGGTGCTCAGCCTGGAGCCGGCGCCGCCGGCGGGGGAGCGCGGCTGGGAGCTGGCCGCCGTGCTGGCCGACCGCATGGTGCGCGGCGTGTGGCAGGCGCCTGCGGGCGGCGTGGCGGCGTATGGCTGGTCCGACGCCTGGCATCTGGGGCGGCTGGATGGCGGGCAGCGGCTTGCAAACGCCGGCCGCCAGCCCAAAATACAGGATGGATGCCAGCTGGTCTTGGGCGGCAGCGCCGATGTGATGGACAGCACGGCCCTGCAGCTCAGCCATATCGGCGCCTTGCACGGTCACGCCGATCCGGCGGGCGCGCTATCCAGCGCGCGTGCCTGGTTTCCCCTGCATAGCGGCGGCATCAACGACAGCCTGGCCTGGGTCGAAGTCTGCGTGCGTCCGCTGCAAGCCGAAGAGGCTTGCGAGGAGGAAGATACGATCGCCGCGCCAGGCCTGGACCTGACCGCCCAGCAGGCGGTGCGCCAGGCCTTGGGCGGCGCCCGCCATTTCGACGGCCGCGCGCTGGGACGCTGGCGTACCGTGGTGCGCTTCAGCCAGACGCGCTTCCAGGGCAGCTCCTACCAGTTGGCGCTGGTGATGGCCGACCGTCTGGCGCGCGGCCGCGAATTCGTGCCGCGCGGCCGCCTGATCGCCAGCGGCTGCTCAGCCGCATGGCATGCGGGCCGCGTGGATACGGTCGAGGGCAGGGAGGCCAAGATGGAGTTGATACTCCGTCAAGCAGCGCCGGGCGACCGCGTGCTGCTGCCGCATGCCTGGCGCCAGGAGCTGGAGGACGCAGCCTATGCCGAATTGGCTGGCGCGCTGAAGGCGAAAGGCGCTTCGCTGGCCTGTATCGAACGTATTGGCCTGATCTGAATCAGGAGCGGTGCAATGCGGGCGGTGCGGCGCGCCTGCCCCTGCTAAAATCGGCAAAGCAGCCGATACAAGAAGAATGAGTTTATAGGAGTCTGGCATGTTTAAGATGTTTGGTTTTGGCGGCAGCAAGTGCGTGCGTTGCGAGCATAAAAATGCCGAGGCGGCGGCCTACTGCGCCCAATGCGGCCTGTCGCTGGGGGCTGCGCGCAACGAGCCGGTGCTGCGCGATAACCGCTGGATTCCCGCCAACGACGAACTGGCCGTGTATTTCGGCGTGCGCCAGTTGTCCGGCCTGTTCAGCAAGACCCTGCGCGTGCCGCCCACCACCCGCGCCTACATCCTGCAAGGCAGCCAAGCCACCGAAGTGCCGCAGGGCGAGTACGAGCTGGAAGGCTTTTTCACCCGCCTGAATAATCTCCTGCGCGACCAGCATGCCGAAATCCTCATCACGCGCACCACCCCGCTGCCGGTCGAGTTCCACTTCGGCGATCTGTCCAGCGCCGAACACCTGAAGGTGGCGGCGCGCTTTGGCGTTGGTCTCAAGGTGGAGAATGTGGCCGCTTTTGCGCAGCACTTCATGCTGGCGCCGGGCGCGGTCACGGCGCTGCAGCTGCATGAGCTGCTGGCGCCATCGGTGCGCCAGATTGCGGCCGAATTCATCGGCGCGCGCTCGCTGCGCGAAATGAGCGGCAATCCCGATCTGCGCGTGCAATTGGACGAACGCCTGCAAGCCTTGCTGAAGCAGCGCCTGGCCGAATTCGGCCTGGCCGTGGCCCAGGTGGAAACGCTGTCCCTGCACCATGATAAATTCGACAATAACCGCGAGCGTGTCGGCAGCCTGTGGCTGGTGGCCGATGAGCGCCACGCCCAGCTGGAACATGTGAAGCAGCTCGACCAGCTCTACGACGAGGAAGAGTGGCAAGCCATCTGGCGCGAGGAGCAGAAGCGCCGCAGCGAATACCGCCGCGGCGAGCTGCGCGTGGAAGCGGCCGTGGACAAGGCTGAACTGGCGCAGCAGGAAGCGGAGCGGGTGCAGGCCATTCGCGCCCGCGAGGTGGAACTGTATGGCCGCATCGTCGACGCCAAGACGCGCAAGCTGGCCTTCGAGCGCGGCGCGGGCGCCGTGCTGAGCGAGCTGGAACACGAGCTGGCGAAGAAGAAGGCGGAGCATGGTGGCGAAGCGGCGCAATGGGACCATGTGCGCCAGCTGGCGCAGATCCGCATGCGCACCGAGCTGGAAGTGGCGCAGCAGGAGACGCAGGAACAGCGCCAGTTGGCCAGCCAGCGCTTCTCGCACCAGCTGCATGTCCAGCAGATCCGCAACCAGGTCGAAAAAGCCCTTGCCATCGAGGACGAATCCGTGCGCCGCGCCCAGTTGCAGCGCCTGCGCCAGGCCGAGGAGGAAGCGCAGCGGCGCGAGGCGGCCGTGGAAGCCGAGCAGCACAAGGCGCGCTTCCAGGGACTGAGCCTGGCCAATGCCGCGCGCCAGCGCGAGGCCGAACGCGTGCAGGAATGGGAAGAGCAGCTGCATGTGGCGCGCCAGCGCGAGCTGGGACGCGGCGAAGAGGTCAAGGATGCGGAAGGCGACGTGCAACTGGCCCAGATCACGGCCAAGCTGGAAGAGCTGAAGCGCGCCGGCGCCGGCGCCGAATCCATGGCCCAGTATGAAAAGCTGCTGCGCACCATCGACGCCGACGCTATCCAGCAGCGCAAGGCCCAGGAGCTGAACACCCAGGGCATACTGGACCAGGTGGTGATAGAGGAACAGCGCCTGCACTTGAAGCAGAAGGAGCAGGAAGCCCAGTGGCAGCAGGAGCTGAAGAAAATGGCCCAGCAGCGCGAAGAGAGCTATGCGCGCTGGAAGCATGAATACGACAGCATGGTGGCGCAGCAGGAGCACGCCGCCGCGCTGGCCCGCATCGAGATCGAGAAGGCGCAGGTCATCGGCGGCTTGAGCGACACGGCCAAGGTGGCGCTGGCGCCCACCGCCAATGCGCAAGCGCTGGCCCAGCTGTTGAAGGTGCAGGCGCAGGCGGGCATGAGCGCCGAACAGATTCAGGCGCTGGCGGCGGTGGTCGCCGCTGAAAACAGCGTGACGCCGGCCGAGGCCATGCGCCTGGCCGAGGACAGGGCGCAGCAGGAGCGCAGCCACGCCGACAGCCAGGCCGACAAGGACCGCAGCCACCAGCTGGAGCTGCTCAAACTGCAAAACGCCACCCACGCCAATGCGCTGGCGTCGCAGATGCAGCTCGGCGTGGGCGTGGCGCAGGCGGGCGCGCCGGTGCATCATCACCATGCCGCCGCCGCGCCTGGCCCGCGCTGCTGCATCAATGGCCACGCCATTCCGGCCGATACCCCGAATGCGAAGTTCTGCGCCGAATGCGGCGTGCCGCTCCGATGATGCAAACAGCAAGAGACAAGATCCGCGAACTGCGCGCCCTGCATGAAGACGGTCTGTTAAGCCTGGCGGAATTCGACCGCCGCAAGAACGCTATTCTGGACGCCGAGTACGCGCCGCCCGGCCACGCCGCAGCGCCTTTGCCTGTGCGGCAAGGCACGGAGCTGGGCCTGATGGCGGGCCAGGAAATCGGCCCGCAGAACCGGCGCTACCGGCTCGAACGCCTGCTCGGCATGGGCGGCATGGGCCAGGTCTGGCAGGCCACCGACCTGGCCACGCACGCCGAGCTGGGACACAGCGAACAGGTGGCGCTGAAAATCCTGCCGCCGCAGCTGACGCAAAATCCGGTGCACGCCAAGCTGTTGATCGAGGAGGCGACGCAAGCGCGCCGCCTGGCGCACGACAATATCGTGCGCGTCTACGAATGGGCGCAAGACCCCGCCACGGCCAGCTACTTCATCATCATGGAATGCCTGGAAGGCCAGGATCTGGATGCCTGGCTGGCGGAAACCGGCGCCGCCACGCTGGAGCAGGTGGTGCAGCTGCTGCGGCCCGTGGCCAACGCCTTGCAGTACGCCTGGGACAAGCACCGCCTGGTGCACCGCGACCTCAAGCCCGGCAATGTCTTCCTGACCCGGCGCGGCGAGATCAAGCTGCTCGACTTCGGCATCGCTTCGCGCGTGCGCAGCTCGGGCAGCACCCTGGACCTGCTGCAAACGCCCAATGCCGGCACCGCCGGCTACCGCGCGCCGGAAGCGGGCACCAACCAGGGCCAGCCCGCGCCGCAGCTCGACGTGTATGCGGTGGCAGTGATGATTTACCAGATGCTGGAAGGGAGCATGCCTTTCGGCGAGAACCGCTCGGCCCAGATCCAGCCCGATGCGCCCAAGGCCTTGAACGCGCTGCAATGGCAGGTGCTGCAGCGCGGCTTCGCATTCGATCATGAAGAGCGCCCCGGCTCGGTGGGCGGCTTGCTGGACGCCTTGCAGCGCGCCGCCGGTCCCAGCGAAGAGGAGCTGGCGGCGCAAGCCGAGCAGGCGCGCCAGCAGCAGCGCGATCTGGAACGCCAGCGCGAACGCGAGCAGGCCGAGGAAAAGGAGCGCGCCGCGCGCGCCGAACAGGAACGTCTGCTCCAGGCACAGCTGGAAGCGCAGCAGCGCGTCGAGACGCTGGCGCGGCGCAAGGCCGAAGCCGAGGCGCTGGCCGTGCAGAAGCTCAAGCTGGAGCAGCAGCGCCGCGACCAGGAAAAACAGCGCCGCCTGGACGCCGAGGAGGCAACGCGCCAGCGCAAGGAACAGTTGCGCCAGCAGTTGCTGGCGCGGCGCGAGGCCGATGCGCAAAAGGCGCGCCAGGAATTCGAGGAGAAGCAGCGCAAGGCCGCGCAGATCAAGGCCGAAGCGGCCTATCGCGCCGAGCAGGAGCGCCACCGCAAGGAACAGGCGGCGCGCAACGAGGCCGAGCTGCGCGCCATCCTGCCGACGCCGGACAGCCCGGTGGCCGACGCCAGCGGCGTGCTGCGCGACAGTTTCGCCGACGGCAGCGGCAAGGGGCCGGAGCTGGTGTTGATCCCGACCGGCCGCTTCCAGATGGGCGGCGCGCCGCATGAACATGCGGTGGCGCTGAAAGCCGGTTCCCAGCAGGCGTGGCTGGAACGCGAAACGCCGCAGCGCTGGGTCGGCATCGAACAGTCGTTTGCGCTGGGCCGCTATCCGGTCACGGTGCGCGAATGGCGCCAGTTCGCGCGCGCCACCGGCTGGGAATCGAAGCTCGACGTGGACTGGAGCGCGCCCGGTTTCGCCCAGGACGATCTGCATCCGGTGGTCTGCGTCAGCTGGAACGACGCCCAGCTGTATCTGCAATGGCTGAGCGGCATAACCGGGCAGATTTACCGCCTGCCGAGTGAGGCGGAATGGGAATACGCCTGCCGCGCCGGCACGCGCACCGCCTTCAGTTTCGGCGACACCATCAGCACGGAACAGGCCAATTACGACGGCAACTTCACCTACAACGGCGGGCCGCGCGGCACGCACCGCAACGGCACCTGCAAGGTGGGCAGCTTCCCGCCCAATCCCTGGGGGCTGCACGATATGCACGGCAATGTGTGGGAATGGGTGCAGGACACGGTGCATGAGAATTACCAGGGCGCACCGCTGGACGGACGCGCCTGGGAAGAGGGCGGCGATGCGGCGCGCCGCATCCTGCGCGGCGGCGCCTGGCTGTACAACCCGCGCTATCTGCGCTCGGCGCTGCGCAACGGCTATTCCGCCGTGCTGGCCAACGATGTGGTGGGATTCCGGGTGGCGCGCAAGTTGGCTTGATGGCGGCAAAGGGTGTACATTGCGGTATTCGCAATTCGCCAGTAAGGAAAACAGCCATGACCATCAAAGTAATCCGCGATCAATCCCTGCCCATGCGCCATATCGCCCACGTCCGCAACCACCTGATTTCGGTGGACGGCACGGCGGCCGAGGGCGGCAATGACGCTGGTCCGGCTCCGCACGATCTGTATGACGCCGCCATTTCCGCTTGCAAGGCGCTGACCGTGGTCTGGTACGCCAACCGTAAAGGCATTCCGGTCGAGGATGTGCAGGTCAGCACGGAACGCGACGACAGCGAGGAACGCAAGGGCGTGTACCGCCTCGCCACCACCTTGCATCTGACGGGCGACCTGACCGATGCGCAGCGCGAAGAGCTGTTGTCGGTGGCGCAGAAATGCCCGGTGCATAAGCTGATGACCAGCGTCACCACCGAAGTGAGCACCGTGCTGGGGTGATGCGATGACGATTTCCCACGTATTGAAAGGCCACGAAAAGGATCTGGGCGGCGGCTTCATGGTGCGCCGCTATCTGCCCTCCGTGGTCAAGCAGGCGGTCGGCCCCTTCATCTTCTTCGACCACTTCGGCCCGGTCGACGTGAAACCCGAGGACAACCACGATGTGCGCCCGCATCCGCATATCGGCCTGGCCACGGTCACTTATCTGTTCGAAGGCGCGATCGAGCACCGCGACAGCATCGGCTCCCTGCAGCGCATCGAGCCTGGCGCGATCAACTGGATGACGGCCGGCAGCGGCGTGGTGCACTCCGAGCGCACGCCGAAAGACCTGGTGGGCAAGCCGCATCGCACCCACGGCCTGCAGCTGTGGGCGGCTCTGCCCAAGGAGCATGAGGAAACCGACGCCGCCTTCGCGCACACGGCGGCGGAAGAGATTCCCGAGCTGGAGGTGCAGGGCGCGAAAGTGCGCGTGCTGATCGGCAGCGCCTTCGGCCGCACCTCGCCGGTGGCCACCTTCAGCCAGACCCTCTACCTCGACGTGCAGCTGCAGGAAGGGCAGGAGCTGGGCCTGAGCGGACTGCCGGAAGAGGCGGCGGTGTATCCGATCTCCGGCGAGCTGGAAATCGACGGTACGGCCCTGGCGCTGCACACCATGGCCTTGCTCGACACGCGCAGCTCGCAGCGCGTGCTGGCGCGCAGCACGGCGCGCTTCGTGGTGATCGGCGGCGAGCCGCTGGACGGCCACCGCTTCATGCTGTGGAATTTTGTCTCGTCGAGCAAGGAACGCCTGCTGCAGGCGGCCAGCGATTGGGACGCGCAGCGCTTCCCGAAAGTGCCGGGCGAAACGGAGTGGATTCCTCTGCCGCAGAATACGCCGCGCGCATCCTGACGCGGCGCATGGCCTGGGCCGCTGCTGCAGCGGTCCGGCTGCGCTGAATTAGGCGGTCTGCATATCGTGCAGCGGCAGCGTGCCGTGCTGGCCGGCGCTGCCGGTGCGGATGATCCAGCATTCCGGATAAGGTTCGCTGGCGAAGCGCGTATGCTTGGGCAGGCGGCTCAGGCGCTCCAGCGAGGCCGATGGCGCCAGCGCGGTTTCCTTGCCGGTCAGCTGGTCCAGATGCCAGAAGCCGCCGCTGTGGTGCATGATGAGCGGCAGCGCCGCCGCATGCGGCGCGGCCGTAAAGCGCGGCATCGGGTAGCCGGGATGGGTGTCCGGCATCAGCAGGTAGAAGCACTCGGCCGGGGCGCCATGATCCAGGCGGTGCAGGATCACGCCATGCGGCATGACGGCGCTCACCGTCAGCACCACGATGCCCTTGATGCTGGCGCTCATTTCAATGCGCATGCCCTGGCGCAGCGGCACCGGCTTATGCTTGCCGGGCCAGACGCCGTCCAGCAGCAGGCCATAGCGCGACACGTCCTCGATCTCGAAGCCTTGCTTGCCGCGCCGGATCACGGCGTGGCGGCCCGAGAGGCGGCGCGTCAGGCCGCCCGTGTCCTGGCCGTTCTCGCTGAAATGCGTGAGCAGCACATCGGCTTCCGGGTCCACCAGCTCGTGGCGCCCCAGCACGCAGTCTTCCAGCGCGAACAGGCGGATCTGGCGCTGCGCGCCGCCTTCCGGCGCGGCGTTGACGATGCTGGCGGCCGTGCTGGGATGCGGGTGGCTTTCGCCCGCATGCGGCAAGTCGATTTCGATCAGGTCTTCATCCCAGGCGATGGTGGCGAAGCCCATGTCCACCTTGCCCTGCGGCGCGCCCAGGTCGAGATGGGCGATGCCGGCATTGCGCGCGGTGACGTCGATGTCCATGCTGGCGCCGCCTTGCGCGGCCACACGGGCGATCGAGGCGTCGTCGGCCATCACGCGCACATTCTTGTGGGTGCTGAGGAAGATGCGGTGGATGTCGGTCAGCGTGGCGTCCAGGCGCGGCACCAGGATGACAAAAGTGCATTCCCATTTGCGCGCGGGCTGCCCCGCGGCCTGGCTCAGGATTTCGGCGCGGATCTGGTACTGGCCGTGCTCTTTGCCGCGCGAGGAAAACTCGACGAAGAGCGGACGCCAGCCGCCCTGCAGCACGCGCGAAAACTGCTGGCGCGAGGCGCCGTTCGGTATCAATTCGGATTGCAGATGGATAGCCAGCTGCGGCGCGCAGTCCTGCGGCATGCCGCGCAGTTCCATCTTCAAGGTCTGGCGGCCGCCGGCCGCGCGCGGATCGAAACCGCTGATATGCAGCTGCGGCCGGGCGCCGGAAGAGCGCATGGCCGTGGCATAGTTGGCAACCATGTCCGCCGCCGCCTGCGTGGCGGCCTGCGTGGCCGCCGGCGTCTGCGGACCCGAACGCGCGCTGCGCACAGCCGTCAGCAAGTCATAGCTGGTCGGCGCGGACGCCGCCTGGCTATGGCCAGCCGTGCAGCTGCTCTCGCCGGGCGTGACCCAGCAAGTGCAATGCGGATGGTCGGGGTTACTGCATTTTTTCATGGCAGGCGGGAAGAAGGGATAGACGAGAGCTTACGCGCTTTCTCATCGTTTTGGCAACCTGCCGTTAGCATGAATAGCGCAGTTTTTTCGCCTGTGCTCAAGGCACGCTGCTTCTACAACAGTGGGGTGTGCCGATTCAGGCCAGACGGAAGGCGACCGCTGTCAAATTGTCAATATGCAGGCCGGGCGGCGGATGCGCATTGAACTCGCCGAACAGCGCATCCAGCGCGCCTTCGGCGCTGGCGTGCGACAGCAGCTCGGGCCAGCGCGCCGTCCATAGCTGCGGGTGGCGGCAGGCCCAGAAACCGTCGCTGGCCAGCAGATACAGGGCGTCGCGGCGCAACTCCAACGCGCGCCGGTCGCCCAGGTGGCGCAGAAAGGGCGGCAGGCAGCCGCGGTCCAGGGCGCGCAACTGGTCTTCCAGGTGCAGGGGATTGTCGAAGGCATTGCCAAGGATGAAAGCTTGCGAGATCTGCGCGCGGTGTTCGCCATGCACCTGCTGCCACCACTCGCTTTCATTGAGCAAGCCATGCAGCGCAAACATCGTGGCCGGCACATGGTCCACCGTCAGCGGGGCCGCCTGTTGCGGCGTGATCTCGTACAGGCGCGAATCGCCGACGTGATACAGCAGCGGCGCCTGGCCGGGCGGCAGTTCCACCAGGGTCAGCGTGGTGCCGGGACGGCGCTCGCTGCGGGGCAGGCCAGGGGGATTGAACTGGGCTTGCAGATCGGCGTGCAGGGCGTCCAGCTGCTGCGACAGTTGCGCCAGCGTGGCGCAGGGCGGCATGCGCAGCAGGCCGGCGGCCGTGGCCTCGGCCGCCTCACGGCCGTGGCCATGGCCGCCCATGCCATCCATCACCGCCAGGCGCAGATGGCCGGCCGGCCAGTGCGGCAGTTGCAGGCGGCGCGGGACTTGCTGGTGCAGCATCACGGCCTGGCCGCTGGCGTCGATCAGCACATAGTTATCCTGATTCTCCAGCCGCAGCGCGGCGCCGGCGATGGCGCAGGGATTGCTGCGCGCCGCCACGTCGAGCAGCGGGCCGAAATTGAGCGGGGCAGGCAATGTTGTCATTGTGCTCCCAGTGTAGCGCGAAGCGGGCGCACTGGCGACTGCGGTGGCGTCACTCATCGGCCTTGCGCAGCCATAGGCTGCTGGCCCAGCCGGTATACATATTGCCATCCACCTTGGCCTGCACCTGCCACCAGTCGCCCTGGCGCGCGCCGGTGAAAGTGACGCTGGCGCCGGCCGGCACGGTGGCCAGGCGCGATGCGCCCACGCTGGCCGCACTGCGCAGATTCAGGTCGCGGTGGACGCGGTAGAGCGGCCCGGCCCCTATCCGCTCAGCCGCTGGTGCCGCCGTCAGCGCCGCCGGCATCGGGCGGCTGGGCGGGATGCGCGTGGCGCTGGCGTTGGCGACGGCGCTGCTGAAAGGCAGGGGCGAGGCGTGGAAGAAATACAGCAGCAGGCCGCCCAAGGCCCAGCTGCCCGCAGCCAGGATGAACAGGCCGCGCGCGGTGGGACGGCGCCACCAGCTGCGCGGCGTCAGGTAGGAGGCCAGCACCAGCGTCATGGCCAGTCCAGCCAGATAGGCGAAGGCGCCGTGGTAGGAGGCGAAGTCCATGCCGGGTCCAGTCCTAGGCTTCGTAGCGCAGCACGTAATGGCCGGCGACGAGGTGGTGGCCCGGCGGCAGCAGATAGGGCGCGTCGCCCGTCGCCTCGTCGATGCGGGCGACGGCTTGCAGCTTTTCATCCAGGTGGTATAGGGCTTGGCTGGACGAGAGGCGGCCGATCAGCAAGCCTTTGGCGCTGGCTTCGAAGCTGAAAGCGTTGCGCGAAAGGCCGATGCGGTCGGGGCTGGAGCCGTTCTGTCCCGGCGCGGCCGAGGTTTCGCCGCAACGCAGGTAGCGCGGCGAATCGAGCACGCGCAAGGCGCTCAGCGCGGGCATGCCCCGGCCGAAAGTGAAGCGCGCGCCGCCGGCGATGGCTGCGCTGGCGGCATGCGGCAGGGCGAGCAGGGCGCAGTAGCGATCCGCCAGGGCGCCAGTGGCCGGCAGCAGCTCGATGCTGCGTCCTTCCACGGGCGAGAAGCTGGCGGGCGCATTGATGCGCTGGCGGCCCGCTTCGGTGATGGCAAACATTTCGTCGCTGGCGCTGACGGTGATGGTCAGCAGATTGCCGTTGCCGGGCACGGGCGCCAGCGCGAGCTGGCCGTCGAACGGGATTTGCAGCGCCGTGGCGCCGGTGTCGCGGTAGCGGCTCAAGCGCGGCAGGGCCAGCGCGGCCAGCACCAGGCGCTGCTGCGCCTTGGGGGCATAGGTCGCATCGCTTTCCGGCGTGACCGGCGCCGGCCGCTGGCTGGAGGGCAGCGGCGCGGCGGTGCGCTCTTCAGGGAGATCGGGCAGCCTGGCGCGCGCCTGCCAGACGGCGGCGCGCGCCGCCGTCCGTTCCGGCGCCACACCGTCGGCATTGCCGTCAGCCACGCGCGGGCCGCTCTGCCGCGCCATATCGCCTGAGGCATCCGGCGTGTTGCCGGGGCGGGCCGCGCCGCCGGATGCTGCGCTCCGCGTGGCGGCGGCCGTGGGGGTGATCTTCAGCAGCAGGCGTGGGGTCTGGCCTTGCGGTCCGATGCCGCCGCGCGCCGATTTAATGACGTAGTAGCCGTTGGCGGCGTCGAAGCTGCAATCGAAAACATCCTTGGGGCGCATATGCAGCACGGGCGGCGCGTCCGGCCCGTCGTTGAGCAGCAGGATGGCGCCGTCGCCGCCGAAGGGCCAGCCTTGCACGGTGCAGCTGGCCGGGCCGTTTTCGCCGCCGATCAGCACCAGGCGCTGGTTGGCGTACACCGGGCAGACCGGCTTCCACACTGCGCTGTCGCGCGAGGCGCTGACCATGAACAGCGCCTTTTCGCCGCCGGCGGGCAGGTAGACGGCATGGCCGAAGCGGACTTCGATTTCGCCGGCCGCCAGATGTTCGCTGCCCATCACGTCATAGCGCACCTCGTCGCTGCCGAGCAGGTCGCCGAAGTCCTTCTGGTGCAGGCTGGCCAGCGTGGCGGCCAGCTCGCGGGCGCGGGCGCCGCGCGTGAGGTGGTAGTCGTCGTCGACCTCTTCCTGCGGCAGGGCCAGCGCCACGTGGGAGAAGCAGCGCGTGGCGGCGCGGCCGCGCTGTTCGCGCGGGCAGCGTTCCAGCAGGTCGCGCAGCAGCGGGCGGCGCGCAAACAGCGCCAAGCCCGGCGCCTGCCAGATCGATTCGGCGTTGAAAACATCGGGAATGCGTCCCAGGACTTCGTGTTGGACATAGATCGGCATGGTGCTTACTCCTCAAAAGATGCGGTGCTCAGCGCATCGAGTGCTAGCAGGGGGAGCAGGAAAAACAGCAGGTGGCTGCCGCCCGCCGACAGAAAACTCATGGGCTGGCCCATGATGGGGAAGATCGCCAGATTGGTGCCCCAGGACAGCAGCAGATGGCCCAGCGCAAAGGCCGCGCCGCCGCACAGCGCAAAGCAGCGGAAGCGCGCCCGCCAGGCGTGGCGGAAGTCGCGCGCGGCGCGGCCGGCCGCGTGGCAGCGCCAGGCCGTGAGCAACAGGCCGCCGACCAAGGCCGCCTGCACCAGCCACAATGCCAGCGCGCTGGCCAGGCCGTGGCGGTTGAGGAAGAAAGAGGGCGCGAAATCATCCTGCACGGCTGGGATGGCCAGCGCGCCCGGTGCAGCCTTGCCCAGCGTGGACAGGCCGAACCAGCCGTCGCTGCCGCGCCAGCCGCCTTCCTCGATGGCCTGGGCGCCCAGCAGCATCTGCTGGCCGGTATGCGGGTGGCGCGCCGGATCGAGCCAGACCTGGAAGCGGTCGGCATAGAAGGCGCGCAGTACCGGCAGATGCGCCAGCCCTTCCGGTCCGGCCTGGCGCAGCAGCACGATGCCGCCCGCGCCGGTGGCGGCGAGGCACAGCAGCAGGGCCGCCAGCCAGCGGTTGCGCGCGGCGCAGGCATAGGCCAGGGCCAGGCCCATGGCCCAGACCAGCAGCAGGATCAATGGTGAGTAGTCATCCACCTGCACCAGCGCCAGGCCAAGCAGGGATAGGAAGAGCAGCACCGGCGCGATCAGCTGCAGCCAGCGCAGACGCAGCGCAGCGCCGTCGCCGGCCGCGCTGTGCCAGCCCATGCGCAGGGCCAGGCAATGCGCGCTCAGCGCCGCCAGCGCCAGCTTGGCCAGTTCCACCGGCTGCATATCGAAGACGCCGGTTTCGTCGCCCCACAGCACTTGCGCCGCCAGGGCCAGCAAGGCCAGGGCCGCGAAGAGCGCCAGCAGGCATTCGATGCCGCGCATGGCGAACAAGGCCGGCGCGGCATGGCGCCGCCCGGCCCACAGGCGGAACAGCTGGATGGCGCCGGAACCGGTGGCCAGCAGCGCGGCGGTTTTCAGGTAGTAGCGCAGCCACGAACTGTCGCCAGCCGCCAGCCCCAGCTCCAGCTGCGCCAGCAGGCCGGTCGCGGCCAGCGTCAGTCCGGCGGCCACTGCCAGCGGCAAGCGTCCCGGCATCGACAGCCAGAGCGCGAAAGCGCCGCCCGCCAGCAGCAGCGCATAGGCCGCGCCGGGCGCTTGTCCCATGCGCTGCGCGACGATGCTGGCAATGCCGCTGGCCAGCAGCGCGGCGGCGGCCAACGCAAGCAGGATCGTTCGCCATGGCTGTTCCGTTTCCGCATGCAGGGCGGGACGCGCCACGGCCTGCCGCGCGCCGGCCAGGTGCAGGCGCGGCAGCGTGGCCGAGCCCAGCATCCTTGTCAGCGCCAGGGCGCTGAGCGCGATCGCCAGCCCAAACCACAGGGCGGGCGATTGCGGCGCGGCCCAGAGCGCGCGCTGCCGCCATTGCCATTCCACGCCCGGCGGCAGCTGGATCTCGGGCGCGCCATGCAAGGCGACCTTGCGGCCAGGCTGCAGGACCAGGGAATCGCCGCGCACCGCAATATGGAAACGGGTGCCGCCCACCGCCAGCGCGTCCACGCCGTCCAGGGCATATTCCTGCTGGCGGATATCGTTGCCGCCGCTATCGGCCCGGCCGGAGGCCAGCAGCAGCGCGGTATGCGCGCCTTCCGCGCCGGCAGCGAGGCGCAGGCGGCCGTGATCGCGGTAGAGCAGGGCGACGCCGGCCTCCTCGCCGGCCAGGCCAAGCCGGTTGCCGCAATGGACATTGCCGCCAAAGCTCAGGGGCCGCGCTGCGCTCAGGGCCAGCGGCATCAGACGGTTCCACCAGCCCATGGCGCGCGCCGCCAGGCCGGCATCGGCGCATGGCGGCTGTGCCGCGCCATCGCGCGACAAGGTGGCGCCGTCGTACTGCCAGTGATGACCGGCGCCGCTGAAGGACAGCGATTCATCCGTCGCATGGCTGATGGTGAAGACGGCCGCGCCGATGCGCATCTGCTTGCCGGTGCCGGTGCCGGTGCCGGGCAAGGCGCTGCCGCTGCGCAGCTCTTCCTCGCGGCGGACCAGGGTGACAGGCACGCTGCTGCTCAGATTGCGCAGCATCCAGCCCTGGCGGCCATCCTTGCGCAGCGCGAACTGGCGGCGCTCGGCATGCGGCGCGGCCAGTTCATGGCGTCCCAGCACCAGCGGCTGTGCGCTGGGCTGGACCAGGATCTCCGCCGCCTGCCACATGGCCGGAGCGCGCCACAAGGCCAGCAGTTGCAGGCCAAGCAGGCCGGCCAGAAGCACGCCGGCCGCGATGCGCATGCCGTCGCGGAAGGCAGCGCGCGGCAAGGCCGATGGCTTGCCTGCCATGCCCGCCGCGCCGGACGCCGTCCCTGTGCGCTCCCCGCCCGGCCGCGTCCTGGCCGGGCGCATGGAGGGCAGGGCTGTCGCTTCGCCGCGGGACTGCAGCTTATGCGGGGCCATGCTTATGCCGCTGTCGCGCATGGCCAGCCTTTCCGGGCATGCATCTGGCCCAGCATCAGGGAATACGGCGTATCCATGGCCTGGTCGGAGGCATTGCGGATGGCGGCCAGCATGCGGCTGATTTGCAGCGCATGGCGTGGACGCTCGCCAGGCTCGCCATGCAGCAGGGCGCGCAGCAGCGCAAGCGCCGGATCTGCCAGCGCCTGCGGCAGGCGCTGGCGGAACAGCGCCTCCTCGTCGGCCGACAGCGGCGCGGGGATGGCGCCGCCGGACTGCTCGCGCAGCCGCTGCGCGCCGGCCGTGCTGTGTTCGCGGTAAGATTGGCCGCAGGCCGCGCAAAAGCGCAAGGGCGTGCCGCCGCAGACCAGGAAGTAGAAGAGGGCGCCCAGCGCAAAATAATCGCTTTGCGCGGCGGTGGCGTACTGGCCTCCGGCATCGGGGAAGAATTGTTCAGGCGCTTGCCAGCTCGCCGTGCCGGCGTAAGAGTGGGCATGCAGGTCCGCCAGCGCGCGGCTGGTGCCGAAATCGGCCAGCTTGACGATGCCCAGGCGCTTGTCGACCAGGATGTTGGACGGTTTCAGGTCCAGATAGCGCCATCCATACTGGTGCACCTTGGCCAGCGCCTGGTTCAGCTGCGCCATCCAGTCCAGTATCTGCGCCAGCGGCAGGACGGCGCCATCGCGCTTCAGCGCCGCCAGATGCTGGGCCAGATCGCCATCCATCAGCTCCAGGGCCAGCACCGGCAGGCCGTTATGCCAGCCCTTGTCCAGCAGGCGCACGATATGCCGCTCGTCCCATGGCTCCAGCGCTTGCAGGAAGGCGATTTCGACGTCGGCGCTGGCGGCCCAGCGCGCGCGCTGCTGCGGCAGGGCGCGTGCCATCTGTTCCTCGTTCACCAGCTTCAGCGCCACCTCGCGCATCGCATGCGGGGCGCTGGCGCGCCAGATCACGCCATAGGCCGAACCGCCCAGCTGCTCGCGCAGGCGGTAATGGCCCAGTTCCAGCGGCAGCACGGCGTCTTTGGCTAACATAGTCTCTCCCAGCGGCGGCATGCCGTCGCGGGAACTTAGCGGAGGGACGGGAAAAGCAAACGGCCCGGCAGCTTGCGCATGCCGGGCCGTGGAAGGCGGGACCGCTTGAAATCAGCGGCCGTGATGGTGGTGGTGATGACGGTGGTAGGGGCGCTCTTCGCGGTAGTACTCGCGGTAGTAAGGACGGCTGCGTTCCACGTACACCACTTCCGGCGGCGAATAGTAGCGTGGCGGCGGTGGCGCGTAGTACACCGGGGCCGGCTCGTAATAGACGGGCGCCGGCTGCGTGTAGACGCGGGTTTCCACATAGCGGTCGTTGCGGTAGCGGCGGTGGTCCGAACTCAGGCCATTGCCGACGGCCGCGCCGATCAGGCCACCGACCACGGCGCCTTCGGTGCCGCCGCTATGGTTGCCGATGGCCGCGCCGATCACGGCGCCGGCGGCGGTGTTGAAGTCGCGGTCGCCGGCAGCGAAGGCCGGCGCGCTGACGGCGGCTGCGCCCAGCAGCAGCACAGCGATGAATTTCTGGTTCAGCATGGCGTTCCCCTTATGCTCGGCGCCGCGACCGGGATGGTTCGCGCCGTTCTCTATGGCTGTACTATATAGGAGCTACCGAAAACCACCCACACCATATACAGATTCTTACAAAGTCGGCCAGCCTAGGCGCTGTGCAGGCGCTCCCACTCGGGCCGCAGCAGGCTGAGTATCTTGACGTCCTGATAACGGCCATTGATGAAGAAGGCCTGGCGCAGCATGCCTTCTTCGCTGAAGCCGCATTTCTCCGCGACCCGCACCGACGCTTCGTTCTGCGGAGCGATCAGCACCTCCAGCCGGTGCCAGGTATGCACCTTGAACAGGTAGTCGCACAGCAGGCGCAGCGCCTCCGTGGTATAGCCTTGCCCGGCCAGCGAAGGGTCGAACAGGCGGTAGCCGATCTCGCGGCTGACCGGGGTGCGGCTTTTGAAATGGGTGATGACGCCGACGATGTGGTGCAGCTGGTCTTCCACCACGAACAGCTCACTGTCCTCGCTGACAAAACCGTTTTGCAGGAATTCCTTGCGCATCGCCTCGGGCGACTTGAAGTGGCTGGAAAAGTAATCGCCGCGCGAAGGCAGGTCGTTGACCAGGGCGATAAAGGTATTCAGATCGGTATTCAGCAGATGCCGCACCGTGCAGCGTGAACTTTTTAACATGATTGCTTTCCGCCGGATGGAGCAGGCATGGTAGCCCGGGCTGTCGAATGGGTCAATTTTTGCGACTTGCTGCACAATATTGTGAAATAGGCTAATCTTTCCATCCCATCCATCTTCACCGGACATAGGATCTGCATGAATTTCGCTCTTCGCAAGCCAGTCATCGCCGCGCTGGCGGCCTGCTTTTTGAACGCCGCGTCGGCCGCGCCAGCCAACGAACCCGCCACCCTGAACCAGATCCGCGATACCGCCATGCAGAGCGACTGGGCCTTGAAACGCCTGGAAGACCTGACCGACCTGGTTGGCCCGCGTCTTTCCGGTTCGGCCGGCGCCGCCGCCGCCGTCGAGCAGGTGGCCGACGCCATGCGCAAACTGGGTGCGAAAGTCACGCTGCAGCCGGTGAAGGTGCCGCACTGGGTACGCGGCGAAGAGAAGGGCGAGCTGGTCGACTATGCCGGCCGTCCCGCCGGCGTCACGCAGCGCGTGGTGCTGACCGCCCTGGGCGGCTCCGGCGCGACCCCGGCCGCCGGCCTGAATGCGCAAGTGGTGATCGTGCACGACCTGGACGAGCTGCAGGCGCGCGCCGCCGAAGTCAAAGGCCGCATCGTGCTGTTCGACGTGCCTTTCGACCAGGGCATGGCCGACCGTGGCCTGGCCGGTCCCGCCTATGGCCGCCTGTCGCGCATGCGCACCCAGGGACCGAAGCTGGGCTCCAAGCTGGGCGCGGCGGCGGTGCTGATCCGCTCCATCGGCGGCGCCGACTATCGCCTGGCCCATACCGGCGCCACCGGCTTGAGCGCCGATGACCGCATCCCGGCCGCCGCCATCACGTCGGAAGACGCGATGCTGATCGCCCGTCTGACGAAGCGCGGTCCCGTCACCATGAAGCTGACCTTGACCCCGCAAACCCTGCCGGATGCCGACACTTTCAACGTGATCGCCGATCTGCCTGGAAGCGACAAGGCGGATGAAGTGGTGGTGGTTTCCGGCCACCTGGATTCCTGGGATCTGGGCACCGGCGCGCATGACGACGGCACCGGCGTGGCCAGCTCCATGGCCGTGATCGAAACCTTGAAAAAGCTGAAGCTGCAGCCGCGCCGCACCATCCGCGTGATCGCCTGGGCCAACGAGGAAAACGGCACCCGCGGCGGCGCTGCGTACCACGCCGAGAACAAGGGCCGTCTGGACAAGCAGTTCGCCGCCATCGAAAGCGACGGCGGCGCGGGACGTCCCTTCGGCATCCGCGGCAGCGTGAAGCCGCAGTACGCCAAGCTGTTCGCGCCTTTGCAGGCGGCCCTGCTGCCGATCGGCGCCGGCCACTTCGCGCGCCAGGACGCGCTGGGCGCGGCCGACCTGTATCTGCTGGAAGCGGACGGCGTGCCGCTGTTCGAGCCGCTGTCCGACGGCAGCGCCTATTTCGACTACCACCACACGGCGGCCGACACCTTCGACAAGGTCAGCCCCGACCATCTGCGCCGCCATGTGGCGCTGATGACGGCGTTGTCCTGGTATCTGGCGAATATGGACCAGCCTATCGGCCGCGCGCCGGAGCAGCAGCAATAAGCGCTTAGGGCCTGCAAAGGCCTTAAATCGCGTTGATCGGAATCTTCAGATAACGCACGCCGTTTTCTTCGGCTTCCGGCAACTGGCCGGCGTTGATATTGACCTGGATGGCAGGCAGGATCAGCGTCGGCATCGCCAGCGTGGCGTCGCGCTTGGTGCGCATGGAGACGAAATCGTCCTCGCTCACGCCATCGCGGATATGGATATTGCTGGCGCGCTGTTCGGCCACCGTCACTTCCCAGCGCGGCTCGCGGCCATTGGGCGGATAGTCGTGGCACATGAACAGGCGGGTTTCATCGGGCAGCGACAGCAGCTTGTGCACCGATTTGTACAGCAGGCTGGCGCAGCCGCCCGGGAAGTCGCAGCGCGCCGAACCCACGTCCGGCATGAACATGGTGTCGCCCACGAACACCGCATCCCCCACCTGATACGCCATGTCGGCCGGCGTATGGCCAGGCACATGCAGCGCCTTCGCCTGCAGCGCGCCGATGGCGAACACTTCGTCCGGCTGGAACAGATGGTCGAACTCCGAGCCATCCATCGAAGCCGGCTTGCGGTTGAAGACATTGGCGAAGGCATGCTGCACGGTGCGGATGTCGACGCCGATGCCGATGCGGCCCCCCAGCTTCTCCCTCAGATACGGCGCCGCCGACAAATGATCGGCATGGGCGTGCGTTTCCAGCAGCCAGACGGTTTTCAGACCGTGGGCCTGCACGAACTCCACCACCTTGTCCGCCGACGTGGTGGCAGTGCGGCCGGACTTGGGATCGTAGTCGAGTACGGAGTCGATGATCGCGCAGTCCGCACCATCCTTCTCATACACGATGTAGGTGACGGTGGCGGTGGCCGGGTCGAAGAACGCTTGAATCTGAGGCTTCATGGCTATTTAAGAGTAGTCGAAGGGCGGCGTCATTATAAATAAACTTCATAAGGCCGGCAGCTCTGGCAGGTTTTTTGCCGGAGTGTGGCATTGCCGCGATTAGCTTAATGATAGTCTTTTCGTGCGGCGTGCAAAACCAGTATGATGAATCCCGGGGCGGCACACTGGGAGCAACGATGGCAAAACCATGGCCTGAAAGTGTAGTCTGGATCGCGCTGGCGCTTCTTCCCGCCACCGCGTGCGCTGACTCTGTGCAGGACAACCTGAGCAATATGTCGCTCGAAGAGTTGAGCAATGTGCGCATCACCTCCGTCTCGCGGCGCGAAGAAAGGCTGGCCGATGCCGCCGCCGCCGTTTTCGTGATCTCCGCCGACGACATCCGCCGCTCCGGCGTCCAGAGCCTGCCCGAGGCGCTGCGTCTTGCTCCTAATCTGCAAGTAAGCCAGGCCTACAGTTCCGGCTACGTGATCAGCGCGCGCGGTTTCGCCAATAACGACGGTAACAAGCTGCTGGTGCTGATTGATGGCCGTTCGGTCTATACGCCGCTGTTTTCCGGCGTGTTCTGGGATGCCCAGGATCTGCCGCTGGACGACATCGAACGCATTGAAGTCATCAGTGGGCCAGGCGGCACGCTGTGGGGCACCAATGCCGTGAATGGCGTCATCAATGTGATCACCAAGCCGGCCAGTGCGACCCAGGGCGGCGCGGTAACGCTGGGCGGCGGCACTCTGCGCGCCGACGCGGGCGCGCGCTACGGCGGACGCTTCGGCGAGGATGGCGCGTGGCGGCTGTATGCCAAGAGCTTCCGCGTCAAGCATACGGAAACGGCCAGTGGCGAAGTGGCGGACGATGCCTGGCACCAGAGCCAGGTCGGCTTCCGCGCCGACTGGCGGCAGGCGCGCGACCAGTTCACGCTGCAGGGCGATGCGTACCGGGGCCGCCATGGACAGCCCAAGCCGGGCAATATCTCGCTCACCGGCGTCAATGTCGCGCTGGGGAATGTCGTGCTGGGCGGCGGCAATCTGATGGCGCGCTGGACGCGCAGTTTCGACGGCGGCGGCAATCTGAGCGTGCAGGCGTATTACGACCGCACCGAGCGCGATCTGCCGCCTTTCTTCAACGAGAAGCTGGATACGGTGAGCCTGCAAGCGCAGTACGCGATGGCCCCCATCGGCCGCCATGCGCCCACCTTCGGCGCCGAATATCGCCGCTCCAAAGACAGCCTGGAAAACAGCGCCATCATCGGCTTCCTGCCAGCGGACGACACCAAGAGCTGGAGCAGTCTTTACGCCCAGGATGAGATTACGCTCAGCCCCGTGTGGAAACTGACCCTGGGCGCGCGGGTTGAACGCAACGACTATACCGGCAATGAATTCCTGCCCAATGCGCGCCTGGCCTGGCAGGTGGCGGACGACCATTTGCTGTGGGCGGCCGTGTCGCGCACGGTGCGCGCGCCATCGCGGCTTGATGTGGAAGTCTTCTTCCCGTCCAAGCCGCCCTTTATCCTGGCCGGCGGTCCCGGCTTCCGCTCCGAAGTGGCGCGCTTCTTTGAACTCGGCTACCGCGGCAGGGTGGGGCAGGACTTCAGCTATGCGGTGAACCTCTACCGCGCGCTGTACGACGACCTGCATACCCAGGAACTGGCGCCCAGCCGCACCTCGGTCTTTTTCGGCAACGGCATGGAGGGCTCCACGCGCGGCCTGGAAGCCTGGGCCAGCTGGCAGGTGCAAAGGAACTGGCGCTTGAGCGCCGCCTTCACCGCGCTGCACGAGCATTTCTGGCTCAAGCCGGGCAGCATCGACACGGCCGCCTCGGTCAGCCGCATGGGACACGATCCGCGCCATACGGCGACGCTGCGCTCCTCATGGCAGATCGGCGACGAACGCGAGTTCGATCTCGCGCTGCGCCATGTGGGCAAGCTGACCAGTCCCGACGTGCCGGCCTACCGGACGCTGGATGTGCGCTTCGGCTGGCGCATCCAGCCCACGCTGGAGCTGTCGCTGACCGGCACCAATCTGATCGGGCCGGATCATGGCGAGTTCACGCCCATCGCAACGCGCTCGGTCGTCAAGCGCGCCGTGTACTTCAATCTGAGCAAGCGTTTTTAAATCTTCCCTAAGCCGGCGCCGGAATCATTATGCTAAGATTCCGCGCATGAAGCTTCTGTTCCGATCCATGCTCGTCTGGCTGATGTTGCTGGCGCTTCCCTTCCAGGGATTTGCGTCGGCCAGCATGCTGCTGTGCGCCCCGATGTCGCCGCCCGCCATGCTGGCGCAGGCGGCCGCGCGCGCGCAGGCCGATGCCGGGCATGACCATGCTGCCATGCTGGCCGCCGGCGGAACGGCCGATGCCCAGCACGAGATGCAGGATCACAGCCAGCACGGACAAGGCAAGCAAGAGCACGACGAGGGCCGTTGCGGCACGCCCGCCGCCTGTTGTGTGGGCGCCGCGCTGGCGCCGGCCATGCCCGATGCCCTGCCAGGCTTGCAATCGTCTTCCGAAGCCATTCCCTTCCACGGCGCGCCCCAGTCTAGCGCCGACCTGGCGGCATTCGAACGCCCGCCCAAATCCCCCGCCATCTGATTTTCGGGCCAGCCGCGCCGCTGGCATATCCCGGCACAAGCCCACGCGGCTTGCGCCAAACTGAATCTCAAAAGGTACAACATGAATAAGCTGTTTGCAGCGGTTGGCGTATTGACGCTGGCCGCTACCGGCGCGCAGGCTGGAGACCCGGTGCGCGCCGATGCACCCGTGCCGGCCACGCGTTACATTCCCGTGCTGGAAGCCTACCGCGCCGAAGCATCCCTCGACAAAACGCCTGCCGCCGCCTGGGGCGAATCCAACCGCATCGTCGCCGGCCAGGAAGGCATGGCCCATGGCGGCCATCAAATGCATGGCATGCACGCTACGCCTAAGCCGGAGGCGGCCCACGACCACGCCGCGCACCAGCATGGCAAGCCGCAGGAGACGGGCAAGCATGAGCACAGCGGCCATCACGGCCATGATATGAAAGAGCACAAGCAATGAGCGCACTGCAAAGACTCAAGCCCCGCCATGCGGGATTGGCCCTGCTGGCGCTGCTGCTCAGCGGCTGCGCCTCGTTCTCGCAGGACGGCGGCTTCGGCGTGGTCTCGCCCGCCGTGCAAAGCCGCACCGACGCCGAAACCCGCCTGCTGCGCAATGAAGACGACCAGCGCGCCCTGGGCAAGCTGATTGCCGAAAAACTCGCGCAGGAACTGAGCGCCGACGACGCCGTGCAGATCGCGCTGCTGAACAACCGTGGCCTGCA
The DNA here is from genome assembly GCA_024437665.1 of Massilia sp. YIM B04103. Classification (GTDB taxonomy): domain Bacteria; phylum Pseudomonadota; class Gammaproteobacteria; order Burkholderiales; family Burkholderiaceae_D; genus Rugamonas. The sequence goes on along the minus strand of JANCSZ010000001.1, from coordinate 119,843 downwards.
GGCCCGCTACTGGGAGCTGGGCATCGCCGAAGCCGATCTGGTGCAGGCCGGACGCCTGCAAAATCCCGGCTTCAGCTTCAAGCGCAGCCATGGCGGCGGCGAGCTGGAAATCGAACGCACCTTCACCTTCAATCTGGTGAACCTGATCACCGCGCCGCTGGCCCGGCGCATCGAAGGCCGCCGCTTCGAACAGACCAAGCTTGCCGTGGCCGAAGACGCCATCAAGCTGGCCGCCGAAACGCGCCGCGCCTATTATGAAGCGGTGGCGGCGGAGCAGGGCGTCGAGTACTCCCGCCAGATCGCCGCGGCGGCCGATGCCAGCGCCGAACTGGCCGAACGCATGCGCAAGGCCGGCAACTGGAGCAAATTCGACCTGGCGCGCGAGCAAGCCTTTTACGCCGAAGCCATGGCCGAAGTGGCGCGCGCCGGCAAGGCCTCCACCGCCAGCCGCGAAAAGCTGACGCGTTTGATGGGGCTATGGGGCGCCGATGCCGGCTTCAAGCTGCCGCAACGCCTGCCCGAGCTGCCCGCATCCGCCGCCGAACTGCAGGACGTGGAACAAGGCGCGCTGCGCAACCGCATCGATATCCAGGCCGCCACGCTGGAGACCCAGCACACCGCCAGCACCCTTGGCCTGAACAAGGCCACGCGCTTCATCAACGTGCTCGAATTGGGCGTGGTGCGCGAACGCAAAGGCGAAGAACGCATGCGCGGCTACGAGCTGACGCTGGAAATTCCGCTGTTCGACTGGGGTTCCTCGCGCGTCGCCCGCGCCGAAGCGGTGTATATGCAGTCGGCGAACCGTCTGGCTGAAACGGCGGTGCAGGCGCGCAGCGAGGCACGCGAGAGCTATCTCGACTACCGCAGTTCCTACGACGTCGCCAAGCATTACCGCGACGTCGTCATCCCGCTGCGCAAGCAGCTCTCGGACGAAACCCTGCTGCGCTACAACGGCATGCTGCTCAGCGTATTCGAGCTGCTGGCCGACTCGCGCGAGCAGAGCGCCGCCGTCAAATCCTATATCGAAGCGCTGCAGGACTTCTGGCTCGCCCACGCCAATCTGGAAGCCGCCACCGGCACCCGCCTGAACAACGCCCCCGCCACCGCGCCAGTCCCGCAGAAGGAAACCCCGGCGCACGACCACTCGAATCACGGAGCACATCAATGACCAACCGCCGATCCTTTCTGACCGGAGCCGCCCTGATTGGCGCAGGCATGGTAAGCCGCGCCGGCGCCGCCAGCCTGCCAGAAGCGCCGCTGCAGCCAGCCGCCGCCACCGCCGTTCCGCCACCGCCACCGACCGGACGTCCCTTCAACCCCGTTGTCACCCTCAACGGCTGGAGCCTGCCGTGGCGCATGAAGGACAACGTCAAGGAATTCCATCTCGTCGCCGAACCCGTGGTGCGCGAGATCGCGCCCGGCATGTTCGCCAATCTGTGGGGCTATAACGGCCAGACGCCCGGCCCGACCATCGAAGTGGTGGAGGGCGACCGCGTGCGCATCTTCGTCACCAACAAGCTGCCCGAAAACACCAGCGTGCACTGGCACGGCCAGATTCTGCCGAACGGCATGGATGGCGTCAGCGGCGTCACCCAGCCTGCCATCCCGCCCGGCAAAACCTTTGTGTACGAATTCGTCGCCAAGCATGCCGGCACCTTCATGTACCACCCGCACGCCGACGAAATGGCGCAGATGGCCATGGGCATGATGGGCTTCTGGGTCACGCATCCCAAAGATCCGGCCCTGCATGCGGTGGACCGCGACTTCGTCTTCCTGCTCAGCGCCTACGACATTGAGCCGGGCAGCTACACGCCCAAGATCAACACCATGCTCGACTTCAATCTGTGGACCTTCAACAGCCGCGCCTTCCCCGCGATCGACCCCATGGTCGTGCGCAAGGGCGACCGTGTCCGCATCCGCGCCGGCAACCTGACGATGACCAACCACCCCATCCACCTGCACGGCCACACCTTTGAAGTGACCGGCACCGATGGCGGATGGGTGAAGCCGGCGGCGCGCTGGCCCGAAGTCACCACCGACATCGCCGTTGGCCAGATGCGCGCCATCGAATTCATCGCCGACAATCCAGGCGACTGGGCCTTCCACTGCCACAAATCCCACCACACCATGAACGCCATGGGCCACGACGTCCCCACCATGATTGGCGTCGACCACCGCGGCGTCGCCGAAAAGATCAACAAACTGGTCCCCGGCTACATGGTGATGGGCGAAAAGGGCGGCAGCATGGGCGGCATGCAGATGCCCATCCCCGAAAACACCCTGCCCATGATGACCGGCACCGGCCAATACGGCGAAATCGAAATGGGCGGCATGTTCACCCTGCTCAAAGTGCGCGAGAACCAAGCCCGCGGCGACTACAGCGATCCCGGCTGGTACAAGCATCCCCAAGGCAGCGTCGCCCGCGAATGGACCGGCGAGCTCCCGCCCCCCAGCACCGCCCCGAACGTCCCCGTCACCAAGGCCGCCGCCCTGAAAGTCAAGCGCAACGCCCCTCACCGCCACTAGGCGTTTGATCTTCCTCAACAAATGTCCACCCTGGTGTCAGGCACCGAGGTAGGACATTTACTGATTTAGATCAAAGAATGTCCGACTCTAGTGCCTGACACCAGGGTGGGACATTTGTTGATCGGGATCAAAGGGTGGGGTAATCTTCTTGATTCTGTTGGGGTTTGATGATGAAGAGGCTTCCTGAGCAGCTGCGGCTGCTTCCTTATCTGTTGAAGTGGTGCGGACTGGCGGGCATCGTGGCGGCGCTGGCGGGGAGTGCTTCGGCTTTCTTTTTGATGGCGCTGGATGCAGTGACGGCCCGGCGTGAGGCTTCGCCGTGGATTATCTGGCTGCTGCCATTGGCCGGGTTTGCCGTGGGCTGGATTTATCTGCAATTCGGACGCAAGGTCGAGGGCGGCAATAATCTGCTGATCGACGAGATCCATGACCCCAAGCATGTGGTGCCGTTGCGCCTGGCGCCGCTGGTCTTGTTTGGCACGGTGGTGTCGCATCTTTTCGGCGCCTCGGTGGGGCGCGAGGGGACGGCGGTGCAGATGGGCGGGGCGCTGGCGGACCAGCTGACCCATGTCTTCCGCCTGCGCCATGAGGACCGGCGCATCCTGCTGATGGCGGGCATCAGCGCGGGTTTCGCTTCGGTTTTCGGCACACCGCTGGCGGGCGCCATCTTCGGCCTGGAGGTGCTGGTGATCGGCCGCATGCGCTATGACGCGATCTTTCCCTGCATGGTGGCGGCCATCGTCGCCGACCAGATTACGCTGGCCTGGGGCGTGCATCATACGCATTACGCGCTGGGCGCGGTGCCGGCGGTGAGCGCGATGGGCGTTGCGGCAGTTCTGGCCGCCGGCATCGTGTTTGGCGTGACGGGCATGCTGTTCGCGCGCGGCACGCATCTGGCTTCGTCGCTCATGAAGAAATGGGTGGGCTATGCGCCTTTGCGGCCCTTGCTGGGTGGCCTGCTGATCGCGGCGGCGGTCTGGCTGCTTGGTTCGCAGCGCTATATCGGGCTGGGAATTCCTGTCATCGTGGAGGCCTTCCAGCATCCGGTCGCGCCCTGGGATTTCGCCGGCAAATTCCTGTTTACCGTGGCGTCTCTCGGCAGCGGCTTTAAGGGCGGGGAGGTGACGCCGCTGTTCTATATCGGAGCGACCCTGGGCAATGCGCTGGCGCCTTTGCTGCATCAGCCTTTCGCGCTGCTGGCGGCGATCGGCTTTGTGGCGGTGTTTGCGGGGGCGGCGAATACGCCTTTGGCTTGCACGGTGATGGCGATCGAGCTGTTTGGTCCGCAAATCGGGCCGTATGCGGCGCTGGGCTGCGTGGTGGCGTATCTCTTCTCGGGACACGCGGGCATTTATCGCTCGCAGCGCCTGGAGCGGCTCAAATCGGCGCTGGGCGAGGATGCGCCGCGCTAGCCGCCGCCGATATCCGCCAGCCCCTCGTCGAGTCCGAGTTTCCGGATCAGGCGGCGCGCATAGAAGGGCGCGCGCACCTTGATGTCATTGTCGAAGTAGCAGTAGATGTCGCGGCTGGCGCGCTGCGGCGCTTTGTGGCCGGAGATGAGTTTCGCGTCGTCCGGCTGGCCGCCGCCGCTGGGCGGCAGCTGCCAGAGAAATGGTCCCAGTTTTTCGCGCAGTTCGAATACGCCGGAGGCGAAGATGTTGGCCAGCGCTTCGCGCGGTTCGCGCAGGCGGATGAGGTGGGTCAGGTAGCGGTTGCCTTTGTGGCTGAGGACAAAGCCGGGCGGCGTGGCTTCATACCAGGCGCGGTAGCTGGCCGGACGCTGCAGCGCGTAGAAGGAACCGTTCAGCTCAATCGAGGGCAGGGCGCACGACGCGAATTCCAGTTCGCGTGCCTGCGCCAGCTTCTTGGGATAGAACACGCCACGCCAGGGTGGTAGCGCCATCCGGAAATGCCGATGAAGATTTTCGCCATCCCTGAGTATAGACAGCTTGGCGGCACGGCGGCGCATGCTTAACGCGATGTGGCAGAGGGCGGCGTCAGGGGCGCAGGAAGATAAATTACCACCGGCGCGGGCTGGGCAGGCGCGGTCTTGGGCGTGGCATTGTTGAGTACGAAGGTCATAACGGTAATGCCGGCCATGGCAATGCCCAGCGACATGCCGATTACCCATTTGATGGTGTCGGCAAAACCTTTGTGCATCTCGGCACGCAGAGAGGAGATCGCTTCGTAGAACTCGGTCTTGGTGACGAGTGTCGCCTCGATCCGGGCTAGACGTTCGCGCGTCTCTACCGCAAAAGCTTCCTGATTTGTGATCCGATGTTCCATGCCTTCATCGTAGTTTTCGTGAGGGGCCATGTCAATTCTCCTTCGTGCACGTGTGCGCCGGTGAAAACACCAGTGTCGGACAAGCGGAGAAGGCGGACTTTGCGCTGGCTCAGGCGGCTTTGCCGCCTGAGCAGAGGGGAGGGGGATCAGCCTTGCTTGCGGCGGCGGGCGATAAAGCCCATCAGGCCCAGACCGCCGAGCAGCATGCCGTAGGTGGCCGGCTCGGGTACGGCGGAAATGCTGCTGAAGGCGCGGTAGTTGCTCGAACCGCGCGGCAGGCCGCTGAAGGTGAACAGGGTATCGGCCGCCAGCGGCTTATCCCAGTGGAACACCAGCTCGCCGCGGCCGTAGTGCACGGCCAGGTAGTCGAAGCTGGCGCCGACCTTGAACGAGCCGGATTTGCTGTTGGCCAGGCTTTTCTCGCCCACCAGTTGCAGCGAGCCATTGCCGGTCGCCGGCAGCTTGAACAGGCCTTCGACCAGGGATTCGATATTCGCGGCGTTTTGCGGATTGATGTTCTCGCCGTCATACACCCAGACCGAGGCGGCGGCGATAGGGCCATAACTTACTTTGCCCGAACCCACGGTAAAACCGCTGGTTTTCGGCGCGGTGATCTCGACCCATTTGGCGGCCTGGGCCAGCGGGGCGGCAAACACGGTGGCGGCGGCTAACGCAATCGCGGCGGCATGCGTCGTCAGTTTCTTCATCTTTCTTCCTGATTATGGATGAGCTTGCCGTAACACCGGCAAGGCGTGGGATCGTAGCGATCACAAAATAGTTTCCAAATGAAAACTATGCTTAGCATTATACAATGGTTCGGCCCGCAAGCATTCAGTACTGTCGTAATTTCCACACGACAGCTTCTATAGCCTGTCTTCATTGATATTGCCCTACAGAATTACGTAAAAACCTTACGCGGCTTACCAATTGCTACCCCTCCGAGAGGCCGATACTATCGGTGCCTTGTAACGTATTGTTGCGAGAATGTATAACAATGTTTCGACAAACGAAACAAATAATCGGGAGACAAACCATGCGGCCCATCACCCTGACCGTCGGTCTGGAGAAGAAATCGTCGCTCTCGCACTTCGCGGCGGCGCTCAAGCTGCATACGCGCGCGCTGGCGCATTTCCGCATGACGCGCCACTGGCTCGGCGTGCTCAACTCCGACCAGATGCTGCGCGAACTGGCGCATGCCCAGCCGCGCCTGATCCACAAGGTCTACCGTCCCTGGCTCAGCCAGCGCATGAACCGGCGCGAGCGTCTGGCGGCTCTGGTCGGCCACTACCGCTTCATCCTGCGCCAAGGTCTGGGCGCCCTGGTGGCCGAGGCCGCGCGCGGCCCGGTGCAATTGGCGGCCTTTGCCGGCAAGAGCGGCACGCCGTACAGCATCGAGCTCTGCGCCATCGTGCCGATGGAACGTGAAGGCGAACTGGTGCTGCAACTGCGGCGCGATGGGACGCTGGTCTGCTCGGTGGCCTTTTCCTTCTTGAACGATGGTCCGCATATGCAGATCGGCGTCGGCTGCATCCAGGGACCATCCTGCGGCGCCGGCCTGGAACTGATGCGCGAAGCGACGCGCGAACTGCACGGCCTGCGCCCCAAGAGCCTGCTGGTGCGCCTGCTGCGCCATCTGGGCCATGCCAGCGGCTGCGCGCGCATGGTCCTGGTCTGCAATAAGAACCGGACGGCGGCGCGCACTGCCCTGCGCGACGGCAAGATCAAGGCTTGCTACGACAGCCTGTGGCTGGAAATGGGCGCCACGGCGCGCAGCGACGGCGATTATGAACTCGCTTGCAGCGCCTTGCAGCCGCCCGAGCTGCATGCCGTGCCTTCCAAAAAACGGTCGGAGATGCGCAAGCGCCACGACATGCTGGCCCTGCTCAATGCCGACGTGCTGGCCCGCCTGGCACCGCAAACCCCTTAAGCCATCAGGCTTCCAGCCCCGCTCTGGAAGTTATTGATCAGCCATGTCATAATAGCGGGCTGTGCCCCGGTGGTGAAATTGGTAGACACACCGGACTTAAAATCCGTTGGCCGCAAGGCCGTGCCGGTTCGATTCCGGCCCGGGGCACCACGTCTCTCTTCATCTGCGCTGCTCCGCGCAGCCGCAGCGCCTCTCCCGCTCCCATATTAAAACCCGCATAAAAATGGTGTAGGATTCTGGACGGCGAAAATGGCGCCCCCGGGCGGCAGCGCGCCGCGCCACGGTTATTCAAGGATTAAATCAATGCAAATCAAGATCAACGATATGCTGCGCGACTATATCGAGCCGCTGACCGAGGCGGAGCATAGCGCGCTGGAACGCAGCCTGCTGGCCGAAGGCTGCCGCGATGCGCTCGTGCTGTGGGACGATGTGCTGGTCGATGGCCACAACCGCTATGCGATCTGCCAGAAGCACGGCATCCCGTTCAAGGTCACGCAGAACACCAGCTTCAAGAGCATGGAAGACGTGATGCTGTGGATGATCGATAACCACCTGGGCCGCCGCAGCGTGTCCGACTTCCAGCGCGGCGTGCTGGCGCTGCGCAAGAAAGACATCCTGGCCCAGCGCGCCGAAGAGGATAACGCCCGCATCCAGGCCGAGGACGCGAGCATCGCGCCGCCCGAGCCGGACGCCGAGGCCGCGCCGGCGCCCAAGGTGCGCACTTCGCGCGAGGACATCGCGCGCGCCGCGCGCCTGAGCAGCAATACCATCAGCCAGATCGAGAAGATCCAGAAGACGGCCACGCCCGAGCTGGTGGAGGCGGTGCGTGCCGGCACCATCTCGATCAATGCCGCCGCCACCGTGGCTTCGCTGTCGGATGCCGACCAGGTGGCCGCGGTCGCCGGCGGCAAGAAGTTCCTGCAGCAGGCCGCGCGCGAAATCCGCGAACAGCGCGCCGCCTCGCGTCCGCCGAAAGCGCCGAAAGCCATGCCGGAAGGCGAGGGCGAATATGGCGCCGAGGAACGCGCCCCGCTGAGCGAAGTCGAACAGCTGCGCCTGGAAGTGGCCCAGCTGAAGGACAGGAACGCCGCGCTGCGCGCCGAGAACGCCGAACTGCGCGAACGCATCGCCACGCTGGTCGACGCGTCCTGAGTGCGCGCCACATAAAAATATACCGGAGAAAAGCCCCATGCCGAGACTGTCGCGTCCTGCGCTTGCATTAGCCTGTGCCATGCCCCTGGCCGTCATCGCCGCCCCGGCCGCACCAGCCCGCGCGGGCGGTGTCGGTGCGATCGAGGCGCTGCGCCTGAAAATGGCTGCCGAGCGCGTCAGCATCCTGCGCGATAAATGGGGCATCGCCCACGTCTACGGCAATACCGACGCCGACGCCGTGTTCGGCATGGTGTACGCGCAGGCCGAGGATGATTTCAAGCGCATCGAGCTGAATTACATCAACGCCATGGGCCGCCTGGCCGAGGTCGAGGGCGAGAAGGCGCTGTACCAGGACTTGCGCATGAAGCTCTTCATCACGCCCGAGCTGCTGAAGAGCCAGTATCAGGCCAGCCCGGCCTGGCTGAAGAAGCTGATGGGCGCCTGGGCCGATGGCCTGAACTTCTACCTGCATACGCATCCCGACGTGCAGCCGCGGCTGCTGACCCGCTTCGAACCGTGGATGGCGCTCAGTTTCAGCGAAGGCAGTATCGGCGGCGATATCGAATCGATCGACCTCAAGCAGCTGGAAGCCTTCTACTCCAAGGCGCCCCAGCGTCCGCAAGCCATGCCGGCGCTGGCCATGGAAAAGGAGCCGAGCGGTTCCAACGGTTTCGCCATTGCGCCGGCCCTGAGCAAGTCGGGCCATGCGCTGCTGATGATTAATCCGCATACCTCCTTCTATTTCCGGCCCGAGATCCACGTGGTCAGCCGCCAGGGCTTGAATGCCTATGGCGCCGTGACCTGGGGCCAGTTCTTCGTCTATCAGGGCTTCAACGAGCGCCTGGGCTGGATGCATACCTCGGGCGGCGCCGATGTGATCGACGAGTTCGTGGAAAGCATCGCCGAGCAGGACGGCAAGCTGGTCTACCAGTATGGCAAGGAGCAGCGTGCGGTGAGGGCGCTGGCGATCCGCCTGCCGTATAAGACGGCGCAAGGCATGGCCGAGAAAACCGTCACCGCCTATTTCACGCATCATGGCCCCATCGTGCGCGAACAGGATGGCAAATGGGTGGCGGTGGCGCTGATGAACGAGCCGCTCAAGGCGCTCACGCAATCCTATGTGCGCACCAAGGCGCGCAATTACGCCGCTTTCTACAAGGCGATGGAGCTGCGCACCAACTCGTCCAACAATACCGTGTATGCGGATGCGGACGGCAATATCGCTTACTTCCACGGTAATTTCGTGCCGGTGCGCGATGCCGCTTTCGATTACACCAAGCCGGTCGACGGCAGCAATCCCGCCACCGACTGGAAGGGCCTGCATGCGGTGAAGGACACCATCCAGCTCTTCAATCCGAAGAATGGCTGGATCCAGAACACCAATAACTGGCCGTTCTCGGCGGCCGGCCCCTACAGCCCGCGCCGCCAGGACTACCCGGCCTATATGTCGGTGTATCCGGAAAATGCGCGCGGCATCCACGCCGTGCGCATGCTGCAAAACCAGCAGGACTTCACGCTCGACAGCCTGATCGCCGCCGCCTACGACAGCCAGCTGACTGCCTTCGAGCCGCTGCTGCCGCAGCTGGTGCGCGCCTATGACGAATCGCCGGCCAGCGACTTGCTGAAAGCCGGCTTGACCGAGCAGATTTCCCTGCTGCGCGACTGGAATATGCGCTACAGCCTGAACTCGGTGCCGACCTCGCTCGCCATCTACTGGTTGCAGGAACTGGTCAAGACCCACGGCGCGGCGGCGCGCGAGAAGCGCATGCCGGTGCTCGATTATCTGGGCAGCCAGATCAGCACCCAGCAGCGCCTGGAAGCGCTGACGCGCGCTTCTTCGCGCCTGGAATCGGACTTCGGCAGCTGGAAGACGCCCTGGGGCGAGATCAACCGCTTCCAGCGCCTGAGCGGCGACGTCGTGCAATCCTTCGACGACGACAAGCCCAGCATCCCCATCCCCTATGCTTCCGGCAACTGGGGCGCGCTGGCCGCCTACGGCCCGCTGACGCCGCCGAAAACGCGCCGTATTTACGGCGAGCGCGGCAACAGTTTCGTGGCGGCGGTCGAGTTCGGTCCACGCATCCGCGCCAAGAGCATTCTGGCGGGCGGCCAGAGCAGCGACCCGGCCTCGCCGCACTTCCTGGACCAGGCCGAAATGTATGCGCGCGGCGAATTCAAGGAAGTGCTGTTCTACCGCGAAGACGTGGAAAAAAATCTGGAGCGCAAGTACCACCCCGGCGAATAAAGCGCTGTTTGCGCTGGCGCAAAGCTCCCGCTGGCGCCAGCGCCGCGCCGCCATCGTGGCGGCGCAGAATGTGCTGATCAGCCGCCGCCTCGCGGCTGCGGGAGCACATCATGACCACCCAGGAAAGCGGCAAGCCCAATCCCGATGCGCAAAGGCTGGAGGATTTCATCTTCGCCCGCGAACTCAACGAAGTTTTTCTATTGCTCGACCACATTTCCGGCCGCTGGGACAAGAGCTGGTACGCGCCGCCCATGGCCGAGTCCGACGAGCACATGCCCAAGGTGCGCGAGCTGTGCATGATCGGCCTGGCGGCCGACGGCAGCAGCGAAAGCAAGGTGGACCAGGCCGTCAAGCTCCTGTGCGCCAAGGACAAGCTGAACGCCGCGGCCCGTCCCGCCACCGGCATGACCATCGCCTTCACCCTGCTGGTGGTGGGCGAGGAAAACCGGCGCAGCTGGACCGGCTGGATCGAAGGCATGGGCAATCTCTGGCAACGCTGGACCCAGCGCCCCGGCAATGCCGCCCATTCCGGCAGCGCCGCCAAGACTGCGCTGGGCGACGATGGCGGCCCGGCGCCGCCGCCCACCGAACCGGCGGCGCCGGCATTGGAGAGCGCGCTGGCGCCATTGCAGGCACGCCGCAGCAATAACGGCTACTGGGACAAGCCCACGCGCCTGACTCTGGCCCGCCACGCTTTTCCCGGCCTGGTCAGCGTGGCGGCCAAGTTCAAGCGGCGCATCTTCCTGATCGTCATCCTGCTGCTGCTGGGCCTGGCAACGACTTGCGTGATTTCCTGGCATATCACTGGCGGCAATGTGATTCTGCAGCATCTGGAAGCCTTGAAGATCCAGGACGTCACCTTGCAAAAGACCATAGCCGAAGCCGAGCTGAAGTTCGCCAGCGACGAGCAGGAACGCCAGAACGGCGCAGCCGGTCCCGCCGCCACGCCGACCGTCACCCAGACCCAGGCCGAAGCGCAAGGGCAGGCCAAGGTGCGTGCCGCCGCCCGTCCCGTCCAGTTCTGTTCGCTGTTCGCGCCCGACGCCACGCCGCTGTACCGCAGTACCGAGGAATACCAGTTGTGCACCCGCAAGCGCGAACTCGACCAGCGCATCGCCATCGCCCATGACGCCTTGGGCAGCTGGCTGCGGCCCTGGGTCGATGTCTACCAGCAGGTGGGCGGCTGGTTCAGCGGCGGCCAGGCTTTCTACCCGGCCGCTCTGGCGCAAAGCAATACGGAAGAACTGGCCCAGATCGTGACCATGGTGGTCGGCACCGCCGTGCTGCCGCTGTTCTACGGCGTGCTGGGCGCGGGCGCCGCCGTGGTGCGCGACCTGTGGGCCAAGATGCGCGAAAGCCTGCTGTCGCCGCGCGACTACTCGCTGGCGCTGCTGCAACTGGCGCTGGGCGCCACGATCGGCGCCTGCATCGCCCTCTTCATCAGCCCATCGTCGCAGGCGAACGGCAAGGAGGCAGGGCTGCTGGGCAGCTGGGCGCTGAGCAGCTCGGCCCTGTCCTTTATCGCCGGCTTCGGCGTGGAAGGCGTGTTCCTGGCGCTGGAAAGCCTGGTGCGGCGCGTTTTCAATATCAGCGATCCGACCAAGAAGCCTTGAGCTTAGCGGCGCGTGCGCAGGTTGGAGGCGTACAGATTGTCGCGCTCCAGCGCCTGGCCGCTGCGCGCCGCCGCGATCCAGTCCTGCGTGCTGACCACGGCCGCGAAATTGGAGTGGAAGACCGTGTTGAACACGCGATGGATTTCCTCGGCGCTGACCTTGCCCGCCGCGTTCTGGTAGGAGAGGGCGCCGGTGGCATCGTCCAGCACTTCCACCGTCAAGCCTTCATGGGCGGCCTGGAAGATGGCGCTGGCGTTGCAGTTGTGCGTCATATAGCCGACGATGGCCAGCGTGTCGATGGAGCGCGCGGCCAGCCATTCGCGCAGGCCGCTGCCGGCGAAGGCACTCGCCATCGTCTTGTTGATGTGATGGTCGATGGGCAGCTCCGCGATCTGCGGATGCAGACGCCATCCTTCGGAACCCTTGGCGAAGATCGGCGAACCTTCCGGCGCATCGTGCTGCACCACGATCACGGGAATATCCTGGGTCTTGGCCGTCTTCATGGCCAGCACGATATTGGGCAGCGAAGTGGCCACCGGCGGGTACTCGATCGGCAGATCGCCGGTGAAATATTCGTTTTGCACATCGATCACGAGCAGGGCGCGGCGAGGGGTGGCGGACATGGTTTTCTCCTTTGGTCGGATGATTGAAAGGGAATTGCGTTCCCGGTGAACAGCATTCTCATCCGGCACGGCATATGCGAAAAGTGGCCTTAAGGCATATCTTCGATATAATCGGGCCATGCCCAAAACTGCCCGCAAAACCCGCCCGAATCGGCCATTGCAGCCGATTCGCGTCGCCGTGATCGCCTTCGACGGCATCACGCCATTCCACGTCGCCGCGCCCTGCGCTGTCTTCGGCACTGTGCCGGAAGGCCATGCCCCCATGTTTGACGTGCGCGTTTGCAGCGCCGACGCCAGTCCCCTGCGCACCGCCGCCGGCTTTGCCATCGCCACCGAATACGACCTGAACCTGCTGGAAACGGCCGACATCGTCGTCATGGCGGCCTGGCACGACGACTGCCGCAGCGCGCCGCCCGTGCTGCTGGAAGCCCTGCGCCGCGCCCATCGGCGCGGTGCGCGCATCGTCGGCCTGTGTCTCGGCGCCTTTCCGCTGGCGGAGGCCGGGCTGCTCGACGGCCGCACCGTCACCACGCACTGGGCCTTCGCCGATGGCCTGGTGCGGCGCTATCCCAAAGTCAAGGTGGATGCGGAAGTGCTGTATGTCGACGATGGCGATGTATTGACCTCGGCCGGCGTGGCGGCGGGCCTCGATTGCTGCCTGCATCTGGTGCGGCAACTGGCGGGTGTGGAGCTGGCGAACAGCGTGGCGCGGCGCCTGCTGGTGGCGCCGCACCGGCAGGGCGGGCAGGCCCAGTTCATCGAAAGGCCGCTGCCGGTATCGAACAGCGAAGGACGCTTCGCGCAAGTGCTGGACTGGATGGCGGCCAACCTCGGCGAAGAACAAAGCATTGACGCCCTGGCCGCGCGCGCCGCCATGAGCCGCCGCAATTTCACGCGCCACTTCCGCCAGGTGACAGGCACCTCGGTCAAGCAATGGCTGCTGAGCCAGCGCCTGGCGCACGCCCAGCGCATGCTGGAGGGTAGCGACGCCGCCATTGAAGTCGTGGCCCAGGAAGCCGGCTTCGGCACGGCCCTCTCGCTGCGCCAGCACTTCCAGGCCTCCCTGCGTACCTCGCCCTCGGCCTACCGCAAGCAGTTCCGCGCTCAGGGCGCGCCTGGATAAGTGTTCAAGCGCCGGCTATCGCGCCGGGCGGCAAATGAAGTCAGTGGTTGATATGCCTCGTTGGAATTATCGAGTGGGAGGGTTTTCCTGGTTTGCCGTAATTTGATGGCCTGCAACGGCCAAAAGAGCTTTAGGATTAGTATGGGCAATTGCCAGCAGAGTACGGGCAGCGCCGCTGGGTTGTTTGCGGCCTTGCTCCCAGCCCTGCAAGGTTCGCAGTGATACGCCCAAGAGGGTCGCAAATTGAGATTGGGATAGTCCGGTTTTCTTGCGGGCGTCGATAACCGGTGACGAAATCACCTGAACATGACCGGCCTGCATTTCTCGCACGGACTGTAGCAACTCCGCCGCCAAGTCGCGCGAGGACTCATAAGCATCCAGTTCGGATTTGCTAAGGGGTCTATTCTTCGAGGGCACGACGGATCTCCTTCAACTTATGGCCGGTAAGGTTGTCTGTCTCCGCCCTCGCGTTATACGCCTAGGGCGCATACCTGTCTAGTATAGGCATCCCTTGCAATCGGTGAGGTGGCTAGACGTTGCGCGTACCGGCGCAACGTCTGGCGCACTATGGCATTACCCCAATCAGATCGCGTCGAGCGCCTGGCGCAGATCCTGGCGCAGGTCTTCCACGTCTTCGATGCCGACCGAGAGGCGGATCAGGCCGTCGCCGATGCCCAATTCTGCGCGCTGGGCGGGAGGGATGGTGGCGTGCGTCATTAGGGCCGGATGCTCGATCAGGCTTTCCACGCCGCCCAGGCTTTCGGCCAGGGCGAACACTTCGCAGCGTTCGAGGAAGCGGCGCGAGCCGGCCAGATCGGTCTTCAGGTCGATCGAGATGATGCCGCCGAAGCCGTCCATCTGGCGCTTGGCCAGCTCATGCTGGGGATGCGAGGCCAGGCCGGGGTAGTAAACCTTGCGCACTTCCGGCTGCTGTTCCAGCCACTGCGCCAGGTCGAGCGCGCTGCGGCAGTGGCGCTCCATGCGGATCGCCAGCGTTTTCACGCCGCGCAGGGCGAGGAAGCTGTCGAACGGGCTGGCGATGGCGCCCACGGAATTTTGCAGGAAGGCCAGCTGTTCGCGCCATTCGGCCTGGCGTTCCTCGCCGCCCACCACGGCGATACCGCCGATGATGTCGGAGTGGCCGTTCAAGTATTTGGTAGCCGAGTGCACCACGATGTCGAAGCCATGCTCCAGCGGGCGCTGCACCAGCGGGCTGGCGAAGGTGTTGTCGGCGATGGCGATGATGCCGCGCTCGCGGCAGATCTGGGCGATCGCCTTCAGGTCGGCCAGTTTCAGCATCGGATTGGTCGGCGTCTCCACCCACACCATGCGCGTTTCGGGACGCAGGGCGGCCAGCAGGTTTTCCGGCTTGGTCAGGTCGACATAGCTGAACTCGTGGCCGGCGCTGCGGCGGCGCACGCGTTCGAACAGGCGGTACGTGCCGCCATACATATCGTCGCCGGCGATGATGTGGGAGCCGGCGTCGGCGATTTCCAGCACGGTCGAGATGGCGGCCAGGCCGGAGGCGAAGGCGAAGCCTTGCGCGCCGCCTTCCAGGTCGGCCACGCAGCGCTCCAGCGCCCAGCGCGTCGGGTTATGCGAGCGGCCGTAGTCCAGGCCTTTGTGCACGCCCGGACTCTCCTGCACGAAGGTGGAGGTGGCGTAGATCGGCGGCATGATGGCGCCGGTCGACGGATCGGGCGACTGGCCGGCGTGGATCACGCGCGTGGCCAGATGGGATTTGAATTTGCGGTCGTTTGCTTGGCTCAAGATATGGTCCTGCGAAGATGGTTGAGAAGGTCGAAACGCGTAATCAGGCCGTAGAAATGCTGGCTGTCGGCCACCACGGCGGTCAGGCCGCGGTCGAGCGTGCTGCGCAGCGCTTGCAGATTGGCGCCCGGCTGCAGCGTTTCGAGACGGGCGGTCATGGTGGCGCCGACCGGGCTGGTGAACTGCTCGGCCTGGTTGTCGACCTTCAGAAGGATATCCGATTCGTCGATGATGCCCACCAGCTTGCCGTTGTCGAGCACCGGCAGCTGGGCCAGGTCGGCGGCGCGCATGCGGTTGAAGGCGATCAGCAGGGTGTCGGACGGCGCCACGCTGACCACCTCGCCCTCGTCGAAGCGGCGGCCGATCAAGTCGCGCAGGTCGCCCGTGCGCGGGCGCTGGATCAGGCCTTGGTCCACCATCCAGCCATCGTTATACACCTTGGACAGGTAGCGCGTGCCGGTGTCGCAGACGAAGGTGACGACCTTCTTCGGTGTGGTCTGTTCGCGGCAGTATTTCAGCGCGGCCGCCAGCAGGGTGCCGGTGGAGGAGCCGGCCAGGATGCCTTCGGCGCGCAGCAGCTGGCGCGCGCAGTCGAAACTTTCCTGGTCGGTGATGGTGTACGCCTTTTTCACGCCGCTCAGGTTGGCAATCGCAGGAATGAAGTCTTCGCCGATACCTTCCACGGCCCAGGAGCCGCTGGTGTCGGACAGGTGGCCGGTCTCCACATACTCGGCCAGGATCGAGCCTTTCGGGTCGGCCAGCACGAAGTCCAGGCCCGGCTGCACCTTCTTGAAGAAATTGGTCAAGCCGGTCAGCGTGCCGGACGAACCCACGCCAACCACGATGGCGTCGATCTCATGCCCGGTCTGCTCCCAGATTTCCGGGCCGGTGCTGGTTTCATGCGCCAGCGGATTGGCCGGGTTGTTGAACTGGTCGGCGAAAAAGGCGCCCGGGGTTTCGCGCGCCAGGCGGGCGGCGTAATCCTGGTAATACTCGGGATGGCCCTTGCCGACGTCGGAGCGTGTGGTGTGGATGATGGCGCCCAGCGCTTTCAGGTGCAGGATTTTTTCGGTGGCCATCTTGTCGGGCACCACCAGCTCCACGCGGTAGCCCTTGATGCGGCCCACCAGGGCCAGGCCGAGGCCGGTATTGCCCGCCGTCGCTTCGATGATGGTGCCGCCCGGCTTCAGGCGGCCGTCGCGCTCGGCGGCTTCGATGATGGAAAGGCCGATGCGGTCCTTGATCGAGCCGCCGGGGTTTTGGGATTCAAGTTTGAGGAAGAGCCGGCATGGGCCGGTATCCAGCTGCGTAACCTCGACGAGAGGCGTGTTGCCGATCAAGCTGTACAGTGCGGCCTGCTGTTTGCGTTGCATGCTGTCTCCTTGCGTCAAGCGGGCGCGGCGGATTGTGTCCGCCAGCGCCGTGAAAAGCGCGCATCTTAGGCGCGCCTGCCATTCAGGGGGAAGGAATCATTTCGCCTATCGTTATGCAAAATTTGATGACTGCCTAACAAGTATGCGCCGATTTTCCTGCTTGTGCACGGGACGGATGGCTTGCATTACGCTAGAGGTAGAAGGATGTCGTAGGCATTGGCGGCGCGCTGCGCCTCGTCCACCGTGGGGATGAAGCGGCTGTCGTAGCGTTCCAGGCGCGGCGCTTCGCGGTCGAGCTGGAGGCGGGAGTCTTCCAGTGCGCGGAAGGCTTCCAGATAGCTGGTCTGCACAGCCGTCATCGGCCCGGCATGGGTAAAGATGGCGTAGCGCCGCGCCGGGATGCGCAGCGCGACCATGCCGGCGGGCAGGGCGTTCAGGTCGTCGAGCGGGGCGGCGATGCATTCGACCATGATGCCGCCATGCTGCTGCAGGCTGACTCCATAGCGCAGGCGGCGCTCGCCGCCCAGCTCGGCTTCACGGTGCAGAAAATCGGCCCAGATCCTGGGCATTTCCGCGCTCAGCATGGGGAAGGGGCCGGCAAATGCCAGTCCGGCCAGCTTGAATTCCGGTAGTTCCGCGATCTCGACGCTCATCTGTCCACCTCCGCTCACAATGCTTTTTGGCCTATACCGTTCATACCGTTTTATAATCGCATACCGCCGGATTGGCTGGCGGACAATAAGCCCCAATCACAAGAGGCAGCTGTGGCAAAACTTTACTTCCGTTATTCCGCGATGAACGCGGGCAAATCGACCGCCATGCTCCAGGTCGCGCACAACTATGAGGAGCAGGGCCAGCAGGTGCGCCTGTTCACGGCCGCCATCGACGACCGCTACGGCGTCGGCAAGGTCACGTCCCGCCTGGGACCGCAGCGCGAGGTGGAAACCTTCGGTCCCGACACCAATTTCCTCACCGAGATCGAAAAGGTCGCCTGCGTGCTGGTGGACGAGGCGCAATTCCTCAGTACCGAGCAGGTTGGGCAGCTGCACCAGCTGGCCCAGGTCAAGGGCGTGCCCGTGATCTGCTACGGCCTGCGCACCGATTTCCGCGGCATGCCTTTCCCCGGCTCGGCCTACCTGCTGGCCCTGGCCGACGATATTGAAGAACTCAAGAATATCTGCACCTGCGGCAAGAAGGCGACCATGAATATCCGTGTCGATGAGCAGGGCAAGCGCATCCGCGACGGCGAGCAGATCAGCATCGGCGGCAACGAAAGCTACCGCCAGGCTTGCGGCCGCTGCTTCTATCAGGGTTGAGCGCAGGGCTGGAAATCCCACGCCCCGGCGTGACAGTCCGCGCATTTCTTGGCGCTTGCAGCACGGTATAGTCATTTCATTAAAACTACGACCGTGAACCCCATGAAAATCTCGCTCTTGCCGCTGGCGTGCCTTGTTGTGCCGCTTCTTGCGAATGCCGGCCCCTCCGTCCAGCCCGAGATGTTGGCCGCCGTCGAGGCGCGCCGCGACGGACGTTATGATGAAGCGCTAAGCATCGTGAAGAAGCGCTTCGAGCGGATGGCGAGCGGCGCCAGGGATGCCCGCCAAGACTATTTCATCACCCTGTTCGAATGGGAGCATCTGGCGGCCGAACACGCCACGGCCCGCATGGCGCTGATCAGCGAGCGCGATGAGCAGGTGCGCCGCCTGCTCGAAGGCGATGTAATCTTTTACGCCGACGAATTTTTGCCCATCACGCGCCTTCACGTTGTCATTGACATCAACCAATCCTTGCAAGATGGCCGCGCCACCTATCGCCTGATGACGCAGCTTCTGGACAGCAATCAAGCCTTCGCGCGCTGGGAGATACACCGGGCCATGCCGGCCATTGTGGAAGCCGGCGATTATGCCCTTGCAGTGCAACACATCAAGAACCCGCTCAAGCGCCTCGACGACTTGAACCGCCTCGCCAGCGAATTGCCACTGTATCCCCCACCCAATACTGCGCCGCGTCTGGGCGCGGAGTTGGGAATATTCATGGGCGACGTCGTTCTGCTCAGCAAGTCCTTGAAGGGACTGGGCAAGGATGCCGAGGCGGAGCAGCTGCGCACCGCCGCGTTGAATGGCCTCCAGTCCGATGAGCTGCGTGCGCTTGCCAGCCGCGAGCTGGCCGAGCCCGGCGGCATTATCAGGGCCCTCGCTGAACACCAGATGCGTCAAGCGATGGGGCCGGCATCTGCGGCAGCACCATGAGTTTGCGGACCATCGGTTTTTCGGGCCTGCTACTGGCATGGTCTTGCGCAATAGCGGAAGAAGCCCCCTCTGTATCGCTGAAGAAAGGGTTGCCGCCGGACGCCGCCGCGTTGGTCGAGCGCTGGATCGGTTGCGAGCATTTTGCCGGAGAGGAGCCTTACGATGCCGACCGCAAACGTGAAATTGCCGCCGCAATGAGAAAGCTGAAGTGCGACCGCCTGGAGAGGGACGAACTGAAAATCCAGCGGCGCTACGCCACTCGTCCAACGGTTCTCAAAGCCCTGCGGCAGGCAAGGGAATCGGGTAGCTGACATCCAACGGGTGGGTAGCGCAAATTTTGACGTTGTCTAATTCAGTCTATTTCACTCTGTTTGAGTCTAGAACAGTCTAAATTTCATGCGCTGCAGTCTAAAGCCGTCCACAAAGTCGGGGCCAAAGTCTAATACGGTCCAAAAAAACGGCCGCGATACCAATTCTGGACCGCTTTAGAACTAAAACGGCGCGTTTTAGACCAAAATAGACGGCTTTCTCGAAAGAGAATGACCCACACCTCAGAGCTCCCGCTTATGTTCGGCCTGCGGCCTCGGCGCCGCCGCCACTTCTTGGGCAGCCTGTTGCGGCGTGGCTGCCGTGCGCATGCCGGCGTCCTTGGCGTACTGGCGCTCATTGGCATTTTCACCGACGAATAGGCACGCTTCTCCTTTCGCACCGCTGGCCTGGATCGCTTGCTCGAAGATGGCCGTGCTCTTTTTGCTTCCCCAATAAATCAAGGCGGATTCGCTGAAATATTTTCCGAAGGCGGCTTGCAGTGCCGCCTTCGCCCTATCCTGCGCTGCCTGCCCTTCACCAGGGTCGGAAATGATGCCCTTACGATGCGCAGCCAGCGTTTCCAGCGCCTCGATGACGCCGGGTAGGGGATGGAACACCAGCTTGCCGTCACCTGCAAACTCGGCCTTTGCCAGCGTGTCGCCGATATCGAAGTAAATCACCGCCATGATCCGCCTCCATAAGAATTAATACATTCGTGAATTTTTTTTGCGTATTCCCGGAAACATTTAGACGGGAAAGGAAATATCTATTTCCATTTTCAATGAATGTCTCTTTTATCTTGATATTTATCCATGGTAGAAATACTGCAGTAGAAATACTGTATACCCCGGATTATGACACTTTGGTGACATTATCGGGACATTGTTGTGAAATTGGACTCGTATGATTCACACATCGCTTCGCAGCGCTGAATTAAAAGGTGAATTGAGGGGCGATCTGGGAATTGTCAATATCTGGCAAATCTAAATCAAATGGGCTTAAAGCCCGACTTACAGGAGAATCAAAATGGAACAAATCAAAAAAGCCACTGACAAAAACGTCGAACAAGCCGAGCGCATTCTGGGCCGTCAAATGGCTGTGGAACTGAGCCTGGAAGAAATCGAGGAAGTGGCCGGCGGCCAGCGTCCACGCTGCACCTGCAGCAACGGTGTGCCCGACGCTTGCGATGCCTGATTCAGCGTGAAAGTGCGAGAGGAAGCCCGGCTTCCTCTCCACCTATTTTTACTCGGAGAACAGCATGGCCAAGGTATTTATTGCGACGAGAGCGATGGATGAACATGCCATCATTGTCGAAACCGCATTGCAGAATAAGGGGCACCAGAGCTGCCGCTGGTTCGGTTCGGATTTTCCGGCGCTGCAAGCGGTGTGCTGCACCATCGGACCGGAAGCCGATCTGGCGCTGAGTATCCGCGGCCCCGGCATCCGCCTGCAGCGTTTCGACTTCGACACCGTGTGGTACCGCCGTCCGGCGCGCCCGGTGGCGCCCAGCGCCTGGCTGCATCCGGACGATGTGCCGGCCGCCAGCCGCGAAAGCGAAGTGTTCTGGCAATCCTTTCCCTATCTGTTCGGCCCGGAATCCGTGTGGGTCAACCACTGGGAATCGCGGGCACGCGCCAATAACAAGATCGTGCAGTTATGCGAGGCGAAAAAAGCCGGCCTGCGTATTCCGCGTTCGCTGTTCGGTAATGACGCGGGCAAAATCCGTAATTTCATAACAAATATGCCGCAGGGTGCCATCTTTAAAACCTTCTTCCCCATGCGCTGGGTGGATGGTGATACTTTATATAAAGCCAATACCAAGACCATCAATGTCGAAGCGCTGGCTTCGGACCGGATGCTGCAAATGGTTCCCGGCATTTTCCAGGAACGCATCAGCAAGAAATGCGAAATACGCGCCACCTTCATGGGCAATCACTATTTCGCGATCCATATCGATTCCCAATCCGATGCGCGCGGCACCGACGATTTCCGCAGCATTCCCACCGCCCAGCTGAAAGCGCGGCCCTGCATTCTGCCGCGCGAAGTGGTGGCCAAGTGCCGCGCCATGATGAAGAACCTGAACATCCTGTTCGGCAGCTTCGACTTCATCGTCGATACCGAAGGCGACTACGTTTTCCTGGAAGTTAACGAGCAAGGCCAGTTCCTCTGGCTGGAACAGCTCTGTCCCGAGCTGCCGCTGCTGGATTCCTTCACCGAATTCCTGGTGGCGCCCTCGGCCGAGTTCGTCTACAAGCCGCGCCGTGGCGCGGTGAAGATGGAGGCCATCGTCAAGCACCGCCACTACGAGCGCATGTTCGAGGAAGACAACGAGCATCATGTGTATGCGCCCGACCCGGTGCTGGCCGACCCGGCCTACCAGTTCGGCGTGCGCGTGACGGCGTGAGCGGCCATGGCCACGCACCAGATCTTCCGTCCCGTTGCGCTCAACGCGCAGCAGACGCAATGGCTGGGCGAGGTGGTGCTGGTGCGGCCGCTCTCGTTTACGGTTCTCAGCGCTGCCGCTGCCCTGTGCGCGGCTGCGGCGCTGCTTCTTTTGGCCTTCGGCAGCTACACGCGCTCGGTGGCCGTGCTGGGCCAGTTGGTGCCCGACAGCGGCCTGCTCAAGCTGCAGGTGCCGCAGGCGGGCGTGGTGACGGAAAAGCGCGTGCGCGAAGGCCAGCATGTGCGCGCCGGCGAGGTGCTGTATGTGCTGTCGGGCGAGCGCCAGAGCAGCACCCAGGGCTTGACCCACGCCGCCATCAGCGGCCAGGTGGGCGCGCGCCTCGATTCCCTGCACGGCGAGCTGGAGAAAACCCGGTTGCTGCAGCAGGACGAGCGCGTGGCCCTGGTCAAGCGCATCGCCGCGCGCCAGTCGGAGATGCAAAAGCTCGACAGCCAGATCGACAGCCAGCGCGCGCGCGTCCGGCTCAGCGAGGAGGCGGTGGCGCGCTATGAAGGTTTGCTCGCGCAAAAATACATTGCGCGCGAAACCTTGCAGCTGAAGCAGGCCGATTTCCTCGACCAGAAGCTGCGCCTGCAGGAGCTGGAGCGCGAGCGCATCAACACCGGCCGCGAGCTGGCGGCGGCCGAAGCGGAGCTCGGCAGCGTGCCGCTGCGCCAGCAAAACCAGCTGGCCCAGATCGAGCGCAATATCGCGGCGGCGGGCGTGGAGCTGGCGGAGAACGAGGCGCGCCGCCGCCTCGTGATCACCGCGCCGCAAAGCGGCATTGCCACCGCCGTGGTGGCCGCGCCGGGGCAGACGGTGGAGCCGGGCAAGCCTTTGCTCAGCATCGTGCCCGATGGCGCCAAGCTGCAAGCCCACCTGTATGCGCCGAGCCGCGCCATCGGCTTCGTCAAGCCGGGCGACGTGGTGCTGCTGCGCTATCAGGCTTTCCCTTACCAAAAATTCGGCCATGCCCAGGGCGTGGTGGCCTCGGTCACGCGCACCGCGCTGCCGCCGTCCGAGATCGCCGAGGCCGTCGCCGTCATGGCCGGGCAGGGCGGCGAGGCGCAGTACCGCATCACGGTCGAGCTGGCTTCGCAAGCTTTCCAGGCGTATGGCGCACAGCAGGCCTTGCAGGCCGGCATGCTGGTCGATGCCGACGTGCTGCAGGAAAGCCGCCGCTTGTACGAATGGGCGCTGGAACCCCTGTATAGCCTGAGCGGCCGCTTCTGAAAGGATGTCCATGTCATTTTCCGACAAGCTGGCTTTCGGCTTTGGCGCGCGCCTGCCCTTGATGCTGCAAACCGAGGCGACCGAGTGCGGCCTGGCTTGCCTGGCCATGGTGGCCAACTACCATGGCCACCATTGCGATCTGGCCGGGCTGCGGCGGCGCTTTCCGATTTCGCTGAAAGGCGTCAATCTCTCGCATCTGATGCAGGTGGCCCAGCAGCTGGAGCTGGCGGCGCGGCCCCTGAAGCTGGACCTGGAAGGCTTGCCGCAGCTGCGCCTGCCTTGCATCCTGCACTGGAATTTCAACCATTTCGTGGTCTTGAAGGAGGTCGGCAAAAACAGCCTGACCATCCACGACCCCGCCTGCGGCATCCGCGTGGTGGCGATGGACGAGGTGTCGAGCTGCTTTACCGGCGTGGCGCTGGAGCTGTGGCCCGGCACCGCCTTCCAACCGCAGCAGGCCGCGCCGCGCGTCAAGCTGCGCAGCCTGGTGGGCCGGGTGACGGGGCTGGCGCGCTCGGCGTTCCAGATCCTGCTGCTGGCGCTGGCGCTGGAAGTGTTCGCCATCGTCGGGCCGTTTTATCTGCAATGGGTGGTCGACAATGTGCTGGTCACGGCCAACCGCGATCTGCTGAGCACGCTGGCCCTGGGCTTTGGCCTGCTGGTGCTGATGCAGCATGCGATTGGCGGCGTGCGCTCCTGGGTCATTCTGTATCTTGGCACCACGCTCAGCATCCAGTGGCGGGCCAATGTGTTCTCGCACCTGCTGCGCCTGCCGGTGCAGTATTTCGAAAAGCGCCACCTGGGCGATGTGGTGTCGCGCTTCAGCGCCATCGACCAGATCCAGAAAAGCCTGACCAATTCCTTCCTGGAAGCCGTGCTCGACGGACTGATGACCAGCATCATCCTGCTCATGATGTTCATCTATAGCGTGCAACTGGGCCTGGTGGCCGTGGGAACCATGCTGCTGTATGCGCTGGGGCGCTGGATCTGGTATCGGCCGCTGCGCAACGCGACCGAGGAGGAAATCGTGCACGCCGCGCGGCAGCAGACGCACTTCCTGGAAACCGTGCGCGGCGTGAAGGCGATCAAGCTGTTCCAGCGCCAGGACGAGCGGCGCGCCACCTGGCTGGCTTTGCTGGTCAACCAGATCAATGCCGACCTGCGCACGCAAAAGCTGCAGCTGTTCTACAAGACCTTGAATGGCCTGTTGTTCGGCCTGGAAAACACCCTGATTATCTGGCTCGGCGCGCGCCTGGTGCTGAACGGCGATTTCAGCGTGGGCGCGCTGATGGCTTTTTCCGCCTACCGCAGCCAGTTCGACAGCCGCGTCGCCTCGCTGATCGACAAGCTGTATGAGCTGAAAATGCTGCAATTGCAGGGCGAACGCCTGGCCGACATCGTCCACGCCGAGCCGGAGTCGCTGGCCAGCGGCCTGGCGCCCGAGCAGACCGAGACCGTGCCGGCCAGCATCGAGCTGCGCGATCTGCACTACCGCTATGCGCCGCACGAGCCCTATGTCCTGTCCGGCGTCTCGCTGACGATCGGGGAGGGCGAATCGGTCGCCATTACCGGCCCCTCGGGCTGCGGCAAATCGACCTTGCTGAATGTGCTGCTGGGTGTGCTGCCGCCGGGCGAGGGCGAAATCCTGCTGGGCGGCCGGAACCTGCGCCAGATCGGCCTGGGGCCGCTGCGCGCCATGGTCGGCACGGTCTTGCAGGACGACGTGCTGTTCGCCGGTTCGATTGCCGACAATATCAGCTTCTTCGACCCGCAGGCGGATATGGCCTGGATTCGCGAATGCGCCGAAATGGCCGCCATCGCCACCGAAATCGCCGCCATGCCCATGAACTACAACACCCTGGTGGGCGATATGGGCACGGTGCTGTCCGGCGGCCAGAAGCAGCGCGTGCTGCTGGCGCGCGCGCTGTACAAGCGGCCGCGCATCCTGATCCTGGACGAAGCCACCAGCCACCTCGATATCGCGCGCGAACACCAGGTCAATACGGCCGTCAAAGCCCTGCGCATGACGCGCATCATTGTTGCCCACCGGCCGGAAACCATCGCCAGCGCCGACCGCGTCATCACCCTGATTGCGGGAAAAGTTGCCCAAGATCAGGCGTCAACGATGTCAAACCGGCCACTTTGCGTTGCTATTTGACCGGGAGCGCGCATGCGCTTAATTCACTCTTAAGTCATCAGGCTCACTCTGGCGTTTCATACTGTAGAATTACTTTGAGTTTATTTACGTTCCGGAGTTAGCCGATGAAGAAGCAAATGCTGTTGGCCACCATGGCACTGGCAGTCCTGTCCGCCCATGCGGGCGCCGCGCAAACCGACAAGACCCCAGATGCCGTGCTCAAGCCGGCGCCGCAACAGCCGCAAGCGGCGCTGTGGGCCTCGCGCGTGCTGTCACGCATCCACTACAAGGCCACTCCGCTCGACGACGCGATGTCGGAGAAGATCTTCGACCGCTACTTCAAATCGCTGGACGGCGAAAAGCTGTTCTTCTCCCAGGCCGACATCGACCAGTTCGCCAACGCCAAGAGCCGCCTGGATGACGCCATCATCAGCGAAAACCTGACGGTGCCGTTCGCCATCTACAACCTCTACCAGCAGCGCTTCAGCGAGCGCATGGGGTATGCCCGTGAACTGCTGAAGGGCAAGTTCGACTTCACTAGCGAAGAAAGCTACCAGTACGACCGCGAAAAGGCCGATTGGGTGCGCACCGAAGCCGAAATGAAGGATCTGTGGCGCAAGCGCGTGAAGAACGACTGGCTGCGCCTGAAACTGGCTGGCAAGGACGAGAAAGCCATCCGCGAAACCCTGGACAAGCGCTACGAAGGCTATCTGAGCCGCTCGCGCAAGCTCAACAATGAAGACGTGTTCCAGATCTTCATGAACGCTTACGCTATGTCGATCGAGCCGCACACCAACTACCTGGGTCCGCGCGCCTCGGAAAACTTTGACATCCAGATGCGCCTGTCGCTGGAAGGCATCGGCGCCGTGCTGCAGACCCGCGACGAATACACCGTGATCCGCGAAATCGTGGTGGGCAGCCCGGCCGGCCTGTCCGGCAAGCTCAAGGTCGGCGACCGTATCGTCGCCGTGGGCCAGGGCGAGTCCGGTCCCGTGACCGATATCCTGGGCTGGCGCATCGACGACGTGGTGGCGCAGATTCGCGGCACCAAGGATTCCACCGTGCGCCTGCAAGTGCTGCCGGCCGACGCCGGCACCGATCCGAAACCCGTGACCGTGGCCCTGGTGCGCAAGAAAATCAGCATGGAAGAGCAGTCGGCCAAGAAAACCATCATGGAAGTGCGCGACGGCACGGCCAAACGCCGCATTGGCGTGATCTCCCTGCCGACCTTCTACCAGGACTATGAAGCGCGCAGCAAAGGCGACCGCGACTTCAAGAGCGCCACGCGCGACGTGGCCCGCCTGCTGGCCGAACTGAAGAAAGATAAGGTCGAGAACGTGCTGATCGACCTGCGCAATAACGGCGGCGGCTCGCTCAACGAGGCGGTCGAGCTGACCGGCCTGTTCATAGACAAAGGCCCGGTGGTGCAGCAGCGCAATGCCGAAGGCCGCGTCGAAGTCGAAAGCGACACCAATCCCGGCCTGGCCTGGGATGGTCCGGTCGGCGTGCTGATCAACCGCGGCTCGGCTTCAGCCTCTGAAATTTTCGCCGCCGCGCTGCAGGATTATGGCCGCGGCCTGGTGATTGGCGAGGCCAGCTTCGGCAAAGGCACGGTGCAATCGCTGTATAAGCTGGACCGTTTCGGCCAGGGCGAGAAACCGCGTTATGGCGAGCTGAAGATTACCGTTGCCCAGTTCTTCCGCATCAACGGCGGCACCACCCAGCTGCGCGGCGTGACGCCGGACATCAAGCTGCCGAGCATGGCCGATGCCGAAAACTTCGGCGAATCGAGCTATGACAACGCGCTGCCTTATACCGTCATCAAGCCGGCGGTCTACATCCCGGCCGGCGAACTCAAGGAAATCGTGCCGATGCTGGACAAAAAGCACGAAGCCCGCGTGGCCAAGGACAAGGACTTCCAGTACCTGCAGGAAGAAATCGCGCTGGTGAAGAAACAGCGCAAGGAAAACCTGATTTCCCTGAACGAAGCGGCACGCCGCAAGGAACGCGACCAGCAGGAAAGCCGCGCCAAGCTGCGTGAAGCGCGCCTGACGGCCGCCCCGTCGCCGGACGATCCGATCCTGGTCCCCGATCCGAAAGATGCGCTGAACAAGGCCATCGCGGCCAAACCGGCCGGCGCCAAAGCCGCGCGCCAGGCCGCCGCGATGAAGGGCGCCATCCGCACCGACGACGGCCTGCAGGCCGACGAGCGCAGCCTGGCGGCCGAGCTGGACGCCGAAAAGGCCGCGAAAGCGGCCAAGGATGTGCTGCTGAACGAAGCGGTCCACATCCTGGCTGACGAGGTAGGCTTGTTGAAGACCGACACGCGGCTGGCCTCGCGCGTGTTGCCATATGTGAATGATAAATAACTATCATTTCGCATGTTATGCGCTGTGGCAATATCTCGTATCACTATAATAAAGTAGACGAGTTTTGCGCAGCGCAGCATACTTCACCTGTCTCCTCTATTCTCCTCCAAGGAAATAGACTTAGCCCGCTCCCGTAGCGGGCTTTTTTTTGCTTTTTTCATTCCGGCTTGACAATGGCGGCCTGCCGCGCCAGACTGCGGGCCACAGTTGTTCTGCACAGACTGTCGTAGGCGTTACCGTCATCCAACGCGCCCTTTATCGAGTAGGTCCCAGCGGGGAGTTCTCGATACTGAGGCCATTGCTACGCTGCTGTTCTTCCCACTTCCATCCGCTGCTTGATGGCCTCAACTATTCCTGGCAATGGCTGCCCAGGAATCTGAGGTTGCGAGCAGATCCGCCTTTTTCGCCGATCCGGCGCGCTCGCACCCCCAGCTTACGGCCTCAACCGAACTATGGAGCGACAACATCATGCAAACGACGGGCAACACCATCCTGATCACGGGCGGCAGTAGCGGTATCGGCCGCGCCCTCGCGGAAGCCTTCCACGACCGCGGCAACCGCGTTATCGTCACCGGGCGGCGCCTCTCCCTGCTGGAGGAAATCAGCGCGCAGCGGCCCGGCATCGTGGCTATGCCGCTGGACCTGGATGCGCCGGCCTCCCTGGCCCATCTGCTTGAAGAAGTCCGCGCGCGTTTTCCGGAATTGAATGTGCTGGTGGCCAATGCCGGTATTTCGCGCGCGGAGGATATGCGGGCCGACGGCTGGGACGCGTCTGCCGCCCAGGCGATCATCGAAACCAACATCATGGGCGTTCTGCGCGTGACGGCCGCCTTCCTGCCGCTGCTGAAACGGCAGCCCAATGCAGCGATCATGGCGACCAGTTCCAATCTCGCCTTCATTCCCCGTGCCGACTTCCCGGCGTATTGCGCCAGCAAGGCCTTCCTGCACTCCTGGCTGCAGTCGCTGCGCCACCAGCTCCGGCATATCCCGCTCGAAGTGCTGGAGCTGGCGCCGCCCTATGTCCAGACCGCGCTGACGGGCAGCCAGCAGGCCTGCGACCCGCGCGCCATGCCGCTTGCGGCCTATGTGGCGGAGGTCATGCAATTGCTGCAGACTGGCGACCATCCGCGCGGTGAAGTGCTGGTCGAGCGCGACCGCGCCCGCCGCTGGGCTGAACGGGATGGCCGGTATGATGAAACTTTCGCGGCGATGAATCCGCATTGAACTTCACTATTACTTGAGTGTATATTTCGTCCACTTGTGAGCGCCAAGTCTGGTCCCGGCTAAACAGTCAGACCGGACTTGCTTGGTGAGCCGGCCCAGGAGACTGCCAACATTGGGATTGAACCTAATATGAGTATTTTGAGTATTTTGGCCGAAGTTGCGGCTAGCCGAGACGCTGACGAACTTAGCGAGACGGTCTGCGCGGTAAATCGTGATTTCTCTGCGGCGCCCCTGCTGGCGCATATTCTTTTAGAGGATTGGCATCGCTCGCATGAAAACATCGTTTTCGAGCTGGGTTTGATAGGAAATCCAAGCGTTGTAGACGCCATCGCCAGCGCGGCGAGAACGAAATTCAAGTCCCTGGTCGAATGGGATCGTTGGTGCAGGTTCCAAAGGGAATGTGCTTTTGCATTGGCTCGTATTGGCACGAATGAATCTCGCGCGGCACTCGAACAAATGGTTCGCAGTGAAGATGCCCATCTGCGACAGGTAGGCGAAGAAGGGCTAAGTTACTGGCCCATGCCGTATGGGGTTTTTTGAATGTCGATTACGGTTGTACAACTCGGTGTTGAGCATGGCTCTTTAACGCATGCCCAGGTACAGCACGGCGCCCATGTCTTCGCAGCGCTCGTGAATGGAAGCAGGGAAAGTTTGGCGCCGCTTCTTGGATGCCAGACCTTGGTGGAGATGTCATTTCAGGATGTAGCCGATTGGCGAGAACTTCCAGACTTTCAAGACGAAGACTCCTGCATTCAGGCCAGCGCGGTCATTCGGAATGCCGTCGTCGTTCGCGGCCGAGTTCACAATGTCCTTCCGGTTGATTCTGAGTCGTCGGTAATCGACCTCTATCTGCGAACCGGCCCGGAGTTCATCACCATAGAATCAAGTGAGCTTGGCGGATTCATTCCCACCGTCGGCGCGGGTCTGGAGATTCATGTCCAAGGTCTGTGTTTTTATCCCACCAACACGTAAGTCCTCCCCCAACGTTCCTTAAAGGCATGGCGATTGCACCAGCATATTGGCGATGCGCAGAAATTCTGCGGGACTGACCTTGCGCGGCGCGCTTCCTTCTGCAGCCGTCACCACGCGCTGGTGGCTGATGACCATGCGCTGTTTCGGAACCACCAGAATGAACTGGCCATAATAGCCCCAGGCCATATAGGCGCCGGCCAGCGGCGAATCGGCGGGCAGGGCGGGTATCCACCACATCAGGCCGTAGTCGAGCTGGCGCCGCGCAGCCGATGGCGGATGCATATCGGCTGCGCGCGTCAGCGGCGGCGCGGTCTCCGCATCGTCGCCGGGATTGGCGGCCAGGTGATAGACGCTGGAACGCGCCGCCAGCAGATCGCCGACCTTTGCGCTGCGTTCGAGCGGCAACAGGCCGCCGACATCATCAATGTCCAGCGATGCGAGGCTGCTGTCGAGGGAAATGGTTCCGGCGGCGACAGGAGGGCCATACATCATGGCCAGCACGTTTTTGCGCACGGAATAGACCTGGTTGGCGCGGTCCACGGCGCCATAGCTGAAGAGTACCTCGCCATCGCGCACTGCCATCAGCGAGATGGTCGGCAGCGTAGCCAACTGGCCGCGCACCTGGGCCATGCTGGCTTGGCAAGCCGGACTCGCTTCCGCCATGGCTGGCCAGTGCCTGCCCGGATTGTGCTCCGGCAGCGTAGCCGCGCTCGCATAGCCCGAGAATAGTAGAAGATAGGCCGCGATGCGGATGCTATTTCTCCTCGATGAGGGCAGTTGCCTTAGGCCTCAGCCGTGGTTTCGCCTGCCAGCGTATAGCCAAGGGCAGCGCATTCTTCCAGGAAGCGCGCCCGGAATTTGACGGCATCGAAGCCGCCCAGCTTTTTCTGTTTGTCCAGCAGCAGGGCCGAGGTTTCATGGATCAGGTTTAGCACATAGGGAATCGCCTGTTCCTCCGGCAAGGAGGCCAGGAGCGCAAAGTCCGGCAGCACGCTGAAATGGCCGACATTAAACCTGTCGGGAATGGCGGGAAGGCCCATGCGCGCCCGCCCGGATACCCGTTTTTGCAAGCGGAAGGGATGGCAAGGCTTGCCGTCCGGCCGGGTAAAACTCTTCAGCAGTTCAAGATCGATCCACAAATGTTCCATATGTCCGCCATACTCTCCCCGCAGCCGCTCCTCCAGCGCTTGAAGCAGGGGGCGCATGGCACGTGCCAACTCGGCCGTGGTTTGATCGACCATATTGGCGTGAATGCCGACTTCCATATCCATTCCTTTTCTCATTCTTTAGGCCAGGCGACGCCAGGCGCTTGTTTCTTCATCCGTCAGTACCGGCCCCCAGCCGCCGCGCAGTTGCGCTTGCGCCTGGGTGTATTGGCGAAAATCGGGTTGGGCGACACCATGCTGCTTGCAGATGTTCAGCACGATCTCCAGGTGCCGCTTCGTTGCCGGAAGGTCGCCGCCATACCAGGTGCTGGCGCTGGTTTCCAACACTTGCTCGACCAGTTCCACCAGGGTGTCGCAAATGTCCGCAGGGATGGCGGTGCGGACCGTTTCCGGCCATTCATCGCCCAGGCCGGTAATCGGCAGCGTGCTGAAGCCTTCGTCCCAGGCCACAAAGGAATCGCCGTTGGCCTGGCCGACCTTCCAGACATGGTCGATGAACTGTGTCAGGGCGGGATGCGTGATCTGATAGCGCTGGCAGAAACGCTGAAGGCAGGTGACGGCAATGCACTGTCGGGCGACAACGGAAAGATCGTCAATGGAAACGGCGCTGTTCATGCGTTCAATACCACCTTGGAGTTTGCAGGGAAAGCGTCTTAATGCTTCGGCGTCCAGTGCATCAGCCGGTCATGTTGCTGCCGGTACTGTTCGCTGAGGCAGACGGCCATGGCAGCCGACGTTTTGCAGGTTGCGTCACGGCCCTTGAGCCATTCGAGCTGGAACGCGCGCAGTTCGTCGCGTCCGCTGACGGTATCGTTGCCGCGCCGGATTTCATTAAACAGGGTGGCCAATGCCAGATCCTGCTTCGCCAGCTGGGCGTCGCTGCAAATGGTGCGTTCCATCGCAGTCGCCGCCTTGCTGCAATCAAAGGACGGGCCTTCCGGCTTGGCACGGTATGCCGGGCGGATGAACTGGGTTGGCGCGATTGGCAAAACTTCGCCGTTCGGCGCGATGTACTGCGCCTGCTTGGGCTGGACATCGACGTCGCTCAACCAATTCGTGATGGCCTTGCGCGCAACGGCGGGAACTTCTTCCGGCAGCAGGCCGCTGGAGGCGAGCGTCAAGGAATCCTCGTCCAGATAGGCACCGATGCCCACGCCGTTCTGGCTGTCGAACCAGAACAAACCCTTCACCATGCAGGCATGGGCGACGCAGGCGGAAACGCTGACGTAGCGCCGCTTAAGAACCACGACCGGATCGGGTGGACCGCCCAGGGCGCTCTGCAACTCGTCGGCTATCTTGGACGGAACGCTATTCTTGATCAATTCCTTGGCGCGCTTATCCCAGATAAAGGCGTTGCTCGATTTTCCCTCATAGGAAAGCACCCAGCCGGCCGGCTTTGCCGCCGCCCAGGCGGTGTTTGCCATTGCCAGCAGCAAGGCAAAGATAATCCAAGGCCTTAATCTATAGGTGTGTAGGATATTTGAATCCGCCATTGCAACTCCTTGCTGAATCGAATAAAAATTATACGGGCATCTTATTCTTCAAAGTAAATAATTTCTAAATAGAAATTGTTTCGAGATTGCTAATGGGGTAAGCTTCCAGCTTCGATTCTCGCGAGCATTGCCGATGTCTCAATCCAAGTTGCCCCTTACCGTGGCGGCCATTGCCGTCAGCGCTGCGCTCGCCAGCGCCTGTACTGTCTACTACGTGATGCATTCGGGCGAAACGGCCCAGGCGCCGGCGCCGAAGGCGGCCAGCATCCGCCGCACGCCAAGGCTGTGGACGGCACGCGTGCACAATCTGGCCGGCGATGGCGTGGCGGGCAATATCAATGGCGCAGCCGCCCAGGCGCGCTTTGCCGATCCGTATGGGATCGTGGCCGACAGCGCCGGCAATGTATATATCAGCGATGGCGGCGCCAATAACCGCATCCGCAAGATCGGCGCCGATGGCCAGGTCAGCACCCTGGCCGGCGGCGCGGAAGGCTATGCCGAAGGCAAGGGCGCGCAGGCGGCGTTCAACACGCCGTCCGGCCTTGCCATTGACAAGCAAGGCAATCTGTATGTGGCCGACACCGGCAACCACGTCATCCGCAAGGTCACGCCGGACGGCACCGTCTCCACGCTGGCCGGCAATGGCATCGCCGGCTACGCCGATGGCAAGGGCGCCGAGGCCCAGTTCAATGGGCCGCTGAGCGTGGCGGTCGACGCCGATGGCGCGGTGTTCGTGGCCGATACCTACAATGATCGCATCCGCCGCATCGCGCCGAACGGCGTGGTCACCACCGTCGCGGGCAACGGCAAACCGGGCTTCACCGATGGCGCGGCCGCTTCGGCCCAATTCGATACGCCCTGCGGCGTGGCGGTCGATGGCCTGGGCAATCTGTATATCGCCGACAGCCTGAACGACGCCATCCGCAAGCTCGGCACCGATGGCCTGGTCAGCACCATCGTCAGCGCGCCCGAAGAGGCGCGCCAGCATATCCTGAGAAAGCCGATGGCGCTCACGGTCACGCATGACGGCTTCCTTTACGTCGTGAGCGGCTCGCAAGGCCATGTGGTGCAGATCGCGCCGGACCGCGAATACGATGCGCTGCCCGACCTCGACCATCCGCCCGAGCCGGGCTACGGCAGCGACGGCAAGGTGCGCCTGTACGCGCCGCGCGGCGTGGCGCTGGCGGCCGATGGTGCGGTGCTGGTGTCGGACGCGCGCACCTTCCGCCTGCACCGCCTGGCGGTGGCCGAGAAGGGCCAGTCCGCGCCGGTCATCGCCCAGCCCGCGCCGCCGCCGCGCAAGGAGCCGATGCTGTGGCCCGTGGCGCCGCAGAACGCGCCGCATGAGGTGGTCGGCTTGATGGGCGAAGTGCGCGGCGATTTCGAAGGCGAGAGCCGGCATCACTTCCACAGCGGTCTGGATATCCAGGCCGATGTCGGCCAGCCGGTGCTGGCGGTGTCGCCGGCCAAGGTCAGCGATCCGCTGCCGAACTGGGGCTTCGGTTCGCTGTCGGAAGGCCTGCACCTCGGTTCCCTGTCCTACATCCATATGCGGGTGGGACGCACGCCGGCCAACAAGGTGCTCGACGCGCGCTTCCAGCTGCTGGCCGACGAGAAGGGCAAGCCGGAGCGCGTGCGCGTGCGGCGCGGCACCCGCTTCGATACCGGCGAGACCCTGGGCACCGTCAACGGCATGGCCCATGTGCATCTCGATTACGTGCCGAACGGCGGCGCGCGCAACGCGCTTAGCCTGCCGTTCATCGGCCTGCGCGACACGGTGGCGCCGCGCATCGAAAGCATCGTGCTGTACGACCGCAAGGACCGCAAGCTGCCGCTGGGCCATGGCAATCCCGTGCGCATTCCGCGCGAAATGGGCGAGCTGAGTATCGTGGTTGAGGCGTATGACCAGATGGACGACAACCTGGCGCGCCGCCGTCTTGGCCTGTACAAGCTGGGCTACCAGCTGCTGCAGGCCGACGGCAAGCCGGCGCCCGGTTATGAAGAGCCGCGCATGGCCCAGGTCTACGACCGCCTGCCGCGCAACCGCGAAGCGGTCAAGTATGCGTACGCGCCGAACAGCGGCATCACGGTCCACGGCAGCAAGAGCACGCGCTTTGCGTACGTGCTGAATAACACGCTGAGCGACGGGCAGATCACGCCCGGCATGTGGAAGGTGGCGGATATCGCGCCGGGCCAGTACACCTTGCGCATACTGGCCTCGGACTACGCGGGCAATGTGGCGACCACCGGCCGCGATCTGCGCGTGTCGATCGAGTAAGGTCGTGCGGAGTAGGGCGGTGCGGCAGCCAGCGCCGTCTTACTGCGCGCCGCCATTGCCGGCCGGTGCGGCGGAAGCTTGCCGCTTGCCGCGCCACTTCTCGGCCTGCTCCTTGCTGGCCGTCTGTCCCAGTTCGCCGTTTTCGTAGACGCGGACCAGACGCTCGGCGGCAATCTTGTCGCCGCGTTCGGCCGCCACCGTGAAGTGCTGGAAGGCTTGCGCGGGGTCTTTTTCCAACCCGCGCCCCGCCTCGTACAGCATGCCCAGCTTGCGCATGGCTTCGGGATTGTTCTGCGCCGAGGCGAGGCCGTACCAGCGCACCGCTTCGTACAGGTTCTTGGGCATGCCGCGTCCCTCTTCATACATGCCGCCCAGGGCGCTTTGCGCGTGGCTGTTGTTTTGGGCAATAGCCTTGCGATACCAGGCCAGCGCCTGCGCATAGTCGCGCGGCACGCCGCTGCCGGTCTCGTAGGCGTAGCCGAGATTGTTCTGGCCCGAGGCATTGCCTTGTTCGGCGGCCTTGCGGTACCAGGCGGCGGCTGTGGCTTGTTCGGTTTCGTTCCGGGCCGACTGCATCAGCGCATAGCCTAATTGCACCTGGGCGCTGCTGTTGCCGCGTTCCGCCGCGCGCTCCAGCCACTTCCTGCCTTCGGCTTCATTGCGTCCGATGCCCACGCCATGCGTATAAGCGTAGGAGATGTTGTACATGGACCAGGCCTCGCCTTGCGCCGCGGCTTTCAGATACCAGGCGAAAGCCATGGCCGGCTCTTTCTCCACGCCCTCGCCGCGCCAGTACATGACGCCTAGATTATTCTGTGCCACGGCCAGACCCAGATGCGCCGCCTTGGTATACCAGCCGACGGCCACGCCGCTGTCGCGCGGAACGCCTTCGCCGCGCTGGTACATGACGCCCAGATAGTTTTGCGCTTCCGCCGAACCGTTGGCGGCGGCGGTGCGCAGCCAGTGCAGGGCCTCGGCGCTGTCGCGCGCCAGACCCGCGCGGCCTTTGGCATAGGCATTCCCCAGCCAGAACTGGGCCACCGGGAGGCCTTGTTCGGCCGCGGCGCGATACCAGCGCAGCGCTTGCGCCGGATCGGCTGGGGCGCCGCGCCCATATTCCAGCATATGCGCCAGCTCGTACTGCGCGGCAGCCTGGCCTTGCTCGGCCGCTGCGCGCTGGCTTGCCAGCTGTTGGATCAGTACGGGATTTTCCGACGCCGGGCCGATATCCCAGCGGAAGCCCAGCTCGGTCCAGGCATCGGTGGGCCGGCCTGCCGGCGAGCTACCGGGCCGGTAGCGGCAGTTACGGGCACTGGCCAGGGCCAGCTGCCGTTGTTCCTCGTTATTGCCTGGCGCCAGAAACACCGTCTCCAGCAGCAGGCCATCGGCGCTGATTTGCACCGCCAGCCGCAATTCGCCATTTTGCGGTTTCTGCATGGGCGCCGGGTTCAGGCAGCTGATGTCCAGCGGCGCCGGTTCGGTCGTGCCGGGTGGATTCAGCTTGCTGGCGGCGTGGGCGGGAAGCAGGCTGGCGCTGGCCAGCAGGAGGGCGCCCAGAGGGCGCAGGGACAGGCGTTTATGCATTTGCAATGACAACAAGTTACAGAAGCCAGTCACTATATTGTGCAAAAGCAAGAAAATGTACGCACATTGTCACAGTCCGGCTTTTTCCATGCCGGACTGTGGCGTGGATGCGACTTACTGCACCACGCTGGTGCGTTTGCCGCTGATGCTGCGCTGGGCCGGGTTGCCGTAGACGGTGATGCTGCCGGAACCGTTGGTGGCGGCCTGCAGCTTGTCGGACACGGAGGCGACGATGCTGCCCGAGCCATTGCAGGTCAGGTCGGCGATTTCGGCGCGCAGGCCGGACAGGCGGGCGCCGCCCGAGCCGTGCACGTTGACGTCCAGGGTGCGCACATTGCCGTTGGCGCTGAACGGACCGGAGCCGTGGATGGCCACGCGCAGGTGCTCGCCGCGCACCGTGCCCAGGTCGACCTTGCCGGAACCGTTCATGGTGACGCGGGTGGCGCCGCTGTCCAGGCCTTCGCCGGTCAGGTTGCCGGAGCCGGCGTTGTGGATGTCGAGCTGGTCGACGCGGCCGCGCAAGTCCATGCGGCCGGAGCCGCGCTGGGCCAGGCTCAAGGCGCCG
The DNA here is from genome assembly GCA_024437665.1 of Massilia sp. YIM B04103. Classification (GTDB taxonomy): domain Bacteria; phylum Pseudomonadota; class Gammaproteobacteria; order Burkholderiales; family Burkholderiaceae_D; genus Rugamonas. Next base: position 83,183 of record JANCSZ010000001.1, on the reverse strand, counting down.
CCGTTCAAGCCATCGATGTGGACGCGCACCGAGCCGTTGGTTTCCACTTCGCGCAGCTGCGGCACGGTGTAGCGGATGCGGATCGGCCGCGTGCTGCGCAGGTCGTCGTCGGTCCAGATGCGCAGCACCGGGCCTTTGTCGTCGATGAAGACGCGCGGCAGCAGATTGCTGTCGCCTTCGATCTGCAGCGAGGCCGTCTTGCCGATCTGGATATCGACGTCGAGGTCGATGCGGCGGCGCACGTCGATATCGAGTGCGGCCGCGCCGCTGACCTGGCGGATTTCCTTGGTGATCACGCCATCGCCATTGATGCCGGAACCGGACGCGGGCCAGCTGTACTGGGCATTTTCGGGAACGACAATAACGCAGCCGCCGAGAGCGAGCAGGGCGGCAAAGGCGATTGGCAAGCGCATGAGGTTTTCCTTTTTCTGGTTGTGGCGTGATTGCAGAATGGAAATTTTAGCGTTTTGCCCAGCTGTCTGCCACGGAATGCGACGAAAGGTCAAAATCGGGGGCTGAACTGCGCGCGGCGTGCCGCGGGCCGCGCGCGTTTCCGGGCCGCCGGCTTAGCCGCGCGGCGGGGCTTGCAGCAGTTGCAGGATGCTGGAAAAGTCCAGCGCGCCCGCGCCGGAACCGCTATGCAGTGCGTACAGATTGCGCGCCAGTTCGCCCAGCGGAATGGCGGCGCGCGCCGCCAGCGCCGCTTCGGCGGCCAGGCCCAGATCCTTCAGCATCAGGTCGACGCCGAAGCCGCCCTGGTAGCCGCGCGCGGCCGGCACATTGTCCATCACGCCGGGGTAGGGGTTGTACAGTTCCAGCGCCCAGTTGCGGCCCGAACTCTTGGACATGATGTCTGACAGCACCTTGGGATCGAGGCCGTTGGCCACACCCAGGGCCAGCGCTTCGGCCGTGCCGGCCATCAGGATGCCCAGCATCATATTGTTGCAGATCTTGGCGGTCTGGCCGGCGCCATTGGCCCCGGCGTGGAAGATGTTTTTGCCCATCTGCGCCAGCACGGGGCGGGCGCGCTCCAGCGCCTCGGCCGCGCCGCCGACGATGAAGGTCAGCGTGCCGGCCACCGCGCCGGCTGTGCCGCCCGATACCGGCGCGTCGATCATGGCCAGGCCGCGCGCGGTGGCCGCCTGCGCCACCTTGACGGCGCTGTGCGGCGCGATGGTGCTGCAATCGATCACCAGCGCGCCGGCTTCGATCTGCGGCAGGATGCCGTCCTGGCCCAGGTACAGGGCTTCCACATGCTGGCTGGCGGGCAGCATGGAAATGACGATCTCCGCGCCTTCGAGCATGGCGCGCGCGTTGCTGGCGGCCAGCGCGCCTGCCTCCGCCAGGCGGCCCACGGCTTCGCGCGAGAGGTCGAAGACATGGACGCGGTGGCCGGCCTTGACCAGGTTCAGGGCCATCGGCCCGCCCATATTGCCCAGGCCGATGAATGCAATATTGCTCATGCTTATAGTCTCCTCTATGAATGCTTGATAATGACCTTAAAGCCGCTGGCCCAGATCGGCCAGCGGGTGCGCCGGCCATGCGGGAGCGCTGAAGAAGCCTTCCAGCCAGTCGGCGCTGACCTGCTGCAGCGTGGGCGGCTGCCAGCTAGGCTTGCCGTCCTTGTCGATCAGCAGGGCGCGGATGCCTTCGGCGAAATCGGGCCGCGCCGCGCAGTGCAGGGCGGCGATGTATTCGAGGCGGAACACATCGGCCAGCGCCAGGCCGGCCACGCGCTGCTGCAAGGCATGCGACAGCGCGATGGAACCAGGCGAACCGGCGCGCAGGGTGGCGATGGCCTTGTTGAACCATGCATCGTCGCTGGCGTGCTGGCTCAGCGCCGCCATGATCTGCGCCAGGCTGGCCGCGCCGCACAGGCGGTTGATCGTTTCGAAATGCTGCTGCACCGGGCCGGCTTCGGCCAGCGCCGGATCGGCGTGGCGGCGCAGCACCTGGGTCAGCAGTCGGTCGTTGTCGGCGCGCTGGCCGCTCCAGGGCTGCTCCAGCAGGGCCGCCAGCACGGCCGCCTTGCTTTCCTGGGCGATGCCGTGGTCGGCCAGGCCGAGGAAGAGGGCGTCGGCGGCGCGCACCTGGGCGCCGGTCAGCGCCAGGAACAGGCCGGTCTTGCCCGGCATGCGCGACAGCAGCCAGCTGCCACCCACGTCGGGGAACAGGCCGATCGAGATTTCCGGCATGGCCAGGCGCGATTGCCCGGTCACGACGCGGTGGCTGGCGCCCGCCATCAGGCCGATGCCGCCGCCCATCACGATACCGTGGCCCCAGCACAGCAGCGGCTTGGGATAGGTGTGGATCTGGTAGTCGAGGCGGTACTCGTGCCGGAAGAAATCGGCCGCATACTGGTTCGCCGCCGCATCGTGATGCTCGGGCGAGGAGTGGTGCTGGCGCATCGACGCGTACAGGTTCTGCAGGTCGCCGCCGGCGCAGAAGGCTTTTTCGCCCGCCGCCTGCAGCAGCACCATGGCGATGCCGTCGTCGGCGGCCCAGACGGTGAGGCGTTCGGTCAGCGCATGCACCATCTCCAGCGAGAGTGAGTTGAGCGACTTCTCCGCGTTCAGCGTGGCGACGCCGAGGCGCTTGCCGCCGCCGGCCGGCAGTTCTTCAAACAGGACGGCAGCGCTCATGCATTGCTCCACTTCGGCGCGCGTTTCTCCAGGAAGGCGCTGACGCCTTCGGCCTGGTCGTAGGTGTCGAACAGGTCGACGAAGGCTTCGCGCTCCGCCGGCAGCACCTGGGTCGGCGGCGCGCTGCGCGCCCCTTGCAGCAGGCGCTTGCAGGCGACGATGCTGGTCGGGCTTTGCTTGTCGGCCATGCGCGCCAGTTCGAAAGCGCGCGTCAGGGACTGGCCGCTGGCCACCACTTCCTCCACCAGGCCGATGCGCAGCGCCGTTTCGGCGTTCACGCGTTCGCCCAGCAGCACCATGCGCTTGGCCCAGCCTTCGCCCACGATCCACGGCAGGTTCTGCGTGCCGCCGGCGCAAGGCAGCAGGCCCACCGTGGCTTCCGGCAGGGCCATCTGGGCCTGGCTTTCGGCGATGCGGATATCGCAGGCCAGCGCGCATTCCAGGCCTCCGCCCATGGCGTAGCCGTTGATGGCGGCGATCGACACGCCGCGGAAGCGCGACAGGGTCTCGAACGCTTCGCCGAAGCGGCGCGCCATCTCGCGCGCCATGGCCTTGTCGCCGTCGGCGAACTGTTTCAGGTCGGCCCCGGCGGAGAAGAATTTCTCGCCCTTGCCGGTCACGATCAGGCTGGTGATGCGCGGGTTGTCGTTCAAATCCTGCACCAGCCGGGCCAGGGACGCCAGGCCGTCGCGGGTGAAGGTGTTGGCGGGCGGGTTGGCCAGCGTGACAAGGGCGGTGTGGCCTTCGATGGCCAGCTCCAGATTGGTGTAGTCGCTCAACGAATCTCTCCTGTTGAAGTGGTTGCCAGAAAATGACGCGCCACGATGCTGCGCATGATTTCGTTTGTGCCTTCCAGGATCTGGTGCACGCGCGCGTCGCGCACCAGCCTTTCCAGCGGATATTCGCGGATATAGCCATAGCCGCCGTGGATCTGCAGCGCCTCGTTGCAGACCTGGAAGCCCAGGTCGGTCGCCAGGCGCTTGGCCATGGCGCAGTAGGCGGTGGCGTGGGGCGCCCGTGCATCGAGCTTGGTGGCGGCCAGGCGCACCATCTGGCGCGCGGCCACCAGCTCGGTCAGCATATCGGCCAGCTTGAACTGGATGGCCTGGAAGTCGGCCAGCGCGCGGTTGAACTGCTTGCGCTCCGTGACGTAGCGCTGGGCCGCGTTGAGCGCGCCCTGGGCCGCGCCCACCGAGCAGGTGGCGATATTGATGCGGCCACCATCCAGGCCGCGCATGGCGATCTTGAAGCCTTCGCCTTCCTCGCCCAGCAGGTGGCTGGCCGGCACGCGCACATTGTCGAACGTGACGGAGCGCGTGGGCTGGCTGTTCCAGCCCATTTTCTCTTCCTTGCGGCCGTAGCTGATGCCGGGCGTATCGGCCGGCACGGCCAGGGCGGAAATGCCGGATGCGCCGGAGCCGCCGGTACGCGCCATCACCACCAGCATATCGCTCACGCCCGCGCCGGAGATGAAGGCCTTGGCCCCGTTCAGCACATAGCCGTCCAGCGTGCGCTCGGCCCGCGTTTGCAGCGAAGCGGCATCGGAACCGGCGCCCGGCTCGGTCAGGCAGTAGGAGCCGAATTTGCGGCCGCTGGTCATCAGCGGTCCCCATTCCCGGCGCAGCGTCTCGCGGCCCCAGGTGCACAGCATCCACGTCGCCATATTGTGGATGGTCAGATAGGCCGTGGTGGACGGGTCGGCCGCCGCCAGTTCCTCGAAAACGATGGTGGCGTCCAGCCGCGACAGGCCCAGGCCGCCCACGTCTTCCGGCGAATAGATGCCGCAAAAGCCCAGCTCGCCGGCCTTGGCCAGCGCCTCGGCCGGGAAGATGGCGCCGGCATCCCACTGCGCCGCGAACGGCGCCAGCTCGCCCTCGGCGAAGGCGCGCGCAGACTGCTGGAAAGCCAGCTGCTCTTCAGTCAGTTCGAAATCCATGACGCGCCCCCATCACTTGAGCGCGATCGTGGTGTTGACGCCCACCGAGAGCGTGCTGTCGTCGAACCAGCGCTGGGTGATGGTCTTGGTCTGGGTGTAAAAGCTGATCACCTGCTTGCCGTAGGGGCCAAGGTCGCCCAGCTTGGAGGCGCGCGAGCCGGTGAAGGAGAACAGCGGCACCGGCACCGGAATCGGCACATTGATGCCGACCTGGCCGACGTCGATCTCTTCCTGGAATTTGCGGGCGGCGGCGCCGGACTGGGTGAAGATGGCGGTGCCGTTGCCGTTCGGGTTGGCGTTGATCAGCTCAATGGCCTGCTGCAGGCTGTCCGCTTCGGCCAGGCAGAGCACGGGGCCGAAGATTTCCTGGTCGTAGACGCTCATGCCGGGCTTCACCCCGGAGAAGATGGTGGGCGCGATGAAATTGCCTTTTTCGAAGCCGGGCACGCGCGGCTGGCGGCCGTCGAGTTCCAGCTTGGCGCCATCGGCCACGCCGCGCTCGATCAGGGTGTTGACGCGGTCATAGGCGGCGCAGGAAATCACGGGGCCGACATCGGTACCCGGTTCGGTGCCGGCGTTGACCTTCAGCGTTTTGGCGGTGGCCACCAGTTCGGGAATCCAGTTGCGCGCCTCGCCCACCAGCACGGCCACGGAAACGGCCATGCAGCGCTGGCCGGCCGCGCCGAAGGTGGCGCCCACCAGTGAGTTGATGGTCTGTTCCTTGTTCGCGTCGGGCAGGATGACGGCGTGGTTCTTTGCGCCCATCATGCACTGCACGCGCTTGCCGGCCAGGGTGGCGCGGTTGTAGACGTGGGTGCCGACCTTGGTCGAGCCGACGAAGGAGATGGCCTTGATGTCGGGATGGTCGCAGATCGCGTTCACCACGTCTTCGCCGCCATGCACCACATTCAGCACGCCGGCCGGCACGCCCGCCTGCAGGGCCAGTTGCGCCAGGCGCATGGTCACCATCGGGTCTTGCTCGGAGGGTTTCAGCACGAAGGTATTGCCGCAGGCGATCGCCATCGGGAACATCCACAGCGGAATCATGGCCGGGAAGTTGAACGGGGTGATGCCGGCGCACACGCCGATGGGCTGCAGCAGGGTGTAGGTATCCACGCCGCCGGCCACATTATTCGCCAGCTCGCCCATCTGCAGATTGCCGATATTGGCCGCGTGCTCCACCACTTCCAGGCCGCGGAAGATATCGCCCTCGGCGTCCGGCAGGGTCTTGCCCTGTTCGGCGGTGAGGATGGCGGCCAGCTCTTTCATGTTCTCGCGGATCAGCTGCTGGTATTTCAGGAAGATGCGGGCGCGCGCGCCGATCGGCGTGCGGCGCCAGGTGAGAAAGGCCTGCTTGGCGCTGGCCACCGCTGCCTCGACTTCCGCCGGCGTAGCGAAGGGCACGCGGGCCAGCACCTCTTGGGTGGCCGGATTGACGACGTCGCGCCATTGCTGGGTGGCGGATTCCACGAATTCGCCATTGATCAGGAGTTTTACGCTGGGGATGGAGCTGTGCGCTGCGGTGGTCATGGTCATCTTCCTCAAATCGGCCCGGCGCGCGCGCCGGGGCAAAACGATAAAAGGCACCAGCCAACGCAGGCTCTGTGACGCGCGTTCGGCCGGATGCCGGCGGACGGCGCAGCATTGAATTCAATGCGCACCCGCTTGCGCGCCCACCGCGCACAAGCGAGACCTGAAAGCCAAAAGGGGACAGACGTCAACCGGCCATGAGCCGGAGCGCCGCCCGCGCTCATTCGCTTAAGATCATCAGGCCGGTATCCGGGCTCGCAAGACTTGCCGCATCGTCTTCCCAGCCTTCCGGCCAGTGACATGGTTGATGCAGCCACACTTGCTTACCGTTGCGGGGGCAGCAGCGGCTTGGTTTCGTTTTGAAACGCACCGCTTTCCCGTTTAAAGCGGCCCCGGAATAGGGCGGCTCACCTGATGCATCGAAAAATAACATCAATTTACGTTAACGTAAACGTAAATTTCATTGATGGCGGCGGACGTCTGGCTTATGCTTGCCGTTTTATGAAATTGCAAGCTGGAGGCGCATGCCAGCTTGTATGGCATCCGGTCGATGCAGGAGGCAGCGGCATGAAGATACTGGTAACGGGAAGTGCGGGCCATCTGGGCGAGGCGCTGATGCGCGTGCTGGGCGATGCGGGCGCCGACGTGCTGGGGCTGGATATCCTGGATTCGCCTTACACCCAGCTGCAAGGCTCGATCGCCGATGCGGCTGTGGCGCGCGATGCCATGCGCGGGGTGGATGCCGTGCTGCACACGGCAACCCTGCACAAGCCGCATGTGGCGACGCATACGTATTCCGACTTCATCGCCACCAATGTGCAGGGCACGCTCAATTTGCTGGAGGCGGCGCGCGAGGTGCGGGTGGGCGCCTTCGTCATGACCAGCAGCACCAGCGTGTTCGGCGCCGCCATGTCGCCCGCGCCCGGCCAGCCGGCCGTTTGGGTGGACGAGACGCTGCAGCCGGTGCCGAAGAATATCTACGGCGTGAGCAAGCTGGCGGCGGAGAACCTGTGCGAGCTGTTCGCGCGCAAGCACGGCTTGCCGGTGGTGATCCTGCGCACTTCGCGCTTCTTCCCGGAGGCCGACGACGAACGCGGCGTGCGCGAACGCTATGCGGATGCGAATATCAAGGTCAATGAATTCCTGAACCGCCGCTGCGATATCGAGGACATTGTGAAAGCCCACCGCTGCGCGCTGGAACGCGCGCGTGGCATCGGTTTCGGGCGCTACATCGTCAGCGCCACCACGCCTTTGCAGCGGGCCGATATGGCGGACTTGCGCGTGGATGCCGCTGCCGTCGTGCGCGCCCGCGTGCCGGCCGTGGCGGACGAATATGCGCGGCGCGGCTGGTCGCTGTTCCCGCAGCTGGACCGGGTGTACGACAACAGCCTGGCGCGGCGCGAACTTGGCTGGCAGCCGCGCCATGATTTTGCCGGCCTGCTGCAAGGCTTGCCGGCGCTGCCGCTGGAGGCGGATATCCGCAGCCCGCTGGCGCGGGCCATCGGCAGCAAGGGCTATCACGACCAGGTGTTCGCTGACGGGCCGTACCCGGTCTAGCGGCGCTGGCCTGCGGCAGAGCCGGGCGCCGGGCGGCCTTCAGCTGTCCCGATACTGGTCGACCCGCTGCAGCCAGCCCGCGTCGAGCTGATGGCGGCGGTAATAGTCTTCCAGCCGGCGGCGGCCGGCCTGGCCCTGGTGCAGGCCGAGGAAGCGCAGCGCGTTGCCGGCCAGGAAACGCTTGCTGCGCGCCGTATCCAGGCCGAGGGCGGCGAGCTCCCTGCTGATGGTGTCGGTGTAGCGCTCGTGGTCCTTTTCCTTGCCCAGCATGACCCAGTCGCTGCCGTACATCAGGTGGCGCAGCCCGGGATCGTGGCGGGCGAGGAAGCGGGCCATCTGGCGCCGCACATGCTTGGCCTTGGCCGCGTCGCGGCCCGGCAGCAGTTCGGACAGATAGCTTAGATCGGCGAACACGCGATCGTCCGGCCAGGCGGCGCCCAGCTGACCCACCATGTCTTCCCAGTCCTCGGCGGGCGGCTGCATCAGGCTATGTTCGAAGCCGCCGAAATGGCCGAGGTTCAGGCGCAGGCCGGGATAGGCCTTGAGCACCGGCTGCCAGAAGCGTGGCGCGGCGCGGCCGGAATAGCCGGTGGCGGCGCCATTGCTGTCGGCCGCATGCGCCATGATGGGGACGCCGGCTGCGGCAGCGTAGCGGTAAAGCTGGTCCAGCGCGTGGTCCAGGTAAAGGGGAAACAGTGGATTCTCGCCGGCCCGTTCCGGATAACTCAGATTGAAGCGCGAATTCTCGGCGGGCAGAAAACCCATGGGCGGGTACAGCTTGACGCCCACGAAGCCCATCTCGTCGATGGCCCAGCGCACCAGGTCCAGCGCCGTCCGGCGCTGGCGGGCGCTGACGTCGATCAGCTGGCGCCACGGGTCGAGCGGCACGAAGCAGTGCAGGGCTGCCGTGGTTTGCTGGCGCTGGATGCGCTCCATCACGCGGATCTGGCTTTCCAGGTCGGACTGCGGCTCGTCGTCCAGCCAGAGCGAAAGGTCGACCAGGGCCGGCGTGAACAGGGCCTTGGCATTGGGCGGTGTGTAAAGGCCCAGCAAGCGCGCCACGATGTCGCGCCGGTCCAGCAGCAGCGTGGCGCCCCAGCGGATATAGCGCGCGATGACGCCCAGGCCGCTCAACAGGCTGCGCGCGGTGGCGCGGGCCTGATCTTCGCTGAGAATCCCGGGCAGGCCTTTGTCGCCGCCGGTTTCGGCGTGGATGGCGCGCAGCAGCGCCTTGCGGCCTTCCTCGTCTTCGGGCAGGTCCTGGGGGCGCAGGTTTTTCAGGCCGAGGCTGGGCGCGCCGAACACGGTGAGCAGCGCGCGCACCAGCTCATCCTCGATGCGCTGGCCGCTGGCGGCTTTCGTTGCGCCGGCCGCGCCGCTGTCGATTTCTTCCAGCTCCGCGCGCGCGCTCTTGGCGGCGCTGCCGATAAACTCGATCAGCAGCGCGGCCAGCCAGGGCAGCAGGGAGCGCTCCATGCCGGCAAAGACGATCTGCTCCTCGTCGTCATGCAGGGCCACATGCTGGATGAAGCCGCGCACTGGCAGGTCGGCGGCGTTGAAGGTGTGGCAGTGCACGTCCACCAGCAGATCGCCCGCCAGCAGGGGCGGCGCGCCTTGCTGCACCGGCAGCGGGCCGCAGGCGGGCAACCAGGGCAAGGCGGCGCCTGCGGCCATCAGGCGCAGCAGATGGCGGCGGCGGGAGCTGAACTGCGGCGTGGGCGCGGGCATATCGTCTCCTTGCGGTGGCTCGGGCGCGGCGCACCAGCTCATGAATATAGCCCGGCTGGCGCGCAAAAGCATCACACTTTGCCACCACGCGACACCCGCGCCCCGCGAGCGCGCAAGTGCTGTACAATCGGCCGGAGCGTTGTTCGAACGATCGTGCTTTTTTGCCCGCCGCTACAAAAAAGGAGACAGCATGGACTTGAACTATTCCGCCGAGGATGAGGCTTTCCGCGACCAGGTGCGCGTCTTCCTCGACGCCGAACTGCCGCCCGATCTGCAAGCCAAAGTGCGCGGGCATCTGCGCCTGACGAAGGACGATTATGTGCGCTGGCACCGCATCGCGGCGCGCCAGGGCTGGGCGGCGCCGGCCTGGCCCACCGAATATGGCGGGCCGGGATGGAACGCCACCCAGCGCCATATCTGGGAAGACGAGTGCGCCCGCGCCGGCACGCCGCGCATCCTGCCTTTCGGCGTGAATATGGTGGCGCCGGTGATCATGGCGTTCGGCAGCGCGGAGCAGAAGGCCCATTACCTGCCGCGCATCCTGAGCTGCGAGGACTGGTGGTGCCAGGGCTATTCCGAACCGGGTTCCGGCTCCGACCTGGCTTCGCTGAAAACCAGCGCCGTGCGCGAGGGCGACCACTACATCGTCAACGGACAGAAGACCTGGACCACGCTGGGCCAGTACGCCGACATGATCTTCTGCCTGGTGCGCACCGATGCCACGGTGCGCAAGCAGGAAGGCATCTCTTTCCTGCTCATCGATATGCATACGCCGGGCATCACGGTGCGTCCCATCATCATGCTCGACGAAGAGCATGAGGTGAACGAAGTCTTCTTCGATAACGTCAAGGTGCCGGTTCAGAACCTGGTGGGCAAGGAGAACAAGGGCTGGACTTACGCCAAATACCTGCTGGGCCATGAACGCACCGGCATCGCCGCCGTCGGCGTCTCCAAGCGCGAGCTGGCAGCGCTGAAGAAGCTGGCCATGCGCCAGCTCAAGCACGGCAAGCCGCTGCTGGAAGATCCGCTGTTCGCCGCCAAGATGGCCAATCTGGAGATCGAGCTGATGGCGCTGGAAGTGACGGTGCTGCGCACCATCGCGCAGGAAGACCAGGCGCCCGGCCCGCAGGCTTCGCTGCTGAAGGTGCGCGGCTCGGAAATCCAGCAGATGCTGACCGAGTTGATGCTGGAAGCGGCCGGCCCCGCCGCGCTGCCTTTCGATCCGGCCTACCTGGACGGCGAAGCGCCCCATGCGGCGGGCGGCGACGACGCTGCCGCGCCGCTGGCGGGCTACTACTTCAATACCCGCAAGACCACGATCTACGGCGGCTCCAACGAAATTCAGAAGAACATCATCACCCAGATGATTCTGGGTCTGTGAGGGAGACAGCATGGACTTCAATCTGAAGGAAGAACAGCAGCAGTTCGCCGATGCGCTGCGGCGCTGGACCGAGCGCGATTACAGCTTCGAGACGCGGCGCCGCATCATCCACTCGCCGGCCGGCGTCTCCGAGCAAGCCTGGGCCGGACTGGTGGAGCTGGGCATGACGGCCCTGCCGGTGCCGGAAGCGCAGGGTGGTTTCGACGGCAGCGCGGTGGATATGCTGGTGGTGATGCAGGAGCTGGGCCGCGGCCTGGTGGTGGAGCCGTATTTCGCCACCGTGCTGGGCGCCCAGTTCCTGAAGCTGGCCGGCGGCCAGCAGCAACGCCTGGAGCAGGTCGCGGCTGGCACGCTGAAACTGGCTTGCGCCTTGGGCGAGCAGCAGGCGCGCCACGACCTGGCCGATATCGCGGTCGCCGTGGCCAAGGAGGCTGGCGGCTATCGCCTGAGCGGCAGCAAGACGGTGGTGATCCACGGCGCCGAAGCGGGCGCGCTGATCGTTTCGGCGCGCAGCGCGGGCAGCCAGCGCGACCGGCGCGGCATTTCGCTGTTCGTGGTGGCGCCGGATGCGCCGGGCGTGCGCGTCAGCGGCTACCGCACCCTGGACGGCCAGCGCGCCGCCACCATCGTCTTCGACAAGGCGCCCGGCGAGCTGCTGGGGCGCGAAGGCGAGGCCTGGGCCGTGCTGGAAGCGGCCACCGATTACGGCGCCACCCTGCTGTGCGCGGAAGCGCTGGGCGCCATGGATGCGATCTTCGCCGCCACCCTCGAATACCTCAAAACGCGCCAGCAGTTCGGCGCGCCGATCGGCAAGTTCCAGGCCTTGCAGCACCGCATGGCCGATATGTTCATCCACCTGGAGCAGGCCCGTTCCATGGCCATGCTGGCGGCGGTGAAAGTGGCGTCGGACGACGAGGAGGAACGGCGCCGCATCGTTTCCGCCGCCAAGGCGCGGGTGGGCCAGGCGGCGCGCTTCGTCGGCCAGCAGGCGGTGCAGCTGCATGGCGGCATGGGCGTGACCGACGAGCTGCCGGCCGCGCACCACTTCAAGCGCCTGAGCATGATCGAGCTGACGCTGGGCGACGCGGACCATCATCTGGAGCGCTTTATCGCCCAGCCGGGCTTCCGTCCGGCGGCGGGGGAGTAGACGATGCGGGTGTTTGCCAATCTGGCGGAAATGCAGGCCCTGGCCGGGCAGGAAGTGGCGGTGTCGGACTGGATCGAGGTGGATCAGGAGCGCATCGACCGCTTCGCCGAGGCCACCGGCGACCATCAGTGGATTCATGTCGATGCGGGGCGGGCCGCGCGCGAGTCGCCCTACGGCGCCACCGTGGCCCACGGCTTTCTGACCCTGGCCCTGTTGCCCGCGATGCTGCAAGCTTCGATGCGCATGGCGGACGTGAGTATGGGCCTGAACTACGGCTTGAACAAGGTGCGCTTCCCGGCGCCGCTGACGGCGGGCGGCCGGGTGCGCGGCCGCTTCAGCATCCTCTCGGTGACGCCGCTGGAAGGCGGTGGCGCGCAAGTGGAGTGGGGCGTGAGCATGGAAGCCGTGGAGGGCGGCAAGCCGGTCTGCGTCGCGGAATTCCTGATGCGGCGCTATCCCTGAGAGGCGTCAGAACGAGGAGGCCAAGTAGCGGTTGCGGCCACTGGCCTTGGCCTGGTAGAGCAGGGTGTCGGCCGAGCGTATCAGCAGTTCGGGCGAGGATTCCGGCCCCGGCTTCATGCTGGCCGACCCCATGCTGACCGTCACATGGTGGCTGACCGACGAGGCGCGGTGCTCGATGTGCAGTCCGGAGACTTCATCCAGGATGCGGCGCGCCACCCGCTCGGCGCCTTCCTGCTCCTCCTGCGGCAGCAGCAGCACGAATTCCTCGCCGCCATAGCGCGCCAGCAGGTCGGAGGGGCGCATGGCGCAGCGCTTCATGGCGGCGCTGACCTGCTGCAGGCAGGCGTCGCCGGCCTGGTGGCCATAGGCGTCGTTATACAGCTTGAAATGGTCGATATCCATCAGGATCACCGATAGCGAAACATGGGCGCGCATGCAGCGCCGCCACTCGCTTTCGATCGCCTCGTTGAAGCTGCGCCGGTTGGCCACGCCGGTCAGGGCGTCGGTCAGCGTCAGCTCGCGCATGGCGTCGGCCTGGCGCTTGACGGTGAGCTGGGTGCGCACGCGGGCGCGCACCACGGCCACATTGAAAGGCTTGCTGATGAAGTCCACCGCGCCCGCTTCCAGGGCGCGCGTCTCGTCTTCGGGATGGGTGAGGGCGGTGACGAAGATCACCGGAATGTCGCGCGCGCGCGGCGAGGCGCGCAGGGCGGCGCACACTTCGTAGCCGTCCATGCCGGGCATGACCGCGTCCAGCAGAATCAGGTCGGGCTGCTGCTGGTTGGCGATTTCCAGCGCCTTTTCGCCGCTCAGGGCGAACAGCACGTCGTGCTCCTCGCGCAGCGCATGGTGCAGGATCTGAATGTTTTCCATGGCGTCGTCCACCACCAGAATGCGCCCGTTCCTGGCCAGATCGGTCCAGCTCATTGGTTCTCCTTCCGCTTCAGCATTTCCAGCAGCTTTCTTTCGGCAAGCACGAAATCCAGCGTGTCGATGGCGTTGGCGACGGCGGGCAGATCGTCCACGCCCAGGCGCTCCAGAGCGGGGCGCAGGGCGTTGAATTCGCTCAGCGCCTTCAGATTATTATTTTGCAGTAAGGATACCAGTTCCGACAGCGCCTGCGGCAGATCGGCGTCCATCGCGTGCGCTTCGCCGTCCTGCTGTACGGGCAGGGGCAGGGTGCGCGCGGCGCCGGTGACGATATCGATCGCCTCGCTCAGGGAGATCAGCAGCGCATTGAGTTCGGCATCGCGCCCTTCTTCCAGCATCAATTCGGCCAGCGAGGCCAGGCGCGCCACGTCGGAGGCGCCCAGGTTGGCGGCCACGCCGCGCAGGCGGTGCAGCACCTGGGTGGCGGCGCGCCGCTCATTGCGGGCCAGCAGGGCGCGCACCTCGGTCACGGCGTCGCCCTGGGAATTCTCGAAGCGTTTCAGCAGGCCGACAAAAGCCGGGTAATTGCCGGCCAGGCGCTTCAGCGCCGCGTCCAGATCGATGCCGGGCAGGCGGGCGGGGATGTCGGCCGCCATGGCTGCCGGCTGCACCGCCGCCGTGCCCAGGCGGGAGGCGGACAAGGGCGCGAGCCGGGTCAGGGTGGCGGTCAATTCATCCACGTCGATCGGCTTGCCGACGTGGGCGTCCATGCCCGCGTCCAGCGCGCGGCTGCGGTCTTCCTCCAGGGTGTTGGCGGTCATGGCGATGATGGGCAGCTGCACCAGGCCCAGGGCGCGGATGGCGATGGTTGCCTCATAGCCGTTCATGACGGGCATTTGCAGGTCCATCAGCACGGCGTCGCAGCGTGCCGGACCGGCTTGCAGCAGTTCGACGGCGATCTTGCCGTTGGCGGCGATTTCCACCCGCGCGCCGGCATGCAGCAGAATGTATTGCGCCATCTCCTGGTTGATCTCGTTATCCTCCACCAGCAGCACGCGCATGCCGGTCAGGCGGCCCGAGAGCGGCTGCGGTGGCGGCGGCGCGGCAATGGCGGCCGCGCCGCTGAGGGCGGCCAGCGCCGCCACCTGCAGGCGGTGCGGCGTGGCCGGCTTGGACAGGATGGCGTCCAGCCGCAAGCCCTCGGCCAGCAGGGCCAGTTCCTCGCTGCTGTGCTCCGGCGCCATCACCACCACCTTGGGCAGGCGCAGGCCTTCCTCGGCGCGCGCCAGCATCAGCACCGTGACGCCATCCATTTCCGGCATGGCGCTGTCGATCAGCAGCAGGTCGAGCGCGCGCGGCGCCTGTGCCGCTTTGCGCAACTGGGCCAGGGCGGCCTGGCCGCTGGCGGCGCTCAACACGGTCCAGCCGAAAGCCTCGCCGGCGCGCTGCAGGGCGGCGCGCGAGGCGGCGTTATCGTCCACCAGCAGCACATGCAGGCCTTGCAGAGCGGGTGGCAACGGCGGATGCAGCGGCAGGTCCGGCGCGCGCTGCATGGGATAGATGAAGTGGAAGGTGGAACCCTGGCCCACCACGCTTTCCACGCCGATGGTGCCGTCCATCAGGTCGGCCAGGCGGCGGCAGATCGCCAGTCCCAGGCCGGTGCCGCCGTATTTGCGGCTGGTGCTGGTGTCGACCTGGGAGAAGGCTTCGAACATGCGCAGCTGGTGCTCGGGATCGATGCCGATGCCGCTGTCGCGCACCCGGAATTCCAGCGTGATGCCGTCATCGTCTTCGCTCAGCTTGCGCACGGCCAGCACGATTTCGCCGCGCTCGGTGAACTTGACGGCGTTGCTCATCAGGTTGAGCAGGATTTGCTGCAGGCGCATGGCATCGCCCACCAGCTCCATCGGCACGTCCGGCGCCACGTCGAAGACCGCTTCCACGCCCTTGTCCCAGGCCGCATTGCAGGCCAGCACCGAGGTGCTGCCGAGGATGTGGTCGAGATTGAAGCGGGCGCGTTCCAGTTTGAGCTGGCCGGCTTCGATCTTGGAAAAGTCCAGCACATCGTTGACCACGGCCAGCAGGGCCTGGGTGGCCAGCTGGATCTTGCCGACGTAGCTGCGCTCGCGCCGTTCCAGCGGCGATTCTTCCAGCAGGCGCGCCAGGCCGATGATGGCGTTCATCGGCGTGCGGATCTCGTGGCTCATATTGGCCAGGAACTCGCTCTTGGCGCGGCTGCCCGCCTCGGCGCGATCGCGCTCGTGCATCAGCTGCTGGTTCAGCTCCTGCAGCTGCAGCTCGCGCTGTTTCAGCTCCGTGACGTCGGAAGCCAGCACGAAGAAGCCGCGCACCGCGCCTTCCTCGTCGAAATCGGGCAGGTAGTTGATCCACACATGCTGGCCGGGGCTGTTGCGCCGCTGCAGTTCGCGCGCAAAATTCTGCGGCACGCCTTGCAGCGCGGCGGCGACCTGTTCGCGCGTGAGCTCCATCAGGCGCGGTCCCAGCACCTGTTCCATGGTGGCGCCCAGGCACTGGTCCAGCGTCAGGCGGAAGGTTTCCAGGAAGCGCCGGTTGGCGAAACGGCAGCACAGGCCCGCATCCCAGTAGGCCACCATGGCGGGCAGGTTGTCGGTCACGGTGCGGATGAAGGCGTTGCTGCGCGCCAGCCGCAGCGAGGTGCTTTCCAGCGCCGCGTCGGCGCGCTTGCGCTCCGTGATGTCGAGCGAGATGCCGAGCAGGTGGGTGGGTTGGCCCTGCTGGTCCAGCAAGGCCACCTTGCGCGTGGTGACGTAGCGCACTTCGCCGCCGATGGCGCTCACCTGCTCGTCCGGCAAATCCATCATCCGGCCCGAGGCCAGCACCTTGCGGTCCGCCTCGTTGAAGGCGCGCGCCTGCTCCGGCGGGAAGACTTCGGCATCGGTCTTGCCGAGGAAGGCCGTGCGCGAACGGCACAGCAGGCGCTCGCCTTCGCGGTTGAGCATTTCGTAGCGCAGATCGCTGGCGCGCTTGACGAAGATCATGGCCGGAATATTCTCGACCACGGAGCTGAACAGCTGGCGCTGGCGCTGCAGCTCGGCCTCGGTCTGTTTGCTGGTGGTGATGTCGAGCAGCACGCCGGTGATGCCCACCAGCTCCTGCTGGGCGTCGAAGACGGGGAAATAGCCCGCCATATAGTGGCTGACGCGTTGCGGCGCCGAGGGCGTGACGCCGCTCAATTCGGCGAAGGGAATCGGCTGGCCGCTGTCGAGCACCTGGCGGTAAGCCATGCCGACCGCGGCGCGCAGCGAGGGATCTTCGATCAGTTCATCGAACCGGTGGCCGAGATGCGCTTGCACCGGCGCGCCGTTCACCGCCGCCATATAGTCGTTGATCATCACGATGCGCAGGGTGGGATCGACAAAGCTCAGGCCCACCGGCGCGGTGGCGTACAGGTTTTCCAGCAAGGCCTTGGATTGCTGCAGCTCGGCGGTGCGCTCGTCCACCAGGGTTTGCATCTGCTGACGGTAGCGCAGGATATCCTCGCTCATCTGGCGCAGCGCGCCGCCCACTTCGTCGGCCTCGCGGAAGGCCAGCGGCGGCAGCTCATACGCTTCGCCCGCGGCCATGGCGCGCGCCGGGCCGCTCAGGGCGCGCACCGAGCGGCCGATGCTGCCGCCCACGCCCCAGGCCAGCGCAAAGCCGGCGATCAGCAACACCAGCACACCGGCCGAGATGAAGGTGATGAACTGCATCAGATCCTGCATCAGATAGTCTTCCGGCACGCCCACGGCCACGGTCCAGCCGCTGTGCTGGGCGCGGCTGAAACTGGCGTAGACCGGCGTGCCTTCCAGGGTATAGGTCTGCATCTGGCCTTCGCTGGCCTGCAGCATCTTCTCGCGCAGTTCCTGGCTGGTGGCCTGGCCCACATAGCGCTCGGCATCGCGGTTGCGCGCCATGATGATGCCCTTGGTGTCGAGCAGACCGACGATCACATAGTCGGGCAGGTGCTGTTCCTCCAGCAGGCGCTTGAGGCGTTCGGCGCGGTACACCACGCTCAGCGCGAAGGCCGTGCCGCCGTCGCGCAGCACCGGCACGTCGATGGCGAACAGCGGCGGCTGGCCGCGCGCGGCCGCCAGATTGCTCAGGCCCGGCTGGCCATGGGCGAACAGATAGTGCAGCCGGTTGGCATTGGTGTTGGCGTACAGTTCGGGCGCGTCGGCCGGGGCGCCGGTATCGGCCAGGATCTTGCCGTCGGCGCGGCTCAGGAGGATGCGGGCGCCGGGAAAGTCGGGCAGCAGCAGATGCGCGGCCTGGCTGGTGAAGGCCGTGAAATCGTTGCTCTGCAGGCTGGGCGAGGAGGCCAGGGCGCGCGCCGCACTCTGGCCGGTTTGCAGGTCGCGGTCCACGGCGGCGCTCAGCGCGCGCGCCATGCGCTGGGCATTGCCGACCACCTGGCTGCGTTCCAGATGGTAAAAGTGTAAGACCAGCAGGCCCAAGCCGACCAAGGCTGGCAGTATGCAAGCGAGCACCAGCAGCGTGATCTGCGAACGGATCGATGGTAGGGGCTCGCTGGTATCTGCGCTCACTCTGCTGGGCCTCCGGCACTATGGTGAAAGGATGATAGCCCAGAGCGGCGCGAAAACGGTAGTATTTTGCCCTGCCGAGCGTTGCCTGCTGCATGCCTGCAAAAAATATTTGCCGGACGTGTCGATTTTCCCGCGGCCGGGCCGTCGTGGGGAGAGAGCGGCCGATAACGGCGTTTTTCAACCTTCAAACCACAGGAGATAAGAATGAGCGATAGCGATCAAGTCAAAGGCCCGGCATCCTACTTCCCATCGATCGAGAAGAAGCATGGCCAGCCGATTGCCCACTGGCTGGCATTGCTGGGCGGCCGCGCCGGCATGAAGCATATGGAGCTGGTGAACTGGCTGAAGGCCGAGCATGGGCTGGGCCACGGCCACGCGAATGCGCTGGTGGCCCACCATTTGGCGGGCAAGAAGGCCTAAGCCGCCCGGCGCGGGCCGGGCGGCGCGCGCTTAGCTGTAGCGCGCCAGTTCCAGCTTGGCGATGGCGTTGCGGTGCACCTCGTCCGGGCCGTCGGCCAGGCGCAGGGTGCGGTTCAGCGCAAACTGGCAGGCCAGCGGGAAGTCTTCGGACACGCCGGCCGCGCCATACGCCTGGATGGCCCAGTCGAGCACCTGCTGCGCCACGTTCGGCGCCAGCACCTTGATCATGGCGATTTCGGCCTGCGCCACCTTGTTGCCCACGGTGTCCATCATATACGCCGCTTTCAGCGTCAGCAGGCGGGCCGTGTCGATGCGGATGCGCGCTTCGGCGATGCGCTCGCGCCATACGCCCTGTTCCGACAGGCGGCGGCCGAAAGCCACGCGCGCATGCAGGCGCCGGCACATCAGCTCCAGTGCGCGTTCGGCCACGCCGATGGCGCGCATGCAGTGGTGGATGCGGCCCGGGCCGAGGCGGCCCTGGGCGATTTCGAAGCCGCGTCCTTCGCCCAGCAGGATGCTGGCGGCGGGCACGCGCACATTCTCGAACAGGATTTCGCAGTGGCCGTGCGGCGCGTCGTCGTAGCCGAACACCGGCAGTGGACGCACGATGGTGATGCCCGGCGTATCGGCCGGTACCAGGATCATGGACTGCTGCTGGTGGCGCGGCGCGTTGAAGTCGGTCTTGCCCATGACGATGAAGACCTTGCAGCGCGGGTCGCCCGCGCCGGAAATCCACCATTTGCGGCCGTTGATCACATAATCGCCGCCATCGCGCTCGATGCGGGTTTCGATATTGGTGGCGTCGGAGGAGGCCACGCCCGGTTCGGTCATGGCGAAGGCCGAGCGGATCTCGCCGCGCAGCAGCGGTTCCAGCCATTGCTGTTTCTGCGCCTCCGTGCCGTAGCGCTCCAGCGTTTCCATATTGCCGGTATCGGGCGCGGAGCTGTTGAACACTTCCGGGGCCCAGCCCACGCGGCCCATGATTTCGCATAGCGGCGCGTAGTCGAGATTGGACAGGCTGTCCGGCGCGCGCGCCGATTTGGGCAGGAAGAGATTCCACAAGCCCTGTTCGCGTGCCAGGGGCTTGAGCCGCTCGATGATTTCGGTGGGAATCCAGCGGTTGCCTTTTTCGCGCCCGTTGCGGTCCACTTCCTGGTAAAACGCCTGCTCATTCGGATAGATGTGCTGGTCCATGAAGGCCAGCAGCTTGGCCTGCAATTGCTTGCAGCGTTCTGAATAGTCGAAGTCCATGCTGTCTCCTTAAACGACTGCTTTGCCGCTGGCGTAAGACCAGCCCAGCTCCGCCATCGGCCGCGCCATCTTGCCCGATTCCAGGGCTTGCGCGCTGGCGGCCGTGCCGTCCACATAGCGCTTCATGATGCCTTGCATGATGCTGGCCAGGCGGAACATATTGAAGGCGAGGTAGAAATTGAAGTCCTCCAGGCGGATGGTCTTGCCGGTGCGGGCCGCGTACTGCTCGATGTATTCCTGCTGCGAGGGGATGCCCAGCGCCTTCAGGTCCAGGCCCGCGATGCCGCGGAACTGGCCGGGCTGGATGTGCCAGCTCATGCAGTGATACGAAAAATCGGCGAAAGGATGGCCCAGTGTGGACAGTTCCCAGTCCAGCACCGCCAGGATGCGCGGTTCGGTGGGATGGAAGATCAGGTTGTCGAGGCGGTAGTCGCCATGCACGATGGCCGTGTCGTCGCCGGGCGGAATATGCGCCGGCAGCCAGGCGATCAGCTGGTCCATCGCGTCAATGGTCTCGGTCTGCGAGGCCAGGTACTGCTTGGTCCAGCGCTCGATCTGGCGCTGGAAGTAGTTGCCCGGCTTGCCGTAGTCGCCCAGGCCGATGGCCTGGTAGTCGATGCTGTGCAGCTGGGCGATCACGCGGTTCTGCTCATCGTAGATGGCGGCGCGTTCGGCCGGCGTCATGCCGGGCAGCGCCTGGTCCCACAGCACGCGGCCTTCGACGAATTCCATCACGTAAAAGGCGCGGCCGATCACGGCTTCGTCGGTGCACAGCAGGTACTGGCGGGCGGCCGGGAAGCCGGCTTTGTGCAGCGCGTCCATCACCCGGTATTCGCGGTCGATGGCGTGCGCCGACGGCAGCAGCTTGGCGGCGGGCGCGGGCTTGGTGCGCAGCACATAGTGCCGGCCGCCGATGCTTAACTTGAAAGTGGGATTGGATTGTCCACCCTTGAACTGCGCGACTTGCAGCTCGCCGCGCGGATAGTCTTCGATATGCCGGCGCAGATGCGCGTCCAGCGCCGCCACGTCGAACTTGTGGCGCTCGGATACAGCCTTGGTGCCCATGAACTCTTCGAACATAGAATCTCCTGTTATGCGGCTGCAGGCAATTCTAGCTCAGAAAAAGAACGTGTGTGCTATTTATTTTGCTGCGAAAGCTGGCGCGATTTTTTGTACTGTTCCAGCAGCTGTTCCATCGTGGTGCTGCGGTTGGCCGTTTGCAGCGGGGCGGGCGGCGAGTAGTTGGAGAAGCGCAGCACCCAATCCTGTTCGGCCGCGCCCACGTCGAGCGCGTTGATGCAGCCGGCCGTTTGCGCCAGGTTGCCGAGGAAGAGGCGCTGGCCGGTCAGGGCGTAAGAGAGGATGGCACGGTTGACGCCACCGTGCAGCACCAGCAGCACCGTGTCCCAACTGGCGTCGTCGCGCAGGCGGCGCAGGGCGGGGTGGATGCGGTCCATCAGTTCGCCCACGCTTTCGCCGCCGAGGAACTGGCGCTCTTCGGCCACCACGCCGTCGAAAGCGCCGGTGAATGCCTCATGCAGTTGCGCGTCGGGGATGCTGGATAGGCGGCCGCCGCGGATTTCGGCCAGTTCCGGCCACGCTTCAATCGCGATCTGCTGCCCCGTTTCGGCCAGCACGCGCTGCGCCGTTTCCACCGTGCGCGGCAGGCCGGAGACGATGACGCGGTCGAAGCGCAGCTGCTGGGCCGCGAAAGCCTGGCCGGCGGCCGTGGCTTGCAGGCGGCCCGCATCGTTCAGCGGCACGCTCTCGGGCAGGAAGGGTTTGCCGGCGGCGTCGAAGTAGGTCACGCTGCCATGCCGCATCAGGTAGACGCGGCGGCGTTGCTGGAGTGGATGGCTCATGGCTTAGAAGAACACGGCGGTGCGGGTGATGATGCTGCCGTTATTGGTATAGGGACTGGTGGCGCGCACCGAGCCGCTGTCGAATTTGCCGTCATCGAGCTTGGCGTCGATCTGCTCGGAGAAGCTGTCGGGCAGATTGTCGAAACGGATGCCGTTGCCGCCGCGGCCGCCCACCACATCGTTATAGACGTAGACGGCGCCGCCCTGGGCGCTGGTCATGAAGTCGCTGCTGCCGTTGAAGGCGCCGGTGATGAAGCCGCCCAGCGCCAGGTGCTGGGGCGCGAGCTGGTACTCGGTGATCTGGCCGTCGCCATTGCCGTTGCCGGAGGCGCCCGGCACGTGCTGCATGGCCTGGATATCGTCGCCGGGCAGGGCGCGGAATTTGTCCTGGTAGGCGTTGACGGCGGCCTGCAGCGAGTTCGATTGCTGGATCACGTTCTTGACCTTGGCGCTGTCGATCAGGCCCTGGCCTTTGAGCACGCCGCCCAGCAGCAGGCCGATGATGACGAGGACGATGGCGATTTCCACCAGCGTGAAACCGCTCTGGCGGCGCGCGTGCAAAATCGGACGTGGATGGGGCATGGCGTTTCCTTTCATTTGAACCTATCTTACAAGCCCGGCGGCGGGCCTGTCCACACCGGGGCCGGAAGCGCGCCGTTGCAGGGCTTCCAGGCGGCCGGCCAGGAAGCGTGCCTCGCCGGGATCGGTGATCTGGCCGCTGGAGAGCAGGGCGCCAATCAGCTTGCGCGCGCTGTCCAGCTCATTCATATCCTCCAGCACGAACACTTCCAGCTCGCGCGCCCAGTCCGGCGCCTGCGTGGCTTGCGTGCGGATAGCCGCTGCGTAGCGCCGTGCCAGCGGCAGGTCATGCAGGCGGTGGCGCGCCACCAGCGCGGCGTGGGCCAGCCAGGGCCAGCGCCGCTGCGGGTCGCGCAGGAATTCGCGGTAGACCAGGTCGAGCATCTGGCGGCTGCGCGCCGCGTCGTTGACGGCGCCATACACCTGGCTGGCGGCCAGCAGCGGATATTGGCCGCGCGGATCGAGATCGAGGGCGCGTTCCAGCCAGCCGGCCAGCCGGCCGTAATCCAGCGCGCGCCAGGACAGATTTTGTCCGGGCTGGTCGTCGAAGCTTTGCAGGTGGAGCATCAATAGCTTGGACAGGGCCAGCGGTTCGCCCAGGCTGGCCAGGCGCAAGCCGTCCAGCGGCATCGGCGGCGGCAGGGCAGTCGCGGGTCGCACGTCTTGTCCGGCGCCGGTGCCGAAGGGTTGCAGGGCGTGCCAGCCCAGTTGCGCGGCCAGCGCGCCGGCCAGCAGCAACTGCAGCGGCAAGGGCGCGGCGCGGCGGCGCGGCCGGGTGGCGGTGGGATGTGTGCCGCCGCCCATCAGAATTCCTTGCGGTACAGGTCGAACAGCGCGGCGGCGGCCAGCAGCAGCAGGTAGACGGCGGTCTGGCCCAGCACCACTGCCAGTTGCCGCCAGCTGCCGTCGTGATAGACCAGCCATTCGCTGCGCGTGAACCGGTCCAGGGTGGGCAGCACCAAGGCCAGCAAGTCCATGCCGGCCGCGATGGCGCGCTGTCCGGCATCGGCCGCGCCGCTGTGCTGGCCGATCAGCTGCAAGGCCGCCACGCTGCGCGCCAGCAGGTAAAAGCCCAGCGTGGCGGCCAGCGCGGGCAGCACGTGGTTCAGGGTGAACATGCACAGCAGCGCAAAGCCGGCCACCAGCCACAGTTCGCACAGCAGCGATGTGCCCCACAGCGCGGCCTGCGCCGGCGGCGCGAAGAACAGGCCGAGCGCGCCGAACAGCAGCGCCGGCAAGAGCGCCAGCAGGCAGAAGCCGCCTAATTTGCCGAGCAGGTAGGCGGCGCGCGGCAGGGGCAGGGCCAGCAGCAGCTCGCTGCCTTTGTCGTGCGCTTCGCGCGCCATGCTGGTGACGACGAAGGTGGCGATCAGGAAGACGGCGCTCAGGCGCAGCAGGGCCGCCAGCAGCGCGGCCTGGAGTTGGCGGCTCTCGGTCAGCGCCACCGCATGCAGGAAGCCGCTCAGGCCCAGGGCCGCCAGCGCGATCACGGCCAGCACCCACAGCAGGCGGTTGCGCAGGGCTTCCAGCAGCGTGTAGCGGGCGATGGTCAGGATGGGCGCAAGCATGGCTCAGGGCAGGCGCTGGGCGGCGACCATGCGGTTGTACAGGATATTCGGCGAGACCCAGACCAGGATATCGTCATAGGCGCCGCCGGCGGCGCTGGCGTTGTCGCTGGCGCCGCGCGTGATGAAGGCGGTGCCGGCGGGATTCTGGTTGGCTTTCTCGTCCACATTGCCGCTGCCCGCGTCGGCCGCGAGCACGCCTTGCTCGCTGAAGCTGCCGTAGCCGTTCTTGCCATGCGAAAGCACCACAGCGGGAATATCGTTGACGCCGGTGGCCGCCACCAGATTGCCGCCCGCGTCGCGCGTGGCGATGGTGATGTCGCGCGGCGTCTGCAGGCGGAACGGGACGGCGCTGTCGCTGAAGGCCGGCGTCACGCTGTAGCGGAACAGATGGCCCCAGCTATCGAGCTTGGGCAGGCCGAGCGTGGCCCAGGGCAGAAAGCCCTGGCGGCGTTCGCCCGTGCAGCGGCTGGCGTCGCGGTCTTCCAGGCCGTTGGCGGCGGAAATGGCGGGGCAGGGCAGATAACCGTTGCGCAGCGCGAAGCCAAGCAAGGCTTCGCGCGCTTCCTCCAGCGTCTTCTGTGTATCGGCCGTGCGGCGCTGTTCCAGCTGGCTGCTCAGCGGCGCAAGCAGGCCGCCCACCATCAGGCCCACGATCACCAGCACGATGGCCATTTCGACCAGGGTGAAACCTGCGTTCTTCGTCTTCATCATGCTAGGGCAGGGCGCGCGCCGTTGCCATCCTTTCGTACAGTGTTGGCAGCGCCAGCGGCAGCAGCAGGTCGTCGAAGACGCCGCCGGGCGCTGCCGGATTATCGCTGGCGGCGCGCTGCATGAAGCTCAGCACGGCGCCATCGTTGCCTTGTTCGTCCACATTACCCTGCGCGCCGTTGGCCTGCGCCACGCCGGCCACGCTGGTGCCGAGATTATTGCGTCCCTGCGAAAACACCACGGCCGGCGCGCATTGCGCGTACAGCAGGCAGACGTCGTGTCCGACCGCGTACACAAGATTGCCATGGCCGTCGCGGGTCTGCACGCGCTTGGTGGCGACGGCCGAAATGCGCAGCAGCGGCGCGCGCGTGTATTCCGGCGTTACGCTGTAGCGCAGCACCTTGCCCCAGCTGTCGGCACCCTCCACGGCCAGCGCCACCCAGGGCAGGAAGCCGCTGCAGGCGGCTTCGCTGTCGCAGGGCTCGGCGCTTTCGCGGCCATCGGTGGCCGAGACGGCGGGACGCGGCAGGCGGCCGTGCTGGGCGGCGAAACCGACCAGCGCATCCGAGGCTTGCGCCAGCCGCGCCTGGGTGCGGCGTTCGCGCAGCGCTTCCAGATTCTGCTTGCCGAAAACGCTGATCAGCAAGGTCGCCGCGCCCAGACCGGCCACGGCCAGCAGCAGCAGCAGCGCCGCGCCGCCCTGGCGCGCCGGCCGCCAGGGCACTCGTCGCAAAGTGTCCTGGGCGCCCGCGCTGCCGGCGCAGGCGCCATGCCGCGCGGTCTGGGCGCCTGCGCAGCCGGAGCGTTCAGCGGCCCGCTTCGTGCACGCTGCCATCGGCCGGATTGAAACTTTGCCCCGGTTTCAGCTTGACGCTGCCGCCGCTGGGCAGAGGCACGGACAGGGCGCCGCCTTTCGCGCGCGCCGCCGGGCTTTCCAGCGGCACGTTATTGACCCAGACCACCGATTTGCCGCCGCTGCGCCGGATCACGCCGTTCAGCTGCACCGGTTCGGCCGGCGCCAGCGGCGGTGCTTCGCTTGCCGCCATCGGCGCGGGAGCCGGCGCGGACGGCGTAAAGCCGTCTGACATGCCGGGCATGCCCGCCGCTCCCGCTGGCGTGCTGCTGCGCTGGGCGTCGAGCTGCATGCGCTCTTCCAGCGTTGTGAACAGACGGCCGATGCTGGGTGCTGTCGCTTGCGCCAGCAGCTGGCCGCAGCAAAGATGCAGGCCGATCGCCAGCAGCCAGCGCGTCATGGCTGCCTCCCGGCGGGCGCGCCCGCGGCATCCAGCACGGCGAGCGCGGAGCGTTTGCCGCCTGCGGGCATGGGCGCGGACGGCGCCGCAGGCTGGGGCGTCAAGGTCAGCCAGTTCAGCGTGCAGTCGCCGGTCAGTGCGGGCGACTGCACGCCGGACGTGGCGGCGGCGGTGCGGCGCAGACTGCAATCCTGCACCGCGAAATAGCCGCGCTGGCGCAGGTCGGCCAGGAAGTTGAACAAGTCCATCTCGTGCAGCAGATCCATATGCAGCTTCATGCGGCTGCCGCGCAGCTGGTAGTCGCCGGTGGGCAGCGGCTGCTCCAGCCGGTAGGGCTGCTGCGGGTCGATCTGATAGGTGAGCGGCAGCAGGCGGCGCTGCTCCTGGATCTGGCGGATGCTTTCCACCCAGTCCAGGCGGCGCTCC
Organism: Massilia sp. YIM B04103; assembly: GCA_024437665.1. Classification (GTDB taxonomy): domain Bacteria; phylum Pseudomonadota; class Gammaproteobacteria; order Burkholderiales; family Burkholderiaceae_D; genus Rugamonas. The sequence goes on along the minus strand of JANCSZ010000001.1, from coordinate 57,298 downwards.
TCGCCTGCCAAGCCCCTGCGCTGCAATTCGAGGAAGGCAGGCTGGAAGCGGCGGATTTCCTCTTTTTCCGTTTCGGCATAGGTCAGGCGCGAATGGGCGTCGTTGCGGGCGCGCTGGGCGCGCGTCTCCACGTCCAGCGCCTCCTGTTTATACCAGTAGCTGAGGGCGACGGCCGCCACCGCCAGGCCGGTGGTGGCGGCGAAAGTCAGCGCAGCCTTGCGAATGCGGGCGAAGCCGCTGAGCCAGAAGGGCAGCGGCACGCCGGCATCGGAAATTTTTTTGCTTGGCTGCGCGTTCATGGGTTCCACACCAGGTTCAGGGTAAATTTCGCGCGGTCTTCCGCCGTGCCGCCGCTGCTGCCCGCGCGTCCGCTTAGCTTCACGCTGGAGCGCACATCGAAAGGCAGGCTGCCGATCTGCACCGTCATGCGCGGCGTGCGCGCCAGCGCCTGGGCAAAGCCGTTCATGCTGTCGAGGACAGCACGGTAATCGTCCTGCTGCACCAGCACCTCGGCTTCCAGCCGCAGGGTCTGCGGCGGCCGGCGCGGAATGCCCAGCAGCAGGGCCGGCATGGGCGTTACCGCCTGCGCCTGCGGGGCCGCACCGAAGCCGGGCATGCTCCCGGCTGCAGCCGCCGAGGCGGCGCCATCGGCCTGCGCGGGTAGCCCCGCCACCTGGACCTGCCAGTCCAGCTGCGTCAGACGGATTTGCGGCGACTGTTCCAGCGCCGCGCTGACCAGCTGCAGCATGGCTTCCGGCGCGGGGCCTTGCTCGGCCAGCAGTTTTTCGATATTGACGGCCGCCTTCATATTGACGGTGCGCGCCGCGGCCGGCGGCATGGTGGACATGCTGGCCTGGTAAGCGCTTTCCTTGCGCGCCGCTTCCGCGTGCAGCTCGGCCGCATGGCGTTCGGCGGCGCCATAGCTGATCAGGTTGGCCGCCGTCCAGATCAGGCCCGCCACGCCGATCACGGCGCTCGACGCATACAGCGAGATGCGCGCCCGCCATAGCTGGAAGTGGCGGCGCACCTCGCCGCCGCTGTAGTGGCCGGGAGGGCGCGCCCGCGCCAGCCGCGCCAGCAGCAGGTCATCGGCCAGCGGCGAGGCCAGGTCGGCGCCGAGCTGCGGCGCCGCTTCTTCCAGTGGCAGGAAGGCGAAAGCCGTTTCCGGACCATCCTGGCATAGCTCCGCCAGCGCCGCAATCTGCGCCGCGGGCGCGAGGATAGCCGTATGCAGCACGTCGCCGCGCCCGATCAGACGCACGCTGGTGAGGAATTGCTGGGCGCGGGCCGTTTCCGCCGCCACCCCGCTGGCCAGGTGTTCGCCGCCGACGGTGGGCGTCAGGCGCGAGAATTTCAGCGCCCCGTTGCGGAAATAGCTTTGCCGCAGGCCCGCCGACTGCGGCGTGACCAGCAGCAGATGCTCGTGTCCCGGCAGCAGGCGCTGTACCAGTTCGGTGCTGAGCAGGGCTGCCGAATAAATCCCGGCCAGCGGCGTGGCCGCTGCTTCCATCGCTTCCAGCCAGGGCGCGAGCAGGGCGGGATTGGTCAGCGCCGACAGCAGCACCTGGTCGTCGCGCCGGCCATCGGCGGCGCGGCCGAGAATAGTGGCGCGGCGGTAGGGCGTTTCGCGGTAGAGCTGGGACAGGCGGCGTTCGCGCAGATTGCGCCCGGCCTTGCCGCCCACATGGGGCAGCTGCTGGACCTGGAAATCCTCCTCCACCAGGTCGGCCAGCAGCCAGGCCGGCGTCTGGCCCTGCGCTTCCAGCCAGGCGGCGAAAGCTTGCAGGCCGGCGGCATCGGCGCCGAAGAAGGTGCTGTCGGTCGTGACGCCGCGCTGGCACAGGCTGGCCACAAGGCCTTCGCTGCTGAGATAGAAAAGCTGTTTGCGCAACATGGTCAGATCCTGATATTGCTGATCGTGTCGTAAATCGGCCCGAGCACGGAGAGCATGATCCAGCCCAGCAGCAGGCCCAGGATCACCGTCATGGCCGGCTCGATCATGGCCTGCACCTTCTCGATCTGCTCCTTCACCTCGCGGTTATAGAAGTAGCTGACATTGCGCAGCGCCCCGTCCAGCGCGCCGGTGGCCTCGCCCACCTTCAGCATGCGCACCACCAGCGGCGGGAAGATGCCGGTGCTCTGGAAGGCTTGCGTCACGCTCTGGCCATCGGAAATCTGCTGGCCCGCGCGGCGCAGGGCGGCCGCTACCACGCGGTTGCCGGCAATGCCTTCGGACAGTCGGATGCACTCCAGGATGGTGATGCCGGAGGCGTACATCAGCGCAAAGAAGGTAGCGAAGCGCGCCAGGATGATCTTGTGCAGCACGGGTCCGATCAGCCAGACGCGCAGCTTGAAGGCGTCGGCCGCGTAGCGCGCCGTCTCGCTGCGGCGCAGCCAGTAACGCAGGCCGAACCAGGCCAGCAGCGGCGCGGCCAGCAGCAGATACCAGTAGGCGATGAAGACATTCGATACCGCGATCAGCACCCGCGTATGCAGCGGCAGCTCGCCGCCCTGGTTCTTGATGAAGGACGTCAGCTGCGGCACCAGGTAGATCATCAGGAAGAAGGTGACGGCGATGACCACGGTCGCCACCACGGCGGGATAGGTCGCCATCTTTTTGGTCTGCGCCGCCAGCTCGTCCTGCCAGCGCAGGCTGTCGGCCAGGTTGCGGAACACTTCATTGACCTTGCCGCTCGCTTCGCCGGCGCGTATCAAGCTGGTGAAGGTAAGGTCGAACACTTCCGGATAGGCGGCCAGCGCATCGGACAGCTGCAGGCCGCCCTCGATGCTTTCGATCAGATCGGTGATGATCTCGCGGAAGCGCGCGTGATCCATGCTGTCGCGCAGATCGGCCAGGCCTTCCAGGATCGGCACGCCGGCATTCGCCATCTGCTCCATATGGAAGCAGAAGTTGATCAGGTCGCTGCGCCGCACCGGCTTGCGGCCCACGGCCACCACCTTTTGCCGGCTTTCGCGGCAATCGATCAGGTCCAGCTGCATGCGGCCCAGGCGCAGTTCCAGGTCCGGCACGTTGAGCGCGTCCATATTGCCCGGCACGACCTGGCCGGCGGCATCCATGGCGCGGTAGATAAATTGCGGCATCAGCTCAACCTGTCCGTCAGATCGACCACGCGCGAGACTTCCTCCAGCGTGGTCACGCCTTCCAGCACGCGGCGCATGCCGTCGTCGACCAGGGTGCGGAAGCCGGCCGCACTGGCAGCGGCGCGCAGCTCGCGGTTGCTGGCGCGGCGCGCCACCAGTTCATCCAGTTCGCCGTTCATCTTCAGCAGTTCCATGATGGCCAGGCGGCCCTTGTAGCCCTGGTGCGCGCAGCGTTCGCAGCCCACGGCGCGGTAGATGGTGGCGGGCGGGTGTTCCTCGTCGAGCCCGAGCAGGCGCCGTTCGATCTGGTCGGCCTGCAGCGGCTCGCGGCAGTGCAGGCAAAGTTTGCGCACCAGGCGCTGCGCGATCACGCCGATGATATTGCCGGCCATGATGTCGGGCAGCACGCCGATATCGAGCAGGCGCGACACCGAGCCGACGGCCGAATTGGTGTGCAGGGTGGAGTACACCTGGTGGCCGGTCATGGCGGCGGCAAAGGCCATATCGGCCGTTTCCTTGTCGCGGATCTCGCCCACCAGGATCACGTCCGGATCTTGCCGCATCATGGAGCGGATGCCATCGGCGAAGCCCAGCTTGGCCGATTCGTTGACCGAGGTCTGGCGGATCATCGACATCGGATATTCGACCGGGTCTTCCAGCGTCATGATGTTGACGCTTTCGGTATTGATATGGTTCAGGATCGAATACAGCGTGGTGGTCTTGCCGCTGCCGGTGGGGCCGGTGACCAGGATCAGGCCATCGGGACGGGCGATCATCAGTTTCAGCAGCTGCAGTTCGGCCTCGGCCAGGCCCAGGCCATCCAGCGGCACGATGCCTTTCTGCCGGTCCAGCACGCGCAGCACGAAGTTTTCGCCGTGCGTGGTGGGCTGGGCGCTGGAGCGGAAGTCGATCTGGCGGCCGGAGAACTTGATGCTGATGCGGCCGTCCTGCGGCGCGCGCGTCTCGGCGATATTCATATTGCTCATCACCTTCAGGCGCACCACCATGGCTGGCCAGTAGGATTTGTGCAGGCTGCGGATCTGGCGCAGGATGCCGTCGATGCGGTAGCGGATGCGCAGGAAGCTCTGTTCCGGCTCGAAGTGAATGTCGGAGGCGCCGTTCTGCACCGCGTCGGCCAGCAGGGCGTCGATCAGGCGCACCATGGGCTGGCTGTACTCGTCCGAGGTGGCGCTCATGCTTTGGTAATTGACCTCGCCCGTTTCGATCTCGTGCAGGATGCCGTCGATCGACAGCTCGAAGCCGTAGTACTGGTCGATGGCGCGCGCGATATCCGATTCGTTCACCAGCAGCGGCGTGACGCTGATGCCCTTGACCAGCATGGCGCTGATCTGGTCCAGCGCCACGATATTGCTGGTGTCCGACATGGCCAGGATCAGGTTGTCGCTGTGGCGCTCGTAGACGATGGGGAAGACGCGGTAGCGCTTCGCCACGTCCTTGGGAATCAGCTTGAGCGCGATGGCGTCGACCACCAAGCTATTCAGATCGGCGGCCGGGGTTTTCAGGTTTTCGCTGAGCGCTTCGCGCACCGTGGCCTCGGTCACGAAGCCGAGCGTGATGAGCAGCTTGCCCAGCGGCTCATTGCTGCGTTTCTGTTCGATCAGCGCGATGCGCAACTGGTCTTCGCTGATCACGCCTTTCTGGATCAGCAGCTTGCCCAGCGGGAGTTTTGCTTGTTCTGCCATGTATCGTTAAGTTCAGCGCGCGGCGGCGGCCAGTTCCTGCATGCGGCGGCGTACCGCCGCCTGGTCGAAGCTGGCGCGCGTGGCCTGCGCCAGCGCCAGGGCGCGTTCGTAATAGCCCAGGGCCAGTTTGCCCTGGTTCAGGCGGTCCAGCCCGATCGCCAGGTTGAAGGCGTAGTCGGGATTGGACGGCGTCCCGGTATACGCGCGGAAGAAGGCTTGCTGTGCCTCCGGCCAGCGGGCCTGGCGCGCATACAGATTGCCGAGCGCGAAGTGCACCGGCGCCGATTCCGGTGCGCGCTGCAGAATGGCTTTCAGCCGGCTCTCGGTTTGGCCGGCGTCGCCGCCGCGCAGGCTGCTCAAGCCCGCCATGGCCTCGCCGTCGTTGGGGTCGAGTTCCAGCAGGCGCAGATAAGCGGCGCCGGCCTGGGCCGGACGCTGTTCGCGCACGGCCACGGCGGCGCTGCCGAGCAGGGCGTCGCGGTTGTTCGGGTCTTGCTGCAGCGCCTGGGCATACTGCTGGCCCGCGCCGGCCATATCGCCCGCCTGGAAGCTCTGGTAAGCGGCCTGGATGGCGGGCGGCACCTGCTGGGCCGCGCTATTGCGCACGATGCGCAGTTCGCCGCTGTCGCCCATCGGCGTCAATGCGGCGCCGCCGCTTTGGCCGGTGGCCGCAGCGGCGGGTTGGGATGGCGTGCCGCCGGCGGGGGAGGACGGATGCCCCTGCGTCTGCCGGCGTGTTTCGACGCGCTCGCGCGCCTGACGGGCAGCCAGTTCGGCGGCTTCGCGCTCGGTGGCGGCGCGGATCGCGGCCTGCGCCTCTTCCGGCGATATTCTTTGCTCCAGCGGCGCGGGCTGCGCGGTGGCGCCAACTGGCATGCCTGGCTGGGCCGATGCGCCCACTGGCGTGGTGCTGTCGGCGCCAGGCGCGCTGGGAATGGCGCCTGCATCGCCAGCGGGTGGCGTGGGCACGACGACAGCCGTCTGCGGCACACCGCCTTGACCCGGCATCGCCACCATGGGCAGCGAAGCGCCGGGGCGCGCGGTCAGGGCGCGCCAATACATCATGCCGAAGACGATCAGGATCAGGGCCAGAATGCCGCCCAGGATGCCCAGCCGCAGATGGGCCGGATCGATGCGTCCCGTCGCCTTGTCCTTACCGCGCTGGCCGCCGCGTGCCGTTTGCTGCGCGCCAGCGCGGCCGGATGCCGAATATGCCGATTGCTGGCCCGCCTGCATCCGCGGCGCGGCTGTCGCGCGCGCACCGCCTTGCGTCGCGCCTTTTGCTGCGCGCGCAGCGCCAGCGGCAGCGGCACTGGCAGCACCAGCGTAGCCGTCAGCTCCAGCCGCGTTGACGCTGTACGCCGGCGCGGGCTGGGTGGCCGCCGCCGGGCTGGCGCCAGCGCCGAAGGCGGCGCTGCCTTCGATGCGGCCTGCATCGGCCGCCTGTGCTTGAACGCCGCGCTGAAGCGGGGCGGGACGGGGCCGTGCCGCCTCCTGGCGCGCCTGGGGCGGCACCGGGTCGTGGATGGCTTCCGTGGCCGGCACCAGCGGAATCTCGCCCGAACCGGCAGGGGCGAAATCGAGGGGGGCCAAACTGGGTTCAATACCGCCCGCAGGGCTGGTTGCGGCCGCAGCTGCATCGCGGGCGGAATCGCCTGCCGCGTAGGCCGGCGTGTCGAGCGGCTCCAGCGACAGTTCCAGCCCGCCAGCCGGAGGCGCGGACGGGTTTTGCGGTTCCAGCGCCAGGATCTCGTCGAAGGCCTCGGACGGGCGCTCCAGCTCCTCGTCCGGCAGATTGCTCTGCTTGGCGCGTTCGGCCTTTTTCAACGCTTGCATCAGCAGGCTCATTGTTCACCCGATCCGAAAGCAGGGTTGCGCACCTGGGGCGGGACCGATTGCGGATACGGCTGCGCATTCAGCGGCGTCTGGTCCGGCAGCAGGTAGCGGTAATCCTTGTAATCGCCATTCAGGCTGGCGTCCTTGACCACGATGGGGCGCATGAAGATCACCAGCTCGGTCTTGCTGGCCGTCTCGTTGCGGTAGGAGAAGAGATTGCCCAGCAGCGGCATGCTGCTCACGCCGGGCAGGCCATCCTTGGAGTTGTCCACCGAGTCCTGCATCAAGCCGCCCATCACGGCCACCTGGCCGCTGCTGACCTTCATGACCGACTCCAGCTCGCGCGCCTGGATCACCGGCACCTTGCTGATGACGTTCTGCTTGGCCAGCTCGGGATTTGGATCCTGCACAAAGCCAACCACGCGCGTGATGGTGGGGCGCACATTCAGCGTCACTTCGTCGCTCTCGGAAATCTGCGGCGTCACGCTCATCACAAAGCCGACCGGCACGGTCTCCACCTTGGACTCGTAGGTGGCGGGCGTGGCGATGGTGCCGCTGGACGTCATCACGGCGGGCGTGACCTTGAGCGTGAAGAAGATATTGTTGTCCACCACCTTGAGCAGCGCGGTCTGGTTGTTCATCACGCTGATCTTGGGGCTGGACAGCACCTTGACCTTGCCGAAGGATTCCAGCAACTGCACGGCGGCCGTGATATTGCCAAGGCGCGTGGTGGGGTTGTTGTACTTGAACAGCATGAAACCCGGCGCGGTGGTGTTCGGCAGCGGATTGGCCCCTGCCGCCACGCCGCCCTGTATCAGCGTCGATTCGCCGTTGCTGCTGACGCGCGACCAGTTGATGCCTTGCTGGTACTGGTCGCCCAGCTTGACCTCGATCACGGTCGCCTCGATCAGCACCTGGCGCTTGGCCGTGGCCAGCACGGTGTCGAGGAATTCCTGGATCTTGTCGTGCTGGCGGCTGGTGGCGCGCACCGCCATCAGGCCGCCTTCCTGGTTGACCACCACAGTGTTATTGCTGCGCGGCGCATTGCGTCCGCCCGCGCCCTGGGCGCCGGTGGCGCCTGCCGCCACGCCATAACCTTGCTCGCCCGCTGCCGGATAGCCCGGCTGCTGCACGCCATAAGGCTGGGCCGCGCCGGGATAGCCCGCGCCGCCCGCATAGCCGCCCGGATTCACGCCGGGCTGCCCCGCCACGCCGCTCGCCTGGCCGGCTTGGCCGTAGGGATTGGCCTGGCCCTGCTGGCCGCCGGTCTGCTCGCGCAGCTGGGCCAGGGGATCGGTGAGCGGATCGTTCAGATTGGTCGGGCGCAGCATGTCGCGGATATTTTTCTCCAGGCTGTACCAGAAATTATTATCCGAACGGTTGGCGACCGAGGTGGTGGAATTGTTGGTGCCGCCGCCGCCCAAAGCCTGGGTGGCCGATGTGGTCTGGCCGGTGGCCGGATTGATCGTCTGCGTGGCCGACGAGCCGCCCGTGGTCGAAATCTGGGTGGCGATGCTCACGCTGCTCTGGGTCGAGCGCGCCATGTTCACATAATCGACCTTGTAATTTCGCCAATACGGCTGGTCCGGCAGCACGATCAGGTTATTGCCTTCGATCTCGTAGCGCATATCGACCTGGCGCGCGATGCGCGCCAGCAGCTGGGGCAGGGTCTGGTCCAGCGCATTCAGCGTGACCATGCCGTCGATCGAAGGGTGGATGTCCACGTTCAGGCCGGCGTCGCGCGCCAGCGCGAACAGCACCGACTGCACCGGCACCTTGTGCACCGTGACGCTATAGGTTTCCACGCGCGCGCCGGGGCGCGGTGGCGGCAGGACCGGGCTTTGCTGCACGGGATCGGGAATGGCGCCGGCCGGGCGCGGGCCTTCCGTCACATGCGAGGTCGATACCGGCAATTGCGGCGCGGCGCAGCCGGCGAGCAGGGCGCAGGCGGTGGAAAGCAGGGGAGCCGCGAGTTTTTTCATTGTTGTAGTCCGCGGGAGCGAGGTTGGTCCGGGGGTTAAAGTTGACATAATCTTATAAAAGCGCTCATCCTGCAAATCGGGATGCGGGGCCGGCCTGCAGCGGCGCCGCTGGCCGGCCCTTGCCGTAGCCGTCCGGCGGCGCCAGCGACTGCTGCCAGACCAGCCAGGCGCCCGCCACCAGCAAGGCCAGCACAAAGCCGGCGCCGAACAGCAGCCAGGCCGGCAGCGCGCGCGGCGGCGCGGCAAAGCTGCTGTCGCGGATGGCCTGGCGCACATGGGCTGGCCGCACCGTGGCCGCATCGTCGGCAAAGGCGGCCATCAAAGCCTTGTCGGCCAGGATATTCACGCGCCGCACAATGCCTTGCGAGACGCGCGCGATCAGCTTCACCGCGCCCTTGCTGAACAGAGGCCGCCCGTGGTGGCCGGCTGCTTGCAGACGGAAGGCGAGGAAGTCGGGCAGCAGTTCGGGCGCCAGCGGCGGCACCGTGAAGCTGTGCGTGATGCGCTCGCGCAGCTGGCGCATGCGCGGCAGCGCCAGGCTCTCGTCCAGCTCCGGCTGGCCGAACAGCACGATCTGCAGCAGCTTGTGGTGGGCCGTTTCCAGATTGGTCAGCAGGCGCACCTCTTCCAGCGTTTCCAGCGGCATGGCCTGGGCTTCCTCGACCAGCAGCAGCACCTGGCGGCCCGCGCTGTGACGCGCGATCAGGTCGGCGTTCAACAGGCGCAGCACCTCGTTGCCGCGCAAGCCTTCCGCGTTCAGCCCCAGTTCGCCGGCGATGGCGTACAGTACTTCCTCCGGGGCCAGGCTGGGGTTGACCAGGTAGATCACGTCGACATGGGGCGGCAGCTGGCTGTCGAGCATGCGGCACAGCATGGTCTTGCCGCTGCCGACTTCGCCCGTGACCTTGATGATGCCTTCGCCGCTGTCCACCGCATACAGCAAGGCGTCGAGCATGGCGCCGCGCTCATTGCCGCTGTAGAAAAAGGCGGGGTTGGGCGTGATATTGAAGGGCGCCTGGTTCAGGCCGAAATGGGACTGGTACATGGCGCGCCTATTCGATCGCTTGCAGGAAGGCCGCTTCCAGCGTGGAAGCGCCGTAGCGGCTGCGGCAGTGCTCGGGCGTGCCGGCGAAGCGGATGCGCCCGCCGTGCAGGATGGCCATGCGGTCGCAGATTTCCTCGACGTCGGCCAGCGCGTGCGATGTGAACAGCAGGCTGGCGCCATCGTTGCGCAAATGCTGCAAAAGCTGTTTGAGCAGGGCGCGCGCCTTGGGATCGAGGCCGCTCATGGGCTCGTCCAGCACGTACAGGCGCTTGCGGCTGAGGAAGCAGGCGGCCAGGCCCAGTTTCTGGGTCATGCCCTTGGAATAGCTGCGTACGGTGCGCTTCAAGGCGGTGTCCTCCAGGTCCAGCGCGGCCAGCATGGCGGCCACGGCAGCCGGCTCGTAAGCCTGTCCCTGCAATTTCAGCACGTATTTCAGAAAATCGTCGCCCGTCAGATAGTAGGGCGGGGTAAAGCGTTCCGGCAGATAGGCCAGCGGCTGGCGCGCCTCCGGACGCAGATGGCTGGCGCCGAAAATCTCGATGGCGCCGCCGTCGAGTGCGCAAAAATCGAGCAGGCATTTGAGCAGGCTGGTCTTGCCCGCCCCATTCACCCCGGCCAGGCCGAAGAACTCGCCGCGCTCCACCGTCAGATCGACGCCATCGAGCACCGGCCGCTGCGCATGGCGTTTGGTGACATTGCGAAAGCGCAGAGCGGCTTGGTCCATGTATCAGGGCAGAGTTCGGGCGAGGCATACTGTAGCAAGAATGGCCTTGTTTAGCTAGCGGCAAGACTGACATTCGGCTTACAATGCCCTCACAGTGATATTCGTGGAGTGAGTATGGCAAGGCCCGAAAAAGTCCGGCTGGGCGAGATCCTGGTACAGCAAAAGCTGCTGTCCGAAGAACAGCTGGGCCTCGCGCTCACGGAACAAAAGCGCAGCGGGCGCAAGCTGGGGCGGGTCTTCATCGAGAACGGCTATGTGACCGAGGAGCAGATCGCCGGCGCCCTGGCGCGCCAGCTGAATATCCCCTACATCAACCTCAAGTTCTACAATATCAATCCGGAACTGGTGCGCCAGCTGCCGGAAACCCAGGCGCGCCGCTTCCGCGCCCTGATCCTGGAAGACCGCACCACCTCGCTGCTGATCGGCATGTCCGACCCCACCGACCTGTTTGCCTACGACGAGATTGCGCGCCTGGTGCGCCGCACCGTCGAGCTGGCGGTGGTCAACGAGACCGAGGTGCTGGCCGCCATCGACCGCATCTACCGCCGCACCGAGGACATCACCGACCTGGCGCGCGAGCTGGAACAGGATATCGGCGACGTCTCCATCGACTTCGGCGCGCTGGCCGCCAATCCCGGGCTGGAAGAGGCGCCCGTCGTCAAACTGCTGCAATCGGTGTTCGACGACGCGGTGCAGGTGCGCGCTTCGGACATTCATATCGAGCCGCAGGAAAGCCGGCTGCAGATCCGCTTCCGCATCGACGGCGTGCTGCATCTGCAGACCGAGGCCGATATCAAGATCGCACCGGCCCTGGCGCTGCGCCTGAAACTGATGTCCGACCTGGATATTTCGGAAAAGCGCCTGCCGCAGGATGGCCGTTTCGGCGTGCGCGTGCGCAACCAGCGCATTGACGTGCGTATTTCGTCCATGCCGACCCAGTACGGCGAATCGGTGGTGATGCGTCTCTTGAACCAAGGCGGGGCGCCGCTCAAGCTGGACGCCATCGGCATGCCGCGCGAGCTGCTGGAACGCTTCCGCAGCATTGTGCAGCGCCCCAACGGCCTGGTGCTGGTGACGGGGCCGACCGGCAGCGGCAAGACCACTACGCTGTACTGCGCCTTGTCCGAACTGAACTCGGTCGAGAAAAAACTCATCACGGTGGAAGACCCGGTCGAGTACCGCCTGCCCGGCATCAACCAGGTGCAGGTCAACGACAAAATCGACCTGAACTTTGCCCGCGTGCTGCGTTCGGCCTTGCGGCAAGACCCGGACATTGTGCTGGTGGGCGAGATGCGCGACCAGGAAACCGCCGCCATCGGCCTGCGCGCCGCCATGACCGGCCACCTGGTGCTTTCGACCCTGCACACCAACGACGCCGTCAGCACCCCGCTGCGCCTGATGGACATGGGCGTGCCGCGCTATATGGTGGGCAGCTCGCTGCAAGCCGTGCTGGCCCAGCGCCTGGTGCGGGTGATCTGCGAAAGCTGCACCGCGCCCTATACGCCGACCGCCACCGAAGCCGAGTGGCTGAAGCTGGAACTGGGCGAAGGCGCCGCCAGCGGTCATTACCATGCGGGCAAAGGCTGCTCGCACTGCAACGGCATGGGTTATCGCGGCCGTACCGGCGTCTACGAGCTGCTGGAAATGACGTCCGCCGTGGTGGATGCCGCCAACCATCATGATATGGGCCATTTCGTCAAAGTGGCGACGGCCCAGATGGCGGGCATGACCCTGCGCCGCCACGCGGTGGCGCTGGTGGTGCAGGGCCGCACCACCGTGTCCGAAGCTATGCGCATCAGCAACCAGCAAGAGGATTGACGTGCCCTTCTTCAGCTACAAGGGACGCAACGCGCGCGGCGAATTGATGCAGGGCGTACTGGAAGGCGCGGACAGCAGCGCCGTGGCCGACCAGCTGTTCAGCACCGGCGTCACGCCCATCGAGATTGCCGTCACCACCAAGAAGGTGGACCAGGGCGCCGACGGCGAGAACTGGTGGGCGCGCCTGACCGAGAAAAAAGTCACGGGCATGGACGTGCAGCTGTTCAGTCGCCAGCTCTACACGCTGCTCAAGGCCGGCGTGCCGATCATGCGCGGCCTGGCCGGCCTGCAGGAATCGGCGGTCAGTAAATCCTTTGGCCGCGTGATCAAGGATTTGCGCGAGTCGCTCGATGCGGGGCGCGAACTGTCGGCCGCCATGCGTCGCCATCCGGAAGTGTTTTCAGCCTTCTACCTATCCATGGTCAGGGTGGGGGAGATGACGGGACGGCTGGAGGAAGTCTTCCTGCGCCTGTTCGACCATATGGAATTCGACCGCGATATGCGCGAGCGGGTCAAGACCGCGCTGCGCTATCCGACCTTTGTGGTGGTCGCTATTATCGCGGCGATGGCGGTGGTGAATGTATTCGTGATTCCCGCCTTCGCCAAGGTCTTCGCCGGTTTCAACGCCGAACTGCCGCTGATGACGCGCATCCTGCTGGGGACGTCGAATTTCACCGTGCAGTACTGGCCACTGATGGCGGGTTTGCTGGCGGGCGGCATCGTCGCTTTCACCCGTTATGTGCGTACAGCCAAGGGCCGCTACAAATGGGACAAATTCAAGCTCGATCTGCCGATTGCAGGCAAGATCATCCGCAAGGCCACGCTAGCCCGCTTTGCGCGCAGCTTCGCTCTGTCCAGCCGCAGCGGCGTGCCGATTGTGCAGGCGTTGACGGTGGTGGCGCAAACGGTCGACAACAGCTATCTGAGCGCGCGCGTCGAACAGATGCGCGACGGCGTCGAGCGCGGCGAAAGCATCTTGCGCACGGCGTCGGCGGCCAATGTGTTCACACCCGTGGTGCTGCAAATGATCGCTGTCGGCGAGGAATCCGGCTCGCTCGACGAGCTGATGGACGAGATCGCGCAAATGTACGAGCGCGAGGTCGATTACGAGCTGAAAACGTTGTCGGCGCAGATTGAACCGATCCTGATCGTGGCGTTAGGCGTCATGGTGCTGGTGCTGGCGCTCGGCATCTTCCTGCCGATCTGGGACTTGGGCAAGGCCGCCCTGCACAAATGAAAACGCCGCGCGCGGACTGGCAAGCTGTCGCCGCCGCGCAACGACGGGGCTTCAGCTTGTTCGAGCTGAGTGTGGTGCTGGTGGTGATTGCCGTTCTGTCCACGGTCTTTTTGCAAAGAGTGCTGTTTTATCAGGAAGAGGCGGAGCGCGCCGCTGTGGCCCAGGTGCTAGCCCAATTGCGCGCAGGCGTGCAGGGCAAGGTGGCAGAATTGCATTTGCGCGGAAAAGGCACGGATTTATCCCGTTTTTCCGGCCAAAATCCCATGCTTTGGCTGGTGCGCCAGCCGCCGAATTACCTGGGCGAATTGGGTGCGCCAGAAACTAGCGAACTGCAAACTGGGAATTGGTATTTCGACCGCACAGAAAGAATCTTGCTGTATTTGCCAGCTCAGCGCGGGCTGTTTGTGGATAAAACGTTAAAACCTTTGAAATTCAGGCTAATCGCCGGAGTCTCCGCTCAAACTAATTCCCCAAATAGTGGGCTATCCTTGGAGCAAGTCGTAGATAATTGAGTGAGAATATGTTACTTTTATGTATCCTCTGCGCAATTTCTGTTGCAGGATGAACTACGGAGAAACAGATGAATAAACAAGGCATAAACGCGACTCGCATGCAAGGCCAAGGCGGCTTTACGCTGATTGAATTGATCGTTGTGATCGTAATCCTCGGCATCCTCGCTGCCACTGCGCTGCCACGCTTTATCGACATGGGTGCCGATGCGCGCGCGGCGAGCGCCAATGCCGCCCGTGGCTCTCTGCAATCGACTGTCGCCATGATTCATGGCCGTGCGCTTGCTGCAGGTGCAGTGCCGGCCAACATTAATGCCGAGGATATTGTGGTGCCAATGCTGGTGGTTGGAAATGAGACTCTCAGCTATCCGGCGCCTACTATTGCGCTGCTGAATGCTGCTGGCCTTAATGCGAACGACTACCAGCAAATCGGTCCAAGCACTGGAGCGACGGACTCTACCCCGGCTACCCTGCCCAACCAGGTGGCAGTCATTCCCCGCAGTCTGCTCGGAAATCCCAGAGGCTTAACCTGTGCGATATTCTACAATGCACCAGCTGCTGCAAATAACCCACCGACGTTTGGCGTTCCCGTGATCGCCGCCAATTGCTAATTCAGCATGCCCCTCCCGCCTCTGTCGCACAGGCAGTGGCGACATGGCGGCGCTCCACATACTCGGGAGTTGCCGCCGCAGCGTTGTCAGGACAGGGGCCTGCCGTATTGCAGGCTACCGCGTCTATAGTGTAAATCCTTTTTTTCAGCGGCACGCCTGGTGTAGTTTCCCCTTCCTGGACCCTGATGAAGGTGCAATTCACCGTTACACTAAATCTGTCCACTGCACGGAAGTTCAACTGCTGATTGACGTTGCAGTTATTCTGGACCAGTGCCCGAAACAGCCCCCACTCGGTTCCGGCCCGCGCAGCCTGCATGGCGTTGGCGGAAAGCAGATCCAGATTGGCCGCCGCTTGCTGCCCTCCAGTCGCGCGCATTATGGCGGCAGCGAATGCGCTTAACATCACCACGATGATGAGCGCTGCAATAATCCCGAAGCCTCTTTGACTCTGCTTGTTTATCATGGCATGTTCTCGGCGTGGGCGCCGTCAATGAGGGTGACCGTGGAGCCGGCATCGTTCAGCGTCAGTTGCAGCTCGATATAGCCGCCGTCCTGGGTGACGCCGGGATTGGGATCCAGATTGAAATTGCAGCCAATTACGCGCGTAGCCAATACGGCGCTGGCGGCTCCATTTGGCGGCGCGCAGCTCTGGCCCGGCTGATAGGCGGAAAAGCGCGTAAGCGTGCCAGTTTGCAGATTGCAGACATAGGACACGGCACCCAGGTTTGCCGGTGCCACGGCAAACCTGGCACCGTCGTAGCCCAAGGGCATGCGGGCATTGGTTGCCAGCGTAATCTGGTGCGTGCCGCGCACGACGTCGGTGCTGCTTGCCGGTGCTGGATGAACCTGTATGCCCGTCACGGCGGTGACATTGCTGCCGTTGTAGATATCGTTTGGGCTCTGGTTGCCGATTACCAGCAAGTCACTTACCGCAGGTGGAGTGCCCGGTCCCATCATGACGTCGAAGGTGTTGCCGGGGGCGCTCGTATCGAGCGCCTTGCTGTTGGCATCATTCGGGTCGGCGTCCGTGCGGAAACGGCCGCCGCCTGTGCTGGGCACCATCTCGATACAGTTGGCATTCGCCTGGCGGAAGGAGTTCGGCACCGCCATACGAATGTCTCGCTTCATGCGGCGTAGGGCACCGTCGGCAGCATCGCTTAGGGCGGTACGCCGGTTGGCGTCGGCATAACTCTGCATGGCCGGTTTGACGAAGATCGCGAGGCTGCCCGCCAAGGCGCCGACGACGACCATTACGACGATCAGTTCAATCAGGGTAAAGCCTGTGGTGCGCTGATTCATGGCGGTGGTGGAGGTGTTATGACGAGCGGCTGTGCCTGGAGTCTGCCGTAATTGGTGCGCCAGCCCTGCAGCGTAAAGCTGCCAATGGCATGGTTCACGGTGACCGTGATCTCGTAACCGTCGCCCGGCAGCAGGCCGGCCAAAGGGGTCCCTGGCGTCAGCGGGACGACCGTTACGACGATGTTATAGCCAGCCAGGGCGGGAATGGTGTTGCCGGCGATATCGCAGCTGCTGTTAATGTAACCGTTATAGTCCAGCACGTCGGTATAGGCCGCCCGTGCGCAACCTTTGGGTGCAGCGATGTTATCCGGCGTAAAAGGCATGCGCTGGATTTCCTCCATCATGCCTTCGGCAATGGCGATCATCTGCTTATGCACCATCGGGTCGGTGCTGGAGTGGGCAAGGCGCGAGAAGGCGAGCAGAACGCCAGCCAGGCCCACACTCAGGACCACGATCGCAACGATCAGCTCGACCAGGGTTATGCCCTGCTGGCGCTTCTTAGCCATGAACGCCTCCGCCATCGACGTTAATGGTCGCCTGGCCGGTGACGGTAATAGTCGCAGTGCCTATCAGGACGCCGGCGCCGTCGAGGATATCGCCATTGGGCAGGAACTGCAGGGTGTTGCCTTGAATGGTGGTGGCGGCGGTAGTGCCGGGGTCGCTGCTGTTGTAGATGGCGCCATCTGGGCCGGGTAGAGCTACCGTGCAGCCCGCGGTGGAAGGATTGTTGGGCGAGATGCGCAAGGTCACTGTGCCAGCGCCAATCGCTGCGCACACCAGGCGGCGGTGGCTGACGGCAGTTTTTTGTGCATAGCGCAGGGCCGTGAGGATATCGCTGCGGAAGACCGGGCCGGCGGTATCGCCCCGGCTCAGCATGCGCGGCACGATGGCGGCGGACAGGATACCGAGCAAGATCATAACCGTCACCAGTTCCACCATCGTAAAGCCGTGCTGTCCCGCCTTCAATTGAACACCTCGCGCACGTGGACGCGGGCCCGGTTTTCCGGCGAGCTGACGCCGAAGTAGGCGCGGGCGAAGGGGTCGGCGGTTTGCGCCGCCGCGTCGGGGCAGGTGCCATAGCTGGAGCGCAGCCAGGTCAGGGCCGCGCCGGTACTCGCCGGGTGATTCGGCAGGCAGGATTTATCCGGTCCACCCACGCCCAGGTTGATCGCAACGTCCACCACGAGCTGACGCCGGTCGTCCTCGGCTTTGCCGGTGGCGGCGCGGTACAGTTGCAGATAGGTGCTGCCATTCTCCAGCGCCTTCGCTTCCACTGGAGTCACTTTCACGTTTTGAAATGACTGCGTCTTGGCAAAGGCGGTCAGGGGCAGGATGGTGTAATTGTCGTCGCTGTTGAGTATCCAGCTGGACATACCCCAATACTCGGCGCGGATCGCCATGCTGGCATAGCCGAGGGTCGGTGCGAAGGTATTCGAAAAGCGCAGCCGCCCCAGACGGATATTGGCCAGCGGCTCCCTGCCATTTGCCGAGCTGACGGTACTGTCATCGGTGGCGCGCAATCGCAAATTCAAGGGACTGGTCTTCGGCTGCTTGAATGTGAAAGTGGGGGTGAACTCTGCCTCGCCCTTGGTTCCGCTTTGAAATTTGGAACCGTTGACCTCCGTGATATCGAGTGTGCCGATGGCGGCGGGAACAGTGGCCGGTGTGGTGGCGTCGTCGTAGGCCGCCAGCTTGACTTTGGCGTTTGCGGCGGCGCCAAGCATGTAGTTGCTGGTGGTGGTCGCCGCGCTCAGGGGATTGGCGTAGGCCTTGGCGGCAATCCTGACCCTTTCCATGGACTGGCCGGAGTACCAGAATTTGCGCGGGTTGGTGTAGACAATATCAAAATGGTGGGGCACAAATATTTGCGTACACGAACTGTTTGCGCCTGCCGTACTGCCGCGCGGCACGAAGCTGGTGTTCAGGTAGGCTAGGGGGGCTGCCGTGGAAGCAGGATTGCTGTCTAGGTAGGCAATCAGATTACCGGTCCCCACCTCGGACCAGCTCATAGCCGAGCTTTTAGCCTTACCGTTCGAGAAAGCCTGGGCCAGGCCGCTTGTGAAAACAGCGTTTGTGCTGCCCGTGCCGTTTGCAAATGGGCATTTATTGAAGTCCACCCGAACTAGCGCGGGGGAGCTTTCTTTGCCGAAATTTGGTGTTGCCTCGTTCTTGGCGTTCAAGGCGGTGATATCGGCAGTGAAAGGGAGGCCAGCCTTGTGCGGGTTGTTTTCGTTGGGCGCGATGCTGAAGCCGGCCGGCGCTGCCACAAAACTGCCCGAGCCATGCACATCGGGGTCCGGGATACTCGCACTCAGGGCCAGCGCGCCGACATCATCATAGCGCAGAGCCGGCGTGGCGATGCCATTGTTGTCGAAGGTAAGGTTGACCGCGGTTGCTGCCGTACCGCAGGCAAACTGGGCGCCGCCGACATTCAGCTTGATGCTGCCGCTGCTTGGGTTGCTGTAAGTGCAGCTCAGGTTGACGTCGCGCTTGCCGGCAAAGCCAGGGACGCAGCGGTTGCTTGTCTGGTCTTTTTGGACCGCCTCGATCTTGGCGGTTTGGTCGCTGCCGGCAATGTGGTTGGGGACGGTGACCAGGAAGGCCGAATCCTTGAACACCAGATCGCAACTGGTGCTGCCGCTATTCCAGCAGCTGTAGCCATTACTGGCCGCATAGCCATCGGCCGACAAGGTCACCGTGCCCGCTTTGGTGATGCCCAGCGCGACACTGGCCGAACTGCCGTTTTGCGGGATTTCGAATTTGACGTTGAGCCCGCTGTTGGTCTTGATGTTGCCGCTGACGCCGCCTGTATAGGCCGTACAGTTGCCGCCGCTGTCGCCGCCGACGCAGGCATACACCGTAATGCTGGCGGGAGTACAGGTGAGTGCGACGCCGTTATGGTTGATGCGTATATGGTGCAGCGTGGATGCTGGCGGCTTGGCGCCGCAGCCCGAAAAATTGGTCGCTCCGGCGCGGCAGGTGCCGGTGATGTAGGTGTTTTTGTCCACGGACAGAAAACCGCCCACGGTCACATTGCCGTCGTAAATGGAATCCTTGGCAAACGTGGCGTTGCCGCCGGCCGTGATATTGCCGGTGAAGCGCGCATCCTTGGCAATCTCGACGCTGCCGCCCACGGTCAGGTTCATGGTGACGTCGACGTCTTTCTTCAGATCGACGCTGCCGCCGACCGAGATGTCGAAGTTATAGCCGTTGTTGACCGAACTCAGGTTCTTATCAGTTGATAAATTGCCGGAAACTTGGAGGCGGATCGGTCCATTCAATACCAGCACCGCATCCTTGTCCAAGTCGATGCTGCCGCAGTTGTAATCCTGGCCCGAGCCGCTGCAATTGAAGGGCGCCCTGCTCAGATCGCTAGGCAGATGGTAGGTGTCGGCCATGGCCAGCGAACTGGCCACATACAGCAGAAAAGCAAGAGGCACTGCCGCGAATTTCGGCAACAGGGAAGAGAGGCGCGAGTCCATGCTCCATCAGATCATGCTGGAGAGTAATGTGTCAAGTTTGTGCCATGACTATGCCGGGAGGGCCGCTGCGAAGAGGGAAATTTTGCGTTTTTTGTACCGGAATTGCAAAATTAGCCTCGGAAATTTTGCAAACTTAAATATAATCAACCCATTAGCGCGTACACCTCAGGTAACGCCAACTATTTTGATTGCCGGCATGAGATTTTTCTCCAGGGAAACAAAAAAACAAGACTGGCTGACACTCTCCTTCCACGGTGACGGGGTATGTGCGGCCAGCGTGCAGCGCTCGCCGAATGCCAAGCCGAAGGTGCTGGCGGCGGCTTTCCACCCTTGCCAACCCAGCCATTCGCCCGAACTGCTGGAAAAACTGGGCCGCGAACTGCGCGCCGCGCAGCACCATTGCAGCACCTTGCTGGCCGGCGGCGAATACCAATTGCTGTCGGTGGAAGCGCCCAATGTGGCGCAGAACGAGCTGAAAACCGCGGTGCGCTGGCGCTTGAAGGATATGCTGGATTTCCATATCGACGACGCCACCATCGACGTGCTGGATATCCCGGCCGACAAGAACGCCGCCGCCGGCCGTCCCCATTCGATGTTCGCCGTAGCCGCTCGCAACAGTCTGATCGAGTCGCGCCAAAGCCTGTTCGACGAGGGGGCGATTGGCCTGAGCGCGATCGACATCCCGGAAATGGCGCAGCGAAATATCGCCGCGCTGCTGGAGCAGGAGGGGCGCGGCCTGGCCGTGCTGTCCTTCGATGAGGATGGCGGCCTGCTTACCATCAGCGCCGGCGGCGAGCTGTATCTGTCGCGCCGCATCGACGTCAATCTGAAGCAGCTGCTGGACCCGAATCCGAACAGCCAGCACATCTACTTCGACAAGATCACCCTTGAGCTGCAACGTTCGCTCGACCACTTCGACCGCCAATACCATTTCGTCAGCGTTTCGCGTCTGCTGCTGGCGCCGACCGGCGCTGCGGGTCTGCATGAATTCCTGGCGCAGAATCTGTACATGCCGGTGGAGGTGCTGAACCTGGCCGATGTCTTCGATCTGGAGGCGGCGCCTGATCTGACCACGGTGGAGGCGCAGCAGCGCTTCTTCCTGACGCTGGGCGCGGCTTTGCGCGTGGAAGCGGTGGTGCTATGAGCCAGCAGATCAATCTGTTCAACCCCATCTTCTTGAAGCAGAAGATGATCTTTACTGCCGCGCATATGGCGCAGGCGTTGGGCGTGATGGCTCTGCTGCTGGTGGCGCTGGCCGCCTTCCTGAATTACCGCAGTTCGACGCTGCAAGCGGAGGCGAATGCCGGCAAAGCGCTGGTGGATGCGAGCCAGGCGCGCTTGACCAAGGCCAATGCCGAATTTGTGCCGCGCCAGAAGAGCAAGCAGCTGGAGGCGGAAATCGCCCAGTTGCAGGCGCAGTTGCAATCCCTGCAGGAGGTGGAGGCGGTGTTGAAGCGCGGCGAGATCGGCAACACCGAAGGTTATGCCGAATACTTCCGCGCTTTTGCGCGCCAGAATGTGCCGGGGCTATGGCTGACCGGCGTGAATATTATCGGCGCGGGGCAGGATATCGCGCTGCAAGGCCGCGCCATGCAGGCAGCCCTGATTCCTGTCTATATCGGGCGGCTGAAGGACGAGCAGTCGATGCGTGGAAAAACTTTCGGCGCGCTCCAGATTACCCAGCCGTCCACGCCCGAAGGCGGGCCGGCGCCGGCTGGCGCGTCCGCTGTCCCGCTGGCGCCTGCGCTTAGCGCGCCTGTGGCCGCGCCGGGCCTGTCGCAGACGCCGCCGGCGGCGGGCGTGCTGGCGAATACCTCGGCCGCACCGGTCGCCGCCGGCGCGCCGGCACTGCCGCGCTATGTGCAATTCAGCCTGCAATCCCAAGGTGTGGAGGAGGGCAAGAAATGAAGGAACAGTGGATCAAGCTGGCCGCCCGCATCGATGCCTTGAGCTTGCGTGAACGCGGCATGGTGCTGGCTACGGCCTTTGCCGCGCTGGTGTTCCTGATGTATCAGCTGGCGCTGGCGCCGCAGTACGCCAGGCACAAGGCACTGCGCCTGCAAATCGAGCAGCAGCACAAGCAGGCCGGCAATATCGATGCCGAGATCAATGCCAAGGTCGCGGCCTTTGCCGTCGATCCGGATATGGAAAGCCGCAAGCGCATCGTCGAGCTGCGCCGCAATATCGAAACCGAAAGCGGCGCGTTGCGCGCCGTGCAGCATGGCTTGGTCGCGCCGCAGAAAATGGTGCCGCTGCTGGAGCAGATTCTGCGTGCCAATACGCGTTTGCGCCTGCTGTCGCTGAAAACCTTGCCGGTGTCGGGCTTGAGCGAGCCGCTGACATATGCAAAACCCGCGCCCATGGCTGCGCCGGGCTTTGCCAACGTCACCTCGAAAGAAGAGGTACAGGCCAGCGTGGCGATGGCGGCCCAGCATGCGGCGCAGGGCAGCACCGCGCCGGCAGCGGCGGGCCAGGCCAAGCCGCGCGAGCTGCTGTACCGCCATGGCGTCGAACTGGTTTTGCAGGGCAGCTATCTGGACATGCTGGCGTATATGGAAGCGCTGGAACGGCTGCCGCAGCAGCTGTTCTGGGGCAGGGCCGAGCTGCAGGCTGGCAGCTATCCCGAAGCGAAACTGACGCTGACCTTGTATACCCTGAGCCTGGACGATAAATGGATGACACTGTGAGCGCCCGCAAGCGTAGGATGAAACCAGGCCGCGCCGCATTCGCGCTGCTTGCCGCCCTGGCGCTGCCGGTGGGGGCGCAGGCGCCGCTGACCGATCCCACCCGTCCACCGGCCGAGGCCATGCTGCCGCTGGGCGCCTTGCCTGTGGCGAGCGGGCCGCATAAGCCGCAGCTGCAATCGGTCCTGGTGGGCAAGGAGGGCATGCATCGTGCGGTGGCGGTGATTGATGGACAAATCGTGCGGCGCGGCGAAAAGGTCGATGGCGCGGTGCTGGAAAGCCTGACGGCGACCGAGGCCGTGCTAAGGCGGGGCAACAAGAAAGAGGTTTTACGCGTGTTTCCACTTCCAGCAGCACCCGCGAAGGCGGCAAAGAACTGAGGCCGGATATGAAAAAAATAATGTTAAAGACAGGCCTGATCGCCATCTCCGCCACGCTGGCAGCGTGTTCCGTCGTGCCCAAGCGCCAGGCTTACAACGCTATCGAGAAGGAAGTGTCCACCCTGGCCGAGGCGGCGCAAAAGCCGGCCGCGCCGGCGGCCGATGTGGCGAATGCCTTGCTGCCGCCGGCCACCCAGCTGGCCGGCCAGTTGCCCAAGGCGCGCGCCGTGCTGGAAGAGCGCTTCAATGTCGCTTTCAATAATGTGCCGGCCCACCAGTTTTTCAATTCCCTGGTGGCGGGCACCCGCTACAACATGCTGGTCCATCCGGAAGTCAGCGGCACGGTGACGGCCAATCTGAAGGACGTGACCCTGGTGGAGGCGCTGGATGCGGTGCGCGAGCTGTATGGCTACGATTACCGCATCGAAGGCACGCGCATCTACATCCGCCCGCTGACCATGCAAAGCCGCATGTTCCAGGTGAATTACCTGACCTTGCAAAGGGTGGGCCTGTCGAACCTGCGCGTGTCGTCCACCTCGGTGGCCGATGTGGTGGGGAACGGCGGTGGCGGCAGCAACAATAATGGCAATAACAACTCCAGCAACAATAACAACAACCAGAACGACAATAACAATAACCAGCAGGACGGCAATGGCGGCAAGGGGAGGGTGCGCGACGCCAGCAATGTGCTGACCGTGGCGCGCAGCGACTTCTGGGAAGAGCTGAAGCTGTCGCTGGAAGCGCTGGTGGGCAGCAAGGAAGGCGGGCGCGGTGTCGTCATCAGTCCCGCATCGGGCGTGATCGTGGTGCGTGCCATGCCGGAAGAACTGCGCAACGTCGAGCGCTATCTGAAGGCCACGCAGATAGCCATCGAGCGCCAGGTCATCCTGGAAGCGAAAATCCTGGAAGTGGAGCTGAACCACAGCTATCAGAGCGGCATCAACTGGGCGGCTTTCGCCACGCATGGCAACAGCAAGATCTCGGTCGGCCTGCTGCAGCCGGGAACCGTACTGGCGCCGCTGCAAAAGGGCGCCACGCAGAATACCATTCCGCCGATCATCGACAGCCCAGCGAGCGGACTGGCGGGCAATAGCGGCTTCACGCTGGGGAGCAATCTGAAGACGCCGGGTTCCCTGTTCGGCATGGCTTTCCAGACCAGTAATTTCGCCGCGCTGATTTCCTTCCTGGAGTCGCAAGGCACGGTGCATGTGCTGTCCAGCCCACGCATCGCCACCATGAACAACCAGAAGGCCGTGCTGAAGATCGGCACCGACGAATTCTTCGTCACCGGCGTGAGCACCACCACCACCACCAATGCGGCGGGCGGCGGCACCACCTCGCCCAACGTCACGCTGCAGCCCTTCTTCTCCGGCGTGGTGCTGGACGTGACGCCGCAGATCGACGAAGCCGGCAATATCATCCTGCACGTCCATCCATCGGTCAGCCAGGTCTCCACCGTCAACAAGAGCGTCAATCTGGGCACTGCGGGCGCGCTGAATCTGCCGCTGGCCGCTTCCGTCACTTCCGAGATGGACAGCATGGTGCGTGGCCAGGACGGCAAGGTGGTGGCGATCGGCGGCTTGATGCGCCAGGCTTCCTCCGGCGACCGTTCGCAGTTGCCGGGCATGGGCAAGATTCCGGTGCTGGGCGCTTTGTTCCGCAACGACGCCGACACCATGCAGAAGCGTGAGCTGGTTGTGCTGATCAAGCCCACCATCGTGGATGCCGCGTCCAACTGGAACGAGGATATGATCGACGTCAACCGCCGCATCAAGGATATGGCGCCGCTGGGCGGGGGACGCAACTGATATGTACGAATCCCACTTCGGCCTGCGCGAAGTCCCTTTCGGCATCACGCCGGATACCAGCTTTTTCTTTTCCAGTCCCCATGCGCAGGAGGCGCTGAACACCCTGCTGGTGGCGGTGAGAAGTGGCGAGGGCTTCATCAAGATCACCGGCGAGGTTGGCACGGGCAAGACTCTGCTTTGCCGCAAATTCCTCGCCATGCTGGGCGAGGGCGTGGTCACGGCGTATATCCCGAATCCTTATCTGGAGCCGCGCACCCTGATGCTAGCCCTGGCCGACGAGCTGGAAATCACGCTGGAAAAGGACGTGGACCAGCACCATCTGCTGAAATCCATCACCGGCCGCTTGATGGCGCTGGCGGGGGAGGGCAAGCGCGTGGTGCTGTGCCTCGATGAAGCGCAGGCAATTCCAGTCGAAAGCCTGGAAGCCCTGCGCCTGCTGACCAATCTGGAAACCGAAAAACGCAAGCTGCTGCAAATCGTGCTGTTTGGCCAGCCGGAGCTGGACAAGCATCTGGCCATGGATTCGATCCGTCAACTGGCGCAGCGCATCACCTTCCACTACCACCTTGGCCCGCTGCGGCGCGATGAGCTGGACTTTTACCTGGCGCACCGGCTGCGCGTGGCCGGCTTTGGCGGTGCGCGCTTGTTCAGCCGTGGCGCCGTATCGAAGCTGTACGCGGCCAGCGGCGGCTTTCCGCGTCTGATCAATATTCTGGCGCACAAGGCGCTGATGCTGTGCTACGGCGAGGGCCGGCAAACCGTCAGCAGCAAACATATGGCGCTGGCTGCGCGCGATACCGGCGCTATCAAGAGCCGCCGCATCTGGCCATGGCTGGCGGGCGTCGCGGCTTTGCTGGCCACGGCCGGTGGATTAGCCTGGGCATTGAGCAAATGAGTCTGATAAATAAAATGCTGCAAGACCTGGACGCGCGCAGCAGCGGCGCGGCCGCCAGCCAAGGCGGTTCGTCCGCCGTTCGTCCTGTCGCGGCGGCGGTGCGCCCCATGCCGCGCATGCTGCTGATACTGGCCGCCGTGGCAGGGATCGTCATTTTCGTCGTCGCCGCCATCTTCGCTTGGCGCGCGCTGACGCGGCCATCGCCATCTTCGCTCAGCGCCAGCGCCAAAGCCGCCGCCTCGGCATCTGCGGTGACGCCAGCGGGCAGTATCGTGCCAACGCCAACGCAGACGCAGACGCCGGTCGCCAAGCCGGTCGCCGAGCCGGAGTCAACCGCCGCTGCAATGCCCGCGCCAGCCGCCGCACCGGCTCCCGCTTCCGCAACGCCGTCCGCTGCTGCGGTTGGCGTGCAAACGCCGG
Source organism: Massilia sp. YIM B04103 (assembly GCA_024437665.1). Lineage (GTDB taxonomy): Bacteria > Pseudomonadota > Gammaproteobacteria > Burkholderiales > Burkholderiaceae_D > Rugamonas. The sequence goes on along the minus strand of JANCSZ010000001.1, from coordinate 31,763 downwards.
CACCGGCCACAGAGCGGGCGCCGAAGCAGGCTGCGGCCACGCCATCGCCGGACGCCAAGCCGGTGTCTGTTGCCGCAATACCTGCCGAACCTTCGGCGAAGGCCAGATTGACGGAAAAACGCAGGACCGAGCCGGCATTGCGCGCCGGCCCAACTCCGGCGCACAGCGCCATCGCCGAAAAGGAAGAAGCCAGATTGCGCGGCGATGCCGGCTTGAACAAGGCGCAGCAGGCGGAGAACGAATACCGCCGTGGCCTGTCAGCCATGCAGGAAGGTCGCGTCCATGACGCCATTGCGCGCTTCGAGCAAACGCTGGCGAATAATCCGCGCCACGAGGCGGCGCGCCAGACCCTGGTCGGCCTGCTGATCGAGAACCAGCGCGGCGATGAAGCCATGCAGCATATGCAGCAAGCCCTGGCCCTCGATCCGGCCCAGGCGCAGATGGCCATGCTGCTGGCCCGCCTGCAAATGGAGCGCAACGGTCCCGCCGTCGACACCCTGCAGCGCACTTTGCCGCATGCCGCCGCTAACGCCGATTTCCGCGCCTTCCTCGCCGGCGCCTTGCAGCGCGAACAGCGCCACGCGGAAGCGGCCGAGCATTACCAGGCCGCGCTGCATCTGCAGCCAGCCAATGGCGTGTGGTGGATGGGATTGGGCATATCGCTGCAGGCGCTCAAGCGCCATGCCGAAGCGCGCGCCGCATTCAACGAAGCCAAGACCGGCGGACGCCTGTCGCCCGAGCTGCAGACCTTCGTCGAGCGCAAGCTGCAGCAGCTGCCGAACTAGGATCGCAGGGCCAATTCCTGCCGCCAGCCGGTCGTTCCGCCTGTCCGCCGATCCCGTGCGGACGCCGTGGCCGTGAGCCCGTCTACAGGCTGGCCTGCGCGCCCCAGATCTGTTTCATGCTGAAGCGCAGGTCGACCTGATCTTCGCTCAGCACTTCGGCGATGCCGCAACCGCCATCGCTGCTGCTGCGCAGGATCACGGCCGCCGGCAGCTTGCCCGCCGCATCGCGCAGACAGTGCACCGTCAGCACGCCGTCGAGGCTTTCGCCGCTGGCATCGCGGTGGGCAATCACGCCGATCTCGCCATTCTCCAGCCGCACCAGGCTGCCGGGCGGATATTTGCCGATCTGCCGGTGGAACTGTTCGCGCAAGGGTGCGTCGGCGTCGGCCGCCAGTTCTTCCAGCAGCCGGTTCAGCGCCTCATCGGGCAGCAGCGAGCAGCGGTAATTGCGCGCCGAGACCTGGGCGCAATAGCGGTCGGCGTAACTAAGCAGGCGCGCGTTGAGCGTGATGTCCTCGCCGGATTTGCCGGCCGGGTAGCCGCTGCCATCGTGATTTTCATGGTGCAGCAGCACGCAGGACAGCCATTCCTCGTCATCGATGCCCGCGCACTTCAGTATTTCCGCGCTGTCCTCCGGGTGGCGGCGCACGATGGCCATATCTTCCGAATTCAGTGCCCCCGGCTTGGACTGGAAGCGGTCGTGATGCTTGAGCATGCCCACATTCATGGTCAGCGCGGCCGCCGTCATGGTCAATATGTCGCGCTGCTGCTTGTGCATGCCGCGCGCCACCAGCACCACGACTACTGCCACCTCGATGCAGTGGCGCACGGCATAAGTGCCGGCGATCTGGTTCAGATAAATGCAGGCGAGGGCGATTTCGGGATTGAGTTCGACGGCATGGATCACGTCGCGCGCGATGCTGCGCAGTTCGGCGTCGGCATTATGCTCGTTGCGCAGTTGCTGGAGCAGCTTTTCCAGGCGCCGGTTGGCGTGGTTCAGCTCATGCAGAACGGAGGTCGGCACCGGCAGGCTGGTGGCATCGCCCAGCACCAGTTCTTTCAGGCTGCTTAATTGCTGATTCATGATGGTCCCCACCCAGCTCCACGTCCCTCGGTGCGGCGAGCCGCCCGGTGGATCTAATTGTCTTCAGACCGCTCAAACGCGCGCCAGACGCTCCAGCGCGAGCGCCAGCGTTTCATCCTTCTTGGCAAAGCAGAAGCGCACAATGCCGGATTCCTTGCCCTGCTGGTAAAAGGCCGATACCGGAATCGCCGCCACCTTGATCTCGCTGGTCAGCCACTCCGCGAACTCCGCCTCGCTCTGCGAGGAAACCGCATCATAGCGCACGCACTGGAAATACGTGCCGTCGGCCGGCAGCAGCTCGAAGCGGCTGCCTTTCAGGCCGTCGCGGAACAGATCGCGCTTGCGCTGGTAGAAGGCGGGCAGCTCCAGATAAGGCTTGGGATCGGCCATATAGCTGGCGATCCCGTGCTGCATCGGCGTATTGGTGGTGAAGACGTTGTACTGGTGGACTTTGCGGAACTCCACCATCAACGGCGCGGGCGCGGCCACATAGCCCACCTTCCAGCCCGTCACATGGTAGGTCTTGCCGAAGCTGGAGACGACAAAGCTGCGCGCCGCCAGCTCGGGATAGCGGCTCATGGACTCGTGGCGCTCGCCGTCGTAGACCATATGCTCGTACACCTCGTCCGACAGGATCAGGATATTCGTGCCGCGCACGATGTCGGCCAGCGCCTGCATATCGGCGGCGCGCAGCACGGAGCCGGTCGGATTGTGCGGCGTGTTGACGACGATCAGGCGCGTTTTCGGCGTCACCGCCTGCGCCAGCTTATCCCACGGCACGCTGTAGCCGTCCGCGCCCACTTCCATCTGCACCAGCACCGGCACGCCGCCGGCCAGCTCGATGGCGGGCAGATAGCTGTCGTAAGCCGGTTCGATGACGATCACTTCTTCGCCCGGATGCACGCAGCACAGGATGGCCGTGGTCAGCGCCTGGGTTGCGCCCGAGGTCACGGTGATTTCGCTGTTGACGTCGTACTGGTGGCCGTAGATGGCGGCGATCTTGTCGACGATGGCCTGGCGCAGCACGGGCGCGCCGGCCAGTAGGGGATATTGATTGAAGCCCGCCTTCATCGCTTCCGTCACCATGTCCACCAGCTTGGGCTCGCAGGCGAAGTCGGGGAAGCCCTGGCCCAGATTGACCGCGCCATGCTGCACTGCCAGCGCCGACATGCGCGTGAATACGGTGGTGCCCACAGCGGGCAGGCGGGTGGTCAGGGCGGGAGTGAGGAGCGGTATGTGCGGGCTGTTCATGTGGAAAGGAAAAAGGTGTTTTTTCCAATTCTAGCGCAGGCAGCAAAATCGGGTGTTGCCCCAGCGCGTAGAATTTTTTCGCATATAAATATTAGCAAAACAGCTAAGTTATCAAGCCTCCAGCGACCACTTCTCCGGCAGCATGACTTTGAACATGCCTTCGCGCGCCAGGCGCTTGGCCAGCTTGAGCAGGGCTTTGTCCTTGGTGATCAGGATGTCGGCTTTGGCATCGCGCGCCAGCTCGAGGAATTTCTGGTCGTCGCGGTCGGTGCAGACCGGCAGGCGCACGCCGGATTCGGGCGGCGCGACGACCTTGATCAGCGCGTCGAAACGGGCCGCGCTCAGCGGACGCGTGGTTTCGTCGAGCGGCAGGTGCTTGTAGTGCAGCACCACCAGATACTCTTCGCGGCAGTCGGCGCGCGTGATCGCTTCCACCGCGCCGCTCTCGATGGCGGCCAGCAGGCCGGCCCAGCGCGGGTCCTTGAACACGAACAGGTCGAGGCAGACATTGGTGTCGATGACGATGCGTTTCGGTGAAACAGGTATCATGTCGAAAATCTTGATTAGAAGTATGTTTTTGGAATCTTATGCTGATAGTGCTTTCGCCCGCAAAAAGTCTCGACCTCGACACTCCGCCGACCACCACCCTGCAAACCCAGCCCGCTTTTCTCGACCGCTCGGCCCAGCTGATTGATCGTCTGCGCGAATTTTCGCCGGCCGAGCTGGGCGAGCTGATGGAGCTGTCCGACGCCCTGTCCACGCTCAACGTGGCGCGCTACGAATCCTGGACCAAGGATACCGCCGAAGCGCGCCAGGCAGTGATGACCTTTAACGGCGACGTCTACGACGGCTTGGCGGCGCGCAGCATGACGCCTAAGCAGCTCGACTACACCCAGTCGCGCATCCGCATCCTGTCCGGCCTGTACGGCATGCTGCGTCCGCTCGACCTGATCCATCCGCACCGGCTGGAAATGGGTACGCGCCTGAGCAATCCGCACGGCAAGGATCTGTACGCCTTCTGGGGCGACACGATCACCGAAGCCTTGAACGCCACGGCCGAAGAGCAGGGCGCCGAGGTGCTGGTGAATCTCGCTTCCACGGAATATTTCAAGTCGGTGCGCCCGCGCAAGCTGGCGATGCCGGTGATTACCCCTTCCTTCGAAGACTGGAAGGGCGGCAAGTACAAGATCATTTCCTTCTACGCCAAACGGGCGCGCGGCATGCTGGCGCGCTATGCGGCGGAAAAGAATATCCGCGATCCGGAACAGTTGAAGGATTTCGATGTGGACGGCTACGCCTTCGAGCCGCAGGCTTCCGGCGAGCGGAACTGGGTGTTCCGCCGCCGCGTAGCCGACTGAATCAGCCCTTGACGGGCGCCGGCGCGGAAGCCGGTGCTGGCGCTGGCGCAATGGCCGGCGCCGGTGCCGAGCTCCAGAATTTCCACCACTTGCGCTCTTCCTTGACGCCGTTCTCGTCGAGGAATTTGCTGTTCGGGAAGTTCAGCTTGAACACGCGCAGGGCGTCGTCGCGCAGCACGGTGTTGCCCAGCTTCTCGTAGCTGCGGATCATGATGAACAGCGCTTCTTCGATGGCGGGCGAGTCGCGGTAATCCTTGACCGCATCCATGGCGCGGTTGGCGGCGGCCAGGTAGGCGCCGCGGCGGTAGTAATAGCGCGCCACATGGACTTCATACGCGGCCATGGCGTTGATCAGATATTTCATGCGCTCGATCGAATCCGGCGCATACTGGCTGTTGGGGAACTTGTCCACCAGGGCCTTGAAAGCGGCAAACGCTTCGCGCGTGGCTTTCGGGTCGCGCTCGGTCGGATCCTGTTCGTAGATGAAGTTCAGGAAGCTGATCGAATCGTTGAAGTTGATCAGGCCGCGCAGATAGTACATATAGTCCACGTGGCTGTGGTTCGGGTGCAGCTTGACGAAGCGCTCGACGGCGGCCAGGGCTTGCGCCTGGTCCTGCGACTTGTAGTAAGCGTAGGCGATTTCCATCTGCGCTTGCTGGGCGTAGGTGCCGAACGGATAGCTCGATTCGAGCTTCTCGTACAACTGAATTGCGCGCTCGTAGTGGCCGCCGGCCATTTCATCCTTGGCCTCCGAGTATAATTTCGTAGCAGACCAGCCTTTGGTCTCATCGATTTTCTCTGGTAACAGGCTACAAGCGGATAAACCGAACAGTACGACTGTTGCTGCAACTACCGATAATTTTTTTTGCATGTTGTTGTGCAAGAAGACGTTTAACCAAAATACTACACTAGGCTGATTATAGCCGATGGGAATGCTGTGATATTGAATCCTTTGCCGAATTCGGCAGAACAACTGTCCGACACCGATTTTGACGCCGATTTCGAAGGCGAGTTCCTGGCCGAGGCGGGCGATCCGCTGGCCCCGATCGAGCTGCATTTGAGCCCGTCCGACTGCGGCGAACGCCTGGACAAGGTGGTGGCCCGCCTGGTGCCGCAGTTCTCGCGCGCGCGCCTGCAAGCGTGGATCGAGGACGGTTTCGTGACGGTGGACGGGAAACCGGCCAAGGTGCGCGCCACCGTCTACGGCGACGAAAAAGTGCTGGTGCTGCCGCAGGCGGCGCCGGAAGACGTGGCTTTCGCCCCCGAAGCCATGGAGCTGAACATTGTGCATGAGGACGATCACCTGATCGTCGTGAACAAGCCGGCCGGCCTGGTCGTGCATCCGGGCGCCGGCAACTGGACCGGCACCCTGCTGAACGGCCTGCTGCACCACTGCCCGCAACTGGGCGGCGTGCCGCGCGCCGGCATCGTGCACCGTCTGGACAAGGATACCAGCGGCCTGATGGTGGTCGGCAAGGATCTGGCGACCCAGACCGACCTGGTGCGCCAGCTGCAGGCGCGCACCGTCAAGCGCGAATACCTGGCCCTGGTGTGGGGCACGCCGCGCGGTTCGGGCACCATCAACGCCTCGATGGGCCGCCACCAGAAGGACCGCGTGAAGATGGCGGTCTCCACCAGCCTGGGCTCGAAACCGGCCATCACCCACTATCTGCGCCTGGATTCGGGCGACCTGGACCGCCGTCCGGTGAGTCTGGTGCAATGCCGCCTGGAGACGGGCCGCACCCACCAGATCCGCGTTCACATGGCGCACCTCGGCTTCCCGCTGGTGGGCGACTATGTGTACGGCAAGCCGCACCTGACCGAAGTGTTCCCGCGCCAGGCGCTGCAGGCGCGCCGCCTGGGTCTGGTGCATCCGGCCACCGGCCAGGCGTGCGAATGGCTGGTGCCGCTGGCCGACGACTTCCTCGCCCTGCTGGAGCAGGCCGGCATCCCTGAACCGGACGAAAACGCCGGCCAGGAAGGCTATGGCGAAGAGTACGACGATTTCGACGACGACTACGGCGACGACGAGGAATGAGCGAAGCCCGCCCCAACGACATCCGCCCGAGTAGCGGCCTGAGCGACGCCCGCCTGGACGGGCCGCTGGGCGGTCCGGCAAATGCTGCCGCGATTGGCCCTGCGGCGGCCCAGGCGAACGATGCCGCGAGCGATGTGCGCCACGACGGCGTCTGGCTGCGGCCGGTGTGGCCGGGCTTGCCGGCTAATATTGGCGTGCTGTGCACGACCCGTCTCGGCGGCGTCAGCGTGGCGCCCTACGGCTTGGGCGATGGCGTGGCGGGCGGCTTGAATCTGGGTGTGCATGTCGGCGACGACCTAGCCAGTGTGGCGCGCAACCGCGCCGTGCTGCGCGGCGAAGTGCCGGCCGAGCCTGCCTGGCTATCGCAGGTGCATGGCATTGCCGTGGCCGATGCGGATGCCGTGGCGGCGCAAGCCCCGTTGGCTGATGCAGCTGCCGAAACCGGCCAAACCGTGCCCGAGGCTGACGCCAGTGTCGCGCGCCAGGCGGGCACGGTGTGCGCTATCCTGACGGCGGACTGCCTGCCGGTGCTGTTCTGCGATATGCGCGGCACGGTGGTCGGCGCGGCCCATGCGGGCTGGCGCAGCCTGGCCGGCGGCGTCTTGCAGGAAACGGTGAAGACCATGCGCGCGGCAGGCGCTGGCGAAGTAATGGCCTGGCTGGGGCCGGCCATTGGCCCGGACCGTTTTGAAGTCGGGGCCGAAGTGCGCGAGGCTTTCCTGGATGGAGCAGGGGATGAGGCGAGCCGGCGCGAAGTGGAAGCTGCTTTCCGTCTGGTGCCGGGACAGCCCGGCAAGTTTCTGGCCGATATCTACGCCCTGGCGCGCAGCGTGCTGCGCCGGGTGGGCGTGGAACAGGTCAGCGGTGGCCGGCAATGCACCGTGTCCGACCCATCTCTCTTCTATTCCTACCGGCGCGACGGGATTACCGGCCGCCAGGCGAGTCTGATCTGGATCAAATGAAGCCGGCAGCGGGCTTAGTCTTCGCTCTTGGGCGCGGACTTCGCCCGTTCGGCTTCAGCTTGGGCGGCGGCCGCGCGGCGCAGTTTGCGGCGCTTCCCGCCTGTTAAGTAAAATAATATCCCTAATGGCAACACGCAATACAATGTAAAGGTCATAATGCCGGCGACGATGGATGGCTCGGTAAACGCCATCAACAGCACGACATAGATCCACGCAGCAGCAACAATCAGCATAAAGCAGTCTTGGTTAAGAGTGAAAAAACTAGGTTGAAAACTTATTTTTAATGGACTTAAACATGAATGTGCCCGATCCGCAAGCTATTGCCACCGACTGGTTAGCGCAATTCAGAGATCCCAATCAATGGCAATCCTGGTTCAAGATGATGCCGGAAATGGAAGCCATTCCGGGCGCCGCCATGCTGCGCGACGCCGGCGCCGTGATCCGGCCCGACGTGATGGACCAGTTGAAAACCGACTACATGGCGGAATTCGGCCTCCTGTGGCAGGAGTTTTTGGCAGGCAAAGCGCCTGCCGTGAATGACCGCCGCTTTTCCTCGCCTGCCTGGCTGGGCAATCCGGTTTCCGCCTTCCACGCCGCATCATACCTGCTGAACGCGAAATTCCTGAGCGCCATGGCCGACGCCCTGGAAACGACTTCCCATCAAAAGCAGAAAATCCGCTTTACCGTGCAGCAGATCGTGGATGCCATGTCGCCCGCCAATTTCCTGGCGACCAATCCCGAAGCGCAGGAAAAACTGATCCAGACCAAGGGCGAAAGCCTGGCCAAAGGCTTGGCGAATATGCTGGGCGATATCCAGAAAGGCCATATTTCGCTGTCGGACGAAAAAGCCTTTGAAGTGGGCCGCAATCTGGCCAATACCGAAGGCCAGGTGGTTTTTGAAAACGAGCTGTTCCAGTTGCTGCAATATGCGCCGCTGACGGCCGAGGTGCATGAGCGCCCGCTGCTGATGGTGCCGCCCTGCATCAACAAATACTATATTCTCGACTTGCAGCCGGAAAACTCCCTGGTGCGCTATGCGGTGGAGCAGGGCAATACCGTCTTCCTCGTTTCCTGGCGCAATCCCGACCGCAGCCTGGCGAAAACCAGCTGGGACGATTATGTGGAGCAGGGCGTCTTGCGCGCCATTGCCGTTGCCAGCGAAATCAGCAAGCAGGACCAATTGAATATGCTGGGCTTCTGCGTCGGCGGCACTTTGCTGTCGACCTCGCTGGCCGTGCTGGCCGCGCGCGGCGAACATCCGGCCGCCAGCCTGACCCTGCTGACCACCTTCCTCGATTTCAGCGACACCGGCATCCTGAACGTGTTCGTTGACGAGGCGCAGGTGCAGCTGCGCGAGCAAACCCTGCGCGAAGGCGGGCTGATGCCGGGACGCGACCTGGCCAGCACCTTCTCCAGCCTGCGTCCAAACGACCTGGTATGGAATTATGTGCAGTCGAATTATCTGAAAGGTAATGAGCCGCCGCCGTTCGACCTGCTGTACTGGAATTCCGACTCGACCAATCTGCCGGGGCCGATGTTCTGCTGGTATCTGCGCAATACCTATCTGGAAAATAATCTGAAGGTGGCGGACAAGCTCAGCGTGGCCGGCGAAAAGATCGACTTCGCCAATATCGACGCGCCCGCCTTCATTTACGGCTCGCGCGAAGACCATATCGTGCCTTGGCAATCGGCCTATGGCTCGGTGCCGCTGCTGAATCCGGACAAGCCCGAAGCCAACCGCTTCATCCTGGGCGCCTCCGGCCATATTGCCGGCGTGATCAATCCGGCGGCCAAGAAGAAGCGCAGCTACTGGACCAATGACGGCAAGCTTGGGCAGGATGCCGACAGCTGGTTCGCCGGCGCCACCGAACAGGCGGGCAGCTGGTGGCCGGAGTGGGCGGCTTTCCTGGCCGAGCACGGCGGCAAGAGCGTGAAAGCGCGCAGCAAACTGGGTAATACCAAATACAAGCCCATCGAAGCTGCGCCGGGACGTTACGTCAAGGCCAAGGCCGAATAAGCGAAACGCGGCGGCAGTGCTGTACGGATACACATGTTATTGCAATACAATTATTAGAGTTGCGTTGCAATAAACATCAATATTCGCGCAAAACTTATAACGTGAACTGCCCGCCGCGATTTTTTCACTCTATAATAGGGTCGCAGGCTTGTGAAAAGCGAACCTCTGTTCGCTTTTTTTTCGGATTAACAAAGTACGCGCCGCGGCGCAATAAGTGGACTTGTGATGAGTAGTGCAAAGAAAAGTGCTGAACGCTTGATCAAGAAATACCCTAACCGCCGTCTTTACGACACGCAGACCAGTTCGTACATCACTTTGACCGACGTCAAGCAATTGGTGCTCGATAACGAAGACTTCACCGTGGTCGACGCCAAGACCAATGAAGACCTGACGCGCAGCATTCTGCTGCAAATCATTCTGGAAGAAGAAGCCAGCGGCGTGCCGATGTTCTCGACCGACGTGCTGGCCCAGATCATCCGCTACTACGGTCACGCCATGCAGGGCATGATGGGGTCGTATCTGGAAAAGAATATCCAGGCCTTCTCCGAAATCCAGCGCAAGTTCACGGCCGGCGCCGCCAACTTCGACGGCAAGCCCTTCAGTCCCGAAATGTGGACCCAGTTCATGAACGTGCAAGCGCCGATCATGCAAGGCATGATGAACAACTACATCGACCAGAGCAAGAGCCTGTTCGTGCAGATGCAAGAGCAGATGCAAAACCAGAGCAAGACCCTGTTCGGCGCCGCCTTCCCCTTCGCCGCCCCCCCCACCGACAAAAAATAATCCCCGCAGCCCAGTCCGTGTCCACCTTGGGGTCAGACCCCAATCGGACACAGGCTCGGCTTTGGATGCGAGAATTTGTTGAAGCCGCTTCCCCGCTTCCCCGCTTACAGCTGACCTCGTGTCCGATTGGTGTCAGGCACCAAGGTGGACACGAGGTCAGCTGTAGAAGAGCGGATTTTTGATGGCGCCATTCTGGTATAATCGCCGATTCGCTCGAATTTTCTTTGCAATTTGCCATGCACTCCATTTCCCGTATTCCCAAGGCCGGTACCGAGGCAGCATCTGCTGGCGCCGCGCCAAAAGTCGGTTTCGTTTCTCTCGGCTGTCCCAAGGCGCTGGTTGACTCGGAGCAGATCCTGACCCAGCTGCGCGCTGAAGGCTATGAAACCGCCAAGTCCTACGACGGCGCCGACCTGGTGATCGTGAATACCTGCGGCTTTATTGACGCCGCGGTGCAGGAGTCGCTGGATGCGATCGGCGAGGCGCTGGCGGAAAACGGCAAGGTCATCGTGACCGGCTGTCTGGGCGCGAAGAAGGATGCCGATGGCAAAGACCTGATCCAGAAGGTCCATCCGAAGGTGCTGGCCGTGACCGGCCCGCACGCGGTGGGCGAGGTGATGGCCGAGGTGCACACCCATCTGCCCAAGCCGCACGAGCCGTTCATCGATCTGCTGCCGCCACAAGGCATCAAGCTGACGCCCAAGCATTACGCCTATCTGAAAATCTCGGAAGGCTGCAACCACCGCTGCTCCTTCTGCATCATTCCCTCGATGCGCGGCGATCTGGTGTCGCGCCCGATCGCGGAACTGATGCTGGAGGCGGAGAACCTGTTCAAGGCCGGCGTGAAAGAGCTGCTGGTGATTTCGCAGGATACTTCGGCCTATGGCGTCGACGTGAAATTCCGCTCCGGTTTCTGGAACGGTCGTCCGGTGAAAACCCATATGACCCAGCTGACCGAAGCCCTGGGCCAGCTGGCCAAGCAGTATGGCGCCTGGGTGCGTCTGCACTATGTGTATCCGTATCCACACGTGAACGAAATCATTCCGATGATGAGCGGCGGCCATATCCTGCCTTACCTCGACGTGCCGCTGCAGCACGCCCACCCCGATGTGCTGAAGCGCATGAAGCGTCCCGCCTCCGGTGAGAAGAACCTGGAGCGCATCCAGGCCTGGCGCGCGATGAATCCGGATTTGGTGATCCGCTCCACCTTCATCGCCGGCTTCCCTGGCGAGACCGAGGCGGAATTCGAATACCTGCTGGACTTCCTGAAGGAAGCGCAGATCGACCGCCTGGGCTGCTTCGCCTATTCGCCGGTCGAAGGCGCAACCGCCAACGAGCTGGAAAATCCGGTGCCGGAAGAAGTGCGCGAAGAGCGCCGCGGCCGCGTCATGCTGCTGCAGGAAGAAATCTCGCGCAAGCGCCTGCAGGCCAAAGTCGGCAAGACCGTCAAGGTGCTGATCGACGAGCTGACCCCGAGCGGCGCGATCGGCCGTTCCGCCGCCGATGCGCCGGAGATCGACGGCGTGGTCTATGTGAAGAAGCCTTACGAGCCGCATAAGAAGCTGGCCGTGGGCCAGTTCTACGATGTGGAAATCACCAAGGCCGACGCCCACGATCTGTGGGGCGAAGCTTAAGCAGCGCTTCTCCACCCGCAGACAGTACAATGAAAGGCGGATCGGCATATGGCCGGTCCGCCTTTTTCTTTTCCGCGCACCATGAACAAGACCAAGTCCCTGCAAACTGCCCTGATCCACACCGACTACACGGCCCCGGAAGGATTCGCCGCCTTCCCCAGCGCCATCCACCACGCTTCGACTGTGCTGTTCAAGGACGTGGCGGCCATGCGCTCGGGCGACTGGAAAGAGAAGAGCGCCTATACCTACGGCCTGCACGGCACGCCCACCACCTTCACGCTGGAAGCGCGCCTGGCCGAAATCGAGGGCGGCAAGCATTGCCTGCTGGCGCCGAGCGGCTTGTCGGCGATCTCGATGGTCGATTTCGCGCTGCTGAAATCGGGCGACGATGTGCTGTTGCCGGACAATGTATACAACCCTAACCGGGAGCTGGGACGCTGGCTGGCACGCGACTTCGGCATCGGCGCGCGCTACTACGATCCGATGATCGGCGCCGGCATCGCCCAGCTGATCCAGCCCAACACAAAGCTGATCTGGACCGAAGCGCCCGGCTCGGTGACGATGGAAGTGCCCGACCTGCGCGCCATCTGCGCCGCCGCGCATGCGCGAGGCGTGGTGGTCGCGCTGGACAATACCTGGTCGGCCGGCCTTGCACTGCGCGGCTTCGATCTGGGCGTGGACATCATCATGCAGGCGCTGACCAAGTACCAGTCCGGCGGTTCCGATGTGCTGATGGGCGCCCTGATCACGCGCGACGACGGCCTGCACGAACGTCTGAGCACCGCCCATATGCGCCTGGGCTTAGGCGTGGGTGCGGACGATGCCTATCTGGTGCTGCGCGGCCTGCCCACAATGAAACTGCGTTTCGACGCGCACGACGCGGCAGCGCGCAAGGTGGCTGGCTGGCTGGCGGCGCGTCCCGAAATCCACAAGATGCTGCATCCGGCTTTTGACGATTGTCCCGGCCACGATATCTGGAAGCGCGACTTTAGCGGTGCGGGCGGCCTGTTCTCGGTGCTGTTCGACGCCCGCTTCAGCGAGGCGCAAACCGACCGCTTCGTCGATTCGCTCAAGCTGTTCAAGATCGGCTATAGCTGGGGCGGCGCCAACAGCCTGTGCGTGCCGTATCGCATCCAGGCCATGCGCAGCCAGTGGAAGGAAGTGGGCACGCTGGTGCGCTTCAATATCGGCCTGGAAGACCCGGACGATCTGATCGCCGATATTGAGCAGGCCATGGGTACGATGGTATAAGCCCGATCAGTCACAGTGGATTTGCTTGACTTCCAATCCGGCTTTTTCGGCGGCGGCCGGAAGCGAAGTTGTCGTCAAGATAGCTGCGGCGAGTGCGAGGTTCAATGGTTTTGGCATGGATCTGAGTTTTAGCGAATCCCGGCAGCGGAATTTGGCTATTTTCTTGATAGCGTCTGTATTTGGATACTTGATAATGCCATAGCCGCACGCTATTTTTGCGATTGCGCAAACCAATCGCGTGCAGTTGTTGATCTAGCTGAACTCTATGCTTTAATGGCGGTTGGGCATATTGACAAGATTGATAACTCATCAGTAGCGCGCGGAGGTTTCCATGAAGAAGACCCGCAAGACCGCTGTAGGCATCAGTGTCGCCGTCGCAATCGCCATCCTTCCAGGCCTGGTGCATACCCAGGACAAGGGCCAGCCGCCGCCATCGAGCTATATGCCGGTGGTGGCCAAGGAAGATTTCAATACCACTTACCAGCGCATGAAGGCCGCCAAGGCGGGGCTGATGCGGCGCCAGGCCGAGCTGCTGGCGGGGCGCTATGACCTGTCCAATAAATCCGCGCCCGGTGTGACCATGTTCCGCGGCAAGCCGGTGCAGGAGGGCGTGCGCGTCAAGCTGCCGCGCGGCACCAGCTGGGCCGAGCTGGCGGCGCTCAGTCCCGACGAGGTCCGCAACCGCGACCTGTTCCCGACCGGCTTCCTGCCGCTGCCGCATCCGAATCATCCGGAAGGCGGCATGCTTTTCCCGCAGTTCCATATCGACGAAATCCTCAAGCAGGAAGGGCGCGATCTGAACCGCTTCGATCTGGAATTCGATCTGCCGGACCACTTCCTGCCCGAGTTCCCGGCGCCGATCTTCCTGACCACGCGGCCGGATCTGGGTGATGTGTCGAAGGGCAAGCAGCTGACCATCGATAACTTCTACGATATCTTCAACGGCACGCTGAATCCCAAGCAACTGGAAGGCCTGCGCCTGCTGCTCACGCCGTTCCCGCAGCAGCAGTTCAACCAGACCGAGGACCGGCGTTCGACCAAGTCCAGTCGGGGTGTGGCCTGTTTCGATTGCCATGCGAACGGACATACCAACGGCTCGACGCACCTGGTCGGCGACATCCGTCCCCAGCCTTTCCGCCACCGCATCGAGACGCCGACTTTGCGCGGCGTGAATATCCAGCGCCTGTTCGGCTCACAGCGCGGCCTGAAAACCATCGAAGACTTCACCGAGTTCGAACAGCGCGCCGCCTATTTCGACGGCGATCCGGTGATCGCCACCAAGAAGGGCGTGAATATTCTGGAGCGCGGCAGCCAGGTGCATTTCATGAGCGAGTTCCAATCCCTGCTCGATTTCCCGCCCGCGCCCAAGCTGGACGTGTTCGGCAAGCTCGATCCGAAGAAGGCGACGGCGGCCGAGTTGCGCGGCCAAACCGTCTTCCACGGCAAGGGCCAATGCGTGAGCTGCCACGCGCTGCCGTTCTATACCGACAATCTGATGCACAACCTGAAAACGGAGCGCTTCTACAAGCCGCGCACGATTGCCGGCCACACCATGGTGGGCGACGGTCCGATCAAGACCTTCCCGTTACGCGGCATCAAGGAGTCGCCGCCATACCTGCATGACGGCCGCCTGTTGACGCTGGAGGATACGGTGGAGTTCTTCAACCTCGTGCTGGAGACGAAGCTGGATGAGAAGGAGAAGGCCGATCTGGTGGCCTTCCTGCGAGCTCTGTAAGTAACAGCCCCGTCAAATAAATGACGGGGCTGTTGTCTATTCCAGATCCCTCTTGACGTACCCCTACGGCGCGGTCGATATTTTCTATCGCAAATATATATCGGAGTAGGTCAGATGTTCTTCTGACGAGCCAATAATTTTCACCAGGCTATTGAGTTTTAGCTCATCTGATGGATTGGCAACAAGCCAAGGTTGAGGCTCCGATGGGCTATCATAACCTTTTGGCATATTGGGTGAGTCTAATGCATATGATGCGCCGCTTACTGAATTGCTATGAATGTCAAAAAGCCTTCCATTGGCGGGGGGATCCCAATGCACTTGCTCATTTAACCTTAAGGTGTCTGACCCTTCCAAGGTTGAAATTATGTTGTTTGAACCGTTTCCGACTATATCCGTATATTGAGCGGCATCCACGAAATTATGGTTCCCCTGGAAATTTATGTCATTATTGAATGTTGCATATATGTCATTGCTAGTGCCATAAATAGAGGTATTTGCCCCATAATTAGCTGTGATGATATTGTATTCCCCAAAAATACTTACCTGGCTATCTTTTGTTGCAAGAATCGTGGCATTGTCATCATGAATTTCATTGCCGCTGCCAGAAGTTAGGTAAATATCTCTTCCGTTACTATTCTTGTACGATAATTCCTCATAAGAGCTCGAAATTGTTGTGGAGTGCGCCGTAGAGTTATCAGCATTCTTCGAGGTAGAAGTAACTGTTTGATTCCCTTTTTCGTCGCTGCCGACAGTAAGAAGCATTAAGTTCCACGAAGTATATGTGGTTTTTATTGTTGTCTCACACCCGGGAGTCCAATATGATCCACTAAAGTCGAGGTTGCTCGGCAAGTACCAGCTGGGAAGAATATCAGCGGCGCGAGCAGCAGTGCACCAAGCTGAATTTGAATTCATGTCTGTTGGCGCATAGGGCATATGTGTGTTTTGGATATCAACCATTGCGACAGATGCCTTTGTCCATTGCGATTTTAGGTCTACGGCGGAAGCTAAAGTAATTTCCCCTACAGCAGAGTCTAACCATTTTTCCTTATATGCGGCCAAGCTTGAATCATTTGTGGAGCCTTGTACTGTTACAAGGTTGCCGTAAGGAGATGAACCTACGCCTAAAAGTGCAAGCTCTCCCTTTATAACATTTAATGGTTTAGCCCTTTCTTCCGAAGTTAAGGCGCTGTTTCCAACATCGCCTCCCATGAAATAGCGTTGCCCCTGGTTGTTGGTGTAAACCAAAGTCCCGTGATAGAAATCTTTCCCTGCCAATTGATTGACTTTGATAAATGCAACTTTTATACTTTCACTCATAGTGCTCCTATTAGGGTAAGGGAGAGTCTGCAAAAGCCTCAACCCTGGAAATCACTTCATTTACTCCATCTTTCTTTGTATAAAGCTTAACATATGCATTTAATGAAACCTTAAATATTGAGCCGCTTTCTCCAATTTTTTTTATTGCAAAAATATATGAGGGGTTGCTATGTTTTTCGTCGCCAATTTTTTCATAAATTGGTTTGACGTTAAAATTTGCTTCCCGTAGAATTTTGATTCCGTCGTTAATTTTCAAGCCTAAGTAGACATTCTTTGAAATTATATTTTTAATTAAAATCGATGCTTCTGGCATAGGGAGGTTGACGGCCTTTAACGCACCAAGTTCAAGTTCCTTGCTCAGTATTTCCCCTTTTTTTATCGCAATTTTTTCTGTTTGAGCATTTAAAGTATTGTCAATATCTTTAGCGTTGGCAAATAGAAATGTTGCGGTAAGAAAAAAAAGTAGAATTTTTTTTTGTTTTTTCATGTTGAGAGATAAAAAATATTAATAATAAGAATGTGTGAAATTGCAACTTCAGAATTTCTTGTATATTATTGCCGTCGCTGTAAATGAGGAAATTTTCTTCATAATCGGAAAATAATATTATATTTTCTAAAAGTATTTGTTGAATTTAATATTTTAAGGGAGTGGGGAGTCTACAAAAATCTCAATTCTACTCATACTGTTAAATACTCCTTCTTGTTTAGGATAGAGTTGAGCATATAAGTTAAGCGGTGCTTTTAATATAAAGCCACTTTCTGTAATTTTGAATAAAGTAGCACTTAGGTAAACAGCATCTTCTTTTTTCGATACGTTGAGTTGCTTCCCCATTAAGCTGATTGCAAATCCTGCATTGCGCAAAACCTGTTCTGCGCTATCGAAATCGATATCAATTGGAATATGTTTTAGAAAAATTCTTCTCATTACCTTAGAAACTTCAGACATCGGAAGATTTTCTACGCGCTTCGCCTCTAGCTTTATATCATTTCTTAATAATCCCCCTTTTTCTTTTAGGCTTATTTGCTTTGTTTTTAGGGCTTCTTCTTTTTTCTCAATGGCTTGGCAGTGAATGTTGACAGCCATGAGCGCTAAAAGCAGGGTGAAAGCATATTTTTTCATCTTATTGTATTTAATAAAATTACATTTTTTCACAATTTATATTTATTTGTCAAGAAATGTTTTTTTGAGAAAGTAGTATGCAACTATTTTTTTGTTAATTATGACCACTCTGATTTGGGCGTGCAATGACTTCATCAACTTTCGAATCTTCAATGTAAACTGCGATCAGTTAAAAAGAATCAAGGCTGAGAAATGAGAGCGACAGGGCGGTTAAAAGAAAAAACCAGCTAAGTAGTTCCTTTCTGCACTTTGAATGTAATTTGTGTGTGCCGGCTTGTCGTGGATTTTTATGACAATCCAGATATGGTGAGGCACCTGCATATTCCTGGTGAGCCCGTAATAATGGGCCTTAGACATACTTGGCATGCATTTAGCAACATGGAAGTAAGATTGCCCCCTGGCCTTGGTTTACTCCAGTTTTTCCATGAAGCGAACAGTCAAATTTTCTTGAATGTTTTGTGATGCCGGGAACGGATCACCGTATGCGCATCACGTTCGAATTGTTGCTCTCAAGTCGCTTGGACGGGCCTTGATAATCGGTGTCATCGATCATTTCACTCATACGCAGCGAAGCGAGACGTGATATTCACACCGATATGCTACAGATTGATGCCAGCGGGGCTGCGAATGACTTGGTTGTCGTAAATCGCGACCTTGGTAGCGTTGCCCAACAGGCCAAAGCGCTGTTGGGCAATATATGCACAGCATGCATCTTGACTGATGGGCGGCTGTGGTCGCCGCCTTCCAGATAATACGGTCAAATATTAATCAAACAGGCTCGTTATTGCCGAGCGCCACAAAGCCGCGGATCAGGCGGTATGCCTTCCACAGCCAGGCGCCGCACCAGATCAGCCACGCGAACGGAATGCCGATGATGGTCAGGAAAAGCGCAAAGCCGACCGCCATCCACACCAGATACCACCAGAAGGAGCGGATTTGCCAGCCGTGATGGCTGTACAGGAAAGTGCCGGCGGTTTCGTCGCGCTTCACATAGTTGAGAATCAGCGGGATGAAGGAAAACGCGCCCAGCGAGAAAACAAAGCTGGCTGCGTGCAGCAGGTAGAGCCATCGAACCCAGGTCTTCTGGGCATCGGTGCGTTCATCGAAAACCAGTTCTTGCGCCATACAGTCTCCTTCCTAAATCTTGCGGCCGTCGTAATTGTGGACGGGGATCGTCGTCAGATCGATATCTTCCAGGCAGCGCACATTGATGGCGGCCACGGTATTGCCCTGCGGGTCCACGCCTTTGGCGTAGGGATGAATGCCGCATTTCGGGCAGAAGCGGTGTTTGATCACATGCTTGTTGAATTCATAGGTCTGCGCATTTTCTTCCGGCGTGAGCAGATGCAGCTTCTCGTAAGGCGTGAACCATAGCAGCGAACCTTTGCGCTGGCACATGGAACAGTTGCAGGCGAGGGCGGTGCCGATGTCGCCTTCCACTTCAAAGGCCACATGGCCGCAGTGGCAGCTTCCACGATATTTCATCTTCGTGTCTCCTTATAAGAAAATTATATGTATGACTTTAGCATGATTTCTGTGCCATCCCTGGACTGCTGCTATGCTGGTAGGTCGTTGAATGGAGAGCCGCGGCATGAGTGGACCGTTGAAGGGCATCAAAGTGGTGGAAATCGGGGCGCTGATCGCGGCGCCGTTCGCGGCGCGCCTGCTGGCGGAGTTCGGCGCGGAGGTCATCAAGATCGAGGCGCCGGGCGAGGGTGATCCCATCCGCAAATGGCGCAAGCTGCATAAGGGGACGTCGCTATGGTGGTATCTGCAGTCGCGCAATAAGAAATCGGTGTCGCTGAATCTGAAGTCGCCGGCCGCCATCGATATCGCCAAGCGCCTGCTGGCCGATGCCGATCTGCTGATCGAGAACCTGAAGCCGGGTGCGTTGGAAAAGCTGGGGCTGGGCTGGGATGTGCTGCATGCGCTGAATCCAAAGCTGACCATGGTGCGCATTTCCGGCTATGGCCAGAGCGGGCCGTATAAGGACCGTCCCGGCTTTGGCGCCATCGGCGAGGCCATGGGCGGCATCCGCTACACAACGGGCGAGGCGGGCGGCGTGCCGGCACGGGTCGGCGTCAGCCTGGGTGATTCGCTGGCTTCCCTGCACGCGGTGATCGGCGCGCTGATGTCGGTGTTGCGCGTGAAGATGGGGCAGGGCGAAGGACAGGTGGTCGATGTCTCGCTGGTCGAAAGCGTGTTCAATCTGATGGAAAGCCTGGTGCCGGAATACGATCTGCTGGGCTATGTGCGCGAACGCAGCGGCGGCGCGCTGCCCGGCATTGCGCCGTCCAATACTTACCCGACGCGCGATGGCGCCTACGTGGTCATCGCCGGGAACAGCGATCCGATTTTCAAGCGTCTGATGCAGGTGATTGGCCGCCCCGACCTTGGTGACGACCCGCAATTCGCCCGCAACGATGGCCGCGCCGCCCAATCGGCCCTGATCGATGCCGCCATTGCCGGCTGGACGTCAGCCAACGGGATTGACGCCGTGCTGGCCGCGCTGGAAGCGGCCGAGGTGCCGGCGGGCCGCATCTACTCGGTGGCCGACATCGTAGCCGACCCGCACTACCAGGCGCGTGAGATGATCCTGCAAGCGACCTTACCGGATGGCGTGCAGGTCAAGATGCCCGGCATCGTCCCCAAGCTGTCGGACACGCCGGGCGCAGTGCGCTGGCAAGGTCCAACGCTGGGGCAGCACACCGCCGAAGTCCTGGCCGGCCTCGGGCTGGATGCAGCGGCAATCCAGCGCCTGGCCGACGAAGGCGCGGTGCAGCTGGGCAGCCAGCCCTGACCGGGCTCAAGCTCGAAGAACAGCCGAGTCCGTGTCCGATTTTGGGGTCTGGCCCCAAAATCGGACACGGACTCGGCTGGCAGATTTGCGCTGCAGGAGCCTGGGAGGGCTTAGAAGCGGTAGGCGGCGCGGGCGGTGATTTGGCGCGGGGGGCCGTAGAAGCCGTCGAGGATGTAGAGGGCGGGGATGTTGTAGCCGTCGGTGCGGTAGTGTTTGTCGGCCAGGTTGGCGCCGTGCAGGCTGAAGGTCCATTGGCGCGAGGCTTCCCACACGACGCCGGCGCTCCATAGGCCGTAGCCTGGCTGGGCGAGCGTTTCGCTCAAGTCGGTGGTGGGATAGACCTTGCTGCGGTAGCTGTAGCCGAGCATGGTGCGCAGCGTGCCGCCCATCACGTTCTGGTCGACGCGCTCGAGATTCAATCCATACTGGCCGCGCGGGGTGCTGCTGAACTTCTGTTCCGAGGCGATATTGCGTCCGCCGCTCAGGTACTCGTCGTAACGCGCGTGCAGCCAGGCGGCGAAGCCGCTGACATTCCATTGGCGATTGGGACGCCACACGAATTCCAGCTCCGCGCCTTTGACCTTGGCCTTGCCGGCATTGGTGAAGTCGCCATAGAAGGAGGGCGTGCCGTCCGCCTGCACATAGCTGGTGAAGACGGAGAGCTGCATATCCTTGTATTTGTTGAGGAAGAGCGCGGCGTTGACATCGAAGCTGCCGTCGGCCCGCGCATACTTGGCGCCGAATTCCAGCGAGTCGAGCTTCTCGTCGCGGTAGGGGCGCGAAGACTCGGGCACGGCCACATTGTTGGCGCGGATATTGTAGCCGCCGGACTTGAAGCCGCGCGAGGCGCTGGCGTACAGATTGGTGCTGTCCAGCGCCTGGTAGCGTAGCGTCACCTTGGGCGCGGTATTGCTGACGCTCAGTTCCTTGTCGAAGTTCGCCAGCGTCATCGCGGGACGCAGGAAGGCTGCGTCGGCAAAGGCGCGGTTCAGCACCACGGCACGTTTCTTCTCGCGCGTGTGGCGCAGGCCGGCATTCAGTTCCCAGCGTTCGGCCAGCGGCAGGGTCCAGTCGGCATACAGGGCTGTGCTCTTGGTGTAGACGGTGCTGTCGCTGCCGGTGAACTGGCGGCCGAGGAAGTTGTTGAAGATGCGGCCACCGGCGTCGCCATCGAAGTAGTAGGCGCCAATCACGCCGGACATGCCGCCGCTGGCGGCGTATAGCGCCTGCAGCTCCAGGGTCTTTTGCCGGTCGTGGGCATCGCCGGAGACATCGCCGATCGACAGCGAGAGGCCGTCGAAGTCGATGGTCTGGCCGGACGAGGAGCGGCGTTTGGCGCCGATGGCTTTCAGCGTCCAGTCGGCGCTGGCGAAATAAGTGGCCGTCAGCGCCGCGCCGCGGTTGCGCGTGCGGTTCTGGCTGGGCATGGCGCTGGCGAAGTCGTAGCGGTCGGTGCTCGGAGGGCGCTTGAGCGGGTCGTAGGCGCTGACGCCCATGCGCTGGAAGCCGCGCATATGCGAGTTGTCGTTGGCGGCATCGGCGCTGGCCACAATGGTGAACGGCAGGCCGGCCGGGAAGTAGCCGAAGGAGAGGCGGGCGGCATCGGTGTCCTGGTCGCTGGCCGGTTCGCCATTGAAGGTATTGCGGCCAAAGCCCTCGCGCCGCAGCGCGGCCACGGCGATGCGGGCGCGCAGTTCGCCGCTGGCGCTGGCCAGGTTCAGGGCGCCTTTGACATTGCGCTGGTCGTAATTGCCGACGGCGACTTCGGCGCTGCCGCCGTTTTCCTTGCTCAGCGGACGAGAAACGTATTTGATCGCGCCGCCGATGGTGTTCTTGCCGTACAGCGTGCCTTGCGGGCCGCGCAGCACTTCCACCCGCTGCACGTCGAAGACATCGAGCAGGGCGCCTTGCGGCCGCGCCATATACACGTCGTCGAAGTAGATGCCGACGCCGGGATCGACTCCCCACAGCGGGTCGGCCTGGCCCACGCCGCGGATAAAGGCGGTCAGCGTGCTGTTGGTGCCGCGCGAGGCATAGACGGTGAGGTTGGGAACGCGGGTCTGCAGGTCGCCCAGGTTCTGGATGTTCTGGTTTTCCAGCGCCTTGGCCGAGAAGGCCGTGACGGCCACCGGCACGTCCTGCAAGCGTTCTTCGCGGCGGCGCGCGGAAATCGTGACGGACTCGATTGGCCCGTCCTTGCCGGTCTTTTCCGCAACCGGCGCATCTTCGCCGCCGGGCGCGGGATCGGCCGCCATGGCCTGGGCACAGCAGCATGCGATGGCGAATGCCAGGGGCTTGAGTCTCATCTTGTCTCCGTACTGGTTATGTTTTGACGCAGGAAGGACAACAGCAAGGCGTTCACCTTGGACGCTTGGTCGAGCGGCGTGCCATGGCGGGAATCGGCAATGACTTCGAGACGGCAGTCGGGCAGTTGCGCGGCAAAGGCGCGCTTGGCTTCGACCGGGGTGTAATCCTGATCGGCGGCGAGGATCAGGACGGGCAGGGAGAGCGCATCGGCGCGCGGCCGCCAATGCCAGTGATAGATGGCGTCCAGCGCGGCGAGATAGGCGGACTTGGACATCTGCTGCATCTGGGTGATGAAGCTGTTGCGCAGACGCTCCTGGTCGGGACGGGGGAATATCTTGCCGGCCACCATGCGGCCCACCGCGCCAAGCCCGAACAGCGCGATGATGGCGCGCCGCAGCCAGTAGGTGAACACCAGGGAGGGCGGGCGCGCCGCGTCCAGCGGCAGGGCGTTGATCAGGCACAGCGATGCGATGCGGGGCAGGGTGGCGCGCTGCATTTGCGCCAGCTCCAGCGCCACCATGCCGCCCAGCGAGAAGCCGATGATATGCACGCTGTCCAGCTCCAGTGCGCTCAAAAGCTCGGCCACGTCCTGCGCCAGGTCGGCCATGCGCCATGGCTTGCCGTCATGCGGTGCGGGACTCAGGCCATGGCCGCGCAGATCGGGCGCGATGATGCGGTAATGCAGGGCCAGCGTTTGAATCTGCGGTTCCCAGTCATGGCCGCAGGAACCCAGGCCATGCAGCAGCAGCACCGCTTCGCCCTGGCCGATGTCCAGACAATGCAGGCCGCGGCCTGTCTCCAGTGTACGCATTCCATCTCCTCGCGGGTGGTTGCGGCGCGGGTCGTTCGCCCTCGCTCTGGAAGACATAATACGGAATCAGAATTCCGATTTCAAGTTGTTATTGCAAATAATTCATGGCGATGCGCGTCAGCTCATTTTCCAGGGACGCATCGGAAAGGAAGGCGAGGGAGCCGGTCAGGGTGTGGTGATTGAGTATGCCCAGCAGCACGGGCGGCAGCACCATCATGGCTTGCGCCGGATCGGGATGGCGGATCTCCGACGACTTGCTGGCCAGGACGGCAATGGTGCGCTGCGAGATCAACTGGTTGACGCGGTGGACGCGGTCGCGGAATTGCAAGTCGCGCGAAGAGCGCGTGATCAGCGCGCGCAGCACGCCCTGGCGTCCACGGTGGATCGACACAAACAGCGCCACGGCAGCGCGCACGAAATCCTCCAGGCTGCGGCCTTGCCACTGGCGCAGCTCGGTCAGCGTTTCGATGCGTTCGGCCAGATCGCTGAAAAAGCGCTGCAGCAGCAGGCCGCTCAGGGTTTCCTTGTCGCCCAGCAGGCGGTAGAAAGTGCCGACCGAAGTCTGGGCCAGGCGCGCCAGCTCGGCCACGCCGGCATCTTCGAAACGGTTCTCGGCCAGCAGTTTTTCGCTGGCCAGCAGCAGGCGCTCCAATGCCTGGCGGCTGCGTTCCTGTCCCGGTTCGGGCAGGGCGACAATGCCGGCGATGGAGCTGTTCTGGGTCAAAATGGAACCTTAATTCCGTTATTGAAAAGAATAGTGTATCAGCCCAGCAGATGCAGGATGCCATCCAGGCCGACGAAGTTGAGCGCCACGCTGGCCTGTTCGCGCACCACGGGCTTGGCGCGGAAGGCGACCGACATGCCGGCCACGCCCATCATCTTCAGATCGTTGGCGCCGTCGCCCATGACGATGGCCTGGTCGGGACGGATGCCCATGGCGGCGCACACATGCTCCACCGTTT
Organism: Massilia sp. YIM B04103; assembly: GCA_024437665.1. Lineage (GTDB taxonomy): Bacteria > Pseudomonadota > Gammaproteobacteria > Burkholderiales > Burkholderiaceae_D > Rugamonas. The sequence goes on along the minus strand of JANCSZ010000001.1, from coordinate 7,548 downwards.
GCTTCTTCACATCGGCGTCGACGATCTCGCCAAGCACGCGGCCGGTCAGCTTGCCGCCGACAATTTCCAGTTCGTTGGCGCGGGTATAGTCCAGGCCCAGGCGCGGTTTCAGGCGCTCGGTGAAATACGTGAAGCCGCCGGAAACCAGCAGGGTTTTCAGGCCGGCGGCCTGCACCGCTTTCAGCATGTCTTCGGCGCCCGGCGACAGGCGCAGACGTTCCTCGTACACGCGTTCCAGCGCCGACGCTTCCAGGCCTTCCAGCAGGGCCACACGGCGTTTCAGGCTTTCCGAGAAATCCAGCTCGCCGCGCATGGCCGCTTCGGTGATTTCGGCCACTTGCGGCTTCAGGCCCTGCATATCGGCGATTTCGTCGATGCACTCGATGGTGATGAGGGTGGAATCCATATCCATCGCCACCAGCTTGAATTCGTCCAGCTTGTGGATGCCCATCATATAAGTGGCGTCCAGCTGGGCCGCGTGGGCGGCGACTTCGATGGTCTGGCGCAGGGCCGGGGAATAGCTGATGCCTTCGCAGCGCAGTGCGTTGGCGGAGAGCTGCACCACGCGTTCCGGCGCGGTGAGGGCGGCAATGCGTTCCAGGCGCGGCTGGCAGTCGCCCAGTCCCTGCAGGACCAGGTTCATCGTGTAATCGTCGGCTTTCATTCTCAGGAAGTCAGGTGTTTAATGGCGGTTTTAATCTGGGTGACGCGGGCTGCCAGATCCGGCATGGCGGCCGTGATCTTCAGTTTATCCTGTCCATTCAGCTTGATGTGGCGGTTTTTCTGGATCAGCTCAATGATGCGCATCGGATCGACCGGCGGCTTGGGCAGGAATTGCAGATTGGCCGCTTCGCTGTGGGCGTCGATCTTGATGATGCCCACGGTCTTGGCGGCGATGCGCAGGCGGTGGGTTTCCACCAGCGCCTTGGCCGCTTCCGGCAGCTTGCCGAAACGGTCGATCAGCTCTTCCTGTAGGCCGTCGATAGCATCCTGCGTGCCGCAGTTGGCCAGGCGCTTGTAGATCGACAGGCGCTCATGCACGTCGCCGCAGAAGTCGGACGGCAGCAGGGCCGGCACGTGCAGATTGATTTCGGTAGTGGACGCCAGCGGCGCGGCCAGGTCGGGTTCCTTGCCCGCCTTCAGCGAGCGCACCGCTTCGTTCAGCATATCGGTATACAGCTGGAAGCCCACTTCGAGCATTTCGCCGGACTGGTTCTCGCCCAATACTTCGCCGGCGCCGCGGATTTCCAGATCGTGCATGGCCAGATAGAAGCCGCTGCCCAGCTCTTCCATTTGCTGGATCGCCTCCAGCCGGCGCTGCGCCTGTTTGCTCAGGCTTTGCACGTCATGCACCAGCAGATAGGCGTAAGCCTGGTGGTGCGAGCGGCCGACGCGGCCGCGCAGCTGGTGCAGCTGGGCCAGGCCGAACTTGTCGGCGCGGTGCATGATGATGGTGTTCGCGGTCGGCACGTCGATGCCGGTTTCGATAATCGTGGTGCACAGCAGGATGTTGTAGCGCTGCGCCACGAAGTCGCGCATGACTTTTTCCAGGTCGCGCTCGTGCATCTGGCCGTGGGCCACAGCGATGCGCGCTTCGGGCAGCAGCTCGGTCAGCGCGGCCATGCGGTTCTGGATGGTTTCCACCTCGTTGTGCAGGAAGTAGACCTGGCCGCCGCGCTTGAGTTCACGCAGCACGGCTTCGCGGATGATGGAGTCGTTCTCGCCGCGCACGAAGGTCTTGATGGCCAGGCGTTTTTGCGGCGCAGTGGCGATCACTGAGAAGTCGCGCAGGCCTTCCAGCGCCATGCCCAGGGTGCGCGGGATCGGCGTCGCGGTCAGGGTCAGCACGTCGACTTCGGCGCGCAGCGATTTCAACGCCTCTTTCTGGCGCACGCCGAAGCGGTGTTCCTCGTCAATGATGACCAGGCCCAGGCGCTCGAACTTCACATCGTCCGACAGCAGCTTGTGAGTGCCGATGATGATGTCGAGCGTGCCGTCGGCCATGCCCTTGATGGCTTGCCCGATCTCTTTGCCGGTGCGGAAGCGCGACATTTCGGCGATGCGCACCGGCCAGTCGGCGAAGCGGTCGGCGAAAGTCTGGGCATGCTGCTCGGCCAGCAGGGTGGTCGGCGCCAGGATGGCGACCTGCTTGCCGCCCATGACGGCGATGAAGGCGGCGCGCAGCGCCACCTCGGTCTTGCCGAAGCCGACGTCGCCGCACACCAGGCGGTCCATCGGCTTGCCCGAGGTCATATCCTTCATGACGTTCATGATGGCGGCCGCCTGGTCCGGCGTCTCGTCGAAGCCGAAGCTGTCGGCGAAGCGCTCGTAATCCTGGGACGAGTACTCGAAAGCGTGGCCCTGGCGCGCGGCGCGGCGGGCATAAAGATTCAGCAGCTCGGCGGCGGTGTCGCGCACCTGGTCGGCGGCCTTCTTCTTGGCTTTTTCCCACTGGCCCGAGCCAAGGGTGTGCAGCGGCGCGTCGTCCGGCGAGGCGCCGGAATAGCGCGAGATCACGTGCAGCTGCGAGACCGGCACATACAGCTTGGTGTCCTTGGCATATTCCAGGTGCAGGAATTCGGTTTCGCCTTCGCCCAGGTCCATGCTGGTCAAGCCCATATAGCGGCCGATGCCATGGTTGATGTGCACCACCGGATCGCCGATCTTCAGCTCGGACAGGTCGCGCACCATGGACTCGACCTGGGTCACGGCCTCCTGCTTCTTCTTGCCGACGCGGCGGCCGGAACCGGCATACAGCTCGGTTTCGGTGATGAAGACCAACTGGCCCTGCGGCGCGGCCAGCTCGAAGCCCGCATGCAGCGGGGCTACGCCCAGCGTCACTTTCGCATCGCTGGCGAGGAAGCCTTCGAAACCTTCCACCGGCGCGGGCGCCAGATCGAATTCGCTGAAATACTGCTGCAGGGTTTCGCGCCGGCCGCCCGATTCGGCGCAGATCATCACGCGCTTACCCGATTGCAGCAGATAGGCGCGCAGATTGGTCAGCGGATCGTCCAGATGGCGGTTGACGGCGATATTCGGCACTGGCGCCGACAGCTCGGACGCCTCGCCATTGCCTTCGCGGCTCAGCGCCAGGCGCGCATGCGGCTTGGCCAGGACAAAGAATTGCTCGTCGCCGAGGAAGATGGACTGCGGCGGCAGGATCGGGCGCTCGCGGTCGGCCTTCAGGAATTTGTAGCGCGACTCGGTATCGGCCCAGAAGCGTTTGATGGCGGCGTCGATATCGCCCACCATGGCCAGGGTCGAACCTTGCGGCAGATAATCGAACAGCGTGGCCGTCTCTTCGAAGAACAGCGGCAGATAGTATTCGATGCCGGCCGAGGCGATGCCGCTGCCCATATCCTTGTAGATCACGGTACGCGAAGGATCGCCTTCGAACGTCTCGCGCCAGCGGCTGCGGAAGGTGGAGCGTGCGGCCTCGTCCATCGGGAATTCGCGGCCCGGCAGCAGGCGCACTTCGCGCACTGGATACAGCGAACGCTGGGTATCGGCATCGAAGGTGCGGATGGTTTCGATGGTGTCGCCGAACAGGTCGAGGCGGTAGGGCAGGGCCGAACCCATGGGGAACAGGTCGATCAGGCCGCCGCGCACCGAGTACTCGCCGGGCGACATGACCTGGTTCACATGGGTGTAGCCGGCCAGCGTCAGCTGCGATTTCAGACGCGTCTCGTCCAGCACCTCGCCCTGCTTGAAGAAGAAGGTATAGGCGGCCAGGAAGGAGGGCGGCGCCATGCGCACCAGGGCGGTGGTGGCGGGCACGATCATCACATCGCACTGGCCGTTCTGGATTTCATGCAGGGTGGCCAGACGCTCGGACACCAGATCCTGGTGCGGCGAGAATGCGTCGTAAGGCAGGGTTTCCCAATCGGGCAGCAGGTGGCAGCGCAGCTCCGCGCCGCCAAACCAGGGCAATTCGTCCAGCAGGCGCTGGCCGTCGCTGGCCTGGGCCACGATCACGGCCAGCATCTGGCCTTGCTGTTTCAGTTCAAGCGCGGCTTGCGCCAGGGCGTAGGCATCCGAAGAACCGTACAGGGTAGGCAGTACGAAACGGTTGCCGGGCTTGGGAAGGGATTTTTTTAAGTCGAATGACATGCGGTGCTGGAGCGCTGGGGGGAAACGATCAGACCACGCATTATAGTCCAAGCTATGGCTGGACGTCGGACGCCGTTGTAATCAGATTGGCAATGCCGAAGGGCACGTGCACCATGGGCGTGCTCAGACCGGGCGCCTGCAGGTGGCTGAGCTGGTCGTCGAAGAAGATATGCGGCTTGAAAATGCCCAGCACGCGCGCCTTGTCCATGCCGCCCAAGAAAAAAGTCTCGTGCGCCGAGACGCCCCAGCTCTTCAGCGTGGTCACCACCCGCTCATGCGAAGGCGCGTTGCGGGCCGTGATGATGGCCACGCGCAGCAGCTTGCGGTAGCCGGGACGGCGCCGGGCCAGCAGTGTTTCGAAGCGCTGCATCACATGCAGCTGGCGGAACAGATTGGCCAGCGGCCCCGGTTGATGCGGCACGCCCGCGTTGCGGCGCTCATGGGCATGGAATTCGGCCACATCGTTATTGCGTTTGAAGACGCTTTCAGATTCGTCGTCGGCCAGCACGCCGTCGAAGTCAAAGGCGATGCGCAATTCGGCGTCGCCGGCGTCGTCAAGCTGTTCGCTGTTTGGCGCGGGCAGCACCAGGCCGGCGGGCTGGCCGGCCGCCAGCGCCTTGCGCACATCGTCCTCGTTCGCGCTGAGGAAGAGTGCAGCATTAAAGGCAGGCAGGTAGGTGTAAGGCGCGCTGCCGGTGAGGAAGGCGGCGCGCGAGATATCCAGGCCATAGTGGGCGATGGCGTGCATGACGCGCAGGCCGGTCTCCGGCGAGTTGCGCGATAAAAGCACCACCTCTACCGGCGACTGCTTGCGGAAGTGGCGGTTGATGGCGAGGAAGCGGCGAATGAAGGGGAAGGCCACGCCGCGCGCCAGCACCGTGCCGGCATGCGCTTCCTGATAACTGCGGTAGCCGTCTTCGCCTTCTTCCAGGTAGACGCGGTGCGATTCGCTCAGGTCGAACAGGGCGCTGGAGGCGATGCCGATCACCAGCTTGTTTTCAATCGGATAGGCCATTTTTTTGCTTGGTTTTTGGTGAAGCTTTCTTCCCGGACTATAGCTGAAATCAGGGAATCATTCCGCGTTGCCAAGCATTCTTGCTGTCGAGTAGTGCTTTGCGCCACGCTTTGTGCAGAACAGGCAGAAAACAATTGACGCAGTAAAGCACGCAGACCTATTCTGGCCGTGTGGCAATACTCACCAATTATCACAACTATTTCTTCCCTACTGCAAGAGGCTCCCGTGTTTAAGAACTTAATGATCAAATGGAAGCTGGCAACCCTTGTCGCTATTATGCTGGTAGCTTTAAGCATCATCGGCATCAGCGGTTACAGCGGCATTAATAAGGTCGGCAACTCGGTCGAAGAAATCGGCAAAGTGCGCATGCCTTCCGTGGAAGGCCTGCTCGTGATGAGCGAAGGCCAGACCGCCGTGGCCCTGGCCACCTTGCGCACCGCGATCTGGGAAAACGACTACAAGTCGCAGGCGCGCTTCTCCGAAGTGCTGACCCTGCGCCAGAAGGCTTGGGCCAGCGCGGAGGCGGGCCTGAAGACTTACGAGCCGCTGCCGCAGACCGCCGAGGAGGCGGTGCTGTGGAAGCAATTCAGCGAGGAGTGGAGTGCCTGGAAGGCGGCCGACCAGAAGCTGGCCACCACCATCGGCGCGCTGGCGGCCAACAAGGACGAGGAAGGCCAGAAAAAACTCTTCGCGGAGTTCTACACCCAGTTCGATGCAGCCGGTCCCTTGTTCACCAAGGCCGAGACCACGCTGAAGAAAATCCTCGACCTGAACAAACATGTGGCGGCCGACGCCGTGAAAGCCGGCCAGGACGCCACCGTCAGCTCGCAGCGCACGATGGTGATTTCAGCCCTGCTGGCGATTGCCGTGGCCGTGGCCTGCGCCTGGTATATCACGCTGGCGATCACCCGTCCCATCAACGAGGCGGTGGAAGTGGCGAAAACCGTGGCGTCTGGCGATCTGACCAGCCGCATCGAAGTCCAGACCACCGAAGAAACCGGCCAGCTGCTGGGCGCACTCAAAGATATGAATGAAAGCCTGATCCGCATCGTCGGCCAGGTGCGCTCCGGCACCGATACGATTGCCTGCGCTTCCTCGCAGATCGCCACCGGCAATCTGGATCTGTCTTCACGCACCGAGGAGCAGGCCAGCTCGCTGGAAGAAACCGCGTCCTCGATGGAAGAGCTGACCTCCACCGTGCGCCAGAACGCCGACAACGCCTCGCAGGCCAATCAGCTGGCGGCGTCGGCCTCCGGCGTGGCGATGAAGGGCGGCGAAGTGGTGTCGCGCGTGGTGCAGACCATGGAATCGATCAACGCCTCGTCCAACAAGATCGTCGACATCATCAGCGTCATCGACGGCATCGCTTTCCAGACCAATATCCTGGCGCTGAATGCGGCCGTTGAAGCGGCGCGCGCCGGCGAGCAGGGCCGCGGCTTCGCCGTGGTGGCTTCCGAAGTGCGCAATCTGGCGCAGCGTTCGGCGGCGGCGGCGAAAGAAATCAAGCAGCTGATCAGCGAATCGGTGGAAACCGTGGGTGCGGGCAGCAAGCTGGTGGCCGAAGCCGGCGAAACCATGGGCGAGATCGTCACCAGCGTGCAGCGCGTGACCGACATCATGACTGAAATCACGATGGCGACCAAGGAGCAGAGCAGCGGCATCGACCAGATCAATACAGCAGTCAGCCAGATGGATACCGTGACCCAGCAGAATGCCGCGCTGGTGGAGGAGGCCGCTGCCGCCGCTGCCTCGCTGGAGGAGCAGGCCGGCAAGCTGGCGCAAGTGGTCAGCGTGTTCCGCCTCGATCAGAATGCTGTGACGGCCGCGCCCGTGGCCGTGCACAAGGCGCCTGTGGCCGCATTGAAAGCACCGGCCGCAGCAGCGTTCAAGCCCACTGCGGCCAAGGCAAAGCCGGCTGCGGCGCGCGCTGAACTGAAACGCCCGGACCTATCGGCCGGCAGCAAAGCCTCTTCAAAAGTGGCGGCCACCGTTTCGGAAGATGGATGGGAAGAGTTTTAAGGGAGCGCACAGGGAGCGCTTTTTAAGGGCCGCGCAAGCGGCCCTTTTTTTATGTGCACAGGCTTAGGCTTGAGCTGACACATGATGTCCGGTGACCGGCAGCAACCGCCGGAACGGAAAGCGAAACGACAATCGCCGCGATGACGAGGTATTTCATGGTTACCTCCTGAGTGTTGTTACCCGGAATTGTAGCGGCCGTTGACTAATGGAATCTATCGAATTACTACCTGCGAAATTCACGGTCTGGCAGATTCTTCGGTTCCCGAACTGTATTTTTGCGAACCGTTTCACAGTAGGTGCCAGAAAAATCGCCTGGCCATGCAGTAACACGGCGCCCCGCCCGTCAATGGCCATGCGAGAAATAGAAAAATTATCTAGACTTTCCATTCTACTTTGGTTAGCCT